>NZ_CP029983.1:0-5822500 GCF_003290225.1 Pseudomonas sp. LG1E9 | reverse complement strand
ACAGACACGTCGAGCAGGTACGAAAGTAGGTCTTAGTGATCCGGTGGTTCTGTATGGAAGGGCCATCGCTCAACGGATAAAAGGTACTCCGGGGATAACAGGCTGATACCGCCCAAGAGTTCATATCGACGGCGGTGTTTGGCACCTCGATGTCGGCTCATCACATCCTGGGGCTGAAGCCGGTCCCAAGGGTATGGCTGTTCGCCATTTAAAGTGGTACGCGAGCTGGGTTTAGAACGTCGTGAGACAGTTCGGTCCCTATCTGCCGTGGACGTTTGAGATTTGAGAGGGGCTGCTCCTAGTACGAGAGGACCGGAGTGGACGAACCTCTGGTGTTCCGGTTGTCACGCCAGTGGCATTGCCGGGTAGCTATGTTCGGAATAGATAACCGCTGAAAGCATCTAAGCGGGAAACTAGCCTCAAGATGAGATCTCACTGGAACCTTGAGTTCCCTGAAGGGCCGTCGAAGACTACGACGTTGATAGGTTGGGTGTGTAAGCGCTGTGAGGCGTTGAGCTAACCAATACTAATTGCCCGTGAGGCTTGACCATATAACACCCAAGCAATTTGCGTCGAAAGGCCAGATTGCGGTGTGTGAAGACGAGATGAACCGAAAGTTCGACGCTCACAAGACACCGAAAGTTATCACATACCCAATTTGCTGAAGCGAGGCCAACAGGCCGCGACTCAGTACCCGAATTTCTTGACGACCATAGAGCATTGGAACCACCTGATCCCATCCCGAACTCAGTAGTGAAACGATGCATCGCCGATGGTAGTGTGGGGTTTCCCCATGTGAGAGTAGGTCATCGTCAAGATTAAATTCCGAAACCCCATTTGCGAAAGCAGATGGGGTTTTGCTTTGGGCGGTCGAAAAGTTCGCAAATGTTCGCTCGCGCAAAACATGAACGAAGTGCTGTGTCGCCACGGCGTCGATATTCCACGCCAAACCTCGGCGCGCTGGGTGATCCACTGTGACGAAACGCGGGTCCAGATGATGATAGAACTGAGTCGAGAGTCGACCAGCCAATCCTGGATGTGGATACAAGCCAACGGGCAGCCGAATCAGCCCGTTATCATGTTTGACTACTCGACTAACCGGGCGCACGAGGTTCCGTAGCGCTTGCTCGAAAGCTATCGTGGCTACCTGATGACCGATAACGCCTTGGGTGTGTAATCCGGTGTCGAACGTTTAGGCTGTTGGGCACATGCGCGACGCAAGTTTGTCGAGGCGCAAAATATGCGTGGCTGCCGACAGCGTCTTCGGTTGAGGATTGCGAAGCTTTATTGTCCTGGAACGGCTCGCCGGTATCGCAACGTGCTGTCCATCTTGATGGTCGGCAGGGTTTACTTTGAATTCAAAGAACGAGCGGAGCAGCGATCATGAAGTACGACGATAAACTGATTGAAGAAGCCATGCTTGCCCTGTTGGTAACCTGGTTCCGACTCGGATACCTGACTTCATACCACGGCAATACGGTAGGTGAGGTTGACCATATTCAAGTCAAGGTTCGCTCGTTTGCTTATGTGTGCTGATAGGGGGAGAAGGGGAGGCTATGTCATCACAAGACTCTCGCGGTTCCTAAGCGCGCTCACTGGCTTTTAAGGTTTGTAACTATCTCGGGGGTGGGTTTCGCTTGATCTTGCCTTCTGAGTGGTTATGCGGCCCCTGCGACAGTTTTTTACTTTTTTGCAGACGAAAAAAAAGACCTTGAAATTCAAGGTCTTTCTTTAAGATGGTGCCCGAGGGAGACTGGAGCCTTCCATATAATCCGTGGCCTACAGCTGGATTACATGGTTAGGGATACACGCGGGGATACATGCTGCTTGGGCCTGTGATCCCACAATCATAAATCTGTGCACGAACAATCAGTAAACCAGTCGTGCTCTGCCAGGAATTTAGCTGGTATGGCAAGGTTTGCAGCAATAGAAACAACCATTAATTTTTAGTTTGGGATTTGCTCCCCGAGCGGCACTGACAGCGCCAGTGCACGTCAGATGATTTCCGAGTGATACCTGATTCTCCGGCCGCGGCATGAAGCTGCAACCGGTCGTTGTGTTATGCACTTCGTAGTCGCCGTTGGTCTGTACGTTTCTATTCACGATAAATGATTGCATTGGTTAGTCCTCGCTTCCGTGTGTCGGATCGGTAATGACTCAGCGTTTAGCTATTTGTGCCTTGCCCGCAGTGTTTCACTCAGGCCAGCACGGAAGGAGGGTAGCTGGAGGATGGCAGAAAGCAATCAGTCTCCAGAATGGCGCTGGGGACCCTGGCACTATATGAAGCACACGGGGCATGAAACCCGCGGGATCGAGTTAGTGGGAGGCGTCGAAAGTTACTGAAATTTCAATCGTTGAAATTGAAAGGATCTTGAAGAAAAAGGGCCATCGTTACAGCTTCGGTAACGGTGGCTGTATCTGTTGCTGATAGCGAACGGCCGTATGGCGTCATCCATGATCATAGGTGTCAACCACGTCAACCTGTCAACCGACGTAGGAAAGACTGCGGCTAACACGTTCCCGCGGGTTTCTTAGCCCATACCTTCAAGAGTGCTCCAGGGGCGCCACTACCGAACCAATGCTAAGAGCATGACCCACATCGCTTCGCTGGAGGAGCAATACTAATGGGGCTGGGGGGATACCCTAATAAAACCGTGTTACGGGTGTTACGCGTGTTACGTAGTTAGATAACTGTTTGATTTTAATGGATTTTTACGGTGTTACACAGCTGAGGCTGGTTTGCCGATATGCGTGTTACAGGAGGCGTAGGTGTTACGCTTTTTTCTAAATATTAGGAGCTGTTTTTTCTCAAGAACGTACAATTAAGTCAGTATTTTATAGCTCTATCCTAGAGAGGAGGCTAGCGTAGCTGGCACGCTATCCATTTAGAATGAGCGAGTAATGCATGGGACAGTCAGAGGTCAATTTGGAAGATAAGGAAAGTTTCCTAGGTGCTGTCGCGTCGAACGCTGGCGACGACTTCCATGTGCTTTGGGCCACGCGTGAGATGCTCCGGCTGCTCGACGCTAAAGACGACGTAATAGCTGTCAAGGTTGAAGGCCCTCCTCGTGATGATGTTCACGCTCAGTTGGGGGAACATGGTCAAGCTGCCGATATCGTCCTAATACGTAACACGTCGGAAGAACTCAGCTATCGCTACTTGCAGCTCAAACACTCCGCGTCACACCCTCAAGATAATTGGACGTGGTCGCGACTTCTCACCCGCCGAGCGAAGACCAAACCGCGTAGTAGCGTGCTCGGCAAACTCGCAGGACTGTTGAAAGCCGTCAAATTCAAAGGTGATTTCTCGATTGTAACCAATCAACCGCTGTCGGCCTCAGTGGTAGCGGATATTGCACGGTTGATCAAGAGTGGCACCAAGCCCGCACCAGACGATACGGATCTATTTAACAAGCTCAAAAAAGGGCTTGGATTGACTGCCCTGCAAGTTGTAACTTTTCTCAAAGCATGGGATTTGACGGGTTTTGCGTCGACGTCTCGACTGATGATGGAGAGCGAAATCATCCTGCGTCTCGCCAGTATGGCCGATGCCGATACGCGCGACGACGCTAATCTATTGCAGAAGCGAGTTGCTACATTGATGCTCCCTGAGAGCACTAACGATCCTGCAGTGACGAGGGAAGTGCTATCGGTCTGGCTGGGAGTAGGTAGCAGCGGGATGCTGTTCCCGGCCCCGTCACAGATAGAACCTGCTCGGCCATACGTACGTCGCACAGTCATCGATCTTCTCGGTGCGAAACTTGCGGATTTTCAGCATAAACCACTGCGCGTTCACGCTGGGGGTGGATGTGGCAAAACAAGCCTGATTTTCGATTTACGGTCAGTTCTCCCGGCAGGCTCCGAGGTATTTATATATGACTGCTATGGAGGAGGCTTATTTCTGGCTTCAGATCAGAAGCGCCACCTACCTGAGCAGGCTTTCACGCAGTTAGGCAATGAGCTTGCTGCACGCCTTAGAACGCCTCTGGTCATTCGGCGTCGAGGTAGCATTGATGTGTTCGAGTCGTTCCGCAAGCGAGTCGAGGTGGCAGCGGGCGTTCTGACAGCACGAAATACGAATGCGCAGCTCATACTCTGTTTCGACGCGGTCGACAATGCTAGAACAGGCTCTATCCATTGGCACGACCTTTGTTTTCTCGATGCATTGAGTCAGGCGTCGGCTTGGCCCGCCAATGTTCGGATTATTGTGAGCTGCCGGACTGCTCGACGGGACGAGGTTGGTGATAAGCGCCTCTACGACGATTTTGAGATTCCAAATTTCAACGTCGGTGAGGTCCGCCAGCTTGTTGCCTCTTGGCAACCCAAGTGGAACCCCGAGCTCGCCACTACGTTCGAAAGTCTCACAGGCGGTAACCCACGTCGTCTTGTTTATGCCATTAAGGGTTTGCCAAGCGACGGGGAGATGCGTGCGATAGAGCGCCTGATGCCGAAGGCTGAGGGTATAAACCCTTTGTTTGAACAGCGTGTCAGTGAAGCAGGTAAGCATCTCGGTAGCGCTGATAAAGTCTGGCAAGTGCTTGATGCTCTTTCCCGTTTGCCCCGCCCGGTGCCACGACGGATTCTCGCGGCGTTGGCAGAGTTATCTTGCGCTGATATCAACGACATAGCAGCAGATGTAGGCGGTATTGTAGAGCACGATGAGGGATGGTCCTTCCACGATGAAGATTTCGAAGCCTTTGTAATTGAGCGCCCTGACAATGGTGGAGAAAAGCTACTTGAACGTGCGGCCGATCTTCTCTTCGATACCCGGCTCACAGATCGTTACGCAGCAATCAGCGTCGCAGAAGTACTCGCCGCCGCCAACCGTCTTGATGCACTTTACGCATTGGTTACTCAGGAGCAAAAACCCTCGTCCGTTCTAAATCTGCTAGAAGCTCAGTTTATCTGGTCTCGACAGTTAAGCCTCGCAATACGCTGCTGCCGTACAGCGGCGGATATCACTAATGCATGTAGCCTGCTCATCGCATCGGCCGAGGCGATTCATCGCACTAACTTGCTAGAGAACCTCACGGTTAAGAACCTTGACCTCTCGGTGCGATTCGCTGCTGAAGAGGCAAATCGCCTCGTGATGGTTGGTCAACGCCATCGGAACAAACGCCCGCAATTACGGATTGAACTAGCCCTACATGCGGCGCTGACTCGTCCAGAAACAGCAAAAGCTCATCTGCGATGGTGGCATGCTCACCTTCGTGAACTAAGCTGTAAGGATAGTGCGCATAGGATCGAAATTACTGCTAGCGACATAGCCGTCGAGTATCAAGTCTATGCAGCGCTATCAAATGACGGTGAGGCCTACGATCGCCTATTTTGCTGGCGTCCTAAGTCGGTATTGCACTCGGTACTCAAAATATTAGCGGCAAGTGGTGCGACACTAAATCTCCAAACACTACTCGCCGTGATCAATAAGCGCGCATGGCCTCCACTCGGACTGGCACCCTTGATGGCAGCGGCTCTACTCGCCGGAGCGGACATGGGGAACTCCATTATGCGCAAAGGCCTCGCAGGGCTTGCGCAGGCAACCCGTGCGCGATGGCAAATGCAAATAGAGACCGGGTTATCAAACTCTCCATTACTAGCCTGGCAAGAAGCTGTGCTCTTGGTATGTGAACGTGCCATCGCCCATGAAGATCTCAGGCCTTTGGTTGCTGTGATCCTAGAGCGCGCAATGCCAAAGCCTATACTTGAGGAAACATATCATCTTCACCGGCTGCGGTCGGCCGGAGCGCGACAGGCACGAGCTTACGCACTGCGCGAGCTAATCTCTGGAGTTATCGTTCCAATTGCTGATTGGCTGCCACCGCGACGCACCGCTCCCCCTCGGAATGAAAAAAGACCAGGACGGCGCCCGGAGAAGTCACCTGAGGAGTACTGGAATGAGACCCTCGCAGAAACGGTAACAGCATTCTCACGGTTCGTTGACGCAGCAAGAATAACAATAGCGTCAATTGCCGTCGATCCGGTTAGTGCATGGCCAGCGCTTGCCAAAACACTCGACGTCTCGCGCAGCTATGATCAGGCTTCGCGCCGAGATCCGGACGTCGCGATATTGCTTATGCGTAATCATTTGGTACATGTGGGACTTTGCGGCGGAGACGTGAAAAGCCTAATTCAAAGTGCGCGTAAAGTGATGCAGGACTGGTCTGCTGACAGTATTACATGCGCACTGGATCTAGCGAGAACGCTTGGATTGATTCTGCATACGCATGATGCAGTACTGCAGTTGTTGACTGAGGTTGCGGAAGAGATTGGCGCAGCTCCACTTGCCGCGTCTGAACGAGTCGAATTGTTTAGCCAAAGTGCGCGCATTGCGTTGTCGCTCGATGTAGGACTTGCGGAATGGTTGTTCGGCAAGGCGGTAGAGGCAACCGGAGCGATAGACTTTGAAGCTCGCAGTGCACTTGCGGCTGCTGGTGCTATCGCGCAGACAGGCCTTAACGGGAGCTCTGCTGAGCACGCAGCTTTCGCTGCGCGTCTTGGCGACGCGGCAGGGGCGGTCGCTGAGTCACTTGGAGCTGGTGATGATTTTGCATGGGATGACGTAATCGGTTGGGTCACCTCCGCAAGTCTTTCAATGGGCTTAGTGACTGCTGCGCGATGGCACGATAGGGGTATCACATTATTTGACCATAGTTTGCCCAAGGTGATAGCTGCTGGTGCCTCTTTGACACTTGCACAACGGCTCGCCCTTGCGACGCTTGCATCAGATGGACCGGTCGAGCTAAGCACTGTGATCGGTAGTAGCTCTGCGCTACCAAATTGGCTGGTAGAGCCGGCGTTGGAAGAGCAACTACGTGAAGGCAAGATCGATGAGTTCATCACTGCTTTCAAAAAACTCGAAGGTTGCGCTGGTCACGACGCCTCGGCTGCGATCGTTGCGGCAAAAATAAGTAGTGATACCCTCCTAAGATGGCCAGAGGTGGACGCTCAGTGGCACCCGACGGAAGAGTTAGATACTGAATCTACCGAAAAAGAGCGTGAGCCTCTCAAGAGTGCGGATGAAATACGAGCAGCGTTGAGCGCCGGTACGGAAAAAAGAGGCCCTGATAGTTATCAGTTCCATGAGGTCGCGGAGCGGCTCGGCAGTCTCGCATTACGTGTGCCCTTTCTCGATATTGGGTTCGAGCTGGGTCGCGATGGCGGAGAGTTTGGCAAAGCTGTACCCGAAATCTTGCAATGCTGGTCCAACTATCCCCCTGTTAATACCTGGATGCGAGAGCGCTTCCCGTCCTATATTTCGGGCGCGCTTCGTAATCTTTTCCAGTGGAGTTACCAGACGGAAATCATAGAGGCCGCGCTCGCAGCCACCGGGCTGGACTTTGCTGCGCAGGCTGATGTCCTTCTGGACGGTATTGAACAACTTCGAGAGCGTATCTCATCTGAGCTTCTCTATACGCTGACTGGATTGGTAGCCGCTCGTGTTCCGATAGAAAATCGCTCAAGACTATTTGATGCGCTGTTGCTGAGGGTCGAAGTCGGCACATCGCATCCGGCCCGTGTTCAACTCGCCAATATCGCTCCGCCAGACAATATCGCGGAAAGCGTCGGGCGCAGCCTATTCGCCGCGATGGGCGATATCGACCGCCGGGTACGCTGGCGTGCGTGCCACGCTGCACTGGTACTATTGCGCGGACAAGATCCAGCGTGGGCGAGTTTGATCTCATGTTTGGATAGCAGTTCGGAGCCCGTTTTCACTGGGGGGCCTTTCTACCACTATGCTGCACTTGAGCAACTGATGATCGTGATGCTACGTGCCACAGTAGATAATGTGCAAGAAGTCGCTCTTCATACCCAACTAATCCTCGATACAATTCGGCGCGAGCCGCATGTAATTGTGCGCGAACTGGGACGTTCCGTACTGCTAGAGATTTATAAGGCCGGTGCTTGGCAGCTCTCAGAAGCAGACCGTATGTTCGTGGAAAAGCTTAACAGAAGCCAGTTAGCCCCGATCCCTCGTCCAGCCAGATTTTCTCAACGTTTGAGTGAAGAGAGAGGGCGTAAGCGTAAGTATTCCTTCGATAGTATGGATGCGATCCCTTATTGGTATAAACCTGCTGCGCGCTTATTCGACTTGCCACTAGATGACTTTCTTGATCGGCTTGAGTATTGGCTTCATGACAAATGGGGATATGGAGAAAATGCCACGCACTGGAATCGCGAGCCGCGAATGAGTCGTCTAAATGGCTTACATGAATTGACGTCTCGCAGACATGGGGCCCAGCCAACGGTCGAGCGATTGAGCCATCATATCGAGTGGCATTCGATGATGTGTGTGGTTGGAGAGTTGATATGCGAAGTACCCCTTATCAAGTGTCACCAAGATGAGGACGAACTCGAAGCATGGATTTGTCGATATCTACCGACCTTGTCGCCTTACTGGTTAAGTGACTATCGAGCCGTGCCTCCGCTTGAGCCACGTTTCTGGGGTGTTGCACCAACCGAACTACAAAGCTATCTGGATCAGCACGACGATGAAACTGACGCCCATGCTTGGGGATGTTCAATCTCTACCGAAACGTTTGATGCTGAAATCACAGCATCAAACGATATTGTGGTTGCAGCTGATTTTGAGCTGCAGTGGAATAAGGCCACTCACAGGGTCTACATCCATTCAGCACTAGTTTCAACTCACACGGCAAACGCGCTTGCACAGGCGCTTGCTAATACTCGCGATTACATGGATTTCGCACTGCCTGATGAGCGGTTTCACGAAAATATTGAAATGCCAGGGTTCCAACTTGAGGCTTGGCTGCAGCCTTTAGATAGTGATTCGAGCGGAGATAAAATCGACGAACGCTGTGGAGCTGTTTCAGGAATTCCAGTTGGGTTAGTAGGTGCTGCCATGGACCAACAGGTGAAATTCAATGTTGAACGTAGTGCGTGGTGCTCACCAACAGGCGAAGCTCACGTCCAAGTAAAATATTGGGGAGACGAGGAACACCAAAACGGGTATGGATGGCGAGCGACGTCTAGCCGGGACTTCATATGTGACTTACTTGATCGAACTGAAAGAAGTCTCATCGTTTTAGTGCAGATTTCCCGGCAGATACGAAATGATGACGTTGATCGTAACAAACCTCGATGGCTTCTCTATGTGTTTGATAAGAGCGGGGGAAGGACGCGTGTAGAGAGACAACTTAAAAGTATCGGGCGAGTGCTGGTAAGACGTGAGAGGCTTGAAAATAGTGTTGATACTTTAGGCCGCTGGATGCTGCATAGAGCCGCTGAGCTTGATCAGCAGCGCGATATGGCCGATGAAGAACAACGTGGAGTATTAGTGCTCGAGCTAGAAAAACTTTGTAATGCGTTTAAGCTCCGCGACAAGTAATAATTTATAGCAGTAAGTTTATGCTTCTTCGGCTGTATGTGTGGTTTAACGTTTTGGTAGGGCAGCACACAAAAAACGTGATGCCCATGAATTTTATTTACGTTCATTTCAAATGAGGGCTCGGATGAGTAGTGCTTGAAGAGGTTGTCGGGGCGACGGGCTTGATCAATCTACAGCCTACGTGGTTCTTTCGAGTTAGTAATTGACCGTAGTCCAAAGGGGCTTGCATTCAAATGAGGTTGTCACGCGGTCAGTTACCTCGACCGGATGCGTTGTTCTGTACGTCTTTCTCATGAGCAGACCTCCTTGAAGCTCGGGTCAGCCAATAGCTAGGCTGTCCCGAGATAGGAGGGCTATTGGGTGTTTAGCAGGTCAGCCAAGCTATGTCGACGTGAACGGTCAGATATCTCATTCCAAGTCCAGCTTCCGAAGTGCTCGCCCTGTTTAGGGATATTTAGCTTCATCAGTGTCACCGGGTCCCGACTAATCAGGTTTCGTGCAGCCCACAGCTTACCGCCAGTTTCCAACAACTCTTTCGCGGCCTCGTTCCACTTATCTTCCAGCACCGCGTTTGCCAGATGTGCTGCTTCTTTTTCAATCTTGGCATGTTCTTTTTGTGCCTCCGTGGTGTGCTGATCAATCGTCACCAGCTCCTGCTCTAGGGCAGTGATGAGCAGTCGCTGGCGGCGGTGGTGCTCAACTGCAGCTGTAAGGTTTTTTGCAGCCTTTTGGGCTTCCGCGTTAGCGGCTTTCTCACCTTCCACATCGCCCCAGGCCACGGCCTGCGCATAAGCAGTAGCTGCGTCCGTTTCGGCTTGTCGAGCCTTTGCCATGCCCTCCTGATCGTTCTGGCGGACCTGCTGCAACCGGGTCTCGATGCTGCTGCGCTTTTCGTTGAGTTCGACCTCGTCGGCTTTCCAGATCGCCATAGCGCTGATGTAGCCCGCAGCCAAGCTCTCACGGTTTGCTAGTGTCTCAAGGCGATCAATCTTTTGATTCAGGAGGTGGATCTCAAGGCCTTGCGAGTCGATGCGTCTTTTGTGATCGTTAATTTCATGCTGCACGGCCCGTTGACGGCCCTGCTGGATAACCTCGGGACTTTCCAACGCCTCTTCGAAGGGTGCCAGGTCACGCTGAATGCTCTCCATTTCGAGTGTCAGTTGGTCGCGGCGGTCTTTCAGTTCTTGGATAGTGTTCATCTGTATTGTCTCTGGGTATTGCGGTTGATAGGGATTGTTGTCGAACGGCTGGCGAGGCCGGGAATGAGCCGGCGCTACCTCTATCAGCAGGCATGTCGTCAGGCGGCCTTGGCCTCACCTTCATTCGTTCCTGGAACCGTCTTCACCACGTAGCAGCGTTGAGGCCCTAACCCGGGAAGGCGAATCAAGCTGTACGCCTTGCCGTCACTTCCCGGCTCAAGCACGCCCCGTTGCAGCAGCTCCTTGTTGACCGCGCTGATGTTCATGCCCTTGAAGATTTCGGCCCTCCAGGCTTCAGGCAGCACGTAGTAGGTGTTGGTGGTGTGCAGGGCATCGCCCATGCCGTGTTCCATCGTCTTGCGAAAGCCCAATCGATCAATCGTGCGTGGACCATGCTCGTCGATCTTGGCGGCGGCAGATTCCCACCGGGTGAAGCGGCTTTCCCCAAACCGCTCGATGACCTGATGCAATCGCGCCAAGATCGCATCACCCTCGAAATTACCGGCGCCCCCGCGCTCGGCCAGCCACGCATGCAGACACACACGTGCGCCGGTCGTGGCTGTGCCGTCAGGCCAGCCGGTGACGCCGAAAGCAGTGGCCAACTCTCCGGCCGCTGCTGCGAGGCCAAAGCGGAGGGCTGCGCGCTGGGCTTGTCCACTGGCCGAGGCGGGCAGGTTTTGGGTGATGAACTGTTCCACCGTGCGGCGCACGATCACTGTCCACCTGAGCATTTCCCCAGGCGCACACAGTGCGTGCAGGAAAGCGGTGAGGGGCGTGCCGTAATATTTGGCTACTCGGGCCTTGAGCGCATCGGAGAGGGCGGCAGCGTCCTCAAAACCATTCAGCACATCGAACATGCCGAGGCCTTTGCTGGCATCCGCAGGCACGGCAAGCATGCGCACCTCCATACCGGCTTTCAGCTCCTTGTTGGCATCCGCCATGTGCTGCGCCAACGTCTTCTCGCCGGTCGAGAGAAACAGCAAGCGCCACTCCTGTACCTGTCGGCCCGCTTGTCCTCGATCATTCGCCCGGGCCTTACCGGTGCCGTTACCGAGCATGTAAACCGTCTCGCCAATAATGCGTGGGTCACACATGCCAATTTCATCGAGCACCAGTAGACCGTCTGAGTGAGCGGCGGCGATGGACTCCAGGGCGTTATCCGTGGAGCGCCACGAGCGCACCAGACGAGGCCCACCATAAACCGAGGCTGCGACTTGCAAGTGAGTGGTCTTGCCGCCGGAGCTGTCGCCGTAGAGGTGGAAGCCGCCCGACTCATGTCCAAGCATGTTCAACAGTGGGCCTGCAAAGGCCACAGAGACGACAAACGCTAAGCGGTGGTTGCCAACGCACAGCGCGCCGATTTGCTGCTGCCATTGCTCCAGAGAGCCGGCCTCGCTGATCGGTGGCAGTTGGGCACCGGCTTCATAAAAATGCAGGTGCTCGGCGTGTGAGCCGATCTGTTGTTCGGGTAGAAGGAATGCGTTGTCGTGCCAACCCAGGCGCGTTACCAGACGTGCGCGCTGGGCGCTGTCGAAGCCACCGAGGTAGCTCTGTAGATCGTTGCGGGCATTGCGTCCTGATCGGCTTCCGGCAAGGCGCAGGCCCATGTCTACCAGTGGACCGAGTACATCCTTGCCGAAGTCGCCGGTCATGGTTCGGGCCGGAATGTTCCAGCGCTTTTTAGCACCGTCCGGATCGTCGAACTCGACCAACAAACCCCAGTTGTGGCCTTTGTCGTCGCGAGTGCGGGCGATGATTTCGAGAGGCGAACACACAGGACGCGCCTCGCCATCATCGCCGGAATAAAACACCCCTTCAGGCGTCAGCCGAAAGCCACCCGGCAACAGATCACTTTTCGATTTCGCAGGGCGTTTGGCGGGTGCCTTGGTCTTTGGTTCTTGAGGCTCGGTGAACTCAGCAACACTGCCGAAAAACTCGCCGTTGCGTACCAGCTCGGCGACGTGGCCTGCGGTCCAGCCTTTGGTTAATGCATCCGCTGCATCGTCTCCGTCTGCCCATTTTCCACCTTTGACGAGTGTCGGCTTGCCGCCTTTGCTGCTGGGCTTGAGCTTGAATACGTCGAGCGAGATTCGTTGTACCGAGGCGGCGCCTAGCTCAATCAGCTTGAGCTCAATGGCGTCCATGCAGGTCTTGCCGCTGACATCGTTATCCGGCCACAGCGCAACGCTACGCCCTTTGAGCGGCGTCAAATCGGCCTTGTGCCAAGAGTTGGAGCCGTTCGGCCAGCACGTGGCGACGTAGTCCGGCATCAGCTCAGCAGCGGCATCAGCTGCTTTCTCACCCTCACACAACACCACGGGCGCATCGGCGCGCTGTGCCAGCTCATCCAGGCGCAGCAGTGGCCGAGGCTCTGGCAAGCCTTGCCAGCGCCATTGTGTGGCTTGCCCATCGGAGCGTTTGCACCAGGTCAACGGCGCAAAGACTTTTCGCGGCTTGCCGTCTTCATCGGGGCCCAGGTCGAAGCGATACAGCGCCATGACCGGGTGACTCTGAACATCGCGATAGATCCACACCTTCGACGGAGCGCCGTGTTGCCGGTGTTTGGTTGGACACTTGTTCATGGCCTCGGCCGGGATCGGTTGAATCGCGATCCACTCCGGCGTTGCGCTTTTGGCCGGTGCGCTTTTGGTGGTTGCAGATCCTGCGGAAACGCTGAGCAGATCTGCCAGTTTTTTACAGGCCTCAACGTCCGTGCCGCCGTCGATGTAACGCACCAGGTCGATCAGGTCGCCGCCCTTATCGCCGGTGGCAAAATCCGCCCAGGTGCCTTTGCTCAAATTGACCTTGAGTGAGCCCGCACGTTTGTCCGTGCGCGTGGGATTCGGTGCGGTGTATTCCTTGCCGCCGTCGACGCGTTTGCCATTTGGGAGCCAGTGAGAAAGCACGCGGTCAATATTCTTCAAGGCTGCGCTTTTTACGTCGGCAAAGCTCGGACGTTTTGAGGTGTTGCCGGTGCGTTGAGTCATGGGGCGGTCCTCGACTCAAGCAACGCCTCGTTCACGTCATCGATCAGCGCTTTGGCCATCTCGCCGAGGTAGAACGCAGGCCAACTAAAACGCTCGCCCGCATCGCTGATGGCGGCGTCGAGGATCAGTTGATTGGCGTGGTGCAGAATTTGAGAGACGGCTTCAAGTGCGTCTTCCAGCGGGATACCGGCGTTCACCCGAAACAGGTTTTGGCCGTTACCGTTGGCAGGGGAGAACTCGGAGCGTCCACGCGTGCTGGAATGGGTCACAGCGCACCGCCTTTCTGGCCCATCGGCACAGAAGAGGCATCACCGTACATGGTGAGTGTTTTGATCAAACCCAAGGTGCCGCGCACGTCCCAAATTACGGATGACAGCACGCGGTTCGAGAGCTGGGGTTTATCGCTGTCTAAGTGATCCTCCAGCAGCATGAGAACTGAATTGGCACGGTCGAGGGCACAGGTGATGGCGTCGATAGGCAGGCCAGCTTCGGCGTCCTGGCTGACGCAGAGTAGATCTTCGGGGAGTGCAAAGCCTGGGAGCATGCTCATTGGGCACCCCCTGCGGCTTCCAGGGCGCGAGCCCTGGACATATGGGAGTTGTAACGGGAGAGGCGTGTAGCGAGGCTGGAGTTGGCGTGTAAAGCGGCGAGAGCCATTGCTCGATGAGCGGCGGCGCGAAATTTGGACGGATTGAGTGCGTGCATTTGGTGAAGCTCCTGTATGTGAGGAGCTGCCACTGATCGTCGCCAAACGAATTAGGGTGGCAGCTGTGCGCAGGTTGGCGAACCGGGCATACAGGACCCCGGCAGACCCGAAGGTCTCCCACGCACAGCCGCCATAAAGCAGGAATGCGGGCACAAAAAAAGCGCCTGCAATCGGTATGGGGGCGCCTGTGCGCCTGCATGTACTCGGGTCGCCAAACCCGATCGCTGAATTTGCAGCGACGGTCAGAGAGTAACGCCCGTTTTTTGAAAGTGCAACTGTGCAGATGACTTGCGGATTTTTTCGAGGCGACATAAATTGTTCAGGCATGTAGATTTACCTCAACGCCTCCGGTTGCCGCCGGGGGCGTTTTCATTTCAGGCATGGACTTCCCAGCTCAGGGAAACAAAGGGCAAGAAGTCGCTATCTAGGCAGGCCCGTGCATCCTCGTAGGCGTCGATTTGTTGGCCTTCGTCGACAATGATTGCTTGAGGGGCTTGGCAGGGAACTGACAATGCGCACCAGATGCCATCGGCCCATCGCATCACCATCACGTCTCGATTCAGGCGTTTTTGCTCTGTGCGGTAGCGCTCAAAACGCTGCATGCCGCGTGATGAGAAACCTACTTTTCTGAGTACAGAAAAGGGCTGCAAGATGGCCCTGTTGGCAACACGACTTTTCATGCTGCCACCTGATTGCGGGCTGCGATGCGTGCCAGTGTCCATGCCTGAACTTCCCCCAGTACCCACGCAACCGGAGCGCTTCGCGCATTGCTGTTACTCAGCTTTACCGGCAACGGGAATCCGCTTTCAGGTTGACGCATCAGCTTGTAGATAGTCGGGCGTGCCAGCCCTACGATTGAAATGACCTCGGGCATGCGGATGAGGGTCATGGAGGGATCATGCGAGGGAATTACTTTTAATACGGTAGTCATAGCGAGCTAACCCTTTGTTAATTGAGACAACGGGTCATACGCTACGCAGGGGAGGGGGAGTGGACTGTGTCTTCTCCCTTTTATTTCAGAGGTCTAAGGCCCAGACTGATCAAGTGCTCTCGAATGGTTTTTTTCGTGCCGTGGCCCGCCTGGTCGAAAAGCAGATTGGTCAGTTCAGCATCGGTCAGACTGCGCTTTTCACTTCTCCGGCCGTTAATGATTTGCTCAGCAGCCGCCTTGATTTTTGCTCGCCTGTCCATAGCCAAGGTCTGTATCGCGGAGCTGGGGTTTCGGTTCCCATTACCTGCTTCCTGGCCCCTTCTCGTCGCCTTTGTCGACAAGGCATCGTCGAGAATTCGATGCATCAGGTTTGATGTGTTGAAGCCTTTTTTAAACACATCCATCTGCTCCACCTGGCGATAAAGACTCGCCATCAGTAGCGCCTGATTCGCCTCGCCTAGCAATGTCGCGAATTCTTCTCGTGCCCTGATCTCGTTTCCGCTGCTGCGGTCCCGCTCTTTTTCGATCAGGGCAAGGTACCGGCGGGGTGAGTCATGTTTCAGCTGCTCTATCAGGTCTGCATCAATACCGTAAGTGGTGAGCTCAAGGTCGAACAGCCAATTTGCAAGCGTCTCCACAGCCTGCGTTCCCATTATCAGTGCAAAGGTCGCCGCAAGCTGTGAGTCTGCTGCGGAATGACTAACCCCAAGAAACCGTCGAATGACATTGGGCAATGAGCCCGCCTCTGCATAACTGGCATGCTCGCTAATGGGATCGCGAAGTCGATAAAGGGTTCTTGTTACCGACTCTGCACACGGAGCGTAGGAGCCCTCCTCAAGCCAGAACGACGTAGCGGTGTTGATCAGATCGAAGGCATCATTGAAGTGTTCGTTGAATTGCGGAAACAGCACAAGATTGCGAACGGCTGCCTCGACGTCGTCCTGATCCCACACCAGGCACGTTACGTCGAAGCCTGCGATTTCAAGTTCAAGCTCTTCTGCCTCGATGTCCCGCTCAAAGTCCATTTAGATCTCCCCTCCGCCCCGAAGCCGGTAGGCTGTTAAAGCGATTCGCAGATGGAAACGCTGATGCCAGCAGGGTTGAGAGTGTGGCCTTTCTGTAACACGACTGCTCGATGTAACACGTGGTGCTCAGAAGTTTTGCAGCGCGTGTAACGCTGAGTATTTTCAATAAATACAATGGGTTATTGATATGCGTAACACGGGTAACACCCGTAACACGATTTTTGAGGGGGTATAGGGTTAACGGCTTCACACGGCCTTCCCAAATTGACCTTGCACTACATTTCCGGCCTCTAGGGAATCAAGGTGATCGGCGTACCATTGCATCATTTTTACGCGTTGCTCAAAGTATTGGGCCTTGTTGTATACCCCCGAGATGCCTTCCTCTTTGTGAGCCAACTGCGCTTCAACATGTTCCTTCGGCCAGCCATGTTCTCGAAGTAACGTGCTCGCGGTGTGTCGAGTACCGTGTCCTACTAGACGCCCTTTGTAGCCGATGGTAGCGAAGACTTTGTTGATTGTGTTTTCGCTGATGGTTGGGTTCTTTGCTCCGACGCCGGGGAAAAGCCAGCGACTCCGTCCCGTTAAACAGTGCAGGTCCCTCAGTGCTGTAACGGCTTGGTGGGGAAGGGGGCATACAAAATCCCGGCGCATCTTCATCTTGGCAGCAGGCGTCGTCCAAATGGCCTTCTCAAGGTCGAACTCTTTCCATTCAGCCAAGCGGACCATGCCTGGGCGGGATGCCGTCCAGATACAAAGCCATGCGGCGGTACGTGCCGTCAGTCTGCTCGGAGTGTTTTTGAGTGCTTGGAGAAACTCAGCGAGTTCAGGCTCCAGCAAGTGTGGATGCTGCTGAGTCTTGGGCGCCTGGGCGGCAATGTCGCGAAGGCGGCTGCCCGGATCGTTTTCGGTGAGTCCTAAACCAATCGCTCGGCCGAAGATTTGGTTGATCCAGGTGCGGCACTTTTCTGCCACGTTGTGAGCGTCTCTAGCTTCGAGGGATGCCTGGAGATCTGCACAGTCGGTGCGGGTGATTTCGTCGAGGGGCTTATCTCCCAATGCCGGGAGTATGTCCTTGTCGAGGTAGGTGCGGATTTTGTGAAGGGTAGAGGTTGCGAGGCCCTTTTCTTCTTTGGCCTTGAGCCAAGCTTCAGCAGCAGCTCGAAACGTTCGAGCCTTGGCCGCATCGATTGCAGCTTTAGCGGATCGTTTCTGCTCAAGGGGATCGGCGCCGCTACTCACCACTTTGCGTAGATCGGCAGCTTTCTCTCTTGCCAGCGCACCACTGACCTCTGGGTAACCCCCGAGCCCCATCCAAGCCCAATTGCCCGCCGGACGTTTGTAGCGTAGCTGCCAGGATTTACCACCATCAGGTTTGACCCTGAAGTAGAGGCCGTTTCCGTCTAGCTCCCGGTATTCCTTTGACTCCGGCTCCAGCCCTGCAAGCGTCGTGTCTGCGAGAGGGCGGCGCTTGATATCTGCGCGCTTCATCCTTGTATCCCAAAGTTCGGTATTTTTCTCAGGATACAAGCAGGGATACAGGGATACAACGGATAAGGGGATACAGAGGTAGAAAGCCAGATACAAAAAAACCGGCTCAAGTGGCCGGTTTCTCTGGGTCTGAGAGTCTGGTAGAGACTTTCAGATACTGCTATATGGTGCCCCGAGGGAGACTCGAACTCCCACTCCTTTCGAAAACGGATTTTGAATCCGCCGCGTCTACCAATTCCGCCATCAGGGCTCAATGGCGGCGAAGTATAGAGATGAGATTACCGTTGGTCAATCACGTTTCATGGTCTATTTTCACTATTTCCGCTAGACTTCCGGGCCCTGCTAGACGAACCCCATCATGCGCGTTGCTGACTTTACTTTTGAACTGCCTGATTCGCTGATCGCTCGCCACCCTTTGGCCGAGCGTCGCGCCAGTCGACTGCTGACCCTGGACGGGGTCAGCGGTGCCCTCGCACACCGTCAATTCACTGATTTGCTTGAGCATTTACGCCCAGGTGACTTGATGGTGTTCAACAATACCCGGGTGATTCCGGCACGGCTGTTTGGCCAGAAGGCTTCCGGCGGCAAGCTGGAGATTCTGGTGGAGCGTGTGCTCGACACTCATCGCGTCCTGGCCCATGTGCGCTCCAGTAAATCGCCGAAGCCAGGTTCAAGCATCCTCATCGACGGCGGTGGCGAAGCTGAAATGGTCGCGCGTCATGACGCACTGTTCGAACTCAAGTTCGCCGAAGAAGTGTTGCCCCTGTTGGAGCGTGTCGGCCATATGCCGTTGCCTCCGTACATCGACCGCCCTGATGAAGATTCGGACCGTGAGCGTTATCAGACGGTTTACTCCCAGCGCCTCGGTGCAGTAGCTGCGCCGACTGCCGGGCTGCATTTTGATCAGCCGTTGTTGGACGCGATTGCCGCCAAGGGCGTCGAGACCGCCTATGTGACCCTGCACGTGGGGGCCGGCACGTTTCAGCCGGTGCGTGTGGATAACATCGAAGACCATCATATGCACAGCGAATGGCTGGAAGTCAGTCAGGCTGTGGTCGATGCGGTCGCTGCGTGCAAGGCGCGTGGAGGGCGTGTGGTGGCGGTGGGCACCACCAGCGTGCGCTCCCTGGAAAGTGCGGCACGCGACGGCGTGCTCAAGCCATTCAGTGGCGACACCGATATCTTTATTTTCCCAGGCCGGCCGTTTCATGTTGTCGATTGCCTGGTGACCAACTTCCATTTGCCGGAATCCACGCTATTGATGCTGGTGTCGGCATTTGCCGGTTATCCCGAAACCATGGCGGCTTACCAGGCTGCCATCGACAATGGATACCGTTTTTTCAGCTACGGTGATGCGATGTTTATCACCCGTAACCCGGCGCCACGCGGCCCAGAGGACACCTTATGAGTCGTATGTCGTTTAAATTATTGGCCACCGACGGCAAGGCCCGTCGTGGTCGCCTGACCTTCCCACGCGGCACCGTAGAGACCCCGGCGTTCATGCCGGTTGGCACCTACGGCACCGTCAAGGGCATGCTGCCTCGCGACATCGTCGCCACCGGTGCCGAAATCATCCTCGGCAACACCTTCCACCTATGGCTGCGCCCGGGCACGGAAGTGATCAAGAAGCATGGCGACCTGCATGACTTCATGAAGTGGCAAGGCCCGATCCTCACCGACTCCGGTGGTTTCCAGGTGTTCAGCCTGGGCGCCATGCGCAAGATCAAGGAAGAGGGCGTGACCTTCGCCTCGCCGGTGGACGGCTCCAAAGTATTCATGGGCCCCGAAGAGTCCATGCAGGTGCAGCGTGACCTGGGCTCCGACATTGTGATGATCTTCGACGAATGCACGCCGTACCCGGCCGACGAAGACGTCGCACGAATTTCCATGGAGCTGTCCCTGCGTTGGGCCCAGCGTTCGAAGAACGCCCACGGGGACAACACTGCCGCGCTGTTCGGTATCGTCCAGGGCGGCATGCACGAAAGCCTGCGTAAACGCTCGCTGGAAGGCCTCGACAAAATCGGCTTCGATGGTCTGGCCATCGGCGGTTTGTCGGTAGGCGAACCCAAGCACGAGATGATCAAGGTGCTGGACTACTTGCCAGGCCTGATGCCTGCTGACAAACCTCGTTACCTTATGGGCGTTGGCAAACCGGAAGATCTCGTAGAGGGTGTGCGCCGCGGTGTGGACATGTTCGATTGCGTGATGCCAACCCGTAATGCCCGCAATGGGCATCTGTTCATCGATACAGGCGTGCTGAAGATCCGTAACGCGTTCCATCGCCATGATGATTCGCCGCTGGATCCCACCTGTGATTGCTACACCTGCCAGAACTTCTCCCGTGCTTATCTGCACCATCTGGACAAATGCGGGGAAATGCTGGGTAGCATGTTGAATACCATCCACAATTTGCGTCATTACCAAGTCCTGATGGCTGGTTTGCGCGAGGCTATTCAACAGGGTACATTGGCCGCCTTCGTCGATGCCTTCTATGCCAAGCGCGGGCTCCCTGTGCCGCCCTTGGACTGAGTTTCCCGACCCTAAGATTCACTATTTGCAACTGGAGTGCTAAATGAGCTTTTTTATCTCTAACGCCATGGCTGACGCCGCTGCGCCTGCCGCTGCCGGTCCTATGGGCGGTGGTTTCGAGTGGATTTTCCTGGTCGGCTTCCTGGTCATCTTCTACCTGATGATCTGGCGTCCACAGGCCAAGCGCGCCAAAGAGCAGAAAAACCTGCTCGGCAGCCTGCAAAAAGGTGACGAAGTTGTGACCACTGGCGGCATCGCCGGCAAGATCACCAAGGTTTCCGACGCTTTCGTGGTTCTGGAAGTCTCCGACACCGTAGAAATGAAGTTCCAGAAAGGCGCCATCGCCGCCACGCTGCCAAAAGGCACGCTCAAAGCGATCTGAGTAACAACCTTTACCAATCGACGGGGCGCGCAAGGCGCCCCGCGTTATAAGCGGGCGGCGTGATGCTGAACAAATACCCTCTGTGGAAATACGTACTGATCCTGGCGGTGCTGGCGATCGGTTTTATTTATTCCGCTCCCAATCTCTATCCTGATGACCCGGCGATCCAGATCACTGGCGCCAGCACTTCGTTGCAGGTCAACCAGGCTGATCTGGACCGCGGGAGCAAAGCGCTCACCGATGCGGGTATCCAGGTTAAAGCGGCAACATTGGCAGCTGGTGCGAAGGGCGGCTTGTTGCGCCTGACCAAGCAAGAAGACCAATTGCCGGCAAAAGATGTCGTGCGCAAGGCCATGGGTGACGACTACGTCGTTGCACTGAACCTGGCACAGACCACGCCACAATGGCTGCGCAGCATTGGCGCGCACCCGATGAAGCTGGGTCTGGACTTGTCCGGTGGTGTGCACTTTCTGTTGGAAGTCGACATGGACAAAGCCCTCGACGCGCGCCTGAAAGTCTACGAAGGCGACGTGAAGAGCCTGCTGCGTAAAGAGAAGCTGCGTTATCGCAGCCTGCCGCAGCTTAACGGTGCCATCCAGCTGGGTTTCTCCGATGAAGCTTCCCGCGAACAGGCCCGTGCGCTGATCCGCAAGAACTTCAACGATTTCGACATCGTACCGGCTGACCTGAATGGTCAGGCTGTACTGCGTCTGGCGATGAGCCCGGCCAAGATCGCGGAAATCCGCGAGTACTCCATCAAGCAGAACTTGACCACGGTACGTAACCGCGTCAACGAGCTGGGTGTGGCTGAGCCGATCGTTCAGCGCCAGGGCGCAAACCGCATCGTGGTTGAGCTGCCAGGCGTGCAGGACACGGCTGAAGCCAAGCGTATCCTGGGTAAAACCGCCAACCTGGAATTCCGCCTTGCGGCTGAGCCAGGTGCTTCTCGCGCCACTTCCGAGGAATTCGAGTTCCGCGAAGGCAACCGTCCACCGGCGCAGATCGAGCGTGGCTTGATCATCACCGGTGACCAGGTAACTGACGCCAAGGCCGGTTTCGGCGAGCACGGCACGCCTGAGGTGAACATCCGCCTGGATGGTCATGGCGGCGAGCTGATGAGCCGCGCCACGCGCAGCAACGTCGGTCGCAGCATGGCGGTGATCTTCATCGAGCAGCGTCCTGTCACCACCTACACCAAGCAGGTCGTCAACGGCGTCGAGAAAGACGTGCCGGTGCAGACCTTCAAGGAAGAGAAGAAGATCATCAGCCTGGCGACTATTCAGTCGCCGCTGGGTGCTCAGTTCCGTATCACTGGCCTGAACGGTCAGGGTGAATCCTCGGAACTGGCCCTGCTGCTGCGTGCCGGTGGCCTGGCTGCACCGATGTACTTCGCTGAAGAACGTACCATCGGCCCGAGCCTGGGTGCGGACAACATCACCAAAGGCGTGGATGCTGCGCTGTGGGGCATGTTGTTCGTCTCGCTGTTCATCATCGCCATCTACCGCTTCTTCGGCGTCATCGCCACCGTCGCTTTGGCGGGCAACATGGTGATGCTGCTGGCTCTGATGTCGCTGCTGGGCGCAACACTGACCCTGCCGGGCATTGCCGGTATCGTGCTCACCATGGGTATGGCGGTTGACGCCAACGTACTGATCTTCTCGCGGATTCGTGAAGAGATCGCGGCGGGCATGACCGTACAGCGCGCAATCAACGAAGGCTTCGGCCGGGCATTTACTGCAATTCTCGACTCCAACTTGACCACTCTGTTGGTCGGCGGGATTCTCTTTGCGATGGGCACCGGCCCGGTCAAAGGTTTTGCGGTAACTATGTCCCTCGGTATCTTTACCTCGATGTTCACGGCCATCATGGTGACCCGCGCAATGGTCAACCTGATCTTTGGCGGGCGTGACTTCAAGAAGTTGTGGATTTAAGGGGCTGCCATGTTACGTACAATCAACTTCATGGGCGTTCGCAATATTGCGTTCGGCGCCACCGTGCTCCTTACCGTTCTGGCGTTGTTCAGCTGGTTCCATAAGGGCCTGAACTACGGTCTGGACTTTACCGGCGGTACGCTCATCGAGCTGACCTACGAGAAGCCGGCCGACGTTACCCTGGTGCGCAACGAACTGGTCAAGGCTGGTTATCACGAAGCCGTCGTGCAGAGCTTTGGTGCGACCACCGACCTGCTGGTGCGCATGCCAGGCGAAGACCCGCAATTGGGTCACCAGGTTGCCGAGGCCTTGCAGAAGGTTGGCGGCGATAACCCGGCATCGGTCAAGCGCGTCGAGTTCGTTGGTCCGCAAGTGGGTGAAGAACTGCGCGACCAGGGCGGCCTTGGCATGCTGATGGCGCTGGTCGGCATCATGATCTACCTGGCGTTCCGCTTTCAGTGGAAGTTCGGTGTCGGCGCCATTGTTTCGCTGATCCACGACGTGATCGTGACCGTGGGTATTCTGGCGTACTTTCAGATCACCTTCGACCTGACCGTACTGGCTGCTGTGCTGGCGATCATTGGTTACTCCCTTAACGACACCATCGTGGTATTCGACCGGGTTCGTGAGAACTTCCGAGTACTGCGCAAGGCGACGTTGATCGAGAACATCAACATCTCCACGACCCAGACGCTGCTGCGGACCATGGCGACTTCGATCTCCACCTTGTTGGCGATTGCTGCGCTGATGATCTTCGGTGGCGACAACCTGTGGGGCTTCTCCCTGGCGCTGTTCATTGGCGTTCTGGCGGGTACCTACTCGTCGATCTACATCGCCAACGTGGTGCTGATCTGGCTGAACCTCAACAGCGAAGACTTGATCCCTCCGGCCGCGACTGGCAAGGAGGTCGACGACCGCCCTTGATGGGTGCTTGTTGATCTGCTGTTACAAGAAAGGCACGAGTATTGAACTCGTGCCTTTTTTTTTGCTCCAAGGCTGGGTATAGCGCGGATCTTTCGGTCCGTTTGTGATGGTCAGGAGGTTCAACGTGAACAAGTCGTTACTGGTTGGTGCGGTATTGGGTGCTGTCGGTGTGACTGCCGGGGGTGCTGTCGCCACCTACAGCCTGGTAAAAAGCGGCCCTGAGTATGCGCAAGTGCTGGCAGTGCAGCCGGTAAAAACCCAGATCAAGACCCCTCGTGAAGTCTGCAAGGACGTCGCCGTGACGCGTCAGCGTCCGGTACAGGACCAGCATCAGATTGCCGGTACCGTGGTTGGCGCCCTGGCGGGTGGCTTGCTGGGTAACCAGATCGGTGGGGGTAACGGTAAGAAGCTGGCCACTGTAGCCGGTGCCGTCGGCGGTGGTTACGCCGGTAACAAGGTTCAGGAAGGCATGCAGAACCGTGATACCTACACCACCACGCAAACCCGTTGTAACACCGTCAACGATATCAGCGACAAGGTTGTTGGTTATGACGTGCGTTACAACCTTGACGGCAAGGAAGGTTCGGTGCGCATGGATCGTGATCCGGGTGGTCAGATTCCAGTGGACAAAGAGGGTCGTCTGATCCTCGGTCAGAACCAGCAGTAATCTGAGTCTGGCACAGGCCTCAACGCTTGTGAGCTTCAAAATGTGGGAGGGGGCTTGCCCCCGATAGCGGTGGATCAGTCAGCCAGTTATTTGCTGACCCACTGCAATCGGGGGCAAGCCCCCTCCCACATTTGTTAAGTATTGCTGCTGATGCATGGGTCTGGCTCAAATCCCGGGCATAAAAAAGCACCCCCTTGGGGGGCTTTTTTGTGCTCGCTCGCTTAGCGCTTCAGCGAAGCCGGCAGGTGCGGCTGGATCGCCGTCAGCACTGCCTTGAAGCACTTGGTGTTGCCAGCTACAACGTGGCCTTTTTCCAGGAAGTCATGACCGCCGGTGAAGTCGCTCACCAGACCGCCGGCTTCCTGGATCAGCAGGGCGCCTGCAGCCATATCCCACTCGGACAGGCCCGACTCCCAGAACGCATCAAAACGACCGGCAGCAACATAAGCCAGATCCAGGCTTGCGGCGCCGGCGCGACGGATACCGGCGGTCTGGCCCACAAGGGCGCGGAACATGCCCAGGTAGTTTTCCAGGTTGTCCATTTGGTCGTCACGGAACGGGAAGCCGGTACCCAGGAGGGCGCCGTCCAGGCTGGTGCGGCCGCTGACACGCAGGCGGCGACCGTTCAACTGGGCGCCACGGCCACGGCTGGCGGTGAATTCTTCCTGGCGAACCGGGTCCAGGACGACGGCATGTTCCAGGCGACCACGGTATTTGCACGCGATGCTGACGGCAAAGTGCGGGATGCCGCGCAGGAAGTTGGTGGTGCCATCCAGTGGGTCAATGATCCACAGGTAGTCTTCGCCTTCGCCGCTGCCTTTGTGCAGGCCGGTTTCCTCGCCGAGGATGCCGTGGGTAGGGTAGGCCTTGCGCAACGCGTCGATGATTTTCTGTTCGGCGGCGCGGTCCACCTCGGATACATAATCCTTGGCGTCTTTTTCGTCGACCTTGATGGTATCCAGGCGCTCGATGGAGCGGAAGATCAATTCACTGGCGCTGCGGGCGGCGCGCAGCGCGATATTCAGCATGGGCTGCATGGATGTGTCACCTAAGGTTGTTAAAGAAAGCCGGGCATTCTAGCAGAAACTTTCTTCAGGTGAAGGACGACGTTAGCTTTCATGGCATAACCTTAGGCGGTTCTGTAAGATTTGCTCCCCTTTCCCGTGTCCGAGAGCGCCTCCCTTGCTGCAAAACATTCGTGTCGTCTTGGTCAATACCAGTCATCCCGGCAATATCGGTGGGGTGGCGCGAGCCATGAAAAACATGGGGCTGACGCGCCTGGTGCTGGTTGAGCCGCGCGTGTTTCCGCATCACGAGGCCGATGCCCGCGCATCCGGTGCCAATGACATCCTTGAAAAAGCCCAGGTCGTGGCCACCTTGGAGGATGCCTTGGTCGGCTGCAACCTGGTACTCGGTACCAGCGCCCGTGACCGTCGTATCCCCTGGCCGCTGCTGGATCCCCGTGAGTGCGGCAACAAAGTGGTGGAAGAGGCGGCTGGTGGCGCAGAAATCGCTTTGGTGTTTGGTCGTGAAGACTCTGGTCTCACCAATGAGGAGCTGCAGCGATGTCACTACCACGTGCACATCCCATCAGACCCTGAGTTCAGTTCGCTGAACCTCGGGGCGGCGGTGCAGGTGCTGACTTACGAAGTGCGCATGGCGTGGCTGGCGGCTGCCGGCCAGCCAAGCAAAATGGAGAAGGAAGAGGTTGCTTCGACCAAGAGTGGCGAACTGGCCACCATGGACGAACTTGAGCGGTTCTATGAGCACCTGGAGCAAACCCTGGTGGCGATCGAATTCCTTGATCCTGAAAAACCACGGCACTTGATGGCGCGCCTGCGTCGGTTGTACGGACGCAGCTCGGTAAGTCGGGCGGAAATGAATATATTGCGTGGCATCCTCACGGAAACCCAGAAAGCGGCCCGTGGCGAGCTTCTTAAGCGGAAGGATTAAAAATGTTCGAGCGTTTGCGAGAAGATATCCAGAGTGTTTTCCACCGTGACCCGGCGGCGCGCAACGCCTTTGAAGTGCTGACCTGCTATCCGGGTATGCACGCTATCTGGATCCATCGCCTGTCCGGCACCTTGTGGGGTATGGGCTGGAAATGGCTGGCGCGGCTGGTGTCGAACTTTGGTCGCTGGATGACCGGGATCGAGATTCACCCGGGGGCCAAGGTGGGACGCCGCTTCTTTATCGACCATGGCATGGGCATTGTTATCGGCGAAACCGCTGAGATTGGTGACGACGTCACCCTGTACCAGGGCGTGACCCTGGGCGGCACCAGTTGGAACAAAGGTAAGCGCCACCCGACGCTCGAAGATGGCGTGGTGGTGGGGGCGGGGGCCAAGGTGCTGGGTCCTTTCACGGTGGGGGCTGGTGCCAAAGTCGGCTCCAACGCTGTGGTTACGAAGGCCGTGCCGGCCGGTGCCACCGTGGTGGGTATTCCCGGTCGGATCATTGTCAAGCCGGAAGTGGGCGATGAGCAGGAAGCCAAGCGCAAGGCCATGGCCGAGAAAATCGGCTTCGATGCCTACGGTGTCAGCGAAGACATGCCCGATCCGGTCGCTCGTGCCATTGGTCAGTTGCTCGACCATCTTCAAGCGGTGGACGGCAAGCTGGACGGTATGTGCGGCGCGCTGAAGGAGTTGGGCAGCCCGTACTGTGCCAAAGACTTGCCTTCGCTGCGTGAAGAAGATTTTGCTGAAATCAAGGACGAAGCCGCTACCACCAAGGCAGGCTGAGCGCGGGCCCTTGTGGGAGCTGGCTTGCCTGCGATTGCGGTGGGCCAGCGGCCTATAAGTTAGCTGATAGGCTGCTATCGCAGGCAAGCAAGCTCCCACATTTGATCTCCATTGGCTCAGTGGCCTTGCTGCGGACCTGGTTGCGCTGTTCGATCCCACCCCATCCTGCTATGATTCGCGCGCCCTTTTTACGGGTAATCCTGACTAAAGTACTAGGTCTTATAGTTGACTTAAATACTCGGGAATCGCATACTTGCCCACATTCTGAAACACCTTGGTAATTGTCCATGAGACTGACTACAAAAGGCCGATACGCGGTGACTGCCATGCTCGACCTGGCCTTGCACGCGCAAACTGGGCCGGTGTCCCTGGCTGATATCTCCGAGCGCCAAGGCATTTCCCTGTCCTATCTTGAGCAACTGTTCGCCAAATTGCGTCGTAGCAATCTGGTCTCCAGCGTGCGTGGGCCAGGTGGCGGCTATCAGCTGTCCCGCGATATGCAGGGCATCCAGGTGGCTCAGGTGATCGATGCGGTCAACGAATCCGTCGACGCGACCAAATGCCAAGGCTTGGGTGACTGCCACGCTGGCGACACCTGCCTGACACACCATCTGTGGTGTGACTTGAGCCTGCAGATCCATGAGTTTTTGAGTGGTATCAGCTTGGCTGATCTTGTGACTCGCCGTGAGGTGCAAGAAGTAGCCCAGCGTCAGGACCAGCGCCGTTGCAACACCAAGGCGCCGCGTCTGGACAAGATTGAAGCGTCCGCCGTCGAGTGACAGCCGAAGAGCTAACGGCACGCCAGCCAGCCTGATTTAGGAGAAAGTCCATGAAATTGCCGATTTACCTTGATTACTCAGCGACCACCCCGGTTGATCCGCGTGTCGCGCAAAAGATGAGTGAATGCCTGCTGGTTGACGGAAACTTCGGCAACCCGGCCTCCCGTTCCCACGTATTCGGCTGGAAAGCCGAGGAAGCGGTCGAGAACGCTCGTCGCCAGGTCGCTGACCTGGTCAATGCCGATCCGCGCGAAATCGTCTGGACTTCCGGTGCCACCGAGTCCGACAACCTGGCAATCAAGGGCGCGGCGCATTTCTATGCGACCAAAGGCAAGCACCTGATCACCACCAAGATTGAGCACAAGGCTGTCCTCGACACCATGCGCCAACTGGAGCGTGAAGGTTTCGAGGTTACCTACCTTGAGCCAACCACCGACGGTATCGTCACCCCGGCCATGATTGAAGCCGCGCTGCGTGAAGACACCATCCTGGTTTCCGTGATCCACGTGAACAACGAAATCGGCACCATCAACGACATCGCCGCCATCGGCGAACTGACCCGCTCCAAGGGCATTCTGCTGCATGTCGATGCTGCCCAGTCCACCGGCAAGGTCGACATCGACCTGTCCAAGCTGAAAGTCGACCTGATGTCGTTCTCGGCCCACAAGACCTACGGCCCTAAAGGCATTGGTGCCCTCTACGTAAGCCGCAAGCCGCGCGTACGTATCGAAGCCACCATGCACGGCGGCGGTCACGAGCGCGGCATGCGCTCGGGCACCCTGGCGACCCACCAGATCGTCGGCATGGGCGAAGCCTTCCGCGTGGCCAAGGAAGACATGGCTGCCGAAAACGTACGCATCAAGGCCCTGAGCGATCGCTTCTACAAGCAGGTCGAGAACCTTGAAGAGCTGTACATCAACGGCAGCATGACCGCCCGCGTACCGCACAACCTGAATTTGAGCTTCAACTACGTCGAAGGCGAGTCGCTGATCATGGCGCTCAAGGATCTGGCGGTTTCGTCCGGTTCGGCCTGCACCTCGGCCTCGCTTGAGCCTTCGTACGTACTGCGCGCCCTGGGCCGCAACGACGAGCTGGCACACAGCTCGATCCGCTTTACCTTCGGCCGCTTCACCACTGAAGAGCAAGTCGACTATGCCGCGCAGAAAGTCTGCGAAGCCGTCAACAAGCTGCGTGTTCTGTCGCCGCTGTGGGACATGTTCAAAGACGGTGTCGATATTTCCAAGATCGAGTGGGCGGCACACTAAATATAGAAGCCGCCACCCAAGCTCTGTAGGAACGTGGCGGTAAACGCAGACGTTTTTACAGGGTTCCAGAGCGGCCCTGATGAGTGAGGATTCAGTACCATGGCTTACAGCGAAAAGGTCATCGACCACTACGAAAACCCGCGCAACGTCGGCAAGATGAACGCGGAAGATCCTGATGTCGGCACCGGCATGGTCGGCGCCCCGGCGTGCGGCGATGTGATGCGCCTGCAGATCAAGGTCAACGAAGCTGGCGTTATCGAAGACGCCAAGTTCAAGACTTACGGCTGCGGCTCGGCCATCGCCTCCAGCTCCCTGGCGACCGAATGGATGAAAGGCAAGACCCTGGATGAGGCTGTGACTATCAGCAACACCCAGCTGGCCGAAGAACTGGCCCTGCCGCCAGTGAAAATCCACTGCTCCGTGCTCGCTGAAGACGCCATCAAGGCGGCCGTTCGCGACTACAAGCAGAAGAAAGGCTTGATCTAAGCATTTGGCGACGAGTAAGGAGTCAACGATGGCTATCAGCATGACAGAAGCGGCAGCGCAGCACATTCGCCGCTCCCTGAATGGGCGCGGTAAAGGTGAGGGGATTCGTCTGGGTGTTCGCACCACGGGCTGTTCCGGCCTTGCCTACGTGCTGGAGTTTGTCGACGAGGTGGTTGAGGAAGATCAGGTGTTCGAAAGTCACGGCGAGAAAGTGATCATCGACCCTAAAAGCCTGACCTACCTGGACGGCACCGAACTCGATTTCGTCAAGGAAGGGTTGAACGAAGGTTTCAAGTTCAACAACCCCAACGTACGCGGTGAGTGTGGCTGCGGCGAAAGCTTCAACATCTGAGGCTACTCGTGGGTACTCCTTGTCATTTCGCTTTATTCGAGCTGCAGCCGAGTTTTCGGCTGGACCTTGAGCAGCTTGCCACGCGCTACCGAGAGTTGGCGCGTGGGGTGCACCCGGACCGCTTCGCTGACGCTTCCGAGCGTGAGCAACGCCAGGCCCTGGAACAGTCGGCCAGCCTCAACGAGGCCTATCAGACACTGAAGAACCCACCCAAGCGCGCGCGATACCTGCTTGCGATGAACGGTGGCGAGTTGCCGATTGAAGTCACGGTGCATGATCCTGACTTTCTGATGCAGCAGATGCAGTGGCGCGAAGAGCTCGAAGAGCTGCACGACGAAGCCGATGTGGCCGGTGTCGCTGTCTTCAAGCGTCGTCTGAAAGTGGCCCAGGATGAGCTCAACGAAAGCTTCGCAGCCTGTTGGGATGATGCTGCGCAACGCGAGCAGGCCGAACGCCTGATGCGGCGCATGCAGTTCCTCGACAAGCTCACCTACGAAGTGCGCCAGCTAGAAGAGCGCCTCGACGATTAACCCAGTGCTGCCCGTGATGCACGCCTGATAGACAGATAAGACCTGATTACCATGGCATTACTGCAAATCGCCGAACCCGGCCAAAGCCCTCAGCCGCACCAGCGCCGCTTGGCGGTGGGGATTGACCTGGGCACCACCAATTCCCTGGTTGCTGCCGTGCGCAGCGGCCTGTCCGAGCCGCTGCCCGACGCTGATGGCCAAGTCATCCTGCCCTCGGCCGTGCGCTATCACGCGGATCGCACCGAAGTCGGTGAGTCGGCCAAGCTGGCGGCGTCTACCGATCCGCTGAACACCGTACTGTCGGTCAAGCGCTTGATGGGTCGTGGATTGTCCGACGTCAAGCAGCTCGGCGACCAATTGCCGTACCGCTTTGTCGGTGGCGAATCGCACATGCCGTTCATCGACACCGTCCAGGGCCCAAAAAGCCCGGTGGAAGTGTCAGCCGATATCCTCAAGGTGCTGCGCCAGCGTGCAGAAACCACCTTGGGTGGCGAACTGGTTGGCGCAGTGATCACGGTTCCCGCCTATTTCGACGACGCACAGCGCCAAGCCACCAAGGATGCGGCAAAGCTCGCCGGCCTCAACGTGCTGCGCCTGCTCAACGAGCCGACTGCTGCGGCTGTGGCCTACGGGCTGGATCAGCACGCCGAAGGCCTAGTCGCTATTTACGATTTGGGCGGCGGCACGTTTGATATTTCGATCCTGCGCCTGACCGGCGGTGTGTTCGAAGTACTGGCCACTGGTGGCGATAGTGCCCTTGGCGGCGATGACTTTGACCACGCCATCGCAGGTTGGATCATTGCCAGTGCCGGCTTGTCCGCCGATCTGGATCCAGGCGCGCAGCGCAACCTGCTGCAAACCGCCTGTGCCGCTAAAGAAGCGCTGACTGACGCCTCCTCTGTTGACGTTTCCTACGGTAGCTGGTCGGCCCCGCTGACGCGGGATGCCTTTGACGCCTTGATCGAGCCAATGGTTGCTCGCAGCCTCAAGGCCTGTCGCCGCGCCGTACGTGATTCCGGTATCGAGCTGGAAGAGGTTGGTGCGGTGGTTATGGTTGGCGGTTCGACGCGTGTACCGCGTGTTCGTGACGCCGTGGCTGAAGCCTTTGGTCGCCAGCCACTGACCGAAATCGACCCGGATCAAGTGGTCGCCATCGGCGCCGCGATCCAGGCCGATACCCTGGCCGGCAACAAACGCGAGGGTGGCGAACTGCTGCTCCTCGACGTGATTCCGTTGTCGTTGGGCCTGGAGACCATGGGCGGTCTGATGGAGAAGGTGATCCCACGTAACACCACCATTCCCGTCGCCCGCGCCCAGGACTTCACGACTTACAAAGACGGCCAGACGGCCATGATGATTCATGTGCTGCAAGGTGAGCGCGAACTGATCAGTGACTGCCGCTCCCTGGCGCGCTTTGAATTGCGTGGCATCCCGGCCATGGTTGCCGGGGCTGCGAAGATTCGCGTGACCTTCCAGGTCGACGCCGACGGCCTGCTCAGTGTCGCTGCCCGTGAACTGGGTTCGGGCGTTGAAGCCAGTATCCAGGTCAAGCCGTCCTACGGCCTCACCGACGGCGAAATCGCCAAAATGCTCAAGGACTCGTTCCAGTATGCCGGTGACGACAAGGTCGCCCGTGTGCTGCGCGAGCAGCAAGTGGACGCCCAGCGCCTGCTTGAAGCGGTGCAGGGCGCCCTTGAGGTCGACGGCGAGCGCTTGCTGGATGCCGAAGAACGCATGGTCATCGACCTGCAGATGCAAGAGCTGGCCGAATTGATGAAAGGCAACGATGGTTACGCCATCGAACAGCAGACCAAGCGCTTGTCGCAAGTGACTGATGCCTTTGCCGCCCGCCGTATGGATCAGACGGTTAAAGCCGCGCTGGCGGGCCGCAACCTGAATGAAATTGAGGAATAACTGATGCCGCAGGTCACTTTTCTACCGCACGCCGAACATTGCCCTGAGGGCATGGTCGTGGAGGCTGAGACCGGCAAGTCCCTGCTCGACGTCGCCCATGACAACCACATCGAGATCGAAAGTGCCTGTGGCGGCGTCAATGCCTGCACCACCTGTCACTGCATCATTCGTAAAGGTTTCGACAGCCTAAATGAGGCTGACGACCTGGAAGAAGACTATCTTGATCGGGCGTGGGGGCTGGAGCCGACGTCGCGCCTGAGTTGTCAGGCGAAAGTGGGGACTGAAGACATTACCGTCGAAATCCCGAAATATTCGCTTAACCATGCGGCCGAAGCGCCGCACTGATGGTGACACTGTCATGAGCTATGGTTGGAATGATGTACAACGCATCGCAGAAGAGTTGGCCGAAGCCAAGCCGGATGTGAATCCGTTGACCGTTAACTTTGTCGATCTCCAGCACTGGATCATGGAGCTTCCCGATTTCGACAGTGCCTCTGGCCGTTGTGGCGAGAAGGTCCTGGAGGCTGTCCAACAGCTCTGGATCGAAGAAATCGACTGATCGACCTGGCAGGTTAGGCAATACCCCTGAACCCGCGTATAATTCGCGGGTTTAATTTTTCGTAAATTACCGTTTCTGGAGTTACACCATGGCTGTTCAACGTACTTTCTCCATCATCAAGCCTGACGCCGTTGCAAAAAACGTCATCGGTGAGATCACCACTCGTTTCGAAAAAGCCGGCCTGAAGGTTGTAGCTTCGAAACTCAAGCAACTGTCCAAGGCTGAAGCTGAAGGCTTCTACGCTGAGCACAGCGCTCGTGGCTTCTTCGGCGACCTGGTTGCCTTCATGATCTCCGGTCCTGTTGTTGTTCAGGTTCTGGAAGGCGAAAACGCTATCGCTCTGAACCGTGAGCTGATGGGCGCTACCAACCCTAAAGAAGCTGCTGCCGGCACCATCCGTGCTGACTTCGCTGAATCCATCGACGCCAACGCTGTACACGGCTCGGACTCCGAAGCTGCCGCTGCTCGCGAAATCTCGTACTTTTTCGCTGCTACTGAAGTAACCGCTCGCTAAGCATTGGCTTAAAGAGTGAGGGTGAATCCATGACTACATCGACTGTTAAAACCAACCTGCTGGGTCTGACCCAGCCGGAAATGGAGAAATTCTTCGACTCAATCGGGGAGAAGCGCTTCCGTGCCGGTCAGGTAATGAAATGGATTCACCACTTTGGTGTCGACGATTTCGACGCCATGACGAACGTCAGCAAGGCCTTGCGCGACAAGCTCAAGAGCATTGCTGAGGTCCGTGGTCCCGAAGTGGTCAGCGAGGACATCTCCACCGACGGTACCCGTAAATGGGTAGTGCGCGTGGCGTCCGGCAGCTGCGTCGAGACCGTGTACATCCCCCAGGGCAAACGTGGCACCTTGTGCGTTTCGTCCCAGGCAGGCTGTGCCCTGGATTGCAGTTTCTGCTCCACCGGCAAGCAAGGCTTCAATAGCAACCTCACTGCCGCCGAAGTCATCGGCCAGGTGTGGATTGCCAACAAATCCTTTGGCAGCGTCCCGGCGACCGTCGACCGTGCCATCACCAACGTGGTGATGATGGGCATGGGTGAGCCGCTGCTGAACTTCGACAACGTGATTGCGGCCATGCACCTGATGATGGACGACCTGGGCTACGGCATTTCCAAGCGCCGTGTGACCCTATCGACCTCCGGCGTGGTACCGATGATCGATGAGCTGGCCAAGCACATCGACGTCTCCCTGGCGTTGTCGCTGCACGCACCCAATGACGCATTGCGTAACCAATTGGTGCCGATCAACAAGAAGTATCCGCTTAAGATGCTGCTCGAATCCTGCCAGCGCTACATGGCGACCTTGGGTGAGAAGCGCGTATTGACCATTGAGTACACCATGCTCAAGGACATCAACGACAAGGTCGAGCACGCGGTCGAGATGATCGAGTTGCTCAAGAACACTCCGTGCAAGATCAACCTGATCCCGTTTAACCCGTTTCCCCATTCTGGCTACGAGCGGCCGAGCAACAACGCCATCCGTCGTTTCCAGGATCAACTGCACCAGGCCGGCTACAACGTCACCGTACGCACCACCCGTGGTGAGGACATCGACGCCGCCTGTGGCCAATTGGTAGGACAGGTGCTGGATCGCACCCGTCGCAGCGAACGTTATATCGCCGTGCGTGAACTGAATGCCGCCGACGAGATGCCGCAAATCGCTGTGAATCGAATCTGAGAGAGGATCTCTATGCCCTTGCGCCTCGCGCTGCTTCTGCTTGTTACCAGCCTTGCGGCCGGTTGTGTTTCATCGGGTCATGAGAGCCCTTTGCAAACCGGTAAAGCCCGTGATGAGGCGCGAGTTGCCTATGTGCAATTGGGCTTGGGCTACCTGCAGCAGGGCATGAGCGAGCAGGCCAAGGTGCCGTTGAAAAAAGCCCTTGAGCTGGACAGCAACGACGCCGATGCCAATGCCGCACTGGCCTTGGTCTTTCAGGCCCAGGCCGAGCCTGAACTGGCCGACCAGTATTTCAAAAAGGCACTGGCCTCCCGTCCTGCCGATCCTCGGCTGCTGAACAATTACGGCAGCTTCCTGTTCGAACAGAAACGTTATGACCAGGCTTCCCGTTATTTCCAGCAAGCCTCCGCTGACACACTCTATCCAGAGCGTTCGCGGGTGTTCGAGAACCTCGGGGTGACCTCAATGCGTCTTGGCCAGCGTGACAGCGCTCGTCAGCAGTTGGAAAAAGCCCTGCACCTGAACAGTCGCCAGCCACGGGCATTGCTCGAAATGGCTGAGTTGTCTTACGAAGACAGGCATTATGTGCCGGCACGTGACTATTACGCGCGTTTTAGCCTGCTCAGCGGGCAAAATGCACGTAGTCTATTGCTCGGTGTGCGCCTGGCGACCGTTCATGACGAACGCGACACGGCCGCACATTTTGGCCAGCAACTCGAACGACTCTATCCCGGTACGCCGGAATATCAGCAATACCTGTCGGAGCAATGATGAAAGCGGCGCACCCGGAAGTTGTAGCAGCTAATCGCGTAAACCCAGGCGACACCTTGCGTCAGGCCCGCGAAAGCAATGGTTGGTCGCTGGCGGAAGTGGCCCTCAAGCTCAATTTGACCACCACGTCCCTGGGCAATCTGGAAGCCGGCGCGTTCGATAAGTTGCCTGGGCACACGTTCGCCCGCGGCTATATCCGCGCCTACGCCAAATTGCTGGGTATCGACCAGACCGTTCTGGTTCAGGAGTTCGACCAGTTCACGGGTACCGACTCCCAGGGTAGCAGTGTTCATGGCCTGGGTCGTATCGAAGAGCCGGTGCGCGTTTCCCATACCATTTTGCGAATCGTCAGCCTGTTGCTGCTGATTGCGGTGATCGGCGGCGGGTTTGTCTGGTGGCAAGACCAGACCTCCCAGCGCAGCAAGGACCTGACCAGCAACGCGATGGAGCACGTCGAAGTCGAAAGCGCCGACGGCACCACCCAGATCCATCCATTGGACGAGCCGGAAGACCAGGCTGTTGCCGAGGGCCAGGCCACGTCTGAAGCCCCGCTCGCGACCGAGCAGCCGACACCTGAGACCGCTCCTGCGGCAACTGCCGCTGCGCCCGCTCCTGTAACGCCGGCGACCCCGGCAGTACCAACTGCCCAGGCCCATACGCCGGTCGCACCTGCGCCAGCGACTCCCGCACCGGCTGCGCCCGCTATTTCACCGCCTACCACCCCAGCATTGATCGCTGGCGACGGGCGCGTACAAGTGACCTTCGTTGCCGACTGCTGGACGCAAGTCACCGATGGCAATGGCAAAGTGTTGTTCAGCGGTCTGAAGCGCAAGGGAGATACGCTTGACCAGGGCGGCAAGCCTCCTCTGACGCTGCGTCTGGGCTTCGCCCGTGGCGCGCAAGTGGCCTACAACGGCCAGCCTGTGGACGTGGCGCCGTTCACCAGTGGCGAGACAGCTCGCATCAAGTTGGGACAATAGTCATGCACGGCGAATCTCCAATCAAACGTCGCGTATCGCGCAAGATCTGGGTCGGCTCAGTGCCGGTGGGTGGCGACGCCCCCATCGCGGTACAGAGCATGACCAATAGCGACACCAATGATGTGGCCGCCACCGTGGCCCAGATCAACCGCCTGGAAGCTGCTGGCGTTGACATCGTGCGGGTTTCGGTACCGGACATGGACGCTGCAGAGGCTTTCGGCCGCATCAAGCAGCTGGTCAAGGTGCCGCTGGTTGCCGACATTCACTTCGACTACAAGATCGCGTTGCGCGTGGCCGAACTGGGTGTGGACTGCCTGCGTATCAACCCGGGCAACATCGGTCGGGAAGACCGTGTGCGCGCCGTGGTGGACGCTGCCCGTGATCGCGGCATTCCGATCCGCATCGGCGTCAACGCCGGTTCCCTGGAAAAAGACCTGCAAAAGAAATACGGCGAACCGACTCCGGCGGCGCTGGTTGAGTCGGCATTGCGCCACGTTGAGCACCTTGAGCGCCTGAATTTCCAGGACTTCAAGGTCAGCGTAAAGGCCTCCGACGTGTTCATGGCGGTTGAAGCCTACCGCCTGCTGGCCAAGGAAATCGTGCAGCCGTTGCACCTGGGTATCACCGAAGCTGGCGGTTTGCGCTCAGGCACAGTGAAATCTGCGGTGGGTCTCGGTATGCTGCTCGCCGAAGGGATTGGCGATACTATCCGCATCTCGCTGGCGGCAGACCCTGTAGAGGAAGTGAAAGTCGGCTACGACATTCTCAAATCCCTGCGTTTGCGTTCCCGTGGCATCAACTTCATTGCCTGCCCGAGCTGCTCGCGGCAGAACTTCGACGTGGTGAAAACCATGAACGACCTGGAGTTGCGCCTTGAAGACCTGCTGGTGCCGCTGGATGTCGCAGTGATTGGCTGTGTGGTCAATGGGCCAGGTGAAGCCAAGGAGGCCCATGTGGGCTTGACCGGTGGTACACCGAACCTGATCTACATCGACGGCAAGCCGGCGCAGAAGTTAACGAATGACAATCTGGTGGATGAGCTCGAAAGACTGATCCGCGAGAAAGCGGCCGAAAAGGTTGCAGCTGACGCAGCGCTGATCGCTCGCGGCTGACTGAACGAATTTAAGGATTTGATGTGAGCAAGTCTCTGCAAGCCATTCGTGGCATGAACGACATCCTGCCGGAGCAGACGCCTCTGTGGCGCTATTTCGAGAATACTGTCGCACGTCTGCTGGATAACTACGGTTACAAGCAGATCCGCATGCCGATCGTCGAGTTCACCGAGCTGTTCAAGCGCTCCATCGGTGAAGTGACCGATATCGTCGAAAAAGAGATGTACACCTTTGAAGACCGCAACGGCGACTCCCTGACCCTGCGTCCGGAAGGCACTGCCGCGTGCGTGCGCGCCGTGCTTGAGCACGGACTCACCGGTGCAGGCCAGCCGCAGAAACTGTGGTACATCGGCCCGATGTTCCGTCACGAGCGTCCACAGAAAGGCCGTTATCGTCAGTTTCACCAGATCGGCCTTGAAGTGTTCAACATTGACGGCCCGGATATCGACGCCGAGCTGATCGTACTCACCTGGCGTCTGTGGGGCCTGCTCGGCATCCGCGACGCGGTCAAGCTTGAGCTCAACAGCCTGGGCACCAGTGAGTCCCGCGGCCGCTACAAAGTGGCCTTGGTCGAGTACCTCTCGGCTCATCTGGACAAGTTGGACGAAGACAGCCAGCGCCGCCTGAAAACCAACCCGCTGCGCGTGCTGGATACCAAGAACGCCGACACCCAGGCCGTGCTGGTCAACGCGCCGAAAATGGCCGATTACCTGGACGACGAGTCGCGCATTCACTTCGAAGGCCTCAAGGCTCGTCTGGATGCGGCCGGTATTCCGTTCGTGATCAACACCAAGCTGGTACGTGGCCTCGATTACTACAGCAAGACCGTATTTGAATGGGTCACCGACAAACTCGGCGCCCAGGGCACCGTGTGCGCGGGTGGTCGCTATGATGGCCTGGTCGAGCAGATGGGCGGCAAGCCGACCAGCGGTGTGGGTTTTGCCATGGGCATCGAGCGGCTGATCTTGTTGCTGGAAACCCTGGAACAAATCCCGGAAGAAATTTCCCGTCAGGTGGACGTGTACCTGTGCGCCTTTGGCGAGGCAGCCGAACTGGCGGCCCTGGCCCTGAGCGAAAAAGTACGCGACCAATTGCCGAACCTGCGCCTGCAGGTCAATGCTGGCGCTGGCAGCTTCAAGAGCCAGTTCAAGAAGGCCGACAAGAGCGGTGCGCTGTATGCACTGATCCTCGGCGATGACGAACTTGCCCAGCAAGTGATAGGTTTCAAACCCCTGCGTGGCCAGGGCGAGCAACAGAACATTGCCTTTGATGCGCTCGCTGCGCACTTGGCCACCTGCGTCGTGCAGGGTTGAAGCTGTCGAACAGCCGAATTTAGCGATTAAGGAGTATTGGGGTGTCGAGTACTGATGATGAGCAACTGGCCGAGTTCAAGGACTGGTGGCAGCGTAACGGCAAGCCCCTGGTTACTGGCGGTCTGCTGGCTTTAGTGGTGGTGTTCGGCTGGCAAGCCTGGACCAAATATCAGGCCAACCAATCCCAAGGCGCCTCTATCGTTTATCAGCAATTGCTGGAAACCACCCTGACGCCAAGCGGCAAGCCTGACCCTGCACAGGTTGCAGACCTGGCCGGCAAGCTGAAAAACGAATTCGGCGGTAGCACCTACGCCCAATACGGCAGCCTGTTCGTCGCGAAAGTCGCGGTCGACACCGGCAAGCTGGATGATGCAGCCACCGAGCTGAAAGCAATCGCCGACAAACCGACCAACCCGACTCTGGGTGAAATCGCACGTCAGCGCCTGGCTCAGGTATTGGCGGCACAGAACAAGGCTGACGAAGCACTCAAACTGCTCGACGGCGATGCGGACAAGGCATTTGTAGCCACTCGCGAAGAGCTCAAGGGCGACCTGTTGGTCCAATTGGGTCGTACCGACGAAGCCAATGCTGCGTACAAGAAAGCCAAGGCGGCGCTGTCTGATGAAGCGGCGGTCGGTGGCTTACAAATCAAGCTCGACGACTTGGCCAAAGGGGATGCGTGACGTGATCCGTTGGAAACATGCAGCATTGCTGGCTCTGGCCGTTCTGGCCGCGGGTTGCAGCAGCAACAGTAAAAAAGAACTGCCTCCGGCCGAGCTGACCAGCTTCAAGGAAGAAGTCGTCCTGCAAAAGCAGTGGAGCCGTTCCATCGGTGACGGTCAGGGCGAAACCTACAACATGTTGGTACCGGCTATCGACGGTGACAACATTGTGGCCGCTGACGTGACCGGCGTAGTGATCTCCATGGATCGCATGAACGGTGACGTGAAGTGGAAGAAAGACCTCGAATTGCCTGTCTCCGGCGCCGTAGGCGTGGGTTACGGCCTGGTGATGGTCGGCACGCTGAAGGGCGAAGTGGTTGCCCTGGATTCCAGCACCGGTGAAGAGAAATGGCGCGCTCGCGTGACCAGTGAAGTCCTCGCACCGCCTGCCACCAACGGCGACATCGTTGTGGTGCAGACCCAGGATGACCGTGTCATCGGTCTGGATGCCGCTACCGGCAACCAGCGCTGGTTGTACGACAGCACCCCTGCGGTGTTGACCCTGCGCGGTACCAGTGGTCCGGTTGTGACCAACAATCTGGCCGTCGCAGGCCTGTCGACCGGTAAAGTGGTCGCCCTGGACACCCAGAACGGCGTGCCGGCCTGGGAAACCCGTGTGGCCATCCCGCAGGGTCGTTCCGAGTTGGATCGCGTAGTGGACATCGACGGTGGCTTGCTGCTGTCGGGTGAAACCCTCTACGTCGCCACCTACCAGGGCCGCGTTGCTGCGCTGGACCTGCAGAGCGGCCGTGTTAACTGGCAGCGTGATGCTTCCAGCTACGCCGGTGTCGCCCAAGGGTTTGGCAGCGTCTACGTCAGCCTGGCGTCCGGCACCGTTGAAAGTGTCGACGAGCGTTCCACCACCGCGTTGTGGAGCAACGACTCCCTGGCTCGCCGTCAGCTGTCGGCACCGGAAGTGTTTTCCAGCTACGTAGCGGTCGGCGACTTCGAAGGCTACCTGCACCTGCTGAGCCAGGTGGACGGTCGCTTTGTAGGTCGTGAGCGTATCGACAGTGACGGCCTGCGTGCGCGTCCGCTGGTCGTGGGTAACATGCTTTATGTGTATGGCAACAGCGGCAAGCTGGAAGCCCTGACCATCAAGTAAGAACTATGCTTGGGGTAACACCCAGGCGGCCCCGCTTCGGCGGGGCATGCGGCATCTGACGATGCTGCCCCGAGCACCAGCCGCTGCCCTGCAGCGGCTTTTGTATTTTCTGAAATAACGAAGTGGAGAGCCGCATGGTTCCCGTAATCGCCCTGGTGGGCCGACCTAACGTCGGCAAGTCCACCTTGTTCAACCGCCTGACCAGGACTCGCGACGCCATTGTCGGCGACTTGTCCGGTCTGACCCGTGATCGCCAATACGGTGAGGCAAAGTGGCAAGGGCGCTCCTACATTATTGTCGACACCGGTGGTATCTCCGGTGATGAGCATGGCATGGACGAAAAAATGGCCGAGCAGTCGCTGCTGGCCATTGAAGAAGCCGATGTCGTGTTGTTCCTGGTGGACGCCCGCGCGGGCTACACCGCCGCCGACCAGATGATTGGCGAGCACCTGCGCAAGCGCAACAAGCGTTCCTACCTGGTCGCGAACAAGATCGATAACATCGATCCTGAGGCGGCCCGTGCCGAATTCAGCCCGATGGGCCTGGGCGATGCGATCCCGGTCGCCGGCGCCCACGGTCGCGGCATCACCCAGATGCTGGAAATCGCCCTCAGCACCTTTCCCAAGGATGACGCTGAGGAAGAGGAAGGTGAAGAAGAGATCGTTGCCGAAGGTGAGGAAGCCAAGCGCATTCCTGGCCCGAGCGAAAAAGACGGTATCAAGATCGCCATCATCGGTCGCCCTAACGTCGGCAAGTCGACCCTGGTCAACCGCATGCTCGGTGAAGACCGTGTAATCGTCTACGACGAACCCGGTACCACCCGCGACAGTATCTACATCCCGTTCGAGCGTAACGACGAGAAGTACACGCTGATCGACACCGCCGGTGTGCGCAAGCGCGGCAAGATCCACGAGGAAGTTGAAAAGTTCTCCGTGGTCAAAACCCTGCAAGCGATCAAAGACGCCAACGTGGTGATCTTCGTGATGGACGCCCGCGAAGGCGTGGTGGATCACGACCTCAACTTGCTGGGCTTTGCCCTGGAAGCCGGTCGTGCCCTGGTCATCGCGATCAACAAGTGGGACGGCATGACGCCGAGCGAGCGCGATTTCGTGAAGATCGAGCTGCAACGTCGGCTGTTCTTCGTTGAGTTCGCCGATATCCACTTTATCTCGGCACTGCACGGCACCGGCGTGGGCAACCTCTACGCGTCCGTACAGAACTCGTTCAAATCCGCAGTCACCCGCTGGCCGACCAACCGCCTCACCCAGATCCTGGAAGACGCGGTGGGCGAGCACGCGCCGCCGATGGTCAACAACCGCCGGATCAAACTGCGTTACGCCCACTTGGGTGGTGCCAACCCGCCGATTATCGTGATCCACGGTAACCAGATCGAGAAGGTGCCCAAGTCCTACGTGCGTTACCTGGAAAACACCTACCGCCGTGTCTTGAAACTGGTCGGTACGCCGATCCGTATCGAGTTCAAAGGTGGCGAGAACCCATACGAAGGCAACAAGAACACACTGACAGACCGTCAGGTGAACAAGAAGCGTCGTTTGATGACTCACCACAAGAAGGCCGACAAGAAGCGCCGCGATAAGAAATAAGCGCCGCTTTGCGTTGTAAGCTACACGCTGCGAGAGAGGGCTCCTTTGGAGCCCTTTTTTGTGGCCGGCGGTTTGTCGCTTGACCTGCTTGCGACTTGCAGCTTAAAACTTGCAGCTCACCTGCAGGGGCCTCCGATGATCACCAGCAAGCTGCCGAACGTCGGCACAACCATCTTTACCACCATGTCGCAACTCGCAGCCGAAACCGGCGCGCTCAACCTGTCCCAGGGCTTTCCCGATTTCAATGGCCCCCAGGCGTTACTCGATGCGGTGGGCAAGCACGTTGCCAGCGGGCACAACCAATATTCCCCGATGACCGGCCTGCCAGCCCTGCGCCAAGAAGTCGCGGCCAAGATCGCCCGCAATTACGGCGCCGCGGTTAACCCTGACAGCGAAGTAACCATCACCCCAGGCGCAACGGCAGCGATCTTCTGCGCGATCCAGGCGGTGATTCGCAGCGGCGATGAAGTCATCGTGTTCGACCCCTGCTACGACAGCTACGAGCCCTCGGTCGAGCTGGCCGGTGGTCGCTGCGTGCATGTGCAACTGAGCCTGCAAGGCTTTGCGCTGGACTTCGAGAAGATCAAGGCCGCGTTGTCGCCGCGTACGCGCATGATTATCCTCAACACTCCACACAACCCCACCGGTGCCCTGATCAGCCGCGCCGAGCTGGACCAGTTGGCCGAATTAATCCGCGACCGCGATATCTACCTGGTCAGCGACGAGGTCTACGAGCATCTGGTCTTCGACGGCGTACCCCACGTCAGTGTGCTGGCCCACGAAGAGCTGTATCAACGTGCGTTCGTGGTCAGCTCTTTTGGCAAGACCTACCACGTGACGGGCTGGAAAACCGGCTACGTCGTCGCGCCACCGGCCCTGACGGCCGAGCTGCGCAAGGTGCACCAGTACGTCAACTTTTGCGGCGTGACGCCATTGCAGTTCGCGCTGGCTGACTTCATGGCCGACCACCCGGAGCACGTCGACGAATTGCCTGCGTTCTATCAGGCCAAGCGCGACCTGTTCTGTGACCTGCTGGCACCGTCACGTTTCAGTTTCAGCCGGGTGACCGGCACGTACTTCCAACTGGTGGATTACTCACAGATTCGCCCGGACCTGGATGACGTCGCCATGTCCCTGTGGATGACCCGCGAACACGGCGTCGCGACCATCCCGGTCTCGGTGTTCTACCAGAACCCACCCCAAGGCCAGCGCCTAGTGCGCCTGTGCTTTGCCAAACGCGAGGAGACGCTGCGCCAAGCAGCTGAAAAACTATGCGTGATCTGAGTGCGCTGCCCAACCTGACGCTCGCCCTGGTCCAAACCACCCTCGCATGGCACGACCGTCAGGCCAACCTCGAACACTTCGACCTGCTGCTGGAGCAGGCCAGGGGCGCCGACCTGATCGTGCTGCCGGAAATGTTCACCACCGGATTCTCCATGGCGTCGGCCACTCTCGCTGAACCGGAAAACGGTCCTACCCATCGATGGCTCCAGGCCCAGGCGGTCAAATACAACGCCGTGATCACCGGCAGTGTGATCATCCAGGCCGCCGACGGCAGCCACCGCAACCGCCTGCTGTGGGCACGACCGGATGGCGAGGTGCTGCATTACGACAAGCGCCACCTGTTTCGTATGGCCGGCGAGCACGATCACTACACCCCCGGCGAACGGCAGGTACAGTTTGAATTGAAGGGCTGGCGTATTCGGCCGCTGATTTGCTACGACCTGCGTTTTCCGGTGTGGAGCCGCGATGCCCAGGACACGGACCTGCTGTTGTACACCGCAAACTGGCCGGGAGCGCGGCGTCAGCACTGGAACCGTTTATTGCCGGCGCGTGCCATCGAAAACCTGTGCTACGTGGCGGCAGTGAATAGGGTGGGTACGGATGGCAAAGGTTTCGCTTACACCGGGGACAGCCAGGTGCTGGATTTCCAGGGTGAGACCCTGCTTAGCGCAGGGGAGGCCGATGGTGTGTTTCAGGTGTGCCTGGAGGCAGCCGAGCTGGCGACCTATCGCAGCAAATTTCCGGCGAACCTGGATGCCGATAGTTTTCAGTTTGTCTGACCACAGGGAAACGCATTCCAAATGTGGGAGGGGGCTTGCCCCCGATGAGGACCTCACAGACACCGCAAATATAAATCCCAACAAAAAGGCCCCTGAGTTCTCACCCAGGGGCCTTTTGCGTTTCGGCGGTCAGTTACGCCGCTTTCGCTTCCAACTGGCTCAGCGAGCGATTCAGCGCGCTGAACACCGCCTTGAAGCTGGCGGTAGTGATGTTTTCATCAATGCCCACGCCATGCACCGGACGCTCGCCATTCACACGCAATTCAATGTAGGCGGCAGCCTTGGCGTTGGTACCCGCGCCGATCGCGTGTTCGTTGTAGTCCATGATCTCCACCTTGATCGGCAGGGCGGCGACCAGGGCTTCCAGGGTGCCATAGCCCTTACCGTGCCAGCGCAGGTTGGTTTCGCCCTGGCCTTTGCCCGAGACTTCCACTTCCACCGAGCTGTTGCCGTTTTCTTCCTGCAGGCGATGGCTGACCAGCGCGTACGGAGTGTTGGCCTGCAAGTATTCGCGTTGCAGCAAGGCGTAGATCTGCGGGGCGGTCATCTCCAGGCCCACGCGGTCGGTTTCGGCCTGTACCACCTGGCTGAACTCGATCTGCATGCGACGCGGCAGGCTGATGTCGTATTCCTGCTCCAGCAGGTAGGCGATGCCGCCTTTGCCCGACTGGCTGTTCACACGGATCACCGCCTCGTAGCTGCGGCCAATGTCGGCCGGGTCGATCGGCAAGTACGGCACTTCCCACAGCGCATCGTCTTTCTGCTGGGTGAAGCCCTTGCGGATCGCGTCCTGGTGGGAGCCAGAGAACGCAGTGTGAACCAGATCACCCACATACGGATGACGTGGGTGCACCTGGATCTGGTTGCATTCTTCGACGACCTTGCGCACGCCGTCGATGTCGGAGAAGTCCAACTGCGGGTCGAGGCCTTGGGTGTACATGTTCAATGCCACAGTGACCAGGTCGACGTTACCGGTACGCTCGCCGTTGCCGAACAGGCAGCCTTCGACACGGTCGGCGCCGGCCATCAGGCCCAGCTCGGTCGCGGCCACGCCGGTGCCACGGTCGTTGTGGGTGTGCAGGCTGATGATCACGCTGTCACGGCGGTTGATATGGCGACCGAACCACTCGATCTGGTCGGCATAGATGTTCGGCGTGGCGCATTCCACGGTGGCCGGCAGGTTGAGGATCATCTTGTGTTCAGGCGTCGGGTTCCACACCTCGATCACGGCGTCACAGACTTCTTTGGCGAATTCCAGCTCAGTGGCGCTGAAGGTCTCCGGGGAGTATTCGAAGGTCCACTGGGTTTCCGGCTGCTGGGCCGCGTATTTGACGAACAGCTTGGCCGCGTTGACCGCGATGGCCTTGATACCGTCCTTGTCCTGGTTGAACACGATGCGGCGGAAGGACGGCGAGGTGGCGTTGTACAAGTGCACGATGGCTTTCTTGGCGCCGCGCAGGGATTCGAAGGTGCGTGCGATCAAGTCTTCACGGCCCTGGGTCAGCACCTGGATGGTGGTGTCCTCGGGGATGTGGTTGTCTTTGATCAGGGTACGTACGAAGTCAAAGTCGGTTTGCGATGCGGCGGGGAACGACGCTTCGATTTCCTTCACGCCCACGGCGACCAGGGTCTTCCAGAAGCGCAGTTTTTTCACCGCGTCCATCGGTTCGATCAGCGACTGGTTGCCGTCACGCAGGTCGGAGCTGCACCAGATCGGCGCTTCGGTGATGGTCTTCGACGGCCAGGTGCGGTCCGGGATATCGATGGTCGGGAACGCGCGGTACTTCGAAGACGGGTCTTTGAGCATGCTCATCGGGAAATCCTTTGTTGTAGGGGCCGAGAAAAGGCGGCCTGCCGTGGAACTGTTTTTGGGGATAAGGCGTAGAGACGAGGCAGATCGATTCAGCCTGGCAGTCGTGCGCTGACGAGGCACAGGCTGCGGTGCTGGCGGAGCTGAATGAGGGTGTGAGAGGTTTTCATAAGCTCAACCCTAACCGCCGGGGTGAAAGATGGCAAGCAGTCGAAAAAAATTGAGAGAAGTTCTGTTATTTGCGTAGGAATCGAGATTTTATGCCTGGGAACGTTGCAAACGCTGAATTAAATTGCGCGCGCTTTACCGCGCGCGCAATCGAGTCACTCAGGGCTGGAACGCGCCGATAAAGATCGCCGGGTCCACCCGTGCATCGTTGAGGCTGATGTTCCAGTGCATATGTGGCCCGGTGGCGCGGCCCGTCGCGCCGACCTTGCCTACCACCGTCCCGCGCACCAGTTGCTGGCCGACTTTCACATCGATCTTCGACATATGACAGAACATGCTGATAAAGCCCTGGCCGTGGTCGACGAACACGGTGTTGCCATTGAAGAAGTAGTTGCCGACCAGGATCACCTTGCCGTTCGCCGGCGTCTTGATCGGCGTACCGGCCGGCACGGCGAAATCCAGACCCGAATGCGGGTTGCGTTCTTCACCGTTGAAGAAGCGACGCACGCCGAACTTGCTCGACAGCGGCCCGTTCACCGGTTTATCCAGCACCAGGTTGCTCGGCAGGTTGGGGCTGAAACTGCGGTAGGCCTTGAGTTGCACGGCCAGTTCGCCTTCGATGCGCTTGAGTTGGGCCGGGTCGGGGTTGACCTGGCTTTTGTTCTTCAGGGTGATGCGCTGTTCCGGGTATTTCTTGTAACCGACGATAAACGGCAGGCTGCGGCTACCGCTGCTGATGCGCTCGTTGCCCGGCTTGACGCTCAGCGGAATGCCGACAATCGCCAGCCAGTTGTCCTGTTCCTTGACCACCAGCACCGGCTTGCCTTGATAGGTCGCTTTCGGTGCAGCGGCCGAAGGGCCCAGGTCGACCACGGCCACGCCACCTGGCACCGGTTTGTTTAATGTACGGCTGATATAACTATCGGCGTGGGCATTAAAGGCAAGGCACAGCAGCATCAACAAGCTAAAGAGACGAGGCATCAATCAATCCAATAACGAAAGGGTGACGGGTGTCAGGTGGTTGTCTTCCACCCGCACTTGCAACTGGCCTTCACCGAGACGCGCGGTGAGGCGTTGGCCGGTGTGGGTTTGCGCCGCGTTGCGAATGGCCTGGCCGCGCTCATCCAGCAAGATGCTGTAACCGCGAGCCAAGGTTGCCAGCGGGCTGACCACCTGCAACGTCTGTACCTGGCTTTGCAGTTGCAGGCGACGGGCCTTCAGGCCTTCGCGCATGGCGCGGGGCAGGCGTTCGGCAAGGCTGTCCAGGCGCTGGCGCAATAGGGCCAGTTGACGGCCGGGGTGCTGGCCGGCGAGGCGGGTTTCCAGGCGGATCAGGCGCTCGCGCCGGGTATTGAGGCTGCGTTCGAAGGCGCGGCGCAGGCGCATGTCCAGGTCATCCAGGCGCTGGGCCTGCTGGCGCAGACGTTCGCCCGGATGACGCAAGCGCCGGGCCATGCCTTCGAGGCGCAGGCGATCATGGGTCAGGCGATTGCGCATCAGCATCACCAGGCGCCGATGCAGGTTCTCGACCTGGCGCACCAGATGGCTGGCGTCCGGGGCGAGCAACTCAGCGGCGGCAGACGGCGTAGGGGCGCGCACGTCCGCCACGAAGTCGCTGATGGAGACATCGGTTTCATGGCCGACGGCGCTGACGATGGGCGTGACGCACGCATCCACTGCGCGGGCGACGGCTTCTTCGTTGAAGCACCAGAGGTCTTCCAGAGAGCCGCCGCCACGCGCCAGGATCAGTGCGTCAAAGCCACGGGCGTCGGCGAGTTTCAGTGCCCGCACAATCTGCGCGATCGCTTCACGACCTTGTACGGCGGTGGGGATCAAAGTCAGCTCAATGTTCGGCGCCCGGCGGCGGAACACGCTGATGATGTCGCGGATCACCGCGCCGGTGGGCGAGCTGATAATGCCAATGCGCCGAGGATGGGCCGGCAGCGGCACCTTGCGCTCGGCATTGAACAGGCCTTCGGCGCTGAGCTTTTCCTTCAGCGCATCGAACGCCAGGCGCAGCGCGCCGTCGCCGGCAGGCTCCACCGTGTCGAGGATCAACTGGTAGTCGCCACGGCCCTCGAACAGCGAGACCTTGCCACGCACCTTCACCGCCAGGCCATCCTTCAGCGCCTGGCGCACCCGTGCGGCATTGTTGCGAAACAACGCGCAACGCACCTGGGCGCCGCTGTCCTTGAGGGTGAAATACACATGGCCGGAGGCCGGGCGGGCGAGGTTGGAGATCTCGCCTTCGACCCAGATATTGGTGAACACGTCTTCCAGCAACACCCGCGCACGGCCGTTGAGTTGGCTGACAGTCAGGACTTCACGGTCCAGGCCCAGACGGGCAAAGGGGTCTTTAATCATGGGCGGCAGTTTATAGGCATTCGTGCAAGGTTTGACAGAACTGCTCCACCAGGCGACTCGGCACCTGCGGGCAGGCCAGGGCCACGGTGCTCAGGCAATCCGGGTCAGCCAGGGCTAAAAAGTGCACATTGGCGGGGGCGATGTCCTGCATGGATTTTGGTAACAGGGCAATACCGAAGCCGGCCTGGATCAACTGTAGCTGAGTGGTCTTACGTGATATGACCCGCGCAGCCTTGGGGAAAAATCCGGCGCGCATGCAGAGTTCGGCTGACAGATAACTCAGTCCACCACGCTGTGGATGGGGGATCGAGATAAACGCTTCATCCTTGAGCTGCTCCAGGCCGACGGGCTCGTTGCTACTTGCCAGTCGGTGATTCGGCGGCACCGCCAGCAGCAATTGCTCCTTATATAAAGGCTCCACACGTACCCCTTCACGCTGGCGCAGCACCGGCAGCCGTAACAGGCCGACGTCCAGGCGACCGTCGGCGATCTCCTCCAGTTGCGCTTCCGAGGACAGCTTGACGATGTCCATCGAAACGCCGGGGCAGCGCTCCAGCCACGTGCTGATGCCCTGCAATAACACGCCGCTCATCGGCACGGTGCTCGAATGGCTCAGGCGCAGGGTGCCGAGTTGGCCTTTGCCGACCTGGGTCGCGGTTTCACTGGCCTTGAGCAGCTCGCTCAGCAGGTTGCGGGCCCTTGGGTAGAAGGCTTCACCGGCCGCGGTCAGGCGTGGCTGGCGTGCAGTGCGTTCGAACAACGGCGTTTGCAGCTGGTTTTCCAGCTCCTTGATCTGTCGGCTCAGGGCCGATTGCGCTACGAACAGGCGTTCGGCGGCGGCGCTGAAGCTGCCGCTGTCGGCAATTTCGACGAAGTAGCGCAATTGGCGAGTGGAAATCACACGTTATGCCTTTTCGAGATGGGTGGAGGGCTTTGACGATATTAGTCGCAACCCTCGCTGATGGCTAAAGTGATGGCTATCTCTTTCAAGGAATTCGCCATGAGCCCGGTTGAGCTGATGAGCCAGTGGTCGTTTAGCGGTGTGGAGTGGCTGGTGATCGGCCTGGGCGTGGTAGTGGCCTATATCGTGTTCGGCATTGCCGGCTTTGGTACGGCGTTGGTAGCGGGGCCGATCCTGATTGTGTTTATGCCGCTGTCGAGGATCATCCCGCTGCTGGTGCTGCTGGATTTTGTCGCGGCGTTTGGTGGCCTGCTGCACACGCGACGGGACGTGAACAAGCCGGAGCTGCTGCGATTACTGCCGTGCATGGCGATTGGCTGCACCCTGGGCGTGGTGTTTTTGCTCAACTTGCATTCGGACCTGTTGCTGCTGTTGATGGGGCTGTTTATCAGCGCCTATGCGATTTACAGCCTGGCGGTAAACGCCCGGCCCACGCAACTGGCAGCGGGGTGGTCGATCCCGATGGGCACTGTGGGCGGGCTGTTTGGGGCGTTGTTCGGCAGTGGTGGCTTTTTATATGCCATCTACCTGAACAGCCGCTTGCCCAAGGACGCGGCACGCGCGACCCAAAGCGCGTTGATCAGTTGCAGTACGGTGGTGCGCCTGAGCCTGTTTTTGATCGCCGGGGTGTATGCTGATCTGCCGCTGCTGATGTTGGCCCTCTGCCTGTTGCCCGCGATGGCCCTGGGGCTGTGGTGTGGGCGCAGGCTGACGATGCGCATGTCCCGTGAAGCGTTTGTGCGCTTGGTGACGTGGCTGGTGCTGGCCAGCGGCATTGCATTGATTGGGCGGTACTTGAGCACTTGACCTGATTTCTTCAGGGATTAAGCTGCCGTCCTCCCGGGCCTCATCGCGGGCAAGCCCACTCCCACATTTGAAGGTGTTCACAATTCAAAATGTGGGAGAGGGCTTGCCCGCGATGGCGTCAGCAGCCACACCGCAGGCCTTCCATGAATTCCCAAAGCATCCTTGTCCCCAAAATCTCCACCTTGCCCGTCCACGAGCCCCGCGCCCGGGCCATCGTGCGCTGGCTGGTGCGCAAGAACATCATCAAGGAAGAACTCACTACCTGTGGCCGCACCGGTAACCGCATGGCCTACGCCCTGGCCGACGGCGCCCGCGCCGTGGTGCTGCACCCCGAGGCGCTGCCGTTCAACGAGCCGGTCAATGGCCTGGAGATCATCTACAAACGCTGCATCTACACCCCGGCCAAGGGCTTTCTCGAAGAAGCCGGCTGCCCGGAGTGCCGCAAGGAAGTCGGCGAGGCGCTGTTTGAAAGCCTGGAGGACTGGATGCCCGGCCATACCGACAACTTCACCTGCCCGCTGTGTGGGCATGAAGATGACATCAACGGGTTTCTGTTCCTGCAGGCGTGCGGGTTTTCCAACCTGGGATTCATCTTCAACAACTGGGCGGAGGCGGGGTTCAAGCAAAGCTTTATCGACGAATTTGCCGATTGGCTGGACCAGAAGATCAGTTGGGTCAAGGTCGAGCTTTAATCCATCTATCAGTATTACCAAGTTTGTCAGAGTTTTACATTGAGCCCGACAGGGTGCATGTATATAATGGCGCGCTTCCATTTTCCCGCTCGGGAGCCCCCGCGATGCTGCGTATCAGCCAAGAAGCTCTGACATTCGACGACATTCTCCTAGTGCCCGGTTATTCCGAGGTGCTTCCTAACGAAGTCAGTCTCAAGACCCGCCTAACCCGTGGCATCGAGCTGAATATTCCCCTGGTTTCCGCTGCGATGGACACCGTTACCGAAGCCCGCCTGGCCATTGCCATGGCGCAGGAAGGCGGTATCGGGATCATCCACAAGAACATGACCATCGAGCAGCAAGCTGCCGAAGTGCGCAAGGTCAAGCGTTACGAAGCCGGTGTGGTGAAAGATCCAATCACCATCGAAGCCGACGCCACCGTGCGTGACCTGTTCGACCTCACTCGTCTGCACAACATCTCCGGTGTTCCCGTGCTGCACGATGGCGACCTGGTCGGCATCGTCACTTCCCGTGACGTGCGTTTCGAAAACCGTCTTGAAGTCACCGTCCGCGAAGTGATGACGCCTAAAGAGCGCCTCGTCACTGTCAAGGAAGGCGCCGACAAGAACGACGTACGCGAACTGCTGCACAAGCACCGCATCGAGCGCGTGCTGATCGTCGACGACAAATTCGCCCTCAAAGGCATGATGACCGTCAACGACATCGAAAAAGCCAAGGCTTACCCGCTGGCCAGCAAGGATGACCAAGGTCGTCTGCGCGTAGGTGCTGCGGTCGGTACCGGTAAAGACACCGGCGATCGCGTTGCCGCCCTGGTTGCTGCCGGTGTGGACGTGGTGGTGGTCGACACCGCCCACGGTCACTCCAAAGGCGTGATCGACCGCGTACGTTGGGTCAAGCAGAACTTCCCTGAAGTCCAGGTAATCGGCGGCAACATCGCCACCGGCGCAGCGGCCAAGGCCCTGGCCGAAGCCGGCGCGGATGCCGTCAAGGTCGGTATCGGCCCTGGCTCGATCTGCACCACGCGTATCGTCGCCGGTGTGGGCGTGCCGCAAATCAGCGCCATCGCCAACGTCGCCGCAGCCCTTGAAGGCACCGGCGTACCGTTGATCGCCGACGGCGGCATCCGTTTCTCCGGTGACCTGTCCAAGGCCATCGTAGCCGGTGCTTCCTGCGTGATGATGGGCTCGATGTTCGCCGGTACCGAAGAGGCGCCAGGCGAGATCGAACTGTTCCAGGGGCGTTCGTACAAGGCTTACCGTGGCATGGGTTCGCTGGGCGCCATGTCCCAGGCTCAAGGCTCGTCCGACCGTTACTTCCAGGACTCCTCGGCAGGCGCCGAGAAGCTCGTACCGGAAGGTATCGAAGGCCGTGTGCCGTACAAAGGCACCCTGAGCGCCATCATCCATCAACTGATGGGCGGCCTGCGTTCCTCGATGGGCTACACCGGCAGCGCCGACATCGAAGAAATGCGCACCAAGCCTGAGTTCGTGCGGATCACCGGTGCCGGTATGGCCGAGTCCCACGTCCACGACGTACAGATCACCAAAGAAGCGCCAAACTACCGCGTAGGTTGATGCTTCCTGCAAATAGTTAAGTAACCGGGGCTGTCTTATTCAGCCCCGAGTTGTTTCTGATTCATTAGACGAGACTGATCTCATGGCCCTCGACATTCACGCCCACCGCATCCTGATCCTCGACTTCGGTTCCCAGTACACCCAACTGATCGCCCGCCGCGTGCGTGAAATCGGCGTGTACTGCGAACTGCATCCGTTCGACATGGACGACGAAGCGATTCGCGAATTCGCACCGAAAGGCGTCATCCTCGCCGGTGGCCCCGAGTCCGTGCATGAAGCCAACAGCCCGCGCTGCCCGCAAGCCGTATTCGACCTGGGCGTGCCCGTCTTCGGTATCTGCTACGGCATGCAGACCATGGCCGAGCAGCTGGGCGGCAAGGTTGAAGGTTCCGAACTGCGTGAATTCGGTTATGCCCGTGTAGACGTGGTCGGCAAGAGCCGCCTGCTGGACGGCATCGAAGACCACGTCGACGCCGACGGCCTGTTCGGCCTCGACGTGTGGATGAGCCACGGTGACAAAGTCACCAAGATGCCGGAAGACTTCCACATCCTGGCCAGCACCCCGAGCTGCCCGATTGCTGGCATGTTCAGCGATGAGCGTCGCTACTACGGCGTGCAGTTCCACCCGGAAGTGACCCACACCAAGCAAGGCGGCCGCATCCTGTCGCGCTTCATCCTCGACATCTGCGAGTGTGAAGCCCTGTGGACCCCGTCGAAAATCGCTGAAGACGCCATCGCCAACGTGCGTGCCCAGGTCGGCACCGACAACGTGCTGCTCGGCCTGTCCGGCGGCGTTGACTCCTCCGTGGTTGCCGCGCTGCTGCACAAAGCCATCGGCGACCAACTGACCTGCGTCTTCGTCGACAACGGTCTGCTGCGCCTGCACGAAGGTGAGCAAGTGATGGCCATGTTCGCCGAGAACATGGGCGTCAAGGTGATCCGCGCCAACGCCGAGGACCAGTTCCTCAACAACCTGGCCGGCGAGTCCGACCCAGAGAAGAAGCGCAAGATCATCGGTCGTACCTTCATCGACGTCTTCGATGCCCAGGCCAAACACCTGGACAACATCAAGTACCTGGCCCAGGGCACCATCTACCCCGATGTGATCGAGTCGGCCGGTGCCAAGAGCGGCAAGGCACATGTGATCAAGTCCCACCACAACGTGGGTGGCCTGCCTGAGGAAATGAACCTCAAGCTGGTAGAACCGCTGCGCGAACTGTTCAAGGACGAAGTCCGCCGCCTGGGCCTGGAACTGGGCCTGCCGTACGACATGGTCTACCGCCACCCATTCCCAGGCCCGGGCCTGGGCGTGCGGATCCTGGGTGAAGTGAAGAAGGAATACGCCGACCTGCTGCGTCGCGCCGACCACATCTTCATCGAAGAACTGCGCAAGGCCGACTGGTACCACAAAGTCAGCCAGGCCTTCGTAGTGTTCCAGCCGGTGAAATCCGTCGGCGTTGTAGGCGATGGCCGTCGTTACGCCTGGGTCGTGGCCCTGCGTGCCGTAGAGACTATCGACTTCATGACGGCGCGCTGGGCGCATCTGCCGTACGAACTGCTTGAGACCGTTTCCGGTCGCATCATCAATGAGATCGAAGGCATCTCGCGCGTTACTTATGACGTGTCGAGCAAGCCGCCGGCGACGATTGAGTGGGAATGATCCCGCGTCCGGCATTGCCCGGCACGATCTAGCAAGAAATGCCCTGAAGCCCGCGTAGTTGCGGGCTTTTGGCTTTTTTGGTCTGGCAAATTCTGGCAGCTTTGTGCATCGCCAAGCACCGTATTTGTATGGCATGGTACGGGGCACTAACTGAGCCCAATGCCATGCTCGGTGCTCGATACCATGTCGCCTCAGTAGAGAGGGGCATGGTATCAAACCTCATCATCTGCCCGGTTTCATTGGGTTTTCTCGTGGTGCGTGAGTGCTTTCTGAGCATGGTATTTTTTACGTGGGATACGTGACCTCCATGCTGACCGATACCAAGCTACGAAACCTCAAGCCGAAAGAAAAACTCTACAAGGTGAACGACCGCGACGGACTTTACGTGGCTGTTACCCCTGCGGGTTCAATCTCCTTTCGCTACAATTACTCCATCAACGGCCGTCAGGAGACCGTTACGTTCGGTCGCTATGGCGTAGGCGGCATTACGCTTGCGGAAGCTAGAGAGCGCTTGGGTGAGGCTAAAAAGATGGTTTCGGCTGGTAGTCACCAGCCAAAGAAAAGGCCCGTGCTAAGGCTCGTACCAAGGGTGCAGAAACGTTTGATGCGTGGGCCGAGAAATGGCTGCGCGAGTATCAAATGGCCGACTCGACACGTGATATGCGCCGATCTGTTTACGAGCGCGAGCTCAAGCCGCAATTTGGTAATCAGAAACTGGTGGAAATCAACCATGAGGATCTGCGAACACTTACCGATGCAATCGTGGAGCGAGGTGCGCCAGCAACAGCAGTACACTCGCGCGAGATCGTAATGCAGGTGTTCCGATGGGCGATTGAGCGTGGCCAGAAGGTCGAGAACCCGGCCGATCTGGTACGTCCTGCAAGCATCGCTAAATTTGAGCCCGCGTGACCGCGCTTTGGGCCCTGACGAAATCGCGTTGATGTACCAATACATGGATCGCATCGGCACCGCCTCCTCCGTGAGAGCTGCGGCTAAGCTGCTGTTACTCATCATGGTGCGCAAAAGTGAGCTGACCAACACCACCTGGGACGAGATCAATTTTAGCGAAGCTCTGTGGACCATTCCAAAAGAGCGGATGAAGCGGCGCAACTCCCATTTGGTGTTCTTGTCCAGGCAGGCGTTGGATTTCTTCATTGCGCTGAAGACTTTTGCCGGTGGTTCGGATTACGTCCTTCCCTCCCGTTACGATTCTGATTTACCAATGAGCACCGCAACGATCAATCAGGTGCTGACGCTGGCCTATAGGCTCGCGCAGAAAGAAGGGAAGCCGCTGAGCAAGTTCGGACCACATGAGTTGAGACCTGCGCAAGCTCGCCGAGCTACGCGGCGGCGTCAACGAAGGTAGCCGGATGCAGCACCTATTTTGGCGCTTGAACTTCCTTCTACTGTCCGGCGCAACCAACAGCAGGCAGATGTATCACGAAGCCTCAGCGCTGGCCCGCGAGCTAGATCCGCAATGGAGTAGCCGCTCCAAGGAGCTGATGACGTTGTTCGGTAAAGCCAAGGCCTACGAATCAGGGGAGCGGGTCAGCTTCGGAGGCAAAGAGTACGCGCCGCTCTACACGCCCAAAAACGACACCCTGATTAATCTGTTCAGGATCACCGCAGACGAGCAGTGGCAGCTAAAGACCATCGTTAGTCAGGCGGAAGCCGCAAAGCGTCACAGGAAGCGCGAGGAAGCCCGCAGACGCGCAGCCGGTGCCGTAGACCGTCAGACCTACGAAAGCACCTCCTTGAGCCGCCAAAAACCTTGGGAGGCTCTCGAGATGAGTCGGCGCAGTTGGTATCGAGCAGGTAAACCAGCAGTCCCCGAAGCTGAGACATGTCCGTGCGTATTACTTGTAGCAAAGCTTTCGGGCTTTTGATCTCGGCCCCGCTCAAGCTAACCAGAAGGGGGTTTCAGGTTTAGTTGAGGGGCCATGGATAGCTGGCACAAGTCCGTGCGTATTACTAATGGCGAAGCCTCCGTGCTGTTGAGGGCTGCCAGTTCGCGCTGATCCAGGGCGTTCCAGTTCTGGTAACCATGCCGTTGCGCGTCCGGCTGTAGCCCTTCGGAAGATGATGCGGTCCAAAGCGCACTGATAATTTCTACGCAGCTGACCGTAGTGTCGCCATTAGTGTCAGCTTCACGCCCAGAATCAAGCCATTTCCCAGATCGGGGTCGATGGGTCAATGCTGTAAGAGATAAGGCCATTGCATCAAAAGGCTATCACTGATATTCATTCATTTTTTTGCTCGGCTGCGGTTTCAGCCTGCGGCACAGAGACATACTTATCAAAGATCAGATCAGGGAAAGACATATGCAAGACGACTTCATGCGAAAACTTCTTGCAGGCCTCGAAAAGCCAATGAAACACAGGATTTTTCTGAGCTACCACCACTCTTTTGATCAGGGATATTACGACGCTTTTTCGAAGCACTTTCACGATACCCTCGAAGCTATCCATGACAAATCTCTGGACAAGGAGATTGACAGCGATAATGTCGATTACGTGATGAGAAAAATAAGGGACGAGTATCTTACAGGTACATCAAGCACAATCGTTCTGATCGGAGCTGAAACCTACACTCGAAAGTATATAGACTGGGAGATAAAAGCCACGCTGGATAAAGAGCACGCGCTGGTAGGTGTTTACCTCCCTACGGCGAAACGCTCTGCCGACGGCTCCAAAATCATCGTGCCCGGCCGGCTTTACGACAACGTAGCCAGCGGTTTTGCCAGCTTGGTGAGCTGGGAGACCATAACTGCTTCGGCGAACGCTCTCGATGATTGCATCAAAGCCGCGAAAGCGAAATCAAAGTCGCTGATTGACAATTCCAGAGAGAAGAAATTAAAAAATGGCTGAGCCGACTAATGAAAATCTCGGGCAGCCATTCTTCGTCGTTCACGTTGTCTGGCATCCAGAATGTGTTCTCGGCAAAGTTATTGCCGATGCTCTGATGCACCATTTTCGGCGCGATATTTATAGAAATATTGTCGGGGGGAATGGAATCCCCGTGGTTTTCAGAAGCGCCTGTCTGCCCGAGGCGGGCACACCAATACCGGTGTCTCTAAACGACTCAGAAACTTCAGCGACTATCGTCATACTCGATGAACATCTGGTCTCGTCAGCTGAATGGCTTGATTACGTTCAACGTATATCTGCCCAGGTGAAGGAGTTTTCCCGCGAAGGTTTCAAGAGGATGCTATTCCCTGTGTCTATTCAGAGGGAAGTCCTAGCCAAATCGTCAGTGGCCCAGCAGGCATTGCGTTGGGATACCTGGGAGGGTGACGACGACGCGAAGGTACAGCGGCTCCGTCGGGAGTTGACCTATGAGTTCTGCAGAATGCTGCGTTACAACCTTGCTCAGCTTGAGGTGCCGACCGAGCGGAAAATCGATGAATACCTCAAGAAGGTGCAGGTATTTCTGAGTCATTCGAAACATGATGACGAAGGCGCTGAAATCGCCAAGGCTATACGCTTGAGAATATATCAGGGCCATGGTTTGGCTTCGTTCTTCGATGTCCATGACATCCCGGCAGGCCTTCACTTTGATGAGGTTTTGCTTCATCAAGTGCGCGTCAGCGCAATGGTGGCGATACACACTGACTCATACTCATCACGTGAGTGGTGCCGAAAAGAAATCATCGAGGCCAAGACGTGGAACGTTCCCCTTGTGATTGCCAATAGCATCAGCACAGTTGACGAGCGAAGCTTTCCGTATATGGGGAACGTGCCACTGGTGCGGTTAGGTCATGATGCAACGGATGCAGGCAGGATCGACATCGTCGTTGGTAGGCTGCTGGAGGAGGTGCTCAAGGACTATCTATGGAGATGTCAAACGCATGAGATCAGAGCTACCCTTCCCGTTCGAGCAATCTTTATACCTCGCCCGCCTGAACTGATATCGTTATCTTGCATACCTATGGTATTTCCTGAGGACCAGGAGGGCAGCGCACCTCAAGATCTGGTACTTATCTATCCTGATCCTCCATTGAATACTGAGGAGGAAAGGCTGCTCAGCCGAGTCGCTCCCCATGTGCAAATTCGGAGCTTAAATGAATGGAAAGCGGGGGCATTCAGATGAGCTACAAAGAAGCCCTCGACAGGAAGAAAATCGCGATCTCGATCTCAGAAAGCGAGAACATGAACGCACTTGGCCTCAGCGAAGCACACTTGGACGAGGCCATGTGTGAAGTCGCAAGGCACATGCTTGCGCTTGGCGCAACGCTGCTCTACGGGGGGGATCTTCGTGCGCGCGGGTTCACGCGATTGCTATACGAGTTGGTGTCTCGTTATCGAAAGGATTCTGTCGACTTCAAAAGCGTCGCCAGTGTCATAAGTTATCTGCCCTGGTCTTCGATCACCACGATAACCCCAGATGAGTTGCGAACCCTTAAAAGCGATCTGTCAGACACGGCTGAGATTTGTCTGCTCGACCTCGATGGAAATCCGACAGAGTTTGCCTTTACAGCGGATGATAGGTCCTCAGCGCACCTGCACTGGGCCAGATCACTTAGGCAAATGCGGATCCGAACGACAAATGAGTCAATGGCACGCATCGTCTTAGGCGGCAAAACTAATGGATTTATGGGCGATATGCCTGGAATTGCAGAAGAGGTCTTGATCTCACTGAATGCAGAGAAGGCCGTATATCTTCTGGGCGGATTTGGCGGGTGTACTAGAGACATTCTGGATTTGATCGGCGTTCAAAACCCGCATCAGACTTCAGCCCCGAACTGGCCAGGCTCAGATCTTTTTTCGGCGTTCCGCATAGAGAGCCTAAACAACGGATTGTCTTCTGCTGAGAATATGGCGTTGGCAACGACGCCCTATGTCGATCAGGCCGTGGTCTTAATTATCCGAGGCCTACTTAACGTCATAAGCCAAGCTACGCCTTTAGATTAATTATACGAGAATATTTGATGGCGATCCTTACGGAAGCAGAAGTTATTGCGCGATCACGAACGGTCAGTCGCTCAACCAAGTTGATCAAGTCGTCCAATGAGGCTTATGCATCGTCCGAGACATTTGACGTGTTCTTAAGCCACTCATCCAATGAGCCTAGTGAAATAATCTTCGGTATTAAAGGCTTATTGGAGGATGCGCAGCTCAAAGTCTATCTCGACAAGGTCGATGATCCTCAAATGTCTCCAGCTCATGTGACGCCTGAAACTGCGGAAATCTTACGCGTGCGGATGCGCCAGTCGCGTTCGCTTCTGTACGTCTACAGCCGACACTCGACTCAATCCCGCTGGATGCCCTGGGAGCTTGGTTTCTTTGATGGCGTGAAAGGCACTGTGGGGATCCTCCCCGTTGTTCAGCACACGCAAAATATATTCAAAGGTGAAGAATATTTGGGGGTCTATCCGTACGTTGACTTCGTAGGCGTAGCAAACTCGTCGGATAAGAAGCTCTGGATTAACTCGAGTGTTAACGAGTACGCGGATCTAGCCAGATGGGTGAAAGGATTCGAGCGTATTCGTAAACGATAAGCCGCATTCTTGGCACAAAAATTAGTGCCAAGCGCTATCCGTCCTTGATTGCTGAACGCTGAGCTGGGCTCAGTGTGCATTACTGGATTGCAGCAAATCTGCGATCTCAGAAGCAATCTCATCGATGGTATGTACGGCGGTGCTACGTGCCACCTTATCCGCGATTGAGGAACTGAAATCCATTACCTGCTGCTTCGTTATATTGTGCCAAATCGGAAGAAGAACCTGTTCACCTGAAACGGAGCGGGTGACGATTCCGTCAAGTTCGTAGTTGGTCCATCCCTTCTTGATGAAGGCAGGGGAGAGAACTAAAAGCCCAACGCGGCTATTGGCGAGACCCTTATCGATTTTCTGTCGTAAGCTGTCCCCTATGCGCAGGGGCATTTCGTCGAACCACACCTTGAGCCCAGCGGCAATCAAAGCATTGGCGAGCGGCCTGACAAACTCGTCTTTGTCCTCAGACGCATGAGATACGAATACGTCATAGGTTTGCCCGTCTAACTGCGCTGCCGTTGGAACGTCGCTACGCACGAGGCTTGGCACTTCTGATAACGGACGCCGATATATTTCCGGCACCGCACTAGACAGTGCGCGCGACGTCCGCCCCCCAACGCCACCCGGCGATGAGGACGATGGTGAAGATGAGTAGGAGGGGTAGGATTGCGAGCGCGCCCCATAGCTGTTGTAGCGGTTTCTACAAGCGGGACAATTAGCTGCCGCGCTCGCGGAGCGGTGGCCCACCTCACGCAATGGCGAGATCGATGGCATTGGCGGGGCGCCCCAGGAAGAAAAGCCTCTTCCAAGCGCCTCTGCTGAAGGATCACTGATAGCACTATGCCTACGCAAGCCCAAATCATGTAGAGATCCGCTGGCAGATTCACAACATAGGTTATGCGAAGAAGAGGGTCCAAAAACACATCAATAGTTCCGGCCACAAAACCAGCAAAGCAAAAAAAGAAAGGATAGAAAATAATTGGATGAGTATCATATGATAAAAAACTAAGCCATTACTGGCTTTGTTCGTTGGACGGCCAAAATGTTTCGTTTTTTTTTTTTTTTTTTTTTTGCCCATTTATTAGTTTATTTGATAGACAGTAAGCTTGAATATTTTGAGGGGCTTCGGTTTGAAATCAGAAAAAATTTGGGATGTATTCATTTCTCACGCTTCAGAAGATAAGAGCTTTGTTGCGCGTCCTTTAGCCAATAAACTTTCTGAGGCTGGGTTAAGAGTATGGATAGATGAGGCTGAATTGCATGTTGGCGATAGGCTGCGTGAGAAAATTGACGAAGGGTTAGTTAAGTCTCAGTTTGGAGTTTTAATTCTTAGTCCAAGTTTTTTTGCAAAGGAGTGGGCTAAGTCAGAGTTGGAAGCACTGGTTTCTAAAGAAGTTGGTGGCAATAAAGTTATTCTTCCTGTATGGCATGAGCTGAATTTTGAGGGTGTTCAGAAATATTCTCCGATTCTTGCCGACCGCCTAGGTGTTTCAACTGAAAAAGGACTTAACTTTGTTAAGCAGGAAATCGTAAAAGCCATACAAGCCATTGGCAATCGTAATAGGCGAGAGCAACCAATTTTTGCAGGAAACATGACTAAGAAGCAGCTGTTGTCTCTAGCTACGGGCAACGTACTGATGGCAAATGGTGTAAATCCTGATTTATCACCGATTCTTGCAGAAGAGGTTGGTCCCCCAGAAACCCGAGAAAATCTCTGGGCAAAGCTTCGGGATGTGGGCTATGCAGGTAAACGGTGCTACGTCTTTGGAGATTGGGCGGGCTACCGTGATCATCTGGCAGGCAGGTCAATATGGACAACGATGCATGAGCGGATCTGAAAAGTTGATCAATGACGCTCGCTTTATGTGCTGGATCTCTAAAGCTGACGCCTTTTCTGCCCCATTGTAATGCGTGGTGTCCGCTATGTTGGGTCGTTTTCTGCCGGTCATGGCAGGTCAATCCCCAGCAGTTGACTGTTCAGGTCGAATGCAAATGGGTGGGAAAGTCTGTGCAATGACCCAGTATGACTGCGATCAATGCGAATCAATGCGAATCAATGCGAGTTTATGTGGTTGAGCGCTATTTATTGGTAACTATGATTTCGCCGCATAAAATCGCACTTAACTAAACGGCAAGATGTGTGTTGTACGGGTACGGGCAAGCCCGCACCCTACCAGCACGTCCCCTTATTCGCCTTCGGCTCAACGGCATCTTGCTCTGCGAGGCCACAGTCACTGCCGCGTCTTAGTGCTGAAAAGCACCAACAGGAGCAAAGGCCATGGCCGAGGACTCCAAAAGAAAGGCTCACCCCCAAGATGGGGGAAACCGATAGAGGTATGGGTGACAGATGAGGAAAAGGCGACCATCACCGAGCGCGCCGAGGAAGCGGGCATGTCCCGCTCAGGCTACCTGCGTGCCCTTGGATTGAATACTCCGATTCGGTCGGTCGTTGACCTGGCCGCCGTAGTCGATCTGGCCAAGGTCAATGGCGACCTTGGGCGGTTTGCGGGGCTGTTGAAACTTTGGCTTTTAGAAAAGCGAGGCCAAGGCGCAGATGCGATTGACGTAGAGCTGATGATGGAATTTAAAGAACTGCAAGTCGGCATTCGTAAAGCGATGAGCGCAATAATGTATGGCAAGTGATGTGATCCCGCGCTGAGGCACTTAAGTCCGCTGCTCGCAGGCGTTTCAAAATAGGAGGGGGCGGTTGGACGGGGTGCCTTCCACGCGACCCCCAATGCGGCTGTGATTTAGACTTGATGCAGTCAATTGATCGACGTAAAAAAAATGGCTGTGGCTGGTCGAATCAATCATCTACATTGCACGATCACATGCAGGGAAAAGGTATATTGGTAAGTGATGGCTCGACCTCGATCTGCCATGGCGGATCCACCACGATGGAGATGATGCGTGAAGTTTGCGATTGAGTTCGACGGCAAAAGTTTTGAGTTGCACTCAGATTTTCAGAGTGGGACATCTGAAATATATAGGAAACTTGAGATAACTCCGGTTTATGAAAGCTATTGGCGATTTGCTGCTGAGCGCCAGAAAGTTTTTAGGAAGAGATTGATGGGCGCTTCGGGGCCTTGGACCGCTGATCCTGTTATTTCCGCTCATAAATTCACAAACGCGTATCGCGCCTCAGATCGAGTTAGCCAGTATTTAATCAGAAATGTAATTTACCGTCCCGATCTTTGCGACTCTCCGGAGGAAGTAGTTTTCAGGGTTCTGTTATTTAAGTTTTTCAACAAGATTGAAACTTGGGAGCTTTTGGAAAGAGAGATTGGAGCTATCAGTCACCGCAGTTATAATTTTGAGAGATACGATAGAGTATTAAGCCAAGCTATGCGTGCTGGGGGGCGTATATACTCGGCCGCGTACATCATGCCGCCAGGGAGCTCCGCATTCGGATACCCAGCAAAGCATCAGAATCATCTCAAGCTGCTTGAACGAATGATGGATGAAAATCTTCCGAAAATTTTGCATGGCTTGGATAGTATGCAGAAAGCCTTTGAGATTATTCGAAGCTATCCAACTATTGGGAATTTTTTGGCATATCAGTTTGTGACTGATATAAACTATTCAGAAGTTACAGATTTTTCAGAAATGGAATTCGTAATGCCTGGGCCGGGAGCTCTGGATGGTTTAAAAAAGTGCTTTAGAATTACGGCAGGGGTTGACGAGGCTAATCTGATACGGACGATGGCTGAAAATCAGGAGCGTGAATTTGAGCGCTTGGGTATTAAGTTTGACTCGCTATGGGGGAGACCACTTCAGCTAATAGATTGTCAGAACATTTTTTGCGAAGTTGATAAGTATGCCCGTGTTGCTCATCCGGAGGTTTTAGGAATCTCAGGGCGTACTCGTATTAAACAAAAGTTTTCTCCGACTGGCTCTTTGGACATGCCATGGTACCCACCTAAATGGGGGATCAATGATCGGATTGCGGCAGATTTTAGATCGCTTGAGTTTTCGAAAACCCGATCATCTTTTTGCGCTACCACCCAAACAGCGTTGAACTTGGAGTGTTAAAAAATGGATTTGAATTCTTATCAGCAGCTTGCTCAATTAACTGATCGTGTTCCTTCAAATAGTACAGGAGGCGCAGGGATTGACCTGATGGTTCCGTTGCTTGGTTTGGCGGGCGAAACGGGAGAGCTTCTTAGCGAATATAAAAAGCATCTTCGCGACGGCGAATCTCATTTGCTGTTTAAAGAAAAAATCTCTGAGGAATTGGGCGATTTGCTTTGGTACATCGCGAACGTGGCCGAAAAGTCTGGACTCAGTCTTGAAGATATTGCGCAGAAAAACCTAGATAAGGCTAACGGCCGTTGGGGTCACGGCGACACCAGTGCGGTGGTATTTGATGAGAGCTTTCCAGAGCAGGAAAGATTACCTAGAAAATTCGAGATTAAATTAGGTGAGGTCATTGTTGAAGGTAAAGTTAAGATAAGAATGCTAATGAATGATATGCAAGTTGGGGATGATCTAACTGATAATGCAGATGATCCTGACGGCTATCGGTTTCATGATGTATTTCATCTTGCCTATATCGCAGTTTTGGGCTGGTCACCGGTGATCCGCAGTCTTATGAAACGTAAGAGAAAAAGTATATCTAATATTGATGAAGTGCAAGATGGAGGGCGCGCACAGGTTATCGATGAGGCTGTTGCTGCTCTCGTGTTCGATTACGCTAAAGAGCATAATTGGCTTGAGGGCGTAACGGAGCTTGACTATAAACTTTTACGTACTATCAAAGGTGTTACTTCTCTCTTGGAAGTGAAAGAGCGCTCGCCGGGAGAGTGGCAGAAGGCTATTCTTCTGGGCTTTGAAGTTTGGCGTGAAATTCTTAGGTCCAATGGTGGCCGATTGCTAATTGACCAGGATTCGAGGTCGATAGTCTATGCTGGAGGTATAGAGGCCGGTATGGCTTAGGATGATTTTTTGTTTTTATTGATTCCTCGTTTATTAAGTTATGGATAACCTAGGGGGGTACGGTAGTGAGCAAGTCTGGAAATCGTAGGCATTTGTTTATAAGTCACCACCATCGTGACGACGCGCTAGTTGACAAGTTTGCCAAATTGCTTGGGTCGAAGGGTTGGGATATTCGTAATAGCTCAATTCGTGCAAAACCGGCTAACCAGCAAAGACTTGATAAGGGAATGGTCAAGGAGTCGACAATAAAACGACTGCTCCGCATGAAAGTCTCTTGGGCGTCCACAGTTGTAGTTTTGATAGGGCAGCAGACACACCAGCGCCCTTGGGTGAACTGGGAAATTGATCAAGCGCACGCGCAGGGCAAGCGGATTGTTGGGGTTTACGAGCAGGGAGGCAAAGAGTCGGATATACCCGCAAGTTTAGAGAAGTACGCGTCCGCAATAGTTGGCTGGAACTCAGATAGTATTATGAGCGCTATTGATGGCGGGGAGAATAGTTTTCAGAATCCCGACGGAACCACGCGCGATACTGTCAATGCCGCAGCAAACTCAGAGTGCTAGCGATGACGAAAGTATACATGTATGTAGTGGCTCGCGATTTCGGTTTTGCTCCGAATCCGTTTCATGGCTTTTGTACTTTAGCAACCTGTAAGCCTCGCACGCGAAGGGTAGCTAAGGTGGGTGACTGGATCGTCGGAATGGGCGGAGGGAGGCTTAGGGCTACGGGTAAGTGTCTTTTTGCAATGAAAGTTTCTCATTCGGAAACTTTTGATGGTTATTGGAGCAATCCTTTATATAGAGATAAAAAGCCGTTGAGGAATGGCAGTAAAAAAATGATTGTAGGTGATAATATCTATTATAAAAAAGATAACGAGTGGAAACAGCTTAACTCGCATCACAGCTTTCCAGACGGTTCGCCTAATCCGCACAATATAAAAAATGATACACAAACAGATATTGTCTTGATTTCTGATTATTTTTTTTACTTTGGTGCGAGCGCAGTTGAAATTCCAGAGAAAATACTTAAAGATCTGGGTTACGCCAATGGAAGAGATCACCGTAAATTTCCGTTCCAGCAGGCGCGCCCACTTATAGAATATTTAGAGCGTGAGTTTGAGAGCAATAGACTATATGGAGACCCTTATGACTTTGAGTCTGCAAAGTCACGTTATTCGGTCGAGAACGATAAGTTGACGGTTTGAAATTTTTTCGAGGATGTCATTGTTGAAGAAATGCCCGAGCGTGCTCGGGCACTATCTGCTTAGAGATTATCAGCAGGTTCGAGCATATTTTTAGCTAATTGCTTGAACCACTCTCTCACATCGGCCGGGGTCGTATTTTCGTCCAGCAAAGCCTTAGAAAAAACTCCTTCTGCTACGTGCACACCAAGCTGTCTATAAGCTTCAAATTGCTCTTCAGTATAAAATTGATCTAAGGTGGATTCGTGTGGGAAATCGGGGCTTATGGAGCGATAACGCTTAAGCAGCTCTGTTTCATCTCCGGTCAATGATAGTTTTAAATATAGCATCAAACCAATAGCCTCCGGTTTCCCTGGCCCTGCATCAGGATAGTGAATTCTAAGAAGATGTGAGTGAGTTCTACTAAGTGTTGACTTTGGATCAAGCCGTATGTCATCGAGCCTCGGTTCAAGTCGTACACCAAAATCGATCTGAGCGTGCCTAACTAATGTCAGCTGTCCCTCAAATGTTGAGCGCGGATCAGCTTCACCGTCCACGCACACAATAAATTTGCAGCGGCGGCGGAGCAGCTCATAGAGTCCCATGTTTTCAATATGTCCGCCATCTGAGAGGTTCAGCCATGGGTTATTTTCATTCATGCCAATGCCGGTCATTTCACGGAGCAAACATAAAAAGCTAGGGGATTTCTTGCTCGCGATTTTAGGGTTACTTATCCAGTAGCCCAGCCTTAGGTTCAATAATGTCATCAGTGCCGATAAGCTGGATATAGAGTTGGGCCCCATCTGGGGCGAGACCGCTGCCCCGGAAATAGCCATTGCAGTCGCAAGATCAACTGCGGCGCCGTTGCTTTTCCATTGGCCAGTAGAGGAATAGCCGGTCGCTGCTGAACCGCACCAATGTTTGGAAAAAATAAAGAAATCTCCACGTCGATCTCTAAGAGTGCGATTTTTGCTGGAAGGTAAGTTCACAGTTGTGTTGATTAAATGATACGGCGCTCTATGACTGTTATTTACAGAGTACAATGGTAGATCGTCAGATTTTTCATCATTTTCCACAAAGGTTTTTGCGAGCTGATCTCTGTAAAGTTTGTGTAGGCCAGTCATATTGACGTTTAGGCATAGTGAAATGATGGAGCAGGTTGCAATAATTATTGTAAGTAGCACTTGCCCGCTAAGCCATGGGATTGTCGAGATCTGGGGGTGGTTGCCCACCGTTTTCAAAATGTAAAGTAGTGCAAGTGAGATTAGGGGTACGATAACAGCGGCTAGAATTAAGGAGTACTTTAGAAGTATATTTTTAGAATGAAGGCTATTAAATATCGGTATAAATTTCGCGATCAATGGGATTGCAAACGCTAGTGCGGCCAAGTAACTTGCAGCTTGCCAATTATCAGAAGTGATCTCTCCAAGTGACTCATATCCCTTGCTTGCAAGGAATGTTGACAATGCGATTAGTATGGCGCCTGCGCCTACAGCAACTATGCCACTTCCGGCTTTGGCCCCCCACCCGAAACGCAAACCTATGCCATAGGCTATAATTCCGATTATGCTGGCTCCGGCGGAGAGCCCTGCAATCCAAAGCCAAAAGCTTGGGATGTTTAGCATGGATGTATAATTACTAATTAAAGCTATAACTGCAATCATGCCTATCGGCGTGGATAAATTTAGTATGAGTCCTGCTAGGGCCCCCGTTACCATCATCCATCGTTGCTTTAAATTTGCGGCGCTTAAATATTTTGCATTTTGTCTGATATGTCGAATTGAGTCTGTGTCTGGGCCGTATGGCTTGCTTATTGCCTCGTAGCCCTCTTTCTGGCTAAGCGTCGATGTGATAAAGCTTCCTATATATCCGCCTCCAGATACGGTGGAAAGATAGTCGAAGTCTTTCATTAGCTTTTTGTCAGATAACACTTGGACGACGCCGAGGCAAAATGTCGCTGATCGGATACCTCCTCCGGATAGCGATAAGCCAACTGCGTCGGTTTTTTCAGTTTTATTTATGCTGTAATGTTTGCGGCGAGCTTGAATTTCGGTAGCTTCGGAAGTGTTTATATCGCGGAAATTAGGGGATCTTCCAACCGTATCAGTCGGAATACCGAATTCTATCGGAGTGAAGCATTTTTCCAAGTCGTCAAAACTTACTACTGGAGGGGTAATCTTATCCTCGCAAATTTCACCATAGGCCATCAGCTGTAACTGTTCGCAGAAATCTATTAGTTTTAATCTTAGTTTATTAAGATCTATGCGAAACTCATTGGCCCCATCTTTTGAGTCTAATATTCCGGCTTGATGCGCCCTGTGCCACTTCGCCGTAACGGGACGAAGTTCAGTGTTCAGCATGTCCGTGGTGATTTGTGAAAAATCTTTGCATCCGGGAAATGCTTTCATAATATTTCGGGCTAGCCCAAAGATTTCCCATAGGCTCTCCAACGCCCGCGTTTCAATCCCGTATTGATATGGGAGTGGCTGCACGGCAATGCGTGTCCTGAGTTCAGATAGCAGGGAATGCGCGGCCAACTGGTCTGGGGTCAACGGTGACGGTACACTGGTCATCCTTAATCGTTCGTCCTTTGCCGGGTATCTTCTCGGATGGCTTTTGGCCTTTAGCGCTCAGCTTACTCGGCGGTCTGTAATATGGCGAGCGAGCTACGGTTTAGATGACGATCGTCAGGCCAAGGGGGACCCCCTCCTCGATACATGACAGGTTTATTGGAATGAGAGACCGGCTCCATGACGAGGCATTGGCTGAAATCTTCCGCACTGACCCGCTCTATGTCGCTGCCCTGCTCCGAGAGGTGCAGCGGGATGGCTGCGAAGCTGAGCTTGAAATCCTATTGCGCCAGTTAAACCATGCGTTTGACCGGGAAACCACACGCTTAGCGCCCCTTTTCATAGACGAGCCAGAGGATGAGGGTTGAATGGTATTTTTAATGGTACTCGTAATTCCTTTAGAGTTAATCTCCATGAAATACGGCCTTTGTGTGGCTAATTGACAATAGAGTAGGAATGATCTTCAACAACCTGTTTTATAGGTAAGAGATCGCTTTACCATCAGCCTCAAACAACAAAACCCGCCTTGGCGGGTTTTGTTGTTTTTGGCGAAGACGTATCAGAAATCGTAACGCACATTCGCAGTAAAGGTGTCCGCGTCGAAACCACTGCTGGTCAGGTAGTTGTACATCCCGCCCACGGTCCACGCGCCCACGCGGTAGTTTGCGCCCAGTCCCAGCTCGTAACTGTCGCGCGCGGGTGTCGCGCCTGTGGTGGTAAACGGTGTACCGCCGAGTACGAAGGTGGAGGTAGTGCTGGCCTTGTCACCGATGAAATCGTGCCAGGCCATCAACTTGGCTTCGGGTTCCAGGCTGCCCGCGCCTACGTCAAAAGCGGCCGCCAGACGGGCGCCCAGGCCCATTTCGCCGGTTTCATAGCGCTGCTTGCCGACGTTGAGGGCCGCCGAGCTGCCTTTTTCACGGTACGAATCAATCGATACGTTGGCATAGCGCGCACCGATCTGTGGTTCCAGCAGCCACTGCTTGTCGAGTTGGAAGGTGTAGCCTGCCAGTGCGTTGACGCCGAAGATCTCACTGTCGTAGTTGGCCTTGGCGCGAGTACCGGCGATGTAGCGTTTAGACTCGTTGTCGTTCCAGCCGTACATCAGCGAGGTGTCGACAAAGAAATTGTCGCGGGCCCAGTTGCCGTACAAGGTCAGTGCATGGCCGCTGACGTCGGTCTTGCTGCCCAGGTCGGATTTGACGTCGCTGGTCAGGTAGCTGTAGGCCAGGCCCACGGTTGTCTCGGTGTTGAGCTTGCCGTCGGCACCCACGGCGATGCCATTGGTGTTGGCGTCGTAGCCATCGATACCGTGGCGGCTGTCTTGGTTGGCATCGCTGGACAGCGCTTGCAGCCATACGCCTTGTTCTGCCAGGACATCACCGGATGACAGACCGCTACGCGCTTTACTGGCCCGGCGGTTGATGGCGCCTGCAACCAGGTTCTGGCTATTGGTGGCGGCGTTGATCGCCCCACGGCTGACATCTGGAGTCAGGGTTTCGGTCAGTTTGGCCAGCTCTTCGCTGGTGGCGGCGTTGGCGAAACGCTGGAACACCGGGTCGCTTTCGTCCATCTGGCCCAGGACCGTGTTTTTGAACGGCTTGATGGCGTTCACCGCGTTGCGCGAACCACGGGCACCCAGCAGGTCTTGCGTGATCACCTCATCACTGCGGGTGGCAACCAGTGCTTTGACGTCCTGACCGTCAATGCCGAAGTTCCTCACCTCAAGCAGCGCCGAGGAGGACACCACGGACAGGTTCTGCGGGTCTTCCCAAGTGCCGGAGTTGATAAGGGTGTAGCGGGTGCCCTGGGCCGGCGTGCGGAAGTCGTCGGAGCGGGCCTGCAGTTCGATTTGGCTGCCTGCAGAGAAGTAGGTATTGCCGGTGACTTTCAGGATCGGCGCGTTGGGCAGTGTGTTGTTGTCCAGCAACAGGCGCAGGCGCGCAGTGGCGCTGTCCAGGTCGAGGTCGCCCTCTATCGTCGTCTGCGGGCGGAGCAGCGTCAGGCGGCCATCGCCGATATCGACGTACCCCGCGCGGATGGTCGAGCCATCGAACATCGCGTCTCCACGCACCAGTACGCCGCTCAAGCCCAGCACGTCACCTTTGACCTGACCACCTTCCCAGTAGAAATACGAAGATGAGGCATTGTCGTCGTCCACTGAAATGGCTGCCGTGCCGCCTTCGATCAGGCCGCCTGTTTGCATGATGGAGAGGCTGTTGGAACCGCCGGATGTGTCGAGACTGCGAAAGCGGATACCGATGCCTTCGGCGGAGATAGTCCCGCTGTTGTTGATATCGCTCTTGGCGGGAGCGCCTGCGATCTGACCGGTAAAGCGGGCTTTCTCGATGTCGATACCCATAGAGTCGATGCCGCGCGCGGTGATAGTGCCCGAGTTATTGATGCGCGCTTGGGTCGAGGTGATCAGCATGCCTTCGGCTTGTTCGCCGGTCACAGTGATGTTGCCATTGTTGTTTACTTCACCCGCGATGGTCGCCAGATATACATCCAGCCCGACGACGGCATTGCCGCTCACCGTAATGTCACCATTATTTACCAGGTCGCCAGCGACGTTGGAATTGAGGGTCATGGCGATACCGGACGGGAATTCGGTGGGGGTCGCGGCCGTCACATTGATTTTGCCTTGGTTGACCAGATTGCCCGCCAGGTTCACGTTGGTCAGCATGACACCTGCGTTTTGCGACGTCCCGGTGAAGGTGGCGTTATTGAAAACATCGCCGGAGCTGCTGTATGCCCCTGTGCTCAGGTCGTAATTGAAGTCGGGTGCGGGGGCGGCATGTACGGCGGTAGTGGCAGTTGCGACGGACAGGGCCAACAACGAGCGGCGCAGGTGGGAAATGTTCAAGGCAGTATCCTTACAAGGTAGAAAGCTGACAGGGAATTACCTACGCGTCAGCGTCTTTTTTTGGCTTCCCTGCCAGCTTGTCAGTGAAATGCTGATTCAAGCGCGCCGAAATTTACACGATGCTTGTAGGAGAATTCATCATAAAAATGACCAATGACGAAAAAGAAACCAAAAAATGCGAAGCTCCAGCTATCTTTTGAGTCCTTATTGGATTACCCGGCAATAATCGGAACTTAGGGGTGGTGTTGCGGTCGCGCTTGGTGAAGCCGCCCTCATTCAGGGACTCCGCCGAGTATCAGATAAATCCAGGTCGCTTGGTTTAGGGCCGCTTCACGCCCAGCGGGACAAGCCCGCTCACCACAGATGTTCGCAAGCCATCAAAAAAAGTTGTGTGGAATACCTCTTTTTTCTAGGAGGGAGGGCATCCGGGTGTTTTTGAACGGACCGGCGCGCCGTTGATTTCAGGAGGCCTATGCGCCAGCGGCGTTTTAACCCACCGGCTCCATGCCGCTTCCCACCCCCTGTCATGGCTTGCTCCGGCTACATGCACGCTTTGGGAGAGGGGCGAGCCCAGCGCCTGTTGGTAGCTGGCAGCTAAGCCAGCTGGAATAATCGGGTCCTCTTCCCCGATCAGATGACGCTGGGGTATTAAGACGAGTCGATCACGATAGTCCAGCGGGTCCAGTGAACCGTCGAGTGGCGACAGCCCTTTCATCGTCGCCCACAGGCGAGGACTGAGATTGCCGGCAAGGGTTTGCACCTGGGTAACATCACTGCGCTGCGCCGCTAACAATAAGGCGAGAGCGGCGCCACCTGAATACCCCACCAGTTCGAATTCGCAATTGCCGTATCGCCGTTTCAAATCGTCCAGCCCCTGGCTGAGGCGGGTGACCACTTCCTGGGAAAATCGTCGATGGGTCCAGAGTGCTGGTTGGCAGGCTGCGGTCATCAGGAACTGGCAGGGGCGTGCCAGGTAGGCATTCGGTGTTGGATCACTGACCGCCAGCCGGGGCACTAACAGATGGTGCGGGCTCGGATCCAGGCTGGGTTGAGTGGCGGTCGCCCACGCATGGCCATCGCCCTCCAGGTAGACACGCAGACGCGTCGTCCTTTCTGCAATGCGTGGCGCAAGTATGAGGAGGGGGAAGGCATGCCCCGGCAGGACCTCCAATTGCTGGCCGTGTTCGTCAGCCAGTTGTTGCAGTGCCTCGCGCGGCGACTGGCAGGCGATTAGAAGCGCGCTGACCATCACTATCGAGGCTTTATAGAAGCCGGTCAGTGTTCGGCAACGGGGAGAGTATCTGCTCGTCATATGCGACCTGGGCAATGGAGGCATCGCCATTGAAGGAAGAAACAACTGCCATGTTCAATGAGCGCCAAAGGCTGATATCAAAGAAACCCTGATCGAATCAAATCCGTATCGAACGGTGTTACCCCTTGATCAGGCGCAAACACCGCCTGTGCCTGCTGCGGTGAAGTCACGCGTTCTCCCCGTGCGCGAGCATGTAAATCGAACAGGGTCTCCAGATCTGGCCTAGGAGTATGTACCAAAGCCCGCAGCATCAACGATACCCCACTCAGGTTGTTCTGGACGTTGTTCCACCGCGCCGATGAAGTGAGCCCCAAATCGGCCCAGATCATGCGTCGTTCCTGCACATCCATCACGAATGGCAGGCAGATCGCTGTGTCGGATGTGATATCGATACGGTCGAATACGGAGCGCGGCTCGAATACTTCACCTGACGCCACATCGGCGCGGGCCATCCAGCCCGCGAAGCATTCTGGAAGATCGCAGTACGGTTGTTCGGTGTATGAGTTGATAGACGTGACGACATAGCGGATACCTTTCTTGACGAGCACATCAAGGTCAAGGTCGATGAACTCCGAAGCCCCTTTGGGAGCGTCGACGATGTCGCCGCTGTGGTAGCCGCCGTAACCCTTAAGGTTGTAGTAAGCGACCGTTTCTTTGAACACGAAGTTGGCGTCGAAAAACGCTGCGGACAAGTCGATGTCTGTGCGTCCGCCACCGTTTTTCCACCACAGGAACAGGCGGATGAAGCGTGTCTCTGGCATAGGCAACCGACTGCCCCGCACCAGCGTACGTAGTGACTTCGATGAGGCACGTTGCGCGAGCGGCACCTTGTATTCGCGTAGTGCTGGATCAATGAAGCAGCGGCCCAGTGGCGGTAGCGACGCAAAGCGCGTGACGAGAGCGTCCTCGCAGATTCTGGCTGCACGCGCCACTACATCGCAAGCGAGCGGTTCGCGTCGATCCTTGATGCCATAGATTTTGGCAAGTGCGCCTTTCGGGATGAAGGCCCGCAGGGGCAGGGGGCGCGGCGCACGCAGTAGGGCCAGCAACTGCAGCAGGACAGCTGAAGACACTTGGGCCGCAACCGCCTCGAACGCGTCGAGAACCGACTCGGGTTCCGCCGCACGTCGCAGGGTCGCATCCAGCCGCCGTGCGAATTCGCCAGGACGGCTCTGCAGTATGGGCGTAAGCGCGGCTATGTGCCGCTGGGCAAACAGTGTCTCGACACGTGACCCAAATGAAGCTGGCGCTTCGTTGCGACGTGCTGCTGTGATGGCCGCTAGCGCTTGTGGGTATTTATCGGAGTAGTCGCCCGGGTGCAGTACCTCCGCCAGGCGTTTCCATCGCTCGGCATGGCGCATCACATCTTCTACAGCATTGGGTATTTGGTCGAGCAGGCGCAACAGCAGGCGGCGTATTGATCGCTTCATCGCGGTGAAACGGGTCGAAGCGTTCGCCAGTGACACGTCTGCGCCACTCAGTGCGACAGCGAGTCGTAGCACGTCAGTCGCCGTTTTGACGTTTCGCTCAAGGAACGCGTCCACCCGTGCATCGCCGGCGACATGCAGGACCAGTGCGCCGCCAATCTGTGCACGGATCTCGCGGAACGGGACGACCTCAGGCAGCAGACGGAACACATCGCTTTTGTACTCGCGGATAAACCAGGCGACATCCGCAGCGTCGTCTTCGGAGAGCGAGGTGCGCGCTGAAACCAGCGGCGCGAGCAGTGACTCGAACTCAGAGACGCTCCCCGGTTCGATAACGCGGGATATGAGGTTGCCTTCCAGCAATGCAGGTCGAGAGTGTTCAGCAGGTGGTAAACGCCAAAGCGTCAGGTAGTGCATGACAGCGTTAAGGTACAACTCTGCCTCTGAGGCCTTCAGAACCTGCTCTGGAAAGTCAGGATAAAACGGCTGATGGTGTACATGAGCGCCCGTTCTGCGCCGGAGAACTCCAATAATGTCGACCAGCCAGTGCTTGAGTTCTGTCGCTGACAACGTGCCGATTTGCTCAATCAGAGGCTCTGATAAGACGCATCGGAACGCCGCGACCTCCCGGACAGCCGACGCGACCTGGGCGCGCGTGGCACCGCCAGTGCCCGTCGGGACGTGAACTTTGCTACGGCGACGCAGGAACAGATCCTGATTCATGCTTGATTTTCTCCCTGGCCGCCGTCGTGGACGAGATGCAGCATTGTTCTGCTGATGTAAAAACGCCTGCAAGAAGCAGGCGCGGTGTGGAGAGCGGAACCCCTAGGTCATAGGAGGTTAGAAGGAAGGTGTTCCATAGCCACATGGGCATTCTAGGTTGGGTCGAATCTGTTTGTCAGCTCGCTTCGGATCTCAAAGGTAACAAGCTGCTTCTCCAGGAAAATAAGGAGCGGTAGATGCCGAAGTGAATAAATTTTCGGGCCATGAAACAAGGGAGTTATCCACGGAGCCCTGGCAACGATATCCTCCATGTCTGCCGTAATTCCAATGCCGGAAGCTCGCACTCACCGCCGCGCAATATCCGAAAAATAAAACTTATCCAACGTATGCCGCGACTCGGTGTACTCGAACTGCCTTCCATCCTGCAAAAACGTCTGGTTGCTTACCACGATCACATGGCTTTGGCCGTCGAGGTCGAGGTGTGCCTGGTCGTCCTTGCTGCGCGGCAAGGCTTCGATGGTGCGTTGCGCGTAGCTGATCTGCAACTGCAGCGTTTGCTCGATAAATGCGTAGATCGACTGCTCGGCAATCGCTTGGTCCAGACCGGGGATCAGGTCGGCGACAAAGTGGTTGATGTCGAGAATCACCCGTTTGCCGCCAATGCGCCGTACCCGTTTGATCCGCGTGATCAGGCTGCCGGGTTCGGCTTCGATGTGTTGCTGCAGGGGGCCTTCCAGCGGGAACTGGGTGAATTCGACGACATCAGTGTGTACGTCATCGCCCAGGTCGGCGTGGGTTTCGTGGAAGCTGACGATGCCGCCCAGTTGAAACTCAATCGGGTTGGGGGACAGCACGAACGTGCCCTTGCCGTGGATTTTTTGCGCAAAACCGCGTTCCTGCAACTGCTCGATGGCGCGACGCACGGTGCCACGGCTGGCCTGGTAGCTGTCCATCAATTCGGTTTCGGAAGGAAGGCGCGTACCGCGTTGCAGGCGTTCGGTGGTGATGCTGGCAAGCAGATCCGTGTAGATCTGGTTGTATTTGCTCATGGGGATGGCTCTGTGCCCGACTGTTTGTAAGTGAACTGTGCGTTCAAGGCAGGAACCTTAGTGGCAGCGGTGGGGTTTGTCCATTGACCCTTGGTAAACCCAAAAACGATATTTTCCAAACTCGTACAGACGAGTTGTTGCTTTAACTCGTACAGACGAGTACGTTTGGCGTCGGCGTGCTGCCAATGACTGCCCTCAAATAAAAAAATCAAAGTGGAAACCAAGCATGAGCCACGACTATTCGACGATCGCCCGCGACATTCTTGAGAACCTCGGCGGGCGCGACAACCTTGAGCAAGCCGCCCACTGCGTCACCCGCCTGCGCCTGGCGCTCAAGGACCCCAGCCTGGTCAATAACAGCGCGTTGAACCAGGTCGATCTGGTCAAAGGCTCGTTTTTCACCGGTGGTCTGTTCCAGGTAGTGATCGGCCCCGGTGAGGTGGAAAAAGTCTACGCCGCCCTGCGCGAACAGACCGGCCTCGCCGCCTCGACCATTGCCGACGTGAAGAAAGCCGGCGGCGACAAGACCAACCCCATGCAGCGTCTGGTGCGGGTGTTCTCCGATGTGTTCATGCCGATCCTGCCCGCGCTGATCATTGCCGGCCTGTTGATGGGCATCAACAACCTGATGGGCGCCAAGGGCATGTTCATCGAGGGCAAGACGCTGCTGGAGGCCTATCCGAACCTGGATGGCCTGTGGAGCCTGATCAACCTGATGGCCAACACCTCGTTCGTGTTCCTGCCGGCGCTGGTGGGCTGGTCGGCGGCCAAGCGGTTTGGCGGCAGTGAAATCCTCGGCATCGTGCTCGGCCTGATGCTGGTACACCCGGACCTGCTCAATGCCTGGAACTACGGCAAGGCCGTGGCGGGGCTCGACGGTCAAAGCCTGCCGTACTTCGATATTTTCGGCTGGTTCAAAATTGAAAAGGTCGGCTACCAGGGGCAGATCCTGCCGATCCTGATGGCCGCCTATGTGATGAGCGTGATCGAGAAATGGCTGCGCGCCCGTGTGCCGAATGCCATTCAATTGTTGGTGGTGCCGATCACCACCATCGTCGTCACCGGCGTGCTGGCGTTGGCGATCATCGGCCCGGTGACCCGTCACCTCGGCATCCTGATCACCGAAGGCGTGGTCACCCTGTTTGACCTGGCGCCGATGCTCGGCGGGGCGATTTTCGGGCTGTTGTATGCACCGCTGGTGATCACCGGCATGCACCACATGTTCCTGGCCGTGGACCTGCAACTGATCTCGACCCAGGGCGGCACCTTTATCTGGCCGATGATCGTGATGTCCAACCTGGCCCAGGGCAGCGCTGCGCTTGCGGTGTTCTACATGACCCGCAATGCGCGGGACAAAAGCATGGCCTCGACCTCGGCGATTTCCGCGTACTTCGGCATCACGGAGCCGGCGATGTTCGGGGTGAACCTGCGCTTCAAGTTTCCGTTTTATGCGGCCCTGGTGGGCTCGGCGCTGGGCAGTATTTTCCTGTCGCTGAACAAGGTCCAGGCGTCGGCCATCGGCGTGGGTGGCTTGCCTGGATTTATCTCGATCGTGCCGCAATCCATCGCGATGTTTGTGATCGGGATGGTCATCGCGATGGTCGTGCCGTTTGTTCTGACCTGTGCGTTGAGCATGAAGATTGTTCGGCCTGGTTATCGGGTTGCCTGATCGATTGCTGTCGGGGGCAAGCCCCCTCCCACAGGTTGGAATGCACTACCAACACCCAACCAACTGAAGGACCCCCCATGCACCAATCGGTGATCTACCAGATCTACCCCAAAAGCTTCCACAGCCACGCGGGTAACGCCACCGGTGACCTGCTGGGCATCGTGGACAAACTCGACTACCTCCAATGGCTGGGCGTGGACTGCCTGTGGATCACCCCGTTCCTGCGCTCGCCGCAACGGGACAACGGCTACGACATCAGCGACTACTACGCCATCGACCCCAGCTACGGGACCATGGCCGACTGCGACCTGCTGATCCACGAGGCGGCCAAGCGCGGTATCAAGTTGATGCTCGATATCGTGGTCAACCACACCTCCATTGAGCACGAGTGGTTCCAGCAGGCGCGCAGCAGCCTCGACAACCCGTACCGCGACTTCTACATCTGGCGTGACCAGCCGAACAACTGGGAATCCAAGTTCGGCGGTTCGGCCTGGGAATACGAGGCGCAAACTGGCCAGTATTTCCTGCACCTGTTCGACCACACCCAGGCCGACCTCAACTGGGACAACCCCAAGGTCCGTGCCGAGGTGTTCAAGTTGATGCGCTTCTGGCGTGACAAGGGCGTGGGCGGCTTTCGCCTGGACGTGATCAACCTGATCTCCAAGCCTGCCGATTTTCCCGAAGACACCAGCGACGGCCGTCGCTTCTACACCGACGGTCCCCACGTGCATGAATACCTGCAAGAGATGCACCGCGAAGTCTTCGAAGGCCATGACCTGATCAACGTCGGCGAGATGTCGTCCACCAGCCTGGAACACTGCATTCGTTATTCAAATCCTGCGTCGAAAGAACTGTCGATGACCTTCAATTTTCATCACCTGAAAGTGGATTACCCGAATCTGCAAAAGTGGATAAAGGCCGACTTCGATTTCCTGCAACTCAAGCGGATTTTCTCCGACTGGCAACTGGGCATGCAGGCCGGTGGCGGCTGGAATGCGTTGTTCTGGTGTAACCACGACCAGCCGCGTGTGGTTTCGCGTTTTGGCGACGACGGCGAACACCGCGTGGTCTCGGCCAAGATGCTCGCTACGGCGCTGCATTTTCTCCAGGGCACACCGTTTGTGTACCAGGGCGAAGAGTTGGGCATGACCAATCCGGGCTTCGAGCAGATCGAGCAGTACCGCGATGTGGAGACCCTCAACATCTATCGCCTCAAGCGCGATGCCGGTGAATCCCAGGCGTCGAGCATGGCGGCGATCATGCAGAAGTCCCGCGATAACGGGCGCACGCCGATGCAGTGGAATGCACGCGCCAATGCCGGTTTCAGCACGGGCGAGCCATGGATCGGTCTCCCGGCGAATGCCGCGCAGATCAACGTTGAGCACCAGCTCGATGATCCCGATTCCGTGCTGCATCACTACCGCGCGCTGATCACCTTGCGTCGTCACGAACCGCTGATCCAGGAAGGCGTCTACCGCGAACTGCTGCAGGACCATCCCCAGGTGTGGGCGTACCTGCGCGAGGGCCAGGGCGAGCGGCTGCTGGTGCTGAACAATTTCTATGGCAAGCCCTGCGCCATTCAGCTGCCTGACGACGTGATCGGCGCGGCAAGTGAGCAACGCCTGCTGATCAGCAACTACCCCGATTGCCCGCTGCGAACGGCCTCGGTCGTCCTGCGTCCCTACGAATCGTTCGTGCTGCATCTTAAGGACTAAACCCGGAACTCCCGTGGGGGCGCAGGGTGCTTCAAAAAACATAATAAAAATATCGGAGTGCTTCATGAAAACAACAATAAAGCTGGGCCTCGTTGCATCCTGCCTGAGCCTGCCTCTCGGCGCTCAGGCCCTGGAATTTGCCGGTTACTTGCGCAGCGGCGCAGGCACGTCGACCGGCAGTGGTCCGCAGCAATGTTTCCAACTGCCAGGGGCGCAATCCAAATACCGTCTGGGGAACGAATGCGAGCAATACGCCGAACTGGAACTGCGCCAGGACTTGCTGACCCTCGATGATGGTTCGGTGTTCAGCGTCGATGCGATGGCCTCGCTGTACAACAAGTACGACCGCGAGCTGAAATTCCAAGGCGAGAACAACGGCTCGGCGCGCATGCCACAGATGTATGCGCAGTGGTCGAACGTGCCCGCCCTCAACGGCGGTTCGCTGTGGGCCGGTCGGCGTTACTACAAACGTAACGACATCCATATCTCCGATTTCTACTACTGGAACCAGAGCGCCACCGGCGGCGGTATCGAGGACGTGCTGATCGGCGACCTCAAGTACAGCTACGCCATTTCGCGCAAGGACAACCTCTACCAAAAGGAATACGCCACCCGTCACGACTTCAACGTCGCGGGCTTCAAGACCAATCCTGGCGGTGAGCTGGAACTGGGCTTGAGCTATATCGAGAAGGCCGGTGGCCGCGATACCAACAGCGGTTGGGCGTTGACGGCGCAGCATGTGCAAAAGCCTTTCCTGGGGGGCAAGAACAAGTTCGCGTTGCAGTACGGCGAAGGTCCTGGCACCGGCCTGGGTTACACCGGTAATACCTTCCTGGATAACAGCAGCAAAAGTTATCGCGCGGTGGAGTTTTTCGATTGGCAGGTCACGCCGCGTTTCGGCGGGCAGGTCGAGGCGGTGTACCAGAAAGATATCCGCCCCGGCGGCCAGGACCAGACCTGGATGTCCCTCGGCGTGCGCCCGGCGTATGCCATCAGCGAACAATTCAAACTCGTCACCGAACTGGGCCACGATCAAGTCGACGCCAGCGGCGGCACGCGCAAGCTGAGCAAATTCACCTTCGCCCCGACGTGGTCGCCCAAAGGCCCGGATTTCTGGGCACGGCCGGAAGTGCGCTTGTACTACACCTACGCCACCTGGAACGAAGCGGCCAAGCGCGCAGCGAATGAACTGGCGGCGGGGTCGGCATTGTCCGACACCGGGTCGTACGGCACCGCACGGCATGGGTCGAATTTTGGTGTGCAGGTCGAGTACTGGTGGAAGTAATCCTTCTTCTGCTCAATGATTTTTACCGAACAAAACAGCAGGTGACGTCATGATCCCATCGAAACCCTTGGAACTGCTGGCGCCCCTGTCCGGGGTGCTGCTGGCGCTGGATCAAGTGCCCGACCCGGTGTTCGCCAGCCGCATGATCGGCGACGGCCTGTGCATCGATCCCACGTCGCAGACCCTGTGCGCACCATTGGGCGGGGTGGTCAGCAATATTCAGGACACCGGGCATGCGGTCAGCATCACCGACGACGACGGCGTGCAGGTGTTGATGCATATCGGCCTGGACACCGTGAACCTGGCGGGCAAGGGCTTCACCCGATTGGTCGAGGAAGGCCAGCGGGTCGAGGCCGGCGAGGCGCTGATCGAATTTGATGCCGACTACGTGGCGCTCAATGCCCGTAGCTTGTTGACCCTCATGCTGGTGGTCAGCGGCGAACCGTTCACCCTGCTGGCCAGTGGCGTGGTTGAAAGCGGCCAGCCGCTGCTGGCGTTATCCCCAGCGCAGGCGCTTGACGTGGCAAACGAGGAGGAGGGCGATGCGCTGTTCTCCAAACCGCTGAGCCTGCCCAACGCCAATGGCCTGCATGCACGCCCGGCGGCGGTGTTTGCCCAGGCGGCGAAGGGCTTTAACGCGAGCATTTACCTGCACAAGCAAACCCAGAGCGCCAACGCAAAATCCCTGGTGGCAATCATGGCGCTGCAAACTGTGCAGGGCGATACCTTGCAAGTGAGCGCGGCGGGTGATGATGCCGAGGTGGCGATCAAGGCCTTGGTGGAATTGTTGACGCAAGGCTGTGGCGAGACGATCGCGGTACCGGCTGTGGTGGTTGAACCTGTGGTGTCGGCGACGGTATTGCGGGGTGTGTGCGCATCGCCGGGTTCGGCGTTTGGTCAGGTGGTGCAGGTGGCGGAGCCTGACCTGGATATCCCTGAAAAGGGCGCGGGCGAAGAGGCCGAACGTGCCACGTTGGCGCACGCGCTGCGGGCTGCCACCGAAGCGCTGCAAACCTTGCAGGCCAAGGCTGTCGGCAGTGCTCAGGCGGAGATTTTCCGCGCTCATCAGGAACTGCTCGAAGACCCGACCTTGTTGGAACATGCCCATGGCTTGCTCGCCGAGGGTAAGAGCGCGGCGTTTGCCTGGCATGGCGCCACCGCTGCCACGGTCAAGTTGTTCCAGGGATTGGGCAATGCGCTGATCGCCGAGCGGGCAGCGGACCTGGCCGATGTTGGCCAGCGTGTACTCAAACTGATCCTGGGCATTGAGGACCGCGCCTGGGATCTGCCCGAGCGCGCCATTCTGATCGCCGAGCAGCTGACCCCGTCGCAAACCGCCAGCCTCGACAGCCAGAAGGTGCTGGGGTTTGTCACGGTCGGCGGCGGTGCGACCAGCCATGTGGCAATTCTCGCCCGTGCCCTGGGCCTGCCGGCGATCTGCGGTGTACCGGAGCAGGTGCTGGCGCTGGCGAACGGCAAGCAGGTCCTGCTGGATGCGGATAAAGGCGAGCTGCACCTGGCGCCGAATCTGGCCGAGATCGAACGGTTGGACCTGGCTCGTCAACAACAGGGGCTGCGGCATCAGCGCGATGTGGCGCAGGCTGCGTTGCCCGCCATCACCCGCGACGGTAATCACGTTGAGGTCACGGCCAACGTCGCTTCGTTGCAGGAGGTGGAGCAATCTCTGACCCTCGGCGGTGAAGGCGTCGGCCTGCTGCGTTCGGAATTCCTCTATCTCGACCGCAACCGTGCGCCGAGCCCGGAGGAGCAGGCCAGCACCTACACGGCCATCGCCCGCGCCCTGGGTACTGAGCGCAATCTGGTGGTGCGCACCCTTGACGTGGGCGGCGACAAACCGCTGGCCTACGTGCCGATGGAGGCCGAAACCAACCCGTTCCTGGGCTTGCGCGGTATTCGCCTGTGCCTGGAGCGGCCGGCGCTGTTGCGCGAACAGCTGCGTGCGATCCTCGCCAGCGCCGGGCTTGCGCGGCTGCATATCATGTTGCCGATGGTCAGCCTGCTGTCGGAACTGCACCTGGCTCGCAGGATTCTCGAAGAGGAAGCGCTGGCATTGGGGCTGAGCGAACTGCCGAAGCTGGGGATCATGATCGAAGTGCCCTCGGCGGCGTTGATGGCCGACGTGTTTGCGCCCCATGTGGATTTCTTCTCCATCGGCACCAACGACCTGACCCAATACACCCTGGCCATGGACCGCGACCATCCACGGCTGGCCAGCCAGGCCGACAGCTTTCACCCGGCGGTATTGCGCTTGATCGCCACCACGGTAAAGGCCGCTCATGCCCACGGTAAATGGGTCGGCGTATGCGGCGCGTTGGCGTCCGAAGCGCTGGCGGTTCCGCTGTTGATCGGGCTGGGGGTGGATGAGTTGTCGGTCAGTGTGCCGTTGATCCCGACCATCAAGGCCACCGTGCGCGAGCTCGACCTTGCCGACTGCCAGAGCATCGCCCGCCAGGTGCTGAGCCTGGAAGAGGCCGCCCAGGTACGCGAAGCCTTGCGTGACTTTCAAACAGCTACCGTTGTGCTGGAGAACTGAGCATGTTGGATAAATTGAAACAGGCGTTCTGGAAAGCCCTGACCCCGGACTTGATTGCCGAGACGGTCGAGGCACCGACGCAAAGTCTGTTGTCGGCCGACGTGCTGAGTGCATTGGGTGGCGTGGCTAACGTCAAGTCACAACAGCATGTGGCGCTGACGCGGGTAAGGGTGCAGTTGCAGGAGGCGGGGCGATTGGATGAGGCGGCGTTGAGGGCGACGGGTGTAGCGGGAGTGATGGTGTTATCGGACGGCGTGGTCCACCTGCTGACTGGGTTATAAGACGACGTCGATCAAGGTTGAGCCATTTGAATGAGGTGCAGTTGGTGTGTGGTGAGGGGGCCTTTGTGGTGATCGAGCCTCTCTGGTGATCGGGCTTTTTGTGGTGAGCAGGCTTTTTGTGGTGAGCGGGCTTGCCCCGCGCTGGGTGGCGAAGCCGCCCCAAAACCAGGCGCTACGGTTTTCCTGAAAAATCGCGGCGGGCCTATGGGGGCTGCTTCGCCCAGCGCGGGGCAAGCCCGCTCACCACAAAAGCCTCCCTCACCACAAAGGCACCACAAAGGCCCCTTCACCAGAGAGGCCCGCTTGCCACAAAGGCCTGTCCCACTCGGGTACCTAGAGCTTCGGGTTGTCTTCCGGCGGCTTGGTCTTGTCCACACCCGGCACGTGCAGGTTGCCTTCGACCACCTGGTTGCCTTCCAGCTGCGGCTGCGTCACCCAGGTCAGAATGTCGTAGTAGCGCCGGATGTTCGCCACAAAGTGTACCGGCTCACCGCCACGCGCATAGCCGTAGCGGGTCTTGCTGTACCACTGCTTCTGCGACAGGCGCGGCAGCATTTTCTTCACGTCCAGCCACTTGTTCGGGTTCAGGCCTTCTTTCTTCGCCAGGGTGCGCGCGTCGTCCAGATGGCCGGTGCCGACGTTATAGGCGGCGAGGGCAAACCAGGTGCGGTCCGGCTCGGCGATGCTGTCGTCCAGCTCATCCTTGATCTTGGCTAGGTACTTGGCGCCGCCCATGATGCTTTGCTTGGGATCCAGGCGGTTGGACACGCCCATGGCCTGGGCGGTGTTCTGGGTCAGCATCATCAGGCCGCGCACGCCGGTCTTGGAGGTGACCGCCGGTTGCCACAGTGATTCCTGGTAGCCGATGGCCGCCAGCAGGCGCCAGTCGACCTTTTCTTCCTTGGCATAGGCCCGGAAGTGCTTCTCGTATTTGGGCAGGCGCTGCTGCAAATGCTGGGCGAACGTATAGGCGCCGACATAACCGAGTACATCGACGTGCCCGTAATAGCGGTCTTTGAGGCGTTGCAGGGTGCCGTTCTTTTCCACCTTGTCCAGGTAGCTGTTGATCTCGTTGAGCAGGCTGTTGTCTTCGCCTGCGGCCACGGCCCAGCTCTGGTTGCTGGCGTTGCCCAGGTCGAAGGCCACGCGCACGTTGGGGAAGTACACCTGGTTCATCGCCACTTCGTTGGAGTCCACCAGGGTCAGGTCGATCTGCCCCTCGTCCACCATGCGCAGCAGGTCGACTACCTCAACGGCGTCGGATTCTTCGTATTCAATCGCAGGATTCTGCTTTTTAAGCGCCGCCAATTGTTCGGCGTGGGTGCTGCCCTTGAGCACCATGATCTTCTTGCCCACCAGGTCCGCCGCGTTGGTCGGGCGTGACTGGCCGTTGCGGTAGATGATCTGCGGGGTGACTTCCAGGTAAGGATGGGAGAAACGCACTTGTTGCTGGCGCTGCTCGCTGCTGACCAGGCCGGCGGCGGCAAGCACCGGGCCATTGGCTTTGCCCAGTTGGCCGAACAGGTCGTCGAGGTTGTCGGCGGTCTCGATTTCCAGCTTCACGCCCAGGTCGTCGGCAAAGCGCTTGACCAGTTCGTATTCGAAACCGGTTTCACCGTTGCGGTCCTGGAAATACGTGGCCGGGCTGTTCCGGGTAATCACCCGCAATACGCCATCCTCCTTGATTCGCTCAAGCGTGCTGGGTTTATCAACACAGGCGCTGAGCATCAGGAAGAGTCCGGTGGCGATGAGCCATTTGGCGCATCGCGGGCGCAAAGCAGTTGGGGAGAACATCTGCGCAGTATACGCAAACGGCCCACGGCGCCATATCTCGACAGCGGCGGTCTTGTCTGCTAGCGCCGCCAAAACTGTGCTGTAGCCCGCAGAAACGTGGCTTGGCGGGTAATTGTGACGGTTAAAATAACTGCGCCGAATGCCTTGGATAATGCCCCGATTGCATGCAAACCCTGCCAACTGACGTTCGGCAGCAGCCGGCGATGCCGTTTCGGGTGCCGTTAGCGATGGTTTACGCTAGAATGCACGGCCTCAAAGCACACCCCTTCCCGAGGCTGTCCCGAAGATGTTGATCCTGCGCGGCGCTCCTGCCCTTTCTGCCTTTCGCCACAGCAAACTCCTTGAACAACTGAGCCAGAAGGTTCCAGCGGTTACAGGCCTGTATGCTGAATTTGCTCACTTCGCCGACGTTACCGGCGTATTGACCGCCGACGAACAGCAAGTGCTGGCACGCCTTCTGAAGTACGGCCCAAGCGTTCCCGTTCAAGAGCCTACCGGCCGCTTGTTCCTGGTTCTGCCGCGGTTCGGCACCATCTCGCCCTGGTCGAGCAAGGCCAGCGACATTGCCCGCAACTGCGGCCTGGACAAAATCCAGCGCCTGGAGCGCGGTATCGCCTTCTACGTCGCCGGCCAGTTCAGCGATGCCGAGGCCGAGCTGATCGCCAGCAGCCTGCACGACCGCATGACCCAGATCATCGTCAGCCAGCTCGAACAGGCCGCCGGTCTGTTCAGCCACGCCGAGCCCAAGCCGCTGACCGCGATTGATGTGCTCGGCGGCGGCCGCGCCGCCCTGGAGAAGGCCAACACCGAACTGGGCCTGGCCCTGGCCGAAGACGAGATCGACTATCTGGTCAACGCCTTCAACGGTTTGCAGCGCAACCCCCACGACATCGAACTGATGATGTTCGCCCAGGCCAACTCCGAGCACTGCCGTCACAAGATCTTCAACGCCAGTTGGGACATCGACGGCCAGAGCCAGGAAAAAAGCCTGTTCGGCATGATCAAGAACACCTACGTGATGCACAGCGAAGGCGTTCTGTCGGCTTATAAGGACAACGCCTCGGTCATCGTCGGCTCCGTCGCCGGCCGCTTCTTCCCGGACCCGGAGACCCGCCAGTACGGCGCGGTACAGGAGCCGGTGCACATCCTGATGAAGGTCGAAACCCACAACCACCCGACCGCGATTGCTCCGTTCCCAGGCGCAGCCACCGGTTCGGGCGGCGAAATCCGTGACGAGGGCGCAACCGGCCGTGGCGCCAAGCCCAAGGCGGGCCTCACCGGTTTCACCGTGTCCAACCTGCAGATCCCTGGCTTTGAACAGCCGTGGGAAGTGCCGTACGGCAAGCCTGAGCGCATCGTCACCGCCCTCGACATCATGATCGAAGGCCCGCTGGGCGGCGCCGCGTTCAACAACGAATTCGGGCGCCCGGCACTGACCGGTTACTTCCGTACCTTCGAACAGTCCATCACCACGCCTCACGGTGATGAAGTGCGCGGCTACCACAAGCCAATCATGTTGGCCGGCGGCATGGGCAACATCCGTGAAGAACACGTCAAGAAAGGCGAGATCCTGGTCGGCTCCAAGCTGATCGTGCTCGGCGGCCCGGCGATGTTGATCGGCCTGGGCGGCGGCGCGGCTTCTTCCATGGCCACCGGCACCAGCTCGGCGGACCTGGACTTTGCTTCCGTACAGCGCGAAAACCCAGAGATGGAGCGTCGCTGCCAGGAAGTCATCGACCGTTGCTGGCAGTTGGGTGACAAGAACCCAATCAGCTTTATCCACGACGTCGGTGCTGGTGGTTTGTCCAACGCCTTCCCGGAACTGGTCAACGACGGCGACCGTGGTGGTCGTTTCGAACTGCGCAACATTCCAAACGACGAGCCGGGCATGGCCCCGCACGAAATCTGGAGCAACGAATCCCAAGAGCGTTATGTGCTGGCCGTCGGCCCTGAAGACTTCGCGCGCTTCCAGGCCATCTGCGAACGCGAGCGTTGCCCGTTTGCCGTGGTCGGCGAAGCCACAGCCGAGCCGCAACTGACGGTTACAGACAGCCACTTCGGCAACAGCCCGGTGGACATGCCGCTCGAAGTGCTGCTGGGCAAAGCCCCGCGCATGCACCGTTCGGCGGTACGTGAAGCCGAGCTGGGCGATGATTTCGACCCAAGCGCCCTGGAACTGGCCGACAGCATCGAACGTGTGCTGCATCACCCGGCCGTGGCGAGCAAAAGCTTCCTGATCACCATCGGCGACCGCAGCATCACCGGCCTGGTGGCCCGTGACCAAATGGTCGGCCCATGGCAGGTGCCGGTGGCTGACGTTGCCGTGACCGCCACCAGCTTTGACGTCTACACCGGTGAAGCCATGGCCATGGGCGAGCGTACCCCGCTGGCCTTGCTGGACGCCCCGGCGTCGGGCCGCATGGCCATTGGTGAAACCCTCACCAACATCGCTGCTTCGCGTATTGGCAAGCTGTCCGACATCAAGTTGTCGGCCAACTGGATGTCCGCGGCCGGTCACCCGGGTGAAGATGCACGCCTGTACGACACGGTCAAAGCGGTCGGCATGGAGCTGTGCCCGGAGCTGGGGATCACCATTCCGGTGGGCAAGGACTCGATGTCCATGGCCACCCGTTGGAACGAAGACGGTACCGACAAGAGCGTGACTTCGCCGCTGTCGCTGATCGTTACCGGTTTTGCACCGGTCACCGACATCCGCCAGACCCTGACCCCGCAGCTGCGCATGGACAAGGGCACCACCGATCTGATCCTGATCGACCTGGGCCGTGGCCAGAACCGCATGGGTGCCTCGATCCTCGCGCAAACCCACGGCAAGCTCGGCAAACACGCGCCGGACGTCGACGACGCCGAAGACCTCAAAGCCTTCTTCGCCGTGATCCAGGGCCTTAACGCCGACGGCCACCTGCTGGCTTACCACGACCGTTCCGACGGCGGTTTGCTGACCAGCGTTGTAGAGATGGCGTTCGCCGGTCACTGCGGCCTGAACATCGTGCTCGACAGCGTTGCCGAGGATGCTGCCGAAATCAACGGCATCCTGTTCAACGAAGAGTTGGGCGCCGTGATCCAGGTGCGCCAGGACGCCACCCCGGATGTACTCGCACAATTCAGCGCCGCTGGCCTGGACGATTGCGTGGCGGTGATCGGCCAGCCGATCAACAACGGCGAAATCAATATCTCGTTCAATGGCGATACCGTGTTTGCCGGCCAGCGCCGCCTGCTGCAACGCCAGTGGGCCGAGACCAGCTACCAGATCCAACGCCTGCGTGACAACGCCGACTGCGCCGAGCAGGAATTCGACGTGATCCTGGAAGAAGACAATCCGGGCCTGAGCACCAAGCTCAGCTTCGACGTCAACCAGGACATCGCCGCGCCTTACATCAAGAAAGGCATTCGCCCACAGGTTGCCGTACTGCGTGAGCAGGGCGTCAACGGCCAGGTGGAAATGGCGGCTGCATTCGACCGCGCCGGCTTCAATGCGATCGACGTGCACATGAGCGATATCCTCGCCGGTCGCGTTGACCTCAACGAGTTCAAAGGCCTGGTGGCCTGCGGTGGTTTCTCCTACGGCGACGTGCTGGGTGCCGGTGAAGGCTGGGCCAAGTCGGCCTTGTTCAACAGCCGTGCCCGCGATGCGTTCCAGGGTTTCTTCGAACGTAACGACAGCTTCACCCTGGGTGTGTGCAACGGTTGCCAGATGATGTCCAACCTTAGCGAACTGATCCCGGGCAGCGAGTTCTGGCCGCACTTTGTGCGCAACCGTTCCGAGCAGTTCGAAGCCCGTGTGGCCATGGTGCAGGTGCAGGAATCCAACTCGATCTTCCTGCAAGGCATGGCCGGTTCGCGCATGCCGATCGCCATCGCCCACGGTGAAGGCCATGCCGAGTTCGAAAGCGAAGAAGCACTGCTCGAAGCCGATCTGTCCGGCACCGTGGCTCTGCGTTTCGTCGACAACCACGGCAAGGTCACCGAAAGCTACCCGGCCAACCCGAACGGCTCGCCGCGCGGGATCACCGGCCTCACCAGCCGCGACGGTCGAGTGACCATCATGATGCCGCACCCGGAGCGTGTGTTCCGCGCCGTGCAGAACTCGTGGCGCCCGGAAGAGTGGAACGAAGACGGCGCCTGGCTGCGTATGTTCCGCAACGCGCGCGTCTGGGTGAACTAAGACGGTGTACAAGCTCGCCTTCTTTGTGCCCGACAGCCATGTAGAGGCGGTGAAAACCGCCGTCTTCGCTGCTGGCGGCGGGCGCATCGGCGACTACGACAGCTGCGCCTGGCAAGTGCTGGGCCAGGGCCAGTTCCGGGCGTTGGACGGCAGCCAGCCGTTTATTGGCCAGGTCGGGCAAGTTGAAGCAGTCGAGGAATGGAAGGTTGAGCTGGTGGTGGCGGATGCGTTGATCAAGGCCGTTGTGGCCGCGTTGAAGCTCAGCCATCCCTACGAGACACCGGCCTATGAGGTGTGGCAGTTGGCGGATTTCTGATCCGGGTACTGCAGCAACACAAAACCCGTCGAGCCCTTTGGGCCGGCGGGTTTTTTATTGGCTTGGTGACCGTAGTCGCAGTTTTACGGGGCGGGTGTCAAGTTGACTTCAAACCTGAGGGCGCTCTCCAGGGTTTTTGGCGAGATGAAGCGCTTGTCCTTCAAGTGCCAACGATCAATGAAAAACAACCCGTTATCGTCGATCTGGATAGGGGTCGATACAATTTCACCGCTGCTGGAATGATGCAGCAGGTTCATTTCAGTGCTTGAAGGGTTTTCGATCAGAAAGTACCCAGGGCGGCTTAATCGCGACCTGTCGGCTTTGGTGAAGAACGGCGATGACCGCCGGCCTTCTACACCGACTTTCAAGGTGAAATCGCTTCGGGCGGCACCGGGTTTCAGGCCCGTGTTGATCTCCCAGGTATCGGGGTGGATACCGGTGGGCGGTGACGGCGCAACGTCCCGTACGTAGAGACTGACCGCATCATGCAACTCCACCAGCCCGGGTACACCCTTGTTCGTATTGGTGTGGGCATTGCCGACAAAGGCCACCCATTTGTGAGCGCCTTGTGCGGCCTGGTCGGCCTCGATCACCTGTGATGCATAAAAGCTGAAGAGGCTGTTGCGGTTCAGGCCTTCACTGTCCACAAGACCTTTGAGGTAGTAACTGGCTGTGCAGTCCAGCGCCTTGATGCGAATCCCGTGTTTGTTTGCTTTCTCGATGACAGCGGTGAAGTGACTACCGCCCTCGTACCCGAGCATGTGTCCCCTGTTCAGCGCTGCCAGGTACTGTTCCAGTTTTCTGTTCAACAGGGCGGTCTTGAAAAACGTATCCAGATCCTGCTGGAACAGGTCGCTTGGCAGGTGTTCGAAATAGAGCGTCTTGACCCCCAGTTGCTCAAACGTACTCATGTGCTTGATCAGGAACGCCTTGCTCGACTGGTCACTGTGAACTTCGCCGATCACCAATCCTGCGGCGTCACGTTTGAAAATCTGACGGATGAACGTGTCGGCCGAGGTATCGGGTTTTATTTCAGGCAAGGCGGACCTGGCAGTCGCCGTCCGGTTCTTAAAGTATGTCTGCGCGTGATCCTGCAGCCGAAGGCGGGTTTCTTTAAAGGCACTGATTGCGCGGCGACCTTCAGCGTCAGAGGGAACATAGCGGGTGTCCAGCCCATCTGGGTGCCGGATCATTTGCAGCACGCGGTCGTGAAACTCGGGAGGCAGGTCGAACTTGGCAAGCACGCTTGTCGAAGGCGATACCGGACTTGTTGAAGGCCCGGCAGTGGCGATGCCTTTGTAGGAAGTGCGCATCGTCAGTCGGTAGTCGGCTTTGGCAAGTGCGTCTTCCGGTATGCCGCCAGCGGTATCTGCCCAGATCCCCACCGGCTGGTTGGGCCCCACATCTTCTATGCGCAGGGCGATGGTTTTTTGCAGGTCGGCCATGCCCGGAATCTGATTGAAAGTGCTCATGCGGGTTTGATGAACCAGTGCAATCCAGCCGTCATCCGGGTGAGCGGCGATGTCGGCTTCAATGACTTTATGCGAGTAGAAGTTTCTGAGGTCGTTGGTCCGGGGCGTAGTGGGCGGCGTGTCACCGAACATCAGCGCATCGTCGAGCTTGTACGAGGTGGTGGCGTCCAGCGCCTTGATGGCGATGCCTTTTTTACGCGCGGTTTTAATGAGCATGGCGTACGAATAATGGGAATGCCTGTTGAAGCCAAAAGTCTCGTCGAGGGTGTTGAGGTGGCTATCAAGGTGCATTGACGACCGGCCAGGCGTGAGCTTTGCCAGCTTCGGCGCGAACACATCGCCCGGTATGTATTCCAGGTAGAGGCGTTTTATGTTCTGCCCGACGAACGCGTCGAGGTTGTCGATCAGGAATTTTTTGATGGCAATGGAGCTGGGAATTTCGCCGATGACCAGGCCTTTGTTTTCGCCCACCAGCTGTTTGATCAGCGTGCGGTGAGGCGTGCTGGCCTCCAGCGCCAACACGTCGGCGCGTGGCGGCGGGATGTCCAGGTAGGTGAAGAAATTTTTCGCATCGTTGGCCAGGTTCGCGACCTGTTTTTGATACGCCTCATAGGCGGGCTGGTTGAGCAGGGCCAGAGAGAATCGGGTCCGCTCAGCGTAATCGGCTTGTTGGCGCAGAAACCGTTTGACCGATTCGGGGTTGAGGATCAACTCAAATTCGGGCAGGTGCTTTTTGGGAATTTCGTACGGATCCAAGGGTTGCAGTGGTTCGGGGACCTTTTCATATTTAGGTCCTGGGGCACCGCCCTTCACGCCGGTACGTACCCAACGTCCGTCGGCATCCGGCGCCGCCAGACGGCTGGTGGACACCAGTCTGCCGCTGGTGGGATCATCGCGGTAGAGCAGGTAGCGTCCGATCGGGTCAGGTGTTTTCGGCGCCCAGAGTAACTGGCCTTCATGGATGACTGGCTGCATTGTGGCCGGGGTGAGGGGCGGCGGGTCCAGCTGTTCGATCAACTGCATGGCCTGGCGTTGTTCGGCGGTCCGTGCGACCTGGCGTAGCGGCCGACTCGCTTTGGCAAGGATGCCCAGCGCCGGACGCAAGTCGGTGGCCAGCGCGCCAGCGGTATTGAGCACAAACCCGATGTAATGCCCGAGCGCCGCACCGGCGTCACCCTGGTTGTAGGCGTGCAGGGCAAGCATGCCGTCCTTGAACGCCAGCAATGCGCCCACGCTCAGGCTGACAACGGGAAAGGGCGCGGTGGCAATAGCTGCCAGCAACTCGACGCAAGTCCACAGAATGCCGCTGATCATCTGCGTACGGCTGACGGTTGTCGCGTTGACGTTGTCGATTTTGCGCTGGATGTTCATGTTGTACAGCAGTCTGCGCAGATCGGGCACACCGGGGAGTGCGTGGATCGAGTCGTAGAACGCTGTGCTGCGGCTGGTGCTGTCGATGTGTTCGGGGAGGTTGTCCGCAGCCCGCTGCAAAAAAGTGCGGACACGCATCTGCGACTGCAGGCCGACGCGCTCCATCAGATAGCCGGGCATGCCTTTGGTTTTTTTCAGCAAATAGTTGAATTGCCGGGCTTCGCGAAAGCTGATGCCGTCGGGGGCTTGCGGGGTGTACAGCAAGACCGGGTTGTCGGCGTGGCTGAACAGGTAGCAGCCGATCACCCAATCGCCTTCGATCATCAGGCGATGGATCGGATAGGTGCTGCGTGCCGAGGCCGAGGTGTCGCCCATGGCATCGATGCTGCGTTCCAGCCAGTCCAGATCCACCCCGGCAATGTCGCCGAGCAAGCGCGACTCCAGCGCGGCGTTGCGCAATTGCAACTGGGTGATTGCCAAGGTGGCGTTGCGTCGGTAGTGATAGTCGGCCTGGGTTTCGTCGAGCAGTTTCGACTTGACGAGGTTGATATAGCGCTCGCCAATCCAGACTCCCGTGACCGAACGCGCCACCTGTTCCGGGCTCAAGGCGCTCAGATCAAGCCCAGGAGGGCCTTTGAAGCGGGCCGACCGGGAAAACTGCTCGTTGATAAAGCCTATCCCGTCGGCGTACCCGTCACGAAACAACTGCGTATAGCTGATGGGCGCCGAGGGCTTTACGAATAATTCAGGCGGGACGTAGGCCCAGACGGTATCCGGATCGATATCGTTTTGCGCGCGGCTCAGCAGGCGGTTTAGTTGTGCCTTGGCCTGTTGGTGCACGTAAGTTTCAAAGGCCGGGAAGTGCGCCTCTGATCGAGTATCTGCCTGATAGAGGGCTTGGGCGCCGACGGCGTCGTCGGCCTGGGTCGCCAGTTTTTTACGCAGATCGGCCGTCGTCGAGCGATACCAGGCCGGCGTGGCGTAATCGTAATCATCGATTCGCCGGCTCAGCAGATGCTCCGCCATGATCGTCAGGCATTGGGCGTGATTGCACGGCGCATTGAAGGTGATTTCTTCATGCTCCTTTGCCGCTGGCTTGAAGCTCAGGCCGGTCAGCAGCTGTTTCAGCTTGGGTTGAAAACGCAAAGGCACCTGCTGCAATACGTATTCGCTCATGCCGGGTGTGCCGTTGTGCAGGCACCAGCCGAGGATATGCGCCCGCAGGTCGACTTCTTTGTTGAACCTCTGCCATTGCATGCCGCTCGGCGCATCGGGCGTGCACAGCAACAGACGCTGGATCGCTCCGTTGGCATCGCGCTGGCGCAACACCCACAGATCGCGCAGTTGCGCGCCGTGAAACGACACACTCGACGCCTCCAGCTGCGCATCGTTGCCTTCACGCAGGCGTTGTACGAGGCGGTAATCGTCATCGTTGATATGGCCCTGCAACGTGGCCAGATACGCGAGTGCCTGGATGCGTTGGTCGAGCATTCGCTCGATAGCGGTTTTCAGCGGCGGCTGTTGCTGGATGGATTTTTGAACGTTGGCAAAGTCCAGGCGGGGTTGCAGTTGCGTCAGCACTTCAACCAGATACGCGGGTGTCAGCGATCCATAATCATCCTCAAGCGGCTCACCGGCATAGGTGAGCCGGGTGTTCGTGAGAAACGCGCTACCCGGTTCTTCATCATGGGTGTGCAGACCTCGCAGGGCCAGTTCGACAAGATTTTTGTGATCGTCGTATTCGCCGACGTTGGCCACGTGGCGACGCGTGCTGATGTGCAGTTGCTGGGGATCGAGATCGTGAATGTCCAGGTCATCACTCAGGCGTTCGAGCAACTGGTAACGCGCCAGGGCGTGCGGGGTGGCGGCGGGGCCGAACAGGTCCAGCAGGTTCTGGCGTGCCTCGTTGTAGCTGGCCAGGTGCTCGGCGAGCAGCTGCCGCCGGGTAACGCTGGCGCTGCGATACCAATCCGGAGCGCTCAGGCGCAAGTGTCGCTCCAATAATGCCTGGGCGCGCAGCTCCAGGTAGGCCGTCAGGTCGGGCAGCGTCTGCTGGAGCGCACGTTCAAGGCGCTGCATCAACTGCGTTGCGCTGTTGGCTGGGTTGTCGGCGGTGTTCAATGCCCATTCGATGTCCTGGCGGCGTTTCTCCAGCAGGCTGTCGTAACTGTGTTCGAACAGCGGCTTGTCGCTGATGGGCGAGAGGGCCAGCGGCCAGATCGCGACCGTCGGCAAATGCTGGTAACGCGCCGGGAGCAGTTGGCTGAATTCGTTGACGTGCAGCAAGTGGGCGTTGAGTTCACCCAATGAGTCAAAGGCTTCCAGGCCGCGAACGGGAGTGAACAACAAGACCCTGCCGGGCAAGGCTGAGGTTGCCAGGTCATTGACCGGCGCCACGAACGGTAAGCTGATGATAAACGCACCAGCCAGTTCTACGGTGTGCTCCTGGTACTGGAACGTCAGGGCCCACGCCGCGGGACGCAACTGCGGGCCGAGGCTCAGCCTCTGCACGTCCTTGAAGTCATCCCGGTGCAACAGGCGATCCTCGACGCCCAGTTTGGCCTGATGTTCAAGGGCAGTGAAACCGGCGGTATAGGTCATGAATGTCTTGCGCGACTGATTCGAGATCAGGTCACGCGCCTCCAGGTCCGACAGCCTCTGCGCCAGCTCACGCTTGAGCGCGTCCAGCACTCGCCGGCCGTCATCGGTGTGCAGGTCGGCCGAGGCGAGCGCCTCAAAGGCGGCGCGACTGTTTTTGAAAAACACCCGGTTGGCGGATATGAGTGTGGTGTTCAGTTGTTCGAGGAAGGCCAGCGAGGCCGAGGATTTTTGCCCGATTCGCGGCAGCTCGACCTTCAGTAAATGACGGGCGATGTTGGCAATATCACCTTTGATCGCGTCGTAGGAAGGGGGTGTAACGTCAGCGGTGCTCATAGGCCCGTTTTCCATGCTGAGGAGTAGAGTCGTCAGCATGGAAAAGCTGGGTTGGCGGTGGGCGGTATATAGGTGGGCCAGGCCTGGGCGCTAGCCTGCAGCCACTACCGCTTCAGGCCTGGCACTTGACCAATCGTTCCAGCGCTTGACCCAATCCGGGTGCCTTGTCACCCATCAACAGGTGCCAGACACCGCTTTCTAGCTGGCGTACACCCAGGCAGCCCCGCGCAGTGAGATCAGCTTCAGACAAGCCTGAGTCATCTGCCAACTCCACCCGCAAGCGCGTCATCGCCACCACTTCCAACTGGCGCACATTCGCCCGGCCACCCAAGGCATCCAGCCATTTTTCGGCTTCCCGCACATTCACCTCGACCGGCTTATCCACAGGCGCAACCGCCACGGGCGCAGTCGCGGCAAACGACGGCATGGCCAGTCGGATCTCATCCGCAATGCTGTCCGCCATCGGCCCGACCACCACTTGCAAACTGCCACCGTTGCCTGGCCGTACCACTGCCATGGCGCCCAGCGCTTTCAGTTGCGTGTCTGCCGCTTTGTTGCGATCAACCAGGTCCAAACGCAACCGTGTCGTGCAAGCACCGACGCTCAATAAATTTTCTGCACCGCCCAACGCACTGATATACGCGCTGGCGCGCTGGTTGTCGGTCATGGTTTGCGCCTGTGCGACGACGATGTCTTCGCGTCCTGGCGTCTTGAGGTTGAAGCGGCGGATGCAGTAGCTGAACACGCTGTAGTAGATCAGTGCATACGCCACGCCGACCGGCACCACCCGCCAGCCGTTGGTGGATTTGCCCCAGCCCAGCACCATGTCGATGAAGCCGCCGGAGAAGGTGAAGCCCAGGTGAATGTCCAGCAGGTTGGTGACGGCCATCGACAGGCCGGTCAACAGCGCGTGCAGCAGGAACAGGAACGGCGCGAGGAACATGAACGCAAATTCGATGGGTTCGGTCACCCCCGTGAGGAACGATGTCAGGGCCATCGACAGGAAAATCCCGCCCATGATTTTACGGCGCTCCGGCAACGCGTGGCGGTACATCGCCAGGCACGCGGCGGGCAGGCCGAACAGCATCACTGGGAACATGCCGGTCATGAACTGGCCGCCGTTCGGGTCGCCAGCAAAATAGCGGGTCAGGTCGCCGGTCACCACCGCGCCTGTCGCCGGGTCAGTGAAACTGCCGAACACAAACCAGGCCATGTTGTTGAGGATATGGTGCAGGCCGGTGACGATCAGCAAGCGGTTGAACACACCAAAAATAAACGCACCGAGGCTGCCGCTTTCCATCAGCAACACGCCGAAGCTATTGATACCGTGTTGGATCGGCGGCCAGATCAGCCCAAAGATTACCCCCAGCCCGACCGCACTGAACCCCGTGACAATCGGCACAAACCGTCGCCCGCCAAAAAATGCCAGGTATTCCGGGAGCTTGATGTCCTTGAAGCGGTTGTACAGCGCGCCGGCCATCAAGCCGCTGACGATACCGGCGAGCATGCCCATGTTGATGGTGGTATCCATCACCTTGAGCGTCGAGATCATCACCAGGTAACCGATCGCCCCGGCCAGCCCGGCCGTGCCGTTATTGTCGCGGGCGAAACCCACCGCGATACCGATGGCGAAGATCAGCGCCAGGTTGGCGAAGATCGCCTGCCCGGCATCGTGCATCACCGCGATGTTCAGCAGGTCGGTGTCACCCAGGCGCAGCAGCAGGCCGGCAATCGGCAGGATCGCGATGGGTAGCATCAGCGCACGGCCCAGGCGTTGCAGGCCTTCAATAAACAGTTGGTACATGGCGAGTCTCCTTTTTCTTGTTGTTGTCAGCTCAATGGCCAGTGGCGGTGACAGGCTTGGCGAACGGCCTTGGCGCTGCTCAGGTTGAGCAGTTCCTGGCTCCGTTGCCGGCATTGCGCGGCGTCCAGATGGCGCACGCGATCCTTGATTTCGCCAATTTGCGGCGGGCTCACGGACAGCTCGCGCACCCCGAGGCCAACCAGCACGGGAGTGGCCAGCGGGTCGGAGGCCAGGGCGCCACACACACCGACCCACCGGCTATGCTTCGCCGCGCCTGCGCAGGTCTGGGCAATCAGGCGCAACAGCGCCGGGTGCAGCGCATCGACCCGTGCGGCCAGGCCGGCGTGGTCACGGTCCATGGCCAGGGTGTATTGCGACAGGTCATTGGTGCCGATGGACAGAAAGTCCGCATGTTCGGCCAGTTGTTCGGCCATCAGCGCGGCGGCCGGTACTTCGATCATCACCCCCAGTTCCGGGCGTTGGGTCAATTCCAGTTCGGCACATAGCTCATCCAGGCGCTGGCGGATGTGCAGCAACTCGCCGACTTCGCTGACCATCGGCAACAGGATCCGGCAGCGTTGCAGCGGGCTGACCTGCAGGAGGGCGCGCAGTTGCTGGTCGAGCAGTTCCGGGCGCACCTGGGCCATGCGGATACCGCGCAGGCCCAGCACCGGGTTGGCCTCGGCGGGCAGCGGCAGGTAATCGAGTTGCTTGTCGCCGCCGACGTCGATGGTGCGGATGATCACCGACTTGTCGCCCATGGCATCCAGCACGGCCTGATAGGCCAGGCGCTGTTCCTGTTCATCGGGCGCGGTGTGGCGGTCAACGAACAGGAATTCGGTGCGCAGCAGGCCAACGCCGTCGGCGCCGTTTGCAAAGGCAAGCTGTGCTTCGCTGCTGGAGGCCACATTGGCGGCGACTTCGACACCCACGCCGTCGAGGGTCTGGGCCGGCGTCCGGGCGAGGGTCTGTTGCTGCTGGCGCTTGAGCTTTTGCGCATCGCGGATCTGATGGACTTCGGCGTGTCGTGCCTCGTCGGGGTGCAGTTCAAGGCGGCCATGAGCAGCGTCCAGCACCACCCGTTGGCCTTGCGGTACATCCAGCACTTCGCCGCCCAATGCCACTACGCACGGCAAACCTTTGCCCCGGGCCAGGATCGCCACGTGGGAGGTGGCGCCGCCTTCGGCCATGCAGATGCCGGCCGCGTTTTGCGCGCTCAGTTGCAGCAGGTCCGAGGGAGTCAGTTCATGGGCGACGACAATGGCGCCAGCGGGCAACTCAAATTGCCAGGCCTCGCCCAGCAGTGCGCGCAATACTCGTTGCTGCAAATCCCGCAGATCGTTGGCGCGCTCGGCAAACAAGGGTTTACCCAAACCTAGCAACACCGCGCATTGGGCCTGGATTGCATTGCGCCAGGCATGGGTGGCGGCGCTACCTTGTTCGATGGCGCCAGTGGCGGCGTCCAGTAGTGTCGGGTCTTCCAGCAGGGCCAGATGGGCGGCGAAGATCTCTTCTTCCTCGACGGCCTTGCGCTGGCGGGCGTGCTCCAGGGTATTGCGGATTTCGCCGCGTACCCGTTCCAGGGCGCTGTTCAGGTGTTGCAGTTGTTCATCACGCGCATGGTTACCCGGGTCCTGCGGCAGCTCGATGGTGTTGAGCCGGAACAGCGGCCCGCAGACCAGGCCGGGGGCTGCGCAGACACCCTGCAATACGCCCGCTTCGGTATTGAGCGGGCGCGCCGCGACGATCACCGGGGCATGCACTTCTTCGTGGGTGGCAACGGATAACGCTGCGACCAGTGCCTGCAACGCCGCATCACAATCCTTGCCCTGGCAGGTGACCTGTACCTCGTCCTGCTCACCGATGCCCAACCCCATCAACCCCATCAGGCTGGCGCACGACGCCGATTTACCGGCGAAATGCAGCTGCGACTGGCTGCTGAAGCCTTGGGCGGTCTTGCGGATCAGGGCGGCGGGGCGCGCATGCAGGCCGCCGCGATGGGTGATGCGCACGCTGGCGCTGGCATGTGCCTGGGAGTTGTCGGCCACCGCAGCCTGCACGGCGCCAGCCTGACGCGCGACGATGCGCAGCAATGCCTCGCCGACCTTCACAGTATTCAACGCCACCGGGCGCACTTCGAACTGTTCGCCATTGGTGAGAATGATCAGGCTGACCAGGCTTTTGCACTGGCGGGCGATGCGGTCCAGGTCAAAGCGCACCAGGGCTTGCCCGTTGCTGACCCGCGTACCTTCCTTGACCAGTAAGGCGAAGCCTTCGCCTTGCAGTTCGACGGTGTCGATACCCACGTGCAGCAGGACTTCGGCGCCATTGTCGGCGCGGATGGTCAGGGCGTGGCCGGTACGGGCAACATGGGTCACCACGCCAGCGCACGGCGCATGCAGGCAGTCGTTGAGGGGGTCAATGGCAATCCCGTCGCCCATGGCACCACTGGCGAACACTTCATCTGGAACGTTGCCCAGGGTCAGCACCGGTCCGCTAAGAGGGGCGCTGAGGGTGAGGTCATTATTATTGTCGGGCATGGGCACGGTACTCATCAGGAAACGACGGAAATCAACTCAATGGGTGCGAGTGACTTTGCTCAGGTGACGGGGCTGGTCCGGGTCCATGCCCCGGGCCTGGGCCAAACCTGCAGCCATCACATAGAAGCTCTGGATCGCCAGGATCGGGTCCAGGGCCGGGTGTTCGGCACGGCTCAAGGTCAGGTCGCGTTCGGCGATATCGTCGGGCGCGGCCAGCAGTACTCGGGCGCCACGTTGGCGCATTTCCGCGGCCAGGGTCAGCAGGCCCGGCTGTTCGGCGCCGCGTGGGGCGAATACCAGCAGCGGGTAGTTGTCATCAATCAACGCCATCGGGCCGTGGCGCACTTCGGCGCTGCTGAAGGCTTCGGCCTGGATTGCCGAGGTTTCCTTGAGTTTGAGCGCGGCTTCCTGGGCGATGGCAAACCCGGCGCCACGGCCGATGACCATCAGGCGTTGGCAGTCGCGCAGGGCGTCGATGGCCAGGCTCCAGTCCTGAGTCGCCGCTTCGCGCAGGCCGGCGGGCAAGGCTTCGCAGGCGTCGAGCAGGCCGTCTTCGTGATTCCAGTGGCCGACCAACTGGGCGCTGGCGCTCAAGGTGGCGATAAAGCTCTTGGTCGCGGCCACGCTGCGCTCGGGACCTGCGCACAGTGGCACATGGAATTCGCAGGCGGCTTCCAGGGGCGAGTCTTCGGCATTGACCATCGACACACTCAAGGCCCCGCGCTTGCGCAGCAGGCGCAGGCTGTTGACCAGGTCCGGGCTCTGACCCGACTGGGAGAACCCGAAAGCCACCTGACCGCTGACCTTCAGCGGCGCCTGGGACAGCGTCACCACGGACATCGGCAACGACGCCACCGGAACGCCCACGTGCTGCATGGCCAGGTAGGCAAAGTAGCTGGCGGCGTGGTCCGAGCTGCCACGGGCGATGGTCATCGCCACTTGCGGCGGCTGGCGGCGCAGGCGTCCGGCGATCTCTTCGAGTATCGGGTTCAGGCCATGCAGTTGCGCCGCGACGGCCTCACAGGAGGCCAGGGCCTCTTCAAGCATTTTTGAAGTCAATGGTTTCTCCTTCGACCATTACGTCGGTGAGGTGCAGGGAGCGGTCCAGGCGTACGCAGTCGGCAAAGCTGCCGGGTTGCAGGCGGCCGCGTTGTTCCAGGCCCAGATAGTCCGCCGGAAATTGCGACAGGCGCTGTGAGGCTTCGTTGACAGGCAGGCCGATCTTCACCAGGTTGCGCAGCGCCTGATCCATGGTCAGGGTGCTGCCGGCCAGGGTGCCGTCGGCCAGGCGTACGCCGCCCAGGCATTTGGTCACGGTGTGGCTGCCCAGCTTGTACTCACCGTCGGGCATGCCGGCGGCGGCGGTGGAGTCGGTGACGCAGTACAGGCACGGGATCGAGCGCAGGGCCACGCGCATGGCGCCGGGGTGCACGTGCAGCAGGTCCGGGATCAGTTCTGCGTAGGTCGCATGGGCCAATGCCGCGCCGACGATGCCCGGCTCGCGGTGATGCAGCGGGCTCATGGCGTTGTACAAATGGGTGAAACTGGTCGCGCCGGCAGCCAGGGCGGCGACGCCTTCTTCATAGCTGCCCAGGGTGTGGCCGATTTGCATGCGCACGCCGCGTTGGCTGAGGGCGCGGATCAGGCCGTCATGGCCGGCGATTTCCGGGGCAATGGTGATTACCCGGATCGGTGCCAGGCGCAAATATTCCTCGACCTCGGCCATCAATGCGGTGTGGGCGAAGTTGGGTTGCGCGCCAAGTTTGCCGGGATTGATGTAGGGACCTTCCAGGTGTACGCCCAGCACACGGGCGCTGCCGGCCGGGCGGTGTTCGCAGAACTGGCCGAGTTCACCGAGCACCCGGGAGATTTCCTCGACCGGGGCAGTCATGGTGGTGGCCAGCAGCGAGGTGGTGCCGAAGCGCACATGGGTGCGGGTGATGGTCTCGAAGGCGTCGATGCCTTCCATGATGTCCTTGCCGCCGCCACCGTGCACATGCAGGTCGATAAAACCCGGCAGCAAGTAGGGCAGGTCGTTGTCAGCCGGATCGCAAGGCACACCTTCGACGGCGCTGACCTTGCCTTCGTGGTGCACCAGGCGGCCGCGAATCCAGCCGTGGGGCGTGAGGATATTGTCTTCGGACATGGGCAGTTCTCTAAGGCCGCAACTCGGCGGCAAAGTCGTATCGACGCAGCTCTGCGACAAAGTCGTAGTAATCGTTGCGGCAGTAGGTGTCGGTGATCTCGATCGGCGTGTTGTCGGCGGTGTAGCCCACGCGGGTCATCAGCAGCATGGCGGTGCCGGGGGCGATGCCCACCAGGGCGGCGAACTCGTCCGAGGCGTTGACCGCCTGGATATGCTGCAGGGCACGCACGATGGGCTTGCCGATACTTTCCAGGTACTCGTACAGCGAGCTGCCGATGGCTTGCGGTTGCGGCAGCACCGAGGCGGGCAGGGTGGTCATCTCAATGGCCATGACGGTGTCGTCGGCTTTACGCAAACGCTTGAGGCGCGCCACTTTGTCGGTGGGCGACAGGGCCAGGCGGATCAGTTCTTCGTGGGTCGGCGGGGTGATGTCGCGTTCCAGCCATTGTGAGCTGGGCACAAAGCCCTTGAGGCGCAACATCTCGCTGAAGCCCGACAGGCGCGACAGCGGCTGCTCCAGGCGTGGGGTGATAAAGGTGCCGGAGCCCTGGCTGCGGCGGATCAGGCCTTGGGCAAACAACACTTCCAGCGCCTTGCGGGCGGTGACCCGCGAGATGCTCAACTGCTCGCTGAGGACGCGTTCCGACGGCAGTGCCTGTTCGGACTTCCACTCGCCGGCATGAATGGCGGCTTCGAGCTTGCGGGCCAATTGCAGGTATAGCGGCGTGGATTGCTTGTCGTCTGGGCGTAGGGCCAGGATGGGATTCATCTGTCAGGTTTCCGATGCGTTATTGGAGTGTTGTCGCCCGGTATTGGCCGAAAATTAATACCACTTAAATACCATGTCAATCCTGCCAAAACGGTGCAGATACGGCTTTCTTGGCCCTATAACGGGGCTTGCTCTCAAGTGGTATTAGAGAGGTCTTTATGGCGCGCAGAAAAGCGCAGCCCGCGCGGTGAACTGGTATTCACCGGCAGGCGTTGTGAGAGGCGGGGATTTTTTTGAATTATTTTACGAGCGGTCGCTGATTACGGCCGGATCTCGATCAGGGTGCCGTCTTTGACCAGGGTCCAGACTTCACGCATGTCGACGTTGCGCATGCCGATGCAGCCGTCGGTCCAGTCCAGGGTGTGGAACCACTGTTCCGGGTAGTCTTCGGTGTCGGGGGTGCCGTGGATCATGATCATGCTGCCGGGCTTCACCCCTTCGCGGCGTGCGCGGGCGGCGTCGCTGATATTGGGGTAGGAGATGTGCATGGCCAGGTTGAAGCGTTCGCTGGTCTTGCGCCAGTCGATCCAGTACAGGCCTTCCGGAGTGCGGCGGTCGCCCTCGATCAGCTTGTGGCCCTTGGGGTTTTTACCCAGGGAAATGCGGTAGGTCTTGAAGGGTTTGCCGTCGTTGATCAGTTGCAACTGATGGGCGGACTTGAGCACCAGGACTTTTTCGACGGTTTTGCCGTCCAGGGTCTCCACGGTGGAAGCCGGCGACAGCGTGGCGAACGACAGGCAGAGCAGAGCAAGCAACCAACGCATTGAAACGATTTCCCTTGATGCCGGATTATTATTGGGCGGGCTTGCCCATCGGCGGCACAGCCTCGCTGCGTACCGGGTAGGACTGTTCGCGGCGGTCAGCGAAAAAGCATTCTAAGGTACGTGCCACCGTGCGGAAAGCCAGCTCGGACCAAGGGATGTCGGCTTCGTCGAACAGCTGCACTTCAAGGCTTTCGGGACCTGCAGCGTAGTCCAGGTCGACCAGCTCGGCGCGGTAGAAGATATGCACCTGGTTGATGTGCGGCACGTCGATGAGGGTGTAGATCGCCAGGTTGCGCACGCGGGCGCAGGCTTCCTCCAGGGTTTCGCGGGTGGCGGCCTGTTCGACGGTCTCGCCGTTTTCCATAAAGCCTGCGGGCAAGGTCCAGTAACCCAGGCGCGGCTCGATGGCGCGGCGGCACAACAGCACCTTGTCGCCCCACACCGGTACGGTCCCGGCGACGATATTGGGGTTCTGGTAGTGAATGGTCGAGCAGTGATCACACACAAAACGCAGGCGCCCGTCGCCTTCGGGAATGCGTTGGGACACCGGTTTGCCGCACTGGCTGCAGAATTTCATGCTGGGGTTCCTGGAAAGTGCGCCTATCTTGGCGTGGCGGGCGGGGGCCTGCAAGTTGTCGTTTAGCGACACCCGCCGGGTTTTGGGGTTGGGCGCCCGCCCGCTTTGGTGCATGATGCTTGGTAGCCAACAGACCGAGATGACTCATGCTGGACGAGCTACTTCGCCGGGTAAGCAACCACACCCCCCATACGCTGGAAACCGACGGGCGTTTCCCCGAGGCCGCGGTGCTGGTGCCGATTACCCGCAGTGACGAACCTGAGCTGATCCTGACCCTGCGCGCCAGCGGCCTGTCGACCCACGGTGGCGAAGTGGCGTTTCCCGGCGGTCGCCGCGACCCCGAAGACCCGGACCTGATTTTCACCGCCCTGCGTGAGGCCGAAGAGGAAATCGGCCTGCCGCCCGGCCTGGTCGAAGTGATTGGCCCGTTGAGCCCCCTGATTTCCCTGCACGGTATTCGCGTCACGCCTTATGTCGGTGTGATCCCCGATTACGTCGAGTACCTGGCCAACGATGCCGAAATCGCCGCCGTGTTCAGCGTGCCCCTGGATTTTTTCCGACAGGATCCGCGTGAACATACCCACAGAATCGATTACCAGGGGCGCAGTTGGTACGTGCCCAGCTATCGGTTTGGCGAGTACAAGATCTGGGGGCTGACGGCGATCATGATCGTCGAGCTGATCAACCTGCTCTATGACGACGCCCAGATCAGCCTGCACCAGCCGCCTAAAAGCTTCATCAATATCTAAAGCCATCGTTTGAATGGCGAGCCGTGAGGACACACCATGAAATACCGCCTGGGCGACGCCCGCGTCGAGACGCACCCCAACAGCTGGGTGGCACCCAATGCCACGCTGGTGGGCAAGGTCAAGCTGGAGGAGGGCGCCAATGTCTGGTTCAACGCGGTATTGCGTGGCGACAACGAACTGATCCTGATCGGCAAGAACAGCAACGTGCAGGACGGCAGCGTGATGCACACGGACATGGGCTTCCCGCTGACCTTGGGCACCGGCGTGACCATTGGCCATAACGCCATGCTGCACGGCTGCACCGTGGACGATTACAGCCTGATCGGCATCAATGCGGTGATCCTCAACGGCGCGAAAATCGGCAAGCACTGCATCATCGGCGCCAATTCGCTGATCGGCGAAGGCAAGGAAATTCCCGACGGTTCGCTGGTAATGGGCTCGCCGGGCAAAGTGGTGCGCGAGTTGACGGACGCGCAGAAGCGCATGCTCGAAGCCAGCGCCGCGCACTATGTGCATAACTCGCAGCGGTATGCCCGTGACCTGGCCGAGCAGTCAGAATGAACCCGACTGAACGCCCCGTCGCCTCGCCGTGCGTGAGCATTTGCGCGCTGGACGATGACGATATCTGCACTGGCTGCCAGCGGACGGTGGATGAGATTACCCGTTGGAGTCGTATGGATAACACCGAGCGCCGGGTGGTGCTGGGGTTGTGCCATGAGCGGGCGGTGGCGAGTGGGTTGGTGTTTATGGTTCCTGGTAAATCCGGCGCCTGATAGATCGCCATCGGGGGCAAGCCCCCTCCCACAATTGAATGTATTCACAGATCAAAATGTGGGAGGGGGCTTGCCCCCGATGAGGCCCTCCCAGACGACATATTTCCAAATGTGAAGTACCCTGTGCCCCTTGTTCACAGGTCCCTCGCCCCATGCTCTTCCTGATCGCCTACATCAGCAGCGTCGTGCTGATCAACTTCGCCTTCTCCACCGCCCCGCACCTGGACGTAATCTGGTCCGCCTGGGGTGGGCTGGTCTTCATCCTGCGCGACATGGTGCAAACCCGCTTCGGCCATGGTGCGATCGTCGCCATGCTGGCGGCGCTGGTGCTGTCCTATGTCACTTCCGACCCGGCCATCGCCCTGGCCAGTGCCACGGCTTTCGCGGTGTCCGAATGCATCGACTGGCTGGTGTTCAGCATCACCAAGCGCCCACTCCACGATCGCCTGTGGATAAGTTCGGCGCTGAGCATTCCCCTCGATACGTTTATCTTCTTCGGCCTGATCGGTGCCCTGACGCCCGCAGTGGTGGGCACCGCCCTGGCCTCGAAATTCGCCGGTGTGACGGCGGTCTGGTTGATCATGGCCTGGCGCATTCGCAAGCGCGCCGTCGCCAACTGAGGCCAATTTTTACAGTTCATGTAAAATGCCGGCCTTTCTCCCCATGATCCGCTCCCCTGAGGACCTGAGATGACCCGAATCGGAACTCCATTGTCGCCAACCGCGACCCGCGTATTGATGTGTGGCTGCGGTGAGCTGGGCAAGGAAGTGGTAATCGAGCTGCAACGCCTGGGCGTTGAAGTGATTGCCGTGGATCGCTACGCCAACGCGCCGGCCATGCAAGTGGCGCATCGCAGCCATGTGATCAACATGCTCGACGGCGCCGCCCTGCGTGCAGTGATCGAAGCCGAGAAGCCGCACTTCATCGTGCCGGAAATCGAAGCCATCGCCACCGGTACGCTGGTGGAACTGGAAGCCGAAGGTTTCACCGTGATCCCTACCGCCCGTGCAGCGCTGCTGACCATGAACCGTGAGGGCATTCGTCGCCTGGCTGCTGAAGAGCTGGATCTGCCGACCTCGCCGTACCACTTCGCCGACACCTTCGAAGGCTACAGCAAGGCTGTCCAGGACCTGGGCTTCCCGTGTGTGGTCAAGCCGGTGATGAGTTCGTCGGGCAAGGGCCAGAGCCTGCTGCGCAGCGCTGACGACGTGCAAAAAGCCTGGGATTACGCCCAGGAAGGCGGGCGTGCCGGCAAAGGCCGCGTGATCATCGAAGGGTTTATCGACTTCGACTACGAAATCACTCTGCTGACCGTGCGTCACGTCGGCGGCACCACCTTCTGCGCGCCGGTCGGTCACCGTCAGGAGAAGGGCGATTATCAAGAGTCCTGGCAGCCTCAGGCCATGAGCCCGGTTGCCTTGGCTGAGTCCGAGCGGGTTGCCAAAGCCGTGACCGAGGCCTTGGGTGGTCGCGGTCTGTTTGGTGTGGAATTGTTCATCAAGGGTGATCAGGTGTGGTTCAGCGAAGTGTCGCCGCGCCCGCACGACACCGGTCTGGTGACCTTGATTTCTCAGGATCTGTCGCAGTTTGCCCTGCACGCACGCGCCATCCTGGGCCTGCCAATCCCGCTGATCCGTCAGTTCGGGCCTTCGGCGTCAGCGGTGATTCTGGTGGAAGGGCAATCGACGCAGACCGCCTTCGCCAACCTCGGTGCGGCACTGAGCGAGCCGGACACGGCGTTGCGTCTGTTTGGTAAGCCAGAAGTGAATGGCCAGCGCCGCATGGGCGTGGCGTTGGCGCGGGATGAGTCGATTGAAGCGGCTCGGGCCAAGGCCACCCGGGCTTCCCAGGCTGTTGTGGTAGAGCTCTAAAAGCATCGGGGGCGGTGCGACGATTCGACTTGCCCCCGATAGCGGTCTATCAGGACACCTTGTTCAAATCATTATCCCGCGTCTCTTTCAGGCACAGCACAGCAATCAAGCTGAGCAACGCTGCCGCCGACACATACCCGCCGACATAACTCAGCCCGCCCATCGCCACCAGTTTGGTCGCGAAAAACGGTGCCGCCGAAGCGCCCACAATCCCACCCAGGTTATACGCCGCCGAAGCCCCGGTATAACGCACGCGTGTCGGGAACAGTTCCGGCAGCATCGCGCCCATCGGCGCGAAGGTCACACCCATCAGGAACAGCTCCAGCGCCAGGAACAGCGCCACGGCCCAGGTCGAACCGTGGGTCAGCAAGGGTTCCATGGTGAAGCCGGACAGGATGGCGAGAATCGCGCCGACGATCAGCACCGGCCTGCGTCCATAGCGATCACTGGCCAAGGCTGCCAGCGGTGTGGCCAACCCCATGAACAGCACCGCGAAGCACAGCAGGCCAAGGAAGGTTTCGCGGCTGTAGCCCAAGGTCGACACGCCGTAGCTCAGGGAAAACGCCGTGGTGATATAGAACAGCGCATAGCACACCACCATCGACGCGGCGCCCAGCAGTACGGGCAGCCAATGCTGGCTGAACAATTCCACCAGCGGCACCTTGACCGGTTTTTCCTTGGCCACGGCGTTGGCGAACACCGGGGTTTCATGCAGCTTCAACCGTGCATACAGGCCGACCATCACCAGCGCGGCGCTGAGGATGAACGGGATGCGCCAACCCCAACTGCGGAATTGCTCGTCGTCAAGGCTCATGGCCAGGATCAGGAACAGGCCGTTGGCCGCCAGAAACCCGATCGATGGGCCAAGCTGCGGGAACATGCCGAACCAGGCGCGTTTGCCTTTCGGAGCGTTCTCGGTGGCCAGCAGTGCCGCGCCGCCCCATTCCCCGCCCAGCCCAAGGCCTTGGCCGAAGCGCAGCACGCACAACAGGATCGGTGCCCAGGCCCCGATGGTGTCGTAGCCCGGCAGCAAGCCGATCAGCGTCGTGCACACGCCCATCAGCAGCAGCGAGGCCACCAACGTGGACTTGCGGCCGATACGGTCACCAAAGTGTCCGAACAGCGCCGAGCCCAGTGGGCGGGCGATGAAGGCGATGCCGAAAGTCAGGAACGACGCCAGCATCTGCGCGGTGCCGGAGGTCTGCGGGAAGAACACCGGGCCGATCACCAGGGCTGCGGCGGTGGCGTAGATATAGAAGTCGTAGAACTCGATGGCGGTGCCGACGATGCTCGCCGTGGCGACCCGTGCAGTCGAGTTGGTCGGGGCGGCGGTCGCGGCCTCGTTATAGGTGGTGCTCATTGAGTTATCCCTGACAGTCATTGCGCGTTTGGACGCGGATTATTATTGGTCGAACACCCGTGGATCAGGGTTGTACGCGGTCGGGCGAAGCTTGGGTAAGCCGCAGGGATTATAGGAAGGGGTCTGGAATTACAACAAGAGCCGACACGCCGCAAATCAAAATGTGGGAGGGGGCTGTTTACCGTCAGGCAGTTACGCGGCGACGGGTATCCGGCTGGTGTGCCAGATCAGCACCTTGGCCACGCGGTTGTCCTCGGTTTCAAGGATTTCCAGGCGGTAGCGGCCGATTTTCAGGCACACCGCGCAATCCGGAATGGTCTCCAGCGCTTCGGTCACCAGGCCGTTGAGGGTCTTGGGGCCGTCGCTGGGCAGGTGCCAGCCCAGGCTCTTGTTCAGTTCGCGGATCGAGGCGGCGCCATCAATGATGTAGCGGCCATCGGGTTGCGCTTCGATATGCGGATTGTCCGTGCCTTGTTCACTTTCGAATTCACCGACGATTTCTTCGAGGATGTCCTCAAGGGTCACGATGCCCAGTACTTCGCCATACTCATCCACCACCATGCCCAGACGTCGCTGCTGTTTGTGGAAGTTCAGCAGTTGCAGTTGCAGAGGCGTGCTTTCCGGGACGAAGTAGGGTTCGTGGCAGGCGGCGAGCAGCGCCTCTTTGGTCAGGCTGGCGTCGGGCAGCAGATGCTTGACCTGCCGGGTATTGAGCACGGCCTGGACCTGGTTGATATCACTGTGAAACACCGGCAGGCGTGTGCGTGGCGAGATGCGCAGCTGTTCGATGATGGCTTCGATCGAGTCGTCGAGGTTGATGCCGTCCACTTCGCTGCGGGGCACCAGGATGTCATTGACGGTAATGTTGTCCAAGGCGTGGATGCCGGGCATGCGAGGGGTGTGGTCGGCGTCGGGCTCGGGTTCGTCATCGTGATCGTGACCGGGCAGAGGCTCGTCGCTCTTTTTCACCGCGCCGGATTTTCGTGCAAACGGGCGCAACAACAGCAGGCTGATGCCATTGAGCAGCCAGGCTGCGGGGTAGAGGATTTTCAACGGCACGCCCAGCAACGTATTGCCAAAGCCCAGCACCGCGTGCGGATGACGGATAGCCAGGGCGCGAGGCAGGTAATCGGCCAGCACCAGCAGGAGTACGCAGGAAATCAGCCAGCCGAGCCAAGGACCATTCAGCGCCCAGGCATAGATCGCCAGCAGCGTGCAGAGAATCACCACAGCGGCGCGACACAGGCTGTTGCACAGGATCAGGCTGTTACGCGGGAAGTTCAGGCGGGCGGCCGCTTTATCACCCTGGCGTGTACCGGGGCGCAGGGCGAGCAAGTGGTGTTGTGCCGCTTCAATGGCGGTAAACAGCCCGGCCCATAACACCAGCAAGGCGATTACTGCGAGCATCGGCCCTAAGGGCAGGTTATCCATGATTGCTGCCCGTCAGATATGCAGGATGTATTCGCGAACCAGCTTGCTGCCGAAATAGGCCAGCATCAGCAGGCAGAAACCGGCCAGGGTCCAGCGGATCGCCTTGTGCCCACGCCAGCCGAGGCGGTTGCGGCCCCACAGCAACACGCTGAACACCACCCAGGCCAGGCACGCCAGCAGGGTTTTGTGCACCAGATGCTGGGCAAACAGGTTCTCCACGAACAGCCAGCCGGAAATCAGCGACAGCGAGAGGAGTGTCCAGCCGGCCCACAGGAAACCGAACAGCAGGCTTTCCATGGTTTGCAGCGGCGGGAAATTCTTGATCAGGCCGGAAGGGTGCTTGTGTTTGAGCTGATGGTCTTGCAACAGCAGGAGCAGGGCCTGGAACACCGCGATGGTGAACATGCCGTAGGCCAGGATCGATAACAGGATATGCGCGAGAATGCCGGGTTCTTCGTCGATCACCTGCACGGTGCCGGTGGGGGCGAATTGTGCCAGCAGCACCGTCAGCACGCCCAACGGGAAGAGCAGGACCAACAGGTTCTCGACGGGAATCCGATAACAGGCCATCAGCGTCAGGGCAATGACCGCAGCAGCGATCAGGCTGGCGGCGCTGAAAAAGTCCAGGCCCAGGCCAACCGGCGTCATCAGGTGGGTAAACAGGCTCGCGGCATGGGCCAGCAGGGCGAGGACGCCGAGGCCGACCAGCAGGCGTTTGTCTGCCTTGGTGCCTTGGGCAAGACGAGTGCCCTGATAGAGGGTCGCAGCGGCATACAAAATGGCGGCGGCGAGGCTGGGTAGCAAACTGGGTGACAAGGGGACCATAAATCCTGATAGACAAGCCCGAAAGGCGCTGAGTTTGGCATACACCTGCGTTCCACGAAAGACTCCAGGACCAGACAGCGGGTGTGCATGGGCGCAGTCTTCGCTATAATCCGCGACCTGCCCACGCCGCAGGCTCGCCGAGCGCTGTTTTTAATAGCGATTTACCACAGCCTGGGCCGTCATTACCTCGGTCTACCAATGCATTTCGATGAATGGGGCCTGAAAGGATCGCGCATGTTTGAAAACTTGACTGACCGTCTCTCGCAGACGCTGCGCCACGTAACCGGCAAGGCCAAGCTGACCGAGGACAATATTAAAGACACCCTGCGTGAAGTACGCATGGCGTTGCTGGAAGCCGACGTGGCCTTGCCTGTGGTCAAGGACTTCGTCAACTCGGTCAAAGAGCGCGCAGTGGGCACCGAAGTGTCCCGCAGCCTGACGCCGGGCCAGGCTTTTGTGAAGATCGTCCAGGCCGAACTCGAAAGCCTGATGGGCGCTGCCAACGAAGACCTGAACCTCAGCGCCGTGCCACCGGCCGTCGTGCTGATGGCGGGCCTGCAGGGGGCGGGTAAAACCACCACCGCCGGCAAGCTGGCGCGCTTCCTTAAAGAGCGCAAGAAGAAGTCTGTCATGGTGGTGTCGGCCGACGTATACCGTCCGGCGGCCATCAAGCAGTTGGAAATGCTGGCGGGCGAAGTCGGCGTGACCTTCTTCCCGTCCGACCTGAGCCAGAAGCCGGTCGACATTGCCAACGCGGCTATTAAAGAAGCCAAGCTCAAGTTCATTGATGTCGTGATCGTCGATACCGCCGGTCGCCTGCACATCGACGAAGAGATGATGGGCGAGATCAAGGCGTTGCATGCCGCGATCAACCCGGTCGAGACGCTGTTCGTGGTCGACGCCATGACCGGTCAGGATGCGGCCAACACCGCCAAGGCTTTCGGTGATGCACTGCCGCTGACCGGCGTGATCCTCACCAAGGTCGACGGCGACGCCCGTGGCGGTGCTGCGCTGTCGGTGCGTGCCATCACTGGCAAGCCGATCAAGTTCATCGGTATGGGCGAGAAGAGCGAAGCGCTCGAACCGTTCCACCCTGAGCGTATCGCCTCGCGTATCCTTGGCATGGGCGACGTACTCAGCCTGATCGAGCAGGCCGAAGCGACCCTCGACAAGGACAAGGCCGATAAACTGGCCAAGAAGCTGAAGAAGGGCAAGGGCTTCGATCTCGAAGACTTCCGTGACCAGCTGCAACAAATGAAGAACATGGGCGGCCTCGGCGGCCTGATGGACAAGCTGCCGAATATCGGCGGTGTGAACCTGGCGCAAATGGGCAATGCCCAGGGCGCGGCAGAGAAGCAGTTCAAGCAGATGGAAGCCATCATCAACTCCATGACCCCGGCCGAGCGCCGCGACCCTGAGCTGATCAGCGGTTCGCGCAAACGTCGGATCGCCATGGGCTCCGGCACCCAGGTGCAGGACATCGGTCGCTTGATCAAGCAGCACAAGCAGATGCAGAAGATGATGAAGAAATTCTCCGCCAAAGGCGGAATGGCCAAGATGATGCGCGGCATGGGCGGTATGTTGCCCGGCGGCGGCATGCCGAAAATGTAAAGAATTCGAGCGGGGGCGTGCCCCTGCTCCGACCCACAGGGATGTGGGATCTCCAGCAAACCCGCCGTTGGCGGGGGCTGACCTGCCGTTTTAACCGACGGCTCTCTAGCAGATCTGAATGGCACGCTGATAGGCGCCAGAAAAAGACATTTGCAAAAGTCCGGATATTCCTTAGAATATGCGGCCTTTCGGGCACCTATGCCCGCTGTGCATTTAGATTTGCAGCACCGACTACAGGAACGATGTTCACATGCTAACAATCCGTCTTGCCCTTGGCGGCTCCAAAAAGCGCCCGTTTTACCACTTGACCGTAACTGACAGCCGCAACCCACGTGACGGCTCTCACAAGGAACAAGTAGGCTTCTTCAACCCGATCGCTCGTGGTCAAGAAGTCCGTCTGTCTGTGAACCAAGAGCGCGTAGCCTACTGGCTGAGCGTTGGTGCACAACCGTCTGAGCGTGTTGCTAAGTTGTTGAAGGACTCGGCTAAGGCCGCAGCCTGAGCAATATGAACGCGACGCCAGCTGTTGCTGATGATTTGATCGTTATCGGCAAGATTTATTCTGTTCATGGCGTTCGCGGCGAAGTGAAGGTGTATTCCTTTACTGATCCGACTGAAAACCTGTTGCAGTACAAAACCTGGACGCTCAGGCGCGAAGGGAGTGTGAAACAGGTCGAGCTGGTCAGCGGACGCGGGAGCGATAAGTTCCTGGTCGCGAAGCTCAAGGGTCTTGATGATCGTGAAGAAGCTCGTCTTCTGGCTGGTTATGAGATCTGCGTGCCGCGCAACCTGTTCCCTGAATTGACCGACGGCGAGTACTACTGGTACCAGCTGGAAGGTCTGAAGGTTATTGATCAACTCGGGCAATTGTTCGGGAAAATCGATCATCTTCTGGAAACCGGCGCCAATGATGTAATGGTGGTCAAGCCTTGCGCTGGCAGCCTGGATGATCGCGAACGCCTGCTGCCCTATACGGAGCAGTGTGTGTTGGCTATCGACCTGGTAGCGGGCGAGATGAAGGTGGAATGGGACGCGGACTTCTAAGCGTGGCTAATTTGCGCATTGAAGTGATCAGTTTGTTTCCCGAGATGTTTTCCGCCATCAGCGAGTACGGCATCACCAGTCGGGCGGTGAAACAGGGGCTCTTGCAGCTCACCTGTTGGAACCCGCGAGACTACACGACGGATCGACATCACACTGTGGACGATCGCCCATTTGGCGGTGGCCCGGGCATGGTGATGAAGATCAAGCCCCTGGAAGACGCGTTGGTTCAGGCCAAGGCAGCTGCCGGGGAGAAGGCGAAGGTAATTTACCTGTCCCCTCAAGGCCGTCAGCTGAAACAGGCTGCGGTACGCGACATGGCGAATGAGGAAGCATTAATCCTGATTGCCGGTCGCTATGAAGGCATTGACGAGCGATTTATTGAAGCTCATGTCGATGAAGAGTGGTCGATTGGGGACTATGTCCTGTCTGGCGGCGAGCTGCCGGCGATGGTCCTGATAGATGCGGTTACACGACTGCTGCCTGGAGCTTTAGGGCATGCGGACTCCGCGGAGGAAGACTCCTTCACGGACGGTTTGCTGGATTGCCCGCACTACACCCGACCGGAGGTGTATGCGGATCAGCGTGTTCCCGACGTATTGCTAAGTGGCAATCACGCACACATCCGGCGTTGGCGTTTACAGCAGTCCCTTGGTCGGACCTATGAACGACGCGCCGATCTTCTGGAAAGCCGCTCGCTTTCTGGAGAAGAGAAGAAGCTGCTCGAGGAATACATCCTCGCGCGGGACGATAGTTAACAACGTATCGATGGTAGGTCCATTGACTTACCTTAGGAGCACAGCATGACTAACAAAATCATCCTTGCACTCGAAGCAGAGCAGATGACCAAAGAGATCCCTACCTTTGCCCCGGGCGACACTATTGTCGTTCAGGTGAAAGTGAAGGAAGGCGACCGTTCGCGTCTGCAAGCGTTCGAAGGCGTGGTAATTGCCAAGCGTAACCGTGGTGTGAACAGTGCTTTCACTGTTCGTAAAATCTCCAACGGTGTTGGCGTAGAGCGTACTTTCCAGACCTACAGCCCGCAAATCGACAGCATGGCCGTCAAGCGTCGCGGTGACGTACGTAAAGCCAAGCTGTACTACCTGCGTGACCTGTCCGGTAAAGCAGCTCGCATCAAGGAAAAACTGGCTTAAGTCCAGCTTCCCGATGCAGAAAGAAGCAGCCTACGGGCTGCTTTTTTGTGCCTGAAATTTGTCCATTCCCCGGTATTTGTCCATGACCACCCGCCCCGAAGAAATCCAGCGTCGCACCGATCTGTCCGTGACCCACGTGACCAAGGCCGTATTCCCGCCCACCACCAACCACCACAACACCCTGTTCGGCGGCACCGCGTTGGCCTGGATGGATGAAGTGTCGTTCATCACCGCCACGCGCTTCTGTCGTTTGCCGTTGGTGACGGTCTCCACTGACCGCATCGACTTCAATCACGCGATCCCGGCGGGCTCTATCGTTGAACTCATCGGGCGGGTTATCAAGGTAGGGAACACCAGCCTCAAGGTGGAGGTTGAGGTGTTCGTTGAGAGCATGAGCGCCGATGGCCGCGAGAAGGCGATCCAAGGTGTGTTCAGTTTTGTGGCGATTGATGCCGATAAGCGTCCGGTGCCTGTGCTGCCTGGGTTTGTAGACTGATCCTGGACCGAGCCGCGGCCATCGCAGGCAAGCCAGCTCCCACATTTGATCGGTGGAGGGTGCAAATCAGTGACCCGACACAAAACCCCTGTGGGAGCTGGCTTGCCTGCGATAGGATCTAACAGACACTACAGTAATCCGCCCGAGCCCTCATGCCTGCCATTGACCACCCCCTGATCGACCGCTTCCTCGACGCCCTCTGGCTGGAAAAGGGCCTGTCGGACAACACCCGTCAGGCCTACCGCAGCGACCTTGCCCTGTTCAACGGCTGGTTGCAGGATAAAAACCTTGAATTGGTCAATGCTGGCCGCGAGCTGATCCTCGATCACTTGGCCTGGCGCCTGGAGCAGAATTACAAGCCGCGTTCCACTGCGCGATTCCTCTCCGGTGTACGTGGCTTTTATCGCTATCTGCTGCGGGAAAAACTCATCACCCTGGACCCGACGCTGCAGGTCGATATGCCGCAGCTCGGTAGGCCTTTGCCCAAGTCCTTGTCGGAAGCCGATGTCGATGCTCTGCTTGCCGCGCCCGACCTCAGCGAGGCTATCGGCCAGCGCGACCGCGCCATGCTGGAAGTCTTGTATGCCTGTGGCCTGAGGGTCACCGAGTTGATCAGCCTGACGCTGGAGCAGGTCAACCTGCGTCAGGGCGTACTGCGGGTGATGGGCAAGGGCAGCAAGGAGCGGCTGGTGCCGATGGGGGAGGAGGCGATTGTGTGGGTCGAGCGCTATATGCGCGATGCCCGTGGCGAGTTGCTCGGCGGCCGTCCCAGTGATGTGTTGTTCCCCAGCCAGCGCGGTGAGCAAATGACCCGCCAGACGTTCTGGCATCGCATCAAGCACCAGGCCAAGGTCGCGGGGATTGGCAAGAGCCTGTCGCCCCATACGTTACGCCATGCATTTGCCACCCATTTGCTCAACCACGGCGCGGATTTGCGCGTGGTGCAAATGCTGCTCGGGCACAGCGACTTATCCACCACCCAGATCTACACCCATGTGGCGCGCGCGCGATTGCAGGATATGCACGCCAAGCACCACCCACGAGGCTGAAAACCGCCAATTTATACCGCCACGGGCTGCCCTGCGGCCCAACTGTGGTAGGCTTTGCCGGTTAGCAAAGGTGACGGTGCCGGCCCGTGTCTACTGAGATCGCGGTGTTCCTTCCCGTCCCTGCATCTGCCTTCAGGAGTTCCCATGCGCTTGACCCAGATTATTGCCGCCGCAGCCATTGCGTTGGTTTCCACCTTTGCCGTCGCTGATGACGCTGCCGAGCAGATCATTCGCAAGAGCCTGGCCAACCTGCAGCTCGACACCCCGATCGAAAGCATCAGCGCCAGCCCGATGGCCGGCCTGTATGAAGTCAAGCTCAAGGGCAGCCGCGTGCTGTACGCCAGTGCCGACGGCCAGTACATCGTTCAGGGCTATCTGTTTCAGCTCAAGGACGGCAAGCCGGTCAACCTGACCGAGAAAGCCGAGCGTCTGGGCGTGTCCAAGCTGATCAATGGTATCCCAGTGGCTGAAACCGTGGTTTACCCGGCCATTGGCGAGACCAAGACCCACATCACGGTGTTCACCGACACCACCTGCCCGTACTGCCACAAGCTGCACGCCGAAGTGCCGGCGCTGAACAAGCTCGGTGTGGAAGTTCGCTACGTTGCGTTCCCGCGCCAGGGCCTGGGTTCGCCGGGTGACGAGCAGTTGCAAGCCGTATGGTGCTCGGCCGACAAGAAAGCGGCCATGGACAAGATGGTCGACGGCAAGGAAATCAAGGCTGCCAAGTGCGCCAATCCGGTCTCCAAGCAATTCGCCCTGGGCCAGTCCATCGGTGTGAACGGTACGCCGGCCATCGTTTTGGCTGACGGCCAGGTGATTCCGGGCTACCAGCCGGCACCACAAGTTGCCAAACTGGCGCTGAGTGCCAAATAAACCAGCATCGTCGAACCTTTGACGATCATGGCCCGTTGATAAGTCGACGGGCCATCAATTGAAAGCCGCAGTCGTGCGGCTGTTTTCCACGGCCGACCTTGCGTCGGCCGTTTCATGGGGAGTTCTTCAGTGAAACCGGTCAAAGTAGGCATCTGTGGATTAGGGACCGTCGGTGGCGGCACCTTCAACGTACTTCAGCGTAATGCTGAAGAAATTTCCCGCCGTGCAGGGCGTGGGATTGAAGTGGCGCAAATTGCCACGCGTTCGCCAAAGCCTCAGTTCGAAACGACCGGTATTGCGATTACCAACGATGTCTTCGCCGTGGCCACCAACCCTGAGATCGATATCGTCATTGAGCTGGTGGGCGGCTACACCGTAGCCCGTGAGCTGGTGCTCAAGGCCATCGAGAACGGCAAGCACGTGGTCACTGCCAACAAGGCGCTGATCGCCGTGCACGGCAACGAGATCTTCGCCAAGGCCCGCGAGAAGGGCGTGATCGTGGCGTTCGAAGCCGCCGTGGCCGGTGGTATCCCGGTAATCAAGGCGATCCGTGAAGGCCTGTCCGCCAACCGTATCAACTGGGTGGCCGGCATCATCAACGGCACCGGTAACTTCATCCTTACCGAAATGCGCGAGAAGGGCCGTACCTTCGAAGACGTGCTGGCCGAAGCCCAGGCGCTGGGCTACGCCGAAGCCGACCCGACATTCGACGTGGAAGGCATCGATGCCGCCCACAAGCTGACCATCCTGGCGTCCATCGCCTTTGGTATCCCGCTGCAGTTCGACAAGGCCTACACCGAAGGCATCACCAAGCTGACTACCGCCGACGTGAACTATGCCGAAGCCCTGGGCTATCGCATCAAGCACCTCGGTGTAGCGCGCAGCACCCCGGCCGGTATCGAGCTGCGTGTGCACCCGACGCTGATCCCGGCTGATCGCCTGATCGCCAACGTCAACGGCGTGATGAACGCGGTGATGGTCAATGGTGATGCTGCCGGTTCCACGTTGTTCTACGGCGCCGGCGCCGGCATGGAGCCGACCGCTTCTTCGGTGATCGCCGACCTGGTGGACGTGGTTCGCGCCATGACCAGCGACCCGGAAAACCGCGTACCGCACCTGGCCTTTCAGCCGGATTCGCTGTCGGCCCACCCGATCCTGCCGATCGAAGCGTGCGAAAGCGCCTACTACCTGCGCATCCAGGCCAAGGATCATCCGGGCGTGTTGGCCCAGGTCGCCAGCATCCTGTCCGAGCGCGGTATCAACATCGAGTCGATCATGCAGAAGGAAGTCGAGGAGCAAAACGGCCAGGTGCCGATGATCCTGCTGACCCACCGCGTGCTTGAGCAGCACATCAACGATGCCATCACCGCGTTGGAAGCCTTGCAAGGCGTCGTCGGCCCGGTCGTGCGTATTCGTGTCGAACACTTGAACTAACCGATTGTTCCAGGGGCCCCGCGCGTTCGGCGGCCTCTGTTCGAGAATGTTTTAGAGGAGCCAGTCATGCGTTATATCAGTACCCGCGGCCAGGCACCGGCCCTGAATTTCGAAGACGTCCTGCTGGCAGGCCTTGCCACCGACGGCGGCCTGTACGTGCCGGAAAACCTGCCACGCTTCACCCAGGAAGAAATCGCCTCCTGGGCCGGCCTGCCGTACCACGAGCTGGCGTTCCGGGTGATGCGCCCGTTCGTCACCGGCAGCATTCCGGATGCGGATTTCAAGAAGATCCTGGAAGAAACCTACGGCGTGTTTTCCCACAGCGCCATCGCGCCGTTGCGCCAACTGAACGGCAACGAGTGGGTATTGGAGCTGTTCCACGGCCCGACCCTGGCGTTCAAGGACTTCGCCCTGCAACTGCTCGGTCGTTTGCTGGACTACGTGCTGGAGAAGCGCGGCGAGCGCGTGGTGATCATCGGCGCGACCTCCGGTGACACCGGCTCGGCGGCGATTGAAGGCTGCAAGCACTGCGAAAACGTCGACATCTTCATCCTGCACCCGCATAAGCGTGTGTCCGAAGTGCAGCGTCGCCAGATGACCACCATCTTTGGTGAGAACATCCACAACATCGCCATCGAAGGCAACTTCGACGACTGCCAGGAAATGGTCAAGAACAGCTTCGCTGACCAGAGCTTCCTGAAAGGCACACGCCTGGTTGCGGTGAACTCGATCAACTGGGCGCGGATCATGGCCCAGATCGTCTACTACTTCCACGCCTCCCTGCAGTTGGGCGGCCCGGCGCGCTCGGTGTCGTTCTCGGTGCCGACCGGCAACTTCGGCGACATCTTCGCCGGCTACCTGGCGCGCAACATGGGCCTGCCGATCAACCAGTTGATCGTCGCCACCAACCGCAACGACATCCTGCACCGCTTCATGAGCGGCAATCAGTACGTCAAGGAAACCCTGCACGCGACCCTGTCGCCGTCCATGGACATCATGGTTTCGTCGAACTTCGAGCGTCTGCTGTTCGACATGCACGGTCGCAACGGCTCGGCGATTGCCGGCTTGATGGACACCTTCAAGAGCGGTGGCGGTTTCAGCGTGGATGAAGAGCGCTGGACCGAAACCCGCAAGCTCTTCGACTCCCTGGCCGTGGACGATGCTCAGACCTGCGAGACCATTGCCGAAGTCTATGCCCAGACCGGCGAGCTGCTCGACCCGCACACCGCCATCGGTGTGAAGGCCGCCCGCGAATGTCGTCGCAGCCTGGATATCCCGATGGTGATCCTGGGCACTGCCCACCCGGTCAAATTCCCCGAAGCGGTGGAGAAGGCTGGTGTTGGCAAAGCGCTAGAGCTGCCGGTGCACCTGACCGACCTGTTCGAACGTGAAGAGCGTTGCACGGTGTTGGCCAATGACTTGAAAGCCGTGCAGGCGTTTGTCAGCCAGCATGGCAACCGGGGCAAGCCGTTGTAAGGCAAACCGCGTACACAAAAACGCCGCTGTCCCTTCCTTGGGGCAGCGGCGTTTTTTGTTTTTGGCAGGCCCGATTAAACGACGGTCTACGTAAGCAGCTTATGTGCCAGGGCCATTACCGTACCTACGGCTGTGAAGAAGCCTATCGCGATGCCTACGGGGTACCAGAAGACTTCACGGGTTATCTTGTGGACTTCAGCGTTGAACTTGCGCTGTTCAGCATAGATACGTGATATGTCTGCGTGAATTTTCTCGATCGAGGCTTGTTGTTCATTGTGTTCCAGCATCATGTTCATCCTTCGCAATAAGGGCCTTTTGATATGCGCTCTCGCCTGCGCGGCGCAGTGAAAAACACTCAACGAGTATAGGATTCGCTCTGCGCCCCGGCGTCTGCAAACCCCAAAACAGCCACCCATTGCGTAAGCACTTATGTGCGGCCGTTTTTTCGTTGTCATGTTGCAAGTGCATGCTGGTTCTCGTCATCCCCTGACGGGCCTATAAAGACGAAAAAGCGAACTTTCCTACGTAACAACCAGTCACTTAGGATAGATGCAGCTCCCGTTAAAACGATTGTTCCCGAACTATTGAGTGGTGATCGAGATGGAAAGTATCAGCCTATTGCTCGAAGAAGCACTGAGCCCTTATCAGGTTACGCTGACCACCGCGGGTGTTCAGGACGAGTGCTTGGTGACGGTGAAGAATCCTGCTGGCGCTATCGTCGTCGAGCGTGAAGTCGACCGCGCCCAATTGATGGATAAGCGCGTGCTGGTGGACGTAGTGGACTGCTTGCTGCGCTATATCAAAATCGCGGAAGGGCGCGTGGAGCCCTCGGTCATCGCGGCCTTGCGTAACGCTGCCCAGACCCGCAGCGCTGCCCGCGCATGAAGAATTGTTCACTGATGGAAACTTCCTACAGCATGGCCGGTCAGATTTTGTAACAGCAAGAGCAAACATTGTGCTCCGGTGTTTGTGGCTTGCTGTACTGGTCTTTGTTGGCCACGTTTAACCCCGAAGTGTCTCCCCACGCTTCGGGGTTTCTTTTTGCCCGCGATTTGTCAGGGCATGGGCGTGTCCTGGTAGAACCGGGGGTGGTCGATCAGGTATTGCGCGCGTAGCGTCGGGTCGAGCCAGGCCGCGTAGGAGTGCAGCAGTTGAGCTTGGGGCAGTTCGCTCAACACTTGGTTGATGTGTTCAATCGCCTGGTGGCCCTGGCGCGTATTGGAGCAACCGATGTGAACACGCTGGTAGGGCATGGAGCCGGCAATGGGATAGAACGCCAATGTCAGCGGCTCAATACCCTGGCGCAGCGCGTGATAGCGAATTTCAGTCCAGTAGCCCAGCACCGCTTCCAGACGCCCCAAGCGCTGCATTTGCAGCAGGCTGCCCAGTGCGTCGTTTCCGTAGTGCAGTACGCGGTTGTGTGCGTCCGTGTGCTCCAGCACGTCGTCGATGAACGCCCCGTAGCTGCGCTCGGCCACCACGCCCAGGCGTGCGTGTTTATCCAGCAGGAGCGCCGAGAGGTCGACCCGCTGCTGTGCGATAAACGGCGCGAGCACTTCACGGTGGTCCTGGCGTACCACCACGCCGTTGCTGACGATGGAAAAAGCCGGACGCGAATACACCACCCACTTGGCCCGCTCCGGCGTCCACAGCATGGTGGGGTCGCAGGTCAGGGCGGTTGTCTGCAGCATTTGCAGGCCGCGCGCACGGTTGACGTGCAGAATCTTGTGCTGGTACTCGGGCAGGCGATCCATCAGCATCGGCAGCAATTCGTCGATGGCGCCCTGACCCTTTTGCGGGCCGTCGAAGATGATCATCGGCGGCAAGTCGCGGATCAGCCAGGTCAAGGTGTCCGCCGCCTGGGCTGGCAATGGCAGAAGTCCGAACAACGGTGCACAAAGGCCCAGCAGCCAACGATGCGCCATTATCTTGAGTTGGCCATCAGATCGCCCCTTGCTCACGTAAACGGGTAATGGCCGCGGCGTCGTAGCCCAGTTCGTTGAGCAACACACTGTTGTGTTCGCCCAACTGCGGCCCGACCCACTCGCAACTGCCGGGAGTATCTGACAGCTTGGGCACGATGCCTGGCATTTTGAAGTCCTTGCCGCCTGGCAACCGGGCCTTGAGGAACATCTCTCGCGCCAGGAATTGCGGGTCACCCAGCATATCCTCGGCACTGTAGATCCGACTGGCGGGCACCTCGGCCTTGTTCAGTCGCTCCACCACCTGCTCCAGTGACAGTGAGCTGACCCAGCGATCAATCACGCCATACAGCTCATCACGGCGGCCATCGCGGCCGTCATTGCTCGCCAACTGCGGGTCGTTCGCCAGGTCTTCACGGCCGATGGCGCTCATGAACCGTTTGAAGATCGCATCCCCATTGGCGCCGATCTGCACATGCTTGCCGTCCGCGCTGGTATGGATCGACGACGGCGTAATGCCGGGCATGATGTTGCCGGTGCGCTCGCGGATAAAGCCGAACACGTCGAACTCGGGGATCATGCTTTCCATCATGGCGAAGATGGCTTCATACAGTGCTACATCCACCACTTGCCCCACGCCGCCATTCACTTCGCGATGACGCAGCGCCATCAGCGCCCCGATCACTGCCCACAAAGCAGCGATAGAGTCGCCAATGGAAATCCCGGTGCGCACCGGCGGGCGGTCCTCGAAACCGGTGATGTAACGCAGCCCGCCCATGGATTCGCCCACGGCGCCAAAGCCCGGCTGATCCTTCATCGGCCCGGTCTGGCCAAAGCCCGAGAGCCGCACCATCACCAGTTTCGGGTTCAGCGCGTGCAGGGTTTCCCAGCTCAGGCCGAGCTTTTCCAGCACGCCGGGGCGAAAGTTCTCGATGAGGATGTCGGCGTCCGCCAGCAGTTGCTTGAGAATCGCCAGCCCGTCCGGGTGCTTGAGGTTCAGCGTCAGGGATTTCTTGTTGCGCGCTTGTACGAACCACCACAGCGAGGTGCCCTCGTACAGCTTCCGCCATTTGCGCAGCGGGTCGCCTCCATCCGGGGATTCGACCTTGATCACCTCGGCGCCGAATTCCGCGCAGATACGCGAAGCGAACGGGCCGGCGATCAGGGTGCCGAGTTCGATGACTTTCAGGCCGGCAAGCGGTTTGGCATTAAACGACATGAGGATCCTTGGCTACGCAGAGCGGGTGTGTGAAGCCTTTTAACATAGGCGGGCGGCCAGGGATAAGCATGATGCAGCGCAGGATTCGTTGAATGGCCCCGCCATCGGTTAGACTGGCCGCCTTTCCCTGTCTCTAGAAGCCCGTTCATGGCCCAGCCGTCCACGACCTACAAATTCGAACTCAACCTCACCGACCTTGATCGTTCGGTGTACGAGAGCGTCAAACAGACCATCGCCCGTCACCCTTCGGAAACCGAAGAGCGCATGACCGTGCGCTTGCTGGCCTATGCCCTGTTTTACAACGAGCAATTGGCGTTCGGTCGTGGCTTGTCAGATGTAGACGAACCAGCCCTGTGGGAAAAAAGCCTGGATGATCGGGTTCTGCACTGGATCGAAGTCGGCCAGCCCGATGCTGATCGCCTGACCTGGTGTTCGCGTCGCACCGAACGCACCAGCCTACTGGCGTATGGCAGCCTGCGTGTGTGGGAAGGCAAAGTGGTGCCGGTGGCGAATAACCTGAAGAACGTGCACATCGCCGCGGTGCCTCAGGAGATTCTGGAGACCCTGGCCAAGGACATGCCCCGCGTGATCAAGTGGGACGTTATGATCAGCGAAGGCACGATCTTCGTCACCGATGACCGTGGCCAGCATGAAGTGCAACTGCAATGGCTGGTTGGCGGACGCGATTGAAAAATGTGGGAGCGAGCAAGCCCCCTCCCACAGTGATTTGTGTTGTATGAAGAATTGTCGTTTAACCGTTGTATCCGCAGAGAAGTCATCACCCCCGTATGCGTATCGATCCTCGCCCGTTGCCCGCCGTCCTGCCATTCCTCGGCGATCTGCCGCCGCTGTTGACCCGTCTCTACGCCGCACGCGGTGTGCAGTCCGAGGCCGAGCTGGATAAAGGCCTCGCGCGGTTGATTCCCTATCAGCAGCTCAAGGGTATCGACGCGGCGGTTGATCTGCTGGTGACGGCCCTGGAGCAGCGCCAGCGCATCCTGATCGTTGGCGACTTCGACGCCGATGGCGCCACCGCCAGCACCGTGGGCACTTTGGGCCTGCGTTTGCTCGGTGCGGCCCATGTGGATTACCTGGTGCCCAACCGCTTCGAATACGGCTATGGCCTGACCCCGGAGATTGTCGCCGTGGCGTTGCAGCGCGAGCCGCAGTTGCTGATCACCGTGGACAACGGCATCTCCAGCGTCGAAGGCGTGGCGGCGGCGAAGGCGGCGGGGTTGCAGGTGTTGGTCACCGACCACCACTTGCCGGGTGATGAGTTGCCGGCGGCCGATGCCATCGTCAACCCGAATCAGCCAGGTTGTGAGTTTCCCAGCAAGGCCTTGGCTGGGGTGGGCGTGATCTTTTATGTGTTGATGGCCCTGCGCGCACGCCTGCGCGATATGGGCTGGTATGCGAACAAGCCGCAACCGAACATCGGCGATCTGCTTGATCTGGTCGCCCTGGGCAGCGTCGCCGACGTGGTGCCGCTGGACGCCAACAACCGCATCCTGGTGCATCAGGGCCTGGAGCGCATTCGTGCTGGTCGCGCTCGGCCGGGGATCAAGGCGATCCTGGAAGTGGCCAAGCGTGACGCCGCGCGCATCACCTCTACCGACCTGGGCTTTATCGTGGGGCCACGGCTCAATGCCGCCGGGCGCCTGGACGACATGAGCCTGGGTATCGAATGCCTGCTCACCACGGATTTCGCGGCGGCGCGGGAAATGGCAGCGCAACTGGACGGCATGAACCAGGACCGTAAATCCATCGAGCAAGGCATGCAGCGCGAGGCCCTGGCCCAGCTCAAGGACCTGCCGGTGGAATCGATGCCCTACGGTCTGTGCTTGTTCGACCCCGAATGGCATCAGGGCGTGATCGGCATCCTGGCTTCGCGCATGAAAGAGCGCTATTTCCGCCCGACCATCGCCTTCGCCGACGCCGGCGATGGCTTGCTCAAGGGCTCTGGGCGCTCTGTGCCGGGTTTTCACATCCGTGATGCCCTGGCGGTGGTCGCCAGCCAGCATCCCACCCTGATCGCCAAATACGGCGGCCACGCCATGGCGGCTGGTCTGACATTGCCCGAGGCGAATTTCCCACTGTTTGCCGAAGCCTTTGATGCCGAAGTACGTCGGCAATTGCGAGAAGAAGACCTCACCGGACGCCTGCTGTCCGACGGCACCCTGGCGGTCGAGGAGTTCCACCTGGAGCTGGCCCGCGCCCTGCGGCATGCCGGGCCGTGGGGGCAACACTTTCCCGAGCCGTTGTTTCACGGTGTGTTCCAGCTGGTAGAACAGCGGGTGGTGGGTGAGCGGCACCTGAAGGTGGTGCTCAAGAGCGAATGTGGCTCAGTGAAGCTCGATGGCATTGCCTTTGGGGTGGACCGTGAGGTCTGGCCGAACCCGACTGTGCGCTGGGTGGAACTGGCCTACAAGCTGGATGTGAACGAGTTTCGTGGGAATGAAACCGTGCAACTGATGATTGCGCATATCGAGCCGCGCTGAATCTTACTGGCAATGCAAAACAAATGTGGGAGGGGGCTTGCCCCCTCCCACATTTGGTTTAATTACTCGGCCTTGGCCTGGTGCTTGACGATGATATCCACCAACCGCTGGGCCAGCGCCGGGTAGTTCTCGTCGAAGTGATGCCCACCGGGCAGCTTCAGCGCCTCACCTACGGCTGTCTTGTCGGTGCAGCCACTCTCGTCGACTTCTTCGGCGCCATAGATGCACACCACTTTCTCCGGCGGCAGCTTGGCCATTTCCGGGCCGGTCGCGGCTTCTTTGCCGGCGTTGCCCAGCCAACCTTCCACTTCGATCTCAAAGCTGCCGGTGCGGGCGAAGGCCAGGAGAATGATCGCGTCGACGCGCTGCTGCTCGTTTTCCGGCATGCGGTTGTAGATCGCCGGCAGCACGTCGGCGCCGAACGAATAACCGGTCAGCACGAAGCGCTTGGTGCCCCATTTCTGGCGGTAGTGCTGCATCAGCTCGGTCAGGTCTTTGGCGCTTTGTTCCGGGGTCTTGTGCTGCCAGTAGTAGCGCAGGGTGTCGATGCCGACCACCGGGTAGCCGATCTTGGCCATTTCGCCCGCGACGTCACGGTCCAGATCACGCCAGCCGCCATCACCGGAGAGGAACAGGGTCACAGTGTCCTTGGCCTGGCCCGCCGGGACTTCTACTACGGGAATCGCCAGGCCGCCGTTGTCCGAACCCACCAGTTGCTTGCGCAATTCGTTGTTCAGCACCTGCGGGTAGTGAATGTCGTAGTCGCTGATGCTGGTGGTGGCGCGCGGTGTGTCGCGTACGAAACTGGCGCTTTCGTCGTCAGGGTTATCGTTCCACGCGACCAGCCAGTTGCCGTGTGCGGCCGTTTTCGGCAGTGGGTCCTTGCAGCCTTCCTGCACCAGAGCGAAGCCGACGGAGATGGCGTTGGCGTTGTCGTCGTTCTGTGCGGCCAGCCAGCGCCAGGCCAGCGCCGCGCCAGGCCCGATGCCGCTGACCAGGGTCGCCGGGCCTTTGAGCTGGCCCAGGGCGCTTTGCAGCGCTTGTTCCTGCAGCTTGCAGTCATCTTTTGGCAGGATCACCTGGACGATCTGCGCCTTGCCACCCTGGCTGAGGGTGATCAACTGGCTGTCGGTCAGGGTTTCGTCGGCCATCACCGCCACGGCGACGCGGGCTTTGGACGTGCCGGCTGGGGTGACGCGGGTCATCACCGAGCCGTCGGCCTGGGGCAGTTGCTCCAGGGTCGGCTGCGGGGCAGGGCGTTTCAAGTACCAAAAGCTGCCACCCAGGACCAGGGCCAGCAGCACTACAAAGGCCAATACATACCGCCAGGAGCGTCGAATCATCAGCGTTTCACCAATCCAGTCAAGCCGCCCGCGATCAGGGCGGCGGTATCGGCCAGTGCCACCAGCGGATCAAGTCCTGCGGGCACGGCCATGTAACGGGGTTCCCAGTCGGGCTGGAACTTGTCTTTGAAGCGGCGCAAACCTTGGAAGTTATACAGCTGCTCACCGCGCCGGAACACCATCGAACCCAGGCGCTGGGTCAGTGGCGCGCCGCGTCGCGGTTGCAGGCCCGACAACGGCACCATGCCGAGGCTGAAGCGGGCGTAGCCGTGACTCTTATAGTGTTGAATCAGGCCGACCATCATGAACTCCATGGTCAACTTGGGTGCTTCCGGATGGGCACGCATCAGGTCAAGGCTGGCCAGGTCGTGATTGTACGTCTCAAGCAGGTTGGCGAAGGCTACCGGGCGTCCTTCGAAGCGAATGATCGCAATGCGAAAGTGCTTGAGGTAGTCATCACTGAAGCGTCCCAGGGAAAAGCCCTTTTCGCGCACATTCTTACCCGTCAGCCAAGCGTCCGAGATGACTTTTAATTCATCCATCGGCGCCGTACCCGGTTCATGGATCTCCAGGGACAAGCCGTCCCGGGTGCCACGGTTCCAGGTGTAGCGCAGGTCCTTCATCTCTTTGCCCTTGGCTTCCAGGTCAAAGCGTTTCAGGTCGACGCGGGCTTCTTCGCCCAGCTTGATGGCGGTGAGGCCGATGTCCATGTAATACGGCAGGTTCTCTGCCCGCACCTGATAGAACACTGGGCGCGCATGGTGGATATCGCACAGGTCGCGGAACTGCCAGATCATCTCGGCCCGTTGTTGTGTCGGCCCGATCGGGTCGTACAAGGCCACCAGGCTGCGGCCGCGACGGGCATACATCAGGAAGGCTTCGTCGTTGGGGTGGAACAGCAGCGCCTTGTCACCGGTCAGCGCCAGGCCGCCGTCGGGCTGGGACGAGGCCATCAGGATCCTGGAAGCACGCTCCAGCTCATCCGGGGTCGGCAGGTGAATCACCGGGCGTGCGGTGCGCAGCAGCCAGGTCAGCGACACGATCACCAGTAGCACGGCGGCCCCCAGCAATGAGCGCAGGCCGCGTGGGGCGTTGGCGTCGAGGGTGAACTGCCACCACAGTTGATGGCTGTACGGCACATCTTGATAGGCAAACAGCAGCAGCCAGATCGAGGCGCCCAGCACGCAGACGCTGGCCACCAGATACAGCGGCGAAAACGGCAGTTCGGTCAGGCGGCTGGCGCGGTAGAACGAGCGGCGGAAGATCGCCAGCAGTATCGCGGTCATGGTCATCAGGCTGGCTTCTTCCCAGTCGAAACCCTTGAGCAGCGAAAGCAGGGCGCCCACCAGCAGCAGCACCATGGTCAGCATCCAGGCCGCCGACAGACGTCGACGCAGGCCCTGGGCGAGCAACAGGCACAGCACGCCGATCAGACTGGCACCAAAGTGCGAGGCGTCAATCAGGCGGTGGGGAATCAGGAAGCCGATGTTTTCCAGGCGTGAGTCGATCTCTGGCGTGGCGCCGGAAAACAGCAGGACCACGCCGGACAAAAAAACCAGTACGGCCAACACCGGTGCCGCCAGGCCTGAGGCGACGCGCAGGCTCTGCTGGGTCTGGAACAGCCGCTGCGCTTCGTTGATCAGCAGGAACACGCACGCGATCAGCAGTGGCAGCACCACGTAGATCATGCGATACAGCAGCAGCGCGGCGGCCAGTGGCGCTGCGCCAAGCTTGTCTGCAAACGCGGCGAGCAGGATCGCTTCGAACACCCCGACACCGCCCGGCACATGGCTGAGCACGCCGGCGGCGAGCGCCAGCAGGTACACCAGCAGGAACGGGCCGAAGGGCGGCGCTTCCGGCAGCAGCAGATAAAGGACGGTGGCGGCAGCGGCGACATCCAGCGCAGTGATCACCAGTTGCAGGAACGTCAGGCGCCGGCCGGGCAGGCGCAGGGTGCGACGGCCGACCTTGACCAGCAGGTTGTCGGGGTAAGGTTGCTCCGGCAAGCGGCGGCGATAGATACCGATGCACAGCGCGGCCGACAACAGCAGCACGGCACCGGCAATCGCGCCGAGCAAACCTTGCGACAGGTGCAAGTAGGTCGACGCCGCCGGCAGGTTGCTCAGCGTCGCGAGTGCGGCCAGTGGCGGCAGGGCACAACCCAGGGCCAGGCTGGCGAACACGGTCATATGGGCGACTTCCGAAGCCCCGATGCCATGGCGTGCATATAAACGGTAACGCACCGAACCGCCGGAGAGCATCGACAGGCCAATCGCGTTGCCAATGGCAAAGGCGGTGAAGCCACCATGGGCCAGGGTCTTGGCAGGCAACTTCACTCCGGCGTAGCGCGCCCCGGAAAACTCATAACCCAGCAGAATGATGAATCCTGCAACGGCAGCGGCAAAGGCTCCGAGCAGGGCGGGTTTGGGCACTTCCAGGATCGAGTCGTGGAGGGCGTAGAGATCCAGTTCCAGCAGCAAGTGGCGGCAGGCGATCAGGGCGATGCCGAACAGCAACAGAGTGACCGCCAGCCCGATGGGTTGCCGGTATTTGCTCAACAGATCCAGCCAACGTAAACGGGTGGGAGTGATCGGATGTTCTGCTGTGACGGTGTCTTGTGGTTCAGACGAGTTGGCGCGCATCAATCACCTCGTGGATTGTGCGCGACAGGATGGGGGTATCCAGCCAAGTTACCAATCCCTATGGACAAAATAATCACAAATATTAACGCGGATCACCGAGTGCGGCGACAGCGGCCATTGGTCGTAGAGGAGTAAGCATAGCGTGTGATGAGATGGACTCCACAAACCGTGTACGGTTTCATGAAAGATGCCATGCCATTGTTTCAGAAGAACTTTTTCGTCAGATACAAAAAAGGCCACTCTTTCGAGTAGCCTTTTTTGATGTTTGGTTGCGGGAGCCGGATTTGAACCGACGACCTTCGGGTTATGAGCCCGACGAGCTACCAGACTGCTCCATCCCGCGTCTGTGGGCGGCATTCTACAGCCAAGCGGCGAGGTGTCAACCGTTAATCAACCGATGAGTCAAATAAGTGTGAATTAACTGCCCAGGCAACCTAAGTTCACGATTGAAAACGCTTTTTGGTCGGCGTGCTTGCTGTGGTGAGTGGTCTTGCTGTGGTGAGCGGGCTTGCTGTGGTGAGCGGGCTTGCCCCGCGCCGGGCTGCGAAGCAGCCCATAGTGAAGTTCACGCGATCCCCGATTGAAAAACAGCCACGCACAAAAAAGGCCACTCTTTCGAGTAGCCTTTTTTGATGTTTGGTTGCGGGAGCCGGATTTGAACCGACGACCTTCGGGTTATGAGCCCGACGAGCTACCAGACTGCTCCATCCCGCGTCTGTGTGTCGGCATTCTACAGAGGATCGCGAGTGTGTCAACCCGCGATTCGAAGAAAAGCGCTTGCGGTTCAATCGGTTAGCTCTCCATATGGGCGTATATGGGCTGCGCGGGCCAGTCGGGCCAAGGGTTTGGGCTCTATCGGGATGCTGATTTCGATTGAGAAAATAAATTCTTCTGCGAAATTTCCTACCGCTCAGGCGGAAGATTCAAACTACTGGTGCTATATACAGGGGTGAGTGCGATACTGCCCGCCCGTTGGATTTCACCCCTTCTATATATGACGCAGCGCAAAATCATCCACGTCGACTGTGATTGCTTCTACGCCGCCATCGAGATGCGCGATAACCCGAGCCTGGCGCAAAAACCGCTGGCGGTGGGCGGCTCGGCGGACCGACGGGGCGTGATCGCTACGTGCAATTACGAGGCGCGGGCGTATGGCGTGCGTTCGGCCATGTCGTCGCGCCATGCCTTAAAGCTCTGCCCGGACCTGACCATCGTCAAGCCGCGTATGGATGCCTATAAGGAAGCGTCGAAGGAAATCCAGACGATCTTTCGCGACTACACCGACCTGATCGAGCCATTGTCCTTGGATGAGGCCTATCTGGACGTGTCCGACAGCCCACATTTTGGCGGCAGCGCCACGCGCATCGCCCAGGATATTCGCCGTCGCGTGTCCAACCAGTTGCATATCACCGTGTCGGCAGGCGTGGCGCCGAACAAATTCCTGGCCAAGATCGCCAGCGACTGGAAAAAGCCCAACGGTCTGTTCGTGATTACGCCGGACCAGGTCGAAGATTTTGTCTCTCAGTTGCGCGTCAGCAAGTTGCACGGCGTGGGCAAGGTCACGGCCGACAAGCTGGCACGTTTGGGTATTGAAGACTGCCTGCAACTACGCGAGTGGAACAAGCTGGCGCTGGTGCGCGAATTCGGCAGTTTTGGTGAGCGGCTTTGGAACCTGGCCCGTGGTATTGACGAGCGCATTGTGCAGAACGACAACCGCCGGCAATCGATCAGTGTGGAAAATACCTACGATGTGGACCTGCCGGATCTCTCAAGCTGCCTGGAAAAACTCCCTGAGCTGATGGAAACCCTGGCGGGGCGCATGGCGCGCATCGACAGCAGTTACCGTGCGGGCAAGCCATTCGTTAAGGTGAAGTTTCATGACTTTACCCAAACGACCTTGGAGCAGGCCGGGGCGGGGAGGGATTTGGAGAGTTATCAACAGCTGATGACCCAGGCGTTTAATCGCGGAGGGAAACCGGTGCGGTTGCTGGGGATCGGGGTGCGGTTGCTGGATTTGAGCAGTGGCAATGAACAGCTGGAGTTCTCCTGGTAGCAACCGTGAGCAAAATGTGGGAGGGGACAAGCCCGCTCCCACATTTGGATCTTCACATGGCCTAAGGCTTAGCGTGCGCCGGGATCTGCCACCAGCCGCCCTGCATCCTTGGTCAACGCCTGCAGAAATTCCTGCTGCAACTCCGGATCATTGCGGGTCAGTTCGATCAGGCTTTGTTCCAGTTCACTGGCTTCTTCTTCCAGGCCCAGCTCCGACAGGCGCTTGACCCGGTGCACCCACTGGCTGACTTCGTCATCTTCCAGGTCGTCGTAGATCAGGCCGTGGGCTTCCAGCAGCTTGCCACGCAAGGTGCTGCTGATGGCCAGGGTCGAGTCCGAATGCACGTCGTCCTGGCCATCTTCCACGCTGATCTTCAAGGTCGTGACGCGGTTCAGGTCTTGCTCGGCAAACGGGCTGTCCAACAGGTTCAGGCGCAGCACGCCGTTGCGGTCGGTGGTCAGCTCGTGGATCTTTTTGCCGGCAGTCACCTGTACCGGTCGTTCGCTCCAAGGCAAGCTCGAATACTCCACACGTTTATCACGCTGGACTTCATCGATACCCGCCAGGTTCTGTTGCGCGCGGCCGTGGGATTGCACGTTCATGAACGGGTTGAGGCCGTCCACGCCGTAGCTCAGCCAGTCGTGGGTCATGCTGGTCGGCAAGTTGCCGAGGGCGAAGATATTCGCCACGTTGGCACCCGCGCCCGCCACCAATGCCACCGCACCCAGGGGCAGCTCATAGAGTTTGCGCCAGGGCTGGTAGGGCGTGTAGCGGTCGTAACGACGGGTGACTTCGAACTCGGTGACCTCGAAGGTCTTCTGCTCGTGAATGCGAACCCGGCGTTGCGGCAGCTCCAGCACTTTAGGCTCGCCTACATCGATCTGCAGGCTGTGGTCGAGCAACTTACGCTCGACCCGCTCCTCGTGCTCACTGCGTTGTGACATCTGGTTGGCGCAGCCGCTGACCAGCAGGGCGCCGCACAAGGCGGCGCCCCCCAGGGCTCTGGTGTTTCGCTTGAACATGACTTCTCTTGATCTGGTTTTCAGCGACGAATACGCGCCTGAAGGAAAGACAGCACGTCAGCCACCGGCAACGGTTGGGCTTCGGCTTCGGTCCGGCTCTTGTATTCCAGATTGCCATCGGCCAGGCCGCGGTCACTGACCACGATCCGGTGCGGGATGCCAATCAGCTCCATGTCGGCGAACTTGATGCCCGGGCTGGTTTTCTTGTCCCGGTCATCGAGCAACACTTCAAAACCGGCGGCCGTCAGTTCGGCATACAGTTTGTCGGTGGCTTCGCGTACTTGCTCGGTTTCATAACGCAGCGGTACCAGGGCGATCTGGAACGGCGCCAGGGTGTCGCTCCAGATGATGCCTTTCTCGTCGTTGTTCTGCTCGATGGCAGCTGCAACCACGCGGGATACGCCGATGCCGTAGCAGCCCATGTCCAGGGTGATCGGCTTGCCGTTCTCGCCCAGCACTTCGCACTTCATCGCCTTGCTGTACTTGTTACCCAGCTGGAAGATGTGCCCGACTTCGATGCCGCGCTTGATTTCCAGGGTACCCTTGCCATCCGGGCTCGGGTCGCCTGCAACCACGTTGCGCAGGTCGGCCACGGTCGGAACCGGCAGGTCACGTTCCCAGTTCACGCCGAAGTAGTGCTTGTCGTCGATGTTCGCGCCGATGCCGAAGTCGCTCATCAGCTCGACCGAACGGTCGATGATGATCGGCAGCGGCAGGTTCAACGGGCCGAGGGAGCCGGCGCCGGCGCCAATGGCGTTGCGCAGTTCGTCATCGGTGGCCATGACCAGCGGGCTGGCTACGCCAGGTTGCTGGGCAGCCTTGATTTCGTTGAGTTCGTGGTCGCCACGGATCACCAGGGCGATCAGCTTGCCTTCTTCCTCGGCGCGCACGATCAGGGTCTTGATGGTCTTTTCAATCGGCAGATTGAATTTTTCCACCAGGGCCGCGATGGTCTTGGTCTCTGGCGTGTCCACCAGGCGCAGCTCTTCAGCCGGTGCTGCACGCGAGGTTTCACGTGGCACGGCTTCGGCTTTCTCGATGTTCGCCGCGTAGTCGGAACCGTTGCTGAACGCGATATCGTCTTCGCCAGACTCAGCCAGTACGTGGAACTCGTGGGAACCAGCACCGCCGATGGAGCCGTTGTCCGCTTCAACCGCGCGGAACTTCAGGCCCAGGCGCGTGAACACGTTGCAGTAGGCCTGGTGCATGCGGTCGTAGGTGGCCTGCAGCGATGCCTGGTCAGCGTGGAACGAATAGGCGTCCTTCATGATGAATTCGCGGCCGCGCATCAAACCGAAGCGTGGGCGGATTTCATCACGGAATTTGGTCTGGATCTGATACAGGTTCAGCGGCAGCTGCTTGTAGCTGCTCAGCTCGTTGCGCATCAGGTCGGTGATCACTTCTTCGTGGGTCGGGCCGGCGCAGAAGTCGCGGCCGTGACGGTCCTTGAAGCGCAGCAACTCAGGGCCGTACTCTTCCCAGCGCCCGGATTCCTGCCACAGCTCAGCCGGTTGGGTGCTCGGCATCAACACTTCGAGAGAGCCGGCGGCGTTCATTTCTTCACGAACGATGGCTTCGACCTTGCGCATCACCTTCAAGCCCATGGGCAGCCAGGTGTACAGGCCGGAGGCCAGTTTGCGGATCATGCCGGCGCGCAGCATCAGCTGATGGCTGATCACAACCGCGTCGGAAGGCGTTTCTTTCTGTGTGGCGAGCAAATATTGACTGGTACGCATGGTAGGCCGTTGTCGGTTGCTTGGACTTGAAATGACTTGGGATTGTACGGGCGCAAACTGCTGGAGTACAGGCATCAGAATGCAGAGGGGTGTGCAGGCTAATGTGGGAGGGGGCTTGCCCCCGATTGCGGTGTGTCAGCTATGTATAAGCTGACTGACACTCTGCCATCGGTGGCAAACCCCCTCGCACATTGTCCGGCTGGTGTCAGTCTTCCTGCGGGGGATTCAACCGAATCCGCCGATTTTCCTGATACCAGTGCAGCGCAATCAACAGCAGCGTCGGCACGCCCAGCATGCAGGTGATCAGGAAGAAGTTGTGGTACCCGAACTTCTCAACCATCACCCCCGAATACCCACCGATCAGGCGCGGCAGCAGCAGCATGATCGAACTGAGCAGCGCATATTGGGTGGCGGAAAACTTGAGGTTGGTCAGGCTCGACAGATAGGCCACAAATGCCGACGTGGCGAGGCCGGAGCTGAAGTTATCCAGGGAGATGGTGAAGATCAGCATCTGCAGGTCCGGGCCCATGTCGGCGAGCATCACGAACAGCAGGTTGGTACCGGCCGACGCCACGCCGCCGATGAACAGGATCGGCAGGATGCCGAAGCGCACAATCAGCAGGCCGCCCATGCCGGCGCCGAGCAGGGTCATGATCAGGCCGAAGATCTTGCTGACCCCGGCGATCTGGTCCTTGGTGAAGCCCTGGTCGATATAGAACACGTTGGCCATCACGCCCATCACCGTGTCGGACATGCGATAGGTGGCGATCAGTCCGAGCAACAGCAATGCCTGCCAGCGGTAGCGCAGGATAAAGTCGTTGACCGGCGTGAGCACGGGCGCCAGGCCGCGACGGCCCATGGTCGAGAGGCACAGGGCGGTGAGGGTGATATAGAGAATGGCGCGCAGGAATGCGCGGTCTTCCATCAGCAGGTCCCACACGCTGGTGTCGTGGAACAGCACGCTAGCGAAGTCGGTGTTGTACAGCTGGGTAAACATGGCGGGTACGGACACCAGCAGCACGATCAGCACAAACACCGACATCAGTTGATGCATGAAGCTGTAGCGCCCGGCCTGCAACTGGGTGCGCAGTGGCACATTCGGTTCGCGCATGAACAGGGTGGTCAGCAGCGCGGGGACCATCAGCACGCCGAACAGCACATAGGTGCCAGTCCACGCCGAGTGTTTATAGTTGAAACCGGTGGAGCCGAAGCCTTCGGCAAAGAACAGCGCGCCCGCCGTGGCGAGCAGGGCGGCGATGCGGTAGCCGGACATATAGCTGGCGGCCAGTGCGGCCTGGCGGCTGTCGTCGGCGATTTCCAGGCGATAGGCGTCGACCGCGATGTCCTGGGTGGCGGACGCGAAGGCAACGACGACGGCAATAGCGATCAGCCAGGACAAGTGTTTCTGCGGGTCGCAGAAACCCATGCCAATCAATCCGAGGATCACCAGCGATTGGGCCAATACCAACCAGGAACGACGTCGTCCAAGTTTGCCGAGCAGCGGCAGGCGCCATTGGTCGAGCAGCGGCGACCAGACCCACTTGAAGGCGTACGCCAGGCCGATCAGGCTCGCGTAGCCAATGGTCTCGCGGGCCACACCGGCCTCGCGCAACCACACCGAAAGCGTCGAGAACACCAACATGTAAGGCAGGCCGGCGGCAAAGCCGAGCAACAACAGGACTAACGTCGAGGGGCTGGCATAGGCGGCGAGCGCGGCGCGCCAGGTTTTACGGGGCATGGGCTGGAGTCTGCCTCAGGTTCGCGGAAACAAAGCGCGCACTCTAACCGCTGTGCTCTACCGGGCGCCAGCCATGGCGCTGAATATCCACGCGATTATTGCGGACAGTCACGCCTTCATCGCGCAAACGCGCGCGCTGCTCGTCGCCCGAGACGCTGCCCACCGGCAGACTTATCCGACCACCGGCACCCAGCACGCGGTGCCAGGGCAATGTGGTGCCTTCGGGAAGCTGGCTCAAGGTGCGTCCCACCCAGCGGGCGGCGCGTCCCAAGCCCGCCAGTTGCGCCAGCTCGCCGTAGCTCAACACGCAGCCGGCGGGGACTTGCGCCAAGGTCAGGTACAGCGCGGTGCGGCGCATCTCGGCGGGGCTTTGCGGGGTGTCGGCAGAGAGGTTCACTGAGCAGCTATCCGTTGAAATCGTCTGTCTATCTGTAAGAAACGTCTGTAAACATGGCGATGAGAATTGAACTCAACACAAAACCTTGAGTCAGTCCTAGCTATCTAACACGATAACCGCCCCTTTTCGCCAACCCTGAGCTCCTTATCCGCTTATGTTGTCCAGAACCCTGCTGTGCCTCGCTGTCCTCAGTGCCTCCACGCCCTTACTTGCCGATACGGTCTGGTTGAAAAACGGTGACCGCCTGACCGGCAAAATCAAGGTCTTCGACGGTGGCAAATTACTGATCCAGACTGACTATGCCGGCGCCATCCCGGTGGACTGGAAGCAGGTCAAGACCCTGGAAAGCGACCAGGAATTGCTGGTCAAGCAGGACGCCTACACCGGCGAAAAGGCGAAATCCCTGAAGGCCGCAGACGATGGCAAAGTGGTGTTGGCCAATGGCGAGGCGCCGAAGACCGTTGACCTGGCCAGCATCCAGCAGATCATCAAGCCAAAGCCGGTGATCGAAGACCTGGTGTGGAAGGGTAATGTCGACCTGGCGCTGGACTACAAGCGTGCCGAGAACGACACCAACGACTACGACATCGACTTCAAGACCACGGCGCGTCATGGTCAATGGCGTCACACCGGCCAGGGCGAATACAACCGCGAGTTTCAGGACGATGTCACCACCACGGACAACTGGGCCCTGGAATACGACCTGGACCGATTCCTCACCGAACACTGGTTCTGGCAGGGGCGCCTGACCTACAAGCGCGACAAGGTTGAAGACCTCGCGCGCCAACGCACAGTCGGTACCGGCCCGGGCTATCAGTTCTGGGATGATGAGCTGGGCGCGTTCTCCCTTGGCTCGCTGGTCAACCGCACCGACTATGAATACGCCACGGGCGGTAAGGACAATTTCTACTCGGTGGCCATGAAGTGGAATTACAACCGCTATCTGGTCGGCAAGACAGTCGAGTTCTTTACCACCGGTGAATTGGGCCGTCCTATCGACGGGCCTGTGGATTATTCCCTGGATGCCGAGATGGGCCTGCGCTACAAGGTCACCGAATGGGCTTCCCTCAATCTCAAGGCCGAGCGCGACGTCATCAGTGGCGATTCGGAAAGCAGCTTGAGCAAGACCCGCTACACCGCAGGCTTCGGCGTGGCCTGGTAACACAGAGCCGCTGGCAACCTGCGCGTATATTGATTACCTTGTGTTGAGATCCATTCCCATATGCTGTGGGCGGCTGAATACCCGAGGAGTCATACGTTGAGCGCGCACGTTGCCAAGAACGCCCGAGAGCTGTTGCTCAAGGAATACCGTGGGGCTCTCGCCACACAATCCAAAGCCATGCCAGGATTCCCCTTCGGCTCGGTCGTGCCGTACTGCCTGGACGAGCAGGGCCGCCCACTGATCCTGATCAGCCGTATTGCCCAGCACACCCACAACCTGCAAAAAGACCCGAAGTGCTCGCTGCTGGTCGGCGAACGCGAGGCCGATGATGTGCAGGCAGTGGGGCGCCTGACCTACCTGGCCGAAGCCGAGAAGCTGGAGGAGGGCGCCGCCATCGAAGCCGCCGCCGAACGCTATTACCGCTACTTCCCCGATTCCGCCAACTACCACAAGGCCCATGACTTTGACTTCTGGGTGCTCAAGCCGGTGCGCCACCGTTACATCGGCGGCTTTGGCGCGATTCACTGGGTCGATCAGTTGAACCTGGCCAATCCATTCGCGGGCAAGGCCGAGCGCAGCATGATCGATCACATGAACAGCGATCACACCCAGGCTATCACCCATTACGTTCAGCTTGCCGGCCTGCCGACTTCCGAGCCCGCGCAACTGGCCGGCATCGACAGCGAAGGCATGCACCTGCGCATCGGCCAATCCTTGTACTGGCTGCCGTTTGCCGAGTCTTGCAACACGCCGACACAAGTGCGCGAAGCCTTGGTTTCATTGGCTCACGCCGACGTCTGGCCGAAAAAAGCCGCGGCTGACGCTTGAATTCACATAATGGCGACGTCATCTAAGGTGGACTGGCAAGGCATTCTTGCGTTGAGGAACCTTTTGATGCGCCCTTTTTTATTGCTCTTTCTGCTGTTCCCGGTGTTGGAGCTGTTCGTATTCGTTCAAGTCAGCAGTGCGATCGGTTTTTTCCCGGCCCTGTTGCTGATCATTCTCGGCTCGATGCTCGGCGTCCTGGTGCTGCGCGTCGCCGGCCTGGCCACGGCACTGCGTGCCCGTGAAAGCCTGAACCGCGGCGAACTGCCGGCCCAGACCATGCTTGAAGGCCTGATGATGGCCCTGGCCGGTGGCCTGTTGATCCTGCCGGGTTTCGTCAGCGATGTGCTCGGGCTGTTCCTGTTGTTGCCGTTCACCCGCAAGCTGCTGGCCGGCAAGATGCGTCAGCGCGCCGAAGAGGCGGCGATCCGCCAGCGTGCGTTTGCCGACGACCTGCAACCCCGTGGCGGCCCGGCTCCGCGCCAGCCGTTGGGGCGTGAAGGTGATGTGATCGAAGGTGAGTTCGAACACCGCGACAGCAAATAACCGCTTGATTGGCACGGCACCCTGGGGTGCCGTGTTGCTTTTATCGCTCGGCAGCTGCAAAAAAATTCCGCCGAGCGCCCTTGTAATAAGCTTACGCGCCCTTATGTAACGGTCACCGCAAGGTTTCTGGTGGCAACACCAGACAGACTTCCGCGTCTTGCCTGGCGAGGCGCGACCGGCACCGCCGGATAACAACCTGCCGGTACTGACACCGGCCGATGAAAAACACAATTAGGAGAGATCGACAATGAGCAAGCTTCGTCCTCTGCACGACCGCGTCGTAATCCGTCGCAGCGAAGAAGAAAAGAAAACCGCTGGCGGTATCGTTCTGCCAGGTTCGGCTGCTGAAAAAGCCAACCACGGTGTGATCGTCGCTGCAGGCCCAGGCAAGACTCTGGAAAACGGTGATGTGCGTGCGCTGGCCGTTAAAGTCGGTGACAAGGTTGTATTCGGCCCTTACTCCGGCAGCAACACTGTGAAAGTTGATGGCGAAGACCTGCTGGTTATGGCTGAGAACGAGATTCTCGCTGTTCTGGAAGACTGATTTCCCCGCTCATTTTCCCGTTACTACAAAGTATTTAAGGAATATCGATCATGGCTGCTAAAGAAGTTAAATTCGGCGATTCCGCCCGTAAAAAAATGCTCACCGGTGTCAACATCCTGGCTGACGCAGTAAAAGCGACCCTGGGCCCTAAAGGCCGTAACGTGATCATCGAGAAGAGCTTCGGCGCTCCGACCATCACCAAGGACGGCGTTTCCGTAGCAAAAGAAATCGAACTGGAAGACCGTTTCGAAAACATGGGCGCGCAGCTGGTCAAAGACGTTGCCTCCCGTGCCAACGATGACGCAGGCGACGGCACCACCACCGCTACCGTCCTGGCTCAGTCGATCGTCAACGAAGGCCTGAAAGCCGTCGCTGCCGGCATGAACCCGATGGACCTCAAGCGCGGCATCGACAAGGCGACCATCGCCGTTGTTGCCGAGCTGAAAAACCTGTCCAAGCCATGCGCTGACACCAAGGCTATCGCTCAGGTAGGCACCATCTCCGCCAACTCCGACAGCTCCATCGGCGACATCATTGCCGAAGCCATGGAAAAAGTCGGTAAAGAAGGCGTGATCACCGTTGAAGAAGGCACTGGCCTGGAAAACGAACTGTCGGTTGTAGAAGGCATGCAGTTCGACCGTGGCTACCTGTCCCCGTACTTCGTCAACAAGCCAGAAACCATGGTTGCCGAGCTGGAAAGCCCGCTGATCCTGCTGGTCGACAAAAAGATCTCCAACATCCGCGAAATGCTGCCAGTGCTGGAAGCCGTTGCCAAAGCCGGCCGCCCACTGCTGATCGTTTCCGAAGACGTTGAAGGCGAAGCCCTGGCGACGCTGGTTGTGAACAACATGCGTGGCATCGTCAAGGTTGCAGCCGTCAAGGCTCCAGGCTTCGGCGACCGTCGCAAGGCCATGCTGCAGGACATCGCTGTCCTGACCGGCGGTACCGTTATCTCCGAAGAGATCGGCCTGAGCCTGGAAAGCGCTACCCTGGAAAACCTGGGTAGCGCCAAGCGCGTGACCATCTCCAAGGAAAACACCATCATCGTTGACGGTGCTGGCGTTGACGGCGACATCCAGTCGCGCATCACTCAGATCCGCGCCCAGGTTGCCGAGACTTCCTCGGACTACGACCGTGAAAAACTGCAAGAGCGTCTGGCCAAGCTGTCCGGCGGCGTAGCAGTGATCAAGGTTGGCGCTGGTTCCGAAGTTGAAATGAAAGAGAAAAAAGCCCGCGTTGAAGACGCCCTGCACGCAACCCGTGCAGCCGTTGAAGAAGGCGTGGTACCTGGCGGTGGCGTTGCGCTGATCCGTGCTCTGGAAGCCCTGGTTGACCTGAAAGGCGACAACGCTGACCAGAACGTCGGTATCGCTGTTCTGCGTCGCGCCGTTGAATCCCCACTGCGCCAGATTGCTTCCAACAGCGGCGACGAGCCAAGTGTTGTGGTCAACGAAGTGAAGAACGGCAAAGGTAACTACGGTTACAACGCTGCAACCAGCGAATACGGCGACATGGTCGAAATGGGCATCCTGGATCCAACCAAGGTGACTCGTTCGGCCCTGCAGGCAGCCGCTTCGATTGCTGGTCTGTTGCTGACCACCGAAGTTGCGATTGCTGACAAGCCGAAGGCTGAAGGCGCTGGCGGCGGTATGCCAGACATGGGCGGCATGGGTGGCATGGGCGGCATGATGTAAGCCAGCCTTACCCGGCTAACCTAAAAGCCCCGCCTGCAGTGATGCAGGCGGGGCTTTTTTGTGTGCGGTGCGTGGGGTTCAGGGACGCGCGGCGTGCCTCGACGGCCGGTACAGCAACAAGCAATACACGCCCAGGCAGATCAGCCAACAGAAAATCGCTGTCCACACATTGTGCGAAAAGAAGTGCGCGCCTTGCAGCATGCGGCTCACTGAAAAGACGCTGCCCAAGCCTGCGGCGAAGACAAATGCGTAGCGTGCCATGCGCGGCCGACGGTCACGCAGTGCAAAAAACCAGGCGAACAAGGCGAAGCCGGTAGCGGCATGACCCCCTGGCCAGCAACGTCCGGGTTTATCCGTAGGCGGGCGAGGGCTCAGCAGCGCGCTGTAGGTTTCCTGCCCTGCGAACTCCTTGAGGCTCCAGGGGCACTGCACGGCGGTGATGGTTTTCAGCGGTGAGACGTAGGCAGTCGCCAACCCCAGCGAAAGCACCAGACAGCCCAGTTCGCGACGGTAGGGTTTGAGCCTTTGTAAAATGAATGTGCCGGCAAACCCCAGAATTGCCAGCACCGAGAACAGGATCACCAACTGCTTGGCGCGGTCATGCAGGATGTCTTCGAGGAAGAAACTGTAACGACCGATAAATCCGCCATCCGCCGCGTTGTAGAAACGTTTGGCAAGGTCCATGTCCAGGGACGTCAGCTCCAGCAGAAGCAATGCCAGTGCAGCGCCGGCCGGAATGCCCAGGCACAGCCACAGATTAAGCGGTTTGGAAACGGGCCCAGCGGCGCAGTTATTCATGGCTAGCCTTGGTAGGCATGCCCCGTACTGACCTGTACGGGGCAATGGTTTAGCGTGTGCTCAGGGCGGGCGCCTCCTCCTTGGGGGCCCTCCAACTCAGCAACTGTTGTTTGAACCCATAACTGGCGGCCTGGTAGTAGGTGATCGCCCGCTGGATCAACGGGTCATCGCTGCCCACCCGTAATTCCTGGCTTTCACCCAGCGCCTCGTCGTGGCGACGCAGCCCGAGGCGCGGGCTGAGGATTGCCAGGTCCTTGCCGTCAAACAACCCCAGGTGCTGATAGTTACCGACCACCACGCGCGCTGGCAGCGGGTTGTCTTGCAACAGGTTGCGACCAAAGAAGGTCGACTCGTAGCTCAGGTTGATCAGGCCCAGCAGTGTCGGTGCAAGGTCGATCTGGCTGGCCAGTTGAGCAGTTTCCCGGGCATCGATCAGTTTCGGTGCGTAGATGAACAACGGGATCTGGTAGTTGGTGATGGGCAGGTCTTCCTTGCCCGCGCTGCCGGCGGTGTGGTCGGCGACGAACACGAAGATCGTATTGTCGAACCACGGTTTCTGGCGTGCGGCCTCAAGGAACTGGCCGATGGCGTGGTCGGTGTACTTCACTGCACCGTCGCGTCCGTTGCCGGATTTGATATCGATGCGCCCGTCCGGGTAGGTGTACGGGCGGTGGTTGGAGGTGGTCATCAGTTGCAGCAAAAACGGCTGCTGCTTGGCGTAGTCGGCGTCTGCGAGCTTGAGGGTTTGGTTGTAGAGATCTTCGTCGGCCATGCCCCAGGCGTTTTTAAACGAGATTTCAGACTCGGGCACGCTGCTCTGGTCCACGACCCGATAGCCGTTGCCACTGAAGAACGCGTTCATATTGTCGAAGTAACCGCGCCCGCCATACACAAACACGCTGTCATAACCGATAGCACTGAGTTGCTGCCCCAGGCTGGCAAAGCCGCTTTCGCGACCAATGCGCTTGACGATCGAACGCCCCGGCGTGGGTGGGATTGCCAGGGTGATGGCCTCAAGTCCGCGGTCGGTACGGGTCCCGGTGGCGTAGAAGTTATTGAAGTACAGGCTTTGCTTGCGCAGCGCATCGAGATTGGGCGTGAGGTTGCGTTCGTCGCCGTTGCTGCCCATGTACTTGGCGCTGAAACTTTCGATGGTCACCAGCACGATATTGGGTTTGCGCAGCGTTCCCGGATTGGTGATGGCGCGACGGATATCCAGCGGATCGTTGCCGATAAAGCGGGCATTGGGCTCGCTGAGCTCGTTGCGCAATTGCTGGGCGACGACCTCTGTAGGCAAGGTCTTGTAGAACTGTGGGTAGTCCAGCTCGTTGTTACGGAAAGCGGCGAAGAACTGATAGGGGCCATTGCTGGCCAGCTCGTTTTTGTAGGCGTTGCCACCCTGAGTGCGTGGGCTGTCCTGGCTGATCAATTGCAGGCTGAGGCCGGCGACGACCAACAGCGCCAGCGCATTCACCATACGGCCGCGCATCGTCGGCAAGGGCGCATTCATTGTTGCGTTGAACGTCTTGCGCAAGGCCAGGCTCAGCACCAGGGCCAGCATCGCCAGCAGGCTCAGCAGCTTGCCGATCGGGTATGACTCCAAAAGGTTGTTCAATACCTCGTCGGAATACACCAGGTAGTCAACGGCGATAAAGTTGAAGCGCACGCCGAACTCGTCCCAGAACAGCCATTCGGCAACGGAGGTGAACAGCATCGCAAACAGACTGACCGTGAGCACCGCTTGCAGGAACCAGCGGTGACCACGACGACGCCACAGACCGGGCGGGCATAGCAGCACATACAGCCCCAGCGGCAGCGCCGCATAGGCCAGGAAGCCCAGGTCATACAGCAAGCCCACCCCAAACACCGGCAGCAGATTGCCGCCGACTTCGTCCAGGTGAGTGAGGAGCAGCACGCTGCGCGTGAGCAAGAAAACCAGTAGCCAGGCACCGGTTACCAACAGCAAATAGCGCATAGGCGCTGTTTTGAGAAACCCCATGTCCATGTTCCTTATATCAATGGGTGGCGATCTTCACGCTGACACTGTAGTCAGTTTGTGAAGCTATAGTGAAAAACTCGTTCAACTCAAGAAACGGTTGAAAACCTTAATCGACGGGCCGTTCAGCTCTATCCCTGAGCCACACTTGGCCTTAAGCTGCGCGAGCCAACACGGCCGTTACCGCGTACGGAGACACTGCCCATGCGAATTTTATTGGTTGAAGACAACCGCGATATTCTGGCCAACCTGGCTGATTACCTGGGGCTGAAGGGCTACACCGTTGACTGTGCGCAGGACGGCTTGTCGGGCCTGCACCTGGCGGCCACCGAGCACTACGACCTGATTGTGCTCGACATCATGCTGCCCGGTATCGATGGCTACACCCTCTGCAAACGCCTGCGCGAAGACGCACGCCGCGATACGCCGGTGATCATGCTCACCGCTCGCGACCAACTGGATGACCGGCTGCAGGGCTTCAAGTCCGGCGCCGATGACTACCTGCTCAAACCGTTTGCCCTGTCGGAGCTGGCCGCGCGCATCGAAGCGGTGCTGCGCCGTGCCCAAGGCGGCGGACGCCGTGCCCTGCAAGTGGCCGACCTGAATTATGACCTCGACACACTGGAGGTCACCCGTGAAGGGCGTCTGCTCAAGCTCAACCCGGTCGGCCTCAAGCTGCTGGCGGTACTGATGCAGAAGAGCCCGCACGTGCTGCGTCGGGAAGTGCTCGAAGAAGCGTTGTGGGGCGATGACTGCCCGGACAGCGACAGCCTGCGCAGCCACGTCCACCAATTGCGCCAAGTGATCGATAAACCCTTTGCCAAGCCGTTGCTGCAAACGGTGCACGGCGTCGGCTATCGCCTGGCCGAGGGTCGTGATGGAGTTTAAGCAAAGCCTTGCCCAGCGGATCATCATTGCCTTTGCCCTGATGAGCGCGTTAGTGGCGGGGGCCTTCGCCATGGGCATCGTCGCCACCGTGCATCTGGTGGAAGAGAAGCTGATTTCGGCGGGTTTGGGTGGTGACCTGCAGCGGCTGCTGTTGATGGACAGCGTCGAGGACTGGAACCACCGGCCGGAGCCGGACCAGTTGTTCTACTTCAGCGGTGGTCCGGGTGATTTCGAGTTACCCAAGGACCTGCGGCACCTGGAGCCGGGCTTTCATGAGGTGTTTCGCGAGTCGCTGTCCTACCACGCCATGGTCGAAGTGATCGACGGCCGTCGCTATGTGCTGCTGCAAGACCAAAGCGATTTCGAAGAGCGCGAGCGCGTGCTGTTCGCCGTGGTGCTGGTGGGCTTTGTGCTCAGCCTGGCGCTGGCGGTATTCCTCGGTTGGGTGCTGGCGCGCAAAGTGATGGCGCCGGTGGTGCGCCTGGCGCGCCAAGTGCGGCATCGCGACCAGTTGCTGGGCCTGGCGCCGCCCCTGGCGCCGGACTATGCCGCCGATGAAGTCGGTGAGCTGGCCGTGGCCTTCGATGCCACCCTGGGGCGCCTGCGCCAGGCGCTGTCCCGTGAGCAAATGTTTACCAGCGACGTAAGCCACGAATTGCGCACGCCCTTGATGGTGCTGGCCAGCTCCTGTGAACTGCTGTTGGAAAACCCAGCCATCGACCAGCGCGGGCGTAACCAGGTGCTGCGTATTGCTCGGGCCTGTGAAGAAATGCGTGAACTGGTGCAGACCTTCCTGATGCTGGCCCGTGCCCAGCATAACGATGCGGCCATGTCGCCTCAGGTCACCCTGACGCAAGTGGCGGACGATTTGCTCGGCATCTGGCGTGAGCAAATCGAGCGCAAGGGCCTGGAGCTGATCTACCAGCCGGGCAACCCGCTGGACACGCGCTACAACACCACCTTCCTGCACGCGGTGATGGGCAACCTGTTGCGCAATGCCTTGCACTACACCGAGCACGGTTTTATCCGGCTCACACTTGAACCCAATGGTTTTGTGGTGGAGGACTCGGGGGTCGGCATTCCCGAAGACAAGCGCGAAGCGATGTTCGAGCCGTTCGTACGCGGCAGCGAAAAACGCGGTGAGGGCCTGGGGTTGGGTTTGTCACTGGTCCAGCGCATCTGCGAGAACCAGGGCTGGAGTGTCAGCCTCAGCACCATGGAGCCCAATGGCTGTCGCTTTCATGTCGAGTTGAGTCAGGTCAAGGCCTGACCGCTCACCCTGCCGCTATCCTGCCAGACATTCCCGTCATTCGGCGAAGATGGCCCCATGCTACTGAATGTGTCTGTAAAGTCTTGAAATGTATGGGGTTGGACAGGACAAGTTTTTCACACACGGTTGACCTGTTGATCACAGTTCGCTGCCTAAGGTGGTAGGCATCAGTCACTGGAGACCTGTGATGTCTGACCCCATCAAGCTCGAATTTTCCGAAAAGTACGACGACGAACACGCCCACGAATATTTGCTCAAGCATCAGGACAATCTGGCCCGCCGGTTGTCCCACAAACGCGACGAGCAATTGGCCCGTGGCGCGCTGGCGATGGCGGGTGAGCCTGGCCTGGTGCTGGACTTGCCCTGTGGGGCGGGGCGCTTCTGGCCGTTGCTGGCGGAAAAACCCAACCGTGTGATTATCGGTGCGGACAATTCGGCATCGATGTTGAAGGTTGCAACCGTCGCCCAACCTGCGGATGTGGTGAAACGGGTACGACCCTTGCAGACATCTGCCTTTGATATCGATTTGCCGGATAACTCGGTCGACAGCATTTTCTGTATGCGCTTGTTGCACCACATTGGTGATCCGGCGCACCGACTGGCGATATTGCGGGAGTTTCAGCGTGTTACCCGCGACAGCGTGATCATTTCGCTGTGGGTCGATGGCAATTTCAAAGCCTGGAAACGCAAGCGCCTCGAAGATCAGCGGCGCAAGAAGGGTGAGCAGGAAGGTTACCAAAACAGATTTGTGTTACCGGCTGCTACTGTTGAAGCAGAGTTTGAGCAAGCCGGTTTCCGTGTCCAGGAGTCCCTGGACTTCATACCGCTGTACGCCATGTGGCGTGTGTATGTATTGCGCAAGAGGTAACAGGATGGCAGTTGAGTGCGTAGCAGGCAGTCACGTAACTCCCGAAGAAAGGTTTGACTATTTCTGGCGCCAACAAGGCGAATGGGTTGAAGAACCCAATCGTCGGCGCGGCGGTGAAAGCGGTGTGCAGCGGGTGATGAGCGCCAACGGGCGTCTGCTCTATAGCAAGCGCCAGACCGGCCATATCTACCGCAGTTGGCTGCATCCGTTTGGGCGCCCCACCGTGCTGCGCGAGCGTGATGCCCTCAAGGGCCTGCGCCTGCTCGATGTGCGGGTACCGGAACTGGTGTTCTGCGAGGCCCGCCGTGATGCCGAGCATCATTGGCAGGCGTTGCTGGTCACGGCGTCTCTCGACGGTTTCGACGAAATTGAAAACTGGTACTCGGTCGGTGGCCGTGAACGCTACGGCGAGCGGGTTCACGAGCGCGTACTCAAGGAATTGGCCGGCACCCTGGCGCGCATGCACAAGGGGCGTTGGCAGCATGGTTGCCTGTACATCAAGCATATCTTTGTACGGGTGACGGGCGAGGGCGACTCGGCCAACGTGGAAGTGGCACTCCTGGACTTCGAGAAGTGCCGTCAGCGAATGACCGCTCATCAGGCGGCATCCCATGACATGCGGCAACTGCGCCGCCATTCGTCGTGGAACGATAGCGACTGGGCAAAACTCAGCTACTTTTACGAGACGGCGTTTGGCAGCGCTATCAAGGGTTTAACCAAATGAAGCTAGAAATAGCACGAGGTGTGTTTCTGGTGGGGGCGTTAGGCGTTGCAGCCTTGGCCCTGGCCGCATGGGAGCAGCCTCGCACACAGGTACTCAGTGCGACGCAGGGCGGGGCGCAATGCCTGTTGCCGCGTGTCGCCAAGGCGAGTACGGCAGCCAAGCCTGATCATGAGTTGCTCCTGTTCATGTTCGGCATGTCTCAAGGGATGAGGCCGCAGAGTTGAAGCGATTGAAACCACCGGGAAAGGGCCTTGCGATGCGAGGCCCTTTTTTTTGCGAATGAATTCCAGCGGGGCGCGGCCTTCAGTCAGATCAGATGCAGGTGGTTATCCCAAAGCCCCGCCGGCAATTCCAACGGTTTCGCGACCAACTGCTTCTGGCGGCAATCGTAGAAACGGCACCGGCCCTGGCCCGATGTGACGACAAACCCATCCGCCACCGCACCGACGCCGGCGCAATCGGGCAACGGCCCGTCCAGGCGCAGTTCGCCGCTGTCCATGTCCCAGATAAAGAAGCGATTGCCACGCGGCGCCGTCAATGCCACCAGGCGCAACTCGCTGTGCACCGCGACGCTGGCGGTGTAATGCCCCATGGCCTGCAACTGCTCATCCGCCACCGGGAACGTCACGAACGGCTGACCCGGCCGCTTGATCGCCAGCAACTCGGAACGCTCCTGTGACGGCCCCATGAACTGTTGCCCGGTAAGGATGGTGCCATCGCTGGCGATGCCCATATGGCGCACGCTGTTCATCTGCTGGGCCAGGGTTTCCTTGCTGATCAGCGTGCCGTCGCGCTGCATCAACACCAGGCTTGGCTCCATGGCGTTGAGGTTCATTTCCACTCGGCTTTCGGCTTCGGTACGAATGCCGCCGTTGGCCACGATCAGCGTTTCGCCATCGGGCATCCACGACACCTGGTGCGGGCCGATACCGTGGGTAGAAATCTCGCCGCTGTGCACCAGCCGCTCGCCTTCGAACTTATACACACCGAGCAAACCTCGGCCGGGATCGGACGTGTCGTTCTCGGTGGCGTACAGCCAGTCGCCGCTCTTGTGGATCACCGCATGGCCGTAGAAGTGGCGATTGGCGTTCGAGGTGATGGTTTGCAGCAACGCGCCATCACGCAGGTCGATCAGGTAACTCTCGGTGCCCGGACGACGGGCGACGAACAGCGCAATCGGCAGCGTCGGGTGGTTGATGATGTCGTGGCAGCGTTGGCCGACCTGGGTGGCAAACACTGGCTTGCCGTCCAGGTGATAACCCACGGCGTAGTGCTTGCCGTCTGCATCATCGCGCGCCGACAGCAGCAGCGGGCCCTTGTCTTTTTGCTTGAACAGCGTCCAGCCACCCAGCGTGAGTGCGCTGAGCAGCACGCTGCCAACCGCCAAAGCCTGTCGCCTGAGCATCATCAGTCACCGTCGTTGGCGTTAAAGCCCAGTTGAATGCCCAGCGCCTTGGCCAGTTCGCCTTCGTGCAGGCGGTGGACGACGTTGAGGCTGTCGTAGATGTCGTTGAGTTGCTGGCGCCCGGCGTCATCGTTCAACAGTTCGTTGAGGGTGCGCTGGTTGCTGGCGAACAGTTTCAGGGACGCGGCGTAGGCGGCATCGATCTTGTCGGCCAATGGCTTCTGATCCGACGGCAGCAGGCCACGCAGGCCTTTGTTGTCGACGCCGACCCATACGGTCTGGGCGGCGGCGAGGCTGGCCTCCAGGCTTTGCAGGGACGACTGGCTGCGCCATGCATCGGCCTGGAACGGCTGCGGGATGCCCTTGGTCTGGCGACCCATGGGCGTGCCGAGTTTTTTCTTCAGGCTGTCCAGTGCGGTCACTTGGACGCGCAGCAGATCGGCGATGGCTTCGTGGGAATCAGCGTAGCGCTGGTTCGGAAACTTGGTCATCTGCGCGAGCATGCCGTCGGTGCTGTTCCAACTGGCCAGGATCTCTTCGGCCAGGACTTTCTGGCGGTCGCCGATGGCCACCAACAGAGGGCAATAACGGGCTTTGTTCGCGTCGTCGGCGAGGTCGGTCTTGGCGTCGTAGAGGATATATTCATAGGCCGACAGGCCTTGCACCACCACGCTGGACTTGGCCAGTGCGGCGCCGTCGATCTGCGGCTGGCTGGTGACCAGTTGCTCGACCTGGCGACCGACCAGGTTTTTCTTGTCTGGCCAGAACTGCACTTGCCAGGCACGGTTGCCCTCGGCCAGCGGGCCGATCAGCAGCGGCTGCAACTCGGCCCAGGCTTTTTGCGCGTGGAGGAAGTCGGCGCGGGCGGTGTCCAGGCTTTCCTTGCCCTGGCAGTAGGCGAGGGCGCTGACGGCCAATTGGCGGTCGGCTTCAACCCAGCGGCTGTAGGTCGGCAGGATCACTTGTTTGGCGATCGCCGCCGAGGTCACGGCTTGCGGGTCTTGTGGCGAGCAGGCGCCCAGAGCAAGGGCGGCCAGGCTGGTGAACAACAACTTGGGACGGAACATGTCGAGCTCCCTTCGGTAAGTGGGGCGAAGCTTATAAAGAATTCAGGAACGCCAGCAACGCAGCGCGCTGTTCGGCATTAAAGGACAACACATGCTGCTGCGCCGCTTGGGCTTCACCGCCGTGCCAGAGCACGGCTTCGAGCAGGTTGCGGGCGCGGCCGTCATGCAGGAACTGGGTATGGCCACTCACGGTTTGTGTCAGGCCGATGCCCCACAATGGCGGCGTGCGCCAGTCGCGGCCGCCGGCCTTGAATTCGCTGCGGTTGTCGGCCAGGCCATCGCCCATGTCGTGCAGCAGCAAATCGCTGTAGGGGCGGATCACTTGGTTGGCCAACTCAGGTTCGGCGGCATTCGCGGCGGTGGTGAACGTCGGCTTATGGCAACCCTGGCAACCGGCCTGGTAGAACAGGTTTTTCCCGGCCAGCACCTGCGGATCATTGACGTTGCGACGCACGGGCACGGCAAGGTTGCGGGTGTAGAACAGCACCAGGCGCAGGATGTTATCGCTGACTTCCGGCTCGCCATCGGCGCCATTGCCGTTGGGCGCCTGTTTGCAGGCCACTTGGGCGTCGGTGCAGTCATCGAAGGGTCTCAGGGACGTGGTGAGGCTCATATCACCAGAAAACGCGTGAACATTTTGTTGATTGAGGTTGGGTTGTCCGGCTTTCCAGCCAAAACGCCCGAGGACGGTTTTTTGCCGGGCGTCATCCCAGACCTGATTGGCCCGGCCGACGATGGCTTCTTTATCGGCGGTTTTCGGATCGGTGTTGCGCAGGATATCCGCGTCGCTGATCGCTTCGAGCAGGCCCAGGCCGATCATCGGCGGGGCGATGCGCGCCGAGACGCGGGTGTCTGGGTGCATTGGGCCGTAGCCGAGCTGGGTGATCTGCAGGTTTGGCTTGCGCAACTCGACGACGGTGCCGTCCTTGAACGTGACGTTGACCGGCGTGTAGTCGACCCGCACCTTGCCTTCCGGCGCCACGCCCGGCACGGCCATGTCTTGCAGTTGCCCGCCGTAGACGGGCTCGGGCACGACGCCCGCCTGCTCGATGAGCTTGGCGTAGAGCGGCTCATCGGGAATCGACAGGCGCACCAGCATCGACACCGCATTGGCCGCATCGGGCAGCGGCGGGTGGCCACGGCCGTCCTTGATATGGCAGTTCTGGCAGGCGTTGGTGTTGAACAGCGGGCCGAGACCATCGCGGGCGGTGGTGGTGGACGGCGCGATCACCCAGGGGTTGCGAAAGAAGCTGTTGCCGACGCTGAAGTCCAGGCGGCGCGTCGGCGACAGGTTGGCCGACGGCAGGGAAAATGCGTTCTGGTCGCGCTTGTTCACCGTCGTCGCGCCGCCGGCCCGCGATTCACCCGGCTCGGCCTTGGTGAATCTGGGGGCGTCATCGCACGCAGTCAGGCCCAGGGCCATGCATGCTACAGACAGACGAAGAAGCGAACGGAACATCAGGTTTCCTGAACGAAGGCGAAAAACAGGGTCACAAAGTTTAACAGGGCCGGGGGGAATGAATAAGAGCAATTATCGTTTGGTGGTAGCCGATTCATTCCCGCTAGAATGGCCACACATTTTTTTCTGGAGGTGGCCAATGCAGGCTCTCGACGCTTTGCTCAACCGTGTTTCCGTGCCGCGTTTGCTGGAGCCGGCACCGACCCAGGAGCAGCGCGACGTGCTGTTCGCCGCTGCCATGCGTGCGCCCGACCATGGTCAACTGCGTCCTTGGCGTTTCCTCACCGTAGAAGGCGCCGCCCGTGAGCAGATGGGTACGCTGCTGGCCGAGGCCGCACGCCTGCAAGACGCCGACGCCCCGCAAGCCGCCATCGACAAGGCCCAGAACGGCCCGTTGCGCGCCCCGCTGGTGGTGGTGGTGATTGCCCGTTTGCAGGAGCACTTCAAGGTGCCCAAGTCCGAGCAACTGCTGGCGGCGGCGTGTGCGGCCCATGGCATATTGCTGGCGGCGTATGCACAGGGGATTGGTGCGGTGTGGCGTACCGGGGAATTGTCGTACTCGGCCCATGTGGCCAAAGGTTTGGGGCTGACGGCGGATGAGGAGGTGATTGGCTTCCTTTACCTGGGCACCCCGCAGAACCCGCCGCGTACGGCAGCTAAAGAAGACCTGACGCAGTTTGTCAGTACCTGGACCGGTCTTTAAGACACAGGTGATCCAAATGTGGGAGAGGGCTTGCCCCTCCCACTTTTGATCTGTGGTGTTTCTTAAACCTTGAACTGATCCATGAGTTTCATCTGTTGGCTGGCCAACGCATTCAGTTGACTGCTGATAGCCGCCGATTCGGTAGCCTGGCCGGTCAGGGTTTCGGTCACCGTGCGAATCGCCGAGACATTGCGGTTGACCTCTTCGGCCACCGCGCTCTGTTGTTCGGCGGCGCTGGCGATTTGCAGGTTCATGTCGCTGATCACCGTCACCGCATCGCTGATCTTGCCCAACGCCTGCACGGCGTGATGGATCTGCCCGGCATTGCTCTGGGCCTGGCTTTGGCTTGAGTGCATGGTCGCGACCACGCCACGGGTGCCGCTCTGGATGCGCTCGATCACCAGGCGGATTTCCTCCACGGAGTCCTGGGTGCGTTTGGCCAGGTTGCGCACTTCATCGGCCACCACCGCAAACCCACGGCCGGTTTCGCCGGCGCGGGCCGCTTCAATCGCCGCGTTGAGCGCCAGCAGGTTGGTCTGCTCGGCGATGCTGCGGATCACTTCCAGCACCGAACCAATCTGCTCGCTGTTGACCGCCAGGGCTTCTACTTCGCCCACTGCCTTGCTGACCTCTTCGGCGAGGGTGGTGATATCCCGCGTACTCTTTTCAATGATCTGCATGCCTTCACGTGCCGACTGATCGGCGCCGCGTGCCGCGCTGGCGGCATTGGAGGCGCTGTTGGCCACGTCGTGGGCGGTGGCGCTCATTTCGTTGGACGCCGTGGCCACTTGGTCGATTTCACGGAACTGCACCTGCATGCCTTCGCTGGTCTGACGGGCGATGGCTGAGGATTGATCCGCTGTGCCGCGGGCCTCGGTGATGCTTTGCTTGATCTGCGCGATAGTCGGTTGCAGCTTGTCGAGGAAGCGGTTGAACCAGTTCACCAGTTCGCCCAGTTCGTCTTTCTTGGCATAAGCCAGTCGCTGGGTGAGGTCGCCGTCGCCGCTGGCGATGTCCTTGAGCATGGCGGCGACGCTGTTGATCGGGCGGGTCACGCCGGTGGCGGTCAGCCAGATCAGCAGCAGGCCGAGCAGCGCTGCGGCGGCCGCCACCAGCAACGCTTTAAGCGTGCCAGCGGCCTGGGCATCGTCGAGCACGGCTTGCAGCTTGACGTTATCGGCCAGCATCACGGCTTTTGGCAGCTTGATCACCACGCCCCAGGACTTGGCATCGCTGATCGGCTTGACCGGGTACACGGCCCGGATGGTGTCGCCCTGTTCGCGGATCATGCGGCTGTCACTGGCCAGCAGTTGCACGATTTCCTTGCCTTCGGCGCCAAGGGTGTCGATCAGGTTCTTGCCGACCTTGGCCGGTTCGCCACTGTAGGCGGCGATCAAGCCGGTACTGGAGAGAATTTCCAGGTGTGCCGCGCCGTTGAACAGGTCTTTCTGCGCGGCGTCGGTGGTCGCTTGCAGGGCGGTGAGGGCGATGTCGACGCCGACAATGCCAATGACCTTGCCGTCCACGATCAGCGGCAGGGAAATAGTGGTCATCAGCACGGGTTTGCCGGCCACCGTGTCTTCATACGGGTCCAGCAGGCAAATGCTGCGGGTGTCGCGTGGGCAGGTGTACCAGATGTTGTAGGGCGTGCCGCTGAGGTTGAGGGCGGTTTTGTTGAGGTCGTCCTCGACCATGATGGTGTTCAGGCCTGCGCCACCGGCCCGGCTCCAGTAGCTGGAGAAACGGCCTTTTTCATTGGACACGCGGGCCTTGTCATCAATGAATTCGCTGTCCTTGCCATCCAGGCCGTTGGGCTCGAACGACAGCCAGATCCCCAGCACCTTATTGTTGCGCTCGAATGCAGTTTTTACGCTTTGGTTGAGTTCTTCGCGCAGGGCTCCGGCGTCTAGGCCGCGATGGGTCCCCAGGTTGCGCAGGTCTTTGATCTGGTCAGCCAGGGCGTTCAACGCCACCTGGCTGTCGCCGAAGGTTTTCTGCAATTGCACGGCCTGTTCGGCGGCCTTGGCTTGCAGCAGCTGTTCCACGCTGGCGGTGAGCATTCGTGAGCTTGAATCGCTGACCAACTGATCGTTCTGGTTGGTGGTGTAGATATTGATGCCGACCACCAGCGCAATCACGCCCAGTAGGCAGAGCCCGGAGAGCAGCACGATTTTCAAGCGGATAGAGAGGGTGTCGAACATAGGTTCACTCACGAATGGACTTGTTGGAATGCACAGCACGGCCAAGTCCATTCAGCGCTATATCCGGAGCATCGGCGCGGTAGGAGGTTTCATGAGAGGGAGGCGATGAGCGGTAGGAAAATGCCTACACGCTGCGTTATACGGGCTGTGCGAGCCGTTCGGGGCGTGACCAGATCCACAGGTTGCCCAGGCCCATCCCGGCCATCGCCAGGTAGATCGGCCAGCCATGGTCGAGCATCACCAGCATCAGGATCGCGCACAGCAGCATGCTCACGGTGGCGCTGACTTTGGCCCGGCGGGCAATGATCTTGCCGTTGCGCCAGTTGAACAGGATGGGGCCGAACAGGCGGTGGTTTTCCAGCCAGGCGCTGAGGCGCGGCGAGCTTTTGGTCGCGGCCCAGGCGGCCAGCAGGATGAATTCGGTGGTGGGCAAACCCGGTATCACAATCGCCACCAGCCCAATGCCCAGGCTGACGTAGGCCAGCAGGCCGAACAGGATCTGCGCGATTTTCGAGGTGGATTGGGTTTTGCCGGTCATGGGTCGGGTATCAAAGAAAATCAGTTTGGAACGAGGGGGAAATGCAGGAGGGGCCTTGCCCCTCCCACAAAGTTGGCAGGCTCAGGCCACTTCAGGGGCGCTAGCGTACGCCTGTTCCAGCAACACGGTGAAGCGCACAAACGCATCCACCGCGCCTTTTTCCACCGCCGCTTCTTCTTCGGCGCTCAATTGCAGGCCGTCGAGGGTGCGGGTAAAGCTCTTCCAGCCTTCAGCACGACCACCGGCCGGCTCACCCAGGTGTCGGGCCCCGAAAGTTTCGCTCAGGCCCAGGCCCACCGCACGCTTGATCAGGAATGCGGCGCCCAGCTTGGAACCTTCGGACACGAACAGCCAGCCCAGGGCTTGGGCTTTGCTCGGGTTGCTCACGGCACCGGCCACCGGCGCCGGCACGTCGGTGTCCAGGTCGGCGAGGTCCAGCTTGGCGGCTTCGGCGCGGCAGCGTGCGGCCAGGTCAGGGACGATCTTGATCAGTTCGGGATCGTTGTACAGGGCCACCAGTTCGGACTGGAACAGGTACTGCGCCACCACGAAACGGGCAAAGTTGGCCGGGGTTTCGAACGGGGCGTGGGCCTTCACCAGGGCATCGAGCTTGGTGTGTGGCTCGTTGGTGATCTGGTTCAGGCGCTGGGAGCGCAGGCTTGGGCGTTCAGCGGTAGAAGAAGCGGTCATGAAAAAGTCCTTGAGAAGGGGAGCGCCTTGGTGCCCGAAAGAGAGCTGTTATCAACTAGACGAACAAGAAGACGCGGCACAGTAAAAAATCCTCACCCCGCCGGTGAATAATTCCGGCGCGGCAAGGCGGCTGCCGTCAGATGTCCCAGATCACATTGATCGCAAAGTTGCGGCCGGGCTGGGTCAGGCGGTCGAGGTTGGCCGGGCCGGTCACCGCGGCTTCGCCGACGCTGTCGTAGCTGCGCACGTCGTCCCAGTTCCAGTACTTCTTGTCGGTGAGGTTGTAGAGGCCGCCGTTGAGGGTCACGTCGTTGGTGACTTTGTAGTAGGCCGTCAGGTCGATGACGCCGAAGCCGGGCGTTTTGAAGGGGGCGCTGGTGTCGCCGTCCGGAGCGTGGAAGGTGGAACTGTCAACGCGATTCTGTTTCTTCACCAGGGTCCAGCTCAGCAGGCCGCCGTAGTTGTCTTGGTCGTAGCCCAGGCCGAACACGCCTTTGAGCGGGTTGACGCTGTTCAGCGGTTCTCCGTTTTCGTCGTTGCGACCGTAGGCGTAGGAGACAGAACCCTGGGTGTACAGGCCGTGTGGCGCACCGAATGCGTCCAGGTTCAGACGGCCCTTGGCTTCGGCACCTTTGATGGTGGCGCGCTTGATATTGACGGCCTGGAACTGCTCGACAGTGCCACCGACCACGGCGTTGTCTTCGTCGATAAAGTCGCGGTATTTGTTATAGAACACTGCGATCTCGAAGGAACCCTCGTCGAAATTGCCACGGAGGCCGGTTTCGATGCCTTTGCTGGTTTCCGGCTTGAGGTCCGGATTGGGTTCGACGGTGTAGCCCAGGTTCAGGTTTTCAAATCGGCCGTACAGCGCCTTGGCGGACGGCGTGCGGAAACCTTCGGCGTATTGGCCGAACCAGGTGTATTGATCGGTCAGCGCGTAGGTCAGGCCAAACTTGGGTGTTACGCGGTGCCAGGTTTTTTCCTTATCGCTGACAGAATCCGCACCGGTAGGGTTCACCGTATTAAGGAATTCCTGGGTGAGTTTGGGCTTGAGCTGGGTGTAGTCGTAGCGTACCGCGGGCAGGAAGGTCCACTTGTTCCAGGTGATCTGGTCCTGTGCAAACAGCGAATACGTGTTGATGGTCGGGTCTGGGAAATCGCTGGATTTCTTCACACTGTCGGTGGCGATTGGGCTGGGTGCTCCAATGGCGGTGCAGCCACTGCCGACGGCCACGCAGGTCGCGCTGCCTTCGCGCGACCCCGTCACTTTTTGTTGCTTGAGCGTGGTGCCGTAGGTGACTTGGTGGCCGGTTTCACCGAGGTTGAACGCTTTGTCCAACTGCGCATCGAAGATCCACTGTTTTTCCTGGTAAAGCGTGTCGCGGGTGCGCAATACGCGACGCCCAGACTGATAGATCTCGGCTGTGGTCTGGTCGGTCTTGGCGATCTGGTAATTGAAGCTGGTCTTGATGCGGTCAGCAATGGGGGACTCAAGGGCGAAGGTGTTTTCCAGGCCGAAACGTTCACGGGTGATCGTGTCGTTACCCCGACGGTCTCGGTAGAGGTTAAAGCCTCTGCCACCGATAAACGGGCCACCCACCGCGTTCTTCAGGTTGACGTCTCGATCATCCTTGTACTTCTCATAAGTCAGGCCCAGACGGTTGTCATCGCCATAGTTCCAGCCGAGTTTCGCCAGGACATTGGTGGTGCGCGCTTCTTCCGGGTTGGCACCAGTGCGGTCCAGGCCGGTGGCGTTGTTGCCGTTATAGGATTCCGTTTCATGGCCATTGCGCTGGCTCAGGTGCAACAAACCGTCGAAGTCCTGTACGCGGCCGGCGAAGGTGCCGGAGGTCAGCCAGCTTTCGTCGGCGGAGCTGTAGCCGGTCTTCAGGCGGGCGCCGACGTCCTGGCCGGGCTTGATGATGTCATCCGGGTCGAGGGTGAAGTAGCTGACGGCGCCGCCGATGGCGCTGCTGCCGTAGAGCGCCGAGGCCGGGCCGCGCAGGATTTCCACGCGTTTGACGATTTCCGGATCGACATAGTTGCGACGGGTCTTGGCGTAGGGGCCGTTGAAGAAGTTGTCCGGCACTTCCACGCCGTCCACCTGGGTGAGGATACGGTCGCCATCGATGCCGCGGATATTGAAGCCGGCGTTACCTGCACGGGTGCCGGCGCCGCCCACCGAGACGCCGGGCTCGTAGCGCACCAGCTCACGGATGTTATTGACGTTCTGGCGGTCGAGCTCTTCGCGCTCATGCACGCTGACGGTGCCTGGTACGCTGTTTACGTCCTGCTCGTTACGGGTGGCGCTGATGGTCACCTGTTGCAGATTGAGGGTGCTGCCGGCTGCGCGTTTTTCCAGCACGATGTTGTTGCTGCCCAGTTTGCGGTAGCTCAGGTTGGTCCCCACCAACAGCCGGTCCAGGGCTTTTTCCGGCGACAACGGGCCGTGTGCACCAGGGGACGACACGCCCTGGCCCAGCTCTGCTGGCAGGCCGACTTGCCAGCCGGTCACGGCGGTAAAAGCGTTGAGGGCCGAGACCAGCGGCTGCTGTTCGATGCTGAAGGTGTAGTTGCCCTGGCTGCGCGAAACCGGCTCGGCGGCGGTGGCGGCCATGACCGGCGCGCTGGCCAGCAGGACGGCGGCGGTCAACAGGGACAGGACGGGCGAAGAAGACCGGCGGTTGAAACGAGAGGACATCGAGAGCGCTCCGGGGTGCGAATCTTATAGTTGCGAACCGAATCAAATAGGAATCAGTTGCATTGGCTAAGACGAGACGTACCGCCGAAGGTTATCGAGTAAAAATAATTCTCATTTAGTTCAGGATGACCAGCGCTGGGTATTCCGACAGCTTGGCCGAGGTGATGTGCGCCAGGGAGCGCACCACGTCCAGCGGTTGATCGAGCCGGTAATTACCGGTGACCGCGACGCTGGCGAGTTGGTCGTTGGTGTTGACGATCCAGCCTGGGTAATAGCGGCGCAACTCGGCGAGCACCTCGCTCATCGGGCAGTTTTCGAAAATCAGCCGACCCTGCACCCAGGCCAGGTCCTTGCTGGCATCCAGCTTGGCCGGCTGGCCGAAGCCTTTGGGGCCGATGCGGATACTTTCACCAGCGCGCAGGCGTACACGGGCGTCGTCGAACGTGTTGCTCAGGTCCACATCACCGCGCTGCACCTGCACCTGGGCCTCGCCATTGAGGTAACGCACGGCGAAGGCGGTGTCGCGCACGCTGGCACGCACCGGGCCGGCGTCGATTTCCAGGGGCTGGCCATGACTGGGCGCGATCTCGAAAAAAGCCTCGCCCTGGTACAGGCGGGCGATGCGCTGTTGGTCCTTGATGCTGCTGGAGAACGCCGAGTTGGTGTTCAGCAATACTTTCGAGCCATCGTCCAGTTGCAGGCGCTGGCGTTCGCCCACCACGGTCAGGTGATCGGCTTGCAGGCGTACTGGCAGATTGCTGAAGCTGAACAGGCCAATCAGCAGCACAGCGGCGGTGGCCAGTGGTTTCCAATGGGGTTTGATCCGGCGCCAGGCGCTGGGCTTGCGTGGCGCGGCCAAAGCCATGGCAGCACTGTGCACGGGCGCGCCACCCCAGGCGGCCTGTGCCTTGGCGAAAGCCTGGACGTGGGCCGTGTCGTGGGCCAGCCAGGCTTCAAACTCGGCCTGCTGCCCGGGCTGCGGGCACTGCAAGGCGATCAGCCAGTCGAGGGCCTGGTCCATAGCCGTGTCTTGCAACACCTCATGAGCCAGCTCATGGGGGCGCAGTTTATTCGGGTCCGTCACGGTGTGCCTCGGGTCTTCGCCACGTTCTATTCATAAATCCTACAGCCTGGGTCGACACTTCTGTCGGGTGCAGCTTAAGGCCGATCCAGCCGTTCGGCCACACCTACGCAGATGGCCATGATCAATTTCAGTTCCTTTTGCACGGTGCTCAAGGACACCTCCAACTGATCGGCGATCTCCTGGTAGCTGCACCCGTGCAGGCGGCTGAGGATGAAAATCTGCTGCTGGCGGGCGCTCAACTGGCCCAGGCTGACGCTCAGGTGTTCAAGCAGTTGCTCGGCCTGGGTCGCATCTTCGGGGGTGCTGATGGGCGCTGCGACGCTTTGCAGGATGTCGAACGGGACATCTTCCTGCAGCGTTCGGGCCTGAATCCTGCGCGAACGCAGGTGATCCAACGCCAGATTGCGCGCGGTTTGGTAGACGAAAGGTTCAAGGTGATCGATCGGCCGCTCGCTGAGGGCCCGGGTGACGCGCAGGTAGGTTTCCTGCAACAGGTCCTCGGCGGTGCTGGGGTTATTCACCATCCGCTGCAAGGTGCGTAGCAGAATCACCCGTTGGGTGAGAAAGACTTGATTGAAGCGAGATTGGCTCACAGTGATACCAGACCGATTTGCAGTTAATGATAATGCTTATCATCAACTGAAATGGCAAGTGGCTATTTCTGCAGGCCTGCATCGATCAAATGTGGGGGGGCAAGCCCCTCCCACATAAGCTCATCACAAGACGGGTTTACTCGGCGTTGCACAACGCCAGGCAGTTATCCAGCATGCGGTTGGAGAAACCCCACTCGTTGTCATACCACGCCAACACTTTGAGCAACTTGCCACTTACTTTGGTGTGATTGGCATCGAAAATCGACGACAGCGGGTTGTGGTTGAAGTCACTGGATACCAGCGGCAGTGTGTTGTAACCGAGGATCTTCGAGTGCTGGCTGGCTTCCTTGAGCAGCGCATTGACTTCTTCGGCGGTGGCTTCTTTCTTCAGTGTCACGGTGAGGTCCACCAGCGACACGTTGATCACCGGCACCCGCACGGCCATGCCGGTCAGTTTGCCCGCCAGTTCCGGCAGCACCAGGCCGACCGCTTCGGCGGCACCGGTCTTGCTCGGGATCATGTTCTGGGTGGCCGAGCGCGCGCGGTACGGGTCGGTGTGGTAGACGTCGGTCAGGTTCTGGTCGTTGGTGTAGGCGTGAATGGTGGTCATCAGGCCGCTTTCGATGCCCAGCTCGCGGTGCAGCACCTGGGCGACTGGCGCCAGGCAGTTGGTGGTGCACGAGGCGTTGGAGATGATCTGGTGGGATTGACGCAGAATGTCGTGGTTCACGCCATACACCACGGTAGCGTCCGCGCCTTTGGCCGGTGCCGAGATGATCACCTTGCGCGCGCCGGCGCTAATATGGGCGGCAGCCTTGTCACGGTCGGTGAACAGACCGGTGCATTCAAAGACCACGTCGATCTTGTGTGCAGCCCATGGCAGGTCGGCCGGGTTGCGAATGGCACTCACGGCAATCCGGTCACCGTTGACGGTCAGGCTTTCCTGATCGTGAGCGACCTCTGCGTCGAATGTGCCATGTACGGTGTCGTATTTGAGCAGGTGGGCATTGATCGAGCTGTCGCCCAGATCGTTGATGGCGACGATCTGCAAATCCTGGCGGTAGCCTTGGGTATACAGTGCGCGCAGGACATTACGGCCTATACGGCCAAAACCATTGATTGCGATACGAAGAGTCATTGGAGAGTGCCTGTCGTCGATTTGTTGTAAGAATTACAAGATTATTCGCATAAAAATAGAAAACAAGCCTTTTTAGTGGCAATATTTTGTTCAATCTACAACGAGTGACCTGAATCAACTGGTCCGATGATTTAAACGACACCCTGCCATCCCATGAGCTGCGGGCGTTTGATCAGCATAGACACTCAGGTCGCCACATCCGTTAGCCTGGAGTTCTACACATGCATCCCCGCGTTCTTGAGGTCACCGAACGGCTTATCGCCCGCAGCCGCGCCACCCGCGAGGCTTACCTTGCGCTCATTCGCGGCGCCGCCAGCGACGGTCCGATGCGCGGCAAGCTGCAATGCGCCAACTTTGCCCACGGCGTGGCCGGTTGCGGCACTGAAGACAAAAACAGCCTGCGCATGATGAATGCCGCCAACGTGGCAATTGTTTCGTCATATAACGACATGCTTTCGGCGCATCAGCCGTACGAACATTTCCCTGAACAAATCAAGAAAGCCCTACGCGAAGTCGGCTCGGTCGGCCAGTTCGCCGGTGGTACGCCCGCGATGTGCGACGGCGTGACCCAGGGCGAGCCGGGCATGGAGCTGAGCCTGCTCAGCCGTGAAGTGATTGCCATGTCCACGGCGGTAGCGCTGTCCCACAACATGTTCGACGCCGCACTGATGCTGGGCATCTGCGACAAGATCGTCCCCGGCCTGATGATGGGTGCGCTGCGCTATGGCCACCTGCCGATGATCTTCGTGCCGGGCGGCCCAATGCCGTCGGGCATCTCCAACAAGCAGAAAGCCGATGTGCGCCAGCGCTATGCCGAAGGCAAGGCCACCCGCGAGGAGCTGCTGGAATCGGAGATGAAGTCCTACCACAGCCCCGGCACCTGCACGTTCTACGGCACCGCCAACACCAACCAGTTGCTGATGGAAGTGATGGGCCTGCACTTGCCGGGCGCCTCGTTCGTCAACCCGTACACGCCGCTGCGTGACGCCCTGACCCGCGAAGCCGCGCATCAGGTCACGCGACTGACCAAAGCCAACGGCAACTTCACGCCGATCGGCGAGATCGTCGACGAGAAATCCATCGTCAACTCCATCGTCGCCCTCAACGCCACCGGCGGCTCCACCAACCACACCCTGCACATGCCGGCCATCGCCATGTCGGCGGGCATCATCCTGACCTGGGACGACATGGCTGACCTCTCCGAGGTAGTGCCGACCCTGTCCCACGTGTATCCAAACGGCAAGGCCGACATCAACCACTTCCAGGCGGCGGGCGGCATGTCGTTCCTGATCCGTGAGTTGCTGGAAGCCGGGTTGCTCCACGAAGACGTCAACACCGTAGCCGGCAAGGGCCTGAGCCGCTATATCCAGGAACCGTTCCTGGTCGACGGTGAGTTGGTCTGGCGCGACGGCCCTATCGAAAGCCTCGACGAAACCATCCTGCGCCCGGTGGCTCGCGCGTTCTCGCCAGAAGGTGGCCTGCGCGTGATGGAAGGCAACCTGGGGCGCGGCGTGATGAAAGTCTCCGCCGTGGCGCCGGAACATCAAATCGTCGAAGCACCGGCAGTGGTGTTCCAGGATCAGCAAGACCTGGCCGACGCCTTCAAGGCTGGCCAGTTGGAAAAAGACTTCGTCGCGGTGATGCGCTTCCAGGGGCCGCGCTCCAACGGCATGCCGGAATTGCACAAGATGACGCCGTTCCTTGGCGTGTTGCAGGACCGTGGTTTCAAGGTGGCGCTGGTGACAGACGGGCGTATGTCCGGCGCGTCGGGTAAGATCCCCGCCGCGATTCACGTCAACCCCGAAGCCCAGAGCGGCGGGCCACTGGCGCGGGTGCGCGATGGCGATATCATTCGTGTGGATGGCGTGACCGGCACCTTGGAGCTTAAGGTGGACGCCGAAGCATTTGCAGCGCGCACGCCTGCCACGGGCCTTCTGGGCAATAACGTGGGAGCCGGTCGCGAGCTGTTTGCATTTATGCGCTTGGCCGCAAGCTCCGCAGAGCAGGGCGCCAGCGCCTTTACCTCTGCCTTGGAGACGCTTAAGTGAAGTTAGCGCTGGTCGGTGATATCGGGGGCACCAACGCCCGTTTTGCAGTGTGGCGAGATTCGGCGCTGCACTCGATCCGGGTGCATGCCACGGCGGATTACCCAAGCCCTGAAGCGGCGATCACGGTCTATCTGAAGGAAGAAGGCCTGGAAATCGGGGACATCGGTGCGGTGTGCCTGTCGGTGGCCGGGCCGGTGAGCGGCGATGAGTTCAAGTTCACCAACAATCACTGGCGCTTGAGCAAGACGGCGTTTTGCAAGACGTTACAGGTGGATGAACTGCTGCTGGTCAATGATTTCTCGGCCATGGCCCTGGGCATGACCCGCCTGCAGCCCGACGAATTCCGCGTGGTCTGCGAAGGCACGCCGGAGCCGTTGCGCCCGGCGGTGGTGATCGGGCCGGGCACTGGCCTGGGTGTCGGCACACTGCTGGACCTTGGTGCTGGTCGTTACGCGGCGTTGCCAGGGGAGGGCGGCCATGTCGACCTGCCCCTGAGCAGCCCGCGGGAAACCCAGCTGTGGCAGCACATCTACACCGAAATTGGCCACGTCAGCGCCGAAACGGCGTTGAGCGGCGGCGGCTTGCCGCGTTTGTACCGGGCGATTTGCGCGGTCGATGGCCACGCGCCGGTACTGGACACACCCGAAGCCATCACCGCTGCTGGCCTGGCCGGCGATCCGATCGCCATGGAAGTGTTGGACCAGTTCAGCATTTGGCTGGGCCGGGTTGCAGGCAATAATGTACTGACCACCGGTGGGCGCGGTGGCGTGTACATCGTGGGCGGGGTGATACCGAGGTTTGCCGACTTCTTTATCGCCAGCGGTTTCGCCAAAAGCTTCAGTGACAAAGGCTGCATGAGCGACTACTTCAAAGGCATTCCGGTGTGGTTGGTGACCGCGCCGTATTCCGGGTTGACCGGGGCGGGTGTGGCATTGGAACAGGCATTTGCTTAGGCAGTGATGGCCTCATCGGGGGCAAGCCCCCTCCCACACTTGGAACGCATTTCAAATGTGGGAGGGGGCTTGCCCCCGATGAGGCCATCAAGAACACCCATAACAACAAGGAGGACCCCGTGAGCGTAATCAGTAAATCGATTCTCCTCGTCGACGACGACCAGGAAATCCGCGAATTGCTGCAAACCTACCTCAGTCGCGCCGGTTTCCAGGTGCGTGGCGTGCCGGATGGCGCGGGGTTCCGCCAGGCGATGAACGAGGCGCCGTGCGACCTGGTCATCCTCGATGTGATGTTGCCGGACGAAGACGGCTTCAGCCTCTGCCGCTGGATTCGCCAGCATCCGCGCCAGGCGCAGGTGCCGATCATCATGCTCACCGCCAGTTCCGACGAAGCCGACCGTGTGATCGGCCTGGAGCTGGGCGCCGATGACTATATCGGCAAACCGTTCAGCCCTCGCGAGTTGCAGGCGCGGATCAAGGCCCTGTTGCGCCGCTGCCAGTTCGGCCAGGAGCGCAGTGGGAATGCTGATGTGCTGGTGTTCGATGAATGGCGCCTGGACATGATCAGCCACCGCCTGTTTCACGTCGACGGCGAGGAAGTGATCCTCTCCGGTGCCGACTTCGCGCTGCTCAAGTTGTTTCTCGACCATCCGCAACAGATTCTCGACCGCGACACCATCGGCAACGCCACCCGTGGCCGCGACCTGATGCCGCTGGACCGCATCGTGGACATGGCAGTGAGCCGGCTGCGCCAACGCCTGCGCGACACCGAAAAACCCCCGAGGCTGATCCGCACCGTACGTGGCAGCGGTTATCAACTGGCAGCCAGCGTGGTTGCCGGCAATGTCCAATGAGCCGGTGACAGAACGCCGTCGCCGCTTCCCGGTACCGCGCTCGCTGTTGGGGCGCATGCTGCTGTTGACCTTGCTCGCGGTGTTGTTCGCCCAAGCGTTGTCCAGCGTGATCTGGGTCTCGCAGTTGCGCGCCACCCAGCTTGAGGGCCTGGTCACCAGCGCCCGCAGCCTGGCGCATTCGATGACCGCCAGTGTGAGTTACTTCCGTTCGTTGCCCGTGGCCTATCGCCCGCTGGTCCTGGACCAATTGCGCAGCATGGGCGGCACCCGGTTTGTGGTGACCCTCAATGACCGCCCGCTGGACATGCAGGTCTTGCCCGAAACCCCGCGCAAACAGGCGGTACTGGTGGCAGTGGACGAAGTGCTGCGCCAAACCCTGGGCGCCGACGTGCATATCTCGGTGGAGTTCGTCAGCGCCGAAGACCTGCGCATCTTCAACGCCGGCCTCAAGCTCGATGAGCTGCCGCGTTCCTGGGCCCATTACGCACTGACCCTGGAACCGGTAAACCCGCCGGTGCTGGTGACCCAGATCCAGCTCGCCCCCGGCGAATGGCTGTACATCGCTTCGTTGCTGCCTGAGCCTTACACCAGTCTTGAAGAACAGGGCCTGCCATCGCAGCAGGTGTGGTTTATCGTACTGACCAGCGGTTTTCTGCTGTTGTTTATTGGCCTGCTGGTGCACTGGCAAAGCCGGCCGCTCAAGCGCCTGGCGCGGGCGGCGCGGGATATGTCCCTGGGCGCCGACGTAGAACCTGTGGCCGAAGGTGGCGGTAGTGAAGTGGTGGAAGTGGGACGCGCATTCAATGCCATGCGCGAGCGCATCAGCCGCTACCTGACCGAGCGCAGCCAGCTGTTCAGCGCGATTTCCCACGACCTGCGCACACCGATCACCCGTCTGCGCCTGCGCGTGGAGCTGCTGGAAGACGAGAATCTGCAAACCAAGTTCGGCCGCGATCTGGATGAGTTGGAACTGCTGGTGAAGGGCGCGCTGCAATGCGTGAAAGACACCGATATCCACGAGAACATCCAGCCCGTCGATCTGAACCATGTGCTCGAATGCCTGGTGGAACCTTATGTTGCGCCCAACGGTAACGGCCGCGTGACCCTGAATGGCGCTGCATTGGTGGCCTATCCGGGCAAGCCGCTGGCGCTCAAGCGTTGCATTGGCAACCTGATCGACAACGCCTTGAAGTACGGGCAGAACGCGCATTTGCATGTCGAGGATGATGGCGCGGAATTTGTCCTGCACGTCGACGATGAAGGTCCTGGCGTGCCGGAGCAGCGCCTGGAGCAGGTGTTCGAGCCGCACTTCCGCCTGGCCGGGCAGCAGCAGGGCTACGGGTTGGGTCTGGGGATTGCGCGCAATATTGCCCACAGCCATGGTGGCGAGGTGAGCTTGCAGAATCTGCGCGAGGGTGGGTTGCGGGTCACCTTGCAGCTGCCGCGCACCCTGGACTGAAAAACACTGAAGATCAGATGCTTTGGCGCAGTCTGGCTAGATCCCGCAACGGCGGCGCACCAAATAGTCGGCTGTACTCCCGGCTGAATTGCGACGGGCTTTCATACCCCACCCGATAACCGGCTGCCGAGGCTTCAAGCCCTTCGGCAATCATCAACCGCCGCGCTTCCTGCAAGCGCAGTTGCTTCTGGTATTGCAGCGGGCTCATGGCAGTGATCGCCTTGAAGCGGTGATGCAGGGTCGAGACGCTGAGGTTCACTTCCCTGGCCAGGTCATCAATGCGCAGCGGTTGCTCATAGTTGCCGTTGAGCCACTTGATCGCCTGGCTCACCCGATGGCTCTGACTATTGGCCACGGCAATTTCATACAGGCGATACCCCTGCGGCCCCCGCAGCAGGCGGTAGAGAATTTCCCGGTTGATCAGCGGCGCCAGTATGGCGATGTCTTTGGGCGTATCCAGCAAGCGCGCCAGGCGCAGCACGGCGTCGAGCAATTGGGTGTCGATGCGGTCCACGTACATGCCGCGTGATGTCGGGCGCGTGGGGACGCCCATGGGGCCGGCCTCTGCAATCAGGGCTGTGAGTTGCGCCGGGTCGATGTTGATGCGTACCGACAGGTTCGGATCTTCCGGCGTCGCATCGATGATCCGCCCGGCCACCGGCATCGCCACCGAGAACACCAGGTAGTTGAGCGGGTCGTAGGCAAAGATTTCATCGGCCAGGCGCACTTCCTTGCTGCCGTTGGCGAGGATGCACAGCGCGGGCTCCACCAGCACCGGCATAAAGTCGCGCGGTGTGTTGTGGCGGTTCAGGTACAGCGAGGTGATCGCGGTGCCGTAGGAGCCATCTTCCCAGGTATGCCGGTGCACAATACTGGCCAGTTCGGCGCGCTGTTTTTCCATCTCGGCATCGAGGGGAATGGGCTGATGTTCGGGCGACGACATGAAGCGTCCTCTGCAGGCGGCTTTGATGGGGTCAGCTTAGCGGCGGCTTTTCAAAGAGTGTTAGGTCGATTCTGCATAATCCTTGCCTGATCCTGCGCCATGTGGGCAATCAGGCAAGCGCGAGGCCTGTCATCTCCCTGAAACACGGCGTTCGCCCCTGCGTAAAACCGCTGGGCCGAATACCCGGTTTACGCTTCTCGCAGGATTGTGCAATAAGCCGGCAGGAATCGACTAACCGCGTCCACCCCCGCGCCGTTATCGTTGATCCTGTGGCAACACACCCTCACAGTGCTTGCCGAGCATCACTTCTCAACGGGAGAGTCGAACATGTCCACCCCCATTCCCGCGAGCCATATGGCCTTTATCCGTGCCCGCACCGGGTGCAGCACCGAACTCGGTGCACGTTTGAGCAGTTTGATCGAACCAGGGCGTCAGGCTCAGGGTTGTCTGCAATTCTCGTTGCAGCATTCCCAGGTCGACCCCGATGTGTGGCTGGTCTCGGGTTTCTGGAGCAGCGAGCAGGCGATGAGCGCCTACTTCAGCTCGCCGGCGCTGATGCTCTTCACCGAGTTGTTGAACGACATGGTGGTGCGCAGCATGGACTTTCAGACCTTCACCGATGCATCCGCCGCCCACGCCTATGGCGAGTACCTGCAACTCGCCGGTTGAACCGGTTTAGAATGGCCGCCTTTCCATTGGCCAGGACCTGCAACATGGCACGTAAACAATTTGCCCACCACGAAGCCGTTTCCGCCGTAGTACCGGGTGAAGGAGGCTACAGCGCCGCCGTCGCCGTCAAGGCACTGGATGGCATGGGCGCACCGCAGTTTCACAAGATCCTCGATGGGCAGACGTTCAAGACCGCTTCGGATGCCGATGATGCGGCGACGCTGCAGCTTGCAGGCTTGGTCGACGTGGATGCAGAGGGTCAACTGATTTGGGCGCCTGCCGCTGACTAAATGTGGGAGGGGGCAAGCCCCCTCCCACAATTGATCGCATTCCGATCAGCGTTGGGTGGCGCCTGGGCGGTGCATCTTGAACAGTGCCTCTGGCCCTAGCTGGAAGTAATCCGCCGGGCCACCGCCGCGCAAAATCGGCTCGGCGGCGGCGGTGTCGTAGACGCCGTCCTTGAGCAGCCACTTGGCAATATGCACCGCAACCACCTCGCCCAGCACCAGCCAACTCGGTACCAACCCTTTGTCGGCGCGTTGCAGCTGGATGATCTGCGTCACCTTGCATTCGAATGACACCGGGCTTTCGCCCACCCGTGGCACGGCGACGATTTTCGAGGCCACCGGCGTCAGGCCTGACAACTCGAACTCATTCACGTCTGGCGCGACCGCTGCGCAACTCTGGTTCATCTGCTCGGCCAGCGGGCGGGTAGCGAGGTTCCACACGAACTCGCCGGTCTGTTCGATGTTGTTCAGGCTGTCTTTGCGCCCGACACTGGAAAACCCAATGATTGGCGGAATGTAGTTGAACGCATTGAAAAAACTGTAGGGCGCCAGGTTCAGGCGGCCTGCGCTGTCGTGGGACGAAATCCAGCCGATAGGCCGTGGGCCGACGATGGCGTTGAACGGATCATGGGGCAGGCCGTGGCCGTTGGCGGGTTCGTAGAAATGGATATCGTCAGACATGGGCCGGGTTCCTGCTACGCAATTCTGGGAGGCGGTCATAGTGCAACCCGTGGCAGCGAATTTCCATTGGCCCATGGAATTTTCATTCATCGCCCACCTATTTTTCACAGCGCCCCGTTCAGTCTGCGCCCAAGGTCGACACCCCCATAAGTCGGCCATCGAAAGACTGAATCTCGGAGCCTTCTACCCCATGAATAAACTTCCTCAGATCACCCTGGCGTTCTGGGTCATGAAAATCTGCGCAACCACCTTGGGCGAAACCGCCGGGGACTTGTTGTCGATGACCCTGAATGTCGGTTATGCGATCAGTTCGATGATTTTGATCAGCGTGTTCCTGGTCACTCTGGTGACGCAACTCTGGTCGAAAACCTACAACCCGGTGCTGTACTGGATCGTGATTTTATCCACCAGCACGGCCGGCACCACCATGTCCGACTTTATGGACCGCACCCTGGGCTTGGGTTACGCCACGGGGTCGATGATCCTGATCGTGATCCTGATGATCATTTTCGCGCTGTGGCACCTCAGCGGTGACTCGCTGAACGTGAACAAGGTGCAGACTTTCCGGGGTGAGTTGTTCTATTGGATGGCAATTCTGTTTTCCAACACCCTCGGCACGGCGTTGGGCGATTTCCTGGCGGACGATTCGGGGTTGGGGTTTGCTGGCGGGGCACTGTTGATCGGCTCGACCATCGCCGCAGTGGTGGCGCTCAAATACTTCACGCAGATTTCGTCGGTGCTGTTGTTCTGGGTAGCGTTTGTGCTGACCCGGCCGTTTGGCGCGACGTTGGGGGATTTCCTGACCAAGCCCCATGAGCAGGGTGGCCTGGATTTTGGCACCATTGGTTCATCGGCGGTGTTGGCGGGAATATTGGTGATGATGATTGCAGGGGCGTCGTATGCGCAGCGGCGGTATGGGCGTAGTGAGGTGGCGGAACTGCGCTGATTAACTAAGCGATGTAAAGCCAATGTGGGAGGGGGTAAGCCCCCTCCCACATTTTTTAGTCCGTGGTAATGCGCGAATGCTTGCGGGTGTCCTTCATGGTCACGTAGACCACCAGCGACACTGCGATACACGCAGTCACATACCAGTAGTAACCGGTTTCCATGCCGATGCTCTTGAACCACAGCGCGATGTATTCAGCGGTGCCGCCGAAGATCGATACGGTCAGTGCATACGGCAGGCCCACGCCCAAGGCACGGATTTCGGTTGGGAACAATTCGGCTTTCACCACTGCGTTGATCGAGGTGTAACCGCTGACGATGATCAGCGCCGCCATGATCAGGAAGAACGCGCCCCACCAGGATTGGATGGTGTGCAGGGTGGTGAGGATCGGCACAGTGAACAGCGTGCCGAGGATGCCGAAGGCGATCAGGATTGGACGACGGCCGACTTTATCCGACAGCCCGCCGACGATCGGTTGCAGGCACATGAACAGAAACAGCGTAGCTGCCGAGATGGTGGTGGAGTCGGAGATGCTCATGCCGACCGTGTTCACCAAGTACTTCTGCATGTAGGTGGTGTAGGTGTAGAAGGCCAGGGTGCCGCCCATGGTCAGGCCGACCACGGTCATCAGTTCCTTGGGGTGACGCATCAAGGTGCGCATCGCGCTTTCCTTGGCTTTTTCTTTCTTGGTGAACGACTCGGTTTCTTCCATGCCACGACGCAGGTAAAGCGCGACCACTGCGCACAGGGCGCCGATGGCGAACGGGATACGCCAGCCCCAGGCATACAGTTGCTCGGTGGTGAGCACCTGTTGCAGCACGATCAGCACCGCCAAAGCGATGAGCTGGCCGGAGATCAGGGTCACGTACTGGAAGCTGGAGTAGAAACCACGGCGTTCCTTGGTCGCCATCTCGCTGAGGTAGGTGGCGGAGGTGCCGTATTCGCCGCCGACTGACAGCCCCTGCAGCAAACGGGCAAACACCAGCAGGATGGGCGCACCGATACCAATGACTTCATAGCCTGGGCTCAGGGCAATCAGCAACGAGCCGAAGCACATCAGGTAGACCGAGGCCATCAGGGCTTTTTTACGCCCGACCTTGTCGGCGTACAGGCCCATCAGCCAGCCGCCGATCGGACGCATCAGGAAGCCCACGGCGAAGATCGCGGCGGTGTTGAGGAGTTGGGCGGTAGTGTCGCCTTTCGGGAAAAAGGCTTTGGCGAAGTACAGTGAAAAAGCGGCGTAGACGTACCAGTCGTACCACTCGACCATGTTGCCGACTGATCCGCTGAAGATCGACTTGATGCGGCTGGAAGTGGTGCGTGGTTGTGCCGGCGCGGCCGCCGACCCCAGAGGCAAGGTGTTGGAGTTATCCATTGAAGGATCCTTCATCTAGTTGTTTTTATGGAGCGGCGCGAGCGCTGCCTGGCTGGGGCTATAGCAGGAGCTGTGCCAGTTAGATGAAGGCCCGGTCTAGAAGGGTTTGTGGTTTTTTTTGAGCGGAATATCGCTGGTTATTCTGGAGTGATGAGCGGAAATCCGCTCATTCATCCTTGATGAACATGTCGCGTGCCAGGCCATGGCGTTGCATTTTTTCATTGAAGGTACGGCGGGGCAGTTGCAATTCCGCCAGCACGGCCTTGATGTCGCCTTTGTGCCGGGTCAGCGCTGCCTTCAGGCAATGGGCTTCGAAGGCTTCTTGCTGTGCCGCGAGGGATTGCCCGGCCTCGATGCCTTCCGGTTCCGGGTCGCCAAGGCCCAACACCTGGCGCTCGGCGACGTTGGCCAGTTCACGCACATTGCCGGGCCAGTCATGGCTGAGCAGGCGCCCCAGCGCCGGCCCGCTCAATGGCTCGGCCGTACGCCCCAAACGTTCAGCAGCGCTCTGGGCAAAGTGCTCGTACAGCAGCGGAATATCTTCACGGCGCTCGCGCAACGGCGGCAGGCGCAATTGTGCGACGTTGAGGCGATAAGCCAGGTCTTCGCGAAACCGCCCCGCTCGGGCCTCTTCCAGCAGGTCCGGCTTGGTCGCGGCGATGATGCGCAAGTCCACGTGGATGCTCTGGTTGGAGCCCAGTCGCTCCAGCTTCTGTTCTTGCAGCACCCGCAACAACTTCACTTGCTGGGCCAGGGGCATGCTTTCGATTTCATCGAGGAACAGCGTGCCGCCGTGGGCGTATTCCAGCTTGCCGATGCGCTTGCCCTGGGCGCCGGTGAACGCGCCGCTTTCGTGGCCGAACAACTCGGCTTCAAACAACTGCTCGGGAATAGCCGCGCAGTTGAGCGCCACAAACGGCTTCTTGGCCCGAGGGCCGAAATCATGCAGGCAGCGGGCAACCAGCTCCTTGCCGCTGCCGGTCTCGCCACGGATCAGCACGTTGACCGGCAAGCTCGCCAGGTCGAGCACCTGACGGCGCAGGTTCTGCAAGCCGCGGGACACGCCGAGCAGGCTGGATTCGAGCTTCGAACGGTGGTCGGCCTGTTGGTGCAGGCGACGGTTTTCCAGGATCAGCCCACGTTTGTCCAACGCCCGGCGCAGGCTGTTGAGCAGGGCTTCAGGGCTGAAGGGTTTTTCCAGAAAATCGTAGGCGCCGTCGCGCATGGCTTCGACAGCCATCGGCACATCGCCATGGCCGGTCAGCAATATCACCGGCAAGTCGGCGTCGCGACGCTGCACCTCGGCCAGCAACTCCAGGCCGCTGAGCCCTGGCATGCGCACGTCGCTCAAGATCACGCCGGGAAAGTCCTTGGGCAGGTGTGCCAGGCATTCTTCGGCGCGGCTGAACAGCTGCACCTCAAACCCGGAGAGGCTCAACCACTGCTCTACGGCCGTGCGAATGCTGGCTTCGTCATCGACCACAATCACCGCATTCAGCATAGGTCCGGCGTCTCCAGCGCGATGGGCAGGGTCAGGGTGAATATCGCGCCGTCGCCGTGGTTGCCGGCGATCAGGCGTCCACCGAGTTCATGCACGATAGCGTAAGACACCGCCAGTCCCAAACCGAGACCATCGCCCACCGGCTTGGTGGTAAAGAACGGGTCAAACACGTTGTTCAGGTGTTCCTCGGCAATCCCGCCGCCGCTGTCGCTGACGGTCAAAAGCCAGAGCTGCTGGTCGGCGTGCAGGCGGATTTCCAGGCGCTTGCGCGGCTTGTCGGCCATGGCGTCCAGGGCGTTGCGCAGCAGGTTGATCAGCACCTGCTCCAGACGAATCGCGTCGCCGCGCACCCAGGCCGGGCGGGTCAGGTCCATCACCACGCCGATGCCTTCATCGCGCAGGCGTGCGTCGAGCAGGTGCAGGGATTGGTCGACCACCGTGGCCAGGTCCAGGCGTTCGCGCAGGCCGCTGGGGCTTTTGCGTGCGAAGGTCTTGAGGTGGCCGGTGAGCGCGGCCATGCGCGTGAGCATATCGTCCAGCGGCGTGAGCGCCTTGTAGGCGTCGTCCACGCGGCCGTGATCCAGCAACAGGCGCAGGGTGGCAAGCTGCATGCGCTGGGCAGTCAGTGGCTGGTTGATTTCGTGGGCGAGGGCGGCGGACATTTGCCCCAGCGCCGCCAGCTTGGCCGATTGCACCAAGCCGTCCTGTGCGGTGCGCAGGGCCTGGGTGCGTTCTTCCACCAGTTGCTCCAGCTCTTCGCGGCTGCGCTGGCGCAAGCGGGCCAGGCGCCAGCGTTGGCTCAGGAACAGCACGAGGAACACCAGCGCCAGCCAGGAGCCCGCGGCGGCCAGGCCCGCGTTGCGTTGGTCTTCAAACGGCAATTGCGGTTTGCGCAGCAGGTGCAGGGTCCAGCCTTCTGCCTTCAGCGGCAGCGATTCCCAGATGTACCGGGCACTGCCGTCGGGGCCGTTGACGCGCATCAGGTGGCTGTTTTCGTCAAAGCGCTGCAGGGTTTCGGTTTCCAGCGGCTGCAGTTGTTTCTTGTCGTATTGGCGAGTGGCCTTGAGCTCGGCGAGGTCATTGGCCGATAGCGGCCTCAGATTGCGATAACGCCAGCCCGGCTGGTTGGCAATAAACACGATGCCACGTGCATCACTGACCAGCAGCAAGTCATCGCCCTGAGCCCATTCGCGCTCCAGCTCGGGGAACTCCAGTTTCACCACCATGGCGCCCAGGAACTGCTCGTTTTCATCCAGTACTGCGCTGGAGAGGAAGTAACCCGGAATCCCGGTGGTCACCCCCACCGCATAAAAGCGCCCGGTGCCCTGGCTCTTGGTCTGGCTGAAATACGGCCGGAATGCATAGTTGTGGCCCACATAACTGCTCGGCAGCGCCCAGTTGCTGGCGGCCACGGCGAGGCCGCTGCGGTCCATCAATTCCAGGGTGGACGATTGCGCGGCACCGTTGATGCGTTCCAGTTTGCGATTAAGCACGTCCTGGGTAGCGGCATCCAGCGGGCCTTTGAGCGCGCTGATCATTTCCGAGTCCAGCGCCAGCACGGCGGGCAGGGCGCGGTAGCGTTCGATCAGGGTGTGCAGCGAGTTGGCGTACAGCGCGAGCTGTTGATTGGCGCGTGCGGCATCGTCGGCCAGGGCCTGGCGCTCGGCATGACGCGTGGCCAAGGCAGCGGCCAGCACCGCTCCGGCGATGATCAATAACGAGTAGAAGGTCAGGCGCAGGGGGCGAGGGATCGCGATCATACGGATATGAACAGCTGCAATATGGGGCGAGCACCATACCATGAGCCATAAAAAAGGCGACTGGGCCATGGGGCCGCAGTCGCCTTTATCCTTGCAGTAAAGTGCTTACTGCACTTCTACCGCCAGGCTTTCACTGATCTTTTTCTGCCAGATGGCAGGACCGGTGATGTGCACGGATTCGCCTTTGCTATCAACGGCAACGGTGACCGGCATGTCTTTGACGTCGAACTCGTAGATCGCTTCCATACCCAGTTCGGCGAACGCGACAACCCGCGACCTCTTGATGGCTTGCGCCACCAGGTAAGCAGCGCCGCCCACGGCCATCAGGTACACGGCCTTGTTGTCCTTGATCGCTTCGATCGCAGTCGGGCCGCGCTCGGACTTGCCGATCATGCCCAGCAGGCCGGTTTGCTCAAGGATCTGGCGGGTGAACTTGTCCATCCGCGTGGCGGTGGTCGGGCCAGCTGGGCCAACCACTTCTTCGCGCACTGGATCTACCGGGCCGACGTAGTAGATGAAGCGACCCTTGAGGTCCACCGGCAGGGTTTCGCCCTTGTTCAGCATCTCGACCATGCGCTTGTGCGCGGCGTCGCGGCCGGTAAGCATCTTGCCGTTGAGCAACACGGTTTCGCCCGGCTTCCAGCTCTGCACGTCTTCCGGGGTCAGGGTGTCGAGGTTGACGCGACGGGCCGACGGGCCGGCTTCCCAGACGATTTCCGGGTAGGCGTCCAGCGGTGGTGCTTCCAGCGACGCCGGGCCGGAACCATCGAGCACGAAATGCGCGTGACGGGTGGCGGCGCAGTTGGGGATCATGCACACCGGCAGCGAAGCTGCGTGAGTCGGGTAGTCCATGATCTTCACGTCGAGCACGGTGGTCAGGCCACCCAGGCCCTGGGCGCCGATGCCCAGTTGGTTGACCTTCTCGAACAGCTCCAGGCGCATCTCTTCGATACGGTTGGACGGGCCGCGCTTGATCAGCTCGTGGATGTCGATGGATTCCATCAGCACTTCCTTGGCCATCACTGCGGCTTTCTCGGCGGTGCCGCCGATGCCGATGCCGAGCATGCCCGGCGGGCACCAACCGGCGCCCATGGTCGGAACAGTCTTGAGTACCCAGTCGACGATCGAGTCGGACGGGTTGAGCATGGCCATTTTCGACTTGTTCTCGGAACCACCGCCTTTGGCAGCTACGTCCACTTCCACGGTGTTACCCGGGACGATGGAATAGTGGATCACCGCTGGGGTGTTGTCCTTGGTGTTCTTACGCGCACCGGCCGGGTCGGCGAGGATAGACGCTCGCAGGACGTTTTCCGGCAGGTTGTAGGCGCGACGCACGCCTTCGTTGATCATGTCGTCCAGGCCCATGGTGGCGCCATCCCAACGTACGTCCATGCCCACGCGCACAAACACGGTGACGATACCAGTGTCCTGGCAGATCGGGCGATGGCCGGTGGCGCACATGCGCGAGTTGATCAGGATCTGCGCCATGGAGTCACGGGCTGCTGGCGATTCTTCGCGCAGGTAGGCCTCGTGCATCGCCTGGATGAAGTCAACGGGGTGGTAGTAGGAAATGAATTGCAGGGCGTCGGCAACGCTCTGAATCAGGTCGTCTTGCTTGATCACGGTCATGAGTCGCGCTCCTCTATAAGGGAACATTCAATAAAGGTGGCTTCAGTGGGGTGTATCGGTCGGCTGAAGCCACCTTTCCAAGGCACGCCAAGTGGTGCAGGCGCGACGCTAAAAAGGCGCGGCAGTATAACCCGACGCGGTGGCCGATACACCCGACTATGGTCAAACTGTCGCAGGCATGATTCCCTGTGCGCCTCCCCTGTGATTGAGCCCTTATATGCCTGAACTGTACGTCGGCGAACGCCATTGGTCGGTAACTGCCGGCAGCAACCTGCTGGATGCCTTGAACCAGGCGGGAGTGGCCGTGCCCTACAGTTGCCGCGCCGGCAGTTGCCATGCATGCCTGGTACGTTGCCGGGGCGAGGTCGAGGACAGGCAGCCCGATGCCCTGAGCCCTGCGCAACGCCAGGACGGTTGGCGGTTGGCCTGCCAGTGCCATGTGACGGGTGATCTGCAGGTCGAAGCGTTTGATCCGCAACGCGATGGTCTGGCGGCTCGGGTGGTGGGCGCCGACTGGCTGAACTCGAATGTTGTGCGCGTGCGCCTGCAACCCGAGCGCGGCCTGCGATATCGGGCCGGGCAGCATATGGTGCTGTGGGCCGGGCACGTGGCGCGGCCGTATTCCTTGGCCAGCTTGCCTCAGGAAGATGCATTTCTGGAGTTTCATATCGATTGCCGGCAGCCCGGTCAATTCAGTGATCTCGCTCGGCAGCTGCAGGTCGGCGATCCATTGCGCCTGGGCGAGTTGCGCGGCGGCGCTTTGCAATACGATCCAGACTGGCAATCCCGCCCGCTGTGGCTGCTGGCCTCCGGCACTGGCCTTGGTCCGTTGTGGGGCGTGTTGCGCGAGGCCTTGCGCCAGAATCATCAAGGCTCCATCCGTGTGATTCACGTGGCCCATGATGCCGACGCTCATTACCTGGCCGAACCCCTGGCAGCGCTGGCCGCGCAGCATTCAAACCTGTCGGTGGAGTTGTGGACGGCGGCTGAGTCGACCCAGGCATTGGCGCAACTGCGGCTTGTTTCCCGGCAAACGCTGGCCTTACTCTGCGGACACCCCGCGAGTGTCGAGGCGTTTTCCAAGCGCTTGTTCCTGGCGGGACTGCCGCGCAATCAACTGCTGGCCGATGTGTTCCTGCCCCGTGGTTGAGCGCTGAACCCTACAGCCGCGAGACGCACCATGACCGACGCCATCCTGCTGCACCGCGAGCGCGGGTTGCTGACCCTGCAGCTCAACCGCCCGGACAAGAAAAACGCCCTGACCCGCGCCATGTACACCCAGCTCGCCGAGGCGCTGGAGTTGGCGGATGCCGATTCAGCGATCAGCGCCGTGCTGATCCAGGGCAGCAGCGAGTGTTTTACCGCCGGTAATGACATCGGCGATTTTCTTGAACAGCCGCCCAGCGACCTCGACAGCCCACCGTTTCACTTTATGAAAAGTCTGCTCAACTGTCGCAAGCCCGTAATCGCTGCGGTGGCAGGAGCGGCGGTGGGGATTGGCACAACCCTGCTGCTGCACTGTGACCTCGTGTATATCAGCCGTGATGCGCGCTTGCGTATGCCGTTCGTCAACCTGGGGCTGTGTCCTGAGTTTGGTTCGAGCCTGATCCTGCCGCGTTTGCTGGGGCATGCGAAGGCGGCTGAATTGTTGTTGCTGGGCGAGGGGTTTACCGGGGAGCAGGCTGCTGCATGGGGGATCGCCACCGAGGCGTTGGGCAGTGGCGAAGCGGCGTTGGCCAAGGCGCGGGAAATCGCCGAGCGCTTTGAAACCCTGGCGCCGGGGGCGGTGCAGGTGACCAAGCAATTGATGAAGAGTGTGGATCGTGAGCAGTTGCGGCAGGTGATTGAGGAGGAGGGCGCATTGTTCGTCCAGCGTTTGAAGTCACCGGAGGCGATTGCGGCGTTATCGGGGTTTATCACCAAACGCTGAGCCACATCAAAAACAAAAAGCCCTGCCATTCACATGGCAGGGCTTTTGTTTTTCAGCGTTTGACTCAGACCATTGGATCGCCAACGTGCAGGATTTTCATGCCGTTGGTGCCGCCGATGGTGTGGTAGCTGTCGCCCTTGGTCAGGATGACCCAGTCGCCTTTCTCCACGACGCCACGCTTGATCAACTCGTCGATGGCCGCCTGGCTGACTTCATGGGGCGGCAACGAAGCCGGATCGAACGGTACGGTGTACACGCCACGGAACATCGCCGCGCGGGCCTGGGTTTCGCGGTGTGGGGAGAACGCGTAGATCGGCACCGAGGAACGGATGCGCGACATGATCAACGGCGTGTAGCCACTTTCGGTCAAGGCGATGATCGCTTTAACGCCCGGGAAGTGGTTGGCGGTGTACATGGCGGCCAGGGCGATGCTCTGGTCGCAGCTTTCGAAGACCTTGCCGATACGGTGGCTGGAGGTCTTGCTGGTCGGGTGCTTTTCGGCGCCGACGCAGATGCGCGCCATGGCCTGCACGGCTTCCAGCGGGTACGGGCCAGCGGCGCTTTCAGCCGAGAGCATCACGGCGTCGGTGTAGTCGAGCACGGCGTTGGCCACGTCGGACACTTCGGCGCGGGTCGGCATCGGGTTCTGGATCATCGACTCCATCATCTGGGTCGCGACGATCACCGCTTTGTTGTGGCGGCGTGCGTGCAGGATGATCTTCTTCTGGATACCGATCAGCTCGGCGTCGCCGATTTCCACACCCAGGTCACCACGGGCAACCATCACGGCGTCGGATGCCTTGATCAGGCCGTCGAGGGTTTCGTCATCGGCCACGGCTTCGGCGCGTTCGATCTTCGCCACCAGCCAGGCGGTACCGCCGGCTTCGTCGCGCAGTTTACGGGCGTATTCCATGTCAGCGGCGTCACGCGGGAAGGACACGGCGAGGTAGTCCACTTCCATTTCAGCGGCGAGCTTGATGTCGGCCTTGTCTTTTTCAGTCAGGGCTGGAGCAGTCAGGCCACCGCCGCGACGGTTGATGCCTTTGTGATCGGACAGCGGGCCGCCGATGATCACGGTGCAGTTCAGTTCGGTCGGGGTGGCAGTGTCGACACGCATGACTACGCGGCCGTCATCCAGCAGCAACTCGTCACCGACGCCACAGTCCTTGACCAGGTCCGGATAGTCGATACCCACGACGTCCTGGTTACCTTCGGTCAGCGGATGGCTGGTGGAGAAGGTGAACTTGTCACCGATCTTCAGCTCGATACGCTTGTTGGTGAATTTGGCGATACGGATTTTCGGGCCTTGCAGGTCACCCAGCAATGCGACGAAGCGACCGTGCTTGGCGGCCAGGTCACGCACCAGCTTGGCGCGAGCCTTGTGCTCGTCCGGGGTGCCGTGGGAGAAGTTCAGACGGGCAACGTCCAAACCAGCCAGAATCAGCTGTTCGAGGACTTCCGGCGAGTTGCTGGCCGGGCCAAGGGTGGCGACGATTTTGGTACGACGGACGGACATGCACAGACTCCTGAGTTCAAGCGCTGAGGAAGGCTACTATGCTCTTTGGTTGTAGTCATTGTTCGTTTGCACTACTTATCGACGATTCGCTTGTTTTCGCTCCGATTGAATAGACCAACATCCTTGAAGATTTTCGACGAGGGGTCGATACACTGCACAAGACAGGAGAACCCTCATGCGAATTTTGCTCATTGCTGCCCTGGCCGTCAGTGTTGTCGGCTGCACCCGCTGGTCGATGGACCATCATTTGAACAACGCTTACCGTGCGTACAAGGTCGGTGACTGCGAGCGTGTCACGCTGGAATTGTCCCAGGTCGACCGCGAGAGTCGTACCCGGCGCTATGTGCAGCCGGAGGTCTCGATGTTGCGCGGGCAATGCCTTGAACGACAGAAGCTGTTCGTTGATGCGGTGCAAACCTACCAATTCATCATTAATCAGTACCCGTCGAGCGAATACGCCTACCGTGCACGCGCAAGGTTGGACACCTTGCAACAACTGGGGCATTACCCCGGTGCAAGCGTTGCAAAGCCGCGTCCGGCCTCGTTGTAATGGCGTTCGTCATTTAATAACTGGCCCCTTGCCAGTCTTGGGCTATCCTTTGAATGGGCGTTTGTATAGGTTTTCTATTCGAACGAATGCGGGGCCCGGATTCGGCAGCTGTCTAGTGACAAGGCGTTGTCTTTCGTCACACCGAGATCCAGGGAGAGCGAGCAATTGCGCTCGTTCCGAATCACTGGCACGGCCAGAGTCATGGCCACTGGATGGCGATCTCACCATGTTTACCGACCGACGGATCGAGCGGCATCAACTTCCTTATTTCCTGCAGGTGTTTAACCGCGTCACCGACAAGCCCATCGGATATTTGGGTAACCTCTCTGACGACGGGCTGATGTTGATCAGCCAGTTACCCATGATGGTCGACGCAGAGTTCGAGTTGCGCTTGAAAATTCCTGGGGCTGACGACACCTTCCATGCCATTGACCTCACGGCGACCTGCCTGTGGAGTCATGAAGATATCAACCCGCAGCATTACGATTCCGGGTTCAGCGTGCTTCAGGCGCCCGAGGAATATGGGCAGCTCATCAAGGTGCTGTTGCATTACTTCAGCTTCGATCCCTTGGAGGCCTCGGCCTAGAAGCAGCATGCAGTCGACATGTCCGGGGGAATGGTGCTGTCCCCCAGCAATCGTGCGCTTTTTTCAGAAGACTCCAGCTTTTTTCCAGCCCAGGTAGCGTGTTACCAGGGCGGCGCCCATGGCTGATGGCAGCGTATCCAGCACCGACAGGCCGTGTGCGTTCAAACGGTCATGCAATTCGTCCCGCATGTTGAGGTAGTCGACAGTGCCGCTGTAGGCCAAAGCCTCGGGCAACGTCTGTACGGGAGACTGGCGCAGTAGATCGAGGACTTCCTCCCGCATACTCGCCACCAGCACCCGATGTTGACGGCTGATGCGTTTGACGGCGCTGAGTAGTGCTTCATCGTCCTCATCCCGCAGGTTGCTGACTACGATCACCAATGCCCGCCGCTTTTGCCGGGCCAGCAGTTGGCTGGCCGCCGCCTCGTAGTCGGCAGTTCGGCGGGTGGTGTCCAGGTCATAGACCGCATTGAGCAACAGGTTCAACTGACTACTGCCCTTGACCGGCGCCAGGTAGCGTGGGTGGTCGCAAGCAAAGGTGCACAATCCCACCGCATCGCCCTGGCGCAAGGCTACATAACTGAGCAACAGGCAGGCATTGAGGGCGTGGTCGAAGTGTGACAGTTCATCATCCTGGCTGCGCATGCGTCGGCCGCAATCGAGCATGAACACGATCTGCTGGTCGCGCTCGTCCTGATACTCTCGTGCGATGGGAGTACGTTGCCGCGCAGTGGCTTTCCAGTCGATCTGCCGCAGGCTGTCACCCTCACGAAATTCGCGCAGTTGATGAAACTCCAGCCCCAAGCCCCGTCGTTGGCGTTGACGCACCCCCAGTTGGCTCAGCCAGTTATCCACCCCCAGCAGCTGTGCTCCGTACAGTCGGGCAAAATCCGGATAGACGCGGGTGGCATCCTCGACTTCGATAAAGCGCCTGGCGGACCAGAGGCCCAATGGGCTGGGCAGGTGGACTTCGCATCGACTGAACGTGAAATGCCCGCGCCGTAAAGGCCGTAGCCGATAGCCCAGCTCGCTGCCTTCACCGGGGCGTAACTCGATGGACTGGGGCAGGTTTTCCAGGCTCAGCCCGTCGGGAACGTGATCGAACACCTGCACCGTCAACGCTTGTGGAGAGCCATGTTCCAGGACCAGGCGTACTTCGCCCCAGCGTCCCAGCGCCAGGCTGCCGGGCATATGCCGATGCACGTTCGGTGATGGTCTGCGGCGCAGTCGCAGCGCGTCCAGCAACGCCAAGAGGAGCAGCGCCAGGAGCAGACCCCACGCCACCGAGTGCAGGGTGTCGGGCACCTTGAACTGCAAGGCTGCCGCAGTGCCCAGCAGGATGTTCAAGCCCAGCAGCACGCCAAGCCAGACTAATAACAGACGGGTCGGTTTCATGGGCGCTTCATTGCCGGGGTGCCGGAATCTGGTCGAGCAGTTGCTTGAGCACCTGGTCGACCTCCAATCCGTCGATGTCCAGTTCTGGTGCAAGGCGTACCCGATGACGCAGTACCGCAAGGGCGCAGCTTTTGATGTCATCCGGCGTGACGAACTCGCCCCCACGTAGCAGTGCACGGGCGCGGGCGCCGCGTACCAGGGCGATTGAAGCTCGTGGGCCGGCGCCGATGGCCAGGCCTGGCCAACTGCGTGTGGCTCGCGCCAGGCGCACGGCATAGTCGAGTACGTGTTCATCCAGGGCCAGTTCACTGGCGATCTGTTGCAGTTGCAACACGTCTTCGGCCTGCAGCACTGTACGCAAAGGTTGCACATCCAGCATGTCGGCCCGTGACGAGCGCGTCACTTCTCGCACCATATCCAGTTCCTGCTGCGCGTCGGGATAGTCCATGCGTACCTTGAGCATGAACCGGTCCAGCTCGGCTTCCGGCAGGGGGTAGGTGCCTTCCTGTTCGATTGGGTTCTGCGTGGCCAGCACCATGAACGGCTGGCCGATGGGCAGGGCTTCACCTTCGAGGGTGACTTGCCGCTCCTGCATGGCTTCGAGCAGGGCCGCCTGGGTCTTGGCTGGGGCCCGGTTGATTTCGTCGGCCAACAAGAGGTGGGTGAACACGGGACCCTTGCGCAGTTTGAACTGCTCGGTATGCAGGTCGTACACGGCATGGCCGGTGACATCGCTGGGCATCAGGTCCGGAGTGAACTGGATCCTCGCGAAGTCCCCGCCAAAGCAACGGGCCAGGGCGCGCACCAGCAAGGTCTTGCCCAGCCCGGGTACACCTTCGAGCAAGACGTGGCCGCCGGCGATCAGTGCGGTCAGTACGTCATCGATCACCTGATCCTGCCCGATCACCGCCTTGCGCAGTTCAATACGCAGAGCTTGGGCTTGCTTGCTGGCGCGTTGCAGGGGTTCGCCGGTCGAGGCTGTGGTGCTGGGGAAATCGCTCATAGGGCATTCCTGAGGGTTTGCAGGCATGCCACCTGCCGGCTGAAATCGGCGCTGGAAAGCCGTTTTGCCGGGAGTGGGCCGAGGGCCTGGCTGATGACGTGAGAGGGTTGGCGCGTCAGGTGTTCCAGTACCCGCCATTGTTCTGCTGTGTCGAGATGTTCGAAGCCTGGATGGCGACGTCGGGCCGCACGCAGAATATCGTGCTGCAAAGCCTGCAATAGCGTGCCTTGACCGCTGCGGCGCAGCAGAAAGTCGGCGCTGGCTTTCAAGTGTTCCTGCAATTGCCGGCGCGCCTTGGAGGCTGGGGCCTGGATCGGGCCCTGGCGCATCCAGGCCTGCCAGAGTGCCAGGGCTATCAGTGCAATGAGCGCAACCACTGCCTGGGGGAAGTAACGCAACAGCAGGGTGAACAGATCATCCACGTTGCTGTTGGACAGCAAGGTGACGGCAGTGCCCTGGTTCAGATACCACAGCAGCCAGGCATTATCGTGTTTGCCGATCTCGGGTGTTTTCCACAGTTCGCTGTCGGTGATTACCGTAACGCGGCCTTGCCCGAGGTCAAGTTGCATAAGGTGACTCGACCTGGCGCTATTGGCTGAAAATTGTGCGAGGTGCCTGGGGTCGATAAGGTTGAAGTCGGTATCGAAGCTGAAGTAGGCCGGGGCGGTGTCATTGTCGATGTAGAGTTTCGTCAGGTCCGGCGCTTTCTTTTTACTGGCGGGTGCGGGCTCTTCGGGTTCGTCACTCAGCACTTGGTGGATATGCAGGCGATCGAGCAACAGGTCGCCGCTTTTGCCGGTCTCTTCATCCCAGAGTGCTTCGGCCACTAACAACAGATGTCCACCGGACTTGGCCCAATCCAGCAACTGTTCGACCTGGCGTGGCGACATGTTGCTGCGTTCTTCCAGTAGCAACAGACTGTTGCCTGCGGCCGGCAGGGTGGCCAGGCGTTCGAGGCTATTGGCATGTTCCACGGGCAGGCCTTGCTGGCGCAGAAAGTGTTCGGCAGCCAGGTAGGGATTGGCCAGGGCTTGCGGAGCGGGACCGCGGTCCACCACCTCTTCATAGGGGATCGCCTTGCTCCAGGCATAAAAGCCGCCCGCAGTGATCAGGCATGCCAGCAGCAGTCCTATCCCTAGTAAGCATCGGTTCATTGGGCGCCCTCCGAACTGAACAGGGCACGCCAATCGTTGCATAGTTTTTGCTGGGCCGAGGCGGGTGGGAGTTGATGACCGTAGGCCAGGTTTTGCCAGTGTCGGGTCAACTCATCGCTGAACGCCATCAGTTGTGGTTGCTGTAACAGGTGAACGCGTTCCAGCACCTGGCCTTCGGTGTCCGCGCTTTTAAGGGGCAGGTTGAAGTCATGCAGCAAGCGGCTCAGCAGGCCACGATATAACAGGCCAAGGGCTTCCCGGGGTTGGCTCGACCAGAGTTGCTCGGCAGTGCTGGCGATGTCCCTGGGCAGGCTCTCTGTGCCCAGCTCCAGACCGAACAACTGGGCGGGTACTGGTTTGGCGGCTTTGGGTTTCCCTGGCCCGCGCCGGCTGACAAAAGTACGCAGCCATTCCCGATAACGCCATATCAATAGGACCAGGCCGCCGATCAGTACGCTCCACAACAGCACTTCCAGGCCCTGGGCGACATGCTTGAAAGTATTGCCGTTGAAGTTGTCCAGCAGTGCCTGCAGCCACGCCGGAAGTTTGCCGTCACTGTGTGTCTGGTTTTTAACGACGGGCTTTTCTTCGCCAAAGCGATAGCGAGTGACGGTCTCCGGGTTTTTGAAGGGGGGCTGGTCCAGAAGCGACTTGATGGATTGGCTTGCGCTTTCATGGCTCAGTGGTTTGCCTTCCTCTGCCATGGCGTGCGGGCTGTATGGCAGGAATGTCAGCCCGAGCGCCAGCAATAAAAGCGACGCTACGTTGCTCAGGCGCTGGCGCAGGCGGCGGAATACAAGCTCCAGGTCCCACGCTTCCAGCACGGTGCGGCGATTGAGATAAAGGCTGAAACCACAGGCGACATAAATGGGCTCCCAAAACACCAGTATCAAGGCATAGAACGCGTTGCCCAGATGCTCCAGCCACAAGGCTTCGGAACCCGTAGCCAGCGCCAACCGTTGCCAGTCCCAATCCAGTTCAAGTTGCTGCGGAATGAGTAGGTAGAACAGCGCCATGCAGCCAAACCACAGCCCGACTTCCAGGTGCACCCCGACAGTGGTCAACCAGCGCGCGGCACCGGCGTTACGTTGCAGCAGCACGCCCAGGCGTTGTTGACGCGCCTGGCCGTCGAGGCCTTCGAGCTGACTGACCGGCATCACAAAACTGCGGCTGAGGCTTAGCCTGCGCCAGGTCAGGCTGGCCAGCAGTTGGCTGTTAAGCAGTTTTGGCCATTGGCGCACAGCCTGCTTGAGGCTAGGCGTTTCACCGAACAGGGCTTTGGAGAGAATGTATAAAGGCAAGCGGTCGAACGCCGGTTTGAACCACCAGAACAGGAACATGGCCGTGGATGGGTAGTTCCATAGCAACGTGGTGAGCACGGCAAACACCGGCAGGGTCACCAGCGCCCAGCTCCCCATCAACAGCAGGCGATGCTCCCGGGCCATTGATACGCCAAGGTCCATGGCCTCCCATGCGGTTCGCGGGCGAATCGCCACGCTGGCATCACTCAGGCGCATGGCGAGTCCGTCCGGCAAAGGTCAGGTAAGCAGCCACCAACAGCCAAAGTGCAGTGCCCACAAGGTATTTTATCCAAGGGTCGATGTGGGTGGTGGAAGACCAGTAGGCTTCGATAAAGGCTGCGATCAGCAGGAACACCATGACACCGCACAGCAGTTGCACGCTCTTGCGAGCGGCAAGTCGCAAGGATTCGCTGCGTGTCAGTTGCCCAGGCGCAATCAGCGCCCAGCCCAGTTGCAAGCCTGCGGCGCCAGCGAGGGCGATAGCCGTCAGTTCAAAGGCACCATGGCCGATGACAAATGACCAAAAGGTCTGCCCATAGCCGATTTCGGTCAGGTGCCCGGAAATCGCGCCGATGATCAGCCCGTTGAATATCAGGAAAAACACACTGCCCAAGCCGAACAGCAACCCCGCGGCGAATGTCTGGAAGGCGATGCCGACGTTGTGCATCACGTAGTAGCCAAACATCATCCAGTCTTCGCTTGACGCCCGTTCGGCGGCGCGACCCAGGCGGCTGGCATCGGGGTCATACATGCCCTGCATTTCGGCTACCTGCTGTGGGCTGACAATGCTGTAGATCAGGTCGGGAAACAGGTAGACCAGCAGGGCAATGCCCAGCAGGCTGCCAAAGAACAGCAGGCTGGCAATCAACACGAAGCGCCATTGTTCCCTTACTTGTCGCGGAAAGTCGGCCAGTAGGAAACTCAGTACATTCGCCGCCAATTGGCTGCGGTGGCGATAGAGTTGTTGATGGCCGCGCAATGCCAATTGTTGCAGCGGGTCCACCAGGTAACTGCTGTAACCACGCTCCTGGGCCAGGGCCAAGTGCTGGCATAGATGGCGGTATTGATGAGGAAAGTCGGCGAGGTCACCGGCCTTGGCCTTGCCTTGTTCCAACTGCTTAAGTTGTTCGGCAAAGGCTTGCCATTGGGGCTGGTAACGGCTTTCGAAGAGGCTCTGTTTCATGCTGGCCCCAGCAGGCCACGGGCCACGCCATTGAGTTGCTCCACGGCACGTGCTGGGGATACTTGCAGCGGTGTCGCGAGGATGGAGGCGAGTTCGTGTACCCGCTCGGGGGACAGCTCAGCCTGGCGTTCGGCGAAACCCAGGATCGCCCGCTGCTCACTCAGGTCCAGGGCAAACGGTAGGCGCAGTGCTGCAGCTTGAGGTATCTGGGGTCGTGCCAGGGGCTGCTCGCGATAGACCACCAAGGTGCCGGCGGCCAGGTCGCCAAGGCGTTTGAAGTGAGGGTGCTGCAGGCAACTGATGGCGCCGAGGAAGTAGCCGAACGGAAGCATATCGACGAACCGCAGCAGGTTGCGGATCAGTGACGCTGACCAGCCTATGGGCGTGCCATCGTCCTGCACTACCCGCAGGCCCATGACCTGTTTGCCCGGTGAACAGCCCTGGTTGAGGACCTCGAACAGCACCATGTACCACCAACTGACCAGGAACAGCAGCAGCGAGCCCAGGCCGATCCCAATATTGCCGAGCAGGGCTAATGGCACCATAAATACGCCCATGATCACTGCGCGTGCGCCGAGGTCGAAGGCAAATGCCAGCACCCGTGGCACCAGGCCGGCGGGGCGCAGTGGCAGGTCGATGCCCTCTGGGGTTTCGATCTGGTAGCGGGTATCCAATGGGGCTGATGGCATCGCGATCCTTGGCAGTGCAGAGCGGCTGGGTGACACGGATGCTAACAGCGTCGGCGATGGAAGCAACCACTCAAGGTTTTGCTGGATGTTTGTACAGTTGATTTGGTGCTGGCCCCGAACCAGGCTCAGCGCCTAGACTTTGTCGATCTTCAGCACAGGAATAGCCCGTGACCACCATTTTCTGGTACGACTATGAAACCACCGGCATCAACCCGCGCAGTGATCGACCGCTCCAGGTAGCGGGGATTCGTACGGATCTCGAACTCAACGAGGTCGGCCCGCCGGTCAACATCTACTGTCAGCCCAGCGACGATATCCTGCCCCATCCCGCCGCGTGCGCGATTACAGGGATCACCCCCGCCATATTGGCCGAAAAGGGCCTGGCCGAGGCTGATTTCATGACCCGCGTACATGCCGAACTGGCAACTCCGGGAACATGTGGTGCCGGCTATAACACATTGCGGTTTGACGATGAAATGACGCGCTACAGCCTGTATCGCAACTTCTTCGACCCTTACGCGCGCGAATGGCAGGGCGGTAACAGTCGTTGGGACTTGATCGATGTGGTTCGCACCGCCTACGCCCTGCGTCCGGAAGGCATCGATTGGCCGCAGCAGGACGGGCGTGTGACCCTCAAGCTTGAACGTTTGACGGCTGCCAACGGCATCGATCATGGGCAGGCCCACGATGCGTTATCCGACGTGCGCGCCACGATCGCCCTGGCTAGATTGGTGCGCGAGAAGCAGCCAAAATTGTACGACTGGCTGTTTCAATTACGCAGTAAACAGCGAGTGATGGACCAGGTGCGCCTGTTGCAACCAATGGTGCACATATCAGGGCGTTTTTCCGCCGAGCGTCATTACCTTGGCGTTGTCCTGCCCTTGGCTTGGCATCCGCGCAACCGCAACGCGTTGATTGTCTGCGACCTTGGCCTGGACCCTCAGGGGCTGCTTGACGCTGACGCCGCCACCTTGCGCCAACGCCTGTACACCCGTCGTGATGACCTTGCCGAAGGTGAGTTGCCGGTGCCGCTGAAGCTGGTGCATATCAATCGCTGCCCAGTTGTCGCGCCCTTGAACGTATTGCGGGTCGAAGATCGTGAACGCCTGCAATTGGATATGGACATTTATCAGGCGCGCGCGCTGCGGCTAACTGACGCACAGGAACTGTGGCGCGATAAGTTGGCGGTCATTTATGCCGACGAAGATTTTTCAGGGAATACCGACCCGGAACAGCAGCTTTACGACGGCTTTATTGGCGATCGTGATCGACGCTTATGTGAACAAGTCCGGATGGCAGAGCCCGAGCAATTAGCAAGACAGCAGTGGCCTTTTGATGATCATCGATTGCCGGAATTATTATTTCGCTACCGAGCGCGTAACTTCCCCGATACGCTGAACAGCGAGGAGCTACAACGCTGGAAACTTTTCTGTCGGCAACGTTTGTCCAGCCCTGAATTTGGCGCTCCCAATACCCTTGAGGCATTTAATCAGGCGCGGCAGGAGTTGGCTGTTAGTGCGACGCCGTTGCAGCAGCAGGTGCTGGTGCAGTGGCAGGAATATGCCGATGCTTTAGCGGCCCGTGTGAATCTGTAATTAGGTTGTGCAGAATTGACGGCCAATAAAAAACGCCAGCAAGCTGGCGTTTTTAATGTGTTGCGTATCAGGCGCAGGCCTGGCAAAGCTTAGCCCAGCAGGGTAGCCCAGCCTTCAACCACGTCACCGCCCCACTTGGCTTTCCACTCTTTCAGCGTTTTGTGGTTGCCACCTTTGGTTTCAATCACTTCGCCGTTGTGCGGGTTTTTGTATTGTTTGACCTTGCGAGCACGCTTGGTACCGGTAGTTTTCACGGCGCCACGAGGTGCTTTAACTTTCGACTCTGGATCCAGCAGCGCGATGATGTCACGCAGGGATTTGGAGTATTCACCCATGAGGGTGCGCAGTTTGCCTTCGAATTCCAGCTCGGTTTTCAGCTTGTCGTCTTGGGACAGGTTCTTCAAACGGGCTTGCAGCTCTTTGATAGCTTCTTCGGTGGCACGGTATTCGTTGATCAGAGACATGTGGACTACCTTATGTAGAACGCTGATTGACAGGGACAGTGGCCCAATAATAGTCAGGCAGTTTCCCCAAGTAAACATTTAGGTCGCATTTATGTGAATTACTTTGAATGTTTTTAGCACACCTAATGCAATCGAGTTAATTATCACGGTGTAAACCTAAAGATAATATTGCTGACATCAGGGAACAGCCTTGGGTACAGTAAATTCATAGTAGCGGTGGTAATCCTTGGGTTGGCGAGGGGGAGGTCGCGGGCAGGTGAACAGAATAAGCGCTAACGAATACTGCAGTTTTCCTGCGTAATCGCTAGAATGGCGGCCTTTGCGAAGTTCTGGAGTTTCCCCCTAATGCGCACTTTTCGGCTGGTGATTGCTTGCCCGGACCGGGTCGGCATCGTTGCCAAAGTCAGTAATTTTCTGGCCTCCCACAACGGTTGGATCACCGAGGCGAGCCATCACTCGGACAATCTCAGCGGTTGGTTCTTCATGCGTCATGAAATCCGTGCCGACACGCTGCCCTTTGGCCTTGAGGCTTTTCGCGAGGCCTTTGCGCCAATCGCCGAAGAGTTTTCGATGACCTGGCATATCACCGACACCGAGCAGAAGAAGCGCGTGGTGTTGATGGCCAGTCGCGAATCCCACTGCCTGGCCGACTTGCTGCACCGCTGGCACAGTGATGAGCTGGACTGCGAGATCGCGTGTGTAATCTCCAACCATGACGACCTGCGCAGCATGGTCGAGTGGCACGGGATCCCGTACTACCACGTGCCGGTCAACCCACAGGACAAGGAGCCGGCGTTCGCCGAGGTTTCTCGCCTGGTCAAGCAGCATGAGGCTGATGTTGTGGTGCTGGCGCGCTACATGCAGATCCTGCCGCCGGAACTGTGCCGCGAATACGCCGGCAAGGTGATCAACATTCACCACAGCTTCCTGCCGTCATTTGTGGGGGCCAAGCCATACCACCAGGCGTCCCTGCGGGGCGTGAAGTTGATTGGCGCAACCTGCCATTACGTCACCGAAGAGCTGGACGCCGGTCCGATCATCGAGCAGGACGTAGTGCGCGTCAGCCATAGCGACAGCATTGAGGACATGGTGCGCTTCGGCCGCGATGTCGAGAAAATGGTGCTGGCCCGTGGCCTGCGTTACCACCTGGAAGACCGCGTGCTGGTACACGGCAACAAGACTGTCGTGTTCTGATCAAGGCGTTCTGATTGAAGAATGAAGGGCCTGGGCGTTAAATCGCTGCAGGCCCTTTTTCTTTGTGTGCCATTGAGGATTGACCGATGAGTGACCCACTGGACAAAGCCACCTCCAAAGCACCTGCGACATTGGGTGAAGGGTGCTTGAGCCGGTACGATCCGGATGACCTGGACAGTGAAGACGGCACCGAATTTCCGGGTGCCGCCGAGCTGTGGGAGCGTGAGCAGGCCAAACCGGATCCCGCTGCTGAATAAAGCAGATCAGATCCGGAAGCTGCCCACCAATTGTTTCAACCGTGCCGCCTGCTGTTCCAGGTCGGTGCACGCGCGCAGGGTGGAGTGCAGGTTTTCCACGCCTTCTTGATTGAGGGTGTTGATCTCGGTGATGTCCATGTTGATTGACTCCACCACCGAGGTCTGTTCCTCCGTCGCAGTCGCCACCGACTGGTTCATGCCGTCGATCTCGCCAATGCGTTGAGTCACGCTGTTGAGGCGCTCACCCGCCAGGTTGGCAATCTCTACGCTGTCATGGCTGTGGCGCTGGCTTTCGCTCATGGTGCTCACCGACTCCCGCGCGCCGACTTGCAGTTCCTCGATCATCTTTTGTACTTGTTGCGCCGATTCCTGGGTGCGGTGCGCCAGGTTGCGCACTTCGTCGGCGACGACCGCAAACCCGCGTCCGGCTTCACCGGCACGGGCCGCTTCGATGGCAGCGTTCAACGCCAGCAGGTTGGTTTGCTGGGAAATGCTGGTGATCACTTCGAGAATCTGGCCGATGTTCACGGTCTTGCTGTTAAGCGCTTCGATATTGCTGCTGGAGGCGCTGATCATTGCAGACAACTGAGTCATCGCCTTGATATTGCGCTCAACCACCTGTTGACCGTCTTCGGCCAAGTGCCGTGCATCGCTGGCCTGGTTGGAGGCCTGCGCAGCGTTGCGTGCGATTTCCTGGGCGGCGGCGCCCAGCTCGTTGATGGCGGCAGCCACGCTGTTGGTGCGGTTGGCCTGTTCGTCAGAGTTGACCATCGACGAGTTGGACGCGCTGACCACCCGCAGTGCCACTTCATTCACGTGCTCGGTGGCTGAGGACACTTCGCGGATGGACGTGTGAATCCGCTCTACGAAGCGGTTGAAGGCATTGCCCAGAGTGCCGAATTCATCGTGGTTCTGGATGGTCAGGCGGCGCGTCAGGTCACCCTCGCCGTCGGCGATGTCCTGCATGGCACGGGTCATCACATGCAGTGGTTGCAACAAGACACGAATCAGCATGCCCAGCAAGGCAATGATGATCACCACGGCAATGATCGTGGCGATCACCGCCGAGGTGCGGAATTCGCTGAGCATGGCGTAGGATTTATCTTTATCCACCGAAATACCCAAGTACCAGTTCACCGACGGCAGGCCTTTGATCGGTGTGAAGGTCACGATGTTGTCCTTGCCGTTGGCTTCGACTTCACTGAAGTCGCCACTGATCTTCGGCGTATGTTTTGGATACACATCGGCCAGGGTTTTCATCACCAGGTTTTTGTCCGGGTGTACCAGCACTTTGCCGTCGGCGCTGACCAGGAACGCATAGCCCATGCCGCCGAAGTTCAGCGCGCCAATGTTATCCACCAGGGTTTGCAGGCTCAGGTCACCGCCCACCACGCCAATGCTCTGGCCGCCTTTGGCGCTGGGGGTGGCGATGGAAATGATCAATTGCCCGGTAGCGGCATCAATGTACGGCTCGGTCAGGGTCGAGCCGTTGCTGTTCTGGGCGCCCTTGTACCAGGGGCGAACCCGTGGGTCGAAGCCGTCCGGCATCTTGGTGTCGGGGCGGATGGTGAAAGCCCCTTTGCTGTCACCCACGTAGGTCGCCATGAAGGAGGATGTCAGGCTTTTCTGTTCCAGCAGGCTGGCAACGGTCGAAGGCTCAGGGTTGATGGCGATGTTTTGTGCGGCGTTTTCCACCAGCGCAATGCGCCCGGTCAGCCAGGTCTGAATGTTGCTGGCGGTGACATCGCCCATTTCGTGAAGGTAATTGTTGAGGTCGTCACGGATAGCGTTACGTTGTAGGTAGTCGTTGTAGAGGGTGAACAGGGCAAAGGCCGCGATGACGATAAGGGAGGCTGCAAGCAGGATCTTGTGGCTGAAGCGCAGATTTTTATTCATAGCTTGAAGGGTCCGCTAAGGTCTTAATATCCGAAGCGCGTCCTTGTGGAACACGCGAAAGGGTGCGTAAAAAAAGTTTGATATTTCCGTTGGTCCCTGTAGGAACTATCTGAGCGATTTTTAGACTTTATGGGTCTCACATCTTTCTTATCGACCTGGCGACACTAAAGCTTAACCATGGGTGACGAAATGCCTGATTCCACGCAACTCCTAATCGGTGCCGGTCTTGATGGCCAGCCCATTGCCCAGGCCATGCGCCTGGCCAACCGCCACGGGCTGATCGCCGGCGCCACGGGCACCGGCAAGACCGTCACGTTGCAACGCCTGGCTGAAGCCTTCAGTGATGCGGGCGTGGCGGTATTTGCGGCGGACATCAAAGGTGACCTCTGTGGCCTGGGTGCCGCTGCCAATCCTCAGGGCAAGGTGGCCGAGCGTATTGCCGGAATGCCTTTCCTTAATTACACGGCCAAGGCGTATCCCGTTACGTTGTGGGATATCCACGGGCAGTCCGGTCATCCGTTGCGCACCACCATCAGTGAAATGGGGCCGTTGTTGCTGGGCAGTCTGCTGGAACTGACTGACAGCCAGCAGTCGGCCTTGTACGCAGCGTTCAAGGTGGCGGATCGCGAAGGCCTGTTGCTGCTGGACCTCAAGGACCTCAAGGCACTGCTCAACCATCTACGCTATCATCCGGAACTGCTCGGTGAAGACGCGGCGCTGATGACCACCGGTTCCAGCCAGGCGCTGTTGCGGCGCCTGGCTGTCTTGGAACAGCAGGGGGCGGAGGCGCTGTTTGGCGAGCCGGCCCTGCAGCTTGAAGACATCTTGCAGCCCACGGCTGACGGGCGTGGGCGCATCCACTTGCTGGACGCCAGCCGCCTGGTGCATGAGGCGCCGAAGGTGTATGCGACCTTCCTGCTGTGGCTGTTGGCGGAGTTGTTCGAGCAGTTGCCGGAGCGCGGCGACGCGGATAAACCACTGCTGGCGCTGTTCTTCGACGAGGCACATTTATTGTTTGCCGACACGCCCAAGGCATTGCAAGAGCGCCTGGAGCAAGTGGTGCGGCTGATTCGTTCCAAAGGCGTGGGTGTGTATTTCGTCACTCAATCGCCGGGCGACCTGCCGGACACTGTGCTGGCGCAACTTGGTTTACGGGTGCAGCACGGCCTGCGGGCGTTCACCACGAAAGAGCAGAAATCCCTCAGGGCGGTAGCGGACGGTTTCCGGCCCAACCCGACATTCGATGCCTTGTCAGTGTTGACCGAGCTGGGCACGGGTGAGGCGTTGGTGGGTACGTTGCAGGAAAAAGGCACGCCGGAAGTCGTCCAGCGCGTACTGGTCGCGCCACCGCAATCGCGGATCGGGCCGCTCAGCACGGCGGAGCGCGCCGCACTGGTGGCGAGTTCGCCGTTGCAGGGCCGCTATGACAAGCCGATTGATCGGGAGTCTGCCTATGAAGTGCTGATGGCGCGTAAGGAACTGGGTACCACGGAAGAGGCCAGTCAGCCCGCCGAGGAGCCCAGCTTCACGGACAAGGCGGGTGCGTTCCTCGGAACCGCCGCAGGCAAGGCGCTGAAATCAGCCATGCAGCAGGCAGCCAATCAGATGGGGCGCCAATTGGTACGGGGTTTGTTGGGGTCTTTGTTGGGCGGCAGCAAGCGCAAATAGCGCTTCAGGCCTTGGGCTTGCCATGGGCGGCCAGGCGCTCAAGCGCGGCGCGCAAGCCTGGATCGCTGATGCCGTCGGCCGTGGCCTGAATAGTCTCGGCCGCATTTTCCGACAGGTCCATAGTATGGCCGGCTGCCCCTTGCTGCACGGTCGGTGGTTGCACCTTGAACTGGATGCGGGTCAGGCTGGCGAACTCATCGAATGCCATCAATTGACGCTGCAGACGTTTTTGCTGATAGCGCAACCGGGTGGCCCAATGACCGTCGGTGACAATTAACAGCAAATTACCCTCACGCCACGACGCTACATGGCAGTGCTCGCGGGCGGCGGGTTGCAGTTGGCTTTCGAGCAGGCGTTGCAGGTGGCCCAAGCGTTGCGCATGGCCAAAGATGGCTTTCAACGGCTTGGCTTCGCGAAGCAACACGCTGGGTGCGCGGGCTGTAAGAGGGCGAAATGCCATGATTGGACACCTTAAGTAACAGAGCGGCCATCTTAGCAGAATGCGTCTGCGCGGCCCCGGACAATGCATTGCCGGGGGGTTTCCCATGAAATCAATCGGCTCCATGGGTTGAAGTTCGCGCAAAAGCCCTTATTTTAAACAAGCCCTCTCACAGCACCATGCCAGCGTCGGGGAACAACGCCACTTTCCTCACCCACGATTCCGGGTAGAATGCGCGTTCGCATGCGGCCGTGAGGGCTGCTCGGGCCACTCACGGTGCGCCCTCCATCCCTATGTGTGGAAGAACCTGCCGATATGTTTGCGCCTTTGTTAAAGAAACTTTTTGGAAGCAAGAATGAGCGCGAAGTCAAACGCATGCTCAAGACGGTGCAGCTGGTCAATGCCTTCGAAGAGCAGATGGTTGCCCTGTCGGACGAGCAATTGCGCGCCAAGACCCAAGAGTTCAAGGCCCGCATAGCTAAAGGTGAAACCCTCGACAAGCTGCTTCCCGAAGCCTTTGCGGTCGCCCGTGAAGCCGGTAAGCGTGTCATGGGCATGCGCCACTTCGACGTCCAGTTGATCGGCGGCATGACCTTGCATGAAGGCATGATTGCCGAAATGCGTACCGGTGAAGGCAAGACCCTGGTCGCGACCCTGGGTGTTTACCTCAACGCACTGTCCGGCAAGGGCGTGCACGTTGTGACGGTGAACGACTACCTGGCTCGCCGGGACGCCAACTGGATGCGCCCGCTGTATGAATACCTCGGCCTGACCGTCGGTGTGGTCACACCGTTCCAGCCGCCGGAAGAGAAGCGCGCTGCCTACGCGTGCGACATTACCTACGGCACCAACAACGAATTCGGTTTCGACTACCTGCGCGACAACATGGCGTTCAGCATGGATGAAAAATTCCAGCGCGAACTCAACTTTGCCGTGATCGACGAAGTCGACTCCATCCTCATCGACGAAGCCCGCACCCCACTGATCATCTCCGGCCAGGCCGAAGACAGCTCGCGCCTCTACACCGAGATCAACAAGTTGATCCCGCGTCTGGAGCAGCACATCGAGGAAGTGGAAGGCGTGGTGACCAAAGAAGGTCACTTCTCCATCGACGAGAAGACCCGTCAGGTCGAACTCAACGAGGCGGGTCACCAGTTCGTCGAAGACATGCTGACCCAGATCGGCCTGCTGGCTGAAGGCGAAAGCCTGTACTCGGCGCACAACCTGGGCCTGCTGACCCACGTGTACGCCGGCCTGCGCGCCCACAAGCTGTTCCATCGCAACGTTGAATACATCGTGCAGGATGGCCAGGTGGTACTGGTCGACGAACACACCGGTCGTACCATGCCGGGTCGTCGTCTGTCCGAAGGCCTGCACCAGGCTATCGAAGCCAAGGAAGTGCTCAACATCCAGGCCGAAAGCCAGACGTTGGCCTCTACCACCTTCCAGAACTACTTCCGTCTGTACAACAAACTGTCCGGCATGACCGGTACAGCGGACACCGAAGCGTTCGAATTCCACCAGATCTACAGCCTGGCCGTGATGGTGATTCCACCGAACAAGCCGCTGGCACGTAAAGACTTCAACGACCTGGTGTTCCTGACCGCCGAAGAGAAATACGCGGCGATCATCAACGACATCAAGGACGGCCTGGCCCAGGGCCGCCCGATCCTGGTGGGTACCGCAACCATCGAGACTTCCGAGCACGTGTCCAACCTGCTCAACAAGGAAGGCATCGAGCACAAGGTCCTCAACGCCAAGTTCCACGAAAAAGAAGCAGAGATCATTGCCCAGGCCGGTCGCCCAGGCGCGCTGACCATCGCCACCAACATGGCCGGTCGTGGTACCGACATCCTGTTGGGCGGTAACTGGGAAGTGGAAGTGGCGTCCCTGGACAACCCGACTCCTGAGCAGATCGCCCAGATCAAGGCTGACTGGCAGAAGCGCCACCAGGCCGTGTTGGAGTCCGGTGGCCTGCAGGTGATTGCGTCCGAGCGTCACGAATCGCGCCGTATCGACAACCAGCTGCGTGGTCGTGCCGGCCGTCAGGGTGACGCCGGTTCCAGCCGCTTCTACCTGTCCCTGGAAGACAGCCTGATGCGCATCTTCGCCTCGGATCGGGTGAAGAACTTCATGAAAGCCCTGGGCATGCAGTCCGGTGAAGCGATCGAGCACCGCATGGTGACCAACGCCATCGAGAAGGCGCAGCGCAAGGTTGAAGGCCGTAACTTCGACATTCGCAAGCAACTGCTTGAGTTCGATGACGTCAACAACGAACAGCGTAAAGTGATCTATCACATGCGTAACACGTTGCTGGCCGCCGACAACATTGGCGAGACCATCGCCGATTTCCGCCAGGACGTGCTCAACGCCACCGTCAGCGCACATATCCCGCCACAATCCCTGCCAGAGCAGTGGGATGTTGCCGGTCTGGAAGCCGCGTTGAAGAGCGACTTCGGTGTCGACTTGCCGGTCCAGCAATGGCTCGACGAAGACGATCACCTGTACGAAGAGACGCTGCGCGAGAAGCTGATGACCGAGCTGCTGGCCGCGTACAACGAGAAAGAAGAGCAAGCGAGTGCCGAGGCACTGCGCACCTTCGAGAAACAAATCGTGCTGCGCGTGCTGGACGACCTGTGGAAAGACCACTTGTCGACCATGGACCACCTGCGTCACGGCATCCACCTGCGTGGCTACGCCCAGAAGAACCCGAAGCAGGAGTACAAGCGCGAGTCGTTCACGCTGTTCTCCGAGTTGCTGGATTCGATCAAGCGCGATTCGATTCGTGTGCTGTCCCACGTTCAGGTGCGTCGCGAAGACCCGATCGAGGAAGAAGCCCGCCTGCGTCAGGAAGCCGAAGCACTGGCGGCGCGCATGCAGTTCCAGCATGACGAAGCGCCGGGTCTGGAAGCACCTGAAGTGTTGGGTGAAGAGGTCGATGTGGCCTTGGCTCAGGCTCCGGTTCGCAATGATCAGAAGCTGGGCCGCAACGAACTGTGCTACTGCGGTTCGGGCAAGAAATTCAAACACTGCCATGGCCAGATCGAATAAGATTTTCGCCTGACGCTGCAATACCCTGCGCCGCGACCGGCCTCTGCCGTCGCGGCGTTTTGCCATTAATTTCACCGTCGATTACGACGGCACAGACATCATCTATTTATAAGGAGCGCGTTCATGGCTGTTGGTCTTGGTCCTTTGCCCACATTGCACCCGGTTGCCGGTTTTGAGCTCGGTATCGCGTCGGCCGGCATCAAACGCCCGGGGCGCAAGGATGTGGTGGTGATGCGCTGTGCCGAAGGTTCGACCGTCGCCGGTGTGTTCACCCTCAACGCCTTCTGCGCCGCTCCGGTGATCCTGGCCAAGCAGCGTGTTGCCGGCACCATCCGTTACCTGCTGACCAACACCGGCAATGCCAACGCTGGCACCGGTGAGCCGGGTTTGGTTGCAGCAGCGCGTACCTGCGCCAAGCTGGCCGAGTTGACCGGCGTGGATGCCAGCCAAGTGCTGCCGTACTCCACCGGCGTCATCGGCGAGCCGCTGCCGGTGGAGAAAATCGAAGGCGCCTTGCAAGCCGCGTTGGACGACCTGTCTGTGGATAACTGGGCGGCCGCCGCCACTGGCATCATGACCACCGATACCCTGCCCAAAGGCGCGAGCCGTCAGTTCGTGCACGACGGTGTGACTGTTACCGTCACGGGTATCAGCAAGGGCGCGGGCATGATTCGCCCGAACATGGCCACCATGCTCGGCTACATCGCCACCGACGCCAAAGTCTCCCGCGACGTGCTGCACAGCCTGATCCTGGATGGCGCCAACAAATCGTTCAACCGCATCACCATCGATGGCGATACCTCGACCAACGACTGCTGCATGCTGATCGCCACCGGCCAGGCCAACCTGCCGCAAATCACCGAGGCCAGCGGCCCGTTGTTCGCAGCATTGAAGCAGGCGGTGTTTGAAGTCTGCATGGACGTGGCCCAGGCCATCGTGCGTGACGGCGAAGGCGCCACCAAGTTCGTGACGGTTGAAGTCAACGGCGGCGGCAATCACCAGGAATGCCTGGATGTCGGCTACACCGTGGCCCACTCGCCGCTGATCAAGACTGCACTGTTCGCCTCCGATCCGAACTGGGGTCGCATCCTCGCCGCCGTCGGCCGTGCCGGTGTGCCGGACCTGGACGTGAGCAAGATCGACGTTTTCCTCGGTGATGTGTGCATCGCCAGCCGTGGCGCCCGCGCCGAGAGCTACACCGAAGCCCAGGGTTCGGCGGTGATGCAGCAGGAAGAAATCACCATCCGCATTGAGTTGGGTCGCGGCGACTGCAGCGAAACCATCTGGACCACCGACCTGTCCCACGAATACGTGAAGATCAACGCGGAATACCGTACCTGAGCCTGGAGGATAAGCGCGGTGAAACGAGTGCATGTAGCAGCAGCGGTGATCCGCGGTGTCGATGGCAGGATCCTGCTGGCGCGCCGCGCCGATACTCAGCATCAGGGCGGTCTCTGGGAGTTTCCCGGCGGCAAGGTCGAGGCGGGCGAGTCCGTCGCTACGGCCTTGTCCCGCGAGTTGCAGGAAGAACTGGGCATCCAGGTGACCACGGCGCGGCCGTTGATCAAGGTGCAGCATGACTACCCGGACAAGCAGGTGTTGCTGGATGTCTGGGAAGTCTCGGCCTTTACCGGCGAGCCCCACGGTGCCGAAGGGCAACCCCTGGAGTGGGTGGCACCTCGGGATCTGATCAATTACGAGTTCCCGGCCGCTAACGCTCCAATCGTTGCCGCCGCGCGCTTGCCCGCCGATTACCTGATTACCCCCGGCGAGCTGGAAACCCCGACCCTGTTGCGCGGGATTCAGAAGGCTATCGCGGGTGGCATCAAGCTGGTCCAACTGCGTGCGCCCAACGGTTACGACCCTAAATATCGCGACTTGGCGGTGGATGCGGTGGGGCTGTGTGCGGGCAAGGCACAGTTGATGCTCAAGGGACCGTTTGAATGGTTGGGGGATTTCCCTGCGGCCGGTTGGCACATGACCTCGGCCCAATTGCGCAAATACGCGAGCAAGGGCCGGCCGTTGCCGAAAGACCGTTGGTTGGCGGCGTCCTGCCACAACGCTGAGGAACTGGCGCTGGCAGAAATGATGGACGTGGATTTTGTCACGCTGTCGCCGGTGCAGCCGACCCAGAGCCACCCAGATGCCCAGCCTTTGGGTTGGGAGCAGGCGGCGGAGTTGATTCGTGGGTTCAGCAAGCCGGTGTTTCTGTTGGGCGGGGTTGGACCTGCAGAGCGGGAACAGGCTTGGGAAGCCGGGGCTCAAGGTGTTGCTGGGATTCGGGCGTTCTGGCCTGAGGGTTGATGTTGTCCTGACTGGCCTCATCGGGGGCGAGCCCCCTCCCACACTTGAATGCATTCACAAATCAAGGGTGGGAGGGGGCTTGCCCCCGATAGGGCCCTAAAGGTCACCCAAAAAACATCAGTGTGGCTTGGCGGCAGCTTGCCACAGCACTTCAGCCACACCCTGGCGGCTGGCGATCACTCGCGCCGCCACAAACAGCAAGTCCGACAGCCGATTGATATACGCCAGCCCCACGCCCTCCAACGGCTCCACTGCATTGAGGTGCTGACAACGTCGTTCTGCAGTGCGCGCCAGGCTGCGACATACATGGGCCTGGGCGATCAGCGCCGAGCCACCGGGCAGGATGAAGTTCTCCAGCGGCCCGACCTCGTCATTCCAGCGATCAATCGCGGCCTCCAGCCGATCCACTTCCGCTGCGTTCAACGCCTTGTACACCGGCATCGCCAGCTCACCGCCGAGGTCGAACAGTCGATGTTGGCAGGGCGCCAGCACCTCGATCACATCTTTCAGTTCTGGATGCTTGCCGCTCTGTTCTTCCAGCCCCGCCAGCAATAGTCCCAGCTGGCCGTTCAACGTATCGACTTCGCCGATGGCCTCCACGCGCGGGTGGTCCTTGGGCACACGGCGGCCGTCGCCGAGGCCGGTTTCGCCCTTGTCTCCGGTGCGGGTGTAAATCTTCGACAGGCGAAAGCCCATGGTCAGTGCTCCAGTTGGGTCAGTTCGTAGGGCGGCAGTTGGCTGCCGGCCAAGGGTAAGCGCAGGGTAAAGCAGGTGCCCTGGCCGAGAGTGGAGTGCACCTCCATCTGGCCTTTGTGATTGTTGGTGATGATGAAGTACGACACTGAGAGCCCAAGCCCGGTGCCCTGGCCGATTTCCTTGGTGGTGAAGAACGGTTCGAAGGTGCGTTTGCGCACGTTTTCACTCATGCCAATGCCGTTGTCTTCCACCTGGATCTCTGCCCACGGCGGGTTGAGACGTGTGCGCAGGATGATGCGCCCCGGTTCGCGATCGTCTTCACGTAAGTGAATGGCCTGGGCCGCGTTTTTCAGCAGGTTGAGCAGCACTTGTTCCAGTTCGTTGGCGGTGCCCGGCACCGGACCCAACTGTGGGTCGAACTGGCGGGTGATCGCCTGGCCCTTGAAGTCGAAGCCGATGGCCAGGTCGAAGTCGTTGCCGGCAATTTCCACGGCCTGGTCGATCAGCGCTGGCAGGTCGCAAGGCGCCATCTGCCGGTTGCTGCGGCGGCTGAAGCTGAGCATATGGGTAACGATCTTGGCCGCCCGCGCTCCAGCCTGCTGGATACCGTCGAGGAGTTGCGGCACCTCACGGCCTTCAAGGTAGCGGTTGACGATGTCCAGCTCGATACCTGCCTGCTCGGCGTATTCCAGGTTCTTGGGCAGGTCGGACGACAACCGGCGTCGGATGTTTTGCACGTTATGCAGGATCGCCCCCAGCGGGTTGTTGATCTCGTGGGCCATGCCGGCGGCAAGCCCGCCGACCGAGAGCATTTTTTCCGACTGCACCATCATTTCTTCCAGGGACAGGCGCTGGGTGATGTCGTCGATGCGGATTACCACGCCACGCCCGGCGCCGCCCATCAGTGGGTAGAAGGTCAGGGCGTAATGCTTGGGCTCGTCGTCCTTGATCCAGGTGACGCGCTCGATGCGCTCTACCGTGTGTTGCTCCACCGTGGCCTTGATCTGCGGCAGGTAGGGTTTGAGCGGTTGGAACGCGAGGTAGATCGGCTGATTCAAGGCCTCGTCCAGACGTGTACCGGAAAGCGCGCTGGCTTCCTGGTTCCACTGGGTGACATAGAGCTGCTCGTCCAGGGCGATCAGTGCCGACGGCATCGAGTCGATGATGCTGTTCAGGTAATTCTGAAAACCGGTGAGTTTTTTCTCGATCTTGCTGCGAACCTGGACTTCCAGCTCCAGTTTCCGGTTGGTGTGGCGGGTCTCTTCGGCCAGGCCTTGGGCTTGGTCGTAAGCCGCTTGAGAGTCGTCCCGTGCGCGCTTGAGTTGTTGTTCGCGGGCTTCGATGCGCGACAGCATGGTGTTGAAGGCTTCGGCCAGGCTGCCGATTTCATCGTGGTTGCCACGGCCGGCGCGCAGGGCGTAGTTCTCTTCGCGGGTGACCTGGCGTGACAGTTCTTCCAGCTCGTGGATCGGCCGGGTGATCAGGCGTTTGATCTGCCGGGCGATGATCAGCCACAGCAACACGCTGAAAATCAGGATCCCCAGGCTCGCCGTCAGCGTACCGGTGTAGAAGGCCACCGGCAGCTCACTGCTGGCCACCAGCAGCAAGTGCCCGGAAGGCTGGCCAGCGCGGGGCAGGGTGATGATCTGGTTGCTGCGAAACTCCGTCACGCGCCACGCCTCGATATGCCGATAGTTGTCTGGCAGGTGCAGGCGGTCACCGTGTTGCATCTGCGCCAGGCGGTTGCCTTCGCCGTCATACAGCGCGGCGGCACGCAATGGCGAATAGCTGGTCAGCTCACTGAGCAAGGCGTCGGCGTTGGCGGGGGATTCGAGGGCTTCGGCGGCAAGGGCGGGGTTGGAGACCAGGCGACCGATGGCCTGCAGGGCCTGGGGCGCCATGCTTTCCTGGGAGATCCAATAGGCGGCGCTGATAAACGTCAGGTTGGCCACCAGCAATACGGTGGTCAACAACACCAGCAGGGCCGCCAGCAGTTTCTGCCCTACCGGTAGATTTTCAAGACGCTGGCGCAGTGGCATCAGGGTTTTCCCAGGTGATAGACAGGTAGGCAGGGTAGCGCGTGCCTCAGTCGCTGGCCAATCCGTGTGCGCGCAAATGCTCGACCAGGCGCGCTTGCAACTGTTGCAGGTGCGGCAACACCAATTGATGGCGGGCCGCTGCCTGGCAGGCGTAGCCCAGCAGGTAGCTGATCTCGGTACGCCGTGCGTTGGCCACGTCCTGGTGCATGGACGAGTAATTGGCCGCCGTGGCCTGGATCACCCGCAGCACTTCGCTGTGCAGGTCCTGTGCGGCGGCGGGCTGGCCGCAGCATTCGAGCAGCTCGGCCAGTTCAGCGCACAAGGTCGCCACTTCACACGCGTGGGCTTGCAAGCCGCCGTTGCGGCACTGGTAAAGCACGGTCAAGGGATTGATGGCGCAATTGAGCGCCAGCTTGCGCCACAGGCGCGTGAGGATATCGCTGGCCCAATCGTGGGGAATGCCGGCCGCTTGCAGGTCGTCCAGCCACAGCGGTGGCGTGGGGTGGCTCGCATCCCCCAGCCAGGTGTAGCCATGGCCGGCAAATACCACCCGCCAATCGCCTTCGCGAAACGCGCCTTCGGTACTTGAGGCATAGATGCAACGGGCCGACGGTACCTGTGCAGCCACTGCGTCCTGGCTGCCGAGGCCGTTTTGCAGCAGGATCAGTTCGGCGTCGGGCGCCAGTCGAGGTTGCAGCTGGGCAATGGCGCTTTGGGCGTCGTAGGCTTTGCACGCCACCAGCAAGCGATGAATCGGCTCTGGGCTGTCAGGCGTTTCGCCGACTACCGGGTAAGTCTGTTCCACACCCTGCTCGACTAGGGTCAGGCCCTGGCCGGCTCGATAGTCGGTCAGGCGCGCCTCATTGCGCAGGATCAGCCTGACGGGCACGCCTGCGCGCGCCAGCCGAGCGGCCCATAGGGTGCCCAGGCTGCCGGCGCCAAGAATATGCCAGGGGGTCGCCATCAGTGTGTACTCCATAAGCTCGCCAGCGGTGAACGGCGCGAAAGAACCGCTATAATGCCCCGGCATTTTAGCTCGGGCGCGCTCCATCTCTACTGAACCCGCCCCTTATATTGGAGAAATCACATGCCTTCGTTCGACGTGGTATCTGAACTGGACAAACACGAAGTCACCAACGCCGTCGAGAACGCCGTCAAGGAACTGGACCGTCGCTATGACCTGAAGGGCAAGGGCAGCTTCGAGTTCAAGGAAAAGGAACTGACCGTCAACCTGACCGCTGAAGCCGATTTCCAGCTGGAAGCGATGATCGAGATCCTCAAGCTGTCGCTGGTCAAGCGCAAGATCGACGCGCAGTGCCTTGAAATCAAGGACGCCTACGCTTCCGGCAAACTGATGAAGCAGGAAGCCGTGCTCAAGGAAGGCATCGACAAGGAGTTGGCAAAGAAGATCGTCGCTCATGTCAAGGACGCCAAGCTCAAAGTCCAGGCCGCCATCCAGGGCGAGCAGGTTCGTATCACCGGCAAGAAACGTGACGACCTGCAAGAGGCCATCGCGGCCCTGCGCGCCAAGACCTTCGACATGCCGCTGCAGTTCAATAACTTCCGCGACTGATGGCACCTTGGGGAACCCGTAGGCGATTTTGACGTCCCACGCCCCATAACCAGTGCCTACACTTGAGCCCTACGGGGCTCATTTGCGTTTTTAGGCAGTCAATAAAGCCGCACATCCGCCAAACAGGAGAAGCTACATGGATTTGAACGCTGAAATGGATCACTTGATCAAGACCTCACAGTCGTGGATCCCGATGATCATGGAATACGGCAGCCGGGTATTGCTGGCGGTGCTCACGCTGGCCATTGGCTGGTGGCTGATCAACGTATTGACCAATCGCGTGGGGCGCCTGCTGGCCATGCGCAATGCCGATCTTGCGTTGCAACACTTCATCACCAGCCTTGCGAATATCGCGCTCAAAGTCATGCTGGTGGTCAACGTGGCGTCGATGATCGGTGTGGCAACCACCTCGTTCGTCGCCGCGATTGGTGCCGCGACCCTGGCTATCGGCCTAGCGCTGCAAGGCAGCCTGGCGAATTTCGCCGGTGGCGTGCTGATTCTGTTGTTCCGCCCGTTCCGCATTGGTGACTGGATCGAAGCACAGGGCACCTCGGGCACTGTCGACAGCATCCAGATTTTCCACACCGTGCTGCGCACCGGTGACAACAAGACGGTGATTATTCCTAACGGCAGCCTGTCCAACGGCCTCATCACCAACACCAACCGTCAGCCGACCCGCAAGGTGGTGTTTGACGTGGGTGTGGATTACGACGCTGATTTGCAAAAAGCCCGTGAAGTGCTGCTGGAGCTGGCAAAAGATCCACGCGTGCTGACCGATCCGGCTGCGGTGGCAGTGGTTTCGACCCTGGGCGATAGCTCGATCACGGTTTCCCTGCGCTGCTGGACTAATACGCCGGATTATTGGGACGTAGTGTTCATGTTGAATGAACTGGCACGTGATCGCTTGAAGGCCGCTGGGATTGATATTCCGTTTCCGCAACGGGTGATTCGCGTGGTTCAGGAAGCTGCTGTGTAATCGGTCGCATTGTTAACTTGGCCACTCGGTCAGTTATAGCGGTTAAAAACAAGGGGCTTCAGGCCCCTTGTTTGTTGTCAGTCTCTATTTGGTAACTATCAAGTCCTAATTGTGTTGAGTGGCATAATTAGCGAAAGTGACTTGCTTAGTTAGCTTGCTATGTAAGTACTCGGTCCCATCAATACACTTTTTATTGGGCATAAAAAAACCGGCGACCTGATCAGGGCGCCGGTTTTTTATTAGCGTTACGCGTTAGCGCAATCAGCTGACCACTGAAATTACAAAATGCTCAGTGGGTATTCCACGATCACACGAGTGTCGATCAGGTTGTCGTAGTTGGTCGCACGGTAGTCGCTGTTGGTGCCGCTGTAGATCGCGTTACGTACGCGGAAGGACAGGCCTTTGGCCGGGCCTTCTTGCAGCACGTACTTGGCTTCCACGTCCCACTCGTGCTCTTTGCCATCGCTGGAATCGGCAACGGTAACGTTGCTACCGCGAGTGTAGCGGGTCATGAAGCTCAGGCCTGGCACGCCGAAGGAGGCCATGTTCAGGTCGTAGCGAGCTTGCCAGGACTTCTCGTCTTCGCCAACGAAGTCGGAGATCTGCACGGAGTTGGCCAGGTAAACGGTACCGCCACCGTCGACGCCGTAGTTGTAACCGGTTTTACCCGAGGACTGCTGGTAAGCCAGGGTGAACTTGTGGGCGTCGATGCTATAGGCAGCTGCCAAGCTCCAGACGCGGTTGTCCAGTTCGCCGGCCAGTTTCTTGCCGTCGTCATTGCTGCGGTAGCCGTTGAAGTCGAAACTCAACGATTGCTTGTCGCTCAGCGGCAGGGTGTAGAAGACGTTGACGTACTGCTTCTTCCAGTAGTCTTCAACATCGGACGCGTGGAACGCGAAAATGAAGTTCTCAAGACCCGAGTAGGTGAAGCCCGCGATGTTTGCTGCGGTCAGACCTGGGTTTTGCTTGCCGGTAACACGGCTGCGACCGTTGATGGTGTCGCGGCCCATACCGGTTTGCGCGCTCAATGCGCTGAAGCGGCCGGCGGTCAATTCGAGACCTTTGATCTCGTTGCTGGTGATCAAGGTGCCGGTGGCGACTTCAGGCAGCAGACGGCCGTCGTCGGTGGTGAAAACCGGGCTGGAAACGAATTGGTTGCCATATTTCAGTACGGTGTCGGAGATGCGCAGTTTCGCCGCACCAGCCACTTTGGACTGGGTGGTTTCTGGCTCGCCGGCGCCATTGGTTGCGAACAGGCCGTTACCGGCGCGGTCCGAAGTACCGTCGAGTCTGAAGCTGCCCATTGCCATGGCATCGATGCCGAAGCCGACGGTGCCTTGGGTGAAGCCGGATTGGTAGGTGACCAGCTCGCTGATGCCGGTGTCCTGGCGGTAGCCGCTGACTTTGTCGTCGGTACCGGTGGTGTAGGTACCGTTACCACGACGTACGTTGCCCACGCCGTCCTTGTAGTCACGGTTCATGTACATTGCACGGGTTTTCGCGGTCAGGGTGCTATCTTCGATAAAACCCTTTGCGTCGTCCTGGGAGGACGCGATTGCGAACTGCGAGGTGCCTGCAGAAACAGCCAGGGCGATCATGCTCCACTTCATCACGCGCATCGTGATTTGCTCCTTTGGTTTTCGGAAGAGTACTGCCGTCCCACCTGTATTTTTATCTGGGCGGCTCTTTCTTTTTTGTGTCGGCGCAAAGTTATATCACGCAGACTCTATTGACGATACTTACCAAACTTTCCTTTCAGCTTCTTTACGAGGCTGTCGTAAATTGCTAGCTCCATGTCGCAAATTCACAGCCCTGAATGCAACGGGACTGACAACTTCAATGCTGTTTCCAAACCGCTTTCGAAGTTTGGAATCTTCCTTGGGATGCATTGAAACGCTGGTGTTCTTCTATCGCGAAACACCTGCTTCCAAACGGGTGTCGTTGCCGACGATGTGAGTGTGAATGCAACAAGCGCGCCCAAACCGGTAACCGAATGTCATTTTTTCGTGAAAAACGTGACGGGCGCGTAAAAACCTCATAAGTACGGGCTTTTTACGCCGTTTTGTTTGGCCTTGACGTGCATGTGTTACGTCCGTTCAGTGGTACTGAAAAGCTGTGCCAGGGAAAAACGTTACCGGTCCACCCTACAAGTGGGTAGTCCGCGGATCCCTTTGATGCACAAGTGGGTCATTTTGGTGCGCCTTTGGGAGGCCCGGATTAGCGTAGCTCAAATAGTTGCCTGCCTCTAAAGGGTGCAGGTTTTTATCGGTTTGCGTTACGTTGCCGCCATTCGCCGTGAAGCCGGGTGCGTTCAACGGTATGCTGGTGCCCTGAACCTGACCTGCCGAACGGAGTGCCCGTGGTGTTCGCCTTAGATCAACGCCTGCAACAAGACACACTGGTCATCGGGGACTTCCCGCTGTGCCGCCTGCTGCTGTCCAATGACGCTAACTATCCCTGGTTCATCCTGGTGCCGCGTATCAAGGATATCAGCGAAGTATTTCAACTGGATGTCTCCAATCAACACGCGCTGTGGCAAGAGACCACGGCCCTGGCGCAGTGGCTGAACGAGGGGTTTGGCGCTGACAAGATGAACATTGGTGCACTGGGCAACGTGGTCAGCCAGTTACATGTGCATGTGATCGTACGCAAACGTGACGACGCCGCCTGGCCCGCCCCCGTGTGGGGCAAGCATCCGGCCCGGCCGTACACGGAGGAGCAAGTGGCGGCCGTTCGTGCACGTCTGCGTGAACGGCTACCTGCCGACTTTATCTTTACCCAGGGCTGAACCATGGATCTGCAAGACCGCGTCACCGACCTCGAAAGCCGCCTGGCCTTCCAGGACGACACCATCGAGACCCTCAATGACATTCTGGTCACCCAGCAGCGGGCCGTCGAACGCCTGCAGATGCAGATGACCGCGCTGCTCAAGCGCCAGGAAGAAATGGGTGGGCAATTCGAGTCGTCCGAAGAAGAAGCGCCGCCGCCTCACTATTGATCGGCAGGCTATAAAAAACCGCGATCCAGCCAGGCTGGATCGCGGTTTTTTGTTGCTGCGATCGCTGGAATCAGCGACGCGGCAATGCTGCGATCACGTCTTCGGCTTGCAGGCCTTTGTCGCGATTCATCACGGAGAACTCCACGCGCTGGCCTTCAACCAGAACACGATGGCCTTCGCCGCGAATAGCCCGGAAGTGGACGAAGATATCGTCGCCCGAATCACGGGAAATAAAGCCGAAGCCTTTGGACGTGTTGAACCACTTGACGGTACCGGTATCCCGATTGGTCATGTCGTAGTTTTGCGACGCGGCAGCTGGGGACGAACGGTAGAAGCTGATGGCCAGGTGAAGAGCAATGGCGACCACAGCAATCACCAGGCTGAGCAGGATGGCCGGATGGCCGCCGACTTCAGGCATAGGTGCCAGGAGGGTGAGGGTTTGTACGACAACGGTCAGTACCAGCAGCGCGCTGACCAGATTTTGCAGTTGATGACGTGTGCCTTTGTTCCAGTAAGGGATTACTGGGGCGAGCGTCAGGTTAAGAAGGCCGAACAAGGCCAGGTACAAAGCATCATGTTGTTGCAGGTAGGGCAGGCTTTCAGGCTGCAGGCTCGGGATAAAGGACAGCAGCAACGCTGCAACGCCCGTTAGCAGGTGGACGATTTTCAACATTTTGATTAACTCACGTTAAGACGGATCGCAAGGAAGAGCTGACTGGCACGGTTCGCTTCTGAACAATGGGAGGCGTTGGGCACGTGCACGGGTATCAGCCTATGCCGCTTGCCGTGGGAAAAAACGACGGCGACACGCTGCCTATTTAACAGCAAAGGCTGTGCCTACTCAAATCCAGCATTTGCACGGTGTGCAGGGAGCAGGGCATTTGCGCGTCAAACGTTGGTCCTAGACGGGTGCAGGTGTTTTTAAAGGACGGCGGTGAAACTCCGGCCGTGCTCAAAGACGTGCCTGCCGCCGAAGAGAGCGTGAAGCGCGGGACCATTTGCCGCACCTTGTGCACGGCGGGCTGCGCGTCAGCAGCACTCTTGCTACAGTGGTCCTGCACCTGATCAATGAATGCTAGTCAATTGAAGGGGATAAACATGGCAATCGATATCGGTATCAGCGAAGAAGATCGTAAATCCATCGTCGATGGGCTTTCACGCCTGCTTTCCGATACCTATGTACTGTACCTGAAGACCCACAACTTCCATTGGAACGTCACGGGCCCGATGTTTCGGACGCTGCACTTGATGTTCGAAGAGCAGTACAACGAACTGGCGCTGGCGGTGGACTCCATTGCCGAGCGTATCCGTGCCCTGGGTTTCCCGGCGCCGGGTGCCTATTCGATCTATGCCCGTCTGTCTTCCATCAAGGAAGAGGAGGGTGTACCCAACGCAGAAGAAATGATCAAACAGTTGGTGGCGGGCCAGGAAGCGGTCACCCGTACCGCGCGCGGTATCTTCCCGTTGCTCGACAAAGTCAGCGATGAGCCGACGGCGGACCTGTTGACCCAGCGCATGCAGGTTCACGAAAAAACCGCGTGGATGCTGCGCTCGCTGCTCGAAAACCAGTAAACCTCGAACCGGAGTGGCGCCGATCGGGCGCCACTTGCTGGTTTCCACGCATTTCCTGGCGTTGTCCTACGCTTATCAACGTCCCGTCTTCTGGCTGCCTGTCTCGTCCTGCTGTTTTATAGGGCCACTGCCCCATGGGAGACCCCGTGGGCTGCTGTTTGGCAATGGAGTGTCAGGTGTATGTCACGTGGAGTGGATACTGGAGTGATGGAAACCGGTGGTTTTCATAAGATAAACGTCGACCCCTTCGCCAAGGGGTTCGATATGGGGCTGGCCAAGCCGTTGTCCCGATCGGTGCGTCTCAATGGGTTTTCCACATGTCTGCGGCTTGAGCAGATCTATTGGAATATCCTCACGGAAATCGCCAGGATCAATGCCTGCTCTGTCAGTGCATTGCTGTCTTATGTCGATCGGGAAGTGCACTTGCGCTATGGAGGCGTGAAGAACTTCAGTGGCTTGGTCAGGGTGGTGTGCGTGGTTCATCTGTTAAAAGGTCGTGCTACGTCGCCTACCCCGGAGTGATCGGTAGGCTTTGGGGCCGGTCCGCCGTCGAGGTGGACCAGGCTCCGGGCAGAAAGCCGGCTGCGCTGCCTCGATTTACCAGATATAATCCCGCGCTTTGCTGCGCGTGCCGAGGCTTTATCTTTTGGGCAGGCGTGGCGCAGTAACGATTTGATCGCCGAGACATCGCCATGCCCATGTACGACTATCAATGTGCTTCCTGTGGTCACCAGTTGGAAGCCATCCAGAAGATCAGCGCCGCGCCGCTGGTCGATTGCCCGGCCTGCCAGGCACCCGAGCTCAAGAAGATGTTGTCCATGCCAGGCTTCCGCCTGAGCGGCAGCGGCTGGTACGAGACCGATTTCAAGACCGGCTCGAAGAAGAATCTGGCCGGCGGCGACAAAGCCGACTGAGTTGAACTCCATGCGCAGGCTCCTGCATTATCCGTCCCCTGCTTAACTGTGCGGTGACGAGGCAAGCCTCCACCGAATTTCGAATTACGAGAAGTGAAACCACGACCATGATGCGCAGCCACTATTGCGGCCAACTGAACGAGACCCTGGATGGTCAGGAAATTACCCTTTGCGGATGGGTTCACCGTCGCCGCGACCACGGCGGGGTGATCTTCCTCGATATCCGTGATCGTGATGGTCTGGCCCAAGTGGTATTCGACCCGGACCGCGCCGAGAGCTTCGCCGCCGCTGACCGCGTGCGCAGCGAGTACGTCGTGAAGATCACCGGCAAGGTCCGCCTGCGTCCGGCCGGTGCCGTGAACGCAAACATGGCGTCCGGTGGCATCGAAGTGCTGGGTTATGAGCTGGAAGTGCTGAACGAGTCGGAAACCCCGCCGTTCCCACTCAACGAATACTCCGACGTCGGCGAAGAAACCCGCCTGCGCTATCGCTTCCTGGACCTGCGTCGTCCGGAAATGGCCGAGAAGCTGCGCCTGCGTTCGCGCATGACCACCAGCATCCGCCGCTTCCTCGACGAAAACGGCTTCCTCGACGTCGAAACGCCGATCCTGACCCGGGCCACCCCGGAAGGCGCACGCGACTACCTGGTGCCTAGCCGTACTCACGCCGGTTCGTTCTTCGCCCTGCCGCAATCGCCGCAGTTGTTCAAGCAACTGCTGATGGTGGCCGGCTTCGACCGTTACTACCAGATCGCCAAGTGCTTTCGCGATGAAGACCTGCGCGCCGACCGTCAGCCGGAATTCACCCAGATCGACATCGAGACCAGCTTCCTCGATGAAAAAGAGATCATGGGCCTGACCGAGCAGATGATCCGCAACCTGTTCAAGGAAGTGCTGGACCTGGAATTCGGCGAATTCCCGCACATGACTTTCGAAGAAGCCATGCGCCGCTACGGTTCCGACAAGCCAGACCTGCGTAACCCGCTGGAACTGGTGGACGTTGCCGACCAACTCAAAGAAGTTGATTTCAAAGTCTTCAGCGGCCCGGCCAACGACCCGAAATGCCGCATCGCCGCCCTGCGCGTGCCTGGAGGCGCGAGCATGCCGCGCAAGCAGATCGACGACTACACCAAGTTCGTCGGCATCTACGGTGCCAAGGGCCTGGCGTACATCAAGGTCAACGAGCGCGCCAACGGTGTTGACGGTCTGCAATCGCCGATCGTGAAAAACATTCCGCTGGACAACCTCAACGCGATCCTGGATCGCGTCGGCGCAGTCGACGGCGACATCGTGTTCTTCGGTGCCGACAAAGCCAAGATCGTCAGCGAAGCCCTGGGCGCGCTGCGCATCAAGCTGGGCCACGACCTGGACCTGCTGACCTGCAAGTGGGCACCGATGTGGGTGGTCGACTTCCCGATGTTCGAAGAGAACGACGACGGCAGCTTCAGCGCCTTGCACCACCCGTTCACTGCACCGAAGTGCTCGCCCGAGGAGTTGGAAGCCAACCCGGCCGGCGCGCTGTCCCGTGCGTACGACATGGTGCTCAACGGTACCGAGCTGGGTGGCGGTTCGATCCGTATCCACCGCAAAGAGATGCAACAAGCGGTCTTCCGCCTGTTGGGCATCAACGAAGCGGAACAGGAAGAGAAATTCGGCTTCCTGCTCGACGCCCTGAAATATGGCGCGCCGCCTCACGGTGGCCTGGCCTTCGGCCTTGACCGCCTGGTGATGCTGATGACCGGCGCCCAGTCGATCCGTGAAGTGATCGCCTTCCCGAAAACCCAGAGTGCTGCGGACGTCATGACCCAGGCACCGGGCGTGGTGGATGCCAAGGCGTTGCGCGAACTGCATATCCGTCTGCGCGAGACGCCAAAGGCTGAGTAAGGCTGCTGCGCGAAAGCGCTATAGGGTTTTACACAGTCAAAAAGGCGCATCTTCGGATGCGCCTTTGCGTTAAAGAGCTGTATCTCGCCTGGGGCGGGATTGATCAAGGTTTCTAGAGAATTTCGGAGTTGTGTTATGGCTGGCCATTCCAAGTGGGCGAACATCAAGCACCGCAAAGAGCGTCAGGATGCCAAGAAAGGCAAGATTTTTACCAAGTGGATCCGCGAGCTGACCGTCGCTGCCCGTCAGGGCGGCGGTGATCCAGGCTCCAACCCGCGCCTGCGCCTGGCGCTGGACAAGGCTCTGGGCGCCAACATGAGCCGCGACATCATCGACCGCGCCGTGGCCCGTGGTGCCGGTGCGGCCGACACCGACGACATGGTCGAGTTGACCTACGAAGGCTACGGCCCGGGCGGTGTGGCGGTAATGGTCGAGTGCATGACCGATAACCGCAACCGCACGGCCGCTGCCGTGCGTCATGCGTTCAGCAAGTGCGGTGGCAACCTCGGCACTGACGGTTCGGTGGCCTACCTGTTTGAACGCAAGGGCCAGATTTCCTTCGCTCCGGGTGTGGATGAGGATGCGCTGATGGAAGCGGCGATGGAGGCTGATGCCGACGACGTTGTCACCAATGACGACGGCTCCATCGATGTGTTTACCTCGTTTGCCAGCTTCTACGCCGTGCGTAATGCGCTCGAAGCTGCCGGTTTCAAAGGTACTGACGCGGAAATAGTGATGCTGCCGACCACCAGCGCCGAATTGGACCTGGACGGTGCACAGAAGGTACTGAAGCTGCTGGATATGCTGGAAGACCTGGATGATGTGCAGAACGTCTATTCCAACGCTGATATCCCCGAGTCCGTAGCTGAACAGTTGGTCTGACGGACGATGTAGATCCAGATGTGGGAGGGGCAAGCCTCTCCCACATTGGATTTTCTCTGTATCAAAATAGTTTTCATCCAACCCGCAGGCGTTATGACTTTAATCCTAGGTATCGACCCCGGTTCGCGCATCACCGGTTTTGGTGTGGTGCAACACACCCCGCGCGGCTGCGTCTATGTCGCGTCGGGGTGCATCCGCACCGGCGCGGGCGAGTTGGCCGAGCGCCTGCAGATTGTCTATCGCGGTGTGCGGGAAGTAATCCAGACCTACGGGCCGGTGACCATGGGCATCGAAAAGGTGTTCATGGCAAAGAACGCCGATTCGGCGTTGAAACTCGGCCAGGCCCGTGGCGCCGCCATCGTCGCCGGCGCCGAAGAGGGCCTGGAAATCGCCGAGTACACCGCGACCCAGGTCAAGCAGGCCGTGGTCGGCACCGGCGCGGCCAATAAAGAACAGGTGCAGATGATGGTTATGCACATGCTCAAGCTGACGTCGAAGCCGCAGATCGACGCCTCCGACGCCCTGGCCATCGCCATTTGCCATGCGCACACCCGTTCCAGCCTGCTGCCGCACGGCTTGGGCACTGCACGCAGTCGTGGCGGGCGGCTGCGTCTCTGATAGCATCGGCGCAATCGAAATGTGCGGTCAGGCCTTGATCTGACCCCCACGCTTTAAGGATCTGAACCGTGATTGGACGTTTGCGCGGCACCCTGGCTGAGAAACAGCCGCCGCACCTGATTCTGGATGTAAACGGGTTGGGGTATGAGCTTGAAGTGCCCATGACCACCCTGTATCGCCTACCGTCGGTCGGTGAGTCGATAACGCTGCACACCCATTTGGTGGTGCGCGAAGACGCGCAACTACTCTATGGTTTCATCGGCAAGCGTGACCGGGACTTCTTCCGTGAGCTGATTCGCCTTAATGGCGTAGGGCCGAAACTCGCGCTGGCCTTGATGTCGAGCCTGGAAGTGGACGAATTGGTACGTGCCGTTTCAGCCCAGGACACCTCGGCGTTGACCAAGGTGCCTGGCGTCGGAAAGAAAACCGCCGAGCGCCTGTTGGTAGAACTCAAAGACCGCTTCAAGGCCTGGGAGGTCGTGCCGAGCATGTTTGCCCTGGTGCCGAACCAGCCGGACATGCCTGCTGCGCAAGTCGCCAGCGCTGAAAGTGATGCCGTCAATGCGCTGATCTCCCTCGGCTACAAGCCTCAGGAAGCCAGCAAGGCGGTGTCGGCCATCAAGGACAAGAACCTGAGTGCTGAAGACATGATTCGCCGCGCCCTGAAGGGAATGATTTAAGTGATTGAAGCTGATCGTCTGATCGCGGCCACTGGCCCGCGCGACCGTGAAGAAGTCCAGGATCGGGCCATCCGCCCCCTGAGCCTGGCCGACTACATAGGCCAGCCCACCGTGCGCGAACAGATGGAGTTGTTTATCCAGGCTGCGCGCGGGCGCAGTGAGTCCCTGGATCACACGCTGATCTTCGGTCCGCCGGGGCTGGGTAAAACCACCCTGGCGATGATTATTGCCAATGAGATGGGCGTGTCGATCAAGTCCACCTCCGGGCCGGTGCTGGAGCGGCCGGGTGACCTGGCGGCGCTGCTGACCAACCTTGAACCCCACGATGTGCTGTTTATCGACGAGATTCACCGACTGTCGCCCATTGTCGAGGAAGTGCTGTACCCGGCGATGGAAGATTTCCAGCTCGACATCATGATCGGCGAAGGCCCCGCGGCGCGCTCGATCAAGCTCGACCTGCCGCCGTTCACCCTGGTGGGCGCGACCACCCGTGCGGGCATGCTGACCAACCCGTTGCGAGACCGTTTCGGCATTGTTCAACGTCTTGAGTTCTATAGCACGACGGACCTGGCAACCATCGTCAGCCGTTCGGCGAGCATCCTTGGCTTGCCGCTGGACCCGGAAGGTGCGTTCGAGATTGCGCGCCGGGCCCGTGGCACGCCACGGATCGCCAACCGTTTGCTGCGCCGGGTGCGCGATTTTGCCGAAGTGCGGGCCAAGGGGCATATCACCAAAGCCGTGGCTGACCTGGCGCTCAACCTGCTGGACGTGGACGAACATGGTTTCGATCACCAGGATCGACGTCTACTCTTGACCATGATCGAGAAGTTCGACGGTGGGCCGGTGGGCGTCGACAGCCTGGCTGCGGCCATCAGTGAAGAGCGTCATACCATTGAGGACGTGCTGGAGCCTTACCTGATCCAACAGGGCTACATCATGCGCACGCCAAGGGGGCGGGTGGTGACGCGTCACGCTTATCTGCACTTTGGGTTAAACATTCCGTCACGATTGGGTGAGATGCCCGTGGTAGACGAATTCCTCGATGCAGTGGACGATTAAAAGCATAAGTTGAGTCGATTTATTCGAGGTTTGTGCTGTCCCAGTGTCTGGCGTCGTCATTCAGTCATTGGAAATGTTCGCGAGAATGCAAAAACAGTTGCCCAGCCGGATTGGCAACCTCAGGAGTAAGCACTAGAGTATGCGCGCGCAAAACGGGGATCAGTCGTTCGCACATCGCTGTCGCGTTTATTACGAGGACACTGATGCTGGCGGCATCGTTTATTACGTCAATTACCTCAAGTTCATGGAGCGGGCTCGAACCGAGCGGCTACGGGAGCTGGGCTTTGCCCAATCCCAGCTGGCAGGGGAGGACCTGTTATTCGTCGTGCATTCCAGCGAGGCGCGTTACCACGCGCCGGCGCGACTGGACGACGAGCTGCTGGTCAGCGCTGAAGTAATCGAATTGAACCGTGCCAGCCTGCGTTTCAAGCAGCAGGTCAGGCGGGCCACGGATGCAACGCTGCTCTGTGAGGGGCAGTTCCTGGTGGCGTGTGTGCGCACCAACAGTTTGAAACCTCGGGCCATTCCCGAAACTCTACGTGCGGCCTTTGCCGCCGTGAGCGGCGCGGGTAAACAATCAAAGCAGGAGATTTAGCGTGGAACCTACCGTCGTCGACCATTCCTCCATGTGGAGCCTGGTCAGCAATGCCAGTGTTGTGGTTCAACTGGTGATGCTGATCCTGGTAGCCGCATCGGTTACCTCTTGGGTCATGATTTTTCAGCGCAGCAACCTGCTGCGTGCCGGTCGACGTGCCCTGGAGAGCTTTGAAGAGCGCTTCTGGTCGGGTATCGACCTGTCCAAGCTCTACCGCCAGGCCGGCAGCAACCCGGACCCGGACTCAGGCGTGGAGCAGATCTTCCGTGCCGGCTTCAAGGAATTTTCGCGCCTGCGCCAGCAGCCGGGTGTTGACCCGGAAGCGGTGATGGAAGGCGTGGCCCGTGCCATGCGCGTCGCCATCTCCCGCGAGGAAGAGAAGCTTGAGCAAAGCTTGCCGTTCCTTGCCACCGTCGGTTCGGTCAGCCCCTACATCGGTCTGTTCGGTACCGTGTGGGGGATCATGAACTCCTTCCGTGGCCTGGCCCAGGCCCAGCAAGCGACCTTGGCCACTGTGGCCCCCGGCATCGCCGAAGCCCTGATCGCCACCGCGATCGGTCTGTTCGCCGCTATCCCGGCCGTTATCGCTTACAACCGTTTTGCCGCACGCGGCGAGAACCTGATTGGCCGTTACTACACCTTCGCCGATGAATTCCAGGCGATCCTGCACCGTAAAGTGCACACCAGCGAAGAATAAGCAGGTACTCCCCGATGGCTTTAATCACTCGAGCTCGAACCAAGCGCAAGCCGGTCGCCGAGATGAACGTAGTGCCTTACATCGACGTGATGCTGGTGCTGCTGGTGATCTTCATGGTGACCGCGCCGATGCTCAACCAGGGCGTGAAGGTTGATCTGCCCAAGGTTTCCAGCGAAGCCTTGCCCCAGGACAACAACACCCAGGTACTGACCATTTCGATCAAGGCTGACAAGACCTATTACTGGAACCTTGGCAGCGAAGTCGACACTCAGAAGCAGCAGGACAAGGCTCTGACCCTGCCGGCGATGACCGATGCGGTGACCAAGATCATTCGCTCCGGCAACGAAGGCGGCAAGCACACGCAGGTGTTCATTCGCGGCGACAAGTCGGTCGACTATGGCTCCGTCATGGGCGCCATGGGCGGGCTGCAGAAGGCCGGCGTCGGTAACGTTGGCTTGATTACCGAGGCGCCCTGATGCAGCAACAGCGAGAGCCGTCCGCCTCGGAAAGCTACTTCTGGCCTAGCGTCTGGGCAATTGCCCTGCACGTCCTGGTGTTTGGCATGCTGTTCGTCAGCTTTGCCATGACCCCGGACCTGCCGCCAGCCAAGCCGATCGTGCAGGCGACCCTGTATCAGCTGAAATCGAAGAGTCAGGCCACCACCCAGACCAATCAGAAGATTGCGGGTGAGGCCCAGAAGTCGGCTGCGCGCCAGACTGAAGTCGAACAGATGGAACAGAAGAAGGTCGAGCAGGAAGCGGTGAAGGCTGCTGCGGAACAAAAGAAAGAAGAGGCGGCTCAAAAGGCCGAGGAATCGAAAAAGGCTGACGAAGCGAAGAAGGCCGACGAGGCGAAAAAGGCTGATGAAGCCAAGAAGTCCGAGAAAGCTGCCGAAGCTAAAAAAGCTGAAGAGAAACAATTGGCTGATATAGCCAAGAAGAAATCTGAAGAAGAAGCGAAAAAAGCTGCCGAAGAAGAGGCCAAGAAAAAGGCCGCTGAAGAAGCCAAGAAGAAGATAGTCGAAGACGCGAAGAAGAAAGCCGCCGAAGACGCCAAGAAAAAAGCTGAAGCAGACGAGGCGAAGAAGAAGATCGCCGACGACGCGAAGAAGAAAGCTGCCGCCGATGCCACCAAGAAAAAGGCCCAGGAAGCAGCGCGTAAATCCGCCGAAGAGAAAAAGGCCCAGGCCTTGGCAGATTTGCTCTCCGACACGCCGCAGCGTCAGCAAGCCTTGGCCGATGAACGTGGTGATGAAGTCGCGGGCAGTTTCGACGACCTGATTCGGGCACGGGCAGCAGAAGGCTGGACACGTCCACCTTCGGCACGCAAAGGCATGACAGTAGTGCTGCAGATCGGCATGTTGCCGGACGGTACGGTGACTTCGGTCAGCGTGGCCAAGTCCAGTGGTGACGGTTCGTTCGACAGTTCGGCGGTTGCCGCGGTCAAGAACATTGGCCGGTTGACCGAGATGCAGGGAATGAAACCAAGCGACTTCGCTCCCTATCGTTCATTCAAGATGACATTCACACCTGAGGATCTAGCCTTGTGAGAAACCTTCTTCGAGGAATGCTTGTCGTTATTTGCTGTATGGCAGGGATAGCGGCGGCGGATGAAAAAAACATCCTGGTAACCAGCGGTAGCGACCGGGCCACCCCGATTGCTGTAGTTCCGTTCGGTTGGCAGGGCGGTAGCGTGCTGCCGGATGACATGGCCCAGATCGTCAGCGACGACCTGCGTAACTCCGGTTACTACGCGCCGATTCCGAAAGGCAACATGATCAGCCAGCCGAACCAGGCCAGCGAAGTTGTGTTCCGTGACTGGAAAGCCGTTGGTGCCCAGTACCTGATGGTCGGCAACATCGTGCCGGCCGGCGGTCGCCTGCAAATCCAGTACACCTTGTTCAACGTGGCCACCGAGCAGCAGGTCCTGACCGGCAGCGTTTCGGGCACCACCGAGCAACTGCGCGACATGGCCCACTACATCTCGGACCAGTCGTTTGAAAAACTCACCGGTATCAAAGGTGCGTTCTCGACACGCCTGCTTTACGTAACGGCTGAGCGTTTCTCTGTAGATAACACTCGCTACACCCTGCAGCGCTCGGACTACGACGGCGCACGTGCCGTGACCCTGCTGCAATCGCGTGAGCCAATCCTGTCGCCGCGCTTCGCGCCGGACGGCAAGCGTATCGCCTACGTGTCTTTCGAACAGAAGCGTCCGCGCATCTTCGTCCAGCATATCGATACTGGCCGTCGTGAGCAGATCACCAACTTCGAAGGCCTCAACGGTGCGCCAGCCTGGTCGCCGGATGGTTCGCGCCTGGCGTTCGTGCTGTCCAAGGACGGCAATCCGGATATCTACGTGATGAACATGGCTTCGCGCCAGATCAATCGTGTGACCAGCGGCCCGGGTATCAACACTGAACCGTTCTGGGGCAAGGATGGTTCGACCATCTATTTCACCTCTGACCGGGGCGGCAAGCCACAAATCTACAAATCGAGCGTGAGTGGCGGCGGTGCGGAACGAGTGACCTTTATTGGTAACTACAACGCCAACCCTAAGCTTTCGGCTGATGAAAAGACGTTGGTGATGATTCACCGTCAGGATGGTTTCACTAATTTCCGGGTTGCGGCCCAGGATTTGCAGCGCGGAACCGTAAAAATCCTCACAGATACCAACCTTGATGAGTCAGCTACTGTTGCGCCCAACGGCACCATGGTAATCTACGCCACCCGCCAGCAGGGCCGGGGAGTCTTGATGCTCGTGTCCATTAATGGACGCGTAAGGCTCCCGCTTCCTACCGCTCAAGGCGAAGTCAGAGAACCGTCCTGGTCCCCTTACCTGAACTGACGCGGCGCTACAAAAAGAAGTACTTAACACACTGGGGTTCATTAGGAGTTTCACGATGGAAATGCTGAAGTTTGGTAAGTTTGCTGCTCTGGCTCTGGCTCTGTCCGTAGCCGTTGGTTGCTCGTCTAAAGGCGGCGACAATGCCGGTGAAGGCGCAGCTGTTGATCCAAACGCTGGTTACGGCGCTAACACTGGTGCAGTTGACGGCTCCCTGAGCGAAGAAGCTGCTCTGCGCGCTATCACCACTTTCTACTTCGAATACGACAGTTCGGACCTGAAACCAGAAGCCATGCGCGCTCTGGACGTTCACGCGAAGGACCTGAAAGCTAACGGCGCTCGCGTTGTTCTGGAAGGTAACACCGACGAACGTGGTACTCGTGAGTACAACATGGCACTGGGCGAGCGTCGTGCGAAAGCCGTTCAGCGCTACCTGGTACTGCAAGGTGTTGCTCCAGGCCAACTGGAACTGGTTTCCTACGGTAAAGAGCGTCCAGTTGCTACTGGCCACGACGAGCAGTCCTGGGCTCAAAACCGTCGCGTCGAACTGCGTAAGTAATTCGTCATGCGAACGTGCCGTCGTGCTCTAACTGTATTGGCTCTCAGCTTTGCACCGCTTGCGGTGTGGGCTGCGGTTCCTGTGGAAGATAGCAACTCTGGCTATAACAATAGCGGGAGCAGCTATCCGCCAGCAGGTTATGGCACGAACGGCGCCTATGCTGGGGGGGCGGCTACGTCCGCCCCCTCGGCACAGGGCGAACTGTTCAACCAGCTGCAACGCATGCAGGATCAATTGGCGCAGCAACAAGGCACCATTGAAGTTCTGCAGAATGAAGTGCGTCAGCTGAAGCAAGAAGGCCTGGAGCGTTACCAGGATCTTGATCGACGTATAGGAGCCGGTGTTACACCTGCCGCTACTCCTGATAATTCTTCTGCCGGTGGTGCGCCAAGCGCCGCTGCCGGTGGTGCAGCAGCAGGGGCCGCAGCCGCGAGCCAAGCCCCCGCAGCCAGCAGCGAACCGGGTGATCCGGCGAAGGAAAAGCTGTATTACGATGCAGCCTTCGACCTGATTAAAGCCAAGGATTTCGACAAGGCCAGCAAGGCCTTCACCGCATTCCTGGGCCGTTACCCAAACAGCCAGTACGCGGGCAACGCCCAGTACTGGTTGGGTGAGGTGAACCTGGCAAAAGGTGATTTGCAAGGGGCGGGCCAGGCATTTGCCAAGGTCAGCCAACTGTACCCCAAGCACGCCAAGGTGCCGGACTCGCTGTACAAACTCGCTGACGTAGAACGCCGCCTCGGTCATGCCGACAAGGTTAAAGGCATTCTGCAGCAGGTTGTTGCCCAATACCCGGGCACCTCTGCCGCACAGTTGGCCCAACGGGATCTGCAACGCTTGTAAGCGATGCCGCCCGTTTAGAAGAAACCCGCGCCTGGCGCGGGTTTTTTCGTTAGAATCCACGCCCTTTTATGACACCCGCTTCCTGGGGCCTACGCGTTGGCGGGGTTTCTTGAAGTGCCTGACGGAGGCGGACAGCCTGTTTAGCTGTTACGCCCGTGGCGACTATGCAAGACACATTACGCATCACCGAAGTTTTTTACTCGTTGCAGGGTGAAACGCGCACCGCCGGCCTGCCCACAGTATTTGTGCGCCTGACCGGCTGCCCGTTGCGTTGCCAATACTGTGACAGCGCCTACGCCTTCAGTGGCGGCACCGTGCGCACTCTTGACGACATTCTTGAGCAAGTTGCCAGCTACCGGCCGCGCTACGTCTGTGTGACCGGCGGCGAGCCCCTGGCCCAGCCCAACGCCATTCCTTTGCTCAAGCAGTTGTGTGACGCCGGTTACGAGGTGTCCCTGGAAACCAGTGGCGCCCTGGATATTTCCGCGGTAGATCCGCGTGTGAGCCGAGTGGTCGACCTCAAGACCCCTGGTTCCAAGGAAGCGCACCGCAACCTTTACGAGAACATCGAACTGCTGACGCCCAACGATCAGGTCAAGTTCGTTATCTGTTCCCGTGAGGATTATGACTGGGCCAACTCCAAGCTGATCCAGTACGGCCTCGACCGCCGTGCCGGTGAAGTGCTGTTCTCCCCCAGCCACCATGACTTGAACGCACGCGATCTGGCCGACTGGGTAGTTGCCGATAACTTGCCCGTACGCCTGCAATTGCAGCTGCATAAATACCTGTGGAACGACGAGCCAGGGCGCTGAGATGACGGATCAAAAGCGTGCAGTCATTCTGCTGTCCGGTGGTCTCGACTCCGCCACGTTGGTGGCCATGGTCCGAGCACAAGGCTACAGCTGCTATTCCATGAGTTTCGACTACGGGCAGCGTCACCGCGCTGAATTGAACGCGGCTGCGCGTGTCGCCCGCGACCTCGGTGTGGTTGAGCACAAGGTGGTTGGCCTGAATCTGGGGGGCATGGGCGGTTCGGCCTTGACTGACAGCACCATCGGCCTGCCAGAGGCGCCCTCGGAAGGCATCCCCGTCACTTACGTACCGGCACGCAACACAGTGTTTCTATCCCTGGCCCTCGGCTGGGCCGAAGTGCTGAACGCCCGCGACATCTTTATCGGTGTCAACGCGCTGGATTACTCCGGTTACCCGGACTGCCGCCCGGAGTACGTCGAATCGTTCGAGCGCATGGCCAACCTTGCGACCAAGGCCGGTGTGGAAGGGCAGGGGTTTCGTATCCAGGCGCCGCTGCAAAACATGACCAAGGCCGATATCGTGAAGGCTGGCGTAGGACTTGGCGTCGATTACGCGCTGACTGTTTCCTGCTATCAGGCAGACGAAGGCGGTCGTGCTTGTGGGAAATGCGACGCCTGCCGACTGCGTGCAGAGGGCTTCAAAATGGCCGGAATTACGGACCCAACGCGTTATTTCTGATTTATTTCAAATAAGGTGTTGAATAATCCTTAGAAATCAGTATTATACGCGCCACCACACAGCGGGTCGTTAGCTCAGTTGGTAGAGCAGTTGGCTTTTAACCAATTGGTCGTAGGTTCGAATCCCACACGACCCACCATTTTTGGCGGTTTAGAAAATCCGGAAGGCCCACGCAAGTGAGGATTTCCGGGTTTTTTTTTGCCTGCGTTTTGGGGCTTACCTGCCGGTGCGCAATGCACCCAAGCTATACCAGCATTTGGCAAACCTCCCTGTTGACTCTCCTGTTACGGGCACACCCTATCCTGGCCGCTCGACTTTTCAGGATGAAGTGATGATGAGCAAGCGAGTACTGGTGATTCTGGGGCACCCCTCAACCGACAGTTTCTGTGGGGCATTGACCGACACCTATGTGAAGGCGGCCACAGAGGCCGGGCACGATGTGCGTCTGTTACGCCTGGATGCACTGCGGTTTGATCCAGTGCTGCATGATGGCTACAAACAGGTTCAGTTGCTGGAGCCCGATCTGCTCAAGGCCCAGGCCGATATCACGTGGGCTGAGCACCTGGCGTTTGTCTATCCCATCTGGTGGGGCGGAATTCCGGCCCTGATGAAAGGCTTCTTCGATCGGATATTCCTTCCCGGATTTGCCTTCAAGTATCGCGAAGGCAAAGCCTTTCCCGACAAGCTTTTGAAGGGGCGCACGGCCCACCTGCTGGTCACGATGGATACCCCGCCGTGGTACTACAAGTGGGTCTACTGCATGCCGGGCCTGCACCAGATGCGCAAGACTACCCTGGAGTTCTGCGGCATCAAACCTTTGAAGACCCTCACGTTCGGGCCGATCCTCGGTTCCGGCGACTCCCAGCGCGAAGCCTGGCTCAAGCAAGCCCAGGCTATTGCTTGCCGCTGACATAGCCGTTGCACAGCATCGCCTTGCAGCAGGCGATGCCGGCTTTATCCCTGCCAATTACACTGCCTTTTGCCACCTTCGGGTTTCCGACCCCGTAGACATGTGTGAAGATGCGGCGCGCCAAAGTACGCGCCTCTTCTGCGCCATAAAAAAGGACTTTTACATGTATATCGGCAAAGCTGCCCAGTTGTCGGGCACGACAGTCAAGACGATCCGCCACTATGAAGACATTGGTTTGCTGCCGCCGCCGGTGCGCGAAGGGAAGTATCGGGTCTATAGCCAGCAAAGCGTTGAGCTGCTGACGTTTATCAAATGCGCTCAGCAGTTGGGCTTCAAGCTCAAGGAAATGCAGGCGATCCTTCAGGATCACCGGGGCCAGGAGCTGCCGTGGGATTTGGCCAACCAGGCGATTGCGGATAAAAAGCTGGAACTGAAAAACCAGATCGAAGGCTTGCAAAGTATCTACGACGGCCTTGAACAGTTCGAGAGCAGCCTCAAGGACGCCCAGTATCAATGCCAGTTTGAACATCTTTCCAAAACGGCCTGAACGAACGTGCTGCATGACCTCATGAAGCGTTGTGTGCTGTTCGGAAACGCCGGCAACCCCTGGTTACTCAATGGCTATGGCCGGCGTCGTCCGTTCCAGCCTCTAGCTCAAGGCGCCCTCGCGTCCTGGGTGCTCGCGTTCATCAGTGCTCTGCTCGGGCACAATGGCTGCAAAGAACCACGGAGATATCAAGGTCACTAACAGGATGGTCATGACGCCGCTGGAGAAGAGGGCCAGCGCTACCAGTGTTCCCAAGTCAATGACCGGCTTGTAGGCGGAAAACAGCAGGGCAAGGAAGCCCACCGAGAAAATCACCACGTTGACCACTGTCGAACGCCCGACACTGTGCATCGCCGTCAGGATTGCCTCGTCCACGTGGATACCTTGCTGAACCAGCAGCTTGATGCGCGACAGCAGGTGCACCGCGTAATCCACCACACCCACGACCAGGAACGTCACCAGCGTCGTGCCGATATTCAGCTCGATGCCCAACAGGTACATAAAGCCATATACCGTCACCGACGTGGTCAGCAGCGTCAGCATGCCCAGAATGCCCAGCCGGACGGACTTCAGCCAGAACATCATCATCAGCGTGACCACCAGCAACGCGAGCGAGAAGCTCAGGACCTGGCCCTGGGTGATCTCGGCCAATATGCCGGTCCATATTTTTGGCGTACCGGCATGGGTAACCTGCAGATTGGCCGGCTTGTTTACCAGCAGCCAGGCGTCCAGGCGATCGAGCATGGCCTTGTAGTCGCTGGCCACCGAAGAGGTCATGGTGTAGAGCGTCAAGGCTTTGGAGTAGTCGGCATTCAGTACGTTCTGCAAGTCTGAACCACCGCCGTTCTCGAACATCATGATGTGTTGCTCGATAAGCGAGTTACCGTCGACCTCAAAGGTTTCCGCCTGCCCCTCATCGTTGACCGATGTCACCTGCTCCAGGGCCTGTGGGACCCGCAGGTACTCGGGGTTCATATCATTGAGCACCAGGTTCATGCGCTTGACGTAAGCCGCCACCGAATAGGTGTAACTGACGTTTGGCTGAGACTTGAGAAAATGATCGAGCTTGTCGAGGAACTGCACGGTCTCCGTGGTCAACGCCCCACGCGGGGTCTTGGTGTCGAACGCTATCCAGCCGGGGGACGTGCCCGCGATCCGGGAGCGGTTGATGAACTCATCGGACACGCGCACCGGGCTGTCTTTCTTGAAGTATGCGATGCCCGAGTCTTCGATATCGACCATGAAGGTAAACACCGTCATCAGTGCCAACAACGGCAAGCTGACCAGCAGCACCGGTTTGCGCCAGCGGATCAGGCGGGCACAGAAAGCTACCAGGTAGCGCGAGATGATCGACTCTTTGTGCACGGTTTTACGCGGCGGCTGATCTTTGCCCCAGATGGAAATCCAAGCCGGAATCAACAGCAGCGAGATGATCAGGGCGGCCGTCAGCCCGATGGACATGAACACCCCGAAGTTTCGGATGCTGACGATGTTGTTGGTGGTGGAGATCATAAAGGTGGCGATGGTGGTCACGGTGGTCAGCACCACCGGTACGACCATGCGGCGCATGGTCTCGCGGTTGGCCTCGCGGTACGTCTTGCCGGCATTGAGTTGCTCATAGTACTCAGCCATCACATGTATCGCGTCGGCGCAGCAGATGGTGAACAAAAATACCGGCAGCACACTGGTGAGCAGGTCGATGGGCACTTTTAACAAGGCCATCAGCCCCAGCGTCCAGATCGTGCAGAAGAGGATATTGAACAGCGGCAGGAACACACCCAGCGGCTTGCGAAAGAAAAACACCAGCATGGAAGTCACAAGCAGGAACACGATAGGAAACAGCAGCGCCAGGTCGTGATCGATGATCTCTTGTTGGGCTGCGATGAAGATCGGCGTCCCGGCAATAAACACTTCATCGGTGAATTGCGGATGTTTGCTCTGATAGTCCGCGACGATCTGGCGTACCTGCTGGTACGCCCGCAGTTGCGCCTGGGCGTCGTCCTGCTTGGTGCCCAGCTCGGCCACCACCACCGCGACTTTCTTGTCAGGGGAGACCACCCCGCCAACCATTTGCTCGTTGCCCATGATCTGCGCTTCGACGACCTGCGGGTCCATGTCCAGGCCGTGCAGGGTCTTGTGAATCCACAGTTCGCCATCGGCGCTCAGGCTGATGTTTTCCAGGTCGGCCATCGAGGCCATTTCCTGGATGGGGTTAATCCGCTCCGCCAGGAACGTCAGAAACTGCTGGTCTCGTTCTGCCCAGCCCTGGTTGCGGGCGTGATCGCGCAGAGCTTTGGCTTGGGCATAGTCGTTTTGGTTAAACCCGCCGCCGAGGATATCGCTGGCCAACAGTTGGGCGCGGCTGTCGTTTTCGTGCTGGCCGACAACACGGCGCAACTCGACTTCATCGTCGGCATTGGCCAGCATCAGCCGTCGAAGGGCCTGGGAGATTTCGAACTGCGCGTTGAGCGACTGCGTGTTAAATACACTGTGCGCATTGCTCTGGGCCACCATGACCGAGTCATAGGTGCCGGTGAACTCGTGCTGCAGGTCGATAATGGTTTTGCGCGCCGGGTGGCTTTCCTTGAGCAAGTAGGGGTTGGTGTCCGACATCAGCGAGCCGAGGGTATAGGTGAAGTAGGCCGTGATCGCCACCAGCACAAATACAATCGTGCGCGCATAGCGCTCAACGAAGTTCAGGTATCTTTCCATAGTTCAATCGGTTCCACGAAAGGCAGGCGCAGTATTCAGCGGGCGGATACGGCGAATTCAGGCAGGTCGCCGGTTTTCAGGCCGCGCTTGATTGCGGTCTGGTTGAACAGCCAATCGTCCAGTTCGACGTTGTACTGCAACTGGTTGAACCGCAGTTGGGAGCGCGTGCCGGCGATGAAGTCTTCGGTTTCGCTGAGGGTGATGCTGTCGATTTGATCGACCGTCTCGACTTTCAGCGTACGCATCTGCTTGAACATCACGCCTTTGACGTCGAAGAAATCCTGGCGCATGACCAGGTTGTTTTGCTTGTCGATCCACACCTTGAGCTGGTTGTAGCCAGTCTTGGCGAGAATCTGCGCAGACACCGGCGTGCGCTCGATGACGTAGCACTCGCGCCCGCCCATGCTCTCCTCGCCCACCAGTGTCTGGCGGTAGTCTTCGGCGCGGATCTTGTCCAAGTCCGCGTAGGAGTAATCGCTGCCCATAAACGCGCCACGCTTATCGGTGGTCGAGATCCGACGGGTCTGTCGGCTGACCGGCAGGTACATCCACTGGCTGTCCTCGGCATTCAGTGCTTCGTGGGGGTTTTCGATGTGGAAGGCGACGTTGCGCACATCGTTGGGCGCCGAGAAGTACATGGTGAACTTGTCACTGTCCGGGTAATCCTTTTGCAGGTAGCTGAACTCCCGCACCCGGCTATTGCCTTGCTTGTCGAGCAGGATCAACGACACCTGCGACATGAAACTCTTGCCGTCATTGCGGTCACGGGCCTGACGAATGATGTCGTCGGCGTTCGGGGCGGCCAATGCCCCCATGCTGGTCAGCATCAGGAGGCTGGCGGTCAAGACCTTGAGGGGCGGCAACATAGAATTTCCTTTTCTTGAAGAGGGTTTTATTGAGATCAGTTCAGGGCTCAGAACAGGTAGCCGGCGGACACGCGCAGTTGATCGCGTTGGCGGTACTGGCCAAAAGTGCGGTCTTCCTTGCCAAAAAACACATCCACCTCCAGGCCCAGCTTCAGCCAGTCCACTGGGGTGTAGGTGAAGATGCCTTGCAGCAAAGCGTCGTCTTTGGCAGGCGGTGACATGGCCAGGACCAGGCGGGACTTGAGGCGGTCACGCAGGTGATTGCCCTCGGCGGACAGGGTGAACAACGGCTGGCGTTTGTCCTGCACCATGCCCATTTGCCAGTCCAGTAACTGCTGCTCCTGCCATTGCACGGAAATCAGCCAGTTGCGCAGCAGGTAGTCGACCCCCAGCAATGACTTGAACATCGGGCTCTGGCTGCTGCCGTGGGTGCGGTAGGGGTTGGTGACGTGCCAGCGATCGAAGTAGGCCACCTCGCTGCGCACCACGAAGCTGTGGCCGGCATCGATCGCCAGGCCTGCGCCGCCCATGCTGTAACGTGGGAACTGGCGCTCCAGGAGCACGCGCTGATCGTCGGCGATGCCTTCGACCGCATACACCGGGTCCTGCTGGCGGGCGTTGAGGGCGACAAAACTGGCGTCCACCGAGCCGATCCTGCCGTTGGCGCTCATGCCATAGGAAAAACCTTTCTGCCCGCTGTAGTCCGGCTTCGAATCGATCACGAACAGGTCCGGGTCCGGGACTGCGAACAGCGGTGCGTCGAACTCGCTGCCCTGGGCCGGTGCCTGGTTTTTCAGGAAGTCGTTGATCCACAGGGCTTCCACTTCCCACTCGCCCACGGGCTGGGTCAGGCGCACCATCGGCACTGCGATGCGGCTGTCTTCAAGCAAGGCCGTGACCCCTTCGCGATAGTCGATGGGGTTGACCTGGTCCAGCACCCGCAGCTCGTCGGCGCGGCCCCAGACCACTTGCTGCCAACCTACGGTGACTTCACCGTCGCCCAGGTACTGGCCCCAGTAGAGGTGTCGCCAGTCGGCACTGAAGCGGTAGTCATCCCGTGCCTCCTGGCTGTAAGGGTTATGCCCGTCATAGCGCGCGTCGTAGCGCACCCGGCCCTTGGCCTTGTAGTAGCCGCTGTCCCAGTTGTCTTCCAGGTTGGCCTTGAAATACGCCGCCTTCTGGGTGACAGGATCGTCGCCGTGCAGGCGCAAGGCACTGGCCAGTCCTACTTCCGCATCGGCATGGGCGGGCAACAGGTCTGCACCGGCCAGTCGCGGCGCCAGCGATACCAGGCCGAGCAACAGGCTGCGCGTGAACAATGCTGTGCTCATGACTACATCCCCAACCCGGCGCCGCCATCGATCATCAGGCTCTGAGCCGTGACCCCGGAGGCCTCAGGGCTGACCAGGTAACGCACCATGGCGGCGACTTCATCGGCCTGGATAAAACGGCGCAAGGGCAGCTTTTTCTTGGCATTGCGCAGGATCTGCTCCTGGCTGATCCCGGCAATACTGGCTTGCGTTGCCAGCTCGCCCTGCAGCATCGGCGTATCGATCCAGGCTGGCAGAATCGCGTTTACGGTAATTCGGCGCGGCGCCAGGTCCAGTGCCAGAGCCTTGGTCAAGCCGATAATGCCGTGCTTGGAGGCACAGTACGCGGTGTTGCGGACCTTGCCGATGCGACCAAGGATCGACGACAAGTTGATGATGCGGCCGCGATCCGCCAGCAGTGGCAGGCACAGCGAGGTGACATAAAAGGTGCCGTTCAGATTGACGGAAATCACCTTGTGCCAGTTGTCCAGGTCCTCTGGTTCATTCTCGTTGCAGACCCCGGCGCTGTTGACCAGTACATCGATAAAACCGAGGCGCGCCGACAGGTCGTTGAATAACCCCTGCACGCTGGCAAGGTCAGCGATATCGACGCCATGGGTCTCGACGCTCGCGGCAAAGGTTGCGGCGCCGACCCAGTCCTGCAGCGATGCCACGTCACGGTCCACCAGGATCAGGCGGTGGGCCGGGTCGTTGGCGAAATGTTCCGCCACTGCCCGGCCGATACCGTTGGCGGCGCCGGTAATCAAAAACGTTCTGGGTGTATTCATGGCATTTTCAGCCCGCCGTTGACCGACAGCACTTCGCCGGTCACATAGGTTGCGCGCTCGGCGAGGTACAGCACGGCTTCGGCAATGTCCCCCGGCACGGCAAAACGCTTGATCAACAGTCGCGACTGTACTTCCTGCTCGTGGGTTTCGAGCAAGGCGGCGGTCATGTCGGTGCTGACGATTCCCGGTGCGACCGCGTTGACGCGGATATTGCGCGGTGCCAACTCAACCGCCAGGGCGCGTGTCAGTGCCTCCACACCGCCCTTGGCGGCGGCGTAGCTGCTTTGCCCTTTGCCAGGCTTTTGCGCAGCTACTGAACTGAGGTTGATGATGCAGCCTTGACGCTGGCGCATCATGCCGGGCACCACCTGCTGGCAGCAGAGCAGAGTGCCGATCAGGTTGGTCTGGATCACCGCGCAGATGGCCTCGGTGGAGAGTGTCGCCAGCAATCCATCGCGCGTGATGCCGGCGTTATTGACCAGCAGGTCGATGCGCTCGAAGCGCTGTTCAACCTGTTCGAAAAACACCTTGATGCTGTGGGCGTCACTGATGTCGCACTGCGCCGTGAAGCATTCGCCACCGAGCTTTTCGACTTCATCACGTACCGCCAGGGCCGCCGCCTCGTCACGCACGTAGTTGAACGCGACCTGGTAGCCGGCCTCGACCAGTGCCAGGACGACCGCTTTGCCGATGCCGCGACTGCCTCCGGTGACTACCGCTGTTTTAGAAGACATGGCCGTTCCTTAGAGTGAGTTGTGGGTCTTGAACTGCGCCAGGCCAAAGCCATGGATCGCCGCCAAGGCACGAATCTGCTGCACTTGCTCGCGGCTGATGTCGCCGTAGGAGTAATGCTGGGTGATCCCCGCCAGGCCCATGAGCACAGACTCGGCCATGCAGGCATACAACTGGCCCTGTTTCAGGTAGGCCCGCACATTCGGCGCCAACCCATCGTCGAATGGCGTCTGCACGATGCCGCCGTGCATGTACAGCACGTCGCTGCGCTGGCTATTGATCGCCTGATCAACGTTCAACGGCACGGCGATGTCACAGATCACGCTGTGTTCGGCAAAATGCCCGGCGTCGAGAAACGGCTGCGCCGCGTTTGCCGCACACAGGACGATGCGCGCCTGCTTGAGGGCATGCAGGTCATCGGTGACGGTAATGAACGCGTTGGCACCCAGTCGCTCCTGCACCAAGCGCGAGACCTGCAACCCCAGCTGTGTGCTGTTGCCGTATTCGCTCAGCAGTGCACGGATACCGTCGATTTTGAGCAGGCGCTGCGCCAGCAGATCCTCGGTGGCCGTGCCCTTGATAATCGAGCGGGCAGCGTCGGCGTAGATCAGTTGAGCGGTTTTTTCCAGGCGGCGTACCGAGCCATCGCGGCCGCTGCCGATCAGGATCAAGTGGTCGACCGTGGCTGACAGCAGCGACGCATAGGTCGACGCCACGTTGCCGGCCGCGCCGACCACGGCCGCCGTCTGCGCCTGCAGCTCCAGCCCCTGTTGCTTGCAGCCTTGCTCGATGGCTTCCAGGCCCATGCCGATGGTCAAGGCGTTGCCGGAGGTCAGCGCCATGTCCGGGATTTTCAGGGCCTGGCAGTTGTTGGTCACGATGGAGGTATACATACCCAGGCCCGCGACGCGGTAGCCATCGGCGCGGGCATCCAGGATGCGATTGCCGACTTCTTTGCGAATCACGTCGAGGTCGCCACTGATGATGTAGTCCGCCATGGCGTTGGAGTCCATGCACAGCGGGTACAACGTGAACTCCACGGCCATGCCCAATTGCGAGCGGATCACCACCGGGCCCACGGGGGCTGCCCGGCGTTCCGGCGCAGTGCGTTGCATGAACACACGTTTTTGCTCGGTGCTCAGTTGGCCCAGGGAAGGGTCGACATCACCGAGGATGTCGGCATCGATCAAATGATTGATAAAGGCCACGCGGGCGACGATGGGGGTGTCCTGCGGGGCATTGGCATGGGCGGTGACCTGGAAGCCGGTGTCGCGGGGCGCCACAGCGGGGATCAAGTCATGACAAATGGTGGCGGCCAGCGGGAATGCATCCCCGCGTTGCAACAAGTCACAGACCTTCTGCAAGGCTTTGATCAGCCCGTCGATCTCGGCGAAGCTGATGCAGGCGGGCGGTTCCAGGCGGATCACATTGGAGTTGCTGCCCGACGGCGCCACGCGCAGGGCTTCGAATTGCAGCAGGTAGCCGGCAATCAGGTAACCCAAGGCATCGTTGTATTGGGCCGACGCCTGTACCAGCGAGCTGTTGGTGCTCTGGTCGTGCAGTTCAATGCCGAGCAACAGCCCGCGACCTCGCACGTCGGCGATCACCCCGGGGTAGGCCGCCTTCAACTCAAGCAGCGAGGCCTTGAGGTATTCGCCCTTGGTGTGCACGTCCTTGAGCATCGCCTGGTCATCGGCGAACAGACGATTGAGCGCCGCCAGGGCGATATGGCAGGAGGCGTCGTCTTCGGCGAAGGTCGAGCTGTGGATATAGCTGAAGTCTTTCTCATAGTGGCTGCTGCGAATCACGGTGGCCGCAATCTTCATCAAGCCACCACCCAGAGCCTTGGACAGGCAGTAGTAGTCGCCTTGCAGATTGAAATGACTGCTGGCCAGGAAGGTGCCGGTACGACCGAAACCGGATTGCACCTCGTCGATGATCAGCGGGCACTGCTGCTCATTGCACAGGCGGCGCAGGGCTTTATAAAAATCGGCCGCGAACTCGATGATGCCGCCTTCGCCCTGAATAGGCTCCATCAATACGGCGGTGATTGCGCTGAACGCATCACGCTTGACCAGCAGTTGATCACCGCACCATTGCAGGTTCAGCCAATGGCGGGTGTGGCGCGCCGGCAGCTCCTGGAGTTGATGGGGTTGCTGGGGGTCAATGAACTCCACGTTCAGGCCGAAGCGCGCGAACGGCTGGCGATACTGTCGGCCATAGGTCAGTTGTACCGTGTTGACCAACTTGCCGTGAAAACTGCCGCGCAACGCGACGAACACCGGCTCGACGTGCAGCTCGGCGAGGTTGTGCTGACGCACCGCCTCAACCACCTGGCGCACCGTGGCCGTGGTCAGGTGGGCAGGCAGCAGGCCTGCCGGCAAGTCGAGGTCAGTCACATCCACTTCGCGGTAGGCGCGGTCGCTGGAGGTCAGTTGGGCCAGGGTAAAGTCCAGTTCGTCGAACTGGCGCTGCAGGTTTTTCTGGCGGCGAAACTCGGCGTGCTTGACGGCAATTTCTACTGCTTCGGCACCGCTGTTGGAAAAGGTCGAGATGTACGGTTCGTTGTTCTTCAATTCACGATTGAAGGCTTCGCTCAACGCGCGTCCCAGCGTACCGGCCGTGGCGCGGACCGACATCTGGGCGTTAAAAGGCACGTCATTGCGCAGCAGTGTGCAGAGCTGTTCGACAAACTGCGGGTCGTTATGGCCAAACAAGGCCGCGCCGTAGCCCCCGAGGAAATCGGTGACGGTCACTTCGTCACCTTGGCGGTTGCGGTAGAACAATTTGCTGCCCAGTGCCCGTTTGAACTCACACTCAAGCCCCAGGGCCTGAAGCAGATCGACAAACTTGGGGCGAACAAAATCACGGTAATCCATCACAGCCATGTCCTTTAAAAGAGGGAGGGGGGTACACACACGTCAGGCGCTGTTGGCCTGTTCGCTGTACTTCAATTGGTAGCAAGCGCTGAAACCGTTGTCGTCGCGGTTGAGCACCAGGCCATCGTCGAGCCGCGTCGAGCAGGGAGCCCCCAGCACAAACGGCAACTGCGCGGCCACGGGTTGGCTTAATCCGGCAATCGGTGGCACACGCTGGGCGAGCAGGGCGCAGCGGGTCAGGATCAGGTCCGCCAGGCTGGGAGCCGCACTCAGCAGGCCGGTCAGCGGTACGCCACTGGTGATGTGGGTGGCGCCGGTTCGGGCCAGTGTGTGGCTCAACTGTCGGTCTTTGTCGGGCGTGCCGGTGCCGCTGCACACCAGCACGTCGACTTGCTGGTCTGGCAAGTTCAAGTGCTCGATCGCGGCGTCGGCGGTCATTGTCTGCAGGCAGACCTGGGGTTCATCGCCCAGATCCTCGCGACGGCGCAGGACCAGGGCCGCCGCGCCTTCGCCAGCGATACCGCCGGTGCCGTGCGCATCGAAAGCGCGCAGGGTGTCCGAACCGTCGGCGCTGATCGTGCCGGCCTGCACCAGGGCGCTGAGTGCCAGCGCATCGAGTTCGCTGCCCGCACCGACGATGATCGCCACGTCAATTCGTCCGCTCTGCAACGCGGCGCACGCTTCACGCAAGGCCGCCAGGTTGCCGGAGACCCCTTGCATGTAGGCGTTGCATTCACACTCAAGCTTGAGCGCCAGGCTGACCACGCCCAGGAGGATATTGCTCAGGCCCTTGAGCACCAGGAACGGGTCCTGTGCCCGCTCGTGCAAGATACGCCGGGCCAGGTGCTGCATGTCGGCACCTTCGCCCTGGCGGCATTCGTGGAGCAACTCGCCGTAGGACGCCAGTGACGGGTGGGTATAGCCACCCTGGCAGCAATAGAGGCCGTAGGTCAGGCCGTCGGCGCCCGGCGTCAGTTGGGCTTCGGCCAGTGCCTGTCGAACGGCGCTGACGCCCCAGATGACGGCGGGCGTGCAGTAACGTTGCAGATTTTGGGCGAGGTCCTGGCGACTGCGCTGGTGGTCGTCATAGTGAATCTGCCCGAAAGCCGTGACCCGTTCACTGTAAAACTGCAAAGAGCGCAAGGGCTTGATCCCGCTGCGCGACTCACAGGCCGCCGACCAGAAGGCGTCCACGCCCCAGCCGCTGGCCAGGACACAGCCGCTGCCGGCAATGGCGATGGGGGGCGGTACGCCGCTCATTGCGCGTGCTCCTGGTATTTGCCCAGCACCAGGCAGGTATTGAGCCCACCGAAGCCGAATGAATTGCTGAGTGCCACATCGACCCGGCGGTTGACGGTCTGATGGGCGCAGTAGTCCAGGTCACAGTCGTCGGCGGCACTGTGCAGGTTGAGGGTCGGGGTAATCCTGTCCTGTTGGCAGGCCAGTGCGGTGACGATGAATTCGGGGGCGCCGGCGGCCGCGATCAAGTGGCCGAATTGGGATTTATTGGCGCTGATCGCCAGCCGTCGATAGTGCTCGTCCTGGGCGAACACCGACTTGATCGCCAGGGTTTCGGCGGCATCGTTGAGCGGGGTGGAGGTGCCGTGGGCGTTGATCAGGTCCACCTGTTGCGGGCGGATGCCGGCGTCGTGCAAGGCGGTCTGCATCGCCAGGGCGGCGCCTCGCCCTTGCGGGTCGGGCGCGGTGACCTTATAGCCGTCCAGGCTGCTGCCGAAACCCAGCACTTCGGCATAGGGCACGGCGCCACGGGCAAGTGCCCGCTCGAGGGTTTCGAGCACCACAAAACCTGCGCCCTCACCGGCAACCAGACCGCTGCGATGGCGATCGAACGGGCGGCAAAGCCCGGTGCCCCAGCGTTGCTCGCTGCTCGCCGCACCCAATAGGTAAAGCGCGGTCATGGTGTCCAGGCTCAGCACCGAATCGGCGCCGCCAGCGATAGCGACGTCGACTTCTCCCCGGCGGATCATCTGGAATGCGTTGCCGATGGCCTGGGAAGCCCCGGCACAGGCGCTGCTGATGTTGATCACCGGGCCTTCGCAACCTATGTCGTCGGCGATCACCCGGGCCAGGCGGTCATTGCTCTGGCACAACGAGTGGGCGGCATCGACCTGCTCAGCCTTGGCCATCAAGTAGCGCCAGGCCGGAGGGGCATTCGGCTCATCGGCGACGGTCAGCAGCATGTCCTGGATCTTGTGCGCCGGTGCGCCGGAAGCACACAGCACGGCGGCATCCCGCAACTGCGCGGGGCTCAGGCCGCTGTCGCTGATGGCTTGGCTGGCCGCCACCCAACCCAACTGGCTGCGTTTTTCCAGGGGCGTCTGCCAGGCGCGGTGACCTTGCAGGTAGTCCGGTAGTTGGCGAGTGTCCACCGGCGCCGCGTAGCGCACCGGGAAGGTGCCGTCGGCCACGCCTTCGGGCTGCCAGGGGCGGATGCAGTGCTCACCGAGCAGCATCTGCGCCCACATGGTTTGCCATTCGAAACCGAAACCGGTCACGGCACCCAGGCCGGTGATCACAATCCTTGGTGGACTCATGCCTGTTTCTCCATGGCTTCATTGACCAGTAATACGGCGCCCCAATGGCCCGTACGGCTGTGATTGAGCAGCAGCGTGTAGCCATCGTGTTGATCGTGAAAGGCCAGGGCAATTTCAGTCAGCAGGGCGCTGGCGCCCAGGTTGCCGGTCATGGGCTGGCAGCTGTGGAGAATCGCCTGGGTGTCTGTGAGTAGACGCGCCAGGGATGGAGTGTCAGGCGCGGCGACAATATGGGCTACGTCGCGCAAACCCAGTTTTTCTCTGCTTAATGTCTGTTGGATGACCTTGCTCGCCACGGCGTGGGAACGTTCGGGCGAGGCGCTGTAGCCACGGGCGAAGCCGGCGATGCGCAGGGCGCGTGCACCGTTTGCAGGAGGGCAGGCGGTCAGCAACAGCGCTGCGGCGCCTTCGCCGTAAACGTCCGGGGTCGCGAGAGGAGGGCGTTCGGTGGTGTCGCGCAGGTACAGGGCCGGCGAGAGATTCGGGCTACTGCTGACCACGACCCCTGCATCGGCACGCCCCTCGGCGATATGTTCGAAGGCCTCGATCAGCGCGTCGACCCCGGCATTACTCTGTGAGCAGAAACCGCCCATCGGACCATGGCAGTGCAACGCTTCGGCGACATAGGCCATGACACTGCTGTTGAGCATCATCAATGCATGCAGCGGCGGGGTATAGGCAAACAGTTGCGTGAGCAGCGCATCCGGTTGCTCGGCGATGGCCTGCACGGCCTCCCAGCAGGAACTGGGGCCGTCCACTTCCGGGATGGCAGCCATCAGCGCCACCCGTTCGCCAGGCAGCTGCAAGTCCTTCAACGGGCCGGCAATCTGCCCGGCGCAGTACAGCAGCCGAGCGCCCTGAGGTTCGACACTGCGTTGAATCTTGCGGTCGAACACCGTGGTCGGCAAGCGCGGTACGCTCACGGGGTACGCCAGCTGGTCCGGGGCAAAATCCAGCGGTTGTGCCGCCTGCACCGGGCCGTGCAAGTCGGTGCACTCAGTGCCGGCGTGGTTGAACACCGAAGCGGCGATCAGGTAGACGGGTTTTGCTTGAAGGCTGTTCATCTCATGCTTTTCCCAAAACCAGCGAACTGTTGACGCCACCGAAACCGAACGAATTGGACAGCACCACATCGATGGGCTGGCGCTGCGTTTCGGTCAGGAAATTCAACTCAGGGAACTCGGCGTTTGCCGGGTCATAGTTAAGGGTGGGTAGCAGCACGCCCTGTTGCAGGCTCATCAGTGACAGCACCGCCTCGATCGCGCCGCTGGCCGCAAGGGAGTGGCCGATCGCCGATTTGTTGGCTGTGAAGGTCATCGTGCTTACGCCGGTGCCGAATACCTGCGCAATCGCCAGGGCTTCACTGCGGTCATTAGCCTGGGTCGACGTGCCATGGGTATTGACGTGATCGACCGCGTCGCAGCCCAGGCCTGCATGGGCGAGTGCTGCCTTCATGCAATGGGCGTAATGGCTGCCATCGCGGCTGCTGGAGGTGATCTTCTGCGCTTCGCAATAGTTGGCGTAACCCAGGACGCGGCCGATTGGCGTGGCCTTGCGGCGCTCAGCATGTTCCCTGGACTCCAGCACGATCATCGCCGCACCTTCGCTGAGGACGAACCCGCAACGGTCGTTCATGAACGGGCGGCTCTGTTGTTCGGGCGCGAGGTCGGCACGTTGGCAAATGGCGCCCAGGCCGTCGAAGCTGTAATACGACAGTTCATGGGCCATCAACTCGACGGCGCCACATAGGGCCAGGTCGATGTCACCGCGCTCAATGGCGCGAAACGCGGCGCCGATTGCCATGGTGCCGGCCGCGCAGGCATCGGAGTGGGTGCTGATATGGTCGCGAATGCCGAGCAGGCGGGCGATGTGCACCGTCTGCTGGTCGATCCGACGAGCGAATGGGCCGCCCACCAGGGTGTGGTTGTCCAGGTAGCGATCCAGGTCGACGCTGCCGACGTCGTCCATATAACGGCTGGCCTCTTGCAGGTTACGGCTTACACAATGCTTGTTGGCGCCGAGGAACACGCCGCTGGGCACGCGGGCGAAGTCGGCGCGAACCAGGCCTGCCTGCTGCAGCGCCTGCCTGGCCACGAACTCGGCGAGCAGGCTCTGGCGCGGCAGGATTGTGTCACCCGTCGCCACTTGTGCGCTGATGGCTTGCCATTGAACGGGGTCAATGTAACCCGCGGCGCTCGCCGCAAAACCCAACTCGGCAAACACCGGGTGTTGGCGAATGCACGAACGCTTTGCGCCGATCTGCGCAAACAGCGTTGCAGCGTCCAGTGCCGTGGGCGCTACCAACCCATAGCCCGTGACTAAAACCTCTCGCGGCCCCATGAAGAAACTCCTAGACCGCTTCCGGCAAGCGGGACGCGGCAAACTGCTCAACCAGATGGCGAGAAATGTCGTCGCCTTCCATCGGCGTCAAGCGCGCGCTGCAACCGCCGCACACCACCTGGCGACGCTCATTCAGACGCGCCTGGTCGGCATTGCATTCAGGGCAGGTCGCGGGCAGGTGGTCGAACATCCGGTAGCATTGCACGGCCCAGTTACGCACCGTCGTGGCCGCGAACACGTCCGCCGGCTGCATGCCGGCGCGCAGTTGCCCGGGTGCAAATGCGCTCAGGCTCTGCTCCAGGAGCGCTACCCCAGCTTGGGTGATACGGCCTTTTTCGACCAGTTCGCTGACGTCGCCAAACACGGCTACCGCATGGTCCAGCACGCTGGTTTTAGGCAACGTGCAGCCATAGTTACGGCCAAGCTGAAAACTCAGGTCGACGATATCCAGGGAGTCGGCATTCAGATCCTCCACGATGCTGCTGTGCTCATCGACCTCTGCGAGGTCCATCACCAATAGCTGCGCGAGGATTTCGCGGGTGGTGGTGATGACGCTGTCCAAGTCCAGTGGATTGTTCAAAGGTTATTTCCCTATAACGCATAAATGAAGGGTATGAGCATTGGCCCTGACGGGGATTTGCTTGAGGTGATTTTTGACGGCGGGTAGCGTAAACCCTCCTGCCAGGGGGAGAGTCAATGTGCTACTACTGTTTTTATCGCTTGCCCTGTGCCGGGCTGGTTGGATTTAATCAAGGCAGTTCAACTCAAGACAGGGATCGTCATGACTACGCTTTCGCCTATCAGCTCCGTCAATACATTGGTTATCCGGCCTGCTGAACCTTCCACCGTCGGTCTTGCGCAGACCACCTCTACCGCCGTTGTACGACCCTCTTCGGTCGTCAGCCTGGGCAATGTGATGTCTGATAAGCTTGCCGACACCTACTCGCGTCGCGGCCAACTGCCTGGCCAGGAGGTCGTGCGAGCGTGGGAGAGCGACAGCCAGGACGCCCTCAGCAAGGCGATCAATACCAATTTCAATTCATTGTCGACAGCCAATCGCTTCAATGGCCTGGGCGCCGGCCTTGTGGAGCTGTTCGCCAAGAGCGGTACGAACATTTCTCAGTCTGTGCTCTACGCGAGCGCCGACCGCGCGCAAAATGCTGGTGAGATCAAAGTCGACCAGACGCTGCTGCACAGCAGCGCCGACAACTTGGTCAGCCTCAGTATCAAGACCGCCAGCGGCAAGACCGTCACCTTCAGCCTGTCCAGCCAGAGCGACGGCCTGGGCGTGCAGGCAACGGTGGAAGGGGGCAGCCTGACCGACGACGAACTCAAGGCGGTCGGCCAATTGGGCAGCGCCTTCCAATCAGCGATCGATGGCCTTACCGCAACGCCGCCTAAAATTGATCTGGGTAACCTGACCAGGTTTGACCCCAAGGTACTGGCCTCGGTTGATCTCAACGCTAAAGTGAAGACGCTGGACGGTCAGAACCAGACCTTGGCCTTCCACGCCGACGCCCAGCGCCGCACCACGCGCATGAGTGGTCCGGACGGCGAAGTGAACGTGGCGGTAGACCTGAAAAACGCTGCGATCCTGGGCAATGCCCAGCAGCAGGCCAAGGCCCTGAAAAGCTACCTGGCCCAGTTTGACCGGGCGCAGGAGCGTGGCAATGCCAAGGCGGACCTGATGACGATGTTCAAGGACGCGTTCAGCGCGATGAACAGCAACTACCCACAAGGTATAAGCCTTCCTGACGCGCTGACCCGTAACCCGACTGACCAAGGCCTGCTGACCGGCCTGGCGGACTTCAAGGCCTCTCTCAGGCAAGCCAGCGAATCCTCCAACCCGATACGCCCCTCTGAAATCGACAGATTTGCCTACAGCGTGTCGCAGAAGACCCGTGTCAGCGGCAGCAGCGCACTGGACCGCAGCGTGACTCAGGACCAGCAATCGAGCCTTTCGGCCAGTTATCACAAGGGCCTTGATGGCAGTAAAAATCCGGGGCTGACTCGCGATGAAAACTCGCAAAACTACCTTTATGTGCAGGTTGAGGACAACGCGAGCAGTTCGGCCAACCTCGCCTATAAGGATGGCCTGCTGACCAACGCCTCTGTTTCGCAAGAGGCCAGCCAGTCCACCCGCACGCAGAAATACGTGTTGGGCAAGTTGGTCGACGAGACCTTTGTGCCCAAGCAAGCCTCGGTCCAGCGCGACTATTTGGTGCTGCTGGAGTACGCGGCGACGCAAAGCAAGAAGTCCAAGGACGCGCTGCAAGAGTCGACCATGAAGGACGCCCTGGCGAACATGCATGAATCGGTGATGTTGCAAGAAGATCCCTCTGCACTGATACGCTGACGGCCGTCGTAAAAAACGGGAAACCCCACTGTCGGGGGTTCCCGTTTTTTTGCCCGACGGACGCACTCGCGAATGCCAGATTAGGCTTTTGAAACCATTGGATATTCTGTAGCCTTGCGCAGCTTCACCTTTACCCGTGCTTGATGAACACAATCACTTCGTCCGGCGGCGCCCGAAGGGCTCCAGAGCCGGTGGTACACTCGACTTTCGCGCAACTGCGCCTGCAGGTCTTGCGAACATGACGCAGATATCTGAACGCCTACTGGTTCAAGCCCACCTCGACGCCAAGCAGCCCAAGGCCCTCAGCGCCGATGAAGAGGCGAGCCTGCGTGCCGCCATCGCCGCCGAGCTGAAAGCTCAGGACGCGGTGCTGGTTGCCCACTTCTATTGCGATCCGGTGATCCAGGCCCTGGCCGAAGAAACCGGTGGCTGTGTCTCCGACTCCCTGGAAATGGCCCGCTTCGGCGCCGCCCACCCGGCCAAGACCGTACTGGTCGCCGGTGTACGTTTCATGGGCGAGACCGCCAAGATCCTCACCCCCGAAAAACGCATCCTCATGCCCACCCTGGAAGCCACCTGCTCCCTGGACCTGGGTTGCCCGGTGGATGAGTTTTCGGCCTTCTGCGACCAGCATCCCGAACGCACCGTGGTGGTGTACGCCAACACGTCGGCGGCGGTCAAAGCCCGGGCCGATTGGGTGGTGACCTCCAGCTGCGCGCTGGAAATCGTCGAAAGCCTGATGGACAACGGCGAGACCATCATCTGGGGCCCGGACAAGCATCTGGGCACTTACATCCAGCGCCAGACCGGTGCCGACATGCTGCTGTGGGACGGTGCGTGCATCGTCCATGAAGAGTTCAAGTCCAAGCAACTGGAAGACATGAAGGCGCTGTACCCGGATGCTGCGATCCTGGTGCACCCGGAATCGCCGACAGCGGTGATCGAACTGGCGGATGCCGTGGGCTCTACCAGCCAACTGATCGCTGCAGCGCAACGCTTGCCCAACAAGACCTTTATCGTCGCCACCGACCGCGGCATCTTCTACAAGATGCAGCAGCTGTGCCCGGACAAGGTCTTCGTCGAAGCGCCTACGGCCGGTAACGGCGCCGCGTGCCGCAGTTGCGCGCACTGCCCGTGGATGGCGATGAACACGCTGGAACGCACGTTGCAGTGCCTGCGAGAGGGGAGCAACGAGGTCTTCGTCGAGCCTTCGGTGATTCCTCATGCCGTGCGACCACTCAAGCGCATGCTGGACTTTACCCACGCCGCGCGCCTGAAGCTGGCCGGCAACGCCTGAGCCAGCTGTGAATACAGTCCAAATGTGGGAGCGGCAAGCCCCCTGCCACATTTGGATCTTCAGTGTTCCTGGGATTACTTTTTCTGCTTCGGAACCCGCACCAGTTGCGTGTTTGAGTAGATGTCATGCCAGCCGCGTTTCTGCTTGTCGAACAACGCCCAGATAAACCCCAGCCCCACGCACAACCACGACGCAATCGACACCACAAAGCGCAACAGCGCCTGCCACAAGCTGATGCGCGAGCCGTCGGCGTTCTGTACGCGCACGCCCCATACCTGCATGCCCAGGGTCTGCCCGGAATGGGTCCAGAACTTGGCGAAGAAGCCGAACAGCACAAAAAACAGAATCGTCGACAGCAGCGGGTCCCCATCCAGGGCGCCGGACTCGGTGAGGGTGCGCATCCTGGCTTCGCCCAGGAACGCCACCCACACCAGCTTGTAGATAAACGCCGTGACGATCAGCAGGGCGGTGCACAACAGGAAGTCATAGAACATCGCTGCCAGGCGACGGCCCAGGCCAACGGCGGGAAATTCGCCTTGGGGGCTCAGCAAGGGTTTGGACATGGCAGGACTCTCTGAGGAAAAAACGCATTTTACGGAATCGCGCCCATAAAAAAGCCCCTGATGTCATGTCAGGGGCTTTTTGTCGCAGGAAGGATCAGGCTTCTGCTTGTACTTCGTCGGCCTGCATGCCTTTTTGGCCTTGCACAGCAATGAAGGTCACTTTCTGGCCTTCCTTGAGGCTCTTGAAGCCGTTGCCCTGAATGGCGCGGAAATGCACGAACAGATCCGGACCGCTCTCCGGCGTGATAAAACCAAACCCTTTCTCGTCGTTGAACCACTTGACGGTACCGCTCTGACGTTGGGACATTTTCTTCTTTCCTTTGACGCTAAAATTAATGACAGCCCCTTTCACATGAAAGAGTACTGGGCTGGGTTGCAGGAAAGTAAGAGACGTCGAACGGGTTGTAGCATAACGACTTCAGCTACTGCCCAGGTCCAGGTTCCAAGCGACCCATGCAAACACAGTGGGCAAACTCTACGCCAACTAATATGAAAAAAACAAGCCCTGGAAAACCCCAGGTTTTGCTCGGTTTGATGACGCTTGGTTGAATAATCCGGAACCGACTTATTCGATAGAGTTGGTCACTTGTTATAGGTGGACACCTATAAAAATGACTATCGTGAGTGCACTGTTTTATGGCGGTTGCGTTACAGATTAGTGCACGTTAACGCAACCGCGTTACTTATAGGAACAGTCAATCAACCACGGTAGTAACGCTGTGGCACGAATGGCATTTTACTTACACGAAGTGGCACCTTTTTCCCACGCACCAACGCAGAGACTTCGGTATCCAGTGCGATAAACGCGCTGTCTAGGTAACCCATGGCCAACGGGCCGCCGAGGCTTGGGCCAAAGCCGCCGCTGCAGACGCTACCGATCACCGTGCCCTGCGCGTCGACAATCTCGGCGCCTTCGCGTACCGGGGTGCGTTCCTGGGGTAGCAGGCCGACGCGCTTGCGGCTCACACCGGTCTGCTGCTGGGTGAAGATCTGGTCGGCACCCGGGAAGCCGCCGGCACGCGGGCCATCGGCGCGACGGGCCTTGGAGATCGCCCACAGCAGGCTGGCTTCAATCGGCGTGGTCTCGGTGTTCATGTCATGGCCGTACAGGCACAGACCAGCTTCCAGGCGCAGGGAGTCGCGGGCGCCCAGGCCGATGGCCTGTACTTCGCTTTCGGCCAGCAGGCTGCGCGCCAGGCTTTCGGCATTGGCGGCAGGTACGGAGATTTCAAAGCCGTCTTCACCGGTATAACCGGAGCGGCTGACGTAGCAATCCACGCCCAGCAGGCGCAGGGAGGCGAACTGCATAAAGGTCATCCCGGTCACTTCCGGCGCCAGGCGCGCCAGCACCTTCACTGCCGCCGGGCCTTGCAGGGCGAGCAGGGCGCGTTCTTCGAACAGTGGCTCGATGGTGCACTGATCGCCAATATGTTTGCGCAGGTGCGCCAGGTCCTGGTCCTTGCAGGCGGCGTTGACCACCAGGAACAGTTCGTCGTTGCCCAGGTTGGCGACCATCAAGTCGTCGAGGATGCCGCCTTGCTCGTTGGTGAACATCGCGTAGCGCTGCATGCCCACCGGCAGGTCAATGATGTCGACCGGCACCAGGGTTTCCAGGGCCTTGGCCGCGTTGGCGCCGGTGAGGCGGATCTGGCCCATGTGGGACACGTCAAATAACCCGGCCTGTTCACGGGTGTGCAGGTGTTCCTTCATCACACCCAACGGGTACTGTACCGGCATTTCATAGCCGGCGAAGGGCACCATACGCGCCCCCAATTCGATGTGCAGGGCGTGCAATGGGGTTTTCAACAGGGTTTCGGTGGACATATTCAGCTCCTGAAAAACGTGCTGCCGCGCCTTGGGCGTCAGCACTCGATAATGTTGACCGCCAAACCGCCACGGGCGGTTTCCTTGTATTTGCTTTTCATATCGGCGCCGGTCTGGCGCATGGTGCGGATGACCTTGTCCAGCGAGACGAAATGCTGACCGTCGCCGCGCAAGGCCATGCGCACGGCGTTGATGGCCTTGACTGAGCCCATGGCATTGCGCTCGATGCAGGGCACTTGCACCAATCCGCCAATCGGGTCGCAGGTCAGGCCGAGGTTGTGTTCCATGCCGATTTCGGCAGCGTTTTCCACTTGGGACACGCTGCCGCCCAGCACTTCGCACAAAGCGCCTGCGGCCATGGAGCAGGCTACGCCGACTTCGCCCTGGCAACCGACTTCAGCCCCGGAGATCGACGCATTTTCCTTGTACAAAATCCCGATGGCGGCGGCGGTGAGCAGGAAACGCACCACGCCGTCTTCGTTCGCGCCCGGGATAAAGCGCATGTAGTAATGCAGCACCGCCGGAATGATCCCGGCCGCACCGTTGGTGGGCGCCGTCACCACGCGCCCGCCATTGGCGTTTTCCTCGTTGACCGCCAGCGCGTACAGGTTGACCCAATCGAGCACCGACAACGGATCGCGCAGCGCCGATTCCGGGTGCTTGCACAGTTGGCGATGCAACGCGGCAGCGCGGCGTTTTACCTTCAAGCCGCCGGGCAGGATCCCTTCATTGCGGCATCCGGCGTCGACGCAGTCCTGCATCACCTGCCAGATCTTCAGCAAGCCGGCGCGGGTTTCGGCTTCCGGGCGCCAGGCACTTTCATTGGTCAGCATCACCTGGCTGATGGACAGGCCGTAGGTGGCGCAATGACCGAGCAAGTCCTTGGCGTGCTTGAAAGGGAAGGTCAGCGGCGTGGCATCTTCGACAATCCGGTCGGCGCCGGCGGCGTCTTCATCCACCACAAAACCGCCGCCCACCGAGTAGTACTCGCGGCTGCGGATCTGGATGTTGGCGGCGTCGAAGGCACGGAAAATCATGCCGTTGGGGTGGTAGGCGAGGGGTTTGCGAATCATCGCCAGGTGTTCTTTCTCGTTGAACGCAATGCTGTGTTCGCCGAGCAGGTTCAGGCGGCCATCCTTGCGCATCTGCGCCAGGCGGGCGGCCACGGTTTCAGTGTTTACGGTGTCCGGGTGTTCGCCTTCGAGGCCCAGCAGCACGGCTTTGTCGCTGCCGTGGCCTTTGCCGGTGGCGCCGAGGGATCCATAAAGCTCCACCTTGATGCTGCAGGTGGTGGTCAGCAGGTTGTCGCGCTTGAGGCCTTCGACGAAGCGGGCAGCGGCGCGCATCGGGCCGACGGTGTGGGAACTGGAGGGGCCGATGCCAATCTTGAACAGGTCGAACACGCTTAAAGACATGAGTTGTTCTCCGGTTTCTTATTATTGAGGTGGTCAAATGTGGGAGGGGGCAAGCCCCCTCCCACATTTTGACTGAGTGCGTCCTCAGATTATGCGTAGCTCTCGATTGACGGGCACGCACACACCAGGTTGCGATCCCCAAACACGTTGTCGACCCGGCCAACCGGCGGCCAGTACTTGCCTTCGATCAGCGAGACAACCGGGTACACCGCTTGCTCACGGCTGTAGGGGTGGCTCCATTCGCCCACCAGTTCCGCCGCCGTGTGCGGTGCGTTCTTCAGCGGGTTATCGTCCTTGTCCAGCGTGCCGTTTTCCACTGCGCGGATTTCTTCGCGGATGGCGATCATGGCGTCGCAGAAGCGGTCCAGTTCTTCCTTGGATTCACTTTCGGTCGGCTCGATCATCAAGGTGCCGGCCACCGGGAACGACATGGTCGGTGCGTGGAAGCCGAAGTCGATCAGCCGCTTGGCCACGTCATCCACACTGATGCCGCTGCTGTCTTTGAGTGGGCGCAGGTCGAGGATGCATTCGTGCGCCACCAGGCCGTTGCTGCCGGTGTAGAGCACGGGGTAGTGCTCTTCCAGGCGACGGGAGATGTAGTTGGCATTCAGGATCGCCAACTGCGAAGCGCGCTTGAGGCCCGCGCCGCCCATCATGCTGATGTACATCCAGGTGATCGGCAGAATGCTCGCACTGCCGAACGGTGCCGCGCAGACCGCGCCTTCCTTGCGTGCCATGGCCGCGTGGCCCGGCAGGAATGGCGTGAGGTGGGATTTGACACCAATCGGGCCAACGCCCGGGCCGCCACCGCCGTGGGGGATGCAGAACGTCTTGTGCAGGTTCAGGTGGGACACGTCGCCACCGAACTTGCCCGGTGCGCACAGGCCAACCATGGCGTTCATGTTGGCGCCATCGATGTAGACCTGGCCGCCGTTGTCGTGGATGACGCCGCAGATTTCGCGGATGCCTTCTTCGAACACACCGTGGGTGGACGGGTAGGTGATCATCAGCGCGGCGAGGTGCTCGCGGTGCTCGATAGCTTTGGCGCGCAGGTCTTCGATGTCCACGTTGCCACGGGCGTCGCAGGCGGTGACGACGACGCGCATGCCGGCCATGTTGGCGGTCGCCGGGTTGGTGCCGTGGGCCGACGAGGGGATCAGGCAGATGTCGCGGCGTTCTTCGCCACGGCTCTGGTGATAGGCACGGATGGCCAGCAGGCCAGCGTATTCACCTTGGGAGCCGGCGTTCGGCTGCAGCGAGATCGCGTCATAACCGGTGGCTGCGCAGAGCATGGCTTCCAGGTCGGAGGTCAGTTGCAGGTAGCCGGCGCTTTGTGCGGCTGGGGCGAACGGGTGCAGGGCACCGAATTCGGCCCAGGTCACCGGGATCATTTCGCTGGCGGCGTTGAGCTTCATGGTGCACGAGCCCAACGGGATCATGGTGCGGTCCAGGGCCAGGTCTTTATCCGCCAGCTTGCGCAGGTAGCGCATCAGCTCGGTTTCCGAGTGGTAGCGGTTGAACACCGGGTGGCTGAGGATCGGCGACTGGCGCAGCAGCGCGGCTGGCAGGGTGCTCTCAGTGGCGGCGAAGGCGGGCAGGGCCTTGCCGTCGGCAAAGATCGACCACAGGGTTTCGATATCGGCTTGGGTGGTGGTTTCATCCACCGACAGGCCGACACGCTCGGCATCCACCACACGCAGGTTGATGCGCTGGGCGCGGGCCTTGTCGTGCAGCGCGGCGGTGTTGGCGCCGGTGTTGAGTGTGAGGGTGTCGAAGAAGTGTTCCTGCTCGACCTTCAAGCCCAGGGCGGTCAGGCCCTTGGCCAGGATCGCGGTCAACTGGTGAATGCGCTGGGCAATCTGAGTCAGGCCTTTGGGCCCGTGGTACACGGCATACATGCTGGCGATGTTGGCCAGCAGCACTTGGGCGGTGCAGATGTTGCTGGTGGCTTTCTCACGGCGGATATGTTGCTCGCGGGTCTGCATGGCCAGGCGCAGGGCCGGCTTGCCGAAACGGTCAACGGACACACCGACCAAACGGCCAGGCATATCGCGCTTGAACGCATCCTTGGTGGAGAAATACGCCGCGTGCGGGCCACCAAAACCCAGCGGCACGCCGAAGCGTTGCGCGCTGCCGATGGCCACGTCGGCGCCGAACTCACCCGGCGGGGTCAGCAGGGTCAGGGCCAGCAGGTCGGCAGCCACGGCCACCAGGGCGTTGGCGGTGTGGAAGCGCTCGGTCAGCGCGCGGTAGTCGAATACGTCACCGTTGCTCGCCGGGTATTGCAGCAGGGCGCCGAAAAACGGGCTCACGTCGGTCAGTTCACGCTCGTCGCCGACTACCACCTCGATACCCAGCGGCTCGGCGCGGGTGCGCAGCACGTCGAGGGTCTGCGGATGGCTGTGCACCGAGGCGAAGAAGGCGTTGCTGCCTTTGTTCTTGCTCAAGCGCTTGCAGAAGGTCATGGCTTCGGCGGCGGCGGTGGCTTCGTCGAGCAAGGATGCGTTGGCAATCGGCAGGCCGGTGAGGTCGCTGATCAGGGTCTGGAAGTTCAGCAGCGCTTCCAGGCGGCCTTGGGAAATTTCTGGCTGGTAAGGTGTGTAGGCGGTGTACCAGGCCGGGTTTTCCAGGAGGTTGCGCAGGATCGGCGATGGCGTGTGGCAGTTGTAGTAGCCCTGGCCGATGTAGGTCTTGAACAGTTGGTTCTGGCTGGCAATGGCCTTGATCTTGGCCAGGGCCTCGGCTTCGCTCAGGCCGTCTTCCAGGCCGAGCACGCTGGTGCCCTTGATGCTTTCCGGGATCACGCTGGCGCTCAAGGCTTCCAGGGAGTCAAAGCCCAGGCTGGCGAGCATTTGCTGCTCATCTTCCTGGCGCGGGCCGATGTGGCGGGCGATGAATTCGTTGGCGGTGCTCAAATTAACAGTCATGGCGCGCTCCTCAGGCTTCAGCGTTGGCTTTGATCAGGCGGTCGTACGCATCCTGATCCAACAGTTTAGCTACAGCCTCGGCGTCGGCCGGTTTAAAGCGGAAGAACCAGCCTTCGCCCATCGGGTCTTCGTTGACCAGCTCCGGGCTGCCGTCGAGTTTGTCGTTCACTTCCAGCACTTCACCGTCCAATGGCATGTACACGCCGCTGGCGGCTTTTACCGATTCCACGGTGGACGCTTCAGCGCCCTTGGCGTAGGCCTGCAACTCCGGCAGTTGCACGAAAACCACATCACCCAGCGCGTTCTGCGCAAAAGCGGTGATACCCACGGTGACGCTGCCGTCAGCTTCGGCGCGCAGCCATTCGTGATCTTCAGTGAAACGCAACTCGCTCATGGAAACTCCTCGGGGCCAGATTCGTCTGGTGGACGGGATTGAAATAATGGGAAGTTGCTTAGCAAGATCGCGGCCAATCCAAATAAGTTGTTATAAATCAAAAGGTTAACCAATAGGGTTATAAGCCTATGCGTTTTGGCTGTAGCGATTTCGCTACAGTCGGGCCGGGTAAAAAAAGCCTATGTGGATCAAAGCGTTGCATGGCGTGCAAAAACTAGGGTTGTAGCGAAATCGTTACGCTGTAGCGCTTTCAGTACGGGTCGGCGTCGCTTTTGGCGCTGCCAAGGAGATCTATCTACCGTAATGCCCGCCTGCCCGCGTTTTAACGTGCACTCATCTCGTTATCAGGATGCGATCCATGCGTGCTTCAACTGCAAATCCCCCGGAGGCCACCCAGGCCCGGAAGTCCCGCGATTACTTATCCAAACTGTTTGCCCACCGCCTGAGCCTGACTCAGGTGGCCCAATCAATGATCCAGGCGTGGATAGGCGAGTGGTTTACCGAATCCCGTCTGCAGGCGAGCAACAGCTGGATCGGTGTGATACAGCCAGGCGGTCGCTACACGCAGCTCATCACCTTGAGCGATGCGCTGATCAAACGCTGCATGAGCGGCGAAGCGTTGAACTACACGCCAGGCCATCATCAGTTGTTGATCCGTTTGGGAGAGGAGGTGTTCCAACCGGTGACCCAAGCCATCAGCGTGGACGACATCGAATTGATGCTCAACACCCTGGCCCCCGGCGTGCTCGTGGGGTTTGGCCAGCGGTTGGTGGACTATTGGAATGCCCGCGTGCCTCACGATCCGGCCCGCAGCCGTTGGAACGCGGTTGGCAGCCAGTTGCGAGCATGCCTGCTCACGGCGCGGCAAAATCCACCGCTGCTGCCCGAGCACGCGCAGTCGTTGCTGGGGCTGGGTGTCGAGGAGACCGTGCTATGGGGATATCGGGCGGATCGAGAGGTGGTGGGCAGCCCCGATGCGCTGCATATCTATCAGGTGTATGCCGTGCAGGCAGAGCGCGCGGGCGAGTGGTTGCCACTGCTGGTCCTGCAGCGTCGGGTTCTGGGGCAACAGATCAGCTTGGTTTACGTCCCGGCGATGAACCTGCTGAAGCTCGATACCCTGGACGCGTTGGGTAACCTGTTGCCTCGCTATATGAACCACTACCGGCCTGGCATGCCCATCAACTGGGTGCTTCGTGAGCCCGACGGTAATGTGTTCGATGCCTTGGCCCAGACCTTGCTCGAGCGTCAGCTTCGCAACGTTTATCGTCTCGACTGGTCGGCACTTCCCTACATCAGCAGCTATGAACAGCTGTTCATCAAACTCACGTCGCCGTTGGCCTGGTTCGATCCTGATTACCTTCAGCAACCTCATGAAGAACAGTTGCCTGTCTGGCTGCAACTAGCCAACCGTGCTGATCGCCTGGTTTATGGCCAGTGGCTCGAACGCCTGGAGCACCTGCAGCGAGCCACCGGTGGAGCGTCGTTCCTGGAGGGCCTCGACCCTATCGATGTGTATGCACGCAAAGCGCTGCAACGGCAAATGCGCCTGGACTACCCCACTCAAGCGCCCATTAACCCGGACGATTACCTCCTGACCTTCGAGCGCACCCAGGGCGCCACCGTCGGCTGGACGCAACGCACCTCCAGGACCTTGACCCAATGGTCGTTGGAAAACCCCTTCGCCACGGCCTATGCCCGTGTGCAGATCAGCAACCAGGCCATGCCGGGCCAGGTGCCCGGCCGGATCACCCCGGCATACCTCAAGCACCTGATCGAAAGCGTGGATGTGGGTAAGCACTACCCCGCGCTGCTTGAGCACGCGTTGATCGCCGACCCGGCGGAGTCCGCACGGCGGCGGCGATTGTTCGTTGATCAGATGGCGATCCAGTTGCCGATGCTCGCCTTTGAACACAGCCTGCGCCAGCGCTACGGTTTTACCCGCGCTGGCGCCTTGGTGGTGCAAGCGATGTTGCAGGGCGATCCGCAAAAGCGCGTGATCGACGGTGAAGTGATAGTGGCCCGGCCGCTGGCGTTCCTGGTGCACGCCGGGGGGCGTGCCCATCAAACGGACAACCTGTATGTCATCGGCCCGCGTGACAACGGCCAGTTGCCGCACATTCTTTATCGCCCGGATCACACCGAAGCGGTTTTACAACAGTTTGCCAGTCGCCAGGCGTTGCTCGACGAGATCGCGCGAGTGGGCAGCGACCTGCAATGCCTGGTGCTGCAGCGTTTGCCGGATGGCAGCCGGGCCATGTTTGGCAATGGCGGCTTTGTGAACCCCCATGTTCAGCGGTTTCTTCAGGGCGATGAATACGACGCGCTGCCCGGCTCTAGCCCGGCGCTGCTCAGCGATGCATTGGTGCAGGGCGATTTTCTGACGACCGTCTTCAATGAAAACGCCAAAAGCCTGTGGCAGCTTGCCATGAAGCAATCTGCTTCCAACGAGGCATTGCGCTGGACCGTGTTCAAGAATGATCTCTGGCAGTTGTTCAATGCGCTGTTGCCCATGATCAGAGGGCCTGTGGCGGTAGCGGGCTGGCTGTTCCAAACCTTCAGGACCTTTCGCACAGTGCTGGCGTTACCGGCACAGGCCAGTCGGGAAGAGACTGCCAATGCCCTTGCCGAGCTGATGGGCAGTGTGGCCGGCCTGCTGATGAGCCCCGTGGTCACGCTGGATCAGCGTTTACGCCTGGACGCGATCAAAACCGTGACGACAGGTGCGGCCCAAGGTTCGGAGGTAATTCCGGTCAGCCACACGCTTGAACCCGTGTGGAAATTCGCTTGGCAGCGTTCACACGCAGATATCACGGCCATGGATTATGCCTGGGCCAACTCTCGGCTCAAGCTTGACACGGCGCAGCGAGCACAGCTCGAAACCTTCCAATGGTCGCCAGAACCGGGGGAAACCTGGCCTGCAAACCCCAGCGTGATCTCGACAGACAGTCCTGTGCGCGGTCGGGTGAGGGTCCAAGGCCGTCATCAGGATTACACGCTGATAGACAGCAAGCTATATGGCGTCAAGCCCGATGGCGATCGCTGGCGGATCGCCGACTTGAGAAACAACCAACGCTTGGGCCCATGGCTCAGGCAAGACTCAAAAGGTATCTGGAAGATTGACCTGGGCCTGCGATTGCTCGGCGGGCAGCCAAAAAAGACCACGGCCGCCGAGCGGCGTCTGCACCTTCAGAATGAAAACCGCAGACTGGAGGGTGACTACGACCGCGCGTCAGCCAGGCTCGCTGAGGTCCTGTCTCGGGTGGCGCAGGCCCAGAAGCGTTACAAAGAGGCTCACGCTGCGGGCGCCACTACGTTCACTGATCACCAACGGCGCGACATCAGCACCGAGTATTTGATCGAGTTGGAAAACGAATACCGGCTGCAGTGCGACAGGATAAATGCGTTGAATGCACTGAACACCCACAAACCTGTGAGTGCTTTCGAGCGGGAGAAGATGAAGCAGTTGGAGGCCATGATCGAGAACTTGCGCGACCAGATGACGGTGGTGATCAACGTGCGGGCAGACGCAATTCTTCCCGATGAGCGTTTGATTGAGTTGGACGCGCAAATGGATGGCGCCGACGAGGTTATTGCCCAAGCGGCACATCGCACCTTTGTTCAATCCTCGCGGACGATCGCAGGGTACAACGTTCAACTGATCGAACTGAGTACGCTGGAGCAGAATGCCCGTGAGCGATTGATGGGCGTGCCTGGGTTTGAGCCGTATGCACATTTAAAGGCCCCCTCGGATATGGGCACGCCTCTGGACTGGCAGTCCATGCAATTAAAGGCTTTATATGGGGCAGTGCTGCGCCGTTTGCCGTCCTCTGAAGAGTCTGCGCCCTTCGAGCAGGTTCACGGGTTGCTAGGTGAGGCGATCCAATCGATTCAGTCGCAAAAAACCTTGCAAGAGCCCGGTTTGCTGAGCATGCAGCAACGAATCAATGGGTATGAAGCGATTGCCAGGGAGTATCGCCGGTCTCAGGCAGGGGTGCGGGAGTACGGTGATATGGCCGCTGACGTGGTTGACGAGCGTGTTATCGAACAACTGAGCCGTTTGCTCGAAGAGTTGGGGCAGCAAGCGGCGCAGTCTTTGTCGGGGCTGCTTCGCGAACAGGAGGAACATTGCGCGCCTCAACCAGTGTCGGTGCTCAGTGCCGACAAACGTTTGTTTCGCGACCGGAAAAATCGCTATCAGCTCGGGAAGGTAAGGGCCCGCACGCCCGAATCGGATGATGAGATCGTGGATATCCTCAATCCCATCGATAAGCGCGTACAGACCAGCTTTCGGCGTAGCCCCAGCTCCAATGACTTTGAACCGGTTATCGAGGCGACGGCGCCCGTACCACGCCCGACACGCTCACTGGAAAACCTCAAGGGCGACGCCCGTCGGTTGTTGGACAGGGAACCCATCGTGTTGCAGCAGGCGCGTGCCGAGGCTCTTGGCTCCAGTTTGCCGGACAGTGTCGAGACGCGGTTGATACGTCAATCCACGACTATCCAGGCGGTTGCCGAGAAAATTCGCAAGGCGTTGCCCTCAACCCCCGATACCGCGTCCCAGGCGCTGCTCGATGAGTTGGAGCAGGCTGCGCGCCGTTATCTGGAGGCGGGACGTCGGATGCGTATCGACATGATCAAACGTCTGCCGCCCGATGAGGACGGGATTGCCTGGCTCCAGGCCCAGGATCAGGTGCAGATACTGCGCATTGAGGGCCGTATCGCACTCAAGCGTGTCGATGATTTTTTGCAGGAGTATGTGGTCAAGGACAAGCAGGGCAAGGTTCTGGCGTATGCGCATTTTCATTACTCGACGCCCACCGCACCTGACACCGCCTACAACGCCGGCCATTTGAAACGGCCGGAGCAGCGCTTCATGAGTTTCCGCAGCCTCGCGGACAAAACCGACAGGGATGTTATCGAGATCTACTATTCGCGCATCAGTGCACCTAAGGCCGCGCAGTTGTTCTTCAACACAACGGGCTCGGTCAAGCACCGCGGGCGGCGCTCATTCTGGTGATGAGTGGGTTCAGGGTTTGCCGGGAATGCCGTACTTGCGCAAGCGGTGGGCGATGGCGGTGTGGGAGGTCTGCAAGCGGCTGGCCAGCTGTCGTGTGGAGGGATAGCTGGTGTAGAGCTTCTCCAGCAGGCTGCGTTCGAAGTCTTCGACGGCCTGTTCGAGGCTGTCGATTTCACCGTCGCTTTGGCGGGCCACCGAGGTCCCGGCGATGTCCAGGTCGCCGATGTCCACCAGGCTGCTTTCGCAAATGGCGGCGGCGCGGAAGATGACGTTCTGCAACTGGCGCACATTGCCCGGCCAACGGTTGCCCAACAGCGCCGGATAGGTACCGGGCGCCAGGCGGCACACCGGGCGCTGGATCTGTGCGCAGGCCTGCTGCATGAAGTAGCGGGCCAGCAACAGAATGTCCTGGCCGCGTTCGCGCAGGGGCGGCACCTCGACGTTGAGCACATTGAGGCGATAGAACAGGTCTTCACGAAAGGTGCCTTCGCTGACCATTTTTTCCAGGTTGCGGTGGGTGGCGCTGAGGATGCGCACATTGACCTTCACTTCGCGGTCGCCGCCCACCCGGCGGAAACTGCCGTCGTTGAGAAAACGCAGCAGCTTGGCTTGTAAATACGGCGACATTTCGCCGATTTCATCGAGGAACACCGTGCCCTGGTTGGCCAACTCCATCAGCCCCGGCTTGCCGCCGCGCTGGGCGCCGGTAAAGGCGCCGGGGGCGTAGCCGAACAACTCGCTTTCGGCGAGGTTCTCCGGCAGCGCGGCGCAGTTCAACGCCAGGAACGGCGCACTGTGGCGCGTACTGATGGCATGGCAGGCCCGCGCCACCAACTCCTTGCCGGTGCCGGTTTCGCCCTGGATCAACAGCGGTGCATCCAGCGCGGCCACCCGTTGCGCGCGGGCCTTGAGGGTACGGATCGCCGGCGACTCGCCCAGCAGTGCGTCAAAGCCTTCGGCATGGTCATGGTGCAGCGCCGAGAGTTGTTCACCGATGCGGTTTGGCTGGTAAAGGGTGAGCAGGGCGCCGGCATCGGTGATCGGTGTAGCGTCCAGCAGGAGGGTCTGGCCGTTGACGCTGATCTCGCGCAGGGGCAGGCGAAAGCCGTTTTCCAACAAGGTATCGAGCAGCGCCGGGTCATTGAACAGCTCTGCGATGCTTTCCCCGGCCGGTTCACGCCCGTACAGGGCAATCAGCGCCGGGTTGGCCAGCAGGATCGTGCCCGCGCTGTCCAGGGCCAGCACCGGGTCGGTCATGGCCGCCAGCAGGGCGTCGAGTTGCAGGTGGCGGCGTTGGCCGGGGAGGATGTCCACCACCTTCACCGCCCGCACGCCGTGTACGCTGAACAGTGCGTCGCGCAGCTCTTCGAGCACCTCGGCGCTGAGGGTCGGGGCGTCGATGTAGACGTTGGGCGGTACCATTTCCACCGCATCCAGGTTGAGATTGCGCCCACCAAGCAAGGCCAGGACTTCCTGGGTAATGCCGACGCGGTCGATGAAGCTGACGTGGATACGCATGCAGTGGCTGACGATTCTGAGGTGCGAGAGGCCGCAAGTATGCCTGACAGGCGATGCAGATCAAAAAATGTGGGAGGGGCGAGCCCCCTCCCACACTTGTTCCGCGTTACTCCAGGTGTTCGGGTTTGACCGGATCACCGGATTTCATATCCAGTTGATGCCGCACATCTTCGAACATCATGTCGTAATGCTTGTGTTGCGAGCCGACGCTGCTGTGGGTCTTGGGAATGCCGTATTTCTCGACGATCTTGGTCACATTGCTGGCGAAGTTGTAAGCCTGGTCCTTGGGGAGGAAAAAGGTTTCCTTCACGTCCTTGCCCTGGATGTTGCCGTGCAGGGTGAATTGCATGCCTTTGCCTTCCGCCTCATGTGTGACGACTTCGTAGTCCAGGCAAAGGTCGTAGCTGACATCGTTATTGTTGAGCGCGTGACGTTCGATATGCAGGTGACCGGGTTTAAAGGTGGCCATAGGCGTATCTCCTCTACTTCACAGATAGGTGATGCCAGGTGTTGCCGTGCTGATGCGCGTGCCGGCGCTGCCCTGGACGATGGCTTCGATGTCCGAGAGTGAACCGATCACTGCGGTTTTGCCAGTCTGGCGGGCGAACTCACAGGCGGCCTGGACCTTGGGGCCCATGGAGCCGGCGGCGAAGCCGAGTTTTTCCATTTCGTCCGGGTGCGCCTGGCCGATGGCTTTCTGGGTCGGCTTGCCGAAGTCGATAAAAGCGGCGTTGACATCGGTGGCAATCACCAGCAAATCGGCGTCCAGTTGCGAGGCCAATAGCGACGAGCACAGGTCTTTGTCGATGACAGCTTCGACGCCGCGCAGTTTGCCGTCTTCGCCGTACAGGGTCGGGATCCCGCCACCGCCGGCGCAAATCACGATGCTGCTTTTTTCCAGCAGCCACTTGATCGGGCGAATCTCAAAGATGCGTTTGGGGCGTGGGCTGGCTACCACCCGGCGGTATTTATCGCCATCGGGGGCAATCGCCCAGCCTTTTTCGGCCGCCAGTTTTTCCGCGTCGGCCTTGGAGTAGACCGGGCCGATCGGCTTGGTCGGGTTCTGGAATGCCGGGTCCTTGGCGTCCACTTCCACCTGGGTCAGCAGCGTGGCGAACGGCACCTCAAAGTCCAGCAGGTTGCCCAGTTCTTGTTCGATGATATAGCCGATCATGCCTTCGGTTTCGGCGCCCAGCACGTCCAGTGGATACGGTGAAACCTGGGTGTAGGCGGCGGCTTGCAGGGACAGCAGGCCGACTTGCGGGCCATTGCCGTGAGCAATCACCAACTCGTTGCCGGGGTGGATCTTGGCAATCTGTTCGGTGGCGATGCGGATGTTGGCGCGTTGATTGTCCGCCGTCATGGGTTCACCACGGCGCAGGAGGGCGTTGCCGCCCAGGGCTACGACGATGCGCATAATACGATCCTTCTAGAATTCAGCTTTGGGACACAAGGCACAATGTGGGAGGGGGCAAGCCCCCTCCCACATTTTATTGTGTTCCGACAGTGAGAGTTAGATATCCGCCAGCGCCGACACCAGGATCGCCTTGATGGTATGCATGCGGTTTTCCGCTTGCTCAAAGGCGATGTTGGCCGGCGACTCGAAGACTTCCTCGGTCACTTCCACGCCGTTTGCCAGGTTCGGATACCGCGCGGCGATGTCCTTGCCGACCTTGGTTTCGCTGTTGTGGAACGCCGGCAGGCAGTGCATGAACTTCACCCGAGGGTTGCCCGAGGCTTTCATCATCTTGGCGTTGACCTGGTACGGCAGCAGTTGCTCGATGCGCTCGTCCCATGCCTCCACCGGCTCGCCCATGGACACCCAGATGTCGGTGTGGATGAAGTCCACGCCCTTCACGGCTTCTTTCGGGTCTTCGGTGATGGTGATGCGTGCGCCGCTTTCCTCGGCAAATGCCTGGCATTGCTTGATGAAATCTTCATGGGGCCACAGGGCTTTCGGTGCGCCGATGCGCACGTCCATGCCGAGCTTGGCGCCGATCATCAGCAGCGAGTTACCCATGTTGTAACGGGCGTCGCCCAGGTAGGCGTAGCTGATGTCATGCAGCGGCTTGTCGCTGTGTTCGCGCATGGTCAGGGTGTCGGCGATCATCTGCGTCGGGTGGAATTCGGCGGTCAGGCCGTTGAACACCGGCACCCCGGCGAACTTGGCCAGTTCTTCGACGATTTCCTGCTCGAAGCCACGGTATTCAATGGCATCGAACATCCGACCGAGCACGCGGGCGGTGTCTTTCATGCTTTCCTTGTGGCCGATCTGCGACGACACCGGGTCGATATAGGTGACGTGAGCGCCTTGGTCGTGGGCCGCGACTTCGAACGCGCAGCGGGTGCGGGTCGAGGTTTTTTCGAAGATCAGCGCGATGTTCTTGCCCTTCAGGTGCGGACGCTCGGTGCCGGTGTATTTGGCGCGTTTGAGGTCGCGGGACAGGTCCAGCAGGTAGTGCAGCTCGCGCGTGGTGTGGTGCATCAGCGACAGCAGGCTGCGGTTGCGCATATTGAAAGCCATGATGGAATCTCCTTAATAGTCGATAGGGTCGCGGATGATCGGGCAGGTCATGCAGTGGCCACCGCCACGGCCCCGGCCGAGTTCACCGGCACTGATGGTGATGACTTCCACCCCGGCCTTGCGCAGCAGCGTGTTGGTGTAGGTGTTGCGGTCGTAGCCGATCACCACGCCGGGTTCCACAGCCACCACGTTGTTACCGTCATCCCATTGCTCGCGTTCGGCGGCGAAGCTGTTGCCGCCGGTCTCGACGACACGTAGCGCCTTGAGGTTGAGCGCTGCGGCGACGGTTTCCAGGAAGTTGGTTTTCTCCCGTTGGATGTCGATGCCGTGTGGCTTGCTTTCGTCAGGGCGCAGGGTGAACGGCACGATCTGGTTGACCACTTCGGGGAAGACGGTGACCAGGTCGCGGTCGCAGAAGCTGAACACGGTATCCAGGTGCATTGCGGCGCGGGATTTGGGCAGGCCGGCCACAATGACTTTTTCCACGGCCTTGTTCTTGAACAGATTGCGCGCCAGTTGGCCGATGGCCTGGTGGGACGAGCGCTCGCCCATGCCGATCAGCACCACGCCATTGCCAATCGGCATCACGTCGCCGCCTTCCAGCGTCGCGGCGCCATGTTCCTGGTCGGGGTCGCCGTACCAGATCTGGAAGTCGGCGTTGGTGAATTCAGGGTGGAATTTGTAGATGGCGCTGGTCAGCAGGGTTTCCTGGCGACGCGCCGGCCAGTACATCGGGTTGAGCGTCACGCCGCCGTAGATCCAGCAGGTGGTGTCGCGGGTGAACTGGGTGTTGGGCAACGGCGGCAGAATGAAACTGGCGTGGCCGAGGAAATCGCGGAACATCTCGATGGTCTTGCCACCGAAGCTGCTCGGCAGGTCATCGGCCGATACGCCGCCGATCAGGTACTCGGCGATCTTGCGCGGCTCCAGGCTGCGCAGCCACGAGCCGACTTCCTCGACCAGGCCCAGGCCCACGGTGTTGGCGGTGATCTTGCGTTCCAGGATCCAGTCCAGGGCCTCGGGATTGGCAACGATGTCGGTCAGCAGGTTGTGCATTTCCAGCACATCAATATCCCGCTCGCGCATCTTGGTCACGAAGTCGAAATGGTCGCGCTTGGCCTGGGCCACCCACAACACGTCATCGAACAGCAGTTCATCGCAGTTGTTGGGGGTCAGCCGCTGGTGGGCCAAGCCTGGGGAGCACACCATGACTTTGCGCAGTTTGCCGGCTTCGGAATGTACGCCGTACTTCACTTTTTCCGTGGTCATTACAGATCCTCCAAGGAGCAACAATTACAGAGTCAGGAAGCCGTCGTAGAGGCCATAGGCAGCCACCAGGGCGCCAATGACTACCGCGGCGAAAATCAGCTTCTCGACGTTGGTGAAAATCGGTTTGCCCAACTCACGCTTGGCCTTGGCGAACAGGATTGCGCCGGGGGCATAGAGCAGGGCGGAGAGCAGCAGGTATTTGGTGCCGCCGGCATAGAGCAGCCACACCGCGTAGATCAGCGCGACGGCGCCGATGAACAGGTCTTTCCTGCGCTCTTTAAGGGCGTTTTCGTAGGTCTCGCCGCGCACCGCCAGCAGCAGCGCGTAGGCCGCCGACCACAGGTAGGGCACCAGGATCATCGAGGTGGCGAGGTAGATCAGCGACAGGTAAGTGCTGGCGGAAAACAGGGTGATGATCAGGAACAGTTGCACCATGGCATTGGTCAGCCACAGCGCATTGACCGGCACGTGGTTGGCGTTCTCCTTGCGCAGGAACTCCGGCATGGTGTGGTCCTTGGCGGCGGCGAACATGATCTCCGCACACAGCAGCACCCACGACAGCAACGCCCCCAGCAGCGAGATGATCAAGCCGACGCTGATCAACACCGCGCCCCAATGGCCGACCACATGCTCCAGCACCGCAGCCATCGACGGGTTCTGCAGCTTGGCCAGTTCCGGTTGGGTCATGATGCCGAGGGACAACACATTCACCAGCATCAAAAACAGCAGCACGGTGATAAAGCCGATCACAGTGGCCTTGCCCACGTCGGAGCGTTTTTCCGCACGGGACGAGAAGATGCTCGCGCCTTCGATGCCGATGAACACCCACACGGTGACCAGCATCATGTTGCGCACCTGGTTCATCACGCTGCCCAGGTCCGGGTTTTTCACGCCCCAGATGTCAGCGGTGAAGATCTCCAGCTTGAACGCAAACAGCGCGATCAACACGAACAGCACCAGCGGCACGACCTTGGCGACGGTGGTCACCAGGTTGATGAACGCCGCTTCCTTGATCCCGCGCAGCACCAGGAAATGCACGGCCCACAGCAACACCGAAGCGCCAATCACGGCCGCGGGGGTGTTGCCTTCGCCAAAGACCGGAAAGAAGTAACCGAGGGTGCTGAACAGCAGCACGAAGTAGCCGACGTTGCCCAGCCAGGCGCTGATCCAGTAACCCCAGGCCGACGAGAAACCCATGTAATCACCGAAGCCGGCCTTGGCGTAGGCGTAGACGCCGCCATCGAGGTTGGGCTTGCGGTTGGCCAGGGTCTGGAATACGAACGCGAGGGTCAACATGCCAATGGCAGTAATCACCCAACCGATCAATACCGCACCGACGTCGGCGCTGGCGGCCATGTTTTGCGGCAGGGAGAAGATCCCACCGCCAATCATCGAACCCACGACAAGTGCAACCAACGCGCCTAATCGAAGTTTTCCCGGAGATTCAGACATTGCATAACTCCAATGCAGGAGAAGAGAGACCACAGAATAATTCCGTGTGCTAATCAAACAGCTGACTCAGATCACTTCATTGGCACATTCCATTGTGAATTAATGACTTAGGGTGGGAACTCGTGGGCGATAAGAATCCTCGGAAACACGCTGTGCAGAGCGGTTACGCCATTGGAATTAATTATTTAGCCAGGGCTATGGACGTTTGAAGCTAGACCGTTTTTGCGGATGTGCAAACTTTTCAGCGTCGCTTCACGTATTGGCTATAAAGGTTAAAGGTGATGCAGTATTTAAAATATAAATAAGCCTGAATAGCGTTGAGTTGACATGCCATTAGGTTATGAGTGTGCCAGTTTTATCGCTGTCTCTAATAACCGCTACACTCGCTGAGTTAATTAGTGGAGTGCACGGTGGTCAGCTAAAACTGTTAATTCTTCAGGAGTGTTCATGTCCCAACCGGCCCAGAAACTTCGACTCAGCGCCCTGATCGCCTTGGTGGTGGGTTCTATGATTGGCGGGGGGATCTTCTCCCTGCCGCAAAACATGGCCGCCCGTGCCGAGGTCGGTGCCGTTCTGATCGGCTGGGCAATCACTGCCGTCGGCATGCTCACCTTGGCGTTTGTGTTCCAGACCCTGGCCAATCGCAAACCCGAGTTGGATTCCGGGGTGTATGCCTACGCCAAGGCCGGTTTTGGCGATTACATGGGGTTCTCGTCGGCCTGGGGTTATTGGATCAGCGCGTGGATGGGCAACGTCGGTTACTTCGTGTTGCTGTTCAGCACCCTTGGCTACTTTTTTCCGGTGTTCGGCCAGGGCAATACGCCGGTGGCCATCGGCTGTGCCTCGGTGCTGCTGTGGGCCGTGCATTTTCTGGTGATGCGCGGGATCAAAGAGGCGGCGTTCATCAACCAGATCACCACTGTGGCGAAGATCGTGCCGCTGCTGATGTTTATCGTGATCGCAGCGGTGGCGTTCAAGGCCGATATCTTCAGCCGCGATATCTGGGGCCTGGGCAACCCGCAGCTCGGCAGCGTGGTGGACCAGGTGCGCAACATGATGCTGGTCACGGTGTTTGTGTTTATCGGCATCGAAGGCGCCAGCGTCTATTCGGCGCGGGCCGAGAAACGCTCGGACGTGGGCCGGGCTACGGTGATCGGTTTTCTTGGCGTGCTGGCGCTGCTGGTGCTGGTCAATGTGCTGTCCCTAGGGATCATGAGCCAACCGGAACTGGCCAACCTGCAAAATCCCTCCCTGGCGGGCGTGCTGGAGCATATCGTCGGGCCTTGGGGCGCGATGCTGATCAGCCTCGGCCTGGCGGTGTCGCTGTTGGGCGCATTGCTGTCGTGGGCGCTGCTCTGCGCGGAAATCCTCTACGCGACTGCCCAGGACAAGACCATGCCTGCGTTCCTGAAGAAAGAAAACGTCAACCAGGTGCCGGTCAATGCGCTGTGGCTGACCAATGTGATGATTCAGGTCTTTCTGGTGATCACGCTGTTTTCCCACAGCACTTACACCACGCTGATTTACCTGGCTTCGTCGATGATCCTGGTGCCGTACCTGTGGTCGGCGGCCTACGCGGTGCTGTTGAGCGGGCGCGGCGAAACCTATGAAGGTGCCCAGCGTCAGCGATTCAAGGATCTGTTGGTGGGCGTGATTGCCCTGAGTTACGCGGTATGGCTGCTCTACGCCGGGGGGTTGAAGTATTTGCTGCTGTCGGCGCTGCTCTATGCGCCGGGCGTGATCCTGTTTGCCCTGGCCAAGCGTGAACAGGGGCGGCCGTTGTTTACTCACATGGAGAAAGGCATTTTCAGTTGCGTGATCGCCGGTGCCGGGCTGGCGGCGTATGGGCTGTACAGCGGGGTTCTTTCGTTATGATTGGGTTGGCTGTACTTGCCCCATCGGGAGCAAGCTCCCTCCCACATTTTGATTTGTGAACACAGTCACATGTGGGAGGGGCGGTGCGACGGTTCGACTTGCCCCCGATAGCGGCCGCCAGATCACCACTGTGCTCGGTGCGAGCCTAATTCCCCGGCCGGCAAATCCCACTGCAATGGCGTACCGCTGATGGTCAGCGGGGGGAGCAACCGGTGGGCCTGGCCCCAGGGGGGCTGTTCCACGACCAGACCTTGATCACACGGCTCTTCGGCCCGCAACGCTGGTTGCTCCGGCGCTTGTCCCGCTTCTACCAACAACGTTGCCGTGCGCGCCAAGGACAACCGCGCCGACCCACCACGGCCGGATTCCAAACGCTCGCTCAAGGCCTGGATCGCGCTGGCCGCCATCAAATACCCGGTGGAGTGGTCCAGGGCCTGCAACGGCAGCGGCACCGGTTTATCCGCTTGTTTCCAGGCCATGCCCGCGTCGGCGATGCCGCTGCTCATCTGCACCAGACTGTCGAAGCCTCGGCGGTTGCGCCATGGGCCGCTCCAGCCGTAGGCGTTGAGGCTTACGTCGATCAGACCGGGGGCGCGGGTTTGCAGTGCACTTGGGGTGTAGCCCAAGTGTTCCAGGGCATCGGCGCGGTAACCGTGCAACAGAATGTCGGCGTCCTTGAGCAGGTTTTCGAAAATCTGCTGGTCTTCGGGTTTTTTGAGATTCAGTCGGGCGCAGCGTTTGCCGAGGGTCATTTCCGGCACCACGCCGGGCTCGTTCCAGGTGGGCGAGTCGATTCGCAATACATCTGCGCCCAGGCCCGCCAGAAAGCGGCTGGCCACGGGACCGGCCAGTACGCGGGTCAGGTCGAGCACCTTGATGCCGGCCAGCGGACGGGCGACCGAGCCGAGCCAGGGCGTGCCACGGCTGGTGTCGAAGGTCTGGCGCTGTATCAGCGCTTCAGCATTCACCGCCAACCCCTGCGGATGGATTTGCCAGGCCTGCCACGTGCGCATCTGCGCCGCGCAACCACCGGCATCGACAATCGCCTGTTCCAGCTCTGCGGCATTCCACGTTGAGACTTTGGCTGCCATCTCGGCGCGATCTGCGACGTTGCCCAGCACCTGTTCGGCGGCGGCACGGTGATGGGGCGCGTTGGTGTGCAGGCGAATCCAGCCATCGGCGCTGGCGTAGTCGCCAGCCACCGGGTCCCACAGTGGCGGCACTTGCCAGCCCAGCGGGCGAATTGAGGAAGAGAACCAGAACGACGCGAGGCGGCGGTCGACACTCACGCTGGGTAAACGTCCGGTCTGTTGTTGGATCAATCGGGCGACGGCCTGTCCGGCGGCGCCGATGCTGGCGCTGGCCAGTTCGGTAACGGCGAAAATCGAGGGCAGGGCGCCAGCCTCGGTCAGGGTCAGCGGTGTTTGGGGCAGATCGAGTGCGGCTTGGATGGGAGTCAGCAGGTCAGTCATCAAAGGCCCTCCATAAGAGAAGGGCCACTATAAAAGAACATCACACCGGTGTGACAACCCCAGGTTCCAACGGCAGGTCGATGCTGGCGATAAAGCCACCGCCGGGGTGATTGGCCAGAATCAGGCTGCCGCCATGGCGTTCGGCTGCACGCCGCGCAATCGCCAGGCCCAGGCCGTGGCCTTGGGCGGTCTGGCCGGGCGCGCGGTAGAACGGCTCGCCCAGTTGGCTGAGGTGCTCGGCGTCCACGCCGGGGCCATGGTCGCGCACGCTGATCAGGATTCGTTCGTCGTGGCGCTGCGCCCGCAATTCGATGGCCTCGCCTGGCGGGTTGAACCGTTGGGCATTGCGCAGCAGGTTGTCGACGGCGCGTTCGATCATGGTCGGCCAGCCCTTGAGCTGCAGGTCGTTTTCGCTGGTCAGTTGCACCACCTGGTCGGGCGCGCTGAGCTGGGCGTCTTTTTGCAGGGTCTTGAGCAGGGGATTGAGGTCGACGTCTTCGGCGCTGGCGTTATCGGCATCGACGCGGGCCAATACCAGGATCTCGCTGATCAAGGCCTCCAGGCGGTCGCATTCGCGGGTCAGGCGAGGCCAGAGTTTTTCCCGCTCTTCGGGGCTGGCGCGTTCGGCCAGGGCCAAGGCTATCCGCAGGCGCGCCAGGGGCGAGCGCAGTTCGTGGGACACGTCGCGCAGTAATTGGCGTTGACTGCCGATCAGGCTTTGCAGGCGTGCACCCATGCGGTTGAAGTCGGTGGCGAGTACGCCGAACTCATCACGACGGTTGGCCAGGCGCGCCAGGCTGTTTTGCTGGTAGGTGGCCTGGCCAAGGTCATGCACCGCACCGCGCAGCCGGCTCAGCGGGCGGGTGATGGATAGGGTGACGAACAGGCTGAACAGGGTCAGCACCACCAGGGCAATCGCTAGGGCGCTCAATGGCCACGTGAGGCTGCTGCGGTGCCATTCGTCGAGCTCCGGGTGGGCGATGCGGTAGATCAGCAAGTACGTGTCGCCGGTTTTCTCGCTGGTGTACTCGGCGGTCAGGCGGCGCCAGGGCAGGTGGCCTTCCTTGCTGTCGTTTTGCCGTGCTTCAAAGGCGGCGGCGCGGCGCGGGAAGGTGCCACGCACCACGGGCTCGCCGCTTTCGTTCAGCACTTGCACATCGATGTGGTACTGGCGCTTGCGCTGTTGCAGCAAGTCCTGGGCAGCGTCTTCGCCCTGGGTTTCGTAGAGTTGGGTCCACTCTTGCGCCAGGTTTTTGAGGCCGGGGTGGCGGCTGAGAATCCAGGCATCTTGATTGAGCATATGCCCAAGCAGGATCGACAATCCGGCAACCAAGGCGATGGCCAGCCAGAAACTGGCCAGGATGCGCCAGAACAATGAACGCACAGGAAACCCTCAAACAGGAAAAGCCCAGTGGCGGGGGCCACTGGGCTGGGAGCGTTAACGCGGGGGCATTATTGCGCTTTTTGCGGCTGTTGCGCTTTCCATGCCTGGAATTCCTTCCATTCGGCGCGGCGCTGTTCCTGCTTCTTGATGATCTCGTCGAACTGCTTCTGCTGGTCAGGCTTGAGCACGGCCCGGATATCGGCCTGGGTCTTCTGCTTGCCGGCGGCGATTTCATCCTGCATGGCTTTCTGGTCAGCGGCCGGGAGTTTGTCCAGGTACTTTTTGGTCAGGTCTTTGCGAGCGTGCCATTGGTCGCCCATCAGCTTGCCGATCTGCTGGCGCTGTTCCTTGCTCAGGTCCAGCTGGCTGAAGGGGCCGCCTTTGCCACGCGGACCGTGTTCACCGCCGTGGCCCGGGCCGCCCATCATGTGGCCTTCAGGACCGCCCATCGGGCCTGGGCCTTCGGGCATCGCGGCCATGGCAACGGTTGGCAGGGCTGCGGCGAACATCAAAGCGATAAGGGTCTTGCGCATGGTGATTCTCCTGTCTCTATTCCGGTGAGTCCGGATGTGAGTAGATTACCCAGAGCAAGGTCAGCGGCGGTCAGGGGAGCGTAAAGCTTGGGTAAAGAGGTTTTTGATGCGAGCTGACAAAAGGTTCGCGAGCGCAGAGGTAAATAGTGGGAGCGGGCTTGCCTGCGATGGCCATGCGTAGCGTACGTATTGACACCCCGCGATCACCGAGACCCCAACGCAGCCTCGCTTGCGCTCGGCAGCTGCTACACATGGGGCTTGCTCAGGGGGGCGGGGATGCTTAGATGCTGTAGTAATAGCCACGACTGCGCAACGCCACGATCCGTGGCCGGCCATCCGGGTGCGGGCCGATTTTTTTGCGCAGGTTGCTCACGTGCATGTCCAGGCTGCGGTCGTACAGGGTCAGCTTGCGGCCCAGGGCGATCTGCGCCAGTTCCTGCTTGTCCAGCGGCTCGCCGGGCTGGCGCAGCAAAGCTTCCAGCAGGCGGCTTTCGGAGACGGTGAGGGTGAATTCCTGTTCATCGATACTGACCACGCCGCGCACCGGGCTGAAGCACAGGTCGCCCAGCTCAAGCTGGCTGGATACGGCGGCCGGGTGGCTGCGGCGCAATACGGCGCGCAGGCGGGCGGTCAGTTCCCGTGGGTCGCAGGGTTTGGCGAGGTAATCGTCGGCGCCCAGTTCCAGGCCGAGGATGCGGTCCAACGGTTCGCCCCGTGCCGAAAGCATCAGCACCGGCAATTCAGGGTGATCGTTGCGCAATTGCTTGAGCAGCTCCAGGCCACTGCCGTCGGGCAGCATCACATCGAGCACCACGGCGGCCGGAGCGCTGTCGGCCAAGGCCTTGCGCGCGCTCAAACCGTCGTGACAGGCATGCACCTGAAAGCCTTCCTGGCTCAACCAACTGGTCAGCAGCTCACAGAGCTCCTGGTCATCATCTATCAGTAACAGCTCGCTCATGACTCACTCAATTTAGCCATTGTCGACGGCGACGGTGCCCACCGCTGGCGAAGATCCCGCACAGCAAGGCGATCAGTGCGACGGCCCCGCCGGTGACAAACCATTGCTGTTGCTCGGTCAGCCATCGGGTCAAGGCACCGCCCTGTGAATCTTTGAGTTGCTGGGCCAGCTTTTGGTTCTCTTGACGAAGGCGACTCAATTGAGCGCTTTCGCGGGCAGCATCCGCGTTTTGCAGTTGCTTGTTCAGTTCTTCACGCTGGCGCTCGCTTTCTTTCAAACGTTGCTGCAACTCGCTGATCTGGCTGCCGGCACTCAAGGACAGCGGCGTGGAACTGCCGGTGTTCGAGGTTTCTTCAGCATGGGCCGTAGCCCCGATCGTTAACACTGCCAACAGACACAACTGACGTAAGCGCATCGGAACTCCTGATTCCACACGAATATTCAGACTGTTGTCGGCCGGTTACCGAGAATAATGAGCAATTAGCAGCGCGCCGAACGCAATGTGTCCGGCGCAGCATGGGTCACGGCAGGACCTGCTTGAACGGCTTGATCACGACATCGGCGTAAACGCCGGCCGCGACATAAGGATCAGCCTTGGCCCAAGCCTGGGCATCGGCCAGGGAGGCGAACTCGGCGACAATCAGGCTACCGGTGAAACCGGCGTCACCCGGATCGTTGCTGTCCACGGCCGGGTGCGGGCCGGCCAGTACGATGCGGCCTTCGGCTTGCAGCTGCTTGAGGCGCTCGACGTGGGCCGGGCGTACGGACAGGCGTTTTTCCAGCGAGTTGGCAACGTCAGTGGCAATGATTGCGTAGAGCATGTCAGTCCTCGGTTTTCGGCGTGGTGGGCTCGGCGTCATGCAGGTGGCGCGACAGGTAAATACCCTGGGCGACCAGGAACAACACGGTCATGCCCAGGCTGCCGAACACTTTGAAGTCGACCCAGTATTGCTGGAAGGTAAAGGCCACGAACAGGTTGGCCGCGCCGCAGAAGATGAAAAACACGATCCAGGCCACGTTCAGGCGTACCCAGACCGGTTCCGGCAGGGTCAGCGCGTGGCCCATGATCCGCTTGATCAGCAGGCGGTCGCCGATGAAGTGGCTGCCGATAAACGCCAGGGCAAACAGCCAGTTCACCACCGGGGCTTTCCATTTAAGGAAGGTTTCGCTGTGAAAAGCCAGGGTCAGGCTGCCGAAAACCAGGCACGCGACCAGGGTCAGCCATTGGCTTTTTTCCAGTTTGCGCTGGGAGATGAAAATCGCGCCGTAGACCACGACAGAGCTGATGATCAGCACGGCAGTGGCGCTGTAGATGCCGCCGACAGTGAGCTCATGGCCGGCCAGATCGACGACCCGAGGGTCGAGTTTGTAAACGATGAAGAACAGCAACAGCGGGATGAAGTCGATGAATTGTTTCACAGTAAGAGCCAGAAGCTGGATGTGGCGGCATAATAACAAACATCCTTGGTTGCGAAAGCGCCAGCTGACTTGAGGTTACACACTCCCGTGAATGTTGATTTGCACTGCCACAGCACGGCCTCCGACGGCGCCCTGGCGCCCGCGGTACTGGTTGCGCGTGCGTTTGAAAAAGGCGTGCGAGTTCTGGCGTTGACCGACCACGACACCCTCGAAGGCCTCGACGAAGCGCGTGTAACCGCCCATTCGTTGGGCATGCAGTTGGTCAACGGCGTGGAATTGTCCTGCACCTGGGGCGGCGCGACCATTCATGTGCTCGGCTACGGCTTCGATCAGAAAGCCCCGCCGCTGGTGGAGGCTATCGCGCAATTGCACGACGGCCGCTGGCTGCGGTCCGAAGAAATAAGCCGCAAATTGGCCCTCAAAGGCATGCCCAATGCCCTCGACGGCGCCCGCGCCATCCAGCAGGAACTGGGTGACAGTGGCAATGCACCGGCCCGTCCGCACTTTGCCGACTGGATGGTGCGTGAAGGTTTTGTCAAAGACCGCGCTGAAGCCTTCCGCAAATGGCTGGGGGCTGGCAAGTTGGGTGATGTGAAGCAACATTGGCCGACCCTTGAGGACACCGTCGAGACCCTGCGGGCCTCCGGGGCCTGGGTCAGCCTGGCGCATCCCTGGCATTACGATTTCACGCGCAGCAAGCGTCGCAAGCTGATCAGCGACTATATTGGAGCGGGCGGCCACGCGATCGAAGTGGTCAACGGGCATCAACCCGCCGAACAGGTCGGCAGCCTGGCGATTCTTGCCCGCGAATTTGGTCTGCTGGTCAGTGCCGGCAGTGATTTTCATGGCCCAGGCGGCTGGTCCGAGATCGGCGAGTACCGCGCGGTCCCGGAAGATTTGCCGCTTTTGTGGGGGCGATTCAAGCATGACCCCATTATTGCCACCGTCTGAACAGGTAGAACCCGTGAGTCAATTCTTCCAGATTCATCCGGAAAACCCCCAGGCACGCCTGATTAAACAGGCCGTGGAGATCATTCGCGCCGGCGGCGTGGTGATCTACCCAACGGATTCGTCCTACGCCATCGGTTGCCAGATCGGCGACAAGGGCGCGGTCGAACGTGTGCGCCGTTTGCGTCAATTGGACGACAAGCACAACTTCGCGCTGATCTGCAGCGACTTGTCCCAACTGGGCCTGTTCGCCAAGGTCGACACCGGCACTTTCCGCCTGCTCAAGGCGCACACGCCGGGCCCGTACACCTTCATTCTCAACGCCACCCGCGAAGTGCCGCGCCTGCTGTTGCATCCGAAGAAGCGCACCATCGGCCTGCGTGTGCCGGAGCACCCGATTGCCCTGGCGTTGCTGGCTGAGTTGGGTGAGCCGCTGATGAGTGTGTCGTTGATCATGCCCGGCGACACCGAACCCCTGGAAGACCCGTACGAAATGCGTCAACTGCTGGAAAAGCAGGTGGACCTGATCATCGATGGCGGCTTCGGCGGCGGCAAAGCCTCCACCGTGATCAACCTGGCCGATGGCGATCCAGAAGTGATCCGTGTGGGTTGTGGTGATCCGGCGCCCTTTATGGTCGAGGCCTGAATGTCGTCAGTGGAAACCGTCGACCCTCAGGCAGGCGCCCAGCAGGAACTGCCGTTTGCCATGGTGTACGGCCAGGCCGTGCTGGAAATGCCCCTGGATCTGTACATCCCGCCGGACGCGCTGGAGGTCTTCCTTGACGCCTTCGAAGGCCCGCTGGACTTGTTGCTGTACTTGATCCGCAAGCAAAACATCAACATTCTCGACATCCCGGTGGCGGAAATCACGCGCCAGTACATGGGGTATGTCGAGCTGATGCAGTCGGTGCGCCTGGAACTGGCCGCCGAGTACCTGGTAATGGCCGCCATGCTGGCCGAGATCAAGTCGCGCATGTTGCTGCCGCGTTCGGAGACGGTCGAAGCCGAAGAAGACGACCCACGGGCCGAACTGATCCGCCGTCTGCAAGAGTACGAACGCTTCAAGGCCGCCGCCGAAGGCATCGACGGTCTGAGCCGCGTGGGCCGCGACGTGGTGGTGCCCAAGCTGGATGCTCCCGAAGCCCGCGCGCGCAAACTGCTGCCAGACGTGAGCCTGGAAGAATTGCTGATGTCCATGGCTGAAGTGCTGCGCCGTGGCGATATGTTTGAACACCACCAGGTCAGCCGTGAGGCCCTGTCCACCCGCGAGCGCATGAGTGATGTGCTGGAGCGCCTGAAGGGCGGTGGGTTTGTGCCGTTTGTCGAGCTGTTCACCAAGGAAGAAGGGCGCCTTGGGGTAGTGGTGACCTTTATGGCGGTGTTGGAATTGGTCAAGGAGTCCTTGGTCGAGCTGGTCCAGAATGAGCCTTTTGCGGCTATCCACGTGCGGGCGCGAGCCGAATAAAGAGCTGAATCGATGAATCTGACTGAACCCCGCGAACTGGCGCCCCTGCTGGAGGCCTTTCTCCTGGCCTCGGGCAAACCGCAATCCCTGGAGCGCCTGTTCGAACTCTTCGAAGAGGCCGAGCGCCCCGAACCGCCGGTGTTCAAAAAGGCGCTGGAGATTTTGCGCAAGTCCTGCGAAGGCCGCGCCTTTGAACTGCGCGAAGTGGCGTCGGGTTATCGCCTGCAAATCCGTGAGAAATTTTCCCCGTGGGTCGGCCGTCTGTGGGAAGAGCGCCCGCAGCGTTATTCACGGGCGATGCTGGAGACCATGGCACTGATCGCCTATCGCCAGCCGATCACTCGTGGCGAGATTGAAGATGTGCGGGGCGTGGCGGTCAACAGCCATATCGTCAAGACGTTGCTGGAGCGCGAGTGGATCCGCATCGTCGGCTACCGCGACGTGCCGGGCAAACCGGCGATGTTCGCCACCACCAAGGTATTCCTCGACCACTTCAACCTGAAAAACCTCGACGACCTGCCGCCGCTGGCCGAATTGCGCGAGATGGAAGCCGAGCCGGTGCTGGACTTCGACGACGCCCCGGTGCCGGCAAGCCTGCAGGAACTGGCCGATGCCAGTGCCGAGCCGGAAGAGCCCAAGGACGAAACCAGTTTCCACACGTTGTTGCTGGAACTGGACGACATGGAGCAGGGCATCAAGACCGACTTTGACGATCTGCTGCGTGATGGGGTGGCGGAGCCGGAAGCCGAAGCCCAGCCTGAACCAGAGCCAGAGGAAGACATCCTCGGTGTGGCCGAAGCCCGGGAAAAACTCCTGGCCGCCGTCGCCGCGCTCGAACAGCCGCCGTTGAGCGATGAAGAAGACGAAGCTCGCGCGTTGGCCGAAGCTATCGAGGCCGAACGTCGCGAATTCGAAGACTGATGAGGGCATATGTGGGAGGGGGCTTGCCCCCGATTGTGGTGTGTCAGTTTGCACATGTATTGACTGACCCACTGCCATCGGGGGCAAGCCCCCTCCCACATTTTGATCTCCATTTGACTGGGAGAAACCATGAGCTCAACCAAAGACCCGTGCATCAGCATCTGCAAATTCAGTGACGACATCTGCGTCGGTTGCGGTCGCAGCAAACGCGAAATCCGCGCCTGGAAGAAACTCGACAAAGTCGACAAACGCAGTGTCCTGGCCGAAGCCGAACTGCGTTTGCTGGCCCTGGGCGCCACCGGCCGGCGGAAAAACAAATGACTTGGCGCATATCGACTAGTCTCTGATGCGCAACGCTCACCATGAGCGTATGATTCGCGACCCTTTGCCGACCTATTCGGCCAAAGCCCCGCTTTCAACACTCTTCAGGCCACGCCTGAATCGACCCACCGGGAGGTGCTTAAGATGAACGACAAAGACCAGAACGACAGCCAGGAAATCGGCCCAGCAGGTGAAAAACTGCAAAAGGTGCTGGCGCGTATCGGCGTGGGCTCGCGCCGCGACGTCGAAGCCTGGATCACCCAGAAGCGCATCAAGGTCAACGGCGTCGAGGCCACGCTTGGCCAGCGCGTCGACCTGCACGATGCAATCACCATTGATGGCAAGGTCATCAAGCGTGAAGAGGCCGCCGAATCGGTGCGCCGCGTGATCATGTACAACAAGCCCGATGGCGAGATCTGCACCCGTGACGACCCTGAAGGCCGTCCGACCGTGTTTGACAAGATGCCCAAGCCTAAAGAAGGCCGCTGGATCAACATCGGTCGCCTCGACATCAACACCACCGGCTTGCTGATGTTCACCACCGACGGTGAACTGGCCAACCGCCTGATGCACCCGTCTTACGAGATGGACCGTGAATACGCGGTACGTGTACGTGGCGAAGTCGATGACGAGATGATCGAGCGCTTGAAAGCCGGCGTCGTGCTGGAAGACGGCCCGGCCAAGTTCACCGATATCAAGCAGGCTCCAGGTGGCGAAGGTTTCAACCACTGGTACCACTGCGTGGTGATGGAAGGCCGTAACCGTGAAGTACGTCGCCTGTGGGAGTCCCAGGGCCTGGTGGTCAGCCGCCTGAAGCGCGTGCGTTTCGGTCCGGTGTTCCTGAACTCCGACCTGCCGATGGGCCGCTGGCGCGAAATGAGCCAATACGAAGTCGACATCCTCAGCGCCGAAGTGGGCCTGACGCCGGTCGCCATGCCGCAGATGAACGCCAAGAGCAAAGACAAGCTTGAGCGTATGCAGCGTAAATCGTCGCGTCCTGTGGCGCGTACCGAGCGTGTTGCGCGTACCGTACGCCCGGCGCTGGATGCCCCGGCGACCGGCGGGCGTATCTCCCGTCAGCCGCATATCGAAGGTGAGCGCCGCCCAACGGCCCCATCGCGTCAGGAAGGCGAGCGCGCACCGCGTACCCCGCGTCCGGCGCCGGCCGGTGGTCGCAGCAACCGTGGCGAGGCAGATCGCCCAGCCGACAACGCCAGCACCAAGCGCCCAGCCAAGCCGGCGGCGAACAAGCGCCCCGGCCCGAAACTGGTGGCCGACGAGCCATCGGGCAAGCGCCGTGGCGCTCCGGCGGGTTCGGGTCAGCGTCCGGGTTTTGGGCGCAAGAAGCCGCAGTGATGCGCTAAGCGCTGCGCAAAAACGCCAACCCTCGGGTTGGCGTTTTTTTTAGATCTGGATTTGAAATGCATTCAATTGCGGGCAAGCCCGGCTCCCACAGGGGGCCTCGTCATCCTGATGTCCTTCTAAAACGCGAAAGTGCCATCAAACACCGGCTTGTCGTCGAGTGCCAATACCCCGCTGGCAAAGATCAGATCCAGGTGATGGCTGCCTTTCTGCCCGCCGCCCAGGCCCAGGTGCAAGCCGCAATGGCGCTCCTCAAACCCGGCATTGCGTGCATACAGGTCCTTCACGCCTTCATTGGTACCAATCCCCAGTTCTTCCACACGCCGGTTCGACGGGTTGGCGTTCAGGTACTTATTGAAATCATCCACCAGCCCCGGCACATCGCTGGCGACGCTGCAGACGGTCGAGTTCTCGATCCACAACTCCAGCGGCGATTGCAGCACGCCGTATTTGCGCGCAAACGGGATGGTGCTGAGAAAAGTGCCGACAAACCGAACCTGGCCGTTGATGGCTTCGCTGTGGGTGGCGATCTCGCCGGGGGCCAGGTCGTGGTTACCGACGCCGTTGATATTGGTCCACTTCTTGATGCTGCTCAGTGGCGCCTCAAGGCGCGAGCCATGTTTGTCGGTAAAGCTGAGCACATTGGCCTGGCCCATGCGCCGGATCAGCGTGGCGTTGAGATCGGCAATACGCTGCGGCTCCACGCTGAAGGTGTCGTAGAAGTAATCGCCGTAATCCTTGAACAGCAGGGACTTCTTCCAGTGCTCAGCCATTACACCCTGCAAGGCGCGGATAAAGTCCGGGCCTTCGGCGCGTGGGTTTGGCAGGGTCGAGGAATCGTAGAGAAACAGGTACAGGTCACAGGTTTCGATGGAGTGGGCCAAGGTATCGCTGGCGGTCAGGTCCAGGCGCTGTACCTGGAAGTTGAAGCGGGCGGCGCTGCGGTGGGAGATGGCCTGGGCGATGGCGTCGTAACGCTCGGTATGGCCCAGCAGCACGGTGGGGCAGTTCAGGCCGCTGAGAGCCGGGTGGTGGGCGAGGTAGTAGAGAAAGTGTTCGACGGCGCGGGCCTTGTCCATGACGTGTGTCCTTGTGTGCCTTGGGAAAGGGGGCAGGCGCCGTGCACAGCACCTGCCGGATGCCTGCCGGTTAGAACGGCCACATCGCGGTGCCGAACGGCACCACGGCATCGGCTTGCATCATTTCAACGGCGGCCTCGTGGGTCGGTGCTTCAAACCAGTCGTCGAGTTGCAGTTCGGTTTCCAGGTCGTTTTCCAGTACTTGCATGGTGTATCTCCTAGAGGACGGTGTTTGAGTACGGCCTGCCAACGGGCTTCGCTGGCAAGTGGAATGAACCTAGGAGAGGCTGTTACTTAATGCAAAATATTTATTGACACGGTTTCATTTGGATTTTTTCTTCTGTTTTTTTAGCACGCATTTTTTCTGAGGAAAAACAGTGAGCTGGCAGCCTCTTGTTGACGGAAATTTCGGATCGCCAATTTTCCCAAAGATGACAGCTGTAACGCAGGTTTTCCGCGATGTAACGATTAGTTTACGACTAAACGGTGGCGTTATTGGGCGACTCGAAGCTGTAAGGAATCCCTGACAGATCGTCGCATGCACCGTTCGGGGGCGGGCGTAAGCTGTCGAGCGGTGTACAATGCGCCGCGTTTTACTGTGACCCCCTTTGCGTAACCCGCAAAAGGCCAAGACCTTGGGGTTTGCCGACCCCGATCACTCCGCCCGGCCACGAGCCTGGCGGGTTCGATTTCGTCACAGATAAAAACAAACAGGTGACGCATGACCATTAGAAAGACGCTGTACTCCTGGTGCCTGCGCTGGGGTTTGAGCGGCGCTGCTTGAGTCGAGATTCCAGGCAGCAACCTGCATTCAATATCCTCAAACCTTGCGTGAGACCCTTTTCATGAGTGGACCCCATTCCCCTTCAGGCGAGCTGAAACGCGGCCTGAAAAATCGGCATATCCAGTTGATCGCCCTCGGTGGCGCCATCGGCACCGGCTTGTTCCTCGGCTCGGCCGGGGTGCTCAAGTCCGCCGGCCCGTCGATGATCCTGGGTTATGCAATCTGCGGCTTCATCGCCTTCATGATCATGCGCCAGCTCGGCGAAATGATCGTCGAAGAGCCGGTCGCCGGTTCCTTCAGCCACTTTGCCCACAAGTATTGGGGCGGTTTCGCCGGCTTCCTGTCGGGTTGGAACTGCTGGATTCTGTACATCCTGGTGGGCATGTCCGAGCTGACCGCCGTGGGCAAGTACGTGCACTACTGGTGGCCGGAGATCCCGACCTGGGTCTCGGCGGCGGCGTTCTTCGTATTGATCAACCTGATCAACCTGGCCAACGTCAAAGTCTTCGGTGAAGCTGAGTTCTGGTTCGCCATCATCAAGGTCGTGGCCATCGTCGGCATGATCGCACTGGGCAGCTACCTGCTGGTCAGCGGTAGCGGCGGCCCGCAGGCCTCGGTGAGTAACCTGTGGGAACACGGCGGCTTCTTCCCCCATGGCGTGGGCGGCTTGGTGATGGCCATGGCGATCATCATGTTTTCCTTCGGTGGCCTGGAAATGCTCGGCTTCACCGCCGCCGAAGCCGACCAGCCACGCACCGTGATCCCCAAGGCCATCAACCAGGTGATCTACCGCATCCTGATCTTCTACATCGGCGCCCTGGTGGTGCTGTTGTCGCTGACGCCGTGGGACAGCCTGCTGGCGACCCTCAATGCGTCCGGCGATGCCTATAGCGGCAGCCCGTTCGTGCAGGTGTTTTCGATGCTGGGCAGCAACACCGCTGCACACATCCTCAACTTTGTGGTCCTGACCGCAGCGTTGTCGGTCTACAACAGCGGCACCTACTGCAACAGCCGCATGCTGCTGGGCATGGCCGAGCAGGGCGACGCGCCCAAGGCCCTGGCCAAGATTGATAAACGCGGCGTGCCGGTGCGCTCCATCCTCGCCTCGGCGGCAGTGACCCTGGTGGCGGTGCTGATGAACTACTTCATCCCGCAACACGCGCTGGAACTGCTGATGTCCCTGGTGGTGGCCACGCTGGTGATCAACTGGGCGATGATCAGCTTCTCCCACTTCAAGTTCCGCCAGCACATGAACCGCACCGGTCAGGTGCCGCTGTTCAAGGCGCTGTGGTACCCGTACGGCAACTTCGTTTGCCTCGCGTTTGTGGTGTTTATCCTGGTGATCATGCTGATGATTCCGGGGATCCAGGTGTCGGTGTACGCGATCCCGGTGTGGGTGGCGTTTATGGCGGTGTGTTACTGGCTCAAGAACAAGCGCAGTGCTGAAGCCGCGTTGAACACAGCGAGTGCTGCGTTGAAGTAAACAGATGCACGTCCACAGAAAACCCCGCGTCCTGTAGTCCTCTATCGGGAACTCAGGACGCGGGGTTTTTGAGTTTTCAAGTCGTCAATTTTTTGAAATCACGCCGCTCATGTATTCATTCAAATCGCGAAAGTCCTTGACGGTCCAGGCATGCGGCGCGACCTGCACCCCGTTCTCGCGCAGCGTTTTCGGGATCAAATCTCCATTCGGGCGAAGTATGACCGAAGACACAATAACGCCCGGATAAGCCGCCAGCCGTTTTTTGAAGGCGGGCGTTGTAAGGTCGGGTGTAGGCGGGTTGCTTTTCTTCGCCAACGGCCCCGTGGCCTTGAGGTCTGGCCCGTGGCACATGGCGCATCGCTGTGAATAGAGGTTTTTGCCATTGGCATTATCTGCAAAGGACAGTGATGTTTGAATGAGTGATAAGGTGCCGAGCAAAGTGATCAGTAGTGTTTTCATGTTCATGCGTCCTTGTTGATGTTGTCCGAATTGGGCGTGTCCGTTGCCTAAGGTTTTTGATTGATGCTGGTAATTTCCAATAACGTCCACCTGCCCGACGCCGAGATCGAGTTGACCGCCATTCGCGCCCAGGGGGCGGGTGGGCAGAACGTCAACAAGGTGTCGAGCGCGGTGCACCTGCGTTTTGATATTCCGGCGTCGTCGTTGCCGGACTTCTACAAGGAGCGCTTGCTGGCGCTGCGCGACAGCCGCATCACCAGCGAAGGGGTGCTGATCCTCAAGGCCCAGCAATACCGCACCCAGGAACAGAACCGCGCCGACGCGCTGGAGCGCCTGGTGGAGTTGATCCTCAGAGCCACCAAAGTGGAGAAGAAGCGCCGTCCGACCAAGCCGACCCTGGGCTCGAAGAAACGCCGTCTCGAATCCAAGACCAAGCGCGGCAGCATCAAGGCCGGGCGCGGCAAGGTCGACTTTTAGTCAGTCGCCACGTGCCTCGCGGGCCTTGGGTGCCTGTCGGTACAGGTACACGCTCAGCAGCAAGCCGCCGAGGGCGGCGAGAGCGGCGAACAGGAAGATCGAGGCAAAGCCGAAGCCAGCCGCCACAGCCCCGGCCAATGGGCCGGTGATGCCCAGCGACAAGTCAATAAACAACGAGTAGGCCCCCACGGCGGAGCCTCGGCTGGACGCCGGCACCAGGTTGACGGCCTCCACGCCAAGCGCCGGGAACACCAGGGAAAAGCCAAAGCCGCTCAATGCGGCGCCAGCCAGGGCCAGGTTGGCGTCCGGCGCCAGCCACAGCAACAGCAAGCCGAGAATCTCTACTGACAGGCAGGCAATCGCCACGCGAAAGCCGCCGATGCGGTTGATCAAATTGCCGAACAACAACCGTGCACCGATGAAGCTGGCGCCGAACAGGCTCAGGGCCCACACCGCGTTATCCCAGTGCTGCGTGGTGTAATACAACGTGATAAAGGTGGCGATGGTGCCAAAGCCGATAGAACCCAAGGCCAACGCGCAGCCGTGGGGCAGTACGCGGCCCAGCACGTTCATGAACGGCAGGCGCACGCCGGCCACAATCGGCGCGGCGACCTTGTTCCAGGCCAGCAGCAGGCCGACGATGGCCAGCAGGATAATGCTGACGCCCATGCTCCAAAGGCCGAAACTCTTCACCAGGACCACGCCCAGCGGCGCGCCAACGGCCAGCGCGCCATAGCTGGCAATGCCGTTCCAGGAGATGACCTTTGCCGTATTCGCCGCGCCTACCCGGCCGATGCCCCAGCCGATGGCGCCCGAGCCCACCAGGCTTTCCGCGCTGCCCAGTACCAATCGACCGACAAGCAAGCTGCCCAGGCTGACGGCCGGCAGGTTTGAAAACCACGCTGCGAGCAGCATGAACACGCCACTCAGGCCGCAGCCCGCCAGGCCGATCAGCACGGCGCGCTTGCTGCCCAGGTTATCGATGATTTTGCCGGCGTAAGGACGGCTCAGCAGGGTGGCCAGGTATTGCACGCTGATCACCAGCCCTGCGATCACCGCGCCATAGCCCAGCTCACTGTGGACATAGCCCGGCAACACGGCCAGGGGAATGCCAATATTCAGGTAGCCGATAAAGGTGAACAACACGATGGAAACAACTTGCAGCGTGACCGCCATGGGGCGCTGGGTATCTGGCATGGGGAGAGGTCCACTGTCGCAGCAGGTAAAGATAGGCTGCTAATGATACCGGGGCTTTGGCGTGCGCAGGGCGGTAAAACGCAAAAACGTCAGATCAAAAAGACGTCAGGTTTTGGCAGGCGCCACTAATTGGGTGGTGACCAGGGCCGCCAAGGCGTTTTCCTGGGTGCCGAAGCGCTTGAGCAGCACGGCTTGTTTGTCCGCGCTGAGACGGTTCCACACGTCGACCATTTGCAAGGCAGCATCGAGTACGGCGGTGTCGGGGAGGGTGTCGGTCATGATGGGGAATCTCGGGTGATTCAGGCAGTGTGGAAAGCGCTCAAAGCTGCGCTTTCCACACGGTCTGGTACGGCGTCAGTCCTGGCTTTTGCTGTCGACTGGTTTTGCTTCTTTGGCCTCAGGCTGCTTGGCGCTGGCCTGCTGCGGTGTTGGCTGCTCAGTTTCGTGCAGGCTTGGGAAGGGGAGATTAGGTATCTCGTGCATCGTCGTCGCTCCTCGCAAGGTCTGTTTTTTCAATCGCAGGTGATTCCGCGCTCTCAAAAAGCCTTGGCAGGATACAGCACTGTAAATGACAAAAAGACTTTTATATCGACGGATGCACGAACCTTCATGGTTTTTACGCAAGTGACAAGAGGTCACACCGTTCAGAACGGCACTTTGCCCAGGATCATGTCGCGGTACATCACAAAATCCCCTATCAAGCTGTAGAACGGGTGCTGAAAGGTGGCCGGGCGGTTCTTTTCGAAGAAGAAGTGGCCAATCCAGGCAAAGCTGTAGCCCGCGATAGGCAAGGCGATCAACAGGCCCAAGGAGCCCCGGCCGATGGCATACGCCAGGATCCCGATCACCAGCGTGGTGCCGATAAAGTGCAGGCGCCGGCAGGTGCTGTTGGCGTGCTCGGCCAGGTAATAAGGGTAAAACTCGGCGAAGCTGTTGAATCGCTTGACGTTTTCCACGGTGATCGGCCCTTTGGTTGTTATGCCGCCCAACAGGTGTTCGGCGGGGAGCTTATTTGAGTCTAGAGTGATCAGTGGTAACAGCCAGTGACATTAGATGCCACTTTAGTATCCTTGGCTTCCTGGCTGCCGTTTTGAGCCTGCTTTATTAAGAAGACGCCATGAGCGAACGAACAACTTCTGCAAGCTGGGCAATGGGGATAGTCAAGGCACTGGAAATGGATGGCCTGGATTGCCGCGCTCTGTTCAAACAGCTGGGCCTGGACTACGCCGCCCTCAACGACCCCGACGCGCGGTTCCCGCAGGATTCCATGACCCGCCTGTGGCAGCGCGCAGTGGAGCTGTCGGGCAACCCGGCGATTGGCCTGAACATGGGCAAGGTGGTGCGCCCGGCGTCGTTTCATGTGACCGGTTATGCGTTGATGTCCAGTAACACACTGGCTGAAGGTTTTATGCGGCTGGTGCGTTACCAGCGGATCATCGCCGAAAGCGCCGACTTGAGTTTCCGACTGTTACCTGAAGGCTATGCGCTGATTCTGACGGTGCATGGCGACCATCTGCCGCCCACCAGGCAAAGCGCCGAAGCCTCCCTGGCCTGTGCGTTGGCGCTGTGCGGCTGGCTGACCGGGCGCACCCTGCAACCGCGCAAAGTCCTTTTGCAAGGTGAACAGCCGGCGGACCTGGAGCCCTATAAGCAAGCGTTTCATGCCCCGTTGGAGTTCAACGCGGCCTATGACGCGTTGATTTTCGAGCGCGCCGACATGGACGCGCCGCTGCCCACGGCCAACGAGGCCATGGCGCTTTTGCACGACCGGTTTGCCGGTGAATACCTGGCGCGCTTTTCCGAGAGCCGCGTGACCCACAAGGCGCGCCAGGTGCTGTGTCGCCTGCTGCCCCAGGGCGAACCCAAGCGTGAAGTGGTGGCCCAGACGTTGCACCTGTCCCAACGCACCTTGCAGCGGCGTTTGCAGGAGGAGGGCACGAGTTTCCAGACCCTCCTTGACGACACCCGCCGCGAACTGGCCGAGCAATACCTGGCGCAGCCAAGCATGACGCTGCTGGAGATTGCGTACCTGCTGGGCTTTGCCGATCCCAGCAACTTCTTCCGTGCGTTCCGCCGCTGGTTCGATGCCACGCCCGGCGAATACCGGGCGCGGTTGCAAGACACGGCGCCCGTCAGTGACGCCAGAACGCCGGGATGCACAGAACAAAGACTGTGATGATTTCCAGGCGGCCCAGCAGCATGCCCAGGGACAGGATCCACTTGGCCGCATCCGGCAGGCTGGCGAAGTTGCCCGCCGGGCCAATGGTTTCGCCAAGGCCGGGGCCGACGCCGGAGACGGTACTGGCGGCGCCGGTGAGTGCGGTCATCCAGTCCAGGCCCAGCAGCGACAGGGCCAAAGCGATCGCGCAGATGGTGATGGCGAAGAAAAACGAGAAGGTCAGGATCGACCGTACGATTTCTTCGTCGAGACGGTGGCCGTTGTACTTCTGCTTGATCACGGCACGCGGGTGAATCAGCTGGTTCAAGTTGGCCTTGAGCAGGATGTAGGCAACCTGGAAGCGGAAAATCTTGATCCCGCCAGCGGTGGACCCCGAGCAACCACCGATAAAGCCCAGGTAGAAGAACAGCATCAGTGAGAAGTTGCCCCAGAGGCTGTAGTCCCCCAGTGCAAAACCGGTGGTGGTCACGACTGACGTGACGTTCAGCGCCACGTGGCGCAAGGCATCCAGCCAATGCAAGTTGGTGGTCCACCAGTACCAAGTGCCGAGCACCAGCCAGGTCACCACCAGCAAACCGAGCAAACCCTGTACCTGTTGGTCGCGGATCAAGGCCTTGCGATTACCGCGCAAGGTGGCCACGTACAGGGTAAACGGCAGGCTGCCGAGGATCATCACCACCACCGCCACCCAGTGCACCGCCGGTTGTTTCCAGTGCGCGAGGGATTCGTCGGAGGTGGAGAAACCACCGGTGGAAATCGCCGACATCGCGTGGTTGATCGCATCGAACAGGCCCATGCCGGCCCACCAGAACGCCAGGCTGCCCAGAATGGTGATGCCCACATACGCCGCCACGATCAGCCGCGCCACCATGTGCGAGCGGGGCATGACCTTTTCCGAGCGGTCCGAGGACTCGGTCTGGAACAGGCGCATCCCACCAATGCGCAGCAGCGGCAGGATCGCCACCGCCATGCCGATAAAGCCGATACCGCCCAGCCAGTGCAGCAGTGAACGCCACATCAGGATGCCCGGCGACATGCTGTCCAGGCCGCTCAGTACCGTGGAGCCGGTGGCGGTGATGCCGGACATGCTTTCGAAAAACGAATCGGTGTAACTGATGTGCTGAGTCAGCAAAAACGGCAGCGCAGCGAACACGCACACCACCACCCAACTGGTGACCGTGAGCAGGTACATGTCGCGTGGGCGCAGGTGCACATGTTCGGGACGGCCTGGGATAACCAGCGCCAGCCCCGCGATAAAGGTGATCAGGCTGGCCCACAGGAACGAGGGCAAGTCGCTGGTGCGTTCGAAGATCACCAGGGTGGCCATGGGCACAACCATGGCGATCGCGAGTGTGATCAGGAAGATGCCGATGATGAAACCGATGATGCGCAGGGTCGGCAACGCCATGAAGTGAACTCGAAATAGGGCAGAGGCGCCATTCTACCTGGGGTGCGGGGCATGTAAACCCGGGGCTGGCGGTGCGCCGCGAGTCTCATCGTTCCGGTTGCGCAAGACAACTATGTAATTCATCCGCGGCCCTTGATCCAAGCAGCATGGAGGCTTCTCAGTCAATGGCTCCAAGGTGGTTCCATGTTCTCTAATCACGTGCCGCTGCATCCCTCGATCAGGCGGCGACTGTCGTCGATCGATACGCCGCTCCAGGTTTCCCAACTGAACGACCTGGTTGCGCTGAATGTCACGATCCGACGTTTTTTCCAGCAACAGCCAACGTTCCACGGATTTGTCCAGGACGCACTGGAACAGGCGTTCCCCGCGTTGGGTTCCCACAGCGATCCTCAGGCGATCTTCATCCGCGAGGGCAACACCAACCCGTTGTTCGACCGTGACCACACCCACAACCTGCCTGCCCATGTGTTGGATGCCGTGGTCCGGCGAATTGTCCATCAGCAGCCGTCGGACTATGCCAAAGGCAAGACTGTCTTTGAGCGCCGGACCGGAACGGGGGATGCCACCACGCCGGTGACCGAGTTGACCCCCGCCACTTTCGATCGTTTTCTGGACGCCTTGGCGGGCGAGCTGCCGGTGCGTTATGAGCGTTATCTGCAGCATTATTGGTCGAGCCCGGTCGGCCTGACCGACACTCGAACGCGCAAGGCCTGGCTGATCGCCCAGAGGTCCGAGCAACTGCGGCTTGAGGCCGAGTTGCTCAAGAGCGATGGCACCTTGAGCGACGGTGCCTACGTGCTGCTGACTAAAATCCTGCGCTATCCCGATAACGCGTCCCGGCAGCAGCACCTCAAGGGCTACCGGCCCTCTGTGTTCAGTGTGGCGCTCAAGGGTGAGGGCGCCGCGCCGAATTTGCTGCTGCACGGTGCGTTGGTGCTGACTGCCAGGGAGCCCGGCGGTCAATCCGCCAGCTCGGCACCAGATCGTGAGTTGGCGAGTGATGCCTCGGTCGGCACGGTTGTGTTGTTCACCCCGGAAAGAGGGCTTGAAGGGTTTGAAACGCTGGCGCAGCTCGATCAGGAGCTGCATCGCCGATTGAGCGCCGAGACGACCTTCGAAGAGCTGTTGATGATGATTGCCCAAAAGCACCACATCCGTGGGATGGGCACGCACAAGCAGGCGAACGCACAGAACCAGTGGCTGTACCGGGAAATCACCGACTCGGCCTGTGCGGCAAGCGTTGAGGCGCAATGTGAGCGACTGCGTGAGGACTTCGCCACCCAGATCGAGCATTTTCGCGGTCGTGAGCTGTTTGACGGGATCAGTGACCTGCCCGATAGCCTGAACCGCGTCACTGATTTGGGCGATACCTTCGGCCTGCAATCCATTGAGCTGGCGCGAGAGCCCAAGCGCATCGCCGGGCGACTCAAGGCGTTCCTGAAGTCGGCATCACCGGCCGAGCAAACCGCATGGACGAACGCTTTCACACAGTATCAACACGAGCTTGCGCGTGTGCTTGAATGGGACGGCTTGCCCTCCCTGCAGCAGTTCGGTGACAAGGCGACGTTGCTGGCCTACGCCAATGAGCAACTGCGCAACGCCTTGAAAGCCGAGCATGGGCTTGAGGTGGACCCCGATCACATCAAGGTCCAGACCAGAACGCCACGCCTACCGTCGGCGGTGTATGGCGCCGGCGCCAGGCCGGTGGTACCGGATGAAGGACCGCGCCACCTGACGCACACCCGCAGCTTGACCCAAGTGGCCCTGGAAAACGTCGGCGGGTTGGATTTCAACTTCGTCAATTTCTCCACGATCACCGATAACCAAGGCAAACCCTACGAGGGCCTGAGCGCTTCCCAGGTCAAGGACCTGGTCCGAGGCCTGAACATCGGTGAAAAATATGATGCCTTTCTCAAGGACCGCTTGCTGACATCGCCCGCAGCCCTTGCCCAGCGAGACAGTTACGCGACGCTCATGCAATACCAGGTGCGTCTGGATGCCGTTGAGGCAAAGATCGCCGGGGATTTCCTGCCCAATCGACACGACCGGGGATTCAACTGGGTCAATTGCGCTCTGGACCACCCTGAAGATACCAGTGAGCGTGCCCTGGTCGAGGGCCATCGCATTTTGGTGCGCAGCCTCAAACTGCGCGGTGCCCGGGTGCGTGGTGTGTGGGTGTTCAGTACAGCGTCGGAGTCTGTCGGCTCGCTGGTGGTGTATATGCCCCAGGCGCCTTTGGGGCGTGTGTTTTACGAGTTCAGCGATCGCGCTGCCTTTTATCGCGAGGTGATCAACCACAGCGCCTGGCACGACTACCTGGTGAGTCGCGTCAGTCGAGATGAACAGTCGAGCGTGCGTAACCTGTTGAAGACGCTGGTGCCCGGCACGCTGGTGCATCTGGCCAGGATTGCGGACAACATTTTTCTGGAGGCTTACGAGATCGAAGCCTCGGCGGCCATCAATTCAGCCGCCGCCCAATCGACCACGACCCAGGAAACCAACATCGACACGGTGTCTGGTGTGACTGAAGTGGCGCTGGATGTGGTCATGGCGATCCTGCCGATCAAGGTGACCATGGTGATCGGTTTGGCCAGGAGCCTGTATTCACTGGTCAAGGCCATCGAAGCGGCGAAACAGGGTGACCGGGAGGTGGCGGCCCATGGCTTTGTCAGAGCTTTCGCCGAATTGGTTGGCACGGTGTTTGACGGCTGGATGGGCCATGCACCGTCCCGCAAACCCTCCCAGCCCTGGAGCTTGAACAGCAAAATGGCGCAACGCACAGTGCCTTCGCGGTTAACGCCATTGAAGGGCTGGGAGCGCCAGAACGTCTTCACCCAGGCGCCCGTAAACGGTGGTTTGGCGAGGCATTTTCTGAAGGATGCCGGGCATTGGTACCTCGTCAAGTACGACGCCGATGTGCACGTCTGGCGCGTAATCGATGCACGCACGCCGTTCGCTTTTCATCATGCGCCGATCCGCCGACATGCCTTGGGGCATTGGGAAATCGCTGCACCGGCCATTGGCTTGAAAGGTGGTTTCCCCGTTGAGCGGACATTGATGAATGCCTTTCCCTATTTGTCTCGAACCCGTGCGCGGCAAGTGCTCGACTCGTTCAGCTTCCCTCAGGGGCGGGTCCTGGAACTGGAGTTGGAGTTTGCGAGGGAAATAAGTACCTGGCGTGAGATCCCCAGCCGTTTTCAGGCCTACCTGAACCGCCCCGTGGATGATGTGTGGGACTTGTTGAACGGCTACCAACCGCTTGGCGCGTCGACCGTCACGGTCAGCGAACCTGCCGTCGTGGTGCCAGGCCCCGGTTTCCCCATAGTGCCAAGTGTGTTGCCGGGCAAGTACGTATGGTCTGGCTGGAGGCTGGAGCTGGATGCTTCGCAGTTGACGCCCAATGCATCTCGTCCTCACACGTTCAAGGTACCTCAAGCGTCAGGCGTTGCAGCCGCAGATGTCATCCAGGTGGAGCAGCAGTTCTATCCAATCCTGCCCAAGGGGGACAGTTTTCCCGACAATTGGGTTCATATCTATGATCCGCGCTTGCCGCCGAGTGTCACCGCTGACATTGACGTGATGGTGAGCCGCAACATCTTTCAACAGCCTCGCTTGGCGTGTTTCGATGTGTCTAGCAATCAATGGCTGATCGATAGCAGTCGGCACTTTAAGCGAACTCCAGCTGGCTATGCGATGGAGGCCTTTCCGGTCTTGACCACACGCGCCGCTAAAAAATTGGTCGGTGCGCTGTCCGATTACTGCAATCCTGGCGGCGTTGTCAGCTCAAGCGGGCTGACGGCGTTCCTGGCTCAGTTGAACAGATGGCGTGCAAAAGGCATGGGGTTGGGGCTTGATCCATTGATGCTGCTTCAGCCTTTATCGATTATCGACAACCAAGCCCTTTCAGGGTTTGTAACGCTGAATTTCAACTTGCCCAAGGCGTACGGGAATAATCTGCTGGACCCATGGGGTGCAGTCCAAGCCAGAGCATTGCTGAAGGGCCATTTGGGCGCGATGGGCTACCAGTTCATTGCCGACGGAGGGCCGAGCCCGGAGTTGTTATTTCGATGGCCGCAAGGTGACACGGTGTACTGCATGATTCCGAGGGGCGGCGTGTCCTCGGCGCGTCACTTCGTCCCAGGTGCGCCATCGCAGTTGAGCCTGAATGTTCTGGATGAGGTGAGCAAAACGCTCATCAGGCAAAGTCAGGACAGCGGGAAGTTTGTAGTGCTGCAGGGCGGGCTGATCAATCGTTATAACAGCGCTATTGCTTCCATCATCAGGGGCTGACGCAAAGGCGGGAGACTTGTGACCAGGCACCGCAAGCATTGCGCTTGCGGTGCGCTGCTTTGATCAGAACTCGTGATCAGCATTATCCGGATTGAGGTCGCTGATGCCCAGTTTGCCCGCTGCGGCTTCGATCGAACCGGTCTGCTTGACCAGCGAGGCGATCGCGTCGCGCACGATCTGGTTGCCTGCGTCATTGCCGGCCGCGATCAACTGGTCGTAGTGCTCACCCTTGTTGGCGTGATCAACGATGACCTGCATCTTGGCTTCGGTCGCAGCCAGGTCTGCCTTCAGCGCGGTGTCGGCAGCCGGATCGGCCTTGGCCACCAGGGATGCCAGGCTCGCGCCGGTCATCTTGGTGCCGTCGACGCGTGTGTACTCGCCCAGGTAGACGTTGCGGATGCCCTTGGCGTCATAGAACTGCGAGTTGTGGGTGTTATCGCTGAAGCAATCGTGTTCGTCTTCCGGCGAGTTGGCTTCCAGGGAAACCTTCATGCGTTCACCGGCCAGTTCGCCGAGGGACAGGCTGCCCATGCCGAACAGCATTTTGCGCAGGCCGTCGGTGGCAGGTTCTGCCTCCAGGGTGGCGCGGTAGTTGTCTTCGACGTTGGGTTTCCAGTTGCCGACCATTTCCTGCAGGTCGCTGACCAGCAGTTGGGTCACGGCGCTCAGGTAGGCACGGCGGCGCTCGTTGTGGCCGCCCGTGGCGCCATCACCGGTCAGGTAGTCCGACGCAGGACGGTTGCCGGCGCCAGGGCCGGTGCCGTTCAGGTCCTGGCCCCAGAGCAGGAATTCGATGGCGTGGTAGCCGGTGGCGACGTTGGCTTCGGAACCGCCCAGCTCATTGAGGCTGGCGAGTTTTTCCGGAGTGATGTCCTTCACGTCGATCTTGTCTTCGCCGACCTGGATCTCGGTGTTGGCGATGATGTTGGCCGTGGCACCTGGGTTACCCAGGGCGTGCTCGTAGGATTTGTCTACGTAGTCGATCAGGCCTTCGTCCAGGGGCCAGGCGTTAACCTGACCTTCCCAATCGTCGATGATGGTGTTGCCGAAGCGGAACACTTCGCTCTGCAGGTAAGGCACGCGAGCGGCAACCCAGGCGGCACGGGCGGCTTTCAGGTTTTCGTCGTTCGGCTTGGCGAGGAACGCGTCGATAGCGGTCTGCAGGGTTTTCGCCGTGGACTCGGAATCGCTGTACACCGCGAATACCATGTCGGCGTAATGCGCGACCACGGCCTTGGCAGCCGCTTCGTCGACCTTGCCGGCAGGGGTGGCAGCCGCTGGAGCGGTAGTGCTGGCAGCCGGGGTCGGCGCCTGGGGCGCTGCGGCCTTGTCTTTACCTTCGCCGCAACCGGCGAGAGAAATGGCAATGGCCAGCAGACTGGCGGTGGCCAGGGGCATACGAATCATGGCGAACATCCTGCTTCGGTTGTTGATAGGGCGCGCGCGAGAGCGCAAAAACTGCGACATAATGCGAAAGATTTGCATTTTGTGTAAAGGGTTAAACGCGGGAAATATTCAGTATCGTTTTGCCGCGTCAGAGAATGGCTGCGTTATTGCGCTCGGCCTGCTTCAAAAAAACCGCCAGCTCCCGGGCCTGCAGGGGTTTGCTGTAGTAGTAGCCCTGACCTTCATGGCAGCCCTCGGAGATGATGTAAGCCTCCTGCTCGGCGGTTTCCACGCCTTCGGCGATGACCTGCATGCCCAGGCTTTTGCCCAGTTGGATAATCGCCCGCACGATCGTCGCATCGTCGTCATCGTCCAGCAGGTCCTGGACGAAGCTCTTGTCGATCTTGATCTTGTCCAGCGGCAGGCTCTTGAGATAGCTCAGCGATGAATAGCCGGTGCCGAAGTCATCAATGGCGATCAATGCCCCGGAACGGCGCAGGCTCAGCAGGTGCTGGGCGGCCGTGCTGATGTCTTCCATCAGGCCGGTTTCGGTGACTTCCAGCTCCAGGCTGCGCGGCGGTAGCCGGTAGATTTGCATCAGGTTATTGACCACCCGTGGCAACTCGGCGTGGTGCAACTGCACGGTAGACAGGTTGACCGCCATGCGCAGGTCGGTGAAGCCCTGGTCATGCCATTCGCGCAATTGCCGGCAGGCCTGGTCCAGCACCCATTCGCCAATCGGGATGATGGTGCCGTTCTGCTCGGCCAGCGGAATAAACAGGTCCGGCGGCACCAGGCCGTGTTCCGGATGTTGCCAGCGGATCAGCGCCTCTACACCCACTACATGTTGGTCGCGATAGCTGATTTGCGGCTGGTATACCAAGTGGAACTGCTCACGGCCCAAGGCGTCGCGCAGGTCTTTTTCCAGCTCGCGGCGACGGCGCATTTCGCTGTCGACGCTGGCGATATAGAACTGATAGCGGTTGCGCGAACGGCTCTTGGCCAGGGTCATGGTCTGTTCGGCTTTTTGCAGCAACTTCTCGGTGCTGTCGCCGTCTTCCGGGAACAGGGTGATGCCGATGGTGGCGCGCAGGCGAATTTCCTCATGATCGAGGGCAAACTCCGCTTCCAGGTCGTCGAGGATACTTTGCGCCAGCTCCGCCGCTTCGTAGGGCTGGTCAATATCGGCCTGTACCAGGGCGAATTGGTCGCCGCCCAGGCGGGCGAGGGTGCCGAGGCGGCCGCTGTGGGCACGCAACCGGTCTGCCAGGGCCAGCAACAATTTGTCGCCAGCCTGGTAGGTGAACTGCTCGTTGACGCTTTTGAAGTCATCCAGCCCCACGCACAACACCGCCACGCGGCGCTGGCGGCGGCCGGCGTCGATGAGGATCCTGTCCAGTTGCTCCTGCAGTTTCTGGCGATTCGGCAGGCCGGTCAGGAAGTCGTATTGAGCCATGCGCAACAGGCTGCTTTCTGCTTCATGGCGCAGGTGGGTGTTGCGCTCGATGGATTCGAGCAACTGGTTGGCGGTGTTGATCCACAACCCCAACTCGTTGTGCTCGTGGCCCTTGAGTTGCGGGATCTTGTGCTCGCTGGGGCGGTCCGGGTTGATCGACGTCAGGTGCTCGATAATCCGCGAGAGCGGCTTGGTCAGCAGCCAGTGGTAAACCAGATACAACACCAGGCCCATGGCCAAGGCACGTAACACCCCGGAAATAAAGATGATCACCGAGCTGACAATAAAACCTTTGCCATAGGTGGCCGTGTCCAGAGTGATGCTCAGGTCGCCGTAATACTCGCTGTAGGGGCCCTTACCGACCAATGCGGTGGTGAAGGTGCGTTCCCGTCCCAGGATCAGATCGGTCAACCAGCGGCTGGAGGATTGCTGCAAGGCACGGCTTTTTTCCGCGAGCATGGTTTCGTTGGGATGACCGATGGAGGCCATGCGCACGGCGTCGTCCTGAAACAGCCCTTCGATCACCTGCATACCCATCTCGCGGTCCAGGCTGTAGACGGCCTGGGTCGAGGGGTCGCGAAACATGTCGAGGATGCGCTGGGCATCGCCCGCAACGGCCTGGCGCGTCTTGTACGCATCGAAAACGATCTGCGCCACGCTCAGCGCCACGCCCACGATCAACGCCGACAGCAGCACAACCCGTAGCAACTTCACCGACAAGCTGTTCTTGAGTTCCAGCTTCAAAGGGGCATTCCTTGTCTCATGCGGGTGGCCTTCACTATGCCATGAGTATTGGCAATCTGGTGATGGCAGTCAAAGGGACATTGGGCCATCCGTAAAAAGTTACGAAAAACGGAACCGAAGACTCGGAACTGGCCACCCAAGCCATGAAAGGAATACCCCTTTCACACATTTCGGAGTATTGACGGATGATCGCAGCAGGAGCAGGAATGGCAGCAGCATCGGCGCTGGCCCCTATGGTTCTTCCACTGGTGGGCCAGGCGGCAAGCATGGCAGCGGACCTCGCAAAAACCGTGTTGAGTGGCTCAGTGGGTTCTGCCGGCGGGAGTTCGAGCCAGCCGCCGCAAATCACATTCTAATGGCGCAGGCCTGGTGCCCGCGCCGAAAAGCCCTGAGCGAGGGGGCAAGCAAGACTGCTTGCCCCCTTGAGCTACCAGCGTCTTCTTGTTTATTGCGAGAACGTGACCGTCATCTTTTCAGCCTTTGGCGCGGAAAAATCTACGGGTTTGTCTGAAGCCTCAGTGTCCTCGCCTCCAATTTTCTTTGCCATCGCATCCGCAAAGGGTTGAAGCAGTGGCGCAATCGCCTTGACCACATCTCCCACGACGGGAATGGCTGCTTTCAACAGGTCTCCAACCACCGGAATTGCTGCCGTTGCACCATTAATCATTGTTATTTCTCCGACAGGTAGTAGAGGAAAATTCCTCTCGCTGATTGCGTGGCAAAAACTGCCTGTTGGGTTCCGCCTTTTTTACAGCATAAAAAAGCCCGGCAATCGCCGGGCTCTTTTTACTGCAAGGGTTGCTTAGGCAGTGAAGGTCTTGCCTTCGAACTGCTCAGCCACGAACTTCCAGTTGACCAGGTTCCAGAACGCTTCCACATACTTTGGACGCACGTTGCGGTAGTCGATGTAGTAGGCGTGTTCCCATACGTCGCAGGTCAGCAGCGGGGTGTCGCCGCTGGTCAGCGGGTTGCCGGCGCCGATGGTGCTGGCCAGGGCCAGGGAACCGTCAGCCTTTTTCACCAGCCAGCCCCAACCGGAACCGAAGGTGCCGACGGACGTCTTGGTGAACTCTTCCTTGAACTTGTCGAACGAACCGAACGCAGCGTTGATGGCTTCAGCCAGTGCGCCGGTAGGTTGGCCGCCGGCGTTAGGCGCCAGGCAGTTCCAGTAGAAAGTGTGGTTCCAGACCTGAGCGGCGTTGTTGAAGATGCCGCCCGAAGAGGATTTGACGATCTCTTCCAGGGTCTTGCCTTCGAACTCGGTGCCAGGCACCAGGTTGTTCAGGTTCACGACGTAGGTGTTGTGGTGCTTGTCGTGGTGGTATTCCAAGGTTTCCTTGGAGATGTGCGGCTGCAGGGCATCGTGTGCGTAGGGCAGCGGCGGCAATTCGAAAGCCATGATGATTCTCCTAATCAGGTCAGTTGCGGTGAGCGCAAGGCCGATCACGGGCGGCCAAACAAGCGCCGGGGAGTTTGTACTCTTTGCGGCGCAGGGGCAGGATCATAGCACCGGGGGTGCGGCAAAACCACGCAACAACTGTGTGGAATAGAGGTTCCAGAGCCTTTTGGAATAAGTTCATGGCGCGCTTATTAATTGGTAGGCCACGCTGAACATCATCACCGCCACCAGCAGGTCCAGCAGGCGCCAGGTGGCGGGGCGTGCAAGCCAGGGTGCGAGCCACGCCGCGCCGAGCGCCAGGGTGGTGAACCACAGGAATGATGCGCTTGCGGCCCCGGCGACATAGGCGCCAGGTTCGGTCTGTTGTGCGCCGAGCGAGCCGATGAGCAGCACGGTGTCCAGGTAAACGTGGGGGTTGAGCAGCGTCACCGCCAAGGCACTGAGCAACACGGCGCGCAACGAGCGCACTTTCAGGTTGCCGCCTTGTTCCAGGCTCTGCGTGGAGAACGCCCGCCGCAGTGCCAGAGTGCCATACCACAACAGGAATGCCGCGCCGCCCCAGCGCGCAATCGCCAACAGCAGCGGGTTTTGCGCAAGCACCGTGGCCAGGCCGAACACCCCGGCGGCCACCAGTAGCGCATCACACACCACGCACAATGCCGCCACGGGTAAGTGATGTTCGCGGCGCAGGCTTTGTGCCAGGACAAAGGCGTTCTGGGTGCCAATGGCCATAATCAGGCCGAGGGCGACCAGCAGCCCGTTCAGATAGCTTTGCCACATAGGATTTACTCCGCGTCCGCCGCCAGTTGCCCCAGCACGTGCATTGCGCGCTCGGCATCGGCGCGCCCGACAAACAGATGATCGTGGTAGTAGCCGGTTGGGATCCGGTGGTCGGGCAGGGTGCAGAACACGTAGTCACCGTCATTGAGGTGCGGGCTCATGCTGCGCAGCAGGGTTGCCAGGGCGGTTTCGCCAGCCATGGGAGGTTCCTTATAGAGGTAAGCAATGCTGGTCATTCTCACGGGCGAGGCTGTATAAGAAAAACCAATATTGCTGATCGCTCATTAGAGAAACTGATGTTCGACTATAAATTGCTTTCCGCCCTCGCGGCGGTGGTGGAACAGGCTGGCTTCGAACGCGGCGCCCAAGTGCTCGGGCTGTCGCAGTCGGCCATTTCCCAGCGCATCAAGTTATTGGAAGCGCGTATCGGCCAGCCGGTGCTGGTGCGTGCATCACCGCCCACGCCCACCGATATCGGGCGGCGCCTGCTTAACCATGTGCAGCAAGTGCGGTTGCTGGAGCGCGACCTGCAAAGCCAGGTGCCCGCGCTGGACGACGAGGGCATGCCCGAACGCCTGCGCATCGCCCTCAATGCCGACAGCCTTGCGACGTGGTGGGCCGAGGCCGTCAGTGACTTCTGCGCCGAACAGCATTTGTTGCTGGATCTGATTGTGGAAGACCAGACAGTCGGCCTCAAACGCATGCGCGCCGGTGAAGTGGCGGCGTGTATCTGTGCCAGCGAACGCCCGGTGGCCGGAGCCCGCAGCCTGTTGCTGGGCGCCATGCGATATCGGGCGCTGGCCAGTCCGGCCTTTATTGCTCGTCACTTCCCGCAAGGCGTGCGCGCCGATCAACTGGTTCGCACCCCGGCGCTGGTGTTTGGCCCGGATGACTTCCTACAGCACCGCTACCTGGCATCCCTGGGCGTGGACGGCGGTTTCGAACACCATTTATGCCCATCTTCCGAAGGCTTTATCCGCCTGGCGGAATCCGGGCTTGGTTGGGGCCTGGTGCCCGAATTGCAGGTGCGCGACCAACTTGAAAAGGGCGTGCTGGTGGAGTTGTTGCCAGATAAGCCCATCGATGTACCGTTGTACTGGCATCATTGGCGCAGCGGCGGGCAGTTGTTGGGCCTGCTGACCGACCATCTGGCCCAGGCATGTGGCCAATGGTTGGTGCCGTTGGACTGATGGCGGTCGTCAAGGCAACAGCGATGAAAAACGAAAGAACACGGGGTAATACATGAAGATTCTGGTCACCGGCGCAAGCGGCTTCATCGGCGGGCGCTTTGCGCGTTTCGCCCTGGAGCAGGGCCTGGACGTGCGGGTCAACGGGCGGCGCGCCGAGGGTGTGGAGCACCTGGTACGGCGCGGTGCCGAGTTTATCCAGGGTGATCTGAATGACGCCGACCTGGTGCGCGACCTGTGCCGCGATGTCGAAGCCGTGGTGCACTGCGCCGGTGCCGTGGGGCTGTGGGGGCGTTACCAGGACTTTCACCAGGGCAACGTGCTGGTCACCGAAAACGTTGTCGAGGCCTGCCTTAAACAGCGGGTCGGGCGCCTTGTGCACCTGTCGTCGCCGTCGATCTATTTTGATGGCCGTGATCATTTGGGCCTGACCGAAGAACAAGTGCCCAAGCGCTTCAAGCATCCCTACGCCGCGACCAAATACCTGGCGGAGCAGAAGGTCTTCGGCGCCCAGGAGTTCGGTCTCGAAGTGCTGGCCCTGCGCCCGCGTTTCGTCACCGGCGCCGGGGACATGAGCATCTTCCCGCGCCTGTTGAAAATGCAGCGCAAGAAGCGCCTGGCGATCGTCGGTGACGGCCTGAACAAGGTCGACTTCACCAGCATTCACAACCTCAACGAAGCCCTGCTCAGCAGCTTGCTGGCGCCCGGCTCGGCGTTGGGCCGGGCCTACAACATCAGCAACGGCGCGCCCGTGCCGGTGTGGGATGTCGTGAACTACGTGATGCGCCAAATGGAATTGCCCCAGGTCACCCGATATCGGTCCTATGGTTTGTCCTACAGCGTGGCGGCGCTGAACGAGGCCGTCTGCTCGATGTGGCCTGGGCGGCCGGAACCCGCGTTGTCGCGCCTGGGCATGCAAGTGATGAACAAAGATTTCACCCTCGACATCAGCCGCGCCAGGCATTATCTGGATTACGAGCCCAGGGTCAGCCTGTGGACCGCCCTCGACGAGTTCTGCGGTTGGTGGAAGGCCCAGGATCCAGGGTTCAAGTAAGGTCACACCAGGCAACACATGGGGAACCGAATTCGCGGTTCCGAGTCGATCAGTGCGACGGGGCTGCGGTTTATACTCCCGTCGTTCGGCGTTCCAGCCACTTCAGCGATTCAGGGTTGATTCATGCGTAACGATGCTAAAGACGACTTCGACAACGTTCCCAGCCTGCGGGCCGATACTGGGGATGACGACGATTTCGAACCTTCCCCGGCCACCTCGGTGCGTTCGCGCAACACGCCAGTGGTCAAGGTCAAGGGCGCCAACACCGGCCCGCTGTGGGCATTGATCGGCGCGCTGCTGATCGCCTTTGCCGGCCTGGCCTGGTGGAGCTTCCAGCAGATATCCCTGATGGGGCAGCAATTGGTTGCCACCCAGGAAAGTTTTGCACGCATCAGCGAAGAAGCGGCGGGGCGCCTGCAGGATATTTCCGGCAAGGTCGTCGCCAGTGAAGCCAGCGTGAACAACGGCAGCGAAGCATTGAAACTGCAGATCAAGCAGTTGGAAAGCCAATTGCTGGAGCAGGGCAAGCAGCAGCTCGGCGTCGCCGGCCAGGCCACCGAACTGGACAAACGCCTCGCCCAAATGACAGCCAGCACCACCGAGCTGTCGAGCGCCAACGCCAAGCTGCAAGGCCAGGTCCAGGCCCTGACCGACGCGGTAGCCACGCTCAAGGCGGCACAGGGTGATGCGGGCAAGCGCGACACAGAGATCAAAGAGCTGGTCGCCGACGTTGCTGCGTTGAAAAAACAAGGCAACCCAAGCGCCGCCATCGCGCGTCTTGAGCAGGATTTGGTGGTGCTCAAAAGCGCGCAGGACAACCAGCCGGCCAATAGCGATGCGCCGACCAACAAAGAGTTCGACGTGTTCCGCATCCAGACCACGCGCAATATCACTACGTTGCAAAGCCAGGTGCAGAACCTGCAGCAACAGCTCAACGCGCCGGCGAAGGTCACCCCGCTGGGCCAATGACGTCTGGCATCCGGGGTGACTGACCCTTGTGGTGAGCCCGCTCACCACTGGAGTCATCTGTCCTTTTGCAATGTCACCACTTGGTGACATTTCCCATCCCCTTCGTTACTTGCCCACCTCCCGCCCTTGTTTAGACTCCGGTCATCCCACAAAAAATAATAAGGGCCACCCATGACCATGCAACCACTGCCTGCCAGCAGTTGGCTTAACGCGCCTGCCCACCATGCCTGGCTCGCTGCCGAAGGCCAGCGCCTGCTGTCATTTGCCAAGGCGTCGCGCCTGCCAGAAGGGTTTGGCAACCTTGACGACAAAGGCCTACTGCCGGCCAATGCCCACGCCGAAACCATGAACACCGCCCGCATGACCCACAGCTTCGCCATGGCCCATGCCATGGGTCTGCCGGGCTATGCGGCGCTGGTCGAGCACGGGGTCGCGGCCCTCAGTGGCCCTTTGCGTGATAGCAAGCACGGCGGTTGGTTCGCCACGCCCCAGGCCCAGGATGGCAACACCGGCAAGGCCGCCTACCTGCATGCGTTCGTCGCCCTGGCGGCCAGCTCGGCCGTGGTGGCGGGAGCAGCGGGTGCGCAAAACCTGCTCAATGACGCGACCCACATCATCGACCAGTTTTTCTGGAGCGAAGAAGAGGGCGTGATGCTCGAATCCTTTGCCCAGGACTGGAGCGGCGTCGAAGCCTATCGCGGCGCCAACAGCAATATGCACGCGACCGAAGCCTTCCTCGCCCTGGCCGATGTGACGGGCGATACCCGCTGGCTGGACCGTGCACTGCGGATCGTCGAGCGCGTGATTCACACCCATGCGGCCAGCAACCAGTTCATGGTCATCGAGCATTTCGACCCGCACTGGCAACCGCTGCTCAACTACAACGAAGACAACCGCGCCGACGGCTTCCGCCCCTATGGCATCACCCCCGGCCACGGTTTTGAATGGGCGCGGCTGGTGCTGCACCTGGAAGCCGCTCGCCTGCAAGCCGGGCTTGTCACGCCAGAGTGGCTGGTGAGCGACGCCGAGGGCCTGTTCGCCAGTGCCTGCGAATATGCCTGGGCCGTGGATGGCGCCCCCGGCATCGTCTATACCCTGGACTGGCACCACCAGCCGGTGGTGTGCGAACGCCTGCATTGGACGCACGCTGAGGCCAGCGCTGCAGCCCAAGCCTTGCTTAAACGCACGGGCGAACTGCATTACGAGACCTGGTATCGGCGCTTCTGGGAGTTCTGCGAAACCCACTTTATCGACCGTATCCACGGCAGTTGGCACCACGAACTCAATCCGGACAACCAGCCCAGCAGCAACATCTGGGGTGGCAAGCCGGACCTGTACCATGCCTGGCAAGCGGTGGTGCTGCCTGCACTGCCCTTGGCGCCGAGCATGACCAGCGCGTTGAGTGCTGGGCGCTATGTCACCAAGTGGTGACATTTGTGCATCCCTTTGTTACCTGCGCTCGAAAAAACCATGTTTAAACTCCGTGCAGCGCAAGCCCTAGACTTGCATGCATAACAACAAGAAAAGGTATTCAGATGAACGCGATTAATCGCCTCGCCGTAGCTATTTCCGTTGCCTCGTTGTTTCCCCTCAGTGCATTTGCCGCCGACTCCAAAGGGACGGTTGAAGTTGTGCATTGGTGGACCTCGGGTGGCGAAAAAGCGGCTGTAGATGTCCTGAAGGCCCAAGTTGAGAAAGACGGCTTCACCTGGAAAGACGGTGCCGTCGCAGGTGGCGGTGGCGCCACGGCCATGACCGTGCTGAAAAGCCGCGCGGTCGCCGGCAACCCGCCCGGCGTTGCCCAGATCAAAGGTCCCGACATCCAGGAATGGGCGTCCACCGGTCTGCTCGACACCGACGTGCTCAAAGACGTCGCCAAAGCAGAAAAATGGGATTCTCTGCTCGACAAGAAAGTCGCCGACACCGTGAAGTACGACGGTGACTACGTTGCCGTACCGGTCAACATCCACCGTGTGAACTGGCTGTGGATCAACCCGGAAGTCTTCAAGAAAGCCGGCATCACCAAGAACCCGACCACCCTCGAAGAATTCTACGCAGCCGGCGACAAGCTCAAGGCCGCAGGCTTCATCCCGCTTGCCCACGGTGGTCAGCCTTGGCAGGACAGCACCGTGTTTGAAGCGGTCGTGCTTTCGGTGATGGGTGCCGATGGTTACAAAAAAGCCCTGGTCGACCTGGACAACGCTGCGCTGACTGGCCCGGAAATGGTCAAGTCCCTCACCGAGCTGAAGAAAGTCGCGACCTACATGGACGTCGATGGCAAAGGCCAGGACTGGAACCTCGAAGCTGGCAAAGTCATCAACGGCAAGGCCGGTATGCAGATCATGGGTGACTGGGCCAAGTCCGAATGGACCGCCGCCAAGAAAGTCGCCGGCAAGGATTACGAGTGCGTAGCCTTCCCGGGCACCGACAAAGCCTTCACCTACAACATCGACTCCCTGGCAGTGTTCAAGCAGAAAGACAAAGGCACCGCCGCCGGTCAGCAGGACATCGCCAAAGTCGTGCTGGGTGAAAACTTCCAGAAGGTGTTCAGCATCAACAAGGGCTCGATTCCTGTTCGTACCGACATGCTCAACGAAATGGACAAGCTCGGCTTCGACTCCTGCGCCCAGACCGCCGCCAAGGACTTCCTGGCAGACGCCAAGTCCGGCGGCCTGCAACCAAGCATGGCGCATAACATGGCCACCACCCTGGCTGTGCAAGGTGCGTTCTTTGATGTCGTGACCAACTTCATCAACGACCCGAAAGCCGACCCGGCCGACACCGCCAAGAAGCTCGGCGCTGCGATCAAGTCAGCCAAGTAACAGCTGACCTTGTGAGGGGGACCCCTGACCCCTCACAAGGCCTGTTTCTGTAGTCCTTTTTCCCTGTATTGGATTTTCCCATGAGTTCTGTTGCTGTGTTCAGCAAAGCCTCGCCGTTCGATGCACTGCAGCGCTGGCTACCCAAATTGGTGCTGGCGCCCAGCATGTTCATCGTGTTGGTGGGCTTCTACGGCTACATCCTGTGGACGTTTGTACTGTCGTTCACCACGTCTACGTTCCTGCCGAGCTACAAGTGGGCGGGCCTGGCGCAGTACGAGCGTTTATTCGACAACGATCGCTGGTGGGTGGCGAGCAAGAACCTGGCGCTGTTTGGCGGCATGTTTATCGGCATCACCCTAGTGATCGGCGTGACCCTGGCGATCTTCCTCGACCAGAAAATCCGTCGCGAAGGCTTCATCCGCACTATTTACCTGTACCCGATGGCGCTCTCGATGATCGTCACCGGTACCGCCTGGAAATGGCTGCTCAACCCGGGCATGGGCCTGGACAAACTCCTGCGTGACTGGGGCTGGGAAGGCTTCCGTCTCGATTGGCTGATCGACCCGGACCGTGTGGTCTATTGCCTGGTGATCGCCGCTGTCTGGCAAGCCTCCGGTTTCATCATGGCAATGTTCCTTGCCGGTTTGCGTGGCGTTGATCAATCGATCATCCGTGCCGCCCAGATCGACGGCGCGAGCCTGCCGCGCATCTACTGGAGCGTGGTGTTGCCCAGCCTGCGTCCGGTGTTTTTCAGTGCGGTGATGATCCTGGCGCACATTGCGATCAAGAGCTTCGACCTGGTGGCGGCCATGACCGCGGGTGGTCCGGGCTATTCGTCCGACCTGCCGGCGATGTTCATGTATTCGTTCACCTTCAGCCGTGGCCAGATGGGCATGGGCTCTGCCAGTGCCATCCTGATGCTCGGTGCGATCCTCGCGATCATCGTGCCTTACCTCTACTCCGAGCTGAGGACCAAGCGTAATGACTAGTCTCGCTAACAAACCGGCCATCAGCCTGAGCCGCGTTGCGATCTACGCGGTGCTGATCCTTGCGGTGCTGCTGTATCTGGTGCCGCTGGTGGTGATGCTGCTCACCAGCTTCAAAACCCCGGAAGACATCACCAACGGCAACCTGCTGAGCTGGCCCACCGTGGTCACCGGCATTGGCTGGGTCAAGGCCTGGGACACCGTCGATGGTTACTTCTGGAACTCGATCAAGATCACCGTTCCCGCCGTACTCATTTCCACCGCCATCGGCGCATTGAACGGCTATGTGCTGTCCTTCTGGCGCTTCCGTGGTTCACAGCTGTTCTTCGGCCTGCTGTTGTTCGGCTGCTTCCTGCCGTTCCAGACCGTGCTGCTGCCGGCGTCGTTCACCCTCGGCAAGATGGGCCTGGCGAGCACCACCACCGGCTTGGTGTTCATCCATGTGGTCTACGGCCTGGCGTTCACCACGCTGTTCTTCCGTAACTACTACGTGAGCATTCCGGACGCGCTGATCAAGGCCGCGCGCCTTGACGGTGCGGGATTCTTCACCATCTTCCGTCAGATCATTCTGCCGATGTCGACACCGATCATCATGGTCTGCCTGATCTGGCAGTTCACCCAGATCTGGAACGACTTCCTGTTCGGCGTGGTGTTCTCCAGTGGCGACTCCCAGCCCATCACGGTGGCGCTGAACAACCTGGTCAACACCAGCACCGGGGCCAAGGAATATAACGTGGATATGGCGGCGGCGATGATCGCCGGGCTGCCGACCCTGCTGGTCTATGTGATCGCAGGCAAGTATTTCGTGCGCGGCCTCACGGCCGGCGCGGTCAAGGGGTAATCATGGCTACGCTTGAACTTCGCAATGTAAACAAGACCTATGGCGCCGGCCTGCCCGACACCTTGAAGAACATCGAACTGTCGATCAAGGAAGGTGAATTCCTGATCCTGGTCGGCCCTTCTGGCTGCGGTAAATCCACGCTGATGAACTGCATCGCCGGCCTTGAGACCATCACCGGCGGCGCGATCATGATCGGTGATCAAGACGTCAGCGGCATGAGCCCCAAGGACCGCGACATCGCCATGGTGTTTCAGTCCTACGCGCTGTACCCGACCATGAGCGTGCGCGAGAACATCGAATTCGGCCTGAAGATCCGCAAGATGCCTCAAGCCGACATCGACGCGGAAGTCGCGCGCGTGGCCAAGCTGCTGCAGATCGAACACCTGCTCAACCGCAAGCCGGGCCAACTCTCCGGCGGCCAGCAGCAGCGCGTGGCCATGGGCCGGGCGTTGGCGCGTCGGCCGAAGATCTATCTGTTCGACGAACCGCTGTCCAACCTCGACGCCAAGCTGCGCGTCGAGATGCGCACCGAAATGAAACTGATGCACCAGCGCCTCAAGACCACCACGGTCTACGTGACCCACGACCAGATCGAAGCCATGACCCTGGGCGATAAAGTGGCGGTGATGAAGGACGGCATCATCCAGCAGTTCGGCACGCCGAAAGAGATTTACAACAACCCGGCCAACCAGTTTGTGGCGAGCTTTATCGGCTCGCCGCCGATGAACTTTGTGCCGCTGCGCCTGCAACGCAAGGACGGTCGCCTGGTTGCTCTGCTCGACAGCGGCCAGGCGCGTTGTGAGCTGGCGCTGAACGTGACAGATGCCGGCCTGGAAGACCGCGACGTGATCCTGGGCCTGCGCCCGGAGCAAATCCTGTTGGCGGCGGGCGAGGGCGACAGTGCGTCGAGCATTCGTGCCGAAGTCCAGGTCACCGAGCCGACCGGGCCGGACACCCTGGTGTTCGTGCAACTCAACGACACCAAAGTCTGCTGCCGCCTGGCGCCCGATGTGGCACCTCAGGTGGGCGAGACCCTGACCCTGCAATTCGATCCGGCCAAGGTGCTGCTGTTTGACGCCAACACCGGTGAGCGTCTGGGCACGGCTACTTCAGTGCCGACACAGGGGCACGCCGATAACGTGGCCCAATTCAAGGGTCGCTGAACGAGATAAGTTGTTGTTTTAGTTAAAAAATGTAACCCGCGTTAGATAAAAACAGTTTAATAACAATAAAGACGAGGATGTAGGGATGAAAAAGCAACACAACAACACCCGGCTGATCTGCCAACTGTCAGCTGCAGCAGCCCTTGTATTGTCCGCCAATGCGATGGCGGCCGATGCGTTCAGCGCCGATTCCAAATGGATGACCGGCGATTGGGGCGGCGAGCGTACCAAGCTGATCGAGCAAGGTATCGATATCAAGGCCGACTACGTAGGGGAAATGGGCTACAACGCCCACGGTGGTTACAACAACGACAAGACCGGTCGCTACGCTGACCAGTTCGGTCTGGGCGTTGCCCTGGACCTGCAAAAACTGTGGGGCTGGGACAACACCCAGGCCAAGATCCAGTTCACCAACCGTAATGGCCAGAACATCTCCAACGACCGCATTGGCGACCCGCGTGCCGGCACGCTCAGCTCGTCGATGGAAGTCTACGGCCGTGGCCACATGGTGCGTCTGACCCAGTTCTGGATCCAGCACCAGATGTTCGACAACAAGTTGGACGTCAAGCTCGGCTATTTCGGTGAAGGCGAAGACTTCAACACCTTCCCATGCGACTTCCAGAACCTGTCGTTCTGCGGCTCGCAAGTGGGTAACTACGTCAGCACCTGGTACAACTGGCCGGTCAGCCAGGCCGCGATCCGCGTGAAGTACAACATCACGCCTGAGCTGTATGCGCAAATCGGCGCGTACAACCAGAACCCGTCGCAACTGGAGCACGGCAACGGCTTCAAGCTGAGTGGCAGCGGCACCAAAGGCACTGTGATCCCGGTGGAATTGGTCTGGTCGCCGAAGGTTAACAATCTGCCGGGCGAATACCGTGTGGGTTACTACAAGAGCGCCGCTGACGCCAGCGACGTTCGTGAAGACGTCAACGGTAACGATGCTGCCACTACTGGCGCAGACTACCGTACCCGCAGCAGCAAAAAAGGCTACTGGTTTGTTGCCCAGCAGCAACTCACCAGCCACAACGGTGACTCTTCCCGTGGCCTGAACATTGCCGCCAATGCCACGTTCCACGACAAGGAAACCAACACCGTCGACAACTACCAGTCGATCATGCTGGTGTACAAAGGCCCATTCGATGCGCGTCCAAAAGATGACGTCGGTATTGGTGCCGCGCGTCTGCACGTCAACGATGACGTGAAGAAAGACGCCGAACTGCTCAATGCCTCCAACGGCGTGAGCGACTACGACAACCCGCTGTACCGGCCGATTCGCGAGACCGAGTACAACTTCGAAATCAACTACGGTTTCCACGTCACCAACTGGCTGACCGTGCGTCCCAACCTGCAATACGTTGTCCAACCGGGCGGCGTGGATAAAGTCGACAACGCGCTGGTGGCTGGCCTGAAAATTCAGTCTACGTTCTAACGCTGTTGCGATAAGCTCCTTCTCTCTGTGCGCATTTGCGGGTAGCCATGGCTATCCGCTTTTTTTTGGGCTGCACTGTGATATTCAGGACCGTGGCACATGCATGAGCATCCGCTGCAACGCTTTTTCAAATCCCTGCGCGAGCGTCCGGTGTTCGCCTGGGAGCGCTTTCAGATGCGCGATGTGTTGGTGATTGACCACCCGCTGTGCCAGGCGGTGTTCAGCCGCCAGGGTGCGCAACTGTTGCATTTCCAACCCCGTGGTCAGAAGCCCTGGTTGTGGTGCGCGGCCAAGTGGCCGCAAGTCGGCGCCATCCGTGGCGGCGTGCCGGTGTGCTGGCCGTGGTATGGCCGCCATCCGAGCGAAAACGCATGGCCATCTCACGGCTGGGCGCGGTTGATCGACTGGAAGCTCCTCGACAGCAGCACCGACGACGACGGCGTGCGTCTGCACTGGCAATTGCAGCTGTGCGACTGGCAGGTCGACCTGCACGCGCACCTGGGCGACACCCTCGAACTGCGCCTGAGCACCGAGCATCAGGACGAACTCCCATGCCAGTTGAGCCATGCTTTGCACGCTTACTGGCGTATTGGTCACGTCGACGAGATAGCGCTGTCTGGGCTCGACGGTGCGCAAGGTTATGACCAGCTCAGTCGCCAGGTTTGCCAGCAGGAAGGCGAGTTGCGGGTGGACGGTGGGTGTCAGCGGGTGTTCCAGCACGAGGGTGAATTGCAGCTCAAGGATCATGCTTGGCAGCGTGAACTGTGCATCGACACGGGTGACAGTGCGGACACCGTGGTCTGGCATCCGGGCAGCCGGCCGTTGCTGGGCGTGAGCTTCAACGAGGCGTCGGGGTTTGTGTGTGTGGAATCGGCGATGGCCGGGGCCAGTTTGGCGCCGGGGGAGAGGGCGCATTTGAGTTTGCAGGCTCGGGCTGGGGTTTAGCGGTGTGGCTGATGGCCCTATCGGGGGCAAGCCCCCTCCCACACTTTGACCTGTGAATACATTTCAAATGTGGGAGGGGGCTTGCCCCCGATAGGGCCAGTAAAGCCAACACACATGCTGGCTTAGTTAAACTCATCCCCCACCGGATACCGGCTGTCATTCAAGCTCTCTTTGATCTTGCGCAAATGCGGCTGGAAATCCACGCCACGGCGCAAGGTCATGCCGGTCGCCAGCACATCCAGCACCGTCAATTGGATGATCCGCGAGGTCATCGGCATGTAGATGTCGGTGTCTTCCGGCAGCGGAATGTTCAAACTCACGGTGCTGGCCTTGGCCAGCGGTGAGTTCTCTGCGGTGACACCCAGTACTGACGCACCGTTTTCCCGCGCAATACGCGCCACTTCCACCAGCTCGCGGGTACGCCCGGTGTAGGAAATAATCACGAATAGCTCGCCCGTATGCGCCACCGAGGCGATCATGCGTTGCATCAGCACGTCGGCATGGGCGGTCACTGACAGGTTGAAGCGGAAGAACTTGTGCAGCGCATCCATGGCCACCGGCGCCGAGGCGCCCAGGCCGAAGAAGTGGATCTGCCGCGCCTGGATCAACAGGTCTACGGCCTTGCTGATCAGGTTCGGGTCCAGGGCCTGGCAGGCGCTGTCCAGGGAGGCGATGGCGCTGCCAAAGATCTTCTGGGTGTAGGCCTCGGGGTTATCATCGGCTTCCACTGCGCGGCTGACATACGCCGCGCCGCTGGCCAGGCTTTGCGCCAGTTGCAATTTAAGTTCAGGGTAACCGCTGACGCCGAATGAACGGCAGAAACGGTTGACCGTCGGTTCACTGACCGAGGCGGCCTGGGCAAGGGCGGCGATAGAGAAGCGGGTCGCCTGCTGCGGGTTGAGCAGGATGACCTCGGCGACTTTTTTCTCGGCCTTGTTTAATTCTTCGAGGCGGTTCCGGATCTGTTCCAGAAGATTTCGCACGCGGTCCATTCAGTCTTTCCTTCGGGCGACGATGCAAATAAAGGGCGGTAGCCAATCGACGAGTGGCATTTCGCGGTGGCCTATCCTACTGAGGGTAGCTGAACACCACCACTCGGAATGCGTATTTCGGGAAAATGTTGTGGTTATTACTACATTTTTCCTTGAGTGATGCCTTGAAAAAAGGTATTTGTAGCTTAACTTGATAAAAGAACAAACATCATGCCTTCGATAACCGTAGAACCCTGCACCTTTGCCCTCTTTGGCGCCTTGGGTGATCTGGCGCTGCGCAAGTTATTTCCTGCCCTCTATCAACTTGATGGCGCCGGGCTGCTGCACGACGACACGCGCATCCTGGCCCTGGCCCGTGAAGCCGGTTCCGAGCAACAGCACCTGGCCCATATCGAAAAAGAACTGCGCAAGTACGTCGGCAAGGAATTGGACGAAAGCATCGCCCAACGTTTCCTGGCGCGCCTGACCTATGTCCACGTCGACTTCATGAAGGCCGACGACTACGTGGCCCTGGCTGAACTGGCCGGCACCGAGCAATGCCTGATCGCCTATTTCGCCACGCCGGCGGCGGTGTATGGCGCGATCTGCGAGAACCTGTCAAAGGTCGGCCTGGCCGAAAACACCCGCGTGGTGCTGGAAAAACCCATCGGTTCGGACCTGGAGTCCTCGCGCAAGGTCAACGACGCCGTGGCGCAGTTTTTCCCGGAAAACCGCACCTACCGCATCGACCACTACCTGGGCAAAGAGACCGTCCAGAACCTGATCGCCCTGCGTTTCGCCAACAGCCTGTTCGAAACCCAGTGGAACCAGAACTACATCTCCCACGTGGAAATCACTGTGGCCGAGCAGGTGGGTATCGAAGGCCGTTGGGGCTATTTCGACAAGGCCGGCCAACTGCGGGACATGATCCAGAATCACCTGCTGCAACTGCTTTGCCTGATCGCCATGGACCCGCCGGCCGACCTGTCTGCCGACAGCATCCGTGATGAGAAGGTCAAGGTGCTCAAGGCCCTGGCGCCGATCAGCCCGGATGGGCTGACTACCCAAGTGGTACGTGGCCAGTACATCGCCGGTTACAGCGCCGGCAAGGCCGTGCCGGGTTACCTGGAAGAAGACAACTCCAACACCCAGAGCGACACGGAGACTTTCGTCGCGCTGCGTGCCGATATCCGCAACTGGCGTTGGGCCGGGGTGCCGTTCTACCTGCGTACCGGCAAACGCATGCCGCAAAAGCTGTCGCAGATCGTTATCCACTTCAAGGAACCGTCCCACTACATCTTCGCCCCCGAGCAGCGCTTGCAGATCAGCAACAAGCTGATCATCCGCCTGCAGCCGGACGAAGGGATTTCCTTGCGTGTGATGACCAAGGAGCAGGGCCTGGACAAAGGCATGCAACTGCGCAGCGGGCCGCTGCAACTGAATTTTTCCGACACCTATCGCAGCGCACGCATCCCCGATGCCTACGAGCGTTTGCTGTTGGAAGTGATGCGCGGCAATCAGAACCTGTTTGTCCGTAAAGATGAAATCGAAGCCGCGTGGAAGTGGTGTGACCAGTTGATCGCCGGGTGGAAAAAATCCGGTGATGCGCCCAAGCCGTACGCGGCGGGTTCCTGGGGGCCGATGAGCTCCATTGCACTGATCACGCGGGATGGGAGGTCGTGGTATGGCGATATCTGAATTGAAACTGCCTCGGGGCGTAACGGCCCACGAGTACCGCACCCCGGTGCTGTTGGCCGAAGGCCTGGCCCTGGATGTAGCCGAACAACTGCGCGCGGCCATCAGTGCCCGTGGCGAAGCAACGTTGGTGGTATCCGGTGGCCGCAGCCCCGTGGCGTTTTTCCAGCACCTGGCCAAGCAAGGCCTGGACTGGTCCAACGTCACCATCACCCTCGCCGACGAGCGCTGGGTGCCAGTGGAACATGCCGACAGCAATGCTGGCCTGTTGAAACAGCACCTGTTGCAAGGTCCTGCGGCCAAGGCCAGGTTCCTCAGCCTGTACAGCGCCGCCGCCAATCTCGAAGACGCTGCCGAGCAGGCCGATCGCCTGCTGGCCGAATTGCCGGCAATTGACGTGCTGGTACTGGGCATGGGCGATGACGGCCACACCGCCTCGCTGTTTCCCAACAGCCCGAACCTTGCCCAAGCGTTGCAGGCCGACGGTACCCGCCGTTGTTGGCCGATGCTTGCGCCAACCGTGCCGCACCAGCGCCTGACCATGAGTCGTGCGCTGCTGGCCACGGCCAAGTACACCGTGCTGTCGATTTCCGGCAGTTCGAAATTGACCACCTTGAGCGCCGCCCTGGCCAGTGACGACGTTGCTGCCATGCCGATTCGCGCGTTTTTGCAACCTACATTAGAGATTTACTGGTGCCCATGAGCCAAGGATCAGCCGCTATGAAAAGCCCTCAACCGACCGTGTCCATGGCGGATAAAGTTGCCTTGATCGACAGCCTCTGCGCCAAGGCGCGGATCCTGCCGGTGATCACCATCGCCCGCGAACAGGACATCCTGCCGTTGGCCGATGCCCTGGCAGCCGGTGGTTTGACCGCATTGGAAGTGACCCTGCGTTCCGAGTTCGGCCTCAAGGCCATTCAGGTGCTGCGCGAGCAGCGTCCTGAACTGTGCACCGGTGCCGGCACCGTGCTCGACCGTCACATGCTCGAAGCAGCCGAGGTTGCCGGCTCGCAATTTATCGTCACCCCCGGCATTACCCGCGACCTGCTGGAAGCCTCGGTGCACAGCCCGATCCCGCTGTTGCCGGGCATCAGCAATGCCTCGGGCATCATGGAAGGCTATGGCCTGGGTTATCGCCGCTTCAAGCTGTTCCCGGCGGAAGTCAGCGGCGGCGTGGCGGCCATCAAGGCCCTGGGCGGCCCGTTCGGCGAAGTGAAATTCTGCCCGACCGGCGGCGTCGGCCCGGCCAACATCAAAAACTACATGGCGTTGAAAAACGTGATGTGCGTGGGCGGTAGCTGGATGCTTGATCCTGAGTGGATCAAGAACGGCGACTGGGCCCGCATCCAGGAAGTCACCGCCGAGGCGCTGGCGCTGCTGGATTGATCTGATTTACCGAATCGTTGTTGCTGTGCTTAACGGCATTTTTGCGGTGCACTTGGTCGGTGTACCGCTTTTTTTTGCCTGCAAAAAGCCGTGAGGCCACCACATTTTCAGTCTGTGCTCAGTTCGGTAATGGCGTTGACCAGCACATCAATGTCCGCCTTTGATGTGAGCAACCCTGGTGTCACCCGGATGCACGTACCAAACGCCGCCCCGGTGCGCGTGGTGGTGAACAGGCCGTAATCCTTGAGCAACCGATCCACCATCACCTGCTGGTCACGCCCGCTGAATTTGAGCGCGGTAATCCCGCAATACAGCCGTGGATCATCCGAAGTCAGCACCTCAATGCCTTTGAGGGGGCGCGCCTGGCTTACCCACAGATCGCGCAGGTAATTGACCCGCGCACCTTTGGCCGCCGCGCCCCCCAATGCCCGATGTTCTTCAAACACCAGTGGCAAGGTCATCAAGGCCGGAAAGTTTGGCGTGCTGTAGGACGTGCGTGCGCGCACGTCCGTGATGGGGTAGTGGAACTCACCCATGTCCGGGTCGATATCTGCGAGGCGCTCCGGGGCGATGTACAGAAAACCCAGGGTCAGCGGCGCGCCGATCCATTTATGCAGGTTAAAGCCAGCGAACTGGATGCCCAGCTCGGCGAGGTTGAAGTCGATCTGGCCCAGGGCATGGGCGCCGTCGAGAATCACGTCGATACCCTGTTCACGCGCCGCCTCGGCGATGGCTGCAATGGGCATCACCAGGCCTGTGCGGTGGGTGACGTGGGTCAGCGCCATCAGCTTTATACGCGGGTACTCAGCGAAGGCCGTGCGATAGGTCTGCAACAGGTTGTCGAAACTGGCCGGGTGCGTGTGGGAAAGCTCAATCACCTCGACACCGCGAACCCCGGCCAACCAGCGCATGGCGCCCTTGACGGTGTCGTACTCCAGATCACTGATCAGCACTTGGTCGCCCGGTTGCAGGCGGTTGTAGTTGCGAATCAGCGACTGCAAGGCTTCGGTGGCGTTGCGGGTGAAGGCGACCGACTCCGGGTCCACATCGATCAACTCGGCCAATTGGCGGCGGATCTCGACGTTTTCGCCTTGTTCGAAGCGCTGGCGCACGTGCAACGAATTGCTGCGGTTGATAAACGCCACGTGGTCCAGGTACTGCGCCTGGACTGCACGGCTCATGCGCCCGAAGTAGCCGTTTTCCAGATTGATCGGACCCGGTTCCAGGTCGTAGCGCTGGGCGATGGCCTGCCAGTGCAGTTCGTTGTCAGCATTGCGTGGCATGGCGACGCTCCTGATTAATGACGCGGGGCAGGCTTGCCGTGCTTGGCGCGCAAGGGGTCGAGCAGTTCCGACAAACCGTTGTGGTCGATTTCCTGCATCAAGGCCAGCAAACCGCCCAGCTCGCCGTGGGGGAAACCCTCACGGGCAAACCAATTCAGGTAAGGGCCCGGCAGGTCGGCGATGATCCGGCCCTTGTATTTGCCGAAGGGCATTTCGCGGGTGATCAGCAATTCGAGTTTTTCGGGGTTCATGGGGACGTCAGTGGCGTGAGTCGAGACTTCGGAAAATACAGGCATTCTGCATGAAGGCCAAATGACAGATCATGCAAATAACGTACATACAGATGGTTCAAATATTTTTAAGTTGTTGAAATTAAACATAAAAACTGTTTTTAAAAACCTGGCACGAGCGCTGCAATCATTAAGACAACCCTTCGTAACCTGCCTGAGGAATTGAAAAATGACTGACATCAATAAAGAATCGATCTCCGTACTCAACGACCTGATCGAGACCAGCATCGACGGCCAGAAAGGTTTCAAAGAATGCGCAGAAGACATCAAGCACCCAGAACTCAAGGCGCTGTTTGCCAAGCGTTCCGCTGATTGCGCAACCGCTGCCGCCGAGCTGAAAACCGCCGTACGTGCACTGGGCGGTGATCCGGAAGACTCCGGCAGCATGGCCGGCGCGCTGCATCGTGGTTGGGTCGATGTGAAGTCGATGCTCACCGGTAAAGATGAAGAGGCTGTGCTGAACGAAGCCGAGCGCGGTGAAGATCACGCACTCAAGGCTTACAAGGAAGCGATCGAGAAGATCAACAAGCACAACCTGCTGGGCATCCGTGACCTGGTTGAGCGTCAGTACCATGGCGTACAGCGCAACCACGACCAGGTGAAAGCCCTGCGTAACCAGGCTCGCGCTCAGTCGTAAGCCAAATGCGGTAAAAAAATGTGGGAGGGGGGAAGCCCCCTCCCACATTTGTGTTGTGTGGGCCTTGAGTCAGCCGATGCTGATTGGCGGCAGCTCGGTCAACGTTACAACCTGCTGCTTACGCGGGGCGAGAATCTCGGCTTCGCCATCCACTACCAGCTCATCGCGCTGGTTGAACACGCGAGTGGCAATACGCACGCGGAATTTCGGCAGTTTTTCAAGGATTTCCAGGCGCACCGTCAGTGTGTCGCCGATCTTGACCGGCTTCTGAAAGGTCATCTGCTGGCCGATATAGATAGTGCCCGGCCCAGGCAGCTCGCAGGCCACCGCCGCGCTGATCAGCGCACCGCTGAACATGCCGTGGGCAATACGCTCCTTGAACATGGTCGCCTTGGCGTATTCGGCGTCCAGGTGCACCGGGTTGTGGTCGCCGGACATGGCGGCGAACAGCTGGATATCGCGCTCTTCTACAAGTTTGCTGTAGCTGGCGGTCTGGCCGACTTCCAGGGCTTCGTACGGGGTGTTGGTTACCTGTGTCATCTAAAGGTGCATCCTGTGGCTAATCGGTAATTATCGGCCGATTTTAAACGGCTGATTTTAAAAGAAAAGTTATTCGCAGTGAGCCGGCCTGCGCAAGGTCAGGGCCTGGTCGAGCCACGTCAGTACATCCGCGACAACGGCATCGCGGTTGGTTTCGTTGAACACTTCGTGACGCGCCTGCGGGTAGATATTCAGTTGCAGATGCTGACAGCCGGCCTCACGCAGCGCATGGGCCAGGCTTTTGAGACGCTTGCCCTCACTCACCGGATCACATTCGCCCCCTATCACCAGGATCGGCAGCCCCGGATCGATCTGGACGAGATTGGACGCTTTGCTGATTTGCTGCAAGCCGCCCAGCAGGTCGATCCACAGTTGGTTGGTACACCGGAAGCCGCACAGTGGATCGTTGATGTACTTGTCCACTTCAGCCGGGTCACGGCTGAGCCAGTCGAACGCCGTGCGGTTGGGCTTGAATGCTTTGTTGAACGAGCCAAATGACAGGAACTCGATCAACGCACTGCGCCCGCGCGCACCCTGGCGCAAACGCTCGGCCCGCGCGATCACCCGTGCGGCGCGGTACAGCGCCACCGGCTGGAAATTCGAACCACTGAGAATCGCCCCGTGCAGGCTGGCGCTGTGATGCAGCAGGTAGGCCTGGGCTATATAGCTGCCCATGCTGTGGCCCAGCAGGATAATCGGCAGCCCCGGTTGCTGCTGGCCGATGTGCTGATTGAGGCTGGCCAGGTCGCCCACTACTTTGTTCCAGCCATCCTTTTCGGCGTAGAGCCCCAAGGTGCCTTCGTCGGCGGTGCGGCCGTGGCCACGCTGGTCCGGTGCATACACGCCATAGCCAGCGCCACATAACGCTTCGGCCAGCCGCGCATAACGCCCGCTGTGCTCAGCCATGCCGTGGGACAGCATGACCACGGCGTGAACCGGGCCTTCAGGCATCCACTGATTGACGTACAGGCGACTGCGGTCATTCGCGGTCAGCCAGAAGGTGCTGTGGTTCATGGCGCTTCCTTTCTTCAAGGTCTGCTCGGGGTCGTTGCAGTGTATAGCTCATCTGCCGAGGGCCGGGGTATCTGCCTACGCATCAGCGGCAAGATTCATACAATCAATGACACGATTTAGCGTATTTGCCTGTTTGGTCATAGCTGCTAACGTCCCCAAAGCTCCGCTTTTTTTAAGCGGCCGGACACACTCAGGTAAGGGGACAAGAATAATGCAACCTGGTTTCTGGAATGACAAACGCGCGGCGGGCGTTCCCAATGATATCGACCTCACGGCCTACAAGTCGGTGATCGAAGTCTTCGAACGCTCGTGCAAGACCTTCGCCGACCGTCCGGCCTTCAGCAACATGGGCGTCACCCTGACCTACGCCGAGCTTGAGCGCCAGAGTGCGGCGTTCGCCGGTTACCTGCAACAGCACACGGACCTCAAGCCCGGCGAGCGCATCGCCGTACAGATGCCCAACGTGCTGCATTACCCGATTGCCGTGTTCGGCGCCCTGCGCGCCGGGCTGATTGTGGTCAACACCAACCCGCTGTACACCCCGCGCGAGATGCGCCACCAGTTCAAGGACGCCGGCGTGCGTGCGCTGGTCTACCTCAACCTGTTCGGTGCGCGGGTGCAGGAGGTGTGCAGCGACACCGAGATCGACTACCTGATCGAAGCCAGGATGGGTGACTTCCTGCCCGCCGCCAAAGGCTGGCTGGTCAACACTGTGGTCGACAAGGTCAAGAAGATGGTCCCGGCCTACAGCCTGCCGCGTGCGGTGTCGTTCAAGCGTGCGCTGCGCATGGGCGCCGGCTTGGGGATCACGCGTCATCCGGTGACCCTCGATGACGTCGCCGTGCTGCAATACACCGGCGGCACCACCGGCCTGGCCAAGGGTGCGATGCTGACCCATGGCAACCTGGTGGCGAACATGCAGCAGGCCCGTGCGTGTATGTCCCAGGTTGGCGACGACGGCCACCCGTTGATCAAGGAAGGGCAGGAGGTGATGATCGCGCCGCTGCCTCTGTACCACATCTATGCCTTCACCGCGAACTGCATGTGCATGATGGTCACGGGTAACCACAACGTACTGATCACCAATCCACGGGACATCGGCGGGTTTATCAAGGAGCTGAAAAAGTGGCGCTTTACCGGGTTGCTGGGGCTTAACACACTGTTTGTGGCGTTGATGGACCATCCGGAATTCAAGACGCTGGATTTCTCCCACCTCAAACTCACCAACTCCGGTGGCACGGCACTGATCAAGGCCACAGCCGAACGCTGGCAGCAAATCACCGGCTGCACCATTGGCGAAGGCTACGGCCTGACAGAAACCTCGCCAGTGGCCAGCACCAACCCTTATGGCAACAAATCGCGCCTCGGCACCGTGGGCATCCCCGTGCCGGCTACCGCGATGAAAGTGATTGATGATGAAGGCGTCGAGTTGCCGCTGGGCGAACGCGGCGAGCTGTGCATCAAGGGCCCGCAGGTGATGAAGGGTTACTGGCAGCAGCCGGCTGCGACCGCCGAGACCCTGGACGCCGAGGGTTGGCTCAAGACTGGCGACATTGCGGTGATTGATGAGGACGGCTTTGTACGTATTGTCGACCGCAAGAAAGACCTGATCATCGTCTCGGGTTTCAACGTGTACCCCAACGAAATCGAAGACGTGGTGATGGCGCACCCGGCGGTAGCCAACTGTGCGGTGATCGGCGTGCCGGACGAGCGCACGGGGGAGGCCGTGAAGCTGTTTGTGGTGGCGCGGGCCGAAGGCGTGAGCCTTGAAGAATTGAAGACCTACTGCAAGGCCAACTTCACGGGGTACAAGGTGCCCAAGCAGATTGTGTTGCGCGATTCGCTGCCGATGACGCCGGTGGGCAAGATCCTGCGGCGGGAGCTGCGCGACATCGCCTGATCTTGAATTGAAATGTAATTCAAATGTGGGAGGGGGCTTGCCCCCCGATAGCAGAGTATCAGTCACCGCATCTGGTGACTGGTCCGCTGCCATCGGGGGCAAGCCCCCTCCCAAATTTGTTTGATGTTGTTCTGGAAGCCTTGTTCCAGAGCCTTCTGTCGGGGGATTTCAGCTACGATTAAAGTGTGACTAAATATTGTAGGACAGTCATGTTTATGACTGTCGAGCCCTCTTTAGGCTCTAGTCGGCCCTTGGCAAAGCTGCTACTCTCGGCGCGCTTTGTGACGTCTAGGCCTGCTTGAAAGCGCCAGATTCACCTTAAAAAAACATACACCAATAATAATCGCATCAAATGCGATGATGAATTCGCGTCGCTGACGTCGCTGAGGAGTGGGCTTCCATGAACGAAGACTTTTGGAAGGATAAGTACCCCGCCGGGATTGCTGCACAAATCAATCCAGACGAGTATCCGAATATTCAGGCGGTACTGAAGCAGTCCTGCCAGCGCTTCGCCAACAAACCGGCCTTCAGCAACCTGGGCAAGACAATCACCTACGGTGAATTGTATGAACTGTCCGGCGCCTTCGCCGCGTACCTGCAACAACACACCGACTTGAAGCCCGGCGATCGAATCGCTGTGCAACTGCCCAACGTCCTGCAATACCCGGTCGCGGTATTCGGCGCCATCCGCGCCGGCCTGATCGTGGTCAACACCAACCCGCTGTACACCGCGCGGGAAATGGAACACCAATTCAACGACTCCGGTGCCAAGGCCCTGGTCTGCCTGGCCAACATGGCCCACCTAGCGGAAAAGGTGGTGCCCAAGACCGCCGTCAAGCATGTGATCGTCACCGAAGTCGCCGACCTGTTGCCGCCGCTCAAGCGCCTGCTGGTCAACAGCGTCATCAAGTACGTGAAGAAAATGGTCCCGGCGTATCACTTGCCTCAGGCGATCAAGTTCAACGACGTGCTCGCCAAGGGCCACGGTCAACCGGTCAGCGACGCCAGCCCGGCCAGCAGCGACGTGGCCGTGTTGCAATACACCGGCGGCACCACCGGCGTGGCGAAGGGCGCGATGCTCACCCACCGCAACCTCGTCGCCAACATGTTGCAGTGCAAGGCGCTGATGGGCTCCAACCTCAACGAAGGCTGCGAGATCCTGATCACGCCGCTGCCGCTGTACCACATCTATGCCTTCACCTTTCATTGCATGGCGATGATGCTCATCGGCAACCACAACATCCTGATCAGCAACCCCCGCGACCTGCCTGCTATGGTCAAGGAGTTGTCGAAGTGGAAGTTCAGCGGTTTTGTCGGCCTGAACACGTTGTTCGTGGCGCTGTGCAACAACGAAGGCTTCCGCAAGCTGGACTTCTCCGCGCTGAAAGTCACCCTGTCGGGCGGCATGGCCCTGCAGCTGGCCGCCGCTGAGCGTTGGAAGGCCATGACCGGCTGTGGCATCTGCGAAGGTTACGGCATGACCGAAACCAGCCCGGTAGCCACCGTCAACCCGATCCAGCATATCCAGATCGGTACCATTGGCATTCCGGTGCCGTCTACCGTGTGTAAAGTCATTGCCGACGACGGCACTGAGTTGGCGCTGGGTGAAACCGGCGAGCTGTGCGTCAAGGGCCCGCAAGTGATGAAGGGCTACTGGCAGCGCCAGGACGCCACCGACGAGATGCTCGACAGTGAAGGCTGGCTCAAGACCGGCGACATCGCGATCATCCAGCCGGACGGCTACATGCGCATTGTCGACCGCAAGAAGGACATGATCCTGGTCTCCGGTTTCAACGTGTACCCCAACGAGCTGGAAGACGTGCTGGCAGGCCTGCCGGGCGTGCTGCAATGCGCGGCCATCGGTGTGCCGGACGAAAAATCCGGGGAGATCATCAAGCTCTTCATCGTGGTCAAACCGGGCGCCACCCTCACCAAGGACCAGGTGATGGAGCACATGCGCGCCAACGTCACTGCCTACAAGGTGCCCAAGGCGGTGGAGTTCCGTGATGCATTGCCGACCACCAACGTGGGCAAGATCCTGCGTCGTGAGTTGCGTGATGAAGAACTGAAGAAGCTGGGCCTAAAAAAATAACCCGCCAAATTGAAATGCAGTCCAATGTGGGAGGGGGCTTGCTCCCGATAGCACTGGTTCAGTCAACACATACTGTGACTGACCCACCGCCATCGGGGGCAAGCCCCCTCCCACATGTTTAACCGTGTTTTACAGCGCGAAATGCGCGAAGCTCACGTTAGCGCCTGATGGGCGCACGTCTTTCAAGAACGAATCCTTGTCTGCGCTCAGCTCCAACGTAATCTCCGGCTTGCGCTTGCCCGCATTGCGCACCACCAACCCTTCGATGTGCTCGCGCAGAAACGCCGTCGGCACCTTCAGGTGCAGCAACTGGTCGGTCTCGGCGTTGTGCATCAACAGGTGGATCCACTCGTACTGGCCGACGGCAATGCGGCCCAGCGGCAGGTCGAACCACCAGATATTGCGCTTGCGGTCCAGGTCGGTGAAGTGGCAGTTGTTGACGCCGAGTACGGCACCGCCCAGTTCGGTATTTCTGCGGGCAATGGCCTGTGCTTTATTGAGTTTCATAACCTTCCTACGGGATCTGTTATCCAGCGTTATAGCCTGAATGTGCCGGGCATTCTCGTGGGTTGGCTCCCAAACATAAAGCCAAACCTGCCGCTTTCGACGAAATGCCCGCCGAAAATAATTGAAACTCTGCCGAAGGGCCCCGGGTCAATCTCTAGGTAATCACCAAAACCCTTGATTGTTCTTTCGGAGAAACACCATGAGCAGCACATCGGATAAGGCAAAAGGCTTGGCGAACGAAGCGGTCGGCAATATCAAGCAAGGCGTCGGCAAAGTCACCGGCAACGACAAGCTGCAAGCGGAAGGTGTGATCCAGGAAAAGAAAGGCGAAGTGCAGAAAGCGGTCGGCGATACCAAAGATGCGGTAAAAAAAGCCACCAAGTAAGCCTGCGTCACTGGCTGTGTTCCTACAGCCCGGCGGCCATCCACGGATGGCCGTTTTTGTATCTGACGATGCAACTAAACTTTCGTAATTGTTTCAAAGTCGCCAAATGGGCTACTTTGATGTAGAAAACGGCCCCTGAGTCGCCCACGAACTTAACCTTTTTGCGGCGAAAGGAGACGCTATGATCTTTCCGGTTCTCGATGGTCTCAAGCTGCACAAAGTGCTGATACGCACCGTCAAGGAATTCGTCGACGACGAAATGCCCACCTACGCCTCGGCACTGGCCTACCAGATGCTGTTCTCGCTGTTTCCCTTCCTGCTGTTCCTGATTGCCCTGATCGGTTTCCTGCACTTGCCCGACTTTTTCACCTGGCTGCGCCTTCAGTCGGAACTGGTGTTGCCGCCCCAGGCCCTGGAGCAGGTCAACCCGGTGATTGACCAGTTGCAGCAATCCAAGGGCGGCCTGCTGTCGGTGGGTATCGTGATTGCGCTGTGGACTGCTTCGGCGGGCGTGCGGCTGATGATGAGTGCGATGAACGCGGCCTACGACGTGGTGGAAGGCCGGCCGATCTGGAAGCGTTTTCCGCTGTCGATTTTCTACACCGTGGGCATCGCCGGCATGCTGCTGGCCGCTGCTGCCTTGATGGTGCTCGGCCCACAAGTGATGGAATGGGTGGCGGGGCAGATCGGCATGCAGGAGTTCGTGGTCACCTTGTGGACCATTCTGCGCTGGCCGCTGATTGTGATTTTGCTGATGTTCGCCGTGGCCCTGATGTATTACGTAATGCCCGACGTCGAACAGAAATTCCGCTTTATCACCCCAGGTTCGGTACTCGCGGTGGTGGTCTGGATCGTGGCCTCACTGGGCTTTGGCTATTACGTCAAAACCTTCGCCGACTACAACGCCATGTATGGCAGTATCGGTGCGATCATCGTGTTGCTGCTCTATTTCTACATTTCCGCTGCTGTGCTGCTGCTCGGTGCGGAGATGAATGCGGTGATCGAACACATGTCGGCCGAGGGCAAGGATCCTGGTGCAAAAGAGTTCGACGAACCCGGCCACACCGATGAAAAACAGCACGTCTCTGGCCTCGGCCGTGACCACTCCAAGCCCACTCCCGTTGAGCCTGATCAATGATCCGTGAAATCCTGAAAATGGGCGACGAGCGCCTGCTGCGTATCGCGCCACCGGTCCCGCCGGAGATGTTCGACAGCCCCGAGCTGTGGCAATTGATCGATGACATGTTCCAGACCATGGAACACGTCGGCGGCGTAGGCCTGGCAGCGCCGCAAATTGGCGTCGACCTGCAATTGGTGATCTTCGGTTTCGAAGCCAGCGAACGTTACCCGGACGCGCCGCCGGTGCCGCAGACCATCCTGATCAACCCGTTGATCACGCCCCTCAGCCCCGTGCTGGAAGAGGGTTACGAAGGCTGCTTGTCGGTGCCCGGCCTGCGCGGTGCGGTGGATCGTTACCAGCAGATCCGCTACGAGGGTTTCGATCCCAAGGGCGAGCCGATCGTGCGCATTGCCGACGGTTTTCATGCGCGGGTGGTGCAGCACGAGTGCGATCACCTGATTGGCCGGTTGTATCCGTCGCGGATTACCGACTTCAGCAAGTTCGGGTTTATCGAAGTGATGTTTCCCGACATGGACCCCACGGCTGACGACTAATCTCACTCTACCCGCCGATCACACATTATCCGAGGTCGGCCTCACCAACGGTTCTAAGCCCATGGCAATCATCGGTTTGTTGCGCTTGTAACGCACCAGCCGTTCGCTGAGAGATTGGGGCAGGATGGTGTCCTGGCTGAACCCCATGCGCTGATACAGGCGTTCCAGGTCTGGATGGCACAACAGCCATACTGTGCCTTCCACTTCCGCCACTGCTTGATGCACCAAGCGCGCCGCCAACCTCTGGCCGCGATACGCCGGCGCCACAAACACCCCCGTCAGCCACTGACCGCCTGTCACCGGCGTCAAGCACAAGCCGGCGACAATCTCGCCCTCGCGTACCACCCATAAACGTCCGCCTTTGAGCGCCTTCATCGACGAGTTGTGGCTGCGGTAAAACTTGTTCAGCAGCGGCCACAAAGGCTCTGCCAGCAGATCGATGGACAACTCAGTCATGGTGTTCAGACAGGCGTGATAAAGGGGCGGGGATTATAAACCCCTTCTGCCGGGTGATCGGTGTTATACCCAGTGCTACATCCCCTTTCAGTGGAGCACGCATCATGGCCAAAGGTATGGATTCAAAGAAAGCCGCGAAGAAAAAACCGGCAAAGACCGCCGATGAAAAACGCGCCGACAAGAAAACCAAGAAATCCGAGAGCGGTTTGTTTGGGCACTGATCACCGTCCAGCCCATGGATCTTCAGCGGCTTTTAACCCCTGTGCGGCTTAGATCGCTGCCAGGGTCTCTTTTACGCTATGCGCCGGATCAGTGGCTTTCGCCGCTACCTGCTGCTCTTGCTGCTGCTTCAGCCGCTCGGTCACTTGCTTGGAAATCGCGTCCTGTTTTTCCTGGGACATGTTCTGTACGTCCGCCTCGGTCAAACCCTGCTCCTTGAGCAATTGCTCACGGATGCGCTCGGCCGGGGATTTGCTCATGTACTCAGTGAATTCCGAGCGCGCGCCAGTGGTGGACGTGGTGGCTGGCGTTTCGGTCGAGGAGGTGGCGGCGGTCGTGGAGGCTTGCAACTGCACACGAGTCTTGGCAAAGGCTTCGTCGATGCGGTCGGTGGCTTTGTCCAGTTCCTTCTGCGCGACGGGCACAGTCACACTTTGTTGTGCGGCTTGCACGGCGCCGCTGTACAGCGCGCTGGCGGCGGCGTTGGCGGGGTCCATGTCGGGGCGCTTGAGCTGTTGGACGGTCGATATAGCTTGGGTGTTGTTGTTAACCAACATGATCGGTCACCTGGGAAAATAGACGGTGCGACAGCTGGAGCAAATAACATGCCGGGCCTAAAAACCCATGTTTTACCGGGGCAGGCCCGACCGTAGCGGCAAGTGTTGGCCCGCCGACGGCCAGCCATTGCCGCCTGCGTTCGTGAGGGCCGGAACACTCAATAGGTGATGGGCATCTCAAATACCCGGAACGCATCATCCACGGGTTGGTAACCCAGTACCCGCGTGGTTTCGCTGAGGTCCAGGCGTTTGAAACGGTTATTGGAAATGCCGTGGGCAATCAAGTGTTTTACGCCGATGGTCTCTACCGAACGTTGCAGTAATTGCACCGCATCCCGTGGGCTGAGCCAGGCGCTGAGGTCGCGGGCGTTGTTCAGGTCATGGGTTTCGGGGAATTCGAAGGCGCCGATGCGCAGGGCGATAGTCGACAGCGGGGTTTTCGCCGCGTAGTAGCCGCACAGCGCCTCGCCATAGCATTTGCTCACGCCATACAGGTTGGCGGGCAACACCGGCATGCCGGGGGTGATCTGGCGGTCCACGGGGTAGCCTTCGATGGTCTGGGCGCTGCTGGCGAATACCAGGCGCTGCACGCCAGCGGCCACGGCGGCTTCGAACAGGTAGGTAGTGGCAAGGAGGTTGTTGGGCAGCAGTTCGTCGAACGAGGCGCTGGCGTGGGGGATGCCTGAGAGATGCACGATCACGTCGATGCCATCGAGCAACGCGGCGAGGGTGGATTTGTCGCTCAAGTCGGCGTGTATGAAGCGGTGGTCGCCCAGTTCGAAGTCCGGTGTGATGCGGTCGGTAAGGGTGAAGCGGTAGCGGTCTTTCGAGGCCTCGAAAAACGTCCTGCCGATTCTGCCGCAGGCGCCGGTGAGCAATACGTTGAGTCCTTTCACGTGCATGTCCTTAGTTGTGGCCGTCGAGGGCGAAGGTCTGAAAGCCCGAGTGCTGGCTGAGGCGTTCGTAGTACGCCGCGATGGCGGGGTAGGGTGGGCGTTCCATCGGGGTCATCTGCCAGCGGTGCACCGAGAGCCCGATAAGGATGTCGGCGAGGGTGAATTCGTCGCCGGCGACGTAGGCATTTGTGCGAATAAGCTGCTGTTCCAGCAGGCCCATCTTGTCGTTCCAGGCCTGTACGCCGGCGGCGAGGCGGTGCGGGTCCTGGTAGTCCGGGTGCTTGCGTACCAACGCATGAAACGCATAGCCCCATGAAGGGTTGAGCTCGGTGGCCTGCCAGTCCATCCATTGCTCCACCCTGGCCCGTGGCGCGGGTTCGGCGGGCAAGAGGTCGTGGCGTTGGTAGAGGCTGACCAGGTAGCGGCAGATAGTGTTGGACTCCCACAACACGCCGTGGTCGTCGATCAATACCGGTATTTGCGCATTGGGGTTCAGGGCAAGGAATTCGGGGGATTGGGTGGGGGTGTAGCCGATGCCCCAATCTTCACGCACGTAGTCGATGCCCAGTTCGTGGCAGGTCCACAGGACTTTGCGCACATTGATCGACGAAGTACGGCCCAGAATCTTCAGTGAGTGTCCCATGGTGCTTCCCTTGCATTTGGAGAGCAGCCAATCTAGCAGGGGTCGCAATCGACGGCGATATTTCCAGGCGGGAGCGGTAAAAAATACGGGTCTCAACAGCGCGGTGCGTGCTGGTCCATGGCCTTGCCAACCAGCAGGACCGAGAGCTCACTCAGCTGATGAATAGCCAATGCCACATCACGCTGTTTTCCGCTGAGGTCATCGGACAGGTCAAGCAACAAGGTGCTGACCGAACATACGGTTTCGTAGCTGTTGATCAACAGTGTTTCGGTGGAGACATCGGGGATTACGGTGAAGAGCGTGCATGATGGTTTTTCGACGGCTTTCAGCATTTCAGTGCTCCTGGTCCAGGGAGTCCAAAGGTGGGCTTCTAAACCCGATCACCGAAACATTCAGCGACCGGTAAACCTTAGAGACCGCCACCCAGGTGCACAAGCCAGCTGATTCTGACGTAAGTGTAGGCAATCGGGCCAAGTGCTCACAGCAATGTCAGCCCGGTCCTACAAGCGTCCTACGTGCTTTCCCGCACCTGCAACTCAAACCCCATATCAACCACCGGCTTGGCGATCTTGTTGCCCGCCATGATCGTCAATAAATGCTCCGCTGCACGTCGACCAATCGCCTCACGTGGTGTGCTGATGCTGCTCAAGCGCGGCACCATAAAGGACGACGCGGGCAGGTCGTTGAAGCCCAGCACCGCCACGCGCTCTGGCACCTTGATGCCATGGCGCATGGCTTCGAGCAGCGCGCCCTGGGCCAAGTCATCGTTGCCGAAGAAAACTGCATCCACGTCCGGATGGGCAGCCAGCAACTGCAGGAACAACTCGCCGCCCAGGCCCACGGAGGAAGGACGCGGCGTCAGCAGTTCCAGCGCAGGGTCGTACCTCCCCGCCTGTTGCAGGGCGCGGCGGAAGCCTTCGCCACGCAGCAGGGTGCGTTGGTCCAGTTGTGCGCCGATGTAGGCCAGGCGCTTGCGGCCACGGGACAGCAAATGCGCCGCAGCTGTTTCGCCGGCGGCCAATTGCGAGAAGCCCACGCAGTTCACGCCTGCATTCGGGTCCAGATCCATCATATAAACGCAGGGCACATTGCTCGCCTCGACCATTCGTCGGGCGCTTTCGGTGCGGTCGAAACCAGTCAGCAGCAAACCCCGTGGCTGGTAGGCCATGTAGTTGCGCAGCAGGTTTTCTTCTTCATCGCGGGAATAGTGAGAGTTGCCGATCAGCACTTCGAAGCCCTTGGGCCGCAGCACCTGGTGGATGGCTTCGAGGGTTTCGATAAACAGCAGGTTGGACAACGACGGCACCAATACCACCACCGAATGGCTCTGGGCCGAGGCCAGGGCGCGGGCGGCGGGGTTGACCACGTAGTTGAGTTCGGCGGCGGCCTGCTGCACTTTTTCTACCAGTTCAACGGCCACGGTGCTGATGCCGCGTAGCGCGCGTGAAGCGGTAATCGGGCTGACGCCAGCCAGACGGGCGACTTCGTTGAGGGTCGGGCGACCCGTAGTGCGCGTATTTTTATCGTTCTTAGAGGTCATCAGGCGGCTTGCCAAACAAAAATCGAGGCACTAAGGTAGCGCTGTCTCCAAATGGCTGCAAATTATTGAATGCTGGGTTGCCTGATCCGGTTCAAATGATTGGAGCGGATGCACGCGTCACTCCATAAAAATGACAAGACGGCGCGGGAAAAGCCTGTTTTTGCACTAGCCTTACAGCGTGCAAAGGTAGCGCTATCTGCGTCCTGAGGTGTTTCATGAGTCAACCTGTTACTGCCCTGGTCATCATGGGTGTTGCCGGCTGTGGCAAGACCAGTGTCAGCGAGGCCCTGTGCCGGCTGAACGGCGCCACCGCGATTGAAGGCGACAGCTTTCACCCTGCCGCGAACATCGAAAAGATGAGCGCCGGCCACCCTCTCAACGACGACGACCGCGCCGGCTGGCTCGACATCCTGTGCGCTGAACTGCGCCGCTCGCTCAAAGCGGGTGAACATCCGGTGCTGACCTGTTCGGCGCTCAAGAAAAAATACCGCGACCACCTGCGCGAAGCCGCGCCGGGCCTGGGTTTCGTATTTCTTGAGCTGACCCGCGAAGTGGCCTCCGACCGTGTGTCCCATCGGCCCGGTCATTTCATGCCGGCAAGCTTGATCGACAGCCAGTTCGCCACCCTTGAATCGCCCGTGGGCGAGCCGCTGACCCTGGCTCTCAACGCCAGTGAAGACAGTGTCGAGAAACTGGCCGAGCAGACCAACGCCTGGTGGCTGCGACACGGTTTTGAACGAACTCAATAATTTTTTGCCGGAAAAGATAGCGCTATCCCCGGCGATAAATTGAATACCCGCTTTAATAACAACAACAAACAGGAGAGACCCCCCATGTTTGGCATGTCCCACGAGTCGTACCTGCTACTAGACGCAGTCGTCACTATCATCGGGTTGATCGTTCTGATCACCAAGTTCAAGGTCCACCCGTTCATCGCACTGATCATCGCGGCCGGTTTCCTCGGCCTGACCTCGGGCATGCCCGTGGACAAGATCATCAAGGCCTTCCAGGACGGTTTCGGCGGGGTGCTCGGCTTTGTCGGCATCATCCTCGCGCTGGGCACCATGCTCGGCAAGATGATGGCCGAGTCCGGCGGCGCCGATCAGATCGCCCAGACCCTGATCCGCGCCTTTGGCAAAGAGAAGGTCCAGTGGGCCATGATGTTCGCCGCGTTCCTGGTGGGCATCCCGCTGTTCTTCGAGATCGGTTTTGTACTGCTGATCCCGCTGGTGTTCATCGTGGCGCGCCGCACCGGCGTGTCGCTGATCAAGATCGGCATCCCGCTGCTCGCCGGCCTGTCGGCAGTGCACGGCCTGGTGCCGCCGCACCCTGGCCCGTTACTGGCCATTGGCGTGTTTGGCGCGGACATCGGCAAGACCATCCTGTACGGCCTGATCGTCGCACTGCCGACCGCCATTATCGCCGGCCCGATCTTCGGTACGTTTATCGCCAAGTACATTCCGGGCAACCCGTCTCAGGAACTGGTCGACCAACTGGCCCGCGAGACCGATAACAAGTCGCTGCCGAGCTTCAGCGTCACCCTGATCACCGTGCTGCTGCCGGTGTTCCTGATGCTGCTCAAAACCTTCGCCGACATCGCGTTTGCCGAAGGCAATGTGGTACGCAACTGGATGGACATGATCGGTCACCCGATCAGTGCGCTGCTGTTGGCGTTGCTGCTGTCGCTCTACACCTTTGGCACGCGCCAGGGCATCCACTCCAAGCAAATCCTCAAGCTGCTCGACGCCAGCCTCGCGCCGACCGCCGCAATCATCCTGATCATCGGTGCCGGTGGTGGCTTCAAGCAGATGCTGGTGACCAGCGGCGTGGGTGACGTGATCGGCCATATGGCGGTGAACGCGCAGATCAACCCGATCCTGCTGGCGTGGCTGGTGGCGGCGGTGATTCGTATCGCCACGGGTTCGGCGACGGTCGCCACCATCACGGGCGCGGGCATTGTGGTGCCGGTGGTGGGGATGATCCCAGGGGTCAACCGCGAGCTGCTGGTGTTAGCGACGGGGGCGGGTTCGTTGATCCTGTCGCACGTCAACGATGCAGGGTTCTGGCTGGTGAAGCAGTACTTCAACATGACCGTGGCCGAGACCTTCAAGACCTGGACGGCGATGGAGACCATCCTGTCGGTCGTGGCGCTGATCTTCATCATGTTGCTGTCGTTGGTGGTGTAAGCCACACCACCAGACAAATGTTGGAATGCAATCAAATGTGGGAGGGGGCAAGCCCCCTCCCACATTTTGATCGCGTCAAGCTACAGGTTTTTGCACCGCCCCATCTGCCCTGAACATCCCGCGAATCCCCCGCACCGCCTGGCGAATCCGGTCCTGGTTTTCGATCAGCGCAAAGCGCACATGGTCATCGCCATATTCGCCAAAACCAATCCCCGGCGACACACACACCTTCGCTTCCAGCAGCAGTTTCTTGGCAAATTCCAGCGAGCCCATGGCCGCGTACTGCTCGGGAATCTTCGCCCAGACGTACATCGACGCCTTGGGATTCTCCACCATCCAGCCCAATTCATGCAGGCCTTTGACCAGCACATTGCGGCGCTGGCGGTACTGCTCGGCGATGTCTTTCACGCATTGCTGATCGCCTTCCAGCGCAGCGATCGCCGCCACTTGCAGCGGGGTGAAGGTGCCGTAATCGTGGTAACTCTTGATCCGTGCCAAGGCGTTGACCAGTTCCGGGTTGCCGACCATGAAACCGATGCGCCAGCCGGCCATGTTGTAGCTCTTGGACAGGGTGAAAAACTCCACCGCGATGTCTTTGGCGCCGGGCACCTGCATGATCGACGGGGCTTTCCAGCCGTCGTAGACGATATCGGCGTAGGCCAAATCGTGGATCACCAGCACGTCGTACTGCTTGGCCAGCGCAATCACGCGCTCGAAGAAATCCAGTTCCACACACTGCGCGGTGGGGTTGGATGGGAAACCCAGAATCATCATCTTCGGCTTAGGGATCGAACCGCGAATCGCCCGTTCCAGCTCAGCGAAGAAGTCCACGCCCGGCACCAGCGGCACCGAACGCACTTGGGCGCCGGCAATCACCGCACCGTAGATGTGAATCGGGTAGCTCGGGTTGGGGACCAGCACGGTATCGCCTTGGTCCAGGGTGGCCAGCATCAAGTGCGCCAGGCCTTCCTTGGAACCGATGGTCACGATGGCTTCCGACTCGGGGTCGATGTCCACTTCATAACGGTCTTTGTACCAGCGCGAAATCGCCCGGCGCAGACGCGGAATGCCTTTGGACGTGGAGTAACCGTGAGTGTCTTCACGCTGGGCGACTTGTACGAGTTTCTCGACAATATGCGGCGGCGTGGCGCCGTCGGGGTTGCCCATGCTCAAGTCGATGATGTCTTCGCCGCGCCGACGCGCAGCCATCTTCAGCTCGGCAGTGATATTGAAAACATAAGGGGGGAGTCGATCTATGCGCGCAAAGCGGCGCGGCGAACCTTGGTCGGCCATTGTTGCCTCGAAGTACGTAAGCGCCCGGAACCGTCCGAGCGACGTCGGCCACTGCGGTGGCCTGCGGGGCAGACAATACGACCCGTGATGGCCAGTTGTCCAGATGTGTAGGAAAATTTTCTGCGTGGAGCGAAGCCTGGATATGCCCCTATACTCGATGCGGGTTTGTTCCCTTATAAGAAGGAGACTGTTCGTATGGATCAGCAGACAAAACAACCGTTAGAGCCACGCATGGAAGCAGGCAAGGCGCTGGTAATCGCCGGGGTGAAGGGGCGTTATTCCAAGGCGACGGTGGGCGATATTCCCAGGTTGTGGGAACTGTTCGACACCTGCATCAAAGACATCAAAAAGCGTATCGGCGGGGTGACCTACGGCGTTTGCCATAACCCCCAGCACGGCGAATTCGACTACATGGCCGGTGTGGAAGTCCCCGGCAAAAGCGACGTGCCGAGCAACTTCGAAGTGATCGAAATTCCACCGCTCAACTACGCCGTGTTCGCGCATTACGGCCCGGTGCAGGCGTTGGAACAGACCTACGAGCGCATCATGTTCGAGTGGTTGCCGCACTCGGGCTACAAGGTAATGGGGGCGGATTTCGAGCGCTACAGCGCGGATTTTGATGCGAGGAAAGGCACGGGAACAGTGGAGATCTGGCTGCCGGTTGGAGAGAGGGGCTGACTGCTCTCATGGAGGCGCTGGCTTGCTGGCGCCCGCAGAGGCGCGTCAGCCGCCAAAGCTGCGTTGGTACACCTCAGCCAAACACCCAACTCAAACGCCGCTCATAGCCAACTCGCGCTTTGTAAGCCTCCCCGCAATCTACCCACCCGAGCCCCAGATACAAGCCCATCGCCGCCACATTCTCCCTGTCCACCGACAACTCCAGCCCCTTGATCTGCGGCCACGCCTCAAGCGCTACCGCCGGCAGCGCCTGTAAACACGCTTTACCAAACCCCATGCCCTGCTGCCGCCGATCCACCTGCAGTGCATGCAGCGTGGCGCTGTGTTCATCCGCCCAATGGGGCAGGCAGGGCGGGCGTTTGAGCAAAAGGAAGGCGACCGGGATGTCATCGGCCAGCAGGGCAAAGCCTTTGACGCCAGGGCTGGGCTTGGCCAGCAGCGAATTGAGCGCGCAATACATGTCGCCGCAAAACGGCAGTTGCTCAGGGTGGACTTCGATGGCGCTGACTTGCTGTTGTTGCACGGCATTCAGCGCCTCATAGGCGACAAGACAGGTTTGCATCGGAACGTCCGAACGGCTGCAAATAAGGGCGCAGTCTATCGGGTTTACCGAAGGCGAAATTATTTTTCAGTGGGCTGTCGATTTGCTCCGAGCACGTTCGACTAAGGGTGTCTTCGATGATTTTTGCACCCCAAGGAGTATCGCCATGAGCACTGCAATCAATACCCTGATCGAACAATGGAAACAGGCCGTCATCGGTGGGGATATCGATAAAATTGTCAGCTTTTACGCCGACGATATCGTCTCGTTCGACGCCGTCACCGCCCTGCAATTCAAAGGCAAGGCGGCCTACCGCGCACACTGGGAGGAATGCATGAAGCATTGTCCTGGCCCCGGTATTTTCGAGTTCCACGAACTGCGCATTGTTGAGGCCCAGGACAGCGCCTTCGCCCACTGGCTGGCGCACTGCGGCGGTGCAGACAAGGCGTGCTGGATGCGCGTCACCGCAGGTTACCAGCGCTTCAGTGGTGAATGGAAAGTGGTGCATGAGCACTGGTCGGCCCCCTTCGACATGCAAAGCGGCGCTGCGCTGTTCGACCTGAAACCTTGAGCGTCGCGAACTATAGTCAGTAGTTGCTAAAACGGAGAACGCCATGAAATACCTGTGCCTGATCTACAGCAACGAACAGGTGCTGCACACCTCGCCTGACAGCCCGGCCGACCCGGAGTGCTTTGCCTACGCCCAGTCGGTGCAGGCCAGTGGCCGCATGCTCGCCGCCGAGCCGCTGGAATCGGTGAGCACCGCCACCACGGTGCGCATGCGCAACGGCAAGCTGTCGATCACCGACGGGCCGTTTGCCGAAACCAAGGAGCAGCTCGCCGGGTTTTACCTGATCGAAGCCCGTGACTTGAACGACGCGATCCAGGTGGCCGGTGGCATTCCGGCCGCCAGGGTCGGTAGTGTCGAAGTACGCCCCGTGCGTGAATTGAATCTCTGACAACAACAAAACCACTACTCAGGAGGTTTATCCCATGTCCCAGCAACCTGCCGAATTTGAACTGTCCATCAGCCGCTTGATCGATGCCCCGCGCAGCCGGGTGTTCCGCGCCTGGACCGAGCCCGCCTTGCTGCAACAATGGTGGGGCCCCCACGGCATGACCACCCCCGAGTGCGAAATGAACCTGTGGGTCGGCGGACTGTTTCGCACCCTGATGCGCGCACCGGATGGCTTTGAGTACCCGACCCAAGGCGTGTTCCTGGAGATCGACGCGCCCAATCGCCTGGTGTTCACCGATGCCTTCCTGCCGGGCTGGATCCCGTCGGGCAAGCCGTTCATGAGCGCCGAAGTGATCTTTGAAGAACAGGCCGGCAAAACCCTCTACACCGCCCGCGCCATGCATTGGAATGCCGAAGACAAACACGCCCACGAAGCCATGGGTTTCCATGATGGCTGGGGCCAGAGCCTGGACCGCTTAGTGCAACTGGTGACCGAAGAGATGCGTGATTGACGCCGCAGATCGAGGCGATCTACCGCAGCGAATCGCGGCGTGTGCTCGCCACCCTGATCCGCCTGCTCGGCGATTTCGACCTCGCCGAAGAAGCCTTGCACGAGGCGTTCTTCGTCGCGGTCGAGCGCTGGCCGCACGACGGCGTGCCGAGCCATCCACGGGCCTGGCTGGTGTCGACCGGGCGCTTCAAGGCCATCGACCGCCTGCGCCGCCAGGCACGGTTTACCCCGTTATTGCAGGCGCAGGCCGACGCATTGGAGGCCGCTGATTGGAGCGATGAGGATGTGGAAGACGACCGCCTGCGCCTGATCTTCACCTGCTGTCACCCGGCGCTGGCGGCCGATGCCCAGGCAGCGCTGACCTTGCGTGAGATCTGCGACCTCACCACGGAGGAAATCGCCCGGGCTTTCCTGGCCACGCCCGCCACCATTGCCCAGCGCATCGTGCGGGCCAAGGGCAAGATCCGTGAGGCCGGAATTCCCTATCAAGTGCCATCACTGGCCGAATTGCCAGAGCGCCTCGACAGCGTGCTGCGGGTGATCTACCTGGTATTCAACGAGGGCTATTCGGCGTCCATCGGCGCAGACCTCACCCGCGAGGACTTAACCCGCGAAGCCATTCGCCTGGCCCGCTTGCTCATGGAGTTGCTGCCCGAGCCGGAAGTGATGGGCCTGCTGGCGCTGATGCTGCTGCACCAATCGCGGCGGGCGGCGCGCACCTCGGCCAGCGGCGAACTGGTGTTGCTGGAGAAACAGGATCGTTCGCTGTGGGATAAGTCCTTGATCGCTGAAGGCTGCACGCTGGTGGAACAGGCGCTTATCACACAACGCTTTGGGCCGTATTGCCTGCAAGCCGCGATTGCCGCAGTGCATGCCGAAGCGCCGAGCGCCGGGGCGACCGATTGGCCGCAGATTGTCGGGCTCTACGACGTATTGCTCAGGGCGTGGCCGTCGCCGGTGATTGAGCTCAACCGTGCCGTTGCCGTAGCCATGCGCGATGGCCCGCTGGCGGGATTACAGGAGGTGGAGGCGATTCTGGCGCGGGGCGAGTTGCTGGATTACCACCTCGCGCATTCGGCGCGGGGCGAGTTTTGTCGGCGCTTGGGGCGGGGCGAAGACGCGCGCGTCGCCTACGAAAAAGCCCTGTCCCTGACCCAGCAGATCCCCGAAAAACGCTTCCTCGAAAGCCGCCTGACTGAACTCGAATCTTCCTCCCGGCATTAATCTCCAGTGTCGCCAGGGCGGGTTCGTCACTCCAGCATCTTGCCCAACAACCAACTCCCCGCCGGCCCCGGTGGGTGGTGGCGTGACCACAGTGCATCCACGGCCACCGAGCGCGGCCAACCACGCGCTTTGAGCTCCACCAACTGGCCTGCGTCAAACCGCTCTACCAGCCAGCGCGGCAGGGGCGCCCAGCCGAAACCCAGCTGCGCCATCTCCATCAGCATCAGGTAACTGGGGGCTGACCACACGCGGCCGCTGGCGCGGGTTTCATTTGGGTTGATGATGCTGGCCAGGCGCAGCTCGCGGTGTTGCTGCAAGGTATCGGCGGGAATGCTGTCCAGTCGGGCCAACGGGTGGCTGGGTGCCACATACAGCGCGATTTCGGTGCGCTCTTCCACCGGTGCGCCGGTGAGGTCGGGCGGATAGGTGTCTTGTTGTTCGATAAACGCAATGTGCGCCCGGCCGCTCTGTACCAGGGCGATCAAGTCTTCGCATTCGGCAATCAGGCATTCAAGTTCAAGGTCCGGGTAGCGCTCGTCGAACGACCGCAGGGCGATTTCGAAGCGGTCCGACTGGTAGGTATCGGACATGGCGATGGTCAGTTTCGGCTCCAAGCCTTGAGCCAACTGGCTCGCCGCCAGCTCCAGGCGGCTGCTGGCCTCCAGCACCTGCTCGGCCCGTTGCAGCAACACGTGGCCGGCCTGGGTCAGCGTCGGCTTGCGGCTGCTGCGATCAAACAGCACCACATCCAAGTCAATCTCCAGGCTGGCGACTGCCGCACTGACTGTGGATTGGCTTTTGCCCAGCTTGCGCGCCGCCGCCGAAAACGAGCCTTGGGTGGCCGCCTGGACAAACGCCTGCAGCACTTCATTGGAGGCCATGACTATCGCCTTGATCGATGGTTGTTGGTTATGAAGTATCGAGTCAAAGGGTAATGATGGCAACCATCCTCACTCACGGAGACGGCTCATGAGCCCTACCAAATCCCTCACCGAACGCGTTTGCCAGGCCATTGGTTTCGAGGCCCTGGCGTTGTTGATCTGCACCCCGTTGCTGGCGTGGATCATGGACAAACCCGCCCTGGAAATGGGCATGGTCACCCTGGCGATCAGCCTGATGGCGTTGACCTGGAACGTGATCTTCAACGGCCTGTTCGACCGCCTCAAGGCACGCCTGCAACTGGCCAACAACGCCTGGACCCGCGTGCTGCACGCGCTGATGTTTGAAGGAGGCCTGATCCTGGTGTGCGTCCCGCTGATTGCGGCGTGGCTGAATATCAGCCTGATGCAGGCGTTTATCCTCGACATAGGTGTGCTGCTGTTTTTCCTGCCGTACACCTATGTGTATCACTGGGGCTATGACGTGCTGCGCGACAAGCTCCTACAGAAACATGCCGCCCGACGCCTCGATGCGTTGCCCGGTGATCCACTGGCTGCCGTCTGCCAGCAGGCTGGCAATCGCGCCACCGATATCGTCCGGTAAGCCGGCGCGGCCCAGGGCGGTGTTGTTCGCGACCATCGCGTTGAGGTTGGCGTTGTCACGCACGGCGCCGCCGCCGAAGTCGGTTTCAATCGCACCCGGGGCCAGGATGTTGACGCTGATCCCGCGCCCACCCAGCTCTTTGGCCTGGTAGCGGGTCAGCACTTCCATCGCGCCTTTCATCGCCGCGTAGGCGGCATAGCCAGGCAGGCTGAAACGCGCCAGGCCACTGGAGACATTGAGGATGCGGCCGCCGTCACGGATCAACGGCAACAGCTTCTGCGTCAGGAAAAACGGGCCCTTGAATTGGATCGCCACCAGTTGGTCGAACTGGGCTTCGGTGGTCTCGGCAAAACTGGCGTGAATGCCAATCCCGGCGTTGTTGATCAGAAAGTCGAAGTGTTCCTGTGCGAAAACATCCTTGAGCACGCCGGCAACGTCGCCGACAAAACCTTCAAACGTCGCGCTTTGGCTTACGTCCAGTTGCAGCATGGCGGCGCGGCCACCCAATTGTTCGATGTCGGCCACCAATGCCTGCGCCTCGTCGGCCTTGCTGTGATAAGTGCCAATGATGTCCACGCCTTGCGCCGCCAGGTGCAAAGCGGCGTTTCTACCCAAGCCACGGCTGGCGCCGGTGATCAATGCGATTTTACGGGTCATGGTGCAGTCCTCTTCAGATGTGAGCGTGGGATTGAGTGTATTTGTCCGTCGCTAACGTGATAAACAGGGCTGAGCCGGAATCACTGGCCGGATAAGGCGAACAATCCCATGAACAAACTTGAGCTGCTGCGCACCTTCGTGCGGGTCACCGAACTGTCGAGTTTCACCCAGGCGGGCGAGCGCCTGGGGCTGCCGCGCTCCACCGTGTCCGAGCATGTGCAGGCGTTGGAGGAACTGCTCGGCGCGCGCCTGTTGCAGCGCACCACACGCAAGGTACAGGCGACCCAGGACGGGCGTGTGTTGTACGAGCGCAGCAAGGATCTGCTCGCGCATATGGAGGAGCTGGAAGGACTGTTTCGTCAGGACGAAGCGCAACTGAGCGGGCGCGTCCGCGTCGATATGCCCAACGTGATGGCACGTGACCTGATACTGCCGCGCCTGCCGCAGTTCATGGACGCACACCCGTTGATCGAGCTGCAAATCAGCACCACCGACCGTCAGGTGGACCTGCTCGCTGAAGGCTTCGATTGCGTATTGCGCGTGGGCGCGCAGCCCGACCAGACGGTGGTGGCGCGGTTGCTGTGCAGCATGCCGATGATCAACTGCGTGAGCGCCACCTACCTGCAACGTTTTGGTGTGCCGCAGACATTAGCCGACCTGGCCGACCACCATCTAGTGCACTACGTGCGGCCGTTGGGTTCGCGCTCTGCGGGGTTCGAATACCAGCAGGGCAACAAGGTGCAGCGCATTCCCATGGCTGGGCGGATCACGGTCAACAGCACCGATGGCTACAAGTCAGCGTGCCTGGGTGGCTTCGGGATTATCCAGGTACCGGCCCTGGGCATGGGCGATGAGTTGGCCAGCGGTGAGTTGGTGGCGATACTGCCGGACTACCCGGCACCGTCGCTGGATGTGTCGCTGCTTTACGCGGGGCAACGGCATTTACCGTTGCGGGTGCGCGTGTTTATGGATTGGCTGGCGGATACGTTGCAGTCACAGCTTTAACGCCTTGCCGACAACTGCTGCGGTGCCAGGAACGCATCGTGAAAGTAATCCCGGAACGCCTGCATCGCCGGGGTAAATGCCCGCTCGCGGTGCCATGCCAGGCCGACACTCATGGGCGTGACCGGGTCGGTGACCGTCAGGGTTTCGATGCGCTTGCCTTCCAGTGACCAAGGGCGGTGCACCAGGTCCGACAGAATCGCCACGCCGCTGCCATTGGCGACCATGCTGCGCACCGCTTCCACCGAGCTGGTGCGCAGCCGCACCTTGGGCGCTTGCCCTGCCTGCTCCCAGTAGCGCATGGCGCTGTGTTCGGCTTCATCGACGGTCAGCAGAATGTAGGGTTCCTGGGCCACATCGGCCAGGCTCACGGCGCCGCGTTCGCACAACGGATGATGGCTGGGCAGCCACAGGCGACGTTCCGAGTTGAACAGAATCTCGGAAACGATCGCGGGGTGAGTCAGGTTGGCGGTGAGCACCACGGCCATGCCGAACTGGCCGTCGAGCAGGCCTTGCTCGATGGCCTGGCGCTCCTGCTCGAACACCTCGATGGTCACGTCCGGGTGCCAGTGCTCCATGCGCTGCAAGTGATGGGGCAGGAAGTAACCGAGCACCGTGTAACTGGCCGCCACCCGCAGCACACCGCTGGCGCGGTAGTCGGGCAATGGGCTGTTCAGCGCATCGTCCACACTGCGCGCAATCACATAGGCGCGGTTGAGAAAGTGCCGCCCGGCGTCGGTCAGGTTCATGCCCTGGGCCGAGCGCACAAACAGCTGCACGCCGAGCATCGCTTCCAGCTCCTTGATCGCCGTAGTCACCGCTGACTGGGAGATATTCAGGTGGAGCGCCGCCTGGGAAATCTGGCCGATCTCGGCGGTGGCGACGAAGTAGCGGATTTGGCGCAAGGTGAGTGACATCTGCCTCTCCAATACCTAGGGTTATCTGATTTTCAGAAGATAGGGCATCTGATAATAGATCTTCCCAAGGGGTCAAGCGCTAGCCTACTTTTCAGCATGACCTTTTGCGGAGCGACCCCGATGCAGGCAGTAGATTTCAATTCGGACATGGGCGAAGGCTTCGGGCCCTGGACCATCGGTGATGGCGTCGACGCCGAGCTGATGGCCTACATCAGCTCGGCCAATATCGCCACCGGCTTCCACGCCGGCGACCCTGGCACCATGCGCCGCACCGTCGAGCGCGCCAAGCAATTGGGCGTGGCTATCGGTGCCCATCCGGGCTTTCGTGACCTGGTGGGTTTTGGCCGTCGGCATATCAATGCACCGGCCCAGGAACTGGTGGACGACATGCTCTACCAACTCGGCGCCCTGCGGGAAATCGCCCGCGCCCAAGGTGTGAAGCTGCAACATATCAAGCCCCATGGCGCGCTTTACATGCACCTGGCCCGCGACGAAGAAGCCGCCCGATTGCTGGTGCAAAACCTGCAACTCATCGAGCCAACGCTGTTGCTTTACTGCATGCCCAACTCGGTGATCTGGCGGGTGGCCAAGGAACTGGGGCAACCGGTGGTGCGCGAATTTTATGCTGATCGTGAGTACGACCTGACGGGCTCCATCGTGTTTACGCGCAATGTGCGTGCACTGGATCCTGCGACGGTGGCGGCACGTGTCCTGCGTGCGTGTCAGACCGGACTGGTACGAACCGTGGAAGGCGAAGACCTGTTTATCGAGTTCGATTCCATCTGCCTGCACAGCGACACGCCCGGTGCGCTGGAGTTGGTGGAAGCTACCCGTGAAGCGCTGGATCGAGCGGGCATTGAAGTCAAAACCCCCTAATAAGATCGACCCATCAATTTTTGCCTGCCTTTCTACAATGATTCCAAGAGGAACAGACATGGCTGAAACGTCCCCCATCCGCTACAGCTTCGGCGGTGATGAGCACCTGTTTGCCGAGGTCAGCGACAGCATGTCGTTGGAGGCCTTTTTCAAGGGCATGGCCGTGACTCGTGCGGTGGAGCGCCTGGCGCTGGAAGGCGTGCTGGATGTGTGCCTGGCCAACGCCTCGTTCCAGATTCGCTTCGACCCCGACCGCATTGCGCCCCACGCCTTGCTGGATGCCGTGCAAAGCGCCGAAGCCCAGGCCGTGGCCGAACGCACCTTGCACACGCGCATCGTCGAGATCCCGGTGTTGTACAACGACCCCTGGACCCACGAAACCCTGATGCGTTTTCGCGACCGCCATCAAGACCCCAGCGGCACCGATCTGGAGTACGCCGCGCGCATCAATGGCCTGGCGGATGTGGACGCGTTTATCGCTGCCCACAGCGGCGCGCCGTGGTTTGTGTCGATGGTCGGGTTTGTCGCGGGCCTGCCATTCATGTTCCAGATGGTCGAACGTGAACGGCAGTTGCAGGTGCCCAAATACCTGCGCCCGCGCACCGACACGCCGAAACTCACCCTCGGCCACGGCGGCTGCTTTGGCTGTATCTACTCGGTGCGCGGCGCGGGCGGTTACCAGATGTTCGGTGTGACCCCGGCGCCGATCTACGACCCGGCGCAGCAGTTGGCCTACCTCAAGGAACACATGGTGTTCTTTCGCCCCGGCGACATCGTGCAGTTCAAGCCTATAGAACGTGATGCCTACGACCAGGCCGTCGCCGAGGTGGACGCAGGACGTTTCGACCTGCGCATCCGCCCGGTGGAATTTTCCCTCGACGCCTTTCTCGCCGACCCGGTTGGCTATCCGAAAACCCTGCAGGAGGCGCTGGCATGATCAAGGTCCTCAAACCCGGCCTCGCCACCTCCGTGCAGGACCTTGGCCGTGAAGGCTATTACCACTTGGGCATCCCGCCGTCGGGCGCACTGGACCAGTACGCGCTCAGCGCGGCCAACCATCTGGTGGGCAATCCGGTTGGTGCGGCGGGCCTGGAGTGCACGTTGATCGGGCCTGAATTGGCGTTCCAGCAGGACGCGTTGGTAGCGCTCAGCGGCGCCCTCATGTCGCCGCGCCTGGACGGTGAAGTGGTGCATCAGGACACCGCGTTCCAGGTGCGTGCCGGGCAAGTGCTGCGTTTCGAATTCCCCAAGGCCGGCGCGCGGACATACCTGGCGGTGGCCGGCGGCATTGATGTACCAGTGGTGCTTGGCAGTCGCTCCACTTACACCCTCGGCGCGCTCGGTGGGTTTCACGGTCGGCGCTTGCAGGAGGGCGATGAGCTGCCTATCGGCAAGGCGTGTGGGCAGGGAAGGGCAGGCAACAGTCTGCCCATGGCCTTGCGCCGCTCGGTGGGCGGCGATATCACCCTGCGCGTCGTGCCTGGCCTGTATTACGAGCGTCTGAGCGCAGCCGCCAAAAGCAGCTTTTTTGCCGAGCCCTGGACCGTGGGCTCCGAGGCGGACCGCATCGGCTATCGCTTCAAGGGTGGCAGCGCGTTGAGTTTTGAACCAAGGGAACAGCCGTTTGGCGCGGGCTCGGATCCCTCGAATATCGTCGACAGTTGCTACCCCATCGGCTCGATCCAGGTGCCGGCGGGGTTGGAGCCGATTGTGCTGCATCGGGACGCCGTGTCGGGAGGTGGCTACGCGATGATCGGCACGGTGATCAGTGCGGATCTGGATTTGATCGGGCAGATGCAACCGAACCAGCGGGCGGGATTTGTGGCGGTGACGTTGGAGGAGGCCCTGGAGGCGCGGCGTATCTACAAGAAGCGGCTGAAGGCGATGGCTGGTTTGTTCGCAGGCTGAAAATGTGGGAGGGGCTTGCCCCTCCCACATCTGGATTTTTGTCGGGTCAGAAGAGTTTGGTAAACAGCCAGTAGAGGCTGCCTGAAAGCACAATCGCCGCCGGTAACGTCAACACCCACGCCATCGCCAAATTGCGGATAGTCCGCATCTGCAATCCACTGCCATTGGCCACCATGGTCCCCGCGACACCCGAGGACAGCACATGGGTTGTCGATACCGGCAAGCCATACATATCCGCCGCGCCGATGGTCAGCATGGCCACCGTTTCCGCCGCGGCACCCTGGGCATAGGTCATGTGGGTCTTGCCGATCTTCTCACCCACCGTCACCACGATGCGCTTCCAGCCCACCATAGTGCCCAGGCCAAGCGCGATGGCCACGGCGATCTTCACCCACAGCGGAATAAAACGCGTGGCGTTGTCTATCTGTTGCTTGAACAGTTGCAGCTTGTCTTGGGTGTCGGCGTCGAAGTTGCCGACCTTGCCTTTGTCCATCAGGCGAATGGTTTCGCTGGTCAGGTACATGTCATTACGCACGTTGCCGACGGCTTCGGCGGGGACTTTGGCCAGTGAGCCGTAGCCTTTGACTTCTTCACCGATATGCCCGGTGAGCGAGGCGAGGGCCGGTACCAGTTCCGGCGTGGCGTCCTTGGTGCGCACGTAGGTTGACAGGATCGGACGCGGGTCGCCCGGCAACGTCTGCGGCGCGGTTTTCAGCAGGGCGGCCTGGGTCACTTCGGCCACCGCCGCGAATTGCAACGATTGCTCTGCGGGCATGGTGCGGTTCAGCGCGTAGGCCATTGGCAATGTGCCGACCAGGATCAGCATGATCAGGCCCATGCCTTTCTGGCCATCGTTGGAACCATGGGCGAACGACACGCCGGTGCAGGTGGCGATCAGCATGCCGCGAATCCACCACGGCGGCGGGGTGTCCCCTTTGGGCGCTTTGTACAACGAGCGGTTTTTCACAAAGGCGCGCAGGGCCAGCAGCAACAAGGCCGCAAACGCGAAGCCTATCAGCGGCGACAGCAGCAATGCGTAGCCAATCTTGGTCGCCTGGGCCCAATCCACCCCGCTGGTGCCGTCACGCCCGTGCATCAAGGCATTCGCCACGCCGACGCCGATGATCGAACCGATCAGCGTATGGGAGGACGAGGCCGGCAAGCCCAGCCACCAGGTGCCGAGGTTCCACAGGATTGCAGCGATCAACAGCGCGAAGATCATGGCGAAACCCGCCGATGAACCCACTTGCAAAATCAGCTCTACCGGCAGCAACGCAATGATGCCAAACGCTACCGCGCCGCTGGAAAGCAGCACGCCGAGGAAATTGAAGAAGCCCGACCAGACCACCGCGAAATGCGGCGGCAGCGAGTGGGTGTAGATCACTGTCGCCACCGCGTTGGCGGTGTCGTGGAAACCATTGACGAACTCGAACCCCAGGGCGATCAACAACGCCACGCCCAGCAGCAGGAACGGCGTCCAGGTGGTGACCACCGTGCCCAGTTCGTGCATGTCCTGCATCAGGCTGTAGGCGGTGAACAACAGGCCCATGGCGAGCACGGCGAAGAAAATGATCACGGTGACCAGGCCGGGCTTCTTGTCCAGCCTGGGTTTGGGTTCGGTGTGTGAGGCGGTCAGGGAAGAAGTAGCCATGCAGGAGCATCCAGGTAATGAAGGATGCCGTTCATAGTCATTGCAGAATGTTACAGAGGTGCTGCCGCAGGTCAGTGTTTAGGTCATTGGATTTGCCACTGGTCTACTGACACTGCAGGTCAGAATGCGGGAGGGGCAAATCCCCTCCCACAATCACTGGCATTTCAATTTGAAAATTTTCGGAACGCCCAGCGCCCGGCAATCAAGGTAAACGTCGCCACCAATGCCACCAGTATCCAGAACCCCTCCGGGTCCTGGGAAAGTGGCACACCGCCCACGTTCATGCCAAAAAAACCGGCGATGATGTTGATCGGCAGCGCCAGCACCGTCACCACCGTCAGGGTGAACAGCGTGCGGCTGCTTTGCTCGTTGAGGTTGGCGGCGATCTCTTCCTGCAACAGTTTGATCCGTTCGCCCAGGGCCATCAGGTCGTTGATGATCAGCGCAAACTCCTCGGTGGATTTGCGCAACTCCTTCACGTCTTCTTTTTGCAGCCATTGTGGCGGGCGGTTGAGCAGGCGCAGCAATGAGCCCGGCTCCAGCGCCAGCAGGCGTTGCAGGCGCACCAACACCCGGCGCGCGGCACCGAGTTCGGCGCGGTTGGTGGACAGGCGCGAGGAGAGCAACTGGTCTTCGATATGGTCGACGCTGATGCTGGTCTTGCGCACGATCTGCGTCAGCACTTCGCCCTGATCGCGCAGTAAATGCACCAACAATTCCAGCGGCGAGCGAAAGTGTTCGCCGGCCTTCACCGACGAACGCAGCTTGTCCACCGAGTGCAGCGGTTGCAAACGTGCGCTGATCAACAGACGGCTGCGGGCGCACACCCACAGCGTGGAAATATCCGACGAGACCATGCTGCTGAAGTTGAACACCACATCGTTGACCACCGCCAGCAAGGCCGAGTCGACGTGTTCGATGCGCGTGGAGCGCGAGCCCTCGTGCAAGGCCTCGAAAAACTCTTCCGGCAGTTCCAAGTGCGCCTGCATCCAGCGTTCACAGGCGGCGTGGGCCAGGTTCAGGTGCAGCCACAAAAACTCGTCCGGGTCTTGCGGTTGCTTCAATGCCGCCAGGGCGGCGGCGGAATCAATCTGCTCGCCCTTGACGCCTGGGCGAAAACGAAAACCGTAAAGCAAGCCAAACAGATCGGAGTCCTGATGGCTGTGGTCGAGGCTGTGGTTCATGGAGGCTCGCAGAGAAAAGGCCTGTAGGACATTTCACAGGTCGCGTGGCGAATCATTACAGGGTTGTTTGACATTTTTATGACAGCTTTCTGTTTATTTCGCTTTGGTGACATTTTATTGACCGGCCATCGAAAACCCTTCAAGAAGCCTCTATTCCGGCCGATTCAGCGCATTAACAACCGTCAGGGATGAGCGGTGCCTTTGTCGACACGGCGGTCAAGGCGTGCATGCGCTACTTACTTGTATCGAGGCTTTCCCGATGAATGTTTTGCGAACCTCCTTGAGAGCACAAATTTTGTCGCTGCTCGGCGGCAGCTTGCTGGCGATATTGTTGATCGCCCTGGCCTGTTTCAACTTCCTCTCCAACGGGGTGCAGAGTTACCGCAGTTTGATTGACGGGCCGTTGCTCACTTCGCAACTGATCGACGAAGCCAACCTGCAGTTCAAGGTGCAGGTGCAGGAATGGAAAAACGTGCTGCTGCGCGGCAAACAGCCTCAGGATATGGAGAAGTACTGGGGCCAGTTCCAGGACCGCCAGCGTGATGTGCAAGGTATCCTCGCACGCTTGGTGGCCCAGACCAGCAGTGACGCGCCGTTGAGCCGACGCATCGAAACCCTGCGCCAGGAGCATCAGCAACTGGGCGTGGCCTATCAGAAAGGCCGCGATGCCTATGTGGCGGCGGGCGGGGATGCAACGGTCGGCGACATGGCAGTCAAAGGCGTGGACCGCGCCGCCAGTGAGCAAATGAGTGCCCTGGTCAGCGACCTGCGGGCCCAAGGCAGCCAGCAATCTCAGACCATCACTGCCTATGCCGAGCGCACCGTAATGGTGGGCCTGGCGATCATGTTGCTGTCCGGCGCGTTGATCGGCCTGTTCAGCCTGTGGTTGATCAACCGCAACCTGATCCTGCCGATCCGTGGCTTGATCGACTACGTGACCCAACTCAGCCACGGCCGCTTTGCTGAGCGCGTGGCCAGCCGCCGCCAGGACGAACTGGGCCATCTGGCCGCCGCCGCGAATACGTTGCGCGACTTCCTCGCCGAAACCTTCAGCCGCGTGCAGCGCAGCGCCACCGACCTGGTCAGCGCCAGCGGCGAGTTGAATGCAATCGCCGGACAGATGGCAACCGGCACCCAGGAACAATTCAACCGCACCGATCAAGTGGCCACGGCCATGACCGAAATGTCGGCCACCGCCCAGGAAGTGGCGCACCACGCCGCCAGCGCCTCACGTGCCGCCGACGAGGCGGATCATTCGGCCCGCGAAGGCGGCGAAGTGATGCAAGTGACCATTGCCACCATCGGCCAGATGCGCAATGAAATCCTCAATACCGGCACCATCATCCGCCGCCTGGAAACCGATAGCGTACGCATCGGCAAGGTGCTGGAAGTGATTCGCGGCATCGCCGAACAGACCAACTTGCTGGCGTTGAACGCGGCGATCGAGGCGGCACGCGCCGGCGAGGCGGGCCGGGGTTTTGCGGTGGTGGCCGATGAGGTACGCAGCCTGGCGCAACGCACGGCGGCGTCGATCATCGAGATCAACCAGATCATCCAGGCGGTGCAAACCGGCGCGGTGGATGCGGCCGAGGCGATTGTCAGCGGCCAGTCGTGCAGCGACGAGAGCGTGGAGAAAGTCACCCAGGCCGGTGCGATGCTTGCGCACATCACCCAGGCGGTGGAAGCGATTCGCGATATGAACCGTCAGATCGCGACGGCGGCAGAGGAGCAGACCTCGGTGGCCGAGGATATCTCGCGCAATATCACGCAGATCACCACGGTAGCCACGGCTAACCTCGACAACGTGCGACGTACTGAGGCGGCGAGTCAGAACTTGCGTGGCTTGTCCGCAGAGTTGAATGAAGTGACGGAGCGCTTGGGTGGCTGATCAGGCGGTCGGCAGGCTGAAGATAAAAACGGTGCCTTGCAGGGCGTGGGTGGTCACGCTCAGGTGACCGCCATGGGCATCGGCAATCTGCTTGACGATATACAACCCCAGGCCGAGCCCGGCTTGGGGCGCGTTTGAGGTGGGGCGTGAGTAAGGTTGAAACAGCCGGGGCAGGGCCTGGTCGTTGATCTGCCCAGCGTTCTTCACCGTCAGCTCGAACCGATCGTGCTCAACCTTTGCGCTGACTTCCACAGGGCCATCAGGGCTGCCGTGATGGAGCGCATTGGCAACCAGGTTAGAGAGCAATTGCGCCAACCGATCCCGGTCGCCTTTGACGCCCTGAAGATCGCCGATATCGGCCCGAACCTCGCGTTGCGTGTGCGCGCTTTGCACTTCTGAAACCACATGTAGCAACGCCGCCTGCAGATCCTGGCAGTCGGTGATGCTCAGCGGGATGCCGTTGCCCATTCGGCCCCGCGCAAAATCCAGCACGTCCTCGACCAATTGTGCAGCGCGGCGCCCGCTGGCGAGTATGTGACGTATGAGCGTGTCCGTGGCGGGGTGCGGGTGTTTGCGCAGCAGCCGCTCGGCGCTGAAATTGATCGCGAACAGCGGGTTGCGCAGGTCGTGCCCGAGCACGGCGATGAACTGCTCGCGCAGTTCGGCGGTGCCGCGTTCTTCCTGCAAGTCGGCTTCCGTTTGCTGCTGGTTTTCCTCGGCTTCGATCTGCAACGACAACACACGGGCGAAGGATTCCATGGTCGATTGGATCGTGCTGCTGCGCAATGGCGCCGGCTTGGGATCGAGTGCACAAATGGTGCCGAAAAAACGCCCGTCGGTGCGGAACACCGGCACCGAGATATAGCTTTCAAACTGGTAGAGACGCGGGGTGTGGTGGTCGTGGTAGATCGGGTCTTCGCTGGCCTTGTCGATCACTACGGGAATGTGGGAACCGCGAATCTCGTGGCAGATGGTCGTGGTGAGGTCCAGCTCGCCGCCGACGCCGAGGCCGAAGTCCAACTGGTCGAGCACGGCGCAGGCGGTCCAGGTGTCATCGGTCACCCGCGCAACAGCGGCAAAGCGCAGGCCAGTCATGTCGCTGATCACTTGGAGCATTGCGGGTACAGCACTGATTCGGCCGATGGTGGCAATGTCGGCGGCTTTTTGCTCCATGGCGTGATCTCGGTGTGCTGCGCAATGGCGTAATGCCCTGGCTGATGCTGGGAAGTCTAACGACCTGGAATTGAGTAGGGGAAATTTGATTCATCGCGGCCACGCTTTTCTTGGACATTGCCGACGAGCGCCCACAAAAAAACCGCGCCACCCGAAGGTGGCGCGGTTTTGGGGATTCAACTCAGGTGTCTTGTTTGTTTTCCAGTACAGCGCCGGTCTTGGCGTCGAGCTTGACTTCAAACCGCTTGCCAGCGGTATCAGTCAGGTCCACTTCGTAGACATATTCGTTGGCTGCACCGTGTTTGTTGTCCAGCTCAGTGTCGGTAATCGTTGCGCCAGGGTGAGTGGCTACGGCAGCGGCGTTGAGCTTGTCGAAAGACATCACTGCGCCGGATTTGACCAGGCCTTCAATCTGATCCGGACGAACATCTGCCTGGGCCAGGCCGGCAGTCAGGGTCAGGGCAGTGGCGGCGAACAAAGTGGTCAAGGTTTTCATGGTGTGTCCTTCTTGGGTGAGCTGTTTAAGTGGGTTCAGATTAATCGTCGCAACTTAATTCACCCTTAATTAGTTCAAGCAGTTGCGCAGTTCGTTCAATTCGAGCAACGCGGAAAATTTCATGCTGAGGGCTCACATGATGGGAGACTCGGATGAAGCAGTTAGTGAGCGGGATCTATGCGCCTGTGTTCTGGACAGGGTTTATCGGCTGGGCACTCGCGCAGCCAGACTGGCTGGTGCTGGTGTTTGCGACGGCGGTGGTAGTGTCATTTGCCATGGAGCAGTGGTTGCCCTACGAGCCGCAGTGGAATCGCAGCCTGGGTGATCGCTGGCGTGACAGCGTGCATGCCTGTGTCAATGAAGGCCTGAACGTCCTCGGCTTGCTGGTCCTGCCGGGGCTTACGGCGTTGCTGGCGTTCGACGGGATTTGGCCGCGTGGCTGGCCATTGTGGGAGCAATTGCTGCTGGCCATCGTCCTCGCCGATGCAGGCATCACCTTGATGCATTACGCCAGCCACCGCATAGCGCCGCTGTGGCGCTTGCATGCCGTGCACCACAGCGTGCAGCGGCTCTATGGGTTCAACGGGTTGATGAAGCATCCGTTGCACCAGATGCTGGAAGCCACGGCAGGCCTGCTGCCGTTGATCCTGCTGGGGATCCCGCTGGAGGTGGCGCAGTTGCTGGCCCTGGCCATCGGCATTCAATTGCTGTTGCAGCACTCCAATGTCGATATGCGCCTGGGACGGTTGCGCTGGGTGTTCGCCTGGGCGCCGGTGCATCGGTTTCATCATATGAAATACGGCCGTGCCGGCGACGTGAATTTCGGGCTGTTTTTCAACCTGTGGGATTGGCTGCTGGGCACCGCGTTTTATCGCGAGGGTTATCGCATGGGGCCTGGGGATTTGGGCATCGGCAGCCGGCCGGATTTTCCCGTGGCGTATGGGGCGCAACTGCGTGATCCATTTGTGCCGGTACGCGTGGGCAAGGAACCGCCGCTGCCCGACGATCTACGCTAGCAGTTGCACCTCCAGCTGACGTAACGACGCAGCGGCCGTCACGCCGAACAACTGCTTCATGGTCCGCGAAAAGTGCGCCGAATCGGCAAAGCCCGCAGCGTGGGCGGCCTCGGTCAGTGTGCTGCCGGCGAGGGCCCATTGCAGCGCGACACGTAATCGCCGCCACAGCACCAGGCGGCGTACGGGCAGCCCGAGTTGATCGGTGAACAGCCGCTCCAGCTGGCTCAATGACAGGTGCGCCACCTCGGCGAGTGCCTGGGCCGACACTTTGCCGGTGAGGCGCTGATCAAGCGCACTGAGGGCGCGTTCCAGGCGAGGGTCGACAAGCTGGCGCCTGGGGAGCTGCTGCACGGCTGTCAGGGACAAATCGCCAGCGCTCGACAGGTGCTGCAAGGCGGCGATCTCAAAGACTGCAGGTTCGGCATACAACACGCTCACTTCACCGTGTGTATCGAGAATGGCGTGGGTTTGTCGCGAAGGAATCAGCAGGCGATGGGCCGTGATGACTTGCCCCTCCAGGCTGACCGTGATGGGCTCGCCCAGGCACTGCATCAACTGATGGGCGTAGTGCGCATGGGGCGCGGTGCGCCCCAGCTCGCCGATGATCAGGCCGTAGTCAGGCCCCAACCACAGGCGGCCTGACCATTCGGGCTTCACTCAGTACTTATGGTCGTTGAGCAAATCCTGCACGCTGGACGAAGGCCAGCGCTTGTAGAACTTCAGCAGTTCGGCGGCGCGGTTAGTGAAGATGCCGTCGACGCCGGCGTTCATCACTTTCTCGAAATCCACCGGCTCATCCACGGTGTACACATGCACCAGCAGGCCTTTGTCGTGGGTCAGCTTGTTCATTTCGGGCTTCACCAGGTCCGAATAGCTCTGGTCGCCGTGGTCGGTCAGCTCGGCCGAAGGGCCAGTGCCGATGGCGCCGAGGCTCTTGGCTTCGTCGACCCACTTTTCGAACTCGGCGGCGTCTTTCGGCTCTTGCTTGGCGTAGTAGGCGGCCTTGGTCGGCTCGCCGGATTCGGCGAAGGTCTGCTTGGATTTCGGCTCGATGCTGCCTTCACCCACCCACAACAGCAGGATCTTCGGGGTGTTCGGCATTTCTTTCTGCAGCTCTTTGAGGCTGGCGGTCTCGAAGGTTTGCAGCACGACGCGGCCCTTGCCCTGGCCGACGCCGGTGTTGCTCTTGCCCAGTTTGGAGCCGGCGGAACTCAACCAGCCTTTATCCAGCAACTTGTTTTTCAGGTCGGCTTCGATGCCCGGGAACTGCTTGGGCTCCTTGGTTTCGATGTACAGGCCGGGTTTGTGCTGCGGGTTGCCTTCGGCGATCTTGATGATGTCGTCCAGGCTCAGGATCTTCAGGCCGACGAACCCTGGGCGCGCACGGTCCGGGTAAGCAGCGTTGAACCAACTGCCGGCGTCGAGGCTTTGCAGTTCTTTCCAAGTGAATTCGTTGGCCGGCGCGTCTTTGCGCTCAGGGAACTTGGTGGCCACGTCGGTGGTGCGCTGCAGGTTGTTGTCGTGCAGGGCGAACAGCACGCCGTCCTTGCTGCGCTGCAGGTCCAGTTCCAGGTAGTCGGCACCCAGGTCGCGTGCGACCTTGTAGGCAGCGGCGGTGGACTCCGGCGCGTCGTAGGAGGCGCCTCGGTGTGCGATCACGGCAGGGTAGGGAATGCCTTCGTTAGTTGCCAATTCAGCCGGGCTGATCGGGTCGGCAGCCTGCGCCTGGCCAAGGCCGAGCATCAGGGCCAGCAGCAGGGCGCTCTTGGTAAACGTGACAGGCATATGCGAAGTCCTTTCGTGGAGGTAGCTTTGAGAAGGCCTCCTTTTTAACAATTGATTGCGAAAGGCGCTATCACCAAACCGACATTAACGTGCGTACCCGTCAATTTTCTCGGTTGTTTTGCCAGGCATTGCAGTACTCTTGAACGCAGCCGCCCCGCTAGAGGGCAGTACTTTCCGCCACGCGTGTAAACCATCTTTCCAGTCCCTGTGGGACTTTTCAGTGAGGTTTACCATGCGCATCACTTCCGAGCTTATCTGCCAGGCCGCCGACCAACTCCACGGGTTTGTGGGCCTCAACCGCAAGACCGGCCAGTACATCGTACGTTTCAGCGAAGACTCTTTCGGCATGGACGTGGCCGATGACGGCATCATTCCTACCGCCGAATTTGTCTGGCTGCCTGCCCCCGAGCAGACCATGACCCTGTCCCGTGAACGCATCCAGTTGCTGTTGGACCAGAACATCGACGACCGCATCAATATCACTGAGCCGCTGCGGGTATATATGCGCCGGGTGGAGATTCCACAGATCAGTGCGTTGCGCAGTCTGGTGAGCTAGTTCGCTTCAAAACCGTAGGCCCGCTCCACCTTGCACACCCGTGTCTGAAACGCCGAGTACCAGGTGGCGCGGCCCTGCTCGCGCACGTCGCGGTGCTCGGCCTGCTGCTTCCACGCCAGGATCGCCGCTTCGCTGCTCCAGTACGACACCGTAATCCCCAGGCCATCTTCCCGCGCCGACTCCACGCCGAGAAAACCAGGTTGTTGCCGCGCCAGTTCCAGCATGCGTGTGGCGGCCTCGCCGTAGCCGTGATCGCCGTCGGTGCGCAGTGAGCTGAAAATGACCGCGTAGTAAGGCACCGCGGGAGTCTTGGCGATCATGCCGATTGCTCCTGGCAGGCCTTGAGCAGCGCGAGTGCCAAGGGTGGTGTGATGCCCTCGAGCGCTGCGCGTTCTGGCTGGAACAGGGTGGCGACGAAGAACGGATGGTCGAGCAATTCCACCGCACGCAGGTCGCCTGCGCTGTCGTGGCCGCTGGCGATCAGATCGCCCTCCAGCAACGCGCTGGCAAATTCGGGGTTCATCCCATAGCGGCAGCGATATCCTTCTTCAAGATCATGGGTGCCGTAGGCGTCGGCGATGCGCGTGTAAGGCACTAAACGTACGGTGTCGGTGGCTTCCACCAATGCGCAGGTCAAGGGTGTGATCACGGCGCGTTTTGCGTTGGGGACCATTTCGCCGTGTTCGGCGTCGACCCAGCCCAGCACGTTGCGGGCATATTCCAGCAGCGCATGTTGAAAACCACCGCAGGTGCCAAGGAAAGGGCGGCGCTGCTCGCGGGCAAAGCGGATGGCCCGCAGTGCGCCGTCGGTATCCCGGTAAGGGGTGGCCGGTACGCACCAGAAACCGTCGAAGTCGTGCAGGGGGGCGGGCAGGGTGTCGGTGTCGAGCCATTGCATATGAACCGTGAGGCCGAGAATGTCTGCCGCCCGTTGCAGAGCCACGGGGATCGCCTGGTGCGCGGTGACGTCCGGGTTGTAATCGCCAATCAAGGCGAGGCGTAGGGCGTTGGCTTTCATCGTGTGCGTTCCATGGCTTGTTGGGGGCTGAGGCGCACTATAGATTGGCGTCCACGCAATCAATATTGGCGTTTGCCCATATGCTTAATGCACCGACGCACTATTCAATGGATTACCCCGATCTCTCGCTGATCCTCGCCCTGGTGCGCGGCGGCTCTCTGGCGCGGGCGGCGGCGCTGCTGCGGGTGGATGTGTCCACCGTGTTCCGTGCGATACGGCGCCTGGAGGCGGCACTGGGCCAGACATTGTTTGAAAAGAGCCGCGCCGGTTACCTGCCCACCAGCCTGGCCAGCAACCTGGCACAGCAGGCAGAGCGCGCAGAGCTGGCTCTGGAAGCGGCGCGTATCGGAGTGGAGCAGGGCGGCGAAGTGATCAGCGGCACGGTGCGCCTGACCTGTACCGACTCAGTGCTGCAAGGCTTGCTGCTGCCGGCGTTGGCGCAGTTCATGCCGGACTACCCGGCGCTGATCCTGGAACTGAGCACCTCCAATGATTTTGCCAACCTCAGCCGCCGCGACGCGGATATCGCCCTACGCCTGACCAAGACACCGCCGGAGCATCTAGTAGGACGTTGCCTTGGCAGCGTGTCGTACCAAGTCTGTGCGAGCGCCGACTATGCCCGCCGCCATACAGGCCGTGAGCTGGCGGACCTGGCCTGGATCGCACCGGATGACTTCCTGCCCGACCACCCCACCGTCGCCTGGCGCCGCGAACACTTGCCGGGCGTGCGGCCCGGTTATCGCTGCAACAGCATGTTGTCGGTGACCGAACTGGTACGGGCGGGACTGGGTGTGGCCGCGTTGCCGGATTTTCTACTGGATGACGGACTGCAACCGCTGGGCCCTGCACTGGCAGGGCATGACACCGCGCTGTGGTTGCTCACGCGTCCCGATTGCCGCGCATTGCGCTCGGTGGTGACGTTATTCGATGAGTTGGGCCGGCATGTGCGACTGCCGAGTCGTTAGGTTTTTCGTACGAGCTGCTCATGCATTTCGCACGTCCGGCTTTCGAGCGAATGACCCAAGCCCTGCTTAGCGGCCGCCACGGTCATTGGCAAACGCACTCACCGCCTGTAACGCCTCGTTAGTGCCTTGGCGAATTTGCAGGATCACGGTGCCGGCGCGGTTGGCCAAGTCCACGCCTTGGGCTGCGCGGTCGCGGGTGCCGTCCATGCTATCGATGGCCTGGCGGGTTTCGTCCTGGATCATCGCGATCATGCTGGAAATTTCTGCTGTCGAACCACTGGTGCGCGCCGCCAGTTGCCGAACTTCATCGGCCACCACGGCAAACCCACGCCCTTGCTCACCTGCGCGCGCGGCCTCGATGGCTGCGTTGAGCGCCAGCAGGTTGGTCTGGTCGGCAATGCCACGAATGGTGTTGACGATGGTGGTGATCTGCTGCGAACGCTCACCCAGCCTGGCGATCAGTTGCGATGATCCGTCAATGTCGGCGGCTATTTCGCGCATGCCGCTGGCACTTTGCTGAATCACCTCGGCGCCTTTTTCCGCGATGTCCTGGGTGTTCAAGGAAATGTGATACGCCTGGGAAGCGCTCGCTGCATCGGCGGCATGTTGCTGCACCTTGGCGGTCACGTCCGAGGCGAATTTGACTACTTTGCACAAACGTCCGCTGGCGTCATACACCGGGTTGTAGTTGGCTTCCAGCCATACTGTCCGGCCGTTTTTATCGACGCGCTCGAATTCGCCGCTGAACAATTCGCCTTGGTTGAGGCGCTGCCAGAACTCGCTGTAGGCCGGGCTGCTGGCCAGCTCCTGTGTACAGAACAGACGATGATGCTTGCCCTGGATTTGCGCGAGGCTATAGCCCATGCGCTGCAGGAAGTTGGCGTTGGCGGTGATGATGGTGCCGTCGAGGTTGAACTCGATCACCGCCATGGCCCGACCGATCGCCGCCAATTTGGCGTTGGCCTCGCTCTCGGCTTGCAGACGCGGGGTCACGTCCATGGCGAACTTCACCACCTTGATCACCTGGCCTGCTTCATCCCGTACCGGGTTGTAGCTGGCTTCCAGCCACACCGATTCACCATTGCTCGCCTGGCGCTCGAATGTACCGGATTGAAATTGGCCATTGCGCAGGTTCGCCCACAGCTGTTGATACTCGGCGCTGCGGGCGAACGCTGGTGTGCAGAACATTCGATGGGGCTGCCCCATCACCTGCTCGGCGCGATAACCCATGGCTTTGAGGAAGTTGTCATTGGCCCGCAGCACATTGCCTTGCGGGTCGAATTCGATCACCGCCATGGACCGTTCGATGGCATCCAGCATGCTGGCCTGATGGGCCACAGTGTGTTGCAGGGTGTTGATGGTTTTTTTATGGGCGTTGAATAGCATGGTTGGGGCTCGGGCAGGCAGCATCGGGGGTTTTCCATGTATGGGCGCTTGCCCCGTTCGGCGCCTGGCCTACGGTTGACGTGCTCATTGTCGGCTTCCTGATGCCGACAGAGGGAGTTGGAACAAGGTGTTCAGAGTGATCAGCCTGACAAGAAGTTCGCCCCAAGGGCAGGACCTTTTTTGGGTAGGCGACAAATGGTGGCTCTGTGCTATCTCTGCGGGGGGTATCAGGCCGAATAAGCCACTCTTTCGTCGCTCATATTCACCCGGTTACGCCCGGTATCTTTCGCTGCATAAAGCGCCCGGTCCGCCGCGTTCAGCCACATGGCCGCGTCCTTGAAAGAGGGCTGGAAGTCCGCCAGGCCGATGCTCAGGCTCACGCGCAGCTCGGGGATGTTCGGGGCGCGATAGTTGCTGAACGTTTCGCGCATGCGTTCCATGACCCGTGCGGCTTCGTGCTGGGTCATTTGCGGAAGAATCACACAGAACTCATCGCCCCCGTAACGCCCAGCCAAGTCGTTTTCCCGCAGGTTGCGCCTTAATTCCAGGCTCAATTGGCGCAATACGGCATCGCCGACAATATGCCCATGGGTGTCGTTGATCTGTTTGAAATGATCGATATCGATCAGCGCGATCGTGGCGTGGGTGTGTTGTTGCTGGCACTTATGGAACTTGAGGTGCAGCAAGTCTTTCCAGGAGCCGTGATTGAGCAACCCCGTGAGGCTGTCGATACGGCTCAAGGCACTGAGGGCGCGCTTGTGGTCGGATAGTTTGATCGCCAATTGATAGCAGATCATGCCGATGGACATGGGGTAGAACGTCAGCATCGGCAGGCACGCGTAGACCTGAGCCAGGCTGACGCCGGGGTTGAAGTGCAGGCCAAACAGCAATACCGCGACCCCGGCACCCAGCAGTTGGGCCAGTGCGCCACGTATCAGCAGGCGTTTGCCGCCGGCGGCGACGTTGTTCATGGACACCATCGACAGCAACGTCACGGTGGTCAGGGGCGCGAACTGCAACGTCGCAGCCCAGAAACCACTGAATAAAGCGTCATACACTAAGTTGCGTCGTTCGGCGTCGTAGGGGACTTTGGCACGGGTTGCCAGTTGATACGCCAGGTGCGGCCAGACGAAACCATTGACCAGCAGCGCTGCCCAGATCCACCCAGGCGCAGTCATTGGATATAAGGCGGCGATCACACTGATGCTGCACAGGGCAGAGCCGATGATCCTGGGCCTGTAGATGCGCTTGGCAAACGAGAGACCCTTGCCTTGTCTGTTTTCCATAAAGTCCTGGGTGAGCTGCTTTTTATACCTATACGGCGGCGCCCGTTCACTGGATGAACCGTTGATCGGAAAAGGCTTATGAATATTGTCAGTTATTCCCGTGGGAATAATCAGTGGCCTTCCAGGCCATTTACGCAAAACAGAGGGCGAAAGCGTCAAAAACGACCATAAGTGTCGCTTAGGCAACAGGCATTACGGTGCAGGCATGGGCGTGACTTCGTAGCCAGCCAGGAACAGGTCAATGGCGGACTCGATCACACGGGCCTGGTTCTCGACATCCAGTGTCGGCTGGCCGAGGGTGATCTGCGGCCAGAACGCGAAGGCTTTGAGCAGGCTCTGGATCTGGTGCGCGGCAAACGCCGGGTCGGTACAGGAGAGGCGGCCGTCTTCCTGGGCGGCGCGTACCCACTGGGTGAAGCCTTCTTCGCGCTGGCTCAGGCGGGTGACCATGTCTTGCGCACGTTCCGGCGAATGGATGGTGGCGGCGATGGCGACTCGGGCGAGGTCAAGGAAGTTGGCGTCCGCCATCATCTTCATCTTTGCCTCCAGCAATCCGCGTAATTGCTCACGCAGCGGGCGGTCACTGGCGTAGCAGACATCGAGTTGGGCGACGCTGCTCGCCCAGAGCTGGTGAAGAATTTCGGCGAACAACTCTTCCTTGCTGGGAAAATGGTTGTACACCGTGCGCTTGGAAACCCCGGCGGTGGCGGCGATCTTGTCCATGCTGGTGACCTCGAAACCGTTATCGCGAAACTCAGCGATGGCCGCCGCCACGATGGCTTGGCGTTTGCGGTCAGTGAGGCGTTGAGGGGCAGTCATGGATGGCGCTCGGCTCTTGAAGGAAAATTACACTCGGTAGTTTACTTGCTCCCGGTTTTGTTGCAATCTTGAAACTACACTGTGCAGTGTAATTTATGCGCGGACCTAGGAGTCACTCTGCAATGGCCACCCACTCACCCCGTGTCGACCGCGCGCCTGCAGCGCTCAAGCCTGCCGAGCAGGGCAAGACGCATTTCAGCAACGAGGCCCCTGTACAACACGGCGGGCTTGGCAAAACGTTGCGTATCTTTTGGAACATGTTGTTTAACAAACCACGCACCACGCGGCCGGTGGGGGCGATCCCGGTACAACCGCTGACTCGCGAGCAACTGCTGGCGGCACCCGATCACAGCGTGTTTCGCCTGGGGCATTCCACCGTACTGCTGAAAATGCGCGGCAAGTTCTGGGTGACCGATCCGGTATTCGCCGAGCGTGCCTCGCCGTTCAGTTGGGCCGGCCCCAAGCGCTTCCATCAGCCGCCGATCAGTCTTGAAGCGCTGCCTGATCTGGAAGCGGTGATTCTTTCCCACAACCATTACGACCATCTTGACCGCAGGGCTGTCGTCCAATTGGCCGCCAAGACCCGTTACTTTCTCGCGCCGCTCGGCGTGGGTGACATTCTGGTCAAGTGGGGCGTCGACGCCAGCAAGGTTCGCCAGCTGGACTGGTGGCAAGGGGTCGAGGTTGAGGGCATCCGTTTTGTGGCAACGCCGGCGCAGCATTTTTCTGGGCGTGGCTTGTTTGATGCCAACCAGACCCTGTGGTGTTCATGGGTGATGATTGATGGCGCACGGCGGATCTTTTTCAGCGGCGACACCGGTTATTTCGATGGCTTCAAGCGCATCGGCGAGCAGTACGGCCCGTTCGATCTGACGTTGATGGAAACCGGTGCTTACAACGTTGACTGGCCCCACGTGCACATGCAACCGGAACAAACCCTGCAAGCGCATATCGACCTCAAAGGGCGCTGGCTGCTGCCGATCCACAACGGTACGTTCGACCTGGCGTTTCATGCCTGGCATGAACCGTTTGACCGCATCATGGCGCTGGCTTGGGAGCGCAATGTGTCGATTACTACGCCTGCCATGGGCCAGGCGTTCAGCTTGAATCAGCCTGAGCGTGGGTCTGCCTGGTGGCTGGAAGTAGAGACGCGAAAAGATTCACAAGAGCACCTTTTGAGCTGATGGAGGAGGTGTGGGAAAAAGGAGTTTTCAGGTTGTTTCAGGGCTGCGACACACGCCAGCGAAGGATGCGATGATCCCCGGAAATTGACGGTTCTGGGGGCGTTCTGATGGAAAGCAAATGTAGTAAAAATCCGCGAATGGCGGCGACTTGCCTGCTGGGGCAGCCGGTGGCTGCGCTTACGGATATGGCAGGTCGGGCGCCGGCCTGTTCCCCTCCGCCCGCCGATCAAACCCCTCCCCGCAGCATCGCTTTTGGTGGCGATCAACACCTTCAAGTCCATCCCAAGGATGGTGTTTTGATACCCGGCTATAACGTACCGGCACTCCCTATCAAACCCGTGCGCGACCCCGCGTTGACGCTGATTGCCTTGAGTGGCATCGAACCTGAGGGGCCGGTAATGGTAGAGGTGCCTCTGGTGCAGAACAACAGCACCTTTACCCCCGACAGCGCGCTGGCTGGTCGACGCGTTGGTTTTGCCGACCGGTATGGGCGCGGCGGTGAACATGAACCCATCAAGCACCGGGCACCGTTCACGCGAGCGTTGGCACTGTTACGACAGGCCGGGGTGCTGCTGCTGCCGGTGCCAGCACAACGGGTCGATGACTCGCTGCAATTCGACCTGCACACGCGCAATGAAATCGATGACCTTATGAATGAGTACCGGCTGGATGCGCTGGTGTCTGACAGTCAGAGTGCCGCGTTCCATGGGGCCTGCTGGAGCGGATACCCGAGGCTGGGTGAGCCATTGGGGGAGGGGACTACGTTGTGGTTCTACGGGGCGCGATGGTCGAAGGATTCGCTGGCTACCCTGGTGCAGGGCTATCGCAGTGTGCGTGGCCTGGCGGATGCACAGTAGGGGCTACCTGCGGTGATGAACAATCCTACGTGATGAGTTACCTGCGTCATGCAGGCTGGGCTGAGGGAAGTTTTTAGACTGGCGCAAGGGTCAACGGTGATCCTGCGTTATTTCAGATTCTTCCCTAGAGGTCGTTCATGTTTGGTATTGGTTATGGTGTGAGCAGGTTCGTAAACCACGCAGCCTCCTGGATGGTGCTTCAGTCGACAGATGTGGCTCCAAAACCGGTGCCGCCAGGAACGGAATACGCCAGTGTTCGCGAGCTCAGTGAACAAATGGCCCGGCCAGGTGGGCTGACCTCGCAAGACCTGGTCAGTTTTCTGCAAACGCGTATTCGAGAACGCGATCCTGCATTAAACGCGATCATCGAACTCAACCCCCAAGCGCTGGAGATTGCTCGCGAACTGGACCTTGAACGCGCCAACGGCAAGGTGCGGGGACCACTGCACGGCATTCCGGTGCTCCTCAAGGACAATATCGAGACGGGCGACACCCAGCAAACCAGTGCAGGCGCCTATGGATTGGTGGGCGCCGCTGCGACTAAGGATGCGTTTATCGTCGAGCGCCTGCGTGAGCAAGGCGCAGTTATCCTGGGTAAAACCAACCTGACTGAACTGGCCGGCTTTCGCGGCTGCCCCGATGGTTTCAGCCAGCGGGGCGGGCAAACGTTCAATCCTCATCAGGCGGATGCAGAGGTCGGTGGGTCAAGCTCAGGCTCGGCTGTCGCGGTCGCCGCGGGCTTTGCACCCTTGGCCGTTGGGACTGAAACCAATGGTTCGATCATCGTACCGGCGGCGTTTAACGGCGTGGTCGGTTTGAAACCCAGCGTGGGCTTGTTGAGCCGCAGCGGCATCATTCCGGCCAGCCATCGACAGGATACGCCGGGGCCCATGACGCGCTCGGTATTTGATGCTGCGCTGATGCTCAACGTCATGTCAGGCAACGACCCTCAGGATGCCCAGAACGCGAATGCCCCAACAGCAATTGACTACACGGCGCTGCTAAAGCCTGGCGCCTTGAAGGATAAGCGCATCGGTTTTCCCTCGACCTTTTCCGCGAATGGTGAAAGCTCGGCGGTGGACGATAGCCCACAGTTCAAGAAAACCCTCGAAGTACTTCGCGCACAAGGTGCCGTACTGGTACCGGTGAACTTGCGGATAGCGGACTCCACAGGTTATGACGAGTTGCTGCTCGCCGATGTAAAGGATGAACTGAATGAATACCTGGAAAAGCGCAATGGGTTGCCGGTCAAGTCAGTGTCCGAGTTGATCCAGTTCAATGAGCAGCGTGATGGCACCGAGACTGACCACCAGCCTGTACTCAGGGATATCGATGCGTCCACCTTGACGGCCGAGGAACGCAAGCCTCTATGGGATGCCCTTATCCAGGGTTTTCGAAGCACCGTGGATGAGTTGATTGACGGGCAAAAGCTCGACGCCATGGTGTCGGACTTCGAAACGAACAGCTACTTTGCGGTTGCCGTCGCCGGCTATCCAGGGATTTCGGTCCCTTCCGGCAAGGATGAGCGGGGCGCGCCAACCAGTGCGTACTTCTTTGGGGCCCGCTGGACCGAACCCACGCTGCTGGCCGTGGCCCATGGTTACGAAGAGGCCGCGAAAGAACATCCCAAGGTCGGACGCTAAGTCTCGGTATTGGCTTGCCCGACCCTATGCACCATTGGGTTGGGCAGTGGCCGAGTCGATTGATACGCTAGTTGAACTCATCAACCGAGACATGATGCCCCGTGCCATGGGTTCAGCTGGAGCGGTGTCAAAGCGGCGCGCACTCATTCCCCACCCCGGCGCAAACCCCGGGAAAAACACCAGCCCTTCCGCTTCCAACCGAAACGCCAGGATCAAACGGGTTTCATCATCCACCTCGCCCTGGCTTTCAAGCTGTTGAACCAACTCCACAGCCACGCCCGCGTGACGGGCCAGGTCTTGCCTGCTCCAGCCCAGCATCGCGCGGGCCTGTGCACTGTGCTTGGCGGTGAATTGGTGCAGGACGATCTGCTGTTCTACGAAAGAGCTCATTGCCAGGGAGGACATGGGGTTTCTCCAGGGTTCGACGGGGGAGGACAAACTATACTGTGTTTTTGTACAGTTGTTTTGACCGCTCATCAACTGGATTTTTTTGCTGTCCTCTGTGCGGGCTTTTACCCAGCGCTGGACTGAGGGGGTTTTGAACATCGCATTGAAGCGGCGCTCACACTGAAGTACTGATGCCTTCAGAGTCCCGGCGCCTCTCGAATAATCAGGTGATCCAGGTTCTCGATATTCGCGCTGAACACCCCGAACGTCTGCTCGGGGTTCTTCTTGCTGGGCACGTGTTTCAGCTCCGGCGTCACCCCGTAGAAAAAGCAATACAGCGCCCGCTCACTGTCCACTGCCGCCTTGATCTGCTCCAGGAACGCCGTGCGCTTGCGGTAGTTTTCGATAAGTTTTTTGCTCAGGTAGACATTGACCGAGTAGGGCTTCTTGTCGAGCCATACCTTCTTCTCGAAGTCGATGCGAAAGCTGCTGGTGTAATCCTTGATCGCCTTGATCTTGCCCCAGTAGATCAGACCCTTGTTGTCTTGCAGGTATTCGATCTTCTTGAAAAACGTCCAGTAGGTCGCGGTGTGCTCGCCGATTTTCAGCGGCATGCGCTTGAGCGTGTCTTTGTCGTCGATATTGGACACAAAGCATTCCACCGGGTGGGCGAATACGCTGGTTTTATCCGGGGTGGTGTCGCTACTGCTGGCAGATGGGCCGGCGAGGTTTGAGGGAGTTTTCGCCGGCTCCTGTGGGATCTGCGTCTCGGCACCGGCCACCGGCGTGCTGCGCGGGTACGTCCGTCGAGTCAGTAAAAATTCCGACGGGAAATGGTCCTCGCGCTCGTCATCGGTTTCATCGGTAGCGCCCTTGTGCGTGCTGGCGTAGCGGCACCCTTCGATATGCCGGGTGCTGGTCTTGTTCTTGAAATGCGGCGTGCGCACGTAGTTGACGTTTTTTGCATTGAACGTGCTCAACGCACTGCCCGTATCGAACGCCCCTCGGCACGCATCGTTGGGGCAGAGGAAACTGTCCTTGTCGGAGTCGTAGGCAGCGGTCTCGTCGAAATTCAGGTCTCGTACGTCGTAGATCGACAGCTTGTCATCTAGACTCAGGCTGTAGGCCGTGTCGAATTTCATGGGGCTCGGGTCCGTGAGAAGTTTCGCTATTAATAGCGGTATCCCATGTAAATATCAGCAAGAACCTGCACCCCGCCGCCCACTCAGAAACATAAGGTGCCACCCACCGCCGTCAATGCACCCAACGCATAGAACATGCTCGTGGGCGCTGCATTGATCAGCAAGCAACCACTAATCACCGGACTCATCGCCCCGCCAAACGCCGCCAGGTTCTGGGCGCCGTAGTAACTGCCGCGCAGCCAGATCGTAAAAGCCTTTGCGACGGCGTTGGGCGTAGAGCTCAAAGCCTCTGTTTGATCAACCTGTGGTGAGCGGGCTTGCCCCGCGCTGGGCTGCGTAGCAGTCCCAATAAAAACGCCGCATGCTGTCAGACAGAATGCGGCGTTTGGTTTTAGGGCCGGTACGCGCCCCAGCGCGGGCAAGCCCGCTCACCACAATGGTCAGCGCAGCACTTTCGCCCGCTTCTTCTTCGCATGAAAATGCCGAAAATGCGCATCCTGCGCCGCCGCCAGCAACTCCCGATCCCCACGCGTATCGCCCCAGGCCCGCAGCCGATACTCGCCCAGGTCGCCATACACCGCTTCAAGCCGCAACACCTTGTTCTCACACCGGCAATTATTCCCGGTGAGCTTGCCGGTCAACACACCGTCGACCACCTCAAGCTCAGTGCCAATCAACTTGATACCCAGCCGATCCGCAAACGGCTGCAACACCAATGCCGGCGACGCCGAACACAGCGTCACCACGGCGCCCGAGCCCAACTCCTGCTCCACCGACAACACCCCCGTCGGGCGCATCAACCGCGCCCAATTGCGCTGGCAATACTCCTCGGCCTTCTGCTGCACCCACGTCTTCTCCACCCCAGTCATAAAGGTGCGGATCAACTGAGCCTTCAACTCATCCCGGCTGATCTGCCGCACCAAAAAGCGCAGCCCAGGCACGGCGAGCTTGACCATCCGGCCATAAAACTCGCCGGGGCCAAAGGCAAACTTGAGGAAGGGCACGAAACTGTCGTGGTGGGTGAGGGTGCCGTCGAAGTCAAAGACGGAGAGTACTTTGGCGTCGATGGGGCCGGCTTCGAGCATGTCTGGGTTCACGGGTGGTCCTTGATCGTTTGGAGCGGTTCTCATAACTGTGTGACTGGTACCCACTGCATGGGTTCAGGCTGATAACGGTTATGCGATTCAGATCTGCCAGAGAGTGTGATGTTGTGCTTTTACTGGCAATGATCAAGGGAGTTTACCCGGTCGGGCATAGGAATAAACGTCTGAAGGTATCCGGCATTGTTACAGCGCGGACCAGGAAGATCGTGTTGGTTGTCCGTCCGAACACCAGCCCGGACGGAATCCCCTTCAAGATTCAGCGTGTCGAATGACTCGCAGACTGGAAATACTCAGCTACTTTTTGCAACCAGGTCTTACTCGGCGGAACTCGTCGACGAGTCCTGTTAAGCAACAGATACGGCATATCTCGCAACCGAATCCAGCCTTCATCCTGCCAATGCAGCAGGCTCAGCGACATCTCCGGCCAATCCAGCAAGCTAAGCATTGGGCGGTCTTTGGACCGAGGTTGATACTTGTCGCGCAAAGTCGGCACCACCTGATGGGTCAGCCATTCACGCAGCAGGCGATGCCCGGGTGAGTAGTGATATACCAGCAATGCATACACACCGGATTCGCTGATCATCAGCATGTTTTCAGGCTGCCCGTGATAGCAGATTTCCAGCGTTTGCCGCTGATCCTCATCGAGCTTGCTGACCATTCGTTCATCCAAGTACAGCCCCGTCAGACGACCAAGGTCGCGAGCACAGAGCCATGGCTGATTCTCCAGCAGCAGTGCATGCAGTTGCAGGTTCTGGCGGGTAAAGACAGTAGGTTCATGCATGGCACACCTCCGAGCCGGAGCGTGTTTGAGAAATAGTGCAGGTGCTGCGAATGACCTTCGCAGGGGATGCAAAGTATCCAGGCATTTCCGTTACCTCTGGTTGCTTTCTTAGGGCATGCGTTATGGGTGTCGGGAGCTAAGAAACCCACCAGAGACGGGCCGGACATATTCCCCTTTCGGGTCTTGTATTCGCCCACTCCCGACATAACGGGGATTTTTTCACACACGTAGAGAAACCGCTGGCGAAAAAAAGCCGCATGGCTGTCGGGTGCGGAGGACCGCTCTGGTTTGTAGAGTTTCTTAGGCTCATGAGGAGCCTAATCTGTCTCAAAATTGCGGTCAAGCACGGTAAATTTTGAGGAGGACGGGCGTGTTAAATCACGGCATTTTGCTATGGTGGCACTTCATGTACATTATGCAGCAGAGACTCAAAGCATCGTCTATAGGTCTACCGAGTGATTTGGTGGGTTTATACAACTTAAGGACTGAAAATGGCGAAGTTAAGGCCCAGAGCAAGGATTGTAAGGACAATTGGAGACCAGTTAATAAGCGGACCGGAGGCTGCCCTCATAGAACTGGTGAAAAACGCTTTTGACGCAGATTCGCCATCAGTGAGCATCACTATTAAGCCACCGTCACACGGCGACTGGAGTGCCGGAGAAGGTGCAATAATCGTCGAGGATTGCGGTCATGGAATGAGTGCTACTGAGTTGCTTGAAAAGTGGTTTGAGCCCGCTACGAGCGATAAGGTATCTAGGCGTCACAGCCCAACAAAAAAAAGAAATATGTTGGGGGCAAAAGGTGTAGGTCGTTTCGCTACAGCTCGGCTTGGGAATAAGCTACACCTCAAAACAATCAGCGTTGTTAAAGGGGGGGCTCTAGAAGTAAGTGAAATTGTCGTTGATTGGAACTTGTTTGAGCAGACACTCTATCTAGATCAAGTAGATATTGAGGTTCTCACGAGAAGCGGTAAAAGTACAGAGCGACCTGGAGTGACATTAAATATTCAAGGTCTGAGAGATCAGTGGACTAAAAAACAACTTGAGTTACTTGTTCGAGAGTTGCGTCGTCTTGCATCACCTGTAGAGGCGAGAGAGGATGATTTTAAGATTTATCTAAATATTAGTGGCTTTAAAAAAGACATTCATGGATTTGATGGGCAATCTATAATTGCAGGCGCTCTTGAGGGAATCGCGGAGGACGAAGACGACTTTAATCCCGAAGAAATAAAACCGTTTGCTATAAACAAGATCTTTCACTATATGGTTGAAGGAACTTTTGATTTTCAAGGTCAGTTTATTGGAAGTTTTATTAATCAGCGGGGTGATGGGAGGCGACAGGAGCTTATTGTTTCGGCCACTCAACTTTCATCGGATGAAGAGTTCTGCGGGAAGGTTTCGTTAAAGTTAAATATCTATGATAGGGAGGGAGCCGCGGTTGTTGAGTTGTTTGAAAAGTTAGGGCTAGGGAGTATTGGAAGGCTTGAAGCAAAAAAAGTACTTGATGAGAATATCGGTATAGGTATTTACCGAGGGGGATTCAGAATACGGCCTTACGGCGATGCTGAAACTGATTGGCTAGAGCTAGAGCGAATGAGAGTTCAGAATCCGTCTAGAAAAATCGGCCTAAATCAGGTGTGGGGGTTGGTGGAAATTGAAGACGAGAAAGACTCGGGACTAATCGAGAGAAGTAGCCGAGAGGGGCTGGAACACAATGGCTCATTTGTTCGTTTAAAACGAATGGTATCTGAGGTATTGACTCATGTTGAGACGATCAGACAAGATTTTAGACAAGCTGCGGGTTTAAGTAGAAAATCAGCTACTGATACAGACGTAGTCAGAAGTAAAGCTAATCTCAGTGCGATAACGAGAGCAGCCGCTAACTTACCAACTCAGTATCGAAATAAGATGGAGCGAGCGATAAAAGCAGATAGCCTCGCACTTAAAACGTCAATTGCGGAGCTGGAAACTTATCAACAGGCCCTATCATCGCGTTCGACGCTCGGTTTGGTTGTCGCGCAGATATTGCATGACGGAAGAAGGTTTCTGTCAGATATTGCCACTCGATCTAAGCGGCTATCAGACGGGGCGCCTAGATTAGAAGAGAACTCTAAATTTGGAGAGCATTTTCGAACTATATTTAGTAAGGAAGCTTTCTCGATTCATCATTCTTCGGGTCAGCTCAGTAAATTATTTAAGTCTTTGGATCCTATTTCCGGGAAGCGCCGAGGAAAGAGTCAGGTATTCAAAATAAGAGATGTACTAGATCGGTGTTTGGCGCTGTTTAATGACAGTATTTCGGATGTTGGAATAATTTTAGACCTTCCGGAAAGTGACGTAGAGTGCTTTGTTACGGGATATGAGTCAGATCTGATGGCGGCACTGATTAATATTATTGACAATGCCGTTCATTGGTTAGGGGTTAGTAATAATCACCCGAGGATATTAATGTTCCAAGTAACATCATCAAAGAAATATGTGAGAATCACTGTTTCTAATAATGGTCCTATTATAGCTGAGCGGTTTTATGGGAATCTTTTTAATCCGGGGTTTTCTCTGAAGTCAGAAGGTTCAGGAATTGGGTTGGCTATTGCTAGGGAAGCTATGAGAACAAGCAAGGGAGATGTCGCTTTTGATTCTTTAGCGGATCAAACGACTTTCGTAATTGAAATGCAGAGGGCGCCAACATAATGAATTCCGTAGTTATCTCATTAAAAATACTAATTGTAGAAGATGAAGATTCAAAGCTTGTGGAGTGGCAAGATGCTATTGATTCACATAATGCTGATGCGGAAAATAAGGGGTATACGCTTGATTATAAAGTGGCTAAGTCAATCACTGACGCAGAAAAAATATTGGAGTTATTCCGATTTGATGCGGCAGTTGTAGATTTACGTTTACAAAAAGAGGTTGGGGTCGCTGATAATAATACGGATGGCAATAAATTAGTTCACTACATTATCAAAGCACAGCCCATGGGCGTTGCTGTCTACACGGGGCAACGTGGTGATGCTGATGTCGCAAATTATGGAAGTCCTCAAGTTGAGGTAATGGACAAAGGAGATGGGTTCGAGCAGGTTTTTATTTGGCTTGAGAAAAATAAAGATATTTTTTTGAAATTGCGGGGTGTTAAAGCTATATACAATCGCGAAACTGCGAGGATATTTTATAAATCCATTTGGCCTCGCTGGCAACATTGGAATTTAGATCTTACTCAAGATTTGACTGAGGTAGTCGCTAGGCACATCATTGCTCATGTACATGATGCCCTTTTAGTTGCCGGTGGCGATTCTACTCATCCGGAGGAGTCCTATTTTGTACCTCCTATGAAAGAACGACTTGATACCGGAGATTTGATTAATTTTAATGATCGAAGATGGATTGTTGTATCTCCACGTTGCGATTTAGCTAATCAAGGGAAAGTTAAAACCATTCTTTTGGCAGCATGTGAAGATATTTCGGAAGTTTGGGATCCGTTGTTTATATCTACTTCAAAGGGTTCTAAGGAGAGAGTTAAGAAGCTAATTCAACACGATGGATCACTTAAGCAGCATTTTCTTTTGCCTATGCGAGACGGGATATCAGGATCCAAGGGGCCTTGGATGGTTCAGTTTGACGACATCTGCGCGCTCTCCGCCGACCAAGCGTTAAATAACGTTGTAAATCTCCGATTCGCTTCACTTTCACCAATGTTCGTGCCATCTCTTGTTGAACGATTTGGCGCATATTTTAGTAGAATTGGCACACCGGGTTTTTCAAGTGAGTAGTTAACGTAATTATTAGACGTCTGTGTTAAGGGGAGTCGTTCAAGAAAATATGTGTTAGCAATTCAGAAATATATCTGGTTTGCCTTGAAAGGCTATTACAAATGAGTCCAAAAGCGGAAACTATAGAATGAGAGAGTTATTTAGATATTGTTTATGAATGGCCGTATTTGTCGTTTCTGATATTAGGCATAGTCAGTGATTTTATTTATATTTACAATGTCCACTATTATGCCCATAAAGTTAAGTTGCTCATGCAGTTAGGTTTTCAAAGATTTATGAAGCTATCGAGCCCGATACAAATTGTAGACCTCTTTGCAGGACCTGGGGGATTAGGTGAGGGGTTTTCATCCTTTTTAGATGCTCAGCGCTTTCGTATCATTGTTTCCGCAGAAATGGACTCTAATGCGCGAAACACTCTTAGGTTGAGGTCTTTTTTTAGGTTGCTTAAAAGCGATAATCCTGATGCACTAGGTGATTATTATAATTTCTGTAATGGCCTTTCAGAAACACCTTGGTCAGAAAGAAGCAAGAAAGAATGGGATGAAGCTGGCAAAGAAGCTCGGTGCATTACTTTAGGGACGAAAGAAGGAAATGCCGAGCTAGATGAAATATTAGACCGAAAGTTAGATAAGACTCGTCCATGGGTTTTAATTGGCGGTCCTCCTTGCCAAGCATATTCTATGGCCGGCCGCTCTAGGAACAGAAGCAAAGCGAATTACAATCCTGAGGATGATCATCGGCATTTTTTATATAAAGAGTATCTTCGCATAATTCATGAAAGGCAGCCTGCTATCTTCGTAATGGAGAATGTTAAAGGTATACTTTCTTCAACGATAAATGGGGAAAAGATTTTTAAAAAAATCCTTGAGGATCTTTCAGATCCTGATAAGGCCTTGGGGGGCCGGAGGTCTGGAAGGAGGTATAAAATTTGCTCATTCGTAAGAAACAGTAGTCACGATGAGGCGCCTATTCGCGAGATTGATCCTAAAGACTACATAATTCGGGCTGAGAAGTACGGTATTCCTCAAGCACGTCATAGAGTAATCTTATTAGGGATTGCAGTTGATGCCATGGGAGAGATTCCAAAGTATGTGGAATTAGAAAAAATTAAAGATTCGGTAAGCGTACGATCTGTATTGCAAGGCCTTCCCGCTATTCGGAGTCGATTAACTAGGGGGGAAGACACAGATGAGCGTTGGTCTGAAGTGGTGCGAGAAGAATTAATCTCCCTGATGTCTAGTGTAGATAGAAAGAAGAATCATAGGCTGGGTGAAGAGCTTGATTCAACTTACAATAAAATATTAGCTAGTAAGTTGCGAGTTGGTGCATTACGCACTCCGATAGATACCGATGTTATCCAAGAACTAGGGGCGCTTGATAACTGGTACTTAGATAAAACTCTTACCAAATGGTTGAATCACGACGCACGCGGCCATATGCCTTCAGACCTACGTCGTTACGTATTTGCCGCAAGCTTTGCGCATGTAAAGGGGTATTCTCCGAAGGGACATCTAGATTTCAATTTGCCGGGGCTGGCACCTGCTCATAAAAATTGGACTACAGGGAAGTTTAGTGATCGTTTTCGGGTACAGTGTGAGAATTTACCTTCTTCTACTATCACAAGCCATATCTCAAAAGATGGGCACTATTTCATACACTATGATCCAGTTCAATGTCGTAGCTTGAGTGTGCGTGAAGCTGCAAGACTGCAAACCTTTCCTGATAATTATTTTTTCCAAGGAAATCGGTCTCAACAGTACCATCAAGTAGGGAACGCGGTGCCCCCACTGTTAGCCTATAAGATAGCTTCAGTAGTGTCTAATATCTTGAGCTATATAAAAGTTTAAATAAATTATTATGTTGTGGGCGTTACCCAAAAAGCTGATTGATATGGGGAGTTAATATGGATTACATGGAAGCTATTAGGAAGGGAGGTGAGGCGAAAGTTTCTTATAATGAAATTGCTCGTAAGATATTTTTGACTTATCCAACTCATGCATTCGTCGGGGAGGAGGAGCGTCAGTATAAAATATATAATGAAATTGCAAATTTTTTCGAGGTATCCATTTCCTCAATTCATGTTGTTGGATCGGCGAAAATAGGTAAAAGTTTTCATAAAGGAAGAGATTTTATTCCGGGATCTTCAGATTTGGATATAGCGATAATTGATGCGAGACTTTTTATAAAGTATATGGAGCTTGTTTCTCGTATTTCCAAGGGGTATTCTGATTTGACAAGATTTCCTGTGATAAAAACGGTACCTGCACACGAGACCTACTTGAGTTACCTGTCGAAGGGGATATTTAATTTTGATCTAATGGTTATGGGCCCGGAGAGAGCTAAGGTTAATAATTTTTTTGGTGGTCTATCCTCTAGATATAGTGATTTATTTGGTTCTATAAGTGCTGTTTTATATTTGTCTCAATCATTTTTTGAAAGTAAGCAGCGCTCGGTAATTAAGAATTTTTTTGATAGGGAGAGTTATTAATGGTTGAGTATCGTGTGCGGTCCGTATCACTTCTTAACTTGGTCAGTGATATTAGATCGGGAAGATTGATACCCGACGCCTATTTTCAGCGTAATTTAGTGTGGAGAGATGTGCATAAAAAAGATTTTATTCGAACTATTCTTCTAGGTTTTCCATTTCCTCAAATTTTTATTTCAAAGGGTAAAGTAGATGTAGAGACTATGTCTACTGTTTCGTGCATAGTTGACGGCCAGCAGAGAAGTAATGCAATTGTTACTTTTATTGCAGATGAATTAGATGTTGATGGTAAGAGGTATAGTGACCTGCCAGAGTCTCAGAAGTCTGAATTTCTTAAGTATGAAATCGCGGTGATCGAGCTGGATCTTGAAAACGACGATCCAAAGGTTCAAGAGATTTTTCAACGAATTAATAGAACTTCTAATTCTCTTACGTCTATTGAAAAGCTTGCTTCCGAATATTCGACCTCTGACTTTATGCTGGTCGCAAAATTTCTATCTGATCATATTTCATTGGATCGCCGTGAAGAAGATGATTTTCGTGAGGATCCCAATATTCCGGAAGAGTTTTTCGTGTGGGCGAATTCTAAAAATATAAAAAGCTTTCCAAAAATAGTTAATGAGAAAGGAGTGTTTAATAGTTACGAGATTGCTCGAAAGACTAATTTGATGCATGTGCTGAATATCATGTCTGCTGTGTTAGGTGGCTTTTCTAACCGCAACGAAAAATCAATTCAGCACCTTGATGACTATTCTGCATCTTTTAACGAGCGAGATTATTTGGTTGACGTAATGGAGCAGGCAGCTGAGTTTTTATTGAAGCTAGGGTTTAGAGGTAAGTCGTACTGGCTAAATAAAGCAAACTTCTTTTCGTTAATTGTCGCATTGGTCTCCCTGCAGCAGCGCGGGCTCGTCCTAGATGTTAGCAAAGTCAAAGCGTTACTAGATAAGTTTGAACGAAATCTGCCAGATGACTATAAATTGGCAGCTACTGAGGCGGTTAATAGCACTCGAGCCAGGCAGTTACGAAACAAATACTTGCAGGAGCTTTTGATAGAGGGTGCTGCGTAGGTGTAAGCGGATATTCAAGGTTTTTTGTGGATTGCTATTTTTTATAATAAAGGCCTCACGCGGAGGCCTTTATTCTTTCTATCAATCCCAGCTCAACGCCCCACCCGTCTGATACTCAATCACGCGAGTTTCGAAGAAGTTCTTCTCTTTCTTCAAGTCCATAATCTCACTCATCCACGGGAACGGATTCGTTGTCCCCGGATACTCTTCCTTCAACCCAATCTGCGACAGACGACGGTTCGCGATGAACTTGAGGTAATCCTCCATCATCGCCGCATTCATGCCCAACACGCCGCGAGGCATGGTGTCGCGCGCGTATTCGATCTCCAGCTGAGTCCCTTGCAGGATCATCTGGGTCGCTTCTTCCTTCATCTCGGCATCCCACAAATGTGGGTTTTCGATTTTGATCTGGTTGATTACGTCGATACCGAAGTTCAGGTGCATCGACTCGTCACGCAGGATGTACTGGAACTGTTCCGCCACGCCGGTCATTTTGTTGCGACGGCCCATGGACAGGATCTGGGTGAAGCCGCAGTAGAAGAAGATGCCTTCTAGGACGCAGTAGTAGGCGACCAGGTTGCGCAGTAGTTCTTTGTCGGTCTCGACGGTGCCGGTTTCGAACTTCGGATCGGAGATGGAGCGGGTGTACTTCAGGCCCCAGGCTGCCTTTTTGGCGACCGATGGGATCTCGTGGTACATGTTGAAGATCTCGCCTTCATCCATGGCCAGCGATTCGATGCAGTACTGGTAGGCGTGGGTGTGGATCGCTTCTTCGAAGGCCTGGCGCAGGATGTACTGGCGGCACTCCGGGTTGGTGATCAGGCGGTATACGGCCAGCACGAGGTTGTTGGCAACCAGGGAGTCGGCGGTGGAGAAGAAGCCCAGGTTGCGCATGACGATGCGACGCTCGTCGTCGGTCAGGCCTTCGGGGTTTTTCCACAGGGCGATGTCGGCGGTCATGTTGACCTCTTGCGGCATCCAGTGGTTGGCGCAGCCGTCGAGGTACTTCTGCCAGGCCCAGTCGTACTTGAAGGGTACGAGTTGGTTGAGGTCGGCGCGGCAGTTGATCATGCGCTTTTCGTCAACGGCGACGCGGGCGGCGGAGCCTTCGAGTTCGGCGAGGCCTTCGGCGACGTCGAGTTTGTCCAGGGCGGCCTTGGCGCGCACGATGGCGGCGGAGTCACTCGCGGTGACGGCGCGGGCTTCGATGGCGGCAGCAGCGCCGGCACCGTCGAGGCGGTCCATGTTGGCTTCGGTGGCGTGGCCGGCGTTGGCGCCTTTGGTGGCTACTTCGCCTTCTTCTTCTTTGTCGAATTCGTCCCAGCTCAGCATGACGTGTCGTCTCCTGCGTGAGGGCTCAAAGGTGCCCGTGTGAAACCGGATGGTTGGGTGTTCACACGACCCTCAGGCCGCGGTGGTTCTTTAAAGGAATCGTTTGTTGCAACAGCTCGCGCAGGCAAATAAACGCAATTGGGTAACGGGTTCTGCGTGAGGCTTGAGGTGCGGAGCGCTAGGTGCATGCTCCAGCGGAGGCCTCAGGTCTGGCTCTTCGTCCCTGTGTAAAGGGATATTGCAGGCCTGATTTACCCGCGCATTATAGGGAAAAATTCGGCTTTGTGTTGCGGCGGATGGTCTCGGATCGCAGACAAAAAGCCTGCTTTTCGGGCCAAGGCGCGAGTTTGTTGGGGTTGGTTGAAGGGACGAGCGGCAGGATTTTTTTCGAGGGGGGCGACGAGGGGACGGAGTGCCGGCTCTTTGCCGCAAGAACGATTTCTTGCGGCGAATAAGAATCCAACTTCAGACGTTATTATCCGTTAGAGCAGCCATTGCCCATGATCTTGTAATTAAGAATATGGCGCTGACCGTGGGAATCTTCATATTCCATCTTGGCCGGTACAACTTCACATACATTAGGAACTTCACTCATGGACACTACTTTGGCAACGTCCAAGTGGGTGCTGTAGGTGTAATCCTCAACAATCGGGGCGTTGTGGCCGGCCAGCTCGGTCGGGGCTTCGTCGGCCAGGGCGGCGGTGGCGCACAAGCTGCTGAGGGCCATAACTACGAGAGCTTTCATTTCTGTACTTACCTTCTTCAGGGCGAAAGGGGTCACGTGGCCCTTGTGAGGCCGCGTGTGTAACTTAGGATTGGTTAGTTGCGATTAACGTTGCCTTCGTGGGGGCTGTTACGTTGTTAATCACTGCTGTGTAAACCACAGTGCCTTGGTTGGCGGAGTTGATTTTAGGCCTGCGGGTTATATTCATATACCCGTGCTTTTGATAAACACTATTGGCGGTTTTTGTAACAATCCCGTGGTAAAGGTTTTTTCACACAACGACAAAAGCCTTGCAGGCCTTAGGCCAGAGGCCTGTCAGTCGATACCAGGGCAATGTGTAGGGGCTTGTTACTACCATCGTCGAATGGTTCTATGGGGCCGCCCCGGCTACAACAGGGCATACAAAAACAACTATTGTCACCGAGGTAAGAAAGATGAGTGCGGCTTCCCTGTACCCCGTTCGCCCCGAAGTAGCAGCCAACACGCTGACCGATGAGGTGACCTACAAGGCCATGTACCAGCAGTCGGTGGTCAACCCCGACGGTTTCTGGCGTGAGCAAGCCAAGCGCCTCGACTGGATCAAGCCTTTCACCACGGTGAAGCAGACCTCGTTCGACGATCACCATGTCGACATCAAGTGGTTCGCCGATGGCACCTTGAACGTGTCCTACAACTGCCTGGACCGTCATCTCGCCAAGCGTGGCGATCAGATTGCGATCATCTGGGAAGGCGATGACCCGGCCGAGAGCCGCAACATCACTTACCGCGAACTGCATGAGCAAGTCTGCAAGTTCGCCAACGCCCTGCGTGGCCAGGACGTACACCGCGGTGACGTGGTGACTATCTATATGCCGATGATCCCCGAAGCCGTGGTCGCCATGCTGGCGTGTACGCGCATCGGTGCGATTCATTCGGTGGTGTTTGGCGGTTTTTCCCCGGAAGCCCTGGCCGGTCGCATCATCGACTGTAAGTCGAAGGTGGTGATCACTGCCGATGAAGGCATTCGTGCCGGTAAGAAAATCCCACTCAAGGCCAACGTCGACGACGCCCTGACCAATCCGGAAACCAGCAGCATCCAGAAGGTCATCGTGTGCAAGCGCACTAACGGCCAGATCAAGTGGAACCAGCATCGCGACATCTGGTACGAAGACCTGATGAAAGTGGCGGGCACTGTCTGCGCGCCGAAAGAGATGGGCGCCGAAGAAGCGCTGTTCATCCTCTACACCTCCGGTTCCACCGGTAAGCCTAAAGGCGTGCAGCACACCACCGGCGGCTATCTGTTGTACGCCGGCCTGACCCACGAGCGCGTGTTCGACTACCGCCCAGGCGAAATCTACTGGTGCACCGCCGACGTCGGCTGGGTCACTGGCCACACCTATATTGTCTATGGCCCTCTGTCCAACGGCGCGACCACCGTGCTCTTCGAAGGCGTGCCGAACTACCCGGACATCACGCGGGTGGCGAAGATCGTCGATAAGCACAAGGTCAATATCCTCTACACCGCCCCGACCGCAATCCGCGCCATGATGGCCTCGGGCACCGCCGCCGTTGAAGGGGCAGACGGCAGCAGCCTGCGCCTGCTCGGCTCCGTGGGCGAGCCGATCAACCCGGAAGCATGGGATTGGTACTACAAGAACGTCGGCCAATCCCGTTGCCCGATTGTCGACACCTGGTGGCAGACCGAAACCGGCGGCAACATGATGAGCCCGCTGCCAGGCGCCCACGCGCTCAAGCCGGGTTCGGCGGCACGGCCGTTCTTCGGCGTGGTGCCGGCGCTGGTGGATAACCTGGGCAACCTGATCGAAGGCGCTGCCGAAGGTAACCTGGTGATCCTCGATTCGTGGCCGGGTCAGGCGCGTACGCTGTTTGGCGATCACGACCGCTTCGTCGATACCTATTTCAAGACCTTCCGTGGCATGTACTTCACCGGTGATGGCGCGCGCCGTGACGAGGACGGTTACTACTGGATCACCGGGCGTGTGGATGACGTGTTGAACGTGTCCGGCCACCGCATGGGCACCGCCGAGATCGAAAGTGCCATGGTTGCCCACCCGAAAGTCGCCGAGGCGGCGGTGGTGGGTGTGCCGCATGACATCAAGGGCCAGGGTATCTATGTGTATGTCACGCTGAAAAATGGCGAAGAGCCGAACGAAGCGTTGCGCCTGGAGCTGAAAAACTGGGTGCGCAAGGAGATCGGGCCGATTGCTTCGCCGGATGTGATCCAGTGGGCGCCGGGCTTGCCGAAGACCCGTTCGGGCAAAATCATGCGCCGTATCCTGCGCAAGATTGCCACGGCTGAGTACGATGGGTTGGGCGATATCTCCACCCTGGCGGATCCGGGTGTGGTGGCGCATTTGATTGAGACGCACAAGACCATGAACGTCGCGTAAGGCGGGTGAGTGGGACAAAGCCCCATCCGGCGTGTGTCGGGTGGGGCTTTTTTGTGGGCTCTTGAAACCAATGTAGATCCAATGTGGGGGGGGGGCTTGCCCCCGATTGCAGTGGGTCAGTGCCAAATTAGCCCACTGACACTCCCTCATCGGGGGCAAGCCCCCTCCCACATTTGGATTGCATTCCAAGGTGGGTATGGAGGAGTAGCTGACAGATCTGCATGACCACCAGGCCAATAAATATCGGTTTTTCGCGTAGGAGGTTTCTGAATGTTACCGAGCGGCGCAAATGTGTAACCCCATGCCCAAACATGAGGCAAAGCGCTACGCCCGTGCCCCGAAAAACCCCATTCCAGACACACCAATAAATAAGATTAAACGCCAGACTTGCCGTGCCAGAAGGGTTTGCGAATAATAGGCCCGCAATTTGCAGCGTCTACAGGTTTAATGTCTTTTGTCTCTGCATAAAATTCAGAGGCTGTCAATGAGCTGGAACCGCTTTCTCGGTGCTTCTGTAAATTGTTGTCGCATTGAGGAAATATCGGCTTCCGGCCTGTCGTTAGAATGCCGATCACTCGCTCGTCGTCGCCGTTGTTGAATTGGTGTAGGACGCAGCACCGCAATTCGGTTTCACCTTCGCCGCATCGTGGGCCATGGCTCATACTGCTGTTTTGCCCTATACCGATGGAGTCCCAAGATGAAGAAACTCGTGCTGTTGGGCGCCCTGGCGCTGTCCGTGCTGTCCATGCAGGCTTTCGCTGAAGGCAAGCCTCTGAAAATTGGTATCGAAGCGGCCTACCCTCCGTTTGCCTCGAAGGCGCCGGATGGCAGCATCGTCGGTTTTGACTACGACATCGGCAACGCCTTGTGCGAAGAGATGCAGGTCAAGTGCACGTGGGTCGAGCAAGAGTTCGACGGTCTGATCCCTGCGCTCAAAGTGCGCAAGATCGACGCGATCCTGTCGTCCATGTCCATCACTGACGACCGCAAGAAGTCTGTGGACTTCACCAACCGCTACTACCTGAGCCCGGCGCAGCTGGTGATGAAGCAAGGCACCACCGTCAGCGATAGCCTGGACGAACTGAAAGGCAAGAAGATCGGCGTGCAGCGCGGTTCGATCCACGACCGTTTCGCCAAGGAAGTCCTGGCGCCTAAAGGTGCAACCGTTGTGCCTTACAGCTCGCAGAACGAAATCTACCTGGACGTGGAAGCCGGTCGCCTCGACGGCACCGTGGCGGACGCTACCCTGTTGCAGGAAGGTTTCCTCGACACCCCTGCGGGCAAAGGCTACGCGTTCGTAGGCCCACAGTTCACCGACGTTAAATACTTCGGCGAAGGCATCGGCATCGCGGTACGCAAGGGCGATAAGGAAAACTTGGAGCGCATCAACGCAGCCATTGCCGCGATCCGCGCCAACGGCAAGTACAAGGCTATCCAGGACAAGTACTTCAACTTCGACATTTACGGCCCAGAAGCCAAGTAAATCGTCGCAGCGATCTGTCCCAAATGGCGCAAGCAACAGAATTCCTGCGGTTTGCGCCATTTTTTCATCCCCCTTTTCGAGGACCTGAATCATGTTGAAAGGCTACGGGGCCGTCATCCTCGATGGCGCATGGTTGACGCTTCAGCTCGCCTTGTCGTCCATGGCCTTGGCCATTGTTCTGGGTCTGATCGGGGTCGCGTTACGCCTGTCGCCGGTGCGCTGGTTGGCCTGGCTGGGTGACTTGTATTCCACGGTGATCCGCGGGATCCCCGACCTGGTGCTGATCCTGCTGATTTTCTACGGCGGCCAGGACTTGCTCAACCGCGTCGCGCCGATGCTCGGCTATGACGACTATATCGACTTGAACCCCTTGGCCGCCGGTATCGGCACCCTGGGTTTCATCTTTGGCGCCTACCTCTCGGAAACCTTCCGTGGCGCCTTCATGGCCATTCCCAAGGGCCAGGCCGAAGCCGGGCTTGCGTATGGCATGAGCAGTTTCCAGGTGTTTTTCCGGGTGATGGTGCCGCAGATGATCCGGCTGGCGATCCCTGGTTTCACCAACAACTGGCTGGTCCTCACCAAGGCCACTGCGCTGATTTCGGTGGTGGGCCTGCAAGACATGATGTTCAAGGCCAAGCAGGCGGCAGATGCCACCCGCGAGCCTTTTACCTTCTTCCTCGCAGTGGCGGCGATGTACCTGGTGATCACCAGCGTGTCGTTGCTGGCCCTGCGCTATCTTGAGAAGCGCTACTCGGTAGGCGTAAGGGCGGCTGATCTATGATCTTCGACTACAACGTCATCTGGGAGGCCATGCCGCTGTACCTTGGCGGCCTGCTGACCACCCTGAAACTGCTCGCCATCTCGCTGTTCTTCGGCCTGCTTGCCGCCTTGCCCCTGGGCTTGATGCGTGTGTCCAAGCAACCGGTCGTCAACGGCGCGGCCTGGCTCTATACCTATGTGATCCGCGGCACGCCGATGTTGGTGCAGCTGTTCCTGATCTACTACGGCCTGGCGCAGTTCGAAGCGGTACGCGAGAGCTTTATGTGGCCGCTGCTGTCCAGCGCGACCTTCTGCGCGTGCCTGGCCTTTGCGATCAACACCAGTGCCTACACCGCCGAGATCATTGCCGGCAGCCTCAAGGCCACGCCCAACGGTGAGATCGAAGCGGCCAAGGCCATGGGCATGTCGCGCTACAAACTGTACCGCCGCATCCTGCTGCCGTCGGCCCTGCGCCGCGCGCTGCCGCAGTACAGCAATGAGGTGATCATGATGCTGCAGACCACCAGTCTCGCGTCCATCGTCACCCTGATCGACATCACGGGTGCCGCGCGCACAGTGAACGCGCAGTTCTACCTGCCGTTCGAAGCCTATATCACCGCTGGCCTGTTCTACCTGTGCCTGACCTTCATCCTGGTGCGCCTGTTCAAGTTGGCCGAGCGCCGCTGGCTGAGCTACCTGGCTCCACGGAAGCACTGATATGGAACGTATCGACCACCTGTTGCCCTGGGGCCACCTGGGCTGCGAGCGCCAACTGAGCGTGTTCCGTTTCGGCAGCGGCGAGCGCAAGGCCTATATCCAGGCCAGCCTGCACGCCGATGAATTGCCCGGCATGCGCGCTGCGTGGGAGCTGAAAAAACGCCTCACCGAGCTCGAACAGCAAGGCGCCCTCAATGGGGTGATCGAACTCGTGCCGGTGGCCAACCCGATGGGCCTTGGCCAGCTGTTGCAAGGCAGCCATCAGGGGCGTTTCGAGATCGGCAGCGGCAAGAATTTCAACCGCGATTTCGTCGAGTTGAGTGAACCGGTCGCCGCGTTGCTGCAAGGCAAGCTGGGCGATGATCCTCACGCCAACGTGCGCATGATCCGTCAGGCCATGAGCGACGCACTCAACGCCTTGCCCGCGCCGAGCAGTCAACTGCAAGGCATGCAACGCGTCCTGCTGAGCCACGCCTGCATCGCTGATATCGTTCTCGATCTGCATTGCGACGCCGAAGCCGCGCTGCACATGTACGCGCTGCCCCAGCACTGGCCGCAGTGGCGTTCGTTGTCGGCGCACTTGAATGTGAAAGTCGGTTTGCTTGCGGAAGACTCCGGCGGCAGCTCGTTTGATGAGGCTTGCTCGTTGCCGTGGCTGCGTCTGTCCCGCGCCTTCCCCGACGCGCAGATCCCACTGGCCTGCCTGGCGACGACGCTGGAGTTGGGCGGTCAAGCGGACACTGGCCGTGACGAAGCGATCTTCCACGCCGAAGGCATCCTCGCGTTCCTCGCCGAGCAAGGTCTGATCAAAGGCGAATGGCCGGCGCCGCAGCACGAACCGTGCGAAGGCGTGCCCTTCGAAGGCACCGAATTGCTGTTCGCGCCCCACGCCGGGGTGATCAGCTACCTGCGTAAAGTCGGGGACTGGATCGAGAAGGGCGAGCCGATTTTTGAAGTGATTGATCCCCTGGAAGACCGCGTCAGCGTGATCTGCGCGGGCACGTCCGGGGTGTTGTTTGCCGTTGAACGGCTACGTTATGCCCAAGCGGGTTTCTGGCTGGCCAAGGTGGCGGGGCGCGAAGCGCTGCGGCACGGGCGCTTGCTCAACGACTGACCACCTGTTTTTGTGAGAACCGACAGCATGTACAAACTTGAAGTCCAAGACCTGCATAAACGCTATGGCAGTCATGAAGTGCTCAAAGGCGTGTCCCTGGCCGCCGCGGCGGGTGATGTGATCAGCATCATCGGTTCCAGTGGTTCGGGCAAAAGTACCTTTTTGCGCTGCATCAACCTGCTGGAGCAGCCGCATGCCGGCAAGATCCTGCTCAATAACGAAGAGCTGAAGCTGGTGGCCAACAAGGACGGCGCCCTGAAGGCTGCCGACCCGAAACAGTTGCAGCGCATGCGTTCGCGCCTGTCGATGGTGTTCCAGCATTTCAACCTGTGGTCGCACATGACCGCGCTGGAAAACGTCATGGAAGCGCCGGTGCACGTGCTGGGCATGTCGAAGAAAGACGCCCGCGAAAAGGCCGAGCACTACCTGGCCAAGGTCGGCGTGGGCCATCGCAAGGATGCGTTCCCCGGCCATATGTCCGGTGGCGAGCAGCAGCGTGTGGCGATTGCCCGCGCCTTGGCGATGGAGCCGGAGGTGATGCTGTTCGACGAACCCACCTCGGCCCTCGACCCCGAGCTGGTGGGCGAAGTGCTCAAGGTGATGCAGGACCTGGCCCAGGAAGGCCGCACCATGGTGGTGGTGACCCACGAAATGGGCTTTGCCCGTGAAGTGTCCAATCAGTTGGTGTTCCTGCACAAAGGTATTGTCGAGGAGCGTGGCAACCCGCGCGAAGTGCTGGTCAACCCGCAGTCCGAGCGGTTGCAGCAGTTCCTGTCCGGCAGTTTGAAATAGTTTCCCTGTGGGAGGAGGCAAGCCCCCTCCCACATTGATCTTCATCAGTTTTTGAGCTTTGTGTTGGTTTACGGGCTAGCATTGGCCTTTGTCTTCATTACTGTTACTCGCTTCGGATAGCACTCCATGACCGCCCACAAAATTGGTTTCCTGATTTGGCCCAGCACAAAAGCACTCACGCTTGCGCTGGCTGAGGAGGCCTTGCGCGTTGCCCAGCGGGTGCATCCGGATGTGGTCTACGAACTGTCGTTTTTGCTCGCCGAGCCGGCTACCGACGGCGCCTGGCAATTGCCCGGCGAACCTTGGGCCGGCAAGTTGGAAGGTTTCCAGAAACTGTTCCTGCTGGCCGATGAGCCGCCCACCGTGATCGCCTCGCAACTCGGCTCCGCCCTCAAGCAACTGGTGCGTGCCGGGTGTGTAATTGGCGGATTGTCGGCTGGGGTCTACCCATTGGCGCAACTGGGTCTGCTCGATGGTTATCGCGCCGCCGTGCACTGGCGCTGGCAGGACGACTTTGCCGAGCGCTTCCCCAAGGTTATCGCCACCAGTCATCTGTTCGATTGGGACCGTGATCGCCTGAGCGCCTGTGGCGGCATGTCGGTGCTCGACCTGTTGCTGGCGGTCCTGGCCCGTGACCACGGCGCCGAACTGGCCGGCGCGGTCTCCGAAGAGTTGGTGGTGGAGCGCATCCGCGAAGGCGGCGAGCGCCAACGCATTCCACTGCAAAACCGCCTGGGTTCCAGCCATCCGAAGCTGACCCAGGCGGTGCTGCTGATGGAAGCCAATATCGAAGAGCCGCTGACCACCGACGAAATTGCCCAGCATGTGTGCGTATCCCGACGACAACTGGAGCGAATCTTCAAGCAATACCTCAATCGCGTCCCCAGCCAGTACTACCTGGAGTTGCGCCTGAACAAGGCTCGCCAGATGCTCATGCAGACCAGCAAGTCGATCATCCAGATTGGCCTGTCGTGCGGTTTCTCCTCGGGGCCGCATTTCTCCAGCGCCTACCGTAACTTCTTCGGTGCCACGCCCCGTGAAGACCGCAACCAGCGGCGCAGCAGCAGCCCGTTTGAGTTGTCGTCGGCGCCTTCCGAGCGCGGTTGAAGCCTACTCTTCCATGGGATCCGGTGTGCCGGGCGGCGTCAACGCCACGCCGTGCTCATCATACATAGCCTCTTCCACCCCCAGCTCATAGCCCGTTTGACGGTAATAGGTGCGCAATATCGCCAGGCTCTCGGCGGACAGGGGGTTGCCGCTCAGATCGGTGTCATCGTTGAGCGGCAGGGGCATATCCAGCAGGTCTGTGGGCAAGTGCTCGATCAGGTTGTCGCTCAGGTCAAGGGTGCGCAGTCGCGGCAGGTTGAAGGTGCCCAGCGGAACCTCGGTCAACCCGCAGTTGTGCAGGTATAACGTGGTCAGGTGTGACAGGTTGCGCACATCGAGTCGGTTGTTGAGCGGGTTGTCGCTCAAGTCCAGATGAATCAGATCGCCCAGGCGCGACAATTGATCGGTGCTGTCGGGCGTCAAGCGGATCAGGTTTTCGCTGAGGTTGAGAAGGTGCAGTTGATTGAGACTGAACACGCTGTCGGGAATCGCAGTGAGGGCATGTCGCTCCACGGACAGGCTCTTGAGGTTTGGAAAGCCGCGCAACAACCCGTCGATTTGCTGGTTGGTGCCTTCGCCCAGCAATTCCAGGAGCGTCACATGTTCGAAACGCGCGCTCAAGACGGGCAAATCCCCCAGTAGTTGGCCGTGAAAGACCAACTTGTAGGTGTGCCGTTGCAGCGTTTCGCTGTCGTCCAGCTCCACCTCTCGCCGCCAGCAACGCAGTAGTAAATCCTTGAAATGCAGGCGTCGGATCTGTTCCTCCGCGCGGCTGTTTTCATCCAGCACGGTATCGAGCAGCGGGTCTCTGAGCGGCACATCCAGGACCCAGGCATGCAGGTCGGTTTCCAGCTGTGCGTATTCAAGGCCCAGTCGGGTGATGTGCTCACTGGCATCCTGTAGCTCGCTGGGCAATAGGAGCAGCTCCCGTTTGGCGTCTTCCTCCGACAGCATGGGGAACAGTGCCTTGATACGTTGCAAATTACCGTCCGCAAGGCTGACGTTCCAGTGCTCCCGGGTGGCTTGGCAGTAGTGTTTCACACGGTTCAAGGTGGCGAGCGACAGCGGGTTGTCGGCCAGGTCGAAAGAGGCGCTGATGCTGGCCGGCAACATGAACGCTTCGTCCGGCAGTTCGCTGATGCTGTTGTGGCTCAAATCTACCCGTGCCCTTACGGTTGGCGGGGTGATGAGTGACGCTGGAAACGCTGTCAGCCCGGTGTTGTGCAATGACAGGTTGGTGAGTTGGGGCATTTGGCCAAAGTCTGGCAGCCACCCCAGTGGGTTGTTGCTCAGGTCCAGCAGTTTCAGGTCGTGCATGCTTTGCAGCGTAGTGGCCGAAGAGGGGGATAAGTGAATATCGCATTGGTTCAGGGTTAGCTCGGCAAGCTGGTGCAGAGGGCTGAGATCGGGGAGTTCGCCCAAACTATAGTGCTCAAGGGTGAGGGTGTTGATATTCGGGAAACTTTGCAGGAACTCCCCCAGGCGCAACGTTTCGCCCGTGCCCTTGAGGGTCAGGGCAGCGATATGGTTGAACCGTGTGCGCAGGCGGGGCAATTCGCCGCTTATCGGTCTATGCAGGATGAAGGCGTAGCTTGCAGCCCCGTCCTCAAAGTGCTCTCCAGAGGTGATTTCACGGCGCCAGCCGGCTTCAAGGGCAGTGATGAAATAATGGCGGCTCTCTCGCTCCTGGGTGTCGATTTCGCTGTGTTCAGCCCAGGGCGTCAGGTCTTCGCGGATCTTCAGCAGATCCGCTTCCATTTGCGTCATCTCTGCTCGTCCTGCCGCCAGATCTCCAGGCAGGCCGAAGATAAAACGGTTGACTGTATCGTCGTCCGAGCGGGGAAACAGACGTTTGGCCTGGGCGACATCGGCGCTATCAGGGGTTGCCTCCAAGTACCTGCCGGTGCGTCGGAAGTAAGCCTTGACGTGCTCCAGGGTCTGGTATGAAAACGGGTTGCCAGACAGGACGTAGTGATCGGTGGTAGCGGTGGGCAAGTCGAAAAGCGGTAGTGGCAGTTCGCTGATGTGGTTGTTGGAAAGTATTACCAGGGAGGGTTGGTTGAGGTTTAGCAGGCCCGGCGGCAGTTGGCTGATACCGGTATTACCCAGGTCCAGGTAGTTCAGGTTCGGCATTTGCTCCACGCTGGGCAGCAGCGTCAGCGGGTTGTTGTACAGGTCCAGCGTGAGCAGGCGGTTCATGCCATTGATGGTCGCCTGGCTGCTGGGTGTGAGGGTGATGTTGCAATTGTTCAGTATCAGTTCATTGAGGTGGCTCTGTGATGAAATCGAGGCTGGTAATTCGCCTAGGCGCAGGTCGCGAATGCTCAAGTTGCGCAGTCTCGGGAAGTGCGACAGGAACGGGTTGACCTCCACTGTCTGGTTCACGCCTTGCAGCTCCAGGTAGGCGATATGATCGAAGCTGGCGTTCAAATGGGGTAACTCGCCAATCCGTGGCACGGTCAGTCGCAGAACGTGACCGTTGAGGGTTGGCGTTTCGTAGAAAGCGTCGATGGGTGTTTCCTGGCGCCAGGCACGTCGCAGTTGATGGCTGAATAACTGGCGATCGCGGCGCAGGTACTCGCGGTCTGTATCGCTCAGCGGTACGCCGGACTCCGGATGTACGCTGGGTGTGCTCGACTCCCAGGCCAGCAGGTCGATGTCCAGGCGCATGTACTCGTTTCTCAACCTGTCCAGCCCCAGTTGCGCGCCTTCGGGGCCGCGTCCCAGTGTGGTGAGCAACTCCCGGATCGGTTCTTGGGTGAGAGCGGGCCGCAAGGTCTGAATCTGCTGTTCAAGTGAGGGCAGTTGACTGGGGCCCGGTTGTTCGGGAGGGCCAGGGCGATAGCCTTCCATGCCGCCCCGAAGACGCATGACGCTCGGGTTGTAGGTGGGTTTGAGCAGCGGGTCGCTGCCCAGCAACTGGCGCAGGATGTTGCGGTCCAGTGGGTGTTCGCCAATCGCCTGCTTGAGGCGTGGGCCCTGGCCGATATGAATGCCCAGTGCATCCCTTGCGGTATCGGGAAGCGCCTGGAGAATTGCGGTGTACAGGTCGGTGGTGCCAAACAATGTGCCTTGATCGTCCTGTGGTATGTACTGGCCGTCGGGGGTTTCCACCAAGGTTCGCTGGGTCAGCGCATAACGTGGGCCAATAGCGTCCAGCAGCTTGCCTGCGGCGTGGTATTGCCGCATTTCAAGGCGTATCCAGTTCGGCCAGCCTGGCAGGTTTTCCAGGGAATGCAGGGCCAGGCGAGCAGTGTCAGGGGGCTCCATGGTTTCCATGTACAGCCCCTCGTAGGCACGGGTAGTGCGGACTTCATGCAGCGACCATTCGGCCAGTTCCACCAGGCGCAGCGGAACCTTGCCGGCATCTATCGCTTTGAGTTCATCGCCGGTGGCATTGGCCAGCAGTTCTTCGGCGATGCAGGTGGGGAGGCCGGGGCGTGATGCACTGTCGATGATCTTTTGCAGGCGGGCGTTGCCGGCACGATTCTGGCCTCGGTAGTGTGAGTCGAACAGGCTGTAGCGCTTGTCTTGGGCGAGCCTGGCCAGTTTCTTGCGCAGGGTGGCGGCACGGGTGTGGGGCGAAGAGGGCGGCACGCCAAATTCCTCTTCCAGAAGTTGCTTGCGTTCTGTTTCGTTGAGGCCCTCGATCAGGGTGGGTAACAAGTCGCCGTTGCGCAGTTGGGCATCGAGCACCTGCACCACGCTGGCACCTTCCTCGCCTTTGTACTGCCAGAGGGTTTCGCCCCTGGTGTCGACGACGCGCAGGGTCTTGCTGGTGGGCCACCAGCCATAGCTGGTCAGCAGTTGCAGCTGGGTTTGTGCATCGGCTTTGGTGTAAATCGCCGGATCATCGCTGTTCATCTGGGTAATGAAGTCTTGCAACTGCTGGTCGATCTTGAAGCGCTTGAGGGTGTCGGCCAGCAAGGGTGGCGGCGTTTGCTGGGTGGCGTGCATGTGTCGCAGGGTGTTGTCGTGGGTGGCGCTGACGTCACGGGCTCGCGCCAGTTGTGTGTCGCTGAGTGTTTCGGTCTGGTCGCCAAGTCGGCGCAGCAGGGTGCTGCGGTCCCAACCCAGAGGATTCTCTAGCTCGGTGAGCCAGGCGCCCTGGCCGTTAGTCATCACTGGCGGTTGGTAGGCGCCGGGGCGTGTGGGGTGCTGCAGGTAATAGCGACCACTGCGCGCATCTTGCTGCACTTGATAATGCTCGCCGTCGAGACGCAGCAGCGTTTTACCGGCGTGCTGGTGCAGGCCCTGCGCATCGGCGCGGGCGTCGGCCGGCAGCCTCAGTTCCTGACGGTAGGGTGTCAGGTCGGGGCGCCACAGGCGGCGGTTGCCATTGGGCAGCGTGACTGGCTTGAAGCGATCGATAAACTGCAACAGCTCCTTGGGCAGTTTTTGGCGTAACAGGGCTTCGGCAATGGGCAGGCCGGTGGCAAACAGGCCCAGTTGTACAAGCTGTTCCATGAGCCCGAGGGCATGTCCCAGCGCCTCATGTTGCAGGCCCTCGGCCCACTCGATAACGCCTTCGAAGGCCTCGTCGAGCACTTGGTAGGCGGTGTACGCCAGCATCAGCGCGCCCAGAGGCGGTATGAAGGGCATGGCCACAAAGGCGATAGCTTGCAGCAGCGCCTCGCCGATTTTCTGGAGAAAGGCCCAGCGCGCCCAACGGGCCTTCTGGTTGGCGGTGGCAGTGGATACGGCGCGGCTACGGGCGTCGTCCAGCAGCTTGCTCAGTTTCATCTCGAACAGGTGTTCGAACAGGCCGCTGTCGATTTTCGCGCTGCTGAGTTGCAGCTTGGGGCGCGACACTGGCGTCTCACGCCAACTGGGGCGCGGATCGCCCACGGTGTGCGGGTGCCACTCTACATGGCTGAGACGCTGATTGAGGTTGGCAAAGAACACCCCGGCATCTGCGTGGCGTACAAAGCGACTGAAGAAGCGTTGATAGTCCGTCGAGCGCAGTTTTGTCGCCAGCGCCTGGCTGAACTGTGCACTGCTGGCGTAGTACTTGATGGGGTGTTCCGGGTCGTCGGGAATGTAGGCGACCACCGGCTCCACGCCGCGACTGGCTTGCAGGTCCTGGGCAAACAGCACAATGCCAGTGAGTCGGCAGCCCATGATAAACAGGTCATGCCCCAGCACATGGGGGCAATCGCTGTGCCCTGGGTGATCCTGATTGATCAGGTTGAGTAGCCTCAGGTAGTGGTCCGTGGGCAGGTCCTTGTTCAGCACGGCCATGAACAAAGCCAGCTTCAGCGCTGCGAGGTGGCTTTGTTTGAGCCAGTACTGCAGGGCGGTGCGGGCCACCGGGTTGTCCAGATCCAGGGCCTGGTCCAGGTAGCGCTGGTACTGGCCGCCGATGTCCAGGCGCCGGCACAGGGTGGTGAATTGCACCACGCTGATCTTCTCGTCGAAGCCGGGCAGGCTGACGAACTGGCCGGTGGCGCTGGGCGCGGTGGTGAAGCCGGAGTTGCGCTCATAGGCGCCATCGGTGGCTTCAGCGGCTTCGAAGTTATGCAGGGCGGCGTCGAGCAGGGAGACCGACCAGGTCCTGGCGGCGCCTGGTTTAACAGTGATGCCTGCCAGAGTCAGCGGGATATAGAGTTGCAGGTAAGTGGTGCGTACGTTGGCGTCGAGGTCGAACTCATCCTTGAGCGCCTTTTGCAGTAACTCGGCGCCGAAGTCTTCGGGGCTCTTGATGACGGAAAATGCCTGGTCCACACGGTTTTGTGTGGTCCAGGCTTCGCCGTTGAGGCGTTTGAGCTTTTCATGTTGCAGGTCGGTGATCGTGCTGTACCAATCGGCAATGGCCGGCGGGTTGGCTGCCAGCGCCCCGCGCTTGGCGGCAGAGGCGCCGCCCAGCCAAGGGGCGATGGCATTGCTGAGGATTGTCAGGTGGAGGGCGTCGGGAGGAGCTTGCAAAGGCATGGTGCCTGTCCTTGATAGCTTTAGAAGTGAGCCCAGCAGATCAGATCAGGTAGCAGCGCCGGCGGTAGACAATTAGCGCGGCCAGTCTTGGCGGATTTGCGAAGATCCCGTCATCCCCTGCCCACGAAGCCCTTGCACGGTTTAAACTGCGCCTTTGCGACGCTATTTGTCGCATTGGCGTAAACCCGCCAAAAACGGGGGTTTGCGCTATAAGAAGTTGTCGCTTGGCGGCAAGGCCGCGCTGAAAACTGTCCTTACAATCCCTGCATCGCCCGCCAGTTCCAGGCAGGCGTTCCTCTTCAGGAGACTCCGATGTCCGTTGAGCAAGCCCCGGTGCAACGTGCCGATTTCGATCAGGTCATGGTGCCCAACTACGCACCTGCCGCATTCATCCCTGTGCGTGGCGAAGGTTCGCGCGTGTGGGACCAGGCGGGTCGCGAGCTGATCGACTTTGCCGGCGGCATCGCAGTCAACGTGCTGGGCCATGCCCACCCGGCGTTGGTCGGTGCGCTGACCGCACAGGCCAACAAGCTGTGGCACGTCTCCAACGTCTTCACCAACGAGCCGGCCCTGCGCCTGGCCCATAAGCTGATCGACGCCACGTTTGCCGAGCGTGTGTTCTTCTGCAACTCCGGCGCCGAAGCCAACGAGGCCGCCTTCAAGCTGGCCCGTCGCGTGGCGTTCGACCGTTTCGGCAGTGAGAAGTACGAAATCATCGCCGCGCTCAACAGCTTCCACGGCCGTACCCTGTTCACCGTCAACGTGGGCGGCCAGTCCAAGTATTCTGATGGCTTCGGCCCTAAAATCACCGGCATCACCCACGTTCCTTACAACGACCTGGCCGCGCTGAAAGCCGCTGTGTCGGACAAGACCTGCGCTGTGGTGCTGGAGCCGATCCAGGGCGAGGGCGGCGTACTGCCAGCTGAGCTGGCTTACCTGCAAGGCGCCCGTGAACTGTGCGACGCCCATGACGCGCTGCTGGTGTTCGACGAAGTGCAAACCGGCATGGGCCGCAGCGGCCACCTGTTCGCCTACCAGCATTACGGCGTAGTGCCAGACATCCTCACCAGCGCCAAGAGCCTGGGCGGTGGTTTCCCCATCGCGGCGATGCTCACCACTGAAGCACTGGCCAAGCACTTGGTAGTCGGCACCCACGGCACCACCTACGGCGGCAACCCGCTGGCGTGCGCGGTGGCCGAAGCAGTGATCGACGTGATCAACACCCCTGAAGTGCTGGCTGGCGTGAACGCCAGGCACGATCAGTTCAAGGCGCGCCTGGAACAGATCGGCAAGCAGTACGGCATCTTCACCGAAGTACGTGGCATGGGCCTGTTGATCGGTTGCGTGCTCAGCTATGCCTTCAAAGGCAAAGCCAAGGACGTGTTCAACGCGGCCGAGAAAGAAAACCTGATGATCCTGCAAGCCGGCCCGGACGTGGTGCGTTTTGCGCCGAGTCTGGTGGTGGAAGAGGCGGATATCACTGAAGGTCTGGATCGTTTTGAGCGGGCTGTAAAAACGCTGACGCAAGCCTGATACACATTTATTGCCGGACTGTGTCATGTGAGAGGGGGCTTGCCCCCGATGCGGTGGATCAGTCACCAGATTTATCAAGTGACAGACTGCTATCGGGGGCAAGCCCCCTCCCACATTTTGGCCCTGTGTTGAATCAGGAGCTGTCCGGTATTTTTTCCTATGAGTTTTTCGAGTTAAAGGAGTGACACCATGCTGGTGATGCGCCCCGCGCAAATGGCTGATCTGGGCGAGGTACAGCGTCTGGCCGCAGACAGCCCGATTGGTGTTACCTCCTTGCCGGATGATGTCGAACGCCTCAGCGACAAGATCGCCGCCAGCGAAGCGTCCTTCGCGGCCGAGGTCAGTTTCAACGGTGAAGAAAGCTATTTCTTCGTGCTTGAAGACACCGAGACCGGCAAGCTCGCCGGTTGCTCGGCCATCGTCGCCTCGGCCGGTTACTCGGAGCCTTTCTACAGTTTTCGTAACGAGACCTTCGTGCACGCTTCCCGCGAGCTGAAGATCCACAACAAGATCCACGTGCTTTCCCAGTGCCACGACCTCACCGGCAACAGCCTGCTCACCAGTTTCTACGTGGTGCCCGAGCTGGTCGGTTCGCCGTGGTCGGAACTCAATTCCCGTGGCCGCCTGCTGTTCGTCGCCAGCCATCCCGAGCGCTTTGCCGACTCGGTGGTGACCGAGATTGTCGGCTACAGCGACGAGAACGGTGATTCGCCGTTCTGGGACGCCATCGGTCGCAACTTCTTCGACCTCAACTACGCCGCCGCCGAGCGCCTGTGCGGGCTCAAAAGCCGCACCTTCCTCGCCGAGCTGATGCCCCATTACCCGATCTACGTGCCGCTGTTGCCGGACGAAGCGCAGGAGGCGATGGGCCAGGTACACCCGCGTGCGCAGATCACCTTCGACATCCTGATGCGCGAAGGCTTCGAGACCGACCATTACATCGACATCTTCGACGGTGGCCCGACGCTGCACGCACGGGTTTCAGGCATTCGCTCGATTGCCCAGAGCCGCGTGGTGCCGGTGAAGATCGGCGAGATGGTCAAGGGTGTCGGCCGCCAATACCTGGTGAGCAACGCGCAGTTGCAGGATTACCGCGCGGTGATGCTGGAACTGGACTACGCGCCCGGCAAACCGGTGACCCTGGACCTGGCAACCGCCGAAGCCCTGGGCGTTGGCGAAGGCGCGAGTGTGCGCCTGGTAGCGGTTTAAAAAGAGAGTTTCGCGGGTGGCTGACAACAGCGGCCCGTTCGAGGAGATAGCATGATCGTTCGTCCCGTACGCAGCAGCGATTTACCGGCCCTGATTGATCTGGCGCGCAGCACTGGCACCGGCCTCACCACCTTGCCGGCCAACGAAGAGCGCCTGACCCATCGCGTGGGCTGGGCGGAAAAAACCTTTCGCGGCGACGCCGGGCGTGGCGATGCCGACTACCTGTTCGTGCTGGAAAACGACGAAGGCCGCGTGGTGGGGATTTCTGCCATTGCTGGCGCCGTTGGCCTGCGTGAGCCCTGGTACAACTTCCGGGTCGGCCTGACCGTCAGCGCCTCCCAGGAGCTGAATATCTATCGCGAAATTCCGACGCTGTTCCTGGCCAACGACCTCACCGGCAATTCCGAGCTGTGCTCGTTGTTTTTGCATGCCGATTACCGCACCGGCCTCAACGGCCGCATGCTGGCCAAGGCGCGCCTGCTGTTTATCGCGGAATTCCCGCAACTGTTCGGCAACAAGATCATCGCCGAGATGCGTGGCGTATCCAACGATGCCGGGCGTTCGCCGTTCTGGGAAAGCCTGGGCCGGCACTTCTTCAAGATGGAATTCAGCCAGGCCGACTACCTCACCGGCGTGGGCAACAAGGCATTTATCGCTGAGCTGATGCCGAAGTTTCCGTTGTACAGCTGCTTCCTGTCCGAAGACGCGCGCAACGTGATCGGCAAGGTCCACCCGGACACCGAACCGGCGCTGAGCATGCTCAAGAGCGAAGGCTTCAGCTACCAGGGCTATGTGGATATTTTCGACGCCGGCCCGGCGGTGGAATGTGAAACCAGCAAGATCCGTGCGGTGCGCGACAGCCAGTCACTGGTGTTGGCCATCGGCACGCCGGGGGACGACGCTACGCCGTTCCTGATCCATAACCGCAAGCGCGAGGACTGCCGCATCACCGCCGCACCGGCACGTCTGGCGGCAGGCACCCTGGTGGTCGATCCACAGACCGCCAAACGCCTGCAACTGGTGGTGGGTGATCAAGTGCGCGCTGTTCCGTTGTCTGCTGCTCGGGAGTCGAAGTAATGAATTCGCTGTATATCGCAGGTAGCTGGCTGGCTGGCCAGGGTGAGCTGTTTGAATCGCGCAACCCGGTGACTCAAGGCGTGTTGTGGGCTGGTAATGGCGCCACCGCCGAGCAGGTCGAGTCCGCGGTGCAGGCTGCGCGCCAGGCGTTCCCGGATTGGGCCAAACGTTCGCTGGAAGAGCGCATCAGCGTGTTGGAAGCCTTCGCCAATACACTGAAAAGCCGCGCCGATGAAATTGCCCGCTGCATCGGTGAGGAAACCGGTAAGCCGCTGTGGGAATCGGCCACTGAAGTCACCAGCATGGCCAACAAGATTGCAATCTCGGTACAAAGCTACCGCGAGCGTACCGGCGAAAAGAGCGGCCCCCTGGGCGACGCCACCGCCGTATTGCGCCACAAACCCCATGGTGTGGTGGCGGTGTTTGGCCCTTACAACTTCCCTGGCCACCTGCCCAACGGGCATATCGTCCCGGCATTGCTGGCGGGTAACACCGTGTTGTTCAAGCCGAGCGAGCTGACGCCCAAAGTTGCCGAGCTGACGGTGCAGTGCTGGATCGACGCCGGCCTGCCGGCGGGTGTATTGAACCTGCTGCAAGGCGCACGGGAAACCGGCATCGCGTTGGCGGCCAACCCAGGCATCGACGGTTTGTTCTTTACCGGTTCGAGCCGTACCGGCAATCACCTGCACCAGCAGTTCTCCGGGCGCCCGGACAAGATCCTGGCACTGGAAATGGGCGGCAACAACCCGCTGGTGGTGGACGAAGTGGCTGATGTGGATGCGGCGGTCTACACCATTATCCAGTCGGCGTTTATCTCTGCCGGCCAACGTTGCACCTGTGCCCGGCGCCTGCTGGTGCCGGAAGGCGCCTGGGGCGATGCGTTGCTGGCGCGCCTGGTGGCGGTGAGTGCGACGATCGAAGTGGGTGCGTTCGACCAGCAACCGCCGCCGTTCATGGGCTCGGTGATTTCCCTCGGTGCGGCGAAAGCCCTGATGGAGGCCCAGGAACTGATGCTGGCGAATGGCGCTGTCGCACTGCTGGAAATGACCCAGCCACAGGCTCAGGCCGCCTTGCTGACGCCAGGCATCATCGACGTGACCGGCGTGACCGAGCGCGAAGACGAGGAACTGTTCGGCCCGCTGTTGCAGGTGATCCGCTACGCAGATTTTGCCGCGGCGATTGCCGAAGCCAACAACACCCAGTACGGCCTGGCCGCGGGTTTGCTGTCGGACTCCGAAGCGCGTTACCAGCAGTTCTGGCTGGAAAGCCGCGCCGGGATCGTCAACTGGAACAAACAACTGACCGGCGCCGCCAGCACCGCGCCGTTTGGTGGGGTAGGGGCCTCGGGCAACCATCGCGCCAGTGCGTATTACGCGGCAGATTATTGCGCGTACCCGGTGGCGTCGCTGGAGACCCCAAGCTTGGTAGTCCCCGCCACGCTAACCCCCGGCATTACACTGATCTAAATGTGGGATGGGCTTGCCCCCGATAGCGGTGGATCAGTCACCTGATTTATCAACTGACAGTCAGCTATCGGAGGCAAGCCTCCTCCCACACTGGATTTGTGGTGTGTTGAAGAATTCTGATGCCTATAAAAACAGATGTTCGTGGAGCCTCGCCGATGAAATCCTATGAAGTCAATTTTGACGGTCTAGTGGGGCCGACCCATAACTACGGCGGTTTGTCCTTCGGCAACGTCGCGTCCCAAAGCAACAGCCAGCAGCATTCCAACCCCAAGGAAGCGGCGTTGCAGGGCCTGCAAAAAATGAAAGCCCTGATGGACAGGGGCTTTGTGCAAGGTGTGCTGGCGCCCCAAGAGCGTCCAGACGTGGCCGCTTTGCGCAGCCTCGGCTTCAGCGGCACCGATGCGCAGGTGATCCAGCAGGCGGCCAAGCAGGCCATGCCGTTGCTGGTGGCAAGCTGCTCGGCATCGAGCATGTGGGTGGCCAACGCCGCCACCGTCAGCCCAAGCGCCGACACGGCAGATGGCCGCGTGCACTTCACCGCCGCCAACCTCAACTGCAAATACCATCGCAGCATCGAACACCCGACCACCAGCCGCGTGTTGGGGGCCATGTTTGCTGACAGCAAGCACTTTGCCCACCACGCCGCGTTGCCGGCCGTGGCGCAGTTCGGTGACGAAGGCGCGGCCAACCACACACGTTTTTGCCGTGAGTATGGCGAGGCCGGCGTGGAGTTTTTTGTGTTCGGCCGCAGCGCGTTCGATCCCCGTTACCCGGCCCCGCAGAAATACCCGGCACGCCAGACCCTCGAAGCCTCCCAGGCCGTTGCGCGCCTGCATGGCCTGAAGGATGAAGGCGTGGTCTACGCCCAGCAGAACCCGGCAGTGATTGACGCCGGTGTGTTCCACAATGACGTGATCGCGGTCGGCAATGGCGAAGTGCTGTTCTATCACGAGGACGCGTTCCTCAATACCGAACAGATGCTCGCCGAACTGCAAGGAAAGCTAGGCAAACTGGGGGGCAACTTCCAGTCGGTGTGCGTGCCACGCGCCGAGGTCAGCGTCGAGGATGCGGTGCGTTCCTACCTGTTCAACAGCCAGTTGCTGACCCGTCCTGACGGCTCGATGCTGCTGATCGTGCCGGAAGAATGCCGTGCCAACGAGCGTGTGTGGCAGTACCTGCAAGGCCTGACTGCCGCCGGTGGGCTGATCCGCGAAGTGAAGGTCTTCGACCTCAAGCAAAGCATGCAGAACGGCGGTGGCCCGGCGTGCCTGCGCTTGCGCGTGGCGTTGAACGAAACCGAGCTGGCGGCCGTGAACCCAGGGGTTATCATGACCGCGCCGTTGTACGAAACCCTGACCCAATGGGTGGGCAAGCACTACCGCGACAGCCTGCGTGAAACCGACCTGGCTGACCCGCAGTTGCTGCTTGAGTGCCGGACGGCACTGGATGAACTGACGCAAATCCTTAAACTGGGCTCGGTTTATCCTTTCCAGATCAATTAACGCCACGTGGCTGAGATATTTTATTTATGACCGACACCCTGAAGCTGATCCTTGAAGACACCGACGGCACCCAGCTGGAAACCTCCTGCACCCGCGTCGCCGTGGTCTGGCAGGGCAAGGAAATCTGGATCCAGCACGACGGCCGTGGCCAACTGCTGATCGGTGTGGACGTTGAAGAAGGCGACGCTGAATACGCCAACCTGCTGATGCGCCCATTGGCCACCAACCTGATGAGCCTGCAACTGGAAATGGAACCGGCCGACGTTGAAGGTGATGACGACGATCACGTCCACGGCCCAGGCTGCAACCACTAAGGAAGCTGCGTATGCTCGCCCTCGGCAAATTGCTTGAACTGACCCTCGCCGGTCGTGAACCGGCGCAAAAAATTCAATCGACTGTCGACGGCGTGCAGATGCGCTGGCTCAGCGAGGGCGCGCTTGAAGTGCGTCCTCCTGAAGCACGGGACAACGGCAGCGACCTGCTGCTGTCGTCCGGCATCCATGGCAACGAAACCGCGCCGATCGAACTGCTCGACCGCCTGTTGCATGGTATTGCCCGTGGGGAGATCAAACCCCGTACCCGCATTCTGTTCCTGTTCGGTAACCCCGAGGCCATGCGCCGCGGTGAGCGTTACCTTGAACTGGACGTCAACCGGCTGTTCAACGGCCGACATGAAAAAAACATCGGCCCCGAAGCCATGCGCGCCGCCGAGCTTGAGCAACTGGCCCGCAGCTTCTTCAGCCAGCCCGGCCGTTCGCGCCTGCATTACGATTTGCACACCGCCATCCGTGGTTCGAAGATCGAGCAGTTCGCGCTGTACCCCTGGAAGGATGGGCGCCAGCATTCGCGTCATGAGCTGGCGCGTCTGAACGCTGCCGGCATGGAAGCGGTGCTGCTGCAGAACAAGACGTCGATCACTTTCACGGCGTTTACCTACGAACAGCTGGACGCCGAGGCCTTCACCCTGGAACTGGGCAAGGCACGGCCATTCGGGCAGAACCAGGGGGTTGACGTGTCACGCCTGGAAACGCGCCTGAAGCACATCATCGAAGGCACTGAGCCGGCCACCGAGAGCCTCGATGGCCTGCAACTATTTGCCGTCTCCCGTGAAGTCATCAAGCACAGTGACGGGTTCCTAATGCACCTGCCGGCGGATGTGGAGAACTTCTCACCGTTGGCCAAGGGTTACCTGCTGGCCGAAGATGTCGCCAAGACCCGCTGGGTGATCGAGGAGGAGGGCGCACGCATCATCTTCCCTAACCCGAAGGTGAAGAATGGTTTGCGCGCAGGCATCCTGATCGTGCCGACGACCGAGCAGGGGCTGGCCTAGAGCCTGTACTGCTTGCGCGGGGGCAGCCCTAGCTCCTGGCGTAGCCCGTTTTCACTGAACGCATGCGGGTTGGTGTTGGTGCTTGGGGTGGTGGGGTCTGCGTCAAAGTCGAAGGGCTGTGCTGTCGTTGGCAAGCCGACTGCTTGCAATTCGATGTTTCGTATTTGGTGACGTGGCTTGCGACCGTCGACGCCATCCGGGCTTTCACCCGGCATGATCGAGCCGGTTACGTGGTTGTAGGCATGGCACAGTTCATGGAACAGGTTGATGACACTGGGCGTGCCCGGAACGATGTCCGTGGTGTTGTACCAGATCTTTCCTCCGTATGACGGGCGCCCTCGCTGGTCATTGTTGATATACGGCCCAGCAGCACTCGTTGGGTCCGGTACGAACAGGCCATTCGGCTGCGGGTAGAATTCATGGATCGTGACGGGCTGCCCGCTGGCCAGTGACGCGCGCTCCAGTTCTGCCAGCAGACGTTGTCCGGTCGGTGAGCCCAGCAGCAGGCGCAGGTCATCGTTGACCCGGTCGATGAACAACGCGCTGCCCTGCACGCTGACCCCACTGCGGCTCAGTGCTTCAGGCTCCAGGTGAATAGCGTGCGAGGCCAGTGCCCCTGGAGGCAAGTCTGCGGGGACGTCCGTGTGCATCATCAGCGCGCAGTCCACTGTCAGGGTGCTCTTGTAGTTGTAGTAGGTCACATCATCGGCTTTGAGTTGGGTGACATCGTTAAGGCCGTCGCCGGTGTAGATGACATTACTGCCCGGACCCGCCTTGATGCGGTCATCGCCGCCGGCACCGCTGATAATGTTGTGACCCGCGCCGCCAACGATATGGTCATCACCTTCTCCGCCATCGATGAAGCTGGATCCTTGGCCACCACTGATGTCGTCATTACCGGGGCCACCGTACACCGTCATATGGATGTCCTGGTAACCGTGGACCTCATCGTCACCTTCACCCGCTTCGATATGGCATGAGCCGTTGATGGCCGAGATGAAATCATCGCCACGGCCCGTATACAGGCTGGCATTCTTTGCAGCGCTCAAGACACGATCATCGCCGTCGCCGCTGAAGACAAACACGGGAATGATCACGTTGTCATCGATATGAATGCGGTCGTTGCCACCCTGGGTATTCAGTAAAAGCGTCTGGCTTTTCCAGTTCAGCGTGATTTCGTAGCGCGGTTGGTTGAGCTGCACAGTCAGCGTCAACGAGGTGTCGATTGCGGGAGCGGCAGCGAAGATATTGACCGTGTCGTGCCCATCGAAACTGGTGATGCACAGTTGGTCTACCGCTTCCTCCCTGAAAATTCTGCGCTCGATGCGCACATTTTCGTCTTCGAGAAGCCGATGGACTTCGATAAAGCCCGGGCCGCTGGGGCGCTCGTTGGTGGGCTCGTGGCGGGGGTTGTCGGTGAGCGTGTTGGCATCGATGACGTAGATGCCATCAGCCCTTTGGGTTTGAGTCATGTTGCACGACCTGTCGAGTCAGTAAGGAGAAGGCCTTACTTAACGGGAAGTGCGCGGCGATGATGCGGTAGATATACACGCGGATAACGAAAAGCCCCGGCGCCTGAAGGTGTCGGGGCTTTTTTTCAGCGGCGTGTCAGACCGCCAGTTTCTGTTCGCTGCGACGGATCGCCCGTACCTTGTGCAGCGTGTCGGCGCAGGTGCGTGCAGCTTCCTGGCCCTTGTGCACAAAGTGATCATGGAAGAACGCATGATGCTCGCTGCCCGCATGGAAGTGATGCGGCGTCAGCGATACCGAAAACACCGGCACTTCAGTTTCCAGCTGCACCTGCATCAGGCCGCTGACCACCGATTGGGCGACGAACTCGTGACGGTAGATGCCACCGTCCACCACCAGCGCGGCGGCAACGATACCGGCGTAGCGGCCGGTCTTGGCCAGCAGCTTGGCGTGCAGGGGCATTTCAAAGGCGCCGCCGACTTCGAAGAAATCGATGTCCGATTCCTGGTAGCCCTGGGCGATCATTTCGGCGAGGAAGCCTTTACGGGATTGATCGACGATATCCTTGTGCCAGCAGGCCTGGATAAACGCGACGCGCTCGCCGTGGTGGTTTTTGCTTTTGCTGTCGATAGCGGTGGGTTGCATGTTCTGACTCCTGTTTAAGAAAAAAACAGGGCGTTATGAATCGAATGGGATTTAAGGGTACGCATGCGTCAACAGACGCGCGGCCCTTAGGTGCCAATCCCGTTCTCTCTTCATCCGGACTATGACCGTCGGCCCCGGAATCACACCGGGTCTGCTGACCTTGTCGCCGTCCCGCGTGAGCAGTTCGAGGCGCCAAGCGCTCGCGGGCTATACACATTGCGTGTAATTACCGCCGGTGGGGAATTGCACCCCGCCCTGAGAACGTTGCCACCAGAACCCTGGCGGCGGAGAGTTTTTAACATGCTTTTTCAAAAACTGCACGAGCGTCGTATTGATAGCCTATATCGGTTTGTTTGGTTGGTATTCGATTGAATGTAAACGGGGCTTGATATTCCGTGGCGTTGCCCGCAGTAATCACTGACAAAAGGACGTATCCAATCTGTTAGAGGCCTGTTTCATGACTGTGATTGACCTGCGCAGCGACACCGTGACCCAACCCACCCCCGGCATGCTCGACGCCATGGCCACCGCCGTCAGCGGTGATGACGTCTACGGCGAAGACCCCAGCGTCAATCTGCTGGAAGCCGAACTGGCCAAGCGCCTGGGGTTTGCGGCCGCGTTGTTCGTGCCCACCGGCACCATGAGCAACCTGCTGGCGTTGATGGCCCATTGCGAACGCGGCGAGGAATACATCGTTGGTCAACAGGCCCACACCTACAAATACGAAGGCGGTGGCGCAGCGGTTTTGGGCTCGATCCAACCGCAACCGCTGGAAGTGCAGGCGGATGGTTCCCTGGATTTGCACCACGTACTGGAAGCAATCAAACCGGACGATTTCCACTTCGCCCGCACCCGCTTGCTGGCCCTGGAAAACACCATGCAGGGCAAAGTGCTGCCCTTGGAATACCTGGTCAAGGCGCGGGCGTTTACCCGTGAACATGGCCTGGCCCTGCATCTGGATGGCGCGCGCCTCTACAACGCGGCGGTCAAGCTTGGGGTGGATGCGCGGGAGATCGCCCAACATTTCGATTCGGTGTCGGTGTGCCTGTCCAAGGGCCTCGGTGCGCCCATCGGCTCAGTGCTGTGCGGCTCCACGGCGTTGATCGCCAAGGCCCGGCGGCTGCGCAAGATGGTCGGCGGCGGTATGCGCCAGGCCGGCTCCCTGGCAGCAGCGGGGCTGTACGCCCTGGATCACCAGGTGCAGCGCCTGGCCGACGACCACGCCAACGCCCAGTGGCTGGGCGATGAACTGCGCAAAGCAGGGTATGAGGTGGAGCCTGTGCAGACCAACATGGTCTACGTGCAGATCGGCGATCAGGCCCAGGCCTTGAAGGCCTTTGCCGCCGAGCGCGGGATCAAGTTGAGCGCCGCGCCGCGCCTGCGTATGGTCACGCATCTGGATGTCAGCCGGGCGCAGATCGAGCAGGTGCTTGGGGCATTCGTCGAATTTTCGCGCAAATGACCGTGCAGGCCGTCTAATTGAGCCTCTCTATCGCATAAACACGCTGTACCACCGGCAAAGGGCCGATATAATGCGGCCTTTTGCCGTCGCTCCGTCTGATGATGTTGCGCACTGGCCTTTGGCCGCAGCCTCCGTGGAAGAACCTAATGAAAAGCGCAGAAATCCGTGAAGCCTTCCTTCGCTTCTTCGAAGAGCAAGGTCACACCCGTGTCGCCTCCAGCTCTCTGATCCCTGGCAATGACCCCACCCTGCTGTTCACCAACGCGGGGATGAACCAGTTCAAGGACTGCTTCCTGGGCCAGGAAAAGCGCGCCTACACCCGCGCCACCAGCAGCCAGAAGTGCGTACGCGCCGGCGGCAAGAACAGCGACCTGGAAAACGTCGGTTACACCGCACGCCACCACACGTTCTTCGAAATGCTGGGCAACTTCAGCTTCGGCGACTATTTCAAGAAAGACGCGATTACCTTCGCCTGGACCTTCCTCACCGGCGTGCTGAAGCTGCCCAAGGAAAAACTCTGGGTCACCGTCTACGCGACGGACGACGAAGCGTATGACATCTGGACCCAGCAAATCGGCGTGCCTGCCGAGCGCATGATCCGCATCGGCGACAACAAGGGCGCGCCGTACGCCTCCGACAACTTCTGGACCATGGGCGATACCGGCCCGTGCGGCCCTTGCACCGAGATTTTCTACGATCACGGCGCCGACATCTGGGGTGGCCCGCCGGGCTCGCCGGAAGAAGACGGCGACCGTTACATCGAGATCTGGAACAACGTGTTCATGCAGTTCAACCGCACCGCCGATGGCGTGTTGCATCCGCTGCCGGCGCCGTCGGTGGACACCGGCATGGGCCTGGAGCGGATCAGTGCGGTGATGCAGCACGTTCACTCCAACTACGAAATCGACCTGTTCACCAACCTGCTGAGTGCCTCGGCGGCAGCCATTGGTTGCGCCAATGAGAGCCAGTCTTCGCTCAAGGTTGTGTCGGACCACATTCGTTCCTGCGGCTTCCTGATTGCCGATGGCGTGCTGCCGTCCAATGAAGGCCGGGGCTATGTGCTGCGTCGCATCATCCGTCGGGCCTGCCGCCACGGTAACAAGCTGGGCGCCACCGGCAGCTTCTTCTACAAGATCGTTGCCGCGCTGGTGGCCGAGATGGGCGAAGCCTTCCCGGAACTCAAGCAGCAGCAAGCCAATATCGAGCGCGTGCTCAAGGCCGAAGAGGAGCAATTCTCCAAGACCCTGGAACACGGCCTGAAGATTCTGGAGCAGGACCTGGCTGAGCTCAAAGGCACCGTGGTGCCGGGCGATGTGGTGTTCAAGCTCTATGACACCTATGGCTTCCCGATGGACCTGACTGCCGACATCGCCCGTGAGCGCGAGCTGACTATCGATGAAGCCGGCTTTGAACGTGAAATGGAAGCCCAGCGCGTACGTGCTCGTTCCGCCAGCTCCTTTGGCCTGGACTACAACACCCTGGTCAAGGTTGATGTGCCGACCGAATTCACCGGCTACAAGGCGACCGTTGGCTCGGCCAAGATCGTTGCCCTCTATAAAGATGGCAAGTCGGTCGACGTTCTGAATGAAGGCGACGAGGCGGTTGTGGTCCTGGACCAGACGCCGTTTTACGCCGAGTCGGGCGGCCAGATTGGTGACTGTGGGTTCCTGAGCTCGACGTCGGGTCGTTTCGAAGTGCGTGACACGACCAAGACCGGCGGTGCGTTCCTGCACCACGGCGTATTGGTGCTGGGCAACCTGACGGTCGGCGCACCGGTTGATACCCAGGTTGATGCCGACGTACGGCACGCAACTGCCTTGAACCACTCGGCCACTCACCTGTTGCACGCTGCATTGCGCCAGGTGCTGGGCGAGCACGTCCAGCAAAAGGGTTCGTTGGTCGATAGCCAGCGCTTGCGTTTCGACTTCAGCCACTTCGAAGCGATCAAGCCAGAGCAGATCAAGGCCCTGGAAGACATCGTCAACGCACAAGTGCGCAAGAACACCCCGGTTGAGACCGAGGAAACCGACATCGAGACCGCCAAGGCCAAAGGCGCCATGGCGCTGTTCGGCGAGAAGTACGGCGACAACGTGCGTGTACTGAGCATGGGCGGCGACTTCTCGGTGGAACTGTGTGGCGGTATCCACGCCAACCGCACCGGCGACATCGGCCTGCTGAAAATCATCAGCGAAGGCGGTGTGGCGTCGGGCGTACGTCGTATTGAAGCGGTGACCGGTGCTGCGGCCCTGGCCTACCTCAATGCGGCCGAAGAGCAACTCAAGGAAGCGGCCAGCCTGGTCAAGGGCAGCCGCGACAACCTGATCGACAAACTGTCCGCCGTGCTGGAGCGCAACCGTGCGCTGGAAAAACAGCTGGAGCAGTTGCAGGCCAAGGCCGCCAGTGCGGCGGGCGACGATCTGTCGGCTTCTGCGGTGGACGTCAAGGACGTGAAAGTCCTGGCGGCTCGCCTGGATGGCCAGGACGGCAAGGCGCTGTTGGCCCTGGTCGATCAGTTGAAGAACAAGCTCGGCCGCGCAGTGATCCTGCTCGGCAGTGTCCATGAGGATAAGGTCGTTCTGGTTGCTGGTGTAACCAAAGACCTGACTGGCCAACTCAAGGCCGGTGATTTGATGAAGCAAGCCGCTGCGGCAGTGGGCGGGAAGGGCGGTGGTCGTCCGGACATGGCACAAGGCGGTGGTGTAGACGCCGGTGCCCTGGACGCGGCCCTGGCCTTGACCGTGCCGTTTGTCGAGGCAGGTATTTAAGGCATTGTTAACCGGCCCGTGGTCTAGTCGCGGGCTTGTTCGGTGCTGGTTGATTGGATATTTAGGCGCCCCTTTACGGGCTGAGGCGGCTTGGAAATGGCTTTGATCGTACAGAAATTTGGAGGCACCTCGGTCGGCTCTGTCGAAAGAATCGAGCAGGTGGCCGACAAGGTTAAGAAATTCCGCGATGCCGGTGACGACCTGGTGGTGGTGCTATCGGCCATGAGCGGCGAGACCAATCGCCTGATCGAGCTGGCCAAGGCAATCAGTGGCGACCAGCAACCGCTGCCGCGTGAGCTGGACGTGATCGTGTCGACCGGTGAGCAGGTGACCATCGCCTTGCTGGCCATGGCCCTGAACAAGCGTGGCGTGCCAGCGGTGTCCTACACGGGCAGCCAGGTGCGCATCCTCACTGACAGCGCGCACACCAAGGCGCGCATTCTGCAGATCGATGATCAGAAAATTCGCACCGACCTGAAAGCCGGCCGCGTGGTAGTTGTAGCTGGGTTCCAGGGTGTGGATGAGAACGGCAACATCACGACCCTGGGGCGTGGCGGTTCGGACACCACCGGCGTGGCTCTGGCAGCGGCCCTCAAGGCTGATGAATGCCAGATCTACACCGATGTGGACGGCGTCTACACTACCGATCCGCGTGTCGTGTCCGTGGCCCAGCGCCTGGACAAGATCACCTTCGAAGAGATGCTGGAAATGGCCAGCCTCGGTTCCAAGGTGTTGCAGATCCGTGCGGTGGAATTCGCCGGCAAGTACAACGTTCCGCTGCGCGTATTGCACAGCTTCAAAGAGGGTCCGGGCACCCTCATTACTATTGATGAAGAGGAATCCATGGAACAGCCGATCATTTCCGGTATCGCTTTCAACCGTGATGAAGCCAAGCTGACGATCCGTGGCGTGCCAGACACCCCGGGCGTGGCTTTCAAGATCCTGGGTCCGATCAGCGATGCGAATGTTGAAGTCGACATGATCGTGCAGAACGTCTCGCACGATAACACCACCGATTTCACCTTCACCGTGCACCGCAACGAGTACGATGCGGCATTGAAAATCCTGGAGAACACCGCGAGCGAGATTGGCGCCCGTGAAGTGGTCGGCGATACCAAGATTGCCAAGGTGTCGATCGTGGGTGTGGGCATGCGTTCCCATGCCGGCGTTGCCAGCCGCATGTTTGGGGCTCTGGCCAAGGAAAGCATCAACATCCAGATGATCTCTACCTCGGAAATCAAAGTCTCGGTAGTGATCGAAGAGAAGTACCTGGAACTGGCTGTACGTGCGCTGCATACCGCGTTCGAGCTGGACGCTCCGGCCCGCCAGGGCGAATGAAGTAATGCCAGGAAGGCGCGGTCTACCGCGCCTTTCCTTTTTTTGTAGGGCGCATGGTCTTTTGCGTGCGCTCGACAATACTTAGGCCGTTGGGGCTATGACTCTCGGGTCGTAGGTCGAACGCCTTTTTTTTGCAGACTGTTGTTCCTGAAATGAAATGCGTGAGGAGAAAGGTATGCTGATTCTGACTCGTCGGTGCGCAGAAAGCCTGATTATCGGTGATGGCGAAATCACCGTGACCGTGCTCGGCGTCAAAGGCAATCAAGTACGTATCGGGGTTAATGCTCCGAAAGAGGTAGCGGTCCACCGCGAGGAAATCTACCTGCGGATCAAGAAAGAGAAGGACGAAGAACCAAGCCTTTAATTTTTATCGTTTTTTATGTTTGCAAACGGGGAGGAACGTGGTTAATATACGCCCCGTGTTGCGGAGAGCTGGCCGAGTGGCCGAAGGCGCTCCCCTGCTAAGGGAGTACACCTCAAAAGGGTGTCGGGGGTTCGAATCCCCCGTTCTCCGCCATTATTTGTTTAGTACGTTGCAATCTGGTTTTTTCGGTAAGTTGTTGAAAATTAACGAAAAAATAGCTTTACATAGAGATTGAACGGCCTATAATGCGCGGCAACAAATGCACTCGTAGCTCAGCTGGATAGAGTACTCGGCTACGAACCGAGCGGTCACAGGTTCGAATCCTGTCGAGTGCACCATTTAAGAGTTAACTGCAGCAACGCAGGTAACTTTGCTTCAACCAGTTGTGATCTGGTCTAAAAACACAATCTGCACTCGTAGCTCAGCTGGATAGAGTACTCGGCTACGAACCGAGCGGTCACAGGTTCGAATCCTGTCGAGTGCACCATACAAACAAAAAGCCCGCCTAGTGCGGGCTTTTTGCCGTCTGGCGTTTGTGTCGGACTTTATCTTTTTCTCCTTCCTCATGTGTTTTCCGTTCAGGCGGTGGCGTCGCAGTTCTTATATGCAGCCAATACTCAGCTTTGGCTCGCAAGCGCTTGTTCTTTCCAGTTTTTTGACGTTAAAGACGGCCGGGCGGTGTATCATTGCGCCCGTCAGCCCCGCCGGGGCTTGTGGAATACCTCCATGGACTTACCCAGTAGTTACTCAGTACCCCGCTTTACCAATCATGAATTGACTGATTGATCCTTCCGGCGTGCCCCGCTGCTGGGAGTGGAGTTCGCCTATGACCGAAGTAGAAGTAAAGAAAACACAGGACAGCCTGCAGGATCGCCTGGCTCAAGTCATCGAGCTGCTGCAGCGCCAGCGCGTGGTCGAAGACCTTACCCATCGCCAGGAAGGTCCGAACCACGACCGCGTTGAAAACCTGGTCCACCGGCAAAACCTCGTCGAGTTGCAACGCAAACTCGATGACCTGCACTCCGCCGACGTTGCCTACATTCTCGAAGCGTTGCCGCTCGATGATCGACTGACCCTCTGGCAGTTGGTCAAGGCTGACCGCGACGGCGACATCCTGCTCGAAGTGTCCGATTCGGTTCGTGAAACCCTGATCGCCGACATGGACGATCACGAGCTCCTGGCTGCGGCCAAAGAGATGGATGCCGACGAGCTGGCGGACCTCGCGCCTGAGCTGCCCCGTGATGTTGTCCATGAGCTGATGGAGGCTCTTGATGGCCAGCAGCGTGAGCGCGTGCGCTCCGCGTTGTCCTATGACGAGGATCAGGTCGGCGCCCTGATGGACTTCGAGATGGTCACCATTCGCGAAGACGTCAGCCTGGAAGTGGTTCTGCGTTACCTGCGCCGCCTGAAAGAGCTGCCTAGCCACACAGACAAACTGTTCGTGGTCGATTACGAAGGCATTCTCAAGGGCGTGCTGCCGATCAAGCGGCTGCTGGTCAACGATCCGGAAAAAAGGGTTGCTGACCTGATGGCCAGTGATACCGTGAGTTTTCACCCGGATGAAGACGCCTACGACGCGGCTCAGGCCTTCGAGCGTTACGACTTGATCTCGGCGCCCGTGGTCGACAAGAACGGCAAGCTGATTGGCCGTCTGACCATTGACGAAATCGTCGACCTGATTCGTGAAGAGAGTGAAACCGAAGTCCTCAACATGGCGGGTCTGCGTGAAGAGGAAGATATTTTTGCGTCGGTCTGGCGTTCACTGCATAACCGCTGGGCGTGGCTGGCCGTTAACCTGATTACGGCGTTCATCGCTTCCCGTGTGATCGGGCTATTTGAAGGCTCCATCGAAAAACTGGTGGCGCTGGCGGCGCTGATGCCGATTGTGGCGGGTATTGGCGGTAACTCCGGCAACCAGACCATCACCATGATCGTGCGCGCCATGGCGCTGGATCAGGTGAGTACTGCCAACTCTTCTCGGCTGCTGCGCAAGGAACTGGCTGTGGGCCTGATCAACGGCCTGGTGTGGGGCGGCGTGATTGGTGTGGTGGCCTACTTGCTGTATGGCAGCTGGTCGCTCGGGGTGGTGATGACCGCCGCCATGACGCTCAACCTGCTGCTGGCCGCGCTGATGGGGGTGCTAATCCCCATGACCCTGGCGCGCCTCGGTCGTGACCCGGCCATGGGCGCCAGCGTGATGATCACGGCCATGACTGACAGTGGTGGCTTCTTCATCTTCCTGGGCTTGGCGACGATTTTCCTGCTCTGACCTGTCTCCCCTGCGTTGGCGTCCCCGCTGGTCGCGGGGTGTCAATGCGTCCGCTACACCGCCTCGAAAAGGCTCGACAGCTGCGTGCTAACGCTGTCGAAGCCTGTCTAAATCCCAGGCAAAAAAAAGCCAGCACATGGCTGGCTTCGGCTTTCAGTTGCAGATCAATTGGCTTCTGCGGCCGCCTCGACGTCGTGCGCGATAAGCGAGACGAGGGCATTTTGCTGGCGGTGGGAGAGCTGACGAAAACGCTGCAGCAGTTCGCGTTCGTGCAGCGACAGCTCAGGGCTGTCCAGGCGCATGCTTAGCTCGTCACCCAGCGCACCTTCCTGAATAAGGCTCTGTTCCAGGCGCGCGATGATTTCGGAGTTCATGCTGCGGTGATGATTGCGAGCCACCTCGGCAATGCGTTCCCGCATTCCGTCTGGCAGACGTACGACGAACTTGTCAGCCGTACGGCTGGAATAAATTGCCTGTTTCAATGGGCGCATATATTTAACCGGTTAGTTCAGGGGAGCGGTTTTTGGAATTGGCCGCAAGCGATGAGAGTTAAGACAAGACTCACGACCAAAGTTCAACCCGAATTGCAAAGAGGCCGCATCATGCCTCAGATTTGCCAGTTCCTTGGCGTCAATTCTGTGACAAATATTGAACTGCCTAAAGGCTTTATGCCAGCACTCATTTGTATTTTTGCGGACTGGTTGGAAATCTTTTCTGCGAGGACGACAGATACTCGATCATCCCGCAGGCCGGGCCGCAACGGGGTTTTGAGGCCGCACGTGGTGTAGCAAAGTGGCCTTTTGCCCTTGTGTTAAGACTAGTGGCAATTTGCCGATTTACTAGGGCGAGGCGACATAAGGTAGGGCGAAGGGGAGGGGGATCAGCGCAAAACCGGGTCGAATTTGATGCGGCGACCCATAACCAGGCTTAGCAGCAGAAGGCTTGCGCACACACCGCTGGCGATCAGTGAGGTGAGTTGAACGTCTTGGGAGTCGGCCACCAAGCCATAGATTCCAGTCACGGTGGTCATGCACACAAACAGCCAGGCAAATTTGGTCATGAGCGGTTTCCTCAGAAAACCCAGTGTTCAGCGGCTGGGGCGGCCTGGGTAGCTTGGGCCAAGCGTACCGGCGGTTGGGCATTCGGCGTCATGACTGCCAATTGCGGGCGTTGTTGCAGGTGATGTGGTACCGCTTGGCTGATCTGAGCCGGGTCGTTGCTGCCAGTCGACTGAAAGTGAAATGTCACCAGTGCCGTCAGGGCAACGGCGTTAAGGACTAACAGAAGGGCACTGTTCATGGTCATGTTCTCCGCTTAACGCCGTAGTTGAAAGGGGTGTTGCAGGAGAAGTATTGCAGGTCTCGTGCCAATCTATTAAGTCAATATAATCAATGACTTGAGACTTGATTTATGCGTCGGGAGGTTGCAATTTGCAATGCCGGCATTTTGGGGGAGTGCATTTTGCACGATTGGGCGAAGTGCCCGTATTTATGGGGCGAAACGGCAACTATCCGGCCGCATCTCGTCCTACACTCAAAAAGCCCACGGACGACATGACAAAACCGACCTCGGCCGTTAACATGCACGCCGTCCGTCACAACGCCACTGGCCCGACGGCTGTCATAAGTCCCAGTAGCTCAATTGGATAGAGCATCCCCCTCCTAAGGGGAAGGTTGGCCGTTCGAACCGGCCCTGGGACACCAGATTCAAAGCCCCGCACAGCTTATTCTGTGCGGGGCTTTTTTGTGCGTGTGCGGTCTTTTCAAACATCAATCGAACCTTGCCGCCGATCAATGTTCACAGCAGGTGTTGCCGGGTATTTTTCGCCACGGTGTACCTCTCACGCCACCCCGCGTCGTCTGAGCTGTTCAAGCAAAATAATCCCCGGAAACAGCTCGTACCGCCTGTCCGGAACCGGCCACCCAGGACTATCATGCCGATAGCCCTGTCTCTCACTGCAAGGAGCCGCTCGGAACGCCGATGCGCCAGATCTGGAAATCTTTTCGAGCCCTTTATTTCGCCTCCTTGATGATGCTGATCGGCTCCGGCCTGCTCAGCACTTACCTGGCTTTACGCCTGGCGGCCGACCATGTCGACAGCCTGTGGGTCGGTGCGCTGATGGCGGCCAACTACTTCGGCCTGGTGCTGGGCGGCAAGATCGGGCACCGCCTGATTGCCCGTGTCGGGCACATCCGTGCCTATGCCACTTGCGCCGGGATCGTCGGCGCCGCGGTATTGGGGCACGGCCTGGTCGACTGGTTGCCGGCGTGGATCGTGCTGCGGATGATCGTCGGCCTGGGCATGATGTGCCAGTACATGGTCATCGAGAGCTGGCTCAATGAGCAGGCGGATGCCAAGCAGCGGGGCGTGGTGTTCAGTGGCTATATGATCGCGTCCTACCTTGGGCTGGTGCTGGGTCAACTGATCCTGGTCATGCATCCCCAGCTCGGCCTTGAACTACTGATGTTGGTGGCGCTGTGCTTTGCCCTGTGCCTGGTGCCGGTGGCCATGACTCGGCGCATTCACCCGGCCCCCCTGCATCCGGCGCCGATGGAGCCGCGCTTCTTCATAAAGCGCGTGCCGCAGTCGCTGAGTACGGTGTTGGGCGCGGGGCTGATTGTTGGTTCGTTCTACGGCCTGGCGCCGCTTTATGCATCTCAGCAGGGGCTGACGACGGAGCAAGTCGGTCTGTTCATGGGTAGCTGCATTTTTGCCGGGCTGCTGGTGCAGTGGCCGTTGGGTTGGTTGTCGGATCGCTATGACCGTGCGCTGCTGATCCGTTGCTTTGCCCTGTGCCTGGCGGTGGCGGCATTACCGCTGGCGATCATGACCCAGGTGCCGCTGGAAGTGCTGTTCGTCGCGGGATTCCTGTGTTCCCTGGTGCAGTTCTGCCTGTACCCGCTGGCGGTGGCGTTTTCCAATGACCATGTGGAAGGCGATCGTCGGGTGTCGCTGACCGCCATGCTGCTGGTGACTTATGGCGTCGGCGCGAGTATCGGGCCGTTGCTGGCTGGTGTGATCATGAAGATGTTCGGCAGTCATATGCTGTATGCCTTCTTCAGCCTGTGTGCGTTGATCCTGGTATGGCGCATCCGGCCGAAGGCGGTGACCAACCTGCATCAGGTGGAAGACGCACCGCTGCATCACGTGGCGATGCCCGACAGCATGTCGAGTTCGCCGCTGGTGGCCGCGCTTGACCCGCGCGTCGATGAGCAAGTGGTACAGGAGCAGATGCAGACTGTCCCCGACCCCGAGCCGCAAGTTGATCCGCAGCCGCCGGTGGACGAGCCCGCCTTTGTTGGGCCCCCGGAACCCCTGGGGCCAGAGGAACATCCTCACGACTTGAGCAGGGCGCGCCCCTGAAAGCAAAAAACGGGCAGATCCCCTAAGGGGCTGCCCGTTTTTTTTGCCGCGATCTTCAAGGATTAAAAATCGTCGTCCTTGTCGAAGCGTCGCGCTTCACGCTGCAATTGGTATACAAAGCGCTCGACCTGACGCTGCACCAGGCCGCTCATGTTGTGGAAGCGCACACCGGCGAAGGTGGTGTTGATCTTGTCTTCGAAGTGCAGGTACCGCAGTTCGACCGAGGTCGTCATGCTGCCAAACGGCAGGGCGGCGACAAAGCGGTCGTAGACCTGGCCCAGTTGCAACCGCTCGGAGATGTCGCCTTCAAAGCGCAGTTTGCAGCCGGTGGCGGAGATATCCAGCAATTTGCCGTTGACCGGCGCCTTGAGTTTTTCGCCGCCGAGTTCGATGTTCACCAATTGCGCCAGCTTCAGCGCGGCGCGGAAGGCGTTGCGGCGCTGATGGTAGACCACCTCGTCCGGCAGGCTGCCGGTGTAGATACGGTGGCCATCTTTTTCGCTGATGGTCAGGGTGCCGCTGCTTTCCCAGGCGACGCGCACGCCGTCGTGGAAGCCTTCGATACGGAAGGGTTCACCGTTTTCGAGGTAGCGTTCGCCATCACGGGGGATCATTTCGTCCAGCGCCAGCGTGTTGCTGTCGCGGTTGACGTCCACCAGATAGCTCTGGAAGCGCTGGCTGCGCTCGTGGAAGGTGATGATCAGCGGGTCATGGCTGTCTTGCAGCATCCGCAAGGTGCCGGCGATTTCCAGAGGCGTGGTGAGGACCTTCGGTGGCTGCGGGGCATCTTCCGCATTAAGGGCGTTGAACACGGTTCTTCCATCTCCAGACAAAATACGACTACACGCAAGAACCGGCATTTTGCCAGCATGTGGCGCGCCTTGGATAGGGCGCACGGTAAACCGGCGTCAGGCTTGGCTGCGGGTGCTTGGCTTGACCAGGCGCGAGGTGGAACCTTGGGCGTTATACAGTGCCGGCGGCTCGCCGCCGTGGAGTATACGCAACTGGTTGGCGGTCGTGGCTTGCTGAAGCTGGATCGATTGACCGTTAAGCAGGTTGGCTTCCTGGCACTGGGCGAGCACTTGATTGAGTTCTTTGCTCTGGCTCAGTAACTGATCGCCGACCGAAGAGTGGCTGGCCAACTGCGCCAGGCCATCGTGGTCTGCCGGCAAGCCAAGGCTGATCAGGATCTGGCTGCGTTTTTTGCCATGCTGTTCCAGCAGGACAATCAACGACTGCTTGCGCGCCAGAATTTCTTCCAGCAGCGGCATATCCCGGCCGTAAAGGGCCAGTGACTCTTCTCTTAGCAGCTCCAGCAATTGTTGCGTCGGCGCTAGATCATCAATGATCAGTTGCAGCAAATGTTCGTCGTGATGCATGGCTGGCCTTGGGTTTTAAGCGTCCAAAAGCCCTGCGCAGGCCTTTGCCTAGCGCTCGGCTTCGAAATTAAGCAGCTTGCTGGCTACACGGTTGCTGTCGACTTTATAGCTGCCATCGGCGATTGCCTGTTTCAATTCGGCCACACGGGCTTTATTGACCACCGGTTGATCGCGCAGCGAGTCAGTGACCTTCTGCAACTGTTGAGCCTCATTGCTCAGGTGTACGGATTCCCCGCTCTGGCTGGCCTGTTCTGCCTTGGCGGGCAGTGGCGGGGCCTTGGCTTCTACGCTTTCCTTGGTGCCGGTGGTACGCGTAGTGCCTGACGTTGCCGGGGTGTTATTTAAACGACTGAAATCGATGACCATGATAAAAAACCTCTGGGTATTTGGACGCTTGCCATGTTTTCGGCCATACCCGGATAAACTTTAGACGCAAATGACAATAAATCTGCGTATGGGCTACCTCCTGCACAGTGTAGGAAAACCCGGCGTCCTGTACCAGTCATCTATAGAGCGACCTCGACTTGCCCTGGGGCTGTTACCCGCGCCTTGATCACGCGGTTGGAGTTGAGGTTCTTGACGCGAATCTGTTCACTCATGCCGCCATTGGACAGCGCTTCACCGGGCATTTTCACGTTCAGCGTACCGCTGCTGGCGGAAATCACCACCTGGTCGCCCTTGCGAATTACCTCGGCCTGCTCCAGATGCACCAACGTGATGACCTGGTCGGTGACCACTGGTCGGGTTAATTTTTGCCCGACGGCCTGGTCCACAGACGTCAAGTAGCCCTGGCTGATCAGGCTGATGTCGCGTTCGCGCAGTACAACGTCCTCAAAACCGATGATGCCGGTGCGTTTGAGCGGCCGGGCCACTACCACTACATCGCGGAACAGCTTGACCTGAGCCGGCACAAACACCGTCCAGGGCGAGGCGCCGTCGCAGCGCACCCGCACCGTTACGCGGCCGATGGGCTGGGCGGGGCTTTCCAGGGTGGCTGTCAATTCCTTGTCGCACATGGGCATGCGCAGCCGTGGGTCCAACTGGTTGACCTGGATTTCATAACGCCCTGGTGTCTGGGTGGTTGCCAGATAATCTTCTACAGTGAACTCAAGAAAGCCCTGAGTGACGCCGATAAGTAGATCAGGCAAGGTGACGTTATCTGCGCGGGCCGTGGTGTTCAGGCTCAACGCAAGCAGCGCCACCAAGGCGCAGAGCAATCTGCGGTCCTGTGGGAATCGAAGGCGTCGGGAAACTGTCGTTTTAATATCCATGGCCAATAAATAGCAAAGCTCGTGCCGTTTAGTGTTGGGTGCGCGTCGCACCTTCAAGGTTTTAGCGTAGGAGTCTGGGCATGGCAGGAGTAATGGATTCAGTAAACCAGCGCACACAGCTGGTAGGGCAGAATCGCCTGGAGTTGTTGCTTTTTCGCCTGGATGGCAAGCAGCTGTATGGCATCAACGTGTTCAAGGTGCGGGAAGTGCTGCAATGTCCCAAGCTGACGATCATGCCCAAGTCCAGCCCCGTGGTGTGTGGCGTGGCCAACATCCGTGGCGCGACCATCCCGATTCTTGACCTGGCCCTGGCCACCGGTTCGGCTGGCCTGCAGGACCGCGAAAACCCGTTCGTGATCATCACCGAGTACAACACCAAGACCCAGGGTTTCCTGGTGCGCTCGGTGGAGCGCATCGTCAACATGAACTGGGAAGAGATTCATCCGCCGCCCAAGGGCACCGGCCGCGACCACTACCTCACGGCAGTGACGCGGGTCGATAACCAATTGGTGGAAATCATCGACGTGGAGAAGATCCTCGCTGAAGTGGCGCCGACCTCGGAATCGATTTCCGTGGGTGTGGTGGATGCCGAAACGGCGCACAAGGCGGTCTCGCTGCGTGTGCTGACGGTGGATGACTCCTCGGTGGCGCGCAAGCAGGTGACCCGTTGCCTGCAAACCGTCGGCGTGGAAGTGGTGGCGCTCAATGATGGCCGCCAGGCGCTGGATTACCTGCGCAAGCTGGTAGATGAAGGCAAGAAACCGGAAGAAGAATTCTTGATGATGATCTCCGACATCGAGATGCCGGAAATGGACGGCTACACCCTCACGGCTGAGATACGCAGCGATCCACGCATGCAAAAATTGCATATCATCCTGCATACTTCGTTGTCGGGCGTATTCAACCAGGCGATGGTCAAGAAGGTCGGTGCCGATGACTTCCTGGCCAAATTCCGTCCTGATGACCTGGCATCCCGGGTAGTCGCCCGGATCAAGGCAGCAGATCACAGCTAAGGGCTTTTTTCCCCTGGCGATCACACGATTTTAGAGGCGGTATCAGTGTCTACGGGTAATTTGGATTTTGAACAGTTCCGGGTCTTCCTGGAAAAAGCCTGTGGCATATTGCTCGGTGAAAACAAGCAATACCTGGTATCCAGCCGTCTTAATAAACTGATGGAGCAGCAGGGCATCAAGTCCCTGGGCGAGTTGGTTCAACGGATCCAGGGGCAGCCGCGCAGTGGCCTCAAAGAGATGGTGGTCGATGCCATGACCACCAACGAAACCTTGTGGTTTCGTGATACCTACCCCTTTGAAGTGCTCAAGAGCAAAGTGCTGCCGGAGGCCATCAAGGCCAGCCCGGGCCAGCGCTTGCGCATCTGGTCGGCGGCCTGCTCTTCGGGGCAGGAACCGTATTCGATCTCGATGTCCATCGATGAGTTCGAGCGGACCAACATGGGCCAGTTGAAGGCCGGGGCGCAGATTGTTGCCACTGACCTGTCCGGCACCATGCTCACCAACTGCAAGACCGGTGAGTACGACAGCCTGGCCCTGGGCCGTGGTTTGTCCCAGGAGCGCCTGCAACGTTACTTCGACCCCAAAGGGGCAGGACGTTGGGCGATCAAGGCGCCGATCAAGAGCCGCGTGGAGTTCCGTTCGTTCAACCTGCTCGACAGCTACGCCAGCCTGGGCAAGTTCGACATGGTGTTCTGCCGCAACGTACTGATCTACTTCTCGGCAGAAGTGAAGAAAGACATCCTGTTGCGCATCCACGGCACCCTCAAGCGTGGCGGTTACTTGTTCCTCGGTGCTTCCGAGGCACTGAACGGCCTGCCGGATCACTTTCAGATGGTGCAGTGCAGCCCGGGGATCATCTACCAGGCCAAATAAAAATGTGGGAGGGGGGCAAACCCCCTCCCACATTTGTTTCTGCGGCAAAGTTGATGAAAGCGGCAACTCCCCATTGCCGCTTTACTGGCGCCACGCGGAAACCCGTTGCCGCTTTTCTGGCATTGCCGCCGGCAACCTCCTCGCAACCCCTTGATTCATGGGCTTTTCAGAAACTGGCATGCGCCTTGCTATAACCCAGTTAACGAACAGCAGGTCAGCCTAAAGGTTTCCGCCATGAGCATCAGCTTCGATAAAGCGCTCGGTATCCACGAACAAGCCCTGGGCTTCCGCGCCCAGCGTGCTGAAGTCCTGGCCAATAACATTGCCAACGCCGACACCCCGAACTACAAGGCTCGGGATCTGGACTTCTCCGCCGTGCTCGCCGCACAGCAGGACAAGACCAAGAACGGCACCTTCGCCTTGAACATGACCAACAACCGTCATATCGAAGCGCAAGGCCTGAGCAGTGGTGACGAGTCGTTGCTGTATCGCACGCCGATGCAGCCGTCGATCGACCAGAACACCGTCGACGCCCAGCTGGAGCAATCGGCGTATGCCGAGAACTCGGTGAACTTCCAGGCCAGCTTTACCCTGCTCAACAGCAAATTCAAAGGGCTGATGTCAGCCCTGCGTGGAGAGTAAGCCATGTCCCTGTCCAGTGTTTTCAATATTGCCGGTAGCGGCATGAGCGCCCAGACCACGCGGCTCAACACCGTCGCCAGTAACATCGCCAACGCCGAGACCGTGTCGTCGAGCATTGACCAGACGTACCGTGCCCGTCACCCGGTGTTTGCCACCATGTTCCAGGCCGGTCAGAACGGCGGCAGCGACTCGCTGTTTCAGGAGCAGGACGCAGCCGGCAAAGGCGTGCAGGTGCTTGGCGTGGTCGAAGACCAGAGCAACCTCGAAGCCCGCTACGAGCCTAACCACCCGGCGGCGAACGAAAAAGGCTACGTGTACTACCCGAACGTCAACGTGGTCGAGGAAATGGCCGACATGATTTCCGCCAGCCGCTCGTTCCAGACCAACGCGGAAATGATGAACACCGCCAAAACCATGATGCAGAAGGTCCTGACCCTGGGTCAGTGATAAGGGGCGCCAAATAATGGCCATCGTTGATACGACTACTAATTCAGCAGTCCAGGACCTTTTCAATTCCAAGGTCAGCACTGCAACAAACAATGTCGCAAGCACGGCTTCTGCGGCCACCGGCAATCAGTCGTTGGGCAAGGACGCATTCTTGCAACTGCTGGTCACCCAACTGAAAAACCAGGACCCGCTGTCGCCTCAGGACAACGGTGCATTCGTGGCCCAGTTGGCTCAGTTCAGCAGCCTGGAAGGCATCAACACCCTGAACGACTCGGTGAATGCAATCTCCAGCAACTTCAGCTCTTCGCAGGCGCTGCAAGCTTCGTCGCTGGTAGGGCGTTCGATCATCACCCAGACCGACAAGGCCCTGGTGGATACGAGCAAGAGCATGAACGGTTCGGTGGCGGTGACTGCTGCCACCGGCAACGTCGCCATCAAGATCACCGACAAAGACGGCAACGTGGTGCGCACCATCGACATGGGCGCCCAGAGCGCCGGCACCTCGGACTTTATCTGGGATGGCAAGAACGACGCGGGTGAGGTGGCTCCAGCGGGCACCTACACCTTCGCGGCCACGACCAAGAACGACAAGGGCGATTCAGTGGCCCTGGCCACTTCGCTGCCGGCAACAGTGACCAGCGTTACATTGAGCAAGACCGGCGGCGAAATGCTGCTGAACCTTGCAGGCGGCATGGGCAGCGTCAAACTGTCGCAAATTCAGACTATCGGTACATAGAGCCGGCTAACTACGGCAGAGGGAGAGAAACATGTCTTTTAATATCGGCCTTAGCGGCCTCTATGCGGCCAACAAACAATTGGACGTGACCGGCAACAACATCGCCAACGTCGCGACCACTGGCTTCAAGTCGTCCCGTGCGGAATTCGCCGACATCTACGCCGCGTCCAAACTGGGCACCGGGCAGAACAGCATCGGCAACGGCGTGAACCTGGCGGCGGTGTCCCAGCAGTTCACCCAGGGTGACGTCAACGGCAGCGGCGGCGTGCTGGACATGGCGATCCAGGGCGGCGGCTTCTTCGTGCAGAAGGGCAGCGACGGTTCCCTGGAATACACCCGTAGCGGTGCGTTCCGCGCCGACAAAGACGGCTACATCACCAACAACACCGGCACCTCGCGCCTGCAAGGCTACGCGGCGGATGACGACGGCAAGATCATCAAAGGCGGCTTGACCGACCTGCAACTGAACTTGTCTTACCTGCCGCCGAAGGCGTCCACCAAAGTGGACTCCACCAGTAACCTGAACTCGTCGGAGCCGGTGATCAACCAGACTACCAAGCCGTTCAACCCTGCCGACACCACCACGTTTACCACTCAGTACAGCACCACCTTGTACGACTCCCAGGGCAACTCCCACGCCATGGTGCAGTACATGGTGAAAACCGACGCCAACGAGTGGAACGCCTACACGTTGATCGACGGCCGTAACCTGGATGGTTCCAAGCCGACAACGACCGGCACCACTGCTCCTGTGCCGTCGACCATTACCTTTGATGGCGCGGGTAAGCTCAAGGACGTTGTGACCGGCGGCGTGAGCAGCAAGACCTTGACGCTCACTGGCTGGGTTCCAGGGTCGGTGACCGATGGCACTTGGACGCCGAACGACGCGACTGCCGGCCCTATTGCCGTGAACATGGGCAATATCACCCAGTACAACTCGGCCAGCTACCGCAACCCGCCGACCACTGACGGTTACGCTACCGGCCAGATCACCGGCCTGAAAATCGACGGCAACGGTGTACTGTTCGCCACGTTCAGCAACCAGCAGAGCAAGGCTATCGGCCAGATCTCCCTGGCCAGCTTCAACAACGAACAGGGCCTGCAACCGGCAGGCGGCACTACCTGGAGAGAGACCTTCTCCTCGGGCCAGCCGGGTTACGACACCCCGCAAGCCGGCACCCTGGGTTCGATCGTGGCCAACTCCCTGGAGAACTCCAACGTTAACCTGACCAACGAGCTGGTGGACCTGATCAAGGCCCAGAGCAACTACCAGGCGAACGCCAAGACTATCTCCACCCAGAGCACCATCATGCAGACCATCATCCAGATGACGTGATGCGGTAACGCTCCACAAAAAAGCCCCTCGCAAGAGGGGCTTTTTTATGGACGGTGGAAATGTATCTGGCAAAAAAAGCCCCCGATACACCGTAGGCATATCGAGGGCTTTTCAGCCTTGGGAAATCAGGCCCAAGGCGGATTCAGCTTATTGGCAAGCTTCGCAATCCGGCTCGTCAATCGCGCAGGCCTTTGGCACAGGTGCCGGGCCGGCTGGAGCAGCGAGTACCGAGTCATCACCATGGTTGCCGCTGGACACAGCGTTCAGCTTACCGGTGTTGATGGTCGACTTCTCGGTGCTGGTCGCGGCCAGGGCACGGAGGTAGTAAGTGGTTTTCAGGCCACGGTACCAAGCCATGCGGTAGGTCACGTCCAGCTTCTTGCCCGAAGCGCCAGCGATGTACAGGTTCAGGGACTGAGCCTGGTCGATCCACTTCTGACGACGGCTGGCGGCGTCAACGATCCACTTGGTGTCCACTTCGAAGGCAGTCGCGTAGAGCTCTTTGAGTTCTTGCGGGATGCGCTCGATCTGCTGCACGGAACCGTCGTAGTACTTCAGGTCGTTGATCATGACCGAGTCCCACAGGCCGCGGGCCTTGAGGTCGCGAACCAGGTACGGGTTGATCACGGTGAATTCGCCCGACAGGTTCGATTTCACATACAGGTTCTGGTAAGTCGGTTCGATCGACTGCGATACGCCAGTGATGTTGGCGATGGTCGCGGTCGGCGCGATGGCCATGATGTTGGAGTTACGAATGCCTTTCTGCACACGGGCACGTACCGGCGCCCAGTCCAGGGATTCTTCCAGGTCAACATCGATGTACTTCTGGCCACGTTGCTCGATCAGGATCTGTTGCGAATCCAGCGGCAGGATGCCTTTGGACCACAGCGAACCCTGGAACGTCTCGTAGGCGCCGCGCTCGTCGGCCAGGTCGCAGGAAGCCTGGATCGCGTAGTAGCTGACCGCTTCCATGGACTTGTCGGCGAACTCGACTGCTGCATCCGAACCGTAAGGAATATGTTGCAGGTACAGCGCATCCTGGAAGCCCATGATGCCCAGGCCGACCGGACGGTGCTTGAAGTTGGAGTTCTGCGCCTGTGGCACCGAGTAGTAGTTGATGTCGATCACGTTATCGAGCATGCGTACTGCGGTGTTGACGGTGCGTTCCAGCTTGGCGGTGTCCAGCTTGCCGTTGACGATGTGGTTCGGCAGGTTGATCGAGCCCAGGTTGCAAACGGCGATCTCGTCCTTGTTGGTGTTCAAGGTGATCTCGGTGCACAGGTTCGAGCTGTGAACCACGCCCACGTGCTGCTGCGGGCTGCGCAGGTTGCATGGGTCCTTGAAGGTCAGCCAAGGGTGGCCGGTTTCGAACAGCATGGACAGCATCTTGCGCCACAGGTCTTTGGCCTGGATGGTCTTGAACAGCTTGATCTTGCCTGGGTACTGGGACAGGGCTTCGTAGTACTCGTAACGCTCTTCGAAAGCCTTGCCGGTCAGGTCGTGCAGGTCCGGCACTTCGGATGGCGAGAACAGGGTCCATGGGCCGTCATCGAAGACACGCTTCATGAACAGGTCCGGGATCCAGTTGGCGGTGTTCATGTCGTGGGTGCGACGGCGGTCATCACCGGTGTTCTTGCGCAGCTCGATGAACTCTTCGATGTCCATGTGCCAGGTTTCCAGGTACGCACACACAGCGCCTTTGCGCTTGCCGCCCTGGTTGACCGCTACGGCGGTGTCGTTCACGACTTTCAGGAACGGCACGACGCCTTGCGACTTGCCGTTGGTGCCCTTGATGTACGAACCCAAGGCACGCACCGGAGTCCAGTCGTTGCCCAGGCCGCCAGCGAATTTGGACAGCATGGCGTTGTCGTGGATCGCGTGGTAGATGCCCGACAGGTCATCCGGCACGGTGGTCAGGTAGCAGCTCGACAGCTGTGGACGCAGGGTACCGGCGTTGAACAGGGTCGGCGTCGACGACATGTAGTCGAAGGACGACAGCAGGTTGTAGAACTCGATCGCACGGTCTTCTTTGTGCTTCTCTTCGATCGCCAGGCCCATGGCCACGCGCATGAAGAACACTTGCGGCAGTTCGAAGCGGATCCCGTCCTTGTGGATGAAGTAACGGTCGTACAGGGTTTGCAGGCCCAGGTACGTGAACTGCTGGTCACGCTCGTGGTTGATCGCCTTGCCGAGTTTTTCCAGGTCGAAGGTGGCCAGGATCGGGTTCAGCAATTCGAATTCGATACCCTTGGCGATGTAGGCAGGCAGGGCCTTGGCGTACAGGTCAGCCATCTCGTGGTGGGTGGCGCTGTCGGCCACGCCCAGGAAGCCCAGGCCTTCGGCACGCAGGGTGTCCATCAGCAGGCGCGCGGTCACGAACGAGTAGTTCGGCTCACGTTCAACCAGGGTACGGGCGGTCATCACCAGGGCGGTGTTGACGTCGGTCAGGGCCACGCCGTCGTACAGGTTCTTCAGGGTTTCGCGCTGGATCAGGTCACCATCGACTTCTTCCAGGCCTTCGCAGGCCTCGGTGATGATGGTGTTCAGGCGGCCGAGGTCCAGCGGTGCAAACGAACCGTCGGCCAGGGTGATGCGGATCGACGGGTGCGCTTGCACGGCGGCTTCTTCGGCCGGGGTGCGCACGGCACGCTCCTTGGAGCGGGCGTCGCGGTAGATCACGTAGTCGCGTGCGACTTTCTGCTCGCCGGCACGCATCAGGGCCAGTTCGACCTGGTCCTGGATTTCTTCGATGTGGATCGTGCCGCCCGATGGCATGCGACGCTTGAAGGTCGCGGTGACTTGTTCGGTCAGGCGGGCAACGGTGTCGTGGATGCGCGACGAAGCGGCAGCGGTGCCGCCTTCAACTGCAAGAAACGCTTTGGTGATGGCGACGGTGATTTTGTCATCGGTGTAAGGAACGACAGTGCCGTTACGCTTGATCACGCGCAGTTGGCCAGGTGCAGTGGCGGACAGATCCATATTCGAATCTGCTGCCTGCGGCACGGAGCCCTGCGGGTTCTCGCGAGTTGTGTCGGTTTGCATGGGGGGTTGTCTCCACATTCTGTATTTATTTGGGCACCATCAAGGTGCCCACCGTTCCGTCCTGAAGCATTTACAACAGGCCTGGGCCTGGCATAACAACTTCGGGACAGGAGGAAGGGGGCTGTTCGCGCCGCTTCCATGCCGAAGTCTTCGGTTCGGGGCTTGAATGCCCTTGGCCGTATTCCTGATGGGTGACAGTTGCCAGCTTCCAGCACTGCAACACCCGTACCGTTTTCCGCTGTTGGAGCTTGAAAACGGCTGCCATCCGCTTGAGCGGTTTGGGCTTTCAAAAAATGCTTGGGTTCGACCAAACAGGAGCAAGAAAGGGCTTGAGTTTCTTGTCTGATTTGTGTTGGGTCTTTTCGCTCAAAACCCTACATGTAGGGTTTTTTTAGCGCCGAGGTACAAGATAATGCGTTTTGGGGGGCTTAGCAACGCACTGCCTGTGGATAACGCTGTGGGTAAAATGTGTATGAAACGTAGAACACCCGTGTAGGCCGCAGTGCTGCTGGATTCGGCCGTTTGTCACTGAATATTCCAAGTTAAAAACAGCCGGTTGGATTTTTGAGGGCGCGAACCCTATCACAAAAAAACGCGATCACCGAATGGATTTACCGGCTTGTGTTTGAGGGTTGGGGCATGGCTACAATCGACCTTCAATAGAGGCAGTAGTGTGCTTCCCGTACATGACAATAATTAGAATCGAGGTAGCGCATGGAGCAAGAAGCCTGGCAAATCCTGATCGTCGAGGATGACGAGCGATTGGCTGAACTGACCCGTGAGTACCTGGAAAGCAACGGCCTGCGCGTGGCGGTTGAAGGCGACGGATCCCTGGCCGCCGCGCGGATCATCGCCGAGCAACCCGATCTGGTGATCCTCGACCTGATGTTGCCCGGCGAAGATGGCCTGAGCATCTGCCGCAAGGTACGCGAGCGCTACGATGGGGTGATCCTGATGCTCACCGCCCGCACCGACGACATGGACCAGGTGCTGGGCCTGGACATGGGCGCCGATGACTACGTGTGCAAGCCCGTGCGCCCGCGCCTGTTGCTGGCGCGCATCCAGGCGCTGCTGCGGCGCAGCGAGCCGGCCGAACCCGCCACCGTGGAAAACCAGCGGCGCCTGCAATTCGGCCCATTGGTAGTAGACAACGCCCTGCGCGAAGCCTGGCTGCACGACGGCAGTATCGAACTGACCAGCGCCGAATTCGACCTGCTGTGGCTGCTGGTGGCGAATGCCGGACGCATCTTGTCCCGCGAAGAAATCTTTATCGCCCTGCGCGGCATCGGCTATGACGGCCAGGACCGCTCCATTGATGTGCGCATCTCACGCATCCGCCCGAAAATCGGCGACGATCCGATCCATCCGCGCCTGATCAAGACCATTCGCAGCAAAGGCTACCTGTTCGTCCCCGAAGCCTGCGCCGACGTGCCGCTGTGAACTCGATCTTCCTGCGCATCTATGGCGGCATGTGCGCGGCGCTGATCCTGGTGGCGCTGCTGGGCGTGCTGGCTCTGCACCTGCTTAACGAGGTGCGCAGTGGTCAGTACCGCGAGCGCCTGGCCCACGGCACCTTCGCCCTGATGGGCGACAACCTGCAGCCTATGAGCGCCATCGAACGCCAACGCGCCCTGGCAGTGTGGGAGCGTTTGCTGGGCATCCCCCTGGAGCTGTGCAGCCTCACCGACGCGCAGTTGGACCTCAGCCAGCGCAACCGCCTGCAACGCGGCCAGGTACTGGTCGAGCAGACTGGGCCCCATGCCGCCCGGGTGCTGCGCCTGGTCAGCGATAAAGAGCAATGGGTGCTGACGGGTGAGGTGCAGCAGATCAGCGAACAACTGGCCCGTGCGACTATTTACCTGCTGGCCGACGAATTGGTGCGCTTCCCCGTGGCCGAGCAGCCGCAACGGTTGGCGGATATAAAGCAAGCCAAGGGCTTTGGCTTTGAAATGCACCTGATGACCGTCGATCAGGCCGACATGGACGACGACCAGCGCCGTCGTGTGTCGGAGGGTGACACGGTGATGGCCCTGGGCAAGGGCGGCGACTCGATCCGCGTGTTCTCCGGCATCGTTGGCACGCCCTGGGTACTGGAACTTGGCCCGCTGTATCAAATGAACCCGTATCCGGTGCAATGGCTGGTCCTTATCGCCTTGATCGGCCTGACCCTGATCGGCCTCATCGTCTATTTATTGGTACGCCAGCTTGAGCGCCGGCTCCGTGGCCTGGAAGCCGCGGCGACACGCATCGCCAAGGGCAACCTGGAAGTGCGCGTGCCGGCCCGGGGCGCGGACTCGGTGGGCCGCCTCGCCGCCGCCTTCAATGGCATGGCCGAGCACTTGCAGCAATTGCTGGCGATCCAGCGCGAGCTCGTGCGTGCGGTGTCCCACGAACTGCGCACACCGGTGGCGCGCCTGCGCTTCGGCCTGGAGATGATCGGCGATGCTGCCACCCCCGAGGCCCGGCGCAAGTACCTGGAAGGCATGGACGGCGATATCCAGGACCTCGATGGACTGGTGGATGAAATGCTCACCTACGCACGGCTCGAACAGGGCGCGCCGCAGCTGACTTTTCAGCGGGTCGACCTGAGTGCGTTGCTGGATCAGGTGATTGGCGAATTATCGCCACTGCGTGCGCAGGTGGCGGTGGCGCGGGGAATCTGCTTGTCATCGGCCCATTGGGACGACGCCTGGGTCGACGCCGAGCCCCGCTATTTGCACCGCGCCCTGCAAAACCTGGTGAGCAACGCAATGCGCCATGCCAAGGGCCAGGTGCTGATCAGTTATCAGGTGGGGCAGGTGCGCTGTCGCATCGATGTGGAGGACGACGGCCCTGGTGTGCCGGAAAGTGCATGGGAGCGTATCTTTACGCCGTTCCTGCGACTGGACGACAGCCGCACCCGCGCTTCCGGCGGCCACGGTCTGGGCTTGTCGATTGTGCGGCGGATCATCTATTGGCACGGCGGGCGGGCGCTGATCAGCAAGAGCAACAATCTGGGCGGGGCGTGCTTCAGCCTGAGTTGGCCGAGGGATCAGGACAAAACCTGACACCGCCATCGGGGGCAAGTCGAGTCGTCGATGGCGATCAATCAGGCACCAACGGCCACCAGGCTCAACAACTGCCCGTTATCCACCGCAAACTGCCCAGTCAGCTCCTTGCCGTGGCACCACTCGCTGGACAGGTCAGTCAGCAGCCGCAAGCGCACATGGCCGGCCTCGGTCCATTCAACCACCTCGGCATGCTCAAAATAGAAGCGCTTCTGCACAATCGGGTAGAGCGCCTTGAACAGGCTTTCCTTGACCGAAAACGTCAGCGTCACCAGCAACGCAATCTGCTCTCGCGGCACGTTGGCCATCCGTTGCAGCTCATCAGCCGTCAGAATTTCCCCGGCCAGCCGCTCCGCCCGTTCCAGCGTCAGTACATTTTCCAGGTCCATTCCCAGCCCGCGCCATTGCGCCTTGTACCCGACAACCGCCGCAGCATGCCCGGTGCTGTGGGTGATGGAGCCACTGATGTGCCCAGGCCAGACCGGTGCACGGTCTTCGCCAATGGCCGGGACGCATTCAAGTTGGTCAAGCTGTTGCAAGGCTGCGCGGGCGCACAGGCGACCGGCCAGGAACTCGGCCTGGCGCTTGGCCACCGAGCGCTGGATGCTCGCCGGTGGCGGCACGGCGCAGTGCTCGAAATCACCCGCCGCCAACAATGCCGGGTCGAAGCGGGTGCCGATAAACACCGTGCCCGGTAAAGGTTCGGGCAGCGGCCAGTGGTCGTTGAGTGGGGTGCAGCAAGCAGGTAGACGGTTCATGGGCGGTAGTTTGCCGAGTTGACGCGCCAGAGGATACCCCGCAGCGGTGTGCCGCCTGTTCAGGGGGAGTTCAGGGGCGTTTGCGTAGGCTGGTTCCAACAGCCAAACGCGTATGAGGTAACACCATGACTGCGATCAAAAAGCTGATGTTGGCGTTGACCATGCTTAGTGCCACCGCCGGGGTCCAGGCCTCTGATGGTGACTTTGCCGCATTCGGTCGCGAGAAAACCAAGAAAACCAGCACCTTGATTCAACGCGTCAGCTTTGATGACGCAAGCAGTCAGCCTGCGCCTTGGGGTCAGTCACTGGGCGTTACTGCACCACAGCCGGCGTACCGCACCGGTTATGCGCACCTGAGCGGCCGGTTCAATGGCATTAAACTGCGCCCGCAAGACCTGCAGGGCCGCTATGATGTCCCCCTGTCGGACAGTTGATTTGCTTTGGAGAGCCTTATGAAATTGCTGGTGGTGGAAGATGAGGCGCTGCTGCGTCATCACCTGTTTACCCGCCTGACCGACAGCGGCCACGTGGTCGAGGCTGTGGCCAATGCCGAAGAGGCGCTGTACCAGACCGGTCAATTCAACCATGACCTGGCGATCATCGACCTCGGCTTGCCCGGCATGGGCGGCCTGGACCTGATCCGCCAACTGCGCAGCCAGGCCAAGACGTTTCCGATCCTGATCCTCACCGCGCGCGGCAACTGGCAGGACAAGGTCGAAGGCCTGGCCGCCGGCGCCGACGACTACGTGGTCAAACCGTTTCAGTTCGAAGAGCTGGAGGCGCGCATGAACGCCTTGCTGCGTCGCTCCAGCGGGTTCACCCAGTCGACCATCGTTGCCGGGCCCTTGCTGCTGGACCTCAACCGCAAGCAAGCGTCCCTCGACGAACAGCCGCTGGCGCTGACTGCCTACGAATACCGCATCCTTGAATACTTGATGCGCCATCACCAGCAAGTCGTCGCCAAAGATCGCTTGATGGAACAGCTCTACCCGGATGACGACGAGCGCGATCCAAACGTCATTGAAGTCCTGGTCGGTCGCCTGCGCCGCAAGCTGGAAGGCCCGGCCGGGTTCAAGCCGATCGACACCGTGCGTGGCCTGGGCTACCTGTTCAATGAGCGCTGCCGTTGATCCGCTCGTTACGCGTGCGCTTGATGCTGGCGGCCGCGACCTTGGCCGTGTTGTTTATGCTCGGCCTGCTACCGGCCATGCAGGGCGCATTCAGCCTGGCGTTGCAGGATTCCATCGAGCAGCGCCTGGCGTCGGACGTGACGACGCTGATCTCCGCCGCGCGGGTCGAAAATAATCGCCTGATGATGCCGGCGCAGTTGCCGGACGAACGTTTCAATCTCACCGACAGCCGCTTGCTCGGCTATATCTACGACCGCGAAGGCCACCTGGTGTGGCGCTCGCGGGCGACTCGGGAAGAAAACATCAATTACAAGCCGCGCTATGACGGACGCGGCAATGAGTTTGCGCGGATTCGCGAGGCGGACGGCCAGGAGTTCTTCGTCTACGACGTGGAAGTCAAACTGCTCGGCGGCAAGAGCGCGGCGTTCAGTATCGTTGCCCTGCAACCGGTGCGTGAATATCAGTTGACCCTCGAAGGCCTGCGCGAAAACCTCTACCTGGGCTTCGGTGCCGCCTTGCTGGTGCTGCTCACATTATTGTGGCTGGGCCTGACCTGGGGTTTGCAAGCCCTGCGGCGCTTGAGCCAAGAGCTTGACCAGATCGAAGGCGGCACCCGCGAAAGCCTGTCCGAACAACACCCGCGCGAACTGCTGCGCCTCACCGGTTCCCTTAACCGCTTGCTGCACAGCGAGCGTGAACAACGGGCGCGGTACCGCGATTCCCTTGATGACCTGGCCCACAGCTTGAAAACGCCGCTCGCGGTGTTGCAAGGCGTGAGCGAAGACATGGCCAAGCGCCCCGAAGACCGCGACCAGGCTTGGGTGCTGCAATCTCAGATCGAGCGTATGAGCCAGCAAATCAGCTACCAGTTGCAGCGCGCCAGCCTGCGCAAAAGCGGCCTGGTACGCCATCAGGTGCGCCTGGAACCGGTGCTGCAAAGCCTGTGCGATACGCTGGGCAAGGTCTACCGCGACAAGGGCGTCAGGGTGTCCTTTGAGTTGCCGCACGCCTGCGACGTACCGATCGAGAAGGGCGCCCTGCTCGAATTGCTCGGCAACCTGCTGGAAAACGCCTATCGACTGTGCCTGAGCGAAGTGCGCGTCAGCCTGACGGAGAATCTCGAAGGCATCGAGTTGTGCATCGAAGATGATGGGCCAGGCGTGCCGCCCGACCAGCGTGCGCGGATTCTGCAACGGGGCGAGCGGCTGGACCGCCAGCATCCGGGGCAGGGGATTGGGTTGGCGGTGGTCAAGGACATCATCGAAAGCTACGGCGCGCGGCTGACCTTGGGGGATTCGCCGTTGGGTGGGGCGGCGTTCAAGATTCATTTTCCGGCGGTGTAATCTGCAGTGTCTGGGCTTGCCCCCGATGAGCCCCTCACACACAACACACTTCTAACTCTCCTGCGCGCGATAGGCCCCCGGCGTCAGCCCCGTCCACTTCTTGAACGCCCGATGAAACGCCGACGGCTCGGAAAACCCCAACTGCTCGGCAATCTCCTGTAACGACAAATCCGCCCGTCCCAGATGGTAGATGGCGATGTCCCGTCGCAACTCATCCTTGAGCGCCTGAAAGCTGGTGCCTTCTTCACGCAAATGCCGACGCAGGGTTTGCGGGCTGATGTGCAGGTGCTGCGCAACGGCTTCCAGGTCCGGCCAGGGCGTGCGGTCGCGGCTCAGCAAGCGACGCAACTGGCTGCTCAAGCTGTCGCCTTCGTCCGGGCGTGACAGCAGGTCGGCGGGGGAGCGCTCCAGAAAGTGCTTGAGGGTGCGCTCGTCCTGTAACAGCGGCAGGCTCAGGTAGCGGGCGGGAAATACCAGGCTGCTGCTCGGTGCGCCAAACACTTGGGTGCAGGGAAACAGCAGGTCATATTCCCCGGCGTGGGCAGACATCGGGTAACTGAACGTGGCCTGGTGCAAGCGAATACGCTGGCCGATCAGCCAACTGCCCAGGCGATGCCAGATCACCAGCAGGCATTCGCTGAGGAAGTGATCCGGGTCCCAGAGTTGTGAGTCATCCAGGCTCAGTCGGGCCATTTCGCCTTCCCGCGTCAGCTGCCAGCGCGGGCCTTGCGGGAATAGGCTATAAAATAATAAGCCGCGTTCCAGAGCCTTCTCCAGGGTGCGGCAGTGGATCAACGCATGGCACATCATGGCGAAGGTGCCACGTTTGCTTGGACCGTCGGCAAAACCCAGGTACTCGTCGTCCAATGCCAACCAGAGCATTTGCAACAGCCGGGTAAATTGCTCCGGCGCCATTCGGGCGCGAGGTTCAGTCAGCAGCTCCGGGGTGATGCCCAGTTGTTGCAGCAGGGCCGAATAATCGTAACCGGCCCGACGCGCACCGCCGAGGGCGGCCCGGGCGTAGTGACTGGCGATGGTACGTTCACGCATGCGGGGCCCTCGTCCATGGAATGGCGGATGGTAGTCAGCACCCGGCAGGGCGACAAGGCGGATATCCGCCAAATTGTAGGACGCGATTGGGCACAGTGGCGGAAACTCGCCAACAGATCTGGCGCTTGGGAGGGCGCCTGAAAACCCTCAGCCCTTATGCCTGAAGGCGTTTGGCGTTTTTCGGCAAAGTGGCACGACGTTTGCGATAAGGATTACAGCGCAGGCCTGAACCTACAGGCTTCGCAAACAACAAATCCCTCCAGTGCAGGAGGGTTCGCAATTCAAGTGTCGTGGGCAATGGCGGATATTTGCCACACGGGACGATTGAGGAATTTTGCAATGACGACTCGTCAGCCAATCTACAAATCCCTGTATTTCCAGGTGATCGTTGCAATCGTTATCGGTATTTTGCTCGGTCACTTCTACCCGCAGACCGGTGTGGCCCTCAAGCCGCTGGGTGACGGGTTTATCAAACTGATCAAAATGGTCATCGCCCCGATCATCTTCTGCACCGTTGTCAGCGGCATCGCTGGCATGCAAAGCATGAAATCGGTCGGCAAAACCGGTGGCTACGCGCTGCTGTACTTCGAAATTGTTTCCACCGTTGCCCTGCTGATCGGCCTGATCGTGGTGAACGTTGTGCAACCGGGCGCCGGCATGCACATCGACGTCGCGACCCTGGACGCTTCCAAAGTCGCGGCCTACGTGACCGCCGGTAAAGACCAGAGCATCGTCGGCTTTATCCTCAACGTGATTCCGAACACCATCGTCGGCGCCTTCGCCAACGGCGATATCCTGCAAGTGCTGATGTTCTCGGTGATCTTCGGTTTCGCCCTGCATCGCCTGGGTGCCTACGGCAAGCCGGTGCTGGACTTCATCGATCGCTTCGCCCACGTGATGTTCAACATCATCAACATGATCATGAAGCTCGCGCCAATCGGTGCCCTGGGCGCCATGGCGTTCACCATCGGTGCCTACGGCGTAGGTTCCCTGGTGCAGTTGGGCCAACTGATGATCTGCTTCTACATCACGTGCCTGCTGTTCGTGCTGGTGGTGCTGGGTGGTATCTGCCGTGCTCACGGTTTCAGCGTGATCAAGTTGATCCGCTACATCCGTGAAGAGCTGCTGATCGTGCTGGGTACTTCCTCCTCGGAATCCGCGCTGCCACGCATGCTGATCAAGATGGAGCGTCTGGGGGCGAAGAAATCCGTAGTGGGCCTGGTCATCCCGACTGGCTACTCCTTCAACCTCGACGGCACTTCGATCTACCTGACCATGGCTGCCGTGTTCATCGCCCAGGCGACTGACACCCACATGGACATCACCCACCAGATCACCCTGCTGCTGGTGCTGCTGCTGTCCTCCAAAGGCGCAGCTGGCGTGACCGGTTCGGGCTTCATCGTACTGGCTGCAACCCTGTCGGCCGTAGGCCACCTCCCGGTTGCCGGCCTGGCGCTGATCCTGGGTATCGACCGCTTCATGTCCGAAGCCCGCGCACTGACCAACCTGGTCGGTAACGCGGTTGCCACTATCGTTGTGGCCAAGTGGGTCAAAGAACTGGACACCGACAAGCTGCAAAGCGAGCTGGCGTCCGGCGGTACCGGTATCTCGGAAACCCGCGAAATCGATGACCTGGGCGTGGCCGAAGGCCCGGCACCTGTCGTCAAGTAAGTCGCCGATGGCGTGAATCCGCGCCAACAGCTATCCGCAAACGCCCCGACTGGTTCGGGGCGTTTGCGTTTCTGCCCGGCCACTTTTGAATCGGTTTGCTTTACAGTAAATGAATACTTCATCAACAACGCTGGCGGGAGACTGAATGGACAGTGTGGATTTGAATGTCCTGCGCAGCGTGCTTGAGTGGCGCCGCGCCGGGCAGCGAGTGGTGTTGTACAGCGTGGTCCAGACCTGGGGCAGTGCTCCGCGTCCACCGGGGGCGATGCTGGCCCTGAGGGGCGATGGGGTGGTGATTGGCTCGGTCTCCGGCGGTTGCATCGAGGATGACTTGATCGCCCGGCTGCAGGACGGCCGCTTGCCCGATGACGGCCCGCCGGTGCAGTTGGTGACCTACGGTGTCACCCGCGATGAGGCGGCGCGTTTTGGCTTGCCCTGTGGCGGTACGCTGCGCCTGACCGAAGAGCGGGTGGACGACTGGGGCTGGGTCGCGCAGTTGCTGGCGCGCTGCGAGGATCATCAGATTGTTGCGCGGGAGCTTGATCTGGCAACTGGCGAAGTGACACTCAGCGGCGCGAGCAAGACCGATGTGGTCACGTTCGACGGCGAACGCCTGCGCGCCATCTACGGCCCACGCTGGCGCCTGCTGCTGATTGGCGCCGGGCAGCTGTCGCGCTATGTGGCAGAAATGGCGCGCCTGCTGGATTTCGAAGTGCTGATCTGCGACCCACGCGAAGAGTTCGTGTACGGCTGGGAAGAGCAACATGGCCGCTTTGTGCCGGGCATGCCCGATGAAGCGGTGCTGAATATCCAGACCGACGAACGCACGGCCATTGTCTGCCTCACCCACGACCCGCGCCTGGACGATATGGCGTTGCTGACGGCGTTGAATTCCAGTGCCTTTTATATCGGCGCGCTAGGTTCACGGGTCAATACCCAAAAGCGCCGCGAAAACCTCGCCGCGCTGGGTCTGTCGGCAGAGGCGATTGCCCGTTTGCATGGGCCGATTGGCTTGCATATCGGCAGTCACACGCCGGCGGAAATTGCGCTGTCGCTGCTGGCGGAAATTGTCGCGATCAAGAACGGCGTGGCGCCGATGCAGAAAAAACCGTTGCCGGCGGTGGCTGAGTGACCGTGACGGCGATTGTGCTGGCGGCGGGGCAGGGCAGCCGGTTCCGTGCCGAGACGGGTCAGGACAAACTCTTGGCACAATGTATCGGCCTGGACGGCGTGACGCGGCCAATGATCGAGCAGGTGCTGATGAATTTGCCGGCGAGTGTAGTGGATCGCTGGGTGGTGACCTCGCCGGGGCGTGTGGAGGTTATCCGCTTAGCTGAGGCTTATGGCTGTCAGGTCTTGCTGTTGCAATCAGCGGGGATGGGCGACAGCATCGCGGCTGCGGTTGCGGCCAGTGCATCAGCCGAGAGTTGGCTGGTGGTCTTGGGCGATATGCCGTTTATCCAGCCAGCGAGTATTGAGCGCGTGATTGGCGCGGTGTCGGCAGAGCGTATTAGTGTGCCGGTGCAGCTGGGGCAGTATGGGCATCCCGTCGCGTTTGGCCGGGCGTTCGGGCCGCACCTGATGGCGCTGACCGGTGATCGCGGTGCCAAGCTGCTGTTTGACCAGGCAGCGTTGCAGGAGGTGCAGGTGGAGGATCCAGGCGTGTTGTGGGATGTGGACGTGCCCGCGAAGTTGCAATACCGATAAATCGGCAGATAAAAAAAAGCCCCGCCTGATCACTCAGGCGGGGCTTTTTAGTAGCTACTGGAATCAGACGAGGGATTAGTCTCGTGCTTCTGTTTCCTGAGCTGCCGCAGCGGCGGCCTCAGCTTCCTTGCGACGGCGACGCACTTCACGTGGGTCGTTCGGCGCACGGCCGTTTTCGGTCAGGGCGCTGGCCGGCGCGGCTTCAACCACCGGGGCGGCGACTTCGGCAACCACTGGCGCTTCAACCACTGGCGCGGCCTCAACGACTGGGGCTGGCTCGACAACCACGGCTTCGACAACCGGCGCTGGCGCTTCTTCTACAACAGGTGCTGGAGCAGGTGCTTCAACCGGGGCGGCAGGTTCGGCAGTCCACTGGAAGGCGGTCTGTTCTTCGCGAACTTCACGCACCGCCGGGGCAGCTTCTTCGGCAGCCGGGGCTTGAACCGGAGCTTCTGCTACGGCTTCAACCACTGGTTGAGGCTCAGCAGCCGGTGCAGGTTCAACGGCAACCACTTCGGTTTCTGGCTGTGCGTCGCGAACCGGTGCTACTTCCACTTCCACTTCCGGAACCACTGGGGCTTCGATCGGGGTGGTGGCTTCGACAGCAGGGGCTTCAACAACTGGAGCTTCAACCACTGGGGCCTCGGCAACGGGTGCTTCTTCTACAGCAGGAGCTTCAACCGCGGCGGTAGCGCGTTCAGCTTGCTCGTGAGCCTGGGCTTCAGCAGGTGCGCTGATGACCGAGCTGGCAACGGCAGCGGTAACGGCCAAGCCGGCAGCCAGTTCGGCACCTGTTGGTTCGTTGGCTTCGTGAGTCGCGCCTTCAGCGTTCTCGCCGGTCTCTTCCGAGCCTTCGATCACGTTGCCGTTGGCATCACGCTGACGCTCACGACGGTTGCTGCGACGACGCTGGCCACGGGAGCGGCGGCGTGGACGATCGCCTTCGGCGTTGTCCTGGCCGTCTTCCTGCAGTTGCTCTTCGCCGGTCAGTACTTCTTCTTCGTCACTGGCAGCAGCAGCTTGCTCGGCGCGTGGTTGACGCTCCTCACGCGGTGGGCGCGGCTGGCGCTCTTCACGGGGGGCGCGCTCTTCACGCGGCTGGCGGGCCGGACGCTCTTCGGTGGTTGCAGCGGCGGCGGCAACGGCAGGTGCAGCGTCCAGTGGCTCACGCAGTTCACGCACGCGTTCTTCACGCTCGCCACGCGGCTTGCGATCTTCACGCGGAGCACGTGGGGTACGTGGTGCGCGCTCTTCACGCGGTGCACGTTCTTCACGGGCTACGGCCGGGGTTTCTTCACGGGCTTCGCGAGGTGCGCGCTCTTCACGTGGCGCGCGTTCTTCACGCGGTGCACGTTCTTCGCGAGGCTTGCGCTCTTCGTCACGGCGACCGTTGCGGTTACGGCTTTGCTGACGGCCGTTGCGACGCTCTTCGTTACGTGCAGGGCGCTCGGAAGCTGGTTTTTCAACCACAACCGGAGCCGCAGGCTCTTCCTTGGTGGCGAACAGGCTGACCAGCGACTTCACCAGGCCTTTGAACAGGCTTGGCTCAGGCAGGGCGGCTGGCGCGGCAACCGGGGCGGCAGCTTCAACCGGGACCGGTGCGTTGGCACGGGCTGGCGCGGTTTTCACGGCAGCTTCCTGGCGAACCAGGGTGCGGGTCGCGGCGGCCGGCTGGACTTCTTCCACTTCGGCGGCGGCAGCGGCGATTTCATAGCTGGACTGGCCGCTGTGGGCTTCCGGGCTGTCGTCACGCAGGCGCTGTACTTCGAAATGCGGCGTTTCGAGATGATCGTTCGGCAGGATCACGATACGAGCACGGGTGCGCAGTTCGATCTTGGTGATCGAGTTGCGTTTTTCGTTGAGCAGGAAGGCGGCAACCGGAATCGGCACTTGGGCGCGAACTTCGGCGGTGCGGTCTTTCAGGGCTTCTTCTTCGATCAGGCGCAGGATCGCCAGGGACAGCGATTCAACGTCACGGATGATGCCGGTGCCGTTGCAACGCGGGCAGACGATGCCGCTGCTTTCGCCCAGGGATGGACGCAGGCGCTGACGGGACATCTCCAGCAGGCCGAAGCGCGAGATGCGGCCGACCTGTACGCGGGCACGGTCAGCTTCCAGGCATTCGCGGACTTTCTCTTCCACGGCGCGCTGGTTCTTGGCAGGGGTCATGTCGATGAAGTCGATCACGATCAGGCCGCCGATGTCACGCAGGCGCAGTTGGCGGGCGATTTCTTCAGCCGCTTCCAGGTTGGTCTGCAGGGCGGTTTCTTCGATGTCGCTGCCTTTGGTCGCACGCGCCGAGTTGATGTCGATGGACACCAGGGCTTCGGTCGGGTCGATCACGATGGAGCCGCCGGAAGGCAGTTCGACCACGCGCTGGAAGGCGGTCTCGATCTGGCTTTCGATCTGGAAACGGTTGAACAGCGGAACGCTGTCTTCGTACAGCTTGATCTTGCTGGCGTACTGCGGCATCACCTGGCGGATGAAGGTCAGGGCTTCGTCCTGGGCTTCAACGCTGTCGATCAGCACTTCGCCGATGTCCTGGCGCAGGTAATCGCGGATGGCGCGGATGATCACGTTGCTTTCCTGGTAGATCAGGAACGGCGCGGAACGATCCAGGGACGCTTCTTTGATGGCGGTCCACAGTTGCAGCAGGTAGTCGAGGTCCCACTGCATTTCTTCGCTGCTGCGGCCCAGGCCGGCAGTACGAACGATCAGACCCATGTCGGCTGGTGCGATCAGGCCGTTCAGCGCTTCACGCAGTTCGTTGCGCTCTTCGCCTTCGATGCGACGGGAGATACCGCCGGCACGTGGGTTGTTCGGCATCAGCACCAGGTAACGGCCGGCCAGGGAGATGAAGGTGGTCAGGGCAGCGCCCTTGTTGCCACGTTCTTCTTTTTCGACCTGGACGATGACTTCCTGGCCTTCGCTCAGGACGTCCTTGATGTTCACGCGGCCTTCAGGAGCTTTCTTGAAGTATTCGCGGGAGATTTCTTTGAGGGGCAGGAAGCCGTGGCGCTCGGAGCCGAAATCGACAAAGGCAGCCTCAAGGCTTGGTTCGATGCGAGTAATACGGCCTTTATAGATGTTGGCCTTCTTCTGCTCGCGTGCACCGGATTCGATGTCCAGGTCGTAGAGGCGCTGGCCATCTACCAGTGCAACACGCAACTCTTCGGGTTGAGTTGCGTTAATCAGCATTCTTTTCATGTTGTACCGTCGGTTTCCGGGCTGCCGGAAACGGCGTTCGGCACACACGACTTCTCACGGTCGGTGTCAGGTGCGTCAAGAGTGGTTGGCCACTCCAGTGTCCAGCAAAATCGGCCAATGTGGGCCGGTATCGCGACGGACGCGTCCTGCTTGTTAGCGGTGGTGACAAAGGCACCACTTCAACAAAAGCTAAGGTCAGGAGGAGGAATCAACCGGCGACTGTGGACGAGATGAAGCGTCTAAATATAAGCCTAGTGCTACACGGTCCGACGGTTGTGCATCTCCACCCTACACGTATCCCTGATAATTCGGGTGCTGCCGCGCGCAGAATCCGCAGCGGGTTGGCATTTACCGTGTTCTCCAATGGGGAGTTCACGCTCATGGCTAAACAAGACTGAATGTGGGCGACTGCGCTCACACTCAGCTCTTAACAGGCGTTGTTTCCGAAGCATTCGCCGTGGTCTGGCACAAGACTGACTGCACTTTGTGAACTGGCCGTAAATATCGGCGCAGAACGCGAGTATTCACTCTGCTTTCTGCACTCGCTTCAGGCCTCATGTCACCTGCGCTTGTTACAATCTCGAACCTTCCAGGGTGACGAAAGCCCCGTAGGACGGCCTCGCGTCCTGATGAATTGCGATGGTCAGGGCCGGCAGTTTGCCGCAAGTCCTCTGTCCAGGCCGCTTTTGGCGGCGTTCGCGACTATAGCAGCAATGATTAAGTGCTTCAATTCCATAAAAAATTGTTATCATCGCCGCCATGACGACTACCGCCCCCCAGACCCCCAGCGTCCAGCTGCTTGAGGTCTCGCCGGAATATGCCGGCCAACGCATCGACAACTTTCTCCTGGCCAGGCTCAAAGGCGTGCCCAAGACCTTGATTTACCGCATTTTGCGTAAAGGCGAAGTGCGCGTGAACAAGGGTCGGATCAAGCCCGAGTACAAGCTGCAGGCGGGCGATATCGTCCGTGTGCCGCCGGTACGCGTGCCCGAGCGGGACGAACCTGTGCCCCTGGCCCAGGGCCTGCTGCAACGCCTTGAGGCGTCGATTGTCTTCGAAGACAACAAGCTCATCGTGATCAACAAGCCCTGCGGCATTGCGGTCCATGGTGGCAGCGGCCTGACGTTCGGGGTGATCGAAGCCTTTCGTCAGTTGCGCCCTGACGCCAAGGAGTTGGAGTTGGTCCACCGATTGGACCGCGACACCTCCGGGCTGTTGATGATCGCCAAGAAACGCAGCATGTTGCGCCACCTGCACACCGCCCTGCGTGGTGATGGCGTGGACAAGCGCTACATGGCGCTGGTGCGTGGCAACTGGGCCAGCTCCATCAAAAGCGTTCGTGCACCGTTGCAGAAGAGCAACCTGCGTTCCGGCGAGCGTATGGTTGAAGTGGACGAGGAGGGCAAAGAAGCCCTGACCCTGTTCAAGGTGCTGCGCCGCTTCGGTGACTTCGCCACTATGGTCGAGGCCAAGCCGGTGACTGGCCGTACCCACCAGATTCGTGTGCACACCTTGCATGCGGGCCACTGCATCGCTGGCGATACCAAATACGGCGACGAAGACTTTTCCAAGGAAATTCGGGACTTGGGCGGTAAGCGCCTGTTTCTCCATGCCTACATGCTGACTGTACCGCTGCCGGATGGTGGCGAACTGAAATTGCAGGCGCCGGTGGACGAGATGTGGGCCAAGACCGTGGAGCGTTTGAGTGTCGCACCTTGACTACAAGCTGCTGATTTTTGATTGGGACGGGACGCTGGCCAACTCCATTGGTCGCATTGTCGAGTCGATGCACATGGCGTCCACCCGCTCAGGCTTTGCGCTGTGCAGCGACTTGGCGGTCAAGGGCATTATTGGTCTGGGCCTGCCTGAAGCGATCCGTAGCCTGTACCCCGAAATCAGTGACGCTGAGCTGATCGCCTTTCGCGAACATTACGCTGATCACTACATTGCGCTGGAAGCTGAGCCTTCGCCGCTGTTTGAGGGCGTTGTGCAATCGCTGGAGGTGTTTCGCGCCGAGGGTTATCACTTGGCTGTCGCCACCGGCAAGGCTCGGCGCGGGCTGGATCGGGTGCTCAAGGCTCATGGCTGGGAAAATTACTTCGACATCACCCGCGCAGCGGATGAAACCGCCAGCAAACCTCACCCTCTGATGCTGGAGCAGATCCTGGCTCATTGCGGCGTGTCGCCGCGTCAGGCGCTGATGGTGGGCGATGCCTCCTTCGACCTGATGATGGCGCGCAACGCTGGCATGGACAGCGTGGCGGTCAGCTATGGCGCCCAGGCTGCCGAGGCCTTGCAGCAATACGAGCCTCGGCTGACGATTGATCATTTTTCCGAATTGCAGGCCTGGCTGAGTCGGGCCCAATAAGTCTTTGCTGGGGTTGATGGTATGAGTGACGAGTGGAAAGCGCCTGAAAAGGCTGGAAGTAGTGACGATAAAAGCTGGAAGCTGCTGGAGAAAACCCTCCTGGCTGGCGTCCAGGAGCAGCGTCGCGCACGGCGTTGGGGGATCTTCTTCAAGCTGCTGACCTTCACGTATCTGTTGCTCATGCTGGCGCTGTTCAGTCCGCTGATGGATATGGAGAAAAGCGCAACCCGTGGCGCCAACTACACCGCGTTGATCGAAGTGCGCGGCGTGATTGCCGACAAGGAGCCAGCCAGCGCCGATAACATCGTCGGCAGCCTGCGCGCTGCCTTCGAAGATCCCAAGGTCAAAGGCGTGATCCTGCGCATCAACAGCCCTGGCGGCAGTCCGGTGCAGTCGGGTTATGTGTATGACGAGATTCGTCGTCTGCGCGGCCTGCATCCAGATATCAAGCTGTACGCGGTGATTTCCGACCTGGGTGCTTCGGGGGCCTATTACATTGCCAGTGCTGCTGACCAGATTTATGCCGACAAGGCCAGCCTGGTGGGTTCCATTGGTGTGACGGCGGCCGGTTACGGCTTTGTCGGTGCCATGGAGAAGCTTGGCGTTGAGCGTCGCACCTACACGTCGGGCGAGCATAAGTCGTTCCTGGATCCGTTCCAGCCGCAAAAGGCCGATGAAACCCAATTCTGGCAAGGCGTGCTCGATACTACTCATCGCCAGTTCATTGCCAGCGTGAAGCAGGGGCGTGGTGATCGTTTGAAGGATAAAGACCATCCGGAGCTGTTCTCCGGGTTGGTGTGGTCCGGCGAGCAGGCGTTGCCGCTGGGCTTGATCGATGGCCTAGGCAGTGCCAGTTCGGTGGCGCGGGACGTGATTGGCGAGAAGGAGTTGGTGGATTTCACGGTTGAGGAATCGCCGTTTGATCGCTTCTCCAAGAAGCTCGGTGCCAGCGTGGCGGAGAAGCTGGCCTTCTATATGGGCTTCCAAGGCCCGACCTTGCGCTGAGCCGCAGGTTACATGTAGATCAAAATGTGGGAGCGGGCTTGCCCCCTCCCACATTTGGTTTTGTGGCGTTCTCAGGGGGTCTGTACGCCTTCGGCCAGCAGCATATCTACCAGTCGGATCAGTGGCAGGCCTACCAGGCTCGTCGCATCCGGTCCTTCGGTGCTTTGAAACAGGCTCACGCCCAACCCTTCAGCCTTGAAACTGCCTGCACAGTCATAGGGCTGCTCTATGCGCAGGTAACGCTCGATGCGTTCAGCGTCCAACTCGCGCATGTGCACCGTAAAAGGTACGCAGTCGACCTGGCAGCGGCCTGTCTCAGCATTGAGCAGCGCCAGGCCAGTCAGGAAGCTCACGCGCTTGCCGCTGGCGGCCAGTAACTGCTCGCGGGCGTTTTCGAACGTGTGCGGCTTGCCGATGATGCGGCCGTCCAGCGCAGCGACTTGATCCGAGCCGATAATCAAGTGGCCAGGGTGACTGGCGGCGAGGGCGCGCGCTTTCTCTTCTGCCAGGCGCTTGACCAGCTCCACGGCGGATTCATTTGCGCCGTGGCTTTCGTCGATATCCGGCGAACTGCACGTGAACGGCAGCTGCAGTCGGCTGAGCAATTCCCGGCGGTAAACCGAGCTGGAAGCGAGCAATAAAGGCAACATATACGACTCCTCAAGGCAGCCGCCGATTCTAGCGGGGCGACCGGCTGACGCACAGGGCTGAATTTCCTTTGACATGGCTGGGTGCATCCCTATAATGCTGCGCCTATGTTGAATGACCCGATTCCACCTCACGTTGACCCGCGCAAATTGGCTGATCGTGGCACTTCCCTTCAAGGTGAATTGCTGCTGGCCGATTTGGAGAGACTCTGCGACCCGCTTTCCGACACTGTCGGTACGGTGCAGGCCAAATTCGTTTTTGAACGAGATGAACGTAAATCTGTGGTAATCCACAGCTTTATCGACACCGAGGTCAAAATGGTTTGCCAGCGTTGTCTTGAGCTGGTCACCCTGCCGATTCACAGCGAATGCAGTTACGCTGTGGTGAAGGAGGGTGCGAATACCCAGTCGTTGCCGAAAGGTTATGACGTGCTGGAACTGGGCGAAGATCCATTGGATCTGCATGCACTGATCGAGGAGGAGCTTCTGCTCGCCTTGCCCATTGTGCCTGCTCATCATCCGGAAGAATGCCAGCAGCCGGAGGGTCTCGATGACGAGGCCGAACCGAGCGAGGACGAGGTAACGCGGTCCAACCCGTTCAGTGTATTGGCGCAGTTAAAGCGTGACCCAAACGTTTAGGAGTTAATCAATTATGGCTGTTCAGCAGAACAAAAAATCCCGTTCCGCCCGTGACATGCGTCGTTCGCACGATGCCCTGACGGCGAGCACTCTGTCTGTAGAAAAAACCACTGGTGAAATTCACCTGCGTCACCACGTATCGCCAGAAGGCGTATACCGTGGCCGTAAAGTGATCGACAAGGGCGCTGACGAGTAATCACTTGTCTGCTCAAGTCATCGCGATTGACGCAATGGGCGGGGACTTCGGTCCCCGCAGCATTGTTCAGGCCTGCATTGCCAGCCTGATTGCTACGCCCTCGCTGCACCTGACCCTTGTCGGTCAACCCTCACTCCTTGAAGAATTGATTGCCAGCCATCCGGTTGTGGATCGCGCGCGCCTGACAATTACGCCGGCCAGCGAAACCATCAGCATGGATGACAAGCCGGCGACGGCCCTGCGCGGCAAGCCTGACTCTTCAATGCGCGTGGCCTTGGAATTATTGCGTGATGGCAAGGTGCAGGCCTGTGTCAGTGCCGGTAATACCGGAGCGTTGATGGCATTGTCGCGGCATGTGCTCAAGACGCTGCCCGGCATTGATCGGCCGGCGATGGTTGCGGCGATTCCAACGCAGAAAGGCTATTGCCAGTTGTTGGACTTGGGCGCGAACGTGGATTGCAGTGCCGAGCACTTGTTCCAGTTTGCCGTGATGGGCTCGGTGGCCGCTGAGGCGCTGGGTGTGGCCCGACCGCGCGTGGCCTTGCTGAACATCGGCACCGAAGACATCAAGGGCAATCAGCAGGTCAAGCTTGCCGCCACGCTATTGCAGGGCGCTCGGGGCTTGAATTACATCGGTTTTGTCGAGGGTGACGGCTTGTACCGTGGCGAAGCGGATGTGGTGGTGTGCGACGGTTTTGTCGGTAATATCCTGCTTAAATCCAGCGAAGGCCTGGCAACCATGATCGCCACGCGCATCGAGACGTTGTTCAAGCGCAACCTGGCATCGCGCCTCGTAGGGGCCTTGGCGCTGCCGTTGATGCGGCGTCTGCAGGCTGACCTGGCTCCGGCGCGGCACAATGGTGCGAGTTTTCTCGGGTTGCAGGGCATCGTGGTGAAAAGCCACGGTTCGGCCGGCGTGGAAGGTTTTCAAAGTGCGATTGCGCGGGCCTTGATCGAAATCCAGGAGAACCTGCCGCAACGCTTGCACGGACGTCTTGAGGATCTGTTGCCTTAGGCGAATTGGCCCCGGAGTGCTTAAATGTGACCGGCCAGTTCAATTGACCATCCAATCTGTCAGTTTCGTGCGCTCCCACAGTCGGCGCGCGCATTTTTGACGACCAGATCATTAGGGGCTTGTTACATGTCTACATCCCTCGCATTCGTCTTTCCAGGGCAGGGTTCGCAGTCCCTCGGCATGTTGGCCGAGCTGGGCGCGCAATACCCGCTGATCCTGGATACCTTCAAGGAAGCTTCCGAGGCCCTGGGTTACGACCTGTGGGCGCTGACCCAGCAGGGGCCGGAAGAACAGCTCAATCAAACCGATAAAACCCAGCCGGCCATCCTGACCGCTTCGATCGCCCTGTGGCGCTTGTGGTTGGCCGAAGGCGGCGCGCGCCCGGCATTCGTCGCCGGTCACAGCCTGGGCGAATACAGCGCCCTCGTTGCGGCGGGCAGCCTGACTCTCGCGGAAGCGGTCAAGCTGGTCGAGCGCCGTGGTCAACTGATGCAGGAAGCCGTTCCGGCCGGGCAGGGCGGCATGGCCGCTATCCTGGGGCTGGACGACGCGGTGGTGATCGAAGCCTGTGCCGAAGCGGCTCAGGGCGAAGTCGTCAGCGCGGTGAATTTCAACTCTCCTGGCCAGGTGGTGATTGCCGGTGCCAAGGCGGCGGTCGAGCGTGCCATCGAAGGCTGCAAAGCCCGTGGCGCCAAGCGCGCGCTGCCGTTGCCGGTGAGCGTGCCGTCCCACTGCGAATTGATGCGCCCGGCGGCCGAGCGGTTTGCTGAGTCCATTGCAGCCATCAACTGGCAGGCACCGCAGATCCCGCTGGTGCAGAACGTCAGCGCGGCCGTCGCCGCCGACCTCGACACCCTCAAGCGCGACCTGCTGGAGCAGCTCTACAAGCCGGTACGCTGGGTTGAGTCGGTCCAGACGTTGGCCGCCAACGGCGCGACCGAGCTGGTCGAGTGTGGTCCGGGCAAAGTCCTGGCCGGCCTGAACAAGCGTTGCGCTGACGGCGTGTCGACCGCCAACCTGAATACCCCGGATGCCTTCGCTGCCGCTCGTGCGGCACTGGCCTGAACTCAGAACCCTGAAGAATTAGGAGAAGCCTGCATGAGTCTGCAAGGTAAAGTTGCACTGGTTACCGGCGCGAGCCGTGGCATTGGCCAGGCGATCGCCCTGGAGCTGGGCCGTCAGGGCGCCGTTGTGATCGGTACCGCCACTTCTGCTTCGGGCGCCGAGCGTATCGCCGCGACCCTGAAGGAAAACGGCGTGCAAGGCACTGGTCTTGAATTGAACGTAACCAGCGATGAATCCGTGGCGGCTGTATTGGCCGAGATCACTGCACAGTTCGGTGCGCCGGCTATTCTGGTGAACAATGCCGGTATCACCCGCGATAACCTGATGATGCGCATGAAAGACGACGAGTGGTACGACGTGGTCGATACCAACTTGAACAGTCTGTTTCGCCTGTCCAAGGGTGTTTTGCGCGGCATGACCAAGGCGCGTTGGGGCCGAATTATCAATATTGGCTCCGTAGTGGGTGCCATGGGCAACGCAGGCCAAGTAAACTACGCAGCCGCCAAGGCTGGTCTGGAAGGTTTCAGCCGTGCGTTGGCGCGTGAGGTCGGTTCGCGGTCGATTACGGTCAACTCGGTAGCCCCAGGGTTCATCGACACCGATATGACCCGCGAACTGCCGGAAGCACAGCGTGAAGGCTTGCTGACGCAGATTCCGCTGGGCCGTCTGGGCCAGGCTCAAGAGATCGCGAATGTGGTCACTTTCCTGGCATCCGACGGTGCGGCATACGTGACTGGGGCTACAATCCCGGTGAACGGCGGGATGTACATGAGTTAAATTGTGACGGATCGCTTCAAAAAAATGTCATACGAGCTGTCTAAAATCCGTTATAAAGCTGCAACTTAATTTATAGGCAGGTGGCCGACCGGGTACAGCGTGAAGCTTTCAGTTGAAAAGCTGAAATGGCTTTCTATACACTTACCCACTGGCCAGCTGCCTGAATTTGTCCATTAGGAGTTAAACAAGGTATGAGCACCATCGAAGAGCGCGTCAAGAAAATCGTTGCCGAGCAACTGGGCGTTAAAGAAGAAGAAGTGGTCAACACTGCTTCCTTCGTCGAAGACCTGGGTGCCGATTCCCTTGACACCGTTGAGCTGGTGATGGCTCTGGAAGAGGAATTCGAGACCGAGATCCCGGACGAAGAAGCTGAAAAAATCACTACTGTTCAAGCTGCTATCGACTACGTTACTAGCCACCAGGCGTAATAGTTTGTAGTCGTCGCTTGCTGTTAGGGAAAACCGCACTGCTGTAACGGCGTGCGGTTTTTTCTTTAAGCGGTGATGAAAAGTAAGCCCTGAAGCAAAGTGTCGTCATTAGAAAAAGGAGAGTGCTGTGTCGCGTAGACGCGTCGTAGTCACCGGTATGGGTATGTTGTCGCCACTGGGTACGGATGTGCCGAGCAGTTGGCAGGGCATTCTGGCTGGCCGCAGTGGTATTGGTCTGATCGAACACACGGACCTTTCTGCCTATTCCACCCGTTTTGGCGGCTCGGTAAAGGGTTTCAATGTCGAGGAATATCTCTCGGTCAAGGAATCCCGCAAGCTCGACCTGTTCATTCAATACGGCCTGGCAGCCGGTTTTCAGGCGGTGCGTAACGCCGGCCTGGAAGTCACCGACGCCAACCGTGAACGCATCGGCGTGGCCATGGGTTCGGGTATTGGCGGTCTGACCAATATCGAAGAAACCAGCCGCACGCTGCATGATTCCGGCCCTCGTCGAATTTCACCGTTCTTCGTGCCTGGCTCGATCATCAATATGATTTCCGGCTTCCTGTCCATCCATTTGGGCGCACAGGGGCCTAACTACGCGATTGCCACGGCGTGCACCACGGGTACTCACTGCATCGGCATGGCGGCGCGCAATATCGCCTATGACGAAGCTGACGTGATGATCGCCGGTGGCGCAGAAATGGCTGCCTGCGGCCTTGGCATGGGCGGCTTCGGCGCGTCCCGTGCATTGTCGACCCGCAATGACGAGCCGACCCGTGCCAGCCGTCCGTGGGACAAGGGCCGTGACGGTTTCGTACTGTCCGATGGCGCCGGTGCCCTGGTGCTGGAAGAGTTGGAGCACGCCAAGGCGCGTGGTGCCACCATCTACGCCGAGTTGATCGGCTTTGGCATGAGCGGCGACGCCTACCACATGACCTCGCCGCCGTCTGACGGTGCCGGCGCTGCGCGTTGCATCGCCAACGCCCTGCGGGATGCCAAGGTCAATGTCGACCAGGTGCAGTACATCAACGCCCATGGCACTTCCACGCCGACCGGTGACCTGGCGGAAGCCGAGGCCATCAAGTCGGTGTTCGGCGAGCACGCCTATAAGCTGGCGGTCAGCTCCACCAAGTCCATGACCGGCCATCTGCTGGGTGCGGCGGGCGCGGTCGAGGCGATCTTCAGTGTGATGGCCATCAAGGACCAGGTCGCTCCGCCGACCATCAACCTGGATGAGCCGGACGAAGGCTGCGACCTGAACTTCGTGCCGCACGAGCCGCAACAGATGCCGATCGACGTCGCGATCTCCAACTCGTTCGGCTTTGGTGGCACCAACGGTTCCCTGGTGTTCCGCCGGTACGCCGAGTGATGCACAGCTGGGTCGACGGTCAGCCAGCGGACAGCGTGCCCCTGAAAGATCGCGGCCTGGCGTATGGCGATGGCCTGTTCGAGACCATCGCCGTTAAGGTCGGGCAGCCCATGTTGCTCGACCGCCACCTGCAGCGCCTCGATGAGGGCTGCAGGCGTTTCGCGTTCGAGGTGGATCACGGTGTGATCCGCAACGAAGTACTTTCCTATGCCGCCGCCCTCGGCGACGGTGTCCTCAAATTGATCCTGACCCGTGGCGATAGCCTGCGCGGTTATGGCGTCAATCCCGGCGCACCGGTGCGCCGTATCCTGCAGGGCAATCCGCCCGGGAGCTATCCCCACGCCCATGGAGCCGAAGGCATCCGCCTGTTTGCGTGTACGACGCGCTTGGCCGAGCAGCCGCTGCTGGCCGGTCTCAAGCACCTCAACCGCCTGGAGCAGGTGATTGCCCGCGCCGAGTGGCAAGATGTCGAGCACGCCGAAGGCCTGATGCTGGATATGTCCGGGCGTGTGATCGAGGGCGTATTCAGCAACCTTTTCCTTGTACGCAACGGCTTGTTACTAACCGCTGATCTGACTCGTTGCGGGGTTGCGGGCGTCATGCGCGCCGAGATCCTGGACCAGGCACAAGCGCTGGGTATCCCGCTGGCCGTGGCTGACATCACGGTCGAGCAGTTGCAGCAGGCCGACGAGGTCTTCGTCTGCAACAGCGTATATGGCATTTGGCCGGTGCGCGGCTGTGCGGCGATGAGCTGGCCGGTTGGGCCGCTCACCCGTAAACTGCAGGGCATTGTTCGCGCACTATTGGATATTTGAGTTGATACGAAAACTGGTTGTACTGCTGCTGATTGCTCTGTTCTCGGCGGCTTTGCTGTTGGGGTTTTCCGCCTGGAAATACGACGCTGCCTTGAAGCAGCCGTTGAACCTGACCCAGGAGCAGTTGCTCGATGTGCCGGCAGGGGCGACCCCGACCGGCACCTTTAATCGCCTGGAAGCAGACGGCGTGCTCGACGGTGCGTTCTGGCTGCGCCTGTACTGGCGCTTCAACCTTGACGGCCAACCGCTGCACAGCGGCGAGTACCGCATGACGCCTGGCATGACCGCCGAGGGCCTGATCGGCCTGTGGCAGCGTGGCGAAGTGGTGCAATACAGCCTGACCCTGGTGGAAGGCTGGAACTTTCGCCAGGTGCGCTCGGCCCTGGCCAAGCATGAAAAGATCGTGCAGAGCCTCTCCGGCCTGAGTGACAGCGAAGTGATGGAGAAGCTCGGCCACCCTGGCGTGTTTCCTGAAGGGCGGTTCTTCCCGGATACTTACCGCTTCGTGCGCGGCATGACCGATGTCGAATTCCTGAAAAAAGCCTACAACCGCCTGGACGATGTACTCGCTCAGGAGTGGAGCAAGCGCGCCGCTGATGCGCCATACACCGACCCTTACCAAGCGCTGATCATGGCCTCCCTGGTGGAAAAGGAGACCGGTGTGCCGCAAGAGCGTGGCCAGATTGCCGGCGTATTCGTGCGCCGCCTGAAGATCGGCATGCTGCTGCAGACCGATCCTACGGTGATCTACGGCTTGGGTGAGCGTTACAACGGCAAGTTGACCCGTGCTCATCTCAAGGAAGCCAACCCTTACAACACCTATATGATTGCCGGGCTGCCGCCGACGCCCATCGCCATGGTCGGCCGCGAGGCGATCCATGCCGCGTTGAACCCGGTGCCGGGCAGCAGCCTGTATTTCGTCGCCCGTGGCGATGGCAGTCATATTTTCTCCGATGACCTGGGTGCGCATAATGCCGCCGTGCGTGAGTTCCAGCTCAAGCGCCGCGCCGATTACCGCTCCAGCCCGGCACCGGTGGTCACGCCGCCGGAAGATGTAGCACCGCCAACGGATGCTCCCGCCGAGCCCGCGCCGGACACCACCGCGCCGCAAAGCCCGCAATGACTCTGACTAAGGACTGCCTGTGACTGGCTTGTTTATTACCCTGGAAGGCCCCGAAGGCGCCGGCAAGAGCACCAACCGCGATTACCTGGCCGAGCGTTTGCGCGCGCAAGGGATCGAGGTGGTGTTGACCCGTGAGCCCGGCGGTACGCCGCTGGCCGAGCGCATCCGCGAAGTGTTGCTGGCCCCAGGCGAAGAACAAATGAACCCGGACACCGAGCTGCTGCTGGTGTTCGCCGCCCGTGCGCAACACCTGGCCGAAGTGATACGCCCGGCCTTGGCACGCGGTGCCGTGGTGATTTGTGACCGGTTTACCGATTCCACCTACGCCTACCAGGGCGGCGGCCGCGGCTTATCCCTGGAGCGCATCGCTACCTTGGAAACCTTTGTGCAGGGTGATCTGCGCCCTGACCTGACCCTGTTGTTCGACCTGCCGGTGGAAGTGGGCATGGCCCGCGCCAGTGCCCGTGGTCGTCTCGATCGCTTCGAGTTGGAAGGCCAGGCGTTTTTCGACGCTGTGCGCAGCGCGTTCCTCAAGCGTGCCCACGCAGAACCTGCGCGGTATCACCTGTTGGACGCGGCCCAGCCGTTGACCCAGGTGCAGCAGGCCATCGACGGCCTGATGCCAACGCTGTTGGAGCGCGCCCGTGGCTGAAGCCTACCCGTGGCAGGACAGTCTCTGGCAACAACTGGCCGGTCGTGCCCAGCACGCCCACGCTTATTTGCTGCACGGCCCAATCGGGATTGGTAAACGGGCCCTTGCCGAGCGCCTGATGGCCAGCCTGCTGTGCCAGCGCCCGGTCAACCTGGAGGCGTGCGGCGAGTGTAAATCCTGCCTGTTGCTCAAGGCCGGCAGCCATCCCGACAATTACCTGCTGGAGCCTGAGGAAGCCGACAAGGCGATCAAGGTCGACCAGGTGCGTGACCTCGTCAGCTTCGTGGTGCAAACCGCGCAGATGGGCGGGCGCAAGGTGGTGCTGATCGAGCCGGTGGAGGCGATGAACATCAACGCCGCCAACGCCCTGCTCAAAAGCCTTGAAGAACCCTCCGGCGACACGGTGCTATTGCTGGTGAGCCATCAGTCCAGCCGCCTGTTGCCGACCATCCGCAGCCGCTGCGTGCAGCAGGCTTGTCCGTTGCCAAGCGAGGCGATGAGCCTGCAATGGCTGGCGCAGGCACTGCCGGACTGCTCCGCAGACGAGCGCGTCGAACTGCTGACCCTGGCTGCCGGTTCGCCCCTGGCCGCCGTGAAGCTGCAAGCCCAAGGTGTCCGTGAGCAACGTGCGCTGGTGGTGGATGGCGTTAAAAAACTGCTCAAGCAGGAAATGTCCGCGACTCAACTGGCTGAAAGTGCCTGGAAAGACATTCCCCTGTTGTTGCTGTTCGACTGGTTCTGTGACTGGTCGAGCCTGATCCTGCGCTACCAACTGACCCAGGATGAAAATGGCCTGGGCCTGCCGGACATGCGCAAGGTGGTGCAGTACCTCGCGCAGAAAAGTGCCCAGGACAAAGTGCTGGCTATCCAGGACTGGATCCTCGCCCAGCGCCAGAAGGTCCTCGGCAAGGCCAACCTCAACCGTGTGCTGTTGCTTGAAGCGCTGCTGGTGCAGTGGGTGGGCTTGCTCGGCCGCCGTTAATTTCCGTGGCCGACGGGTGTATCGTCGGCCAGACCCTCTCCGTGACTCAAGTTGTAACTTCCTATGCTCGTAGATTCCCATTGCCACCTTGATCGCCTTGACCTCGCCCAGCACGGCGGCTCCCTCGACGCCGCCCTGGACGCTGCTCGCCAGCGTGGGGTAGGGCACTTCCTGTGCATCGGCGTCAGCGCGGACAACGCCGCCGACGTCAAAGCCCTGGCTGATCGTTATACCGACGTGGATTGCTCCGTGGGTATCCACCCGCTGGACCTCAAGCCCGGCGAAGCGCCGGCTCTCGACTGGTTGCTCGGTGAACTCAACCACCCGCGCGTGGTGGCCATCGGCGAGACCGGCCTGGACTACCACTACGAACCCGAAGCCGCCGAGTTGCAGCAGGCGTCCTTTCGTTTGCACCTGCAAGCCGCCCAGCAGACGGGCAAGCCGGTGATCGTCCACACCCGTGGCGCCCGTGCCGACACGCTCACGTTGCTACGCGAAGCCGCGTTGCCACAGGCCGGCGTATTGCACTGCTTCACTGAAGACTGGGGCATGGCCAAGGCGGCGTTGGACCTGGGTTTCTATATTTCCCTGTCGGGCATCGTCACTTTCCGCAATGCCGACGCGCTGCGTGATGTGGCGCGCCAAGTCCCGGCCGATCGCCTGTTGGTGGAAACCGATTCGCCGTACCTGGCGCCCATCCCCCATCGTGGCAAGCCGAACCTGCCGGAGTATGTGCGTGATGTGGCGGAGTTTCTGGCGATGCTGCGGGGTGAGTCCTACGAGCGTTTTGCCGAGCAGACTACCGAGAACTTCAAGCGTCTGTTTCCATTGGCTCACGTTGCTGCGTAGGCCCGCGCTCAAATCGCAGGCAAAAAAAACCCGGGTTCTGGGGGGTGAATCCGGGTTAAGACCATTAGGAGTAAAACAAGGGCACACAGTCCGTCGGTACCCAGGTCGGCGCTTCACTTGGGGGAGATGTCACGCCAACAGTTCAAGTATTGATCAGTATCTGATTCAGTCCAGTCGCGACTGATCGTTTTTTAAACAGATTTGGAATACAGGGGCTTCGCTTGAGTTCTCATTGGGCCGGTGCACGGGTGCAGTTGTTGCGTATTATTTCTGACTGATAGCCATGAATTCGTTGGCACTCTGAAAGTAAAGTGCGTAGCGGGTTCACATAGACGTTGCCCAGCGACCGTTCAGTCGGGATAATCCCTCGCACTGGGTAAATCGTATCGCCATGTATTCGTGGCCCTGCGCGACCCTCCCTATTCCGACCTTTGCAGACCTCTTCCTCATGCACAAAGAACCCCGTAAGGTCCGTGAGTTTCGCCGCCGTGAGCAGGAAATTCTCGACACCGCACTCAAATTGTTCCTCGAACAGGGCGAAGACAGCGTCACCGTCGAGATGATCGCGGATGCCGTGGGTATCGGCAAAGGCACCATTTATAAGCACTTCAAGTCCAAGGCCGAGATCTACCTGCGCCTGATGCTCGACTACGAGCGCGATTTGAACGAGCTGCTGCACTCTGCCGATGTCGACAAGGACAAGGAAGCGCTGTCCCGCGCCTACTTCGAGTTCCGCATGCGCGACCCGCAGCGCTACCGCCTGTTCGACCGCCTGGAAGAGAAAGTCGTCAAGGGCCATCAGGTGCCGGAGATGGTCGAGGAACTGCACAAGATCCGCGCCTCGAACTTCGAACGCCTGACCCTGTTGATCAAGGGTCGCATCAGCGAAGGCAAGCTTGAAGACGTGCCGCCGTACTTCCACTACTGCGCCGCCTGGGCCTTGGTACACGGCGCCGTGGCGCTGTACCACTCGCCGTTCTGGAGCAATGTGCTGGAAGACCAGGAAGGGTTCTTCCAATTCCTGATGGACATCGGCGTGCGCATGGGCAATAAGCGCAAGCACAGCACCGAGCCAGCAGCTGTCGACTCTGCGCGTGTTGAGACGCCGGCGTCGTAATCTTTACTGCCAGGCGTAGTACCCCAGGAATATACTCAGGCAAGGATCTTGCTAAAAGCTGATTTATCAGTCAGCTTTTAGCGCGCCCGAATCATCCTCTGCCGGAGTGATCCATGATCGTTGATCGTCAAGGCAGGCGTTTTCGCAATTTGCGGATCAGCCTGACCTCAGCCTGCAACTACGCGTGTACCTACTGCGTGCCCAACGGCAAGCGGCTGGTGGCTGCCCAGGACGAACTCTCGGCCGAGGCCATGGCCCGTGGCGTGGCTTACCTGATCGAAGCGGCGGGCATCGACCGCCTGCGCATCACGGGCGGCGAGCCGTTGGTCAGCCCCAAGCTGGAAGCCTTTATGGGCGCAGTCGGCGGTATGGGGCTCAGCGATATCAGCCTGACCACCAACGGCCAGTTGCTGGCGCGCAAACTGCCACTGCTGGTGGATGCCGGCATTCGACGTATCAACGTCTCCCTCGACACCTTGGATGCCGATGCCTTCCGCAGCATCGCCCGTGGCGGCGACCTGGCCACCGTGCTCGATGGCATGGACCAGGCTCGCGCCGCTGGAATCAACATCAAGGTCAATATGGTGCCGTTGCGCGGCCAGAACCTCGACCAGGTCATGCCGCTGCTCGACTACTGCCTGGAGCGTGGTTATGAACTGCGCTTTATCGAGTTGATGCGCATGGGCCACCTGGCCAAGGATTCCAATGCGTTCCTGCAACAATTCGTCAGCCTGCAGCAACTGCTCAGCCTGATCGGCGAACATCACGAATACCTGCAAGCCAACGCCCCTGTGGATGCAACCGCCGTTCGCTACGAGGTGCCGGGCAAGGGCTACTTTGGCGTGATCGCTAATGAAAGCGTGCCGTTCTGCCGTACCTGCTCGCGATTGCGCCTGTCGTCCACCGGCTGGTTGCATGGTTGCCTGTCGTCGAGCAACCGTCACTACGTCGGCGACCTGCTCGACAAGCCGCGCCACCAGGCGCTGCCGGCGCTGCAAGGATTGCTGATGAAGGCCCTGGGCGACAAACAGGAAGTGGCGTTCTCGGGCGGGGCCACCATCATGAAGATCATCGGCGGCTGACGCCGAGCGTGTAGCTTAAAGCTGCTCCCCTGGCCCAGAACCTGCATCTCACGCCCATTCGCCGGTTTTCCGTCACCGGCTTCTGGAGGATTAGGATGCGTAGTCTGGTTTTGTTGCTGGCGTCGTTGACGCTGAGTGGTTGCATGACCGTCAGCGATATGGCCGAAGGCACCCGCTATCAGATGAGTGATGCCGGGTTGCTCGACCACAGCGATACCCGCCGTACGGCGTCGGTTCGCATACAGCCGGACTCCTTTGTCTTTATCGCCCAGGGCGCCTTCGTGCCGCCGGGCAGCGCCTATCCGCGTCCGAACGTGGTAGCCGAGGAAGCCTTCAACGGCTTCGTCGAATACTTCCCTATGGTGCGCCGCGCCCGTCAGCCTGAAGGTCTGGAGCAGGCGATGGCCGAAGCCCGTGCGGCCGGTGCCCACTACCTGCTGTACTGCCGATTCGCCAAGGCGGATGACCGTATCGGCAACGCCGATGAGTGGGCCGATCAAGAGGCCCTGGACCGGGTTGGGCTGGACAGCGGCGTGATCCAGATCATGTTGATCGAGACCAGCACCCAGTATTTGATTGATACTGCACGCATTCGCAGTCGTGGCGGTTTACTGACGTTCCACGACAATCGGCCACAAGACCTGATTGCCCGCCCGCTCGCGCAGTACGCCCGAGGTCTGCTGGGCATGGGTGATCAGTAGGGCCAGATCAAAAAAAGGGAGAACCTCATGACCGATTCCGCCAAGGCCAACGACTTGTTGGCCCAGTTGCCCAAAGGCAAGGGACCGGCGCCGGTGCACCTGTGGAACCCGGATTTCTGCGGCAATATCGACATGCGCATCGCCCGCGATGGCACCTGGTTCTACCAAGGCACGCCCATCGGGCGCAAGCCGATGGTCAAGTTGTTCTCCAACATCATCCGCCGCGACGGCGATGATTACTTCCTGATTACTCCGGTGGAAAAAGTCGGCATCACCGTCGACGACGCGCCCTTTGTCGCGCTGACCCTGGAGGTCGAAGGGCAGGGCGAAAGCCAGTTGCTGCGCTTCACCACCAACGTCGATGAACAGATCGAAGCCGATATCGAACACCCGCTGCGGGTGGTCATCGACCCCGTCACCCAGGAACCTGCGCCCTATCTACGGGTACGCACCAACCTCGAAGCCCTGGTGCATCGCAACGTGTTCTACCAATTGGTGGAGCTTGCTGTAAGCCGCCCGATCAACGGTCAGAACTGGTTGGGCGTCTGGAGCGGCGGCGAGTTTTTCCCGATTGGCCTGGAACCCTGAGGCCGCTTTTTTCATCTTCCTGAAATAATTCGCTTGCTGCATAAGGACCGTTTCGGTTATCAATTTGTACATGATTAGACATGTCCGATTTGACAAGAAAAAACGTGTCGTCGACGAGCTCATCCGCCGTATCGAGGGTGGAGTGATGGCCGACGGTTTCCTGCTGCCGGGCGAGCACCAGCTCGCCGAGGAGTTTGCGGTCAGCCGCGGCACCTTGCGCGAAGCCCTGGCCGAACTCAAGCGGCGCAATTACATCGCGACCCAGAGTGGCGTCGGCTCCATCGTCACGTTTGACGGCATGGTGCTCGATCAAAACAGCGGGTGGGCACAGGCTCTGGCGGACACCGGTGCATTGGTGACCACCGATATCCTGCGCCTGGAAGCGGTGACGCGTCCCGATCTGTTCAGCCGGTTCGGCACCGAGCGCTTTATCGCCCTCGACCGTCGCCGGCGCACCAGCGATGGCACTGCGGTGTCCCTGGAGCGTTCGCTGATGCCCGAGTCCGGTGGCCTGGAAAGCCTGCCCCGTGTCGGCCTGATCGACAATTCCCTGACCATCACCCTGGCGGCCTACGGCTATATCGGCGCTGAAGGGGACCAGTGGATAGGCGCCGAACCCCTCAGCGATGAAGACGCCCAGTTGCTCGGCCGCCCGGCGGGCAGCGTGTTCCTCAAGGCCTCGCGCACCACCTACGACCGGCGCGAGCGCTTTATGGAATACGTCGAAAGCTTGCTCGACCCTCTGCACTTTCGCCTGCACCTGCAATTTGGATCTTCGAAATGACCACGGATACTCGCGCCCTCGGCGCTTTCTACGGCCTCGCGCTGGGCGATGCCCTAGGCATGCCCACTCAGTCCCTGAGCCGCGAGCAGGTGCTACAGCGCTTCGGTGCGATCACCGCCCTGGAGGATGCCGGTGCCGATCAACCCATCGCGCCGAATATGCCCGCTGGTTCCATCACTGATGACACCGAGCAGGCCATTCTGGTCGGCGAGTTGCTGGTCGAAGGCCAAGGCACGATCGAGCCCATCGTGCTCGCCCAGCGCCTGATCGACTGGGAAGCGGTGATGCGTGCCAAGGGTTCCCAGGACCTGCTCGGCCCGTCGACCAAACGCGCTATCGACATGATCCTGGCCGGGCATACCCCTGAGGAATCCGGCCGCTACGGCACCACCAATGGTGCTGCCATGCGCATCACGCCCGTGGGTATCGCCGCCGATGTCAGCGACCCGGCAGCGTTTATCCAGGCGGTGATCCAGGCGTGCCAGGTCACTCATAACACCACGCTGGGTATCTCCAGTGCGGCGGCGGTGGCGGCAGTGGTGTCCGCTGGCATCAACGGTGTGGACCTCGGCGAAGCGCTGAACATCGGCACCCAGATCGCCCAGCAGGCGGAAGGCCAGGGTCATTGGATTGCCGGCGGACGCATATCCACCCGCATCAGTTGGGCGCGCACCTTGAGTGTCGGCAGCGGTGACACAGCATTGTTTGCCGACCTGCTCTACGAGTTGATCGGCACCTCCGTTGCTTCCCAGGAATCGGTGGTGGTGTCGTTTGCCCTGGCCCAGCAAGTGGCGGTGGGGGTTATGAACGCCTTCGAGGCCCTGTGCCTGGCCGCCAGCCTTGGCGGTGACACCGACACCATCGCAGCGATTCTGGGGGCGATGCTCGGCGCTTGTCTGGGCATGCAGTGCTGGCCTGTGGCAATGATCGAACAGGTCAAGGCCGTGAACGGCTTGGACTTGCAGCCGTTGGTTGAAGCGCTGTTGAAACTGCGCTGAGCCAGGACGACCGGAATACCGATTCACCTTGCATACCTGCCACAACCACAATAATACAGGCACCAGGAGCGCCCCTCATGAGCAGCACATCTTCCGGCCAAAACGCCGGGCAATTGGAAACACGCGGCATCGAGCCCGTCCCCGAAGGCGAGTGCAATGGCCATCCGCTGCAACTGTTCTGGGTGTGGTTCGCCGCCAACATCAGCATCCTCGGCTTGCCGCTGGGCGCGACGCTGGTGGCGTTCCGGGGGCTGGCGATCTGGCAGGCAATCATCGTGGCGATCCTCGGCGCTGCTGGCTCCTTTGCGGTGGTGGGCATCATCTCCATCGCCGGTCGTCGTGGCCGTGCGCCGAGCCTGACCCTGTCCCGCGCCATCTTCGGCGTGCGCGGCAATATCGGCCCGACGCTGGTGTCACTGATGTCGCGCCTGGGCTGGGAAACCGTCAACACCACCACCGCCGCCTTTGTGCTGCTGTCGTTGTGTTCGATTCTGTTCGGCTCGCCAGTCGAGGCCAAAAGCGCGCCGGTGCTGACCTTGATCTTTATCGCCATCTTCGTGCTGCTGACCCTGTCCGTTTCCGGCCTGGGCCACGCCACCTTGCTGGTGATCCAGAAGTGGGCCACCTATGTGTTCGGCGCCTTGAACATCCTGGTCGGCGGTTTCCTGTGCGCCACCATCGACTGGAGCGCCGTGTTCAACGCCACGCCGGCACCGCTGAGCGCAATGATCATCGGCGTCGGCACCATGGCCGCCGGCACCGGTATCGGTTGGGCCAACGCCGGTGCCGACATGTCGCGCTACCAGCACCGCAGCGTCAAGGCCGTGCGCCTGGTGGCATCCGCCGCGTTTGGTGCGGGGATTCCACTGGTGCTGCTGATCACCCTCGGTGGCCTGCTGTCGGTGGGCAACAATGACCTCGCCTCGGCCACCGACCCGATCATTGCGATCCGCGACATGCTGCCCACCTGGATGGCTGTGCCGTACCTGATCACCGCGTTCGGTGGGTTACTGCTGTCGAATAACCTGTCGGTGTACTCGGCCGGTCTCACTACCTTGACCCTCGGTTTGAAGGTCAAGCGCGTACACGCGGTGATCGTCGACATCGTGGCGATTTTCGCAGGCTCGATCTACTTCATGCTGATCGCCGACAGTTTCTACGGCCCGTTCATCACCTTCATTTCGTTGCTGGCGGTGCCGATCACCGCATGGGTCGGGATTTTTGTGGTCGACCTGATCCACCGTCACTACTACAGCCCCAAGGATCTGCTCGACGTCAGCCCAAGCAGCGCCTACTGGTACCGCGGTGGTGTGGAATGGCGTGCGTTTGGCGCCTGGGCCGTGGCGATTGTTCTGGGTTTCACCTTCACCACCATTGGCACCACCGCCGAGAACATCTGGTTCGCCGGGCCGTTGTCCGACTCCTGGCTGGGCCACAACGGCCTGGGCTGGATCGTCACCTTCCTGGTGGCCGGCGGGATTTATGCCGTACTGGGCGGCGCGGCTGATCGTCGCCCGGCGTTAGTCGAGAGCCCCAATGTCTAGATTGCTGCACACCGGCCAGGTCATCGTCGACCTGGTCATGGCCCTCGATACCTTGCCCGCCAGCGGCGGCGACGTGCTGGCGCAATCGGCCAGTTTCGAAGCCGGCGGCGGCTTTAATGTGATGGCGGCGGCGCGACGCAACGGGTTGCCGGTGGTTTACCTGGGCCGCCACGGCGATGGCCGTTTTGGCGACCTGGCCCGCGCGGCGATGCAGGCCGAAGGCGTGGAAATGGCTCAGGCGGCGAGTAAGGGCAAGGACACCGGGTTGTGTGTCTCGCTGACCGAAGCCACTACCGAGCGCACCTTTATCTCCCATATCGGCGTTGAGGGCGACTTGAGTGCTGAGGATTTGGCTCGCGTTGTGCCGCAAGCCGACGACTATGTTTACGTCAGCGGGTACAGCCTGTTGCTGGAGGGCAAGGCCCAGGCATTGCTCGACTGGTTGCTGGGTTTGCCGCGTGAGATCACCGTGGTATTCGACCCGGGCCCGTTGGTCAAGGCGCCGGATTCAGCGCTGATGGCCGCCTTGTTGCCACGCATCGATATCTGGACCAGCAATGGCCCGGAAGCCTTGGCATTTACCGGTGCGAAAACACTGGCGGACGCACTGCTCGACCTCAATCGGCATCTGCCTAAGGAGGCGCTGCTGGTAGTGCGTGATGGGCCGAACGGGTGTTGGGTCAGCCGCGCGGGGCGCGCCGAGCATGTGCCGGGTTTCAAGGTGAAGGCGGTGGACAGCAATGGGGCGGGTGACGCGCACGCAGGGGTGTTTATTGCCGGGTTGGCTGCGGGTTTGAAACCTGCTGAGGCGGCGCGCAGGGCGAATGCGGCAGCGGCGCTGGCAGTGACACAGTGGGGCCCTGCAACCTCGCCGGGCACCGAAGAGGTTGACGCCTTGCTCACCCAATAAACGCAGATCAAAAATGTGGGAGGGAGCTTTCCCCCTCCTACATTGGGTTTGCGTGAAGGCTACTGAAGGGCGTCCAACTTACGCGCTTCATCTACCCCGGACGCCGTCAGCTTGATCGGCAGATTCAGTGAATATTCACCGGCATCGTCGGTGGTCACATGCCCATCCTTGATCAGCCCGCGGTCCTGCAGAAATGCCAACACACTGGCCACCTCTTTTTCGCCGCGGTAATTATCCAGCACCTCCTTGCCCAAACCTTGCGGGTGGGCGTGCAGCAGGCGGGTGAGGACTTCTTTTTCAAGGTTTCTATCGACGTTCATGCGTACCTCTTCACGGGGAAATGATCGGGTGTTCGTCTAACGGTCGAGGGCTTAGGGCGCAGGTTGTTTTGGCGCGCCCGGCAGGTTCGAGTCGTCGCCTTTGTTGATCTTCGGCTCATTGACCGACGGGCCCATCTTGCCGTTGCCGACTGCGGCGGGAGCCTGGCGCTCGGTGTCATGCCCCTTGGTGTGCGGGTCGGCGCCGTTGGTGTTATCGATGATGGCGCCGCCATTGGTATCCAGGCCGGTGCCCATGGATTTCTGCGACTCGGTGGTGGCGTCCGGCGTCGGATCGGTCGGGCCGGTGGTCGAGCTGGCAGCGATGGCGCTCAGCGAGGCAGCGGACAGCAGGCCGGTGAGGGCGAAGGCAGCAAACTTTGAAGGCTTCATGAGGATATCTCCGTAGAATTAATGTCCTTACCCTCTATTGGTCAGCCGCCATTTGTTGAAGGTGCCTGGATGGCGACGAACGGTATCAGACTACCTGTAAGATTTTGTGTGACGTTGCCCGACGCCAAATCAGACGCGCCACGCTGATCAACCAATTGCCCAAGGCCACGGCCAGCACGCTGAGCATCAGCGCCGGCAGACCGAAATCGACGATGATCCAGCCCGCCAGCCAGGGAAACCCGAAGACCCCGACAAAATACGCCAGGCTGAACAACAGCAGCGCCTGGGACGTGGTGCCGGCTGGCGCCTCATTGGCCACCAAGCCGTTGATGACCGAATACGTCAGGCCGTATCCGACCCCCAGCGTCACGGCAGCCAACAGGTAACTCGCGTTGCCGCTGACGCCAAAGGCAAACAGCAGAATCGACCCCAGCATCACCCCGGACAGCACGCAGGCGGCCACATAGGCATCACGCTTGACCACATAGCCGGCGATCAACAGGCGGCTGCTGATCGCCGCACTGACAAAACCGGCAAAGAACAGCGAATAATCCAGGCCGTGGGCCGCCGCGTAGCTGGTCTGGAAGGAAGACAACCCACCAAACACGCAACCCCCGAGCCCGACCATGACGATGGCAAACACTGCCCGTGAAGACAGCACGCGACGGCAGGCGCCCCAGGAAATTTTCGACACCGGCGCCGTGGCATGACGCTTGAGTGCCGAGCCCAGCAACCAGAACATCCCCACCCCGACCAGGCTGGCCAATGCGGCAATGTAGAAGGCGCTTGTCAGAGGCAGCCCCAGTGCATTCGCGGCTCGGCCCAGCAGAGGGCCAGAACCGATGCCGCTCATCATGCTGCCCGACAACAGTGCGAAATATTTGGCGCGCTGCCGGGGCTCCACCAACATGGTCACGATGATTGGCCCTAACGTGTAGAACACCCCCCAACCCAAGCCCAGGGACAATCCGAACAGCATCAATCCTTCACCAAACCCCGGCATCAACGCAAAGCCCAGGCACGCCACCACCAGCAACACGCCCATCCCGGCAATGGCCCGCGCCGCGCCCAAGGCATCCGCCAAGTGCCCGGAAAGCAGCACTGCGACGAAGGTGCTGAGCATCGCCGTGGAAATCACACTGCCGGCATCGTGTTCATTGCCACCGCGTGTATGAATCAGCAACGACAACAAAAACGTCGAGCCGTAAGACAGCGACAACAGGAAACTGGCGAGGCAAAACAGGGCGAACAGTTGGTTGCTCACCGGGGACTTGGACTGCATTGGGGCCGCCTGGAGATGGTTGGAGTAGTGGCCACTGTTTATCACGCACCTTGAGCGGGTTTGTTCTGTAGTTGCTGGTGCTTGCATCAGTGCCGGCCGGAGTAACGGCGCGGCGCATGAAAATGCGCTGCAATCCGTCATCAAAGCGCCTTAGTATGTCGGCTTTGAAATTGCCCAAGGCGTGCCCATGACCATCGAGATTCGCCCCGCCGTGCCCAGCGATGCTGCGCAGATCCTGACGTTCATCACCGAACTCGCCGAGTACGAGAAAGCCCGGCATGAAGTGATCGCCAGCGTGGTGGATATCGAGCGTAGCCTGTTCAGCGAGGGCGCCACCGCCCATGGCCTGATTTGCCTGCGCGATGGCCTGCCGATTGGTTTTGCGGTGTTCTTCTTCAGCTATTCCACCTGGCTGGGCAGCAACTGCCTGTACCTGGAAGACCTCTACATCAACCCCGAGCAACGCGGTGGCGGGGCGGGCAAGAAGCTGCTGCGCCACTTGGCCAAGATCGCGTTTGATAACGGCTGCGGGCGCTTTGAGTGGAGCGTGCTGGACTGGAACGAGCCGGCGATTGCTTTCTACAAATCCATCGGCGCCCAGCCACAGGAAGAGTGGGTGCGCTATCGCATGGAAGGTGACGCATTGCGCGATTTTGCCCTCGGCTGAGGGTCATCCCGTCTCAAAAAAACCGGCTAATCCAAGGCCGGTTTTTTTATGGGTCAGCTCACAATATGGGATGCAAATTTATATATTGAGATGTTTCAAGATCTGGGTTTATAGTCGGCGGCATCAGCACTCACTACCAAAAATAAAACAGGTGAAGCGATGCAGGCACAACCATTGTCACTCCCCGCCGTGCCCGAGCCCACTTACGGCGAGCGGCTCAAAGGCAAGGTGGTGATCATCACCGGCGCCGCCCAAGGCATTGGCGAGGCAATCGTCGCGTGCTTTCAGGCCCAGCAGGCGCGCTTGGTCATCGCCGATATCCAGGGCGAAAAAGTCGAGAAGGTGGCCGCCCATTGGCGCGAACGCGGCGCTGAAATTGTCGCGCAAGCCGTCGACATCACTTCAAAAGAGCAATGGCAGGCGCTGGTCAATGTGGCCATCGAGCGCTTCGGCCGCGTGGATGTGTTGGTCAACTGCGCGGGCGTCAATGTGTTCCGTGACCCCCTGGAAATGACCGACGAAGACTGGCGCCGCTGCTTCGCCATCGACCTCGACGGCGCCTGGTTTGGCTGTCGCACGGTGCTGCCGCACATGATCGAGCAGGGCATCGGCAATATCATCAACATCGCCTCCACCCATTCCAGCCACATTATTCCCGGTTGTTTCCCGTACCCGGTGGCCAAACATGGCCTGCTGGGCCTTACCCGCGCCCTCGGCATCGAATACGCGCCCAAAGGCATTCGCGTCAATGCTATCGCGCCGGGCTACATCGAAACCCAACTCAACGTCGACTACTGGAACGGTTTCCCCGACCCTCATGCCGAGCGCCAGCGTGCCTTTGACCTGCACCCGCCCAAACGCATCGGCCAGCCGGTCGAGGTGGCGATGACGGCGTTGTTCCTGGCCACCGACGAGGCGCCCTTTATCAATGCCACCTGCCTGATGATCGATGGCGGGCGGTCTGTGATGTATCACGACTAGAACTTGTAACGCTCAATAACAACAAGAGGTGGTCCATGTTCAAGAAAGCAGTTGGCACTCTGGCACTCGCCCTGGCATTCAGCGGGGCGGTATCGGCCGAAGAAGTAAAGATCGGCTTCCTGGTCAAACAAGCCGAAGAACCCTGGTTCCAGACCGAATGGGCCTTCGCCGAAAAAGCCGGTAAGGAACACGGTTTTACCGTGATCAAGATCGCCGTGCCCGATGGCGAAAAAACCCTCTCTGCCATCGACAGCCTGGCCGCCAACGGCGCCAAGGGCTTTGTGATCTGCCCGCCGGACGTGTCGCTTGGCCCGGCCATCGTGGCCAAGGCCAAGCTCAATGGCTTGAAAGTCATGGCCGTGGATGACCGCTTCGTCGACGCCAAGGGCAATTTCATGGAGGACGTGCCGTACCTGGGCATGGCCGCGTTTGAAGTCGGCCAGAAACAGGGCGCCGCCATGGCCGCCGAAGCGAAAAAACGTGGCTGGGATTGGAAAGACACCTACGCGGTGATCAACACCTTCAATGAACTCGACACCGGTAAAAAACGCACCGACGGCTCGATCAAATCCCTCGAAGAAGCTGGCATCCCGAAAGACCATATCCTCACCGCCGCGCTGAAAACCCTCGACGTGCCCGGCAGTATGGACGCCACCAACTCGGCGCTGGTCAAGCTGCCCAGCGGCGCGAAAAACCTGATCATCGGCGGCATGAACGACAACACCGTGCTCGGCGGCGTGCGCGCCACGGAAAGCGCCGGCTTCAAGGCGGCCAACGTGATCGGCATCGGCATCAATGGCACCGACGCCATCGGCGAACTGAAAAAGGCCGACAGCGGCTTCTTCGGCTCGATGCTGCCAAGCCCGCATATCGAGGGCTACAACACCGCGCTGGCGATGTACGAGTGGGTGACCACCGGCAAGGAACCCGCCAAGTACACCGCGATGGATGAAGTGACCCTGATCACCCGCGCCAACTTCCAGGAAGAACTGACCAAGATCGGGCTGTGGAAATGAGTACGGCGGCCCTGCGGTTCGAGGGGATCGGCAAGACCTTTCCCGGGGTCAAGGCGCTGGACGGCATCAGCTTCAGCGCCCAGCCGGGGCAGGTGCATGCGTTGATGGGCGAAAATGGCGCGGGCAAGTCGACGCTGCTGAAAATCCTCGGCGGCGCTTACATCCCAAGCACGGGCACCGTGCAAATCGGCGAGCAGACCATGGCGTTCAAATGCGCGGCGGACAGCATCGCCAGCGGTGTCGCGGTGATCCATCAGGAGCTGCACCTGGTGCCGGAAATGAGCGTCGCCGAGAACCTGTTCCTCGGCCATCTGCCGTCGCGCTTCGGCGTGGTCAACCGGGGGCTGCTGCGCAAGCAGGCCCTGGCTTGCCTCAAAGGCCTGGCGGATGAAATCGATCCTGAAGAAAAGCTCGGGCGGCTGTCCCTGGGCCAACGCCAACTGGTGGAAATCGCCAAGGCGTTGTCCCGTGGCGCCCATGTGATTGCCTTCGACGAGCCCACCAGCAGCCTGTCGGCGCGGGAGATCGACCGCTTGATGGCGATCATCACGCGCCTGCGCGATGAGGGCAAAGTGGTGCTCTACGTGTCGCACCGCATGGAAGAAGTGTTCCGCATTTGCAACGCGGTGACGGTGTTCAAGGACGGCCGTTACGTGCGCACCTTTGACGACATGAGCGCGTTGACTCACGACCAGTTGGTGACCTGCATGGTCGGCCGCGACATTCAGGACATCTACGACTACCGCCCGCGTGAGCAGGGCGAGGTGGCGCTCAAGGTCGATGGTTTGCTCGGCCCCGGCCTGCGTGAACCGATCAGTTTTGACGTGCGCAAAGGCGAGATTCTCGGCCTGTTCGGCTTGGTCGGGGCAGGGCGCACGGAGTTGTTCCGCTTGCTCAGCGGCCTGGAGCGTTCAAGTGCCGGCAGCCTTGAACTGTGTGGGGAGCCGTTGCAACTGCGCTCCCCGCGCGACGCCATCGCCGCCGGTGTTCTGCTGTGTCCCGAGGACCGCAAGAAGGAGGGCATCATTCCGCTTTCCAGCGTCGCCGAGAACATCAACATCAGCGCCCGTGGCGCCCATTCCTCGTTCGGCTGGTTGCTGCGCGAGACCTGGGAAAAGGGCAACGCTGACCAGCAAATCAAGGCGATGAAAGTCAAGACGCCGGATGCGCAACAGAAAATCATGTACCTGTCCGGCGGCAATCAGCAGAAGGCCATTCTGGGCCGCTGGCTGTCGATGCCGATGAAGGTGCTGCTGCTGGATGAACCGACGCGGGGCATCGACATCGGCGCCAAGTCGGAGATTTACCAGATCATCCACAACCTCGCGGCCAGCGGCATTGCGGTGATTGTGGTGTCCAGCGACCTGATGGAAGTGATGGGGATTTCCGATCGCATCCTGGTGCTGTGCGAAGGCGCCCTGCGCGGTGAACAAACCCGTGAACACGCCACCGAATCCAACCTGCTGCAGCTGGCCCTGCCGCGCCGCGTGACGAACTGAGAGACGACCATGACCACTCAAAACAACGCGTTGCCAACCGCACGCAAACCCCTCGATATGCGCGCACTGCTCGACAACTGGGCGATGCTGTTGGCGGCGGTGGGCATCTTTGTGCTGTGCGCCTTGCTGATCGACAACTTCCTCTCGCCGCTGAACATGCGCGGCCTGGGCCTGGCGATTTCCACCGTCGGCATCGCCGCCTGCACCATGCTGTTCTGCCTGGCGTCGGGTCACTTTGACTTGTCGGTGGGCTCGGTGATTGCCTGCGCCGGCGTAGTCGCAGCTATCGTCATGCGCGACACCGAAAGCGTGATGCTCGGCATCGGCGCCGCACTGCTGATGGGCCTGATCGTCGGGCTGATCAACGGCATCGTCATCGCCAAGCTGCGGGTCAACGCGCTGATCACCACCTTGGCGACCATGCAGATCGTGCGCGGCCTGGCCTACATCTTTGCCGACGGCAAGGCGGTCGGCGTGTCCCAGGAGCAGTTCTTTGTGTTCGGCAACGGCCAGTTGTTCGGCGTGCCGGTGCCGATCCTGATCACCATCGTGTGCTTCGTGTTTTTCGGTTGGCTGCTCAACTACACCACCTACGGGCGCAACACCATGGCCATCGGCGGCAACCCGGAAGCGGCGCTATTGGCCGGGGTGAACGTTGACCGCACCAAGATCCTGATCTTCGCCGTCCACGGCTTGATCGGCGCACTGGCCGGGGTAATCCTCGCCTCGCGCATGACCTCGGGCCAGCCCATGATCGGCCAGGGTTTTGAACTGACGGTGATCTCGGCATGCGTGCTGGGCGGGGTGTCGTTGAGCGGCGGGATCGGCATGATCCGGCATGTGATTGCGGGGGTACTGATTTTGGCGATCATCGAAAACGCGATGAACCTGAAGAACATCGACACGTTTTACCAGTACGTAATTCGCGGCTCGATCCTGCTGCTGGCGGTGGTCATCGACCGCATGAAACAACGCTGATTTGAATCATATGAAGGCCAAATGTGGGAGGGGGCTTGCCCCCGATGAGGGTGCGTATCTACACAACTCTCACCGGTTTATACAAAACTCTGTGGTGAGCGGGCTTGTCCCGCGCTGGGCTGCGAAGCAGCCCCAAAACCTTCACCTCGATTGGTTCTGGCACTCTGCTGTGACCTTATTGGGGCCGCTTCGCAGCCCAGCGCGGGACAAGCCCGCTCACCACAGTGTTATGTGTAAGCCTTTGAGAGTTGTGTAGATACCCATGGCTATCGGGGGCAAGCCCCCTCCCACATTTGGATCTCCACTGCATTGAGGTTTTTGCCATAATGCCCGCGCTTTTTTACTTATAGGCCTGATATGCAACAACCTCCCGACAGCCCGAGCAAAGACACCGCCCCCACCGGCACCCAGACCCTGCTGCGTGGCCTTGGCGTGGTGCAGGCAGTGGCGGCCGGAGCACGGGATCTGAAAGAGATCGCCAAGCGCATCGGCACCACCCGCAGCACCACCCATCGCCTGGCCAGTTGCCTGGTGGACGAGCGTTATCTGCGCGTGGTGCCGCAAGTCGGTTACCTGCTGGGGCCGAAGTTGATCGAGCTGGGGTTCCAGGCCCGTGAAGAGCTGCCGTTGGTGAGCCTGGCGGTGCCGTACCTGGACGAGCTGTCGGCACTGACCGGCGACACCATCCACCTGGCGATTCGCGAATACGACGACGTGCTGTACCTGCACAAGAACCCTGGCCGTAACGGCCCGGAAATGCGCTCGCGGGTCGGCCATCGCATGCCGCTGGCGCGCACGGGCGTGGGCAAAGCGATGCTGCTGGATGACACGGTGCAAGAGTGGCAACGCTTGTACGAAACCAGCCTGCCGGCGGGCGGAAAAAACCTGCAGTGGCCGCAGCACCCGGAACAGTCCTGGGCACAGTTCGAGCAGCGCATGCATGAATACGTGGTGGGCGGGTATGCGTTCGATCTGGAAGACAACGAACCGTCGATCCGTTGCGTCGCGGCACCGGTGCGCGATGCAAGCCGGCGAATCGTCGCCGGCATCAGCATCGCCAGTACCGTGCCCTACATGCCGCTGGAGAAAATGGCCGAGCTGATCCCTGTGATCAAACAGGTCGCAGCGCGGCTGTCAGCGGAGTTGGGCGCGAAGGCCTGATCAGGCCTTCAGGGTCGCCATGTCGATGACAAAACGGTACTTCACATCACCGGCGATCATGCGGGCGTAGGCCTCGTTGATCTGGCGGATGTCGAGCATTTCGATGTCGCAGGTGATGCCATGCTCGGCGCAGAAATCCAGGACTTCCTGGGTTTCGGCAATGCCACCGATCAGCGAGCCGGCCAGTACCTTACGGCCGAGCACCAGTTTGGCGGCGTTCACCGGCGGGTCTACCGGCTCGATCAAACCGACCAGGATGTGCACGCCATCAAAGCGCAGCACGTCGAGGTAGGGGTTGAGGTCGTGCTGTACCGGGATGGTGTCCAGCAGGAAATCGAAGTGCCCGGCAGCGGCTTTCATCTGCTCGGCGTCGGTGGACACGATCACATGATCGGCGCCCTGGCGACGGCCTTCTTCAGCTTTGCTCGCCGAGCGGGTGAACAGCGTGACTTCTGCGCCCATGGCCTTGGCGAACTTGATGCCCATGTGACCCAGGCCACCCATGCCCAGAATCCCGACTTTATCGCCGGCTTTTACGCCGTAGTGCTTGAGCGGCGAGTAAGTGGTGATGCCGGCGCACAGAATCGGCGCGGCGCTGGCCAGGTCGAGCTTGGCCGGGATCTTCACCACAAAGTGCTCGCTGACCACGATGCTGTCCGAATAGCCGCCCATGGTGTTGCTGCCGTCCACGCGGTCCGGGGTGGCGTAGGTCATGGTCGGGCCTTCGAGGCAGTACTGCTCCAGGTCCGATTGGCACGCTTCACAGTGACGGCACGAATCGACCATGCAGCCCACGCCGACCAGGTCGCCGACTTTATGCGCGGTGACGCTGGCGCCGACGGCAGTGACCTTGCCGACAATCTCGTGGCCCGGCATCAGTGGGTACACGGCAATGCCCCATTCGTTGCGTGCCTGGTGGATGTCGGAGTGGCAGACGCCGCAGTACATAATCTCGATCGCCACGTCATCGGCGCGCGGGCTGCGGCGTTCAAACGACATGGGGGCGAGGGGAGTGGTGGCCGACTGGGCGGCATAACCGATGGCGGTGTACATGATGATACCTCGCAAAAAGCAGTGACAAGTGAGGCGGGCCATTCTCCCCATCGACCCTCGGAGCAGCCATGGCGATTGCTCCGAGTCTCATGCCTATTCGTCCGGGAGTGCCCCTTGTTTGGATTTATGTGTCGCCAGACCTGCGATGATGTTCAAATCCCTTTTTCGCGAAGTTTTTTGCCATGTTGTTGACCCGCCATCTCGACGCCAACGCCACGCTGGTTTCCCTGATTGAGGGGCTTACGCCCTGTGACGGTTTTTCCCCGACCCACCTGCCCGGTGTGAAGGTGCTGCGCGCCAGTTGTGACGTGGCGCGTGGGCCGCAGATCTATGAGCCAAGCCTGATGTTCGTGGCCCAGGGCAGCAAACTCGCGTACCTGGGGCCGCGGACCCTGGAGTATGGCGCCGGGCATTACCTGATCCAGGCGATGCCGGTGCCGTTTGAGTGCGAGACATTCGCCATGGCGCCTGGCGCGCCGCTGTTGGGGGTGTCGGTGGGGATCGACCGTGTGGTGCTGGGGGAATTGGTGATGGCCATGGGCATGCAGGCCGGGCCGCCGCCGACCGCGCAAACCCTGGAGTCGATGAGTTCGGTGATACTCGATGACGCCATGCGCGGTTGCGTCGAGCGGCTGTTGCAGTGCCTGCACGATCCGCTGGAAAGCCGGATCATGGGCCCGGCGCGGGTGCGCGAGTTGTTGTTCACCGCGCTGCGCGGGCCGCAGGCGGATGTGCTGCGTGCGCTGGTGGAGCAGCAGGGGCAGTTCTCGCGGATCGCCACTTCACTGAATCACCTGCATGCCCATTTCGCCGAACCGCTGAATATCGAGACGTTGGCCGGGTATGCGCACATGAGTGCGTCGACCTTTCACGAGCACTTCAAGCGCTGCACCTTGCTGTCGCCGGTGCAGTACCTCAAGCGCCTGCGCCTGCTCAAGGCCCAGCAATTGCTGCTGGTCGAAGGCATGGGCGTGGCCCAGGCAGCGCACAATGTGGGCTATCAGAGCACGTCGCAGTTCAGCCGCGAGTACAAGCGCTACTTCGAGCGCAATCCGGGCGAAGAGCGCGCAGCCTAGTAGTAACGTCGCGGGTCGGAATCGATCAGGCTGGCCAATTTGGTCAGGGCGAAACGCAACTCGTCCTGGCTGGTGGGCGACATCAGTACCAGCCGCACACTGCGCGTCACCCCGGAACGTTCGGCCTGGAACTGTGTGCCACTGAGCACCAGCACCCCATTGGCCCGCGCCAGCATGGTGAATTCGTCAGCGGTCCAGGGCTCGGGCAGCGTCAGCCACACATGGTAGGAATACGGCTGGGTCTTGAGTTCGTAATTGGCGAAGATCTCCTGGGCAATCGCCTGGCGTCCGGCGGCTTCGTTGCGCTGGATGCGGATCAGTTTTTTGTCCAGGCCTTCGGTGACGACATTGCTGGCCAGTTGCGCCGTCAGTGGCGATGGCATCCACACACTGCTGCGGACCATCGAGGTCAGGCGTGACAGCAGTTTTGGCGGGCTGTACAGATAGCCGATACGCAGCGCCGGCATCACCGACTTCGACAGGCTGGTCAGGTACACCGAACGGTCCGGGGCAAACGCCGACAGCGGTTTGATGGACGGATCGGTGGCGAGAAAACCATAGATGTCGTCGTCGAGGATGATGAAGTCGAACTCTTCGGCCAGCGCCGCGATTTGCGCCCGGCGCTTTTGCGACATGATCGCCGCCGTCGGGTTCTGGCAGGTTGCCACGCACACCAGCATCGCGGGTTTTTCGCGCTGGCACAGCTCGCGCAATGCTTCGGGAATGATGCCTTCGTCATCCATCGGCACGCCCCGCAGGCGGCGCTCCAGGCCATGGGCCAGGGAGATGATGCCGGGGTAGCAAAGTGCTTCGCAGAGCACCAGGTCGCCGGCGTTGGTCAGGGCGCTCATTGCCACCATCAAACCGTGCTGGGCGCCGGCGGTGATGATCACCTGCTGCCACTGCGCGTCGGGCAATGAATGCCGCAACCACTGTGCACCCGCCTCGCGATGCGCCGGATGGCCGCCATCCGGGGCGTAGTCCAGGGCACGGGCGAAATCGGTGCTCTTGGCCATGCCCACCAGCGCGTCGCGCAGCCAGTATTCCAGGGTTTCGCTGTAGGGCTTGATGATCGACAGGTCGAGCAGTTCGGACTGCCCCAGGTTCAACGGCATCGACGCGCTGTTACTCGCCGGTAACTCCAGCTGCTTCTGATTGAGCACATACGTCCCGCGCCCCACTTCACCCTGCACCAGGCGACGGCGCTGGGCTTCGCTGTACGCGCGGCTGATGGTGCCCGGCGTGACATTCAGGGTCGTGGCCAGCTCCCGCAGGGTCGGCAGGCGATCGCCTTCGTTCAATACACCGTTGCCGATATCGCGTGCCAACGCATCGGCAATCGACAAATACATCGGCTGGCCGAATTCGCTTAGCTGGGGAACCCACATGAATGATCACTGCCCATCGTAGAAATGATGAATATCCGAGCATATCACAGGGAGGTTAGGCAACTAATAAATCGACACAATCGATAAATTGAGTCGATTGATGTCGTGATTGAATCGATGTTGATCGCCAGGTTCAGATATTTTTTGGTTTTTTAATCGCCTTATAAATCAATCTATTAACTGCTTAATAGCAGAAAAACCGGCGTCAATGGCAAAAAAACATCTCGTAACAACCTTGTCGCCTATTGAATCAACTCAATTCCTTCAAATACACTCATCTCGAATCGAAGCAATCGACTCAATCTCCCCACGTTCACCGCCGGCACCGCCGCGCCAAGTCGAGACATCATGGACACACTCAGAAAGGATCTATCCCTGTCAGCCGTCATCGCGGGCTTTATTGCCGTGATCATTTCCTATGCCGGCCCGTTGATCATCGTGTTCCAGGCGGCCAAGGAAGCGCACCTGCCCAATGACGTGGTGTCTTCGTGGATCTGGGCGATTTCCATCGGCAGCGGCATCACCGGCCTGTTTCTCAGCTGGCGCCTGCGGGTTCCGGTGATTACCGCGTGGTCCACACCCGGTGCGGCATTGCTGGTGTCGATGCTGCCGACGGTCACGCTGCCACAGGCCATCGGCGCGTATGTGGTCGCCTCGGTGATCATTGCCGTGGTGGGCTTGTCCGGCGCCTTCGACAAGTTGATGAGTCGTCTGCCCAAGGCCATCGCCGCCGCCATGCTTGCGGGCATCCTGTTCCGCTTCGGCGCCGAGCTGTTCACCTCGATCAAGCTGCAACCCGCGTTGGTGCTGGCGATGATTGCGGCGTACCTGATCTTCAAACGTCTCTCGCCGCGCTACGCGATTCTGTCGGTGCTGATTGTCGGCTGCGCCGTCGCCGCGTCGTTTGGTGAATTGAACAGCGGTGCAATCACCATTGCCGTGGCGCACCCGGTGTTTATCGCGCCAGAGTGGAGCTGGCACGCCATTATCAACATCGGCCTGCCGTTGGCGCTGGTGACGCTGACCGGGCAGTACGTGCCAGGCATGGCCGTGTTGCGCACCTCGGGCTACAACACCCCGGCGCGCTCGATCATTTCGGTGACAGCCATTGGTTCGGTGCTGATGGCGCCGTTCGGCTCCCACGGCTTCAACCTGGCCGCGATCACCGCCGCCATCTGCACCGGCCGTGAAGCCCACGAAGATCGCGACAAGCGCTACATCGCCGGGATCGCCTGCGGGGTGTTCTACATCCTCATGGGCACCTTCGGCGCAACCCTGGCCTCGGTGTTTTCCGCCTTGCCTAAAGAGCTGATTGCGTCCCTCGCCGGGCTGGCACTGTTCGGTGCTATCAGCGCCGGGCTGACCGGCGCGATGGCCGATGAGAAGCAACGGGAAGCCGCGTTGATCACCTTCCTGGTCACCGCCTCGGGCATGAGTTTCCTCGGCCTGGCTGCTGCGTTCTGGGGCTTGATCTTCGGTCTCGTCGCGCACTTCGTGCTGACCTACACCCGCGAAAGCAAGGCCGTCGCGATGGCGCAGGGCAGCCGACCATGACCGCACGTTACGATTTCATTGTGGTGGGCGGCGGCATCGCTGGGGTTTCTGCGGCGTATGAGCTGGCGGCCCACGGCAGCGTTTGCCTGCTGGAGCAGGAGCAGCAACTGGCCTATCACACCACCGGCCGCTCGGCGGCGATCTCGATGGAAAGCTACGGCAACCAGCAGATCCGCTCGCTGACCTGCGCTTCCCGAGGCTTTTTCGAGAACCCGCCCGAAGGCCTGGCCGAACACCCGTTGTGGTCGCCACGGGGTGCGTTGATCGTGGCGCAAGCGGCGCGAGTGGACAAACTGGCCGCCCGGTTTACCGCCGTACTCGGGCAAGTGCCCACGGCGAGATTCCTCGACGACAAACAGGTGCTCGAACTGGTGCCCTACCTGGCCGAAGGCGCCTGGAGCGCCGGCATCTATGAGCCCAGCGCGTTCGATTTGGATGTGCACGGCATTCATGGCGCCTACCTCGGCGGCCTGCGGGCTCGCGGCGGAGTGGTCAAGCGCGAAGCCGAAGTGCTGCGCGGCGAACACCGCAACGGTCACTGGACCTTGCACACCGCGCACGGCCAACTGCTGGAGGCGGCGATCGTGGTCAACGCGGCCGGGGCCTGGGCTGATGAGTTCGCCCAGCGTTGCGGCGTGCCCAAGGTCGGTGTGCGGCCGCTGCGCCGCACGGTGCTGGCGGTGGACCCACAGTGCGACGTGCACCACACGCCGTACCTGGGCACCGTGGACGAAGACATTTTCATCAAGCCGGAAGCCGGGCGCCTGATCGTCTCGCCCTGCGATGAAAACCCGTCGTTGCCCTGTGATGCGCTGCCCGACGAGCTGGACCTGGCGATCACCATGGACCGTCTGCAAAGCACCACGCGCCTGCGGCCACGCTCGATTATCAACAAGTGGGCGGGCCTGCGCACTTTTGTCGCCGACCGCTCCCCGGTGCTCGGCCAGGACCCGCAGCACGAGAGCTTTATCTGGCTCGCTGCCCTCGGGGGCTATGGCATTCAAGCCGCGCCGGCCATCGCCCGGTTGTGCAGCCACGCGGCACTGGGGGTCGCCATGCCGGCGGACCTGGCGGCGCTGCAACTCAACTACCAGCATTTCTCCCCGGCGCGTTGCCGCGACGAGGCGTTTTCCAGCCTGGCCGTCAAACAGGTTGCTGATTTGCACTAACCCTTCACCCACTTCACAAGGAACGTCACCATGCAGACCAACGCTCAACTCCAGTCCGTCGCCAAGCCTTTCCTGGGCGAAGAAAACGTGATCTTCACCGACAAGGCGCCGCTGCCCCTGGGCACGTATTCCCAAGGGATCAAGGTCAGTCACGGGCAAACCATCTACCTGTCGGCACAGACCCCGGTCTCGGCGCTGAACAACGAGGTACTGGCCCATGACTTCGAAGGCCAATTGCGTCAGACCCTGGACAATCTGCAACAAATGGCCGAAGCCGCAGGCGGTACCCTGGCGAACGTGGTCAAGGTCACCGCATTCATCACGGACTTGAGCGAGTTCCCGACCCTCAACCGAGTGATGGAGGAGTACTTCACCCAGCCATACCCGGCGCGCACCACCGCCGGTGCCAGCGCCCTGGCGCGCAATACCCTGGTCGCCATCGACGCCATCATGGTGGTCTGAAGCCCACTCTCCGCGTGCAGTGCCCGTCGGTCCGCAGCAATGGGCCGACGTCGGCAGCAAAAGCACCCGCACCGCGTATTTTCAGGGGCTTGGCCATGAAGCATTCGTACAGCGAATATGTGTTGCAGTGCCTGGTCTGCGATCGCAGCTACCAGCCGCATGAGGTCAGTTACTACTGCCCCCATTGCAAAACCGAAGGTGCCCTCGATGCGCTTTACGATTACTCGACGCTCAAGCGCGAATGGTCCAAGGACAGCCTGGCCCAAGACCACGCCCGTGGCATGTGGCGCTATGACCGGCTGATGCCGTTACGTTCGACGCAGTTCATTCCGCCGCTGCTGGTGGGGAACACGCCGCTTTATTCGCGCCCGGAACTGCTCGGCAGGGGCGCGCAGATCAAGGTCTTTATCAAGGATGAATCCCGCCAACCCACCGGCTCGCTGAAAGACCGCGCCAGCGCCCTGGCGGTAGCCCATGCCTTGCAGTCCGGCGCGCGCACCGTGGCGGTGGCCAGTACCGGCAACGCCGCCTCGGCCCTGGCCGGGATGAGTGCGAGCCTGGGCCTGCATAACGTGATTTACCTGCCAAAAAGTGCACCCCGCGAAAAGCTCGCGCAGATGCAGGGCTATGGCGCCGAGATTGTGTTGGTGGACGGCCAATACGACGAAGCCTTCGACCAATGCCTCGACGCCTGCGAAACCCACGGCTGGTACAACCGCACCACCGGGATCAACTCCTACATGAGCGAAGGCAAGAAAACCGTCGCCTTCGAGATGTGCGAGCAACTCAATTGGCAGGTGCCGGACCTGGTGTTCGTGCCGGTCGGCAATGGCTGCATTCTCGGTTCGGTCTACAAGGGGTTCTACGACCTGCTGCAACTGGGCTGGATCGAGCGCATCCCGCGTTTGATCGGCGTGCAGGCCGAGCACAGCAACTTTATGTACCGGGCCTGGCGCAGTGAGCGGCCGATGCAGCAGATAGAGCGCATTGCGCCGACAAGCCTGGCCAGCAGCATCAATGTGGCCTTGCCGCGTGATCGTCTCAAAGCCATGCGCGCCGTCACGGCCAGCGGCGGCGAGTTCATGTGCGTCAGCGACCCGAGCATTGTCGCGGCGGCGTCCCGCTTGGCCGCCAGCACCGGTGTGTTTCCCGAAGCCGGCGCCGCCAGTGCCTTCGCCGGGCTGCTCAAGTACGCCGAAGCCCACCCTGATACCCCGCAGACCGCCGTGATCCTGATCACCGGCAGCGGTTTGAAAGACACCTCGATTTTTCTCTCCAACTCGACCAGGGGCCAGACACGCTTGCAATCCCAGCCCCTGGCCGACCTGCTGACCTAGGAACCTCATCATGAGCCTGCAAAATTTCGACCCCGCCGTTGCCCGCCTGATCGACCGTGAACGCAATCGCCAGGAAACCCACCTGGAGCTGATCGCTTCAGAAAACTATGTGAGCGACGAAGTGCTCCAGGCCCAGGGCTCGGTGCTCACCAACAAGTACGCCGAGGGCTATCCGGGCAAGCGCTATTACGGCGGTTGCAAGGTGGTCGACGAGATTGAAAACCTGGCCATCGAACGCGCCCGCAAGCTGTTCAATTGCGAATACGTCAACGTTCAGCCGCATTCCGGGTCGCAGGCCAACCAGGCGGTGTTCCTTGCGGTGCTGGAGCCTGGAGACACCATTCTGGGGATGTCCCTGGCCCACGGCGGACACCTGACCCATGGCGCCTCGGTGAATTTTTCGGGCAAGTTCTACCAGGCGTTTTCCTACGGCCTGGACCCGGACACCGAGACCCTGGACTACGCCGAAATGGAAGCCCTGGCCCGGCAACACAAACCGAAGATGATCATCGCCGGGGCCTCCGCCTATTCACGCACCCTCGATTTCCAGCGCTTTCGCAAGATTTGCGATGAAGTTGGCGCCTACCTGATGGTGGACATGGCGCACTACGCAGGCTTGATCGCGGCGGGGCTGTACCCATCGCCGGTGGGGATTGCCGACTTCATCACCTCGACCACCCACAAAACCCTGCGCGGCCCGCGGGGCGGACTGATCCTGGCCAAGGCGCAATACGCGGCGCTGCTCGATAAGACCATCTTCCCGGTCTATCAGGGCGGGCCGCTGATGCATGTCATCGCGGCCAAGGCCGTGGCGTTCAACGAGGCGCTGAGCGAGGGGTTCAAGCATTACCAGCAACGGGTGATCGACAACGCCCGCACCATGGCCGATATCCTCACTCGCCGTGGTTTGCGCGTGGTCTCCGGGGGTACCGATTGCCACATGTTCCTGCTCGACTTGCGTGCGATGGACATCACCGGCAAGGATGCCGAGGCGTTGCTGGAGAGTGCGCACATCACACTGAACAAGAATGCGATCCCCAACGACCCACAAAAACCGGCGATCACCAGCGGCATCCGTATCGGCACCCCGGCGCTGACGACGCGGGGTTTTGGGGAGGCTGAGTGTGCGGAAGTCGCGAATTTGATCGCCGACCTGTTGGCGCAACCGAACAACCCGACGCTGCTTGAGAATACCCGGCGCCGGGTGATGCACCTGTGTGAATGCTTTCCGGTTTACCTGCTGAGCTGACGCAAACAAAAAAGCCAACGCGCTGGGGCGTTGGCTTTTTGTGTTTCTGGCAACCGTCTTACATGTTCGGGTAAGTCGGCCCACCTGCGCCTTCCGGCGTGACCCAGGTGATGTTCTGCGAAGGGTCCTTGATGTCACAGGTCTTGCAGTGCACGCAGTTCTGGGCGTTGATCTGGAAGCGTTTCTCGCCGTCTTCCTTGGTGATCACTTCATACACACCGGCCGGGCAGTAGCGCTGCGCCGGTTCATCGTAGAGCGGCAGGTTGGTGCCGATCGGGATGCTCGGGTCCTTGAGCTTCAAGTGGCACGGCTGTTCTTCTTCGTGGTTGGTACCGGAGATGAACACCGAGCTCAGCTTGTCGAAGCTCAGCTTGCCGTCGGGTTTCGGGTAGTCGATCTTCGTGCTGTCCTTGGCCAGCTTGAGGCAGGCGTAGTCCGGCTTGGTGTCGTGCAGGGTGAACGGCATTTTGCCGCCGAGGATGTTCTGGTCGAACCAGTTGAAGCCGGCGCCGATGATCGGGCCGAACTTGTGCATCGCCGGGCCGAAGTTACGGGTGGCGAACAGTTCTTCGTAGAGCCAGCTGGCTTTGAAACCGTCGACGTAGTTGGTCAGTTCGTCACCGCCTTCGGACTCGGCGAACAGGCGCTCGGCCACGGCGTCGGCGGCGAGCATGCCGGACTTCATGGCGGTGTGGCTGCCTTTGATCTTGGCCACGTTCATGGTGCCCAGGTCGCAGCCGATCAGCGCGCCGCCCTTGAAGACCATTTTCGGCAACGAGTTGATGCCGCCCTTGGCCAGCGCACGTGCGCCGTAGCTGATGCGCTTGCCGCCTTCCAGGTACTGGGCCAGCACCGGGTGATGCTTGAGGCGCTGGAACTCATCGAACGGCGACAGGAAGGTGTTGCTGTAGGACAGGTCGACGATCAGACCCACGACCACCTGGTTGTTTTCCAGGTGATAAAGGAAGGAGCCGCCGGTGTTCTCGTTGCTCATGATGTCCAGCGGCCAACCAGCGGTGTGGACCACCAGGCCTGGCTGGTGCTTGGCCGGGTCGATTTCCCAGATTTCCTTGAGGCCGATGCCGTAGTGCTGGGCGTCGGCGTCGCTGTCCAGGTTGAAGCGCTGGATCAGTTGCTTGCCGATATGGCCACGGCAGCCTTCGGCGAACAGCGTGTACTTGCCACGCAGTTCCATACCGGGGGTGTAGACGCCTTCTTTGGGATTGCCTTCGCGGTCGACGCCGAGGTCACCGGTGATGATCCCGCGCACCACGCCGTTCTCGTCGAACAGCGCTTCCTGGGCGGCGAAGCCTGGGTAGACTTCCACGCCCAGGTTCTCGGCCTGCTGGGCAAGCCAGCGGCACAGGTTGCCGAGGGAGATGATGTAGTTGCCTTCGTTGTGCATGGTCTTGGGCACAAAGAAGTCAGGCACCTTGGTGGAGGCTTCGGGGCTGCGCAGTACATAGATGTCGTCGCGCACCACGGGAGTGTTGAGCGGGGCGCCGAGTGCTTTCCAGTCCGGGAACAGTTCGTTCAGGGCGCGCGGTTCAAACACGGCACCGGAGAGGATGTGTGCGCCGACTTCGGAGCCTTTCTCGACCACGCAGACGCTGATTTCCTTACCGGCTTCGGCGGCCTTCTGCTTCAGTCGGCAGGCGGCGGACAGGCCAGCCGGGCCAGCGCCGACGATGACCACGTCGAATTCCATGTATTCGCGTTCCACAGGCTATCTCCTACTCAAGGCTCAACAGGCTTTTTTTCTAATGGGTGGAGGTTCGGTGTCGTCTTGCGGCAACGGCAAGACTCGCCTTTCTCTCTAGGTGGCGCATTATATATAGACCACTGTCAGCGTCCAATACAAACGTTTGTTTGAATTGCCCGCAGGCTAGGTAAATCAAAGCAACGCGGCTTATGACTGACCATTTTGCCGTATTGACCAGAATAGGCGTTCCGGTCAATATACGGTCGGTTTTGCGCTTACCGTAGGCAGACAGCAGGTTTCAAGAGCACGTCCAAAAGCGAAACAGGTGACGCACGCCCGAGCACCGGCGCGCAGTTTACACGCCGCGATAAAGAATGACCTCTCAGTCACCACTGACGAACGGTCATCATTTCCCGTGAGCAAGGTCATTTGTCCAGGTTTTTGGAGGTGCCCTTGTGTGCCGATGAGCATCAACCGCCAGGTTCGCCTAGGCGACTTTCTTTTCACCGGAGAGTAACGAGGAATCCATGAAGGTTCTTGTAGCTGTCAAACGCGTTGTCGATTACAACGTGAAAGTTCGCGTCAAGGCGGACAATTCCGGCGTCGATCTTGCTAACGTCAAGATGTCGATGAACCCTTTCTGTGAAATCGCCGTGGAAGAAGCCGTACGCCTGAAAGAGAAAGGCGTGGCGACTGAAATCGTCGTGGTTTCCATCGGCCCGACCACTGCCCAGGAGCAACTGCGTACCGCTCTGGCACTGGGCGCCGACCGCGCCGTGCTGGTTGAGTCCGCTGAAGAGCTGACCTCCCTGGCCGTGGCCAAGTTGCTCAAGGCCGTTGTCGACAAGGAACAGCCTTCGCTGGTGATCCTCGGCAAACAAGCCATCGACAGCGACAACAACCAGACTGGCCAGATGCTGGCTGCACTGACCGGTTACGGCCAGGGCACCTTCGCTTCCAAAGTGGAAGTGAGCGGCGACAGCGTTGCCGTGACCCGCGAAATCGACGGCGGTGCACAGACGGTTTCCCTGAAACTGCCGGCCATCGTCACCACCGACCTGCGTTTGAACGAGCCGCGCTACGCGTCCCTGCCAAACATCATGAAAGCCAAGAAGAAGCCTCTTGAAGTGCTGACTCCGGACGCTTTGGGCGTTTCCACCGCCTCTACCAACAAGACCGTCAAAGTCGAAGCGCCGGCTGCACGCAGCGCGGGCATCAAGGTCAAGTCGGTGGCTGAACTGGTCGAGAAACTGAAAAACGAAGCGAAGGTAATCTGATCATGACTATCTTGGTAATCGCCGAACACGACAACAAAGTGCTGGCCCCGGCCACGCTGAACACCGTGGCTGCTGCTGCCAAAATCGGCGGCGACATCCACGTTCTGGTTGCAGGCCAAGGCGCTGGCGCCGTGGCTGAAGCCGCTGCGAAGATTGCTGGTGTGAGCAAAGTCCTGAACGCTGACAACGCCGCTTACGCGCATCAGCTGCCGGAGAATGTTGCGCCATTGGTTGCAGAGCTCGGCGCTGGCTACAGCCACATCCTGGCCGCCGCCACCTCCAACGGCAAAAACATCCTGCCACGCGTTGCCGCGCAGCTGGACGTTGACCAGATCTCCGAGATCGTTTCGGTTGAAAGCGCCGACACCTTCAAGCGCCCGATCTATGCCGGTAACGCCATTGCCACCGTGCAATCGACCGCTGCCATCAAAGTCATCACCGTACGCGCCACCGGTTTCGATCCGGTTGCCGCTGAAGGTGGTTCGGCTGCCGTTGAAGCCGTCGCTGCTGCACACGACGCTGGCACCTCCAGCTTTGTTGGCGAAGAGCTGGCCAAGTCGGATCGTCCTGAGCTGACCGCTGCCAAGATCGTCGTTTCCGGCGGACGTGGCATGCAGAACGGTGACAACTTCAAGCACCTGTACGCCCTGGCCGACAAGCTGGGCGCTGCGGTCGGCGCTTCCCGCGCTGCCGTCGACGCAGGTTTCGTACCCAACGACATGCAGGTCGGCCAGACCGGCAAAATCGTTGCGCCACAGCTGTACATCGCGGTCGGTATCTCCGGCGCGATCCAGCACTTGGCCGGTATGAAAGATTCCAAAGTGATCGTTGCGATCAACAAGGACGAAGAAGCACCGATCTTCCAGGTGGCTGATTATGGCCTGGTGGCGGACTTGTTCGAAGCTGTACCTGAGTTGGAGAAGCTGGTCTAATCCAGCCGCTTCACTTATAAAGAGCCCGGTCGTGTGACCGGGTTTTTTTTGCCCGGCTTTTTGTGAATATCGGAGAAACCGCCATGGAACTGCGCCCTTGGGCCGTGCTGCTGGGCCTGTCGCTGCTGCCGAGCCTGACCCTGGCCGCTGGCAAATGTGAGCGCCTGGTCATCACCGGCAGCCCTGACGCACCGCCGTTGCTATGGCGTGACCCCCAAGACCCCACGCACTTGATCGGCGCCACCGCCGACGTGCTGCAATATGTGGCCAAGGACCTCGGGTTGAAAATCGACCTGCTCTATGGCGGCAGACGCTCCCTGGCCCTGGACGAGGTGCGCAGCGGTCGCATGGATATCCTCGCGGATACGCCGCTGAACCTTGGTGAGCTGGACAACCTCGACTACATCCACCCGGCGTTGGTGCAGACCGATTATCTGGTCTGGACGCGCAAGGATTCGGCACTGGTCTACACCACGGCTGCCGACCTGCACGGGCACAAGGGTGCAGTGTCGGAACGTTCACGTTTGAGTGCCGGATTTGAAACCTTTGCCAGCGAGCAACTGACCTTGCAGCGTCTGCCAACGTTGACTCCGGCGTTCCAGAAACTGCTGTTGGGGGAAGTGGACTACGTGCTGGCCGGACGTTACTCCGGCATGGCCATGGCCCAGACACTGGGCATGAACAACGACCTGATCGCCCGTGATACGCCTGTCGACCAGCCGGGCCTGTACCTGGCGATTTCCCACAACTCGGCCTGCAATGATCCTTGGTTACGCGGACAGCTCACCAAAAAGATGACAGAATTGCCCGGGTCTGGTGTGGCGCAAGCCGCGCTGCAGCGCAATCTGGAGCGTTGGAAAGCGCAATTGCAACAACCCGTGGGCACCCCAACAAAGTAGGGATTTTCAGTGACTCTTCGACCTTTTTTCGCGGCCCTCGCCGTTGTCGCTCTGGCGGGATGTGCGGCCGATCCTGCGCCGAATGAACAGATTCGTCTTACCCAGCAAGCCCTGGAGCAAGCCAATGCGGTGGGCGCCAGCGCCGATGAATCCGCCGAACTGAAACTGGCCGAAGACAAATTCGCCCAGGCCAAGGCCGACATGGCCGACGAGTCCTACAAGGACGCGCGCATGCAGGCCGAGCAGGCCGAGTTGGACGCGCGCCTGGCCGAAGCCCAGGTGCTGACCCGCAAGAGCCAGGAGCAACTTAACGTGCTTAACACCCGCATCACGCGCCTGCGCAAGCAATTGCAGTTGGGAGAAGCCCAATGAGCCGGATGATCCGTGGGTTGGGCTGTGCCGTGTTGCTGGGCAGTGCAGTCTTGGGCGGTTGCGCCAGTCATCCGAATGGCGAGCACGCCTTGCAACAGGCCGGCAGCGATTTCCAGAAGGTCAAGGAAGACGCCAACGTGCTGCGCATCGCGCCCAAGGACGTGATTCGTGCCGGTGAGTCCCTGGCTCGCGCCGACCGTTTGTCCAGCTACTGGGGCAGCGGTGCAGACGTGGTGCATTACGCTTACCTGAGCCAGCGATACAGTGCCATCGCCCGTGAGCACACTGAGCAGACACTCAACGAAGAACGCGCCGCCAAGCTCGAACTGGAACGCCAGCGCCTGCAATTGGCCCTGCGAGAAAGCAAGCTGATCAGCGTGCAGCAACAGGGCAAATGGCTTGAAGAGCAAATCGCCAGCCTGACCACCACTCAGACCGATCGCGGTTTGGTGATGACCTTGGGCGACGTGCTGTTCGATACCGGCGAGGCAGAGCTGAAAAACTCGGCCAACCGCACTGTGCTGAAGATCGTGCAGTTCTTGCAACTGAACCCCAAGCGCGTAGTGCGCATCGAGGGTTATGCGGACAATACCGGCGGCCAGCAGGAAAACCTCAAACTGTCCCGCGACCGTGCGCAGTCGGTAGCCGATGTGCTGGTGGACCTGGGGATCGATGAAAAACGCATCCAGGTAGAAGGCTATGGCGACCAGTACCCGGTGGAAGCCAATGCTTCCGAGCGGGGCAGGGCGCAGAATCGTCGCGTTGAAATAGTCTTCTCTGACGAGAAAGGCCAACTGGGCGCCGCGCGCTAAAGCGCTGCACACACCTGAAAACTCTATCCGCCACCCTTACAGTTTTTACTGTCACTCCCACGCGCGCTCGACTATTGTGGCAACTGTCCCCGTACACTTCTAAACTGTGCCGGTATGTTTCACACAAAAATAAAATACCCGTGAAATCGAGTGCTGCGTCATGACCAATCTGTTGCTTTACCAACGTATCGCCCAGCAACTGGCTGAGGACATCCGACGCGGTGTCTATCAGCCGGGTGAGCGTGTGCCTTCGGTGCGCAAGATGAGCTCCCAGCTCAATGTGAGCCACGCCACGGTCTTGCAGGCTTACGCCAACCTGGAAGACCAGGGGCTGATCCGGGCGCGGCCGCAGTCCGGCTACTACGTGCACCAGACGCCGGCCCTCACGGCGCCGACGCCGGATATTGCACGGGTCGAGCGCCCGGGGTTGGTTACGCGCAGCAGCATCATCCAGCAGGTATTGGGCGAGTCGCGCCGCGAAGGTGTGTTCCCGCTGGGTGCCGCCGTGCCGAGTGTCGACTACTTGCCGGTGCGCGCGCTGCACCAGCAACTGGCCAAGGTCACGCGGTTCCAGAGCCCTCGCGCGTTCAGCTATATGTTCAGCCCGGGGTTTGAACCGCTGCGCCGCCAAGTGGCGATCCGCATGCGTGATGCAGGCGTTGTGGTGGACCCGTCCGAGGTGGTCATCACCCACGGTTGCGTCGATGCTTTGCAGATGTCTTTGCGCGTGCTGACGCGCCCTGGCGATTTGATTGCAGCGGAATCACCGACGTATTACGGCTTGTTGCAACTGGCCGACTTGCTGGGTCTCAAAGTCATTGAGATCCCCAGCGATCCGTCCACCGGCATGAGCCTGGAAGCCCTGCAACTCGCCGCCAACCAATGGTCGATCAAGGCGCTGGTGCTGACCACGCGCCTGAGCAACCCGTTGGGTGGCACCATGCCCGAGGAGCGGCAGAAACAGTTGCTGCGCCTGGCCTCGGATTTCGACATTCAGATTGTCGAGGACGATATCTACGGCGAGCTGATGTTCGAAATCGGTCGCACCAAGGCCCTCAAGGCCTACGACCGCCTGGACCGGGTCATCTATTGCTCCAGCTTCTCCAAGACGTTGTCGCCGGGTGTGCGCATCGGCTGGATGATCGCCGGCAAGTACCAGCAGGAAATCCAGCGTCTGCAAATGTTCAGCACCCATTCGGCGTGCAGCGTCACCCAGATGGGCGTGGCGGCGTACCTGGAGAACGGCGGCTACGACCGGCACCTGCGCTATATCCGCCAGGAATACCGCAAGAACCTCAGCGCCTTCCAACTGGCAGTGCAGCAGTATTTTCCCGAAGGCACCCAGATGACCCGTCCGACCGGCGGTTTTATCCTGTGGGTCAGTTTGCCCGGCCGGGTCAATACCCAGGAACTGCACGTGCGCGCCCTGCAGCAGGGCATCAGCATTGCGCCGGGGTTGATCTTCAGTAATACCGAACAGTTCAACCACTGTATTCGCCTTAACTGCGGCACGCCGTGGAACCGCGAGGCAGAGCGGGCGCTGATGACGCTGGGGATGTTGGCCAGCCAGTTGTGTCAGGAAACCGCAGCAGGACTTTGAGGCGCAGAAAGGGGACAACTCCGATAGCGGGCTAATCACCGGGCTTGTCATGCCGCGCACAACAAGCGAGCATATGGCCCTCTGCCGTTAATGCTGTAGGCAATATGACCTCAATTGTTCGCGCTGCTTTGGTGATTGGCCTGTTGAGCCTGTGCAACGTCAGCACAGTGCTGGCGGCGGCACCTGTGACTGAAAACAAGCCTGCTGCCACGACCGAGCAGAACACTCCCGCCAAAAAGCCAATCGCTGCCAAGCCAGCCGCCGCTACCAAGAAGCAAACCGCCACGGCGAAAAAACGTGCCGCGAAGGCGAAAAAATCCAAGTCGGCCCAAGAGGTCGCGCAAACCAAATTGCCACCGGCACAGTTGGACCTGACACTGCCATCGGACATGGTCAGGCACCTGCAACCCCTCGGTACGATGCCCAAGCCCCAGAGCGTGCCGTTGCTGCCGCCGATGTTTGGCGAAAAGCCCACCGACAACAGTGCGTTCCAGATCAACGGCCGTTTGCTCAGTAACGAGATGAAACTGCAACTGCGCAACGAAGAACGCCGTGACGTGGAAGGTGCTGCGCTGGAATTCGAGTTCAAGCAGTAAACTTTTCCCACAGACGTGACGCAGGCCACCGACCATCTGTCGCAGACTGGTCAGTCATGTTTGTTTTGTGCGGAAAACCCCTGTTAGACCATTTTAAAACGGCTGTTTAAGGGCGTAGTCTAGCCCGGCCATCCCCATTGAGTCGTCGAGGACCTGCTGGTCATGAATTGCCGTGAAGGCTGTGGCGCATGCTGCATCGCCCCCTCCATCAGTTCGCCGTTACCCGGAATGCCCCATGGCAAACCGGCGGGCGAACGCTGCCTGCACCTATCGGTCGAACAGCTGTGCCAACTGTTCGGCCAACCGGAGCGTCCGGCGGTGTGCAGTGATTTCAAGGCGGATATCGATGTCTGCGGCACCGACCAGGCCGATGCGATCCGGTTGATCGGCTGGTGGGAGCAGATGACGGCGGCTTGATGGGCTTTACTATCGCAACGTCAACAATAAGGAATACAACAATGGGTTCGCTGAAACGAATGGCTGTGCTGTGCGGGTTTACGGTGTTGTTCGCGGCTACTGCGCAGGCTGAGGATTGGCAAGTCGCCAAGGATGAAGACGGTATCAAGGTGTCGTTAAGCGAAGTCGCTGGCTCCAAGTACAAGGCCTATCGCGGTGTGACGGTGATCAAGGCGCCTGTGGCCAGGATCCAGGCGCTGCAGGAAGATGTGGCCGGTGCCTGTTCGTGGATTCACGAGTGCAAATCCCAGAAGCTGGTGGACAAGAAAGGCGATGAGGCTTGGACCTATACTCAATTCAAGGCGCCGTTCCCGGTGACCGATCGCGATTCGTATATCCATGTCACCACCACCAAGAATGCAGATGGCAGCGTAACGCGCAAGTTGGAGGGCGTACCGACCTACAAGCCGGAAGAAAAAGGCTACGTGCGTGTGGCCCAGGTTGAAGGCTTCTGGAAACTGGTGCCCAAAGGCGACAACCAGACCGAAGTTACGTATCAGGTCCACACCGAGCCAGGCGGCAGCGTGCCATCGTGGCTGGCCAACAAGTTCGTGGTGGATGCGCCGTTCAACACCTTGAAAGCCCTCAAGGATCACGCCGAGAAGTAAGCGCAGTTGATCCGGTGCCTGTGACCTTGAGTGGAACGTTTGGCGATCCCTCAAGGTCCAGATAGATGTGAGCCCACACACGGGCTTTATCGAGGAGGCACCGATGCAAACGTGGCAAATTACCTTCGTTGATGATCACGGTGAAACGTCCGTGGAGCAGTTCACCTGCGAACAAAAGCCCAGCCTCGAAGATGCTGCGCACATGATCCGCAGCAAGCTGGTGCCCGTCGCCGCCGAACTCGACCTCAATGACCTTGAGGGCCGCCAGCCCGAGCCTACGGTCAAGATCCTGAAAGACCAGAACAGCATCCAGATCCTCGACATTTCCCCCGCCGCCTGAATATTCCTTGTATGCCATCCAACCGCCTCTGGTGGAGGTGGTAGCTTCGCGCTACTCTGCAAGAGAGATCAGCGAATGAATCGCTAAGGTCTGGTCTTGTCAGCTACATGCTTGTTTTCCCTCAGTGACTTGTTTCATTGCCATAGATTCCGCGCCAGCCAGGCGCGGATTGGGGAAGCACGGAAAGTCTATCCATCGGTTTGAGGAGGACGTTTCATGAGCACAGCCTATCAAGAAGACATCAGCACCAACGTTCTGCGCCGCATGAAAGAAGGCGGCTTCGACTTTTCACGTTTCCACCCCATCGAGTTCTACGCCATTTTCCCGGATGAGGAACGGGCGCGCAGGGCTGCGGGTGAGTTTCGTGGAGAATCCCTGAATGCCCAGGTCAGTGCGCGCGATGATGGCGCCTGGTACCTGGAACTGAGCAAAATCATGTTCGCCACCTACGACGGCATAGGAGACTTCGAGCAAGACTTTGAGGCGGTGGTCGAGCCGTTGGGCGGGATTATCGAAGGATGGGGCGTCAAGCAGGAGGTGCGTGGGTTACCCATGTAGCGAGATTGTATGAGTAACGCAGCGTATCGGCTGACCTTAGGGTCGGCCGATTTTGTGTGCGCTGTATGAAAACTCCCGGAACTTGAGCTGCCTTTTCGTGCACAAAAAAAAGCCACCCAAAGTGGGTGGCTGAAAGGGAAGACCGAGGAGCCGGTCGGTACACGAGCTGTCACGGTACCGAGTGCGTAAGGGTTAAAGCTGTAGGACACATCCTGTTCAGCTGATGGAGGCGATTATCCGCAGGCTTGGCCGGGCAGTGAAATCAACTCTGACTATGCTGTTGATAGGCAAAGCCTGCATTGCGATGAAGCGTGCAGCAATGCGACGGGCATTCCGCGCACCAGGACGGTGCGGTCAGCTGTTCGCTTATATTTAACTCACTGTTTTTTAAGTGTTTATGCCGCTGGCACGGGCCTTGCGATGGTTCTTGCGTCCGGGTGACAAGGAGTACGGCATGATCCGCACTTATTACGACGAAATGTACGACGGGGCAGGGCAGGTCCGCCCCCATTACCGCGAGTTCGCCCGCTGGTTGGCCGAAACCCCCGCAGAACTGCTGGCCCAGCGCCGGCGTGAAGCCGATTTGCTGTTTCACCGCGCCGGGATCACGTTCACGCTCTATGGGGACGAGCAGGGCACCGAACGCCTGATTCCCTTCGATACCATTCCCCGCAGTATCCCCGCCAGTGAATGGCAAATTGTCGAGCGCGGCTGCATTCAACGGGTCAAGGCGCTGAACATGTTCCTTGCCGACCTGTACCACGAACAACGCATCATCAAGGCCGGCATCATCCCGGCCGAACAGGTATTGGCCAACGAGCAATATCAGTTGGCGATGCAGGGCTTGGACCTGCACCGCGATCTTTATTCCCACGTCTCCGGAGTCGACCTCGTACGCGATGGTGACGGCACCTACTACGTGCTGGAGGACAACCTACGCACACCGAGCGGCGTCAGCTACATGCTCGAAGACCGCAAGATGATGATGCGCCTGTTCCCCGAACTGTTCGCCGCCCAGCGCATTGCGCCCATCGACCATTACCCCAACCTGTTGCTCGACACCCTGAAAAGCTCCAGCCCACTGGATAACCCCAGCGTGGTGGTGCTGACGCCGGGACGCTTCAACAGTGCGTTCTTTGAACATGCGTTTCTCGCCCGGGAAATGGGCGTAGAGCTGGTAGAAGGTGCCGACCTGTTCGTGCGCGATGACCGCGTCTTCATGCGCACCACCGACGGCCCCAAGGCGGTAGACGTGATCTATCGCCGTCTTGATGACGCGTTCCTCGACCCGCTGGCCTTCAACCCGGACTCCATGCTCGGTGTGCCCGGCCTGCTGGCGGCCTATCGCTGCGGCAACGTGGTGCTGGCCAACGCCATCGGCACTGGGGTGGCGGATGACAAGTCGGTGTACCCCTTCGTCACCGAGATGATCCGTTTTTACCTGGATGAAGAACCCATCCTGAAGAACGTTCCTACGTTCCAGTGCCGCAAGCCTGACGAATTGTCCCACGTGCTGGCTAACCTGCCGGACCTGGTAGTCAAGGAAACCCAAGGCTCGGGCGGCTACGGCATGCTGGTCGGCCCTGCGTCGACGGCGGCGGAAATCGAAGCATTTCGTGCGCGCATCAAGGCCAAGCCCCATGCCTATATCGCCCAGCCGACCCTGTGTTTATCCACCTGCCCGACCTTTGTCGAAAACGGCATCGCCCCGCGCCATATCGACCTGCGCCCGTTTGTATTGTCCGGCAAAGAAACCCGCGTGGTACCCGGCGGCTTGACCCGCGTGGCGCTGCGCGAAGGTTCGCTGGTGGTCAACTCGTCCCAGGGCGGCGGCACCAAAGACACCTGGGTGGTTGAGGACTGAATGCCATGTTGAGTAGAACTGCCTCGGATTTGTATTGGATGTCGCGCTATCTGGAGCGCGCCGAAAACCTCGCGCGCATGCTCGATGTCAGCTATTCGCTGTCGCTGATGCCTCAGGATGGGCGCGGCGATGGCTTGCACGAACTGGCCATGCCGCTGCTGATCACCGGCACCCTGGAGGATTACCGCGAGCGCCACGGTGAATTGCACGCTGAGCACTTGCTGCACTTCTTTGCCCTGGACGCGGCCAACCCGGCGAGCATCTATAGCTGCCTCGGCGCGGCGCGAGCCAGTGCCCACGCGGTGCGTGGGCGAATCACCGCCGACATGTGGGAAAACATCAACGCCACCTGGCTGGATATCCGCGATATCGCCCAGCAAGGCCTGAGTCGCTATGGCATGAGTCGCTTCTGTGAGTGGGTCAAGGAACGCTCCCATCTGTTTCGGGGCGCTACATACGGCACCATCATGCGTAACGATGCTTTCCGTTTCATTCGGCTGGGCACCTTTATCGAACGCGCCGACAACACATTGCGGTTACTCGATGCGCGCTATGAAATGGCCGGCGACCGTGCCGAAGCCGTCACCGATGGCACGGCCCACGCTTACTATCAATGGAGCGCCTTGCTGCGGGCGTTGTCGTCGTTCGAGGCCTACACCGAGATTTATCGCGATGCTCCCGGCGCCCGGCAAGTGGCGGAGTTGCTGCTGTTGCGCGCCGATGTGCCGCGCTCACTGCGGGCGTGCAGCGAGGAAATCGACCAGATCCTCGCCAGCCTGCCTGGCCTCAACGGTCGACCGGCCCAGCGCTTGGCCGCCGAGATGGATGCCCGCCTGCGCTTTACGGCCATCGATGAAATCCTTGAGGAAGGCCTGCACGCCTGGCTGACCGACTTTATCCCCTTGGTCCGCCAGTTGGGCGACGCCATCTACAGTTCCTACCTGGAGGCTGCATGAGACTCTCCATCAGTCACGAAACCACCTACCACTATGACGACCAGGTGCGCGCCAGCATCCAGTATCTGCGCCTGACGCCCCATGACAGCGAGCGTCAGCATGTGCTCAGTTGGCAACTCGACCTGCCGCGCCCGGTGCGTGCCCAGGTCGACCCCTTTGGCAACATCCTGCATGTGCTGACCCTGGACGAACCCCACGACGCCATCATCATCGGCGCCCGTGGCCAGGTGGATATCGACGAATTACGCGAGGCCGAGCATGAGAGTCAGTCGGCGTTCCCGTTCCTGCGTTGCACCCGCCTGACCGAGCCGGATGAAGCCTTGCGTGGCTTTGCCGCGCAGCATTGTCACCAGCGCCGCGACCGCACGGCGTTGATCGACCTGATGCACGCGCTCCACCAGGCGATGGTCTACACGCCGGGTGTCACCGAAGTCGACACCTGCGCCGCCGAGGCCTTTGCTGGTGCTGCGGGCGTGTGCCAGGACCATACCCACGCGTTCCTGGCCTGCGCGCGCAGCCTCGGGATTCCGGCGCGGTATGTGTCGGGGTATTTGTACACCGAAGACAGCACGCACCTGGCCAGCCACGCCTGGGCCGAAGCCTGGCTGGATGACGCCTGGTACAGCTTCGACGTGACCAACCAACTGGCGCGCCCGGAGCGGCATCTCAAACTGGCGGTCGGCCTGGATTACCTGGATGCGTGCCCGGTTCGAGGCATGCGCCGTGGCGGCGGGCATGAGCAAATGCATGCCAAAGTGTTTGTGGCGCCGACGCCGCTGGTGTCCGTACAGCAGCAGTAAGCGACAAGTTGATAGCGGTTTCGGTGGTGACCAGGCTTTTGTGGTGAACGGGCTTTTGTGGTGAGTGGGCTTCTGTGGTGAGCAGGCTTCTGTGGTGAGCGGGCTTGCCCCGCGCTGGGGTGCGAAGCAGCCCCAAAACCATCCGCCGCCTAATGTCTGGCACACCGCATTCTGCTTTTATTGGGGCTGCTTCGCAGCCCAGCGCGGGGCAAGCCCGCTCACCACAGAAGCTCGCTCACCATCAACCTAACCAGCCAGTTCACTTGCTTCACGGCTGCTTACGGCTCGCCATATGCTTCAAATAGCCCACCAATAAATCCAGCTCGCTGTCAGGCAACACGCTGGCAGCGAAAGCTGGCATCTTCGCCTGTGGCCAATGCCTCAAACTCTGTGGGTCACGGATATAGCGCTTGAGGAAATCTGCGCTGAAATATTCCGTAGGGCTGTAGGGAATATTCAGATCCGGACCCACCTGCGCAGCGCCCGCGCCATTGAGGCGGTGACAGGCCAGGCAGTTTTTCTGGAAGAGTGCAAAGCCCTGGTTGATGGGATCATTCGCTGCCAGTTTCGGGTCGGGCAACAGCGCCGGAAACCGCTCCGCCACGGTCTTTAATTGTTTGATCGCCGAGACTTGGAACGGCCACTGCTCAGGGCTGATAGGCCCGGCTTGCGGGTCGGTCCACACCAGGTAAAACGGCCCGGCGCTGTGTTTGCCTTCGCCCAGGGCGGGCCACGGTTGGGCGGGGTCTTCCACCGCAAGCCAGGCGCGGGCGCCGTGCTGTTCCAGCAGCGGTGCGGCGCTGAGTTCGGCAGCGAAGCCATCCAGGGCAACCGCTTGCAGATGGCTCTGCGGTGTAAGGCCTGGTAGGAGCACCGCCAGCGGCACTGCACGATAGGTCATGCTGCGTTTGTAGGACACGTCATCGATGATTTGCACCATCTGCGCATCCGGGTGTTTGAGCAAGTCGGCGGTCTGCCAGGTCTTGCGGCTGTGGTCCAACTCGATGGTCAATTGCGCCGCAGCAGCGGGGAGGGCGAGCAGCAAGGCCAGGAGTGCGATGATCGGTTTCAAGACAGAGGCCCCGTGTTAAGTGGCGATAGGGCTCACGATACCGGAAAAACGCCCGTAAAAAGGCAGCCCCTGCAACGGGGTCGCTATGCACGAAGTCCCGGCAGGTGCTGCCAAAAGCTGCAATCCTGATGCAAAAAATGCGGAGGATAAGGAGGTTACCCAATGACCTTGGTCAAGTTGGGCAAGATCAGAATCAGTGTGGTGGCGAAAAGAATAAGTCCCGCCTGACGTACTTTCGAGTGCTTGAACATGGCTGACTGCCTTTTGTTGTTATTCCTGAGCGTCAAATACGTGCCGTTTTATTTCAGTATGGCGCTTTGACGTGTCACTTTTCTTACAGCTGCTCCAGCAAAACCCGGCAGCAACCTCTTACTGATTGAACCTTAGAGCCCTCGTTCTTCGCGGCTTAGATCCATTTCATATCAGCTAATCAGTATTTCTGCTTAAAAGCGCATGAGGCAGAACGCCATCTTGGCGCCAATGCCTTGGCTAGACAGCTAAAACGATTAATCGGCTTCGGCGCTTAGGGACCTACCGTTCGTCCGAGCGTGGGGGTCAAAAGCAATGAGCGCATCCGTCATTGAAACCGTGTCAATCGGGCCTAAGGTAAGGGCACTACTGCGCAATGGTTCGAGGATGTCATGACCCAAGCTTTGATCTTTGATGCGATCCGCACGCCCCGAGGCAAGGGCAAGGCCGACGGCGCCCTGCACAGCGTCAAGCCGGTAAACCTGGTGGCGGGTTTGCTCACGGCGTTGGCGCAACGCAGCGACCTCGATACCCAGCAAGTCGATGACATCGTGCTCGGCTGCGTGACCCCGGTGGGCGACCAAGGCGCGGACATCGCCAAGACGGCCGCTCTGGTGGCGGACTGGGCCGTCAGCGTCGCGGGCGTACAGGTCAACCGTTTCTGCGCCTCGGGCCTGGAAGCAGTCAACCTGGGCGCGATGAAAGTGCGCTCCGGCTTTGAGGATCTGGTCGTGGTCGGCGGTGTGGAGTCCATGTCCCGCGTGCCCATGGGCAGTGATGGCGGTGCCTGGGTGCTGGACCCGCAGACCAATCTGCACAGTCACTTCACGCCCCAAGGCATCGGCGCGGACCTGATCGCCACCTTGGAGGGTTTCAGTCGCGAAGATGTCGATACCTTTGCCCTACAGTCCCAGCAGAAAGCGGCCAGGGCAAGTGCCGACGGTTCCTTCAGCAAGTCGCTGATTGCAGTGCAGGACCAGAATGGGATTGTGCTGCTGGGCCATGACGAATTTATCCGTGGCGACTCGACGCTTGAAGGTCTGGGCAAGCTTAAGCCCAGCTTCGAGATGATGGGGCAGATGGGCTTCGACGCTACTGCACTGCGGGTCTACAGCCAGGTAGAGCGCATCAACCACGTACATACTCCAGGTAACAGCTCCGGCATTGTCGATGGCGCCGCATTGATGTTGATCGGCTCCGAAGCGAAGGGCCGCGAGTTGGGCCTGCAACCCCGGGCGCGCATTGTCGCCACGGCGGTCACCAGCACCGACCCCACCATCATGCTCACCGGCCCCGCGCCAGCCACCCGAAAAGCCCTGGCCAAGGCCGGTTTGCGCGTGGAAGACATCGATCTGTTCGAGGTCAACGAAGCCTTTGCCTCAGTGGTGCTCAAGTTCATCAAGGACATGGGCATTGATGCTGCACGGGTCAACGTCAACGGCGGTTCCATCGCCATGGGCCATCCGTTGGGGGCAACGGGCTGCGCGATCCTTGGCACCTTGCTCGACGAGCTTGAAGTGCGCCAGCAGCGCTACGGCCTGGCCACCCTGTGTGTTGGCGGTGGCATGGGCATCGCCACGATTATCGAACGCCTCTGAGCCTAAGGAATTTCTGATGACCGATGCCATTCGTTACGAAAAAGGCCAGGACCGGATCGTGGTGCTGACCCTCGACATGCCAGGCCAGAGCGCCAACACCATGAACAGTGTTTACCGCGAGGCCATGGCCGCCACGGTCCTGCGCCTGGAGTCGGAAAAGGACCACATTGCCGGTGTAATTATCACCTCGGCCAAGAAGACCTTTTTCGCCGGCGGTGACCTCAATGAACTGATCAAGGTCGACAAGGCCCACGCCAAGGATTTCTACGACAACGTGCAACTGCTCAAAGCACAACTGCGCCGCCTGGAAACCCTCGGCAAGCCGGTGGTGGCTGCAATCAATGGTGCAGCCCTGGGCGGCGGCTGGGAGATTTGCCTGGCGTGTCATTACCGCGTCGCGCTGGACGACACATCGGTGCAGCTTGGCTTGCCGGAAGTCACCCTGGGCTTGCTGCCGGGCGGCGGTGGCGTGGTGCGTATGGTGCGCATGCTGGGATTGGAAAAAGCTCTGCCGTATTTGCTGGAAGGTAAAAAAGTACGGCCGCAACAGGCGCTGCTGGCCGGGTTGATCAACGAGTTGGCGGTGGGCCGCGATGAGCTGCTGGCCAAGTCCCGCGCCTGGATTCTCGGCAATCCAGAGGCTAAACAACCCTGGGACAATAAGGCGTACCAGATTCCCGGCGGCACACCCTCGAACCCAAAAGTCGCGCAGATGCTGGCGATTGCACCGTCGATCCTGCGCAGTAAAACCAACGGCTGTTTCCCGGCCCCGGAGAAAATCCTCTGTGCCGCCGTTGAAGGCGCCCAGGTGGACTTCGACACCGCACACCTGATCGAAACCCGTTACTTCACCGAGCTGGTCACCGGGCAAGTGGCGAAAAACATGATCGGCACCTTCTGGTTCCAGCTCAATGACATCAACGCCGGCCGCTCGCGGCCCCAGGGCTTTGCACCTTATGTGACTCGTAAAGTGGGTGTGCTGGGCGCCGGGATGATGGGGGCGGGAATCGCCTATGTCAGCGCCTGCGCAGGGATCGAGGTGGTGCTCAAGGACATCCACCTTGCTGCCGCCGAGAAGGGCAAGGCTCACTCGGCCGCGCTGCTGGACAAGCAGGTTGGCCGTGGGCAATTGACCGCCGAGCAGCGGGAAACCACTTTGGCGCGGATTTATCCTACGGATTCGGATGCTGATTTGGCAGGCTGCGACCTGATCATCGAGGCCGTCTTTGAAGACCGCGAACTCAAGGCCAAGGTGTCAGCCGCCGCCCAGGGCGTGGTCGGCGCCGATGCGGTAATCGCCTCCAATACCTCCACCTTGCCCATCAGCGGCCTGGCCAAGGCCGTGCCGGATCAAGGCAGATTTATCGGCCTGCATTTCTTCAGCCCGGTGGACAAGATGCACCTGGTAGAAATCATCAAGGGCGCGCAGACCTCGGACGAAACCCTGGCCCGAGGGTTCGATTTCGTCATGCAAATCAAGAAGACTCCGATTGTGGTCAACGACAGTCGCGGCTTTTTCACGTCGCGGGTGTTTGGCACGTTCACCAACGAGGGCATCACCATGCTGGGTGAAGGTGTGGCTGCGCCGATGATCGAGACCGAGGCGCGCAAGGCCGGTATGCCGGTGGGGCCGCTGGCGGTTTCCGATGAAGTGTCCCTCAGCCTGATGAGCCATATCCGACAGCAGGCGGCGAAGGATCTGCAAGCCGAAGGTAAGTCGGTGCCTGGGCATCCGGCAACGGCGGTCATCGATCTGTTGGTGAATGAGTACAAGCGCACAGGCAAGGCGGCGGGAGGCGGTTTTTACGAATACCCCGCAGGAGGGCAGAAGTACTTGTGGCCTGAGTTGAAACACCGCTTTGAACGGCCGGGCCAGCGGATTTCAGCGCAGGATGTGCGCGACCGATTGCTGTTTATCCAGGCCATCGAAACCGTGCGCTGCGTGGAGGAGGGCGTGTTGATGTCCACGGCTGATGCCAACGTCGGTTCTATCTTTGGGATTGGTTTCGCGGCGTGGAGCGGCGGCGCGTTGCAGTTTATCAATCAGTACGGTTTGAATGATTTCATTGCCAGGGCGCGCTACTTGGCTGAACAGTACGGTGAGCGGTTTGCGCCGCCGGTGTTGTTGCTGGAGAAAGCGGCGAGGGGTGAAGTGTTTCGGTGATCAAGGGAGGGGCTTGCCTTGAAGGGGTGTTTCAAGGCAGGCTCTGGGTGTTCAATATTCCCATCGCCGTGTCAGGTATTTTTTATGTCGCTACGCGTCTGCATCCTGGAAACCGATATCCTGCGTCCAGGTTTGATCGATCAGTACCAAGGTTACGGGCAGATGTTCAAGCGCCTGTTCTCCAAGCAGCCGATTGCCGCCGAATTTGTGGTCTACAACGTGGTGCAGGGCGAATACCCGTCAGACGACGAGGTGTTTGACGCCTACCTCGTGACGGGCAGCAAGGCCGACTCCTTCGGCACCGACCCCTGGATCCAGATCCTCAAGACCTACCTGCTGAAGCGCTATGAGCGTGGCGACAAATTACTCGGCATCTGCTTCGGCCACCAGTTGTTGGCATTGCTGCTGGGCGGCAAGACCGAGCGCGCCAGCAAAGGCTGGGGCATGGGCATCCACGACTACAAACTCGACGCCAAGGCCCCGTGGATGAGCCCTGAGGTGCCCGAGTTGACGCTGCTGATCAGTCATCAGGATCAGGTCACCACCTTGCCGGACAATGCCACGGTGATCGCTTCCAGCGATTTTTGCCCGTTCGCCGCTTACCACATCGGCGACCAGGTGCTGTGCTTCCAGGGCCACCCGGAGTTTATCCACGATTATTCCCGCGAACTGCTGGAGATTCTTCAGACAACCCTGGGTGAAACGGTCTACACGAACGGCGTCGCCAGCCTGGAGCGCGACCACCACGGCGCCACCGTTGCGGAATGGATGATGCGCTTTGTCGCGCACAAAGCCTAAAGCCAGCCCGAGCGTTTGAAACTGGCCCACAGGCTGGTGCACCCCACCGCGATAAACCCGAGTACCGCAAAATAGCCGTAGTGCCATTGCAGCTCGGGCATGTTCTGGAAGTTCATCCCATAAATCCCTGCCACCGCGGTGGGGAATGCCAGGATCGCCGCCCATGCCGCGAACTTGCGCTGTACCACGCTCTGGCGCGACGCCTCCAGCAATACACCGATCTCGATGGTCTGGCTGGCGATGTCGCGCAGGGTGGTGAGGTCTTCCATCTGCCGGGTCACGTGGATCTGCACATCACGGAAGTACGGGCGCATGTTCTTGTCGATAAACGGGAAACTCAGCTTCTGCAACTCCTGGCTGATCTCCACCATCGGCGCCACATGGCGCTTGAGCCGCAGCACATCGCGGCGCAGGCCATGGATTTTCTGGATATCGCGCTCGCTCAATGAGCTGCACAGCACGTTGCGCTCCAGTTCATCGATCTCGGCGTGGATCGCCTCGCTGACCGGCTGGTAGTTTTCGGTGACGAAATCCAGCAACGCATACAGTACGAAATCTTCCCCGTGCTCCAACAACAGTGGCCGTGCCTCACAGCGTTGGCGCACAAAGCCGTAGGACGCCGAATGCCCATTGCGTGCGGTAATGATGTAGCCATTGCCGGCAAAGATATGGGTCTCGATAAACTCCAGCTTGCCGTTCTCGCGCACCGGTGAGTAGGTGACGATAAACAGCGCATCGCCGAAGGTTTCGAGCTTGGGGCGGCTGTGTTTTTCCAGCGCGTCTTCGATGGCCAGTTCATGCAGGTTGAACTGGCGTTGCAGGTTGGCCAGCTCCTGCGCGTCGGGCTCTTCCAGGCCGATCCACACAAAGTGCCCGGGCTTGGCGGCCCAGGCGGCGCCTTCATCAAGGGTGATATCAGTGACTTTCTTACCGGCGCTGTAGACGGCGGCCGCAACAACTCTACCCATGGTGCTGATCACTTCTTGTTAGGAGGACAGATGTTGGGCAGCTTAGCCTGAATGACGTTCCGTTGTAGCCGCCGTTGCGGTGCGCTTTGTGTGGCGAGCGAGCTGGCCCGTGCTGGGGTGCGAAGCGCGCCTCAACGGTGTTCAGGCGGATTGCACTTCGCGATCCATCTGCGAAATACATTCATCCATCTGCGCCTGACACGCCTGCATCAACGCCGGGACGTCATCCACCGTCAGCCCGGCTGTAGGAACTGGCGGCAACGAACGTATGAGCACATCACCACTGTTCCAGCGATTGAGCTTCATATGGACAACATAATTGCTGACGCACACCTGCACGATGGGTACGCCCGCCGCAATCGCCATGTGAAACGCGCCTTTCTTGAAGGGCAGCAGGCCCTTGCCCAGGTTGCGCGTGCCTTCCGGGAACACCCAGATCGACGTGTCTTTGTGTTGCAGCGTATGGGTGGTGGTCAACATCGCACGACGCGCCTTGTGCGCATTGCCGCGGTCAATCAACACATTGCCCGCCAGCCAGAACAACTGGCCGAACAACGGCACCCATTTCAGGCTCTTTTTCGCGATACACACCGTGCGGTACGGCACCACATTGCCGACCACGAACAGGTCATAGTTGGACTGGTGGTTGGCGATCACCACACAGGTGCCGGGCTTGTTGCGCAACGAGTCGACATCGGCCGTCACGTTCAGCCCCAAGATGCGCATTGCGGGCAGTGCATATAAACGCGCGCACAGGCGACTGTTGTCCGGGTTGAACGGCCGGCAGATACCCAGCAGCACCCCCAGCACGCCCGCCACCATAAAGTGCAGGCTCATCAACAACATACGCAGCAGAAAAAGCATCGACACGGCCTATCGGGACAAAAGGTGGCGCAGTGTACGGATGTGCACTGTCTTCGGCAATTAGCCGGGTAGAGGTCGGAGATAGGCGATGTTTAAGTGCATGTTTCAACATGTGCCAACACTGGCTGGCTAGAGCGGTTGAGGGCGTTTCGGATTTACGTGTAAGAAAAAGCCCGACACAAGGTCGGGCTCTGGCACGGCAGGTGTAGGATTTAGCTCAGGTTGTGCCCCTGATCCTGAATAATCGCATCGTCCAAGGCTTCAAGCAGAGCCTTACGCACCTTCAGCTTAGTGTGCTTGTGGGCGTTCATATTGATCTTCTTCAACTGGCGCGCCGCTTCCAGTGCGGCCGCGTGCAACTCTTCAGGCGCCACCACCTTATCGAGGAAACCGGCCTGCAATGCGCCCTGCGGGTCAAACATCTCGGCATTGATCACCGAGCGGTGGAACGCCGATTTGCGCAGGCGATCACGCGCCAGCTCGATCCCGGCGTGGTGCATGGTCATGCCGATCGCCACTTCATTCAGGCCGATGCTGAACGGGCCCTCCACACCAATCCGGTAATCCGCCGACAGCAACAGGAACGCGCCCTTGGCCACCGCATGCCCTGGGCACGCCACAATCACCGGGAAGGGGTGCGACAACAGGCGGCGCGCCAACGTCGAGCCCGACGTCACCAGGCCGATGGCCTCTTTAGGGCCTGCCGTCATCACCTTCAAATCATAACCACCCGACAAAATCCCCGGCGTCCCGGTGATCACCACCACTGCCCGATCTTTCTCGGCCTGATCCAGCGCCGTATTAAACGCACTGACCACATCCGGAGAAATGGCATTCACCTTGCCGTTGCTCAGGGTCAGGGTCGCAATACCGTCTTCGAGGTGGTAGGCAATCAACTCACTCATGACGCGGTTCCTTGTAGGACTTGTTATAGAAGAATGCAGCAGACGTTACCCACCACGCCCGCCCCGGTAAAGCGCCGTGACTGACTGGCCAGTCAGCCTTTTCCCGCATCCCCGGTCGCAAATGGCCTGCAACAGGGCACAGCACCCAGCCTAGACCATCAAAACCCTGCCCGAGATTGGCACAATCACCGCCCTGTACCGGGACCATTCCTGCATAACTGCCTAACCGCATGAAAATTCTCAAAAAAACCTTTGCCATCAGAAAGGCTTTCGACTACATTAGCGCGCCTCGACAGACTGAACTTGTTTGACGAGATACGGTGAAGTGTCCGAGTGGCTTAAGGAGCACGCCTGGAAAGTGTGTATACAAGAAATTGTATCGAGAGTTCGAATCTCTCCTTCACCGCCAAATTCGCAAGGCCCCGGTAGTTAACAGCTCCGGGGCTTTTTGCTGTCTGGCTCCCACAAAGCTCGCCCGAAACGCGTACACCGGACGAGTACACCGCATGGTTTTAGCTATGACCCGACCTACCCTGGATTCCCGTGGGGTTTATCAGTTTCGACGCAAGGTTCCCAAGCACCTTATTGCGGTTGTGGGCAAGGTGGACTGGAAGCGAAGCTTGAGCACCCGTGACCCCGCCGTTGCGCTCCGTATGGCCCGCGCTGTCAGTGAGGAGTGTGCCCAGGTATTCGCGCTTGCGCAGGGGATATATGACGGTAGCGTGCGTTTGGATGCTTCAGACGTTCAGCAGTTAGCCGCCCGCTGGTTTCGGGAGGAGCTGTCGCAGTTGGAAGCCACTGGGGAGTATTGGCGCTGGCTTGTCGAGGCGGATGATGACTCTCTAGACTTAAGAACCGGCGAGCCAATTGGTCGGCACTTCAGTACGTTCCAGTCCGAAGTCAGCGTTGACTCCGCCGCCGATTTGAGCCGGCATACTTCTCCTTTCATTGCTGCAATGTTGGAAGCGCACAAGCTGCCCCCTGTGGCTGTTGGAACGTCTTTGCACGCGCAGTTGGCCGAAGCCTTTTGGTCCCACCTTTGTGATCTGTCGACGCTTTGCCTGGCGCGCATTGAGGCCAGTGGGCGTTATGTTCCTTCCCCTGTGATAGCTCCTGTTGCACCGTTGTCCTTCGAACGTGCGGCAGTCACCAAAATTGAGGGCCGCACCCTTCTGGCTGTTTGGGAGGCCTATAAAACAGACCGTATTGCCAGCAAGGGAGCCGCTACGGCCACAACGCTCAATGACTATAGGGGTATCGTCCAACACTTCGTTGAATTGTTCGGTGATATTCCAATTTCCAGTTTCACTAACGAGCTGGCCCAGGAGTACAGGCTGAAGCTGGCCAGGACTCCCGTTAGTAAGGGCGAGGGAATTCGTGGGATGACCGCGCTGGAGCAAATCGCGTTAGCGGATGCCCAGGGCTTGCCACGTATTAGCCCGGCAACCACGAAGAAACGTCTTCGGGCCATGTCGTCGATCCTCACTTTCGCGAAGGATATGGGTTGGATTCAGACGAACCCAATTGTCGACTCTGGGGTATCAAAGCGCGTAGCACGGGATATTACTAAGGCAGGTGTCAGTCGTCGTCGCAAAGACTACAGCCGAGATGAATTGAAGACCATCCTGTCTAGCCCTGTATTCGTCGCGGACTGGAAACCGCCGGTTACGGATCTTGGCCAAGCGCTTTACTGGATGCCGTTGCTAGCTGCGTATACAGGTGCCCGTCAGAATGAATTAGCCCAGCTCTACGTTCGTGACGTGCGCCAGACTCCAGAAGGGCTTAATTACTTGAGTATCCTGAACGACGACGCTGATGACGGACATGGCCGACGTGTCAAAACCGCCAGTAGCCGAAGGGATGTTCCGCTCCACGCTGATCTATTTGCCTTGGGCTTCGGCGCCTACGTGGAGTCTTTGTCGTCGTCGGGTCAGCTGTTTCCGAAGTTGGTACAGGACACTCTAGGGAAGTTCGGCCAGTCTTTCGGTCGTCATTGGGGGCCTTACCTGGTGAAGGTAGTGGGTCTTGAAAGTCCAGCTGCCCCAATGCACGGTTTTCGACACGCATTCAAAACCTTGTGCCGTGGGGTGGGAATTCCCGATGACGTCCATGAAGCCATCACAGGCCATAGTGGAGGCACCGTTGGCAGGTCTTACGGAAGTATGCCCCTCGCCCGGATGGCCGAGGAGTTACGAAAGTTTCCGAGCCTGGCGCATGAAGCAGGGTTATTGCCATTACCTTGACCCGCAACGGTAAGGTCGAGCGCTGGACCAAACGAAGCCGCCGAGTAGTACGGGACTGAAAGGGGCGCTACTATCCGTCACTTCTGAAAGGGACTTCATCATGATTAAACGCATTGCACTGCTTGCGCTGTTGGGCTCCGTATTGACCGGCTGCGTGTCCGCGCCCCCCACCAACTTTTCCGTGCCGGGGGTCCAGCGGTCTACGACTCAGCAACCAGTGGAGCTAAAGGCCGTATCGGTCTCTTATGGCCTTCCGAGTGAAATCAAAGGGGACATCCCAACCTACGGGGAAGGGTTTCCAATCTTGTGGGAAAAGTCGTTGGTAGAGGCAATAGACAAGGCCGGTATCTTCAATGATGACGCCCCGGAAAAGGTCAATATCTTCGTCAAGGTGCTGGAGCTAGATCCACCTGCGGGCGGCATCACTATGGTCACACCGGCAAGGGCACGTTACAGCGTTGTAAGCCGACGCACAGGGAAGACCTTGTTTGAAAAAGAGGTCTACACCGAAGGTACTGTCCCACCGGGTTACGCCTTCTCCGGCCTGGTACGTCTCAAGGAGTCGCTCAACCGTTCGGTGCAGGCAAACATTGCTCAGTTTCTTGAGTCGTTATCAGCGGCTAAGCTTTAGCCGTATGGCCCACCTTCCTCTGTAACTCGGGCCGTACGCAAGCGCAATGGAGGTTGCCATGAACACAACCGAACATGAGAAACAGGCCGATGCGCACCGTGAAGCAATGGAGCGGCTATGCCGTGAATACGGCGAAGCCTTGAAGACCTATGACATGGCGAAGGCGGCGGGGGATTCTGCATTAGCCGCCCAGTTGGAGCTGGTCGTGGCTGAAAAGTCCAACGTTATGCAGGCCTACATGGAGCGCCACTTAGAGTCACGCGCCGTCCTGCACTGAAGCTCCAGCTAAAACGACAGGGGGGCGGACCCGCAAGCCCACTCCCTGGCCGGTGATTATGCTGGCTTTTCATTGTCAGTCCATGCCCGCGTCCCCCATTACCCCCTGGGCAGCCCAAACCTTCTGTTTCTCAAGTAATACACTGTTAGGGGCGCTCTCGACCCAAGCAAAACCAACTTCCCGCTTCTTGGCGTACTCGAAGTTCGACCACCATATGTGGGGCAGTGGGCATCCCATGCCCGTGGGGGAAGGGAGCCCCCTAGGGGCTGGGCCCTACAGAAAAGGTAATTAGACCATTCTTGTCCGGCCCAGCGTTGTCGGGGCCGTGAGCCCATTGAGAGCTCTCAGGTCCCCTATTGTGGAGCCCCCGTTAGAAGTCTCCAGGTTCCCTGGATTCGACCTCCTCAGCGCGCATACGGGCGACCTCCAGTCCAAGCTGGTGATAGTCAACGTGGTCACTCTCGGCTGCGTCGTCGTCCGTCGTCACCGGCTGATATATCTTCGGTTTGTACTTCGACTCCAGGTACGCGGCGCCATCTGGCCGTTCGGCTTCTCTACCCATATCAATCAACGCTGCAACGACGAGCTTGAGGTCGTGTCGCCCTTCTTCGCCGAACAGCAACTGGGCAATCTCCATCTTGATCCGGTGCTTCTCGGCCCCGGCGCTGATTGGGTTATTCGGCTCCCTGCGCGCCCTCTTGAGCACGTGCCAAGGCATGATGCTGAAGCGCCCCCACGTACTTTTCCTGTTCCAGTAAGCCTGGAGCTGCTGCTCAACTTTATCCCGTGGGGCTTTGGGCTCAATCTTCCGTGACTGAATACCTTCTTGTCGTACCGCGTCACGGAACCGCTTGATGGTGGTCTCTGAAACACTGAACGTCGCTGCCGCCGTCTTGACGCTCATCCGGCGGTAGGTGTCGCGCTCAAGGTTTAATGCGGTCCAGGCGTTCTCCGTGCGTTCCAACGGTGACAGAGACTGGACCACCTGTTGGTTAGCTAAGCGGGCCGCATCCAGTGCGTCAGCAAAACCTTTTCCAGGCACAACCTCTACCTGGACCGCATCGCTGCCAATCTTCTTCAGTGCTTCCAAGCGGTGGTGCCCGTCTACCAGCCAGTAGCATGTGGGGACAAAGTGCGCTTGGTCTGCGCCGGAGGCAAGGTGATAGGAGCCGCCTTCTTCGGCAGCGACTACCGTCAATGGCGTTAGCTGCCCATTTGTCCTGATGTCCCGTGCCAAGTCGTTAACGTGGTGCTTGTATCGCTTTGCGTCGCTGTGCTCCTTGAACTTCTGCATCCCGACGTTTCTGTTTTGGAGCTTCGGGTTAGTTCGGATAGCCGTTACGGGGATAGATTGAAGTCGTCCCGTCATATTCAGCGACTCCGCACAACGGGGCCGAGGGCCTTCCAGTAAGGGGCCTCCCAGTCTGGCGGGAGAAGGTCGAGCATGTCGGCGTCGGTCCAAGTAAGGCCACTTACCAAGGCCAGCTCCAAGGCTTCAGCAAGCCGTGTGTCGCGCCCTTTACGCCTGCTGATAGCAGTGGCAAGAGAGGTAAGGCGGTCAAGGTGGTCCGCACGTAGGTGTAGATTGAGGCGCACAAGGCGCATGGGTTGTTTCATGGGATAGAAGTCCTGTGATAGCAAACGCCAAAGCCCCGCCGTGGTTTTCCAGGCAGGGTTCATGGTTTGCAGGAGTTGGGTTTGAGGTGCTGCCGGACGGGATGCCAGCAAGGGGGTATACAAGGATGGGCACTAATAGCCCTTGACCGCTTGAAGGGCTAACACGGTGCATTAGTCTATGACGGGCCCCATTACCGCCATTCAAGTCAAAACCCGTTAGGGATGGGGGTTGCGAAGGATGTGGGAGGGGAAGGATTAAGGCCTGACTTCCGTCTCGAACGCGGCCTCTACTGTGCTGTGCTGTGCTGTGCTGTGCTGTGCTGTGCGCCGCGTTCCGCAAAGCCAAACGCCTACAACTTCGGGGGTGCCCTCTAGACGCTGCCCCTCCAGCTTTAACCTCCCGCGGACTCCTTATCCAACTTCTTTGCCCGGATGACGGTGGATGTGCTGGTGCCGGTGGTCTCGGCTGTTTCGCGGATGCTCATGCCCTTGGTAAGACAAGCCAGTATGCGCTTGTGCTTATCCTGGTCGATGGACTTGCCCTGATAGCGCTTCTCCTTCTTGGCCTTCTCGATGCCCTGGCGTTGACGCCTGATACGGTCTTCATAGTCCTTCCTGGCAACAGCGGCGAGCATGTCCAGCAACATGGCGTTCACGGCCTCTATGACGCGCCCTGTGAAGGCGTCTGCGGCGTTGTTTGTTGTAGTGGGGGCCATTGCCATGTGCGAAGTCGGCAAGTCCAGAGACACGACCTTAACGCCCTTGGCCTTGATGATGGTCAGGAGCTGTTGCCAGTCTCCTTCGGTCAGGCGTGATAGCCGGTCAACCTGCTCGACCAAGAGGACGTCCCCCGGCTCGGCTACCTCCAGGAGGCGGAACAGCTCTGGACGTTGGAGCGATGCACCGCTGACGTTCTCGGTGTAGTACAGGACGCGGGAGTGGCCGTGTTGGACGGCGAAGTCCTTCAGTTGCTGCTTGGCGCGGTTGGCGTCCTGGTCTGCTGTACTGGCGCGGAGGTAGGCGTGGATAAGCATGGCGGGCAGCCCTTGTTGTCGTTGAAGTGGTGTCACTATGCGCGTTGTCGTATACATGGTCAACACGAACTAAACGATAACACCTTGACTGGCCTCCAGCCGTTGCCGCTGAAGCATACCCTAATGACTGCGTGACGTTCGCACGTTCAACGTGTTCAGCGCCTAGCCTCTATCGTGTTATTTCTGCTTTATTCTGAAGCTGCGCCCGCCAACAGCCGTAAGCACGAGGCTTAGATAGGCCCCGTTCGAGTCTGCGTCAGCTAAGGCATAATGGTCGATGGTCGCGGCCCCCGGGAGGGGGGAATCACATGGCCTCAACACAGTTAAAGATCGCACAGGTTTTTTGGACCAAAAACAGCTGGGGCGTCACGCCAATTTGAAGCCCTCATGGAGCTATTGACACCTGAAGGCATACGGCATTAACGTCAATCACGGCCCATGGGGCTGGGGCTCCAAGGAACGGACCAGGGCGGTGAAAATACACATACGCGGAACGCCTTCAGACGCTCATGTCGTGCGGTAACGCTTCCATACCTGCAAAGCAGGTGGAGTGTGTATGCCTAAGCTAAAATCCCCCAAAACTGAAACGTCCTTGCTCCTTTGCTTCATCGTGTCCGCGATAGGGTACGTCCTCCTTTCTGAATCCCCCCCCTTCGCTCTAGAGCAGGTCTGTAGCTGGTGCGTGTTTATGTTGTCTGCCCGAAGCTTGGCTAGAACGGGCTAATACTACGGGTGTAAAGGGCGGGAGTCATACGGAGCCCGCCTGGCTCCCGCAAACCTTCAATCAGTGAGTCATGGAAGAAAATGATGCTGAAACAGTTTTTTGTCGCTTTACTACTCACACTTATCGCCCAGCAGGCTCATGCTTTCCTTTCCACTGAGAAGACTCTCAACTGGCTTGACAAAGAAGGACAAGAAGCTGCTGCTGCGCGAATGTACCTGAGTGGGATGGCTGAGGCCTTCTGGATGGGGTCTTTGGCGGCTCAGACCATGGGGAAGCAGGCGGTAATTTGTTTTCCTGAAAACCAGAATCTTCAGACTGAGGAGCTGCGTTTGATGGCCGTATTGTCACTGAAGAAAGCGTTGAACAATTTTGAGCTCAACAAAGATGTAAAGGGGAAGATTACGTTCCTAAATAACCCAGTTTCGCTGAGTTTGCAGATGGTTTGGCAATTTGAATTTCCGTGTGACTAGCTGTTCCAGATGGTTTGGCGTTGGCTTTTTTACGTACCCGGAATCCGTACATTTGGAATGATCGGTTGGGGTTGAACCGCAGCAAACGTTGGGCTTTGTAGGTCTTTGGTAGAATCGAAAGTACAGTGCTGTTTCGAGCCAGTGACCGTCACATAGATTTGTTATAAGTGTTGATGACTTTAAATACTACTATATTCACATTGCATAAAATGCGCGAGCGTTCTGCGCTTTCGCATGCCAGATGAATTGAAAGCTGGCGATAAACTGATAAAAAGAAGGCGGCATCATTGATGCTTGTATGCACAATAATCACAATTTTATGCCGCCCTTAAATTAAACTTGTAAGTATTAAAAGTATTATCGGCTCTTCATTTAATGGACAGGTTGCTTATTAGTTTTTCAAGTCCCAAAAAATTCATTTTATGGATGGAGGGTATATGCTCTTCTAAATAAGCGTCATGTCCACGGCTCGCTGCGGCAACAACTCCCGCCGCAAACTTTTCGAATGCCTTTTCAATATTAATATTTTCTGCCCCTTGCGCCCTTACCTCAACGAAGTGCCTGTTGAAATATTCTTGGCTTTCCGCACTGTGCATCGCGCATTTACCCAGAATTGCAATGGCCATGCGTGCATCACGAAACGAAGGGTCTCCGTATGCGTCATAAAGAGCGCCGAGAGGTACTCCAATTGCAGAGAGGGCTTTTACACAAGTTTCCCTGTCAACACTGCTGAAAGCACATTCATCGCTTAATGAATAGGCTACAAGAAGAATATTGGCGACGTGATTTTTACACTCTCCCTCTGCAACTCCCCACTCTGTGTAGAAGGCTCGATTGTTATCTATAACGCCCACAGTGGCCAAACAAATTCGCACACTCTCTTCTGGGGCGCCTGCTCTACGATAAAGACTGACCAAGTTTGTGCGGGTTAATGAATTTCCTGGCTCCTGAGATAGGATCGTGTTAGCAATTTCAAGTGCTAGCTCTTTCTTCCCTTTTTCAAAAAAGTTGCTTGCGAAGTCAAAGCGCCAGCATCCAAGCTCCAGTATATAGGCGCCACTATGGTAAGCGCTTAACGCAGCTCTAGCGAGAGAAACATACCGTGATCCTACATCATCGAGGAACTCTTCCTCTAAAACGTAAACGAGAGCTTCTGCAATGCGTCGATGACGAGTAAAAAGAAAGGATGAGGTAGAAGTGGCTGCTGCCTCCTGTCCTAACGGGATAAGTACATCTCGGCGTAGTTTATCTAAAGGGCAATTTAAAGCTTCGGCAAGGACGGCGCGAGAGAGAAAGTTGAATCCCTCCGAATGCATTGCGGCAATGAATGCAAGCGCATCGTACAACGTACTTCCACCCGGAGTTTCCCGATGACTCAGTCTTTCGAGTAGATGTCTAGCGTGGTTGTGTAAGTCAGTGCCATTTCGTACGGTGAGCAATGCTCCGAAAAAGGCTCCAGCCTCAGTCTTAGCCTCAGCAGTGGCTTGATATCTTAGAGCATTAACTCGCTGGTCACTTGGTAACTTTGCTAGGTCTCCCAAGCCCTCCTCACCAAAACTCTGCCAAGCGGAAACGATACTTTCAGCATCGGATTGGCCCAATCCATTTAGCCGCTCGGTATGAAAAATAGTATCCCTTGACCAGTCCAATGCTTCCGCGCCAGAGGATCGCCAGTCGGAATCTCGACAGCCCAGAATGCAATGGACTCTGCCACAAAGTTCTGGAGGGAGTTTCGCTATCAACTTCAATAATGCAGGCGCAACACGATCAACTTCGTCCAAAACTATCAGCCAATTGAAGGCAGGATTCAACACAGGGATTATTTCTTTCTCCAAAAACTCTTGAGAATCATCACGGCGCTGTAAGATTCTCCAGTTAGCTTTACCTTTAATAATTTCGTAAGCTGCTTGTAGTAGAGCGGTTGTTTTTCCCTCGCACCCGGCGGCCAACAAAACAGTGGCAATAGGCCTCGATGCAGTATCTGCATCGTGATAGTTGCCAGTTAAATCACCAACAATTTTACGGCGGGGAATTGATGATGACAAGGCTGTATTCCAATCAGGAACTGCACCATCAAAAAACCTAAGGGCAACTTCCTTCTCCAAATCAACGTGATAACTACTAAGCTTTTCGGCATCGAATATGCCCCATCCTCTCGGTGGTGTTATTTCTCGAGTTGCCCGAGTGTAATCAACAGTCATTAATTTGGCGTGGGGCAATTCGTAATGCCACCAGCCTTCCCTGAGTTTACTTGCGTGAAATGCCTCAGAGGCGGGAGTCCATGCTTGCTGGCTTGGGGTCCAGCTCCAAGCTTGGAGTTTAACTTCTCCAGTCTTAAGATCAGCTTCCCCCCAAACTAATCCATTGCGCCACTTTTCATTTTCTCTCGCTTGAAATCCCGCGCCCGCTTGAATCGCAAGGTAGGGATAGCCACCGCCATAGTTTGGCTCTGCCCACGCCTCATGTAAATGCCCATGCAAATAAAGGACATTATGTTTTCCTAGTAGGCTGTGAATTGATTTTTGTTGGTCTGGGTAAAGCCAGCTTACTGGATGATGACCGAGAACGATATTAAGATGTGCTCCCTTTATTTGGTTTAATGCTGCTTCCAGAAGGGACTTTCCTGGAGACAGCCTGCGCTCGTCTTTATCATCTTTGCTAATCCAAGCTGTATTGATACCTGCGACTCCAACTTGTATGCCGCGGACGCTAATGGTTTGCGCAAACGCACCATTAGCATCACTGAATGCTCCTGCTGTTTCAGTAATATCATTTTCGATATACGCCTTGAAGCGAGGGGCAAGCATCTTCCGGAGATGCATGCCCTCATCAGTCGGATCAAAATAACGGCTATTTGGGGCGTTGATTTCATCAGGACTGAAAGCTGGGTGTTCTTTCCGATTTACGTCATGGTTTCCAGGGACGGCAAAAGTACGCTGAGAAATATCACCCCCTATCGCGGTATGAAGCGGATCCACAAACTCCAACCAAAAAACTTCATACTCAGCTTGTAATCCGTTATTTGCCAAGTCGCCAGTTAGAAAAATGAAATCAGGAGTGAATCCTCGTGCTTTTTGTTCTAGTACATGCTCTATAATGTACTCGAACATTTTACGACTTGCGTAGTCATCCTTGCCTACATGGAAGTCAGACAAATGTAGCCAGCGTATTGTTTCAGTATTAGTAGTCATATTTTCAGAGGCGGCTGTAGAAAGAGTAATTGTTTAGCACGAGGAGTGGCGAATTGCCAGCAGTGTGAGCCCCCGTGGCGTTTTGATATTTCTGAATCGCTACTCTGTACCCGAAACGGAACCGGGCCCAGCGTCGGCTATTGGCCGGTAGCTGCCTATCCGACCGTCCGTATCGGGTCGGATACGCGCAGCTTTTCATGCGTACCTCCCATGCGTACACTCTAGCCTCTGTGGCAACGCTGTAGGCCACGTAAATACTGGGCTTTGTTGAACGTCGGTAGAATCGAGAGTTCGAATCTCTCCTTCACCGCCAAATTCGATGTAAACAAAACCTCTGGTTTCGAAAGAAACCAGGGGTTTTGTGATTTCTGGGGTTTGAAAACCAACCGGTTTCAAGTCATGGGCTTGGTGTATCCATCCTTCGTCCTACGGCGTCCAGCAAGTCACACCCATCGCGTAAAGGGATTGAGCACAGTAAGGCGAAGTCGCTGAGTACGACCGCATCACTACTTATTTCATTACGCAGCGCAAGGTTCTCCAAGACTTGTGTAACGGCACGAAGTCGATAGGTTGCGGCGTCGAGGAGAATTTCCATTGGCGCTGCTGTATCGATAAAAAGAGTAGGGGTGGCACTGTCGTTGCTGGTGAGGGGCATATAGTTGTTCATATTTGGAGCTCCGGTTGTCGAAGGGTAGCAACCACACATTTGTCGCCAAACAAAAGGGTGGCAGCTGTACGCAGGTTGGCGAACCGGGACAATCGGAAAAACCGGCAGACCCGAAGGTCTCCCACGCACAGCTACCGTCGAGCAGCTTATTGCGCGCAGAAGCATCCCGCAAATCGCCGGGAGGCATCTGTCGATTTATCCTCGGGTCGCCAAACCCGTTCGCCATGTGGGCGACCGAGCGACTATAGGCTCTGCAATTTTGAAGCGGGAGGCTGACGCTTCTGAATGGAATGTAGGACATTACCCAAACACTGTTATGCGCATGTAATCACCGCCCTCAATGCCTATGCCGATGATGCACATCCGGAAAATGCGCATGACTATGCCTCACCGGGCTGTGCACATGCACATGGCTGTGGGGCACATCCGGATCCCACTCAAACCCATGCTCATGCTGATGATGTTCATCATGCACATGCCGATGCCCGTGTTCCGTCGCCTCATGCTGATGTTCATGGGCGTGCCGCTCCGTCAGGTGCAGCCACACGCCCACGGCCATCAGCGCTGAGGCGATCCAGAACGCCGTCGTCACCGATTCCCCCAACACCAGCATTGCAATCGCGGCCCCCAGGAACGGTGCGGTCGAGAAGTATGCCCCGGTGCGTGCACTGCCCAGTCCACGCAATGCCAGTACAAACATGACCAGGCTGATGCCATACCCCAGAAATCCAACCAGCAAGATCGGCGCGAGTTGTGCCGCTCCGGGGATCTGCGCGCCGAGATAGAGCGCCACTGCGGCATTCACTGCACCTGCGATCAACCCCTTGGTACTTGCGATAAACAACGCGTCGGATGCCGACACTTTGCGCGTCAGGTTGTTGTCGATGCCCCAGCACAAGCAGGCGAGCGCGACTGCCAGGGGGCCTGTCCAGTCATGGCTGCTGCCGCCGCCCTCAGGCCATGACAACGCAACGCCGCCCAACACAATCGCGATCATCCCAAGCACGATTCGGCGGTCGGCGTTTTCTCTGAATACCAGCCAGGCGATCACGGCGGTCAACACCGATTCGAGGTTGAGCATCAGGGACGCGGTCGCGCCAGTGGTGCGGGTGAGGCCGAACATCAGGGCCACGGGGCCAAGGATGCCGCCGAAGGCGATGGCGCCGAGCAGCCATGGCCATTCGGTGGGGGTGAGGCCGGAGGATTTCCAGCCGCGGTCACGGACAAGGCGTACGCCGGCGAGCCCGATGCCGCTGCCCAGGTAGAGCAGGCCGGCGAGCAGCACCGGTGAAAGACCCAGGCCGAGATTTTTGGCAAGCGGGGTACTGGCGCCGAACAGGGCGGCTGCCGCCAGCGCGTAAACAATGCTGAGGTTCATGGGCACTTCCTCGAAAGGTGGACCCATGATACGTCGCTCGCCCTGGTTAAATCTTCGGCAGTTAAGCGAGTAAGTCTTCGTAGAAAGCGCCGTAAGGTCTGCTCGGGTGCGCGATCTGGATCTCCAGGATCCACAACCTGGCATTGGGGTAGTGCTCGAAATCTCCCAGGTCGCCGCCGCGATGAATGGCCTGGGCGTAGCACATGCGGACACCGGTCTCTCCTTGATAGCGCTATGACATTTACTATATAGCGATTGAGGTAGCGGGCCCAAATGAAAATATCAAAGATGCAGCCCGGCCAGGCTGCCTAACACCACTGCCACGCCCGCCGCCGTATACGCCATGCGCTTCAACCACTCCTTGCGTGTGAGCAACGTAATCGCCGCCAACGAAATCGCGATCTGAATCGCGGTCATCGCCTGGGCCCAGCGGTGGTGCTGGTGCAAAGCCTGCTCTGATTTTTCATCCCATTCCCGCGAGGTGGCCTCAAGTTTTTCTGCCTGCTGGCGCACGTCTTCCTTCTGGCTTTTGTAGCGTTCGATTTCATCCTTGTAATGCGCGGCGTCCACGCCCGGAATATGGGTGGCCAGTTCCGCCAGGTTCTGGCGGCCGGATTTGGCCTGGTAGTAGTTCCACTGGTTGGCGGCTTCGGTCTTGAAGATGGCCGCGTTGTTTTTGTCCATCGCCGCTTCGCTTTCGGTGGAGCCGGCCTGGTAGCTGAGCATGGCGCCGAGGGTGGCCATCAGCGCGGTCATGACGGCGATGCGGCTGGCGAAATTGTCCCCGCGTGCGTGGGCATGTTCAGTGGTGTGTTCGATGTGTTTTTCGTGGGGGCTGGGGACTTCGAAGGCTTCGGACATGGTGGCGGCTATGAACGGACTGAGGGAGTCTGATTCTTCACCTCTGCGGCTGTCTCAAGCCTGTACGTAACGCCGAATCAGCTGCGTATACACCGCGATGTTGATCAATAGCACCAGGGCACCCAGCCCCAGTTGAATCTGCGGGGTCAGCCCCGCTGGGTAGATGAGCGCAACAATGTAGTGTTCGATAAACCCGCCGCCATAGCCGTCTTGACCGGCCAGATGGCGAAGCAGGTTTTCCCAGCGCGTCAGTGGGCAGGGCAGGTGGAAAACCTCGACGGCCACGCCCCACGCGGCGGCGGGCAGGTGCAGCCAGATAACCGGCCGCCACTTTAGGGCCAGCAGCCCGCCGAACAGGACGAACAGGATGAAGCAAAGGTGGAACAGCACGAGGCTGTCGGCAGCTAGGCGGTAGAGCATTGTGTGTGCTTCAAAAGGGGGAGGGCATAGTCTAAAGGGTTGCCCGCAGGTAAGTGGGGCCGTTATTGTGCTGAATCCTTTTAGTCCTTCGCCCCAAGGATCTGTTGTGATGAATCCACCGCGTACCGTTGCCCCGATCAAGGCTGTGATTTTCGATATGGACGGGTTGTTGCTGGACACTGAAGGCATCTACACCGAAGTCACGCAGATCATCGCCGAGCGTTATGGCCGTACCTATGACTGGGGGATCAAACAGCACATTATTGGTCGCGGGGCGCAGGACTTGGCGGAGTACGTGGTCAAGGCCCTGGACTTGCCGATTACGCCGGCCGAGTTTCTGGAAATTCGCGAACCGTTGATGAGTGAGCGTTTTCCCAGGGCTCTGGGCATGCCCGGTGCCGAGGCATTGGTGCGGCATTTGAAGGCGCACAATATTCCGATTGCCGTGGGCACCAGTTCGTCGCGCAATTCGTTTGGCCACAAAACCACGTTGCACCGCGAGTGGTTCAGCCTGTTCGGTACCATTGTCACCGCCGACGACCCCGAGGTGGGCGCCGCGAAACCTGCGCCGGATATTTTCCTCACCGCCGCCCGCCGCCTGGGTGTGGCGCCGCAGGATTGCCTGGTGTTTGAAGATTCACCGTTCGGCGTCACCGCCGCGAAGGCCGCTCATATGACCGCCATCGCCGTGCCCGATGAAGCCATGGCTGACAGCAAGTACCACCACGCCGACCAGATCATCCGCAAGCTGGCGGACTTTGATCTGGCGGCTTATGGTTTGCCACCGATGTCCTGATTCACCGCAGGGCAGAAAATGTGGGACGGAGCCCCTCCCACATTTGATTTCATTGCTCCCGAACTATCAGGCGCTGAACCCGCCATCAATGGTCAGGCTGGCACCGGTGATATACCCCGCTTCCGGCCCGGCCAGGTACGCCACGAAACTGGCGATCTCTTCCACATGCCCGTAACGCCCCACCGCCATCAGCGCCATCAGGCTCTCGGCAAAATCGCTGTTCGCCGGGTTCATATCCGTGTCCACCGGCCCAGGTTGCACATTATTGATGGTGATGCCCCGCGGCCCCAGGTCCCGCGCCAGACCCTTGGTCAACCCCACCAGCGCCGCCTTGCTCATCGCATACGGCCCGCCACCGCCAAATGGCATGCGCTCGGCATTGGTGCTGCCGATGTTGATCACGCGGCCACCTTCACCCATATGTTTTGCCGCTTCCTGGGTAGCGATAAACACGCTGCGCACGTTGATTGCCAGGGTCTGGTCGAAGTCTTCCAGCTTGAAGTCTTCCAGCGGTGCGATGGCCAGTACGCCCGCGTTGTTCACCAGAATATCCAGGCGTCCAAAGGCTTCGACGGTGGCGTTGACCGCATTGCGAATCGCTGTCGCGTCTGCGCTGTCAGCGTGGATCGCCAGGGCTTTGCCGCCGGCACTGATCACGCTGTTTTGCAGTTCTTCGGCCTTGGCCGCCGAGCTGACGTAGGTAAAGGCGACGGTTGCACCTTGTGCGGCAAGGCGCTTGACGATAGCGGCGCCGATGCCGCGGGAACCGCCTTGAATCAAGGCGACTTTGCCGCTGAGGTTGAGTGTGGTCATGTCGATCTCCTGGCTGTTCAAGGCGGTATGCCTTGTTGTTGGAGTCGAGTATCGACCTCACCCAACCCTACCGGTAGACCGTGATTGCTATAGTCTGTGTAAACCAAAAGTTTAGAGTGGGCGCAGATGGAGAGCTTTGGGAGTATCGAATGCTTCGTGCGCAGCGCCGAAGGCGGCAGCTTTGCCGAAGCGGCGCGGCACCTTAGCCTGACTCCGGCAGCGGTCGGTAAAAGTGTCGCCAAGTTGGAAGCGCGCCTCGGTGTGCGGCTGTTCCAGCGCAGTACCCGGCGCCTTACGCTGACCGAAGCGGGCAAGCTGTTCCTCGAAGAGGTCAGCGGCAGCCTCACCACCATCCAGAACGCCGTGGCCAACCTGGCCAGTGCCGAAGGGCGGCCGGTGGGCACGCTCAAAGTCAGCATGGGCACGGTGTTCGGCAATCGTTATGTGGTGCCGCTGCTGGGGGAGTTTATGCGCCGCTTTCCGGATATCAGTCCGGACTGGCATTTTGATAACCGCCAGGTCGATCTGATCGGCCAAGGCTTCGATGCTGCAATTGGCGGTGGTTTTGAACTGCCCCAGGGCGTGGTGGCGCGCAGGTTGACCCCGGCGCATCGGGTCCTGGTGGCGTCTGCTGCTTACCTGGCGCAGTGCCCGCCGGTAGTGGCGCCCGAGGACCTGGCGCACTGCGATGGCATCCTCATCCGCTCGCCGCAGACCGGCCGCGTACGCTCCTGGCAATTGACCAGCCGCGAGCGTGAACACCGCCCGCTGGTGCTCAAGCCCGGCATGACCATGAGCGACTCCGAAGCCGCCTGCTGTGCCAGCGCCCAGGGTCTGGGCGTTGCGCTGGTGAGCATGCCCATGGCCGTGCCGTTCTTCGACAGCGGCGCGGTGGTGCGGGTGTTGCCGGACTGGTATGTCGACGACGGCAATATTTCCATTTACTACGCCGAGCACAAGTTACTGCCCGGCAAGACCCGGGCGTTTGTGGATTTCATCATTGAGCGGTTTGCCGAGCAGGGTTTGGCACAACAATTCAGCGCGATCTAATGTGGGACGATTCCACATTTTGGACCTTCAGCGGCCGAACATGCCGGGCCAACCAATGACCCTCTTCGGCCGTGGCGTCGCGTAAGTCCTGACCTTCGACGTCGACAACCCCAACCGCACCAGCGACTCGGCAATGGTCACCGCCGCCGTCACCCCATCCACCACCGGCACTCCGGTGCGTTGTCTGATCTGCTCATCCAATCCCGCCATGCCACCGCAGCCCAGGCAGATCACCTCCGCTTTGTCCTCGCGAATGGCCAGTTCCGCCTGGCGCACGATGGCTTCCATGGCGGCCAATGGGTCTTCTTCCAGCTCCAGGACCGCCATGCCACTGGCCCGCACTGAGGCGCAGCGCTGGTACAGACCGGCGAGTTTCAGGCGGTCTTCAATCAGCGGCACGGTGCGGTCCAGGGTGGTCACCACCGAATAGGCATGGCCCAGGAACATCGCCGTGCTGGCGGCGGCTTCGGTGATGTCTACCACCGGCACGTTCAACAACTCCTGCAGACCTTCGCGGCCATGTTCGCCGTAGCCGGCCTGGATCACGGCATCGAACGGCTGGTCGTAGGCCATGACCCGGTCCATCACTGCAATGGCGGCCAGGTAGCTTTCAAAGTTGCCTTCCACCGATTCGGCGCCGAAGAAAGGCGTGAGCCCGACAATCTCGGTGCCCGGTGAGGCCACGCCCCGCGCTTGCTGGGCGATGGTGTCGGTGATGGATTCGGTGGTGTTGACGTTGACCACGAGGATGCGCATGGAATGTCCTTGTTTAATGACTGACGTTATCTACTGCAATGCTTTCGCCGCTGACATCGGCGTAGAACGGCTGGCGTTTGGCGATCAGCAGGTACAGCAGCCCTGCAATACCGGCGCCAAACAACCAGGAAAACGGCGAGACGCTGGCAAACCCTGGCAGCAGCGCCAGCAGAATGGCGATCACGGCTGCAGGAACAAACGCAGCCACCGCGCGTAAATTGACCCCTCGGCTGTAGTAATAAACGCCTTTCGGGTCTTCGCTGTACAACTGCGGTACGTCCACCTGGCTTTTACGGATCAGCCAGTAGTCGACCATGATCACCCCGTACAACGGCCCCAGCAGCGCGCCCAGGCCGGAGAGGAAGTACACGATCACCAGCGGGCTGTTGTAGAGATTCCACGGCAGGATCAACACCGCCACAGTGGCGCTGATCAGGCCGGCACGACGGAAGTTCAGGTACTTGGGCGCCAGGTTGCTCAGCACAAAGGCGGGCGCAACGAAGTTGGCCATGATGTTTACCGCCACGGTGACGATCAGGAACGCCAGGCAGCCCAGCACGAGGAAGAAGGTATTGGGGATGGCCGCGATGATTTCGGTCGGGCTTTCGATCACCCGGCCGTTGAGTTGGAACTGCCCGCCGCACAACAGCACGGTGATCGCCGCGAACACCAGGATGTTCACCGGCAGGCCCCAGAAGTTGCCGATCTGGATCGTCTTGCGGCAGGGCGAGGAACGGGCGAAGTCGCAGAAGTTGAGGATCAGCGTGCCGTAGATCGACAGCCACAGTGCGCCACCGGCAAAGATATTGCGCCACATTTCGCCACCGCTCAGCGGCTCGCGGATCGACCAGGCAATGTTGCCGCCCGCCTGGAAGTACATCCAGCCGGCCAGCGCGGCCACCGTCAGCAAAATCACCGGTCCGGCGAAGCCTTCATAACGCCGCACCATCTCCATGCCGTAGGCCAGGATCACCAGTTGCACGAACCAGATGGCCACAAAACACGCCCAGCCAAGGGATGACAGGCCGAGAATCGAGTTGTGGTCATAGTCAGCAAACCCTGGATGAATCGCCGTCAGCAGCACGCGGAAAACCACCGAGGCCAGGTAGGTCTGGATACCAAACCAGGCAATCGCAATCACTGCCCGGATCAACGCGGGAATCTGCGCGCCGTGAATGCCGAAACTGATGCGGCTGATTACCGGGAACGGAACGCCGGTCTTCTGCCCCATATACCCCGAAAGGTTCATGAAAAAGTACACCAGCGCCGCACCGATCCCCAGGGATAACAGGATCTGCCAACCGCCCAGGCCCAACGCATATAGGCCTATCGCGAACGAATAGTTGGCGATGTTGTGCACGTCGTTGGTCCACAGCGCAAAGATGCTGTAGCGCCCCCAGCGTCGGCCTTCGACCTTGGTTGGCGCGAGGTCTTTGTTGTGCAGGCGTGGGCTGAGCACCAAGGGGGCGGGGCTTGCGGCGTCTGGGTTCAGGGCAGAGGAGGGCAGATCCAGTGCGATATTGTTCGAGAGGCTTGTACGCATTCCGGCAGGCTCCAGCACATCTGCTGGAAGTCCGCAGATGGCAAAGTGTATGTAGGTTTTGTATTTATTGTATACAAAGCGCACTTCACCTTAAGCCACATACGTGCCACTTTCCGATCTATGAAAATCGTGGGTAATTTCGTTTTTATAGGATGATTAAATAAATAGCTGAATTCAAAGAGATATAAATTGACCGGTTGAACAGCTATTTATTTTTTGGTTGCGAGCTGTGGATTCACCGTAGCAATCGATAAGCCGGGGAGGGTGTTACGTTATGGTGCGGGTCAAGGCAGATTGCACACATAAATGGCACCGATGGTTACATGTGTGTGTACATCTCTAACACTCCACCCAAAACAAAATGTGGGAGGGGGCTTGCCCCCGATAGCGGTGTGTCAGTCACTGATGCAGTGCGTGACACTCAGCCATCGGGGGCAAGCCCCCTCCCACATTTTCCAACTGCGTCAGCCCTTAGGCCTTGCTGATGATATTCCCCGCATGCAGCCCGCACTCCTTCTGCGTGGCCTCTTCCCACCACCAACGACCCTCTCGCTCATGCTGGTTCGGCAGCACAGGCCGGGTGCACGGCTCGCAGCCGATGCTGATAAACCCGCGCTCATGCAGGCTGTTGTAAGGCAATTCCAGCATGCGGATGTATCCCCAGATCTCCTCGCTGCTCATCTGCGCCAGCGGGTTGAACTTGTACAGGGTGCGTTCCGGGGTGGAAAAGGCGGTATCGATCTCCAGCGCCGCCACCTGGCTGCGCGTGCCTGGGCTCTGGTCACGGCGTTGGCCGGTGGCCCAGGCCTTCACGCCGGACAGCTTGCGGCGGAGCGGCTCGATCTTGCGCACGCCACAGCATTCGCCATGGCCGTCCTTATAGAAGCTGAACAGGCCCTTTTCCTTGACGAAGGGTTCCAGCTTGCTCTGGTCCGGCGAGATCAGTTCGATATCGATCTTGTAGAAGTCACGCACCTGCTCGATAAACCGGTAGGTCTCCGGGTGCAGGCGGCCGGTGTCGAGGCTGAACACCTTGACGTTCTTGTTCAGCTTCCAGGCCATGTCCACCAGCACCACGTCCTCGGCACCGCTGAAGGAGATCCACAGGTCATCGCCGAACTGGCTGAACGCCAGTTTGAGAATATCCTGGGCGGATTTGTTGGCGTAAGTCGCGGCGAGTTCAGCGACATCGAAGGCTTGGTTCATCAGGACGGTTCCTACAGGTCAGTGGCGCTGAGCGCTCTATAGGGGAGCGATGGTATCAAAATCCGCTCTGCGTTGCGGCGGGGAGCTTGAATCGCTAGAGTTCGGCAGTCCTTTTGCTCGCTCAACCAATAACATCCAATAGGAGTGTCTTGTGGAAATTGCCTGTCTTGACCTGGAAGGGGTGCTGGTTCCGGAAATCTGGATCGCCTTCGCCGAAAAAACCGGTATTGAATCGCTGCGGGCCACCACCCGGGACATTCCCGACTACGACGTGCTGATGCAGCAACGTCTGCGTATCCTCGACGAACATGGCCTCAAGCTCGCCGACATCCAGGCCGTGATCGCCACGCTCAAGCCACTGGACGGCGCCATCGAATTCGTCAACTGGCTGCGCGAGCGTTTCCAGGTGGTGATTTTGTCCGACACCTTCTACGAATTCTCCCAGCCGCTGATGCGCCAACTGGGTTTCCCGACTCTGCTGTGCCACCGGCTGATCACCGACGAAACCGACCGCGTGGTGAGCTACCAACTGCGCCAGAAAGACCCCAAGCGCCAGTCGGTGCTGGCGTTCAAGACGCTCTACTACCGCGTGATCGCCGCCGGCGATTCCTACAACGACACCACCATGCTGGGTGAAGCGGACCGTGGGATCCTGTTCCATGCGCCGGAAAATGTGATCCGTGAGTTCCCGCAGTTTCCGGCGGTGCACACGTTTGAGGATCTGAAGAAAGAGTTCATAAAGGCGTCGAATCGGCAGTTGAGCCTGTAAGTCATTTTGTGATGCTGATGGCCCTATCGGGGGCAAGCCCCCTCCCACACTTTGATCTGTGAATACATTTCAAATCTGGGAGGGGGCTTGCCCCCGATAGGCCCGGCCCCGCCATCGCTTATCCCTCTGCCAGCAACCGCTCGTAAGGAATGCTCAAGCCTTCATGCAGCCGCTTGATCATCGACAGGCTGAGCTTGCGCTTATGGTTCAACACCTCTGACACCCGTCCGCTGGTGCCGATGAATGGCTCCAGGTCGCGAGCCGTCATGCCGAGCTGCTCCATGCGAAACCGAATGGCTTCCACCGGATCAGAAGGTGGCATTGGAAAATGTTCCGCTTCGTACTTTTCAATGAGTACGGCAAGAATCTCCAGCTCGTCACCCTCTGGCGAGCCGATCTGCGCCCCCCAGAGCTGCTCCACCCGTGCGAGCGCAGCCGTCAGGTCTTCCTGGGAATGTATGGGTTTGATGTTCATTACACGGTCTCCGCATTGATCTGGTCGTACTGCGCATGGGTCCCCACGAAACGGATGAACCCAAGTTGTCGCTGATAATCGATCGCCATGATCACTCGATACTTGTTGCCGCCGACGTTGAATACAACCCTGCCGCCTTTGAGGATGCTCGCTGTCCTGAGCACTGCCTTCAGTGCTTGTGGCGTGGGATAAGTGGTCCTCTCCATATGGCGATAGAGCTCGACCAGCGGCGTTCTGGCATCGCCATACATAGGATGGCTTTCCCAGAATATTCGTAAGGTGGAGAGGGCGATTACCCGCATCGCTGTGTCCTCCCGTTTTGGGAGATACTAGAGGTGGTGGCGTGGAGATGCAATCTCGGAAATAATTCCTGACGAATAGGCAGTCGCTTCATGTGATCCTTCACAGGTGGCGGGTGGACGGTCGGAGCTGGACGCTATCCTCCGGCTCATACCTCGTCCACAGCGTTTCTGATTCAGGCTTTTTCTGCTGGTGGGCGTTGCGCCCCCCCTGCCAGGAAGTAGCTGTGTACTACAGGCTTTCCAAAGTGTGTAACAAAACCCGCACCTTCGTCAGCGACTCCTGATACTCCGCCTCCCACTCGGAATCCGCCACGATCCCACCGCCGCCCCAGCAGCACACCTGGCCGTCCTTGACCAGCAAACTACGGATGGCAATGGAGCTGTCCATCTCGCCGCGCACGTCCAGGTACACCAGCGAACCGCAATACAAACCGCGTCGGGTCGGTTCCAGTTCGTCGATGATCTGCATGGCGCGAATCTTCGGCGCGCCGGTGATGGAGCCGCCGGGGAAGCTGCCGGCGATCAGGTCGAGGGCGTCTTTGTCGTCGGCCAATTCGCCGATCACGCTGCTCACCAGGTGGTGCACGTTGGGGTAGCTTTCCAGGCTGAACAACTCCGGCACGCTCACCGAGCCGGTGCGGCAGGTGCGGCCGAGGTCATTGCGCAGCAGGTCGACGATCATCAGGTTTTCGGCGCGATCCTTGGGGCTGGCCAGCAGTTCGGTGGCGTGGGCAGCGTCTTCTTCAGGCGTGGCTCCGCGGGGGCGGGTGCCTTTGATCGGGCGGGTTTCGACCTGGCGTTCGCTGATACGCACGAAACGCTCGGGTGACAGGCTCACTACCGCGCCGTTATTCGGCAGGCTCTGGAACCCGGAGAAGGGCGTCGGGCAGGCTTCGCGCAAGGCGCAATAGGCGACCCAGGGATCACCGCTGCACGGTGCGCGAAAACGCTGGGCGAAGTTGACCTGATAGCAGTCGCCGGCCTGGATGTAGTCCTGGATGCGTTCAATGGCCAGGCGGTAAGCCGCGACGCTGAGATCCGCTGCCATGGGGCCCTGCAATGTGAAGCGTGCAGGGGCGGCGGCAACGTCACCGCTGAACAAGGTGATCAGCCGCTGCCGTTCGCTATCGGCCAGCGCCGGGTGAAATACCAGTTGGCTGGTCTGCGCCGAGTGATCACTGATCAGTGCCCAGGCATACAGCCCGAAACGCGCATCCGGCAGGTGCAAATCATCCACGGCCAGCTGGGGCAGCTGTTCCAAGTGTCGGCCAAAGTCGTAGCTCAGGTAGCCGATCAAGCCGCCGGCAAACGGCAACTCGTAGCCGTCGGGCAATCTCGCCTCACCCAGCTGTGAAAGGTTTTTCCGTAACCGCTGTAGGAAGTGGCTGCCGCTTTCGTCAGGATCCACCGCTAGAGTCGCCTCAGGCCAGGCGCTGAGCAGGTCATAACGACCGCGTTCGGCCGCCGGTCGACCGCTGTCGAGCAGCACCGCGCCGGGGGCATGGCGAATCGCCGCAAAGTACTCGGCGGGGTTGGCCCGATAGGGCAGCGGGTGTACGGAACAGGTCGACATGCGAGGGTGGATCAGCCAAGGCGCGGGGGAGGGGATTGTAGTCCCCCGTAGGGCTTGCTCCTAGGGGGGATGTCGGGGATAGACAGATTGAAGGCTGGATCAGCCCTCTACAGGCGGAATATGCCCAAACATTTCCTGCACGAACTTGACTCGCTCTTCCGGGGTTTCCGTCACGCCGGCGGCTTTCAGCGCTTCCAGTCGTGCTTCTACCGCGTGGGTGCGCAAGGTCAGGCCGCAGTCGTTGGCGATCTGGATGTTCAGCCCTGGCCGCGCATTCAGTTCGAGGATCAGCGGGCCTTTTTCCTGATCCAGCACCATGTCCACACCGATATAGCCCAGCCCGCACAGCTCGTAACAGCCGGCGGCCAGTTTCATGAAACCGTCCCAGTTGGGCAGTTGCACGCCATCCACCGCATTGGTGGTATCGGGGTGTTTGGTGATGATGTTGTTCAGCCAGGTGCCGCGCAGGGTCAGGCCGGTGGCCAGGTCCACGCCGACGCCAATCGCGCCCTGGTGCAGGTTGGCCTTGCCGCCGGATTGGCGGGTCGGCAAGCGCAACATGGCCATCACCGGGTAACCCATCAGCACAATGATGCGGATATCCGGCACGCCTTCGTAACTGATGCTCTTGAAGATCTGGTCGGGCACCACGCGGTACTCGATCAGCGCACGGTCGCGGTGGCCGCCCAGGGAATACAGGCCGGTGAGGATGCTGGAAATCTGATGTTCGATTTCCTCATGGCTGATGATCTTGCCGGACACCGTGCGATAGCGCCCTTCGAAACGGTCGGCTACCACCAGAATACCGTCGCCGCCCGCGCCCTGGGCCGGCTTGATCACGAAGTCGCTGCGCCCGCCGATAATTTCATCGAGCTTGTCGATTTCTTTTTCGGTCGAGATCACCCCGTACATTTCCGGCACATGGATGCCGGCAGCGATCGCCCGCTCCTTGGTGATGATCTTGTCATCCACGATCGGGTACAGGCTGCGTTTGTTGTACTTGAGCACGTAGTCGGCATTACGCCGGTTGATGCCCATGATTCCCCGCGCTTCCAGGGCTTTCCAGGTCTTCCAGAAGCCGAACATTATGAGTCAGCCTTCAAGAACGCCTTGAAACGCACCAACTCGGTCAGGCGGTAGCCGCGATAACGACCCATGGCCAGCATGAAGCCCACCAGGATCAAAAGGATCGCGGGGAAGGTGAACACGAAGTACACCAACTCGGGCACGCTCATGATCAGGTGCGCCAGGGAAGCAGCGAACAACGTACCAATCGCCACCTTGAGCGCATGGTTGGCCCCGCGCTCTTCCCAGGTGATCGACAGGCGTTCGATGGTCATGGTCAGGATCACCATCGGGAACAGCGCCACCGACAGCCCGCGTTCCAGGCCGAGTTTATGGCTGAACAGGCTGATGGCCGCGATAAGCACCACCACGAATGTCAGCACCACCGACAGTCGCGGCAGCATCTGCAACTTCAAGTGTTCCAGGTAGGACCGCAGCGACAGCCCCAGCGCCGTGATGATCGTAAACAGCACAATCCCGAAGCCCAGCTGCGTTTCGCGGAACGCCAGGGCAATCAGCACCGGCGTGAACGTGCCCAGGGTCTGCAGGCCGATCAAGTTGCGCAGGATCAGAATCACCAGCACGCCAATCGGGATCATCACCATGATCATGAAGGTCTGCTGGGTTTGCAGCGGCAGGCCGTACAGCGAGTATTCGAGGAAGTTGGCGTCGGTGTTCTCGTCGGTCAGCTTGGCCAGGCGAATTGCGTTCATTTCGCTGTTGTTCAGACTGAACGTCACCATGGCCTTCTTGCCGCCGTCGACCGTGATCAGGTTTTCATCGCCGGTCCACCACAGCAGGCGGTCGGTGGGCAGGCCCTGTTCGCCGGTTTCCGGATTGAAGTACAGCCAGTCATTGCCATTGAAGCTGCGCAGCCACAGTTCCGGGGATTGCGGCTGGTCGGCGACCAGCCGGATGGTGTGGACCTTTTCCACCGGCACATGGGCTATCGACAGCAGCAACTCGACGATCTTGGCCTTGTGCGGTACGGAAGGGTCGCCCGCCAGCAGCAGCTTCACATTGTCGTCGTTGAGGTTGTTGGTGCGCTTGATGGCTTCGGTAATAAAGGTTTCGACGTCGGCCGAGTGCTGGCGGATCGGCGCCAGCAGGGCTTCGGCGGCGATTTTTTCAGGGCCTTCCACGGCAATGCTGTCGCGGAAGGTCGGGCCTTTGATCTTGGTTTTTTCGCCGCTGTAACGCTTGGTCAGCACCAGGCGGTAATACAGGGTCTGATTGCCCTTGGCTCGGCGGGCAGACCAGGTGACCTTGCGGTTGCCGTCGGTACGGTTGACGCTCACCCCGTAGTTATTCGAGATAAAACTCTCATTGAGGCTGACAAAGTCGCGGCTCAACGGTGGCACGAACATCTGGATCTTTACCGGGTCCTTCGGGTTGGCGACGAACTCGACCTTGGCGTCGATGTTCCACAGGTCGTCGGTGGCGTCCTCGGTGACAGGAATGCCCAGCACGAAGATCTGGTAGGCGGTGACCGAAATACCCAGCACCACCAGGATGGCGATCAGGATTTTCAGGTGCAGGGTAAGAGAGCGCATTCGGTTTACTCGGCGGTATGAGCGTCGGCGGCGCAGGCGGGTTTGCCTGCTGCGTATTTAAGACTGGGGTCGACCAGCGCATCAAAGCGTTTCAACGCTTCGGAGCCGATCAGCAGCGGGTATTGGAATGCGCTGCGGTCAGTCAAGTTCACTTCGATGCTGCGTAAAGCGGTGCCCATGCAGATATCCAGGGCAATCACTGGTCGGGCGGTGTAGTTCTTGTCCTCATCGGGGTCGTAATCGCCGGCACGGCGCTTGATCTTGCTGACGCGGGCCAGGGGGCGTTCGATGGGGTGGGAATGGGCGGTGTCGATCGCCAGGTAGAAACGCACCCAGGATTCGCCGTTGCGCTTGAAACGCTTGATATCGCGGGCGCTGAGGGAGGCGGTCTTGGCGCCGGTGTCCAGCTTGGCGGCGACTTCCAGGTTGATGCCAGCCAATTGGGCGTATTCGTTGAGGCCATACACGGTCTTCTCGGCGGCAACGCCAAGGCCCGGTACGAACAGTAGGCAAAACAGGGAAAAGGGCTTGAGTCTCATAGATCCTGAGGCGATGCAGTGCGATGTTCAATTCAAGGCGACTGGCATTACTGCGCAAGCTCCCTCGTGCGCCGTTTCATCCAATGATGTCAGGCAAATTCGGCGGGCATTCTAACATGATGCTTTTTTGGCGCCAGCGCTGGCAGGCGGCCATGCCTTGAGAGAGGTTAGTCGTGGTTATTAGACGATTGTCGACAATGTGGATTTATTCTTTGACTATGCAGGTCTGATTAGCTAGTTTTTGCCACATTGCTTTTAAAGGTGTCGACAATATGCTGGATCAGCTGCAAACGCCGGTGGTGGCGCAGGACGATTCCCAGACCATGTCCGAGAACGTCTTCCGGCGCATCCAGGCCGCCATCGTCAAGGGTGAGATTGCCCCCGGCAGCAAGATTTCCGAGCCTGAGCTGGCGCGCACCTACGGCATCAGCCGTGGCCCGTTGCGCGAGGCGATCCATCGCCTGGAAGGCCAGCGCCTGCTGGTCCGCGTGCCTCACGTCGGCGCTAGAGTGGTGTCCTTGAGCCACGCCGAGCTGGTCGAGCTGTATGAGATCCGCGAGTCCCTGGAAGGCATGGCCTGCCGCCTGGCCGCCGAGCGCATGACTGACGCTGAAATCGAAGAACTGCGCCAGGTGCTGCACACCCACGAACGGGATGCCGCGTTCCAGGCCGGTGTCGGCTATTACCAGCAGGAAGGCGACTTCGATTTTCATTACCGGATCATTCAAGGCGCCGGTAACCGCACCCTGACCCAAATGCTCTGCGGCGAGCTGTACCAGTTGGTGCGCATGTACCGCATCCAGTTCTCCGCCACTCCCAATCGTCCACGCCAGGCCTTTGCCGAGCACCACCGCATTCTTGATGCGATTGCCGATCGCGACGGTGAACTGGCCGAACTGCTGATGCGCCGTCATATCGGCGCGTCCAAACGCAACATTGCCCGTCACTTCCCGGACGGCGCCCCTGATAGAGGTGAGTCATGAGTTCGAATAATAAAAGCACACCCGGCCAGCGTTTCCGTGACGCGGTCGCCAGCGAACAGCCGTTGCAGGTCGTCGGCGCAATCAACGCCAACCATGCGCTGCTGGCCAAGCGTGCGGGCTTCAAGGCGATTTATCTGTCGGGCGGCGGCGTTGCGGCCGGCTCCCTGGGCGTGCCTGACCTGGGCATCACCGGCCTGGACGACGTGCTCACCGACGTACGCCGCATCACCGACGTGTGTGACCTGCCGCTGCTGGTGGACGTGGACACCGGTTTCGGCTCGTCGGCGTTCAACGTGGCGCGCACCGTCAAGTCGATGATCAAGTTCGGCGCCGCTGCTATTCATATCGAAGACCAGGTCGGTGCCAAGCGCTGCGGTCATCGCCCGAACAAAGAAATCGTGTCCCAGCAGGAAATGGTCGACCGCATCAAGGCCGCCGTGGATGCGCGCACGGATGACAGCTTCGTGATCATGGCGCGCACCGACGCCCTGGCCGTCGAGGGCCTGGAGTCCGCGCTGGAGCGCGCCGCCGCCTGTATCGAGGCCGGCGCCGACATGGTGTTCCCGGAGGCCATCACCGAACTTGAGATGTACAAGCTGTTTGCCGCCCGGGTGAAAGCGCCGATCCTGGCCAACATCACTGAATTCGGTTCGACCCCGCTGTACACCACCGAACAGTTGAAATCTGCCGATGTTTCCCTGGTGCTGTACCCGCTCTCGGCCTTCCGCGCCATGAACAAGGCCGCCGAGAACGTCTACACCGCGATCCGTCGCGACGGCACCCAACAGAACGTGATCGACACCATGCAAACCCGCATGGAGCTTTACGACCGCATCGACTACCACACCTTCGAGCAGAAGCTCGACGCGCTGTTCGCCGCGAAAAAGTAACGAACGGCCTCCCTGAATAACTACAAGATTGGAGAACGAACATGGCTGAAGCAAAAGTATTGAGTGGTGCCGGCCTGCGTGGTCAGGTAGCCGGGCAGACTGCATTGTCCACCGTGGGCCAGGCCGGTGCCGGCCTGACCTATCGCGGCTACGACGTGCGTGAACTGGCCGCCGAAGCGCAGTTTGAAGAAGTTGCCTACCTGCTGCTGTACGGCGAACTGCCGACCCAGGCCGAACTGGCCGCCTACAGCAAAAAGCTGAGCACGCTGCGCGACCTGCCCCAGGCCCTGAAGGAAGTGCTGGAACGCATCCCCGCCGACGCCCACCCGATGGACGTGATGCGCACCGGTTGCTCGTTCCTGGGCAATATCGAACCCGAGAAAGACTTCAGTGTGCAGCGCGATGTCACCGACCGCCTGCTCGCCGCCTTCCCGGCGATCATGTGCTACTGGTACCGCTTCAGCCACGACGGCAAGCGCATCGACTGCGTGACCGACGAGCCGAGCATCGGTGGCCACTTCCTGCACCTGCTGCACGGCAAGAAGCCGAGCGAGCTGCATGAAAAGGTCATGAACGTGTCGCTGATCCTTTACGCCGAGCACGAATTCAACGCCTCGACCTTCACCGCCCGCGTGTGTGCCTCGACCCTGTCCGACCTCTACTCCTGCGTCACCGCCGCCATCGGCTCCCTGCGTGGCCCGCTGCACGGCGGCGCCAATGAGGCGGCGATGGAAATGATCGAGCGCTTCTCCTCGGCCGAAGAGGCGGTGGAAGGCACCCTCGGCATGCTGGCGCGCAAAGACAAGATCATGGGCTTTGGCCATGCGATCTACAAAGACAACGACCCGCGCAATGAAGTGATCAAGGGCTGGGCGAAAAAGCTCGCCGATGAAGTGGGCGACACGGTGCTGTTCCCGGTCTCCGAAGCCATCGACAAGACCATGTGGGAGCAGAAGAAACTGTTCCCCAACGCCGACTTCTACCATGCCTCGGCGTACCACTTCATGGGCATCCCGACCAAGCTGTTCACGCCGATCTTCGTCTGCTCACGCCTCACCGGCTGGGCCGCGCATGTGTTCGAGCAGCGTGCCAACAACCGCATCATCCGTCCAAGCGCCGAGTACACCGGCGTAGAGCAGCGCAAGTTCGTGCCAATCGAACGTCGCTGAAGACCGGCGATTCCAGGGTTGGAATGAGCTCAAAAGTGGGAGGGGGCTTGCCCCCGATAGCAGTGTGTCATTCAACACATGTATCAACTGATACACCGCCATCGGGGGCAAGCCCCCTCCCACATTTTGATTCCATTCCAGCCTCGGATCGGCGCAGGTCTTCCTTTTTGCAACTACCGTGACCGAGTCCTGACGATGAACACTGAATTCCGCAAACCGCTCCCCGGCAGCCGCCTGGATTTCTTCGATGCCCGAGCGGCCGTCGAAGCCATCACCCCCGGCGCCTACGCCACCTTGCCCTACACCTCCCGTGTACTCGCCGAGAATTTGGTGCGCCGTTGCGACCCGGCCACCCTTGACGCGTCCCTGAGCCAGTTGATCGAACGCAAGCGCGACCTCGACTTTCCCTGGTTCCCGGCCCGCGTGGTGTGCCATGACATCCTCGGCCAGACCGCCCTCGTGGACCTCGCCGGCCTGCGCGATGCCATCGCCCTGCAAGGCGGCGACCCGGCGCAGGTCAATCCGGTGGTGCCGACCCAACTGATCGTCGACCACTCCCTGGCCGTCGAAGCCGGTGGTTTTGACCCCGATGCGTTCGAGAAAAACCGCGCCATCGAAGACCGTCGCAACGAAGACCGTTTCCACTTTATCGAGTGGACCAAAAAGGCCTTCAAGAACGTCGACGTGATCCCGCCGGGCAACGGCATCATGCACCAGATCAACCTGGAGAAAATGTCCCCGGTGATCCAGGTGCGCGACGGCGTGGCGTTCCCTGATACCTGCGTCGGCACCGACAGCCATACGCCCCACGTGGATGCGTTGGGTGTGATCGCCATTGGCGTTGGCGGCCTGGAAGCGGAGAGCGTGATGCTCGGCCGCGCCTCGTGGATGCGCCTGCCGGAAAGTGTCGGTGTCGAGCTGACGGGCAAGCTGCTGCCGGGCATCACCGCCACCGATATGGTGCTGGCGCTGACCGAATTCCTGCGCAAACAGAAAGTCGTCGGCGCCTGGCTGGAGTTCTTCGGCGAAGGTGCCTCAGCCCTGACCTTGGGCGACCGTGCGACCATCTCCAACATGGCCCCGGAATACGGCGCCACGGCGGCGATGTTCTATATCGACCAGCAAACCATCGCCTACCTGAAACTTACCGGCCGTGAAGACGAACAGGTTGCGCTCGTCGAGCAATACGCCCGCCACACGGGTTTGTGGGCTGACGACCTGAAAGGCGCGCAATACGAGCGCGGCCTGACCTTCGACCTGTCCAGCGTCGTGCGCAACATGGCCGGCCCGAGCAACCCTCACGCCCGTGTTGCCACCCGCGACCTGGCGGCCCAAGGCATCAGTGGGCAATGGGATGACGTGCCAGGGCAAATGCCCGATGGCGCGGTGATCATCGCCGCCATCACCAGTTGCACTAACACCAGTAACCCGCGCAACGTGATCGCCGCCGGCCTGTTGGCGCGCAATGCCAACAAACTGGGGCTCAAGCGCAAGCCGTGGGTCAAGTCCTCGTTGGCGCCCGGTTCGAAAACCGTGGCGATGTACCTGGAAGAGGCCGGCCTCGGGCATGAATTGGATCAGCTCGGTTTCGGCGTGGTGGCGTTTGCTTGCACCACCTGCAACGGCATGTCCGGCGCGCTCGACCCGGTGATCCAGCAAGAGATCATTGACCGCGACCTCTACGCCACCGCCGTGCTCTCGGGCAACCGTAACTTCGACGGGCGTATTCATCCCTACGCCAAGCAAGCGTTCCTTGCCTCGCCGCCGTTGGTGGTGGCCTACGCGATTGCCGGCACCATCCGTTTCGACATCGAGAAGGACGTGCTCGGCCTCGACGCCGACGGCAAGGAAATCCGCCTGCAGGACATCTGGCCGAGCGACGAAGAGATCGACGCCGTGGTCAAGGCTTCGGTCAAACCGGAGCAGTTCCGCGCCGTGTATATCCCCATGTTCGCCATCCACGAAGACACCGGCCCCAAAGTCGCGCCGCTGTACGACTGGCGCCCGCAAAGCACTTACATCCGCCGCCCGCCGTACTGGGAAGGCGCGCTGGCCGGGGCGCGTCCGCTCAAGGGCATGCGCCCGCTCGCGGTGCTGCCGGACAACATCACCACCGACCACCTGTCGCCGTCCAACGCGATCATGCTCGACAGCGCCGCCGGCGAATACCTCGCGAAGATGGGCCTGCCGGAAGTCGACTTCAACTCCTACGCGACTCACAGGGGCGACCACTTGACCGCGCAACGCGCAACGTTCGCCAACCCGAAACTGTTCAACGAAATGGTCGTGGAAAACGGCAAGGTCAAGCAGGGCTCCCTGGCGCGCATCGAGCCCGAAGGCAAGGTTACGCGCATGTGGGAAGCCATCGAAACCTACATGGAACGCAAGCAACCGCTGATCATCATCGCCGGCGCCGACTACGGCCAGGGCTCGTCCCGCGACTGGGCGGCCAAGGGCGTGCGCCTGGCCGGTGTGGAAGCGATTGCCGCCGAAGGCTTCGAGCGCATCCACCGTACCAACCTGGTGGGCATGGGCGTGTTGCCCCTGGAGTTTTTGCCGGGCACCGACCGTCACACCTTGCACATCGACGGCAGCGAAACCTATGACGTGGTCGGCGAGCGCACCCCGCGTGCGCAACTGACCCTGGTGATCAACCGCAAAAATGGCGAACGTGTCGAAGTGCCGGTGACCTGCCGCCTGGACACCGCCGAAGAAGTGTCGATCTACGAGGCGGGCGGCGTGTTGCAACGTTTTGCCCAGGACTTCCTGGAATCGGCGGCGACGGCTTAAGAGGACGACCATGGCACACGCACCGCAAATCAAGATCCCCGCCACCTACATGCGTGGCGGCACCAGCAAGGGCGTATTTTTCAGCCTCCAGGACCTGCCCGCCTCGGCGCAGGTACCGGGCGCGGCACGCGATGCCTTGCTGCTGCGGGTGATCGGCAGCCCCGACCCCTACGACAAACAGATCGACGGCATGGGCGGCGCCACGTCGAGCACCAGTAAAAGCGTGATCCTGGCCAAAAGCACCCGCGCCGACCACGACGTGGACTACCTGTTTGGCCAGGTCTCCATCGACAAGCCCTTTGTCGACTGGAGCGGTAACTGCGGCAACCTGTCGGCGGCGGTGGGCTCGTTCGCCGTCAGCGCCGGGCTGGTCGATCCGGCCCGCGTCCCGCACAACGGCGTGGCCGTGGTGCGGGTGTGGCAGGCCAATATCGGCAAGACCATCATTGCCCACGTACCGATTACCGACGGTGCAGTGCAGGAAACCGGCGACTTCGAACTGGACGGCGTGACCTTCCCGGCCGCGGAAGTGCAGTTGGAATTCCTGGACCCGGCGGCAGAAGAAGAGGGCGGCGGTGGCTCGATGTTCCCCACCGGCAACCTGATAGACGACCTTGAAGTGCCCGGTGTCGGCACCTTCAAGGCCACGCTGATCAATGCCGGTATCCCGACGATCTTCATCAACGCCGAAGACCTCGGTTACACCGGCACCGAGCTGCAAGGCGCGATCAACGGCGACCCCAAGGCCCTGGCCATGTTCGAGACCGTGCGGGCTTATGGCGCACTGCGCATGGGCCTGATCAAACATCTGGACGAAGCCGCCCAGCGCCAGCACACGCCAAAGGTCGCGTTTGTGGCCAAACCTGCGGATTACGTGGCGTCCAGCGGCAAAGCGATCAAGGCTGGCGATGTGGACCTGCTGGTGCGCGCACTGTCCATGGGCAAGCTGCATCACGCGATGATGGGCACGGCGGCGGTGGCGATTGGCACCGCGGCGGCGATTTCCGGAACCCTGGTCAACCTCGCCGCAGGCGGCATTGAGCGTAATGCGGTGCGCTTCGGGCATCCGTCGGGCACGTTGCGCGTGGGTGCCGAAGCTACCCAAGTGAACGGCGAATGGGTGGTGAAGAAAGCCATCATGAGTCGTAGTGCACGGGTGTTGATGGAAGGCTTCGTGCGCGTACCCGGCGACGCCTTCTAAAACCCTGCACACATCCAATATGGGAGGGGGCTTGCCCCCTTCCACAGTCATAAACAGGCATTCAGACCTGCGAAACGATCAACCCTGACCCTGAGGATGCAACAACCCTAACTCACTTTGGAGATCTGCCATGAGCGCCAACGTCGACCAGAACAACCGCCCCGACTACGACCAGGTCCTGCAAGACATCGCCGACTACGTCCTCACCTACCGGATCGACTCCCCAGCCGCGCTGGACACCGCGCGCAACTGCCTGATGGACACCCTCGGCTGCGGTCTGCTGGCCCTGCGGTTTCCCGAGTGCACCAAGCACCTGGGGCCGATCGTCGAGGGTACGGTGGTGCCGTTTGGTGCACGGGTGCCGGGCACGTCGTTTCGTCTGGACCCGGTCAAGGCGGCGTGGGACATCGGCTGTATCGTGCGCTGGCTCGACTACAACGACACCTGGCTCGCCGCTGAATGGGGCCACCCTTCGGATAACCTCGGCGGCATCCTCGCCGTGGCCGATCACCTGTCGCAAAAACGCGTGGCCAATGGCGATGCGCCGCTGACCGTGCGTGCGGTGCTGGAAGCGATGATCATTGCCCACGAAATCCAGGGCGTGATCGCGCTGGAAAACTCCTTCAATCGTGTCGGCCTCGACCATGTGTTGCTGGTGAAAGTCGCGTCGACAGCGGTCACCGCCAAGCTGATGGGCGCCAACCGTGAGCAATTGCTGGCGGCCTTGTCCCACGCGTTTGTGGACGGACAGGCGCTGCGCACTTACCGCCATGCGCCGAATGCTGGCTCGCGCAAATCCTGGGCGGCGGGCGATGCATCGAGTCGAGGCGTGCGCCTGGCGGATATCGCGCTGCGTGGCGAGATGGGCATCCCCGGCGTATTAAGCGCGCCGCAGTGGGGCTTTTACGATGTGCTGTTCAGCCACACCAACAAGGACTTGGCGCTCAAGCCAGAGGACAAGCGCGTATTCAGCCTGTCACAGGCGTACGGCACTTATGTGATGGAAAACGTGCTGTTCAAGATCAGCTTCCCCGCCGAGTTTCATGCCCAAACGGCTTGCGAAGCGGCGGTGATGCTGCATCCGCAGGTGAAAAATCGGCTGTCCAACATCGATCGCATCGTGATCACCACCCATGAGTCGGCGATCCGCATCATCTCCAAGGTCGGCCCACTGGCCAACGCTGCCGACCGCGACCACTGCCTTCAATACATGACCGCCGTGCCGTTGGCGTTCGGCACCCTGGTGGCCGAGCAATACGAGGATGACTTCCACGCCGCACACCCGATCATTGATGTACTGCGCGACAAAATGGTCATCGTCGAAGATCCGCGCTACAGCCGCGAATACCTGGAAGCCGACAAGCGTTCCATTGCCAATGCGGTGCAGGTGTTCTTCAGTGATGGCACCTGCACCGAGCAGGTGGCGGTGGAATATCCGATTGGTCATCGCCGCCGTCGGATGGACGGTATTGCTTTGCTGGAAGACAAGTTCAAGGCCAACCTGGCCACACGGTTTACCGCGCATCGCAGCGCCGAGATTTTTGCGTTGTGCAAGGACCCGGCGCGGCTTGAGGCCACGCCGGTGAATCGCTTCATGGACCTGTTCGTGATCTAAAAACCTGTGCAGGACTAAAGTGTGGGAGGGGGCTTGCCCCCGATAGCGGTGTTTCAATCAGCATATGCAGTGACTGACACCCTGCTATCGGGGGCAAGCCCCCTCCCACTTTGTCCTCCACTGTTGCGCTATTGAGTCAGGTTCAGGAATCACTCAAACCGCAGGATCACCCTGCGGTTGTGCTTGCTCTTCTTCTCGATCTTCTCGCAGAACACCCGGCCGATTTCCTCGGTGTTGATCACGTGGGTGCCGCCACACGGCTGGATGTCGATCCCGGCAATTTCAATCACCCGTACCGAGCCTTGGATCACCGGCGGCGCGACCGCCTGGGTGCGGGTTATCTGCAGCAGCGTGGAGTATTCCGTGGCGGCCATCGACAGGGTTTTCACCGGGTGAGCCTGTTCGATCAGCGCGTTGAGGTCGCGGGTGATGCTGTCTTTGTCGAGGGTCATTTCCGGCAGGTCGAAATCCAGGCGGCCCTTGTCGGCACTGATGCTGCAACCCGTCACCGGCGCATCGATGATCGAGCACAGCAAGTGCAGGCAGGTGTGCATTTTCATGTGCTGATAGCGCCGTTCCCAATCGAGGCCGGCATCGACCTGGCCCCCCGCAGTCAACTGCTCGGGGCAGTGTTCCACCTGGTGCCAGATGATCGAACGCAGCACCGGGTCGCGTACGGTGCCGGTCACGGCCACCTGCGTCCCGTCGGGCAGGGTCAAGTGGCCGGTGTCGCCCGGCTGTCCGCCGCCGGTTGGGTAGAACAACGTGTGTTCCAGGGCAATGCCGTGTTCGCTGACGGCAATCACCCGGGCGCTGAAGGCGTTCTGGTAGGGCGCGCTGTCAAACAGCGCCAGGGTTTCCATGGTGTGCACAGACATGTTCAACCTCCGACGATCAGTGGGCTGGCTTGCAACAGGTGGCGCACCATTGCACTCAAGCCAGGGGGGGAAAGCAGGGTGATTTCAAACTCCGGACCGCAGATTTTCAGGTTCAGCGGCAGGCGTGGCAGCTGATTGCCGGCTTCAACGCGGTGCAGGCGAAACTGCAGGTGGTGACGCTCCTTCACCGTCGGTTCCAGCATCAGCCCCTGCAGAGGGTGGAAGTCGGCGTCCAGTACCGTGACCTTGTGGCTGGCATTGACCTCGCCGACCACATGCAAGCGCTCATCCAGGGCGAAGGCGCCGAGGTAGTTGCTGTGGTCCGATTCATCGTTTTTTTGCAGTTGGATCTGGTTCACCACCTTGACCTTGGTCCCGGCGGGTACGTCCTGGGTGATCACGCAGGACGGGCTGATAAACACGTTGTCGCCAATCAACACATACCCCAGCACACGGGCGCCGGAGCCGACTTCGACGTTGTTGCCCAGGCGTGGATGGCGCTTGCCGTCGGGGTTGTTGGCGATGCCCCGGGCGCCGAGGGTCACGCCGCAGAGGATGTAGCAGTCGTGGCCGATCTCGCAGGTTTCACCGATCACGGTGCCGTAGCCGTGGTCCAGCACAAAGCGGCGGCCGATGCGCGCCGCCGGGTGAATCTCCGCACCGGACAGCACTTTGCCCTGATTACTGAGTTTGAGGGCGATGCGTGAAAACACGCCGTTGGTCTGGTCGGGGAAATTCCACACAAGGTGTGCCAGGCGGTAATACAGCACCGCCTTGAACGAGGCATAGGATTCCAGGATCAGCTCGCCGCGCCCGCGTGATGCCGGATCGCGGTAGGCGTAGGCGATCAGGTCTTCGGCCACCGCCTGGGCGGCGTTCTGGATCAGCGGCGCCAGGTGCGGTTCCAACTGCTTCATCTGCGCAGGCGTGAGGGTCTTGATGAGCTGGGTGAGCAACTCATCATGCAGCTGTTGCATGTCGATAAAGCCACCCATGGAGGCACCCCCGCAATCTGGCTGGTTGGAAAACCGGTTATTCAAAACTGGGAAGGTAGCTGTCGGCATTGTCGTAGACCATGGTCAACACCACCGTTTCGGGTGGCAGTTCGGGGGCGAGCCGGGCGATGGCGACCATGTTGGCAGCGGAGGACAGGCCCAGGCTGATGGCGTCGGTGCGCATGATGCGTTTCATCATGTCGATGCAGTCCTGGCGCGAAACCTTGAGCATGCCGTCGATCACATTGAGGTTGAGGATGCTCGGGATCAGGCCAATCGACAGGCCCTGGATATGGTGCGGCGCGTGCTGGTCTTTCAGCAGGTCGCATTCCTCCGGTTCCACGCCCATGACGCGGATCGCCGGCCAGGCGGCTTTGAGGGTTTCGCCGATACCGGTGATATGGCCACCGGTGCCGATGCCGCTGACAAAGTAGTCCACACGGCGCTCGCCAAAGGCGCGGAGGATTTCCGGCGCGGTGGTGTCGCGGTGGGTCTGCGGGTTGGCGCCGTTGCGTTGCTGGTTGAGCATCACGTAGCTGGGATTTTCCAGCTGCAGCTCCATGCACTTTTCGCCATGGGAATTGTTGCCCCGGCGGCTGTCCGACAGCACCACCTTGGCGCCGTACAGGCGCAGCAGCTTCTGTTTTTCGGGGCTGTAGTTGTCGGGGATCACCAGCACCACTTTGTAGCCCAGCACATTGCCGGCCATCACCAGGCCGATGCCGGTATTGCCGCCGCTGGGCTCAATGATGGTTTGCCCGGAATCGCGTATCAGCACGCCCCGGCGCTCGGCGTCGAGGATCATGCCCAGGGCGATGCGCGCCTTGTGGCTGCCACCGGGGTTGAGGGATTCGAGCTTGGCGTAGACCTCGATGCCGAGGTCTTCGGAAAACTGCGCCAGCCGCACGATGGGCGTGTGGCCGATGGCGTCGAGGATCGAGTTATGCAACATCAGTCGGTCCTCGGCTCAGTACAAGGGCATGTCAGGTTCGACGTCGCGAACCCAATGTTTCATGCCGCCTTGCAGGACTTTGGTGTTGGCAAAGCCCGCCGCCAGCAGCGTACTGGCCGCTTGCTCGGCGCGGGTGCCCGCGTAGCAGATCAGGTAATGGGTGTTGTCGCGGTTGAGGCGGTCGAGTTGATCGTCCAGCTCGGCGAGGGGGATATGCAGCACCCCCGGCAACTTGCACACCTCCAGTTCGCTGGCGTCGCGCACGTCCAGCAGTACGTCGGCGCTGCGTGGGTGTTCGAGCAGTTGCTTGAGGACGCGGGGCTTGATGTAGCGTTCTTCGGCCAGTGACGGGGCGCTGGGCACGGCGTCGGCGCACACGGCCGGCGCGATCGTTTCACTGTGGCGCAGTTCGGAACAGCACGGGCAGTCGGCGCGGCGCTTGAAGCGGATTTCGCTGAACTTCATCGCCAGCGCATCGAAACGCATCAAACGCCCGGACAGCGGCTCGCCAATGCCGATCAGCAGCTTGATGGCCTCGGTCGCCTGGATCATCCCGACCACGCCGGGCAGCACGCCGATCACGCCACCGGCGCTGCAATTGGGTGCCAACTCTGCGGGCGGTGCGCTGGGGAACAGGCAGCGGTAGCACGGCCCGCCCTTGTAGTTGAGCACGCTGATCTGCCCGTCGAAACGGTAGATGGCGCCATACACCAAGGGTTTTCCAAGCTGGACGCATGCGTCATTGACCAGATAGCGGGTGTCGAAATTGTCGGTGCCGTCGATCACCAGGTCATAGGCGCCCACCAGTTCCAGGGCGTTATCGGCATTCAGCGCGGTGTTGTGGGCATTGATCTGGATGTGAGCATTGAGGTCTTGCAGGCGCTGTTTGGCGGATTCGACCTTTGGCAGGCCCAGCGTGCTGTTGCCGTGGACGATCTGGCGTTGCAGGTTGCTGCTTTCCACCACGTCGAAATCCACCAGGCCCAAAGTGCCGACGCCGGCCGCCGCCAGGTACAGGCTGATGGGCGAGCCCAGGCCGCCGGTGCCGATGATCAGTACCTTGGCTTTCTTCAGGTTCAACTGACCCTCGCGGCCCACGCCCGGCAGGGTGATATGGCGCACGTAGCGCTGGACTTCTTCGTTGCTCAGGGATTCGACGTCGATGCCGCCGGACGTGGCGAGCAGCACTTCGATCCTGGCTTTTTCCGGCAATGGTTCGTCGGCCTCGATCAGCGCTTCCTCGGCGGTAAACAGGAAGTGTTCCTTGAGCTGGTTGTTCTTCTCGTGAAACAGATGCGTGCGCAACTGCGGGTGGCTGTTGCAGAGGTTTTCAATGACTTCGCGCAATGTCGATCCGGTGCTCTCAAGGGTCGATTCCGGCAGCTTGGCCACGCGAACCAGGATATCGGGGAAAGAGACAGCGTTCATGGACAACTCCGTGTGCAGGTCGTTGAAGGGTTGAAGGGCGAACTGTGTGCCATCCCAGGCAAACAGCTTGGAACCGAGAGCCTGGCCCTGGCGAACATCGACTACCAGGTAGCTCACGGGGTAGATCGGTTCACCCAGGAACAGCGCCTTGTCCTGGTCCTCATCGCTGAAATAGGCGCCGACGTCAGGGTGAGAGTGGTAGATCACCACCACGGGGTTGTCGCTGCGAAACGCCTTGTTCAACAGTAGGGTGTCGGCCACCGAGAAGGTGTAGCCGTTGGCTGCGCTGCGTGGGTACATCTCGGGGTTCTTGCGGTGCAGTTCATTCTGGATATTGCTGCCCAGGTACACGCTGCCGTCGGCGAAGACGTAGCCGCAGCATTCCTCGGGATAGCTGCGGCTGGCGTGGGCGTAGATCTGTTCCAGGGCGGTGTGGCGGAGGACGTCCATGTTTCTCTCGCGTTGGTGGGTGGTCAATTTTTCTTGGCCATGAGTTTTTCGATGGGCAACTTGGTGATCGCAAAACCGGCCAGCAGGATGGCCGAGTACAGCATCAGGTCGCGGGAAATCGCCACGCCTTCGTACCAGGCGCCGATGATCACCGCGAACACCGGGAAGATAATGAATACGAACGACAGGATGATCGGGCTCAAGCGCTTGAGCAGCATGAAGTACACGATGAACCCGCCCACCGAGGCCACCAGTCCGAGGTAGAACAGGGCGCTCCAAGAACGCAGGGTGATGTCTTCAAAGGTGGGTGTTTCAAACCACAGCCCCGCGACGAACAGCATCAACCCGGCAATGCCGATGGGCAGGGTGTTGTAGGTGATCACGCTGATGGCGCTGCCTTTCTGCTTGGTAATCACATAGCACAAGGCATGCATGATCGCGGCCGTTAGAATCGCCAGCACCCCGAAAAACTCGGCGTGGTCCAGGTGCAGGCCCTGGCTGCGGATGATCATGTACAGGCTGCCGAAGCCGATGCCGATGCCGACCACCTGGGAAAAGTAGATGCGCTCGCGCAGGAACAGCGCGGAGAAAATCAGGATGAATACCGGCATGCAACTGAAGAGCAGGGCGGTGAGGCCGGACGAGACATGCATCTCGCCGTAGTTGAGCAGGTAGTAGGGCACGCTGAAGTAGGACAGGGTCACGAACACGAAAAACCAGCGGCTTTCGCGAGGGAACAGGATCGGCTCGCGGCGCACCATGGCGAAACACAGGAACAGCGGGAAGGCGATGAGGAAGCGCAGGCCGGCGGAGGTCAGCGGTGGCACGCTTTCCACGGCAATCTTGATGCCCAGCCAGGTCGTGCCCCAACTCAGGCACACGATCAAGAACATCACACTGGTGATCAGCCCGGCCAGCCACTGCTTTTGGGTTTTGGTTTTGGCGGTGTTTTCGATAACGGCGGACATTGGCATCGTTTATTGCTTCCCTGAGCCGGAATTGAACTCTATATTGAACTTGTAATGAGTGATTAAATTCGGCGATTGAACCCGTAAAAGCACACTATTAGGGCGAAAGATGGCTGTCAAAACAAATATTGACATGGTGTCAATTATGCGTGAGGGCTTGTCCAACGGTCAGGGCGTGAAGTACAAGCGCCTGTCCGATGTCATGGAACGGGGCATCCTCGAAGGCTTGATTGAACCGGGACGAAAACTGCCGCCCCATCGGGTGCTTTCCGACAATCTCGGGGTGACCATCGGCACCATCAGCCGGGCCTACGGTGAGTTGGAACGCCTGGGTCTGGTGGTCGCCCGCGTTGGTGACGGAACATTCGTGCGCAAGCGTGGTATGGAGCGCCAGCGCGATGAAGGCTTTCGCAACGTCAGCGAGGAGCCGCGCCAGTACTTCGATATGAGCCGCAACATGCATATCCCCGGGCAGGAGACGGCCTTCCTGGCCCAGAGCTTCCAAACCCTGTCGACCAACGCCAAGTTCCTCCAGGACATCAGCGCCTACACCCCGGACGCTGGCCTGCCTCGCTACCGCGAAGCCGGTGCGCAATGGTTGGTGCAGCGTGACTTTCATCCCATTCCTGAACAGGTCATTTGCGTGAATGGCGGCCAGCACGGCCTGCTCTGCGCGATGATGGCGCTGCTGCGGGCAGGCGATACGGTGGTGACCGAACAACTGACGTACCCAGGCCTGATCACCGCAGCGCGCATGCTCGGCATACGCTTGATCGGCCTGGAGATGGATGACGAAGGCGTGCTGCCGAATGCGCTGGATGAAGTCTGTCGAAACCACCGGATTTCGGCGCTGTACTGCACGCCGACGATCCAGAACCCCACCACCGCCGTGTTATCGGTGGCGCGCCGCGCTGCGCTGGTCAAGGTATGCCGCGAGCACAATCTGCTGATCCTGGAAGATGAAGCCCACGGTGTATTGGTAGAAGATCGGCCGCCGCCTCTCAGCCATTTCGCCCCCGAGCGTACGATTTTGATCAGTAGCCTGAGCAAGGCGGTGTCCGCCGGACTGCGCGTGGGGTATGTACATGCACCGCCGGCGCTGGTCAGCCGGATCTCGGCAGCCCTGCGCTCAACCTGCTGGATGGCCACGCCAGTAACCCTGGAACTGGCCACCCAGTGGATCGAAAACGGCACGGCGGAGTACTTGCTGCGCCAGCAGATCAACGAGATCAGTCGGCGTAAAGCCCTGGTGCGTGACCTGCTCGAAGGCCTGCAATATCGCACTCACCTCAACAGCCCGCACTTCTGGATTGAGGTGCCCGAGCCGTGGCGTGCGTCGGAAATCGAGGCTGAACTCAAGCAGAACAACTACCTGATCGCCACCGCCGAGGCATTTGCCGTGGGGCAGACGGCAGTGCCGCAGTTTATTCGGGCGAGTATCTGCAATACGTCAGGCGACGATCAGTTGTTGCGCGAGGGGTTTGACGCGTTGGCGACGGCGTTGGGGCAGGGGGGTGGCCGGTTTCACCTGTAGGCCTTGGTCTTTGTGGTGAGCGGGCTTGCTCCGCGCGAGGCAAGCTCGCTCACCACAAAAGTGCCAGGCAGAAAATATTACTTGAAGCGCCGCTCCACACCCTTCTCCACCAGAATCTTCGCTGAAATCTCTTCAACCGAAAAATGCGTGGAATTGATGTGCGCAATATTCTCGCGACGGAACAGATTTTCCACTTCACGCACTTCGAACTCGCACTGGGCATAGCTTGAGTAGCGGCTGTTGGGCTTGCGCTCGTTGCGGATGGCCGTCAGGCGGTCCGGGTCGATGGTCAGGCCGAACAGCTTGTGGGAGTGGGCGCGCAGGGCGGCCGGCAGCGTCAGGTGTTCCATGTCGTCTTCAGTCAGCGGGTAGTTGGCTGCGCGGATGCCGAATTGCATGGCCATGTACAGACAGGTAGGCGTTTTGCCGCAGCGCGACACGCCCACCAGGATCAGGTCGGCCTTGTCGTAGTAGTGCGTGCGGGCGCCATCGTCGTTGTCGAGGGCGAAGTTCACCGCCTCGATACGCTCCATGTAGTTGGAGTTGTGCCCAATGGAATGGGACTTTCCGACGGAGTAGGAGGAGTGCTCGCTCAACTCCTGCTCCAGTGGCGCCAGGAAGGTCGAGAAAATGTCGATCATGAAACCATTCGACGTTGCGAGAATCTCACGGATGTCTTGATTGACGATGGTGTCGAAAATGATCGGCCGAAAACCGTCTTTTTCAGCCGCCAGATTGATTTGTTGTACCATGGCCCGCGCTTTATCCACGCTGTCGATATAGGGCCGCGTGAATTTGGCGAAGGTAATGTTTTCGAACTGCGCGAGCAGGCTTTGACCCAATGTTTCGGCTGTGATGCCGGTGCCGTCGGAGATAAAGAAAGCAGATCGTTTCATTTGAGCCCTGGGCCTTAAGCTGATGGCGAATCTTGGATATGATAGGCGCGATTTTGCCGTCCCGCAGTGGGCCGCATTCTCACTTATTTTCCAGGTCCAGGCCACAAGCGCTGGCGAACGCTCCTACTGAGCAGCCGGCGTCCTGAGCTTTTCCAACACAGAAAGTGGAGAGATCACCTTGGTAGAGTACGTAGTTTCCCTCGATAAGCTCGGCGTCCATGATGTAGAGCACGTAGGGGGCAAGAACGCATCCCTCGGCGAGATGATCAGTAATCTTGCAGGCGCTGGTGTCTCGGTGCCCGGTGGTTTCGCCACCACGGCCCAGGCTTACCGCGATTTTCTCGAACTGAGCGGCCTCAACGCCCAGATCCACGCCGCGCTGGACGCCCTGGACGTCGATGACGTCAACGCCCTGGCCAAGACCGGCAGCCAGATCCGCCAATGGATCATGGACGCCGAGTTCCCCGAGAAACTCAACGAAGAAATCCGCACCGCCTTCGCCGCTCTGTCGGCCGGCAACCCGGATATGGCCGTTGCCGTGCGCTCCTCCGCCACTGCCGAAGACTTGCCGGACGCCTCCTTCGCGGGTCAGCAAGAGACCTTCCTTAACATCCGTGGCGTAGAAAACGTGATCCGCGCCGCCAAGGAAGTGTTTGCCTCTCTGTTTAACGACCGCGCCATTTCCTACCGCGTACACCAAGGTTTCGACCACAAGCTGGTGGCTTTGTCTGCCGGTGTGCAGCGCATGGTGCGTTCGGAAACCGGCACCGCCGGCGTGATGTTCACCCTGGACACCGAGTCAGGCTTCCGTGACGTGGTGTTTATCACCGGCGCCTACGGCCTGGGCGAAACCGTCGTACAAGGCGCGGTCAACCCGGACGAATTCTACGTACACAAGCACACCCTTGAAGCCGGCCGCCCGGCCATCCTGCGCCGCAACCTGGGCAGCAAGGCAATCAAGATGATCTACGGCGACGAGGCCAAGGCCGGTCGTTCGGTCAAGACCGTTGATGTGGACAAGGCCGAGCGCGCACGTTTCTGTCTGTCCGACGCTGAGGTCAGCGAATTGGCCAAGCAAGCGATGATCATCGAAAAGCACTACAAGTGCCCGATGGACATCGAATGGGCCAAAGACGGTGACGACGGCAAGCTGTACATCGTGCAGGCCCGCCCGGAAACCGTGAAGAGCCGCACTTCGGCCAATGTCATGGAACGCTACCTGCTGAAAGAAACCGGCACCGTACTGGTGGAAGGCCGTGCCATCGGCCAGCGCATCGGCGCCGGCAAGGTGCGGATCATCAAGGACGTGTCCGAGATGGACAAGGTCCAGCCAGGTGACGTATTGGTCTCCGACATGACCGACCCGGACTGGGAACCGGTGATGAAGCGTGCGAGCGCCATTGTCACCAACCGCGGCGGGCGTACCTGCCACGCGGCGATCATCGCCCGTGAGCTGGGGATTCCGGCCGTCGTGGGTTGCGGCAACGCCACCCAGCTGCTGAAAGATGGCCAAGGCGTGACCGTGTCCTGCGCCGAAGGCGACACCGGTTTCATCTTTGAAGGTGAGTTGGGCTTCGATATCAAGCAAAACTCCATCGACGCCATGCCCGACCTGCCGTTCAAGATCATGATGAACGTCGGCAACCCGGACCGCGCCTTCGACTTCGCGCAGTTGCCGAACGCCGGTGTGGGCCTGGCCCGCCTGGAATTCATCATCAACCGCATGATCGGCGTGCACCCCAAGGCCCTGCTGAACTACGACGGCCTGCCGCTGGACATCAAGGAAAGCGTCGACAAGCGCATCGCCGGTTACAACGACCCGGTGGGCTTCTACGTCGAGAAGCTGGTTGAAGGCATCAGCACCTTGGCGGCGGCGTTCTACCCGAAAAAGGTCATCGTGCGCCTGTCGGACTTCAAGTCCAATGAATACGCCAACCTGATCGGCGGCAAGCTCTACGAGCCGGAAGAAGAAAACCCGATGCTGGGTTTCCGCGGCGCCTCGCGTTACATCAGCGAAGCGTTCCGTGATTGCTTCGAGCTGGAATGCCGCGCGCTCAAACGTGTACGCAACGAGATGGGCCTGACCAACGTCGAGATCATGGTGCCGTTCGTCCGCACCCTGGGCGAAGCGAGCCAGGTGGTCGACCTGCTGGCTGAAAACGGCCTGTCCCGTGGCGAAAACGGCCTGCGCGTGATCATGATGTGCGAACTGCCGTCCAACGCCATCCTGGCCGAAGAGTTCCTGGAGTTCTTCGACGGCTTCTCCATTGGCTCCAACGACCTGACCCAGTTGACCCTGGGCCTGGACCGCGATTCGGGGATCATTGCCCACTTGTTCGACGAGCGTAACCCGGCCGTCAAGAAGCTGCTGGCCAACGCTATCCAGGCCTGTAACAAGGCCGGCAAGTACATCGGCATCTGCGGCCAAGGCCCTTCCGACCACCCGGACCTGGCCAAATGGCTGATGGAACAGGGCATCGAAAGCGTCTCGCTGAACCCCGACTCCGTGCTGGAAACCTGGTTCTTCCTGGCGGAAGGCCAAGCGCCCGCTTAAGGTCGTTACGTCAAAAGTGCCGGTCACTCGTTGTGGGTGACCGGCATTCTTATCTGTACAGGGCGGAATCCTTGCGGGCGTCGCCCTTTTTTGTGCAAGAGCATTATGCAAAGCAGCAGCAACCTGTTTCCCGTCGCCCTGATCAGCGCTGAACGTCGTGGCGACCTGAGTGAAGACGTGTACCGCCTCAAACCCGGTAACAGCCCCGACGGCACTGTCGAGCTGGCGGTTACCCGTTTAGGCTTGGCCGATGTCCCGGAAAACCGGGGCATTCCGGTTATTTTGTTGCACGGCAGTTTTTCCAACCGGCGCTTCTGGTATTCGCCCAAAGGCATCGGCCTGGGCGCTTATCTGGCGCGCCAGGGGTTTGATGTGTGGATCCCGGAAATGCGCGGCCATGGCCTGTCCAAGCGCAACCATGACTATGCGAAAAATCGGGTTGCCGACTACGCGCGCTATGATTTGCCGGCCATCGGTGCGTTTGTGCGCGAGCAAAGTGCCCAGATCCCCCATTGGATCGGCCACTCCCTGGGCGGTACAGCCTTGGCGGCGGCGCTGGGTGGTCAGCACCTGGGCGCACCGGCAGTGGCGTCGGTGGCCTTGTTTGGTTGCCAGGTCAGTCGCACCCACTGGCCCCTGAAACTGCCGCCGGTGGAATGGACCGGTCGATTGCTTCTGAAACGCATTGGAGAGCTGTCCGGCTCACGCCTCAAGCGCGGCCCGGAGGACGAACCGGCGGGCGTGCTGATCGAAGCCATGCGTTGGAATGGCCTGTTTGGACGCTTTGGCGAGGGTAAGCAGGATTGGTGGAAAGGCCTGGCAGACGTCGATGTGCCAGTGTTGGCCGTCAGTGCGGCCGGTGATCATCAGGACCCTGACTGGGCCTGTCGCAAGCTGTTCGAGCAAATCGGTTCTGAGCATCGCCAATACCTTTGCCTGGGTCGCCAGCAAGGGTTTACCGGTGATTTCGGGCATGTGGAAATGCTTGTGAGCAAGGCCGCCCAAACCGAAGTATGGCCACTGGTGGCGCAATGGTTGAAAGACCCGCTCACACCGTTGTTTGGCGCCCCGGCCGAGGTGCTGGCGACGGTTTGACGCAGCGCTCTGCCAAGGGCGTTTCGCTCGTGCAAGGTTGCGGCTAAGATATGACGCGCTGAACGCTTCTGGTCATATTCAGTCGCGCAGTGGCTCTTGCGTTGCGGCGAAGCGAATGGGATGTTCCCCGTCCGCTTCGACCGATACTTCTTTGAAAGACACTTCTTTGGCAGAAAGGAATTTTTCGATGAACCATTACGTGACCCCCGACCTGTGCGACGCCTACCCGGAACTGGTGCAGGTGGTCGAGCCGATGTTCAGCAATTTCGGCGGCAGAGACTCCTTCGGCGGCGAGATCGTCACCATCAAGTGCTTCGAAGACAACTCGTTGGTCAAGGAGCAAGCCGACCAGCCGGGCGCCGGCAAGGTGCTGGTGGTCGACGGGGGCGGTTCCCTGCGGCGGGCGTTGTTGGGCGACATGATTGCCGAAAAGGCCGCGAAAAACGGCTGGGAAGGGCTGGTGATCTACGGTTGCATCCGTGATGTCGATGTCATAGCGCAGACCGATCTTGGCGTGCAGGCCCTGGCCAGCCATCCACTGAAGACCGACAAGCGCGGTATCGGTGACCTGAACGTGGTGGTCACGTTTGCCGGCGTGACCTTCCGTCCGGGTGAGTACATCTATGCGGACAATAATGGCGTGATCGTGTCGCCAAATCCGTTGAAAATGCCTGAATAAACCGCAATAAACGACGGGGTGAGGATGTTCGAGGAAGAAAACGCGCAGTGGGGCCTGGTGCATGCCCTGGTGCTGGACGGTAAAGGCGGTGCGCGTTCGATTGCCCGGACTGAGCTCGATGAATTGCAACTGCAGCCCCAGGAAAGCCTGTGGCTGCATTGGGATCGCAGCCACCCGCAAACGCAGACCTGGCTGCGTAAATCCAGTGGCCTGAGCGAGTTCGCCTGTGACCTGCTGCTGGAGGAGAACACCCGCCCGCGCCTGTTGCCGTTGCCGGAGGCCGAGCTGCTGCTGTTCCTGCGTGGGGTTAACCTCAACCCCGGCGCGGAGCCGGAAGACATGGTTTCGGTGCGTATCTTCGCCGCCGCCAGCCGTGTGATTTCACTGCGTCTTCGCCCGTTGCGGGCGACCGATGAACTGCTGGTGCAACTGGCAGAGGGCAAAGGGCCGAAAACCGCGTCCGAACTCATCCTTTATATGGCGCAGTACCTGACCAATAAGGTGCAGGATCTGGTCACGGACCTGTCTGAAATCGTGGATACCGAGGAAGAAAAACTCGATACCGACGAACGGTACACTCCGGAGCACGGCAGCGTGTTGCAGATCCGCCGGCGAGCGGCCGGGCTCAAGCGATTCCTGGCACCGCAGCGGGACATCTTTGCCCAACTGACGCGGATCAAATTGCCGTGGTTCTGCGACGACGATGCCGACTACTGGAACGAATTGAATAACAGCCTGACCCGCTATCTGGAAGAGCTCGAATTGACCCGCGAGCGCGTGGGGCTTGTGCTGGAGGCCGAAGACAGGCGCTTGAGCGTGCGCATGAACCGCACCATGTACCGCTTCGGGATCATCACCGGGATCTTTTTGCCCATGAGCTTTTTGACGGGGTTGCTGGGTATAAATGTGGGCGGTATACCGTTCTCTGAGAGCCCTTACGGATTCATGGTGGCGTGCCTGTTAATGGTGTCTGTAGCGCTCGGACAATGGTGGCTATTTCGACGATTACGCTGGGTTTGAGCTGAATATCAGCTGAACGTAGGAAGGGTCCTATGTGACCCCAGGAATTTTACCCTCGTCTTTTAAATCACTTGCGAGAGGTCTCTATGCACGATCCGTTCGAACAGTCTTTACGTGACATGCTCAATGCCTCGCCGTCCAACCGTGACGACGATGCCTGCCTGGGCCGCGTGTTGAAAACCGCTAACCGCCAGGTGGGCGCGGGTGACCTGTTCGGTCTGCTCGGCCGCTGGGTGCCGGCCTTGATGATGGCCCTGAACAACGGTTCGGCCCACGTATCGCCGGTTTCTCGTCGTAAACCTCTTGCTCGCACTGCTGATAAGGCTGATTGAATATGGAACTTGATCTCTGGACCCAGAGCCTGGTCACCGCGATGACCGCATTGTGGACCAAGGTGGCGAATTTCATTCCCAACCTGTTTGGTGCGCTGGTCCTGGTATTGCTGGGTTTTGTCGTCGCCAAATTGCTCGACACCCTGTTGTCCAAATTGCTTGCAAAACTCGGCCTCGACCGCCTGATGGCAGGTACAGGTCTGACCAAGCTGCTGGGACGCGCCGGGCTGCAGGTGCCGATCTCCACGTTGATCGGCAAGATCGTTTATTGGTTCGTTTTGCTGATTTTTCTGGTTTCTGCGGCTCAATCCCTTGGACTTGAGCGAGTTTCAGCTACGCTCGACATGCTGGCGCTGTATTTGCCGAAGGTTTTCGGTGGTGCGCTGGTGCTGCTGGTAGGTGTTCTGCTGGCGCAACTGGCCAATGGGCTGGTGCGCGGCGCTGCCGAAGGCGTGGGGCTGGACTATGCTGCTGGCCTGGGGCGGATCGCTCAGGGGCTGGTGATCATCATCAGTATTTCGGTCGCGATCAGCCAGTTGGAGGTCAAGACTGACCTGCTCAACCATGTGATCGTGATCGTTTTGATTACCGTTGGTCTGGCCGTTGCGCTGGCCATGGGCTTGGGAAGCCGGGAAATTGCCGGCCAGATTCTTGCGGGAATCTATGTGCGTGAGCTGTATCAGGTAGGGCAACAGGTGCGTGTAGGCGAGGTCGAAGGGCAAATCGAAGAGATCGGCACAGTCAAGACGACAGTGCTGACCGATGACGGTGACCTGGTGTCGTTGTCCAATCGGATTCTCCTTGAGCAGCAGGTCAGTAGCCGCTAACCCGGTAAACCCTGCTAATGTACGCCGCCGCAAACCCGGCTGACCGGGCTGTAGCGGACATTGACCTGACTGTCGGCACGACTTGTTTTGAATAAAGCCCAAACGCTGTCTACGCGCTACGACCCCCGTGAGCTCTCTGATGAGGAGTTGGTCGCGCGCTCGCACACGGAGCTGTTTCACGTAACTCGCGCGTACGAAGAATTGATGCGCAGGTATCAACGCACTCTGTTCAACGTTTGTTCAAGGTATTTAGGGAACGATAGAGATGCGGACGATGTCTGTCAGGAAGTGATGCTGAAGGTGCTGTACGGCCTGAAGAACTTCGAGGGTAAATCGAAGTTCAAGACATGGCTGTACAGCATCACCTACAACGAGTGCATCACGCAGTATCGGAAGGAACGGCGAAAGCGTCGCTTGATGGACGCTTTGAGTCTGGACCCCCTTGAGGAGGCGACCGAAGAGAAGGCGCCGGCACCCGAGGAGAAGGGCGGACTCGATCGCTGGCTGGTGTATGTGAACCCGATTGACCGAGAAATTCTGGTGCTACGTTTCGTCGCAGAGCTGGAATTCCAGGAAATCGCTGACATCATGCACATGGGTTTGAGTGCTACAAAAATGCGTTACAAACGTGCTCTAGATAAATTACGTGAGAAATTTGCGGGCGAGACTGAAACTTAGTGCGTGGCAAATATCTCTTACGTGTAGGCAAGTTCTGTTAGACTTGTCGCCGAGTTGTCCCCCGGTTTGTGGGACTGCTTTACAATCACCAGATGGGGATTTAACGGATGAAACTGAAAAACACCTTGGGCTTGGCCATTGGTTCTCTTATTGCCGCAACTTCTTTCGGCGTTCTGGCACAAGGCCAAGGCGCAGTTGAAGGCGAGCTGTTCTACAAGAAGCAGTACAACGATAGCGTCAAGCACATCGAAGACGGCTTCAATCCTGGCGCTCGCATCGGTTACTTCCTGACCGACGACCTGTCCTTGAACCTGTCCTACGACAAAACCAACCACACCCGTTCGAACGACGGTACTGGTAACCAGAAGATCAAAGGCGATACCGGCAGCCTGGTTGCCCAGTATCACTTCGGTCAAGCTGGCGTTGACAGCCTGCGTCCATACGTAGAAGGCGGTTTCGGCCACCAGAGCCGTACCAACGTTCAAGCTGACGGCCACAGCGGTCGCGACCAGACTACCTTCGCTACCGTTGGTACTGGCGTGAAGTACTACTTCACCAACAACCTGTACGCTCGTGCCGGTGTTGAAGCTGACTACGGTCTGGACAACGGCAAGTGGGACTACTCCGCACTGGTCGGCCTGGGCGTAAACTTCGGCGGTAACGCTGGCGCAGCTGCTCCAGCTCCTACCCCAGCACCAGCTCCAGAGCCAACTCCAGAGCCAGAAGCTCCAGTTGCTCAGGTTGTTCGTGTTGAGCTGGACGTTAAGTTCGACTTCGACAAGGCCGTTGTTAAGCCTAACAGCTACGGCGACGTGAAAAACCTGGCCGACTTCATGGCTCAGTACCCAGCTACCAACGTAGAAGTTGCTGGTCACACTGACTCCGTAGGTCCAGACGCTTACAACCAGAAGCTGTCCCAGCGTCGTGCTGACGCTGTTAAGCAAGTCCTGGTTAAAGACGGCGTTGCTCCTAGCCGTGTAACTGCTGTTGGTTACGGCGAATCCCGCCCAGTTGCTGACAACGCAACTGAAGCAGGTCGTGCTGTTAACCGTCGCGTAGAAGCGTCGGTTGAAGCTCAAGCTCAGTAATTACTGAGTAGAAAAAAGCCCGGCTCAGGCCGGGCTTTTTTTCGCCTGGAATTTGCCTCAGGCGCTGGCCTGTGCTGCGAAGTGAGCAGCCGGCTCCGTGGCGGCAACGCTGCCGATCACCAGGATTGCCGGGCTCTTCAACGCGAAGGCGTGGGCATCCTCGTGCATCCGCGACAGCTCGCTGCGGCATTCGCGCTGCTGGGGCAGTGATGCATTTTCGATCATCGCCACCGGCATATCCGCTGCCATCCCACCTTCGAGCAATTGCTGGCGAATCTCCTCCAGCTTGGCCACCCCCATATACACCACCAATGTCGTGCCACCTTCAGCCAGCGCGCGCCAATTGAGCCGGCTGTCGTCCTGAGTGTGCGCCGTGACCAGGGTCACACCTCGGCTGACACCGCGTAACGTCAGAGGAATCGCGCAGTTCGTCGCTCCCGCCAACCCTGCGGTGATCCCATTGACCAATTCCACCTCGACGCCGCGCTCGCGCAACCATATGGCCTCTTCGCCACCCCGTCCGAAAATGCACGGGTCGCCGCCTTTGAGCCGAACTACGCATTTTCCTTGGCGGGCATAACGCAGCATCAGGCGGTGGATAAAGTCCTGCGGTGTAGAACGGCAGCCGCCGCGTTTGCCCACGGTAATCACGCGAGCCCCGGCGCAGTGCTCCAGCACGGCCGGGTTGACCAGATCATCGATCAACACCACATCGGCTTCGTTCATGGCTCGTACGGCCTTGAGGGTCAGCAACTCCGGGTCGCCGGGGCCTGCGCCCACCAGCCAGACTTTTGCGTTCATGTGTTTTCCCTCGCGTTGAGACTGCGTCAGCTGTGAAAGAGTGAGTAGAGGAGCACCAGATTGAGCAACATCGACAGCAGCGCCAGGGTTCGCCAGACCTTCAACGGCTCTCGCTCCAGCAACGGCCGGGGGCGAATGTTCAATTCCTGGCGATCCGCCTGCTCCAATACCCGCAACCACTCTTCGGCGGTTTCGTAGCGTTGCGCGGGTTGAGCGGCCACGGCCCGTTCCAGGCTCAGCGGTAGCCAGTCCGGCAGGTCGGGGCGATAACGGCTGGCGCTGACCGCCTGGGTAAACCGGGGCCGTTGGAAGGCTTCGATTTCACCGTAGGGGTAATGCCCGGTCAGCAGGTAATACAAGCTGACGCCTACGCTGTATAAATCCTGCTGGGGCGTAGGACTGTCGCCATTAAACGCTTCGGGCGCGATAAAACTAGGGGTGCCAGGCAGCACATGGGCGCGGTCCTCTGAAAGGCCGGGGCAGTAGGCCAGACCGAAATCCAGCACGCGCAATTCACCGTCCTCCCCCAGCAGCAGGTTTTCCGGTTTGATATCGCGGTGCAGAATCTGCCGTCGATGCAGCATGCCCACTGCGCGCAGCAAGCGCTCGGCCACCGCCTGCCATTGCGCCAGAGGCAGCGGGCCTTGCCGCTCAAACAGCTCGGCGAGGGTCTGCCCTGGATATTCACGCATCACATAGTACAAATGCTGACGCCCGCTGGCCGCATGGACTTCAGGAAACGCCCGACCGGCGACCCGCCGCAAAAACCACTCTTCCGACAGCAATGCCTGGCCGGCGTCGCTGTCATCGTCGCGGCTCAAGGGCAGGGTTTTCAGCAGCCAGGGTTGCTGCTGGGCGTCGCGTACCCGGTACAACAATGACTGCCTGCTTTGCGCCAGCACGGCGTCCACTTGCCAGCCTTCAAAGTGTTGCCCGGCCTTCAGCGGCGGTGGCAAGGGCCATTGCTGCAACTGCACCAAAGCATCGCCGAGGGTGGCTTCGCCGAGGGTGTCGACACGCACCAACAGCGCGCTGGCATTGTCCTGGCTACCTGCCAGATGCGCGGCGTTGACTAGAGTGTTTACCGCCAGATCCAGGTCACTTTGTTCACGCAGGATTGCGCTGATGCTGTGATCGCCCAGGGTCGCCCACACGCCATCGCTGAGCAGCAGGAAACACTCACCCTCGCGCAACTGACCGTCGAGAAAATCCAGCACCAGGTGCTGATCCAGGCCGAGCGCGCGCTTGAGCACATGCTGCATGCCCGGCTGCTCCCACACATGGTCTTCGCTGATGCGCTGCAACTCGCCGTCCAGCCAGCGATACACCCGGCAATCGCCGACATGGGCCAGGGTGAAGCGCTGCCCGCGAAAGACCAGGGCACTGAGGGTGGTGAGCAACGGCTGACCACCGCCATTGGCCTGCAGCCAGCGGTTCTGTGCGAGCAGCAAGCGCTCCAGTGCCTGGGCCACGCCCCAGGTTTGCGGCGTGGCGTAGTAATCCAAAGCCAGGGCCTGCAGGGTCGAGCGGGCGGCCAGGCCACCGTCAGCACACTGGCTCACGCCGTCAGCCATGGCGCAGAGGTAGCCTTTGCTCGCCGCCAGTTCGGCGGCGGGGGTCACCACCCGCAGCGCGTCCTGGTTTTCCGCCCGTGGGCCGATGGCGCTGGCGTGGGCGACGCTCAGTTGCAGGCTCATCAGACGCGCGCGGCGGTCACGGCCGCCGAACCCCAGGTGGTCCTCCAGCGGCGCTTGACGCCATGCAGGCCGAACCAGGCCAACACGCCCAGGCTCGCGAACAACCACAGGGCCAATTGATAGCTTCCGGTGCTCTGCTTGATAGCACCCATGCCCGCCGCCAGGGCGAAACCGCCGATGCCGCCGGCCATGCCGATCAGGCCGGTCATCACGCCGATCTCACGACGAAAACGCTGTGGCACCAACTGGAACACGGCGCCATTGCCCGCGCCCAGACCGAGCATGGTGCAGACGAAAAGAGCCAGTGCCGCGTAGGAGCTGGGCAGGTTGAAGCCGACTGCCGCAATGCAGATGGCAGCGACGCTGTACATGCCGAGCAGCGTGCGAATCCCGCCGAAACGGTCGGCCAGTGCGCCGCCCAGAGGGCGCATCAGGCTGCCACCGAACACGCAGGCGGCGGTGTAGTAGCCGGCGGTCATGGGGCTCAGGCCGTATTGGTCGTTGAAATAGCCGGGCAGGGCGCTGGCCAGGCCGATAAAGCCGCCGAAAGTCACGCTGTAGAAAAACATGAACCACCAGCTGTCGCGGTCGCCCAGGGCCTTGAAGTAATCAGCCATGGACTTGGCTTTTGGCCGCTCAGGGGCATTTTTTGCGAGCCAGGCGAAGACGATCAGGGTCAGGATCAGCGGGATCAGCGCAAAGCCGAACACGTTGCTCCAGCCGAATGCCGCCGCCAGTACCGGGGCCAGCAACGCCGCGAACACCGTGCCCGAATTACCGGCACCGGCAATGCCCATGGCCTTGCCCTGGTGCTCGGCCGGGTACCACTGGGACGCCAGCGGCAATGCCACAGCAAAGGATGCGCCGGCCATGCCGAGGAACAGTCCCAGCAACAAGGCTTGTTCGTAGCTGTGAACGCCTAGTTTCCAAGCGCCGAACAACGCCACGATCACGATCACCTGGCCAATCAGCCCGGCTGTCTTGGGCGACAGTTTGTCGGCCAGCATGCCCATCAAGAAGCGCAACACAGCGCCCGCCAGGATCGGCGTCGCTACCATCAGGCCGCGTTGTTGCGTGGTCAGGTGCAGGTCGGCGGCAATCTGCACTGCCAGCGGGCCCAACAAATACCAGACCATGAAGCTCAGGTCGAAATACAGGAACGCGGCAAACAGGGTCGGGGTGTGCCCGGATTTCCAGAAGCTTGATTTCATCACGCACCTCAACGGTTGGGAGTCTTGTAAGAAGGCCTGGTGATGGAACAGCCAGCTAAGGCCGCCCCACCGGCCCCGTGCTGCGGGGGCCAAAACGAAAAAACGCCGCCACCGGGTTCGCGAGGGCAAACCGGATGTGCGACGTCTTTGTCGTGGAGGGGCAACCGCCGTTGGTTACCTGTGATGATTACTTAGCAAGTCCTGCGCCAACCTTTTATGTGTGTTCAGCCGAGCAACTCACTCATGGCGATAATCTGCTCGGCCACCTGGATCAGTTTCTGCTGGCGGCTCATGGCTTGGCGGCGCATCAGGGTGTAGGCCTCTTCCTCATTGCAGGCTTTCATTTTCATCAACATACCTTTGGCCAACTCGATGCGCTTGCGCTCGGCCAGTTGCTGATCACGCTCCTGAAGCTGGGCGCGCAAGGCCTGGTCGCTTTCAAAACGGGCCATGGCCACGTCGAGGATCGGTTGCAGGCGCTGGGCCTGTATGCCCTCGACGATGTAGGCACTGACCCCGGACTTGATGGCCTGGCGCATCACATTCGGGTCGTGCTCATCGGTAAACATCACGATCGGCCGGGGCTGGTCGCGGCTGACCAGCACCACTTGCTCCATCACATCGCGGCCCGGTGACTCGGTATCGATCAGAATCACATCTGGGCGCACTGTTTCGACGCGTGCTGGCAGGTCGATGGTCAGTCCGGACTCATCGATCACCTCGAAGCCGGCTTCGATCAGTGCTGTGCGCAGGCGCCCGACCTTGCGCGGGGTGTCATTGATCAACAGGATTCGCAGCATAGATGTGCTCCTGTCAGCGCAAGGCTTGGCGGTTGGCGTGGTCGGCGAGGGCATGCAGCCGGAAGCTGTGGGCGTAGCCGACGGGATCCGAGCCGTCCCAGACCTTGCCGTCGATCAACTGGCTGCTGCGCATGTCCTGGCTTTGCGGGGCGATGCCCAAGGCGTCGGCCGCCTGGCGATAAAGCGCCAATTGCTGGACCTGGCGGGCAACGCCTAGATAGTCAGGGTCATCGCGCAGCAGGCCCCAGCGTCGAAACTGGGTCATGAACCACATGCCATCGCAGAGGTACGGCAGGTTCACTTCGCCACCGGCAAAAAAACGCAGGGCATGGGGGTCCTGCCAGTGGTTGCCCAGGCCGTCATCGTAAGTACCCAGCAGACGGGGTTCGATGCAGTCGAGAGGTGCGTCAAGGTACTCGCGGCCGCTGAGCAATTGCGCGGTGGAACGCCGGTTTTCGGTACTTTCTTCAATAAAACGGCTGGCTTCGAGAATGGCCATGACCAACACACGGGCAGTGTTGGGGTATTGGTCGACGAAGGCTTGGGTACAGCCGAGCACTTTTTCCGGATGGTTCGGCCAGATCGTTTGGGTGGTTGCCAGGGTAAACCCCTGATTTTGCGCGACTGCGCTGGCACTCCACGGCTCTCCGACGCAAAAGCCATCAATCCGCCCGGCTTGCAGGTGCGCGACCATTTGCGGGGGCGGTACCACCACGCTGTCCACATCCTGTAACGGATGAATGCCCTGACTCGCCAGCCAGTAGTACAGCCACATGGCGTGGGTACCTGTGGGAAAGGTCTGGGCGAAGGTCAGTTTTGTTCGGCTTTGGTGCACGTGACGGTCCAGCGCCTCAGGAGTGACCACTCCTTGCTGTTGCAGGCCGTGGGACAGGTTGATGCTTTGACCGTTCTGGTTCAATCCCATCAACACGGCCATGTCGGTGGGCGCAACGCCGCCAATGCCCAGGTGAACGGCATAGATCAGCCCGTACAGACTGTGGGCGGCGTCCAATTCACCACTGACCAGTTTGTCCCGCAGGTTGGCCCACGAAGTTTGGCGCTTGAGGTTGAGTGTCAGGCCATAGGGTTGTGCGAAGCCCTGGGTGGCGGCCACCACCAGTGAGGCGCAATCGCTCAGAGCCATGAAGCCCAGGTCGAGGCTGCTCTTTTCCGGAGCATCACTGCCGTTGACCCAGGCCCGCGGGTCGTTCGTCGGGCTGCTGCCTACCGAATCGTTCATCAACACCTACCTTTTCTTTCAAAAAAAAGCGTCGTTCCCTCAGATGGCGATGCGAGGCCATTGCGGGTAACGACGCCTTTGTCCGTAAGCCCGTTCCGCCGTTGGAGTGGGCTCTGATACAGAGTGCAAAGCAAGGCACATGCCACGGGCCGACAAGGACGGTCGGCCGTCAACTTTCCATCAAGATTGAAAGTGGGCGCCCTCTCAGTATGGCCGCTTCTCACTGCCGGACCGGCCAGGAAACCCAAGGTGTACGCTGACTTCACCGTAATGATGCCCCGCTTCTGGCTCCTGCTTGCCGCATTGATGCTGGGCGGCAACGGCGCCTGGGGGGATACCTATCAGGCACAGGACGAAAGCCTGCATACCGTCTTTACCGTCTTGTCCGTGCCTTTAGGCCTGCCCATCGTTGTGAGCCGTGACGTAGCGCGGACACGCATCAGTGAACTCATTGATCTCGATACGCCTCAACACGCGCTGGAGACGCTTGCATTGCAATACAGCTTGATCTGGTACAGCGATGGCCAGGTGCTTTATCTCTATGACGCAAGTGAGGAAAAAAGCTCGGCAGTGGCGTTGCGGCATATCTCCGTTGACAGGTTTCGCAGCCTCATGCGTCGCGCGGGGATTGATGAAACACGCTATCCGTTGCGGGTGAGTGGGGCGCGGACGTTTTACGTGTCAGGCCCGCCCAATTATGTCGACCACGTATTGCACTTGGCCCAATTGATGGACCGCGAGCGTGCCGATTTACGCGCAGGTACCCAGGCGTTCGCAGTGGTGCAGGTGCTCAATACGCATGTGGCAGACCGCGAGTACGGCATGGGCAACGAAACGGTCACCGTGCCGGGAATCGCGTCGACGATCAAAACCGTGCTGGCTGCTGAACAGAAGGGGCCGCTGGCAGACAAGAGTCTGGCCGTAATCGCCTACCCGGATACCAACAGCCTGCTGATCAAGGGCAAACCTGCGCAGCTGAGTGTTATCGAGCGACTGGTGGCAGAACTGGATACACCCAAGCGGTCTGTCGAGGTTTCGTTATGGATGGTGGATGTCGATCGTGACGAACTGAAAAAGCTCGACCCTGCCTGGGATAAGGACGCCAAGACTCAGGCCACGCGAATTCTGGCGCCGCTGGACGATAAGCGTCTGATGGCGCAAATCGCCGCTCTGGAGCGCCGGCGGCGAGCGAGGGTGACGACGTTACCGGTGATCCTCACCCAGGAGAACGTGCCGGCGGTGTTTCAGGACAACCACACCTTTTACCTGCCCCATCCCGGAGATGACTCAACCGACTGGAGGCCTGTGCGTTATGGCGCACAGGTCAGCGTGCTGCCGCGTTTCGCCGAAGCGAACCAGATCGAGATGCTGCTCCACATTGAGGATGGTCGCCAACTGAGCGAAGCAGGGCGGGGCGCAAAACCGGCTGCGGTCGCAAGGGTGGGTATCAGCAGCGTGGTGCGGGTGCCACAGGGCAAGCGCCTGTGGCTGGGCGCGTTTAGCCGCGAGGCGCGCGAGTCGAGCCGTAGCACGGTAGCGTCGGGAGCCGCCAAGGTTCGCCTGTTTGTGATTCAGGCCAGGGCCGTGGACAGCGAGTTGAAGTCGCCGGGATCAGGCCTTGGTGCGCCCCCGTTGACGGCGGCTCAATACGAGCGTGTGCAGCGTGCGTTTGTGCGTCCGGGTCGCGATATCTCTCCGTGAACAAGGTGTTAGCCCATGCATTTGGAAATTCTTCTACAGGAACAACGGGTCAGTCGCAGGCGCCTGGCAGCCTTTGCGCCTGGGAAGGTGCTGCCGTTGGCGCCTGAGGTTATTCACTGTGTGGAATTACGGGTTGATGGCCTGTTGTTCGCCTTGGGTGAACTGGTGCAGTTGGAGGACCGACTAGGGGTAGAACTGCACGAAGTTTACGAGGGGGTGGGAGCCGCTGGCGGGTAGAGAAAAGTCTTACGGGTAGGCCCTGAAAAGTCCTGAATATATGGGCTTTTTCTTACGGTGGAATGTAAGGCAGGTTTTTATAGTTGTGAGATGGGCGCTAGAGCCGGTAGTGGAAATAGGGGCTTCAATGTCAGTAGTCGGATGCCGAGGTAGATATGGCCGTCGTGAGTGATGGGGTGACGGTGACTTCCCAAGTCTTTTCCCAGTGGACCCTGCATGTCGATGGCCGTCTCACCGGCGAGGGCACTGATGTGCAACTGCCGCCCAAGGAGTGGCATGTGTTGCGTTTGCTGCTGGTCTCAGGGGGCGTGCTGATGACCAAGGATCAATTGCTGGAGCTGGCCTGGCCCCAAGGGGAGGTCGCCGAAGAATCGCTGACGCGGTGCATTTATTCGTTGCGCAAGCACTTGGGTGCAGACAAAGGGTTTATCAAGACGATATACGGTCGAGGGTATCGCTTTACCTGCCCGGTGAGGGCTGTGTCGCCAGTTCAAGGTCGCACCGGGCACCAGGAGCATGTGTGTTCGGCCTGTGGTCAAGTCAACCATGGGTAAGGTGTGGCGCGCAGTGCTGTTGCTTGGAGTCTTGATGAGTGGCAATCAGGCCTTGGCCTTTTGCTGGGAGGAAACGGCCCGTCGCTACGATATCGAGCCGGAGTTGCTGCAAGCGATCGCTGCCGTGGAGTCAGGCTATCGACCAGACGCGATGAATAATGCCAACAGTAATGGCACCCGGGATATTGGTCTGATGCAGATCAACAGCATCCACTTGCCTCGTTTGCTCAAGCTGGGCATCACCGAAGAGCGACTGTTGAGTGAACCCTGCCTCTCGGTGGAAGTGGCGGCGTCGATACTGGTCGAGTTCATCCAGCGCTTTGGTTATAACTGGACGGCGGTGGGGGCCTACAACGCCGGACCAGGTCCCGGGCCACTGCGTGAGGCGCTGCGCATGCGCTATGCAGAAAAAGTCTGGGGGCGTTATGAGGCTTTGGTACAGCAGCGCTATTGACGTTTGGGCGGCACGCCTCGCGTGCAGCCCGTCACCCCGGCTATAATCGCCGCCACCTTTCGCCGCCATCCGAGTCTAGCCCGCCCATGTATACCCTGGCCCGCCAGCTGTTGTTCAAACTCTCCCCGGAAACCTCCCACGATCTGTCCCTGGACCTGATCGGCGCCGGTGGCCGTCTGGGGCTTAATGGCCTGGTATGCAAGGCCCCGGCAAAGATGCCGGTGTCGGTAATGGGGCTCGACTTCCCTAACCCGGTCGGACTGGCCGCCGGCCTGGACAAGAACGGCGCGGCCATTGATGGTTTTGCACAACTGGGCTTTGGTTTTGTCGAGATCGGCACCGTGACGCCGCGACCGCAACCGGGTAACCCCAAGCCGCGTATTTTCCGTTTGCCGGAAGCGGAGGCGATCATCAATCGCATGGGGTTCAACAACCTCGGCGTCGATCACCTGCTGTCGCGGGTTGAGGCAGCGAAGTACAAGGGCATCCTGGGCATCAATATCGGCAAGAATTTCGATACACCGGTCGAGCGTGCAGTCGATGACTACCTGATCTGCCTGGACAAGGTCTACGCCCACGCCAGCTACGTCACCGTCAACGTCAGCTCGCCCAACACGCCGGGCCTGCGTAGCTTGCAGTTTGGTGATTCCCTCAAGCAATTGCTCGAAGCGTTGCGTCAGCGCCAGGAAGACTTGGCCCTGCGCCATGGCAAGCGTGTACCGCTTGCAATCAAGATCGCCCCGGACATGAGCGACGAAGAAACTGCGCTAGTGGCTCAGGCCCTGGTGGATTCCGGTATGGACGCGGTGATCGCCACCAATACCACCCTCAGCCGTGTTGGCGTCGAAGGGTTGGCCCATGGCGATGAAGCGGGTGGCCTGTCGGGTGCGCCGGTGCGGGACAAGAGCACTCACATCGTCAAGGTACTGGCTGCTGAGCTGGCCGGGCGTCTGCCCATTATTGCGGTGGGTGGTATTACCGAAGGCAAGCACGCGGCCGAGAAGATCGCCGCCGGCGCAAGCCTGGTGCAGCTGTACTCCGGCTTTATCTACAAGGGCCCGGCGCTGATTCGTCAATCGGTGGATGCCATCGCCGCATTGCGTTGAAGGATCGCCCATTAAAAAGGGCTCCATAAAGGAGCCCCCTGGGCCGAAGCCCGCCGCCCGGATAGGACGTGCGTGGTTAAGTCGTTACATATTCGTGGTGATGTCGGAATTAAGTGCCCTTGATTAGCCGACGGCGTGAAGTTCGTTGAGTCTGTGGATTCCCGCAGTGCCAGTCATACCGTCCCAGTTGTCGCCGCGTCCTTCTCGCCAGCCGTTGATCCAGGCTTGGCGTACCGACGGTAGAGTAAATGGGCAAAGCTCACGGGATTTGCCATGAACGCCATATTGATATCCGCGTAAAAATGCTCTTTCCAACGGATCACGCTTAAGTCTTCTCATAGGGTGTTTCCCTCACTTGTTGACTGTCTTGATATCCTTCGGCCTCGTCTGAGGCCGGGCAGAGTTTTTCTGCCGTTGGTGGGCTCGCTGCCGGCGTGGCGAGCCTAGGTGTCGACGTCGTTACGGCGCCAACCTGTGTTGAGTTCTAACCAATAGGTCACATGGATTCAATGATCGTTTTGTCATAAGCACGTAACGATAACGATGCTATAGCCATAAGCTGGGATGGCTTTTCGCCCCATTTGTGCAGCAAAGCCAGCTATGATGCACCCTGCACAGAGGAAGGATTTAATCCTTTAGTGAGAATGTCCCCCTGTTGCGGTCGGTTACTATTCGACGAAGGGTCGGAATATTTCTTTTTGTTGCTTCAAAAATTCACTCTGCCCCGTCAATAAAGGCTCAAGGGCCCGTCAGACGGGGTGGGACGGCACATTCGTGCCACGCGGGCACTCTTCAAGAAAAGTGCTTGATTGAAAACCGAGCCGGCGATGCGTCGCCCGTTCATTTATTGCTGAAAAGCCTGGATTGCCCCATGTCGGACCGTTTTGAACTCTTCCTCACCTGCCCCAAGGGCCTCGAAGGCCTGCTGATCGAGGAAGCCGTCGGGCTTGGCCTTGAGGAAGCCCGCGAGCACACCTCGGCCGTGCGCGGCATGGCCGACATGGAAACCGCCTACCGCCTTTGCCTCTGGTCGCGCCTGGCCAACCGCGTGTTGCTGGTACTCAAGCGTTTCCCGATGAAGGACGCCGAAGACCTTTACCACGGCGTGCTGGATATCGAGTGGGCCGACCATATGGTCAGCGACGGCACCCTGGCCGTGGAATTCAGCGGTCACGGCTCGGGCATCGACAACACCCACTTCGGCGCGCTGAAGGTCAAGGATGCAATCGTCGACAAGCTGCGCACCCCGACCGGTGAGCGCCCGTCCATCGACAAGATCAACCCGGACCTGCGCATCCATCTGCGCCTGGACCGTGGCGAAGCGATCCTCTCCCTCGACCTTTCCGGCCACAGCCTGCACCAGCGCGGCTATCGCCTGCAGCAGGGCGCAGCACCGCTGAAGGAAAACCTGGCGGCCGCGATCCTGATCCGTGCCGGCTGGCCGCGCATCGCTGCCGAAGGCGGCGCGCTGACCGACCCGATGTGTGGTGTGGGTACGTTCCTGGTCGAAGGCGCGATGATTGCCGCCGACATGGCGCCCAACCTCAATCGCGAACTGTGGGGCTTCACCACCTGGCTCGGCCACGTGCCGGCGCTGTGGAAGAAACTGCACACCGAGGCCACTGAACGTGCCGCCATCGGCATGAACAAGACCCCGCTGTGGGTGCGTGGCTACGAAGCTGATCCACGGCTGATCCAGCCTGCGCGCAACAACATCGAGCGTGCTGGCCTGAGCCATTGGATCAAGGTGTACCAAGGCGAAGTCGGCACTTTCGAGCCGCGCCCGGACCAGAACCAGAAAGGCCTGGTGATCTGCAACCCACCCTACGGCGAGCGCCTGGGTGACGAAGCCAGCCTGTTGTACCTCTACCAGAACCTCGGCGAGCGTCTGCGCCAGGCGTGCATGGGTTGGGAGGCGGCGGTGTTCACCGGCGCGCCGGACCTGGGCAAGCGCATGGGCATCCGCAGCCACAAGCAGTATTCGTTCTGGAACGGCGCCTTGCCGTGCAAGCTGCTGCTGATCAAGGTCAACCCAGACCAGTTTGTCACCGGCGAGCGCCGCACCCCGGAGCAGCGCCAGGCCGAACGTGAGCAAGCCGCTTACGATCAGGCCCCGGTCGAGCCACAAGAGCGCCAGTACAACAAGAACGGCAATCCTATCAAGCCAGCCCCGGCCCCCGTGGTCGAGCAGGCGCGCCTGAGCGAAGGCGGGCAGATGTTCGCCAACCGCCTGCAGAAGAACCTCAAGCTGCTGGGCAAGTGGGCCAAGCGTGAAGGCGTGGATTGCTACCGTGTGTACGACGCCGACATGCCGGAATACTCCATGGCCATCGACCTCTACCACGATTGGGTGCACGTACAGGAATACGCCGCGCCGAAGTCCATCGACCCGGAAAAAGCCTCCGCACGCATGTTCGATGCTCTGGCGGCTATTCCCCAGGCGCTGAACATCGACAAGAGCCGTGTGGTGGTCAAGCGTCGCGAGCGCCAGAGCGGCACCAAGCAGTACGAGCGCCAGAGCGCCCAAGGCAAGTTCACCGAAGTCAGTGAAGGTGGCGTGAAGCTGTTGGTCAACCTCACCGATTACCTGGATACCGGTCTGTTCCTCGACCACCGCCCGATGCGCATGCGCATTCAGAAGGAAGCGGCCGGCAAGCGCTTCCTCAATCTGTATTGCTACACCGCTACCGCCAGCGTGCACGCTGCCAAGGGCGGCGCGCGCAGCACCACCAGCGTTGACCTGTCCAAGACCTATCTGGACTGGGCGCGTCGCAACTTCTCCCTCAACGGTTTTTCCGACAAAAACCGCCTGGAGCAGGGCGACGTGATGGCGTGGCTGGAAGCCAGTCGTGATGAGTTCGACCTGATCTTCATCGACCCGCCGACCTTCTCCAACTCCAAGCGCATGGAAGGTATCTTCGACGTGCAGCGTGACCACGTGCAGTTGCTGGACCTGGCCATGGCACGCCTGGCACCGGGTGGCGTGCTGTACTTCTCGAACAACTTCCGCAAGTTCGTGTTGGAGGACAACCTCAGCGAACGCTACGCCGTCGAGGAAATCAGCGACAAGACCCTCGACCCGGATTTTGCGCGCAACGCCAAGATCCACCGCGCCTGGAAAATCACGGCGCGCGGATAACCAACAACCTAAAGCCGCAAGCCTGGTTTATTCCGGTCTTGCGGCTTTTTTGCGCTGGTCAAACCCTGGGCCGATGGCTATAACTTAAGGCCTAGCCAAAGTGACACCCCCGCACGCTGGCGTTGTGAGTGTTGCTTATGCCGATGCAAGCCGTTCGCCCGAAAATCCTAGGTTTTATCAGTGAGCAGGCGTCGGCTTGGCTGGTGGCATTGGTGGTGTTTCTGGCCGGCGGTGCGCTGACGCTCATAGTCGCCTGGGCGGCCTCCGACCTCTATCAACAACAGGTGCGCCAGCGTTTTCAGTTGCTGGTCAACGAGCGCTATACCCGTCTGCAGGAACGCTTCGACGATCAGGAGCAGCGCCTCAACAGCATTCGGCGGTTTTTCGTCAATTCCGACGAAGTGTCTCGCGAAGAATTCGATGGTTTCGCCCAGCCTTTACTGTTGCGCACCCGTGCCTATTCCTGGGCGCCGCGGGTGTTTCGCGATCAGCGCAGCCAGTTTGAACACGCGGTGTCCCAGCAGCGCGGCGTGTCTTTTGTCATCCGTGAATTAAATACTGCCGGTGAGCTGGTTCCGACGCGCGAACGCGATGAATACGTGCCGGTGCTCTACAGTCAGACCCAAAGCCTGCTGGGCTCACCCCTGGGTTTTGATCTGCTGGCTCAACCGCTGCGGCGTTCAGCCCTTGAACGTGCACAAAAGAGCGGCAAGCTGGCGGTGTCCCAGCCCATGCAACTGGTCGGCGTCGAGCCTGCCTACGCCACTGGGGTGTTGCTGGTGGCGCCGGTCAGCCACCTGCCCACTTCCGATCAGTCCCAGAACGAGCCCTTTGGCTACGTGATGGCGGTGATCAGCATGCGCCAGTTAGTGGCCGATGGTTTGCCCAAGCCAGAACGGGACAACCTGGTGATGCAGATCGTCGACACATCCGACCTGGACAAACGCGTGCTCTATGAGACCAGCAATACCGTGGGAAGCAGCGATCTGCTCGGTGCGCGACGTCTTACCCTGGGTGACCATGTATATGCCCTGACCCTGCGTCCGAGCCAGGTGTTCGACCAGTCCAACCATTCCTCCCTGACCACCATCCTGACCATGGGCGGCTTGCTCAGCCTGTTGCTCGGCGCTTTGCTCTATGTGCTGGTCAGTCAGCGTCAGCGCGCCGTGAAACTGGTGGAGCAGCGCACCGTGCAGTTGCGTCTGCGTGAGCAGGAGTTGCGCGGTGCCCACGGTCAATTGCGCAGCGTGCTGAATGCTGCGACCCAGGTGGCAATCATTGCCACCGACTTGCGCGGTGTTATCAATACCTTCAACGCCGGTGCCGAGCAGATGCTCGGGTTATGCGCCCAGCAGGTGGTGGGCAAATTGACCCTGGAAAGCCTGCACCTGGCGCCGGAACTGGAAGCCCGTGCTGCCAGCCTGAGCGTGGCCCTGGGCAAGCGAATCCCGGCCAGCCAGGCGATGCTGGTGGAGAGCCCCGACAACCTGCACGAAGCCCGCGAATGGACCTTGGTGCGCGAGGACCGCAGCCAGTTGACCGTTACCATGCTGGCCACTGTGCTGCTGGATGATCACGGTTTGTGGATCGGGCACCTGGCGATCTACCTGGACATTACCGAGCAGAAACGGGCTTACGAAGCGTTGGCGGCCCGCGACCGCCTGCTCAAGAAACTCAGCGCCCATGTGCCGGGCGGGATCTTCCAGTTCACCCTTGAGCCCCACGAAAACTGGCGGTTTATCTATGCCAGTGATGGCATGCGCGACATTTATGAAATCGAAACCGGGGTGTTGCAGCAGGACGCGAAGAAGGTCTTCGAGCGTATCCACCCCCTGGACCTGGAGCGGGTGCGCGCCTCGATTCGCCTGTCGGCATTGCAGTTGAGCCATTGGCGTGAAGAATACCGGGTGCTGTTGCCGCAGCGCGGGTTGCGCTGGATTCGCGGCGAGGCCACCCCGGAAGAATTACCGGGTGGCGGTACGCTGTGGCATGGCTATGTGTCGGACATTTCCGATTTGAAGCGGGTTGAAGAGGAGTTGCGTGCGCTGTCCATCACTGACTCACTGACCGGGATCCACAACCGCCGCTACTTCCAGGACCGCCTCAGGGCCGAAATGGCGCGACTCAACCGGACCAATGGGGCGTTGTCGGTGATCATGCTCGATATTGACCACTTCAAGCGCATCAACGACAAGCATGGGCACGCGGTCGGCGACGCGGTGTTACAGGAATTGTGCAAACGCATCAGCGAACGCTTGCGCCGCACCGATGTGTTCTGCCGGCTGGGTGGTGAGGAGTTCATGGTGCTGTGCCCCCACACGGATGGGGAGCAGGCGTATAGCTTGGCGATGGAGTTGTGGCAGTCACTGCGCAACGAGCCGATGGAAACGGTGGGCATCGTCACCGCGAGCTTTGGCGTGGCCAGTTGGCGGATCGACGAGGGTATTGACGGGTTGTTGCTGCGCGCCGACTCGGCTGTGTATGTGGCCAAGCAGGCGGGCAGGGATCGGGTGGAGGCGGAGCGGCTTCGGGCTTGATTAACAGGGTCTTTCAGGCAAGCCAGCTCCCACCTTGGATCGATGTCGTTATTTAGAGCACAGGCGCAGCCGCTGCCAGTTTAGGCTGGCGATACAGGTCCAGCAGCACCTGATCCAGCACCGACGAGGCGCCCCATGGCTTCGGATCGTTGAGAATCGCCACCACCGCCCAGGTATTGCCGTTGTTGTCGCGGCTGAACCCGGCAATGGCGCGCACGGTGTTCAGGGTGCCGGTCTTGACGTGGGCTTCGCCGCGCATGGCCGTGGTCTTCAGGCGTTTGCGCATGGTGCCGTCGGTGCCGGCAATCGGCATCGAACTGATGTACTCCGCAGCGTAGGGGCTTTTCCAGGCTGCTTGCAGCATCGCCGCCATCTCGCGGGCGCTGACCCGTTCGGCACGGGACAGGCCGGAGCCGTTCTCCATCACCAGATGTGGCGCAGTGATGCCTTTTTTCGCCAGCCATTGGCGCACTACGCGCTGCGCGGCCTTGGCATCATCGCCGTCGGCATCGTTGCGAAACTGGGCGCCCAGGCTCAAGAACAGCTGCTGGGCCATGGTGTTGTTACTGTACTTGTTGATGTCGCGGATGATTTCCGCCAGGTCCGGCGAGAATGCACGGGCCAGCACCTTGGCATCCTTGGGCACGGGCGCCTGGATATCACGGCCCTGGATGCTGCCGCCCAGTTCCTGCCAGATTGCCCGCACGGCGCCGGCGGTGTAGGTGGCATGGTCGAGCAGCGACAGGTACGTCTGCGAGCTGCAGCCTTCGGCCAACTGTCCGCTGACGGTCACTGTCATGCTGCCATCGGCGGCAGTGACGGGGTTGTAGCGCACGTCGCCGGTGCACTGCTTGGCGTTGGAGACTTTGACCTGGTTGTCGATGCGGATGCTGGCAATGGGGGGCTCGACCGACACAATCACGCGGCCCGAGTCGTTGCGCGTCACAAAGCGCAGCGCCTTGAGGTTGACCAGCAGCGCATCCGGCTTGACCAGGAACGGTTTGTTCTCGTCGTTACCGTCGTCATTGAATTCAGGCAATTGCGGTTGGTTGAAGAAACTGCGGTCTAGCACCAGGTCGCCGGTGACTTGCTGCACGCCATTGGCGCGCAGGTCACGCATCAGCAGCCAGAGTTTTTCCATGTTCAGCTTGGGGTCGCCGCCGCCCTTGAGGTAAAGGTTGCCGTGCAACACGCCACCACTGAGGGTGCCGTCGGTGTAGAACTCGGTTTTCCACTGGTGGTTGGGGCCGAGCATCTCCAGGGCCGCGTAAGTGGTGACCAGCTTCATGGTCGAGGCGGGGTTCACCGAGACGTCAGCATTGAAAACCGTGGGGGTGCCGGGGCCATTCAGAGGAATCATGACCAGGGACAGGGCGGTGTTTTGCAGCTTGGCTTTGGCAAGTGCCTGCTGGACATTTGGTGGCAGGGTGGTGTTGACGGGGGCAGCGGAGACGGAAAACGCCAGTGGCAGAATAAAACCGGCAAAAAATACGGAACGCAAAGATTTGATCATAAGAAGTAAAACCCTACTGCTGAGGAGGGTGAAAAAGGCGAGGGGTAAATAAGAAAAATCCCTCATTGGTCATGAAAGTGTCGGCATTATGCCCCAAGGTGGGCGCACTTGTAGCTGAACCATAGCTGGAAATCGGCGTTTTTTTGCAGGCATTGCACCGCCTGTCCCAGAGAGTCGGGCAATTGCCGCCTTAAACTGCTAAAGTGCCGCCCGTTATTACTTATGAGGATTGTTCCAATGGCGACTAACCGTTCCCAGCGTCTGCGCAAAAAACTGTGCGTTGATGAATTTCAAGAGCTGGGTTTCGAACTGAACCTGGACTTCAACGAAGGCCTGAGTGAAGAAGCTATCGACGCTTTCCTCGAAGCATTCATCAAAGAAGCCATGGAAGCCAACGGTCTGGGCTATGTCGGCGGCGATGACTTCGGTCTGGTTTGCCTGCAGAAGCGTGGTTCGGTCTCCGAAGAGCAGCGCGCTGCCGTCGAAGCCTGGCTGAAAACCCGTTCCGAGCTGACCAAGGCTGAAGTCAGCCCGTTGCTGGACGTGTGGTATCCGGAAAAGCCGATCAACGCGGCTAAGTGATACTGAAAAAAACGGCGACCTGAGGGTCGCCGTTTTTTTATGCCTTGCGCCAGTTCAGAATCAGCAGCGTCAACACCCCCGCCACAATTCCCCAGAACGCCGACCCGATGGAAAACAACGTCAAGCCTGACGCGGTGACCATAAAGGTGATCAGCGCCGCTTCCCGTTCCTTCGGCTCATTCATGGCGATACTCAAGCCATTGATGATCGAGCCAAACAATGCCAAGGCCGCAATCGACAGCACCAGTTCCTTGGGCAGTGCTGCGAACAATGCCGCCAATGTGGCGCCGAACACGCCTGCAATCCCGTAGAAAACCCCGCACCACACCGCTGCGGTGTAGCGTTTATTGCGGTCTTCATGGGCATGGGGTCCGGTGCAGATGGCGGCGCTGATCGCCGCCAGGTTGATGCCGTGGGAGCCGAACGGTGCCAGCACCAGCGAGGCCAGGCCGGTGGCCGTGATCAGTGGCGAGGCGGGCACGTTGTAGCCGTCGGCGCGCAGTACCGCGACGCCGGGCATGTTCTGCGAGGTCATCGCTACCACGAACAGCGGAATGCCGATGCTGATCGTCGCCGCCAACGAGAAGTGCGGCGTGGTCCAGACCGGCGTCGCCACTTCCAGGTGGAAGCCGCTGAAATCCAGCAAGCCCATCAGCCCCGAGAGCGCGGTGCCGATCACCAGCGCGGCCAGCACCGCATACCGTGGCGAAAGGCGTTTGATGATCAGGTAGGTGAAGAACATCCCCAGCACCAGGCCGGTGCGATGCTGCGCCGCGACGAAAATCTCGCTGCCGATCTTGAACAGGATCCCCGCCAGCAAGGCTGCCGCCAGTGAAGCCGGAATGCGCTTGACCAGCTTTTCAAAGCTGCCGGTCAACCCGCAGAGGGTCACCAGCACCGCGCAGGTGATGTAGGCACCGATGGCCTCGCCATAACTCACGCCGCCCAGGCTGGTGATCAACAGCGCCGCGCCCGGTGTGGACCAGGCAATGGTGATCGGGGTGCGGTAGCGCAGGGACAGGCCGATGCTGCATACCGCCATGCCGATGGAGATTGCCCAGATCCACGAGGAAATCTGTGCGGTGGTCAAGCCGGCAGCCTGGCCGGCCTGGAACATCAGCACCAATGAGCTGGTGTAGCCGGTCATCATCGCGATAAAGCCTGCGACAATGGCCGAGGGAGAAGTGTCGGCCAGTGGGCGCAAAGGCGCTTGGGTGGCGTCGGTCATGGAGAGGTGTTCCTTTTACCTGGGTGTTTGCCGGTGAAGGCGCAGATTCAAGCCTAAACTCAAACGTAACGACTCATTGCAATACAGCCGCTGGCGCAAACAGCCGTACAGTGTGTTGGCGCATTCGGTTGTGTACAATGTGCCCTGTTTTTAGGTGATACTTGCCAGCGACCGTCGCTTGCCGTATTACCGTTAATTCGCCGCCGTTCTCCAAACCCGAGTGCCCATGAACGAACAGTTGCAACCTCTCAAGAAACAACCGCGAGCCGGCAAGGCCGGTCGCAGCGGAACCCAGGACGATATTGTCTACGCGCATATCTTCGAGGCCATCCTCGAACAACGCCTGGCGCCCGGCACCAAATTGAGCGAAGAGGCACTGGGCGAAATCTTCGGCGTCAGCCGCACCATCATTCGTCGCGCCCTGTCGCGCCTGGCCCATGAAGGCGTGGTGCTGCTGCGGCCCAATCGCGGTGCGGTGGTGGCGAGTCCAAGCGTCGAGGAAGCACGCCAGGTATTCCTCGCTCGGCGCCTGGTGGAGCGGGCGATCACGGAGTTGGCGGTACAGCATGCGACCGCCGAACAACTGGCCGAGCTGCGCCAGATGGTCAACGACGAGCGCGACAGTTTCTCCCGTGGTGATCGAGGTGCGGGTATCCGCCTCTCCGGCGAATTCCACCTCAAGCTGGCCGAAGCGGCGAAGAACGCGCCGCTGATCAGCTTCCAGCGCAGCCTGGTGTCCCAGACTTCATTGATCATCGCCCAGTACGAAAGCGGCAATCGCTCGCACTGCTCCTACGATGAACACACCCAGTTGATCGACGCGATTGAAGCGCGGGACGCGACACTGGCGGTGAATTTGATGATGCACCACATGGATCACATCGACAGCAAGCTCAACCTCGATGAGGAAAGCGCGTCGGATGATTTGCATGCGGTGTTTTCTCACCTGCTACAGACTAAAAAGCCTGGGCGCTCTTCTGTAAAACTGTAATTTCCCTGATTCACTTGGGACAAAAATGTGGGAGGGGGCTTGCCCCCGATAGCGGTGGATGAAGTCAGCCTATGTGTAGCTGACCCACTGCAATCGGGGGCAAGCCCCCTCCCACTTTGGTTTTGTGTTGTGGCTGAGATCAGCGTTGGTGTACGAGCTGGCCCGCCGCATACGTCTGCAACACCGTCCGATCATCCCCCAGCGTCATCAGCACAAACAACCTCTCGGCGATGTCGTTCGCCTGTTTCAAGCGATAGCTGAGCAGCGGCGTGGCGTTGTAGTCCAGCACCAAAAAGTCCGCATCCGTACCCGGCCGCAACGTACCGATCTTGTCCTCCAGACGCAGCGCCCGCGCACCACCCAGCGTCGCCAGATACAGCGACTTGAACGGGCTCAACCGAGCGCCCTGCAACTGCATGACCTTGTACGCTTCGTTCAAGGTTTGCAGCAGCGAGAAACTGGTGCCGCCGCCCACGTCCGTACCCAAGCCCACATTCAGTTTGTGCTTCTCAGCCATCGGCAGGTTGAACAAACCGCTGCCGAGGAAGAAGTTCGAGGTCGGGCAGAACGCGACAGCCGAACCGGTCTGCGCCAACCGCGCACATTCGTCATCACACAGGTGCACGCCATGGGCAAACACCGAACGCTCGCCCAGCAGTTTGTAGTGGTCGTACACGTCCAGATAGCCTTTGCGCTCCGGGAACAGTTCCTTCACCCACTCGACTTCCTGCTTGTTCTCACTGATGTGAGTCTGCATGTACAGGTCCGGGTATTCCCCCAACAGTTGCCCAGCCAGCGCCAGTTGCTCGGGTGTGCTGGTCGGTGCAAAACGCGGGGTGACCGCGTAGTGCAGGCGGCCCTTGCCGTGCCAGCGTTCGATCAGCGCCTTGCTTTCCTGGTACCCGGATTCGGCTGTGTCTGTCAGGTAGTCCGGCGCATTGCGGTCCATCATCACTTTGCCGGCAATCATGCGCAGGTCGAGTTTCTCGGCCGCTTCGAAGAACGAGTTCACCGACTGCGGATGCACGCTGCCGAACACCAACGCCGTGGTGGTGCCGTTGCGCAGCAGTTCCTTGATGAAAATATCCGCGACTTCATCGGCGTGGGCCTTGTCGGCGAACTGGCTTTCACACGGAAAGGTGTAGGTGTTGAGCCAGTCCAGCAGTTGCTCGCCATAGGCGCCGACCATGCCGGTTTGCGGCAGGTGGATATGGGTGTCGATCAGGCCGGGAGTGATCAGCGCGTCCTGGTAATGGGTGACTTCAATATCGGCCGCCAAGGTCGGCAGTAGGTCGCTAGCATGGCCGACGGCGCTTATCTGGCCGTTGTCGATTACCAGCAGGCCGTCTTCAAAATACTCGTAGGACGCTTCGATCCCAACGATGGCGGGGTCGGCGATGCTGTGCAGGATGGCGGCGCGGTAGGCTTTGCGAGTCAAAGGCATGGTGATCTCAATTTGTGGCTTGGCTGCGGCGTGACACCGGCAGCAGTTTGGCAATCGGTTCGGCGCTCGCAGTGTGCTGGCCGAAATTGGCGTTATAGGTGGCGATGATTTCGCCGGCGATGGAGATGGCGATTTCCACCGGTAATTTGCCCTTCACCTCGGTGAGGCCCATAGGGCAGCGCATGCGTTGCAACTGCGCGGCATCGAAGCCACGGTCACGCAGGCGGTGTTCGAACTTGACGCGTTTGGTCTTGGAGCCGATCAGGCCGAAGTAGGTGAAGTCGTTGCGCTTGAGCAGAGCGGCGGTGAGTTCCAGGTCCAGCGCGTGATTGTGGGTCATGACGATGCAGTAACTGCCCACGGGCAAGTCGGCAATTTCGTCGACCGGTTCTTCGCTGACGATTTTACGCACGCCCTGGGGGATATGTTCCGGGAACTCCTGATCACGGGAATCGATCCAGCGCACGCGGCACGGCAGGCTCGCCAGCAGTGGCACCAGTGCGCGGCCGACGTGGCCGGCGCCAAATACCGCAATCTGTGCCTGCACCTGGCCCATGGGTTCGAACAGCAGCACGGTCACGCCGCCGCAGCACTGGCCCAGGCTGGCGCCGAGGCTGAAGCGCTCCAGATGGGTGCTTTGCTGGCCGCGCACGAGCATGTCCCGGGCGATTTGCATCGCCTTGTATTCCAGATGCCCGCCACCAATGGTGTCGAAGGTCTGCGCGGCGCTGATCACCATCTTCGAACCGGCATTGCGCGGCGTGGAGCCGAGCTCTTCGATGATGGTCACCAGTACGCAGGGTTCGCCCTGGTTTTGCAGGTCGGCGAGGGCGCTGATCCAGTTGTTCATAGTCACCTCTTGTGGTGTCTGTCAGGCCGTCATCGGGGGCAAGCCCCCTCCCACATTTGATGGCATTCACAGATCAAAATGTGGGAGGAGGCTTGCCTCCGATGGCAGCGCCTCGGTCCTAAAGCGGAGCCATCTCGGTTTCGGTTTCAACCGGCACAACCGCCTGCAACTTGCGCATCTGCTCACACCCCCACAGCACCCGCTCCGGCGTTGCCGGCGCATCAATCTTCGGCTGATGGCGATAGTCACCCAGGCTCGCCACCGCATCCTTGATTGCACACCAAGACGCGATCCCGAGCATGAACGGCGGCTCACCCACGGCCTTGGAATGGAACACCGTGTCTTCCGGGTTTTTGCGGTTTTCCACCAGCTTCACCCGTAGGTCCAACGGCATGTCCGCCACCGCCGGGATCTTGTAACTGGCCGGGCCGTTGGTCATCAGCTTGCCCTTGTTGTTCCACACCAACTCTTCCATGGTCAGCCAGCCCATGCCCTGGATAAAGCCGCCTTCCACCTGGCCGATGTCGATGGCCGGGTTCAGCGAGGCGCCCACGTCATGCAGGATGTCGGTGCGCAGCATTTTGTATTCGCCGGTGAGGGTGTCGACGATCACTTCGCAGCAGGCCGCGCCGAATGCGAAGTAATAGAACGGCCGCCCGCGTGACTGGCTGCGGTCGTAGAAGATTTTCGGGGTCTTGTAGAAGCCAGTGCTCGACAGCGAGACCTGGGCGAAATACGCCTGTTGAATCAACGCCTCAAAGGTCAGGATCTGGTCGCGCACGCGCACATGGCCGTTGTGGAATTCCACGTCCGCCTCACTCACGTCGTATTTGCGCGCGGCAAACTCCACCAGCCGTTGCTTGATGGTTTCGGCGGCATTCTGTGCGGCTTTGCCGTTCAGGTCCGCACCGCTGGAGGCAGCGGTCGGCGAGGTGTTGGGCACCTTGTCGGTGTTGGTGGCGGTGATCTGTACGCGGTCGATTTCCACCTGAAACACTTCGGCCACCACTTGCGCGACCTTGATGTTCAAGCCCTGGCCCATCTCGGTGCCGCCGTGGTTCAGGTGGATGCTGCCGTCGGTGTAGATGTGGATCAGCGCACCGGCCTGATTAAGAAAACTGGCGGTGAACGAGATGCCGAATTTCACCGGGGTCAGCGCCAGGCCCTTTTTCAGGATCGGGCTGTGGGCGTTGTACAGGCGGATCGCTTCGCGGCGCTCGGCGTATTGGCTGCTGGCTTCCAGTTCGGCGGTCATCTCTTCGAGCATGTTGTGCTCGACGGTCTGGTAGTAGTGGGTGACGTTGCGCTCGGTCTTGCCGTAGTAGTTGGCCTTGCGCACCGCCAGCGGGTCCAGCGCCAGATGGCGGGCGATGGCGTCCATCACTTCTTCGATGGCGACCATGCCTTGGGGGCCGCCGAAACCACGATAGGCGGTGTTGGACGCGGTGTTGGTCTTGCAGCGATGGCCGTTCACCGTGGCATCGCCCAGGTAATACGAGTTGTCGGCGTGGAACATGGCGCGGTCGACAATCGAGTTGGACAGGTCCGGCGAGCAGCCGCAGTTACCGGCCAGCTCCAGGTTGATCCCATGCAGGCGGCCGCTGTCGTCGAAGCCCACGTCGTATTCGATATAGAAGGGGTGGCGCTTGCCGGTCATCAGCATGTCTTCCACACGCGGCAGGCGCATCTTGGTCGGCTGGCCGGTGAGGCGTGCGACCACCGCACACAGGCACGCCGGGCTCGCGGCCTGGGTTTCCTTGCCGCCGAAACCACCGCCCATGCGGCGCATGTCGACGACGATTTTGTTCATCGACACATCCAGCACTTCGGCCACCAGCTTCTGCACTTCGGTGGGGTTTTGCGTGGAGCAGTAGACGATCATGCCGCCGTCTTCGGTGGGCATCACCGAGGAAATCTGGGTTTCCAGGTAGAAGTGCTCCTGGCCACCGATGTGAAGGGTGCCCTGGATACGGTTTTTCGCCGTGGCGAGTGCGCCGGCCGAATCGCCGCGCTGGTGTGTGTGGCTGTCGAGCACGAAGTGTTTGTTGCGGTACGCCTCGACCACATCCAGCACCGGCTCCAGGTCTTCGTATTCGATCACGGCGGCCATGGCGGCCTTGCGTGCGGTGTCCAAATCCCGGGCGGCTACGGCGAGCACCACTTGGCCGACAAACTGCACCGTGTCGATGGCCAGCAGCGGGTCGCCGGGCATCAGCGGGCCGATGTCTTTCAGGCCCGGCACGTCTTCGTGAGTGATGGCGATGCGCACGCCTTCGAAGGCGTAGCAAGGCGCGGTGTCGATGCTGATGATCCGGGCGTGGGCGCGGTCGGACATGCGCGCATACAGGTGCAATTGGTTGGGGAATTCCAGGCGGTCATCGATGTACTGCGCCTCGCCGCTGACGTGCTTGGCGGCGCTGTCATGCTTGACGCTGCGACCGACCCCGGACGTCAGGTCCTGGGCGAACAGTTCGGCGAGTTCGGCCTGGGTTTTTTCCACGGCGTGATGGTTAGACATAAGCGGTCACCCGAGTCTCGATGTGCGACGTTTGCAGCTCGATGAAGTATTTGCGCAGCAGGTTCTGTGCGCTGAGCAGGCGGTATTCCTTACTGGCGCGGAAGTCCGACAGCGGGGTGAAATCCTCGGCCAGGGCGGCGCAGGCTTTCTCCACGGTGGCAGCGTTCCAGGTGGCGCCGACCAATGCGGCTTCGCAGCGCTTGGCGCGTTTAGGCGTGGCGGCCATACCGCCGAAGGCCACGCGAGCTTCGCCGATCACGCCGTTATCGAGCTTAAGGTTGAAGGCTGCGCACACGGCTGAAATATCATCGTCCAGGCGCTTGGAAACCTTGTACGCCCGGAACAGTGTGTGGCCCTTCGGCACGATGATTTTCTCGATGAATTCGCTGTCCTGGCGTGCGGTCACGCGGTAATCAATGAAGTAGTCCTCCAGCGCCAGGGTACGGCGCACATCGCCTTTGCACAGCACGATCTGCGCGCCGAGGGCGATCAGCAGCGGCGGCGAATCGCCAATCGGCGAGGCGTTGCCGATATTGCCGCCCAAAGTGCCCTGGTTGCGGATTTGCAGGGACGCGAAGCGGTGCAGCAACTCGCCGAAGTCCGGGTATTCGTGGTGCAGCGCGGTGTAGCAGTCGGACAAAGCGGTGGCGGCGCCGATTTCCAGGCGGTCGTCGAAGGCTTCGATGCGCTTCATTTCTTCGATGTTGCCGACATAGATCATCACCGGCAGCGTGCGATGGAACTGGGTGACTTCCAGCGCCAGATCAGTGCCGCCGGCAAGCAGGCGGGCTTGCGGGTAGGCGTCATAGAGGTCGGCCAGGTCGGCCACGGTCAGCGGCACCAGGCAGCGTTTGTCGCCGCTGTTGAGTTCGCCGGTCTGGGTCGGCGCAATGGCTTTGAGGCGCGCGATGGTCTCGGCCTGGCGGCTGTCGAACTGATCCACGGGTTTGTTGCAGCAGGCCTGCTCGGCGGCGGCCAGAATCGGGCGGTAGCCGGTGCAGCGGCACAGGTTGCCGGCCAGGGCTTCGTGGGCCTTTTGGCTGTCGGGGGCGTCGCTGTTCTTTTGCAGGGCGAACAGCGACATCACAAACCCAGGGGTGCAAAAGCCGCACTGCGAACCGTGGCACTCGACCATGGCCTGCTGCACGCTGTGCAATTGGCCTTGGTGCTTGAGGTCTTCGACGCTGATCAGTTGCTTGCCGTGCAGCGACGACACAAAGGTCAGGCACGAGTTAAGGCTGCGATAACGAATCTGCTCGACGCCTTGATCGTCGCAATGCAACTCGCCGACCACCACGGTACACGCACCACAGTCGCCGCTGGCGCAGCCTTCCTTGGTACCGGATTTGCCCACGTGCTCGCGCAGATAGTTGAGCACGGTCAGGTTGGGGTCCAAGGCGTGCTCGCTACGGAGTTCCTGGTTGAGTAAAAACTGGATCACGGAAGGCCTCGCAGACTCATTATTGTTGTTAACCGCTTTGCGCCGAATCTAGTCATGTCTGACTTTTCGGTCAATGGTTTTCTGACCTAAGGGTCAAGAAAATGCGATCACAACACATTCAATTATGGTCCAGTCTTCTAGAACCGGCGTTTTTTGCGGGCTGGCGCCGCTCAACCGCTGCTTGTTTCATGCCAAATTCGCCACGGTGGGCGTAGCGCCATCAGCCAGCCAATGCGCTACACTGCCGCGCTTGTACCGATAGAAGATTTTGAAGGGAAAACATGACGTTCAAGGCGCCGGACAGTCTCGCCGAGCAAATCGCTCACCACCTCGCCGAACGCATCATTCGCGGCGATCTCAAGCCTGGGGAACGCATCCAGGAACAGAAAGTCACGCTGGCGCTGAATGTCAGCCGTGGTTCCGTGCGCGAAGCCTTGCTGATCCTCGAACGGCGCCACCTCATCGCGATCCTGCCACGCCGTGGTGCCCACGTGACCGAGCTCACCGCACACAAGGTCCAGAGCCTGTGCACGCTGATGAGCGAGCTGTACATCCTGCTCGGCAATGCCGTCGCTGAAGGCTGGCAGACCCAGGCCGACATGGCGCCGTTCGTGCAGATCCAACAGCGCCTGGTGACCAATTTCGAGCGTGAGGACATCCGCGCCTTCGTCGAAGAATGCTTCAACGTGATGCGCGCCGCGTACCCCTTTGCCAATAACCCTTACCTGCAGGAAACCGTCGAGAACCTGCAACCGGCGATGAACCGTGCCTATTACCTGGCCCTGGATCAGCGCAAGGCGTCCATGAGCGAGTACCTGGCGCTGTTCGAGCAACTGCTCGCCGCCGTGCTGGCCCGTGACGTGCCGCAGATTCGCCAGGTGCTGTCGGCCTACTGCCAGCGCAGCAGCTCGCTGGTCATCGCAGCGTTGGCGGACGCCTAAGCGTGCGGCTCAAGTGCATCAAGCTGGCGGGGTTCAAATCCTTCGTCGACCCGACCACGGTGAACTTCCCCAGTAACATGGCGGCAGTGGTCGGGCCCAATGGTTGCGGTAAGTCGAACATCATCGACGCTGTACGTTGGGTGATGGGCGAGAGCTCGGCCAAAAACCTGCGCGGCGAGTCGATGACCGACGTCATCTTCAACGGCTCCACCAGCCGCAAGCCGGTGAGCCAGGCCAGTATCGAGCTGGTGTTCGATAACTCCGACGGCACCCTGATCGGCGAATACGCGGCCTACGCGGAAATCTCCATCCGCCGCAAAGTCACGCGCGACAGCCAGAACAGCTACTTCCTCAACGGCACCAAGTGCCGTCGACGCGACATCACCGATATCTTCCTCGGCACCGGCCTGGGCCCGCGCAGCTACTCGATCATCGAGCAGGGCATGATCTCCAAGCTGATCGAAGCCAAGCCCGAAGACCTGCGTAACTTCATCGAAGAAGCGGCCGGCATCTCCAAGTACAAGGAGCGCCGCCGCGAGACTGAAAACCGCATCCGCCGTACCCACGAAAACCTCGCCCGCCTCACCGACCTGCGCGAAGAGCTGGAGCGCCAGTTGGAACGCCTGCACCGCCAGGCCCAGGCCGCCGAGAAGTATCAGGAATACAAAGGCGAAGAACGCCAGCTCAAGGCGCAACTCTCGGCCCTGCGCTGGCAGGCGCTGAATGAGCAGGTGGGGCAGCGCGAAGCAATTATCGGCACCCAGGAAATCAGTTTCGAAGCACTGGTGGCCGAGCAGCGCAACGCCGATGCCAGCATCGAGCGACTGCGCGACGGGCACCATGATCTGTCCGAACGCTTCAATCTGGTGCAAGGCCGCTTCTATTCGGTGGGCGGCGATATCGCCCGCGTCGAGCAAAGCATCCAGCACGGCCAGCAGCGCCTGCGCCAATTGCAGGACGATCTCAAGGAAGCCGAACGCGCGCGGCTGGAGACTGAATCCCACCTGGGCCACGACCGCACCTTGCTGCTGACGCTGGGTGAAGAGCTGGACATGCTCACCCCCGAGCAGGAAATTACCAGCGCCGCTGCCGAAGAAGCCGCAGCGGCGCTTGAAGAATCTGAAACCACCATGCACGGCTGGCAGGAGCAGTGGGACGCTTTCAACCTGCAATCGGCCGAACCGCGTCGCCAGGCCGAGGTGCAGCAGTCGCGCATCCAGCAACTGGAGACCAGCATGGAACGCCTGGCCGAGCGCCAGCGTCGTCTGCAGGAAGAGCGTGTGCTGCTCGCCGCCGACCCGGAAGACGCGGCGATCATGGACCTCAGCGAGCAGCTCGCCGAAAGCGAGATGACCCTCGAAGAGCTGGAAGCCAGCGAAGAGCAGCAAGTGGAGCGCCTGGAGCAATTGCGTCAGCAACTGCAACAGGCAACCCAGGCCCAGCAACAGGCCCAGGGCGATTTACAGCGGCTTAACGGGCGGCTGGCGTCCCTTGAAGCCTTGCAGCAAGCCGCGCTGGACCCTGGCACCGGCACCGCCGAATGGCTGCGCGACCAGCATCTGGCCGAGCGCCCGCGCCTGGCGGAAGGCCTGAAGGTCGAAGCCGGTTGGGAGCTGGCGGTGGAAACCGTGCTCGGCGCCGATCTGCAAGCAGTGCTGGTGGATGATTTCGGCGGCTTTGACCTGGCCGGGTTTGCCCAGGGCGACCTGCGATTGCTTAGCCCCGCCGCCGATGGCACGCGGGTGCCGGGTAGCCTGCTGGACAAGGTCGAGGCCGCGATTGACCTGTCGCCATGGCTGGGCCAGGTCAAACCGGTGGATTCTCTGGAGCAGGCCCTGGCCCAGCGCGGTCAGTTGGCGGCCGGTGAAAGCCTGATCAGCCGCGACGGCTACTGGGTCGGCCGGCATTTTTTGCGGGTGCGCCGCGCCAGTGAAGCCGAGAGCGGCGTGCTGGCCCGTGGCCAGGAAATCGTCAGCCTGATCGCCGAGCGCGAAGAGCGTGAAGCCACCCTCGAAAGCCTGGAAACTGAATTGCAGACCCTGCGCGCCACCCAGCGCCAGCAAGAGACCGGTCGCGAACACCTGCGCCGCCTGTTGCAGGACGAGGCGCGCCAGCAAGGCGAACTCAAGGCGCAACTGTCGGCGAGCAAAGCCAAAGCCGAGCAACTGACCCTGCGCCGCACCCGTCTTGATGAAGAAGTCGCCGAGATGGGCGAGCAACGCGCCCTGGAACACGAACAGATCGGCGAAGCGCGCCTGCACTTGCAGGAAGCCCTCGACAGCATGGCCCTCGACACCGAGCAGCGCGAACTGCTGCTGGCCCAGCGCGACAGCCTGCGCGAACGCCTTGACCGCGTGCGCCAGGAAGCCCGGCAGCACAAGGATCACGCGCACCAACTGGCGGTACGCCTTGGCTCGCTGCGTGCCCAGCATGATTCGACACGCCAGGCCCTGGAGCGCCTGGAGATGCAATCCGAACGCCTCACCGAAAAGCGCGAGCAACTGAGCCTCAACTTGGAGGAGGGCGAAGCGCCGCTGGAAGAGTTGCGCCTCAAGCTCGAAGAGTTGCTCGACAAGCGCATGACCGTCGACGAAGAACTCAAGACCGCACAGATCGCCCTGGAAGATGCCGACCGCGAGTTGCGCGATGCGGAAAAGCGTCGGACTCAAGCCGAGCAGCAATCCCAACTGATCCGCGGCCAGCTCGAACAACAGCGCATGGAATGGCAAGCCCTGACCGTGCGCCGCAAAACCCTGCAAGACCAGTTGCTGGAAGACGGCTACGACCTGCACGGCGTGCTCAACACCCTGACCGCCCAGGCCAACGAGAAAGACGCCGAAGAAGAGCTTGAGCGCATTGCTGCACGGATCCAGCGCCTGGGCGCGATCAACCTCGCGGCCATCGATGAATATCAGCAGCAGTCCGAGCGTAAACGTTATCTGGATGCCCAGGACGCCGATCTGGTCGAAGCCCTGGACACCCTGGAAAACGTGATCCGCAAGATCGACAAGGAAACCCGTAACCGCTTCAAAGATACCTTTGATCAGATTAATAGCGGTTTACAGGCGTTATTCCCAAAAGTTTTCGGCGGTGGCAGCGCTTACTTGGAACTGACGGGCGAAGATCTACTCGATACAGGGGTAACGATCATGGCGCGGCCTCCGGGCAAGAAGAACAGCACCATCCATTTGTTGTCCGGCGGCGAAAAAGCCCTGACCGCACTGGCCCTGGTATTTGCCATCTTCAAGTTGAACCCGGCGCCGTTCTGCATGCTCGACGAAGTTGACGCACCGTTGGATGACGCGAACGTTGGACGCTACGCACGACTGGTCAAAGAGATGTCCCAGACCGTGCAGTTCATCTATATCACCCACAACAAGATCGCCATGGAAATGGCTGATCAGTTGATGGGCGTGACGATGCATGAACCGGGCTGTTCGCGTTTGGTCGCGGTGGATGTCGAAGAAGCGATGGCGATGGTGGAATCTTGAGTTGCGCCATGACAGAAAGTTTTCAGCGCGTTGAAGGGTGATTTACCGGTCTAGGGAAAGTGGCAAATGGACATATTTGTTCAAGGCATTTTGACAGACGGTGTAAAGTTATCTTTGGTCGTGCTAGTTTAATGTCAATTTTTCGTGTGCGTGGGCAAAACGTCAGTCAGAACATAGAGTTGGCGCCACGTTTTAAAGCGGTTTGCACGGTGCTAAACCCCTTATTTTTCAGCATTTTTTATTAGAGGCACGGGATTACATGGAAATCGGTCTGCGCGAGTGGCTGATCGTCATCGGCATTATTGTCATTGCCGGTATTCTTTTTGATGGCTGGCGCCGCATGCGCGGTGGCAAGGGCAAGCTCAAATTCCGTCTGGACCGCAACCTGTCCAACTTGCCTGACGACGACGGCAGCGCCGAGCTGTTGGGGCCGCCCCGTGTGCTGGATACCCATAAAGAGCCGCAGCTGGACGAACACGACTTGCCGTCGATGAGCGCGCCGTTGCGTGAAGCCCGTGAACCGTCTTCCAAGCGTGGCAAGCGCGCCAACGCCGCCGTGGCCGAGCCCCATCAGGGTGACCTGAACCTCGACGTCGACGAAGGCCCGAGCTTCAGCAGCCGCGACGATGATTTCCCGGACGAAAACGTCGGCAAGACCAGCAGCGCCGCGCGCCAGTCGGTCAATGATCAGCCTGCCGCCGAAGAAGTCCTGGTGATCAGCGTGATCTGCCGCGACGCCGCCGGCTTCAAAGGCCCTGCGCTGTTGCAGAACATCCTCGAAAGCGGCCTGCGTTTTGGCGAGATGGATATCTTCCACCGTCACGAAAGCATGGCCGGCAACGGCGAAGTGCTGTTCTCCATGGCCAACGCGGTCAAGCCGGGCACTTTTGATCTGGACGACATCGACCTGTTCAGCACGCCGGCGGTAAGCTTCTTCCTCGGCCTGCCAGGCCCGCGTCACCCGAAACAAGCGTTCGACGTGATGGTGGCCGCAGCCCGCAAGCTGTCCCAGGAACTCAACGGCGAGCTCAAGGACGACCAGCGCAGCGTCCTGACTGCCCAGACCATCGAACATTACCGTCAGCGTATCGTCGAGTTCGAGCGTCGCGCCCTGACACAGAAACGCTGAGGTTCGATCTTAAGCGTTGTCTGTAGAATCCGTGCACTAACATATTGAGCAGCTTCGGCTGCTCTTTTGCTTTATGAGAGAACACCCATGACCGCCGCCCATACCCGCATCCTCGAACTGCGCGCTGAACTGGATCAGCACAACTACCGTTACCACGTCCTCGACGAGCCGAGCATTCCGGACGCCGAGTACGACCGGCTGTTCCACGAGCTCAAGGCTCTGGAAGCCGAGCATCCGGACCTGGTCACGCGGGATTCGCCGACGCAGCGGGTCGGCAGTGCGGCGTTGTCGGCGTTTACTCAGGTCAAGCACGAGATTCCGATGCTCAGCCTGGGCAACGCCTTTGATGAAACCACCATGCTGGAGTTTGATCGCCGGGTGACCGAAGGGCTCGACCTGCCGGTGGGTGATCTGTTTGGCGGTGGCGCAGCGGTCGAATACAGCTGCGAACCCAAGCTGGACGGCCTGGCGGTCAGCCTGCTGTATCAGGATGGCGAGCTGGTACGCGGCGCCACCCGTGGCGATGGCACCACGGGTGAGGACATCAGCGTCAACGTGCGCACGGTGCGCAACATCCCGCTGAAGCTGCATGGCACCGGCTGGCCGGCGACCCTGGAAGTGCGCGGTGAAGTGTTCATGTCCAAGGCCGGTTTCGAGCGGCTCAACGCCTCGCAGCTGGAAGTCGGTGGCAAGACCTTCGCCAACCCGCGCAACGCCGCCGCCGGCAGCCTGCGTCAGTTGGATTCGAAGATCACCGCCAGCCGCCCGCTGGAATTCTGCTGCTATGGCGTGACCACGGACATCAGCGACACCCATATCGGCAACCTGCAACAGTTGCAGAAATGGGGCATGCCGATCAGCCATGAGCTGAAGCTGGCCAAGGGTATCCAGGATTGCCTCGACTACTACCGGGATATCGGCGAGCGGCGTAACAGCCTGCCCTATGAAATCGACGGCGTTGTCTTCAAGGTCAACAGCATTGCCGCCCAGCGTGAACTGGGCTTCCGCGCCCGTGAACCGCGCTGGGCCATCGCCCATAAATTCCCGGCCCTGGAAGAGCTCACCGAACTGCTCGACGTGGAATTCCAGGTCGGCCGCACCGGGGCCGTCACCCCGGTGGCACGCCTGAAGCCGGTCAAGGTCGCGGGTGTGACCGTGTCCAACGCCACCTTGCACAACATGGACGAAGTGGCGCGCCTGGGCGTGATGATCGGCGATACAGTGATCATCCGCCGCGCCGGTGATGTGATCCCGCAAGTGGTGTCCGTGGTGCTTGAGCGCCGTCCGGCCGATGCCCGCGCAGTGCCGATCCCCGAGCGTTGCCCGGTGTGCGGCTCCCACGTGGAGCGCACGCAACTGGTCAAGCGCAGCAAGGGCAAGGAAACCATCAGTGAGGGCGCGGTGTACCGCTGCGTTGGGCGGCTGGCCTGTGGGGCGCAGCTCAAGCAGGCGATCATTCATTTCGTCTCGCGCCGGGCCATGGACATTGATGGCCTCGGCGACAAGACCATCGAGCAACTGGTGGATGAAAAACTCATCGGTTCGCCAGCCGACCTCTACAAGCTAAAGTACGAGCAGATCATCGACCTGGAAGGCTTCGCCGATGTTTCCAGCAAGAAGCTGATCGCCGCCATCGAAAACAGCAAGACGCCGACCCTGGCGCGCTTTATCTACGCCCTGGGCATTCCGGATGTGGGCGAGGAGACCGCCAAGGTGCTGGCGCGCTCCCTGGCTTCTCTGGAGCGCGTGCAGCAGGCCTTGCCGCAAGTGCTCACGTACTTGCCCGACGTGGGCCTGGAAGTGGCGCACGAGATCCACAGCTTCTTTGAAGACACTCATAACCAGCAGGTAATCGGCGCACTCCTGTCGCCAAACGAGTGTGGGCTGCAATTGCAGGATCAGGGCGACCTCAGTGCCGAGTTCGCCGCCAGCACCACACTGGGCGGGTTGCTCGACAAACTGCACGTACCGTCCGTGGGCCCTGGCGCCGCGCAGAAACTGGCGGACAAGTTCGGCACACTGGAAGGTGTGATCAAGGCCGACTGGCTGGACATGCGCCAGGCGTTGCCCGAGAAGCAGGCCAAGGCTGTGCGCGACTTCTTCGACAACCCGGACAACGCTAACCTTGCCCTGGCCATCGAGCAGCAGCTCAAGGACTTCGGCATGCACTGGCAAAGCGAGAAAAAGGTCGTCGAAGGTTTGCCGGAGGCCGGACACACCTGGGTCCTCACCGGCTCCCTGGAGCTGATGAGCCGCGACGTGGCCAAGGAGAAACTCGAAAGCCTCGGCGCCAAGGTGGCCGGTTCTGTCTCGGCGAAAACCCACTGCGTGGTGGCGGGGCCGGGCGCGGGTTCGAAGTTGGCCAAGGCCAGCGAGCTGGGCCTCAAGGTGCTGGACGAAGAAGCCTTCGTAGCCTTCCTGGCCAAGCACAACATCACCGTCTGACGTGGCATGGTTTTCTGTAGTGAGCGGGCTTGCCCCGCGCCGGGCTGCGCAGCAGCCCTGTAGGAAAGTGGAACGATCCCAAGCGCTAAATGATCTAGTCTCAGTCACCTAGGGAGAGATCGCCATGTTCCGCTACTTCGAGCAACTCAGTTCGCGCATCGCCGCACCGTTCATGGCCGAATCCTCGCGTAACAGCAAGGTCTGGCAGTGCCGTTGCGGCCAGTCCTTGTTCTTTCGCAACAGCCAATGCCTGGCCTGCGCAGCGCTGCTGGGCTACCAACCCCAGCAAAGCCGCCTGTCCTCATTGCAGCCCGGCCCCGTCGATGGCACCTGGTTGCAGGACGACAACCTGGACGCCGGCGCCTTTCGCCGTTGTGCCAACCTCGACACCCCGGCCGCCTGCAACTGGCTGATCCCGGCCCACAGCACCGCACCGCTGTGCGTGGCCTGTAGCCTCAATCGCACCATTCCCGACCTGTCGATCCCGGAAAACCCCGAACGCTGGCGCAAGGTGGAAACCGCCAAGCGCCGGTTGGTGGCGCAACTGATCAGCCTGGGCCTGCGCGTCGTGCCCAAGAGCGTTGACGAAGACACCGGCCTGGCCTTCGACTTCGTCGGTATCGACCTGGAAGGCAACGCGCCCATGACCGGCCACGCCAACGGCCTGATCACCCTCGACATCAAGGAAGCCGACGACGCCCACCGCGAGAAAATCCGTGTACAGATGCGCGAGCCGTACCGCACCTTGCTCGGTCACTTTCGCCATGAAGTCGGCCATTATTACTGGGACCGCCTGATTGCCAATACCCACTGGCAGCAACCTTTTCGCACCCTGTTTGGCGACGAACGCGCCAGTTACGCCGACGCCCTCGACCAGCATTACCAGAATGGCCCGCGTCCGGACTGGCAGCAAACCTGCGTCAGCGCCTACGCCACCATGCACCCGTGGGAAGACTGGGCCGAAACCTGGGCCCACTACCTGCACATGATGGACGCCGTCGACACCGCCCTGGGCTTTGGCATGAGCGCCCGTGAGATGGACCTGGATTATCAACCGTTCCCCCTCACCACGCTGTATGACCCCGAACACCCCAGCGGCCCGGCATTCCTGTCGTTCGTCAACGCCTGGATCGAACTGGCCGGCATGCTCAATGAACTGTCACGCGCCATGGGCCAGCCGGATTTCTACCCGTTCGTGCTGCCACCGGCGGTGATCGCCAAGCTGCACTTCATCCACCTGGTGATCCAGGAAGAGGGCGGCCGGGCGGATGAGGTACTGCAGGCACAATGATCAGCCAATGAGGGAGACGCTGGTGACCATGGCAAGTGCTTGAACCCCTTCATATTTTTAATCCGTCACCAACGGTTGTAACTTCCGATGAGATCGGTACAATGGCCCCGCTTGCCGAGAGGCAGGCGTCGTTATGGTGACCCCATCGGTCCCCCCGCAACGATTACCCGTGAACCTGGTCAGAGCCGGAAGGCAGCAGCCACAGCGGGAACATTGTGTGCCGGGGTGTGGCTGGTGGGGTTGCCTCCATAACGCTCTTCCTTGCAATACCCCCTTCGATTCAAATCCAAATTATTTATTTTCAGTCAACTGCCATTGTTTTATTGCGCGGTCGATGACGGCTGTTTCACAACTTTCCAAACCCTCTCTGGACAACCCCAGACCGCCTTGTTAGTTTGCGCCGGCCACTTGTTTCAGAGTGTGACAAGGGTACTGATTTGATATTGAAGTGCTATCACTTCTTTAACTAACAAGGATGTCTGTGATGAAAAGCCTGCAAGGGTTACCCCGTCTTATCACTGCGTCGGTAGGTGCGGCCGGTAAAGCCCGAAACTTGCCTGCCGATGTTCAGTGCATCCAGTATTTATTCAATTTGATCATTCCCAAGATGGGGTTCCCGCTGGCTGAAAACGGCAAGTGCGACGGCCAGTTGGTGCAGTGCATCAGCCAGTATCAGTTCCGTCATCTCAAGTATGCCCACCCTGATGGCGTGATCGACCCCACCGGCCGCACCTTCAACAGCCTGATCGAAGAAGCGGTGAAAGTGCCGGTGAAGGCCTTTCCGAGCATGCGCATCCCGACTTTTCTCAACGTGTTCGGCAACAATCAGGGCGATGCGGTGCAGGCCACGGTCAACGTGTACCTGGACCGCATGCGCGCGATGATCGAGGCCGAGCGGCGTAACCGGCAATTGATGCTCCAGGCCACGTGCGACGGGGGCATGACCCTCAGCGAAACGGACTTCCAGAACGCCGCCACGCAACTGGGCAGCGGTATTTCGGTGAATATCATCAAGGCGTTCGCAACCGTGGAGTCGGGCGGGCGCTCCGGCTTCGGGCCGGCCAAGTTGCCGGTGATCGCCTTTGAAGGGCACCTGTTTCGCAAATACACCAAGCACATCTACGACCAGGCGCACCCGCTGCTGTCCTACCCCTACAAGAAAAAGGCCGGGCCGCAGTGGCAGGCGAACAACAAGGACCAGGCCAAGGCCTGGGAAACCATGGCCACCGCATTTGCCCTGGACCAGGAAGCCGCCTTGATGTCGGCTTCGTGGGGCATGTTCCAGATCATGGGCTTCAACTTTGCGTCGTGCGGTTACAAGACGGTGTTTGAGTTTTCGGCGGCATTAAAGGTCAATGCCGGCAATCAACTAAAGGCATTCCTCGGCTTTTGCAGCAAAAGCCCGTCGCTGATGAAAGCCATGAAGGCCAAAGACTTTACCGGCATGGCGCGTAACTATAACGGTGAGGACTACGGCAACTACGACGTCCTTATGCAAAAAGCCTACGAAAAACTTGAAGGGAAAAAATAGGATGATCCGTTTACTCGCGATAGGTGTGTTGTCGTTGTGCGCTGTGGCGCCAGCCATGGCCGGTTCGGCCGCGCTGCATTCGGGCAAGTACGAAGGGCTGATGCTGGCGGTGACGCCGGAGCATCAGGTCGAAGGTTTCTACGCAGAATCAATGGGTGAGGGCGTAACACGCAGTTGTGCGTTCTACCTGCAAGGCAAGCCCGGCGCGCTCACCACCTGGCTCGACGACGCCTACCCTGGCAGCGTGGCGCCGTCGTCCGACGGCGTGACCCTGACCGTGGAGGAAGGCCGTCAGCATCCCGGCTGCATCAACGTCCTGATGCCGGAGATTGCCACCGGCCTGGACCTGACCCAGACCGCCAGCAAGCAGTGGATCGGTCTGGTCACTGTATCTGTCGACAAGGCTTACCTGCAGAAAACACCGGGCGCCAAGGTGGCCAAGCGCCCCTATATCGTCAAGAACGATGTGGTCGGTGTGCTGGCGTTCAAGGATGGCTGGGCCCAGGTTGAGTTCGTCAATGCTGACGACCGCTCGTTCAAGGGCTGGATCAGTCAGGATCAGTACGCGCGGTTGGCTGCACCCAAAAGCTGATCTCCATCAGCCGAACGTTTCGCGCAACAGCCCCGCAAACGCATCCCGCGCCAAGTGGCGCTGGGTGTCCTTGTGCCAGAACAGCAGGTTGTCCACGGCCTGCAATTCGTCAAACCGATAGGACGCCAATTGATTGGCCTGCTCATAGCGGGCCAGGATGCCTTCCGGTGCCAGCGCCACGCCAATTCCCGCACTCACGCAGCCGATAATCGTGCCCCAGCTGGCATAACTGGCGATGGCCGGCTTGACGTCATGGGGCTTGAGCCAGTTTTCCAGCGCCGCCCGGTAAGGGCAGCCCGATGGCCACACCAGCAGGGTACGGCCCGCCAGGTCTTCGGCACTGTGGATCGGCGCGCTGGACGCGCTGGCGATCAGCACCAGGCGTTCGCTGTAGACCACGCTGTGTTCAAGTTTGGAGCGCTTGTTGCTGGCGGCCACCAGTGCCACATCCAGGCGATGGTGGTGCAGATCGTCGAGTAACTGAGCCCAGGCGCCGGTCACCAGTTCCAGGCTGACATCCGGGTAGCGTCGATGGTATTCCGCCAGCAGCGGTGGCAGGCGGCCGCTCGCGCTGGACTCCACGGCGCCGATGCGCAAGGTGCCACGGGGGATGGCATTGGCGTCCACCGCGCGCTTGGACTCCTCCACCAACGCGAGAATGCGTTCGCAGTAGTCCAGGAAAATTTCGCCGGCCGCGCTGATGGCCAGCCCACGCCCGGCACGGATAAACAGCGGCGTGCCCAACTCGCTTTCCAACTGCTTGATGCGTGTGGTGATGTTGGACGGCACGCAGTGCAGTTGCACGGCCGCCTGGGCCACGCTGCCGGTTTGCGCGACGGCTCGCACCATTTTCAGTTGGGCCAGTTCCATTGCTCAGTTCCGCTGATTTCAGAAGTCAGAAACACTTAATTGTCCTACGGCATGCCGGGGCCAAGACTGATGGCATTCCTTCTTAGTTTCTGGACGCCATCGATGAACACCCCGTCACCCGTGAAGCTTACGCTAGTCATCGCCAGCGTGATCCTCTGTTGGGCCTATTCGCCGATTGGTGTGCACATGGGCTTGCACAGCTACAGCCCCGGTCATCTGGCGTTGCTGCGGTTTCTGATTGCCTCGGTGTTCATGGGCGGTGTGGCGCTGGTGGTCGGTATCGGTCGGCCGCGCCTGCGGGATGTACCGTGGTTGTTGGTACTGGGTTTTTTCGGCGTTTTCTTGCACCACATGAGCCTCAATGCCGGGCAGCAATGGGTGATGGCGGCGGCGTCCAGTGTATTGGCGCAGTCGGCGCCCTTGTTCAGCGTGCTGATCGCGTTTTTCTGCTTGAAGGAGCGGGTCAGCGCCTGGCGTTGGGGCTGCGTACTCTCGGGGTTGTTCGGTGTGCTGGTGGTGATCTGGGGCGACCAGGGCGTAGGTGATATCGACCCGCGGGGATTGCTGATCCTGCTGGCGGCGTTGTCGTGGAGCGTGTATTTCGCCATTCAGAAGCACTACGCCCTTCGCTACAGCCCGCTGACCCTCGCGTGCTACATGGTGTGGGTGGGCACCCTGATGCTTTGCGTCAATTTGCCTGGCTTGCCGGCGGCCGTTGTGCGAGCGCCGTTGCCGGAGAACCTGGCGGTGCTGGTGCTGGGTATTTTCCCCAGCGCCCTGGCCTACCTGGCCTGGGGCTATGTGCTCAAGTATGTCGAGGTGAGCCGCGCATCGGTGGCGATGTACCTGATTCCGCCGGTGGCGATGGTGATGGCCGCAACGCTGCTGGGTGAACAGATTGCACGGCAGGTGGTGCTCGGTGGGGTGATGGTGCTGGCCAGTGTGGCCGCCATCAGTCTGGAAGGGCGCTGGAGGCGGGCTGTCCGGTATACAACTGGATAATGTCGTCGATCTCCCCCGACATCTTCATCTGCAACAACGTGCGCAAAATCCTCTGCACCGGCACGTCCGGGTCATTGCGCACGATGCAGCCCAGGTTTTGCTCGTTGATCACCGCCACTTTGTGCAGCCGTCGGCCGACGGGCATGTTCTGGTTGAACCGGTCCAGGATCCACTCATTGATAACCGCATATTTGAAGCGCCCGGCCACCAGCTTGTGCAGCACCTGCTCTTCACTGCGGGCATCGTCGCGGGTGAGTTGGCCGCTGGCAAACAGCGGGTCGAGGGTGGCGTAGCGGTAATTGAGCACCGTGCCGATGGCCTGGGGCGCCAACTGGGGGAGGGACACCGCCTGCACTGGGATGTGCGTGCTCACCAGTACGTTGCGCTGCACCATCAGCGGCAGGCTCCAGGTGTAATTGCCGGAAAAATTATCGACCCACGCCTGGGTGACATAACAGCGCACATCAACCTCGCCGTGTTCCATGGCGGCTGCGATGCGTGCCCGGGCCAGCACCTTGAACTGCGCCGGGTGGCCGACCTGGGTGGCCAGGCTCAACATCACGTCATACAAAATACCCTGGGTTGGCCGACCGTTCTCCAACTGCACCATGGGCATCGCCCAACTGTCGGAAACCGAGAAACGCAACGGTGCAGGCGCCGCCAGGCAGGCCGTGGTCATCATCCATAAAGCGCCCAGGACTACGCGCATACACTCTCCGGGTTCAGGCCTTTGAGGGGCCAGTCAGGACAGCTTAGTCAGATTAGGCGAGCGTGCCGGATGCAATTTCCCCCTTGCTCCGCTAGCATTACCGGCTTCCGCTTCCCAGTTGCGACGGTTTTCGATGAGTTATCAGGTTCTTGCACGTAAATGGCGTCCGCGCTCGTTCCGCGAAATGGTCGGCCAGACCCATGTGCTCAAGGCTCTGATCAATGCCTTGGACAGCCAACGGCTGCACCACGCCTACCTGTTCACCGGTACGCGCGGGGTGGGCAAGACCACCATTGCGCGCATCATCGCCAAATGCCTGAACTGTGAAACCGGTATCACTTCGACGCCCTGCGGGACTTGCTCGGTGTGCCGGGAAATCGACGAAGGGCGTTTTGTCGACCTGATCGAAATCGACGCCGCGAGCCGCACCAAGGTCGAAGACACCCGCGAACTGCTCGACAATGTGCAGTACGCGCCGAGCCGCGGCCGCTTCAAGGTCTACCTGATCGACGAAGTGCACATGCTGTCCAGCCATTCCTTCAACGCGCTGTTGAAAACCCTGGAAGAGCCGCCGCCCTACGTCAAATTCATCCTGGCCACCACCGACCCGCAGAAACTTCCCGCAACGATTCTGTCGCGGTGCCTGCAGTTCTCCCTGAAAAACATGACCCCCGAGCGTGTGGTCGAGCATTTGACCCACGTGCTGGGCGTCGAGAACGTACCGTTCGAAGACGACGCGTTGTGGCTGCTCGGCCGCGCCGCCGATGGCTCGATGCGTGATGCCATGAGCCTCACCGACCAGGCCATCGCCTTTGGTGAAGGCAAGGTCATGGCCGCCGATGTGCGCGCCATGCTCGGCACCCTCGACCATGGCCAGGTGTTCGACGTGCTGCACGCCCTGATCGAAGGTGACGCCAAGGCATTGCTCGAAGCCGTGCGCCACCTCTCCGAGCAAGGCCCGGACTGGAACGGCGTGCTCTCGGAAATCCTCAATGTGCTGCACCGCGTTGCCATCGCCCAGGCCTTGCCTGAAGGTGTCGACAACGGCCATGGCGACCGCGACCGCGTGTTGGGTCTGGCTCAGGCGTTGCCGGCCGAAGATGTGCAGTTCTACTACCAGATGGGCCTGATCGGCCGTCGCGACCTGCCCCTGGCGCCGGACCCACGTGGTGGCTTTGAGATGGTCTTGCTGCGGATGCTGGCCTTCCGGCCCGCCGATACGGCCGACGCGCCGAGACAGCCGCTAAAGCCAGTGGGGATCAGCCAGGCCACAGTTGATTCCGCCAAACCAGTGGCTGGCGCGGCGGTGGTTGCGCCAGTGGTCGCGGCCCCTGCGCCTGTTGCGCAGGCTCCTGAGCCTGAGCCCGTTGTGGTCGCGCCAGTGGTTGAGCCGGCACCGGTGGTGGAGCCGGAACCTGCGCCCGTGGTCGATCTGCCCTGGAACGACCCGGTAGAGGCCGAAGCCGAGCCCGAGCAGCAGCCCGCCGTGGAGCCTGTACTGGAAACCACTGGCGAGCAGCCCGAATTGACCCCGATGCCCGCGCCAACGCCGGACAGCGTGGTGCCGGATGCCCCGGAGTGGGTGTCCGCACCGGTCCCTGAGCCGACCGTCGCTCAGGTTGAAGCCGCAACCCCAGGCATCGACCTCGACGACGAGCCGCCGCTTGATGAAGACTACATCGAGCCGGACATGGATTCGGCCTACAGCTACCTGGACGACCTTGCCAGCGAACACACTGCCGAGCCGGCCCCCGAGCCCGAAGCAGAGCCTGCCGCAGCCCCGGCCACCGGCCTGGCGTTGCAATGGCTGGAACTGTTCCCGAAACTGCCGATCTCCGGGATGACCGGCAGCATCGCCGCCAACTGCACACTGATTTCCATTGATGGCGACCACTGGCTGTTGCACCTGGACCCGGCCCACAGCGCCCTGTTCAACGCGACCCAGCAGCGTCGCCTCAACGATGCGCTGAACCAGTACCATGGGCGCACGCTGACCATCGCCATCGAGTTGATCAAGCCCGAGCAGGAAACCCCGGCCCAGGCCGCGACCCGCCGGCGTATCAACCGTCAGCGCGAGGCTGAGGATTCGATCCACGCAGACCCGCTCATCCAGCAAATGATGCAACAGTTTGGGGCGGTCGTCCGTCACGATACTATTGAACCTGTCGAAGCCCCGGTGCCCCAAGCGTCATGACACCGGGCTACTAACTTGATCCACGTACTTTTGAGGTGATTCCCATGATGAAAGGTGGCATGGCCGGCCTGATGAAGCAGGCGCAGCAGATGCAGGAAAAGATGGCCAAGATGCAGGAAGAACTGGCCAACGCCGAAGTCACCGGTAAAGCCGGTGGCGATATGGTCAGCGTGGTGATGACCGGTCGTCACGACATCAAGCGCGTGAGCATCGACCCAAGCGTGCTGCCGGGCGTGGGTGAAGATGACCTGGAAATGCTTGAAGCGCTGTTCGCCGCGGCCGTCAACGACGCCGTGCGCAAGATCGAAGCCAACAGCCAGGAAAAAATGGGCGCCGCGACCGCCGGCATGCAACTGCCGCCGGGCATGAAGATGCCGTTCTGATTATCCAGCGTTAGCTAGACTCCAATGCCAGGCCCAGTGCCTGGCATTTTTGTTTGTGCCGCTTCAATCAAACCCCGATCGAACCCTGGCACGGCACCGATGGTCTGCACCCTATACCGATCAATTCGATAAGGAGCCCCCTGATGCCTCAAGAACTGACCCTGAACCAACGCATCGTGCTGGTCTCGCGGCCCCAAGGCGCGCCCACTCCGGAAAACTTTCGCCTGGAACGCGTGAGCCTGCCGGAGCTGGCGGACGGCCAGGTCCTGCTCAAGACCCTCTACCTGTCCCTCGATCCCTACATGCGCGGGCGCATGAGCGACGCACCTTCCTATGCCGCACCGGTGGAAATCGACGAGGTGATGACCGGTGGTGCTGTCAGCCGTATCGAGCAGTCGCGTAATCCAAAATTCGAAGTGGGTGATCTGGTGGTCGGCGCTACGGGTTGGCAGAGCCACAGCATTTCTGACGGCCGCAACCTCATTCCGGTGCCCAAGGGGCTGGCGAGCCCATCCATGGCACTTGGTGTGCTGGGCATGCCCGGCATGACCGCCTACATGGGCCTGATGGACATCGGCCAGCCCAAGGCCGGCGAAACCTTGGTGGTGGCTGCGGCATCCGGTGCGGTCGGCTCGGTAGTGGGGCAGGTGGCCAAGCTCAAGGGCTTGCGTGTGATCGGTATTGCGGGCGGCGCCGACAAGTGCCGCTATGTGGTGGACGAGCTGGGCTTCGATGCCTGTATCGACCACAAGAGCGCAGACTTCGCCGATCAACTGGCCCAGGCCTGCTTCAAGGGCGTGGACATCTATTTCGAGAACGTCGGCGGCAAGGTATTCGACGCCGTGCTGCCCTTGCTCAACCCCAAGGCGCGCATTCCCCTGTGCGGCCTGATTGCCGGCTACAACGCCCATGAAGCCCCCAGCGGCCCTGATCGCCTGCCGGCGCTGCAACGCACCTTGCTGACCAAGCGGGTACGCATCCAGGGCTTTATCGTGTTCGACGACTACGGTGATCGCCAGCCCGAGTTCCTCAGTGCCATGGCGCCTTGGGTGCGTGATGGCAAGATCAAGTTCCGCGAGGACGTGGTCGATGGCCTGGAGCAGGCGCCCGAAGCCTTTATCGGTCTGCTTGAAGGGCGCAACTTCGGCAAGTTGGTGGTGCGGGTCGCGCAGGATTGAGGATTTGACGCTAATCCGGGGCGCGGGTATAAACCGCGTCTCGTTGTTTTGTCGGACCAATGCCCATGAGCTTCAGCCCCCTGATTCGCCAACTGATCGACGCCCTGCGCACGTTGCCGGGCGTCGGCCAGAAAACCGCCCAGCGCATGGCGCTGCAACTGCTGGAGCGTGATCGCAGCGGCGGCACCCGGTTGGCCCAGGCCCTGAGCCAGGCCATGACGGGCGTCGGCCACTGCCGCCAATGCCGCACCCTCACCGAAGAAGACCTCTGCCCGCAATGCGCCGACCCGCGCCGCGACGACACGTTGCTGTGCGTGGTGGAAGGCCCGATGGACGTCTACGCGGTGGAGCAGACCGGCTATCGCGGGCGCTACTTTGTACTCAAGGGGCACCTGTCGCCGCTCGACGGCCTGGGCCCGGAAGCCATCGGCATTCCGCAACTGGTAGCGCGGATTGAAGAGCAGGGCACCTTTACCGAGGTGATCCTGGCCACCAACCCGACCGTGGAAGGCGAAGCCACCGCCCATTACATCGCTCAACTGCTGAGCAACAAAGGCCTGATCACTTCGCGTATCGCCCATGGCGTTCCGCTGGGGGGCGAGCTGGAATTGGTGGATGGCGGCACCCTGGCCCACTCCTTTGCCGGTCGCAAGCCCATCGCCCTCTGACGATCAGCGCAGGGCTGAAAATGTGGGTGTCTCAGTCAACACATTCTTTGGCTGAGACACTGCATCGGGGGCAAGCCCCCTCCCACATATTGAATGTATTCACAGATCAAAGTTGGGAGGGGGCTTGCCCCCGATGGGGCCGGCCCCGACAACCACTACCTTTCAGTCAACGCAAACTGCGTCAGGCAAAACGTCGGAATCCCCATATCTTCCAACCGCTGCGAGCCACCCAGCTCCGGCAAATCAATAATCGCTGCCGCTTCAAAAATCTTCGCGCCCATGCGTCGCACCAGGTTCGCCGCGGCAATCAGGGTGCCGCCCGTGGCGATCAGGTCATCGAACATCAACACCGAGTCGCCTTCGCACAGGCTGTCGGCGTGCACTTCCAGGAAGGCTTCGCCATATTCGGTCTGGTAACCCTCGGCCAGCACGTCCGCCGGCAGCTTGCCTTGCTTGCGGAACAGGATCAGCGGTTTGTTCAGTTGATAGGCGATGATCGAGCCGATCAGGAAGCCGCGGGCATCCATTGCGCCGATGTGGGTGAAGTCGGCTTCGACATAGCGATGGGCAAAGGTGTCGGCCACCAGGCGCAGGGCCTTGGGCGATTGGAACAGCGGCGTGATGTCACGGAAGATCACCCCAGGCTTGGGGAAGTCGATGACGGGGCGGATCAGGGATTTGATGTCGAACGAATCGAAGGTCATCGTCGAAGAGTCCTGGGAGGAAAACGGACCCGAAGTATACCTGCGGCCTTGCCAAATGGCCCGGCCGCAAGTGTCTGTATCAGCCCTCTAGAGAACCACCCGCCAGCGCGCACAGCTGGATCGGGTCGAGGATGTGCACTTCCTTGCCTTCGGCGGCAATCAACTCGTTCTGCTGGAAACGGGTGAACACGCGGGACACGGTTTCCACCGCCAGGCCCAGGTAGTTGCCGATTTCATTGCGCGACATGCTCAGGCGGAACTGGTTGGCCGAGAAACCACGGGCCCGGAATCGCGCCGAGAGGTTGACCAGGAATGTCGCGATGCGCTCGTCGGCGGTTTTCTTCGAAAGCAGCAGCATCATCTGCTGATCGTCACGGATTTCGCGGCTCATCACGCGCATCAGCTGACGGCGCAGTTGAGGCAACTGTATGGCCAGTTCATCCAGGCGTTCGAAGGGGATTTCGCACACCGACGTAGTTTCCAGCGCCTGGGCCGACACGGGATGCATCTCGGTGTCCATGCCCGACAAACCCACCAGTTCGCTCGGCAGGTGGAAGCCGGTGATCTGCTCTTCGCCGTTGTCGCTCAGGCTGAAGGTCTTCAGCGCGCCCGAACGTACTGCATAGACGGAGTCGAACCTGTCGCCCTGGCGAAACAGAAACTCGCCTTTTTTCAGCGGGCGACCGCGTTTAACGATGTCGTCCAGCGCATCCATGTCTTCCAGATTCAGCGAAAGTGGCAGGCAGAGGGGGGCGAGGCTGCAATCCTTGCAGTGAGCCTGGCTGTGAGCGCGCAGTTTGACTGGCTCGGACATTTCTTAAATCCTTGTGGGAAAACACACATAAGACGTAAGGGTAACGCACTGGGGGGCAGTCAGGCCAGCCTGTACAAAAAACCGGCAGCGGTATAAAGCTTTTTGTACCGATGCCGATACAAGGGCATTCCCATACGCCGGAGCTCGTACGATGTCTGTCATCGCCGCCTACAATCCTGCCATCCGAGTTCCTACAGTGTCGGGCGCGAAGTCAGCGGCCGAAACCGCCGTAAAAGATCAGGCCGCTGCACCCGCTGCCGAAACCAACGTGCTGGAAGGCGTGAAGGTGACGATTTCCGGCGCGGCGTTCAAGGCGGTGGCGGTGGCGAGTAAAGCCAACTCCGATATTGATGGCAGTGGCCTGGACGACAGCGTTAAACAGATCCTCAAAATGATCCGCAAGCTCAAGCAACAGATCGCCGAGAAAATGGCTGAGCTTCAGGCGGTCGCGAATGACAATAGCCTGACGCCGGAGCAGGCCCGGGTTAAGACCAACAACATCCAGGGCGCTATCAGTTCGCTGCAGGCCGGGTTGATGACCTCCCAGGGCTCCCTGCTCAAGGCGATGAAAAGCATGAGCGCTGATGGTGCCCTCAAGGCCGCTTCGTTGTAGATGTAACTAGATCACCCGTGAAAATCGTTGCCTGTTCTGGTGCTCCAGGTAGGCATCGAACACCATGCACACCGAGCGCACCAGCAAGCGGCCGGCGGGCAGCACCCGAATGCCCTGGGCGTCGAGCTCGATCAGGCCGTCCTCGGCCATGGCCTCAAGTTGCGGCCAGATCTCGTCGAAGTACCCACGAAAATCAATGTTGAAGGCCTGTTCGACGGGTTCGAATGCCAGGCTGAACGTGCAGATCAACTGCTGAATCACCTCCCGCCTCAGCCGATCATCCGTGGTGCAGACCAGGCCGCGGCTGGTGGCCAGCTGCGCACCGGCCAAGGTGTTCTGGTAGCCGTTGAGGTCACTGCTGTTCTGGCAATACAGGTCGCCGATCTGGCTGATCGCCGACACACCGAGGCCGATCAGGTCGCAATGGCCGTGGGTGGTGTAGCCCTGGAAGTTGCGTTGCAGGGTGCCTTCTTCCTGGGCGATGGCCAGTTCGTCATCCGGCAGCGCGAAGTGGTCCATGCCGATGTAGCGATAGCCGGCCTGGGTCAATTGCTCGATGGTGGTTTGCAGCATCAGCAACTTTTCCGCCGGCGCCGGCAGCTCGTCGCTGTTGATGCGCCGCTGGGGCATGAAGCGCTCCGGCAGGTGCGCGTAGTTGAACACCGACAGGCGGTCCGGTTGCAGTTTGATCACCTCTTCCACGGTGCGCGCGAAGTTGATCGGCGTCTGCTTGGGCAGGCCGTAGATCAGGTCGATATTGATCGAGCGAAACTGCAGGGTGCGCGCCGCATCAATCACCGCACGGGTCTCTTCCAGGCTTTGCAGGCGATTGACCGCCCGCTGTACCTCGGGGTCGAGGTCTTGCAGGCCGATACTGACGCGGTTGAAGCCCAGCTCACGCAGCAGGCCCATGGTGGCCCAGTCCGCTTCGCGTGGGTCGATCTCGATGCCGTAGTCGCCGGAATCATCATCGAGCAAATGGAAATGCTGGCGCAGGCGGCCCATTACCTGGCGCAGTTCGTCGTGGCTGAGAAACGTCGGGGTGCCGCCGCCGAAATGCAGCTGTTCCACCGGCTGTTTCGGGTCAAGGTGGCAGGCCACCAATTGGATTTCCTGCTCCAGGCGTTGCAGGTACGCCTGGGCGCGGCCACGGTCCTTGGTGATCACCTTGTTGCAGGCGCAGTAGTAGCAAATGTTGGCGCAGAACGGCACATGCACATACAGCGACAAGGGGCGCACGGCCTTGCGACTGTCGCGCAGGGCGTGGAGCAGGTCGAAGGTGCCGACCTGGCTGTCGAATTGTACGGCGGTGGGGTAGGACGTATAGCGTGGTCCCGCCAGGTCGTAGCGATGAATCAGATCGGTGTCCCAACGAATGGCGTCGAGCATGCGGGCGTCCCCCGGATAGGCTAATGGGCCGAGTCTAGGGGTGGGGCGGGGATGGCATCTTGATTTGCATCAACGGGGAGCGGCGCTATGCCACATGGCGATTCAATGGCCCATCAGCCAGTGCTGGTGCGGTCCTGGCAAGGTCCAGATCCCGAACACGATGACCAGCAAGCCACCGGCCATGCGCACGCTGCGTTTGCGCAATAACGCGGTAACGCGCTCGGCTGCCAGCCCGGTCGCCAGCAGCACCGGCCAGGTGCCCAGCCCGAACGCGAGCATCAGCAGTGCACTGTCCAGCGCATTGCCCTGGCTCGCGGCCCACAGCAGGGTGCTGTAGACCAGTCCGCACGGCAACCAGCCCCAGAGCGCGCCCAGCAGCAAAGCGCGGGGCAGGCTCGACACCGGCAGCAAGCGCGTGGCAACCGGCTGGATATGCCGCCACAGGCCGCGTCCGAGGCTTTCAATGCGGGTAAGGCCGCTCCACCAACCCGCCAGATACAGGCCCATGCAGATCAGCAGTAAGCCGGCGAGCACGCGCATGAACATCGCCGCCGGGCTATTGGCCACGGCCCAGCCAGCCAGGCCGACCAACAGCCCGGCCGTGGCGTAACTGAGGATGCGCCCCAGGTTGTACGCCAGCAGCAGGCGAAACCGGCGGCTGCGTTGTTCCTTGGGAATCGCCAGGGTCAGCGCGCCCATCAGCCCGCCGCACATGCCCAGGCAATGGCCGCCGCCCAGCAGGCCGAGGATCAGCGCGGAGACCAGCAGCGGCGCCAATTCAAGCATGAGGCGGGTCTTTGGGCGGTTGATCCGGGCCGTTGGCTTCGTCGATGGCGGCCAGGTGGTTCGGGTCCTGGTCGTCGAACAGCACGCTGTGGGCCGGGCCGTCGAGGTCGTCGTACTGGCCGCTGTCCACGGCCCAGAAGAAGATGTAGATGGCGATGGCCACTATCAGCAGCGCCGCCGGAATCATCACGTATAAAGCTGGCATCTGCACTCCAGGCCCGCGCGGCTCATACGGGCAGCGGGCGGGTGATTGAGGGCGCGCTGACGGCCTGCGCGCTCGGCAGGCGAGTCAGGCGCAGGGCGTTGAGCACCACGGTCAACGAACTGATGGACATGCCGACCGCCGCCCAGATTGGCGTGATCCAGCCCAAGGCAGCAAACGGCAACATCAGGCCATTGTATAGGCCTGCCCACAGCAGATTTTCAATAATCACTCGTCGAGTGCGCCGCGCCAGACTGAAGGCCTGCACCAGGGCGTCGAGGCGATTGGAGAGCAGCACCGCATCGGCGCTGGTCTTGGCCAGGTCGGTGGCCGAGCCCATGGCCACGCTGATATCGGCGGCGGCGAGCACGGGGACGTCGTTGACCCCATCGCCGAGCATCAGCACCTTGCGGCCTTCCTTGTGCAACTGTTGCAGCACCTGCAGCTTGTCGTCGGGGCGCAGGCCGCCGTGGGCTTCGTCGATGCCCAGCTCAAGGGCGACACTGGCGACCATCGGCGAACTGTCCCCGGACAGCAGCAATGTGCGCCAACCGCGCGCCTTGCACGCGGCGAGCAGCGCCGGGGCGTCGCTGCGCAGGCGGTCATCCAGCACGAACCAGGCGAGGGCGCCGCTGCGGTCGCCGAGCAGCAGCCATTGCCCAGCATCGTCCGGCGAGGCGGGGATCGGGCAGCCACTGAGTGCGCAGACAAACGCCGGCTGGCCGATGCGCAGCAGACGCTCGCCCACGCGACCTTCCAGGCCCAGGCCGGGGGTGCTGAGTACTTCGTCAGCGGCCAATGGCGCACGGCCAAAGGCGCGGGCAATCGGGTGTTCGGAGCGGTTTTCCAGGGCGGCGGCGAGGCCCAGGCAATCGTCGCTGCCCAGCTCGCCCAAGGGACGGATGGCGCGTAGGGCCAGGCGGCCTTCGGTCAGGGTGCCGGTCTTGTCGAAAATCACCGTGTCGATCTGGTTCAGGCCTTCCAGCACATGCCCACGGGTCAGCAGCAGCCCGAGTTTGTGCAGGGTGCCGGTGGCGGCGGTCAGGGCGGTTGGTGTCGCCAGGGACAACGCACACGGGCAGGTCGCTACCAGCATGGCCAACACGATCCAGAACGCCCGTGATGAGTCCAGTTCCCACCACAGCAGGCCGATCAATGCGGCGGCAATCAGCGAACACAGCAGAAACCATTGCGCGGCGCGGTCGGCGATTTGCGCCAGGCGCGGTTTCTCGGCCTGGGCGCGCTCCAGCAGACGCACGATGGCGGACAGGCGTGTCTCGTGGCCGAGGGCGCGTACTTCGACGGTCAGCGCGCCTTCGACGTTGAGGGTGCCGGCGGTGACGCTGTCGCCGACCCGGCGCGGTTGCGGCAGGTATTCGCCAGTGAGCAGGGACTCATCGATGCTTGACTGGCCGTCGAGGATCACGCCATCCGCTGGCAATACCGCGCCCGGATGCACCAGCACGCAGTCGCCCAGGGCCAGCTCGCTCAACAGGATGCGTTCGCTCTGGCCGTCGCCTTTCAAGCGCAGGCACGAAGCCGGCAGCAGGTTGACCAGTTGGGCAGTGGCCGCCGCTGTGCGCTCGCGGGCGCGCCGCTCCAGGTAGCGACCGGCCAGCAGGAACAGCGCAAACATGCCCACGGCATCGAAATACAGCTCGCCGACCCCCGTGATCGCGGTCCAGATACCCGCCAGGTAAGCCCCGCCAATGGCCAGGGACACCGACACGTCCATGGTCAGGTGGCGCGTGCGCAGGTCACGCATGGCGCCCTTGAAGAACGGCGCACAGCTGTAGAACACGATGGGGGTTGTCAGAAACATCGCCACCCAGCGCAGGATCACATGCAGTTCCGGGCTCAGGTCGATATTGAATTCGGGCCAGGTGGCCATGGTTGCCATCATCGCCTGAAACCACAGCAATCCGGCCACGCCGAGTTGGCGCAAGGCCAGGCGGTTTTCGCTGGCCAGTTGCTCGGCGGCGCGGTCGGCTTGATACGGGTGGGCGGCATAGCCGATATGGCGCAATTCGCTGAGCACCTGGCTCAACGGCAGTTGCCCGTCGGCCCAGCGCAGCTGCAAGCGATGGTTGGACAGGTTCAACCGCGCCTCGGCCACGACGGGCAGGCTGCGCAGGTGTTTTTCGATCAGCCAGCCACAGGCGGCGCAGCTGATGCCTTCCATCAGCAGGGTGGTTTCGGCCAGTTCGCCCTGGTGGTGCACGAAGGGTTTTTGCACATCGGCGCGGTCGTACAGCGCCAGTTCGTCCACCAGTTGCACCGGTAGCGACTCGGGATTGGCCGAGGCTTCGCTGCGGTGCCGGTAGTAGCTTTCCAGTCCTCCGGCCACAATCGCTTCGGCTACGGCCTGGCAGCCCGGGCAGCAGAGCTCGCGGCGCTCGCCGAGGATGTCGGCGGTGAACCGGCTGCCGGGCGGGACGGGCAGGGCGCAGTGGTAGCAGGGGGTTGGGCTGGTCATGGTCAGGGATCTTGGTTGGCTGGGAGGGCCTCATCGGGGGCAAGCCCCCTCCCACCTTTGATCTGTGAATACATTCAAAATGTGGGAGGGGCGGTGCGACGATTCGACTTGCCCCCGATGCGCGAAGCGCGGCTTTATTTTTTCAGGTCTTCGGCGCCCTGCAACGGCTCATCCCCCAACAGCAAGTCCTTGTCGTGGCTGACCTCTTCTTCTTCGAACAGGCGCCAGGTCTTGTCGCCTTCCACGCCGAGCAGTTCCACGAAGCGGCGGCCTTCGACTTTGTCGGTGACTTGGCCGATGTAGCGGCCAGGTTCGCTGTCGCTGCGAGCCAGGTTGATCTTGCGGTCCTTCTCCGGCTGGGTCGGGGAGATCAGGTTCAGTTCCAGGGTGTTCGGGTTGCTGTAGCCGGTGAGGTTCAGTTCGACTTCGCCGGTCAGTTCATCCAGGTGCAGCTTGGCGCGAAGTTGCAGGGTCTGGGCCAGGCGTTCGCGGTCGAGGGAGCGGTTGATGCCTTTGCCGGCCTCGTAGTAGTTGTCGTTGACCAGGTTGTCCGGGTTGTTCACCGCGATGGTCACCATGGACAAGGTCAAGGTCACCGAGCAGGCGAGGATGCCGATGATGATCCAGGGCCAGATGTGCTTGTACCAAGGGCTTGCGGCAGTGGCTAGGGGCATTGTTCCGTTCTCTCTTTATCGGACTTGTGGGCCGATGAATCGGCTCTTGGCTTCAATGTGGACGCTGGCGTCATCGGCATCGGTGAGGATGAACTTCACCTCGTTGGTGCTCGATGGCAGTTGTTCCGGCGCACTCGACAGCTCCACCGGCATGCTGACGATATCGCCGGCCGCTACCTTGATTTCGCGTCGGCCTTGCAGCTTGAGGTCGGGCAGGCCGGCGGCGTCGAGCACGTAGGTGTGGTCTCGCTGGTCCTTGTTCATGATCTTCAGGCTGTAGACGTTTTCGATGCGGCCTTCGGCGTTCTCGCGGTAGAGCACGCGGTCCTTGCTCACGTCGAAGCCCACCAGCGAGCGCATGAAAAACGCAGCCGCCAACAGGCTGATCATCGCCAGCAACACCAAGGCGTAACCGATCAGGCGTGGGCGCAGCTTATGGGTTTTTTGCCCGGACAGGTTGTGTTCGGTGGTGTAGCTGATCAGGCCGCGCGGGTACTCCATCTTGTCCATGATGTTGTCGCAGGCGTCGATGCACGCGGCGCAACCGATGCACTCGATCTGCAGGCCGTCGCGGATGTCGATGCCGGTGGGGCACACTTGCACGCACATTGTGCAGTCGATGCAATCGCCCAGGCCCTGGGCCTTGTAGTCGCTCCCTTTTTTACGCGGGCCACGCAGTTCGCCACGGCGTGGGTCGTAGGAGACGATCAGGGTGTCTTTGTCGAACATCACGCTCTGGAAGCGCGCGTACGGACACATGTAGATGCACACCTGTTCGCGCAGCCAGCCGGCGTTGCCATAGGTGGCGAGGGTGAAGAAGCCGACCCAGAAATACGACCAGCCGTCGGCCTGGCCGGTGAAGAAGTCGAACACCAGTTCGCGAATCGGCGAAAAGTAGCCAACGAAGGTCATGCCGGTGGCAAAGCCGATCAGCAGCCACAGGCTGTGCTTGCTGAATTTGCGCAGGAACTTGTTGGCGCCCATCGGCGCCTTATCCAGTTTGATGCGTTGGTTACGGTCGCCTTCGGTGACTTTTTCGCACCACATGAAGATCCACGTCCACACGCTTTGCGGGCAGGTATAACCACACCACACGCGGCCGGCGTACACCGTGATAAAGAACAGGCCAAACGCGGCGACGATCAGAATGCCCGACAGCAGAATGAAGTCCTGGGGCCAGAAGGTCGCACCAAAAATGAAGAACTTGCGCTCCGGCAGGTTCCACCATACGGCCTGGTGACCACCCCAGTTCAGCCACACCGTGCCGAAGTAGAGCAGGAACAACGCAGCGCCGCCGAGCATGCGCAAATTGCGGAACAGGCCGGTGAACGCGCGGGTGTAGATTTTCTCGCGCGGGGCATAGAGATCGACGGTGGTGGTCGAGTGTTTGGCAGGCGGGGTAACGTCATGTACCGGTATTTGGTCGCTCATCATTGCATCCCACGGCGGTGGAGATTTGCCTCGGCCAGTACGTGCCAACCGGGGTCAAATTAGGGGTCTTGCAGTGGCGTAATGATACGCCCCCGATGCGGTGCAAAGGGTGCGACCTTTGGTCGCGTTGGGAGAAATCAATTGATGGTGTACGTGATCTGGATCAATTGACTTGGCAAGTATGGTCGGTTTTTGCGAGTGGGACGGTCATTCGTCCCACGGATTAATCAGCGGGACACCGCTGGATTTGAAATCGCTGACGTTGCGCGTGACCACCGTGAGCCCATGGACCAGGGCGGTCGCAGCGATCAGTGCGTCACTTTCATTGGCGCGGTCGGGTACATGCAGGCGCGCACAACGTAAGGCGACGGCGGCGTCGATTGGCAGGATCCGGGCATCGAACGCGGGCATCACATGCCGCTTGAGCCAGGTGCGCAGTACCTTCCCTTGCGTGGGGTCGCGGCGCTCAATGCGCAGCACTCCGGTTTCCAGTTCCTTCAACGTAATCGCTGAAATAAACAGGTGGGACGCGATGACACTTTTTGCCCAGGCCACGACATTCGCATCCGCCTGGGGTTTACGAAGTTCAGAGATCACGTTGGTGTCGAGTAGATACATCAAGAGAGGTCCACGGGTCGATGAGTGATCACGGCACGTTCGGTTTCGAATTCCATATCGGCCGCTTCCGGCATCACCAGCAGGTCCACGATGTCGGCGTTGAGACCTGTCAGTTTCTGGTAGTCCTCAATGCTTAGCAGTACATGGGCAGGTTTGCCGCGATCAGTGATGAAAACCGGCCCTTGCCGGGCCGCTTTTTTGGCACCGCTTGTGTCTTGATTGAATTCGCGGCTGGAAATAGTGGTGATGGTCATGGGGGAACCCCCTTTATCAGATGCAATGTAGGTACGTTACTACTTAGTCAGCAGGGACCACAACCCGGGGTTATCAACGGTCGCCCAGGTCCTGGCCCAGGCTGCAGAAATAACAAAGCCCCGCCAGCGTTCGCCAGGCGGGGCTCGGTTGTGTCCGAGGCCTTTACTGTTCCTCGGCCTTCTTGTCCCCATGGGACAAACTGTAAACATACGCCGCGAGCAGGTGCACCTTGTCATTGCCTTGCAGTTGTTCCTGCGCCGGCATCTGGCCCTGACGGCCGAAACGGATGGTCTGCTGCAGTTGGGCGTAGCTCGAACCGTAGATGAAGGCGCCGGGGTGGGTCAGGTCTGGCGCGCCCATTGCCGGGGTGCCTTTGCCGGCCGGGCCGTGGCAGGCCACGCAGTTGGCGGCAAAGAGTTTTTCGCCGTTGGCCACGTCGGCCTTCACACCCTCCGGCAGCTTGCGACCGTCAAGTTGGGTGACCACGTAGGCGGCCACGTCGCTGACGCCTTCTTCATGAATGACTGGCAACCAGCCCGGCATCACGGCATGGCGGCCCTTCATGATGGTTTCCTTGATGGTGGCCGGCTCGCCACCCCAACGCCAGTCGGCGTCGGTTAGGTTGGGGAAACCGTAAGCGCCCTTGGCGTCGGAACCGTGGCACACCGAGCAGTTGGAGGCGAACAGGCGGCCACCCATCTTCAGGGCTTGCGGGTCCTTGGCAACTTCCTCAATCGGCATCGAGGCGAACTTGGCGAAGATCGGCCCGAACTTGGCGTCCGACCTGGCCATTTCCTTTTCCCATTCGTGCACGCCGGTCCAGCCGGTCTGGCCGTTGGCGAAGGGGGTTTGCTTGTCGTTGTCGAGGTAGTTGTAGCCCGGCAGCAGGCCTTTCCAGTTGCCCAGGCCGGGGTACAGCACGAGGTAGCCGAGGGCGAAGATGATGGTGCCGACGAACAGCATGAACCACCACTTGGGCAGCGGGTTGTCGTACTCCTCGATGCCATCGAACGAGTGGCCGACGGTCTCGTCGGTTTGCTCGGCGCGCTGGCCCTTGCGGGTCGACAGCAGCAGCCAGGTCAGGGCGAAAATGGTACCCAGACTGAGGACTGTGACGTACAGACTCCAGAACGTAGTCATTCTTTGTTACTCCTAGAAGCTTGCTCGACGTGCTTGATGGCTTCGGGATCATCCGCAAAGGGCAGCAAGGTCGCGTCCTCAAACTCCGACTTGCGCTTGGGGCTGAACACCCACAACGCCAGGCCGATAAAGGCCACCATCACCACAACGGTGCCCAGGCCACGAATCATCCCGATATCCATGTAGGTCACCGTTTGCTTTTGATGATGGTGCCAAGGCCTTGCAGGTAGGCCACCAATGCGTCCATTTCGGTCTTGCCCTTCACGGCTGCGGCTGCACCGGCGATGTCTTCGTCGGTGTAGGGCACGCCCAGGGTGCGCAAGACTTCCATCTTCTTCGCGGTGTCCTTGCCGTCGAGCTTGTTTTCCACGAGGAACGGGTACGCCGGCATTTTCGACTCAGGCACCACGTTGCGCGGGTTGTACAAGTGCGCACGTTGCCAGTCGTCGGAGTAACGCCCGCCCACGCGGGCCAGGTCCGGGCCGGTGCGCTTGGAGCCCCACAGGAACGGGTGGTCCCACACGCTTTCACCGGCCACCGAGTAGTGGCCGTAGCGTTCGGTTTCGGCGCGGAACGGGCGGATCATCTGCGAGTGGCAGCCCACGCAGCCGTTGGCGATGTAGACGTCGCGGCCTTCCAGTTCAAGGGCGGTGCGCGGCTTCATGCCTTCGACCGGCTTGTTGGTCACGTCCTGGAAAAACAGCGGAACGATTTGGGTCAGGCCGCCGATACTCACGGCGATGACCATGAAGAAGGCCAGCAGGCCGATGTTCTTCTCGACTACTTCATGCTTCATCAGTGGGCTCCCACAACGGCGATCTGGGCGGCGGCTTCGGCTTGCGCCGGGTCGGAGGCACGCACGGTGCGCCAGACGTTGTAGGCCATGAACAGCATACCGGTGGCAAAGAACGCACCGCCCAGGGCGCGGACGATGTAGCCCGGATGGCTGGCTTGCAGCGCTTCGACGAAGGAGTAGGTGAGGGTGCCGTCATCGTTGATCGCACGCCACATCAGGCCTTGGGTGATGCCGTTGACCCACATCGAGGCGATGTAGAGCACGGTGCCGATGGTGGCCAGCCAGAAGTGCGTGTTGATTAGCCCGACGCTGTGCATCTGCGCACGGCCAAACAGTTTGGGGATCATGTGGTACAGCGCGCCGATGGAGATCATCGCCACCCAACCGAGGGCGCCGGCGTGTACGTGGCCGATGGTCCAGTCGGTGTAGTGGGACAGCGAGTTGACGGTCTTGATCGCCATCATCGGCCCTTCGAAGGTCGACATGCCGTAGAACGCCAGGGAGACCACGAGGAAACGCAGGATCGGGTCGGTGCGCAATTTATGCCAGGCGCCCGAGAGGGTCATCATGCCGTTGATCATGCCGCCCCAGCTTGGCGCCAGCAGGATAATCGACATCGCCATACCCAGGGATTGCGCCCAGTCCGGCAGCGCGGTGTAGTGCAAATGGTGCGGACCGGCCCAGATGTACAGGGTGATCAGCGCCCAGAAGTGCACGATGGACAAGCGGTAGGAGTAGATAGGACGTTCGGCCTGTTTCGGCACGAAGTAGTACATCATCCCCAGAAAACCCGTAGTCAGGAAAAACCCTACGGCGTTGTGCCCGTACCACCACTGGATCATCGCATCTGTCGCACCGGCATAGGCCGAGTAGGACTTGAACAGGCTGACCGGCAACGATGCGTGGTTGACGATGTGCAGCATCGCCGTGACCACGATGAATGCGCCGTAGAACCAGTTGCCCACGTAGATGTGCTTGGTCTTGCGCTTGACGATGGTGCCGAAGAACACCGCACCGTAGGTCACCCACACAATCGCCAGCAAAATGGCGATCGGCCATTCCAGCTCGGCGTATTCCTTGGTGGTGGTGTAGCCCAGCGGCAGGCTGACGATGGCGCCGACGATGACTGCTTGCCAACCCCAGAAGGTAAAGGCGGCGAGGCCGTCGGAGATCAGTCGCGTCTGGCAGGTGCGTTGCACGACATAGTAGGAGGTGGCAAACAAGGCACATCCGCCGAAGGCGAAAATCACCAGGTTGGTGTGCAGCGGGCGCAGGCGACCGAAGGTCGTCCATGGCAAGTCGAAATTCAATTCCGGCCAAACCAGTTGCGAGGCGATGAACACCCCGAGCCCCATGCCAAGGATCCCCCAGACCACCGTCATGATGGCGAACTGGCGGACTACCTTATAGTTATAAGCAGTCGGACTGATTGCTGTGCTCATTCTAAGGTTCCACGGTTTAGGTTTTTTTATAGGTAAAATCGGCCGCAAGTATGTAGAAAGCGAGGGGCCATTGCAACGCAATGGCTGACCTGGATCAATGCGTTCAACGCCAGATTCTGCGCCCTTTCCATGTTTGGCGTAAGGACAAAATCAGAAATCGAAAGCTGATCGAGTGGACAGGAAATTTACGGGGTCGCAACGCTAGCCGTTGCGTACGCCGGAATCGGTCCGCTGTGGGTCAAGCGTAGACCCGAATGGCGAGGGGGGAAAGTTGTGCTTTGGAAGGGTGTGACACTCGGTCACACGGCTCGGTCACTGTGGAGAGGGAGCAAGCACCCTCTCCACAAGTAACAGTTATTGAGGTTGGCTTTCTGGCGTTGCGCCATCAGCGTTGTGGGACAGGCTGTACACGTAGGCGGCCAGCAGATGCACCTTGTCATTGCCTTGCAGCACTTCCTGCGCAGGCATCTGGCCTTGACGGCCATGGCGAATGGTCTGTTGCAACTGCGCCAGGCTGGTGCCGTAGATATAGCCGCCTGGCAGCGTCAGGTTCGGCGCCCCCATGACTTCCATGCCGTGGCCTTCCGGCCCGTGGCACGCCACGCAAGTGGTGTTGAACGCGGCTTTGCCCGCATCCAGGTCGGCAGTGCTGTTGGCCGGCAGCGGCAACTTGGCCAAATCGTGGCGGACATAGGCAGCAACGTTCTTCACACCGTCATCACCCAGCATCTCACCCCAGGCCGGCATCGCCGCGTGGCGACCGTTCAGGATGGTGGTCTTGATCGCCTCAGCCGAACCGCCCCAGCGCCAGATGTTGTCCGCCAGGTTGGGGAAGCCGAACGCGCCCTTGGCATCCGAGCCGTGGCACACCGCGCAGTTGGAGGCGAACAGGCGACCGCCCATCTTCAGCGCCTGCGGGTCCTTGGCCACTTCTTCCACGGGCATGGCCGAGAATTTGGCGAAGATCGGCCCGAACCTGGTGTCGGCCTTGGCCATTTCCTTGTCCCATTCCTTGGCCGACGTCCAGCCGTCTTCATAACCCGGCAGCACGCCTTTCCAGTTGCCCAGGCCGGGGTAGAGGACCAGGTAGCCGACCGCGAACACCAGAGTGCCGGCGAACAGCATGAACCACCACTGGGGCAGCGGGTTGTCGTATTCCTCGATGCCATCGAAGGCGTGGCCCATGGTCTGGTCCACGCTGCCTTTGGTCTCGCCCTTGCGGGTGCCGATCAACAGCCAAGTCAGGCCGATCAGGCTGCCGAGGGTCAGTACGCAGATCCATGTACTCCAGAATAGGGTCATGGCCGGTTGCTCCTTGTTGCAGGCGCTTCTTGAGCGTCGGATGGAGAAGGTTCATCGGCGAAGGGCAGCAGGCGCGCCTGCTCGAATTCCTCATTGCGCCGGTTGTTGAACACCCACAGCGACAGGCCGATAAAGGCAATGGCGACGACCAGCGTGCCAAGGCCTCGGATGGTGCCCGCATCGAATTCAAATCCCATGGCTCACCTCTTGCTCTTGATGGCAGTGCCGAGCACTTGCAGGTATGAAACCAGCGCGTCCATCTCGGTCTTGCCCTTGAGGCTGGCGACCGCGGCAGTGATGTCGTCGTCGGTGTACGGCACGCCGAGAGTGCGCATCACCTTCAACTTGGTCTCGGTGTGGCTGCTGTCGACCTGGGCCGTGACCAGCCACGGGTAGGCCGGCATTTTCGACTCGGGCACCACGTTGCGCGGGTTGTACAAATGCGCGCGGTGCCAGTCGTCCGAGTAGCGGGCGCCGACGCGTGCCAGGTCCGGACCGGTGCGCTTGGAGCCCCACAGGAACGGGTGATCCCACACGCTCTCGCCCGCCACGGAGTAGTGGCCGTAGCGTTCGGTTTCGGCGCGGAACGGGCGGATCATCTGCGAGTGACACTGCACACAGCCTTCGCGGATGTAGATGTCGCGGCCTTCCAGTTGCAGCGCGGTGTAGGGTTTCATGCCTTCCACCGGCTTGTTGGTCACATCCTGGAAGAACAGCGGGACGATCTGGGTCAGGCCGCCGATGCTCACAGCAAGCACCATGAGCAGCATCAGCAGGCCGACGTTCTTTTCAATCGTTTCGTGTTTCATCACAGACTCCTCAGGCCAACTGCGCAGTGGTAGTGGCTTCGACTGGCTGCGGCGAACGCACGGTGCGCCAGGTGTTGTAAGCCATCAGGAACATGCCGCTGAGGAACACCGCACCGCCCACCAGCCGCACGATGAAGCCTGGGTGACTGGCCACCAGGGTTTCGACGAAGGAGTAGGTCAAGGTGCCGTCTTCGTTGATCGCCCGCCACATCAGGCCTTGGGCAATGCCGTTGACCCACATCGAGGCGATGTAGAGCACGGTGCCGATGGTGGCCAGCCAGAAGTGCGCGTTGATCAGGCCGAGGCTGTACATCTGCTCGCGACCGAAGATTTTCGGGATCATGTGGTACAGCGCGCCGATGGAAATCATCGCCACCCAACCGAGAGCGCCGGCATGTACGTGGCCGATGGTCCAGTCGGTGTAGTGGGAGAGGGCGTTGACGGTCTTGATTGCCATCATCGGGCCTTCGAAGGTCGACATGCCGTAGAACGCCAGGGAGACCACGAGAAAACGCAGGATCGGGTCGCTGCGCAACTTATGCCAGGCGCCCGACAGGGTCATCATGCCGTTGATCATGCCGCCCCAGCTCGGTGCCAGCAGTACCAGCGACATCACCATGCCCAGGGACTGTGCCCAGTCCGGCAGCGCGGTGTAGTGCAAGTGGTGCGGGCCAGCCCAGATGTACAGGGTGATCAGCGCCCAGAAGTGCACAATGGACAAGCGATAGGAATACACCGGACGTTCGGCCTGCTTGGGCACAAAGTAGTACATCATCCCCAAGAAGCCAGCGGTGAGGAAAAAGCCTACCGCGTTGTGCCCATACCACCACTGCACCATGGCATCCGTCGCACCGCCGTAGAGGCTGTAGGACTTGGTCAGGCTGACCGGGATTTCCAGGTTGTTGACGATATGCAGAATCGCCACGGTGATGATGAACGCACCGAAGAACCAGTTGCCGACATAGATATGCTTGGTGTTGCGCTTCATCACCGTGCCGAAGAACACGATGGCGTAGGCCACCCAGACAATGGTGATCAGGATGTCGATCGGCCATTCCAGCTCGGCGTATTCCTTGGAACTGGTGTAGCCCAGTGGCAAGGTGATCGCGGCCAGCAGGATGACCAGTTGCCAGCCCCAGAAGCAGAACGCGGCGATTTTCGGCGCGAACAGTTGAGTCTGGCAGGTGCGTTGCACCGAATAGAACGAGCTGGCAAACAGCGCGCAGCCGCCGAAGGCGAAGATCACCGCGTTGGTGTGCAGTGGGCGCAAACGGCCAAAGCTGGTCCAGGGCAAATCGAAGTTGAGCGCGGGCCAAACCAATTGGGCGGCGAGAAAAACCCCGAGCCCCATGCCGACGATGCCCCACACCACCGTCATAATGGCGAATTGGCGGACCACCTTGTAGTTATAGGCGGTACTTAAAGTAGTGTTCATGGTTCCCCATCCACGGTTCAACCCAAGCAAGTGCGGCACTTGGGCTGGAGTTATAGGCAGACTAAATAGCGAGGCAAGCATGGGCAAAGAGTACAAGGCCAGTATTGACGGGGATCAATGGGCGCAGTGTGTGCGGGAACGCGGCTGGTTGTGGGATGGGGCGAAAGGGTCTATCGCGCGTCCGCCGGTGACGCTGATCCTGGCTCACGGCGCCGGTGCGCCGATGGACTCATCCTTCATGAACGACATGGCTGCACGCCTTGCCGGGCATGGCGTCAACGTGCTGCGCTTCGAGTTTCCCTACATGGCCCAACGCCGGTTGGACGGCGGCAAACGCCCGCCGAACCCGGCGCCGAAACTGCTGGAAGCCTGGCGCGAGGTATATGCCGAGGTGCGACGCCATGTCGCTGGGAAACTGGCCGTTGGCGGCAAGTCCATGGGCGGGCGCATGGCCAGTTTGTTGGCCGATGAACTGGGCGCAGAAGGGCTGGTGTGCCTGGGCTATCCGTTCTATGCCGTGGGCAAACCGGAAAAACCACGGGTCGAGCACTTGGCGGGGCTGAAAACGCCGACGCTGATCGTGCAGGGAGAGCGCGATGCATTGGGCAATCGGGCGGCGGTGGAGGGGTATGTGCTGTCACCGAGCATCGAGGTGATGTGGTTGGTGGCGGGAGATCATGACTTGAAGCCGTTGAAGGCATCGGGGTTCAGTCATGAGCAGCATCTGGAGGCTGCGGCGGTGCAAGTTGCCAGGTTTCTCGGCGGCTGTTAGGGCCTTATCGGGGCATAGGTATCTACACAACTTCCCGTGGATGCTGAATCTATGGCAACTGGGCTGTTGTGGTGAGCGGGCTTGTCCCGCGCTGGGCTGCGAAGCAGCCCCATCAAAGCCACCGCGTTTTTTCAGAAAAACCAAGTTGCCTGGTTTTGGGGCTGCTGCGCAGCCCAGCGCGGGACAAGCCCGCTCACCACAGAGTTATGTATAAGCCTTTGAGAGTTGTGTAGATAGCTATGCTTATCGGGGGCAAGCCCCCTCCCACATTTTGACCACATTCCAAAGTTGGAACTCGGTCCAATGTGGGAGGGGGCTTGCCCCCGATAGCGGTCTACCGGTTAAACCGCTCTACCAGCGAATACTGGGTATTGGCCGTATGCGTCAGCTCTTCACTCAATTGCGCCGAATTCAGCGCCTGCTCCGACGTCTGGTCCGCCAACAACGCAATCGTACTGATGTTGCGGCTGATCTCTTCAGCCACCGAGCTTTGCTCTTCAGTCGCTGCTGCAATCTGCGTCGTCATGTCAGTGATATGCGCCACCGCTTCGCTGATTCCCACCAACGCCTGATCCGCTTCCATCACCCGCGCCACACCTTCTTCAGCCTGGCGATGCCCGGCGTCCATGGTTTGCACGGCCGCGGCGGCGGTTTGTTGCAGCTTGGCGATCAGGGCATGAATCTGCCCGGTCGACTCGGCCGTACGCTGCGCCAGCTGGCGCACTTCGTCGGCCACCACGGCAAACCCTCGGCCCATCTCGCCGGCACGCGCCGCTTCGATGGCGGCGTTCAACGCCAACAGGTTGGTCTGGTCGGCAATGCCTTTGATCACGTCGACAACGCCGCCGATCTCGTCACTGTCCTTGGCCAGTTGGGTGACGGTCACGCCTGTCTCACCCACAGCCACCGACAGGCGCTGAATCGCCTCGCGGGTTTCCCCGGCGATATCGCGGCCGCGACCGGTCAGGCGATTGGCTTCCTGGGTGGCATCAGCCGTGCGCTGCACATGGCTGGCGACTTCCTGGGTGGTCGCCGCCATCTGGTTGACCGCCGTGGCCACCTGCTCGGTTTCCACACGCTGGCGCTCCAGACCGCTGGAGCTGTTGTGCGCCAGGGTGTTGGACTGCGCCGCCTGGTCGTTCAGATGCTCGGCAGTGTCCTGCAAGCGCGTAAGACAGGTCTTCAGACGTGCTTCCTGGCTGAGGATCGACATCTCCAACCGCGCCTGTGCGCCACGGCTGTCGGTGTACATCTGCGCGATCAACGGGTCGGAGGTGGTCTGCTCGGCCAGGCGGAGCAGGCGCTTGAGGCCGCGCTGTTGCCAGCTCAGGCCCAGCAGGCCCAATGGCACCGACAACCCTGCCGCCAGGGCAAAGCCCCAGTGGGAATTGAGCGACGCACCGATCATGAAACTCAACTGGCTGACCAGGATAAACGGCAGCCAGTCCTGCAACACCGGCAGCCACTTGTCCCGCTGGGGAACGGCCGACTTGCCTTGGTTGATGCGTTGGTAGAGCGCTTCGGCCCGGCGGATCTGCTCGGCGGTGGGCTTGATGCGCACCGATTCGTAGCCGACCACCTGGTTGCCTTCGAAGACCGGCGTCACATAGGCGTTAACCCAGTAATGATCGCCGGTCTTGCAGCGGTTCTTGACGATGCCCATCCATGGCAAGCCTTGTTTGAGCGTGGTCCACATATGCCCGAACACCGCCGCCGGCACATCCGGGTGACGCACCAGGTTGTGCGGCGCGCGCAGCAGTTCTTCACGGGTGAACCCACTGATCTCGACGAAAGCGTCGTTGCAGTAGGTGATCACGCCTTTGGCATCTGTGGTTGAGATCAACCGTTGCTGAGCGGGGAAGGTGCGTTCGCGCTGGGTAACGGGTTGGTTATTACGCATGGTTGTTCAATCCGCAAGGCTTTCAGGGGGTATCGGCCGGAACGGAGGTTTATTTAACTTATTTTTGCAACAATCAGCTGCCAGCACCCACATGAAACCTGTCTATAGCGCCCTAGCCAGCTTCCCCGGTCGCAGCACCAGCCACAACGCCCCCGCGATGAGCACCCCGCCATACACATGCGCCATGGACAACGGCTCATTCAACAGCAGCGCGCCCCATAGCACGCCAAACGGCGGAATCAGGAACGTTGTGGTCATCGATCTCACCGGCCCAATGGCGGTAAGCAAGCGGAAATACAACACGTACGCAAACGCCGTACACCCCAATCCCAACCCCAGCAACGACACCCACACCTGCCCGCCGCCCCAACTCGCAGGCGGATGGCTGATCGCACTGTAGGCAAACAACGGCAGCAGGAACAACGTCGCGCCGAGCATGCTGCCCAAGGCCGACAGGCGACTGTCCAACCCACCCCGCTGGTCCAGCCAGCGCCGTGCGAGGAAACCGGCAAAGCCATAGCAGGTGGTGGCCAGCAGGCAGGCCACGGCGCCCATCAACAATTCCAGGTCAAACGCCACCGGTCCCGCACGGGTCAGCACACCAACGCCAAGCAGGCCCAGGCTGACCCCGGCGATTTTCGACGCGGTCAGGCGTTCGCTGAAGAACAGCCCGCCGATCAACACCCCCATCAACGGCGTGGTGGCGTTGAAGATCGCCGAGTAACCGGCCGGCAGCACTTGGGCGGCCACTGAATACAGGGTGGCCGGGATGCCGGAGTTGATCACACCCAGTAGCAGGACGGTTTTGAATTTGCCCTGGAAGTCCCACTTCACTCGCATCACCGCCAGCATTACGAGCAAGCCGACGGCGGCTATGGATACGCGAAAAAATGCGGTCGGGATGGGGCCGATTTCCGGCGCGATGATGCGCATGAACAGAAAGCTCGCGCCCCAGATGGCAGCCAATCCCAGCAGGTAAAGGGTGTCGACAGGTCTCACGGAATATTCCTAAATCAATCAGGCGGCGAGTGTTGCACGCCGCTTTGACTGATTACAGAACAAACCGCGTCACCAGCCCATTCAGGTCCACGGCCAGGCGCGACAGTTCCTGGCTGGCGGCCGAGGTCTGGGTCGCACCGGCGGCGGTCTGGGTGGACAGGTCGCGGATATTCACCAGGCTGCGGTCCACTTCACGGGCAACCAGCGCTTGCTGCTCGGCGGCGCTGGCGATTACCAGGTTGCGCTGGCTGATTTGTGAAATGGCCGCGGTGATTTTCTCCAGGGCGTTGCCCGCGCTGTTGGCCCGTTGCAGGGTCTGGCCGGCGTGATCGGCGCTGCTGTTCAGCGCTTCGACGGTATTTTGGGTGCCTTGCTGGATACCGCTGATCATTTGCTCGATTTCTTCGGTGGAGTCCTGGGTGCGCTGCGCGAGGGAACGCACCTCATCGGCGACCACCGCAAAACCGCGCCCGGCTTCACCCGCACGCGCGGCTTCAATCGCCGCGTTGAGGGCCAGCAGGTTGGTTTGCCCGGCGATGCCACGGATCACTTCCAGCACCTTGCTGATGTCCTGGGCCTGCACCGCCAGGCCTTCGGCCTTGTTCGAGGCGCCGAGCACTTCGTCCACCAGGTTCTGGATCGAGCTGATGGTTTCGCTGATCTGGTAGTGACCGTGCTTGCTGTCTTCATCCGAGGCCTGGGACGCTTCAGCGCTGGACACCGCATTGCCCGCCACTTCGTCCACGGCCGCACTCATTTCGGTGACCGCGGTGGCGGCTTGTTCGATTTCATCGTTTTGCGCTTGCAGGCCACGGGTGCTTTGTTCCATCACCGAACTCATTTCTTCGGCGGCCGACGCCAATTGCTGCGCCGACTCGCTGATGCCTCGGATAGTGGTCTGCAACTGTGTCTGCATGGTGGCCAGGGCACTGAGCAATTGGGCCGGCTCGTCATGGCCTTGCACCTTGATCGGCTGGCTCAAGTCGCCGGCGGCGATGGTGCGCGCCACGGTCAGCGCCTGGCTGAGCGGCGCGGTGATGCTGCGGGTCAGCAGCCAGGCCAGCAGCAAGGTGGCGATCAGTGCAATCACAATGATCAGGCCGACCACCCATTGCGCGCTCGAATACATCTGTGCAGCGGAATCGGCGGCGGCTTCGACACCGTTCTGGTTGAAGACGATCAGCTTTTCCAGGCTCTGGCTGAGCAACGTGCCTTGAGGGGCGAGACGGTTGTTGAGCAGGTCAATGGCGTCTTGCTGCTGATCCTTGTCGATCAAATCAACCATCTGGCTGACGATCGCCAGGTAGCCGGCCACGTCGGTTTTCACCTGCTTGAGCATCTCGCGCTCTTCGTCGTTGGTCAGCAGGGTTTCATGGTGATCCAACAGGGTTTGCAGGTCGCTGCGCTGGCGGGTGATCAGGTTTCTGCTCGTGTCGCGAACCCTTGATTCATCGGTGGTCACCAGGCGCAAGGCCTCCAGGCGGATGCTGGCCACGAAGGCGGCGCTGTCGTGGATATTCTCGATGCTCGGCATCCACGATCGTTCGATGACCAGCGCGCTTTCGCGCAGCTTGGCCATCTGCCCCAGGCAGAACAGCCCGACAATCACCAGCAAGCTGGCCAACACCCCAAAACTCAGACTGGCACGCAGACCGATCCTCATGTTCCTCAATGACATCTCAATGCTCCTTGTGCGATTAGAACCTGCTCCCGGATCGGTCTTTTGACCTTGTTAGGGTGGGAGAGGGCGCGCTATATATCAAAGTGCCACTACCGTGGTAATCGGGGTTTCCCTTAGTTGGATCCAATCCTTGAGGTGGAATCAGTAATGGAAACGGGTCTGCTATTTTTGCTGCCGGGTGCCAAGCCCCGCCGTTAGCGGCTATTGGGCGAACGCAAGGCGACAATGCGGTGTTTTTATTGACCGTATGGTCGAATTAAATAAATTGAAAACAAATGTACAAAGTCAGCGAAGGGGTACAGCGCCGCGCAAAAATTCACCCTTCTCCTGCTTACGTACACTGGCTAAGCTCAAGGCTTCCCGATGCCCGTTCGAGGTTTCCCGCATGTCGCAACCCACGCCCGCCCTCGCGATTGCCCGCAAGATCCTCGACGGCTTCGACGATTACCGTGAGCACTTTCGCCAGATCACCGATGGCGCCCGCGAGCGGTTCGAGAAGGCCCAATGGCAGCAAGGCCAGGCCGCCTCGGCGGCGCGGATCAACCTCTATGAAGAGAAGGTGTTTGAGGTGATCGCAGGCCTGCACGCCCGCTTCGATGACGTGGACTTATTGGATATCGACCTGTGGCCTTTGGTGAAAAGCGCCTACATCAGCCTGATCGACCCGCGTTTCGACGATGAGCTGTCCGAGACCTGGTACAACTCGATCTTTTGCGGCCTGTTCAGCCACGACCTGATCAGCGACGGCTGCATGTTTATCCACACCACCCGGCCAAGCCTGCGCAAGGCGCGGGCCGCGCAGACCCGCACCTACCTGCCCGCCGGCAACATCGGTGAGATGCTCGCGCAGATGTTTGCCGACTACCGTTTCAGCGAACCCTATGCCGACCTGAACGCCGACCTGCAGCGCCTCGAAGCGCAACTGCGGGAAAGCCTGCCCGACTGGGTCTGCAAGGACCCTGACCTCAAGGTCGAGCTGTTTTCCTCGGTGCTCTACCGCAACAAAGGCGCCTATCTGGTAGGGCGCCTTTATACCCGCGACGAACAATGGCCCCTGGTGATCCCGTTGCTGCACCGCGAAGGGCAAGGCATCCAGATCGATGCGCTGATCACCGACGAAGCCGAGGTGTCGATCATCTTTTCGTTTACCCGTTCCTACTTCATGGTCGACGTGCCAGTGCCGGCGGAATTCATCGGCTTCCTCAAGCGCATCCTGCCGGGCAAGCACATCGCCGAGTTGTACACCTCCATCGGTTTCTACAAGCACGGTAAGTCGGAGTTCTACCGTGCGCTGATCAATCACCTGGCCACCACTGACGACCAGTTCATCATGGCCCCCGGCGTGCGCGGCATGGTCATGAGCGTGTTTACCCTGCCGGGCTTCAACACCGTGTTCAAGATCATCAAGGACCGCTTCTCACCGTCGAAAAACGTCAACCGCGCCACGGTGATCGAGAAATACCGCCTGGTTAAAAGCGTCGACCGCGTCGGGCGCATGGCCGATACCCAGGAGTTCGCCGACTTCCGCTTCCCCTTGAGCAAGTTCGAGCCCGAGTGCCTGGCCGAGTTACTCGAAGTGGCCGCCGGCACGGTCGAAGTGGAAGGCGACACGGTGCTCATTCGCCACTGCTGGACCGAACGGCGCATGACCCCGCTCAACCTCTACCTGGAAAACGCCAACCCGGCCCAGGTGCGCGAAGCTTTGGAGGACTATGGACTGGCGATCAAACAACTGGCGGCGGCGAATATCTTTCCCGGCGACATGCTGCTGAAGAACTTCGGTGTTACCCGTCATGGTCGCGTGGTGTTTTACGACTACGACGAAATCTGCTACCTCACTGAAGCCAACTTCCGGCATATCCCGGCGCCGCGTACGCCCGAAGATGAGATGGCCTCCGAGCCCTGGTACTCCATCGGCCCGCTGGATGTGTTCCCGGAGGAGTTCCCGCCGTTCCTGTTTGCCGATGCCGGCCAGCGCAAGTTGTTTGATGAGCTGCATGGTGAGTTGTACAACGCCGACTATTGGAAGGGCCTGCAAGAGGCGATTCGGGAGGGGAAGGTGATTGATGTGTTTCCGTATCGGCGCAAATCAGCTTAAGGGGCTGGATGTTTAGCGGGGCAACATACAACCGCTGCCCCAGAAAACCGGCTTATTTGAGCGCCCACTGGCGGCTGAGCGGGGTGTTTTCGGCGCCGTCGTCCAGGGCTTGCAGGTACGCTTCATAACCTTTCCTGACGGATGCAGGCATGCCGACGACTGGCGTATGCACCGGCGTCGTGCCTTCCGACTTTGCCTTGGCGATGAATGCATCGCTGCCAAGATGGCGCAGATTGATGACCTCATCAATGAAGCGGCCCGCTCTGGCATTGTCGATGTTGGGGTACCGGTCTGCGATACCTGCGCGCAGCATGGTGCGGTCGTCGGTGGTGTAATTGTTTTCGCCGTTGGCTACGTAAGCGGGAATCAGGCCTGATAGGGCGGCTGTAGAGCCTTTCACCGTGCCCAACTGAGGGGAAACGACCACGGAAGGCACTTGGTTCGAGACCTGGTTCTCTACTTCGCCAACGACGCCGCGAACACCTTTTTTCGTGCTCTGTTGCTGGAAATACTCGCGGGCCGCCAGATAGTCCGACACGTGGTTGCTTAAAACCTGCAGGGCTGACGCGTGCGCGGTCTGGGCCGGCCAGGCCTGTAACTGCGCCGTGATGGCAGGACTCTCTGCGCCTTGCATGATCAGGCGTGATAGCTCTTCACCGGCCTCTCCTGGTAGTTTTTCCAGCTGCTGTAAAATACGATCAGCCGCATGATCCTGGTAGCTGTGCTGAACATTGGCGGCCAACTGCGCCACGGCGGCACCGACAATCAACAGGCCGCTGCTGCTGTTGCTGCCCCGGGTTTGCAGGCCCAGGACAGTCTTGAAAGGCTGGTCGCCATAGACTTGATCGTAGTCGTAGACGGGTTCGAGCTGATGCCGCAGATCGCCGAGTATGGCGCCGCTGCTTCCCGGCTTGTCGATATCCTGGCCAAGGGCATAGACGTAGTAGTCGGCATCCAGAACGCTATGAGGGGCCTGCGGGTCGCTGCCGGGCTTGCTATAGCTCAATTGTAAAGGCGCGCCATCAGGGCTCGGGTTCGGACGGATATCGAGCGCGTCCACGCAGACCAGATTGTTCTGGGCCACTTGCGGCGCAAATTTCAGTTGATGGCCATCCAGTAGGACCGGCTTGGTACTGCGGATCAGCCAATTGACCTTTGCTCCCAGCTCTTTCGCACGCTCCACGGCATCAATGCCCGCGTTGGGGCCGTGCACCACCACATGTTTGCCTGCGAATTTTTCGGGGGTGCGGTCGGTGGCCCGCATGAACTCATCCAAGTCCATGACTTTGCCCTGCAAGGCCTCCTGCTTATGCAGACGAATATTACCCAAGCGTTTTTCTGCCTGGGTCTGCGTGCAGTCGGTTTTCAACAGGCTTGTATGCGGACCCGCTCCCATGCCCAATACCACTTGGCGGCTTTCTATGGCCTGGCCGTTGCCTAAGCTGATCCGGTAGAGGCCATTTTTCAAGCGGCTTATACCGGTTATCTGCTCCGGCACATGTTCCGCGCCTAACGCTTTCACGCGTTCCAGTTGCAACTGGTTACTTGCTGAAAATTCGCCCCGGTCGGCATAACCCGCATTGTAAGCAGGTACCGTTGAGCCCCATTGGTCGATAATTTCATGTTGATGGTTGATGTAGCCGAGACCGCGAACATTGGCCGACCAGGGATCTTCCTGGCCGATGATGCTGACTTTTCCCAGCAAGGGATTAGTGCGGCCGTCTGAGGAAACCCGCTGGTTTAATTCATTGATCAGGTAGGCGACGCTGCTGCCCGCGCCCACAACTGTCAGATCACGCACCCGGTGAGGGTTCAGTGGGGCGTCGGTGTTGCCAAGGGCTTGGGCGCCTATCGGCCTGTGTGACTGCTGCAAGGGTTGGGAAGCATACAAATTTTTTCCAAGAAGCATCGGGATAATCCTATTTTGAAAGGCCTCATCCGCAGGCGTAAGTACTCATCCTTGGTGCTGGGAATCACAGGGGGGCGAGGATCAACGCCTCATTAAAGCGATTTCTCCCGGAACAGCCGCAAGGATTGCTCTGAGTGAATTGAGGAATCTGCCGTCTTCCGACGTAAGAAAGTTCATCGCTGTGTCAGCTGGCGGTGAGCTTAACGAACACCCAAATTAAGGGCGGGGGTATCCGCCTGTTTTTAAGCGGACGCGATAGCCCTTAAATGCGAAGACGGGATGCCAGGCCGCTTATGTTGAAAGGCCTGTAGGACGTGATCCGCGCCGGTAAGTTCATCGATGTATTGTCTTGCCGGCGCAGGTGGGGCGGAGTTTCTTGAAACGCTAACTCATCGCGTATCAGTAGTTTAAAGGGCAGTCATTTACACGTTGACGCAAGTACTGGTCGACGTTGGTTTACCGCTTACCATCTACTATGCTTTTTAATACAATGTCACTCCAATTGCTCGCTCGGTTCCTGTCTGTCTCGTTGGGGGCCTTGCTCTGCGCGTTCGAAGTTTCCTTGTACAAGTCCTTCATGGAATCTTTATAGGATTGATCGATATTTTTGGTCGAGCCGCCCTTGCTTTCCAGTTCTAGTTTTCTTTGTAACAAGCCTATAGGCCTATCCAGGGAGCTTTGCTTGATGCTAGACGTAGGGAAGTCTGTGGGAAGCTTCTTAAGCGTCTCGATTGTTTTCCATGAGCTAGAAGAAGCCGATGCACCCTGTGGTGCTTGTTCTGGAGTGCGTTGGTGCTTTTCCGCAAAGGAATGACCATAACCACCCACGCGAGAAGAAGACATACGATCTATAGGCATAAAAACTCCGATTGGTAATGTTGGAGCGCGCTAAAAAATAGGCACTGCTAAAAATGAGTTGGCGCGTTCAGCGGCAGTATCAAAGACCGCTCATAAAGTTCATTCCCCGATTGGTCTGGCTCGTCGTGTGGTAGTTCGAGATCCGAGCGGCCGTCAAATTAGTTGCAGGCGCCGATGACGTCCGGTCGTTCGAAGTCGACGAGGACTTTTGCGTATAGGGTGGAGGGAATTCGTATTGCGGCGGCGGCAGCGATTCGCTTGAGCGTGGTTGCGCCCTCATGGCATCTGTGTAGCTCGGAAGTTTTGGTGTGGAAGTGGAGGAATCGATGGGCATATAACGCTCCGAGTTCAAGGTGGAATATTCTGACTGTCCAGATGAATCTGGACGGTGTATTTGAACTGCACATACCTAACCCAATACATCGGACTTCAGCTTTTAAAGAGTCGGAAAGGAGGCCTGTTTTTTGTAGGAGCAGTCGTTGTGATTCGGTTGCCAGCGCCGCTACCCGATGATGCAACGTCTCCAGTCGTGTCGAAATCTGCGACAATCGCTTCCATTCCATCGACTCATGCTGCGCAGGCCTCACCTGCCTCACCCAAAAGACCCTTGCCGCCCTGATGACTGACCAAGCGCCCGCTATCGACCAACTGCTCAAGAACCTCGATCACGCCATGCTCGCCGACCGCCACCGCTTGCGGCGGCAGTTGCTTGAGCTGCGCAAAAAGCCCGACGAGGAAAAACTGGCGCAGTGGGTCACGCGCATGCAGGCGTCCTGCGCCCAGGTCACGGCGCGGCGCGCCAGCCTGCCGGTGATTCGCTACGACGACAGCCTGCCGATTGCCGCCAAGCGCGACGAGATCAAAGACGCGCTGAACAAGCATCAGGTCCTGATCATTGCCGGCGAAACCGGCTCGGGTAAAACCACCCAGTTGCCGAAGATCTGCCTGGAAATCGGCCGCGGCCAGTACGGTTTGATCGGCCACACTCAACCGCGCCGGATCGCGGCGCGCAGCGTGGCCAGTCGGGTTGCCGAAGAACTGGCCACGCCTTTGGGCGCGTTGGTCGGTTATCAGGTGCGGTTTGAAGACCAGAGCGATTCCAACACCCTGATCAAGCTGATGACCGACGGCATCCTGCTGGCGGAAACCCAGAACGACCGTTACCTGGAACGCTACGACACGATCATCGTCGACGAAGCCCACGAACGCAGCCTGAACATCGACTTCCTGCTCGGTTACCTGAAAACCCTGCTGCCACGTCGCCCCGACCTCAAAGTCATCATCACCTCGGCGACCATCGACCTGGAGCGCTTTTCCAAGCACTTCGACGATGCGCCGATTGTCGAGGTCTCGGGCCGCACGTTCCCGGTGGACACCTGGTACCGCCCGCTGACCCTGGAGCAGGACGAAGAGGGCAACCGCGTCGAGGACGACCTGACCGTCGACCAGGCGATCCTCGCCACCCTTGATGAAATCGCCGCCTACGAGCGCAGCGAACGGCGCAGCCCCGGCGATGTACTGGTGTTTTTGCCGGGTGAGCGCGAGATCCGCGACGCCGCCGAGATGCTGCGCAAGGCCCAGCTCAAGCACACCGAAATCCTGCCGCTGTACGCGCGCCTGTCGCCAGCCGAGCAACAACGGATTTTCCAGTCCCATCCGGGCCGGCGCGTGGTGCTGGCGACCAACGTCGCGGAAACCTCGCTGACCGTGCCGGGCATTCGTTATGTGATCGACAGCGGCACCGCGCGCATCAGCCGCTACAGCTACCGCGCCAAGGTGCAGCGCCTGCCGATCGAGGCCATTTCCCAGGCCAGTGCCAACCAGCGTAAAGGCCGGTGCGGGCGAGTTGAGCCGGGCATCTGCATCCGGCTGTTCAGCGAAGAGGACTTTATCGGGCGCCCGGAGTTTACCGATCCGGAAATCCTGCGCACCAACCTCGCCGCCGTGATCCTGCAGATGCTGCACCTGCGCCTGGGTGAAATCACCGACTTCCCGTTTATCGAGCCGCCGGACGGCAAGGCGATCAGCGACGGCTTCAATCTGCTGCAAGAGTTGTCGGCAGTGGACCGCAACAGTCAACTGACGCCCTTGGGCCGCCAGTTGGCGCGTCTGCCGGTGGACCCGCGCATGGGCCGCATGTTGCTGGAGGCCGCCAAACTTGGCAGTTTGCAGGAAGTGCTCATCGTCGCCAGCGCCATGTCGATCCAGGATCCGCGTGAGCGCCCGCCGGAGCGCCAACAGGCCGCCGACCAGGCCCATGCCCAGTGGAAAGATCCGGACTCGGACTTCGCCGGGCTGGTCAATCTGTGGCGTGGCTTTGAAGAACAGCGCCAGGAACTGACCGCCAGCCCGCTGCGCAATTGGTGCCGCAAGAACTTCCTCAACTACCTGCGCCTGCGCGAGTGGCGCGATTCCCATCGCCAGTTGAGCCTGATCTGTCGCGACATGCAGTTGACGATCAACAAAGAACCGGCGGATTTCCCGAAACTGCACAAAGCGGTGCTCTCCGGGCTGCTCAGCCAGATTGGCCAGAAAACCGAAGACGGCGATTACCTGGGGGCGCGCCAGCGGCGCTTCTGGATTCACCCGTCATCGGGCATCGGCAAGAAGCGTCCGCAATGGCTGATGACGGCCGAGCTGGTGGAAACCACCAAACTGTATGCGCGCATGGTCGCCAAGATCGACGCTGATTGGATCGAGCCGCTGGCCGGGCACCTGATCAAGAAAAATCACTTCGAACCGCATTGGGAGAAAAAGCGCGGCCAAGTGGTGGCGTTTGAGCAGATCACCCTGTTCGGGCTGATTGTGGTCGGGCGCCGGCCGGTGCATTACGGGCCGATTGACCCGGTGGTGTCCCGCGAGCTGTTTATCCGCGAGGGCCTGGTGCGCGGTGAGATCCAGTCCCGGGCCAAGTGCCTCACCGCCAACCAGCAACTGCTGGAACAACTCGACGAACTGGAGGCCAAGGCGCGCCGCCGCGACATCCTGGCCGACGAAGAAACCCTGTACGCCTTCTACGACGCACGCCTGCCAGCAGAGATCCACCAGACCGCGACCTTCGACAGTTGGTACAAGGTCAACAGCCAGAAAGACCCGCAGTTGCTGATCATGCGCGAAGAAGACGTGCTCGCCCGCGAGGCCAGTGAAGTCACTGCCACCCATTACCCGGACACCCTGCACCTGGGCGACCTGGAACTGGCCCTGAGTTATCACTTCGAACCCAACCACCCGCGTGATGGCGTGACCCTGCGCGTACCCGCGCCGCTGCTACCGGCCTTGCCGCCGGAGCGCCTGGCATGGCTGGTGCCGGGGGTGATCGAAGCCAAGTGCATCGCCCTGGTGCGCAACCTGCCGAAGGCGCTGCGCAAGAACTTCGTGCCGGTGCCGGACTTCGTCAAGGCCGCGCTGCAACGCATCGAATTTGGCCAGGGCTCGCTGCCCCAGGCGCTGGGGCGCGAACTGTTGCGCATGACGGGCGCGCGGGTCAGCGATGAGGCATGGGCCGAGTCCGCGCAACAGGTGGAGAACCACCTGAAGATGAACCTGGAAGTGGTCGACGGCCAAGGCAAGTTCCTCGGTGAAGGTCGCGACCTGGCCGAGCTGACCGCACGTTTTGCCGAAGCCAGCCAGGCTGCGTTGGCCGTGCCGCAAACAGCGAAAAGCCAGCAGCCGGTGGAAGCCAAGGTGTTCGCCGCCGTGGCCGAGAAGACCCAACAGAAGATCGCCGGGCTGTCGATGACGGTGTATCCGGCGCTGGTGGAAGAAAACGGTACGGTCAAGGAAGGCCGTTTCTCCACCGCCGCCGAGGCTGAGTTCCAGCATCGCCGCGCTTTGCAGCGCCTGCTGATGCAGCAACTGGCGGAACCGGTGAAATTCCTGCGCGGCAAGTTACCCGGTCTCACCGAGTTGGGGCTGATGTACCGCGAATTGGGGCGGATCGACGCGCTGGTGGAAGACATCCTGCTGGCCAGCCTCGACACCTGCGTGCTGGAAGGCGAAGCCAGCTTGCCGCGTGATGGCGCAGGCTTGGCCGCCTTGGCCGAACGCAAGCGCGGCAGTTGGACCGAGCACGCCGAACGCCAGGCGCGCTTGACCTTGGAAGTACTGAAGCTCTGGCATGGCTTGCAAAAACGCTTCAAAGGCAAGATCGACCTGGCCCAGGCGGTGGCCTTGAATGACATCAAGCAGCAATTGAGTAACCTGGTGTATCCGGGTTTTGTACGGGAAACCCCGGCGCAGTGGTTCAAGGAACTGCCGCGTTACCTCAAGGCCATCGAGTTGCGTCTTGAAAAACTGCCGAGCCAGGTGCAAAAAGACCGGGTGTGGAGCGGCGAGCTGAGTGGGCTATGGGCGCAGTACCAGAACCGCCTGAACAAACACGCCCAGGAAGGCAAGCGCGATCCTCAACTGGAGCTCTACCGCTGGTGGCTGGAGGAGTATCGGGTGTCGTTGTTTGCCCAGCAGTTGGGCACCAAGGTGCCGATTTCCGACAAGCGCCTGAGTAAGCAGTGGACGCTGGTCGAGGCCTGATTTCTGTCCCACATTTAAGCGGTGTTTGTCTGGAAGTGGCGCCAAATCCCTGGGTTTGTGGCAAACTTCGCGCCCATAAATGCCGGGATTGTCGTGAAGTACTGCGACGCGATGGAATAAAGCGATGCCAGTTTGATGTCCGCTGGACGGAATAAAACTACTTAAAGTTTGGTACGACGGTACCAATATCTTCTGCCTGACAGATTTAGAGGAACGACCGTGCATAACGTCGTCATCAGCGGCACTGGCCTTTACACCCCTGCCAACAGCATCTCCAACGAAGAGCTGGTGCAGTCTTTCAATACCTACGTGCAGCAGTTCAACGCTGACAACGCCGCTGCCATCGAGCGCGGCGAGGTGCAGGCGCTGACTGAGTCCAGCGCGGCCTTTATCGAAAAGGCGTCCGGCATCAAGAGCCGCTTCGTGATGGACAAAGACGGCATTCTCGACCCGCAGCGCATGGCCCCACGCCTGCCTGAGCGCAGCAACGACGAATGGTCGGTGCTCTGCCAGATGGCCGTCGGCGCCGCTGAACAAGCCTTGAAGCGCGCCGGCAGGACCGCCGCCGACATCGACGGCGTGATCGTCGCCTGCTCCAACCTGCAGCGCGCCTACCCGGCCATCGCCATCGAAGTCCAGGAAGCCCTCGGTATCGCAGGCTTTGGTTTCGACATGAACGTGGCGTGCTCTTCAGCCACCTTCGGCATCCAGAACGCCGCCAACAGCATCCAACTGGGCCAGGCGCGGGCGATCCTGATGGTCAATCCGGAGGTCTGCACCGGCCACCTGAACTTCCGCGACCGCGACAGCCACTTCATCTTCGGTGATGCCGCGACGGCTGTGGTCCTGGAGCGTGCCGACCTGGCAACGTCCGAGCACCAGTTCGACGTGGTCAGCACCAAGCTGTTGACCAAGTTCTCCAACACCATCCGCAATAACTTCGGCTTCCTCAACCGTGCGGCGGAAGAGGGCATTGGCGCCCCCGACAAATTGTTCGTGCAGGAAGGCCGCAAAGTCTTTCGCGACGTGTGCCCGATGGTGGCCGAACTGATCGGCGTGCACCTGGAAGAAAACCAGTTGAACGTGGCCGATGTGAAACGCTTCTGGCTGCACCAGGCCAACCTGAGCATGAACCACCTGATCGTGAAGAAACTGCTCGGCCGCGAAGCCACGGTGGAAGAAGCCCCGGTGATCCTCGATACTTACGCCAATACCAGCTCCGCAGGCTCGGTGATCGCGTTTCACACGTACCAGGATGATCTGCCCAAGGGCTCCGTCGCGGTACTCAGTTCGTTTGGCGCGGGCTATTCGATCGGCAGCGTGATCCTGCGCAAGCGCTAAGACAATCGAGGTCTAAATGGCAGCAGCGGACGACACGCACCTGCTTGAACGGCTGCTCAAGGGCGAGCAACAGGCCTATAAGGAATTGGTCACCACCTACCAGAGCGCCATGCGCGCGGTGGCTTATGCGATCGTCGGCCAGCGCCATGCCGATGAGGTGGTGCAGGACGCCTGGCTGTCGGTGGTCCGCAACGTCGCCAGGTTTGAAGGGCGCTCCAGCCTCAAGACCTGGCTACTGACCATCACCGCCAACGCCGCCAAGGGGCGCTACAAGCAAAATCGTCGCGAGGTGTTGCTCGACGATTTGCCTTCGCCCCACGGCACCATCGGCGATGAGCGCTTTACCCCCGACGACGGCCACTGGGCAGTCGCCCCGTTTGCCTGGCATCAGGACACCCCGGAAGCCTTGCTGACCGAGGATGAGCTGCGCGAATGCCTGGAGCATACGTTGCTGAGTTTGTCGCAGTTGCAAAGCAGCGTGCTGGTGTTGCGTGAACGCCAGGGCCTGGAGTTGGAAGAGATTTGTAATCTCCTGACACTCTCTCTGTCCAATGTTCGTGTGCTGTTGCATCGAGCGCGGCTTAAAGTCTTCGCCACGGTGGAGCATTTTGAGGAAACGGGCGAATGTTGACTTGTAAAGAACAAGTGGCACGTTCCAGTGACTATCTCGATGGGCAATTGACCTTTCGCGAGCGCCTGCTGGTGCGTCATCACTTGATGTTCTGCCCGAACTGCCGCCGGTTTATCCGTCAGATGCGCCTGATGCAGGCGACGCTGAAGATCATGCCGGATGAGCCGGTGAAGGATGTGGATGCCTTGGCGCAGCGGCTGGCTGCCGAGCGGCTCAAGGATCAATAAAGGCGGGGTGGAAGCAGGCTCGCGTGGCTGGATCGAACGGATGATGGGGACCGATCTCGCCACGCAAGGCTGTTGCAGCTACCTCGGGCCGTCCTGGCCCAAGGCGTATTACACGTACTATCAGAACTTGGCTTCTGCATCCAACTGCAGGGTATTGGCGTTGGCATCGCGGTAACCCGCGACGCTGGCGTAATCCGCCTTGGTCAGGAAGTACGTCGCGCCGATGGCGAAGTTCTTGTCGATGTCGTAACCGACCTTGAACTTGTGACCCCGTGCACCGGTGAAGCCGCCGGCGAAGTCCGAGTCGGTGAGGGCACCGACCACTGCGTAGCGCTGTACGTCGCGGTAGTTGTAGTCCAGGTTCAGGCCAAATACCTTGGACTTGGCACCCAACAGCCAGGCGGTGTCCTGGTCTTTATCCGTGGCTTTGGTGTTTTGCACGTACTGGCCGTAGAACGATAGCGGTACGGCCAGGCCGCCGATATCCACTTGGCTGAAGCCTTCGTACAGACGGTACTCGCTGGCATTGCCTGCGGTGGTGTTGGCGACCGTTTCGGCTGGGGTCAGGCAAGCGGTCGAACCAGCGGTCGGGCAGCGGCTGTCTTCGTCGTTCTGGAACGCATACACACTGCCGCCCAGGGTCAGCTTCAGGTTGTCGGTCAGGGCGAAACGCGAGCCCAACTGGCCTGCGGTCATGCGCAAGTCATTGCGAAATTGCACGCCGTCGCCATTGACGTTGTCTTTGAGGTTGTAGTTACCCAGGCTGCCGAACAGCTCGGCGCTGCTCCCCAGTGGGTATTTGTAGGTCAGGGCCAGGCCTTCCGGGTTGATATCGCTATCCCAGATCACGTCGCCCATGCTCACCCACGGTTGCAGCATCTTGCCGCCGATCACGTGCAGGTTTTTGATCTGGTCCGGGTGGTAGTCGATGTAGCCCAGGTCCAGCCAGATCGACTTCTTGTTGAAGTAGCCATCCAGGTCCTGGTTGGTGGAGCGGGCGTCGTCGCTGCTGCCGGTCGCAATACGGATGCCGGTGTCCACTTGTGGGTTGATTTCGGTGTAGGCGCCCAGACGCGCACGGATGCGCTCACGGTCCTTGTCCTTGCCGCCATTGTTAGGGGTGCCATCAATCTTGACGGTCTCGTGGCGGAAACGCACATCACCCTTGAACTGAGTCTTGGCGGCCCACGCCAGCTTCTGGTCGAAGCTGCTCAGCTCGTTGGTTTTCTTCGCGGTGGCCGCGATCTGTTCGTTGGTCTCTTGTTGAGCTTGCCGGGCGATCTGCTGTTCTTTCTGGTCTTTGGCCAACTCGCTTTGCAATTCGGTGTACTGCGAAGCGGTGATCTGGCCGTTGGCCTTGAGCATGTCGAGCAATTTAGCGTCGACTGCAGCGCTGGCCGGAACGCTCAGGGCCAGTAACAGGCCGCCGCACAGGGCCGCCGCAGTTTTAGTGGAAGCAAGACGCATATCAATCTCCGAAAGTGAGGAGGGATGGCAAACCATCCAGGACACAACCGACCGATGACGGACGGAAAAATAGCCACCCGGTAGAACCAGGCGCTCTAAAAACAGGCGTCAGTATCGCGATGGTTTATGACGCAACAGTGGCTAAGTGATGTCATCTAGATGACAAATGCGTGGGGATCGGAACTATTGCTTTAGAGCCTTGTCGGGCGATTTGAGGGTGTGCTGGGGGCGGCGATAAGCGATACTCGCGAGGCTTTTACGCCCTGATGCAGTGAGGATGCCGATGCCGTTGCAACGCCTGCAAAGCTTGTCCGAAATAGCCCCGCAGACCTGGGACGCCCTGGTGCCGCAGACCCAACCGTTCGTGCGGCATGCGTTCCTGAGCGCGCTGGAGGACAGTGGCAGCGTCGGCCCGCACTCGGGCTGGCAGCCTGAGCATTTGCTGCACTGGGAAGGTGATCGGCTGGTGGCGGCACTGCCCGGTTATCGCAAGTGGCATTCCTACGGCGAGTACGTGTTCGATCACGGTTGGGCCGATGCCTGCCAGCGGGCGGGTATCGAGTATTACCCCAAGTTGCTGACGGCCGTACCGTTCAGCCCGGTCAGCGGCCCGCGCCTGTTGGCGGCCAATGCCGAAGACGGTTTTGAATTGCTCAACAGCCTGCCGGGCTACCTGGAAATCGAAGGGCTCTCCAGTGCGCATATCAACTTCACCGACACCTTGGCCGACGAGGCCTTGGCTCGGCAGGCGGGCTGGATGCAACGGCTGGGCTGCCAGTTTCATTGGCAGAACCGTGGCTACCGCGACTTCCAGGACTTCCTCGACGCCCTGAGTTCACGCAAGCGCAAGCAGATGCGCAAAGAGCGTGAGCAAGTGGCGGGGCAGGGCATCGACTTCGAATGGCTGCAAGGCCATGAACTGAGCGAAGCGCAGTGGGATTTCGTCTACGCCTGCTACGCCAATACCTACGCAGTACGCCGCCAATCACCCTACTTGACCCGCGCGTTTTTCAGCCTGCTGGCCGAACGCATGCCCGAGGCGATCCGCGTCGTGCTGGCCAAGCAAGGCACGCGGCCGGTGGCCATGGCGTTCAGCCTGATCGGTGGCGACAGCTTCTACGGTCGCTACTGGGGTTGCCTGGCGGAATTCGACCGCCTGCATTTCGAAACCTGTTTTTACCAGGGCATGGACTACGCCATCGCCCAAGGCCTTCAACGTTTCGACGCCGGCGCGCAGGGCGAGCATAAATTGATTCGCGGGTTTGAGCCGGTGATCACCCGTTCCTGGCACTACTTACGCCATCCGGGGCTGAAGAATGCCGTGGAGGATTTCCTGGAACGTGAGCGAGTTGGGATCCTGGCGTACGCCGAAGAGGCAAGGGCAGCGCTGCCGTATCGACAAGCCTGAACAGCGCCTGATGGGCAACCGCAAGTTTCGGGTCGTAGTGACTCTCACCGGGCAACCGCAAGTTTCGGGTCGTAGCAGCTGTCGAGCGCAAGCGAGGCTGCGTTTACGGTTTGCCTGACACACCGCAACGCAGCCTCGCTTGCGCTCGACAGCTGCTACGACTCGGTACGTTTCAGGCCGGGTCCTCCTGGCCAACCCATCGATAGACAAAACCGCCCACCACCGCACCGATGATCGGCGCGAGCCAGAACATCCACAGTTGCTGGATCGCCCACCCGCCCACGATCAGCGCCGGGCCGGTACTGCGGGCCGGGTTGACCGAGGTGTTGGTCACGGGAATGGAGATCAGGTGGATCAGGGTGAGCGCCAGTCCGATGGCGATGGGGGCGAGGCCCTTAGGGGCGCGGTGATCGGTGGCGCCGAGGATGATCAGCACGAACATGGCCGTCATCACCAGTTCGCAGACCAACCCCGCCGCCATCGAATAACCCCCCGGCGAATGCTCGCCATAGCCGTTGGAGGCCAACCCGCCGGCCAGTTCAAAGCCCGGCTTGCCGCTGGCGATGAAGTACAACAAGGCGGCCGCGACGACGCCACCGATGACCTGAGCCACGATGTACGCCGGCAACTCCTTGGCGGGAAACCTCCCACCGACCACCAACCCCACCGACACCGCCGGGTTGAGGTGGCAACCGCTGATATGCCCGATGGCAAACGCCATGGTCAGCACCGTGAGCCCGAACGCCAGGGACACGCCCAACAACCCGATCCCGACAGCAGGAAACGCGGCGGCCAACACCGCACTCCCGCAACCGCCCAACACCAGCCAAAACGTACCCAGCCCCTCTGTGACTGAACGCTTGAACAAAGACATGCCGCACGTCCTTGATAGATCGCTCTACCGAATCCGTAAATCAGTGATGCTCCCTGCAGATTTACTTCAGCGCCCGTCTGGGCACTGCACTGAGTACAGCAGGGTTTTTACACAAATCCAGGCGACCAATGTGAGGGCCTCAGTCGATGCCGACGAACCCCCCTGTCTGGTGCTGCCACAACCGCGCATACAGGCCCTTATGGGCCAGCAACTCGGCATGGCTGCCGCTTTCGGCAATCTGGCCTTTCTCCAGCACCACCAGGCGATCCATCCGCGCAATCGTCGATAACCGGTGGGCGATCGCGATCACCGTCTTGCCTTTCATCAGGGTTTCCAGGCTTTCCTGGATTGCGGCTTCCACTTCCGAATCCAGGGCCGAAGTCGCCTCGTCCATGATCAGGATCGGCGCATCCTTGAGCAGCACGCGGGCGATGGCGATGCGTTGACGTTGACCACCGGAGAGTTTCACTCCGCGTTCGCCCACGTGGGCGTCCAGCCCGGTACGGCCTTCGGCGTCCGACAGCAGCGGGATGAACTCATCGGCGCGGGCCTTGTGGATGGCGGCCCAGAGTTCTTCGTCGGTGGCGTCGGGCTTGCCGTAGAGCAGGTTGTCACGGATCGAGCGGTGCAACAGCGAGGTGTCCTGGGTGATCATGCCGATCTGTGCGCGCAGGGATTCCTGAGCCACTTCGGCGATGTCCTGGCCGTCGATCAGGATACGCCCGCCCTGCAGGTCGTACAGGCGCAGCAGCAGGTTGACGAGGGTCGACTTGCCCGCACCGGACGGGCCGATCAGGCCGATCTTTTCACCGGCCTTGATCTCAAGGTTCAGGCCGCCAATGATCCCGCTCTGTTTGCCGTAGTGAAAATCCACCTGTTCAAAGCGTACTTCGCCACGGGGTACTGTCAGGCGTGGGGCGTTGGCGCGGTCGATCACCGCCAATGGTTGCGCGATCGTCTTGAGACCGTCCTGCACCATGCCGATGTTTTCGAAAATCCCGTTGACCACCCACATGATCCAGCCGGACATGTTGACGATGCGGATCACCAGACCGGTGGCCAGGGCAATCGCGCCCACGGAAATCAGCGAATGGGTCCACAACCACAAGGCCAGGCCCGTGGTAGTGACAATCAGCAGACCGTTCATGGTGGTGATCACGATGTCCATGCTGGTCACCACGCGGCTGGCCAGTTGGGTTTTTTCGGTCTGCTCGATGATCGCTTCCTTGGCGTACTCCTGTTCGGACTGGGTATGGGCGAACAGCTTCAAGGTGGTGATGTTGGTATAGCCGTCGACGATGCGGCCCATGAGTTTGGAGCGCGCCTCGGAGGAAATCACCGAGCGCTCCTTCACCCGTGGCACGAAGTAGCGCAGCGCCAGGCTGTAGGCGATGATCCAGGTCACCAGCGGGATCATCAGGCGCCAGTCGGCTTCGGCGAACAGCACCAGCGAGCTGATGGCGTAGATCGCCACGTGCCAGATGGCATCCACCGCCGCCACGGCGGAGTCGCGCAGGGAGTTGCCGGTCTGCATGATGCGCTGGGCGATGCGCCCGGCGAAGTCGTTCTGGAAGAAATTCAGGCTCTGTTTGAGCACGTAGCTGTGGTTCTGCCAGCGGATCAGGCTGGTCATGCCGGGGCTGATGGTCTGGTGCACCAGCAGGTCGTGCAGGGCGCCGAAGATCGGGCGCAGCAGCAGCGCGACCACGGCCATCCAGATCAGCTCGGTGCTGTGCACCTGGAAGAAGTCGGCGGGTGGCGTGCCCTGGGCCAGGTCGATGATGCGGCTCAGGTAGCTGAACAGCGCGACTTCGATCAACGCGCCGATCAGGCCCACCACCAACAGCGCGGCAAAATGCGGCCACACCTGGCGCAGGTAGTAGAGGTAGAAGGGCAGGACTTTATCGGGAGGGGCTTCGCTGGGCGCGTCGCGGAAAATATCGATCAGTTGTTCAAAACGACGATAGAGCATTAGGGTTGACGCCCGCCGGGCGGGCTCTCCTTTCAAATGCGCACGCGGCCTTGTGGGCCGCGTGCGGAGTTTCCTGCAGACCTCAGTCGATGCGCTTGGCCGACTTGATCAGGACAGGATCGATTGGCACGTTCTGCATGCCCTGCTTGGTGGTGGTCTGGGAGTTGACGATGATGTCGACCACGTCCATGCCCTTGACCACTTTGGCGAACACGGCGTAGCCGGCATCGCGACCTGGATCGAGGAAGGCATTGTCAGCCACGTTGATAAAGAACTGGCTGGTGGCCGAGTCCGGGTTCGAGGTGCGGGCCATCGACAGCGTGCCGCGTACGTTATGCAGGCCGTTGCTGGCTTCGTTCTTGATCGGTGCTTCGGTCGGCTTTTGCGACATCTGCTGGGTGAACCCGCCGCCCTGGACCATAAAGCCCGGGATCACCCGGTGGAAAATCGTGTTGGTGTAGAAGCCCTTGTCGACATAGGCCAGGAAGTTCTTGGTACTGATCGGCGCCTTGACCGGGTCCAGTTCGATTTCAATGTCGCCGTTGGTGGTAGTGATCAGGACGTGAGGCGCCTTGGCGGGTTCAGCCGCCATCAGGTTGGCAGCGAACAGAACGGAACCGGCAAAGAAGGCGATTTTTTTCAGCATGGGTCAGTGATCCTGGGTAGTGGTTTCGACTGTCTTTAGAAAATCGAGCAGGGTGGCGTTAAAGACTTCGGGTTGATCCAAAGGCGTGGCATGGCGGGAATCCTCGATCACCACCAGTCGCGCATCGGGTAGCAGTTTTACATAGTTTTCCTTGTGCGCCACGGGGGTGTAGTCGTGGTCGGCGCTGATGACCAGGGTTGGACAGGCAATCCGCGAAAGTCGTTCCTGCACGCCCCAGCCCACAATCGCATCGAAGCTGGCGAGATAAGCACGTTTGTCGTTTTTTGCCCAGCGTTCGGCCATCTTGCGGCGCAGGTCGGCCTGCTCGGGCTTGGGGAACAGTCGGTCGCCCAGGCCCTTGCCGATGGTGGCCAGGCTGAGCACGCGGGCGAGGGTCCAACGCTGGGCCCACCACCAGTATTCATGGGGGCGGCGCACCTTGACTTCGGGTGCGCTGTTGACGATACAGAGGCTCCTGACCCGGTCGGACTCGTCCACCGCCAGTTGGAAGGCGATCATGCCGCCCATGGACAGGCCCACCACATGGGCGGGCGGCAGGCTCAGGTGTTCGAACAGTGCCACCAGGTCATGGGTGAAACCCTGGATGCTGTAGCGCTCGCGGGGTTTGTCGGAGCGACCATGCCCGCGTACGTCCACCACGATCAGGCGGTAGTGCCTGGCCAGTACCGGAATCTGCAATTCCCAATCCTGGCTGCTGGAGCCCAGGCCATGGATCAGTACCAGCGGTGTGCCGTGGCCGTATTCCTCGTAGTGCAGGCTGCAGCCTTCGTGGTCGAACCAGGCCATGGATGAACTCCGTTTCAGGCTTGTTGGGGGGCGGCGAAAGGCGCATCCAGGGGCGCCGTGTCAAACGTGCGCAGTAACTCCACGAGGATCTGCGTTGCCGGCCCCAGGGGTTTGTCCTTGTTTGAGTACAGGTAAAACGTGGGGTGGCGGCTGCCGCCCTGTTCCAAGGGTAGCTGCTTGAGCACGCCTTCGGCGAGTTCGCGCACGATCATGTGCCGCGGCAACCACGCAAAGCCCAGGCCGCTGCCGACGAAGGCTGCGGCGGTGGCCAGGCTGCCGACAGTCCAGCGCTGTTCGGCGCCGAGCCAGCCCACATCGCGAGGCTGCTGGCGACCGGAGTCGCGGATCACCACTTGCATCTGGCTTTCCAGGTCCTGGAAGCTCAGTTCACGGTTCATGCGGTGCAAGGGGTGTTCGGGGTGGGCCACGGCGACGAATTCTACGTCGCTCATTTCCGTGCCGAGGTAACCGGGGATGCTGAAGCCGCAAATCGCCAGGTCGGCCACGCCTTCCATCAGCAGTTCCTCGACGCCGGACAACACCTCTTCGCGCAGGCGCACGCGGCAGCCACGGCTCTGCGGCATAAAGGCGGTGAGGGCGCGGACCAGGCGCGCGTTGGGGTAGGCAGCGTCCACCACTAGCCGCACTTCGGCTTCCCAGCCCTGTTCCATATGGTGGGCGAGGTCTTCCAGCTGGCTGGCGTTTTTCACCAGTTGCCGCGAGCGGCGCAACAGCACTTCACCGGCATCGGTGAGCACGGCCTTGCGCCCGTCGATGCGCAGCAACGGCACGCCCAGTTGGTCTTGCATACGGGCCACGGTGTAGCTCACCGAGGATTGCGAACGGTGCAGGGCTTCGGCCGCCTGGGCGAAGCCGCCATGGTCGACCACGGCTTGCAGCGTGCGCCATTGATCGAGGGTAACGCGGGGCGCTTTCAAGATGGGTTCCTCTTGTCCTAAGCTGGCAGTCCTTATTGGAGACTGCCGAATGAGAAAATTCTGTTGTGTGTTGCTGGCGCTGCTGCCGATGAGCGCGTTTGCCTACCCCACCGACGTCACCAAAAAGATTGACGGTGTCAGCATTGATTACACGGCGACTGACGTCGACAAGGACATCAGTTCGATTCAGCTCAATAACTACGGCACCACTGATGCGGTGTGTTCAGTAATCTTCACCAACGGCCCGGAGTCGCCACGTCGGCGCACGGTCACCGTGCCTGCGGGCAAAAGCACCAACACTACGGTCAAGTTCAACCGCGCCATTATCAAGATGCGTATCGCATTGACCTGCGCGCCTAAATAAAGCGGCAGCGGAGCATGTCCACAGGAATACTCCGCTTATCAACAGATTTCTAGATGGGTTATAGCAGTTTTTTGCGCTTTTTAATCGAATGAGCCCTGGTTAATCTTTTCTCCATCGACTTACAGCAATTACAGATGGAGCCTACGAAGCCATGTCCAACGTTCTGATCATCGAAAGCAGTGCCCGCCAGCAGGACTCTATCTCCCGCCTATTGACCCAGCAGTTCATCAGTCAATGGCAAGCCGCCCACCCGGCGGACCGGATCACCGTGCGTGACGTGGCCCTCAACCCGGTTCCGCACCTGGACGCCAACCTTCTGGGCGGTTGGATGAAGCCTGCTGATCAGCGCAACGACAGCGAGCAGGTATCCCTCGATCGCTCCAACGAATTGACCGACGAATTGCTGGCCGCCGACGTGCTGGTGATGGCTGCGCCGATGTACAACTTCGCCATCCCCAGCACCCTCAAGGCCTGGCTGGATCACGTGTTGCGCGCTGGTGTGACCTTCAAGTACACCCCCACCGGGCCTCAGGGTCTGTTGACCGGTAAGCGTGCCATCGTCCTGACCGCACGCGGCGGCATCCACAGCGGCGCCAGCTCCGATCACCAGGAACCGTACCTGCGCCAGGTGATGGCCTTTATCGGGATTCATGACGCCACTTTCATTCACGCGGAAGGAGTGAACCTGAGCGGTGACTTCCATGAAAAGGGCGTCAACCACGCCAAGGCCCAGTTGGTACAGCTCGTGGCATGAGCCGCTTGATCCTTTAATCGTCAGATAATCGCGCGGTGTTTATATCGCTCCACGCAAACCCTTCAAGTACGCGTACGAACCTCCCTTTGCACTTGTTGCTCCTAAGTGCTCCTGCCCGACTGACGCTTTAGCGAGGTCGGGTTTTTTTTGCCCTGAGTTTCTTCAAACCCTGAAAACCTTTAATGTCGCGCCCATTCGAAGCGAGGCGTACATGGGCTATCTACTGGTTGTCACCCTGATTCAGGCATTTTCCTTCAGTTTGATCGGCGAATACCTCGCCGGTCATGTCGACAGTTACTTCGCGGTGCTGGTGCGCGTCGTGCTGGCCGGTCTGGTATTTATCCCGCTGACCCGCTGGCGCTCGGTAGAACCGGCCTTCATGCGGGGCATGCTGGTGATCGGCGCATTGCAGTTTGGCGTGACCTACGTGTGCCTGTACCTGAGCTTTCGCGTGCTGACGGTGCCGGAGGTATTGCTGTTCACCATCCTCACGCCGTTGCATGTGACCTTGATCGAAGACGCGCTGAACCGGCGCTTCAACCCTTGGGCACTGGTTGCCGCCCTGGTGGCAGTGGCGGGCGCTGCGGTGATCCGTTTCGACCAGATCACCCCGCACTTCCTGATGGGCTTTTTGCTGCTGCAACTGGCCAACTTCACCTATGCCGTCGGGCAGGTGATGTACAAGCATCTGGTGGCGCGTTATCCGAGTGACCTGCCGCACTACCGGCGCTTCGGTTACTTCTACCTCGGCGCGCTGCTGGTGGTGTTGCCGGCGTTCCTGCTGTTCGCCAAGGCCGACTTCCTGCCACAGGCGCCACTGCAATGGGGTGTGCTGGTGTTCCTCGGGCTGGTCAGCACGGCGCTGGGCATGTACTGGTGGAACAAGGGCGCGTGCCTGGTGCATGGCGGCACGCTGGCGGTGATGAACAACCTGCACGTGCCGGCAGGGTTGTTGCTGAACCTGTTGATCTGGAACCAGCACGAGCCGCTGGGTCGTCTGGCCTTGGGCGGGTTGGTGATTCTGGGGGCGGTGTGGATCAGTCGATTGGGCATAAAACCCGTGCCTGGCGTAAAGTCTGCGACGTGATGGCCCCAAGGCATGCGTGAGCGGCTATGAAAGTCTGTTATAGAAAAGAACGGTGTGGGGGCGGCAGAGTGGACAAGATTGATGAACTGATCATTGCAGCCTTGAAGGATGACTCCCGGGTCAGCCTGGCGCAATTGGCGCGGCAAGTTCACAAGTCGCGAACGGCGGTGGAGTCGCGTGTCCAGAAGTTGATTGAGAAGGGCATCATCCTGGGCTTCACCATCAACGTCGCCGAGGACGACGAGACGCTGCAATCGGCGTTTTTGATGCTGACCCTCAATGGCAGCAATTGCCATCTGGTGTTTCCGAAGATCCAGCAGTTCAGCCAAGTGGTGCACGCCTACTCCCTGTTTGGCGACGTCGACATGATGCTCGATGTCCGCTACAGGAACTTTGAAGAATTGATGGTCTTCAAGGAAAGCCTGTTGAACATCGAGCATGTGAAGGAAGTCGTGGTCAACCCCGTGCTGAAGGCCTGGCGCTAGGCATGATCGCGAACGGTTTCAAGAAAGTGATGGCTCAGGTTCGGCATTTTCTGACGAAGCGTGTCCACCAGTTCTTCGATGACGCCCTGGTTGAATTGAAGCGAAGTGTCGTCATGCCCCAGGATCACCACCAATAACCTCGACGAGTCCTTCGTCAGGCGGAAATCATGGGCATCGGCGTCCACCTTGCCGATGCTCGCCAACGGCACATCCCCACAGGTATAGACGATATCGCCCACCGGAATCGTGATGGCCTTCTTGGCGAACAGCGGGCGTAGCACCCTCGGTTTTTCCGAGCGCATCACGTAGATGTCGTCCTTCTGATGATAGGTATGCACACCAATGCTGACCCCATGACGGATCGAAACGGCGTTATAGGCGTCGACGATGTTGTTGATGGGGTATACGCCTTTGGCGATGAAGCGGCGCAGCAGTTTTTCGTTGGCGCTGACGGTGTTTTCGTAGCCGAGCTTTTTGAGCTGCCTGGCAAACCCTTCATACACGATGTTCGAGTCCAGCTCATTGAGGCGCGATGCCACGTGGTTCAGGTTACTTTGCAACACGCCGACGAAACACTGGTCGTCCGAAACGGTGATGTCTTCGATAACGGCGGCGCACGCATTATTGATACCCAGCTCACAGGCCGATTTCTTGATGATCAAGCGACTTTGCATAACCTTAGCCCCACAGTTGTTTACGCAGGTTCGCCGTACTGGCGTCCAGTTGCAGCGCCGAAGGGCTCTGTAGCCAGAACAGTCCCGGACAGGTGGCGAAGTCAATCGTGACCGGCGTGGTGTGGCCGGCTGCGATGAAGTACCGATGGCCGCAATAGGCTTCGTCCGCCTGGGCACTCTGGAGGGCCTGGGTTAAGGGTGGGGCAAAAGTGCGGCGTGCGTCGGAGCAAAAGAAACCGATTCGGCCATGGCTGATCTCACTGACTGCATCGGCTTTGGGGCGCGGCTGGCCGAGGTAGCTGTCGATCGACAGCGACAGCAGGTCGGGCAGATATACCTGTTGGAACAACAGGGGCGCGATGCCGCCGTGCAAGCGGCCACCGGCCTCAATCATCACCGGGCCAGCGTCAGACCAGATGATTTCCATGTGAATCGGCCCGACCCGCACGCCGAGAGCCGCCGCTGCCTGGCGGGCATAATCGGTCAGCGGCTTGAGCTCAACAGCCTGGGGATCAAGGGTGTCCAGGCTTTCGTAGACAAACATGCTGCCGTTCTTCTGGACCTTGGTGTACTTGCAGACGCTGGCAATGATGTACATGCCGTTGAAGGCGACCATGTCCACCACGTACTCCGGCCCTGCGATAAACGACTGCACGATGAAGCCGAGGTTGGTTTCACCCAGGTCGTTTTTCTGCTGCCAGGCCGCGTTTCTCAAGGCGGTCTCTGCTTCGCCTTTGCCTTGGGCAAACACCACGCCTTCAGTGGCGGCCGAATTCAGCGGCTTGACCACATAAGTGGCCGACTCCTCCAGCTTGGCCACGACTTCGCCAATGCGACTCGGCGAGCTCAACAGATACGAGTCGATGTGCGCCAACTCGTGCTTTTTCAACGCCTCTTGCATGGAGAATTTGTTACGGCGCAGGTCGCTGGTCATGCGGCTGTTGCCGGGAATGCTGAGCAGCTCCGTCAGGTAGTCCGTGAGGTAGATCGCGGTTTCGCAACCGGCGATCACCGCGCTCAGTGACAAGCTTTCCAGGGTGATCAGCAGGCTTTCTTCCCAGTGATACACCTCATGGAAATTTTCGGCGACCAGGTCGTTGGTAAAGTGTTCAGGCAAGTCGCGTGTGGAGATCACGGCGATGCAGCGTACGCCCTGCGCGTTGAGCAAGGGCGCATAGAGTTTGCCCGTGGAGAATGGGTCAACAATCAGTACGGTTTTCACGTCGTGCAATCCTTATTCCGTGGTGGCGGCAGGCGAGGCGGCGGGGGTCAGGTTCCATGCCAGTACGGCAGTGGCCAGCAAGCCGGCGGAAACGATCATCAACAGGCGTGCGCCTTCGAGTCCGAGGAACCCCGAGGTGGTAAAGAACGTCAGGATCATTGGCGCCGAGCCACTGACCAGCAGGTAGTAGAGCGAGCTTTTTGCGGCGATCACGTCGGCTACCCGGGCGTTGGGCGCCGATTCGATCAGGGTTTTACGCAGCTGGATCCGCAGGCTGTTGATACAGAAGCCCAGCAGGAACGCAGCGGCCATCATCACGTAGAGGTGCTGGAAGTAGACGATTGCCACGTCCGCCAATATCACCAGCGCGATGGCCCCGTAGCTGTTGAGCTTGATGCGCGGCAACACGGCGGCACTGAAAGCCCCCAGGCCCGCCAGGCCACTGGCGACGCCAAACAGGGTCGCGTTCCAATCATTGAGCTTTTGGAAAACGATCGGCACCAGGCTGTTGAACGCGCCGATATGGAAACCGATCATGCTCAGCACAATGATCAGAATGTAGAGGTTGCGCGGCAAGTCCAGCGGCGCGGCGCTGGTGGCGGCTGCGGTCTGGTCGGCGGCTCCGGCGCTGGGGCGGTCGGCCACCAGGTAGACGCCGGCCAATGACACAATTGCCGCCAGGCTGATGATCTGCAGCGTCTGGTTGACCGAGAACACATCCACGATCAAGCCGCCGAGGAGCGCGCCGCCGAAGGCGCCGATCTGGATGGAGGTTTGCATCAACCGTGCGCAGGTGTCGCTGTCGGTGAGGCCGGCCAGCACCAGCTTGGTGTTTTTCGATTCCAGGGTGCTGATGGTGAAGTAGTCGGTGACGCCCACCACAAACGCGATCGCCAGAAAGCCGATCGGCAGCATGGCGGCTTGGGTAAACGACAGCCCCAGTACGGCGGCAAAAGCAGCCAGGCGAATGTACAGCAGCCGTTTCAGGCTCAGCTCAATCGTGAAGAACTTGCCGATGTACTGTTCGCATAAATAGGGCACTACGGTCGCCACGCACAAGGTGGCGCCTACCAGGAATGTCGAGCCGGTGGTCTCCAGGCCGAACCAGACCATCGCGATCACTATCGCCATGTCGAGGCCGGTGAAGAGGGTCACGATTGAATAGAACGCGGTCAATGTCGATTTAGTCTTCATGGGCTTCATCCGTCGTAACGGGAGAGTTTAAGCAGCGGCACGCACCGTTCGGTGTCGCCGACCACGGTGCTGATCTGGTTTCTGACGCGCACGGTGGGCAGCGCCTTCTTTTCCAGGTTGCAGACCTTGTAGGCGTTGTCGTGCCAGGGGCAGATCACGCTTTGGCCGTCGCCCGTCATTTCGCCCATGTGCAGCGGCCCGCCACGATGGGGGCACGCCGTGGGCAGCAATTGCGTCGAATACGCATGACGCTTCAGAAAGTAGGTTCTGTCCTCCACGGCCACGTAATGGGCGTGGGTGATATTCAGGCTGATGGCTTTCATTGGGTGGCCCATTCAGATGGCGGTGACGGTGTACGTGCAGGACGGGCTGACGATGCGCGTGCCATGGAGCATTCCCTTGGGAATCACCACGCCTTCGCCGGCAGTCAGGCGCAGGGTCAGTTCGGGGCTGGCGACAAACTCCAACTCGCCTGATTCGACCCAGAACAGCTCGTCATTGGGGTGGGTGTGCAGCACCGAGAGTTCGTGTTCCGCTTCGGTGATTGTCAGGTCCACCGGCTTGAGACCCTGCAGGGCCGTGGCCTTGGCGCGGTGTTCATCTATCTCGTCATGCCATTTGATATGGGCATACATTTCTTCGTCGGCGAGGTCCTGAAGGAGCTTGAACTCTTCAAAGCCACGGATGAGGTCGGGGATGATCTTGGTGCCGAACTGCTTGATCATGGGAATGATCAGGCGCTGGAGGGCCATTCTGCCGTGGTGCACATCGATGTGAGCATGCTCATCGAAATAGGCCGTGGAGACCTGGCCGTCGAAGAGGGTCTTGATCGCGCGTGACTGGTGCTTGGTCGTCAGCGCCAGCGTGGCTTCGGTGTAGTACATGGCGCCGATGTACCGAAACAGCTCGCCATGGTTGGCCGATACATAGTGGAAATAGTTGGTGAGTGACAGCGACGCCGGCGTGTAGAACTGCCAGTAGTGGTGCACGTGATGCGACATGTCCATGTCCTGGAGCATGTCTTCAAAGATGGTGCTGTGCTTCTTCTTGTCGACGCCGTAGCCGTATTCGTCGATCAGGATCTTGAACAACTCGCTGGTGTACAGGCCGCAGTTGCCCAACACGTTGCGCGCCATGGCCGAGGCTTCGCTGAGGAAGTCTCCCGCGCATTGGGTCATGAAAAACCGGGCGGCACGCTGGGGGTGGCGACTGGTGGTGAGTACCTCATGCAGTTTTGACTCGGCCTGGGCCACGTCATCCAGGACTTTATCGGTGTGGGCGATAAACGAGTCCAGGCACCAAGGGCCATTGATGTGCACTTCTTCCTTGAGCCAGTTGTATAAGTAGTGTTCCAGTAAGGGGCGGATTTTTTTGCCACTGGCGGCGTGCTGGGGATCATAGAATTGTTTGAATGCCTTGAAGTCGAGTTCCAAGGGCGGCTTGGGTAAGAAGACTAAGTCTTGCTCGTAGATATTCAATAACAAGCGTTGCGCCAACAGATGTTGACTGTTTGAAAGTTGGTCGCTGGTCAGGCTGGTGGTGATGATTGCATCGGTCACGTCCTGCGGCCTGGAAGGGCGCTGGTAGGGACTTTGGGTATAAAAGTCGCGAGGTTGAGCAAAGGCAGCAGCGCCACAATAGTGGGTCAACGCTTCGGCATTCGAAGTTAATACAAAGTCTGCCGCATTATCAGAAAGCTGAGTTGTCCATAACATGAGGATGGCCTTTATCTGGCGTTGTTTGATGGCCAGATGCTAAGGCGTTGGTTTTTTTTAAAACAGATTAGAAATAGTGCGCGCAAGTAGTGAAATTCACTAAAGGCGTAGGAAGAAATTTCCTTTATTGGTCCTGTCAGTTGATTATTCGGCGGCAGCGGCTACACATAGTTGCCGGCTTTACCGGGATACTGCTCCGGCGAGGCGCTCATTTGCGCCTCGCCGGTTTCACTACTGCAGGGCTGGTGAGACCTGGGAGGTGGGCGTCAGTGCCAGTATCCCGTTACGTAGATCGGTGCCACTAGGCTGCTGATACAGGCTCAGTCCAAATTCCGGCAACACCGCCAACAGGTAATCGAAGATGTCGCCCTGGATCCGCTCGTAATCCGCCCACGCCGTGGTGCGGGTGAAGCAGTAGATCTCCAGCGGCACGCCTTGGGCGGTGGTTTGCATCTGGCGCACCATGCACGTCATGTTCGGCTGGATGTCCGGATGGCTTTTCAGGTAGGCCAGGGCATAGGCACGGAAGGTGCCGAGGTTGGTCATGCGGCGGCGGTTGGCCAGCAGTTGCGCGCTATGGCCCTGGGCTTCGTTCCAGGCCTTGAGTTCGGCCTGCTTGCGCCCGATGTAGTCGGTGAGCAGGTGCACCTGGGTCATGCGCACCTCTTCGTCATCGCGCAGGAAGCGCACGCCGCTGGCGTCGATGAACAGGCTGCGCTTGATCCGACGCCCACCGGAAGCCTGCATGCCGCGCCAGTTCTTGAACGACTCGGACATCAGGCGCCAGGTAGGAATCGAGACGATGGTCTTGTCGAAATTCTGCACCTTGACCGTGTGCAGGGTGATATCCACCACGTCGCCGTCGGCGCCGACCTGGGGCATTTCGATCCAGTCACCAACCCGCAACATGTCGTTGCTGGTGAGTTGCACACTGGCGACGAACGACAGCAGCGTGTCCTTGTACACCAACAGGATGACCGCCGACATCGCACCCAGGCCCGACAGCAGCAACAGCGGCGAACGGTCGATCAAGGTAGCGACGATGATGATCGCGCCGAACACGAACAGCACCATCTTCGCCAACTGTACGTAACCCTTGATCGAGCGGGTGCGCGCATGTTCGGTGCGGGCATAGATGTCCAGCAGGGCGTTGAGCAGGGCGCTCATGGCCAGGACCAGGAACAGGATGGAGATGGCCAGTGCCACGTTGCCGATAAACAGGATCGCGGTTTTGCTCAGGGCCGGCACCAGGTACAGGCCGAACTGGATCACCAGGGATGGCGTCATCTGCGCCAGGCGATGGAAGACTTTGTTGTGCCGCAGGTCATTGAGCCAGTGCAGCGCCGGTTGGCGGCCGAGCAATTTGACGGCGTGCAGGATGAGGTATCGCGCTATCCGTCCCAGCAGCAGGGCGACCACCAGCAACACCAGGAAACCGAGGCTGGCATGCAGCAACGGGTGTTCGTCGAGGGCGCCCCAGAGGTCTTGGACGTTGAGCCAGAGCTGTTTGATATCCATGGGTGAAACCGATTCCTCTGTAAGACAAGACGGGGCGATTAGAGCATCTAAGTGCGACAAAGTTGGCGTCACGGACAAAAGCCCTAACAAAAAAGCAGCTGATTAGCGCCGTTCGCGTAAAGAAACTCGGTTTGGGCGCCCGAAACCGTTACCCTATGCAGCTGATATTTTGTAATTCTTCGAGGTAGCACCCGTGTTTTCCCAATTCGCCCTGCACGAACGCCTGCTCAAAGCCGTGGCCGAGCTTAAATTTGTCGAGCCTACGCCTGTGCAAGCAGCGGCCATCCCGCTCGCGCTCGAAGGGCGTGACCTGCGGGTGACGGCTCAAACCGGTAGCGGCAAGACCGCCGCTTTCGTCCTGCCGGTTCTGAATCGTCTGATCGGCCCGGCCAAAGTCCGTGTGAGTATCAAGACCCTGATCCTGCTGCCAACCCGTGAGCTGGCGCAGCAGACCTTGAAGGAAGTGGAGCGTTTCTCGCAGTTCACCTTCATCAAGTCGGGCATCATCACGGGTGGTGAAGACTTCAAGGTCCAGGCCGCCATGCTGCGCAAGGTGCCGGACATCCTGATCGGCACCCCGGGCCGCATGATCGAGCAACTCAACGCCGGCAACCTCGACCTCAAGGAAGTCGAAGTGCTGGTGCTCGACGAAGCCGACCGCATGCTCGACATGGGCTTTGCCGACGATGTGCAGCGTCTGGTTGCCGAATGCGTCAACCGTCAGCAGACCATGCTGTTCTCCGCCACCACCGGGGGTTCGACCCTTCGTGAGATGGTCGCCAAGGTGCTGAACAACCCGGAGCACCTGCAGGTCAACAACGTCAGCGACCTGAACGCGACTACGCGCCAGCAGATCGTCATGGCTGACCACAATGTGCACAAAGAGCAGATCCTGAACTGGCTGCTGGCCAACGAGACCTACCAGAAGGCCATCGTGTTCACCAACACCCGTGCTGCGGCTGACCGCATCTACGGTCGCTTGGTGGCCCAGGACTACAAAGCGTTTGTCCTGCACGGTGAGAAAGACCAGAAGGACCGCAAGCTGGCCATCGACCGCCTCAAGGCCGGCGGCGTGAAAATCCTGGTTGCTACCGATGTAGCTGCCCGCGGCCTGGACGTCGATGGCCTGGACATGGTGATCAACTTCGACATGCCACGCAGCGGCGACGAGTACGTACACCGTATCGGCCGTACCGGGCGTGCCGGCAACGATGGCCTGGCCATCTCGCTGATCTGCCATGGCGACTGGAACCTGATGTCGAGCATCGAACGCTACCTCAAGCAGTCGTTTGAGCGCCGCACCATCAAGGAAGTCAAAGGCACCTACACCGGGCCGAAGAAGGTCAAAGCGTCCGGCAAGGCCGTTGGCGTGAAGAAGAAAAAGACCGACGCCAAGGGCGAAAAGAAGAAAACCGGCGCCAAGTCGCCGACCAAGCGCAAGATCGCCAACCGTCCGAAGACCGACAACCTGTCGCTCGTCAGCAAGGACGGCATGGCGCCGCTCAAGCGCCGCAAACCAGAAGCACCGGCCGCCGAATAAGCCGGGGCTGATGTGAAAAAACCGGACGTCGTCCGGTTTTTTTATGCCTTCAATTTTTCGCTTTTGCGGCAGCTTCTCTCAGCTCTTCAAGACGGGCGTCGATCAACTGGCACTTGTCAGGGAATTCGGCGCTCTCGGTGTCCAGGTCCATCTTCTGCAGCTCGTCGTTCATCTCTTTGGCTTTGCTGGGGTTCTGCTCGGTGAGCTTGGCCACTTGCATGGCTAACTGCTCTCGTTTGGCCGTGGCCTCGTCGGGCGTGCAGGCCCAGGCGGGCAGGGCGGTCAGCAGGGTGGCGGCGAAGGCCAGATTTCTCAGGGTATTCATGGTTCGAACCTCCTTGGCAATGATGTGCGGTTGAGGGGGCGAACGTCTGGAAAGTTCAGAGAAATGACGCCCGTCCGATGGGCTGAACGGCGGATGACGATACGAGTCACACCTTTTGACGGGACACTTTTCCATGCCCGCAGGAGGAATCAGGATGACGACTTACAACTGGGATTTGATCGAGCGTTTGCTGCACGAAGTGCAGAATGGCGAAGGCAGCTTTGCCCCGCGTAAATACGCCGAACAGGAAGCGGCCGAGAAGGCCACGGCGGGCCAGGACACTGGCAATCTGGATGCGTTGAAAAAGACTGCGGCAGATTATGAAGCGCTGCTGTTCAAACGCGGCTTTATTGAATCGCGCCCCGAGGAAGAGGGCGGCAATGGCGAGAATTTCATTCTCACGCCGCTGGGTGCCCAACTGCTGGCGCTGATCGACAGCTCCATTCCCGGCAACGATCATCCGCGCCAGGTACTGGATGAGCAGGACGATGCGCTTGATCCACAGACCTTTGCTGACGTGGCGTCCAAAGCACAGATCGCCTGATTCTTTTCACGCCCCGGCGCCCCAGGGCGCTGGGGCGAAACTGTCGGATCGGTAATCTGCCGCTAAGGTTGCTGACAGCCGGCGCCGCCTAATCTGCTGCCATTCAACTGACGGGCTTGAATTGGCATGCACCCTCTCACTTCTCGACGTACCTTCGTCAAATGCCTGGCCGCCGGCGGCCTGCTGGGCGGGCTCGGGATTTGGCGCCCACCGGTCTGGGCGCTGAGCAGCCCAGGCCAACCCACGGTGCTGGCCGGCACTGACTTCGATCTGTCTATCGACCAGACGCCGGTCAACCTCACCGGCCAGGCACGCACCGCGTTGACCATCAACGGCAGCCTGCCGGGCCCGCTGTTGCGTTGGCGCGAGGGCGACACGGTGACCCTGCGAGTGAAAAACCGCCTGGCCGAGCCGACCTCGATCCACTGGCACGGTATTCTCCTGCCGTCGACCATGGACGGCGTACCGGGCCTGAGTTTCAAGGGCATCGAGCCGGGCGGCGTGTTTGTCTATCAGTTCAAGGTCAAGCAGCACGGCACGTACTGGTACCACAGCCATTCTGGATTCCAGGAACAACAGGGCGTGTACGGCCCCTTGGTGATCGACCCCAGGGAGCCCGAGCCTTACGCCTACCAGCGCGACTACGTGGTGATGCTGTCGGATTGGACTGACGAAGACCCCGTCGCCCTGATGAAGACGCTCAAGAAGCAGTCCGACTACTACAACCTGCACAAACCCACCGTGAGTGATTTTGTGCGCGACGTGGGCAAGCAGGGCTGGTCGGCCACCCTCGCCGACCGCCGGATGTGGGCGCAGATGAAGATGAACCCTACCGATCTTGCCGACGTCAGCGGTGAAACCTACACCTACCTGCTCAACGGCCAAGCGCCGGGCCTGAACTGGACCGGGCTGTTTCAGGCCGGGGAGACGGTCCGTCTGCGCTTCATCAACGGCTCGGCGATGACATATTTCGATGTGCGCATTCCGGGCCTGAAAATGACCGTCATCGCCGCCGACGGCCAGCCGGTGCAGCCGGTCGACGTCGACGAATTGCGCATTGCTGTCGCCGAAACCTTTGACGTACTGGTGGAACCCACCGCTGAGGCATACACACTGTTTGCCCAGTCGATGGACCGCACCGGCTTTGCCCGAGGCACCCTGGCCCGTCAGGCAGGCGCGATGGCCCCAGTGCCGGCGCTTGACCCGCGTGTCTGGCTGAGCATGCAAGGCATGGCCATGGGCGGCATGGACCACGGAGCCATGGCGGATATGCCCGGTATGGAAGGCATGGACCACAGCGCCATGGGCGCAATTGCGATGCAGGCCCACCCGGCAAGCGAAGCGAACAACCCGCTGGTGGACATGCAAGCCATGAACCCGGTGCCCAAGCTCGACGACCCTGGCATCGGCCTGCGCAACAACGGCCGGCGGGTGCTGACTTACGCCGATCTGCGCAGTACGTTCGAGGACCCTGACGGACGCGATCCTGCGCGGACCATCGAGCTGCACCTTACCGGGCACATGGAAAAATTCGCCTGGTCATTCAATGGTGTGAAGTTTTCCGATGCCGAGCCCTTGCAGCTCAGCTATGGCGAGCGCGTGCGGCTGGTGCTGGTCAACGACACCATGATGAGCCACCCCATCCACCTGCACGGACTGTGGAGCGACCTGGAGGACGAGAACGGCCAGTTCCAGGTGCGCAAGCACACCATCGACATGCCGCCGGGCTCACGCCGCAGCTACCGCGTGACCGCCGACGCCTTGGGCCGGTGGGCCTATCACTGCCACCTGCTGTACCACATGGAAATGGGCATGTTCCGTGAAGTGCGCGTGCATGAATGAGGAGGCCAGTATGAGTCAGCGTGTTTTAGCGGTTTGCATGGCGCTGGTGTTCAGTCCGCTGGCGACTGCCGAGGAAGAGTTCCAAGGGATGAGCCCGGCGGTGCCGGCGTTGACTGAAAGCCGCACACCGATCCCGGTGCTGACCGATGCGGACCGTGCGGCGGTGTTCCACGAGCCGGGCGGGCATCGGGTGCATGACAGCGCCGTGCATTCGATGCTGCTGCTCAACCAGTTGGAATGGCAAGGCGGTGAAGGCAGTGGTGCGTTGAATTGGGACGCCAAGGGCTGGATCGGTGGTGACGTCGACCGCCTGTGGCTGCGCAGTGAAGGCGAGCGCAGCGCCGGGCGTACCGACAGTGCCGAAGCCCAGGCCCTGTGGGGACATGCGATCAGTCCGTGGTGGGATCTGGTAGGCGGCGTGCGCCAGGACTTCAAGCCCGATGACAACCAAACCTGGGCCGCTTTCGGCGTGCAAGGCATGGCGCTGTACAACTTCGAAGCCGAGGCGATGCTGTTTGTCGGCGAGTCAGGGCGCACCGCCGCACGACTGGAAGGGGACTACGACATCCTGCTGACCAATCGCCTGATCCTGCAGCCGACCGCCGAACTCAACTTTCATGCGCAAAACGACCCGCAACGCAGGGTTGGCGCGGGCTTGTCGGGTAGCGAGCTGGGCCTGCGGTTGCGTTACGACGTTCGCCGTGAGTTTGCGCCTTACGTGGGTGTCAGCTGGAACCGAACCTATGGCCAGACGGCGCACTACGCCCGTGAGGAAGACGAAGACATCAGCCAAGTACGCTGGGTCGTCGGCGTGCGCCTTTGGTTTTGAGCTTTTTCCTATACCTATAACTCGCCGCCTGGCGCGGCCCGGAGTCTTGCATGTCTGTGTTGAAAACTGCGTTAGCGGGTGGTGCGCTGTGGACCGGATTACTCATCAGCCTGCCGGCCTCGGCCCACCCGAAACTGCTGTCGTCCATTCCGGCGGCCGGCGCCCAGGGCGCGGCGCCGGCCGTGATTGAGCTGCGTTTCTCGGAGAACCTGCTGACACAGTTCTCTGGCGCCAAGCTGACCATGACCGATATGCCCGGCATGCCCAATTCGCCGATGCCGATGAAGGCCAGCGTGGCAGCCAGCGTCGACCCCAAGGTGATGCTGATCAAACCGGCTTCCATGCTGACGGGTGGCACCTACCGGGTCGACTGGCGGGCAGTGTCATCCGATACCCATCCGATCACCGGTAACGTGGTGTTCAGTGTCCAGCCATGAGTGAACTGAGCCAAATATTGCTGCGCTTTGCGCTGTATCTGGACTTGATGCTGGTGTTTGGCCTGGGGCTTTTTGGCCTCTACGGCCTCAATGCTGCAGAACGTCCTTTATTGAATTTCAAGAAGCTGCTGGGAGGGACGGCGAGCCTTGGCGTGCTGCTTTCGATCACGTCGATGTTAAGTATCACCCAGGCCATGAGCGGTGCCACGGATTGGCCGACGTTATGGCCGCACCTGCAGATGATGCTGACGCAGACTGACCTGGGCTGGACAGCGTGCCTGCGCATTGTGGCGCTGGTGCTGGTCACCTTCGTCAACCTATCTCTGGCCACGCTGTTTGGCGGTGTCGCACTGGTGACCCTGATGTGGACCGGGCACGGCGTGATGCACGAGGGCGCGCCTGGGGCGTGGCACATGCTAAGCGACAGTGCGCACCTGTTGGCGGCGGCGGGGTGGCTGGGCGCGTTGGCGGCGTTTGCACTGTTGCTGATGCGCGCATCATTGGGAGATGCCCGCCGCGTGGAGGCATTGGCTGCCGCACTGGCGGGGTTCGAGCGCACAGGTGCGGGGTTCGTCGTCGTGCTGATCGTCAGCGGCGTGGCGAATTATCTGTGGGTGGTCGGGCCGAATCTGGACGGTCTCACCGGCGGTATCTATGCGCGCCTGTTGAGCCTGAAACTAGGCGTGTTCGGCGTGATGCTGGGGCTGGCGACGCTCAATCGCTTCCACCTGACGCCGTTTCTGCAACGCGCCCTGGCAGCGGGCGACCCGGCGCCGGCCATTGCCGCGCTGCGGCGCAGCATGGCCCTGGAGTTCGGCGCCGTGATGCTGATTCTTGCACTGGTGGCATGGCTGGGCACTCTGTCGCCTACTTAGGCCTCGGCGCTCTTCAGGCATTTGAGTGCCTTGAAGTCGCTGCGTACGCCGTCGATTTTCTGCGTGAGTTTCAAGCGTTGCTGCGGCGTACTTTCCGCCATCACGTCGACAATCAGGCTGCGCGCCGCGGCTTCGGTCTGGGCGTAAGCCGCACGATATTGCGGGGTCCACAGGCTTTCGCGGTCCACCAGCAATTGCTGCATTTTCTTCGGGAAGTCGGTGCTGTGGCGTTGCTGCACGGCGTCGATAAATTGCGCCTGCCAATGGGCGCGGTTGCCGATCCATTCCTGATTCTGCTCGCCCAGGGCGATTGACCAGGCTGTGACACGATTCTGCTGACTGGTGCTCAGCGGGCCCATCCAGGTGTCCAGGCGTTTATTCATGCGCTCGGCGCGGTCCTTGATTTGCTGAGCCAGCGGCGGCTTCAGGTAATCGTCCTGGCGTTTGCGCAGGTCCTTGGCCAGGGCGTCGTTCATTTCCTTGACCTGTTGTTCATCCAATCCCTGGAGCAGTTCAATGGCCGAGGGAGTGATCTCACGTGCGATTTCAGCAATGGCTTGTTCGGCTTCGGCGGTACGCATCTTAAGCGCCGCGTCGGTAACCTGGTTGTCGTCGACCATCTGTTGCAGGCGATCGAGCCAATCCAGGTAACCGGGCAACTGTGTGGTGCAGTGCCAGGCCAGGTGCTCCTTGAGTTTGTCGTTGAACCAGCTCTTCTGCCCGGCGTTCATGTCCAGGTAGTCATTGAGGGTCCAGGGGATGATCACGTCCAGGTTGCGATAGGCCAGCCCCACGCGATTGCAGCCGGCGAGTGCCAGGCTCAGGGTCAGGAGTACCACCAGCAGTTTGAGCCGATGCAGCATGGGCGTGTCCTTGGGCAGAGAGAGTCAATGCATGTGAACCCGCGTCGGGCGCGACAGTTCAGCCCATCAATAAAACGACCGCACGGCCTTCAAGGTCAACAGCCCGTCGCATTGCGAATTGTGTCCGGAGTACGCCGAGCAATCGCCGCCGCTGAGGCTGGAGTCGCTGTAGATCAGGTCCAGGTCGATGCCCTTCCAGGCACGGGAGAATTGCACCGACCAGTCGCTGAAACTGCTGATGGTGCCGCCGTCTACCGAAGCCGGCGTGCCCAACTGATGAGTGGTGTACTTCATGCTCACGCCGATGCCGAAGGGCTGGGTGCCGCCGAGATCGGCAAAAATTGTGCTGTCCTGGCGGTCCGGGTCGTTGCTGAAAGAGGCGCCGAAGCGATTGCCCAACAGGTTCAGGCCGCCATAGAACTCCTGGCTGTCGAGGGGGCTGAGCTTGGGGTAGCTGTAGTGGATCAAGCCGACTTCATAGCCGAGTGTCTGGTCGAAGGGGTGTTTAAAGCCCATGTAGGAATCGACTTCGAGGGTGCTTGCTGAGGACAGGCCCATGTTGGGCGAGAATTGGCCGAAGTACAGGCCACTGTCGTGGCTGAGGTCAAGGCCGCCGTGGAAAGAATCGCTACCCGGTGAGGTCGGCTTGACCAGGCCCTGGGCCATGCTGCGGCTGGGGGTAGTGCCCAATTTCAGGTCGAAGTCGCCCAATTCGCGCTGGAAGATCTGCGCTTCGGCAAGAGGGCAAGCCACTAATGTGCTGACCAGAAAAATGCAGGACTTGAGCATGCTTCACTCCATGAAAAGCGAGGAGCAGTAATGGAGAAGATCGGGCAGATGCCCGCGCTAGACGTGTGCAAGGATACCGGCGAATGTCAGGCGATGAGGCCCGTTCGTCGATTAGCGCACTATTGAATGTTAGGGGAGGGTGCTTCGGGCTCTAGTCCTAGCGCCTTGAAGGCAAGACGCTTAGGGACCAGGTGTGCTGCGCGGTATTACTTTTTACCCAGGCTGATCTGCTTGGACGGGCCGAAAGTCTGGCCGCTCACGCCCTTGGCAATTTGCTGGATTTCACCACCGGATTTGAGGAACGCAGCGATTTGGCTGTTGATCGATTCGCTGGTTTCAACGGCGGGAGCTGGCTTTGCTTTGCTGTTGGATGCTTTTACGCGCATGGCGGCCACTAACCTGTAGAAAATTAACTTGGCCAGGCATCGTACAGGAAATACTTGACAATTGCTTGGCAAATATCCCCTGGGAATAAGTGCCGCAGCTGGAAATAAACGAAGTTCATCGTTGAAATTACCCCGTAACTTGCTGTTTTGGCTGCAAACCCTGGGGCGAAGCAGCGCTGGCGCAGGAGTAAAATCCAGCCAAATGATCGGACGAGCGGAGCGATGCCCTTTGGAAGACTCACCCGACTGTGATTTTTCAGGCGCGCGCGCGTGGCGCACGCAACTCGGGTAGAATGCCGCCCACGCAATGAGGGTATTGGAAATGGCTCTAGTCGGGCGCTACAACAGCTTACAAGTGGTAAAACACACTAACTTCGGTTTGTACCTGGATGGTGCGCAAGATGGCGAAATCCTCTTGCCTAATCGGTATATCCCCAAAGATATTCCCAGTGAAGATGAAGACTGGCTTAACGTTTTCATTTACCTGGACAGCGATGACAAACTTATCGCCACTACCGAGAAACCCAAAGTTCAAGTCGGCGAGTTCGCCAGTTTGAAAGTGGTGGAAGTCAACAGCATTGGTGTATTCCTCGATTGGGGTTTGCCAAAAGACTTGTTGTTGCCGTACTCGGAAGAAAAACGCCAGATGACTGCCGGTGAATATTGCGTGGTGCACGTCTACCTCGACAAGCACACCAAGCGCATCACCGCCACCGCACGTCTTGATCGCTACCTGGACAAGACCCCGGCCAACTACGTCGTAGGCCAGGAAGTCGACCTGCTGGTGGCCGAAGCCACTGACATGGGCTTCAAGGCGATCATCAACAACAAGCACTGGGGCCTGATTCACAAGAACGAGGTGTTCAAGTTCCTGCGCCCGGGCAAGGAAGAAAAAGGCTTCATCAAAGAGATCCGCGCCGATGGCAACATCAGCCTGAGCCTGCAACCGGTTGGCCAGGAAGCGGCCTCCAGCCTCAACTCGAAGATTCTCGCCAAGTTGCGCGAAAACAACGGCACATTGCCGGTCAGCGATAAAAGCGACCCGACCGTAATCAGCAATTTGTTCGGCGTGAGCAAGGGCAACTTCAAGAAGGCTATTGGTGCGCTCTACAAGCAAGGTCAGATTGTGATCCATGCGGATCGTATTGAACTTAGCTGAGTAGGGTTTGCTCTTCTGTAGGAGCAATGGGCTCCTACAGAGGTTGCGTCGATGTCCAAGAAGTCTGTGTTTGCTTACCTCGGCACCTTGCTTGCTTTCCTGGTGCTCGACGGCCTGTGGCTCGGTGTCCTTATGGGCCCCACCTACAAATCCCTGCTGGGTCCGCTGATGCTTGATCAGCCCCGCCTATTGCCCGCAGTGCTGTTCTATCTCCTGTATGTCCTCGGTTGTGTGGTGTTCGTGGTCTTGCCCAGCATCAGTTGGCAGCGCGCGGCGCGTATGGGGGCCTTGCTGGGGCTTGTGGCCTATGGCACCTACGACCTGAGCAACTGGGCCACGCTGCAAGGCTGGTCTACTGGATTGGCGCTGATGGACATGGCCTGGGGCACCGTTTTGACGGCGGTGTGCTGCACGGTTGGGCACCTGTGTGCACATCGGGTGCACCGATGATTGTGTACAGGATTTATTTGCACCGTTGCTGAGCGTGGTCCCCGCTACGAAGGTACCTTCATCTCCTTTGAAACGCCGTTGTAGAGGGATTGTGTGCCATTGGCACGTATTCTGCTGACTGTCTCGTATACAAAACTTGCCGCCTTCCGTATGCACCCCTGCGACGGAAGCGCAGGCCGGTATGACGAGGAGCCCAGCGATGACCGAACAATTGCCCAAAGGCTATAGCCCACGCCTGTATAACCAGGATCTGGGCCCGCTGCCGCAGAAGTGGAACTGGTACAACATCTTCGCCTTCTGGATGAGTGACGTGCACAGCGTTGGCGGGTATGTATTCGCCGCCAGTCTGTTTGCTCTGGGGCTGGCCAGTTGGCAGGTGTTGATCGCCTTGCTCGCCGGTATTTGCATCGTGCAACTGATCGCCAATCTGGTGGCCAAGCCGAGCCAACAGGCTGCCGTTCCTTACCCAGTGATCTGCCGGCTCGCCTTTGGTGTCTTTGGCGCGAATATTCCTGCAGTGATTCGCGGTCTTATCGCCGTGGCCTGGTATGGGATTCAGACCTACCTGGCGTCCAGCGCGCTGATCATTGTGGTTTTACGATTCTTCCCACAGATGGCGGTGTATGCAGAGCCGCATTTCGCCGGGCTGTCCTACCTGGGCTGGTTTGGTTTCCTCAGCTTATGGGTGCTGCAAGCGGCAGTTTTCTGGGCCGGCATGGAGTCCATCCGCCGCTTTATTGATTGGGCGGGGCCGGTGGTCTACGCAGTGATGTTTGCCCTGGCCGGTTGGATCGTCTGGAAGGCGGGCTGGTCGAACATCAGCTTTACCCTGGCGGAAAAATCCCTGTCGGGCTGGCAAGCGTTCGGCCAAGTGATCGTGGCCACTGCGCTCGTGGTGTCGTACTTTTCGGGACCAACCCTGAATTTCGGTGATTTCAGCCGCTACTGCCGCAGCATGCAGGATGTGCGACGCGGAAACTTCTGGGGCCTGCCAGTAAATTTCCTGGCGTTCTCCCTGGTGACCGTAGTGATCGTCTCGGGCACGTTGCCGGTGTTTGGCGAGATGCTCCACGATCCGATTGCCACGGTGTCGCGTATCGACAACAACATGGCCGTGCTGCTGGGTGCGTTTGCCTTTGTGACCGCGACCATCGGTATCAATATCGTCGCCAACTTCGTGTCCCCGGCGTTTGACTTCGCCAACGTCGCACCGAGCAAAATCAGCTGGCGCGCCGGTGGCATGATCGCGGCGGTCGCCTCGATCTTTATCACCCCATGGAACCTGTTCAACAACCCGCTGATGATCCACTACACCCTGGATATCCTCGCGGCGTTTATCGGGCCGCTGTTCGGGATCCTGCTGGTGGATTTCTACCTGATCAAAAAACAGAAGATCGACGTGGATGCGCTGTTCGATGACAGCCCAAATGGCCGCTATTACTTCGACGGTGGCGTGAACTGGACAGCGGTCAAGGCCCTGGTGCCCGCGACACTGGTGGGCGTCGCGATCACCTTCACCCCGGCGTTGCAGGGCATGGCCAACTTCGCCTGGTTTACCGGCTGCTTCCTGGGAGGGCTGTTTTTCCTGGTGCTGGCACGGCGCGAGCAGGTGCGCACGCAAGCGCCGCTGGTTGCCGGCTGACCAATATTGCTCCCGCCAGTAACAGGCCTGTGCCGGCAATGACCAATGCCGGTCGCAGGCCACCGCTGAGGTGGCTGCTCACCGACGCCAGCAAGGGCCCGCTCAATTGGCCGATGGCAAAGCTGGCGGTCAGCAGCCCGGTACTGCGCTGATAGCCGTCGGGTGCCACCTCCCGCATGCGCGCCATTACGAGCTGCATGCAGGCCAGGAATGGTCCGCCGCACAACAGAACCCCCAGCGCCAACCCCCAACCATTACCCAGCAAGCAGGCGAACACCCCGGCCGCTTGGAGCCAGAGGGTGGTCATCAGCCAGCGGCGGGTCGTGTCCGGGTCTTTGCGACGCAAGGTCGCCACCCCCACTCCAACCGCTGCGAGCAGGCCGAAGCACGGCCAGAACAGATCGGCTTGCCAGGCGCCTTTGAATTGGGCGCTGGCCATCTGCGACAGGAAGGTTGCTGGAATGATGTAACCCAGTCCGAACAGGACATAAATCCAACACAGGTGCTTGATGCTGCCGTTACTGCCCGCGTCGTTATGGCTGGCGACAGGGGCGCTGGCGCACGGCTGCGGCAAAAACGGCAGGATCGCGAGCAACATCACCAGTGCCACCGCGCCATAGACCAACCATAAGGTGGCGGAGTCTTGTCCCAGCAGGTTTGAGCCGAGCGCCAATAACCCGGTCAACAGAATCCCCAGGCCCGGCCCGGCAAATACCAGGGCGCCCAGACGCGGCCGTCCGGCGGCGAGTGCCAGTGGTTGGCTCAAACTGGTGATCATCACCAAGGCCCAGGCACTCGCCACACCCGTGCCAAAGCGCAACAGCAGGTGCGGCCAGAATGCGTGGGCCCAATACGATGCAAAGGTCAGCAACACACACAGCCACAGCCCGCCGTACAGACGACCGCGTACATGGCGATGGCCGCGGGCGAAAATCGAGTCTACGGCGCCCACGAAATAGCCCAGGTAATTGGCGGCGGCGATCAGACCGGCGTCGGTCAGGTCGACCTGCCCTTCGCTGAGCATATGGGGCATTTGCGGGGTGAGGGCGAAGCGGCCAATGCCCATGGCCATCATCAGGGCGATGGAGCTGGCGAGTAAGCGAATGAGGGGTGACATGGTCAGGTGTCCTGCTGAGAAACGAATGACCGTCAGCCTAAAGTGGATTGACTTTCTGTAAAATTGAATAATAGTGAGTAACTTGTTCAGTTTTGGAGAAAGGTATGGAGTTCAGTCAATTGCGGATTTTCCAGGCCGTGGCGCAAGAGGGCTCCATCACCCGTGCGGCAGAGCGCCTGCACCGCGTGCCGTCGAACCTGTCGACCCGTCTCAAGCAAATGGAAGAGCAACTCGGCGTAGAGCTGTTCGTGCGTGAACGCCAGCGCTTGCAGCTGTCTCCGGCAGGCAAGATATTGCTGGACTACAGCACTCGCCTGCTGGCACTGCACGACGAAGCCCACGGCGCGGTGCAAGGCGGCCAGCCGGCCGGTGATTTTGTGCTCGGCAGCATGTACAGCACCGGCGCGGTCCATCTGCCCAAGCTGCTGGCGCGTTATCACAAGGCTTATCCGATGGTGAATCTGCAGGTGCAGTCCGCACCCAGCGGTGAACTGCTGGAAGGTCTGATCACGGGACGCCTGGACGCCGCGTTTGTAGACGGCCCGCTGAGCATCGCCACACTGGACGGCGTGCAGTTATGCGAGGAAAAACTGGTGCTGATCTGCGAAGCCGAGCACCCACCCGTGCGTGGTCCGCAGGATGTTGCCGGCCGCTCGGTGTTCACGTTCCGACGCAGTTGTGCCTATCGCACACGCCTGGAAAGCTGGTTTTCCCACGGGCGCGTGGCCATGGGACGGGCGATTGAGATCGAATCCTATCAAGGCATGCTCGCTTGCGTGATCGCCGGTTCCGGGGTGGCGTTGATGTCCCAATCCATGCTCGACAGCCTGCCGGGCAAGGACAGCGTGTCCGTTCATCCGCTGACCGGGCAATTTGCCACTGCGACCACCTGGCTGATGTGGCGAAAGGGTATGCTCGGCGCTAACCTCAATGCGTGGATTGATCTGCAGCAGCTCGGTCAGCCCGAGGTCATGAAAGACAGTCGCGCCATTGCTTGACCGGTTCGTCAGCATTTGGATGGATTTGGTAATAGTTCATTGTGGTTTCGTTCAAGCAATACGTAGGACTTAGGGCTACTATCAATGTAGGAAAGGGCGACAGAACATGCGCCTACCAGCATTACCCTCAAAGGGGGCAAACCATGAAAGAGAAAATTCAAAACTGGCTCCATGATCTGGGTGTTGCACTGGGCTTGATCGAGCCTCCGCTGCAGCCGGTGCCGATTCGTACGGATGATGAGCAGCGGCGTCCACGTCGTAGGTAAGGCCCGATCTCCGACCGCAGCGGGTTTAAATGTGGGAGCGGGCTTGCTCGCGAATACGGTGTGTCAGTTGATGGTTAAGTTGACTGATAAACCGCATTCGCGAGCAAGCCCGCTCCCACATTTGCTTTGCATCAAACGAAAAAGCGGCTGCGATATCCAGCGTCGTGCCCGCTGACATATCCGTTTGTATTCTCTTCTCATCGCCTCTTGCGTATCAGTCTTTGTATTAGCTATCGGAATCGGACTACCGTGATGTCAGAATTATCTGGCTTATTTTATTTTTAATCTAAGCGTAGGTTGAATTTTATTAGGAATAGATATGTATCGTTTACGTTTCTGTAATTTCCTAAAGAGGGCAGATGTATGAGTTAATTAAAAATCGCTGGAGACAAAGTTATGATGCGCTCGCCCATCCCGCCAGTTGCCGCCTCACTTATCGCCATTGCTGAACATGTTTTGCATATCGCACCTGTATCGAGAGCCTGGAAGGCAACCGCACCCAGCAATGTTGTTTTTATTCCCCCATCATTAACCAAGCAAGCTCTGCTCATACAGATCGCATTACTGCGTCCGTCAACCCTCATAGTCGGCGACCAATCCATTGATGGAGATGTTATCGAGCAATGGCGTGTATCCCACCCATTTGGAGACCTCTGTTTGATCCGAAGAGGTACAAGCCTGGATAAGATACGGATAGATCTATGCGAATCCAACGGTATCCGAGTGGTCAATACGCCCGGGGTCAACGCACCGCATGTTGCAGCTTATATTCTGTACTGGCTGACACTGGCCAATGGTTCCGTCCCCCATGACATCAGTGTGCTGGGATACGGCAATGTGGGCAAAGAGTTGGTCAAGCGGTTACTTGATCGAGACCCGGATGTTCGGATTAAAGTGTTGAGTCCACGCGGCCGCGCGCCGGATCCTACCGGAATAGCGTCTACCGATGGTCGAGTGTCATTTGTGACGGACTGGTTCGAGGCGCTGCAGGGTGCCAGTGCTGTCGCCATCTGTTTATCCCTGAATGATGAGTCCACCCATCGTATCGACCAAGCCCTCATTCGTTGTATGCGTAGAGATGCCCGTCTGATATGCGTCGCCAAACCGGACGTGTTCAGCGACGATGCTTTACAGGCCCTGTCAATGGCTGAAGACATCCAATTGGTCTTGGATTACGGGCCTACAACATTGGACGCGTTTCGCATGCGTACCCATGCGCTCGGTTGTAGTGTCACCACTTGGCGCAGACCAGCGACGCTGACTGTGCAGGCGGCAACCGGCGAAGACTGCCATTGCGACCTTGATTATGCTGTTTCTGTTCAACTGAGTTTGATGACCTTGCGCGGCCTTGTCAGGCGTAAACTTGCACACTCATTGGCGATTCCTTCCCTGCATGCAAATACCGATGCGCCGCATGTATCGATTATCGGCAGAGGGATTAACGGTCTGCTCCAGGCTGTGATTTGTCGTTTGGCGAATTATCAGGTCACCGTCTATGGGAGAAGTCGGGAGAGTGATGGTGCCAGTCATAAGCGTGTGAACATGCGCCATCTGTCAGCGACGGAGACGACTGCAAAGCCGCTACATAACGACTATCTACTTTCCGGAAATCAATGTCTTGCAGTTGAGTGCAACCGCGCCGGCATTGAGTTGTTTGAAAAGCTCCTGGCTGACAACCCGTCGCTGGCGCAATTCGCGCGAGCGCGGGTTGTACGCTGTTACAGGGAGGACGCGAGTGACGTAGCTGCTGCGATATGTGAGCAACGCGACATCGAAAACAGGCCGTGGCCTAGTGGCAAAACTAAGGGTGAATTCGCAGAAATCAGTCAGCAACAGTTTCTGGCGCGTTATGGCGTCCCAGGAATAAGTCGAGCAATTGAGGTATCAGGCTACGATGTCGAATTTATCCATCTAATGGATGAAATAGAGGCGCTGCTGCAGCGCTCGGGGGTTCAGTTCCATATTCAGCATCTGAGTTCAGTCGAGATTGCTGAGCTGAGCAGAGAACACTTCGTCATCACTGCTATGGGCGTAGAGGAACCAGAAGTTATTCCGATCATCGGCTGGTTTTTCAAGCTGCGCGCTGTGGGTAATGAAGGTGCCGAAATGCGTGGTCTCAAGCTGCAATACGATCTGCCAATTGGCGTCATGAACTGCCGCTTGGACGGTGACTGTATTCTTGTCTCCGGTGGTCAGGTTCCGCCTGATTCTACGCCGGATTACAAGGAGCAAATCCTGGCAGCGTGTCTGGCCGCTGTTTCTTTGCACTTTCCAATGTCTTACCGCAGCGCAATCGAAAATGGCGATTTGCGCATAGTCGAATGTGCCAGGCCTGGTACCTCAGATGGACTATCGATTGTTTATTGGGCCGCCCACCATCAAATCGCCGCCGGTGGCACCTATGCCGCGGGCACAACCCAAGGATTGGTCTGGGCCTCCCTGGTCCAGGAAATCATTCAGGCAAACCAAAACCTGTCCGTTGAGCGATAAAAAAACGGGCGCGACATCCGACGTCGCGCCCGCTGAAGAAACCGTTTCAATGCTGTTGGACGTCAAGCCACCCGAGTCGCCACCGCCTCCGGCCGACGCGACAGCAAGCTCACCAGCACAAAACTCACCAACCCAACCGCCAGGCTGTAGTAAATCGGCGTGTTCGCATCCAGCCCATCCTTGAACATGAACACCAACGCCGTCACAAAACCCAATGTCATGGAGGTAATTGCCCCCGCCGTGGTGGCGCGCTTCCAGAAGATCGCCCCGATCAACGGGATCAACATGCCGCCGACCAACAGGTTGTAGGCCAGGGTCAGCGCGCTGATCACATCGCTCACCACCAGTGCGATACCCAGCACTGCGATACCGGTCAGCATCGTGAACAGGCGGTTGATGTTGAGGCTCGACTGTTTTCCGCCACGCAAACGCGGCAGCAGGTCTTCGGTCAGTACGGTGGAGGCAGCCAGCAAGCCAGCGCTGGCGGTGGACATCATCGCCGCCAGTGCTGCGGCAATCACCAGGCCACGAATCCCGTCCGGCAGCGACATTTTAACGATGGCGGCAAATGCGTTGTTGACGTTGTCCAGGTCCGGAATCAACACATGGGCCGCCATGCCGATCAGCGCACAGGCCAGGCCATAGAGGATGCAGTAGAAACCGGCGAAGGTGCCCGCGTACTTGGCGACCTTTTCGTCGCGGGCGGTGAACACCCGCTGCCAGATGTCCTGGCCGATCAGGATGCCGAAGAAGTAGATCATGAAGTAGGTGATGATGGTGTCCCAGCCAATCGCGGTGAAGCTGAAACTGGATGCCGGCAACTTGGCCACCAGTTCATCCCAGCCGCCGACGCGGTACAGGCAGATCGGCAGCAGGATAAACATCAGGCCGACGGTCTTGATCACGAATTGCACGATATCGGTAAGGGTCAGCGACCACATGCCGCCGATGGTCGAATACACCACCACCACGCCACCGCCCAGCAGCACCGAGATCCAGAACGGCAGGCCGAACAGCACTTGCAGCACGGTGCCGATGGCCAGGATCGAAGTCACGCCAATCATCAGCGCGTAGGCCAACATGATCACCGCGCTGGCCTGGCGGGCCATGGGGTTGTAGCGTTTTTCCAGGACCTGGGTGACGGTGAAAATCTTCAACTTGAGCAGCGGCTTGGCCAGGAACAGGTTCAGCGCAATGATCCCCATGCCCAGCGCGGCACACAGCCAGAAGCCGGAGATGCCATGCACGTAGCCCAGCCGCACGGTGCCGACGGTGGACGCACCGCCCAATACCGTAGCGGCCATGGTGCCCATGTACAGCGTCGGGCCCAGGTTGCGACCGGCCACCAGGTAGTCTTCGTGGGTCTTGGCGCGGCGCATGCCGTAATAGCCGAGCACGAGCATGCCGGCGGCGTAGATGAGTACGACGAATAAATCCAAAGCCATGACGGCGAGTCTCCGATTATTTTTTATTGTGCTGAAGGCACTTGCAGTGCAGAAGGAGCTTGCAGCGGCGAGGGCGCTTGCTGTGGCGAGGGGCCATAGACGGCCGCCGGTTCCGGAAACAGCCGCAGCAGCGTCAGGTACACCACCGACGCCAACCCCAACGTCACCGGCAAGCTGATATCAATGCCCTGCGCCAAATTGCCCAGCGGCCCCACAAACTGCCCTGGCAAATTGACGAAGCACAGCCCCACCAGCGCACTCGGAATCCATGCCCCCAGCCCGCGCCAGTTCCAGCCATGGCTGAACCAGTAGCGCCCGCCGGTTTCACCGCGGGTGAACACTTGCAGGTCATCCGGGCAGTAGAAACCGCGACGCACGATCAGGCCGATGATCATCATCACCATCCACGGTGTGGTGCAGGTGATGATCAGCACGGCGAAGGTCGACACGCTCTGCACCAGGTTGGCGGCGAAACGTCCGATAAAGATGAAGGCAATCGACATCACCCCAATCAGCAACGTCGCCTTTACCCGTGAGAGCAAGCGCGGGAACACGCTGGACATGTCCAGCCCCGTGCCATACAGCGAGGTCGTGCCGGTGGACATGCCGCCGATCACCGCGATCAGGCACACCGGCAGGAAGAACCAGGTCGGTGCCACCGCCAGCAAGCCGCCGACGTAGTTGTTGGCCGCGATATAGTCCGGTGCCTTGATCGCCACGATGGTCGCGGTGGCCAGGCCGAACAGGAACGGGATCAGGGTGGCGATCTGAGCCGCAACCACCGCCAGCATGATGCGCATTTTCGGCGTCTCACGTGGAATGTAGCGCGACCAGTCTCCGAGGAATGCGCCGAAGGAAATCGGGTTGCTCATGGCTACCAGCGCTGCGCCGATAAACGCCGCCCAGAAGCCGGTCTGGCCCATGGCGACGCTGCCCGCGAAGTGGCTGTCGAAGGCTGGCGCGAACGCGAAGATCCCCAGCAAAAACAGCAGGCTGGCCGCCCACACCGCAATGCGATTGACCCACAGCATGAAACGAAAACCGTAGATGCACACCGTCAGGACGAGCAGGGCGAACAGGCCATAGGCCAAGCCCAGGGTCAGGTCAGTTTCCGGCAGGCCTATCAGACGTTTCGCACCACCTACCAACGCATCGCCTGAACTCCACACCGACAGTGAGAAGAAGGCAATCGCCGTCAGCAATGACAAAAACGAACCGACAATCCGCCCGTGCACGCCAAAGTGCGCCCCGGAAGACACCGCGTTGTTAGTGCCATTGATCGGCCCGAACAGGCCCATGGGCGCCAGGATCACAGCACCCACCAGCACGCCCAGCACAATCGCCCAGACACCGGCCTGGAACGACAAGCCAAACAGCACCGGGAACGAGCCCAGTACGGCAGTGGCAAAGGTGTTGGCACCGCCGAAGATCAGGCGGAACAGATCCTTGGGGCTGGCGGTACGCTCGTGGTCGGGGATCTGTTCGACCCCGTTGGTTTCAATCTTGCGAATACTGTTTTGGTTGTTTTTATTATTCATGATCAGCTCCGATCACATTGGCTAAGGGGGCGGCAGCCCTTCCGGCACAGCGGACAAATGTTCGTGACAGGCCAGCCACAGGCCTTCTTGTTGTTCTGTGCGTAGCCCTTGCCTTTTGAAGACAATGGTCTCGCGTTCCTGGCTAGAGAATTGCTCCCCGTTCATGCGCAGCTCGGTGGCCACGTCATGCACAAATATCGCCACGTCACCCTGCAGGCTGACAAAGGCATTACTCGACGTACACGACAGCACCTCGAATCCCTCGTCCGTGCGCCAGCTGTCCCACAACGCCTGGTAGGCATCGCGACTGAGCAGCGGCTGGGGGAGGGTGTAGAACACAAAGCTGGCGTCGGCCGTGAACGCGCCGAAATAGGCGGCGCGATCATTGCGGGCGAAGGCCGCCACCAGCTCGGCGGCGGCTTGCAACACCGCTTGCGTGCTCATCAGCGATGCGCCACGCCGGGCAGTACGCAGAGCATCTCGTACAGCAGGTTGGCGCCGAGCAGTGAGGTGTTGCCGGTGGTGTCATAGGGCGGTGAAACTTCTACCAGATCACAACCAATCAGGTCGAGGCCCTGGCAGCCTCGGATGATCTCGATCGCCTGGATGGTGGTCAGCCCGCCGATTTCCGGGGTACCGGTGCCGGGTGCCCACGCCGGGTCGATGCCGTCGATGTCGAAGCTCAGGTAAACCGGGCCGCCACCGACTTTCTCACGCACTTCGGCCATCAATGGCGCGAGGGAGTGATGCCAGCATTCTTCAGCCTGGACCACACGGAAACCCTGTTTGCGGCTCCAGTTGAAGTCTTCGGCGGTGTAGCCCTGAGCGCGCAGGCCAATCTGCACCACGCGGTCGCAATCGAGCAGGCCTTCTTCCACGGCGCGGCGGAAGGTGGTGCCGTGGGCGATTTTCTCGCCGAACATATGGTCGTTGACGTCAGCGTGGGCATCGATGTGTACCAGCCCGACTTTGCCGTGTTTCTTGTGGATCGCCCGCAGGATCGGCAGGGTGATGGTGTGGTCACCGCCCAAGGTCATGGGGACCACGTTGTGTTCGAGGATCTCGTCGTAGGCTTCTTCGATGATGCGCACGGCGTCGAGCAGGTTGAAGGTGTTGATCGCCACGTCGCCGATGTCGGCCACCGACAGCGAGTCGAACGGTGCGGCGCCGGTGGCCATGTTGTACGGGCGGATCATCACCGACTCGGCGCGGATCTCACGCGGCCCGAAGCGGGTGCCGGCGCGCAGCGAGGTGCCGATGTCCAGGGGCACGCCGACAAAGGCGGCGTCCAGGCCCTTGGCCGATTGCAGGTGGGGAAGACGCATCATGGTGGCGATGCCGGCGAAGCGCGGCATTTCGTTGCCGCCCAGTGGTTGGTGGAAAATCTTGTCCACGGGATTGCCTCATCGTTGTTTTGTTTATTAGAGGCCGATTCTGCGAAAAGCCCGTGGCGGGAAGAATCGGCAGGGGCAAATACTTAGTTCAGATTTTTCTAAACTAATGCCTGGGGTAAACTGCGTTCAAATGTGGGAGGGGGCAAGCCCCCTCCCACAGGATTTTGTGTATGCCTCTGGAGACCTCATGGCCAACGCCTTGCCCGACCTGAAACTCCTGCGCATCTTCGTCAGCGTCGTGCGGCACCAGGGGTTTGCCAATGCGCAGCACGAACTCAACCTGTCCACGTCGGCCATCAGCACGTATATGAGTCAGTTGGAGTCGGCGTTGGGCCTGGTGCTGTGCCATCGCGGGCGTGGTGGCTTCAGTCTCACCAGCAAGGGCGAGTTGTTCCATCAGGAAACCCTGCGTCTATTAGCCGAGCTGGAAGGCTTCGAGCAATACGCCGCCGCACTCAAAGGCGAGCTGCGCGGCACCCTCAAGCTCGGCGTGCTCGACTCCACCGTCAGCGACAAGGCCTTGCCGTTCGCCGAAGTGATTGGCGCCTACAGCCTGGAACACCCGGCGGTGCACCTTCATTTATCGGTGATGAGCCCTTACGAGCTGCAGCTAGGTGTGCAGGACAATCGCCTGGACCTGGCCATCGGCGCCTTCTCCAATCGCATGAGCGGGCTGATCTACATGCCGCTGTACCGCGAGCAGCACTGGCTGTATTGCAGTACGCGGCATCCTTTGTTTAATGAACGACGCATTCCCGAACAAGTGATCACCCAGCAACGCATGGTTGGACGCGGCTACTGGAGCCAGGCGGAACTGGCGCGCCACGGTTTCAAGCACAGTGCCGCCACGGTGGAAAGTATGGAGGCGCAACTGATCCTCGTGCTCTCCGGCGCCTATATCGGCTACCTGCCGGAGCATTACGCCCAGGCCTGGGCCGACAAGGGCGATCTGCGCGTGCTGCTACCGGCCACCTTTGGTTACCAGGCGCCGTTCTCGATGATCATGCGCCGTGGCCGCAGCCGCGAGCCGCTGATCCAGACCTTCCGCGATTTGCTCAAAGCCCAGCTCAACCAGGCCTGATAAACCATGTCCAGACCCCAATGTTCCCGTTGCCTCAGGCCCGTCACCCATTGCCTGTGCCCGCTGATCCCCAGCCTCGACAGCCGCACCCGCGTGTTGCTGTTGCAGCACCCGAGCGAGGTCAACCATGCGCTCAACACGGCGCGGTTGGCGGCGTTGGGCTTGAACAATGCACAGTTGGTGGTGGGTGAGGTGTTTGATGATTTGGCGACATTATTGAACCCGCCGGGTTATCAGGCGCGCCTGCTGTTCCCCGCCGACGACGCGCAGCCGCTGCAGGCCTATGTGCCCGGGGAGCAGCCTCTGTTGTTGGTGGTACCCGATGGCACCTGGCGCAAGGCGCGCAAGTTGCTGCACCTCAATCCGTTACTGGCGGCGTTGCCACGGGTGACCTTGGCCGACGGCGGTGTATCGCGCTATCGGCTGCGCAAGGCGCCCGGGCCGGGGGCCTTGTCGACCATTGAAGCCATCGTGCAGGCGTTGCAGGTATTGGAAGCGCCATTGTCGTTCGAGCCGTTGCTCAAACCCTTTGAAGCGTTGATCGAAGGGCAGATTGCGGCGATGGGGGATGAGGTCTTCCATAAAAATCATGGCGACGGTCGGCCTGGCTAGCAGGTTCATCGAGGTGCGGCGATCGGGGGCAAGCCCCCTCCCACATTTGACTGTATTCACAATTCAAGGGTGGGAGGGGGCTTGCCCCCGATAGGGCCCCCCCAGTCACCTTATTCCTTTAAGCCATAAGCACCGCACTTTGCGTGATATGGCCCGCCGGCCTTTCCCGGTATGATGTGCGCCCCGCAGTCTGGATTGCGAATACGCCATGACCTTGCAGTACCCTACAATCGCCGATTGCGTCGGCAACACGCCCCTGGTCCGCTTGCAACGCATGGCGGGTGAAACCAGCAATACCCTGTTGCTCAAGCTCGAAGGGAACAACCCCGCAGGCTCGGTCAAGGACCGCCCGGCGCTGTCGATGATCACCCGTGCCGAATTGCGCGGGCAGATCAAGCCTGGCGACACCTTGATCGAAGCCACCTCGGGTAACACCGGGATCGCCCTGGCCATGGCCGCTGCGATCAAGGGTTACAAGATGGTGTTGATCATGCCCGACAACGGCAGTGCCGAGCGCAAGGCGGCGATGACCGCCTATGGCGCCGAGCTGGTGCTGGTGACCCAGGAAGAAGGCATGGAAGGCGCTCGCGATCTTGCTGAGCGCATGGCCGCCGAAGGCCGTGGCCAGGTGCTGGACCAGTTCGCCAATGGGGACAACCCCGAGGCGCACTACACCAGCACCGGCCCGGAGATCTGGCGCCAGACCCAAGGCACCATTACCCATTTCGTCAGCTCCATGGGCACCACCGGCACCATCATGGGCAACTCGCGCTATCTCAAGGAGCAGAACCCGGCGATCCAGATCGTCGGCCTGCAACCGATGGAAGGCTCGGCTATCCCTGGCATTCGTCGCTGGCCCGAAGAGTATCTGCCGAAGATCTACAACGCCACGCGCGTGGATCGCATCATCGACATGGCCCAGCGCGAAGCCGAAGACACCACCCGCCGCCTGGCCCGTGAAGAAGGCATCTTCTGCGGCGTGTCCTCCGGCGGCGCAGTGGCCGGTATGTTGCGTTTGTCCAAGGAAGTGGAAAACGCGGTGATCGTCGCGATCATCTGTGACCGAGGCGACCGTTACCTGTCGACCGGCATTTTCGACGAACCCAACTGATGGCCAAGCACGAGAGAGGCCTGCGCTTCCAACCGACGGGCGGCAGCCGGGCCCCACAGATCCCCGTGGGCAAGAAGCAGCGCCTGACCATCGAGCGCCTGGCCAATGACGGCCGTGGCATCGTGTTCTTTGAAGGCCGCACCTGGTTCGTCAATGGCGCGCTGGCTGGCGAAGAAGTCGAAGCGCGGGTGCTGGGCGCCCACGGCAAAGTGGTCGAGGCCCGCACCGAGCGGGTGTTCAAGGCCAGCGAACTGCGCCGCCCGGCGCCCTGCGCCCACGTTGGCCGCTGCGGCGGTTGCAGCGTGCAGCACTTGCCCCACAACGAACAACTTGCCCTGAAACAGCGCATGCTCGCCGAGCAACTGTCCCGTGTGGCCGGTGTCGAACCGCAAGAGTGGGCCGCGCCGTTAAGCGGCCCCGAGTTCGGTTACCGACGCCGTGCCCGCGTGGCCGTGCGCTGGGATGCCAAGGCGAAAAAACTCGAGGTGGGTTTCCGCGCAGTGGCCAGCCAGGACATCGTCGCCATCGACGATTGCCCGGTGCTGGTACAGGCCTTGCAACCGATCATGCAACGTCTGCCGAACATGCTGCGGCGTCTGAGCAAGCCTCAGGCACTGGGGCATGTGGAGTTGTTCAGTGGCTCGTCCGTCGCCGTGTTGCTGCGGCACATGGCGCCGTTGTCGGAAGCGGACCTGCTGATCCTGAAAGAATTCTGCAGTTTCCATGAAGCCCAATTGTGGCTGCATGGCGAAGGCCAGCCGGAACCGGTTGAGCCCGATCAGTCACTTGGGTTTCGATTGGACGCCTGGGACCTGGCGCTGGCGTATCGACCAGGGGATTTTGTCCAGGTCAACGCCGGGGTCAACGAGGCGATGGTTGCCCAGGCCCTGGACTGGCTGGCGCCGCAGCCCGATGAACGGGTGCTGGACCTGTTTTGTGGGCTGGGCAACTTTGCCCTGCCACTGGCAAAACAGGTGCGAGAAGTGGTGGCGGTGGAAGGTGTGCAGACCATGGTGGACCGGGCCGCACAGAACGCTATCAGCAACAATTTGCATAAAGCACAGTTTTTTCAGGCCGATTTGTCCCAGCCTTTGACTGACGCAGATTGGGCCAAACAGGGCTTTTCTGCGGTACTCTTGGATCCACCCCGCGATGGTGCCCAAGAGGTTGTGCGCAAGCTCGCTACCCTGGGGGCCAAGCGCCTGGTGTATGTGTCCTGCAACCCGGCGACGCTGGCGCGGGACACGGTTGAGTTGGTCAAGCAAGGCTACCGGCTAAAACGTGCCGGGATCCTCGACATGTTTCCGCAGACAGCGCATGTCGAGGCCATGGCGTTATTTGAAGCGGGCTAGGATGCCCGTTTAATCCGACTGGCCTGCATTCTCCAAGGCCGTGATCTGCCAGGGAGTTTGCAGCAAAAGGTCGGCATGATTTTTGGCGCATCCAAGGTGCGTCGTAGGGAAGGTAAGCAAGATGGTACAGGTGAGAGCACACCAGCCGATCAACACTGACGGCAGTATCAACCTGGAGGCATGGCTGGATCATGCCATCAGTGTCGACCCGGCACTGGACCGTGAAGCCTTGAAAGCAGCCTGCGAGTTCGCTCGCGAGTCTGAGCAGCAAGACAATGCGGCCAAGAACCTGTGGGCCGAAGGCACTTCCAGCTTTCGCACCGGGTTGGAGATCGCCGAGATCCTTGCCGATCTCAAGCTGGACCAGGATTCGCTGATCGCCGCCGTGCTCTATCGCGGCGTGCGTGAAGGGCACATCCAGTTGCCGACCGTCAGCCAGCGTTTCGGCGCGGTGGTAGCCAAACTGATCGACGGCGTGCTGCGTATGGCCGCCATCAGCGCCAGCCTCAGCCCGCGTCAGTCCATGGTGCTGGGCACTCAGGGCCAGGTCGAGAACCTGCGCAAGATGCTGGTCGCCATGGTCGACGACGTGCGCGTCGCTCTGATCAAACTGGCCGAACGCACCTGCGCAATCCGTGCTGTGAAAACCGCCGACGACGAGAAACGCAACCGCGTCGCCCGCGAAGTCTTTGACATCTACGCGCCGTTGGCCCACCGCCTGGGCATCGGTCATATCAAATGGGAGTTGGAGGACTTGTCCTTCCGCTACCTGGAACCTGATCAATACAAACAGATTGCCACGTTGCTGCATGAGCGGCGGCTCGACCGTGAGCGCTTTATCAGCGACGTGATGGGCCAGCTGCGCGCCGAGTTGCAGGCCACCGGTGTCGACGCCGACATCAGCGGCCGCGCCAAGCACATCTATTCCATCTGGCGCAAAATGCAGCGCAAGGGCCTGGCCTTCAGCCAGATCTATGACGTGCGTGCGGTGCGCGTGCTGGTGCCGGAAATGCGCGACTGCTACACCGCGCTGGGCATCGTCCACACCCTGTGGCGGCACATTCCCAAGGAGTTCGACGACTACATCGCGAACCCCAAGGAAAACGGCTATCGCTCGCTGCACACGGCGGTGATCGGCCCCGAGGGCAAGGTGCTCGAAGTGCAGATCCGCACCCATGCCATGCACGAAGAAGCAGAGCTGGGCGTGTGCGCGCACTGGCGCTACAAGGGCACCGACGTCAAGGCCGGGTCCAACCAGTACGAAGAGAAAATCTCCTGGCTGCGCCAAGTGCTGGAATGGCACGAAGAACTCGGCGACATCGGCGGCCTGGCCGAACAACTGCGGGTGGATATCGAGCCGGACCGGGTCTACATCTTCACCCCTGACGGCCACGCCATCGACTTGCCCAAAGGCTCCACGCCCCTGGACTTCGCCTACCGCGTGCACACCGAGATCGGCCACAACTGCCGTGGCGCCAAGATCAACGGGCGCATCGTGCCGCTCAACTACAGCCTGCAGACCGGTGAACAGGTCGAGATCATCACCAGCAAGCACGGCACGCCGAGCCGCGACTGGCTGAACCCGAACCTGGGCTACATCACCACCTCGCGGGCGCGGGCGAAGATCGTCCATTGGTTCAAGTTGCAGGCGCGGGACCAGAACGTCGCTGCCGGCAAGACCCTGCTCGAACGCGAACTGGGCCGCCTGGGCCTGCCTCAGGTGGACTTCGACAAGCTGGCCGAAAAAGCCAACATGAAGATCGCCGAAGACATGTTCGCCGCCCTCGGGGCTGGCGACCTGCGCCTGGCGCAACTGGTCAACCTGGCCCAGCAACTGGTCGAGCCGGAACGCGGCAACGAACAGCTTGAGCTGATCCCGCGCAAAGCCACCGGCTATAAGCCCGGCAAGCGCGGCGATATCCAGATCCAGGGCGTGGGCAACCTGCTGACGCAAATCGCCGGTTGCTGCCAACCGTTGCCCGGCGACGCCATCGTCGGCTACATCACCCAAGGCCGTGGCGTCAGCATTCACCGCCAGGACTGCGCCTCGGTGCTGCAACTGGGCGGGCGCGAGCCGGAGCGGATTATCCAGGTCAGTTGGGGCCCGGTGCCGGTGCTCACGTACCCGGTGGACATCATCATCCGCGCCTACGACCGTTCCGGCTTGCTGCGAGACGTGTCGCAAGTGCTGCTCAACGAGCGGATCAACGTGCTGGCGGTCAACACCCGCTCGAACAAAGAGGACAACACCGCATTGATGTCCCTGACCATCGAGATTCCGGGATTGGACGCATTGGGCCGGTTGCTGGGGCGGATTTCCCAGTTGCCGAACATCATCGAGACACGGCGTAACCGCACACCATGATGTATTCGCTGGAAGACCTGCTGCACTTGATGAGCCGCCTGCGGGACCCGAAATACGGGTGCCCGTGGGACATCAAGCAAACCTACGCGACCATCGTCCCGCACACGCTGGAAGAAGCGTATGAAGTGGCTGACGCCATCGAGCGCGGCGACTTCGATCACCTGCAAGGTGAGCTGGGCGACCTGTTGTTCCAGGTGGTGTATTACAGCCAGCTGGCGCGGGAAGAAGGGCGTTTCGAATTTGCCGGAGTGATCGACAGCATCACGCGCAAGCTGATCCGACGCCATCCTCACGTGTTTCCCAGCGGCGATCTGTACGCGCCGCTGGATACCCCGCAGTTGAGCGAAGAGCAGGTCAAGGAACGCTGGGAGCAGATCAAGGCCGAGGAGCGCGCGGAAAAATCCGACGCGCCGGAGCAACTGTCCCTGCTCGATGATGTGCCCACCGCGCTGCCGTCCTTATCCCGTGCCGCCAAGTTGCAAAAGCGCGCCAGCCAGGTTGGTTTCGACTGGCCATCGGCGTTGCCGGTGGTGGACAACGTGCGCGAAGAGCTGGATGAAGTGCTCGAAGCCATGGCCGATAACAACTCGGTGGCCATTGCCGATGAAGTCGGTGACCTGCTGTTTGCGGCGGTCAACCTGGCCCGTCACCTCAAGGTCGACCCGGAAACCGCGCTGCGTGGCGCCAATGCCAAGTTCGAACGACGTTTCCGATTTATCGAACAGGCATTGCGCGACACCCGTCGTCCCATAGAAGATTGCACCCTCGAAGAGTTGGACGCCCTGTGGGGCGAAGCCAAACGTCAGGAAAAGAATGTGTCCAGCTGCGGTTGAGCAGTTGCCTAAGTGAGTAAGCACCATGAGCCTTTCCCTTCGCGACCAGTTGCTCAAAGCAGGTCTGGTCAACCAAAAGCAGGCCAAACAGGTCGGCAAAGAGAAACAGAAGCAGCAGCGCCTGGTCCACAAAGGCCAGATCGAGGCGGATGACACCCAGGCTCGCCTGGCCATTGCGGCGCACGCCGAGAAGGTCAAGCGCGACCAGGAACTGAACCGCCAGCAGCAGGAAAAAGCCGAGGCCAAGGCCCGCACGGCCCAGGTCAAGCAATTGATCGAAACCTCGCGCCTGCCCAAGCTGACCACCGAGGACTACTACAACTTTGTGGATGACAAGAAGGTCAAGCGCCTGTCGGTCAACACGCTGATGCGCAACAAGCTGAGCAACGGCTCCCTGGCGATCGTGCACCACGGTGGCGGCTACGAGGTGATCCCGCGCGAAGCGGCGCTGAAGATCCAGGAGCGCGCACCGGAGCGTATCGTGCAGCTCAACATCCTCACCGAAAGCCAGGTGCCGGATGAAGACGATCCATACGCGGCCTACCAGATCCCCGATGATCTGATGTGGTAAGGCTGTAAAACAACAAACCCCGCACTTAACAGGCGGGGTTTTTGTTTGCAGGCACTCCAGCTGCTGTGTGGGGCCGGGTGCCTGCGGGATTTCAGTGTTTCAGGAGCTTTGTGCCTGGCGTTTCATCTCAAGCGATTCAAGCTCGTTTTTATAATTATGAGCATCGCTCTCGTTGTGAAACATGCCGACCAGCAGGTCTTGTTGGTGTACATCCCAGATGTGAATCCCATGGCCCAAGGCTTCGTGGGACATATGTTCGTCGTCGCGTTCAGTTACTTTTACAGTCATCTGCTTGCTCCAATCTCTGGTGGGTCTGCGGCAAGTCGTCGCAGGCGTTTTTTATACGATTTGTTAGCTTGCTAAGTAAACCGCTTTAGCGGTTTATGACAGAAGTTTCATGTTGATGTCAGGCTTTGAAGAAATGTACTAGCCCCTCCCACACTTGAGAATGCGGTCGAATGTGGGAGGGGGCTTGCCCCCGATAGCGCCAGAAGCTTCAAGGCAAAACCACCAGGCGAAAAAAAGCCCCGCATTCAGCGAGGCTCCCGTTCAGCTCATCCGCGCAATCAGTTGCCTTTGACAGCCTTGCCGTCAACGGTACCGTCCTGCAGCATGATGTTGTACTCCTTGCCGTCAGTCTCAACCTGGCGCAGGGCAACCAGGATGCCGCCCTGGTCCTTGGCAAACCACATCTGGGTGATGCGCTTGCTTTGGGTCGGGTCACGCACGCGCTCGACCTTGATCGCGTCGATGGAGCCTACTTTGGTCTGGACCTTTTCCGGGCCGATCACGCGGAAGTCGTAGGTGTCGACGTCGGTGCCTTCCACCACGTTGTAGCTCATGCTCTTCTTGCCGGCCGCCACATCGCGTTGCAATGCCAACTGGTAGGTCGACTTGTCGAGCATGCCGCTTTGCAGGGGCACGTTGACCGGGTCTTTGTTTTCAAAGCCGGTGACTTTCTTGGCGGTCTGGTCGAAGTCCAGGTTGATCTTCTTCGCCTTGCCCAGGCCGCCGCGCTCGAAGGTGTAGCTCTTCGGTTGCAGGGCGTCCTTGTCAAACAGGATCACGCTGGTTTCGGTGAGGCTGGCGATCATCATGGAAGCCTTGAAGTTCAAGGTCCAGGTACCATCGCCATTCTTGGCCAGGCTGCGTTCAGCCGAACCACTCATGGGCAACTGTTTCCAGTCGGCGGTGTAGCTGACGGAGAAGGGGTGAAGGTCTGCCGCTTGCACGGCAGGCAAGGCGAACAGCGCAAAAGCGAAGAGCAAGGCGCGACGCATAAAATCTCCTAGGTTCGAATCAAGTGGCCGCTGGCCGCGAGTAACTGACCGTCCAATAATGCACCCTGGTCACCGAGAATCAACCGCCCTTCGGCAAACCAGCGCACAGCCAGCGGGTAAATCCTGTGTTCCTGGGTATGAACCCGTTGCGCAAGTGTCTGCGCCGAGTCGTCAGACTCTACCGGAACCACTGCCTGTACGACCAGAGGCCCGCCATCGAGTTCCTCGGTCACAAAGTGCACGCTGCAACCATGCTCGCTGTCACCGGCGTCGAGGGCGCGCTGATGGGTGTGCATGCCTTTGTATTTGGGCAGCAGGGAAGGGTGGATATTGAGCAGGCGCCCGTCGTAATGCCGTACGAAATCAGCGCTGAGGATGCGCATGAAACCGGCCAGTACCACGAGTTTGGGGTTGAAGGCGTCGATGAGTTCGATCAAGGCGCTGTCGAAGGCCTCGCGGCCCTCGAAAGCCTTGTGATCCAGCGAGCGGGTATCGATACCCGCGTCCCTGGCGCGTTGCAGGCCGTAGGCGTCGCTGCGGTTGGAGATCACCGCCGCGATGCGCACCGGGCTGTCGCCGGTGCGCGTGCTGTCGATCAGGGCCTGCAAGTTACTGCCGGTGCCGGAGAGCAGCACCACGACATCACAGGTCTGGGACATCAATGAGCCTTGAGGTTCTTCAGTTCAACCTGGGCCGCGCCTTCGGCAGCGGTGGCGATCTGACCGATGACCCAAGGCTGCTCGCCGGCTTCACGCAGGACGTTCAGCGCGGTTTCCACGTGCTCTTGCGCCACGCAGATCACCATGCCCACGCCGCAGTTGAGCACGCGGTGCATTTCGGTTTCGTTGACGTTGCCTTTCTCTTGCAGCCAGTCGAAGACCGCAGGACGCTGCCAGCTGGCCACGTCGACAATCGCCTGGGCGCCTTTTGGCAGCACGCGCGGGATGTTGTCCAGCAGGCCGCCGCCGGTGATGTGGGCCATGGCCTTCACCGCGCCGGTGTCCTTGATCAGCTTGAGCAGTGGCTTGACGTAGATGCGGGTCGGGGCCATCAGCAGGTCGGTCAGCGGCTTGCCGTCGAGTTGGATGTTCTCGATGTCGGCGCCGGACACTTCGATGATCTTGCGGATCAGCGAGTAGCCGTTGGAGTGCGGGCCGGAGGACGGCAGGGCAAGCAGGGCGTCGCCGGCAGCCACTTTGGAGCCGTCGATGATGTCGGCTTTCTCGACAACGCCAACGCAGAAACCGGCCAGGTCGTAGTCTTCGCCTTCGTACATGCCTGGCATTTCAGCGGTTTCGCCGCCGACCAGGGAGCAACCCGACAGTTCGCAACCCGCGCCAATACCGGTAACCACCTGGGTAGCGGTTTCGACGTTGAGCTTGCCGGTGGCGTAGTAGTCGAGGAAGAACAACGGCTCGGCGCCGCATACCACCAGGTCGTTGACGCACATGGCAACCAGGTCAATGCCGATGCTGTCGTGCTTGTTCAGGTTCAGCGCCAGGCGCAGCTTGGTGCCCACGCCGTCGGTGCCGGACACCAGAACAGGCTGCTTGTAGCCGGCCGGGATTTCGCAGAGGGCGCCAAAACCGCCCAGGCCGCCCATGACTTCGGGGCGCGCAGTGCGCTTGGCGACGCTCTTGATGCGTTCGACCAATGCTTCACCGGCGTCGATGTCTACACCGGCGTCCTTGTAGCTCAGGGAGGGTTGCTTGCTCATGATCCAGGCCTTTAGGGGGGATTCAGGGGTAACGACCGAGCGGGCAGGCGCTTTTGGTAAAAGGCCCGGCCGGGGACGGTCTGCGAAGGCGCGCGATTTTATCAGGCTTGAGGGGCAGCGGCCATCCTCGGGCCGACGGGCAGGGCCATATAGGTTAAAAAAATGCTAATCGCCTCAGCCGTGGCGCGTATTAAGGTATAGCCTTGAACCCGCTATCGTTATGACAGCATGAAAACTTACCAGGACCCTGTGAATGTTTTGCCGGTCGCCGTGGTCACAGCCATGGCAAACCGAGTTCACGCGGTCTGTTCCAGCCGCTAAATTTGTCGTTCGGGAATCTTCCATGCGTCTGTGTAAATTCTTCTTTGTGGGCTGCTTGTCGTTGGTCAGCCTGGCGAGTCATGCCGAAACCCTCAATGGCCTGTATCAAGTACTTGAACCCGTCACCAGCCAATCGCCCCAAGAGCGCGATCAGGCGACCCAGCGCGCTGTGCAGACCCTGGTGATCCGCCTGACCGGCGACGCCAAGGCCGCCGATGGCGCAGGCCTGGCGGCGATTCGCAAGGATCCGCAGCAAATCATCACTCAGTACGGCTACGACGCCGGCCCGCCCGAGAGCTTGCAAGTGGACTTCGACCCCGTCACCACTGACCGTGCGCTGCGTGATGCGGGCCTGTCGATCTGGGGTAGCAATCGGCCGTCGATCCTCGGCTGGTGGCTGAACGATTCCACCGAAGGCAGCAGTCTGGTGGGGGATGGCCAGACCGTTGCCCAGGCGCTGCGGCGTGCCGCGCAACACCGTGGCTTGCCGTTGCGTCTGCCGCTGGGGGATCTGGATGAACAGGTCGTCGCCACGGCGCCGAACCTGGAGAGCGCTGACGCCACGCCGTTGCGCGCCGCGTCCGAGCGCTATGGCGCTGATGCCTTGCTCGCCGTGCACGCACGTCAGGAAGGCAATCAATGGCAGGCCAAATGGCGTCTCTGGCTGGGTGAGAAGAGCGATCAGGGCACTGTGCAGGGCGCCGACACCGGCGCGGTCGCCGATGCCGTGATGCTGGCGGTCAGTCAAAAACTGGCGCCGCGTTTTGCGGTCAAGCCGGGCGTGAGCACCGAACAATTGCTGGAGGTGCAGGGGATGACCCTGGAGCGTTATGCCGCGCTGGGTCATCTGCTGGAGCCGTTTGGTGGTCAGCCGCAGCTGGTTGATGGCAATCGCATTGTGTACCGGGTCAATGGCAGCGCCGATCAGTTGCGTACCCAGTTGAGCCTGGCCAAGTTGCAGGAGATTCCTGCGGGTGAGGCGCAGGCCGCGCAGCCGGTCGTTGAAGGCGCGCAACCGGCTGGCGCCCCTGAGCCTCAGGCACAACTGCGTTTTCGTTGGTAACAGTTCTTCCTTATATAGAAGCAATGGAGTGGTTTATGGCGGATACGCGTCGTTGGGTGTGGCTTGGCGGGATCGTCCTGCTGTGCGTTTTTGTGTTCTTGCTGCATTCGATCCTGACGCCGTTCCTGGTTGCGTTGTTGCTGGCCTATCTGTTCGATCCGGTGGTGGATCGCCTGGAAAAAGCCGGCCTGTCGCGGACCTTGGGCGTAGTGGCAGTGTTTGCGCTGTTCACCTTGATCATCACCGCGCTGGTGCTGGTGCTGGTGCCGATGCTGGCCAAACAACTGTTTCGCCTCTATGAGCTGGCGCCGCAGATGCTCGACTGGTTGCAGCACACGGCAATGCCGTGGGCCCAGGCCAAGTTGGGGCTATCGGACGGTTTCTGGAAGTTCGACAAGGTCAAGGCGGCGATCAGCGAGCATATGGGGCAAACCACCGATATCGTCGGTGTGATCCTCAGTCAGGCCACGGCGTCGAGCCTGGCATTGATCGGCTGGTTGACCAACCTGGTGCTGATTCCTGTGGTTGCGTTCTACCTGCTACGCGACTGGGACATCATGATGGCCAAGATTCGTAGCCTGCTGCCGCGTGATCGTGAGGAGCGCATCGTGTCCCTGGCCGGTGAATGCCATGAAGTGCTGGGTGCATTCGTGCGTGGCCAGTTGTTGGTGATGTTGGCCCTGGGGGTTATCTACGCCGCAGGCCTGATGGCCATCGGGCTGGAGCTGGGCCTGTTGATTGGCTTGATCGCTGGTCTGGCTGCCATTGTTCCTTATATGGGCTTTGTGATTGGTATCGGTGCGGCGCTGGTAGCTGGTCTGTTCCAATTTGGCGGCGACCTGTACCCGATGCTCGGGATTATTGCGGTGTTCATGGTCGGCCAGGCCCTTGAAGGCATGGTGCTGACGCCGTTGCTGGTGGGGGATCGGATCGGGCTGCACCCGGTTGCGGTGATCTTTGCGATCCTGGCGGGCGGCGAGCTGTTTGGCTTTACTGGCATCTTGCTGGCATTGCCTGTGGCCGCGGTGATCATGGTGCTGGTGCGCCATATGCACGATCTGTACAAGGATTCGGATGTGTACACGGGCGTCGAAGACCCCGACCTGTAACCGCTGCGTCACAAACCCGGCTCCGGCCGGGTTTGTTGTTTATGGGGTGGTGGCGTCAAACAATCCGCGTAAAACCGGCAAGTTAACGCAAACCTTTGATTTTGCTTGTGGTCTGCTGCATTGTGCACCCGGCGTCACGGGTATAAACTTTGCAAACTTTACACAGAGGCCACTAGCGGTTCGATGGGAGCCGTTCAGTCAGCATGAAACCGATTCAGCTGCCCTTAGGTGTGCGTCTGCGTGATGACGCCACCTTTATCAATTACTACCCAGGCGCCAATGCCGCTGCACTCGGCTATGTCGAGCGGCTCTGCGAAGCCGACGCCGGGTGGACTGAAAGCCTGATCTATCTGTGGGGCAAGCACGGCGTGGGGCGTACCCACCTGTTGCAGGCCGCTTGCCTGCGCTTCGAGCAGATCGGCGAGCCGGCGGTGTACCTGCCCTTGGCTGAGTTGATGGATCGCGGCATCGGCATCTTCGATAACCTTGAGCAATACGAACTGGTGTGCCTGGATGACCTTCAGGCGATTGCCGGCAAGGCCGATTGGGAAGAGGCGCTGTTTCATCTGTTCAACCGCTTGCGTGACAGCGGTCGGCGTTTGTTGATCGCTGCCTCCACCTCGCCGCGCGAGTTGCCCGTCAAGCTGGCTGACCTCAAGTCGCGCCTGACCCTGGCGCTGATCTTCCAGATGCGCCCGCTGTCCGACGAAGATAAATTGCGCGCCCTGCAATTGCGTGCCTCCCGTCGCGGCCTGCACCTCACCGACGAAGTCGGGCACTTTATCCTCACCCGTGGCACTCGCAGCATGAGTGCGCTGTTCGACTTGCTCGAACAGCTCGATCAGGCCTCCTTGCAGGCCCAGCGCAAGCTGACCATCCCGTTCCTCAAAGAAACCCTAGGCTGGTAGCCAGCCCTTTGTTTTCAAGGGTTTTGGCAAATTCCAGGCGTCAGAAAACCCGCGTTTGGGCCGGTTTGGCCACGCGAAAGGCGTCTATAGGGTGTTAAGGGCTTAGATGTCATAGTCCAAACAAGAAGTCACATAGATCACGATTGAATTTGCAAATCGATGTGATAGAGGGCATAGTCTCGGCTTCTTTACACATCAGCCACGGTCGTGCCCATGCTAAATCGCTTCGCACCCCTCGTGCCTCTCGCACTCGTTACCCTGTTGTTTGGTTGCGCCTCCCATCCTCAACAGGTGGTTGAGCAGCAAAAGCCTCAACAACATGCCCAGGCAAAATTCGTTGCAGCGCAGTCTTCCACTGTCTATCAGGAAGCTCTTTATAAAGAAGAGCAGGCAACCGAGAAAGAACTGGCCGACTTCTCCGGCAACAAGCCTTATCAGCTTCCAGTTCTGGCCGACAGCATCCTCGAACGTGGCATGTCCCTGATCGGTACCCGTTACCGTTTCGGCGGTACCTCTGAAGCCGGTTTCGATTGCAGCGGTTTCATCGGTTATCTGTTTCGTGAAGAGGCTGGCATGAACCTGCCACGCTCCACTCGCGAAATGATCAACGTGAAAGCACCGTTGGTCGCGCGCAACAACCTCAAGCCCGGTGATCTGCTTTTCTTCAGTACTGCAGGCCGTGGTCGTGTCAGCCACGCCGGTATCTACCTGGGCGATAACCAGTTCATCCACTCCAGCAGCCGTCGCAGTGGCGGTGTTCGAGTCGACAGCCTGGGCGACAGCTACTGGAGCAAAACCTTCATCGAAGCCAAGCGTGCACTCGCCATGGCCCCGACGACAGTTACCGCTAGCAAGTAAACTTAAAGTGATACTTGAAGTTTGACGTGTAAGCGCTAGAATCCCTGGACATTGTTGTAATCCGTTCGCGCGAGCTTTGCTTGCGCGTTCTGGTTTTCAGCGTTCGGCAGCGAAAGCCGCATCCAGACCAGGATTGTTTTGCACATGTCGACGTCAGCCCGCCTTGTTCTCCTCGTGTGCGCCGCGCTGCTCAGCGCTTGCGCCAGCCGTCCACCGCCCGCTCCTGTCGCGGTCAAGCCCAAGCCGGTGTTCAACTACTCCACCCAGAATTTCTCACCTGCTGCCGAAGACGTGCTCTTCCGTGCGCTGGGCCTGGTCGGCACGCCTTATCGCTGGGGCGGCAACACGCCGGACTCGGGCTTTGATTGCAGCGGCCTGATCGGCTTTGTGTTTCGCGACGCCGCCGGGATTTCCCTGCCGCGCACCACCCGCGAACTGATCGTGATGCGCGCCCAGGACGTGAGCGAGCAGAACCTGCAAACCGGCGACCTGCTGTTCTTCGCCACCGGCGGTGGTTCGCAGGTCAGTCATGCCGGGATCTACGTGGGCGAAGGCCGTTTTGTCCATGCGCCGCAAACCGGCGGTACGGTGAAGCTGGATACCTTGTCCAAGGCGTATTGGCAGAATGCCTACCTGAGCGCCAAGCGTGTGTTGCCGGGGAATCTGGCGCGCAATCCTTAAAAGCAGCTGCAAGCTTGAAGCTTGCAGCTAGCCCCTCAACCCACTAACCTTCGCCGCTTGTTCCAGGTGCTCTGTGACCCATGGGTCGACGGAGTGAAACAGGGAAGCCGGTGAGTGAGCGCGCTTGTACACAGCGCCGCCGCAATTCCGGCGCTGCCCCCGCAACGGTAAATGAGTCAAGACGCTGCTTTTGCCACTGTATCGCTCGCGATATGGGAAGGCGCAGCGTTGGCCTGTGTGCTCTCTATAAGAGCAGCGCCACTCATGAGCCCGGAGACCGGCCTGGATCATTCAACAGCATCACGGTGGGCGATGCTTGGCTGTCTGTTTTTTCTTTTTCCTGCCCGCCGTTTTTGTCCAGCCCCAACGGAGAGCTGCCATGACCTATACCCCCGACCGCGACGAACGCCACCTGGCGCGCATGCTGCGCAAAAAAGCCGTGATCGACGAGCGCATTGCCAATTCCCCCAACGAATGCGGCTTGCTGCTGGTACTTACCGGCAACGGCAAAGGCAAGAGCAGCTCGGCGTTTGGCATGCTCGCGCGCGCCATGGGCCATGGCATGCAGTGCGGCGTGGTGCAGTTCATCAAGGGGCGCAACAGCACAGGTGAAGAGTTGTTCTTCCGCCGCTTCCCCGAGCAAGTGCGCTTCCATGTCATGGGCGAAGGTTTTACCTGGGAAACCCAGGACCGCCAGCGCGATATCGCCGCCGCCGAAGCTGCCTGGGCGGTGTCCCGCGAGCTGCTGCAAGACCCAGCCATTGGCCTGGTGGTGCTGGACGAACTGAACATCGCCCTCAAGCACGGCTACCTCGACCTGGACCAAGTGCTCAGCGACCTGCAAGCCCGCCCGCCGATGCAACACGTGGTGGTCACCGGCCGTGGCGCCAAGCCGGAACTGATCGAGATGGGCGACACCGTCACCGAAATGGGCATGCTCAAGCACGCATTCCAGGCCGGTATCAAGGCACAGAAGGGCGTCGAACTTTGAATCAGCCCCGTCATTGCCCAGCCGTATTGATCGCCGCACCGGCGTCCGGCCAGGGCAAAACCACCGTCACCGCTGCGCTGGCGCGTTTGCACCGCAACCTGGGGCGCAAGGTGCGTGTGTTCAAATGCGGCCCGGACTTCCTCGATCCGATGATCCATGAGCGCGCCAGCGGTGCACCGGTGTATCAATTGGACATGTGGATGGTGGGTGAACAGGAAAGTCGCCGCCTGCTGTGGGAAGCAGCGGGGGAGGCCGACCTGATCCTGATCGAAGGCGTGATGGGCCTGTTCGACGGCACGCCCTCCAGCGCCGACCTGGCGCGCCACTTCGGCGTGCCGGTGCTGGGCGTGATTGATGGCACCGCCATGGCCCAGACCTTTGGGGCCCTGGCACTGGGCCTGGCGCGCTACCAGCCGGATCTGCCGTTCGCCGGCGTGCTGGCCAACCGCGTCGGCACGTTGCGCCATGCGCAGTTGCTTGAAGGCAGTCTCACCGAAGGCCTGCGCTGGTATGGCGCACTGTCCCGCGAGACCGGAATCGAGCTGCCGAGCCGTCATCTGGGTCTGGTGCAAGCCAGCGAACTGAATGACCTCGATGCACGGCTGGATGCCGCCGCCCAAGCCTTGGGCAGCAGTTGCGAAGTCGCCTTGCCGCCGCCCGTTACCTTCGCCGCGCCTGAAGTGATCGACGCCGAGCCGCTGTTGGCCGGTGTCCGCATTGCCGTGGCCCGCGACGAAGCCTTCGCCTTTACCTACGGCGCCAGCCTCGACCTGTTGCGGGCGATGGGCGCTGAACTGACGTTTTTCTCGCCGATCCATGACCACGCGTTGCCTGACGCCGACAGTCTCTATCTGCCCGGCGGCTACCCTGAATTGCACCACCAGGCGCTGTCTGAAAATACCCCGATGCTCGACGCCATTCGCGCGCACCACGCGGCGGGCAAGCCGTTGCTTGCTGAGTGCGGCGGCATGCTCTACCTGCTGGACTCGCTCACCGACGTCGATGGCCACCGCGCCGAACTGCTTGGCTTGTTGCAGGGTGATGCGGTGATGCAGAAAAAATTGGCGGCACTGGCCCTGCAAAGTGTCGACTTGCCGGAAGGCACATTGCGCGGGCATACCTATCACCATTCGTTGACCACGACCGCGTGGGAACCGATTGCTCGCGGCCTGAGCCCCAATGGAGGGCGCGGCGCCGAAGCGGTTTACCGACAAGGGCGCATGACGGCTTCCTACGTGCACTTTTACTTTCCGTCGAACCCGCTTGCGGTGGCCGCATTGTTTTTGCCTCTCACAGGGGAATGCATCCGAAATGTGGGAGGGGCGGTGCGACGATTCGACTTGCCCCCGATGAAGCCATGACCGACAACGCCTTCCCCGAGGCCGACCGCGATGCCGTCTACCGCGCTATCGCCGAGCGTCGCGACATGCGCCATTTCAGCGGCGGCACCGTCGCCCCAGAGTTGCTCCACCGCCTGCTCCAGGCCGCGCACCAGGCCCCGAGTGTGGGCCTGATGCAGCCGTGGCGTTTTATCCGCATCAGCAACCGTCACCTGCGCGGGGAGATCCAGCAACTGGTCGAAGAAGAACGTGTGCGTACCGCCGAGGCCCTCGGCGAGCGCTCCGACGAGTTTATGAAACTCAAGGTCGAGGGCATCAATGACTGTGCCGAAGTACTGGTGGCGGCGCTGATGGATGATCGCGAGCGCCATATCTTCGGCCGGCGCACCTTACCGGAAATGGACATGGCTTCGCTGTCCTGTGCGATCCAGAACCTGTGGCTGGCGGCCCGTGTGGAAGGCCTGGGCATGGGCTGGGTGTCGTTGTTCGAACCCCAGGCCCTGGCCAATCTGCTGGGCCTGCCGCCCGGCGCCAAACCCCTGGCCGTGTTGTGCCTGGGGCCGGTCGCCGAGTTCTATCCGGCACCGATGTTGCAGCTCGAAGGCTGGACCGAACCGCGTCCGCTGAGTGACATGTTGTATGAGAATACGTGGGGAGTGAGTCAATGAGTGTGGCCTTGCTGTGTGTCGCTGCAGTGGCGCTGGATGCGCTGTTGGGCGAGCCCAGGCGCTGGCATCCGCTGGTGGCGTTCGGCAATTTCGCCGGGCGCATCGAGCAGCGTTTCAACAGTGGTGGTCGTGGCTGGCGCAGCCACGGCGTGACCGCGTGGTTTATCGCCGTGGTGCCGTTGACCCTGCTGGCCACCGCGTTGTCGTGGGCGCCCTATATCGGTTGGGTGCTGGAGATCCTGGCGCTGTACTGCGCCCTCGGCATGCGCAGCCTCGGCGAACATGTAATCCCGGTGGCCCAGGCGTTGCGCAGCGATGACCTGGATGAAGCGCGCACACGGGTCAGCTACCTGGTGAGCCGCCAGACCAGCGAGTTGGACCGCACCGAAGTCGCCCGCGCCGCCACCGAGTCGGTGCTGGAAAACGGCAGCGACGCGGTGTTCGCCGCGATTTTCTGGTTTGTCGTCGCGGGCGTGCCGGGCGTGGTGCTCTACCGCCTAAGCAACACCCTCGACGCCATGTGGGGCTATCGCAATGAACGCTTCGAGCGCTTCGGCTGGGCCGCAGCGAAAATCGACGACGCGCTCAACTACATTCCTGCACGCTTGGTGGCGTTGACCTACGCCGTACTTGGCAACACCCGCCTGGCCCTCAAATGCTGGCGCACCCAAGGTCCGACCTGGGACAGCCCCAACGCCGGGCCAGTGATGGCTGCCGGCGCAGGCGCCTTGGGTGTTGAATTGGGCGGCGCTGCCATCTATCACGGCGAAGTGCACCAGCGCCCGCAACTGGGCGAAGGTCCGGCGGCGGATGCCGATTCCATCGACCGAGGCTGGCAACTGGTGCAGCGCGGCGTATGGTTATGGCTGCTGATCCTATGTGCGGGGGCGCAATTCTATGCTTGAACACGGTGGCCGACTGCGCAAGGCGTCCATTCAATACGGGATCCCCGAGGCCGATTGGCTCGACCTGTCCAGCGGCCTCGCGCCCTGGCCCTGGCCGATCCCGGAGATTCCCCTGCGGGCCTGGGCGCGGTTGCCAGAGACGGACGACGGCTTGGAGCAGGCCGCCAGCGAATACTACGGGGCCGCGCATTTATTGCCGGTGGCCGGTTCCCAGGCGGCGATCCAGTTGCTGCCGCGCCTGCGCCGGTCCGGCAAGGTCGGCGTGCTGTCGCCGTGCTACGCCGAGCATGCCGAAGCCTGGCGCCGCGCCGGGTATGTGGTGCGCGAAGTGCAGGAGCAGGAAGTCGACTTCTTCCTCGACGGCCTCGACGTTTTGGTGGTGGTCAACCCCAACAATCCCACGGGCCAGAGCCTGACGCCCCAGCGTCTGCTGGACTGGCACACGCGGCTGGCCCAGCGCGGCGGCTGGCTGGTGGTGGACGAGGCGTTTATGGACGTGACGCCGGAGTTGAGCCTGGCGGGCCAGGCCCATCAGGTCGGCCTTATTGTGTTGCGTTCGTTCGGCAAGTTCTTCGGCCTGGCCGGTGTGCGTCTGGGCTTTGTGCTGGCCGAACGCAAGTTGCTCAAGTTACTTGCTGAACAGGTCGGCCCGTGGGCCGTAAGCGGGCCGACGCGGGTGCTGGGGCAGGTGTGTTTGCGCGACACCGCCGGGCATGCGCGCCAGCGGGCGCGTTGCGTCGAGGCTGGCCAGCGTTTGTTCACACTGCTTGAGCACCACAGCTTTCAGCCCCAAGGCGGCTGCGCGTTATTCCAATGGCTGATCACACCCCACGCTGAACGCATGCACGAATTCATGGCCCAGCGCGGCATCCTGCTGCGGCTGTTCGTCCACGACAGCAGCCTGCGCTTCGGCCTGCCCGACACCGAAGCCGATTGGTTGCGCCTCGACGCCGCCCTGGCCGCCTATAAGGACGCTTCATGAGTACGCTGATGGTGCAGGGCACCACGTCCGACGCCGGTAAAAGTACCCTGGTGACTGCGCTGTGCCGCTGGCTGGTGCGCCAAGGCATCGCCGTGGCGCCCTTCAAACCCCAGAACATGGCGCTCAACAGTGCCGTGACGGCCGAAGGCGGCGAGATCGGCCGCGCCCAGGCGGTGCAGGCGCAAGCGGCCAACCTGGCGCCCCACACCGACATGAACCCGGTGCTGCTCAAGCCCAATAGCGACACTGGCTCCCAAGTGATCATCCATGGCCGCGCCGTGACCACCATGAACGCCGTGGCCTATCACGACTACAAAGCCATCGCCATGCAGGCGGTGCTCGCCTCCCACGCACGTTTGAGCCAAGCCTACCCGGTGGTGATGGTGGAAGGCGCGGGCTCCCCGGCAGAGATCAATCTGCGCGCCAACGACATCGCCAACATGGGCTTCGCCGAAGCGGTGGACTGCCCGGTGCTGCTGATCGCCGACATCAATCGCGGCGGTGTGTTTGCCCATCTGGTCGGCACCCTTGAGTTGCTTTCCCCCAGTGAACAGGCGCGGGTCAAGGGCTTCATCATCAACCGCTTTCGTGGCGATATCGCGCTGCTGCAACCGGGCCTTGATTGGCTGGAAGCGCGCACCGGCAAGCCGGTGGTGGGTGTGTTGCCTTACGTGATGGACCTGCACCTGGAAGCCGAAGACGGTATTGACCAACGCCAGATCGACAAAGTGGCGCAGGTGCTCAAGGTGGTGGTGCCGGTATTGCCGCGCATCAGCAATCACACCGACTTTGACCCGTTGCGCCTGCATCCCCAGGTGGATTTGCAGTTTGTCGGGCCGGGTCAGGCGATCCCTGCTGCCGACCTGATTATCTTGCCGGGCTCCAAAAGTGTGCGCAGTGACTTGGCGTATCTGCGTGCCAATGGCTGGGATACGGCCGTGGCGCGGCACTTGCGCTATGGCGGCAAGGTGCTGGGGATTTGCGGCGGGTTGCAGATGTTGGGTGAGCAGGTGCATGACCCGCTGGGGTTGGAGGGGGGCGCCGGGTCTAGTGATGGGCTGGGGTTACTGGCGTTCAGCACGACCCTGGAAGAGGAGAAGCAGTTGCGCAATGTGCGTGGGCGGTTGGTGCTGGAGGATGCAGAGGTCAGTGGGTATGAGATTCATGCGGGGGTGACGTCGGGCGATGCGTTGTCTCATGCGGCAGTGAGGCTGGACGATGGGCGCAGTGATGGGGCTTTGAGTGCTGACGGGCAGATTCTCGGCACGTATCTGCACGGCTTGTTCGAGACCCCGGCGGCCTGCAGTGCGTTGCTGCGTTGGGCCGGGTTGCCGGATGTGCAGGAGGTTGACTACCACGCCCTGCGCGAGCGCGATATCGAGCGCCTGGCGGATCTGGTGGAGAACCACTTGGACACCGATTTGTTGCGCAAACTGTGTGGGGTTTAATGGTGTACTCACGGTCCAAATGTGGGAGGGGGCTTGCCCCCGATAGCGGTCTTTCGGTGTACATATCCATTGCTGCGGTAACGGCCGCTTATGGTTCCGCTCTTACAGCGGCTCACTTTTGGAAAGGCCGGAAGCCGGCCCAGCCAAAAGTAAGCAAAAGGCCTTCGCCCCACCACTCGGCACCTCGCTCAGGCTCGGTGTGCCCGAACGCAGGCTTGAATCCGTGGGCCGCCGCGATGGGCCATCCATGGCCCAGCGCGGCTAACCCGGCGTCCTGCCGGGTTACCCACGGATTCAAGCCCGCGTTCGGCCAGCGTGGTTTACGGGGCGATCTCAGATCAAAAGCCAGATCAAGAGCGACTCGCTTCGCATCGTGGGTTGGTGGGTGGTTTGGTGGGTGGATTGGGGGTGTCTCATGCTTCAGCTGATTTTGGGCGGTGCTCGCTCCGGTAAGAGCCGACTGGCTGAGAGGCTTGCAGTTGATAGTGCGTTGCCGGTTATTTATATCGCCACCAGCCAACCGCTTGATGGCGAGATGAATGCCCGCGTTGCCTTGCATCGCGAGCGTCGTCCTGATGACTGGGGCTTGATCGAAGAGCCCGTCGAGCTGGCGCGCGTGCTGCGTGAGAATGCCGCCGCCGACCGCTGCCTGTTGGTGGATTGCCTGACCCTGTGGCTGACCAATCTGCTGATGCTCGACGACGCCGAGCGCCTGGCGTTCGAGCGCGATGAGCTGTTGCAAACCCTGGCTTCGCTGCCGGGGGAAATCATTTTTGTCAGCAACGAGACCGGAATGGGTGTCGTGCCGCTGGGCGAATTGACTCGCCGCTATGTGGATGAAGCCGGTTGGCTGCATCAAGCCTTGGCCGAGCGATGTCAGCGTGTTGTCCTGACCGTTGCCGGCCTGCCCCTGACTTTGAAAGGTACTGCGTTATGACTGACACTTGGTGGCTCAACCCTTGTAAGGCGATTGACGCCTCGGCGTACGAACAGGCCCTGGCGCGCCAGCAGCAGTTGACCAAGCCGGCCGGTTCCCTAGGCCAGTTGGAAGCGCTGGCGGTGCAATTGGCCGGTTTGCAGGGGCAGGTCAAACCGACGGTTGATCAGCTGTGGATTGCCATTTTTGCCGGCGACCATGGTGTGGTTGCCGAAGGTGTGTCGGCGTTTCCCCAGGAAGTGACCGGGCAGATGCTGCATAACTTTGTCGCCGGCGGCGCGGCGATCAGTGTCTTGGCGCGGCAGTTGGAGGCGCAGTTGGAAGTGGTCGACCTCGGTACGGTCAACCCGTCGCTGAGCCTGCCGGGCGTGCGTCATTTGAATCTCGGCGCGGGCACTGCCAACTTCGTCAATGGCCCGGCCATGACCAGTGCCCAAGGCCGACTGGCGCTGCAAGCGGGTCGCGACAGCGTTTTGCGTGCCCGTGAAAGCGGTACGCAGTTGTTTATCGGCGGCGAGATGGGCATCGGCAACACCACCGCCGCCAGTGCGTTGGCGTGTGCGTTGCTCGACTGCCAGGTCAGTGACCTGACGGGCCCCGGTACCGGGCTTGACGCCGCAGGTGTCAGCCACAAAGTTGCCGTGATCGAGCGTGCATTGGCGTTGCATGCCACGCAGCGCGGTGATGCGCTGGACACGCTGTTCAACCTGGGCGGCTTTGAGATTGGCGCGTTGGTAGGGGCTTATCTGGCGTGTGCCCAGGAAGGCGTGGTGGTGTTGGTGGACGGGTTTATCTGCACGGTCGCCGCGCTGGTGGCTACGCGCCTTAATCCGGGCTGCCGCGACTGGCTGCTGTTCGGCCATCGTGGCGCCGAGCCCGGCCATCGTCATGTGTTGCAAAGCCTTGATGCACAGCCTTTGCTGGAACTGGGCCTGCGGCTGGGCGAAGGCAGCGGCGCCGCATTGTCTGTGCCGTTGTTGCGCCTGGCGTGTGCGCTGCACGGGCAGATGGCGACGTTTGCCGAGGCGGCCGTGGCAGATCGTCCGGCATGACCTTGCACCTGGACCTGCTGCGCCACGGCGAAACCGAGCTTGGCGGCGGCCTGCGCGGTAGCCTGGACGATGCACTCACCGTCAAGGGCTGGGAGCAGATGCGCGCCGCCGTGGTTGCGCAGGGGCCTTGGGACCGGCTGGTCAGTTCGCCGCTGCAACGCTGCGCGCAGTTCGCTGATGAGTTGGGGGCGCGGCTGAAGGTGCCGGTAAGTCTGGAAAAGGACCTGCAAGAGTTGCACTTCGGCGCCTGGGAAGGGCAGAGCGCGGCGGCGTTGATGGAAACCGACGCCGAAGGTCTGGGCCTGTTCTGGGCCGACCCCTACAGCTTCACGCCACCCGAAGGCGAGCCGGTCAGGGATTTTTCCGAACGGGTTTTAGCCGCCGTCTCACGCTTGCATCAGGCTTATGCCGGTGAGCGGGTGCTGTTGATCAGTCACGGCGGGGTGATGCGTTTGCTGCTGGCCCAGGCCCGAGGTTTGCCTCGCGAACAATTGCTGAATGTCGAAGTCGGCCATGGTGGCCTGTTCAGCTTGCAGGTCTGCGCCGATGGCGTGTTGAAGGAAGGAATCTGACGATGCTGCCGTTCTGGATCGCGCTGCAATTTCTCAGCAGTTTGCCGATTCGGTTGCCGGGTATGCCGCAACCTCAGGAGCTGGGGCGCTCGTTGCTGTTCTATCCGGTGGTCGGGTTGCTGTTCGGGCTGTTGCTGTGGGGGCTGAATACGGTGCTGACGGGCGCGCCGCTGTTGCTGCATGCCGCACTGCTGCTGACGGCCTGGGTGCTGCTCAGCGGCGGCTTGCACTTGGACGGCCTCGCGGACAGCGCGGACGCCTGGCTCGGTGGTTTCGGCGACCGTGAGCGCACCCTTACCATCATGAAAGACCCGCGCAGCGGGCCGATTGCGGTGGTCACCCTGGGCTTGGTGTTGCTGCTCAAGTTCACGGCACTGGTGGCCTTGATCGAACAGCACAACGGCGCTGCACTGATTCTGGCGCCGCTGATCGGGCGGGCGTCGATGCTGGCGTTGTTTCTGACCACACGTTACGTACGTGCAGGTGGATTGGGTCAGGCATTGTCGGATCACTTACCTCGGCTTGTCGGCCAACAGGTGCTGATCCTCAGTGGGCTGGCCTGCATTCTTATCGCAGGTTTCAGCGGTGGGGTTGCGGTGCTGTTGGCGGCGATCTGCTTCATGGGCCTGCGCCAGTTGATGGTCAATCGCCTCGGCGGCACCACAGGCGACACTGCAGGGGCCTTGTTGGAGCTGCTGGAAGTCGTCGTACTGGTCGGCCTGGCGCTGTAACACTTTCTTGCATTTCCATAATCGCGGGTATATACACGTTCCATGCTTGCCTCCCAATGTTTATGCACCAACCTGCGACGTGCCGCCCGTGGCGTCAGCAGGCATTACGACGGCGCCCTCGACGGCTTCGGGATCAACGTTGCCCAGTATTCTTTACTGTGCAACTTGCAGCGTCTCGATCAGCCGAGCATCTCAAGCCTGGCGGATGCCATGGGCCTGGATCGCAGCACCCTGGGGCGTAATTTGCGGGTGTTGGAGTGCGAAGGGCTGGTGCAGTTGGTCGAGGGCAATGATTTGCGCAATCGCTTGGTGTTGCTGACCGACGCCGGTGCAGAACGGCTGGCCGCCGCCTTGCCGGCCTGGGAAGCGGCGCAACAGAAATTGATCGATCAACTCGGCGCGGATAAACGCGAAACCTTGTTGGCCTTGCTGGATGAACTCGCCTGACGGTGAGTTTGTTCGAACACAAGCGGGTATATACCCGCGAGCGGAGAATAAGAAATGACCTCGATGTGGCGCACCAGTGGTTGGATCCTTGTAGGGAGTGCGCTGATCCTGGCGTTGTCGCTGGGCGTTCGACACGGGTTCGGCCTGTTCCTGGCGCCGATGAGCAGCGAGTTTGGTTGGGGCCGAGGCACCTTCGCCTTGGCAATCGCGCTGCAAAACCTGATCTGGGGCCTGGCGCAGCCATTTGCCGGCGCGTTGGCCGACCGTTTCGGCGCGACCAAAGTGGTCTTTGTCGGCGGGGTACTGTACGCCGTGGGCCTCGTGTTGATGGGCTTGTCCGATTCCGCGTGGTCGCTTTCGCTGAGCGCTGGCCTGCTGATTGGTATCGGTCTGTCCGGCACCTCGTTTTCGGTGATTCTGGGCGTTGTCGGGCGTGCCGTGGCGCCGGAAAAACGCAGCATGGCCATGGGCATCGCCAGTGCCGCCGGTTCGTTCGGCCAGTTCGCGATGGTGCCTGGCACCTTGGGCTTGATCAGTTGGCTGGGCTGGTCGGCGGCGCTGCTTGCGTTGGGCCTGATGGTCGCGTTGATCCTGCCGCTGGTCAGCATGCTCAAGGACCGGCCGCTGCCGGTGCTGGCCGGGCAGCAAACCCTGCGCGAGGCCTTGCACGAAGCCTGCGGACATTCCGGATTCTGGTTGCTGGCCTTTGGCTTTTTCGTCTGTGGTTTCCAGGTGGTGTTTATCGGTGTGCACCTGCCGGCCTATCTGGTCGATCAGCACTTGCCGGCCAGCACGGGCACCACGGTGCTGGCGTTGATTGGCCTGTTCAATATCGTCGGCACCTACACCGCCGGTTGGTTGGGTGGGCGCATGTCCAAGCCGCGCTTGCTGACCGGGTTGTACCTGCTGCGCGCGTTGGTGATTGTGCTGTTCCTGTGGGCGCCGGTGACGCAAATCAGCGCCTATCTGTTCGGCATGGCGATGGGCTTATTGTGGTTGTCCACCGTGCCGCTGACCAACGGCACCGTAGCCACCTTGTTTGGTGTGCGAAATCTTTCGATGCTCGGTGGGATTGTGTTCCTGTTCCATCAGATCGGTTCGTTCCTCGGCGGCTGGTTGGGCGGGGTGGTCTATGATCGAACCGGTAACTACGATGTGATCTGGCAGGGTGCCATTGTGTTGAGCCTGCTCGCAGCCGCCCTCAATTGGCCGGTTCGCGAGCGGCCGGTGGCGCGTTTGCAGGCGCAAATGGAGGCGGCATGAGCCTGACAGCACGGGGTTTATTGATCACTGGGGGGCTGATCCTGCTGATACTGGCATGGTGGGGCTGGCAACGCGGTGGGCTGGCATTGATGCAACTGGGTATGTCGATCTGTTAAGTTCGATCCCTGAACTCTAGAAAGGACGTTTCGACATGCAGATGCGCTGGCTGGCTGTACCTGTGCTGATGGCGGCTTTTGGTGGTGTGGCGCTGGCTGCCGATTGCCCGCCTTTGCTTGAAGGCCAATTGCCCAAACTGCGCGCCAAGGAGTCCATCGACCTGTGTCAGCGTTTTGCCGGTAAACCTCTGGTCATCGTCAATACCGCGAGTTTCTGTGGGTTCGCGCCGCAGTTCAAAGGTCTCGAAGCCTTGTATCAGCGCTACAAGGATCAAGGGCTGGAAGTAATCGGCGTGCCGTCCGATGACTTCAAGCAGGAAGCCAAGACCGGCGAGGAGACCGCTAAGGTCTGCTACGTGAACTACGGGGTAACCTTCACCATGACGGAACCGCAGAAGGTCAAGGGGCCGGACGCGGTGAATCTGTTCAAGGTGTTGGCGCAGCAAAGCAATGCGCCGAAGTGGAATTTCTACAAGTATGTGGTGGATCGCCAGGGTAAGGTGATCGGCGATTTTTCCAGCCTGACCAAGCCGGACAGCCCGGAGCTGATCAAGGCCGTTGAGGCGGCGATAGCGTCCAAGCCCTGAACGTCGGTCACTAAAAAGCCCCGCCTCCTGTGCAGGAGAGCGGGGCTTTTTTACACCTGTCTGAATTAGAAGGTGTAGGTCATGCCCAGGCCGAAACCGTTGGCACTGTTTTCGTATTTGGCGCTGTAGTTGAACGGCGCAGACGTGTTATTGACCTTGACGTCTTCTTCCTTGAGGTAGGAGTAAGCCAAGTCTACCGTCATGTTATCCATCACTTTGTAGCCCAGGCCAACACTGAAGATTGTACGGTCGCCGGTAGGAATACGTGGCGAGCGATCTTTGTTATTGGTGGGCGACTGATCGAAGGTCAGGCCGGTACGCAGTACAACCTGCTTGGTCAACTGGTACGAAGTACCCACGGCGTAAGCCCAGGTGTCGTGCCAGTTCTGCTCTTCGGTGATGCTGCTGATACGGGTTGGGGCCAAGGCACCACCGTTTGCCGCAGTCACACCCTCGTTGTTGACGGTGATCTCTTTCAGACGGCTCCAGCGTGTCCAGGTCGCACCGCCGTACAGTTTCCAGGCATCGGTCAGGTCTTGAGTGACCGACAGATCGTAGGATTCCGGCGTTTCGATTTTCAACGAGGCGTCGTAACGGTTGTTTCTCAGGAAGCCCTGGGTCAAAGGAGGGCCGGACACCTCGGTGTGGCCTTCAAGCTTGTACTTGACCTTGGAGTGGTAGGTCAGGCCCACGCGGGTGGTGTCGGTGGCCTGGACCAAAACACCTACGTTGAAGCCGATCGCAGTGTCGTCGCCTTTGATTTTGACGTTGGTGTCGGGCTGCGTGAGGCTCAGGGTCTTGTCCGACTCCAGCACACCGGAAATCCGGTTGATGGTAGGGCCAAAACCGATAGATACCCTGTCGTTGAACGCATAGCTGACAGTTGGCTGGAAGGTCATGACCTTCACTTCGCTCTTGCTGCCGAAACCACGGCCTTGGAAGCCGTTTTCATAGTCGGTCACCAGGCCGAATGGTGCATACACACCAAAGCCGATGGCCCACTGATCGTTGAGTTTGTTGGTGTAGAAGCCGAAGGGCACCGCGGTGAACGGAACCATGTCGCCTTTGTTGGAGCCGCCTGGAAGGCCATTCGCATCTTTGATATTGGTCGATGCATCAATCGCCGCAACACCGCCCGTGATCTGCTGGCCATTAAGGCGAGACATACCGGCAGGGTTACCGTAAACAGTGCTTGCATCATCGGCAGAAGAAGAGCGACCTGCGAAACCCGTACCCATCCCGCTGACGCTCTGTTCGTTCAGTGCGAAACCGCTCGCGAACAGTTGGGAGGATGCCATGGCAACGGCGAGGCTAAGTGTGGTCTTGAGCATTACTTTTTTCATTATTAGAACTCCGTGGTGATCACCGCTGCGGAAAGTACCAATAAAATTAACATCGCGCTATAGGCTGTAATGTAGGAGATAGAGCGGTTTTGTAGGACAATCCGACCAAAATTCAGCGTTTTTGGCGAATCTTGCAAATTGCCCGGTCAGCAAACCGCGTGATTCATGGGTGAAACACAGGTTTGCCAGGTTTGAGTGAAATCGCGCAGCCTTCCTTGCGGATGAAATATTTCTTTCCAGATACGTGCCATGGCTAAAACATCACCGGCCGCCGGCAGTGCGGGGCTGTGTTGTTCTACCAGGAGCCAGGCGATTGCCGTGGCGTAACGCAGGTTGACGGTGAGCTCCAACTGGGGCGCGCTGAGGAACGCATGTTGGCTGGCCAAGCCGCGTACCAGGCTGGCACGTTCCGGATCGAGCGCCAGATAGGTGTCCCACAACGCGCGATGGCGGGGTTCGGTGATGCTGTACAGGCCGTGGCCGCGTCGATCGTGCAAGGCTGAACCCAATTCCGACTGGCTGGCGGCAATACCCAGCAGCAGGGACTCAGCCGTAGGACTTTCCCGGCCGAGGTACATCAACGTCGGCCGGATTACATAACGACACAATTCACTGGCAGCGATACCCATACAAGCCTCAATCCGTGAAAGTGGTGGGCGAGGCCTGAGAAGGAGGGGGCTTGGCAGCAGTGGATCGGATCTCAGGCTCGCCGCAAGCGGATCATGCCGCTTGAGTTGAAGTGTAGTGTCATATTCGTGATGTAAAGGACTGTTTTTAAAACATCTTATTCATCCAGTTATAACGTTTATATCGATTTGAACTTAGTGAATCTGCGCAAAACTCAAATCGCGGGCAATAAAAAACCCTGTGTTTTAAACAGGGTTTTTTGTGTTTCAGCGACTCGGGTCGATCAGGCAACCAGTGCCTGACGGGTACGCTCGATCACGGCCTGCAGCGGTTCTGCGCTGGAGTATTGATCGGGGTACAGGCGTTCGCTGTGACGAGCGATGCCGTGTTCGTTGACCAGGGTGAAGCTGAAGCAGCCTTTGCGAGCGGCCATGATCAGGCAGTTCATTGGAGCAAAAGCATTGGTGAGGGTGCGAATGGCATCCTGAGTATGGATTTGAGCGTTCATATTATTGGTGTTCCTACAAATGACACGGATTAAGAACCGTGCAACGTTAAAACGTTCCAGTAACGTTGATCACCATTGATCAAACGAAGAACCCGACTGGAACAAAGCAGCCAGTTTGAAGCGCTAATAAGTTAGGCGCGCTTGGGCTGGCAGGTAGGTACTTAGGAGGGCAGGCAACACAACAGGGGCAAAGGTTCTGGGCCCAGGGTGAAGATCCTGATCAATTTGCAGGTTGGTTCGGTCAGAGTATGGAAACTTCGCAACACCCTTTGCTTGTTCAAAGGCAGTGTCGTCGCAAGTGATACCTGGAAACCATCGAGGTGGTCGATCCCGTGTTGTTCAGGGGAGTTGTTCGACCAGAATTGACTTTCAGCTTGGTACTAACGCCGCGGATAGTAACGGATTGAAACAGGTAAGGGAAGTGTGTTAGCCAAAAAACTTCAATCAGCTGCCCAGCAGGCTGCGGTAGACCAATACGGTGACGGCCGCCGCCATCGAGCAGCCCAGCCCATAGGCGGCAAGGGTCAGACGCAGTGATTGGCCGGTCTCGACCGCCTTCATCACATCGGCCATATCGTTGATGCGGCCTTCACCCAGCTCGATGCACAGGCTTACGGCCGTGAAAGCGGCCGACAGCAGGATCGCGATGGCAAACAGCGCCCCATCCGGGGATGGCAGCGCGACATTGATCCCCAATGAGATGGCGCAGATGGCCAGTAACCACACGGCGAATAACAGAATTCCTTTCATCGACCTACCCAGCGTTGCGTTGCCCGTCGGGCAGTGTGGCGAGCCGGTATGGATTTGAAAAGTCCCCGTTTTGCGGCGGCGGTAACATTTTTGAAGTCAGTCGCTTCAAAAAAAGCCGGGGATATAACCATCGGAGCGGTACTTGTGCACATTAGTTGCGAGGTGTGTAACCTAGCTGTCAACTGCGTCGCCGGGCCGGCATTTGCCTGCAATGAAAATTTAAGTCAATGAAAAATCTGGCTTTTTTTTATTGGTGAAAAAATCGTCAGTTTGACTGCGAGCCCCGTTCCATGGGCCTTTGCGCGAGTTAAAGGTGGGTTGTCCACTGAGTTATCCACAGCTTCTGTGGATTGTCCCGAGCGCTTGCTCTAGAACGGGCGTGCACGGTTTTTTCAGCTTTACCTGTACGAAAAAAAGAGTAGAGTGGCGCGCCTTCCGTTCTGCCCCACAGTGCTTTATGAAGTTTCGCTCAGTATCAACTCCTGTTACCGATACCCCACAGACTGTTACCGCACCCAAGCGCTTCTCCTTGAAGGTTGCCCTGTGGTTGCTCGACAGCCCGCGCCTGGGGCACAGCAACAACGTCAAACATTTCGCCGGGCGCTTGCTCAAGCAGCCGGCCCGTGAAGGCGTGGTCGCCGCGCAGAGCCGCCTCGGCCAATTGATGTGCCGTGAGTGCGGCAACGCCCGCGACCGTCGCATCGGCCACGACCTGCTGCGCCTGGCAGCCCGTGCCGGTGACCGTCGCGCCCAACGCGAACTGGGCCAGGTCGAAGACTGAGCTGTCTTCGCGCCCTATGCTTGGTTAACCTTGCTCTTTTTCGGTGATGGCAGAAATGGCTATGGCTTTTGACTGGACCAGTATCGCCTTGGGCGTTGCTGGCGCTGCAGTGCCTTTATTGGCCGTGTGCTGGCAGATCCAGCGGCGGTTGAGCGCGCGCACCACCGGCTGGGAACTGCTCGAAGAGCGCCTGGCCAACGCGCAACTGGCGCAGGAGGGGCTCGCCGCCCAACTGGATGCCAGTCGCGATGAAATCAGCGACCTGAGCCAAGCCAACGCCGCCAAGCAAGCCGACCTTGCCGCCGTGCGCCGTGAAGTCGAGCTGTTGCAGATCGACCGTGACAACGCCCGCGATGCCGCCCACGCCTGGAACCTCGACCGCAGCGCGAAGGACACCGAATTGCGCCGCCTCGACGCCCTGGCGGCCGGCTTGCGCGCTGAACTGCGCGAGCAGCAGGACAGCCATCAACAGCGCCTCACTGACCTGCAAGGCTCGCGGGATGAGCTGCGCGCACAGTTCGCCGAGTTGGCCGGCAAAATCTTCGACGAACGTGAACAGCGTTTTGCCGAAACCAGTCAGGAACGCCTGGGCCAGCTGCTCGACCCGTTGAAAGAGCGCATCCAGTCCTTTGAAAAGCGCGTGGAAGAGAGCTATCAGAACGAGGCCCGTGAGCGTTTTTCCTTGGCGAAGGAGCTTGAGCGCCTACAGCAACTGAACCTGCGCCTGTCAGACGAAGCCACCAACCTCACCCGCGCCCTCAAGGGCCAGAAAACCCAGGGCAACTGGGGCGAACTGATCCTCGAGCGGGTCTTGGAACATGCAGGTCTCGAAAAGGGCCGCGAATACCAGACCCAGGTCAGCCTCAAAGGGCCGGACGGCGAGCGCTTCCAGCCGGATGTGCTGATCATGTTGCCCGGCGACAAGCAGGTGGTGGTGGACTCCAAGGTCAGCCTGACGGCTTATCAGCAGTACGTCGCGGCCGATGATGAAGTGATCGGCCGGGCGGCACTGAAGCAGCACGTACTGTCGCTGCGCAATCACGTCAAAGGCTTGGCCGGCAAGGATTACAAACGCCTGGAAGGTTTGCACAGCCTGGATTTTGTGTTGCTGTTCGTGCCGATCGAAGCGGCATTTTCCGCCGCGTTGCAGGCCGAGCCGAATCTGTTTCAGGAGGCCTTCGACCGCCATATCGTGATCGTCAGCCCCACCACATTGCTCGCTACGCTGCGGGTGATCGACAGCTTGTGGAAGCAGGAACGCCAAAGCCAGAACGCCCGTGAAATCGCCGAGCGTGCGGGTTGGCTGTATGACAAGTTTGTGCTGTTTATTCAGGATCTGGACGAAGTGGGCAACCGTCTGCAGCAGTTGGATAAGGCTTACAGCGCGGCGCGAAACAAGCTGACAGATGGGCGCGGAAATCTGGTCAGTCGTACCGAGCAATTGCGGTTGCTCGGCGCTCGCGCGAGTAAAAGCCTGCCGGCCGATCTGTTGGAGCGGGCGATGACCGATTCAGATGGAGTAGCGCACGTCCCCGAGTAAACGCAGATCGAAGTGTGGGAAGGAGCAAGCCCCCTCCCACATTTTGGTTGAGTACAGACAGCCTATAAGGGCAAATGCCGACTCAACAACGCCCGTAACGCCGCAGGCTTCACCGGCTTGGCGAGGTAATCCAACCCCGCCGCATGCACCTCGGCCAGCATCTCCGGGCGGCCATCGGCACTGATGACCACGCCGGGAATCGGCTCCGCCAATTGCGCGCGCAGCCAACCCATCAATTGCGTACCGGTCTCGCCATGGTCCAGGTGGTAATCCACCAGAGCCAGTTGCGGCCGCACCCCTTCAGCCAACAATGCCGCGCATTGCGCCTGGTCGGTGGCGGTCCACACCTCGCAGCCCCAGCGCGTCAGCAGGCTGCGCATGCCGATCAGGATGCTCTCTTCATTATCCACGCACAGCACCTGCGCACCGCTCAAGGGTTGGCCGTTTTCCGCTGTCGGCTTGGGCTGCGGGCTGGCCTGGTTGCGCGCCAGCGGCACGCGCACGCTGAATACGCTGCCTTTGCCTGGCCACGAGCGCACGCTCAGGCGATGGCCCAGCACGCGGCACAGGCCGTCGGCGATTGCCAGACCCAGGCCCAGGCCTTTTTCGGCGCGGGTCTGGTGGCTGTCCAGACGCTTGAATTCTTCAAAGATCACCTTCTGTTTATCCTGCGGAATGCCGGGGCCTCTGTCCCACACTTCCAGGCACAACCCACCCTTGCGCCGGCGTACGCCAAGCAGCACCGGGCCATCGGCGTAACGGAAAGCGTTGGTCAGGAAATTCTGCAGGATCCGTCGCAGCAGCTTGATGTCGCTGTCGACCCGCAGGCGACTGCCGCGCAGGCGGAAACGCAAACCCTGCTCCTGGGCCAGCGCCTTGAATTCCGCGCCCAGGGTGTCGAAGAGTTCGTTGAGCACAAAGGGCTGGCGCTGTGGGTTGATCTTGCCGTTTTCCAGGCGCGAGATATCCAGCAGGTCGCTGATCAGGTCTTCAGCCGAGCGCAGCGAGCTGTCCAGGTGTTGCACCAGTTGCCGGGCTTCAGTGGACAGGCCGTCGTTCTGGTGGGAGAGGGCGGCGGAGAACAGGCGTGCGGCGTTCAAGGGTTGCATCAGGTCATGACTGACGGCCGCGAGAAAGCGTGTCTTCGACTGGCTGGCGGATTCGGCCACGCCTTTGGCATCGGTGAGCGCCACATTCAGCTGCGACAGTTCATGGGTGCGCTCGGTCACCCGCTGCTCCAGGCCTTCGTTGGCTTCAGTGAGGGCCTGCTCGGCTTCGCGGAACGCGGTGATGTCGGTGAAACTCATGACAAACCCACCGCCGGGCATCGGGTTGCCGATCAGCTCGATCACCCGTCCGTTCGGGAACAAGCGCTCGGAGGTGTGCGCGCGGCCCTGGCGCATCCAGTGCAGGCGTCGCGCCACATGCACTTCAGCCTCGCCGGGGCCACACAGGCCGCGCTCGGCGTTGTAGCGGATGATGTCGGCGATAGGCCGGCCCACGCTGATCAGCCCGTCGGGATAGTTGAACAGTTCCAGGTAGCGCCGGTTCCAGGCTACCAGCTTGAGCGACTGGTCGACCACGCTGATGCCCTGGGTGATGTTCTCGATGGCACCTTGCAGCAGCGCTCGGTTGAACTGCAGGACTTCCGACGCTTCATCGGCGATGCGTACTACGTCCTCCAGTTGCATTTCCCGCCCTTCAATCGCAGCTTTTACTACCGCGCGAGTCGAAGAGGCACCGAGCACACCGGCCAGCAGGCGCTCAGTATGGGCGATCCAGTCGTTATCGGCATTCTGATTGGGGTTAAAGCCTTTGCCCTGGCGATAGGCGAAGCGGATAAAACTTTGCTGTGCCCGTTCTTCACCGACAAAACGCGCCGCCAGGCTCAGCAGGTCGCTGATCTGTACCGACAGCATCGAACGGGCATTGGCACGCTGGCTGATCTCTTGACCGATAAAACGCCCGGCTTGCCAGTGCTCCGACACCCGCGTGCGCGACAGCATCGACACCCACACAAACAAGGTGAAGTTGCCCGCCAGGGAGAACACGGTGCCCAAGGTGAGGGGCGTGACGGACAACCCCAGTGGGTGGGAATGCATCCACGTAAGGCCGGGGAAAAGGCTGAGGGACCAGCCCAGGCTTTTCGCCGTTACGGGTAGGACCAAGGTGTAGAACCACAGGAATGTGCCCGCCGCCAACCCGGCAAACACCCCGCGCCGGTTGGCCTGTTTCCAATACAGTGCGCCGAGCATGGCCGGGGCGAGCTGGGTCACGGCGGCAAACGCGATCTGACCGATAGTCGCCAGGCTCGCCGTAGAACCCAGCAAACGGTAGCTCACGTAAGCCAGCAGTAGAATGATCACAATGCTGACCCGGCGCACCGAGAGCATCCAGTGGCGGAACACCTCGAACGGCCGCTCGGCGCTGGAGCGGCGCAACAGCCACGGTAGCAACATGTCGTTGGAAACCATGGTCGACAAGGCAATGCTCGCCACAATCACCATGCCGGTGGCCGCCGAGGCGCCGCCGATAAATGCCAGCACCGCCAGCGCCGGATGGGCTTCGGCCATGGGCAGGCTGATCACATAGGAATCCGGCAACACCGAGCCCGGCAGCAGCATCTTGCCGCCGAGGGCGATGGGGATCACGAACAGCGCAGCAAGGATCAGATACGCCGGGAATACCCATTTGGCGACGCGCAAATCCTGTGGGTCGATGTTCTCGACGACGGTCACATGAAACTGTCGCGGCAAGCAGATGATTGCCATCATCGCCACGCCGGTCTGCACCACCATCGACGGCCAGTTGACGGTTTCCTTCCAGTATTCTTCCAGCCGTGGAGCGAGCATTGCCTGGCTGAACAGGTCGCCGAAACCGTCATAGAGGCCGTAGGTCACAAACGCGCCCACTGCGAGAAACGCGAATAGCTTGACCAGGGATTCAAACGCAATCGCCAGCACCATGCCACGGTGGTGCTCCGTGGCGTCGAGGTTGCGCGTGCCAAACACAATGGTGAACAGCGCCAACACCAGCGACACGATCAGCGCCGTGTCCTGGGCCCGCGTGCCGGTGGTGTCGGCGCCAGCGCCGATCAGCAGGTTCACCCCCAGCACGATGCCTTTGAGTTGCAGGGCGATGTAGGGCAGCACGCCGACCAGGCAAATCAACGCGACCACCACGGCCAGGGACTGGGACTTGCCGTAGCGTGCGGCGATAAAGTCTGCGATGGAGGTGATGTTTTCCTGCTTGCTGATCAGAATCATCTTCTGCAGCACCCAGGGTGCCAACACCAGCAACAACACCGGTCCGAGGTAGATCGGTAAAAACGCCCACAACTGCTCGGCGGCCTGGCCTACGGCGCCGAAGAAGGTCCAACTGGTGCAATACACCGCGAGCGACAGGCTGTACACCCAGGCGCGCACACGCGGCGGCAAAGGCGCACGGCGGCGGTCACCGTAGAAGGCGATGGCAAACATAATGGCCATATAGGCCAGGGCAACGGCGGCGATCAGCCCGCTGGACAGCGTCATGGTAACTCCGAGCATAGGAACACCCAGGCATTCCAGGCCCGGTTGGACAGTCTCGCATGATGGCTGGGGTTAGTCAGTGTCGACCAAGGTCGTGTGGGATCTAATGTCGCAGGGCGGCGTTTAGCGTGGGGGCAGGGTTTTCTGACGCAGGATGTAGATCGTCACCAATACCGCGCTGGTCAGCATGAACCCGCGTGCCCATGGCAGTGGCACGAGGTAGCAGGACAGGCCGATGCTCAGCCACATCAAGCCGATGGCGTAGACCTTGCCCTTGAGCGGGATGCCGTTGCCGTCCAGATAATCTCGAATCCATGGGCCCAGGCGCGGGTGTTGTACCAGCCAGTGGTAGAAACGTGGGGAGCTTCGGGCGAAGCAGGCGGCGGCGAGCAGCAGAAAGGGCGTGGTCGGCAATACCGGTAGGAAAATGCCGATCACCCCCAGCGCTACGCTCAGCCAGCCGATAGCCAGCAGCACGTAGCGCAGGAGCAGCGAGCGATTGCCCATGGGTGTCACGGGCAAGGGACTCAGTGGTGACGTGGCTTGAGGATCGCCGGTTTTTCGTCAGGGGCGTTGCACAGCAGGTACAGGGCGGTCAGGGCTTCCGGGATCTGGACGATCATGTCGTCCATCAGGTTGGCGTCGGCGGCGATATCAGAAAATTCAGCTTCTTCTTCAAACAGCCCTGAACCGACCATGATCGGCAGGAGCATTTCGCTGACTTCTTCCTCGGCGGTTTCGAACCAGGCGGCTTCACGCAGGAATACGCCTTCCATGAAGCCGATGCACCAGCCGCGCAGGTCGGAGTCGTCCGGGTCGTCGCCCAGGTCCAGTTCGCAAGGCAGCTCGAACTCTTCATCAGACGCCAGTTGGCGAGCGATGTGGGCCTTGAGGGCCAGCAGGGTGGATTCGATTTCTTCGCGATGGGCGTCGTTTTCGTAATGCGGCTCTTCGGCGAACAGCGCATCGATCCATTCGCGGTCGGGAACGACTTCGGAGCAGATCGACAGGGCGGTCAGGTAGCCGTGGGCGGCCACGTAGTCCAGCGCCTCGTCATGCAGCTCATCGGCGTCGAGGAAGGCTTGCAGGCGGGTTAGTTGCTCAGCGAAGGACATTGAAGAATTACCTTGGGAATAAACGATGCTGAATTCTAGGCTTTCTTGCGCGCCCAAGCCAGTCGGCGTGCACATTTGCCAGGTTTTAGAGACGGGCTGCAATTCGTCAGCGGCGCCCTTTGCCGGATGGCGCTCGGGTATACTGCCGCGTTTTGTGATGCCCCTGCAGGCCAAGCGCCAGGTCGAGAAAACTTCGCTTACGGATTATTTTTCGTGAATCCGCGTTTTTTCGACCAGCCTGTACAGAGGGATTTCGGCACTATTTTGTTGGAGTTATACATGCTCGATCAGGCTCAACGCGTCCTCAAGGACATCTTCGGCTACGACAGTTTTCGTGGCCGCCAGGGTGCGATCATTGAGCGCGTGGCCAAGGGTGGTGATGCCCTGGTACTGATGCCTACCGGCGGCGGCAAGTCATTGTGTTTCCAGGTGCCGGCGTTGTTGCGCAACGGGCTGGCCGTGGTGGTGTCGCCGCTGATCGCGCTGATGGACGACCAGGTCGCGACCCTGGAAGAGCTCGGCGTCGCCGCGGCTGCCTTGAACTCCACCCTCAGCGCCGAGCAGCAGCGCGACCTGGCCGCACGCATCAAGCGCGGCGAAGTCAAAATGCTCTACCTGGCCCCCGAGCGCCTGGTGCAGCCGCGCATGCTGGCGTTTTTGCAGAGCCTGGAAATTGCCCTGTTCGCCATCGACGAAGCCCACTGTGTCTCCCAGTGGGGTCATGATTTCCGCCGCGAGTATTTGCAGCTGGGTCAATTGGCCGAGCTGTTTCCCGACGTTCCGCGCATTGCCCTGACCGCCACGGCCGACAAGCGCACCCGCGAAGAAATCGTCGAACGCCTGCACCTGCAGAATGCCGAGCGTTTCCTGTCGAGCTTTGACCGGCCGAATATTTTCTACCGCATCGTGCCCAAGGAGCAGCCGCGCAAGCAGTTGCTCGCGTTCCTCTCTGAACGGCGCAGCGATGCGGGCATCGTCTACTGCCTGTCGCGCAAGAAGGTCGATGAAGTCGCTGCATTTCTCTGTGAACAAGGCTATCCGGCGCTGCCGTATCACGCTGGTTTGCCCAACGAAACCCGCTCTGCTCACCAGAAGCGCTTCCTCAACGAGGAAGGCTTGATCATGGTGGCCACCATCGCGTTCGGCATGGGCATCGATAAATCCAACGTGCGCTTCGTGGCCCACATGGACCTGCCCAAATCCCTTGAGGCGTACTACCAGGAAACTGGCCGCGCCGGCCGTGATGGCCTGCCGGCGGATGCATGGATGGTCTACGGCCTGCAGGACGTGGTGATGCTCAAGCAGATGCTGCAGAACTCCGAAGGCGACGAGCGCCACAAGCGCCTGGAGCAGCACAAGCTCGACGCCATGCTCTCGCTGTGCGAAGAGACCCGCTGCCGCCGCCAGACCCTGCTGGCGTATTTCGACGAAGACATGCCGCAGCCGTGCGGCCACTGTGATAACTGCATGGATGGCGTGCAGACGTGGGACGCCACCGAGCCGGCGCGCCAGGCGCTGTCGACCATCTACCGCACTGGCCAGCGCTACGGCGTGGGCCATCTGGTGGATGTGTTGCTGGGCAAGGACAACGAAAAAGTCCGCAGTTTCGGCCATGAGAAACTCTCGGTCTACGGTGTCGGCAAAGCCCGCGCCGAGGGCGAGTGGCGTTCGCTGTTCCGTCAGATGGTCGCACGCGGCCTGGTGGACATCGATATCGAAGGCTACGGCGGTCTGCGTCTTAACGACAGCTGCCGCCCGCTGCTCAAGGGTGAAGTGAGCCTGGAACTGCGTCGCGACCTCAAGCCGCAAACCACCGTCAAGACCAGCACCAGTCAGGCCAGCCAGCTTGTACGCGGCGAGGAGCGCGAACAGTGGGAAGCCCTGCGTACCCTGCGGCGCAAGCTCGCCCAGGAACACAGCGTGCCGCCGTACGTTATTTTCCCCGATTCCACCTTGCTGGAAATGCTGCGCGAGCAGCCCACCACCATGGCCGAGATGGCGCGGGTCAGCGGTGTTGGTGCGCGCAAGCTGGAGCGCTACGGCCAGGCGTTCCTCGAAGTGCTCGGCGGCCAGGCCGAAGCGCCGAAGGAAATCGCCGATATCCGCCACGAACTCATCAGCCTGGCACGTGCCGGCATGACCCCGATCCAGATCGCCGGCCAGCTGCAATGCTCGGAGAAGAACGTCTACACCTTGCTCGCTGAATCGATCGGCAAGCAGCAGCTGTCCTTGGAGCAGGCCCTTGATTTACCGGAAGATTTGCTCGGTGAAATCCAGGACGCATTCCTCGACGGAGAAGGCGAATTGCCACCCGTTGCTGAGATCGCCCCCCTGTTTGCCGGACGTGTACCTGAGGGCGTTTTGTACTGCGTAAGGGCCGCTTTGCAGTCTGAATTCGAAATTTAGTGTGCCAATTACGACAACGTAACGATTCAGTACATAGCAACTCTTGCCTAGTGGCGGGGCTCATGCTTAGCTGGCTAATAATTAGCCACACTTTATTTTCAGTCTAACCCATGAGTTTTTTATGCCGTTAACCGATCAACACCGCTTTGGCATGCAACTGGCGCAAATGTCCCGAGGTTGGCGCGCCGAGCTCGACCGCCGTTTGGCGGGGCTGGGCTTGTCCCAGGCGCGCTGGCTGGTGCTGCTGCACCTGGCCCGTTTCGAAGAAGCCCCCACTCAGCGCGAGCTGGCGCAAAGCGTTGGTGTAGAAGGGCCGACCCTGGCGCGCTTGCTCGACAGCCTTGAAGGCCAGGGCCTGGTGCAACGCCAGGCGGTGGTGGAAGACCGACGCGCCAAACGCATCCTGCTGTGCGACACCGCACGGCCGTTGATCGAACAGATTGAAACCATTGCCACCGCGCTGCGCCACGAGTTGTTCGTGGGCGTGGATGAAGCGGATTTGAGCGTGTGCATGCGCGTGCATGGGCACATTCTGGCGAATCTGGAAAAGTCCTGATCTAAACGCTGATTATGCCCGGCTGGCTTGCTGTGGTTAGCGGGCCTGTTGTGGTGAGCGGGCTAACCACAATTAAGCGCTTCAACACGGGTTCGGCGTAGCGTCAGAACGTCTGCCCCAGGTTCAGGTACACCGCCTTCTGATTATCGTCGTTGAACCCATAGCTGAAATTCAGGGGCCCCAACGGCGTATCAAACCCCAGGAAAATACTTGCAGCGTTGATATATCCGCTGTCGAACTCATTGTCGTTGTTCCATGCCCGGCCCCGCTCCAGGGATGCGCCCATATACAGTGGGAAATCCAACGGCAAGTAGGAACGCGGCGTCAGTCGGCGGTAGTAGACCGCACGCATCAGGCTGATGTTCTGCCCGGAAATTGCATCCTGGCGGAAGCCCGACAACTGCCGCGCACCGCCCAGCAGGAAGCTGGAAATCACCACATCCGAATCATCCAGGGTGCGCCCGTAGCGACCGCCCAGCACCAGCGTGTCCGGGCCATGGCTCATGGCCTTGTCCAGTTTGAATTCCCACTGTCGATAGCGCTGGTCCGAACCCAGTCCCGGTTCGAACTCGCGGTAGGCCAGGCCGATGTCTTCGCCGGTATGCGGGAAGTACACGTTATCGAGGGAGTCGAAGGAGTACTTCAGCTCATAGAAGCCTTCGCTGAAACTCACGCTCGGCAGGTCGCGGTCGCCGATGCGCACATCCGCCTTGCCCCAGGCCTCGCCGACGCCGAAGCGGATCTCGCCGCTGTTACCGATCTGGCGCCCCACGTTCAGGCCGAAACCATAGCGCTCCAGGCGGTATTCGGAGATGGGGTCGTTGTCCAGAATCAGCTCGACGTTCTGCGCCTGGGCGCTGAGGTAGGGCGCGATGAAGTAGCGTGAGCCCGCGTCCATCGGTTGGTAGAACTCGCTGTACAGTTCTTGCCGATCACCGATCTGTACCCGCGTGAGCCATTCAGCGCCGAGGCGGTTGATGCCGTTCATGCGGTAGCTCGCGCCAAGGTTGAAGGCGCTGTCGCCGCGCATATCGTCTGACAGGTTCAAGCCCAGGCGCAGGTAGTCGGTGCCGCTGCGCTTGCCGCGTGCACTGATCACCAGGGTGTTGTCCTGGCCCTTTTTCACCACGCGGTATTGCACCTGCTCGAAGTAATCCAGGCCATACAAGGTACCCATGTCGGTTTGCAGGCGGCCGAGGTTCAAGGGTTCGCCCAGCGGTTGGCGGATGTAATAGCGGATCACGTCGTCGCTGACTTTCGAGTCGTTTTCCAGCCGGATCGCAGTGATCACCGGGGTGCGCTCGCCCGGCGTACGCGCGGCCGCCAGTTGGGGGTCAACCGGTTCGGCGGGGCGTAAATGGGCCAGGCGCAGATCGAGGGCGCGGGTGGCGCGGTAGCCGGCGTCGATCATGTCCTTGGCGCGGCCAAAGTCGGTCACGCCATAGGCCGCCAGGGGCGGCTGGATCAGCACGTCCTTGGGGTTGAGGGCCTTGAGTTGTTCCTCGGAGTTGCGCCGGGTCATCAGGGTGATGGACTGGTTGAGTACGTCCACCACGGTGGCGAGTTGCTTGCGCGAGCGCAGCGGGGTGCCGATGTCGACCACGATGGCGATATCCACGCCCATCTCCCGCGCCACATCCAGCGGGATGTTATCGGTCATGCCGCCATCCACCAGTAGCCGGCCATCCAGCTCGACCGGGGCGAACACTGCCGGAATCGACATACTGGCGCGGATCACCTGGGGCAGATGGCCCTTGCTGAACACCACTTTCTCGCCAGTCGTGATGTCGGTGGCCACGGCGCGGAAGGGGATCGGCAGCTTGTCAAAATTGCGCGTGTTGCTGCTGTGGGCGAACATGCTTTCCAGCAGCAGCGCCAGGTTCTGGCCCTGGATCACGCCGAGCGGAAGGCCGAGGCTGCCGTCATCGCGAAAGCTGAGCTTCTGCTTGACCAGGAAATCCCGGTCATCCTGCTTGCGCCGAAACGGCACGTCTTCACGCGGCGGTGCGTCGGACAGCGCCTGCTGCCAGTCGATGCCGAGGGCGAGCTTTTCCAGTTCGTCGATCTTGTAGCCTGAGGCATACAGCCCACCAATCACCGCGCCCATGCTGGTGCCGGCGATGGCGTCGATATGGATGCCCTGTTCCTCCAGGGCCTTGAGCACGCCAATGTGCGCCAGCCCGCGGGCGGCACCGCCGGACAGCACCAGGCCGATTTTCGGGCGGGGCGGCTCTACGGCATCGGCAAGCAGGGGGACGAGGCACAGAAACAGGCAGGACAGCAGGCGGCGCATCAGGAATCTCAGGGCTGGGCGAAAAAGGCCGGTATTATAGCCACTCGAACCTCATCCCTCGTCATGCCAGGAACTTGTCAAATGATGTCCGCCAGCAAACCCGAGATCGTGATCACCTATTGCACCCAGTGCCAATGGCTGCTGCGCGCCGCGTGGTTGGCGCAGGAGCTGTTAAGCACCTTTGCCGATGACTTGGGCAAAGTGTCCCTGGAACCGGCAACCGGTGGTGCGTTTCGCATCACCTGCGATGGCGTGCAGATCTGGGAGCGCAAGGCTGACGGCGGTTTCCCTGAGGCCAAGGTGCTCAAGCAGCGCGTGCGCGATCAGATCGACCCGCAGCGCGACCTGGGGCACAACGACCGCACGCCGTGAAGGTCACCGCCATCGGCTGGCGGTGACGGATGGAGGCCGCTACTTGGCGGCCATCTTGCTTTTGATGAAGCCCACGAGCCACGTCAGCAACAGGCCGCCGACGCCGCCGCCGACAATATTGCTGCCGACCGCCGCCACATCCAGCGCCTCGCCGCCCGAAGTGCCCGTCAGTGCCGCAGCGACCTGGCCCAGTACGAGCCCGCCGATACCGCCCAGCATCGTATTGAGCCCGGTGCCCAGGCTTTGTTTGGTCATGCCGGCCACATTGCCGCCGACGACACCGCTGATGATTTGAACCAGCAAGCTGATAAACATTTCCATGGTGTAACCCCTGCATTGCGTTTAAGGAGTGACCACTCGCTTACAGCAACTGCAGAGCACATCAAGGCTGTTGTCGAGCTGTCAGTTATCCGTTGAACGACTACAGACTGTTGCGGATGTTTAAAGTATAGATCAGGCCGTTGCTGTCGGCTGTTTGGCCTGGCTGGCACTACCCATCAGCCCTGAAAGCACGATGGCGACGATGATCAACGCGCCTCCCAACAGCATGCGCAGTGTCGGGGTTTCGGCGAACAGCAGCCAGGCCACTGTGATGCCGTAGACCGGCTCCATGGCAAAAACCACGGAGGCGGTGCGCGCCTTGATCACCGCGAGGCTGGCGACAAACAGACTGTGGGCCAGGCCGGTGCAGAACACGCCGAGCAGGCCGATCCACAACCAGTCCAGCGCACGCACATCCGCAAGTCCCGGTGCGGCTACGGGCAGCAGGCACACCGCGACTACCACGTTCTGACACAGTGCAGCCTGTACGGCAGGAATTCGCCCGGAGCTGGCGCGGTTATTCAGCGACAACAACGAGAACAACAGCCCCGAGGCGATGCCCCAGAGCAAACCGCCGGTGGCTTCGCTGGCCAGGTTGAAGTCCGGCGTCACCAGCACCAGGCCGACGGTGACGAGCGCCACCAGCACGACTTCATTGGCGCGAATGCGCTCGCGGAAGATCAGCCCTTCAAGGATCACGGTAAACGCCGGGAACGCGGTGAAGCCAAGGGTGGCGACGGCCACGCCCGCCACCTTGACTGCGATAAAGAAGGTTACCCAATGCGCGGCCAGTAATACGCCGCTGACCAGCAGGCGTTTCCAGTCGCGCAGTTCCAGGGTTTTCCACGGGGCATTGCTGGCGAAGCGCGCAAACACGGCCAGGGCAATGACGGCGAACGCGGCGCGACCGAAGACGATAATGGCCGGCGAGGCGGCCGCCAGCTTGCCGAATACACCGGTAAGGCCAAACATCAATGCGCCGATATGCAAGGCGCCGAGGGCTGAACGGGGAGTCATTGCGATCCTTGAACCAACGGGTTAACAGAATCGCAGTCTAGAGGGTACAGGTGCGGACGTCTGTCGCGCAGCTCGCGATTTTTAGCGTAAGACTCGCCTTATGCCGAGCGCCGCAACGCGCCGGGAGAGGCGCCAAACGCGCGCAACGTGGTGGGCAGAAAAGGGCAGCACCATCACGCTGCTTTCGCGCACCTGGCTGCCACGGCCATCGACTTCCAGGTCCAGATGACCGGACAGCCCGAACACCAACTGCGCATGGTCATGGCTGTGGGCGACAGACGCTGTCATCAGACTGACGCACAGTTGTCATGGGCTATTAATCGCCAGGGCGCAAGCTCGCGAAAACAGCGTCGAGGGATGCCCATGACCAGTGCCGAGTTCACCAAACCCAGCCGCAAGCAGCGCGTACGCACCCTGTGGATTTCCGACGTGCACTTGGGCACCCGGGATTGCCAGGCCGAACATTTGTCGCACTTCCTCAAGGGCTACCACGCCGACAAGGTGTATTTGGTGGGCGATATCATCGACGGCTGGAAAATGCGCGGCGGCATGTACTGGCCCCAGGCTCACACCAACGTGATCCGCCGCTTGCTGACCATGGCCAAGCGTGGCACTGAGGTGATCTACGTCACCGGCAACCATGATGAGTTCCTGCGCCGCTATTCCAAACTGATCCTGGGCAATATCCAGTTGGTGGATGAGGCGGTGCACGTGACCGCCGATGGCCGGCATTTACTGGTGATCCACGGTGATCAGTTCGATGTCATCACCCGCTATCACCGCTGGCTCGCCTTCCTCGGCGACTCGGCCTACGAATTTACCCTCACGTTGAACCGCTGGTTGAACCACTGGCGTGCGCGGTACGGCTATGGCTATTGGTCGCTGTCGGCGTACCTGAAGCACAAGGTCAAAACCGCCGTGAGCTTCATCAGTGATTTCGAAGAAGCCATCGCCCATGAAGTGACCAAGCGCGAATTACATGGCGTGGTGTGCGGGCATATTCACCATGCGGAGATTCGCAAGGTCGGCGAGGTGGACTACCTCAACTGCGGGGATTGGGTGGAGTCGTGCACAGCGTTGATCGAACACTGGGATGGGAGCATCGAGTTGTATCGCTTGGCGGATGCACAGGCCAAGGAAGCGCTGCTCAAGGCAGAAATGGTCGCGGGCTAGCGGTCAACGCAGTCTAAAAGTGGGAGGGGGCAAGCCCCCTCCCACTTTGAGTCCCGGTTTTTTCAGTTGGAGACGTCGGCGATGGCCTGGGCCAGCTGAGCCAATCGCGTCGCGTCCGCCCCGGCCACATTCGCCCGCCCTGAACTGACCATATACACGCTGTGCTTCTCACGCAGTTGCTTGACCTGCTCGGCACTCAAGCCGGTATAGGAAAACATCCCGCGCTGCGCGCCAATGTGCGCAAACCGTTCGGCCAGACCATGGGGGGCCAGCGCCTCGACCAGTCCGGATCGCAACTGGGCGATCCGCGCACGCATGGTTTCGACTTCTTCACTCCAGAGTTTTTTCAGCTCCGCATCACCGAGGATGGTCGCGACCACCGCAGCACCATGATCCGGCGGCGTGGACCACAAGTTACGCGCGATATTCGCCAGTTGGCTGCGCACATCCGTGAGCTTCTCGGCATCTGCCGCACATACGATCAGTGCGCCGACCCGGTCGCTGTACAGGCCGAAGTTCTTCGAACAGGAACTGGTGACCAGCACTTCCGGCAATTCTGCAGCAAACAGCCGCACTGCCCAGGCGTCCTGCGCCAGGCCGTCGCCAAAACCCTGGTAGGCGAAGTCGATCAGCGGCAGCAACTGGCGCTCGCGCACGATTTGCAGCACCTGGCGCCAGTCGTCCTGGGACAGGTCGAAACCGGTCGGGTTGTGGCAGCAGGCATGCAGCAGGACCACGTCGCCCTGGGGCACGGTGGAAAGGGTGGCCAGCATCGCCGCCACATCCAGGCGATTGTCGGCGCCTACATACGGATAGTGACTGACCTTGAGCCCGGCCTTGGCGAAAATGCTTTCGTGGATCGGCCAGGTCGGGTTGCTCAGCCACACACCACGGCCTGGCAGGCTATGGGCGATGAAGTCGGCGCTCAGGCGCAGCGCGCCGGTGCCGCCTGGGGTCTGGGTGGCGCCGGCGCGGCGGTCGCGGATCAGTGTGGAGTCGGCACCCAGCACCAGTTCGCGGATCAGCGCGCCGAAGCGGGCATCGCCATGGCCGCCGATGTAGGTCTTGGTGGTTTGGGTGTCGACCAGACGCTGCTCGGCGAGCTTCACCGAGTGCAGAATCGGCGTCAGGCCCTGGTCGTCTTTATAGACGCCTACGCCGAGGTCGAACTTGTCTGGGTTGGTGTCCTGGGCATACAGGTCCATCAACCCGAGGATCGGGTCGCCGGGCACGCGGCCAATGGCATCGAAGTGCATTACTTGCGGCCCTCGGCGTCCTTGGCCACTTCGTCGGTGCGCGCGGCCATGATGAAGTCATTGCGGTGCAGGCCCTTGATGGAGTGGCTCCACCAGGTCACGGTGACCTTGCCCCATTCGGTGAGCAGGCCAGGGTGATGGCCTTCGGCTTCGGAGATCTCACCCATGGCATTGGTGAAGGCGAGGGCGAATTTGAAGTTCTTGAACAGGAAAACCTTTTCCAACTGCATTACGCCGTCGCGGACTTCGATGTTCCAGTCGGGGATCTGCTTGATCAGCACCGGCAACTCTTCATCGCTGACTTGCGGGGCATCGGCGCGGCAGGCTTCGCAGTGGGCTTGGTTCAAGGTGGTCATGTGGGATGTCCTGAATTCGAATGAGTGAAGATCAGTGGGCGTAACCCTAAAGCAACGCGGGGCCAGGGAACAGACTCACCTGGCCTTAAAAGACGCAGTTCAAGCAGCCTTTGGTTTGGGCGGGAATTTGGGGGCGTGCAAGCCAAGCTGCATGCCGTGCTCGACCATGCCCATGATGTCTTCCTGCGCCACGTCGAACAGGCGCTTGAGTTCGGGCAGTACGAAGTAGAGCGGTTGCAGGATGTCGATGCGATACGGCGTGCGCATCGCTTCCAGCGGGTCGAAGGCTTGATGCTCGGGCTCGTCCGACAGGCAGTACACGCTTTCCTTGGGCGACGACAAAATCCCGCCACCGTAGATGCGTCGACCTGCGGGCGTGTCCACCAGGCCAAACTCGATGGTCATCCAGTACAGGCGCGCCAGGTACACCCGTTGCTCTTTGGTGGCCGCCAGGCCGAGCTTGCCGTAGGTGTGGGTGAATTCGGCGAACCAGGGGTTGGTCAGCAGCGGGCAGTGGCCGAAGATCTCGTGGAAAATATCCGGCTCTTGCAGGTAATCCAGTTCTTCGCGGGTACGAATAAACGTCGCCACCGGAAATTGCTTGCTGGCGAGCAGTTCGAAAAAGGTCTGGAAGGGGATCAGCGCGGGGACGCGGGCGACTTGCCAGCCGGTGGTCTCGGCCAGGACTTTATTGATTTCGCCCAATTGTGGGATGCGATCCAGGGGCAGGCCGAGTTTGTCGATGCCGTCCAGGTATTCCTGGCAGGCGCGGCCTTCGATCACTTTCAACTGGCGCGTGATCAGGGTGTTCCACACCGCGTGTTCTTCCGGCGGGTAATGGATAAAACCTTGCGCATCGGGCTCGCGGGCCACGTAGTGCGTCTGTTTCATACGGCTCTCCTGCTAGGCATTCGTTCTTGTTATGTCCTGCGATGAACCTATTGATAACCCTTGCAAGGCGAGATTCCATCCGCCGGTAAAGTGGATTTGTAGGAAATAACGCGGATTTTCGTAAAGTAATCGTTACGCATGTGCAGTTCGTCGCGGCATTGGGCTGGGAAAGGCACACAAACTGTCACATAATCTTGACGACTATCTGCGCCCAGCGTCAAAAAGACCCGGCGCCTACCCATTGTTCGGGCCCTTTCATGCGTATCAAAGTGCACTGCCAAAACCGCATCGGCATCCTGCGGGACATCCTCAACCTGCTGGTGGAGTACGGCGTCAACGTCGCCAAGGGCGAAGTCGGCGGCGAGCATGGCAATGCCATTTACCTGTTTTGCCCGAACCTGGTGAACATGCAGTTCCAGGCGCTGCGCCCGCAGTTCGAGGCGATTGCCGGGGTGTTTGGCGTGAAAAGGGTAGGGCTGATGCCCAGTGAGCGTAGGCACATGGAGCTCAATGCCTTGCTCGGCGCCTTGGAATTTCCAGTGCTGTCCATCGACATGGGCGGCTCCATCGTCGCTGCCAACCGTGCGGCGGCGCAGTTGCTCGGGGTGCGGGTGGACGAGGTGCCGGGCATTCCACTGTCGCGCTACGCCGAGGACTTTGACTTGCCGGAACTGGTGCGTGCGAGCAAGTCGCGGATCAATGGATTGCGGGTCAAGGTCAAGGGTGACGTGTTCCTGGCGGACATCGCGCCGCTGCAGTCCTCCGAGCACGATGACAGCGAAGCCATGGCCGGCGCCGTGCTGACCTTGCACCGCGCCGACCGCGTGGGAGAGCGCATCTATAACGTGCGCAAGCAGGAGTTGCGCGGCTTTGACAGCATCTTCCAAAGCTCCAAAGTCATGGCGGCGGTAGTGCGTGAAGCCCGGCGCATGGCACCGTTGGATGCGCCGCTATTAATAGAAGGCGAAACCGGCACTGGCAAGGAACTGCTGGCCCGCGCCTGTCACCTGGCCAGCCCCCGTGGGCAATCGCCGCTGATGGCGCTCAATTGTGCCGGTCTGCCGGAGTCGATGGCCGAGACCGAGTTGTTCGGCTACGGCCCCGGCGCGTTCGAAGGCGCGCGGGCCGAAGGCAAGCTGGGGCTGCTGGAGTTGACGGCGGGCGGTACGTTGTTTCTCGATGGTGTGGGGGAAATGAGTGCGCGCCTGCAGGTGAAACTGCTGCGCTTTCTGCAGGACGGTTGCTTTCGTCGGGTGGGCAGTGATGAAGAGGTGTATCTGGATGTGCGAGTGATCTGCGCGACCCAGGTGGATTTGTCCGAACTCTGCGCCCGTGGCGAATTCCGTCAGGATCTCTATCACCGCCTTAACGTGCTGTCGCTGCACATCCCGCCGCTGCGCGAATGCCTGGATGGGCTGGGGCCTTTGGTTGAACACTTTCTCGATCAGGCCAGCCGCCAGATCGGTTGCCCGCTGCCCAAGCTCGCGCCGGCGGCGATGGAGCGGCTCAGCCATTACCATTGGCCGGGCAATGTGCGGCAGTTGGAAAACGTGTTGTTCCAGGCGGTGTCGCTGTGCGAGGGCGGGACGGTGAAGGTCGAGCATATTCGCTTGCCGGATTACGGCGCGCGTCAGCCACTTGGCGATTTTTCCCTGGAGGGTGGGTTGGAGGCGATTGTCGGACGCTTTGAGAAGGCGGTGCTGGAAAGTTTGTATGCCGAGCATCCGAGCAGCCGCCAGTTGGGGAAGCGCTTGGGGGTGTCGCACACCACCATCGCCAACAAACTGCGCGATCACGAAATTCTCAAGGTCGAAAAATAATCAACTGACGCTGTGGGGGCAAAATGTGGGAGGGGGCTTGCTCCCGATAGCCGTGTGTCACTCATACATCAGCAACTGAACCACCGTCATCGGGGGCAAGCCCCCTCGCACAATTGATCTTCGTCGTTTTCCTGACCGGTAGTTGCCGGAAGCGGCAGTAGTCCGCCGTTTTTTCGACTCTGGTACAACCTCGAAATACTTGCGCGTCCGTGAAAACCCTTGCCCTGCCTGCACTTTAGCCACTTTCACAAAGTTGGTTCGCAAATTGCTTAAGCCTCATCAGTACAGCGGTGGGCGGCAAGCCTGCGTCAGAAAGAGGAAAGAGTGTGGACAAGTACCTTTATGTGGCAATGACCGGCGCCAGCCAGAATGCACTGGCGCAGAAGGCCCATGCCAACAACTTGGCGAACATTTCCACCAACGGTTTTCAACGTGACCTGGAGCAGGCGCGTTCGATGCCGGTGTTCGGTGACAGCTTTCCGGCGCGGGCGTTTGCCTTGACCGAGCGTCCAGCCACTGACTTCACCCCTGGCGCGATGATCGAGACCGGCCGTGACCTGGACGTGGCCGTCAGCGGCGACGGCTGGATGGCGGTGCAGACCCCGGACGGCAGCGAAGCCTACGTGCGCAGCGCCAGCATGAACGTCGATGCATTGGGCGTGCTGCGCGCCGGCAACGGCATGCCGATCATGGGCAACGGTGGCCCGATTGCCGTGCCGCCCCAGCAGAAGATCGAAGTCGGCTCCGACGGCACCATCAGCATCCGCGCCATGGGCGAAGGCCCGCGGGTGATGGCGGAAGTGGACCGGATCAAGCTGGTCCAGCCCGACCTCAAGAATATGAATAAAGGCCTCGACGGCACCATCCACACCAAGGATGGCCAGCCTGCCGTAGCCGATGCGACTGTCAAGCTGACCTCGGGTTTCCTGCAGGCAAGCAACGTCAATGCCGTGGAAGAGATGACGGCAGTGCTGGCGCTTTCCAAGCAGTTCGAGCTGCACATCAAGATGATGAACAGCGCCAAGGAAGACGACCAGGCCATGACTCGCGTCATGCAGATGAGCTGATCAGCGCTCACTCACTAATTTGCTAAACGGCGCCAACAAACAGGCGCACGAAGGAGAACACCATGCTTCCGGCTCTATGGGTTGCCAAAACAGGTCTGTCCGCCCAGGACACCAACCTGACCACCATTTCCAACAACCTGGCGAACGTATCGACCACGGGCTTCAAACGTGACCGCGCCGAGTTCCAGGACTTGCTCTATCAGATCAAGAAGCAGCCGGGTGCCCAGTCGACCCAGGACAGCGAACTGCCGTCGGGCCTGCAATTGGGTACCGGTGTGGCAATCGTCGGCACCCAGAAGAACTTCAGCGCCGGTAACCTGCAACAGACCGGTCAGCCGCTGGACATGGCCATCAACGGCCGTGGTTTCTTCCAGATCCTGCAACCGGATGGGACTACGTCCTACACCCGCGACGGTACTTTCCACCTGGATTCCAATGGCCAGATCGTCACCGCCAACGGTTTCGCCCTGGAGCCGGCCGTGATCGTGCCAGCCGATGCCAAAACTTTCACCGTCGGCAACGACGGCACCGTGTCCATCACCGTGGCCGGCAACCCGGCATCACAAGTGATCGGCAACCTGCAAACCGCCGACTTCATCAACCCGGCCGGCCTGCAGGCCATGGGTAACAACCTGTTCCTGGAAACCGCCTCCAGCGGCGCGCCGCAAATCGGCACCCCTGGCCTGAACGGTTTCGGCACCACGCTGCAAAGCACCCTGGAAACCTCCAACGTGAGCACCGTGGAAGAGATGGTCAACATGATCACCACTCAGCGCGCCTACGAAATGAACTCCAAGGTGATTTCCACCGCCGACCAGATGCTCTCGTTCGTAACGCAGAATCTGTAATCAAGTCTATGGGGCGCTCTTGAGGGCGCCTGCTACACCGTGAGGTATGGGTCATGAATCGCTTTGTTTCCGTTTTGGCATTGAGTGGGATTGCCGTGCTCGCGGGCTGTGTCGCCCCGACGCCCAAACCCAATGACCCGTACTACGCGCCGGTGTTGCCGCGCACGCCGTTGCCGGCGGCTGCCAACAATGGCTCGATCTACCAGGCCGGTTTCGAACAGAACCTGTACAGCGACCGCAAGGCGTTCCGGGTGGGTGACATCATCACCATCACCCTCAACGAGCGCACCCAGGCCAGCAAGAACGCCAACTCCCAAGTGGGCAAGAACAGCACCGCCAGCCTTGGTTTGAGCTCGCTGTTTGGCGCTGTGCCCAACGTCAATAACCCGTTGAGCGATGGTGACCTGACCCTGAACGCCGGCTACAGCGGATCCCGTGCCACCGACGGCAAGAGCGCGGCAGGGCAGGGCAACAGCCTGACCGGTTCGATCACCGTGACCGTGGCCGATGTATTGCCCAACGGCATCATCGCCGTGCGCGGTGAGAAGTGGATGACCCTCAATACCGGTGACGAGCTGGTACGCATCGCCGGCATGGTGCGCGCCGATGACATCTCCACCGACAACACCGTACCGTCCACGCGGATTGCCGATGCGCGCATCACTTATTCCGGCACTGGCGCCTTTGCCGATGCGAGCCAGCCGGGCTGGTTCGACCGTTTCTTCCTTAGCCCGCTGTTCCCTTTCTAGGTGGCCACTTTGAAATTCAAACAGCTGATGGCGGCCGCACTCCTGCTTTCGTTGAGCGCTGTCGCCCAGGCCGAACGCCTGAAAGACATCGCGAGCATCTCCGGCGTGCGTTCCAACCAGTTGATCGGCTACGGCCTGGTGGTGGGGCTCAATGGTACGGGCGACCAAACCACCCAAACCCCGTTTACCTTGCAGACCTTCAACAACATGCTCTCGCAGTTCGGCATCAAGGTGCCGGCGGGCTCGGGCAATGTGCAGCTCAAGAACGTCGCGGCCGTGTCCATCAGTGCCGACTTGCCGGCGTTCTCCAAACCGGGCCAGGTGGTGGACATCACCGTGGCTTCCATCGGTAACTCCAAAAGCCTGCGCGGCGGCACCTTGCTGATGACGCCGCTCAAAGGTATCGACGGCAACGTCTACGCCATCGCCCAGGGCAACCTGGTGGTGGGCGGGTTTGACGCCGAAGGTCGCGACGGTTCGAAGATCACCGTCAACGTGCCCTCGGCCGGTCGGATTCCTGGCGGCGCCACGGTGGAACGTACCGTGCCCAGCGGTTTCAACCAGGGCAACAGCCTGACCCTGAACCTCAACCGGTCCGACTTCACCACCGCCAAGCGCGTGGTCGACAAGATCAACGACATGCTCGGCCCTGGCGTGGCCCAGGCCATCGACGGCGGCTCGATCCGCGTGACCGCGCCGCTGGACCCAAGCCAGCGCGTGGATTACCTGTCGATCCTGGAAAACCTTGAAGTCGACCCAGGCCAGGCAGTGGCCAAAGTCATCATCAACTCGCGCACCGGCACCATCGTGATCGGCCAGAACGTCAAGGTATCGCCGGCTGCGGTGACCCACGGCAGTCTGACCGTGACCATCACCGAAGACCCGATCGTCAGCCAGCCTGGGCCGTTGTCCAATGGCCAGACGGCGGTCGTGCCGCGCTCGCGGATCAATGCCCAACAGGAAGCCAAGCCGATGTTCAAGTTCGGCCCCGGCACCACGCTGGATGAGATTGTCCGCGCGGTGAACCAAGTGGGCGCGGCGCCTGGCGACCTGATGGCAATCCTTGAAGCTTTGAAACAGGCCGGCGCCTTGCAAGCCGACCTGATTGTGATCTGAGGCCATGGCCATGGATATGCGCAAGAGCGGGATCAGCAGCACGGCGGATTCGGGGTCTTACTCCGACCTGAACAGGCTTAACCAGCTCAAGGTCGGCGGCGACAAGAACAGCGAAGGCAACATGCGCAAAGTGGCGCAGGAGTTCGAGTCGCTGTTCGTCAGTGAGATGCTCAAATCGATGCGTTCGGCCACCGAGGCCCTGGGCAAAGACAACCCGATGAACACCCCGGCGGCCAAGCAGTACCAGGAGATGTACGACCAGCAACTGGCGGTGTCGATGTCGCGCGAGGGCGGTGGTATCGGCCTGGCCGACGTGCTCATGCGCCAGATGCAGAAGAACAAGCCGGTGGACGCTGCTGCGGCCACCTTGCAAGGTCCGGCAGCCGCAGAACCCGTCAAGAAAGTCGACGTGCCGACGGAAATTGCCGCCGGCACCCAGGCCGAAGGTCCGCTGGGTCGCTCCAATGGCCAGCGTCCGCTGTGGGCCTACCGTGTGGCCGAGCCCCAGGCCGGTGCCGCTGCTGCCCACAGCAACGACATGGAACTGATGAACCAGCGTCGCATTGCCTTGCCAAGCAAGCTGGCCGATCGCCTGCTCGCCGGTATTGTGCCGAGCACCCAAGTGGCGGCCGAGGCCAAGACCGCGCCGCTGCGTAACAGTGCCGCCGACGACAACGTCATCAACAGCACCGCACGCAGTTTTGCCGTGCCCAACGACCGTATGCAGATCTACAGCCGCGCCGTGGCCCAGCCGCCACTGGCACCGGCGAAAAAGGCGTTCAGTTCGCAGGATGAATTTGTCGCCACCATGTTGCCGATGGCCAAGGCCGCGGCAGCGCGTATTGGTGTCGATCCGAAGTACCTGGTGGCCCAGGCCGCCCTGGAAACCGGTTGGGGCAAATCGGTGATGCGCGCCGAAGATGGCAGCAGCAGCCACAACCTGTTCGGTATCAAGGCCGGCCAGAGTTGGCAGGGCGGCCAGGCCCGTGCGATCACCAGCGAGTTTCGCGATGGCGCGATGGTCAAGGAAACGGCGCAGTTCCGTTCCTACGACTCCTACCAGGACAGCTTCCACGACCTCGTGACCTTGCTGCAAAGCAATGATCGCTATAAAGAAGTTGTGAAGTCGGCCGACAACCCGGAACAGTTTGTGCGCGAGTTGCAAAAAGCCGGTTACGCCACCGATCCGGCCTACGCCAGCAAGATTTCGCAGATCGCAAAAACGATGAACAGTTATCAGGATTACGCTGCCGCGGGCGCGACCACTCATTTATAAGGTCTGAACCATGAGTTTGCTCAATATCGGGATGTCGGGGCTAAACGCCGCTCAAGGATCGTTGTCGGTTCTGAGTAACAACATCGCCAACGCCAATACCGCGGGCTATTCGCGTCAGCAGACCACCCAGAGTGCGAACGCGAACAACCAGTACGGCGGCGTGTTCATCGGCAGCGGCACCACCCTGGCCGACGTGCGCCGGGTCTATAACGAATACCTGGACACCGCCTACCAGAACAGCACCTCGCTCAACAGCGACGCCAAGGCGTATCTGGACCAGGTCAGTGCGGTCGACAAGACGCTGTCGGACAAGACCACCGGCATGTCCGCCGTGCTCAGCTCGTTCTTTGCCGCAGTGCAGACCGCCTCGGCCAGCCCGAACGATACGTCGGCCCGCCAGATCCTGCTCACTAACGCCCAGACGCTGACCAACCGGTTCAATGCGATCTCCAGCCAGTTGAGCCAGCAGAAAGAGACCATCAACAGCCAGTTGACCTCGATGAGCGATCAGGTCAACCAACTGACGTCGTCGATTGCATCCCTCAACAAGCAGATCGCCCAGGTCCAGGGTTCGTCCAACACCACTCCGGCCAACCTGCTCGATTCCCGGGCTGAGGCCGTGCGTTCGCTCAATGAGTTGATCGGCGTGACCGCCACGGAAAAGAACGGCGTGTTCAGCGTCAGCACCGGCAGCGGCCAGTCCCTGGTGCTGGGCGATCAGTCCAGCAGCATTTCCGCCGTGCCGAGCAACAGCGACACCAGCCAGTACACGATCCAGCTCAATGCGCCGGGCGGTACGACCCTGGACCTGGGCAATGTGATCAGTGGCGGCAGCATCGGTGGCCTGCTGCGTTATCGCAGCGATGCGCTGATGCCAGCCATCAATGACCTGGGGCGTATCGCGCTTGTCACTGCCGATGCCCTCAACAGCCAATTGGGCCAGGGCCTGGACCTCAATGGCGAGTTCGGCGCCTCGATGTTCACCGACATCAACAACGCCGCCTCCGTTGCCCTGCGCAGCCAGGCAGCCCAAGGCAACCTGGGCGACGGCGCGCTGGGTGTGACGATCAAGGACAGCAGCCAGCTGACCAACTTCGATTACAAGGTCAGCTTCAACGATGGTGCCAACCTCAATAAGGTCACGGTGCTGCGTTCCGACGGCAAGGCCATGGGCACGTATGACCTGAGCGCCACGCCGCCGCCGGTTATCGATGGGTTCACCCTGGCGGTCAAGACGGGAACAAACGTGCAGGCGGGCGACAGCTTCAAGGTCAGCCCGACGGCCAACGGCGCCAAGGAAATCGGCACCATCCTGACCGACCCGAGCAAGATTGCGTTTGCCGCGCCGTTGCAGGGCGAGGCGGGTAAAACCAACCAGGGCACCGGCACTTTTACGCCGCCGACGCTCACCGTGCCCTTGGACATCCAGGGCGGCGCCGACACCGCACAACTGCGCACCGGCATCGAACACTCGATGCCGGTGACGATGGTCTTCGCCAAACCGGCAGCCGATGGCACGCAGGCCTACACCCTCAGCAACGCCCAGGGTGATCCGATCGGTTCCGGCAGCATCGTGCCGGGGCAGACCAACAAGATCAGCATCAGTGTACCGATGCGTGATGCCAGCGGAACCTTGTTGTCGCCGGCCAAGAACTTCAGCTTCGACACCACGGTGGGCGGTTCGCCGGCCAACGGCGACAGCACCTCCTTCTCGTTCAATGCCTCCGGCAAGTCCGACAACCGCAACGCCCAGGCCCTGCTCAACCTGCAGACCAAGGCAACCGTAGGCCTGGCGGCCGATGGCAGTGGCGGCACCAGCCTGGTGGGGGCCAACAGCAAGTTGGTCTCGACCGTTGGCGCCAAGGCCGCAGCGGCCACCACGGACACCACGGCCACCAACGCGCTGTTGACGGCCAACAAGAACGCGCGCAACTCCGTCTCCCAGGTCAACCTGGATGAAGAAGCGGGCGACATGATCAAGTTCCAGCAGTACTACACAGCGTCGTCGCAGATCATCAAGGCTGCGCAAGAAACCTTCAGCACGCTGATCAATAGTCTTTAAGGGAGTCTGGGACGATGCGCATTTCTACACAGCAGTATTTCGACACCAGTGCCAGCAAGTATCAGAACAACTATTCGGGTGTGGTGCAGGCCCAGCAGCAAGCGAGTTCCGGCGTGCGTGTGCAGACCGCTTCGGACGATCCGGTAGCAGCCCAGCGCTTGCTGATGCTGCAACAGCAGAAAGACATGCTGTCGCAGTACAGCGGCAATATCACCAGTATCCAGAACAAGCTGACCAACGAAGAAAGCATTCTGGATGCGATCAACACCACAATCCAGGCCGGCAGCCAACTGGCGCTGCGTGCCGGCGGCGTGACCAGCGATGCTGACCGCAAGTCCATTTCGGTCGAAGTGGGCGCGCTTGAGGATCAACTGTTGGGCTTGCTCAACAGCAAGGATTCGGCCGGCAACTACCTGTTCTCCGGCTCCAAGACCGACACGCCGCCGTACTCGCGCAACAACGATGGCACATACAGCTATCAGGGTGATGAGAACGAGCTGAGCCTGCAGGTTTCCGAGACGCTGACGGTGCGCACCGGCGATACCGGCAAGACGATCCTGGAAGGGGCGGTCAACACCAGTCGCACCCAGGCCAATTACCTCGCGCCGGCTGCTGCGCCGGTGGCGCCGGCGATTTCGCCGCCGCTGGTCGACGACCACAAGGTCGCTATATCGAGCGGCCTGGTCACGTCGGGCTCCGACTACACCCGGCAGTTTGCCGACGGCCAGCCGTACAAGCTGACCTTCACCAGCAGCACCCAGTACGTCATTACCGACAAAGACAACAACGACATTACGTCGCAGGTTGACGGTAACGGCACGTTCGACTCCACCAAGGAAGGCAGCGCCAGCGTCAACCTGCGCGGCGTCAAGTTCGATATCACGGTAGACCTCACCGACCGCGCCACCGGGCCTGATGCCGATGCGCTGGTCAAGGGGCGTGAGTTCAGCCTCAGCGCCAAGCCTGATGGGTTCAACATCGCGCGGACCGCGAGCAACACGTCCAGTGCGCAATTGACCAACGCCAGCGTCAGCAGTGCGGCCAGCTATTCGAGCACCTTTCCCAACAGCGGCGTATTGATCAAGTTCGACGACACCGACCCGAACGCCTACAAGGTCTATGCCCAGCCGTACACCGCTGGCAGCAAGCCGATTGTGGACAATGGCGTGGTCACCCCTGGCACCGGCACCCCGCCGGGCCCGAGCACCATCACGGCGGCGGGCGTCACCTTCGAACTGAGCGGTACGCCGAACGTCGGCGATCAGTTTTCGGTGGGCAACACCACCCAGAAAACCCAGAACGCCCTCGATACCCTGGGCCAACTGCGCAAGGCGCTGGAACAACCGGCGGACGGTATTCCGGGGGCGCGGGTCAAGCTTCAGAACGCACTGAACGCTGCGGTCAGTAACCTCACCAGCTCGGCCGACCAGGTGGACAACGTGCGTGGCTCCATCGGTGCGCGGGAGAATGCGTTGACGGTGCAGGCCAGCGCAAACGCCAGCATCAGTTTGGCCAACAACACCACCATGAGCGCCTTGGCCAACGTCGACATGGGCGAGGCGGCGATCAACCTGACGCTGCAGCAAACCATGCTCGAAGCCTCGCAGCTGGCCTTCGTGAAAGTCTCGCAGTTGAGTCTGTTCAACAAGATGTAAGTGGCTTCAAGTCAAGCGGCCCGCTCTGGAAACAGAGCGGGCCGTTGTCGTTTCTGGGGCTAAATTGTTGAAACGTTTTGCATAAAGCACACAAAATTGAGTGACCTGTGAGTCATAAAGCGCATCTTCACTGTATCGTGTGAAAAGGATAAGTCGTCACAGGGTCCTTGCGGGGCGGCTTTCAGCGAGATTGTTATGGGGTTATCCCCTTTATTGTCAGCACTCCGGGCGCAGTCCTCGGGGTGTTCTCCAGCTATTTAGTATTGGGAAGCCACAATGATTGGCATAAAAAGCATCGCCAGTTACGTGCCGGCAGACGGGATCGATAACTACGCCCAGGGTGCCAAATTCGCCAAGGATGAAGAATTCATCATTGGCAAGATCGGTTCGGCGTTCCTGCCGCGCAAGGAAGCCGCCCAGGAAACTTCCGATCTGTGTGTCGAGGCGGTCAACGCTTTGTTTGCCAACAACCCGGATCTGAAGCGCGAATCGATTGACGCGCTGATTGTCGTCACCCAGAACGGTGATGAAGAGGGTTTGCCCCACACCGCCGCCATCGTCCAGGACAAGCTGGGCCTGCCGACGCATGTGGCGGCCTTTGATATTTCCCTGGGCTGCTCCGGCTACGTCTACGGCATCTACGCGATGAAGGGCTTCATGGAAGCCACCGGCCTGAAAAACGGCCTGCTCATCACCGCCGACCCCTATTCGAAGATCGTCGACCCGGAAGACCGCAACACCACCATGCTGTTCGGCGATGCCGCCACCGCCACCTGGATGGGCGAAGACGCGCCGTGGTTGCTGGGCAAGTCCAAGTTCGGCACCGACGGTTCCGGCGCGCCGCACTTGAAGGTCAGCGATGGCGTGTTCTTCATGAACGGCCGCCAGGTGTTCAACTTCGCTTTGCTCAAGGTGCCCGCGCATCTGCATGAGCTGCTCAACGAGTCGGACCTCAAGGCCGATGAGATCGACGCGTTCTGCATCCACCAGGGCAGTGCGGCGATTGTCGACGCCGTGGCGCGCCGCTTTGAAGATGCACCCGTGGAGAAGTTCATCAAGGACATGGTCGAGACCGGTAACACCGTGTCGTCGAGCATTCCACTGCTGCTGGAAAAGCATGTGATGGACGCCACCTGGAAGCGCGTGGCCATCAGCGGTTTTGGTGTGGGCCTGTCGTGGGGTTCGGCGATTTTGTATCGCCCTTGACCCTTTGGCAGGGCCTATAAAAAAACGCCGATGATCGAGAGATCATCGGCGTTTTTTATTTGGCGCCAGAAACACCAATGAAATAGGGGGGTTGCGTCTGCGTAAACCCTTGAATTGCAAGGGGTGGCACGGCGCCAGTAAAAAAAATCAAAAAAATCCTCAAGCAACTGCCCACCACGACGATAACTATTACGTAGGTTCTCAGGCCACACCCGGCGGTTGCCAGGGCCGGAAGCCGCAGTATCCATCCAACGAGGATTTCGTCATGGCTTTAACAGTAAACACCAACATTGCTTCGATCACTACTCAGGGCAACCTGAACAAAGCTGGCGGCGCCCTGGCCACTTCCATGCAGCGCCTGTCTTCCGGCCTGCGTATCAACAGCGCTAAAGACGACGCTGCCGGCCTGCAGATCGCTAACCGCCTGACCAGCCAAATCAACGGCCTGGGCCAAGCAGTAAAAAACGTGAACGACGGTATCTCCATCGCTCAGACCGCTGAAGGCGCGATGCAGGCTTCGACCGACATCCTGCAAAAAATGCGTACCCTGGCTCTGTCTTCCGCTACTGGCTCCCTCAGCGCTGACGACCGTAAGTCGAACAACGACGAATACCAGGCTCTGACTTCGGAACTGACCCGTATCTCGCAAACCACTACTTTCGGTGGCCAGAAGCTGCTGGACGGTTCGTACGGTACCAAAGCTATCCAGGTTGGCGCCAACGCTAACGAAACCATCAACCTGAGCCTGGAAAACGTTGCAGCCAACAACATTGGTTCGCAGCAGGTCAAAACCAAGGCCATCGTGCCTAGCGCAACTGGCCTGGCTGGCGGCGACATCACTGTTACCGGCAACGGTCAGACCAAAACCGTAACTTACGCTGCAGGCGCTTCGGCTAAAGACATCGCTGCGGGCCTGAACGGTTCGATCGGTGGCCTGACCGCTACCGCCAGCACTGAAGTCAAACTGGAAGTAGGCGCTGCCACTCCGTCGAACTTCAAACTGGCTGTAGGTAGCGGTAATGCTGTTGATTTCGTCGGCGTGAAGGACCTGGCCGGCCTGGCTGACCAGCTGAAATCGAACGCTGCCAAACTGGGCATCAGCGTTAACTACGACGAATCCAACAAAACCCTGTCGGTCAAGTCGGATTCCGGCGAAAACCTGTCGTTCTCTGGTGCTGATGCCAACGCCCAGACCAACATCCTGGTTGGCGCTAAAGACGGCGCTGGCGCATTCGCCACCCCGGCTGCTCTGGGTGCTGCTGCAATCGTTGTGACCGGTCAGGTTTCCCTGGATTCGGCCAAAGGCTACTCCCTGAGCGATGCTGGTACTGGTGTATCGGACCTGTTCTCGGCTGCTACCGTTTCGTCGACCAAGACCACCATCTCTAACACCGACGTGACCGACGCTACCAACGCTCAAAACGCGCTGGCTGTTATCGACAAGGCCATCGGCACTATCGACGGCGTTCGTTCGGGCCTGGGTGCTACCCAGAACCGTCTGACTACCACTGCAGACAACCTGCAGAACATTCAGAAGAACTCCACCGCTGCACGTTCCACCGTTCAGGACGTCGACTTCGCTTCCGAAACCGCCGAACTGACCAAGCAACAAACCCTGCAGTCGGCTTCCACCGCGATCCTGTCGCAGGCTAACCAGCTGCCATCCGCTGTACTGAAGCTGCTTCAGTAATCCCAGCGCTTGGTAACTAACGGAAGGGCGCGTCTACGTGCCCTTCCGTTTTTTCGGTTTAGAGGAGATTGGACATGGACATGAGTGTAAAGCTGAACCAGTCTTATCCGCCGGTTGCACCTCAAAGCGCACCTGCCAAGGTAGTGACTGACAACAGTGTCAAGAATGTCCAGGCAACGCCCGCGATCAGCCAAGAGCCCGCACGCGCCGACCTGGAAAAAGCAGTAACCGATATTCGTGATTTCGTTCAGGCCACTCAGCGTAGCCTGGACTTTTCCATTGATGACTCCACCCACCGCGTGGTGGTCAAGGTCATCAATACCGACAATGGTGAAGTGATTCGCCAGATTCCGTCGGAAACAGCCTTGAAGCTGGCACAGAACCTCAGCAGCGCAAGCAACTTGTTGTTTGACGACAAGGTCTGAGCTGGCATGAAACTTGTTGCTGTCTGGTCTTGAGGCGTAATAAGTCAAGATAACGGCAGCCACCGAACAGGAGATAGATGATGGCGGGTTCAACGGTAAGTGGTATCGGTTCGAACATCGATACGCAAGCGATCGTGACATCCTTGGTCAACGCCGAAAAGGTGCCCAAGCAAACGCAGATCAATACCGCGTCTGCGAAGGCGACCACCACGCTGTCTTCGATCGGCAAGGTTCAGGCCGCTCTGGATGCGTTCCGCAATGCTCTGGACACCATGTCCAAGGACAGCAGTTTCACCGGCTTGAGCGGTTCGTCGTCGGATGAAAAGACCGCGACCATGACGGCCAGCAATACGGCCTCGAACGGCAGCTTCCGGTTGATCGTCGACCAGTTGGCCCAGGCGTCCAAGCTGTCGAGCAAGAACTTCAGCGGTGGCACCTCGACGGTAGTCAACGCGACGGACAAGTCGACGACACTGACCATTACTCAGTCGGGCAAGGCTTACGACCTCAATGTTCCAGCGGGGGCGACCCTGCAGCAGGTGCGTGACTCGATCAATACCCAGTTTGGTACTTCGGGGCTGAGCGCCAACATTCAAACCGACTCCAACGGTTCGCGATTGATCCTGACCTCTACCACCATGGGGACCGGCTCGGACCTTACTCTCTCTGGCACCTCGGGGCTGGATGTGGGTGCCACGGTCGTCGAACAGCCCAAGGATGCGCTCTACAGCATCGATGGGGTTGCGTCTGTGTCCAAGACCAACAGCATCGAGGGCGCGCTCAGTGGCGTGAACATCAAGCTGGTGGCTGTATCGGCAGTCAAAACCGGTGACACAAGTGATCCGCCGGTGAAAAACGCCACGCTGATTACCGTAAGCACCAACAACACCGCACTCAAGTCCGGGGTCAAGGGTTTCATTGACACCTACAACGCCCTGATCACCGCCATGAACGCCGAAACCAAGGTCACTACGAACCTGGACGGCAGCACCACGGCGGCAGCGTTGACCGGCGACTCGACCATGCGTTCGTTGCAGAGCACGATCCGCAATGAGTTCAACACGCTGTCGGGCACCGGTGCGTTCAAGTCCCTGGCGCAGTTCGGCGTGACCACCAGTTCGAGCACGGGCCTACTGGCGATCGATGACAAGAAGTGGGACGCGGCGGTTAAAACCAACGGCGCCGACATCAACAGCATGTTCAGCGGTAAGGACGGCATGTTGGCGAGGATGAAAAGCGCCACGGATGACTTTGCCAAGGCGAGTACCGGTATCCTGGCGACGCGTTCGACATCCTTGTCGAATACGCTGAAGGACCTGACCAAGGACCAGGCCACGCTCGACGAGCGCATGACCCTGCTCACCAACAGCCTGTCGGCCAAGTACAACGCCATGGACACCCTGGTCGCCCAACTGCGCCAGCAAAGCACCAGCGTCATGACCACGCTCAATGCGCTGAATAACGTCAAGACCAATACTTGATCCCCTGCTGACCAAAAAAAGGCCAGGCAATCTGCCTGGCCTTTTTTTATCGCGGGACGACGGGGGCTAAAGCTTTTTGCGAACCCGTCGACATATTGGTTACTAGAATCCTTTTCGCTGTCGCCTGTCACGAGGTAGAAACATGAATCCCATGAGAGCCCTTCGCCAATACCAGAAGGTCAATTCCCATGCTCAGATCTCCGAAGCCAGCCCGCATCGCCTGGTGCAAATGCTGATGGAAGGCGGGCTCGACCGTATGGCCCAGGCCAAGGGCGCGCTGGCGCGTGGCGACATCGCCCAGAAGGGCCTGATGCTCGGCAAGGCCATCGACATCGTCATCGGCCTGCGCGACGGCCTGGACGCTGAAAAGAGTGATAACCCGGCTTACGTCCAACAGCTGGAGAGTCTGTACGCCTACATGACCAACCGTCTGATGGAAGCCAACCTGCATAACGACGTCGACATGATCGACGAAGTGGCTCGTTTGATGATTACCGTTAAAGAAGGCTGGGATGCGATTGGCGCCCCACAGGCTACCGCAGAATAAGGCCTGGGTGCCTTGAGGAACACGTCATGAGCCACGCACTGCAACGCATTGATGAAACCCGTGAGGCGCTGATGGGCGCGCTGGCGGACCGTAACTGGGACGCCATCGGCGAGCTGGATATGGGCTGTCGCGACGTGATCGAGCAGGTGCTCAGTGAGGCGCCGGTAGACGAAGATGCGTTGCGTGAGAAGCTTGAGAGCCTGTTGGCGGTCTACCAGCAATTGCTGCAGGTGACGACGGGCGAAAGGCAGGCTATTTTTGAAGAGATGTCGCAGATCAACCAAGCTAAAAATGCGTCAAAGGTTTACCATCTGTTCGGCTGAATGGCTCAGTTAATCCGAACGGCGCGTCATATATTTGACTGTGCTCGCATTTTTGACTTAACTAGTGCTGTTTTCAGATTTCAGACGTCTAGTAGGGTAAGAAGTCTTACAGGCGCCTCGATTGCCCTCAATCTCGGGGCAGGAAGTTTTACTAGGGAAGTTGCTATTGCATGTGGCGTGAAACCAAAATTCTGCTGATCGATGACGATAGCGTCCGCCGCCGCGACCTGGCGGTGATTTTGAATTTTCTTGGCGAAGAAAATCTGCCCTGCGGTAGCCATGACTGGCAGCAGGCGGTCAGCTCGTTGTCATCGAGCCGTGAAGTCATTTGTGTGCTGATCGGGACGGTAAACGCTCCAGGCGCTGTTTTGGGCTTGTTAAAGACACTGTCTACCTGGGATGAGTTCCTTCCCGTGTTGCTGATTGGTGATATTTCTTCTGTCGAGCTGCCGGAAGACCAACGCCGCCGCGTACTTTCCAGCCTGGAAATGCCCCCCAGCTACAGCAAATTGCTGGATTCCCTGCACCGTGCCCAGGTCTATCGCGAGATGTACGACCAGGCCCGCGAGCGCGGTCGCCACCGCGAACCCAACCTTTTCCGCAGCCTCGTCGGCACCAGCCGCGCCATCCAGCACGTGCGCCAGATGATGCAGCAAGTGGCCGATACCGACGCCAGTGTGCTGATCCTCGGCGAGTCGGGCACCGGCAAGGAAGTGGTCGCACGCAACCTGCACTACCACTCCAAGCGCCGCGACGGGCCATTCGTGCCGGTCAACTGCGGGGCGATCCCGGCAGAGCTGCTTGAAAGCGAACTGTTCGGCCACGAGAAGGGCGCCTTTACCGGGGCGATCACCAGCCGTGCCGGGCGTTTCGAGCTGGCCAACGGCGGCACCCTGTTCCTCGACGAAATCGGCGACATGCCGCTGCCGATGCAGGTCAAGCTGCTGCGCGTGTTGCAGGAGCGCACCTTCGAGCGCGTGGGCAGCAACAAGACCCAGAGCGTCGACGTGCGCATCATTGCCGCTACCCACAAGAACCTTGAAAGCATGATTGAGGTGGGCAGCTTCCGCGAAGACCTCTACTACCGCCTCAACGTCTTCCCAATCGAGATGGCCCCGCTGCGTGAGCGCGTGGAAGACATCCCGCTGCTGATGAACGAACTGATCTCGCGCATGGAACACGAAAAGCGCGGTTCGATTCGCTTCAACTCTGCCGCGATCATGTCCCTGTGTCGCCACGGCTGGCCGGGCAACGTGCGCGAGCTGGCCAACCTGGTGGAGCGCATGGCGATCATGCACCCGTACGGTGTGATCGGCGTGATCGAGTTGCCGAAGAAATTCCGCTACGTTGATGATGAAGACGAGCAGATGGTCGACAGCCTGCGCAGCGACATGGAAGAGCGTGTCGCCATCAACGGCCACACGCCGGACTTCGGTTCAACCGCCATGCTGCCGCCCGAAGGCCTGGACCTCAAGGACTACCTCGGCAACCTGGAACAAGGCTTGATCCAACAGGCCCTGGACGACGCCAACGGCATCGTCGCCCGCGCCGCCGAGCGCTTGCGCATCCGCCGAACCACCCTGGTGGAGAAGATGCGCAAGTACGGCATGAGTCGTCGGGAAGGCGATGAACAGGCGGATGATTGACGCCTGATTCCAGAGACCGCTGATTTATCAGCGGTTTTTTTTCGGCACAAGTATTGCTACAGCCCTCGCAACGTTCCGTTTAACTGACGGTCAGCCAGCGAGAGAGCATGATGCCCCACGCCGCCCAGCAATCTTCCAGCCCCTCTATCCCGGGGCTTATGCCCTCTGTGGAGCAGCAAAGCCGTCAGGGTCTCGAACAGGCGTTTTCGCTGTTCAACCAGATGTCGAGCCAATTGACTGACTCCTACAGCCTGCTCGAAGCCCGCGTCTCGGAGCTTAAAGGCGAGTTGGAAGTGGTGAGCGCCCAGCGCATGCAAGAGTTAGCCGAGAAAGAGCGCCTGGCCAACCGTCTGCAAAACCTGCTGTCGCTGCTGCCCGGTGGCGTGATTGTCATCGATGAAGAAGGCCGCGTGCGCGAGGCCAACCCTGCGGCCTGCGACATGCTCGGCCTGCCGCTGGAGGGCGAGTTGTGGCGCCATGTCATCACCCGTTGCTTCGCGCCGCGTGAAGATGACGGTCACGAAATCTCCCTCAAGGACGGGCGCCGCCTGTCCATCGCCACCCGTTCCCTGGACGCGGAGCCGGGGCAACTGGTGTTGCTTAATGACTTGACCGAAACCCGTCACTTGCAAGACCAATTGGCGCGCCACGAGCGCTTGTCATCATTAGGGCGGATGGTCGCTTCTTTGGCGCATCAGATCCGCACGCCGCTGTCGGCGGCGTTGATCTACGCCAGTCATTTGACTGATGAGCAATTGCCTGTCGCCACCCAGCAGCGGTTTGCCGGCCGTCTCAAGGAGCGTCTGCACGAACTGGAGCACCAGGTGCGCGACATGCTGGTGTTTGCCCGCGGCGAATTGCCGCTGACCGACCGCGTGACGCCCGCTCAACTCATGCAGGCCCTGCAAGCGGCTGCGAGCACCCATATTCAAGACACTCAGGTGCGCTGGCAGTGCGACAGCCACCTCGGCGAGTTGCTGTGCAATCGAGACACCCTGGTGGGCGCGCTGCTCAACTTGATCGAAAACGCTATCCAGGCCAGCGGCCCGGGTGCGCGGCTCAAGGTCCACCTGTATAGCCGTGAGCAAACCTTGCGCCTGTGCATCAGCGACAGCGGCGCCGGCATCGACCCTGTGGTGCTCAAGCGCCTGGGCGAACCCTTCTTCACTACCAAGACCAACGGAACCGGCCTCGGCCTGACCGTGGTCAAGGCCGTGGCCCGTGCCCATCAGGGAGAATTGCAACTGCATTCCCGACTGGGGCGTGGCACCTGTGCACTGATAAGCCTGCCGCTGTTTTCATGCGCGGCAGGCGCGGAGTAAAAAGTAATGGCTATCAAGGTTCTGTTGGTGGAAGACGATCGCGCCCTGCGTGAAGCATTGGCTGACACGCTGCTGTTGGCGGGCCATGACTACCGGGCGGTCGGTTCTGCCGAGGAGGCCTTGGAGGCGGTGGAGCACGAAACCTTCAGCCTGGTGGTCAGTGACGTGAACATGCCAGGCATGGACGGCCACCAGTTGCTGGCCCTGCTGCGTGCGCGCCAACCGCAACTGCCGGTGTTGCTGATGACTGCCCATGGCGCCGTGGAGCGCGCGGTGGATGCCATGCGCCAGGGCGCGGCGGACTACCTGGTCAAGCCCTTCGAGCCCAAGGCGCTGATCGAACTGGTCGCGCGGCACGCCCTGGGCGTGATCCCCGCCAGCGAAGGCGATGGCCCGATTGCCTTCGAGCCGGCCAGTGCGCAATTGCTGGAGCTGGCGGCCCGCGTGGCGCGCAGTGATTCCACGGTGCTGATTTCCGGCGAGTCCGGCACCGGCAAGGAAGTGCTGGCGCGTTATATCCACCAACAATCCAATCGCGCCAAACAACCGTTCATCGCCATCAACTGCGCGGCGATCCCCGACAACATGCTGGAAGCCACTTTGTTCGGCCATGAAAAAGGCTCGTTCACCGGCGCCATCGCGGCCCAGGCGGGCAAATTCGAACAGGCCGACGGCGGCACCATCCTGCTGGACGAAATCTCGGAAATGCCGCTGGGCCTGCAAGCCAAGCTGCTGCGCGTGCTGCAAGAGCGCGAAGTGGAGCGCGTGGGCGCACGCAAGCCGATCCAGCTGGACATCCGTGTGGTCGCCACCACCAACCGTGACCTCGCCGGCGAAGTGGCGGCGGGGCGCTTTCGTGAAGATCTGTTCTACCGGCTTTCGGTATTTCCCCTGGCCTGGCGCCCGCTGCGTGAGCGCCCAGCGGACATCGTCCCGCTGGCCGAGCGCCTGCTGAACAACCACGTCAAAAAAATGAAGCACGCCCAGGCGCGACTGTCGGCCGAGGCGCAAGCCTGCCTGATCAGCTATCCCTGGCCGGGCAACGTGCGGGAACTGGACAACGCCATCCAGCGCGCGCTGATTCTGCAGCAGGGCGGTTTGATCCAGCCCCAGGATTTCTGCCTGTCCATGGGCAGTGGTGCGGCGCCATTGCCTACCTTGGCGCCTGCGCCCGTGGTTGCCGAGGCGGAGCCCGGCGGTGCCCTGGGCGACGACCTGCGTCGCCGCGAATTCCAGATGATCATCGACACCCTGCGCGCCGAGCGCGGCCGCCGCAAAGAGGCCGCCGAGCGCCTGGGCATCAGCCCGCGCACCCTGCGCTACAAGCTGGCGCAAATGCGTGACGCCGGGATGGACGTGGAAGCGTATCTGTTCGCCACCTGACCGGTAACAAGGTCGACAAGGTTTGTCGCCTTTTCTTACGACTTGATACAGAGCTGGCACCCTTGTTGCTACCTCCCCTAGTAATCGCTGCGTAGTGTCAAAAATTTGCGGGTTGGAGAGAGAAGTTCATGAGCCAGGGTATTGAGTTCAATCGATTGATGTTGGATATGCGCTCCATGCAAATGGATGCCATGGCTCAACCGAAATCCGTCGCGCCAGCGCCGCAATTGGGCCAAAGCAGCTTCGCCGACATGCTCGGCCAAGCCATCAACAAAGTCAGTGACACCCAGCAAGCCTCCAGCCAGTTGGCCAATGCATTCGAGATCGGCAAAAGCGGCGTGGACCTCACCGATGTGATGGTCGCCTCGCAAAAGGCCAGCGTCTCCTTCCAGGCTCTGACCCAAGTGCGTAACAAGCTGGTTCAGGCCTATCAAGACATCATGCAGATGCCGGTTTAAGGGCGAGATTTAAGTCATGGCAGAAGCAGTCTCCGACAACGTACCCGCCAAGGCAGATGGCAAGCCGCCGCTGTTTGGCCTGTCGTTCCTGGAAAACCTCTCGGAAATGACCATGCTGCGTCAGGTGGGCCTGATGGTCGGCCTGGCTGCGAGCGTGGCAATTGGTTTTGCCGTGGTGTTGTGGTCGCAACAACCCGATTACCGTCCGTTGTATGGCAGCCTGGCGGGCATGGATTCCAAGCAGATCATGGAAACCCTCGCCGCCGCCGACATCGCCTACACCGTGGAGCCCAATTCCGGCGCGCTGCTGGTCAAGGCCGATGACGTGGCCCGTGCGCGCATGAAGCTCGCCGCCGCTGGCGTAACGCCGTCCGACAGCAATATCGGTTTTGAAATCCTCGACAAGGACCAGGGCCTCGGGACCAGCCAGTTCATGGAAGCCACGCGTTACCGTCGTGGCCTCGAAGGCGAGCTGGCCCGCACCATCTCCAGCCTCAACAACGTCAAGGGCGCCCGTGTGCACCTGGCCATTCCGAAAAGCTCGGTGTTTGTGCGTGATGAACGCAAGCCAAGTGCTTCGGTATTGGTCGAGCTGTTCTCCGGCCGTTCCCTGGAGCCGGGCCAAGTGCTGGCGATCGTCAACCTGGTGGCGACCAGCGTGCCTGAGCTGAGCAAATCCCAGATCACCGTGGTCGACCAGAAGGGCAACCTGCTGTCGGATATGGCGGAAAACTCCGCGCTGACCCAGGCCGGCAAGCAGTTCGACTACAGCCGCCGCATGGAAAGCATGCTGACCCAGCGTGTGCACAACATCCTGCAACCGGTGCTGGGCAACGACCGCTACAAGGCTGAAGTGTCCGCCGACGTGGACTTCAGCGCGGTCGAGTCGACCTCCGAGCAATTCAACCCGGACCAGCCGGCCTTGCGCAGCGAGCAGTCCACCAGCGAACAACGCACCGCCGCCAATGGCCCGCCGCAAGGCGTGCCGGGTGCCCTGAGCAACCAGCCACCGGCCCCGGCCTCGGCCCCGCAAACCACCGGTGGCGCTGCTGCTGCCGCTGCTGCGATCCAGCCTGGCCAGCCATTGTTGGACGCCAACGGCCAGCAGATCATGGACCCGGCCACCGGCCAGCCGATGCTCGCACCGTACCCGGCGGACAAGCGTAACCAGTCCACCAAGAACTTCGAACTCGACCGTTCCATCAGCCACACCAAGCAACAACAGGGCCGCGTCAATCGCCTGTCGGTGTCGGTGGTGGTCGATGATCAGGTCAAGGTCAATGCGGTGGATGGCGCCGTTACCCGTGCGCCGTGGAGCGCCGACGAATTGGCGCGCTTCACCCGCCTGGTGCAGGACGCTGTCGGTTTTGACGCCAGCCGTGGTGACAGCGTCAGCGTGATCAACATGCCGTTCTCCGCCGAGCGTGGTGAAGTCATCGCCGAAGCGGCGTTCTACACCCAGCCGTGGTTCTGGGACATCGTCAAGCAAGTGCTGGGTGTGTTGTTCATCCTGGTGCTGGTGTTCGGCGTGCTGCGTCCGGTGCTCAACAACATCACCGGCAACGGCAAGAACAAACAACTGGCGGCGTTTGGTGGCAGTGACGTCGAGTTGGGTGGCATGGGCGGCCTGGACGGCGAACTGGCCAACGACCGCGTCAGCCTCGGCGGCCCGCAAAGCATCCTGTTGCCAAGCCCGAGCGAAGGCTACGACGCACAGTTGAACGCAATCAAAAGTCTGGTGGCAGAAGACCCGGGCCGTGTGGCCCAGGTCGTGAAAGAGTGGATCAACGCAGATGAGTGATAATCGAGCCGCTGTTGCCAAGCTCACCAAGGTCGACAAAGCCGCAGTCCTGCTGCTGTCCCTCGGTGAAACCGACGCCGCCCAAGTGCTGCGCCACATGGGCCCCAAAGAGGTTCAGCGGGTGGGCGTGGCCATGGCGCAAATGCGCAATGTGCACCGTGAGCAAGTCGAACAGGTGATGAGCGAGTTCGTCGAGATCGTCGGCGACCAGACCAGCCTGGGCGTCGGCTCCGACAGCTACATCCGCAAGATGCTCACCTCGGCCCTGGGCGAAGACAAAGCCAACGGCCTGATCGACCGTATTCTGTTGGGCGGCAATACCAGCGGTCTGGACAGCCTCAAGTGGATGGAACCGCGTGCGGTCGCCGACGTGATCCGCTTCGAGCACCCGCAGATCCAGGCCATCGTCGTCGCGTACCTCGACCCGGACCAGGCCGGTGAAGTGCTCGGCCACTTCGACCATAAAGTGCGCCTGGACATCATCCTGCGGGTGTCGTCGCTGAACACCGTGCAGCCAGCGGCTCTGAAAGAATTGAACACCATTCTGGAGAAACAGTTCTCCGGCAACTCCAACGCCGCACGGACCACCTTGGGTGGCATCAAGCGCGCGGCGGACATCATGAACTTCCTCGACAGCTCGGTCGAAGGCCAGTTGATGGACTCGATCCGCGAGATCGACGACACCCTGTCCGGCCAGATCGAAGACCTCATGTTCGTCTTCAACAACCTATCCGATGTCGACGACCGTGGCATCCAGGCGCTGCTGCGCGAAGTCTCCTCCGACGTGCTGGTGCTGGCCCTCAAAGGCTCGGACGAAGGCGTCAAGGAGAAGATCTTCAAGAACATGTCCAAGCGTGCTTCGGAACTGTTGCGCGACGACCTGGAAGCCAAGGGCCCGGTGCGCGTCAGCGACGTGGAAACCGCGCAAAAAGAAATCCTCACCATTGCCCGCCGTATGGCCGAAGCCGGAGAAATCGTTCTCGGCGGGAAGGGCGGCGAAGAAATGATCTAAGGCGCCCCTGATGTCGAACAAAGATGAGGCGCCCAGCGATCTGATTCGCGCACGGGATGTCGGTGGGTTCGACATCTGGTCGTTGCCCAGTTTCGATCCGCACGTGCCGGAGCCTGAGCCGGAACCGGTTGAAGAGCTGCCGGTGGAAATGGAAGAAGTGCCGCTGGAAGAAGTCCAGCCACTGACCCTGGAAGAGTTGGAAAGCATCCGCCAGGAGGCTTACAACGAAGGCTTCGCGGCCGGTGAAAAAGACGGTTTTCGCAGCACCACCCTCAAGGTGCGCCAAGAGGCCGAAGCGGCGCTGAGCGTCCAGCTGGCCAGCCTGGAGCGCTTGATGGGCGTGTTGTTCGACCCCATCGCCGAGCAGGATTCGCAGATCGAAAAATCCATGGTCGGCCTGGTGGAACACATTGCCCGCCAGGTGATCCAGCGCGAACTGGTGCTCGATTCCAGCCATATCGAAAGCGTGATGCGCGAAGCCCTCAAGCTGCTGCCGCTGGGTGTCGGCAATGTACGGCTGTACATCAACCCGCAGGATTTCGAGCAGGTCAAAGCCCTGCGCGAGCGCCATGAAGAAACCTGGCGCATCGTCGAAGACGCAGCGCTGCAGCCCGGTGGTTGCCGGGTCGAGACCGAACACAGCCGCATCGATGCCACGGTGGAAACCCGCATCAGCCAGATCATGGCCAAGTTGCTGGATCAAGTTCACGAGCAGGTATTGAACCCCGCCGAACCTGACCTCAGCGTGGACCTGGACGCTACCGATGCGCCTTGATCGCACCAGCTTCGCCAAGCGCCTGAGCGGCTACGTCGAAGCCACTGAACTGCCCGGCCAGCCCATCCTCGAAGGGCGCTTGTTGCGTATGGTCGGCCTGACCCTCGAAGCCGAGGGCCTGCGCGCTGCCATGGGCAGCCGCTGCATGGTGATCAACGACGACAGCTACCACCCGGTGCAGGTCGAAGCGGAAGTGATGGGTTTTTCCGGCAGCAAGATTTTCCTGATGCCCGTGGGTAGCCTGGCGGGCATCGCCCCCGGTGCCCGCGTGGTGCCGCTGGCCGATACGGGTCGCCTGCCCATGGGCATGAGCATGCTCGGCCGCGTGCTGGATGGCGCCGGTCGCGCACTGGACGGCAAGGGCGGCATGAAAGCCGAAGACTGGGTGCCGATGGACGGCCCCACCATCAACCCGCTCAACCGCAACCCCATCAGCGTGCCGCTGGACGTGGGCATTCGCAGCATCAACGGATTATTGACGGTCGGCCGCGGCCAGCGTCTGGGCCTGTTCGCCGGTACCGGTGTGGGTAAATCGGTGTTGCTGGGCATGATGACGCGCTTTACCGAGGCCGACATCATCGTGGTGGGGCTGATCGGCGAACGGGGCCGCGAGGTGAAGGAGTTCATCGAGCACAGCCTCGGTGAAGAAGGCCTCAAGCGCTCCGTGGTCGTCGCCTCTCCAGCGGACGATGCGCCGCTGATGCGTTTGCGCGCCGCGATGTACTGCACGCGCATCGCCGAATATTTTCGCGACAAGGGCAAGAACGTCCTGTTGCTGATGGACTCGCTCACACGTTTCGCCCAGGCCCAGCGGGAAATCGCCCTGGCCATCGGTGAACCGCCGGCGACCAAGGGTTACCCGCCGTCAGTGTTTGCCAAGCTGCCCAAGTTGGTGGAGCGCGCCGGTAATGCCGAGGCCGGTGGCGGCTCGATCACCGCGTTCTACACCGTATTGTCCGAAGGTGATGACCAGCAGGACCCCATCGCCGACTCGGCGCGGGGCGTGCTCGACGGTCACATTGTGCTGTCGCGCCGTTTGGCCGAAGAAGGGCACTACCCGGCCATCGATATCGAAGCGTCCATCAGCCGGGTCATGCCGGCGGTGGTCACGCCGGAGCATATGGTCCGTGCGCAACAATTCAAGCAGTTGTGGTCGCGCTATCAACAGAGCCGCGACCTGATCAGCGTCGGCGCCTACGTGGCCGGTGGTGATCGCGACACCGACCTGGCGATCGCCCTGCAACCGCAGTTGGTGACCTACCTGCGCCAGGGCCTCAACGACAAGATCAGCATGGGCGAAAGCGAAGCCCATCTGCACTCCATCTTCGCGCCTGCGCCAGGCGGCTAAGCCATGGCCAACAGCCGCGCCGCGCGCCTGGCCCCGGTGGTGGACATGGCCGAAAAGGCCGAAAAAACCGCCGTGCAGCGCCTGGGTTATTTCCAGGGCCAGGTTCGCCTGGCGGAAAGCAAGCTGGGCGACCTGGAACGCTTTCGCGGCGAGTACCAGCAACAATGGATCGAGCGCGGCACCAAGGGCGTTTCGGGCCAATGGTTGATGGGCTACCAGGGCTTTCTCAATCAACTGGAAACCGCCGTCGGCCAACAGCGCCAGAGCCTGGCCTGGCACCAGAACAACCTCGATAAAGCCCGCGAAAGTTGGCAGGAAGCGTTTGCGCGGGTCGAAGGCTTACGCAAGCTGGTGCAGCGCTATATCGATGAGGCGCGGGCCCTCGAAGACAAGCGCGAGCAGAAGCTGCTGGATGAGTTGTCCCAGCGCATGCCGCGTAAAGATGTGTATTGATCTTGGCGAGAAGTTGCCCACAGCCCCATCACCTGCTACACCTTGTTGCATATCGCCAATGACAAGGAAGCCGTCGTATGTCAGTCGAGTCAGAAGTATCCCTGGATGGGAAGAAGTTGATGATTGCAATCAAGGGCCGGTTTGATTTCGGCAGTCATCAGGACTTTCGTGAGTCCTACGAGCGTTTCTACAAGGTGCCTGAGTCGTACGTGGTCGACCTGAAAGACACCACGTATATGGACAGTTCGGCCCTGGGCATGCTCCTGCTGCTGCGCGATCACGCGGGTGGGGACGATGCGCAAGTTGAGGTGATCAACAGCAACTCCGACGTGCGCAAGATCCTCGCCATCTCCAACTTCGACAAGCTGTTCGACATCAATTGAGCGCCCTGGCCCCTGCGGTTGAGGCGCTGACGATCTTGATCGCCGATGACAATGCGACCGATCTTCTGCTGCTGTCGACCATTGTGCGGCGCCAGGGGCATCAGGTGCTTACTGCCACCAACGGCGAAGAAGCTGTCGAGCTCTTTGCCCGCGAGCGTCCGCAACTGGTGCTGATGGATGCCTTGATGCCGGTGATGGATGGCTACGGCGCCGCGCGGTGGATCAAGCAACTGGCGGGGGAGGAGTTGGTCCCCATCATTTTCCTCACCTCCCTGCGCGATAGCGCCGCCCTGGCCGATTGCCTGGATGCCGGCGGTGATGACTTCCTGCCCAAGCCCTATAACCAACTGATCCTGGCGGCCAAGATCAACGCGATGGACCGCCTGCGCCGCCTGCAAGCCACGGTGTTGCAACAGCGTGACCTGATCGCCAGGCACCATGACTATCTGCTGCATGAGCAGCGGGTGGCCAAGGCGGTGTTCGACAAGGTCGCCCACTCCGGCTGCATCAACGCCGCCCCGAACATCCGCTACCTGCAATCGCCCTATGCGCTGTTCAATGGCGACCTGCTGCTGGCGGCCTACACGCCGTCGGGCGACATGCACGTGCTGCTCGGCGATTTCACCGGCCACGGCCTGCCGGCGGCAGTGGGCGCCATGCCCCTGGCGGAAGTGTTCTACGGCATGACCGCCAAGGGGTATGGCCTGTCTCAGATCCTGCGGGAGATGAATGCCAAGCTCAAGCGCATCCTGCCGGTGGACATGTTCTGCTGCGCCACGCTGTTGTGCCTGAGCACCGAGCGGCGTGCGCTGGAGGTGTGGAACGGCGGTATGCCCGACGGTTATGTGCATGACGTCGCCAGCGGCAAGCGCACGCCGCTGCAATCGCGGCATTTGCCGTTGGGGGTGCTGTCGGCGCAAGCCTTTGATGACCGCACCGAGGTGTGGCCCATGGCCTTGGGCGACCGGGTGTTTTTGCTGTCCGACGGCGTGCTGGATACCGCCGATGCCCACGATCAACTGTTCGGCGCCGAGCGTTTGCAGCAGGTCTTCGCGGCCAATCGCGAGCCTAATCGCCTGTTTGAGGATATCGAAGAGGCCCTGGCGGCGTTTCGGGGTGAGGCGCGTGATGACGTGAGCATGGTGGAAATCACCCTGCGGGCCGGCCAGTCACTGCGTGCCACCGGCCCGTTGTATGCCGACAGTGGCCAATCGTGCCCGCTGGATTGGTCGGTCAGCTTCGAATTCCGTGCCGAGACCCTCAAGCGCTACAACCCTTTGCCTTATCTGCTGCAGCTGCTGCTGGAAATCCACGGCCTGCGCGAGCAGAGCGGGGCGCTCTACAGCGTGATGGCCGAGTTGTATTCCAATGCCCTGGAGCACGGCGTGCTCGGGCTGGACTCGCGGCTCAAGTGCGATGCCCAGGGTTTCGCCGAATATTATCGCCAGCGCAACGACCGTCTGACGCAGTTGAACAGCGGTTACGTGCGGGTACATGTGCAAGTGGTACCCACCCCGATGGGCGGCAAAATGACCCTGCGCCTGGAAGACAGCGGGCCGGGCTTCGACGTGGAACGGGTACTGGCGCGGCCGCTGGACGTGGACCGTCTGTCTGGTCGGGGCCTGAGCCTGGTGCGCCAGCTGAGTAGCGAGGTACGCTGGTCCGACGGTGGGCGCAGTGTCTGCGTGGAGTTTTGCTGGGGGGCTCTGGCATAATCCGCCGATTCTTGATCAGGGAGCGAGCAAGTGGCAGAGATTCATATGGACCCGGATGTGTTGTCGGGTTTGCAGGAGGTGATGGAAGGCGAGTATCCCAAGCTGCTTGATACCTTTCTGGACGACTCCCGCAAACGCGTCGAGGCGCTGCGCCAGGCGCGGGATGATGCCAAGGCGCTGGGGCAGATTGCGCACAGTTTCAAGGGCAGCAGTGGCAACCTTGGGGCGGTGCGTTTGGCGCAGTTGTGTCAGTTGCTGGAGGCTGAGTCTGTTGAGGCTGCTTCGGACCTGGGGGGCTTGGTGGATCAGATCGATCGGGAGTTTGAGTTGGTTCGGCCGTTGTATGAGCATGAACGGGAGCGGTTTGCCGGGGTTTGATCGAGCGTGCCATTGGCCAGGCACCGGCTATGCACCCGTTGCACAGCGCATCCCGCAAACCTGGCCCAACTCTTGCTATATCTCCTGATACTGCATCCCCGATCCCCATGCAGTGGAGACCTTTACTTATGCCAGTCGCCCCTAATTCGCTTCTTCAGGCTGCTCCTGCGGCCAAGCCGCAAGCGCCTGCCGCTAATGCACTGGTCACGGCCGCGGACCCACGGGACAAGGGCCCTGGCTTCGCTCAAGTGTTCGCCAACCAAGGCACGAAAGCCCCGGTCAAGGCCGACGACAACTCGGTCAAACCAGCGCGGGACAAGCCTGCCGATGCCGCCGCCAAACCGGCGACCGGCAGCGACAAGCCTGCCGCCAGTACGCCCGCCGTTGCCGATAGCGGCAATACCTTGCCTGCCAAGCCGCCAGTCGCGTCCGACGACAGCGCCAGCGCGGATGAGGAGGCGCCGGCTGACCCGACGCTGGTGGTGCAACAGCCCGCCGTTGATCCGGTTGTCGACCCGGCGTTGATTGCCGCCGTCACCCCGGTGGCCGTGCCCGTTCCGGTGGCAGTCCCGGCCCCTGTCGCTGACGCAGCCGACACCAAGGCTCAGCCCGTGAGCGCAGCGCCAATTGCGGCGAGCGAAGAAGCCAAGCCGGTGTTCGACCCCGAGGCCGATCCCCTGGATGCCTTGCCGACCCTGCGCCTGGCGATGGAGCAGGGCGGGCATGTGTCGGCCAGCAGCCAGGCGCAGGCCAAGACTGCGCCGACGACCACCCAGGACCAGCCAACCGCCGCGCAGAACTTTGCCGCCGGGCTGGCCACGATGGTCGACGAGCAAGCCACCAAAGACAGCACTGACCAAGGCGGCGACAAAGCCTTCAGCGGCTTGATCGAGGGCGGCCTCAAAGACCTGAAAAACGCCAGCAGCGACACCCGTGTCGATGACTTCGCCAATCGCTTGGCGGCGCTGACCCAGGCGGCCACGCCGAGAACGGCCAACGCCTTGCCGCCGACGACGAATGCGCCACTGGCCATGCACCAGAGCGGCTGGACTGACGAGATCGTAAATCGGGTGATGTACCTGTCCAGCGCCAACCTCAAGTCGGCGGAGATCCAGTTGCAGCCGGCTGAACTCGGTCGCCTGGATATCAAGGTCAACATGACCGCCGATCAGCAGGCCCAGGTCAATTTCATGAGTGCTCATCCGGTGGTGCGTGAGGCGCTGGAAAGCCAGTCGGGCCGCCTGCGGGAGATGTTTGCGCAACAGGGCATGGGGCAGGTGGACGTCAATGTGTCCGACCAGTCCCGTGGTCAGGAGCAGCAGCAACAGCAGGCCCAGACCGGTGGCGTGAGTCGCGCTGGGCGCGGTGGCGACAGCGGTGACAGCGGCAGCCACCTTGATGTGGCTGAAGCGGTTGCGCCCGTGACGTCTACGGTGGTCGGCTCCAGCGCCGTCGATTACTACGCCTGACCTGAGCCTGGCATGGGTCAAAATGTGGGAGGGTGCTTGCCCCCGATGAGGTGTGTCAGTCAACTGATGTATGAACTGAAACACCTCATCGGGGGCAAGCCCCCTCCCACATTTGTTTTGTGGTGCCCTTCATCCCCGCTTGCCCGGACAACTCTGGCATAACACTTGCTCTTGCCTTTCCGTAGATCTATGAATCCCCGAATAGTGACGGATTATTGGCATGGCGAAGAGCGAAGACGCAGCAAAAGCACCCGCAGGCAAAGGCAAGCTCAAGCTTATCCTGATGATAGTCGTGGGCCTGCTCCTGGCCATCGGCGCCTCCGTGGGCGGCACCTGGTACATCATGCACAGCAGTGCAAGCAAACCGGCACCCGCCGCTGAAACCGCCAGTAACGTCAAGCAACCGGCAATCTTCGAGCCGATGCTTCCGGCCTTTGTCGCCAACTTCAATCAGAACGGTCGTCAGCGCTACCTCCAAGTGAGCATCACTTTGCTGGCGCGCGACAAAGGCGACCTTGAATCCCTCAAAGTGCATATGCCGGTGATCCGCAACAACCTGGTGATGCTGTTCTCCGGGCAGAGCTTCGACACCCTGGCCACCCCGGTGGGCCAGGAAATGCTGCGCCAGAAGGTCACTGCCAGCGTGCAGGAAGTGGCCCAGAAAGAGCTCGGCAAAGTCGTGGTCGAGCAGGCGCTCTTCACTAACTTCGTATTGCAGTAGGATCACGACATGGCCGTGCAAGACCTGCTGTCCCAGGATGAAATCGACGCGCTGTTGCATGGCGTCGACGATGGTCTGGTACAGACCGAAATGGCTGCCGAGCCCGGCAGCGTCAAAAGTTATGACCTGACCAGCCAGGATCGCATCGTCCGTGGACGCATGCCGACGCTGGAGATGATCAACGAACGTTTCGCCCGTTACACCCGGATCAGCATGTTCAACATGCTGCGCCGCTCGGCGGACGTAGCGGTGGGCGGCGTGCAGGTGATGAAGTTCGGCGAGTACGTGCACTCGCTGTACGTGCCGACCAGTCTCAACCTGGTCAAGATCAAGCCGTTGCGCGGCACCGCGCTGTTCATCCTCGACGCCAAACTGGTGTTCAAGCTGGTGGACAACTTCTTTGGCGGTGACGGCCGTCACGCCAAGATCGAAGGCCGCGAATTCACCCCTACCGAGTTGCGCGTCGTACGCATGGTGCTGGAGCAGGCCTTCATCGACTTGAAGGAAGCCTGGCAGGCCATCATGGAAGTCAATTTCGAGTACATCAACTCGGAAGTAAACCCGGCCATGGCCAACATCGTCGGGCCGAGCGAGGCCATTGTGGTGTCCACGTTCCACATCGAACTCGATGGCGGCGGCGGCGACCTGCACGTGACCATGCCGTACTCGATGATCGAGCCGGTGCGCGAGATGCTCGACGCCGGTTTCCAGTCCGACCTGGACGACCAGGACGAACGTTGGGTCAAGGCCCTGCGCGAAGACCTGCTGGACGTCGACGTGCCCTTGAGCGCCACCGTGGCCCGTCGCCAACTGCGCTTGCGGGATATTTTGCACATGCAGCCGGGGGACATCATCCCCGTCGAGTTGCCGGAAGAAATGATCATGCGCGCCAACGGCGTGCCGTCGTTCAAGGTCAAGCTGGGTTCCCACAAGGGCAACCTGGCTCTTCAAGTGGTCGAGCCGATCAATCGTCGCTGATCAACACTCATTTTTGCTTCGCCGAGGACATGCAATGGCTACCGAACACGAAAACACTTCCGCCGAAGACCAGGCCCTGGCTGACGAATGGGCTGCGGCCCTGGAAGAAACCGGCGATGTGGGCCAGGACGACATCGACGCCTTGCTGGCCGCCGATGCCGCCACCGCACCCGCAGGAAACCGCATGCAAATGGAAGAATTCGGCAGCGTGCCGAAGAACAACGACCCGGTGACCCTTGATGGGCCGAACCTGGACGTGATCCTCGACATCCCGGTGTCGATTTCCATGGAAGTGGGCAGCACCGACATCAATATCCGCAACCTGCTGCAGCTCAACCAGGGCTCGGTGATCGAGTTGGATCGCCTGGCCGGTGAGCCATTGGACGTGCTGGTCAACGGCACCCTGATTGCCCACGGTGAAGTGGTGGTGGTCAACGAGAAGTTCGGCATCCGCCTGACGGACGTGATCAGCCCGAGCGAACGCATCAAGAAGTTGCGCTGATATGAAGCGGCTGATGGTGGGACTCGGGGTCGCGCTGCCATTGAGCGCCTGGGCGGCAGAACCGGTGGCTCAGGCGGCCGTCGCTGCGGCGCCGGTCGGCAGCGGCCTCGGTGGCCAGTTGACCCAGCTGGTGCTGGGTCTGTTGCTGGTGGTGGGCCTGATCTTTGTGCTGGCCTGGCTGTTGCGCCGCGTGCAGCAGGTCGGTCCGGGCAACGCGCAGGTGATCGAGATGATCGGCTCCCGCGCCCTCGGCCCGCGTGATCGACTGGTGCTGGTGCAAGTGGGTGAAGAACAGATCCTGTTGGGCCTGACCCCTGGCCGCATCACCCCGCTGCATGTGCTCAAGACCCCGGTGAACGTGGATCAGTCCAAGCCCGCCACGCCCGAATTCGCTCAGCGCCTGATGGAATTGCTGGGCAAGGATCAGAAGGATACGAAGTAATGCGCGTTTTATTGACGCTCATGCTGTTGCTGGCTGCGCCGTTGGCGATGGCCGCCGACCCGTTGTCGATCCCGGCGATCACGTTGGGTACCAACGCGGCCGGGGCCCAGGAATATTCGGTCAGCCTGCAGATCCTGCTGATCATGACCGCGCTGAGCTTTATCCCGGCGTTTGTGATGCTGATGACCAGCTTCACACGGATCATCATCGTGTTCTCGATCCTGCGTCAGGCCCTTGGCTTGCAGCAGACGCCGTCGAACCAGATTCTCACCGGCATGGCGTTATTCCTGACCATGTTCATCATGGCGCCGGTGTTCGACAAGGTGAACCAGCAAGCCCTGCAGCCCTATCTGGCGGAAACCATTACCGCCCAGGTGGCGATTGACCGGGCCCAAGTGCCGATCAAGGATTTCATGCTGTCGCAGACCCGCTCCAGCGACCTGGAGCTGTTCATGCGCCTGTCCAAGCGCACTGACATCGCCACGCCGGATCAGGCGCCGCTGACGATCCTGGTGCCGGCCTTCGTGACGTCTGAGTTGAAGACTGCGTTCCAGATCGGCTTCATGATCTTTATCCCGTTCCTGATCATCGACCTGGTGGTGGCGAGCGTGCTGATGGCCATGGGTATGATGATGCTGTCGCCGCTGATCATCTCGTTGCCGTTCAAGATCATGCTGTTTGTGCTGGTGGACGGCTGGGCGCTGATTATCGGCACCCTGGCCGGCAGCTTCGGCGGGGTATAGGTCGATGACTCCAGAAGTTGCCGTCGACCTGTTCCGTGAAGCGCTGTGGCTGACCACCGTGATGGTCGCCGTGCTGGTGGTGCCGAGCCTGTTGGTGGGCCTGCTGGTGGCGATGTTCCAGGCCGCCACGCAGATCAACGAACAGACCCTGAGCTTCCTGCCGCGCTTGCTGGTGATGCTGGTCACCCTGATCGTCGCCGGCCCGTGGCTGGTGCAAACCTTTATGGAATACATCCTGCAGCTGTACGGCAGTATTCCGCACTTGATCGGCTGATCGGGTGAACTCCCTGCTGGCATTGACCGACACCCAGATCAGCACCTGGGTGGCTTCGTTCATCCTGCCGTTGTTCCGCGTGACGGCCATGTTGATGGCCATGCCGGTGTTCGGCACGACCCTGGTGCCGCGCCGGGTGCGCCTGTATTTCGCCGTGGCGATCACGGTGGTGCTGGTGCCTGGCTTGCCGCCCATGCCGCCGGTGAACGCCCTGGACCTGAGTGCGCTGATGCTGATCGCCGAACAAGTCCTGATCGGCGCCATGCTGGGCTTCTCCCTGCAACTGTTCTTCCAGGCATTTGTGATTGCCGGGCAAATCATCTCGATCCAGATGGGCATGGGCTTCGCTTCCATGGTCGACCCCACCAACGGCGTGTCGGCGGCGGTGATCGGGCAATTCCTGACGATGCTGGTGACCTTGCTGTTTCTGGCCATGAACGGACACCTGGTGGCGTTCGAGGTGCTGACCGAAAGCTTCACCACCTTGCCGGTGGGTTCCGGCTTGGTCGTCAATCACTTCTGGGAAACGGTCGGGCGCCTCGGTTGGGTGCTGGGCGCGTCGCTGTTGCTGGTGCTGCCGGCGATCACTGCGTTGTTGGTGGTCAACATCGCGTTTGGCGTGATGACCCGTGCGGCGCCGCAGTTGAACATCTTTTCGATTGGTTTCCCGTTGACCCTGGTATTGGGCATGGGGATTTTCTGGGTCGGCCTGGCCGACATTCTCAATCAGTATCAACCGCTGGCGACCGACGCCTTGCAGTTCTTACGTGATCTGGCACGGGCGCGCTGAGCCATGGCCGAGAGCGAGAGTGGTCAGGACAAAACAGAAGACCCCACGGAGAAACGTAAAAAGGACTCCAGGGAAAAGGGCGAGATTGCGCGCTCCAAAGAACTCAATACCGTCGCCACCATGATGGCCGGTGCCGGCGCCCTGCTGATTTACGGCGGTGGCCTGGCGCTGGATCTGCTGGAGTTGATGAAGCACAACTTCACCTTGCCCCGCGAAGTGTTGCTCAATCCTGATGCCATGGGGCAATACCTGCTGCACTCGGGCAAGATCGCGATCCTGGCGGTGCAGCCGATCCTTATCACTTTGCTGCTGGCTGCGTTGATCGGCCCGGTCGCCCTCGGCGGTTGGCTGTTCGCCGCGGGCAGCATGGCGCCCAAATTCAGCCGCATGAACCCGGCGGCGGGCCTCAAACGCATGTTCTCTGCCAAGGCCCTGGTGGAGCTGCTCAAGGCCCTGGCCAAGTTCATCCTGATTCTGTTTGTAGCGCTGATGGTATTGTCGTCCGACATCGACGACCTGCTGCGTATCGCCCATGAACCGCTGGAGTCGGCGATCATCCACAGCGTGCAAGTGGTCGGCTGGAGCGCGCTGTGGATGGCCGCCGGGCTGATCATCATTGCGGCCGTGGATGCGCCGATCCAGCTGTGGGAAAGCCACAAGAAACTGCTGATGACCAAGCAGGAAGTGCGCGACGAACACAAGGACCAGGAAGGCCGGCCCGAGGTCAAGCAACGCATCCGCCAACTGCAGCGCGAAATGTCCCAGCGCAAGATGATGGGCGCGGTGCCCGACGCCGATGTGGTCATCACCAACCCGACGCACTACGCCGTGGCCCTCAAGTACGACCCGGAGAAGGGCGGCGCGCCGATGCTGCTGGCCAAGGGCAGCGACTTCACGGCCTTGAAAATCCGCGAAATCGCCGTCGCCAACGACATCCTGTTGCTCGAATCCCCGGAACTGGCGCGGTCGATCTTCTACTCCACCGACCTCGACCAGGAAATCCCGGCCGGGTTGTACCTGGCGGTGGCCCAAGTACTGGCGTATGTCTATCAGATTCGCCAGTACCGCGCAGGGAAGGGCAAACGCCCGGATCCGCTCAAAGACCTGCCGATCCCTCCGGAATTGCGGCGCGATTCCTGATTTATTCGATTACCACTGATCGCCAATCTCCGTCTACCTGTCAACTTTGACAGTAGCCAGCATCACCTTCTCGCTGTTTTATAGCCTTCAGGCACTGCGCAATAAGATGCAGGAAGTGAGGTGATGCAGTTGTTTACAGGCAGAGTCAAATCTTATGACCCACAGACCGGTAGAGGCTCTATTGCGCCGGATGGTGGTGGGGATGAGGTGTCAGTAGATCTGCGCAGCTCGGATGGCCGCAGGCTTTCGCAGGGCCAGAATGTGTCGTTTCGGATGATTCATCGGCCCGATGGCATCTATGCATGCGACATCAAACTGATCTGACGAAACCGGTGCAGGTCCTTAATTGAAGTGTACGGAGAACGGCGATGGCGACGGGTACGGTGAAGTGGTTCAACGCGGAGAAGGGCTTTGGTTTTATTACCCCCGATGACAAGAGTGCTGACTTGTTTGTCCACTATTCGGCAATCACTGGGGAGGGGTTCAAGACCCTTGAAGAAGGCCAAAAAGTAGAATTCGAGGTGTCACAAGGACAAAAAGGCCCGCAGGCCGCAAATATAAAGCCTGTTTAAAGGCTCGAATGTGGGAGCGGGCTTGCCGCCTCCCACATTTGGATTTCTTGCATCCGCGATATTTCGGGCGTCTGTAGCGATCCACACCCTCAAAGGCAAAGTTGGAAGGCTTCTTGCAATACCGCCTTCAGGACGCCTCCCGGCGTCAAAAGTTTGCTTCAAGGAAACGAGGAATACCGGTGGTGGATCGCTCTCAAATGCTCGGCACGGCCCGTACGACCCTGACTGACCTCTCGCGAGGCAATCTGGGTGTGCCGTTGTTGTTGCTGGTGATGCTGGCAATGATGATGTTGCCGATGCCACCGTTCCTGCTGGACGTGTTCTTCACTTTCAACATTGCCCTCTCCGTCGTGGTCCTGCTGGTCTGCGTGTACGCCTTGCGGCCGCTGGATTTTGCGGTGTTCCCGACGATCCTGCTGGTGGCAACCCTGCTGCGACTGGCGCTGAACGTGGCCTCCACCCGCGTGGTGATGCTCCACGGCCAGGACGGTCACGCCGCCGCCGGTAAGGTGATCCAGGCGTTCGGTGAGGTGGTGATCGGCGGTAACTATGTGGTCGGTATCGTGGTCTTCGCGATCTTGATGATCATCAACTTCGTGGTGGTGACCAAGGGCGCCGGGCGGATCTCCGAGGTGAGCGCGCGCTTTACCCTCGATGCCATGCCCGGCAAACAGATGGCCATCGACGCCGACCTCAACGCCGGCCTGATCGACCAGAACCAGGCCAAGAGCCGCCGCCTGGAAGTGGCTCAGGAGGCCGAGTTCTATGGTTCCATGGACGGTGCCAGCAAATTCGTGCGCGGTGACGCCATCGCCGGCCTGTTGATTCTGTTCATCAACCTGATTGGCGGTATCGCCGTCGGTATCTTCCAGCACGGCATGACCTTCGGCGATGCGGGCAAGGTGTACGCCTTGCTGACCATCGGTGACGGTTTAGTGGCGCAATTGCCATCACTGTTGTTATCTACAGCTGCGGCCATCATGGTGACCCGTGCGTCGGGCTCCGAAGACATGGGCAAGCAGATCAGCCGGCAGATGTTTGCCTCGCCCAAGGCCCTCGCCGTGGCGGCGGGCATCATGGCGATCATGGGCATCGTGCCGGGCATGCCTCACGTCTCGTTCCTCAGCATGGCGGCCCTGGCCGGCGGCGCTGCGTACCTGTTCTGGAAGAAGCAGAACCAGGTCAAAGTGATTGCCCAACAGGAGATCGCCCGTCAGCAGGAACTGTTGCCATCCCCGGCCCGCGCCCAGGAAACCAAGGAGTTGGGCTGGGACGACGTGACCCCGATCGACATGATCGGCCTGGAAGTCGGCTACCGTCTGATTCCGCTGGTGGACCGCAACCAGGGCGGCCAATTGCTCGCGCGGATCAAGGGGGTGCGCAAGAAGTTGTCGCAGGACCTGGGCTTCCTGATGCCCACTGTGCACATCCGCGACAACCTCGACCTGGCCCCGAGCGCCTACCGCCTGACCCTGATGGGCGTGATCCTGGCCGAAGCCGAGATCTACCCGGACCGCGAGTTGGCGATCAACCCCGGCCAGGTGTTCGGCAGCCTCAACGGCATTACCGCCAAAGATCCGGCTTTTGGCCTGGAAGCGGTGTGGATCGAAATCAGCCAGCGCAGCCAGGCGCAATCCCTGGGCTACACGGTGGTCGACGCCAGCACCGTGGTTGCGACCCACCTCAACCAGATTCTGTACAAGCACTCCCACGAGCTGATCGGCCACGAGGAAGTCCAGCAATTGATGGGCTTGCTGGGCAAAGCCTCGCCGAAACTGGCAGAAGAGCTGGTGCCGGGTGTGCTGTCGCTGTCGCAATTGCTCAAGGTGCTGCAGGCGTTGCTGGCCGAACAGGTGCCGGTACGCGACATTCGCAGCATTGCCGAGGCCATCGCCAACAACGCCGCCAAGAGTCAAGATACTGCCGCGCTGGTGGCTGCGGTGCGTGTCGGATTGTCCCGCGCAATCGTGCAAAGCATTGTAGGGCTTGACTCCGAGCTGCCTGTGATCACCTTGGAACCAAGGTTGGAACAAATATTGCTCAATAGTATTCAGAAGGCAGGACAAGGCCAGGAAGAGGGCGTTCTGCTGGAGCCAAGCATGGCTGAAAAGCTGCAGCGCTCGTTGATCGACGCCGCGCAGCGCCAGGAAATGCAGGGCCAACCGGTGATTCTGCTGGTGGCAGGCCCGGTCCGCGCGATGTTGTCGCGTTTTGGACGCCTGGCAGTACCGAATTTGCACGTTTTGGCTTATCAGGAAATTCCTGACAACAAGCAAGTGACTATCGTCGCGACAGTAGGGCCCAACGGCTGAGGGTAGTGGGTTATGCAAGTGAAGCGTTTTTTCGCCGCCGATATGCGTCAGGCCATGAAACTGGTCCGTGATGAGCTGGGCGCCGACGCCGCGATTATCGGCAACCGTCGTATTGCCGGTGGTGTCGAGCTGACGGCTGCCCTGGATTACACCCCCTCGGCACTGGCGCCCCGTGTGCCGAACATGGAGCTCGAAGACGAGCTGCGCAAGACCGCCTCGCGCATCGTCTCGGCCCAGGCTGAACTGAGCATGCGTGGCGACAGCGATACCACCACCAATCGCCAGTTGTTCGCCGGCCTGCCGCTGACCGCTGCCGAGCCCCTGGTTGAGCCGACCTTCGTCGAGCCGCCGCGTCCTGCCGCGCCAGCCCCGGCCGCGGCTGTCGACCAGCGTGTGTTCGACTCGATGCGCTTTGAACTCAACGGCCTGCGCGAACTGCTCGAAGTGCAGCTCGGCTCACTGGCCTGGACGCAACTGCAAGGCAGCAAACCGCAACAGGCCAACCTGTGGCGCCGCCTGCAACGCATCGGCTTGTCCGGCCCGTTGTCCCGCGACCTGCTGGCCCTGACCACCGAAATCGAAGAACCACGCCAGGCCTGGCGCATGTTGCTGGCCCACTTGGCGCGGATGATCACTACCCCGGAAATCGAACCCCTGGAAGAGGGCGGTATCATTGCCATGGTCGGCCCTGCCGGCATGGGCAAGACCACCACCCTGGCCAAGCTGGCAGCGCGTTATGTGCTCAAGTACGGCGCGAACAACATCGCGCTGGTGAGCATGGACAGCTACCGCATCGGCGCCCAGGAGCAACTCAAGACGTTGGGCCGCATCCTCAATGTGCCGGTGACCCACGTCGACCCGGGCCAATCCCTGGCCAACGCCCTCGACCCGCTGCTGCGCAAGCGCGTGGTGCTGATCGACACCGCTGGCCTGCAAGCCAGCGACCCGGCGTTGCGCATGCAGCTGGAAAGCCTGGCCGGGCGTGGCATCAAGTCGAAAAATTACCTGGTGCTTGCAACCACCAGCCAGAAACAGGTTCTTACCGCTGCGTACCATAGCTACAAGCGCTGCGGCCTGGCCGGTTGCATCCTGACCAAACTGGATGAAACCGCCAGCCTGGGCGAAGTGTTGAGCCTGGCTATCAGCCATGAACTACCGGTTGCCTACCTGACCGACGGGCCGCGGATCCCGGATGATCTGCATCTGCCGCGCCGTCATCAGTTGGTCAGCCGCGCCGTCAGCGTGCAAATGCAAGAAGAGCCTAGCGAGGAAGCGATGGCCGATATGTTCGCCGACCTCTACCACAACCCGGCAAAACGGGTCGGTTGAAGTCAGGATGAACACCGTGAAATGTACCTACATCGATGGTCTGCAAGCGATTCACGCGGCCAAGCCATGTAGCCTGCGTCTAAGCAAGACAAGGTAAAGAAATAAAATGGGCAGCATGCATCCCGTACAGGTGATCGCGGTGACCGGCGGCAAAGGTGGCGTCGGGAAAACTAACGTGTCAGTGAATTTGTCCCTGGCCCTGGCAGAGCTTGGCCGTCGCGTCATGCTGCTGGACGCTGACCTGGGGTTGGCGAACGTCGACGTTCTGCTGGGACTGACGCCCAAACATACCCTTGCCGATGTGATCGAAGGGCGCTGCGAGCTGCGCGATGTGCTGCTGCAGGGCCCCGGTGGGATCCGCATCGTGCCGGCCGCCTCTGGCACCCAGAGCATGGTGCACCTGAGCCCGGCGCAACATGCCGGCCTGATCCAGGCATTCAGTGATATCGGCGACAACCTCGACGTGCTGGTGATCGACACCGCCGCCGGGATCGGCGAGTCCGTGGTCAGCTTCGTGCGCGCCGCGCAGGAAGTGTTGCTGGTGGTCTGCGATGAACCCACCTCGATCACCGACGCCTACGCCCTGATCAAACTGCTTAACCGTGACTACGGCATGAACCGCTTCCGCGTCCTGGCCAACATGGCCCAGAGCCCGCAGGAAGGGCGCAACCTGTTCGCCAAGTTGACCAAGGTCACGGATCGCTTTCTCGATGTCGCCTTACAATACGTCGGCGCAGTTCCCTACGACGAGTGTGTGCGCAAGGCTGTGCAAAAGCAGCGTGCGGTCTACGAAGCGTTCCCTCGTTCCAAATGCGCACTGGCGTTCAAGGCTATTGCCCAGAAGGTCGATACCTGGCCGTTGCCCGCCAACCCACGGGGGCATCTGGAGTTTTTCGTCGAGCGATTGGTACATCAGACGAGCGCAGGACCGGTGCTATGACAGCGAACGGCTACAACGCCTACAAGAAGTCTGCCCGTGACAGTCAGGGTGAGTTGATTGAGCGCTATGCGCCGCTGGTCAAGCGTATCGCCTATCACCTGTTGGCACGCCTGCCTGCCAGCGTGCAGGTCGAAGACCTGATCCAGGCCGGCATGATCGGCTTGCTCGAAGTGTCGACCAAATACGACGCCAGCAAAGGCGCGAGTTTCGAGACGTATGCGGGCATCCGCATCCGTGGCGCGATGCTCGATGAGGTGCGTAAAGGCGATTGGGCACCGCGTTCGGTGCACCGCAATACGCGCATGGTCAGTGACGCAATTCGTGCAATTGAAGCAAAAACCGGCCGCGACGCTAAAGATCACGAAGTTGCGGCCGAACTCCAATTGAGTCTCGACGATTACTACGGGATTTTGAACGATACCTTGGGCAGCCGCCTGTTCAGTTTCGACGACCTGTTGCAGGACGGCGAACACGAAGGGTTGCACGAGGACGGCGCGAGCGCGCACATGGAGCCGTCACGTGACCTGGAGGATGAACGCTTCCAGGGCGCATTGGCGGACGCCATTGCCAACTTGCCCGAGCGCGAGCGGTTAGTGTTGGCGCTGTACTACGACGAAGAGCTGAACCTCAAGGAAATCGGTGAGGTCCTGGGGGTCAGCGAATCGCGTGTCAGCCAGTTGCACAGCCAATGCGCAGCCCGCTTGCGGGGGCGTTTGGGAGAGTGGCGAGCGCGCTGACAGGCAGTGTGGGGAGCACTGCAAAGCGATACCGCGATGGTGATAGGCCGTCGCGGGTTCGATCCGTGGTGCCCCCGGCAGTCCTTTTTGTGTAATGCCTGTTGATTGAAATGGCGCGTCCAGGTGCTGGGCGCGTTTAAGACTGCTTGGAGGTCGAATTGGACAAGAACATGAAAATCCTCATCGTTGATGACTTCTCAACGATGCGGCGGATCATAAAAAACCTGTTGCGTGACCTTGGGTTCACAAACACGGTCGAGGCGGATGACGGCCTTACGGCGATTCCGATCCTCAACAGCGGGAGCATCGACTTTCTGGTAACGGACTGGAACATGCCGGGCATGACGGGCATCGACTTGTTGCGCCACGTGCGCGCCGACGAAAAATTGCGCAGTCTTCCCGTGTTGATGGTAACCGCCGAAGCCAAGCGTGAGCAGATCATCGAAGCCGCCCAAGCCGGGGTCAACGGTTACGTGGTCAAGCCATTCACTGCACAGGCCTTGAAAGAGAAGATCGAAAAGATCTTTGAACGCATCCACGGCTAATGCCATCGCGGGGGAGCTATGGAGCATAACGAATCGTCACAGGGAGACTTCGAGTCCACCCTGAAAAAGCATGCTCACCAGTTGGTCGACAGCCTTGAAAAAGGCCATTTCGGCGACGCGGTGCAGTTGATCCATGAGCTCAACCAGACCCGTGACCGCGGCCTGTACCAGGAAGTGGGCAAGCTCACACGCGAGCTGCACAGTGCGATCGTCAATTTTCAGATTGACCCGCACATGCCCCAGGCCGAAGAAATCTCGCAGATCACTGATGCCACCGAACGCCTGTCCTATGTGGTCAGGCTGACCGAGGCCGCGGCCAACCGCACCATGGACCTGGTGGAAAACGCCACGCCTCTGGTCAATGGCATGGCCACTGAAGCCCAGGCGCTTAGCGTTGACTGGGGCCGCTTCATGCGTCGTGAAGTGGGGGCTGAAGAGTTTCGTGAATTGGCCCGTCGGGTTGACGGTTTCCTGTCGCGCAGCGAACAGGAAAACCGCACGGTCGCCAGCAACCTCAATGACATCCTGCTGGCCCAGGATTACCAGGACCTCACTGGTCAGGTGATCAAGCGCGTGACCCAGTTGGTCACCGAAGTGGAAAGCAATCTGCTCAAATTGGTGCTCATGGCTGGCCAGGTAGACCGTTTTGCCGGCATCGAACATGACCGCGAAGCGATCCTCTCTGAAAAAGATCCACAAAAACATCTCGCCAAGGGTGAAGGTCCGCAGATTCATGCCGATAAACGTGAAGACGTTGTGTCAGGTCAGGATGACGTAGATGACCTGTTATCCAGTTTAGGCTTCTAAGGAGCACCCACATGAGCTTCGGCGCCGATGAAGAGATCCTTCAGGATTTCCTTGTAGAGGCCGGCGAAATTTTAGAGCAACTGTCCGAACAACTGGTCGAGCTGGAAAGCCGACCGGATGATGCGAACCTGCTCAATGCAATTTTTCGCGGTTTTCATACTGTAAAAGGGGGCGCCGGCTTCCTCCAGCTCCATGAGCTGGTGGAGTGCTGCCACATCGCCGAGAACGTGTTCGACATCCTGCGCAAGGGTGAGCGTCACGTTGATTCGGAGTTGATGGACGTGATTCTCGAAGCACTGGATGCGGTCAACGGCATGTTCAGCGAAGTTCGCGAACGTGCCCCGATCACCGCGGCCACCCCGGAACTGCTGGCCGCCCTGGCGCGCTATGCAGAGCCGGCCGACACCACGGCAGCGCCGGTGGTCGAGGCTGAGCCTGAGCCGGTGGCGGAGCCTGAAGCGGACGTGACCGACAGTGAGTTCGAGCAGTTGCTCAACTCCCTCAGTGCCGTCAAGGCCGAGGCTGAAGCGCCGGCCGCCGTTGCCCCGGCAGCGGCGCCGACCAGCGAAGACATCACCGACGCCGAGTTCGAATCGCTGCTCGACCAGTTGCACGGCAAGGGCCAGTTCGCCGCCGATGCGGTGGCGCCTGTCGCGGCTGTCGAAGCACCTGCGGCCCCGGCCAGCACCGACATCACCGATGACGAATTCGAAGCCTTGCTGGACCAGTTGCACGGCAAAGGCACGTTTGCGGTCGACGCCCTGCCGGAAGTGGCGGCAGCGCCTGCTGCGGCCGCCAGTGCCAAGCCTGCGGACGATGGGTTGATCTCCGATCACGAATTCGAAGCGCTGCTGGACGATTTGCACGGCAAGGGCAAGTTCACCGAAGTCGCCTCGACGGCGGCTGTGGCCACGGCGGCACCGGTTGCCGCCAAGGCCGCCGCGCCTGCACCTGCCCCTGTGGCAGCGGCCAAGCCAGCCGCCCCGGCGCCAGCACATGCGCGGGCTGCGGCGCCACCGCCACCGGAAAAACCTGCCAGTGAAGCCGAAACCACCGTGCGGGTTGATACCGCGCGCCTGGACGACATCATGAACATGGTCGGCGAGCTGGTGCTGGTGCGTAACCGCCTGGTGCGCCTGGGCCTGAGCAGTGGTGATGAAGCCATGCAAAAGGCCGTGTCGAACCTCGACGTGGTGACCGCTGACCTGCAAACCGCGGTGATGAAGACCCGGATGCAGCCGATCAAGAAAGTCTTCGGCCGCTTCCCGCGCCTGGTTCGTGACCTGGCGCGCCAACTGAAGAAAGAGATCAACCTGGAACTGGTGGGTGAAGAAACCGACCTCGACAAAAACCTTGTCGAGGCCCTGGCCGACCCGCTGGTCCACTTGGTGCGCAACGCTGTCGACCACGGCGTCGAAACGCCGGAAGAACGCGAAGCCTCGGGCAAGTCCCGTGGCGGCAAGGTGATTCTGGCGGCGGAGCAGGAAGGCGACCACATCCTGCTGTCGATCACCGATGACGGCAAGGGCATGGACCCGGCGATCTTGCGCAATATCGCGGTCAAGCGTGGCGTGATGGACAAGGACGCCGCCGACCGCCTGACCGACACCGAGTGCTACAACCTGATCTTCGCCCCAGGCTTCTCGACCAAAACCGAGATTTCCGACGTGTCGGGCCGTGGCGTGGGCATGGACGTGGTGAAGACCAAGATCAGCCAGCTCAATGGTTCGATCAACATCTACTCGACCAAGGGCCAGGGCTCCAAGATCGTGATCAAGGTGCCGTTGACCTTGGCGATCATGCCGACCCTGATGGTGATGCTGGGCAACCAGGCGTTCGCCTTCCCGCTGGTCAACGTCAACGAGATCTTCCACCTCGACCTGTCGCGCACCAACGTGGTGGACGGCCAGGAAGTGGTGATCGTGCGCGACAAGGCGTTGCCGCTGTTCTACCTCAAGCGCTGGCTGGTTGCATCGGCTGCCCATGAAGAACAGCGCGAAGGCCATGTGGTGATTCTCTCGGTGGGCACCCAGCGGATCGGCTTTGTCGTCGACCAACTGGTTGGCCAGGAAGAAGTGGTCATCAAGCCTTTGGGCAAAATGCTGCAGGGGACCCCGGGCATGTCGGGTGCGACCATCACCGGTGACGGTCGGATCGCGCTGATTCTCGATGTTCCGAGCATGCTCAAGCGTTACGCCGCACGGCGTATTTGATTCTGGTGGGGCAGGGCGGTAATGCCCGCCCCACCTAACGGAGTGTTTATGGCAGTCAAGGTCCTGGTGGTGGACGATTCGGGTTTCTTCCGCCGCCGCGTCTCGGAAATTCTTTCCGCCGATCCAAGCATCCAGGTGGTCGGTACGGCCACCAACGGCAAAGAGGCGATTGATCAAGCCATTGCGCTGAAGCCGGACGTGATCACCATGGACTACGAGATGCCGATGATGGATGGCATCACGGCAGTCCGGCACATCATGCAACGCTGCCCGACCCCGGTATTGATGTTCTCCTCGCTGACCCATGAAGGCGCCCGAGTGACCCTCGATGCGCTGGATGCCGGTGCGGTGGACTTCCTGCCGAAGAATTTCGAAGACATCTCGCGCAACCCCGAGAAGGTCAAGCAAATGCTGTGCGAGAAAGTCCACAGCATTTCCCGCAGTAACCGTCGCAGCCTGTTCAGCGCGCCTGCGCCAGCGCCTGCCCCGGTAGCGCCTGCGGCTGCACCTACCAGTTCCTCGTTCAGTCGCCCGGCGCCTGCCCCGGTTGCCCGGCCCGCGCCGCCGCCGGTACGCACCTCGGCACCGACGGCTGGGCATTCCCATTCGCCAGCGCCCAAGCGCAAGGCCTACAAACTCGTTGCCATCGGTACGTCTACCGGCGGCCCAGTGGCCTTGCAGCGCGTACTGACCCAACTGCCGGCCAACTTCCCGGCGCCGATCGTGTTGATCCAGCACATGCCGGCGGCGTTTACCAAAGCCTTTGCCGAGCGTCTGGACAAGCTGTGCCGCATCAGCGTCAAGGAAGCCGAGGATGGCGACATCCTGCGTCCGGGCCTGGCGTTGCTGGCCCCGGGCGGCAAGCAGATGATGGTCGACGGCCGTGGCGCAATCAAAATCCTGCCGGGTGACGAGCGCCTCAACTACAAGCCGTGCGTGGACATTACCTTCGGTTCGGCAGCCAAGTCCTACGGCGACAAAGTTCTGGCGGTAGTGCTTACCGGCATGGGCGCCGACGGCCGTGAAGGCGCGCGTCTGCTCAAGCAGGGCGGCAGCGCAATCTGGGCCCAGGACGAAGCCAGCTGCGTGATCTATGGCATGCCGATGGCCATCGTCAAGGCTGACCTGGCCGACGCCGTGTACAGCCTGGACGACATCGGCAAGCATCTGGTGGAGGCCTGCCTCTGATGGATGTGTTGAGCCTGATCGGCATCACCATGGCGTTTGTCGCCATTATCGGCGGCAACTACCTCGAAGGTGGTCACCTCGGCGCGCTGGCCAACGGCCCGGCGGCGCTGATCGTGATCGGCGGCACGGTGGGCGCTGCGTTGTTGCAGTCACCGATGAGTTCGTTCAAGCGTGCGATGCAGATCGTGGTCTGGATTATCTTCCCGCCACGTGTCGACTTGGCCGGCGGCATCGACCGGGTGGTCAACTGGAGCCTCACCGCACGCAAGGAAGGCCTGCTGGGCCTGGAAGGCGTGGCGGATGCCGAACCCGACAGCTACTCGCGCAAAGGCCTGCAATTGCTGGTCGACGGCGCCGAGCCGGAAGCGATCCGCAGCATCCTTGAAGTGGATTTCTACACCCAGGAAAGCCGCGACATCAACGCCGCCAAAGTCTTTGAAAGCATGGGCGGCTACGCGCCGACCATCGGCATCATCGGCGCAGTCATGGGCCTGATCCACGTGATGGGCAACCTGGCCGATCCTTCCCAATTGGGCAGCGGTATTGCGGTGGCGTTCGTCGCGACTATCTATGGTGTGGCCAGTGCCAACCTGGTGCTGTTGCCGGTGGCGAGCAAGCTCAAGTCGATTGCCATGCGCCAATCCCGTTACCGCGAGATGTTGCTCGAAGGCATCCTGTCGATTGCCGAGGGCGAGAACCCGCGCTCCATCGAATTGAAGCTCCAGGGCTTCATGGATTGATGGGGATGCTTTCTGTAGAGGTGAGCTGCCAATGAGCCGTCGCCGTCGCGAGCCTGAAGAACACGTCAACCACGAACGCTGGCTGGTGTCCTACGCGGACTTCATCACCTTGCTGTTCGCGTTCTTCGTGGTGATGTATTCCATCTCGTCGATCAACGAAGGCAAGTACAAGGTCATTTCCCAGGCGTTGATCGGCGTGTTCAACGATGCCGACCGCTCGCTCAAGCCGATCCCGATTGGTGAGGAACGGCCCAAGAGCGTGACCCCGGCCAAGCCGCTGGTCAACGACAGCGACGAAACCGCTGCCGGCGTGGGCGGTACCAGCGACCCGCTGAAAAGCATTGCCGATGACATCAGCGCCGCGTTCGGCGACCTGATCAGCTCCAACCAGATGACCGTGCGCGGCAATGAGTTATGGGTGGAGATCGAGCTCAATTCCAGCCTGTTGTTCGCCAGCGCCGATGCGTTGCCCAGCGATCAGGCGTTCACCATCATCGACAAGGTGGCGGCGATCCTCAAACCGTTTGAAAACCCGGTCCACGTCGAAGGCTTTACCGACAACGTGCCGATCAGCACCGCGCAGTACCCGACCAACTGGGAGCTGTCCTCGGCCCGTGCCGCCAGCATCGTACGTATGCTCGCGATGCAGGGCGTGAACCCCGGACGCCTGGCGTCGGTAGGCTATGGCGAGTTCCAGCCGGTGGCCAATAACGCCACGCTCGAAGGCCGTGCGCGCAACCGTCGGGTGGTGTTGGTCGTTTCACGCAACCTGGATGTGCGCCGCAGCCTGACCGGCACCGGCACTGCCAATGCAACACCGGACGCGGCCTTGAAGCGTGCTGGCACACAAACTGCACCGGCCCCTGCAAAGCCGCCGGTTCGGCAGAGTGCCGTCAATTCTCCGTCACCGGCTCAATAACCTATGCAATGTCTCGGTCGCGCGTGTGTCCACCGGGAGGAATCATCCGAATGAGAGTCTGGGCAGTTGCCAATCAAAAAGGTGGGGTCGGCAAGACCACCACCTCCATCGCTTTAGCCGGCTTGCTGGCCGAGGCGGGCAAGCGTGTGGTCGTGGTCGACCTCGACCCCCATGGCTCGATGACCAGCTATTTCGGTTACGACCCGGACGCGCTGGAGCACAGCAACTACGACCTGTTCCTGCACAAGGGCAATGTGCCGAGCGACTTGCCCGGCCAATTGCTGCTGCCGACCAGTAACGAGAGCATTTCCCTGCTGCCGTCCAGCACCGCGTTGGCCACCCTTGAGCGCCAATCGCCGGGGCAGAGCGGCCTCGGCCTGGTGATCGCCAAGACCCTGGCGCAACTGTGGCAGGACTTCGATTACGCGATCATCGACAGCCCGCCGTTGCTCGGTGTGCTGATGGTCAACGCCTTGGCGGCCAGCCAGCAACTGGTGATCCCGGTGCAGACCGAGCACCTGGCGGTCAAGGGCCTGGAACGCATGGTCAGCACCCTGGCAATGATCAACCGCTCGCGCAAGCAGGCGCTGCCGTACAGCATCGTGCCGACCTTGTTCGACCGCCGGACCCAGGCGTCGCTGGGCACCTTGCGCGTATTGCGTGACGCCTACCCGGAGACCATCTGGAACGGCTACATCCCCGTGGACACGCGCCTGCGTGACGCCAGCCGTGCCGGGCTGACGCCGTCGCAGTTCGACGGCAAGAGCCGTGGGGTGCTGGCCTACCGCGCATTGCTCAAGCACCTGCTGTCCCAGCAGCTTGTCGCGCAGGTGGCCTGATGAACCGTCCTGTCCAACTCAAGACCCGGCCGCAACTGGCACTGGAATCCTACCTGGATGCCTTGCTGCAGGAAGCGACCGGGGAAGAACTGCCGGAACCGATCCTGGTGCTGGAGCCTGCGGTAGAAGAACCGTCGGCGAGTATTCTGGATGAGTTCCAGTTGGCCGTATTGGAAGAGCAGGCGCGTGACGCGTATACCGCGCCGGTGATCGTGCCGGTCGCCGTGCCGGTGGCCATGCCTGTCGCGCCGGTGGTGGTCGAACCGGTTGTGGAAGTGCATATGCCACCGAGCATTACGCCGCCACCCGTAAGCGGCGATGATCGTCCGGCCTGGGCGGCCGAGCCGTTCGAGTGCCTGCTGTTCGACGTCGCCGGGTTGACCCTCGCGGTGCCGCTGGTGTGCCTGGGTTCAATCTATTCCCTGGAAGGCCAGGAATTGACCCCGCTGTTCGGGCAACCGGAGTGGTTCCTCGGGATCCTGCCGAGCCAGGCCGGTAACCTCAAGGTCCTGGACACCGCACGCTGGGTGATGCCCGACCGCTACCGCGATGACTTCCGCCAGGGCTTGCAATATGTAATCTCGGTGCAGGGCTACGAATGGGGGCTGGCAGTGCATCAAGTCAGCCGCTCGTTGCGCCTGGACCCGAACGAAATCAAATGGCGCAGTCACCGGGGCCAGCGGCCTTGGCTGGCCGGCACCGTGATCGAACACATGTGCGCGTTGCTCGACGTCGCCGAACTGGCCGAGTTGATCGCCAGCGGTGCCGTCAAGTCGATGCCCGTAAACATACGCAGTTGATTGAACAATAAGGGCCGCGCGCGAGTGCGGCCAACGAAGCACACACGCCGTACGCAACGGCATTTGAAGGGGTCATGAGTATGAGCAGTAATCCAAGTAAGAGCACTACAGACGATCCGATCCTGCAATGGGTTACCTTCAAGCTGGACAACGAAACCTACGGCATTAACGTGATGCGCGTGCAGGAAGTGCTGCGCTACACCGAGATCGCCCCGGTTCCAGGTGCGCCAAGCTACGTGCTGGGCATCATCAACCTGCGCGGCAACGTGGTGACGGTAATCGACACCCGCCAGCGTTTCGGTCTCGATGCGACCGAGATCAGCGACAACACGCGTATCGTCATCATCGAAGCCGACAAGCAAGTGGTCGGGATCATGGTCGACAGCGTCGCCGAAGTGGTTTACCTGCGCCAATCGGAAGTGGAAACCGCGCCGAACGTGGGTAACGAGGAATCGGCCAAGTTCATCCAGGGCGTGTGCAACAAGAACAACGAACTGCTGATTCTGGTTGAGCTGGACAAGATGATGAGCGAAGAAGAGTGGTCGGATCTGGAGAACATCTGATTGTTTTTTGAAGCCTTGGTGATTGTCCTGGCCCTGCTGTGGGCCGGGACGCTGGCGTTTTTGCTGCGCTACGTGCGTCAGCAGCGCGAATTGGCGATGCAGCAGGCCGAGCGCGATGCAGTGCGTGACCGGCGCATCCTGGAATTGGTCAGACGGGTTGATCACTTCCAGCAAAGTGCGGTGAAGGTGGGGGATGAGGTGCATGAACTGCGCGCCATCCTCGCGCCGTTGCCGGACAAGCTGGCGCAGATCGAACAGCGCGACCCGGCGAGCCTGTCGTTTGCCCAGGCGGCGAAGCTGGTGGGCATGGGCGCGACGGTGGATGAGCTGACCCAGTCCTGCGGCTTGACCCAGGCTGAAGCGCAATTGATGAGTAAATTGCACAAAAGCTGAGGATGGGTCCACGCCTGCCAATACCGCTCTGACCCCTGAGTTAGAGCGTTGCAGTGTGAAAGTTGGGGCAGCCGGGAATGGCTGCTTTTGCGAAATGTGTCACAGTGCCATCTTTTATCAGGGCACTTTTGTGTCGTTGTGGTGACAAAGCCTGCGCATGTAGGAAGTTTCACTCACAAGGATGCGAAATGTCTGTCGTCGCTGTACCTAGAACAAAACCATCAGTGTTGCTGCAGTCCTGCATTTCCACCTGTACTGCGGTTGGTTTGCTGGTCAGCGTGGCTGCGTCGGCGGCCGAGCCGCAGGCACCGGCCCAGCAATTGATCCAGCAGCAACAGCGCGAGCGTGCACAACGCGAGCAGTTGGAGCCGTCGCCCGACGTGCGCCTGCAAGCGCCTCAAGATACCGATGCCAGCCTGCGCCTGCCGCGCGATGAAGCGCCGTGCTTCAAGATCGACCGCGTGGTCCTCAGCGGCGACCAGGCCGAAGATTTCCAGTGGGCCCTGCGTGCCGCCAACCCGTCCGATGATCCCGTGCAGGGCCGTTGCGTCGGCGCGCGCGGGATCAACCTGACCATGAAGCGCATTCAGAACGCGATCATCGCCAAAGGCTTTATCACCACCCGCGTGCTGGCCCAGGCCCAGGACTTGAACCAGGGCACCCTGTCGCTGGTGGTGGTGCCCGGCCGGATCAAACACATCCGTTTTGCCGCCGGCACCTCCGCCCGCGCCCACTACTGGAATGCGATGCCCGCGTCCGATGGCGATGTGCTGAACCTGCGCGACATCGAACAGGCGCTGGAAAATTTCAAGCGCGTGCCCACTGCCGAAGCCGACGTGCAGATCACCCCCGCTGAAGGCGCCGATGCGCAGCCGGGCGAAAGCGATGTGGTGATCGCCTGGAAGCAGGCCGTGCCGGTACGGGTCAGCCTGTCGGTGGACGACTCCGGCAGCAAGCAGACCGGCAAGTACCAGGGCAACGTCGCGCTGTCACTGGACAACGTGGCGACTCTCAACGACCTGTTCTATATCAGCTTCAACCATGACCTGGGCGGCGGTGAAAGCGGCGACCGTGGGTCCAAGGGCCACACCATTCACTATTCGGTGCCCTACGACTATTGGCAGTTGAGCCTGACGTCCAGCGAGTACGACTACCACCAGACTATCGCCGGGGTGAACCAGGCGTATTCCTACAGCGGCCGCAGCCGGACCAATGAGGTGCAGCTGTCGCGGGTGATCTATCGCGATGCGGTGCGCAAGACCACCGTGTCCTTCGGCGGTTGGAGCCGTACGTCCAGCAACTACATCGAAGACACCGAAATCGAATTTCAGCGCCGGCGCATGGCCGGTTGGCAGGCGGGGATCAATCACCGTGAGTTCATCGGTGCGAACACCCTCGACCTCGGCGTCGGCTATCGCCGTGGCACCGGTGCACGGGATGCCTTGCGCGCGCCCGAGGAAGAAAACGGCGAAGGCACGTCGCGCTCGCAGATCATTTCCGCCAACGCACAATTGCAGGTGCCGTTCAGCGTCGGCCAGCAGAAGCTGCGTTACATCGGCGGCTGGCGCGGGCAATGGAACCGCACGCCGCTGATCCCCCAGGACCGCTTTTCGATCGGCGGGCGCTACACCGTGCGTGGGTTTGATGGCGAGCAGATTCTGTCTGCCGAACGCGGCTGGACCTTCAGCAATGACCTCGGCCTGAGCCTGGGCAACACCGGCCAGGAACTCTATGTGGGCGTGGATTACGGTCAGGTTGGCGGGCATTCCACCGAGTACCTGCTGGGTCGCCGCCTGGCCGGTGCAGTGGTGGGCCTGCGCGGCGGCTACAAGCAGTTTTCCTATGACATCTATACCGGCAAACCCCTGGAAAAACCCAAGGGTTTCCAGACCGCCGACGTGACCAGTGGCTTCAGCGCCAACTGGTCATTTTGAAGGAGGCCAGCATGTCCGACGACACCCTCGAAGTGCTCGCGCCCACGGCGCCTGACAGCCCCATCGACGAAGCCCAGGTGCTGGGTTCGGCGGTGTGGTTGTGGATGCACTCGGCGGCGCATCGCGATGCGCCGTTGCACAGCCTGTCGACCCTGTTGTTGCCGGCGATCAAGCTCCGCCAGTTCATCCTGATCAGCGAAGCGGGGCGCCCGGTGTTTTTCCTGTCGTGGCTCAACCTCAGTGCCGAGGCCGAGGCGCGTTATCTGCGCGAGCCGGCCGTTTGCCTGCCCGCCGCAGACTGGGACAGCGGCGACCGCCTGTGGATCAACGACTGGGTCGCGCCGTTCGGGCATACGCGACGGGTCAGCGGCCTGTTGCGACGGCGGTTGTGGCCTGGACGGATCTTCCGTTCGCTGTACCACCGAGGCGATGAGCGCGGACTGCGCGTCATGAATTTCCAGGGGATCGCCGTCCTGGACCTGGAGGCGCAAGCCTGGTTTGCCACTCACCCGTTACCCAGTGACGCGCTCTGATCAGCCACCGCGCAAAGGATCTGCATGAATAAGCATCTGTATCGAATTGTCTTCAACCAGGCTCGCGGCCTGCTGATGGTGGTGGCCGAAAACGTCAAGAGCGTGTGCAAGGCCCCCGGCACTTCCGGCGCCGTGGCGCGTCCGGGTACGGCGGTTGCCACGCTGACGCCACTGCGGTTTGCGCTGATGCTGGGCATGGGCTGGGTCGCGCTGGTGGCGCCGGTTCAAGCGCAGGTGGTGGTCGACGGCTCCGCACCCGCAGGCCAGCGCCCGACCATCGGTGCCGCCGGCAACGGCACCACGGTGGTGGACATCACCCGGCCGAGCGGCGCGGGCGTGTCGCGCAACACCTACACCCAGTTCGACGTGGACAAGCGCGGGGTGATCCTCAACAACGGCGTGACCAACAGCCAGACCCAGCTGGGCGGCTGGATCGAAGGCAACCGCAACCTGGTCAACGGCAGTGCACGGGTGATTCTCAACGAGGTCAACTCGAACAATCCCAGTCAGTTGCGCGGCTTTGTCGAAGTGGGCGGCTCCAAGGCGCAGGTGGTCATTGCCAACCCGTCGGGCATCACCTGTGAGGGCTGCGGGTTTATCAACGCCGACCGTGCGACCCTGACCACCGGCCGCGCACAGTTCGAGAACGGCCTGATCAGCGGCTACCAAGTCTCGGGCGGCAAGGTCAGCATCGGCGGCGAAGGTATGGACGCCAGCCGTGCCGACTACACCGAAATCATCGCGCGCACCGTCGAGGTGAACGCGGGTATCTGGTCCAAAGACTTGACCATCAATGCCGGCACCACCGGCGCGGCGCCGACCGACACACCCACCGTCGGCATCGACGTGGCGCAGTTGGGCGGCATGTACGCCGGCAAGATCACCCTGGTCGGCAACGGCGCAGGCGTCGGTGTGCGCAACGCCGGGCAGATCGGTTCCAGTGCCGGAGAAGTAGTGATCGGCAGCGACGGCCGTATCGAAAACCACGGCCAGATCAGCAGCGCCACCGACTTGACCGTCCGCGCCGCCAAGGGCATCGACAACGACGGCACGCTGTACGCCCAGGGCAACCTGGACGCGCACACCGCTGGCGACATCGACAACCGTGGCATCGTGTCCGCCCAGGGCAATGCCGCGCTGACCGCCACCGGCGCTAATTCGGCGATTCGCAGCCACGCAGGTTCCGCATTGGCCGCAGGCGTGGACAGCGCCGGCAAGCTCGGCAGCAGCGGTTCGCTGACGCTGACCTCGGCCGGCACCCTGAGCGCCAAGGGCCAGAACCTCGCCGCGCAGACCCTCAAGGCCAGCGCCGCGCACGTCGACCTGAGTGACAGCCAGACGTCCGCCCAGACCGTCGAGTTGACCAGCACCGCCGGCAACCTCGACCTGCGTCGCAGCCGCGTCACCGCCAGCCGGACCCTCACGGCCGACGCCAATCAGAGCCTGCTCAGCGATGCCGCACAGGTCGGCGCGGCACAGATCAGCGTGACCGCGCTGGACTTGTCCAACGTCGCCGGCAAGTGGGTGCAGACCGGCAGCACCGGTATGCAGATGACCGTCGCGCGCAGCCTCGACAACAGTGGCGGTACGCTTTCCAGCGGCGGCGCCCTCGGCGTCAGCGCCGACACCCTGAACAACGCCGGCGGCCTGGTGCAGTCGGGCGGCCTTGGCGACCTGGCCGTCAGCGCGCGCCAGCACCTGAACAATCAGAACGGCAAGCTGGTCACCGCTGCAAAACTGACCCTTGACGGCGGCACCCTCGACAACAGCAGCGGGCAGATCACCGCCGGCGGTGCGCTGGGGATCAAGGCCGCGCAGTTGAACAACGCCAACGGCACCGTCGCCGCCGCGCAAACCCTGACGGTCAAGACCGACAGCCTGTTGAACCAGGGCGGCACCCTTGGTTCGGTGGCGGCCGACCTGATCGTCAACAGCGACACCGGCGTGCTCAACAACCGTGGCGGGCGTCTGGAGGCGGCCACGGCGCTGACTCTCAACGCCTTCGGCCTGAACAACCAGAGTGGCGTGATCACCGGCGCGCAACTGCTGCTCGATACCCATGGCCAGCAGCTCGATAACAGCGCAGGCACCGTCAACGCCAGCGATACGCTGGGCGTCGACAGCGGCGCGTTGATCAACGACGGCGGCATCATGCAGGCCAAGTCGGACCTGAGCGTGGATACCCACGGCCAACAGCTGAGCAACCGCAATTCCGGCAGTACCGGCGGCATCCTCGGCCAGCGCGACGTCACGGTGCGCGCCGGTCAGGTGTTCAACGACCAGGGCTTTATCGGCAGCGCGCGCACCCTGGACATCAACGCCCAGCAACTGAGCAACCAGGCGGGCCTGTTGCGCGCCGACGGGCATCTGTTGCTGACCGCCGCGAGCGTGGACAACAGCGCGACCCAGGGCGCGAACCAGGGCATCAAGGGCCAGAGCGTCGACCTGGACACCGATACGCTGACCAACCGCGTCGGCTCAATCGTGTCCGACACCACGCTGAACCTCAAGGGCAGCGGCAGCGTGGACAACGACGCGGGCATCCTCTCGGCGGGCAGCGTGTTGACCCTGGCCGATCGCAACCCGGCGCAGAAAAGCCTGGCCATCAATAACGGCGCGGGCACCCTGATTGCGGGCCAGTCGGTGCTGATCGACAGCGCCAGCTACAGCGGCGCCGGCAGGGTCCAGAGCCTGGGCGACCTGACTTTTCGACTGACCCAGAATCTCATCAACAGCGGCCTGGTGCAGAGCAACGGCGACCTGTCGCTGCAGATCGGCGGCACCCTGAGCAACCAGGGCGCGGTGCAGTCCGGCGCACTGGTGCGCGTGGATGCCGGCGCCATCGACAACGGCGCCAGCGGCGTGATCAGTGGGCGGCGCGCGCAGGTCAACGCGGTCAACCAGTTCGACAACCGTGGCGTAGTCGATGGCGAGAGCACTCGCCTCAGCGCCGCGACCCTGAACAACCTCGGCACCGGGCGCCTCTACGGTGATCATTTGTCGATCAGCGCCGGCACCCTCAACAACACCCTCGAAGGCGCCACGGCGGCGACCATCGCGGCACGCAACCGCCTGGATATCGGCGCGCAAGTCATCAACAACCGTGAACACGGGCTGATCTTCAGCGCCGGCGATACGGTGATCGGCGGCTTGCTCGACGCCAACGACCAGGCCAGTGGCCAGGCACAGGTGCTGAACAATGCGAGCGCCACCGTCGAAGCGCTGGGTCATCTGAGCGTCAACGCCAGGCAGATCAACAACACCAACGAACACTTCGCCACCCAGCGCGTGCTGGTGTCCAATCAGGTACTGCAGGAGTTCCTGCTGTCGGGCTCGACCAACCGTTACACGCCGGACCAGATCTCGCTGTACAACGACGAGGTGCTGCACCTCGTCACGCCGGAAAGCTCCGGTACGCGCTGGAACCGCTATGACTACACGCGCAGCGTCACCGAGACGCAGATTGTCAGCTCCGACCCGGCGCAGATGCTCGCCGGTGGCAACCTCAACTTGATCGCCGACCAGGTGCTCAACGACAAGAGTCGGATCATCGCCGGCCAGGCGTTGAATGCCAGCGGCGTCGGCAGCGTGATCAATACCGAGTTGAATGGCGAGCGCATCACCACCGACAGCGGCACGCTGAGCAACTTCTATCGTATTCAGCGCAAAGGCCGCGACCGTCAGGGCCGCGGCGTCACTGCGTACACGCCGGCACCGTTGATTCAGCAGATCTCGCTCAAACCCTCGGTGTACACCGAGTACGCGGCCATCAACGGCAGCGGCACCCAGGTCGGCGCGCTGGTGCTGGCCAACGTTACCGACAGCACGGCGGGCACCGGTGCGCTGGCGGGCGCTGGCCGCACCCACGCCGTGAGCCCGATCAGCGAAGTGAAGGCGCTGACCCAATTGGACGCGGCAGGCGCCGTGGAGCAGATCCGCACCGGCGGTTTCAACCCCGACCTGCCTAACAGCAGCCTGTTCCAGACCAACCCGAACAGCACCGCCAGCTACCTGGTGGAGACCGATCCGCGTTTTGCCAACTATCGCAAGTGGTTGTCTTCGGACTACATGCTTGGGCGCCTGAACCTGGACCCGGCTGCCACGCAACAGCGCCTCGGTGACGGTTTCTACGAACAGAAGCTGATCCGTGAGCAAATCGCGCAACTCACCGGCCGGCGCTTTCTCGACGGCTACGCCAGTGATGAGGAACAGTATCGCGGCATGATCGACAGCGCCGTGACCCTGGCGGGTCAGTGGAAGCTGATCCCCGGCGTCGCCCTGACTGCCGAGCAGATGGCGCAGCTGACCAGCGACATCGTCTGGCTGGTGTCCAGGGACGTGACGCTGGCCAGCGGTGAAGTCCGCCAGGTGCTGGTGCCGCAGGTCTATGTGCGGGTTCGCGAAGGCGATCTGGATGGCTCCGGCGCACTGATGGCCGGGCGCACCTTGAACCTTGATGTGCGCGGTGATCTGGTGAACTCCGGCAGTCTGTCCGGGCGCGATGGCGTGAACATCAGTGTGCAGAACCTCGACAACCTCGGCGGGCGCATCCAGGGCAACAACGTGGCCCTGAGCGCCAGCCAGGACATCAACAACATCGGCGGCCTGATCAGCGCCAACAGCCGGCTGGCCCTGAGCGCCGGCAACGACATCAATGTGCGTTCGGTCACCACCGACAGCGAGAGCGCGCAGGGCACCCGCACCGGCCTGTCGCGGGTGGCAGGGCTGTATGTGTCGGCACCGGCGGCGAGCCTGATTGCCACTGCCGGCAACGATATCAACCTGCAAGCGGCGCAAGTCAGCAATACCGGCGCCGGCGGCAAGACGTCGCTGGTGGCGGGCAACGACATCAGCCTGGCCACCGTGAAAGAGTCCTACACCCAGGCCAACCAATGGGATGGCGACAACTGGCGCAAGGAAGCCGGGCGCAATGAAGTCGGCAGTTCGGTGCAGGCCAACGGCGACATCCGCGTGGGCGCCGGGCGTGACGTGCAGGTGCGCGGGGCGCTGGTCAACAGCGACGCGGGGGCTGTGGCCGTGAGTGCGGTGCGCGATATCAACGTCGAGGCTGGCGAGCGCTTCAACAGCGCCGATGAAGCGCACAAGGTCAAGGGCAGCAACGGGATGTTTTCGAGCAAGACCACCACGACTCGTGACACGGTCAGCCAGACCACCGCCCAGGCCTCGACCTTCAGTGGCGAGCAGGCGGTGATGCAGGCCGGCAACAACATCACGGTCACCGGCAGCAACGTGGTGTCCACTTCGGGCACGGTGCTGGCGGCGGGCAATGACATCAAGGTATTGGCGGCCACCGAGCAGCTCGACGAAAAACACATGAAGGATGTGAAGACCAGCGGCATGTTCAGCGGCGGCGCGATCGCCGTCACCGTTGGTTCCAAGCAACAGACCAACAAGGACAGCGGTCAGCAGACCACGGCGGCCGCGAGCAACATTGGCGCAACCGACGGCAACGTGCTGATCAGCGCCGGCGGCGAGTACCGTCAGGTGGGCAGCAATGTGAACGCGCCCAATGGTGATGTGTCGATCGAGGCGTCCGAGGTCAATATCCTCGAAGCGCGCAACCTCAGTGCGCAGCAGCAGGAGCAGCGCTTCAAGCAGACCGGCGTGAGCCTGACCCTGACCAACCCGATTGTGAGTGCGGTACAAACCGCCCAGCGCATGAACAAAGCCGCCGAGCGTACCGACGACAAACGCATGAAGACCCTGGCGGCGCTGAGTACCGCGTGGTCCGCCAACGACGCCCATACTCAGGTCATGGCCGACCCGGCGGCGGCAGGTGGGATCAACCTGAGCATTGCCCTGGGCATGAACAAGAGCGAGAGCAAAAGCGAGCAGACCAGCAACACGGCGGCCGCTTCGACGGTCGCCGCCGGAGGGGATGTGACGATCGTGTCCTCGGGCGGCACGCGCAACAACGACCTGACCGTGCAGGGCAGTGAGATCACGGCGGGCAACAATGCGTTGTTGAAAGCCGACGGCAATATCCTGCTGGCGGGTGCGCAGAACACCATCGAGCAACACAGCACCAACAAAAGCGTGAATGGCAGCCTGGGCATCGGCATCTCGTTTGGCAGCGAGAAGAACGGCCTGAGCTTCAACGCGTCCGCCTCCCAGAGCCGTGGCAATGCCGATGGCAATGACCTGGTGTGGAGCAACACCCACGTGACGGCCGGCAAACAGGCCAGTCTGATTTCCGGCAAGGACACCACGCTGCGAGGTGCGGTGGTGTCGGGCGAGACGGTCAAGGCCGACATTGGCGGCAACCTGAATGTCGAGAGCCTGCAGGACACCAGTACCTTCGCGTCCGAGCAGAAGAGCATGAGCGCCGGGATCAGCATCTGCATCCCGCCGGTGTGTGCCGGTGCGGCGACCGCCAGCTTCAGTTCCACCAACGCCAAGCAGAAGTCCAACTTTGCCAGCGTGATCGAGCAATCGGGCATCCGGGCCGGCGACGGTGGTTTCGACATCAACGTGCGCGGCAATACCGACCTCAAGGGCGGCGTGATCGCCAGTTCCGACAAGGCCATTGCCGACGGCAAAAACAGCCTGACCACCGGCACGCTGACCGTGTCCGACATCCACAACGTGTCCGAAGCCAGCGCCAAGACCTCAGGCGTCGACCTGAGCTCGGACATGCTCGACGGCAAACTGGGCACGGCCAAGGCGCTGCTCGCCAACAGCCTCAACAACGGCTCGGACTCCGATTCCGAATCCAGCGACACCCGCAGCGCGATCAGCGCCGGCACATTGGTGATCACCAACGCCGAGCGCCAGCGTGTGGTAGGTGGCATGACGGTGGACCAGACGATTGCCAACCTCAACCGCAACACCGAGGCTGCCCACGTCGCCGTGGGACGCTTGGATGTGGCGGAAATGGGGCGCAAGGTCGAGGCCGAGCAGGAGATCAAGCGCGAGTTCTATCATCAGGTTTCGTTGTTGGCGGATGAGGCGTATCGCAAGATCTTTATCGAGAAGGCGCGGGTGTATGAGGTCTTGAAGGACAAGGATGGCAAGGCGATTGTTGATCCAGACGGCACAGTTCACCGTCGCGAACTGAGCGACGAAGAGAAACAGAACCTCAAGAAAGGGCCTGACGGCAAAGTGCATATCGCCAACAATGGCATTTTCAACGATATCGATGGTGCGGCCAAATACGCCGAGCAGCACAGTTCGGCCGATACCGGGCCGCAATACTTGATCCACTTCGAGAAGGCGAACAACTTCACTTCCGAGTTGATGATCGCGGCTTATCAGAAGAATCTGGAGAATGATTTCTGGGGGTTGTCCAATGCAGCTGTGCAAACCAAGGAGTACATGACGCAGTTTGGCCAGAGCGGGTTGCACATCGATGGTCACAGCCGGGGCACTTTGACTACTGGCAGTGCCATGGAGTCGCTGGCCCGTGATCCGGCCAACGCAGGCATCCTCGGCAAAACGTCGATGAACTTCTTCGGTGCTGCCTACGGTGTGCAGAAGGCCGACTCGTTGTTGGGCGTCTTGCAGAATCGTTCAGGGTTGGACTCCGAGTCACAGCGTGAGGCGATGGAACTGCGCTACCAGAATCACTATCTCGATCCGGTTGCGCGCTTGCCGCTCGTGGGGTTCAACGCCGCTACAGGCGGTACGGTCCCGGACGGCAGCGTTCGTCTATGGGAGTGGCTGAAAGTGCTTGGCGGCGATAAGACAGCGCACAACTGCTACGGCAACGGGGGGGATGCCTGCAAGCCTTTCTGGGGTGATTCAACCGACGGCATGCCACACTTCAAGCGCGCCGGAGAATAAGGAGGACGTTATGTTGAGAAGTTGCCTGCTGTTGAGTATTGGCGCTCTGTTACTGACCGGCTGCACGGGTAGGGGCTTTCAACCACCGCCGCCGGAATTCACCAATTGGAAAAAAAGCGGGGTCTCGCAAGCAGGCGTCAAGAGCGCTATGACCGCTTGCGGCTATACCAACCTGACAGGGACGGGGGACAAGACGCCGATTGACCAGGTACTCAAACGGTTTTATTGCATGAAAGACGCCGGTTTCAAGCGTACGGACAACATTGACTTGTGCAAGGAAGGCCGTATCGGCGAATCGCCGGTGTGTGAAGGCCGCCGCTGATCCATCACTAAAAGGGCGTAGTGAATGAACGATCTACGCAAACCATGAGGAAGATCGCGGTGTTCAGGAAGAGCCTGCTGTTGAGTGTTTGCGCTGTGTTATTGATCAGTTGCACGGGCAGGGGCTTCCAACCACCGCCCCCGGATTTTACCTATTGGCAAAAGAGCGGGGTCTCTGTCGATGGCGTCAAGAACAGCATGCTCGCGTGCGGGTACGAGAATGTGGCGGGCACGGGCGGCGGCTCAATTGATGAGAGGCTCAGGAGCTTCTATTGCATGAAAGATGCGGGCTTCACACGCAAAGATAACTTGGACCTATGCAAGCTTGGCCGCGTTGGCGAATCACCGGTGTGTGAAGGTCGCCGCTGATCCATCACTAAAAGGTCGTAGGGAATGAACGATCTGCGCAAACCCTTAGGAAGAACACGATGTTCAGGAAGAGCCTGCTGCTGAGTGTTTACGCGGTGTTATTGATCGGCTGCACGGGCAGGGGCTTTCAACCACCGCCTGGGGATTACACCCAATGGAAAAAAAGCGGCGTTTCGCAACAAGGGGTCGACGATGCCATGCGTGCCTGCGGGTATACCAATCTTGATGGCGCGGGGGACACGTCGCCGATCGATGTGGTCCTGACGCGCTTCTACTGCATGAAAGATGCGGGCTTCACACGCAAAGATAACTTGGACCTATGCAAGCTTGGCCGTATCGGCGAATCACCGGTGTGCGAAGGCCGCCGGTAATCCATTACTGAAAGGAAGCAGGGAATGAACGAGCTACGCAATGGACTGTACGGCGTCGCGCTGGCATTGGTGGCGGCAGGGTTGGGTGGTTGTGCCTCGTCGATGACGGTCACCGGCGAGCCAGGGGTGAAAATGGGCCAGAGCTATGCCCAGGTGCTCGCGGTGGTCAGCCGCAACAACGCCGTGACCAAGCGGGTCGAGGGCGAAGGCTTTCGGGCTGAGGGTTACTCGCCGATGTTCAAGGACTGCCGTATCAAGTACTTCATCTTCCAGGGCGCCGATGGCTTGCAGATGGTGAAGTACGAGCCGGCGCCGCAGCTGTCGGTCAACCAGAATTGCCGTCAGCCGTAAGCGGCTCTTTTTTTCCTTTGCGAGTTGATTGCCGATGAATGTTTTACGTGGGGTTCCCGTGGTGTTGCTGGTGCTGCTGACGGGCTGCGGCCAGGTGGCGAACATCCGCTCGCTGTCCACCGGCTACGTCGCCCCGACGTCCGGCGAAACCGCTCGCGTGCGGTTGATCACCGACGGTCTGGTGCGCGCAGTACCGGGGCGTGATTGCCTGGATTGGAATGTGCCGGGCGCCGGGGTGATGGCGTCGACGAAGGCGGGCTTCCCCGATCACAACGGCGAAAGCCTGGGCATGCCAGGGCCGATTTACTCGTGGGACGCTGCCGTGTCGTCCGAGCTGGTGGTGCCGGCGAACACGCCGATCGCGTTTCATTACCTGGGGAAATTGCAGTATTCCCGGCAATGCTCCAGCACAATGACCTTCGTGCCTCGGCCGGGGATGGACTACATGGTGCAGGCGTCCATCTATGCAAGCTGTTCGTTCCAGCTGCACGAACTGCCGGCGGGCGCTAAGCAATGGGTTGCGGTGGAGCCTGCGCCCAGGGGCAAGGTGTCGATGTGCAACGCGATGGATAATTTCTAACAGGCCAATTATTTTTCGGCCTGAATGACTTTTTCCTACTCCTCAAAGGTCAACATCCTTCAAGCACCATTGAACCCAGGAGTACGCCCCCCATGACCACCCCCAAGGCATTGTTGATCCTCCACGGCAAGCAAGCCCTCAATGAGGACGTGCGCGCGGCGGTGCTGGCCCGGCGCGAGCAGGGTTGGGAGTTGGCGGTGCGGGTGACGTGGGAGGGCGGTGACGCTCAACGGCTGGTCAAGGAGGCCCTGGACGTTGGGTATACCCATATCATTGCCGGCGGCGGCGACGGCACCTTGCGTGACGTGGCCGAAGCCATGGCCCAGGCCAAGAGCGACGCCAGCCTGGTGCTGATGCCATTGGGCACCGCCAATGATTTTGCCAAGGCCGCCGGCGTGCCGTTGGAGCCGGCCCAGGCCCTGGCGTTGCTGGATGTGCCGCCCAGGGCAATCGACTTGGGCCGTGTCGGCGGGCAGATTTTCCTGAACATGGCCACTGGCGGCTTCGGCAGCCAGGTCACGGCCAATACCTCCGAAGACCTGAAGAAAGTCCTCGGCGGCGCGGCTTATCTGTTCACCGGCCTGACGCGCTTCAGCGAGTTGAAGGCCGCCTATGGCGAGCTGGAAGGCCCGGACTTCCACTGGAAGGGCGAGCTGCTGGCGCTGGGCATCGGCAACGGTCGCCAGGCGGGCGGGGGGCATGTGCTGTGCCCTGGCGCATTGGCCGATGACGGCTTGCTCGACGTCAGCATTCTGCCGGCGCCCCAGGAAGTGGTCGGCACGCTGCTCAATCTGATGAGCGACGGCGGGCTCGACAATATGTTCGTGCGGGCGCGCCTGCCGTGGGTCAACATCAAGGTGGCGCAGGGCTTGTACATCAACCTTGATGGCGAGCCGCTGGAAGGGGACGACCTGCGTTTCGAAGCGCTGCCCAAGGCGCTTCGCGTGCATTTACCGGTGGGTTCGCCCCTAGTCGTCCAGGCTGATGATCTGCTCGCGCACGGCAAATAATACGAGCCCCGCCACGTCGAATATCTGCAGGCGCTTCATGATCTGCGACCGGTGCGCTTCCACGGTCTTGATGCTCAGGCCCAGGCCGTGGGCGATCTCGCGGGTGGATTTGCCGCGCACGATCAGACGCAGTATTTCCAGTTGGCGAGCCGTGAGGTTATGGCTGTGACCAGCGGGTGTGACTGACCCCTGGCTGCGCACCAGCGCCTGATTGATCACCGTGTGGGCGATCGCCGGGCTCAGGTAACGCTCGTTGTTGCGCAGGGCCTGCAGCGCGTGTTCCAGCTCATTGGCGGTGGTGTCCTTGAGCAGATAGCCGTGGGCGCCGGCCTCCAGCGCGCACATGATCAGCTCCGGGTCGGTGTGCATCGACAGGATCAGCACCTTGCTCTTGGGGTGCGCACGCTTGAGTTGCTGCAAGGCGTCCAGGCCGCCGGTGTGCTTCATCGACAGGTCCAGCAGCACGATGTCCGGCAGCAGCGTATTGAATTGCTCCAGCAACTGCGCGCCATCGCTGGCTTCCCCCGTCACGGTGTAGCCGGGAATATCCTGGATCAGTGCACGTACGCCGGCCCGGATCAGGGCATGGTCGTCCACCAGCAGTAATGTGCAGCTCACTCGATAACCTTAGGGGCGCTGGCCCGTTCGAGGGCGCGGGGCGCCCAGGGGAAGAGCGCGTCGATGCGTGTTCCGTTGCCTGGCTGGCTGCTCACGGATAATGAACCGCCAAGCTGATCGATCCGCTCGGACATGCCCGCCATGCCTCGCTGGCCTTCCAGGCTGGGATTGATGGCGGGCGAAAAGCCCTGACCGTCATCGCAGATGGTCAGCGACAGTCCCTCGGGCAGGCGTTGCAGGCGTACCAGCAGGTTGCGCGCCTGGGCGTGGCGCAGCATGTTGGTGACGGCTTCCTGGGTGATGCGAAAAGCCGCCACGGCCATTTCTTCCGGGATGCCGGTCAGCCGTTGCTGGCATTCCAGGCTCCAATGCACCGGGGTGTTTTCCAGGGTCTTGAGCAGGTGCGCGCGCAGGCTGGCTTCCAGGCCCAGGCTGGCGAGCTGGCGAGGGTTGAGGATGGCGGACACGTCGCGCACCTTGGCCAGGGTCTCGTTCAAGGTGTTGCACAGGACGTTGCACTGGGTTTGCAGCTCATCCGGCAGGCGGCGCTTGAGCCATTCGCTTTGCAGCTTGGCGGCGGTCAACAGTTGACCGATATCGTCATGCAACTCGCGGCTGAGGCGGTGGCGTTCGTTTTCCTGCACTTGCAGCAGGCGATCGGCCAATTCCTGGGGCTGGAACTTGATGGATTTGCGCGAGTACCACTGTTGCACGCTCACCACCAACACGGTGGCCAGGTTGAACAGCAGGATCATCAGCGGCAACGGTGCCGAGTGGGAATAAGCCCACAGGCTCAGCAGCAGCGAGCCAAGGCAGAGGGTGAGGATCAAACGGCGTGCATTGCTGCGGGACGCGGACCTTGCGATGAATGTCTTGAGGCTGGCATGCATAGCGGATGTAGCCAATGAAGGTTCGCTGCTGGAAGACCGGTCGACGCTGACCGGACGCTGTTTGGAATACGTGATTGAATCGTTTTCAAAGTGGCAAAAGTTCAGCCACTTCGAGCGGGTGATAGTACCACTACTCTTACCGTTGGTCGCCAGGTGCCTGTCTGGCGGGCTTATTTAGACGCGCAAACACCCCGGGACGCTAATCCCAGAGTTAATGAAGTGAGGTTTATTGTTTTAAAAGGCCTGTAGCCTTAATGGCTAATTGATATCCATGCAGGGGGCATTCAATTTCAGCGCGTTAATTAAATCTGTCGTTTTTAGACAACTTAGCGCTGAATCCGACTGGATAACCCCTCAAGAAGCGTGGTGAATACGCTGCTGCGGTTTATATCTGAAGTCCTTTTGTGGAATCTGCAGTGTGACCGTGGCGATCAATGTGGTTTGTTCCGCTTCATCCAGTGCCAACAGGCCTGTCTTCGCATCGATCAACTCCAGCTGCCAGGCCAGCAGTCTCAGGCAATCCTCCAAGGCATTGAGGGCCTCATCGTGCAGCTGCAGAGGGTTTTCGGCGTTGGCGATCAGGTATTGGATATGCCGCGAAAATTCGCTGATCGCCCCCAGAGCCAGGCAATCGGCCTTTTCGGCGAGCTTGATCAGGCTGACTTTCATGCAGTCGATGGCGTCGTTGTCGTTGCGAATCAAATGCAGGTGACTCAGGCACTCCTCCGACTTGGCCAGCAGCTTTTCAGCCTCGTACAGGAACTCTGGAAGTGCAAATTGCCACTCGTTACCGTCGTTCATCATGCAAATCTCCGCAACATAAGGTTGGGTGATGAGAGGTCGCACAGGGTGAATGGCGTAAAACTACTGCTGAAAGATAACTGGAGTATGTAGGTCGCTTCTGATTGTTCAGTAGGACGTTTATTTGAATGACGGCGACGGCTGCGCGTGGCCCTTGTGAGCAGGCTCAATTGCACACCATCAGTTGCCGCGACGTGAGCGTCCGGAAGACCCGTGGGCCGAGGGCTTGCGATGACAAACAAAAGCCTGACTCCATTCATGCAATGAGAATGGCGTCACATTAATGGCTATTAGATATTGCGAATATCAGGTTGGGCCTGATTGTGTATAGGGGAATCCCTTACGTGGCGGAACCTTGCACCGATTTGAATGTCGTGCAATGCCGCAGTACCGCTGTCTGGAGACGTGCGTGCAGTAGAGCATGATGTCAGTGTGACATCAATGAATTTGCGTGGCATTTTAAGGGGGTCAAGGTCTGGCTTACGCCGCCGATAACAGCAGTAATGAATTGCACAATCCCTTCGCGCATTTTCCAGCGCACACCAGGAGCTTTTAATGGCCGGCATTCTCGACACGGTAGACCAACGCACGCAACTGGTGGGTGAGAATCGCCTGGAGATCCTCATGTTTCGCCTGGCCGGGCGGCAGCTGTTCGCAATCAACGTATTCAAGGTGCAGGAAGTCCTGCAACTGCCCAAGTTGACCCTGATGCCCCAGCGCCATCCCTTTGTGTGCGGTGTGGTCAACCTGCGTGGCCAGACCCTGCCGGTGATCGACCTGTCCCAGGCCATCGGCATGCGCCCGCTGGTGCCTGGCCCGAACAGCACCATCATCGTCACCGAATACAACCGTTCGGTGCAGGCGTTCCTGGTGGGCGGCGTGGACCGCATCGTCAACATGAACTGGGAGTCCATCCTGCCGCCGCCGACCAGCGCCGGGCGTCAGCACTACCTCACCGCCATCAGCAAGGTCGATGATCAACTGGTGGAAATCATCGACGTGGAAAAAGTCCTTGCCGAGATCGTGCCCTACAACGCCAAGGTTTCCCGCGAAAAGCTCGAAGACCCGGTGCTGGAACGAGCCTGTGGCCGCGAAGTGTTGCTGGTGGACGACTCCAACGTTGCCCTGTCGCAATTGCGCGACACCCTGGGCCAACTGGGCGTGAAGATGCACATCGCCAGCGACGGCCTCAAGGCACTGAACATGCTCAAGGCCTGGGCCGACGCCGGCCACGTGATGACCGACAAGCTGCTGATGATTTTCACCGACGCCGAAATGCCCGAGATGGACGGCTACCGCCTCACCACCGAGATCCGCAACGACCCGCGTCTGCGCAAGCTGTACGTGGTGCTGCATACCTCGCTGTCGGGCAGCTTCAACGACTCGATGGTGAAGAAGGTCGGATGCGACAACTTCCTGTCCAAATTCCAGCCCGACAAACTGGTGGATGTGGTGCGTCAGCGACTGATGCTGGACGAAGCCACCGCTTGACCTTAGGGTTGCATCTTTGCCCCCTCAGGAATGCAGGCCCATGCTTCGTCTCAGTGCGTTGTACCGTTACCCTTTGAAGTCCGGCAAGGCCGAAACCTTGCAGCAGATCGGCCTGGATAAACTCGGGTTGGACGGGGATCGACGCTGGATGCTGGTGGATGAGGCCAGCGGGCGTTTCCTTACGCAGCGGGCAGTGGCGAAGATGAGCCAGCTCTCGGCCCTGTGGAGCCGCAGCGGTGGCCTGACCTTGAGTTCGCCCGGCCATGCGCCGCTGGACGTGGCACTGCCCGGCAGCGATGCCGAGTTGCGCGGCGTGACCATCTGGCGCGACACCTTGCGCGTGCCGGACGCCGGTGATGAAGCCGCCGCCTGGGTCAGCGCCTTTATCGGCAAGCCGACGCGGCTGGTGCAGATGCCCCTGGACCGTGCCCGCACGACCGAGGCCGGTTACGGTCGCGATGACGACCAGGTGGCGTTTGCCGACGGTTATCCGTTGCTCGTTATCGGGCAAGCGTCGCTGGACGACCTCTCGCAAAAAATCGGCCGCCCCATGGAGATGCTGCGCTTTCGTCCCAACCTGGTGATCGAAGGCGGTGAAGCCTTCGCTGAAGACGGCTGGAAGCGCCTGCGCATCGGTGATGTGGAGTTTCGTGCGGTGAAACGCTGCTCACGCTGCATTCTCACCACCATCGACCCGCAAACCGGCGAGCGCAGTGCCGACCGTGAGCCTTTCGCCACACTGGATACCTACCGCAAGACGGAGGACGGCGCGATGTTCGGCCAGAACCTGGTCAACGAGGGCAACGGCCGCCTGGAAGTGGGCATGCCAGTGACCATTCTCGAATAGTTTTCAGCGCCCATTAAAAATGCCCGTCTCGCAGGAGACGGGCATTTTTTTGAGCGGGCGAAGGCTTAGCCGCGGTATTCGCACAGGTAAGCGGTGTCCACGGCGACCTTCAGCTGGAACTTGCTGTTGGCCGGAACGTTGAACTGGCTGCCGGCGGCGAAGGTTTCCCACTCGCTGGCGTCAGGCAGTTTGACGGTCAGGGCGCCGGAGACCACGTGCATGATTTCACGCTGGGCGGTGCCGAATTCATATTCACCCGGAGCCATCACGCCGATGGTCGCCGGACCTTCTGCAGTGCCGAAAGCGATCGACTTGACGGTGCCGTCGAAGTACTCGTTGACTTTGAACATGGGCGAATCCTCGGAAAAAGGGTCTGGAAAGGTCGGCCAGTATGCCCAAGGGCGGGGGAGCTGCCTAGACCGGTAAAATCAACGGCAGCAGGCGTGCGGTATTGCGTGCATCTTCCAGTGCCCGATGTTGCTGGCCATGGAACTGCATGCCCGCCAATTGCAGCGCGCCGTTTAGCCCCAGGGGCTTGTCCAGGCGACGGGCCTTGGCGAAGCGCTGCTTGAGGTTCACATAGGGCGTCTTGGCGAGTGCACTGACCAGGCTATTGCGCTGCCATTCAAGTTCAAGCTGCGCACGGTCATAATCGCCCCAACTGGCCCAGCCTTCCAGGCGCGATAGATGCTGGCCCAGCCAGCGTTCGAACAGCGGCCACACCTCGGTGATGGGCGCGGCGGCGTCGATATTTGCCTGGGTGATGTGGGTCAACTGACGGCAAAAAGGCGTCAGCAATGGGCGGCGCAACGGCCGCACAAAGCGCTGGAAGTGGTCCAGTTCGCGGCCCTGGCGGTTGACCAGGCTCGCGCCGATCTCGATGACTTCCATCTCCGTCACGGGCCAGCCGCCTTCATCCGTTGTGGCTTCAAGGTCAATAATCAGCCAATGAGGCATTGTGCAGGTTCCCGTACTCGTCCCTTCTTGATGGGGATAGAGCGTAGCCCGGCCCTGTAGTTCCGCCCAGGGCCTATTCGATCTCCAGCAAAACCTGGCGATTGCGCACCGGGTTGGCGTCAATCACCTGTCCAGCCTTTGCAATCTCGTGAATGCCGACCGTGAGTGAATGTTCCCTGTTCATCGCGTCGAGCAAGATTTGGCCAAGCGCTTGCTTGGTTGGCGCACACGGCCTAAATTGCCGGCCAAGACGTCAGTGGAAGTAGAGGAGAGCAGCATGGATGAGCACCAAGCCCTGCGGGTGATGCGCACCATGGTCGATGGCGGCCAATTGACCGATCCCGACAGCGCCCGGGGCAAATTGCTGCAAACCGCGGCGCACCTGTTTCGCAACAAGGGTTTCGAGCGCACCACCGTGCGTGACCTGGCCAGTGCGGTGGGCATTCAGTCCGGCAGCATCTTTCATCACTTCAAGAGCAAGGACGAGATCCTGCGGGCCGTGATGGAAGAAACCATCCACTACAACACAGCGATGATGCGGGCTTCGCTGGAGCACGCGACGAACGTGCGCGAGCGTGTGCTGGCGCTGATCCGCTGCGAGTTGCAGTCGATCATGGGCGGCAGCGGCGAAGCCATGGCGGTACTGGTGTACGAATGGCGCTCGTTGTCGCAGGAAGGCCAGGCCCAGGTCCTGGCGCTGCGTGACGTGTATGAAGACCTCTGGCTGCACGTGCTGGGCGAGGCCAAGGCCGCAGGCTATATCAAGGGTGATGTGTTTATCGCGCGGCGCTTTCTCACCGGCGCCTTGTCCTGGACCACCACCTGGTTTCGCGCCGAGGGCAACCTGACGCTGGAGCAGTTGGCCGAAGAAGCCCTGCTGATGGTTCTGAAAGCTGACTGAGGCGCAAGCTATTAATTTGGTGGTGGAAAGTTGTCTCGCCAGACAAAAACGCCTAGCTTATCGCCATCAATCGGTTGAACGGTGTGTGCCTTGATGTTTTCGCCATGGCGGCTGGCTGCAGGACTAACAATATGGGCACTGGGCGCCGTGTGGTGGATGCCGGCTTCGGCTGCGCAATTGGTGCGCGTCGGCGCGGCGCATTTCCCGCCTTACACCGTGCGCCCGGAGCAGGGCGCCGACACCGGGTTGCTGCCGCAATTGGTCGAGGCCTTGAACGCCTTGCAAACCGACTACCAGTTTGTGCTGGTGCCCACCTCCATTCCCAGGCGTTTCCGCGATTTAGAGCAGGGCCGGATCGACATGGCCATCTTCGAAAACCCCGCCTGGGGCTGGCAGAAAATCCCCCACACCAGCATCGACATGGGGCTGGAAGACGCAGAGATTTTCATCGCCCAGCGTGAGCCCGGTCGCGGCCAGGACTATTTCGCCGACCTTGCGGGCAAACGCCTGGCGGTGTTCAGCGGATACCACTACGCCTTCGCCAGCTTCAATCCCGACCCCAGGAACATGGCCGAGCATTTCAACGCCACCTTGACCTACTCCCATGACAGCAACCTGCAGATGGTTGCGCGTGGGCGAGCGGACATTGCCTTGGTCACCCGTTCGTACCTGAGCGACTTTATGGTGCGCAATGCGGATATGGCCGCGCAGTTCCTAGTGTCGGAGCGTATCGATCAGGTCTATCACCATTACGCCTTGCTACGGCCGAAGGCGCCGATCACGGGGCCTGCGTTTGCCGAAATGCTCAAACGCCTGCGTGATAACGGCCAGATGCTGAAGATTTTCGAGCCGTACCGCATCGACGTGATGGCGGTACCTTGATCGGCTAAATTTCTTCCTCCGGCTCACGTCACTTCCTTATCTGTCGACGATTACGTGAGCCCCTCCCATGTCCAATCTCAATGACCTGTCGGTCCTGCCATTGCCGGCCGGGCCTGCCTTGAATGCTGATGAAACCGAAAGCCACCTGAGCCTGACCCTGGAAGGCCAGCCGCTGGCGCGTTTGCGCCTGGAACGTGGCGATGAATTGCAGGTGCATTTGCAGAACCCCGGCGATGTGCCTTCCGCCCGTGCCTTGTGGGCCGCCTGCTACTGGTTGTTTGCCAGGGAACCCGCTCGGCAGCGCCTGACCTGGCACCTCGCACATGCGCCGCAAGAGGCCTTGAGCACTGGTTTGCTGGTGGTCGCCGAGACCGCCGGGCAGTACCGCTGCGAGCGCACCCTGTTCTGGCAACTGCCCCAGCCGTGGTTGGGGCAATCGTCCAGTGGCAGCTACCCGCAACAGATGATTGTCAGTGCGGGCAAGCGCCACCCGGTCCGCGCACCGAAACCCCGAGGTGAAGTCTACCGACGTTACGACGCACGCCTCGGCGCCTGGATTTCCCTGCGCACCGTTGAAATCGATGTGGACCTGGCGCGCTTCAGTCGCTGGCAGAACAGCGCGCGCGTGGCGAGTTTCTGGCAGGAAAGCGGCAGCCTGGAGCAGCATCGGGAATACCTCGACAAGCTCGCCGCCGATCCGCACACCCTCACGCTGATCGGCTGTTTCGACGATGAACCCTTTGCCTATTTCGAAGCCTACTGGGCCAAGGAAGACCGTATCGCACCGTTCTACGATGCGGCCGACTACGACCGTGGCATCCACATGCTGGTGGGGGAGGAACATCATCGCGGTCCGCACAAGGTCGCCAGCTGGCTGTCGGCGCTGGTGCACTACCTGTTCCTGGATGACCCGCGCACCCAGCGCGTGGTGGCGGAACCGCGTGCCGATAACGCGAAGATGATCGGCCATATGCACAACCAGTGTTTCCACTGCGAAAAGGAATTCGATTTTCCGCACAAGCGCGCGGCGCTGATGATTCTGGGGCGGGAGCGGTTTTTTGAGCGGTGCGGATTGATCTGAGGCGAGGTTCACAGCCGGGAGCGGGCAGGCCGCTCCCCATTTTTTGCCTCAGACCCGGCGTGCGAAGGTATCGCTATGGCTGCCCGACACCTTGCGGCAGTGCACCAGCGCATCGCGGATCATGAAGTTGACCAGCGTTGGCGACACCCCCAGTTCCTTGGCGATGTCCTTTTGCGGCACGCCGTGCAAGCGGTACATCTCGAACGCGTAGCGGGTGCGCTGGGGCAGCTCGGTCAGCGCGTCGGCGATGTTTTCCAAGGTGTTGAAATTGATGTGGGAGGTTTCCGGTGATGCGCCGTGAATAACCACATTCAAGCCTTCCTCTTCCGGCCCGGAGTATTTGAGTTCCAGGGCCTGCTTGCGGTAGTGATCGATGGCCAGGTTGCGCACGATCTGGAACAGGTAACTCAGCTGGGCCTTGAACGATGAGGTGATCGTCGGCGCCGATTGCAGGCGAAAGTAGGCGTCCTGCACGACATCTTCGGCGCGGGAGCGGCAGCCGGTAATACGTGCTGCGATCTTCACCAGAATCAATCGATTGTCGACGAACGCCTGGAGAAGTGGTGAGTCGCACCTGCCTGTGGATACTTGTTCCGTCATGGAAATCACCTTGATAAATAGGTTGGGGGAGGGCGTCCTTGCTGAGGCCTCCTACACATCGGGCAACAAATTAGGCTGAATGATAATGATTGTCAAATGAGAAGGCGAACTAATCTTATGCTTTCTTGTTCGGTGTGAACCACGTCTCGCTCATCCCCGGCGACTAATTATTTGCGGTTGCCGTCCGTTCTTCTGGGTGACAGGTCCGTTAGCAAGGCGGCCAAGGATCAGCACCCGCAGGAGGACGAAATGGGTTTTTACCGTGCACACAGCGTGTTTCAGTTTGGAGTCTTCGAGCGATGAGCACGCCGACCCTACTGCGCCTGTTCTGCCTGCCCTATTCAGGCGCCAGCGCCATGGTCTACGCACGGTGGCGCCGAGCGTTGCCCGAGTGGCTGCAGGTTTGCCCGCTGGAATTGCCTGGTCGCGGCATGCGCATGGACGAGCCCTTGCAGCGCGATATCAAGGCCTTGGCTGCGCAACTGGCGGATGAAATCAGCCACGATTTGAGTGGCCCCTACGCGTTGTTCGGCCACAGCCTTGGCGGCCTGCTCGCCTTTGAGCTGGCCCACGCATTGAACGCCCGCAACGTCCCTGCGCCGCTGGCGCTGTTCGCCTCCGGCACTGCCGGCCCGGCGCGCCGCGATGTCAGCGAATACGCCATCGAAAAGACCGATGAGCAACTGATCGCCCGCCTGCGTGAACTGCAGGGCACCGCCGAAGCAGCCCTGGCCAACCCCGAATTGATGCAACTGATGCTGCCTATCCTGCGTGCCGATTTCCTGCTGTGCGGCAGCTTCAACTATGGCGAACGCACGCCGCTGGCCATGCCGATCCATGTGTTCGGCGGCAAGCAGGACAGCGTGCGCGCCGACCAATTGCTCGACTGGCAACTCGATGCCGCCAGCGGCTTTTCCCTCGACATGTTCGACGGCCACCACTTCTTTCTCGTGCAGCACGAAAGCGCGGTATTGCGCTGCCTGCGGCGCTATGCCGACGAACACCTGGCCCGCTGGCGCAATGGCGTGACGCGGCAACTGGTCGCCGGCTGACAGCTACTCAATTCCCGAATTTCCCGTAAGCCGATTTCAGGCAGGAACCCCAAGATGGACGCCTTCGAACTTCCCCGCACCCTGGTCCAGTCCCTTCAACGTCGCGCCGCGCAGACCCCGGACCAGGTGGCTCTGCGCTTCCTGGCCGAGTCCGCCGAGCACAGCGTTGTGCTCAGTTACCGCGACCTCGATCAGCGCGCCCGCACCATCGCCAGCGCCCTGCAGGCCAATGCCGAATTGGGCGACCGCGCCGTGCTGTTGTTTCCCAGCGGCCCGGACTACGTCGCGGCGTTCTTTGGCTGCCTGTACGCCGGGGTGATCGCGGTGCCGGCCTACCCGCCGGAGTCCACCCGCCGTCATCACCAGGAGCGTTTGCTGTCGATCATCAGCGACGCCGAACCGCGCCTGCTGCTGACCGTCGCCAGCCTCGCCGAGGGCCTGGCGCAGATCGAACATGCGCCGCCGGTGTTGAGTGTCGACACCTTGGACGGCACTGACAATTGGGTCGCCCCCGAGCTGCATCCCGACGACATCGCCTTCCTGCAATACACCTCCGGCTCCACGGCGCTGCCCAAGGGCGTGCAAGTCAGCCACGGCAACCTGGTGGCCAACGAAGTGCTGATCCGTCGTGGTTTTGGCATCGACCTCAACCCCGACGACGTGATTGTCAGCTGGCTGCCGCTGTACCACGACATGGGCCTGATCGGCGGCCTGCTGCAACCGATCTTCAGCGGCGTACCGTGCGTGCTCATGTCGCCGGCGTACTTCCTTGGCCGGCCATTGCGCTGGCTCGAAGCGATCAGCGAATACGGCGGCACCATCAGCGGCGGTCCGGATTTCGCCTACCGCCTGTGCAGTGAGCGCGTCAGCGAGTCCGCCCTGGAGCGCCTGGACCTGAGCAAGTGGCGCGTGGCCTATTCCGGTTCCGAGCCGATCCGTCTCGACACCCTGGAGCGCTTCGCCGAAAAATTCGCCGCCTGTGGTTTCAGCTCAGACCATTTCTTTGCGTCCTACGGCCTGGCCGAGGCGACGCTGTTTGTCGCTGGCGGCACCCGTGGTCATGGCATCCCGGCGCTGCGCGTCGACGAGACGGCGCTGGCCGCCAACCGCGTAGAGCCGGGGCAGGGCAGTGCGATCATGAGTTGCGGCACCAGCCAGCCGGAACACGCGGTGCTGATCGTTGATCCCCACACGTTGGATGAATTGCCCGACAGCAGCGTCGGCGAACTCTGGGCCACCGGTCCGAGCATCGCCCACGGCTACTGGCGCAATCCTGAAGCCTCCGCCAAGACCTTCGTCCAGCACGCCGGGCGGACCTGGCTGCGTACCGGCGACCTGGGCTTTATCCGCTTTGGCGAGGTGTACATCACCGGCCGCCTCAAAGACCTGTTGATCGTGCGCGGTCACAACCTCTATCCGCAAGACATCGAGCAAACCATCGAGCGCGAAGTGGAAGTGGTGCGCAAAGGCCGGGTTGCGGCGTTTGCGGTGAATGACCAGGGCCTGGAAGGCATCGGCATCGCCGCCGAAATCAGCCGCAGCGTGCAGAAAATCCTGCCGCCCGAAGCGCTGATCAAAGCCATCCGCCAGGCCGTGGCCGAGGCGTACCAAGAGGCGCCGAGCGTGGTGGTGCTGCTCAACCCCGGCGCGTTGCCCAAGACCTCCAGCGGCAAGGTGCAACGTGCGGCCTGTGCGCTGCGCCACGCCGATGGCAGCCTCGACAGCTACGCGCAATTCCCCGATCTGCAAGGGCAGGCTGGGGATGTGGCGCTGGACGGCGGTTTGCAACAGCAGATCGCGGCGATCTGGTGCGAGCAGCTGCAGGTCGCGAGTGTCGCTGCCGATGATCACTTCTTCCTGCTCGGCGGCAACTCCATCACCGCCACCCAAGTGGTCGCACGCCTGCGTGAAACCCTTGGCCTGGAGCTGAACCTGCGCATGCTGTTCGAGGCACCGACCCTGTCGACATTTGCTGCCCATGTTGCGCAATTGCAGCAGGACGGCGGCGTCGCCCAAGGCGCCATTCATGCCTTGTCACGCCAGGACGAATTGCCCCAGTCCCTGGCCCAGAATCGCCTGTGGATCACCTGGCAACTGGACCCGCAGAGCAGCGCCTACACCATTCCTGGCGGCCTGCGCCTGCGTGGCGAGCTGGACGAAGACGCGGTGCGCCTGAGTTTCCAGCACCTGATCCAGCGCCACGAAGCCCTGCGCACCCGCTTCTACGAGCGTGATGGCCAAGCCTTCCAGCGCGTTGACGCCAACGCAGCGTTCGACCTGCAAGTCATCGACCTCAGCGACCTGCCCGCCGCCGAGCGCGAAGCCCGTGCGCAGCAGATCCGCGAAGACGAAGCGCGCACGCAATTCGATCTGGAAAAAGGCCCGCTGCTGTGGGTGACCCTGGTGCGCCTGGACGATGAAGACCACCAATTGCTGGTGACGCTGCACCACATCATTGCCGATGGTTGGTCGCTCAACATCCTGATCGATGAGTTCTCGCGCCTGTACGCCGCCGCTTCCCAGGGACAATCCCTGGCGCTGCCGCCGCTCGCCCTGCAATACGCCGACTACGGCAGCTGGCAGCGCCAATGGCTGGCCGAAGGTGAAGGCCAGCGTCAACTGGCGTATTGGAAAAACCAACTGGGGGACGAGCATCCGACCCTGAGCCTGGCCACCGACCACCCACGCTCCGCCCACCACCTGCACAGTGCTGCGCGCCATAGCGTGCGCCTGAGCGCCGGCCTCAGCGAAGCGATTCGCCAGACCGCCCAGGCCAACGAATCCACGCCCTTCATGCTGTTGCTGGCGGCATTCCAGACCCTGCTCTATCGCTACAGCGGCCAGCGCGATATCCGCATCGGCGTGCCCAACGCCAACCGCCCGCGCCAGGAAACCCAAGGCCTGATCGGCTTCTTTATCAACACCCTGGTGCTGCGTGCCGAGCTGGACGGGCGCCTGCCGTTCAACCAGCTATTGGCCGCCACCCGCGAAACCGCCTTGGGCGCCCAGGCCCATCAGGACCTGCCCTTCGAACAGCTGTTGGAAGCCTTCCCTCAGGCCCGCGAGCAGGGCCTGTTCCAGGTCATGTTCAACCACCAGCAACGCGACCTCAGCGCTTTGCGCCGCCTGCCGGGCATGCTCGCCGATGAGTTGCCGTGGCACAGCCGCGAAGCCAAGTTCGACCTGCAACTGCATACCGAAGAAGACCGCAACGGCCGCCTGAGCCTGTCGTTTGACTACGCCGATGAGCTGTTCGAAGGCGCAACCATCCAGCGCCTTGCCGAACACTTCATCAACCTGCTGCACGCCATCTGCGAGCAACCCCAGCAAGCCCTCGGCGACCTGCAGTTGCTGCTGGCGGACGAGCAGCAACCGTGGAGCCAGGCGCCGTGTGCGCCCGCTGAGCAATGGTTGCCCGAGCTGCTCAACCAGCAGACTTCGGACACCACCGCGCTGGTCTGGCAGGGCGGCAGCCTGACCTTCGCCCAACTGCACACCCAGGCCAACCGCCTGGCCCATTACCTGCGCGACAAAGGCGTCGGCCCGGACGTGTGCGTGGCCATCGCCGCCGAGCGTTCGCCGCAACTGCTGATCGGCCTGCTGGCGATCATCAAGGCTGGTGGCGCCTACGTGCCGCTGGACCCGGATTACCCTACCGAGCGCCTGGCCTACATGCTCAAGGACAGCGGCGTGCAACTGCTGCTGACCCAAACCGCATTGCTGGAGCAACTGCCGAGCGCCGACGGCGTGTGCGTCATCGCCATGGACAGCCTGCACCTGGACCGCTGGCCGACCCAGGCACCGGGCCTGCACCTGCACGGCGACAACCTTGCCTACGTGATCTACACCTCCGGCTCCACCGGCCAGCCCAAAGGCGTGGGCAATACCCATGCCGCGCTGGCCGAGCGCTTGCAGTGGATGCAGGCCACTTACCAACTCAACGACACCGACGTGCTGATGCAAAAGGCACCGATCAGTTTTGACGTGTCGGTGTGGGAGTGCTTCTGGCCGTTGATCACCGGCTGCCGCCTGGTGCTGGCCGGCCCGGGTGAGCATCGCGACCCGCACCGCATTGCGCAGTTGGTGCAGGAACACGGCGTGACCACCCTGCACTTTGTGCCGCCGCTGTTGCAGTTGTTTATCGACGAGCCGTTGGTGGCCGAATGCACCAGCCTGCGTCGCCTGTTCTCTGGCGGTGAGGCGTTGCCCGCCGAACTGCGCAACCGCGTATTGGCGCAGTTGCCGGCGGTGCAGTTGCACAACCGCTATGGCCCGACCGAAACCGCGATCAACGTCACCCACTGGCACTGCAGCGCAGAAGATGGCGAGCGCTCGCCCATTGGCCGACCGCTGGGCAATGTGATCTGCCGCGTATTGGACGATCACCTCAACCTGTTGCCAGTCGGTGTGCCGGGCGAACTGTGCATCGGTGGCATCGGCCTGGCGCGGGGTTACCTCGGGCGCGCCGGTTTGACCGCCGAACGTTTTATTGCCGACCCGCTGGGCGAGGCCGGCGCACGCCTGTATCGCACCGGTGACCGCGTGCGCTGGAACGCTGACGGCGTGCTCGAATACCTCGGCCGTCTCGATCAACAGGTCAAGTTGCGTGGCTTCCGTGTGGAACCGGAAGAAATCGAAGCACGCCTGCTGGCCCTGGACGGTATCGCCCAGGCCGTGGTGCTGGTGCGCAACGCCACGCTGATCGGTTACTACACCGCCAGCACCGCACTGGATGAACAGGACGTGAAAGCCGCCCTGGCCGCCGAGCTGCCTGAGTACATGGTGCCCGCGCAACTGATGCGCCTGGACGCCATGCCCCTGAGCCCCAGCGGCAAGCTGGACCGCCGCGCATTGCCGGAGCCGGTGTGGCAGACCCGCGAACACATTGAACCCGAAACAGTGCTGCAGCAGCAGATCGCCGCGATCTGGCGCGAAGTGCTCGGCCTGCCAACAATCGGCCTGCGCGACGACTTCTTCGCCCTTGGCGGCCACTCGTTGCTGGCCACGCAAATCATCTCCCGTACCCGCCAGGCCTGTGACGTCGAACTGCCGCTGCGCACCTTGTTTGAAGCCAGCGAACTGGGCGCGTTTGCCGAGCAAGTCGAGCAGATCCAGGCATCGGGCCAGCGCAACCAGCAAACTGCGATTGCCCAGGTCGACCGCAGCCAGCCGGTGCCGTTGTCCTATTCCCAGCAGCGCATGTGGTTCCTGTGGCAGATGGAACCGGATAGCCCTGCCTACAACGTCGGCGGCATGGCGCGCCTGCGGGGTGTGCTGGACGTGGGGCGTTTCGAAGCCGCGTTGCAGGCCTTGATCATGCGCCACGAAACCCTGCGCACCACGTTCCCGAGCGTCGACGGTGTGGCCTGTCAGAAGGTCGCGCCGCAGACTGGCCTGCGCATGGACTGGCAGGATATTTCCACGCTGAACGAAACCGAGCGCCAGCAGCGCTTGCAGCAACTGGCCGATCATGAGGCCCACACGCCGTTCAACCTGGAAACCGGGCCGTTGCTGCGCGCCTGTGTGGTCAAGGCCGGCGAGCAGGAACACTACCTGGTGCTGACCTTGCACCACATCGTCACCGAAGGCTGGGCCATGGACATCTTTGCCCGTGAACTCAGCGCGCTGTACGAAGCCTTTATCGACGAGCGCCTGTCGCCGCTGGCGCCGTTGCCGGTGCAATACCTCGACTACAGCGTGTGGCAGCGTCAGTGGCTGGAATCCGGCGAGCGTCAACGCCAACTGGATTACTGGACCGCGCAACTGGGCACTGAACATCCGCTGCTGGAGCTGCCGAGCGACCGTCCACGGCCACCAGTGCAAAGCCACCAGGGCGAGCTGTACCGCTTCGATCTGAGCGACGAACTGGCCGCCCGCGTGCGCGCCTTCAATGCCGAACGCGGCCTCACGCTGTTCATGACCATGACCGCGACCCTGGCCGTGTTGCTCTACCGCTACAGCGGCCAGACCGACCTGCGCATCGGCGCCCCCGTGGCCAACCGCATCCGCCCGGAAAGCGAAGGGCTGATCGGCGCGTTCCTCAACACCCAGGTGCTGCGCTGCCAGCTCAATGGGCAGATGAATGTCGGCCAATTGTTCGAGCAGGTGCGTCACACTGTGATCGAGGGCCAGTCCCACCAGGACCTGCCGTTCGACCATCTGGTGGAAGCCCTGCAACCACCGCGCAGTGCCGCCTACAACCCGCTGTTCCAGGTGATGTGCAACGTGCAGCGCTGGGAATTTCAGCAGAGCCGCCAACTGGCCGGCATGACCGTCGAATACCTGGCCAACGATGCCCGTGCGACCAAGTTCGACCTCAACCTGGAAGTCACCGACCTCGACCACCGCCTGGGTTGCTGCCTGACGTACAGCACGGATCTGTTCGACGAACCGCGCATTGCGCGCATGGCTGAACATTGGCGCAACCTGCTGGAAGCGTTGATTGCCGACCCGCAACAACGCCTCAGTGAACTGCCGCTGCTGACCGCCACCGAACAACGCGCATTGCAGGACAGCCTGGGCGTCGAGGCCGGTGAGCACCGTCTTGATCAGTGTATCCACCAGTTGTTCAGCCAGCAGGCACTCAAGCGTGCGGATGCGCCGGCCCTGACCTTTGCCGGCGTGACCCTCACTTACGCAGAACTCAATGCCCGTGCCAATCGCCTGGCCTGGATGCTGCGCGAACGCGGCGTCGGCCCGCAGGTGCGGGTCGGCCTGGCGCTGCCGCGCTCCCTGGAAATGGTCGTCGGCCTGCTGGCGATCCTCAAGGCCGGCGGCGCCTATGTGCCGCTGGACCCGGAATACCCGCTGGATCGCCTGCACTACATGATCGAAGACAGCGGCATCGGCCTGCTGCTCAGCGACGCGGCGATGTTCGAAGCCCTCGGTGAACTGCCGGCCACAGTGGCGTGCTGGTGCCTGGAGGATGACTCGCCCGTGTTGGCGAACTACCCGGCCGATGAGCTGCCGTTTATCAGCCTGGCGCAACACCAGGCGTACCTGATCTACACCTCCGGCTCCACCGGCAAACCGAAAGGCGTGGTGGTGTCCCACGGCGAAATCGCCATGCATTGCCAGGCCGTGATCGAGCGTTTCGGCATGCGCCCGGATGATTGCGAGCTGCATTTCTATTCGATCAACTTCGACGCCGCCACCGAGCGTTTGCTGGTGCCGTTGCTCAGCGGCGCGCAAGTGGTCTTGCGGGCCCAGGGCCAGTGGGATGCGGAGGAAATCTGCGGGCTGATCCGCACCCATGGCATCAATATTCTCGGTTTTACCCCGAGCTACGGCAGCCAATTGGCGCAGTGGCTGGCGACTCAACACCAGACCCTGCCGGTACGCATGTGCATCACTGGCGGCGAAGCCCTGACCGGCGAACACTTGCAGCGCATTCGCGCAGCCTTCCAGCCCGAGGTGTTTTTCAACGCCTATGGCCCGACCGAAACCGTGGTGATGCCGCTGGCCAGCCTGGCGCCGCAGCAGTTGGAGGAGGGCGCCGGCAGCGTGCCGATCGGCAGCATTATCGGCGACCGCGTGGCGTACATTCTCGACGCCGATCTGGCGTTGGTGCCCCAAGGTGCGACCGGTGAGTTGTTCGTCGGCGGCGCGGGCCTGGCCCAGGGTTACCACGAGCGTCCGGGCATGACGGCGGAGCGTTTTGTCGCCGATCCGTTTGCCGCCAATGGCGGCCGCCTGTACCGCACCGGCGACCTGGTGCGCCAACGCGCCGATGGCCTGGTGGAGTACCTGGGGCGTATCGACCATCAGGTAAAAATCCGTGGTTTCCGCATCGAGCTGGGCGAGATCGAAACCCGCCTGCTGGAACACGAAGCCGTGCGCGAGGCAGTGGTGCTGGCGCTGGATTCGCCGAGTGGCAAACAGCTGGTGGCGTACCTGGTCAGCGACGCAGAGCACGGCCCATTGCGCGAGGCGTTGAAGACCCACCTCAAGGCGCAATTGCCGGACTACATGGTGCCGGCACACCTGATCGTGCTCGACAGCATGCCGCTGACCGCCAACGGCAAGCTCGACCGCCGCGCCTTGCCGCAACCGGACCCCGAGGCCAATCGCCAACAGTACGTGGCCCCGCGCAACGAACTGGAGAGCACCTTGGCCGCGATCTGGTGCGCGGTGTTGAACGTGCAGCAAGTCGGTCTGGACGATAATTTCTTTGAACTGGGTGGCGACTCGATCCTGTCGATCCAGGTGGTCAGCCGGGCGCGGCAGGCGGGGATTCATTTCAGCCCCCGCGACCTGTTCCAGCATCAGACCGTGCAAACCCTGGCCGCCGTCGCCACGCGCTCCGAGCAGGTCACGGCGGAGCAGGGCGTACTCACCGGCAGCTCGGGCCTCACGCCGATCCAGCATTGGTTCTTTGACACCGACGTCCCGGCGCGTCAGCACTGGAACCAGGCGCTGGTGCTCAAGCCGCTGCAATTGCTGGAGCCTCATCGCCTGGAGCAAGCGTTGCTGGCGGTGCTGGAGCACCACGACGCGCTGCGCCTGAGCTTCACCCGGCGCCATGCGCAATGGCATGCCGAGCATTTGGCCGTGCCCCAGGGCGGCGTGCTGATGCAGGCGCAAGTGCGCGATATGGCGCAGTGCACCGCGCTGTTCACCGATACCCAGCGCAGCCTCGACCTGGAACACGGCCCGCTGCTGCGCGCCTTGCTGGTGGATGGCCCCGAAGGCCAGCAACGCTTGCTGATCGCGATCCATCACTTGGTGGTGGATGGCGTGTCGTGGCGGGTGTTGCTCGAAGACCTGCAGAACGTCTATCGCCAACTCAGCGAAGGCCAATCCGTCAGCCTGCCGGCCAAGACCAGCGCGCTACGTGACTGGGCCGCACGCTTGCAGGCCTATGCCAGCAGCGAATCCCTGCGCGAAGAATTGAATGTGTGGCAGGACCAATTGGCGGGCCCGGCCGTGGCGTTGCCGGTGGACCGTGCGCAGGGCTCGTTACGCAATCGCGATGCCGAAACCGTCAGCGTGCGCCTGGATGCCGAACACACCCGTCAGTTGCTGCAACAAGCCCCAAGCGCATATCGCACCCAGGTCAACGACCTGTTGTTGACCGCCTTGGCCCGCGTGTTGTGCCGCTGGAGCGGGCACGACTCGGCGCTGATCCAACTGGAGGGCCATGGCCGCGAAACCCTGTTCGACGAGATCGACCTGACCCGCAGCGTCGGCTGGTTCACCAGTGCCTACCCATTGCGCCTGACACCGCAGGCTGAACAGGGCGACTCGATCAAGGCCATCAAGGAACAACTGCGCGGCGTGCCGCACAAGGGCCTCGGTTATGGCGTGCTGCGCTACTTGGCGGACGACCTGTGCAAGCAGACCATGGCCGCGCTGCCGACCGCCGACATCACCTTCAACTACCTGGGGCAGTTCGACCAGAGTTTCGGCAGCGAGGCGCTGTTCCATCCGCTGGATGAATCGGCGGGCCTGGCCCACGACCCGGATGCGCCGCTGCCCAACGTCCTGAGCGTCGACAGCCAGGTGTATGGCGGTGAACTGGTGCTGCGCTGGACCTTCAGCCGCGAACGCCACGATGCACACACCGTCCGCGAGTTGGCCGAAGCCTACCTGGCCGAGCTGCACAGCCTGATCGCGCATTGCCTCAGGGACGATGCCGGCGGCCTTACGCCGTCCGACTTCCCCCTGGCGCACCTGACCCAGCCGCAACTCGACAGCTTGCCGGTTCCGGCCAGCGTCATCGAAGACGTGTACCCGCTGACCCCGATGCAAGAGGGCCTGTTGCTGCACACCTTGCTCGAACCAGGCACCGGCCTGTACTACATGCAGGACCGCTACCGCATCAACAGCGCCCTCGACCCGGAGCGCTTTGCCCAGGCCTGGCAAGCGGTGATCGCCCGTCATGAAGCCTTGCGCGCCTCGTTCTGCTGGAACGTCGGCGAAGACATGCTGCAAGTGATCCACAAACCCGGCAGCACGCCGATTGAGTACCTCGACTGGAGCCAGGACGCCGAGGCTGAGCAAGAGCCGCGCCTGCAAGCGCTGCTCAAGGCCGAACGTGAAGCCGGCTTCGATCTGCTCAACCAGGCGCCGTTCCACCTGCGCCTGATCCGCGTCGGCGAAGCGCGCTACTGGTTCATGATGAGCAACCACCACATCCTCATCGATGCCTGGTGCCGTTCGCTGCTGATGAATGACTTCTTCGAGATCTACATGGCCCTGGGCGAAGGCGTTGAGGCGCAATTGGCCACACCGCCGCGTTATCGCGACTACATCGCCTGGCTGCAACGCCAGAACCTGAATGAAGCACGCCAGTGGTGGCAGCAGAACTTGCAAGGCTTTGAGCGCACCACGCCGATCCCGAGCGACCGGCCGTTCCTGCGCGAGCACGCCGGCCACAGCGGCGGCATGGTGGTGGGCGACTGCTACACCCGCCTGGATGCCCGTGATGGCGCGCAACTGCGGGAACTGGCCCAGGCCCATCAGCTCACTATCAACACCTTTGCCCAGGCGGCATGGGCCCTGGTGCTGCGCCGCTTGAGCGGCGACCGCGACGTGCTGTTCGGCGTTACCGTGGCCGGGCGCCCGGTGCAAATGCCGGAGATGCAACGCACCGTCGGCCTGTTTATCAACAGCATTGCGCTGCGGGTGAAGCTGCCGCAAGACGATCAACCGTGCAGCGTGCGCCAATGGTTGAGCGGCCTGCTCGACAGCAATATGCAGCTGCGCGAGTACGAATATTTGCCGCTGGTGACGATCCAGGAACACAGCGAACTGCCCAAGGGCCAGCCGCTGTTCGACAGCCTGTTCGTGTTCGAAAACGCCCCGGTGGAAACCTCTGTGCTGGACCGTGCGCAAAGCCTGAATGCCACTTCGGATTCCGGTCGCACCCACACCAACTTCCCGCTGACCGCGGTGTGTTACCCCGGTGATGACCTGGGCTTGCACCTGTCTTACGACCAGCGTTACTTCGACGAAACCACCGTGCAAGGCATGCTCGGCGAGTTCAAGCGCCTGCTGTTGGCGCTGGTGCAGGGCTTCCATGGCGACATGGCCGACCTGCCGTTGATTGGCGAGCAGGAGCGCGAGTTCCTGGTAGAAGGCTGCAACCAGAGTGAGCACGCCTACCCGCTGGACCGCAGCTATATAGAGCTGTTCGAAGCGCAAGTCGGCGAGCATCCGCAGCGGATCGCCGCCAGTTGCCTGGACCAGCAATGGACGTTCGATGAACTCAACCGTCGCAGTAATGGCCTCGGCCATGCGCTGATCGCGGCGGGCGTCGGCCTGGATCAACCGGTGGCACTGTTGGCCGAGCGTAACCTCGACCTGCTGGGCATGATCATCGGCAGCTTCAAGGCCGGTGCCGGTTACCTGCCGCTGGACCCAGGCCTGCCAAGCCAGCGTTTGAGCCGCATCATCGACATGAGCCGTACGCCGTTGCTGGTGTGCACCGAGGCGTGCCGTGAGCAGGCCATCGAGTTGCTTGACGGTGTCGACTGCCAATTGCTGGTATGGGAAGACGTGCCGGCGCGTGGTGAAAACCCAGGCATCTACAGCGGCCCGGACAACCTCGCCTACGTGATCTACACCTCGGGCTCGACCGGCCTGCCCAAAGGCGTGATGGTCGAACAGCGCGGCATGCTCAACAACCAATTGAGCAAACTGCCGTACCTGGACCTGAGCCCGGCGGATGTGATCGCGCAAACTGCGTCGCAGAGCTTCGATATTTCCGTGTGGCAATTTCTCGCCGCGCCGTTGTTCGGCGCGCGGGTGGACATCGTGCCGAACACCATCGCCCACGATCCCCAAGGCTTGCTGGCCCACGTTGAGGCGCAGGGCATCACCGTGCTGGAGAGCGTGCCGTCGCTGATCCAGGGCATGCTGGCCCAGGACCGCATCAGCCTCGACGGCCTGCGCTGGATGCTGCCCACCGGTGAAGCGATGCCACCGGAACTGGCGCACCAATGGTTGCTGCGCTACCCGCAGATCGGTTTGGTGAATGCTTATGGCCCGGCCGAATGCTCGGATGACGTGGCGTTCTTCCGCGTCGATCTGGCGTCGACCCGTGGCACCTATCTGCCGATCGGCACACCGACCGACAACAACCGCCTGTATCTGCTGGATGGCGCGCTGGAGCTGGTGCCCCAAGGCGCTGTCGGTGAGTTGTGTGTGGCCGGCACTGGCGTCGGCCGTGGTTATGTCAGCGACCCGTTGCGCACGGCCGCAGTGTTTGTGCCGAACCCGTTCGGTGCACCGGGCGACCGGCTTTACCGCACGGGCGACCTGGCGCGTCGGCGCAGCGATGGCGTGCTGGAATATGTTGGGCGTATCGACCATCAAGTGAAGATTCGCGGCTATCGCATCGAACTGGGTGAAATCGAAGCGCGCCTGCACGAACAACCCGAAGTACGCGATGCCGCAGTGGGCGTGCAAGAGGGCGTCAACGGCAAGCACCTGGTGGGTTACCTGGTGGCGGCCGATGAAGCGCTGAGCCCAAGCGAGCGCCTGGACCGCATCAAGCAACGCCTGCGCGCCGAGCTGCCGGAATACATGGTGCCGTTGCACTGGCTATGGCTTGACCGCCTGCCGCTCAACGCCAACGGCAAACTCGACCGCAAGGCCCTGCCGGCACTGGAGATCGGCCAGTTGCACAGCCAGGACTACCTGGCGCCGCGCAACGAACTGGAAACCTCCTTGGCTGCAATCTGGGCCGAAGTGCTCAAGGTCGAGCGGGTGGGCGTCGAAGACAACTTCTTCGAACTCGGCGGGCATTCATTGCTGGCCACACAGATTGCCTCGCGGGTGCAGAAGACCCTGCAGCGGGATGTGCCGCTGCGGGCGATGTTCGAGTGCAGCACAGTGGCGCAACTGGCGGAGTACATCGACGGGTTGGCGGCCAATGAGATCAGCGCGGAGAAGGTGGGTCGGCTGAGTGATTTGATGGCGGAGTTGGAGGGGTTGTAAGCCAGCCGCTGGTCTGGAATACCCATTTTTTTCGGTAGAACTGTCAAATCTGACAGTAGGCAAGCTTCCTGTATCACGTGTTAGATAACCGGAGTTTCTGGCCCACTCGGCCAGGCCCGACGGTGATCTAACGCTGGACAGGAGTCTTGTCATGGTTAAAAAAACGCTCTCTGAAAAACCTATTTCCGCTCAGGCCTCTGGCGTGTTGCAAGCGACTGAAGCGGAGTTGCCCTATGCGATTATCCAGTACGCCACCAATAACAGTGTGCTGTATCCGATCGATGCGATCGATGGCGCTACGGCGACACTGACCTTGCCGGCGAATGCCACCCATGTCACGTTCTACCTAGCGATCAAGGATCAAGACGAGCCCATCTTCGAGCCTGTTTCTGTCGCAAACGGGGTTGATGTCGTCGATATTCCTGCAAACTGGATCAGTTACTGCATCGGGCACACGGTATTGATCAAGTACACGGCCAATGCAGGTGGCCGAGCGTTGGAGTCCTTGACACTGGAGTTGGAAGTCCAACAGATCCGGGAGGAGCACCTGGTGGTATCAAGGCCGGTGTTTGAGCATTCCAAAGAGGAGGAGCCGAACACCTGGCGGCTGAGGATGCTGAGCTTCACTGGCGATGAAACCGTTCACATTAAGGCGTGGCCAATGATTAACGCAGGTCAGCGCCTGTTTGTCACCGTCGCGGGTAATCAGCATGTCACGCCGTATCGCTTCAGATGGGTGGCGTTGGATCACGTCGTACAGCCTCATGAGGCTCATGCTGATCACGTTTTCAGGTTCTCTCTGTCGCGAGGCTGGTTATCCAGACTCGACGACTATTCGTCTATCACTGCCCATCTGGGGGTGATTTGGGACAAGACTGCGCCTGTGTTTCCCGAGCCGGGCAACCCGCTTCTGGAAAATCCGCTGCCTGTAAATGCGCAGGATTTTCACCTGCGCACGACCTCGCTCTTGCACGTAGACCCGGCCCAGGATCTGGACCCACCCCATTTGCGCGAATCGGTGGAGCTGCCTCCAGGCCAATGGCAGGTCAATCCCACCAACACGGTCAACGGTGGGCATGTCATTGTCAGTTATGAAGGCATGTATGAAGGTGACCATGTATGTGCTTACGCGTCCGGGCCAAATTACGGGCCTGTGGCACTCGGTTGCCAGGATGTGAAGAGCGGTGAAACGGACCTGTCCTTCGATGTTGCTCCAGACATTATCGCAGCCCTTTTCAACAAGACCTTGACGCTGAACTACAGCCTTAAATTCAACAGTTACGAGCCCCAGTATTCGCCTGAGCGCTTGGTCAAAGTACTTGCGCCAAAACTGACCAGACCAGGTATTGAACAGGCAACGGGGAATACCCTGGACCTCAACAACTTTAGCGGGAATGCGACGGGGGTGGTGCCTGTTTGGGATTATGCGGTAGAGAAGCAATGTTGCTGGATGTGGGTAACCGGTACGCTTGAGGATGGCAGCGACTATTGTTTTTATGTGTTGGAGGGTGAGCCGCTTGACGCTGCCTGGTTACACGATGGGGTCGATACGCCGATGGACAGGACCAAACTGCAAAAGTTGGCGGATTGCAGCGAGTTTGAGCTGCATTTTGCGGCGAACTTCGATGGCCAGTGTGCGCTGGAGACAGCCGTTGAGTTCCCTGTTGGGAAATTTAGCATCGAGCAAGAGGCTTTGACACTACCCCCTCCAAGTGTGTGCCAAGCGGTGGAGGACCAACTGACTATCTGGAATGGTCGGAACGGTGTGACGGTGCGGGTGGAGTATGAGCGGATCAGCTCCAATCATACGATCGGCGTGAAGTGGGTCAAACCGGACGGTACGAGCCTGCCATTGGAACCAAAGCCGGGCAACAGCGATCCTGGCTATGTCGATTTCGAGATCCCGCGTAAAGCGGTGATCCAGGGGGCGGGTAAAACAATCCTGATCAATTACATAGTGACCAGTACTTGTAAACTGGTGCCGTCGAAGACGCTTGCGTTGAAGATCAGTGTACCGACGAGATTGCCTACACCGGTGGTGCCTGAGGCGACGCCACCGGCTACCCAAGGCGGGCTTTTAGACCTGCAGACTTTTAACGGTGATGCGCATATCACCGTGTATGACGCAAACTTCGACAAGGCGTGGTGGTTTGCTTTTGAAGGCCAAAATGCTTTTCTGCGTGTTGTTGGGACTCTCGAAAACGGTGCTCCTCATACGATCAACGTGCGTATAGACCCACGCGTAATTTCAGAGGAAGTCGATAACGGGTTGTCGGCAGTACTGCTGCGATCTGAATTGGAAAAATTGAAAGATCACAGCCCGTTGACTGTTTTTTGCGAGGTCACGACTGACGGCAGTTCAAGTGCGACGGACGCAGTGCGGTTTCCATCTTTGGAATTGACAGTTATTGTGCCCCCCAAAATTCGCTATGAGAACTTTACGGGTCAGTCAAGCCGTTTTATCTCGGCGGGGCAGCGTTTTAGTGTCCCTACCATGGATATAACCTTCGTTTCGGGTCCTGAACAGGCGGGTATTCATACTTATGAAATGTCACCGTTCAGTTCCGGTCCAGCCATTTTGATGTCCTATCTCGTTAACGGTCTGCCGCGACCACAGGTTTTACGTTTGGATTTAAAGTTTACATGCAAAAAAGTTCAGTTCGGTATTGCCGGGCTTAATCAGACCTTTCATGCGGACTTTTTTGATAGCGCTGATGGTTGGCTAGGACGCGCTACTCGGCACTATGCATCTGGAGGGCATAATCAATGGGTGGGATTCTCGGGGGACGGTAGGGAGATAGCAAGGATAGATCTCATCGTTAGCGATTGGATCTATGTAGATAACTTTACATTCTGGTTGTAAATGAGCCAGAGCGATGTAAGCGCCCTCGCATGAGGCGAGGGCGTTTTATAACGGTTGTACTTTTATAACTTTACTTAGGCCCGAGAATCTTCACCAACTTATCCGGCGACGGCGCCCCCTGCTGTTGCTGCAACCCACCCTTGTCATCCAGGTAGAAAATCGCCGGGGTGGCGGAATTGGAGGGGCTGTGAGTTAACCGTTGATCGGGAAAGTCGTGAGTCTTCGTCAGAACTGTCAATTCTGACAGTAGGCGCGAACTCGTTAAATAGAGCTCACTACAGGGGAAACCCTCGGCCTCGGACTGGCTGAGGGTGCTGACCCTGAATACGGAGTTCTTATCATGGCTAAAGCAAAAGCAACGCCTCGATCGACCACGCCAAATGCTCAGGAAGTAGATGCCCCGGTAGTGTCCAGTGAAGTGGATAGCATCGTTGTTCCCTCTCTGATGCCGGGTTCGTACTTGACGGTCGACGCTCGTATGGACAGTTCGCCTATCACCGTCAAGTTCAGTGCAAAAGAGGTAGCGGAACTGGTATTAGAGGACATTGTGGATTCAAGCGGTGAAGCTGGGGCCAGGCACATCGATATTCCACTGGATTATCTGACAAAGCTGATGGGGTTTACGGCCCTCATTTCCTATACGGGAAGGACGCAGGGGCAAGCAGCAGCTTCGCTGGTGACAGAAGTAGGCATATCGTTTTACCCAGCAGACGAAAGTGACGACCTTGCGCCCCACTTGCTTCACGAAAAAATTGTTCATAACACGCCAACGTATGACATGCGTGATCACACAGGCGACGAGACGGTACTTGTGCCGGTCCCACCTCTTGCCAAAGCAGGGGATAAGCTCTACTGCACGGTCGCTACCGAGCAAGATGCGGCTCGACACGTGTTCTACACGGTGGTGTATGACTATGTATTGACTGCTGCGGATGCCGTGGCGGGGAATGTGCTGCGTTTCTCGATTTCCCGGGGGTGGTTGGCGCGCCGCAAGCCGTGGCGATCACTCACGCTGCAATGTGCGTGGATCACCAGCGGTTTACCGGCCGAGCCCCCCGCTGAGGTTGACCCGCACCTGGAGACGCGCCTGCCGAGAAACGCGCTCGAAATCCAACGTCGTCGTACAGCAGCTTTAATTGTTGATCCTGGGCTGGACCTGAAGCCCCCGCACCTGCGGCAGTCGGTGGAATACAACGGCGAGTGGTGTCTGAACCCAGAATTGACCAAGCAAGGCGGCAATGTAGACACCCCAGCGCTGGAGACGTATGCCGGTGACCATGTCTGTTTTTATGCCAGTGGGGCGGGTTACGGGCCTGAGCCGCTGGGCTGTGTAACGATTGAAAATGACGGGTACCTGGCATCCGTCAAGCTGTCGCCCTGCATCATCGCTTGTTTCTTCAACAAACCGATGACGCTGGACTACACGGTCAAGACCCCCAATGGTGAGGCCTCACAGCGATCGCCCGAACAGGTGGTCAGCGTTTTGGTGCCTCAATTCCCCCACTCGGGCATTGAAGAGGCAACGGACGGTAAAGTGGATCTGCGCACGTTCGCAGGGGATGCAATGGCGACTGTGCCCGTCTGGGATTATGCAGAGTGCTCGAACACGTGTTGGATGTGGATCACGGGGACGCGTGAAGACGGCAGCGCTTACCGGTTCGACATTTTGACGAATGCCGCTGTTACGGATGACTGGAAGACGCATGGGGTTGATGCGTCTATCCCGAGGGCAGAGCTGCAAAAGCTGGCGGATTGCAGCAGTTTTGAACTGCATTTTTCAGCGACTTTTTGTGATGCCGATGATTTGGCTGAGGCTCATGCATTCCCGGCCCAAGCGTTTGAAATCGAGCAAGAGGCTCTGGTCCTGCCTGCGCCTGAAGTTGTCGAAGCGGTGGGCTCTGATTTGACTGCCTGGAATGGGCGTAACGGTGTACAGGTCAAAGTGGATTACGTCGGCAACAACCCCAAGCACTCCATCAGTCTTTGCTGGAAAAAGGCGGACGGTACTTGCTGGCCGCTGGCTTCCAAACCGGGGATTACAGCGGGCGCTGTGATCTTTGAGCTGCCGGCGGAAGCGGTGATCGAAAGCATGGGTAAAACAGTGCCAATCACCTATACCGTGAATACAGCGTGCAAGGTGCAGACCTCGCCGCCTTTGAACTTGAAGATCAGTAAGCCGGTGCGTCTACCCACTCCCGCAGTGAGGGAGGCCACGCCATACGCCACTCAAGGTGGGGTTTTAGATTTGCGTGCTTTTGCCGGTGATGCTCATATCACAGTGGAAAAGTGGTGGTTCATATTGTTAGGGCAGGTCGGATGGCTCAAATGTACGGGCACCGCCGACGCGAATGGATCCCCTTACACCATCAATGTGGCAATTGCCGCACCGATCACCTCTAGTGATCTGTCCGGTGGCTTGGAAAAACTACTTCCACGTGCAGAGCTGGAGAAGTTGCGTAACTTAACTCCGTTGGTGGTTGAATACATGGCGACGCCAGATGTCGGTGGTGTTCAGAGCAATGCGATTACGTTCCCCGTATTGAACCTGAAGTTCACTAAACCCTTCCGCGATCTATCGGACTTTACTGCTAATGGAGATCTCAACGGTTGGCAGCGGGGGCCTGCGGCGGCGGACCCAAGGGACTTGGTACATCATCGGGAAGAGGACGGTAACGGGTGTTTGTTTAATTACACCTATTCAGAGACCAGTAATGGCGTTTTATTGTCAAAAGCCATTCATGGATTCGAGGTAGGTCGCAAATATAGTTTCAGTATTGCGGTGAAGCGTTTCAATCTGGCAGGTGCTGCTCCGCGTTTTTCGTTGAACGTAAATAGTGTTCCTGTTACCGCGCAAACTGATTTTCCAAATATGGTTTGGGCCGCACTGACGGGCACGTTCACAGCGACCTCAGCGAGCATGTCGCTGAACATCTACTCTCATGTTTACACTGGTATAGGGAACGATTATCTCTTGGATAAGATTTATGTGAGAGAGGTGTAACGGTAAGCTCTAAACGACGGAGTAAAGTCGAACACTTCTATTTTTTTGAGTAGAAGTGTTCGATAGTTGTGCGGGTGGCACATTTGTCATTCCCGCACGAACCTGTCGGCATTATTTCGGCCCTAATATCTTCACCAACTTATCCGGCGACGGCGCCCCCTGCTGTTGCTGCAAGCCACCCTTGTCATCCAGGTAGAAAATCGCCGGCGTCGCCGACAACTCCAGCTCATCCATCAACTTCATATTGGCATCGAGCTTGGCTTCGATATCGGCCGGGATCTTGGCCATTGCCTGCAATTTACTGCCCTTGCCGGCTGCTTCGTGTTCTTCCAGGGCTTTTTGCGGGTCTTTGGCGGCGAACAGGGCGGCGGACTTGGCCGCGCTGTCTTCGCGGATGATGCCGACCATGATGTGGCGCAACTGCACCTTGCCGGCCTTGACCCATGGCCGCGCCTGTTCCCAGAACATGTTGCAGTACGGGCAGTTAGGGTCGCTGAACAGGTAGACGATGCGTGGCGCTTTAACGTCGCCGTCCTGGATCCAGTTGCTGTGTTCCATCTTGGCCCAGACTTCCTTGGCCATCGGCGCGTACACCAGTTTTTCCAGGGGCGCGGTGCTCAGGTCATTGCCCTGGGCGTCGTACAGGTTGCCGGCGATCACGCTTTTGCCGTCGGCGGTCAGGTACAGCGCCATGCCGCGGTTCTGGTATTGCGCGGCGTAGCCGGTAAGGCCGCTGGGGGCGTCGAATTTGCCGATGATCCTGGCGCCCTTGGCTTCGATCTGTTTGATCGGCGCCGGCCAGTCTTCGGCCTGGGCCAGGGTGGCCGCCATCGTCAGTGGTAAGAGGCTCAGCAGGTGGCGGAGGCTTGGCATGTCGGTTTCCTTGTGGCAGCAGGGGCGGTGTCGAAGGGTTCCATGGCACGGGCCAGGCTGGCCTGGGACAACTCGCCCAAGTGGCTGTTGATCAGGCGTCCGTCGGCTTGGTAGAACAAGGTGGTCGGCAGGGCCATGGAACCCACGGCCTGGCCGAGGCGGCCGCTGGCGTCAAACAGGACGTTGTCCAGGTTCAGGCCCTGGGTGGCCAGGTAGGTGCTGACGCTTTGCATGCTTTCGGCCTGGTTGACGAACAGGAAGGTCACGTCAGGGCGCATGCGTTGGGCACTTTCCAGCACCGGCATTTCGCGGCGGCAGGGCGGGCACCAGGTGGCCCACAGATTGATCACCAGCGGGCCGCCCTGGTAATCCGCCAGTTGCACCACTTCGCCATTGGCGTTGCGCAGGGTGATGTCCGGCAGGCGCGTGCCTTTTTCATACACGCTCAAGGACAGGCTGGTCATGCCCCAGAACAGCAGGCCGGTGATGACCCCGGCGCTCAGTGGCTTACGCAGCGCCGGGCGGCGCCAGCCGTAGGCCAGCGCACCGAGGATCAGGGTGATGATGCCGGGCCAGGCGAGGAAGCCGCCGTCGCGCAGGTCGACCATCTGCAGCCAGTCGCTGCTGTAGTAGCTCCAGTACATCAGCACAAAGCTGACGCGTGCCGCGAGCATGCCCAGCAGGAACAGGCTGAACAGCACCGATTCCGGGTTCTCACCGCCACGCTTGGCCACGCGCCAGCCCACCAGGGTGGCGAGAATCAACGCGCTGATCAGCAGAATGTGATTCAGCGCGATGGCGAAGGTGCCGATGGTCAGGGTCAGCATCAGAGGGCGTCCCGGGCTTGGGTCCAGCGTTGCAGGAAGGCGTCGGCATTCACTTCGCCGGTGATGCGCTGGGCGCGGCGCTCTTCACCGTCGGGGCCGATCCAGACGAAGCTCGGTGGTCCCGGTACTTTGTAGCGGCCCAGCAGTTCGCGGCTGGCGGCATTGTCGGCGGTGACGTCCAGGCGCAGCAGGCGTACGTCTTTGAGGGCATCGAGGACTTTGGGTTGGCCGAACACCTGTTTTTCCATGATCTTGCACGACACGCACCAGTCGGCGTAGTAGTCCACCAGCACCCATTGGCCCTGGGCCTTGGCGCTGTCGAGTTGATTTTGCAGGACGGCGGGGTCGTTGATGGTCATGAAGGCGTCATGGGCGGTGGGCGCACCGGCGACTTGCGCGCCGCGGTACACCTTCAGCGGTTGCAACAGATCGTCGCCGCCACCGGCCGCGCCCACCACCAGCACTGCGCCCCACAGGCCCAGCACCAGGGAACCGGCACCGAATACCTTGGCCGCCAGGCCGTACTCGCGGGCCAGGGTCCAGCCGCAGTAGGCCATCACCAGCGCCAATGCGCCCCACAGGCCGATCCACAGGCTTTCGCCGACCACCGGGCGAATCATCAGCACGGCGGTACCCAGGAACAGGAAGCCGAAGATGCCCTTGAGCACGTTCATCCAGTTGCCCGGCTTGGGCAGGAAGCGGTTGCCCACGGTCACCAGCAGCAACAGTGGAACACCCATGCCGATGCCCATGTAGAACAGGATCAAACCGCCGTGCAGCGCATTGCCACTTTGCGCGATATACAGCAGCACGCCCGCCAGTGGCGCGGTCATGCAAGGGCCGACCAACAGGCCGGACAGCGCGCCCAGCACCCCGGCGCCGATCAGGCTGCCACCGCTTTGCTTGCGGCTGACGTTGTCCAGGCGATCGCGCAGGAAGGCGGGCAGTTGCAGTTCAAAGAAGCCGAACATCGGCAGGGCGAGGATCACGAACAACGCGGCGAAACTGCCGAGAATCCAGGGAGTTTGCAGCAGCGCGGCGAGATTGGCGCCGAGCAATGCCGCCAATACGCCGAGCGCCGCATACACCAGCGCCATGCACACCACGTAGCTGCTGGCCAGGGCAAAACCACGGCGAGGACTGGCGCCACTGCCCGCCACCAGGCCGGCGAGGATTGGCAGCATCGGCAGTGAACACGGCGTAAATGCCAGCAGTAGGCCCAGGCCGAAGAACACCAGCAGGCTCCAGCCCAGGCTGCGCTGTTGCAGGCCGCTGGCCAGGCTCTGGTCCTGGGCTTGCGCGGTGGCGGCGACGGCGGGGTTGCCGCCCAGGTCTACAGTGATCGACTGCGGCGGGTAGCACAGGCCTGCATCGGCGCAGCCCTGCCAGCCCAGTTTGACCTGGCCGGTGGCCCCGGCGGGCAGCTTCACTTCCAGGCCCTGGCGATACACTTCCTGCTCGCCAAAGAACTCGTCGCTATGGGCCTCGCCTTGCGGCAGTGCCGGCTGGGCGGCCAGGCCTTCGAACTTCATGCGCTGCTTGTACAGGTAATAACCGTCGGCAATTTGCCAATACAACTGGGTCTCGCCACTTTCAAGACGTTCGGAAGTAAAGGTAAAGGCCTTGCCCACCGGGAGGAAATCGGGTTTGGTCTCAAACGGGTTGCCCGGCGCGGCCTGGGCCAACCCGGCGAACAACACCAGCAGAAAGGTAAACAGATGCCGCATGGTCAAGCCTTAGTCCGATACAAGTGAGGCACACAATGTGTGGCGTTGATTAACCGATGATTAACCGAGGGCTATTCTAAAGTGTACGGAATATCTGAGCGTGACTCTTTTCACGGCATAATCTGCGCTTAATCCGCTGCACCTTTAATCCCCCCATCTTTCATGAAGGGTTCACCATGCACGTACTGGTCTGTGAAGACGACGAACTGATTGCCAGCGGCATCGTGGCCGGCCTCACCGCCCAGGGCTTTACGGTTGAGCGCGTGGCCACGGCGGCGGCTGCGCGGGCGATGCTCAAGGCGGCGACCTTCGACATCATGGTGCTCGACCTCGGCCTGCCCGACGAAGACGGCCTCAAGCTGCTGCAGCAACTGCGCAGCCAGGGTCTGGAGATTCCGGTGCTGATCCTCACTGCGCGGGATTCGGTGACCAACCGCGTCGACGGCCTGCAAGCCGGCGCCGATGACTACCTGCTCAAACCCTTTGACCTGCGCGAACTGGCTGCCCGCCTGCAAACCCTGCTGCGCCGGATGGCGGGGCGCAGCGTCAACCTGATCGAACACGGCCGGTTGACCTATGACCCCAGCAGCCGCGAAACCCTGTTGGGCGGCCAGCCGGTGGATCTGTCCCGGCGTGAACAAGCGCTGCTGCAGGCGCTGCTGCACAACAAGGGCCGCGTGCTGTCCAGCGAGCAGCTCAAGGACAGCGTTTACGGCTTCAACGATGAGCTGGAGAGCAACGCCCTCAACGTGCATATCCACCACCTGCGGCGCAAATTGGGCAATGGCATTGTCGAGACCGTGCGCGGCCTGGGCTATCGCCTGGGCCCGGCGGATGACGGCGAGAACGCTTCGTGAAAAGCCTGCGCCTGCGCCTGACTTTCAAGCTCGGCGCCGCCTTCGTGCTGATCTGGGCCCTGGCAGCGGCCTGGATGCTCAACGACCTGCGCAACCAGATGATGTTCTCCCTCGACCAGCGCCTGGTGGCGTCGGCACGCATGGTGGCGGGGCTCACCGAGCAGATGCCGGGCCTGGCCAGTGTCAGCGGCGGCGCGCATTTCAGTGCCGAGCAACTGCACGTGCCGGGCGGCATGGCCTGCCAGGTCAGTTCCTTGCGCGGGGAAATCCTGGCGCGCAGCCACACCACGCCGGATCAGGGCCTGGAGTCGCAACGCAGCGGTTTTCGCGACCAGATGATCGACGGCGTGGGCTGGCGCAGCTTTACCCTGTCCCGTGGCGACCTGCTCATTACCACCGCCGACCGCCAGGTTGAGCGCGAGGCCCTGAACCTGTCGATCCTGCTGGCGGCTTCGGTGCCGGTGGGCGTGGCCATGCTCGGTTGCCTGTGCCTGCTGTGGCTGGGCATCGGCCAGAGCCTGCTGCCGCTCAACCGCATGCGCGACGCGCTGATGCGGCGCAGTGCCGATTCCCTCGAACCGCTGCAGATCCACCCGCTGCCCAGCGAACTCAAACCGCTGCTGGACACCCAGAACCAACTGTTGCAACGCATCGCCAAGACCATCGAGCGTGAACGCCGTCTCACCGGCGATGCCGCCCACGAACTGCGCAGCCCGCTGACGGCGATCAAGACCCACCTGCAAGTGGCGCGCATGACCGAAGGCGCGGCCCGCGACCAGTCCCTGGCCCACGCCGAGGAGGGCGCCGACCGCTTGCACCGTACCCTGGAGCAGTTGCTGCTGTTGGCCCGGGTGGAAGGCAGCCTGTCGTTTGACGATGGCCTGCAGTCCAGCGCCGAAGAAGTCGCACGGCTGGCGATCCAGGATGCCAATGCTGGCGATAATTCGCGCATCGATCTGATCCTGCCGCACAACCTGTCCGCTGCCCCGGTGGAAATGCCCGTGGGCCTGGCGGTTGCCGCCCTGCGTAACCTGCTGGACAACGCCTTGCGCCATACGCCGGCGGACACGCGGGTAGAGCTGAGTGTGTTCACCGCGCCAGATCAAGTGGTGTTCCGCGTGCGCGACCATGGCAAGCAGATTTCCAGTGAAGACCTGCAATACCTGACCCAGCGCTTCTGGCGCAATGGCAACAGCGAAGGCTGCGGCCTGGGCCTGGCGATCGTGCAAGCAATTGTGCAGCGCTGCTCCTGTTCACTGACATTCGACAGCCAGGCCGATGGCCTGCGTGTCGAGTTGGGCATGCCGCTGCGACGCTGAACGCCGTCCTTTCAAGTGCCAAATAATTACCACCCTCCTGACGTTCAAGTCTTCAGGATGGCGCTAATTTTTTTGCGCTTGAACGGGCCGAATGACTCGGCCTGTATTGAAAAGGATGGTTCTTATGTTGGTCATCGACACCAGTTTCCCAGCCAGGCACTTCAACGACCGCAACGGCGAGCCTGTGGGGCAACTGATCCTGCATTACACCGCCGCGCCGTTCGCGTCCTCCCTGCGAACCCTGACCCAGGACGGGGTCAGCGCCCACTATCTTCTGCCTGATCCCGATGAGCCCGGCTACCGCGCTGCCGGGTATGACGAACTGCGCGCGTTTCGTCTGGTGGATGAAACCAAGCGTGCGTGGCATGCCGGGGCGAGCCAATGGGCTGGGCGGGATAACCTCAATAGCCGTTCGATTGGTATCGAGATCGTCAACCTGGCGCGGGATGACGCGGGGGTGTTTACCTTTCCTGCGTACGCCCCGGAGCAGGTTTCGGTGTTGATTGCACTGGTGCGCGACATCCTCGGGCGTTACCCGCAGATCGGCCCGGCGGATATTCTGGGGCATTCGGACGTGGCGTATTGGCGCAAGAGTGATCCAGGGCCCCGGTTGCCTTGGCGATGCTTGTACGACGCCGGGGTTGGCGCCTGGTTTGATGAGGCGACGCGGGCGATGTATCAGCGTCGGTTTGGTGTGGGGCTGCCACCGGAGGTAGAGGTCGAGCGGGCGTTTGAGCGGTATGGGTATAAGCCTGCGCAGAACCGACAGGCGTTTGCACAGCGCACGCGGGCGTTCCAGATGCACTTCAGGCCGCGAGATCACCGGGGTGTGTTGGATGCCGAGACGTGCGCGATCCTGTATGCCCTGAACGAAAAATACCGAGGACTTTGACGCCGAGTACCGTTCAACTGCATCCGCTAACGATCAATAGCCCTAAATCCCTCAGCCGCTGATGCGTTTCCAGAACAGGAAATCCGTGCGCATGCCCTTGGGCCAGACGCCAACGGATTGGCAGTTTGGTCACCATCATCAGCGTATTGAGGGACAGAGAGATGTCAGTCGCTACCAGCCGTATCGAAAGCGCCCCGGTGCATGGCAGCCCGGCGCCTGCGGAAACGCTCTACCAGTTCGATGAAACACCGCTGTTGGCCCGTCAACGCCAGCAGGAGTCCAACGCCCGCAGTTACCCCCGGCGCATTCCCCTGGCGCTCAAGCGTGCCAAGGGTATTTATGTGGAAGACGTGGAAGGCCGCCAGTTCATCGACTGCCTGGCCGGCGCTGGCACGCTGGCGCTGGGGCATAACCACCCGGTAGTGATCGAAGCCATCCAGCAAGTGCTGAGTGACGAACTGCCGTTGCACACCCTCGACCTGACGACACCGGTCAAGGATCAATTCGTACAGGATCTGTTTGGCCTGTTACCGGCCGAGCTGGCGCGGGAAGCCAAGATTCAGTTCTGTGGCCCTACCGGCACCGACGCGGTGGAAGCTGCGCTGAAACTGGTACGTACCGCCACCGGGCGCAGCACCGTGCTGTCGTTCCAGGGTGGCTATCACGGCATGAGCCAAGGCGCCTTGAGCCTGATGGGCAGCCTGGGGCCGAAGAAACCCTTGGGTGCGTTGCTGGGCAATGGCGTGCAGTTTCTGCCATTCCCCTATGACTACCGCTGCCCGTTCGGCCTGGGCGGTGCGCAAGGTGTGCAGGTCAATCTGCATTACCTGGAAAACCTGCTCAACGACCCGGAAGCCGGGGTATTGCTGCCCGCAGCGGTGATTGTTGAAGTGGTGCAGGGTGAGGGCGGCGTCATCCCGGCCGACCTCGACTGGCTGCGCGGCCTGCGGCGGATCACCGAGCAGGCGGGCGTGGCGTTGATCGTCGATGAAATCCAGAGCGGTTTTGGGCGCACCGGCAAGATGTTCGCCTTTGAACACGCCGGCATCATTCCGGACGTGGTGGTGATGTCCAAGGCCATCGGCGGCAGCTTGCCGCTGGCGGTGGTGGTGTACCGCGATTGGCTCGACACTTGGCTGCCGGGCGCCCATGCCGGTACGTTCCGTGGCAATCAGATGGCGATGGCGGCGGGTTCGGCGGTGATGCGCTACCTCAAGGAACACGATCTGCCCGGCCATGCGGCAGCGATGGGCGAGCGCCTCGGCGAACACCTGCGCATCCTGCAAAGGGACTTCCCGCAGTTGGGCGATATTCGCGGCCGCGGGCTGATGCTCGGCGTGGAGTTGGTGGACCCGGACGGTACCCTCGACATCCAGGGCCACCCACCGGTGCACCGCCAATTGGCGCCGCTGGTACAGCGCGAGTGCCTCAAGCGCGGACTGATCCTGGAACTGGGCGGCCGTCATGGCAGCGTAGTGCGCTTCCTGCCGCCGCTGGTGATCACCGCCGCAGAAGTCGACCGTGTGGCCGAGATCTTCGGGCGCGCCCTGGCCGCCGCTGTGGCCAGCCTCTAATTTTTCGACGGCTTGGTACGTTTCTACAGATATCAGTGCTGCGCGTGGTGCGCAGCCAGTTTTTTTGCGATGGAGAACAGCAATGACCTCAGTATTTGACCGCGACGACATCTTGTTTCAGGTAGTGGTCAACCATGAAGAACAGTATTCCATCTGGCCCGACTACAAGGCCGTGCCGGAAGGCTGGCGCACCGTAGGCAAGAGCGGCCTGAAGAAAGAGTGCCTGGCCTACATCGAAGAAACCTGGACCGATATGCGCCCGCTGAGCCTGCGCCAGAAGATGGATGGCGCGGCACTGGCCTGAGGTAATCAGGCTTTATGTGGCGAGCTCGCTTGTTGTGGTGAGCGGGGCAGGCCCGCTCACCACAACAAGCGAGCTTGGCAACAGTGGGTGCGATGCCTTCAAGCTTCCTTCTCTTTCTCCAACCCACCCGACGCCCCCGTGACCACCTGCACACTCAAGCGCGGTGTGGCCAGGTCCAACCCCGCTTCGTCCAGATGCCGTTTCAGCGACAGGTTGAACGCCCGCGACACTTCCCACTGTTTGATCGGCGCCGTTTTGAACCGTGCCCGCAGGATTGCGCTGCCTGACTCAAAACTTTCCACGCCCTGAATCTCCAGCGGCGACCAGATGTTGCGGCGCTGCAGCGGGTCGTTGCGCATTTTCTGGCCGACATCGCGGATCAGCTTGATCGCGTTATCAATGTCCATGTTGTACGGGATCGCCACGCGGAAGATCGCGTAGCCGAACTCCCGCGAGTAGTTCTTGATGCTCTTGATCTCGCTGAACGGAATCGTGTGCACAATCCCGTCGATGTCGCGCAGGCGCACGGTGCGGATAGTCAGGCCCTCGACGGTGCCGAGGTGGCCGCCCACGTCCACGTAGTCATCGATTGCCAGGGAGTCTTCGATGATGATGAACAGGCCGGTGATCAAATCCGCCACCAGCGACTGCGCACCAAAACCGATGGCCAGGCCGATTACACCGGCACCGGCCAGCAGCGGCGTGACGTTCATGCCCATATTCGCCAGGGCGACGATGGCGGCGATGATGAAAATCGTCACGAACAGCACGTTGCGGATCAACGGCATCATGGTCTGCGCCCGCGCATTGGCCAGGCCTTTGCGCGAGCGGGTGAGGGCGTGGTGAATTGCCGTGTCGCTGAGGATCCAGATCAACCAGGCAAACAGCAGCGTGCCTGCCAGGCCGAACAGTTTGACCGCGATTTCATGGCCGTCGCCTTCGGTAAAGCCAATCAGCGACAAGCCCCAGACCCGCAGGCCCAGTTCGATAAACACCAGCCACACCACCAGGTGAGCCAGGGTGTAGATGAAGCTTTTCAGGCGCTCGGAGTACAGCGCATGGCGCTTGTGCCCGCGTTGCGGCTTGAGGGCATGGCGACGCACCAGGCCATTGATCACCATGCACAACACCAGCAATACCGTGCACAGCAGCGATTGACGCAGGGCGGTGCTGGTGTCGCCGGCAGAGACGAACGTGGCAAACAGGGAAATACCCACCAGCAGCAGGGCCGGGATGTACCAGAACGAGCCGATGATCTCGATGGTGTCACTGAGGGCGCGCCGTGTGAGGCGGCGTGACAGCGGCTGGTTGCGGATCAGGTGGGCGATCGGCCGGCGAAAACGCAGGATAAACACGCCGGTGGACAGCGCCGCCATCACATTGGCGACGGTTGCGGCGGTGTGCGACAGGTGTTGGCCGAGGGCCGTTACCAGGCGCGGGTCGCTCAGGGCTTCGCCAAAGGCGGCGAAGCTGCCGATCCACCACAGCGGACGAAAGGCCTGGTGCCGCAGGATGTACAGCGCGCGATGGCGGTGCGGGCCGTCGAGCAGCGAGAAGGCGATCACGCAGATGGCCGAGAAACAGGTGCCGACCACCAACGCATAAGCCAGTACCATCGCCAGGGACTTGCCCAGAGACGAGGGCAGCGCGTAGCTCATGTACACGGTGATCACCAGCGCGATCAGCCACGGCCCGAGTTTGCGCAGGGCAAAGCGCACCATGTCCCAGGTACGTGGGTGCTGCGGCAACTCTTCAGGCAGGCCGAACCGTTCGCGGATGCGGTGGCTGAGCCATATCAACGCATAGGCCAGCAGGCTCCACACCGCCAGAATCAGCGCGAAACCAAAGATGATCGGCAGCCATTCGCTGGCCGGCAGCATCAGCGCATCGAGCTCGTCCTTGGCCAGGTCGATCTCATTGGACCAGCGCCCCAGAGGGCTGTCGTTACCGGAAAACTGTTGCTCAAGGGTCGACAGCGTGTTGCCGATCAGCCCAAGCACACCTTGCTCGGCGGCCGGCTGGGCTTTTTGCGTGGCGGCACGCAGCTTTTTCAGGTCGCTGAGCAGTTGGGTGCGTTGCTGGTCGTTTTCCAGGGTCTTGATCACCTCGTCCAGCGATTGGCCGAGGGGCACTTCTGCCTGGGGCTGTGACTTGTTGGTGCTGCCCAGCAGGCCGGGCAGGCCGACCGCCTGGGCAGACGCCAGGGGCAGCAGGGTGAGCAGGGCGATCAGCAGGTAGCAGGGCAGAGCAAACAGACGGGAAAACACGAGGCGTTCAACCTTGGAAACGACGGGTTGAGCGAGTGTACGAGTGCACGGGTCATTCGGCCAGTTTGGCGAGGATCTTGTACACCACAGTGCCCAGGATCAGCAGCATACCGATCCACATGCCGAACACGCCGAGGGGTTTGTCGCGAAAATTGAAGCCGACCGCGAGCATGATCATGCCGATCAGGATAGGGATAAGCATGGCGTGGAAGGAAGACATGGAGATCATGGGGCGACGGCCTTGTCGGAGTGGGAATACTGACAAGTCTAGGTCGGATTGCGGGAAGTGCAGGTGATATAGATCAGGTGTACGCAAAACCAAATGTGGGAGGGGGCAAGCCCCCTCCCACATTTTTGACTGTATTCAGCCTTTGGATCAGGGCAAGTCGTGGCTGGCGTAGAACGCGCCCAACACCTTCACCAGATGCGCCAGGTCATGGCTGCCGCACAGTTCACGAATGGAATGCATGGCAAACGTCGGCAGGCCGATGTCCACGGTGCGCACGCCCAGGTGGCTGGCGGTGATCGGGCCGATGGTCGAGCCGCAACCCATGTCGCTGCGCACGACAAAGCTCTGTACCGGCACTTCCTCGGCCATGCACAGATGGCGGAAGAACCCGGCGGTTTCGCTGTTGGTGGCGTAGCGCTGGTTGCTGTTGACCTTGATCACCGGGCCGGCGTTGAGCTTGGGACCGTGGTTGGCGTCGTGCTTGTCGGCGTAGTTCGGGTGCACGCCGTGGGCGTTGTCCGCAGACACCAACAGAGATTTCTGAATGGTGCGTACGAACTCATCACCTTCGGGCAACAGGCGGCGCAGGGTCTGTTCCAGCATCGGGCCATCGGCGCCGCAGGCCGAGCAGGAGCCGACTTCTTCGTGGTCGTTGCACACCAGCACGCAGGTTTCGTCGCTTTCGCTGGTGAGCAAGGCTTGCAGGCCGGCGTAGCAGGACAGCAGGTTGTCCAGGCGCGCGCCGGCGATAAAGTCGCCATTAAGGCCAATCACGGCCGCACTCTGGGTATCGTAGAAGCTCAGCTCGTAGTCGAGCACCACGTCGGCGTTCAACCCATGCTCGCGTGCCAGTTGCTCGGTGAGCACGGCACGGAAGTCCACGCGCTCGTCACCGGCAAATTGCGCGAGGATCGGCGGCAGTTCGGTCTGGGCATTGATCGCCCAGCCCTGGTTGGCTTCACGGTTCAGGTGAATAGCCAGGTTGGGGATGATGGCGATGGGCAGTTTGAAGTCGATCAGCTGGCTTTCGACCTTGCCGTCGCGGCGGAACGTCACGCGGCCGGCCAGGGACAGGTCACGGTCGAACCACGGGGCCAGCAAGGCGCCACCGTAGACTTCCACACCTAATTGCCAGAAACCCTGGCGTTGCAGCTCGGGCTGGGGCTTGACCCGCAGGCACGGGCTGTCGGTATGGGCGCCGACCAGGCGAATCCCGCCCTGCAGCGGCGAGTGGCGGCCGAGCTTGAAGGCGATGATCGAGGAGTCATTGCGGGTCACGTAATAGCGACCGTTGGCTTCGGTGGTCCAGGTTTCGCGCTCGTCGAGACGCTGGTAACCGGCCGCTTCCAGGCGCTGGGCCAGGGCGGCAGTGGCATGAAAAGGAGTAGGGGAGGCCTTGAGGAAGTCGATCAGGCCTTGATTCAACGCTTCGCGCATAAATAGCTCCAGACAGCAGTGCGCGGAGTTTACCGTCCGATGGCCAGAAGTGCACAGAACAAATGTGGGAGGGGGCTTGCCCCCCGATAGCGGTAATCCGTAGCAGCTGCCGAGCGCAAGCGAGGCTGCGTAGCGGACGTATTGACACCCCACGATCTGCGGGGCTCCCAACGCAGCCTCGCTTGCGCTCGGCAGCTGCTACACCGCAATCGGGGGCAAGTCCCCTCCCACATTTGACTGTGTTCACAGCTTAAAAGGGGGCAGGGCACTCAAAGCGCAAGCGCTCACCGCTTTGCGGGTGCGTGAAGCTCAGCATGCTCGCGTGCAGACACAGGCGCGGCCAGGCAGCCAGTGCCTGTTCATGTGCGTACAAGCCATCACCGAGCAACGGGTGCCCAATGGACAGCATATGCACACGCAGCTGATGCGAGCGCCCGGTGATCGGCGTCAGCTCCACGCGGCACCAGTCCCCACAGCGCTCCAGCACTTTCCAGAAGGTCAGCGCATGCTTGCCGAACTCATGGTCCACCACATGGCGGGGCTTGGTCGGTGGGTCGTAGCGCAGGGGCAGGTCGATGCTGCCGCTGTCCAGTTCCGGCTGACCCCAGGCCAACGCGGTGTAGGCTTTTTCGGTTTCGCGGTCGTGAAACTGACGGGACAGTTCGCGATGGCTATCGGCGTCCCGGGCCAGCAGGATGATCCCCGAGGTTTCCCAGTCCAGTCGATGGACGATGCGGGCTTCGGGGTAGCCGTTTTCCTGCAGGCGGGTGATCAGGCAATCCTTGTTGTCGTCGGCGCGGCCAGGCACCGAGAGCAGCAGGGTCGGCTTGTTCACCACCAGGACAGCGTCGTCCTGATGCAGGATATGGATATTGGACAGCGGCATTAAACAGCCTCGCAACAAACGCCAACGGCGGCTCGACCACCCGGTTCCCGCAAGGGGATCAAGGTGATCGAGCCGCCGTGGCGGCCGCCTGTTCGATCAACGATCAGGCAGGGTGATATTGAGTTCCAGAATCGAGCAACTGCCGTCATTTTCCAGAGCGACATGCACGTCATCGTTGCCGATATTGACGTACTTGCGGATCACCTCGACCAGTTCCTTCTGCAAGGCGGGCAGGTAGTCCGGGGTGCTGCGTTGGCCGCGTTCGTGCGCCACGATGATCTGTAGACGCTCTTTCGCGACCGACGCGGTGCTTGGCTTTTTGTTGGCGCGAAAGAAGTCGAGAAATTTCATTGTTTAGTTGCCTCCAAAGATACGCTCGAAGAATCCCTTCTTCTTTACATCGAGGAAGCGATGTTCCACGGACTTGCCCAGCAAGCGATCAACCGCATCGCTGTACGCCTGGCCGGCGTCGCTCTGGTCGTCAAGAATCACCGGCACGCCCTGGTTGGAAGCCTTCAGGACTGCTTGGGATTCCGGGATCACGCCCAGCAGGGTGACCGCGAGGATGTCCTTGACGTCTTCAACGCCAAGCATTTCGCCATTGCTGACGCGCTCAGGGTTGTAACGGGTGAGCAGCAGGTGCTCCTTGATCGGGTCTTCGCCTTTTTCGGCGCGTTGGGACTTGCTGGCCAGCAAGCCGAGCATGCGGTCCGAGTCACGCACGGAGGACACTTCCGGGTTGGTCACCACGATCGCTTCATCGGCGAAGTACATCGCCAGGTGAGCACCGGTTTCAATACCGGCCGGGGAGTCGCACACCACGTATTCGAAGGTTTCCTTCAGTTCAGCGAGGACTTTGCCTACGCCTTCCTTGGTCAACGCATCTTTGTCACGGGTCTGGCTGGCGGCCAGCACGTACAGGTTCTCAAGGCGCTTGTCCTTGATCAGGGCCTGTTGCAGGTTGGCTTCGCCGTTCACCACGTTGACGAAGTCATACACCACGCGGCGTTCGCAGCCCATGATCAGGTCGAGGTTACGCAAACCGACGTCGAAGTCGACGATCACTGTCTTGTGGCCGCGCAGAGCGAGACCGGTACCGATAGCGGCGCTGGTGGTGGTCTTACCCACACCACCCTTGCCGGATGTAACCACGAGAATCTTGGCCAAGGTGTTTCACCCCTAAGGAAAAAGGACTTTTCAGTCCCTGAAAAACATCTCTTGGAACTCGCCGCAGGCGGACAGCCATTGTAGGAAAAAGATGTGGTTTCCATGGGGAAACGCCAACTTCCAATTATTCCTACGCAAGTCTTGCCGGTTTCGCTGTGCTATCAGAGTCTAGAGATGCTTGGAAAATGCGGCAGTATCCGTTAAAGACGGATGATGTTCAACACGTCGCCCGAAAGGCTGACCTGCACCCCGGCCCCCCACAGCGGATCACGGCGCAAATCTTCGGAAACCTTGTACCGACCCGCGATGGACACTAGCTCAGCGGTCAATTGCTGGCAAAAAATACGGGCCTTGGTATCGCCCTTGATGCCGGCGAGGGCACGTCCGCGCATCGGGCCGTATACATGGATATTGCCATCAGCCAGAAGTTCCGCGCCGGGACTGACCGAGGAGATCACTACCAGGTCGCTTCCCTCTGCGTAAATTTGCTGCCCACCGCGTACGGGCGAGGTGATGATCTTTGTAGGCTTGATCGTCGGCTCCGGTGGTTTTTCCGGTTTTTTCTTCTCTTCACCGACCAATGGTTCGAGCGGACGCTCGCGTGCGCCGGACGGTGGCAGTACTGGCAGTTCAATGGCGATGGCTGCGGCAATGTCTTCGATACGGCTGGCACGAATGGCCAGCGTCCGCAGGCCGTGGGAGCGGCACACGCGCATCAGGCCGGGCAGATCGACCGCGCCCTGGCCGGCAGGCAGTTTGTCCAGGGCCAGCACCAGCGGGGCGTTGTTGAAGAAATTGGGCGCCAGGGCGACCTTGGCGGCGAGCTGGCGGTCCAGGGCGTCGAGGTCGTTGCGGGCGAGTTCCAGCACGGTGATGGCGAGCATGCTGCCTTTCAGCTGGAACACGGGATCTTGGTCTAGCGGTTCGGTTTGGCTCATGGTCGGCATAAAGCGGCTTGTCACGAAAAGTGTCGAGACTTATAACGAGAACATCCACTGGCCGCAAGCCGGGTCGAACCGTTGTAGAATGCGCGGCCCTGTCTTTACCGGAATCTGTAATGGATCGCCCGCGTTTTCGAGCTGCATTTTTTCACCCGCGTTTCTGGCTGTTATGGCTTGGGCTCGGCCTGCTGTGGCTGGTCACCCAATTGCCGTACCGCGCCCTGCTGGCCATTGGTCGGTTGTTGGGTGCGGGCATGTACCGTGTGGCTGGCGAACGTCGCCGCATCGCCGCACGAAACCTGGAACTGTGCTTCCCGGAAAAAACCGCCGAAGAGCGTAAGCAGTTGCTCAAGGAAAACTTTGCCTCCACCGGCATCGCCTTCTTTGAGATGGCCATGAGCTGGTGGTGGTCGCGCCAGCGTCTGTCGCGCCTGGCCCACGTCGAGGGCCTTGAACACCTAAAGCAGGCCCAGTTGGATGGCAAGGGCGTGATCCTCATGGCCCTGCACTTCACCACCCTGGAAATCGGCGCGGCACTGTTGGGCCAGAAGCACACCATCGATGGGATGTACCGCGAGCACGGCAACCCGCTGTTCGACTTTATCCAGCGCCGTGGCCGCGAGCGCCACAACCTCGATTCCCTGGCCATTGAGCGCGAAGACGTGCGCGGCATGCTCAAGCTGCTGCGCGCCGGCCGCGCCATCTGGTACGCACCGGACCAGGACTACGGCGCCAAGCAAAGCATCTTCGTGCCGCTGTTCGGCATCCAGGCCGCCACCGTCACCGCCACCAGCAAGTTCGCCCGTCTGGGCAAGGCGCTGGTGGTGCCGTTCACCCAGGAACGCCTGGCGGATGGCAGCGGTTACCGCCTGGTGATCCACCCGCCGTTGACCGACTTCCCTGGCGAAAGCGATGAGGTGGACTGTCTGCGCATCAACCAGTGGGTCGAAGCCTCTGTACGCGAATGCCCCGAGCAATACCTGTGGACCCATCGCCGCTTCAAGAGCCGGCCACCGGGCGAACCCAAGCTGTACGAAAAACGCCGCCGATAAGACAGATTTTTCCCCGACACGGAGTGATGCGATGCGCCCAGCTGAACCGGTAACAGGCTTGATTCTTTCCGGCGGCGGGGCGCGAGCGGCGTATCAGGTGGGGGTGTTGGCGGCGATTGCCGAATTGCTGCCACCGGGGGCACCCAACCCGTTTCCGGTGATCGTCGGCACGTCGGCGGGGGCGATCAATGCGGTGAGCCTGGCCAGTGGGGCGATGGATTTCACGGCAGCCGTCCAGCGCCTTACAGCATTCTGGCAGGGCTTTCGCAGCCATCTGGTATTGCGCAGCGATTGGCCCGGTGTGATCCGTCAGGCGAGTCGCTTCCTGATCCACAGCCTGCTGGGTCTGGGGCGGCAATTTCCGGTAGCGCTGCTCAACAGTTCGCCACTGCGTGATCTGCTGCAGGACAAGCTGCATCTGGCAGGTATCGACGAGGCGATCCGGAACAAACATCTGCATGCGGTTGCGGTCACGGCGTTCGGCTATGAGTCCGGGCAAGCGGTGACCTTCTATCAGGGCGGCGGCACCATCAATGCCTGGCTGCGTCACCGCCGCATTGGCGTACCCACCGCGCTCACGGTAGAGCACTTGCTGGCCAGTTCGGCGATCCCGTTATTGTTTGCCCCGGTGAAACTCGACCAGGAGTATTTCGGCGACGGCGCAGTGCGCCAATCAGCACCGATCAGCCCGGCCCTGCATCTGGGCGCCAGCCGCGTGCTGGTGGTGGGCGTCAGCGGCAACCCACGGGGCAATGAACCGGCGGTGCAGCGCAGCTTCACCGGCCAGGAACCGACCCTGGCGCAGATCGGCGGGCATATGCTCAACAGTACGTTCATTGACAGCCTGGAAAGCGACATCGAGTTGCTGGAGCGCTTGAATCAGTTCAGTCATGCCGCGCCTGGGTTGGCGGCGGTAGAGGTGCTGGTGATTGCGCCGAGCCAGCCGATCGATGAAATTGCGGCGCGGCATCGCCAGGAATTGCCGGCGGCGTTGCGTCTGTTTCTGAGGGGGCCGGGGGCGACCAAGACGAGCGGGGCAGGGGTGTTGAGTTACCTGCTGTTCGAGGCGGGGTATTGCAGCGAGTTGATTGAGTTGGGTAGGAAAGATGCGCTGGCCAAGCGCGAAGAAATCAGCCGGTTCCTGGGACTTGAATCAATCTAAATGTGGGAGGGGGCAAGCCCCCCCCACTAATTTTTTAGTGTCGGTTAGAAGTGATACTTGACCAGGAAGCTCGCTGTGTCCTGAGTCGTCTTGAACGCCCCAGAATCTTCGATCCCGTACTTGTTCTTCCAGTAGTCGTATTCAAAACCTACATACAATTGCTTGTCGCCCCAATGCAGCGCCTTGCCCAGGTCGTATTTAACCTGTGGGTTGAAGTGCAGGTTGGCGTGGTAGGTGCCACGGGCGTTCTTGTCGTTGTCCACCACCCAATCCATAAAGCCATCGATCAGGATGTCGGAGTTGCCCACCGGCAGGGTGTACGACCACACCGGGGTGATCTGCCAAACGCCATCACCCGGGCGATTGCCTTCGGTCTGGCGCTGGTAGAAGTTCAGCTGGAAGTAGTCGAAACCAGGGATGTTCAAATCGAACGCCGGGCCGAGCAGGTACGATTCGTTATCGCCTTCGCCGAACTCGTAAGTGAAGGCCAGCAGCACATCCTTGATCGGGCCGAAGGACAGGTCTTTGTCGAGGATCTTGCCGAATGACAACCGTGGGCTGATCTCGCCGTAGTAGGTGCTTGGGCCGACGTTGCCGTCTTCCTTGCCGTTGTAGAAGATGCGGTCGACGAATACAAAATTGTCGCCGTACTTCCACGCATCGGCGTGTTCGAACGTGACGGTTTGCTGGATCTGCGGGTTGACGGTAAAGCTCTTGCCCCACAGGTACGTCAGGCTGTTGTTCTGCCACTGCAACAAGTCACCGGCCACGGCCTGGCCACCCGCCAGCAGGGATCCTGCCAGCATCAGGCCTTTGAACATAGGTTTCATTCGGTTGCTCCCGAGTTAAGATTTTGTGGTTTTTCTTCTACGCAGGCGCTCTAGTGCGGCGCCTTTTGGATCGCTGAAAGTGGTCTGAATGGTCAGCTTTATGGTCATAGCAAGAGCCGCGCCAAGGCGCTAAACAACCGTCAATTCAAGCGGGCGCGGAGAATACTGGCTCTCACGTCTTGGCTCAAGTGCGCCGTTACAGCGCGCACAGGACAACAATGGAGCACTTGTCAGGTGTGGGCGGGGTCGACGGCGGGGCGTTCTGAACCGCCGAGGATGTTGAACAGGATATTCAGCGACAAGGCGCTGAGGGTGGCCATGGCGATGCCACTGTGGGTTATCGGGCTCATCCACAATGGCAGTTGCGCGAAGAACTCCGGGCGCACCACGGGGATCAGGCCCATGCCGATGCTGACGGCCACCAGCAACTGGTTGCGACGGTCGGCGATATCCGCCTCCTGGAGGATCTTGATGCCGGTGGCCGCGACCATGCCGAACATCGCAATCGCCGCCCCGCCGAGTACTGCCGGTGGAATCGACGCCACCAGGTACGCGGCCTTGGGCAGCAGGCTGAGCACAATCAGGAACGCGCCCGCCATGATCGTCACCGAGCGGCAGCGCACGCCGGTCATCTGCACCAGGCCGATGTTCTGTGCAAACGAGGAGTGGGTGAAGGTGTTGAAAAAGCCGGCGAAGAACGACGCACCGGCATCACACAGCAAACCGCGACGCAGCATCCTGGGCGACACTTCCTGGCCGGTGATCTTGCCCAGGGCGAGGAACATCCCGGTGGATTCCACGAAGATAATCACCACCACCAGGCACATCGACAGGATAGGCGCCAACTCGAACGTGGGCATGCCGAAGTGCAGCGGTGTCACCACCTGCACCCATGGCGCCTGGGCCAGGCCGCTGAGGTCGACCATGCCGATGACGCCGCACAGACCGTAGCCCAGGCCCATGCCGATCAACACCGAAATGTTCACCCAGAAACCGCGCATGAAGCGGTTGATCAACAAGATGGTGCCCAGTACCAGCGCCGCAATCGCCAGGTAAATCGGCGAGCCGAAGGTGGCTGCCGCGCTGCCGCCGCCGGCCCAGTTCACGGCCACGGGGAACAGCGACAGGCCGATGGCGGTAATCACGGTGCCGGTGACCAACGGCGGAAAGAAGCGCACCACCTTGGACATGAACGGCGCGATGATCATGCCGAAGAACCCGGCGGCGATGGTCGCGCCGAAGATCCCCTGCAGGCCGATACCCGGCATGCCGGCCATGGCAACCATGCTGCCGACGGCGGCGAAACTGGCGCCCATCATCACCGGCATGCGGATGCCCACCGGGCCGATGCCGAACGACTGGACCATGGTGGCGATGCCGGCGACGAGCAGGTCGGCATTGATCAGGAACGCGATTTCTTCACGGCTCAGGCCGGCGGCCTGGCCAATGATGAGGGGCACGGCGACCGCGCCGCCGTACATCAGCAAGACGTGTTGCAGGCCTACCAGAATCAGTTGCAAGAGGGGCAGCCGCTCCATGGCAGGCGCGGCAGGAATCTGCGGTTCGACTAACTCGGTCATGCAACACCTCGGATCTTTTTATTGTTGTGTTGTGTGGAACGCAATCTTCAAAACGCAGTAGGGCCAAATGTGGGAGGGGGCTTGCCCCCGATTGCAGTTGTTCAGTCACTGATGTTTTGAATGACACGCCGCCATCGGGGGCAAGCCCCCTCCCATATTGGATTTGCACAGGCTATTAGTTGGTATGGGCCCCCTGGTTGATCCAGGTGCCGATCAAATCGCGCTCCTGCTGGGTCATCTGGGTGATGTTGCCCAGCGGCATGATCTGGCTCGCTACGGCCTGCGCTTGAATGCGTGCCGCTTGCTGCTGGATCTGCGCTGGCGTATCAAACATCACGCCGGCCGGCGCGGTGCTGAACAGTGGGCTGGTCGGCTTGGCCGAGTGGCACACGGTGCAGCGTTGCTCGATCACGCTGTGCACCTGGCCGAAGTCCGTAGAGGCTTGTGCCGGTGCCGGTGCCGGTGCCGGTTCGGCGGCGGGAGCTGCGGGTGCGGCGGGTTTCAAACCACCGCCCAACGCCGTTTCAGGCAATGGCTGGTACTCGATGGCCGCCGGAGCCTTGGCAATCGGTTCGGCCGGTTTTGGCCCGGTGACGTACGCCAGGCTGATCATCGCCAACGCGCCCACCGGCAAGGTCCATGCGTACTTCTGGCTGTTATGCCGAGTATTGAAGTAGTGCCGTACCAACACTGCCGCCACCGCGATACCGGCCAGGATCAGCCAGTTGTATTGGCTGCCGTAGGTGCTCGGGAAGTGGTTGCTGATCATGATGAACAGCACCGGCAAGGTGAAGTAGTTGTTGTGGCGTGAACGCAGCAAGCCCTTGGCCGGCAGGGCCGGGTCCGGCGTGCGGTTCTCGGCGATGGCCGCCACCAGGGCGCGCTGCGCCGGCATGATAATGCGGAACACGTTGCCCACCATGATGGTGCCGATCACCGCACCGACGTGCAGGTAGGCGCCACGGCCGCTGAACACTTTGCTGAAGCCGTAGGCTGCCGCAATCAACAGCACAAACAGAATGAACCCGAGCAGGGCAGGGCGTTTGCCCAAGGCCGAGTCGCAGAGGAAGGAGTAGATGAACCAGCCGGCGAACAGTGAGCCGATGCCCAGCAACACGCCTTCGGTGCCGCTTAGGCTGCTGCCGGGGGCGAGCAGGTACAGCGTCGGATTGAGGTAGAACACCACGCACAGCAGCGCGACGCCCGACATCCAGGTGAAATAGGCTTCCCATTTGAACCAGTGCAGGTTGTCCGGCATGGTTGGCGGGGCCAGTTTGTATTTTTCCAGGTGGTAGATACCGCCACCGTGGATCGCCCACAAGTCACCGGCCAGGCCGCTCTTGGGGTTGACGCGATTGAGGTTGTTTTCCAGCCAGACAAAGTAGAAAGAAGCGCCGATCCACGCGACGCCAGTGATCATGTGAACCCAGCGCACGCTAAGGTTCAGCCATTCCAACAGATGTGCTTCCACAGTCTTTACCTCTCGCCTGTCACCCTTGTTGTCGGGTGATCCGGCCTTCTCTTATTGGTGGGGGGCGAGGATCAACCGCTCATCCTCTTTGAAAAAATGCTCATCGCAGTTATTGCCTGTGCCACTGCGATCAACCACCAGGAAGTCATCCCGCTTTTCGATCGTCAGCACCGGGTGGTGCCAGACGCCGCGATGGTAATTAATGCCCTGCCTGCCGTTGGTAACGAAGGCGCGGACCAAGCCCGATACAGGTGCATCGCCAAGTGGCGCGACCACGATCAGAAAGGGGTTGCCGAGCAGCGGTATGAAAGCCTGGCTGCCCAGCGGGTGTCTCTCCAGCATGCACACGGTCAGCGGCATGTCCTGCGCATCGGCGCGGAAGATGCTGATGATGGCGTGGTCTTCCGGCTTCGCGGTTTCGACCGTGGCCAGTTTGTGAAAGCGCATGGTCGACCCGTTGTTGATCATGAAGTGATCGCTGCCGTCGGTTTCGATAACGTCTCCGAAAGGGGCGAAGGCTTCTTTGGTCAGGGGTTCGATCATCAGTGTGCGCATGGCTGTCTTCTTATCCAAATGCTGTGTTGTTTGGTCTATTGCTATCGCGGGCAAGCCCGCTCCCACATTTTGATTTGCGAATACATTCAAATGTGGGAGCTGGCTTGCCTGCGATGGCATCACCGCTTATTTCGACACTTTGCCCAGAACACGCAGGCGGCTCACACCGCCATCCGGGAACACGTTCAGGCGGATGTGGGTAATCGGCCCCAGCGCCTTGATCTGCTCGGCGAAGCTGTGTTCAGCGTGCATTTCCAGCTTCTGCGCCGGCAGCAGTTCGCGCCAGAACAGCGATTGGGTTTCGATCTGGCTGTCGGTGCCGCCTTTGACGAAAGCGCCCTGGATCGAGCAGGTGTCCGGGTAGTTGCCCTTGAAGTGCAGGGTGTCGACGATGATTTTCTCGATCTCGCCTGGGTGGCCCAACGCGACGATCACCCAGTCATTGCCCGGTGTACGACGACGGGCGGTTTCCCAGCCGTCGCCCATGTTGATGCCACGGCCTGGGTTGAGGATGTTGCTCATGCGGCCGAAGTGTTCATCGGAGCACGCCAGGGCACGACCGCCGTTCAGTGCGGCAGCCAGGTCGACCTGTTCGTTGTCGCCCACCGAAGACCAGTCGCGGAACGGCACCCCGTACACCCGCAGACGTGCGACGCCGCCATCCGGGTAGATGTTGAAACGCAGGTGGCTGAACGCCTGGTCGTTGCTGATTTCGTGATAGTGGTGGCTGTTGCCTTGCAGCTCTACGGCCGACAGCACTTCGGTCCACTGGGTGTTGTCATCCGGCTCGCCCGAGGCCAGGAAGCAGGCTTCCAGGGAGGCCGACGGCGGGAAGTTGCCGGTGAAGAATGAAGTGTCGATGTCCACGCCCTTGATCGAACCGGGCACACCCAGGCGGATCACGGCGCTGTCGTAGCCTTCGAAGCGCTTGCGGCGCGACTCCCAGCCGTCCATCCACTTGCCGTTGTCATCGAAAACGCCCTCCTTCCACACGGCCGGGGTCGGCTGGAACAGGCGGTTGGCGTCAGCGAACCAGTCATCGGTGACCGAGATGATCTTGGTGCCCAGGCGGGCGTCGGCCAGGTTGACGAACTTTTCGAAAGGTACGGCGTAAGCTTTCATTCTTCTTGTCTGCCTTGGATAGAGTGGCTGGGGATGGTCGTTTAGAGGGTCAATAAACGGAACAACGCGATCTTGTTGATCTCGGCCAGGGCGCATTTGAATTCGGCGTCTGCCGAGTTGTGAATGCGCGTCTCGAACGCGGCCAGGATCTGATGCCGGTTGCTGCCTTTTACCGCCATGATGAAGGGAAACTTGAACTTGGCCTTATAGGCATCGTTCAGCTCGGTGAAGCGCGAGAACTCTTCGGCCGTGCATTGGTGAATCCCCGCGCCAGCTTGCTCATCGGTGCTGGCTTGGGTCAGTTGGCCCTGGACGGCAGCTTTGCCGGCCAGGTCCGGGTGAGCATTGATCAGCGCCAGTTGCGAGGCGTGATCAGCGCTCAACAGGATGTCGCTCATGCGCTGGTGCAGGGCTTCGATCTGGTCGATCGACGGGTCCTGGCCCAGGTCGTAGGCCCTTTCGGCCACCCATGGCGAGTGTTCGTAGATATCGGCGAAGGCGGCGACAAACTCATCGCGGCTCAGGGCCGATGGCTTCAGGGTCTGGAACGCAGTCATTTGGCCGCTCCCGTGTACGGGTGGGTTTCATGCCAGTGGCGGGCAATATCGACGCGGCGGGTGAACCACACGTGTTCATGGCCCTTGGCGTATTCGATAAAGCGCTTCAACGCAGCCAGGCGCGCCGGGCGGCCGATCAAGCGGCAATGCAGGCCGATGGACAACATCTTCGGTGCCTCGGCACCCTCGGCGTACAGCACGTCGAACGCATCCTTCAAGTACTCGAAAAAGTCATCGCCCTTGTTGAAACCCTGCACCTGGGTGAAGCGCATGTCGTTGGTGTCCAGGGTGTAGGGAATGACCAGGTGCGGCTTGCCGGTGGGGTTGTTCGGTTCCCAGTAGGGCAGGTCGTCGTCGTAGGTGTCGCAGTCGTACAGGAAACCGCCTTCTTCCATCACCAGTCGGCGCGTATTGGGGCCGGTGCGACCGGTGTACCAGCCCAGTGGGCGTTCGCCGGTCAGTTCAGTGAGGATGCGGATGGCTTCGAGCATGTGCTCGCGCTCCTGGGCCTCGTCCATGTACTGATAGTCGATCCAGCGGTAGCCGTGACTGCAGATCTCATGGCCGGCCTCGACCATGGCGCGGATCACGTCCGGGTGGCGCTGGGCGGCCATGGCCACGGCGAAGATGGTCAGCGGGATATCAAATTCTTTGAACAGCTTGAGGATGCGCCACACGCCGGCACGGCTGCCGTATTCGTACAGCGACTCCATGCTCATGTTGCGCGCGCCTTGCAGCGGTTGGGCCGAGACCATTTCCGAGAGGAAGGCTTCGGACTCTTTGTCGCCGTGCAAGATATTGCGCTCACCGCCTTCTTCGTAATTGAGTACGAAAGACAGCGCGATGCGTGCCTTGCCCGGCCAGTGGGGGTGAGGAGGGTTACTGCCGTAACCGATCAGGTCGCGTGGGTAGTCAGCGCTCACTGCAGTCTTCCTTCTTGTTCGTGGTCAGTCATGTGGCGGCCGGGCAGTGAAAAGACTGGGTGGCGTCACAGCGATGGACTGATTGTATACAACTTGATAGTCACTTTGTAAGCCTGTATTTCTGCATTTTTTCCAGACGGTTGCCACGGGCTTGTACTGCAAGAAACTTGCCTGATGGGTCAATAAAAGGATGAAAGGTCGTTTAAAAGCAAGGCTTACTGAGAATCTTGCGCAAGAATCTTCCATTGCAACCGTCAGCAAATTTTTGTGATTTTTATTGTGTACAATTTTTATTAAAGGTGTCTTAATCAGCCCATCGCCGGCTTTTGCATGCCCTGCAAAGGTGCGGCCTATCTTCACTCCACTCAAGGGAGCCCCGTTCCATGGGACGACTGACCACACACGTACTGGACGCCGCCCACGGCTGCCCCGGCAGCGCCATCCAGATTGAACTGTACCGCGTCGAAGGCGCACAGCTGGAGTTGGTCGCCAGCGCCCTGACCAACAGCGACGGCCGTTGCGACGCACCGCTGCTGCAAGGCGACGCCTACCGCAGCGGCGTGTACCAGCTGCAATTCAGCGCCGGCGATTACTACCGTGCCCGTGGCGTGCAATTGCCGGAGCCGGCCTTCCTTGATGTCGTCGTACTGCGTTTCGGCATCAGTGCCGAACAGGATCACTACCACGTGCCCCTGCTGATTTCGCCTTACAGCTACTCCACCTATCGCGGTAGCTGAGTCGTCACCTCGCTTCACACCCCCAAAGCTCTTCGTTGGTTTCGCCCGCGCACACTGCGGGCTTTTTTTCGTTTAACTATCTAGCGCCTCATGGGCGTTTGCGCTGCATAGGCGGGTGTTTTCCTTGAAGAAGATACCGCGCGTTGCGGCTTATGACGTGGCCTTCGTTGTCGATCAACGTCAACCAATTCACGGCCCAGCAGTCATCCAACGTTGGCACCACTTGCGCAGGTCAAGCAGGCGATGGAGCACAATCGCCTGGTTCGGATTGTGGCAGGCATTCAATGGCCTACTACGGGCACGGTCCCTGCGAGCGTCTATTTCGTCAAAGTGAGCCGGTCCTGACGTGGATCAGCGACAAGACGCCAGCGCCTGAAAACAGTGCGGCGCTGACGCGGTTGAACCAGCTCTGGCCGGCACCGCTGCGCAGATACCGTGCAGCGCCGTGGGCACCCAGGCCGTACGCCAACTTGCACAGCAGGTCGAGGGCGGCCCAGGTGGCGATCATGATCAGCAATTGCGGCAGGAACGCCTGCTCAGTGCTGAGAAACTGCGGCAGGAACGCGGCAAAAAACAGGATGTCTTTCGGGTTGCTGGCGCCCAGCACAAAGGCGCGGCCGAACAGTGCGCGAAAGCGTGGCACTGGCGCAGCCTGCGGCACGGTTGCACCCTGGGCTGGTTGCCGCGACTGTTGCCAGCTTTGCCAGGCGAGGTAGAACAGGTACAACGCGCCGACGATTTTCAGCGCGCTGAACAGTTGTTCGGAAGCGAGCAGCAATGCGCCCAGGCCCAGGGCCGACGCGCTCAGCAGGCAGATCGAGGCGATCACCCCGCCGAGAAACGCCGGGTACGAGCGGCGCAGTCCGTAGTTCAGGCTGTTGCTGATCATCAGCAACGACAGCGGCCCCGGGATCAGGATCACCACCAGTGCAGCGCCGCTGAACAGCAGCCAGGTTTCCAGACTCATTGCTTGCTCCTTTTGTTATAGAAAGACGAACTTGGCGATAAAGATCACGCACAGCACCCACAGGCTCACGGAAATCTCGCGGTACTTGCCGGTGCCGGCCTTGAGCGCCACGTAGGTGATAAAACCCAGCGCGATGCCGTCGGCGACCGAGAAGGTCAACGGCATCATGATCGCCGTGACGATCGCCGGAATGCTGTCGGTGGCCTCATCCCAATTGATGTGGGCCATGCTTGCCATCATCAGCATCGCCACGTAGATCAACGCGCCGGCGGTGGCGTAGGCCGGAATCATGCCGGCCAGCGGGGCAAAAAACATCGCCGCCACAAACAGAATGCCCACGGTCACGGCGGTAAGGCCGGTGCGACCACCTGCAGCAACACCGGCGGCGCTTTCCACGTAGCTGGTCACCGGCGGCACGCCGACCATGGCGCCAAACACGCTGGAAGCACTGTCGGCCTTCAACGCGCGGGACAGGTTATCGATCTTGCCATCGGCATTCACCAACCCGGCGCGCTGTGCAACGCCCATGAGTGTACCGGCGGTATCGAACATGTGCACAAAAAGAAACGCAAATACCACGCTGATCATGCTGATATTGAATACACCTTTTACGTCCATCGCCATCCAGGTCGGCGCCAGGCTCGGCGGCGTGGAGAGGATGCCGTTGTAGTGCACCAGGCCCAGGCCCCAACCGGCCAGCGTCACAGCGATGATGCTGATGAGGATCGCGCCGAACACACGGTGGTAGCTGAGGATCGCAATCAGCAGAAAGCAGATCGCCGCCAGCAGGGGTGCCGGTTCATGCAGTGAGCCGAGTTTGATCAGCGTGGCCGGGCTGTCGACGATGATGCCGGCGGTTTTCAGGCCAATCACCCCGAGGAACAAACCGACCCCCGCGCCCATGGCATGGCGCAGGCTTACCGGAATGCTGTTGAGCAACCATTCACGCACCCGCGACAGCGTGAGGCCCATGAACAGCACTCCGGAAATGAACACCGCACCCAGCGCGGTTTCCCAGTGGTAGCCCATGGTGCCGACCACGGTGTAGGTGAAAAACGCATTCAGACCCATGCCCGGCGCCAGGCCAACCGGCCAGTTGGCGTACAGGCCCATCAATAGGCAACCCAGCGCGGCGGCGATGCAGGTGGCGACGAACGCCGCGCCGTGATCGATGCCGGCATCGGCCATGATGTTGGGATTGACGAAGATGATGTAGGCCATGGTGATAAAGGTGGTGAGGCCGGCGATCAGCTCGGTCTTCACTGTGGTGCCATGCAGGCGCAGTTTGAACAGGCGTTCCAGCCAGCCACCCTGCGAGGGGGAGAGATCCAGCGTTGGTGCTTCGGATTTGCGGCTATCCACAGCGAGTACTCCTCAAGAGTTTTATTGTTATTTCCAGCGCCGGTCACATGAGTGGGCAACAGCGCTTTGAGGTACTGGCGGGTTTTGTTGACCAATAGGTCAGGAACTCGCACGAAGCGAATTATGCTTTTGTATACAAAGAAAGCAAATAATGTTTTCGATTAACTGTGCGAAAGGGGATGAAAGGCTAATTCCCGGCACTCAGTGCCTGGTTGACCGCCAGCCAGCCCATCACTGCTTCTTCCCCGGCTTCACTGAACGCGCGCTGCAACAGCTTCACCTGTTCACGGCGCAGCGACTGCTCGAAACGCAGGCCTTCTTCGGTCAGTTGCAGCAGGCGTTTGCGCTTGTCGGCTTCGGACGCCACGCTGTCCACCAGATGCATTTCCTGCAATTGGCGCAGCGGCATGTTCAGCGCCTGCTTGCTGACCCCGAGCAACTCCAGCAACTCCTTAACGCTCAGCGCCGGGTAACGCGCGATAAAAAACACGATGCGCTGGTGCACCCGACTCAGGCCTCGGCGTTCAAGCATCTCGTCAGCCTTGGCGGTAAACGCCTGGTAGCCGAAGAAGAACGCTTCCATGGCCTGTTGCTGGCTGCTTTGGTTTTTAAGGTCAAGCATGTTGACGTATCCACTCAAGCTGTCGTAATTTCGGTCAACCAGTTTGACGTATTTCCCACAGCCTTCGCTAGCGGTGACCTCCATGGCCTTCTCTGAACGTGTTACGCGCCTCAAAAGCTCCTTGATCCGTGAAATCCTCGCGGCGGCCCAGCGTCCCGAGGTGATGTCCTTCGCCGGAGGCCTGCCGGCCGAAGCCATGCTGCCTGCGCTGAACTGGGATGAAATGCCGCTGAACATTGGCCAATACGGCATGAGCGAAGGCGAGCCGCAATTGCGTGAATTGCTTGCCGCCGAGGCGCGGGCACTGGGCTTGCCGTGCGAGGCCAGCCAGGTGTTGGTGGTCAGCGGTTCCCAGCAGACCCTGGATTTGGCGGCCAAGTTGTATATCGACAAAGGCACGCAGATCCTGCTGGAAGGCCCGACCTACCTGGCGGCCTTGCAGATTTTCCAACTGTTCGGTGCCGAGTGCCTCACGGTCCAGCTGGAAGCCGATGGACCGAACCTCGCCGCGCTGCGCGCCAACCTCGAACGCCATCGCCCGGCGTTCATCTATCTGATTCCCACGTTCCAGAATCCGTCGGCGGTGCGCTACAGCGAGGCCAAGCGTGAGGCCGTCGCAGCCTTGCTTGATGAGTTCGGCGTGACGCTGATCGAAGACGAACCCTACCGCGAGCTTACTTTTGATGGCGGCAGCGCCAAACCCATCGCCGGTCGCTTGAAAAAGGCCAGCTGGATCTACACCGGTACCGTGTCCAAGACCTTGTTACCTGGCCTGCGCGTGGGTTACCTGATCGCCAGCCCGGACCTGTTCCCGCACCTGCTCAAGCTCAAGCAATCGGCGGACCTGCACACCAACCGTGTCGGCCAATGGCAGGCGATGCAATGGATTGGCAGCGAAAAATACCAGCAACACCTGGTGGAACTGCGCCGTTTTTACCGCCAGCGCCGCGATGCATTCCAGGTCGCGCTTGAGCGTCATTTCGGCGAGCTGGCCGACTGGCAAGTGCCCCAGGGCGGATTATTCTTCTGGCTGACCTTGAAACAGCCGCTGGACACCCGCACCTTATTGGCCCAAGCGCTGGAGCAGAACGTCGCGTTCATGCCCGGTGAACCGTTCTTTGCCGAGCCGGACCAACATCTGGGCTCGTTGCGCCTCAATTTCAGCCATATCGACCCGGCCCGCCTGGACGAAGGTCTCAAGCGTCTGGCCGCGGTGGTCCGTCACGCACAGCACGCGCAAGCGGCATAAGGGGAGCCCCATGTACAAGGTTTATGGCGATTACAAGTCGGGCAACTGCTACAAGATCAAATTGATGCTCAACCTGCTGGGTATCCAGTACCAGTGGGTGGATGTCGACATTCTCAAAGGCGGCACCGAAACTCCCGAGTTCCTGGCCAAGAACCCCAATGGCAAAATCCCGGTGCTGGAACTGGAAGACGGCACGTGCCTGTGGGAGTCAAACGCGATTCTCAACTTCCTGGCCGATGGCAGCGAGTTCCTGCCGACCGAGCCGCGTTTGCGCACGCAAGTGTTGCAGTGGCAGTTCTTCGAGCAATACAGCCACGAGCCGTATATCGCGGTCGCGCGGTTTATTCAGTTTTACCTGAACATGCCCGAGGATCGCCTTGAGGAATACAAGACCACCCACAAGGGCGGTTACAAGGCATTGAGGGTGATGGAGCGCCAGTTGCAAACCACGCCGTACCTGGTGGGCGAGCGGTATTCGATTGCCGACATCGCGCTGTATGCCTACACCCATGTGGCCCACGAAGGTGGTTTTGATTTAGCGCCGTACCCGGCCGTGCAAGCCTGGTTGCAGCGCGTGGCGAGCCATCCCAAGCATGTGGCCATGCTCGACTGATCACCGCGGTCAAAAAATAGGGGAGGGGGCTTGCCCCCTTCCACATTCAGATCGCGGCGAAGCGCTTGTCCAGGTAATCGATGATGACCTTGGAGTCGTACATCCACGTGGTCTGGCCATTCTCTTCGATACGCAGGCACGGCACCTTGATCTTGCCACCTTGCTCCAGCAGGGTCTGGCGGTCCTGCTCGTTGTTCTTCGCGTCCTTCAACGCCACCGGCACATTCAGACGGTGCAGGGTGCGGCGGGTTTTCACGCAGAACGGGCAGGCGTGGAATTGATACAAGGTCAACGCCTTGGCCGCCTCGTTCACCTTGGCCTGTTGCTCGGCAGGGCGCTGCTTTTTACGTGGGCGGGTCAGGAAGTCGCCCGCGATGATGACGTGGCCGAGGCCCACTCGAAGTGCTTTGACGAACATGGCTGATACCTCTTGCCCATAACTGAGGGGGCGCAGCTTACCTGATTTCTGCGGGCGAAAAAAAACCGGCGATGAACGCCGGTTTTTTCCTGCTCGGCCGGTTACTTGATCAGGCTGAGGAATTCGCTGCGGGTGGCCGCGTTTTCGCGGAACTCACCGAGCATCACCGAAGTGATCATCGACGAATTCTGTTTCTCCACACCGCGCATCATCATGCACATGTGCTTGGCCTCGATCACTACGGCCACGCCCAGGGCGCCGGTCACTTGCATCACGGCATCGGCGATCTGGCGGCTGAGGTTTTCCTGGATCTGCAGGCGGCGCGCATACATGTCGACAATCCGCGCGACCTTCGACAGGCCCAGCACTTTGCCGCTCGGGATATACGCGACGTGGGCCTTGCCGATAAACGGCAGCAGGTGGTGTTCGCACAGCGAGTACAACTCGATGTCCTTGACCAGCACCATTTCGCTGTTGTCGGAGCTGAACAAGGCACCGTTGGTGACTTCTTCGAGTGTCTGCTCATAGCCGCGGCAGAGGTACTGCATCGCCTTGGCGGCACGCTTTGGCGTGTCGAGCAGGCCCTCGCGGGAAACGTCCTCGCCGAGTTGGCCGAGGATCGCCGTATAATTCTGTTCCAGGGACATGAAACTACCTGTGGGATTATCGCAAAGCGCAAGGTTACGGTGGCGGACACATCGCTGCAAGCCTGACGATGGCCTTGTTACTCGTCGCGCCCTTCCATCATGGTGCGCTTGAGCATCACATACACCGCCCCCGCGCCGCCGTGGCGGGCCTGGCAGGAGGTAAAACCGAGCACCTGGGCATGCTGGCGCAGCCAGGTGTTGACGTGACTTTTGATCATCGGCCGCTTGCCGTCCAGCCGCACGGCCTTACCGTGGGTGACGCGCACGCAGCGGATTTCGAATTTGGTCGCTTCGGCGAGAAAGGCCCACAGGGTTTCCCGGGCTTTCTCCACGGTCATGCCGTGCAGGTCGAGGCTGCCTTCGAAGGGGATCTGGCCGACCTTGAGCTTGCGCATCTGGCTTTCCTGCACGCCATCTCGGGCCCACATCAGTTCGTCTTCGGGGCCTACGTCGATGACGAACTGGTCTGACAGGCCATCCACCGTGGTGGCGTCGGTGCGCACGGTCGCGGCCTGGCGCAGTTTGGCGATTTGCGCCCGGTCAGCCTTGGGTTTGCCGGTGTCGGCGCGGTCGTGCTTGATCGGCTTGACGCCGCGCAGCTCGTTTTTGAACAGGGAAAAATCGTCGTCTTGCATGTCGGCCTCCGCGAAGGGCGGGCAGTTTACCTAATTCGCGGCAGCCGGGCGCAGGAAACGCTATCCAAGCGCCATCAGTCGTGTTTTTTCATCAGGTGCGCAGCGATATTCAGTGACAACGGCTGACGCATTTTGCGACGGCTACGACGCCACAACCACACGCCCAACCACAACACCAGCAGGCCGATGCCCAGCAGAAGAGCAGAGCCACCGGGGCTGGCATTCAGTTCGCCAAGGGCCGGCGAATGGCCAAACAAACCGGCGCCACCAGCACCGGCCAACAATAAACCAACCATCGCCAGCAGCGCGGCAATGCACGCCACCAGGCGCAGACGCCAGTTGCTCGGGCCCTTGGGGCGCAAGCGACGAGCGTCAAAACCATCGGATATCTTCATTCCGACCTTTCCTCCAGGGTATCGGCCCTTCGACCGGAAGATACACAGGTTGTTCCTGTACCCGAGGTAAATGCGCCAAATGAGAGGGCTTAGCGGATGAGCGGGGCAATAAACAGTGCCGCGCCGCTCATCAGAAGGACGATCAGATCAGATCTTTGGTCAGCGCAAGGGTGGCGAAGTTGTCAGCCATGATGGCCATTTCGGTCTGCTGTACATGGTCGGCACTCAGGACGCCGCCCTTGTAAGGCAGATCGCGTGTGGCGCAGGCGTCTTCCACGAGGGTGCAGCGAAAGCCCAGGTTCTTGGCGGCGCGCACCGTGGTGCTGACGCTGGAATGGCTCATGAAACCGCAGACGATCAGGTCCAGGGAGCCGAGGTCTTGCAGGTGTTTTTCCAGGCCGGTGCCGTGGAAGGCGCTGGGCAGCAGCTTGCCGATAATGGTTTCGTCACCTGCAGGCTCAAGGCCGGGAATGAACTCACCGCGTTCGCCCTGCGGGTCGAACAGGCCACCGACGGTACCCAGGTGGCGCACATGCACGATCGGACGGCCAGCGTTGCGGGCCGCATCAACCAACTGCTTGATATGGTCAACCGCCGCGTCCATGCCCGAGAGAGCGAGTGGACCGCTGAGGTATTCCTTCTGGGCGTCGATGATCACGAGGGTCGCATGATTCAGGTTGGCTGCTGCGTAACCGCGACCGCTGAGTTGAAACATCGTCTTTGGAACGGACATTCTGGGGCTCCTGTGAGGGGGGCTTTTGCGACATTGTCCACTGGCTGAGCGGTTCTGTGAATCGCTACTATCGTAAGGTACGCCGTTGCTGGCGTGCAGCTCTGTCAAGAGGGTCGCGTATTTAACCGAATGATGGCGATTTGGACAAAATCCGACGTGCGGTGCCAGGTTTTCGTGGATCGTCGGTGCAGGTGAAGGCTGTTAGAATCGCCAGTCGTTTTTTCCAGGAGTCTGCCCCCGTGATCACTTCCCGCCTGCGCACCTTGCGCGACCACATCCGTTGGGCTGTCAGCCGTTTCCATGGGGAAGACCTGTTTTTCGGCCATGGCACCGACAATGCCTGGGACGAAGCCCGGCAATTGGTGCTCGGCGCCGTGAACCTGCCCTGGGAAATTGCTGATAGCTACCTGGACTGCAACCTGGAAGAAGAGGAAATCTCCCATGTGCAGCGCCTGCTTCACCGCCGTATCCATGAGCGTGTACCGACCGCCTACCTGTTGGGCGAGGCGTGGTTCTGCGGCATGTCGTTTATCGTCGACGAGCGTGTGTTGATCCCGCGCTCCCCCATTGGCGAACTGATCGAAAACCGCTTCGAACCGTGGCTGGCCCAACCCCCGGCGCGCATTCTCGACCTGTGCACCGGTTCCGGTTGCATCGGCATTGCCTGTGCCTACGAGTTCCAGGACGCCGAAGTGGTGCTGGGCGATTTGTCCTTCGAAGCATTGGAAGTGGCCAACCAGAACATCGAGCGCCATGGCGCTGACGAGCGCGTCTACACCGTGCAGGGTGATGGCTTCGACGGCCTGCCGGGCCAGCGTTTCGACCTGATCGTGTCAAATCCTCCGTATGTGGACGCCGAAGACTTCGCCGACATGCCGGACGAATACCAGCACGAACCGGAACTGGGCCTTGCCTGTGGCGACGACGGCTTGAACCTGGTGCGCCGGATGCTCGCCGAAGCGGCGGATCACCTGACCGAAAAGGGTTTGCTGATCGTTGAAGTGGGCAATAGCCAGGTTCACGTCGAGGCGCTGTACCCGGAAGTGGACTTTGCCTGGCTGGAATTCCAGCGCGGTGGGCATGGTGTATTCATGCTCACGGCCGAGCAGTGCCGGGAACATCAGGCAGTCTTCGCCGCCAGGATCTGACTGAAGAAACACGGTGAGTGTGGGAGGGGCTTGCCCCCTCCCACATTTTTATTGCATTACAACCCATCAGCGGTGCGTGGCAATCCAGATCAACAACCCCGCCTGAAACACGGTAAACGCCACCAGACACGTGATGGTAAAGCGCAAGCCGCTGTCCTCCCGCTTGAATTTGGTGACCTTTTCCTCTTCCTTGCGCAGCTTCACTTCCTGCTCCAACAGGTTCTGATCGGCCTGTTGCAGCATCTGTGCGGCTTCGAGGATCTCGACGAACTGCACCTTCTCAGTGTTCCAACTGTCCAGCACATCGCTGACCTTGCCCGGCTGTACGTTGCCTTTGAGGTGCTGCACGTCGGCGTAGGCCACATCAAAGCCCTGCACGCGCAGGAAGTGATCGCGGCGCAGGCGCGTGGCTTCGTTGAGCGCGTCCTTGTTGGCCAGGTCGACGCCGTCAACGCGGTAGTGTGACCACTTCTTTTTCGCCCAGGCCGCGCCTTGAGCCACCAGGAAACGGCCGATGCCCCGGTTGGCCGGCTCGATTTCCAGGCTGTTGCCCGGACCGAAATGCACGCGATGGGTGTCGTGGTCGACCCAGATATCCAAATGGTTTTGCTCGCGCCGTACACGCTGGCCGGGCAATTGAATGACCATGCGCAACAGACTGTGGTGTTTGTCATTGCGCTCGGCATAGCCGAACTGCACAAACCGCAACGGCCGCACGCCGGTGGCGCGATCTATGGCCAGGGGCGCCAGGCGCAGCATCTTGAAGTGTTCGGCCTGGACATCCGCCCACGGCAACGACGCCGCGTCGACGGCCTCGGTATTTTCAGCCGGGGTGTCGGCGGTCTGTTCGGGTGTTTCTTCAGTGGTTGTCATGCGGCGCGATCCTGTCCATGCCCAGCGAGCCGACAGTCTTTTTTGCTGTCGACACTGGGCTTATCGGCCGGTTTTCCCAGGACTGGAGGCAAATTGTCGCTTAACGGGGTTGAAGTCCGTCGATAAAGCGCACCACGCGGTTGCCCAGCTCCGCGGCGAGGGGTAATTGCGGGTCATTGTAGGAGGCCAGTTGCTGCTTCACGTTGTTGGGCACGATGCGCATGACGTGGTTCATGCCTTCGATCACGGTCAACTCGGCATCGGGCTTGGCCCTCTTCAGTTGCTGGGCGTCGCCGACACCGACCTGAATATCGTTGGTGCCCTGGACGATCAAGGCGGGCATGCGCAGTTTGGCAAAGGCTGCCGACGGATCAGCGCGAAACAGACTGATCAGATAAGGCTGCACACTGGGTCGGAAAATAGCCTCCAGCGGGCCAGGTACATCGGCATCCACTTGGCCGGCCTTGAGGTGATCGAGGATTTCATTGCTGCGCAGCAGCAGGGCAGGGGGCAGGTGATCGGCCAGTTGCTGGCGGATCACCTGGTCCACCGGGCGGGCGCTGCCGGACAGGGAAATCACGCCCGCCGGGTCGAGTTGCGGGGCGGCGAGGGCGGCGACCAGCGCACCTTCGCTGTGGCCCAGCACAATCAGCGGGCCCAGGCGTTTGTCGGCCTTGAGCATGTTGCCCCATGCCACCGCGTCGGCCACATAGGCGTCCAGGGTCAGGTTGCGTTCGTCCGGTGTAGCGGCGAGGCTCGCGGCCACACCGCGCTTGTCGTAGCGCACGCTGGCGATGTTGTGCCGGGCCAGCACCCACGCCAGGCGCTTGAGGCTGTCGTTGCGCGCGCCGTCGGCACTGTTGCCGTTGCGGTCGGTGGGGCCGGAGCCCGCGATGATCAGCACCACGGGCACAGGTTTGTCGGACTGGGGCAGCAGCAGCGAACCAAACAGTTCGCTGCTGCCGGTGTCCAGGCTGATGGGCCGTTGCAGTACGACGGGGGACGCGGCATGAGCCAGGGCGGTGAACAGGGTGAGGGTGAACAGCAAAGCTCGCAGCATTATCGTGCCATTATCCGGGGAGTGCCGGTTGGACCCGTGTCGACCGGTAAGGTTTCGAGGATGAACTAGTCGGTTAGCCTGCGTATACTGGCCGCCTTAAGTTATTACGGTTGACTTGGTTCAACTGATTTCACGGAGCGCCCTGCATGTCTGGCAATACCTTCGGCAAGCTGTTCACTGTCACCACCGCGGGCGAAAGCCATGGCCCGGCGTTGGTCGCCATTGTCGACGGCTGCCCGCCCGGCCTGGAACTGTCCCTGGAGGACCTGCAGCGCGACCTCGACCGCCGCAAGCCTGGCACCAGCCGCCACACCACCCAACGCCAGGAACCCGACGAAGTCGAGATCCTCTCCGGTGTCTTCGAAGGTCGCACCACCGGTTGCGCCATCGGCCTGCTGATCCGCAACACCGACCAGAAGTCCAAGGACTACTCGGCGATCAAGGACCTGTTCCGCCCGGCCCACGCCGACTACACCTATCACCATAAATACGGCGAGCGCGACTACCGTGGCGGTGGCCGCAGTTCGGCGCGCGAAACCGCCATGCGCGTGGCCGCCGGTGCCATCGCCAAGAAGTACCTGGCCACCCAGGGCATCGTGGTCCGTGGCTACATGAGCCAGTTGGGCCCGATTGAAATCCCGTTCAAGACCTGGGACAGCGTGGATGACAACGCTTTCTTCAGTCCTGACCCGGACAAAGTGCCTGAGCTGGAGGCCTACATGGATCAGTTGCGCCGTGACCAGGATTCCGTCGGAGCCAAGATTACCGTGGTCGCCGAGGGCGTCAAGCCGGGCCTGGGCGAGCCGATCTTCGACCGCCTGGACGCCGAACTGGCTCATGCGCTGATGAGCATCAACGCCGTCAAAGGCGTGGAAATCGGCGCAGGCTTCGCGTGCGTATCCCAGCGCGGCACCGAGCACCGTGACGAGATGACCCCACAAGGCTTCCTCAGCAATAACGCCGGCGGCATCCTTGGCGGCATTTCCTCCGGGCAGCCCATCGTTGCGCATCTGGCGCTCAAGGCCACGTCGAGCATCACTACCCCAGGCCGCTCGATTGACGTCAACGGCAACTCGGTGGACGTGATTACCAAGGGCCGCCACGATCCGTGCGTCGGCATCCGTGCCACGCCAATTGCCGAGGCAATGATGGCCATCGTGTTGATGGACCACTTGCTGCGCAACCGCGGGCAAAATGCTGATGTACAGGTGGACACCCCGGTACTGGGCCAACTGTGACGATGTGTGGCGGGCGAGCTTGTTGTGGTGAGCGAGCTTGCTCGCGCCGGGCTGCGAAGCAGCCCCCTGCATGACTCCTCTTCCATACTGGCGCCTCTCCAGCTTCTACCTGTTCTACTTCGCCCTGCTGGGGGCGACGGCACCTTTCCTGGCGTTGTACTTCGATCACTTGGGCTTCTCCAGCGCGCGCATCGGCGAGCTGGTGGCCATCCCCATGCTGATGCGCTGCGTGGCCCCCAACCTGTGGGGCTGGCTGGGCGACTATACCGGTCGCCGCCTGGCCATCGTGCGCTTTGGCGCAGTGTGCACCCTGATCAGCTTTTCGCTGATTTTCGTCAGCAAGACTTACGCCTGGCTGGCTCTGGTGATGGCCCTGCACGCGTTTTTCTGGCACGCGGTGCTGCCACAGTTTGAAGTGATCACCCTGGCGCACCTGCAAAAACAGACGTCGCGCTATAGCCAGGTTCGGTTGTGGGGCTCCATCGGGTTTATCCTCACCGTGGTGATCATGGGCCGGCTATTCGACTGGCTGAGCCTGGATATCTACCCGGTGGTGGTCGTGGTGATCATGGCCGGGATCATCGGCGCCAGCCTGTGGGTGCCGAATGCGCTGCCTGCCACCCAGGGCAATCGCCTGGCCGGTGATGGTTTCCTCAAGCAGTTGCGCAGCCCCGGCGTACTGGCGTTTTACGCGTGCGTCGCGTTGATGCAGATGAGCCATGGGCCGTATTACACCTTTCTCACCTTGCATCTGGAGCACTTGGGTTACAGCCGTGGCGTGATCGGCATGCTGTGGGCCCTCGGGGTGGTGGCAGAAGTGCTGATGTTCCTGGCCATGAGCCGCATCCTCACGCGCTTCTCGGTACGCCGCGTGCTGCTCGCCAGTTTCCTGTTGGCGGCGCTGCGCTGGTTGCTGTTGGGCTCGTTTGCCGAATTCCTCTGGGTACTGCTGCTGGCACAGGTGATGCACGCCGCCACCTTCGGCAGCTTCCACGCGGCGGCGATTGCCTTTGTGCAACGCAGTTTTGGCGACAAGCAACAAGGCCAGGGCCAGGCGTTGTACGCCGCTTTGGCGGGCACCGGCGGTGCGCTGGGCGCGCTGTACTCCGGCTATAGCTGGAACCTGCTGGGGCCGACCTTCACCTTTAGTATTGCCAGCGTCGCCGCCCTGGCTGCGGCCGTTATCATTGGCCTTCGATTGCACGAGCAGAACCAAGGAACCCTTCAATGAGTTATGTCGCTGTCTACCACGTTGCTACGCCGGACACCCCGAACAAGGTCCTGACCCACACCGACGACATCGCCGCGACGCTGGCCGAGCACGGCGTGCGGTTCGAGCGCTGGCAGCCCGCCCTGATCGAGAAGGGCGCCAGCGAGGCGCAACTGATTGCGGCCTATAAGCTGCAGATCGATGCGCTGAGCTACGGTGCGGTGGCGGTGTTCAGTGTCACGAGCGACCATCCGCAGAAGGACGAATTGCGTGCCGGGTTCCTCCATGAGCGCCGTTACAGCGAAGATGAAGTACGTTTTTTCATCGCCGGCCAAGGCCTGTTCACCCTGCACATCGGCGACTACGTCTACGCCGTGCGCTGTGAGAAAAACGACCTGCTGGTGATCCCGGCCGGCATGGCGCACTGGTTTGATATGGGCGAGAACCCCCACTTGGTCACACTGCACTTGTTTAACTGCGCGCAAGGGGCGGTGCCGGCATTCACCGGCGACGATATTGCCAGCCGTTTCCCTGGTTTGGACGATTGAAACCAGGCAACTGGAATCTTCAACCCCGGCAAGTTGGAAGTTGTTGTGGGAAGAAGCTTAGTTGCTTGTAGGGTTTGGCTGTTTATCGCGACCCATGCGCACTGTAACCGTTCGTTATGTAACTCTTTGCGGCACCAGCTGTATCGCCTGTCAATAGGAGGAATCCGAGAGGTGATTGGGCATCAGCCAATAAATAGGAGAGATGTAATGAATGGCCCAGAGGAGCCGTCTCAGTCGTCGTATTTCGTGCCCAATGCCGTCAGGAGACGCCTGAGTTTGTCCGGCAAGCCGCTGACCCCTGCGGAACTGGAGATCTTGCGCTGGGCCTCGGAGGGCAAGACCGTCTGGGAAATCAGTCAGATTCGTGCCACTTCCGAAGCCACGGTCAAATTTCACTTGCGCAACATCTACGGCAAATTGGAAGTCAACAACCGTGTGCAGGCGATGAACGAGGCGACTCGCCAAGGCCTGTGCTGACTTCAACGAAAAAGGGCCGCGACGCTCAACGGCGTCGCGGCCCTTTTTATAGTGCAGTGCTTAAGCCGAATGGTAGGTCGGCAGTGCAAAGCGGTTCTGGCTTTGCAGCATCGAAATCTGTGGCAGGTCACTGGCTTGTTCGGCCAGGTCGCGGCGGATGGCGCTGATCACCCAGGTGAGTTGATCGGCAGTGTGCAACTGCTGGTAGGAAATCGAGCGCTTGACCTGTTTGCCTTCACTGTTGCGCAGGGTCAACAGGATACCGCCGTCGGGACGTGGCTGGGTGGTCACGTCGTAGTTGGAGAATACTGAAGCGAATTTATCTTGGATCAGGCTCATGTCTATCAGCTCCGTTGGCTCAAGTTGGCAAGCATGGAGTGATAGGTGCAGTGATTGTGCCAGCTTCTGATTTATTAAAATATCGTTATAAATCAGTAGGTTATAAAAATATAAAATTTTCGGTTTCGTGCAATTTGCATGAATGGCCATCATGCATCCTGCATTTTGCGCTACTCGGGACGCTCGAATCGGCGCCCCGTTATTTATGAAGACTGCCTTTGCGCCGCTAAATTCCGTTATTCCGCTGTCGTCGGTCGGGATACAAAACTTTTCAAATCCCGCGTGTACAGTCGAAGAAGGGCTGACGTATTTTCCTGCAATGCATTCGGCCTCCCTCTTACCGAGGTATGGATGCGTTGGGATCATACGAACAATAAGAAAAAGGATGTTCCGCCATGAGCCACCCGCAGAACGACATGATCACCTGGGGCAAGTTGCTGCGTAAGGTGCCCTCCATTGTTCGTGCCCTGCCACGCGTCGTGCGTGGCATGCGTGCCGCCAATGTCACCGACCCCGCGCAGCCTTGCGGGTTGGGGTGGCACTTTGAGCAAGCTACCCTGCGCAATCCCGATGGCAATGCGTTGCTGTACGGCGACCGGGCGCTCAGCTATACCGAAGCCAACCAGCGTGCCAATCGTATCGCCCATCATCTGCATGCCCAGGGCATTGGCAAAGGCGACGTAGTGGCGTTGTTTGTCGAAAATCGCCCCGAATTACTCTTGAACGTGCTGGCCGTGGCCAAGCTGGGGGGCGTCTGCGCGATGCTCAATACTGCGCAAACCCAAGCGGCCCTGGTGCACAGCCTGAACCTGGTGAGCCCGGTAGCCATTATTGTCGGTGCGGAACTGGTGGCGTCCTATCAAGACGTGCGTGATCAGGTCGCGATCACGGCTGATCGAACCTGGCTCGTCGCCGACCAGCCGTCCAGCGAGGTGCCGGACGGTTATATCGACCTGATGGCGGCCAGTGCCGGGTGCTCGGTGCAGAACCCGGCCAGCACCGCGCAGATCTTCTTCAATGACCCGTGCTTTTATATCTACACGTCAGGCACCACCGGCCTGCCCAAGGCCGGGATCATGAAACATGGTCGCTGGACCAAGACTGCCGTCAGCTTCGGCGGCATCGCCTTGGACATGGGCCCGGATGACGTCCTCTATTGCACCTTGCCGCTGTACCACGCCACCGGATTATGTGTGTGCTGGGGCTCTGCGATTGTCGGCGCGTCGGGCTTTGCCATCCGCCGCAAGTTCAGCGCCAGCCAGTTCTGGGATGACGCGCGTAAGTTCAAGGCAACCACCCTCGGTTACGTCGGCGAGTTGTGCCGTTACCTGCTTGACCAGCCGCCCGGCGAGAACGACCGTGACAATCGCGTCACCAAGATGGTCGGCAACGGCCTGCGCCCTGGCGTGTGGGCGCAGTTCAAGACGCGCTACGGCGTCGAGCATATCTGCGAGTTGTACGCGGCCAGCGACGGCAATATCGGCTTTACCAACGTCTTGAATTTCGACAACACCATTGGCTTTTGCCTGCAGCATTGGGCCCTCGTCGACTACGACCACGAAGGCGGCGAGCCGCTGCGTGGCAGCGATGGCTTCATGCATAAAGTGCCCACGGGCGGGCAGGGCCTGTTGTTGGCACGAATCGATGAAAAATCCCCCTTCGACGGCTACACCGACCCGGAAAAGAACCGCAAGGTCGTGCTCACCGACGTGTTTGAAAAGGGCGACCGCTACTTCAATACCGGCGACTTGTTGCGCAGCATTGGCTTCGGCCATGCGCAATTTGTCGATCGCCTGGGGGACACCTACCGCTGGAAAGGTGAAAACGTCTCCACCACCGAGGTCGAGAACGTCCTGCTGCAACACCCGCAGATCGCCGAAGTGGTGGCTTATGGCGTCGAGATCGAAAACACCAACGGCCGTGCGGGCATGGTCGCCATCACCCCGAGCGAATCCCTGGCCGCGCTGGATATGCGCGAACTGCTGCAGTTCGCCCACGGCCAATTGCCGGCCTATGCGGTGCCGCTGTTCCTGCGGATCAAGGTCAAGATGGAAACCACCGGCACCTTCAAATACCAGAAGGTCAAGCTCAAGGAGGAGGCCTTTGATCCGGGCAAGTCGGGCAATGACCCGGTGTATGCCTGGCTGCCGGGTTCGGACTGCTACGTGCCGGTCACCGGGCAATTGCTGGCGCAGATCCAGGGCGGTCAATTCCGCTATTGATTGTGCCTATCGGGGCTTTTGACAAAAAAACCATGACAGGTGGGAACTCCCTCGCGACACTTGGCGCCCTATAAGCACCAGATAAGGAGCCCCACATGTCCGACCAGCCGAAACAAATGACCGAAGATGAAGCCGCTGAATTTGCCGAGCAAGTCTTCGACGTTGCCCGCCGCGGTGACGCGGCCATGCTTGCCGCGCTGCTGGCCAAAGGCTTGCCGGCCAATTTCCGCAATCACAATGGCGACACCCTGCTGATGCTCTCGGCCTACCACGGCCACGCCGAGGCGGTAAAAGTCCTGCTGGAGTTCAAGGCCGACCCGCTGATCGCCAATGACAAGAACCAACTGCCGATTGCCGGTGCCGCCTTCAAAGGCAACCTGCCGGTGGTCAAGGCGCTGATCGAAGGCGGTACGCCGGTAGACGCCGCGTCCTCTGATGGCCGCACCGCGCTGATGATGGCGGCCATGTTCAACCGCGTCGACATGGTTGACTACCTGCTGGGCCAGGGCGCCAACCCCAAGGCCACGGATGCCCAAGGCGCAACCGCGTTGGCAGCCGCCCAGACCATGGGCGCAGTGGATACGGCGGCGCAGTTGCAGAAACTGGTGTAGGCTTTGCGCCCTCAAAAACCAGCCCGCTACAGGATCGCCCCATGAAAACCAGCCTCGTCGAACTCATCAGCAAAATCAGCGCCGGGGTCATGGGCGACGACGAGGTCGCGACGATCGCCGATGAGGCTGCCCAAGCCTACGCGGATCCTGCTGCATTTCTGGCCGCCAACTCGGACATCAACTACGACGACAGCTTCCCGATTCCGTTGGGGGAGTGGGTGGTGGTGGGCAGCCTGCCGGAGACCGTGCTGTTTCAGGCCGACACGTACGGTGAGCTGTTTGCGCAGATCGTCGCCTCGTTCGGCCCGGGCGTTGCGTTCAACCTCAAGCCCAAGCAATTGGCCAAGACCGAAAGCCTCACTGCCCTGAACCGCATTCAGATCCAGATGAGTGCCCTGAGCCCGGAAGATGGCGGCTATGTGCTGCTTGATTTCAGCCAGCCGCTGGATGATGAGATCCAGGCTGTATTGGTGTTCGGCAACGACCTGCCACGGGTGCTGGAGCTGTGTGGCGAAGTCGGCATCAAGGCCGAGCCATCCCTGGAAGCGCTGAAGGTGGCAATCCACGTCTGAAATAAAACGGAACCCCGGCCAGGGCTGACTATCCTACAAGGGCATGCCCTCACTTAGGAGCGACACCATGGGTTCCACTTTTAATGGCTTGATTGGGTTGATCATCCTCGCGCTGGATATCTGGGCGATCATCAACGTGTTCAAAAGCGGCGCAAGCACGGGCGCCAAGGTGTTGTGGATCCTGTTGATCCTGCTGCTGCCGGTACTGGGCCTGATTATCTGGGCGATTGCCGGGCCACGGGGCAACGTGCGGATCTGATCGCCTCACTCTACCCGGAGTAGGCACTACCCAGTGTGGGAGGGGGCTTGCCCCCGATGACGGCCTGACAGCCGACCAGGATGTTGGATCTGACCGAGTACATATCCGTTTCTGCGGTAACGGCTACTTAGGGTTACGCCCTTACGGCGTGTCACTTTTGTAAAGCGGTGTGTGTCAATGTAGTTGTCGCGTCAGTCTCAAGCAGTTGTGTAGATACCTATGCCCCGATAGCGGTGTATCAGCCACTCATCTGGCACTGACACACCGCTATCGGGGGCAAGCCCCTTCCCACATTTGGTTTCAGGGTGCCCTCTAGATTTGTGTATCGAAATATTCGCTGCACACAATTTTCACAACTCATCCAAGACAATTCCCCGGCTTTTTCTGCCTGCCATTAAAGGCGCTGCAGCGGCGCACGTTCAGTAATTAATAGCCTTGCTGTGACTGATCGGGCACCATTCGCGCCACTGCGATATTTCGTCACTTAAACTTCCAATGGGTCCTGAAACGACATGGCAAACCCGGACGCCCTGAGTCAGCAGCGAGCTTCTAATCGCCTGCTGCAACCGACCGTCAAATCCCATCTGGCGTACACGCTGCTCTGCGCACTGGTCATGATGGTGATGTTCTCCCTGCTGCGCCTGGCGCTGCTGGTCTACAACCGCGAGATGATCCTCGACACACCGGCTTCGACTTTCCTGGAAGCGTTCGCCAACGGTCTGCGTCTTGACCTGCGCCTGGTGGTGTACCTGCTGATCCCGCTGCTGCTGGCACTGTTCAGCGTACGGGCCATGGCAGCGCGGGGCTTCTTCCGTTTCTGGTTGACCATCGCGTCCAGCATCGCCCTGTTCCTGGGCTTGATGGAGATGGACTTCTACCGCGAGTTCCACCAGCGCCTCAACGGCCTGGTCTTCCAGTACGTGAAGGAAGACCCGAAAACCGTGATGAGCATGCTCTGGTACGGTTTCCCGGTGGTGCGCTACCTGCTGGCCTGGGCCGTGGGTACGCTGATCCTGAGCATCGCGTTCAAAGGCGCCGACCGCGCCACGCGCCCACGCGGCCCGTTCAGCGGTGGCAGCATTGGCACGCGCCAGGTGGCGCCGTGGTACAACCGCATCGCGGTGTTCGTGGTCTGCCTGCTGATCGCCGTGGTTGCCGCTCGTGGCACCCTGCGCCAGGGCCCGCCGCTGCGTTGGGGGGACGTGTACACCACCGACTCGAACTTCGCCAACCAGTTGGGCCTCAATGGCACCTTGTCGCTGATCGCGGCGGCCAAGGCCCGGTTCGGTGAAGACCGTGCCAATATCTGGAAGGCCACCCTGGATCAGCCGCTGGCGACTCAGACCGTGCGCGACATGCTGGTACTGCCCCAAGAGAAACTGGTGGATACCGACACCGCCGCCGTGCGCCGTGACTACATGCCACCGGCCGAGAAGACCCTGCCGATCAAGAACGTCGTGGTCATCCTGATGGAAAGCTTCGCCGGTCACTCGGTGGGTGCATTGGGTCGTCCGGGCAACATCACGCCATCCTTCGACAAACTGTCCAAGGAAGGCCTGCTGTTCGACCGCTTCTTCTCCAACGGCACCCATACCCACCAGGGTATGTTCGCCACCATGGCCTGCTTCCCGAACCTGCCGGGTTTTGAATACCTGATGCAGACTCCCGAAGGCAGCCACAAGCTGTCTGGCCTGCCGCAGTTGCTCAGCGCGCGTGATTTCAACGACGTGTATGTCTACAACGGCGACTTCGCCTGGGACAACCAGTCGGGCTTCTTCAGCAACCAGGGCATGACCAACTTCATCGGCCGTAACGACTTCGTCGACCCGGTGTTCTCCGACCCGACGTGGGGCGTGTCCGACCAGGACATGTTCAACCGTGGTCTGCAGGAGTTGAAAGCCCGCGAAGGTGGCAAGCCGTTCTACGCACTGCTGCAAACCCTGTCCAACCACACGCCGTACGCGTTGCCAACCCCATTGCCGGTTGAGAAAGTCACTGACCGTGGCAGCCTCAACGAGCATTTGACGGCCATGCGCTACTCCGACTGGGCCCTGGGCCAGTTCTTTGAAAAGGCCCGCAAGGAGCCGTACTTCAAGGAAACTCTGTTTGTGATCGTGGGCGACCACGGCTTTGGCAACGAACAGCAGATCACCGAGATGGACCTGGGTCGCTTCAACGTGCCGATGCTGATGATCGCACCGGGCATGCAGGAGAAGTTCGGCGAGCTTGACCACACCGTGGGCACTCAGATCGACATTGTGCCGACCATCATGGGCCGCCTCGGTGGCGACACCCTGCACCAGTGCTGGGGCCGTGACTTGCTGAACCTGCCGGAAGGCGATAAAGGCTTCGGCGTGATCAAGCCTTCGGGCAGCGACCAGACCGTGGCCTTGGTTACCGCAGACCGCATCCTCGTGCTGCCCAAGGAGATGCCACCGAAATTGTGGCAATACGAACTGGGCGCCAACCCGACCGGTAAGGTGATTGCTGAATCGCCGGACGAGGCCGCGCTGAAGCAGAAACTTGAATCGTTCCTGCAGACGGCCACCAAAAGCCTGTTGGATAACACCGCCGGCGTAATTGACGGCAAGCCGGACTAACTAACCGGCAATAAAAAAGAGGCCTTTTCAGGCCTCTTTTTTTATGCGGTTTTTATATCCGGCCGAGCAACAACAAGACCAGCAGGACAACCAGCACGACACCCAGGATACCCGACGGGCCATAGCCCCAGTTGCGCGAATGCGGGAACACTGGCAGACCACCGACCAGCAGCAGGATCAGGATGATAATTAGAATGAGGCTCATGGTTTTATTTCCTTATAGGCCTTGTGCAAGGACTGATGATTAAACATTAGGACCGCAGGTTTAATTACGGGCGCCTTAACAACTCCGACTGCTGCGCGTCGCAGAAAATTCCGTGTTTTTTTAAAGCATTTTGCAAACGTGCTTATTTCTTTTAATACGCTCGCGACTACCCCGTCCTAGTTGAAAAAGATTGAACTTAGGCTATAGGCAGGCATCCGACCGGGCCCACGGTTTGCCTGGGGCATTCAGCAGTCTAATGGTGCGTGGGTGGGGGAAAAACCTTCGCTACACTGCCGGTCACTTCTTCTGTGAACCACAAGGCTACTTCCTATGCAAAATCGCATGATGATCACTGGCGCCGGGTCCGGTCTGGGTCGTGAAATCGCTCTGCGCTGGGCCCGTGAGGGTTGGCAGTTGGCCTTGTCGGATGTCAGCGAGCCGGGCTTGCAGGAAACCCTCAAACTCGTACGTGAGGCCGGGGGCGATGGCTTTATCCAGCGTTGCGACGTGCGCGACTACAGCCAGCTCACCGCGTTCGCCCAGGCGTGCGAGGTGAAGCTGGGCGGCATTGATGTGATCGTCAACAATGCCGGCGTCGCCTCAGGCGGCTTCTTCGCAGAATTGTCGCTGGAGGATTGGGACTGGCAGATCGCGATCAACCTGATGGGCGTGGTCAAGGGCTGCAAGGCGTTCCTGCCACTGCTGGAAAAGAGCAAGGGCCGCATCATCAACATCGCTTCCATGGCGGCGCTGATGCAAGGGCCGGCCATGAGCAACTACAACGTGGCCAAGGCCGGTGTGGTGGCGCTGTCGGAAAGCCTGCTGGTCGAGCTCAAGCAACAGGAAGTCGGCGTGCATGTGGTGTGCCCGTCGTTCTTCCAGACCAACCTGCTGGACTCGTTCCGTGGGCCGACGCCGGCGATGAAGGCCCAGGTAGGCAAGTTACTGGAGAGTTCGCCGATCTCGGCGGCGGATATCGCTGATTACATCTATCAACGTGTGGCTGAAGGGGAATTCATGATCCTGCCCCACGAGCAGGGCCGCATGGCGTGGGCGCTAAAGCAGAAAAACCCGCAGTTGCTCTACAACGAAATGACCACCATGGCCGACAAGATGCGCGCCAAGGCGCAGGCAGTGAAGGGCTGATTCAGTGTTGGTCTGTCAGGCAATTTACCTGCGTTTGTAGGTATTGCCTGATTTGGCTGCCAGCCATTGAAGCCACTCCAGTCATCGCGCATGGTCGGGGTCCTGTCACTCCAAAAGGACAACCGCCATGCTGGTCTTAAGCCGCGCTGTAGGCGAAATCATCTCCATCGGGGATCACATCACCTTGCACGTCCTCGAACTGAACGGTACCCAGGTGAAATTCGGCATTGTCGCGCCAGCGGGAATCAATGTGCACCGCGCCGAGGTGCATCGCAAAATCCTCGAACGCCAAGCCACTCAACCCCAACCTGCTACCAACCCTTGACCCCCTCAATCGAACAGATGCTTGGGCACATCGTGCTTGAGCATCAACTGGCATTGCTCGCTTTCCGGGTCGAACACAATCAGCGCCTGGCCCTTGGTCAGCGCCTGGCGCACGCGCAGTACGCGGGTTTCCAGGGGCGTGTCGTCGCCATTGTCGGTGCCGTCGCGGGTGACGAAGTCTTCGATCAGGCGTGTCAGGGTGTCGACTTCAAGTGCATCGTAGGGAATCAGCATACAAGCCTCAGGGGTTAAGTCCCGGCGATGCTACTGCGCCGGGACGCTGGTTGCCAGTATCAGGACTTCTGACCCACCAGACTATCCACCGACGGCACGCGGGTGTCGCTCTCCATCTGCGTCTCATGCTCCAACTGATGACTGAACCGATCCAGTGAACCCTGGGCCGGTTGCGCATCACTGGCGAACACCGGCGGGCTGAGGATGTACGCGCCCAACAGGCGACTCAGAGCGGCCAGGCTGTCGATATGGGTGCGCTCGTAGCCGTGGGTAGCGTCGCAACCAAACGCCAGCAGCGCCGTGCGGATATCGTGGCCAGCGGTCACTGCCGAGTGCGCATCGCTGAAGTAATAACGAAACAGATCGCGGCGTACCGGCAGGTCGTTTTCCGATGCCAGGCGCAGCAGGTGGCGGGACAGATGATAGTCATACGGCCCGCCGGAATCCTGCATTGCCACGCTGACCGCATGCTCGCTGGAGTGCTGGCCGGGGGCGACCGGCGCAATGTCGATGCCGACAAACTCACTCACATCCCACGGCAGGGCGGCGGCGGCACCGCTGCCGGTTTCCTCGGTGATGGTGAACAGCGGGTGGCAATCGATCAGCAACGGTTCGCCGCTGTCGACGATGGCTTTGAGCGCGGCGAGCAGGGCGGCGACGCCGGCTTTGTCGTCCAGGTGACGGGCGCTGATATGCCCGCTCTCGGTGAACTCGGGCAGCGGGTCAAAGGCTACATAATCGCCCACGCTGATGCCGAGGGAATCGCAATCGGCGCGAGTCGCGCAGTAGGCGTCCAGGCGCAGTTCTACGTGGTCCCAGCTCACCGGCATTTCGTCCACGGCGGTGTTGAACGCATGCCCGGACGCCATCAACGGTAATACGCTGCCGCGAATCACGCCGTTATCGGTGAACAGGCTGACGCGGCTGCCTTCGGCAAAGCGGCTGGACCAGCAGCCCACGGGCGCCAGGGTCAGGCGGCCGTTGTCCTTGATCGCGCGCACGGCGGCGCCGATGGTGTCCAGGTGCGCAGAGACAGCGCGGTCGGGGCTGTTCTTCTGCCCCTTGAGGGTGGCGCGAATGGTGCCGCGCCGGGTCATTTCAAATGGGATGCCCAGTTCTTCCAGGCGCTCGGCGACATAGCGCACGATGGTGTCGGTAAACCCGGTGGGGCTGGGAATGGCGAGCATTTCCAGCAGCACTTTTTGCAGGTAGTTGAGATCCGGTTCGGGGATGGTTCGGCTCATGGAAACTCCTGATCAGATAAAGGCGCTTGTGTGGCAAGGGAGCTTGCTCACCACAGGTCATTGGGCAGTCGGTTGGCTGTGCGGGAAGAGAAGATCCACAAACTTTTCCGCAGTCGGTTGCGGCTCATGGTTGGCCAAGCCGGCCCGTTCATTGGCTTCGATAAACACGTACTCGGGTTGGTCGGCGGCGGGCACCATCAGGTCCAGGCCCACCATGGGAATATCCAGGGCGCGGGCGGCCCGCACGGCGGCGTCCTTGAGGGTGGGATGCAGGATCGCAGTCACGTCTTCCAGGCAACCGCCGGTGTGCAGGTTGGCGGTGCGGCGCACGGCCAGGGTTTTACCGGGGGGCAGGATGCTGTTGTAGTCGTAGCCGGCGGCGGCCAGGGTGCGTTCGGTTTCGGCGTCCAGCGGGATTTTGCTTTCGCCGTCCGTGGCCGCCTGGCGGCGTCGGCTCTGGGCTTCGATCAACGCACCAATGGAGTGATGGCCGTCACCAATCACTTCAGCGGGACGGCGGATCGCGGCGGCGACCACTTCGAAGCCGATCACCAGAATGCGCAGGTCCAGGCCTTCGTGGAAGCTTTCCAGCAGCACGCGGCTGTCGAATTGGCGCGCCGCTTCGATGGCCTGTTGCACCTCTTCGATGCTGTGCAGGTCCACCGCCACGCCCTGGCCTTGTTCGCCATCCAGCGGCTTGACCACGATGCGCTGGTGTTCGTCGAGGAACTCCAGGTTGTCATCGGCGCTGCCCGCCAGTTGCTGCGACGGCAATTGCAGACCGGCGGCCTTGAGCACCTTGTGAGTCAGGCTCTTGTCCTGGCACAGGGTCATGCTGATGGCGCTGGTCAGGTCGCTCAATGACTCACGGCAGCGCACACGGCGCCCGCCGTGGCTGAGGGTGAACAGGCCCGCGTCGGCATCGTCCACCTGCACATCGATGCCACGACGATGGGCTTCTTCGACAATGATCCGCGCATAGGGATTGAACCCTGCCTGCGGGCCGGGGCCGAGAAACAGCGGTTGGTTGATGCCGTTCTTGCGCTTGATCGCAAATGTGGTCAACGCCCGAAAACCGAGCTTGGCGTAGAGGCTCTTGGCCTGACGGTTATCGTGCAGCACCGACAGGTCCAGGTAGCTCAGGCCCCGGCTCATAAAGTGCTCCACCAAGTGGCGCACCAGCACTTCGCCGACGCCGGGCCGCGTGCATTGCGGGTCGACCGCCAGGCACCACAGGCTGCAACCGTTCTCCGGATCGTGAAAGGCTTTCTGGTGATTGAGGCCCATGACGCTGCCGATCACCGCGCCGCTGTCTTCATCCTCCGCCAGCCAGTACACCGGGCCACCTTGATGGCGTGGCGTGAGGCGCTCGGCGTCGACGGGCAACATGCCGCGTCCATGATACAGCTGGTTCACGGCCAGCCAGTCAGCTTCGGTTTGCACCCGGCGGATACGAAAGCCGCGAAACACCCGCGTAGCCGGGCGGTAGTCGGTAAACCACAGGCGCAGGGTGTCGGACGGATCGAGGAACAACTGCTGCGGGTCGATCCCGAGAATCTGCTGGGGCGCGGCCACATACAGGGCGATGTCGCGCTCACCGGGCTGCTCGTGGAGCAACGCCTGCGCCAAGCTTGCTGGATCAGGAAAGGTATGCCCGATCAACAACCGGCCCCAGCCGCAATGCACCGCAATCGGTTCGGCGGCCAGGGGGCTGCCATCTTCGGCCAGTCGGGCTTGCAGGCGCTCGTAGGTCGGCGCCTGGCCCTTGAGCAAGCGTTGGCTATAAGCCGCTGCGTGGGGTTTCATCAATCAGATTCCTTGTTCGCTGAGCCACAGGTTCAGCGCCGCCAATTGCCACAGCTTGGAGCCGCGCAACGGGGTCAATTGGCCTTGCGGGTCGGTCAGCAGGCGATCAAGCATGGCCGGGTTGAACAGGCCACGATCCTGGCTCGGGTCCAGCAACAGTTCACGCACCCAGTTCAAGGTGTCGCCTTGCAAATGCTTGAGGCCGGGCACCGGGAAGTAGCCTTTCTTGCGGTCGATGACTTCGCTCGGGATCACGCGGCGCGCCGCTTCCTTGAGTACCTGCTTGCCACCGTCGGGCAACTTGAACTGGCCTGGCACGCGGGCCGAGAGTTCCACCAGGCGGTAGTCGAGGAACGGCGTGCGCGCTTCCAGGCCCCAGGCCATGGTCATGTTGTCGACGCGCTTGACCGGGTCGTCCACCAGCATCACGGTGCTGTCCAGGCGCAAGGCCTTGTCCACCGCTGCATCGGCGCCGGGCATCGCAAAATGCTCGCGCACGAAGTCGCCAGCGGCGTCATTGGCGGTCAGCCACTTAGGCGCGACGGTGGCGGCGTAGTCGTCGTAGCTGCGGTCGAAAAACGCCTCGCGGTACGCCGCATAGGGGTCGCTGGCGCCATCGACGTGCGGGTACCAGTGGTAACCGGCGAACAGCTCATCGGCGCCCTGGCCGCTTTGCACCACTTTGCAATGCTTGGCGACTTCCCGCGACAGCAGGTAGAAGGCGATGCAGTCGTGGCTGACCATCGGTTCGCTCATGGCGCGGAACGCGGCCGGCAGTTGTTCGATGATCTCGCTCTCGGCGATGCGCAGTTGGTGGTGACGGGTGCCGTAATGCCTGGCGATCAGGTCCGAGTACTGGAACTCGTTGCCCGCTTCGCCGCCGGCGTCTTCAAAACCGATGGAAAAGGTCGATAGATCCTGTACGCCGACTTCCCGCAGCAGGCCGACGAGCATGCTCGAATCAACGCCGCCGGAAAGCAGCACGCCCACATCCACCGCCGCCCGTTGGCGGATCGCCACGGCGTCGCGGGTGCTGTCGAGCACGCGGTCGGTCCAGTCTTGCAGGGTGAGGTTTTTTTCATCCTCACGCGGGCCGTAGGGCAGGGTCCACCAGGTTTTCTGTTCAGTCTTGCCGTCGGCGTCGATGCGCATCCAGGTCGCTGGCGGCAGTTTTTCGATCCCCGCCAGCAGGGTGCGCGGCGCAGGTACCACAGCATGGAAGTTCAGGTAGTGATTGAGCGCCACCGGATCGAGGATCGGGTTGATATCGCCGCCCTTGAGCAGCGCCGGCAAGCTTGAGGCAAAGCGCAGGCGCTGGCCGGTGCGCGACAGATACAGAGGCTTCACGCCCAGGCGGTCACGGGCGATGAACAGGCGCTTGGCGTCGCGTTCCCAAATGGCGAAGGCAAACATGCCATTGAGCTTGGGCAGCAGCGCTTCGCCCCAGGCGTGGTAGCCCTTGAGCAGCACTTCGGTGTCGCCGCCGGAATAGAAGGCGTAGCCCAGGGCTTCAAGCTCTTCACGCAGTTCCGGGAAGTTGTAGATCGCACCGTTGAAGGCCAGGGACAGGCCCAATTGGGCGTCGACCATCGGTTGGGCGGAGCCGTCCGACAGGTCCATGATTTTCAGGCGTCGATGGCCCAGGGCAATCGGCCCTTGAGCCTGGAAACCCCACGCGTCAGGTCCGCGTGGCGCCAGGTGATGGGTGATTCGCTCCACGGCTGCCAGGTCGGCAGGTTGGTGATCGAAACGCAGTTCTCCAGCTAATCCGCACATAAAGTCCTTACCGGTTTTTCCGTTGGGGAGGGAAGAAGTACCAAGCGCCAAAACGGCGGGTACCCAGAAACTGACCGGGGTGGATGCGCGGAGTTTTAGATCAATCTGTTATAAGGCAGATGGCCGCAGCCCTTGAAAGGCCTTGGAGCAAGCGTACAACCAGCGGCTTTTTATACCGCCTTTGGCCGTGATACCGGACCTATTGTTAGAGCCCATTCGACTCAATAAGGACCCCTGCTGATGACACAGCAACACTCACTGGCGCAAGTCACCCACCCGTTGACGCAGGACCAACTGCTCGGCGCGCTGTTGGAAATAACCGGCGACCTGGATAAAGCCATGGTGCTCCAGGCAACGCTGCCGCCTTGGCTGATCAAAGCCAAACCTGAGGTTTTGAAAGCCCTGGAAGACGATTATCGCGATAGTCAGTTCCCACGCGAGCGTGCTTTGCGGCTGCTGAAGCAGATCAAACCGCTCGACGAATTTTGCCGCGAAAAGCTCAAGGCGTATTTAGCGGCCAAGGGCCTTGGCTCTTTGGACCTCGACCATGATCTGCTGGAAATTCCCTGGCGCACCATCAGCGGCATAAGTCCTTTGTTGGGCGGCATGCTTATCGAGACGCAGACCTTGGAGCACCACAGCCTGCTGCAGGCGGCCATGCAAAACTTTCCCGCATCCCGCGCCGAACCTGATGGTCTGCCGCAAGGAACCGTGATCCGCCAGGGTGCCAAAGGGGAGGTGCTGGCAAGTCCCAAGGCCCATGAGTTCATTGGTTATTGCCGGGAGCTGGATGTGGGCGAAGCCTACCAGGCGCATTTGCGTGAGCACTTCAACCTGCCGGGCCCCGATGAAGCGCCCATGGAGGCTTTGCGAGGTTACAACCCGGCAGTCTCCGATATTGGCCAATCGCGCTGCAGTGATATGAAAGTTGATTTGCACATCGCCTGCGCCAAGGGCGACATCGCGGAATCGACGTATGGTCTGTTACTCAAGGCCGTCAACACCGGCCTGGCAGCCAGTCAACTCAACGAACTGTTGTTCAATGGGCGGCCGCTGGTATGGCATGGCCTGAAAATTCGTGGCGCGTGTGTATGGAGTGTGTTGGTGTTTTGCGGTAACTCACAGACCGACTTTGTCCAAGGTCCGTTGGTGGTGTACATGCCCAAAGATCCGCTGCGTCCGCTCTTCGAGTACTCGACGCTGCACGATTTCAGCACCTACTTGACCTCCAGACTCGAAGTCGCCAGCTATCGCAGCGCATTCGCCGCTTATTTGGATGAGTCCGAACGGCTTAGTTTTTTTGAGCAGTTCGATAAAGACAAAAACCTGAATCAAATGAATCCCTTGCCGGTGCTCACCAGCCTGACCACATTCTTTTTCAACAGTTGTGTCGGAAAACTGCAGTTGGATGCCAGGGAGCTGGCAGTACCGGTTGCGGACGTCGACGAAGACGCGCGTAAGCAGCGTCTGCAGCGCTACCTGAATATCGGTTTGACGCTGTTGAATGTCGCCGGGCTGGTGGTGCCGGCGTTGGGGCAGTTGATGATGGGCGTGGCCGTTGGCGAGTTGTTGGGTGAGGTGTTTGAGGGCGTGGAAGACTGGAAACATCGCGACAACGCCCACGCCCTTGAACACCTGATTAACGTGGCGCAAAGCATCGCGTCCATGGCGCTGTTCGCCACTGGGGTCCAAGTGGTAGGCGGGGTGGCCAGGCGGGTACTCAGCAGGGCACCCGATTTTTTTGAAGGCGTGGAGGCTGTCAGTCCGTCGGATGACGCGGTGCGCTTGTGGCGTAGAAGCAGTACACCGTATCGACAGCCGTTGACGCTGGAAGGCAAGGTTGCCAGCCCAAAAGGGGTGTATCAGGCCAATGGCCAGTCATACGTCAAGATCGATGGCGGCGTTTACTCGATTGCCTACGATGAGCGGATCGGTCGTTGGCGAGCCCGTCACCCGAAACGCGACACTGCCTACCGACCCTCGTTGCAGCACAACGGCCAGGGCGGGTGGCAGTTTGGGTTCGAACGCCCTGAAGAATGGGATAACCCCAACTATATCTTGCAGCGATTGGACCCCAGCCTGGCCTCGTTGCCAGAGGGGCACCTGCAGGATATTGCCGCCATCACCGATATGACCCTGGCGCGCTTGCAACAACTGGCGAGGCAGAACCGCCCGCTGTCCGAGCGATTTCATGAATGCGCGTTGCGCTTTGAATACAACCAGGAGGTGCGTGATCTGCGCTGGCAAATGGAACACGATGCGCCGCTTGATCCCACTACCGCAAAGGTCCAGATGATGGCCCTGCCCTTTATGGAGGGATGGCCCAAAGGGCGCTTTTTCGAGGTGCTGGACCCTGAAGGGTATGTGCTTGAGTGTCACCCCGATACGGCGCCGTTTGACTATGAAGACTTGAGCATCCACCTCACCGAGCAACAACTGAAGGACGGCGAGGTGATGTCAACCACGCTGGCCGCGCTTGATCACGAGGAGAAGGCGCTGTTGCTGGGGGGAGCTGTTGAGTCCGGCGCGGAGCACGGCGTGCTCAAGCAACGATTGATGGCATCGCTGCAGCAACGCCATCGACAGGTCTATGAGGCGCTTTACCAAAACGGCGATGTTATCGATCAGACCGATCATGGGTTGCTCAAGGGCCATTACCCGCAGTTGCCTCTGGGCGTGTCAAGGGAGGTTGTAGGTCAGGCATCGGCCGCCAATCGCTGGCGGTTGCGCCAGACCGGGCGGGTGCCTCTGCGGCTGGCTCAGCAGGCGCGCGAGGCCTTGGATACATTGGTCGAGGACCAAGCGCTGATCGGCTTGTACCTGCCGGAGTTGGCTAACGATGCGACACGCCGCATGGTGCTCGGCTTGGCCCCTGGCCTTGAGGGGTGGCCGGCTGACCTGAGGCTGCAATTGCGCGACGGGTCGCCCACAGGACGGCTGCTGGGCCAGGTCGGCAGCGATACGGCCACGGCATCGCGTACCCTGGTCAAAGTGGGCGCAGACTTCCAGGCGTTCGATGAGACGGGGGCGCCGCTGGGGATACGTAGCAATGGGCGTGAGGGGCAGTATCAGGCCCTCGTCGATGCGTTGCTCCCTGTTGATTTGGCCGGTATGGACGTGCAAAGCGCGAGTCAGTTGCGTTATCGGCTTACCGAGCAGGCGCAGAAGCAGCGAAGGCAACTCTCGCGTTTCGTCTGGCCCGAACGTGCCGAGCCCAAGGAAATGCCAGCATCCTGTATTCAGTCCTGGCCTGGGGAACCGGCCCGGTTTCCCAGGGGCCTGGTGCGCAAGGTGCGCAAACTCTACCCGTCGTTCAACGATCAGCGCATCGCGACATTCCTCCAAGCGCTGGGAACCGATCACTTGTCTCGCGCCAGAGCGGTCAAGGCGCTTAAAGAACAGTTTGAGCAATTGCGTCGAGCATTGGGCCGGTGGGCCAGGGAAAGGGTTGCGTCGACGCCGGCGGGTTATACGTCGGCGGACTATCGACTCAGTCGCCTGCAAGCGGTGCAGGCAATCGAGAGCAGTTGGCAGCACGCCTCGTTGCTGCCCGATGAGTTGGGGGAAAAGGTGCCCGGCCTGATGCTTGATGGCATGGCCTTGGGCTCACTGCCGACCTTGCCGCCAGGGGTCAACTTTGATCATGTCCAGCGCTTGTCGTTGAATCATATGGGGCTTGATGATGATGTGGCGTACTTCCTCAAGCACTTCAAGCAATTGCGCACGCTGGAACTCTCCGACAATCAGCTCACGCGGCTGCCTGAGGTGCTGTCGCGGATGCCGGAACTCAAGCGTGTGTACCTGGACAGCAATCGCTTGCAACTGACGGAGCACAACCGCGCAAAACTGGCCGGCCTGACTGGCCTTACATTGCTCAATCTGAACAACAACCCTCTGATAGATCCGCCTGCGATCAGCAAAATGTTTGATCTGCGCACCCTGGCGTTGCGAAATTGCCGGTTGAGAAACGTGCCCGTCGGCTTGTTGCGCTTGCCCTATCTGGAGCAGGTCGATCTTCGTGAAAATGATCTGCTTGAGCTGCCGGATTGGCTGTTCAGCGCGCCACGCACGCGCGCCGAGGTGATTAATCTGCGCCATAACCCGCTGGGCCTGCGCAGTCGTCAATTGTTGCGCGACTATCGCAACAACGTAGGCGTGGGCATGGGGTTCCTGGAGGACGACATTGCCCGTCTGAATGAGCAGAAAGCCCGGGAGTTGTGGCTGGCGGATGAGTGGCTTGCCCACTACTCCCAACGGAGCACGACGTGGTCAGGGCTGCGGGATGAACCGGGATCTGATGGTTTGTTCAAGCTGCTGGCGGAGTTGGGGGGGACGGCGGACTCCACCCATGTGCGTGAGGACCTTGAACACCGGGTCTGGCGGGTGCTGGAGGCTGCGAGTGCCCACGCGGAGTTGCGTGAGGAGGTGTTTGAGCGCGCAGCGACACCTTTGAATTGCGACGATGCTGCCGCCACGAGCTTCAGTAACCTGGAGGTATTGGTCGAAATTCACGAGGCGGCGCAACAGGTCGAAGGCGGCCACGTGACGGCCCAGTCACTGTTGAGGCTGGGCCGAGGTCTGTTCCGTCTGGACCGGTTGGAGCGCATGGCGCAAACCCACAGTACGGAGCATCCCACTGCCGATCCGTTGGAAGTCAGCCTGGCGTACCGAACGGGGCTGGTCGACAAATTCTATTTGCCGGGGCAACCCCGGCACATGCGCTTTTCCCGTTTGGCCGGGGTTTCGCAAGCGGCGCTGAGCACCGCCGAACTTAAAGTCAAAGCGGATGAATTGTCTCCCAGGCTTATAAAGTTTTTGATGGAATTACCGTTTTGGACGCGTTATTTGAAACGCACCTCCAGCGCTTCCTTCGACGCCTTGAATGAGCCGTTTGACCAGCGCATGCAAACGGTCTTCGACCAGAGCCTGACCCTTGACGACGTTGATTACCGTGATCAGATGAACGAAATACTGCGCGAACAAGGGCTGGCGGAAAAAGCCGAAATTGAGCGCTTGACCCTCGAAGCGCTGAAGCTCGATGAAACGCCCCAGGTGTGTGCGCTCCCCATTGGTTAAGGATGCCTGATCAACCTTGCTCGGGTTTGGCCGCGTTGCTTCGAATCAACGACCGAATGGCGAATCGATTGGGGTGACAGGCCTCGGCCACGCTTCGCGGCAGGGGCAGGGGCTCGTTATCCAGCCAGGCCGCCAAGAGTTCGCCGGACAGCGGCGCGGTGATCAACCCACGGGAGCCGTGGCCGCTGTTGACGTAAAGGCCTTGCAGCCACGGGCAAGGCGTCTGCGGCACATGGCGCGCGTCTTTGCGCAGCGCGTCAAAGGTGTGAGCAAAGGCTGGGTGATCCGCCAACGGGCCGACAATCGGCAAGTAGTCCGGGCTGGTGCAGCGGAATGCGGCGCGACCGTCCAGCGTCTCCGGGGCGAGCGTGTCAGCGTGCAGGCGTTGCGTCAGGTCGGTGGAGATCTCCTGCAGCAAGGCCAGGTTGCTGGCGTGTTCGGCGGGCGTCGGGGCCAGGTCATCGCTCTTGAAGTCGAAGCTGGCTCCGAGGGTATGTTCCCCCAGGCGTGCGGGCGCCACATAACCTTCGGCACACACCACCGTGGCCAGCGCGGCGCTGGCGGCGGTTTGCGGCAACCGGGTGATCTGCCCACGGATGCGCTTGAGCGGCAGCTCGGCGCAGGCGGCAAAGCGCTTGACCTCCGTAGCGCCGGCGAGCACCACCACCGGCGCGCTGGCCAGCAGCGTCTGGCCTTCCCAGGCCTGCCAGTGTCCGTCGACTTTGCGCAGTTCAAGCACCTCATGGTGAGCCAGCACCTGAACCCCAGGTTGCTGCGCCTGCCACTGGCAGAGCGCCGGCGGATGAACCCAGCCACCCTCGGGGAAAAACATCCCGCCCGTGGCCAAGGTAACGCCAGCCTGAATCTGGGCCTGGTCTTTATCCAGCAGATGCAACAGTTCCGGCGCGAACGCCTGGGCCAGCTGCGCCTGGCGCTCGGCCTCCTTGGCATTAAAGGCCAATTGCAGCACGCCGCAGCCGTCCCACTCCACACCGCGTTGTAGGTGTTGCAGCAGGCGCCGGGTGTGGCCGAATCCGCTGACAATCATCTGCGACAAGGCCGTGCCATGGGCCGACAGCTTGAGATAGAGCACGCCCTGCGGATTGCCGGAAGCCTCCTGAGCGAGCCCTGCGTGACGTTCCAGCAGGCTGACCTGCCAACCCCGCGCCGCGAGGCTGGCGGCACTGGCGCAACCGGCCAGCCCGCCGCCGATGACCAAGGCGCGGCGCTCGCCCGTGTGCACGGGCGGGCGGGCAAACCAGGGCTTGAGGGCGGCGGGAGGTGGCACGTCGTCCGGCCAGCCGAGGAACTCGCCGCGCAGCACTTCCCATTTGTGGCCGATGCCGGGGGTGCGTTTCATCTTGAAGCCAGCGGCATTGATCAGACGCCGGACCCAGCCGGTGCTGGTGAACGTGCTGATGGTTGAACCGGGTGCCGCCAGCCGGGCAAGCTCGGCGAACAGCTCGGCGGTCCACATGTCGGGGTTTTTCGCCGGGGCGAAACCGTCGAGAAACCACGCGTCGACCTGGGCATCCAGCTGAGGCAATTGCTCCAGGGCGTCGCCGATCAACAGGGTCAGGGTGACGCGCCCGCTGTCCAGCACCAGGCGCTGGAAACCTTGATGAATCGCGATGTACTGCGCCAGCAGTGGCTCGGCCAGGGCCTTGAGCTCCGGCCATAGGGACAAGGCGCGGGTCAGGTCGGCGGGGCTGAGCGGGTATTTTTCAACGCTGACAAAATGCAGTCGGGCGCTGGCCGGTGCGTGCTCATTGAACAACTGCCACGCGCAGAGGAAATTCAACCCGGTGCCGAAGCCGGTCTCGCCGATCACAAAGCACGCGCCCTCGGGCAGGTCGGCAAAACGCGCCTGCAGACGGTTCTGTTCGAGAAACACGTAGCGGGTTTCTTCCAGGCCCGACTTGTCGGAGAAGTACACATCGTCGAAGACCCGCGAGTGCGGGCGGCCTTGGTCATCCCAGTCGAGCTGGGCGTGGGATACGGGGTTCATGGGCGGCTCGAAGAAGACAAGGCGGCCATTCTAGCTGATCAACCGCCATTGAATTGACCCATGGCAAGCGCATGTGCAATTTCCTCCCGCGTGTTGCGGCCCAATCCGCTAGTCTTGAGCCATCTTGAAACGGAGCTGCCCATGTTCGAATCCGCCGAAATCGGTCACGCCATCGACAAAGACACCTATGAGGCCGAAGTGCCGGCCCTGCGCGAGGCCTTGCTGGAAGTGCAGTACGAGCTGCAACAGCAGAAACGCTTCCCGGTGATCATCCTGATCAACGGCGTGGAAGGCGCGGGCAAGGGCGAGACCGTCAAGTTGCTCAATGAATGGATGGACCCGCGCCTGATCGAAGTGCGCACCTTCGACCAGCAGACCGACGAAGAACTGGCCCGACCACCGGCCTGGCGCTACTGGCGACAGCTGCCGGCCAAGGGGCGCATGGGCATCTTCTTCGGCAACTGGTACAGCCAGATGCTGCAGGGCCGTGTGCACGGGCAGATCAAGGACGCACGGCTCGACCAGGCCATCGCCGGCGCCGAGCGCCTGGAAAAAATGCTCTGCGACGAAGGTGCTCTGATCTTCAAGTTCTGGTTCCACCTGTCCAAGAAACAGATGAAAGCGCGGCTCAAGGCCCTGGCCGACGACCCGCTGCACAGCTGGCGCATCAGCCCGCTGGACTGGCAGCAGTCCGAGACCTACGACAAGTTTGTGCACTTCGGCGAACGCATTCTGCGCCGTACCAGCCGCGACTATGCGCCTTGGCATGTGATCGAAGGTGTGGACGCGCATTACCGCAGCCTGACCGTGGGCAAGATCCTTCTGGATGGCCTGCAAAATGCGCTCAAGCAGGCCAAAGGCAAGGCCAGCGGCATGAACCCCGCACCTCTGATCCCTTCGGTTGACCAGAAGAACCTGCTGGACAGCCTCGACCTGTCCCTGCGCCTGGACAAGGACGACTACGAAGAACAGCTGATCACCGAGCAGGCACGGTTCTCTGGCCTGATGCGCGACAAACGCATGCGCAAGCACGCGTTGATCAGCGTCTTCGAAGGCAATGATGCAGCGGGCAAGGGCGGTGCGATCCGTCGGGTGGCCGCGGCGCTGGACCCGCGCCAGTACCACATCGTGCCGATAGCTGCGCCCACTGAAGACGAACGCGCCCAGCCTTACCTGTGGCGGTTCTGGCAGAAGATCCCGGCGCGCGGCATGTTCACCGTGTTCGACCGCTCCTGGTACGGCCGCGTGCTGGTGGAACGCGTCGAAGGCTTTTGCAGCACGGCAGACTGGATGCGGGCCTATGGCGAGATCAATGACTTCGAAGAGCAACTGCGCGATGCGGGGGTGATCGTGGTCAAGTTCTGGCTCGCCATTGATAAGGACACCCAGCTGGAGCGTTTCCAGGCCCGCGAGGAAATCCCGTTCAAACGCTTCAAAATCACCGAAGACGACTGGCGCAACCGCGACAAATGGGACGACTACCGTGCTGCGGTGGGCGATATGGTGGACCGTACCAGCACCGAAATCTCGGCCTGGACCCTGGTGGAGGCCAATGACAAGCGCTGGGCGCGGGTCAAGGTGCTGCGCACGATCAACCGTGCGTTGGAGGAGGCGTTCGACAAAACCGACAAGCACTATAAGAAGAAAAAGAAATAACGTTTTTGTAGTGAGCAGGCTTGCCCTGCGCCGGGCTGCGAAGCAGCCCCAACACTGCCGATCAGTTTTGCCTGAAAAAACGCGTCGACTGGATTGGGGCCGCTTCGCGCCCCAGCGTAGGGCAAGCCTGCTCACCACAGGGATCAGGTTCACCAGAGGGATCAGGTTCACCACAACGAGCCGGTTCCCCCAATAGCCCCATCGCCTCGCCCGGCCATGGTTTTGTATATGCCGGATGAATGATCATCGCGGCTGTGGGGGCCTGCATCTATTCTCGATCCATACCCCATAACCACAAGATCGAGGTAGCCCATGCGTGAAGTAGTCATCGTCGACAGCGTACGAACCGGCCTGGCCAAGTCCTTTCGCGGCAAGTTCAACCAGACCCGCCCGGATGACATGGCGGCCCATTGCGTCAATGCGCTGCTGACCCGCAACGGCATCGACCCGGCCACGGTGGAGGATTGCATCGTCGGTGCCGGCTCCAACGAGGGCGCACAGGGCTACAACATCGGGCGCAACGTGGCGGTGCTGTCGCAGTTGGGTACTGGTACGGCGGGCATGACCCTCAACCGATTCTGCTCGTCGGGCTTGCAGGCGATTGCCATCGCGGCCAACCAGATTGCGTCGGGGTGCAGCGACATCATTGTCGCCGGTGGCGTGGAGTCCATCAGCCTGACCATGAAAAGCGTCAACACCGACAACCTGATCAACCCGCTGCTGAAAGAGCAGGTGCCGGGCATTTACTTCCCCATGGGCCAGACCGCCGAAATCGTCGCGCGCCGCTACAACGTCAGCCGTGAAGAGCAGGATCAATACGCCCTGCAAAGCCAGCAACGCACGGCCCAAGCCCAGGCTGATGGCCTATTTGACGATGAAATCGTGCCCATGGCGGTCAAGTACAAAGTCGAGGACAAGAACACCGGCGCGGTGCAGATTCTCGACGGCGTGGTTGAGCGCGACGACTGCAACCGCCCCGACACCACCCTGGCCAGCCTGCAGGGTCTCAAGCCAGTGTTTGCCGAGGACGGTTCGGTGACCGCAGGCAACTCGTCGCAACTGTCCGACGGCGCGTCGATGACCCTGGTGATGAGCCTGGAAAAAGCCCTGGAACTGGGCCTCAAGCCCAAGGCGTTTTTCAGAGGTTTTACCGTGGCCGGCTGTGAGCCGGACGAGATGGGTATCGGCCCGGTGTTCTCGGTGCCCAAGCTGCTCAAGGCGCGTGGCTTGCAAGTGGCGGATATTGATCTGTGGGAACTCAACGAAGCGTTCGCTTCCCAGTGCCTGTATGCGCGCAATCGCCTGGAAATCGACAATGCCAAGTACAACGTCAACGGGGGCTCGATCTCCATCGGCCACCCTTTCGGCATGACCGGCTCGCGGCAAGTCGGGCATCTGGTGCGTGAGCTGCAGCGACGCAACCTGCGTTACGGCATCGTCACCATGTGCGTGGGCGGCGGCATGGGGGCGACGGGTTTGTTCGAAGCCGTTCGCTAGTCGTCGAGGGTTCCTGGCGCATCGATACAGAGGGGGAGCGTGCTCCCTCTCTGCGCATCTACTGTTCAGTAATAACAAGGCACCACTTTTTTAACTCGGTAGTTAGTGTTGGCCCGCCACTGCGGTTATTTTTAGTGCCTGTAGTTTGGTTCTTACAGCTAAGTCGCACGATTAAGTTTTGATACTTATCGGCGTGTAGTTCATTTCCTTCAGCTATTTTAATTTTTGTTGGAAAACAGCCATGTTTTCCTGCGCGTCCTAGTGCCTTGCGACTACTAAGTTATAGGACGTATACGACTTATATTTTTAAAGTGCAGGGTGGAGACTTTCCTGGCGTTGAGCGGAGCCTGAATAGCAATACAAAAAGTTGTAAATGTACTTCAGGATCAACCGACTTAATGGCGCGGGCGACACCGCTCGTTTAAATCAGCCCTGCACTTATCGGCTGCCGGGCGCCTTTAATGACATTTGTTAAGTGGGAATCTGTGAATGAAAACCAAAATGAAAGTTGCGCTGTTGGCTGGCGGTCTGTTGGCGGGCTCGGTGTCCGTTGCTCAGGCGGCAGACGGTACGGTCACGTTTTTGGGGTCAGTCCACTCGGGCGCTTGTTCCATCAAGCCGGACTCTGTCGACCAGACCGTGCGCCTGGGTGCGATTGCAAAGCATCAGTTGCAAGCGGGTGGCAAGTCTGAGGCCCGGCGTGTATTGATCGAGCTTGAAGGCTGCGATCTATCCGACCTCACCGATAACACCGTGACCACCACATTCACCGGTGCACCCTCCAGCGTTGTGCCTGGCGCGATCGGTACGGTCGGTGGCGCAGGCGGCGTGGGCATCATGATGACCCACGGCGGCGACCTGGTTCAGTTGGGCGTTCCTACCGCCCCGCAGATCATTTCCACTGGCGACAACACGCTGGAGTTCGGTGCCTACGTGCAAGGCGCCGCGACGGCCCCCATCATTCCTGGCGATTTCAGCGCCATCACCAATTTCACCTTGGCTTATCAGTAAGTTTCTCCCCCGTCACCCAGTGTGGCGGGGGACGCTGACGGGAGTTCCAGGTGAAAACATTCATACGTTTCGCTCTCGCTTCTTCCTTGACGACCCTTATCAACCCCTGCGTTTTCGCCCAGGTGTCTTCGCAGGGCGAAGGGGTCGTGCTGTTAGGGGGAGAGGTTGTTGACTCAGCCTGCGGGCTGGAACTGGGCAATGCCGATCAAACCATCGAGATGCCGCCGGAGCCGGTTGGCCGGCTGTTACGCAACGCGCGTGGGGAGGACCATCCCTTCCAGTTGCGTCTGGTCAATTGCTCATTGACTCGTCCGGACCCGTTGCGCCCAGGGCAAACCCTGCCGGATTGGGAGCATATGCGAGTGACATTTGACGGCCCTACCGACAGGTCCGGGCTCTCCTTTGCTGTCTTTGGTGCCTCGCAGGGCGTTGCCTTGCACATTGTGGACGCTGCTGGCGAAGAAAGTATTCCCGGGCAGCGCATGACGCCGACTCCGTTGAGAGAGGGCGATATGACACTCAACTACAGATTCTTTCTGGTCGGTAATGGATTGCCGCTGGTGGTGGGGGCCCACAGTGCCGCAGTGCGGTTCAAGTTGGAATATTTTTGAATATTGACGGGCAGGCTTTCATGTTGAATACAGCGAAGATTAAAAATACGCTGCGCCCTGGACTGTTTGGCGGGCTCATGTCACTGGCGGGAACTGCATTGGGTGGCGCGGATATCGAGTTCAATACCGACGTCCTCGACCTGATTGATCGCACCAATATCGACTTGTCTCAATTTGCGCGCAGCGGGTTTATTTTGCCCGGCACGTATTCGATGGTAGTGCACATCAACGGCCAGCCTATTGCGGAACAACCGGTGGCGTTCTATCCCCCCGATGAAGATCCCAAGGGCAGTCAGGCCTGTTTATCCCGCACACTTGTGGAACAGTTGGGCCTGAAAGTTTCCGATGCCAGCAAACTTATATGGTGGAAGGACGGGGAGTGCCTGGATATTCAAAGTATGCCTGGCATGGAGGTCACTGGTGATCTGGCCAGTTCCACGCTGAGCATCAACCTGCCACAGGCGTATCTTGAGTACAACGCCACTAATTGGGATCCACCCTCCCGGTGGGATGAGGGGGTCGCGGGGGTGTTGATTGACTACAGCCTGACGGCGCAGTCCAACTACCAGAGGGGCGATGGCAGTCGCAGGAACCTCAGTGGCAATGGCACCGTCGGGGCCAATGCTGGCGCCTGGCGCTTGAGGGCGGATTGGCAGGGGCGTGTCGAAAGTGGTCGGCAAGAGGCGGCAGGGCCTCAAAAGCTGGAGTGGAGCCGCTACTACGCGTATCGCGCAATTCCTTCGCTGAAGGCGCGTCTGCTGGTGGGCGAGAACTACCTGTATTCGGATCTGTTTGACAGCTTTCGTTTTACCGGTGCCGCGCTCAACTCGGATGAGAGCCAGTTGCCGCCCAACCTGCGTGGTTATGCGCCGGAAGTGGTTGGGGTAGCCAAAACCAATGCGAAAGTCATCATCAGCCAGCAGGGGCGTGTGCTTTACGAAACCCTGGTCGCGGCAGGTCCGTTTCGTATTCAAGACTTGCAGGACGCGGTAACGGGCAAGCTGGACGTGCGTGTGGAGGAACAGGACGGCACGGTACACAGCTTCCAGATCGATACGGCAGGTGTCCCCTACCTGACGCGGCCCGGGCAAGTTCGCTACAAATTGGCGGCCGGGCGACCGTCCAATCTTCAGAACGGCTCTGATGGGGACTTTTTCGGTACCGGAGAGTTTTCCTGGGGGATCAGCAACGGCTGGTCGTTGTTTGGCGGCGCAGTGAGCGATAACAACTATCGGGCGTTATCCGTTGGGGCGGGGCGCGACTTGCTGGCGTTCGGGGCCGTCTCGCTGGACGTGACGCAGTCCCATGCGAGCGTGTGGGGCGAGACGCTCTCGGGCAAATCCTATCGCCTTCAATATTCCAAGAACTTTGAAGAGTACGACAGCCAGGTGACCTTCGCCGGTTACCGGTTTTCCGAGAAGAATTTCTTGACCATGAGTGAATACCTGGATGCCCGGTATTACGGGTTGAACGGCGAACTTGGCGGGCGCGGGGATTACCGGGATCCCGATGAGGGGTGGAGGCCTATTGGCGGCAGCAAGGCGCTGTATACGGTAACGGTCAACAAGCAGCTGCGTGAGCTGAGTGCGACGGTCTACGCCAGCTACCACAAACAAACCTACTGGGACCGGCCGGACACTCAGCGTTGGAACCTCTCGCTGTCGCGGTACTTCAATGTGGGCTCGGTTAAAAACATGAGCCTGTCCATGAATCTGTTTCGCACCCAGGAATACAACTACCGCGACAACGGGATGGCAATCACGGTCAGCCTGCCATTGGGGCGTTCCGGCACATTGTCGCTGGATGCCAACAGGACCGCCGGCAAAAACGGCGGTGCAGCGCGCTACAGCGATCGCCTCGATGAGCGCAACAGTTATCAGCTCAGTGCCAGCGACACGTCCGTCAGTGGTTACCTGAACCACATGGGCGACCGGGCCGACATCGATCTAAGCGCCAGTACCCAAGAGGGCGACTCCAGAACCCTCGGTGTGTCTGCGCGGGGTGGCGGCACGCTCACGGCCTATGGCGCTGCGTTGCACCGGACCACGAGTACGGGCGGCACTCGCCTGATGATCGATACCGGCGGTGTGCCCGATGTTCCAGTGCGCGGTTACGGCTCACCGACGCGCAGTAACGCGTTCGGCAAAGCGGTCATCGCCGATATCAGCAGCTATCAGCGTACGGCGGCCAGTGTTGATCTGGAGCGCTTGCCGAGCAATGTCGAAGCGACTCAATCCGTCACGCAACTCACGCTCACAGAGGGGGCGATTGGTTATCGCACGCTGGATGTGATTGCCGGGGAAAAGGCCATGGCCGTTCTGCGTCTTCCAAATGGCAGCTCACCGCCCTTCGGCGCGACAGTGAAGAACCTGAAACAACAGGACACCGGGATTGTGAATGACGGCGGCCATGTCTACCTGAGCGGTATTCGGGCCGGCGAGCAAATGGTCGTCAGTTGGGGCGGTGATGAGCGATGCGTCCTCACGCTCCCGGTCATTTTGCCCGCTGATGGCTTGACCGATGCCCTGCAACTGCACTGCCAGCGCGTAGCCGCTGCCCCATCCTCGCCCGAGCCGGCCGCGATGACCGGCCAGCCCAACGATACGGAGAACACAGCCTCATGATGCTTGACACACGCTTTACCTCCAGCGCCCTGGTGCTGCTGGCACTGGGCTTGAGCCAAAGCGCCAGCGCCGCAATCGGCCTGGATCGTACCCGAGTGATTTTCGATGGTGGCAAAGACGCTACCAGCGTGAACATCACCAACAACAATAAGCAGTTGCCGTATTTGGCCCAGGGCTGGATCGAGGACGAGTCGGGTAACAAAATCACCTCGCCCTTGATCGTGCTCCCACCGGTTCAACGATTGGAGCCCGGCAAACAAAGCCAGGTGAAAGTCCAGGCGTTGCCGGCGGCCAAGTCGTTACCGCAGGATCGAGAGACGGTCTATTACTTCAACTTGAGGGAAATCCCGCCACGCAGCGATAAGTCCAACACGCTGCAGATCGCGTTGCAGACCCGCGTCAAGCTGTTCTACCGACCGCAGGCGATCACGCCAAGCCAGCAGGACTTTTCCAACCCTTGGCAGCAACGATTGACCCTCACCCGAGAGGGCGATCAATACCGGGTCAATAACCCTACGCCTTACTACGTGACCCTGGTGGATGCGCGCAGCAGCAAGGATGGCAAGACCGTGCCGGGCTTCGCGCCCCTTATGGTCCCGCCCAAAGGTGCGATGACGCTGGGGCCGACGGCCACTGCATTGGGCGCCACGCCTCACCTGACCTACGTGAATGATTACGGCGGTCGTCCCCTGCTGGTCTTCACCTGCAGTGGCGGCACCTGCAACGTGAACGTGCAGGCTATATCGCCTGAATAAGTCTTGCCTGCTGCTGGAGAACGTTATGACCTCGCAACGTGTGAAAGTCCTGGGCGGCCTGCTGTGGGTCCTGGCGGTGGGGGCGCATGCCGAGGATGGAGAGGATATCGAAGGCTTGAGTGGGCTGCTCAATGTACTCGGCGCCATGCATGAATCGCCGTGCAGTGTGGAGATGGCATCACTGCATCAGACGGTTGACCTGGACGCTGTGTCGACCAGCCAGTTGCAGCGGCCGGGTGACCAGGCGCCGGCCAAGGCATTCCAGCTGCGTTTTACCGATTGCCAGCGCACCGCAGGCCGGGTGCGCAGCGAACGTACGGGGAACCTGACATGGAGTGCCTACCAACCCGTGCTGTCGGTGGCGTTCAGCGCGCCTGCCGATGCGCAGGATTCACGGCTGGTCAAAGTCCAGGGCGTCACCGGGATGGGCCTGCTTTTGACCGATGCCCTGGGCCGTGATGTGCAGTTGGGTTCAAGGGGCGAGCCGCTGTTCTTGCCCGTTGGCCGAAACACCCAGACCTGGAATGTTCGGCCCACGCGCACCGCTGCGCCGTTGACCAGTGGGGTATTTAGGGCCGTGGTGGAATTCAGGCTCAATTATGAGTAAGGGCAGAGCAATGGCGAAATCAATTGGCCCGCTGGTCATTTTTGTCGGCAGCAGCATGCTGTGGGCTGTCAGCCAGGGTGTGCAGGCCGAGACCAGCCTGACCGTCCGTGCGGTCATCGTTGCGCCACCGCCGTGTGTCATCAACGGTGGCAGTACGTTGGATGTGCCATTTGGCAATGACCTGCTGACGTCACGGGTTGACGGGGTCAACTATCGGCGGGACGTGCCTTACACCGTTACCTGCGGCGCACCGTTCAGCAACGCGATGACGCTGGAACTCAAGGGGGCGGGAGCTGCGTTCGACAGCCGGGTGCTCCTGACCCGCAAGCCGGACCTGGGGGTAAAGCTGTTTGTGAATGGCGCCGACTGGCCGCTCAATACCGCGGTGAATTTTACGCACCCCAACTTTCCGGTGGTGCAGGCGGTGCCTGTCAAACGCGCGGGCAGCACACTGACGGGCGGGGCGTTCGATGCCGCCGCCACCCTTGTGGTCGAATACCAATGAAGAGGAACGATCAATGAGCGATTGGCAGCGGCGAGCGTTGCTCGCCTTGTGTTCCCTTGGCCTCTGCGGTGGTGCGTCAGCCAATTTGACGTTCAGTGGAACGCTCAACGAGCCTCCTCCCTGCACGATTGATGCGGGGAACACGATTGAAGTCGACTTTGGGGATGTCGGGGTACAGCGCGTCGACGGCGAGAAATACCGTAAGGGCGTTGGTTACACCATCAGTTGTGGTAGCGACACACTGCCGTGGGTCTTGAAATTGAGCGTCAACGGCACCTCAACGACGTTTGATGGCGCCGCAGTGCAAACCAGCGTGCCTGAGTTGGGCATTCGGATTTTCCAGGACAACCTGCCGTTTGCGCTCAATAAACCGCTGAACATCACCCTGTCATCACCGCCGACATTGGATGTGGTCCCGGTGAAACGGCCAGGTGCCATTTTGACGCCCGCCAGGTTTTCGGCGGTGGCCACGTTGTTGGCCGAATACCAGTAGGAGTTGAGTCCATGGGACATGAAATGACGCTGAAGTGCTGGTCCTGTGTTGGGCTGATATTTCTGCTCACCTTCGGCCTGATGCCTCAGGGGCGGGCGGCGGACAACCTGAGTTTCAAGGGCAACCTGGTTGAGCAGGCCTGCACCATTCGGCCCGGCGACGAGGCCATTACGCTGGAGCTCTGGAATTTGACCAGCAAGCATCTGTACCTCAACACCCGTTCACAGGGAAAGGGGTTCAGGCTGCACCTGGACGACTGCAATACCACGGTCGGCAACACGGTCACCATCATGTTCGGCGGCAGGGAAAACACGGCACTTCCCGGCTTGCTCGCGCTGGACGGTGGCAGTGGTGCCTCGGGTATCGGGGTGGGTATCGAGACGCTGAGCGACAAGCCGCTGCCCTTGAATGCCGTCAGCGACGAACAGGTGCTGAGCAATGGCAACAACGTGATCGAGCTCAAAGCCTATGTGCAGGGGGAGCCGGACGCCATCCGCGACCAAACCATAGGGCATGGCGCGTACACGGTGACCTCCACGTTTACGTTGGATTACCCGTAGCTGCGAACCGCCATTTATAGGTTGAAAACAGCCTCAGATAAACCTCAACTCTCTGCCAGGCGGCTTAAAACCCGGACGTAAGTCTGCGTTGGGCTGTGCCTGGGGGGAGGGGCAACGAGAGATCAAAATGAAACGACTATATGGAGCCGTTGTGCTTCTCGTCTTGATTGGTGTTACTACGACCGTGAGAGCAGCCGATTGCCGGGTAAATGGTGGACAGTGGGTACACGTAGGGGCTGGTGGTACTCTGAACCTGCAGGTCCCTGTAACTGTCCGATTGGACTCGGATAGTAGCCGTGTCGTGCTGGAAGGAGCCAGGTTGGAATGCCGATTCACTCCCGGTCAACCGTTCCCTTCGTTTGTGGATTTCTGGAGAACCTCAGCGCTAGCCGGTGCTCCTTGGACGCCCGGCCCAAAATTCGCTAGCCAAGGCACTGGCTTACGAATAAACGGAGCGTACTTGAACACCCCTGTCCCGTATGAAATACACCTGGCCTCCATGCCCAACAACGGGGTGGGCGTCCCGATCAATGCAACACCTTATATTTTGATACGCAACAACCCGACTAACCCGATTGATGTGCGCATAGGGGACGTTCTTGGTGTGTTACGACTGCGCCAGACTAATAATTACGCCTCCACGAGTACGGTGCTTGTACTCACGTACACCGCTGCCAACAACTTCAGTATTTCTCCGTCAACCTGCACGATCAATAATAACAACCCTATCGAAATCAACTTCGGCAACGTACACCAGCGAGCAATCGGCACCGACCCGCTGACATCGACCATTGTCAGCAACCGCAGACTCACCTACTCATGCCCGGACGGTGGGATTAACACACCGATCACCATTACCTACAAAGGCATTTCAACGGGGTTTGACTCGCGCCTGCTGAGGATGACCAACCCCGACGTGGGCACTGCCCTTGTCCGTGCGGGTTCTGCGGTTCAAGTGAACGGTTCGTTCCTGACCCGCATCACCAACAGCGTGGGTGGCGACGACGTCACGTTTTCCCTGGTCCGGCGAAACGGCTCCCTGCCGACCCCAGGGGCGATCAGCGGCAGCGGTGTGCTGGTGATGGGGGTGCCATGACGCCTGCGCGAGGGCAGGTTTTGCGGCAGTACCCAAAGGGCACTGCATACCCCTAGAATGCGTGCTCCTACACCTCTGGCTTTTGGGGCACTCATGCACATCTCCTCCGGCCGCTGGGTCTACGGTTTTCTCCTGACCCTGCTGACCGCATTCCTCTGGGGCATTCTGCCGATCAAACTCAAGCAAGTGCTGCAAGTGATGGACCCGGTCACCGTCACCTGGTTTCGCCTCACCGTGGCCGGTGCTTGCCTGTTCGTTTACCTCGCAGCGACCAAGCGTTTACCCAGCCGCAAGGTGCTCGGCCCCAAGGGCGGCTGGCTGGTAGCGATGGCCGTGTGCGGGCTGGTGGGTAACTACGTGCTGTATCTGGTGGGCCTGAAGCTGCTCAGCCCCGGCACCGCCCAGTTGGTGGTGCAGATGGGCCCGATCTTCTTGATGATCGCCAGCGTGTTTGTGTTCAAGGAGCGTTTCAGCCGCGGGCAAGTGCTGGGGTTGTTCGTCTTGATCGCGGGTTTCGGCTTGTTCTTCAACCAGCGCCTGGAAGAATTGCTGACGTCCCTCGGCGCTTACACGGCCGGCGTGCTGACGGTCCTGCTCGCCACCTCGGTCTGGGTGTTCTATGCCCTGGGCCAGAAGCAATTGTTGACGGTGTGGAATTCGCTGCAAGTGATGATGGTGATCTACCTCACCTGCGCCTTGTTGCTCACGCCTTGGGCCCATCCGCTGGAGGCGCTGCAACTGAGTCCTCTGCAAGGCTGGCTGCTGCTGGCGTGCTGCATGAATACGCTGGTGGCCTACGGCGCGTTCGCCGAAGCCCTGGCCCACTGGGAGGCCTCGCGGGTCAGTGCGACGCTGGCGCTCACGCCGCTGGTGACCTTTGTGGCGGTGGCCCTGGCAGCCTGGCTGTGGCCGGATTACGTGCAGGCCGAAGAGATCAACGCCCTGGGCTATGTCGGGGCGCTGGTGGTGGTGCTGGGTTCGGCGGCTGTTGCGCTGGCGCCGTCGCTGCTCGCCGGGCTCAAGGCCCGGCGGCTGCGTTTGGCGTCTTAATGCCCGGCTTCCAGCATGTTTTCCGGGCGTACCCACTGGTCGAACTCTTCGTCAGTGAGGTAGCCCAGTTCCAGCGCCGCTTCCCGTAGCGTCAGGCCTTCGGCGTAGGCTTTCTTGGCGATCTCTGCCGATTTGTCGTAGCCAATATGCGGGTTGAGCGCGGTCACCAGCATCAGCCCACGCTCCAGGTGTTCGGCCATTTGCGCGGCATCGGGCTCAAGGCCCGCGATGCAGTGTTCATGGAAGTTGTTGCAGCCATCGGCCAGCAGGCGGATCGACTCCAACAGGTTGTGAATGATCACCGGCTTGTACACGTTCAACTGCAAATGCCCCTGGCTCGCGGCGATGCCGATGGTCACGTCGTTGCCCAGCACCTGGCAGCCCAGCATCGACAGCGCTTCGCACTGGGTCGGGTTGACCTTGCCGGGCATGATCGAACTGCCCGGCTCATTGGCCGGCAGCTTCACTTCCGCCAGCCCGGCGCGCGGTCCGGAACCCAGCAGGCGCAGGTCGTTGGCGATTTTCATCAGCGCCACCGCCAGGGTTTTCAGCGCGCCGTGAAGGGTTACCAGCGGCTCATGGCCGGAGAGCGCGGCGAATTTATTCGGCGCGGTGACGAACGGCAGCCCGGACAGTGCCGCCAACTCGGCGGCAATCGCCTCGCCGAAACCATGGGGCGAATTGAGCCCGGTGCCGACGGCCGTGCCGCCCTGGGCCAGCTCACACACCTGGGGCAAGGCACTGCGGATGGCGCGTTCGGCGTAGTCGAGCTGGGCGATAAACGCCGAGAGTTCCTGGCCGAACGTGATCGGCGTGGCGTCCATCATATGGGTGCGGCCGGTCTTCACCAGCTTCATATGCCGTGCGGCCTGCTCGGCCAGACCGCCGGAAAGCGTGGCGATCGCCGGTAACAAGCGTTGGTGGACAGCCTGCACCGCCGCAATGCTCATGGCCGTCGGGAAGCAATCGTTGGAACTCTGGGAGCGGTTCACATGATCGTTCGGGTGGACCGGGCTCTTGCCGCCGCGTTGGTTGCCTGCCAGTTCGTTGGCACGACCGGCGATCACTTCATTGGCGTTCATGTTGCTTTGAGTGCCGCTGCCGGTCTGCCACACCACCAGCGGGAACTGGTCGTCATGGGTGCCGGCGAGCACTTCGTCGGCAGCCTGTTCGATCAGGCGGGCGATGTCGGCGGGCAGGTCGCCATTGCGGTCGTTGACCCGTGCGGCGGCCTTCTTGATCAGGGCCAGGGCGTGCAATACCGCCAAGGGCATGCGCTGCTCGCCGATGGCAAAGTTCACCAGCGAGCGTTGGGTCTGGGCGCCCCAGTAAGCATCATCCGGGACGCTCACGTCTCCCAGGCTGTCGGTTTCGATACGGCTCATCGGGCACTCTCCTTGAAGTCAGTTAGCGCAGTTTAGGCCGTGATCGGCCAGGTGGGTTCCCTAAAAGACTTTTCATCGGGCAATCCGCGCCCGACAAGGCTCGGGGTTGAGCCGCGAGGTTTTTTAGGCGCAGAATGGGCGCCCTTGGGGTCTTACCTCGCCAGCTAGAAAGGAAACTCGATGACTCGTCTTCGTGCCATCTGTACCGCGGTTGCTCTGGTTTGCGCCAGCGGCCAGGTTTTTGCCGATACCGCCAGCCACAACGCCAGTGCCGAAGCCTTCCTGACCCTGGCCCATGCCGACAAGCTGGGTACCCCGGTGTACATGCAAGTGCAGCAGATGTTCGCCCAGCGTTTCGAACAGACCAAGGCGCCAGCCGCCAAGCAGTCCGTTCTGGACAGCTACCAGGCCAAGGCCAACGCCGCCCTGGACCAAGCCATCGGCTGGCCGAAGCTCAAGCCGGACATGGTCAAGCTCTACACCACCAACTTCAGCGAATCCGAGCTCAAGGACCTGGTTGCGTTCTACCAGTCGCCACTGGGCAAGAAAGTCCTGGAAAAAATGCCGCAACTGACCCAGCAATCGGCCCAGATGACCCAGGCCAAACTGGAAAGCGCCGTACCGGTGGTCAACAAGCTGTTGGAAGACATGACCAACGAGCTGTCGCCCAAAGCTGCCCCGGCCAAGAAGAAGTAAGCAGGAATGACCATGCAACAGCGTATCGAAACGGCGCTCGCCGCCCTGGACCCGCAACACTTGAGCGTGCTGGATGAAAGCCACATGCACAGCCGTGGGTTGCAGACCCACTTCAAGGCCGTGCTGGTCAGCCAGCAGTTCGAGGGGCTCAACCGCGTCAAGCGCCACCAGAAGGTCTACGCCACCCTGGGTGACCTGATGAGCGAATTTCATGCGCTGGCGCTGCATACCTACACCCCTGAAGAGTGGGTGCAAATCGGCGCGGCGCCTGCTTCGCCGACCTGTGCTGGCGGGCATTAAACCCCCGCCCTGGCTTCAACCGGCAGCCGCCGGTTGAAGCGGGCTGCCATAACCCGCTACCTCTTTTTCCTTTCCTTGATCCCTAGGCTCTGCTGACCATAGTGCAACTTGGGTCATGTGATCATGTCTGCTTCACTCCATCGAAACACCCCCACGATTGTGGCGTTCGACCCCCGCGGGTTAACGGTCCGCACCCTGGCCTATCATCGCGCCAACGCCCAGACTGAACCGCAGCCGCGTATCAGTCGCCAGGTGTATGGCGCCAGCGGTTTTGTGCAGCAACAGTGGGATCCGCGTCAGTATGCCGCGAGTGCCCAGGCGCCCCGGGCACGGGCTTGCGAAACCCTGGTCCACAGCCTCTCCGGGACGACGCTTTTGCGCGACAGTGCGGACGCCGGCCGCCGCCTGATGCTGCTGAGCGAGGCGGGGCAATTGCTGCGTACCTGGGACAACAGGGGCGCCTGTCAACGCTACGCCTACGACACGTTGCAACGCCCGGTCGCCGTATTCGAACAGGCGGCCGACGAGCCTCGCGAGCGGTGTGTCGAGCGCCTCACATACGCGGGGGCCACCCCCGAAGCCGCAGCGCTGAACAGCTGCGGTCGCCTGGTCCGGCATGCCGATCCTGCCGGTACCCTGCTGATCAATGCCTATGCGATTGACCAGAGCGAGCTGCAGCAAACCCGGCGCTTTCGGCTTGATGCCGCACCGGTCGACTGGCCTGCAACGGTCGAGGCGCAGGATCTGCTGTTGGAAAGGGCGGCATACACCACCACTCGTCGTTATGACGCTGTGGGTGGATTGCTGGAGCAGATCGATGCAAAGGGCAATCGCCAGCATCGGACCTATGGGCTGCATGGGCGTCTCCAGGCTCTCGCCATCACCCCTGAGGGGGGCGTGCGCAACCTGCTGCTGCACGAGCGCGCGTACAACGCCAACGGGCAGCTGACCTTCGAACGGGCCGGCACCACGTTGAACAAGACCCTGCGTTATGCCCCGCAAAGTGCGCGGCTCTTGCAGATGAAGACCTATCGTCAGGGCGAAGCCGACACGCCCTTGCAGGACCTGGCGTACACCTACGACCCGGTGGGCAATATCCTCAGCCTCAGCGACCGGGCACAGCCCACGCAATGGCACAGCAACACGCGCATCGAGGCGCGCAACCGTTACGAATACGACACGCTGTACCAACTCACCCTCGCCACGGGGTGGGAAAATGCCCGCAGCACGGCGGGTCAGGCGCCGCCGCCGCAGGTGTTGTTCGGGGCGACGGATGATGGGTTGTGGCGCCCTTACACCCAGCGTTACACCTACGATGAAGGTGGCAACCTGACGCTGGTGCGCCATGCCTCGGGCGTTGGGTCCGGTTATACCCGACGCATGACCCTCGCCCCCGACAGCAATCGCGCCGTGCCCGGCGACTCGCCGCCTACCGCTGCGGCGTTTGATGGCAATGGCAACCAGCGCATGCTGGGCAGCGGCCAGCAGATGGTCTGGAATGTGCGCAACCAGTTGGCCTACGTGACCCAGGTCGTGCGCGCGGAGGGCGAGCCGGACGTCGAGGCCTACCTCTACGATGCCCAGGGCCAGCGTGTACTCAAGGTCAGGCGCAATCAGGTCGGCGACACCTCGCATACCCAACGCACCTATTATTTGCCGGGCCTGCAGATGCACTGGCGCAGGGGCCAGCGCCTCAACCTGCTGGACCTCGACGTGGAGGGCAGTCGAGTGACGGTGCTGCAATGGGAGCATGGCCGCCCCGATGGCCTGGACGCCGAGCAGGTTCAGTTTCACGTGCTCGACCATCTCAACAGCAGCCTGTTGGTGGTTGACGAGCAGGGGCGGTTGCTGAGCCAGGAAGGCTACTACCCTTATGGCGCGACGTCATGGAGCGCCAGCAGGACGGCGATCCAGGGCGACGACAGGCTTTACCGGTATGCGGGCAAGGAGCGCGACGCCACCGGGCTGTATTACTACGGCGCGCGGTATTACGCGCCCTGGCTGCAGCGCTGGATCAGCCCGGACCCGGCGGGGGATGGGGATGGCTTGAATCTGTACGCCATGGTGAGGGGCAACCCCTTGCGTTTCACCGATGCATGGGGTGGGCAGGCGACGTTTGGTGAGCAGTTCCAGCCCAGCCGTGGCGACATGATTTTTGGACTCAGTGCTGCGGTGACCCACTACAGGAGCTTCTGGTCGAAGCTGACTGCGCGGGGGGATATTCTGGCGGCGTATTTTTCTGGTCCCGATGTGGAGCGGTGGACAGGTGGATTAGCGAGCACGTTGAGTGAGTTCGGGCGTTTTCGAGAAATGGGCACACCCGAACCCCAAGAGCGCGACACCGGACGTGAGCGCACTCTTGCCATTCAAGTTTCAGCGGTTGCGCGACAGTTCTATCAAAATATTCTGGCGCGTTATTCAGGTTGTTCATCAACCACCGCCAATCGGCAGTTCGTCAGGCGTTTTGTCGAAGAACTGGCTGAAAGCGCTTATTCGTTTACCACGACTGTACGTCAGCACATGGGCCATGGGCTGAGGGCGATTCAAGAAAAGGTGATCAGCCGCAGCAGCAAGTCGGCACTGGCAACCCTGACGAGCCCGCAGAGCAGGGCGGTGGTGCATTTTGCGCTGGAGGGAGTGGATATGGAGGCAGTGATTCGCAAGACCCGGCGCTCGGTGACCGGTTCCGAACTGCGCTGGCTCTACCGGCATCGCCAGCAACTGGCAGGCAGGGTGATTTTCTATCGAGGCCAGCAGCGTGTCGATGCGCCCTGGGACACACGTGCGTCAGCCTGGAAAGCCTACCGTCCACGCAGCGCCGCTGTGCGAACGGCCGCCCGGCGCTGACTACACATTTCGAGTGAACCCCTTATGTAGCAGCTGCCGAGCCTTGGCGCGGCTGCGTGGCGTACGTATTGACACCCCGCGATCTGCGGTGCGCCAACGCAGCCTCGCTTGCGCTCGATAGCTGCTTGTATGAAGAAGTGCGGATACCTGTGCCATTCGGGTCAAGTGCCGCCGGCCGTTTCCTCCCAGGTGTCGTTTTCATCCTCGCTGACCACATACCATCCGCAATAGCGCATGCGCTTTATCGCGCCGTTGGCGGTGTCGGTGCGTATGGCACGCCCCAGGGCATCATGGAATTGCCGGTCGCTGTGGGCGATGTCACGTAAGGCGCGACCGTGGCTGTAAGAGGGCCGGCTGGCGAAGTAAGGGCGGTAGATGCGCGTCATCGCGTCCTGGTGGTTGTATTCGACGCGTTCGTCGACGCACCAGCGCGGGTTGGCGTGCACCTGGTTGATGACCCCGTGTTCAGCGCTCACCTCTCCGGTGGGCAGGATCAGGCAAGCGTCGCCCGGCTCGGTTTGGTGCAGGCGCTGCAAGGGGCGACCCCTGCCATCCCAATAGGTGAGGCTGAGGCGCACAGTGCGTTCGGGGTCGTCGGGATAGCGATCGGCCAAAAGCGTCAGGCGATGGGCCGGCTCTCGGCGTGCCTGGGCAATCAAGGTGGCGAGCCGTTGGGTGTCAGCGTGGGTTATTTGCGCCGGGTTGCTTGCGCGCAATCTGGCTTTGGCGCGGATCTGTCCACCGGGCAGCAGATAACCCTTAGTCACCCATTCGTCTCGCCTATCGGCCTCGGCGATCGTGCCCATCCAACTGAGTACCGCGTAAAAATGCGCACTGGCCGCCTGCCCCAGGCAGCTTTGAGGGGTCTCAATGGCCTGTTCGACAGTGGTGTCCAGCAACCGCGTGCTCTGCGGCAAGGGGCCGAAGCCTTGGGTCTTGCCTGATTCGCGTCCCTCATAACGTGTAGCGATCAGTCGGCCGAAGCCGTCATACAGCGCCTGCTGCACGGTGCCATTGGGGTCGGTGAGGCTGACCGGCAGCAGCAGCCGGTAATCATGCTCGGCTCGGCTGACGCAACCGTCGGCCTGCTGTACCTGGGTGACCTGGCACCCGTATGGGTCGTAGGTCAGCGTGGTTTCACCCAGGGCTTGCGTCAGGCGCCAGCTGTGCAACTGGTAAAACCCCGTTGCGTCCAGATACCGAGACCTGTGTTGGCACATCGACCAGAGCTGCGGTGGCGCCTGTTGTTCGGCGTCGCCGATAGAGAAAAATACGCTCATCGGGCGATAGCCGATCTGTTGCAACTGGGCCGTGAGTTTCCAGGGCGCCTGGCCGGGCATTTGCGGTATCGCCTGGTAAGCCTGCAGCGCCTCGGGTCCCAGTTCAGCGGTTTCCAGGCCGTCGCTCAGGGCCTGCAGCGTGGCAGTGCCGGCCTCCAGTGCATGACCGCCGGGCCCGGCTTCGCGGTAATACTGGACCGACAGCCCGCTCAGCACCCGTGGCGCCTGCGGTCCTAACGGCCCGGAGCGCCGGTCGATAAAGTGTTCATAGGACAGCGCCGAACCGCTCAGCCCACCTGGCTGGCCTTTGGGCAACACCCAGGCGTTGTCACGCTGGCGATAGGGCAGGCCCAGGCGCCATTGCGAGTCCTGTGTCAGATGAATCCACTGTGCCAGGGTTTCGTTCAGGTAATAGGCTTGTTGCGCCGGGTCATGGCTGTCGCGCCACCACTGTTGCCGATGGCCGTCATCCAGGGTGTCGGGCGGAGCGTCGTCGGCGGTCTTGTTACGTGCCAGGTGCACGGTGACGCTGTGGACCAGGCTGCCAAACGCATCCCAGCGCAGGTTGATCTGCTGTTTGCACACGGGGTCATCGGGCACTTGGTCGTATTGGCAGTCGATGGATTCCACGGGCAATACCAGCATGCGCGCCCACGGTTGTGTGTTGGCAAGCTGGCGTACCAGATAGCGATGCTGTTGCACCGAGTAGGGCACATTCTGCGCGGCGTCATCGGCGAAAATTTCCTCGCGCAGCAGCACGCCTTTGAGCGCGTAGGCCGCGTCGTCCAGGGTCTCTGGCGTGGGGGCGGGCAATTGCACGTCGTTGTGGTCGGTGGGGTGCGCTTGCCCCGGCGCCTGATAACTGCACAACAGGGTTTTACCCAGGCTGATCGCTTGTAAATCATGCTGGCTGTAGCCCGCAACCGGCATATCCAGCGCTTGGCCGGTATGGAACCAGCGCTTGGTCAGGCGTCGCGTTTGCGTCGCGCCGTCAGCGGCGGTCTCGGTGTCGGTCTGGAGGATCAGGCCGAAGCCCTGGAAGGCCCGCTCAACGGCGTTGTAATACGCCTGTCGGTAACTGAAACGCCGCTTCAGGGTGCTGTCGTTGATTTCGTCGTGCTGGGTTTGACGGCTGACCACAGGCATGGCCACCGGAGATTGGCTGATGGCCGGGTTGCCCTGGTCTTTGCACTGTTTTTTTTCGTCCAGCCATTCCTGGGCGCTGCTGCGGTAGAACACCCTTGACCGGTTGCCGAGGTGGTGGGTGGTGTACGCGAGCAGGTAGGGCCGGTCGGTGTAGAAGTCATAGCGCCAATGGCGAGGCTGTGGGTGCATGACGCTGATGATCAGGCTGGGGCAGCCCAGGCCGTTCAAGTCGGCCAGGCTGACCTGGCTGAGTGCGTCATACCGCACGCCTTCAGGCCATGACAACACGCGGGGCGTGATGTCGAAGCGGTTGCCGCCCTGGTTGCTGAAAATGCGCAGCTCATCGGGCGTCAGGTACAGCAGGTCGGCGCCGCCATAGCCATCCAGGTCCGCCAGCACTACGTGGGCGGCGTCGAACGTCTCGTGGTCGAAGGGCAGGTTTGCCAGCACAAAACCCTTGCAGAATCGACCACGCCCCAGGTTGGGCCAGCATTCGATCCGGTCGTGGCGGATGCGCACCAGATGCTGCTGACCACTGCCGAGGACATCGCTGAAACCGACCCATTCCCGGTTTGAGCGGGAGACGGTGGGCAGCGCGTCATCGGCTGGCGCGTGGGGCACGTCGATACCTGGGGCGAACCCGGCGTGTTGGCGGTTGGCATACAGGCGCACGCTGCGCGGACCGACCAGGGCCAGGTCGTTATTGCCGCGGCCCATCAGGTCGCCGAAGACCGCGTCGGGGTGAAAATACTCCTGGGGGAGTGCGTCGAAGCCGATGAACCCTGACCAATTGAGCTGGGCGCTCAGGCTGAAAAAACCTCTGAGGCCGGGGCGGCCGCTCACCCAGTCAAGGCGTCCGTCACCTGTGACATCGGTCAGTTGCTGGCGCATGGGATAGGCGCTGTCCGCTGTCGGGATTGCGGGGATTTTCCGGGCGGTGCCGTAGCTCACCTCATCCGCCGCGGCGGATTCGGCCCGTTGCGGTTCGCGGTAGTACCAGGCCTTGTCAGAGCGGTACAGGATGCCCGGCAACCCTTCACCGTACAGATCGACCAGATGATAGCGCTGGCCGTCGTTAAGTCCGGGGAAGTCGTCAAGGCGTTGGAAACGCGCGGTATCAAGCTTGAGGTCGACTTTCTGGTACAGGCATTCGAAGGGGGGCAGGCTGCTGATCCTGCCGTGCCGGTCGATGGCATGTTCGTGGGTGGCGAGCAGGAGGTTCACACCATTGCGCAGCGTCTGGTATTCAAGCACCACGCGCTTGACCAGCACCGGTGAGCCGCCCAGTTGGGCTTCGTCGGGAAAATGATGAAACAGCAGCACCTGCCGGCACAGGCGCAAGGTTCGGCATTCAAAACCGTCGGCGAAGCTGGAGAAGGGGTCTTTGCGCAGCGTCCAGGGCGTGTCCGGTGCGTAGGACGGCACCTTGTCCAGTTCGGCGGTGCGTTGCCCGTAGTCGAACAGCAACTGGAAGTGCCAGCCCCTGGATGCAGCCTCGTCGGTTTCAAGCAGGTACAGACGCTCCTTGTCCCGAGCGGTGAAATTCCCGTAGCAGACCTTGTCCAGGTAGCGCTGGGCGCGGCAGTCGCGTGGCGCGCGCGACGTCTCGGTTTCTTGTATGTAGTGGTAGTAAATGTGCTCACCGTGGGCACTCAGGCTTTCCTGCAAGAGCCACTGTGCGACGTGTTCAGGCTGGTCCGGGTCGGCAATCCGCGCGGCGGCGGTTTTGCCATAGAGGTGCTGGCTGCCGTCGGCACTGTGAATCAACCAGAACCCCGTCGGGTCGCCCGCCGATTGCCAGCGCTCAATGCGATCAAACTCACGCTCGGCCCTGGGCCAATAGCGGGTCACGGCGTAACGGGTAGCGGCTTGCCCAGTCTCGTGGCGGCTGATCGGGTTGCCCTCGGCGTCCTGTTCGGGCAGCAGGGGCTGGCCATTGGGGCCTATAAACCGGTCGTGGACGGTGTAGGCCGGCACGCCCAGGGAGGTTTGCCGGCTCACCGTGTTCACGGGGACCGTCCAGCCCATTCCGAATGGGCTGTTACCCGCTGCGCTGTGGTACGCCAAGGTCATGGCGGGAGCGAAGCCGCGCGCCGCAGAAACGGGCAGGGGGATTTCAAGCGTTGCGCCACCGCTCAAGCCGATATCGCCCCAGCCCTTGCTCGTGGCCTGAATCGAGGCGCCGTCCTTGGGCAGCGCCGGGGCGTTGATGGGCGTGCTGTTCATAAGCGCTCACCCTTGCCTGTTGCCCTGGCGGTGTAGCGCACGTGAATCACGATGTCGTTGATCGACTCCAGCATGGCTTTCTGCCGGGCCGGTTCGGGAAACATCAGGGTCCAATTGGAAATGGCGCCGGTGTATTCGAACGGCAGGTAACGATCATTGCCTTCGAACATCAGCGTGAACAGGCCGTTGTCATCCAGGCCGGTAGACAGGGCGATTTGCTGGTGCGCGCGGACATCCTTGCGCGAGACCCCGTTGGGCAGTTCGATTTCGTTACCGGTCTGGGTCAGGAGGGCCCTGATGTCCTGATAGGGGCCGAGTATCGCCGGCAATGACACGCTGATGCTCTTGATTCGCCGCAGCACGTGGCCGGGGTAGTCCTGGTCAAACAGCGCCTTGGTCAGCTTGAAGCCAAGCGTGCCTTTTTCAACCAGGTTGCCTTTATGCAGGCTCCACGGGTCCCGTGTGTCCACTGGCTGGATGGCACCAAAACTGTTGACTTCGCATTCGCTCAAGCGATCACGCAGGGACAGGGTTTTGACGATCTCCAGGTCGCGAACGTGATGGCTCAGGTAGTCCCGGTTCATGTTGAGCAGGGACAACTTCAGCGCCTCGCCTGCCAGATACCCGCGATAACTGTTAGTCCAGGCGCCGGGCCTGATGAACGTGCGCTCGAAGTCCGCCATTTCATATTGCCAACAGGCTTCGGCCGCCTGGCACAGGGACAGGCACAGGTCATAGGCCTGGTAGAAAAACTGGCCGAGTTGGACATTGAGCCAATCGTAGAGTCGCGCCTTGGCAAAACGCTTGGTCAGCAATTGATAGCTGGACCACGCTTGCGCCAGCGAAGTCTCGGCCAGGCGCAATTGCAGGCGCGTGGCTTTTTCCTGTTCGGCATAGGCTTGTTGCTGCACGTCGATCTGGGCAAGTTCGAGGTGCGCTTGATCCCGCGCGAGGGTCCACTCCTGCGCACGCCGGTTGAACTGCTCGGTACGGTCGAGGTCGGCGGCGCTGCTGCGCATGGCGCCGGCGGCGCCCTGGGCCACGGCTTGCGCCGCATGGAAGGGGCCTTCCCAGCGCGAACCACCCACCGACGTGCCGACGATATTCGGCGCCAGCATCGCGACGCCCGCGGCTGCGCCGGCGATTGCGGCGGCGGCCTCGAAGCCGGCGCTGCGCAGGTGCAGCAGGCCGGCCTGAGCCTCCGCGCCGCTGACCCCTTCGGCGAGTTGGCGCTCGTAGTAATGCGCCCTTTGCTCAATGACCCGCCGGCCGGCAGCGAGCGCCTGGCGGTTTTTTTCGTCCAGCAATACGGCCTGCTGCTGTTGGCTCACGATGATATTGGCCAAGTCCCAGGCCTGCTGTTGTTGCAGCTCAAGCAATTCAGCCTGCTCCTTGCGTTCGTTGAGGCTGAGCATCGTGTTGCCGAACTGGATAAGCGTCTCGGTGGCTTCTCTGGCGTGGCTCAGCATCACCTGGAAGCGATAGTGAGTGGACGGCGCAGGCGTCAATGACGCGAGGCTGTCCTGGTCCGGCGCGCCTTTGGCCTGGCTGACCAACAGCCGCTGGGGTGACAGTGGGGCGGCATACAGCGCCAGGCGCAGCGGCTTGCCGCTGATGTCCAGATTGTGCCGCAGGTTGTGCAGGCGGCTTTCCAGCTTGTCCCACCGCGCAACCAGCTCAGGGTTGAAGGGCAGGCACAGGTTGTCGGTGTCGGTCAGTAATGGCAACGAACACCCGTCAACCGCGAGGTTTTCGTCGATGTGCGGGCTTTGCCACTCAAGGCGTCTCAACGCGGTGGATTGGCTCTTTGCCAATGCATCCAGGGTGATGCTGGCCCAGGGCTCGACCTGTGTAATCCGCGGCCGAGCCTCCAGCAACTGATTGACGCGGGTGTACCAGAGCTTGGCCTGCGTCAGGCTGTCAGCGGTCAGTTGCCGGTATGCCGCATCGCCGCGATTGAGCAGGATATCGAGGTAAAACTGGTAGACCGCTTTACGCAAATGCACCGGCGCTGCCAGCGCCAATTGATGGGGATCAGCGCTCGCTTCACCCGTAGCCTGATCGTGGCGCGTCAGTTCGCGAAAGCCCCAGTACGCGGGGCGATCACTGGCGGCGTCGGCGCTTCGTCCCGGGTCGAAAATGTACTTGAGCCACGCCAGGGCCTCGACGTATTGCTGTTCATGATTCAGTCGGTGGGCCACCAGCCAGGGCAGGTAAAGGAACAATTCCCAGAAGTACTTGCCGTTGGCGCCCTGGAAGTCAACGTCCTGGGGCGGGCCATTGGCTGTCAGCGGCGGTTCTTGCCACTGCTTTGGCGTCAACGAGAACAGACGTTCCAGGCTGATGTTGGCGGCTTCTGCCAGTTTGCCGGCAAAGCAGGTATTCAAGCGGATGGCGGCCAGCGGGTCCTTGATCAGCGTGCTGGCGGAGAAGTCAATGAATTCGGCAGTGCCCAGCGCGTCTGAAGACAGCCGGGTGATGGTGGGTGCGCGTTGCCGCACCGGTGCGGCGCCGGGAATGGCGGCCGCGACGTTGATTGTGACGGCCTTGAGTGCATAGCCCAGGATCTGCGGCCCGTCTTCGCTGGGCCTGAGGGTCAATACGCCGTGGATCAGCGTGATCAGCGATTCAGTGGAATCTGGCACTGGAATGTGTGCGGTGACCCGATGCCCTGCCGGCAACTCCGGGCTCGATCCAGCCAGGCTGTCGTGGGCCGTGTCCTGGAAATTGAGGATGCGGTTCGAGTTGGCATCAATGGTGTCGGTGAGTGGGTAGTCATCAAAGTTGGCGCTCATGATGATGTGTTTGTAGGCCCGCAGCGGGGAGGTGGTCACGTCTACATTTGTTAGCTTCAGCGCGTTTTGCAGATGCAAGCCTGTCTGTGGTTCCGCATAAATGCCGTAGCGATTGAGGGACACATGCATAGGGGTATGCGCGTGGGTAAAGAGGTGCACAAAGGCCGATTTGTCAATGAACTTGCCCGCCAACGAAATCGATTCATTCGGCGCGGGTGTTGTATCGGCGGTGATCAAGAGTTTGTCTTTGTCGTGCACAAAGTTGGGGAACTCTTCATGGGTGAGCGAGTTTCTGAAGTACAGCGCATAAAAATCAGTTTTATGTATTTCCCCTGTGCTGGTGATGGCCGAGCCTTCGCCCAGTTCGAGCTGCATGGCTTTTGGGTCGTCAAGCGAAGATTGGGTCATCAAGGTGAGGGTGATATTTTCTTTTGTTAGCGTGACGCTGTAGTTTTGGCGAAAGTTGTCCTTGAGCGTTGAGGTAATAATCAGTTTGTTGGTGTTTGAGTCGAACGTTGGCGAGCCGGCAACTACCTCATCAATATGGGGTTGCTTGTTATCAAAGTTCCAGTTGTCTTTCTCTGAAAAAGGCGCGTGCTGGTGTTTGATCGTGACATGCCGTTGGGTGTAAGGCGCAATCTTGAACTGCAAGTTACCTTTGTTGATATAACCAAAGTACGTGAAGTACTGCCGCGCCGTATCAGGCAGTAGCTCGCTGTAATACCCGTTGTGGTCGCTCGCTTCCCCGCGGAGCACGTTCTGTACTGTTTCGCGCTGGTTAAAATCGAAGGCTTCCAGCAGGCGACTGATCTCTTCGGACAGTTCTGACCCCGGCAGTACTTTGTAGCGCTCGGGACTGCCGCCGTCGGCGACTTTGGTAATGTTGAAATGCGGATCGAGGTGGACCGCCTGGAAAAATTTGCCGGTGAACGAGTCCTGCTGTTTTGGATCCTTGCGCATCGGCACATGCAGGCCCAGGAACAAGGTGGCCGGTGAGTCGGCATCGACAATGGCGACGGTCTGGGTGACGGCTTTCAGAAACGCGGCCGTGCAGGCATTGACCTCCTCGGTTGCGCAGTGCTGATTGATGCATGCCAGGGGCACGCTCCAACGGTCATCGTATTTTTTGTAGGAGTAATTAAGACGAAACCTGACGTAGTGGCTGTTGAGCCATTCGTCCAGGTGATTGTCGTCGTCGTCCTTGTTGCCAGGCGTCTTGAAGCTGCGGGTTGGTTCGGGCTTGACGCATTCGGCCCAGATTAAATACAGACGGTTATTGAGGAAGACCGGGCGGATGCTCTGCTCGACCGTGTCATCAGAGAGCGTCAGGTTGATTTTCTTCCAGTCCGACCAGGCCTGTATCGAGGGCTTGAGGGGATTGCTGGGCGAGCGTTTGGACAGGTCGAGCGAGCGCCAGTAATAGGCTTTTTCGGAGGTGGACTTACCGACAAAGTAATAGCGGCTGGTGTGCAGCTCAGAGGCATTGCCATCGATGTACCCATTCAGGGTGCGGATGTTAGCCATTTCCTCGAACCGGCCCAGGTAGCTCTGCACGGCGGTGAGCACCGTGTCTGGTTGCAGCCGGTATTGGCTCAGGTCGTTTTCCAGTTGCTGGAAACTGTCGGTCTTGTTACGGCGCAGCGTGGGGTCCAGGTAATTGGCCGGGTGGTAGCGCAATTGCTGGCTGGCGCTCCATAGAGGGTAGGCGTGCAGTTGTTCACGCCACACCTGGTCCTGCTGCGCGGTCATGCCTTGTTTTTCGTAACCCGGCTCCAGGCCCAGCTGGATGCGGGTGATGTATTGCTGAAGGCTGGCAATCGCGCAGGCCACCGGGCTGGTGGGCACAGCCTGGCTGACTTGCACGTCGAGCAGCCAGTACTCGTAGAGGTCGTCCGGGTTATTGATCTTGCCCTTTTGGGCGGCAGGTATTGTGTGCGCCAGGTAGTACGCCAGCATGGCGTCGCGCAGGCTTTCATTGAGGCGTTGATTGAGCACGTGAGACATGATCAGTCCTTGAACAGGTCGTGTAAGAGGGCTGCCAGGCAGCGTTATTGATGGGTACTGGTGAGCGCTTCACCCACGGCCTGCCATTCATCGAACGTCGAGCCGCCGTGCAGGCCGCAGACCTCCAGCAACTGTTCAACGGGCAGGCCGGTGTCGGCGCTGGCCTGGCGACAACGCAGGATCCATTCCAGACGTTCGACGGAGGTGACATGGGGGGGCTGCAAGGCGCGGCTCAAGACCTCGATTTCACTGGCGCTCCAGCCCAGCAACCGGGCGAGTTGGCTGTTGGCTTCGGCGCTGCTTGACTCCGGTGCGTCGGAAACGGCGTTGGCCTGTTTGAAGTAGTCCAGCAGTTGTTCTTCCGACACGCCGTAGTGGTCGATGCAGTGTTTGAACTGTTCCATCAAAAACAGGTTGTGCAGGGTCAGTTCGAGCAGTGAAGGGCGTTGATAGATGTCATTGAGCCAATGGGGATTGGCCAGCAAGTGGTCCAGCGCCTGCCGGCTGACGGGCAATTGCAGTAGATCCACGGCGTGAGGCAGCAGCAACATCAAGTGGCCGAGGGTTCGCAGCGGCGAACCGGCGGCTCCGGCGGGGGCGAGCAGGCGCAGTAAATGATCGTCTTCGTCGTATTTCAAATAGCGGATTTGATTGCCCTGCGCGTGGGGCAGGCTCTGCAGGGTTTGTTTGAGGTGAGCGTACAAAGGCCGTAAGTCGTGCTTGAGTGAGTCCAGGGTCGACAGCAGTGTGTCCTTGGCCTGCCTGATCAGCATGGACGCGTGGCTGCTGTTATTGCTCAGTTTGAGCGTGGCCAGGGCGTCATCGAGTGCGGCACTCTGGGATTTGCCCTGGCGCATCAGCTTCAAGGCGCGATGGGCGGTGGCTTCCCAATCAACCGCCGGCAAGCGCGGTTGTTCTTGCGCAGGTTGCGCTACGAAGGTGTGCTCTTTGAGCTTCGTTGAGAGCGATGGTTGTGGATGGCTGTTGAACACGTTGAGCAGCATGCCGACGCCCGGGTCCGGGCTCACCGGTTCCAGCAGTAGTTGGTGACGCACCCGTGCGAGGGTGCCGCCGTTGTTTTTGATCCAGCGACTGACCCAGTCCAGATGCATCAGTACATCGAGTACGTCCGGCGACCCTTTCAAGGTTGTGCGCAGTGTCGGTTTGGACAGTTGCTGCTGGTAGCCCCCGGGTTTGAGCAGGTGCAGCAGGTGTTTGCAGTCCATGAGCGACAAACCGAACAACCTTGCGATGCGCGCATGCCGATAGAGGATGCTGACCGTGACAACGGTGCGCCTGGGGTGCCGGTCGGCGCTGAGCACCAGTTGCAGCGAGTTCGGCGAGTCCTGCAGGCCCAGGCCGGCGCATAGCTGTTGCCGGGTCGTGGCGTCGAAGGGCTGTGAATCCAGTTGTAGAGGCGGCAGCGCCGAGTCGGCCGGGTTGAATACCTGATCGAACAACGACAGGCGCTCGCCCGAGGCGTCGACCGGCAATTGGTGCAGTATCGCGGCGAATTCTTCGGCTTGCAGCCCGTAGTTCGTGTGCAAATAACGATAAACCCCCAGCGCCCGCAGGGTGTTGTGGGTGATCAACAGCGAGGGGTTGGCGTCACCTTCGCAGCGCATGGCGCTGACCAGTAGCGTGTCGAGTTGGGCGAACGGAATATCCAGCCAGCGCTGTAGGCGAATCATGCGTTGCAGGCGATCGAAGCCTTCGACCGTGACATTCACAAGCCGGGCCGGACGGCTGCTGGCCTGGTTGATCGCTGGGCCGGTCGGACCATTGATGTAACAGGCCCCATACGCCATATCGGCGACCAGTAAGCAGTTAGGAGAGCGACGCGGCTTGTGGGTGGTCTGCGCGAGCAATACCTGAAGCGTGTCGGCATTGAGGCCGGTGAGGCGCAGGAAGTCAGCGACCTGTTCCGGGCCCTTGAGGTCTGCGTCTGGCTCCCAGTTGTAGTAGTCGTGATAAAAACCGAGGGCCCCGGACGTACTTGCCAGCGGCTGCTTGAGCAGGGCCTGCTGCTGTGGGCTCAGCCCGGATAATAGAGGCAGGGCGTCATCATGGTCGGCGATGACGTGCCCGTAGGCGTGCACGGCGCGGGTGGTGATGGGCAGCTTGCGGCTGATTCGGTAGTTCAGTTCACCCAGCGACAGCCCGCTTTCAGACAGCCCCAGCACGCACTGATGGTGATGGGCGTGATAGGGCAAGGAAAACGGATACCACGTGGTGCTCAAGAGCTGGCAGGCTTTTTTCTGATCGCCCCCGGTGAGATTGTCGAGCAGCGTCTGGTTGATGATCGACAGCATGGGGCGTTGGCCGGACACGCTGTGGGGGTTGATCTGCAGGTCCTTGAGGTCGGGTCGACGTTGCTCCAGTGTGGTCACTGCCGTGCCGTGGGCGTTTTTTTCCAGTTGCAGGGCGAACAGATACAGCGCCCGCAGATACGCCACGGGTGAGTCCATCGCGGCAATGGAGGTGCTGGCGCAAAAGTGTTGCCAGTCCTCCTTGAACAGGGCGTTGTAGGTCACGCCGCTGGTGGCCTTTGCGGGGGAGGGTGGCGATACCTGTTGCTCGCGAAACAGCGTTTCCAGTTGCGCGGCAGCGCTGCGGGCCTTGAGGTGCAGGCTTGTGGCATCGTCATCGGTGTGCTGGGCCACTTGTCTGGAAAACTCGGTTTCGGGCAGTCGGACGATGTCGAATACCGAATTGATGCTCAGCAGTTGCAAGGTGTCTTTCATGTCGCGGCGGCCGGGCGCCGGCGCCGGCGGCAGCGATTCATCGATCAGCCGGGCGAGCAGCGGGCTGCGTTCATCTTCCATGTACATGCGTCTCCATCGGTCCCACCGGCGGGTCCGGTGAGTGACGAGGGACGCTATCACGCAGGTTGCGAGGGCCGGGGTCAGCCGACGCCGCGACGACAGTGAGGAAATATCAACAAGCGTGCCGATGCCATCGAGACCAGGGATTTGTTAGAATGCGTTACGCGCCGCCAGTCGGCGCATTTTTTTTGCATCCGGTTCACCCTTTGCGAGGGTAGCCACCTGGAGAGAACACCCATGACTCAACCGATTGTCGTGGCGGCACTGTATAAGTTCGTCACCCTCGAAGATTACGTCGCCCTGCGCGAGCCCTTGTTGCAGGCGATGGTCGACAACGGCATCAAAGGCACCTTGCTGATCGCCGAAGAAGGCATCAACGGCACCGTTTCCGGTAGCCGCGAAGGCATTGATGGCCTGATGGCCTGGCTCAAGAACGACCCGCGCATGATCGACATCGACCACAAAGAGTCGTATTGCGACGACCAGCCGTTCTACCGCACCAAGGTCAAACTCAAGAAAGAGATCGTGACCCTGGGCGTCGAAGGCGTCGACCCGAACAAAAAGGTCGGCACCTACGTCGACCCGAAGGATTGGAACGCCCTGATCAGCGATCCCGAAGTACTGTTGATCGACACCCGTAATGACTACGAAGTGTCCATCGGCACCTTTGAAGGCGCAATCGACCCGAAAACCACCAGTTTTCGCGAATTTCCCGACTACATCAAAGCCAACTTCGACCCGGCCAGGCACAAGAAGGTCGCCATGTTCTGCACCGGCGGTATTCGTTGCGAGAAGGCGTCGAGCTACATGCTCAGCGAAGGCTACGGTGAGGTGTATCACCTCAAGGGCGGCATCCTGAAGTACCTTGAAGAGGTGCCCCAGGAAGAAACCAAATGGCAGGGCGACTGCTTTGTTTTCGATAATCGCGTGACCGTACGCCACGACTTGAGCGAAGGCGACTACGATCAGTGTCATGCCTGCCGTACACCGGTAAGTGTTGAAGACCGCGCCAGCGAGCACTACGTGGCTGGCATCAGTTGCCCGCATTGCTGGGATAAACTGCCGGAGAAAACCCGTCGCAGCGCAATCGACCGGCAAAAGCAGATTGAACTGGCCAAGGCCCGCAATATGCCGCACCCGATTGGCTTCAACTACAAGCAAACTCCATCCGAGGCCTGACCCATGTCCGCGCGCCTGCTCTATGTAATGGACCCGATGTGCTCCTGGTGCTGGGGCTTTGCCCCGGTGGCGCAGGCGCTGGTTGAGCAGGCCCACGCGGCCGGTGTGGACGTGCACCTGGTGGTGGGCGGCCTGCGCACCGGCAGCGGCGCGGCGCTGGAGCCGACCACGCGGCGCTACATCCTCGAACACTGGCAGGCCGTCACCGACGCCACCGGCCAGCCGTTCAAGCGCGAAGGCGCACTGCCCGACGGTTTTGTGTATGACACCGAACCTGCCTGCCGCGCCATCGTCACTGCCCGCAGCCTGGCGCCGGATTGTGCGTGGACACTGTTGGGCCTGATCCAGCGTGCGTTTTATGTCGAGGGCCGCGACGTGACCCTCGCCAGCGTGCTGGTGGAACTGGCCGAGCAGGCGGGCATCCCGCGTATCGAGTTTGCCGGCGAGTTTGACCGCGCCGAGCAGCACGCCGCCACGGCCGCTGATTTCACCTGGGTGCAGGACCTGGGGATCGCCGGTTTCCCGACGCTGTTGGCCGAGCGCAATGGTCAACTGGCGCTGCTGACCAACGGCTACCAGCCGCTGTCCGAGCTGTCGCCGTTGCTCGCCCGATGGCTGGAGCGAGCAACCTGTGCATGAGCAAGCCCCACGCACCGACCGCCTGACCTGGGCGGAAATTCGCCGCCTGGCCCTGCGTCACAAGAAATCCCTGTGGATCGCCAATGGCGTCGCCGTGCTGGCGACCCTGTGCAGTGTGCCCATCCCCTTGCTGTTGCCATTGTTGGTGGACGAAGTGCTGCTGGGCCACGGCGATGCCGCGCTCAAGGTGATGAATCACGCGCTGCCACTGGGTTGGCAGAAAGCTGCCGGTTATATCGGCCTGATGCTGCTGGTCACCCTGGCCCTGCGTTGTGGCGCACTGGTGTTCAACGTGGTGCAGGCGCGGCTGTTTGCGCGGTTGGCCAAGGACATCGTGTACCGCATCCGCGTGCGCCTGATCGAGCGGCTCAAGCGCATCTCCCTGGGCGAATACGAAAGCCTGGGCAGCGGCACGGTCACGACTCATCTGGTCACCGACCTGGATACCCTGGATAAATTCGTCGGCGAAACCCTCAGCCGCTTTCTGGTGGCGATGCTGACGCTGGTCGGCACCTCGGCGATCCTGGTGTGGATGCATTGGCAACTGGCGTTGCTGATATTGCTGTTCAACCCGCTGGTGATCTACGCCACCGTGCAGTTGGGCAAGCGCGTCAAACACCTCAAGAAGCTGGAAAACGACAGCACCTCGCGTTTCACCCAGGCCCTGACCGAAACCCTGGATGCCATCCAGGAAGTCCGGGCCGGCAACCGCCAGGGCTTTTTCCTTGGGCGCCTGGGCCAGCGCGCCCAGGAAGTGCGTGACTACGCGATCCATTCCCAATGGAAAACCGACGCGTCGAGCCGCGCCAGCGGGTTGCTGTTCCAGTTCGGCATCGACATCTTCCGCGCGGCGGCGATGCTCACCGTACTGTTTTCCGACCTGTCCATCGGCCAGATGCTCGCGGTGTTCAGCTACTTGTGGTTCATGATCGGCCCGGTGGAGCAGTTGCTGAACCTGCAATACGCCTACTACGCGGCGGGCGGCGCACTGACCCGTATCAATGAGTTGCTGGCACGTGCCGATGAGCCGCAATACGCGGGCGGCGAAGACCCGTTCAGCGGGCGTGAAACCGTCAGTATCGAAGTGCGCGGCCTGGACTTCGGTTATGGCGACGACCTGGTGCTCAATCAACTGAACCTGCAGATTGCGCCTGGCGAGAAAGTCGCGATTGTCGGCGCCAGCGGCGGCGGTAAAAGCACCCTGGTGCAACTGCTGCTCGGGCTGTACACGCCGCAGGCGGGCAGCATCCGATTTGGCGGTGCAACCCAGCAGGAGATCGGCCTGGAGATGATCCGCGAGCACGTCGCGGTGGTGCTGCAACACCCGGCGCTGTTCAACGATACCGTGCGCGCCAACCTGACCATGGGCCGCGAGCGCAGTGACCAGGCTTGCTGGCAGGCCCTTGAAATTGCCCAGTTGGAAGCTACGGTTAAAGCGCTGCCCCACGGCCTGGACAGTGTGGTGGGGCGCTCCGGCGTGCGTTTTTCCGGTGGTCAGCGTCAGCGCCTGGCGATCGCGCGGATGGTGTTGGCCGAACCCAAGGTGGTCATACTCGACGAAGCGACCTCCGCCCTGGACGCCGCCACCGAGTACAACCTGCACCAGGCATTGGCGCGGTTCCTCAGCGGGCGTACTACACTGATCATTGCGCACCGTCTGTCGGCGGTAAAACAAGCCGATCGGGTCTTAGTGTTTGACGGTGGTCATATCGCTGAGGATGGCGACCATCAGCAATTGATTGCCGATGGCGGTTTGTACGCGAAACTCTATGGGCATTTGCAACAAGTACGTTGATTTAGCCTAGGCTGTGCTATCGGAAGTGGGTGTTTGCGTGCGTATCCAGCAGTGCATATGCAAGGGACTTCATGAAGCAAAAGCGGACTCTCGGAACGCCTCGGCTGTTGGGCATTGTCTGGCCCTTTATCGCCGTGGTGCTGTTCCAGGCATTGTTGGGCTGCGGAAGTCTCTACATGCTTTCAGCGGTACGAGGCTATGTGGGCGGCGAGAGCTTATGGTCCAAGGGCCAGAAGGACGCTATCTATTACCTGACGCTGTACGCCGATGACCGCAACCAGGCCACCTATCTCAAATACCAGCAAGCCATCGCCGTGCCCCAGGGCGGCCATGAGTTGCGTATCGCCCTGGACCGTCCCACTCCCGACCTGGATGCCGCGCGTCTGGGCATCCTCAAGGGCGGCAACCACCCGGATGATGCCACCAGCCTGATCTGGCTGTACCTCAACTTTCGTCATTTCAGCTACCTGGAAAAAGCCATCGAACTGTGGACGGTGGGTGATCGCTATCTGGTTCAGCTGGACGAACTGGCCCGTGAGATGCACAGCGCGATCAGCGTCGACCAGGTCAACCCTAACGATGTGCGGCAGTGGAAGGCCCATATCACCGCCATCAACGAAGGCGTGACGCCGGCCGCCAAAGCCTTCAGCGATGCCCTGGGCGAAGGCTCGCGGATGATCCTGCGGTTGCTGCTGATCACCAACCTGGCGACGGCGCTGGGCCTGATCGTCCTGGCGCTGTTACGTACCCATAAGCTGCTGACCCAGCGCCATGCCTTCGCCGATGCCCTGCAGGCCGAGAAGGAGCGCGCGCAAATCACCCTGGAGTCGATTGGTGACGGGGTGATCACCACCGATGTCGACGGTGCCATTACCTATATGAACCCGGCAGCCGAGGCCATGACCCACTGGAATTCAACCCAGGCCCAGGGCCTGCCCCTGGCGGCGCTGTTCAACCTGCTGGATGACAACGCCCAACCCGACGGCTTTACCCTGATCGAACACATCGTCAACGGCCACTTCCGGGGCGGCAGCGAGCATTCAAAAACCATCCAGCGCCTGGACGGCAGCACGGTTTCGGTCACCTTGGTGGGGGCGCCGATCCGCAGCGCCGGCAAGATCAGCGGCGCAGTGCTGGTGCTGCATGACATGACCCAGGAGCGCCAATATATTGCCAACCTGTCGTGGCAAGCCACGCATGACGCCTTGACCGGCCTGGCCAACCGCCGCGAATTCGAATATCGCCTGGAACAGGTCCTGCACATGGCCGGGCAGCCTGAAGGCGGTCGGCATGCATTGATGTTCCTCGACCTCGACCAGTTCAAACTGGTCAACGACACCTGCGGCCATGCGGCAGGTGACGAGTTGCTGCGCCATATCTGCGCGCTGCTGCAATCTGCCTTGCGCGAAGGCGACACCTTGGCGCGCCTGGGCGGCGACGAATTCGGCATCCTGTTGGAACACTGCCCGGCGGCGGCGGCGGAAAAAATCGCCGAGAGCCTGCGGCATACGGTGCAGAGCCTGCATTTTGTATGGAAGGGCCGGCCGTTCATGACCACCGTGAGCATCGGGCTGGTGCATATCTCCCAGACCCCGACCACCCTGGAGACCTCGCTGCGCGCCGCCGACATGGCCTGCTATATGGCCAAGGAAAAAGGCCGCAACCGGGTGCAGGTGTACCACGCCGATGATTCGGAGTTGTCCCTGCGTTTTGGCGAAATGGCCTGGGTGCAACGATTGCACATGGCGCTGGAAGAGAACCGGTTCTGCCTGTACGCCCAGGAAATCTCGCCTCTGGGAAATACCGACGCGGGCAACGGGCATATTGAAATCCTGCTGCGCCTGCATGACGAGGCGGGTCGGATCATCCTGCCCGACAGCTTTATCCCGGCCGCCGAGCGTTACGGGTTGATGACGTCGCTGGATCGTTGGGTGGTGGAGAACGTGTTCAGGATCATCGCCCGTTGCATGCACGAGCGTCCGGGCCGACCTATGGCCATGTGTGCGATCAATCTGTCAGGAATAACCATCGGCGATGATGACTTTCTCGGGTTTTTGCATGAGAAATTCGACACTTACAGCATTCCGCCAGAAATGATTTGTTTTGAAATAACTGAAACCAGTGCTATCGCCAATTTAGGCAGTGCTATTCGCTTTATTAATGAACTCAAAGCCTTAGGTTGCCACTTTTCCCTGGACGACTTCTGCGCCGGAATGTCCTCGTTCGCGTATCTGAAACATTTACCTGTAGACTTCCTGAAGATCGATGGAAGTTTCGTAAAGGATATGCTGGACGACCCGATTAACCGCGCAATGGTCGAAGTGATCAATCACATCGGCCACGTCATGGGTAAGCGCACAATTGCCGAATTTGTTGAAACACCGCAAATCGAACAGGCATTGCTCGATATTGGTGTGGATTACGCTCAGGGCTACCTGATTGAACGACCGCAATTGTTTACCTTTGATAGCTTGCAGTGTCGACCTGTGCGGCCGCAGCCTCTGTTGTTCAGGGCGCCCGGCACATTCCGCTGAAACATTTGCTGGTCTGTAAATCACACTTAAAAAGGAGCCTTAACAGTGATCGACACCTTCAACAGAACCGGCCCGCTTATGGAAGCCTCAAGCTACCCCGTCTGGGCTCAGCAATTGATCCAGGACTGTAGCGAGAGCAAGCGCCGAGTTGTCGAGCACGAACTGTACCAACGCATGCGTGACAACACGCTCAGCGCCAAGACCATGCGTCACTACCTGATCGGTGGCTGGCCCGTGGTGGAACAGTTTGCCTTGTACATGGCACAGAACCTCACCAAGACCAAATTTGCCCGCCATCCCGGCGAGGACATGGCGCGACGCTGGCTGATGCGCAATATCCGTGTGGAGCTGAACCACGCCGACTATTGGGTGCACTGGGCCCGCGCCCATGGCGTCAGCCTTGAGGAGTTGCAGGCCCAGAACGTGCCGCCGGAGCTGCATGCCCTGAGTCACTGGTGCTGGCACACCAGCTCCTCCGATGCGTTGATCGTAGCCGTAGCCGCGACCAACTACGCCATCGAGGGTGCGACAGGGGAATGGTCGGCCGTGGTGTGTTCCACGGGTGTGTATGCGGCGGCTTTCCCCGAGGAAGACCGCAAGCGTGCGATGAAATGGCTGAAGATGCACGCCCAGTACGACGATGCCCATCCTTGGGAAGCCCTGGAAATCATCTGCACCCTGGCCGGGATGAACCCGACCAAGGCTCTGCAGACAGAGCTTCGCCAGGCCGTGTGCAAGAGCTACGACTATATGTACCTGTTCCTGGAAAGCTGCATGCGCCTGGAAATGGACAAGCCGGCCAGCGTCGTGCGTGAACGCCCGCTGCGCGTCGCCAGCGAGGCATGAGGTAACGGCGATGGCGGGGGTTTTACCCCGCCATCGCCAGGCGATTACGGCCTTCGCGCTTGGCTACGTACAAGGCATTGTCCGCCCGGCGCAACAGGCTCTCGGCCGACTCGGCGGCCAGCAAAGTCGAACAGCCGAGGCTCACCGTCAACTCAATCCGTGTGCCATCGACCCAGTAATCCTGGGCCTGTGCCGCCTGGCGCAGCCGTTCGCCGACCATCGCTGACGCGTCCCGGCCCGTGTTGGACAGCAGGATCAGAAACTCTTCCCCGCCAAACCGAAACACCATGTCCACGTTCCGCAACTGGCCCTTGATGGCCGACGCGACACTGCGCAGGACGCTATCGCCGGCGGCGTGGCCGTGGGTGTCGTTGATTACCTTGAAGTGGTCAATGTCGAGCATCAGCAAGGACAATGGGTTCAGGTGCCGGCGCGCCATGTCGATTTCCCGCTGCAGGGTCTGGTCCATGGCAATACGGTTGCCCGTATCGGTCAATGGGTCACGCAGGGCGCTGCGGGTCGCGGCGCGGTAGAGCAGGGCGTTGCGCATCGGATAGAGCAGGGTGGCCAGCAGGGATTCGAGTTGGCCGAGTTCGTCTTCGGCCAGGCGCTGGTTGCGACGGAAAATCAGCTCACCCAAGTGCTCGCCTTCATGGCTCAGGCTGTAGCTCACCGAGTGGTGGCCGCGCTGACCGAATTCCAGGCGCAGGTCACTGGCTTGGTGCCGGTAGTGCAGGGCGTCGAGGGGCACCAGGCGCTGGATCTCACGGAAGAACACCGCCAGGATGCGCTCCGGCTCCAGGCTGGTCTGCAACTGCATGCCCAGTTGCTGGCGAAGTTGCGCGACGGTCGTCGGGCGGTGGGGCAGGATCGATGGCTGACCAAAGCCCAGGCGTTGCAATTTAGCGCTGTCAAAGTCAATTGCGTTGGTCTGGGTAGGTGTTTTCATAAGCGATCGGCCTCTAAGCACTTAGCTGTCTTACAGGCTCGATGAGAGTGGCGAGTGCCAAGCGTCTAACTGTTCCTTCAGTTCCGTAAAACATGAGTAACAGTCTAGACCGCTTTACAGAGGGTTATAACCCCTGGGTACCGCCGCACGTCTTGTCATCGCTTGACCTGCTTGAAGGTGGTTAGAGCTAGATTCATGCCACTTCGTTTACTTTAATAAAAAACCTTATAAATCAAAGGCCGTTTTCTAAGCAGAAAACGGCTGTTGGCGCATGACGTCAGTTATTTGGCTGATTGGACCAACGTGGAGTGGTCAATCTGGTCAATCGACGTGACGCCGGTCAGCGTCATCGCCACGCGCATTTCCTTGGCAAAGATGTCCAGCAGGTTCTCCACCCCCTGCTGGCCGTCGGCGGCCAATGCGTAAGCGGTGGCGCGGCCCAGCAGGCAGGCCTTGGCGCCCAGGGCCAACATGCGCACCACGTCGAGCCCGGAGCGGATGCCGGAGTCCACGAGCACCGTCAAGTCATCGCCCACGGCTTCGGCAATCGGTGGCAACGCTTTGGCAGTGGACAGCACGCCGTCCAGCTGGCGGCCACCATGGTTGGAGACCACGATGGCATCGGCGCCGAAACTCACGGCGTCCCTGGCGTCCTGGGGGTCGAGAATGCCTTTGATAATCATCGGGCCCTTCCAGAACTCGCGGATCCACTCCAGATCTTTCCAACTGATGGAGGGGTCGAAATTGTTGGCCAGCCAGCCAATGTAGTCTTCCAGGTGAGTGGGTTTGCCGAGGTACTTGGAGATATTGCCCAGGTCGTGGGGCCGGCCCATCAAGCCCACATCGAAGGCCCATTGCGGCTTGGTGACCGCCTGCAGCATGCGCCGCTGCGCCGCGAACGGCCCGGACATGCCCGAGTGGGCGTCGCGGTAACGTGCGCCCGGCGTCGGCATGTCCACTGTGAATACCAACGTGGTCACCCCGGCCGCCTGGGCGCGCTCCAGCGCATTGCGCATAAAGCCGCGGTCCTTGAGCACATACAGCTGGAACCAGATCGACTGCGGGCTCTGGGAGGCCACCTCTTCGATCGGGCACACCGACACCGTCGACAGGCAGAACGGGATGCCCTTGTTGGCCGCCGCCTTCGCCGCCTGCACTTCGCCGCGCCGCGCATACATGCCGGTCAGGCCTACGGGGCTGAGGATCACCGGCAGGTCCAGCGTCTGGCCGAACAGCGTGGTCTTGAGGCTCAAGTTGTCGACATTGCGCAGGATGCGCTGGCGCAGGCTGATCTCGGCCAGGTCCGAACTGTTCGCCCGCATCGTGTGCTCGGCGTAGGCGCCGCCGTCGATGTAGTCGAACAGGAAGCGCGGCAGCTTGCGTTTGGCGGCTGCGCGGTAGTCAGAGGCGGACGAAATGATCATGCACGTAATCTCGGCAAGGCAAGGTGCCTCCAAGATAGGCAAACTTCTGTCATGATAAAAGCAACTTTTATCGCTAGTGGTCAGTCGAAAAGGGAATACTGATGAACCTGAGAACACTGCGTGCCTTTGTCGAAGTGGTGCGCCAAGGCGGTTTCTCCCAAGCCGCCGATGTGGTGGCGTTGACCCAGTCGAGCGTGAGCAAGGCGATCAAAACCCTGGAAGATGAATTGGGCATGCCACTGCTCAACCGCCTCGGTCACCGCAATGAACTCACCGCCGCTGGCGAAATCGCCTACAGCCGCGCCCTGATCCTGCTCGCCGAACACAGCGACCTGGTGGCCGAGATCAACGACCTGCGTGGCCTCAAGCGCGGCGTATTGCGCATCGGCCTGCCGCCGGTGGGTTGCGGCGTGCTGTTTGCGACAATGTTCGCCACCTATCGCCGCCGTTACCCGGACATCGACATCGAACTCACCGAATACGGCAGCAAACGGCTGCGCGAGTGCCTGGAGGCAGGCGAGGTCGACCTGGCGGCCCTCCTGTTGCCCATCGACGAAGGGTTCGACTACCAACCCGTACGTAACGAACCGCTGATGGCTGTCCTGCCGATCAGCCACCCGTTGGCCCAGCGCAAACGGATCGATTTCAGCGACCTGGCAGATTCGCCATTTATCCTGTTCGAAGCCGGCTTCGCCCTTAACGCCAAGATCCTTGCCGCTTGTGAGCGTAAAGGCGTGCAACCTCGCGTGGCGGCGCGCAGCGGCCAGATCGACTTCATTGTCGACCTGGTATCCGCCGGCCTCGGCGCGGCCTTCCTGCCGCGCATGCTGGCGCACAAGCACCAACACCCCGGCATCGCCCTGATCCCCCTGGACGAACCCCATACCGACTGGCACATCGCCCTGGCCTGGCGTGCCAGCGCCCACCTCCCACCCGCTGCCCGGGCCTGGTTGGAGTTGGCCAAGGAGTCGCAGCGTTCAACCGGCCATCCGGATTAATCGCCAGGATTGTCAGGGAAAGCTTGACTTCTCCTTTTCAATCAGTAACATACGGCGCATTCCGCGATAGCTCAGTTGGTAGAGCAAATGACTGTTAATCATTGGGTCCCTGGTTCGAGTCCAGGTCGTGGAGCCAGATAGGAAAAGCCTGCAGCGATGCAGGCTTTTTTTTGCCTTGGATTTCTCCGGGGTGATCAAAGCGCACTGCGTGACCTGCATGAACGCGTCTCTAATCCTACGATTCGGGGGTAAGTATCATGAAAGTCGCTGCAGTCGTTTCAACCAAAGGCGGGCCGGGTAAGACCACGGTTGGCGTCAATCTGGGCGCGTTCTGCGCCGATGCAGGGATCCGTACCCTGCTCATCGATCTGGATAACCAGCCGTCGCTGTCGTCGTTTTATGCGCTATCGCATGAGGCGCCTGGTGGCACCTATCAACTGATCGCGAATAACGAAACTCGGGCCGACCAGGTCATTTCGCAGACCTGCATTCCTAATCTCTCGCTGATCCACTCCAATGATCCGTTCAATCAGCTGGGAAATTTGTTACTGCATGCTGCTGACGGGCGCCTTCGTCTCAAAAATCTGTTGCCGACTTTCGAGCAGGACTTTGATCTGATTCTGATCGATACCCAAGGCGCTCGCTCCATCGTGCTGGAGATGGCATTGCTTGGGGCACAAATGGCTATTTCGCCCATCACGCCCGATATGCTGACTGCACGAGAGTTTCAGCGTGGAATGCTTCAGCTTTATCGAGACCTTGAGCCGTTGGCAGCACTGGGCGCAGTGACGCCAATGCTGAATGTCGTGATCAACAAGCTTGATGCAACCAATGATGCAAACCTGATTTATCACACGCTGACCGAAACCTTTGCTGATCATCCGAAGGTTCAGATGATCCAGACCACGATCCCGGCGGCAGTGAGTTTTCGTCGGGCTGCCACAGAAGGCATTCCTGCGCACCGCCTGGAGTATCGCCTCCCGACTCACCGCCGTTCACCCACCGCCTTCAAAGTCATCAAAGACCTCTCAATCGAGCTATTTCCCGAATGGCGCTCGAAATTTGAAGCGCTGAACGAAGAGCGTCTGAGTCAGAACATATCGTTGTTATCGAATAGGGTGGCCTTGGGGAGAGCTGCGGTATGAGTCTTCTTGATCTAGCCCCACCTCATTCGGTTGAGGCCGAGCAAGGCGTGATCGGTGGCCTGATGCTCGACAATTCCACATGGGACCTCATCGCGGACGTCCTCTCTGCGGACGATTTCTTCAGACGTGATCACCGCCTTATTTACCAGGCAATTGAGCAGCTCGCTTCACGCAGTTCACCTATTGACGTTGTCACTGTCCTTGAGTCCCTGGAGGAACCTGATGAAGTTGGAGGCTTGAGTTATCTGGCAGAGCTGGCAAAGAACACGCCCTCCGTTGCCAACATTTCGACCTACGCCGCGATCGTCCGTGAGCGCTCCCACCTTCGTCGTTTGGTGATGCTCGGTTAGCAATCTAAATGTGGTGGGCAGTCGGATTGACGCAGGTGGCGACGCCAACCTTAAGGCTGACGGCAAAATCAATTTGCTGGCTGCACAAAATACGGCACATCAGGAGAGCACCAATAACAACAGCGGTTGGAGTGCTGGAATTGGTTTCAGTTTTGGTGGGCAGCAAAACGGGTTCACATTGGACCTGGCGGCCAATAAAGGTCGAGGTATGTCCGATGGTGATGACGTCACTCAGACCAACACGACCGTTAAGGCTGGACAGACGGTGCGCCTTGACAGCGCTGGGGATACCAACCTCAAGGGTGCGGTCGTTACCGGTCAGCAGGTTCAGGCCAAAGTGGGCGGCGATCTCAACATCGAGAGCCTGCAAGACACCAGCACCTATCGCTCGGAACAACTGAGTGCGAACGTTGGCGTCAGCATTTGCATACCGCCGTTCTGCATGGGCATGAGCAGTGTCAGTGGTGGCATTGGTCAGCAAAAAATGCACAGCGACTATGCCAGTGTCAGTGATCAATCGGGCATCAAGGCGCACGACGGTGGATTCCAGGTTGAGGTTAAGGGTAATACCGACCTCAAGGGCGCAATTATCGCCAGCACTGATAAGGCAGTCGCTGATGGTAAGAACACGCTCACAACGGGCACGTTAACCACTTCGGACATCAAGAATAAAGCCGATTACGACGCTACCAGTATCAATCTGAGCGGTGGCTATAGTGCTGGCGGGAAGGTTGGCAGGGATGCAAACGGCAACGTTGATGCCACCAAGACCGGTACGCCAGTGGCTGATAAAGGCGGATTTGGCGTCAACGCGCCTGTTGCGCTGTATGCCGGTGACAGCTCCAGCAGTAAAACCTTAAGCGGTATCAGCGGCGCAGCAGTGACGGTGACTGACAGCGCGAAGCAGCAGGCGTTGACCGGCCAGACGGCCGACCAAGCTGTGGCTGCAATCAATACTGATGTGTCCAGTGATCGAGATGGCAGCAACAAGCTAAAGCCAATTTTCGACGCGAAGGAGATTCAGGTCGGTTTCGAAATTACCGGCAAGTTTGTTCAGAACGTAGCTGCGTATCTGGAGACCCGCGCCCGCGAGGCGGATACGCTGCGTAGCGACGCTGAAAAGGAATACGCCAAATCCCGCGACCCTGAAGTCGACCCTAACGTACAAGCGGTTCATCGACAGAAATACCTGGACCTGAATAAACAAGCCAATGCCGTTGCTGCTGATTGGGGAGCAGGCGGCACCTACCGACAAATCGCCACCGCATTGGTCGCGGGTGCAAGCGGTAACGTAACCGGTGGTGGTGCGCAGTTTGCGCAGAATATGGTCGTTAACTACGTCCAGCAGCAGGGCTCGGACTACATCGGCAAACTGGTCATCAAGGGGATGAAAGAAGGCAGCCCTGAGCACGCCAGCTTGCATGCCATTCTCGGCTGTGCCGGTGCTGCTGCCAGCAGCCAGAGTTGCTCGGCGGGTGCGCTGGGTGGTTCGGCCAGTAGTTTGCTCGCAGGCCTTTTTAACGAAACCAGCCCTAATGAAACGAGCGAGGAGCGAGAGGCCAAGCGCAACATCATCGCGTCGATGGTGACCGGCATTGCTGCAATGAGCAACCCGAACGGCGCGGCGACGGCTACCAACGCCGCGGTTGCGAACGTCGACAACAATTGGCTGGCGACCCAACAAATAGTCCAAATGATCAAGGAGGTCGCAGAGGCGGAAACGTTCGCTGAAAAAATGAAGGTGACGGGCAAGTGGTTATCCATTTCTGGTAGTCAAGATATGACTTCAGCCAGCGCGCTCTTCAATAGTTTCAAAGACAGTATGGCCGGCGCGGGTGTAGACACGCTAAACAGCGCCGTGGGAGTGCTACGCGATCCAATAGCAAGCATTGACGCTATGAACGAGTTCATATTGTCAGTGGAGGGGGAGAAACTTTTCGGCTCGGCAGCTGCTGGCTTCAAATCGCAAATCACGCAGCTTCGCGATGCACTGGTTGTTGGCGGTGATGACAACGCCGAGAAGCTGGGTAAGCAACTCGGTGAGGCGGTGGCCTTGTATGCACAAGTCGTGGCTACCGGCGGCTCAGGGGGGGGCGGCTCAGGGGGCGTCAACGCTTTCTAAAGCAGGTGTCGACGTCTCTATCAATGGTTTCAAAGAGATTGCCGCCGCCACCAAAGCTTCGGGTGGTGTTGAGGGGAAGCTGGTCAAGTTTGAACGTGTTGGGCCAAACCCTGATGCGCCACGTCCGATCGATGTGCCCAATCACGTGCCGGTGGGTGGGTCCCAATACGTTAAAAGCGCTACGATTCAGGCCAATACGACCGTCGAACTCAGTGAGAGCATAACGCTTCAAAGTGGGAAGGTGATTCCCAAGGGCAGTATTGTCACGGTCAGTGACGACACGATGAAGGTTGTGTACGCTGACGGGCGCAGTGAGCTTGCTTCATATTCGAAGGTGAATACGCCGCCGTTGCTACTGACGGATGGTACAAAAGGGCTAGGTCAGACAGGTGGAGCCGTTACTTCGGGTACGACACTTGATCTGTTTTCAGCCACCCGAGGTAAAGATCATTCGAAGCTAACCAATCAGCAGGTTGGTGACCTAGGTGAAGATATCTCCAAGGTCTTCTTGCGTGACAACAACCACACTGACATCTTCGCTGTGCAGAACCGCAGTGGTAACGGTATCGACATTGTCAGCCGTACACCGGATGGCCGCCTCGCGTTCACTGAAGTAAAAACTTCGCGAACGGGGAATGTGGGAGATCTTTCTGTACGACAGCAGAACATGACAACGTTCATCGAGGATGTTCTGGGTCAGGCAGCTAGTCGACAAGGTCGTTACAAGAGCATCAGCGTGGCAGAGCAGCAGCAGGCTAGGCAGATGCTTCGGGAGTTCAGGCGTGCCCCTGAAAATGTGAGTGGTAATTTGATCGGCGTTGACCTACAGGGTGAAGTATTGCGGGTCTCACCTTGGGCGCGTAATTGACTGATGGGGCGTACCAGAATGAAAAAAATACAAGGAATCCTAGAGCAGCATCGGCACTGGCTGTCTCAGTCGGATGGGATGGTGGCTCAAGAGCTTGAGTACCTTGAAGAGGATCTTGCCTGTGACTCCTTGGAGGGGTTGGGCAATGTATCTGATTCATTGGGGATACTTGCAGTTTGTCACGGTATACAGGGAGAGGTTTCTATTTGTGCCGGTGATATTTCTGGTTGGGAGGAAGTATCCCGCGCGATGATTTACCGCTATTGGGTGCTAATGCTCAGAGCTAAGACCTTTTCTAATACGAGCTTTCTTCAAGGCATTAGAAACGCCCCGAATCTGACTAATCAGTTGAGCAATGCAGGTTGCTTACTTGCAGGTTTCATTGCTGCGGATAGGCATGATCTAGCAGAGTCGGTCGCCGATGTGCTTGTCGGGATGTTAACTGTTGATGGAGCTGTTGATCCCGGCTATCTCAAAGAGCGTCGATTCGAACCTTTCATGCTGTGGCTCTATTCTGTCTATTCGGGTGGGAGTGCACCTGCCCTGATTGAGTCTATGGATCTCGGCATTTACAAGAAAGTGATAGACAGTTGGGCAGATGAGCGAAGGCTTGCCGGTGTACTGGACGAGGTATGCCAATATCACTTAGCTAACTCCGAAGATAAGGGCGGGGATTGGGACCCTGAGTTCAAAAACCCACCTTTTGATTTGCTGCCTTTGGAGGTTTTCGCAATTTTTAAGGTTCGCCAACAGTGCGGGTTGAAGTCACTTGCAGTTGCGAATCCCCTGGTATCTATTGAAGTGGCTGCATTGGAGAATCTGGCTTTCAAGCCTGATGACGTTTCTGTAAGGGTTGAGACTGCCTATAGAAATTTCTTCAGCTAAAGCACAGATAGAACGATCGGGAACTGACCCTGATAAACGATAGGGGACAGACCAGAATGGCACTTACTTAACCTTCTTCGAGTGTCCATTTTTCCTGACCTCGGCCCTGCCGCCGAACGCTTCTGCATCAGCATCGGGTAAGGCTTGGGCCTTCGCTTTATGGCACGAGCCTCAATGCGCCCAGGCAGGTTCCCCACACGTTTCCTGGCGATCAACTTGAGCAAATCCCGGGCCCCATCGCCTTGTGGATCGGCACCGTACTGGCACATCGCAAGGCATAATTGAAGGCTATGTTTGAAGCTCAGCTCTCGCGGCAAACAATCTGCTAATAGTGCTGATTGGGCCATTACCATCCGAATCAAATCGTGCGCCAGCAGATTCGCCCATAACTCTTTGACGGCCATGTCAGACGTCTTGCAGCTCAGTGTTTCAAGCCCCAACGTTGTCTTGAGATTGCGCAAGTCCAGCTAAACATGCCAGCGGTCTTTGTACAGTGATTTTAGCGCTGCCTTGGATGCTTGTTGTGGGCACTTCAAGGTAGTTATCAGGATTTTCCCGCCGGTTTTCAGTTCACGTACTGTCAGTGTTTCAGGTACATCGTCGTAATAAGTTTGGCTCATCCAGGTGGGCCGTTGCCTGGGCTTCTTCAACGCCACCAAATGATCCTCCGAGCCCAGTGATTGCCCCAGTTGAAAGTCCGTACTGCGCCGCCTGGCACCGTATTGTTCGAACACACCGTCGATTCCACGACGTTGCAGTTCGCACAGCAGAAAGTACGTCGCGTAGTAGGCGTCCCTCAACACAACGTCGCCTCGATTAAGCGTGTCGAGCATCGTTCTGAGCAGTGTCTGCTCATCGCCACCCTTGCCTCGAAAGCGCCCCAGCGAGGGATCTAAAACGGCACCGCTGGCCAGGCAAAAATGATCCCCACCAAACGGCAGATAGGGAAACCCAACCCGACTTTCTAGCCACGAGACTGCGGATAGGCATTTTGGTTGGCCGTGGTGTCCGGCATGGTCACCGTAGTGCCGTCCACTAGACGCACTGGGCGCCCCATCCAGCGCCATGATGGTGGCGCGTTGTGGCTCATTGATAATTCCGTTGAGCGCAACAACGTTGAAACCATTTCTACCGGCAACCGTGCCCGTGCTTTGCAATAAGCGCCGGTGTGCACGCTGTTGGGCTTCAAACCATCGCAGCAACGTTTGATCGAGAAGTCATACACGGCATTCTGGCAAGAACGGTCGGCATTCATGGCTTGGGCCAGAAACATCGACAGGGTCTCGGCCGGTGTGAACAACCGTTGACGATGCCTGGGCATCACGGGCTCGACACGCTGCAGCTGTGGGTCGGCGAGCAACTTGAGGAATGCTGGAGCATTGCTGTTTTTGGCGTGCTGATGAATGCGCTGCTGTTGATGATTGACGATTTGACGTCTACGGTTCACGCGGGCTGTGTCCTTGTTCTATTGGTGTGTGTTCGCAACTATCACCGTAGACCAAGGCCAGCCTTTTTCAATTTTTCAGCAGGATCAGAGGGTTACCTGTAAAGTAAGTGCCATTCAAATCTGACCCCTTTCTCACTCTCCGTGGACATGTCCTGCTTATGCACCTTTCATCTATTGGTGTGGGGCTAAAATGAAAATTCGTTTTTTTATGGACGAGTCAGCTAGTGTCTCAACTCCCTCGTGCAGCACTGATATGGTGGGAGCCGATGGTGTAGATCTTCTCGCATGCCTATTGATCGACGATGGTGGAGTGCCTTTCAACAAAACCATTTCTTGGTTGGATGAAGGGGGTGAATAAACTATTGGCAGTGAGGCGTGGCGAGGAAGTCTTCGCTGAATGGGCTCGTGATGCTTGGGGTGCTAATATTTCGAAAAGTGGAGCGAAAATCTATTCGCTTTATGATGAGGACTTTTCAGTCACTATAAGCTTGGGCGACTTTGAAAAAGCTTTGCAAGGTTGGAAAGATTTTCTAGTGTCACTGTAGAAACGGGCGAAGCTTGCTGCATAGTGTGGTCACGGGGCGGCGCTTATGTAAGCTCAGCGATTGCGTGCAGCGAGGGGCAAGTTCTTACGAATTATCCTAAAGTCACTACGACTGTTTTCGATACACGAATCCGGCGAATTCTGATAGGTGAAATATGTTTAAAGAATATGAGTTTTTGCTGGATTCAATAGGGTCAGAAGATTATTGGTCGGATGTAGGAATTGATATCGCGGCCTCCAAGATCTCTCAGTTTGATAACTCAAGCTGGAGCGACCTTGAATCTGCTCTTCTGGCGAAGTCTGAAGTCTGGCGAGGTCGGTGCGCGGAGTCTCTCGGTGACTCGAATGATGAGCGGGCGTTGCGTGTTTTGCTAACGCTTCTAAAAGCTGGAGAGGAGTCGGTTGTCATTCATGCAATTGAATCAATTGAGTCAGTTTTTTTTGCTGGCTACATTCTTGACAGGGCACAGGTCATACGCGCTCTAGATGAGGGGTTTGAGGCAGATAGCAGAACCTTGAAGCTAATGGCGGCTACGTTGGTCAGGAAGTTAAGTGAGACATGAAAGTTGCTCGGTAGCTGACAGAGGGCGCCTCCTTTTCCTACAGGTCATTGTTTTGCCACGCTTTGACAAGCCAACCCAACCCGACTAACTTTCGTGGCGTGACGTATTCATGTACTCACGCTGTACAGCGTTTCAGTGTCTCCAGCACGTTTTTCGTGGCTCCGTTGCGACCAATCGGTAGCAAATGACTGTTAATCATTGGGTCCCTGGTTCGAGTCCAGGTCGTGGAGCCAGATAGGAAAAGCCTGCAGCGATGCAGGCTTTTTTTTTGCCTTGGATTTCTCAAGGGTGATCAAAGCGCACAGCGTGACCTGCATGATCGCTTCAGACACCGGTAATCTCAAACTGGATACAGGGACGCTTGGGTTCAACGACATCGCAGGAAAAGATAATGAGCATGGTTACTACCTGAGTGTTGGCGGCTCCTACAAAGAGGGTCAGAGCACCACACAAGACCCAAGCCAAGTGGGTAAGGGGAAGGCCGGCGATAGCGGTTGGAGTGTTTCGGGCTGGAAGTACGACAAGGAACGTGAACAGTCGGTCCGTGCGACGGTTGGCTCGGGAGAGATAATTGTTCGAGATGCTGCTGACGCGGCTTCGGCTGTCGCAGGCCTCAATCGTGATGTAAGTAAAGCTTACGAAGTCACCAAGGATAAAGAAAAGCGCACAGATCTTTACATAACTGACTCTTCATTGACGGCGGTGACAAACCCCACTGCAACGATTGCGCAATGGACAACTGACGCTAAGAAAATTGGAGACCGGGGTGAGGAAACCATTCACCAATTGCCGGATCTTTTGGGCGCGGGTGCAGAGATTACCGTAGGGATGAACCCTGATGACGTCTCCAAAGAGATGCTCGGCAAAGCTTTGGTTAGGCAGTTAGGTAGTCGTCATGCGGAAGATCGCGCAGCGCTGATCACTAAAGCGATAGGGGGAATCACCGGAAAAGAACAGGCACCTGAAAACCAAGCGCTGATTGATAAGCTCACTCAAATTGCGGGCGATGATCCCAATAAAGCTCTGATCGTTATGAGCTTGTTAATGACCTTGAACGGTCCTAAAACTGGCGCAAGCAATTTAGTGGCGATTCCTGTGGCGGCCGAAGCAGTCGTCGTGGCTGTCGGTGCTGTTCTGGTAGCGTCAGATGCGACATTTCAGGAAAAAGCGCGTATTGCTGCGAATTCGCTGGTGGAGTCAGGTGCGAAGGCTGGAAAGGATGCGGCCCAACAGATCAGGATTTCCGCCGCTGTTTGGGAGATTTTGCTTGGCACCTCCTTTCCGATTCATCAACTCGACCCTGAGCATTTGGCCTATATCACCCCTATTCTTGAGATTAACGGAGCAAATCCGAGCAGTGGTGGTTTCGCTAATGGCGGCGTTGTTAACCCTGCTACCAATACCGGTGGGACCCCGCTGGACGGGCAGCGGGACGATGGGAAATACGTAACGCCTGAGCATCGACTCGATCCTGGTAATATGTACAGTGATAGAGTGGAGCTAAAGCGCTTAGCACAAAATCGACCCCTACAGGATCTTACTCATCAGGAGTTGATGGGTATCTTCGGTAACGCAGGAATAGATTTGTCGAACCATGCTATTACTAGGCTAAAAGATTCCAGAACGAAAAATATCGGATTTGAAACACCCAATGATATTGCGCAGATATTCAACAATGGAATTAGGTTTGACGCAGGGGATGGTACCGTAGGGTATGGGTATAAAGGACTTGAGGCGATAGTCAATCCAGTGACTAATAAGATTATTACCTTTAGGCCGGCAAAAAATAGGGAGTAATGTATGATCAGTCTATCCGACCGAGGTAATAAATTTTCGTGCGAAGTAAAAACATACGAGTTTCCTAACGCGAAAGATGACTTAGATGCTAATTGGTTGATAATTTGTATAAAGGCGGAGCAGGAAGTCGAGGGCTCTTGGACTGCGTGTGGACCTTGTTTACGCACTCGTGAGTTAGTAAGTTTGTCGAAATGGCTTAAAAGCTTGCAGGTTGAAATGCTGCCATCGAGGATTGAATTTATGGAGGGTGAATTAGCGTTCGAGTTTTCAGGTGATATGAAATTTGTAGTGATGCTCGATTTTAATTTCCATCCTAGAAGTGCAGTATACGATTACTCAAGTGATCGAGAATTTCCTTTGTATTTTAGTATTGATGAGAACACAATAACTGAATTGATCTGTTCTGTTGAAAAAGCTATAAGGGTGTTTCCGAAACGCTAAGGACGGTATAAAGCAGGCATATTGCCTTCGCTTTTTATGTTAGGGCGTCATGTTGCGTCCACCAAGGAAGACTCTGTGATGGAAGAAAGAGTGAATTACGCTGAAATTAGAGCTTGGTTTTTAGGCAGCTACTACAGCTACTGCAGACTAAAGCTTAGGCATCGAAGCGCTTGGGTGACGGTGAAAGCGAAGTAGGCTTTGCCTATAGCGAACTTGAAAGTTCCTTCGACCTGCCAGTTGAGAAATTGATGCTTGAAGTTTCAGCCCTTATTCTTTCTGCGGGTCGATCTTCTGAGAGTGTCAAGAAATATCATATGGATGCTGCCTTAGAGCTGGTCGAGCAGATTGACCTTTCCTCTATGCTGAAAGAGCTGCCTCCGGAAGAGGCCGCAGATCTTGTTGAGGATCTTCGATTATTAGAGATTTGTTAGGCTCTGTACGAACAGTAATGTCGATAATACTGCATAGCGCAGGCCAGCGATCTAAATGTAAGGACTCGATTCTTTTTAATCGCCATACGTCAGCAATGAAGGGGGTGATTTTTGAGTGGCTCCATCCACGCCAGATCTTTAAAAGGCGATCGAAAAGATTTGAGTGCTACGCAGAAGCTTTGTCTGGCCTCGTGTAGCCGACAGTAATTGTCTCCTTTTCCTACAAGTCATTGACTTGTCTCGCTTTGACAGGCTAACCCAACCCGACTAACTTTCCTGGCGTGACGCATTTTTGCGATCCGCGCTATGCAGCAATTCTATCCCTTTGCCACATTTCGTCGTGGCCCCGGTGCGCCTAACAGCTAGCAAATGACTGTTAATCATTGGGTCCCTGGTTCGAGTCCAGGTCGTGGAGCCAGATAGGAAAAGCCTGCAGCGATGCAGGCTTTTTTTTGCCTCGGATTTTTCCAGGGTGATCAAAGCGCACAGCGTGACCCAGCATGAACGCGTCTCTAATCCTACGATTCAGAGATTTGGCAAGGCCCCGTGCGCTCATCTGTCTAGTCCGCAATTGCTGTTTCGCTATGTGCCTTTCACGAATTGCCCTAGCTCAGAATCGACCCCTCCCATCGTCGCGAAAATTTTTTTGTGGATGCCGCTTGAAATTTTCCCCCCTGATCCTACTTAGGGTTTACGCGATGCCGAATGCGGGTCGCGGATCAAATCACTTGGAGAAAACTCAGGAGATTTCGCAATGGCTACTACTCTCTCGTTGGCCCCACTGTTCCGTCATTCCGTTGGTTTTGACCGGTTCAACGACCTTTTTGAATCGGCGCTTCGCAGCGAGGCCGGTACCACCTATCCACCTCACAACGTCGAAAAGCACGGCGATGATCATTACCGGATCGTCATTGCAGCTGCAGGGCTGGTTGAGGATGACCTGGAGATCCAGGTGGAAAAAGGCGTGTTGACCGTCGCCGGTGGCAAGCGTGAACACGATGAGGGCATTACTTACCTGCACCAGGGCATCGCCCAGCGTGCGTTCCGGTTGTCGTTCCGCCTGGTCGACCACATTGAAGTGCAGGGCGCGCAGCTCGCCAACGGGTTGCTGAGCATTGACCTGCTGCGTGTGGTCCCGGAGGAAGCGAAACCCAAGCGCATTGCGATTGGCGGTGCAGCCAAGGCTGAGGTGAAATCCATCAGCGAGCAATAATGCCGCGATGAATAAAGGCGCTCTTCGGAGCGCCTTTATTATTTGTGCCACCGATGATTAACGGTGTTTGTTCCCGCCCGGTTACCAGCGGTAGGTCACCGAACTGACCAGCTGCCGCTCATCGCCATAGCGGCAAATCGCAAACTCGCAGTAGGTGTAGCGCTTATTGGTGACGTTATTGGCGTTAAGCGCGACCTCCCAATTGGGGTCGATCTCGTAACTGGCGCGGGCGTCGTACAGCGTGTAAGCCGGCATCGAAGACGGCACGCCGGATGCCTGCGTGGTGCCCTTGTAACGCGCGCCGCCGCCGATGCGCAGTTGCGGCACGCCCAGCGCGGCCAGGCGGTAATCGGCCCAGAGGGCGGCCTGGTGATAGGGCGTGTCTTCGCTGCGTTGGCCGACTTCGCTGGCGATATCGCTTTTGGTGATGCGTGCGTCGATGTAGGCGTAGGACGCGATCAGACTGAGGTTGGGGGTGACTTCGCTCTTGGCTTCCAATTCGAAGCCTCGGGAGCGCACCTCGCCGACCTGCACCGAGAAATTGATATCGGTGCGGTCCTGGCTCAACACGTTGCGCTGTTCCAACTGGTACACCGCCGCACTCAGCAGCGTGGCGCTGCCCTCGGGCTGATAGCGGATACCGATTTCATACTGCTTGCCCTGGGTGGGCACAAAGCTTTCACCCGCCTTGTTGGTGCCGGCTACCGGGAAGAACGATTCGCTGTAGCTGATGTAGGGCGCCAGGCCATTGTCGGCCTTGTACACCAGGCCCGCGCGCCAGGTGGTGGCTTCATTGCTTTTGCCACTGTCGTCGCCATTGCGGAACAGTTCGGTGTGCTGGTCCGCCCAGTCATGACGGCCACCGAGTAGCAGGATCCAACGCTCGTCGAACTTGATCTGGTCCTGCAAGTAGATGCCTTTTTGCAGCGTGTCGATTTGCGAGCCACGGTCGGTCGCAGGGTTTTTATTCACCACCACCGGCTGGCCGTACTGGTAGGTCGCCAGGTTCAGCGGCTGCGCAGTGCCCCGGAAGTTATGGGAGTCGTAGCTGGTGTCATACCCATCAAAGCCCAGCAGGAAGGTGTGCTGCCAGTCGCGGAACTGCCATTTGCTTTCGATGTGGGTGTCGCTGGCCAGGCCCCGTGAGCGTTCTTCGCGGTCGCTGTACTGGCGACGCAGCAGGCCGGAGGTCTGCGCAGTGGCGATGTTGGTGCCGGAGGTGTTGACCTGCAGGTAGCGCCAGGTCACATCCGATTGGTAGTACCGCAGCTTATGGCTGATGCGCGTGTGTTCATCGAAGCGATGCTCGAACTCGTAGCCCAGCGCCGACATCTCGCCGTTCATCTCGTCGTAGTCCGGTTCGCCGATAAAGTCGTGGCGGCCGATCTGGAAATTGCCGCTGCCCACACCTTTGGTCAATTGATAGGGCAGGGGCGCGGAGAAGCCGGTTTCGGTCTTCTGGTAGAACGACAGCAAGGTCAGCGAGGTGTCGTCATTCGGTCGCCAGGTCAGGGCCGGGGCGACATAGACCTTATCGTTCTGGATATGGTCGGCGGCGGTGTCGCTTTTGCGGTCGAGCAGGGTCAGGCGGTAGCTCAAGGTGTCGCTGTCGCCCAGGGGGCCGGTGAAGTCGGCGGACAGTTGCTTGCGGTTGTTCTGCCCGGCTTGCAGGTTGACCTCATGGTAAGGCGTCTGGCTCGGGCGTTTGCTCACGGTATTGATCAGGCCGCCCGGCGACAGTTGCCCGTACAGCACCGACGCCGCGCCGCGAATCACTTCGGCGCGTTCCAGGCCATAGGGTTCCTGCACGCCATCGTAGGAGTTGTTTTGCAGGCGCAGGCCATCGCGCAGGGAACCACCGGTGGCGGATTCCACATCGAAACCGCGAATGCGAAAGCGGTCCGAGGTGCGGTTGAAACTGGTGGGTTGGCTGGTGAAACCCGGCGTCAGGTCGAGGGTTTGCGACAGGGTTTCCGATTGCCGGTCGCGGATCTCGTCGCTGGTGACCACCGACAACGATTGCGGGGTTTCGATGATCGGTGTGTCGGTCTTGGTCGCGCTGAGGTTGCGCGTGGCCACGTAGCCCTTGACGTGCTCGGTGCTGCTTTCTTCGCTCAAACCGGTGATCGAGGTCGGCCCCAATTCCAGGGCGCCGCCGGTGTTGACCGGTACCAACACATACCCGTTGGCGCCTTGCACCGCTTGCAAGCCACTGCCACGCAGCAACTGGGCAAAGCCCTGGTTGATCGGGAAATCGCCTTGCAAACCCGCGGTGTTCAAACCGGCGACGGTCGTGCTGTCGAACAGCAACGCCACATGCGCCTGCTGGGCGAACAGGTTCAGTGCCGGGCCCAGCGGGCCAGCGGCGATGGCATACCGCGCCGCCTCTTGTGCGGCCACCGGGCTGCACAGGCCCAGGCTCAGTGCGCTAAGGCTGGCCAGGTTGATCGCCAGGGCGAGAGGCAAGGGAGAACGCTTGAGGTGGCGCGGCATGGAAGAATTCCTGTTATTGAGGTGCTTTCTTCCTTGACGGGGCAGTGCTGAAAAGCGGAACCCGGCACGCGAAACTATTTTTCGTGACGCTCGATCTGCAACCACAGCGGACTGAACGAGCGAAGGCGCACCGGCAGACCATCGGCAATCAATTGCAGGGCGCGACGCGGGTTATCCAGCGGCAACACGGCAGACACACGCAGGTCGGCCAATTGCTCGCGATTGAACTGCACATGGCCGCCGTACTGGCGTGCCAACTCATCCAATACTTCCGGCAACGGCCGGTCCTGTACTACCAACTGGTGGTGTTGCCAGGCGTCGTTCGTGGCGCGGGGATCGACCTTGCCCAGCAGCGTCACCGCGTCCGGCGTAATGCGCGCCTGTTCGCCGGCACTGACGTTCACAGCCGTGTGTTGACCGGCATCGGTGGCGGCGACGGTCGATTCGAGCATGGTCAGCAGCGTGCCCGGCGTTTCGCGCCTGACCGTGAAACGCGTGCCGAGGGCGCGCATCTGGCCGTCGTCAGTCACCACGGTAAACGGCCGCGTGGCATCGTGGGCCACCTGCACCAGTATTTCGCCGCGCAGCAAGCGCACCTGGCGTTGCTGGCCGTTGAAAGTCAGGTCCACGGCGCTGTTGCCGCTGAGGGTCAGTTGCGAACCGTCTTCCAGATTGATTCGCTGCCAGTGCGCCGGGGCGGTGCGTTGGTCGGCCAGCAGGTAACTGGGCGGATAAGCCCGCAATGCCAGGGCCACCGGCAACGCCATCAGCAAGCCCAGCAGGACGCGGCCGGCCGGGTTGCGCCGGCGTACCCGGGCCGCTTCCAGTGCGGCTTGCACCGGTGCCTGTTGCGGGCGCAAGGCTTGCAAGCGCCCGACAAACCCCTGCAAGCGCTCAAAGGCCGCCGCGTGCTGTGGGTCGGCGATCTTCCAGCGTTCGAATTGCTGCTGCTCGCGCTCGCTGAGGTTGCCTTCATTCAGGCGAATCACCCAGTTGGCGGCCTGTTGGTCGAGGTCGGCGCTCATACGTCCAGCACGTGGTTGCAGTGCAGCAGGGCATTCATCAGGTGCTTGCGCACCATGCGCTCGGAAATCCCCAAGCGGCTGGCGATGTCGCTCTGGCGCAGGCCTTCGAGGAAGTACAGTAGGAACGCCTGTCGCGCATTCAGGGCCAGGCCGTCGAGCACAAAGGCGATCTGCTCCAGCGCTTCGAGAGTGACCAGGATCTGTTCCGGCGACTGCTGGCAGTGCTCCATCATGTCGATGGTCAGCGCCAGTTCGCGCAGGTAGGCGTCTTCCAGCTGACGGCGGCGCGCCCGGTCGATGATCAGGTGGCGCGCGGTGGTCGTGAGGAACGCGCGCGGTTCACGCAGGGCGCCGAGGGCGTCCCGGGACGTAAGGATGCGTACGAAGGTGTCGTGGGAAAGGTCCGCAGCGTTCTGTGGGCAACCGAGTTTTTTTCGCAGCCAGCCGAACAACCAGCCATGGTGCTCGGTGTAGAGCACATGGACAGCCTGATTCAAGGGAAGGTCGCTGGCCGACATGGGAGGCTACGTCTGCGGATAAGAATTATTCGCAAGATTAGCGGTGTGCCATCAGCGAAAGCAAGCGTGGCCAGCAGTGATTGTGTATTTAAGCCTTCGGTTTGGATAACGGGGACGTGACAGACGTGGCGACATCCCATGTCAGCATGATCTGGCTGATCGCTGCATCGATGGCTGAATGCGCCATCCCATCGCGTGCCAGGATCGACACCCCCTGCAGGAAACTGTCAAACACCGTCGCCATCACCACCGGTTGGGTATGCGCCGGCAATTGCCCCAGGCGCACCGCCCGCTCTACACACGCCACGATCCCGGCCCGTGTGCGCAACCGCGATTGGGTCAAGCCATCTGCCACCCGTGCGTTCTCCGGGCTTGGCGCGCTCATCACGCCCAGCGCCACCATGCAGCCTTTGGGATGACCGTCTTCACACTGCATGCGCGCCGACTGGCGCAACGCGGTCTCGATCGCCCGACGCGGTTGCAGGGTTTCATCCCACAAGCATTCGGTGACTTGGGCGTAGGTTGTCAGGTAGCGCTGCACGCATTCGTCGAACAAGGCTTCCTTGGAGCCGAACGCGGCGTAAAAGCTCGGCGCGGAGATGCCGCCGCCCAGGCCCGCCTTGAGCTGAGCGAGAGAGGTGGCGTCGTAGCCGTGCTGCCAGAACAGGTGCAATGCCTGTTCCACAGCCTGTGCACGGTCGAAATTACGCGGGCGGCCCATTTGTGCCATATGAAGACTCCGGTGGAAAGCGAGATAAATACTAGTCGATACATAAGTCGTTGACAATGTGCGCCGGTCACCTGCAACATTTGTATCGATCAGTATTTAAATCTGTTTCCAAGGAGCTTCCCGTGACGCCTTCACTCACTCTACCGGCCTCGTCCGAACGCCTGCCCATTGGCGCCTTGCTCGCCCTGGCCATGACCGGCTTCATCTGCATCGTTACCGAAACCCTGCCCGCCGGCCTGTTGCCGTTGATCAGCGAAGGGCTGGCGATTTCGCCGTCCATGGCCGGGCAGATGGTCACGGCCTATGCATTGGGTTCGGTGCTGGCGGTGATTCCCATGACCATCGCTACCCGTGGCTGGCGGCGGCGCAATGTGTTGCTGCTGACCATCGTCGGTTTCCTGCTGTTCAACTCGATCACCGCGTTGTCATCTCACTACGGCGTGACACTGGTGGCGCGTTTCTTCGCCGGAGTCGCGGCGGGGTTGGCCTGGAGCCTGCTCGCCGGTTACGCCCGGCGCATGGTCGCGCCTCATCAACAGGGCAGGGCGCTGGCACTGGCCATGGTCGGCACGCCGATTGCGCTGTCGCTGGGTGTACCGCTGGGTACCTGGCTTGGCGGGCTGGTGGGATGGCGTACCGCCTTCGGCCTGATGTCTGGGCTCACCGTAGTGTTGATCGTCTGGGTGTTGGTGAAAGTGCCGGACTATGCGCCGCAACCCGCACACCAGCGACTGTCGCTGGGCCAAGTGCTGACCACGCCAGGCGTGCGCCCGGTGCTGGCGGTGGTGATCAGTTGGATGCTGGCGCACAACATTCTGTACACCTACATCGCCCCCTTCGTGGCGTCGGCGGGGTTGGCGGAGCGCGTCGACCTGGTCCTGCTGGTGTTCGGTAGTGCCGCGTTGGCGGGGATCTGGATCACGGCCAGGCTGGTCGAGCCGTTGTTGCGCAAGACCGTGCTGGTGAGCCTGGCGGCCTTTGCGCTGGTCTGTGTGGTGTTTGGCTGCCTGAGCTCAATGGCTGAGGTGATCTACTGCGGCGTGGCGGTGTGGGGCCTGAGCTTCGGCGGCGCCGCGACCTTGCTGCAAACCGCCCTGGCGGATGCGGCGGGCGAGGGCGCGGATGTGGCGTTGTCGTTGAATGTGGTGGCGTGGAACAGCGCGATTGCCGGCAGCGGCGTAGTGGGCGGGGTGCTGCTGGACACGTGGGGAGTGGGGTCGTTTCCGTGGGCGATGCTGGGGTTGGTGGCCGTGGCGCTGTGCATCGCGTGGACGGCGCGGGTCCATGGGTTCAAACCGGGTAAGCGGTCCGCCGATGGGCCCGCAGCAGTGGGACATTGAGCCGGGCTTAAGCCAGCTTCACGTTCATGGTGATACGCGCGGTAAACACGTTGACGTCGCTTTCATCGAAGATGTCCACCGGCACAATAAGGAAGGGCTGGTGGCCGCTCTGTTTTTTGCCGCGCTTGAAGACCAGGCCGCCCTGCGTGATCGCTACCTGCAAGAGGCGAACACCGCACGCGAGGGCATCGTTGCGTTGGTGTACAGCTACGTGGAGTGGGTAGACGCACAGCCGGACTGGGCGCGCTTTGTCTTTCAGAGCCGCTTTGCGGTGTCCAACGGCCCGTTCAAGGACGAACTGGTGTCGCGCAACAAGCAGCGAAACAAGCAAATGAAGGACTGGATGAGCGTCGAGGGACGCCAGGAGTATTTCGGCCACTTGCCTGCCGAATTGATCCCCTCGTTGATCATCGGCGCGGCAGAAAACTACTCGCGGGCCTGGCTTTCGGGCAAGGTTAAAAAGAGCCCTCAGGCGTATCGAGAGCCGCTGGCCGAAGCCGCGTGGAATTCGATTCTTCAGGGTCGGCACTAAAGTGCAATGTGAGGGTCCATAGGTCCCGCTTGATCCTCACGAAAAGATTTAAAAACATGCACTTACGCAATATTGCAGCCGCGCTCTCGACCCTTTTGCTGCTGTCCACCGGGGCGCAGGCCCGTGGTGCGATGGACCTCTATTCCAGCCAGGAACAGCGCCTTTCGTTCGACAGTTGCGCCGATATTTTCCCCGCCGCGACACCAATCAAAACCGCCACCATTCCCGCCAGCATGAAACCCCTGGCGCTGTGCTCCGACCATTTTGCGGTGCTCTATTCGCAAACCAGCAAGACGCCGCTGGTGGTGGTCGAACGCCTCAACGCCCGCCAGCTCAAGGACGCCAAAGGCGAAGAGCGCACCAACCACTTCTACGCCGACCCGCGCATCCCCAAGGGCGCGCGCGCCGAGTTGAGTGACTACCGTGGCCAGCAACCGGCCATGGACCGTGGCCACCAATCTCCGGCCGCCGATGCACCGGACGCCAAGGCCATGGCCCAGTCGTTCGCGCTGTCGAACATGGTGCCCCAGGACCCCACCAACAACCGCAAGATCTGGAGCAAGGTCGAGGCCGACGTGCGCAAATTCGCCGTGCGCGCCGGTGGCGATGTGTTTGTGTTTACCGGGCCGTTGTTTGATTCGGGCTACAGCACCATGGGCGACAACCAAGTGTGGGTGCCGACGCGTCTGTTCAAGTTGGTGTACGACGCCTCGTCCCAGCGGGCCTGGGCGTATGTGTTGCCCAATGCTGAAACGCGGATTCAGCGGCCGATGGATTACGACACCTTTGTGAAGGCGACCGGGCTTAAATTGCTGGGCAATCTTCCGGTGTCGGGGTCGGTGGGGCGCGGCTGATTTGTAGTGAACGGGCCAGCCCGCTCACCACTGGGTTCTGGGTCTATACTCTGCGGCCTCGTATTCCATCCTCTTCAAATGAACTGAGATCCCGATGAGCACCTCTCTTTCCATAACCCCCACGCGCAAACCCGTCGCGCCGCTGGTGGCCTTTATCATCCTGGTGCTCGGCGCCTTGTTCCTGCAAAACAGCGTCGGCTCGCGCCAGGTAGTGTTGCTGGTGGTTGGCGCCGCATTGGGCCTGACGCTTTATCACGCGGCCTTCGGGTTCACTTCCGCCTGGCGCGTGTTCATCAACGAACGCCGTGGCGCCGGCTTGCGCGCGCAGATGGTGATGCTCGCGCTGGCGGTGCTGCTGTTCTTCCCGGCATTGGGAGCGGGCACTTTGTTTGGGCAACCGGTGGTTGGGCTGGTGGCGCCGGCCGGGGTGTCGGTGGTGTTCGGTGCGTTTATTTTCGGCATCGGCATGCAGTTGGGCGGTGGCTGTGCTTCGGGCACGCTGTTTACCGTGGGCGGCGGCAATGCGCGCATGCTGGTGACGCTGTTGTTCTTTATCTGCGGCTCGTTGATCGCCACGCACCATGTGGATTGGTGGTTCGCCCTGCCGGCGTTCCCGGCGGTGTCCATCGTCAAGAGCTTTGGCGTAGTGCCGGCCTTGCTCGCCAGCCTGGCGATGTTCGCTCTCATCGCGACCGTCACCGTACGCCTGGAAAAGCGCCGTCATGGCCAGCTTGAAGAAGGCGTGAAGAGTGAACACCAAGGCCTGCGCCGTTTCCTGCGCGGCCCGTGGCCCTTGGTGTGGGGCGCGATTGGTCTGGCGCTGCTCAACTACGCCACCCTGGCACTGGCCGGTCGGCCGTGGGGCATCACCTCGGCCTTCGCCCTGTGGGGCGCCAAGGTGGCGAGTGGTCTGGGTGTGGACGTAAGCGCCTGGGCGTTCTGGCAGATGCCGGGTAATGCCAAGGCCCTGGCGGCGCCGGTGTGGCAAGACATCACCAGCGTCATGGACATCGGCATCGTCCTCGGCGCGCTATTGGCCGCCGGCTTGGCCGGGCGTTTCGCCCCCAGCCTGAAGATCCCGGCCCGCTCGCTGATCGCTGCGGTGATCGGCGGCCTGCTGCTCGGTTATGGTTCGCGACTGGCGTACGGCTGCAACATCGGCGCGTACTTCAGCGGCATCGCCTCGGGCAGCCTGCATGGCTGGGTGTGGTTGGTGGCGGCGTTTATCGGCAACAGCGTGGGCGTGCGCCTGCGGCCGTTTTTCTTTGCGGGCGAGCGCCGGCCGGTGGCGCTGAGCGGCTGCTGAGTCAGTCCTGCGGGGAAACGCCTGGCGCCTGATCGGCTTCAGCCGCCAGCTTTTCCCGCTCCGCCTTGCTGATGTATTTGTCCTTGGATTTGGGCGCCAATTTGGCGCTGGCCTTTTTGGCCTTGGCCTTGAACAACTGCTGCAGTTTTTTCTGGCGATTCATGGGTGTCTACCTGGGTTAAACGTGCCCGGATGATACCAGCTTAAAAACCGCAGCCAATGGCTAGCAAGGCTGCGCCGCCAAGCTGTTGCTGACGCTGCGACCCAACACCAGCACCGTCACAAACCCGCAACCCACCAGCGCCGTGGCCAGGCTCAGCAGCACCGCGCTGCCCATCTGGTCGACGATCTGCCCGCCAAAGAACGAGCCCAGGGCAATAATCACCTGGAACAACGCCACGAACAGTGGCATGCCGCGCTCGACATCCTTGGGCGCCACCACGAACATCCAGATACTCGCGCAGGCCGGGAACGCGCCAAAGGCAAAGCCCCACAGCGCGATCAGCATCGCGGCGCCGGTCATGCCAGTGGCGAAATACGGGAACAGCGCGGTGCTGGTCCCGATCATCAGCGCCACCAGCAGCAAGGTGTTACGCACGCTGCGGTTAGCGGCGAACCCGGCGAAAATATTACCCATCACCCCTGCGACGCCATACAACAGCAACAGCGAACCAATGGTCGGCCCATCAAAACCGGAGCTGTGCTTGAAGAACGGTGCGACATAGGTGTAGGCCGCAAAGTGCGCCAAACCGATCAGCAACACCGCGATCAACCCGACCCGCGCTTGTGGGTTGATAAACAACGCAGGCAGATCACTGACGCGAATGGCCTTCTCCGGCGTGAGCTTCGGCAACAGGAACATCTGCGCCAACAGCACCGGAATGCCCACCAGCGCCGTCACCAGGAACGTCATGCGCCAGCCCATCAAACCACTGAGCCAGGTGCCGACGGGCACGCCGAGTACCGTGGCCAGGGTCACACCCATCATGATGATCGAAGTGGCCTTCGCCACGCCCACACCCTTGGGCGCCAGGCGGCCACTGAGGGCAATCGCCGTCGCCCAGAAACCGCCGATGCTGATACCCAGCAGCACACGGCCGAACAGCAGCAGGTTGAAGTCGCTGGCGAAGGCCACGACCGTGTTGGCGATGATCATGATCAACGTCAGGCCGATCAGCAGATACCGCCGATCCATGGTGCCAATGCTCACTGACAGAAACGGCGCCGCGAGGGCCGCCATGATGCCGGGCAGCGTCACCATCAAACCGGCGTGGCCGGCGCTGATACCGAGGTCGGCGGCGACGTCGTTGAGCACGCCCACCGGCAGGAATTCACTGGTCACCAGGGCAAAGGCACCCACGGCAACCGAAAGAATCGCCAGCCACTGCTGTTTGACGCTTTGTTGATTATGTTCGGGAAGGCCGCTAGGGGCCTGGCTCGCGCTTGGCATGTGAGGAGTTCCAAGAGGGGATGTGGCCTTAAGACAGGCGCAGGAAGACGTGGGAGGCGATTATAGGAACGGGGGTTGGTGAGCCTATAGGCGAGTGGTTCGATAGTAATCATCAGTGCTATCGATGTGACGGCACTGCGCTGGAACTTTTATCAAGCAAACACAATCACTCCGGCTCAATACTCCTCGCCAGCCCCTTCTCCCATGCGCAGATCATTTTTTCCCCCACGGCGTCAAACTCGTGATGGGCGATTCGATAATCAGAAAGTTCCCCCATGGCGCGGCTCATTCCACCGTGCACTCGTGCAAGCAATTCGTTGCAACGAGACTCCGTCAAATTGCATGAGCTGCGACCGAACTTGACCAGCATCTTACGTTTGGGCCAAGCCTTTGAACCGCCAAGCAAGAGGCCCATGATGTCCTGCTCCTGGTAGAGACACCTGAGTAGGCTGCATAAGTTTTCATCAGATCGGCGAATAGATCTTTCGCCCCGTCATAGACCAACAGCTCAGAGAGTTTGATCTCAGGCAGTGATTTGCCATCGCTGTCGTGGGAGACGCTGATGCGACCAAGCTGGTGTGGGCCGACAATCCCCAGCGTTCCCGCATCCACTCCTCCAGCACCGATATACAGCCTGTCATTTTGCCTAGTCATGGATATTTCCTGATTTCAGTTCATCGAGCGTCTTACGTCGGCGCTTGGGTGTCGCGGTCAATTCATACCCCAAACCCTCAAGGATTGCTGCGACCTTGCGAATCCCTACTTCAGGTATGGTGTTGTTCTCGATGCCTGAAATAGTTGCACGGCTCATTCCGTGCCGTTGCGCGAGTTGGCTTTGTGAAAGACCGGCTGCCTTGCGCAGATTTTTAATAAGGGTCCCCAAGTCATTCATTTTTTGCATCCTATACGGTGCATTTTTGATTTAACTAATTAAATGCATCGTATTCGATGCATTTTTGCTTGGGTAGCACTTTCTTTTAATTGTTGTCTGGTCGCCCCAAAAATCCAGTAATCAGCCCCACAATCTGCTGCTGAATTACCCCTCGCGCCCGAGCCCCTTCGCCATCCCGGCAAATCATGCCATCCCCCGGCGAGCTCTCTTCAATCAAGGCAATCGCCCCCGGCTTGCAGATCGACATGAAGCTGAAGTGGGTAGCGTCGGCAATCTCCACATACTGCGTCGAAGCTTTTGCCATGCGCCGGACCATATCGGCGGACTCCAATTCAGGCGCCATATCCTCCGTTGGCACACCCCCCGCAATTACCAGCGCCGGCACTGGCAAGGCGGCGAGGCTGGCGTCGGTGAAGCCGCGCGACAGGCCCAGGTCCAGCGACACAATGGCGGTGACACGTTTGTCCCTCAAATCAGCAGCCAGCCTGGCCTTGCCCGCTGGCGTGGCGGCGGGGTTCATCTCGTGGTAACCGATGCAACCGCCCAGCTTGGGGTAGGTGCTGCACTCCCTCGCGAAGAGATCAGGATCGAAGCGCGCCCCGGCGATTGCCAGCACGGTCCAGCCGCCGAGGGAATGGCCCACGGCGGCGATCTGTTTGCTCGCTACCGCGCCAAATCGGGTTGGCTGATCCAACACCGCATCGATAGCCCGGCTCAGGTCCGCCGGGCGTTGCCATAACTGCGCGGCGGCTTGCGGGCTGCGATCCTTGGTGGTGGTGCCGGGGTGATTGACCGCCGCGACGATATAACCCTGATGGGCCAACGCACTGGCCAGCCACACCTGTTTACCCCAGTTGCCGCCGTAGCCGTGGGAGAGCACGACCAGGGGATGTTCACCGCTGGCCGGTGGCGCATCGGGCACGGCGAGGGCGCCGATAAAGACCGCATTGTCGGCAATCAGCTGCGGTTGAGCGGTGGTAGTGGCGGGGTACCAGACGGCCAACTCAAGTGGACGTTGGTTGTGGGGGGCGGGAAGCACGCTGGTTTTGAAGCCGATGGGACTTTCGTCAGCGAAGGCAGGAGCGGTCAGGCACAGCAGGAACAGGGCGCAGAAAGCCGTTCTCATTGTTTTTATCTTCCTTGATGGGGTCGAACCTTCGTGGGTTTACGGTATTGCGTAAACCTCACGGGCGAGCGCGATCGTATCGTCTTTTGGGACACGGGTCGCCGTGGCTTGTTGTGGTGAGCGGGCTTGCCCCGCGCCGGGATGCGAAGCAGCCCCAACCCATGCGCCGAGGTTTGTCAGATTTAACTCAGGGCGTCTAAAGGGGCTGCTTCGCATCCCGGCGGGGCAAGCCCGCTCACCACAGAGGTGGTCGTCAAACTTGGACTTGCGATTAATCAGCCTATCGGCGCGGGGGAGGTTGGCTATCAACTCAACACAACGATGCCATTTTTGGGGATGTTTACAAATGGCAATAAGCCGCACTGTTTCTGATACGTATCTAGAGCAAGCGCCTCATACCAATGCAAATAGCCGTTGAGCATATGTCGCGGAATGTCCGAAGTGGGAAGTGGGAAGAATGCAATGAACATCTGGCGATGCTTTTTTTCATGCCAACGCCAACCCGCTGAATGACCTCGCGCTCGTTCACCCCAGAATCCAGCTGACCAACCAAACTGTTCAATACGTGTTTTGAACGAGCTTGTCTGGCCGATGTACTGGATAGCGCGGTTATTGGGGAACGCCTCTCCATCAGCTCTCCAGGCGATGCAATAAACGCCTTTCGCTGGGATGACCTGCGCGAGGATAGGGTCCACATCTACGGATTTCTTGCCGGCTCCTGGCCAGAAGCAGCTGCTGATATCCTTCCAGGAGTACCACCCGGCGCCATGTGCAGTGAGGTCAAACGTTTCTGGAGCTCTCATCGCTACTGCCTTGTTCGGTCTGTGAATTCGTGCGTCAGCATACGAGCGAAGGTTAATGCGCTGTGAACCAGCTGGGGTGTAGCACAGGAAAATGTTCCTTCAGCCAATCCACGAATGCGTCGACCTGAGGCGCAAGATGCGTTCTGCTTGGATAAAGCACGGATACCAGGCGAGGCTTTGGACGAAATGCCCTGAGCACTTCAACCAGTTCTCCGCTTGCGAGGAATGTCTCCACGGCTATTCCAGGAGCTTGAACAATGCCGAAGCCTGCAACACCGCATTGAACGTAGGCATTCGACTCATTCACCGTGATTCCACCATGAGGCGTGTGTGGCCGATCTTCGCCGTCTACCGAGAAGTGCCAAGGCAGTGGTCTGTTATTTTGACCGGAAAGGAAGCTGACACATTGGTGGTCTGCCAGATCTTGCAGGGTTATGGGTGCCCCGCAGGCTTGGAGATAACCTGGAGACGCACAGGTCACCATGGTGGCGGCGCCAATTTCTCTGGCCACCATGCTTGAATCCGGGAGGTCACCAATTCGCAATACACAGTCGATGCCCTCGGCGACGAGATCTACCGTACGGTCGGTCACGCCTAGCGCAAGCTCGATTTCGGGAAATGCCTCTTTAAATTTCCTAAGGCTTTCCATGAAGCTGCGCTGGGAAAATGCAGTGGGAATGTCAATTCGAAGTCGTCCGCGCAAGGTCGGCCCACTACGGTCGAACATGGAAGTGGTTTCTGCAATGGTTGCCAAAATCTCTTTGACGCGTTCGTAAAACCGCTCGCCCTCAGCCGTCAGTTTTACTTTACGCGTAGTGCGCTGGAACAGACGGACACCCAGCGAGGCTTCCAGATCCTGAATGGTGCGCGTGACGTGCGGGCGTCCGGCCTGCATTGCCTCAGCGACTTTGGTGAAGCTCCCCAACTCCGCTAGCTTGGCGAATACTTGCATCGACTGTAGAAGCTCCATAAGTCTCTTCTCGGCAAGCGTGTTAACTGGATGATTGTTGCTGATCAGGATAACAATCCTGATCGTTTCTGCACATTTATCTACAGCCGGTAAACCTCAACAATGTCTTCAGCGTAAGGGAGGAGCCTTCCTCACCTGCACATTCAAAATTGTTGGAGACAGAAAATGAAAGCGTGGCTTCTGAAAGATTTCGGCCTGGATCATCTGGTGCAGGGCGAAACGGAAACCCCTGTGCCCCAAGCTGGTGAACTGCTGGTTAAAGTAGGCGCTGTATCACTCAATTTTCGGGACAAGGCCATCGTTGACGGTATCTACGAACCTCACCTAGTGCCCAAGCCACTGATCCCGGTCAGCGATGCGGCGGGAACTGTCGTGGCTGTTGGTGATGGTGTCAGCCGCTTCGCTATCGGAGATCGGGTCAACTCACACCTCTACTCACGTTGGTTGGACGGTATGCCCGGGCCAGATGAGCCCAACTACTGCTTCGGCTCGCCATTGCCTGGTGGACTGGCGGAATACATGATCATCCATGAAGACAGCGCGGTGCGTGCCCCCGACAACATGTCAGATGAGGAAGCCGCGACCCTTCCAATTGCCGCGCTGACCGCATGGTATGCGCTCGTCGATTATGGCCGGATCGAGGCCGGCCAAACCGTTTTGGTTCAGGGATCTGGAGGTGTTTCTGTTTTTGCAGCACAAATTGCCACAGCTCTGGGGGCCAAGGTTATCGTCACCTCCAGCCGTGATGACAATCTGGAAGCTGTAAAAAAGCTCGGCGCTGTGGCTGGTGTGAATTATCGCACTACCCCTGAGTGGGCGGAGGAAGTTCTAAAGCTCACTGACGGCAAGGGAGTGGATCTTCTGCTGGATGTGGCAGGCGGTGACGGCATCAATCAATCGATTGCTGCAACAAAGGTAGGTGGACGTATCGCACAGATCGGCTTTCTGACAGGCCAAACCTCTGCCCTGAGCCTGATGCCTATGATTTTTCGACAAACAACGATTCGCGGCATAGCCGTTGCTCCACGCTCGTCATTTGACCGAATGAACGAGTTCTTGAATGAGCACAAGATTCGCCCGGTAATCGACCACGTGTATCCATTCGATCAAGCACGCGAAGCGTACGAACATTTGGCCAGAGGCGCCTTTGGTAAGGTGGTAATCAAAATTGCATAGGATTAATCCACTTGGAGTTACGCCGCAAATTTCCGCATTGAAATATGTGCGGTCAGATAGCCACCCAGTTATGGGGTAGCAGATCGGCAATCTCATTCGCCCGCTACGATGGCAGGCGGTGTCTTCGAGGAACGGAAGTGCAGGTGTTCGTCCTTGATTGACTGATACCCGGCTGCTGCCCTGTTTTTCCTTGATTCACCTTGGTATTGCCCAACATCACCCCATAACTACCCTGTCTCCATTAACCGCAAGGACAGACCATGACCAACCCAACCGAAACCGCCATCCTCGCCGGCGGCTGCTTCTGGGGCATGCAAGACCTGTTGCGACGCTACCCCGGCGTACTGCACACGCGAGTCGGCTACACCGGTGGCGATGTGCCGAATGCCACCTACCGCAACCATGGCAACCATGCTGAAGCGATCGAGATCGTGTTTGACCCGGCGGTGATTTCCTACCGGCAGATCCTTGAGTTCTTTTTCCAGATCCATGACCCCAGCACGCCGAATCGGCAGGGCAATGATCTGGGGCCAAGCTATCGTTCGGCGATTTACTACCTGAGCGAGCAGCAAAGGGATATTGCCGAAGATACCGCAGCTGACGTGGATGCCTCCACGCTGTGGCCGGGGCGTGTGGTCACGCAAATAGAGCCCGCCAGGGAGTTTTGGGAGGCGGAGCCGGAGCATCAGGATTATCTGGAGCGGATACCGAACGGGTATACCTGCCACTTCATACGGCCGAACTGGAAGTTGCCCAAGCGGTGCTGACGCGGCTGGACCGAGCCGAGGAAAACAATTTCGGCGATTGTGCACCCGTAGGCGATGGGGTGAGTGAAATGCGTGTGTTTGTCGGGCCGGGCTACAGAATTTTTTGAAGCGTCGCGCTTTCTCGACAGTCCGGAGATCATCAGTGCATACCTTGCACAAAGCATGAAGTCTCAAGACCCGCAGGCCGATTGCGGCGGTGGCGGGCGACCACAACCCTTGAAATACACCGGGGACCAATGTGGGAGGGGGGCTTGCCCCCGATGGCTGAGTGTCAGTCGATACATGTCTGGCTGATACACCGCTATCGGGGGCAAGCCCCCTCCCACATTTGACCGACTTTGTCTTGAGCGCTCAGCGCACCAGGCAAGGCTGCTTGTTGTTATAGCGCCACCCCGGAATCAAGAACTGCATCGCCACGCTGTCATCCCGCGCCCCAAGCCCCATGCCTTTATAAAGCTCGTGCGCCTTGGCCACAGCGTCCATGTCGATGTCCACGCCCAGGCCCGGTTTGGCCGGCACCTTCACATAACCGCCTTCGATCTTCAGCGGTTCCTTGGTCAAGCGTTGGCCGTCCTGCCAGATCCAGTGGGTGTCGATGGCGGTGATCTCGCCCGGTGCCGCAGCGGCCACTTGGGTGAACATCGCCAGGGAAATATCAAAGTGGTTGTTGGAGTGCGAACCCCAGGTCAGGCCCCAGTCGTTGCACATCTGCGCCACGCGCACCGAGCCTTGCATCGTCCAGAAGTGCGGGTCGGCCAGGGGAATGTCCACCGATTGCAGCTGGATCGCGTGGCCCATTTCGCGCCAGTCGGTGGCGATCATGTTGGTGGCGGTCTTGAGGCCCGTGGCGCGACGGAATTCGGCCATGACTTCACGTCCCGAGTAACCATTTTCGGCCCCGCACGGGTCTTCGGCGTAGGCGAGCACGTGGTGTTGGTCGCGGCACAGGCGGATGGCTTCCTTGAGTGACCAGGCGCCGTTCGGGTCGAGGGTGATGCGTGCATCGGGGAAGCGTTCGGCCAGGGCGGTGACGGCTTCGATCTCTTCGTCGCCGCTTAAAACGCCGCCCTTGAGCTTGAAGTCATTGAAGCCGTATTTGGCCTTGGCAGCCTCGGCCAGGCGCACCACGGCTTCGGCTGTCAGGGCTGTTTCATGGCGCAGGCGGAACCACTCGTCGTCGGCGTCCGCTTCGTTGCGGTAGGCCAGGTCGGTGGCATTGCGGTCGCCCACATAAAACAGATAGCCAAGCATTTTTACCGCGTCGCGCTGCTGGCCTTCGCCGAGCAAAGCGGCCACCGGCACTTCAAGGAACTGCCCCAGCAGGTCGAGCAGGGCCGCTTCCATGGCGGTGACGGCGTGGATGGTGATGCGCAGGTCAAAGGTTTGCAGGCCGCGGCCGGCCGAGTCCCGCGAGGCAAAGGTGCTGCGCATCTGGTTGAGGATGCGCTGGTACTGGCCGATGGGTTGGCCGATCACCAGGCTGCGCGCATCTTCCAGGGTTTCGCGGATGCGTTCGCCGCCCGGCACTTCACCGACGCCGGTGTTGCCGGAGCTGTCCTTGAGAATCACGATGTTGCGCGTGAAATACGGGCCGTGGGCGCCGCTGAGGTTGAGCAGCATGCTGTCGTGGCCGGCCACGGGGATGACCTGCAAGTGAGTAACGACGGGAGTAGTCATGGCAAGTTCCTAAAGAGGCTCAAAGAGGTTTGCTGAGGGCGGCGCCGGTTGGCGTCACGCTGGGCGAGGTCAATGGGGCAGAGGGCGCGGTCTTGGCGAAAAACACCAGGATCGCCGCGAGCACCGAGGTGCCGGCCAGGCCGTAGAGGCCACCCTGGATCGAACCGGTGGTCTGCTCCAGAAAGCCAAACGTGGTCGGCGCGACGAAGCCGCCCAGGTTGCCGATGGAGTTGATCAGCGCGATCACCGCCGCCGCGATGCGCACATCCAGATAGCCCTGTGGGATCGGCCAGAACAGCGAAGACGCCGACTTGAAACCGATGGCCGCAAAGCAGATCGCCACAAAGGCAAACACCGGCCCGCCAGTGGTGGACATGAACATCCCCGCCGCCGCAATCAACAGCGCCGCCGCGACCCACGCTTGCTGGAACTTGAACTTGCCCGACAGCGACGCGAAGGCGTACATGGCGATGATCGAGATCAGCCACGGGATCGAGTTGAAGAAGCCGACTTGCACATCACTCAAGTCACCCATCTTCTTGATGATGCTCGGCAGCCAGAACGTCGCCGCGTAAATGGTCAGCTGGATGCAGAAGTACAGCGCGCAGAACAGCAGGATCTGGCGGTCTTTGAGCAGCTTGCCGATGGTGGGCTTGACGCTGGTCAGCGCCTCACGCTGGCGTTGTTCCTCGTCGATGGCGCCGACCAGCGCGTCCTGTTCTTCGCGGGTCATCCATTTGGCGTCGTGGGGCTTGGAGTCCAGCCAGAACCACACAAAGAAACCGATCACCACCGAGGCCAGGCCTTCGATGGCGAACATCCATTGCCAGCCGTGGAAGCCAAAGCCTTCGATCTGCAACAACACGCCCGACAGCGGGCCCGAGATCAACGAGGCCACCGCCGAGCCGCTGAGGAAAATCGCAATCGCCTTACCGCGTTCCACACCCGGCAACCAGCGCGTGAAGTAGTAGATCACGCCAGGGAAGAAGCCAGCTTCGGCCACGCCCAGCAGAAAGCGCAGGATGTAGAAGTGGGTTTCGTTCTGGATGAACGCCATCATCGTCGCGACGATGCCCCAGGTGAACATGATGCGGGTCAGCCAGATACGCGCGCCGACCTTTTGCAGCAGCATGTTGGAGGGCACTTCGAAGAGGGCATAACCGATGAAGAACAACCCGGCACCGAACCCGTAGGCCGCTGCGCCGATGCCCAGGTCATGCTCCATGTGTGTGCGCACAAAGCCGATATTGACCCGGTCGATGTAATTGAGGATGAACATGATCACGAACAGTGGGAGCACATGGCTCTTCACTTTGCGCACGGCGCGCGCGAGGACCGGATCACTGTGTGGAGCGGCAGATGCATGGCTTGAATTGTTCACAATTCAAAACTCCCCCTGGTTATTTTTATGTGGGTTTGCGTGTCTTGTTGATAGACATCATACAAGTGCATTTCTGTAGTCCGCAATCCGGTGCTCGATGTTTTTGTGCTTATAAGGTCTTTCGTCGAGTAAGTGTTTTGGTTATTTGTCAGTATTTATTGGGTTTTTTATGGGTTTGCAGGCCGTGAAAGAACCCAGCGTTGACGGTGGTGGGAGCTGTCGAGATACCTGTCAGCCAGATTGGTTGTCATACAAGTTGGGTGGTTATTCAATCAACCTCGGCGGCGTGCCGGGTCTGGGTGTTAAGCTCCCCCCAGCCCAACCCTGTGGACCTGCAGCAATGCCCAGTGAAGCCCCAATCCCCGTGCGTAAACGTTCCACCAACCTGGCCCAGGGCGTGGTCGATGCCCTGACCCAGCGCATCCTGCTCGGTCAGTTGAAACCGGGGGAGAAGCTGCCGTCGGAATCCACCATCGTGCTGGAGCACGGCGTCAGCCGGACGGTGGTGCGTGAGGCGCTGTCGAAGTTGCAGGCGGCCGGGCTGGTGGAGACCCGTCACGGCATCGGCACCTTTGTGCTGGAGCAGAGCGCCCAGCAAGGCTTGCGCCTGCACGTGGATACGGTCGCCAGCGTGCGCAACATGCTGGAGCTACGCCTGGGCCTGGAGGTGCAAGCGGTGGCGCTGGCGGCGCTGCGCAGGAGCGACGCGCAACTGGCCCACATGCGCGAAGCGCTGGACGATTACCAGGCCTCCCTGGCCAACAACGACAGTTGCGTGGAAGAGGACAAACGCTTCCACCAGTTGATCGCCGAAGCCACCGGCAATACCTTCTTCACCGAAATCATGCAGCACCTGGGCAATGCGATGATTCCGCGCACCCAGGTGAAGAGTGACGAGCGTGGCGGCGCGGATTTTGCCAAGCTCGGGCAACTGGCGAACCGGGAGCATGAGGCGATTTTCAATGCAATCAAACGCCAGGACCCGGACGCCGCACGCGCCGCCATGGTGTTGCATCTGACTAACAGCCGGGATCGATTTTCCGGGGAATGATAAGGAACACAGGTTGAACGAACACACCTTGTCCATGCGCCTGGAGCGCGTGGCCGCGCAGGTGCCGCACGGCGCGCGGCTGGCCGATATCGGCTCGGACCATGCCTACCTGCCAGTGGCATTGCTGCGCCGTGGCGTGATCGAGGCGGCGGTGGCGGGGGAGGTGGCGGCTACGCCGTTCCAGGCGGCCGAACGGACCGTGCGTGAAAACGGCCTGGAGCAGCAGATCACCGTGCGGCTGGCCGATGGTCTGGCGGCCGTCCAGGCGAGTGACGGCATCACGGCCATCAGCCTCTGTGGCATGGGCGGCGAGACGATTCGCGACATCCTTGAAGCTGGCAAAGCCCACCTGAACGGCCTTGAGCGCCTTGTCCTGCAACCCAACGGCGGTGAGCAACCGCTGCGCCTGTGGTTGATGAACAACGGCTATCGCATCGTCAGTGAAGAGCTGCTGCACGAAAGCCGCTTTTATTATGAAATCATCGTGGCCGAGCGTGCTGGACCGGTGAGCTATACCGCCGAGGAGCTGTATTTCGGCCCGCTGCAACTGCAGGCCCGCAGCCCGGTATTTTTGGCCAAGTGGCAGCGCGCGTTGCGCCTGAAACACCAGACCCTGGCGGGCTTTGAGCAGGCGTCGCAAGCCGTGCCCGAGGCGAAGCTGCAAGAAATCAGCCGGCAGATCAGATGGATCACCACGCTGCTGGCTTGATAACCCTTCATTCAATCGTGATTACCCAGGAACCCCGCAATGGCAGACGCTATCGACCAAGCCTTCTATGAGCGCGCCGACGCGCATATCGAACTGTCGAACGAACAGCTCAAAACCTTCGAAAACCTCGGCCAGGTCAGCGCCTCGATGATGTTCGGCACTACCCGCTTCAATGCCTGGGCCCTCGCGCGCAACTTCAAGTCCGGTGCGCACATGGCCGAGGAGCGTGAGGCGATGCTCAAGTATTGCTGTGACCAGTACCGGATGATGCTTGAGGATAATCTGGATGATCACATCAAAAATTTTGACCAGTACATGCAGGCCAGGTAGGCCGGCGGCACGGGTGTTTTGATCATGTCCATGGGGCGCCTGCGCCATCGGTTACAGGTGTGTCCTTGACCGTGAGTGCTTTTGCCCCATTTTCGAGCACGCTGCGGGCGCCATTAACGCACAGCACGCCCTGTTTCAGGGCTGCGCGCCAACGGCCCGTATCTTGCTAGAGCCAAGCCAATCAATGACATGGCACTTTGCCGTTAGTCATTTCAAGGCTTCGCCCACCGTGCACCACGTGGGTTGTTTGAGGGAGTAGTCGGACATGCACAGCTTGTTATCACCCGGTATCCGCCTGCTCGGACGTATGGGGTTTGCACGCAAATTCCAGTTGTTGTTTTTCCTGTTCATGCTGCCCCTGGCCGGGAGCCTCTGGATGATCGGCCAGGACTATCGCGATAAATTAGGCGTGATTTCCACCGAGCAGTCCGGCGTGCGCCAACTGTTGGCCCTGGATGCACTGGACGGCCAATTGACGGCCCAGCGCAACCTGGCTGCGCGTTGGAAAGCGGCAGACATCCTGCACGCACCGACGCCGGCGGCGAAGGCGGCGATGGACAAGGTCGATACGAATTTCCCGCTGATCCAGCAAAGCCTGCAAGCCTTGGGCGATGCGCTCAACGCCCAGAACGCCAGCGCCGACATCCTCGCGCGCTACGAGGCGTTGCAGGCCACCGTCAAAGGCATGGACTCCGCTTCCCTGCGCACGGTGGGCTGGTGGCCGGATGGCTACGACCGTTTCACCTCGGCGCTGAGCGCGATGCAAACCCTGCGCGAACAGATCACTCTGGACGCCGGCCTGATCCTCGATCCCTGGCTGGAAACCTACATGCTGATGCAGATGGGCACACAGCAGACGCCTGACCTGATCGAGCGTATCGGTCGCATGGCGGGCGTCGGGCAGTCGTCCATCGCGTCGGGGCAGTTCACCCTGCAAAGTCGTTTGCAAATGCGCGACCTGCGCAGCCGCATTGGCGACGCGCGCGACCAGTTGGTCAAGGCGGCGGCTTCGCTCAAGGCCAAGCAATTCGAGGGCATGGAGCCTTGGACTGCACAGTACGACAACAGCCTGCAACTGTTGGATAACGAGCTTAAAGTGCTGGATGACGGCGTGTTCGGTGGCACCATCAAGCTCGATACCGCCGGTTTCGAACGCAGTGTCGACGCCATGCTCGGTTCGCTCAGCGCACTGCGCGTGCAGTCGCTGACCTCCCTGGACGAGCGCTTGAGCTACTACCACCGCGACGCGAACAAACGCTTCATTCCTCTTGCAATGGTCTTCGGCGTACTGGCCCTGGCCGCGCTGTACTTGTTCATGTGCCTGCAGGCCTCCATCCGCCGTAGTGCCAGCGGCATCACCACCCTTGCCGAATCCCTGCGCGACGGTAACCTGTGCGTCGAAGTGGCGGTGCAAGGGCGTGACGAACTGGCGCTGATCAGCACCGCGCTGAACGTCGCAGTGGTGCAATTGCGCACCAGCCTGTTGGGGGTCAATCACGAAACCCAGCAGCTCGGCTCGGCGGTGCTCACCCTCAATTCCCAATCGGGCAGCACCCTCAGCGAAGTCGAAGACCAGCAGCATCAAATCAGCCAGATCGCCGCCGCTGCTACCCAGTTGGCCGCGACCTCCATGGGCGTCGCCAGAAGCTGTGAACAAGCGTCGGGCAGCGCCCAGCAAACACGACGCATCGCCGAAGACAGCAGCCGCGACAGCCAGCGCACCACGGCCAGCATCCAGCAACTCAACCAACGCCTTACCGACACCGCCGATGCACTGCAGCAAGTCAGCCAGCAGGGGCAGCAGATTCAGTCGGTGGTCGACACCATTCGCGGCATTGCCGAGCAAACCAACCTGCTGGCGCTCAACGCGGCCATTGAAGCGGCGCGCGCCGGTGAGCAGGGGCGGGGCTTTGCGGTGGTGGCCGATGAAGTGCGCAGCCTGTCCCAGCGCACCCAGGCGTCCACGGCGCAGATCGCCGGCACCGTCGACAGCCTGCGCGCGACCGTGAGCCAGGCGGTGACGCTGATGGGCGCCGCGTGCGAGCAAGCGTTGACCGACGCCGAGTCCGTCACCGGCCTGGGCACGCGCTTGGGCGAGATTGCCGGCGCGGTGCAGAACGTCACCGACACCCTGGCGCAAATCGCCACAGCGGTGGAAGAGCAAGCGGCGACGGCGGATGAAGTGAGTGGCAACATCCAGCAAGTCGACCAGGCGGCAGGGCGTTTGCTGGATGGCGCACGGGCGGTCAACCGAGCGGCGGACACCTTGAGCAAGGGCAGTCAGGCGTTGAGTGACAACACCGCGCGGTTCCGTTTGAGCTGAGTGCTATTGGGCCGCGGTCTGCAGGACTTCAATCCACAGCGCACCTTTGCCTGAAGCCGCCTCACCCACGCGCTTCAAGGCGCCGGTGTTGCTGACCGCGTAGGTACCGACCTTGTCGCTTTTCTCGCCGGTAACCAGCAACCACCGGCCATTGGGCGAAAACGCGATATTGCGCGGCTGCTGCTCTTCGACCGGGTAGTTGTCGAGGAACTTCAACGCGCCCGTCGCCGCGTCCACCGCAAACGCCGACACCGAACTGCTGGTGCGCTCGCTCATCAGCAGCAGCGAGCCATCCGGGGACAGGCGCAGGTCGGCAGCCCAGATTCGCGGTGTTGGGTCGTCCTTCAAGTCATTGTTGCGTGCATCGCGCACTTCGCCGTGGGCCAGCTTCAAGCGAGCGGGAATGCCATTGGCGACACCGATCTGCGTCAGCGCGCCGGTGCTGTCGTCGATGGCAAACGCAGTGACCGTGCCGCTCATTTCGCCGACCACATACAGGTATTTACCGTTGGCCGAAAACGCCAGGTGCCGGGGCCCGGTGTTGCTCGGCACGCTCACGTAGCCGGTGCCGATTGGCGTGAGTGCGCCGGTGTTGGCATCGAAGCGGTATTGCAGCACGTGGTCGTTGCCCAGGTTGCCGGCGTAGGCAAAGCGATTGCTTGGGTCGGTGCGCAGGGAATGCGCGTGCAGCCCGGTTTTGTAGGTGAGGATCGGTTCCGGCTTGTCGATGGGCTGCACGCTGAGGGTGTCGGCACCGTAAGAGGCCGCGAGCAGGAAACGTCCGGCGCGATCGGTGGCGAGGTAGGCCATGCTTTCGGCCAAGGGCGCTTTGGATTGCGGCGTCAAACGCCCGCTGGCCGGGTCAATGCTGAAGCCCTGCACTTGAAACGGCTTGACCCGCAACGCGGCATACAAGGTTTTACCGTCGGGGCTCAGCGCCATGGGGTTGACCTGGTCACCGGCGGTCACCTGGTTTACCAGGCTCAACGCGCCGTTGCTCTCGTCCAGGCGGTACTGGGAAATCAAGCCATCGCCGGGGCTGGAAATGTACGCGAAGGTTGCGGCGTTGGCGTGTGCACTGAGACCGCAGGCAATAGCGGCGGCCATGATGAGGGGTTTATTCACGAGTGAGCCTTTATTGTTATGGTTGTGGTCAGTCATCGTATGACTGTATTTCGATCTGGGCAATAGACGGTGTATCTTGCGGCGCGTCACGGGCATGATGCGCAGCATGAATCTCGACCCCAACGCACGGTACTGGCGCTTCCACACCCCTGATCCCGGCATTGGCCCGCGTGAACGCAGGCCGATGCGCGCCGAGGAACTGGCCTGGGCGCATGAACACGCAAGCGTGCATCGCTTCAGCTGGATTGCAGTGTTACTGCCACCGCTGTGTTTCGGCGTGTTCCTGCCCAGCCTGGTTTTTTTGCTCAGCCTGCTGCTGTATCGCGCCGTCTTCTCACCGGGGTTGGATGTTGACGGCATCCTCGGCCATTCATGGGCATGGCAGGCCCTGGCGACGCTGGTGTTCATGGCGGCCTGGGCATTGCGTAACTACCTGCGCGACACCCGCGACCCGATCAAGCGTTACTGGCAGACGCTGCCGGGCCAAGGCGTGGTCGAGTTGGAGCGTCATACCCTGGTATCGGGCACCAGCCTGTGGTCTTCGGACTTCGACCCGGACCGCAATACCCTCATGCAATGGAAAAACGGCCGGCTTGAACAGGCCCAGAGCAGCGGAGTGGCGCAATGGGTCGTGGCCATGACCACGACGGGTCGCTGGCTGGTGATCAAGGACGAATACCCCGGCCCTTTCACCTACGACCGGGTGGGGCGCATGCCCGCTGCGCAAAAACGCATGCACCCCTGCCGTGACCTGGTCTTGGCGTTCGCTCCCCGCACGAACGTACTGCTTGGGCGACGGTTTGACGGTGCACCGATAGCCTTGACCCACACGGAGTATTGGCTGTCGGCCGAAGAACTCACACGCCTGGTTGAGGTTGCGCATCACTGGCGGTTTTTCCCGCCGGACCGATATGGCGTGGTCAATCAGCAAGATGCGCCGTGGGTGCAACAACTGCTAGAGAAAGCCCACTCGCCTCCTCAAATCCACGCCGCATCCCACAACGAGTAATCGCCCACCCGATCCACCAAACCGGCTCGTAAAGGGTTGGCAATGATGTACCGCGCCATCTTGCGAAGATCATCTTCCGCACGCACCGCTCTATCGTGATAGCCGGGTTGCCAAACGCGCTCTTTGCTTTGACGCCGCCGGTTGATGACCAGCGTGCTGCGCGACTTAATACGTCGCACCACGCCTGCCAAATCCTGTTGTTTCAACTCAAACAACCAGTGAATGTGGTCAGGCATGATGACCCAGGCCAGAGACTCAACCAGCCCCAGCTCATGAACCTGCCGGAGTTCGGCAACCAGCAGACGGCTCAGGTAAAGGTCAGTGAACAAGCGCTGACGCTGATGAACGACGACGGTGATGAGGTAGCTACGACCCTGTTCTGAATAACGACCGTGACGCAGACGATGGGATTGAGGTGTGGGGCGCATTCCGGTGCTCTTGGTGGAATTCCTGAAGAGCCTTAACGCTAGCGCGCAGTAGGGGATGAACAAGTATCACTTGTTGGCTGAATGTAACCTTGTGGTGAGCGGGCTTCTGTGGTGAGCGGGCTTGCCCCGCGCTGGGCTGCGAAGCAGCCCCAACACCAGGCGCTGCGGTTTTCCTGAAAAATCGCGGCGGCCTTCTGGGGGCCGCTTCGCTGCCCAGCGCGGGGCAAGCCCGCTCACCACAAAAAAACTGCTCACCAGAAAGAACCGGTTCACCAGAAAGAACCGGCTCACCAGAAAGAACCGGTTCACCAGAAAGAATCGGGTCATCACAAAGAACCGGTTCACCAGAAAGAACCGGGTCATCACAAAAAAACCGGTTCACCACAAAAAACGCTCACCACACAGAGCCTTCTCTTCAAAAAGCGGACGGGCTTTACGCGGCTCTTCTGTTTTGCCGATTCAGGAACCTTCAGGGCCCAGAGGGCTCACTTGTTAGGTCGCCCTGTTTCATCGCCGAAAGGAATCCGCATGCTTTCAGCCCCGCCCGCCATTCCCCAGTACGCCCCCGTCGAACGCGAACTCAGCCTGCGTGCCGTCATTACCGGTACGGTGCTTGGCATCTTGCTGACCCCTTCCAATGTGTACGCCGGCCTGAAGATCGGCTGGTCGTTCAATATGTCGATCATCGCGCTGCTGGTGGGATATGCGATCTGGCAAGGCCTGGCCAAACGTTCCACCGATCAGTTGCCCTGGACCCTGCATGAAAGCAATATCAACCAGACTGTCGCCTCGGCCGCCGCCTCGATTATCTCTGGCGGTCTGGTGGCGCCGATCCCGGCCTACACACTGCTGACCGGCAACCAACTGGATGCGCTGCCGATGATCGCCTGGGTGTTCTCGGTGAGTTTCCTGGGCATCTGGATTGCCTGGTACCTGCGGCCGTCATTGCTCAATGACAAGGCGCTGAAGTTCCCCGAAGGCATGGCCACCCTGGAAACCCTGCTGCACATCTACAACCATGGCCGCGAAGCCGCGACGCGTCTGAAGGTGTTGCTCAGCGCGGCGTTGCTGTCCGGGGTGGTGAAGTGGGTGGACACCTTCATGTGGGCCTTCCCGCGCTGGTCGCCGACGGCCCAGTTGGAGCGCCTGACCTTTACCGCCGACCCTTCGCTGTTGCTGCTGGGGTTTGGCGGCATCATCGGTATTCGCGTTGGCCTGACCTTGCTGCTCGGCGCCTTGCTCGCGTGGGGTGGCCTGGGCCCGTGGCTGTTGGCGCAGAACCTGGTGACGTTGCCGGCCGACAGCAGCGGCCCGCAATTTGCCGCGTTGGTGGAGTGGTTGCTGTGGCCGGGGGTGAGCCTGATGGTGTGTTCCACCTTGGCCTCTTTGGCGATTCGCTTGTGGGCATTACGCACCTCCACCAAGGCCGAAGGCGGCAAGATCTGGAACGTGCCCAAGCCCGGTCCGGCTGCGGGTTTTATCCTGTCGATAGGCTTGGTCGTCAGCCTGCAAGCGCTGTTGTTCGGCATCAACCTGTGGATGGCACTGCTGACCATTCCCTTGGCGATCTGCCTGGCCGCCGTCGCCGCCCGTGTGGTGGGCGCCACTGGCATTCCGCCGATTGGCGCCATCGGGCAATTGTCCCAACTGAGCTTCGGCATCGTCGCCCCCGGCCAGGTGCCGATCAACCTGATGAGCGCCAACACCGCTGGCGGCTCGGCCGGGCAATGCACGGACTTGATGAACGACTTCAAGGTGGGCAAAGCCATTGGCGCAACGCCGCATAAACAAGTGATCGCGCAGATCCTGGGGATTTTCATTGGCAGTATCGTGGGCGTGTTGGCGTACCTGGCGCTGATTCCGGATCCGCAGTCCATGCTGCTCACCGAAGAATGGCCGGCGCCCGCAGTGGCAACGTGGAAAGCCGTGGCGCAAACCCTGACCCATGGGCTGGAGTCCTTGTCGACGAGCATCCGCTGGGCGATTGCCATCGGCGGCGGGGTAGGTGTGTTGCTGGGCGTGCTCGACAGCCTGTTGCCGGCCCATCGCTCCCGTTACTTGCCGAGTGCCGCCGCGTTGGGGCTGGCCTTTGTCCTGCCGGCCTCGGTGTCGTTGATGATGGCGCTGGGCGCGGTGCTGACCTGGCTGGTGAGCTGCCGTTGGCCGAGTCTCACCGAGCGCTTCGCGATTACCGCCGCAGCGGGGTTGATCGCCGGAGAGAGCATCACCGGCGTCGGGGCGTCGTTATGGCAGATGGTGGGGTAGTCGCACACCCACCGTGCCCGCGTTCACTTATTTGGCAAATGCATACTCGCCACCCTGTTCCAGCGCCTGGCGATACGCCGGTCGCGCCTGGAAACGCTGCACCCACGCCGCCAGGTGCGGGTAGGCCTGCAACTTGCCCTGGGACTTGGCGATTTCACCGATAAAGCTCATCTGGATATCCGCACCGCTCAGCTCATCACCCAGCAGGTACGGCGTGTGTCCCAGCGCATCGTTCAGATAACCCAGGTAATTGGCCACTTCGGATTCGATACGCGGATGCAACGGCGCCCCGGCCTCACCCAGGCGACCCACATACAGATTGAGCATCAGCGGCAACATGGCCGAACCTTCGGCGAAGTGCAGCCATTGCACGTACTGGTCGTAGTCGGCGCTGGCAGGCTCGGGTTGCAGGCGCCCGTCGCCATGGCGGCGGATCAGGTAGTCGACGATGGCGCCGGACTCGATCACCACGTTGGCGCCGTCTTCAATCACCGGGGACTTGCCCAGGGCGTTGATCGCCTTGAGTTCAGGCGGCGCGAGGTTGGTCTTCGGGTCGCGCTGGTAGCGCTTGATCTCGTAAGGCAGGCCAAGTTCTTCCAGCAGCCACAGGATGCGCTGCGAGCGTGAGTTGTTGAGGTGGTGAACAATGATCATGGGAACTCCGCTGGGCAAGGGGTGTGTTAGGAGCAGACTGCTGTGCCGCCGTAGAGTGCCCTTAATCGGCGCTAAACGCCTCTTCGATGAAGGCCTCCAAGCCTTTCTCTTCCAGAATTTCCATAGAGAAATGCCCAAAGCGCTTGGGCAGCCAGATAATGCGCCCGCCGGACGGGCTTTGCAGGTTCTCCCGCGCTAACGGCTGGCCGTTTTCATCTTCGGGTTGTACGCCCGACGCGATCAGTTCGTCGTAGGCCAGCTCAATGTCGGGCGTCGAGTAGCAGTGGCGGTAAATCATGCCCTCGCCGTGGGCGTCCAACAGCGCCCGCAAATTGCCGGCAATCGGCTGTACCAGCATGAACCGCTCCTGGCCCATCAGCGCCACGGCGTAGCGCACATGCAGGCCGCCGCGGTCCCAGACGAAGGTCTTGGAGATACGCGCCTTGAGGATCTGCGCGTAGTAGGCGCAGGCCTCTTCAAGGTCGTTGACCAGCACATCGACGTGACTGAATTTCAGTTCCATGGCCTGCCTCCCAATAGCTCGATCAGCGCACGACTTCCAGCGCAGTGTATTGATTCACGTAGTGGAACTGGCTCGACGTCGACTCCAGCGTCAACGCCACTCCCAAATCCTCGATAAACGCACGCGAGGTCTTGTAGTCGCCCTGGTCGCACTCAAGCTTGATGGCGTCTCCGGTCAGCGAAGCAAACACCTCGCGCGCCGGGAAGCGTTCACCCACCTTGCACACCAATGAGGTGGCGGTAGGTGTGTCGGTGGGCTTGGCGGGCACGTTCAGCATCTGCATGTCTGCGCGCAAGGTTTGGCCAGGGGCCCAACTGCTCGGCGCGTTCAATTCGACGGCGAGGGTTTGCAGCACGCGCCCATCGCCGACGCCGTTCATTTTTGACTTCAACTGGATCAGGTCGGCCAGCATCAGGCGATCGACGTTGAAGGTGTCGCCGTAGACCTCGTTCTTCTTCAGCAGGCCGCCGTCGGCGGTGAAGGTGACCGAGGTCGGGCTGTCCTGGCTGCCGTCGCCTTTCTTGGACAGGTAGGTGTAGCTCAACCTCTTGAACTTCGGTTGCAACAGTGGCGCGGCAAGGCCTTGGAGCACACTGGCGGGTACCTCGACATCGTTGATGCTGGTTTCCACCACGGTGCGCGGGTAGTCGACCGGCGCGATGTCCGGCCGCAGCCACGCCAGCAGCGCCGCATCGACACCGCCCTGTACCGAGCAACTGACGCGTGTGTGCTCGCCATCCGGCTCAACGATCAGCACCCGCTCAACGTGGCGCGTGCCCGGCGCCTTGCCGGGTCGCGGCTTGATCGCCTGCCAGTGGTCGTCGACTTTGAGTTCGCTGCGAATATAGGCCCCGTCGATTTTTTGCAGCCGTGCAGGTTGGTCCAGCAGCGGGGCAAGGCGTTGGGCAACTTCGTCGACGCCGCCTTGCACAACGAAACCCCAGTAATAGTAGCGCCCCAACTGATCGAGGTCGGTGGCCTCATCGGCATACGACAACAGCTTCAGGCCCGCAATGGGCGGCGCGCTGACGGGCACTTGGTTGGCGTTGCGGTCGGCACGGTTTCTAACGGCGATCCAGGTGAAGTCCTTGTCCTGCTTGAGCGGCGCATAGGCCTGCCATGCGGCGTGGTGGGTGTTCAGGCGGCTGAAGAACGTTGCGTCGCAGCGGGTGAAGGCCTTGAGTGTGTCGGCGAGCGCGGCGTCGTCGGCGTGGGCGATGGCTGGCAGCAACAGGGCAGACGCGAGGAGCAGGGCGGACGCGGGCGACTTCATAAAACGGGATATCCGTATCGGGGCGGGAGGAGGGTATTATCCAGAGATTGCAGGGTGGCCACTAGCGTTGCAGGCGTACACGCCAATTGCTGCGGTGCGAGGCGCTGTCACGCGGTTGGAAGAAATCAAGGGCAAATAGCCAGTCATGGATAACAAAGCACAACTGATCAGACTTGCGGAACAGGCCTCAGACGATCTGTTCTGCTGGAGCCGTTTTGTCGCCCACACCGAGTTCCTGTGGCACGACACCACTCTGGTAACGGACGCTGCCGGGTGGCAGCGCCAGTGGTTTGAGCTGGAAATCGTCAACGGCTTGGCGTTATCGGCTTGGGAAGAGGACGGTCGGCCGCAGGATTGGTCGGCGCGCTGGCGGGAGGGCTATCAGCGAGAGGCGGTTGAGTTGGTGAATGAATTACTGGCGCTGGTGGGGGGCGCTGCTGATCAGATCCACTGATCATTTTCAGCTGTGCGTTCACCGCCTTCGTGACCGGTATTCAAGGTGCCGCGTGGTTCAATCATCATCAGCTTGGCTTCGCCTTCTGCGGCGGTGCGGTGTTCGACGCCACGCGGCACCACATACAGTTCGCCCGCCGCCACGTATACCGGGCCGTCCTGCAGGTCGATACGCAGCGTGCCTTCCAGCACCAGAAAGGCCTCATCGGTTTCCGGGTGCGTGTGCCAGATGAATTCACCCTCGATACGTACCACCTTGAACTGGTAGTCGTTCATTTCCGCGACCACTCTAGGGCTCCACTGCTGATCGATGAGCGAGGCTTTGTGGGTGAGATTTACCGGATGCTGAGTCATGGTGGATCCTTGGATGGGTGAGAAGCCCAAGGCTACCCAAGTAGCGAGTTGGCAGGCTTGTACGATCCTGCAAGCAGAGGCGTCTTGATTCAAGCTTGCCCGGTTCCCGTCGATAACCTTCAGGAACCCGCTAATCATGGACCGATTAAATGGCACTCTCCGTCAGCTCCGCCTATCTCCCCCCAGCCAGCACCAGCCTCGCACCGTCCGACCAAAAGCTGGTGCCCCAACCGCTGACGGATGTTGCCAAGGACGCCCTGGCAAACGCGGCGCCAGCCGCCATCTACCACCCCAGTGAAGACACCAGCACCACGGCAAAACCGTTGGAGGTCGTCGACACCTGGATAGGTCGCTCCGAATCGCCCGAGTACCCTCGATACGCCGAGCTCTTCAGGGCTGCGCACAGCACGCTTAAAGCCTCATTCCAGGCGTTCCAGGCAACGCTTTCTACCACCGCCCCCGACCTTGCCAGCAAGAAATATGGCTTCACGGTAGACGCTGACGGCAGTCTGAAAGTGCTTAATACCGCCGGCCAGCTCAACAGCTCCGACACCCACCGGCTCACGGATCTGCTCAACAAATCCCTGGGCCTCAAGACCGCCGCCGTCACGTACCGTGATGCCGCCATCGACATGACAGACGCCAGCTCGCCCTGGTCCGGCAGTGTCATGGGCTACTACAGCCTGACCCGGGAAAACTTCGCCACCTCCCTTGATCTGGCGCCGCTGTTCAAAGACAAGCACAGCATGGTACCGGCCGAGTTCAGGGACGCAGAGTTTGTGACCCAACTGGCCTACAAAGGCGAACGGGCGACTGAAGCGACGGAAGCGGCGATGTTGGCGCGGCGGGCAGCGCAGCGGTTCAGTACCCAGGCGTGACCCGCGCACGCAGGTTTTTTTAGTGAGCGGGGCAGCCCCAATGCCGGTCAGTTAAGAGATAAAAAGGCAAAAAGTAACCTGTGGCGAGGGAGCTTGCTCCCGTTGGACTGCGCAGCAGTCCCCTTCTTTGTGAACAAGGAGCGGGTGCGCTTCGCGGCCCAGCGCGAGCAAGCTACCTCGCCACAGGTACGGTGTTCGTCCTTTGAATCGTTAGGGAAAACTCAAGATGTGGAGCGTAATCGTTAACAGTTTGGCGGTTCTCAGCATGGCAATGTTCTGCGCCGGCTGTACTTCATATGCGTCCAAACCGCCCATCAACGAGCCTGTTGACGCCGCAAGCAATGAAAATGTCCCCAGCTTCACTTATGCAGTTGATGCGCCTTGGAAAGACAGCCGCTTCGGCAAGCGCGCCTACCAAGCGACACAAAAAATCATTCCACACGCCCAAGACATCAGTTCAACCCCAGCGGCTGCGAACTTCCCTGCACTGGCCATAAAAATCTCGGCGTTTTCCTCGGGCGGGGCGTGCGCGCAGGAATATCTCACGGGCTTGAGTCTTGGCTTGATTCCCAGCTGGTGTACCCGGCCGGAACTGTTCAAGTTTCAGTTCATACTCAACGGCAATCACGGCGTGTGCAGGCAGAAAACCTATTCAATAAGCGCCCAGACGTTTTCACATATCACCGTGATTCCATTTGCCATGCTCGATACCGAAGACCAACCCTTAACACTCTATTCGGCAGCGCTAAAAACGTTCCTTCAAGACGCGCCCTGTGCACCCTGACACACGCTTCAAATCGGCCTCTCCACCACTCGCGCATTCCACACAGACCGATAGCGCTCCCGCCAACCCGGACTGCCTTGATCCAGCCACACCAGCGTCGCCTCAATCGTATCCGCGCTGATGACGAAGTGATTGATGTGTTCCGCGATTCGCTCCTGGGACAAATGCAGCAAGTCCAGGTAGGCATTGAACGAGTCCGCTAATACCACGTACTCATCGCCTTGCTGGCGACGCCCGGTCCAGGCGGGTAAACCTGCGACCATTGCGCCCACGTCCTGGCGACCGTCGCGCAGGTCAAGCAGCAACACACTGGCGCCGCCATCGCGGCCGATCGGCAACAACCCCGTCGCGGGGAAACCCGATTGCTGGCGCAGTTGTTCCAGTTCAAAAGGGTTGGACTCGTAGGTTTCACTGGGGGCCAGGCCATACAGCAAGAAACTCAGCAACTCCTTGTCGCCATTGCTCATGGTCGCCAGCACGTCGTAGTCTACGGTGGCGCCGTTGCAGGTCTTGAGAAACTGCCGGTAATCATCCGGCAGGCGGGCGCCGAGCGTGGCTTCCAATTGCGCGAGGGCCTGGTCGGATGCGCCTTCTCGGGTGTCGTCGAAGATCAGTCCACGGTAGTCAGTCATTGAGGGCTCCCGGCGCCTTAGTAAAAATCATAATAGAGTGCCCATTCACCGGTTTGGTTGTGCTTCCAGAACATCAGGCTGCCACTGTGGACCACATTGAGGTTGATCTTCGCGTCTGATGAGAGCTGGAACACAAACTCGAAACCTTCGCCCGGATCAACGCCCGACTGGCAGAACGAGGGGTAACCGCCGATCTTGTGTTGGTAGGTATGGGTGATCAGGTCGTAATAGCTTTCTATCTTTCCCGCCCGCTCCAGCGTCAGGACGGCTTGCTCAAGGTCCGCCGGGACACCACCGCCATCCCACAATGGGTAGTCCTCGGGCACTGTTTCTGCTTTCAGTGGGAAGGGCTTCAGAAATGCCCCCGCCACCGGCAGTGCCTTGCGCACCAGCACGTCATCAGGCCCGTATTCGCGGATCACCCAGTTATTCCCCATCGGTTCCAAGCACTCTGGAAACGGGTTCGACATGAACACCGTCAGTACCCGAACCTCGGCCAACAACGGGCTGTTGAAGGGCAGGGCGGGCAGGTAAAACTGCGCGAAGGGGAGCAGCGGTTGCCCCGCATGATTGGTCGGTACGCCTTCGTCAGGCCGGAACAGGAAGACATTGCCCAGCCAGCTTTCCTCATCGGTACCGAGCGGGCGAAAGCCGCCGGCAGTGAACTTGACGGCAGGGCGGGCCAGGCGTTGCTTGATTTGTGGAATATCCATGACGATGCAAAGCTTCCTTTTGCTACAGGCTCAAGGGCCGCAGATTAGCAGTGTGCGGGTGCCATACCGTTAATGATTGGCCTTCATCCGCCCCAGAATCGCCGTACGCACACACCCCCAGGCGATCACGCCGATAATCAGCACCTCGACCACACCCACCAGTACATTGAATGAAAACACCCACGGCTGCTCGGCCCAGTAAAAGCTCGCCGAGCCTGAGCGAACACCGCTGACCCGCAGCCGCCCAGTGAACAGCGCGCGCACCAAGCCGACTACATGCGTCAGCTCCAGCACCGCGAAGAATGCACCCAGCAGTGAAAGCAGGGCACGTGCCGCAATGCCGAGCTTATCGGTGGACTCAGCCGCAGGCGTGGGCCCCCCGAGTTTGCGCCGCCTGGCGACCTTCGCCGGTGCTGGCGCAGGCCTATAGGGCGCCGGCGTTGCAGACCCCACGACCACCTCAGTGGGCACCGCCACGCCCAGGTAATCGGCCAGTTCACGCAGCCACACATCGGTGCGTTTGCTCCCCGGCACCACCGGCACGTTATCGGTGGTCAACCGTTGCTCGGTGCCGTCGCGCATCACCAGCCACAGCTGGGTGTAGGCGGGCTCGGCCTGCGGGCGGCGGCGAAGTTCGAGGTGGTGGGGTTTATCGATGCTGAAGACCGACTGCACACGCTCGCGGCCGCCGAAAAAGTTTCGGGTGCGGCGCTTGCCCTCACCGTTCACTCGCGACAACAGCAACGTCTCGCGGGTGCCGGTGTACACCATCAGCAGCAGGCCAAGGGCGGGAATAAGCAGCAGCAGGAGTACGATCAGCAGCGAACTCAGCGGATCCACCTCTGCCAACTGCGAGCCGCCGTCGGTGAACCAGAACAGCACGAAGGCCAAAGGCAGGATGAACGCCATTGCGCCGGTCAGCAGCACAAACACGCTTTGCACGCCGTTGCGCGAGTGGACGTGCAAGTCATCCTGGGCGGTGCGCTCGAAGCGATGGCCAATCAACATGCAACTCTCCTGATGCGCGTTTAAAGCAGGCCGGGGGCGGGTTTGACGCTGGGCAGAATACCTGATGCCTGTAGGTTTTGATCTGCTGGCTTGTAGCTTCTTTCTGAAAGTGAGTTTTTGCCCCGTTGATTTCTGCCCACGTAGAAAAATCCGATTTTATATTTTGAACGCTGTCTTCGTTGAGGTCGGAGTTCGGACACGACAGCGGCGTATATCAATCAAAAAATCGTTGACTACTGAATCGTGTGCGAACGGGGGCGAGGTGGCGTGTCGTGAGGCGCAGCCTGTGAGAGGGGGTAAGTTGGTGGGTGTACCCAGGAACCTATTCGGTGGTCATGGCGCACAGCTGGGCGAAGAACTTTATATGGCAGATAACCTATGGATATAGCTGGCTACAAGGTCATCACATTTCTGTTGGGTGTGGAGGTCGTTATTGCCGTCGCGTTACTGCTGTATTCGTACTACTTCAAGCTTGAAAAGCTGGAGCAGTATTTTGCGGGCAATAAGATTGTTCAACACAATAAGCGGCTTTGGCCCGGTAATCGACCGAGGGATAAAGCCATGCGCATGGGGCAGATCGGTTTGTTTTTTATGTTCCCCAAGAGTTACACCCGGCTGGGTGATGTGAGTGAAGAAGAGCTTGTTTCCGTTCCGATTTCCCTCAAGCGTTGGGCGCTGTGGCCGGACTACTTGATTGTGCAGATAGTTTTGTTGTCGGTGGGGCGTTATGTTTTGTAGGTGATGTGGTTTCTATGAAAATAAATTAAAGCTGGCCGAGTTTCTGTAGCTGTCAGAAACTGCCCGCCTGCACACATTCGCGTTTTGAAATGGAAGTCATCTCATGTTCGAGCGTAATAAACTGGTTCCGGAGTTAATGGTCAACAACCTGGAAAGCAGCTTGGCTTTTTGGGTTTCTTGCCTGGGGTTCAACGTAGCGTATCAACGCCCGGAAGATGGATTTGCCTACCTTGATTTGAACGGAGCGCAAGTAATGCTTGAGCAAATTGATTCGGACGCGGGTCAATGGCTGACGGCGCCGTTGACCAGGCCGTTTGGAAGAGGCATGAACCTACAGATTGATGTTGAGGCTGTCGCCCCCGTCATCCAAAGACTTGAGCAGGCTGGATTTACGCTCTACCGAGAATGCAAAGACACCTGGTATCGGGCTGAAAACGTAGAAGTCGGTCAGCGAGAATTTATCGTCCAGGATACCGACGGTTATCTCGTAAGGTTGGTAGAGCGGCTGGGCGAGCGACCGGCCCGCTCAATCTGAATCTGAGCCAAGACGATCGTCAACTTCGGGTTGTGGCGCATGAGTCTTGGCCGAACACCGCCCCTCACGACGGCAGAGTGTCCGGCGGCTGCCAGCGCGTCGCTATCGGCTCCCACGAATTTATCACCTGTTATGCAATGCGCCTCCTTTCTCGTGGTCTCTACCCTGACTCCGCAAAAGGACAGGCTTCATGTCGATACGCATTGCGCTCTGCCTGCTGGCCCTGCCGTTGTTCGCAGGCTGCCAGTATTTCCCCCACACCGATTACTTCACGGCCCCTGCAAACGAGCCCAACCCCGCCTGGATACGCATCGTCAACTTCACGCAGCATGCCGACCTGTACCAATACGAAAACGGTAAACGTTCGGGTGGCGTGATTCGCAGCGGGCTGCTTCCGTTCATCCATACCCAGGATCAGGGGATGCCGAAAGCGGGGCAAAACCTCACGTCGGACTATTACGAAACGCAAATTCGGCCCGGCATCGAAACGCACGTGGGCATGTCCTGGGAGGGCGCACGTACGCGATCCTGCTTCGTCACGGCGAAGTTCACGCCCCAGGCTGGGCGCTTTTACCAGTTCAGGCTGACATCAGGTTCCTCAGGCACTTGCACGTTGTACCCGTCGCTGATCGAGCGCGACAAAGACGGAGAGGGGTGGCATCTCACGCCAAACTCGCAGGTGACGTACAAGGGCGAAGGGCCGACAGCCAAAACCCATTACAACAATAGCCGCTTCGAGGATCCCGATTACCATCCGCCTGCGGACCTCTATCCAGGCGTTGACGTTTTATAAATAGGCTAACCACGGGATTAATATGGGCTATCACGTCAGCCACAGATACGGTGCCATGAACGCTGATCCTGGCATACACACATTCCCTGAGCTTCTCGCCGAACTGCAAACGCGCGGGCAAGATGATGAGCATGGGCAGGTGTCGGTGACCAACGATGCAGAGTGGTGCATCGCTGTAAACCTGTCGGGCACCGTCATTTTTGAAAATCTGGAGACCGGTGATCCTCGCCACATGAGGCAAGTACCGGGAGGCAAGATTCTGGAATTGTGGGGGTTATTGGCGGAGGGGGATGTTGCGACTATTGAGCAGGAGCCGTGGGTGGCTGGTTATGGGTGAGTTTATGTGTTCGGTGGGCGCTGTGAGTTGAGGTCTTTGGGTTGGCAGGCAGTAGGGACGCGATTCTGCCTTCTCTTGGGCTTTGGTGGCTGGCAGTTATCGGCCAAAGGCGGGCATCGAGCATTGATCTGTATAGCCAATGGTTCATCTCCATCAAATTTTCCTCATTCATGATCTCAAAATGCCGCAGGCGCCAGCGAACTCCGCCGACTATGCGGACAATAACGAGACGTTGACTATGTGGTGGCAGTATGATATCAAAACGCCTGATCGTCTTATGAATTGTCTAGCTTTTCAATGGGAATATTATTGAAGATATAAAACGTGAGACGGTCGCAAAACTGCGATTATAAATATAATAATAGTGAGGTCAGCATGTTGCCTTTCATTAGAATCAGCAGTTCCGATCATTGGCGCCCACCGTTAAAATCTTGTGTGAGCGTTATTTCCGACTTTAACTTTGTCTGAGTTGGCAGGAAGCCATGAAAAAACCTTTATATCTTGTAAGCGTGGTCGCCCTTGCAGCTCAGATATCAGGATGTTCACAAAACGTCGTCGCTCGTGGAGCGGAGGGGCTTGCTAATGATACAAGCGCCTACTTCAAGTCCGATAATGATTGGTCCTTGGGCGGACTATCAACTACCGTGATTGCTATATACCCAGTCGTGGGAAAACCTGTGTTAGAGCCCAATTCCCTTGTGGATTACGGTCAAGTAAAAGTGGCTCCTGGGATATACAGTGTCGCATTAAGAATCAATTATGGATACGGGATAGCCTTTCCTTTGGTTAGAGTCGAAGCCAAACCTGGCAAGACCTATCTATTCACAGCCAGACCTGTGATGGACGGAACCGCGGTCAAAGCTGAGTATAAAGAAAAAAATACCTTTGATTAAATCCAGGGAGGGGCGCATGAGGCTAAATTTATCACTTATTAGTTTGGTATTGCTCGTCGGAACAGCAGGGTGCGTGTCTCAGAATATTCCAATAGCCGAGGACAGTAGCGAATCTTCAACTAAGGTTCGTTTTGTTTCGCCGCGAGAGATGGGGTGGATTAACCTATACCCCGAGACAGACTGCAACAACGGCGCACTTGTGGTTTTTGACAATCCTGTCGACAACTTTATAGATTCACTGCGGGCGCGAGCGCCTAAAAGAATTGGAATGATTGATTCTCCCGATCCGAACTCGCGAGAAGCAGCAGAATACTCGTTCAAAGGAGGTCAAACGCTCAACATTGCTGTTACCCATTTCCCAGGACGCTGTCTTGGCGGTTTAAGCTTTAGCACTGAACCTGGGTCACAATATGAGGTTGTCCTAGTGAGCAATACATCGAACGGTTGTAAATTCGAGATCAGTAAACTAAGCATTCTCAATGGCGCGCCGCATCGGGAACCTGTTAAAAAAATAGCTCCACTGATTTGCAAATAGCGTGCGAAGTTTAAAGGGGGATACCGGGCCGCTTTATTTACTGGATTGATTTCCTGTCATTTCGGAAGCAGTCGCTCACGATTACTCGGTTCTGGGCGAAGGATTAGGCCTGGGTGTCCGTCGCGTACCTTCGAGCATCGACAACTGATCATGATGCAAGCTGAGCGCTCTAACCCATCGCGTCGGACAAGGAGGTGGTTGTCTCGGCCTATATCGAGGTTGAAGGTTATCTTGTGGTCGATTGCTGCCTCTGACGAGAGGCAGCTAACGGCCATAAGCAGACCTTCGCCCGCATATTTACGATGCCCTACCGTTCTAATTGGCGTTGCCTCAGAATATCGGTCCACTAGCGGCTGGATGGAACCACCATGCGCATCGTCACAGACTCCCGGCCAAACGAAATCCTCAGGCTTGAGGATCTCCTGGAGGGCTACAACTATACTGTCTGGATAAATACCTACGGGCCTTTTGACTTGGACCGGACACTTGAAGAGCAACTGGTCCACTCCGTAAGCAAAAACGCCATCGTGAGTAACCAGACTAGCGTGTCTGCAAGCAAAGCACGTCGCGAAGCATTAGAACTACTTTTGCACCCGGGTGATGACGCCTACGGCCCGATAGACCTGGCTTCAAAACGCTCAGAAATCCTAGCGCTGGCCAAGTCCCTGTTTACTTCTGTGAATCTCGACCAAGCCAAAGCCATCACTTCATTCTGGCTTGTTAAGGGCCATCCGGCTGATCCGGTGTACTCGGGTTTTTCCTTCGATATCCAAGCCCATGGAAAGCGATGGATTCTGATGGGCAGCAGCAGTGACTGAGGTGGAGGCCTGGCTTTCAAAGTCCGCTTTGGGTCGATAGAGGCCTGTCGCGACTGACCGCTTCCGACCCTAAGCGGTCAGTAACGACAGGCAGAAATCGGCCAAAAACAGATATTCAGACGAGGGCCACCTCTAGGCAATAACCGTCATTGTGGAGATCTTTAATCTACCCACTCCTTCGCCCAAGAGGCTGCAAAACCAGTGGTGATTAGCTTTATGAAGAACCAGCGTACAGCCACCGCTAAGCGACTGCCCGACAACCTGCTAGCTCTAAACTAGGAAATATTGCGTAAATATAGCTTTTAACCAAGGAAAATAGTCATCATCAGTCATTACTTTTGTAATGCTCTCGCCTTTTTGGCCAATCGTGAAAGAATCTAGGCTGCCGCTGTTCATTTTAAAGGTAAAATTATCCGGCAACTCCAACGTCGGATCATAATACTCATCTTGCATCAGGGAAAAATCGATCTCGTATGGAAATCTATCGAGGATTTGCCCGACCGCGAAGATGAATAGCTCCACAATATCGAGGTAGTCCTCCACCTGCTCTGTAGTAGGGACAATGTATTCGTGCTCGACACGATTTCGTGTCTTATTTAATCTAGACAAGATGCGAGGTGACAATATCCCGCATTTCGAAAGGTACTCCAGCCGCTTATCAAACCCTAGCTTCTTATTTTTGTAGGCAACTTTCCATCCTAGGGCATCGCACAGTGTTTCTGTCTGCAGATGAAAAGCTCTTTTAGCGTTTCCAACAGCGTTAATTAAAGCCCGCTCCCCATTCTGCTCGTCAAAGTCTTGCCTTGCGTATTCCAAATAAGCTGATGGCAAGATTTTTGCCTGATGACTCACCCAACTATAAGTGCCTCCATCATTGATATAGTTGGAGATGTACTCCGGCTTTAAGTTTTTAACGTTCATTCACAGTTCCCGAATACCAGTAAAATTCATATCTATAGTAAACAGACGCTCGACAGTAATGAATCGCGCCGGGCTCCCTAGACACATCTGAATGACCGATTTTGGTCGATAGCGGCCGCTTTCGACCAGAAGGAGTCAGTCGAACGTGCTCAGTAAATCAGAGGCGATACAGGGCAGGATAAAGAGTTTAAACCGATGAACATTAGTATAATGAATATCCAAGTGACATGTCATTTAAAACCGAGCCGAACTCCAAGTTTTTCTTTAAATACTCGACCGAATGGTAATCCATAAATTGAACAGAAATCATTATGAGTCGAAGGAGAGCAAAGTCGCTGAAGTTTATTAGCGTCACATAATGAGCAGTACGATCACTTTTCTCAAAGCCATTACCATCACTTAGTTTGTCAGTGATTAGCTTGACTATATTATAGAAAATACGAGTAACACCAAAGATTTTATCGGTGGCGTCCACTTGCTCCAGAAATTCGCGTATACGATCATCACCAAGCTGATCCAGATCAAATTCTTTTCTAATTCTTATGATCTCATCCTCTATTGCTATAACCGCATCCGCACCAAATTTTTCAATATCTTCGCCATTCAAAGAGATTTCCAAGCGCAAGGAATCAAACAATGATCGCTGAGATTCGATCATGTGAAACAGCTGCGCTTCGAAGGACCGAAGCCTTTCAGTTTTTCTAGTGTTTCGAATCTCATCTCTAAGATCACTATTGGCATCATTTTGCAGTGCAAGTGACTTGATCAATAAAACAATCGATACGAAACTGAGCAATGGGTTTAGGACGCCGCCGACGTAATCTCCCAACTGCCCCCAAGCTTCAGGACTGTCCGAAACCACATACCCTAGGCGGAAATAGAAATTCCCTAGATAAAGCATACTAACCAGCGCAATCAACCCGGCAGCAATGCTTATGTATCTACTACTCATCGTGAAAGCCCAATACAATGTACTTCACGATTTTCTCATCTTGAAGTTTCACTGGGGCCACGATTATCTCCAAATACTTCCAGTGCTCAATATCAATGCCATTATTGTAGTCCAGATTTTCTGAGAACTTTTTCTTGGTCGCCAGCCTTACGTCTCGATACATTGTAGAAAAACCAAATGCGACTGTTTCCTCACCGCCTTTCACTTGAAGTCGGCCGTTTCCCGTATTGGTATTAAGTCTTCGAATACTTGCCAGCAGGGTGACCCTTTCATCAGTTTTTTTTGCATCCAGCACTAGAGATGTTTCTTTGTCAAACTGGACAAGTACTTCTCTGTTGTGGGCGCTACTCCGGCGATTCAACAGCACTTTGTAACCGAATTTCTTAGGAACCTCGTGAATGTTACGAAGTGGTGATTCTCGCAATTGCTCTATCAGTTTTTCAGTATTTTCGCCAAGAGCCTCAAGAGTTTTTTGAGCTTTTTCTGATAGCGAATCCACGTCTACATCTATATGCAACGCTTCTTTAGTAAAGTATGACATAAGTTCTGAAAAAGTAGCGGAACCAATTTTTCGGTACTGCTTTTTAAGTTCTTCACTCATTAAGTCTAAACTGAATATGTGACCGTACGATCCAGGGAAGGTTTTTTTAAGAGTTGTTCTCACATCGCTTTTGTAGCTGATACGTTGCGGTACCTTTTGAGTCAACAACGTCTCACCAATAATTCGGGTCGCGTCTGAAATCCCTTGGAGGGTATCCAGTCCAGCCTTCATATCTACTTCGTATTCAGGTGTTTCAATAACCACATCAAAATTTATTGCCATTGCTCCCTGCACTCCAATCGTACCTATTGTATCTCTCTTGGTCTGTCAATGCTGCGGGAGAAAACTCCCCAACCTCGACTCGACCCTCCTAGACGCCTAAAGTAGCACAGTGCCATCCTTCGGGCTGTTTATCAATCTGGCTTGGAGGAGATGTCCATCTACCGCTCAGCGGCGCTTGTGTCGTGGTCTACTAACATGGGTACTGACGAATGTTTCTTTCTGGAAGTCCGCGGCTGCTTGCGAACGTCCGCTATTGGCCGAAAGCAGACCCTTAGCGGCTAAAAGTTTCACCATGTACGCTCGGTAGTGATTTCACTCCTTACCGCCTCGCCGTCTAGGTTGCTGGCATGATCATTTACCCAATCCATCAAAACCTGAATCGCCGAATCGTTGCATATGCCTTACAGCGATACGGCGAGTGATCACGCTATTGAATGAAAGGCCCGGTATCAGCCGGCGCAAGGCACTTCGCGGTCGAGTAATTTGGCGGTCATGAGCACGCCCAATTCACTCAGTTGGTGAATCGCCAGCGCAATGTCGCGGTGTTTGCCGTTGAGGTCTTCGGACAGGTCGAGTAGCAAAGTGCTGACGGAGGTGAAGGTCTCGTAGCTGTTGGTGATGAGGGTTTCGTTGCTGGCGTCGGGGGCGACGGTGAAGAGGGGGGTTGAATCCGGTGTGACGTTGAGCATGTTTGAATTCCTGTTTAGGGCCGCCGTCCTTTAGCTACTAAACAGAAGGGTGGCAGCTGTGCGCAGGTTAGTAGACCGGGGAATCCAAACGAAAGCCGGCGCGTCCGAAGACGCCCTGCGCACAGCCACCATCAAGTACAGACTGGACTGTCTGATGGATGACGCTTGTGCACTTTGTCTGGATAAACCATCAGGCTACTAAACCCGATCACCGAGATGTCGGCGACCGGGCAACCTTAGAGACGGCCACCCCAGCGCACAAGCTGGCGGATTCTGACGCAAGCGTAGGCAATGGAGCAAGGCGATGTCGCCTGGTTATTCGTCTGTGTGGCTGATGGTATTGGGGCTGCTGCGCAGCCCAGCAAGAGCAAGCTTCCTCGCCACAGAGGGATCAGTTTAGTGAGCCCTCTGCGCGTTTCTTGGCACGCAGTGCCAGGCAGCGGTCGTATTCGAGGGTGAAGGCTTGGTTGGGGGTGTCGTTGGCGTGGGTCAGGCGCACGACGCGGATGGTGCTGCGCATGTCTTCGGCATCCTGGCCTTTGAGGCCTCTCATATCCACCAGGACTTGCTCGGCGCGTTCGATCGACATCCCTTGGTTGTTGGCGTCGGTGGCCACTTTGTTCATGGCGGCGTATTTGTAGCAGAAGTGCACGTCTTCGTTTTGTTGGTTGTCCCTGTTCACTTGTTCGGGGGGGCGGGCGGCCAGGGCTTGTTGGCGGGTTTGTTCGGCGCGTTGGGCCTTGAGGCGTTGTTCTTCGCGTACGGCGGCCTGGTCGGCGAGGATTTTTGCGTCGCGGGCGTCTTCGGCGGCTTGGTAGGCTTTGTCCTGCTCGGCTTTGCGGGCGAGGGCCTTGCGGTCGATGTCTGCGCGGCGGGCGTCTTCGGCGTTTTGTTCCGCGTTGGCCTGCATGCGGTGCTGGCTCAGGCGGGCGGTGCTGGCGATGTAGGGCTGCGCTTTTTGCAGGGCTTCCAGGAATTCTTTGAAGGCGGCGGTTTGTTTGCGTGACGGCGAGGCTTCGCACATCTTCATCAGCACGCCCAGGTCTTGCGCCAGGAAGTGCTTGGACACATCGACCAGTTGGGCGTGGAGCGCGGGGTCGTTGCGGGGGATGACGATGTCGGGGGCCATGATGCGCAATAGGTTGGCGACGGTGGACGGGTACAGAAAGGTGCTGGCCACTGCGCAGGTGTCGGCCGTGGCGCTGAAGTTTTTGCGCTGGATCTGCTCGATGGCCGCGGCGCGGTAGGTGTCGATGTTTTTCAGGTGCAGGGTGTCGGCGTTGTACAGGGCGACGGGCACGCCCATGTCTTTTTCCAGGATCTCGGCGTAGACGCGTGAGAGCTGGTGCAGGGTTTCAAAGTTGTCGCCTTCGCTGCTGGTCGACACCAGCGCGGCGTAGCGGTACTTGCTGGCGTCGGTGAGGTTGGTTTTCAGGATGCCAAAGTTGTTGTTGTCCGAACTGTACAGGCCAGCACTGGCAGCGCTCGGCAGGAGCGAGATCAGCAGCAGGCTGGCGGCGAGCAGTGTTTTGAGTGGCGGCATTGCCTGTCCCTGGTCTTGATTGAATGAGGTGTGCGGGCATGCGCGGTGAAGCGGTGCCGGGCGCTGCATGATAGTGAAATGCCATTACGAGCGCATCTGGAGTTTCAAACCGGTTCACTCGCAAACGCCCCGTTGCAGGGCATATCGGTCTACCATGCCACCCCCTCGGCAGTGGTTCCACGCGCTACCGATCTCTCTCTTGCAAGGTATCGCCCATGTCCATCGACCAAATCAGCCTGCCCAAGGGCGTCGGCCCGCACGCCACCAAGCTGCTCGACGCCATCACCGGCGCCGCCACCCATGAAGAACTCAACCGCGCAGGCGGCAAGGCAGAAGGCTTTGTGTTGGGGCTGGAAGCGTCCAAGGCGATCAAGAGCCAAATCGCTGAGTCGCTGTATGTGGCTTATGACGATGCCGCGAGTCATCGCGCCAGTGAGTTGAAGGGCTGATTAAATCAGGGATCCCCATGACCTTGACCGTCGACACCTTGCTCCACCTGGCCATGGCCAACCCCATCAATGCTGAAATGACCAAGCGCCTGCCCGACCTCGGTGTGGAGCAGTGCATGCTCACGGCGGGGTGTCTGTTCCAGGCGGTGTGGAATCACCAGTGCAATCTTCCTGCCGCGCAGGGCGTAAAGGACTACGACGTTTTCTACTTCGACACCGACTTGTCCTACGAGGCCGAGGACGCGGTGATTCGTAGGGCCGAGCGGTTGTTCCAGGATTTGGGCGTGAATGTGGAGGTCAGGAACCAGGCGCGGGTTCACCTCTGGTATGGGCAGCGGTTTGGCCGACCTTACCCGCAGCTGCACTCGGCTAAACAGGGGGTTGATCGTTATCTGGTGGCTGGCACGTGCATCGGGTTGGAGATCGCCACCGGCGAGGTGTATGCGCCCTATGGATTGGCGGATGTAGAACAGGGACTGTTGCGGATCAATCCACTGCATTCGGAACCGGCGTTGTTTGCGCAGAAGGCCAGGAGTTATCAGGCGCGGTGGCCGTGGCTAAGGATTGTTGAGCCTGGCTCAGCCGACGCTGACGCTTAACAACCCTCCCAATCCGCCGCACGCGACCACTACCAGCCACGGCGGCAGTTTCCAGACCATCAGCGCGACCAGTGCAAGCACCGCCAGGCCGATGTCGTAGACGCTGTAGATCGCGCTGGTCAACACCGGGTGGTACAGCGCGGCCAGTAACAAACCCACCACGCCCGCATTCACGCCCGCCAACGCGGCTTGGGTGCGCGGGCTACGGCGCAGGGTTTCCCAGAACGGCAAGGCGCCGAACACCAGTAAAAACGCGGGGGCGAAGATTGCCAGCAGGCAGATCAGGCCGCCCAGCCAGCCGTTAGGGGGCGAGTACATCGCGGCGCCGAGGAACGCGGCGAAGGTGAACAAGGGGCCGGGCACGGCTTGAGCGGCGCCGTACCCGGCGAGGAACAGGTCGTTGCTGATCCAGTGCGGTGCCACCACTTCGGCTTGCAGCAGCGGCAGTACCACGTGACCACCGCCGAACACCAATGCGCCGCTGCGGTAAAAGGCATCCACCAGCGCCAGGCCCTGGTTGGGCAGCGCTTCGGCGAGCAGCGGCAACCCTACCAGCAACAACACAAACAGCAGTAGCCACAGGGCGCCGGTGCGCCGGCGGATCGGCATGGGCAGCGCTTCGTGTTCGGTGTTCGGCGTGGGCGTCAAGAACAGCAGGCCGGCAACGCCAGCGACGGCAATCGCGCCGACCTGGCCCCACGCGGACGTCGTCAACAGCGCCACGCACGCAGCTATCAGCATGAGGCTTACGCGCGCCACGCCCCGGCACAGGGTGCGCGCCATGCCCCACACGGCTTGGGCGACCACGGCCACGGCGACCACTTTAAGGCCGTGCAGCACGCCGGTTGGCAGGGCTTCGCTGTGCTGGGCAATGCCCAAGGCAAATACGATCAGCAGCAAGGCAGACGGCAGCGTGAACCCGGCCCACGCCGCCAGTGCACCGCCGTAACCTGCCCGTTGCAGGCCCAGCGCGATGCCGACCTGGCTGCTGGCCGGGCCGGGTAAAAATTGGCAGAGTGCGACCAGGTCTGCGTAGCTGCGTTCGCTCAACCAGCGGCGCCGGGTGACGAACTCGTCACGAAAATAGCCCAGGTGCGCGATGGGGCCGCCGAAGGAGGTGAGGCCCAGGCGCAGGAAGACAAGGAACACCGACCACGGGCTGTCTGGGTGATGGGCGAGGGGGATGGCCACGGTCAAGATTCCACATTTGATCATCGGGTAGGGCGCAGACCCTACCCAGTTTTCATGACGCGCAGCGCCATTTTTGGGGGATTCATTGAATTTATGCGCAGCAGTTTGAGTCATTCAAGCATAGCGTTGCTTTATTCCCTCCGAACTCAAGGACCGACCATGACCTTCTTCATCTTCCTGCTCGCCTGCGCCGCCGCCGCCAGCACCGGCGTGATCTTCAAGCCCGGTGCCTGGTATGAATCCCTCGTAAAACCCAGCTTCACCCCGCCCAATTGGCTGTTCCCAGTCGCGTGGACGATCATCTACCTGCTGCTGGCCTGGGCCGGTTACCGCCTGAGCCTGATCCCCGGCAGCCAAATGGTGCTGGCGCTGTGGGCCGCGCAGATCGCGTTGAATACGTTGTGGACGCCGGTGTTTTTCGGCGCCCATCGCCTGCTTGCCGGGATGGTGATCATCGTGTTGCTGTGGGTCACCGTGGCGGCCATGGTGGTGCTGGCGGTGCGCCTGGATTTGATCACCGGCTTGATCCTGTTCCCGTACCTGGCGTGGCTGTGTGTCGCGGCGGCGTTGAATTTCTCGATCCTGCGCAATAACCGCTGATGGCTTATCAACCTTGGCCTGCCAGCGAGCCGGAACTGGCCCAGATGCGCCGCTTCAATCAAAAGCTTGCCTGGATGCCGCGCTTTAAAATCCGCAACCGGGTGACACCGCGCTTGATCCAGGCGCTGTTGCGCGTGAGCCAGAAGGTCAGGCGCGCAACGCCCGCTGAAAGCCGGACCGTGGACGGCGTACCCGTGCGTATCCTGCGGCCCGTCGGCAAGCCCAAGGGCGTGGTGCTGGATATCCACGGCGGCGGCTGGGTGATCGGCAACGCGCAGATGGATGACGACCTCAACCTCGGCATGGTCAACGCCTGCGACGTGGCGGTGGTGTCGGTGGATTATCGGCTGGCGGTGGACACACCGGTTGAGGGGTTGATGGAGGATTGCCTGACGGCGGCGCGTTGGTTGCTCAGCGACGATGAGTTCAAGCACCTGCCCGTTATCGTCGTGGGCGAGTCGGCCGGCGGGCATTTGGCGGCAGCCACGTTGCTGGCGCTCAAGCAATGGCCCGCGCTGCTCCAGCGTGTGAGCGGCGCGGTGCTGTATTACGGCGTTTATGATTTGACCGGTACGCCGAGTGTACGCAGCGCCGGGCCGGAGACCTTATTGCTGGATGGGCCGGGCATGGTTGAGGCCCTGCGCATGCTGACGCCGGGGATCAGCGATGACGAGCGCAGGCAACCGCCGTTGTCACCTCTGTATGGCGACTTCGACGACCTGCCTCCGGCATTGATGTTTGTGGGGGAGCTGGACCCGCTCAAGGACGACACGCTGTTGATTGCGCAGCGCTGGCCCCAGGCCGAGGCCCATCTGCTGCCGGAATCGGCCCATGGGTTTATCCATTTTCCGGTGGCGATGGGGGAGGCGGTGTTGGCGTACAGCCGCAAGTGGATGACTGAGCGCATCGATGGCAAGCGGACAACCTTGTTTATGCCGCTTTAACGATTGCCCTCAACCTCTGCGTCGGACCGGCCTGTTGGGGTGAGCAAGCCTGTTGTGGTGAGCGGGCTTATTTGGGGTGAGCCGGTTTTTGTGTGGTGAGCGGGCTTGTTGTGGTGAGCGGGCTTGCCCCGCGCTGGGCTGCGAAGCAGCCCCAAAACCAGGCAACTCGGTTTGTCTGGAAAAGCGGGGGTGGTTCTGATGGGTCTGCTTCGCAGCCCAGCGCGGGGCAAGCCCGCTCACCACAAGTATCACCCAGGCTCAGTAGCCGAGTGGTGCACCTCAGAGCGCAGGGTAATCGATGTAACCCTCGGCACCTGGCGCGTAGAAGGTGTCCTTGTCGGGCACATTCAAGGCGGCACCGCTGCGAAAACGCGCTGGCAGGTCCGGGTTGGCCAGGAACGCGTTACCAAAAACCGCCGCATCGGCGTTGCCTTCGGCGATCAAGCTGTCGGCGCTGTCCCGAGTCAGCCCGCTGCCCACCAAATAGCGGCCATCGAACAACGGGCGCAACGCGGCGTGGTAGTCAAAGCTAGCCCCGAACAGTGCCACATGCAGGTAGGCCAACTTCAGCCCGCGCAGTTGCGTGACCAGGTAGGTGTAGGTTTCCTGCGGGTTGGCATCGCTGATGTCGTTGAAGTTCATCTCGGGGGAAATCTTGATGCCCACGCGATCAGCGCCTACTTCATCGGCCATCGCCTTGAGGACTTCCAGCACGAAGCGGCTACGGTTTTCCACCGAACCGCCGTACTGATCGTCGCGTTGGTTGCTGCCGCTGGAGAGGAATTGCTCGGGCAGGTAACCGGAGGCGGCGTGCAACTCCACACCGTCAAAGCCCGCTTCGATTGCCCGGCGTGCGGCCTGGCGGTAGCTGTCAACCACGCCACCGATCTGCGTCACGCTCAGTGCTTGGGGTGTGACGAAATCCTGCAGGCCGGTCGCGGTCCAGGTCTGGCCCGCCGGTTTGATCGCCGAGGGGGCCAGCGGTAGCCCACCGTCAGCCAACAACGAGGGGTGAGACACCCGTCCGCAATGCATCAGTTGCATGAAAATGTGGCCACCTTGGGCATGTACGGCGTCGGTGACGGATTTCCAGGCGGCCACCTGTGCGGCGGTTTCGATGCCTGGGGTGCGCGCATACCCTTTGCCCGATGCGTCGGGGAACACACCCTCGGAGATGATCAAACCGGCTGTGGCGCGCTGCGCATAATAGGTGGTCACCAGGTCGGAAGGCACACCGGCGTCGTCGGCGCGCGAGCGGGTCATTGGCGCCATGACCAGGCGATTGGCGAGGGTGTAGCGACCGAGGGCAAGGGGAGAAAAAAGAGCATTCATGGCGGTGTTCCTCATCAGTGATGGGGTTATGATTGATCAATCCGATTTCGGGATAAATGGCTCAAACGCGAAATGACTAATCCACTGATGGGATAATGTTGTGGAATTTCTCAACGATATGGCGCTGTTTGTCGAGGTGGTGAAGGCTCGCAGTTTCAGCCGTGCGGCCGAGACCCTGGGCATGCCGAACTCGACGCTGTCCCGGCGCATCAGCGAGCTGGAAAAAGGCATCGGCCTGCGGCTGTTGCACCGCACCACGCGCAAGATCGAGCCCACCGAGGCTGGCCAACTGTACTTTGAGCGCTGCAAGCGCATTGTCGATGAGGCCCGCCTGGCCCATGAGCAACTCGGCGAAATGCTCGCCCAGCCCAACGGCGTGCTGCGCGCCTCGTTGCCGGTGGATTTCGCGATGGTCTACCTGGCGCCGTTGATTGCCGAATTTTCCCGGCTGTATCCGGGTATCACCTTCGAACTCGATTTAACGCCACGCCAGGCCGACCTGATCAGTGATCCGGTGGACGTGGTCATTCGCATGGGCGAGCCCGCCAATTCCAATCTGATCGCACGCAAACTCGCGAACATGCGCCGAGCGCTGTACGCCTCGCCCCAGTACCTGGAACGCGCTGGCCTGCCTGCGCAGCCCGCAGACCTGGCGCATCACGAATGTTTGCGCATGCGCGGTTCAAGGGCGCATCAATGGGGCTTGGTGTCGGGTGTGGATAAGGTGGAAGTCGACGTAAGCGGGCGGTTTGAACTCAACAGCGTAGGCATGCTCCGGCGGCTGGCCGCATTGGACCTGGGCATTGCGCTGCTGCCTGAGGGCATTGCCGAACAGGATGTGGCCAGCGGCATACTGCGTAGAGTGTTGCCCGATTGGCATGGCACATCGGTGCCTGTCTATGCGCTCACCGAAACCCGCCTGCTGCCGGCGAAGACTCAACGGTTTATCGATTTTTTGCGCGACAGGCTGGAGGATGCGTGACAGGCCCGGTAACTTTCTGCACTACCAACGAATGGGTGAATGATGAATATTCAGACGGTCACCGTTGCCGAGATTCCGCCAGGGGTTTGAGATTGTGGATGTCGAGGACGATCCGGTGTGGTGCACGACGCCTATGCAGCGGTATTTATAGGGCTGTGGTGAGCGGGCCTGCTGTGGTCACAGGGATTGTTGTGGTCACCGGGCCTGTTGTGGTGAGCGGGCTTTTTGTGGTGAGCGGGCTTGCCCCGCGCTGGGCTGCGAAGCAGCCCCCAACCAAACGCTGAGGTTTTGCTGAAGAATCGTGGCGGTCTTATTGGGGCTGCTTCGCAGCCCAGCGCGGGGCAAGCCCGCTCACCACAGAGAGCTCACATACCACTAAGAACTCACCTGCCCCAAAGCACTCACATGTCACAAAGAACTCATGTGCCACAGCAGGCCAAGGTGCCACAAAGGACTCATCAGCCACAACAACCCTGGTGACTCAGTTGGAGCGCAACCGCAAGATCTGCGCCCCATCAAACGGGTCGGTCAGGTAATGTCCCTGCACCCCAAACGTGTCCTGCAAGCGTTGCGGCGTCAGCACCTGCAGCGGTGTGCCCAACGCCACCAAACACCCGCGATCCAGCACGGCCAAGCGATCACAGGTCAGCGCCTGGTTAAGATCATGCAGCGCAATCAATGTCGTCACCGGCAACCCCTGCACGCCCTTCAGGATCGCCAGTTGATGCTGGATATCCAAGTGATTGGTCGGCTCATCCAGCAACAGGATCTGCGGCCGTTGCGCAAGGGCGCGGGCGATGTGCACGCGTTGGCGTTCGCCGCCGGAGAGGCTGCGCCAGGCGCGTTGGCTCAGGTGGGTGGCGTCGACGTCGTGCAGGGCCTGGACGACGATGGCGTTGTCGTCGCTGGACCACGGGCTCAGCGCCGACAGCCACGGCGTGCGGCCCAGCGCCACGGCGTCGAACACGCGGATGGCGTCGTCGGTGTCGGCTTGTTGCTCCACCACGGCCAACTGCTGCGCAATGGCGCGGCGCGAAAGGTCGCCCAGCCGCTCGCCGCCCAGCCGCACCTCACCTGACGCCGGTGTGCACAAGCCCGCCAGCAGTTTGAGCAAGGTGGATTTACCGGAGCCGTTCGGGCCGACAATCCCCAACGTCTCGCCCAACTGCACCTCCAGGTGAATGTCGCGCAGCAACTCGGCGTCGCGCACCTTGAAGCCCAGGCCGGTGCAACTGAGTACGCTCATCGTGCATTCCTCCGGCCGATCAGGATCAGCGCAAACACCGGCGCGCCGACCAAGGCGGTGACCACGCCCACCGGAATCACCTGGCCTTTGATCAAGGTGCGCGACAGCACATCCGCCGCGATCAAAAACAGTGCGCCGCCCAAGGCGCTGGCCGGCAGCAAACGCGAGTGCCCAGTGCCGAGCAGCAGGCGTACCGCGTGGGGGATCACCAGGCCGACAAAACCGATGGAGCCGACAATCGACACCATTACCGCCGTCACCAGTGCCGCGCAGCCCACCAGCACAAATTGCACGCGGCGTACCGGAATGCCAAGGGACGCCGCCGAGTCGCTGCCAAAGGTGAACGCATCCAGCGCACGCCGATGCCACAGGCACACCGCCAAGCCGGCCACTGCCACCGGCACCGCCAGCCACACCGACGGCCAGCGCACGCCGCTGAGGTTGCCCAGCAGCCAGAACATGATGCCGCGGGCCTGCTCGGAACTGGCCGACTTGGTGATCAGGAATGCGGTGAGCGCATTGAACAGCTGCGAACCGGCGATGCCTGCAAGGATGATCTGGCCGGTGCCGCTCATGGAGCTGCTGGCCCGCGCCAGCAGGATCACCAGGGCAAACGCCGCCATGGCGCCGACAAACGCGCCGGCCGACAGCGAAATCAACCCGCCGCCCACGCCCATCAGCGCGACCAATACCGCGCCGGTCGATGCGCCGGCGCTGATGCCCAGCAAGTAAGGGTCAGCCAGCGGGTTGCGCAGCAACGACTGCAAGATCACCCCGCAGGTGGCCAGCCCCGCACCGCACGCGGCGGCGACCAGGGCGCGGGTCAGGCGGTAGTTCCACACCACGCCTTCGTCGATGGGGTCGAGCAGGTAGCCGGCGTTCCACAGTTTGTTGGCGAGCACTTGCAGCACCACTTGCGGCTCGATGGCGGTTTCGCCGATGGCCACGCCGGCGAGTACGGCGATCAATAGCAGCGTCAGGGCGAGCAGGGTGCGGATCACGCTTTTATTCATTTGTGCAGGTCGTAGCCGTCGATGGCGCCAGCCAGTTGTTCAAGGCCATCGAACGTGCGGATGCTGGCCTGCAGCGCCAGGGCGTCGAGGATGATGATGCGGTTGTTTTTCACCGCGTCCATGTTGCGCGTGACCGGGTCGCTGCGCAGGAAGGCGAGTTTCTTTTCATGGTCATCGGCGGGGTAGCGGCGGCGGTCCATGCGGGCGATCACCAGGAAGGTCGGGTTGGCCTTGGCGATGGTTTCCCAGCCGACGGCGGGCCACTCTTCATCGGACTGCACCACGTTGTGCAGGCCGAGGGTTTCGAGCATGAATTCGGGGACGCCCTTGTGGCCGGCCACATACGGGTCGCTGGCCATCTCGGAGCTGGAGAACCACACCAGCGCGCTGGCGTGCTTGAGGCCCTTGCTCTGCACGGTGGCGACGGACTTGGCCAGGCGCGCCTTGAGGTCATCGTTGAGCTGTTGGCCGCGCGCCTGTACGTCGAAAATCTCGGCCAGCTGGCTGATGCTTTTGTAGATGGTCTCGATGCGGAACGGCTCCAGCCGCGTGCCGTCGGCGCCCACCAGGTTGTCCTTGCCTTCGCAGTCGGAGGGCAGCAGGTAGGTCGGGATCTTCAGTTCATGGAATTGCTCGCGGGTGCCCACCACACCTTGCGGGCCGACCACCCATTCCAGCTCGGCAGCCACCAGTTGCGGGCGCTTGGCGATCACGGCTTCGAAGCTCGGCTCGTTGTTGGCCAGGCGTTCGATCTTGTCGTTCTGCGCCTGGTACTGGGGCAGCACACGGTTGAACCACAGCGAGGTGCCGACCACTTTATCGCCGACGCCCAAGGCATACAGCATTTCGGTGGCGGCCTGGCCGATGGTCACGCTGCGCGCAGGAGCTTGCGGGAAGGTCACGGCATTGCCGCAGTTTTCGACCGTCAGCGGGTAGTGAGTGGGCGCCGCTTGGGCCAGGGCACAGAAACCCAGGCCGGTGATCAGGGCAATAACGCGTGGCAGCATCGGGCGATCTCCGTGTGAACCGTAGTTGAAACAGGGGCAGTACGGCTCGGAAATACGCCCTCGAACGCTGCCGGTCGGGCAGGCAAGGATGTCCTTCCCGGACACCCCGCCGGTTAGTGATTGTGCTGGGCCGGCAGGTCTCCTGACTGATGCGTCGTCGCCACGCTCCGACCTTCCCGGACGAGGTCCAGTGGCGTTAAGGAGCAGGCTCGGCACCTACAGTTGCGGGGGCAGTTTCGATTGGCGCCGCGGGCGGCGTTTCGAATTCCCTATTAGTCCCGTGGGGGAACCGGCGGCGGTATGGTAGTTGATTCAGCCTCGCAGAGGGAGGCTGAAGTTCAGTGGCTCACAGACGAATGTCTTGGGGGCCCTGGATCAGCGCTTCAATTCGCGTGCCGGTGGCGCGCTCTTCGTTGCTGAACCCGTCGTAGTCGGCCAGGTTGCCGAAACGGATGCCGGTCAATTGCTCGATCTGGATCACGCTGCGCTGGTAGGTCCGCAGTTGGCCAAATACCAGCTCAAGCTGACCCAATTCGCGGCTTTGGTCGATCATGTAGGCACTGGCCGACGGCTTGCCGTCGTCGCTGAGGTAGGCGACCACTTTCCAGAACGCCTTGGGGATTTTGACGCCCCGGTACACGCGGTCATCGTCGCCGAACACCGGCCCGGTAAACACCGTGGCCCGCGCTTTCCAGCGTTGCGTGTTGTCGAGGATGTAGTCTTCAAGCTCCAGCCAGGTCTTCTGGTTAAAGCCGCTCATCTGCGGTGAGCAGTTGGTGAAGTGGAACGTATCGAGGTTGGCGGTTTTTGCCTCGTCGCCCCAATTGGGATCCTGGCGCCGCACCAAGTGGCCGCGATCCAGGCCATTGCCGGCGTAGAGGTCTTCGCCTATCTGGGCGTCGGTGGGCAGGCGGCCGTCGTAGGCCCAGGTGTCGTTGCTGCGCACGATATCCACGTGTTTCCCGCCGTCGATATTGACGCCCACGTAGAGTGCCAGTCGTCGGGCGCGTGACATCGTGATGGAGAAATGCGTGTAGTCCAGGCGCTTTGGCTGCGCATCAGGCGCCAGGGCCTGCGCCACGGTGGGCCAGGGCACCTCGAAGCTACCGAGGAAATCGTCGGCGTACCCCTGGCGGTTTTTCAGGTCTTTGGCCGGGGTGACACGCGGCGTCGCGGCCCGGGCTTCCAACAGGGTTGGGCTGGCCGCGAGCAGCGGCCGCAGGTCGGCGAGCCGGGGGCGATAGGTCAGGTCGGCGTTGGCTTTACGTGCTGGCATCGGGCGGTCCTCACGGGGGTTGGATCAACATGACTGCAACATAGGTTGATGACAATTGATGTCGAGTCAAGCCATGGCGGCTATCCTGAAAACGGTCGTCCAGACGCTCACCCCTCGCAAAAGGAGCCAGCCAATGTGTGTTCGCCAGCCTCATCGCAATCCGATTTTTTGCCTGATCCCGCCGTACATGCTCGACCAGATCGCGCGCCACGGTGATAAAGCCCAGCGCGACGTCGCGTTGCGTACGCGGGCCAAGGACAGCACGTTCCGTTCGCTGCGCATGGTCGCGGTGCCCGCCAAGGGCCCCGCGCATATGGCCCTGGCCATCGGCGCCGAAAAACGCCGCTCGATCTACAGTGCCGAAGGCTCCGACAGCCTGCCTGGCAAGCTGATCCGCGCTGAAGGCCAGCCTGCCAGTGGTGATGCCGCAGTGGACGAAGCCTATGATGGGTTGGGCGCCACCTTCGACTTTTTCGACCAGGTGTTCGACCGCAACTCCATCGACGATGCCGGGATGGCGCTGGACGCCACCGTTCATTTTGGCCAGGACTACAACAATGCGTTCTGGAATTCGACGCAGATGGTGTTCGGGGACGGTGATGCGCAGTTGTTCAACCGCTTCACCGTGGCCCTGGACGTGATCGGCCATGAACTGGCCCACGGCGTGACTGAGGATGAGGCCAAGTTGATGTACTTCAATCAATCCGGTGCGTTGAACGAGTCGCTGTCGGATGTGTTCGGCTCACTCATCAAGCAGTACGCGTTGCAGCAAAAGGCCGAGGACGCCGACTGGCTGATCGGCAAAGGGTTGTTCACCAAGAAAATCAAAGGCACTGCCTTGCGCTCGATGAAGGCACCGGGCACCGCGTTTGATGACAAGCTGCTGGGCAAGGACCCGCAGCCGGGGCATATGGATGATTTTGTGCAAACCTATGACGACAATGGCGGCGTACATATCAATTCCGGGATTCCCAACCATGCGTTCTATCAGGTGGCGACGAAGATCGGTGGGTTTGCCTGGGAGCGGGCAGGGCGCATCTGGTATGACGCCCTGCGCGATGCACGGTTGCGGCCGAACTCGGGGTTCCTGCGTTTTGCGCGTATCACCTACGACGTCGCCGGTCGTTTGTACGGGGCGAACAAGGATGAGCAGAAGGCCGTCAAGGTAGGCTGGAAAGCCGTGGGCATCAACGTCTGACATGCCGCCAGGGCGGTGAGGAACAGCCATGCGAATTTCGATCAAGGAAAACGGCGGCCCGGCATTTTTTCCGGGCCTGGCGAAACCGAACAGTGTGGAGCTGGAGAAGCTGCCCGAGCCGCAACAGCAGGAGTTGCGGCAACTGATCGAAGCTTCAGACTTCTTCAAGTTGCCGCAAAGCACGGCGCCTGAGCCTGGCAAACCGGGCCAGGTGCATTACACCCTGACGGTCAGCGAGGGTGAGCGCGAGCACACAGTGTGTGTGCTCGCGCCGGTGAAGTCCCAGGCCCTGGATGGGTTGGTGCAGTGCGTGCGGCGGCATGTTCGCTGTTGAACCCCGAGGGGTTACTTGCGATCCAGCCATACCGTCTGCGCGTTGCAGAACTCGCGCACACCAAAGTGCGACAGCTCGCGGCCGAATCCACTTTTCTTCACGCCACCAAACGCCACCCGTGGGTCGGAGACGCTGAAGGCGTTGACAAAGATCCCGCCGGTTTCCAGTTGATTGGCGATGTCCCGCGCCTTCGCCGCGTCAGTGGTGAAGATGCTCGCGGTAAGGCCGAACTCGCTGTCGTTGGCCAGGGCCACGGCGTGGTCGGCGTCGCGGGCGGTGATGATCGAGGCTACCGGGCCGAACAGCTCCTGTTTGAACGAGGTCATCTGGTCGGTGACGTTGGCCAAAACGGTCGGCGCGTAGTAGTTGCCGTTGCCTGCGACTTTATCGCCACCCAGCAGCAGGGTCGCGCCTTCTTCCAGGGTGGCCTGGACCTGGCCGTGCAGCTCGTCGCGCAGGTCGAAACGGGCCATTGGGCCGATGTAGGTGGCCGCTGACGTCGGGTCGCCCATGACCAGGGCGCGGCTGGCTTCGACGAATTTGGTGGTGAAGGCTTCAACCACGCCTTCTTCGATGATCAGGCGCTTGGCGGCGGCGCAGACCTGGCCGCTGTTCTGGAAGCGGCCGATCAGCGCGGCCTGTACGGCGGCATCGAGGTCGGCGTCGTTGAGCACGATGAACGGGTCGGAGCCACCCAGTTCCAGCACGCATTTTTTCAGCGCGGCACCGGCCTGGGAGCCGATGGCGATACCGGCGCGCACGCTGCCGGTGAGGGTAACGGCGGCGATGCGTGGGTCGGCGATGGCCTTGGACACGCCTTCGGTGGTGACGTTGATCACTTCGAACAGGCCTTCAGCGAAGCCGGCTTTCTGAAAGGCTTGCTGGATCAGGTAGGCGCTGCCCATCACGTTTGGCGCGTGTTTGAGCACGTAGGTGTTGCCGGCCAGCATGGTCGGCACGGCGCCGCGCAGCACTTGCCACACTGGGAAGTTCCACGGCATCACCGCGAGGATCGGGCCCAGCGGGCGGTATTCGATGTGGGCGGTGCCGTTGTCGACGAGGGTCGGCTCCGGGGCGAGCATGGCCGGGCCTTGGGCCGCGTACCATTCGCTCAGTTGCGCGCATTTTTCCACTTCGGCACGGGCCTGGGCGATGGGTTTGCCCATTTCCAGGGTGATCATCTGCGCCATGGCTTCGGCTTGCTCGCGCAGGGCAGCGGCCAGGGCCAGCAGCAACTCGGCGCGCTGGCTGACCGGCTGGCGGCGCCAGGTGCGGAAGGCGCTGGTGGCGCGGTCCAGGGCGGCGTCCAGTTGCGCTGTGGTTTCGTACGGGTAGCTGCCGACGGTTTCGCCGTTGGCGGGGTTGATCGATAAAGCGTGGGTAGTCGCGTTCATGGCACCGTCCTGCGTGTACGTTGGAATGGAGGTCAGCGTACGGGGCTGGCTCTTTTCTGGAAACTGAATAATATTAAGCAATACATTCACGAATGGAGAATGACTTGGACCTGGTGCAGCTGGAAATCTTCAAGGCCGTTGCCGAGCAAGGCAGCATCAGCGCCGCCGCGCAGTTGATTCATCGCGTGCCGTCGAACCTGACCACGCGGATCAAGCAGCTGGAGCAGGATCTGGGCGTGGAGCTGTTTATCCGCGAGAAGAGCCGCCTGCGGCTGTCACCGGCCGGATGGAACTTCCTCGGTTATGCCCGGCGCATCCTCGACCTGGTGCAAGAGGCCCGTGCGACCGTGGCGGGGGAAGAGCCCCAGGGCGCGTTTGCCCTTGGCTCGCTGGAGAGCACGGCGGCGGTACGTATCCCGGCGTTGCTCGCGGCGTACAACCAGAAACACACCAAGGTCGAGCTGGACCTGAGCACCGGCCCGTCGGGCACCATGATCGAAGGCGTGCTGTCGGGGCGCCTGGCCGCCGCCTTTGTCGACGGGCCGGTGCTGCATTCGACCCTGGAAGGCGTGGCGGTATTTGAAGAGGAGATGGTAGTGATCGCGCCCCTGCACCACGCACCGATCACCCGAGGGCAGGACGTGAATGGCGAGAACATCTATACGTTTCGCTCGAACTGCTCGTATCGCCATCACTTCGAACGCTGGTTTTCACAGGATGGCGCGGTGCCAGGCAAGATCTTCGAGATCGAGTCCTACCACGGCATGCTCGCCTGCGTCAGCGCCGGGGCCGGGCTGGCGCTGATGCCGCGCAGCATGCTGGAAAGCATGCCGGGGTTTGCGGCGGTGAGTGTGTGGCCGTTGATGGACAGTTTTCGCCTGCTGAATACCTGGCTGATCTGGCGGCGGGGCACGGTGTCGCAGAGTTTGAGCAGCTTTGTGAAGTTGTTGGAGGAACGCAATCTGGAAGCGTCGGTGTCTTAATGTGGGAGGGGGTTGCCCCCTCCCACATTGACCCGGTTTCAGCCGCCGAACTGGAAGGTGCCCATGGCCAGTTTGGCCATTATTGCTGTCGCGCCCAACTGCACCAGCCACAACGCCAATCCACCCAGGAACACCCCCAGTGCCACTTGCAGCACCAGGCTTTTCTGGCGCTTGGGTTGCGGGGCGCGGGGTGCGTAGTCATGCAGTTCGTCGCGGTCGGCGCGCAGGTCCAGGTCGTCGTTTCTCATAAGGCTCTCACAGCAAAGGGGCGTTCGGTCTTCAGTCTAGTGGCTTGGCCAACAAAAAGGGGGAAGCCATTGGCTTCCCCCTTTGTATGGCGCTGGCCGGGTTATAGAACCTGAACAATCGCTTTTGTTACCGCACCAATGTTCGACTGGTTCAGCGCCGCCACACAGATACGCCCGGTATCCAGCGCGTAGATGCCAAACTCGCTGCGCAGACGGGTGACTTGCTCAACGGTCAGGCCGGAGTAGGAGAACATCCCACTCTGGCGGCCGACGAAGCTGAAGTCGTGGCCCGGTGCAGCCTTGGCCAGTTCGGCGACCATCTGCTCGCGCATGCCGCGGATGCGCAGGCGCATTTCGGCCAGTTCGGCTTCCCACTGGGCGCGCAGCTCAGGGCTGTTGAGCACAGCGGCCACAATCGCGGCGCCGTGGGTCGGCGGGTTGGAGTAGTTGGTGCGGATCACGCGCTTGACCTGGGACAGGATGCGCGCGCTTTCTTCCTTGGAATCGCCAACGATGGACAGCGCGCCCACACGTTCGCCGTACAGCGAGAACGACTTGGAGAACGAGCTGGAGACAAAGAAGGTCAGGCCCGATTCCGCGAACAGGCGCACCGCAGCGGCGTCTTCGTGGATGCCGTCGCCGAAGCCCTGGTAGGCCATGTCGAGGAACGGCACCAGGTTCTTGGCCTTGACCACGTCCAGCACGTTCTGCCAGTCGGCCGGGCTCAGGTCGACGCCGGTCGGGTTGTGGCAGCAGGCGTGCAGCACCACGATGGACTGCGGCGGCAGGGCGTTGAGGTCTTCGAGCAGGCCGGCGCGGTTTACGTCGTGGGTGGCGGCGTCGTAGTAACGGTAGTTCTGCACCGGGAAACCGGCGGTTTCGAACAGGGCGCGGTGGTTTTCCCAGCTCGGGTCGCTGATGGCGACGACGGCGTCTGGCAGCAGTTGCTTGAGGAAGTCAGCGCCGATCTTCAGGGCGCCGGTGCCACCCACGGCCTGGACGGTCACGACACGACCGGCTTCGAGCAATGGCGAATCGTTACCGAACAGCAGGGTTTGCACGGCCTTGTCGTAGGCGGCAATACCGTCGATCGGCAAGTAGCCACGGGCGGCGTGTTGCGCCACGCGAATGGCTTCCGCTTCGGCAACGGCACGCAAGAGTGGAATCTTCCCCTCCTCGTTGCAGTAAACGCCTACGCCAAGGTTGACCTTGGTGGTTCGTGTGTCGGCGTTGAATGCTTCGTTGAGGCCCAGTATAGGATCGCGTGGTGCCATTTCGACAGCGGAGAACAGGCTCATTTTGCGGCAGCTCTATGGGGGAAAGGAGGGACGTGTCGCGCTCCAGCCGAATGCACTAGAGCGGTGCACAAACGGGGAGCTAGTATAGAGGCCATCACGGCTGAGGGCGACAACCGAAACGGCTTTTCGGCCAAGTTTTTCGGTTTATTTGCTGACCGTTAGTCTTATTGCAACATTGATCCTGGACGGCAGATAGGACGATTGCCTTGAAACCCGTCACATTCGCCACCACTTGTATGGCTATCATGGTTTTTTCCTACCGCTTGCTCTGAATATTCGCGAGGGGTGGTCTATTTCGTCCTCGGCGGGTTTACAGTCCGGGGTGACTTCAAGAGGTACGTTATGTCGGATTTCCAACTAGTCACCCGCTTTGAACCTGCCGGCGATCAGCCGGAAGCCATTCGCCAGATGGTCGAAGGCATCGAGGCCGGCCTGGCGCACCAGACGCTGCTCGGGGTGACCGGTTCAGGCAAGACGTTCAGCATCGCCAACGTGATCGCGCAGATCAACCGCCCAACGCTGGTGCTGGCGCCCAACAAGACCCTGGCCGCGCAGCTTTACGGCGAATTCAAGGCGTTCTTCCCGAATAACGCAGTCGAATACTTCGTTTCCTACTACGACTACTACCAGCCCGAAGCCTATGTGCCGTCCTCCGATACCTTTATCGAGAAGGATGCGTCGATCAACGACCACATCGAGCAGATGCGGCTGTCGGCGACCAAGGCGCTGTTGGAGCGCAAGGACGCGATCATCGTCACCACCGTGTCGTGCATCTATGGCCTGGGCAGCCCCGAAGCCTATTTGAAGATGGTGCTGCACGTGGACCGTGGCGACAAACTCGACCAGCGCGAGTTGCTGCGCCGCCTGACGAGCCTGCAGTACACCCGCAACGACATGGATTTTGCCCGCGCCACTTTCCGGGTGCGCGGCGATGTGATCGACATCTACCCGGCTGAGTCCGACCTGGAAGCGATCCGCATCGAGTTGTTCGACGATGAAGTCGAGAGCCTGTCGGCTTTCGACCCATTGACCGGCGAGGTGATCCGCAAACTGCCGCGCTTCACCTTCTATCCGAAAAGCCACTACGTAACCCCGCGTGAAACCCTGATGGGCGCCATCGAGGGCATCAAGGTGGAGTTGGCCGAGCGTCTGGAATACCTGCGCGCCAACAACAAGCTGGTGGAAGCCCAGCGCCTGGAGCAGCGCACGCGCTTTGACCTGGAGATGATCCTGGAGCTGGGCTACTGCAACGGCATCGAAAACTACTCGCGCTACCTTTCGGGCCGTGATTCCGGCGCGCCGCCACCGACGCTCTACGACTACCTGCCTGATGACGCGCTGCTGGTGATCGACGAATCCCACGTCAGCGTGCCGCAAGTGGGCGCGATGTATAAGGGCGACCGCTCGCGTAAAGAAACTTTGGTGGAATATGGTTTCCGCCTGCCGTCGGCGCTGGATAACCGGCCGATGCGTTTCGATGAATGGGAGGCGATCAGCCCGCAGACCATCTTTGTCTCGGCCACGCCGGGCAACTACGAGGCCGAGCATGCCGGCCGCGTGATCGAGCAGTTGGTGCGCCCGACGGGGCTGGTGGACCCGGAAATCGAAATCCGCCCGGCGCTGACCCAGGTGGATGACCTGCTGTCCGAGATCACTAAGCGCGTCGCGCTGGAAGAGCGGGTGCTGGTCACCACGCTGACCAAGCGCATGTCCGAAGACTTGACCGACTACCTGGCCGATCACGGCGTGCGCGTGCGCTACTTGCACTCGGACATCGACACCGTGGAGCGCGTGGAGATCATCCGCGACCTGCGCCTGGGTGTGTTTGATGTGTTGGTGGGGATCAACCTGCTGCGCGAAGGCTTGGACATGCCGGAAGTGTCGCTGGTGGCGATCCTCGATGCCGACAAGGAAGGCTTTCTGCGTTCCGAGCGCTCGCTGATCCAGACCATCGGCCGGGCGGCGCGTAACCTCAATGGCCGGGCGATTCTCTACGCGGACCGCATCACCGGCTCCATGGAACGTGCGATTGGCGAGACCCAGCGCCGTCGCGACAAGCAGATCGCGTTCAACCTGGAGCACGGTATTACGCCTAAAGGTGTGTTCAAGGATGTCGCCGACATCATGGAAGGCGCCGTGGTGCCCGGCTCGCGCAGCAAGAAGCGCAAGGGCATGGCCAAGGCCGCCGAGGAAAGCGCCAAATACGAGAACGAACTGCGCTCGCCGAGTGAGATCACCAAGCGGATCCGCCAGTTGGAAGAGAAGATGTATCAGTTGGCGCGGGATCTGGAGTTTGAGGCTGCGGCGCAGACTCGGGATGAGATTGGCAAGTTGCGTGAGCGGTTGCTGGCTGTGTGATCTGCGGTGGCTGGACTGGCCTCTTCGGGGGCAAGCCCCCTCCCACATTTGACGGTGTCCACAAGTCAAAGTGTGGGAGGGGGCTTGCCCCCGATGGCCGCGCCTCGGTTTTCCAGAAATCACCCAGGCTGTTACCATTCGCCCCTTGTTTCAATTTTTAGTTTTATCGCCCATTCGAGACCTGCCATGACCACCGTCCGCACGCGCATCGCGCCATCGCCTACTGGGGATCCCCACGTCGGCACTGCCTACATCGCCTTGTTCAACTACTGCTTTGCCAAGCAGCACGGTGGTGAATTCATCCTGCGGATCGAGGACACCGACCAACTGCGCTCCACCCGCGAGTCGGAACAGCAGATTTTCGATGCCTTGCGCTGGTTGGGCATCACCTGGGCAGAAGGCCCGGACGTTGGCGGCCCGCACGGCCCGTATCGCCAGAGCGAGCGCAGCGACATCTACAAGCAGTACACCCAGCAACTGGTCGATATGGGCCATGCGTTCCCGTGCTTCTGCACCGCCGAAGAACTGGACCAGATGCGCGCCGAACAACAGGCCCGTGGCGAAACCCCGCGCTACGATGGCCGCGCGTTGCTGCTGTCCAAGGAGGAAGTGGCCCAGCGCCTGGCTGCCGGCGAGCCGCACGTTATCCGCATGAAAGTGCCGAGCGAAGGCGTGTGCGTGGTGCCGGACATGCTGCGCGGTGACGTCGAGATCCCGTGGGACCGCATGGACATGCAGGTGCTGATGAAGACCGACGGCTTGCCGACGTACTTCCTGGCCAACGTGGTCGACGACCACCTGATGGGCATCACCCACGTACTGCGTGGCGAAGAGTGGCTGCCGTCGGCGCCGAAACTGATCCTGCTCTACGAATACTTCGGTTGGGAACAGCCGCAGTTGTGCTACATGCCGCTGCTGCGTAACCCGGACAAGAGCAAGCTGTCCAAGCGCAAGAACCCGACTTCGGTGACCTTCTACGAGCGCATGGGCTTCATGCCCGAAGCGATGCTCAACTACCTGGGCCGCATGGGCTGGTCGATGCCGGACGAGCGCGAGAAATTCTCGTTGCAGGAAATGGTCGACAACTTCGACCTGTCGCGCGTTTCTCTGGGCGGTCCGATTTTCGATGTCGAGAAGTTGTCGTGGCTCAACGGCCAGTGGTTGCGTGATCTGCCGGTGGAAGAGTTCGCCAGCCGTCTGCAGCAGTGGGCGTTGAACCCTGAGTACATGATGAAGATCGCGCCACTGGTGCAGGGCAGGGTGGAGACGTTCAGCCAGGTCGCCCCGTTGGCCAGCTTCTTCTTTGCCGGAGGCGTGAACCCGGATGCCAAGCTGTTCGAGTCCAAAAAGCTCTCGGGCGACCAGGTTCGCCAGTTGATGCAGTTGATCCTGTGGAAACTCGAAAGCCTGCGCCAGTGGGAGAAGGACGCGATCACCGCGACGATCCAGGCGGTGGTGGAATCCCTGGAGTTGAAGTTGCGTGACGCCATGCCGCTGATGTTTGCTGCGATCACCGGGCAGGCCAGTTCGGTGTCGGTGCTGGATGCGATGGAAATTCTTGGTCCGGACCTCACTCGTTTCCGTCTGCGCCAAGCCCTTGATTTGCTTGGTGGTGTGTCGAAGAAAGAAAACAAAGAGTGGGAAAAGCTGCTGGGCGCTATCGCGTAAGCAGGCCGTTGCAGCGACGAAACCCCGGTTTTCCGGGGTTTCGTCGGTAAGTGATTGTTATCCCGGCAAAAAACTTTGGAAAATGTTGAAAATAAATTTGACACACTTCCAAACCGCCATTAAGATTCGCCCCGTCCTCACCGATGAGGGGCTATAGCTCAGCTGGGAGAGCGCTTGCATGGCATGCAAGAGGTCAACGGTTCGATCCCGTTTAGCTCCACCAATTTACAGGTTCAAGGTCTGGCCACACCGTCCTTGAATCGATCAGAACTCAGCTCTGATCAGCTGTACAGAAGGTTTTGTCCCCTTCGTCTAGTGGCCTAGGACACCGCCCTTTCACGGCGGTAACAGGGGTTCGAGTCCCCTAGGGGACGCCAATTTCAACAAGCAGCTCGAAAGGTCTGCTGCGCCGCGAGGCGAAAAATCCGGGGCTATAGCTCAGCTGGGAGAGCGCTTGCATGGCATGCAAGAGGTCAACGGTTCGATCCCGTTTAGCTCCACCAATTTACAGGTTCAAGGTCTGGCCACACCGTCCTTGAATCGATCAGTTATCAGCACTGATCAGTTGTACAGAAGGTTTGTGTCCCCTTCGTCTAGTGGCCTAGGACACCGCCCTTTCACGGCGGTAACAGGGGTTCGAGTCCCCTAGGGGACGCCACGATTACCCGCTCTGCGGGATTTTTAAGGGTCATTCAATTATTGAATGGCCCTTTTGTTTGTCTGGCGTTTGGCCAATTCTCCCTTCACTTCCTTTCTTCCTGTTCTGACCAGTGGTCGTGACTGTCGCTTGCTAAATATTATTATGGTAATAATATTCAACCCATGAGAGTCGGAGGCTTTGATGAACGATAAAAAAGCGCAAACCCGCGAACGCATTCTGCAGGCCGCCAGCGCGGCGTTGATCCAGCGCGGCCCGGCCGAGCCGAGTGTCGGTGAAGTCATGGGCGCGGCTGGGCTGACCGTTGGTGGTTTCTACGCGCACTTTGAAAGCAAGGATGCGCTGATGCTGGAGGCGTTCAGCCAATTGCTGGCGCAGCGTCGCGCTTCAATCGACGATATGGACACCCAGCTCACCGGCGAGGAGCGTCGTACGCTGGTGGCGGCCTTTTATCTGTCGCGCAAGCACCGCGATTCAACCTCCCAGGCATGCCCGTTACCTGCAACGGTGGGCGAGATGGGCCGTCTGCCGGACGCCTTTCGCGAGGTATTGAACGAGCACGTCGAGTTGATGGCTGCGCAGTTGGCCGGCAGCCCGGAAGACACTGACAAGGCCCTGGCGGACATGGCCTTGATGGTCGGCGGGCTGACCTTGGCGCGGGCGCTCGGGCCGGGCGAGTTGTCGGATCGTGTGATACGCGCTGCCAAGTCGGCTGTGCGATAGGAAGAGGGCTCGCAGAATGGGCGCGTTAACCTGGATTCGTCGTTTCAACGGCACGCTGGGGCATGTGGCACCGCACACGGTGGCCAACAAGATGCGTCGCGCCTTCATGACCCCGCGCAAGCTGCCGCCCCGTGACTGGGAATTACCGCTGCTGGCGCAATCGGAGCGCATCACCCTGCGCTTTGGCTTGTCGGCCCTGCGCTGGGGGCAAGGTCCTGCCGTTTTGTTGATGCACGGCTGGGAAGGCCGTCCAACCCAGTTCGCCAGTCTGATCACGGCCTTGGTCGACAACGGCTACTGCGTGATAGCCCTGGATGGACCTGCCCATGGCCGCTCACCAGGGCGTGAAGCCCATGTGCTGTTGTTCGCTCGCGCCATGCTGGAGGCGGCTGCCGAGTTGCCGCCGCTGCATGCGGTGGTCGGTCATTCCATGGGCGGCGCCAGTGCGATGCTGGCGGTGCAGTTGGGGTTGCGTACCCAGGCGCTGGTGAGCATTGCCGCCCCGTCGCGCTTCCTGGATGCGCTGCGTGGTTTTACCCGGATGGTCGGTTTGCCGGCGCGGGCACGTTCGGCGTTTATCCAGGAGGTGGAGATGACGTTCGGCATGCCGCTCAAGTACTTGGATGTGGCCCATTACCAGATGAATATCCCCGGCCTGATCGTGCACGCCGAAGACGACACCTTCGTCCCCGTCAAAGCCTCTCAAGCCATTCACGACGCCTGGTTCGACAGCCGTCTGCTGCGCCTGGAACAAGGCGGCCACCAGAAAGTGCTGGCCGATCCTCGCGTGATCGAGGCCGTGTTGACGCTGTTGGCCGGCTGCTGTCTACAGGAGCGGCAAAGCGCCTGATACACTGCCCCCGCCGACATTAATCGACTGGGAGCACCGCATGGGCTGGGATTTGGCAACGCCGTTTATCATTGATCTGCAGGTTGCGCCTGAAGACATCGACGGCCTGGGGCACGCCAATAACGCGGTATACGTGTCCTGGCTGGAGCGTTGCGCCTGGCGCCACTCCCAACGACTGGGGCTGGACCTGACCGAGTATCGCCGCCTGGATCGCGCGATGGCAGTGGTGCGCCACGAGATCGATTACCTGGCGGCCGGTTACGAAGGCGACGAGCTGCAACTGGCCACGTGGATTGTCGACTGGGACCAGCGCCTGAAGATGACCCGCCGCTTTCAACTGGTCCGCCCGCGTGACGGTGCAACCCTGCTGCGCGCGCAAACCACCTTCGTTTGCATCGAGCTGTCCACGGGCAAGCCTAAGCGCATGCCCGCCGAGTTTCTCGATGGCTATGGCCCCGCCCTGACAGCGGGTTAACGGTTGCCGTAGGAAACCCAGTAAACTGCGCCACGATTTTTGTTGAGTGTTTCCCATGCAAATTGCTTTGGCGCCCATGGAGGGGTTGGTCGACAACATCCTGCGGGACGTGTTGACCCGCGTGGGCGGTATTGACTGGTGCGTGACCGAATTCATCCGCGTCAACGACCGCCTGCTCACCCCGGCCTATTTCCACAAGCTTGCTCCTGAGTTGCTGCACGGTGCCCACACCGCGGCGGGTGTGCCCTTGCGCGTGCAGCTGCTCGGCTCCGATCCTGTGTGCCTGGCGGAAAACGCCGCCCTGGCCTGCGAGCTGGGTTCACAAGTGATCGACCTGAACTTCGGCTGTCCGGCCAAGACTGTCAACAAGTCCCGAGGCGGTGCCGTGCTGCTCAAGGAGCCGGAGTTGCTCAACCAGATCGTCGAGCACGTTCGCCGAGCAGTTCCCGCGCATATCCCGGTGACCGCCAAGATGCGCCTGGGCTTCGATAGCCCCGACGGCGCGCTGGTGTGCGCCACGGCCCTGGCCGAAGGCGGTGCGGCGCATATCGTGGTGCATGCGCGGACCAAGACCGATGGCTACAAGCCGCCAGCTCATTGGGAATGGATCCCGCGTGTGCAGGACGTGGTCAAGGTGCCCGTGTTTGCCAATGGCGATATCTGGAGTGTCGAAGACTGGCGCCGATGCCGCGAGATCAGCGGCGTAGAAGACATCATGCTCGGCCGTGGCCTGGTGGCGCGCCCTGACCTGGCGCGGCAGATTGCGGCTGCGCGGGCGGGCGAGGAAGTCGTGCAAATGACGTGGGTGGAGATGCAGCCCATGCTCCGCGAGTTCTGGACCCAGTCGGTAGCGCAGCTCACCGAGAAGCAGGCGCCCGGCCGTTTGAAGCAATGGTTGGCGATGCTGACACGCAATTATCCGGAGGCGGTGGAGCTTTTTACCGCCCTGCGTCGCGAGACCGATCTGGAGCAGGTCAGCCGTTTGCTCGGCATGCCTCATCCCGGTCGTCACTGAGTCATGTTGTAACGCTTGGGGGTGAGTCGGAGGGGGCTTCAAGCGCCGAGCCCTCTGTTGGGTGTTGCAAAAAAATGCTCCGTATCGAAAGAGGCGGGGCATTTTGCGTTTATGGGGGGCAGAGCGGATTTTTATTGGGGGTTCTACCTGTTTCTTTCTTGGATTACATAAACAGATAAGGGGCTGTTTTTAGTTTGCAGAATAATTGTTTATGTAAATTTAATTATCTTCTGACATTTTATTAATATTAAGTACGTTGTCGGTTCGGACGGTTATCACTTCGTGCGCGAAATATCACAATCGGCCGCTTTACGTCGTGTGGATTTATGTCGCTGAGTTGCCTGGCGGACTGTTTATTAGCGTGTGTGTCAATAGGTTGTGCATGCGAACCGCTTAATTCAGGGGCTTTGTGCGAAGGTCATGAGGCAAATTCCGAAAGTTTGGTTTGATTTCTTTATATGAGTCGCGATTTTTGGAACCCAATGGCGCTGCTGCCCACGAATATATCGGCAGCAAAGTAGTGCTGTTGTTCTAAGTCCATAAATCCATCGCCATCCCGGTCGTTAAAAGTGTCGGGTTGTGCTGAGTAAGGAACTTACTTATGTCTCTATCGATTAATAACTCGCCTTTCGCCAAAGTTGGCACAACGCTCTTGGAGCAGTCCTCCTCTGTGACGCCTAAAATAGGCGTGAACCCGTCTCCGGGTACTTCCAATAACAATACGAGTCCCACGCTCCTACGCCACGACAATTCGCGAGCGCCACAGGGTGAGGCCATGCTGACCTCCGCGGCGTTCGCAAAGTTGTTCGACATGCTGGATATGGTGTTCAGGGCAATGCGCGAAATGCTGTCCGGCAGAGCCATGAACGCTGACCTGTCCCCTGACAAGACAAAGCTGCCAGGGAGCAAACCTGAGGCCCGCGAGCAGCCTGTAAAGCCGGATGTGGGCAAACAGCCGGTAAGGCCGGGCACACCTGGGTTACCAGTGAATCCGCAGCCAGCTGACCCCCGCACAGTTTGGCTTGATGGCCGTAAACCGGATTCGTTGCAAGTCATGCCGGCAACGCCAAGACCAGAGGTTTCCGTCACCAACGATGCCAAGGCTAACGTGCAGGTAAACGTTAGTCTCAGTCATTGTCATTGCCCTGATACGAAAGGGCGGCACACAGTTGACGTATTTCCCAGGCCTGACGCAATCCCCACGCCCAAGGCACAAGTGCTACCAACCTTGAAATCTGAGGTTACGCCACAGCCGACCCCGTCTGTTACTCCGGATATCAAGCCCACACCGCGACCGGCTACACCTGTCCCGGATTTAACCAGTCCGGGTCCTGCTGATAATCGATTTGATCCAAGAGACTGGCGATTCAGTCCCCGACCCAAGTTTAAGTCCTGACGTTAATTTCCCTGGTTAAAATTTTTGGCTGAGGCGTGTACTTCTTCGGAATGCAAGGTCTGGAGAAGTGCGTGCTCTAGGAGAACAAAAATGTCCTGTTGCTCAATTATAAATGTTGCGTACGTCGTTGATGTAAGACAGTTCGGTCCCGTTGACGACTTGGGTGTCAGTAATGATAAAAGTTATCAGCCGGAGCCTCTTGAGGGTATTGCAAGTCCAAGTTCTCATGCCGCACCTGCCACACACAAGAGCGATGCAGGTGTAGGTGACCCTTCAGAAGTCTTGGCCACACTGACTGCTCTTTTTAGCTATTTTTTCACGCAATTAATCAACTTGATTTCAGGTAATAAGGCCAAAACAGTTCTTGATACACCTACTCCGGCCCCACCGCCACGCCCGCAAGTCGCCCCAAGGGTAGTCCCCGAACCCGTGGCGCCAAGGCCCGCTGAGAATATTCCTGGCCTGTCAAACAAACGAAACGGCGCCAAGCCGGACAATATCTGGAGCGGGTTTCGCCAGGGGCCCGATGGCAACTGTGTGACGGTATCGGCCATCAAGGCCGCCATGTATCGGTTTGGGCAAAGTCCCACGGATATTTTCAGGCAAGTAACCAAAGTCAGTGAAGGTTATCGAGTTGTCATGCGTGATGGCTTTCAACTCACCCTGACAGACCGCGAACTGATCGAAGGTGCACGCGGTTCGCGCTTTGTCGGAGGCGATCAAGGGATGCTCAAGGATGCGCAGTTCCTTTTTGCCGTGAGTGCCAAGCGCGCACAAATGGAGAATAACGACCGCACGGCGGGCAGGAGCTATCAGGCGGCGGTGCGTAGCTTGAATGACGGTGAGGATGAGTCCGGACCCGGTGAGGGGTTCCTGCGACTGGGGCTGAGGCAGCACATGAAGAGGGTGTCTGTACGCGAACTTGCCGCTGGGCAATTGGGCATGTGTAACCGCACCGGGCATTCGGTGGCAGTTATCAATGGTCGCGAAGAACTATGGGGACGACAAGGGAGGGCGCCCACCCAGGGGCACGCTGTGGCCCTGGTTTGATCTTGAGTGCGTCGATGTGGTCAGGGCCTCAGGCGTCGGTTCAGCCTAGGCTGCTCCGTGTAGCCCTGGCCGCATGAGCGACAGACAATTCTTTGAGTGTCAGGAATCCCGAAAATGAATATTTCAATGGCTGATCAGCCGGTTTTTCCGGTTGATATGGGGCATGAGGCGTTTGCACCTGTTGCTGCGGCGCGCAGCGAGGGACCGCCAGCGGATATTGCCCCGGCGTTCAACACGACTGAGCGACGGTTTGGCGAGAACTTTGATAGCAGCACGCATGCCGCAGTCATCAAATTGATGATGATGACGTTCGGTCGCCACCCTGCTGCCATGTTCAGTGAGTTGATTCGCGCCGGTGACGGCTATCACGTCACCATGAAGGATGAATTCAAGGTTCACTTGTCTGCCAGCGAGTTGGCGCAGGCGTCGAAGGCTTCGCGATTTCAGGGGGCGGATTCCGGCGCCGTAAAGGACGCCAACTTTGTGTTTGCGGCCTTTGTGAAACGCAAGCAACTGGAAGGGGATTACTCGACGTTCGAGGTCGCTCTGGCAAAGACACTCGAAGGGGAGACGACCCAGCGGTGCCTGCAGGGCATGGGGGTTTTCGGGCTTTCTCAGTTTGTGTCGTCGGCTGACATGGCGGCCAAGGGCGCGATCGGAGTCATGGGGACCCATAACCACGGCTCCGCCTTGGTCGTGGAGGGGGTCAAACATAATTACGGTGAACGGCAGTCGGTCGATGGGGGGTATGGCTACGTGTTGTTCAACGATAAATCCGCGCCCCGCAGCGACGCCAGGACGGTGTCTCATGTGGCCACCGACGCGGCGCCTGAGCAAATCTGGAGTGGCTTTTATCAAGGCGCGCAAGGCAATTGCGTCACCGTGTCGGCGATCAAGGCAGCCATTATCCGGTTCGCGCAGGACCCCGTGGGGATCTATAAGCACATCCAGGTCACGCCGGACGGCTTTGAGGTGACGATGCGGGATTCTTTCCCGCTTAAGTTGACCCATGCTGAGCTGCGCCAGGCCACGGCGGCCTCGAACTTCTATGGCAGTGATCCCCAGTTGCTCAGTTACGCCAACTTTCTCTACGCGGTCAGTGCCAAGCGCGCGCAGATAGAGAACAACGACTTTCGGGCTCGCGAGAGTTATGAGGTGGCGCTGCAGACCCTCAATGACGGCGAATACCCCGGCGAGGCACTTCGCCGGCTGGGCCTGTTTGGTTACATCCGTGAAAGCACGGTAAAAGAGCTGGCTGACGGCGCGATCGGCACCCTGGCGGACAGTGCCCATTCGGTTGCAGTGATCAATGGCGCGCTTGATGACTATGGGCGAAAACTGGCCCTGGCTTCCTCACGCTGGATGTCCGCGGGGATGCGGGCATTGAAGCTGGCCTGAGGGTTACTCCAGCAGCCGTCTGAACCCCTCGATCGGCAACGGACGGCTGTGCAAATACCCCTGGAACAAATGGCAGCCCAGTTTTTGCAGGAACGCCAGTTGCTCCGGGGTTTCCACACCCTCGGCAATCACCTCCAGATTCAAACTGCGAGCCATCGCCACGATGGCGCGAATGATTTCGGCGTCGTTGGGGTCGTGGGTTGCGTCGCGCACGAACGATTGATCGATTTTCAGCGCATCCACTGGCAAACGCTTAAGGTAGGTCAGAGATGAGTAGCCGGTACCAAAGTCATCCATCGCAAAGCTCACGCCGAGCTTTTTCAGGCGGCGCATCTTGTTCACGGTGTCGTCCAGGTTCTGGATCACGATGCCTTCGGTGATTTCCAGTTTCAGCAGGCTATAGGGCAACGAGTGCTGCTTGAGGCTGTGCTCTACCCGCTCCACGAAGTCGTTCTGACGAAACTGCCGAGGGCTGATGTTTACGCACAGGCTGAAGTTCAGCGGGTCCACCTTGCCGTCTTTGATCAATTGTTCGAAAGCGGCACAGGCTTCATCGAGGATCCAGGTGCCCACTTCAAGGATCAGGCCGCTGTCTTCCAGCACCTTGATAAATTCCGACGGTGACTGCGCGCCCAATTGTGGGTGCTGCCAGCGCACCAGTGCCTCTGCGCCGACGATCTTGTTGCCGCGCGCATCCACCTGGGGTTGGTAATGCACACTGAACTCGCCACGCGCCAGGGCCAGGCGCAGGTCGGTTTCCATGCGCAGGCGTTCGCTGGCGGTTTTTTGCATGCTGTTGTGGAACATCTGCGTGGTATTGCGCCCTGAATCCTTGGCGCGGTACAGGGCAATGTCGGCGCGCTTGAGCAGATCCGCCGGGGTGGTACCGTGATCGGGAATCAACGCCACACCAATGCTCGGCGTGACCTGCAGGCGGTGCCCGTCCAGGAACATCGGCTCCGAAAGCAACTCGCGTAGGGTGTCGGCCAACGCCTGCACCTGTTTGCTGACCTCCATGCGCGAGCCATTCAGGCCGCTGAGCAGTACCACGAATTCATCACCACCCAGGCGTGCCACGGTGTCCTCCATGCGCACGCTGGCTTCCAGGCGCGCGGTGACGATTTTCAGCACGGTATCGCCCACCGGGTGACCAAGGGAGTCGTTGATGTGCTTGAAGTGGTCAAGGTCCAGGAACAGCAGCGCGCCGCGTAAATTATGGCGCTTGAGCAGGGCGATCTGCTGGCTCAGGCGATCCATCAGCAGCGCCCGGTTGGGCAGGTTGGTCAGCGGGTCGTGGTAGGCCAGGTGGCGGATCTGCGCCTGTGCGTTTTTCAGCAGGCTCACATCCCGCGCGGTCAGCAGCAGGCACGGAGTCTCGTTCAGGGTGATGGGCTCAACGGAGACTTCCACTGCCAGCACGTCGCCGCGTTTGTTGTGCCAGAGCATTTCCAGGTGGGTGATACGGCCCTTGATCTGCAACTCGGCCAATAGCGCCGAGCGTTGGTTTTCGTCGGCCCAGATGCCGATCTGATACAACGTCAGGCCGATGGCGTCTTCAGCGCGGTAGCCGGTGAGGCGGCAGAAGCCGTCGTTGACCTCCACATAGCGGCCGGTGTCGCGCTCGGTGATGGAAATTGCGTCAGGGCTGGAATGGAAGGCCTTGGCGAATTTTTCCTCGCTGGCCTTCAGCGCGGCTTCAGAGCGTTGTTGCTGGGTGATATCGCGCAAGGTGGTGACAATGCACGGTTGATCGCCGACCTTGATCAAGCGGCTGGAAATCATACAGGTCAGGCTCTGGCCATTCTTGTGATGCACCACCACGGCCACGTTGCTCAACGCCTGCTCGCGAATCACCCGTTCGATACGCTCCAGACGCTGGCTGGGATCGTCCCACAGGCCGATCTGGTCGGCGCTCTTGTCGATGACCTCGTCGGCGGTCCAGCCAAAGGTCTGGGTGAAGGCCGGGTTGATCTCGATAAACGCGCCGCTGTCCATGCCGGTGACGCAAATCGGGTCGGGGCTGGCCTGGAACAGGCTGGCGAATTTCTCTTCGGAGGCGCTCAGGCGTTGCTCGCGCTCTACCTGGTCGGTGATGTCGAGCAACGTCCCGGCCATGCGCAGCGGCGCGCCTTGCTCGTTGCGGTACAGGCGCGCACGGCTTTCCAGGTAGCGTGAGCTGCCGTCCTCCATGGGCACTCGATAGGTCAATTGGTAGTTGCCGGCCGGCCCTTCTCGCAGGGTGCGGTAGGCGCTGCGCATATTGTCCCGTTCCTCATCGGGCATGCCTTCAAAAAAAGCATCGAAGGATTCGTGGAACGGTTCGAACGGCAGGCCGTGCAGTTGGGCGGCGCGTGCCGAGCCGTAGAGCATGCCGCTGGGAATGTGCCAGTCCCAAGTGCCCAGTTGCGCCGAGTCCAGCGCCAGGTCGAGGCGTTCCTGGCTGTCCTTGAGTGCCTGTTCGGCATTCTTGCGTTCGGTGGTGTCGAGGAAAGTGCTGATCAGGTACGCCTCACCCTCCAACTCGATTTTTTGCGCGCTGAGGGTGCCATCGTGGACCTGGCCGTTGCTGGCGCAAAACTGCACCTCCATGCTGATGGGCTCGCCCTTGCGCTGGGTCGCCTTGATGAGTTCAGCGCGCTGCTCCGGATCGCACCACAGGCCCAGGTCCAGGGTGGTGCGGCCGATGGCGTCGCCCAGGGGCCAGCCGAAGAGCATCTCGAAATACTGGTTGGCTTCGCTGATCAGGCCGTCGGCCTGACGGGTCAGCAGCACCATGTTCGGGCACAGGTGGAACAGCGTGGCGAAGCGTTTTTCGGAGTGGCCCAGGGCGTTCTCACGTTCGCGCTGGTGGGTGATCTCGCGGATCACCCCGATCATGCGGCGTCGACCGGCTTTGTCCGGCTGCAGGCTGCCGTTGATTTCCAGCCAGTGAAAGCTGCCGTCGGGCCATTGGATGCGGTGATGCATGGCCTGCTCGAACGGCTCGCCGGCCAATACGGCGTGAAAAGCCCGTACCACGCGGGCGCGATCCGATTGGGCGAGCAGGTCGAGGTAATCCAGATCCTTGGGCAACGGTTGGCGCGGGTCAAACCCAAACAGCGCCTGGGTGCCGCGTGACCAACTGATTCGTCCGGTGTCGATTTCCCAGCACCATGCGCCCAGGCGGGCCGCATTGAGGGCGGCCAGCAGTTGTGGGGCGCTGTCCCAGCTCTCTTCCGCCGCCTGGGGGTCGAGGGCGTAAATGCGGGGCAGGGGTGGCACGGAATCGACGGGGTTGCGCATTATCATCGGGCCTTGATTCGATGGGCAAACAGCACGGTTTTAATCAGAACCCAGGCCGCACGGCGTCATGCCGGCATTCCTGGCAGATCCACCTGTGCATCCAATAGGCTCATGAAAGCCCGCGCAGCGTTCGACAGCGTCCTTTCTGTGTGCACGATATAGCCTAGCTGGCGACTGAGTTGTATGCCCGGCAAAGCGATACTTGCCACCTGATCATCGAGCATGGTGCGCGGCAACACGCTCCAGGCCAGGCCGATGGAAACCATCATCTTGATGGTTTCCAGGTAGTTAGTGCTCATCGCGATGTTTGGCGTCAGGCCCTGGGCCTCGAACAGCCGGCTGACAATATGGTGGGTAAAGGTGTTGCCGCCAGGGAAAACCGCCGGATGGCCGGCAATATCCGCCAGGCTGATAGAGCCATTACTGATCAGGCTATGTTCGGGCGCCACCACAAAATCCAGCGGGTCGTCCCACACCGGCGTTGCGCGTACCAGGTTGTGAGGGTCCGGTGCGAGGGTGATCACCGCCACTTCGGCGCGCCCGTGGAGAATTTCTTCGTAGGCAACTTCCGAATCGAGAAACTGAATATCCAACGCCACGTTCGGGTATTCGCGGGTGAACGTGCGCAGGATCGGCGGCAAGCGGTGCAGGCCGATATGGTGGCTGGTGGCCAATGTGAGCCGCCCGCTGACTTCGCCGGTGAGGTTGGTGAGGGCACGGCGGGTGTCGTCGAGCACGTTGAGAATCTGGTAAGCGCGCGGCAGCAGGGCGCGCCCGGCCTCGGTCAGGCCGACTTCGCGGCCCAGGCGATCAAACAAGCGCACCTTCAATTGCTGCTCCAGGCCGGCGATGCGTTTGCTGATGGCCGGTTGGGTCAGGTGCAGGCGTTCACCGGCGCCGGAAAAGCTACCGATCTCGGCGATGGCGATAAAGGCATTAAGATTGGCCAAGTCCATGGTGGTATTCCAGTTGGTAATCCAAAGCATAAAAAATATGAATTTGAGTTATTTAATGTAGCGCCATACCATCAGCCTCACAAGCCAAAGGGTTATTGAAAAGCCCGGCGCATGAAATACCGCTGATGAGGACCGACTGATGGCCGGCAAAACGCTTTACGACAAGCTTTGGGATTCCCATGAAGTGAAACGGCGCGATGATGGGTCGTCGCTGATCTATATCGACCGTCACATCATCCATGAAGTGACCTCGCCCCAAGCGTTCGAAGGCCTGCGACTGGCGGGGCGCAAGCCTTGGCGCGTCGACTCGATCATTGCCACCCCGGACCACAACGTGCCGACCACCCCTGAGCGCAAGGGCGGTATCGACGCCATCGTCGACACCGTGTCGCGCTTGCAGGTACAGACCCTCGACGACTATTGCGACGAATATGGCATCACCGAATTCAAGATGAATGACGTGCGTCAAGGCATCGTCCACGTGATCGGCCCGGAGCAGGGTGCCACCTTGCCGGGCATGACCGTGGTCTGCGGCGACTCCCACACGTCCACCCACGGTGCCTTCGGCGCTTTGGCCCACGGCATCGGCACCTCGGAGGTCGAACACGTGTTCGCCACCCAGTGCCTGGTCGCCAAGAAAATGAAGAACATGCTGGTCTCGGTCGAAGGCACCTTGCCGTTTGGCGTGACCGCCAAGGACATCGTGCTCGCCGTGATCGGCAAGATCGGCACCGCCGGCGGTAACGGCCATGCCATCGAATTCGCCGGCAGTGCGATTCGCGACCTGTCCATCGAAGGCCGCATGACCATCTGCAACATGTCCATCGAAGCCGGTGCCCGTGTGGGCATGGTGGCGGCGGACGAAAAGACCGTCGAATACGTCAAGGGTCGTCCTTTCGCCCCGGCCGGCGCTGATTGGGATGCCGCCGTTGAGGCCTGGAAGGACCTGGTCTCCGACGCCGATGCGGTGTTCGATACCGTGGTCGAGCTCGACGCAGCCCAGATCAAGCCGCAAGTCAGCTGGGGCACTTCCCCGGAAATGGTCTTGGCCGTCGACCAGAACGTGCCGGACCCGGCCCAAGAGGCCGATTTGGTCAAGCGCGGCTCCATCGAGCGCGCCTTGAAGTACATGGGGTTGAAAGCCAACCAGGCAATCACCGACATCCAGTTGGATCGTGTGTTCATCGGTTCCTGCACCAACTCGCGGATCGAAGACCTGCGCGCCGCCGCGGTGATCGCCAAGGGCCGCAAGGTAGCCTCGACCATCAAGCAAGCCATCGTGGTGCCGGGTTCTGGCTTGGTCAAAGCGCAAGCCGAAGCCGAAGGCCTGGACAAAATCTTCCTCGAAGCCGGTTTTGAATGGCGTGAGCCGGGCTGTTCGATGTGCCTGGCGATGAACCCGGACCGCCTGGAGTCGGGCGAGCATTGCGCGTCGACCTCCAACCGTAACTTCGAAGGGCGTCAGGGCGCTGGTGGGCGTACCCACCTGGTCAGCCCGGCCATGGCCGCTGCGGCTGCCGTCAACGGTCGTTTCATCGACGTTCGCGAATTGATCTGAGGAATACCCGATGAGAGCTTTTACCCAACACACAGGTCTTGTCGCGCCGTTGGACCGTGCCAACGTGGACACCGACCAGATCATCCCCAAGCAGTTCTTGAAGTCGATCAAGCGCACCGGTTTTGGCCCCAACCTGTTCGACGAGTGGCGCTACCTGGACGTGGGCTATGCCTACCAGGACAACTCCAAGCGCCCGCTGAACAAGGACTTCGTGCTCAACGCCGAACGTTACCAGGGCGCCAGCGTCCTGTTGGCCCGGGAAAACTTCGGTTGCGGCTCCAGCCGTGAGCACGCGCCGTGGGCCCTGGAAGAATATGGCTTTCGCAGCATCATCGCGCCGAGCTACGCCGATATCTTCTTCAACAACAGCTTCAAGAATGGCCTGTTGCCGATCATCTTGACCGACGAAGAAGTCGACGAGCTGTTCAAGCAAGTCGAAGCCGACGTGGGCTACCAGCTGACTGTCGACCTGGCCGCGCAAACCGTGACCCGTCCGGATGGCAAGGTGTATCACTTTGAAGTGGACGCCTTCCGTAAGCACTGCCTGATCAACGGCCTGGATGATATCGGCCTGACCTTGCAGGACGGCGATGCGATTGCAGCGTTTGAGGCCAAGCACCGGGCTAGCCAGCCTTGGTTGTTTCGCGATGCCTGATTTGCGGTAACCGTGCGGGCCCCATCGCGGGCAAGCCCGCTCCCACAGTTGACCGAGTTGTTCAGGAGAACACCGATCAATGTGGGAGCTGGCTTGCCTGCGATAGCGCCCGTACAGCCACCCCAAAACCCAAGGAAAACCACCATGACCAGCACCGCCCACACCCAAGTCGTGCAAAAACAATTCGGCGAACAGGCCTCTGCCTACCTCAGCAGTGCCGTGCACGCCCAAGGCAGCGAATTTGCGCTGCTCCAGGCCGAACTGGCCGGGCAGGGCGGTGCACGCCTGCTGGACCTGGGCTGCGGCGCCGGTCATGTCAGCTTTCATGTGGCACCGCTGGTTAAAGAAGTGGTGGCCTACGACCTGTCCCAGCAGATGCTCGACGTGGTGGCCGCTGCTGCGCAAGATCGCGGCTTCACCAATATCAGCACTGTCAACGGCGCCGCAGAACGCCTGCCGTTTGCCGACGGCGAGTTCGACTTTGTGTTCAGCCGCTACTCGGCTCACCACTGGAGCGACCTCGGCCTGGCCCTGCGTGAAGTGCGTCGCGTGCTCAAGCCGGGCGGCGTGGCGGCCTTCGTTGATGTGTTGTCACCGGGCAGCCCGCTGTTGGACACTTACCTGCAAACCGTCGAAGTACTGAGGGACACCAGCCACGTGCGCGATTACTCTGCTGCCGAGTGGATGCGTCAGCTCAGCGAAGCCGGTCTGCATGTGCGCAACAGCAGTCGCCAGCGCCTGCGCCTGGAATACACCTCGTGGGTCGAGCGTATGCGCACGCCGCAAGTCCTGCGCGCCGCGATCCTGGAGCTGCAACAGGCGATGGGCCAGGAAGTGCGTGACTATTACGAGATTCAAGCCGACGGCACCTTCAGCACTGACGTGCTGGTGGTCTGGGCCGAGCGCTAGTTATTTTTCCCGACCTGCCCACGGGCGGGTCGCTTGATGAAATGAGGAACCCATGAGCAAGCAGATTCTGATTCTCCCTGGCGACGGCATTGGTCCGGAAATCATGGCCGAAGCGGTCAAGGTCCTGGAACTTGCCAACAGCAAGTACAGCCTGGGCTTCGAACTGAGCCACGACGTGATCGGCGGCGCAGCCATCGACAAGCACGGCGTGCCCCTGGCCGACGAAACCCTGGATCGCGCCCGCGCCGCTGACGCCGTGCTGCTCGGCGCCGTGGGTGGTCCGAAGTGGGACAAGATCGAGCGTGACATCCGCCCTGAGCGCGGCCTGCTGAAAATCCGCGCGCAACTGGGCCTGTTCGGCAACCTGCGCCCGGCGATCCTTTACCCGCAACTGGCTGATGCGTCGAGCCTCAAGCCCGAAGTGGTCGCGGGCCTGGATATCCTGATCGTGCGGGAGCTGACCGGCGGTATCTATTTCGGCTCGCCACGCGGTGTGCGTGAGTTGGAGAATGGCGAGCGCCAGGCCTACGACACCCTGCCATACAGCGAGAGCGAAATCCGTCGTATCGCCCGTGTCGGTTTCGACATGGCCCGCGTGCGTGGCAAAAAGGTCTGCTCGGTGGATAAAGCCAACGTACTGGCGTCCAGCCAACTGTGGCGCGAAATCGTCGAAGAAGTGGCCAAGGACTACCCGGACGTCGAACTGAGCCACATGTACGTCGACAACGCCGCGATGCAACTGGTGCGTGCGCCGAAGCAGTTCGACGTGATCGTGACCGACAACCTGTTCGGCGACATCCTGTCCGACCAGGCGTCGATGCTCACCGGCTCCATCGGCATGCTGCCGTCGGCGTCCCTGGACACTAACAACAAGGGCATGTACGAGCCTTGCCACGGTTCGGCGCCGGACATCGCGGGCCAGGGCATTGCCAACCCGCTGGCGACCATCTTGTCGGTCTCGATGATGCTGCGCTACAGCTTCAACCTGAGCGATGCGGCGGACGCGATCGAGAAGGCCGTGAGCCTGGTGCTGGACCAGGGTTTGCGCACTGGCGACATCTGGTCGCAGGGTTGCACCAAAGTCGGTACGCAAGAAATGGGCGACGCAGTAGTCGCCGCGCTGCGGAATCTGTAATCTCTCGGGCCCGCTTGCAGTTGTTGCTGCAAGGCGGCCCACTTTTTAACAAGGTGTAGTTGCGATGAAACGTGTAGGTCTGATCGGTTGGCGCGGTATGGTCGGTTCCGTGCTCATGCAGCGGATGCTGGAAGAGCAGGATTTCGATCTTATTGAGCCGGTGTTTTTCACCACGTCGAACGTGGGTGGCCAAGGGCCGTCCGTGGGCAAGGATATTGCCCCGCTCAAGGATGCCTACAGCATTGACGAGTTGAAGACACTCGACGTGATCGTGACCTGCCAGGGTGGCGACTACACCAGCGAAGTCTTCCCGAAACTGCGCGAAGCCGGCTGGCAGGGTTACTGGATCGACGCCGCGTCGAGCCTGCGTATGCAGGACGATGCGGTGATCATCCTCGACCCGGTAAACCGCAAGGTCATCGACCAGCAGCTGGATGCGGGCACCAAGAACTACGTCGGCGGCAACTGCACCGTCAGCCTGATGCTGATGGGCCTCGGTGGCCTGTTCGAAGCGGGTCTGGTCGAGTGGATGAGCGCCATGACCTATCAGGCGGCCTCCGGTGCCGGCGCGCAGAACATGCGTGAGCTGATCAAGCAGATGGGCGCGACCCACGCTGCAGTCGCCGATCAACTGGCCGACCCGGCCAGCGCGATCCTCGACATCGACCGCCGTGTGGCCGAAGCCATGCGCAGCGACGCCTACCCGACCGAGAACTTCGGTGTGCCATTGGCTGGCAGCCTGATTCCGTGGATCGACAAGGAACTGCCGAACGGTCAGAGCCGCGAAGAGTGGAAGGCCCAGGCCGAAACCAACAAGATCCTCGGTCGTTTCAAGAGCCCGATCCCGGTCGACGGCATCTGCGTGCGCATCGGCGCCATGCGCTGCCACAGCCAGGCGCTGACCATCAAGCTGAACAAAGACGTGCCGATCGCCGATATCGAAGGGCTGATCAGCCAGCACAACCCGTGGGTCAAGCTGGTGCCGAACAACCGCGATATCAGCATGCAGGAGCTGAGCCCGACCAAGGTCACCGGCACCCTGAATGTACCGGTTGGCCGTCTGCGCAAGCTGAACATGGGCAGTCAGTTCCTCGGCGCCTTTACGGTTGGCGACCAGCTGCTGTGGGGCGCGGCTGAGCCGTTGCGTCGCATGCTGCGGATTTTGCTGGAGCGTTGATCGCTTGAGGCAGTAAGAGAAACCCGCGCTCTGGTGACAGGCGCGGGTTTTTTGTTGTTCTTTCGGCCGCTATCGGGGGCAAGCCCCCTCCCACATTTTGGTGGGAGGGGGCTTGCCCCCGATAGGGCCATCAGCCACACCATAAAACCCAGGTTAATTGCCTCACCCCCGGCCACCCGGTAAAGTGCCGCTCCCCCCGCAATGCCCGAGGCAGCCCCCATGACCCAGACCTTTGAAATCGCCGTGATCGGCGCCACCGGTACTGTTGGCGAAACCCTGGTGCAGATTCTCGAAGAACTGGCATTCCCGGTGGGCACCCTGTACCTGCTGGCCGGCAATAATTCCGCCGGTGCCTCGGTGCCCTTTCGCGGCAAGAATGTGCGGGTCAAGGAGGTTGATGAGTTCGATTTCAGCAAGGTGCAACTGGCGTTCTTCGCCGCCGGCCCCGCCGTCACCCTGAGTTTCGCACCACGTGCGACGGCAGCCGGCTGTTCGGTGATCGATCTGTCCGGTGCCTTGCCCGCCGAGCAGGCGCCACAGGTGGTGCCGGAAGCCAATGCCCATGTCCTGAAGGGATTGAAAAAACCGTTCCAACTCGGCAGCCCAAGCCCGTCCGCGACTAACCTTGCGGTGGTGCTGGCGCCGTTGCGTGGCTTGCTGGATATCCAGCGTGTCAGCGTCACGGCCAACCTGGCGGTGTCTGCTCAAGGGCGTGAAGCCGTGAGCGAACTGGCCCGTCAGACCGCCGAGTTGTTGAACGTACGCCCGCTGGAGCCGAAGTTCTTCGACCGGCAAATGGCCTTCAACCTGTTGGCACAAGTCGGCACGCCAGATGCGCAAGGTCATACAGCCTTGGAGAAGCGTCTCGTACACGAACTGCGCACAGTGCTTGAATTACCGTCGCTGAAGATTTCAGCAACCTGCGTTCAAGCTCCGGTGTTTTTTGGCGATAGCCTGACGGTGTCGTTGCAATTGGCCGCACCGGTCGACCTGGCTGCGGTCAACCTGGCCCTTGATGCCGCTGCGGGTGTAGAACTGGTGGAGGAGGGCGATTACCCGACAGCCGTGGGCGATGCGGTCGGCCAGGATGTGGTCTATGTCGGCCGGGTTCGTGCTGGCGTGGACGACCCGGCGGAACTAAATCTGTGGCTGACGTCAGATAACGTACGCAAAGGTGCCGCACTTAACGCGGTGCAGCTGGCGCAGTTGTTGATAAAAGGCCTTGCGTAAAAGATACTTGGCGTCAATTTGTAGATTGATTCTAGCCAGGCGCTATGCTTGGTCCGAAGTGCAACAGAAGCGTGTCGGTAACCTATCGGCTCGCCATGCCTTATGGCAAGCGGTTACCAACCTTCTCGCAGGCCGGGGAGTGTTCAGACAAAGGATGAGGCTATGGTTCAAGTTCGCAAACTGGTGTTAGCAATAGCGGCCGCCTCGGCGCTGTCCTCCGGTATGGCGCAGGCGCTGCAGCTGGGGGAAATGACCCTCAAGTCGAAGTTGAACCAGCCCTTGTCGGTGGAAATCGAATTGCTCGATGTCGGCGGCCTCACAGCGTCCGAGATCACGCCTAGCCTGGCGTCCTCCCAGGCGTTTGTGGATGCTGGCGTCGATCGCCAGGCATTCCTCAATGACCTGACATTTACCCCGGTGATCAACGCCAATGGTCGCAGCGTGGTGCGTGTCACCTCCAGCAAGCCGCTGCCTGATTCCTATGTGCGTTTCCTGCTGCAGGTGCAATGGCCAAACGGTCGATTGATGCGCGACTACAGTGTGCTGCTCGATCCGGCCAAATTTGACCAGTCTGCCCCGGCCCCGGTCGCAGCGGCGCCAGCCCCACGCTTGGGCGCACCTGTCAGCGCCGCGCCTGTTGCGAGCAAGCCGGCCCAGCACACCACGACCTCCCGCGACACCCTTTGGGAAATTGCCGAGAAGCACCGCAATGGCGGTTCGGTGCAGCAGACCATGCTGGCTATCCAGGCGCTGAACCCCGGCGCCTTCATCGACGGCAATATCAACCGCTTGAAAACCGGCCAGGTGCTACGCCTGCCGGACACCGTACAAAGCACCGCACTGCCGCAACCCCAGGCGATTGCCGAAGTCCGGGCGCAGAATGATGCCTGGCGCCAGGGGCGTCGCACGGCCTCCAATCAGGCCGCAGGCAAGCAACAACTGGACGCCACCAAGCGTACCCAGGCCGGTAATGCGCCCTCGACCACCAATGCCCAGGACAAGCTGAGCCTGGTCTCGGCAGAAGCGGCCAAGAAGGGCGGCAAGAGCAAGGCCGGCGACAGCCAGGGCCTGAGCGACAAGCTGGCGATGACCCAGGAGCAGTTGGACACCACTCGCCGTGATAACGAGGAACTCAAGAGTCGTGCGGCGGACCTGCAAAGCCAGCTGGATAAACTGCAAAAGCTGATTCAACTGAAGAACGATCAACTGGCTCGTTTGCAGGCGGAGAAAGGCGACCCGGCGACGGCGGCGACAGCGATGCCTGCACAGCTGGCCAGCGACCCGGCGGCCACTCCGGCAGCCCCCGCACAGACCGCTGCGCCAGCGCCGACACCGGACGCTCCGGCACCCGCGCCGGAAGCGGCCAAACCGGTCGCCACCACTGACGCCGAGGCCCCGGAAGGCAAGTTCAACGACCTGCTGACCAACCCGGTTGTCCTCTCTGTTATCGGGGGGGCAGCGGGCCTGGTGGTCTTGTTGCTCCTGCTGCTGTGGGCGCGCCATCGCAACGCCCGTCGCGAAGAGGAAAAGCACCTGCGCATGGCGCGGGCGCTGGCCGAAGAACCGGAATTCACCTCGGATATCGAGCACGACCTGCCGTCGGACAGTTTCGAGGGCCTTGAGGTGCCGCCACCGAACGTCAAGCTGGCCGCTGCTCCGGCGCCCGCGCCAGTGGTTGAGCCTGCTGTGGTTGTACCAACAGTCGCCTCCGTGCTCGCGCCGCTGGCTGTTGCCGTCGCCCCGCAGAATGCCAACGATGCCTTGGCGCAAGCCCAGTCCCATATCGACCGTGGTCACCTGAACCAGGCTGCCGATGTGTTGGAGCAAGCGATCAAGCACGAGCCCAAGCGCAGCGACTTGCGTTTGAAGCTGATGGAAGTCTATGGCCTGCAAAGCGACAAGGACGGCTTCGTGACCCAGGAGCGCCAACTCGTGGCCAATGGTGAAAACCATGCCCAGGTCGAGCAGCTCAAAGCGCGCTTCCCGGCGATGGCCGTATTGGCGGCAGGTGTCAGTGCGGCGGTTGCTGCGGCGGCACTGGATGCTCAGTACGTCAAGGATCTGCTCGAAGACAAGCCGGCTGCACCAGAGCCGGAGGCTTTTGACAGTGATTTTGATCTGAGCCTGGACGATCTGGAGGCTGCCTCACCGGCCGAGATAAAGGACGATCAACAGACGTTCGAGTCGCTTCTGAAAGAGCAAACCGCCGCCAAGCCGGCCTCGGATGACCTGTCTGACTTTGACCTGGACCTGCAGTTGGATGCGCCGTCGTCAACGCAGTCCGACGATGACTTCCTGTCTGGTCTTGAAGGTCAGATGAACGACGTTCCAGCTGTCGAACCGCCTACGCTGAAGCCTGCAGCGTTGGATGACTTCGATCTGCCGGAAGATTTTGATCTGTCCCTGGCGGACGAGCCGCAAACGGCGGCCAAGCCTGATGCTTTCGCCTCGGAGCTGGACGATGTCAACGCCGAGCTGGATCGCCTGTCCCAGAGCCTGGAACATCCCTCCATCGAGCCTTCTTTCACGGCTGAAGATGCGGCGCTTGGCGGTGATGAGCCTGAGTTCGACTTCCTGTCTGGCACCAATGAGGTCGCTACCAAGCTGGACCTGGCCCAAGCCTATATCGACATGGGCGATGCGGACGGAGCGCGGGATATCCTTTCCGAAGTGCTCACCGAAGGCGATGAGATTCAGCGCGGCGAGGCCAAGGAAATGCTCGGTAGAATTTGAAGGCTGATACAACACACAGGTGGGAGGGGGCTTGCCCCCGATAGCGCCGGGCCATTCAGCACAGCTAGTTGCTGACCCCACAGCTATCGGGAGCAAGCCCCCTCTGGCATTCGGTCCGCGTCAATCCTGAACAAAAGCGCCCGTCACACGGCTGCCGCATTTATAATGGCCGCCTTTGCGCAACTCATCAGGCTCTCAGTTCTTGGCAAATATAGATAACGCAGCCGCCGAAATGGCGGCCGCAGGCTTTTACCGCATCGCCCTGGGCGTTGAATACAAAGGTTCACGCTATCGCGGCTGGCAGCGCCAGGCGTCGGGCGTGCTGACGGTGCAGGAAACCCTGGAAAAGGCCCTGTCCAAAGTCGCCGATTCGCCGGTGTCGTTGATGTGCGCCGGGCGTACCGACGCAGGGGTGCATGCCTGCGGCCAGGTGGTGCATTTCGATACCCAGGCCGAGCGGACCATGAAGGCTTGGGTGATGGGCGCCAATATCAATTTGCCCCATGACGTCAGCGTCAGTTGGGCCAAGGTCATGCCGGCGCATTTTCATGCGCGGTTCAAGGCCATCGCCCGGCGTTACCGCTATGTGATCTACAACGACCAGATCCGCCCGGCGCACCTCAACGAAGAAATCACCTGGAACCATCGCCCGCTGGACGCCGAGCGCATGGCCGAGGCCGCGCAGCATCTGGTGGGGGTGCATGACTTCAGCGCGTTCCGGGCCGGTCAGTGCCAGGCCAAGTCGCCGATCAAGGAAGTCCATCACCTGCGGGTGACCCGCCACGGCAAGATGATCGTGCTGGATATCCGCGCCGGCGCTTTTCTGCACCATATGGTGCGCAATATCGCAGGAGTGCTGATGACCATCGGCACCGGCGAGCGCCCGGTCGAGTGGGCGAAGGAAGTGCTGGAGAGCAGGGTTCGCCGGACCGGCGGCGTGACGGCGCATCCATTTGGCCTTTACCTGGTGGATGTGGAGTATCGCGACGAGTTCGAACTGCCCCAGCGATTTATCGGGCCACACTTCCTCACGGGTTTCAGCGAACTTGGCGGCTGACGCCCGGAAAAGCTTTTGTTACCATCCGGGACTTTCTCGGTCCAACCCTGGAGTTTCTGCGCTATGTCCGTCGTTCGCAGCAAGATTTGCGGGATTACCCGCATAGAAGATGCGCTGGCGGCAGTCGAGGCGGGAGCGGATGCCATTGGTTTCGTGTTTTATGCCAGGAGCCCGCGAGCGGTGAATGTGTTGCAGGCGCGGGCGATCATCGCCGCATTGCCGCCCTTCGTGACCACCGTGGGTTTGTTCGTCAATGCCAGTCGTTGCGAACTCAATGAAACCCTGGACGCCGTACCGCTGGACATGTTGCAGTTTCATGGCGACGAGACCCCGGATGAATGTGAAAGCTATCAACGCCCGTACATCAAGGCGCTGCGCGTCAAGGCCGGGGACGATATCGCCGGTGCGTGTGCAGCTTATGGTGGCGCGCGCGGGATTTTGCTGGATACCTATGTCGAAGGCGTACCCGGTGGTACCGGCGAAGCGTTCGATTGGTCGCTGATCCCCGAGGGATTGAGCAAGCCGATCATTCTGGCCGGTGGGCTCAGCCCCGCGAATGTCGCGGCGGCCATCGAACAGGTTCGCCCGTATGCCGTGGACGTCAGCGGTGGGGTGGAGCAGGGCAAGGGCATCAAGGATCACGACAAGATTCGCGCATTTATGCAGGCTGTGCGCGGGATGTGACGGCTGGCAGTCTGCCGCCGTCCATAACTACCACTGTGTAAAACAGCCCGGTGCCGCCTTAGGTGGCCCGGAAATGAAGTGGCAAACCTGCACGGGCAGGTTGTCTGGAAGGCTGAGGGTGCAGGCTGGAAATGGCAGGTCGAACGTCTGACCCCGTCCAGCTGGCGTCATCGCCACATATGAATTTAGCTCAAGGGCATACGCGGGGCTGTGTTCAAGCCACCGGTACTGGAGAAAGAAAGCATGAGCAACTGGTTAGTAGACAAACTGATCCCTTCGATCATGCGTTCCGAGGTGAAAAAAAGCTCGGTTCCTGAAGGTCTGTGGCACAAATGCCCATCCTGCGACGCGGTGCTGTACCGTCCGGAGCTGGAAAAGACCCTGGACGTTTGCCCCAAGTGCAACCACCACATGCGTATCGGCGCCCGCGCCCGCATCGACATCTTCCTGGACGCCGACGGCCGTAACGAGCTGGGCGCTGACCTGGAGCCGGTGGACCGTCTCAAGTTCCGCGACGGCAAGAAGTACAAGGATCGCCTGACCGGCGCGCAAAAGCAGACCGGTGAGAAAGACGCACTGATCTCCATCAGCGGCAAGTTGCTGGGCATGCCGGTTGTGGTCTCGGCGTTCGAGTTCTCCTTCATGGGCGGCTCCATGGGGGCCATCGTCGGTGAGCGCTTTGTTCGCGCTGCCAACTACGCTCTGGAAAACCGTTGCCCGATGATCTGCTTCGCCGCCTCCGGTGGTGCGCGTATGCAGGAAGCCCTGATCTCCCTGATGCAAATGGCCAAGACCTCTGCGGTGCTGGCGCGTCTGCGTGAAGAAGGCATTCCGTTCATCTCCGTGCTGACCGACCCGGTCTACGGTGGCGTTTCCGCCAGCCTGGCAATGCTGGGTGATGTAATCGTCGGCGAGCCAAAAGCCCTGATCGGCTTTGCCGGTCCGCGCGTGATCGAGCAGACCGTTCGCGAAAAACTGCCGGAAGGTTTCCAGCGCAGCGAGTTCCTGCTGGAGCACGGCGCTATCGACCTGATCATCCCGCGCGGCGAACTGCGTCCGCGTCTGGGTAACCTGCTGGCGCAAATGATGGGCCTGCCGACGCCGGTGTACGTCGCGCCTAAAGTCGAGCCGATCGTCGTGCCGCCGGTGCCTGCGAACCTATGACCCAGCGTACCCTTGGCGAATGGCTCGCCTACCTTGAGCAGTTGCATCCTTCCGCCATCGACATGGGCCTGGAGCGCTCGCAACAGGTAGCGGCCCGCCTCGGGTTGGGCCGGCCGGCACCGCGTGTGATCACGGTGACCGGCACCAACGGCAAAGGCTCTACCTGCGCCTTTGTCGCCGCGCTGCTGCAAGCACAAGGGCTGAAAGTGGGCGTGTACAGCTCACCGCACCTGCTGCGCTATAACGAGCGGGTGCAGCTCAATGGCGTCGAAGCCACTGATGAGCAGCTCTGCGAAGCCTTCGCCGCACTGGATGCGGGCCGGGGCGAGACCTCCCTGACTTATTTCGAGATGGGCACCCTGGCGGCGTTCTGGCTGTTCGAGCGTGCGCGGTTGGATGTGGTCGTTCTGGAAGTTGGCTTGGGTGGGCGTCTCGACACGGTCAACGTGGTGGATGCTGACCTGGCGTTGGTTACCAGCATTGGCGTGGACCATGCTGACTATTTGGGTGATACCCGCGAGTCGGTGTCCTACGAAAAGGCCGGGATTTTCCGTCAGAGCAGGCCCGCATTGTGTGGTGACCTGGACCCGCCGCAACCCTTGCTCGACAAGGTGCGCGAGCTGGATTGCCCGTTTTTCCTACGCGGTCGCGACTTCAATCTCGAAATTGGTGCGCAACACTGGCAATGGCGTGGGCACGATGCTCGCGGCCAGGCAGTAGAGCTGCGTGACTTGCCGCTGCTGAACCTGCCAATGGAAAACGCCGCGCTGGCGCTGCAAGCCTATCTGCTGCTGGATCTGCCTTGGCAGGCTGAACAGATTGCCGCGACGTTGCTGGCGACCCGTATGGTGGGGCGTTTGGATCGTCGTGCGTTCGAGTGGGAAGGCAAGCGCCTGAACCTGCTGCTGGATGTGGGCCATAACCCCCATGCGGCCGAGTACCTGGCGCAACGCCTGGCGCGCACGCCGCCGGCGGGGCGTCGTCTTGCTGTTTTTGGTTTGCTTGCCGATAAGGATCTGGGTGGCGTGGTTGCGCCGTTGCTGGGCAATGTGCAGGCGTGGGCCGTAGCACCGCTGGACACTCCGCGCAGCCGTCCGGCTGTTGAGCTTGAAGTGGCGTTGCAGAACCTTGGTGCGCCCGTGACGTCGTATGCAAGCGTAACTGCCGCCCTGGAGGCGCAGTGCGCGGTAGCGACGGCCGAGGACGAGATTCTGTTGTTCGGATCATTTTATTGTGTTGCCGAGGCGCTTGAGTGGTTGGCCCGGCGCTCCACGGAGGAAGCTGCAGATGGCATTACTGGATAGCGCATACAAGCAGCGAATGGTCGGCGCCCTGGTGCTGGTGGCACTGGCGGTGATTTTCCTGCCGATGCTGTTTTCCCGTCAGGACGAACAGCGCCAGGTAGTTGTCGAGGCCCCGGCTGCGCCCGAAGCGCCGGCGTTGCCACAGGTGCAGGTTGAGCCGGTGGTGGTGCCTGAGCCTCAGGCCTTGCCCGAGGAAGCGCCTGTGCCTGTGGATGAAGAGATTGCAGCGCCGTCCACGCCTGTGCAGCCGAGCGTGCCAGTGGTCAAGCCCGCTCCGGCGCCTGTCGTAGTCGCCAAGCCGGCTGTTCCGGTGCCTGCGCCCAAGCCGGTGGCGCCGCAACCCGCTGCGCCGGGCAAGCCGGACGTGGGTCAGAGCCGTATCGACCCGAATGGCCTGCCGATCAGCTGGTCGATCCAGGTGGCCAGCCTGGGCAATCGCGAGGGTGCCGATGCCTTGCAGAAGAAGCTGCGTGCCCAGGGCTATAACGCCTATATCCGCAGTGCCGATGGCAAGAATCGCGTATTCATCGGGCCGTTGATCGAGCGTGCCGAGGCGGATCGCCTGCGCGACTTGCTGGATCGTCAGCAGAACCTGAAGGGATTTGTTACCCGGTTTCAGCCTGAGCGCGGCTGAGTTCGCAGGGTGTCAGCCTGGAATGCAATCAAATGTGGGAGGGGGCAAGCCTCCTCCCACATTGGTTTTGTGGTGGGGTTGAAATCGGGCTGGCTCACCACAAACTATTGATTTGCAAAGCAGCCGCAATCACCGCTTACCGATAGCCCGGCGCTCTGCTAAAATGCGCCGCCTCATCCGTCCGTAGGCTCAAACGTGCCATTTACCTGGGTTGACTGGGCGATTGTTGCAATCGTCGCCATCTCCGCTTTGATCAGTCTAAGCCGCGGCTTCGTTAAAGAAGCACTGTCGTTGCTGACGTGGATCATCGCAGGAGTCGTAGCCTGGATGTTCGGTGGATCACTGTCTGTCTACCTGGCCGGATACATAGAGACACCTTCGGCTCGCGTCATCGCGGGCTGCGCCATCATGTTCATCGCCACGCTGCTGGTGGGGGCAATGGTCAATTATCTTATTGGCGAATTGATACGTGTCACTGGCCTCTCCGGGACCGATCGATTTCTCGGCATGGCCTTCGGCGCCGCGCGTGGCGCGTTGCTGGTGGTCGTGGCGGTCGGGCTGTTGAGCCTGGGGCCGGTACAGCAGGATTCGTGGTGGCAGGAGTCGGTACTCGTGCCAAAATTTCTATTGGTTGCAGATTGGTCCAAGAACCTCATATTGGGGTGGAGCAGTCAGTGGCTGGCCAGCGGAATCAGCGTACCCGCTGATCTTCCGTTCAAGGAACACCTCTTGCCGGCCAAAACGCCGCAGTAAGCTGTGTTCAGTCAAGATTCATTAAGTAGGGGTTGCGTCGCATGTGTGGCATCGTCGGTATCGTCGGTAAGTCGAACGTCAATCAGGCGCTGTATGACGCGCTAACCGTCCTCCAGCACCGCGGCCAGGATGCTGCCGGTATTGTGACCAGCCACGACGGCCGGTTATTCCTGCGCAAGGACAATGGGCTCGTGCGTGACGTGTTCCATCAGCGTCACATGCAGCGTCTGGTCGGGCACATGGGCATTGGCCATGTGCGTTATCCGACTGCCGGTAGCTCGACTTCGGCCGAAGCTCAGCCGTTTTACGTCAACTCGCCTTACGGCATCACCCTGGCGCACAACGGCAACCTGACCAACGTTGAGCAACTGGCCAAGGAGATTTACGAATCTGACCTGCGCCACGTCAACACCAGCTCCGATTCGGAAGTACTGCTTAACGTGTTCGCCCACGAGCTGGCACAGCGTGGCAAGCTGCAGCCGACCGAAGAAGACGTCTTCGCCGCCGTGATCGACGTGCACAACCGCTGCGTCGGTGGTTATGCCGTGGTTGCGATGATCACCGGCTATGGCATCGTCGGCTTCCGTGACCCGCACGGCATCCGCCCGATTGTGTTCGGCCAGCGTCACACCGACGAAGGCGTCGAGTACATGATCGCGTCCGAAAGCGTGTCCCTGGACGTGCTGGGCTTCACCCTGATCCGCGACCTCGCGCCGGGCGAAGCGGTGTACATCACTGAAGACGGCAAGCTGCACACCCGTCAGTGCGCGGTGGCGCCGAAGCTCACCCCGTGCATCTTCGAACACGTCTACCTGGCGCGTCCGGATTCGATCATCGACGGCGTTTCGGTCTACAAGGCGCGTCTGCGCATGGGCGAGAAGCTGGCCGACAAGATCCTGCGCGAGCGTCCTGAGCACGACATCGACGTGGTGATCCCGATCCCGGACACCAGCCGTACCGCTGCGCTGGAACTGGCCAACCACCTGGGCGTCAAGTTTCGCGAAGGCTTCGTGAAGAACCGCTACATCGGCCGTACCTTCATCATGCCGGGCCAGGCTGCACGCAAGAAGTCGGTGCGCCAGAAGCTCAACGCCATCGAGCTGGAGTTCCGCGGCAAGAACGTGATGCTGGTGGATGACTCCATCGTACGTGGCACCACCTGCAAGCAGATCATCCAGATGGCCCGCGAAGCCGGTGCGAAGAACGTGTACTTCTGTTCCGCAGCGCCCGCCGTGCGTTACCCGAACGTGTACGGTATCGACATGCCGAGCGCCCACGAACTGATCGCCCACAACCGTACTACCCAGGACGTGGCTGACCTGATCGGCGCCGACTGGCTGATCTATCAGGACCTGCCGGATCTGATCGAAGCGGTCGGCGGTGGCAAGATCAAGATCGCTGAGTTCGACTGCGCCGTGTTCGACGGCAAGTACGTGACCGGTGACGTCGACGAGGCCTACCTGAACAAGATCGAGCAGGCGCGTAATGACTCGTCGAAGATCAAGACCCAGGCGGTCAGCGCGATCATCGATCTGTACAACAACTGAGTAAACACCGGCCCTGAGGGGCCGGTTTTGTATCATAAATAAAGAATTGAGTAAGGAGTGGCAGCATGAGTCAGGAATGGGATGCCGGTCGGTTGGACAGCGACCTCGATGGCGTAGCTTTCGATACCCTGGCTGTGCGTGCCGGCCAGCACCGCACTCCGGAAGGTGAGCACGGTGATCCGATGTTCTTCACTTCCAGCTATGTGTTCCGTACCGCGGCCGACGCCGCTGCGCGCTTTGCTGGTGAAGTGCCGGGCAACGTGTATTCGCGCTACACCAATCCAACCGTGCGCGCGTTCGAAGAGCGCATCGCGGCCCTGGAAGGCGCTGAGCAAGCTGTGGCCACGGCCACCGGCATGGCGGCGATCCTGGCGGTGGTGATGAGCCTGTGCAGCGCTGGCGACCACGTGCTGGTGTCTCGTAGCGTGTTTGGTTCGACCATCAGCCTGTTCGAGAAGTACTTCAAGCGCTTCGGTATCGAAGTGGACTACGTGCCTCTGGCGGATCTGTCCGGCTGGGACGCAGCAATCAAGGCCAACACCAAATTGCTGTTCGTCGAGTCGCCATCCAACCCGCTGGCCGAACTGGTGGATATCGCCGCGCTGTCCGAAGTGGCTCACGCCAAGGGCGCGATGCTGGTTGTCGACAATTGCTTCTGTACGCCGGCGTTGCAGCAGCCGCTGAAGCTGGGTGCCGATATCGTTGTGCACTCGGCCACCAAGTTCATCGATGGTCAAGGCCGTTGCATGGGCGGCGTGGTTGCCGGCCGCGGCGAGCAGATGAAGGAAGTAGTGGGCTTCTTGCGCACTGCCGGCCCGACGTTGAGCCCGTTCAACGCCTGGATCTTCCTCAAGGGCCTGGAAACCCTCAGCCTGCGCATGAAGGCTCATTGCGCCAACGCCCAGGCCCTGGCCGAGTGGCTGGAGCAGCAGGACGGTATCGAGAAAGTGCACTACGCCGGCCTGAAGAGCCATCCGCAGCACGAATTGGCCCAGCGCCAGCAGCGTGGTTTCGGTGCCGTGGTGAGCTTTGAGGTGACGGGCGGCAAAGACGGTGCCTGGCGCTTTATCGATGCGACGCGCTTGATCTCCATCACCGCCAACCTGGGTGACAGCAAGACCACCATCACGCACCCGAGTACCACCTCCCACGGGCGCCTGGCGCCGCAGGAGCGTGAAGCGGCCGGTATCCGCGACAGCCTGATCCGCATCGCGGTCGGTCTGGAAGATGTCGCCGACTTGCAGGCAGACCTGGCCCGCGGGCTGGCTGCCTTGTGATCGAGTGGTCCATGGAGGCTGCAGCGGCCACTAACGGCCGCGTCGCGCTCGTCACAGGGGCTGCGCGGGGCATTGGTCTTGGGATTGCCGCGTGGCTGATCAGTGAAGGCTGGCAAGTGGTGTTGACCGACCTGGACCGCGAGCGCGGCTCCAAGGTGTCCAAGGTGCTGGGCGAAAACGCCTGGTTTATCAGCATGGACGTGGCCGACGAGAAGCAGGTCGCTCAGGGCGTTGCTGAAGTGCTCGGACAATTCGGCCGCCTGGACGCGTTGGTGTGTAACGCGGCGGTGGCTGACCCGCGCAATATCACTCTGGAAAGCCTCGACCTGGCTTACTGGAATCGCGTGCTGGCGGTGAATCTCAGCGGGCCGATGTTGCTGGCCAAGCACTGTGCGCCGTACCTGCGCGCTCACGGCGGGGCCATCGTCAACCTGGCGTCGACTCGGGCTCGTCAATCGGAACCCGATACCGAGGCTTACGCGGCGAGCAAGGGCGGCTTGTTGGCCCTGACTCATGCCTTGGCCATGAGCCTGGGGCCGGAGGTGCGGGTGAACGCGGTCAGCCCTGGCTGGATCGATGCCCGTGATCCTGCGGCGCGGCGTGCCGAGCCGTTGACTGATGCCGATCATGCCCAGCATCCGGCGGGCAGGGTGGGTACGGTCGAGGATGTTGCGGCAATGGTGGCGTGGCTGCTGTCGCGCCAGGCCGGGTTTGTCACCGGGCAAGAGTTCGTGGTGGACGGCGGCATGAGCAAGAAGATGATCTACAGCGAGTAGTGCAGTCTTGAAGCAATTTTGTCTTTTTCAGAAAAACTTCAAGCAGGCTATTGACTTAGGTCCGCTACCTGCGTAAATTTCGCGGCCTCAACGAAGCAAAGGGTGATTAGCTCAGCTGGGAGAGCATCTGCCTTACAAGCAGAGGGTCGGCGGTTCGATCCCGTCATCACCCACCACTTCTTGAGAGTTTTACCTTCGGGTAAGACGCAACGTTAAAGGTTGCACCGACGCGCAGCGGTAGTTCAGTCGGTTAGAATACCGGCCTGTCACGCCGGGGGTCGCGGGTTCGAGTCCCGTCCGCTGCGCCATATTTTCCAGGTCTGACTTGTCGGGCTTGAGATTGAACAGCCAAGGCTGATTGATCAGATGTTTAAAAGACGGTTGAGGTGTTTTGCTCAACTGGTCAAGCGATACGCAGCGGTAGTTCAGTCGGTTAGAATACCGGCCTGTCACGCCGGGGGTCGCGGGTTCGAGTCCCGTCCGCTGCGCCATATCTGCCTCAAGGCCCACTGAACGCCTTGGAGCACAAAGCAAGCCTCTGGCTACTTTGATCCGATAGCAAAGACCCTGGTCGAAAGACCGGGGTTTTTTGTGTCTGCGATTTGATGGCGTGTTGCAAGAGCCGGCGCGCCGGCTCCCGTGGCATTGTCAGAATCCCAGTTTGTCCCGCAAGCCGTAGTACCAGGCCCCCAGCGCCGCAAACGGCGTGCGCAACAGTTGCCCGCCCGGGAACGGGTAGTGCGGCAGATCGGCAAACGCATCAAAACGCTCTGCCTGGCCTCTCAGTGCCTCAGCCAGTACTTTGCCTGCCAGATGGGTGTACGTCACGCCATGGCCGCTGCAGCCCTGTGAGTAGTAGATGTTGTCGCCCAGGCGCCCCACCTGGGGCAGGCGCGACAGGGTCAGCAGGAAATTGCCGGTCCAGGCGTAGTCGATCTTCACATCCTTGAGTTGAGGGAACGCCTTGAGCATCTTCGGGCGGATGATCGCCTCGATATTTGCCGGGTCGCGCGCGCCATAAACCACGCCGCCGCCGAAGATCAGGCGCTTGTCGCTTGTCAGGCGGTAGTAGTCGAGCAGGTAGTTGCAGTCTTCCACACAGTAATCCTGCGGGAGGAGGGTCTTGGCCAGCTCATCTCCCAGCGGCGCCGTGGTGATGACTTGCGTACCGCAGGGCATCGACTTGGCGGCCAGCTCCGGCACCAAATTGCCTAGATAGGCATTGCCCGCGACGATGATGAACTTGGCCCTCACCTTGCCCTGGGCTGTATGCACTACCGGGTTGGCGCCGCGCTCGATACGCACTGCCGCCGATTGCTCATAGATTGTGCCGCCAAGGGATTCCACGGCCGCTGCTTCGCCGAGTGCCAGGTTGAGCGGGTGGATGTGACCGCCACTCATGTCCAGCAGGCCGCCCACATAGTTGTCGCAGGCGACCACCTCGCGGATGCGGCGCTCGTCCAACAACTCCAGTTGAGTGTGGCCATAGCGTTCCCACAGGCGCTTCTGCGACTCCAGATGACCCATGTGTTTGCTGTTGAGTGCTGCGAACACGCCGCCGTCTTTTAAATCACACTGGATCTGGTACTTGGCGACCCGCTCGCGAATGATCCTGCCACCTTCGAACGCCATCTGCCCCAGTAACTGTGCCTGTTGAGGGCCGACGCTGCGCTCGATCACATCGATATCGCGGCTGTAGCTGTTGACGATTTGCCCGCCATTACGGCCCGACGCACCAAAGCCCACCTTGGCGGCTTCCAGCACCGTCACGCGAAAGCCGTTTTCCAGCAGAAACAGCGCACTGGAGAGGCCGGTATAGCCGGCACCTATTACACAAACGTCGGTTTCGACGTCACCCTGCAGCATCGGGCGCGGCGGAACGGCATTCGCGGAAGCGGCGTAATACGACTGGGGGTAGGGGGTGTTCGCCATCCTGGAACCTCTGTTTTATATTTTTTACGAGTGCGCCGATCCTACCTGAGTTGAAAATTGCCTGCCAGCCACCCGAAAAATGCCGGTATGTCGGTCGCAAATAAAAAATTCGCATATTCATAGGGTTAGCTGCAAAAAAGATGTTGACACCCCTCCACAATTCCGTAGAATGCCGCCTCACAGCAGGCACGTAGCTCAGTTGGTTAGAGCACCACCTTGACATGGTGGGGGTCGTTGGTTCGAGTCCAATCGCGCCTACCAAACAAAATCCGCTCTGCTGGGCGGTCTAGAAGGGCTCACCGAAAGGTGAGCCCTTTTTTGTTGTCTGCGATTTGCAAAACGTTTGTAAAACCTCCAGCTCAATACGGCAATTCTGCGCTTACTCCATGTTGGCTGTTTTCGGCGGTTGCGACCAAGCATCAAGGGCTGTCTAAAGTATTTGAATGCCAGGCCGATAAAGGGCGCAAACCTCCAACACTCGGACATTTGGCATGCTTATCAACATTAGCACTACCGCTTCCGTAGCAAGCACTCCAAGCACTGTCAGCTCGATGGATGCCGCGACCACCGAAAGGACGGCTACCTCCAGCAGCGCCACTGCTGGCGCAAGCACTGAGACTAAAAGTGCGGCGGGTGCAGGCGGCGGTAGTCAGGCGTCATCCAGTTCGACGGAGTCAGATACCGTCAAAGAGTTGAAAAAGCAGATCGAACAGTTGCAGAAGCAACTTCAAGCAGAGCAGCAAGCCTTGCAGAAAGCCCAGTCCAGCAACCAGAGCGCAGACGCCAAGGCTGCCGCTGTGGCGGCGGCTCAAACGCAAATTGCAGGCACTTCTGCCGCGTTGCAGACGGTGACTTCGGCGCTATTGCAAGCCGTCACCGCAGAGGGTGGCAGCACGTCGGGCTCGATGGTCAGCACCACCGCCTGATTGCCGCAAAGTGTGTTGAGCCGCTGTATTTATCAATGGTTCAACACACTTGCTCCCGCACCCTTGGGCAATCGATACACCTCCACCAGCGCCAATCCCCCTCCTGCGCCTGAACCCCATGCCCTTGAACGGTCATGGTTACGAGGTTTACGGGTTCGCAACGGTGCGCGTGCTTTGGCAACTTCGACTACAGTTCAACTACGTTTCAGCCTTGGGTAATCGCCATGATCAAGTCGTCCAAGTTTGTGTCAGTCGCGCTGTCGCTGGTCCTGTTTGCCGGTGGAGGCATGGCGCTGGCGGATCCCGGCAATGGCAAGGGGCAAGGTAACAATAAAGGCAATAATCAAGGCGGCCAGGGGCATGACAAACCCAAAGGCAAAGGTGGGTCGGGCAACCATGGCCCCAGTGTCGATCGTGGAAGCGTGCTGAATGTGTTGGATGGCTATCGCGACTACTGGCGCCCTGGACCGGCGTTGCCCCCTGGCATCCAGAAAAACCTGGCACGGGGCAAGCCGCTGCCGCCGGGCATTGCGAAGAAACTGGATGGCCGCTTACTGGGCCACTTGCCCCGTTACGATGGGTACGAGTGGCAGCAGGCAGGCACCGACCTGATATTGGTCGCCATTGCGACGGGCATCATCTATGAAGTCCTCAATGGCGCCCTTGATTGAACTCTCGGGCCGGGAAAAACAGTTCGAAACAGGTCTCGCCTGCCTCGCTGCTGACGCTGTACCGACCGTTATGCAGCTGCATGATGGTCGCCACAATCGACAGGCCCAGGCCATTGGACTGGGCCGAACGCTCCCGTGACTCATCCACCCGGTAAAACCGTTCGAACAGCCGCGATAAATGTTCCGTCGCAATGGTTTCACCCTGATTTGTGACTTTAAGGTAGATGCCTTCGGCGTCCGCAATTGTCTGGATCACTAACTCGGACGCTGGTGCGCCGTATTTGATGGCATTGGCGCACAGGTTCGCCAGGGCACGGCGCAGCAGCATCGGTTCGGCCCAGATCACACCTTCGCCCTCGGCACGAATACTGATGTTCGCGTCGCCTGCCACGCCTTCAAAGTAATCGGCGATGCGCGCCACTTCATCCGCCGCGCTCAGTTCCTGGCGCTGGCGCAGGGCGCTGGCCGGGTCGGTGCGGGCCAGGAACAGCATGTTGTCGAGCATCCGAGCCAAGCGCTCAAGCTCTTCGACATTGGAGGCCAAGAGCTGCTGATAACTTTCGATGCTGCGGTTCTGTTGCAGGGCGACCTGGGTTTCCCCCAGGAGATTGTTGATCGGCGTGCGCAGTTCGTGGGCCATGTCGGTAGACACTTGCCCCAGTTGCGCAAAGCCCTTGGCGAGGCGCTCAAGCATGGTGTTGAACGAGTCGATCATCGGCAGCAGTTCTTTCGGTACTCCCTGGCTGTCGAGGCGTTCGGCCAGGTTGCCGACGCCGATGCCTTGAGCGTGTAGAGCCAGCCGACGCAAAGGCAGCAGGCCGCGATGCACCAACAGGTAGCCGGCCAGTGCGAGGAGGATCGCGGCAACGCTCGCCAGGAGATACACGCTCAACCGGTAGCTGGCGAGCAGGGCGGTCCGCTCGGTCATCAGGCGCCCGCTGGTGACTTGCAGGCTGCCCAGGTCGCCGGAGTCGATGGACGCGGCCAGGGTGGAGAAGGGCACGCCATTCACACCGGGCAGGTGTTGCACGTCGTTCAATGTGAGGATGTGGTCTTTGGGGACTGGCTTGATGGCTGGCAGCTCGATGTTGCCGGGGTTCACCAGCAGCAGTGGCTTTTGGCCGGGCGCGGCGATGCTCAGCACGGATTCGCGGTTGCCCAGCATGTTCTGGAACAGTTCCGGCTTGGTCCTGATCAGGTCCAGTGTGTTGCTGTCGTTGAGCAGGTTGCGCAGTTGATTCACCCGGGAAATCAATTGCACGTCGTCGCTCAGGATCAGCTCGCGCTCCAGCTCCCGGTACAGCACCACGCCGAGGGTGGCGAGCAGGGCAAAGGCGAGCAGGGCGAAGATCACGGCCAGGCGCAGGGTCAGGGAATAATGACGGCGGTGGGTCATGGCTGGGTATCGAAACGGTAGCCAATGCCCCGCACGCTGTGGATCAGCTTGAGCGGGAACGGGTCGTCGATTTTCAGGCGCAGGCGCCGCACGGCCACGTCCACCACGTTGGTATCGCTGTCGAAGTTCATGTCCCACACCCGCGAGGCAATCAACGAACGCGACAGTACCTGGTCCTGGTGAGTGGCAAACAGGTGCAACAGGGCGAACTCTTTATTGGTCAGGGTGATGCGTGTACCGGCGCGTGTGACGCGGCGTTTCATTACGTCGATGTGCAGGTCAGCGATCTGCAGGTGCTCTTCTTCCCGGCTCGGGCCGCGACGGTTCAGGGTGCGCAGGCGTGCTACCAGCTCGGCGAAGGAGAAGGGCTTGATCAGGTAGTCATCGGCACCCAGTTCCAGGCCTTTGATGCGGTCGGCAATATCGTCGCGCGCCGTCAGAAAAATCACTGGAGTATCGGCGTCCTTACGCAGGCGACGCAGTACTTCCCAGCCGTCCATTTTCGGCATCATTACATCGAGCACAATCACGTCGAACGGCGTTTCCAGCGCTTGGTGCAGGCCGTCCACGCCATCCCGGGCCAAGCTGACGGAGTGGCCCAACTCCTGGAGGCCGTTGAGCAGGTAATTGCCGGCCTTGGGTTCGTCTTCGATAACGAGGATGTTCATGGGAAATGCCCTGATTCAATACTGGCGCCAGTGTAGCCGGATCAATTGTCGTTGGCGCATTGAGTCGTGCCAGTGCGTTCACGGTAACCCGCGGCCGCGTACAGCCAACCAACAGGATGATGACAAGTTCGTAATGATTGCCTCGCGGTGCTGGCATCAGCGTTTACAACTCAGGAGGTGATCCGTAGATTGCAACGGGCCGATTATTCGTTTCAGCTCACGAGGAAGCCCTGCAGTGTCTATCCGAGGTTCAGCCGTACTTGCCCGCCCTTACCGCGCCTTCTTGTTCGATATGGACGGAACCCTGCTCAACTCCATCGCCGCCGCCGAGCGCGTTTGGAGCACCTGGGCTGAACGCCATCGGCTGGATGTAGCGGCCTTCCTGACCACCATTCATGGTGCGCGGGCAATTGACACGATCACGCGCCAGGCATTGCCCGGTGTCGATCCACAGGTTGAAGCGCAGTGGATTACCGAGGCGGAAATCAATGACGTGGACGGCGTTGTGGCGATTTCCGGTGCTGTCGAGTTTCTTAATAACGTGCCCGGTGATCAGTGGGCGCTGGTCACCTCTGCACCGAAGGCGTTGGCATTACGTCGGTTGAAGGCAGCGGGCATTACGCCGCCGGCGGTGCTGGTCACGGCTGAAGACGTGGCCATCGGCAAGCCGAACCCCGCTTGTTATGTGCTGGGTGCGCAACGCCTGGGTGTGTCGGTGCAGGACTGCCTGGTGTTTGAAGATGCGACGGTAGGGATTCGTGCGGGGGAGGCGGCTGGAGCAGATGTGCTGGTCGTCACGTCGACGCACCTCAAGCCCATGCTCACTGAGCACCCATCGATTGAAGGGTATGAACAGGTGCAGGTGCAACGCGGCGCTGATGGCTTGTTGTACTTGCAGAGCGCGGCGGGCTGACACTAAAAAAAACGGGTCGTGCCATTAACCCAAGAACAGTTCGAAGAGGTTTTCGCCAGCCGTTACCTGAACGAAAGGGCTGGCTACTGAGGGTACTTCAAGGCGTCTGGTTTTTGTCCGGAGCGGTCAGGCCGGCCTGGATGCGCTGGTAGATTTCCTCGCGATGCACGGCAACATCCTTGGGCGCGTTGATGCCGATTCGTACTTGCTGGCCGCTGACGCCGAGGATGGTGATCGTAATGTCATCACCGATGTTTATGCTTTCACCGACTTTGCGGGTGAGTATAAGCATGGACTTCTCCTTGATTGCTTTTAGGACACATGTTTCAAACAGGGCAGGTGTCGGATGTGTGTAGCTTACTGCTAAGCGCTTCCCTGTGACTGCCTCTTTTAGGACGCATAGAGGCGACATTAATTCCCATGGCGGCATCATACAGGTCTGGGATACATCATTCGCATTGTTTAAGCCAACGTTTATGACGGCCAGAATAGACAGTGAATGATAAAGTCGCCTCTTTATCCTTAAAGGAGCAGGGCAGTGCGTAAAGTAGCGATGGCAATTGCGGTGTTGGCGTTGGCCGGTTGCGGTGAAGGTAAACCTGTCGACGCCCCCAAGGCCAAGCCTGCCGTGACCGAAAGCCAGCCACAGACCGGCGCGATTGCTGCTCAGGAGTGGGACCTGCGAGTCGGTCCGCCTGACCACAAACTCCAGGCGATCACCGACCTGACCGCCTGGTTGCTCGAACATGGTTTCAATTTTTATATCGTGAAAGTCGACGGCAAGGACGACGTGCTGCTGGGGCCGTTTGCAACCAGGGCCGAAGCTGAGGCAAAGCAGACGCTGCTTAACGAAAAGATGGCCCGTGCCAAGAAAACCGACACGGTGTCCGAGATCATCGAACACCAGCCCGCGCAGTAACGGGCCGCTTGGGCGGCAGTGCCGCCCCTGTTCAACCGCAGGCTTTCAGATTGACCGGGCCGACAAACTCATTGCCACGCCCCATCACGCACGCCACCGTCTGGTTACGCTGGCGTTCCCAGGTTTGTACCGGGTAGGTCTTGTTCCAGGCTTCGTACAACTGGCGATCCTGTTTCGACAAGCGCAAGCCGTATTGTTTGCTCATGTAGAAGTAGGTGCGCGCGATCATCCCGCGAATGGACGGGCGCGGCATCACCTTCTTTGCCTTGAAATCCACTTGGGTCAGGCATGAACCGTACTGCCCGTTTTGCACCGGCAGCCAGCCAAAACTGAAGTTGCTTCGGTCGCCGTTGACCTCGCCGATACTCGGCACCAAATTGTGCAGGTCTGCTTCGGCACGCTTGAACACGTCGTCATGGCGCGTGCAGTTCTTGCGCCCGCCATCCTGCCAGCACTGACGCTGGTGCCCAATCTGCCAGGCCGGAACAATGTGCTCCCACTCGATGCGTGCGGCGCGGCTGGCGTTTTTGCGTGGGATATAGCCGCAGGCTTTCAAGTCCACGCGGTTGCCGCTGTACTTGCAGCCGCAATAGAACTCGGTGGATTGCGGGGCGTAGAGTGTCCAGGCGACTTTCTTGGCTTCACTGAAGGTTCTGGGTGCCTGCGCATGAGCGGTAACGGCAAAAAGCAGGCAACACACAGCAATAAAACGGGCACTCATTCAATCAATCTTCCTTCGGCACAACCCAGAAAATCTGTACGCCACCGTCATCTCGATAGGCGAGGGTGACGTTGTCGTTCTCCGCGATTTCTTCCAGCAAACGCTGCCACTCGTCTTCCGGTTCTTCCGGCAAACGGAAGAGCAAGGCTGCCTTGGCTTTTTGCGCGTTGGTGGAATTGATGATTTTTTGCACGCGAGTTGCCAGGCGTGTGTAGGCATCAGGCGGGGTCGGCGCTGCGGAAGAGGATTTTGCCACGGAATACTCCTTGGTAAGCTGTATGTGCATACAGTATTTAACTGTGGGCAATTTCGCAACTGCTTAAAATTCAAGAAGTTCGTCTGACAACGAATTAGGGAGTGAGGTGTAGGGCGGGGAGAGAGGAATAGCGAGGTTGTTGTGGCGAGGGAGTTTGCTCCCTCGCCACCTATACAGTCAGGAATCAATATTCCCAAAAGATTCGTTGCAGTTCTTTGCTGTCCTGGGTCTTGGTCATGGCAACCATCGCCAGGATCCGCGCTTTCTGCGGGTTCAGGTCGAGGGCAGCAACCCAGTCATACTTGTCGTCTGGCTGCTCGGCATTACGCAACACCATGCCGCCGGCATTCACGTGGGAAGAGCGAATGATCTGCACGCCCTGCTTGCGCAGTTCCACCAGCGCAGGCACCACTTTGGACGACACCGAACCATTGCCGGTACCGGCGTGGATGATGGCTTTGGCGCCAGCCTGGGCCAGGGCTTTGTAGGCGGTGTCGCTTACGTTGCCGTAGCCGTAGGCGATTTCCACATCGGGCAGGCTTTTGATGGTCTTGATGTCGAATTCCGAATCCATGGTGTGGCGCTTGGCAGGCAAGCGGAACCAGTAGGACTTGCCTTCGACCACCATGCCCAGCGGGCCCCAAGGGCTCTTGAAGGCTTCGGTCTTGATATTGATCATCTTGCTGACGTCGCGGCCCGATTGGATCTCGTCGTTCATGGTGACCAGCACGCCTTTACCACGCGCGTCTTTGCTGCCGGCTACAGCCACGGCGTTGTACAGGTTGAGCATGCCGTCGGCCGACATGGCGGTGCCCGGACGCATGGAGCCGACCACTACGATTGGCTTGTCGGTTTTTTCTACCAGGTTCAGGAAGTAGGCCGTCTCTTCCAGGGTGTCGGTACCGTGGGTGATCACGATGCCATCCACGTCTTTGTTGTCGGCCAGTTCGGCGACCCGGCGACCCAGTTGCAGCAGGTTTTCGTTGTTGATGCTTTCGGACGCAATTTGCATCACTTGCTCGCCACGCACATTGGCGATCTGGCTAAGCTCAGGAACACCGGCGATCAATTGCTCGATACCGACTTTGGCCGCCTGGTAAGTGGCACTGTTGGCGGCGCTGGCGCCAGCGCCGGCAATGGTCCCACCAGTGGCGAGGATCACCACGTTGGCCAGCTTGGCCTTGGATTCGACTTCTTTTGCCTGAGCGGCAACGGGGAACAGCAGCAGCAGGGCTAACGCGCCCGGAACAAAATTCTTCAGTGCAGATTTCATTATTTTTCTCTCTGGTTTTTGATGAGTGCTGTAGCAGGTTCATCTAGAGCGCCCGGGCGATTCTGAATGCCACGAGGTGCTGGGTAGGAGCAGGATCTGTACCAGGCTGATTGTGTTTGCGGATATAAAATAACTTATTGATTTATAACGATTATTATTGGAGGGCTGACAGGTGGGGCGATGCGGCTGTCCGGCTTTCCGAACAAGCTGCGCGATTGCGTTCGGTTGTCCGAAAATGATCACCAGAAAATCCTGGGTCGCCTGTTGAAGTCTGTTGTTTCAGAGGACGAAACGGTGGGGGAAATGTTTAATAACGTCCTTTCGCCGCACGGGAGGCCAGGAGCTAGAGGCCTTGCATGAAAGGGAGTGTTCTACCGTTGACAAATCTCGACAAGGTTCTCATAGTTCGACCAACGCAAACGTTTGCGAGATGTTTCACGGCGTACTTCAAGAGCGCTGTGAAGGCTCTTATCAGCCACCCGGGTGGGAGGGTTGCCGAAGCATTCTTCGGTGCAAGCGTTGCTCACAATAATCATAAGATCGGAGTGAACCCATGAAGCTGCCATTTGCTGGACGTCTTCTTGCTGTCGCTGTGCTTGCTGCCGCATCCGCCGCTTTACCCCTGTCCTCCGCATTCGCTGACACCGCCGCCAAACCCAAGGTTGGCCTGGTGATGAAGTCCCTCGCCAACGAATTCTTCGTCACCATGCAAGACGGTGCCAAGACGTACCAGAAAGACCACGCCGCCGATTTCGACATGATCACCAACGGCATCAAGAACGAAACCGATACCAGCGCGCAGATCGACATTGTCAATCAAATGATCCTTGCCAAGGTCAACGCCATCGTCATCGCGCCTGCTGACTCCAAGGCGCTGGTCACCGTGCTGAAAAAAGCCTCCGACGCCGGTATCAAGATCGTCAACATCGATAACCGCCTGGACCCGGGCGTGTTGAAAAGCAAAAATCTCGAGATTCCCTTCGTCGGCCCTGACAACCGCAAAGGCTCCAAACTGGTGGGCGACTACCTGGCCAAGCAACTGACGGCAGGCGACAAGGTCGGCATCATTGAAGGCGTACCGACCACCACCAACGCCCAGCAGCGCACCGCCGGCTACAAGGATGCGATGGACGCTGCCGGTATGAAGATCGTTTCCACCCAATCCGGCAACTGGGAAATTGACCAGGGCCAGAAAGTCGCCTCGGCCATGCTGAGCGAGTACCCGGACCTCAAGGCCTTGTTGGCCGGTAACGACAACATGGCCCTGGGCGCCGTCTCCGCCGTACGTGCGGCAGGCAAGGCGGGCAAGGTAATGGTCGTGGGTTACGACAATATCGAAGCGATCAAGCCGATGCTGAAGGACGACCGCGTCCTGGCGACTGCCGACCAGGCGGCTGCCCAGCAAGCAGTGTTCGGTATCCAGAATGCGCTCAAGCTGGTCAAGGGTGAGAAAGTCGATGCCAAAGACGGCGTGATCGAAACCCCGGTCGAACTCGTCCTCAAGAAGTAATCCTGGCGGTACCCAACAGCGCCCGCTCGCTCTGAGCGGGCGCCTGGAGATTTTCCTATGTCATCTTCCGCCCCGAACGCTGTCCTCTCGGTCAGCGGTATCGGTAAGACCTATGCCCAACCGGTTCTGTCCGACATCACCCTTACGCTCAACCGAGGGGAGGTGCTGGCGCTGACCGGTGAGAACGGCGCAGGCAAAAGCACCTTGTCGAAGATCATCGGCGGGTTGGTCACGCCGACCACCGGGCACATGCAATTCAATGGTCAGGATTACTGTCCCGCCAGCCGTACCCAGGCTGAGGCGCTGGGCGTGCGCATGGTCATGCAGGAACTCAACCTGCTGCCGACGCTGACCGTGGCCGAAAACCTGTTCCTGGATAACCTGCCCAGCCACTGTGGCTGGATCAGCCGCAAGCAACTGCGCAAAGCGGCGATCGAGGCGATGGCCCAGGTCGGCCTGGATGCCATCGACCCGGACACGCTGGTCGGTAGCCTGGGTATCGGCCATCAGCAAATGGTCGAGATTGCCCGCAACCTGATTGGCGACTGCCACGTACTGATCCTCGACGAACCCACGGCCATGCTCACGGCCCGTGAAGTCGAGATGCTGTTTGAACAAATCACCCGCCTGCAGGCTCGGGGCGTGGCGATTATCTACATTTCGCACCGGCTGGAAGAGTTGGCCCGCGTCGCCCAACGCATTGCGGTATTGCGCGACGGCAAACTGGTCTGCGTCGAGCCGATGGCCAATTACAACAGCGAGCAACTGGTCACCTTGATGGTCGGTCGCGAGCTGGGTGAACACATCGACCTGGGGCCGCGCAGCATTGGTGGCCCGGCCCTGACCGTCAAAGGTCTGAGCCGCTCGGACAAAGTCCGCGACGTGTCCTTTGAGGTGCGTGCGGGCGAGATCTATGGCATTTCCGGCCTGATCGGCGCTGGCCGTACCGAATTGCTGCGTTTGATCTTCGGTGCTGACCTGGCCGACAGCGGCACCGTGGCCTTGGGCTCACCGGCCCAGGTGGTGAGCATTCGCTCGCCGGTGGATGCAGTGAGGCATGGCATCGCCCTGATCACGGAAGACCGCAAGGGCGAAGGCCTGCTGCTGACCCAGTCCATCAGCGCCAATATTGCTCTGGGCAACATGCCGGAGATCTCTGGCGGCGGTGTGGTAAACAGCCGCGACGAAACCGCGTTGGCCAAGCGCCAGATTGACGCCATGCGTATCCGCAGTTCCAGCCCGGCGCAATTGGTGTCGGAACTGTCCGGCGGTAACCAGCAGAAAGTGGTAATTGGCCGCTGGCTGGAGCGCGATTGCTCAGTGATGTTGTTCGACGAGCCCACGCGCGGTATCGACGTGGGTGCCAAGTTCGACATTTATGCCTTGCTCGGTGAATTGACCCGCCAGGGCAAAGCGCTGGTGGTGGTATCGAGCGACTTGCGTGAACTCATGCTCATCTGCGACCGCATCGGCGTGCTCTCTGCCGGGCGCTTGATTGAGACCTTCGAGCGCGACAGCTGGACCCAGGACGAATTGCTCGCCGCCGCCTTTGCCGGCTATCAGAAACGTGATGCGCTGCTCAACGATGCAGTGCTTAGGGATACCCCATGAAAACCACAACGACCCCCGGTAAAACTGGCGGCAACTTCTACGGCCTGGGTACCTATCTGGGGCTGGCGGGTGCCTTGCTCGCGATGATTGCGCTGTTTTCGGTGCTCAGCGACCACTTCCTGTCCTATGACACCTTCAGCACCCTGGCCAACCAGATCCCGGACCTGATGGTGCTGGCGGTGGGCATGACGTTCATCCTGATCATCGGCGGTATCGACCTGTCGGTAGGTTCGGTCCTGGCGTTGGCGGCGTCGGCGGTCAGCGTGGCGATTCTTGGATGGGGCTGGAGCGTATTGCCCGCCGCGCTGCTCGGCATGGGTTGCGCCGCGTTGGCCGGCACTATCACTGGCTCGATCACCGTGGCCTGGCGAATCCCGTCGTTTATCGTGTCCCTCGGTGTGTTGGAAATGGCTCGCGGTGTGGCGTACCAGATGACGGGGTCGCGCACGGCCTACATCGGTGATTCGTTTGCCTGGCTGTCCAACCCGATTGCGTTCGGTATTTCACCGTCCTTCATCATTGCCTTGCTGGTGATCATCGTTGCGCAGCTTGTACTGACGCGTACCGTGTTTGGCCGTTACCTCATCGGTATCGGCACCAATGAGGAAGCCGTGCGGCTGGCGGGGATTAATCCAAAGCCCTACAAGATTCTGGTGTTCAGCCTGATGGGTCTGCTGGCCGGCGTGGCCGCGTTGTTCCAGATTTCGCGCCTGGAAGCCGCAGATCCGAACGCCGGCTCCGGCCTGGAGCTGCAAGTGATCGCCGCCGTGGTGATCGGCGGCACCAGTCTGATGGGCGGGCGTGGTTCGGTAATCAGTACCTTTTTTGGTGTGTTGATTATCTCGGTATTGGCCGCCGGCCTGGCACAGATCGGCGCCACCGAGCCCACCAAGCGCATCATTACTGGTGCCGTGATCGTGATTGCGGTGGTCCTCGATACGTACCGCAGCCAACGCGCCAGTCGGCGCGCCTGAGCCATGGCAACGATCAAGGATGTGGCGGCGCTTGCGGGAATTTCCTACACCACTGTGTCCCACGTGGTGAACAAGACGCGCCCAGTGAGCGAACCGGTACGGGTCAAGGTCGAAGCCGCTATCAAGCAGCTCGACTATGTGCCCAGCGCCGTCGCACGCTCGCTCAAGGCCAAGACCACGGCCACCATTGGTTTGCTGGTGCCCAACAGCCTCAACCCGTACTTTGCCGAGTTGGCGCGGGGCATCGAGGATTACTGCGAGCGCAACGGCTACTGCGTAATTTTGTGCAACTCCGACGACAACGCAGAAAAGCAGCGCAGCTATTTGCGGGTGTTGCTGGAAAAACGCATCGACGGCTTGATCGTGACTTCAGTGGGCGGCGATGACAGCGGCCTCGCCGCCGGGTTGAGCGCGGTGCGCACGCCCATGGTGATTGTCGACCGGGCGCTGGACGGCATTGATGTCGACTTGGTGCGTATCGACCATGAGGAGGGCGCTTACCTGGCGACCCGGCACTTGCTGGAGCTGGGGCACCGCGACATCGCCTGCATCGGCGGCCCGGCCCATACCCGTGTCGCGCAAATGCGCCTGGCGGGATACCACCGCGCGCTCCATGAGGCAGGCGTGGAAGTGTTGGCCAATCGCACGCAGGAAAGCGACTTCACCAGCACCGGCGGTTATGCTGCTGCCGTGCAATTGCTTGCGGAAAACCCGCCCAGTGCGATTTTTGCGAGTAACGACATGATCGGCTTCGGCGTGTTGCGTGCCGCAGCCGAACGCAATATCCGCGTGCCGGGCGAGCTGTCGGTGATCGGTTTCGATGACATTCAAATGGGCCGCTACGTTTACCCGGCGCTGACCACGGTCGGCCAGTCGATCCTGCAACTGGGCGAGATGGCCGCCGAGCTTTTACTGCGACGTATTGCAACACCCCAACTGCCGATCGATCAACGCATCGTGACGCCGAGCATCGTATTGCGCGAGTCGACGGCGCCCGTCGCCGGTGTGTTCGCGCAATACCGCTGAACCGAATTGATGAGTACTGATGTATGCCAGCAAAAGTAGTGGTAGTAGGCAGCTTGAACATGGACCTGGTCACCCGCGCCAGCCGGCTGCCCCGCGCCGGTGAGACACTGATCGGCCAAACGTTTTCCACGGTGCCGGGCGGCAAGGGCGCCAACCAGGCCGTGGCATCGGCGCGACTGGGGGCAAGCGTGGCGATGATCGGCTGTGTTGGCTCCGACGCCTACGGCACTGAGTTGCGTGGTGCATTGCTGGTGGAAGGTATTGATTGCCAGGCCGTCAGCACCGTGGACGGTTCCAGCGGGGTGGCGTTGATCGTGGTGGATGACAGCAGCCAGAACGCGATTGTGATTGTCGCCGGCAGCAACGGTGAACTGACACCCGCATCACTGCAGGCGTCTGATGCGGTGTTGCAGGCCGCCGATGTGATCATCTGCCAGCTTGAAGTGCCGATGGATACCGTGGCGTATGCCCTCAAGCGCGGCCGTGAGCTGGGCAAGACGGTGATCCTCAATCCTGCGCCGGCCAGCGCGCCGTTGCCTGCCGATTGGTACGCCTCGGTCGACTATCTGATTCCCAACGAAAGCGAAGCCACCGCACTGAGCGGTGTGACAGTCGATTCTCTGGACAGCGCCAAAGTGGCTGCCACACAACTCATCAAGGCCGGGGCGGGCAAAGTCATTATCACCCTCGGCGCCCAAGGCGCATTGTTTGCGAATGGCAAAGGCTTTGAGCACTTGGTCGCGCCCAGGGTCAAGGCGTTGGATACCACGGCTGCCGGCGATACCTTTGTCGGTGGTTTCGCAGCAGCCCTGGCCAGCGGTAAAAGTGAAGCCGAGGCCATCCGTTTTGGTCAGGTCGCGGCAGCATTGTCAGTCACCCGTGCCGGTGCGCAACCCTCCATTCCTACGCTGCATGACGTTCAAGGTTTTGTACCTTTATGAAAAAGACCCCTCTGCTCAATATCGCACTGTCGCGGGTGATCGCCTCCCTGGGCCATGGCGACATTCTGGTGATCGGTGATGCGGGCTTGCCGGTGCCGCCGGGCGTCGAGTTGATCGACCTGGCATTGACCAAAGGTATTCCTGATTTCATCAGCACCTTGCGTATCGTGCTCAGTGAGATGCAGGTGGAAAGCCACGTGCTGGCGGAGGAAGTCCTGCTCAAGCAGCCGCCCGCTCTGTCTGAACTGAATGTGCTGAATGAGCAGGCCGCTCTTGGCGAGCAACGTTTGCTCAGTCATGAAGCCTTCAAGCAACTGAGCCGCCAGGCGCGGGCCGTTGTACGCACTGGCGAATGCCAGCCTTACTGCAATATCGCGCTGGTGTCCGGCGTAACTTTCTAGAGTTCCCCAACGACAAGGAGTGTTTTATGCAACGTGGTATTCCAATCCTGAGAAATCTGTTTCGGAGTGTCCTGCTTTTGTCCGCGCTCACTGCTGCAAGCGCCCACGCGGCGGAGAAAATCGACCTGATCATCGACACCGACCCAGGTGCCGACGATGTGGTGGCCTTGCTCTTTGCCATGGCCTCCCCGAACGAATTGAACATCCGTGCCTTGACCACCGTCGCCGGCAACGTGCGCCTGGACAAGACTTCGCGCAACGCTCGCCTGGCCCGCGAGTGGGCAGGGCGCGAGGACATCCCGGTCTACGCCGGTGCGCCAGCGCCGCTGCTGCGCAAGCCGATCTATGCCGAAAACATTCATGGCAAGGAAGGCATTTCCGGCGTCACCGTGCATGAGCCTAAAAAGGGCCTCGCCGAGGGCAATGCCGTTGATTACCTGATCAAGACCTTGCGCGCCGCGAAGCCTCACAGCATCACGATTGCCATGCTTGGCCCACAGACCAACCTGGCGCTGGCATTGACCCAGGACCCGGAAATTACCCAGGGCATCAAGGAAGTCGTAGTTATGGGGGGTGCGCACTTCAATGGCGGCAATATCACGCCGGTTGCCGAGTTCAACCTGTTTGCCGACCCGATTGCGGCGGAGATTGTGCTCAAGAGTGGCGTCAAACTGACTTACCTGCCGCTGGATGTGACCCACAAGGTGCTGACCAGTGAAGCGCGTCTGAAAAAGATCGCCGACCTCAAGAACAATGCCAGCAAGGTCGTCAGCGATATTCTCAACGAATACGTCAAAGGCGATATGGAACACTACGGCATCCCCGGCGGCCCGGTGCATGACGCCACCGTTGTTGCCTACCTGCTCAAGCCTTCGCTGTTCAGTGGCCGTGAGGTCAATGTGGTGGTGGACAGTCGCGAAGGCCCGACTTTCGGCCAGACCATCGTCGATTGGTACGACGGCCTTAAACAACCGAAGAACGCGTTCTGGGTGGAGAACGGCGACGCCCAGGGCTTTTTCGATCTGTTGACCGAGCGCCTGGCGCGTCTGAAGTAAACCGCTTGCCGGTCGACGTTCGTCGGCCGGTTCTTATTCGCGCTCGGGGTTGTGTGCCCCCATGTGATCGGCCGGGTATTTCTCGAATACCTGGCCGATGAAGGCTTGTGCCGCCTGGGTGCCGAGTTCCTTGACCAGCAGGTCGATACCGATGATTGCCAGTTCCTCCGGGCTTCCGGGGCTGTAGGAGCTTTGTCCTTGTGGCCACTTGGCTTTGATGTCGGCTTGCAGCGTTACGGTGGTCATGGAAATCTCACGGGTTGAAATACGGGGCAATGCGCTGGCGCGCGGTTCTACCGGGCGCAGTTAAGCATTTTGCGCGGTGTTTGGCACTGCTACTTAGGCATGACGCGAGTGCTGTGCGACACTGTCCCTCTGTTTAATTGCCGGGGAAACCGTGTGCAAATCGATTTGAATAACCCCGATAACCTCACGCTGGCCGCCGTAAAGCAATTGATCGCCAGCGCCAGTGACGACGAACACACCCAACTGCGTGTGACCAAGGCCGGGATTGCCTACCTGTCTTCTGGCGTGGTGGCGGGCACTGACACGGAGGGCCTGCTGTTTCGCCTGGAGACCTGGGCCAAGGGCTCCGGTTACGTCGGCAATGTCGCGGCGAACGACGAGGTCTGGGTCATGCAGATTTTCAATGCCCTGCAGCAGAACTGGCCTAATCCACCGTTTGACTATATCGATATCTACTGATTGCGTTCATATCTGGTCACGATTGTCCGGGCGAACGCTGCTTGAGAGTCAGGCAGACTTGCCCAACGACGGTTTACGTCTTGAAACCAATCCGCCAGACCACTGTCGCACGATCTCTGTCCATTTTTTAATCATAGGAGGCTTCATGCCTTGGAAGCTCGCATCATTCGGTACTTTGTTGGCAGCACTCGCGTTGGCGGGTTGCAGCACCCCAGGTACCTCTGAGCCAGCCAAAGACACCGCCGTGACCGATGCCGGTCATAGCCGCTGTGAGTCAAAGGCTGCCGAGTTCACAATCGGCCAGAAAGCTTCGCCCCAGTTGCTGGAGCAGGCCCGTAGTCGCGCCGGTGCGCAGAATGCGCGGATCCTCAAGCCCAACGACATGATCACGCTTGAATACCGCTCCGACCGCTTGAATCTGAACACCGACGACAACCTGGTGATCACGCGCGTCAACTGCGGCTGATCGCTGCTTTTGCAGCGCCCATAAAAAACCCCGTCACATGGACGGGGTTTTTTTAGCTCAGCGGAGAATTACTCGCCGCGAACCTGTGCAGCTTGCATACCCTTTTGGCCTTTCTCAGCCACGAAGGAAACGGTCTGGCCTTCTTTCAGGCTTTTGAAACCGTCGCTTTCGATAGCTTTGAAGTGTACGAACAGGTCGTCACCGCCACCTTGAGGAGTGATGAAGCCGAAGCCTTTTTCATCGTTGAACCATTTAACGGTGCCGGTTTGGCGATTAGACATGGTGTATCTCCAAGAAACATATATTTTCAGTAGTGCTGTGCTGCTCAGGCCAACTGGGCACACCGGGCTATCATAGTCGAAATGTTCGGCTTGGGAGCCCCCCCTGGGCACTGTTTGCTAATCAATAGCGTTGCGTTTAGGCGCTGTGTTGGCTGAAAGCCCCGATTTACGGGGCTTTCGCACGAAATATCAGCTGGTAAAAAAAGCCGTAAAAGCTGCGTAATTTGTGAGAAATGGCAGTTTTCAGGCTGTTTTTACGGCTGAAAATCCGTCTGATCGCGGGGCATACTTACTTTTTCTTCACGACTTTGCAGGAAGAAATAGCCGCCACGGCTTTGTTTTTGAGCTCAGGGCTGGCGTTCTGGTTGGTCATCAGCTCCTTGATTTCGGCGGTGCTCAATTCGGCGTTGATCTTGTCGGCGCCGCATTCGCAGTGGGCTTTGGCGGTCTTGGCGTCCACGTTCTGGCTGGCGGCCGCGCTGCAATCGCTGACGAAACTGTCGCGGGCACCGGCAGGCCAGTTCGACGGGGCCGCAGCATGTGCGCCGAGGGAAAGCAGGGTCAGGGAAGCGGCTAGAGCGAGGGTAGAGGTAAAACGCATCATGAGGATGCTCCTTTGGGTCGAGGACGAACGGCGATTCTCAGTGGGTTTGAGGGCATGCGTACAGCCCAAGTTCACTTTCGCCGCTATTTTGTCTTTGCGTAAGAAGGCGTGGGCGCGATGACCGTTCATCTGTGCTAGCATCGATGCCCTGGCAATTCCCAGGCGCGCCATTTGCCGTCTTGCCAGTTTCTTTTTAGTTCACTCCAGTCACTCTGGTTCGATTATCGGTTGGCCGAAAGGCTCCTGCCGCTGTAAGGCAGGCGTTCATCACTGAACGGCCTGGTGTTGGATCTTGTACTGGCTCATCCCAACCCACGTGACCTTTGGTAGGGGTCACCACTAGGAGAGGAGGCGCCATGCCAACTATTACTCTTCCCGATGGCAGTCAACGTTCATTCGATCATGCGGTTTCCGTAGCCGAGGTCGCCGCATCCATTGGTGCCGGTCTGGCCAAGGCCACCGTAGCAGGCAAGGTCGACGGCAAACTGGTTGACGCCAGTGACCTGATCACCTCCGATGCCACCTTGCAAATCATCACGCCCAAGGATCAAGAGGGGCTGGAGATCATTCGCCACTCTTGCGCGCACCTGATTGGCCATGCGGTCAAGCAGCTGTACCCAACGGCGAAGATGGTGATTGGTCCGGTTATCGAAGAAGGCTTCTATTACGACATCGCCTACGAGCGTCCTTTCACGCCGGACGACATGGCGGCCATCGAGCAGCGCATGCACGCGCTGATCGAAAAAGATTACGACGTCATCAAGAAAGTCACGCCGCGCGCCGAAGTGATCGACGTGTTCACTGCTCGTGGTGAGGACTACAAGCTGCGTCTGGTGGAAGACATGCCGGACGAGCAGGCCATGGGCCTGTATTACCACGAAGAATACGTCGACATGTGCCGTGGCCCGCACGTGCCGAACACGCGCTTCCTCAAGTCGTTCAAGCTGACCAAGCTGTCCGGTGCCTACTGGCGCGGCGACGCCAAGAACGAGCAACTGCAACGTATCTACGGCACCGCCTGGGCTGACAAGAAGCAGCTGGCCGCCTATGTCCAGCGCATCGAAGAAGCTGAAAAACGCGACCACCGTAAGATCGGCAAGCGCCTGAACCTGTTCCACCTTCAGGAAGAAGCGCCGGGCATGGTGTTCTGGCACCCGAATGGCTGGACCCTGTACCAAGTGCTTGAGCAATACATGCGCAAGGTTCAGCGTGACAACGGTTACCTTGAGATCAAGACCCCGCAGGTCGTTGATCGCAGCCTGTGGGAGAAATCCGGGCACTGGGCCAACTACGCCGACAACATGTTCACCACCCAGTCGGAAAACCGCGATTACGCCATCAAGCCAATGAACTGCCCGTGCCACGTGCAGGTGTTCAACCAGGGCCTGAAGAGCTACCGCGAGTTGCCGATGCGCCTGGCCGAGTTCGGTGCCTGCCACCGTAACGAGCCATCGGGTGCACTGCACGGCATCATGCGTGTACGCGGCTTCACTCAGGACGATGCTCATATCTTCTGCACCGAAGAGCAGATGCAGGCCGAATCCGCTGCGTTTATCAAGCTGACCATGGACGTCTATCGCGATTTCGGTTTCACCGACGTCGAAATGAAACTGTCCACTCGTCCGGAAAAACGCGTCGGTTCCGACGAGCTTTGGGATCGCGCCGAAGCCGCACTGGCCGCAGCACTCGACAGTGCGGGGCTTGCGTACGACCTGCAGCCGGGTGAAGGTGCGTTCTACGGTCCGAAGATCGAGTTCTCGCTGAAAGATTGCCTTGGCCGCGTCTGGCAGTGTGGTACCCTGCAGCTCGATTTTAACCTGCCGATCCGTCTGGGAGCCGAATACGTCTCCGAAGACAACAGCCGTAAACACCCGGTTATGCTGCACCGGGCGATCCTCGGCTCGTTCGAACGGTTCGTCGGGATCCTGATCGAGCACTACGAGGGTGCATTCCCCGCGTGGCTGGCGCCGACCCAGGCAGTGATCATGAATATCACTGATAAACAGGCAGATTTTGCCGCTGAAGTTGAAAAAACACTCAACGAAAGCGGATTTCGTGCCAAGTCCGACTTGAGAAATGAAAAGATCGGCTTTAAAATCCGCGAGCATACTTTGCTCAAGGTTCCCTATCTTTTGGTTATCGGAGATCGGGAAGTCGAGATGCAGACTGTCGCTGTGCGTACTCGTGAAGGTGCTGACCTGGGCTCGATGCCCGTCGCCCAGTTCGCTGAGTTCCTCGCGCAAGCGGTTTCCCGGCGTGGTCGCCCAGATTCGGAGTAATTATTATTAAGCGTGAAATGAGACAAGATAAACGAGCTGCACCGAAAGCCCCGATCAACGAGAATATCTCGGCACGCGAGGTTCGGTTAATTGGCGCTGACGGCGAGCAGATTGGCATCGTCTCGATTGATGAAGCGCTTCGTATTGCAGAAGAGTCCAAACTGGACCTGGTGGAAATCTCCGCCGATGCAATCCCACCCGTTTGCCGGGTGATGGACTACGGCAAGTCGATCTTCGAAAAGAAGAAGCAGGTTGCCGCGGCGAAGAAGAACCAGAAGCAGATTCAAGTAAAAGAAATCAAGTTTCGTCCAGGGACGGAGGAAGGGGATTACCAGGTAAAACTGCGCAACCTGGTACGTTTCCTGAGTGATGGGGACAGGGCCAAGGTATCCTTGCGATTCCGCGGCCGTGAGATGGCCCACCAGGAGCTGGGGATGGAACTCCTCAAGCGGGTTGAAGCTGACTTGCTCGAGTACGGTTCGGTCGAACAGCATCCTAAGATGGAAGGACGCCAACTGATCATGGTCATCGCCCCGAAAAAGAAGAAGTAATCAACAGGGCACGGCAGGCCTTCTGATTATGTTTATCAACTGAATGCGGAGTATCCGAACATGCCAAAGATGAAGACTAAAAGTGGTGCTGCTAAGCGGTTTCTGAAAACCGCTAACGGTATCAAGCACAAGCACGCTTTCAAGAGCCACATCCTGACCAAAATGTCGACCAAGCGTAAGCGTCAACTGCGCGGTAGCAGCTTGCTGCATCCGTCTGACGTGGCAAAAGTCGAGCGCATGCTGCGCCTTCGTTAATTTTTGGATCAAGACTAGAGGAAGTAACTCATGGCTCGTGTTAAGCGTGGCGTCATGGCCCGTAAGCGTCACAAAAAAATTCTGAAACTTGCTAAAGGCTACTACGGCGCGCGTTCACGCGTATTCCGTGTTGCCAAGCAAGCGGTAATCAAGGCAGGCCAATACGCCTACCGTGACCGTCGTCAGAAAAAACGTCAGTTCCGCGCTCTGTGGATCGCTCGTATCAACGCCGGTGCACGTGTTAACGGTCTGTCCTACAGCCGTTTCATCGCTGGCCTGAAAAAAGCGTCCATCGAAATCGACCGTAAGGTTCTGGCTGAACTGGCCGTGAACGAAAAAGCGGTGTTTGCTGCGATTGTCGAGAAAGCTAAAGCCACCTTGGCTTAAGTACCCCCGACAGTCACCCTGGGTTGCTCCTGTAGCTCAGGGTGGTAAACGTCATAAATAGGGGAAGAGCCTTCAAGCTCTTCCCCTATTTTGTATCTGGAGTCTGTACATGGAAAACCTGGACGCGCTCGTCGCTCAAGCTCTTGAGGCTGTGCAAAGCGCTGAAGATATCAATGCCCTGGAGCAAATCCGGGTTCACTACCTTGGCAAAAAGGGTGAATTGACTCAGGTGATGAAGACCCTGGGGAATTTGCCGGCTGAAGAGCGTCCGCAAGTCGGTGCGCTGATCAACGTCGCCAAGGAGCGCGTCACAGAGGTGCTCAATGCACGCAAGGCGACGATGGAGGAGGCCGATCTTGCGGCCAAACTCGCCGCCGAGTCCATTGACGTAACCTTGCCTGGCCGTGGCCAGGCCTCGGGCGGTCTGCACCCGATCACTCGGACTCTGGAACGTATCGAGCAGTTCTTCACCCATATCGGCTACGGCATTGCCGAAGGCCCAGAGGTCGAAGACGACTATCACAACTTCGAGGCGCTCAACATCCCAGGCCATCACCCGGCCCGGTCGATGCACGACACCTTCTATTTCAACGCCAACATGCTGTTGCGCACCCATACCTCGCCGGTACAGGTCCGCACCATGGAAGCGAACAAGCCGCCGATCCGCATCGTCTGCCCAGGCCGTGTGTATCGCAGCGACTCGGATATCACCCACTCGCCGATGTTCCACCAGGTCGAAGGCCTGCTGGTGGATCGCGATATCAATTTCGCCGACCTCAAAGGCACCATCGAAGAGTTCCTGCGGGTGTTCTTCGAGAAAGAACTGGCGGTGCGTTTCCGTCCATCGTTCTTCCCGTTCACCGAGCCTTCCGCTGAAGTCGACATGGAATGCGTGATGTGCAGCGGTAAAGGCTGCCGCGTCTGCAAGCAGACCGGTTGGCTGGAAGTCATGGGCTGCGGCATGGTTCACCCCAACGTGCTGCGCATGTCCGGGATCGACCCTGAAGAGTTCTCGGGCTTTGCCTTCGGCATGGGCGTTGAGCGTCTGGCCATGCTGCGTTACGGCGTGAACGACTTGCGTCTGTTCTTCGACAACGACTTGCGGTTCCTCGCGCAATTTCGCTAGTCGTAACGAATCATTAGGAGAGCAGGATGAAATTCAGTGAACAATGGCTGCGTGGCTGGGTAAGCCCGCAGGTAGATCGCGACGAGCTGGTAGCTCGTCTGTCGATGGCCGGTCTTGAGGTCGATAGCGTTACGCCGGCCGCCGGTGTTTTCAGTGGCGTGGTCGTGGGTGAGGTGCTGAGCACCGAGCAGCACCCGGACGCCGACAAGCTGCGTGTGTGCCAGGTCAGCAACGGCGCGCAAACGTTCCAGGTCGTGTGCGGAGCGCCCAACGTGCGCCCGGGCCTGAAGATCCCGTTTGCCATGATCGGCGCCGAACTGCCGGGCGACTTCAAGATCAAGAAGGCCAAGCTGCGCGGCGTTGAGTCCAACGGCATGCTGTGCTCCCAGGCCGAGCTGCAGGTAGGCGAAGGTAACGATGGCTTGATGGAACTGCCGGCCGATGCGCCAGTGGGTCAGGACATCCGCATTTACCTGGAACTGGAAGACGCCAGCATCGAGGTCGACCTGACCCCGAACCGTGGCGACTGCCTTTCCCTGGCCGGTCTGGCCCGTGAAGTGGGCGCGCTGTACAACGCCCCGGTTACCCGTCCAGTGGTGGCCACTGTGCCTGCCGTACATGATGAAGTGCGGCCGATTGAGGTGCTGGCGCCAAACGCCTGCCCGCGTTACCTGGGCCGCGTGATCCGCAACGTTGACCTGTCCAAGCCAACCCCGCTGTGGATGGTTGAACGCCTGCGCCGCGCCGACGTGCGTAGCATCGACGCTGCCGTCGACATCACTAACTACGTGATGCTGGAGCTGGGCCAGCCGCTGCACGCATTCGATCTCGCCGAGATCAACGGCGGCATCCGCGTGCGCATGGCTGAAGAAGGCGAGAAGCTGGTATTGCTCGACGGTCAGGAAGTGGCTCTGCGCGCCGATACTCTGGTAATTGCCGACCATTCCCGCGCTCTGGCGATTGCCGGCGTGATGGGTGGTGAGCACAGTGGTGTGTCCGCGACCACGCGCGATATCTTCCTCGAAAGCGCGTTCTTCGATCAAATCGCTATCGCTGGCAAGGCCCGTTCCTATGGCCTGCACACCGATGCATCGCACCGTTACGAGCGTGGCGTGGACTGGCAACTGGCCCGTGAAGCCATGGAGCGCGCCACTGGCCTGCTGCTGGATATCACGGGTGGCGAAGCCGGCCCTATCACTGAGACGGTCAGCGAACAGTATCTGCCGTCGGTGGCACCGATCACCCTGCGCGCCAAGAGCGTCGAGCAAATGCTCGGCCTGGTTATCGAGCCTGCTGAGATCGAGCAGCTGTTGTCTGCCCTCGGCCTCGGTATTTCCGCAGGTGGGGAAGGGCAGTGGCAGGTTGAAGTGCCAAGCCATCGCTTCGATATCAGCTTGGAAGTCGACCTGATCGAGGAGCTGGCTCGCCTGTACGGCTACAACCGGCTGCCGGTTCGTTACCCGCAAGCTCGCCTGGCACCGCAACCCAAGGCCGAGGCGCGTGCGCACCTGCCTGAGTTGCGTCGTCTGCTGGTTGCCCGTGGTTATCAGGAGGCGGTGACCTACAGCTTCATCGACCCGAGACAGTTCGAACTGTTCAACCCTGGCGTCGAGCCGCTGCTGCTGGCCAACCCGATCTCCAACGACATGGCCGCCATGCGCTCGTCGCTGTGGCCGGGTCTGGTGAAAGCGCTTTCCCATAACTTGAACCGCCAGCAAGACCGCGTGCGCATGTTTGAAAGCGGCCTGCGTTTCGTGGGTCAGCTCGATGGCTTGAAGCAAGAACCGATGCTGGCCGGTGTGGTTTGTGGCAGCCGTTTGCCTGAAGGTTGGGCACAGGGCCGCGACGCCGTGGACTTCTTCGACGTCAAGGCTGACGTGGAAGCGGTGCTGGGCTTTGCCGGTGCCTTGGATGCGTTCACCTTCGTTCCAGGCAGCCACCCGGCGTTGCATCCGGGTCAAACCGCACGTATTGAACGTGACGGTCGCCTGGTCGGCTTCGTTGGCGCTATCCATCCAGAACTGTCGAAAACCCTCGGCCTTGACCGTCCGGTCTTCGTTTTCGAGCTGGTCCTGGCTGAAGTGGCCTCGGGCAAGATGCCTAAATTCAGCGAGCTGTCGCGCTTCCCCGAAGTGCGCCGCGACCTGGCCCTGATCGCCGACCGTGAAGTCGCCGCCACTGCTGTTCTGGATGTAATCCGTGAAAATGCAGGGGAATGGCTGACAGACCTCAGGCTATTTGACGTCTATCAGGGTAAAGGCATTGATCCGCATAGAAAAAGCCTTGCAGTTGGCTTGACCTGGCAGCATCCATCGCGCACTCTTAATGACGATGAGGTGAATACCACGACACAAAATATCCTCACCTCGCTCGAACAAAGGTTGAACGCCACGTTAAGGAAGTGACGTATGGGGGCTTTGACGAAAGCTGAGATGGCGGAACGTCTGTACGAAGAGTTGGGTCTGAACAAGCGCGAGGCCAAGGAATTGGTCGAGCTGTTTTTTGAAGAAATCAGACACGCTCTGGAAGACAACGAACAGGTCAAATTGTCCGGTTTCGGCAATTTTGACCTGCGGGACAAACGCCAGCGGCCTGGCCGCAATCCAAAAACGGGAGAAGAAATCCCGATCACGGCTCGCCGTGTGGTCACCTTTCGTCCAGGGCAGAAGTTGAAGGCCCGAGTTGAGGCTTATGCTGGAACCAAGTCATAACGACGAGCTACCCGTCATCCCAGGCAAACGCTACTTCACCATCGGTGAAGTCAGCGAGCTTTGTGCGGTAAAACCGCACGTGCTGCGCTATTGGGAGCAGGAGTTTCCTCAACTCAACCCCGTCAAACGCACCGGGAACCGTCGGTATTATCAGCGCCAGGATGTGCTGATGATCCGACAGATCCGTGCGTTGCTGTACGACCAGGGGTTCACCATCAGCGGCGCGCGCCAGCGCATGTCCGGTGATGAAGCCAAAGACGACACCACCCAATACAAGCAAATGATCCGCCAGATGATCTCCGAACTCGAAGATGTGCTGGTGGTTTTGAAGAAGTGATACAGGCTTTTAAAATACTTCCACATTTCAAAAGCTTGCGGTATATTCCTGATCGCTTCGTTGCGAAGCAAACCCAGTAACACGCCTAGTCGGGGCGTAGCGCAGTCCGGTAGCGCACTAGCATGGGGTGCTAGGGGTCGAGTGTTCGAATCACTCCGTCCCGACCACATATTTCAATGACTTAGCCCAACCCGAAAAGGTTGGGCTTTTTCATGCCTACTAAATTACTCCCACATTTACTCCCACGGAGAATCTGTACCCTCGCAATAAAGAGCACTCGCTAATCCGCCTCATCTCTTCAGCTGAACATCTCGTTGATTTCCGTATCAGCACGGCCCAAGGATTTCATCGAGATGTTGCCTGCTTCGTTTTCACCAACGTGCCAGAGCGAAAATTTCGGAAGGTTGAGCCAGGCCGGACGCTGTGCCGCGACTGGAAACGCCGAGCGGGTTTCATAGGTAGCTGCACCGTCGATAATCGAAACCAGCGCAATACCGTGAGCTTTGGCATATTTGATCGCTCCTGATTGAAATCCTGATGTGGTGAACAGCATTCCTTTATGAGCGCCCACAGATCTGACCTTGTCGTGCAGCACTTGAACCAACTCTCGTTCGACTGCGCTACGGTATTTTTTGCACTCAATCAGAACCTTGAATTCGGCGCCTCCAAAGGCTTGGAATTTCGCTAGTACGTCGATCTGGTAGGTTGAATCGTAGCTCTCCACCTTCGCGTCATGAGTCACCTCTAGCGAGGTCAGCTCACCACCTTGCTTGAGGATCCAGTCCCTGACCAACCGCTCAAATTCAGTGGCTGTGATTTCGAGATAGGAGTTCGCCATTGGTGGAAACATTTGTCGTCCTTAAACTGAGAGATTGCCCGTCCAGCTTGCGGCTAGTGGGTAAATTTAGTGCGACGGCGCGCAACTTGAGGTGTTGGGTTGGCATGACAGGAGAGCCATGCCCTCCATAAAAGAAATATAGCCCTATGCCATTCAAACTCACTAGGATGAGTTAAATTCGCCTAGCAAGGTCAGTGGTGCCCCGCGAGCTCTTAGCGCTTGGGGTTCGCTGAAGCGTACGGACAGCTTAGCGGAGTGAGCTCATGCTCGAGAAAATCATAAGCATCGACAACGTCGGGGTTCTGAAAAAAGCAGCTCAGCGACCTGTCGAGCTTCAGAAAGTCAGTCTAATTTATGCCGATAACGCTAGGGGGAAGTCGACGTTGTCGTCTGTGCTACTAGCCTGCTCTACTTTCGATGCCAAGGATGTCTCAGATAGGAAGACTGTCGGGGCGACACTCCTTCAAAAAGTCGCTTTACGGTTCAACCAAGGGGCACCGGGCGGGGCCTTCAACGTCCAGTTTGACGGCAATGCCTGGGCGGGGCAGAAACCCAATTTGCATGTGTTTAACCAAGCTTTCGTTGATCGGAATGTGTATGCCAGCTCAGGTGTGCTTCCGGAGCAGAGGGAGGCGCTGCTAGATCTTGCACTAGGTGACGCAGCAGTAGCACAGCGCACTAAATTTGATGCTGAGACCATTGCCGTGAAGGAGAGCACAGTAACGGTCAACTCTGCGGAGGCAGCTCTTCAAGGCTATCGAGGACAGCTTCCGCTCGCTCAGTACATCAAGCTTGCTTCTATTCCAGATGCGGATGACCTGATTGTTCAAACCGATAAGCTAATAGCCGAAGCTCGAGCCTCTGATCAAATTCGTCGGCGTCCTGAATTCCGGCCAGCGCCGTATCCAGTTTTCAATTTTGACGATATTCCTAGCCTGTTGGAGAGCTCGTTCGAGAGTATCTCCATCACTGCAGAGGAAACAGCGAAAGCTCACTTCGCGAAGCATAATGGAACAGCGACAGAGCGCTGGGCTGCTGAAGGGTTGCAGCACCAACCAGATAATGAATGTCCATTCTGTGGCCAGCCAACTCGGGATCTCGGCCTGCTCAAGGCATTCAAACTCTACTTTGACGGTTCCTATTCGGAGTACCAAAAACGTATCAATCAGCTTCGCCATTTGGTCAAGGAGCGTGTCGGAGAACAGCAACTTGCAAGCTGGCGCGCATGCAATGAGTACAACCAAGGGCTACGCAGCGTCTGGTCTGAGACCTCGCTAATTGATGAAATTCCCGAGCTGGATTTCGAGAAAGCCGCCTCGCTGCTTCAATGTGTTGAGGTGGCGTTGCTCGAAATCGTAGCCGCCAAGGAGGGCAATCCTCTCGATGCTTTGGATTCAAAGCCATTTATGGCTGCCGTCGCTATGCTTAGTGAGCTGAGCGATCAAGCTCGCATCTTCAATGAGCAGATTGGTGAACTCAATGGTCGCATCTTGGCATATAAACAGAGGCTCGCAGCACCTGATATAGCAGCTCTGAGTGAACAAAGGGAAATGCTTACAATCACCAAAAACAGATTCAGTGCTGAGGTGCTGAAATTGATTGATGGGCTGGATGCTGCAAAGACTCAGTTGCGGACTGCAGAGCGTGCGAGAGAAGCTGCACGCACTGAGTTAGACCATTTGATGGCCGCAACATTGCTAACTTTCCAAGATGCGATTAACGGTTGGTTACGAAGCTTTTCAGCGCCTTTTGAAATCGATTCCCTAGGCTCCACTCATTTAGGAGGCGGCCTGCGTTCGGAATACGTGCTCAAGATCAGAGGTGCTCGTGTGGTGATCGGGCCTAAAACTACCGGCGACTTGTCGTTCCATGCAGCCTTGAGTGAGGGTGACAAGCGAACGCTCGCTTTCGCTTTCTTCCTTGCACGCCTATTTGCGGATCCGAAGCGAACTGAAACGACAGTCGTCTTGGATGACGTGTTCACCAGTTTGGATAGACACCGACGACACAACACAGTGGAAGCGGTACTAAAAATGGTAGCTGAATGCTCGCAGGTAATCGCCCTTGGGCATGATGCGCACTTCCTCAGGGAGGTGAAACGTCGTGTAGAGCGAAAAAAAATTGCGATTGTCGGCGAATACTCTCTCCATCGCGATGCTGAAGAGTACAGCTACTTGGACAGCTTTGATCTGGATGAATACTGTTCATCGGATTACTACAAGCACTATCAGCTTGTTGAGCGCTTCATCGCAGGGGATCAAACCTGCAGCATGCTTGAAGTGGCGAAGGCTCTGCGCCTGCTGGTAGAAGGGCATCTGCATCGATGCTTTCCGAAGAAGTTCAAGGAAGGCCAGACGGTGGGAGATATGTTGGGCCAGGTCAAAGCTGCTGCGCCCCCGAACCCCCTGGCTTTGCTGCTGCCTTTGCATGCGGATCTAGTGAGTTTTAATGAGTTTGCTGCTGCCTTCCATCACGATACGTCAGGGGGCTACACCAGGGTTGAGATCAATCAGGCAGAGCTACTTCCGTTTGCCAAAGGTGCTCTGGGCTTCATCCAGATGAGAACGTTTCGGTAAGCCTGTTTACGTGAGCGGTGAGCGGTGACGCCTCATATTGAGGGTCACCGCAGGGGGCTTAGTGATGTTATTGTCAGCTAGCTTTTATCATTCATGGAGGAGGGGTACAGTGAGGAAGCATTACTTATTCATCGATGAGTCTGGTGGGAAAGGATATGCAGATAATCGGGAGCGTTTTCCTGGTGAGCTAGGCGTGATCGCAGGGTATCTCATTCCTGATGTATATATAAAGATTTATAGGGATGAAATTGAAGGTTGCCTATCTAATATTGAAAGTTCAGGGAAGATTCATATAGCTGAGATGGAAGATAAGCGTGAAATTAGGGGCAAGGTATTTGAGACCTTCGGAAGGCTGGCAATACCGTGGATGTATGAGGCGATCTTCGTGGAGGGGTTCTATCAGTCAGAATTCTGCGAAGGTAGAGGTGGCTGTCGGTCGCACACTGAACTATTACATGCAAAGATCTTCATCGGCTTGATGCTTAAGGTTTTTGCATCTTTACATAAGTTTAAGGAGCTGGGTGTAGAGCTTGTGGTTGTTTCTGATAATCTAGATAAGGGTGTCATAAAAAAACTTTTCAAAGAGCTCGAGGATCACCTAGCTCTGCTCAAGGAGGGTGAGTTAAAACGTCAGTTTAAAGTTTATGATAAAGCTACTGGCGAATTACTTCACTGTACGTCTCGGGCTACAATGGATAATGTACCTCACTATCCTGGTCTTGATATAAGCATCACGTGCGAAAATTCGTCAATGACATTCGTGTCTGACGTATTAGCTAATAGTGTAAATTATTATCTCATGGAGAAATTCAAGGTTGATCCTCAATTGTTACCAAACTCAAGGCAGGCGATAGCCGATCACCCAATGGTTCGGTCACTTTTGTGGGCGTACGATGCCAATGAGCAAGAAATTTCAAATCTGAGTGACATCCTGTATAGGAGGGAGCAGAAGCATCTATCGCTCTCGAATGCTGATCTATTACCAAGTAATAATCCCTCAACGCTAATTGGCTTTCAAAACTGAGTTTTCTCATGCTTGACGACATAGAAAATCAAGAGCGGAACGAGCCGAACCGAAATCATCCGGGCGTCGATATCGACGCCTTCCGCTAAGCTGCTTTGGTTGAACGTCACAGCGCCGGCATCGGTATTGTAAGGCTAGCGTTCCGCAGCACTGATGAAAACTTGGTTGCTCGAGCCCATCCAGCAAACCTAGCAGGTACTCATGAAAAGTGACTGCCGTTCCGAAATGCCACGTCGTGGACGACGAAATTTGGGCGGTAGCTGGTAGCATAGGTAAGCTCATAATGGAGCTGCCGGCCATGCAATTGACGGGCTGAAGAATGTGACAGGTCATTCTGGGTAGTAATTAACTCTTGGTATCAATGAATTTTTCAAATCTCCAAGCCGCAGATATCCCTTGATGATCTAGTATCGAATAAATGCTTGCGAAAATGGTTTCACCCTCACTAATGTCAAGGGTGCTGATTTGAGCAATATTTTCTTCGGTCAGATCTACGATGACGTACTGGTATGAAGGAATATGACGTAGGGTGGTTTCTTTTGGCGAACTTTCAAGGTCGATTTCTTCGACACGAAAGAAACCCGCTTGCGAGACTTTATCGCCTGGATCGGAAATGGCTATGTCTAGCTTGAGTTCATCTGCCATAAAGTACCGAAGCTTCATGGTGAACTCTTCCTGATTTAACGTATCCCCGAACGAAGTTTTGTAAGTCTGTTGGTGAGCAAAATCCTCAATGATTCGAGTAATAATTTCGCCTGTTTTGTATGATATGTTCGAGGCAGCGAAAAGTTCTTTGTAGATGGCTTTTAGGCTGTTAATGCAGTTCAGAGCTTCGGTGGCGAGACTATTGTGGTCTCGGATTTTAAAGTCGTCATTGAAGTGTAGGCATTCGTTCCTAATTATTCGTATGGCATCAAAGGCCTTGTGCGTCGTTTCGGATAGCTCGCCTCTATCTTTTAACTTTTGAAGTCGTACATGTTGCGTCAAGCCGGCTAGGTCAGGGTGGTTAATTTTGATAGCATAATATTTGCAGAGGTCTTCACTGGCAATGCCTGTCAATGCGATAGTGCTATAAAACGCTCCAAGTGAGTATGTTAGCTCCGCCTCTTTGATGAGACGAATAAAGTCTCCCGTTTCCTCGACGATGCCGATATTGTTGATCTGCCATTTTCGGTCGGTTATTTTGTCAATCTCACTGTTTACCCATGTTTTAAATGAGTATTTGTAAGCTGATTTATCTCGTTCGATTAAATTCGCAAGCTCATCAGTGTCAGCATCTTTGTAGTCAAACTTAGTGCAGTCAAAATAGCGCATGTAAATTCCTTTTGATGAATCGTGGTGTGGTCGTTGCGGCTACTGATGTAGTCATGCGATTTTTTCATTATTCTTGGTAGCGAGAGCTGTAACCGTCGCAATGATCACACCCGCTGTAGTAGGTGTCCTCCTCAATATGAGTCGACTCATCATTGCAATATTCACAGGTGCCGTAATTGTCAGCAATATCAAAGCATTCAGCACAAAGATATTCATTTTCACTAACCTCTACTACTGACTCATAGCCTTGGCATGCGCCGCAGTTGACAGGGAAAGGATAATGGCCGCCATCTTTCACTGCGAGATAAGCTTCGCCTTCGTCGATAAAACTTGAGATTAAGTCATCTTGATCGAAGGCGTGTTGGCATTGGTTGCATGTGCTGGAAGAATCGCCCTGAAATATCACAGGATGACTACATTCACTACACTCAATTTGTACGCATGTCTGAGTAAATTGGCATACTAGGCATTCGGACTGATAAACTTCTTTAATTCCACCTTGGTGCTCGCTGGCATCAAAGGCGCATGATATGCAGGGCGTATAGATCCATCCTTCTGCCTTGCCCTTGTTTATACGGGGCTTACTGTCATCGTAGATGGCCTCCAGATAAAAAAGGTGGTTTCGTAGTTTTTTATCTAACGCTCCAATTTTTGTTCGCCAAGGTTGGTAGGTTTCTTTCCATTGTTGAAGCATCAAAATGTGTAGGTAATACCACGAAGTAAGCTGTAGCTTAACTATCTCTTGAATTTTACTGGCCTGTTCTTTTTCATCACCAGTTGAGTGGAAGAAATGAACCATTCGATTGCGATGCTTTGTGATGGCCTTGAAGGCTTCGATCTGCTGCTTGTTTAATCCTGGTGGAATAATTTTGTTTATTCTATTTATCGAGTCATCGAGAGATACCGATACAAAGCTTCCTGAAAGAAACTCACTGAGGTCAGGGTCTTTTCTCGGGGATACTACTAGGCTCCAATGCTCTTCCAATAATCTCGATTTTAGGATTAGTTCAATTGCAGCGTGAAAATGAATTACTGAGTATTTAGGTTTTTTTCTTAGATCGCGTATGGACTGGTTAAGAAAGTCTATAGCGTTATCCATAAGCTGATGTAGTACGATATTCTGGTTTTTGTTTGTCATAGGATAGCCAAGGTGCCTTTAGTTATTAGTTGTCTCTAGTGATGCTCTCGGGCATCTCAAAATTCTCCAGATTCTTAGTGGGGTATTGGCGTGAGCACTCAACGCACTGGCTCAACGAACGCTGATTTACGATGAGTGATGTTACAAGTTGCCGCCCGATGATATGGAGCATTCCATTGAGCGGCTACTTGACCATTTATCTCGAAAGCCGAACCCTTAGTCGACGAGCGCGCTCCTTGAAGGCAGTTTCTCCCCCCTCAAGAATTTCGCATACGCGCTCTCGGATCAACCTGTCCTCCAGTCCGCCCGATAAGTAGGTAATCGGAGGCAGTTGCCCGTTACCATGTGGGCCACACTCAGCGATGATGATCTGGTCGGCATCCGTATTCACCACCAGGTTGGCGTTATGGGTCACCATAATGACTTGCCGAGTCGACTTGGCGGCCATGAACAAAGGGACGAGATCGTTGTAGATTGACTTGGGGTCAAGGTTCTCTTCTGGCTGGTCAATGATCAGTGGCCGACTGTCATTCGCATCGAGCGAAAGGTAAAGCAGCAACAGTACAATTCCTCTGGTGCCAGGAGAGAGCTTCTGGATTTCAACGCCGTCGTAATTTATGGCGTAACGAACAGAAATGTGGCCGGTACCGTAGAGCCATTGAGCCAGGCGCTTAGTCCACCGTCGATACTCTGCCAGATCCGATGTGGCTACCGGCGCATGCTCAACGAGCTGTTCATGATAGTTCTTAATAAACTCTCTCAGCGCAGCAAGCACGGACTCGTCATCTCCGTAGAGCCAAGGAGCATTCAATGACTCGAGCACTTTCTCGCGCAAGGTACCCCGGCCTCTGAATGGGCCCTTTTTGGAGAGGTTGAGCAACGACTCACCCTCGGCAGACCAGGCCTCAATGTCAACAGTTCGGGCTACCGAAAACGACAGTTTGTTGAGCGTCCCTTGGGCACTATCCAGCCGCTGTTTGATGGGTGAGTAGAGCTCCTGAAGAACTTGCTCCTCAGCCACCAGGGCAGAGAAAACCCGTTTGTATGACTCGCACCTTTCGCTCACCAAAACTTCGAGACGTTGGGAGGCTCCGACATGGTCGGTTAGCTTCTCCCTGCTGGCTCGTAATAGCTCAGTTTCTGTGGTTATTTTTGTTGAAAGCTCCTTGAATCGATTCGCGGTATCTTGGTCAATGCTGACTAGTTGTTGTAGCCGATTAATTTCCGCCTGCAGCAGCGAGAGATTGCATTCTTCAAGCTTGGCACCTTCAGAAATATACTCGCGATGAGGGTCTTCGTTCTGAGTCGGTGGCACTCCTATCCATGCGTCTCTGTTCTTTTGAGCCTTGAGCAACATCTTTGACAGGATGGCTCCGACGTCGCCTTCGTAGTCCCTGAAAAAAGCACTCCACTCGTCATTTCCTAGACCACTTTTGGTATGGCGTGCCTGGATGTCTCTAAGATCATTGGGTGCCACGACTTGGCGAACATTGTTGACCTCGTCCTGCATGAGAAGAATCTGCTGCTCTTGGGCTTTGTAATACCTCACATAGCCGGCAACCTTTTCTGAGGCGGCAGTTAGTAATTGCAGCCTGGACAATCTGACCTCTGAGCCTTTAGCGACAAGCTTGCTTCTGTCTTCGGTTAACCTTTTGACCAGCGAATCTTTTTCCTGCACCTGAGTAGTCAACTGTGGCACGAGACTGCGTTTTTCGAGTTCGGTATTAATTCTCTCTGACAGACCGCTGAGGGATTCTTCCTCCCGACGCCTAGCCTCTCGATAACGCTCTGAACGAATGTCTCTCAGGTCATTGAAGCTGATGGCACCGTCACGCTCGGTGGGCGAGTGCGCTTCGTAAATTACCCGTTCTACCTCTGCCAGGAGGCCGTCCGTCATACCATCGGCTGAGCAAAGCTCCTCCACGAACTGCTGCGACAGATACCGGGCTCTTGGATATACGATTTCATCGTCAGTCATCTGGTTAAGCGGGCTGGCCTGCGTGTCCCCGTTGCACCAGGTGATATTCACTTCAGCATTTTGTAGGTGGTCTTGGGCTCTCACCAAGAATGAGTGCCCTGTAATTGCATTGCCCCGCGCATCACAACCTGCCGCCAATATGTCAGCCAGCGCGGTCTTTCCTGAACCTCTTGCGCCTACCACGGCAATTAGGCCCGGGTTCAGAGCTAAGGATGGTGTCTTGAGCCACGGTGCGTTAGTGATGTCGACCCGGGAAATCACCTCGGAGGCGTTTCCGTAGGGCGGTGGTTCCTCTCCAATAAAAGCCCTGCCTGCCGGGTCGATACAAGCTTGCCGAAGTGTGTCGAAAGTAGGGCTGCCTTTAAGCCAGCTATATCTATTTCCGTCCGGAACTCCGGCTTTGGCAGTTTGATGAGCATCACTGCCGTGCAAACAGGGTTTCAGGCCGTTGTATCGCTCTATTAAGCTCTCCGCTGATAAAGCTTTCCTTCCTAGCCAAAACTCGCGTTGATTCGGGTTAGAAGCGAAAATCACATGGGCAAAACGCTCTAATTCTTGGCGCAGCACCTCGTCTGCACCATCCTGCAATGCAGCGGTACCATCATTCTGCTTAGCCGCGACCGCAATGATGAGGTTATCTTGTGCCCACTGGCTGTGTTTGTACTTGTCCCTCAACTCTTGGAACGAAACCTTGAAACGTTCAGCTCCATGTCTCAACGCCGATTGGTCATCTTTGATTTCCGCATTTGCTCTTCTCCCAAGCCTCTTCAAATCACTTGGCGTGCATCTGAACTCATCATCAAAGGCTTTGAACGTAAGCGACGCGAGAAAACGCTCAAGCTCCTCAAGGTGATTATCCTCATCGGGGCACACCAAAAGGTGAGCGTTGATCCAGGATTTAGCAGTTCCAATGTCGAAGCGAATTTCGACGTTGGGGAAGAGAAGCTCGCATTTCTCGAGCCGCCCTGACTGCTTGTGTTCAACCAGTTGCCTGTAAGTGTCAAGCAGGTAGTAATCCGTTACCGCGATCACACTTATGGGGGGAAACGAATCTTCAAGAGCCTTGAGATATCCGTCCCAGTCACCTTTGAACTGATCGTTGAACAACGTGCCTGGTGCGTGTACGTGAGGATCCCATCGAAGCCAGCGAGACCCTGAGGAGAGTGGCTTGGGTACAGTCTGCATTTTTACGTCCGAGTAGGCAGATAGATGATGCATGCCCCGACACACTATGAGTCATGGCTGTGCGCGAGGATGGATATCGCCGTGCCACTATTTTGTATTCGTCCGTATGTGTCAATCTCAAGTAGATAAAGCGCGTGCTTTTATCTGCGAGCGAGTTCGGTTTGACCAACCGCGCGGCCGGGCTGCATCAATCAGTAGGGCTCCCTCCAATCTCCTATTGTGCAGACGGCTTGGAGAATTCGGATATTCGCAAATCGGTTTGTGACATTTTGGAAGGCGGAGAGTCGGCGTTCCGAGAGCACGCAAGACGTCTTTGTGTTCGTTTGGAGAGATGAGGCTTGAATGGCTTTGCAGCGGGCGCGCCAACCTCCAATGTTCGGCTGGCGTGATGCTCCTTTTTATTGTGGGACTCAAGCGCTTGATCCTGCTTCATCCTGCGCTACCGGACCTGAGCACCGGACAACAGGATCGCAAGCTCGACGACGTTTCAAAGATAGAGGGCTGCGCGCCGGTCGAACTTGGACATCTCGATGCCGAGCGTTGGATGTCGTCGCACCAGAAAAGCATCCGTGCGTGATGCGGGAGCACAAGTCATCATCACGGGTGCTTCCTTCCAACGCCTAAGGCGTTCATAGGAACAAACTTCACTCACCAAGCCTTACGTCGGATGACACCCTCATACCATGTATTAAAGTTCTGCGATTTTAAGAAAAGGATTGTCGGGTGGTATCAATTCAAAAAAATGCTTCGGATCCTCTATCAAGTACCCCTTCAAGGTGGTTCTCTTCCTAGGGCCCTGCACTTGGCATGCCCAGATGTTTAGGCCATTGTCTCGCTTTCTGTGTACCTTCAGTTTCTCGAACTGCTTCTGTACCCAACGCCATTCTTCAATCTCTTGATCGACACTCTTGGCGATGCCAGGAAACTCCTGGACATAACGTTGGAAGAGACCAGGCGTGACCAGAAATACGCTGCCACTCACCGTGTGGATTTTGGCCTTGCTGTCATTGATGACTAGCTGGTGGCTCAGGATGCCTTCCTTGACCCAATTCAAGAATACGTAGCCAGGGTTGTCCGAAAGGAGGGTTGAAGTTTCAAGAGCGTTCTCTGACGGTGCATCACTGGCCTCAGGCTTTTCCAACTCGAACATGTCCAGCAACGTTCCGAGGTAATCGGCATCCTCCATCGCCAGGGGATCGGGTTGCGATGTGCTTTGAGTTGATCTTGTACTGACTGCATTCGGCGGTGGTGATACCGGAGCATCAGTCGGGTGGTCATCGACTGCAATGCTCACCGTTCCGCTGAAAGCTTTTGGGCGGTCTTCGCTTCCCCAAATCAACGCCGGTTGAAGGCGCAGAAAAGTAAAGGTTTGCTGCCAGTTCCCCTGTGCGACGAGAGCGGTCCAGATGGCTTTGCCTTCTGGGGTGGCCTCGATCAGTCTATGCGATTGCAGTTCGTCAAACACGGCGATGTTCGACGAGGGAATACCCTCAATTGATTGCGACAGAAGATAGGCTCGCAGCTTGTCCGTGACCGTTTTGCTGACCAGCCACAGTGCGTCTTGAGTCAACCAACCCGCGGCGCCCGGCTGGTTGAGTTTCAGTTCTTGTTGAACCAGATGACGCAGTCCGCTGATCAAGTGATGTTGCAACGAATGAATCGGCGCTTGCAGCGCCTTGCTCGGGTTGCCACCGATGTTCTGTGCAGTGGAAACACGATCGGCCTGAATGACCAACTCACCGAGCACGCCGGCACGTTCGTACTGGCCCGCCAGGACATACAGCAGACTGGCCCACAGTGGCGGAAATCCACTGAGCCAATCGAGGATTGGGCGGTCGAGAATTTGGGTGTAGAGCAAGCCTGCGGCGGCACCGTGCAAGTGGTAATCACGAGCCTTGATGTAACGAAAACGGTAGGGCTGATCCAGGGAGCCCTGCCAAGGATGCCAAACACGACCATCCTGGCGTTCGACCAGCAGGTCCACGGCGATCTTGCCGATATCATGGAGCAGGGCGCCATAAGCAATACCCGCCGACCAGGCATCGGTCTGGGCGGCCTGGTCTTCGGGCGCAGCGCCGGTCGGAAGCAGATACGACTGACGCAGTTTCAAACTGCAGGCGACCAGTTCTAGTCCATGGTCGAGCATGCCGCCGAGATAAGCATGGTGGTGCGTCTCGCTGGCCGGGAGTTGCTGGACTTGTTCGGCGTAGCGATGGATCGGATTTAAATAGAGTTGGATGAACTGCGCGTGGGAGAGGGCGGTGTATTGCCAGATGCGATCGAGCAACTGGCGGCGATGCTCCGCTGCCAACAAGCTGTGGGCCGACTCGATGGGCACGTAACCTTCGGCCACGCTCACGGTCGGTGGCGGAGGTGGCTTCTGCTTTTTGTGGCGAAACAGACTGAGCATCGTGACCCCCGGGAGGTGGCTGGGTCAGTGGCCTTTTAGCCTTTTCGGATAGAGCTCTTACCCTTGAGTCCCCATTCCCTTCCAACCCTTACCCGTCCTTTTTGGCTCGTGTCCCTTTGCGCGGCAATCGGGATATCGATACTGCTACACATCGTTTTGTTGGGGCTGGTACGAAAAAGAAAAGAGTCGGTACACTATGGTGCCTATTTTTTGGGTCTTGCCATGAACCTTACTGACGCCACGCTCGTGCTGCTGCTCGCGGCACGTATCCATGGGACCGACGAAGCCGTCAGGGCTTCAGCGAAGAGCATGGTCAAGAAGTTGCCGCGCAGTAAACGCGATCTGATCTACAAGGTTATCGACAGCCGGAGTCCGCTCGATCTGGTGGATTTTCTGGCGCAGAACCTGGATGCGGAATGACAGGTTGCGGGTGTGCGCCCATCCCTGACCCGTTGTATCAGAGCCTCGCGGCATGGGTTTTCTGGGTGTCAGAAAAAAGGGCCCAACTTGCGTTGGGCCCTGTGATGCGATTGCAGCGGTGAGATAACTTTCAAACTCCATCGTACATGCATCGTGAGTCATCCATTATCATTTGCTTCCGTTGCTGCTCCAGGTTGAGTACAAACTCCGAGGCGCTTCGGGCCTGACCACTGGCGCGAAAGATCGCGCGTTTGTCAGCCTTGAGCAGGCCGAGCCAGGAGTCGATGTAGCCCTCGTGCCGCAACTCCCCCTTTATACCGGCGTAGGCACATAAAAAAGCAGCGCCCATCTCGGCGATCAACTCCTCAAACGCGTAGCCTGGCGAGCCGAACGGACAGGCTGACGTCACGCCTTCGCGCTGCAACCGAGTGTGATGCCCAGTCCAGTGCGTCAGCTCGTGCAGTGCGGTGGCGTAGTACCCGCTTTCATCGTGAAATTGTGCCTTTGTCGGCAGTTGGATGAGATCCCTGATCGGGTGGTAAAAGGCTTCGTCGGCAGGCCGATGAACGATGCGTGCACCTGAACTTAACAGCAGACTTTCCGCGGCGCTGTTGGGCTGGAAGGGACCACTCGGTTCCGTCTCGAGCAGGGTGTCATTGAGCATTTCGAGCCCTTCCGTTTGCTCGATGTTGAACAGAAAATGCGTCCTGAGAATACCGAAGTGAGCGACCTTGGGCTGACCATGTTCATCAAGTACGGGTTGGCCTGACTCGGTCTTTTCCTCGCGCTCCATCGGCTTGTAGAGCACCGCCAGGGCGCTGTGCTCACCCTTACGGATGTGCCCACCCGCTTTTTTGGCTTGATTGAAGGTCAGCCAACGATCTTGAGTGAACCCCTGCAACCTGGCCTCGGCCCAGAGCAGTGGTAAATTGATGCCCGAATACGGACGTCGCGTGATGGCGTTGACGGGGTAGAGTTGATGACTGATGCAAGCGGAACCACTTAAGGACCAGGGTTTGATCCATGGTGCAACACCTTGGTCTAACGCAGTAACGATCTTGTCTGTCACGTCTTGGTAGATATCGCGCATGGCAATTTCCTCGAGAGAAAAAACGGAGGAACGCCTTGCCAGTCGGGGGAGGGTTCCCCGGTTGGGTGATGGGTTGGATTGATGCAGGTCTTGCATGCCGTCCGAATGTGGAGGTGGGCGCCGCCCATTGCGCTTAGCGCTGTTCTCCTGCAAGCGCGATCAGCAAGGCGCCAGGTTGACCCGGTTCTTGGAGTAAGCTCAGACTCAATTGCAGCAACGGGTCGTGGTCTAAGTGATCGGCTGGTTCAATATGCATTACCTCGAACAGCACGTAAGACTTATGTGGATAGGCCAGGTGGGCTTCGAAGGCTGCGCGCAACACGTGGCTCAACCGATCGACCTGCAGCTTCTCAGCATGATCGGATTGCTCGAGCAGTACAGCACGTTGCCACGCGCCAGGTGTGAACACGATGGGTAACCGAAGGGTGTTCAGTATTTCCGGTGTAAGTGAGTCGGGCATGGTATGTCTCCGTTGAAAACTCGAAGAAACCTGTCCCGCGCGGGGAAAGATTTCCCTGCAGTGGGTTGAAGAAAAACAAGAAGCTTGCCTGGCGAGCGAAGCTCGGAAGGCACTTAGATGAGGCGTAGGCGTTCATCACCGCGGCAACGGTCACCGTGCGAGCCACCGAACGCTAATCGCACTTGGGAAGAACCATCATCGAAGTGACGTAGCCTTGAAGGTTCTGGCTACCTGGGAAAGTGCTGTCGATAACAGCGATCCGTACCTTGTATTTAATCGTACGATTTATCTGGGTCAATCACTGTAGAGACGCTGGTTCACGGGACTTGTCTTCTGGCTTCCAATGAGGATTTTTCGACCGGGGAAACTGATATACGGTCAGGCATGGGCCGTTTTCGGTAGTAGGCTATTCCTCAAGGCTCAACCATGAAAACGCTCAGAAGAGGGCGAGACCATGCCGACTCAACAACCTGTTCAGAATTCACGTGCCCACCGCTGGGCGTATGTCTGTGGTCTGTCGGTGAAGCGTGGTTACCTTAGGTTGAAAACTTTTGAATCCCACGTGGTTGAGCGTGCGGAGGCCGCAGGTGTGCCCGCAAGTAAATTTCTTGTTCTCGGGAGTTTTCTGACTGCCAAGCTCGCTCTGTTCGGAGCATTTCTTTTTGTCAGCTTCTGGTTGTTTATGCTGATGTGCACAATTGTCGTATTAGCAGCTATCCCATTTCAGGGTTCAGACGCTCCAGGTAGTGACGATCTCGACGATCCAATGCATAGACCGTCTCGGCCTGAGCGTTACGATAAATGGGGTTCTCTGAAGTAGGCTATTGGTTATTTTGAGCTCTATTTACGCGAAACAATTCTTGCACCGCTCATCAACTGAGAGGTCCCTTTAGAGCTCGCTGTCTGTGCTGCGTGGGTTCCCCTGGTGAGCATTCCTTCTACGCCTGAACCCACGCTATATCCGGCCCAACTCATTGCCCCGAGAAACAGCATCGGTAGCACGATGAACATCGCCCCCATCACATACTCGATCACCTGCGCGGTGACAGTCCCATCCATGAAGCCGGATGTGGGCAGCGACAACAGTACCTGATTGGAAGCCGAAACTTGGTTGTACAACGTATCGAGCATGCTGGAGTCGACCCAGCGCGCCAGTTCCCACCAGAAGCTCAGCATGTGTAAGGTGAACAGCGCGAACGTCACCGTCATGACGGTCTTCAACTGGTAGGTACTGACCAGCAGGATCAACGGCAAGCTGATGATGACGCCCATGATCAGGAACGCCTGCACCATCGGCAGGGCGGCGCGAAGCGCATTCATTGCGGGAAAATTACTGAAGGAACCCAGTGCCAATCCAGTATTGGTGGCCAGGTTATTGAGACCCTGATTGATCGAACCTCCACGAGCGCTAGAGCCGTAGTCCTGATACACCTGTCCGGGCGACATGGACATCGATTGCTGGCGCGGGCTGACCAGCTGACGCAAGGTGGCATCTTCGATCTCGTTGCTCGAACGGCCAGTCAACCAACCTTTCAGCTGAGTCAGCAGCGAAGGATCGACCTGCTCGATCAAGCGCTCGCGTAGCCCAACACCACTGTCGCTCCACCACTGCTTGCAGGTGGGGTAGCCCGCGCCATTCTCCAACCGCGGCAAGGAAACATCGCGGTTGTCGTCATACGGCCAGTTGACGCGCGGTGTACGTGAGCGATCGGTGTCGTAGTAGCCCGGAGTGTCGAGAAAATAGCTTGAGCCGATCCAGGACGCGTCGTGACTTTGTGCCTTGTCCAACTGCGGACGGTTGGTGAACAGCCGAGAGCGGGAATAGCCGTAGCAGTCGCGGGTGAAGTCGGCAACTTCCTGCTGCAGGACCTGACTGTCGATGCGCGAGCTGTCGATCTCCATGCGCATTTGTCGGATATCCGGTGCGCAAGGGATGGAGGCGGTGGCCGCCGCAGTCACGCCTTTGCTCAAGGCATGTACCAGGAACCACCAGATCGGCACATTGGCAGAGCGTCCGCCAATGGTATTGAAGGTCGTCCCCCAGGCAGTTTCTTCTGGTTTGGCCACACTCACGCCGCAGCGCTGACTCGCCGCATCATCGAACGTCATTGACGAGAGGCTCAACGGAAACACAGGCGCGCAACCGAACAACACGACGATGTAGGCCAGCCACAACCGGTTCTCGATCCGCGGTACCGAGAGCAGTCCCTTGTTGCCTTCATCCGCGCCTTGCTGACGGGCAGACAACCATTCCTGCAAGATGATTGCACCAAAGGGCGCGGCGAATAGCCCGGTGTCGGACAGGACACTCCAGAGGCCGTTATTGATGATCCAGGCCAGCAGAGAGAGGTAAAACTCGAGGTAGCTGTTGGTGCTCATGAGTATGGTGGTGGCCTCACAGTCGGGTGAGTTCGACGCAAGTAACGAGCACGAGCCCTAATGCTCCGATGCACTTCACGCGCAATCGATCCTGTGGTCGATGTCGGTAGCGTCGAAGTAGATCCCACCAGATCGCAAAGAGGGCGCTGTATAGCAAGGCACGCCACCACCGCAGATAAGGTCTTACGGATGCGAATGCCTGCTGCCAGGCCTCGAAACTACCCAGTGCAGTGAGGCCGATCCAGGCGACCAGTGCGACGCTCAGGATCATCGCCGCGGTAATTCCCAGACCTGAAAGCAAAGTGAATAGCCGTGAACGTTTCATGGCTTACTTTCGTCTGGCGTCAGCATCATTGAGTCGACCGGGCTCGGGGTCGCCTTGCTCGACTGAACGCGAAGCATCGGCACCACCGGCATGCCGATCGAGCACAAGGCTGGCGGTGTTGGTAGCCAGCATCTGGCGAACCTGCATCTCGGTCTGCAGCAGGCGTATTTCGCGCTCCAGGGCGTCGATGTTTTTCGTTAAGGCGATTTGCGCCGGCTCGGCGGAAGCGATGTTCGGTTCGTGACTGCCCGCCAGCAGCGTACGCAGTAGCAGGAGCGCCTTGTCGAGAACGCTGGACAAGGCTGTCTCGCTGGCCAGGCGTCGTGCCAGCAGATCCTGGTCGGGATCGTCGCGCAGGGCTTCAACCACGCCACGGGTCACCGGCAGCATTGGGCTCGAGGCTTTCGCAAGGTTGTCAGGGGTAGGCGGCAGAGAGCCCGATAGCAACCCTTGCAAGGATTTCAGTCGCTCGCTGTAGGTCTCCTGGATCAACGGCGTCAATCCGCTACCCGCGGTCGCGCGCAGGGTTTCGCAGCTGTCACAGGTCGCGACTTCGCTCTCGCCCAGTACGCGAACGGCCCATTCGGCTTCCTCTTGGGGCGAAGCCCAGGTCTGACAAATAGTCCCACCTAAGCAGTCGCTGCTATTGATTGAGGTGCTGTCATCTACTGACCGGTTATGCAGCAGGTTATAGCCCGCGCGCACTACGTCGGAAGTCACACGAATGGGCGTCTGCCCATCACCTCCGGCCTTTGAACCGCCGACCCAGGCCACTCCATTGTTGCCGTTATGGGCCTCGGTGTTTTTCACCGCGGCCACCGCATCACCGCCGGTTTGCTCCAGATTACCTTGCATTTCTTGGTTCTTGGCCAGCGCGCCCCAGCCAGCTTGACCGACCTTGTCCGCCATCTTTTCGGCCATGGCCTGGCAGGTCAGCTTGGAGCGGTCGAAGTCGATGCGCCCCTGCATCACCCCGTTACTTAGCAACTCATAGAGACCTGGGTTGGCGCGCTGTATGATCAAGGCCGGCAGCGACATAACGGCTTGGGTCGCGTTCTGCACGATACTGCCCATGATCTGCTGGAAACCTTCGGTGGCGCCGTTCAGCTGGTTTTGCAGGGTGTTGGTGAGGCTCATGTTTCCGCACATCATGTTCGCTCGCCAAGAACCACCGACACCGAGACCACTGGGTCGATAGAGCGAACTCGGTGAACCGACTGCCGAGCCGCCACCAATGGTGTACATCACGCGGTCATCAAGCACTTCGCCTTGAGTGCCCAGGCGGTAATCGCCTTCGGCGGAGTGGGCATGCGTGGCCATGGCAAACAGTCCACAGAACAACAGACTCATCGCGCCCAACCATGGTCGTGCGAGAAGCCGACTCATGAAGCACCTCCTTCGAAGTCGATGCTGAATAGAAACGTCTGTCCCTCACGTTTGCAGCAGCTATAGGGACGCCAAAGCGACCAGGCGTAGCCGCCATCCGCGCTCTGGGCTGGATTGCTGGGGAAGATGGCGCACGTGGGCTGAATTTGGGGGGAGAGCAATTGCCATTTGTGGGTCGAAGCGTCGTTTTCGACGATCGGGCCAGGTGGCCAGTAGCCGTCGCGTTTGGCTGGTGTGAGTGGTAAGTACACATGCGGCTGCCAGTTTCGGGTAACCACATCACCGGCCCGTTGTGCCATGACTGCGGCTGCCTTGAAATCGTCGGGCTGTACCAGAAAACCCTGCCGGGGATAAATGTTTCCCCACATGATTCCCAAGACTTGACTGCCGACTTCGCGGGCACCGGGCACAAGTGACTCGGGGTAGAAATTTTCCGGTATCCCATGGCGCCAGGCCAGTGAGTCCAAGGTACTCAAGTAGTAGGGCATAAATGCAGTTGCACCGCTGGCGCAGGCGTAGCCGGATTGCGAAGCCAGTTGCGTGGCTGCCCATCCGCCAGGGTGGCCGATACCATCAACGTTCTTGAAACGGGGCAGGTTGTTGCGCTGAGCGCTCGGCGTGATCAGATTGCCGCCACCTTCCGCACTGCTGATAGGAGAGGAGAGGGTGGCCATCTCGGTCCATGGGTTATTGCCCGTAGCGGTGTAGCTTGAGACCACCAGTTCAGGAATGAAATGACGAACCTTGGTCGAGGTTTTGATTGTGCAGCCGAATGGCGTGCAGAGTAGCCAGAAGCAAATGCCGACGACCCTGTATTCGAGACAGTCTGGCGAAAGCACGGAGGACGTGATGCTTCCGGTGTCCAGCGCCACGCTTGGGCCGCATGCCAGCATGATGCTCAGCGCCAAGGGGCGTAGTCTTGCGGGCGATATTGACGAATAGACGGCAGTCATAATCCAGGCTCAATATGTATGGCCTGGGCAGAATCGGTGAGGGGCTGGAGATTGTCAGCGGAAATTATGAAGGCCAATCTATCGGCTTTGTGATACGTAAGACTATTATTTGACGTGAAGGGAGCTACGCAGTACCTCGGGTTCCACAAGTAACTGATCTGCGGTAATTTCGAAAACGCTCGCGAGCTTACAAAGAACTAACAACGACGGATTGCCCGTGCATCGTTCAATTTGACTAACGTAGGTGCGATCGACCTCGGCCATTAGCGCGAGCTGCTCTTGGGAAAGGTTTTTCACGCGCCGCATCAAGCGGATGTTTTCCGCCAGTTGCAGACGCAGCTGTTCGTAGTCTTGAGTCATGCGCGCAAATTGCGCCTTGAGGGACTCTCAATCCACGGGATATAGTCTGCATTAGTGCTGATCTATGCCATTTGAAGGCTTATGGCTGTAAGCGAGCGCTTAAAAGTTTTCGAAGCTGGACTTTGCGTCTAAAAATAAATCAGAAATTTAGGTGTGTATGGACGAAAACTACGTTTCAATTCCAGCGGCGGATGGTTGCCCAAGTCTTCTGACTCCGTGGGGTAGCGAATTTTCCTCAATGATTGAGCGTGGCGTGCAATGCGCTCAGGCTTGGCTAGATGCGCCCGGCGACGTTCCACTGTGGTGGGAGCTAGCGCAAACACGCAAGACCTTTCCCGCAGGTTGCTGCCAAGACGCTTTTGAAGCTGGATTCTTATTGAGGATTCAGCAGCGGCTTCAAGGAACATCACGATAACCCGCCGTTGGCTTTAGGGCGCGCGCGATCAAAATAGACTCACCTATTCGGGTTTATCCCTCGTGCGCTATCGATCCGTTCAGCTACTCGATACGCTGCTTCCAGTTCTGAGCAGCCGAGGTCCTGCATCAGTGTCCAGCGCTCGGCCTTCTCTTCAGGTTCCGTCATCGCCAGGGCAAGATAAAGACTGGGTGGTACGGCCCGAAACAGCGTCTCAATTTTTTGAGATAGCACGACCCCTTCAGTGTATTTCCCCGGCTCCTTACCAGCGGAAAGCAGCAAGGCTTTCTGCGCCGGCGTGAGCTTTTTGAACCTTGCGATTTCCTCAATCTCCGCGGGCGGCATATTCAAGCAAATCCACCATTCGATCATGTTGAGCATGGTCTGCGCAGCCGTGGGAAAGTCCGCAAGGTTTTGCGTGGCTAGCCAGAACCAGGCGCCGAGCTTGCGCCACATCTTCGTGCCCTTGACCACGAAAGGCGCCAGCAGCGGATTCTTGGTAATGATATGCCCCTCGTCGGTGACCATGATGATCGGTCGGCCCAAGTACTGGTCGCGCTCGGCGAGGTTGTTTACGGTGTTCATCAGGCTGATGTAGCTAATAGACATCTGAGCCTCATAGCCTTCGCGAGCGTAAGTGGCGAGATCAACGATGGTCACATCGCTCTCCGGCCACGGAGTGCCTTCACGGTCGAAGAGCTCACCCTCGAAGCCCTGGCAAAAGAGATCGATGGACTCGCCCATTTCCTGTGCACGTTCGCGACGCTTTTCCGGTAAGCGCGAGTCCTTGGCGACGCGCAGTAAAGCGTTGCGCACATCGCGGGTCAGTACTTGACTGTTCGTTGCGACACAGGTTTGCGCCGCATCGAGAATACACTCACGAATCAAGCTACGATCAGCTCGACTCAGTCGCGCCTCTTCTTTGGCCTCGCCTCCGGTGATCATCAGGCGAGCGGTGATTTCCAACTCGCCGAGCACATCGCGCTGGTCCTCTCGACTGGCGACTGCTTCATCGTCCCACTCATCAATGGAAAGACTCGCCACTTGATCCGGTTGTTTGACCAGGCGCCAGGCATCGCCGAATGGGGCGAGACTGACCGGGGCACCAGGTTTCAATTGGACCTTGTTGATCGACAAGCCCTGGGTCGCGAAGTAGTCACCCTGCAGGCCGAACGAGTTGCCAGCCTCTATGATAAATAGGCGAGGGCGGTATATAGCCATGATCTGCATCAACAAGGTGACTAGGGTCGCTGACTTGCCGGCGCCGGTGGGGCCGAATAACAGCAGATGGCCGTTCATTGCCCTGTCTAAACGTGACAACGGATCAAAGCTCAAAGGCGACCCACCACGATTAAACAGCGTAATACCCGGGTGGCCGGTGCCAATGCTGCGTCCCCAGACTGGAACGAGGTTTGCTAGGTGTTGGACGAACATCAGACGTGTGTACCAGTTACGTGTGTCGCGGGCTGGGTTGTAAGCCATCGGTAACCAACGCAGGTAGCTGTTGCAGGCCGCGACTTCATCGCCTTCGCGTACCGGCTGCAGGCCCGCACCCAGCAGCGCATTGGCTAGGCTGACCGAGCGCTGGCGCAGTTGCTGTTCATCGTAACCGCGCACGTAAAACGCCATCGTGCCGCGGTACAGCTTGTGCTGACGGCCGATGATCGCACGAGCCTCTTCAACATCCTGACGGGCTTGGGTCGAGGCAAGGTTTTCACCGATCGCTTTGCGGGCTAAACGGTTCAACTGATCCTCGAGTACATCCTGCGGTTTGACCACCAAGGTCAGGCTCATCACCGTGCCTTCGGGTAGCTGGTCGAAAAGGGCATTCACCGCGTCGCCCTTGCGGATTTCGCCAGTGAGTTGACCAATCAATGGCGCCCGGCGCAGCTTGTCCACGACCATTACCCGGTGGGGGTGATCATCAAAAAGCCAGAGTCCATGCTGCACGTCCGAACGCGGTTCGTTAAAGAACAACCGTTCGGCAAAGTCATGATCGAAAGGTAGTTCCAGCGACTCGCTCTCGTCAGACCCCGGATAGGCCACGCGGCGGTAAAAGTCTTCGGGCGATTCATCTGTGAGCTTGGGGGCTGGATTGAACCAGGGCAACAACCATGCATACAAACCTCGGCCATCGACTCGCGTCGATTGCACCCCGCACGCCTGCAACGAAACAGCGACACGTTCGCAAGTTTGTTGCAGCGATTGCACTGGGTTGAGTCCCGCCTCCTCACCGTCAGACTCAAGCCAGCGATAGATCACCAATCGCACCCGACGGTTGTTTCCTCGCCAGGGCAGGCGCGTGATTGCCTTATCTTCGAACAGGCCGCCAGGCTTGGAGATGGCTTTCAGATGTCGGCGAATAAGTTCCAGGTATGCTTCGGTGAAAACTGTGCCTCGGGCGCTGTCCTGAATATAATCTGTTAGCCAAGTCAGATAGGAGGTGAAGTCATTGTCGTCCTGGCAGAAAAACTGCGCCACCCAAGGCGCTTGATCCAGCTCGTCAAAGCTATCCTGCAGGGCATCCTCGAGGGCATCGCGGGCTGCCATCAGCCAATCGGGTTCGCGCCCTTCGGTACCGATGGGCAGTAGCTCGAAAACCGCACCCACAGAGCGATTGTCATCTAGTAGAAAACACTGCTCGGTTTCGAGGTATTCGACCCACGGCAGATGATCGGTGAAGCTGGGATTGTGCGCATAGAGCGCAGCTTCATCGGCCAGTGTGGCGCGGGCGCGCAATGGGTTGCGCCAGGCTTTCCATGCAGACGTGCAGTTGCCCGTATCGTCGCTACACATTACAGGTTTTCCTGACGTTCACCCGGCAGTGCGTACTGCACCCGTTGGTAGAATGGAAAGACGGTCGAGTACCCCGGCACTGGTGCCTGCTCGGTACCACTCAGATGCGGATACACGTACATCACCAAATCAGGATTGGGCAGGCGAGGGAACAGGTTGCGAATTTCGTTCGCTGCTGTACGCGTATACGGTTCCTGGAGCGCAGCGGAGAGATCTGTTTGAGCCAACGGTCGACGCAACTGTTGCCGAGCATCCAACAGTTGCTGTTGAGTACCCTGTGAGCCGGCGCCGTTCCAGATGTCCAGCATGGTTTGCTCGCCATGCGGCAAAAGTGTGTCCTTGTCGGTGGAACACCCCGTCAGGACCCAGCAGAGCAAGCTAATCCAGATCAGATAGAGACGTAGGATCTTTTTCATGGCGAACGCTCCGGCCCTTGGGCTCGTAGTCGATGGTGATCTCATGGTCGAGGTGTAGGGCGACCTGTGCTGCAGGTGGTACATACACGGCAGCAAAGGCTTCGCCATACAGTTTGTTGACCCACTCGCGAATGTCGCTGACCCCACCACTGAGAATTGAGTTCAGTGTGCTATTGCCACTGCTGCTGGTGACCCCGAAGGCACTGCCGCCAGAGCTGATCACGCTGCTGTTGTTTTGCTCATTCCCGAGCAAGGCAGCGACACCCGCGCCGGCAGCAGTGATCAGGCTCTGGCTACCGAGGTACTGCTGGGCGTTCGAGCGGCGGTCGCCGGCGATGCAGGGAATGCCATACGGATCGGACAGGTAACCAAGTCCACCGCGGATCTTGTCGGTGTTTGAGCTCTGGGTGGTGGAGGCATTGCGGCTGGATACCGCTTTCGGCTGAGGCACCGTGCGGATGGTGCCATCAGTAAACACAAAAGTGATCGACTCGACCTGTCCGCGTACGCATGACAGGGTCCAGTCACCGGACGCCGTGCCGCTCATCACAGCACCCGCGACGTCTGGCAGGTCGATGCCGTTGGCCGTCAGGTTTTCCGGACCGACCAGCACCTTGAATGGATAGGGATCATTCACGGTGCCATCCACCGGGACTCGGCCAATCAGCGCGGTCATGGCGACCGAGCCCATCAATGTCGCATTTTCGGGAATGGTGTAGACCGGCTTCGCACCTTCGGTACGATCACCGGATCGCGTCATGTCACGCTCACCCTTGGTGACCTCGCGTAACTGCTTTTGGCTGCGGTCGATGGCATTGTCCTTCAAACTCTCGAGCGAGTTGAAGGCATTAGGCAGAATCGGTGCGGAGGAGGTCTTGGATTTGCCTCGGGCTTCGGTGGAGGGAGCATCCGACGGTTCAATCCACTGCAGCGCATCGTTGGCAGAATGCCGCCCATCGAACTGAGCGCCGTCGCCCGGCTCAAGCCCCAGTCCGATCGGCATATCCTTGCCTTTGCCGCTCAGCCCCGACAACTGTTCCTGCAGTTGCGTCAGCAGACCGCGAGCCTGACGACTGTCTTGTTCTGCTTTGAGTCGGGCTTCGTTGGCCTGTCGGCGACCTTCGTCGACCTGTTGGGTCACACTGCCAAGCGCCGTCTGGATTCGCGAATCAACACTGTTTTCTCGCTCGCGAAGGCGGTTGTTCTCCGTCTGCAGCGAATCGTTGTGTTTTTTCAGGCCGAGCATGTCGCTACGCATGGCCTTCACCTGGCCGACCAAGGTGGCAACCGTGTCGCGTGGGGTATCACCCGCAATACCGAGCGACTTGGCTTGCTCGGCGGATAACTGAAGGTTGCCCTGATCAACTGCGTGCTCTGGAGAGGGAGTACTACCCGCTACCCAGCTTTTCAGGATGATAAACACCACGGCCAACAGCGCAGCCGGTACCAACCATTTGAGCAATGCGTTAGCCTTCATCGTCAGCACCTCGCGCAACGGGCGGGAGCACCACTGCGTGTTCGAGGCCGGCACCGCGGGTGATAAGGTAGGCAATTGTGGTGTCTTCAGGGCTGCCGACAGGCCCGAGGAAAGCATGCTGGAAGGACGCGGCGAACAACTTGGCCTGAAGCTGACGCGGATCAAGTTGCACCGGCGCTGAACCTAGGTTGCGTAACTTCACCGCCGTCACCCAGTAATCACCGAGTCGCCAGGCGGCGATGGGCGTGCTGGACACGTTTTCAGTCGACAGCAGGGTCGGCAGTGCGGTGCGCAGCTTGAGCGGGACGCGACGTATGCCGGGCAGAGGCTCAACGGTACGTAGAGGTGCGTACAGGCTTTGCGCGGCGTAGCGCGTCAAAGCGACCGGGATCGGCGTACGCTCTGGAACAGGGGCGGTGCTGGATTCCGCCTCAGTAGCCTGCACCGGAGCATTCTTGATAATACGCACGGGTTCCAGCGGTTGGTCGCCAGGCGTGGCTGCAATGTCCAAGAGGATGATCTCGCCTGTCGCGACCGATTGCAGTTGTAATCGGGTAGGTGCAATGGCTTCTGACGCGCGCAGGTACAGCGTGCCGCCGGTGGATTGCACGCGCAGCTTGCCGGTCAGAGTTGAGGGCACACCGACTCGAACATCCTCATCGACAAAGACCACCCGCTCCTGATTGATCACCAGCGGGACCGCGAGCGGTAGGCGTCCCCAGTGCATCAGTTCGACGGCCTGCGCTGTAGCGCCCCATATCGTCAGTGTGAGAGTGAGTCCCAGGGTAGAAATACGCTTCATGGCTCACCTCCAGGCAGGGAGAGTTTTTGCGGCGTACCCTGATAGCAATCCAGTGCCAGCCCCCACTTATTGCGTTCGGGGTCCAGATCAAAACGCACCACCCGTAATGGATAACGCACCATTACCCGCTTCACCGGTTCGGCGGCGTAATACTCATCGGCATTGAGGTCGAGGGTGACCAGCCAGCTGTCGCGATCGAGTTGCTTCACCCTGAGTTCCGGATCTTCGCTGTAGCCGCGGCCCAGAATTTCGTAGACGCCACGCACCCGCTGGCGCAACTCGCCGGCGGCCTTGCGGTACTCGTAGTCACCGTCGAGGAAGGCCTTGCAGGCGGGTGTCAGGTAGGACTGCAAGCCATAGATGGCGCGGCGATAGTCCTGCTCTCCGTCCGAGGGCCAGCGGTTGAGCTGACCAAAGATGTACAGGGCAAAGGCATACACATTCTCCGAGGGGATATCCCACCACTTGCGCGTGCTGCCCGAGCGCAGATCTGGCGGTACATGTACGGTCAGATCGGTCGGTGCCGAGCGCCAGCCATACCAAAGTCCGGCACAGACCAGGGCAAGGATCATTACCGCCAGACGCAGGCTGAAGATATGGGCTTGTTGGGCATCGACCTTGTTCCGAAAACGACTCATGGCTGCCACCGGGACAGGGCAGGGCGCATTCGACGCGAACGGCGAACCGTCCAGGCGCCGGAGTGGAGAATCAAACTTCCGCGCCCCAGGCGCCAACGGCTGGCGAGTACCCATTCGAGTTTGCGGTACAGCCAGGTCTCGGGGCGGGACCGTTTGGCCCGACGCAGTAGCGTGCCACCGGCCAATAGCACCACGGCCATGCCTGCGATTATGTTGGTCAGTGCCACGGCAATGGAGGCGGTGGCGATCGCCAGAGGAACGCCCAACAGCAGGCCAATGACGGCGCCGATGCCAAGCGCCACCCACATCTCATCATTGGTCAAACCGCGCAGTACGGCAGGATCGCGATTGAGTCGCTCCGGCAGAAAGACCAAGGTACCGTCAGCCAGACGTTCGATAGTGTCGTTCATTCCGACCTCACAGAATTGCGGCAGCCTTGGTCAGGAACCAGATGATGATCACCACCAACAGGGCGCCAATACCGACCACTGCACCCAAGTCCTTCCAGGTCTTACGCTGGTTTTGCACGTCGGCGTACACGGTCAACGAGTGCCAGGCCACCCCCAAGAAAGCCAGCAGTGCGATCAGCAGACCGAGCAGGATGCCGCCGTCGTAGGCGTAGTTTTTGATCGTCTCGATCAACCCGGAGCCTTCGCCGCGCGAGGGAGCTTCCATGGTCGGTAGTTCGGCAAAAGCCAAACTTGGACCGAGAAGCAGCAGCAGACCGATCAAGCGTTGGCTCGCACGATCACGCAGATTGTTTTTCAGAGGGGCAAGGCACTTGAGCATGGCGGCGATCTCCTGGATTAGGACAGGGTGAAGAACATCAATACGAGCAGGGCGAGCAAGACGCGCACGGCGCTGCCGCCAAAGGCTCCAAAGCGCACACTCCCGGCGGCCCACCCCCGGTAAGCCGTCCACATCACCCAGGCGCACCAAAGCAAAGCCAGAACGAGAACCAGGGACAGCCACAGCGTAGAACTGCTCTGTGCCGAGAAACCGGAGGCGTTTTGAAATGCTGCGATCTGGGCGTCAGTCATGCTCATGGCGAGGACTCCGCAGACGGGGTGTCGATGCGGTAATTGCCAACCAATTCAGCGGGATCGCGGGGTTGAGCGCGGGAAGGGGAAACATAGCCCCGCACACCAGAACGGATGCTCTGCAAGTCTCGTATCAGTCGGGAGTAGTCGAAGCGATAGCGATCGTCGGGTTCAGCCGTGCTGGCTGCCTCAGCTTGCGTTGCAAGGCGTTCGAGAGTGTCGAATTGCTGCAAAATCAGACTCAACTGATCTTGTTCATGAGCAGATGCCGCATAGCCGCCACTATTGAATGTGATCAGTAGGAATAGAAAGCAGCTTCGGAAAAATGTATATGGCATGGCGACAGCCCGTTTGATTATTGGTGTCAGCATTCAGCTAACGGCACGGGCCCAGCAGTAAGAAACACGAAAAATGCTGCGTCGTTTTATTTGAATGCTCCCCTGACCTTGTTGCGGGCTCGGATATCGTATTAAGGGCTATGAAACGCGAAGAAATGAAGGGATGGGACCACTGGCACGGTCTCGACTGCTCATGAAAAACGATTAGCGGCCGTTAACGTTTGGTTCCGCTAACAACTCGTTAGTCGGGGCGCAGATAAGCTTCGACGACTTCAGTTAACAAAGAGTGAGTGCAAAGAGTGAACATCCAACAAGCAATTCGGCGGTATCGTATTCGACAGGGCGTGGGCCTTTCCTTGATGGTCTTCGGTGCGTTATTTTATTTTGTCTCGTTGTTAAGTTCTCTACACCGTCAAGCGGAGAAACTCGCTGACTCAGAGATTTTTGGGCATTTGGGTGGTCTGATGCAAAACTTGGTAGCCGACATTTACCAGATCACATCGCCCTTCATCGGTTTTGTATGGAACAACGCGCCTACTCTCAGCCAAGAAAAACCACTCAGCTATGGAAATTTGCTGTTTCTCGGCTTGCTGGGCGTGATGATTGTTGGAAAGCAGTTGCTCCTTTCCGCTAGACATCTCAGAGAGCGTGTTCAGGTCCAGCTCGAACGTCTTGAGGAAGCCCAGTGGCGCAGCTCGATGCAGAATGGGGCCGCAACCCAGGTCAACGCAAACCAGATCGGCCAAATCAATTTTTATCAGCAATCAATGCCGCCATCCCCTAGCGGTGATTGGTGGCAGCGGCCGTGGGGTATTGTTGGTTTGTCTATTATTGGCGGTTACATCGTTGCGGTGTTCGCTAAATTAACCGGCATGGTCTAACACGCCAACAATACGCTCTATCAGATGTATTTTTTAAACGTCGCCGCGGTGATAGCTGTCGTTACTCCGAGCATCACCGCGCTAGGCAAAAAAACGGCCATGGGATTGAGCGAAAAGGGCAAGGACAGGTACATGATCCAGGGCACGAGCAGCAGGGGTATCACTGCTCGTTTAGCGCGGTGGTAGACAAAACTGCTTTCTCGCCCGGCTCCAAACTTGCGAAGGTCGCGGCGCATCAAACCATCGACAAAACCAGTGAGCATAGCCAACAAAAATAGTGGTGTTGCCAGGACTAGAATGGTCAGGCGCACTACGAAGGTAAAAGTCACGTACACCGCCGCCAGCACGAAATCCTCAATGCTCACGTAGAGCTGGTTCATCCAGCTCCAGAAGCCGTTGCCCTGGCTCGATACACGCACCTGCTGAGCAAAATCCGCAAAGCCAGTCTTGACCAGCAGCCACTGATTTAGAAAATCCAGCCACTGGACAATCGTGTGTCCGGGTTGTTGGATGATGAGTGAAGCTTTGAAATGCTCACTGAGCCAGCCCAGTTCGCTCGTCAACATGTCTTGGCTGTGCCGCCAACCCTGATCGCCCCAAAACAGTAGCAGCCCGACGAACTCGATCAGGATCGAGAACAGCAGCGAGGCGATCAGCAATCCGACGATGCGCAGGACCAGACTGATCACCGAGACGATCAATCCTGGATGCTGGATCGGCTGTGGCGGCGTGTTCTGGGTGGAAGTCGCCATTGTTCGCTCCACTGCGCGCTACAGAGTTGATGTGGTAACCACGTCTTCTGGATAGTTTTCTGCTAAATAAAAATCCGTAGCGAGGGCGGCTACCCCACCTTATCCAAATCGAAGTTAGTTGTTGGACCGCCACCGCTGGAGCTCCACCACTGCCCCGCCTGCGCGTTGTACTCCGCCCGCATCCGTTGAGTGAGTTCCTGCAGGTCCTTGGGCATGGCGTCATCGTTGGAGGGTTTTGGTAAGGGCATGCGGACTTTCCAGAGCTGCCCACCGGTCTGGAAGGAGAACATTTGGCCCTTGGGCAAACTGACGATATGTGCTGGCTCGATTAGCGGCACACTGGTGCTGCTAACGCGATCCTGCGAGGACGAAGTGAAGTCTGTATTGGCCTCAGGATCGGAGGTGTCTGTGGCTCCGGATACCAGCGTCTTTGTCAGTACATTCACCATAGGCAACTGCTTGGTGAGTAACTCTGCGGTAGCGGTTTCGCGCACTCGGAGCATCTGCAGGGTGTTGAAGTTGCCAATCACTTGACCGGCTTTGGCCCGGTTGCCAATTCGCGCCTCGATATCGCTGAGGGTCTGGGTGTAGGCGGTTACCTGGATGCCGGCACCGCCACCCTTGTTAATCAGCGGGATGAATTCATCGCCCATCAACTCGTTGAATTCATCGGCGTGCAGGTTGATCGGCAGCTTGTCGCCGCTGCCGCCCGATTGGGGTAGGCCATGCTCAATGCCATGTTTGTAGATGTGGCCCGCGACCGAGACCAAGTCGGCGAACATGGAGTTGCCGACGGCGGCAGCCACCTCAGCATCGGTCAGTGCATCCAGGCCGACGTAAACGATGCCGCGTTTTCGGATGATCTGCATCCAGTCGAAGATCGGCCGCGGGTCATCTAAATCGGTGTAGTTGGGGGCCAGTAACTGTGCGGTCTTGCCGGTGGTGAGTTTCTCCAGCAGCGGCAGTAGCGAGGCAACGATTTTGTCGAAGTAAGTACGGTCGTAGCGTACAGCCGAACGCAGCCCGTCCATTACTGGATCAAATACCCGCTTCACCGCCAGGTACTGCTCGATGGCCACCACGCGTTTTTCGCGTCCCACCATATGCCGGGGAATATTTTTCTCGGTGAGCTTTCCTTCAAGCTGGACGATTACTTCCCATGCTTTCGGATCGGTTCTGGCGAAAAATTGCTGGGCATACTCAATGAACAATGCGTCGATGTTGACCACGTGCCGTTGGATTTGCAGGTAGTCCGGACGTCGACCCAACTCAATCAGAGCTCGGGCGATGATGTTGACGAAACGCCAAGCAAATTCACGGAAGGCTGCTGAGTTACCTTCGCCACTAAGCTGTCCGGCGATGCGCGACGCCACTTCCGAGATGCGCCCGAAACGTCCCACGGCGTTGTAGCGGGCGGAGATCTCCGGCCAACCTAGATGGAAAACATAGAACTCATTTTCTCGACCGGCGCGTTTGGCTTCTACGTACATGCGTTTGAGCAAATCGGCATCGCCCTTCGGATCGAAGACGATCACCACCTCATTTTCGATGCGATGAATGTCCTGGGTGATGTACACCTCGGCGAGTCGGGTCTTGCCAACACGGGTAGTGCCCAGCACTAGGGTGTGTCCGACCCGCTCACCCAGGGGCAAACTGACTTCCGTTTCGTTGGGTTCGACCCCGTGCAACAGCGAAGAGCCACCGACTGGGTGTAAAGGGCGCAACGGATTAAAGGCGCTGTCCCAGGCCGTGACACGGGCCAGTGTCGAGAGCGGAAACGGTGCATGTTCTAGGCGACGTTCGAGTCCACGTGCCAGGCGATAACGGGTCGGTTGGTCGACGTAGTGAGCGACGGCCGGATCCTGGGCCTCGACCAAACGCTGGGTGTGCAGGCGGGTCCAGCGAAAGCCGCGGCCCATGAACAGACGCTTACGGCTGACCGGAATCTGCCGGCTGGTCAGCTCGTAGCGAGGCAGCCGGCGGATATTGCGCCGATAGCGCAACACCTCCCAGGCTTGTCGGAGGCGGATCGAACCGAACAGGGCATAGGCCAGAGCCGCAATCAGACCAATCTCGGGTGATAGGGCCACGGCCCAGGGCGAATACACACATAACACCGCCGCGGCGACGCAGATCGCCACGGTATACAGCTCAACTGCGGGCCGGAGTTTGGACTCCATCGCATGCTCGGCCATGACCCAGACTCACTGTTCCAGTGAGGTGGCTGTGATTAAGACAGGGTAGTGCTCAATTTTCAGGCGAGAGGCGATGTCGTTGCCGTTGACCGGCAGGATGGTGATGCCCGGCGCGGCTGCTCGAATTCGGGCCAGGGCTTCAGTATCGGTCACTTCGACGGCGAGGCCGGCCGCCCCCATTTCTTGCAGTTCAGTCGCACGCTGATGCAGCCAAGCCAACGATTGGGGATCCTCTCCGACAAGGAAAAATGGCTGCAAGCCCAGCATGTCCAGGGTGCGAGTTGTGATTTGGCCTGGACTCAAGTGAGAACTGCGCACGGGCAGTATCCAGGTCTGATCGGCAAATGCAGATAGGTCCGTATGTCTGGCCCGAGCAGGCTGGGTCTTGTTGTTTATTGGCGGCCTGACAGCTTCAAACTGGGGGCCGGTGAAGCCGCCAGGCTGATGTTCTGCAAATGACAGTCCCGGCTGGGCGAGCGCAGCCAAGAGCACGGCGAAGTAATACGCACTGGGAATTCGCTTCATGGTGGTGTGCCCTGTTTAAAGGAAACCTGCAGTCGTTCGAGTTGTTGAGAAAAACCGGCGCGGTATCGCGCTGCCGGCGTTCCTCCAGCCGGGCGGTGATATCGGCCGGCAGCTGACGCCCAATCACCGGTGACGGCGTGATGCTCCCGCAACAGCGCGGCGGTTGCGGCGAGATTTCGGTAGGGATCGAGGGCTTCGCAAGGAGTTGGAAAACGTTGTCCGTGGTAACCCAGGTTGGTTTGTCCAAGACCGACATCAACCCGCTTGGCGTCATGCCGGACGAGTGCTTGAAGCAAGGCGTGACAGGCGGCCGCTCTGGTGGTGAATCGGTAAGGTATTCCGGAGATGTTCAGGGTCCAGGGCCAGGGCAGCAGTTGATCCCGGACGCGGATACCACTCTCTTGCAGCGCAATCGCGAACAGCACCGTGGAGGGGACGTTGGCGTCATGCGCTGCCAGTTGATAAGCCGGAGGCGGAAGTTCGTCTGCCCGGACGGCGTGTACCGTCAGCAGGAGCGCAATAGCAATCAATCGAGACGTTGCCATTGTCCGTTCACCTGATGAAATGTGACGGGTAAAGGTCTCGGGGCTCCCAGGCTGAGCCAGCGCCCGCGATCATGGTTCAGGGTGATTTGCCGGTGTTGGACCTTGCTCGCATCAATGCCTGCTTGCCGCGCCCAGCCACGGAAATGTTCATCCTCACCTTGGCTGCCCACCAGGTAGATATCGAACGCTGTATCACTGCTTTGCAGACGCTGCGCTTCAGCGGTGCACGCAGGGCAATGGTCTTCGACAAACAGAGCACGGCGCGGCTCTACCGGTGAGCTAGCAGCGGGCGGGGATGCCATACCCTGGATCGGCAGCAGTCCGGGGAACAGCCTGGCCCAGGCCGCGTTGTAAGCGTTTTGATAGGCCAACTCGCGCTCGGCTCGTTTGGCTTCCAGCGCTACCTGCAATTCGGCATAGCGCTGGCGCTCTTGGTCGGTCTCTGCTTCGACGCCGAGCGCGGTCAGCGGATCCAGATTCGGGCTCCAGAAACCACGCGGGCCGGCTTGGATCTGTTCGAAGCGTGTCCACTCTTGCTCCGTTAGACCCCAGCTTGCCGCCTGTTCAGAGTGCGAGCGCCCCAGCGGAGTGGACTGTGTGTCCTGGACCTGTGACGGTGTCGTGACAGGGTTGCCCATCGCAGCGCCCGTGCTAAGCAATGAAACGAGACAGACGATGGGGGACAGTAGCGCTCGGTTCATAATCGTTTCTCAAGGGAGTTGCACGGTCTGGTCTGGCTGAGCGGTCACGGCGAAGATGGCCGCGTTCGGCTCCAGCGCCTTCAGCTGCCATGCGCCGAGCTGCTCGCCGTTGTGCAGCAACTGGATATCCTTGAGTGAGCGACTATCAGGAGGTGCGACCGCCAGAAAGCGCTCGCCACCGCGGTACTCGACGCTTAACACTGAAAATGGCGGCAGGAGCGGGGCAGGCTTGGGCTGAGCGGTTTTTTTCGGCTTGACCGAGGAGAGCGTCGGTGGTGGGAGTGGTGGCTGGCTTTTGAGGTCTAGGAGTCGCTGCTCAACGTTCTCAAGTCGTGCGCGTAGCGCGATCATATCGGCTGCGGTGGCACGGTCTGCCAGACCGTCGCGTAGCTCCTGAATTTCTTGCGCCCATTGACCCAGCATCGGATCGAGGGTATTGGCCTGTCGCTCACCGGTATCGACCATTTGCTTCAGGTCTTTCAGTGCGTACTGCAGCTTCTCCTGTGCATCCATGAGGGTGCTTGAATCACGTTGCAGGGTATCCAGGGTCTGTAAGCGTTGGGCGTTCGCATTTTCCAGCTCGGTCACGCGTTGATACTGGTTATAAAAGCCACCACTCAGCCCGGAGATCGCCAGACAAAGGGAGCCGACAATGAGAGTTTGAAATGTCGAGGCTTTCATGGGCGTGCCTCCGACTGATGGGGCGAGGTTGGTGTGACCTGCACGTTGCCAGCGTCATTTTTCTCCCGTTTGAAGCAGACCGAACGGCTGACCTCATCGGTCGTGAGTTGCCAGGCGGGGCCAGCCAGTACCTGCAGTGCGCTGCGTAATGGAATCGGGCCGAGCCGGTAATGGGCTGCTGGCAGAGGCCTGGTGAAAAGTATTTTTACTTGCTTCGCAGCAGGGCAGAGCGAATAACCTGAGCGCTGCAGCACGTAGTGCATCGCTTCCTGTACCGAAGGATTCAGGTTGAGCGGAATGCTCACGTCAATGATTTGAGCGAGAAGATCACGTTGCTCTGCTGTGGGCTCGGTGCTGACCAGCGTATAGCGGCCATAGCGGAGCTCTGTCGGGTGACTCTTTTCGGCTGTACTCCTCGAAAGCTGGGCCCGATTGGAACTACCTGCATTCTCTGGACTAGTCGGTAATGGGGTGGGGATCTGCGCCGTGCAGGCGCTCAATAAACCCAGCAGGCAGACAGGCGTGAAAAAACGCTCCATGGAAAAAACCTCATGTCAGATTCAGTGCAGAACCTGACATGAGGTGAAGGAGCGATTCAGTGAGTAAGTTGATTCAAGGCGGGTCGTATTTAAGTTGAACGCGTTGCTATTTCGTCATAAATGGCGAGTCCATCCAAGACGGCAGCGTCGGGGTCGAAAATCAACAACCTCACATCCGCCAATGCCGCCAGATACAGTACGTTGACCAAAGCCTCCGGCGTACCGTCGTCGAGCTGTTCTTGCCTCAACGACGAGTAAGGATTGCCCTCGATCTTAACCAAATTATCGTCAGTCCAGGGCGTGCCTATCAGCTTACATCCGAAGCCATTGCAGTCTCTCAGGGCGAAGGGTTCAAACAGCAGACCGGTTGGTCCAGTGTTGAAACTGCCAGCTCGGTGTTCCAAGTAGCGCAATGCATCTTCAGTGAGGTGTGCGGTACTGATTTCCCAGGCTCGACTGTAGTGTCCCGTTTCGAAGTTCAAGCGATGGACCATGGCTTGGGCTTCTTCCAGAGAGTACAAGTCACCGACGTGATGTCGCTCGTTGAGCATCTCGCCAATCACGGAATAGACCACTTGGCGTACCAGCCCGGTGGACGGACAGCGTTCATCCAACTCATCCGGAAAGAATTGGCCTTCGCTGATCAAGGCGAAATCATCGTTGAAAAGGCAGGGGAACAGTTCCAGCGCATCGTCGGGTAGATGAGCTTGTGAGCCGTGTATTGAGCGAAAGCAGGGAAGGCAGTCGTTCGCGTAGGTGATCAGCAGCAGCCGTTCGATAGATAGATTGTCATAGCCGCGAACAAATGGGTTTGAGGCCCCCAGCATCGCTGGGGCTTGGGTAGTGGTGTTCATGACTATCCTCCAAGATGAAAATGAACAAGGCGCCCGAAGGCGCCTGTAAGGGTTAAAGCCAACCGTATTCGGCAAGAGAAAGTGGGCGACCTTCACCCACGATGAAGTGATCCAGTACGTGAACCTCGATCAACGCCAAGGCCTCCTTCAACCGTGCGGTCAAGACGCGATCTGCCTGGCTGGGTTCCGTACATCCCGAGGGATGGTTATGAACAAAAATGGCGGCTGCTGCGTTATGTGCTAGGGAGCGCTTGACGACCTGGCGGGGATAAACACTGGCGCCATCGATGCTGCCGTGAAAGAGGATCTCGAATGCCAGAACGCGATGACCGGCATCAAGAAAAATCACACCAAAAACTTCATGCTCTTGTTGCGCAAGATGAAGTTTCAGATATGAGGCCACGGCGTCAGGTGACGTCAGGTTGGGGCCGCGGGTGAACAGCCGACGATCCAGAATGTGCAGCGCTTCGTCGATTAGCTGGTTTTCCTGGGCGATACGATCAGCCTCGATATCCGAGGTTTCAATCAGGGTGAGCTGGGTGTTCATGAGGTACCTCCGAAGGGAACAATCCGGGGGTACACGCCCGAGGGGAGTGGTGTCCCCGAGGTGGATATAGAATGACGGGCATTGCGCGATGACGCGCTGTTTACAGCCGAGTGAATCGGTGGCGTTGTCCGTGCAGGTGTGAGTCACAACCGTCGCAGGGCAATGGAGAGACAGTTCTTATACCCTGGCCAGTTTCGGGGTCGAAGTCGGCACTTACGGGCATTAGCCGAACCAGCCCAAGATGGAGGCCAGCAATGCGTTTTGCGATCTCATCTGTCGTGTAGTAGAGCGATAACGTGCTGTAGTCCTCGTAAGCCGCAGCGAACAGGCAATCGTCGCAAAGCCAGAAGGATTCCATATGGGGTCTCCTGTGCTGATTAAAGAAAGGCGCTCAATTGAGCGCCTTGATGTAAACATCGTGGATTGTTCAGACGGACTGAACAGTACGTGTGGCGACACGGCGGGCCGTGCGGGGAATGGGTGCAGATTCAGGCTCAATCCTGGACTCTGTTGGGTTGTCGGTATCCTCAGCTTCGGCATCAGCCGACGTTGGGGAAGGCTCATTGTTTGGCGCTGGCTCAACAGGTGCTGTTGCTTCCTGCCTGGCGGGCGCTTTGTATTCGAACGTGCCGTTGACTTTGATCCAGTCGATGTACAGCAGACGACCTTTCAGGCTGGCGCCCGGTTGGCCTTGTTTATCGCCTTTCTCATAGAGAAATGGATCGATCCACAGGTCGCCAATCCGGAACGATAGCAAAACCTTTTTCTCGGCTTTGACGGCGTCCATATAGAGACGAATCAAGCGTTCAGCTTCGCCCCCAGCGACTTTACAGTCGAAGCGGGTGTACTCGACTGCATCAGTGGCGCCGTGCAGAGCCGCGATATCGCAGGCCATGAACGGCTGGCCGCGGCGGACTTGTACTTCGCGGACACGGTTGAGGTAGCCGATACCGACGGTGTGCAGGTTGAAGTAAGTGGTCGCTTCTTGGGATTGGTTGGCGTGGGCCATGGTGGTTCTCCTTTCAAGGGAAAACGGCGACGCACAGCCCCGGCGGGGAAGTGAGCCCCCGTCAGGGTGGGTAAGATGAAGGCGAGCGATGAAAGACTCGTCAGCGGCAAGCCGATGACCAGCAAATCGATGCGCCTGGAGAATAGCGGTGCAGCCAAGGAGAAATCCGCAGCAGGTCTGCGAACCTAGGGTAGTGGGCATTCATCACCGCTGAAGCGGTAATCGTGCGAGCCTCCGAATGCTGATCGCACTTGGGTAAACCACCACAAGCGTGGCGTAGCCTTGAAGGTTCAAGCTACCTGGGCTGGGCTGTCAACGACAGCGAACCACGCCCTTTATATAAGCCTGTCAAAGGGGAGCGTCAAGGCGCTGCAACCCGATTTTTTATGGCCGGAATTAAGTGGCAGTCACTGGACGAAACAAGTGAAGAGTGGGCCTGGCGGGGTGCCAGGCGAGGAAGAGAAAAAAACCACCTTTAGCGAACTTACGCAGTCGACAAGCTCCTCGCAAAACTTGTTTTAACTACGCCGTGATTCGCCAACCGACCCTTGTCGTGGCTTGGGTCCGAACATGCTGGCACGCATCCGCGCACAAAGGGTGCCCAGTGTTTCCCCGGCGGGCTCCGGGACTGAATGCGATCGCCGTAGCGGATGACCGCTGATGCCTGGCAGAGGCAACAGTGGTCATCCGCCACATTGATCCGGTCGAGCACAAAGCGGGAATGAAATTCCGCAGAAGAGAAGGCTCCGAACTCTAAGAGTCCGACCGAGCTACCCGGAGCGAATCGGTCTTGGGTCGCCGTAAGCGATGATCCTGAGGCACTACAGCAGAGCGGGTGTGACGACGTCAAGCGAGTGTGCGAAGCGGTTATTTGCTACTGAGATGAGCGGCCAGCTGTTCGACGGTCGTCAGGATAAAGGCACGGTCGCTTTCTTGAAGGCCGCTCAGCAGACCCGCGATCATCTGGCCCTGGTCGTTGGGGCGACTGCTCGACTCCGTTAGCAGTTCATCCATCCGGCAGTCGAAGATGTCCGCCAGTTGCATCAGCTTGACCACGGAAAGCTCCACCACGCCCCGCTCAAGGCGCGAAATGGCTTCGCTGCCGATCCCCAGCCGTTCAGACACCTCTTCCTGGGTCAGATTACGCTGAGTGCGGTGCTTCGCGATCATGCGCCCGATTTGGGCTTGGGTTGGATGTTTATGTGCCAAGTGATGAGTTCTCCAATTCAACCCGAATGGTTGAGCAAAGACCCATTGACATGAACATCCTTATCGGTTGAGTATCAACTTATAAGGTTGTTATACTGACTGAAATAGCTGTTTGTCGCGACGTGACATCTATTCCTCCAGGAATCAGAGGCCGAAGTGACCAGCGAGACTGAGCGGTCTGATAGGGCCAAAGGGAGGTAAGGTTGAGCATGGATGAGCCGCGCGAGAACGTCATGGACCTGATCTGGGATCGAACACTGGAGCTGTTCATCAAGATCCATGACTGCCCTGATAGCCCTGAACATCTCGAGAGCCTCGTTCATTGGCTAAACGAAGATCCTGCTCACCTGAAAGCGTTCAACGAACTGGGGCAAATATGGATCGCGACAGGCATCGCCTTGGCCCGTGAAATCGGACAACCGCTAGACGACTTGGAGAAGGATCAGGCGCGGTTGATGATGCACTGACAACACCCCCGAGGTTCATGTGCGCGCCAATAGTGCCTCATGAACGACGCGTACCTTTGCTGATCGGCACAGTGCCTTTGCAATCCGGGTAGTAGGAACATGACCAGAACGGTCCTGATTTTCCCTTTCGCCTGAGCATTGAGGCATTGCAATTGGGGCAAGCCGGCCCGTCTTCGATCGGTACCGATAAAGTAAGCGCTCCGCAGTTCGCGATCAGCTGCGTAATCCAGTGCGCCTGCTTGGCAACGAATGCATCCAAGGGCAGACGTCCCGCTTCGATCTCATCCAGAGCTTGCTCCCAGATCGCTGTCATACCCGGATCCGCGACTGCAGCGGGTACCGCTTCGATCAGGGTATGGGCCGCTGCGGAGGCCGTTAACGCACGTTTTTTCTTCAGCAAGTAACCGCGATCAATCAACCCTTTGATAATGCCGGCTCGCGTGGCTTCGGTGCCGATACCGGTGGTGTCCCGAAGTTTCTGTTTCAGGCGCGGGTCGTTGACCAGCTTGGCGGCGTTTTTCATCGCCTTGATCAGATCGCCCTCGGTGAGCGGTTTGGGCGCAGTGGTGCGCATGGACTTGAGTTCGACGTCGTCCACCGCGCACTGTGTTCCCTGTTGTAGGACGGGCAATACCTGGGACTTTTGACTGGGTTCATTGTCTTCGGCGTTGTCGGAGAGCAAGCCTTTCCAGCCTTGGACGAGGATCTGTTTTCCAACAGCAGTCAAACATTCGGCGCCGCACTCCAGTTCGACCTCGGTTCGATCAAACTCGTGATGCGGCAGAAATTGCGCGAGGTAGTGGCTACGAATCAACTCATAGACGTGGTGCTCTTGTTCGGACATCCGCGCAAGGTTCGCCGGCTCGGTGGTGGGGATGATGCCGTGGTGCGCCGTGACCTTGGCATCGTTCCATGCTCGTGAGCGCAATGATCGATCAATGCTTCCGAGCGCTGGGCGTAACGCGGGGTCCATTCTGAGCAGGGCATCGAATACTGCGGCTACCTCGTTGAACATGCTCTCTGGCAGATAACGGCAATCGCTGCGCGGATAGCTGGTGGCTTTGTGGGTTTCATACAAGGCTTGGGCGATGTTCAGGGTTTCCTGCGCGCCGAGTCCCAACTTGCGTGAACAGACTTCTTGCAGTGTGCTCAAGTCGAAAGGCAGGGGTGGCGCTTCGCGTAAATGCTCAGTCTGCAGCGAGACTACGGTGGCGGTCTTGCTGCCAGAAAGCGCTTGGACGGTCTGACTGGCGAGCGCCTGCTGCAGGCAGCGACCGGCTTCGTCACGTCCTGAGCTTGGCGGTATCCACGACGCGATGAAGGGTTGCCCCATTGAAGACAGGTGCACATCCACCACCCAGTACGGCACAGAGACGAAGCTGGCAATCGCGCGGTCTCGTTCAACCACCAAGCGCAAAGTGGGTGTTTGGACGCGTCCAACCGACAGCACGCCGTCATAGCCCGCCCGCCGTCCTAAGAGGGTAAACAAACGACTGAGGTTCATACCAATCAGCCAATCGGCGCGGCTGCGGGCGAGGGCTGAGTGATAGAGCGGGAAGGTCTCCTGGCTAGACTTCAGCGAGGACAGTGCTTTGCGAATCGACGCCTCGTTGAGTGCGGATAACCAGAGGCGCTCAACAGAACCACGGTAGTTGCAGAGCTCTAGTAACTCCCGGGCAATCATTTCACCTTCGCGATCGGCGTCGGTGGCGATGACGACGGTGGTAGCTTCGCTGAGCAGCTGTTTGATGATTTTGAACTGCGCGACAGTCTTGGGTTTGACCTCAACCCTCCACTGCGCGGGAATGATCGGTAGATGATCCAGCGACCAGGTTTTGTACTGATCGCCATAGGCTTCAGGTGGGGCCGTTTCCAGCAGGTGACCAATACACCAAGTGACGGTTGTCTCGGTGCCGATCAGGCAGCCATCGCCACGTCGGCTGGCTCCGAGAACCTTGGCGATGTCACGACCTTGGGAGGGCTTCTCGCAGAGAAAGAGACGCATAGAACTGCTCCGGGTTGAGTTCGGAGCAGCGTTGTTGGAAACAGCAGTGGCGAGCTATGAGAAACCCGAATGGCAGGTTCCTCATATTAGTCGGTGAGGGCAGTCTTGGTTGGGGGCGAGGCTACTACCTTGTAGTCACGTGGACGACAGTGCTTCACGAGCAGCGAGTAATGACAGGCCAGTAACTTCGCGCAAAGGCGCAATTTTTATGCCTCAAGCCAGTCATGCCGATGGTGGCTGCCCTCTGCGCTTTTTGGACTTCGACGCAGGCGAGCTGGCCTGGTCTGTAGCCTGCCCGACGGGAGCAGCAGACGAGGCTGATTCACTTGAGCGCTCCCGCATGACCACGTTCTGCACGCGATGAGGCAGGACGCCGACACGACGCGCCTCGATCTTGAAGGTGACCCGCGCATTGTCTTCGCTGTCCTCCCATTCATCGCGTACGGTGCGGCCTTCGACCAGCACACGCATGCCTTTTTGATACAGCGTGCCCCAGTGTTCAGCATCGCGGTGCCAGAGCTCAACCGGTGCCCAATAGCCACCTCGATCTTCATAGCTGCCTTCGCGTGGCACGGGGTTGTCGAAATACACGTTCAGCCGTAGCAAACGCCGTGGCTCGTCATTGCCTGAGGCGAACTCCTGGAACTCTGGCGCGCTGCCGATATTGCCTTCACCGATGAAAAAAGTACTCATCCTGATACCTCCACTGCTGGTGTGAACTGGCGCAGCAGCCGTTCGGCACTGGCCATTTTGATCGCGCAGGTCGAGGCCTGGCGGTAGAGCGAATGCACCACGCTCATCTGTAGGTTCAGTGCAATGCGCTCGCATTCGAAACGGTGCAATCCCTCGCGCACGACCTGCGGCAGGGCTTGGTTGCCGACCTGGCGTTCCCAGACCGCAACCCCCATGCGGGCGAAGTCACGGGTGCGCCAACGCAAAAAGGTGCTGCCCGCGCTGGTGTTCTGCAGCACCAATCGAATATCCAGCAGTGAGTAAGGGGGCTGTCCGGCTTGCTGCACCACAGCCGCCATCAGGCGACATAACTGCGCCTCGATATCCCTCGCCACCTGCGCCAGGTATTCCAGCTCCCCCTTACCCTTAAAAGGTTTTAAAAGGCCTTTTAGGGAGGCAGCGTGTTCGAGCTGTCGATAGGCATCCGGTGTCAGTGTTTCGAGGGGCATTGGTTGAGCCGGTATCATGGGACTCATGCTTCGTCCTCCGGCTCATCGACTGTCGCAGATGGCTCTATCGCGTTCTCCGCCAACGCTTCAGCGTCATCCACCGCCACAGCACCATGACGAACGATGGGTGGCGCGAACTGAGAGCGGCGATGCCCCTCAAGGATGTCCATAGGGGGTAATCCAAACTTCTCCATAGCCGCAAGAGCACGAGCGTTATTCGCCGCCATATCATCACGGGTGACGCCGGCATGCCGATAACGCTGCGCCTGGCCAAACAAGCTGCGCAGCAGATGGGCACCGTCGTCGATCCAGGCTTCCATGTCTCTGCGACCGATCAGGGCGGTGTGATGGGCCAATAGGGTACGACGCACCAGGGTGTCGTAATCGGTCAGCAGGTAGACCGCCAGAAAACCCAGCTGGCTGCCGATATACAACGGCAAGGTCACGGGGTGGATATTGAGGTTGTCGCCCATATCGATCTGCGTCGGCAGGTCTTGTCTGATCCGATCCAGCTGTTGGGTCAGTTCCAGCATTCCGATCTTGGCTTGCGTCAGTTTTTCTTCGAGTTGCACGATGGCCCAGTCGGCATAGGGATCATCCTGGGCCGCGGTTTGTTTGATCAGGTTGGTGGCACTGATGTAACCGGCCATGCCCATGATCGAGTGGACGCCTTCGCGTGCGGTCCGACCTTGCCAGATACGGGCGGCGTGGTGAGTGTGCAGGGTCAGGGTAATGCTGCTGCGCAATGAACCCAGATTGAGTTGATAGTGATCGGCCACGGTGATGTCCTCGCATTCGCTTGGAGGGGAACGTTGCGACAGATGAGAGGTAAAGACAGCCAAAAAGCTGAATGCGGTCTGTTCGGTTTGGTTTAAGAGTGCTAACTATGTAGACGTCAGTAGATTTGATGCCAGTGGCATCAAATCTACTGACGTCCACCGCGTTTGCCACGCAGTTGGCGTAGCTCATTCAGGCACGCTAGTGCGAGGGCGGATGCGGGTTCGCCCTGTTGTCGAGTTGATCGCGAGGTGGCCGGTAGGGGCGGTTCTGCAATGGGTAAAGGTTCTGCCTGACCTGCCCAAGGACGAAAATCGCCTTTCAGCGCACGCTGGATTAGACCCATCAGATAGGCCGCTGGCTTGCGGATTCCACCGGCCGCACAGCGTGCCCCCGCTTCGTTGAGCACCGCCTGCCGATCCGCTGGTTTAAGTTTGTTCAACGCCACGGTGACGGCCTGATGCTCGCTTGGGCTCAGGTGCAGTGGGGTGGGCCAGAGCAGGTTATCCACCGCCGGGGTCGCGCGCGGTACAGTACAAATACTTTCTTTTAATACAGTACAGGCGGCGTTCGGATTCCGAACGGTGCCGGAAACGCTGGTGTTCAAGCCTGGTTCGGATTCCGAACGAAGGTCTGCACGATTCCGAACGCGGTGATCGCCACCCCGTTCGGAGTCGCGTAACGCGTCAGCGGTTGCCCGATCCAATCCTTGCTGTGTCCAATGTTCGCCCCAACTGTCGAGCCGCGTCGGTAACCGATCCCGATCGATATTCGTGTCCTGGCGGACCTCCTCCACTACGTGCTGGGCGACAATACGCACCGCTTTGGTGGCATGAGCGAGGGCATGTCCGACCAGCTCCAGGTAATCCTGATCCAGTTCCATGGCCTCTGCGGGGGTTAACGGCTCATCGTGTAGAACATACAGAGAACCTTGATGACGTCCGCTGATCTGATCGCGGGCGCGACTCACCAAGCTGAGCCAGCGGGTCAGTCTGAGCATCGTCAAGACGCGGGCGATGGTTTCACGGGAAGCTGATGCACCGTAGGGCACGCTCGAAAGGTACGGCTGCAAATCTTCATAGCGCGGCGTGACCACGCCCTGGCCTTGCAACATGAGTCGAAATACTTGCCAGGCATTACGTTCCAACGGCGTCAACCGACTATCCAGCAGCAGTCGACGCGGCACGACTTCGTGTGATTGACCACTGAACAGAAAACCAGCTTGCAGAGCCTGGTAAGAGGGCTGTTCAGTGGTAGGGCGTGCTGGCCAGCGTTCACTCAGCTGTTGGGTGCATTGCTGCAGGACACGCTGCCAGCGACTGGAAGGGGCGGTGTTCATATTTCGTTGATGTAATGGTCGATCTGCTGCCACACGATGGTCAAGCTGATCTGTTGTTCTTCGGCCAGCATCATCATGGCGTCGAGCTGATCCTCGATACCGTCCTGCGCGCGTAGCTGGCACCATCGCTGCCAGAGCGCATGTTCCTGGGCTTCGCTCAAATGCTGAGGACGGCCCTTACGGGTTTCTATCTTGAGCAGGCGTCGACGCAGGGCGGTTTCCGAATGCGCCAAGCCGAAGCAGCGATACATGATGGTGCTGCTGGCGCCCAGCTTGAGCGCTCGATTGATCAGCCGTTCGTTCTGCTCGTCGCGTTCGGCTTGCTCGATCAACCGATGTAGCACCGGCGAGTCAATCTTGACCTCAACCCAAGGTACGGTGGCATGGGCCAGGCGCGACAGCGTGGTGGGCGGTAAGGATTGCAACAGGTAGATGTCGTCCTCACCCAAGCCGAGTGCTTTGCAGCGTTGCAGGTTACCCAGGCGCAACTCGTGAAGGACCTGGGTCAGCATGGCCTGGTTGAGCACATTGAAGGATAAGCTCATGGCAATTCCTTCGGTGAGTTGACTTCATGGGGAAGCGTTAAGTCGATCAGGCGACGGGCTAGGCGGATCAGGCGATACAGTTTGATGAGCAAGCCGTCGGGCAGTCGCTCCAGTCCCACATCCACGGCGGGACGATCTGTCAGCGGGAGTTGGTAGACCCCCAACAACAACTGGCCGAACAGGGCTGAGGGCAGTTGCTTGCGGTCCTCCCAGTTAACGTCGTCTTGAGCGCGTAGCAGGGCCAGGAGCAGTAGGTGAACGCCGGTCGCGCGAGGCGCTGCAAGATCAAGTGGCTCGATGTTGAGGGCAAAACCCAAGCCATGCGTCTGATCGATGATGCTCTCGGGATGTCCGGCATAGGTCGCCATTTCCCGCGCCAGTCCGGCAATGGCTAAACGCAGTTCTTCGGGGCTATCCAGTGTGGGTGCGATGATCCAGATGTCGTCGATCGCGCATGCCTCGACGGTCGGTGCTGTATCGATTGAGATCTCGCGCTCGATCTGTTCACGAATCTGTTGAACACGTGACGGAGGGCTGACCTCTGAAACGACATTCGTTTCGTGCGGTGTGAGCCGTTCCTCTCGCGCTGTTTCGGTCAGGGACTTGGTCTCAGTTGATTTGGGATGCTGCTCGGAGGAGAGAGGTTCTGCCGCGGCTTCATTAACGCTCGGCAGAGGGGTGTTCTCTGAGGGCGTGGTGATGACAATGCCAGGCGTCGAGATGACTCGTTGGGTATCGCTCAGCTCCAGGGCCAACATACGGTAGGACTGTCCGAGTAAACGGCTCATGCGTTCAAGCAGTTCATCCTGGAGCTGCTCAAGATCGAATGACTCGGGGTCGGTGTCAAAGTCGCCCAGGGTATCGAGCCAAAACTCGGCGAACGCAACAGTGACGGTTGGATAATGGTTCCATGTTCGTTCGGCCTGGCTTCGCAGACCGATTAGTCGTTCGATCTGTGGTTTACCCAATCCGGCATACAGGGTTTGTGGAATGGCGGGCAGTACGTGTTCAAGGGTGTCCAACATACGGCTGATGTGTGATTGCGAAATCGGATAGCCTCCAGCGGCAAGACGTCGTGCCAGCTCACGTTGTGATAGCACAGCTCCCTCTCGTTCGAGCATGGCTTTGAGTTTGGCTACCGCCAGAGCCCGTTCGATGAACGTGAGTTGGCCATGTAGATCGCTTTCAGCCAGATGGCCGAGTAGGGCGGTGATTTCATTGCTCCAAGGCCGGAACAGGCAATGAATGCGAAAGAAGCGCTCGTCGCGGGTTTCCTGCCACAGCTCGCCGAGAATCGCCAATCGCGTATTACCGCCGTTGCGGATGATGAAATAGGTCTCTCCGGGGCGGCGGGTAATCGGTGGCGGTTGATCCAGCCCGCGTTCACGGATCGAAGCTTTGATATCGTCGTATAGAGGATTACGGATGAAGCGCGGGTTGTGTTCGTACGGCCGCAACTGCTCCAGCGTCACCAACATAGGCGTGTCAGCAAGTGGATCGGACAGCCGCTCCAGTTCTGAAGCTCGAGGAAAATGGTCCTGATGCAGCTTGTCGGTGACTTCCTCCTGACTGAGCTTTTTCATCTGAATAACCTCAGTTAACGGCGGTTGTGCAAATGATCACCGACCTCGAACTTGACGATCTCGGCAGTCCCTGAACCTTCGAAGTGTCGGGAAAGTTCTGCGAGGAACCAGTTCATGGCCGAACGCCCACCCTGCAGGCGAAAGACCACAGTGCAGTACTCCTCACAAGGTCGGTGGTGGGGTTGAATGGAGGGTGGAACGATGATGGGCAGTTGATCCAACATCAGAAGACTCCTAGCCAAACATGGTTGGTCTCAAGGTCGATCAAACTCAATGACGGGGTGAGAAATGCCAGTTGGGTGATTTGTCTCATTGAACATCCGCGCATCTGTTCACCGTAGATATCGCCTCGCGCCATTCCGGAAACAACTCAATGGCCAGCGCTTGCATAGTTTCCAATGCTGGTGGCGAGCGTCGTTCGCGTGACCGGCGCGTCTCGATTCGGTGGACTGGTAGGCCGAGGGAGGCGGCATTGAGATACGCCACTCGGTCTGGAACTATGGTTTCTAGAACCGAGATGTTGGTAGCCCCAGCGAAGGTCTCGCGCAGGCCTCGGATGATCATTCGCGTGTCTACTCGGATGCTATTTACCTGGTTCAGCAGCAGTCGCAACGGTGGCGGCGTAATACCCAGGTGACGAAATGATTCGAGATCACTGAACAGCCTCAAAGTGCCGCGGCGTAGTTCGCGGGCGGCTAGCATTTCCGGTGAGATGGGGGAGAGGGCGATATCGCAGGCGAGGATGGCCATCTCTACTAGCACGCTACGTGCGCCTTGGGTGTCGATCAAAAGCAGGTCATAACGGGGGCGAAAATCGTCGAGCAAATTGCGCAGCCGTAATCTCCCGTCAGGGGCGTGCAGCAGTAATGTACTCAACTGGCCCTGAGCGTCGTTGGAGATGATGAGGTCGAGCCCTGCAATCACGGTCCTGGAAATAATCTGTGCAGGCGTTGTTAACTTGAGTGCAATGAGCTCGTGAGCGCCAGCAACAGCTTTCTGGCTCAAGGCGTAATAGCTGGAGAGGGTGGGTTGGCTATCCAGATCGAGCAGTAGAACACGTAGACCAGCATCCGCCAGCAGACCGCCGAGATTGGCGGCTACTGTGGTTTTGCCTACGCCACCTTTGGTGGACACCACTGATACCACGCGCATGGCATCAGGCCTGCTGCGCCAAACGTTCATTGATCCATTGCTCGATCTCCAGCGAGTCCCAGCCAACTGCGCGCAGCCCAATGCGTTTGGCTTGAGGGAATTTACCTTCCTTCATCAAGTTGTAGATGTGCGCGCGCTTGAAGCCGGTTTTACGCTCCACCTCCTCACGCCGCATGATGTGACGTTCGAGCGGCGGTTGGAGCAAGTCTGCAATAGGTGAAAGCTGATTGGACATGATGGTCACTCCTCGCGTCGATTGGCGCGTAGTGGGAAGTGACCTGAATTGAATAGCAGAAACGGTAGAGAGTCATTGCACTGCAATTGGGATGATTGCGGTGCAATGGGACTCAGCGCTTCGAGAGACTTCGTTTGGCAGCAGCGAATTTTTCATCCAAGGTGCGCTTGGAAATGCCAGACAGGTTTTTATGGTGAGCGGTCAGCGCGTCGACAATGGCAGCTTGGGATCTGAAAACTGAATGAGGTTTTCCCGAGGGGGAGTGATCTAGGAAAAGGCTGACCATTGCACCGATGATGTGGAGGTACGCGGTTTCGCTCCGGTCGCTAACCTTACTATTGGTCTTGAGCAGGTGATGTATGTTCTCCTTTTCCAATCCGATACTTTCAAGTTCATTTAACAACTGCTGATAGGCTATTTCTATATTTTTTAACTGTAGTTGCAAGGCGTCCCGATCACATTGTAAGGTTAAATATGCACCTATACTTATAGTATTCTGCTGCTTGAGTGAGCCTTCAAAAAGAAACGCCGGTCGCTGGTCAGGATAGTATCGCGACATCCAGAACCTAAGATCAGTATGACGCACGGTTATTTGGTTGCAGTCAATGGGTGTTCCAGTTGCGACTGGCACGCCGAAGCAACCGTAGGCGAGTTCTCCATGTTGAATCCCATCCAAAATTTTTTCGGTATTTGCATGCAAACATGGCCACTGTGGGAAGGCGATTTTGAGCATGGTGGTGCAATGCCGCCCTGCCTCAAGAATTTCCCTCTCGAAGGCCATTAAGTTACACCAACGTAAGGCCGCATCAATGGGCCGATAAAAAATCTTCGCGTTGGGATGGCAGCTTCGAGTTGCGTACATAACAGTTTCTCCTCCTTGAAATCCGTTGCTCCTGAAGAGTTTATTTTTGAGTGTTTTCTTGAAAAATTTAGGCTTACTAAATTTAGGGGGCATCCAAACGAGCTTTGATGGAACCAACGGCATTAACTGCTGCGCGAGCTTAATTCAGATCGGCTGAAAAAAAATGACAAAAAGTTGATGATTTCCGCCAATTTTTTTGCTGATTGACCTTTGGAGGCTCTTACGTAGTTGATAATTTCTCTGTTGTCAAACGATCAACCTATATTTTCATGCTCTGAAAGTGAGTTGAAGCAGTTGAACACCTAGAGCAGTTATCAATCGTCATAACGGTCTTACTGCGTCCGTTTTCGCTCAGCCGCTAATAACAGCCTGACGCCGGAAGAGTTTGATATACAAACCTTTTCCTCGTTTGGCGAGGCTGCAGGTGCCAAAGTATTTGGCGGGTATTAGGGAAATGTTATCGGCGTATACTACGCCGATCGAGAAACCTAATAGTGAGGAAACCTTTTAAGGAGTCATCCAACGGCTAATATTTCTTGCATGACTGACGGCGGATCAGATCAAAGGCGGCGGGATTGGAGACTGAATATTTTTACATTTGGGACGAGAAAACTTGACTCTCACTGGTTCGCTACTTTCATACGGCGAGAGTAATAAGAAAGGCCGAATTGCTGGGCGTGATAAAAGTCTGGAGGCCTATTCAGTAAAAACTTCAGATGAACGTAAATGTTCCCTGTAGGCCGGTGCTGCGGGCAAAACTGTATTAGCCTTCTGCGTTCTACGCGTGGTCGCGTCTCTAAATCTTGAAAGGATAATTGATACAGCATTTACTTCTTCGTAGTTGCAAAAGAAAATCTGGAATGGAAGAGGTTGGGCTCCTGTTGATAGGGGCACGTATTGGGAGGCTTTGGCTTGGCAGTTCTCTTTTTCGTAGACGGAAAAATTCGTGGTTTAATCTCAGTGAGAACTTCTAAGTACCGTAACAGTGAGCGAGACCTATCGACACTGGTGCGTGAGGCTACTGGAAAGATAGAGCGTCTTTCTTCTTCGGGTATTAGAACAATCAAGTTTCTTTGTTTGGATTCAAGAATTCGCCAGCATTAGGTTTGTTTCAGCTTGCTTTAAAGAAAAATACGATATTTTATAAGCGTAAGAAAGAATTTATTATTAGACTCCTAATAATTTAGATTCATTCGTCGTGCTTAGAGTGTGTTCGGTGTTTTCGCTGCGTGTTCGGCTTTTTCTTGTTGGCAGTTGGAGGAGGGGCTGATCAGTTTGGCTGAAATCGTCAACGTTTTGTCTCTTTTTAATTTGAGCGTTCAGTTACAGTATTTCGTAAGTAGATGCGCTGCTTGACGCATTAGTTTGTTGGCTGTGGGGAATGTCTAAAAAAGGTTTTGGTTATAGGGTGTCGTCTTTATTTTTTTGACGGGTTCGGAGTTGACTATATGTCGGGCGCCATAAAAAGTGTCATGGAGTTTGAGGAGGAAATGGATGGCACTTTTAATTCTGCAGTTATAGGTTTTCTTGATCTCCTGGAATATCACCACCAGAGCTCTGCAAGGTGGGGGTTGAGGGGGCAGGAGTTACAAATGGTTGGCTGATTGAGTGTTGCTGGATTGATAAAAAGTTCAAGGATGATCATGTTCAACTAATACAATTACAGGGGCTTATGAACCATGGACCAGTCACTCAAACTCTTGCGGTATCCACTCGCGGCCTTTGCCGTGCTGGTGATGAGCGCTTGCGGTAAAGCCCCGGAAACCGCCGCCAGCATGCAGGCCGCCAAAGTCAGCGTGGCCAAGGTGCTGGAACAACCGGTGAATGAATGGGACGAATTCACCGGGCGCCTCGAAGCCCCGGAAACCGTTGAAATCCGACCACGGGTTTCCGGTCAGATCGATCAAGTGGCCTTCACCGAAGGCGCCCTGGTGAAAAAGGGCGATTTGTTGTTCCAGATCGACCCACGTCCATTCCAGGCTGAAGTGCGCCGCCTTGAAGCCCTAGTCGCCCAAGGCCGAGCCAACGCCACCCGCAGTGAAAACGAAGCTCAGCGCGGTGAGCGTCTGCGCACCAGCAACGCGATCTCCGCCGAACTGGCTGACTCGCGCACCAGTGCGTCCCAGGAAGCCCGCGCCGCCGTTGGCGCAGTCCAGGCGCAACTGGACCTGGCCAAACTCAACCTGAGCTTCACCCGCGTCACCTCGCCGATCAGTGGCCGCGTCAGCCGTGCGGAAATCACCGCCGGCAACTTGGTCACCGCCGATACCACGGCCCTGACCAGCGTGGTTTCCACCGACAAGGTCTACGCCTACTTCGATGCCGACGAGCGTGTCTTCCTCAAATACACCCAGCTCGCGCGCCAAGGCCAACGCGGTGCCACCACCCCGGTGTACCTCGGCCTGTCCAATGAAGACGGCAACCCGCACTTGGGCCAGATGAACTTTGTCGACAACCAGGTCAACCCGAAAACCGGCACCATCCGCGGCCGTGCGGTGTTCGACAACAGCGACGGCACCTACACCCCAGGTCTCTATGCTCGCCTGAAGCTAGTGGGCAGCGGCACCTACTCCGCCGTGCTGATCAACGACGAAGCCGTGGGTACCGATCTGGGCAAGAAGTTCGTGCTGGTGATGGATGCCGACAACAACTCCGTGTACCGCTCCGTCGAACTGGGGCCGAAGATCGAAGGTTTGCGCATCGTGCGCAGCGGCCTTAACAAGGGCGACACCATTATCGTCAAAGGCTTGCAGCGGGTGCGTCCAGGTTCGCCGGTCACCCCTGAAGTCATCCCCATGGCCAGCAAAGAAGCCCTTGCCGCTCTGGCACTACAACGACAAGCACTGGAAGCCAACAACTTGCCTCAGGTCAAATCCGCCAAAAGTGCGCCTGGTACAGCAGCGATACTGACCAACACTGCGACTCCACGCGGCTAAGAGACTACAACTCCGATGAATTTCTCCCAATTCTTCATTTCACGGCCGATTTTCGCCGCGGTGCTTTCGCTGCTGATTTTGATCGCCGGCGCAATTTCGCTGTTCCAACTGCCGATCAGCGAATACCCGGAAGTGGTTCCGCCCACCGTAGTGGTACGCGCCAACTTCCCTGGGGCCAACCCCAAAGTCATTGGTGAAACCGTGGCGGCTCCGCTGGAGCAGGCCATCACCGGCGTTGAGAACATGCTGTACATGTCCTCACAGTCGACCGCCGACGGCAAGCTGACCCTGACCATCACCTTCGCCCTGGGCACCGACCTGGACAACGCTCAGGTGCAGGTACAAAACCGTGTAACACGGACCCAGCCGAAACTGCCTGAGGAAGTGAGTCGCATCGGTATCACTGTGGACAAGGCCTCCCCGAACCTGACCATGGTGGTGCACTTGACCTCGCCGGACAAACGCTACGACATGCTCTACCTGTCCAACTACGCGATTCTCAACATCAAGGATGAGTTGGCCCGCCTTAGCGGTGTGGGTGATGTGCAGTTGTTCGGCATGGGCGACTACTCCCTGCGCGTCTGGTTGGACCCGAACAAGATCGCGTCGCGTAACCTGACCGCTACCGATGTGGTGACCGCCATTCGCGAGCAGAACCGTCAAGTGGCCGCTGGTGCCTTGGGCGCCCAACCAGCCCCGAACGCGACCGCCTTCCAGTTGTCGGTCAATACCCAGGGCCGTCTGGTCACTGAAGAAGAGTTTGAGAATGTCATCATTCGTTCCGGCGATAACGGTGAAATCACTCGGCTGAAGGACATTGCGCGGGTCGAGCTGGGCTCCAGCCAATACGCGTTGCGCTCCTTGCTTAACAACCAGCCGGCGGTGGGATTGCCGATCTTCCAGCGTCCTGGCTCCAATGCGATCCAGATATCAAACGACGTTCGTGAAAAAATGGCTGAGTTGAAGAAAAACTTTCCGCAAGGTATGGATTTCGCCATCGCCTACGATCCAACCGTCTTCGTGCGTGGCTCTATCGAGGCGGTGGTCCACACTCTGTTTGAAGCCTTGATTCTAGTGGTGCTGGTGGTGATCCTTTTTCTGCAAACCTGGCGCGCCTCGATCATTCCGTTGGTGGCCGTGCCGGTGTCGCTGATTGGTACCTTTGCGGTCATGCACATGTTCGGTTTCTCGCTTAACGCGCTGTCATTGTTCGGTTTGGTACTCGCTATCGGTATCGTGGTGGACGACGCCATCGTGGTGGTGGAGAACGTTGAGCGCAACATTGAGCTGGGCCTGGAGCCCCTCCCGGCCACTCAAAAGGCCATGAGCGAAGTCACTGGTCCGATCATTGCCACGGCACTGGTGCTGTGTGCGGTGTTCATTCCAGCGGCCTTTATAAGCGGCTTGACCGGGCAGTTTTACAAACAGTTCGCCCTGACCATTGCGATTTCCACGGTGATTTCGGCGTTCAACTCGCTGACCTTGTCCCCTGCTCTGGCCGCCGTGTTGCTGCGTAGCCATAACACGCCGAAGGATCGTGTCTCAAAAGCGCTCGACAAACTGTTTGGTGGCTGGTTATTCCGTCCGTTCAATCGCTTTTTCGAGAAAGCCAGCCATGGCTACGTCGGCGCCGTGGCGCGTGTAATCCGCAGCAGCGGTATTGCCTTGGTGCTGTACGCGGGGCTGATGGTCCTAACCTTCTTTGGTTTTTCCAACACCCCGACCGGTTTCGTACCTGGCCAGGACAAGCAATACCTCGTGGCCTTCGCTCAACTGCCGGATGCGGCGAGCCTTGATCGCACCGAAGACGTGATCAAGCGCATGTCCGACATTGCCTTGAAACAGCCGGGAGTGGAAAGCACCGCGGCGCTCCCAGGCTTGTCGATCAACGGCTTCACCAACAGCACGAACAACGGTGTGATATTTGTCACCTTGAAGCCGTTCGACGAGCGTAAAGACCCAAGCATGTCCGCCGGCGCGATTGCCGGTGCGTTGAACGGAAAATTCGGCGAAATCCAGGAAGCCTACATGGCGATCTTCCCGCCGCCGCCGGTACAGGGCCTGGGCACCATTGGCGGGTTCCGCCTGCAGATCGAAGACCGGGGCAACCTGGGCTACGACGAGCTGTACAAAGAAACCATGAACATCATCAACAAAAGCCACGGCGTGCCGGAACTGGCTGGGCTGTTCACCAGCTACACGGTGAACGTGCCTCAGGTCGATGCCGCCATCGACCGCGAAAAAGCCAAGACCCACGGCGTGGCCGTCAGCGACATCTTCGACACCCTGCAGATCTACCTAGGTTCGCTGTATGCCAACGACTTCAACCGCTTCGGTCGCACTTACCAGGTCAACGTCCAGGCCGAGCAACAGTTCCGCCTCGAAGCCGAACAGATCGGCCAGCTGAAAGTGCGCAACAACAAAGGCGAGATGATCCCCCTGGCGACCTTTATCAAGGTCAGCGACACCTCGGGCCCGGACCGCGTGATGCACTACAACGGCTTTATCACAGCTGAAATCAACGGCGCCGCCGCGCCCGGCTACAGCTCTGGCCAGGCCGAAAAAGCCATTGAGAAACTGCTCAAGGAGGAACTGCCCAACGGCATGACCTACGAGTGGACCGACCTGACCTACCAGCAGATTCTCTCGGGCAATACCGCGCTGTTCGTGTTCCCGCTCTGCGTATTGCTGGCGTTCCTGGTACTCGCCGCCCAGTACGAAAGCTGGAGCCTGCCACTGGCGGTGATCCTGATCGTGCCGATGACCCTGCTCTCGGCCATTACCGGGGTGATCCTGTCGGGGGGTGACAACAACATCTTCACCCAGATCGGCTTGATCGTACTGGTGGGCCTGGCGTGTAAGAACGCGATTCTGATCGTCGAGTTTGCCAAGGACAAACAAGAGGAAGGCCTCGACCCGCTGGCTGCGGTGCTGGAAGCCTGCCGCCTGCGTCTGCGGCCGATCCTGATGACCTCGTTTGCCTTCATCATGGGTGTGGTGCCCCTGGTGTTCTCCAGCGGTGCCGGTGCTGAAATGCGACACGCCATGGGTGTCGCGGTGTTCTCCGGGATGCTCGGGGTGACCTTCTTCGGCCTGCTGCTGACCCCGGTGTTCTACGTCCTGATCCGCAACTATGTGCAACGCGGTGAGGCTCGCAAAGCCGCTCGCGCCCCGAAGTTGGAGGCGCAACAATGAGCCTGAAAGTCTTCCTCCCGAGTCTGTTGGCCGTGGCGCTTAGCGCCTGCGCCGTGGGCCCGGACTACAAGCCCCAGAACCTGGAGGCGGTCCATATCACGGCCGCCACCGATGGCGCCGCCGGGCAAAAGAATTTTGACCAGGCACGCTTTGAAGGCATCTGGTGGCAGCAATTTGAGGACCCGATCCTCAACCAACTGGTGACCCAGTCGTTGCAGGGCAACCGCGAACTGCGGGTCGCCTTTGCCCGGCTGCGGGCGGCCCGGGCAATTCACGATGACGCCAGCAATGACGCCATGCCCACCATCACCAGCCGCGCCAGCAGTGACCAGGCCAAGGGCCAGATCCCAGGGCAAAGCACCCAGCGCGTGAAAAGTGAACGTTACGACCTGGGCCTGGACATGGCCTGGGAGCTGGACCTGTTTGGGCGTATCCAGCGCAACCTAGAAGCCAGCGATGCCGACCAGCAGGCTGCCGATGCCGACCTCTACCAACTGCAAGTCAGCCTGATTGCCGAACTGGTGGACGCCTACGGCCAACTGCGCGGCGCCCAACTGCGGGAAAAAATCGCCCTGGCCAACCTGAACAACCAGCAGGAGTCACGCAAGATCACCGAAAGCCTGCGTGATGCCGGGGTCGGCGATCAACTCGACGTGGTGCGCGCCGATGCGCGCCTGGCCTCGGTTGAAGCCAGTGTGCCGCAACTGCAAGCCGAACAGGCACGTCAGCGCAACCGCATTGCTACCCTGCTCGGCGAACGCCCGGACACACTCACGGTGGACCTGAGCCCGGCGCAATTGCCTGCAATTGCCAAGGCCTTACCGATTGGTGACCCGGGCGAACTGCTGCAACGGCGCCCGGACATTTTGAGCGCCGAACGCAAACTGGCCGCCGCCACTGCGCGCATCGGCGTGGCCAAGGCCGACCTGTTCCCTCGGGTCAGTCTCAGCGGCTTCCTCGGCTTTACCGCCGGGCGCGGTTCGCAGATCGGTTCCTCGGCTGCCAACGCCTGGGCGCTGGGGCCAAGCATCACTTGGGCCGCGTTTGACCTGGGCAGCGTGCGGGCCCGCTTGCGCGGCGCCGATGCTGAGGCGGATGGCGCCCTGGCGACCTACGAACAGCAAGTGCTGCTGGCCCTGGAAGAGTCAGAAAACGCCTTCAGCGACTACGGCAAACGCCAGCAACGGCTGATCTCGTTGATTCGCCAAAGTGAATCAAGCCGCGCCGCCGCCGACCTGGCCGACATTCGCTACCGCGAAGGCAGGGTGGATTTCCTGGTGCTGCTCGACGCCCAGCGCGAACGCCTGGCGGCTGAAGACTCCCAGGCCCAGGCCGAAGTCGATCTGTACCGCGGCATTGTCGCGATCTACAAGGCGCTGGGTGGCGGATGGTCACCGGAAACAGTCGCCAGCAAGTAACCAACAGAGCTCCTTTGGTTGGCCGCATCCAACCAATGTTTTGCCCCGTGCCCTATTCGGTAGCGGGGCTTTTTTTGGTTCTTCACGGAATCCCGAGAAACACAGAAACAAGAACGCCGATTTGATTGATGATGTTCGTGCGAGCAAACACATCTAAAAAACCGGCGTTCTTATGCACGATATTAATACGTTCGTTCCTTTTCGGGAGGGCTTTTCTGTTGTCACGATCAAGCCTGATGGCGACGCGATTCAGAACGACCTGATTCCCCACGCCACCCGTTTCCCTTCCTGTAGCGGCGGCCAAAAACGCTGTTCAACCACGCCTGAGTATTGCGAGCGAACTGTCCCGGATTTACCAATTCTCGGGCGGACGCTGCGCCTCAGCCTGTTACTCAGGCGTGTTGGCTGTCGTGACTGCGGTAAACGTATGGAGGCCGTCAGTTGGCTGGACCGCTATGCCCGCATGACGCGGCGTTTGGCCGAGGCGGTCATTCAAGCCTGCGAGCGCCTTCCCACACTGCACGTGGCTCAACTGTTTCGGCTGCACTGGGGCACCGTTCGGTTGCTGTAGCGTCGAGCCTTGCAAGCGGCGTTGAGCGTTTTGCCAAAGGCGACCGCGACGTCTGGTGATGGACGAATTCGCCCTGTTCAAAGGTCATCGTTACGCCAGCGTGGTCCTGGATGCGGATACACGACGCGTGCTGTGGGGCGGTGAAGGCCGCAGCCGAGCAGTGGTCAGGCCTTTCTTCGAGCAACTGGGGCAAGAGGGTTGCGCTCGAATAGAAGCGGTGGCGATGGACATGAACACCGCTTTTGACCTGGAGGTTCGTCAGCAATGTCCTAACGCGCGAGTGGCCTACGATCTGTTCCATGTGGTGGCCAAAAATATGGCCGAGAGGTGATTGATCGGGTTCGCGTCGACGAGGCTAACCGGTTGCGTCACGACAAGCCTGTCCGCAAGGTCATCAAGGAGGCGCGGTGGCTGTTGCTGCGCAATCCGCAGAACTGGAAAACGCCGAAACAACAGGTCCGACTGGAGGATCTGCTGGCGGCTAACCAAGCGTTGATGACGGTCTATTTGATGAAGGCTGAACTCAAAACACTCTGGACGCCGAGTACTGCATGCGGTTGGCGATCGGCCTTGAAGCAATGGCTGCGCCATGCGCACGAAAGCGAAATACCAGCTCTGGTCCAGTTCGCCAAATGGCTAAAGGGTTACTGGCGGAGACTGGTGAGCCGGGTTCGTTGGCCGATGCACACCGTTCAGTTGGAAGGAATAAACAATCGAATAAAGGTCATCAAGCAGATGGCGTACGGTTACCGGGATAGCGAATTCTTTTTCATGAAAATTAAGAGCGTCTTTCCCGGTAATCCTTGAAGAACCTGATATTAGGGTGGAGGCCACATCACGACTACTTTTTGCAGCGCACGCGCAGGCTTGAGCGGATGTACTGCTTGGCCACCAAACTGGGCAGTTCAGAGGCGGCTTCAAGCGCCACACTTACTTCGACATCCAGTCGATCACTGCCTTGTAATCCTCAGCAGTGCAGTTCATGCACAGGCCACGCGCCGGCATGGCGTTGAACCCTTCGGTCACATGCTTGACCAGTACATCATTGCCTTGCTCCAGGCGCTTTTTCCAGGCCACCTTATCGCCTTTTTTCGGCGCCATAGGCAGTTGGCCGCTGTGACACATCGTGCAGGAGCGATTGAAGACCGCCTCAGGATCCTGTGCAGCATGGGTAGTAGAAAATGCGAATACCAAGGCCGCAGCCAATATTTTTTTCACGGTTGACCTCAACGAGTATTTTTATAATAAGAAAGCCCGCACTCGAAGTGGCGCATGCCCTCCGTGGCGTATGAAACGTGCTGCCGCTTGCTCTCACGGCAGCCGCGATCCAAGTCTATTGAGAGGCTTTGAACAGCCAAAGTGCGACGTTCTGCCGCAGCGTGTGGATGGGGCTTGAATACCATTGAGTTTGGGCGGCGATGCTTTTATATGTGGCAGATTGTCGCAGCCTCGCCCGTCATCGGCTGCGTGCTAAATTTTAGGATGACGCGATGATTTCTCTTGGCAGGGTTAGAGTCTTGTTATCAAACGCCTGTGCCCTGAAAAGGGATAGGCGTTTTTTTGTGGTGCGCCAGGCATGGCGCATCGCGCCTTGACTGGGCTGTTGGCGCTCGCCTCTGCGAGTAGTTCCACAGCCCAGAATTCTGAAGTGCGTGCGCGACTCATTGATTGCGCTGTGCAAGCATGTCTACGTGGTGAGTCCTGATGTCCAAACCGGGAAACCCAGCGCCAGGTGCGCTGCAAGCTTTAATCAGAAGACTGCATTTTTATATTGGTTTTTTAGTCGGTCCGTTTTTGCTGGTGGCGGCGGTCAGCGGCGTGCTGTATGCCCTCACACCGCAAATCGAAAGCCGCCTTTACGACCATGCTCTTCATACCGAGTCCCAAGGGCCGTCCTTGAGCCTCGCGCAAATAGTCCAGTCAGCTCAGGTAGTGGTGGGGCCTTCAGTGGCGGTGACAGCGGTGCGCCCTGCCCCTGCTCAGGGCGATACTGCGCGCGTGTTAGTTGCGATGCCTGAGCTGGGGCCTTCCGAATACCGTGCGATATTCGTTGATCCCGTCAGTGGGCAGGTGCGTGGCGACATGAAGGTGTATGGCACCAGTGGCGTGCTGCCACTGCGGACCTGGATCGATCAGTTCCATCGTGGGCTGATGCTGGGTGATATCGGCCGCATTTATAGCGAACTGGCAGCCTCCTGGTTGTGGGTCGCCGCACTAGGCGGTTTGCTGCTGTGGTTCGCACAACACCGCAAAAAGATGCCTGCAACGAGGCCAGCGAAAAAAGGCCTGCGTCAGCTTCATGCAACGCTTGGACTTTGCCTGCTGCTGGGGCTGCTGTTCTTCTCGGCGACCGGGTTGACCTGGTCCCAGTGGGCGGGCGACAACATCGGCATACTGAGAGCCTACTGGGGTTGGTCCACTCCCAGCGTGTCTACCACGCTGGGGCAGACTCACGCGACGAACAGGCCGTCGGATGAACATGCAGGACACCACATGGCCGGCGTGACGATGCTCACATCGACCCTGGACCTCTCTCTGTTTGATACGGTGCTGGCCAAGGCGCACGCTGAGGGGATTGATGCCGCCCGAGTCGAAATACGCCCGTCCTCGGCACCGGACAAAGCCTGGACCGTCACCGAGATTGACCGCCGTTGGCCAACCCAGGTCGACGCCGTGGCGATTGACGCCGCCACCCTGGCCGTCGTCGACAAGGTTGTGTTTGCCCAGTACCCACTGGCAGCCAAGCTGACCCGCTGGGGCATCGATGCCCACATGGGCGTGTTGTTCGGGCTGGCGAATCAGTTGGTGTTGATTGTGTTCGCCACTGGGCTGGTGGTGCTGGTCGTCATGGGTTACCTGATGTGGTGGCGCCGTCGGCCTACACGAGCACTGAGCGGGGGGAGGGCTGCCACGCTGCTCAGCGCTTGGCGTACGTTGAGCCGCGGCGCGCAAGTCGCGGTAGTCAGCGTCGCGCTGTTGCTGGGTGTCGCACTGCCTGTATTGGGTTCCAGCCTGTTGGTGCTGGTCGCTTGGGATGCATGGCTGACCGTCATGCGCAGCCCGGTCGCGCTTGCTGAAGACAAGGTCTGACCGCACCGTGATCGCCTGATGGGAAACCGCCGCCGGATTGGAGCATGGCTGAGTCTGTTCGCCATGTTGAGATCTATATCGGTTCGCTGAAGAAGGTAATGATCCAGATGGCTGTAGATTTCACGAGGAGTGCAGAAACACTTGCTGGTATGACGAAAGGTTGAATCTCCAAGACTTACTGCGCGTTCCATTTCAGGGGCGCGCCGTGAGCATTCATTCACGGCGAATGTTATGAGTCAGCGTCCAGTGAACACACGTTTGCTTTCTGGCATTCGAGAGTATGGTGCCGGTCTGTGTTGAGTAGGCATTACTCCGTTCAATGTTAGGGTGCCGATGCCACCATCGAATGGCTATCTCTTCACCGCGACTACTCTGACTCAAGCGTTACAAATTTACCGGATGCGTTAAATTTTTAGGTCAGTCTTCGCATCAACTCCAGCTTTCCAGGCTGAAGACCATGAACATCAGACCCAAGGAATCAAAACGATCACTGCAATGGGAAGTGCTAGTGCTGCAAGCAAAGTTTGACTGGCAATTATCCCCGCCATGAGAGGTGCGTCTCCACCTAGCTGTCTCGCCATGATGTAGGACGACGAGGCTGTAGGCAGTGCCTGGAAGAGCAATGCCGCTATTGCTGCTTTGCCGTCTAATCCAAACACATGACATGCGCACAGCGTGGTTAGTGGCATGATCATGAACTTGACCACCGATGAATATGCGACGGGCCGAATCCAGCTGCGCACAGAGCCCAGCTCAAGTGCTGCCCCTACACACAGTAAGCCCAGTGGTAAGGATGCCTGCCCTAAAGCCTTAATCATCGGCTCAATGCCGGCAGGCAGGCCCAATCCTAGTGCCTGAAGCAGTATCCCTGCGAAACAGGCGAGTACCAGTGGGTTCAGTGCCAACTGCTTGGCAACATTGCCCGCAGACATCCTGCCACCTGTGCCATAACGCGCGAACACCAGTACGCACAGAATGTTCACGGTCGGCACTATGGCCGCATTGGCTACGGCAGCCAGAGCGATGCCCTGAGCACCGAACAAGCCGGCCACCACTGAGACGCCCACGTAGTTATTAAAACGCACCCCTCCCTGGAAGACGGAAGTGAACGCTGCGTCGTTACCCTTAATGATCCCACGGGCGCCGACCATCAGCAGTGCGACCATGATCGTCGAGAGTACAAGCGCCATGATCATCCCTTGGACTGGCACGTTGTCCAATTTGGCGGTCGCCAGACCATGCAAAAATAGCGCGGGTAGGAGAACGTAGTAGCCTAGGCGCTCTGCCTGTGCCCAGAAACTGTCTTCTAGAAACCGACTGCGCTTGAGCCAGGCGCCCATGGCAATCAGCAGGACAATAGGCGCGAGGGCAATCAAAAGTTCGGCAGTCACGAGTACGCCTCGAGCGCACGAACCAACCGTTTACACCCTTCAACTAGCGTAGCTTCGTCAGTTGCAAAAGAAAGCCGAAGGTGGCCAGGCAGCCCAAAAGCACTTCCGGGAACCGTTGCGACGCCGACTTCGAGCAGATCAAGCGCGAGAGTTTGATCGTCTACACCCGTTTTGATCTGAGGAAGTAAATAAAATGCACCCTCTGGGCACGATACCTCCAGTTTATCGCTCGACCGGAGGACATGAAGTGCAGCATCTCGGCGCTGACGATAGATCGCATTGCGCTCAGCAAGAAAGTTTCGTGGCCCTTCAAGTGCTGCGACCGCAGCGAGTTGGCTCAAGGTGCTGGTCTGCGTGCAGTTTTGAGATTGTACGGTAGTGATCGCCGAAATCAGCGACCTCGAGCCGCACCCCCAACCTACACGCCAACCTGTCATAGCATAGGCTTTAGATACGCCATCGACGATGAGGATACGTTCTGCCAGGTCTGGCGCTACCGATGCCAATGTCAGATAAGGGTCTTGGGTGAATCGAATTTCCGCGTAGATATCGTCTGACAGCACCATCACATCTGGGTAATGGCGCAGAACTTCAGCCATCGCTTGCAACTCGGTCTCAGAGTACAAAGAGCCGGAAGGATTACCAGGTGCATTGAGAACTACCCACTTTGGCAATTTAGCCAGGCGCAGACCTGCTGCCAAGTGCTCCGCTGTCAATCTGAATCCTTCCGAAGCGGTAGTCGGAAGAATGATCGGTTGCGCACCGCACATCTTGATCATGGCGGGATAGCTGGCCCAGTAAGGGGCGGGGACAATAACGTCATTACCGGGCTTAAGGGTCGCTTGGAAGGCGTTAAAGATGATCTGTTTTGCGCCACACCCAACCGCGATTTGATCATCACCGAAATCTAATCCTCGGTCTTCACGTGCCCGCATACGGATAGCCTTGCGAAGCGGCTCAATACCGTTTGATGGGGAGTAGGTTAGACGGGCGCCTAGCGCTAGGTGCGCTGCATCCAGCACGTGCTCAGGCGCATTGAAATCAGGTTCGCCAAGCGTTAAGTCAATAATATCCCGCCCCTCAGCGCGCATGGTGGTAGCGCGTTTGGCCATGAGTAGAATGGGTGACTGGAAAGCACTGGTTGGAGTTTCGTTGCCGTGCATGATGCCCTTCGAAATACGATTGGATGGGCACTACGATAAGGAATCGATACCTAAAGTAAAAACGATATAAAATTCATGTTTCGACAAGTTTTACTCATTAGTCGTTACATGGGGGCGTGCTTTTTGACAGCCTCCGCCAGGGCCGCTGCCAGCCGACCTAATGGCCTTTCTTCTTGCTCCAAAAGCACAACACAACGCGTTTTTTGCGGTGATCCGAATGGCTGGACTTCCAGGTGTTTGAGTTGTTCGAGGTTCTGGCTGGAAAGTGGAACCACTGACACCCCCAGACCACTGGCAACCATCTGGATGATCGCATCCTGACTGTCTAACTCCATACTGGTTTGCACGCGAAGGCGCAGCCGACGAAGCTCCCGGTCAATGGTACGCCCGGCCCATGCCCTGCGGTCAAAGCGGATAAACGGTAGTTGCTGAAGTAGCTGTCTAAAATCTAAACCTGCGCATGAGCCCGGAGCAATGATCCAAAAGCCTTCTTCGTAGAGTGTTGTACTAACCAAACCGTAAGGGTGCGGTTTCACAGGTTCTGTGGTGAGTGCGACATCCAACTCACCAGCCTCTACGCGCGTGGCCAATTCGGCAGACATGCCTGAGGCTACGTTTATGCGTAGATGTGGGTGCTCGGCAGCTAGCGCGGCCAGGGCCAAAGGCAACGCACTGGCCAGTGCAGTCTGGATGGCACCAATTTTCAGTCGACCCCGCAGCTCGTGATCACCTCCAATGTCCGAAGCAATGCTGTCGTAAAGTGCAACGATCTCGCGCGCCCGCTCCACCGCTAAGTGGCCTGCGTCGGTTAATACGGGCAATCGACGCGAGCGGTCAAACAACGAAGCGTTGAACTCCTCTTCAAGTGACTTTATGTGCAGGCTCACTGCTGATTGTGTGAGATGAACTGTGTCTGCGGCTCGCGCAAATGAACCGTGCTGAGCGATAGCAATTAAGGTACGAAGCGCGCGTAATGACATAGTGATCTCTCATGTGTTGCGGCCGGCAAGCACACCTCAGCGGCAGGAGCTCGTTGGTAAGCTTATTGGAGCGTTCCAAGCATGGCTGTTCGTTTTGCTACATTGTCCAGCAGGTATCATCCAGCCACCCAGCAAGTTTGCGTCCATGTGAGGTATGGGATTGAGGGCCACGTCACGAATGATGATCTAATCTGCTAGCAGTCATTCTCCTTGATCAGCGACCTGTTGTCGCATAGCACGGCAACAAGGCCAGCGTGACACCGCCAAGTACGACGGCTGATATCATCAATAGGTACTGCGATATCGGCTCGTTCAAAATTCGTACGCCTGCCAACAACACAATGATTGGAACGCTTAACTGAAGAGTGGCGGCTTGCTGGGAACTAATATGTCTGACGATGCGGTACCACAGCGCAGTGAAGATCTTCAGACGATGGGGTTTGAGGTCGGAAGCCGCCCAAAGCTGTCGAACCTGCCACGTGCTGACCCCAGCATATTTGGCCATCAAGCGAACGCTCCAATGTGTGGCCTCTTTAGGGACGCGCTTGGTCGTTAGCCTGAGAGTTTCGTTGATTTTTTCCGGCCACAAGCTTGAATGGTTGACCGCTGCGCGGCAGATTCTCCAGTCCCTCAATTCCGGCTTCCAGATAGCGCTTTCGCCACTTAAATACCGTCGGCCGTGTGACCTGCACCTGCTCGATGACGGCCTTGGGTGTCATTCCATCACCCAACAGAAGTAGGATGCGAGTCTGCTCAACAAGGGCCGTTCCCAGGGTACTCATCCTCATCCAATCTTGCAGGGTAATGAGATCGGAAGGCGTTAAAGCGAAGGGAGAATCTGGCCGAGGCATATGTATAACCAATCCATGACATTCGGCGCTTAGGATATCGTGGCTTGTAGGAAAATAAATTAACCGCTCAGGACACTAGAGTTTTAGCACATGGGTATGTGCGACATTGACGCTGGCACAGTGGACGACTATCTTTCGCTCGGCGTCATCGGTCGCATCGATGCAATGTATTCAGAGCACGGCAGTATTTAAAGTAAGACTCCATCTAGGTGATTTTATTTTTGTGTAAGCAAAGTCGCTGCCACGCAAAGTGACTTAGGGCGCTATTGGTTTTTTACGATGCACCACATCTACTCTGTGGGTATTTTGCTCAAGCGCTGGTCGAGTACTTCAAGGGCTTGTTGTTGGATTTCTCTCTGTTGTCGTATTTCGGCGACGATTTCCTGCTCACGCTTATTTTTTGTCCACAAGGGTGTTAGTGAGCGTTTAATGTTGGAGTCAACCGTTCCCAAGTAATGCCCGCCTGGTGTGTAGAATTCCAGTGATAGAAACGACTCCGGCTCTGACGCGCGGTTATTGATAAGCCGCGTTTTTATATCCAATTTTGCGATGAGTGGCGAGTCGCTGCGTGAAGCTTGTTCAATTGATTGATAGTTATGCACTTCGCCGAAGCGTTTTTTAAGTGCCCGGGTGACGCCGTTTAAACTCAAAGCAGGATCTGAGGTCTCTACATATGCTTGGCGTATGGAATCCATGTAAAAACGAGCGGTCCAGCTATTTTTATAATGGTTGTTGTAGGTGCTCAATTGTCTGATCGTTTCAGTTGCTGAATCAGAGATGATAAGGGCGATAGGGCCGTGCGGTAATTTTGTTGGGGGCGAAGATTTATGGTCAGCTTCTTCGTAATGTTGTGTTTTTGCACAGCCTGAAATAACAAAAAATAAGATTGCCGACAACATCGGCTTCAGTAGGTTGAGTGGCTTCTTTGAGCGTGGAGCGCGCAGATAGTTATATGAGATACACATGGCAGTACTCAAATATTGATATGGGGTGAAATGGCTGAAGGATGCATCTATTTGCAAGTCGCTGCCCGGAGGCTATTTTTTACGGTTACGCTGACGCAGCGCAGCTTAATGTTGCGGTATTTGAAACCTCTCCGAAAGATAGTCTGGAACACCTGGATGCTAGGAGTTTGAGAAGAACCTGCAATGACTTGGAGGAGAAATGAGCTAGCATGGAGGCTGCATCATACCAAACTAACTCTATCAACCACTCGCCGGAGCTTGGGTTCTTTTTAAATGTGCCGCCAGCACAACGAGGAGAATTCTTTTTAATGTTATTCAAGAGCAACAGTATTTCAAGATGTAGGCTCTCATCCATTTGAGTTTCAAGCTCAATGATGCTGCGTACTAATTTTGCCATGGTGAAGTTCTCTGAGGAATTACTCGCGCAGAATGAGTGTCTAACCAGATTAATGATATGACATGAGATCAACTCGGAATCTTTTGCGAGTTGTATGAAGACTTCACTCGTTGGGTGTGCATTTTTCAGGCTGTAAAATAACTATAAAATAATCTGGGTTCTTAGGAATGCCAAAACGTTGATCATTTCCGCCATTTTTGACGATTTTTATGTTTGGCCTATTCTTTGCTATGCGTAACGGTTTCGCTACTACTGATCAGTCGGCCTTCAAGGTTTTGACCTCAGAGCCTGCGACAATCTGCCTCAGTCATCGAGTTAGGCGTTGTTGCACCCTGTCATACGGGTGAATGCTTTTTGGTGTGGCAAGTTGTCGCAGTGCAGCACGTCGATAGGTGAGTGCTACCTTTGTGCATGACAGGCGATTTCTCTTGGCAGGGTTAAATCGGTGTCATCAGGCGCCAAGGCTTGAAAAAGCCTTGGCGCTTGTTCTCATGTTCGAAGTTCATGATTTGGGCTAGGTGCGCAGACTAATACCACCTGAACTGTGCGTCTTACCTTACTGTGGTGACGTCTTGCCTTATGAAAATCGCGCGCAATGAACGCTCTCTCGTCGCATGGATTCTCTATGGATGCGTCCTGTTCAGCGCGTTCACCTGCGCCATCAGTCATGGTCAGATGGCCGGGTTGCAACTCGCTGGCCTTGATGGCCCGTCTTGTTCCATGGGTGGCAACTTCGACGCGGATGCTCAGTTTGATGATTCCGGCCTAGTCACGCCGATCATCGCCACGGACTCCATTTGTGTGCTGGTTAGCCTGTTCAGTGCCATTATTCTCGCCGCGTTTTTTTGTCTATGGGACTTACTTGTTACCAACCAGACACGGCCTCTTCCCAACGTGCAACTCTCGCGACTAAATCGGTATTGCTGGCCTGCGGCAAATCCTCGCGCATCCCCTTGGGACTTCCCTCGCTCTGAAATTACCCGTCCAGTTTGGCTGTTATGCCAAGCAGCGTGCGGATTTATCGGATAAAAAATCTGGAAGTTCTCTATGTTTCGCATGACTACTCTTACGCTGCTCGTCGGTAGCAGCACCCTTGCGTGGGCGCAAGATGACGCCCTGAAACTGCCTGCCGTCAACATATCCGCTGTTGCTGCCGAGTCCAAAGAGGCAACCGCTCTTAGTCTGGACAAGACCATCGACAGCGGTTCGCGCCTCAACCTGAGTGCACGCGAGAACCCCGCATCAGTTAGCGTGGCCGGCCGTCAGACAATGGAGCGCATTGGGGCGCGCAACTTTCAGGACGCGGCCAATGCGTTGCCTGGGGTGAATGCTTCTGCACCACCCGGCTGGGGAGGTTATGTCGCCTATCGTGGTTTTAATGGTGGGCAGATCGGCCAGCTATTTAACGGTATCAATCTGCAATCTGGCGGCGCGGTCCGTCCTGTCGGCGCTTGGATCTATGATCGAGTAGAGCTGCTAGGCGGGCCCTCGTCCTTTCTCAATGGTAGCGGGGCAGTGGGCGGCAGCCTGAACTTCATTACAAGGCTGGCCAGCCGGGATAAGGATAGTGTCGAGGGGCGGATGAGCTATTCGCGTTATGACACCTGGGAAACTGCGATTGGCGTTAATCAAGCCCTCAATCAGGGAGATGGGCCTCGGCACTATGCGCGCCTTGACTACAGCCGCACTCACACCAATGGCTACATCGATCGTCAGGAGAACGGAGCCGGTAATCTCGCGTTTTCGCTGTTGAGCGACGTCAACGACCAGCTATCCCACACACTCGCCATTGAGTATCTGGAAGAGCAGGAAGACAGTCCGTATTGGGGGGCGCCGGTGTTGCAACCGCTGACTGGCAAGCTGCATATCGATAAACACAACCGCTTCAACAATTACAACGTTGATGATGGGCGTTACGAACAACGTACTCGCTGGCTGCGCTCAATCACCAACTACCGTCTGGATGATGCCACCCAACTGCGCAATACCTACTATCACTACGATGGCCAGCGCGATTATCGAAACCTGGAGGCGTATCGCTACAATAGCGACAACACTGCCGTGTCTCGTTCTGGCGCCTACCGCCAGCGACATGACCAAGAGGTAAACGGTAATCGCCTGGAATTGACGCATACAGGTGAGTTGTTCGGCCAGGCCAGTGACTGGTCCTTCGGCTTGGAATACAGCCGCAATAAACAGTTCATCTATCCGCTGTCTATCAATAGCCAGTTCGGGGCGGCTGTAGATCCGAATGGCTTCGATCCAGGTAACTTTCTCGACATTCCAGGCATGGATACCCCCCGTACCAAGAGCCGTAGTACCTGGACGGACACTTCGTCGACATTTGTGGAAAACCGCACGCGGCTGACCGATCGCCTGGCGCTGGTTACTGCGTTGCGCTACGACCATATCGATTTCGAAGTGATTGATCATACGGCTCGAAATACGCTGAATCGCCGGTGGGACGCCTTCACCGGTCGGGCCGGATTAGTCTATGACGTGAGCGATACCGCCAGCGTCTACACCCAATACAGCACGTCCGCCGAACCGCCAGGCGGAACACTGACCAGCGCCAGCATCGGCCAAGTCGGTAACTTTGACTTGAGCACAGGCCGACAGGTCGAGGTGGGTAGCAAACTCGACTTTCTCGAGGGGCGTGGATCGGCCACGGCAGCGGCCTATCGGATCGTGCGCAAGAACATCTCCGTGCCATCTTCCACCCTGCAGAACACCACGGAGCAGGCCGGTCAACAGACCTCCACCGGTATCGAGTTGGCGGCATCGTTCAAGGTAACGCCGCAGTTACTGGCTGCCGGCAACTTCGCCTGGGTGCGTGCCGAATACGACGAGTTCAATGAAACCGTTGGCGGGGTGGTGCATTCACGTAAGGGCAAGAACCCGGTGAACATTCCGGACCGTGTCGCGAACTTCTGGCTGACCTACGATTTGACTCCGGCGTGGCAAGTCGGGGCTGATGCGCGCTACGTCTCTTCGGTCTACGCCAACACGGCCAACACCATGTGGGTGCCGTCTTACACCGTTTACGGACTGTCCATCAAGCACGACCTTGACGCTCATACCGAGCTGAGCGCGCGCCTGCGCAACCTCACTGATGAGACCTACGCGCGCTTCATTCATCAGACCAACACTCAGTATTACCTGGGTGAGCCACGCAGCCTAGAAGTGGCTGTGCAGTGGCGTTACTGATGATGCTTAGTTGTGCTCCATTGCTCTCACAGAAAAACATGATGCCCGTACATCCTTGTACGGTTCGTCCTATTCGCTCTCGCGCGATGCTGTCTTGCTTGTTGTTGCTCATGCCTCTGGGTTCCCTGAAAGCGGCAGATGCCGTGGGTGGAGTGACCCCGCAAATCGAGCTCGATCCTCTGGACATAGTGGGCAACAGGGACAATGTTCAGACGGGTCAGACGGACGCTCGCGAGAGGCTGGAGGGCCGAGCTGCCAGCACTGCTGTTATCGATGCCCAGAGTTACCGTAATGGACGCGCTACTACGGTAGTTGATGTCCTGGGCTTTGCGCCGGGTGTTTTGGCTCAGAGTCGTCATGGCGATGAGGCGCGATTTTCCATGCGAGGCTCGGGGATTCAGCGTGGCTTTCTGATGCGTGGTATTCAGCTTTACCAGGATGGCATCCCACTAAACCACACCGATGGCAGCGGCGACTTCCAGTCAATAGAGCCTCTTGCAGCAAAGTACATCGAAGTATGGCGGGGCTCTAGCGGTTTGGAGTACGGCTCCAATGCCCTTGGAGGCGCGGTGAACTTCGTATCACCTACCGGACCAGATCATGGGCCTCTGCAGTTGCGTACCCAGATGGGTGCCTACGATCAACGTCGCAATCAGGTGGCAGTTGCCGGAGCCGGTGACGTCTTCGATGGTTTTCTGAGCATCACCGACAGCCATCAGGATGGTTATCGCGAGCAGTCCGCAACGGACTCCACGCGTTACTTCGGCAATATTGGTATGCAGATTTCCCAGAACCTGGAAGCGCGGCTGTTCCTGACCCACCTCGAGAGCAAGATGGAAATGCCGGGGAGCATCAGCAAAACAGCACTGCGCAACGACCCCCGTTCTGCAGGTGCCAATTACGAGCGCCTGAATGCACACAACGACTACCGCCTTGATCGAGCAGCACTGAAACTGAGCTGGAAGGCCTCTGAACACACCGAGGTCGAGACGTCGTTTTATGTCGCGGATCGCGAGCGCGATCATGCGATGACCTTTGCGGTTCTGCAGCAGGATCTTATCGATACGGGAATGAGCCTCAGGATGACCACTGAGTTCGGCCAGGCAGGTCTGACACGCAAGCTGACATTGGGCGCTTCTTACTCACGTCTTGAAGGCGAAGAGGATCGCTTCACCAATCCTAACGGTAAGCCAGGTGTTCTGACCCGCCAGAGCGATCTCGATGCTAACGAGAGCACGCTTTATGGTCAGTTTAAGTATGGACTGAGCAGCCACTGGGCCGTCGAAGTCGGCGCGCAGGTTGTGCAGGCTGAGCGCAAAACGACCTTCACGGGATTGCCCGCAATCAGCTACGACGAACGTTACGAGGGCATGAGTCCGAAGATAGGTGTGCTGTTTGAACCTGACGACGACACACAGTGGTTCATGAGCGTGAGTCGTGGCTATGAAGCGCCCCCTTTTGGCGAAATCACGGTCAACACCCAGCCCCTTGCTGAAGATCAGGAGTCGACTACCTGGGAGTTCGGATACCGCCACCGACGTGGTGATCTGCAGCTCGATGCCGTGATTTACCGATCCTGGATCGACCGAGAGTTGTTGTCACTGACCGATAGCCAGGGCAATGCACTGGGCACGGTCAACGCAGACAGGACCATTCATCAGGGCCTCGAGCTGTACGCCAATATACCCCTGGCCGAGCAATGGTCGTTGCGCATGAATTACCTCTTCAACGACTTCAGGTTCGATGGCGATTCGGTGTACGGCGATAACCACCTGGCTGGAATCCCTCGTCAGTTTATGCGCGCGGAAGTGCGCTGGTCGCCGTCCTCATGGCTTTATCTCGCGCCTGCTTTTGAGTGGTTGCCAGGCAAGACATACATCGATCACGCCAACACCTTATCAGCCAGAGGGTACAGCCTGCTCAACATGACGGTAGGTGGTGCACTGGGCAGGCAAACCAGTTGGTTCGTAGAAGGGCGAAATCTTGCTGACCGCAACTACGCCGCGACAACAGCTGTGCAGGCCAATGTGCGGGGCGTGGACGGTGCTTATTACTTCCCCGGCGATGGCCGTAGCGTCTATTTAGGCCTCGAGTGGCGTCTATGACCGCTTCATGCTGAACCGATCTACAACTCATTCATCCTCCGCAGGGCAGTAGTACTGAACGGCGCCTGCTTAAACAAATAGGTAATCCCATGTCCCTCGCAAAATCCCTGTTGGTCCTCTCATTCCTGTCGCTTGCCCAGATCGCTCATGCGCACGAATTCCAGGCCGGCGACATTGAAATCATTCACCCGTGGTCACGCGAACTCCCGCCGGTGGCCCCAACAGCTGCTGCGTATTTCATCCTCAAGAATCAGGGTAGTGAAGCTGATCGCCTAGTCACTGTCAGTACCCGCGTCGCTGGAAAAGCGGAGCTGCACGAGCATGTGCATGCTGACGGTGCTATGAAGATGCAGCAGGTGATGAGCGTAGAAGTTCCTGCTGGCGGTGAGGTGAGATTCGAGCCGATGGGTTATCACGTGATGCTGCTTGACGTGAAGCAGCAAGCCAAAGCGGGTGATCACTTCCCCCTCACGTTGACCTTCGAAAAGGCAGGCGCGGTTGAAGTCGATGTCGTCGTACAGAAGGACGCTCCGACAGAGCAGCGGTCTCACCAGGGCCATGGCGAAGGCCATCGACAGTGAGGTCCACGGCGATCAGGAGAACTCTCGTTACAGAGCTTATCTCGAGTTCGCCTTACATTGGAGGAATATTGATGCGTCGCTTGCTGATGTTTTTCACCGCTGCATGTGTAGCCGGGGCAGGGGTTGCCTATTGGGCACTCAAGGAAGTGCCATTGGATGATTCGGCACTGGCCAGTGCCGGCATCGTGCTGATGCCTAGCCCACGTGAGCTCCCGGATGTTCAATTGGCCACCGCGGATGGGCAGTCTTTCGGTCCAAAATTCTTCGCGGGGAAATGGACGATGGTGCTGTTCGGCTACACCTTTTGTCCGGACATCTGTCCTACAGCTTTGAGTGAGCTGAGACAGGTCTATCTGGCTCTACCCTCTGAGTCGCGTGAGCTCATGGGGGTGACGATGGTCAGCGTTGATCCGCATCGGGATACCCCTGAGCGTACCCAGCAATACGTGACCTATTTCGATCCGAGTTTCACCGCGATGACGGGAGAGCTCGCGGCGGTACAGCAGGCCTCGAGTGTCATCGGCTTGCCCTTCGTGCCCGGAGACACCAGTCAGCCCAACTACCCCGTTGTGCATACCGGTAACCTGGCGCTGATAGACCCAGAGGGCAGGCAGGTCGGGTTCGTCAGAGGGCCGCTCAAGGTCGATCAACTCATTAAAATACTGCCTGGGTTTTTCGAACAAAGTCTCTGAGTGCTGGCCGATCAATACGGCACGTAGTGATCAGTCGATTGTATCTAGCGGTATGAGTAATGGGGGATCGGAAAGCGCTAAGGCTTCTTAGCGACCAGAAAACCCAATGTCGCTCGGCATGTTGGTGCCAAGGCAATTCTGCGGGACCGGCCAATCGTTCAACCAGGGCGTGCTACCGCCCTGGCGCTTCAAAAGAGTGGGCGGTCAAGCAGAGATTTCGGCGAGCCACTGATCCACGGTGCGAGGCGTTAAGGCCAATTGGACTTGAGCGCTGGTGCCTGCTGTGATCGCATTCGCGGCAGCATTTGCTTGAGCTTCATAGGCGGCAACAACTCCAGCCGCAGCGTCTGTTCCGAACAGGGGCGCAATCATTTCGCCGAAGGCCTGCGGCGTCACGCTGCTGAACGCTACCGTACGTTTCAGGTACCGTTCGAAGCCTTGAGCCAGTTGCTCTCCAGTGATCGCTGGCGACTGACCTACACCGACCAAGCCTGTAACCGTTGTGTCCGTGAACAGCCTTTCCACGACCTCAGCAACATCCAGGTGTGAACACCAGGACACCGGGTACTCCGCTCGGATGGGGTAGCGAAGAACACCTTCTGATTTCACAGCACCCAAGACGAGAGGGTTGAGTAGGTTTTCAAGAAATAAACGTGGCGCAATCACTGCAAATGACACACCTGATTCTTGGACACCTCGAATCAGTTCCGCGATAGCACTGCCCGGTGGGTTTTGCAGTGGAGAGTCAGGATCATCCACCACCCAGCCACTGGTTGAGATGACTACTCTGCCAGGCTTAGTTTGTTTGATGGCTTCTACAATGTTTTGCGCATGAATGAGACGTTCTGCCTCGGCCGCTACAGGCAGATGAATGAAAACACCCGTGGCATCTTTGTAAGCCGCAATCAGGGAGGCTACTGATGCGTTGTCAACCTTAACGCTAGGCATACCGTTGACAGAGCCCGTGTTGCGAGCAGCGGCGATCGCATTATGGCCGGAGTCAATCAGGCGTTTTAGAAGCGGGGCGCCTTGTGCGCCGTTGGCGCCATGAACAATATAGCGACTCATTCACTTACCTCTTTGTGATGTGATAACGAGAACCCAAGGTCCAGCACCACGGCCGGTTACGTCAAATTCACTATTGGAAGATTCTTTGGCATGAAGCAAAAAAATAGTCCTTGCTGTGGTGTCGCTCGTTTTCTTGCCTTGCTCGAGGGGCCATGGGCCACCTTGATTGTGAGAGAGTTACTGGGCGGACCACTGCGGTTTACCCAACTAAAACAAGCGTTGCCGGGAATCAGTGCTCATACACTGACGCACCGCTTAAAAGGCTTCGAACGCCACAAATTAGTGACACGCACTGCCTACGCAGAAACGCCTCCTCGGGTCGTGTATGAGCTCACTCCCCTAGGGCAAGAGTTACGTGACGTGCTAGAAGCATTGCGCAGGTGGGGGGACTTGGTTCCTGATGAAATTCCTCTCGAAAATGATCCCGAGCATTCGCCTGCGGATACTGAGGCGATTAAACCAAGACGGTCGCTGAAGAGGTGATCACCTTCCTATTGCATCGCCCAGCAACGCTCTTTGGCAGCTGCCTGCATTCCTGCAGCCGGTGGCAATGGCGTCTGACTCAGTTTCGATTGGTGCCTTTGCACTGACGGCCTTACCACCGTTTCCGGTCGGACGTGCTCTGTGTCCATACGCGATCGCCGTTCTCCTCACCATTGCAGATATCAAAGAATGTGGAAATGGCAGCGCCAGGCCAATGCTCCCAGCAGGAGCACTGGCCGACGCGCTTCGAGCCTTGCAGGCGGTCATGAAGGTGACAAGGCGACCCTTTGGATTGCGGTGCGCATACGGTCCAGAGCGTCTTGAAGTACGAAGCGGGGGCATGCGACATTCAGTCGAATATATCCTTCACCGTTATCGACGAACATTTCTCCCCCCTCAACGATGACACCGGCGCGCTCAAGGAAGAAACGGGTCAGATTTGCCGAATCAGGGAAATAGGCGCGTACATCCAGCCATGCCAGGTAAGTCGCTTCAGGAACCACCAGGCGGGCTTCAGGAAGATGTTCTCGTACATAGTCGGCTAACAACTCGAAGTTGCCGTCCAGGTAAGCACATAAATCCTCGAGCCAGGCTTCACCATCGCGGTACGCACCGATAGCGGCAGCCAGGCTGACCGGATTGATGAAGGGATAGTGCAGATCGTTCCAAAGCGCACTTAGCGCTGGATCGGGAATGATTATGCTGGCAATCATCATGCCCGCGAGATTGAACGTCTTGCTCACTGCCATGCAGGTAATGATGTCGCGGCTTTCAGGAAACAGCTTGGCCAACGGCGTGTGCGTGCACCCATGACGCAGGAGGTCGCAGTGGATCTCATCCGAGATGATTTTTACATCATTTGCCAGACAGATCTCTGTCATCCGTACCAGTTCGGCGTCTGTCCAAAGCCGGCCGGTTGGGTTGTGCGGATGGCATAGAAAGAACACCTTGACCGCTGGATCGGATGCATTCTTTTCGAAATCTACGAAGTCCACCTCGTAACGCCCGCCCTGCGCAACGAGCGGTGACGTAATAAAGGTTCGGCCGCTTTTAACGGCTGCATGCTTGAAGTACCCATAGGAGGGGCTCAAAGTCAGAACCTTGTCATCAGGACCACACAGATAGTGAACAAGGGCAAATAACGCAGGTATGACGCCGAGCGAAACCACCATCTGCTCACGTGGAAAACTCCAGCCATAGCGCCGCTCGCACCAGCCGCTAAATGCGTCATAGAGCTGGTCGTCGAGGTTCATCGTATAGCCGAAGATCGGGTGCCTGAGCCGATCTGCCATTGCGTCCAGGGCCGCCTGCGGAACCGCAAACTGCATATCCGCGACCCACATCTGGATGATGTCTTCCGGTGCATGATCCAGTGTAAGTGGTTCGCTACCGGGGCTAAACAGATACCTTCCATAGCCGTCGACGGCCAAGGCGTTTGTCCCGTCACGTGGCAACAAAATATCGAAATTATGGCGCATCAAATTAGTCCTCTTATGTGATGCGGGATCTGAGCCTGACGGTTGTAGCCGAAGGCATCGAAACCGAGTTGCATTGCCATCTGACGCGTTGCTGAGGAACTGGCTGGGTCAAACATGACCTCACCAGAGCCTTTGCCCAGCAAATTCCTAATCCGGGTGGAAGTGCTGCAGGGCTTTCCTGCCCGATAGTGGTATAGGCACAGCTCATGATCTGTCGCGGGCGGACCTCATCAAAAGCGTCACCTGAAAGCCTTGGTAATCGCCTGGCGTTCACTTCCTGGCGTGCATTTGCCCGCTTCGGCGAGCACCCAGTCACGAAAGTCCCGTACCTTGGGCAGCTCGCCCAACTCGGTCCGATAAACGACGTAGTAGGCCTGCGTTAGCGGACACTCCAAGCCCTTTTCAGCGAAGGGACGGATCAGGCGCCCGGCAGCTAAGTCGTCTCCCACCATCACGCTGCGAGCCAGGGCAAGACCTTGACCTTCTGCAGCTGCCTGTAACACAGCAGCCGAGTTGTTGACCCTCAGTCCATGATTCGTAGGAATGTGGTTGTATCCAGAGGCATCCAGCCACATTCGCCAGGTGGGGTAATCAGGGTTATTGGCCATGGTGAGGTCGTGAATAAGCGTGCAGGCTCCCAATGACTCAGGCGCCAACATTCCCTGCTGGAGAAGGGGAAAGTCAGGCGAGCAAACAGGAAATATCACTTCATCCATCAAGTGGACGGCTGTCAGGCCATTCCATTTACCAGCCCCGTAGCGCACCCCGATATCGACATGCTCAGTCTGAAAATCGATTGCGCGCGAGTTGGTGTCCAGCAGGACATTGATAGTGGGAAAAGCCTGTTGAAATCGCTCAATGCGTGGCAGCAGCCACTTCGACGCAAAGGCGGGACTTACCGTTACGGTCAACTCAGCGTGTGCGCCTGCGTCTCTCAGGCGGTCCAGCCCCATGCTCAAGCGATCAAATCCTTCCCGTATGTCCGGCAACGCGGTGCGGGCCGCATCGGTGAGCAAGAGCCGCGTAGCGCCACTGCCTAATCGGGTGAACAGTGGCACCCCCAGCCAGGATTCCAACGCTCGTACTTGCTGTCCGACTGCTGCGGGCGTGACGTTCAGTTCGGTTGCCGCAGCAGAAAAGCTCTGATGCCTGGCTGCCGCTTCGAAAGCGCGAAGCGCGTTGAGGTGGAGAGTGGCATTCATTGATAGTTTTTCTTTCTCAAGGATAAAGGTTATCTGCGTTGATATGGCGCAATACCTAGCTAAAGATACGCACCAACAACGCCCGGCCGCAAACAGAAAGTATCAGGTTCCGATCATTTGCAAAGGGCTGCTTTCATACAACATCTTTAGCACTCGGCCAGAGCCGGGGAGAGGGAATGAAAAATTTTTCCAACAAGGTAGCGATCATTACTGGTGGCAGTTCCGGTATCGGAAAAGAGGTTGCCAAGCGTCTGGTCGATGCGGGGGCAGCAGTCGTCATCGGAGGTCGTGACCCTGCAAAGCTTCTCGACGCAGGTCGTGAGATCGACCCGTCTGGAAAGCGGGTGCGCATGTTAGCCGCAGATATCGCCGAACCCGCTAGTGCACAGGCCCTCGTCGAGTTGGCGGTAGAGGATTTCGGCGGGCTGGACATCCTTGTCAGCAACGCCGGTGTTTTCAATCCCAAGCCGTTTCTGGACGTTAGCCCTCAAGAGTACGACTGGTTTCTCGACACGATCTTGAAGGGCAAATTTTTCATGGCGCAGGCCGCTGCCAAGGCCATGCTGACGCGCGGGGGCGGTGCCATCGTACAGACCGGTTCGTTATGGGCAATCCAGGCCATCGGCGCCACGCCGTCTGCCGCGTATTCGGCTGCCAACGCCGGGGTGCATGCGTTAACTCGCAATCTCGCTATCGAGCTGGCCGGATCGAAAATTCGCATCAACACAGTCGCGCCGGCTGTGGTTGAGACCCCGGTTTACGGCACGTTCATGACCGCTGAAGAGGTCAAGGCAGTGCTGCCGACATTCAACGCTTTCCATCCACTGGGCCGCAACGGGCAGCCTTCCGATGTTGCTAAAGCGATCTTATTTCTTGCCTCTGACGAGGCAGCGTGGATTACCGGCACCGTTTTGCCGGTCGATGGCGGCGTCACTGCCGGCCGCAACTGAGAGGGGACAACCAAATGAATGACTGGAACAAGTACTCAACCGAGCTGATGCAAAACGTTGGTCAGTTTGCCAAGCTCGCACCGGACACCATGCGCGGCCTCAATACAATCGGTAGCACACCCGCCAAGCATCTGGAGCCGAAGATTCATGAGCTGATCGCCCTGTCTGTAGCGATAAGCACGCGTTGTGACGGCTGCATTGCCGTACATGTGCAGGCTGCGCTGAAACACGGCGCGACCCGTGAGGAAATCGCCGAGGCACTGAGCGTGGCCATCGCGCTGAATGCTGGCGCCGCTCTGGTCTATACGGCGCGCGTCTTTGATGCGGTTTCGGCCTTCGAAAAGCCATGATCAGAGTGCGTTGAGGGCGAGACCCTCAGCGGGCTTTCCGTTACCGAGGTCGAGACGATCAACCTGACAAGCTGTGTTGGTCGTCCCGTCCATGTCTGCAAATGAACAACGGTCAGTCCTTGCGATTAGCCAAAGGCGAGAACGCTGCGATTCACTGGCTCGTAACTAAAGCAATCCCTGCTCGGCAAGAGGCGCCGTGCCTTTGCCTGTCACGAAAGTGGTCCAGCGAGCAGGCATTGATGAGTGCCAAGGTTTTTCAGGTCACAGCTGTCCGAGCGTTCTCGGATAGCCAGGACGTAACGTCCCAAATCGAAGTGAAATCAGGCCGCCATTTCTGCTTGGCGCGAGCCATCACGTGGTCAGCAGAGTCGATGAATTTGCATGGAAGCGGCAACGACGCCGTCTCGAAATCGCATGGAGCACGGGCTGGCCCTAAGAATAAATCTCCAGCTTTCTGACCCTTAACAGCAGTTGGAGCAACGTATGAATACATGGTTCGGCAATATCAGTATCACCAAAAAACTGGCGTTGGGGTTTGGCCTCGTGTTGCTGTTGACTTCCGCTCTGGCCATCGTTGGGTGGACCAGTTTGGGCAGCGTCGTGCAGCGCAGTGAGCGTATGACAGACGTCGCTAAACTGACGGCGGCCCTGACCAACTTGCGCGTCGCGCGTCTGGAATTCCTCGTTGCCGAAGGCGCAGCAGCAGAGGGCGAGGTACTACAGCAGCGGATCAGGCAACTCATCCAGGGCCAGCAGGACATGCTGCCCCAATTTCGCAACCCTGAGAACCAGCGTTTGCTCAAGCAGCAGATTGAACGGGTCGAGAATTATCAGCAGTTGTTCGACAGGACTACGACGGCCTATGCCGCCGCTCATGACACGCGTACCGAGATGGTCGAGCTGGCAGGTCGCGCAGGTGAACTGATTGACCGCATCCGGGACGAGTTATCGCGCAGTGCCGTTGGCGACGAGACAGGCTTTGCCCGTTATCAGGCCATTTCGCGCATCAAGGACGACGTGCAGACCCTTCGTTTCCGTGTGGTCAATTACACAAACGGCGCCAACGAGCGTACGGAGCTGGCGCTCAACCAGCAGATTCAACGCGTCGATCAGGCGCTCGATGGCCTGACAACCGTTTTTGCCAGCGCTTACCGCGAGCAGATCCAGCAACTCGAGAGCAGCGTTGCGACCTATCGCAGTTTGTTGACTACGTTCCGGTCAAACACGGGAGAGCTGGCAACGTTGCGTGAGGCGATGACCGTCCAGGCGAGGGAGCTTGATAAAGTCGGTGACTCAATGCTGAAAATGCAGCAGGCGCTGCGTGATGAAGACAGCAGCTACGCCATGCGGATGATGATCGCCGCTACCTTTCTGGCGCTGCTGGTCGGCGTTCTCGCCGCCTGGTTAATCACCCGCCAGATCGCTCGTCCGCTGAAGGAAACCCTAGAGGCGGTGGAGCGCATCGCCAATGGTGATCTCACCCAAACGCTGCAGGTCAACCGCCGTGACGAACTTGGTGTGATGCAGCAGGGCATACAGCGTATGGGCAGCACATTGCGCGAGCTAATCGGTGGCATCCGTGATGGCGTCACGCAAATCGCCAGCGCAGCTGAAGAGCTCTCGGCCGTGACCGAGCAGACCAGCGCAGGGGTCAACGGACAGAAGGTGGAGACTGATCAGGTGGCCACTGCCATGCAGGAAATGTCCGCCACGGTTCAGGAGGTGGCGCGCAACGCCTCTGATGCATCTCAAGCGGCGTCCGATGCAGATCGAGAAGCCGGCCAGGGTGATCGCGTCGTAGCCGAAGCGATTGCGCAGATCGAGCGCCTGGCGGCAGAAGTCATGCGTTCTACCGAAGCGATGACCGAGCTGCAAAATGAAAGCAACAAGATCGGCGGCGTAATGGATGTGATCAAGGCCGTCGCTGAGCAGACCAACTTGCTGGCGCTCAACGCGGCCATTGAGGCGGCGCGCGCCGGTGAGGCAGGTCGTGGTTTCGCCGTGGTGGCAGACGAAGTGCGCGGATTGGCCCAGCGTACGCAGAAGTCGACCGAGGAAATCGAAGTGCTTGTGGCCGGCTTGCAGAAGGGCACTCAGCAGGTGGCCACCATCCTGCACGGCAGTCGCGAGCTGACTGACAGCAGCGTGGCGCTGACCCGCAAGGCCGGCGATGCGCTGGGGGTGATCACCCGCAAGGTATCCAACATCCAGGCGATGAACCTGCAGATCGCCGCTGCTGCTGAGCAGCAGGGTGCGGTTGCAGAGGAAATCAGCCGTAGTGTGGTGCATGTACGGGACATTTCCGAGCAGACCGCTGAGGCGAGTGAAGAGACCGCAGCGTCGAGCATCGAGCTGGCGCGTCTCGGCAACCAGCTGCAGATGATGGTCAGTCACTTTCGCGTGTAATGCCTAGCGGGTGCGTTTTGGCCTTTCTCGGGCTCATACCGGAGCGAGTAACCTGCGGCCCGCTCTAGCCCCAACTGTGCATGTCACACCGTCAGCAAAAAAGGGGGGCGAAGTCACCAGCCATCGTCCTCTGCCGCCAAAACAAACACGGCCTCATTCACCACAGCCGATGATCACTTGGGCATTGAGCAAGGACTGTAAATCTCGAGCACATCGACTTCATCCTTGAGGACTCGAGTGGCATAACCCGCCAGAATTACAGTCGTCTTCTCGACCTTTTCACCGGTTGGACGCTGGAAATTCACGTCAGGGCCATCGAAGCTTTGTTGACCGTTGCTGTGTAGGTATTCGAAAAGACGCGCTTTGAAACGGGTATTAATTTCGTCTCGGTCGGCCTGCAGCGGACCCAGCATTAAAGCTTCGTTCTTGGTGAAAGCGAAGAAAATGCCGTCCGCAGCTCCGCCTCCCGGGACGGTCGAACAGACCACATCGTCAGACTTGAGGGTGCGCGCTGCGACGTATCTTCCCTCGACCAAGTGAGCCATTACCAAGCCGTCAGGGGTCACGACGCCAACTCCTTTTTCAGGCTGGCAACCAGGGACGCTACCGTAGGGGTGGACACACCAGTTCATGCGGGAAGAGTCCACGATAGTCGTCAGCTTCAAGTCCTGCCTGATCTTTTCCTGTGCCTCCGGCGTATCGTGACGCACGCTGGCGCAAGCAGTTACGAGCGTGGCAACCATCAGCGAAATCAATGCTCGCATCATGGCTTGCCCTCAGAGCATGGACTAAACACTTCTCGCACTTCCGTGCCTACCACGATGGGAATCGGGCCGCTCGGAGCGGAGATGTTATGAACGCTGTAATCCTTCTTGCCGGTTTCCCGGGTGAAGGTGGCAGCGTCACCGGTCAGGTAGGGTTGGCCGTTGCTCAGCAGCATTTTGAGAGCCTTGGCCCGGTACCCGGGATTGTTCACTGGCAGCGATCTGTGCACTTCGGTGTAGGGGATCACGGACACGGCCAACTGATCTTTGAAGATGTAGAAGTTCTGCCCGTCGTGATCACCGATGCATCTGACATCCTCGGTTTTGATGATGTCCTTTTGCACGTAGGCACCTTTTTCATAGTCCACGAGAATCAGGCTGTCGCTTGCACAACATTTCGGCTGAAGGCACTCGAACAACCTCCACTTGCTGAATGGTCTCAACTGTCCCGTCCAAAAATATGTAATCGATAGCACGGTGCTTCGGCGTCCCCTCATACCGCTATCTATCCTAGGGAAGTTCCGCTGCGAACATCCGGGAAGTCCGCGAGCTTCCTAACCATTTAAGCTGATCTGCCTAAACAACAGTATGAGCGAAGAGGGTTTGAGCCTCTCTTGCCGCACCCAGCCTGATCTATGATTAGATCGGCATCATGGCTCCTGCTGATTCAAGGCGATTGATCATATCCAGAAAAACCTACCGAAGGGTAGGCTTCTATAAAAAATCTCCATTTAACAACATGATAGATGCAGGTTAAAATCAAAGCTTGCAAGGCTACCATGTGGATGGTAGGTTTTTGGCATGGCAGCTTTTATCTAATTTCTTGCCTTAAAAGCGGTGATTTATCGTGCCATGAGATTGAGCGTGAAAGTTTTTAAAGAAAAAGGTCTCGGCTTTCCGATGTTTTCTAAAAGCGGAAAATCCTCGATTTTAATAAATAAAAACAATAATGGAGAAGCTCATGTTTGATCTACTAAATGATCTCCTGTGGAGCAAAGTGCTGCTGGTGTTGCTAGTCACAGTCGGCATCGGTTTCACTATCGCTTCGCGATTTGTCCAGTTCCGCTATTTTGGTCGGATGTTCCGGATACTTGGTCAGGCCTTCAAGCGCGAAAAGCACGACCATCTCAGCTCCATCCAAGCGCTGCTGCTTTCCGTAGCCGGCCGGGTCGGTGCCGGCAATATCGCCGGCGTCGCTGTGGCTATCACTTTGGGTGGGCCGGGCGCGATCTTTTGGATGTGGGTGGTTGGTCTGATGGGTATGGCCACCAGTCTTTTGGAGTGCACTCTGGCTCAGACTTATAAGCAGGCAGAAGGCAATGGCATCTATGTTGGTGGGCCTGCTTACTATATAACCAAGGGGCTGGGGCCTCGTTGGCGCTGGTTGGCGAGCTCGTTTGCCGCTCTGCTGTTGGTAACATTCGGACTTGCTTTCAACGGCCTGCAGTCATACGCAGCTGCAACCTCTATCGAAGATGCTTTCGGCGTACCTGCATTAGTTTCTGGTGTGGCTCTAGCTGCGATGGCCGGCTTGATTCTCTTTGGGGGCATCAAGCGTATAGTGCGAACTTCCGAAGTGCTGGTCCCCATCATGGCCCTTAGTTACCTGCTGGTTACTCTAGTTGTGATAGGTATGAATTTCGAAAAGGTCCCCGGGACAATCTCACTGATCTTCTACAGCGCTTTCGGTCTTGAGCCTGCAGTTGGCGGCGGCATAGGTGCGGCTATTATGATGGGCCTTAAGCGCGGCCTCTTTTCCAATGAGGCGGGCCTGGGTAGCGGCCCCAACGTAGCGGCATTGGCCTACGTGCCGCACCCGGTCACTCAGGGCATCGTGCAGGCTTTCTCGGTTTTTATCGACACCTTGGTCATCTGCTCGTGCACTGCCTTCCTGATCCTGCTCAGTGATGTTTATGTGCCGGGCGTTGAAAGTGGCGTCGATGCCGCAGCCCTTACCCAGGCGGCCATGGCGACTCATGTCGGGGAATGGGGGAGAACCTTCGTTAGCTTGGTTTTGCTAATGTTTGTCTTCAGTTCCATTCCTTATAATTATTACTTGGGTGAAACCAGCCTCCATTATTTCTTCCGCAACAACCGTAAGTTGGTCAATGCATATCGCGTGGTAGTGGTGGTTTTGGTGTTCTGGGGAGCGACTAACGATTTGGCTACGGTGTTTGGCTTTGCTGATATGACCATGGCTCTGCTGGCGCTTGCGAACCTAATCGCGCTTATCCTTCTGTTTAAGCCTGGCCTGCGCATCTTGAAGGACTATGACGCTCAGGTTCGCCAAGGTGTTGACTCGCCGGTCTTCGATGCAAGGCAGCATCCCGAGCTTGATCTAGATCTTCATGCGTGGGAGCTAGAGCCCGAGGATCGTGAGCGCCTGATTATCCGCCGTACAGATGAAATTAGGCCCACGTGTTGATGGTTATGTCACGGATCGTTCAGTTTCTATTTTGGCTGTGCTTTTCGTTACGTGCCGTGCTGTCTCTGCGGCTTTCTAATGTTCCGGTGGAACTAACACTGTGCATTTTTTACCGCCAGTCACTGGAGCATGGAGACAATTTGTGTCGAAGGCTGTCCATGCGAAGGTATTAGGTTTGCGCAAAATAAAAAGTGATTCTGGTAAGGTCGGAAGGGCTAGCTTATAGATGGGGGGTTATTTTGCCGTGGTCTATCATCTCGGAGTTGAACTGTTGCCTTAGGAAGACTAATATGGAGTCACTAAAAATTCCAGGTAAGCTTTATGAGTACGCGCTCCGACCTTTTAAGCTCTGCTGAATTACTGTTGTGCACCAAGGGCTATGCAGCGTTTAGCTATGCCGATCTGGCTGATGAAATTGGCATAAAGAAAGCGAGTATTCATCATCACTTCCCTACAAAGGAAAGGCTTGGGGTCGCTGTTGTTGAGACTTACCTATTCAGATTTGATAAGAATTTGGAGTTGATAAACGAGAAAAATCTTGATGTAGTGGCTCGTCTGAAAGCATTTGCCGAGCTTTTTGTCGATAGCTCGGTAAATGGAAGGCTACCACTTTGCGGTGCACTCGCAGCTGAGTTATCTGCCCTACCAGACAGTCTTAGAGAGCTAACCAAAAAGTTTTTCCAGATGCATATTTCATGGTTAGAAGCTAACTTGGTAATCGGTCAGTCTCAAAGAGTTGTCCGGGAAGATCTTAACCCGCAAGAGGTTTCGAGAGCGATCTTGAGCTCGCTTGAGGGCGGCAGTTTTGTCTCTTGGGCGCTTAGCGACAAGGTAGTTGATCAGTCTGGGTTTAGTTTGATTTTGCAAAATATCATCGTTTCTTAATTTACACTTAGTATTTCAGCTGCCAGGCGTGCATTTCACTTGTTTGGCCGCTTCACGCATGGCTGATTTTTGAGTGGATATTTATACCCGCACACATGCAGTGAGCGATTTTTTTAAATCCACCTGCTGGTGTTAAGGCAGGCGCCTCCCAGCGAGGTGAGTACGGCGCTTGCCAAGATTTGTTGATTCCACGCCATGTTTTATGGCCTGTCCGCTTCACTAAACCTGTCCCCAAATCAAGCGACGTATCTCCGATCCGGCTAGCCACATTTGGGCGGTCTTTACGTGCGGATGGGGGGCGGGCACCGTTTCTACTGCGATGTCGTCATCGGCTTGCCTACGTGTTCACGCATCGCTCTCGTGATGTACGCGTACAGAGCCAAGACTCAACAGCATCGCTGTTAATATTGCGCACATGCGTGGTTGCAATTGACCAATACAGGGCCTGCGATGGTGCTTCTGCGCTTCAGTAGGTTGCGGAGGGGGGATGCCGCTATCTGTGATGGAAGCCAGCGTCGATAACTCTGCTTTTGATGAGCTTTTCTTTACAGTCTCAGCCGGCTAATAAAATTCCCAGTGGAAATTATTCCGCCGCTTTGTTCGCGTAGGCGGTAGCTGCCTCAATTGTGAGTGCGTACGTACCTGTTTCGATGCGGGAAAGTGATTTTCGGAAACCTGTTGCACGCAAACCTACTAGTTGGTAGGATTCTGCATGGTTTCTATTCACGCCCCATGCTAATCAACAGAGGATCTTCATGATGACTGATAAACTGAATGGTATTGATGTAGTCGCCCTGCGGCAGTTTGCCGAAGTTGTTGGCAGTGACGCGAGCAAGCGTCACGCGAGCTTTAATGTCAAAACCCAGTGGCAAGGCCAGACTCGCTCCGTGACGAAAGTCAATCGCTACAATCTGGCAGGTGAAACCTACTCCCGTGATTTCGAAATTGTCGCCGATGAGCCAAATGAGTTGCTGGGCCAAAACTCGGCACCGAACCCCCAAGAGCTTCTAATGGCTGCGCTCAATGCCTGTCTGTCGGTTGGATATGCGGCTAATGCCTCCTTGATGGGTATTAAGATCCACAGTCTGGAAATTGAGACAGACGGTACTCTCGATCTGCGTGGTTTCTTGGGGCTCGATGAGAGCGTCAACCCAGGTTACGACAAGGTAAGCTTTGTCGTCCGCTTACACACCGACGCTACTCGTGAACGTGTTGAGGAATTGCACAGCAATGTGCTCAAGACCTCGGTGAACTTTGCCAACTTTTCGAAAGCCATCCGTATGGTGCCAACCCTCGAGGTTCGTGCGGACTGATTTTCGTTAGGTTAATCCACGCCCCCCTCAAGAGCGCCAGTTGATATGATCTCTGGCGCTGCTGCTTTCTCAAATCCAGCTGATTGGAATATGAGACGGCGATTATTTAAAAGGACAGTCGCTTTCAGACTTCTTGCGTCAGCGGCGCAGTTTTTTGCGTCCTATTAACACAGAGTGATTTATGCGCAGTAATCCGAAAGAATTTGTAGTTGATATTTGGTCTGACTACGTTTGCCCGTGGTGTTGGGTCGCTAAGCGTCGTTTTGAAAGTGCACTTGAGAGCTTCCCTTACAAAGACAGTGTTCGAGTTAATATTAGAGCGTACCGTCTTGCCCCTAATCATGCTCCTGAGCCTATGATAGACGCTCTCAAGCGTAAATTGGGCAGTCCAACCTCTGCTGTAAACATGATGAATACAGTGCAGCAATATGGCCAGTCTTTTGGGCTTGATTACTGTTTTGAAACCATGTTGTTTGGCGATACTGCAGATGCGCACATATTGGTCAAAGCGGTTGATGATGGGGAGGTAAAGAATAGCTTGGTAGAAGCGCTCTATCAGCAAAGCACCACGCGAGGCAAGTCTCTATTTAATCGAGATAGCTTAGAGTCCATAGCAAAATCCGCAGGGGTATCTGACGAGTCGATTCGATTCGCCTGGTCATCCACGCAGTTGAGACTGCTGGTGCAAGAAGACGAGCGTTCAGTCGCCCAAACCGGTTCGGGTGTTCCATTTTTTGTATTCAACAAGGAGTTTTCTATGTCGGGTGCTCAGCGTTCTGAGGATTTCCTCGAAGCACTGAATAAAATGTATTTTGGAAAAAAAGGTGAGGAGCAACTCCTCACTGGCCAAGCTTGCGGTATTGATGGACGTAGTTGACGGCGACCGGCTGCTCTCAGCCCAGGGTGTGGGGAGGGATGCGGTCGCTAATTGTTTCCAGATGTGGCTAAAGTTTCCTGCGGCGGGTCGATAGCTACGGTACCACGTCGGTCATCTGCCAAATCTGGAAGCTCTTATGCGCCTTGGAAACCTCAATCTCGCTCCACGGGCTGCCCTGTTTTTTCGCGCTGATCATCGGGCTTGTTTTCGTTCTCGGTGCAGTCGCCGTGGTGCAGATGGATAAACTGCGAGATATCGAAAAGGATGTTGAACTCAACTGGATGGTCAGCATTCGCCAGACGGCCATGATGAATTCAGGTGCGCTTCGGCTAAGGCTTGAGACCCAGCGCGCGCTTGCCGACCCGCAAAGTGTCCAGAGAACCATTGAGAGTTTCCCTGGTTACCGTAAGACATTTACCGACGCCGTTGCGGATTACGAGTCCTTTGTTGCGAATGAGCAGGATCGCAAGCTGTACACAGCCGTTAGAGCCAGCGCTGATGCGTACTCCAAACAGTTGGATCTTTTGGAGCCCATGATGAGGGCTGGCGAGATATCTTCAGCGATCAGCCTTGTTAAGTACCGGCATTCGTCCACTGACGAATCAGATGGAAGCACAGATCAACGAACTTGCTGATTTCAATAATCAGGGTGCAGCTCAGGCAGGAGATATGGCGACCAACATTTACTCCTCAGGAATGTGGCTGATTTTTGGGATCATTGCCGGTGTGTTCGTGCTGACAATCGGCTTGGCAACGCTTCTGACAAAAAGCATTACCTCACCCATAAGCGACGCGCTGTCCGTTGCCGAGCGGATCGCCGGTAGCGACCTGTCTAAAGAAGTCAGGGTGAGCGGTACGGATGAAGCAGGCCGACTGCTCAAAGCGCTTGCGCAAATGCAGCAGAATCTTCGCAGTACGATCGTGCAGATTTCCGATTCATCCACGCAGCTGGCTTCAGCTGCTGAGGAAATGACAGCGGTTACCGAAGAATCGAGCCGCGGCCTGGTTTCTCAGAACGACGAAGTCAACCAAGCCGCTACGGCGGTGACGGAAATGAGTGCGGCCGTCGACGAGGTTGCGCGTAACGCAGAATCTGCCTCAGAAGAGTCAAAACGCACACAGGGCTTCACCCAGGCCGGGCTTGAACGCGTAGCTCAGACCCTGAAAGCCATTCAGCGACTGAATGGTAACGTTGAAAATACCAGCGAACAAATCCAGGGCTTGTCGGATCGGGCACAGAGTATCTCCAAAGTGGTCGAGGTGATTCGGGCCATTGCCGAACAGACCAATCTGCTGGCGTTGAATGCCGCAATCGAGGCAGCGCGAGCAGGTGAGCAGGGGCGCGGGTTTGCCGTGGTGGCTGACGAGGTGAGGGCGCTGGCTCACCGAACTCAGGTGTCGACTCAGGAAATCGAGCAGATGATCGCGGCCATTCAGAACGATTCCGAGCAAGCCGTGCAAGCGATGAATACCAGCCGGGATTTGGCGACCCAGTCGCTCGATGTCGCACAGGAAGCCAGCAGCTCACTGGACCAGATTGCCAATGCAATCACGCAGATCAATGAACGTAATCTGCTGATCGCAACGGCCTCAGAAGAGCAATCTCATGTGGTGCGCGAAGTGGACCAAAACCTCCTGCGCATTCGCGATCTCGCGTCGCAAAGTTCTGCGGGCGCGAGCCAGACCGCCAGCGCTTGTGGCGAAATGTCGAAGCTGGCCATCAATCTCAACATGCTGGTGAATCGTTTCGTGGCCCAACCGTTTTCAGCACAGATCACAGACCTGGGTTGGGGCTGGATGGACTGCCAGTCCCTTCCTACCCCCAATCTTGCCGAGTCATTCCCACGTCTAATTATGAAGGGCTGCTGAATTGTCGCGGCACGATCTTGGCGCCGCATTTTTTTGCGGCGATGTCGAGGTAATGATCGCGGGTGGCCAGGGGAGTATGAGCAACGCGCCTTATCTGCGTCGGGGGCGCTCGAGCTCGCCTGCGTTCACACCACGCGCAATTACGCGAGACCGTGCTGCACGGATGCCGTCTTACAATGCGACACGGACATGTTGAAGCACGGTTGCCGTTCTGAACTGAGGCGGCTTTGCAGGGTCTGCCGTTGCACGCCACGCAAAGGTAAACCCTATGACCACCCTCGACGCCGACCGTCAGCGCCTGGAACGATACGACGCCCAGGCTGACCAGTACCTGCTTGCGACCATCACCGATGAATACTACGCCTCACAGGTCGAGTTGGACGACGGCCAGATCGCCTGGCGCTCCACGTTGCGGCATGACCGCCTGTACCGCGTTGTAGACAACGCGGGTCACGTGCATTATCACTTCGAAGAGATCTCGCCAGAGCAGGATGGCGAATTCCAGTTGGTCAGTTTGATAGCCGAAGGCGGGCGGGGCGCAGAGTTCTCCGAATTGGTGATGTTCGGCAAGCGCCTGCTGACGTTCGACGACCGCACCGGCCTGGTGTGCGAGATCCGTGAGCAAAACCAACTGATCCCTCGACAGATCCTCATGACCGGCAGCGGTGATGAACGCTTCAAGGGCTTCAAGAGCGAGTGGGCCACGCTATGGGGGGATCGTCTGGTCGTCGGCAGCCACGGCAAACGCCCTGAAGAGGAATGGGTCAAGGTGGTCTCTCGCGATTGTGGCGTGCAGAGCATCGACTGGCAGGATCGCTACGCAATGATCCGCGAGGCATTGGGTGTCGGCGAGCATGGGTATGTGATTCATGAGGCCGCGGAATGGCATCCCTATCGACGCCAGTGGTTGTTCTTCCCGCGCAAGGTCTCTAGCGAGCCTTTCGACGAGTGCATCGACGGACGCGAGCGGGGCAGTAATAAGCTGGTGATCGCCAGCGAGGATTTCAGCGACATTCAGGTGCTGGAAATCGGCAAGTGCGTGCCCGAAAGCGGCATTTCCTCGTTCAAACTGGTCCCCGGCCACCCGGACGAGTGCATCGGCCTCAAGAGTGTGGAAATTGGCGACCGTACCGAGAGCTACCTGTTCTGCTTCAACCTCGACGGCCAGATCCTCACGGACGATCTGTTCATCGGGAATTGCAAGTGCGAGGGGGTAGAGTTCCTCTAGCCACAACGCTCGCTAGAGGCCGCATGTAGGCGTTTCAACCTGCTCCGGTGCGCTGCTGGCTGGCCTTCGCTCGGCGCGACTCAATCCGTTTGGCGTACAGCGTGCCGGCCATGGTAGTACCGGAACCCTGTCTTAATGTGGCCTGTTTGGCCGATCCGCATTTCGTAAAAGCTTAGAAGCCTTCTTTGCTGCCGTGCCGGTTGGTCAGTGGCGCCTCGCAGACTCGACCATGGGATACTCACCTTCGGCTTCATCCCCCCGTGATTGGAAGCATTAACTACGGTTATTTCAGTGCTAAAAAAATGCTGAAATTAAAATTTCTGTTTATATAAGCATCTGAAAATAAAGGGAAATTATGAGGGTTTTTCCCGTCATCGGTGGGGCGATGCGGGCTGAGAGTTGGGTCTCTGGATGCATCGGGCCATAGCCGAGCGAGTCGATGTGCATGTCTGGTTTACGCAGGCTAATCGGGCTGCGGTCGGAAAAAACCATGGGGATCTCGGTGTATTCGACCCGCACGCTACCTTCAGGCAAGTAGCCTGCTATCGCAGGCATCCTGCAGTTGCCCGCCGTAGGTGGGCTCTGGCACCACGCCACCACGCTGTAACTGGTAGGCGTCCGTGGCGCTGGGCTTGATCGAGAGCCGGACCAACATCGATACCGCGGGGCCGTTGGCACCGGTCGGTGGGTGGCCGCGTCCATCCTAGATGTGGCAGCTCTAACAGGTGTCGGTATTGAACAGCGGGCCCAGGCCGTCACGTGCGTTCTGTTGCGTGGACGCAACCTTCCAGGGATTGCGGAAAAAGCCGTTACCGACAAAAAAATCCATTCGCCTAAGGGGCGACAGGTTGGCAGAGGGCATGGAAAACCCATTACTATCTGTTTTGGCAACACTGGTCGAACCGCCAGAGAGCTTTTCACCAGGCTCCGGGGTGGCGAACTCCTCTCACGGCTGGCAGCCGCTTAGGGCGATCCACAATGCACACGCCAGCAGGCCACCGCTGGAGGCACGCCAGGGTTTTTGAGTGGTTGGCGAAGCTGTTGGGAAAGTATGCCAAAGATGCCTTTTGAGCATTGCTTAAGACCGGGCCGCAGGAGGGGCCGTAAGTCTAACGACGCTATTTATTCTTAATAACCTGCGACATTCTGGCACACCTGTAATGTGCCGCTCGCGAGCGTTGGCTCTGTTGTCGGGGTGTGGCAGGTTGTCGCAGGATGGGTTCCCCTGATAGGGCGCCGCCCCTGATGGCCGATGCTTTGTGTAGCAGTTTACGCGACCCTAATCGCGCTTCAATCCACGTGCTGTTCGGTGTTAGAGTCGCCGCCATGAAACTGACCCGCTCAGACCGCTCGCTCATTGCATGGACGTTATATTTTTGCGTCCTGTTCAATGTGTTCGCCTGCGGGTTGGCTCATGGGCAGATGATGGGCCTGGAGCTCAATGGTGTAGGCGGGCAGTTCTGCTCGTCCCTAGGCAGCCCTGCACCGGCATCGAAAACGGATCTCACCGATCTGTCCGTCAGTGGTTGGTCAGGTAGTTTTTCCTGTCCGATCTGCTCGGCCGTGACCTTAAGCATTGCCTTGCTGTTTTGTCTTGGCTGGTTACTGCGCATTGGCCAAGTACGCCGGCCTGACCGCGAACAACGCTGCAAAGCCCCCCCTCGTTATTCCTGGCCCTCTGCCAACCCTCGTGCATCCCCTCTGATCTGACCTATGTAAACGGTTAGCTGTAATTAGCTAAACACCGCTTGTTTGCTGCCGCCCGTTTTTTACTCTTGCTATGCAGGTGTGAGCGGGCAGTCGCTATTCAATAGTGATTATTCAGAGCGTTGCCGTATGCCTTTCTTGTGTTGCCTGCTGACAGTGCGCCTTGGCGCAATGTGTTATATGAGCGGGCTGGCCTGATGCGCTGGGGTGGAATGAGTCGCGCCAGCCATCAGAATGCCTGGGTCGCAGCGTTCTTGGCGATTGTACTCAAACTCATGGCGCTGCCGATGGCCAGCGCCTTTGGCACTCTGAGCCTGGAGCAGTTGCTGACGGGCAGCTTTTGCTCGTCGGGTGGAGTGCAGCAAGTCTCGCTCACGCTGGAAAAAAAAGAGCCATCGCTCTCCGCCAAGGCGGATCAAGCCCATTGCTGTTGCTCCCAGTCCGTCGGTGCAGTACCGATTCCGGCGCAAGCGCTCGCGGTGCCAGAATTTATCGCCGCGTTCGTGTTGCGGCCGACCGAACCCTTGCGCTGGCTATCGCCCCGAAGCCGCTGGCCATCGATCAACCCTAGAGCCTCTCCAGTACCTTACGTATGACCGCGTTTATCTAAGCCCTCTCTTGCCGGTGGTAGCGCAGGCATCGTCGATGCATTCCGGGGGCTCCACGGTTAAAGGTGACATTGGAGAAGCACAAAAATGGCTCATGTATGTGAAAGTCTGAATCGCCTGTTAATGCCAGGTTTTGCAGCGCCTGATGACTTAAAACGCAATTCGACACGAACAGCGAAACCGATTAGCTGGAGGTCGCTATGCGCGTGCTAGCCGTTCCATCCGGTGTGTCTCGATTGCTTAGCAAATCTTCGCGGCTACGCACTCAGGGCGAGCTTTTACTGCCCTTTCCGGATTACCCCGGCAACGCGCGCAGCTTTGTGCACCTCGATACCAGGCTGCTGCCTTACTGGCATACCTTGTTCGATGTGTGCCCGGGCTTACTCAAGCTCGATCCGCCCGACGGCCTGAATATATTTCGCGGTTTCATGACCTGGGCCTATCGCAATCACCCACCGCTGAACTGGACCTATTACTTGAGCGTGTGTCGCTGGCTGCTGGGCTCCAAGTATCAGGCACGGATTAATGAGGAGCATATCGAGGCCTTTATGAGTGCTGCCGCGGCACGCTGGGTCAACAGCGATGACAGCCAGGCACGAGGGTTGGTACTGGCCTGGCAAGACTCGCCTGAGAGGGTGTTCGATTGGAAGTTGGCGCCGCGTCTTGTGGCCGGGTATGAATCTGATCTGGAGGAGCTTCCGCCAGTACCTTGGGACTTTGCCTGGTGCCCTTTAACCGGAAAAGGCGGTGTCGGGTTTCGCCGGTGGTTGCCGATTCCGTGATGGAACGTACCCTGGGAATCCGTCCGCCGAGACTGGTGATCTGCGACAAAACACCACGTCTGATCAGGCCTTTATACAAGCGCCGCCAGGCGCGTGGATCGGACCGAAGAGAGAGGTTTGTGCGTCCGTTTGTCGCAGTTGTTGCCTGCAGGCTGCCCACATAAAGTGTGCGGGCTTTGAGCGGAGGCAGACACTTCCACGGTAGCTTGAGGCTTCGCAATTTGACCAGTGCACGTTCTGGTTGCTCCGCCCTCTGCCCAGGGGGCTTTTTTTTTTCTGAAAAACCAGGTCATCACTCCAGGGTTAACCCTGGCTCTTATGAAATGACCGGCTTGCCTTGTGCGCATCACAAGGGCAGGTGATTGGGTCCAGCAGACAGGGGATACATGATGTTCAAGGATTCACTGAGCAAGGAAATCACCGTCATCTTGGTGATCAAGCTGTTCATAATTTTACTCATCAAGTTCATCTGGTTTGCGCACCCCACACTTCCAGCCCTCGATACCCAACCCATCGTTGACCGTGTGTTGGGCTCTGGTGAAAAACCATCTGAAGGAGAGCCTAGATGATCTCGGAAAGCGTTGTTGATCTATCGCGCTTGCAATTTGCAATGACCGCGCTCTATCACTTTCTATTTGTGCCGCTGACGCTGGGGTTATCAGTGATCCTGGCAATTATGGAGTCGGTCTACGTAATGACCGGAAAAGAAGTCTACAAAGACATGGTTAAGTTCTGGGGCAAGTTGTTTGGTATCAACTTTGCCCTCGGCGTGACCACTGGCCTGACTATGGAGTTTCAGTTCGGCACTAACTGGGCGTATTACTCACATTACGTCGGGGATATTTTCGGAGCGCCACTCGCTATTGAGGGCTTGATGGCGTTCTTTCTCGAGTCGACGTTTATCGGCTTGTTTTTCTTCGGCTGGGATCGGCTGTCGCGACGTCAACACCTGGCGGTAACTTGGTTGGTGGCACTGGGCTCAAATCTATCGGCGTTGTGGATTCTGATTGCCAACGGTTGGATGCAAAACCCAGTGGGGGCCGAATTCAACATTGAAACCATGCGCATGGAGTTAGTGAGTTTCAGCGCACTGCTGTTCAACCCTGTGGCCCAGGTCAAGTTTGTACACACCGTGGCTTCGGGTTATGTCACGGGCGCTGTGTTCGTGTTGGCCATCTCTAGCTTTTATTTGCTGAAAAAGCGCGATCAGGGTTTTGCCCGGCGTTCATTTGCAATTGCATCGGCGTTTGGCCTAGCGGCTATTGCATCGGTGATAGTGCTCGGCGATGAGTCTGGTTACGAGATCGGTGATGTGCAAAAAACCAAGCTGGCGGCCATTGAAGCCGAATGGCACACCGAACCTGCACCGGCAGCGTTCACCTTGTTCGGGCTACCCAACCGCGAAACCATGCAAACAGACTACGCGGTAAAAGTACCGTATCTGTTGGGGCTCATTGCTACCCGCTCGCTGGATAAACAGGTCACCGGTATCAGCGATTTGTTGGTGCAGCACGAGGTGCGGATTCGTAACGGCATGATCGCTTACCGATTGTTGGAACAAGTTCGTGGTGGCGACAAGTCAGCAACCACCTTGGCTGCGTTTGACGCGGTCAAGCAGGACCTGGGTTACGGCCTGCTGCTGAAGAAATACACCACCCGTGTGGTGGATGCCAATGCTGAACAGATTCGGCAGGCAGCGCAGGACACCATCCCTAATGTGTTCAGCCTGTTCTGGAGTTTTCGCCTGATGGTTCTCTCTGGCGTGCTGATGCTGGGCCTGTTTGTCTGCGCGTTCTGGGCTTCGGCGCGCAAAAACGAAGAGCGCAAACCCTGGTTGCTGAAGTGGGCCCTGTGGAGTCTGCCGCTGCCATGGGTAGCGACTCAGACCGGCTGGTTTGTGGCTGAGCACGGTCGGCAACCCTGGTCGATTGCCGAAGTGCTGCCGACCCATTTGTCCGCCTCCAGCGTGCCCAGTTCGGATGTCTGGGGCTCGCTGCTGGCGCTGGTGGCGTTCTACAGCGTGCTGCTGGTTATCGAAATGTATCTGATGATCAAGTTTGCCCGGCTTGGCCCAAGTAGTTTGCACACGGGGCGCTACCACTTTGAACAGACGCTGATCCCACAGCCTGCCCACGCTTGAGGAAATAAGCATGTTTGATTACGAAACACTGAAGCTGATCTGGTGGGTACTGATAGGCGTGCTGCTGATCGGCTTTGCCCTCACCGACGGTTTTGATCTGGGCGCTGCCGCACTCATGCCCTATGTGGGCAGGAGCGACGACGAGCGGCGCGTAATTATCAATACCATTGCACCGCATTGGGATGGCAACCAGGTGTGGTTCGTCACGGCAGGCGGGGCGTTGTTCGCCGCTTGGCCCATGGTGTACGCCACCGCATTTTCTGGTTTTTACTGGGCGTTGCTGTTGGTGTTGTTCGCTCTTTTCGTACGGCCCGTGGGGTTCGATTACCGCAGCAAGCTACAAAACCCCCGCTGGCGCGCCTGTTGGGATTGGGCCCTGTGTACAGGGGCGATCGTGCCTTCGCTGGTGTTCGGCGTGGCGTTTGGCAACCTGTTTCTGGGGGTGCCGTTTCACTTCGATGGCGACTTGCGGTTAACGTTCCAAGGCAATTTCTGGCATTTACTCAGCCCCTTTGCGTTGCTCTGCGGAGTGGTCAGCCTGAGCATGTTGTGCCTGCATGGCGGTACTTGGTTGATGATGCGTACCGAGGAGGCTTTGGCGCAGCGGGCCCGACGGGCCGTGCAATGGGTGTTGCTGGTTTATGTGGCGAGCTTTATCGCGGCCGGCATCTGGCTAGCTGTTGGCAATATTGAGGGGTTTGCCATTCGCTCAGCGCTTGATCCGGGAGCGGTTCTCAATCCCCTGGGGAAAACCGTTGAACAGAGCAATCATGGTTGGTTGGTCAATTATTCGCGGTATCCGTTGACTCAACTGGCGCCTGTTATTTCTTTGCTGGGCGCTGCGTTGGCCTTTGTTGCCGCGGCGGCGCGTCGTTCCGGGCTTGCCTTTCTCGGCTCCGCCCTGGTAGTGGTCGGCACCCTGTGCACCGCCGGTTTTGCCCTGTTCCCGTTTATCCTGCCGTCCAGCCTGGATCTAACTTCGAGCCTGACGGTATGGGATGCGGTGTCGAGTCAAAAAACACTGGGCATCATGTTGGTGGCCGCGAGCATTTTTGTGCCCTTGATCCTCTGCTACACGCTGTGGGGTTACTTCAAAATGTGGGGCACCCTCAACGCTGATGACATCAAAGCCAATGAACATGGCCTTTACTGAGCCGCAGAGGAGACGACTGTTATGTGGTATTTCGCTTGGATTCTCGGTGTATTGCTGGCCTGCAGCGCGGGAATCATCAGCGCATTGTGGTTGGAAAACTACATGGACTTGGACGCGGAGCCCGAGGCCGATGCCTGACCTGAACGGATGGACACAGCATGGCGCCTGCCGGGTTGTGTCCTTGGCGCTGGCGGCGCCGATGGGGCTGTTACTGCTGATTCATCCGGGCTCTATGGTCGGGCCCGATGGGCGTTACAGCCATGGCGTGCTTATGCTGCTGATGCTGGGGATTTGCACGGGGTTTGTGCACGGCGTAGGTTTCAGCGTCACGTCGCATTGGGCGCGCTGGCTGACCTATCCGCTACTAAGTTGGTTCTTGTTGGTCGGGGGCTACCTGATGCTGCTGCAGGTGCAATAGCTGACCGCAGCTTCCTGCCTAAACCGCCTCACACGCCTGTCCGGGGTTAATCTGCAACCGTAGGGCAGGTCTTCAGGTGAGTAGGGTAGGTGGCGTTAATGGCCCCAAATCTGGGTCGATTCAGTCAGTTGCTCCGAGAGTGGTTTTCATGCGGATATCTCGATCAATGGATAGGCTTGGCCTCCAGAGTGGTAAACAACAACATTCCGGCCAGCATCGCCAACATGAACACGATTGCTTGCCAGCGGCCTGCCAGAAGTATGACCATCGCAGGGCCAGGGCAAATGCCTGCCAATCCCCGCCCGTGCCAAACAGCAGGTTGCCGCCAATCAAGCGCGGGTCCAACTTACGTTCGGTTGGTAACTGTATTGTTCTTCCCAGCAACGAACGAAATTGTTGGCGTGCCCAGGTAAACGGGCCTATGGCGACGGCAATCGCACCTATCATGACTAGCCCCAGTGAGGGGTCCCAGGCGCCAGACAAATCCAGGAATGCCAGTACTTTTCCTGGGTTGACCATGCCAGCCAAAAGCAGGCCAACGCCGAACAGCAGGCCAGCGATGAAGGAAGATACTTTGATCATGTTCATCCCTCCAGCACATGACGCAGGACGTACACCGTCATGAAGCCGCTGAGCATGAAACACGCAGTGGCAACCATTGAGCGCGGCGAAAGGCGCGATATACCGCAGACTCCATGTCCACTCGTACATCCTGAACCATACCGTGTTCCCATCCCGACCAATACGCCGGCGACGGTGAGTTCGAACCCTCCACCTTGGAACTCGATTAGTGGCAACGTGACAAACAGGCCCCATAGCAGTGGCGCGGCGAGCAGGCCAAAAAGAAACAATGCCTTCTCACTCTTTCCTTCGCTATGACGTTGCAGAAGGCTGCCAATCAGACCGCTGATGCCTGCGATCCGCCCATTGGCGACCGCCCACAGGCCGGCTGCCAGGCCAATCAAAGCGCCGCCGGCAAGGGATGACCAAGGTGTGAAGTGAACCCAGTCAATTGTCACTAGGTTGTTCCGCGCAAGACTGTTGATGCGGGTTTTGGAGCCTTATTAGGGCAGCAGGGTTGCTGATGCGAGGTATGCTCCCACTCGCGCAGACAAAACTGGTACAGGACGATCAAACGATCCGGATTGGTGAAGACCTTTCAAGAATCGGCTGGTGGTATAAAAAACAAGCGCCCCGAAGCAGTAGGGGCGCCTGTTCGGCTCACTCTCGGTGCGTTATCACACCTTCTGCCTAAGGCCCTTGGCGATGTGTCTAATCGCCTGAACATTCAGATGAAGCACAAACTGAGTCTCATGAGCTTATGCCGAGAGGTACTCGTCTACCGCTTTAACGGTGGCGTAGCCGAACTCAAATGCTGCCATCATCGTCGCATGCGCATAAGCTGCGGGCACGGTCACGCCGCCAAAGGTAAGATCCAGGGTGGCGCAAGCGTCATGCAGTACGGTTACTGGATAGCCCATGTCTGCTGCAGCGCGTACCACCGCGTCGATGCACATGTGGCTCATTGCACCTATGACGACGATTTCTTGGACATTCAAAGTATCCAACTGCTGTTTGAGATCAGTATCTCTGAATGCGTTGATGTGTTTTTTTACAATCACGGGTTCTTGAGCATCAGAGGCGACAGCTGCCTGAGTTTCTGCTCCAGTAGTTCCCTTGGCGAAGAATGGAGCCCCCTCATCATCGGATTCATGCCGTATGTGAAAAACTGGAATACCTTCATTTCGCGCGTGACTGATCACCCGGCTAGCATTCGCCACAGCCGCTTCGATGCCGGTCAAAGGCAATTTGCCAGTGGGCAGGTATTCGTTTTGCAGATCAACTACTACAAGACCTTGTTTCATGATCGATCTCCAATTAACTTATCAAAGTGATGCTGTCCTGAAGGCTGAAACGGCTTTTGGGTCAGCAGGCTGTCTTCTGCCATGGCGCAGCGGGGTTTGAATCAGAATTCCAGTGAGGCGCCGTCTTCTGGAATATCGACGCGAGTCTCTATACCTTGCTTCTTGACATAGGTGCGCAACTCTTCACGTGTCAGGGACATGTGATTGACTGCGTCCATGTGTACCGCGACGATTTTCGCGTTTTTCGCGGCCTGTGAAGCGCGTAGAACGTCTTCCTCACCCATGATGATTGCACCCTCGAACCCGTCCACTTTTGCTTTCCCTGCGTTGAGCACGATGACTTCAGGGTGATATTTCTCAATGGTCTGGTCTACTTCTTTACGCCAAATAGTGTCACCGGCAAGGTAGAGGGTCTTGTAGCCTGGAGCCTGAAACACAACGCCCATGGCTTCGCCCAGAAGCTTTGCGAGCGGGGGCGCAGCATACATTTCGTCTGTGCCATGCTGACCACCGGCTTTGGTGATTTTGACGCCACCGAATTCAGCTTCATCCGTCAGCACGTGCACATTTTTAAAACCTTGGGAGCGAATCAGCTGCGCATCCTTTTCGTGCTGAGTGAACAAAGGGATGTCTTTAGGTAGCGCTTTTTGTGCGGCATCGTCCCAATGGTCAAGATGGGTGTGAGTGACGATGACTGCGTCGACCCCTGCGATCACTTTAGTGGGCGACTCAGTTAGATCGACCAGGGGATTACGCAGGTTGCTACGGTAAGTATTTTCAAACCCTGGGTAGGTTCCCTTTTCGGCCAGCATCGGGTCGATCAGGAAGGTCGTGCCGCCGTAGGAGATTTTCACCGTTGCGTTACGAACTTGCTGCAAGTCTACTTTATGGGAGGCGTCCGCTGCGTTGGGGGTGTTTGAACCAGCACATGCTGATGTGGCTGCCATAGTGCAAGCAATGCTAAGGGCAAAAGGAAGAGTTCTAAATTTCATCGGATTAATCCATCTGATAGATCGAGGACTCTATTCTTGCCGAATGCTCTGGGGCCTGACAGTGGCCTGAATGACATATTTCGATATAATTGGGCCAAGCGACCAGGGGTTTTAAGGGATGTGGAGGAGGGTGATGTATGCCTTTCTTCGATGAGAGTTCGTACGCCTGAGCGATCGACCATAATCCCAGTAGGCGATAGATATGAGCCAAAACAGGGCTAATCCGAGGTTGCCTGATGCCATCCATACGCGTTGCTGTTCTAGCTTTTAACGGCGTAAGCCTGTTCCACCTTTCTGTGCCGGGTGTGGTGCTGGGTGCGGTTCAATCCGCACCAAGTGAACCTCAATACGAGGTCAGTTACTGCGCAGAAGTACCGGGAATGGTGAATAGCGACCAAGGCATCGGGCTTGCGGTAACTCAAGGTCTGGAGCTGATGGAGGTGTCTGACGTAATCATCATTCCCGCGTGGGGCGATCAATCGGTCGCTGCATCTGCACGACTCGTGAGCGCTTTGCAAGTCGCCAATGCCCAAGGCAAGCTCATCGTTGGCTTATGTTTAGGCGCATTTGTGCTCGGAGATGCCGGGCTACTTGATGGGAAAGAAGCAACCACTCACTGGTCGGCTCGTGATGAGTTCGCGCGACGTTTTCCTGAGGTTCGCTTCAGGCCCGAGGTGCTCTATGTCAGCGCCGACAATATTATGACCTCTGCAGGAACCGTGGCGGCAATCGATTGTTGCCTGCATCTGATCCGCCAACGACTCGGTGCGGATGTGGCGAATCGCACCGCGAAGGTGCTGGTGACCCCTCCACATAGGCAGGGAGGCCAGGCGCAGTACGTTGAGCGTCCTGTGCCGCAGCTGTCCAGCGAGACTCATTTATCTGAAGTACTGGCGTGGGCTCGAATGAACCTGAGCAATGACCTGTCGCTCGACGTGCTGGCGGACATGGCGAAAATGAGTAGACGCACGTTTACTCGGCGCTTCAGGGAAGCAACTGGCAGTACCGTCACAAAATGGTTGAACGCAGAGCGCGTTGTCAGAGCACAAGAACTGCTGGAAACGACGGACTTACCTATCGAATGTGTTGCCGATGAGGCAGGTTTTGGAACGCCCTTATCGCTAAGGCAGCAGTTCGGCATTAATCTCGGTACGTCACCTTCTGAGTATCGACGAACGTTTTTTCGCGAAATGAATCCGGGTCGGGAGGTGAACACGAGTAAATGAGGTATCGACTGCTTATCGTTGTGAGTTAAACCGTGCACGATATTCCTTGGGGGTAACAGCGAATTTTTTTATGAAACTCCTTATGAAAGTCGACTCATTGCCCAGTCCGCAGCTTTGGGCTACTTTTTTGAGCGGGCTGTTGGATGTGGCGAGTAAATGCCGTGCGGCTTCCAGGCGGAGCAGTTCAACCGTCTTGCTGGGAGTTTTCCCAGTGTTTTCACTGTATTTGCGTGTGAATGTTCTCTCGCTCATGTTCATGAAATTCGCTAGCGCAGGAATTGACAGGTCAGCATTAAGGTTGTTGTTTATCCAAGCGTGAAGATCTGAAAACTGGCTACTTTTTGATTGCAACGTCAAGGATGAACTGAATTGATTTTGATCTCCAGGACGCTTTAAAAATACTATCAGATGACGTGCGATTTCCAGTGCAGCAGAGTGTCCGAGGTCTTCTTCAACTATTGACAGCGCCAAGTCAATTCCAGAAGTGACACCGGCCGACGTCCATATGTTTCCATCATTAATAAATATAGGGCCGCGCCTGATCTTAATTAAGGGGAAGTTATGCTCAAGCTCATCATATGAAGACCAATGTGTAGTGGCTTCTCGATCATCTAGCTTTCCGGCAGCCGCTAGTGCGAACACCCCCGTACAAACTGAAACCAAGCGGGTAGCTTTGTCAGCATGGTTTACAAAATGTGAAAAAAACTTCGGATCCTTGCAAAACTTATGAATGCCGGGCCCGCCGGGCACGATCAAGGTATGCGCTGATAGCGTTTCCGGTTGTAACGTTTCGGCGCTAACTGAAAAGCTTGAAAGAATTTCATTAGTCGGGTTTAACGCATGAATAGAGATCGAATACGGCTTCTGATCAGGGGGCGAAAGATGATTAGCTGCGATAAACACATCCAATGGGCCAGCCAAATCCAATAGGCTTACCTGAGGGTACGTAATAAATTGTATGGATTTAGCAAGCATATTCGATTATCCCTAAAGACCATTGGCTGAGATTCTGATCATTTTGGCTGAAATCGTCAATGTTTTGTCGTTTCGTATTTAGCATTTCGGTTATCTTACTTTCTTAAACTCATAGCGAGTAGCGCAAGTCAGAATGTTCAGTATTGGCTTAGGTGCAAGTGCTGCCTCAGTAGAATTTTTTATGGGCCTTGCCGTCTTTTCTGCTCTCATGTATGGAGTTGACGTTATGTCAGGTCTTATAAGAAACGTGATGGAATTCGAAACCAGAATGGACCTTTTTCTTAAGGCTGAAATATCGGTATTGCTCAGCTTGATAGAGTACCAATCTCGTGGTTGTGCAAGATGTTAGTTGAGAAAGGCTGAGGGATTCAATGGCTGGATGGTTGAGTGCAATTGGTCGGATGAAGAATCAATGCGCACTCATTTTCAATCGGCGCCATCGCAAGACTTGATATGGGTTATAGCGTGCAGATCGCGCAGCATTAGATTTCAGTCATGGTTGGCGCTGTTGCCGGGGCCTATCAAGCCCCGGCAGGTGGTTTAATCAAAAATCCACGCTAACGCCTGTATATACCGCACGCCCATCACCTGGTGAGTGGAGAGAGGCTCGAGCTCCGTCCGGGTCGTACCAGGCATATTCGTAGTAACGGTTGGTGAGGTTTTTCAATTGCAGGTCAACGCTAACGGCCTCAGTCACTTGGTACGTAGCGCCGAGGTTCATCAGAACATAGCCGCCGTAAGTACCCTTGGTGTTCTCACGTTCCAGGTAATAGCTGGTCTGGCCGTTCATCCATGCCGTCAACTGCAGCGCCGGGGTAACCTTGTGGCTCACACCTGCGCTGTACAGATGATGTGGGATATGGTCGATTTCCTGGCCTTTACTGTTGGGCAGAGACGAGCTTGGCTGGAGTATTTTCGAATACTGCCAGGAGTAGGCCAGCCAGATATCTGTGCGCTCATCTGGGCGTAGGTTCAACTGCAGGTCATAACCCCAGCGCCGGGTTTCGCCGACGTTATCCGACTCGCCACTGGGGTCGTTTAGGCGCCGACTGACTTCACCGCTCGCTTCTTGTTGCCAGTAGGCTACACGGCCGTCGACCCAGTCCGCCGGTGTGAACTTAATTCCCGTTTCCCAACCTTCGTTGATGGACGGTGCAAGGTCCGTATCCCTCGGTGGAATCTTATAGGCCGCAGCACCGGTACCCACCTGGAACGTGCGCCCCCAGTTTGCGTAGATGCTGGCCACGTCCCACGGGGAATACACCACGCTGAGCTTGGGTTGTTTGATTAACCCATAGTCATTGATGTCGTAGTCTAGGCCAGTCATTTCATTGGTGAAATCGCCCTGGATCTTGTCGACGCGATACGCCGGGATGATTTTGAGCGATTCAAACGGTTTGATCTCTGCCTGGACGTAAGCACCGTAGGTGTCGAAATCAAATTGCTGGTCACGGGTTTGAGCTTGGCGTGCGCGGTCCTTGGTTCGGTAACGTTCGCTTTGGTTTTGTTGGCGTTGGATGTCTGCGCCACCTTCCAAAGCGAAGTTGTACAGCCAGCTCACTTCGGGGCGCCAAGTCAGGGAGGTGAGAGCGCCATATTGGGTTTCGTAAGCGTCACGCTCCTGTTGAGAACTGGTGCGCCAGTATTGCGTCCAGCGCCGGTCATCAAAGGTGTTGAGGTAGGTTTTTGCAGACCAAGCGAGTGTCTCGGACACTTCGGTATCGAAGTGCACGCTGACCTGGTTCATCCGCCGAGTGCCTTTGTCGGTGGCGTTATAGCTGTTGGTCATGGATGGGTGGTGGCGAGCATCCTCTTCACTGAGATAACCAGGCTCCTGCGCCTCGGTTTCATAGTGACGCGCGATCAGGCCGATGCGATAGCTGTTGTCGTCCGGGGTATAGAACCATTTTCCGGACATCGAAAATTTGTCAGCCTCGGAGTGATCGCGGTAACCGCCGGATTTTTGGTAGGCGAAGAAGTAGTTCTGTGTCCAGTTGCTGCTTTCGATGCCGGCGGCGAGCTGAGTTTCCCGCGTGTTGTAGCTGCCATAGCGAATTCGCGCCTTGCGGTAATCACCCCCTGTACGTGTGAGCATATTGACATTGCCGGCGATATTGTTAAGGCCATAGCGGGCATCGCTGGTACCGCGTACCACCTCGATACTGTCCAGCTCCATCGGAAAAATCATGTCCATAAACGGCATATTGCCGTCATTGCTGTTGCTGGGAATGCCATCGATCAACAACTTGACCGCGTTAACTTCGCCTTCACCATTAAAACCGCGAAAGGAAATTTTGCCCGAGGTGGTGCCTTGATTGAATTCGGTGAGCATCACCCCGGGAGCCCGACTGAACAGTTCCCAGCTGTAGTTGACCGGCATTTTTTCCAGCATGTCCGCGCCAAGAATATCCACTGAGCTGAGCACACTGCTGGTGCTCAGCGGACCACTGCCCGCGCTGTTGCCCTGCACTGTCACGGTGCCCAGGGTCAGTATCGAGTCTTCTGATTTTTTGGCTTCAGCCAATGCTGAGGGCAATGGATTGAGGGCGAAAAGACTAACTGACAGTAGGGGCCATATAGAGATAGAGCGGGACATGGGTTTACGCTTTGCGCTAGGCAAAATTAGGGGAGAAGGCATGACATACATTTCCTGAAACCGAAACACTTTAAGGACGTTTAACCAGCCACCCCAGTTACGTGAGATTTTCGTTAGCTCACGTACAAGGCAACTCGCTTATTAGAATGCTTTTAGGTATTAAGAATTATTGTGTTCAAGACTAAGTTAAATATAGTTCAAAAAAGTCTGCCAAGTGGATAACTATTTTGACATCCAGTTAATCACGGCTTGATAATCTTCCGCGCTGCAATCCATGCAAAGGCCACGAGGCGGCATAGCACCAAAGCCTTCTGTTACGTGTTTCACAAGTGTGTCCATGCCTTTATCCAAGCGTGGTTTCCAGGCAGTCTGATCGCCTTTTTTCGGAGCCATGGCTAATTGGCCACTGTGGCACATCATACAACTACGCTTGAATACGGCTTCGGGCTCCTGAGCGGCTTCTAAAGAACCAAGTAGGAAAAAACAGGCAGCAGCGATATTTTTTTTCATGATTCACCTATTATTTTGTATGTTTAGGTGTTGGCGGAACTAGCAAAATTTATTCATGACACCATTTCCCGAGTAGCATAATGAGCTGGCAGCTAGGCACCAAGTGCGACAGTTTGACGCAGCTTGTGGATAGAGGCGGGCGACCATCTTCAAATAAAAGCTGCAAGTGTGAGGGCGGTAGGCTGCGCTTATCCGGGCAAGCGTATGTGCGTGTCAAACTGTCGCAGTTTCGGCGTTGGAACTCAGGCTATAGAGTCTGGTCGTCTGCCTCTGGACGCCCCAATGACCGAAAAGACGCCTCTCATGACCAGCCCGTTAGGTTTCATTTGCCGTCACCCTCTGCGACACATGCCGCCTGCCTTGCCGTAGGTTTTTGCTTGCATAACAGCGCCTACGCGCAACCTGACGCAGTATGTGATCCTTCGCTTCGGTCGCGGAGCTGGACCTTTGAGTCGATCAACGTTTCCGGTAATGAGGAAAGCTATACCACGCCAAGTTCTGCTTCGGCCACGCGGACCGAAACTCCCTTGATCGAAGTTCCGCAATCGGTGCAAGTCGTTACTCGTGCGATGCTCATGGAGCAGGGCAGTCATTCGCTTGCCGACGCACTGGTAGACGTTTCGGATGTAAGAGCAACCAAGCCTCAAGAAGCACTTTTCACGCAGCCAATCGTGCGCGGTTTTCCGGCGGAGATTTACATGAATGGGCTGCCGGCTTTCGGCGGCACGGCGGCGAGCATCGATCCAACCAGCCTCATCGGCACCGAGCGTATCGAGGTGCTCAAAGGCCCAACATCAGCTTTTTATGTTGGTGGCATCGGCGCGACGTTGGGAAGCTTGATCAACGTGATTTCGAAACGTCCCGAGGCCGCGCCAAGTGCGTTTGTTTCGATGCGCACCGGCAGCTTCGGCACGGTAAACCCTTCGCTGGATCTCAACACACCTATTGGCGACAAGGTCGCGGCGCGGATAGCAGCCGACTATCAGGGAAACGACAGCTGGATTGATCACGTCAATGCCCATCAGTGGTCGGTACAACCCAGCATCGCGTTCCAACTCACGCCAGAGACTGAACTATTACTGCGTGGCCAGTACGAGGATCGCAGCCAGCTCGAATTTTCCGGACTGCCAGCCGCCCAGGCATTGAGTGGTCAGATTGATCGCAACGCGTTCCCACGCTCGACCAGAGGGCTGCCTCACACTACCATCGAGAATCGAACCACCACCGCCGAACTCAAGCATGAGCCTAGCGACGACACGCGAATGACCGTCACCGCCCAGTATAACGAAGGCAAAATGCGCGACAACGGTGCCTTCATATTTCCTGAGCTTCTTGGGGCGAATCCTGCGACACCCACGGTGTACCCAATATTCAAGCTTTACCTGCCAACAAAAATCCGGGAGAGCGTGCTGGATACCAACCTGGGCTCCAGATTCGAAGCGTTGGGTGGCACCCACGAACTGTTGGTGGGCGCCAGCTATGACCGTACCGACTTCACCTCAGGTGTTTCCAATGCCGAGCTAATCGGCGAGCTTGACCTGGCCAGTCCCATTTATGGGCTTTCTTACGGCGCGACGCCAGAAGCGATTGTGACCCAGACCAACCGCTACGAGACGAAAGCCCTCTATCTTAAGGATCAGGCGACCTATGGCCGCTTCCACCTGTTAGGGTCATTGCGTCTCACCCAGCTCAACCTTAAGCAACAAGAGCAGGGCGTTGATACCTCCTATCACCGTGTGACACCACGGCTGGAATCACCTATGACCTGACCCAAAGCCTTGCACGCTATGCCGCATATTCCACCGGTTTGAGGGGGGCGTTCAACTTCAACGGCCGGGAGACACCTAAGCCTGAGCTTTCTCGCAATTATGAGGCTGGCGTCAAACTGGCCTTCAAAGATCTTGGCCTAACCGGCACTCTCGCAGCGTTCGAGCAGAGACGCCGCAACGTTTCCACCCCTTATCCCGATCCTACAAACACGATCTTGGGGTAGTACAGAGCGGTGAGCAACGCGCTCGCGGAATAGAAGCAGACATGGTCTGGGAGCCGATTCCGGCTCTTTCACTGCTGGCCAACTACGCCTACACCCAGGCTGAAGTGACAGACGACAATTCGATTCTGGTCGGTGACGGATTGCCGCGCGTTTCTCGACACAGCGGTCGGCTCGCAGCGCGCTATCGGATACTTGATGGCGCCGCAAAGGGGCTGGGATTTGGTGCCGGCGTCACTGCGCTCAGCGCACGGAAGCTAATTCTGGCGAATACAGTCTCTGTCCCGGAGTACGCGCTGTTTGATGCACAGGCTTCCTACGATTTCGACCGTTACACGCTCTCCGTCTCGGCAGTCAATCTGACGGGTCGAAAGGTCTTTGAGACTTATCAATACCTTGGATCCCCAGTGGTATTGCCGACCCAACCACGCTCAGCTTATTTGACGCTGACCGCCAGTTTTTTAGGAATTCATCATGATCGATAATCAACGTCGCAACCTAGTCATCGGTGCGCTCCTTGCACCCCTGGCCGCAAGCATCACCCCAGAGCGTCGGCTGCCGAAAAGCCCATGCATGACGACAAGATGCCTGATATGGGCCCCGACATGGCTAATGTGCCATGGATGGAAGAAGAGCAAATCGCAATGCTGGTTTATTTAGGCATGACGGAGATGGATCTTGTCGGGCCGCACTGCATGCTTGGTTCGCTCATGGGGGCCAAGATCTACATTGTCGCTAAATCTCTGGATCCAGTAACCAGTGATGCAGGATTAACGGTTATACCGACAGACACTTCGACACATGTCCTCGCTACCTGACTGTGTTGTTCACTCCAGGCGGCACGGATGGCACCTTGGCAGCGGCTTCTGATGCTGAAACACTGGTCTTCATGGCTGATCGTGGTTCACGTGCGAAATACGTGACCAGTGTCTGCTCTGGTTCGTTGATCCTTGGTGCTCCGGGGCTACTAAAGGGCTTTAAGGCAACTTCGCACTGGTCGTGCCGGGATGCTCTGGCCGGGTTTGGTGCAATTCCAACCGAAGCGCGTGTTGTACGCGACCGTAACAGGATTACGGGCGCTGGGGTGACGGCAGAGCTGGATTTTGGTCTGAGCATGGTTGCTGAGCTGCGCGATCAGACCTATGCCGAGTGTGCTCAACTGATGAGCGAATATGACCTAGATCCTCCGTTCAACGCGGGTTCTATGAAAACTGCTCCAGCGTATGTAAAGACTGCCATGGTTGACCTGGTTGCAGATTTCACGAAAAAAGCGGGTGTACTCGCGGGCCTCACGAAGGGCTGAAGTCCACAGACTCAAAGCGCTCCATCGCATGGGTGCGCCGTCGGCGTTCATTTCACAGCATGTGTTTCGCGACGAGTCGGTACTTCAGTAAGCTTCCACGCGCAGACCAACTGGAGTTGGATTCCGGACGTAAAGGCTCAAACAATTCGTGCCAGCAATGTCGTGGCGTGCCTGATACCTTTTTCACGGAAAATACTGCCGAGGTTGAGCCCTTCGGCATGGATAAAGGTGATGTCATGTATCCCAATAAACAACAGGATCTGACGTAGGTACGGCTCTTGGTGATCCGAACTGTCATCAGCATGAATTCCGCCTCGGGCAGTTAGGACGAAGGCGCGCTTGCCGATTAATAAACCTTGAGGGCGTGCGGGAGTGTATTTGAACGTCACGCCAGCACGGATCACATGGTCTAGCCAAGCTTTAAGCGTGCTGGGGATAGTGAAGTTATACATCGGTGAGGCTATAACTAACACGTCGGCGGCCATGAGTTCGTTGGTCAGTTCGTTGGATCGTTCCAAGCAGATCTGCTCTTTTTCGCTGCGCTGTTCGGCAGGCTTCATCCAGCCACCGATCAAGTTTGCGTCCATATGGGGTATAGAATTAAGGGCCACGTCACGAATAATGATCTGATCCGTTGGATGGGCAGTTTGCCACTGGTTGATAAATTGTTGGGTCAGTTGGCGAGAAATCGACCCCTGTTGGCGGGCGCTGCTTTCGATGATTAGAACACAGGACATGATTTTTGTTCTCTATCGGCTTGAGTCGATATGGTCGAGATTAGTCGTTTCCACATCCTATAAAAGCGCAAAAAACGGCTGTTAATTATCTAGAAATTCGTTTGACAGTTGTCCAGGCTGAGCGGATCCAAGAGCCATTCACCTGGCGATTAACGACCTGTTGCCCAAGAGCTCGGCAAGAATGCTAGCGCGACACCACCCAGTACGACCCCGGATATTATCAATAGGTGCGTAAGCGTCTGCCGAACACATCTTGCACCAGCCCGTTTGGTGTAGACGGACGCTCGAAACACCCTGTCGAGACTATCGCGCTATTCGGTTTCAATGGCAGCTTGCTCCCCTATGCTCTTGACTAGTCTAGGAGCAGCAACCAGAGCGAGCCCCAGCAGCGGGTTCGAACAGTGACTCAATAATCGTACAGTCTGGAGTGTTCGAGCCTAGGCATGTTGACTCACACGTGCCTGCCATTGAGAGCAGCTCTATCCGGATCTGCTGGAGCTTAGCTACCTTAGATTCCACTTCTGCCAAGTGCTTCTTGACCACCGACAACGCATCAGCACACGGACGATCAGCATCTGCCGCGAGCGCAATGAGTTCGCGGATATCGTCGAGTGGAAAGCCCAGTTCACGATTCTGCCTGATGAAGATGAGTCGTGACCGATGCTTTTCGGTATAGATTCGATGCCGCCCTGTCGACCGTAAGGCCGGAGGGAGAAGGCCTATTTTCTCGTAGTAGCGAATCGTTTCAATGTGGCAACCCGTTGATTTCGACAGCGCTCCGATACCCCACATGCAAACTCCCCAAGCATTTTCTTGAACCTGTAGTAGCTACAGATATTAACCTGCTCAATCGAAAAATGATTTCACGCGTTTTAAGGGCATTCCGTGGACAGAGAACAGCTAGAGAAGAACCAGATTCCCGTTTACTTCGTCGCGGTCATTGTCGCGGCTATCGGAGGCCTGCTCGCACCTGATGCCTCTCAAGCGTTAGGTGCGTTGGTGACACCAGCCATCGCTGTGCTGATGTACGCCATGTTTCTACAGATCCCATTCCTGGATCTTCGCAAAGGGCTTGCAAACAAGCGTTTCATGACCGCGCTGCTGACCGCCAATTTCGTCGCCATCCCCCTGTTGGTTTGGGCGTTGACGATGGGCCTAGCCGACCACCCGGCGATATTGGTGGGCGCACTATTGGTCTTGCTGACGCCTTGTATCGATTATGTTGTTGTGTTTACCCATATCGGTAAGGGCGACTCCAAACTGACTCTGGCGGCAACACCATTACTACTCGTGCTTCAGCTTGTGCTACTACCCTTCTATCTAGCCTTCATGGTGAGTAATGACTCGGCGGTGGTTATATCGGTCGGCCCATTTGTTGAGGCCTTCGTAGTGCTGATCGCTTTACCCTTGGTCTTGGCAGTAGCAACAGCTGCCGGGGCAAAGGGGTCACGCGTCGTTGAGGGCTGGAACAATGTATGGGCTTGGATGCCTGTGCCAGCTATGGCGGCTGTATTGGTCGTAGTGATCGGCTCTCAGATTTCAACGGTGGTCAGAGACATGGACAAACTGCTGCCTGTTATTCCCGTCTACATTGGTTTCATGCTCTTGGCACCCGTGGTGGGTGCGCTGGTGGCTCGGGCGTTTAAGTTACCGGCTAGCACGGCAAGATCAGTCGCTTTCAGCAGCTCGACACGAAACTCATTGGTAGTTCTACCATTGGCATTGGCCTTGCCCGAGGAAATCAGAGGGCTCGCTGCGGCAGCAGTCATTACTCAAACTCTGATTGAGTTGGTCAGCGAACTAATTTACATCCGAGCAATTCCTGCTTTGGTGTGGCGCAAAATGTAGATGCCAGGGAAGACATAGGCACAAAACACCCTGCGCGATTAAACAGGTGCCCACCTGTGCGGCAGCAGCTTATTAAGCTCACTCGCGCGCTGCGTCGGCAGGCGCGTGAGAACATCCTTTAGATAGGTGTACGGATCATGGCCATTCAGCCGCGCTGACTGGATCAAGCTCATGATCGCCGCAGCCCGTTTTCCGCTGCGTAGCGACCCGGCGAAGAGCCAGTTCTTGCGCCCAAGAGCCCATGGCCGCATCTGGTTCTCCGCCCAATTATTAGCAATGGGAACCGCCCCGTCATCGAGGTAGCTCGACAGCGCTGCCCAGCGTTTAAGGCTGTAATCGAGTGCTCTGCTGATAGCCGAACCTTCGGGCACAAGATCACGCTGCGCATTCATCCAAGCATGCAGCCTATCCATCACCGGTACGGCTTTTTCTTGCCGTATTCGACGGCGTAAATCCGGCTCCAGGTCTCTAACTTCTCTTTCGATTTCGTACAACAACTGGATATAGCGCAGGGCTTGCTCGGCGAGCGTGCTTTTATTCGTAGCGTGCAGTTCAAAGAACTTACGCCGTGCATGGGCCATGCAGCCGATCTCGGTCACGCCGAGTTCAAAGCTAGCCTTGTAGCCGCCAAAATCGTCGCAGACCAACTTGCCATTCCAGTCCTGAAGGAAGTTGCGAGCATGCTCTCCGGCGCGACTGGGGCTGAGGTCATAAACCACCGCTGCCACATCCGAGAACTGGCTGGTAGCGTAGGCCCACACTTAGGAGCGGTGGGTTTTCTTTGTTCCCGGCATGAGCATCTGCACCGGTGTTTCATCTGCGTGGATGATTTGTTGCCCAAGCACTACTTCGCGCAGCGCATCGACCAGCGGCTGCAACTGAACTCCGGTCACGCCAACCCATTGAGCCAAGGTTAAACGTGGAATCGCCAGGCCCGCTCGACCGAAGATCGATTCCTGACGGTAAAGCGGCAGATGGTCAGCAAACTTGGCGATCATGACGTGTGCGAGCAGGCCCGAAGTCGGGATGCCCTTATCAATGACCTGCGCCGGAACCGGTGCCTGGGTCAGCGTTTCGCAGTTATCGCAGACCCACTTGCCACGCACATGGCGTTCGACGGTGAACACGCCGGGCGTGTAGTCCAGCTTCTCGCTGACGTCCTCACCGATGCGCTTGAGGGCGCAACCGCATGGCAGTGAGTGTTGCCCGGTTCGTAATGGATCAACGTTCGCGGAAATTCTGCCGGCAATGCCGTGCGCTTGGGCTTTTGCTTTTCCTCGGTCGCATCTGGTGCTATCTGCAACGCCTGAAGCTCGGCCTCAATCGCCGCGATATCAGTATCGATCAGGTCATCTAGCAGGCTGGCCTGTTCAGGAATCATCTGCTCGCTGCGCTTGGCAAACTTCAAATGCTTGAGCTGGACGATCTCATGGGTCAGTTTCTTAATGACTGTTTGATCACGATTGATTTTCTTGCCCATAGTGTCGACTTGCGAGAGCAACTGCGCTGCGAGGACGCGCAGTTGATTGGGCGACAGTTGGTCGAGATTGGGCGAAGAAGTCATGCGTCGGGCTTTGCCAGAGCAGGCGTTTCGCGACGATAGACCGATAGGCTAATGGCAGCCGTTAAAGCAGTGTGATCGAGCCTTCAGAATCTGCGCGTTGCCATGGCAGCCCCAGCACCAACGCTTGAAGTTGCGCGGCATCCAGTTCCATCTCAGAACCATGGCGGATGCTAGGCCAGTGGAACTTGCCTTGGTTTAACCGGCGCGCCGCCAGCCATATTCAGAAGCCGTCATGCACCAGCACTTTCATGCGATTGGCGCGGCGGTTCGCGAACAGATAAGCGCAGTGCGGCTGCGCCGCACCGAACACCGCGATCACCTTGGCTAGCGCCGTTTCGGTGCCTGCGCGCATGTCCATCGGTTCGGTGGCCAGCCAGATGGAGTCGATGTGAATCATCGCAGAATATCTCGAAGAAAAGTCGCGCAGGCGTCGGGATTTTGGGAAGAAGCGCTGGCGGTATGAGTTTGGGCGAAATAGCCCAGGCTGTAGATTTGCCTCGCTCAACGGTGCAACGCATCGTAGGCGCGCTCGAAGAGCAGGGAATGATTCGTACTGAAGGCGCTGGAGGAATCAGCCTTGGCGTGGGTTTGTTGAGGCTTGTTGCGAACGCCCATGTCGACCGCATGACCGTCGTCCGCCCTTGGCTGCATAAGCTGAGCGAGAAGGTTCAAGAGACGGTTGTCTGTGTACCACCAAGTACCGATCCATAGATGTCTACAGCAGTCTATGAATCACCTCAAGAAGCCCGCCTCGTGCGGGCTTTTTTGTATCTGGACTTCCAAGCTGATCCACCTACATCCTTCACATCCTGTATGCCTCCATGTATGCTTCAATAAAAAATTGAACTGGAGGCATACACGAATGAGGCGCAGCGATATTAAACGCCGTCCTCTCTCCGATACCGCACTAGTCAATCTTGCTCCTGAAGCGGGGGCCTATCGCGAGCTAGACAGCTCGGGGTTGTATTTCAGAGTAAAGCCTAACGGGCAGAAATCGTGGGAGTTGCGCTATAAGAAGCCCGACGGCAAATGGTCGTGGCTTGGGCTTGGGGGGTACCCACAAGTCAGCGGCGCCCTTGCCCGGGAAAAGGCTGCCGAATTGAGATCGGATGCAGCAGAAGGCAAAAATCCAATAGCCGCCAAGAAAGCTAGAAAAGCTGCAGAAGTAGCAGCAACAAACGAAACCTTTGAAGCGTTGGCTCGTGAATGGCATACGTCTTGGCTGGGTGGCTGGGATGTCGGCACAGCTAAGAGAGTCCTTGGAGCCTTGGAACGCCACGTGTTCCCCATTGTCGGAAAACGTCCGTATGCCTCCATCATGTCGATGGAATGGATGGAGCTTTTGAGAGGGCTCGAACGTCAGGAAATCCTGGAGCAGATGAGTCGCGTAAGGGCTTACTGCAAAGACATCTACGACCTGGCTCGCATAACCGGCAGGGCGATGAACAATCCCTTAGAGGGTGTTCATAAGTTTCTATCATCGGGAAAGGCCGAGAACTACGCGCATGTTTCTCTGGAGGAACTTCCCGCACTGCTCAGAGCAATACGATCATACCCTCACGCCAAAGATGTTCAGCTTGGCCTCCAACTGCTTACTCTCATGGCTGTCCGCCCCAGCGAGCTTCGAGAGGCATACTGGGCTGAGTTCGACTTTGACAAACGACTTTGGACTGTCCCCATTGAACGCAAAGGCCGTAAAAAAGGGCGTGAACACCTTGTACCACTCTGCAAGCAGGCACTAAGCGCTCTTACTGAACTACGGAAAATCACGGGAGCGTACCCATTGCTATTCCCTGGTCGAAGCGATCGAACCAAGCCTCGCAGCGATACCGTTTTTCTGATGGCGCTAAGGCGCCTTGGTTACGAAGGACGACAGACCGGGCATGGCTTCCGTCATATTGCAAGCACCGTACTCAACGAGCACGGTTTCCCAGCGGACCACATTGAAGCCCAGCTCAGTCACAAGCCGCCAGGTGTCCGAGGGATCTATAACAAGGCTCAGTATCTGGAGCAACGTACGACGATGATGCAGTGGTACGCCGATCATCTCGACGGACTTGAAACAGGAAATATTAGAGCCGTATAAATCTACGGTCTCTTAGCTTCTTGCCCAATGAAGAGCGTCCGCAGCGCGTCCTGATAGGTTTAGCTTGAAGTCCGCCATTTAGGTTGCGGGATGCCACAGCTTGTTGAGCACTTAACCGAACGTTGATAAGCGAACGTCGTCAACATTCAAGAGCAAATTTCGCCTACAGGTGTAAACATTCATTTAGCGTGAGAACCGGATCATTGTTGAACATTGCGATAGAGCATCAGTCGAGCAGTTTCATGTAGCCCCTGGGTCAACCCACTCAAGCGACGAAACACCTCAGGATGTTGCGCGGCCACATCCTCTCGCGGCGTCTTTGAGACCAGGTCATGCAGAGTCGGTGAGCTGCCGTCGTGTTGCATCTGCAACAGGAAGTGTTGGGTTACGCCGCCGATGATCGGGAACGTCCCCTCACGCAAGACCAGAGGCACTACGCGTTCGCCTTCCGGAGCAGGCTGCTGGATATCCCGGCCCATGGCGCCATTCGTGAACGGCACACCTGCCATACCCGCAACGGTCGGCAACAGATCCGCCAGGCCCACTGCCTGTTCGATCACCCTAGGTGCCAGGCCCGGCGCGTGGATCAACAACGGCACGTTGTTGCTTTCCAGCCCCAGCTGTTCAAAGGCAGGCGCCATGTGCGGGATCTGGCTGATGCGCGTGTTGTGGTCGCCGAAGAACACAAAAATGCTGTTGTCGTAGTAACCACCGGCCTTGGCGATTTCCATCAAACGGCCGATGTTGTAGTCGAGCAGGCGCACTGCGTTGTATTGCTCGACACTGCGCGAACCGGCTGCCTGGACTTGCTCCAGGGTCACGTTCGCCACCTGGAAACCGTCGTTGTCTTTGGGAATCGTGAAGGGTCGATGGTTGCCGGAGGTTTGCAGGTAGGCGAAGAACGGCTGGTCCTTGGGCATCCTGCTCAACAGTTCGTCACCTTCCTTGAACAGGTCCAAGTCTGAAATGCCCCACACATCCACCCGTGGCGATTGCCAGTCGCTTTCTTCAAACAGCTGCACGTCGTCGATGCTCTGGCGGATCAGCGCGTTGATGTTCGCCCAGCCGGCGTTGCCGCCGATCATGTAGAACTTCTGATAGCCTTCGAATGCGTTGATCAGCGTGTGTTGCCGGGTGATCAGCGGATTGCGCGTGGCAGTCTCCTGGCGGGTGACGTCGGGCACGCCGGTGATGCTGGCCCAGACAGTCTTGGCGGTGCCGGTGACCGGTACGTAGAAGTGCTTGAAGAACCAGCTTTGGCTGGCCAGTTTATCCAGGTTCGGCGTGGGATTGAGCGGGTTGCCGTAGGCCCCGACGGCGCTCGTGCCAAGGGATTCGAGCATCACGAAGATCACGTTCAGCGGGCGCTCGCCTGCCAGGCGATAGGGCTGCACACCCTGGTGGCGGGTGAAATTCAGTTGCTGGGCGTCCGGTTGATCCACCCCCAAGTACTGGGCGACTTGCGGGTAATGCTTACGCACCTGGGCTACATCGAACTGCGATTGGCCGACCTTGAGGGTGTCGTACAAAAACAGCACCGGGTTCAGGCCCACGGCGGCCACCTGGCTGTTTCCGGAAAAGAACGCATCGCTCCAGCGTAGCGGCACCGGGTTTTCCAGGTTGAGGTTGGCCACGCGCCCCAGCAGGGCGAGCAGCACGGCGACCACGCCAACCACTGAGACTGACGTCACCGCCCATCGATTAATGGGGGTTGGCGCACGGTCTAGGGTCATGCGCTCCAGGCAGATCAACGCCCATACCCACAACCCTACTGCCGCCAGCCAGCAGGCGGTTATCCAAAGCACTGGATACGTTTCCCACACCATCTGTTGTGAAATCTGTGCGTCTTGCAGGTAGCGCAGCACCGTCGCATTGATGCGTACGCCGAGGTAGGCGTAATGGCCGAAGTCGATGATGTACACCAGGCCGATCATCGCCAGTGCGACCACCAGGTAGGCACGTGCCAGCCAGCGCAGGACTGGCAGCGTGGTGAGGTTCCAGCGCGGCAGCCATGCCAGCACGGCCAGCGGCAGCAGCAGCAACACCGCCAGGCGCAGGTCGAAACGCAGGCCGATGCCGAGGGTTTCCAGCAGCGCCGGGGTTGTCACATCAAGGCCGGAAAAACCCAGCACAAACACCAGTCGCAACGCAGCCAGCAGCACAAACACCAACCCGATCGCGCCCATGCCGTAGCGCAGGCGACGTGATTGCAACGCACTCATCAAATTTTCCATTCTTTAAAGCAGTACAGTTTGAGTTGAATTAATCCAGCGACGACGCAGTAGCTTGCCAAGAGCGGATCAACCAGATAATCCCAATAGTTCTCTGAGGCCTTGAGCCGCAATGCGAACGCCAGCGTGCCGATCACCAACATCCACACCGCCAGCGCATTGCGCAGCCACAGCATCAACAGCGCCACCACCGCGACCAGCACAATCAACGGTCGAGGGTTGAAGCCCAAGCGGTACGGGTCGAAATAGGTCAGGCCTAACGTGGCCGGGTATAGCACCAGGCTCAGCAGGCCAAACAGCAGCAACATCTGCACCTGATGTGGTCGAACCAGCGGCTGCACCACGCCCAGACGGCTCAGCGCAACCCACCCCAACAACACCAGCGTGCTGATCGCCAAATCATCGGTAAAACTGCGGACATAGGCCGCCAATGGCAACTCATTGATCGGGATAACGCTCACCACCACCAGGACTGGTAGCAACCACGGTCGCCATCGGGCGGTAAATCGAAACGTGCTTAACAGCACAAACCCCAACAGAACAAAACTCAAATGCGCCTGCCATAGCAACACCATCACAGACGCTCCGCGAGCCAGGCTTCGTTGAAGCTGACATGTTTGATAAACGTGTTATTCCATGAGTACACCAGGTGGTACATACCGTCCGGGCTGCGGCTGAAGTACGGGTACTCGTACTCGAAATCGCAGCCACGGGGTTTGCACACGCGGTAGTCGAGGCTGCGGAGAAAACGTTGCTCCAGCGGTAAACGCTGCGCGCCGCTGGAGGCGCGAAAGCCTTCGCCGATGATCTCTTTATAAGCTTCGGGGGCGAACGGTTGGCCGAGCGGGTCCGGTGATTCGTCCAGTTGCACCACAGTGCGCCACTGGCTGAGCTGGGCGTCGGTGCCATAGAGGCTGAGCTTGAAGCGGCCGTCCTGCAGGTCATTGAGCGCCACCAGCAACCCATCGTCCACCGTGCCCACCGCCGCCAGCGACGAGTTAGGGTTGGCCGGTTCCAGCGGGTACGGCTGGCTCCAGGTTTGCCCGGCGTCTTCAGTGCGGCTGGCCAGCACGCGGTGATGGGTGTCGCCGGCATAGCGCAACATCGCCACGGCGCGTTGGCCGTCCAGGGGTACGATGGTCGGTTGCAGGGAATTCTTGCCGCGGCTGATACGGAATTTGTCGATCACTGCTCCGTCTGCGCTCAGGTACAGGTACTCGGCAAACTTGCCCATGAACTCGTGGTACACCGGCAGGCCGATGGAGCCGTCGGCGTGGAACACCGGCGCGGCGCGGACCAGGGTGCTGATATTGAAGAACGGCGAGGTCACCAGTTGCCGAGGCGCCGTCCAACTGGCCCCCAGGTCATCCGACACCATCACGTTGATCGCACTGGTGGCCCAGCCGCCGACTGACACCGACACATAAAACATCCACAGGCGTTTATCCGGCGCCAGGGCAATCACCGGGTTGCCGAGCTTGCGGATATAACGCTGGATTCCGTCGCGGGTGCTTTCCCGCGTGGCCAGCACCTGTTCGGCGCCCCATTCGCCGGTACGTGCATCAAAGCGCGCGGTGCGCACCTGCACATCAGCGGCGCCTTCGCGTGAGCCGGCGAACCACACCGCCATCAAGTCGCCGCCGGGCAGGGCGGTCACGGATGAGGAGTGCACAAAGTCGGTGAGCTGGGTGGATACGAACCGGCTGCTGTACTGCGCCGGCGCCGCCACTTTTGCGGTGTTCGGGCTGGTCTGGGCAAACGGCGCCAGCACATGGGGCGGATGGCTTTGCCAGGCAGCGAAAAACACTGCCAGCAGGCTGCATATCAATAAGGCGGAGCGCATAGGGAACCTGTGGGTAAAAGGATTACTGCGCACGTTCATCCGGCAGGCGCTTCCTGCGACCGGTGAGCATGGATAACGGCAGGTTGTCCCGCACCTGGATACTTTCAAACACGGCAGCCAGCACATGCAGGCAAACCAAGCCAAGCAGCGCATTGGCGGCGGTCTCGTGGACTTGCAGCGGCCAATCGGCGCCCCAGAGGGCATCGACTTCCTGCATCAAAAAGCCACTCACGCCGACGGTGAGTAACGCCAGCAACATCAACAGCATCACCAGCGCGCCAATCGGCGAATGCCCCAAGCGGTGTTGCGGCTTACCCTTGAGCAACGAGCGCGCGTGGGCATTCAGCCTTTTTGGCGTAGGCCAAAAGTCTGCCCACCGTGCGCTGCGCGGTCCGACAAATCCCCACACCGTTCGCACCAGCAGCCAGGCCATGGCGTAATAACCCAGCCAGACATGCCAGTCGTCGCCGGCTTCGTTGAAGAAGTAATTGGCGACGAAGACCCCGGCGATGGAGGCATGGAACAGCCTCACCAGCGGGTCCCACAGGCGTAGGGATTCGCCTGGCATCAGCCTTTGATCTCAGTCTTCACGGCCTTGCCGGTGACCGGGTCGTGGTAGATCTCAACTTTGCGCTTGTCCTTGTCGAACCCGTAGATCTCATAGCAGTTGCCATCAGTGACCTTGAACTTGCTGATGGTGTAGCCCTCGGCCTTGAGCTTGTCCTGGAAGGCTTTTTCGTCTTGCCATTGCGAGCGCTCGGCGGTGGTGCATTGCGGGCCGGCGAAGGCCAGTGGGCTGGCGAGGATCAGGGACAGCAGGAGAATTTTGCGCATGGAAAAGCTCTCAGCAAATGTGGGAGATTTCACAGTGCAAAACCAACCTTAGGGCAACCTTAGTTGGCAACGAGCCGTAACATCTTTGCTGAAATAGCCCCGGCCATAACCCGGCATGATGCCGCCGATTCCTACAGAGATTTTGCTATGCGCCTACTCCTTGTCGAAGATGACCGTGCCCTCGGCCAAGGGATTCGTGTGGCCTTGGGCGCCGAGGGCTACACCCTGGATTGGCTGCAGGATGGCGTTGCAGCGCTGCATGCGTTGCGCACGGAGAGCTTCGATCTACTGCTGCTGGACCTCGGCCTGCCCCGCCTCCACGGCCTCGACCTGTTGCAGCAACTGCGCGCCGAGCAACATGATCTTCCGGTGCTGATCCTCACCGCCCGCGACGGCACCGCCGAACGCATCGCCGGATTGGACGCTGGCGCCGACGACTACTTGGTCAAACCCTTCGACGTCGAAGAGCTCAAGGCACGCGTGCGCGCGCTGTTGCGCCGCAGCCAGGGCCGCGCGCAACCGATGCTCGAACACGCTGGCGTCAACCTCGACCCCGCTACCCAGCAGGTGCGTTACCTGGATGAGGACATCATCGTCACCCCCATGGAATACCAACTGCTGCACCAACTGATGGTGCGCCCCGGCAAAGTGGTGACCCGCGAGCGCTTGTCGCGCGCGTTGTACGGCTGGCAGGACCGCGTCGAAAGCAACACCTTGGAAGTGTTGATCCACAACCTGCGTAAAAAGTTATCCACCGAGCTCATACGCACCGTGCGCGGCGTTGGCTATGTGCTGGTACTCAAGCCATGACCTCCGTGCGTGCGCGCATCCTCGTGCCGGTGCTGGTGTTGATCCTGCTCGGCGATGCCCTGATCAGTTGGCTGGTGCTGCGCGACAGTCACCACGAAATCGAAGAAGTCTACGACGCCCAACTCGCCCAAAGCGCGCGCCTGCTGCAAGGCGTACTGCGCCAGCGCGACCCCGGCGAAGCGGATTGGGACCGCTTGTACCAGGCGTTTGATCAGGCCATGAGCCGCGTGGGCGAAGAGGGCGTGGCTCATCCCTATGAAACTCGCCTGACCTTCCAGGTGTGGCGCAGCGACGGCCAGCTACTTGTACGCTCAGCCGAAGCGCCGGTGCTGGCAGCACCGCCCGCGACCCTTGGTTCCCACGACATCATGGACAACGGCAACGACTGGTGTGCCTTCCTCCTCGCCGACCCGCAACAGGGCCTGTTGATTTGGGTGGGCGAGCGCGACGACATCCGCCAAGACGTGATCCAACGCATCATGCGTCACACCCTCTGGCCGACCCTCATCGGCGTGCCGCTGCTGACGGTGTTGATCTGGCTGCTAATCGGTTGGGGTCTCAAACCTCTGCGCGCCATGGCACTGTCGATTCGTGGACGCAATTCCGACACCTTGCAACCGCTGCACCTCAAACCGCTGCCCTCCGACCTGGAACCCATGCAAACCGCGCTCAACCGGCTGTTGGTGCAGGTGGACGAGTTGTTGGAACGCGAACGCCGGTTCATCGCCGACGCCGCCCACGAACTGCGCACACCCCTGGCGATCCTGCGTATCCATGCGCAAAACGCCCAAAGCGCGGAGACAGTGGAGCAACGACGCGAGGCGTTGGAGTTTCTGGTAAGCGGTGTCGACCGCGCCACCCGCATCGGCAGCCAGTTGCTGACCATGGCGCGTATCGAACCGCAACTTAATAACTCTGTGCGCAGCCGCGTGCAACTTACCGAATTGGTACGGGAAGAATTGGCCGAATTGACGCCACTGGCGATGGAAAAAGGGGTGGAACTGGTGTTGGAAGGGGACGAAGAGTGCTGGGTAGAAACCGAGCCGGTAGCGTTAGCTATTGCACTACAGAACTTGGTGACCAATGCCCTCAATTTTTCTTCCTCAGGGAAAGAGGTAACTGTAAAGGTGCTTAAGGGCGAGAGGGGCATGGCCTGCTTGAGGGTTGAAGACGCTGGACCGGGAATAGAGGAAGGGGAAATGGCAAGATTGTTTGAGCGATTTTATAGCCGAGGCAATGCCAATGGCGCGGGCTTAGGGCTAGCCATCGTACAGATGGTAACTCGTAAAATTGGCGGTACCTTGCACATCCATAATCTAGCAAGCGGTGGCGTATGTGCAGAACTCAGTTTAAACCAGACCAGTAGCACCCTATAACTCCCTCACAAATCCGAGCAACACATCTGTCATAACGAAAACCTAAGGTCCGAACGTCAGAATCTGTATGCCCACCTGTATGCCAAACAAAAAATCAGCCAAAAATACTCAATAAATAGAATAGCTTGTTCTACCAGTTCAAATGTCTGTTTTCTAGACCCGCCGGCATCCAACTGATCGTTGAGGATCGTTTTGTTGCTGGTCGTGAGTTGCAGGTGATGCCACGTCTTGGCCAACTGGACACGCCGCTCTCTGGCACATCTGCTGGACGGGCTATTCTGGCTTAAGACCAAGATGAGGATGTAAGGGCGTTGTTTGCGGCTGAAAGCGCTACCAAGGAGAACACGACGGTATCCCTGGCTCTGTTGAATCAGCTCGACGATATTCGCAAAGCCGGGGTTTCAAGCGATCATGGTGAACTCATCGAGGGCATCACTACAACGGCCGCCGCTCTGGATACGGTGTTAGGCCGTTTCGCGATCTCAATGCCCATTCCTACATTGCGTTTCGAAAAGAATCGCGATGCGTACATTGAGGAGCTATTGGTTTGCAAGGCCGGACTGCTCAAAGAAATCGGTATAGACGGCTAACGCTCAAGCCAGTAGTTCTGAGAGTTCGCTTTGTTGACTCTGACGCGATGGAAGCTTGGTACGTTGCCTAACGGTAGCGAGCAGTGCTTGCAGCGGATGTAAAACGGTCACTCCGTCCTGTCGTTTCACCTAATTACGGCGAGAATATCCGTCGGCCAATAACCGGCCAGAAGTATTGAATTTTGCCACGAGCGGTGCCCAGGACTGTTTGTAGATCACCACAGAGATGCTGGTTTTTTTGTCTCATGTCGATAGGTGCCGGACATGCCGCAGCATCCGCTGGCTTGAACGCTCAGTTTAAGCCCCATTCGCTCAAAGACTTTTTGCCAAAGCCCAATGTTGCTCGGCTCGTTTGTTTTTTCAGTGCAGTGGGGAAGGAAGTAGTACGGAGCAGCATCTTCGACGCGTTGAGCCTGTGGAAGTACACCTGCAAGCCACTCCTGAGGCAGCAGAACGGAGGGGGCCTTGTCGCTGCCCAGCGTCTTCGCATATCCCTGTCTATGCACCAGTGTCATCGCGGAATCAAGCCCCACCAACGGTATCCCGTATTTCTGAAGGTGGCGCAACGCTTCACCGTTGAAATGCGCGGCTTTTTCAAAGGCTTTGATGAAGCCTTGCACCTGAAGCGGTTTCCCGTTGGGCCCGAGCGGGGCGATGTAGACCTGGTAGCCAAGCCTTGAAATTAGTTCGATCCAGTCCGAAAGCACGGGGGGGCGAAGTAACGGGTAAAGGCATCCTGGATGTTGATTACGCCTCTAGCACGCTACTGCGTATCCAATGTCGACAGAAGCTCAGGCGTGGCGATCTGAACTTTCCAACGACGGCATATGGCGTCGAAGTCCGTGGTGCTGAGCAATGGGCTGTCGAGCATTCCGCCAACATATTCAAGCATGAATCGTTGTCTCGCTGATGCAGATGGGAGCCGCTCACCTATCTCGATATCGCAGTAATTAGCGCCGATTAAGGCCTCTTTATCATCATATCGAAGGTGGAAGGATACTGAATGACCTCGTACAACTGGCGCCGGCCATCTCTCCAAAAGCGGCACGCGACGATCGGCGCAATTAATGAGGTTGACAGTCTTCGTCTACTTCAGAGAAAAATCTTCCAATGTTCCTATTGTTGGCACCTCAAGCACATTTTAAAAACTCGAGAAGCAATCGAACGGATCAACGGACGATCAATTGACTATGCCTGTCTGTACAAGTATGTATTAACGAGTTAAAGTCGACCAGGCGTCTCAACACGGTTATCCGCAAATTGGGGTCTGTGTGTGCTCTGCGTAACGCCACGCGCGCTCCATAACTGTACTCGTGCGCTCCAAGCGCTTCTGTTGGTTATTAGGAATAAAAACAATGAAAAAATCTATTTTGACCCTTTCAGTATTGGCTCTGTGTGCGGCTGCTGGCTCTGTCGTGGCCAAGGAGTACAAGGAGTTGCGTTTTGGAGTCGACCCATCTTATGCACCCTTCGAATCAAAGGCGGCCGACGGCAGCCTTGTGGGCTTTGATATTGATCTGGGTAACGCGATTTGCGCTGAACTGAAGGTCAAGTGCAGATGGGTTGAAAGCGATTTCGACGGCATGATTCCCGGCCTCAGGGCCAACAAATTCGACGGCGTGATTTCTGCAATGACCGTGACGTCTTCGCGGGAAAAAGTCATCGATTTCTCGAACGAATTGTTTTCCGTGCCTACTTCCTTCGTCTTTAAGAAGGGTTCTGGCCTGAGCGAAGACATCACGACGCTGGCTGGAAAAACCGTGGGCTATGAACAAGGCACCACCGAGGAAGCCTATGCCAAGGCGGTACTGAACAAGGCCGGGGTAAAAACCCAGGCCTACGCCAATCAGGATCAAGTTTACGCTGACCTGGTCACAGGTCGCCTAGATGCCTCGATTCAGAACATGCTGCAAGCTGAAATGGGTTTCCTGAAGTCCCCGCAAGGCGCTGACTTTGAAGTGAGCGAGCCAGTCCATCACGAACTGCTGCCAGCAAAAACGGCGATCGGTCTGCTCAAAGGCAATGCCGAACTTAAAGCCCTAGTGAACAAAGGTATACAGGCGCTTCACGACGATGGCACTTACGTGGACATCCAAAAGAAACACTTCGGTGATCAGAATATTTACAGCGGTAAATAACGACGCTGCGCCCATTCACGGATGGGCGTTTTCCTGATTGACGAAGGGCTTCCCCATGTTAGAAAACCTATTGCAGATGCTGGGGCTGTCGGGCTTCAGTCTCAAGGGCTTTGGCCCACTGTTGCTGCAAGGGACCTGGATGACGATCAAGTTATCTTTCCTTTGCTTGCTGCTAAGCGTGGTCTTGGGCCTGGTCGGCGCCAGTGCCAAGCTTTCAAGGTCGGCGCTGTTGCGCGTCCCCGCACAGGCGTACACCACGCTGATTCGTGGAGTGCCGGATCTGGTTCTGATGCTGCTGATCTTCTACAGCTTGCAGACCTGGCTCACCCAGCTGACCTCAGCCTTAGGGTGGGATTACATCGAGATCAATCCATTCAGTGCCGGCGTGATCACCTTGGGCTTTATCTATGGTGCGTATTTCACTGAGACTTTCAGAGGCGCCATCCTCGCCGTGCCGCGTGGCCAGATGGAAGCGGCCACTGCTTACGGCCTTACCCGCGCGCAGCGTTTCCGCCTCGTACTGTTCCCGCAGATGATGCGTTTTGCCTTACCGGGTATCGGCAATAACTGGATGGTCATCCTCAAGGCTACCGCGTTGGTCTCGATTATTGGGCTGGCCGACCTAGTGAAAGTGGCTCAAGACGCCGGCAAGACCACCTATCAACTGTTCTTTTTCCTAGTGCTGGCAGCCTTGATCTATCTGGTCATCACCACTGCATCGAACTACGTCTTGCGCCGGTTGGAAATCCTCTATGCCGCAGGCACACGGGAGGCCGTGCGATGATGGAACTTCTGCAGGAATACTGGAAGCCTTTCCTCTACAGCGATGGCTATCACATCACCGGGTTGGCGATGACCCTATGGCTGTTAAGTGCTTCGCTTTTCCTGGGCTTTTTGATGGCGCTCCCGCTGTCGATTGCCAGGGTCTCCAGCAATATATGGGTGCGCTGGCCAGTGCAGTTCTACACTTATCTGTTTCGCGGTACGCCGCTGTATATACAGCTGCTGATCTGCTACACAGGTATCTACAGCCTTGCAGCGGTGCGTTCGCAACCCATGCTCGATGCATTCTTCCGGGATGCAATCAACTGCACCATTCTTGCCTTCGCTTTGAGCACTTGCGCCTACACCACGGAAATTTTCGCCGGGGCGATCCGTAACATGAATCACGGCGAGGTCGAAGCGGCTAAGGCATTCGGACTGCGCGGCTGGAAGTTGTATGCCTACATCATCATGCCGTCTGCGCTGCGCCGATCGCTGCCGAACTACAGCAACGAAGTCATACTGATGCTGCACTCGACCACAGTCGCGTTCACTGCGACTGTGCCGGACATTCTCAAGGTCGCCCGGGATGCCAATTCGGCAACGTTCCTGACATTCCAGTCGTTCGGTATCGCCGCCGCGATTTACCTCGCAGTCACTTTCTCTCTGGTTGGCCTGTTCCGTCTGGCTGAACGCCGCTGGCTGTCTTTCCTCGGCCCGGCTCATTAATTCAGGGTGTTTGAACATGTACAAATTGACCGTTGAAAACCTGCATAAAAGCTATGGCAGCCACGAAGTACTCAAAGGCGTTTCCCTAAACGCCAAGACCGGCGATGTAATTAGTCTGATTGGCGCCAGCGGGTCGGGCAAGAGCACCTTCTTGCGTTGTATCAACTTTTTGGAAACGCCCAACGATGGCGCCATGGGCCTGGATAACCAGCCGATTCGCATGATGCATGACCGCCACGGCATGCATGTGGCCGACGCTTCTGAACTGCAGCGGCTGCGCACACGGCTTGCGATGGTGTTCCAGCACTTCAACCTTTGGAGCCACATGACCGTGCTGGACAACATCACGATGGCTCCACGCCGCGTCCTGGGTATCAGCAAGAAAGATGCTGAGGAGCGTGCTCGGCGGTATCTGGACAAGGTAGGTTTGCCGTCTCGCGTTGCCGACCAGTATCCGGCTTTTCTCTCTGGCGGGCAGCAGCAGCGGGTCGCTATCGCTCGGGCTTTGGCCATGGAGCCTGAGATCATGCTGTTCGACGAGCCGACTTCGGCGCTTGATCCAGAATTGGTGGGCGAGGTGCTCAAGGTTATCCAGGGTCTGGCCGAAGAAGGTCGAACTATGATCATGGTGACTCATGAGATGAGCTTTGCGCGCAAGGTGTCGAGTCAGGTGTTGTTCCTCCACCAAGGACTCGTGGAAGAACAGGGCTTACCTGAAGATGTCTTGGGCAACCCCAAGAGCGAGCGCCTGCAGCAGTTTCTTAGCGGCAACCTCAAGTAACCGCTATGCCTTCGAGCGACTCTTTGGTCGCTCATTAGCTCCAAATTACCTTGCCCTTCGTCAGTGACCATACTCGAGTAAAAATCCGCTTGATTATGGTTGTATATACATGATTGTATTTATGCTTGATCTGTAGCGTTAAACCAATAGATAGGCTGAGAAAGTCATTTCGAGAGGATTACCGGTGAACAAACCATCCCATTTCCGTAATGTCGAAATCCGCGCCGCGCGTGGTAACACGCTGACCGCCAAAAGCTGGCTGACCGAAGCGCCACTGCGCATGTTAATGAACAACCTCGACCCGGAAGTGGCCGAGAACCCAAAAGAACTGGTGGTGTATGGTGGCATCGGTCGTGCGGCGCGTAATTGGGGATGCTACGACAAGATCGTCGAAAGCCTCACCAATCTAAACGACGACGAGACCCTGCTGGTGCAATCCGGCAAGCCGGTCGGCGTGTTCAAGACCCACAGCAGCGCCCCGCGCGTGCTGATTGCCAGCTCCAACCTGGTGCCGCACTGGGCCACTTGGGAGCACTTCAACGAACTCGACGCCAAAGGCCTGGCCATGTATGGCCAGATGACCGCCGGCAGCTGGATCTACATCGGCAGTCAGGGCATCGTCCAGGGCACCTACGAAACCTTCGTAGAAGCAGGTCGCCAGCATTACAACGATAATCTGAAGGGTCGTTGGGTACTGACCGCAGGCCTCGGCGGTATGGGGGGCGCCCAGCCACTGGCGGCAACCCTGGCCGGCGCCTGCTCGCTGAATATCGAATGCCAGCAAGTCAGTATCGACTTCCGCCTGAACAGCCGTTACGTCGACGAGCAAGCCACAGACCTCGATGATGCACTTGCCCGCATCGCCCAATACACCAAAGAAGGCAAGGCTATCTCCATCGCCCTGCTGGGTAACGCGGCGGAAATCCTGCCTGAACTGGTCAAGCGCGGCGTACGCCCGGACATGGTCACTGACCAGACCAGCGCTCACGACCCGCTAAACGGTTACCTCCCGGCCGGCTGGACTTGGGAAGAGTATCGCGCACGCGCCAAGACCGAGCCTGCCTCTGTAGTGAAAGCCGCCAAGCAATCGATGGCCGTACACGTCAAAGCGATGCTTGAATTCCAGAAAATGGGCATTCCAACGTTCGACTACGGCAACAACATCCGTCAGATGGCTCATGAAGAAGGCGTGGAAAACGCATTCGACTTCCCGGGCTTCGTACCGGCCTACATCCGTCCGCTGTTCTGCCGTGGCATCGGCCCGTTCCGCTGGGCTGCGCTGTCGGGTAACGCTGAAGACATCTACAAAACTGATGCCAAGGTCAAAGAGCTGATTCCGGAAGACGCGCACCTGCATAACTGGCTGGACATGGCGCGCGAGCGCATCAGCTTCCAGGGCTTGCCGGCCCGAATCTGCTGGGTAGGGCTGGGTCTGCGCGCCAAGCTGGGCCTGGCATTCAACGAAATGGTGCGTAGCGGCGAATTGTCGGCGCCGATTGTCATCGGTCGCGACCATTTGGACTCCGGTTCCGTGGCCAGCCCAAACCGCGAAACGGAATCAATGCAGGACGGTTCCGACGCCGTGTCCGACTGGCCACTGCTCAACGCACTGCTGAACACCGCGAGCGGCGCGACCTGGGTTTCCCTGCACCACGGCGGCGGCGTCGGCATGGGCTTCTCTCAGCACTCGGGCATGGTGATCGTCTGCGACGGTACCGACGAAGCGGCTGAGCGCATTGCACGCGTGCTGCACAACGACCCGGCGACCGGCGTGATGCGTCACGCCGACGCGGGTTACCAGATCGCAATAGATTGTGCCAAAGAACAAGGCTTGAACCTGCCAATGATCACCTCTGTTAAAGGAGCAAAAGCATGAACACACTCAACATCATTCCTGGCCAACTGAGCATTGCCCAACTGCGCGACGTCTACCAGCATCCGGTCAACATCTCCCTCGATGACAGTGCTTCGGCCCAGATTGAAGCCAGCGTTGCTTGCGTGGAACAAATTCTCGCCGAGAACCGCACCGCCTATGGGATCAATACCGGTTTCGGCCTGCTGGCCTCGACCTGCATCGCTACCGAAGACCTGGAGAACCTCCAGCGCTCACTGGTTCTGTCTCACGCTGCCGGTGTTGGCGAACCGATCAGTGACGCGCTGGTCAGGCTGGTCATGGTGCTCAAGGTCAATAGCTTGAGCCGTGGTTTCTCCGGCATCCGCCGCACCGTCATCGAAGCACTGATCGCTTTGATCAACGCCGAGGTTTATCCGCAGATTCCGTTGAAAGGTTCGGTCGGTGCATCCGGCGACCTCGCACCCTTGGCCCACATGTCGCTGGTGCTGTTGGGTGAAGGCAAGGCTCGTTACAAGGGCGAATGGCTGGAAGCAACCGAGGCGCTGAAAGTCGCCGGCCTGACGCCACTGACACTGGCTGCCAAGGAAGGGCTGGCGTTGCTCAACGGCACGCAGGTATCCACCGCTTATGCACTGCGTGGTTTGTTCGAGGGCGAAGATCTGTTCGCTGGTGCACTGGCGATCGGTGCTCTGACTGTTGAAGCGGTTTTGGGCTCGCGCTCGCCGTTCGACGCACGCATCCACGCCGCGCGTGGCCAGAAAGGCCAGATCGACAGTGCTACCGCCTACCGAGACTTGCTCGGGGAGCGCAGTGAAGTCTCCGACTCCCACCAGAACTGCGGCAAGGTTCAGGATCCGTACTCCCTGCGTTGCCAGCCGCAAGTCATGGGCGCGTGCCTGACCCAGTTCCGTCAAGCCGCGGAGGTATTGGTCGTCGAAGCTAATGCCGTCTCCGATAACCCATTGGTCTTCGCTGTCGAAGGCGATGTGATCTCCGGTGGCAACTTCCACGCCGAGCCCGTGGCCATGGCTGCTGACAACATGGCATTAGCGATAGCGGAAATCGGCTCGCTAAGCGAGCGACGTATTTCCCTGATGATGGACAAGCACATGTCGCAATTGCCGCCATTCCTGGTGGCCAACGGCGGTGTGAATTCCGGCTTCATGATTTCCCAAGTTACCGCAGCAGCGCTGGCCAGTGAAAACAAGGCGCTGGCTCACCCCCATTCCGTAGACAGCCTGCCCACATCCGCGAACCAGGAAGACCACGTGTCGATGGCTCCTGCAGCGGGCAAGCGTCTATGGGAAATGGCTGAAAACACTCGCGGCGTCCTCGCTGTTGAGTGGCTCGCTGCGTGTCAGGGCCTTGACTTGCGCGAAGGGTTGAAGACCTCGACGAAGCTGGAGCTTGCCCGCACCAGCCTGCGCAGCAAAGTGGCTTACTACGACAAAGATCGCTTCTTTGCGCCGGATATCAACGCAGCAAGCGAGCTGTTGGCTTCCCGGTGCTTGAACGAACTGGTGTTGCCAAAGTTGCTGCCTAGCTTGTAATCGGGGTGAAGGGGCGTTTGGCTCCCGTGTGAGCAAGCTGAATTGCTCGAGTCATCCCGCACGAGAGCTACAGTGTTTATGCAGTTTTTTGGCTCTACAGCTATCGGCGACAGGCAGTTGTCGTAGCTGTGGAGCTTTTTTACTTTTGTAGTACAAGAAACTCACTGGTGAGATTCTGCGCAAGAGGTTGGCCGGAAAGTAGAAGCAGCAATGGAATTTCGATCCCGGTTTATGATGGATCAGTTCATCGGATGCCTTCAGGCATCAACTGTCTCTATGCGCCCCGTTTACCGGCAGGCGACTGCCGAGTCGATAGCGTGAGGAGGGGTGAACCAAGCGCACGTAAGTCACAATTTTGCTTTGGCTCCAGGTGCGGCGGATGAGCGCTAAGCAAGGTTCGTTAGCGTCGATCTGCATATGTTTGCTTTCGTCAACGCTTGGGTGACAGGCTTCGACGATATGCTCCATTTCATCGGGTTTGACGACGCGCAACAGGTATTTGGCGGGTTGCAAGTGCTCCCCGAAATCTTGCTGCAGAAACTCTGGCACCAGCTCGGGATTGACGTAACGATCCTCAAGTTGTACCGGCACGCCTTCTTCGCTGTGAACGCAGACCAGATGAAAAACTGAAGAGCCAGTGGTCAGGCCCAAAGCGGACGCCACCGACATTGAGGCCGATTCACGACCCAGGTGTAGGACGCGGCAGGTGTAGCTGTGGCCTCGGGCCAGGATCTCGTCGGCAATGTTGGTGATGCGCAGCAAGTTTGATTGCGGTTTGCTTTCGGCTACGAACGTGCCGACGCCTGAAATCCTGACCAGGTGGCCCTCTTCAGTCAGTTCGCGCAAAGCCCGATTGACGGTCATGCGCGAAATGCCCAGTTCTTGCACCAGCTGGTTTTCTGAAGAAATCAGGTCACCAGGTTTCCAAACGCCCGCCCGAAGTTGGTCTTGCACATAATCCTTTGCACGCCGGTAGAGCGCTTGTGGTGCATTTTTGATCATTAGTCAGTCCGTGTCTCGAGTGTGGCAAGGACGCTTGCCAGTGCTGTGAGGAAAAGGTCGTTATCCTCACAGCTTCCGACAGAGACGCGCAAGTACTCAGTGTAACCAACTTCGCGCCACGGTTTGATGATTACCCCTTCTCGCAGTAGAGCTTGATTGATGACTTCGGCCGGAAAAGGCGTGCTGAAAAACAAGAAGTTGGCAAGGGAGGGCGCGGTCGTGATGCCTTGCTCGTGCAGTGTCGCCTCCATTCGCCGGCGTTCGCTAGCGACATGGGACAGGCAGGCGTTCAGATGCTCATCGTCAGCCAGTGCGGCAATCGCTGCGGCCTGGGCTACGTGGTTGACGTTGAAGGGAGTACGCAGACGATTAATAAGATCGGCCAACATCGGATCGCTCACCACCCCGTAGCCTATGCGCAAACCCGCCAGGGAATAAGCCTTGGAGAACGTCCTCAGCAGGATGAACGGTCTGCCGCTGCCTTGAATCAGAGCAAGACAGTCCGGGTATTCGGCTTCCCATTGTGCATATTCGTAGTAGGCCTCGTCGAACACCAACAAACATTGCGGTGGTAATGCGTCGAGCAGTTGTTGTAGCTCGTCGGCGCTCAGGGCGCAGCCAACCGGGTTGGATGGGCAGGAAAACATCAGCACATGTGTGTGGGGAGTGAGTGCTGCGACCATCGCTGGCACATCGAATGTGCCTTGCTGGGTCATTGGCACACCAGTCACTTTGGCGCCGGCTGCCAGTGGATAGATGAAGTGCAGACCGAACGAAGGCACTACGGTCACCACTTCGTCGTTGTGATCCAAAAACACTCGACTGATGACGCTCAGTAAATCCTCCGAGCCGTTGCCGAACACTAACTGGTTTTCCGGCACACCCAGCTTTTCAGAAAGCGCAGTACGCAATGCTTGGCAGCCGGCATCGGGATACAGCGCAATTTCGCTGCAAGCTTGAGCCGTTGCGGCGCTAACGGCGGGTGCTGTGCCCATTGGGTTTTCGTTGCTCCCAAGTTTGGCTACGCGTGTAAGGCCGAATCGTTTGCGCACGGCATCCGAAGCCAGGCCAGCGTTATAGCTGGCCAACTCGCGCACTTCTGCGCGGGCAAGCAGGTTCAAGTCATTCGCATTCATACAGGGCTAACCTCAATTAGTGTCTTGCGGGAAGGCATCTCGGTTCAGTCGGTTGTGCTGGAGTTGCTGCAGACGCTACTACTTTTGGCGTTATGTCTGATCTCGGGTGGGGGATAGCTGGATGGATCTGAGCGGTGCCATTGGATTCATGATGTGACGTCCTTAGCGAAAAGCGTAACGTGGCGAATGATCTGTATCATCCTGTATATACCACAAGATAGAAATGCAAGCCAAAACCTTTGTTCGGTAATAGAGCCGCGGTTTTGGCCTGTTTTCAGAAAAGTGGATCAGATGCTCGCTCATGCAGGATTTTCAGTCTGTAAGCCAAGGTTCCGCGGTGGGGTGGGACTTTCACTCGGTGGCGTGTTTAAACGAAACATTTATTGCCGTACGCATTTGATGTGCTAACCATGAATGGACAGCTACTGGCTTTGCCTTAGGCATCTGGTGTGTTTTTGTGCGAGCGACATTGAAAATTCCTTACCCTGTATATACATGCTTTGCTTTTTAAGCTAAAACCTAGTTCAGCCCTTTCTGTCATGACTGACCAGTGAGTCAACATGAATTCGGAATGCTGTTCGCTCTGTATGCATGGCCGGCGCCCGCGAGGGGGCAGATGCTCAAGCGCATTTACGACTTGTTGCCTGGCCGTGAGCACAGATGGACTGCAGGCGATGATTCACAATTGGTGCTCGCTGATGAGCAAATCTTTGAATACCCAGGAGAGAGAACTGCCATGACCGTAAGCAATCTGCCCTTTTCCAAAGTCCGCCACAGCCAAGGCCTGGTTTTTTTGTCTGGCGAATTGCCGTTTGGTGAGGACGGCAGCTTTCCTGAAGGTATCGAGGCGCAAACGCGTTTAACCCTGACGCGTATTGCCCAGACGCTGGAAGCCGAATCGCTGTCGCTGGACGATGTTGTCAGCGTCACCGTATACCTGACCGACCGGAGTGATTTCGCCGAATTCAATCGGGCTTATGCATCATTCTTCACGACCAACCTGCCAGTGCGCGCGACCGTTTGCGCCGGCCTTGTGGTCGATGCATTGATAGAGATCAGTGTCATCGCGCAACAGCGTGCTTGATTCGGAGGCAGCGTGAGCGAAAAACAAGTGGTGGTATTGGGAGCCGGTATTGTCGGCGTCTGCACGGCGTTGCATTTGCAGCGCCGTGGCTGCGTAGTGACGCTGGTAGACAAAGGGTTGCCAGGGCGCGAAACATCGTTCGGTAACGCAGGCATTATTCAGCGCGAGGCCATTGAGCCTTACGCGTTTCCAAGGGATCTTGCCAGTTTGATAAACGTGGCAACCAAAAGTGACATCGGCGTTAATTACCATATGCGCGCGATGCCTGAATACGTGCCTGCCTTGGTCAGGTATTGGGCCAACTCCGCGCCGAAGCATTACCAGGCCATTGCGGATGCCTTTCGCACGTTGATTGAGCATTCGACTAGTGAGCACTCGGAGCTGATTGAGCAAAGCGGTTCGCAGAACCTTATCGTGCGCAAAGGGTGGATTCAGGCGTTCCGTAGCCCACAGCAATTTGATGAGGAGGTGGCGCGTGCGGTACGCGTGAGTGCACACGGCGTATTGTCCGAGCATTTGGACGGTGTCTCGCTAAGACTGGCGGAACCCGCCCTGAGCGAGGCATTGGTGGGGGGCATTCATTGGCTGCAACCCTGGACTTGTATTGAGCCTGGAGAGCTAGTGCAGCGTTATGCCGATCTGTTCGTGAGTGAAGGTGGGCAAATTTTGCGCGGCGATGCGCGATCGCTGCGTCAATTGGGAGCCAGCTGGAACGTCGATACCGATTCCGGATCGGTCGGCGCGTCGGAGGTGGTAGTAGCGCTGGGGCCTTGGGCTCATGAACTGCTGTGTGAGTTGGGCTACCGCATACCGTTGTTCGTCAAACGGGGTTACCACGCTCACTTTGCCGATGGAGCAACGTTGACCCGCCCGGTGCTGGATACCGAACAAGGCTACATGCTGGCGCCCATGAAACGCGGTATCCGCCTATCGACAGGGGCAGAATTCGCCAGTCTAAGCGCACCTCCAACACCAGTGCAGTTAGGCAAGGCCGAGCGTGCTGCACGACAAGTATTGGCGTTAGGCCCCCAAGTTGAGCGCACGCCATGGAAGGGCGCCCGACCCTGTACGGTAGACATGAAACCGGTAATCGGCGCAGCGCCCTTGCATAAAGGGCTCTGGTTCAATTTCGGCCATGCCCATCAGGGGTTTACGCTGGGCCCGGTCAGCGGTCGACTGCTCGCAGAATTGATGATGGGCGAGACGCCTATAGTCGATCCAGCACCCTTTGCTCCAGGCCGTTTTTGAGCTGAACTGAGCTGCAGTGCATGAGCCTTTCCGCCCGTCTCCGTTGGAGTAGCGGGCGAGAACCTGGGCTGTCAGGAAAATTAACACTGATATTTATCTACGGACGCTGCCCCTGCAGATTTCGTGTCAGTTGTCGTGGGCGCTGTTTTGATTCCAATGGGTGTATCCGCTCCATCGGCCCGCCCTAAATAATTATAAGTACCCGTTGGAGAAGTCATGAATATCAAACAGAAGCTGACATGGGTATTTGCGGCCATCGCCTGTCTTCCAGTGATTATGGTCGCGGTGCTCGTCGTATTGAACTTGCGGAGCGCGGCGCAAGCCAATTTCCTGGATAGCAGCGGTCGTGAAATTCGCCAGATTGATAACGGCATGAAGCAGTTCTTTGAAAGCATCCGCCAAAACGTCGAATACCTTGCCAAGGATCCTCGGATCGCCAGCATCAAGGGATTGAAAAACTATACCGCTGCCAATGCTGAGCAAACGCCTGTCACCGAAGCCGATCAGCGGCTCCAGGTTAATTTCGATCGATTTGCCGAGACCCACCCGACCACCGCATCCATTTCACTGGGGCTCAACGACGGCGGATTTGCCGGCTGGCCCGACGATCCAAAAATGGCCAGCTACGACCCCCGGGTACGTCCCTGGTACAAAACCGCCATGGCCGCCGCACCAGGCTTAACCGTGCGCACGGGCGCCTACTACTGGGCGCCGGATGACATGGTGCTGGTCAGCACGGTTCGCGCTTTCGCCGACGTAAGCGGCAACCCGGTAGGCGTCGTCGGTGTAGACGTCTCGCTAAAGCAATTAACGGAACTGGTTAAAACCATCAAGCTGGGCGACAGCGGGTACCTGATGATGGTCGAAGCCAACGGCAACGTTTTAGTTGATCCCGCCAATCCCCAAAACAGCTTCAAACCCTTGGCCGATTTGGGCCCTGGCTATTCCGATCTGGCAAAGACTGGCGATGGCGTCACCAGGATCGAAATCGATGGCGTGCCCTATATGGTCAATGTGGTCAGTTCCGAAAGCCTAGGCTGGCGCTTTATCGGTCTAATTAAGCGCGACGAAGTCATGGCTCAGGCCACCAGCCTCACATGGCTAATTGCGATGATTGCCGCCGTGTTGGCGATCGTATTCGCCATCGTAGGCGCGAGCTTCGCCGGCGTAATCGTTAGACCAATTCGCAGCGTTGCCAGTGGCTTGCAGGAAATTGCCGAAGGGGAGGGCGACCTGACATGCGAACTCGAAGTGCGGGGGAAGGACGAAACCGCCACTTTGGCTGGTTGGTTCAACCAGTTCCTTGGGATGATCGCGCAGCTGATGAGGCGCATTCGCAGCGCTTCCTCCGATTTGCAAGAGGTCGCTGCGGATACAAGTCAAGTGGCCATCAACATGAACAGCACCGCAGTGCGCCAGCGCGAAGCAGTTGAATTAGTAAGCACGGCTTTCAACGAGATGGTCGCTACCTCTAACGAAGTGGCTCGCTCATGTAGTCATGCGGCTTCCAGCGCGGACGTCGGTTATCGAGAGGTGCACGACGGGCAACGGCACATTGGTGAGGCAACGGGCAGCGTTCTTAAATTGAGTGAAAACCTGCAGCAGTCGGCAGGTTCCATGCAGATGCTCGAGCAGGACAGTAAGAGCATCAACACAATCCTGGATACCATTCGTTCGATCGCTGAACAGACCAATCTGTTGGCACTCAATGCCGCCATCGAAGCGGCGCGCGCCGGCGACCAGGGGCGTGGATTCGCGGTCGTGGCCGACGAAGTTCGCGCCTTGGCGCGACGTACTGCCGATTCAACTGGCGAGATCGACAGCCTGCTCGGCAACTTCAGGCGGCGAACCAAGGAGGTCACCCAGCAGATGCAACGCAGCTTGGAGGCGTCGCAAACCAGCGTTGAATGTATCCAGCAGGCGAGCGACAGTTTCGACAAGATCCGCGATTCAGTGGATTCGATTCGCGACCAGAATGCTCAAATCTCCACGGCTGCAGAGGAACAGCATCAGGTGGCTGAAGATATTAACCAACACATTGCACAAATCCACGCCGATGCCCAGGTGGTGGAGAGTGTTGCGCACTCGGCGTACACCGGATCAGTTCGCCTGACGGACATTTCTGTTCAACTGAAAGGGCTGGTGGGGCGTTTCAAGTTCTAGCTCGTGTTGATTTATGACGCAACCACGATAAGCAATGCAATCGGAAATACTCAGGCGACGATTTTCCGCTGCATGATTGGTCAGGGCTTGGAATGGTTAGAGTTCGAACAGCGCTTCGCAACGAAGATTTAGGGTGTATAGAAATCCGGTGCGACTCAATCTAAACCTCGATCTAAGCACCCCTGAATGTAAACGAGTTAGCTACTAAATCGAACAACCGTTGCGAGTCAGTAATTCGTCTACCCACCTCCAGTCTGACGTGCCGGCTTTGATCTGCGCCATCAACTTCACTTCATCATTGTGTTTTTTCAGCGCCAGCGCATGGACTTCCTCGACCTCGTGACGCGCCACGCTGACCACACCGTCGGCATCACCACAAACCAAATCACCAGGGAGAATAACCATTCCGTGTTGGGCGATGGGTACATTGACTTCTCCAGGCCCATCCCCGAACGGCCCTCTATGGGTCACGCCCAAGGCGAAGACTGGAAAACTACCAGCCAGCAATTTTTCTTCGCTGTCACGAATAGCACCTGATATGACAAGCCCACCGAGTTTGCGGTGTCTTGCATGGGTGATCATCAACTCACCGACCAAAGCGTTGGTCAGGTCTCCACCGGCGTCCACTATCAAGATGTCGCCTGGATCCGCGATGTCCAGTGCCTTGTTTACCACCAGATTGTCCCCCGGCCGTGTCTTGACGGTTAGAGCCGAGCCGACCATGCGTGGCCCTTTATAAAATGCCCGTAGGTTGGCGCCACCTGCAGTCATGCGCGCCATGCAATCGCTGATGTTTGGGACGGGCAGGTTACGGAACGCCTCCACCCATTGTGGCGCGACTTTTTCGCCGCTTGCTTTGATTCTGAAACTGATCATGACTCGCTCCGCCAAAATGGCTGACGCAGGGGGACTCTTCAAAAATCGTTGCGAGCGTGGTAACTCCGCAGATTGCTGTAAGCGCGGCTCTTCGCTTTCCTTGAGTACCTGCTGCGGCGTACCGAACTGAACGATGCACCCTCCGTCCAAGAACGCGACTTTGTCGGCGGCTTTGGCGGCGAAGCCCATCTCGTGTGTAACCACCACCATAGTCATGCCTTCGCTGGCGAGGTCGCGCATCACTTGGAATACTTCACCCACCAACTCCGGATCGAGTGCCGAGGTAGGTTCGTCAAATAGCATCAGGTTCGGATCCATGGACAACGCTCGCGCGATGGCGACACGCTGTTGCTGACCGCCAGACAAAGCCGTTGGATAGTTCTCGGCTTTTTGTGCCAAGCCTACTCTCTCAAGCATTCGCAGTGCCTTGGCCTTCGCGTCGGTTGCATTCATTTTCTGAACGCGCAGCAACGGTTCTGCGACATTTTCCAACGCAGTCATGTACGGCCAGAGGTTGAACTGCTGGAACACCATGCCAATGCTGCGGCGCATTTCCCTCAGTTCGCGGGCAGCCATGAGTTTGCGTTTACCGCCAGCCTCTTGATAGCCGATCAGTTTTCCGACAATCGTGATGGAGCCTTTGTCATAAGTTTCAAGAACATTGATACAGCGCAAGAGCGTGCTGTTTCCCGAACCACTCGGGCGATCAGGCAAATGAACTCGGAGCGCTGGACGTCCAAGTTGACGTTCTTCAGCACTTCAAAATCACCGTAGCTTTTGTGAACATTGACGATGCTTACCAAAAACTCACTCATGCGCTTCTCTTCATATTCAGGTGCTGATTGATATGGCGTTTGCACGTTGACCCAAGCGGGAAAAAATTTCGATCAGTACCCAGTACCCTAGCGCCAGGGTCAGGATCGACTCGAACGAGGCAAAAGTCTCTATCGCCATTTTCTGGACCTCGAATGTCAGGTCGGCCACAGTGATGATCGACAACAGCGCGGTTTTCTTGCAAACATTAATGATCATGTTTATCAAGGCAGGCGAAGCTGCGTTGAGGGCGCCGGGTAGGGTTACCCGACGTAAAATTGCGAATGACGTCATAGCCAGGCTGTGGGCGGCCTCGATCTGACCTTTGGGAACCGCGCTGAAACCACCGCGGAAAATTTCAGCGAAATAGGCGATCGCTATCCATCTGCACCCTAAGGGCATAAGCGGCAAGTAACTCTCCTGCATCGCTAGGCTGCATGCCGCGCGCCGTACGCTCAAACAGCAGAGTGTCCAGGCTGGCTTCCAGTTTTGCGATCTGCCGACTAATGGCTGACGACGCTACATTTAGCCGTGAGGCCGCTTCGCTGATGGAACCGGATCTGACGACTTCTAGAAAATAACGGGCGGCGGGTTCTTGAAGGATTTTTTTAGAGCTCATCATAATCACTCAAAATGTTCTATCTCAATTTAGCATTGCCGATTCGGCACAGGCATATGAGATTGTTCAACTCGCTTGATGATTGAGCCATTTCGACCCCGAGTTTTCGTTGTCTTCGGAGTAACGCAAGACCTTGCCGATACCGATACCGATGCATTACAGCGGCGGACGTCGGTCGATGCGCGGGTACATGCGCAGGTTGTATTGGGAGTCGATCTTGTGAAAATAGACGATGCGGCCTTCGTCGAGAATGCCCAAATGCACAATCTCGCCAGTCAATTCGTTGATGCGCCGCATGCCGGTTTTCGCCTCGCGGAGGACGTCCACGTCGGGCAGGGCTGGTCTGCCCAGCCGAGCCAACGACCTTGGCATCCTGCACCATATAGCCGCGGGCACGATCTCAAGCTTCAGCCGGACCTTTGGCGGCGACCCACTCAATGCCGAGGTCTGTCCCGATTGAATCCACCCATCAGATTGTCGTGGATTATGTCATCGCCATCGGCGCTGATAGCTTCAGCGACGCCATGCATTAGTTGCGGTGCGACGAGGGCGTCGGCAGCCAGTATGTGCGTGATTGACGCATCTGCAGGAGGCACTCTCACGCCGCAGCTTTGACATCAGCCTCGATAGCTGATTTGCGGGTGCGTCAGCTCCAGCCGCGGCAGTGGGAGCAGCTGCTTTTTGGGCAGAGCAAAACGTGGGTCGCTGGCCTCTAAAATCAAGAGCGCTTTTCACATTAGGAGGAAAGGCAGTTGTGCTGAGATCTGATTAGCAAGGTTATCCACCATGCTGCCTTCGCAGAAGATCGATCTGATCTGCAGATACTAGCGTACGTAAGGTATTGTAAAGCGCTCGTGTTTCCAGCAGGTTCCACACTCGCAACATGGTTTCCAGGGCATCCAGAGGTTTGCTGATGAAATCCTTGGCTCCCAGCGCCAGGGCGCGCAAGCGCGTGTCGCGCGTGGCGTCGGCGGTGAGCACGAGGATCGGCAGGTATTCACCGCTGGGGATGCGCCGGTTGAGTTGCTCCAATACTGCAAACCCGTCGAACTCCGGCATGTGCAAATCGAGAATGACCAGATCAGGCTCGAAGCTGTTGAATAGATCCAGAGTGCGCAAGGGCTGTGTACTGCTCAAGACGTTGGTCAAGCCTTCGCGCGCAAGCAACTGCTCCACCAGGTCCAGATTCGGACGTTGATCGTCGATGATCAAAATGCGCAGATCAATGTTCACATGGGCTCCGGAAAGCATTTGTCGAGGTGGGCGAGAAACACGGGTACGTTGATTGGTTTGGTCAATACGGCCGTCGCTCCGGCTTCTTGCAAGGTCTGACGGGTGAGGTCGCTGGCGTCGGCGGTAATCATCAATACCGGTGTATTTTGAGTGATCGCAGACCGGCGCAGGCGCTGCAGCACCTTCAGCCCGTCGAGGTCCGGCAGTGAAACATCCAGCAGAATCAGCTGTGGTGCATGCTGTGCGGCCAGGTCCAGCCCCAATTGGCCTTGCATGCTCGAAAGCAATTTTATCCCCGGCCTGCGCTGCAGCAACGTCTCGATCAGCGCCAGGCTGGATAGATTGTCTTCAATGCACAACACGTTGCCCTGAATCTCGGGGGCGACGATGTCAGGAGCTAGCGATAGGGTGTGGGCGACTGCTGCGGCGGCGCTGGGAGGTTCCAGCAAGCGCACGAATGGCAGCTCTATCGTGAATCGGGAGCCTGAGCCGTATTGGCTCTGCGCCGTCAAACTGCCCTTCATCATTTCCAGCAGGCTTTTACTTAGCGCCAGGCCAAGCCCACTACCTTCCACGCTCGGATCGGCGTTCAGTCGCTCAAATGGCTTGAACAGTTGACCCAAGTGATCCGCCGCAATGCCGTTGCCGGTATCGCAGACTGCCACAGTGATTCGCTGCTGCGTCACGTTGATCTCAATACTCACGTGTCCTTGAGGGCGGTTGTACTTTATGGCATTTGACAGCAGGTTCAGCAGCACTTGGGTCAGGCGCTGTCGATCAGCGACGATCCCGATGTCGGCGGCCAGCGTTGGCAGCGGCGTCAATTGGATGCCGGCATCGGTGGCCATGGGGGACACCAGCGACAGTGCTTCTTGCAGTGCGATGGCCAATGCGATTGGCTCGATATTCAACGGCAATCGTCCCGCTTCGATCTTGGCAATGTCCAGAACCTCGTTGATCAGCGTCAGCAGGTGTTGGCCTGCGCGTAGGATGTGCCCGACCTGCGCCGTTTGCCCAGCAGGCAAGTCCATGTCCAGCAGTTGTGCAAAGCCCAGAATAGAATTGAGTGGGGTACGCAGTTCGTGGCTCATGCGCGACAGGAACTCGCTTTTGGCACGGCTGGCGCGTTCGGCTTCCTCGCGGGCTGTGCTCAAGGCAATTTCGGCCGCACGGCGGTCGGTAATGTCGCGTGTGATTTTCGAAAAGCCTCGCAAGGCGCCGGCGCCATCGTACTGCGCGGTAATCACAACACTGGCCCAGAAGCGCGTGCCGTCCTGGCGGCAGCGCCAGCCTTCTTCCATATAATGGCCATTGCGGGTGGCCTCGCTCAGTGCCATATCAGGGTGTTGTGGGCACTCATGCGGCAGGTAGAACACCGAGAAGTGCTGGCCGATGATTTCCTGTTCGGTGTAGCCCTTGATCCGTTCGGCACCGGCGTTCCAACTGGTGACGTGACCCGCTGTATCTAGGGCGAAAATCCCGTAGTCCTTCACCCCATCGATAATCAGCCTCAGTCGCTCTTCGTTTTCGCGCAACGCGCGTTCGCGCTCGGCCAGCAGGGCCCCGGCTTCTACCAGGCGCGTGCCCAGTTGACCAATCTCGTCTTTTTCCGGCGGCTGCCGCCGCAGGGGTTGGCCGAGGGCCAGACGCTGCGCATTGCCTTGGACGTTCTGCACCCGCGCAACAATGCCCTTGGACAGAAACAGCACCGCGACGATTGCACCGAATAGTCCGCAGATGGCGGCCAACCAGGTGGACAGTAACAACCGTTGGCGAGTCTCTGATGCCGCGGCCGTACGCTCGGCCAGCAACGAGTCCTCGAGCGTGAGCATGGCGCTGATGTGTCGACGCAACTCATCAAGGATGTGTTTGTTGCTGACCAAGATGTTGGTAATCGACTCAGGGCTCGTCGCCGGGTCGCCAAGCATGTCCTCCAGCCCATCGATTTTGTTGGTGATCAGCGGCCTGATTGCCGTCAGTTGCTCACGCACTCGCTGATCGCGCACGTTGCGGTCGAGCCGGCGCAGGGCTGATTCAATCTGGGGCTTGGCGTTCAAGTATCCAGGTAGGAAATCCTCACTGCGTGTCAACAGGTAACCGCGCACACTGGCGGCGGCTTCGGCGAGCAGGGTGTGCACGGCCTGTATGTCACCTTGTACCCGCAGTACCCTGCGTACGTCTTCTTCCGCGCGAGCGGTCTGTCGTTCGGTGTTGTAGATGAGCACCAGGGACAAAAGCAGCACCACCAGGGGTAGGGAAATCACCACCAGCGCCTTGCCGCGCAAGGGTAGGTCAGTCCAACGCCTGGCGTAGAACACGTTCACGATTGTGTCACCAGGCCTAATGCGATGCCACGGACGGCGGCTTGGGTTCGATCGGCCGCACCGAGCTTGCCGATGACCCGTTCAACGTGGGCCTTGGCCGTACCGGTGGTGATCCCCAGGTTTTCTCCGATTTTGCGGTTGCTCATGCCGTTCGCCACCAGTGTGAGCACTTGGCGCTCCCGTGGGGTGAGGTTTTCAGTTGGAACAGCGCCGCTGGCGTTGCGCTCGGTCATGCGTCGTAACAGTCGGGCGCTGACTGCACTATTGAGGACCTCTTCACCGGCAGCTATCCGTTGCAACGCGTCGATCACCTCGTCACGGCTGGCATCTTTGAGCAGGTAACCCACCGCGCCGGCATTCATGGCCGCTTCCAGATGATCGGGGCTGTCGTCCATGGTGAAAACCACTACTTTGAGTGCTGGCAGACGCTGTTGCAGCAGGCGTGCCGCTTCCAGGCCATTGAGAATCGGCATTCGAATATCGAGAATGACGATATCTGGCAGTAACTGCTCGCACAATTCAACCGCTTGCTGGCCATCGCGGGCCTGGCCGACCACGTCGAATTGCGGTTGGCCGGCCAGCAAGGCGACGAAACCGGTGCGCGTGACTTCATGATCGTCCGCCAGCACCAGACGCAAGATATGGCTCATTGAGAGGCTCCATCAAGGTCCGCAGGCACGCGGGCGTGCAGTTGTGTACCGCCGTCGATCGCGCTGACGCAGGTGAGGCGGCCGCCGAGCAGGCTGGCGCGTTCGTGCATGGTGGCAAGGCCCAAATGCTGAGCATCATGGCCATCGCGCATTTGGCCTGCACAGAAGCCTTTACCATTGTCCTCTACTTGCAGTGAGGCCAGGCCGTTGTGCAGTTCCAGCGTCAGTCCGACGTGGCTGGCCTGTGCATGCTTGAGAATGTTGTTGATCGCCTCCTGGCCAATCCTGAACAAGGCGATTTCTACCTGGCTGGGCATCCGCGCTTCGCTGCGCCTGCTCCACTGTACGCTGACTCCAGCTTCGCGCAGGCGATCGGCTTCTTTGTCGAGCGCCTTGGATAAACCGAAATCATCCAGCACCGTTGGGCGTAGGCCTGCGATCAGCTGTCGACCTTCACGCACAGAGTGCTGGGCCAAGGTCAGAATCGCCTGCAAGTCCGTTGCCAGTGTGTCAGACAGCGTCGGGCAGCGTCCGGCAAAACCCTGCAGGCGCTGATGCAATCCGGCCAGGTTTTGAGCCAGGCCATCATGAAGGTCGTAGGCTACGCGTTTGCGTTCGTCTTCCTGTGCGCGAAACAACCGATTGACCAAGTCCGACAGCGTGCGATCTCTCGCCATGAGCGTCTTCAATAGCCGATCATTCTCAAGGTGCGCGGCCAGCAGCGTGGCGAGCAACTGCAGTGATTCGCTGTCATCATCAGCCGGCGCGCGCAGTGACACGCTGTTGGCCAGGAGCAGAGCGCCAAAGGCAGCGCCGTCGCTGCCGCGCAACGGTACCTGCAACATACTGGGCAGGCCATCCGCTGCAAGCTCTTGCCAGCACGGCGCTTTCAAGCTGCGGTTGACGACAGCGGCCAGGTTGAGCAGCCGGGCAGGATGGCCATGCCGGGCGGTGGTACTGATGCCTCCCTCGTTGTCCCATTCCAGCAGCACCCCATTGTCCATCGCAAGGAAGGCGCATGCCCGCACCAGCACGCGTTCGCGCATCGCATCCGGGGTTAGTTGGGTTAACTCTTGGCCGGTATCAACCAAAAGCCGCAGACGCGCTGAACGGCTCTCCGATTGGCGATAGTGAGCGCGGATGGCCAAGGCACTACCGGGATCGTGGGGTGGGTTTTGCATGCTTCAGCTCCGGTGTTACAGGCCCGCGGGCGTAGGGGGCTTATTAAACCTTGCCGGACATGTCGAGCGCCATCTGTCAAATGGCATAGGCAAATAACGCCGGTTGGCCGATGTCGGGTGGCAGGCAAGTTGGCAAAGTGGGCTCAACGAACACCACTGGAGTATCGCAATGAAATTTAAAACCGCATCGATCGCCCTGATTTTCGCCTTGAGCGGACCGTTTGTTCAGGCTGCCGAGACGGCACCCTATGTCTACCGTGATACTGCGCAAGCGCCTGCGAATGTGAAAGACCGAGAGATTGCCGGTTTGTTTGACCGTTGGAACAGCACATTGCAGACTGGTAACGTGCAAAAAGTGGTCGACTTGTATGCGCCGGGCGCCGTGTTGCAGCCAACCGTGTCCAACCAGGTACGCACTACGCCAGCGCAGATCAAAGACTACTTTGAACATTTCATGGCGCTCAAGCCTGTTGGGCAGATCAACTACCGCGAGATCCGCCAGTTGGGCAGCAACGTGGCCATGGACAGTGGTGTGTACACGTTCACCCTGACCGAGGCGGACGGTAAGATCCGTCACGTGCAGGCACGCTACACTTTCGTCTACGAGCAGGTCGGGGGGCAGTGGAAGATTCTCAACCATCACTCTTCGGCCATGCCGGAAGTACGGGTGAAACACGCCAAGCATTAAAGCTTTATAAAAGTGTCCACTACCCTCGCGGGGGTGGACATTGATTCACAAGAGTTCGAACACTTGCGGCAACCGTTCCGCCGCGACCGCAATGCGCAACGCTATTGCGCCGAAGAATAGGGTATGGAGTTCGGCATTTTCGACAACACCGTCGCGCGGTTTGACGGCCGGGGCAAACACGTTCTGTTGGTAGATCACGTCTAGCAGAACAGCGAACGGCTTTGGTTCTAGTTCAACGTGCGTGGTCTGCCCGTACCGAGCTCATGAACGCCTGCGTGGCCGACGACTGGATTCGATGCCGACGAGTGATCAAACCGTACGGTGGCAAGCGAGCTTCGAACTTGATCGGCAAAACAGCTAACAAGTCCCGACCGGGATAATCCTCAACCACCGAAACCGGCGTCACACCGAGCATGTCGGTTTTTTGGATCAATGAAAGCAAGGTCATGATTGATGTGGTTTCGACGATGCTGCTGGGGATGTCGACCCGGGCGTAGTGGAACACCTGATTGTGATTGCGTGCATCGGGCTCGGATGTTGTTGCAACACCCAGGAAATGCTCTGCAATTCGGCCCAACTCAGGTGCGTCGCTTTCGCCAAAGGATGCTGTGCCCCCGAAATCACGCACAAAGCCTCTTCGCCGAGGTTGTCGAAGAGCAATTCTTCGGCGCGGGCACCGGCTGGAATTGTCTCAGCACGATGTCCAACTGATCCTGCAACAGCGCCTGCACGAGCACGTCGCTGGTGTCGACCTGAATGCTCATGGACAACCGTGGGTGGCTTTGTTTCAACGTAGCGATGGTGCGGGTCAGCAGGCCCGAAGCCAGCGCCGGGATAGTGCCGACTGCCACCCGGCCGATGTTGCCGGATTCGAGCGCCACCAGTTCTTCGCGCATACCGCTGAGTTCAGTGAAGACCACGCACGCGGAGTAAATGACGGTTTCTCCGAACCGGGTGGAGGTGTGCGAGGCGATGGCACACGGCGGACCGTATCCAGCGACGTCCGATTCGCGGGGGACGTCGGTGGGTTCGCTGGCCGTTGATCGCTTTCTGGCGTCGGTGTGTTTTCAGAATTATTCCGGATGCGTTGTTGCCTCAGGCATTGCAGAACACTAATCCGCTTGGGATTCGACGGTTAGCGGATGGAGAGATGAGTGACTAAGCCTGCTCATAAAGACGGGTTTGGGTTACGGAGGCTTAAAAGTCGTTTATGTCTTGAATGACAAGGTGCCGTTTGCTGTTTGCTGGAGAGCTTCCAACTACTCGTTTTCTGGAGGGAAGCGCCCACGCTTCGCCAGTATTCGCGAACTGGAACTCCGTTCCCGCGTTGTTGCTGCTTGACGAGTCTATCTCGGCACTGGACGGTGCTTGGGCCGAAATTCAATATTCCCAGTCGCTACGCCGTGACCCCGGACCCACGCCTGTCAAGGAGACTTCACTGCTCGGCAAAAAGACTGATATTTCAGATAGAATTCAGGATTTAAGCCTGAAGCTACTGAGTTCCGTTCACTCGCCATGCGACATCAGTGACGCCGTTCTTTTCAGCATGAGGCTTTGAAACCATCTTCATTGGTGAACGGTCTGGCTGCGGATTGGGGGCAATGCCTACATTGCAGTCGGTCCTGTGCCGCGCTTGTCGCACATTGCCGCCAGTTGACACGTTACCTCAAACCTATCGCTTGCTTAATGCGCCTGGACGATAGTGTCCAGGCGCTGGCGATAGATCACGTTGAGGTCATCGATTGCGTGTGAGGCCGGCACACCTGCTAATGGACTTTCAAACAGTTGGACATACAGTCGATCGCTTTGCTGTCAGGCCTGTCATCGATGAAAAAGCCATCTCGATTTGGCATTTTTATGGCGGCCAAGGTTGCTGCATCGACAGTCGCATTAGCGTCAAGCAGTTTGTTGACGTGCAAGACGTAACCGGTTACCGCGTACACTTGGTCATTGGTTAGCGACTGGGGAGACTGGAAAGGCATTGCCCTACGGATGTAGTCAAAGAGGGTCGTCGCATAAGGCCAATAACTGCCTACCGTCTTAAGTGGTTTGTCAGTGGTGAGGGACCCATTACCTCCTGCCAATGCCGGGCCAATGCCGCCTTCGAGTTTTAGACCATGACAGGCGAGGCAGTTATTCATATAAACCTTTTCACCGTCCGCTACCGTGGCGCTTCCCGGGGGCAACGCTTTCCCGTCGGGTGCCACGTCGATGTTCCAACTGGCGATCTGTGCGTCCGTAGCGCTTGTGCCTAACCCGTACTTGGGTTGGGCGGCGACACAGGTTAATGTGCAGGCGCAAAACAATCCCAGCAGGAACGAACCCTTTTTAAGCCCGTCCATTGGTCACCTCCCCACTGCTGGACACGCGCCACGGCTGCACCGAGTTGTTGTGATAGAAAGAGACCTTGCCGCGTTCATCGATCAACTGTTCCAGCATCGGTTGCACATACCCGGTCTCGTCGATGGCGCGGCTCATGATCATCAACTCTTGGCCTTTCCATTCGAAAGGGGCCCTGAAGGCGGTCAGTGCCTTGGTCAGAATAGGCTCCTGTAACCTGGCTTGCGTCCAGTTGTCGCCGCCATCGATGGAAACGTCAACGCGGGTAATTTTGCCGTGTCCGCTCCAGGCGATGCCACGCATCTCATGCAGACCCTTGCGCGTCAGTTTCTGGGTGCCTGAGGGGTAGGTGACCAGCGATTTGCATTCCATAACAAAGGAAAACTTCCGGGCTTTGCCATCGGCCATCAAGTCGGTGTATTTGGCGGTTTCTTCCCGGCTGTAGGCGGGCGCGTCGGTGACGTGAAGTCGGCGCAGCCATTTGATGTGAGTATTGCCCTCGTAGCCGGGTACAAACAGGCGCAGCGGGTAGCCCTGTTCCGGCCTTAGGCGCTCGCCGTTCTGGCTGTAGACGACCATCACATCGTCTAGGCATTTTTCGATGGGAATGCTGCGAGTCATTGCCGCGCCGTCCGCCCCTTCGGCGATGATCCACTTGGCTTGGGGCTTCAGCCCGGCTTCATCCAGCAAAGTTTTCAGAGTAACACCCGTCCACTCAGCGCAACTCACCAGGCCGCTCACTTCGGCTGCGGTTTTACCCCAGGGAGGTAAAAACGATGGATTTCCCGAACACTCCATGAAGTGCACCCGTGACACGGCGGGGAATTGGCGTATCTCATCCACGGTAAAGATCAAGGCTGTTTCGGTGATGCCATGGATCACCAACCGGTGTTCCGCCGGATCGATTTGCGGGACGCCCGCGTGGTGGCGCTCATAGAACAGGCCGTTCGGCGTAATGATGCCGTCCAGTTCTTGAAGTGGGGAGGTGCTGTAGGCGGACATCGTGTCCTTCAGGCCGGGATATAGATTCCTGACGGCTTTGGTTTCGAAAGTTGAAGGTTTGCCGTAAGGGCTCGCCGTGGGAGCGCCAAGACTGCGGGTCCATTGCGGGACTTTAAGGGGCAGGTTCGAATCAAGAGGGACGTTATTGGTCGTCTCGGCGTTGATGATGGCGCTATCACCCAGAGCAAAAGCGGCAGTGCCGATAACGGCCCCGCTTTTTATCAGGAAATCCCTGCGAGCCAAAGATGTCCGAAGCGCGTCTTGCTTGGTGGGGACCATGGATTTTTTTGTCATTGTTGTTCCCTCTGGTTCTTTGTCGGGCTGGACCCAACGGCAAGTCAGTAGACTGATCGGTCGGTCTGTAGCTAGCCTAGAACGAAAAACGCGCGTGGTCCAGTCACAAGGACAACCATCGGTGATTGGCCGTGAATGAGGAGGAGGTCGAAGGATGCGGCGCATTTGAAGCGCCGCTGATGACAGTTAAGCCAGGTGTGGCTCAACCTTCAGTCCGGGCAGGAGGGTGTCGCAAAAGAACGTAGCTATGGATTCCGGAGAGCGCGGGCCACCGGGCTTGATCCACAGATAGCTGTAGTGGTGGATGCCAAGAATAGCCTTCACGGCCAACGATTCGGACGTACGGAAGGTTTTCTCGCTCACGCCGGCCTTGAGGATTTGCGACCAGAGCTTTTCATACTGCCGGTGCAGGTCGAGCAACTCGGTCTGGCGCTCGCCAATGACCGAATACACTTCTCGAAAACACACCGTCATTTCCGCCAGGTGGGTAACAATCGTGCGCATCACGATGGCCGAGAACTGGCGAAATTTATCTTCCGCAGGCAGATCGCTCTCGCACAGGGGCGTACCTTCTGCGATGAGCACCCGTAAATATCGGCTGGTGATTTCGAACAGTAACTCTTCCTTGCTGCCGATGTGGTAATACAGCGCACCTCGAGCAAGGCCGGTGGCTTTTTCCAACTCAGCCATGCCGGTCGCATGAAAACCGCGCGTCGAAAACAACTGCGCAGCAATTTTCAGGATTCGCTCCTTGGTGCTGGTTTCAGCAGGTTCGGCAGCGACGACGGCGTTCTTTCTTCCCATGAGTCAATTCCAACCGGTTGAGCGCCAATCATACCCATGCGTGCGCGATGAATGATACAGATGGGAGAAGCTCATCCCTTGGTTGCAGGAAGATAACTGTATTGACCGATCGGTACAGAGGCGTTTATAAGCCCACCGTAGTTGAACGTGTTTCATAGGACGCGATGGCGTCGAGCGTTCTGAGAGTCTACCCAGGCATTGGGATCGATCATGACAATGAGCAAACACTTCACTCGGACGCTCAAATCGTCAGCATCGGCGAGATTGATAGCGATGACCTGTTTCGCCATGTTCGCTTTTGCCGCGAACTCGCTGCTGTGCCGCCTGGCGTTTAAACACACCAACGTCGACGCCGCGAGTTTCAGTATTGTCCGACTGGCCAGCGGAGCCGTGGTGTTATGGCTCATGTGTGCCTTGAGACGGTCCTCAACCACGATCAAAGGAAGTTGGAAGGGGGCCGCAGTTTTGTTCGTTTACGTCTTCGCTTTTTCCTTCGCATACCGTCATTTGGAGACCGGGACGGGGGCGTTGCTGCTGTTTGGGGCGGTTCAACTGAGCATGGTTCTGTACGGCATGTTCAAAGGCGAGCGGATGCACAGGCAGGCAATCGTTGGTTTTGTGTTGGCAATTGTTGGCCTAGTCAGTCTTCTGCTTCCAGGTGCGGCTGCCCCTGACTCCGTTAGCGCATTCACGATGCTGTTATCGGGGGTGGCATGGGGGATCTATTCAATGCTTGGCAAAATTGTCGCCGATCCGCTGGCAACCACAGCCGGCAATTTCCTGCGCTCGATTCCCCTGGTTTTGATCGCAAGTTTGCCGTTTCTTTCAGAACTGCGTTGGGATCTACTGGGGATACTTTATGCGGTTCTTTCCGGCGCGCTGGCGTCGGGCGTGGGCTACGCGGTCTGGTATGTCGCGGTGCGTAATCTTGCAGCGTTTCAAGCCGCGACGGTGCAATTGAGCGTGCCCATCCTGGCTTCGCTGGCTGGTATCATTTTTCTGGGAGAAAGCCTAAGCGTAAGGATGGTGTTGGCATCCGTCGCTGTGCTGGGGGGGATTGCGTTGGTGCTGAGCGGCAAACAGCACGGCTAGTTGTCACCGGATGACGATGCTGAGGAAAATCACTGCTGCTTTTAACCTAATGAGTAGTTGTTCGATTGGCTATGGGCCGAGCTCATGAGGTTGGATCATTCTCTTGGCCCTTGATGCCCTTCAAAGACAAGTCCAGAATTAAGCCTTTTCCTGCTTTGGTAAGAAAAGAAATTCTTTAGATTTAAATGGGGCGGTAGCAAGCGATATGATTATTGGGGGCCGGATCGGAAAGCGCTAAGGCTTCTCAGCAGACAGAAGACCCCAACGCCGCTCAGTATTTTGGTACCAAGGCAGTACTGCGGGACTAGCCAATCGCTTAACCAGGGCGTATTACCGCCCTAGCGCTTCAAAAGACTGGGCGGTCAAGCAGAGATTTCGGCTAGCCACTGATCCACGGTGCGAGGCGTTAAGGCCAATTGGACTTGAGCGCTGGTGCCTGCTGTGATCGCATTCGCGGCAGCATTTGCTTGAGCTTCATAGGCGGCAACAACTCCAGCCGCAGCGTCTGTTCCGAACAGGGGCGCAATCATTTCGCCGAAGGCCTGCGGCGTCACGCTGCTGAACGCTACCGTACGTTTCAGGTACCGTTCGAAGCCTTGAGCCAGTTGCTCTCCAGTGATCGCTGGCGACTGACCTACACCGACCAAGCCTGTAACCGTTGTGTCCGTGAACAGCCTTTCCGCGACCTCAGCAACATCCAGGTGTGAACACCAGGACACCGGGTACTCCGCTCGGATGGGGTAGCGAAGAACACCTTCTGATTTCACAGCACCCAAGACGAGAGGGTTGAGTAGGTTTTCAAGAAATAAACGTGGCGCAATCACTGCAAATGACACACCTGATTCTTGGACACCTCGAATCAGTTCCGCGATAGCACTGCCCGGTGGGTTTTGCAGTGGAGAGTCAGGATCATCCACCACCCAGCCACTGTTTGAGATGACTACTCTGCCAGGCTTAGTTTGTTTGATGGCTTCTACAATGTTTTGCGCATGAATGAGACGTTCTGCCTCGGCCGCTACAGGCAGATGAATGAAAACACCCGTGGCATCTTTGTAAGCCGCAATCAGGGAGGCTACTGATGCGTTGTCAACCTTAACGCTAGGCATACCGTTGACAGAGCCCGTGTTGCGAGCAGCGGCGATCGCATTATGGCCGGAGTCAATCAGGCGTTTTAGAAGCGGGGCACCTTGTGCTCCGTTGGCGCCATGGACAATATAGCGACTCATTTTACTTACCTCGTTGCGATTTGATAGCGAGAAACCAAGGTTTATTACCACGGTTGGTTACGTCAAATGCACTATTGGAAGATTCTTTAGCATGAAGCAAAAAAATAGTCCTTGCTGTGGTGTCGCTCGTTTTCTTGCCCTGCTTGAGGGGCCATGGGCCACCTTGATCGTGAGAGAGTTACTGGGCGGACCATTGCGTTTTACCCAACTAAAACAAGCGTTGCCGGGTATTAGTGCTCATACATTGACGCACCGTTTAAAAGGCTTCGAACGCCACAAATTAGTAACACGTACTGCCTACGCAGAAACGCCTCCTCGGGTCATGTATGAGCTCACTCCTCTGGGGCAAGAGTTACGTGATGTGTTAGAGGCAATGTGCAAGTGGGGGGACTTGGTTCCGGATGAAGTTTCTCTCGAAAATGATCCTGAGCACGCGCCTGCTGATACTGAGACTGCGATACCAAGGCGGTCGCTGGAGAGGTGATAAGCAAATATGGTGGCCGTCGTGACTTCTTTGGATCTCAGCGTTTGCTCTGCCCCTTAAACTGTTCGCGAACAGGGCTCGGCCCAAACGCTACCGTTATTCATGTATAATCCGGTTGGCCGGATTCACTCATTATTCAAAATATGAGGCGGTGTAAGTGCCACTATGGCTAGGTCCTTGCGCACAGGGCATTTGTCAATATCTACATCCCAGAATCCCTTTTTGGACGAGCTCAGGTGGCGTTCTCCCGCAGATCCTTATATCTGTCTTGTGGAGGTGGGGGCCGGACAGCCTTAGCAATACGTCAAGGCAAAAGTCTAGGGCTTGTTTGAAGAGCCTGCCCACAAACATCTTTCAATGCAGGCCAGTGTGACCATGACCTTAACGCTGCTTCAAGCTAGCTGTTTCCTCGGCTGACCGATTCGGTGAGGTCATTCCATTCCAGTTAAACGAGTTTTTAAGTGTAAAGTATTTCGGAAATCGTAGTTTTTCCTAATGCTCACTGTTTGCGTCTTCTGAATTTCAGTTGGATTCGCCTCCAGTCATGGTACGGATTGATACAATGGCCCACCACCGCAGGTGTGGGGCCATTATTATTGCTCATCAGATAGGGAAGGCACGCTCACCCAGTTGTAAAGTCACCCACTTAAGCTCGGTCATGTCGTGAATTGAGTAACGACCATTTTCCTTATCATGACCGCTATCCTTGAAACCTCCGAACGGGGCGATTTGGCTGTAGCACGCTTGCGCTATAGCTTAGATGCGAAGCTACATTCTAAACTGCGGATAGCCCCCCGGTACTTCTTGTTAAGTTGCCGCGGTGTGTGGTGACTAGGGTGTTTATCCAAGGTTTCATGGTCACTACATCCACTATTACAATCGGCAAAGCATTTGATTCCTGCAAATTGAAGACTCCTTAGTCAGACGTTAGGAATTGATGCATGCCTCGTTTCCCATTCCATCTCCTAATTCCTCGCGCTGTATCCTCAATCTGAGGTCACGTGCGCAGCATTTTGCCGCAACTGGTCTAAGCAGTTCGCCCATTGTTGAGCCGCCTCCCGGCGTTGCACTAGTAATTGCACGCGGGTATACACAGCCCCCAACGCACCTGGCATCCGGTGGGATAAGGACAGTTCGAGCACGATTGGATCGATACCTAAGTGCTCGTGGGCAATGGTCCGGTAGGTGGCGCGACAGCCGTGGGCGGTGATGTTGTACTCCGGCCAGATGCGCTGAAAGGGCTTGAGCATGGAGGTCGGGTTTATGGGGCGTCCCCGATAGACCGGTGAGACGAAAACCCAGCCTTTGCCTTCTTCATCCACCACGCGGGTTTTTTGCCGAGGCCGTCAGCAAGGCTCAGGAGCTGGGTTACGCCGAAGCCGACCCGACGGCGGATGTCGAGGGCCATGACGTACGCCTCAAAGTGGTGATCCTGGCGAATGAACTGCTGGACGCGAAGCTGACGGTCAGCAACGTCACGTGCAGTGGCATTTCCTCCCTCAGCCTTGGCGACATCGAAAAAAACCGGCAGGACGGCGCTCGCTGGAAGCTGATCGGGTCGGCGATGCGTCATGCCGATGGCTCGATCAGTGCCAGTGTCGTACCGCGGCTGTTGAACAACGACTATCCGCTGGCCAGTGTTGGCGGCGCAGGTCCTGGATATCGTGGAGCCGCCCATTGAGGTCTTTAACGCCTATGACGGTTACCTCATAGGTAGCGTAACGAATGTCTGTGCGTCGCAAGTTCCGCAGTTGTTGGAGACAGGACGCAGTGGTGCACGAGCGTGCGCCGCGTTAGCGCGTCATCGTCGGGCTCGCATTCTTGAGCAAGCCGCAATCAACATCGAACATGATGCCCGTGTGTTTGCCAGGCTGATCGTCGACGAGGCCGGGAAGACCCTCAAACAGGCGGAAAAGGAAGTCAAGCGTTGCGTCAACACCCTCAAGCTGTCGGCCGAGGAGGCCAGGCGCAATGCCGGGGAGTTGGTGCCGTTTGACGCTTATGAAGACTCCGAATCGCGTCAGGGCTGGTTTTCTCGCGAGCCCTTGGGCATGATCGTGGCGATCACGCCGTACAACGATCCGTTGAACATGGTGGCACACAAACTCAGTCCGGCCATTGCGGGCGGTAACGCGGTGATTCTCAAACCTTCCGAGCTCGCGCCATTGTCGGCCACTAAACTGGTCTCCTATCTGGTCGCGGCAGGCTTGCCTGAATCAGTGGTTATAGTCGCCCCCGGCGGCGCGGAACTGGGCAAAGCGTTGGTCGCCGCCCGTGAGGTGCGGATGATTTCCTTCACCGGCGGTTTCGTCACCGCAGAACAGATCGCCCGCACGGCCGGGTTGAAGAAACTGGCCATGCGCCTGGGCGGCAGTGCGCCGGTAATCGTCATGGGCGACTGAGACCTTAAGGCCGCTGTCGAGAGTTGCGTGTCCGGAGCCTTTTGGGCAGCGGGGCAGAACTGCGTAGGCACTCAGCGCTTGCTGATTCAGGCGTCTGTTTATGAAGCGTTCCGAGAGCAATTCGTCAGCCAGGCGCGTGCGCTTGTGGTCGGCGATCCATTGCTGGCCGATACCGATATAGGCCCCATGATTACTGCGCAAGCCGCGCAGAATGCCGAGCAAGTGGTCAACGAGGCCTTGCAAGAAGGCGCCACGTTGCTATGCGGCCATCGGCGTGCAAGATCGTGCTACGCCGCCACCGTGCTGGAAAATGTCGATCACGCCAGTCGACTCTGGCGCAATGAAGTCTTTGCTCCGGTGGTGGTATTGCAGCTTTTCGAAACCTTCGATGAAGCCATCGCGTTGATCAATGAGCCCGAATACAGCCTGCATGCCGGGATCTTCACCAATGATCTGGCAACCGCCATGAGCGCCGCACGGAGGATCGAAGCCGGGGGAGTGATGATCAACGACTCTTCCGACTACCGCTTCGATGCGATGCCGTTTGGCGGTTCCAAGTACGGTAGCCTGGGCCGGGAAGGTGTGCATTTTGCCTACGAGGAAATGACCCAACCCAAGGTGGTGTGCCTTAACACGTTGGGTTAGTCGATTCGCGGTAATGGATCAGCTCGTATGGTATTGGGTCGGTTTGGTCTCCGGCCCAATGCGTTTTGCTGAGGGGGAAGAAAGGAGAAGTTGAATATTTCCACTGAGCTGATAATCGCCAAGAAAGCGTCTTTTTCGATCTGAGGGGCGGTGAGATTTGAAGAATGACGACTTCTGGCCGTTTTGTGCATGTCGTGACTGACCCTTTGGGCTTAAGCGGTCGGTGACAGGCCAGTGGCAAATCGAAAGCAAGCGGGCGCGCTATCACCGAATTAACTAAATCTTATAGCGATGCCCTGACCACCAATGGACAATCAACTGGCTGGGCTCCCGATACGTCGAGGGTCTCGATCAGGTGCCGGGCAGCCTTGCGACCGATCTCGTAATACGGCAGTTGCACCGTGGTCAGCGGCGGGATGAACAGCTCAGCAATACCGATCATGTTGTCGTAGCCGAGCACGGCGACATCGTCGGGAATTTTCAGGCCACGGCCCAACAATAGTTGATAGGCACAAAAGGCAATGCGGTCGTTGCCACAGATCAGAATGTCGAATTGGGGACGACCCTCAATGATGTTCCGGTCGAGGATGGCTGCGGTTTCACCATAGGCGTCATGATCGGAAAGGTCGTATTGCAGGAGTGCGTCAGGCGACAGCCCGAATGCCTGACAGGCACGTTGCAGACCTTTTTGTCGCAGGTTCCAGGCCAGACTCTGTTTTGGCAGATTGATACACAGAGGGCGCCGATAGCCCTGGCTCAACGCGTGATGTACGGCTCGATACTGCCCCGCTTCGTCGTCTGGCACATAACTCACCAGGCGACTGTCATCGGCCAGGCAATTGGCGAGTACCAGGGGTTTGCTCTTCAATCGTTCGGGAATGCATACCTGGCGAAACCCCATGGCGCTGAAGATCAACCCCTCGGGGCGGTGCGACAACATCAGGTCGATGTTCTGGTCGGTGGGAGGGTTGCTCAACAGGTTAAGGATGAACACATTCCAGCCGGATTGCTGCGCAGTCTGTTCGATGGACAGCAGCAACTCGACTGCGAACGGTGTGGTCGCGGTGTCCAGCGCGAACACACCGATGGTTCGCGACTGGAGGTTGTCGCCGCGCATCTTGCGCGCCGACAGGCTCGGTACGAATTGCAGTTTATCAATGGCGCGACGCACCCGCAGAAGGGTTTCAGGGCTCAGTTTTTCCGGATTATTGAGCGCTCGAGAAACCGTCATCAGGGACACGCCGGCCAGCTGTGCAACGTCTTTCACTGAAGTCATGCGAGGCGAGCCCGGTAAGGTTGACGCAGAATCATGACACAGGGCCCGGGCTTCTCGCGACTCGAATGACGTTGCTCACAGCCATCCAGAGCCGAGAGGCCATGCCTTGGGAATCGAGACACGCCCGCCACTCCCGCTTGACAGAAGCTTCACGCCCAGACTGTCGGGCCGCGGATAGAGGCGACTGCTGAGGCTGAAGCGCGCGTTTTCGTCGAACACCTCGATGGACGAGCGATCGAGGAACACACGCAGTTCCAGTCGCTCTTGTGTCGGGTCTATCGACACGCTGCGCTGGCCTGTGACTTGCGCACCAGAGTGGGTGCGGTCAAGCACCAGACGCCGCAACGCCGCATCGTAGTAGAGCAGGGTTTGTTCATGGCCATCGTCGCTGCAGCGCAACGCGATTCCCAGGTGGCCATCGGTGCAGCCGAGTAAATCCAGGTGCACGTGGATTTCGAGCATATCGCCATTCACTTCCGGCACCCACCGGGTTCCTGATTCATCCCACCAGGACGTGCCTGGCAATGGCGCTTTGCGCAGAGCGGTGAGCTCACGTGCCGGATACACGCAAAGGCGATCTGCGCACAGTTCAAGTTCGCGCGGCAAACCGAGCATGCCGCACCAATGATGGGCCTGGCTCGGCATCGGGCTTTCCCACATGTCGAGCCACGCCCACACAAGGCGCCGACCGTCGGCGGCCAGTAGCGTTTGTGCGGCGTAGAAATCATGGCCGTTATCCAACTCGATAAAAGGCCCGCCGGTGAAGTGCCATTCGCTGTCGAGTCGGCCCACTCGATAACCGGTCTGGTACTTGTTGAGCCGTTCGTAACCCTCGGATTGCATGCCCTGGGGGGAGTACAGCAGCACATCGCGCCCGTTCAGTCGGAACAGATCCGGGCACTCCCACATATAGCCATCGCTCTCGCTGCCGCTGGACACATAATCAAGGAACTCCCAGGCGTGCAGATCCGTGGAACGGTATAGCGGCAGTAGCGGTTTATCACCCAGGCGCGCGCCGGCAATCAGGTACCAATAGTCATCCTCCTGCCATACCTTGGGGTCACGAAAGTGCATGATCGTGTCTTTCGGCGCGTTCTCGATGACGGCGCCATGTTTGACGAACCGGATGCCGTCGATGCTGGTGGCCAGGCACTGGACTTGACGGATCAAGTGTTCGTCACCCACGTCCCCTAGCCATGTGTGTCCGGTGTAGATCAGTGCCAAGGTATCTCCACACACCACTGCGCTACCGGAAAAACATCCATCACGGTCGAAGTCATCGCCGGGTGCCAGCGCAATGGGCAGGTGCTGCCAATGAACAAGATCGGCACTCTTGGCGTGACCCCAATACATCGGGCCCCATTTCGCGTCGAAGGGATAATGCTGATAGAAAACGTGATATTCGCCACGAAAGTACACGACCCCGTTAGGATCGTTCATCCAGCCCACTGGGGGGGCAAGATGATAACCAGGTCGATAATCCTGGATGACGCGAGACAGACCGTCACTCAGCGCACGCTGCGCAAGGTCAAGGGTGCAAGGCATTGGATCGCTCGGGGTATTCAAAGACAAGGTCATAGGGCGCGTGCTCGGACTGAGCTTAGAGAAACGTCATCCGGCAGGGTTACAATGGCTTGTGGGTGGCGACTCAAGGCATTGCCGTCGGCGTCGAACAGGTGCAGATTGCCGAACTCCAGCTGCAGCTCGACCTGATTGCCCACCTGCCACCCGGCGTTGACCTCACAACGACAGATCAGTGGCTCGTCCTGACCTGTATCGAGGTGCACATAGGTTTCACTGCCCAGGTATTCGACCCCGGTCACGACGACGCCGGTAGTTCCTTGCGCCGCCTTGAGCGACACGTGTTCCGGGCGAATCCCCAGAATCAGTGGGGCGTCCGCCGCCAGATTCGAGCTGTCGAAGGGCAGGGAGGTCATACCCAGGACGGGAGTATCGACCAGGCTGGTTTCACCCGGGGCATGCAGGCGTGCCGCCAGAAAGTTCATTCTGGGCGAACCGAGAAAACCGGCTACAAAGCGGCTCGCCGGGCGCTCATAGAGATCGCGCGGTGAGCCGACCTGCTCTACGCGACCGCCATTGAGCACAACAATTTTGTCGGCCAGGGTCATCGCTTCCACTTGATCGTGAGTGACGTAGATCATGGTCGAGCCCAGTCGATCATGCAGCCGGGCGATTTCGTTGCGCATCTGCACCCTCAAGGATGCATCCAGATTGGAGAGCGGCTCATCGAACAGCAAAATGTCCGGCTCACGCGCCATGGCTCTGCCCATTGCCACACGCTGGCGCTGCCCTCCAGACAGTTCTTTTGGCTTGCGTTGCAGCAGTTTGTCCAATTGAAGGATTTGCGCTGTTTTCAGCACGCGCTCACGCAGGCTGCTCTTTTCAGTCTTGGCCAGTTTGAGACCAAAGCTGATGTTGTCGTAGACGCTCATGTGTGGGTACAGCGCATAGGATTGAAATACCATGCCGACGCCACGCTCGCGCGGCTCCAGGTCGTTGACCCGACGCCCGTCGATCAGCAGGTCGCCGCCGCAGATCGAATCCAGTCCGGCGATCAGGCGCAGCAGGGTCGACTTGCCGCAGCCCGAAGGGCCGACGAACACCACGAATTCACCCGCCGCGATTTCCAGGCTGATGTCGCGAAGAATCCGCGCGCCGCCCAATTGTTTGTTCACGTTGTTCAGTTTCAATTTGATCACGATGCTGTTCCTTGTCTTTGTTGGGCATCAACCCTTTAACGCGCCGGCAGTGAGACCGGAAACTATTCGGCGCTGGAAGATCAGCACCAGAATTACCAGTGGGACGGTGACCAGCACCGATGCAGCCATCAACAACCCCCAAGGCAACTCATGGGGGCTGCCGCCGGAAATCAAGGCGATGGCGACCGGCACCGTGCGTTGCGTGTCGGTGAGGGTGAAGGTCAGGGCAAATAGGAACTCGTTCCACGCGGCGATGAAGGCCAATAAGCCAGTGGTGACCAGTGCGGGCCAGAGCAGTGGCAACAGCACTCGGGTCAGCGTGACCCAGGGTGAAGCGCCATCCATGATTGCCGCTTCTTCCAGTTCATGGGGCAGTTGCCCCATGAACGTGGTCAACACCCAGACGGTGAAGGGCAGGGTAAAAATTGTGTAGCTGAGGATCAACGCCCAGGAGGTGTTGTACAGACCCAGGGCGCGGATCACTTCGAACAGCCCCGACAGCACCGCGACCTGGGGAAACATCGACACCCCAAGGACCATCATCAAGACCGTGCCACGCCCACGGAACTTCACCCGGCCCAAGGCATAGGCGGCGGTCAGGCTGAGGAACAGCGCCAGTGTCACCACACACAGCGCAACCACCAGCGAATTACCGATAGCCCGCAGGAATGAGGCTTGATGGAGTACCGCCGCGTAATTGGAGAAGTCGGGGTTATCGATCCAGTAGCTCACCTCGAACAAGGCGCTGGATGGCTTCAGCGACGTCACGATGGCGTAGTAGAAAGGGAAAACCGCATACAGCAGCAACACCCCGATCAGACACCAGAACCCGAGGCGCAACAGCGCTTTTTTCAGCTGGCGCGGGCTCATGAGCGGACCTCCAGTTGACGGCGTCCGAGGTAGAGGTAAAGCATGGCGATGACCGCAACCACCAGAAACAACAGCGTCGAGGCTGCGCTGCCGTAACCGACGTCCTGGAACTCCACCAGGTGCTGACGGGCATACACCGACATACTCATGGTGCTCGACGAGTTCGAGGTCAGCACGTATATCACGTCAAATACCCGCAACGAGTCGAGGATGCGGAATATCGCCGCCACCAGCAATGCGGGCATCAGCAGGGGAAGCGTGACACGCCAGAACACCTTCAGCGGATGAATGCCATCGACCCTGGCGGCCTCGTAGCAATCGCTCGGCAGCATCTGCAAGGCCGCCAACATCAGCAGCGTGACAAAAGGGACGGTCTTCCAGACGTCGACGATGATCACCGCCCACATCGACAGGTCCGCATCCGCCGTCCAGGCCAGGGGCGCGTCAATCAGGCCTAGGCTCAGCATCAGGTGATTGATGATGCCGAACTGGTCGTTAAGCATCCATGACCAGATCTTCGCCGAGACAATGGTGGGAATCGCCCAGGGAATCAGAATCAACGCACGCACCAGAGAGCGGCCGGTGAACTTGATGTTCAGCAGCAACGCCACCAGCAGCCCCAATACGACTTCCAGTCCCACTGACACCACGGTGAAATGCAAGGTGTTGCGCACCGCGTTCCACCACTGCGGATCGACCAGGATGCCCGACCAGCTGGAGCCGTTGTGGAATAGATAATTGCTCAGGCCAACGAAGGATCCGCCACCGGTGTCCGCCAGGTTGGCGTCGGTCAGGCTGAACCAGAATGTGCGCAGTAACGGCCACGCTGCCACCAGGGCCAGGCACAGCAACATCGGCGTCAGAAACAGCCAGGCGGCGCGTACTCGGCGACGCTGCACAGGCGTTTCCCGGGTGAGCAGGAGCTCGTCACAGTGGGCATGGGTAGTAGAGACAGACATGGTGATTTCCTTCCTTGTGGCTTACCAGTTCCGGCGTTTGATGCGCGTGAGTTCGCTTTCCAGTTCAGCCAGCGCCTGATCGACAGGCAACTCGCCCGCCAGCACGCCATGCACTCGATCGAAGAACGCATTGGAGACCCGTGGATAGCGATCGGCAGTAATGGAGGCGGGACGCATCACCCCATCATTGAGAATGCTGTGCAACTGAGCGTAATAAGGCATTGCCGCGAGCAGTTCGGGGTCTTGATACAGCGACTCGATAACCGGGTTGTAGGCGCCTATCAGGGCACGATGTTTTTGCTCTTGGGCACTGGTCAGGTAGCTCACCAGTTCTGCGGCAAGTTTTGGATGGGCGCTGTAACGCGATACCGCCAGGCCCCAGCCACCGAGTGTTGAGGCATGGCTGCCGGTCTCGCCACCGCGGGGCAGGGGAGCGACCCCGACCTTGTCTTTTACGGCACTGTCCTGGCTTTGCACCAGAGCCCAGACATAAGGCCAGTTACGCATGAACAGCGCATTTCCCGATTGGAATACACCCCGGCCTTCTTCCTCGGTGTAATTGAGTACGCCCCGCGGGGAGATGTCTCCTACCCAACTTTTCGCCAGGGTCAAAGCCGTTCTTGAAGCCTGGCTTTTGACCACGATGTCACCTCGTGGATTGACCAGCCCGCCTTCCGGATGGCTGCTGATCCATTCCAACGCATTACACGTCAGGCCCTCGTAGGCGCGCCCCTGGAAGATGTAACCCCACGCATTGGGGTTCCCGGCATTGCGCTCAGCCTGTTGAATGTTCCTGGCGGTAGCGGTCATATCCTCCCAGGTCTGCGGAACCTGCTGGTTGTACTTCTCGAGCAAGTCCTTGCGGTAATACAGCAGGCCCGAGTCGGTGAACCACGGCATCGTCACCAGCCGTCCGTTCACCGTGGCGTTATCCACCTGTGCCTGGAAATAGCCTTGGGTCGGGTTGGCAGGAAGCACCTCGCGCAGATCCATCAAGTGTTTGGCCAGCATTCCTGGCCACACCATATCGATTTGAATGATGTCGATGTCGCTGGATTGCGCACTGAGGATCTGTTGATAGAACGACAACCTCTCGGTCGCCGAGTTAGGCGTGGAAACCACCTCGACGTTGTTGCCGGTCTGTTTCGACCACGCCTCGACAGCCTCCTTGCAGAGCTGCAACTCCGCACCCACCGCGCCACACGAGATCGTTAAATCGGCAGCGCTCGAGAGGCATGGAAATCCGGCACAGAGAGTGAGTAGTGCGGCTGGAAGGAGAGTTTTTAGCTGTTTCATAAAGCCCTCTTTATTTTTGTTTTTAGAAAAGTTAACGTTAACAGCGCCAAATGTAGCAGCGTCTTTGCGATGAGGCATCCTTTTTTTCGTCGATTGCGACAATTCGCACCTCATGAAAAATGGCCGGTCGCGGGAACAAAACAATAAAAACAAAACAGGAAATCCACATGCAGAAAGCATCAAGCTGGCTACTCGCAGGCGTGCTCAGCACTTCGGTGACGACCTCTCAGGCCGCTACTCTGGAAGAACGCATGGCCGCGTTTGAAGCCCGTGCCAGCGCCGCGGAAAAGCGTGCAGCCGCAGCCGAGCAGCAAACCCAGGCACTTGCCAGGGAATTGCAGCAGATCAAACTCGCCACTGCTCCCTTGCAGCCCGCAGCGTCTGCAGCGGCAGTAATTTCGGTGCCCGCTTTGGATACCCGACTGGCAAAACTTGAAGCCCGTCAGCAAAGCCTGGAGAAAGAGGGCAGTACCGGACACCTCACTGGTGGGTTCAGCTTCAACGGCTACGCCCGCTCCGGATTGCTGATCAACGATGGGCTGGGTGGTGGTCGTGGCGGCCCTTATGAAACTCCTGCCGGTTCAGTCGGTGGTGCAGTCGGGCGACTCGGTAACGAAGACGACACCTACATGCGTATAGACCTGTCGAAAGAAATCTATGCGCAAAACGGCACCCGTTCCAAATTCACGGTCTCGATCGCTGACGGTGTGGAAAGTTCTAATGACTGGACGGCTGACGAAAGCAAACTGAACGTGCGCCAGGTATTCACAGCGCTTGACCATCTCGCTGCGTTCAAGGGCAATTCAGTGTTCGAGAACGCCACCCTGTGGGCAGGCAAGCGATTCGATAGAGATAATTTCGATATCCACTGGCTGGACTCGGACGTTGTCTATCTGGCCGGCACCGGGGGTGGAATCTACGATATGCAGATGAACAAGAATTGGCGTTCGAACTACTCTTTGATCGGGCGCAACTACGGGGATTTCAGTCAAGGCGGTCTTAGTGCCGATGTGGAAAGCTACATCCTGACCTCCAACCAGTTCTTCGAGGATGGTCAGTGGCAGTGGATGTTCAATGCCATCGGCGCAAAGAAAAACGATTTTGGTACCCGCACCAATGCAGCGGGTTTGACGCCTGCGGATTCCGGTTTGCACAGCATGCTGGCCAATCACCAGAAAAACTTTTTCGGCAGGGAAGGCTTCTTCAAAACGGCGCTGCTCTATGGGCAAGGTCTGGGAGCTGAGGTCAAGAACATCGGCTCGGATGGCGAACTCATCGACGATGCCCGCGCTCTGCGTCTGGCACTTTACGGTGAGACACCCCTTGCGCCTGACTGGCGCATCGGGCCCAGCTTGCTGGCCGAACAGAGCAAAGATAGATACGTCAAGGGTGACGATTACCGCTGGCTGACCCTGAGCGTGCGATTGGCTAACAAAATCAACAGCAATTTCGAGATGGCCTACGAAATAAGCTGGCAAAACATGAAGCTCGACCCGAAGGACTATCTACAACGTAATGCGGTCGACGGTAACTTTTGGAAATTCACTGTCGCCCCGACATTCAAACCTGAGGTTGGAGATTTTCTTACACGTCCCGAATTGCGAGTGTTCGCAAGCTTCATGAACTGGTCTTCGGATCTGGACAGATTCAGTACCACAGATTCCTTTGGCATGACGGACTTCAAAGCCGGAGGTGTATGGCAATACGGTATACAAATGGAAACCTGGTTTTAATACTTGAATGTGTCCGGCCAACATCTGCTTTGAAGTTGGCTATGAAAACTTCTCTAACTTCAACAAACCTTGCCTTTCATCAAAGTGCATTGAGTAAGTGATTACCGGTCGATTTTTATCAGCCAGCAGTTCCCTACGACAAAAAATTGAGGAAGTGACGATGGTATTGCCTCGCGCAGTAGTGTTTGGCGAAGCCCTGACCGATCTTGTCCAAGGCACTCCTGGACAGTGGAAGGGCTACCCAGGTGGTGCTCCCTGGAACGTTGCACGAGCGCTGAGTCGCTTGGGTGTTAGCAGTGCTTTTGCCGGGTCGGTGAGCATGGATTCACTGGGTGACGAGATAGTTTCGCAGTCGGAAGCAGCTGCAATGGATATGAGGTTTATCCAACGGGTAGACCGAGATCCCTTGGTCGCCATCGTTCCATCGAGCCGTCCCCCAAGATACTTTTTTGCTGGAGATGCCGATCTGTTTTTTGATCCAGATCTGATGCCCGAAGGATGGATCAACGAAGCAGAGCTGTGTCATTTCAGCTGTATCAGTTTGGCTCGACAGCCACTTGCAGACAAGCTGGTTAAAATTACTCAGCAGGCCAAAAAAGCCGGTAAACGGATTAGCTATGATCCGAACTGGCGCAATTTAATGGATAGCCATTATCGGGAGCAGACCTTCCCTACGATGACCACCCTTGCTGACATGATTAAGCTTTCCGATGAAGACCTTCGGCAAATTTATCCAGGGCTGACAGAACACCAGGCAATGGATGAGCTTCGCGCTCTTAATCCTCAGGCGCAGATCCTTTTTACCCGAGGAGAACAAGGGATGATTCTCCACACTCCGGATAGCCAACTCGATCAGCCGGCGATTGCCGTGAAGGTGGAAGACACGGTTGGAGCAGGAGACGCTTGTATGGCTGGTTGGCTGGCTGCGCAGTTGCTGGGGATCGTGGACTTGAGAGAGCGCCTGCAATTTTCAGCGGCTTGCGCATCCATATCTTGCCGCCATGCCGGAGCCCATGCTCCAGCGCTAGCTGATGTGGAAGGTTTGCTGCAGCTGCTAAAACATACTTGACCATGGTTGCCGACGCTGAGGAGTTGTCTAAGTAAAAAGACGTTGCGCCGACCCTGGCCACAAGCGTTGCTGAGATCGCAAGCTCTCCAAAAAAACCAGGCAAGTTCAGGTCATGGTCTGGAGGCTAAGCCTGTTCCGCGGAACTAGCTTGTGCGTTCTTGGATTGAACGCCAGGCGCGATGCTCGCTCAACATCAACGTCGCTATAGCCACCAACACAGGTATAAAGGCAAGCGCACAGATAACGGTCCAACCGTATCGATTCAAAATACCTCCCGATGCAAACGAGCCGAGCACTACGGCGCCAAAGACAATGAAATCATTGAGCGCCTGGACACTGTTTCTTTCGCTTGTTTTATGGCTCTGAAGGACGAGTGCAGAGGCGCCGACAGAACCGAAATTCCAACCAATCCCTAGAAGCACCAAACATAGATAAAAGTGGTAGGACTGCACACCGGCAGCCCGACAGAAATAGACGCGCCGGTTAACATCAACCCCACCAACACAACGCGGTTTGCTCCAAAACGGCGGATCAGATTTCCAGTGAAAAAACTGGGTGTGTACATTGCAATGACGTGCCGCTGCAATGCCAGGTTCGATGATTCCAGTGTAAGATCCTCATGCTTCATTGCTAGTGGGGTCGAAGTCATCAGGGCATTTATCAAGGTGTAAGTTATGACGCCACAGAGCATGACGTTGATGAGTCGAGGCTGCCGAACAATCACCGCAAGCGGGCGACCTGGAGTACTAACAGCCGCCTCATGGCGTGGCAAATCGACACCTAGCAGCACCGCCGCCGAGACCACTGCCATTAATGCGGCTGCAACGTAAGTAGCGATAAACAGGTGTGACTCCCATAGATCCACCGTATATGGCCGTGTTTTTCGGATCGATGATGGCCTACGTAGGGTATGAGCTGCTGAGTGGGTTTAGCTGATACCGTGAGGGGGAGCCATAAAATCTATGGTCGCCCCAGCACAATGAGCCCCAAGAACTGTTGGCGCCTACGCCGAATAGCCCCAGTTGCTGAGATTTCACTGACCCAGTCTGACTCCTCGCGAATCCTTGTCTTTGCTGAATTTTGAAGGTTTGGAGATGGGGCAGTCTTGCCTCGGCACGTGGGTCAATTCAGCGTCGGCGTGAACAGTCATAGCGGCGAACTGGCCTAAAAGCGGATTCAAAAACAACCCGAAAGTCCGCTTTCGGGCTGCCGCCCAACAGCGCGTTTAATGTTCGAGATTGGTTGAGTGGGACATCCAGAACTTTCAGTGCGACCTACAGGCGGGGCAATTAGCCTTTTCGCTGGTTAGCGCCCTCGGCGTGGTGCTAATGCTATTTCACTTGGCAAGCGCACGGATGGTGACGTGTCTGGATCCTGACGTCTGAATCGTCCCCGGTTTAGTAGACGCGTTGAGTGCCTGCTTTTGGCTCGTTGCCAGCGGCTGAATCGCCGCTAATTTTTTAGACGTGCGACTGGCAACTGCTGGCCGACTTTTGCCGGTCATGATGGGCAGAAATCGAGCCAAATAGCACGCTCGGCGAGGTCATACGAAACTATGATTACTCAGTACTGAAGATGCCGACTTATGAAGTCGGTAGCAATCCATTCTCGGTATAGGCTGGGAAAGAAATCATCGACTCGGCCGGGGGGTGCTCGTAGGCGGAGGACAACACAGCACTGAGTCGATCGCCCAGCAGATTCCAGGCACGTTTCTTCTCTTCTGCATAGTCGTGATGCAGGTAGTGGCGTCTCACCCTAGAACCGGCCAGCACATGGTTTTGGCAACGATCAATGACGTCCAGGCTGACCCCCAAAGCCTGCATCATGGTTGCCCCCGTACGGCGCAAGTCATGCGGTGTCCAGTCGCCGTTTTGGCCATCGGCCAGCACCAGGGTATCGTCATGGCACCGTCTTGAGAGGGCCTTGCGGTTTTTGAACCGGGCCTGGCGATCGCCGACCTGTTTGCTCACCACTTTCACACCCACATGCGCATCATCCAGCTTGTTCGGAAAGCACCATTGCGAGTCGCCCGTCAGGATTTTGAGTTCTTGAAAGAAATGCAGGGCGAAGGGGGAGAGGAAGACATGGTGATCCTGTTTTTTGCCACGGGTGCCTTTGACATTTTCGCTGGGGAGGAACCAGGTCTGCTGGTCTAGATCGACATTTTTCCATTCGGCCTGCAGCAACTCGCCAATCCGGCACAAGGTGCCCAAGCTGATCCAGAGCGCGAGTTGGGTTTCCTTCTTTAACGGCCGTATGCCGTCGTATTTTTGCCCAGCGGGTAGGGCGTTGTAATCTTGGGTCATTTGTAGGAAGCGGTTATGCAGTTCCAGCAACTCAGCGGGCGAAAGAATGCGGCTTCTTTCTGCCTCGTAGTCGGCAGGGATCAGAGGGGAGATGTCGACTAGCTCCGTTGGATCGCCCTCGACCAGTAAGGCCCGCCAGGGCTGGCGCTTTCTGGCCCAGTTGAACATCTGAGTGAGGTCGGCGAAGAAACTGATGGCTTGCCGGTGAGCGCCGCGGTTGACCACGGTGCGGATCAGCGCCCGAACATCGTGTTCGGAGACGCTGCTCACCGCGGTCTTGCCGAGTGCCGGAAAAAGGTCTTTGTTAAAACGGCGCTGCAATTCAGCATTGCCATCTTTGCGCGCCACGCCATCCAACAGCCACGCCTTGGCCAAATCCTGGACGGTCAGCGTTTTCACCTTCGTCGCTTTTACTTGGTCAGCCTCTACGTTAGCAGCGGCGTATGCCTGTGCCTTGGCGGTTTTCTTTTGCTCGTTGGGATTGATTTGCTCATCGATGAGCGCCCGGGCCTGGTTGCGTGCTTTACGGATGTCCGTGAGGGATTTGCGCGGCCATGACCCGCAGGAGTACTCTTTGTTCTGCTCGCCCCAGCGATAGCGATAGAAAAAGCTGACCGACACACCGTCCTTACGGACTGAGATTCGACCGGCCAGATTGCCATCCTCCCTGAGGATTCGGCCGGCATCGTTGGCGGTCAGCGACTCGAGTTCTTTGATGGTGATTTTGGCCATGAAACGGACTCCCCCTACTTTTACCCCCACAAAAACGTCGGCTCTTGATGGACGTTGCTGGACTCTCGTAGAGCAGAACACCGCTGGAGCCCAAGTAAATACTAGCTTATAAAAATCCAGTGTAAAATTTTGGAAGCTTTCAAGAAGTATGAAAAAGGAGATGGGGTGCTAGGGGTCGAGTGTTCGAATCACTCCGTCCCGACCATATTTTTCAATGACTTAGCCGCTTTCGAGCGGCTTTGTTGTTTTTGCCATAGTGACTTTCCGAGTGACCCTGGCGCTTTTCATCATGCTTCCCTCCTTTTCAGAATCGTCAACGCTGGTGCGCGTGAGTCGGTTGCTGATACCTTGTTTGCCGCCGCAATCAGCTGATCCAGTTCTGCCGCCGAGTAGTGACTGGTGATGCTTCCGTTCTTGTGGCCGAGCAGCGCTTTGCGATCCTCCTCAGCCACGCCAGCAGCACGCAACCTTCTCCCAAAGGTGTGCTTCAAGTCGTGAATGCGGATTCTGTCAAAGCCGTGTGTGCCGGCCGCAAGAACTTCTCCTGCCACTTCTTTGCCGCCCGACCCCGCGCCTTCTTCCAGGCCGAGTCGTTCATGCGGTGAACCGTCGTTTCATTCCCTTCACCATCTGGCTTGCCAAATGGGAAAACGTAGAGCGGATGTTTGCCGCGCTGCTTCTCGATCACTGACTTGGCAACGTCATTCATCACCACCAAGCGCTCGTCCCGGTTCTTCACGCCAGACCTGGCACTCCTCCCCCCAAATCCAGCCGGGATCAGGAACACACTCGTTCCAAGTTCCGGTACCGCAATCTCCCAATTCCACTGAAGCTTGCAAACTTCCTGCTCCCGGCAACCTGTGTTGACCTTGAACATGTCCATGGTCTGAAGGTGTGCCGTTAGCTCGGCGAACAGGATCGATTGCTCCTCCCAGGAAAGTGGGTAGGGCTTTCGGCTATTCGTCTTCTCATCCAACAGGGAAATCATCGGCACCACGTCAAGCAATGGCTGGCGCTCTTCGTCCCGCCACTTTCGCGCACAGAGGTTCAAAACCCGGATAACCCGCTGCAGCGCGATATTCACCGTCCTGTTCGTTACCGGCTTTCCTGTCGCCGGGCTCAGCTTCGACCGCACGTAGGGCGCAAGCGCATCGTCATCGATGTGGGGCAGCGGCATATCGCCAATGAACGGGTCCAACTGCTCCATGTAGGTCGCCGAAATGTGGATGGACGCCTGAGCGAACCGATGTTGACCGTGGCCTGGCGCAGGTGGCTGGGCGTGAAGTCGGGGCCAGGCTGATTGCCGGACTTTAGCTTTCTGTAGGCGTTCCGAGTAATGCTCCGTATGATCAGAGAAAAGGGAGAGGTGCTTATGGAGCTCAGGTCACGCTTGGTTTTTTTAGATACCAATATATATGAAGGCAAAAACTTCCAGTTTCTGACCCATAGTCTTGGCGGGTTGAAAGATCTGATAGACGATGGCGAAGTCCGCTTGTTAATTACAGATGTAACAAAGGGTGAGGTTTATCGCATATAAAGAAGAAGTCTTTAGCTGCTGTTTCCGAGCTCAAGGCAATCAAGAAGAATGCGATGATTTTGAGGAATGTTCCAGGCATTCCGGCGCATGGAATATTTTCCAAGGTTTCGGCGGATGAAATATCACGGTTGATTTCCCTGGATTTTGAAACGTTCCTCGACTCCCAAAACGTTGAATATGTTTCAATTGATGATGTAAAATCAAGTTATGTGTTCGAGAGGTATTTTTCTTCACTCGCACCATTTGCTTTGGGCGAGAAAGAAAAAGAATTTGCAGATGCTTTTGTGTTGAAGGCTTTAGACGACCTTTCAGCAGGTCGAGGACACTCAGTCCATGTTATATCTAGTGACAAAGACATGCATAGGTATGCGGAAGAACATCCGCGTTTGATTTGCAGTGACTCGGTTGACGAATTCATCGATGCCGTCATTAAGAGTGTTTCCATAGAACCATCCGAGTTCGCTGCCAAGGCGCTGGAGGTTGTTCGTGGAGATTTCATGAACGTAATCCACGAGTGCATACAAGCGATTGATACTGATTTCAAAATAGGCGGCTGGGACTCGGAGTTAGAAGATGTTGATGTATACGATATCGAGCTGGTTAAGGCTAACTTGGTTTCGGTCGGCGATGAAGAGTGCACCTATGATTTAGAGTTCACATTTACAGCTGATACCATTGAAGTTGAGAAGGACTACGATAGAAGTCCGTTCGATCACGAAGATGGTAATTATCCATTCGTGCTTGAGAATGTATTTGAAAGAACGTTTGACGGTGAAGCCAATCTTCAAATTAAAATCTCTTATCAAGATAAATTACTTGATACTGTTGAGCTATGTGATTACGAGCCACCAGTAACACTGAAATTTTCAGCCCCTTATAATGAAGAGGTTAAATATCTCGATATAAACGGCGAATGAGGTTTCAATTGATCGCTGGTCTGGTTCGGTGGCGCGACCTGGCGGGGCTATCAGCCGCCGTGCCTGCTGGCGTGATTCGTTGATATGGGGTATTACGGGTGACCGGCATGGAGCCGGATCAAGGAGCGGATATGCCAAGCGTTGAGACATTCATTGATGTAAGCCAAGGCCACCAGTTCGACACCGAGGTTCGGCACCACACTAACGGCTTTACCTATCAGCTCAGCATTCCAGGTCTGCCACCAATCCGACCTGGCGACCAACTGTTCGCCTCTTTGGATAAGGCCAGGCAGCACGCACGAGAGCAAGCCTGGAGCCTTATTGACAAGCTGGTGAAATCCCAGCGGTAAGTAACGTCTCAGGAAGAGGCGCGCTTGAGCTGTTCAGTGAGCTGCGTTGGCAGCCCTCGTAGCGTCAGAGTGCCGCCGGCTTCGTCGAACTCGATCTTGTCGCCGAGCAGGTGCGCCTCGAAGCTGATCGACATCCCCTCGCCCCTGCCGGTGAAACGCCGGAATTTATTGAGGGTCTTCTTTTCCGGCGGCAGAGCCTCGGAAAGCCCGTAGTCCTTCGCCTTGATGAATTCGTAGAAGTTCTTCGGCCGGTCTTCATCGATCAGACTGGACAGCTCGTCGAGGGTGATCGGCTCGCCCAGCTTGGCCTGGGCCATGGAGTAGCTGACCAGCGTGTGCGTCTTCTCGCGGGCTGACTCTTCTGGCAGATCCTCGCTTTCGACAAAGTCGCTGAACACCTTGAGCAAAGTCCGGGTTTCGCTCGGGCCGTCGATCCCTTCCTGGCAGCCGATAAAGTCGCGGAAGTAGTCGTTGAGGCGCCGGCCCTGCTTGCCCTTAAGGTAGGAGATGTACTGCTTCGATTGCCGGTTGGTCTGCCATTCGCTGATGTTGATGCGCGCAGCCAGGCGAATGTGGTCCAGGTCCAGGCGTTTCACCGTCATCAGTGCGAGCTCTTCGGTCATCGTCACCGCTTCGGTTTCCTGCACCAGGGCGATGACCAAGTAATCGGTCAGGCCTTGGTGGTAGTGGCAGAAGAGGGCGTGACCACCGGTGGTGAGGTTCGACTCTTCCATCAGCTTGGTCAGGTGTTCGACAGCTGTTGTGCTGAACGCCAGGAAGTCGGTGACGCCGGCCAGGTACTTGCGGAGCCAGCCGCTGAAAGGGAAAGCGCCTGACTCTTGGTGGAAGAACCCCCAGCCCTTGCCGGCAGCGGCATTATAGCTTTCGTTGAGCTGGCTCATCAGGTCGTCGCGTGCCTGGCTTTCAACCTGCTCGGATGCGCCCAGGAACAGAACGGCCGGGCTGCCGTCGGGCTTCTTGTCGATCTTGTGGATGACGCTATGGCGTACAGGCCTTTCGTTTACCTCAGGTAAGCGCCGCCCTCCGGTTACCGGATGCAGCGAGTAGGGTGGAATTTTGGAAAAGGATAAGGTATCAATCCGCACCTTGGATTTGAGCCTAGGAGGGACACTGATGCGACACCACATTTTTTGGCGTTTTATAGCGATGATTATGTTCAGCTTCACGCTGACCGGATGTATTCATTACGAGCACAAAAGTGCAGAAGGAAAATCAAGCGCCCAAATCGCTACGATCCAACAGTTCGACAAATCATTAACAATATTTAAGATCGACGACGATCAAACCCTTTATTGGTTGAGCCGCCAGAGCGAGTACCGACTGGGTGCAGGAAGGCATAAGATTCAAGTTCGTAAGTTTATTACCGCGCAACAGCAAACTGCTCCGATTGAAATGACTGTTGATCTGGTGGGCGGCCGTACCTATGGACTTTACGGAATATCATCGTTGACATGGTGGAGGTATGAAATTCGTGATGTTGAGACTGGGCAGCCAGCTGATGTCGCAGACCCTGTTGTCAATGCAACATCTCCTGCATCGCTTAAATAGTTGGCCCGATAACCTCGTCGCCGAGGTCTTTCTTAATGGCGAGCAGGCTTTTATTTCGGAATTCCCGCGCCACACTTTCCGTAGGTTCGAAAACGTGGCGCGGCGGATTCAGCAGCGGCTGGCACTTTGCGGAACCCATCGCATGCAGGTGATGAATCATCAGCGTCATCGCCTCGCCCTGCTCAGTAATGCCTGGGCGCTGTGCGGAATGATTTATTGGGTGATCAGGCCGCCGATGGCGGGGCCCAAGAAAACGATGGTGAGGAAGGTCAGGCCGACGATGGCCGACAGGGCGCGGATGGCCCGGCGCCGGTGCTGCTGGTGGGCGGTCATGGCATACACCACTGGCTGCCGCAGTAGTAGCGACCATCATCAAAGTTCGGGGGGCCGAATTTGCTCCCGCAAACGAATCACGCTGGGCCAGGCCGTCCATCTGGCGCTGATTCAGGTGGCCTTGCAGCACCGTGCAGAACCGGTCGAACGTCACGACCTGCGGCGGGCCGTAGCGGCGCTTCCACTTGATGTCGACGCCGCACACCAGTCGCTCCGCCGATGCTCCAGCCAGTCATTACCTCGTCGCTCTCGCTGACCTCTGGAGGCAACTGAGCGTCGTAACACCCATGGCAAATATTCAATGCTGCGTTCATGGTCGCCTCCAAGGTGGCGGGTTGTTCACCTGTATTCGTCAACACTCATGCCTCCCGCTGGTTGCCGATGGGCGCGGGGGAGGAGTGCTGACGCAATAGAGGCGGAGATGGGTAAGTGTTAAGCTGATAGGGCTTTGACCAGGAGCTTGCTGGCCTCAGTGTCTATAAATAAGGAGTTTTGAATGTCGGTAAGGATTTGCAGGTTGTCACTATGTTTGGCATGCCTTTGCTTCGCTGGTCGCTCTATTGCAAACGAGAATGAGGAGCTGCATCAAACCGCTCTCACTGCCATTGCAATGGAGCAAGTCTGCGATAAGGCAAACCCGGGCATGAACGCAAGCATCGAAAATGCTTTCGCCAACGAACCGTCAATGGAACGAATAAAGCCTGAAGTTAGAAAAGTGCAATCAGACCCCGCTTATAAAGCTGAAGTGGCAGCGATGGTAAACACGCTAAGCGCTCCACCCTTTCAGGTCCTTCAGAAGGAACTGTGCGGCCCTTACGCCCGAAAATAAGATACTCACGCCGAAGTGAATTTTCTTGCGGTCCTTGCAAGGAACGCAGTCGCATTCAGATCATCCCCCGATATAACCTGCGCTTCGGCGCGCAGGTGACCGGGCAATTAACGACAGGCTGTCGTGGCGCTGGTTGTTCAGCCGTAGATGCCGTAGCTGAACTCATCCTCATCACAGTCGACGATGATCTTCGATGAACCGAAGTAGAGCGCTGCGACCATCTTCTCGAATGGAGAGCGGAATCGCAGGGTCTGGCTGATCTTCTCGCCGTCGATTTTGGCGGAGTACACAGTGCCAACCTCACGCCCCTTTTCGTCACGATCCTTGCCGTTACGGTCGAAGCTGATGTGGATGGCGTTGTCGAGCATGTATTCGCTGCGCTCAGAGCTTCTGGAGTAGCTCGAAGCACTGTGATCTTTGGGCGTCTTATCGAAGTAGATATGCAGGCCCCCGTAGTCAGATGGCTGGAAGCGAATGTCTGGATGCTCCCAGTGCTCCTCGGCGGCGGACTCTTTATGGTCCTCGACGAAGGCTTCCATCAGGGCCTGCAGGCTGATCATGGGGTCACCTTTTCGAAGTGGAACACTACCGGCGATCCAGCTGCACCAGCCTTCCAGGGTTTGGCCGCCTTTGCTGATGTTCCAGCGCAGGCCGGCATCATGTTCTCCAGCACGTCGTGCTCGGGTCGCAGTGGCTTGCCAGACACCAGCTTCCAGGTGCCGGCGGTGGTCTGCTTTGAAAGCAGCTCGCGCACCACTGGAGCGAGGTGGTCGGCGTGCCACCGGTCACCCAGCAGCACCGCATCGCAACGCCTCTAGTCGCTTCAAGCACTGAAAGCCCTGCCGCCCACCCCCCTATTTGGCATCGCGGGCCGGACTTACTGACCATTGGCAGCACGGGGGCGGCCATTTTTGGTTTCTGCTTTGTGGTGATTGCGTTGTTGCCGGGCTTAGTGCTGGCGATACTGCTCCTTCTCGGGTTCGAAGCGATGCCAGGTGAACCTGGCAGCGATGGGTCTAGCCTCACCACGTCGTTGCTCATCCAGTTCCTGTGTGGTTCTGTTGGGCTCATGGGGCTGGTCTTCGCATGGATCTCCTCGGCGGCTAGAGTGCTGGCCTTCACGTTCGACGAAAACCAGCAACTGCTAACACTCACGGTCACCCGTCGCGGTCGTAAGCCCACCGAAGTTCAGGTGCCATTTAGCGACATTATTTGTATCTGCCCTTACGTGCTCGCCAGTTACGACCGCGATGGCCATTTTAGCGTCGTGTGTCAGGGGCCGAGGGGCAAGGAGTTCGTATATCGATTGGCTGAGGGTACTTCTCTGGAATAAATGGAGTTTCATGCTGCGTGGTTGCGAGGAATAATTGGCTCACGGATGCAGGAACTACTGAATCTGGACAAATGAACTATTACATCGTGATACGCGCTATGCGGTGCATGAATCGACCTTCACCTGGCGCCATACGCCGACGGCTTCGAAGATCCTCGCGGCGTGCTCCCATTCGATGGTGCGATGAGCCTACCCCACCCAAAAGCGGGCGGGCTCGGCAAATTGCAGGCAAAGAAAAGCCCGCGATGGGGAGGGCGGGCTGAAAGGGATGATCGCTAGGAGCTGGGGTAACCATAAGCGCTCGCCTGTGAAAAGGTCGTGAAAGGTCGCGCTCAGTAAGAGGTAACGATTGCCTGGGCGAGTTGCTGGTCCGTCATCAGGGGAGGGCCGTATGTCGTGCGGTAATAGCGCACTGCCTGTTCAAATTGGGCGCCGCGAATCTGGCCTTCCGAGCCAATGAACGCAAGGGCGTCAGCCTTTGCAGGCTTGAAGTTATTGGCGGCCAGCATAGTGAGCCCGGTAGTTCCTGCAACGGTGTAGCTTGGAGCCATCAGTACAGACAGCACCGAGTTGTTATAGGAGTCATCGGACTCCTCGGAGGCATGAGCGTTGATCGATACCATGAGGGCTGCGGCTACAATCTTCCATGAGTCCATGCTGCGATGCTTCCATTGCGATCAGAGTGCGCCAAGATAGCAGAGGGTAGGGCGCCAGTACAAAAAGCCAAGGTCGCTGGCAGGCTGACAGAAGAGCGATATACGCCCGTCCTTGCCAGGCGTTTAACCAATAACGTTTTAGACTCACCGCATGTCTTTTTTCATCCCTCAGGTACATTTCCGATTATTCAGACCTGACCCAATTGATGCAGCGTTCACGCATCTTGCCGATAAAACGTCAGTGACTTCACCCGCGTCTGTACATAGCTGCGCGCAACGGTGTTTGGCGAGCTGGCCATGACCAGGACATTCAAACTGTGATCCTTCAAGTCGACTGAGCCGGATAGGCACAGTGTCGTAGCGCCTTCGACTCCTGTTGCCGGCACCATACAAGGTTCCAGAGAAGGCTTTCAAAATCTCTAGAACCCCCGAAAAACCCGCCTTCTGGCGGGTTTTTTCGTTTTAGCGTTCCATCGGTTTCCGTCAGAAACTGGTGGATTCCAACCGTTTTAAGGGTAGAGTTTGGGATACAGGTCACTTCGATAAAAGGGAGTACCCTTATGTCGCGCACCACAGCTCCGCTCTCCGACGCAGCTTGCCGCTTGGCAAAACCTACAGACCGCGCCTACAAGCTTTTCGACGGCGATGGCCTCTACCTCCTAGTCCAACCCAATGGCCGCAAAGGCTGGCGGCTCCGTTACGTCAAACCTGACGGACGGGAAGGACTGACCTCGTTCGGCAACTATCCCGTCATTGGCCTCGCCGACGCGCGCCGCAAGCGCTTGGAGGTCAAGCGAATGCTGGCGGATGGCATTGATCCCATAGAGTCCAAGCACCAAGCCAAGGCGGAAGCTGTGATCAAAGGCAGAACCTTTGAAAGCGTTGCGCTGGACTGGCACAGGGAAATGTCGGCCAAGTGGGCACCAGGCCACTCCAAGACTGTGATGAGCCGCCTCAAAACCCAAGTGTTCCCGCTGATCGGCGCCCGCGCCATTGTCGACCTCGACACCCATGACCTCATGCAGCCCTTGGAAGCGATCAAGAAGCGCGGAACGATAGACGTTGCTTTAAGGGTACAAAACTACCTACAGAGCATCATGCGCGAGGCAAAGCGCCTCCGGCTTATCACCATAAACCCTGCTTACGACCTCGAAGGCTCGATCAAGGCCCCGCGGGTGGTCCATCGCCCCGCTCTACCCTTATCGCGACTGCCGGAACTGCAGGAGCGGATCGACACCTATAAAGGCCGGGCACTTACCCGTCTGACGGTGATGCTGTCGCTGCATGTGTTTGTACGATCCAGCGAGCTGCGTTTCGCACGCTGGAGCGAGTTCGACCTCAAGCGCGGCACCTGGGAGATACCGGACACTCGACCCGCGTTGGAGGGAGTACCCTTTTCCACAAGGGGTACGAAGATGGCAGGGGATATCCATTTAGTACCCTTATCGCCGCAAGCAGTGGCGCTACTCGAAAAAATCCATGCACTCACAGGCAAATTCGCATTGGTCTTCGCAGGGGATGCCAAACCCTGGAAGCCCATGTCCGAAAATACCGTGAACAACGCGCTTCGGACGATGGGGTACGACACCAAAACCGATATCTGCGGGCATGGATTTCGTTCGATGGCCTGCAGCGCACTGATCGAGTCAGGATTGTGGTCGGAGACAGCCATTGAACGGCAGATGAGCCACAAGGAGCGCAACAACGTCCGCGCCGCTTACATTCACAAGGCCGAGTTCATCGAGGAGCGCAGGCTGATCATGAACTGGTGGAGCCGGTATCTGGAGGCCAACCGGCAGGAGCATGTCACTCCGCACGAATTCGCGAACCAGACAGGAGCGAACGTCACTCGCCTAAAAGCAAAACGTGGCGCAACTGAGTAAGCGCTCGGTCTTCATATCTCAGCGATCCGCTTGTCCACGCGGGTCCATCCAAACAGGGCTGCAAAGCCGCCCTGCTTGGATGGACCTCACTTAAAAAATCTAAAGCCCACACAACTGTCTGTGGAAAACCACTGATTTCCACCGGTGGATAATTTCATCCACAGCCGCAGAACTCCCGAAAATTCGAGCCTTGACCCGAATTATCCACAGGCGTAGAAAAGGTCGGGCAAAGCGCTGTCGTCGACAGCAACCCAGGTAGCCAGAACCTTTAAGGCTACGCCACACCGTGGTGGTTCTCCCAAAGTGCGATTAGCGTCCGGCGGCTCGCACGGTCACAGCGATGTGATGGATGCCTACTTTTACCAGTGTGCCCACTGCGGCAACTCATCCTCTTTCATAGCTGCCCTGCAGCAACCTATCCGCTTGGCCATTCCCGTGCGCCAACCTGCGCCTGTCTCTTTCTCCCGGAAAGAGACGGGCGCTCCTACCGCTGCTGCAGCCCAACTCGTACAAGGCTTTGCGGCCTTCCCCCTCGTGACAATCGGCGTGACAAACACCGAAGTCACCCGCAACAGCGATGCAGATGATGGTGCCGCAGCCCACGGAATGGACTGCACCTGACTGACAGTCAGGCATGCCCCGGTCATCGCTTCACTGCCTTCACCTGACTCAGGATCTCGCGGCGCTGGTCTCGTCAGCCAGTGCAGCCTCCACCCGCCCACCTCTTCGGAGGTGTTCAGGAGGCCAGATCATGAGATGCCCAAGCTCCTGGTCGTAAAGAGCCGTCAGTCCCGCGTTAGTGGACAAACCTCACAGGTCGCAGGGGCCTTGATCCCTGATAACACTCAACATCCTTGGCGGGATGACGTGGGGAAGGTTTTAAAAGTTTTGGCTTCGAGAGGAGTTCGATCATGGCACTGGTAGGTAAACGTGACGGGCGCAATTTTGGCTATGGTCGGCAACTGAGCTATGCCGGGCCGCAAGCGCTACGAGATCTGTTTGGCGGCGGGCATTACGGGACCGTCAAAGCACACAGTGATCGGTGGCAAGCATTTGTACGATGGTGTCGATCAAAAGATGGACCGGGGTTCAACGATGCGCGACAAATTGATCGGCAGACCTTGCAGGACTACGCCGGGCACCTCCGAAATCAAGTTGAACAAGGCGAGCTGGCCATCGCCACTGCACAAAACCGACTGTCTAGTGTGAATCGGACCATGGCCGCGCTTCGCGGTGATCAGTATGTAAAAGTACCGAGTCCGAGCAAAGAGCTGGGAATGCAGCGCACCACGGTCCGCTCAGCGATACCGCAAGGTCAGGATCGTGAACAGGTGATACGCATTATCGACGCGCTTCGCGAACAGCATCCCCGTGCCGCCGCTATTACACAGTTGGCAAGAGCCACCGGAATGCGCTTGCGAGAGGCTATCTTGGCCGACCTTGTACGCCTAAAACGTGAGGCAAACCAATTCGGCAGGATCAACATCCAGGATGGCACCAAAGGTGGGCGCTCGGGTGCGTCGGCACATCGATGGATTACGGTAGATGATCATATTCGTGACGCGCTGAGGTTTGCCGAACAAGTCTCGCCCGACGGTAGCCGCAACCTGTTAGCTCCGCACGAAAGCTTTCGCGACTTCAGGCAGTGCGTCGTTCGGCCTGCCCGGGACATCCTCCATACGCACAACCTTAAAGGGTTTCACGAATTGCGGGCGGCCTATGCGTGCGAACGCTATGAGCAACTCTCCCACCATCAAGCGCCGATCAACGGAGGCAGATGCTACCAGCTCGACCCGCGTCTCGATCAGGAGACCAGAACCCAAATCAGCTATGAACTGGGCCATGGCAGGGTCGACATTGTGTCAGCTTATATCGGCGGTAGGACGTGAGTAAGCCATTCGACATCGAGCTTTTCTTGGCTGCCGTCCTGACCGGATCGCATGCCACACGCGAGCGTCATATACGCCAGGCAAAGATCATTCAAGCGGCGATCTCTGATCGCTGGCAACGAGACAATCCTTGGACCTGGCAACGAAAGCATCTCGTCTGGTTTTTCGACATTCATCTAGCCCAGCACTCCCCCTACACACGGGCCTACTATCTGGTTACCGCGCATTTGGTTTGCAAAAGGGCCGGAAAGATCTGGACGTTACGTACCATCAAATTGTCTGCTCTAGACCCATAGCTTGTGGGAATGATAGTCAGTCAAAACAAGGAGAAACGACCTTGTGGATTCCGCCCCACCCCCAAGAGAGCCAACCATCACGCGAAAGCCTTCATGGGAAAAGCACTGGCGCTTACGCATAGATGGTTTTCCCAAATTGGGATATTGACAGCCTTATCTAATCCGAGCATTATCCTCCCAAATCGGGAAGAAAAAATATGCGACTCATCGGACGTGAAAAGCTAGCCAGCTTGAAAGGCATCGGCAGCGAAATTGAGAAGTGGGTGCGAACCTGGGCGTCTGAGGTCATGAGCGCTCACTGGAAGCATCCCACTGAAGTGAGCAGCCAATTCCCAAATGCCAAAAACACTGGCAATGGTACGTTTTTATTCCCTGTATGTAATGGCGGCTTAACGATACAACTGTTAATCGTCTTCCCGCAGGGTGTAGCCCTTATTACAGATCTAAAAGTTAGCGAAGACACCCATGGACACTAAGGTTATCCGGACAGACGAACAGTACCGAGCATACCTTGAAGAAGTTCAGGTACTGATGGCCAAAAATCCATCCCTTTACACTACTGATAGTGACAGACTTGAAGTACTCACTGTCCTACTTGAAGCCTACGAAAATAGTAAGTACCCAGTTGAGCCGCCAGATCCAATTGATGCAATTCTCTTCCGCATGCAAGAAAAGGGATTGAAGCAGGCAGACCTCGTTCCCTACTTCGGTACCAGCAGTCGGGTTTCAGAAGTTTTAAATAGAAAAAGACCTTTAACCGTTCAAATGATTCGAGCATTATCACTTGGACTGGGCATATCTGCAGAAACTCTTATAGGTTTATCAAGCCCTGATAACGAGCAAACAAAACAAGATATAGATTGGTCGAAATTTCCAATTAAAGAAATGACACGTAGGGGATGGCTGCAAAACTTTTCATTTCAAGCAAAAACTTCGGTTGAAGATATTGTTAAACATTTCATCTCAGACGCAGGATTACAGTTCGGAGCCGCAGCATTTCGAAGAACGCTTTCGGGAGAAGCAAAATCTCCAACAACCCAATACTCCCTTTATGCTTGGCTAGCTAGAGTAATACAATCCGCACGTATAAGAAAACCAAAACTTGGTCCGTTCAACAGTGAAAATATTTCCAGCAATTTTTTAAGAGAGCTCGCACAACTTAGCTGGTCGGAACGCGGCCCGCTACTTGCTGTAGAGTATTTGGAAAGGCAAGGAATAGCAGTAGTAATTGAGCCTCACCTTAAAGGCACTCAATTGGACGGTGCAGCTCTGAAAGATAATGATGGCACTCCAATTGTCGCGTTAACACTGAGATACGATAGGCTAGACAACTTCTGGTTCACGCTGCTTCATGAGGTCGCCCATATTTGGAAGCATGTAGGGAATGAAGATGCCTTTTTAGACGATCTTAATACAGAGTCGGAGGATCGGCGTGAGGCGGAAGCCAATCGATTGGCGCGAGAGGCATTTATTCCTAGAGGAATCTGGAGAAGAAGTGATGCCTTCATCTCCCCAAATAGAGAAAACATAGAGGCATTAGCAAGAGAGCTTAGAATCCATCCAGCTATAATTGCCGGTAGATTGAGGAAAGAATCTGGAAATTATAGTAGCTTTCCAGATTTGACAGGGCAGCACCAAGTAAAATCGTTGTTTTTATCCACAGCTGATTACGAGGTTTTCAAATGACCCCTCGATACATACCTGTTCTCAAAGCAATGGATAGCGAATTCAAAGCAGTTGCTCAAATGAGCAAGATAACTGCCGACCGAACTTGCCCTTTGTTTGAAATCCCACGTATCGGTAAGAACATTACTGAAGCAAAGCGTTTTGAAGGATGCGCTCATCTGACCACAGCGTACCTAAACGAAGTGACTGATAGGATTGCCGCTGTATGGAAAGGCAGAACATCGATGGTCGATGCCTTCCATTGGCAACCAGACGCGACTGTAGAGTCTGGAGAGCATATCGTCCAATATATTTATGGCAGACTCACCGCGCTCGGAGTTAATATCCGTCCAATAATCGGATATGACCGCTGGGAAAACCAAGCTTATCGATTGGCACTACAAAACTTAGATCCAGAACTTTTACATCAGTCCTGTATACGCCTTGATCTTCAAGCCTTAGAGGACACCGAAGAGCCAGAGTTTTTCGAAGAGAACATTGAGTCTATCTTAGACGGTTTGTCACTTGAACCAAGCAACTGCTCTTGCCTAATTGATTTTGGCGACGTGACCGGTTGGTCCGTTGTAGACATGCTGGATAAGGTAGATTCGATTCTTTCTATCCTTGAAAAATACGCATTCAGCTACATTGCTGTATCAGGATGCTCACTGCCTAAATCAATTGATCTAGCTGTAAAGAAACCCGACACATCAGATATCATTCCACGCAAAGAAATGTTGGTATGGCAAGCGATCCGTCAAAGCAATCCGAAATTGCGGATCATCTATAGTGACTATGGTGTACGAGGTCCGTCGAGTAACGAAGGCATTCGAAACCCTCACGCTAATGGAAAAATCAGATATACGATCGATAAGCACTTTTTCATAGTTCGCGGTCACTCCATGAAGCTTCCTGGAAAAGGTCAACAAATGTGGGGGCTCGCCAAAACTGTTGTTGAGTCTAGATACTATATGGGGGAAACCTTTAGCTGGGGTGATAACCGTATTTTAGAATGCAGCAAGAAAGAGTGTATGGGGGGGCACCCACAATGGATTACCAATGACACTAGCCACCATCTGGCCTATGTGATGGCCGAAGTTAACAACTTTGAGCTATCCGTTATTGGTTCAAGTTTAGAAGAAAGCGAATTGAGCTCTTGAAGTAATTTCCAAGATAATTAGCTTCTGAACCAATATATCAAAAGGGGGTATGGGATGCCCCCCAGCAGTACGTCCGGACTCGATGAGCATAAATCTAATAAAATCGGCACCCAAGGATTTTCAGCTTGTAACTGTGTCTAAAGTCTTGTTACCCATTATAAGTCTAGAGATCTTTACTGCCTATTTCGCACCCTTCATATTACCAGCGCAATTTAGCCTCTAGATCAACTTTTTATTGATGAAGACCTCTCTGATGGAACACGATTTTAAAAGCATGGAAAAGGGTGAGCTACACGTACACTTAAATGGCCTCGTCAGTACTCGCCTAGTTATTGATTTACTCCAGCAGCAGGGAGCAGAAATTCCTGATAATTTTAATTTAGAAAGAGACCTCACCAGGTTTACACCTTCCCCTGACCTTCAGACATATCTAAAGCCTTGGCAAGTTTTAAGGCTTATTCCTCAAGGTCGCACAGCTCTCAATTTAATGGTTTTTAGTGCATTCGAAAACCTAGCAGCTCAAAATGTAAAGTTTGTCGAGTTACGGAGTAGCGTAATTTATCTTGCACTTCTTAATAACGTCACAGTACCCGAGGCGCTCTTGTGGTTGACCGAAGAGATTTACAGCGCCTCATTAAAATACGGTATTAGGGGCGGGCTGATATTAACAGTTTCACGCGGGGATTACGCTGCGGAACATCTACGTACCCTCTTAGCCGCTTATGCATCTATTGGTAAGCCCGGAATAATAGTAGGACTAGATTTAGCTGGCAACGAAGATACCGTATCTCCAACAGAGCTCCCTCAGTTATATCGGAAAGCAAAATCTGATTTAGGATTAAAAGTCACTATACACGCAGGGGAAACAGGCAACCCCCAAAATATTATAGAAGCTATCACCGAGTTTGATGCTGACAGGATTGGACACGGTACAGCCGCATTCAAATCAACGAAAATCATGGAATTGATGCACAAGCGCGATATATGTGTAGAGGTATGCCCTATTAGCAACCGCCTAACAGGTGCTGTAAAATCAAGCGAGTCCCACCCTGTATGTGAGTTCATAAAATTCGGCGTACCATTCGTTATTTGCTCGGACAATCCGGCGATTCACGGTGCGAGCATTAGCGATGACTATAATGAGTTCTATAAAGAAACAGAAAATAGTGCCATCCTCGAGAACATGCTGACCTTACAAAGAAAATATAGCTTCATGGAAGACCAAAATGAAAATTAGATTTGTTTCAAAAAACAACTTCAAAGTCCAAGAAGTCCAACAAATACTTCAGGATACTGGGGTAGAGGTCGTTGCTGCCCGATACTCAATTGATGAAATCCAAACTGAGAATGTTGATAGTTTGGTCAGAGATAAATTACTGAAGGCTTTCAATATAATAGGACGCCCTGTTTTCGTCGAGCATACTGGTCTCTATATTGACAGCCTCAATGGCTTCCCAGGTGGATTAACACAGATTTTTTGGGACAAGCTTCAAGCTGACAAATTTTCGACCCTGTTTGGATCCGGGGAAAATACTAACTTGGTCGCAAAAACGATAATTGGATATTGCGACTCTATGAAAATCCATCTTTTTGAAGGTGCAATAAAAGGCACCATATCTGCTGAACCCCGAGGAAACAGAGACTTTCAGTGGGATTGTGTTTTTATTCCAGAAGGCTTTACTGAAACTTTCGCGGAAATGGGGGATAGAAAAAATGACATATCGATGAGGCGTATCGCATTCGATAAATTTAAACAGTTTCTTAAAGATGGAAATACTTGATGGAACAGTTACTATCATCTTTTAAGCAAGGCAACGTTATACTTTTCGTTGGTGCTGGAGTATCCACCAATCTGGGGCTTCCATCTTGGGGCGAACTGATCGACAAAATCGCTCAAGAACTAGGGTATGACCCTGAGATTTATAAGACATTTGGCGATCATTACGCCCTTGCCGAATATTATAGGATCAAAAAAGGTAGTATCGGTCCCCTCCGAAGCTGGATGGACCGAAGCTGGCATGCTCCGACTATCAATATCGAATCGTCGAAAATTCATGAACTGATTGCAAAAGCCAACTTTCCAATAATTTATACTACAAATTATGATCGATGGCTCGAAAACACATTCGATCACTTCCAAAAGCCATACACCAAAATAGCATCAGTATCTGACGTAACTAAGATAAGACCTGGAAGCACTCAAATAATTAAGTTTCACGGAGACTTCGATGATGACACCTCGATAGTACTTGATGAAACTAGTTATTTTGAAAGATTAGAATTCGAAACACCTCTAGATATTAAATTGCGATCGGACGTGCTTGGCAAATCAGTACTATTCATTGGTTACCGACTTGCCGATATAAATTTAAGGTTTCTATTCTACAAGTTATCCAAAATCTGGAAGGCCAACTGCAATAGTGAGGCACAGCCTCGGTCATACATATTTTCACCTAGACCAAACCCCGTCCAAGAAGCCATTCTTAACCAATGGGGAATTAACATGCTTTCTTCTCAGGTAGACTCCCAAGGAGATGCTCTCGCGGAATTTTTAGAGAATTTTGTATAACTCAAATGCAGCTTTAGCAGCCTAAATCAAAGAAATTTACGACTTCGGCCTGATTTTAAAGATGGCTCACAGCAGGCCAAAGGTCTAAAAGTAGACTCTGAAATTTATTAACCACATCGTTGCACCTGCTATGGGAATAATCCCTAGCGAAAAAACTGCAAAATCTTAGGGTAGCTTTAGGGGTATAGCAGATTAACCATAGCTGTTATCTCATTGTATTGAATTAAAAAAGTCCGATTTTTCGACTCCTGGTGCCGTCAGGCTAACCGATTGCAGCGGTAGCCCAGTGGCTTGGGCATTGATGTCGGTGAAGCCGGACACTTCCGCTTCGCCGGTGTCGGCTGACAGTGTGCCGCTGACATAGCCAAATGCATGGCGCTGGCCTGCATGCACACGCAGGTTCAAGCGGCCTCCATCAGCGGCAGCCCAGGTGCCGCTTAGGGCGTCTTGAATGTCTGGCTTTGACGAGGGAGCGGTAACCGGTGGATGTTCCGGCTCGGAGGCCACTCTGTGGTACAGCAACTTGTCGACGTAGGTGCCTTGGTCAGCAAGCCCTGGGAAGTCGCTGGTGGCTACCAGCAAATGCGATAGCGTCAGCCTGTCTTCGTCCTTCACGCGCAGAATTTGTCCGCTGAGCCCAGAAGACCAGTTCCAGCTGGGATCAGAGGATTCATCACCCAAGGAATGCCATTCGATGGCCAGTGCTACAGGAAGGCCTTGTTCTGCGTGGATGGTGGCGGGTGCTTGATAGCCGACCACGGCATATTTGCCTGTCGAACCCGTCGAGGATTGGTAGGTGCCGCAGATCCGGTTCCCTTCAACCGTCAGTGTCATGACCGAACCATAGTCATTCTGCCAGGTGCCGGCGGCCGACATCGGCCGCGAAGGCGCTTCGGCTTTGGCCGTGGCGCTGAAGATGAGCTTTGCGTGGCTGAGTGGTCTCGGTGCCGTGTCGAACGGTTGCGAGGACGAACGCGTGATGATCTGCGGGCTGCCGGGGCGATTGCAGAGCCACACGCCAGCGGGTGCCAATGAGTAGGCTCCCGGGCGACATTGGACCACGCGGTACTCATAGACGGTGTAGCAATGTTCCATCACCAATGAACCCACCAACACCAGGTCGGCCAACCCGAGAGGCTCAAATTGAGGCAGGATTTTGCCTTTGCTGGGGCCTTCCTCAATCAATACGTTGTAGAGATTGGCCCCGAGCGTGATCTCGCCATCGGCAAAGCCGAGGACCACGTCGGGGGAGCCACCTTGGGCGATGCGCGCCAGGGTTTGGCGCATCAGCCGGTCGTCTCCCTTGAACCGAGACGAACCGGAGTCCAGGGCAAAGCTCAGGTCGTTGGCCAACACTTCGCCGCCGACGGCGTAGGAGGTGAGCTGCGTGGACCAGATGTACTCCACTCCAGCGACCTTGTTGTAGAGCGACCAGGGCAGAAATAGGTGCGGGCCTCGGGTCTTGCTGATATCAATGCCACCCAACTGACAGCTGCCGCGCCGTGATGCGGCATCCCAATCGAAGGCGATGAAGGGGTGTGTGGGATCCACCTTGCCGCTGTTCATTAACGCCTGAAACACGAACGAGCTACGGCCGTCGACATAGGCGCTGCTGCTGGGCAAGCCAATGCCGCCGTCCCAATCCAACTGGTGAAACTGTGCACCGTCGTAGTCCGCCGCCAGTAGCAGCTGGGTGGGCAGCGTCGTTTGGTTAATGTGCAATACGTCCGCGCCCGACTCGACCTGCATGGTTCCCCATGGGCCAAAGCTGTAGGGCCGTTGCAGACAGTCCGTGAAGGTGAAACTGCTGGACGCCTGATAGTCAAACCGGCCTGCGCTGTAGTGTTGGCACCGATCCGCTGCGCAGAGGCTGGAAGTGACCCAAGTGATGTTGGTGCCCGTGTCCAGGGAGAGTTTCAAGGGTTGCTTCGGGGTGCCTACGTACAGGGATGAGTACCAGGGGGCGGCACCGTTGTTCTGGTAGGGGCCACGATCCATGGCGAGGGTAATGCCCCCGACCTGATGTTCATTGTTCATGGTGAATTCCGTTTCTGATAATGGTGTTTGACGCGGGTGTAGAAGGGCGATGGAAGCGACCGGTGAGGGTCGCAGCCATGGGCATACCGCTATTCAAGCGCAGTTACTGGCGGGCGGATGTCGGTGACCGCCGAGGGGCTCGTGTGAAAGCGCGATGCGTTGCACGTCAGTCCAGCGTCTTGCCTTCGGTTTCGGGAATGAACAGCGTCAGCACCACGGTGGCCAGCATGAAGGCGTTGATGAAGGTGGTGGTGATGTTGAACGATGCGCCATAGGCCACCAGCGCACCGATCAAGGAGGGTGCCAGGATGTTGGCGATGCGCTGGGCCAGAATCGCCCAGGCGTAACCGATGGTGCGTAGCTGGGTGGGATACAGCTCGGCGATCCAGGTGCCCCAGACACCCCAGGCACCCAGGCTGAAGAAGGCCAGCGCAAAGTTGCTCAGGTACAGCATCTCCAGCGTTTGTGAGTTGGCAAAACCATAGCCGGCGATCACCGAGGCGCTGATAAAACCGACGATGATCTTCTTGCGGCCATAGCGATGGGTCAACCATGACGCGGCCATGTAACCGGGGATCATGCACAGGGCTGACAGCGCGATGAACCCATAGCTCTGCGGCAGGGTCAGGCCGCGTTGTTGCAGCAACGTCGGCAGCCAGGTTTGCAGGCCCCAATAGCCCCAGGAAAACGTGAAGTTGACCAGGATTTGCAAGGTGCTGATTTTCAACAGCGCCGGGGCGAACAGCTCCCGTTGCCGGCCACGGCTGACGGGGTCCACCTGCAGCTGGCAGTCCTGTGGTACCTGCACGGCACCTCGGCTCAGGCGGGCGAGCACTGCGCGGGCTTGCGGCTGGCGCCCGACACTGGCCAGCCAGTACGGCGACTCTGGCACCCAGCGCGCCACCACCAGCGCCCATAGGCCGCCGAGGGAACTCACCGCAATGACCGTGCGCCAGCCATAGGGCATCAGCCACACCGTAGCTCCCAGCGCCAGGAGCATGCCGATGGGCCAACCCGACGCCAGGTACACCGTCAAGGCGCCCCGCTGGCGCACAGGCAACAACTCCTGGTAGTGGGCGAAGGTGACCACCATCATGCCCACAGCCGCCACGCCGGACAGCAGCCGCAACACGTACAGGGTGGTGTAGTCTGGCGCGAAGGCGCTGGCCAGCGAGATCACGCCGTAACTGGCCAGGCTCCAGATCACCGCTCCTTTGCGCCCGATGCGCTCGGCCAGCTTGCCCCAGATCAACGAGCCCAGCAGCATGCCGATGAACATGGCACCAATCAGGTGGCCCAGGGCTAAAGCATCCAGCGCAAAGTCCTGGGCGATCAGCGGCGCGGTGTAGACGATGATCATCATCTCCCACGCCTCGATGGCGAAGACGAAGAACAACGCGAGGCAGCACTTGAGGTGCTCGCGGGTCAAGGGCACATCGTGGAAAACATCGCCCACTTGCCGGGTGGAACGTGCTTGGTGCTCGGGCATTGCAATAGCTTCGCTCATAAGGGGGAGGTCCCTGTGAGGGAGATGGCCACTCGGCCATCTCAAGGTTGAGGGGCTAGGCGTCCACGCGATTGCCGATGGGCACAGGGCCCTGGAACAGGCCAAAGGTTTTGATTTCGCTTTCAGGCGGCGGCTCGCAGCTGCCAACGCGACTGGGCGACCAGCCGAAACGTTGCTTCATGCCGGCCATGGCTTCGGCCATCTTGAATGCGGCCACGACGGGATCGATGACCGGCACGCCCACCTCACGCTGCACTTGCTCAAAGAAGCCGAACTCAATGGTGCAGCCCAGAATAATGGCTTCTGCGCCGTCTTCTTCGACGGCCAGGGAGGCTTGTTCAATGATGCGTCGCCGGGTAAGGGCGGGATCTTTTTGAAACTCATCGACCCCCATTCCCAACGCGCGCATCGACGCGAGCCGATCCCCCGCGCCGTAGCCACGTACTCGCTCGCGCATCTGCTCCATCCATTTGTCACGCCCGACAATAATCGAGTAGCGGTTGGCCAGTTGTGCGGCCACCTGCAGGCTCGCCTGGCAGGGAGCGACGACCAGGCAGTTGCCGGAAATTTCCCGTGCGTCTTCCAGCGCAGGGTCGTAGAAGCAGCCGATCACCAAGGCATCAATGTTTTGCTGGGCGCAATCGCGGGCGATGCGGACGGTGCGCTCATAGGTCAGAGCCTCATAGGCCCGGTATTCCAGGTGAGTCGGACTGGACGTCATATCAAACGACACCACCTCAACGTGGGTCGACGGTTGTTTGATGCCGTGCAGTAAGTCGGCGATCGGCGCATCAAAGGTGGGGCAGCCAATCGGATTGAGCCAGCGTACCGAAACCGGTACATCGTGGGGCTGGAGGGGAGGGGTTGTTGCAGTATCCATGCGGGATGTCCTCAATTTAAATGGGTTGCCAGGGCTAGAAGAACTTCACCAGCGCCATGGTCAGCTCAGTGGAACGCGGCAGGTTGGCGCTGTGGTAGTAATCGACATTTATGTTGGCGGACAGGTAGAGCTCTTGTTGGGCAAACCCGGTGTAGGTCATGGAGGGACCAATCTTTCCCACCCGCGATGGTGCAAAGCTGGAGGCCGCACGGTTGTTGACGTGGTAGACGTGGTGCAGGCCCAGCCACAGGTCGTCGCGTACCAGGTAGCCTGCGGCGATGTCGGCGAACCAGTAGCTGATGCCGCCACGTAATTGGCGCGGATCGCCGTTACCCAGGTCGGTGGCGTTGCTATTGCGCGCGGCGTAATGCACGCCGACAGGGGTGAAGGTGGCGGCGAAGTTGCCCTGCCGCCAATAGTTGGCCACGCTGAAACTGACCGCGTAACGGTTGGCAAAGGCACCGTGGCCGGCGACATTGTCGTTGCCGTTGGGGAACTCGACCATCAGCGTCGGGTTGATCCAGAACGTCGTGTAGTCCGCCGCGCCGTAGGCACTGGTGGGTTCAAGCACGTTGTAGTAGTAGGCGAAACCGAGATTGGGGGAGGCAATACCCCATGGGCTGGTGTTCTTCGCACTTTGGGTACTGGCGTAACCCGGTACGGCGCCGACCCAGAACTGCAATTGATCGCGGGTAGTGTCGGTAAAGCCGGTTTCGGAAAAGTACGCCAGCACCGTATTGCCCCCGGCACGTACAGTGCCGTCGACGTTGCGGTTGAACACGGGAAAGGTTTCCAAGGCCCAGCGCCCAGGTAACCCTGGCTGGCCAAAGCCAATGAACTGTTCGGCGTGGGCCAAAGGGCTGTTGCCCAACGCCAGGGCCAGCGAAACCACAGCGCCGCAGCGCGATAACGGATGTTGCAACATGACGGTTCCCTCTTATTGTTGTAGGTGAACGCATGGGAAGGCCGCCGCTTGGCGGCCGGTTTGATCAGGGCATGACGCCGTACACGGCGTAGGCGGTTGGCTCGTCGAGGTAGCCATTCTTCAGGTCGTCGCGCACGGCTGCGGGGTCACGTGCGGCCGGTGGCCCGTAGCCCCCGCCGGCACCGGTGCGTACGCGCACCAGGTCGCCCGCATTCAGAGGCACACCGCTGGCCATGGCGTAGCGTTCCGGCGGGTGGTCACCACGCAGGACTTCGACGTAGTTGGGCGTGCCGTCCAGACCCTCTTGCAGGCCCCACGGCGGCACAACCGAGCGGGTGTAACCGCAGGTCAGGAAGCTGCCGTCGGCCCGCACGCGGTAGTCAATGCAAATGCCGCGACCGCCGCGGAACTGCCCGTGCCCGCCTGGTTCGTCGTTCAACGCCATGCGTTCCACGTACAGGCCATAGCGGGCCTCGCACACCTCAACCGGGCAGTTGTAGGTTTCGCCGTGCAGCCCGGAATAAACCGCGTTGTTGCCATCGCGCCCGGGCTCTGCGCCCCAGCCACCGATCTCTGGCTCCACCAGGGTAAAGACGCGGCCGGTGTCCGGATGCCGACCGCCGATAATGGTGGCGCAGACCGAGGCGAAGTTGCCGGCGGGCAGGCGGTTGGGGAACTGCTGCGCCAGGCAGCGCAGGATCAGGTCATGCACGCGGATCAGGTTCTCGAAATAGAAGCCTTCAGCCGCCGGCGACTGGGCATCGAACAGCGAACCGGGACGCGTCAGCACGGTGAGCGGACGAAAGGTGCCGCCGTTGGTGATGCCCTGCGGTGCCGTCAGCGCCTTGAAGGCCATCTGCGCCGCCACTACGGTTCCGTCCCGGCTCAGGTTGGTCGGCCCTGCGCACTGGTCGGGGTTGTCGCGCAGGTCGATGGTCAGCGTGTGGTCATGGATCTGCACGGTAACTTTGAAGAGGCTGCCATCGTCCTGCGGTTCCTCCAGAAACAGGCAGGCATTGGGCAGCTCTATCAGGGCCTTGCGCGACACCTTTTCGCCCAAGTCCATGAAGTCCTGCATGGCCAGCAGGAACAGGTCGGTGCCGTATTTGGCGGTCAGCTCACGTAGGCGCAGGGCGCCGCCTCGTACTGCGGCCACACCCGCCCACAGGTCGCCCTCCATGAAGTCCGGCATGCGTGTATTCGCACGCAGGATCTGCAATACGGAGCGGATCGGTTGGCCGCGGCTGATCAGCTTGACCGAGCACAGGCGTAGACCTTCCTGGAAGATATCGGTGGCCTGGGTCGACAGTGACCCAGGCACCATGCCGCCGACATCGTTCCAGTGCGCAATGTTGGCGGTCCAGGCCACACGGCGTCCCTCGGCGAACACCGGCATGGCCAGCACCACATCATTGAGGTGGGTCACCGCGCCGCTGTGAGGGTCGTTGCAGATGAAGACATCGCCGTCCTGGATATCGTCGGGGCCGCTATGTTGGAGCAGTATCTGTTTGACCGCCTTGTCCAGCACGCCGACAAAGGCCGGGATGCCAGCCCCGGAACTGGCGATCTCACCGTTGGCGTCAGTGATGCCGGTGCCCATGTCCAGCACCTCATAGATCACTGGGCTCATTGCCGCTTTGCGCATGGCGGCGAACATCTCGTCGGCAATGGCTTGCAGCGAGTTCTGGATAATGTCGCGGGTGAAGATGTCGAGTGTATGCATGGTGATAATCCCGTCAGCCGTTGAGCGTGATGTGCAGGTTGCCGAGGCGGTCCACGAGCACGTGGTTGTGCGGGTGAACCACGACGGTGGTGCCGGCGTCCTCAATCACGGCGGGGCCGTCAAAGCACATTTGTGGCTCCAGCAGGGCGTAGTCATAAATGGCCGCTTCGTGGATGCCCTCCGTGGCATAGTCGACGAGGCGTTGGCCTTTGCGGGCGGCGTCAATGGTGCGCCCGGTGATGGGCAGAGCCTGGGGGATCAGCTTGTCGATTTGGGCGACAGCGACCAGATGGAAACCGACAATCTCCAGCGGCGCTTCGAGGCGATAGGTGTAGTGCTGTTCATAAAGCGTGTGGAAGCGCTGTGCGATATGCAGCCAGTCACTGTCCAGGCGTTCATCGAGGCCCAGTGGTACTTCCACCGAATGCTCCTGGTTCTGGTAACGCAGCTTGCAATGCACCTGAAGTTCGACCCGCTCCGGGGGCACCGCCTCGGCCGTGAACTGCTCGCGGGCGCTGGCCATCAGCTCCTCCAGGAACGCTTGGGTGTGCTCAAGGGCCTGTGACTGTGTGGCGTCAACAAAGCGATTGATGAACAAATCACGACGCAGATCCGAAAGCGTCATGCCCCATGCCGAGAACACCGAGGCCCCACGGGGGACGATGACCTTTTTAACGCCCAGTTCCTGGGCCAGGGCCACCGCATGCAGCGCGCCGCCGCCGCCAAAGGCCATCAGGGTCAGCTCGCGTGGGTCGTGGCCACGGCTCAATGACACCAGCTTCAAGGCGTTGACCATATTGTTGTTGGCCAGGCGTATCACGCCGCGTGCGATCTCATCGGCAGGCAGTTGCAGTCGTTCGCTCAGCGCGTTGAAGCCGTGGGCGACGGCCGTGAGGTCGGCGCTTACTTCGCCGCCGCAGAAGTACTGCGCATTGATACGGCCCAGCGCCAGATTGGCGTCGGTGGTGGTGATGTCGCTGCCGCCATGGCCATAGGCGGCCGGGCCGGGCACGGCGCCGGCGGACTGTGGGCCGACATGCAGTTTGTCGAAGGCGTCGACCCAGGCGATGGAACCGCCGCCATTGCCGATTTCCACCAGGTCCACCACCGGAACCATGATCGGGTAGCCGGCGTTGATTCGGTCGCGTTCGATCCAATAGTCCGTCTTGATCGCGACCTGGCCGTTGCGGATCAGCGCGCATTTGGCGGTGGTGCCGCCGATGTCCAGCCCTAGCAGGTTGGGCTCGTCGATCAACCGGCCCAGTTCGGCCGCCGCCCAGAAACCACTGGCCGGCCCCGATTCGACCATGGTGATGGGGATATCGCGCGCATGGGCCACGCTGTCGACACCACAATTGGACTGCATGATATACAGCGGCGCCTGGTAGCCCTCGCTGCGCAGGCCGGCTTCCAGCTCATCCAGGTAGCGCGCGGCGATCGGTTGCACGTAGGCCGAGAGGGCCGTGGTGCTGGAGCGTTCGTATTCGCGCCATTCTCGGGTGATCTGGTGCGAGGCAACCACCGAGACCTCGGGCCATAAGCGTTTTACCTCGTTCAGCACCGCTTGTTCGTGGCTGGGATTGGCATAGGCATGCAGCAGGCAGATGGCGATGGCTTGAACACCATTGGCGCGCAAGCCCTCAATCATGGCCGGCAGTTCATCCAGCGCCAACGGCTCGCGTTCGCGCCCATCGGTGCACAGGCGTCCGGCAATCTCCAGGCGCAGGTAGCGCGGAACAAACGGTGCAGGCTTGACCCACTTCAAGTTGAAATAGTCGGGCCGGTTAGCGCGTGCGATTTCCAGGATGTCGCGAAACCCCCGGGTGGTAATCAGGGCGGTTTTGACCCCACGGCGTTCGGTCAAGGCGTTGATGACCACCGTGGTGCCGTGGGCGAGAAAGTCGACCTCCGACAGGGTCACCCGAGCCTTTCGGATCACGTTCAGAATGCCCTGGGCAAAATTCGGCGGGGTGGTATCCACCTTGGCGGTACGGATCGTCTGCTGACCGGTGACGGGGTCGTTCTCGAAATACACCAAGTCGGTGAAGGTGCCCCCCACATCGGTCGCGACGCGCACAGTCTTGCGGTTTGATTGCACAGTGCATCTCCTGAAGTTTGTTGTTCTTGTCAGGCACAGGAGATGACCGCCGTCGCGACCATCCTCCGCGGATAGTCACGATGCTAGGCAGTGCAGGGGGCGAGTTACCACGGGTGGGGCGGGTAGGGGACGAGCGATTGCCCGTTGCACCTACCCGGTTGGGTAGGCTGGCGGCTTAGAGCGAGGCGTCGAGATAGCCTTGGCGCAGTGCCGCGCTGATTGCGGCTGTGCGGTTGTCCACCCCCAGCTTGGCGAACAGGTGCTTGAGGTGAAACTTCACGGTGTTTTCCGAGATGTCCAATGCGAGCGCGATGGCTTTGTTGGGTTGACCGTGGGAGAGCAGGCTCAGTACCTGGCGTTCTTTTGCACTCAACACGCTATGGGCAGGCATGGGATGCGCCCGCCAGCCACGCAACCGCTTGATCACCGAGGTGAGCATGGGCGGCGGCGTCGGATACTCCAACAACGCCGGCAGCAGGCAAGGCCCCACTTCCAGAAGCAACCCTGGCAGTCCATATTGGATGATCGGGGCCAGGGCCTGTGCGGTGTCCTTGGCATCAAGTGTTCGCACCTTGCTGCTGGCGGCCAAGGCCATCAACCTCAGGCGCCAGGCCGGCAGCAGTAGCCCTTTTGTCTCTAGCTCTGTCGCGGCACGTCGCAAGCGGGTCAGCGCCGCAGCCGAAAAACCGCTCTGCAACTGCATGCGAGCCAACGCCAGCGTGGCGGCTTCTTGGCTACGCCAGTCTTGGGCACAGTTGGCGGTGCGCTCCAGATCCATCTGCAAGAGCGCTTGGCGCGCTGTCGGCAATTGTCCGCCTTGCACCCACGCATCGATACGCCAGGCCTGCACCAACCCTGATAGACGTGGCCATTGGCGGGCATTGGCCAACTGTTCCACATGGTTCAGTTCCAATAGCGCCGCGTGCAGGCCATGGCTACGCAAGCGTGTGCGCCAGGTGACTTCAGCCGTTACGGCGACAATATCCAGCCAGCCGTCGGCATGCTCCAGCGCGGCCCAGCCGTCCTCAAGCCAAGGCGGGGTCTGCGCCCATTCACCTTGCCAATACAGATGCCTGGCCTTGAAACAGCCCACCAGCGCCCGCAACGAACTTTCCTGGCCGAATTGCTGGGTGGCAAAGGTCAGGGCCTGCTCCAGCAACACACCGGCGGCGTCGACACGTCCAGCGAGTGCCAGGGCTTGCGCTTCGTGAATGCGGCAATAGTTTTCGCCGCGTGGGCTGGCAATGACGCGCATTTTGACGTGCGCGTCTCTGATGCTGCGCAGGCTCGCGTCCAGTTCGCCGCGCGTCAGGGCGGCCAGGGCAAGCACGCACTCCAGGGTCGCTTGTGCGAGTGTCTGGTCGAGTGGGGATGAGTGGGCGTGGACGGTCAGGGTTTTGGCATCAAGAGTGTCCAGACGATCCTGATAGGCTGCGGCGAGGGTCTGGATGACGTGAAGGTCGCGGGCTAATCGCGCGTTCCCGACGACCTTGCCGCTGGCGCGTTGCAACAATTGCGTCGACAGCGCGTGATCACCCAGCTTGGCGTGCAGATAGGCCTGGAGCAGCAGGAGATCGGGATGGTCGCTGCATGTGGCGGCATCGAACTGTTGCAGCAAACTTTGGGCGTAGCGGATGCCATGGTGCAGCACAAGCTCCCAACCACCCGCGCTGACCACCAGGTTCACTGCCAAGGGGATGTCGTCAGCCTTGAGCGCATGGTGAACGGCCTGGCTCCAATCCCTCTGGCCCGCGAGCCAGTGTGCCGCCGCACGATGAATAGACTGGCGCTGCCGGCTGTTGACACGCAGACGCAGAAAGTCACGCAGAAGGGTGTGGTAGCGGAACCATTGGCGCTCCGGATCGAGCGGAATCAGCAAGGTGTCCAGGTGCGCAAGCTGGCGCAACTGTTCGGCACTGTCATGACGACCACGCACCGCGTCTGCCAGGTCGGCATTGAAGCGTTGCAGCAGGCACGTCTGCAGCAGCAGTGATTGGCAGTCTTCGGACAGGCGGGTGAAGATGTGCGTGGTGAGGTAGTTGGCAACATCAGCCACACCACCGGAGAAGGCGCTCAAACCGTAAGTCGAGCCGTCATTACTCGTGCGCCATAAACGGGCCAGTTGCACCGCTACGGCCCAGCCTTCGGTGGCCTTGTGTATCTGGCACAAGGCAGTGGCGTCCAGATCAGCGCCGAGAATGTCGCGGGCTTCCTCAAGGGACAGGGTCAACGCCTGCGCACAGACTTCGTGTACCCAGCCCTTGGCTTTCCAGCGTGACAATGGCCAGTCTGGATGTGTGCGACTGGCCACCACCCAGTGCAGCCAAGGCGCCGCGTGCTCCAGCAAATGGCTCAAGAGGGCGCTTACCTCGGGGCTGGCAGCGAGATGGTAGTCATCCAGAAACAGGGTGATTACACGGTTTTCCCGGGCAAGTGCCTGCAACAAAGCATTGAGTGTACGTCGGGGCTGCACGTCCAATGCCTGCGAGGCCGCAAGGTGGGGCAAGTGCGCCAGTTCAACGCCAGCCTGGTCCAAGGCCAGGATCAGGTAGGCAAGAAAGCGGTTGGGTTCGACATCAGCGTCATCCAACGACAGCCAAGCCGATACGGTATCGGGTGCTTGCTGCCGCAGTGCTGCATGCCATTGCATCAGCAGGGTGGTTTTGCCGTAGCCGGCTGGAGCTGTCAACAGCGTCAGGGGGACAAGCGCGTTCTCCTTCATGGAAGCCAGGAGCGCTTCTCGTGCAACAGACGTCGGCAGCACCTGCGGCGGCGTCAGCTTGCCCATCCAGTACCCTGCGCTTGATGAATGGGAGGGGGGCTTTTGAGTCATGGTAAGCGTCACTGGTGAAGAGGCTTTGGCGCTTTTGTAGCAGCAATCCTGGGGAGGCGTTGGTTAACTGTGTTACAGCCTTTGCATTCAGTGGGCGCCATTTTTTGTCGTAGGCGTTCATGGAGGGCGAGTGTCAGCATGCTGAGCTTATCGGTGTCCTGTGCGAGAACGGACACTTCGTTGGCCGCCCCAATTCTCTGGCCTGCCCTGAAGATGAATCGAGGCTGTTTTCGATAAATTTCCTCACCCTGTCGAGCACGCTCCGAATGGCCAAACCCGCTTCTTCCACGCTGGACCGGGTCAAAGTGGGGCTGGATATACCCATAGGCTGAAAAATAAATGTCGAAGCCTGTCCCTTTTTCTCACCTCGCCTGTCATTGCAGGTAAGTGAACAAAATCGAGAGCTTCTTCCCATGCCCGCAGTCCTACCCTTGCGCTTGCGCCCGTTGCTCAAACTGAGCCTGATGCTGAGCCTCAGTGCCAGCCCGTTGTTCGTCCCCACCAGCTTTGCCGAAGACAGCGCCGCCCGCCGCAGCTACCAAGTGCCGGCCGGCAGCCTGAGCGCGGCGCTGACCCGTTTTGCCGGGTTGTCGGGCGTCAACCTGTCGGTGGACCCGGCGCTGGTCAGTGGGCGCAGCAGCAGCGGTTTGTCCGGCGAGTACGGCGTGGAAGAGGGCTTCGCGCGCCTGCTGCAAGGCTCCGGCCTGCAATTGCAACCCATGGGCGAACAGGCCTATATGCTGATGCCGGCGCCGGAGGGCAGCACCTTGGAACTGGCGCCGACCTCCATCCTCGGCACCACCGGCCTGTACGACGGCGACACCTACGCCGGTGGCCAAGTGGCGCGCCGTGGTTCCCAAGGGTTGCTGGGCACGCGGGACTTCATGGAAACGCCGTTCAGCATGACCACCTACACCGCCGATGCGGTGAAGAACCAGCAGGCGCGCACCCTCGGTGACCTGATCAACAGCGACCCGTCGGTACGCGCTACCAACCCGGCCGGTGGGCGTTACGAGCAGTTCACCATTCGCGGGTTCAGCCTGTTCAACAGTGATGTGTCGTACAACGGGCTCTACGGCGTGCTGCCGACCTACACCATCGACATGGAAATGGCCGACCGCGTCGACATCTTCAAAGGCCCGACCCAGTTGATCAACGGCATCTCGCCGCGTGGCAGTGTGGGCGGCGGGATCAACGTGGTGCCCAAGCGCGCCACGGACAAGGACATTACCTCGTTCACCGGCAGTTGGGCCTCGGATAGCCAGGCCGGCGGCGCGGTGGACGTGGGCCGGCGCTTTGGCGAGGACAACAAGTTCGGCCTGCGCTTCAACGGCGTGAAGCAGTCCGGCGATACTGAATGGGATCACCAGAGCGTCGACCGCGAGATGGCCGTGCTGGGTCTGGATTTCCGTGGCGAGCGCCTGCGCCTGTCCACCGACATCGGCCGCACTGAGCGTGACACCGATGCACCGCAAGAGCGTGTGCAGGTCGCCGTCGCCGCGCCGGTGCCAAGCGCCAACGATGTGCGCCGCAACTACGCGCAATCCTGGAGCAAGGCCCGCACCAAGGACACCTTCGGCACGGTGAATGCCGAATATGACCTGAGTGACTCGGTGATGCTCTACGGCGGCGTGGGGGCGCGTAAAAGTAATCACGAATTTCTGCGCCATGCAGTGTCGGTGAGCAATGCGGCCGGCGACTTCCGCGTGCAGCCCCGCAATTTTACCCGTGACGAAAACGTGCGTACGGTCACGGTGGGCGTGCGCAACTGGTTCCATACCGGGCCGGTAAGCCATGAGGTCAACCTGGCCGTCAGCGATTTCTACATGGACTTCACCAACGGTGGCGCGCGTTATGCCAACGCATCGAGCAATCTCTACAACCCGGTGCAAACCGCGACGCCGTCCGTGGCCACGCGTCAGGATGCGAAGGTCTACACCGAAAACCGCTTCAGCGGCGTGGCCCTCTCCGACACCTTGGGCTTCTTCGAAGACCGCCTGTTGCTGACCCTCGGTGCGCGCTGGCAGCGGGTAAAAGTTGACGACTGGAGCGATGGCGTCAAAGGCAAAACCAACTACGACGAAGAAAAGCTCTCGCCCTCCGGCGGCTTGCTGTTCAAGGCCACCGACAAACTGTCGCTTTACGCCAACTACATGGAAGGCCTGAGCCAGGGCAAGATCGCGCCGTCCACCTCGCGCAACGAAGACGAGATCTTCCCGCCGTTTGTCAGTCGCCAGGTGGAAGTGGGCGCCAAGTACGACGCCGGTGCCTTCGCCGTGACGGCCGCCGTGTTCCGCATCAAGCAACCGGCCTACGAGACCAACGCGACCACGCGGTTGTTCGGGCCTAACGGCAAGCGCGAGAACACCGGCGCCGAGCTGAGTGTCTTCGGCGAACCGCTCAAGGGTGTGCGCCTGCTCGGCGGTGTGATGTACATCGACAGCAAACTCAAGGACACCACCAACGGCGCCTGGGACGGCAACCGCGCTCCGGCCACGCCCGAGTACAACGTCAACGTGGGCGCCGAATGGGACGTGCCGATGCTCGAAGGCCTGACCCTGACCAGCCGTGGCATCCATTCCAGCTCGCAGTACCTGGACCAGTCCAACGTCAAGGAAATCGATGCGTGGAATCGTATCGATGTGGGCGCACGCTACGGGTTCAAGGTCGACGACAAACACATCACCCTGCGGGCCAATGTGGAGAACGTCGCCGACAAGCGCTACTGGAGTTCGGCGGGCGCATCGGATGACAGCGAGCCGGGCCTGACCTTGTCGACCCCGCGCACTTACCTGCTGTCGGCCACTGTCGACTTCTGATACCTGTGCATCCTGTGTGGGTTGATGCCTTCCCACCTGTAGCAAGCCCGCTTGCCACAGGTGGAAACCCATCAGTTAATGAGAATGTTTTTTGATCACGCTGCCCTGATATGGAATAGTACCCGCCGTTTTCCCCAGCCTGTCCAGCTGGGGTGTTTTAACGCCGAGGTACCTGTCATGCCAATGCTGCGCTCCATCCCGATCCTTGCCGCCTGCGTCCTGGCGTTCTCCTCCAGCGTATTGAACGCTGCCCCCATCGACCTCAACGACGGCCAGCACGCAGTGCATCTGCCCGATGCGCCCAAGCGCGTGGTAGTGCTGGAGTTCTCCTTTCTCGATAGCCTCGCCGCCGTTGACGTTACGCCGGTCGGCGCCGCCGATGATGGCGACGCCAACCGCGTGCTGCCCCGCGTGCGCCAGGCCATCGGCCAGTGGAAATCCGTGGGCCTGCGCTCGCAGCCGAGCATCGAGGAAATCGCCCGGCTCAAGCCGGACCTGATCGTCGCCGACCTCAATCGCCATCAAGCGCTGTACAGCGACTTGGCCAGCATCGCGCCGACCCTGCTGTTGCCGTCCCGTGGTGAAGACTATGAGGGCAGCCTCAAGTCCGCCGAGCTGATCGGCAAGGCGCTGGGCAAGAGCCCGCAGATGCAAGCGCGCATCGCCCAGAACCGCACGAACCTGAACAAGATTGCCCAGCAGATCCCCGCCGGTGCCAGTGTGCTGTTCGGCGTCGCCCGCGAAGACAGCTTTTCCGTGCACGGCCCGGACTCCTACGCCGGCAGCGTGCTCCAGGCCATTGGCCTGAAAGTGCCGTCGGTGCGCGCCAATGCCGCCCCTACCGAATTCGTCAGCCTGGAGCAACTGCTGGCGTTGGATCCTGGTTGGTTATTGGTCGGCCATTACCGCCGCCCGAGCATCGTCGACAGCTGGAGCAAACAACCGCTGTGGCAAGTGCTCGGCGCCGTACGTAATCAACACGTGGCCGAAGTGGATGGCGACAGCTGGGCGCGCAACCGTGGGGTGCTGGCCTCGGAGCAGATCGCCGAAGACGCCCTGGCGATTCTCAAGGGCGGCAACGCCGTACTGAGCCAATAAGCATGGCGCGTAGTCTCGCGGCGGCGGGCATTGTGCTGCTCGGCGCGGTGCTGTTCTGGTTGTCGTTGTACAGCTGGTCGCCGTTCACCCTGACCGCGACGGATGCCTGGAATGGCTTGGTTCATCAAGGTGCTGTCGGCGGCAATATGGCCTATATCGTCGCCCAACTGCGTGTGCCAAGGGCGGTGTGCGCGGCGCTGGTCGGTGCCTGTCTGGGACTCGCCGGGGCATTGATGCAAGGCATCACCCGCAACCGCCTGGCCTCGCCGTCGTTATTCGGCGTGACGGCGGGCGCGGCGTTGGGGTTGGCGTTGTTTTCGACAGGCTTGGTCGCGCCGCCGTTTGCCGGTGGCGCCTTGTTGATGACCTGCCTGGGCGGTGCGCTGGCCTGGGTCACGGTGTTCAGTCTCGGTGGCGCATGGTCGCCGACCACGGCCCAAGGCCGCCTGGTCTTGGCCGGTGTTGCGGTGGCCGCGTTGTGCGCTGCGTTGACCCGGCTCACGGTGATTCTGGTCGAGGCCCAAGCGCAAAGCGTATTGAACTGGCTGGCCGGCTCCCTCGCCAATGTGGGCGCGGCCCAGGTGCAACTGCTGTGGCCGTGCACCTTGATCGGCGGCCTGTGGGCTCTGTGGTGCGCGCCACGCCTGAACCTGATCAACCTCGGCGAAGACGCCGCCCGCTCGTTGGGCGTGGGCATCGCCAGCCTGCGTTTGCAGGTGTTTGTCGCCAGCCTGTTGCTGGTGGGCGCCAGTGTCTGCGCGGTGGGGCCGATCGGTTTTGTCGGGTTGATTGCGCCGAACATCCTGCGTCAGTTTCTCGGTAACGACTACCGCTGGCTGATCCCGCTGAGTGCGGCGCTGGGCGCGGTGATCGTGCTCGGTGCCGACCTGCTCAGCCGCGCCGTGGCCTTTCCGGTGGAAACTCCGGCCGGTGTGGTCACCGCGTTGATCGGCGCACCGTTCTTTCTATTCCTTGCCAGGCGCGCCCTATGATTCGCCCCCGTTTTCGCCTGTGGTTGCTGCTCGGCCTGTTGCTGCTGGCGACCTTCGTCAGCCTCAGCGCCGGCACGCTGTGGCTCAAGCCTGTGACCGTCCTCGACCGCCTGCTGGCCCACGACGCCCTCGACTTCGAAGTGTGGAACCACCGCCTGCCGCGCAGCCTGATCGCGATCCTCGCCGGCGCCGCCTTTGGCTTGGCCGGGGCGATTGTGCAGGGCGTGATCCGCAACCCGCTGGCCTCGCCGGAAATCCTCGGCGTGACCCAAGGCGCCGGGCTGGCGCTGACCGTGGCGATCATCAGTTGGCCGCACTTGCCGGTTGCCTGGCTGCCGCTGGTGGCCTGCCTGGGCGGTGCCGGCGGCGCTTTGCTGCTGGCGCTGTACAACACCGGCGTGAGTTTTTCCGGGGTGCGTTTTGCGCTGTCCGGGGTGGCGATTGCGGTGACCTTGTCCAGCGTCACCGAGTTTCTGATCCTGTCCCACCCGCTGGACATCAACACCGCGCTGCTCGCCCTAATCGGCAGCCTGTGGAGCCGCAACTGGCACCATGTGGCGCTGGTGCTGCCGTTTGTGCTGCTGATTCCGCTGGGGCTGTGCCTGGCCAAACCGCTGAACCTGATCGCCCTCGGCGATGAAGCCGCCCACAGCCTCGGCACAGCGCTGAGCCGCACGCGCTGGCTGGCGATGGCCTGCGCGGTACTGCTCACCAGCCTGGGCGTGGGGGTGATTGGGCCGATTGGCTTTATCGGTCTGGTCGCACCGCACATGGCGCGACGGCTGGTGGGTGGGCATCACCAGTACCTGCTGCCGGCGGCGATGCTGATCGGTGCGCTTTTACTGGTGCTGGCCGATACGCTCGGGCGCACGTTGATCGCGCCCAGCGAAATCCCCGCCGGGGTACTTACAGCGGTGATTGGCGCACCGTATTTTCTTTGGTTGCTGGCACGGTTCAAGGGTTGATGACATGAGTATTCTCCAGGCCAGCCAGCTCGATATCGGCTACGGCGGCACACGTATCGTGCAGGGTCTTTCGTTTGCGCCACCGACGGGCAAAGTCACCGCGCTGATCGGGCCCAACGGCTGCGGCAAGTCCACCTTGCTCAAGGCCTTTGCGCGGATTCTCAAACCTACGCAGGGTGAACTGACGCTTGACGGCCAGGCGTACAGCGCCTTGTCCGCCCGCCAGTTGGCGCGGCAGATCGCGTTTCTGCCGCAGGTATTGCCCGTGCCGGAAGGCGTCAGCGTGCGCCAGTTGGTTGCCTATGGCCGCAGTCCGCACAACTCGCTGTGGGGACGCCTCAGTGGCAGCGATCAAACCCAGGTCACCCAGGCCATGCAGCGCCTGGAACTGGACAACCTGGCCGACCGCGCCCTGGCGGACCTGTCCGGCGGCCAGCGCCAACGCGCATGGCTGGCCATGGTGCTGGCGCAGAACGCGCCGGTGGTATTGCTGGATGAACCGACGACCTACCTGGACATCAGCCATCAGGTCGAACTCATGGACCTGATGTGCGAATTGGCCGCTGAAGGCAAGACCGTGATCACCGTGCTCCACGACATCAACCAGGCCTGTCGTTATGCCGAGCATGTGGCGGTGATGCACGGCGGCAGGCTGGTGGCCGCTGGCACGCCGGCGGCGGTGATCAATGCGCAGTTGATGCGTGAGGTGTTCGAGGTGCAGGTGCAGATCATCAATGAGCCGGTTTCCGGTACGCCGATGTGCGTCGTGGAAAAAAGCACCCGCACTCACGGCTGACGCGGTCAAAAAATGTGGGAGGGCGTTTGCCCCCGCTCACCACAACAGCCCATTTGCCATTGGATCTCAGTGGGCTTCGGGATTCCACACTGCCTGCTTCACCTCGATCGCCTTGGGCAGCAACCGGTTCTGGAAAAACAAATCCGCCGTTGCCTGCTGCGCCTGAATGATCCCCTCATCAATCGGCAAAATCGGCGAAGGCGGGCGGTTGTCCATATAGCGCGCAACCACGTCGGCGGGCAGGCCCATGAAGTGGGTCAGCACGTTAAGGCTGTCCTCGCGCTGGCTGCGGGTCAATGCTTCGGCGGCGGTCAACTCACCCAGCAGGTCATGCACGAACCCAGCATTGTCCCGCGCATACTCGCGCCGTGCGGTGTACACCGGCCCCGACAACCCCAGCCCTTCACCATTGGCCAGCACATGGCTCGGGCTTTGGCTCAACGCTAGGGACGAGTAGGGCTCCCAGATCGCCCAGGCATCCACGCTACCTTGCTCAAACGCGGCGCGGGCATCGGCGGGTGGCAGGTACACCGGCTGGATGTCCTTGTAGCTCAGGCCTGCTTTATTCAGCGCGCGCAGGATCAGGTTGTGGGAGCTGGAGCCTTTCTGGAAGGCGACCTTCTTGCCTTTCAGATCCGCCACCGAATGCAGTGGGCTGCCATTGCGCACCAGAATGGTTTCGGCGCTGGGCTTGGGTGGTTCGGCACCGATGTACACCAGGTCGGCGCCAGCGGCCTGGGCGAACAGCGGCGGGATGTCGCCGGTGGAGCCCACATCCAGTGCCCCCACGTTCAGCGCTTCAAGCATCTGCGGGCCGGCGGGGAATTCGATCCACTTCACGTCCGTCTGCGGGAAGCGTTTTTCCAACAGGCCATGTTCCTTGGCGAGGACCAGGGCGATGGAGCCTTTCTGGTAGCCGATGCGCAGGGCGGCGGGCTCGGCCGCCCACGCAGTCTGACTCAGCAGCAGGGCCAATAACAGTGCTGGGACTTTCATGCTTGAGCCTCCTTGAAGCGATTTTCCGGGCGGGCCAGACCGAGGTTTTCGCGCAAGGTCGTGCCGCTGTATTCGGTGCGAAACAGTCCACGTCGTTGCAGTTCAGGCACTACCCACTGGGCGAAATCTTCAAGCCCACCGGGCAGATGGGGTACCAGGATATTGAAGCCGTCCGCCGCGCCGTTTTCGAACCAGTTTTGCAGTTCATCGGCGATCTGCACCGGCGTGCCGATCAGGCTGTAATGCCCGCGCCCACCGGCAATGCGCCGGCCCAACTGCGCCAGTGTCAGTTGTTCGCGGTGGGCCAGGTCACTGAGCAATTGCTGGCGGCTGCGTTGCCCGCTGTCGGTCAATGGCAGTTCCGGCAGCGGCCCGTCCAGCGGGTAGCCGGACAGGTCGAAATTGCCCAGCATGCGCCCGAGCAATGCCACGCCGACCTCGGGTTCGACCAAGTCCTGGAAGGCCGCGAATTTTGCCTGGGCCTCGGCCTCGGTATGCCCGACCACCACAAACACGCCGGGCATGATTTTCAGCGAGTCCGGCGCACGCCCGTATTGAGGCAGGCGCCCCTTGAGGTCGGCATAAAACGCCTGGGCATTGCCCAGCGACGTCTGCGCGGTAAACACCACCTCGGCGGTTTGCGCCGCCAGATCGCGGCCGGTTTCCGACGAACCCGCCTGCACGACCACCGGCTGGCCCTGGGGCGAGCGCGCCACGTTCAACGGGCCTTTGACCCGGAAGTGTTCGCCTGCATGGTCGAGCACGTGCAGCTTCGCCGGGTCGTAGTAGTTGCCGCTGGCTTTGTCGCGCACAAAGGCGTCGTCTTCCCAGCTGTCCCACAGGCCCGTCACCACCTGATGAAACTCGCGGGCGCGGCGGTAGCGCTCGGCATGGTCCACGTGTTCATCACGGCCGAAATTCTGCGCCTCGGCAGCGGCGTCCGAGGTCACCAGGTTCCAACCCGCGCGCCCTCCCGACAGGTGATCCAGCGAAGCGAATTTGCGCGCCACGTGGTAGGGCTCGTTATAGGTGGTGGTTGCGGTGGCGATCAGGCCGATATGTTCGGTCACCGCGCTCAGTGCCGAGAGCAGGGTCAGCGGCTCGAAATGATCCGAGCGCGCCATATGGCTGGCGATCTCGCCGGTGGGCGCGGCAATGCTGTCGGCCACGAACAGCGCATCGAACCGGGCCGCTTCGGCCACCCGCGCCAGGTGTTTGTACTGGGCGAAATCCAGCCCGGCATTGGCCGGCACGTCCGGATGGCGCCAGGCGGCCACATGGTGCCCGGTGGCCATGAGAAAGGCGCCGAGTTTGAGTTGACGGCTCATGTCAGAAATCCTTGCGCAGTTGCACGCCGAAGTAACGTTCATCGTCACGGGGTACGGCGCGGTAGATGTAGTTGCCGCCGCTGGCCAGCAGCGGCGAGTAGGATTTGTCGGCGAGGTTTTTCGCCAGCAGCGCCACGCGCCAGCCGTTGCTGTAGTCGGCCAGGGCCACGCTGGCGTTCCAGATGCCGTAGGCGCCTTGCTTGGTGTCGAGGTTCTGGCTGATGTCGTACTGCACTTCGCTTTGCCAGCTGTAGTCGGTGCCCAGTTCGATATCCAGGCCGTTATCCAGCGGGATGGTGTAGTCGGCGCGTACGTAGCTTTTCCAGTCCGGGCTGTAGGGCAGCGGTTTGCCATTGACGTTGCAGGTGGCCGCCGCGCCCGCCGGGCAGGCGAATTCATCGATGCGTGCACGGGTGTAGGCCAGGGCGCCGGAGAGCTTGAGTTGCTGGGTGGCCTGCAAGGCGTAATCCAGCTCGACGCCTTCGGTGCTGACGCTGCCGGCGTTGATCAAACGGGTCACCACTTGGCCGGCGACCGTGTCGAAAAAGTTGGCCTGGTAGTTGTCGTAGTCGCTGTGGAATACCGCCAGGTTGGTGGTCAGGCGGTTGTTCCAGGCGGTGGCCTTGATCCCGGCTTCCCAGGTATTGGAGGTTTCCGGCTTGAGCGCATCGGTGTCGCGCGGCTGCATGTTGAAGAACACGTTGTAGGCCGGGCCCTTGTAGCCGCGTGAATAGGTCAGGTAACTGGTGACGTTATCGCTGATGTCGTACTGCACGCCGAGGCGGCCGGACCAGCCGTCTTCGTCCACCGAGCCGGAGCTGGAGGTGGCCGGTTGAATCCCGCTGACGGTGGTGGCCGAGGTGGACACACGGCGGTGATCGTATTTCAGATCGTCATGCGTGTAGCGCAGGCCGGCGATGCCGCGAAAGCGCGAGGTGAAGTTGAGTGTGGTTTCGCCGAACGCGGCGTAGCTGTCGCTGGTGGTGCTGTAGTCGGCGATGCCACGCTCGGTGCGGGTGGTGGTGGTGAGTGTGGTTGTAGTGAGTGTGCGCTGGTAGGTCTCTTCGTCCTTGCCATGCATGTAGAACAGGCCGCCGACGTATTCCAGGAATTCACCCTTGGGCGAGGCCAGGCGCAGCTCTTGGGAGTATTGGTCGAAGTCCAGCTGACCCTTGTCGGCGGTGCCGGGGAACGCGGCGGTCACACTGCCGAGGCGGTCGCCGTCCTGGTACTGGGTGTTGTCCCAGCCGCGCCAGGCGGTGATCGAGGTCAGGGTGTAGTCGCCGAGGTTCCAGTCCAACTGGGCGGATAAACCTTTGTTGGTGTCTTGCACATGGCTGCGGGTGTCGGTGTTGATGTCGCGGTTGTCGCTGGACGCGCGCACCGGGCTCAAGGCGTTGCTGAAGGCCGGGCTCAGCGACTTGCTGACGACACCATTCGGCGCGTCGTCGTGGGACTGCATGTAGTCGGCGATCAGGGTCAGCGTCATGTCGTCATTGGGGGTGAATTCCAACTTGCCGCGAATGCCCTTGTGGTTGTAGCCGTTGACCTCCTGGCCGTTGTGCTGGTTGTCGACGTTGCCGTCGTAGCTGCCGAACAGCGTGCTGACCGAGCCCTTGAGCACGTCCGGCACCAGGCTGCCGCCGATGCCGAAGCGGGTGCGGCTTTCATTGCCGCTGTAGTAGGACTGGTCGATATAGCCGTGGGTCTCGGCGGTCGGCGCCTTGCTGGTGATATTCAGCACACCGGCCGAGGCATTCTTGCCGAACAGCGTGCCTTGGGGACCGCGCAGCACTTCGATGCGCTCCAGGTCGAGCAGGTCGAGGGTGGCCTGGCCGGGGCGCGCGTAGACCACGCCGTCGATCACCGTGGCCACGGTCGGCTCCACGCCGGGAGAGGTGGAAATGGTGCCGACGCCCCGCACAAACAGCGAGGTGTCCTTGTTCGATGCTCCCGTGCGGAAATTCAGCGACGGCACTTGTTGCGCAATGCTTGCCACGCCGTTGCGGTTGTCGCGCTCCAATTGCTCGCCGTCCAGTACCGAGACCGCCACCGGGACTGTCTGCAGGGATTCTTCGCGCCGGGTGGCGGTGACGGTCACCGTTTTGAGGGTGGCTTGCGGCTCGTCGGCGGCAGCGGTGCCGGCCACTGGAAGCGCAGTCAGACCGGCAAGAAACAATAAGTGAGAGTGTTTGTGCATGCTGTGCCCGCTCAAAAGAAATGCCCTGGTCCGCTGCGGTTCTGCGACCGTCAGCGCCTGTGAAACTGTCGTGGGCATTCGCTTGAGCGAGTAGCAGACAGCGCGCTTTGTTAGCGCTAACATCGGCATTATTGTGAGCTCTGCTTTAGAACGTCAAATACTTAAAAATTAGTCCTATATTCTTTTTGGTTGTTAACAGGGTTTTCCCGTGAACGAAGACAAACCGCGCAAACGCCGTGGCGCCGGGCGTGTCACCTTGAATACGGTGGCGCGCCAGGCCGGGGTATCGGCGATCACCGTGTCGCGTTACTTCAACCAGCCCGAGCAGGTGTCGCCTGAACGGCGTGAACGCATTGCCCAGGTGGTTGCCGAGCTGGGTTATGTGCCCAACCTGGTGGCTGGCGGGTTGGCGTCGGCGCGTGGGCGGATCGTGGCGATGGTGATCCCGAACATCTCCGGGCCGATTTTTGCCAACACGATCCAGGGCTTCAGTGACACCCTCAGCCAGCACGGCTATCAACTGTTGCTGGCGTCGAGTTACTTCAGCGCCGAGCAGGAAGAAAGCGCGGTGCGGGCGTTTCTCGGCTGGTCGCCGGCAGCGTTGGTGCTGACCAGCCGCTTCCACAGCGCGGCCACTGAAAAGATGATCGCCGACGCGGATATCCCAGTGGTGGAAACCTGGGACTACGTGCCCGAACGCGCGCCGGTGCAGATCGGTTTTTCCCACTACCAGGTCGGCGTCACCGCCGCACGCTACCTGCATGACAAGGGCTATCGGCGCATGGCCTTTGTGCACAACAGCGTGGCGGGTGACTTCAGCGCCCAGGAGCGTGGCGAAGGCTTTGCCGCGACCCTGATCGAGCTGGGCGTGCAGCCCGAGACGTTTGTCCCGGACGCCGACCGCGCAGCGTTCGACGCGGGCAGGCAGGCCATGGAAACCTTGATGGGCCACGCCACACCGCCGGACGCGATTTTCTTCGCCAACGACAACCTGGCCGCCGGTGGCCTGCTGGCCGGGCAGCGTTGCGGGTTAAAGTGTGCGGTGCTGGGGTTCGGTGACTACCCGTTTGCCGAGATGCTGCTGCCGAGCCTGAGCACGATCAAACCGCCGGCCCTGGAGATCGGCGTCCTCGCGGCAACCTGCGTGCTGCAAAGCCTGGGCGTGTTGCCGCAGGCCGTAGAGCGTTTGAACCTGTTGGACTGCCACTTGATCGAACGGGAAAGCGCCTGAGCTTTTCTGCCGCCCACAAGGATTTGCCCATGACCGAACCTGCCCCCAAGACCCGCCGTGCGCCCAAAGGTGAAAAACGCCGCGAAGAGCTGCTGGACGCTGCCTTGCAAGTGTTTTCCCTGGAAGGCTACAGCGGTGCGTCGATGGCCCAGGTGGCGGGCATTGTGGGGATCTCGGTGGCCGGGTTGCTGCATCATTTTCCCAGCAAGATCTCGCTGTTGATGGGCGTGTTGCAGCGGCGCGATGAGGTCAACCAGCGAATTGCCGATGAAGTGCGTGCGGAGAAATCCCTGAATGGTTTGCTCGGCAGCCTGCGGGCGATCAATCGCTCGAATGCCACGGCGCCTGGCGTGGTGCGCGCGTTTACCATCCTGAATGCCGAAAGCCTGCTGGACACCCAACCGGCGTGGGCGTGGTTCCAGGCGCGCTACGCAGCGATTCACCAACGCATGCAAGGGCAGTTTGCCGACCTGGTGGCGGCGGGGGAGGTGCGCGGTGATGTGGACATCGCCGGGCTGGTGGAGGAGATCCTGGCCATGATGGATGGCCTGCAGATCCAGTGGTTGCGGTTTCCCGAGCAAGTGGATTTGGTGGCGCGCTTCGATACCTACATTGCGCGGGTCGAAGCGGCCATCCGAACCTGAGGCCAAACCTGGTCCAAATGTGGGAGGAGCAAGCCCCCTCCCACAAAAAGCACCTTCTTTTACCCGTCAGTTACCGGCAGCGCTGCCCTGGGTAGTGTCATCGCTCATGTCATAGCCATCACCATCGCTGGTGCCGCCATCCCCTTCATTCTGATGCAGCACACCGCCGGTTTTAACCGTCGATTCACGCAGCGTCGAATTAAGCGCCGAACGCGGCAGCGGGTTGCTGGTGGTGGTCGACAGTTCCTGGCGGAACGGGTTGACCAGCTTGGTGTTCAGGCGGATGTCCTGGGACGACGCGCCCACCGACAGGTTGAAGCTGTCAGCGTCCACCACCCATTGCTTGCTCTTGACGTCGTAGTAGGCCAACGAGCGGTCGTTAAGCTCGATGGTCACACGCTTGCTCTCGCCCGGCTTCAGGAACACCTTCTTGTAGCCCTTGAGTTCCTTGAGCGCACGCTCGACTTTCGGGTTGTTCTGGCCCACGTACAGCTCGGCGACTTCGGCGCCTGCCACCTTGCCGGTGTTGGCCAGGTCAAACGACACCTTGATCGGCGCCCCTGCGACCGCCACCCCCGGCGTCACGCTGATGTTGCTGTAGCCGAAGGTGGTGTACGACAAGCCATAGCCGAACGGGTAGAGCGGCTTGATGCCTTTTTTCTCGTAGCCGCGATAGCCCAGGAACAGGTCGTCCTTGTAGCTCATCTCGGCCAGGGTTTCCTGGTTGTCGAACTTGGGGAAAGTCGCGTAGATCGGGTTGTCTTCGATGTTGCGCTCGATGCTGATCGGCAGCTTGGCCGACGGGTTGACCTTGCCCAGCAGGATCTCCGCCAGCGCCTGGCCGCCGTTCTGCCCAGGGTAGAACGCATGCAAGGCGGCCGGTACCTGATCGATCCAGTCGCTCATCTTCAGCCCGGTGCCGCCGTGCAGGGTGACCACGGTATTCGGGTTGACCTTGGCGATGCTCTGGATCAGTTGGCCTTGGAACTCCGGCAGGTCGAAGCTGTGGTCGAAGCCTTCACCTTCGTATTCATTGCTGTTACCCGCCGCCACCAGCACGGCGTCGTACTTGGCCAGGTCCTGAGGTGCGACCAGCGACGCCCAGCTCATCTGCACGCCCACCAGACCGCCCATGGTCGAGAGGTAGCCGTTGCGGCGCGAGTATTCGAGCTTGATGTCGACGGCTTTGCCGGCTTCCAGATCAACCTTGGCGAATACCGGAATGGTCGGCGGGATGCTGTTGTTGGGCAGCGGCTTGCCGTCACCGTTATCCAGCACTTTCTTGCCGTTGACGTAGAGGCGCACGGCACCGTCGGCGCGGACCTTGAACACTTGCTCGCCACTGACCGTCGGGGTGATCTGACCGCTGTAGCGGATCGAGGTGGCCGCCGTATCGCCGTTGACCGGCAGGCTGTCGGTGGACCAGTCCAGGTCGACATGGCGGTCGGTGCGGCTGGCCGCCGGGTCGCCGGACCAGTTGGTGTTGCTGAAGAACTCGGTTTTCACGCCCTTGACGCTGCTGCCGTCGTTGTCGGTGTGGGTCCAATTGGAGGCCGTCGGGTCCAGGGACAGGCCGTCGATAAAGTCGACCTTGGCACCCGGCGCCAATTGCTGCAGGCCGCTCAGCTCGCTGATGTAGTTGGCCGCCATCACATTCGCGCTGCCGAAACCGGTGGGCGGTGCGTACTTGGCCAGGTTGCCGACCACCGCGATGGTCTTGACCTTCTTGGCATCCAGGGGCAGCAGGTTGTTCTGGTTTTTCAGCAGCACGATGCCTTCGCGCGCGGCGTTCAAGGCCACGCGGTTGCTGGTGGCGCTGTTCATGTTGTGGCTGGTCAGCGGCGCTTTGCTGTCGAACTTGTACAGGTAGATCTGCTTGAGGATGCGCCGCACCTTGTCATCGATGGTCGCGCTGCTCAGCTCGCCGCTGTCCAGGAACGGCTTGAGCACCGTGCTGTTCATCTGGTAGCCCATCATGTCCAGGTCGGTGCCGGCCTGTGCCGCCGGCAAGCCGTCGACCACGGCGTTGTAGTCACTCTGCACGAAGCCTGGGTAGCCCCATTCGGTCTTCAGGATGTCGCGCATCAAGTGTTTGTTCTGGCAGGCGAACTCGCCGTTCACCTTCTGGAACGCGCACATCATCATCGCCACCTTGCTGTTCTTCGAGGCGGACTCGAAGGGCGGCAGGGTCATCTCGCGCAGCACTCGCTCGCTGATGATCTCGTCGAGGTGGAAGCGGTTGCTTTCCTGGTCGTTGGCCGCGAAATGCTTGGCGTTGGCCCACACGCCACGGGACTGGATGCCGTTGATCACCGCCGGCCCGAGGCTGGCGCCGAGGAACGGGTCTTCACCGGACAGGTACTCGAACGCACGGCCGCTGTAGGGCATGCGGTACAGGTTCACGCCGGGGCCGGTGACGAACTGATAACCGCCGCTGGCGGTGTCGTAGCCCAGGGCGCGGCCCAGGTCGATGGCGCGGCGCGGGTTCCAGCTGGCGGCCAGGTTCGGGCCGGAAGGGTAGACCACGCCCTGGGCGTTGCCTTCACTGGTGTAGCGCACACCAACGCCGCCGTCGGCACCGTGGATCTGCGGGATGCCGTATTGGCTCAGCGGCTTGACGTCCCAGCCACCGGTGCCGCCGATGTAGGCGAGTTTTTCTTCCATGGTCATCTTCGCCAGGGTTTTGTCCGCAGCCTTTTCCGCACGGTTCACCCGGCCTTCGTCCAAGGCGGGGCTGGTGGCTGCATGCACCTGGGACACGGCCAGCGCCAGCAGGGCAAATGCCGACTGTGCACCGATCATTTTGCGTTTATTCATGGGTTTCTCCGACAACTGTTCAGTAAAAATAGGACGACGCTCGTCACTTTTTCGTGGGCAATAGTTCGCCTTGATCGCAATGTTTAACCGATGGCTAATTGCAATTACTTGGCGGATTTTGCAGATTCTGTAAGTTTAATAATTGTATTAGTTGTTGTTATAGATGATGTCTTGGCGATATCACGAGATGGCATTTTGAACCGCGAAAACCGCATAATTAAGGCAATTCTTGCGGTTATAAGTCAAACAAAAGCTAATTTTTGCGTGAAATAAGAAATATTTCATTACGATTTTGAACTAAGGCTAAACCTACCAGTCGATTGGTTTAAGAAAATAGTTGCTGGCATGGCGAACTAGTGGCTTTGCTCGGTAGTTCTAAAAGGCCATGTTTTATACACGCTGTCATACACAACGCTTTGGTGTAGGGTCTTGAACCGATTCAAGGCGCCACTTGAGCGGTTTGCGTTTTTTTATCTGGAGAATGTTTATGAAGAAGTCCCTGCTGGGTGCCGGTTTTGTGCTGGGCGTTGCATTGAGCGGCGCGGCCGTTGCGGCTGAAGCCACGGACGCGGATGCCAAGTCCGGCACCGCCGATTCCACCGTGCTGACCCAGACCCATGACGCCAAGGCCGCGAAAAAACAGAAGGCGGAAACCACCAAGGGCGGGCGGCCGTTGAATGGCACCCAGAGCGCGCCGAAGACCTCGAACTAACGGGAAAAACGCAATCCCCTTGTGGGAGGGGACTTGCCCCCGATAGCGGTGTATCAGCCGGAGTATGCGGCAGCTGGTCCACCGCTATCGGGGGCAAGCCCCCTCCCACAGGGGTTCCCAGAGTCCTTCAGAACATAGCCCCTCAGATAGTCACCCATGCCAAGCCCCTCAACGCCCATCAACGCCTGCGACATGCACATCCCGCACACCGAACAGGTCTGCGCATGGCTGATGCAGCACGCCGGCTTGAAAACCGTTGACCTGGAACGCGCTCGGCGCCTGTCCCAGGAGTCGGACGACGCCGAATTGCTCGGCCTGCTCACGCGGCTTGGGCTGGTCTCTGAAGTGGAACTGGCCCGCGCCTGGGCCGACCTGCTTGGCGCACCGCTGTTACTGGCGGACGCCGCGCCACCGTTGCTCGACCCGTTGCCTGCCTTGACCGAGCGCTTCATGCGCCATTATCAGGTGGTGCCCGTGGGCTGGAGCCAGGGCGGCTTGCGGGTGCTGGCGGCCAACCCGGCGCTGGTCTATCCGTTCCAGGCCATGGCCTATGCCTGCGGCGTGCCGGTGTGGCTTTCGGTGGGGCCGCGCAACGAAGTCGACAGCCTGATCGAGCGCTACTACGGCCAGGGCCGCTCGGCCATGGGCACCCTGATCGAAAACCTCGACGAGCAGGGCGGTGCGCTGGAAGACATCGAACACCTCAAGGACATGGCCTCCGAAGCGCCGGTGATTCGCCTGGTCAACCTGATCCTGCAGCGCGCGGTGGAACATCGCGCCTCGGACATTCATATCGAACCTTTCGAAAACCAGCTCAAGGTGCGCTACCGCATCGACGGCGTGCTGCACGAGGCCGAGGCGCCGCCGTCCAGCTCGTCGGCGGCGGTGATTTCGCGGGTCAAGATCATGGCGCGGCTGGACATCGCCGAACGCCGCCTGCCCCAGGACGGGCGGATCATGCTGCGCATCCAGGGCAAGGAACTGGATTTGCGCGTGTCCACGGTGCCCACCAGTTTTGGTGAATCGGTGGTGATGCGTTTGCTGGATCGCCAGACGGTGCAGTTCGATTTCCAGAGCCTGGGCTTCGACGGGCAGCGCCTGGAAACCTTCCTCGAAGTACTCGAACGCCCCCACGGCATCCTGCTGGTCACCGGCCCGACCGGCTCGGGCAAGACCACTACGCTGTACACCGCGCTGTCGCGGCTCAATACCGCCGAGCGCAAGATCATCACCGTGGAAGACCCGGTGGAGTACCAGCTCGAAGGCATCAACCAGATCCAGGTCAAGCCGGCCATCGGACTCGATTTTGCCAGCGCGCTGCGCTCGATCGTGCGTCAGGATCCGGACGTGATCATGATCGGCGAGATCCGCGACCTGGAAACCTGCCGCATCGCCATCCAGTCCTCCCTCACCGGCCACCTGGTGCTGTCCACCCTGCACACCAACAGCGCGGCGGCGAGCATCACGCGCCTGCTGGACATGGGCGTGGAGAGCTACCTGATCGCCTCGACCGTCAACGGCATCCTCGCCCAGCGCCTGGTGCGCCGCCTCGACCCGGCCACCCGCGAAGCCTTCGAAGCGCCGGCGGAATTGATTGCCGAACACGGCCTGGAGCGCTTTACCGAGCAGCGTCCGATCCTGCTCTATCGCCCTCGCGCCGACGCACCGGGCGGTGGCTACCACGGGCGCAGTGCAATCACCGAATTACTGGTGATGAACGAGGAACTGCGCAGCCTGCTGATGCGCCAGGCTGACGCCGCCACGCTGGAGCAGGCCGCCCGTCGTGGTGGCCTGCGCACCTTGCATGAAGAAGGCCTGCGTCAGGCCGTGGCCGGGGTCACGTCCCTGGAAGAAGTGCTGCGCGTGACACGCGGGGAGGGCACGTGAGCCTGTTCAAATACCGCGCCCTCGACAGCCAGGGCACCCCGCACAATGGCACCCTGGAAGCCAAGGACCAGGACGCCGCCGTCGCCGCGCTGCACAAGCGCGGCTTGTTGTTATTGCACATTGATGTGGCCGGCGCCCAAGGGCTGCGCAACGCGTTTGGGCGCGGGCAGCTGAACGGCGCGGCGTTGGTCAGTTTTACCCAGCAACTGGCCACGCTGCTGGGCGCCGGGCAGCCGTTGGAGCGCTCCCTGGGCATCTTGCTCAAGCAGCCCGGCCAGCCCCAGCCCCGTGCGTTGATCGAGCGCATTCGTGAACACGTCAAGGCCGGTCAGCCCTTGTCCAAAGCCCTGGAAGAGGAGGGCAGCCAGTTCTCGCCGCTGTACCTGAGCATGGTGCGTGCGGGGGAAGCGGGTGGCGCGTTGGAAAACACGTTGCGCCAGCTCAGTGATTACCTGGAACGCAGCCAACTGCTGAGGGGCGAGGTGATCAACGCGCTGATCTATCCGGCGTTCCTGGTGGTCGGCGTGCTCGGCTCCCTGGCGCTGTTGCTGGCGTATGTCGTGCCGCAGTTCGTGCCGATTTTCAAGGATCTGGGCGTTCCGATCCCGTTGATCACCGAAGTGATCCTCGGCCTGGGCCAGTTCCTCGGCGCCTATGGCCTGGCGGTGTTGGCTGGGCTGATCGTCGGCATCTGGGGGTTGCTCGCTCGCCTGCGTGATCCCCAACGGCGTGAACGCTACGACCGCCGTGTGCTGGGCATTCGCCTCATCGGCCCGCTGCTGCAACGGGTCGAAGCCGCCCGCCTGGCGCGCACCCTCGGCACCTTGCTCAGTAACGGCGTGGCCCTGCTGCAAGCCCTGGTCATTGCCCGCCAGGTCTGCACCAACCGTGCCCTGCAAGCGCAGGTCGCCCAGGCCGCCGAGTCGGTCAAGGGCGGCGGCACCCTGGCCAGTGCCTTTGGCACGCAGCCACTGCTGCCGGACCTGGCCCTGCAAATGATTGAAGTCGGCGAACAGGCCGGCGAACTGGACAGCATGCTGCTCAAGGTCGCCGACGTGTTCGACGTCGAAGCCAAACGCGGCATCGACCGCCTGCTCGCCGCGCTGGTGCCGTCCCTGACCGTGGTCATGGCGGTGCTGGTGGCGGTGATCATGCTGGCGATCATGCTGCCGCTGATGAGCCTGACCAGCAATATATGAACCCCCGAGGACCCACCCCCATGCGCTCAAAACCTGCACGCCGCCAAAGCGGTTTCACCCTGTTGGAAATGCTTGCCGTCATCGTGCTGCTGGGCATCGTCGCGACCATTGTGGTGCGCCAGGTCGGCGGTAACGTCGACAAGGGCAAATACGGCGCGGGCAAAGCGCAACTGGCCAGCCTGTCGATGAAAATCGAAAGCTACGGGCTGGATGTCGGCTCACCGCCCAAGACCCTGCAGCAGCTGGTCGAAAAACCCGGCAACAGCGCCGGTTGGGCCGGGCCATACGCCAAGCCGTCGGACCTCAAGGACCCGTTCGGCCATGCCTTCGGCTATCGCTTCCCCGGCGAGCACGGCGCGTTCGACCTGATCTTCTACGGCCAGGACGGCCAACCCGGCGGCGAAGGCTACAGCGCCGACCTGGGCAACTGGGAATAACCCATGGCCAGCGCCCAACGCGGCTTTACCCTGCTGGAGATGCTGGTGGTGATCGTCTTGATCAGCATCGCGGCCGGGTTAGTCGGGTTTGGCCTGCAACAAGGTCTGCGCGCAGCGAAAGAGCGCCAGGCGGTGGGGCAGATCGTCGAGGCGCTGCGCAGCACGCGGGCGCGGGCGATTGTCAGTGGCACCACGGAAAGTACCGTTTTCGATTTGCGCAACTTGAGCGTCCAGGCGCCCGGTCGCCCGAAACAGCACTGGCCGGCCGGTTTGCAAGTGACCCTGCACACCGCCGAGCAAGCGGGCTCGGCAGTGGATTTCTATCCCGATGGCAGCTCCACCGGCGGCAACCTGCTACTGGCCAACGGCAGCCGGCGTTGGCGCATCGACATTGGCTGGCTGACCGGCAGCGTCCAGTCCAGGGCCCTGCCATGAAGCACCAGCGCGGTTTCACCCTGCTGGAAATGCTCGCCGCGCTGACGCTGATGGCGATCTGTAGCACGGTGCTGCTGGTCGCCTTTGGCCAAAGTGCACGCTCGCTGTTGCAGGTGGCCCATAGCGACCGCCTCACCCATGCGGCCTTGAGCGTGATGGATCAGGAGGGCACGGGCCCGCTGGCGAGCGGCACGCGCCAGGGCGAAATGGACGGCGTCGCCTGGCAACTGCGCATTGCCCAACAGCCGAGCCGCATCGGCCAGGCGCACCTGTTTCGCCTGGACCTGAGCGTCAGCGAAGGCCCGCGCCAGGCGCAGTTCAGCACCCTGAAACTGCGTGCTGCCGGGGCCGGTTTGTGAAGCCTCGCCAGCAGGGTTTTACCCTGCTCGAAATCATGATTGTGCTCAGCCTGCTGGGGGTGTTGCTGACGTTGGTTGGCGGCGCGTTGCTCGGTGCCAATCGCGCGGTGCTCAAGGCCCAGCGTTACACGGTCAGCCTGGACGAAATGCGTGCCGCCCAGCAGTTTTTGCGCACCGCCATCAGCGAGGCGTTACCGCTGGATGTGACCGAGGACGACAGCCAGGTCGATGGTTTTTTCACAGGCGAGCCGCAGCGCATGCAGTTTGTCGCGACCCTGCCCGGTGTGCTCGGCGGCGGCATTCAGCGTTTCACCCTGCAACTGACCGGGCCCGATGCGCCGCGTGATTTGCAGGTGGCGTTCGCCCGGTTTGAGTCCCTGGCGCAAGTCAGCGTACCGGCCTCGCGCAGCGAGCCACAGGTGTTGCTCAGGGGCGTCGAAGACCTGCAATTGAGCTATCGCGGCCTGTCGCCCAAGGGTCAGGCCACCGGCTGGATCAGCGCGTGGCCGTGGCCCAAGCGCCTGCCCTACGCGGTGCGGATTGCCGCCCGGGTCAACGGTCCGGTGCCGTGGGTGACCCAGGTGGTGGCCTTGCGCTTGAACCTGTCCGGCGGGGCGCCCGAATGATCAGGCATCAACGCGGTGTGGCGCTGTTGCTGGTGCTGTGGGTGCTGGCCTTGCTCAGCCTGTTGCTCGGCGGATTGGCCGGCTGGGTGCAGTTGGAAACCCGCCAGGCCGCGTGGCATCGCCAGCATACCCAGGCGGTGCTGGCGGCAGAGGCGGGCGTGGCGCTGGCGATGCAAGCCGTGGCCGACCCGTCGCAGCGCAAGCAATGGATTGCCGACGGGCGTGAAATCCCGCTGGTGTTTGACGACGCGCAGTTGCACGTAAGCCTGCGCAGCGAGCGCGGTAAGTTGTACCTCAACAGCGCTGAGGTGGGCGATTTTGCTCGCCTGGCCCTGGCCTGCGGTGCCACCCAGGCCCAGGCCAAGCAATTGGCCAGGGACCTGGAGATGCGCCGCAACCAAGGCCTGGCGCCGTTTCGGGTGGTGGAAGAAGTCCGGCAGTTGCCGGGCATGACCCAGGCGCTGTACAGCGCGCTGGTGCCGGAAATCAGCCTGTGGAGTGGCCTGGACCGGCCCGACCCGGCCTTCGCCAGCCCGTTGATGCGCCACGCCCTCAACCTGCCACACGCCAGCGCGGTGGGTGCCGACCCCGGTGATGTGCTGGTGGTCAGCAGCCGCGCCCAACGCCCCGGCGGTTACCACGCCGAGCTGCAAGCCACGGTGTTATTGAGCCCCGCGCAAGGCAGCGCACAACCTTATCGAGTCCTACGTTGGCAAGAATGAATAAATACCTGGAGCCCGCCGTGCAGCGTTGGCAAGGCAGCCTGTTGCAACAGGGCTGGGACCTGTGGCTCAAGGAGCTGCGTGGCTGCCTGCCTGGCTGGTTATTGCCCCATGACATGCCCGAGCGCGTCTACCCGTGGCCGCTCACTGCGCCTGTGCAAAAGCTCCCTGGCGAGGCACGCCAGGTGTTGTTGCTGGCACCAGACGCGGTGCTGGTGCAGAGCCTGCAATTGCCGGTGGCCGCCGCGCGCAACCTGTCGACGGTGGTCGGTTATGAACTGGACCGCTTCACCCCGTTCGACGCCGCCCAGCTGTACTTTGTCGCCCGTCAGGAACGCCGCACAGCCACCCATCTGCAGGTGACGCTGGTGGCAATCCTGCGCGAGCGCCTGGACCAGATCCTCGACGACTGCGCGGCACTTGGCTTGCAACCCCACGCCGTGGATGTCTGCGACAGCGCCGGCGTGCCCATGGGCATCGACCTGCTGCCGGCGCCGTTGCGTCCGCGCCAGCGCCCGGCGGGCAAGGGCCTGCAACGCAGCCTGCCGTGGCTGTGCGGCGCCTTGCTGATTGCCGCCATGCTGCTGTGGCTCAACGATCGCCAGCGGGTACTCGACGCCATGCAACACAGCGTGCAGTCCCAGCGCGCCCAGGTCGCCGAAGTCCAGGCCCTGCGCCAGCAACTGCTCAATACCCGCGGCGCCGCGCAGTACTTGATCCGCCGCAAGGCCGCGCAGCCGCCCCTGGCCGCGCTGCTCAGCGAGCTGACCGCCTGCCTGCCGCCCGACACCTGGATCGACCAGTTGGAAGTCAACGACGGCGCCGACGTGTCCTTCTCCGGGCAAAGCGCCAAGGCCAGCGCGTTGATCACCCGCATCAAGAACTGCCGCAGCCTGGAAAACGCCCAGTTCGAAGGGGTGATCCAACCCGATGCGCAAACCGGCAAGGATCAGTTTTCCTTGCGCGCCCACCTGCACCAGGAGGCCGCCGATGCGCCGACCACTGACACCCCGTGAACGCCGTGGCGCCGCGTTGATCGCCCTCGCGCTGGTGCTCGGCGCCGCCTATTGGCTGTTGATCGACAGCTGGTTTGCCGGCCCGTTGCGCACCTTGGGCGAACAGGCCGAGCAACTGCGCGAACAGCAGCAGCGCTACGCCGGCGTGTTGCGCCAGGGCGACAGCCTGCGCCAGCAACTCGAAGAAGCGCGCCAGGACCCGGCCAGCAGCACCAGCCTGTTGCCCGGCGATGACCCCAGCGCGGTGGCCGCCGACTTGATGCAGCGCATCGCCGACCTGATCAACAGCCGCGCCGGCCTCGGTGGCGGCTGCAGCCTGACCCAGCGCATGCCCATCACCCCTGAGCAAGACGATGCCGAGCCCTATCGCCAAGTCAAAGTCAGCCTGACCCTCAACTGCGCCATCGAGCCCTTGACCGCGATCCTGCATGAGCTGGAATACCAGCGGCCGTTTCTGTTTGTCGATGAAATGAGCATCCGCCGCGCCCCGAACGCCCCCGCCAGTGGCGGCGCCGGTAAGCTGGTGGTGCACCTGTTGGTGCGCGGCTACCTGCAACCGGCCGCCGCCGCGCAGGTGCGCCGATGATCAGCACCTTGCGTCCCCTGGAATGGGGTTTGATCGGCGTGGCCGGGCTGTTGGGTGTGCTCATGGCCGGCATCCTCAGCAGCCTCGGCGACGCGCCGCAGTGGTTACCGCCGCCCGCGCCCGATAGCCGCGCCAATGCCTCGGCCAAGGTGCTGGTGGCCCCGAGCGCGACCCTGGACAGCCTGGCCGGTACGTGGCAGGCGCCGTTGTTCAGCCCCGACCGCAGCCCCGACCGCGCGGTGGGCCAAGGCGCTGTCTCCAGCCTGTCGAGCCTCACGCTGACTGGTATCGTCCTCGACGGTGACCTGCGCGTGGCGTTGCTCAAGCGCGCCGATGGCCCACCCTTGAAAGTCCACCAGGACCAGACCCTGCCCAACGGCTGGCGCCTGGAACACCTGACCCCCCGCGACGCCCGTTTCGTACTTGACGGCCGCAGCCAGACCTTGAGCCTGCGGGCCCTGCGTTTGCCGCCGCCGTCCAGCACACCGCCGATTACCCTTCCTCACGAGTCCACCCCTTGATCGATACTTTCCCTGGCGCCTTGCGCACCACCGCATTTTGCCTGGCCACCGCCGTCGCCCTCGGTGGCTGCGGGACATTCCCCGAGCACCTCGACCCGGACGACGCCCTGTTGCACGAAGCGATGCAGGGCACCGGCTCACAACGTCCGCCCGTGGACCCGGCCAGTGAACAGACCCCGGTCGACAACGGCCAGCCCCAGGCAAAAACGCCGCCTCAGCGCCAACTGATTCGCGGCAATCAGCAGTTCGTGCGCCAACCGGTTGCGGCGGCGTCTGCGAAGGAGGAGGGCGGCGGCGACATCGTGTTCAACTTTGCCGACCAGCCGATTGAAGCGGTGATCAACAGCGTGATGGGCGATCTGCTGCACGAGAACTACAGCATCGCCCAGGGCGTGAAGGGCAACGTCAGCTTCTCCACCTCCAAACCGGTGAACAAACAGCAGGCATTGTCGATTCTGGAAACCCTGCTGTCCTGGACCGACAACGCGATGATCAAGCAGGGCAGTCGTTATGTGATCCTGCCGGCCAACCAGGCGGTGGCGGGCAAGCTGGTGCCGGAAATGCGTGTGTCGCAACCGTCCAGCGGCCTGTCGGCGCGGCTGTTTCCACTGCGCTACATCTCTGCCACTGAAATGCAGAAACTGCTCAAGCCGTTCGCCCGGGAAAATGCATTCTTGCTGGTGGACCCGGCGCGCAATGTGCTGAGCCTGGCCGGTACCCCCGAGGAACTGGCCAACTACCAGGACACCATCGACACCTTTGACGTGGATTGGCTCAAAGGCATGTCCGTCGGCGTGTTCGGCCTGCAACGGGCCTCGGTGGCCGAGCTGATGCCCGAACTGCAAAAGATGTTCGGCCCCGACAGCGGCATGCCGTTGGCGGGCATGGTGCGATTCCTGCCGATCGAGCGCACCAACTCGGTGGTAGCGATTTCTTCGCAACCGCAATACTTGAGTGAAGTCGGCGACTGGATTCACACCATCGACGAAGGCGGCGGCAACGAGCCGCAAATGTACGTGTACGACGTGCGCAACATGAAGGCCAGCGACCTCGCCAAGTACCTGCGGCAGATCTACGGCAGCGGCGCGATCAAGGACGACACCCCGGCCAAGGTCGCCCCCGGTTTGCGCACCGCGACCTTGTCGTCGCCGGGCACCAACAGCACGTCCGGCAGCACACCGGGTGGGCTGAACACTACCCAGCCGGTGGTCGATGACGAAGCGCAGGAGCCCGAAGCCGAGGACAGCGCCGAACCGCAAACCACCGAAGGCGCCCCGGCCAAAAGCCTCGACGCCGGCACGCGCATTACCGCGCAGAAAAGCAGTAACCAACTGCTGGTGCGCACCCGTCCGGTGCAGTGGAAAGAGATCGAATCGGCGATCAAACGCCTCGACAATCCGCCGCTGCAAGTGCAGATCGAGACGCGCATTCTTGAGGTCAAACTCAGCGGTGAACTGGACCTCGGCGTGCAGTGGTACCTGGGACGCCTGGCGGGCAATTCCACCAGCACCACCGTGGCCAACGCCTCCGGCAGCCAAGGTGCACTGGGCGGTGGCGGGGCCGGGTTGGGGGCGGCGGATTCGTTGTTCTATTCCTTCGTCAGCTCCAACCTGCAAGTGGCGCTGCATGCCCTGGAAACCAACGGCCGCACCCAGGTGCTGTCGGCGCCGTCGCTGGTGGTGATGAACAACCAGCCGGCGCAGATTCAGGTGGGGGACAACATTCCCATCAGCCAGACCACTGTGAATACCGGTACTTCAGATACCACGTTGAGCAGTGTTGAATATGTGCAGACCGGGGTGATCCTGGATGTAGTGCCGAGGATCAATCCGGGTGGGTTGGTGTACATGGATATTCAACAACAGGTCAGTGATGCACAGGACCAGGCGTCCACTGGCAGCGATACGCCGACGAACCCGCGTATCTCCACGCGTTCGGTGTCGACCCAGGTGGCGGTGCAGAGTGGGCAGACGGTGTTGTTGGGGGGGTTGATCAAGCAGGACAACGCGGAGTCGGTGAGTGCGGTGCCGTATCTGGGCAAGATTCCTGGGTTGCGGTGGTTGTTTGGGAATACCAGCAAGTCCAAGGATCGGACCGAACTGATCGTTTTGATTACACCTAGGGTGATTACCAGCAGCAGCCAGGCCAGGCAGGTGACGGATGATTATCGGCAGCAGATGCAGCTGTTGAAGCCGGCTAACTGAAGGAACGTAGTCAAAAGTGTGGGAGGGGGCTTGCCCCCGATAACGGTGTGTCAGTTGATGCAGACGGTGACTGAACCACCGCTATCGGGGGCAAGCCCCCTCCCACATTTTTAACCGAGTACACCAGACACACACACGCGGCCTGACAGCCGACCAGGATGTTGGATCTGACCGAGTACATATCCGTTGCTGCGGTAACGGCTATCTACGGATTATCCTGATGAAGTTGCGTAGAGATCTATGTTGCGATGGCAATGTCATTGGCTAGCGAAGCGGCAACATCAACGTAATCGGCGATAGCCCTGGGCACGGTATGAACCCTGCGTACTTGGTATAAAAGCTCGAAAGGCGCTCGTTCAGTGGATGAACAATCAGTGCGCTGGACCCGATGGCATTCGAGGCGCTGATGGCGCGCTCAATGGCGTCCTGCAGCAGGTCGATGGCATAGCCCTGGCCTTGAGCCGCTTGAGTAATACCCATGCGCCCCAGCAGGGTTACAGGATGAACGCTTGGCGAATTGCGTTGATGGTTCTTCGGGGCGACATTCGCGCGGGCGATGGAACCACTCGAGAGCGTGTAATACCCCATGACAATCGAGGTGTCCTTGCGGCAGACGACGTAAACCACAGCTTGTTTGGCTGCCTGAGCCTTACGCGCCTGCATGTGCAGGTAATCGTCGATCGACCGTTCACCTGAATCGAATTGATCCAGGATGTGTTCGCCGTTCAGCTTTTCGGGGGCCCTCAGCTCCACCTTTTGGGTCTTTCGAGAAGTTGATGCAGGCATTCGTTACCTCGTATCGGGTTGGCATCCATGGCCTGTTCGAATGCGTCAAATGCGACGTCGTCAAGAAGGAACAGACGCTTATCCAGGATGACTTCTTCTGCTTTTTGGCAAGCAGCCTCCAGAATGAAGCTGGTCCGATCCCGACCGGACAGGGCCGCCGCCAGATCGATCAGGTTGCGCTTTCTTTCGTCCGCTCTCATGTTGATCGGAACGGGTTTGGGTTTTTCAATAATTGCAGCCATGCTGGGTTCCCACCTTGGAAGGGTTGTTTTCAGGTCTTAGCCTCCTCGGGTGGATAGTAAGGTGCCTGTGTATCTTATGTCTATACGAGTATATCTGTTGGATATACGTTTCTGCGTGTCAGATAGACGTTCAACTGCGCTTTCAATCCGCCGAAAACGCAGCAATTCTCCATAAACTCATTGCCTTTTCCTGATGGAATTCTCCCTTCAATGCGTTGTTGATCATGCTGGATCCCAAAAAAACATTATTTAAATGAATAAAAAATATAAAAAATAATAAAATTAGAGAATATTAGCTTATACCAAAACAGCATTATATTTCCCCAACCCATTCCGTTATGTTTGATCGCAACAGCCTACCCCTGACCTCGGATGGTACCCAGCGTAATCAAGATTCTGCGCGCCATAACCGGGTGATCATCCCCCGCAGCAGAATCGTTGGAAGGGAGTTCAACGTATGTTGCCAATTCAACCCCCGCACTCGCCCTAACCCCAAATCGCCGCAACACGCCCAAAAAAACCGAGCACCGCGCCCCGCCGCGTGAGTGCCCGACTTCGCGATTTGGAAAGACAGGCACGCCCATGAAACAAACGCTGAAACCCACCACCCTCCTGACACTGGCCGTCCTGGCCAACGCCGCCCACGCCCAGGACGACAGCACCCTGTCCACAGTGGTGGTCACCGGCAACCGTGGCGCCGAGCAGCGCACGGTCACCAGCAGCCCGGTGCCGATTGATGTGGTCAGCGCCAAGCAACTGCAAAGCACCGGCAAGCCCGGTTTGATGGAGGCGTTGAGCGCGGTGATCCCATCGCTCACCCTGCCGGAAAAAACCGGTTGGGACGCCAGCGGCATTGCCCGCGCTCCCAACCTGCGGGGCATGAGTGCCGCCGAAGTGCTGGTGCTGGTCAATGGCAAACGTCGCCACACCGCGGCCACGTTGAACATCAACGGCATCAACACCGGCGCCGCGCCGGCCGACCTGGACCTGATCCCCATCAGCGCCATCGACCATGTGGAAGTGCTGCGCGACGGCGCCGCCGCGCAGTACGGCTCCGACGCCATTGCCGGGGTGATCAACGTGATCCTCAAGGCCGATACCAGCGGCACGTCGGTGACCAACGCGGGCCTTGGCTACGACGGCAAAAAGCAGACCGTGCAACAAAGCCTCAACAAGGGTTTTGAAATCGGCAACGGCGGCATCGTGCAACTGGCACTGGATGCGCGCAGCCAGAACGATGACAACAAGGCCAGCGCCAACGGCTACACCTATGCCCAAGCCTATGAGCAGGCGGGGCGTTCCACCTATGGCGGCTACGGCACGCCGAAGACCAACCTGCTGACCCTGGGCTACAACGCCGAGCTGCCGATCGACGACGATTTGAGCCTGTATTCGTTCACCACCTATTCGCGGCGCAAGGCCGAGCAGGGGCAGAATTTCCGCCTGCCGACCATCACCAACACCATCACCACCGGGCCCAATGGCTACCCCGGCGGCTACACGCCGACCTGGTACATCGACGAAGACGACTTCCAGGCCGCGTTCGGCGGCAAAGGCACCGTCGGCGAGTGGGACTGGGATTTGTCCACCACTTACGGGCGCAACGAAGCGGAGCAGGGCACCACCCATAACCAGAACCCGTCGTTGGGCGAGGCCACGCCGAACAGCTTTACCTCCGGTACCTGGATCAGCACCGAGCTGACCACCAACCTCGACTTCAAGCGCGGCTTCGATATCGGCCTGCAAAAGCCGCTGGATGTGAGCTATGGCTTCGAGCATCGGCGCGATACCTATGAAGTGCAGGCCGGTGACTACGAGTCCTACGCCAACGGCGGCTACTGCGTGGCGCCGGGCAATTGCGCCTCAAGCGGGGCGCAGGTCACCAACGGCATTTCACCGGATGAAGAAAGCAGCGCCTCGCGCAACAGCCTGGCCAGCTACGTCGACGTGGGTTTCAACCCGGTGCCGGACTGGTACGTGGGCACCGCGTTTCGCTACGAGCATTACAACCAGGGCGTCGGCGCCACCCGCAGCGGCAAGTTGACCACCCGCTACGATTTCACACCGCAATTCGCGGTGCGTGCCACGGTAAGCAATGGCTTCCGTGCGCCGTCCCTGGCCAACAGCCTGTTCAGTGCGCGTTCCACCACCTATGGCGTGGTGGACGGGGTGTATCAGTCAATCAACTACGGCGTGCTGCCCACCGGCTCGGCGGCGGCCCAGGCCCTGGGCGCCCAGGATCTGAAGCCCGAGCGCTCGACCAACTTCAGCCTCGGTTTCACCCTCACGCCCACCGACCGCCTGAGCTTCACCGCCGACGCCTACGTGATCAACCTGCGTGACCGCATCACCCTGACCGGCACCTTGCTCGGCTCGGAAATTACCCAGGTGCTGCAAGGCAACGGCATCACCTCCACCTCCGGCGGCCAGTACTTTATCAACGGCGCCGACACCCGCACCAAAGGCCTCGATCTGGTCGGTAACTACAGCCAGGACCTGGGCCAATACGGCGCGCTGAAGTGGACCGCAGCGTTCAACTGGAACCAGACCAAAATCCTCAACTACAAGGAATCCACCACGATCCTGGGCACGTCCTACGACCTGATGGATCGCCAGGCACGCAACCTGATCACCGGCGTGCAGCCCAGCACCAAGCTGATCCTGGGCGGTGACTGGAGCTTCGGCCGCTTCAACCTCAACCTGGCCTTGACCCGCTACGGCGCCTACAAAGAGGTCAACGTCTCTGCCGACCGCAGCCTCGACCGGGTCTACGCGGCCAAATGGATCACCGATCTCGACCTTGGCTACAACCTCACCAAAGACCTCAACGTGGCCATCGGCGCCAAGAACCTGTTCGACGTCTACCCCAAGAAACAAGGCGTGCCCAGCAGCACCATGGTCAGCAGCTACGGCACCTATTCGCCCTACGGATTCACCGGCGGGTACTACTACACCCGCTTGACCTATGCCTTCTGAGGCCGAGGAATACACCATGCCTATCGTCGCCAAACCCTATGACCTGATTGACCCACCCCGCGTGGTTCGCCAGGCCCGTGTCTCCACACCGATCAAAGCCCTGCGAGTGGTGCCCGCCCGCCATCCGTGGCGTTGGGCCGGGTCGATCTTTGCTGCGCTGGTGCTGCTCGCCATTGCGCATTCCCTGGCCACCAACCCGCGTTGGGAGTGGGGCGTGTTTGGCCAGTGGTTCTTCTCGCCGTCGGTGCTGCGCGGGCTGGGGCAGACGTTGTTGCTGACGCTGCTGAGCACGGTGTTCAGCGTGATTCTCGGCACGGCGCTGGCCCTGGCGCGGCTGTCGGGCTCGCCGCTGCTGGCGGCACTGGCCTGGGGCTACATCTGGTTTTTCCGTTCGATGCCGGCGTTGCTGGTGCTGATCATCCTGTACAACTTTGCCTACCTGTATGACCACATCGTGCTCGGCGTGCCGTTCACGGGCGTGGTGTTTGCCGAGTGGTCGACGGTGGACGTGCTCAGCCAGTTCACCACGGCGGTCCTCGGTTTGAGCCTGATGCAGGCAGCCTACGCGGCGGAGATCATTCGCGGCGGCCTGATCGGTGTCGACGGCGGCCAGCATGAAGCGGCGGCAGCCTTGGGCTTGCCCGCATCACGACGCATCTTCCGGATCATCCTGCCCCAGGCGCTGCGTTCGATCCTGCCGTCGGGGTTCAACGAAATCATCGGCCTGGTCAAGGGCACGTCCATCGTCTACGTGCTGGCCTTGCCGGAGCTGTTCTACACCGTGCAGGTCATCTACAACCGGACCCAGGCGGTGATCCCGCTGCTGATCGTGGCTACCGTGTGGTACCTGATCATCACCACCGTGCTCACCAGCGCCCAGTATTACGTCGAGCGGCATTTCGCACGGGGCACGGCACGGGTGTTGCCGCCCACGCCGTTGCAGCGCCTGCGCGGCTGGCTCAAGGAGAAATCCCATGAGTGAAGCGCGCGCAGGACGTATCCAGATCCAGGGCGTGGGCAAGCGCTTTGGCAGCCAGCAGGTGCTCAAGGGCATCGACCTGACCATCGACCCGGGCAAGGTCACGGTGATTCTCGGGCCGTCCGGCTCGGGCAAGTCCACCTTGCTGCGCACCATCAACCACCTGGAGAAAATCGACAGCGGCCACATCACCATCGACGGTGAATACGTCGGCTATCGGCGCAAGGGCGACCTGCTGTACGAACTCAAGGAACGCGAGATTCTCAAGCGTCGCATCGACGTGGGTTTCGTGTTCCAGAACTTCAACCTGTTCCCGCACCTCACCGCCTGGGAAAACGTTGCCGAAGCGCCTTTGGCCCACAAACGCTGGAGCAAGGCCGAGGCGCTGGCCAAGGCGGCTGAGCTATTGGCCAAGGTCGGCCTGGGGGACAAGGCCGATGCCTATCCGCGCCAGCTCTCCGGCGGCCAGCAACAGCGCGTCGCCATCGCCCGCGCCCTGGCGCTGGACCCGAAGGTGCTGCTGTTCGACGAGCCCACGTCGGCCCTCGACCCCGAGCTGGTGGGTGAAGTCCTCGACGTGATCAAGGGCCTGACCCAACTGGGCGTGACCCTGGTGATCGTCACCCACGAGATCGGCTTTGCCCGCGAAGTGGCCGACCACGTGGTGTTTCTCTGCGACGGCCAATTGATCGAAGAGGGCCCGCCCGAACAGATCTTCCGCCAACCCCGACATCCCCGCACCCAGGCCTTTCTCGGCAAGGTGCTTTAGTTCAAGGAGTGACTGCCCATGTTTATCACCACTGCTCGCGTGGCCTTGTTGGCGCTTGCCGTCAGTACCGCGCAAAGCGCGTTTGCCGTGCAACAGGTCGACCTCAGCCCCGACCGCGTGCGCATCCATGTGCCACGCAACGAGGCGGCTATCGCGCAGATCCCGCCGGGCTTCAAGTTCGCCCAGCCGGGCAAGTTCACCGTGGCCGTGTCCGGCGTGGCCGGGCCACCCCTGGCGCTGCTGGCCAGCGATGACAAGACCACCATCGGCAGCGAAGCCGACACCGCGCAACTGGTGGCTGACAGCCTCGGCCTGCAACTCAACGTGGTGCAGACCAGTTGGGAGGATTGGCCGCTGGGCGTCAGCTCGGGCAAGTACGACGCGGTGATCAGTAATGTCACCGTGACCGAGGCGCGCAAGAAGCGTTTCGACTTCGCCACTTATCGCCAGGATGTGCTGGGGTTTTACGTAAAGGCCACCAGCAAGATCACCGAGATCAAACAGGCCGAGGACATCGCCGGGCTGAAGATCATCGTCGGCTCCGGCACCAATCAGGAAAAAGTCCTGCTGGCCTGGAACGAAGCAAACGAAAAGGCCGGCCTCAAGCCCGCGCTGTTGCAGTACTTCGACGACCAGGCTGCCGCGCAATTGGCGGTGCAGTCCGGACGCAGCGACGCGCTGTTCGGGCCTAACTCGGTCTACGCCTATTCGGCGGCAATCACCGGCGGCATCAAGCGTGTAGGCACGGTCAACGGTGGCTGGCCGTTGCAGGCCGATATTGCCGTGACCACGCGCAAGGACAACGGCCTGGTCAAACCGATCCACACCGCCCTGGAAGGCGCGATTGCCGGCGGCCAATACGAGCAGGTGCTGCAACGCTGGGGCCTGGACGTGGAGCGCGTCGACAAGTCGCTGATCAACCCACCGGGCCTGCCGGATTAAGGAGCAATCGACATGGGACTGACACGACGTGAAGCGCTGTCGAGCATTGCGGCGGTAGGCGGCGAAACAGCCGTCAAGGATGCACTGGCGGTATTGGGATTGGGGCCGTCATCGCACCGCCGTCCGCAACCGTTGAAGTTGAAGGAAGGCCTGGGGCAGGGCACCCGTGTGCTGGTGCTGGGCGCCGGGATCGCCGGGCTGGTCAGTGCCCTGGAGCTGATCCGCGCCGGGTTTGACGTGCAGGTACTGGAGGCCCGCGAGCGGGTCGGCGGGCGCACCTGGACCCTGCGCCATGGCGACCGCGTGGACTACAAGGATGGTCGCACGCAAACGGCGGCTTTCGACCAGGGGCATTACTTCAACGCAGGTCCTGCACGAATCCCCAGCCAGCACCGTACGATCCTCGACTATTGCAGCGAACTGGGCGTACCCCTGGAAGTGCTGGTCAACAGCAGCCATGGCGCACAAGTGCGGCCCGATGTGCAACAGCCGGCGTTCAGCGTCGGCCAGGCGATCAACGATGCGCGCGGGCACTTGTCCGGTTTGCTGGCCAAAGCGGTGCAGCGTGATGCCCTCGATGATGTGCTGAGTGCTGAGGAACGCACGCGGTTGCTGGCGTTTTTGCGGGTGTATGGCGACTTGTCCCAGGAATTGGCCTTCGAGGGCACGATCCGTTCGGGGCACCTTGAGTCTCCCGCACATCCGGGCGCTTTGCCCGCCAGTCGCAGCCCGTTGTCGCTGGACCAACTGCTGCACCCGGAGCTGTGGGGCGCGTTGCTGCACACCGAGTTTCCGGAGTTTTCGGCGACCATGTTCCAACCGGTCGGCGGCATGGACCGCATCACCGACGCCTTCTACCTGCGCGTGCGTGACCATGTGCAGCCAGGTGCCGTGGTCCGCCAGATCCGTCAATTGGAAGACGGCGTAGCGGTGACCTATCACGACCGGCGCAGCGGCCGCGAACAGGTGGTGCGCGCCGATTATCTGATCTCGACCCTGCCGTTGCCGCTGCTGGCCAAACTCGACACTGACTTCAGCGACCCGATCAAAGCCGCGCTGCGCAGCACCCGCAGCGACCAGGCAACCAAAGTGGCGTGGCAATCCCCGCGCTTCTGGGAAACCGACTACCGCACCTACGGCGGCCTGTCGTGGATCGAGCATCCGGCGCGCCTGCTGTGGTACCCGAGTAACGACCTCAACACCCGCGAGGGCCTGCTGGTGGCGGGCTACGTGACGGGCGAGGGCGCCGATGTATTTGGTGCCAAACCCTTCGCCGAGCAGTACGCCGCGTCCAAGGAATCCGTGGAGCTGCTGCACCCCGGCTACTCCAAACACCTGCGCCACCCCCTGGCGGTGACCTGGGAACAGATCCCCTTCAGCGAGGGCCCATGGCTGCAACGCGAACACTTCCCGGCCGACGCCAGCAGCCTGCTCGAAGCCGGCCACGGCCGCGTGTATTTCGCCGGTGATGGCCTGGTGCAAAGCGGGGTTGGCATCTGGCAGGAATCGGCGGCCAACTCGGCGCGGCATGTGATCGCGCAACTGGCCGAACGCGTTACCCAACAACGACAGGTCGCGGCACTCGCCGCCTCTTAAGGAGACACACCATGAGCGACAGCATTCAACGCACCAGCGTCGGCGATTTCCCGATCTCGCAGACGGTCACCGTACCGGCGTCCGCCAGCCTGGTTTTCGTCAGCGGGACCTTGCCGGACCTGGCTGATCCAACGGTTCCAGGGGTGTTTGGCAACACCGAAGCGCAGACGGTTTCGGTGTTCAACAAGCTGCGCCAGATCCTGCGCCAGCAAGACCTGGACCTGGGCGACATCGTGCAGTTGCGGGTGTTTCTGGTCGGCGCCGAAGAGACCGACGGCAAGCTGGATTTCGCCGGGTTGCAGCGCGGGTATACGCAGTTCTTCGGTACGCCGGAGCAGCCGAACAAACCGGCGCGCACGGCGTTGCAAGTCGTCGCGTTGCCCTTGCCTGGTGCGCTGGTGGAAGTCGAAGCCATCGCGGCCCGTACAGCCGATTAAAACTGTGGGACATGGATATCTACACAAACATCAAAGGCTGAATCATCACTCTGTGGTGAGCGGGCACCTGGGGCTGCCGGTGCCGGTGAAGCGGCATACGGCGGCACGGAGTGCGGCGGCTTGAGGATCACCACCATTTCCAGCGGCCCTGTTGTTTCAGAGTCGCGATAACGCCCTTGCGTTTATGCCTGATTTCCAACATCTCTCGGCGCATTTGTCGCTGGCGTTTGCTGTTCAGGCATAGAAGCCCGATCAACGGACTTAGTAAGGCAAGGGTAAAAAGGAGGTGATCGGGGCTGTATAGAATTGTTGGCATTACGAGCAGCAAGTCGATGATGAACACACCAACCTGAAGCCACACCCATCGTGGATAACCATGAAGGACCAAGCTCTGCGCGACGCCGAATAGCACACACGCAATCCCGCCTGTGATGAAGAACGCATCACGGGTCAGTTCATCGGATGCGTGGGCGAAGTAGGTGAGATTCATCAGCGTGGCGGTGCTGGCAATCGAAACGCACAAGGCTATTAAACCGCCAAACAACGCCAGTCTGTGACGAGCCCAAAGAGGACGAGGATCTATAAGGTAAAGGGGCTCCTGGCGGTTCTTCATTCGCTGAACTCTTCGTAGATACCGATGGCCAGCGTCTTGGTGTTTCCGGACATACCGCTGCTGGCGAGGCCCAGTGCTGCTGCAATGGAATCATTGCGATGGGTCGCGATGATTGGTTTTATCTGTGTTGCTGGAATGCGTTTTGGCGCGTTACGTGCGGCTTGCTTGAGCTTGAGGAGCTTGGGTGTCAGGCGCGGGTCTTGGATTCGCAGGAGTTCATTCGTTAACTTTGCCCGTTCCTGTCGACTCAGTCCGCGCAATACTTCTCGTAGTGGTTTACCTGTGACGCGCTTGGACAGGTTGATTACTTTCACCGTCGTTACGGCAGAAGAGGCGACACCAAGTAAAGACACAGCATCCAAAGCTGCCATCATTCCTTCGTACCAAGCAGTACTGTCCAGGTCGTCATTCATCTGCGGATCCCAAACTTCGTTTACCGTTCGATAGACTCCGGCGGCGCACTGGAACAACCCCGCTACTGCTGCTGCAGTGCCAATGAATGAGATAACAACACTTGCGCCACCCGTAAAAGGCATCAAGGCGATTCCGCTGTAAATAACATGCCAACTCAACAGCGCCCCGGTACACGTCACCGCCGTCCTCAAGGCCTCCGCTGCCCATTCCGACTCCCGAGGCTCATGCTTCAACATCCGCTTGAACTCCATCGGCCCCACATACCTCGGCGCTTCCCGCAGCACCAGCTTGATCGGCTGCACCCTGCAAATCGCCTGGAACTCACGCAATACCACCACGTTGAAATCCCCATCGATATACACCACCCCCGCACCGATCAACGCCGGGTCGGCGTCTATGGCGAAGAACAATCGCCGCAGGTCGAGGCTGTTTTCAATGTGTTGGCGTGTGGTGCGGTGGGCTGAGGGGAATCCATCCTTGAACAGGGCGACGGTCATTCCTTAACTCCTTTTTTGGGAGCTGAGAGAGTAAAGACGCTGCAACTGAGATGAATGTCGGAAGCTTCGCCATTTGCAGTCGGGCACTTCCTGAAGCGGTTTTGACGTCTTGTAAGCCCGCTCCCGATTGAGGAAAAGTGCGCCCCACGTCACTTGCGACGTACCACAGGACAAGGAGCCAACATGGCAGTCGATATGTTTTTGAAACTGGGCGATATCAAGGGCGAATCGCGGGACCAAGCTCATCGTGACGAGATCGACATCACCAACTGGGGCTGGGGTTTGTCGCAAACCGGCTCGATGCATTCCGGTACGGGAGGCGGCTCGGGCAAGGCCGACTTTGCCAACCTGAACCTGACCAAACCCCTGGATAAATCCAGCCCCAACCTGATGATGGCCTGCGCCACCGGCAAGCATTACCCCGAAGCCAAGTTGGTGGTGCGCAAGGCCGGTGGAGCCAGCCCGGTGGAGTACCTGGTGATCACCTTGAAGGAAGTCATGGTGGTGTCCTACAGCACCCGTGCTGAAACCGCCGATGATGTGTTGTACGACAGCATCGCGTTGAACTTCGCCACCGTCGACGTTAGCTATCAGCCGCAGAAGGCGGACGGCACCAAGGACGGCGGGGCTGTGAAGTTTGGCTGGAATATTCGGCAGAACGTCAAAGCTTGAGTAGGTGAGCCTCAGGGAGAGCGCTGTTGTTGTCGACAGCGCTGTTTCAATGGGTGCGGTAGAAAGATCACCACCATTTCCAGCGACCCTGTTGTTTCATAGTTGCGATGATGGTTTGGCGTTTGTGGCGCAGTTCGAGAGATTTGTGTCGTAGTTCGCGGCAGCGTTTGCTGTTGAGAACGAGCAGGCCGAGAAGTGGGCAGAGCAGGGCCAGTGCGTACAGATAGGTGTTGGGGCGCCACAATATGGCGGGTAGGGATATCAGCAGGCAAAGTAGGTAGATCGCAACGTTTATCCAGACCCAGTGGATACGGCCGTAGAGCACTTCGTATTTGGCCAGGGCGAATACTGCGCCCAAGCTCGCGGCGCCGAAAAAGCATGTTTTGGCGACAAACTCTACGGGGTGATTAGGCAAATACGTAAGCATCACCAGGATCGTCGTCAACGCGATCGAGAAACACCCTGCCAATGCATCACCTCCAATCACGGGCATGAACCGTTTGAGGAGTTGCCAAGGATCCTCAATAAAGAGTGATGAGTAATATTGACCTTTTATCTTGCGTTGTTGGCTCACAGGTTAACTTCCTCGTAGATGCCCAACGCCAGAGTTCTTACGTTCCCAGAGACTGTGCTGCTGGTAAAACCGAGCAAGGCCGCAGCTATGTCCATTTTGTGTGCGGCAGTTGCACGCTGCATTTGAATAGCGCTGATACGTTTGGCCACATTGCCGGAGGTTTTTTCCAGCTTGAGTAACTTGGTCGTTAGTCTTGGATCTCGGATTTTAAGCAGCTCATTGTTCAATTTTGCCCGCTCTTGCCGTGTCAGGCCTCTAAGCACTTGCCTAGCTGTTTTTCCGGTTGCTTTTGTGGTCGTTGTGACGACTTTCACGGTGACTAATGCCGAGCTGGCAACGCCCATCAAAGCAATACCGTCCAACACCGCTGTTGCGGCCTCATACCACGTCTCGTTATCCAAGTAGTCATTAACCTCCGCAAAGGCTAACTCTGATGCTGTCCGTAGAGCGCCACCGATGCATTGAACTGTACTTGCAACGGCAGCAGCTTTACCGATAAACGAAATTATCGAGCTAGCACCAGCTGTAAAAGGCATCAGCGCAGCCCCACTCGCGATGACCATCCAACTCAACACTACTCCGGTGCACGCAATTGCCGTATTGATAGCTTCCGCCGCCAACCTCGACTCCCGAGGCTCATGCTCCAACATCCGCTTGAACTCCACCGGCCCCACATACCTCGGCGCTTCCCGCAGCACCAGCTTGATCGGCTGCACCCGGCAAATCGCCTGGAACTCACGCAATACCACCACGTTGAAATCCCCATCGATATACACCACGCCCGCGCCGATCAACGCCGGGTCGGCGTCTATGGCGAAGAACAATCGCCGCAGGTCGAGACTGCTTTCAATGTGTTGGCGTGTGGTGCGGTGGGCTGATGGGAATCCATCCTTGAACAGGGCGGCGGTCATTCCTTAACTCCGGAGTGTGCGGGAGTCGAGAGGGTAATGATGTCGTGGAGAAAATTAATGTCGGACGTTTCGCCTTTTCGAGACGGCCACTTCTCGAACCGGTCTGACGGCTTGCCGCCAGGTAAAGGGAGCGCCGTTGCGACGCTCCCCTCGGTGGTTTACTCACCAAACCCGACAATGGCCTTGGTTTCCAGGTATTCCTCAAACCCATGGACGCCGTATTCCCGACCATTGCCCGAGCGCTTGTAGCCACCAAACGGCGCCATCGGGTTCCACGCGGGGTAGTTCAGGTGCACTTGCCCGGCGCGAATGCGCGATGCCACGGCACGTGCCTGTGTCAGGTCCTGGGCCTGGACGTGGGCGCCCAGTCCGTAGACCGTGTCGTTGGCGATGGCGACGGCTTCATCCAGCGTTTCATAGGCGATGATGCACAGCACCGGGCCGAATATTTCTTCCTGGGCAATGCGCATGGCGCTGCCCACTTCGGAGAAAACCGTCGGCCGGGTGTAGAAACCCTTGTTGAACCCCGCCACCCGACCAGGCCCGCCGCACACCAGTTTGGCGCCCTCGTCGAGGCCGGCGTGGATCAGGGTCTGGACGCGATTGAATTGGGCTTCGTTGGCAATCGGGCCCAGTTGCGTATCTTGCGAATTCGGGTCGCCCACGATCAGTGCATTGGCGGTGGCCGCCGCCAGTGCTTCGACTTCGGCCAGGCGGTTTCTTGGCACGATCATGCGCGTCGGCGCGCTGCACGATTGGCCGACGTTGCGAAACGCCGACATCACCCCCAGCGGCACGGCCTTGGCGAAGTCGGCGTCGGGTAGCAGCACGTTCGGGGACTTGCCGCCCAGCTCCTGGGTGACGCGCTTGACCGTAGGCGCCGCCGCCTGGGCCACCAGCGCACCGGCGCGGTTGGAGCCGGTGATTGAAATCATGTCGATATCCGCATGGGCCGCCATGGCAGCGCCCACCTCGGCACCGCTGCCGTTGACCAGGTTGAACACGCCCGGCGGCAGGCCCGCGTCGTGCACCAGTTGGGCAAACAGCAGGGCGCTCAACGGCGACAGTTCGCTGGGTTTCAACACCACGGTGCAGCCGGCGGCGAGGGCGGGGGCGACTTTTGCGGTGATCTGATACAGCGGCCAGTTCCACGGTGTGATCAGGCCGCACACGCCGATGGGTTCGCGCTCGATGGCGGTGCCGCCTTCCACCGTCTGGAAGCGATAGCTGGACAGCAGGTCACGGGCGACCCGCACGTGCTCGGCCGCCAGCGGCACTTGCATCGCCCGGGCAAAACCAATGGCAGCGCCCATTTCCAGGGACAGCGCCTGGGCCAGTTGCTCTTGGCGTTCAAGGATCAGCGCGTGGATGTTCCCCAGCACCTGCGCTCTTGTTTCAGGCGGGGTCGTGGACCACCCGGCAAACGCAGCGCGTGCAGCGGCGACGGCGCGGTCGACATCCTCGGCCGACCCGCGCGCGACATGGGCAACCACCTCCTCGGTGGCCGGGTTGACCACCGGCAGGCTGGCCGCAATGGCAGGGGGAACCCAGCGCCCGTCGATGTAAAACTGCCGGGACGTGTGCGGGTCAATGCTGTAGCTGTTCGAAGGGTGTGTGGTCATCCAACTGGCTCCCTGGAGCGGTAATAGGCACTGCGAACAGCACGGCCCTGTGTCTGGATAAGCTAACAAAAGGCACCTGCCCTAAGATGCCGTTATTCAACGCTGCAAGGGATAATCTGCTGAATCTCGCGGGCTGGCTGTGCGACCTGACCGATTGCTTGCGTGACCCGTGCAAATTGGCTGATGCCGCCGTTGGGCTCCAGCGGCACCGGCTCGCCGAAGCGTTCGGATAAGCGGGCGGCCCAGGCGCCGGCGGTAATCAACAGTTGCTCTGCGACAAACAATTGCCCGTCGGCGACTTCGGTTTTTTCCTCGATTCGCGCCCCGAGGCGCTGGGCTTGTTGAGCAACGATGGCAGCGTCGCCCGGCGTTGGGCCGAGCAGGGCTTGGGGTTGGTGCTGCGTTCGCAGTGGGACGTCGGTGATGCCGTGGCCAGCGGCAGCCTGGTGCGCGTGTTGGCGGACTGGAGCTTTGACAGCGCACCGATCCTTCTGCTGGTGCCGTCGCGCAAGCTTCGCAGCCCGCGCGTACAGGCATTGGTGGCGTTTCTTGAGGACGCGCTGAAGGCCTGATCCGGGCCTTATTGAACGGCGTAGACCTTGCGCACATACACCGTGCTGGTCCAGGCGCACGGCGCGCCCTTGGCCACGAATACGGTATCGCCGGTATTGACCGTGACCTCGCCACCTTCGCTGTCCTGCAGCGTGACGCTGCCTTCAAGCAGGTGCATCAATTCATGCAGTTTGTGCGGGCGGCCATGGCGGGCGTAGGGGGTCGAGTCCCAGATACCGATGCGCAACTCGGTCACGGCATCGTCGAACAGATTGAGGGCACGGCACTGTGGGGTAGGGCCGATCAGGATCTGCGGTTCCGGTGCCGCAGAAGGGTTGAGCAGGGTGTACCGGTCGAGCAGGGTCAGGCCCGGACACGCGGGGGCATCGGCCCGGTCGACCGCGCAGAACGCCCAAACGCTGCCGGCGCTCGCCCGCACGGTCAAGCGTGTGCCACGGCCGATCACCGCGCTGGTGCCGACGTCCAGTTCCAGTGTCTGGTCAGCGCTGCTGAGCACCACATGCCCGGCGTGCACCACCAGGGTTTCGCTGTGGGGGAAGTCTTCAATCACGGCTTCGCCGCTAAATGGCACCAGGCCTGCGGACACGCCGTCGTCGCCTCGCCAGGCGAGCTGGCGGAGGTCGCCGAACGGGTCCGGCGCGCTCAGGGCACCCGTGTTGAAGGACGTAGCAACGCGGCTGCCGTCGGCGCGCGCCAACAGCAGGATCTGGGGAGATGACATGAGGAGTGCTCCGGTAGAAAAGTCAGCCGATGGCCTGGGTGATCAGGGCAAAGGGGTATACCCCCTGGCTGGCCTGGGGCGGCGTGCCTTTGGCCATCTGCGCGACGGTGTCGATGTTCTTCAGGCCGGCCTGTTCGAGCCAGTCGCTGAGACCGCAGACGACGGGAATGTCGATGCGTACAAAGGCGTCCGGTACCTGGGCGAGCAGGGTGGCGATCAGGTGCTTGGCCTGATCGATGGTTTCGGCGACCACCGGGCCGATGCAGCGTCCGCGCCCAAACGGTCGCAGCAGGGCGAAGCCGCGCAGCTGGCCGTCGCGCTCGATACCCACGGCGTGTTCTACCTGCAGGTCGCGCAGCACGTCACGCCGGTCCAGCCCGCTGGCGGCCTTGGCGAGCGCAAGCAGGGCAGTGTGGTCATCAGCATTCAGTGCACGACAGCTTTCGCCCTCGGCCAGGGTTGGACGCTCGGGCACTTGTACCTGACCCTGGTGTTGTTGCACGTGACCGAACTCGACAAAGCCTTGGCTGGCATACAGCGGCGCACCCGCGAGGGTCGCATTGAGCACCGGCGTGCGTGCCCCGCAAGCGGCAATGGCCTGTTCCATCAACCGGCGACCGATGCCCTGGCCCTGGTAGTCATTGCTGACGATCACCAGGCCAATGGTGGCGTAATCGCCCTGGGGGCAGGTGAACGCGCTGCCAATCAACCGCTCGCCGTCGATTACCACGAAGCCATCGCTGACCCGTTGCAACATCGCCCAGTCTTCCAGGCGGTGGGGCCATTTGAGTTGCACCGACAGGGCGTGGGCGGCTGGCAGGTCGGCCACGGTCATCGGGCGGTAGACATAAGCGGGGTGTGGCAGGGCGGACATGGCGAGCCTCCATAGAGCAGTGTGTGTGCGGTGTCAGGTTGCTTGTATCCCACCTGGGTTGGAGGCTGGCAAGGGGGCTGGAGATATTCGGTAGATTCCTTGGGCGGGGAGGGGGTTGGGCCACAGGTCGTACTTAATTCTTGTGGGGTGGCGGTAGTAAATGCCATGGGGTTCCGGTCATCGTGGTTGACGGGGCGATTCGAGATCAAAAGCAAGAGCGCGGCAGCTTTAGAGCCGACCGGGTTTTTAAGTCGAACTCGGTCCAAATGTGGGAGGGGGCTTGCCCCCGATAGCAGTGGTTCAGTTACAGATGCATCAACTGACACTCCCTCATCGGGGCATAGGTATCTACACAACTGCTTGCTCTTACGCTGTTGCTGTTGCTGTTGCTGTTGCTGTTGCTGTTGCTGTTGCTGTTGCTGTTGCTGTTGCTGTTGCTGTTGCTGTTGCTGTTGCTGTTGCTGTTGCTCTGGCTTTTGATCTTGATCTCGGGCACACCGAGCCTAAGCGAGGTGCCGAGTGTTGGGGCGAAGGCCTTTTGGTGGACTTTTGTGCCTTTACAAAAGTGACACGCCGTAAGGGCGTAACCCTAAGTAGCCGTTACCGCAGAAACGGATATGTACTCGGTCAGATCCAACATCCTGGTCGGCTGTCAGGCCGCCATCGGGGGCAAGCCCCCTCCCACATTTTGATCTCCATACATCAGGCAGATAGTTCATAGCCTGCTTTGATCTGCGCTTTTGATTGTGATCTTGATCTCAGGCGCCCGTTAAACACGCTGGCCGCACGCAGGCTTGAATTCGTGGACCACACTTTCTGCCGCCCCCAACCCCCATCCCAAAGCCCCGCACCCCGCAAAGCCCCCTAAAAGCGCACAAACACAGGCCCCGCCCAAGCCTGGCACACACCGCAAACTCTGCTGAGCCCAACCCCCAAAACGGTGGTTTGTATTGAGCACAGCCTGTTTTAGACGGCATATGCTGATTTCACAGTGGTGTAATGAACCTGTGCTGCAACGAGGCCGACGCGCCGCCAGGGCAGTGAACCCTTGTCACACTCAACGAACTTCAGGACCGCACTCATGAGCTTTCTTCGTCCCAAATTCATTACGTTCGACTGCTACGGCACGCTGACCAACTTCCATATGGGCACCATGACCCGCGAGCTGTTCGCCGATCGCATCAAACCCGAGCAGATGGACCAATTCGTCAAGGACTTCTCCGCCTACCGCCTCGACCAGGTCATGGGCGACTGGCGCCCCTATGACGAAATCCTCAAGACCGCCCTGGCCCGTACCTGCAAGCGCTGGGGCATCGACTACCGCGAAGAAGGCCAGCTCTATTACGACGCCGTACCCACCTGGGGCCCTCACGCCGATGTGCCGGCCGGTCTGTCGAAGATTGCCGACAAGATCCCCCTGGTGATTTTCTCCAATGCCAGCGACAGTCAGATCATGTCCAACGTCGACAAGCTCGGCGCGCCGTTTCACAAGGTGTTCACCGCCGAACAGGCCCAGGCCTACAAGCCACGCCTGGCGGCTTTCGAGTTCATGCTCGATAACCTCAACTGCGGTCCGGAAGACATCTTGCATGTGTCTTCGAGCTTCCGTTATGACCTGATGCCGGCCCATGACATGAAGATCAAGAACAAAGCGTTTGTTGCCCGGGGCCATGAAGTGCCGGGCAACGCGTTCTACGGCTATCAGCAGATCACCGATATCGGTGGGCTGCCGGCGCTGGTCGGCCTGTAACGCACACAAGGGGCAAGACATGGGCAGCGAATCCTATTGGCTCGACACCGCACCGGCGTTTACCGGCGCCCAGTTGGGTGACTTACCCAAGCAGGTCGATGTGGCTGTGGTCGGCGGCGGTTTCACCGGCCTTGCGGCAGCGCGGGCGTTGGCGCTCAAGGGCGCCAGCGTGGTGGTGCTGGACGCCGGACGGGTGATCGGCGAGGCCTCGGGGCGCAACGGTGGGCAGTGCAACACCGGCGTGGCCCAGGATTATGCCGGGCTGCACGCCAGCCTCGGTGCGGCCAAGGCGCGAGCCTATTACCAGGCCTACGAAAGTGCGGTGCAGAGCGTGGTATCGCTGGTCGAGCAGGAAGGAATCGCCTGTGATCTGGTGCGCAACGGCAAGCTCAAGCTGGCGGCCAAGCCTATGCATTACGAAGGCCTGGCCCGCACCTGTGAGCTGATCCGCCGCGAGGTGGATGCCGAGGTCGAGTTGCTCAATGCTGAACAGACCCGTGCTGAAGTCAGGTCGACGCAGTTCCATGGCGGCTTGCTGCAACGCAACGGCGTGCAGATGCATGTCGGTCGCTTCGGTGTCGGCTTGGCCGAAGCGGCGGCGCGGCGTGGGGCGATGATCCACGAGCACACCGAAGTCAGGGACTGGAAAGCCCAGGCCGGCGGTTATCAGGTCAACACCGCCAAGGGCTCGCTGCACGCCGGGCAAGTCCTGCTGGCGACCGGCGCCTGCCAGCACGGCGACCTGGGTTGGTACCGCCGGCGCATCGTGCCGGTAGGCAGTTTTGTCATCGCTACCGAAGTCTTGCCCCAGACGCTCATCGACCAGTTGCTGCCGCAACACCGGGCGTATGTGACCAGCCGCATGATCGGCAACTACTTTCGCCTGACCCCGGACAACCGCCTGCTGTTTGGCGGGCGTGCGCGGTTTGCGATGTCCGACAGCGTCTCCGACGCCAAGAGCGGCAAGGTGCTGCAAGCGGCGATGTTGAACATGTTCCCGCAGTTGGCGCACGTGAAGATCGACTACTGCTGGGGTGGCCTGGTGGACATGACGTCCGACCGCCTGCCCCGTGCCGGCCAGCATGGCGGCGTGTTCCATTCCATGGGCTACAGCGGCCATGGCGTGCAGATGTCGGTGCACATGGGCCAGGTGATGGCCGAGGTCATGGCCGGCAATGCCGCCGCCAACCCGTGGCGCGAACTGGAATGGCCGGCGATTCCCGGGCATTTCGGCAAGCCCTGGTTTTTGCCCTTTGTGGGCGCCTACTACCGCTTCCAGGACTATTTGCACTGAGTTGCCGTTGTTGCGTCACCGTCGTTTGCGTTTCCAGGACGCTCCGGACATCCGTGAGCACTCGATTCTTCCGATTATCGACAGGTAGCCTTGCTATGACTGACAACAAAAACACCCCCGACCTCATTTCCGGCCAGGACAGCCTGCGGATTTTCGAAGGTCTCAATCGTGGCATGTCGCGCCGCAACGCCCTGCAGATGCTCGGCGTGGCCGGTGTGGCCGCCGCCGGGGCGGCTAGCCTGTTCGGTGCCGCCGGCAAGCTGTTTGCCGATGAAGGCGCGGTGGACGGCAAGGGCAAGCCGGGCGGCAAGATCCGCGTGGCGGGTATGTCCAGTTCCACCGCCGACACCCTCGACCCGGCCAAGGGCGCGCTGTCCACCGACTACGTGCGCCATTTCATGTTCTACAACGGCCTGACCCGCTTCGATAAACACCTGGTGCCGCAACTGGAGCTGGCCGAGCGCATCGACAATGTCGACGCCACCCAGTGGACCATCACCCTGCGCAAGGACGTGACCTTCCACAACGGCAAGCCACTCACCGCCGCCGACGTGGTGTTCTCCCTGAGCCGCCAGAAAGACCCGATCACCGGTTCCAAAGTCATGGCCCTGCTGGAGCAGTTCACCGAGATCAAGGCCAGCGGGCCCAACGAAGTGCAGATCCGCCTCAGTGCACCCAACGCCGAGTTGCCGTCGATCCTCGCCGTGTCGCACCTGCTGATCGTTCCCGAAGGCACCACCGACTTCAACAAAGGCATCGGCACCGGGCCGTTCACGGTCGGCGAGTTCAAGCCGGGCGTGCGTTCGATTGCGGTGCGCAACAAGAACTACTGGAAACCGGGCCTGCCGTACCTCGACGAGATCGAATTCATCGCCATCGGCGACGAGCCGTCGCGGGTCAACGCGCTGCTGTCCGGCGACGTGCACATGATCAACGAGGTCAACCCGCGCTCCACCACGCGCATCAAGGCCAGTGCCAAACACCGCGTCGTCGATGCGCCGTCGGGCAACTACACTGACTTGATCATCCGCCAGGACCAGATGCCCGGCAAAAGCCCGGAATTCACCCAGGCCATGAAACTGCTGCTGGACCGTGAACAGGTCAAGTCCGCAGTGTTCCGTGGCTTTGCCGTGGTGGGTAATGACCAGCCGATTGCGCCGGGTTCGCGTTACTTCAACACCGACCTGCCGCAGACGGTCTACGACCCGGAAAAGGCCAAGTTCCTGCTGAAAAAAGCCGGTATGGAAAGCATCACCATGCCGCTGATGGCGTCGCCCGCCGCGACCGGTTCGGTGGACATCGCCGTGTTGTTGCAGCAATCGGCGAAACAGGCCGGGCTCAAGCTCGACGTGAACCGCCTGCCCAGCGATGGCTACTGGTCCAACCACTGGATGAAGCACCCGTTGAGCTTCGGCAACATCAACCCACGGCCCAACGCCGACGTGATGTTCTCGCAGTTCTTCCAGTCCAAGGCGCCGTGGAACGAGTCCGGCTGGCAGAACGATCAGTTCGACCAATTGCTGATGCTGGCACGCGGCGAAACCGACGACGCCAAGCGCGCCAGGATGTACGCCGACATGCAGACCCTGGTGCATGACCACGCGGGTATCGGCATCCCGGTGTTCATCAGCAACATCGATGGCGTGGACCAGCGCATCAAGGGCTACGACAGCAATCCGCTGGGCGGCTTCATGGGCTACATGTTCGCCGAGCAGGTGTGGTTGGACGCTTGAGGAGGGCGGTGCGATGAACAGCAATACACTGTGGTTGATCGGCCGGCGCCTGGGCGCCGGGGTCGTGACCTTGTTGATCGTGTCCATGGTCGTGTTCGCGATCACGGCGGTACTGCCAGGGGACGCGGCGCAACAAGCCCTGGGCCAGTTCGCCACCCCGGAACAGGTGGCGGCGCTGCGCCTGCAACTGGGGTTGGACCAGCCCGGTGTGTTGCGTTACCTGCACTGGTTGATGAGCCTGCTCACCGGCGACATGGGCGTGTCGGTCTCCAACGCCATGCCGGTGGGTGAACTGATGGCGGGTCGGGTGCCCAACACCTTGATGCTGGCGGGCGCCACGGCGCTGGTCTCGGTGCCGGTGGCACTGATACTCGGCATCGGTTCGGCGATGGGCCGGGGCGGGCGCATCGACAGTTGCCTGAGCTTCGTCACCCTGGCGATGGTCGCGGTGCCTGAATTTCTGGTGGCAACCCTGGCGGTCCTGATTTTCGCGGTCAACCTCGGTTGGCTGTCGGCACTCTCGTATGCCAGTGACATCAGCTCACCGCTGCAATTCATGCGCACCTATGCCTTGCCGGTGATGACGCTGTGCTGCGTGATCATCGCGCAAATGGCGCGCATGACCCGCGCCGCGGTGATCGACCAACTCGACAGCCCCTACGTGGAAATGGCCCGCCTCAAAGGCGTCAGTCCGATACGTATCGTGCTGCGCCATGCCTTGCCCAATGCCATCGGGCCGATTGCCAATGCCATCGCCCTGAGCCTGTCTTACCTGTTGGGCGGTGTGGTGATCGTCGAAACCATCTTTAACTACCCCGGCATCGCCAGCTTGATGGTCGATGCTGTAACCAACCGCGACATGGCGCTGGTGCAGGCGTGCACCATGTTGTTTTGCGCGGCCTACCTGGGCCTGGTGCTGCTCGCCGACCTGTGCGCGATCCTGTCCAATCCGAGGCTGAGAAACCAATGAATACGCTCATTGCGAAGTCCAAGCCCCTTTCCTCTGCCCTGGCGCTCGCCAAGGTCTCCAGTGGCCCGTCGTGGCTGGGGCTGGTGGGCGGCGTGGTGTGCGTCACCTGGCTGCTGGTGGCACTGCTGGGGCCGTGGCTTGCCCCTCATCCGGTGGGTGAGGTGGTGTCCGATAACATCTTTGAAGGCTTCAGCCTGGCGCACCCGTTCGGCACCGATTACCTGGGCCGCGACATGCTCAGCCGGGTGCTGGTGGGCGCGCGGTTCACCGTCGGGCTGGCACTGGTGGCGGCATTACTGGCCAGCACCTTGGGCACCGGGTGTGCGCTGTTGTCAGTGGTCTCGCCCAAGTGGCTGGACGAAATCATCAGCCGCATCATGGACGCCTTTATCTCGATCCCCAGCAAAATGCTGGCGTTGATCATGGTCTCGGCCTTTGGTTCATCGGTAACGCTGCTGATCTGTACGGCCGTGATCAGTTATATCCCCGGCTCGTTCCGCGTCGCCCGCAGCATGGCGGTCAACATCGAGGCCCTGGAGTATGTGCAGGTCGCGCGTACCCGTGGCGAGAGCCGGTTGTATGTGGCGTGCATGGAGATCCTGCCGAATATGCTCAACCCGGTATTGACTGACCTGGGCCTGCGTTTCGGCTACATCGTGCTGTTGCTCAGCGGCATGAGTTTCCTCGGCCTGGGCGTGCAACCGCCCGATGCCGACCTCGGCTCCCTGGTGCGGGAAAACATCGGCGGCCTCAGCCAGGGCGCGCTGGCCATCATCATTCCGGCGCTGGCCATCGGCACGCTGACCATCGGCGTGAATCTGCTGATCGACTATCTGTCGTCCCGACATAGTCGACGCTCGGGAGGCCATTGAAATGACCGAATTGATTCGCGTCGAAGACCTGCGCGTGGTCGCCTGTGGCGAGCGCGGCGAGGTGGAGATCGTCAAGGGCGTGAGCTTTGCCCTGCAAAAAGGTGAAGTGCTGGCGCTGATTGGCGAGTCCGGCTCGGGCAAGACCACCATCGCCCTGGCGTTGCTGGGGTATGCGCGGCGTGGCTGCCGGTTGTCCGGCGGAGTGGTGCAGGTCGGTGAACACGACATGCTCGCCCTCAGCGAAAAACAGCTGCAAGGCCTGCGCGGCAATCGCGTGTCCTATATCGCGCAAAGCGCGGCAGCGGCCTTTAACCCAGCGAAAAAGCTCATCGACCAAGTGGTGGAGGGCGCCCTGATCCACGGCCTCGGCACCCGCGCCGACTTGCAGGCCAAGGCCATCGGCCTGTTCCACGACCTTGCGCTGCCGGATCCCGAACACATCGGCCAGCGCTACCCGCACCAGGTCTCCGGCGGGCAACTGCAACGGGTGATGGCCGCGATGGCGCTGATCAGCGATCCGCTGCTGGTGGTGCTCGACGAGCCGACCACGGCGCTGGACGTGACCACCCAGATCGACGTGCTGCGCGCCTTCAAGCGCGTGGTGCGCGAGCGCGGCGCCACGGCGGTGTATGTGTCCCACGACCTGGCGGTGGTGGCGCAGATGGCCGACCAGATCGTGGTGCTCAACGGCGGCCAGATCCTCGAACAGAGCGCCACCGCGCCGCTGCTCCAGGCCCCGGCCCACGCCTATACCCGCAGCCTGCTGGCGGCGGCGCGGCCCGACACGACGATTCGTCCGCCTTGCGGGGTGGCTGAAGACGCGCCTTTGCTGACCATCAGCGGCCTCACCGCTGGCTACGGCAACAAGAACCTGCACGGCATGCCGGCGATCCGCGTGCTCGAAGACATCGACCTCACCGTGCGCCGTGGCCAGGCCATCGGTGTGATCGGCGAGTCGGGCTCGGGCAAGTCGACCCTGGCGCGGGTGGTCGCCGGGCTGTTGACCCCGGCCCTCGGCGGTCTGACCTTTGACGGACAACCCCTGGGCGCCAGCCTGTCCGCACGCACCCCGGAGCAATTTCGGCGGATCCAGATGGTGTTCCAGAACGCCGACACCGCGCTCAACCCGATGCACAGTGTGGCAACCATCCTCAGCCGACCGCTGAAGATGTACTTCGGCCTCAAAGGCGCCGCGTTGCAGGCGCGCATCGGCGAACTGCTCGACCTGGTGCGCCTGCCGCGGGACCTGGCCGAGCGGCGCCCCAACGAACTGTCCGGCGGGCAAAAACAGCGGGTCAACCTGGCCCGGGCGCTGGCGGCCAAACCGGATCTGATCCTGTGCGATGAAGTCACCTCGGCCCTCGACACCGTGGTCGGCGCGGCGATCCTCGAACTGCTGCGCGACCTGCGCCAGCAACTGGGCGTGTCCTACCTGTTTATCAGCCACGACATCTCCACCGTGCGGGCGCTGTGCGACGACATTGTGGTGATGTACAGCGGCCATAAAGTGCAGGCCGGCAGCCGCCAGTCGTTTGCCGAGGCACCGTTCCATCCCTACACCGACCTGTTGATCCACTCGGTGCCCGAGTTGCGCCAGGGTTGGCTGGAAAACTGTGGCACGACGTGCAGCGAGCTGCCGCCGATCGGCGCGCGGGCCAATGTGCCGGAACTGTGTACCTTCCTCAACCGCTGCCCGGTGCGGATCGACGGCCTGTGCAACCGCACCGCGCCGAACCGTCGCCACCTTGACAACGGCAGTGAAATCCTCTGCCACCATGACAGCGCCCACTTGCTGAACACCCAGCAGGGCGTCACGACCATGACCTTGGGAGCTTATGCATGAACGGGCGTTTTGTGAGGCTGGCCGAACAGGGCCGGCCGACGGTCAGCCTGACCGTGGATGGTGCACCTATCGAAGCGTTGCAGGGCGATACTCTGATGGTCGCGCTGCTGACCCGGGGCACGGCCTTGCGCCAGTCCGAATTCGACAGCGGCCGCCGCGCCGGTTTCTGCCTGATGGGCGCCTGCCAGGACTGCTGGGTGTGGACCCGCTCGGGCGAACGTCTGCGTGCCTGTTCCAATGAAGTCCGTGACGGGCTGGACATTGTCACCACACAACCGGAGGCGACATGGCCACTGCACGGGTAGTCATTGTGGGTGCCGGACCTGCCGGCGTGCGTTGCGCCGAAACCCTGCTGGCCGCCGGTATCCGCCCGATTGTCATTGATGAAAACCGCCGCGACGGCGGGCAGATCTACCGTCGCCAGCCCCAGGGCTTCACCCGCGACTACGCCACCTTGTACGGCAGCGAAGCGGCCAAGGCGCAGGACCTGCACCAGAGTTTCGACCGCCTGCGCGACGCCATCGACTACCGCCCCGACACCCTGGTGTGGAACCTCACGCCGGGGCAATTGTGCTGCGTCAGCCAGGGCCGCCACAGCACCGTGGACTACGACGCGCTGATCCTCTGCACCGGCGCCACCGACCGCTTGATGCCTATCGACGGCTGGCAACTGGCGGGCACCTACAGCCTCGGCGGCGCGCAGATCGCGCTGAAAAACCAGGCCGTGTCCATCGGTCACCGCGTGCTGTTCATGGGCAGCGGGCCGCTGCTGTATCTGGTGGCAAGCCAGTACGTGAAAGCCGGTGCCACGGTGGCGGCGGTGCTGGATACCGCGCCGATAAGCCTGCGGATCAAGGCCTTGCCCAAGCTGCTGGCGCGGCCGGGATTGCTGTTCACCGGGATCAAATTGTTGGCGCAACTGTATCGGGCCAAGGTCGCGGTGCACGTGGGAATCAAGCCGCTGCAGGTGCTGGGCGATGCCGCCAATGGCGTGATGGGCGTGCGCTTCAGCACCGGTAACGGGCGGACCGAAACCGTGCAGGCCGATGCCGTGGCGCTGGGGTATCACCTGCGCCCGGAAACCCAGTTGGGCGACCTGGCCGGCTGCGCCATGGCTTTTGATCAGGCGTCGAGCCAGTGGTGGCTGGCCACCGACGCCGCCGGGCGCACCTCGGTGAAAGGCGTGTATGCGGCCGGCGACGGCTCGAAAATCCGTGGCGCCGACGCCGCCGAGCACGCCGGACGCCTGGTGGCGTTGGCGCTGTTGGAGGATTTACAGCAACCGGTGGATAAGGTGCTGCGTGAGCAACAACAGCAGGCCCTGGCGGTGATGGATCAATTCCGTCTCGGCCTGGCCCAGGCGTTCCCGTGGCCCAGCGAACAGGCCAAGGCACTGCCGGACAGCGCCATTGTGTGCCGCTGCGAAATGATCAGCGCCGGAGAGTTGCGGCGTACCGTGAACGAAAAGGGCGCCTGCGAAGTCAACCGTGCCAAGGCCTTTAGCCGGGTCGGCATGGGCCGCTGCCAGGGCCGTTATTGCTCCCAGGCGGGCGCCGAAGTGATCGCGGCAGCGGCGGGCGTGCAGGTGCAGGACGTCGGCCGCCAGCGCGGCCAGGCGCCGGTCAAACCGCTGTCGATGCTGATCACCGAGGAGGTATCGCTATGAGTGTGCAAAAAGCCGATGTGGTGATTGTCGGCGGCGGCCTGATGGGCTCGGCGACCGCGTTTTTCCTGCGCCGTCGCGGGCAGTCGGTGATCCTGCTGGAGCGCGACCAGATCGGCCAGTACGCCAGTGGCGTCAACTTCGGCAACGTGCGCCGCCAAGGGCGTTTCCTCGGGCAACTGGCCTTGGCCAACCGCTCCTGGGCGCTGTGGAAACGCCTGCCGGAACTGATCGACGATGACTTGGAATTCATTCCCAGCGGGCATATGCGCGTGTGTTATCGCGAAGACGAAATCGCCGAGCTGCAAGCCTATGCCGCCGCGCCGGAAGCTGAACAACTGGACCTGAAGATCTATCGCGGCGCCGAGTTGCGTCAGCGCTTCGGTTTCCTGGGCCCGGACGTGAAGGGCGGCTCCTACGCGCCCCACGACGGCCATGCCAACCCGCGCCTGGCGGCACCGGCCTTTGCCCGCGCTGCCATTCGCCTGGGCGCCCGGATTGAAGAGCGCACCGAAGTCGCCGAGGTGCAAAAACTCGGCGCAGATTTCCATATCACCACCACCGACGGCCGCCAGTTCCAGGCCGCGCAACTGCTGATCACGGCCGGCGCCTGGGGCCAGAAACTCTCGGCGCAGTTCGGCGAACCGGTGCCCCTGGACACCCACGGCCCGCAGATGGCGGTGACCGAACCGGTGCCCTACGCCTTGCCCACAGTGATCGGCGTGTACACCAAGATCCCCGAGGAAGTGATCTACTTCCGCCAGATCCCACGCGGCAATATCGTCATCGGCGGTGGTTATCGCAGCAAACCGGACATGCAAAACCGCCGCGCCTATGTGGAGCCGCGCAGTATCCTCAACCAGATCAGCCAGATGCGCCGCTTGCTGCCGGGCGTTGGCAACCTGAATATCATCCGCGTGTGGAGCGGCATCGAAGGCTACCTGCCGGACTCGCTGCCGGTGATGGGCCCCAGCGGCACCGTCGACGGGCTGTTCTATGCTTTTGGTTTTTGCGGCCATGGCTTCCAGCTCGGCCCCGGCGTCGGTGATGTGATGGCCGAACTGCTCGCCACCGGCAGTACCAGCACGCCGATTGCGCCGTTTTCCATCAGCCGTTTTGCCTTACCTGCCGAACAACGGAGCCAGGCCTCATGAAACCCCGCGTACTGGACATCCTGAAAACACTCATGGCCTTCGACACGGTGTCGTCCGAGTCGAACATGGCCCTCATCGAGTATGTGCGCGACCTGCTGCTGACCAAAGGCATCGAGTCGCTGATCGTCAAGGACGAGAGCGGCAAGAAGGCCAACCTGTTTGCCAGCACCGGGCCCAAGAACCAGCCTGGCGTGTTGCTCTCCGGGCACACCGACGTGGTGCCGGCGGCGGGGCAGGCGTGGACCTTTCCCGCGTTCGCCGCCACCGTGCAGGACGGGCGCATCTACGGGCGCGGCAGTTGTGACATGAAGGGTTTTATCGCGCTGGCCATCGACGCCATGCTCGACGCTGCCGAGCATCCCTTGAACCGCCCGCTGCAACTGGCCTTGTCCCATGACGAGGAGATCGGCTGCGTCGGCGTGCGGCGCTTGCTCGATGTGCTGCATCTGGCGCCGGTGCGACCGTTTCTGTGTGTGATCGGCGAGCCGACCAATATGCAGTTCGTGCTCGGGCACAAGGGCAAGGGGTCCTACCGCACCTACTGCCGTGGCCTGGAGGCGCATTCGTCGCTGGCGCCGCGTTCGGTCAATGCCATCCATGTGGCCTGCGACTTTATCGCCGCCCTGCGCGACAGCCAGCAGCAACTGCAACGCCATGGCGCCCAGGATACCGACTACGACGTGCCCTACAGCACCGTGCACGTGGGACAGATCGTCGGCGGTAAAGCGCTGAATATCGTGCCTAACCTGTGCACTCTGGATTTCGAAGTGCGCAACTTGCCCGCCGATGACCTGGATCAGTTTCTGGAGCAGATGCGCGAGCGCGCCGAAGTCATCGTGCGGGAGGCGCAGAAGCTGTCCAGCGTGGCGGCCATCGAGATTGAAACCGTCAACGTCTACCCAGGCCTGGATACCCACCCGAGTGTCGAAGCGGTGCGTTTTCTCAAGCAATTCGCCGCGCCGGACACCGGCACGTCCAAGGTCTCGTTCGGCACCGAGGGCGGCCTGTTCAAGCAGCGCCTGGACGTGCCGGTGGTGGTCTGCGGGCCGGGCTCCATCGAGCAGGCGCACAAGCCCGATGAGTTTATCGAGATCAGCCAGATGAACGCCGGCGAGCGCTTTCTGCAAGGTTTGCTCGGCTCGTTGAAGGCCTAGCAGAGCCTGCCGTCCTGGGCGTAATTTCAGCACGGCACGCTGCTGTATCCGCGCTTTCGGCATCCTCGCCCGTGGCACCTCCCTAGACTGGAGCGTGTCTCGGATCAGGATCTCGACCATGCTCACCACCCGCTTGCAAGACCCCAGCCTGTTGGCTGAACTCGCCTATGTGGACGGCCAGTGGATCGCCGCCGACAGCGGTGCCACCCTGGACATCCACGACCCCGCCACCGGCCACCTGCTGGCACGGGTGCCCGCCATGGACGCGGTGGACACCCACCGCGCCATCGCCGCCGCCGAACGGGCCTGGCCCGCCTGGCGCGCACGCCCGGCCGCCGAACGGGCGGCGCTGCTGGAGCGCTGGTACCAGGCGATGCTCGACAACCTCGACGACCTTGCGCTGATCATGACCTGGGAACAGGGCAAGCCGCTCAACGAAGCCAAGGGCGAAGTGCGCTACGGCGCCGGGTTCGTCAAATGGTTCGCCGAGGAAGCGCGCCGGGTCTACGGCGAAACCATGCCGGCGCCCGGCGGCGATCGCCGTCTGTTGACGTTGAAGCAACCGGTGGGCGTGTGCGCCGCCATCACCCCATGGAATTTCCCCAACGCGATGATCACCCGCAAGTGCGCCCCGGCGTTGGCCGCCGGGTGCCCGATCATCGTTAAACCCTCGGACCTCACACCGCTGTCGGCCCTGGCCCTGGCGGTACTGGCCGAGCGCGTGGGCATCCCCGCTGGCGTCTTCAATGTGATCACCGGGCTGCCCGCCGGCATCGGCGAGGCCCTGACCGGCAGCCCGGTGGTGCGCAAGATTTCCTTCACCGGCTCCACCGCTGTCGGCCGCTTGCTGATGCGCCAGAGCGCCGAGCACATCAAGCGCCTGAGCCTGGAACTGGGCGGCAACGCACCCTTTGTGGTGTTCGATGACGCCGACCTGGAACAGGCGGTTGCCGGGGTGATGATCAGCAAATTCCGCAACGCCGGGCAAACCTGCGTGTGCGCCAACCGCATCCTGGTGCAGGACGGTATCTACGCGCGTTTCGCCGCGCGTCTGGTGGAAGAGGTAAGCAAGCTCAAAGTCGGCAATGGGCTGGAAGACGGCGTGACCATCGGCCCGTTGATCAACCCGGCGGCGGTGAACAAAGTGGCGCGGCACATCGACGATGCCCTGAGCCAGGGCGCGACCCTGCTGTGCGGCGCGATCCCCACGGGCGACAGCCAGTTCGTGCAACCCACGGTACTCGGCAACTGCCACGCCGAGATGCTGCTGGCCAATGAAGAAACCTTCGGCCCGGTGGCGCCGCTGATGCGCTTTACCGACGAGGCCGAGGCGCTGGCCCTGGCGAATGCCACGCCCTATGGCCTTGGCGCCTACTATTTCACCCAGGACATGCAGCGCTCGTGGCGGTTCGGTGAGGCACTGGAGTTCGGCATGGTCGGGCTCAACACCGGGATCATTTCCATGGAAGTTGCGCCGTTCGGCGGCATCAAACAGTCGGGGCTGGGGCGTGAAGGCAGCAAATACGGGCTGGATGAGTACCTTGAGGTCAAGGCTTTCCACATTGGCGGGTTGAACTGAAAGGGGTATGCAGCATGACTAAAGCATTCAGAATCGCCGCGATTGCCGGCGACGGGATTGGCAAGGAAGTGTTGCCCGAAGGGCTGCGGGTATTGGAGCAAGCCGCCAGAATCTGGGACTTGAACCTGAGCATCGACGTGCTCGACTGGGCCCACTGTGATTACTACCTGGAACACGGGCAGATGATGCCCGATGACTGGTTCGAACAGCTCAAGGGCTTCGATGCGATCTACTTCGGCGCGGTGGGCTGGCCGGATAAAGTCCCGGACCACATCTCGCTATGGGGCTCGCTGCTCAAGTTCCGCCGCGACTTCGACCAGTACGTCAACATCCGCCCGGTGCGGCTGTTCCCCGGCGTGCCATGCCCGCTGGCCGGGCGTGAACCGGGGGACATCGACTTCGTGGTGATCCGTGAGAACACCGAGGGCGAGTATTCGTCGGTGGGCGGCAAGATGTTTGAAGGCACCGACCATGAGTTCGTACTGCAGGAATCGGTGTTCACCCGGCGCGGTGTGGACCGCATCCTCAAGTTCGCCTTCGACCTGGCCCAGACCCGCCCGCGTAAAAAACTGACGGCGGCGACCAAGTCCAACGGGATTTCCATCAGCATGCCGTATTGGGACGAACGCACGGCGTTGATGGCGGCGAACTATCCCGAGGTGAGCTGGGACAAGCAGCACATCGATATTCTGTGTGCGCGGTTTGTGCTGCAGCCGGACCGGTTTGATGTGGTAGTGGCGTCGAATCTGTTTGGCGACATCCTGTCCGATTTGGGCCCCGCGTGTGCGGGGACGATTGGCATCGCGCCGTCGGCGAACCTGGATCCGGAGCGCCGGTTTCCGTCGTTGTTCGAGCCGGTGCATGGTTCGGCGCCGGATATCTATGGGCAGGGCATTGCGAATCCGATTGCGATGATCTGGTCGGGGGCGTTGATGCTGGATTTTCTGGGGAATGGCGATGCGCGGTACCGGGCGGCGCATGATGGGATTTTGCGGGCGATCGAAGAGGTGATTGCTTCCGGGGTGGTTACGCCGGATCTGGGGGGCGTTGGCTCGACTCGGGAGGTTGGGGTTGCGATTGCCGGGGGGCTGGTTGAATGAATACATATCCGTTGTTTGGGTAACGGCCAACCCGGCGTCCTCGGTTAAAAATGTGGGAGGGGGCAAGCCCCCTCCCACATTTGAATCTCCATTTTCAGGAAGATGTGATTCGGCTCTGGCTTGTGATCTGCTTTTGATTCTGACCTCAGGCGCCCCGTCAAAAAACACGCTGGCCGCTACCTAAATAACGGATCAATACCCCCGTACCCGATCCACCTCACCCAGCATATCCTGCCCCCGTTGATGACGCCGAATATCCTCCAGCAACCCCCAAAACGCACTCGCCGGCTGGGTCATCGCCGCAATATGCGGCGTCAGCACAATCTGCGGATGATCCCAGAACGGATGCTCGGCCGGCGCCGGTTCCTCTTGCAGCACATCCAGCACCGCACCACTCAATTGCCCACTCCCCAGCGCCTCCAGCAAATCCGCTTCGACCAGATGCCCTCCACGGCCCATGTTGATCAGCGCCGCACCTCGGGGTAGTTGCTCAAACAGGCGGCGATCCAGAATCCCTCGGGTCTGCTCCGTCAATGGCAGCACACACAACAAAATATCGCACTGGCCCAGAAACGCCGGCAACTGCGCCTCGCCCGCATAACATTCCACACCCGCCAGTTGATGAACGCTGCGCGCCCACCCCGACAGCGCAAACCCCAGTGGCGCCAACGTCGCCAGAATCTGCTGCGCCTGCGCCCCCAGCCCCATCACCCCCACGCGCCGGTTCGCCGCCGGCTGCAACAGGTGCCCCTGCCAGCAACGCGCAACCTGCTGCTGACGGTAACGCAGCATGTCCCGGTGCACACTGAGCACCGCCCAGCTGGCGTATTCGCACATGCCACGGGTGATACCCGGATCCAGCAGGCGCACCACCGGGAGTTCCGGCGGCAGGCGGGACAGGTCGAGTTGATCGACCCCGGCCGACAACGCAAACAACACCTTCAGGTTGGGCAGCAATTGCGCCACATCGTCCGGCGCTTGCCAGGCAGCGAGGTATTCGATGTCTGCGGGGTTGCCGATGTCGGGCCAGGCGCGCCACTCGATGTCGGGGGCGTGTTCGGCGAACAGTGCCTGCCAGTGTTTGCCGCGCACCGGGTCGGCTTTGTAGAGCAAGGCCATGGGGAGTTCCTGCTGGATAAAGGAGACGCTCATGATCGCCCAAAGCCCGGCGCAGGATCTGTTGAAAGGCCAGGGCAAAACAGTGGATCCGCATTTCTCACGGGCCAAGTTCGGCGTAGTTGGTTGCCCGCACGCCGTACTCTGAACAGCATCGCAATCACCTTCCGGTTGCCGCACTCACGATGGGAAAAGCCATGAACAGCAAAGTCGACGAAACCCCTCATTTGCTCCGTCAGCGCGAGCAATTCGTGCCCCGTGGGCTGGTTACCGCGCACCCGCTGGTGATCGACCGCGCCCAGGGCGCCGAGTTGTGGGACGTGGATGGCAAGCGCTATCTGGATTTCGTCGGTGGCATCGGCGTGCTCAACATCGGGCATAACCACCCCAAGGTGGTGGAGGCGGTGCAGGCGCAGTTGCAGAAAGTCTCCCACGCGTGTTTTCAGGTGGTGGCGTACAAGCCTTATCTCGACCTGGCCCAGCGCCTGTGCGAAATGATCGGTGGGCAGGAGGCCTATAAGGCGGCGTTTTTCACCTCCGGCGCCGAAGCGGTGGAAAACGCGGTGAAGATCGCCCGCGCCCATACCAATCGCTCGGCGGTGATTGCCTTTCGTGGCGGTTTCCACGGCCGCACGTTGCTGGGCACTACGCTCACCGGCATGAGCCAACCTTACAAGCAGAACTTCGGGCCGTTCGCGCCGGAGGTGTTCCACACGCCGTACCCGAATGCCTATCGCGGCGTGACCAGCGAGCTGGCGCTCAACGCCCTGCACGAGTTGCTCGCCACCCAGGTGGCGCCGGAGCGCGTCGCGGCGATCATTATCGAACCGGTGCAGGGCGATGGCGGCTTCCTCACCGCGCCGCCCGAGTTTCTCCAGGCCTTGCGCGCACTGGCCGACAAGCACGGCATTGTGCTGATCCTGGATGAGATCCAGACCGGTTTCGGCCGCACCGGCAGTTGGTTCGGTTTCCAGCACGCCGGTATCCAGCCGGACCTGGTCACCGTGGCCAAGAGCCTGGCCGGTGGCTTGCCGTTGTCCGGCGTGGTCGGCAAGGCGCAGATCATGGACGCACCGCTGCCCGGCGGGCTGGGCGGCACTTACGGCGGCAACGCCCTGGCCTGTGCGGCGGCATTGGCGGTGATCGATGCCTTCGAGCACGAGCAATTACTGGCCCGCAGCCAAGTGTTGGGTGAACGCCTGCGCCAGGGCCTGCTTGGTTTGCAGGCGCGCTACCCGCGCATCGGCGACGTACGCGGCACCGGTTTTATGCTGGCAATGGAGTTGATCAAGGATGACCCGGCGCGCACCCCGGATGCCGACCTCAACCAGCGCGTGATCGATGAAGCCCGCGCCGGTGGTTTGCTGGTGATCAAATGCGGTGTGTACCGCAACGTACTGCGCTTCCTCGCGCCGTTGGTGGCCACCGAGGCCCAGGTCGACGAAGCCCTGGAAATCCTCGACGGCGCGTTGGCACGGGTCTTGAACTGAGCCTGTGCCTGTTCAGGGTGAACTGCATCATTGGAGGCTTGACCCCACATGGGACTGACAGATTATCGAGCGTTGCTGATCGATTGCGATGAAGTGCTGGTGGACCGCGATTCGGGGGTGTGGGCGGCGCTGCAACCGCTGCTCGACAGCCGTGGCGGGCAGTCGTCCAGGGAGCAGGTGTTGACCGAGTATGGCGCGGTGGTCGCAGCCTTGTACCCGCGCTTCGCGGAGTTGGGCTTCAGTGGCGTGCTGTGTTTTGCCCACCGTCAACTCGCCGAACGCTGGGGTGTGCACGCCAGTTGGGAGGAGGGCATGACCTTCGCCCGTTCGGCGGGCAATTGGTCACTGTTCGAGGACGCGCCAGGGGCTATGCTCTACTTGCGCAAGTTCTACCGCTTGCGGGTGCGTGGCGACCGCGATGCCGAGGATCGTGGCGTGTTGTGCGAGCGGCTGGGCATTGCACCGGAAGATTTCATTTCCCTGGCTGATGACCCGCAATGGCTCAACGAACAGGCAGCAGAGATGCAACCGGTGCTGCATGTGACGGGCCCGTCGGTCGGCGCAGAGGGTGCGCTGGACCGCTGTTTGATCGGCCGCCAGCGGGCCCGGCAGCCTTCGCCGTGCGCGGCGGAGTATTGCATCAACAGCATGGCGGATCTGGTGGCGCAGCATCAGCTGTCTTTACGGCGCTGATTTTGCTAGAAGATTGCTTACAAACGGCAGTCAAGAGGTAGGCAATGGAAGGGCAAGTCAAGCTGGACCGTATCGACATCAGCATTCTGGTCGAACTGCAAAAGGACGGCCGGATGACCAACGTCAGCCTCGCCGACGCCGTGGGCCTGTCGGCCAGCCCGTGCCTGCAACGGGTCAAGCGGCTGGAGTCGGCGGGGTATATTTCCAGCTACAAGGCGCACTTGAACCTGGCCAAAATCACCGACTCGGTCACGGTGTTCACCGAGATCACCCTCAGCGACCACAAACGCGAAGACTTCGCCAAGTTCGAATCCAATATCCGCCTGGTGGACGAAGTGCTCGAATGCCATTTGATCAGCGGCGGCTACGACTACCTGGTGCGCTTTATGACCCGCAGCATCCAGCACTATCAGGAAGTGGTGGAAAGCCTGTTGGACAAGAACATCGGCATCTCCAAGTACTTCAGCTACATCGTGATCAAGTCGCCGGTGCTCAAGGATGGCGTGCCGCTGCGCAAGTTGCTGCGGCACTGAGTCCGGTTACTCCTGCAAATCCAACGTCTGTTGCTTGAGCTGGCGTTTGCGTTCGAAGGGCAACTGTTCATCATCCCGTAGGTTGGGTTGGGTTGGGTTGGGTTGGGTTGGGTGCAGCAGGAATCAGGTAGGGCTGCGCCAGTGCGGATGCGCATGTTCATCAATCATCCAGTGCGGCTGGCCGGGGGTGATACGCACGCCGCCGACCCAGCGCTCCTGCGTGGCGTGGTCGGGCCAATACGCTCGGCCATGGAGCACGTCCTGGCCCAATGCGGTCAGCGCCAACAGGCGCTGCGGCCAGGGTTTTTGTGGGTCGGTCTCGGTCAGCAACGGGTGCTCTGTATCAATCAGCGGCCGCATTAACGCGTGAAACATCATGTCCCCCAGAAACGGCAGCGGCTCGCGCTTGGCCATCAACTCGGCGAACACCCGGCCAAACGGCGTGGGTCCGGCTTCGGCGAGGTAGGTGAGGGCCAGGCGCTCGGTCAGTGACAGACCATCGTGTGTTCCCGGCAATTCCTGCAGCTGGCGCAACAGCGCCGGGGCCAGCAAGGGCAGGGCGGTGTGCTTGCCGTGGGCCAACTCGGCCCATGCTATTGGCGAGCTGTCGCAATAGGCCGACCAGGCCTGTTTGGCCAAGTGCACTGCGTCGTCTGCGATTGGCTTGCGCTGTGGCCAAAGCCAGGCGAGCACATCAGGCGCCAGCTGGCCGATGCCGATAAAGCGCTCGACGCCGGGGATGCGGTCCACCTCGATCAACTCCAGCTTGCGCGGCGCCCGCTCAAGGCCGGCCAGTGCGCGGATCAGGAACAGTTGGTCATACGCATCCGCCTCGCACCACAACACGCTGTGTTCGGCGCTGGCCAGGGTGTCGAGGTGGTTGTACTCATCGTCGACGCGGCGCGCTGCATCGGCGGGGTCGATGCTGAACGACTGGCTGATAAACGTACTGCGCATGGCACGGAATGCCTGGCTCGGCAGGTCACGCACCGGGCCCATGCACAGCGGGTCGCTGAGCATCTGGAACCGGCCCTTGAACCCCGCCACTTGCAAGCTATGGGCGATGTCATTGCCGCAGCGCCAGTGGGTGGTGCGGGCTTCATCGCTGGCGTCGAAACCAGGGTGGCGGGCGGCGAAGTCGAGGGCGTCGATATGGGCCTTGAGCTTGGGCCAACTGCTGAAGCCGAGCTGTTTGGCGATCTGCCATTGAGCCTTGGACAAAGTCGCAGTCGGGTCCTGGGCTTTGAGGCGCGCCAACAGCTCCTTGGCGCGCTTGCGCTGCTGCTCAAGGTTGAGACGGCCATCGGTGTTGGAAGATAAGGGGCGTTGCGACATACGATCTCCTTGCACAAACCTTTTCCGCTTTCAGGTTGGGAGTCGTAGAAGTGTGATATTCAGTCAAGGATCCTGGGCGCAGCCCTTTCCGCGGAAGGTGGCGTAGACAGCGCCAGGCACGGAATATAGGCAGCGAGGCAGTGGATTGCAAGCCGTTCAACCGAGTAAAGAGTGCATGACTGACACCCCTTTGATACAGACCCGCGGCCTGACGCGCATGGACGAGCGCCGCCAGGTGGCGTTGCTGCAGCCCACGGATTTCACCCTCAAGCGCGCCGACCGCGTGTCTATCACCGGTTCATCCGGTTCTGGAAAAAGCGTGTTCCTGCGTGCGCTGGCCTTGCTCGACACGCCGAGTTCCGGGCAAGTGCTGTGGAACAACCAGCCGATCGCCAACGCGCAGATCCCCCATTACCGCAGCCATATCAGCTACCTGTCCCAGCGCCCTGCGCTGCTTGAAGGCACGGTGGAGGACAACCTGCGTTTCCCGTTCAGCCTTAAGACCCTGCGCCAACGCCAGTTCGACCGGAATGCGGTGACGACCTTGCTGGGGCATGCCGGCAAGGCGGCGGATTTTTTGAGCAAGAACGCGTTGGACCTGTCGGGCGGTGAGTCCCAAGTGGTCTCGCTGATCCGCACCCTGCAACTCAATCCTGAAGTGCTGTTGCTCGACGAACCCACCGCCGCCCTCGACCCTGCGTCATCGCGCGATGTGGAAGCGTTGATCGATGCCTGGTTCGCCGGCGACAAGGCCCGTGCCTATATCTGGGTGTCCCACGATCTGGAACAGGCCCGGCGCATGAGCGACATCCACCTGCACATGAGTGCCGGTGTCCTCAGCGGAGCGGCCCAGCCATGAACTATCAAAACCTTACCGCGCTGGACATGGGCATCGCCGCGTCGCTGATCCTGATCAACGGCGCGTTGTCGTTGCTGCTGCGCCTGGGCCTTGGGCGCCAACTGTTGTGGGCGGCCGTGCGCACCGTGGTGCAATTGCTGGCCATCGGTTATCTGCTGGGCTGGGTGTTCGAGTTCGCCTATTGGTACGTGGTGCTGCCCTTGATGTGTGCGATGACCTTGATCGCGGGGTTGTCGGCGGCGGGGCGTGGGCGCAGGACTTACCGTGGGCAAAAGGTCGACAGCATCCTGTCGGTGTGGGGCAGTTCGTGGCTGGTGACGGCGGTGGGCCTGTTTGCGGTGATCCGCATTCACCCCTGGTACGAGCCGCAATACGCGATCCCGATCCTGGGCATGATCCTCGGCAACACCCTGACAGGCGTGTCCCTGGGCATCGAACGCATGACCCAGGAACTCACCTCGGGCCGCAACACCATCGAAATGATTCTGGCCCTCGGCGGCTCACGCTGGGAAGCCGCCCAGGAAGCCATCCGCCAAGCTGTGCGCGCCGGCATGATCCCGACGCTGAACCAGATGACCGTGGTCGGCATCGTCAGCCTGCCCGGCATGATGACCGGCCAGGTACTGGCGGGGGAAAGTCCGGTGGACGCGGTGCGGTATCAGATCGTGATCATGTTTTTGATCGCCGCATCGTCGGCGTTGGGCACGGTAGGTGCCGTGTTGCTCACCTATCGACGGTTGTTTTCGGTGAGTCATCGGTTTTTGCGTGATCGGCTTGAAGAGCGTGCGTGATTGTTTCGCCAGGTGAAATACTGGATTGTAGTTCCTGGTGATTCCAACGATCAGCGCAGCGGCGGACGATGCTGGTCGTCGATACCCCACTTTTTGGAGCCGTTCATGTCCCCGTCCGCGATCAAACTCTATGGTTTCCCGCTGTCCGGCCACTCCCATCGGGCTGAGTTGATGCTCTCCCTGTTGGGGCTGCCCACGGAATTTATCCTGGTTGACCTCAAGCAAGGCGCGCACAAATCCGCCGAGTTCACTACGACGATCAACCGCTTCGGCCAGGTGCCGGCGATTGACGACAACGGCACCGTGCTCGCCGATTCCAATGCGATCCTGGTCTACCTCGCCACGAAATACGGCAACGGCCAATGGCTGCCGAGTGATCCGGTGGGGCAGGCGCGGGTCCAGCGTTGGCTGTCGGCAGCTGCCGGGCAACTGCATGCCGGGCCCGCGACAGCGCGGTTGGCGACGGTGTTTGGCGCTGACGTGGATGCGGCGGCGGCCATCAGCCGTGCCCATGCCTTGTTGGTATTGCTGGAACAGCAACTGAGCGAAACCCGCTTCCTGGCCGGCGAGCAACCGAGCATTGCCGATATTGCGTTCTATACCTACGTCGCCCACGCGCCGGAAGGTAATGTGTCGCTGGCCGACTACCCTGAAGTGCGTGGCTGGCTCGCGCGCATTGAGGCACTTGCGGGTTTTGTCGGCATGCCGCGTACGGCGGTGGGGTTGCAAGCGGCATGATATGAACCCCTGTGGCGAGCGAGCTTCTGTGGTGAGCGAGCTACTGTGGTGAGCGAGCTTGCTCGCGCTGGAGTGCGCAGCGCTCCCGGCTTTTCAGTTCCGCTGCGCAACCCAACGGGAGCAAGCTCCCCCGCCACAAAAAACTACAGGAGCCCCGATGGACCGATTTCACGAAATGCAGGTGTTCCTGGCCGTGGCCGAGGAGGAGGGCTTCGCCGCCGCCGCTCGCCGCCTCAATACCTCGCCACCCAGCGTAACCCGTGCGATCGCGGCCATGGAGCAACGCATCGGCACCCAATTGCTGGCGCGCACCACGCGCAGCCTGCACCTGACCGAAGCCGGCCAGCGCTACCTGGAAGACTGTCGGCGCATCCTCGCCGAGCTGGACGAAGCCGAGGAAGCGGCGGCGGGCAGTTATTCCATCCCCTGCGGTCAGCTGACAGTGACCGCACCGGTGCTGTTTGGCGAGCTGTATGTGGCGCCGGCGCTGGGTGACTATCTCGACCGCTTTCCTCAAGTGAACATCAATGCCTTGTTGGTGGACCGCGTGGTGAACATGACGGACGAGGGCGTCGACGTGGCCGTGCGCATCGGCCATCTGCATGAGCCGGCGCAGCAGGCGATCCGGGTGGGCGAGGTGCGCCGTGTGGTGTGCGCGTCGCCCGGCTATCTCGACGAGTACGGTCGGCCCGAACACCCCGACCAATTGCGTGGGGCCAGGATCATTTCCTTATCCTCTGGCGGCCAATCGGTAAGCGAGTGGGCGTTTGTCCAGGGCGACCAGACGCTGACGGTGCCCATCGAACCGCGCCTGGTCGTCTCGGCGAACAACGCGGCGATCAGCCTGGCGCGCCTGGGTTGGGGCATGACTCGTGTGCTGTCGTACCAAGTCGCGGCGGCAGTGGCGGCCGGTGAATTGGAGATTGTGCTGGAGGCCTATGAACCGGCACCGCTGCCGATCCAGTTGGTGTTCCAGAACAGCGGCCGTGTCCCGGCCAAGGTCAGCACCTTTGTGGATTTTCTCAGCCAGCGCCTGGGCCAGGACGCGGCGCTCCAGCGGCGCGGCTGATGGAGCGTTATCGCGATATGCAGCTGTTCGCGGCCTTGGCCGGTCAACCGAGCCTGGCCTCGGCGGCGCGCCGTGCGTGTGTCTCCGGCCCGACCCTGGTGCGCGCAATCGCCCGGTTGGAAACGCGACTGCACGTGACGTTGCTGCAACGCAGCACCCAAGGCGTTAGCCTGACCGACGCCGGCAGCACCTACCTGGCCGACTGCCAGCGCCTGCTGGCCAGTGTGGACGCCGCCGAAGCCTCGGCCAAGGGGTTGCACGTGCAGGCCCAGGGCACTCTGCGGGTGTTTTTGCCGTTATTGTTCAGCCGTTACCTGATGGCGCCGGTATTGGCCGACTACCTGGAGCGTTACCCCAACGTGCGCGTAGTGGCGGGTTATCACGACTACGACCCCAACCTGCACGAAGATGGCCTGGACCTGGCGATCCTGGTGGGCGCGCTGCCCAGTTCTGCGCTGATTGCGCGGCCGCTCGGGCACGTGCGGCAAATCCTCTGCGCCAGCCCCGATTACCTCACCGCCCACGGCGAACCCCGGCACCCGAGCGAGCTCAAGCAGCATCAGTTGATCGCCAGTGCCGATCAGGTGCGGTGGGAGTTTCCCGGCTATTTGCTCAAGGCCCGTGCGCGGTTGGGTTGCTCCACGGTGCAAGGCGCGATCAACGCAGCCGTGCAGGGTGCCGGTGTGGTGCGTTGCCTGAGCTATCCGCTGCACGAGCCGCTGCACAGCGGGCAATTGCGCCGGATCCTGCCGGCCTTTGAAGGGCCGCCGCTGCCGGTCAACGTGGTGTATCGCGAGGGCCGCAATGCGCCGATGCGCGTGCGCAGTTTTGTCGACCATTGTGTGGCGGCGTTGCGCGGTCATCCGGCATTTCAGCTGGCGTAACAGTGGATTGCCTGGCGTGGGTATTCTCTCGCCGCCGTGCAGCGCGCAGCATCGATACATCCCATTGGAGGTGCTCGCCATGAACCCTATCGAACAGTCCCCCTGGCATGCCGGTGAACGGCAGATGCAGGAAAGCGCCGGCGTGGCCGAACGCATGGCCGTGGTTGGCCCCAAAGTCATTCGCGATCATTTGCCGGAGCAGCATCGGGACTTTTATCCCTGGTTGCCGTACCTGCTGCTCGGCGTAGTGGATGAGCAGGGCCTTCCTTGGGCGACGCTGGTGGAAGGCGCGCCGGGGTTCGCCCACTCGCCCGACCCGCACAACTTGCAGATCGACAGCCTGCCGTCTGCCAGTGATCCCGCCCGCACGGCCTTGCGCCTCGGCGCTGCGGTGGGTGTGCTGGGCATCGACCTCAACACCCGCCGCCGCAACCGCATGAACGGCCACATCGGCGCCCTGGATCACGCGGGGTTTTCGGTAGACGTGGTGCACACCTTCGGCAACTGCCCCAAGTACATCCAATTGCGGCCTGTGGAGGGCGTCGCACGCAAACCCGGTACCGTGGCCGAACGCAGTGCCATCCTGGACCTTGACGCACAAACGATGATTCGCCAAGCCGACACCTTCTTCGTCGCCAGCTATGTGGACGCGGATGGCGAACGCTCGGTGGACGTGTCCCATCGCGGCGGCAACACCGGCTTTGTGCACGTCGATGGCAATGTTCTGACCATCCCCGACTTTGCCGGCAACCTGTTCTTCAACACCCTGGGCAATCTGGCAGCCAACCCGGTGGCAGGGCTGCTGTTCATCGACTTTGAATCGGGTGATGTACTGCAGGTTGTCGGGCATACCACGCTGATACTCGATGGCCCCGAAGTGGCGGCGTTTGAAGGTGCGCAGCGGTTGTGGACGGTGACCGTGGAGCATGCGGTGTGGCGCCCGGCGGCCTTGGCGTTGCGCTGGGCGTTTGCGGGTTTTTCGCCGTTCAGTCTGGCTGTGGGGAAAGAGTAGGCCGGGTGGTGCTGTAGGCCACTTCAGGGAACAGCTGGTTGGTCATTTCAATGATCTTGCTCTGCGCATAGCGAGCTTGCTCTATGTGGTGAGCGGGCTTGCCCCGCGCTGGGCTGCGCAGCGGCCCCAACATCATTCGCCACAAAGTCTCGGGTGCGCGGGGTTGTTGAGTAATGGGGACGCTTCGCGCCCCAGCGCGGGCAAGCCCGCTCACTACAAAAAGGTAGCCCGCCACAGGGATGCTGCCCACGGGCATTGCTCTAGCGCTGCGTCGTCAGCACTGCCCCATCCCCCCACGCCCCACCCAGCGCGGTGTACAGGTTCACCTGCGCAACCAACTGTGCCAGCCGATCCACGATCAGTGCCTGTTGCGCGCTGAACAGCGAGCGCTGGGCGTCGAGGAAGGTCAGGTTGCTGTCCACGCCGCTGCGATAGCGGTGTTGGGCCAAATCGTAATACGCCTGGTTGGCGGCGACGAAATCCCGTTGTGCATTGAGCTGGTCGGTATAGGTCTGCCGGGCCGCCAGGCCGTCGGCGACTTCCTGGAAGGCGGTCTGGATGGATTTTTCGTACTGCGCCACCGTGATGTCCTTTTGCAGTTTGGCGTAGTCGAGGCTGGCGCGCAGGCTGCCGGCGTTGAAGATCGGCAGGTTGATTTGCGGCTGGAACGTCCAACTGCCAGAGCCGCCCTTGAACAGCCCCGACAGTTCGGTGCTGGTGCTGCCGGCGTTGGCGGTAAGGCTCACCGACGGGAAGAACGCGGCGCGGGCGGCGCCGATATTGGCATTGGCGGCGCGCAGTTGGTACTCGGCCTGGAGGATGTCCGGGCGGCGCTGCAGCAGATCCGAGGGCAACCCGGCGGGCACGCTGGCCACTAGGTCATCCGCCAGTGGACGGGATGGCAACGTTTGATCCACCGGGCCACCCACCAGCAGCGCCAGGTTGTTGAGGTCTTGCGCCACCTGGCGCTCATACCGGGCCACGCTGGCGCGGGTGCTTTCGACGCTGGTGCGCGCTTGCACCACGTCCAGGGCTGACGCTTTTCCCGCGGTTTTACTCCGGCTGGTCAGGTGCAGGCTGTGGTCGTTGGCCGTCAGGGTTTGCCGGGCCAGGGCCAGCAGTTCCTGGTCGGCGCGCCAGGTCAGGTAGGCATTGGCGACGTTGGCCACCAGGCTCAATTGCGCGCTGCGCCGCGCCTCTTCGGTGCCCAGGTACGTGAGCATTGCCTGCTCGCTGAGGCTGCGCACGCGGCCGAAAAAATCCAGCTCATAGGCGCTGATGCCAAGGGTGGCGGAATAGGTGGAGGTGATCGCCGACTTACCGGTGCCATTCACCTCCCCAGGCACACGCTGGCGGGTGCCGGCACCGGTGGCGGACACCGCCGGGAACAGGTCGGCACGCTGGATACGGTACTGCGCCTGGAAGGCCTCGACGTTCAACGCGGCCACCCGCAGATCACGGTTGTTGACCAATGCTTCGCGGACCAGCTGTTGCAGCGCCGGGTCATGGAACAGTTGCTGCCAGTCCGAGGAGGGCGCCAGCGTGCCGGCCTGCGCCAGCGCATACACGCCCGCCTGCGGATATTGTTCAGGCGTCGGCGCCACGGGCCGCTGGTACTCAGGGATCAGCGAGCAGCCAGCGAGCACGAAGGCCATGCCGGCGAGAGAGAGTGTTTTCATCAAGCGCCCACCATCCACTTCGCCAACCCATGTCGGCCACTCACACCCAGCTTGGCGGCGGCGCGCTTGAGGTAGGTCTCGATGGAGCTGTTTTTCACGCTGAGCTTTTCCGCCATCTGCGGCACGGTGCCGCCGGTCAACAGGCCGAGGCACACTTCCTGCTCACGGGCCGACAGGGTGATGTCTCCAAGGGACAGACGCTTGTAGAACTCGCGTTGCAATTGCGATTGCTCAAGCAGCGTATAGCTCGGCTCCGCCTGGGCCTGCGGCGCCTGGCGCAGCACGTTGGCGTGGCGTTCGATCAGCGGCAACAGGGTGTCGGACAGGCACTTGAGAAACGACAATTGGGCCAAGGAAAACCCGCGCTCGCTCGGCGGCCGGTAGAACGAAATCACACAGCGCCGGTTGCCCTGGCGCGACACCAGGTTGCACTGGTGCGAGGTGCCGCGAGGGTGGGCACTGTTGGGTTTGGCGCTCATCTGGATCAGCAATGGGTCCTGCATGCTGAGCATTTGCTGCAGCAGCGGGTGGTCGTCCAACGGGCGTACGGCCAGAGGCGCAGGCAAGTCCTGCTTCTGGCCAGCGCTGCCAAGGAGCTTGATATCGAGCACGCGGTCGCGCAGCTCGTCGAGGGTCCATTCACTGAGGTCCACCAAGTGGATCGGTATCCATTTGCTGACCAGATGCAGCATATGGTCGGCAAACGCCTCATGGCCGCTGTGTGCAATCAATTCACCCATTTCAGCGTAGAAATTCGGGCTCTGTGTGTTACCCATGCTGCGCTTCAAACTCATAGCCATCTCATCCTTGATGTCGAAAACCGTCAACGAACTCCCTGGGCCTCTGGGGGGCGATCCGTTCCTCATGAACGAGAGTCGGCACTCGAGATTTTATTTAGCCAGGGGATTTGTCCTACGTATGTAGCGGAAACGAGGGACACAAGCTGCCATAAAAACCACGTCATTAATTCGACGTTTCTGAAAGCTGTTTCCGGTCAAGAAAAACGCAGCGCAAATCTGATGACCGCTTAAGTTAATGATTTGTATGGAAAATAGTTATTTTAAAGGGCCGTTGTAAAAAACCAGCAGCGACCAGATGTAGTCGATGTCCTACAACTCTTTAATCGTTTCAGCAGTGAACCTTCAGCCAACCCGGATCCATCCATTTGAATGTCCGGGTTTCGGGTGACAGACAGCCCCCGACCCCCATGCTCAAATCCGGCAATTTCGCCGTCATGGGGCTCCCTGCGCGGCCAGCGCCTGACACCCATGAGAAGGATCTTATGCAGCAATTTCCCAACCTGCCGGCCAGCTTCCCCCTCACCTCGGCCCAACAGGACATCTGGCTCGATCAACTGCGGATGGGCGACTCACCGCTCTATAACATCGGCGGTTATGTCGACTTCGAAGGTGCGGTAGCGCCTGAATTGATCCAGCGCGCCGTCGAGCAGTTGGTGGCCCGGCACGACGCGCTACGCACTCAACTGCACAGTGATGACCACGGCCTGCCTCGACAAACCTTCGCCCCTGCGTTGGTGACCGAAGTGGCACAGCACGATTTCTGCGCACTGCGCGACCCGCATGCAGCGAGCCAGGCCTTGATGCAGGCGCACATGGCACGGCCGTATCCACGGGAGGGCGCGCCACTGTTCCATTTTTTCCTGGTCAAGCTCGCCGACAACCACTACCGGCTCGGCACCCAGGCCCATCATGTGATCCTCGACGGCTGGGGTTTTGGACAGATGCTGCAATCGTTGGCGCACCTGTATACCGCTCTTGAACAAGGCTACCCACCCGAGCCACCGGCGCCGTCCTATATCGACTTTATCGACGCCGACCAGCGCTACCGCGACTCAACACGCTTCGCCCGCGATCGCGCCTACTGGCTGGATAAATACCAGGTACTGCCGGAGCCTTTGTTCCCGTCGAAGTACGTCGCCAACACGCCCAGCAACACCCTGGCGCAACCCTTTCCCATCGCCCTGCTCAAGCGCATGGAACAGCTGGCCAGCCGTTACCAGGCCTCGGCGTTCCATGTGCTGCTGGCGGCGATGTATGTGTATTTCACCCGCACCGCCCAGCGCCCCGATTGGGTGGTAGGGCTGCCGATCCTGAACCGTTCCAACGCGCGTTTTCGCGCCACCGTGGGCTTGTTTGCCCAGGTCAGCGCAGTGCGTTTGCAGTTCGATGAACACCTGCCGTTCGGTGCCTTGGTGCGCGGCGTGCGCGACCAGCTCAAGCAGGATTTCCGTCACCAGCGTTTCCCGTTGAGCGAGATGAACCGCGAGCTGGGCCTGCACCGTGCCGATCGCGCCCAACTGTTCGACCTGTCGGTGTCCTTCGAGCAGGACGCCCATGAACTGCGCTACGGCGCCACCCAGGCCCGGGCGATCAAGGTGTCCAACCACCATGAAGCGCTGCCGCTCGCCTTCCACCTGCGCAGCAACCGCCACCAGGACACCGCAAGTCTGCATTGCGTCTACAACGAAGCGTACTTCCAGCACGACGAGGTGTTCGCCTTGACCCAGCGCTTTACCTGGTTGCTGGAGCAGGGGCTGGATAACACCGAGTTGCCAGTCGGCGCGTTCTGCATGGTCACGCCCGCCGAACAGACCCGACTGCAGCAGTGGAACGCCACTGAACAAGCGCACGCGCAGCCACACACCCTGCACGCCCGCATCGAAGCCCAGGCCGTGCGCACGCCGGACGCTGTTGCTGCGATTTACCAGGGCCACCCGTTGACCTACGCCCAACTCAATCAAAAAGCCAATGGTTTGGCCCATCAACTGATCGAGTTGGGTGTGCAACCCGATGACCGTGTGGCCGTCCTGGCGCGGCGCGGTCTGGACACGCTGGTGGGCCTGCTGGGGATTCTCAAAGCTGGCGCCTGCTACGTGCCGGTCGACCCGGCCCATCCCGCCGAACGCTTGAGCTATCTGCTGCAAGACAGCGCGCCGGTGGTGGTGCTGACCCAGCATGATTTGCTGCAGCGCCTGCCTGCCCAGGCGGCGCCGGTGATCGAGCTGGACCGACTGACGCGCCAGTTCGGTGCCAACCCGCACGTGGCGGTCAAGCCGTCGAACCTCGCCTATGTGATCTACACCTCGGGCTCCACCGGTTTGCCCAAAGGCGTAATGGTCGAACACCACAGCGTCTGCAACCTGGTGGACTGGCACTGCCAGGCCTTCAACCTGCACGCGGGCAGCCACACCGCCAGCGTTGCAGGCTTTGGTTTTGACGCGATGGCCTGGGAAGTCTGGCCGGCGTTGTGCGTGGGCGCCACCTTGCACCTGCCACCGGCCCATGACGGCGCGGAGGACATCGACGCGCTGCTCGGTTGGTGGCGTGCGCAGCCGCTGGATGTGTGCTTCCTGCCGACACCGGTGGCTGAATACGCCTTCAGCCAGCGGCTGGAGCACCCGACCTTGCGCACCTTGCTGATCGGCGGTGACCGTCTGCGCAGCTTCTCGCGTGCGCAGACTTTCGATGTGATCAACAACTACGGTCCCACCGAGGCCACCGTGGTTGCCACCTTCGGCCGCGTCGAGGCAGGCCAGCCGTTGCATATCGGTGCGCCCGTCGCCAACGCGGCAATCTACCTGCTGGATGAGCGGCAGCGCGCTGTTCCCATCGGCGTGGCGGGGGAGGTTTACGTCGGCGGTAAAGGCGTGGCGCGCGGCTACCTGAATCGCCCGGAACTGAGCGCCGAACGTTTTCTCGACAACCCGTTTGCGCCGGGCCGAATGTACCGCACCGGCGACCTCGCGCGCTGGTTGCCCGACGGCAACCTTGAATACCTGGGCCGCAATGACGACCAGGTGAAAATCCGTGGCATGCGCATCGAGCTGGGGGAAATCGAATCGGCCCTGGCCACCCATGCGGATGTCCAGGAAGCCGTGGTGCAATCTCGCGACGGGCAATTGCTCGCCTGGTTTATCCCACGCCAGCCCGTGGACATCGAAACCCTGCGCGCCCACCTGCACGCCTCATTGCCGGACTACATGCTGCCGGCGGCCTACATGCCGCTGGAGGCGTGGCCCCTGACCGCCAACGGCAAACTCGACCGCAAGGCATTGCCGGCGCCGACCCAGGTGGCGTTCGTCACTCGCCGGTTCGAAGCGCCGCGAGCCGGTGTGGAAACCGTCCTCGCCCAACTCTGGGCCGAGCTGTTGCAGGTGCAGCAAGTGGGCCGTCACGACCATTTCTTTGAACTGGGCGGGCACTCGTTGCTTGCCGTGCAATTGGTGCAGCGCATGCGCCAGGCCGGGTTGCGCGCCGATGTGCAGGTGCTGTTCGGCCAGCCGACGTTGGCGGCGCTGGCGGCGGTGAGTGAAGGCAGCGACGTGGAGGTGCCGGCCAATCGCGTCCCCGCTGACTGTCGCCATATCACCCCGGAGTTGCTGGCGCTGGCCGAGCTCGATCAAGCCAGCATTGATCGTATCAATGCCGGTATTCCCGGCGGTGCGGCCAACGTCCAGGAAATCTACCCCCTGGCGCCGTTACAGGAAGGTTTGCTCTACCACCACCTCACCGACGAGCATGACCCGTACCAGCAACAGGCACAGTTCAGCTTTGCGCGGCGCGACCAACTGGACGCCTTTGCCCTGGCCCTGCAACAGGTAATCGACCGCCACGACATCCTGCGCACCAGCCTGGCCTGGGATGCCCTGGAGCAGCCGATGCAAGTGGTGTGGCGTGCGGCCCGCCTGCGTGTGGAACCTTGGCGTGACGGTGACAGCCCGTTGGACTTGCGCCAGGCACCGTTGATGGCGCTGGACTATGCCGAAGCGCCCACGGGTTGGGTGGCCCGGCTGCGCTTTCATCACCTGGTCAACGATGCGACGTCCACCACGATTCTGATGCAGGAAATCCGCGCTCACCTGCTCGGCCAACAGGCGCAATTGCCGGCACCGGTGCCGTATCGCAATGTGGTGGCGCAGTCCCGCTCACCGGCGCGCCAGGCGGCCCATGAGGCGTTTTTTCGTGCGCAACTGGGCGATGTGGATGAGCCCACGTTTGCCTTCGGCGTGCAGGAGCGCCAGGCCAATCGGGCGGATACCGAAGAAGCGCAGCGTGCACTGAGTGACGACCTCAACCGGCGCTTGCGTGCCCAGGCCCGTGGTGTGGGCGTCAGCGCCGCCAGCCTGTTCCACTTGGCCTGGGCCCAGGTGCTCAGCCGCGTGGCGGGCCGTGATGACGGGGTGTTCGGCACCGTGTTGCTCGGCCGTTTGCAGGCGGGCGAGGGCGCCGATCGCGCCTTGGGTATGTTCATCAATACCTTGCCGTTACGCCTGCACCTGGCCGGGAAAAACGTCGCGGATGCGTTGCGTGACACCCATCACCAACTCAGCGCCTTGCTCGCCCATGAGCAAGCGTCGCTGGCCTTGGCCCAGCGTTGCAGCGGCGCGGCGCCGCTGTTCAACAGCCTGCTCAATTACCGTCATACCGATACCGAGCGCGACCTCGTGCTGGTGCCGGGCATTGCTCTGGTCAGTGCCGAAGACATCCTCAGCTACCCGCTGATGCTCAGCGTGGACGATACCGCCGGCGGTTTTAAACTCAAGGCCAAGGCCCCGCGCACGGTGGGCGCCGAACGTACCCTGGACTACCTGGAAACCACGCTGATCAACCTGGCCGAGGCACTGGAGCACACGCCGCAAGCGCCTTTACGTGACGTGCAGGTGCTGCCCGCCCGCGAAGTGCAGACACTGCTGCTGGACTTCAACGCCACTGCCACCGACTACCCTGAAACCCTCACCGTCCAGGCGCTGTTCGAAGCCCACGCGCGGCACATTCCCCACGCGGTGGCGGTGCAGGCCGGTGAGCTGCAACTGACTTATCGCGAACTCAACGAGCGCGCCAACCGCCTGGCCTTCCACCTGCGCGAGCGTGGCGTGCAGCCAGATTCGCGCGTGGCGCTGTGCGTCGAGCGCGGCCTGGACCTGGTAGTGGGGTTGCTCGCGATCCTCAAGGCTGGCGGCGCCTATGTGCCGCTGGACCCCGGCTACCCACGCGAACGTCTGGCCTACATGCTTCAGGACAGCCAACCGGTGGCGCTGCTGGTGCACGCGGCCACTCGCGACTTGCCCGGTGAAGTCGCCATCCCGGTGATCGATTTTGACCACTGCGCCTGGAGCCACGCGCCGGACGGCAACCCCTCGGTGCCAGGGCTGAGCGTCGCGAACCTGGCCTACGTGATGTACACCTCCGGCTCCACCGGCACGCCCAAGGGCGTGATGATCGAACATCGTGGCCTGGGCAACCTGATGCACTGGGGCTCGCAGTTGTGCCCCAATGCCGAGGGCGGCGCGCTGTTGCAACGGGCGCCGTTCAGCTTTGACGGCTCGGTCTGGGAGTTGTTCTGGCCGCTGGCCAATGGCATGCGCCTGGTTCTGGCGCGGCCCGATGGTCATCGCGAGCCGGCTTACCTGGCGCAGGTGATTCGCGAGCAACAGATCACCGTGATCAAATTCGTACCGGCAATGTTGCAGCAGTTCCTTGAACTGGAAGAGTCCGCGCTGTGCACCAGCCTCACCGATGTGCTGTGCGGCGGCGGCGAACTCACCGAAGCCCTGGCCCGTGGCGTGCAGGCGCGTTTGCCCAAGGTGCGCCTGCATAACGTCTACGGCCCCACCGAAGCCACGGTGGACAGCAGCGCCTGGACCCTGGAACCCGGCGCACCGGTCCCGGCGCTGCAATTGCCCATCGGCCGGGCGATCAACAATACGCGCCTGTATGTGCTGGACGAACACGACGCGCCGGTGCCCATGGGCCTCAGCGGCCAGTTGCATATCGGCGGCGTCGGCGTGGCCCGTGGGTATCTGGGGTTGGAGCAGATGACGGCCGAACGCTTTATCGACAGCCCGTTTGTGCCGGGGGATCGGCTGTACCGCACCGGCGACCTGGTGCGCTACCAGCCGGACGGCAACCTGGAATTCCTTGGGCGTAACGACTTTCAGGTCAAGCTGCGCGGCGTGCGTCTGGAACTGGGCGAAATCGAATCGTGCCTGCTGGCGCATCCAGCGTTGCGTGAGGTGGCGGTGCTGATTCGCGATGAGCGACTGGTCGCTTACTTCACCCTGCGCGGACCGGCGCCGAGCCTGGAAGACTTGCGCGTTCATGTACTGCAGCAGTTACCGGAATACATGGTACCGGCGGCCTTCGTGGCGCTTGAAGAACTCCCCCTCAACCCCGCCGGCAAACTCGACCGCAAGGCGTTGCCAGAACCGGGTTTGGAAGCGGTGCTCAGCCGCGCCTATGAAGCGCCCCAGGGCGAAGTGGAAACCCTGATGGCCGGCATCTGGGCGCAGGTGCTCAAGCTGGAACGGGTAGGGCGCCACGACCACTTCTTCGAACTGGGCGGGCACTCGCTGCTGGCGGTGAACCTGGTCGCGCGCCTGCGCAAGGCCGGGCTGGAGGTGGATGCGCGCAGCCTGTTCAGTCAGCCGACGCTGGCGCAACTGGCCGCCAGGACCGTGGCGCAGGTGCAGCGGGTGGAGATGGCGCAGACGGCGATTCCGCAGCTTGATCGGCGGCGGCGGATATGAAAGGCAATCAATGTGGGTTTGCAAACTCCCGCAATGATCGCCCGCTTCTCATCCACTCCTGATTTATTCGCTACGGGGTTGTAAATCATCCTTTTAGTACCTTTTTCGACGATAAAGCACGAGCGAGCCAGGCGTTAAGGACTGGTATGGACGACTGATAAGAATATATAGGCCGTTTGTCGGATATTTTTGTTGGTTTCCTCGGTAAAGCTCTGAATCTTTAAACCCCCTTCGGGGGTAGGAAAGATTTTTAGTGCGAATCTGTGGTTCGTAAGTTGTTAATTCTATAAGTGTTCACATCTTCCCATCCTTGGTTGGTTGGAGGCCGACGTTGCTCGCAAGTATTTAACTTCTGAAATTAGTGAGTGAAACTTCCTAAATGCAGTAGTTAATTTTCCTACGCGGAATTTTTTATCTTTTGGGCTTTTCTCCATGCGTGTACTAGATTGTTTTTGTCACTTTTCGGGAAGTGGTTGAGAACAACTTGTGTGAAAGGAGAGATGAAGTGATGGCAAAATTTTTGAGGAGTCTACGTCGCATTGGTATATGTGTGATTGTCGATGCTGGTTTCCCGGATGGATAGAATGGTCCCGTTTCCCTGAGGTGTGTAATGAATCGCTACTCATTCGTTAAGCCTGTGTTGCTGGCGTCACTATTCGTCAAAGAACAATTAAAAGAGCCCGTTGCGCTGTTTTGGTCGGTGTTGTCTCCGGTGGTTACTTACTATTTAATAACTTATTCGAGAGGGGCGAATAACGACGCGCCCAATGACTATTTGTCCAGTGCCTCGTGGTTCTATTCCTTCGTCGCTTCAAGTGTTGCCTTGTTTGGATTGGCGTTTTATATCGTTGGTCGCAGGGAAAGTGGGTTTTTGAGGTCTTTTGTCTATACGGATGATAATAAAGTTATTTTTCTTTTTGGGCATTATTTAGCCTATTCTATAATATCGCTTGTATATTGTTGTGTTTTTTATTTGCTGACCCGCAGCTATAATGGTGCGGTCGAGATAGAGGAGCTTCTTGGCATCCTTGGACGGTTCTATATTTGTTTTTTATTGTTTTCGATACCGGCTCTCTTATTGACTCTTGTCCCCTTGGGTTTTCAAAATTCAAGCACTGTTTTTTCCATTGCGTCGCTTACAATGTTAGCGCTTGGGATCGTCAGCATTGGGACGTCCAGCCCTGTTCTCGAAAGAGTAAGCTTTATTAATCCTATGTGGTGGGCAAACCATATTATGTTGGTAGGTGTCGCTGAGTGCTGGTTCATAGCGTTGCTTATTGGTGTTTCGTTTTTTGTTACGCTTTGGATTGTGTTTCGGTTTTTAACTATTAACCCTGTATGGAGTCGTTATTGATGAAGCGGCTTGTTGTGAATTCGCTTGAGGTCAGGTGTGCGCGGAAAACTTTGTTTGAAGATGCCACGCTGACCGTTGAGGCTGGGTCAATATGCGGGTTGTTAGGTGCTAACGGGTCTGGTAAGACAACGTTCTTTGATGTGGTGTGTGGGTTGAAAAAAATCGAAGCGGGTGAAATCGTTCGGTCTTTTTCGAAGTTACTTTACTTGTCACAAGTGATTAGTACGCCACCTGTGTTTCGTATGTTTGATGTTTTCAGGATGGCAATGCTTTTTTGCTCTGACAGTAAGCTTGATAAACAACATGCGCTGGAGAAAATTGAGAAGTGGAGTCCTGGGATAGCAGATCGGTATTGCGAAATATGGACAAAAAAATCATCTCTGTGCAGTTATGGGGAAAAACGCTGGTTTTTTACGTTGTCTCTTCTTAGCGCCAACGCTGATCTGGTTATCTTGGATGAGCCTACCGCGGGTGTTGATCCTGAGTTTCGTCATCATATTTGGAAGTGTCTGGAGGGCGCCGCCGAGGAAGGAGTCGCCGTACTGGTCTCGTCGCATAATGTCGATGAGATCGTTGCTCACTGCGATGATTTCTACATGGTCAGTCAGCGGCGGTTCAATCGTTTCACTGATGCCCAAGGTTTTATGCGGGCGTACGGCGCTAATAGTCTGGACGAGGCTTTTATTTATGCAGCGAGTCTACGTCTGTAGCAGGCAACTGCGGATACAGAATCAGCTGCAAATACCCCTTGGAATAACGCTTACCCCCAAGCGGCAACTGCCCGGCCTCGCGCATTTCGCTGGTGCTGTCGACCCGCATCAGCACGCCCACCGAGCCGTGCTGGCGCGCCTCGGCGAGCCAGGCCTGTACTTGATCCAGATCGACTTTACGTTGGCCTGCATCGGCGAACTGCAAGCCGTAGCGCAGTTCGCCTTCGGTGCCATACAGCGCCACATCGGTGCGTTGCAGGCGCCAGGCCAGGGCGCTGGCGCTGCCCAGTTCATTGCTCAGCAGGGCGTGGGTGTGTTGCAACGCGTCCAGATGTTCCAGCACGAACTGGTCGGGCATTTCGTTATCGGCGATCTGCGCCGGCATGCTCGCGGGCAGCAGGATCACCAGCACGCCGATGCCCACGGCCGGCAGCGCCCATAGCGTGAGCGGGCGCACGGCTTGCAGCAGGTTGGTGAGGATCCACACCAGTAACACGATGAAGGCCAGGGACAGGCTGAACATCTCGGCGAGGCTGTTGCCGTACAGCGGCCGGGCGATTTGCAGGTAGAGCAGGCCGAGCATGGCCGCCATGCCGATCACCAGGTTGAGCAGACCATTGAGCCTGAGCGCGCGTGGGTGGCCGTTGCGCAGCAGGTCGCTCAAGGTGTGTCCCATCAGCAATGCCAGGGGCAACAGGCACGGCATGATGTAGGTCGGCAGCTTGCCGTTGCTCAGGCTGAAAAAGCCCAGGGGCAGCAGCAGCCACAAGGCCAGGAAACCGATAGCCGGCTGGCGTATTTGCTGCCAGGCCTGGCGCAGGGTGTTGGGAAGCAGGCCGGCCCAGGGCAGGCACGACACGGCGATGATCGGCAGGAAGAACCACCAGGGCCGCACGTGTTGCGCGTTGTCGGCGCTGAAGCGGCGAATGTGTTCGTTCCAGAAAAAGAAGCGCCAGAAGTCCGGTTCCTGGCTATGGATCGCCAGGACCCAAGGCAGGCACACCAGCACCGCCACACTTACGGCCAAGGGGCCATAACGCAACAGCTCGCCAAGGCGCCGTTGCCAGAGCATATAGGGCACGGCAATCAATACGGGCAGCGCCCACGCCAGGAAACCCTTGGTCATGAAGCCCATGGCACAGGCAAATCCCAACACCGCCCAGGCCGTCAGGCGTCCACGCAGGTTGCTGCAGTCGAGGGCAAACCACAGCGCAACCAGGCTCAGGTTGACCCAGAGGGTGAATTGCGGATCCAGATTGGAATATCCCGCTTGCCCCGCCACCAAGCCAAAACTCAGGTAAAGCAGGGCACAGGCGACGCTTTTACGCGGGTCGTTCCACAGGCGGCGAGCGATCAGGTAGGCCAGCATCACGCTCAAGCCGCTGGCCAGGGCTGAGGCGATGCGTACGCCGAACAGGTTCTGGCCGAACACGGCTTGGCCCAACGCGATCAGCCAATAACCTGCGGCGGGTTTTTCGAAATAGCGCACGCCCATGAAGTGCGGCGCCACCCAGTTACCGGACTGCAGCATTTCCTGGCTGATCTGGGCGTAGCGGGTCTCATCCGGGATCCACATGCCGTGCAGGCCCAGGGGCAACAGATAGAACGCGGCGAAGGCGAGCAACAACAGATACAGGGGATTCAAACGGGTCATGAAAACGTCGCTCCTTGACGTTTAAAGCCAGGGTTCTTAAGTAATGAGGTCATCGTGCAAACAGTCACAGCGGTCACTAAGTAACGGGAGAGAGTCATGGGGGGCTTAATTAAAAGGCGCAACTAAACATGCCAGAACAGGGCTGTCTTTTTGCTGAACATAGGCAATCACATCAGAGATGTTTGAGTGCAGCCGACCAGTCCGGATTGTTCATGATGCCCAGGGTCTTGAATTTACCGTTCGGCAACACTTGTACGAACAGGGCGCTGCCATACTCGGGGAATGCTGCGCGGGGGAAGCCCTGGGATTTTTCGAAGTCGGCGATGCAGCCGCTGTGCGTCACGAATACCAGGTTGCGCCCCGGCTGCTTGTGGCTGAGCAATTCCTCACCCATGGCTGCGCCGCAGACGGCTTGCTGTCCGGAGGTCAGCTCGTTTTTACCGAACATGAAGCGCAAGGTCTGGGCGGTACGAATGGCCGGGCTGGCGAGCACGTCGCTGCCGTCCATGCCCAACCATTTAAAGGCGCTGCCGAGTTTTTCCGCCTGTTGGCTGCCGTTGATTGTCAGGCCTTCGACCGGCCCCAGGCACGGGTTGGTCGAGCGGTCGCAGCGCTCTTCATGACGCACCAGCACGATCACGTCGCCGTCGCGCCACAGCGGCATGACCTGGGAGGTCAGCAGGCGGTTGCCCACGCCGAGATCCCGTGGCGAAGCCGGCCAGAGCAGGCTGCAAGCGAGCAGCGCAGTGATCACGGCAATGCCAAGCCACAGACGTTGCAGGCGCTTGAAAAAAGCCCGGGGCGAGCGCGGTTTGGTCAGGGTAATGTCTACCACTTCATTCACCTTGGACACTGTTGGCAATGTTGTATTAATTAGGCGCAACTTGTTGGCGAATAGCCGCAGTGAAGCAGGAGGCTGTCACAGGGCTGCTGTCTTTTCGCTGAACATGCGGCGGTTAAAAGTTGTCAGGCGTGGCCACTGATCAAGTGGCCGACGCGTGGCGCATAACCGGCAATTTAGAGGGCTGCGAGTGGGCAACCGGTGAAATCCATGTGAAAAATTTGCGTGGCCCAATGGCGCAGCCGTTATTCTCGATGGCCGCCCATCAATCGAGTGCTCCCATGTTGCAGGTGCAAGGTGTCTTCAAAAGCTACACGACTCCTCAAGGCCCATTGGCGGTGCTGGCCGGTGTGGATTTGCACCTGGCCCCACGCAGCAGCCTGGCGTTGATGGGCGAGTCGGGCAGCGGCAAGAGCACCTTGTTGCATCTGGTGGCGGGGCTTGATCGGCTGGATCGCGGCAGTATCCAGGTGGGTGAGCAGCGTCTCGACCAGATGAGCGAGCCGCAACTGGCCCACTGGCGGCGCACTGAAATCGGCCTGGTGTTCCAGCAGTTCAACCTCATCGGCAGTTTGCGCGTTGACGACAACCTGGCGTTCCAGGCCCGCCTGGCGGGGCGCTTTGATCCGCGCTGGCAGGCGCAGTTGGTCGAACGCCTGGGCCTGGGCGACTTGCTCAAGCGCTATCCGGAACAGCTCTCGGGCGGCCAGCAACAGCGGGTCGCGGTAGGTCGGGCCTTGGCGTCACGGCCGGGTTTGCTGTTGGCTGACGAACCCACCGGCAACCTCGACGAAGCCACCAGCGACGAGGTGCTGCAACTGCTGCTGGACCTGTTGCGTGACAGCCCCACCAGCCTGTTGATGGTCACGCACAGCCCACGCATCGCAGCGCGGCTGGACCAGCAGGTGGTGTTGCATCACGGCCGCGTCCTGCCGGCGGATGCGCGCTGACATGGCGGTGTTTTATTGGACACTGCGCGCGTTGCTCAGCCATTGGCGGCGCCATCCGGTGCAGTTCTTCAGCGTGCTTACCGGCTTGTGGCTGGCCACCGCACTCCTGACCGGCGTGCAGGCCCTCAATACTCAGGCGCGCGACAGTTATGCCCGCGCCAGCCAGTTGATCGGCGGCGAACCCCAGGCCAGCCTCAGTGCGCCGGACGCGGCCAGTTTTCCGCAAGCGCTGTTCGCCCAATTGCGCCGCGCCGGTTGGCCGGTGTCGCCGGTGGTGCAGGGGCGTTTGCAGCTCAAGGGGCATGAGGACATGCGCCTGCAATTGATGGGCATTGATCCGCTGTCGTTGCCCGGCAGCGGTGCGGTAGCGGGGCAGCGCTTGAGCCAGGCGCAGATGCTTGCCTTCTTTGAACCGCCGGGGCGGACCTGGATCGCGCCGCAAACCTTGCAGGCCCTGGGGCTGCTCGAAGGGCAGCAACCCCTGGCGCAGAACGGGCAACGCCTGCCGCCCCTGCAAGCGCAGCCGGACATGGCGCCCGGCCTGTTACTCACCGATATCGGCTTTGCTCAACCCCTGCTGGAAATGCCTGGGCAACTCTCGCGACTGCTGTTGGACAAGGCCTTCGCCGCCGGGCATCCCACGCCACCCGCCGGGCTGCAACTCAGGCAGGGCGAGGACAACAACCTGGCGCGCCTTACCGAAAGCTTTCACTTGAACCTGGATGCGCTGGGCTTCCTGTCCTTTGTGGTGGGGCTGTTTATCGTGCACGCGGCCATCGGCCTGGCCCTGGAGCAACGACGCGCACTGTTGCGCACCTTGCGTGCCTGCGGGGTCAGTGCGCATTTGTTGATCCTCGGGCTTGCGGTGGAGTTGGGCGCGTTGTCGCTGCTGGGCGGTGTGCTGGGCGTTGCCAGCGGCTACCTGCTGGCCAGCCTGCTGCTGCCGGATGTGGCTGTCAGCCTGAGGGGGTTATATGGCGCCGAAGTACCGGGACAGTTAAGCCTGAGCCCGTGGTGGTGGTTGGCGGGGCTCGGCTTGAGCCTGTTGGGCGCCTTGCTTGCCGGCGCCAGCAGCGTGTGGCGGGCGGCGCGCCTGCCGTTGCTGGCGCTGGCCAACGCCCAGGCCTGGCACGAAGCCCATGGCCGTTGGTTACGGCGCCAGGGCTGGGTCGCAGCAACCGCGTTGCTGATCGCGCTGTTGGCGCTTTGGCTGGGCGACAGCCTGGCGTCTGGTTTTATATTGATGGCGGCGTTACTGCTCGGCGCCGCCCTGGGCTTGCCGGTGCTGCTCAACGGGCTGCTCAAGGCCGTGCTGGGGCGCAGCCGTTCGGTACTGGGCCAATGGTTTCTCGCCGATTGTCGCCAACAATTGCCGGCCTTGAGCCTGGCGTTGATGGCGTTGCTGCTGGCCCTGGCCGCGAACATCGGCGCGGGCTCCATGACGTCAGGCTTTCGCCACACCTTCAATCATTGGCTGGAGCAACGCCTGACGGCCGAGCTGTACCTCAACCCACAAACCCCGGCCCAGGCGGATCAGCTCAGCACCTGGCTGGCGCACCAATCGCTGGTACAGAGGGTGTTGCCGACCTGGCAGGTCGCGGTGCAAGTGCAGGGTTGGCCGGCGGATGTGTTCGGGGTGGTCGATGATCCGACCTATCGTCAGCATTGGCCGTTGTTGGAGGCTGTCGCTGAGCCCTGGGACCAACTGCTGGGTGACGACACGTTGATGCTCAGCGAGCAGTTGGCGCGCAGGTTGTCAGTCAGGCTCGGGGATTCGATCAATATCCCCACGCCGCAAGGTGCATGGTCGCCCAAGGTGGTGGGGATCTACGCCGATTACGGTAATCCCAAGGGGCATATCCTGGTCAATTCCGCGCACCTGCTGGCGCACTGGCCGACCCTCTCGCCGGCGCGTTTCAACCTGCGCGTCGCGCCGCCCGATGTGGCGCCACTGGTGCGCGAAGTGCAGCGCGAATTTGCCCTGGACGACAGCCGTATCGTCGATCAACAGCAACTCAAGGGCTGGTCAAGCCAGGTGTTCGAACGCACCTTCGCCGCGACCGCCGCCCTCAACAGCCTGACCCTGGGCGTGGCCGGCGTGGCGCTGTTCATCAGCCTGCTGACCCAGAGCCAGAGCCGCCTCGGCCAACTCGCTCCGCTGTGGGCGCTGGGCGTGACACGGCGACAATTGATGCTGCTGAACCTGGGCCAGACCTGGCTGCTGGCGGTGCTCACCCTGATGCTGGCGTTGCCGCTGGGGGTGCTGCTGGCGTGGTGCCTGGACGCGGTGATCAACGTGCAGGCCTTTGGCTGGCGGCTACCGTTGCAGGTGTTCCCGTGGCAGCTCGCACAATTACTCGGGCTGGCGATGCTGGCCACATTGTTAGCATCGGCCTGGCCGCTGTGGCAGTTGTACCGCAGCCGCCCGGCGGATTTGCTTCGGACCTTTGCCCATGAAGATTAAGGCGTTGATCTGCGCGTTATGGCTGCTGGCGGCCTGTGACAAAGTCCCCGCACCCCAGGAGAGCTTCGCAGGCCTGGGCAGCGATGCAGCGGACTTTGCCCAAGTGGTGCCCGGCAAGGCGTTCAGCTTTCCCGAGGACCACGGCCCCCATGACGGCTTTCGCATCGAGTGGTGGTACGTTACCGCCAACCTCAAGGATGCCGAGGGCAATGTGTTCGGCGTGCAATGGACGCTGTTTCGCAACGCGTTGAAAGCCGGGCCGACCCAGGCCGGCTGGCAGGATTCGACGGTGTGGCTCGGCCATGCCGCCGTCACCTCTGCCAACCGCCATTACGCCGCCGAACGTCTAGCCCGTGGCGGCGTTGGCCAGGCCGGTGCCCAGGCCGCGCCGTTCACTGCGTGGATCGACGATTGGAACTTTGCCAGCCGTCCTGGCACAGTCGGTGCATTGGCGGATATGCAACTCAAGGCCAGCGATGCGCACTTCGCCTACGACCTGCGCCTCACCGCCAGTCGGCCGCTGGTGTTGCAAGGCGACAACGGCTACAGCCGCAAATCCGACCAGGGCCAGGCGTCGTATTACTACAGTCAGCCGTTCTTCACTGCCGAAGGCAGTGTGCGCATTGACGGCAACACCTATCAAGTCACCGGCCCGGCCTGGCTCGACCGCGAATGGAGCAGCCAACCCCTGAGCGCCAACCAGACCGGTTGGGACTGGTTCTCCCTGCACCTGGACCGGGGCGCGCAACTGATGCTGTTTCGCGTACGCCAGAAGGACGGCGGCGGTTATCTCACCGGCACCTGGATCGACGCCCAGGGACGTACCGAGACGTTGCACAACGCCGATATCCAACTCGCCCCGCTGGAAAGCACGGCCATTGATGGGCGCAATATTCCTACGCGCTGGTCGCTGAAAATTCCTCGCAAACAGCTGGATATCACCACCGAAGCCGTCAACCCGAATGCCTGGATGAACCTGGGGATTCCGTATTGGGAAGGGCCGGTGCGGTTTGAGGGCGGGGTGGGGTATCTGGAGATGACGGGGTATTAAGGCGGATTCGAGGTCACACATTGGATCTCCATGCTTCAGATAGAGCTCAGGCTGCCCGTCCTTCACTCCGGCGCCAACGCCAGTTGCAACGGCAAGCGCGCCATGCTCGTGCTCTTCAACGAGCCCAGGTACAACCAGTCGCCATACTCCCGCGCGGTGGTAATCGGTGAGTAGTTGCCTGCGCTGCCATCCTGCAAATTGGCGATCACCTTGCCGCAGGTATCCAACCCCAGCACAAAGGCTTTGCGCTCGATGGGCTTGGGCACGACCATCAGTGCACGCACCATCACTTTGCGCAGCAGCGGGTAGCCGGCAAAGCTGTCCAGCAATGGATTGCGCGGTGAATAGAGCGCCACCCAGAAGCGGTCCTGGCCGTTGAAACTCAGGTTGTCCGGCAGGCCTGGCAGGTTGTCGATAAACAGGTCGTGGCTGCCGGCGCGTTCGCCTTTGAGCCAGTAGCGGCTGATGCGATAGGCGCCGGTTTCATTCACCAGTACGTAGCGTTCGTCCGGGCCCAGGGCGACGCCGTTGGCAAATTGCAGTTGGTCGAGCAACACCTCGGTGCGGCCATTGCTGAAGTCGTAACGCAGCAGCCGACCATCACCGCCATGCTCGATCACGGCTTCGCCATCCTGGCCATACCCCCAGCGGCTCGATGCGTCGCTGAAATAGGCATAGCGGCCACTGGCGTCCACGATGACGTCATCGGTAAAACCGAAGGGCACGCCATCGGCGCCGGTGCTCAGGGAGGTGAGTTGGCGGTTGGCATCCAGTGCGAGCAGACCCTTCACGCCATCGGCAATGATCAAGCGCCCATCCGGGTGCAGCGCCAGCCCCAGCGGGCGTCCGCCCGTATTGGCGAGTACCTCAAGGTTGCGGCTGTCGGGGGAGGTGCGGATGATGCGCCCATCCTGCAGGCCGCTGATGAGAAAACCCTGGGCATCCAACAGCAACGCCTCCGGCCCGGCGATGTCCTGGGCGCCGATTTTCTGCACGCCCTTGAGGCGTTGGTTCTCGGCGAAAGGGCCTTCTTTCATCGATGGCGCGTTGGGCGGCGCCCAGTTCACCGGTTGTACCTTGGTCGGCATCAGCAGCAAAAAGGCGACCACCGCCAGCAGCAACACAAACAGCAGATGGCGCAGTTTTTTTGGACGGGTACTCATGACGATTCCTGATTGTCGTTGGGGCTCATAGCGTTTTTGGGTGGTGACTGAGCTTAGCCCGGCTTCAGGATCGCGCTAGTTCACTGCCCGTTTCACATCAGTGGATCCCAGCGTTGTGACCAGTCACCTTCGGCCTTGACCACATCGCGCAGTAACGCCAATGCCTGCTGCAACACCGCCGAATCCCGCGCCCTTGAATACACCAGGAAGGTCGGGAAGCTGAACTCCGGCGCCTTGGACACACGCTGCATCACACCGCTGTCCAAGTAGCTTTGCACTACCCGCGTGCGGAAATAGCCAGCGCCGCCATTTTCGAGGATGTACTGCAAGGCCAACGGCCCCAGGTTGAAGCTCACCGCAGCCCGGGCCTTGTCGGGCAGGGCGGCGTCGTGTTGCTGGCGAAAGCCCGGCCCCCAGTCGATGTAGACGTACGGCGCCGGCTTGCTGACCAATTGCACCAGGATCAGTTTTTCTTCCAGTACCTGTTCCACCTGCAACCCCGGCCAGTATTGCGGCTGGAACACCAGCGCCGCGTCGAGCACGCCCAGTTCCAGCTGGCGCAACAGGTAGTCGCCTTCACGCACTTCGGTGCGCAGCGCGTGGCCGGGAATGTGTTCGCGCAGCGCCTTGGCCCACCCGAGCATCAACGGGTTGCACAGGCTGACCTCACCGCCGATGTGCAGCACATTGCGATAGCCATCGGGCAACGGCAGGTCACGCCGCGCGGCTTCCCAGGTTTGCAGCAACTGGTTGGCATACACCACGAAGGCCTCGCCGTCGGCGGTCAGGCGTGCGCCGGCGCGGTTGCGGATAAACAGCGTACTGCCCAGTTGGCTTTCCAGGCTTTTGACCCGTGCGGTGATGGCGGTCTGGGTGACGTGAAGTTTCTCAGCGGCCGCCGCCAGGCTGCCGCAACGGGTGATTTCGAGAAAGGTGCGTGCCAGTTCGATGTCCATGAAGACCCCTGGGGATGAATGGGGGCATTGTAGAACTGATCACGCAGAAGCGGGGATTGGCAGGCGACTCCATCGGCGCGCTACTCCCAACCGTCTGGGTCGAGACAGCGAGTTGACCGTGGCGGCTGTCTGCCATACGCCAGGAAGTCGCCCACCCAGCGGTTGATGCAGCCGCCGGCGTCCGGTCTTGCGGGATCCTTGAGGCGCAGTTGTTCGACCTGGGATGCAGCTGTCGTGCTGTGTTCAGCGTTGAGCAGCACCATGCGTGCGACACGCTCTGGATACAGCGCACTGTAACGGCTGCCCAACCGCGTGCCATCGGCGTTACCCAGATAGAGCAGTTGTGCGTCCCCCAGTTGGGCACGTACGAACTCCATGTCCCGTGCGGCGTGTTCTACGCCGTTCTGTTGGCTGAGGTCACGAGGGCTGAGCTCGATGACGTCATAACGGTTGACCAGCTTGCGATACGCTTGTGTGGCATAGGATTCCCAGCGGGTGGCCAGGTGAATCACGAAGGTGCTCTGGTTGTTGGGCGCGGTATCGCCGGCCTGGGTGAACACCACTCCCTCGCGGCTCAACGGCTCGCGGGCGCCGACGCGGGTCAGGTGCAGGCGCAGGGTGCCTTGCCGAGGCGCGGCGTAGTTGCGCGGTACGGTCACGACGCCGCACTGGGTGCGTGACACCACGTTGGGGTCCAGCCGTTCGAGGGCGGGGAGGGGGCAGTCCAGCAGCCAATCGATGGCGGTGGGTTGGATCAGTGATGCGGTATGGCCAATGTTTACCATCAAGCACAGACAGCCACACGCGAGGTGTTTTGCAATCGTCATCAAGAGGTCCTGGGCAGCCGTGTGATAACGGCTTTTTTACCAAGGACCTTGGTTCGAGGAATGTAGGGCAAGAACGTGGATTGCGTAGGAAACTGGAGTTTTGTTTATCGGATATCGGTTTTCCAACCGCCACCCAGTGCCTTGTACAACGCAATGCTGGCCTGCAGGCGCGCCAGGCGCAGTTGCACGTTCAGGTCCTGGGCAGCGTACAGCGTGCGTTGGGTTTCGAGCACCGTGAGCAAGTCCTCGGCGCCGGCCTGATAGCGGCTTTCGGCGATCTGGAAGGCAGCCTGGGCCTGCTGCAATTCATCCGTTTGCCAATGACGCTGCTGGTCCAGCCGCGTGATGCTGCTGAGGGTTTTTTCCACATCGGCAAAACCGTTGATGATCGCACCGCGGTAGGCGTACAGCAGCTCATCCTGGCGTGCTCGGGCCTTGTCGCGCTCGGCGCTTAAACGGCCGTTGTTGAAGATCGGCCCCACCAGGCCGGCCGTCAGCGTGTAGTAGGGGCTGCGCAGGATGTCCACGGCCTTGTAGGCGTCGGAGCCCAGTGTGGCGCCGAGGGTCAGGGCTGGCAGCATGGCCGCTCGGGCCACGGTGACATTCGCCTGCGCGGCTGCCAGCTCGGCCTCGGCCTTGGCAATATCGGGTCGGCGGCTGAGCAACTGGCTGGGCATGCCGGCGTCGATGGTTGGCCACGTCATGGCCTGGAAGGGCTCTGCACCCAGGTCCAGGTTTTGCACCGGCTGGCCGAGAAGCGCCGCGAGGGTGATCTGGGCGTCTTCGGCCAGTTGCTGAATCAAGGGCAATTGGCGCCGCTGGCTGGCGACCAGGCTTTTCTGTTGGGCCAGTTCCAGCGCCGTGGCGGAGCCGGCGTCGTAGCGGGTCTGCACCAGGTCGAGCACGTTGCGGGCATTGGCCAGGTTCAGCTCGGCGATCTGCTGGCGCTGGCGCGCGGCCAGGGTTTGCGCGTAGCGGTTGGCCACGTTGCTGAGCAAGGTCAGTTCCACGGTGGCCTGGTCGAATTCGCTGGCCCGCAGCCCTTGCAGCGCGCTGTCGCGGGCGGCAGCACGTCCACCCCAGAAGTCCACTTCGTAACTGGCCGCCAGGCTGGCGCCGAAATTGTCCACCGCGTCATCGCTCGGCGAAGCGTCCAGGTCCGGCCCGCCCTGGCCGTGCAGCAATTTCTGATGGCTGGTGGTGAGGTCGAACTTCACCTCGGGCAACAGCGGCGCCCCGGCGATCACCGCGCTGGCCTGGGCCTGGCGCACGCGGGCCATGGAGGCGGCCACGTCGACGCTGTCACGCCGGGCCTGCTCGACCAGCCGGTTCAACTGCGGGCTGCCGAATAGCGTCCACCAGCGCTGGTTGGTGGCCTGGGCCGCGTCGCGCTCGGCGAATTGCCAGGCGGCCGGTGGCGCAATGCCGCTGTCCACCGAGGGCGGATCGCCGGCGCAGGCATTGAGCAGCAGGCACAGGCTGAGCAGGGACAGCTGCGAGGGGATGGATCGTTTATTCACTGGTCAATGCCTTAACCGGATCGAGCCGGGCAGCTTTACGGGCCGGCATAAAGCCGAATACGACGCCGGTGACCAGCGCGCAACCAAATGCGCCCAGCACCGCCACCAGGGAAAATTGCACCGCCACCTTGGCCAGCACCAATACGCCGCCCACCAGCAGCGCCAGGGCAATGCCGCACAGGCCGCCGACCACCGAAAGCATCACCGCCTCGGTCAGGAACTGGCGCAGGATGTCGCGTTGGCGTGCACCGGTGGCCATGCGGATGCCGATTTCACGGGTGCGCTCGCGCACGGTCATCAGCATGATGTTCATCACGCCGATGCCGCCCACCAGCAAGGAAATCGCCGCAATCGAGCCAAGCATCAGCGACAGGGTGTTCTGGGTCCGGGCCTCGGCCTGGATCATTGCGGCGTTGTTGGTCAACTCGTAGTCGTGTGTGCCGTTGTGCAGCTTCTGCATCAGTTGGTCGATGGCCACTTCGGCGTCGTGGACCCTTCCCGCGTCGGCGGCGGCGATCACCACGTATTCGGGGTCGTAGCTGCCAAACAAACGCACGCTGGCGGCGGTGTAGGGGATGGCGATGCGGTCGTCACTGTCCTTGTCGCCGGAGGCGGCGCCTTTTTCCGCCAGCACGCCGATCACCTGGAACGGTACGTTCTCGATCAAGATGTATTGCCCGATCGGATTGACCTGGCCCTTGAACAGCTTTTCGCGGATACGGTGGCCGATCACGGCGACCGTGGCCCCGCTGCGCTCGTCGGCGGTGGTGAAATAACTGCCCTCGACCACCGGCCAGTTGAAAATGTCCGGAAAATTGGTGTCGTTGCCGCCCACATACGCCATGTAATCGACGTTGCCATAGCGCACACCCGCCTTGCTGCCATTGACCGGCATGATGCGCTTGACCTGCGGCAGCGCGGCCAGTGCCTGGACGTCATTGAGGGTGACCACGCCCAGTGGCGCGCGTGGGTTGGGCGACGCGCCGCTCAGATAGAGAATGTTGGAACCGAACGCGCCCATCTGCGCCATGACCTGGCGCTTGCTGCCTTCGCCGACGGCGAGCATCACCACCACGGATGCCACGCCGATGATGATCCCCAGCAAGGTCAGTGCGGTGCGGAAACGGTTTATCCACATCACGCGCCAGGCGGCTTGCACAGCGTCCAGCACTTCGGCTCTCCACGCGCCGTTATGCTCGGCGCCGTCGATCAGGCGTTGACGCAGGTCCACGGCTTGCAGGGCGCCGTTGGCGGCGGGCGGGGCGGTAGCATTGTCGTCGGCCGAGTCGCTGATGATCAGGCCATCACGGATCTCGATGATGCGGTTGGCCCGTGCTGCGACTTCGCGGTCGTGGGTGATCAGGATCACCACGTGGCCCTGGCTGGCCAGCTCGTCCAGCAGGGTCATCACCTCGGCGCCGCTATGGCTGTCGAGGGCGCCAGTAGGTTCGTCGGCGAGAATGATGTGGCCGCCGTTCATCAGCGCGCGGGCGATGGACACCCGCTGCTGCTGGCCGCCGGACAGTTGATGGGGACGGTTGCCGGTACGCTCGGCCAGGCCCAGGCGGGTCAGCAGCGCGTTGGCTCGGGCGTGGCGCTCGGCCGCGCTGATACCGGCGTAGATCGCCGGCATCTCGACGTTCTCCTGGGCCGAACCCGAGGGGATCAAGTGATAGCCCTGAAACACAAAACCAAAGGCTTCGCGGCGCAGCCAGGCCAGTTCGTCACTGTCCAGGTGAGCGACGTTTTCCCCGGCGAACAGGTAGTCCCCCACCGTGGGGCGATCGAGGCAGCCGAGGATGTTCATCAGCGTGGACTTGCCGGAGCCGGAAGCGCCGACGATGGCGACGAATTCCCCGGCATGGATCGACAGGTCGATGCCGCGCAACACGTCCACCTGCGGGCTGTCGCCACCGCCGTAGGACTTGCGGATGTTCTTGAGTTCGATCAGGGGCGTGGTCACCTCAACCCCCACTGCCAGCAGCCGGGCCGATCAACAGGTGGTCGCCTTCGCTCAGGCCGCCGAGCACCTGGACCCGCAGACGATCACTGATGCCCAGTTGCACCTCGCGTTCCTCGATGCGGCCGTTCTCCATCACCACGCGGGCGATCTGCTTATCGGCGTTGCTGGTGCCCAGCAGGGCGGCAACCGGCGCGGTGAGGGCGTCCTTGACCTGTCCTGCGACAAAAAACACCTGGGTGGTCATTTCGGCCATCAAGGCGTTGTCGCCGTTGTCCACATCCAGCAGTACGGTGTACAGCACCACGCGGCCGGTGCCGCTTTTGCTGGAGCTGTTGGGGCTGCCGCTGCCCTGGGTTTCATTGAGCGGTTTGGGCGGGATCGGCAGGATCTGCCGCACGGTGCTGGCCCAGCGGCGGTTGCCGCCGCTCAGTGTGGTGAAGTAAGCCGTCATGCCGGGTTTGACGTGGCCGATGTCGGCCTCCGAGACTTCGGCCCACACGGTCATCGGCGACAACTTGGCGATGCGCAGGATCAACGGCGTCTGCTGCTGGGCATTGAGGGTCTGGCCGACCCGTGCGTCGACGGCGACCACGGTGCCGGTCATCGGCGCGTAGATGCGTGTATAGCCCAGCTCCGCCTCATCACTGCGCAGGCTGGCCTGGGCCTGGAGGATCTGCGCCTGGAACATATCGACACGGGCCTGGGTGGCGCTCAGTTCGGCCTTGGCGGTTTGCACATCTTCCTCGCGGGTGGCGTTGCCCGCGACCAGGCGCTGCTGGCGCTGGTACTTCTGGCGCGCCAGTTCGTGCAGGGCCTTCTGTTCCTGCAACTGCGCCTTGAGGTTTTCGATGGCGTAGCGGCTGGCATCGAGCTTGGCTTTTTGCGTCGAGGGATCGATCTCTACCAGCAATTGGCCTTCCTGCACCTGATCGCCGGCTTCAACGTGGATCTTGCGGATTTGCCCGGACGCCTGGGCGCCCACGTCCACGTAACGACGCGGCTGCAAGGTGCCCAGGGCCGTCACGCTGTTTTCGATATTGCCGCGGGTCACGGTGACGGTGGTCAGGGTGTCACGGCCGGGCGGCAGGACCTGCCAGGCGGCGACGGCGATGACGGGAATCAGGCACGCCACAACTAGCAGGGCGCGTCGGGCAGGTCGAGGGCGTTTCATGCTTAGGTTCCAGCCAGGAAAGTTCGGAGCGCAGTTGCGCAGAGCTGACAGTTAAACGAGAGAAACACGTGGGGATTTAGGCTGTTACACACCGTGAAACACGTCTGCCGGGTAAAAAAAACGACCGATGGCGCAAGACTTGTTTAAAAGTAGATGAGAATTACTATAAATTGCACGCACCCAAACTGCCATTACGCAGTGGGTTGTCATTTTTCAGGTACTCAAGGAACGGATATCGCCCTTCTGCGGCGGTCGGGAGTCATGTTGGAAAACTACTATCGCGAGCTGGTGTGTTTCCTCAACGCCAAGCTGGGCAACCGTCAGGTGGCCGAAGATGTGGTGCATGACGCTTACGTTCGGGTACTGGAACGATCTAGCGCCGTCCCCATCGACCAGCCCCGCGCGTTTTTGTACCGCACCGCGCTGAACCTGGTGATCGACGGCCATCGGCGCAATGTGCTGCGCCAGTACGAACCGCTGGAAATACTCGACAGCGAAGAACGCTTTTCCCCCGGTTCCCCCCACGCCAGCCACGACCAGGACCAGCGCCTGGAGCTGCTTGAGCGTGCCCTGGCCGAGTTGCCGAAAGCCTGTCGCGACAGCTTCCTGCTGCGCAAGCTCGACGGCATGACCCACCTGCAGATTGCCGAGCGCCTGGGTATTTCCCGCGCCCTTGTGGAAAAACATATCGTCAACGCCATGAAGCACTGCCGGGTGCGGATGCGCGAGTGGGAAGCACACTGATCGCTGATCAGTTAAATTTTATTTCACTGTCCTCGTTTCCTATCAACACATGACCTGTTGTACAGGTCTTGAAGGTATTCCTGCCCCATCGCCAAGGGGCTTATCCAGAGGACACTGGAATGACACAGGCAATTGCTTCGCCCGCGGTTCACGACCTTATCGGTATCGGTTTTGGCCCATCGAACCTGGCGCTGGCCATCGCCCTGCAGGAACGAGAGAAAACCCAGGGCAAACTGGACGCGCTGTTTCTCGACAAACAGGCCGACTACCGCTGGCACGGCAATACCCTGGTAACCCAGAGCGAACTGCAGATTTCGTTCCTCAAGGACCTGGTGACCCTGCGCAACCCCACCAGCCCTTACTCCTTCGTCAATTACCTGAAGGCCCACGACCGCCTGGTCGACTTCATCAACCTGGGTACCTTTTACCCGTGCCGCATGGAGTACAACGACTACCTGCGCTGGGTCGCGGCGCAGTTCCAGGGCCAGGGCCGTTATGGCGAGGAAGTGCTCGCGATCGAACCGATCCTGCATCAGCAGCAGGTTGAAGCACTGCGCGTGATTTCCCGCGACGCCCACGGCGAGCAGCATGTGCGCACCACGCGCTCGGTCGTGGTCAGCGCCGGTGGTACGCCACGGGTGCCGGAGGCGTTCAAGGGGCTCAGGGACGACCATCGCGTATTCCATCACTCCCAGTACCTGGCACGCATGGCGCAACAACCCTGTGTGGACAGCAAGGCGATGCGCATCGCGATCATCGGCGGTGGCCAGAGCGCGGCCGAAGCCTTTATCGACCTCAATGACAGCTACCCGTCGGTGCAGGTCGACATGATCCTGCGCGGTTCGGCGCTCAAGCCCGCCGATGACAGCCCGTTCGTCAACGAGGTGTTCTCGCCGGCCTTTACCGACCTGGTGTTCCAACAAGTGGGGGCCGAGCGCGAGCGTCTTGTCGCCGAGTACCAGAACACCAATTACTCGGTGGTGGACCTGGACCTGATCGAGCGTATCTACGGAATTCTCTACCGCCAGAAAGTCTCCGGCATCGCGCGTCACGCCTTCCGCACCATGACCGTGGTGGAAAAAGCGCTGGCCGGTCCGCTGGGTATCGAATTGACCCTGCGCAACTCTGCCACCGGTGACATCACCGTCAATCATTACGACGCCGTGGTGCTGGCCACCGGCTACGAGCGCCAGATGCACCGCGAACTGCTGGCACCTCTGGAAGCGTATATGGGCGATTTCGAAGTGGCCCGCGACTACCGCATCGTCACCGACGAGCGCTGCAAGGCTGGTATCTATATCCAGGGCTTCAGCCAGGCCAGCCATGGTTTGAGCGACACCTTGCTGTCGATTCTGCCGATTCGTGCCGATGAAATTGCCGCATCGTTGTACGAAAACGACCGCAGCCGAGGCAAGGGGCGTTCGGTGAAGGACCTGCTGCTGGCCACTGCCAGCTGACAGGCTGCACTTGTGACCCGGAGGGTTGCCTGATACTGTACAAAAAACCAGTATCGGTAGCCCTCCATGCAGTTGATCGAAAAACTCAGCATCCTCGCCGACGCCGCCAAGTACGACGCTTCGTGCGCCAGCAGTGGCGCGCCCAAGCGCAGTTCGGAGGGCAAGGCGGGGCTGGGCTCCACTGATGGCATGGGCATCTGCCACAGCTATACGCCCGACGGCCGCTGCGTGTCGCTGCTCAAGGTGCTGCTCACCAACTTCTGTCTCTACGACTGCCAATACTGCGTCAATCGCCGCTCCAGCGACGTGCCCCGCGCGCGTTTCAGCCCGGAGGAGGTGGTCACCCTGACCCTGGACTTCTACAAGCGCAATTGCGTCAGCGGGCTGTTCCTCAGCTCCGGCATCATCCGTTCGTCCGACTACACCATGGAGCAACTGGTGCGGGTGGCGAAACTGCTGCGTGAAGAGCATGACTTTCGCGGCTATATCCACCTCAAGACCATCCCCGACGCCGACCCGGCGCTTATCGCCGAGGCCGGGCGCTATGCCGACCGGCTGAGCGTGAACATCGAACTGCCCACCGAGGCCAGCCTGAACACCCTGGCGCCGGAAAAACAGATCGTCACGATCAAGCAGGCCATGCAGACCATCTACACCGGCGAGCAGACGGTGCTCAACGAACCCCGCGCCCCGCGTTTCGCCCCGGCCGGGCAGAGCACGCAGATGATCGTCGGCGCCGACGACACCGATGACAGCACCATCCTTCACGGCGCCGAGGCGCTGTATGGCAACTTCAAGCTGCGCCGTGTGTATTACTCGGCGTTCAGCCCCATCCCCAACAGCCCGAAAAGCGTGCCCCTCGCCGCGCCGCCCTTGATGCGCGAGCACCGTTTGTACCAGGCGGATTTCCTGCTGCGCAGCTACGGCTTCAGTGCCAATGAATTATTTGAAGGCCCCGGCCATCTGGCGCTGGATATCGACCCCAAGCTGGCCTGGGCCCTGGAGCATCGCGAGGTGTTTCCCCTCGACCTCAATCGCGCCGAACCGACCCTGATCGCACGCATCCCCGGCATCGGCCTGCGCACCACGCAACGCCTGGTGGACCTGCGCCGTGAACGCAAGATCCGCTTCGAAGACCTGGCGCGCATGCGCTGTGTGCTGGCCAAGGCCAAGCCGTTTTTCATCACCAGCGACTACCACCCGCAGCAAGCCGACAGCACCAGCGTGCTGCTGCGCGAACAACTGCGTGACCGCCCGCAACCGCAACAGATGGGGTTGTGGGGATGATCAGCCTGGAATGCGACAACCTGTTCAGCACCTGGCGCGAGCAAGCCCGCTGGCTGCTCAGCCATCAGGTCGACCCCAGCCAGGTGAGCTGGGGCGAGGCCGAAGTGGCGGACCTGTTCGCCACTGACGAAGCTATCCCTGAAGGTCTCGGCCCTTACCAGGCGCGCATTCCCAAGGCGCTGATCGAGCTGCTGGAGTCGGCGGCCTGCTATCACGGAGACCAGCGCTGGAGCCTGCTGTATGAAGTGCTATGGCGCGTCAGCCATGGCGACCGCACGGCGATGCTGGCGGGGGACAAGCTGGGCAGCGAATTGCAGCGGCGTATCAAGCAGGTCAGCCGTGAAGCCCACCACCTGCATGCGTTTGTGCGGTTCATTGCGTTGCCTGCAGAGGCGGGCCCCGAGTTGCCGGAATATGTGGCCTGGCATGAGCCGGCCCACGACATTTTGAAATCGGCCAGCCAGCACTTTGTCGGGCGTATGGGGCGACATCGGTGGATGATCGCCACCCCGCTGGATGGGGTGTATTACGACGGTGAACAGCTGATTCATCAGCGCGAGTGCCCCGAGGCATGGCAGCAGTTGGCGCAGAATGTCGAAGACCCGCACAGCGCTATGTGGCTGACCTACTACAGCCACATTTTCAATCCGGCGCGGTTGAACCCCAAGGTGATGGAAGGGCACTTGCCGAGTCGGTTCTGGAAGAACTTGCCCGAGGGCAAGTTGATACCGGGGTTGATCAGCGAGGCGCGTACGGGCAAACAGAAGGATGGGCAGGCGAAGTTGGTTGGCACTAAGCCGGGAAAACGGATTTCGAGCAGGCACGGTTGAAAGTGGGGAATGGGTATCTACACAATTTCCAGTGGATGCTGAATCTATGGCAAATGGGCTGTTGTGGTGAGCGGGACAAGCCCGCTCACCACAGAGTTATGTATCAGCCTTTAAAGAGTTGTGTAGATACCCATGGCCATCGGGGGAAGCCCCCTCCCACATGGGACCTCGGGTATTTGGGGGAGTGGGGTCAGGTCAGTTCGGTCGCGGTGTTTTTAACCACCGCCAACTCCGGGTGCGCCACCAACTTATCGATGTGCAACTCATCATTGTTCAACCAGGTCTCCGTCAGCACCCGGTAATGCTCCATGTCCCGGCAACGCATGCGCAGGCTGTAGTCAAACGGCCCGCTGATCAATTGGCATTCGAACACCTGGGGACAGGCCTTGACGCAGGCTTCGAAGGCCTTTTGCGCCGAGCGCCCGCTTTGGTTGGACAAGGCCACCAGCACCAGCAACGACAGCCCTGGCGAGACCATCTGCACATCGATGATCGCCCCATACCCACGGATCACCCCGCGGCGCTCCAGCTTGCGCACTCGCTCCAGGCAGGGTCTGGGGGTGAGGTGCACCAGTGACGAGAGCTTTTCGTAGGTGATGCGCCCCTGATGGCGCAGCACTTCGATGATTGCTTCGTCGATGCGGTCCAGCGCGGGGGAGGTATGGGGTCCGTTGGCCTTGGTATCCATGGGTTTCACTTCAAACGATTGGAAAGAAATTGCTGCAAGCGCTCGCTCTTGGGGTGATCGAGGATCTCGGCGCCGCCGTGTTCCTCGACCCGGCCCTGGTGCAGGAACAGCACTTGGTTGGACACCTGGCGGGCAAAGCCCATCTCGTGGGTGACCATCAGCATGGTACGACCTTCCTCGGCCAACGTCTGTATGACTTTGAGGACTTCTCCTACGAGCTCAGGGTCGAGTGCGGACGTTGGCTCATCGAACAGAATGATTTCCGGCTCCATCGCCAACGCCCGCGCAATCGCCACGCGCTGTTGCTGGCCACCGGACAGGAACGCCGGGTATTGATCCGCGACGCGGCCGGGCAGACCGACCTTGTCCAGGTACATCCGTGCGCGCTTTTCTGCTTCAGCCGCACTGACGCCCAACACCCGGCGGGGCGCCATGGTGATGTTTTCCAGCACGGTCATGTGGCTCCACAGGTTGAAGTGCTGGAACACCATGGCCAGGCGCGTGCGCAGGTTTTGCAATTGCGCTTGATGCGGCGCACGGGTGCCGGCGCGGCCTTGCTGCATTTCGATGCTGATGCCGTCCAGGGTGATCACCCCGGCGTCGGGCTGTTCCAGAAAGTTGATGCAACGCAGCATCGTACTTTTGCCGGAACCACTGGCGCCAATCAGGCTGATTACATCGCCTTGGCGGGCGTTGAGCGAAACCCCTTTGAGCACTTCGTGCTCGCCGTAGCGTTTATGAATGCCTTCAACTTGCAGCTTGATCGCAGCGGTTGCGGTGTTGGCAGTGGGTTCGTCAACAGGATAAGTGGCCAGGGCCTGCGCGGACTGATTCATGGGTTAGCCTCGGGTAGGAACAAGAAAACGCATCCAGCGACGTTCGGCCAGTCGAAACAGGCCCACCAGTGCAAAGGACAGCAACATGTACAGCAGGGCGGCGATGCCGAAGGCCTGGAACGTCAGGAACGTCTCGGCATTGGCGTCGCGGGCCACTTTGAGGATATCGGCGACGGTGGCGGTGAACGCCAGCGACGTGGCGTGCAGCATCAGGATCATTTCATTGCTGTAGGCCGGCAACGCACGGCGCAACGCGGCAGGCACCACCACAAACAGGTTCAAGCGCCAGCCGTGCAGGCCATAGGCGCGGGCGGCTTCGATCTCGCCGTGGGGGATATTGCGGATGGCTCCGGCAAAAATTTCCACGGTGTAGGCGCAGGTGTTCAGCACAAATGCCAGCAAGGTGCAGTTCAGCGCGTTGCGGAAAAACTGATTGAGCAGTGCGTTGTCCTGTACCACGTCCAGGCTGTACAGCCCGGTGTAGCAAATCAGCAGTTGGATATACAGCGGCGTGCCGCGAAACAGGTAGGTGTAGACCTCCACCGGCCAGCGCAGCCAGAAGTGCTCCGAGACCCGAGCCAAAGCCAGGGGAATCGACAGAACGAAACCCACCACCACCGAAATGATGAACAGCCAAAGCGTCATGGCCACGCCGGACAAGCCCGCGCCATCACTGAACAAGTAGGCCAGGCCGTATTGCTGGAACAGTTCGATCATCGCGCCATCCCCTTGATGCCGAGGTTGTAGCGCCGTTCGAGGCGCTTGAAGATGCGGTTGGAGAGGGTGGTGATCACCAGGTAGACCAGGCCGGCGAGGATCAGGAAGTACAGCGGCTCATTGGTGGTCTTGCCAGCGTTTTGCGCGGCCTTGACCAGGTCCGACAGGCCGATGATCGACACCAGCGCCGTGGACTTGAGCAGCACCAGCCAGTTATTGCCCAGGCCCGGCAGTGCGAAGCGCATCAACTGCGGGAAGAGCACCAGGTGAAACCGCTGCCAGCGGCTCAGGCCATAGGCAGTAGCGGCTTCCAGTTGGCCGACCGGCACACTGAGGATCGCGCCACGGAAGTTTTCGGTGAAATACGCGCCGTAGATAAACCCAAGGGTAATTACCCCGGCGGTAAACGGGTCGATTTCAAAATAGGCCCAGCCAAAGCTTTCGGTCAGGTCGTTGAGCCACAGTTGCAGGCTGTAGAAAATCAGCAGGATCAGCACCAGGTCCGGCACGCTGCGGATCAGCGTGGTGTACAGCGTGGCCGGCACCCGCAGCCAGTTGGCGCGGGACAGCTTGGCACCGGCGGCGAGCAGACCGAGGGTGAGGCTCAGGGCCAGCGCGAGGAACGCCAGTTTGAGCGTCATCCAGGCACCCTGGGCCAGCATGGGGCCGTAGCCTTGCAGGTTGAGGAGGTCGTTCATGGGGAGAAATCTCTAAAGGCGCAGATATTCCCCTGCGGGCCCGGCTTGTGGGGGAGGGGGCAAGCCCCCTCCCACATGAGTCCTCTACCACAGGGGGCTCGGCGTTGGCTTACTCGTGGTAGATGTCTTGATCGCCGAAGTATTTTTTCTGGATCTGCGCGTAGGTGCCATCGGCCTGGACGGCGGCGATGCCCTTGTTGATCAGCGCGCGCAATTCCTGGTCGTTCTTGCGCAGGCCCATGGCAATGTCCAGCGGCAAGGTCGGGTCCTTGAAGGCCGGGCCGGTCTTGAAGTCGGCGCCTTCGGGCTTGGACAGGAAGTTGAGCTGGGCTTCGAGTTTGTCGGTCAGGGTGGCGTCGAGGCGACCGTTTTGCAGGTCGGCGTAGTTCTGTTCCTGGGACTGGTAGGCCTTGACCTGTGCCCCGAGCCTGGCCAGGTGCGCACGGGCATAGGCTTCCTGCAACGAGCCTTGCAACACGCCGACCTGCTTGCCTTTCAACGATTCGGGTGTGTCGCCGAAGTCGGCGCTTTTACGGGTGATCACCGACGTGGGGCTGAGGAACAGCCGGTCGCTGAAATCGATGACTTTCTCACGGGCCGGGGTCACGGCCATGGACGACATGATGGCGTCGAACTTGCGTGCGCGCAGGGCCGGGATCATGCCGTCGAATTCGTTGTGCACCCACGTGCATTTCACGTCGAGCTTGGCGCAGATGGCGTTGCCCAATTCGATATCAAAACCTTGCAGGCTGCCGTCAGCGGCCACAGATTCGAAGGGCGGGTATTCGGGGAACACGCCGAAGCGGATTTCTTTCCAATCCTGGGCGTGGGCGGCGGTGGCGCACAGTGGCAACAGCAACGCAGCGAACAGTGATCGCAATGGAGTCATGGTGTAGTCCCTATATTTTGTAATTGATGTCAGGGCAGTAAAAAAGAGGTGCAGCTGCATTCATTCGGTGACTCTCTGGTCGGGCTCAGAATGCTTCATGGTGGTGCGTTTTTTGTGTCGTTTACCCGGTGCGCAAAGCGCAAATTGCGCTGTAAAAAAGCGCAATGCAGCGGAATCGGCTGTCGGACCCGCTGAATCGGCTTTTCAACGCTGTAAATAGGGCCTGCCCTAGGCGCAAAGCGGCAGGCCAGAGCGGTCTCAGGCGCGCTTTTTGTGCTGTGCGCGTGGCTGTTGGGCCAGGCGCGCAAAGAGGTCTTTCGGGTCGGCGAGGTCCGGCACCAATTCCAATTCGCTGCCCACATCCAGCGCCTTGGCCACGTCCAGCACATAGCGCAGGGCCGAGTAGTCTTCGATGGCAAAGCCCACCGAGTCGAACAGCGTGATCTGGCGCGCGTTCTCGCGGCCCGGTTGCTGGCCGTTGATCACCTGCCAGAGTTCGGTCACCGGCGAATCTTCCGGCATGTGCTGGATCTCACCTTCGATACGGCTTTGCGGCTCGTACTCGACGATCACCCGGGCGCGCTCGACGATACGGCGGTCCAGTTCGGTCTTGCCTGGGCAGTCGCCGCCCACGGCATTGAGGTGCATGCCCGGCTCGATCATCTCGTCCGTGAGGATGGTCGCGTAGGCCTTGTCGGCGGTCACGGTGGTGACGATGTCCGCACCTTTGACCGCTTCGGCCACGCTGCCGGCCAGAATCACCTTGATCGCCGGGAAGGCCTTGAGGTTGGCTGCCAGCTTGGCAGTGGCCTTGGCGTCGATATCGAACAGACGGATTTCGTTGATGCCGAGCATGGCGTGAAAGGCCAGGGCCTGGAATTCACTTTGCGAGCCGTTGCCGATCAGCGCCATGCTGCGGCTGTTGTCGCGCGCCAGGTAGCGTGCGACCAGCGCCGAGGTGGCGGCAGTGCGGATGGCGGTGGTCAGGGTCATTTCTGCCAGCAGCACCGGCTTGCCGGTGTCCACATCGCCCAACGCTCCGAACGCCATGACGGTGAGCATCCCCGCCAGGGTGTTCTTCGGGTGGCCGTTGACGTATTTGAAGGCGTACAGCGACGCGTCGGACACCGGCATCAGCTCGATCACACCGTCCGGCGAGTGGTTGGCCAGGCGTGCGCATTTTTCGAAATCCTGCCAGCGCAGGTAGTCGGCGCGGATGTATTCGGCCATCTCGGTGATGCAGGTTTGCAGGCCTTTTTGCGAGACCAGGTAGCTGAGGTCGTTGACGTCGATATAGCGGGTCATGGCAAGACTCCTTATTGAAATGAGGGGTGGGCAGGCAGGTGCACTTCCGCCAGCATGCAGCGGGCGCTGCCGCCGCCGATGCGTTCGATGTTGTCGATGTTCACCACCACCGGTCGGGTATGGCGTTCCACATGCTGGCGCTGGGCCGGTTGCAACGCGCCCCAGGCACTGGCGGACATCACCAGCAGCGGCTGGCCATCGCGGTCGTGGACTTCGAGCATGTTGCCGGCGAAGGCTTCCAGCTGGTCAAAATCAAGGGCAAGGATGTCCTTGCCGGTGTCGTGCAGGGAGCGCTCCAGGGTCAGGCGTTCGCCTTCGTCGGGCAGGGCTTGCAGGCACACCACCGAGAGGTCGCGGCCCACGCTCATCATCACGTTGCTGTGGTAGATCGGCGCGTGGTGGCGGTCCACCGCGTGGAATACGCAGAGCTGGTAGTCGAGGCGCGCGGCGAATTCGCGCAGCGCATCGTGGTGGGTACGCCCGGAATGGCATGCATAACTGATGCGGTGCTGGCGGTCGAGCACCATGCTGCCGGTGCCTTCAAGGAAGATGTTGTGTTGTTCGAGGTGGCTGAGGTCGATGGTGTTCTTGACCGCAAAACGTTGTTCCAGTACTTGCAGCACGCCCTTGTTGCGCTCCAATCGACGGTTCTGGCCTTCCATCGGGTACAGCACCAGACTGCCGTCGGCATGGCTGCTCCACCAGTTGTTGGGAAAGATCGAGTCGGGGGTATGGGGCGCCGGGGTGTCCTGCACCACCAGTACTTCCACGCCGTGCTGGCGCAGGGTATCGACATAGCCGTCGAACTCTTCCAGCGCTTTCTGCTGTGCGCTGAGTGGGTCCAGGGGCTGGCGTTGGAAGCGGTTGTTGATCGCGGTGTCCGGGTTGAAGGCAAAGCGCGCCGGGCGAATCATCAGGACGGTGTTGGTGGTTTGCATGGGGGCACGAATCCATGGGGTTGGGCAGTGGGGCTATTTTGTGCGCTGTGGCAGAGGAATCCCGGCTGAAACCAAGGAGCGCCTCAGCCGGGAAAGCTGAAAAGTGGGGTATGGCAGCCGAACCGGCTGTAGGGGTGAAATGCGCTTGAAGTGTGGGAGGGGGCTTGCCCCCGATGGCGGTGGCTCAGCCAGAAAATCCATATCTGAAGGATTGCTTTCGGGGGCAAGTCGAATCGTCGCACCGCCCCTCCCACATTGGTATTGTGGTGTCTGTTCCAGCGTCGTCAGCCAGGAGGAATCATGTCCACCGTCGTTCGTCTCGCCCAAGCCACCGATGCCGAAGGCATCAGCCAAGTCATCCTGGCGGCCCTGCGCAGCAGCAATGCGCAGGATTACCCCGCGGATGTGATTGCCCGTGTGGCGAGCAACTTCACGCCGGACGCAGTGCTGGCGTTGCTCAAGCGCCGTATCGTGCTGGTGGCGATCCAGGATCAGAGCGTGGTCGCCACGGCGGCGCTTGACGCCAATGTGGTGCGCTCAGTGTTCGTCAACCCGAGCTTGCAGGGGCAGGGCATCGGCCGGTTGCTGATGATGGAAATCGAGCTGCGCGCCCGTGAAACCGGGGTGACGGTGTTGAGTGTGCCGTCTTCGCTGACCGCCGAGCCGTTCTACACCAAGCTGGGGTTTCACACAGTGCGCGACGTTTACCATGGCAACGAGCGCACGCTGGTGATGGAAAAGACGCTGTCATCACGCTATCCCATCGGGCCGTATCGCGACCGCTCGCACCGTGCGCAAGTGATTGAGTTATGGCAGGAGGCGTTTGGCTATGACACCGCGCATAACCTGCCGAGCCTGGCGATCGATAAAAAGCTGGCCGTCAATGACGGGTTGTTCTTTGTGGCGACGGATAAAAAAGCGGTGATCGGGACCATCCTTGCCGGTTACGACGGCCATCGCGGCTGGCTGTATTCGGTTGCGGTGCACGCGGACTATCGGCGTCATGGCCTGGGCGCGTCGCTGGTGCGGCATGCGGAGCAGGCGTTGACGGTGCTGGGCTGCATGAAGATCAACCTGCAGATCACCAGTGGCAACGAGGCGGTGGCGGGGTTTTACGAGGCGCTGGGGTATGGGGTGGAGCCGAGGATCAGCATGGGCAAGAAGATTGCTGGGAATATCCCTCAATCTTGAAAATACTGGAGATCAAAATGTGGGAGGGGGCTTGCCCCTCCCACACTTTTTTGCGGTGTTGCTGGGTCAGACCTTGACGATCCAACCCGCTGGCGCTTCAACGTCGCCGGTCTGCACGCCGGTCAGCTCTTTGTAGAGCTTCTGGGTGATCGGGCCGACTTCGGTTTCGCTGTGGAACACATGCAGGTTGCCGTTGTACTGGATGCCGCCGATCGGCGAGATCACCGCCGCAGTACCGCAGGCGCCGGCTTCCTTGAAGTCGGCCAGTTTGTCGATGAACACTTCGCCTTCAACCACTTCCAGGCCCAGGCGGGTCTGGGCCAGTTCGATCAGCGACAGGCGGGTGATGCCTGGCAGCACCGAAGGCGACTTCGGCGTGATGAACTTGTTGTCGTGGGTGATCCCGAAAAAGTTGGCCGAGCCGACTTCTTCGATCTTCGAGTGGGTCATCGGGTCCAGGTAGATCGCGTCGGCGAAGCCGGATTTTTTCGCTTCCGAGCCCGGCATCAGGCTGGCTGCGTAGTTGCCGCCGACTTTCGCAGCACCGGTGCCCTGTGGGGCGGCGCGGTCGAACGTGGAGATCTGGAAGTTGTGTGGCACCAGGCCGCCCTTGAAGTAGGCGCCGACCGGGATGCAGAACACCGAGAAGATGAACTCCGGCGCGGTCCGCACGCCGATGTTGTCACCGGTGCCGATCACGAACGGGCGCAGGTACAGCGCGCCGCCGCTGCCGTACGGCGGGATGAACCGCTCGTTGGCCTTGACCACTTGTTTGCAGGCATCGATGAACACGTCGGTCGGCACATGCGGCATCAGCAGACGGGCGCAACTGCGCTGCATGCGTGCGGCGTTCTGGTCCGGGCGGAACAGGTTGATCGAGCCGTCCTTGCAGCGGTAGGCCTTGAGGCCTTCAAAGCACTGCTGGCCATAGTGCAGGGCGGTGGAGCCCTCGCTGATGTGCAGCACGTTGTCGTCGGTCAGGGTGCCGGCTTGCCACTCGCCATCCTTGAAGGTCTGGAGGTAGCGTTTGTCGGTCTTGATGTAGTCAAAACCCAGCTTGTCCCAATTGATGCTTTCGTTACCCATGACACCCTCTATCTTTGGTCAAGTCGGTTTTTTTCTGAATGGGCGCAACAATACTTCATTCTTGGCTTGTGTGGGAGCCACGGGGTGGATGCCTTCAGGCTCTGTGTTGGCTGATCCACCGCTATCGGGGGCTTGCCCCCGATGGCCTCGCCACGGTTTTACAGATGCAACGCGTGACCCAATGCCCTCAATGCAGCTTCCTGCACCGCTTCGCCCAAGGTCGGATGGGCATGGATGGTGCCCGCCACATCCTCCAGGCGTGAACCCATTTCCAGGCTCAGGCCAAACGCGGTGGACAGTTCCGATACACCCACGCCCACGGCTTGCCAGCCGACGATCAGATGATTGTCACGCCGCGCCACCACCCGCACGAAGCCGGCTTTCGACTCCAGGGTCATGGCCCGGCCATTGGCCGCAAACGGGAAACTCGACACGATGCAGTCCAGGCCCGCCGCCTTGGCGTCGTCCGGGGTCTTGCCGACCACCACCAGTTCCGGGTCGGTAAAGCACACCGCCGGGATCGCTGCCGGGTTGAATTCGCGGGGTTGACCGCTGATCAGTTCGGCAACCATTTCGCCCTGGGCCATGGCGCGGTGGGCCAGCATCGGCTCGCCGCTCAGGTCGCCGATGGCGTACACATTGCGCATGCTGGTCTGGCAACGGCTGTCGATCTGGATCGCCGCGCCGTTCATCGCCAGGTTCAGCGCTTCAAGGTTCCAGCCCTGGGTGTTGGGTTTGCGCCCCACTGCTACCAGGACCTGATCAGTCTCCAGGGTCAATGTATCGCCGTTGGGGTCACGCACCTGCAGGCAGTTGTCGGCGAACCCGGTGACGCTGTGCTTGAGGTACAGCTTGACCCCCAGTTGCTTGAGGGATTCGCTGACCGGCTGCGTCAGTTCGGCGTCGTAGGCCGGCAGGATGCGATCCTGGGCCTCGACCACACTGACCTCGGCGCCCAGCTTGCGATAGGCAATCCCCAGCTCCAGGCCGATGTACCCGCCGCCCACCACAATCAGGCGCTTGGGCACACGGGTTGGCGCCAGGGCTTCGGTGGACGAAATGATCGGCCCGCCGATCGGCAGCATCGGCAAGTTGACGCTGGTCGAACCGGTGGCCAGCAGCAAGTGTTCGCAGTGGATGCGCTGATCGCCGACGTCGACGGTCTTGCCGTCCACCACCTTGGCCCAGCCGTGGATCACCTGCACTTTGTGTTTTTTCAGCAGTGCCGCGACGCCGGTGGTCAGGCGGTCGACGATGCCGTCTTTCCATTCCACGCTTTTGCGGATGTTGAGGGTCGGTACGTCCACATCGATGCCCAGGAGCGAGCCCTGGCTGTGATGCACGGTTTGCTGGAACTGCTCGGCCACGTGGATCAAGGCCTTGGACGGAATGCAGCCGATATTCAGGCAGGTGCCGCCCAGCGCCTGGCCTTCCACCAGGATGGTCGGGATGCCCAACTGGCCGGCGCGAATCGCTGCCACATACCCGCCAGGCCCGCCGCCGATGATCAGCAAAGTGGTATTCAAGGTCATGACTTACTCCAGGAACAGGCTGGCGGGTTGTTCGAGCAGGCCGCGAATGGCCTGGATGAATTGCGCCGCGTCCATGCCGTCGACCACGCGGTGATCGAACGAGCTGGAGAGGTTCATCATCTTGCGCACCACGATCTGGCCCTTGATCACCATGGGCCGTTCGACGATGCGGTTGACCCCAACGATGGCCACTTCCGGCAAATTCAGCACCGGCGTGCTGACGATGCCGCCGAGGGCACCCAGGCTGGTCAAGGTGATGGTCGAACCCGACAGCTCATCGCGACTGGCCTTGCCATTGCGTGCGGCCGTGGCCAGGCGCGCGATTTCCTCCGCGTTGCCCCACAGGCTGCGGGCTTCGGCGTGACGCACCACTGGCACCATCAAGCCCACGTCGCTTTGGGTGGCGACGCCCACATGCACCGCACCAAGGCGGGTGATGATCTGGGCTTCGTCGTCATAACGCGCATTGATCTGCGGGAAATCGCGCAACGCCACGACCATGGCCCGCACGATAAACGGCAGCAGGGTCAGCTTGCCGCGTGTGGCGCCGTGTTTCTCATTGAGGTGCACACGCAACTCGTCCAGTGCGGTGACGTCGATCTCTTCGACGTAGCTGAAATGCGCGGCGCGGCGGGTGGCGTCCTGCATGCGCTGGGCGATCTTGCGGCGCATGCCGATCACCGGGATCTGCTCTTCGGTAGTGCGTTCGGCGTAGGGGTTGGCGGCTGTCGAGGACGGTGTCGCGCCTTGCTGAAGGTAAGCGTCGAGGTCTTCATGCAAGACCCGGCCAGCGGGCCCGGAACCTTGCACCAGACGCAACTGGATACCGGCATCCAACGCATGCTTGCGCACGGCAGGGGAGGCCAGCGGGCGTTCATGGGTTTCGCGGGCCACCGGCGCCGCTGCGGGCTGGGTCGCGGGTTTGGCCTCAACCACCGGCGCGGGCCGGGCTTCGACCACAGGCGCAGCCTTCACCGGCTCAGCCGCGACCGGCGCGTCCTTGGTGTTACCGGCGCCTTCGACTTCGATGCTGATCAGGATACTGCCCACGGCCATGACTTCACCCGGCTCGCCGCCGAGGGAAAGCACTTTGCCGTGCACCGGCGAGGGAATGTCCACCATCGCCTTGTCGGTCATGACATCCGCCAGCACCTGGTCTTCGACGACCATGTCGCCGACCTTCACATGCCATACCGACAATTCAACTTCTGCGATGCCTTCGCCAATGTCCGGCATCTTGATAACGTGCGTGCCCATTCAGACCTCCATGACCCGTTTCAACGCCGCGCCCACTCGGGTCGGCCCTGGGAAATACGCCCATTCCTGCGCGTGCGGGTAGGGAGTGTCCCAACCGGTGACGCGTTCAATCGGCGCTTCCAGGTGGTGGAAGCAATGCTCTTGCACCAGCGCTACCAACTCGGCGCCAAAACCGCAGGTGCGGGTGGCTTCGTGCACCACCACGCAACGGCCGGTTTTTTTCACCGACTTGACGATGGTTTCCAGGTCCAGCGGCCACAGGCTGCGCAGGTCGATGACTTCGGCGTCGATGCCGGTTTCTTCAGCGGCAACCTGCGACACATACACCGTGGTGCCATAGGTCAGCACGGTAACGGCCGAGCCCGGACGCACGATGGCTGCCACGTCCAGCGGCACGGTGTAGTAACCGTCGGGAACCTGTGCTTGCGGGTGCTTCGACCACGGCGTGACAGGACGGTCGTGATGGCCATCGAACGGGCCGTTGTACAGGCGCTTGGGCTCAAGGAAGATCACCGGGTCATCGTTCTCGATGGAGGCAATCAGCAGGCCTTTGGCGTCGTAGGGGTTGGACGGCATCACCGTGCGCAGGCCGCAAACTTGCGTGAACACCGCTTCGATACTCTGGCTGTGGGTCTGGCCGCCGTAGATGCCACCCCCGCAGGGCATGCGCATGGTCAGGGGGGCGGTGAACTGGCCCGCCGAGCGATACCGCAGGCGCGCGGCTTCGGAGATGATCTGGTCGGTGGCGGGGTACACATAGTCGGCAAACTGGATTTCAGCGACCGGGCGCAGACCATAGGCACCCATGCCCACGGCCACGCCGATAATGCCGCTTTCCGAGATCGGCGCGTCGAATACCCGCGAGCTTCCGTACTTACCCTGCAACCCTTCGGTGCAACGGAACACGCCGCCGAAGTAACCGACGTCCTGGCCGAACACCACCACGTTGTCGTCACGCTCAAGCATCACATCCATGGCCGAGCGCAGGGCCTGGATCATGGTCATGGTGGTCGTGGTCATGGCGGTTTCCAATTCGATGCTGTTGTTGTGATCGTTCATGTCAGATCCCCAACTCTTGACGCTGGCGCTTCAAGTGCTCCGGCATCTCTTTATAGACGTCTTCGAACATGGTCGCGGCGCTCGGAATCTGGCCGCCGGCAAGGGTGCCGTACTGTTCGGCTTCTTTCTGCGCCTTGACCACTTCGGACTCAAGCTCGGCACTGACCGCCGCGTGCTCTTCTTCGGACCACTGGCCAATCTTGATCAGGTGCTGCTTGAGACGGGCAATCGGATCGCCCAACGGAAAGTGGCTCCAATCGTCGGCTGGGCGGTATTTGGACGGATCATCCGAGGTGGAGTGCGGACCGGCGCGGTAGGTGACCCACTCGATCAGGCTCGGCCCCAGGTTGCGCCGCGCACGTTCGGCGGCCCAGGCCGAGGCGGCGTACACCGCGATAAAGTCGTTGCCGTCCACGCGCAGGGAGGCGATGCCGCAGCCTACGCCGCGTCCGGCGAAGGTGGTGGCTTCACCGCCGGCAATGGCCTGGAAGGTGGAGATGGCCCATTGGTTGTTTACGACGTTAAGGATGACCGGCGCACGGTACACGTGGGCGAAGGTGAGGGCGGTATGGAAGTCCGATTCAGCGGTGGCGCCATCGCCGATCCAGGCGGACGCGATCTTGGTATCGCCCTTGATCGCCGAGGCCATGCCCCAGCCCACACCCTGTACGAACTGGGTGGCAAGGTTGCCGGAAATGGTGAAGAAGCCCGCATCCTTGACCGAATACATGATCGGCAACTGGCGGCCCTTGAGCGGATCGCGCTCGTTGGACAGCAACTGGCAGATCAGGTCCACCAGTGGCACTTCGCGGGCCATCAGGATGCTTTGCTGGCGGTAGGTAGGGAAGCACATGTCGTCGATGTTCAAGGCCAGGGCCTGGGCACTGCCGATGGCTTCCTCGCCAAGGCTCTGCATGTAGAACGACATTTTTTTCTGACGCTGGGCGACCACCATGCGGTTGTCGAAGATGCGCGTCTTGAGCATGGCGCGCATGCCTTTGCGCATGATTTCCACACTGACACCTTCGGCCCATGGCCCCAGGGCCTGGCCCTGGTCGTCGAGCACGCGGATCAGGCCCTTGGCCAGGTCGGCGGTGTCGGCGGGTTCTACGTCGATGGCGGGTTTGCGCACCAGGCCTGCGTCGGTCAGGCGCAGGTAGGTGAAGTCGGTCTTGCAGCCTGGTCGGCCCGAGGGTTCAGGGACGTGCAGGCGCAGTGGTTCATACTGCTGGGTCATGGCTTCTACGCTCGATCTTGTGAATTTCTTGTAGTGGGCGCGCTAGCTGACAGTCAGTCTTCGGGTAGAAGAAATCTTGTCCTACAACAATCATAGGCGGGGCGTAGAAGAATATTTATCTGTGTTTCGTTGCGCTCAGGATCATTTGCGGATAAAAAAACTGCATAAACATAATAAACAGGTGATTTTGTCTCATGCGCAAACTGGACCGTACCGACATCGGCATTCTCAATGCCCTGCAGGAGAATGCCCGCATCACCAACGCCGACCTGGCCCGCTCGGTCAACCTGTCGCCCACACCGTGTTTCAACCGGGTCAAAGCGATGGAAGAGTTGGGGTTGATTCGTGAGCAGGTCACGCTGCTCGACGCCGACCTGCTGGGGCTGCACGTCAACGTGTTTATCCACGTCAGCCTGGAAAAGCAGAATGAACTGGCGTTGCAGCAGTTCGAAGGCGCGATCTCGGACCGCCCCGAAGTGATGGAGTGCTACCTGATGGCCGGCGACCCGGACTATCTGATCCGGGTGCTGGTGCCGACGATTCAGTCGCTGGAGCGCTTCATGATGGACTTTTTGACCAAAGTGCCGGGGGTGGCGAATATCCGGTCGAGTTTTGCGTTGAAGCAGGTGCGCTACAAAACCGCGCTGCCCTTGCCCGCCAATGGCATCAGCCTGGGCGGGTAGGGCTATGACGCGCTAGTGGCGTCGGCTGTTTCGGTCGCCGTCCATTTTTCGTAGCAATAGGATTTCTGGTCGGCATAACCCGATGCTGTTTCGCCTGGGGTGCTGATTTCACGCTCCAACAACCAGTGGCATTGGAGCTCGGCCCGGGTAATGCCCACATAGGCAAGACGCAAGGCCTCGTCGGCCTGGGCTCTGTCATAGGCCATGGACTTGCCGTCCCCCAGGCCCGCCAGGTTGTACAGCTGATTGCGCTTGGATTTGGTCGGCTTGTAAAAGGTATCGCCGATGACGAATACGGTTTGCGCCTGCAGCCCCTTGGACTTGTGAAACGTCATCAACTTGACGTTTCGATCGTGTTTTCTGGCATCACGCAATAACCCACCCAGGGCCCGCCGGTAAGCGGTCACCACCGTGCCAACCCGGAATACCATCAGAATGCTGTGCCCGTCTTCGTAGGCCTTCTGGACAAGTTCCAGAATCGTTTCGTCGGGCTGACTGATCTTGGTCTTGGCCTTCACGTAATGCAGGTAGACCGGCGACACGCGGTCAATCACCTTGGCATTCGCGGCGACACCGTGCTTGGCTTTGTCATTGGACGTTGAGCGCACCACCTGTTCTGCCGCATCAATGATTGCCTGATGGGAGCGGTAGTTGTTCTGCATGTACAGCGTTTGTCGTGTGTGGCTGAGAAAGTGCTGGTGAAAGTCCATCAGGTACTGGGGCGAGCTGCCACGCCAGCCGTAAATGCTCTGCCAATCGTCACCGACCGCCATCAGCGAATTGCCGATACCGGCCTGGCCCTGGTTGCGGCGCCGAATCTCCTTACAGCACTGGCGAATCCAGGAAATGTTCAACCCGGAGACATCCTGGAACTCGTCGATCATCAGGTGACGCATACCGTCCAGCTCGGCGGTGGGGATTTGTTTGATGGCCTCGGGGTTGCGTTCACCAAAGAGGGCGAATGCTTGATTGAACGTGATCAGCGGCTTGGGGGACATGCCTTGAAGGTGCGTATGGAAGGCTCGCCAAAAACCCTTGAGTGCCAGGTAGAACGATTCACGTGCGTCGCCTGGAACGAAGGTCATCTTGCCGATCGCATTGTCGACATCCAGCCCCAGGTTTTCGATGTAATTGCCTTCCGAGAAAAATACCTGGATCAGGTTGGTTTCCTTCAGCGTGGTACCAGGCAAGTCGTATTCGAATTGCGGGGCGCTGATGACCATGTGCTCGGCGTTGTCCATCAGTGTCTTCGCTGCTGTCACATGATTGAGCAGTACGAAGTTTTTCTTGTAACAGTCACTGATGATTGCCTGCCTGGCCCAGCTCTCACGCTTGAGGTTGACGCGGGCGCCTTCGCGAAAGGGGATATCGTCCTGGGTTACACCGGTATCCGGCCAGCCGAGAATCAGTGCTGCGTCATATTCCTCCAGATAGCCGTTGACGATGTAGGGCTGGCCTTCCAGGGTAATGATCTGGCGCTCGCCCAAGCCTGCAATCGGCCACAGTCCGAGATCCGTCCAGGCCTTTTCGATGGCGTCACACACGGCCAGGTCCCGCTCGGAAGTGGCCTTGAGCGTGTGGGCGCGGTTTTTGCGCATTTTGTCCGTCATCGGCATCGGCGGTGCAAACGCTACCGATTTATACAGGGCCAGGATGTGCTTTTTGAACTCGGCGTCGTGCTTGTAAAGGTCATTGAACACCTTGTAGAGCACGGCCAACTGTTCGGTGTTGAGGGTGGACGAAAACGGGTTGTCGAGCTCCTCGTCATCGTCTTTCATGTCGGGGCCTAAAAAGTCAAAATAACCAAGGGGGCCGCCGGTAAAGGCCTTCATGAAACCGAATACTTTGCTGTGGAACGTGCGCACCAGGCTTTTGATTTGGTCTTCGCTGAGCGGGATGCCCCAATGTCCAAAAATCTTGACGATTTTTTTCATCAGGTCTTTTTTCGATTCAGTCGTGAACGTGGTGACTTGAAGATGATTGAGGGGGATACCCAGATGAACGTGTTTGAGCACGACCCGCAACGCCAGCGTCGTCGACTTGCCGGAACCAGCGCCGGCAATTACCGAAGTACAGGTGTTTTCGGCGAAGATCATTGCCCATTGTTCCGCGCTCGGTTGCTCGTGTTCGGGTAAATACATGGCCACTTCGGCGCGCATTTTTTGCTTGATGGCCTCGGTGACCGGCAGTAGTTCGTCATCGAACAGGCAGTGATCTTCGCCCGGCAAGGGGGCGACGCTGCGCAGGTCGTTGAACTCAAGCACGGCGCGCCCCGCCGCGTAGCCATCGTCATAACCGCTGAGCTTTCCTTCTTCGATACCGCGCTTTCTACCTTGCTTGATTCCCACGGACTTCCCCTTGAGAAACGAAGGGGCATTGATCGCGCCCAGCGCATCGAGTGACAGGGACAAGAGAGAGGCCAGCAGGCGTGGGATTACAGAAAGGTGTTGATTCAGGCTGGACGCGGACTCTTCGCCAGGTTCAGGGGAGGGCGGTTGGTTGCTCATAGTGTCCTTGCCAAAAAAATCCTGACGTCGAAGAGCGTCTTCGACGAAAACCGGGTAGTAACAGGCCGCAAAAGCGCACAGGGCCTGGGTGGAAAATATCTATTTCCGAATACTACACGGTGCTGGCTTTTTGGCTAAGCCGCGATTGGCCGCCACTGTTTCGGCGCCCGTATCGATGCAGGCTCGACAAGGGCAGGGTTTTACAGTTGATTGAGCGGGATTTTCAAATACACAACGCCGTTGTTTTCCGCCGGCGGCATATTCCCCGCCCGCACATTCACCTGGATCGCTGGCAGCAGTAACGTCGGCATGCCCAACCCGGCATCGCGCTGGGTGCGCATTGCCACAAATGCCGCCTCATCCACCCCGTCATGCACATGGATATTTCCCGCGCGCTGCTCGGCCACGGTGGTCAGGCACTTGGCCTCGCGTCCTTCAGGCGGGTAGTCATGGCATACGTACAGCTGGGTGTGCGGCGGGAAGGCCAGCAACTTGCGCATCGACGCATACAACTGCCGCGCATCGCCGCCGGGGAAGTCGCAGCGGGCGGTGCCCACATCGGGCATGAACAGCGTGTCGCCTACCAGGATCAATTGATCCTCGATCAGGTAAGCCATATCCGCCGGGGTGTGGCCGGGCACGTGCAGGGCCTGGGCCTTCAAGCCGCCAATATGGAAAACCTCATCCGGCGCAAACAGGTGATCGAACTGCGAGCCATCGACGCGAAATTCCGGTTCCAGGTTGAACAGATTCTTGAACACGTCCTGCACCTTGCTGATCGACTGGCCGATGGCGATCTTGCCGCCCAGCGTGCGGCGCAGGTACGGCGCAGCCGACAGGTGGTCGGCGTGGGCGTGGGTTTCCAGCAGCCACTGCACTTGCAGGCGGTGTTCGCCCACGAAGGCGATGACTTTGTCGGCCTGGCGTGTGTCCGTGCGCCCGGAGGCCGGGTCGTAGTTGAGCACCGAGTCGACGATGGCACAGGGGCCGCCGTCCGCTGCATAGACGACGTAGGTGTAGGTCGACGACGCCTCGTCCAGAAAGGATTGAATCAACGCTGACATGGCGACGGTCCTTGAGGGTGGATTGCGGCTTACATTCAAGATGTTTTCCACATAGGCTTGCGAGCTTAAGGGAAAAAAACGGTCAGAGGCAAAGCTTCGACCCATCATTGGGCGTGACGCCATACGGCAACGACCCTTGTGTGCATTGACAAAAAAAGGCAACAGACCATGACCGAACAACACTGGGGCCCAACCATCAGTGGCGATATCGTTGTCATCGGCGGCGGCTCGGCAGGCATTGGCCTGCTGGCCAGCCTGCTCAAGCGCGACCCCGACCTGAACATCACCCTTATCGAACCCAGCGACCACCATTGCTACCAGCCGGCCTGGACCCTGGTGGGCGGCGGCGCCTATGACCTGGAGAAGACCCGTCGCCCGCTGGCCGACGTGCTGCCCAATGGCGTCACCTGGATACAGGCCGCGGTCAGCGAAGTCCTGCCGGACGAGCAGACGTTGGTGCTCGACAGCGGCCAGCGTGTGAGTTGGCAGACTCTCATCGTCTGTCCCGGCCTGCGCCTGGCCTGGGAGAGCATCGAGGGCCTGCAGGACACCCTCGGCCAGCACGGTGTCACGTCCAACTACAGCTACGAACACGCCGCCTATACCTGGCAGTTGGTGCAGCAACTCAAGGGCGGCAAGGCGATCTTCACCCAGCCGGCCATGCCGATCAAATGCGCCGGCGCGCCGCAGAAGGCCATGTACTTGTCGTGCGATCACTGGCTCAGGCAGGGCCATCTCAAGCACATCGAGGTGGAATTCAACCTGGCCGGCGCGGCGTTGTTCGGGGTGGCAACTTTTGTACCGCCGTTGATGAAATACGTAGAGAAATACGACGCCCGCCTGGCGTTCAATTCCAACCTGGTGAAGGTCGATGGCCCGGCGCGCAAGGCCTGGTTTGCCGTGAAGGACACTGAGGGCAATACGACGGTTGAAGAGAAATCCTTCGACCTGCTGCACGTCGTGCCGCCGCAAGTCGCGCCGGACTTCATCCGCCAAAGCCCGCTGGCCGATGCCGCCGGCTGGTGTGAAGTGCACCCCAACACTCTGCAACACCTGCACTACCCGCACATCTTCGGCCTGGGCGATGTATGCGGCACCCCCAACGCCAAGACCGCCGCTGCCGTGCGCAAGCAGATCGTGGTGGTTGCCGAAAACCTGCTGGCCCTGCGCAAACAGGCGCCGATGCCGCTCAAGTACGATGGCTACGGCTCGTGCCCGCTGACGGTGGAGAAGGGCAAGGTGGTGCTCGCCGAGTTCGGCTACGGCGGCACGTTGCTGCCGACCTTCGGCCTCGACCCGACCAAGGCGCGTCGGTCGATGTGGTTCCTCAAGGCCACGCTGCTGCCGTGGTTCTACTGGAACGGCATGCTCAAGGGCCGTGAATGGCTGACCCGTCTGAGCAAGGTGGACTGAATGCTGCTGGCCAGTGTGTTGGGTGTGTTGATGGGCCTGGTCATGGGCCTGACCGGCGCGGGTGGTGGCATCCTCGGGGTGCCGGCGCTGGTGCTGGGCTTGGGTTTGACCATGACTCAGGCCGCGCCGGTGTCGTTGCTTGCGGTGGGCGCGGCGGCGGCCGTCGGTGCGATTGATGGTTTGCGCCACGGCCTGGTGCGTTACCGCGCCGCGCTGCTGATCGCCTTGCTCGGCGCGCTGTTTTCACCCTTGGGGGTGTTTCTCGCGCACCAGATGACGGAGCCGGTGCTGATGGCGCTGTTCAGTGGGTTGATGGTGCTGGTGGCCTGGCGCATGTTGCAGCGCGAAAAGGTCGAGGCCGGGCCGAGTGACCATGGCGCCGCTTCTTGGGGACAGAAGAACTGCATGCTCAATCAGCAGACCGGGCGCCTGGCCTGGACCGCCAAATGCAGCGCCACCCTGGCCGCGCTGGGTGCCGTGACCGGTGCGGTGTCCGGTTTGCTCGGCGTGGGCGGCGGCTTTCTGATCGTGCCGGCGTTCAAGCAACTCACCGACGTGCAGATGCGCGGCATCGTCGCCACGTCGTTGATGGTCATCAGCCTGATCTCGCTGATCGGCGTGGCCGGCGCGTTGCATGCCGGGGTGCGCATCGAGCCGGTGGGCTGGGTGTTTATCGGTGCCAGCATCGTCGGCATGCTGGTCGGCCGGCGCTTGTGTTCGGTGATTCCTGCGCGCACCTTGCAGGTGGGGTTTGCCAGCCTGTGTGTGGTGGTTGCAGCGGGAATGCTTTTCAACGCTTTACGCTGAACTTGAAATGCAATCCCACATTCAGATCTCCACAGAGTAGATAGGTTTACCCCGCTTTTGATCTGCTTTTGATCTGGCTCTTACATCCTTGACCACCACCACCGAAGCCCCCAACCACCCCCCAAGATGGCAAGATGAACCCCACTCAGGTTTACTACTCTGAGTACTGGTTTCACCCGCCGACCCCGTCGGCCCATCTAGGTCATCGAATGGACAAATACACCCCCCACACCTGGGAACCCCACGAGCGCCCGAGCCTGCCCGGTTCGCCGTCGACGCCGTGGCACCCCACGCACAAGCGCTGGCTGTATGCGCTGGTCGGTGTGCTGGTCGCCATCACCGGTGGCCTGGGTAACGCCCTGGTCATCGCCAACCTGCAATACCTGCAAGGCGCGCTCGGTGCGACCACGGCGGAAATGGCCTGGCTGCCCGCCGCCTATGTGATGACCAACGTGTGCATGAACCTGCTGCTGGTGAAGTTCCGCCAGCAGTTCGGCCTGCGGGTGTTCACCGAAGTGTTCCTGGTGTTGTACGCGCTGGTGACCTTTGGCCATTTGTTCGTCAATGACCTCAGCTCGGCCATCGCGGTACGCGCAGCCCACGGGATGGTGGGCGCGGCGCTGAGTTCGTTGGGTTTGTACTACATGATCCAGGCGTTCCCGGCCAAGTGGCGGCTCAAAGCCCTGGTGCTGGGCCTGGGTACGGCGCAGTTGGCGTTGCCGCTGGCGCGGTTGTTCTCCGAAGACTTGCTGCAAATCGCCGAATGGCGCGGCTTGTACCTGTTTGAATTGGGCATGGCGCTGATCTGCCTGGGCTGTGTATTCCTGCTCAAGTTGCCGCCCGGCGACCGTTTCAAAACTTTCGAAAAACTCGACTTCCTGACCTTTGGCATCCTCGCCACCGGCGTGGCCTTGCTCTGTGCGGTGCTGTCGCTGGGGCGTATCGACTGGTGGCTGGAAGCGCCGTGGATCGGCGTCGCCTCGGCCTGTTCCCTGGTGTTGATCATGGCCGGCCTGGCCATCGAGCATAACCGCGCCAACCCGATGCTGATGACCCGCTGGCTGGGCAGCGGCACCATGATCCGGCTGGCCTTGGCGGTGATCCTGATTCGCATGGTGCTGTCCGAGCAGTCCACCGGTGCGGTGGGCTTTATGCAGATGCTCAATATGAGTTACCAGCAGATGCACACCCTGTATGTCGTGATGCTGGCCGGCGCGATCAGCGGGCTGGTGGTCAGCGCGTTGACCATCAACCCGGCGCACCTGCTGATGCCGCTGGTGATTTCCCTGGCGCTGATGGCCGTGGGCTCGGTGATGGACAGTTTCTCCAGCAACCTGACCCGGCCCCAGAACCTGTATGTCAGCCAGTTCCTGCTGGGCTTTGGCGGCACGTTTTTCCTGGGGCCGACCATGGTGCTGGGCACCAAGAACGTACTGACCAACCCACGCAACCTGGTGAGTTTTTCGGTGATGTTCGGTATTTGCCAGAACCTCGGCGGCCTGATTGGCGCGGCGCTGCTGGGCACGTTCCAAATCGTGCGCGAGAAGTTCCACTCCAGCATGATTGTCGAACACCTGACCTTGCTTGACCCGCGTGTGGCCGCGCGGGTGCAGAGCGGTGGTTCGGCCTACGGTGGCATTGTCGCCGACCCGGAACTGCGCAACCTCATGGGCATTCGCAGCCTGGCCACGGCGGCGACGCGCGAAGCGAATGTCATGGCCTACAACGATGTCTTCATGCTGATCGCGATCATCGCGATCCTGACCATGCTCTGGATCTTTATCCGCAGTCTGTGGCTGATGAGTACCACTCAAGCAGCCCCTCCCGTTCAACCCAGCGGCGCACCTTCATGACCGAACCATCAACGACCACCACCACCGCCATCGCCTCCACCCCGGAAGGCAGCACGCCGCCCGGCGCCGTACCCACCGAGCTGCGGCCACTGCGGGTGCGCATCCTGTCGTCCCTGGGGTTTGCCGCGATTGCCATCGTCGGCGTGTTGATCGTGCTCTACGCCTGGCAATTGCCGCCGTTCAGCAGCGCGGTGGAAACCACTGAAAACGCCCTGGTACGCGGCCAGGTGACGATCATCGGCCCGCAACTCAGCGGCTATGTGTTCGAAGTGCCGGTGCAGGACTTCCAGTACGTCAAGGCTGGCGACCTGTTGGTGCGCCTGGATGATCGTATCTACAAACAGCGCCTGGACCAGGCCCTGGCGCAACTGGCGGTGCAGAAAGCCGCGCTGGCCAATGTGGTGCAGCAGCGCAACAGTGCCGAAGCGACCATCAAGTTGCGCCAGGCTGCGCTGGTGGATAGCCAGGCCCAGGCGCGTAAAAGCACGGCGGATCTGCGACGCAACGAGGAGCTGATCAGCGACGGTTCGGTGTCCCGGCGCGAGCTGGACGTGACCCGTGCGGCCAATGCACAGACGGTTGCCGCCGTCGCCCAAGCCCAGGCCAGCCTGGAAATCGCGCGCCAGGATTTGCAGACGGTGATCGTCAATCGCGGTTCTTTGGAGGCGGCGGTGGCGAGTGCCGATGCGGCGGTCGAACTGGCGCGGATCGACCTCTCCAACACACGCATTACGGCGCCCCGCGACGGCCAGTTGGGCCAGATTGGCGTACGTCTGGGGGCCTACGTCAACTCCGGCGCGCAACTGATGGCCCTGGTGCCGAAACAGCTGTGGGTGATCGCCAATATGAAAGAAACCCAGATGGACAACGTGCAGGTCGGCCAACCGGTGACCTTCACCGTGGATGCGCTGAACCACCGCAGGTTTCACGGCACGGTGCAGCATATTTCCCCGGCGACAGGGTCGGAGTTCAGCCTGTTGCAGGCGGACAACGCGACGGGCAACTTTGTGAAGATTGCCCAGCGGGTGCCGGTGAGGATTACCGTGGACCCGGATCAGGCCGAGAGTGAGCGGCTGCGGCCTGGGTTGTCGGTTGTCGTGAGTATCGATACGGCTGGGCGTCTGAAAAACTCTCCACCCTGACATCACTGACACAACACCAATCAAAACTGTGGGAGGGGGCTGTCAGGCCGCCATCGGGGGCAAGCCCCCTCCCACATTTTGAATGTATTTCAGGTTGAAATTGAGTTGGACCGACTGATTGTGTTCCAGCAGTTTCAGGCCCGGTCGCCCCGGCAGGTGATGAGCATTCACCGGGTGACTCACCGGTTCAATGCAAAAGAACCCCAACCCCGGCGGGCAATACAGCAGGAAGTAATCGGCGCCGGTGGCCTGGCATACCAGCGTATAGCCCAGCTCTGGCTGTTCAATTCGGCAGTGCCCGTCCCACTGGCAAAAGCCGTTGTCCACGAGACTTTCAGGCAACTCGTTCAATACCCGAAAATCCCACTCGGGCGGCACCGCCGCCAAGCCTGTCGGCAACTTTGTGCCGTCACTCAACCACACCTGCGCCGCCGAAGCCTGCAACCGTGTGTGAGGCCGGCGCGGGAAGTAGGGATGCAGCCCAAGCCCATGCCACGCCGCTTTTTCGGCCAGATGGGTCACGCGCAATGCGATGCTCAGTTCGCCGTTGCTCAACCGGATCCGCTGCTCGGCGCGGTAGGCGAACGGCGTTTCACACCGCAGCTCCAACACCACTTCCTGCGCCGTTTGACTGACGACGTGCCACGGCTGCTGCCAGGCCGAGCCGTGAATCGGAAAGGGATCGCTCGGGCTGTTGGGCGTCAGGGCCAGCCAGCCGTCGGGGGTCTCGAACCCTCCATTGGCAATGCGGTTGGACCAAGGCACCAACGGGTAACACCCCAGCTTTCCAGGCAGCTCGCTGCGCGGGTCGTTAGGCCGCAACAGCGGATGCCCGCTGGCGCGCACGGTCCAGTTGACGAGGCTGCCGCCCACGGCCGGGTCAAGGCTGAGGTGGGTCAGGTCATCTTCAAGCTCAATCATTACAGCACCACGCTCGGCAGCCACAGCGACAACGCCGGGATGTAAGTGACGGCGATCAGCACCAGGAACAGCACCGCATAAAACGGCAGCAGCGCCTTCACGGTTTTCTCGATCGTGGTCTTGCCCACTGCCGCGCCGACAAACAGCACCGCGCCCACCGGCGGGGTGATCAGGCCGATGCCCAGGTTCACCAGCATGATCATGCCGAAGTGCACAGGGTCGACGCCGATATTGAGCACCACCGGCAACAGGATCGGCGTGAGGATCAGGATCAGTGGCGCCATGTCCATCACCGTGCCGAGCAACAGCAGCATGGCGTTGATGCACATCAGGATCACATAGCGGTTGTCCGACAGGGTCAGGAACAGCGTGGTGATTTTCGCCGGGATCTGCATCAGGGTCATGATGTAGCCGAAGCTGGCGGCGAAGGCGATCAGGATCATCACGATGGAAATCGTGCGCACCGTGCGGTGCATCAGCTTGGGCAGTTCATTCCACTTGTAGTCGCGGTAGATGAACATGGTCACGAAGAATGCCCACAGCACCGCAATCGCGGCGGACTCGGTGGCCGTGAAGATGCCCGACAGGATGCCGCCGAGGATGATCACCATGGCCATCATGCCCCAGAGCGCTTCGCCGGCGATCTTCAGCGCTTGCTTCAACGGGATGACTTCGCCTTTGGGGTAGTTGCGTTTCTTCGCGAAAATCAGGCACAGCACCATCAGGCACGCGCTCATCATCAGCCCCGGCACCACGCCGGCCATGAACAGCGAGGCGATGGACACGGTGCCGCCTGCCGCCAGGGAGTAGAGCACCGAGTTGTGGCTGGGCGGGGTGAGCAAGGCCTGCACCGAGCCGCTGACGGTCACCGCCGTGGCAAATTCCCGTGGGTAGCCACGGCGTTCCATTTCCGGAATCAGCACCGAGCCCACCGAGGCGGTGTCCGCCACCGACGAACCGGAGATCGCGCCGAAAAATGTTGAGGCCATGATGTTGACCAAGGACAGGCCGCCGCGCACAAAGCCCACCAGCACCCCGGCAAACGCCACCAGCCGGCGCGACATGCCGCCCTCGGCCATGATCGCCCCCGCCAGCACAAAGAACGGAATGGCCATCAGCGAAAACTTGTTCACGCCGCCGGCCACCTGAATCATCAGGGCCTGGAACGGGATGTCGATCCACCACGCGCCAATCAGCGCCGACAAGCCCAGGGCGTAGGCCACCGGCATGCCGATCAGGATCAAGGCGATAAAGCTGCCCAGCAGAATCAATGCGTCCATATCAGGCAGCCCCTTCGCTTTCTTCAACCAGGTCAAAACGCACCACGCGCCGGTTGCTCTGGTCACCGAGCAGGAGTTTTTCCAGCACAAAAACCAGGGTCAGCACGCCACCGATGGGGATCGGCATATAGGTGATGCCCACGCGCAGGGTGGGGATGGCGCTCATGAACTGGTTCCAGGTGGACAGGCACAGCTTGGTGCCCCAAATGGTCATGAACAGGCAGATGGTCGCCATCAGCAGTTGCGAAAAAATGCCGACGATTCGGCGTTGGGTGGGCGGCAGGCGGTCAGTGACCATCGCCACCGACATGTGCGCACCGGCACGGTAACTGGCGGCCGCGCCGATAAAAGTGAACACCAGCATCAACAGGATGGCGGTGGGCTCCGGCCAGCTTGAGCCGGTGCCAAGGATGTAGCGGGCGAAGATGCCCCAAGGGATGATCAGTGCGACCCCGAGGACCGCGAGGCCGGCGACCCAGATGCAGGTCATGTAGATGCGGTCGTTGATGCGCAGCAGCAGATTCTTCATGGCGTTCACCGTAACCGGGCGCGTCGATGCCGACCACGCCAGGCCTTGTCAGGGAGGAGGGCGTTACTGAACGGCGTCGATACGCTTGATGATGTCGGCGTACGGCGCGCCGTACTTGGCACGTACCTCTGCGGTGGCGTCATAGAAGGGCTTTTTGTCGACGGTGATGAACTCGACACCGGCCTTCTTGAGTTTTTCCTCACTGCTGGCGGACTTGGCGTCCCACAGCACGCGCTCATCGGCCTGGGCGGCCTTGGCGGCTTTTTTCACCATGTCCTGCTGGGCGGGGGTGAGTTTGTTCCAGGTGATTTTCGACATCACGATGGGCTCGGGCAGGATCAGGTGTTCGGTGAGGGTGTAGTACTTGGCGTTCTGGAAGTGGTTGTGCTCAAGCATGGTCGGCGGGTTGTTCTCCGCGCCGTCGATGACCCCGGTCTGCAAGGCGCTGAAGATCTCGCCGGTGTCCATGGCAATGCCATTGGCGCCCATGGCGTTGAACGCGTCGATGAATAACGGGTTGCCCTGCACGCGGATTTTCATGCCCTTGAGGTCTTCGATCTTGCGCACGGGTTTCTTGGTGTAGAGGTTGCGCGTGCCGCCGTCCATCCAGGCCAGGGCCATCAGGCCGAACTCGGAGTCGGTGATCTTCGCGAGGATCTCATCGCCGATCTCGCCGTCGATGACCTTGCGCATATGCGCCTGGTCACGGAACACGAACGGCAGGTTGAACACGTTCACGTCCGGCACCACCGGCCCGACGATGCCGAGGCTGACGCGGGTCATCTGCACGGCGCCGACCTGGGCCTGTTCGACCACTTCTTTCTCGGAGCCCAGCACGCCGCCGGGGAAATATTTGAAGGTCAGTTCGCCGTTGCTTTCCTTGGTCAGGGCCTTGCCCATGTTCTCTTCGGCGACCACGGTGGGGTAGCCGGCGGGGTGGATGTCGGCGAATTTGATTTCCAGCGCGTGGGCGGCGCTGCTGAGGGTGAACACTGCGGCGGCGAGCAAGGTGCGTTTGAAGTCCATGGGGGTCACTCCTGTCTTGTTATTTTATTGTTGTATTCAAGGCACAGCGATGCAGCTAGAGGGTGAAGCTGGGCTCCGGCAAACCGGTGACGCCGGGGTTGAGGGCGAACACACCGCCGGCCATCGACTGTTCACTTTGATCATCACGGATCGAGGTAACGAACAACGTGTCCAGGCGACTGCCGCCGAAGGCGCACATGGTGGGTTTTTTCACCGGAACGCTTAGGGAGCGATCCAGGCGACCGTCCGGGGTGAAGCGGTGGATCAAGCCGGCGTCGTTGGCGCAGATCCAGTAGCAGCCATCTGCGTCCACCGCTGCGCCGTCCGGGCGGCCGAGGTGGTTGTGCATGTCCACAAACACGCGGCGATTGGACGGCGTGCCGGTGTCGATGTCGTAGTCGAAGGCCCAGATCTGTTGCACCAGCGGGTGCGAGTCCGAGGCGTACATCGTGCGGCCGTCGGGGCTGAAGGCCAGGCCGTTGAGGGTGATAAACCCATCCAATTGAGCATGAGGCGCTGAGCCTGACGCGTAGCGGTAGAGGATGCCCTCGGCCGCATTCAGGCCCATGTTCAACACCATGCTGCCGGCCCAGAAGCGGCCCTGGCGGTCACAGCGGCCGTCGTTGAGGCGCATGTCCGGGCGCGGGTGTTCGACACTGGCCAGAGACGTGGTGTCGAGGCTGCCGTCATTGTGTGCGGTAAGTTGGAAAAAGCCGGTTTCCATGCCCGCGACCCAATTGCCCGCCGTGGTGCGGGCGATACAGGCGAGCATCTGCGGGGCTTTCCACGCCGCGACATGGCCGCTGCTGGCGCTCCAGCGCTGCAGGCCGCCGTTGGGAATGTCCACCCAGTACAGCGCGTTTTCTTCAGGCACCCACACCGGGCATTCGCCCACGGCATTGCGGGCGTCGACGATCAAATCAGCAGTCATGGCAACTCATTCCCTTGGGTTGATGTGAACTCAGTCACCGAACGGCCCGGCCGCGCAGAACGCGCCGCCCTGATAGACCTTGGCCGGGTCATCGGCAGCCACGGGCGGCTGGGCTTCGACCTGGGCGCGGAACACTTCGGACGTGTCCTTGGGCGCAAACCCCAGGTGCGCGGCGTGGCGGTTGTCCCACCAGGTGCCCTGGTTATCCGACATGCCGTAGACCACGGTGTGGCCGACGTTCGGCGTGTACAGCGCGCGTTCGAGCAGTTGGGTGAGGTCGTCGAAGCTAAGCCAGGTGTGCATCATCCGGCGGTTCTGCGGCTCCGGGAACGACGAGCCGATGCGGATGCTCACAGTCTCGATGCCATAGCGGTCGAAGTAGAAACTGGCCATGTCTTCGCCGTAGGATTTGGACAGGCCGTAGTAGCTGTCCGGGCGGCGTGGCGAGTGGGCGTCGATGGTTTCGGTCTGTTTGTAGAAACCGATCACGTGGTTGGAGCTGGCAAAGATCACACGTTTGACGCCATGGCGACGGGCGGCTTCGTAGATATGAAAGGTGCCACTGATGTTGGCACCGAGGATCTCTTCAAAAGGACGCTCTACCGAGACTCCGCCGAAGTGCAGGATGGCGTCGACGCCTTCCACCAAGTGATGCACGGCTTGTTTGTCGGCGAGGTCGCAGGGCTGGACTTCTTCCGAAGCATCGGCAGCCGGGGCCATGGCCGCGATATCGGACAGGCGCAGGACATGTGCGTAGGGGCGCAGGCGCTCGCGCAGGACTTTGCCAAGGCCGCCGGCGGCGCCGGTGAGGAGCAGGCGGTTGAAAGGAGCGTGGGTGGTCGTGGTCATGGGGATTCCAGATTTTTTGTTGTAGGTTGTCGTATGACTATGTCGAAGTATTGTTAGGGAGTCCCCAGGTTGTCAACGTTCTTGCGGACAGAGCGCGGAGTAAAATGTGGGAGAGGGCTTGCCCTCGATGAGGGCATGCCAGTGAGTGCATCTGTTAGTGACCCACCGCCATCAGGAGCGAACCCCCTCCCACCGGGGATTTCCTGGGGCTGGGAGGCTGTGTTCTACAACAGCGAGATTGGATAGCTGATAAAGATCCGGTTCTCATCAAACTCGTTGGTGCTGAAATCCCGACGCATGGTCGAGTTGCGCCACTTCACGTTGAGGTTCTTCAGCGCGCCGCTCTGCACGGTGTAGGCCAGCTCCGACTCGCGTCCCCACTCCTTGCCGTCGGTGATCGCGCCGGTGTGTACGTTGCTGCCGCTGATATAGCGGTTCATCAGGGTCAGCCCCGGCACGCCGAGCGCCACGAAGTTGAAGTCATGGCGCACCTGCCAGGATTTCTCCTTGGCGTTGTCATAGCTGGCGTTGTAACTGTCGTTGGCCAGGGTGCCGCCGCTGGTGCCGTTGACGCGCATCCATACGCTGTCGCCGGTGAGTTTTTGCAGGCCCACATAGAAGGTGTTGCCGCCGTATTTGGCCGAAAGCAGGGCGAAGGTGGTCTTGTTGTCGAGGTCGCCGGCCAGGGCGCTGCCGTCTTCCTTGCCGCTGAAAAAGCCGAGGTTGGCGCCCAGGGTCCAGTCGCCTACAGGCTGGCTGTGCGTGAGGTTGACGTAGCGTTGCTGGTAGATATCGCTCAGTTCGGCGTACCACAGGCCGACCTGGGTGCGCTTGTCATTGAAGCTGTATTCGCCGCCGCCGAAGTTGAAGCGGTCGGAGGTGAACGCCGCTTTGCCGTTCATGAACATGTCTTCCATGCTCGCGTCGTTGCGCGGGCTGTTGCCACGGAACTGGCCGCCGTAAAGGGTCAGGCCGGCGATCTCGTTGGACGTCACTTGGCCGCCGCGAAAGGTCTGGGGCAGGGAGCGCCCGTCGTCGGAACGCAGGATCGGCAGCACCGGCATCCATTCGCCGACCTTCAACTCGGTCTTCGACAGCCGGGTTTTCAACGCCACACCCAGGCGCCCGAAATTATCCGCAGGGCGACCGTCATCATGGATCGGCAACAACTGCGTGCCACCGGTGCCTTTACCGCCGTCGAGCTTCTGGGAATAGAGGCCCAACACATCAAGACCGAAGCCCACGGTGCCTTGGGTAAAGCCCGACTTGGCATCGAGAATGAAACTCTGCGTCCACTCTTCGGCCTTGCCCTGAGCGTTCGCCGGGTTGGTGAAGTTACGGTTGAAATAGGCGTTGCGCAGGTTGAGCGTGGCCTTGGCGTCGTCGACAAACCCTTCGGCCTGGACAGTGAGTGGGAGGGTGAAGGCCAGGCTGCCGAGTCCGATAAGACCGAGACGCGCAGACGAATTGCGGGCGAATTGACTCACAGTGATGCTCCCTTTCTGTTTGTTGTTTTTATTATTTGTTATACGTCGTCGTACAACATTGGAGCGGATATTTGCGGGGATTTCCCGAGGTGTCAAGGGGAAGTTATACGATGACAACGAGGGTGCCGACCTAAAGCGGGCAGAGTCAATGTCGTTTCAGCCAGCCAGCAGCATCGGCGGCAAGGTGCCCAGGAGTGAAACGGCGGCCACTGCGCAAACACCCAGCAGCCATTCCAGCATCACGCTGGCCCTCAAGCTGCCCAGCCGTTGTTCGCAGCTATCAAGGCGTAAGCGGTTCAGCAACGCCAGCGCCAACATCCCCAGCACCAGCATCACCTTGATCAACAGAATCAGGGCAAAACCACTGAACAACGGCGTGGGCCACAACTGCCCGGTCAGGACGCGCACATTGATCAGGCCGGTCACCAGCAAGCCCGCGACCAGGCCGTAACCCACGCCACTGAAACGACGCAGGACGGGCGCCAACTCAAAACGCTGTGATTGCCTGAGGATCAAGACCAGCAGCAACAGCCCGCCCAACCACGCGCCCACACACATCAGATGGACCACCTGGTTGAGGATCAACAACTGCCCGCTCAGCCCATCGAGCATGGCGCCATGGCCGACCGGGGCCAGGGTTATCAGCAACAGCGTGATCAGCGGCAGGCGAGGGGCCCTCCACGGGATCATCAGGCTGATGATCAGTAAGCCGTTCACGATCAGATGCCAGGTCCACACCTGGCCAAAAAAGGTCTTGCCCAGCACCAACTGCACCGTCGACGGTTGCAGCGCCGCCGACCATGAGCCCGCCATGCTGACAGTAATCAACAGTAACCAGATCGCCCCCGACGCGAGGGCCGTCCATGCCAGCCCACGGGTTATGCGCAGCAATTGCCGGTCCAGCACCGGCTGCGGTTCAGCGCCGAGGAGCCAGGGCCTGAACGCGCAGGCCCCGAACATCAGCAACACGACGATGAAATGCACAAAGCGGCACAGCACCAGCAGGGTCGCCATGGATTACTGGCCAACCTTGAAGCTGTATTCGCCGTTGCTCTTGTGGGTGTCGACCGACACGGCATTCCACACCACTTTGTAGTTGCCGGCCGCGAGTGGTGCGGCCGGGGTGACCACCAGGACTTTCTTGTCGGTGCCTTCGGTGTCCAGGCCCTTGATCGCGATTTCGGTACCGTCCTTGCTCAGGGACACCTTGGTGAAGGTCGCCTCGATGCCTTCGCTGAAGGTCAGGCGCAGATCGGCGGGGGCTGTCACCGTGCTGTCTGCCGCCGGCGTGGAGCTTTTGAGGTGAGCATGGGCGAACGCCGCCGAGGCGCCCAGCAGGGATGCGAGCAGGGCGACGGTGGTGAGGGTTTTCTTGATCAACATTGTTCAATACCAATCAATGGGTAGGAGCGGGCAGTGTACGAAGTTTCGGCTTGGCCTGTCGCCCCGATCTAGAGCGGGTGGTAGTCTTTGGCGTATGTCTTTGTCAGGGAGCCCTTATGGGCAATCACAAGATCGGAATTCGTAGGGCCAACGTCGAAAAAATCCTGCTGGCGGCGGAGAAAGTCTTCGCCGAGAAAGGCTACGGCAGCACCGCCATGGCCGACATCGCCGAAGAAGCGCAACTGCCGCGCTCGAACCTGCATTACTACTTCACCACCAAAAGCGAGCTGTACAGCGCCGTGCTGTTCGACCTGCTGGACGTGTGGAAACAGGATGCCCTGAGCTTCGAAACCTTCGATGACCCACGGGTGGTGCTCAGCAGCTACATCCGCGCCAAGATGCAGCGCTCACGCACACGGCCGTATGGCTCCAAGGTCTGGGCCAACGAAATCATCCACGGCGCGCCGACACTCGGTGAGGCGCTGGACGAAAGCCTGTACGACTGGGCCAAGATGAAGGAAGCGAAAATTCGTCAATGGGTGGAAGACAAACGCATCCTGCCGGTGGAGCCGTCGAGCCTGCTGTACATGATCTGGGCTTCGACCCAGCACTATGCCGACTTTGACCATCAGGTGAAGATTCTGAATGATCACCAGCCGTTGTCGGACCTGCAGTTTGAGAAAGCGATCCAGACCGTGACGGGTGTGATTTTGCGCGGGATTGGGTTGGAGCCTTGAGTCTTGTGGTGAGGCTGATGGCCCTATCGGGGCATAGGTATCTACACAACTTTCCGTGGATGCTGAATCTATGGCAAACGGGCTGTTGTGGTGAGCGGGCTTGTCCCGCGCTGGGCTGCGCAGCAGCCCAGCGCGGGACAAGCCCGCTCACCACAGAGTTATGTATAAGCCTTTGAGAGTTGTGTAGATACCTATGCCTATCGGGGGCAAGCCCCCTCCCACATGTGACCGCATTTAGCCAATTGTGTGGGAGGGGGCTTGCCCCCGATAGCGATCTAAAGGACTACACAGCCTCCCTGTAGGGATTCCTCGGATCCTGGGTCCAATTCAAAAACGGCTTGCCCGTGTCGATGGGCACCATCTCAATGCAGTCCGCCACCGGGCAGGTGATCTGGCACAGGTTGCAGCCCACGCACTCATCATCGATCACCTCGTATGCATGCGTACCATCCGCCTGCTTCAAGCTGGCGATGGCCTGGTGTGACGTATCCTCACAGGCAATATGGCAACGCCCGCACCCAATACACGCGGCCTGGTCGATCTTGGCGATCACCTGGTAGTTGATGTCCAGGTACTTCCAGTCCGTGGTATTGCCCACAGCCCGCCCGGAAAAGTCCTGCAAGCTGGTATAGCCCTGGCTGTCCATCCACCGCGACAGCCCGTCCTTCATCTCTTCAACGATACGAAACCCGTGCAGCATCGCCGCCGTACACACTTGCACCGCGCCGCAACCGAGGGCGACGAATTCTGCCGCATCGCGCCAGTTGCCAATGCCGCCAATGCCGCAGATCGGCAGGCCTTGCGTCTGCGGGTCGCGGGCGATTTCCGCAACCATGTTCAGGGCAATCGGCTTGACCGCCGAGCCGCAGTAGCCGCCGTGGGTACTTTGCGTACCGACGACGGGCAGGGCGACCATGCGCTCCAGGTCCACGCTGGTGATGGAATTGATGGTGTTGATCAGCGACACCGCATCCGCCCCACCGCGATACGCCGCCCGCGCCGCCACCCGGATGTCGGTGATGTTTGGCGTGAGCTTGACGATCACCGGCAGTGAGCAGTAGGTCTTGCACCAGCGCGTCACCTGTTCCACATATTCCGGCACCTGGCCTACTGCTGCGCCCATGCCGCGCTCGGGCATGCCGTGGGGGCAACCGAAGTTCAGTTCGATACCGTCACAGCCAGTGGCTTCCACCAGCGGCAGGATGTTTTTCCAGGACTCTTCGACACACGGCACCATCAGCGACACGATCAACGCGCGGTCGGGCCAGTCCTTTTTCACCTGGGTGATTTCCCGCAGGTTGATCTCCAGGGAGCGGTCGGTGATCAGCTCGATATTGTTGATGCCCAGCACTTCACGGTTGGCACCGTAGTGCGCCGAGTAACGTGACGACACGTTGACCGCCGCCGGGTCTTCACCCAGGGTTTTCCACACCACGCCGCCCCAGCCTGCCTCGAAGGCGCGGACCACGTTGTAGGCCTTGTCGGTGGGCGGCGCGGAGGCCAGCCAGAACGGGTTGGGGGCTTTGATACCGGCGAAGACAATCGAGAGATCGGCCATTACGCGGCCTCCACAGTCAGCATGAGTTGGGCGTGCATGGCTTCGGCGGCCAGCTTGCCGTGTTGCACCGCTTGTACGGTGAGGTCCTGGCCGAGGCTCACGCAATCACCTCCCGCATACACGCCGGGAATGCTGGTGCGCAGCTGTTCGTCGACAAAGATTCGCTCGCCCACGCGATGCAGTTGCTGGGCCAGTGGATCGTGTAACGCTGCGCCGTCAAACCCTTGCCCGATGGCCTTGAAGATCGCATCGGCAGCCAGTTCGAAGCTCTCGCCGGTGGGGTGCAGGCGGCCGTTTTCCATGTGTGTGCGCTGGAAGCGCATCCCGCGTACATGGCCCTGATCATCGAGCAGCACTTCTTCAGGCTGGGCCCAGGTCAACAGGCGCACCTGATTGGCTTTGGCGATGTCCTGTTCATGGTGCGTGGCGCCCATGTCCGCCAGGCCGCGACGGTAGACGAGGTTGACATCGCGGGCGCCGAGGCGGGCCATTTGCACGGCCATGTCGATCGCAGTATTGCCGGCGCCGAGCACGATGCAGCGGTCGGCCAGTGGCAGTTGGGTCAGGTCATCGGCCTGGCGCAGTTCGCGGATGTAGTCGGTGGCGGCGAGCAGGCCGGGGGCGTCTTCGTGGGGCAGCCCCAACTGTTTGCTGGCGGCGAGACCCAGGCCGAGGAATACCGAGTCGAATTGCTGGTGCAGTTCGCTCAAGCTGAGGTTATCGCCCAGGCGCTGGCCGTGGCGGATCTCGATGCCGCCGATCTGCAGGAGGAAATCCAGTTCCTTCTGGGCAAAGTCATCCACCAGTTTGTATTTGGCGATCCCGTACTCATTCAGGCCGCCGGCTTTTTCGCGGGCTTCGAAAATCACCACGTCATGGCCATGCAAAGCGGCGCGATGGGCGCAGGCCAGGCCGGCCGGGCCGGCGCCCACCACGGCGATGCGCTTGCCGGTCGTCGCGGCGCGCTGGAAGGGGTGTTCGCTGAAGTGCGCATTGTCGATGGCGTAGCGTTGCAGCAGGCCGATCAGCACGGGCGCGCATTCTTCGCTGTTGTTGCGCACGCAGGCTTGCTGGCACAGGATTTCCGTCGGGCAGACCCGTGCGCAGCTGCCACCGAGGATGTTGGCCGAGAGGATTTTCTGCGCCGCGCCTTGGACGTTTTCGGTGTGGATGTTGCGGATGAACGACGGAATATCGATGTCGCTGGGGCACGCGTTCACGCAGGGCGCGTCGTAGCAGTACAGGCAGCGCGAGGCTTCCAGTTGGGCCTGGCGGGCGTTCAGGGGCGGTGCCAGGTCGGTGAAGTGGCTGGCGAGGGTTGCGCCATCCTCATGGGGATGGGGGAGGTGGGTCAGGGTCTGGATCACGGTGGTGGCCTCACGGTTATTGAGGTGCTGCCTCTGATGGGCATTGTTTTTTTGTTGCCTGTGCTGGCCTCATCGGGGGCAAGCCCCCTCCCACATTTGACCGCGTTTTTCCAATTGGAATGAGATCAGTGTGGGAGGGGGCTTGCCCCCGATAGCGGTCTCAGCGCTTCACAGCAACCGGCCTGGCATGCTCAGCCCGCTTGCTCAACTGCTCGAACACCGACGGATACGCCGGCCGTTCCACATAGCGCCCGGCACCGCGCTCGGCGCGCAGGTCGCCATCGGCCCAGACCAGTTTGCCCTGGCTGATGGTATGGCTCGGCACGCCGCGCACGGTTTTGCCTTCGAAGATGTTGAAGTCGACGTTCTGGTGGTGGGTCTTGGCGGAAATGGTCCGCGTGCCCTCGGGATCCCACAGCACCAGATCGGCATCGGCACCCACACGGATGGCGCCTTTGCGCGGGTACAGGTTGAAGATCTTCGCGGTGTTGGTGGAGGTCAGCGCAACGAATTCCTGCATCGACAGGCGCCCGGTATTGACGCCTTCGTGCCATAGCAGCGCCATGCGGTCTTCGATACCGGCGGTGCCATTGGGAATCTTGCTGAAATCGTCTCGGCCCGCGGCTTTCTGCTCGGCGCAGAAGCAGCAGTGGTCGGTGGCGGTGGTGTGCAGGTTGCCGGATTGCAGGCCATGCCACAGCGCTTCCTGATGCCCGCGTGGGCGGAACGGCGGGCTCATCACATAGCCAGCGGCGGTTTGCCAGTCGGGGTGCTGGTAGACACTGTCGTCCAGCAACAGGTGGCCGGCCAGCACTTCGCCGTACACCGCCTGGCCTTTGCCACGGGCATAGGTGATTTCATCCAGCGCTTCCTGGGTGGAAACGTGCACCAGATACAGTGGCGTGCCAATGGTTTCGGCGATGCGGATCGCGCGGCTGGCCGCTTCGCCTTCCACCTGGGAGGGGCGCGACAGTGGGTGCGCTTCCGGCCCGGTGATGCCCTGGGCCATCAACTTGCGTTGCAGGTGATACACCAACTCGCCGTTTTCCGCATGCACGGTGGGCACTGCGCCTAGCTCAAGGCAGCGTTCGAAGCTGGCGACCAGGGTATCGTCGGCCGCCATAATCGCGTTCTTGTACGCCATGAAATGCTTGAAGCTGTTGATGCCGTGATGGCTGACCAGCTCGGCCATTTCCTCACGCACCTGTTCGCTCCACCAGGTGATCGCCACGTGAAAACCGTAGTCTGACGCCGATTTTTCGGCCCAGCCGCGCCACTGGTGAAACGCTTCCATCAAGGACTGCTGCGGGTTGGGAATCACAAAATCAATGATGGACGTGGTGCCGCCGGCCAGACCCGCTGCTGTGCCACTGAAGAAGTCTTCACTGGCCACGGTGCCCATGAAGGGCAATTGCATGTGGGTATGGGGGTCGATGCCGCCGGGCATCAAGTATTGGCCGCTGCCATCAAGTATCTCGGTGCCGGCGGGAATCTCCAGATCCGTGCCAACGGCGCGAATCAGACCGCCTGCGCACAACACATCGGCGCGGTAACTTTCATCATGGGTAATAACGGTGGCGCCACGGATCAACAGCGACATGTCGAGTTCCTCAAAGGCTTGACCGGCTTGTGCCAGTTCTAAGTGTTGTAATGCTGTCGCCGAGCGGTGGTTAATTCCTGTCATCGGTGACAGGAATAGAAACTAGCCCGAGTTTTTCGATTGGGCAAGAATATTTTTTATAAGCTTATTCATTTTATATGTAATTGATTTATAAGGATAAAAAATCAATATCACCAAAATGTCGCGGGCTCTCACCATTTTGACGCACTTGACAGGTTCTCAATATGAGCAACATTTCTTATTGCAAATCAGACGCTTGAGATATGCCTCTTGACGGGCCACGGAAATAAAAATAATTGTGTTGCACCAGATTGAGTCCTGACAGTTCGGGCAACTTCCACGTTATCCAGCCTGAGTCGCGTGGCAAGTACCCTAGGTTCAATCGGAAAGCTGATTAACATCAGTCAGTTATATAAGCGGTAAGGGTATGGCGGCGGTTTTCGGCACGGTTATTGAGTGCAGGAACGGCTGGCCGGGCCCGTGATGTCATGTTGTTTACGAGGTACTCCGGCCACCTGCATCAACCCTGCAGGTGAGCAACAATAATTCGAAAAAACCGTGGAGCGGCCATGCAACAGAACAGATCGCAAGTTATTGAGCGCAACGGCCTGTACGAACTCGACGCCGGCCCCGACGTCCTCGACAGCCCTCGCTACAACCACGACATGGCACCTACCCAGGTGCACGAACGCACTTGGAACAAGTGGCACATCACCGCGCTGTGGGTCGGCATGTCGATCTGCGTGCCCACGTATACATTGGGCGGCGTGCTGACTGCTTACTTTGGATTATCAGTGGGCGAGGCGCTGGTCGCGATTCTGCTGGCCAATATCGTGGTGCTGATCCCGCTGACCCTTAACGCCTTCCCCGGCACCAAGTACGGCATTCCGTTCCCGGTGTTGTTGCGCTCGTCCTTTGGCATCCTCGGCTCCAACGTGCCGTGCTTGATTCGAGCGCTGGTGGCCTGTGGTTGGTTTGGTATCCAGACGATGTTTGGCGGGCTGGCGATTCACCTGTTCCTGGGCTCGATTTTCGAGGGGTGGAAGTCCCTCGGCGGTACCGGTGAAGTGATTGGCTTCATGATCTTCTGGTGCCTGAACTTGTGGGTGGTGTTGCGCGGCGCGGAGTCCATCAAGCGCCTGGAGACCTTGTCCGCACCGCTGCTGGTGGCGGTGGGGGTTGGCCTGCTGGTCTGGGCCATGCCGAATGTGTCGATCAGCGAATTGATGGCGATCCCGCCCAAGCGCCCGGAAGGGGCGAGCCTCACCGGTTATTTCATGGCGGGCCTTACCGCGATGGTCGGCTTTTGGGCCACCTTGTCGCTGAACATTCCCGATTTCAGCCGCTACGCCAAAAGCCAGAAGGACCAGATCCTCGGGCAGATTTTCGGCCTGCCGCTGACCATGTTGCTGTTCGCCGCCCTCGGCGTGATCATGACCGCCGCGTCGGTGAAACTGGTGGGCGTCAGCGTGTCCGACCCGGTGACCCTGATCGGGCATATCCAGAGCCCGGTCTGGGTCGCTATCGCCATGGCGCTGATCATCATCGCGACCTTGTCCACCAACACGGCGGCGAACATCGTCTCGCCGACCAATGACTTCCAGAACATCGCGCCCAAGCTGATCAACCGCACCACGGCGGTGATCCTCACCGGGTTCGTGGGGCTGCTGCTGATGGCCCATGAACTCCTGAAAAAGCTTGGGCTGATCGTCTCCGACGTGAGCTTGGAAACGGTCTATTCCAACTGGTTGCTGGGCTATTCCAGCCTGCTCGGCCCCATCGCCGGGATCATGGTGGTGGACTACTTCATCACCCGCAAACAGCAGCTTGACCTGGCGGGGCTGTACCGCGACGACGTGTACCCGGCATGGAACTGGAGCGGCTTTGTCGCCTTTGGCGTGCCGGTGGTGCTGACCTTGCTGTCGTTGGGCAGTGACGCGTTCAGCTGGTTCTACAGCTATGGCTGGTTTACCGGTTCGGCGTTGGGCGGGGTGTTGTATTACGGCCTCAATGCCCGGCGTGGAGCCAACCCGGTCGTTGTCAATTCATAAGAAATACAAGCCTGAGGAGATCCCCATGAACGCTGCCCTCGACGTTCTGCAATCGACCCACCTGCATATCAACCGCGACCGCTTGTGGCAGTCGCTGATGGACCTGGCCAAGCTCGGCGCCACCCCCAAGGGCGGCGTGTGTCGCCTGGCCCTTACCGACCTCGATCGCAAGGCCCGCGATCTGTTTGTGCAATGGTGCGTAGACGCCGGTTGCACGGTGACCGTCGACGGCATCGGCAATATCTTCGCGCGCCGCCCTGGCCGTAATCCCGACCTGCCGCCGGTGATGACCGGCAGCCATATCGACACCCAGCCCACGGGCGGCAAATTCGACGGTTGCTTTGGCGTGTTGGCCGGCGTGGAAGTGCTGCGCACCCTCAATGACCTGAACGTGGAAACCGAAGCACCGCTGGAAGTGGTGGTGTGGACCAACGAGGAAGGCTCGCGCTTCCCGCCGTGCATGATGGGCTCCGGCGTGTTTGCCGAGAAATTTACCCTCGCCGAAACCCTCGCCAAGGTCGATGCACAGGGCGTCAGCGTGGGTGATGCGCTGAATGCGATTGGCTATGCGGGCACCCGGCCCGAAAGTGGGCACAAGGTCGGTGCGTATTTCGAGGCGCATATCGAACAAGGGCCGATTCTGGAGGATGAGAAGAAAACCATCGGCGTGGTCCTTGGCGCCCTCGGGCAAAAATGGTTTGACCTGAAACTGCGCGGCGTTGAGGCGCATGCCGGGCCGACACCGATGCACCTGCGCAAGGATGCGCTGGTGGGCGCAGCAGCGGTGGTGGCGGCGGTGAATGCGGCGGCGCTGGGGCATCAGCCCCATGCGTGCGGGACCGTGGGTTGCCTGCAAGCGTACCCGGGATCGCGCAACGTGATTCCTGGCGAAGTGCGCATGACCCTGGACTTCCGTCACCTGGAACCCGCGCGGTTGGATTCGATGATTGCCGAGGTGCGCAAGGTGATTGATGACACCTGCGCCAAGCATGGCCTGAGCTTTGAAATGGAGCCCACCGCAGATTTCCCACCGCTGTATTTCGACAAAGGCTGCGTTGACGCCGTGCGCGATGCGGCGAACGGGCTGGGTTTGTCTAACATGGACATCGTCAGCGGGGCAGGGCACGACGCGATCTTCGTCGCAGAACTGGGCCCGGCGGGGATGATTTTTGTGCCGTGCGAGGGGGGTATCAGCCATAACGAAATCGAGAATGCCGCACCGGATGATTTGGCGGCGGGGTGTGCGGTGTTGTTGCGTGCGATGGTGGCCGCTTCTGCTGCAATCGCCAGCGGCAAGCTAGCGGCCTGAAATGCGGGAAAGAATGTGGGAGCGTGCGGGGCGACAAAGTAAGCCTAGATTGTAGGAAAAAAAATGGCTCTGGTGATCACGTGCAAGGCGCGTCCTACTCTGTTGTACGAAGTTTCTGTTGCTGCGTTGTGTGCTCTACAGCTTGCTCTTCCAGTGTTAGTTTCCGCCGGGAAAATTTACTGCAAAGGAAGCATGTAATGCCAAATCCAATGCCGCCACCCGGTGTATCGCTCAATGAAAATATGGCCACGGCCTTTCATAAAAAGAATGTGCTGAAGGCTGGGTCAGCATTTATGTACTCTTGGTTTTATACTCAAGTCCGAAATCGTGGCCCTTGGGATTACAAACAGATTTCCAGAGAATATGAAGCGTTTGGGAACTTTCATTATGGCGCTGTTGGGATAGCTGCCGGTTTCAGCGAAGAAGTGCTTTTGCGAGCCGCGGGCCTTGCCCAGAATAGGGCAGGCTCGGGCAAGCCTGAGTTTGGTAAATGGTGGGCAGACGCTCCATTCGGTGACGATCCAATCGACCAATATTGGATCAAGGAAGGAATCAGGTATGCCCGGTTCAGGAACTACTAAAAGATCGCTGTATTCAGTTGTTACGACAATCCTGCTGCTGCTTTGCCTGGTTTACATCGGCGGCAGCTGGCTGCTTTCGGCGGGCCGACCGCAACTGACTGAAGTGGTGCTCAGAGCGCCTCTGAACGCTGATGCATCGATCTACGGCGTCAAGGATGACCGTGGTGGCGCAACGGTTCCGTTCAGTTATCGATACTACGTTTACCGAACTTTAGCCAGCGACCGTGAAGTGTTGTCCGCGCTCAAAGAGGCGACTCCGTTTCTAATTACTCGTGACGCATCGGCCAAGGTTGTCACTCAGGGCAGCGAGATTATTGTCTCGGTCACGGGGGAGGTATCTGACTACCACAGCAGTACCTTGTATCGACATGCCGATGGCCGTGACTTCACTCCAGTCAGCGTTTTCCTCAATAGTCGGCCATAAACTTGATGATCTTGGCGGACAGTCCGAAAGGGCTTGCTCGCGATAGGGCGACTCGATCTCGAACCTATACCCAGATCGCATCCCACAATGGATAGTCGCCAATCTTCTCTACCAATCCCGCCCGCAATGGATTGGCTACCACATACCGGGCCATCTTCACCAAATCATCGTCCTTGCGCAGTGCTCGGTCGTGAAAGCTGCCTTGCCAAAGCCGGCCCTTGCGGCCGCTTGCGCCGTTGACGGACCGCGTGCTTTTGGATTTCACCTGCCGCATCAGATCCGCCAGCGAGCCTTTGCGTAGTTCGATGAGCCAATGAAAGTGGTCCGGCATGATCACCCATGCAAGGGACTTCGCCAGCCCTTGGTACTGCGCGAGGCGGAACTGCCAGACCACCAGGCGACCGAGGTGGAAGTCGTTGAATATCGGGATGCGTTCTTGGGTGTTGGTGGTGATGAGGTAGATGCGGTCTGGTTCGCTGAAGCGACCGATGCGCAGGCGGTGTGAAGCGGGTAGGTCAGGCATTCCTTGGCCTCTCTTTTGGGGTGTTTCAAGAGGCTAGGTTGGAGGACAAGGGATTGGTCGGCAGGCTTTTGGCAGGATGTGTCTGGAAGGCCGCAATTGGGGGCAAGCCCCCTCCCACATTGGATCTGCGGTGTTCATACAATGTGTGTCTGGCGCAGGACAGTGTGGGAGGGGGCTTGCCCCCGATTGCGGTATTTGACCCACCGCCGTCGGGGCCAGCTCTCCGTCACCTTTGCCAACCGCCGCCGAGTGCGGTCAAAAGCCCCACACTCGCCTGCAACTGCCGCGTCTGCACCGCCTGTAACGTCCTCTGCGCCTGCAACGCCGCTGTCTGCGCCGTCACCACATCCAGGTAACTCACCGCGCCGGCCTGATAGCTGTTCATTGCCAGCGCCTGGGTGTGCTGCGCCGCATCCGCTGCCGCTTGCTCATCCTGGGCCTCCTGCTGCAAATCTCGCAGTTGCGCCAGGTTGTCTTCCACCTCGCGTATGGCCTTCAACACCTGGCTGCGGTATTGCGCCGACGCCTCTTCAAACTCGGCTTTGGCCTGGCGTTCATTGGCGCTCAAGCGTCCGCCGTCGAAGATCGGCACATTCATCAGCGGCCCCAACGCCCAATAGCGATTGCCAGCGGACAGCAGGTTGCCAACGCCTTGAGTCTGCCCGCCAATCAAGCCGGTCAAACTGAAGTCCGGGTACCAGGCGGCCTTAGCCACGCCGATGTTGGCGTTGGCGGCAAATACTCGACGCTCTGCCGCTGCAATATCCGGGCGCCGTTGCAACAACTGGCTCGGCAGTTGTGATGGAGTCTGCGGTAGAGCGATCAACTGCCGGCTGGGCGGCAGTGAAAAATCACTCGCCGGCACGCCCACCAGTTCTGCGATGGCATGCTCGGTAAGGTTACGTTGCCCCTGTACTTCATCCCGCTGCGCCTTGGCCTCGGCCAGTTGGTTCTGCGCACGGGTCAGGTCCAGTTCCGACGCGATCTGGCCTGCGTAACGACTGCGCGTCAGTTGCAGCGCTTGGCTGTAATCCTCCAGCGAGTTATTGAGAATCCGGTCCTGTGCATCCAGCCCATTGAGCTGCACATACAGGGTCGCCAGTTGATGTTGCAGGCTCAGCTGCGCCACGGCCAGATCATCACCGGACGCTTGCACCTGGGCATCGCCCGCCGCGACCTGATTGCGGATTTTGCCCCACAGGTCCAGGTCGTAGCTCAGGGAAACCCCAGCGGTGTTGCTGTTGTACACCGAAGGCTGCGTCGTGCCCCGCAGCGGTCGCGAGTCCGATTGGCGTTGGCGCAACGGCTGCGCACTGGCGGTGATCTGCGGGAACAGTCCGGCGTGCAGTTGGCTGGCATAGGCCTGGGCTGCATCGAAGTGCGCCAAGGCCGCCGCGAGGTCCGGGTTGGCCGTGAGCAGTTGCTGTTGCAGGTTATCCAGTTGCGCGTCGTGGTAAAGCGCCCACCCTTGTGGCACCCGTTGATCGGCCGGTTGCGCGCTGTGCCATGGGCCATCGCGGGTCTGCTCGCGATACCCCGCGGGCAGGTCGATTGACGGCACTTTGTAGGTGGGCGCCATCGAGCAGCCTTGCAACGCCACTAGCACCAGTGCCGCCAGCGGTTTAAGCCTTGGGCGCATGGGCACCTCCAGCCGCTTCGGCCAATTGCACGGTGTCGCCTTCGCGCAGGGCGTCTGGCGGATTGTCGACTATGCGGTCGGCAGGTTTCAGGCCCTGGTCGATCACCAGGCGTTCGCCCAGGTCGAGGCCAATGTGGATGGTTTGCAGGTGCACATGGTTCTGTCCATCCAGTAGCGCGACTTGGGTGCCTTGGGCGCGGAAGATCAGCGCGCTGGCCGGGATACTGACGCCATGGGTGTCGGCCGGAATCGGCAGCGTGGCTTCGGCGTAATCACCGGGCAGCAGCTGGTCGTCGGGGTTGTCCACCACGAACTGCGCGAGCAGGGTGCCGGAGCGGCGATCGATGGCGGTGGAGTCGCCAATCAGCCGCGCCTTGAAGTGCTCGCCAGGGTGTTCGGGCACGGTGAGCCGCGCTTCCAGGCCGGGGTGGATCACTGCCGCGTAGTTCTGCGGCACGGGGACGTAAAGGCGCAACTGGTGCGTATCGGCGATGTTGAATAACTCCGGATCACTGTCGCTGTCGGCCTTGATCAACTGGCCGATATCGGTGTTGCGCGCAGTGATGGTGCCGGCGAACGGCGCGCGAATGGTCTTGTAGCTTTCCAGCGCTGACAGGCGTGCGTAGTCGGCAGCAGCGGCTTGGACATTGGCGTTGGCGGCCGCGGCGTTGGAGGTTTTTTCATCGGCTTCCTGGCGCGACACGGAGTGGCTCGCCAGCAGGTTTTGCCAGCGCGTCGCGGTGGTCGCCGCGAGGCGTGCGTTGGCCTGTTCCTGCACCAGGCGTGCGTGGGTTTGCGCCAGCTGTTGATCGAGGTCCGGGCTGTCGATTTCGCCGAGAATTTGTCCGGCTTTGACTTGGCTGCCGATGTCCGCCTTCCAGTCCTTGAGGTAACCGCTGACCCGCGCATGAATCGGCGCTTTGCTCCACGCCTCCAGGTGCGCAGGCAGGCGCAAGGTATCACCGGCCACGTTCTGTTGGGGTTGGAACACCATCACTTGGGGCATGGCGGCGGTCTCGGTCCAGGCGGTCACCGATTGCTCGTGTAGCGTGCGGGCATGCAGGCCGTTGGCGACCAACAGGGCGGCCAGGGTCAGGCCGCCGACACCCATGAGCATCAGGCGCTTGCGCGAGGGTTTGTGATCAGGCGACATGTGGGGTTTCTCCTGCAACTGCGCGAGTAGGGTGACGCCCGTGGACAAGGCTGAAGACCACGGGAACAAACAACAGGGTGGCGACTGTGGCGAAGATCAAGCCACCGATCACCGCTCGACCCAGCGGCGCGTTTTGCTCCTCGGACAGCGCCAGGGGCAACATGCCGATGATCATCGCCAGGGCCGTCATGCACACCGGGCGAAAGCGTGTGTAGCCGGCCTCGAGTGCGGCTTTCAACGCATCGCCATGTTCGGCCAGGCGCTCACGGCAGAAACTCACCACCAGGATCGAGTTGGCGGTGGCCACGCCCATGCACAGGATCGCGCCGGTCAAGGCGGGCACCGACAGCGAGGTGCCACTGAGGAACAGCATCCACACAATCCCCGCCAATGCTGCCGGCAACGCGGTGATGATCACGAACGGGTCGGCCCAGGATTGGAAATTGACGACGATCAGCAGATAGATCAGCACCACCGCACCGAGCAGGCCGAAGCTCAGGCCGCTGAAGGCTTCATGCAGCGCGTCGATCTGCCCGTGCAGGCTGATCGACGCGCCCTTGGGGCGCAGGGCCGCGGTGTCATCCAGCACCTTTTGCACGTCGCGGGCCACACCACCGAGGTCGCGGCCTTGCACGTTGGCGTACAGGTCCAGGGTCGGTTCGATGTTGTAGTGGGTCACCACCGCCGAGCTTTGCACGCGAGAAATGGTAGCCACGCCGCCAAGGATTTGTGATTGGCCGTCGGCGCCGGTCACTGGCAAGGCTTCCAGCGACGGCAGGCTGTCGAGGCGATATTGCGGGGTGGCGGCGACGATGGAGTACGACACGCCGTTGGCCGGATTGAGCCAGAAGGTCGGCGCGGTTTGCGAGCTGCCGGCCAGCGACGCGACCATGCTGTTGGTCACGTCGCGCTCGGTAATGCCCAGGCCGTTGGCGCGCAGGCGGTCGACATTCACTTGCAGCGACGGGTAGCCGGTGGATTGCTGGATACGCAGGTCGGCAATGCCCGGCACATGTTGCAGGCGGCGCTCAAGCTCTATGGCATACGCACGGTTTTTGGCATCGTTGCGCCCGGAGATTTTCACGTCCAGCGGGGCAGGTGCGCCGAAGTTGAGGATCTGGCTGCTGATGTCGGCGGGCAGGAAGGCGAAGTGGCTGCCGGGGAAGCTTTGCGGCAGCGCTTCACGCAGTTTTTTCACGTAGTCGGCGGTGGGCGCGTGGTGTTGTTTAAGGCTGACCTGGATGTCGCCATCCTGGGGGCCGATGGTGCCGCTGCTGCTGTAGGCCATGTCGATGCCGCTGAGCGGGATGCCGATGTTGTCGACGATGGTGTCCAGTTCTGCGACCGGGATTACTTCGCGGATCCGCGCTTCTATGCGGTCGAAGGCGGCGGCACTTTCCTCGATGCGCGTGCCCAGCGGCAGGCGCATGTGAAGGGCGAGAGCGCCGGCGTCGGTGGCCGGGAAGAAGTCCTGGCCCAGGCTTGGCAGCAGCAGGAACGACGCCAGCACGCAGGCCAGGAAGCCGATGATAAAGCGCTTGCGATGACCCAGTGCCAGGGTCAACAGGCCGTGGTAAGTGTCGCGGGTATTCGAGAAATGGCGCTCGAAACCCTGCTGGAAATTCAGCACTGCTTGCAGCGCGCGATGTCGTGGTTGGGTGTGCTGCTCGCCCTCATGGTGATTGATGAAGTCGTCTTCCGGATGATGCCCGGCACCTTGCTCCGGCGTGTGTGGCTTGAGCAGGAACATCGCCAGCGTCGGCACCAAGGTGCGCGAGAGGACGAAGGAACTGGCCATGGCAAAAATCACCGCCAGGGCCATCGGCCGGAACAGGTAACCGGCGATGCCCTGCAGCATGAACATCGGCACGAACACGATGCAGATGCACAGCAGCGACACAAACGCCGGGCCGACAATTTGCGCGGCGCCGTCGAGGATCGCGGTCTTCACCGCCTTGCCTTGTTCCAGATGCCAGTTGATGTTCTCGATGGTCACCGTGGCGTCATCCACCAGAATCCCCACCGCCAGCGCGAGACCGCCGAGGGTCATGACGTTGAGGGTTTGCCCGCTGACAGCCAGCAGCGCGATTGCCGAGAGCACTGCCAGGGGAATCGAGGCGGCAATGATCAGGGTCGAGCGCCAGCTGCCGAGGAACAGCAGGATCATTGCACTGGTCAGCAGTGCGGCGATGATGCCTTCCTGGGCCACGCTGCCCACCGATTGTTTGACGAATACCGAGGCGTCGCCCAACAGGGACGTCTTGAGCGACGGTGGCAGCGTCTCATTGATGCGCGGCAGCATTCCACGGATACCGTCGATGATCGACAGGGTGGAGATGCTGCCGTTCTTCAGCGCCGGCATCAGCACGGCGCGATGGCCGTCGACACGCACGATGTTGGTCTGCGGGGGCGAACCGTCGCGCACGTGGGCGACCTGGCCGATGGTGATCAACGCGCCGTCGACGGTCTTGATCGGCAGGTCGTTGAGTTCATCGATGGCCTTGGGGCTGTTGTTGAGCAGGATCGTGTATTCGTTGGGGCCGAGCTTGGCGGTGCCCACCGGGATGATCTGGTTCTGCAGGGCCAGGGCATTGCCCACGTCCTGCGCCGACAGGCCTTTGGCCGCCAGCGCCTGCGGGTCAAGGTCGAGGGTAATCTGCCGCTGCTTGCCACCCATCGGCGTGGGCATCGCCAGGCCGGGCAGGGCGCTTAACGGCAGGCGAATGTTGTTCTGCACCAGGTCGCGGATCCTGGCTTCCGACAGGCTCGGGCTGGAAAAGGCCATTTGCAGGATCGGCACCGTGGATGCGCTGTAGTTGAGGATCAGCGGCGGCGTGATACCCGGCGGCATCTGCTTGAGTACGGTTTGTGACACGGCGGTCACTTGGGCATTGGCGGTGCGAATATCGACGCCGGGTTGGAAGAATATTTTCACGATGCCCATGCCTGGCAGGGATTGCGATTCGATATGTTCGATGTCGTTGACGGTGGTGCTCAGGGAGCGTTCGTAGGTGTAGATCACCCGGCCGGCCATGGCGTCCGGCGACAGGCCGTTGTACTGCCAGACCACGGCGACCACAGGGATACCGATATCGGGGAACACGTCCGTGGGGGTACGCAGGGCCGCCATCGGCCCGATGATGCAGATGAATATGGCCAACACGATAAACGTGTAGGGCTTGTGCAGTGCGGTCTTTACCAGCCCGAGCATGCGTGAACCTCCGAGGGAGCAGGATTGCAAACCCCGGCAGTCTTGCCCGACCCACCTAACACGCACCTTTCAGCCAGGTGAAGGAACATTTAGGTACGGGCTGAAGATCGTTTCATATGGATTCATTTGTTCTACACAGGGCTGCTGGCCAAGCTTGTCACCCATCGGACACATCGTCTTTTTTGGAGCCCTGCCATGTCACTTAAACCACTGTTGTTGATCCCTGCTCTAGGTGCCGTATTGCTGTTGTCGGCGTGCGCCGGCCCGATCCCCAAGGCGGACCCGAGCGAGGCCTGGATTGGTCTGAGGGAGGAGGCGCCAAATGATTTGCTGGCCGAGCGCGTGGACGGCAAGCGCGTGGATGACGGGCGCTATTTCGAAGTGACGCCGGGTGATCATCGTCTGGACGTGACGCTTTACGAAGAGGAGCCGGGCGACGACAACCAGCGGGACTGCCAGGGCCGGGTCGAGTACCAGGGCTTCAAGGCGGGTGAACACTACACGCTGGTGGAGTCGAGCCTGGGCACGACCGTGCGCGCATCCTTGAAGGATGGTCACGGCAAGGAAGTCGCGGCGACTCAGGACTTCAATTGCATGCCTGGCTAGGCGTGGTGTATCGCAGCCTTCAGCGGCTTGGCCGGTTTGACGTGGGGATGATGGTGCCGACGGCTAATGCGTAACACCCCCCACAACATGGCGCCGGCTACCGCCAGCCAACCGCAGATCAACATCACAATCGTTGTTGCAAGGCTCATTCAGGCCTCCTTTTACCCCGCAGGGGGCACACACAGTCTTCTCAATGGACAGTCTAGCTACCCGGCGGTTGCCTGCTATTGACCAATGGTCGTGTTCGTCCAACTTGTTTGCTCTATCCCAGGCGCCAGACCCCGGTTTTGGGCTATACCCGCGTGGCGTGGCGCCCTATGATCAGGACCCTTACCGGCAGTTGATCAAGAGAGTACAAAATTGCGGTTACGGTCGAACGTTAAATCATCCCTGTTGCTGGCCTGCGCCATGGGCCTTGCGGCCTGTTCCGGGCATCCGTCGAAACTGCCGGGCTTGCCGGAGCGCGTCGAACTCAATGGTGTGCCGACCTTTCGCAGCGAGGCTTATCAGAGCGGACCTACGGCATTAGCCAGCATGCTGTCGCAACAAGGCATTGTCATGACACCGGGCTTGCTGGATAAACCACTGCGGTTACCGGGCGGCGAAGCGGACCTGGAGCGCAACATGCAGGTGCTGGCCCGTGAGTACGGGCTGATGGTGTATCCGCTGGATGCCAGGCTGACGGCCGTACTGGCGCAGGTGGCGGCGGGTTATCCGGTGATGGCGCGCGTCGGCGGCGGGCTTTGGTCGGATGCTCACTATGTGGTCGTGGTGGGCTTCAATCAGCAGAAAAGCACGGTGCTGCTGCGCTCGGGCATGGACCGGCGCTTGTTGATGAGCTTCAGCGACTTTGAATCGAAGTGGGCAAGCGCGGGGCACTGGGCGATCCTCACCCAGCGTCCGAGCCAGTTGCCGGCGAATGTGGATACCCAGCGCTGGCGCGACGCGGCGAATGCCACGGCCCAGGCCGGGCAGGAACGGGCGGCGGCGCAGGCGCTTAAAGTGTTGTCAGAAAGAAAGTAAAAAAAACGGCGCTCGATGCGCCGTTTTTTTATGCGCGGGTTATCGACGCACTTCTGCGGCGTTCGGGCGGTTCTTCAGATTCTTGTCGGCCTTGTAGCGCAACGCCACGTCCGGCACCGAGCCGCCTTTGCCGGTCTCGACCCAGCTGCGAATACGGCTGGCATCGGCGAAGTGGGTGAATTTGCCGAACGCATCCAGGATCACCAGCGACACCGGGCGATTGCCCATGCTGGTCACCAGCACCAGGCAATGGCCAGCCTGGTTGGTGAAGCCGGTCTTGGTCAGCTTGATGTCCCAGTTGGCGCGGTTGATCAGGTGGTCAGTGTTGGAGAAACCCAAGGTGTAGTTGGGCTTGCGGAACGCAACGGTCTTTTCCTTGGTGGTGCTCAACTGGCTGAGCAGCGGGTAGTGGCGTGCGGCAGCCAGCAGCTTGCTGAGGTCGCGGGCGGTGGACACGTTGTGGATCGACAGGCCAGTGGGCTCAACATAGTGAGTGCTGGTCATGCCCAGCGCCTTGGCCTTGGCGTTCATCGCCGCGATAAACGCCGGGTAGCCGCCCGGATAATGGTGGGCCAGGCTGGCGGCGGCGCGGTTTTCCGAGGACATCAGGGCGATCAGCAGCATTTCCTTGCGCGGCATTTCGCTGCCGATTTTTACGCGGGAGAACACGCCTTTCATTTCTGGCGTGTCCTTGATGTTGATGTCGATGTACTCGTCCATGTTCTGCTTGGCTTCAAGCACGATCAGGCCGGTCATCAACTTGCTTACCGACGCAATTGGCACCACTACATCGGGGTTGCTGGCATAGATGACTTTATTGGTTTGCAGGTCGACCAGCATGGCGCTGCCGGACGCGATCTGCAGTTTGGACGGATCGCGCGGTGCCTGGGTGGATTCGGCGGCGTGCGCAAAGGTGCCTGTGAAAGCAAAAAATAGGCTGACGATAGAAAGACGAATTTTCACGCGGATGAACTCGCTAAAAAGTAGGAAATACCGTTGAGTAACGGTTTTTTTGATAAATGCCGTTACATTTTAGGAGTATGGACGATGGACTGTCGAATGTTCTTCTAAAACCAGACGAAAGTGCTTAAAAACTAAGAAAAAACAGGTTTTTTTCGGGCAATAAAAAGCCCTGCGATAAGGCAGGGCTTTTTCAGTACGCCTGGTTATTAACCGTGCAGGGTTTCTGCGGCGTACAGGGTATTTTCCAGCAGGCAGGCACGGGTCATCGGGCCAACGCCGCCGGGCACCGGGGTGATCCAGCCGGCGCGGGGCAGGGCAGTTTCATACACCACGTCGCCTACCAGCTTGCCGTCTTCCTGGCGGTTGATGCCCACGTCGATAACAATCGCGCCTTCCTTGATCCACTCACCCTTGACCAGGCCCGGCTTGCCGGCGGCCACGACGACCAGGTCAGCGCGACCAACGTGGCCGGCCAGATCCTTGGTGAAGCGGTGGGTCACGGTCACGGTGCAGCCGGCCAGCAGCAATTCCATGGCCATTGGGCGGCCGACGATGTTGGAGGCGCCCACGACCACGGCGTCCAGGCCATAGAGGTCGACACCGGTGCTTTCCAGCAGGGTCATGATGCCTTTTGGTGTGCACGGGCGCAGCAGCGGGATGCGCTGGGCCAGGCGACCGACGTTATAAGGGTGGAAACCGTCGACGTCTTTGTCCGGGCGGATGCGCTCCAGCAACTTGGACGCGTCCAGGTGCTCGGGCAGTGGCAGTTGCAGGAGGATGCCGTCGATCGCCGGGTTGTCGTTGAGGCCATCGATCAGGTCGGTGAGCGCCTCTTGGGTGGTGGCGGCAGGCAGGTCGTAGGCCTTGGATATAAAGCCGACCTCTTCGCAGTCTTTACGCTTGTGCGAGACATAAACCTGAGAGGCAGGATCGCTGCCGACCAGGATCACCGCGAGGCCCGGTGTGCGCAGGCCTTGCTGGCTGCGCTCGGTGACTCGTTTGGCGATCTGCTGGCGCAGGCTGGCGGCGATTGATTTGCCGTCGATAAGTTGTGCAGTCATTACGCGTGATTAACCATCGAGAGGGGGAGGAAAAGTGCGCGCATTCTCGCACGCCACGGCGCGAGGGCAAAGGCGCTTGGTCTGCAAATTGGCCTAACCCCTTAAATAAAATGAATTTTTTTCAAAAAAGATTTGACGGGTTTCCAGGCCCTCTATACTATTCGTCGCACTTGTCGGGCACAGCCTAGCACTGGTTAAGAAGGTCGAGCAGAATTGTTGTACTGCGAGGCTGGAAGCACTTAGTTTGTAATCCTCCAAGAGTACAGATTAATAAGGCGCCCGTAGCTCAGCTGGATAGAGCATCCGCCTTCTAAGCGGATGGTCGCAGGTTCGAGTCCTGCCGGGTGCGCCATTAGGCAGCTTTGGCACAAGTAGCGTTATATGGTGGGCGTAGCTCAGTTGGTAGAGCACGGGATTGTGACTCCCGTTGTCGAGGGTTCGATCCCCTTCGTCCACCCCATATTTTGAAAAGGCGCCAGATTAATCGTCTGGCGCCTTTGCTTTAAGAGCTTCAAGCGCGGATGTGGTGGAATTGGTAGACACACTGGATTTAGGTTCCAGCGCCGCGAGGCGTAAGAGTTCGAGTCTCTTCATCCGCACCAATTAAAGCTTTGCCAGGCCGTCAGGCGAGGTAGGGTTCAACAAAGAAGATGTTCGAGTTCTTTGTTAATGCAATATGGTGGGCGTAGCTCAGTTGGTAGAGCACGGGATTGTGACTCCCGTTGTCGAGGGTTCGATCCCCTTCGTCCACCCCATATTTGAAAAGGCGCCAGATTAATCATCTGGCGCTTTTTTTGCATCCGAAAAAGCTGGGGCTCGTTTCTGCGGGCATTTGCGGGCATTGAGCCGCGTGAGGATTCTCGGATTCCGGGTGTCAAGAAAAAAACAAGCATTCTCAATGCCTTGGCGTTAGAATCGTTGCCGGTTTTGAACGTGTAGAACTGATGCTCGGCTATATAGAGGTCAGCACCGCTATTAAATAGCGATAACGGCGCAGTACCTGAAAAAGGGCTGTGCCGTTTTTGTTTGAGCGTTTCGAGTTTCCAGGGCAGGGCGCTTCGTCGTATTTGTGTTTCGCGATGCTGCGGCCGGCCTGTCGGTCTTGCTTGCAAGGTCGACGGTCAGGGTTTGTTTGCGCACCCTTCTATATATAGAAGGGCTGGCGCAGAGCCCTGGCTTGATGAGCTGTATTTGCTAATGGGCGCAGGTGCATGCGTGCACTTGAACCTACAAATGGCCTGCTGTTTTTTTACCCGTTTCCAGTAGGGTGACTTCTTGAGTTTGACCCTCTAGAATGCATGCCCTTGATTCTGGGGTCGGAAACGGCCGGCTAACGTCTGTGCAACGAGGAATATTCATGCAAGTTTCTGTTGAAAATACTACTGCTATTGAGCGCCGCCTGAGCATCACCGTGCCGGCAGAGCGTATCGAAACTGCGGTCAACAAGCGTCTGCAGCAGACTGCCCAAAAGGCCAAAATCGCTGGTTTCCGTCCGGGCAAAGTGCCAATGAGCGAAATCAAGCGCCGTTTTGGTGCCGATGCGCGTCAGGAAGCGGTAGGTGACGTGATCCAGGCTTCCTTCTATGAGGCCGTTGTTGAGCACAAGCTGAACCCGGCTGGTTCGCCTTCGATCGAGCCTAAGTCCCTGGAAGCTGGCAAGGACCTGGAATACGTTGCCGTATTCGAAGTGTTCCCAGAGTTCGAAGTGGCCGGCTTTGACGGTATCGAAATCGAGCGCCTGAGCGCCGAAGTAGCTGATTCCGACCTGGACAACATGCTGGAAATCCTGCGCAAGCAGAACACCCGTTTCGAAGTGGCCGATCGTGCCGCCCAGAACGAAGACCAACTGAACATCGATTTTGTTGGCAAGGTTGACGGCGAAGTATTCGCTGGCGGCTCCGCCAAGGGCACTCAGCTGGTGCTGGGTTCCAACCGCATGATTCCTGGTTTCGAGGACGGCCTGGTTGGCGCCAAAGCCGGCGAAGAGCGTGTTCTGAGCCTGGCTTTCCCTGCTGACTACCAGAACCTGGACCTGGCTGGCAAAGCTGTCGAGTTCACCGTGACTGTCAACAGCGTTTCCGAGCCTAAGCTGCCCGAGCTGAACGAAGAGTTCTTTGCTCAGTTCGGTATCAAGGAAGCCACTCTCGAAGGTTTCCGCACCGAAGTTCGCAAGAACATGGAGCGCGAGCTGCGTCAGGCGATCAAGTCCAAGGTCAAGAACCAGGTCATGGACGGTCTGCTGGCCGCCAATCCGATCGAAGTGCCTAAGGCTCTGCTGTCCAACGAAGTGGATCGCCTGCGCGTTCAAGCGGTTCAGCAGTTTGGTGGCAACATCAAGCCTGACCAACTGCCGGCCGAGCTGTTCGAAGAACAAGCCAAGCGTCGCGTTGTGCTGGGTCTGGTCGTGGCCGAAGTGGTCAAGCAGTTCGACCTCAAGCCTGACGAAGACCGCGTTCGCGAAATGATCCAGGAAATGGCTTCGGCCTACCAGGAGCCTGAGCAGGTTGTGGCTTGGTACTACAAGAACGACCAGCAACTGAACGAAGTACGTTCGGTTGTGCTGGAAGAACAAGTTGTGGATACTGTTCTGCAGAAGGCTAAGGTGACCGATAAAGCGGTCTCTTACGAAGAAGCAGTCAAGCCGGCGGAAGCAGCACAAGCCGACTGATTGTCCAACTCGTTGGAAATTCAACCATAAGCCAGCCTCGCGCTGGCTTATGCGTTTTCAAGACATGACTATTTGGGAGTAACTGCAGAGCATGTTCCGTAATTCCTATATTCAGCAGAACTCTGATATCCAGGCCGCAGGCGGCCTGGTCCCGATGGTTGTCGAGCAGTCCGCTCGTGGCGAACGCGCCTACGACATCTACTCGCGCCTGCTCAAGGAGCGAGTGATCTTTCTGGTGGGCCCGGTAGAGGACTACATGGCCAACCTGATCTGTGCGCAGCTGCTGTTCCTTGAAGCGGAAAACCCGGACAAGGACATCCATCTCTACATCAACTCGCCGGGCGGTTCGGTAACAGCAGGCATGTCGATCTACGACACCATGCAGTTCATCAAGCCGAATGTCTCGACGACCTGCATTGGCCAGGCCTGCAGCATGGGCGCGTTCCTGCTGACGGCGGGTGCCGAGGGCAAGCGTTACTGCCTGCCGAACTCGCGTGTGATGATTCACCAGCCACTGGGCGGCTTCCAGGGCCAGGCGTCGGACATCGAAATCCATGCCAAGGAAATCCTCTTCATCCGCGAGCGTCTCAACACGCTGATGGCCAAGCACAGCGGGCATACCCTCGAAGAAATCGAGCGCGACACCAACCGCGACAACTTCATGAGCGCCGAAGCCGCACGTGCATACGGGTTGATCGACGCAGTGATCGAAAAGCGCCCCGCTTAATATAAGCCGCTCAAAATAGGGCTGGTCGGCGTGTCCGATCATCGGCGGGCTTGAAAAAGCCCGCATAAGCCTTCATCTTGTGTTGCAAGCCTATCGGATTTGGATCGAACGAATGACTGACACCCGCAACGGCGAGGACAACGGCAAGCTGCTCTATTGCTCCTTCTGTGGCAAAAGCCAGCATGAAGTACGCAAGTTGATTGCCGGCCCCTCGGTCTTTATCTGCGACGAGTGCGTCGACCTGTGCAATGACATCATCCGTGAGGAGGTGCAGGAAGCCCAGGCCGAAAGCAGCGCGCATAAATTGCCTTCGCCTAAAGAAATCAGCGGCATCCTTGATCAATACGTGATTGGTCAAGAGCGTGCAAAGAAGGTTCTGGCCGTAGCGGTGTACAACCACTACAAGCGTCTGAACCAGCGTGACAAGAAAGGCGACGAAGTCGAACTCGGCAAGAGCAACATCTTGCTGATCGGTCCTACAGGCTCAGGTAAAACCCTGCTTGCAGAAACCCTCGCTCGTCTGTTGAATGTTCCGTTCACCATCGCCGACGCCACCACCCTCACCGAGGCTGGCTACGTGGGTGAGGACGTTGAGAACATCATTCAGAAACTGCTGCAGAAGTGCGACTACGACGTAGAGAAAGCCCAGATGGGTATTGTCTACATCGACGAAATCGACAAGATCTCGCGCAAGTCTGACAACCCGTCGATCACTCGGGATGTTTCCGGTGAAGGCGTGCAGCAGGCCCTGTTGAAACTGATCGAAGGCACGGTAGCTTCCGTACCGCCACAAGGCGGCCGCAAGCACCCGCAGCAGGAATTCCTTCAGGTAGATACGCGCAACATCCTGTTTATCTGTGGCGGTGCATTCTCCGGGCTGGAAAAAGTTATCCAGCAACGTTCTACCCGGGGCGGTATCGGTTTCAGTGCAGAAGTGCGCAGCAAGGAAGAAGGCAAGAAGGTGGGCGAGTCCCTGCGTGAAGTCGAGCCTGACGATCTGGTCAAGTTCGGTCTGATCCCCGAATTCGTTGGCCGTTTGCCTGTCCTGGCCACGTTGGACGAGTTGGATGAGGCTGCTCTGATTCAGATCCTCACTGAGCCGAAAAACGCCCTGACCAAGCAATATGCCAAGCTGTTTGAGATGGAAGGTGTGGACCTTGAGTTCCGTACTGACGCACTCAAGTCGGTAGCCAAGCGAGCGCTGGAGCGCAAGACCGGTGCACGTGGTCTGCGTTCTATCCTTGAAGGCGTGTTGCTCGACACCATGTATGAAATCCCCTCGCAGTCCGAGGTGAGTAAAGTGGTGATCGACGAAAGCGTTATAGAAGGTAAGTCCAAGCCACTGTATATCTACGAAAACAGTGAGCCGACTGCCAAGGCTGCGCCAGACGCGTAAGCGTTTCGCAGTTTCGGTACAAACAAGGGGCCCCTAGGGCCCCTTTGTTTTTTGCGCGAGTTTTTATCCTGACGCGTTTACTGCGTTTAACTGCTGGCAATAAGCTTGTTTTTTTTGCATGCAGCCCCCATCTTGGTTTCAAGCTTATTTTTGAACTGTCATAGAGGCGAAATCATGAAGACAACCATTGAATTGCCTCTCCTGCCGTTGCGTGATGTCGTCGTCTATCCGCACATGGTTATCCCGCTGTTCGTGGGGCGCGAGAAGTCTATCGAAGCCCTTGAGGCAGCGATGACGGGCGACAAGCAGATCCTGCTGTTGGCCCAGAGAAATCCTGCTGATGATGATCCAGGCGAAGACGCCCTGTATCGCGTCGGTACCATTGCCACTGTTCTGCAACTGCTGAAACTGCCTGATGGCACCGTCAAGGTGCTGGTGGAAGGCGAGCAACGTGGGGCGGTGGAGCGTTTCATGGAGGTGGATGGTCACCTGCGCGCCGAAGTGGCGCTGATCGACGAAGTCGAAGCCCCTGAGCGCGAATCCGAGGTTTTTGTACGCAGCCTGCTCTCGCAGTTCGAGCAGTATGTGCAGTTGGGCAAGAAAGTCCCGGCTGAAGTCCTGTCTTCCCTCAACAGCATTGATGAGCCAAGCCGCCTGGTCGACACCATGGCCGCGCACATGGCGCTGAAGATCGAGCAGAAGCAAGACATCCTCGAAATCATCGAGCTGTCGGCCCGTGTTGAACACGTGCTGGCGTTGCTGGATGCGGAGATCGACCTGTTGCAGGTTGAAAAGCGCATCCGTGGTCGTGTGAAGAAGCAAATGGAGCGCAGCCAGCGCGAGTACTACCTGAATGAGCAGATGAAGGCCATTCAGAAAGAGCTCGGCGACAGCGAGGATGGCCACAACGAAATCGAAGAGCTGAAAAAGCGCATCGATGCCGCCGGGCTGCCGAAAGACGCCCTGACCAAGGCCAATGCCGAGCTGAACAAGCTCAAGCAGATGTCGCCGATGTCCGCTGAAGCCACTGTGGTGCGTTCGTACATTGACTGGCTGGTGCAGGTGCCGTGGAAGGCTCAGACCAAGGTGCGTCTGGACCTGACCCGTGCCGAAGAAATTCTCGACGCCGATCACTATGGCCTCGAAGAAGTCAAAGAACGGATCCTCGAATACCTCGCCGTGCAAAAGCGTGTGAAGAAAATTCGTGGTCCGGTGTTGTGCCTGGTTGGTCCTCCTGGGGTCGGTAAAACCTCCCTGGCCGAGTCGATTGCCAGTGCCACCAACCGCAAATTCGTACGCATGGCCCTCGGCGGTGTGCGTGACGAGGCGGAAATCCGTGGTCATCGCCGGACTTACATCGGTTCGATGCCAGGAAGATTGATTCAAAAGATGACAAAAGTGGGAGTGCGCAACCCGCTGTTCCTGCTCGATGAAATCGACAAAATGGGCAGCGACATGCGTGGCGATCCGGCATCGGCGTTGCTGGAAGTGCTCGACCCTGAACAAAATCACAACTTCAACGACCATTACCTGGAAGTCGACTACGACTTGTCCGACGTAATGTTCCTGTGCACCTCCAATTCCATGAACATTCCACCGGCCTTGCTGGACCGGATGGAGGTGATTCGTCTGCCGGGCTACACCGAAGACGAGAAGATCAATATCGCGGTCAAATACCTCGCGCCCAAGCAGATTTCGGCCAATGGCCTGAAGAAGGGCGAGATCGAATTTGACATCGAAGCGATCCGCGACATCGTGCGTTACTACACCCGCGAGGCCGGTGTACGGGGCCTTGAGCGCCAGATCGCGAAGATTTGCCGCAAGGCGGTCAAAGAGCACGCGCTGGAAAAACGCTTCTCGGTGAAGGTCGTGGCCGACTCCCTGGAGCACTTCCTGGGCGTCAAGAAATTCCGCTACGGCCTGGCCGAGCAGCAGGATCAGGTAGGGCAGGTGACTGGCCTGGCGTGGACCCAGGTGGGCGGCGAGTTGCTGACCATCGAAGCCGCGGTGATTCCGGGTAAAGGCCAATTGATCAAGACCGGTTCCCTGGGTGACGTGATGGTCGAATCCATCACCGCCGCGCAGACCGTGGTGCGCAGCCGCGCCAGGAGCCTGGGGATTCCCCTGGACTTCCACGAGAAGCACGACACCCACATCCACATGCCGGAAGGGGCGACGCCTAAAGACGGCCCTAGCGCTGGCGTAGGCATGTGCACGGCGCTGGTGTCGGCATTGACCGGCATTCCGGTGCGTGCCGATGTGGCCATGACGGGGGAAATCACCCTGCGTGGTCAAGTATTGGCGATCGGTGGTCTGAAAGAGAAATTGCTTGCCGCACATCGGGGTGGTATCAAGACCGTGATCATTCCTGAAGAGAATGTTCGCGACTTGAAGGAAATTCCTGACAACATCAAGCAGGATCTTCAGATTAAACCGGTTAAATGGATTGACGAGGTCCTGCAAATTGCGCTGCAATACGCGCCGGAGCCCTTGCCGGATGTGGCCCCGGAGATAGTTGCCAAGGACGAAAAACGAGAGTCTGATTCCAAGGAAAGAATTAGCACGCATTAATGTGAATAAGCCTGGTGGCTTCCTTGACAGCTTTTTAGAGCCCTTGTTATAAAGCGGCTCTTAAGTGTCTGTAGGCCATTCAGCACTGATTTTTGCTGTTTACCAAAAAACTTAGAATCATACTCAATAGATATATAAGGGGACTTAGAGTGAACAAGTCGGAACTGATTGATGCTATCGCTGCATCCGCTGATATCCCGAAAGCTGCTGCTGGCCGTGCGCTGGATGCAGTAATCGAATCCGTCACTGGCGCTCTGAAGGCCGGCGACTCCGTGGTACTGGTAGGCTTCGGTACTTTCTCTGTGACTGACCGCCCAGCTCGCACTGGCCGCAACCCACAGACTGGCAAAGCACTGGAAATCGCTGCTGCCAAGAAACCAGGTTTCAAAGCCGGTAAAGCCCTGAAAGAAGCCGTCAACTAAGCTTCGATCAAGCCTTTGCTACCCGGGTCGGACGCAGGTCTGGCCTGGCAGCGGAGCGGCAGCTGACCCACCTATCCATTGGGTCGCCACGCCGGGGGTGCAGGTTCAACCCCCCGTCCGCTCCGCCAGTTACGAGAAGGCGCATCCTCGGATGCGCCTTTCTTCTATCCGGACTCTACCCACGCTCCACGGTTGCCAATTTTTGAAGTTCGACCGTTTCTGGGGGACGCATGCTGCAAAATATCAGGGACAATTCACAAGGCTGGATTGCCAAGACCATTATCGGGATCATCGTCGCATTGATGGCGTTCACCGGTATCGAGGCCATTTTCCAGGCTTCGGGTAATAACAAGCAGGACGTGGCCAAGGTCAACGGTGAAGAAATCACCCAGACCGAGCTGAGCCAGGCCGTCGACATGCAACGTCGCCAGCTGATGCAACAGTTGGGCAAGGATTTCGATGCTTCGCTGCTGGACGAAAAACTGCTGCGCGAAGCGGCCCTCAAAGGCCTGATCGATCGCAAGCTGCTGCTGCAAGGCGCCGCCGATTCCAAATTCGGTTTCTCTGAAGCTGCATTGGACCAAGTGATCCTGCAAACGCCGGAATTCCAGGTCGACGGCAAGTTCAGCGCCGAACGCTTTGACCAGGTGATCCGTCAGTTGGGCTACAGCCGTCTGCAGTTCCGTCAGATGATGACCCAGGAAATGCTGATCGGCCAGGTTCGCGCAGGCATTGCCGGCAGCGGTTTCGTCACCGATGCCGAAGTGCTCGCATTCGCCCGTCTGGAAAAACAGACCCGCGATTTCGCCACCGTCAACATCAAGGCCAACCCTGCGGCGGTGAAACTCACCGACGACGAGGTCAAGGCTTACTACGACCAGCACGCCAAAGAGTTCATGACCCCGGACCAGGTGGTCATCGACTATCTGGAATTGAAGAAGTCTTCCTTCTTCGACCAGGTCAACGTCAAGGACGATGAGCTGCAGGCTGCCTACGAGAAGGAAACCGCCAACCTCGCTGAACAGCGTCGTGCCGCGCACATCCTGATTGAAGTCAATGACAAGGTCACCGAGGCGCAAGCCAAGGCCAAGATCGAAGACATCCAGGCGCGCCTGGCCAAGGGTGAGAAGTTCGAAGCCCTGGCCAAGGAGTTCTCCCAGGACCCAGGTTCGGCCAACAATGGCGGTGACCTCGGCTTTGCCGGCCCTGGCGTTTATGACCCGGACTTCGAAACCGCGCTGTACGGCTTGAAGCAAGACCAGGTGTCGGCGCCAGTGCGCACTACCTTCGGTTTGCATCTGATCAAGTTGCTGGGCGTTGAGGCGCCTGAAGTGCCATCGTTCGCCAGCCTGAAAGACAAGCTGACCCGCGAGCTCAAGGCACAGCAGGTTGAACAGCGTTTTGTCGAAGCGACCAAGCAATTGGAAGATGCGGCATTCGAAGCGTCGGACCTGGCTCAACCTGCCTCCGACCTGAAGCTGACCGTGCACACCTCCGCGCCGTTTGGCCGTGAAGGTGGCGAAGGTGTTGCGGCCAACCGTGCCGTGGTCACCGCAGCGTTCAGCCCGGAAGTGCTGGATGAAGGTGCCAACAGCACCGCCATTGAGCTGGACCCGGAAACCATCATCGTGCTGCGTGCCAAAGAGCACCGCAAACCGGCGCAACTGCCGCTGGAAAGCGTTGCCGCGGCAATCCGCACCCAGATGGCCAAGGAGCGCGCCAGCGCGGCTGCCAAGACTCACGCTGACGAGCTGATCGCCAGCCTGCGTGATGGCAAGACGCCGCTGAACCAACCGGTTGACGGCCAGGCGTGGAAAGTCACTGAAGCGGCTAGCCGCAGTGCGGAAGCGATTGATCCTGCCGTGCTGCAAGCCCTGTTCCGCATGCCTAAGCCTGCGGCCAAGGACAAGCCGACCTTCACCACCGTGACCCTGGCTGACGGTAGCCTGGCGATCGTGCGCTTGAACGGTGTGAATGAAGCTGCAGCCCCATCGGACGAAGAAAAGGCGCAATACCGCCAATACCTCGCTTCCCGTGTCGGCCAGCAAGACTTCGCGGCGTACCGCAAGCAGTTGGAAACCCAGGCTGACATCAAGAAGTTCTGATGGCGGTTTGAATAAAAAACCCCCGGCCTGAAAAGACCGGGGGTTTTTTATGTCCACTGTTTTATCGGTGCTTGGCCACGGCCAGGAGCATCAATCCCACCACCGCCCACGGGAACGCACTGACGCCCCAGCGCTGCAGCAGGAGTCCGCCTATCAGGCCGCCGCCAGCAATTCCCAGGTTCCACACGGTCACCAGCATCGACTGCGCGGCATCCGCCGATTCCCCTGCTGATTTGGCCAGCGCTGTTTGCAGCAAAGCCGGCAGACCGCCGAACGCGAGGCCCCATAACGCGACAGCGATGTAGACCGCCACCGGCACGTCGATCCAGAACACCAGCGCCAAGCCGATCAGGCCAAACAATGCGCAACTGATCAGCAGCAGTGTGCGCAGCCACCGGTCAATCAATACCCCGGTCAGCCAGATGCTCAGCAGCGCGGCGAGGCCAAACACCAGCAGCACCCGGTCGATGTCGGTGGCAAGTGCGGCGGGCACCAGCAATGGGGCGATGTAGGTATAGAGAATGTTGTGGGCCAAGACGTAGGTAAAGGTCACCCACAACACAGGGCGGATGCCGGGCAATGCAAGTACTTGGCGTAATCCCAGGCGCTTGCCCGTCGGTTGACCCGCGAAGTCGGGCAGTTGCCAGCGAGCCCATATCAGCAGCACCAGCGTGAGGCCGGTCATGATCGCAAAGCTCAGTCGCCAGCCAACGGCCGCACCGAGCCAGGTTCCCGCTGGCACGCCCAGGGACAAGGCCAGTGGTGCGCCGAGCATTGCCACGGCGATTGCCCGGCCTTGCAAATGCGGCGCGACCATTCTGCTGGCGTAACCCGCCAGTAGCGCCCAAAGCAGCCCGGCAAACACCCCGGCAAAAAAACGCGCCACCAGCGTCAGCCCATAGTGGCTGGAGAAGGCCGTTACGCTGTTGACCAAGGCAAAGCCGCCGATGGCGATCAGCAGCAGCGGGCGTCTGCGCCAACCTCGGGTCAGCAGCGTGAGTGGGATGGCTGCCAATAACGATCCAAGGGCGTAGAGGGTGACCAGTTGGCCAACCAGTGCTGGCGACACGCCGAGACCTTCGCCCATCTGCGGTAGCAGCCCGGCGGGCATGGCTTCGGTGAGGATGGTGATGAATCCCGCCGAGGCCAGGGCCAGCAGGCCGCCCAAAGGCAGGGATTCGTGTCGGGCTGTGGCGGCGGCATCAGCCAGTGAAGCGTTAGAGCTCATAGCGCTGTTTCCATGCGAAAGGGCAAGCCAGCAGAGTAGGGGGCTGTGACCGATGGAAAAACAGGCTAAGGTTCCGAACTTATCGGACGTGGATGTCCGTAATCAGCTGAGGCAGGATCATGGACAGTTTGGGCAGCCTGTCGGTATTTGTGCAGGTGGCAGAGACCCGCAGCTTTACCGTCGCCGGACGGGTATTGGGTGTGTCGTCTTCGGCCGTGGGCAAAAGCATTGCGCGGATGGAAGAGCGTCTGGGTGTGCGGCTGTTTCATCGCAGTACACGCAGCATCACCCTGACGGGAGAGGGCGCGCTGTTCCTTGAGCGTTCACGGCGGATTCTGGCCGAAGTCGAAGCGGCGGAGCGCGAGTTGACCGAAGCCAGTGCGACGCCTCGGGGCAAGTTGCGCATCAGCGTGCCACAAGTGCGCGGCCTGCTGATGCCGGTGCTCAGTGACTTCATGCGTGCGTACCCGGATATCGAGCTGGATGTGGATTTTTCTGACCGCATGGTGGACGTGATCGAGGAAGGGTTCGATGCGGTAATTCGTACCGGCAAGCCGGAAGATTCGCGCTTGATGGCCCGTCATCTGGGGCATTACCAACTGGTGCTGGTGGGCACGCCGGCGTACTTCGTGCAGCACGGCACGCCGCAACAACCCGAGCATTTAAATGGACACGCCTGCCTGCGTCACAAGTTCTGCGCCACCGGTAAGCTGGAACCCTGGCCGTTGCGCCTGGAGCCCGGTGCTGGCGAACTGACGTTGCGCACTTCGCTGGCCAGCACCACTATCGAGTCGCTCAACCATGTGGTCCACGAAGGGCTGGGGATTGCTTGCCTGCCTGACTACATGGTCAACCAGGCGGTGCGCGAGGGACGACTGCAACGGGTGCTGGATGATTATCTGGAGCACCGTGGCAGTTTCTGGATGTTGTGGCCATCAAGTCGCCATGCTTCGGCCAAGTTGCGCGTGTTTATAGATCATATGTGCGCAGGGCTTTTTCCTACAGTCGCCATGCTGTAGCCCTGTGACGTTTTACCGACAGGAATGTGCGCGCCAAGGCCTCGTTCTGTTGCACAATACCGCCCGGACTGTTTTCTTCAGGATTATCGATGTCGACATCATTTCACTTGCGTAGCCTCGGGCTGGCGCTGGTGTTGGCGGGCGCCGCGGGCTGCTCGTCACCCAAACCCGCTATTTATGAACATGAGAGTTTCGACGACTCCGGCACGTTTTCCAGGGATTACCCGGTCAGTGATGCCGCGGCGTGCGAAGCGGCGCGGCGTGCCTTGCTGAGCCAGGGCTACATCATCACCAGCAGCGATCCCAAGGTCGTCGTCGGTAACAAAAGCTTCCAGCAGACCGGCGAAACCCATCTGCAGATCAGCTTCAACGTGGTGTGTGCCGATGATGGCAAAGGCACCAACCATTCGACGATGTTCGCCAACGCCCTGCAGGACCGTTACGCGCTGAAGAAGGTCAACAACTCCGCGAGCCTGGGTGTGGGCGTACTGGGATCGGTGTCGATGCCGATCGGCTCCACCGATGACTCGATGGTCAAGGTGGCCAGTGAGACGGTGTCCGCGCCGAAGTTCTACGAGCGTTACTTTGCGCTGGTGGACGTGTTCCTGCCCCAGGAAGTGAAGAAGGCCGAGCATATTCCCGAGCAGCCCAAGGCTGACCTGGGTGTGCCGGAGCCCAAAGCGGCACCGCTGGTCGAGAAGGTCGAGGTGCCAAAGGAAGAGCCTGCTGCGTCGGAACCGGTGGCACCACCGGCAGAGCCTGCGCCCATTGCGCCGCAGGAAGAGCCGGCACCGACGCCAACGCCAGCACCGACCCATCCGGACCTGCCGGCACCGACCGAAGCCATTCCGCCCCTGCCGACGCCTGCGCAGTAGATCAGACTGCTACGGGGTCGGCCTTGTCGACGTTGATCCCGTAGCGCTTGATCGCCTCACTGACTTTATCGCGACCGATCACGTTGTCATCGGCCAGTGCCTTCAAGGCTGCCAGCGCGACGAAATACCGGTCCACCTCAAAAAACTCCCGTAGTGTTTCCCGGGTGTCCGATTGCCCGAAACCATCGGTGCCCAACGCGATAAAGCGCCGCCCCGGCACGAACGGACGAATCTGATCGGCGAACAGTTTCATGTAGTCCGTCGCCACCACCACTGGTCCCGTTTGCCCGGCCAGGCATTGCTCGGCATAACTCACGCGCGGCTCACTTTCCGGGTGCAGCAGGTTCCAGCGTTCGGCCGCATGCCCGTCACGGCGCAACTCGGTGAGGCTGGTCACACTCCACACATCGCTGTGCACGCCGAAGTCGTTGGCCAGCAGTTCAGCGGCGGCGATCACTTCTCGCAGGATCGAGCCACTGCCCATCAGTTGTACCTGTGCCTGAGGGCTGGCGCTGAGCAGGTACATGCCCTTGAGAATGCCGCTTTCCACGCCCTCGGGCATCGCCGGGTGCTGGTAGTTTTCGTTGAGCAGGGTGATGTAGTAGTAAATGTCTTCCTGCTCGACGTACATGCGCCGCATGCCCTCGCGAATAATTACCGCCAGTTCGTAGGCAAAGGTCGGGTCATAGGAGATGCAGCACGGAATCACCGACGAGAGGATATGGCTATGTCCGTCGTCATGCTGCAAGCCTTCGCCCATCAGCGTGGTGCGTCCGGCGGTGGCGCCCAGCAGGAAACCGCGTGCCCGTGCATCGCCTGCTGCCCAGGCCAGGTCGCCGACGCGCTGGAAACCGAACATCGAATAGAAGATATAGAACGGCACGGTCATCAGGCCGTGGTTGCTGTAGGACGTACTGGCCGCGATCCACGAGGAAATCGCGCCGGACTCATTCAGGCCTTCCTGCATGATCTGTCCGTCCTTGCTCTCCTTGTAATAGCTCAACTGGCCGGAGTCCTGCGGGGTGTAGAGCTGGCCGACGGCGGAGTGGATGCCGATCTGACGGAACAGGCTTTCCATGCCGAAGGTGCGCGACTCGTCGGGCACGATAGGCACGATCAGCTTGCCCAGGTGTGGGTCCTTGAGCAGGGTGCCGAGGATGCGCACGAAGGCCATGGTGGTGGAAATCGCGCGCTCACCAGTGTCCTTGAGTTGAGTGGCGAAGGCGCTCAGCTCGGGGATCTGCAACGATTCGACCGCAGTGTGGCGCGCGGGTACATACCCACCCAGGGCCTGGCGCCGTGCGGCGAAGTAGCGGGCTTCTTCGCTGTCGGCAGGGGGCTTGAGGTACGGGATATCAGCAAGTTGCTCGTCCGGCACTTCCAGGCCGAAGCGGTCGCGGAAGGCTTTGACGGCATCGGCGCCCATCTTCTTCAACTGATGGTTGATGTTCTGGCCTTCGCCGGCTTCGCCCATGCCAAAGCCCTTTACCGTTTTTGCCAGGATCACCGTGGGTTGGCCACTGTGACGCACGGCGGCGGCATAGGCGTTGTAGACCTTGTCCGGGTCATGGCCGCCCCGTGAGAGTTTCCAGATATCGTCATCGGACAGGTCCGCAACCAGTGCCAGCAACTCCGGGTATTTGCCGAAAAAGTGTTCGCGCACGTAGGCGCCGTTCTGGGATTTGTAGTTCTGATAGTCACCGTCCACGCATTCCATCATGCGTTGGCGCAACAGACCGCTTGTGTCCTTTTCCAGCAATGCATCCCAGCCGCCGCCCCAGATCACTTTGATCACATTCCAGCCGGCGGCGCGGTACAGGCTTTCGAACTCCTGGATTACCTTGGCATTGCCGCGTACCGGGCCATCCAGGCGTTGCAGGTTGCAGTTGACCACGAAGATCAGGTTGTCGAGCTTCTCGCGGCCGGCCAGGGAGATAGCAGCCAGGGATTCCGGTTGGTCCATCTCGCCATCACCGAGAAATGCCCACACCTTGCGGCCCTGGTGTTGCTTGAGGTCACGAAACTCCAGGTAGCGCATAAAGCGCGCCTGATAGGCCGCCGTAATCGGCCCGAGCCCCATGGAAACAGTGGGAAATTGCCAGAAGTCTGGCATCAGGCGTGGGTGTGGGTAGGACGAAATACCTTCGCCACCGGCTTCGCGGCGGAAGTTGTCCAGCTGTGCTTCGCTGATGCGGCCTTCGAGGTAGGCGCGGCCGTAGATGCCCGGCGACGAGTGTCCCTGAATGTACACCAGGTCGCCGTCGAAGCTGTCGGTGCGGCCACGGAAGAAGTGGTCGAAACCGACGTCATACAGCACAGCGGCTGACGCATAAGTAGCAATATGCCCACCTACCCCGGAGTGTTTGCCTGCGCGCAGCACCATGGCCATGGCGTTCCAACGGATAAACGCATTGGTGCGGCGTTCGATGGCCAGGTTGCCGGGGTAGGGCAACTGGCGATCCACCGCGATGGTATTGACGTAAGGCGTGGTCACCCGCCCGTAGAAGTCGCCATGCCGCGCTACGTCGAAGTCCAGCAGCTGATCGATCAGGTAATGGGCACGCGGGCGGCCTTCGGCGGACAGCACCGACTCGATGGACTCCAGCCACTCGCGGGTTTCCTGTGGATCTGCGTCGCGTCCGACTGCGTTATTCGGGGTCATGTGAGGCTCCAGGATAGGCGGATTTCAAGTGGCGGGCTCCTTGTGGGAGCGCCGCCAAAAGTGGTTGCAATTGCAACTACATGGGCGAATTTAGCGCGGCATGAGCTACTATTGCAACCTTCTTGAAATCCACCGGATGGTGTTGCATGTCGTCGAAAGAGCCCGATGTATGGTTCCGTTTTGTCAGGGCCCACAGGACGGTCATCCGTGAAATCGAGCGCCGGCTGGCCGCAGCGGACCTGCCGCCGTATGCCTGGTATGACGCCTTGTGGGGCCTGGAAAGCGGCCCCGATGGCACCCGCCGCATGCACGAACTGGCCGATGTGCTCGCTATTGAGCGCTATAACCTCACGCGCCTGGTAGACCGCCTGGAAAAGGACGGCCTGGTGGTGCGTTCGCGCTCCGACGGCGATGGCCGCGCGGCATTTGCGTCGATCACCGATGCCGGCCGAGCGTTGCGCAAAAAAATGTGGAAGATCTACGAAAGTACGGTGGACGAATTGTTCCTGTCGCAGATCGAACCGGAGCAGCGCCAGGGGTTTGCAGATGCATTGGAGCGCGCCGCTGGAATGGCGATGGAGGCGGGTGTTCAAACCCGTGGCCGAGGTAAGTCCGAAACGTAATGCAGATCCAGTGTGGGAGGGGGCTTGCCCCCGATGGCAATCGCGCCTCAACACCTCAGTGCTAAATCCGAATAACGCTGCTACGTTTAATCCTGGAGTGCAGGAACGTCATGACGTCGACATTTTTTCGTCATGACGGCACTTTAGGCTGGCTGTGCAGGTCATTTACTGGCAGCCGCTTTTAATTCAAGACAAGGAGCCCACTATGGACGATTACCAGGAAGAACTGCTTGAGTACCACGCGATTGAGCTGGACCCGCTGGAACCAGCAGACGACGCAACAGAGCTGTAAGACCGACGTCAGGCGGAATGCCGCTGACTGCGGCGAAATTCCCCTGGGGTCTGGTTGTTCCACCGCCTGAAGGCCCGCTGGAACGCTTGGGCTGAGGCAAAACCGAGCAAGTAGGCGATCTCGCCGAACGCCAGTTCCGTATCGCGAATGTAGGTCATGGCCAGGTCGCGGCGGGTATCGTTGAGAATCGCCCGGAACTGAGTGCCTTCTTCGGCCAGTTTTCGGCGCAGTGTCCAGGTTGGCAGCTTCAAGCGTGCCGCCACTTCTTCCAGGTCGGGTTCCCGACCGCCATTGAGCATCGGCCCGAGCAACCGCGTAATGCGCTCGCGCAGGCTGCGGGTGCGGGTCAACTGCTCCAATTCCCTTTCACACAGTTGCAGTAGCAGTTGCCAGGTACTCGGGCAATGCTGGGGGTTGCGCAGGCTCAGGGTCGATTGACTCAGGCGCACTTGGTTGGCTTCGGCGCCGAAGTGCACCGGGCTCGCGCCCAATTGGCTGTACTGCTCGCTGTAGTCGGGGGCGTCAAACTCGATCTCGATGCGTTGCGCCTGCAGCGGTTGTTGAGCCAGGCTGGCGAGTTGATGCAGCCAGCTGGAAATGATCGAGTCCACCACAAAGCGGTTGTAGGCGTTGTAGGGGCTGATGGAATAAAAACGCAGCCAGGCGCCTTCGGCATCCTCGTGAAAACTCGATTGCCCGCGATAGTTGGCGCCATACAGCGGCTCAAAGCGTGTCAGTGTGCGGGCGGCTTCGCGGACGTTGGGCGCCTGGGCGGCGGTGACGCCGGCCAGGCCCGCCTGGCTCATGCGGCTGAGTTGACCCATGCGCAAACCCAATCCAGGGTTGCCGGTCAGTTGGATGGCCGCATGGCCCAGGCGCATATAACGTGGGATCGACAAGCGCGCGCCGGCTTCGGCGAGGCGCGCCGGGTCGAGGCCGTATTGCAGCAATAGCGGCTGCGGATCCAGGCCGTGGCTGTGGATCGCATCGGCCAGGGTATGTACGAAGCCTACCGACAGATCCCCCAGGCGCACCGGCTTCACCGCGTTACAGCCAGATATTCAGCAAGCGCGCGCCACGGGCGTCGCCGTCGGCGCTGATCTGCCCGTTGTGGCTGAGGAAGCTTTGCCCGGCAGTGCCCAGGTCCCAGAACTGCCCGCGCAGGAATACGCTCATGCCGGCGCTGGCCTGGCTGATCGGTTGCTGGCTGATCAAGGTCAGGCGGCGCCACGCTTCGCCTTCGCTGAGTTCCTCGGGCTTGAGGCTGATTTCCTGGGGTGTGGAGACACTTTTAAAACCGCGCCATGGACGTTCCCAGGTGTCGCGGCCGAGCACAAAGGCTGGCACCGCGATCAGCTGCGCGCCTTGTTCGTTAAGCTTGCGGTAGTTGTCCGGGTACCAACTGTCACTGCCCACCAGCACGCCGAGGCGCCCGGCTGGGGTGTCGACCACGCTGATGACATTTTCATCACCGGGCTCGATAAAGCCGCGCTCGTCGTAGATCGGGTAGAGCTGGCGTTGCAGATCGCCGACGGGCAAGCCATCCGCTGCAAACACCACGCTGGCGTTGTACAGCGCACCATGGCCGACCTGGAGTTGCCCCTGGCTCACACTCGGGTTGGGCAGGGCGATGGAGCCGGCCACCACCGTGACCCCGAACTCCTTGGCCAGGCCGCCGAACAGCACCTGGTAGTCACGCGCCATGGCCGGGGCTTTCATGCGCAGGTAGGCGTCGTTGGTGCGGTCATCGCCGGTGGCGCTGATCCAGGCTCGCAGGAACTGCAGCGGATTGCTGATCGACAGCCAATGCATCGCGTCCTTCACATGCAGCGCCTGGTACACCTCGTTTTTCTCGCCAGTGAGCATCAGCCAGGTGCCGATGTGTTCAGGTAACACCACGATGGTCTTGTCGTTGATCAGGCCTTGGTCACGGGCGTTTTGCAGGTAGGCCGCGAGCTTCAGGTGCAGGCGTTCCAGGCTCTGGTAGTCGGCGGGGAACAGCTCCGGCTGGATGCCCAGCAGGTTGCCGCGATCGGCAGGCTGGCCTTCGTTGACGGCGACGGTGCTGCGCAGGTCCGACAGGTAATGCGCCACGGGGCGCTCCTGGGTCCAGACCAGATAGGCGGCGATGGCGGCAACCAGGGCCAGGGTGACGGTAAAAGCTAGAAGTTTACGCATGGGGGAACAGACAACAGACCGGGTGCAGGGTTCGCTGACTAGGGTAGGGCCCCTGCAGAGACTTGCCAAGGGGCGCTGTGCATTTGGATCAATAAGTTGTGAGTTTCGGTCATTGAGCGGTAGGGGATGGCCTCTTAGTCTGTGGGACATAAATCGATGGCAGGCCATTCGAGCCTTCCACGTCCCGTGATGATCCGTTGTGGAGCTGTACCATGACCGCTGCTGCCTACCCGCACCTGCTGGCCCCGTTGGACCTGGGTTTTACCACGCTGCGCAACCGTACCCTGATGGGCTCGATGCACACCGGCCTGGAAGAAAAACCCGGTGGTTTCGAACGCATGGCCGCTTATTTTGCCGAGCGCGCCCGTGGCGGCGTGGGCCTGATGGTCACCGGCGGGATTGGCCCGAATGATGAAGGCGGCGTGTACGCTGGTGCGGCCAAGCTGACCACCGACGAAGAAGCACAAAAGCACAAGATCGTCACCCACGCGGTGCACGAGGCGGGCGGCAAGATCTGCATGCAGATCCTCCACGCCGGGCGTTATGCCTACAGCCCCAAGCAGGTCGCGCCCAGCGCGATCCAGGCGCCGATCAACCCGTTCAAACCCAAGGAGTTGGACGAAGAGGGCATCGAAAAGCAGATCCAGGATTTTGTCACCTGCTCGCTGCTGGCTCAGGTCGCCGAGTACGACGGCGTGGAAATCATGGGCTCCGAAGGTTATTTCATTAACCAGTTCCTCGCCGCCCACACCAACCACCGCACCGATCGTTGGGGTGGCAGCTACGAAAACCGCATGCGCCTCGCCGTGGAAATCGTGCGCCGTGTTCGCGAAGCGGTCGGCCCGAAGTTCATCATCATCTTCCGTTTGTCGATGCTCGACCTGGTGGAAGGCGGCAGCACCTGGGAAGAAATCGTGCAGTTGGCCAAGGCCATCGAGCAGGCCGGTGCGACCCTTATCAATACCGGGATCGGCTGGCATGAAGCGCGTATCCCGACCATCGCCACCAAAGTGCCACGCGGTGCGTTCAGCAAAGTCACGGCCAAGTTGCGCGGTGCGGTGCAGATCCCGTTGATCACCACCAACCGCATCAACACCCCGGAAATCGCCGAGCAGATCCTCGCCGAAGGCGATGCGGACATGGTCTCGATGGCGCGGCCGTTCCTTGCCGACCCGGAGTTCGTCAACAAAGCCGCCGCCGGCCGCGCCGATGAAATCAACACCTGCATCGGCTGCAACCAGGCCTGCCTGGACCACACCTTCGGCGGCAAGCTGACCACCTGCCTGGTCAACCCCCGCGCGTGCTATGAGACGGAGCTCAATTACCTGCCGGTCAAGCAGATCAAGAAGATTGCGGTGGTCGGCGCCGGCCCGGCGGGTCTGGCTGCGGCCACGGTGGCGGCTGAGCGCGGTCACCAGGTGACGCTGTTCGATTCGGCCAGCGAGATCGGCGGCCAGTTCAACATCGCCAAGCGTGTGCCGGGCAAGGAAGAGTTCTTCGAAACCCTGCGCTACTTCAAGCGCAAGCTGCAGACTACCCACGTTGAGCTGTGCCTCAACACCCGTGTGGATGTGGCGCAACTGGCGGCTGGCGGCTACGACGAGATCATCCTCGCCACCGGCATCGCACCGCGTACCCCGGCGATTCCCGGCGTGGACAATGCCAAGGTGCTGAGCTACCTGGACGTGATACTCGAACGCAAGCCAGTGGGCAAGCGCGTCGCGGTGATCGGCGCCGGCGGTATTGGTTTTGACGTATCCGAATTCCTCGTCCACCAGGGCGTGTCCACCAGCCTGGATCGCGAAGCGTTCTGGAAGGAGTGGGGCATCGACACTCAACTGCAAGCCCGTGGCGGCGTGGCCGGGATCAAACCCGAGCGGCATGCGCCGGCGCGTGAGGTATTCCTGCTGCAACGCAAGGCCTCCAAGGTCGGCGACGGCCTGGGCAAAACCACCGGTTGGATTCACCGCACCGGCTTGAAGAACAAGCAGGTACAGATGCTCAACAGTGTCGAGTACCTGAAGATCGACGATGACGGGCTGCATATCCGCATCGGCGCCGAAGGTGAGCCAAAGCTGTTAGCGGTGGACAACATCGTCATCTGCGCCGGCCAGGACCCGTTGCGCGAATTGCACGACGGCCTCGTCGCTGCCGGCCAGAACGTGCACCTGATCGGCGGTGCTGACGTGGCGGCCGAGCTGGATGCCAAGCGTGCCATCAACCAGGGCTCGCGCCTCGCCGCCGAGCTGTAAAACCCCGAGCGGGGCGGTGTTAGACTACCGCCCCGTTTTTCATACAGTTCCCGTCCGATGGGCCCCTTCGATTGGCTTCCCTATGCACCCCTTGAACCTTTGGCGCTGGATTGGCTGAACGGCGTCGAGTTGGCCGTGCTGCGCCTGGACCGCATCGACCCGCTGATCAGCGGCAACAAGTGGTTCAAGCTCACCGAACACCTGGCCCAGGCGCAACGGGCCGGGGCCAGCGGCGTTATCAGCCTCGGCGGTGCCTACTCCAACCATCTGCACGCACTGGCGGCGGCGGGCAAGCGTTTTGGCTTTGCCACCGTCGGCCTGCTGCGCGGCCATCCGCAAGACACGCCTACCGTCCAGGATTTGCAGGCGTTCGGTATGCAGCTGCATTGGCTCGGTTACGGTGGTTATCGCGCGCGCAATGAACCGGGTTTCTGGTTGCCTTGGCGTGAGCAATATCCCCAGCTGTATCCCGTGCCGGAAGGCGGCGGCGGTTTGGCCGGCGCAATGGGCTGCGGGGTGCTGGTCGAGCAGGCCCGTGCGCAATTGAGCAAGCTGGGCTGGGCCGATTACGACGGGTGGTGGCTGGCAGCGGGCACCGGCACCACGCTGGCGGGTTTGGTGCTGGCAGAGGCGGGCGCCCATCCGGTGTACGGCGCACTGGCCGTGCCGGATGGTCATGGTGTGGCGCAAAACGTGAGTGCCCTGGTGGCGGGCGGCTATCACTTGCTGGACGCCAGCCGGGGCGGCTTTGCCAAGGTCGACCCGTTGTTGCTCGACTTTATCGAGGCCACGCAACAAGCCTGCGGCGTGCCGCTGGAACCGCTCTACACCGGCAAGGCACTACTGGCCTTGAAACAGCAGATCGAGGCCGGCCACATCGCGCCCGGCACTCGCCTGATCTTCGTGCACACCGGCGGCCTGCAAGGCCGGCGAGGGTTTACAGACTAGCGCGCTTACCCGGCATCATCCGCAGCGCCGTGTTATCGCGCATCACATAATGATGAAAGATCCCCGCCACGGCATGCAGCCCGATCAGCCAGTAGCCGATCTTGCCGAACAGCACGTGCCAGCTTTCAATCTCTTTGGCCAGGGCCTTGTTCTCGCCAATCAGCGGCGGCAATTCCATGCCATAGAACATCACCGAATGCCCCTCCGCGCTGACGATCAGCCAGCCCGCAATCGGCATGCCGATCATCAGGGCGTACAGCGCGGCGTGCATCAGGGTGGCCAGCAGGCGTTGCCATTGCGGCGGTGCCGGTAGGATCTTCGGCGCTACCCCCAGGCTGCGCGCAAACAGGCGCAGCCACACCAGCACAAACACCGTGAGACCGAACATAAAGTGCATCTCGACGATCAGCGTGCGGGCGCCGCTGCCTTTGGGGAACTGGCCGCGTAACTCTATGCAGGCGTAGACCACCGCCAGCAGCACCACCATCAACCAGTGCAGCGCAATCGACATAGTGCTGTAGCGCGTATCGGAATTTTTCCACGGCATCGCTGGGTTCCTCGTTCATCAGGGCAAGCCTCCGTTCTTTGGCGACGGAGTCCTTTTACTCTATGCCTGTTTTGAACGATTTGCCCTACGCGAATGCCGTTGTGTTGACCTCTATCAGTGGCTTTGCGGCATTTCACCGCGTGCCAGGCGCTGGTTGATATCGGCGATCACTGCCGGCAGGTCGGTGATGGTGTCGATCAGGTAATGCGGGCGCGAGCCTTCGAACATCGCTTCGATGCGCGTGCGTTCGCTGGCCAGGGTGGTGGCATCCAGGGCTTGGAACTGTTCATGGGTCAGGCCCAGGGCGTTGCCGGAGCAGGTCAGCGCGACGGTCCACATCCCGGCGCGACGCCCTTCAAGGATGCCGGGCACGGTGTCGTCGACCTTCACGCACGCTGCTACATCGTCAATCCCCAGTGCAATCACGTTGGCCAGGGCCTGGGCTGGCCAAGGGCGGCCGTTGGGCACTTCGTCGGTGGCGACGACATGGTCGGCGACGTAGCCATTGGTGGCAGCCAGGGCGACGACCTTGTCCATTACCTGCTTGGGATAGCCGGAGCAGGAGCCGATCCTGATGCTTTGCTTGCGCAGTTGCGCAAGGGTGTCGAGGGCGCCAGGAATCAGCGCCGAGTGTTCGGCGATCTTCTCGATCTGCAACGGCATGAAGCGTTGGTAGATGGCGGTGACGTCGTCGTCAGTGGGCGTACGGCCGAACGCCTTGTGGTAACGCTCGGCAACTTGCGGCTGGTCGCAGAGGGTGCGGATGTGGTCCCACTTGCCCATGCCCATCGGGCCGCGGGCCTCTTCGATAGAGACTTGCACGTCGAACTCGGCAAAGGCCTCGACAAAAATCTGGGTTGGCGCGAAGGAGCCGAAGTCGACCACGGTGCCGGCCCAATCGAGGATCACGGCCTGGAGGGTGTTGGGGTTTTGATAGTTCATGCGGGCGCTCCAATGGATGTAAGGGTGATGCCCATGGCCTGCAAAGCCTCAGCGATTGCACTGACGGCGGCGCCCATGTCGGCGGCGTCGACGTGACCGATGCAGCCGACGCGGAAGGTCTCCACCTGGGTCAATTTGCCGGGGTACAAGATGAAGCCCTTGGCCTTGACCCGTTCGTAGAAGTCCTTGAACTGGTAGTGCGGGTCTTGCGGGGCGTGGAAGGTGACGATGATCGGCGCCTGGATGGCAGCCGGCAGGAAGCTGCGCAGACCGAGCTTGGCCATGCCGTCCAGCAGCGCCTGGCAGTTGTCGGTGTAGCGTTGGTTTCGAGCAGGCAGGCCGCCTTCTTCCTGATACTGCAGCAGCGCCTCGTGCAGGGCGGCGACCACGTGGGTCGGCGGGGTGAAGCGCCATTGGCCGGTCTTGACCCTGTAGCTGTGCTGGTCGAACAGGTCCATCGCCAGGGAATGGCAGTTGCCTTGGGCGGCGGCCAGTGCCTGCTTCTCGGCGAAGACAAAACCCATGCCGGGCACGCCTTCCAGGCATTTGCCCGAGGCGGCGATCAAGGCTTCAAACGGCACGTCGCGAGCATCAATGGGCAATGCGCCGAAGGAACTCATGGCGTCGATGATCAGGCGTTTGCCGTGGTTTTTGACGACCTGGGCGATCTCCGGTAATGGATTGAGAATGCCCGTGCTGGTTTCGCAGTGGATCAAGGCGACGTGGGTGATGCCCTTGTCGGCTTGGAGCAAACGGTCCACATCGGCGGCAGTGGTGGGTTCATTTTCAGCGGTTTCAAAGGTGCTGAAGTCGCGGCCCAGCACTTCGCAGATCTTCGCCAGGCGCTTGCCGTAGGCGCCGTTGATCAGCACCAGTACCTTGCCGTTGCGTGGAACCAGGGTGCCGATGGCCGCTTCGACGGCAAACGTTCCGCTGCCTTGCAAAGGCACGCAGTGATGGCTGTCCGCGCCGTTGAGGATTGCCAGCAGTCGCGTGCAGACGCTGGCGGTGAGTTGGTTGAAACGGTCATCCCATGAACCCCAGTCCACGAGCATTGCCTGACGGGTGCGGCTGGATGTGGTCAGGGGGCCAGGGGTCAGCAGGATCGGCGCGGCAGTGTTCATCGCAAGTTCTCGCAAGGCATCGGGGTGTGAAGCTACGGGGCCTAAATTGCAGTTTGGCTTGTTATCAATCAAATTGTTTGTTGTTATGCGAGCTATCAGTGAGGCCGATAACCATGAACCTGTTTCAATTGCGCGCATTCGATGCGGTAGCCCGCGAAGGCAGCTTTACCCGAGCTGCGGCGCGGCTGTTTATCAGCCAGCCGGCGGTGACCGGGCATATCAAGGCGCTGGAGGAGTACTACCAGATTCCCCTGTTGCGCCGTACGGCACGGCGGGTGGAATTGACCGAGGAGGGCGCACGCCTGGCGGCGATCACCCGGGCGATCTTCGGCCTGGTGGACGAAGCGCAGGCGCTGTTGGAGGCCAATCGGCAATTGCTCACCGGCCGCCTGGAAGTGGCGGCGGACGGTCCGCACCTGGTCATGCCGATGATCGCCAGCCTGCGTGCGCGCTACCCCGGCATCACGGTCAACCTGCGCCTGGGCAATGCCCAGGAAACCCTCGCGGCCTTGCTGTCCGAGCATGCGGATGTGGCGGTGCTGACTGAAGTGGAACCGCGCAATGGCGTGCATTTGCAACCTTTGAGCGAGTCACGCATTTGCGCGCTGGTGCCGGCCGGGCATCCGTGGGCGACGCAGGCCGAGGGCATTGCGCTCAAGCAATTGCACGAAGTGATCATGGTGCTGCGTGAGCCCAACTCCATCACCCGTCGTACCTTCGACGATGCGTGCCTGGCTGCCGAGGTTCAGCCCAAGGTGTTGCTGGAACTGGACAGCCGCGAGGCGGTAACCGAGGCCGTCGCCGCCGAGTTGGGTGTGGGCGTGGTGTCGTCGATGGAGGTCAGCCAGGACCCGCGGGTGCGCGCGGTGCCGATCCAGGGCGACGGGTTGCTGAACCGGCACATGCTCGGCTGCATGGAGCGACGCCGGTCGTTGCGTTTGATTCAGGCGTTTTTCGAGTTGGCGCCCTGAGGGTTTTTTGGTGGAACGATGCGTTCTCGCGCTATAAACTCTGCCCCCAAAGCGCCGGCCAGTAGACGTCTCGGCGCTATGGATATCAGAGAGTGAGTCATGGGCGCACAGTGGAAAGTCAAACATAAAGAAGCGGCATCCAATGCCAAGGGCAAGATCTTCGGCAAGCTGGTGAAAGAAATCACCATCGCCGCCCGCAACGGCGCCGACACCGCGACCAACGCTCACTTGCGTCTGGTGGTGGAGCAGGCCAAGAAGGCCTCGATGCCCAAGGAAACCCTGGACCGCGCGATCAAGAAGGGCGCCGGTCTGCTCGGTGAAACCGTGCAATACCACCGCGTGACCTACGAGGGGTTTGCCCCGCACCAGGTGCCGTTGATCGTCGAGTGCGTGACCGACAACATCAACCGCACCGTGGCGGAAATCCGCGTGGCGTTCCGCAAGGGCCAACTGGGTGCTTCGGGCTCGGTCGCCTGGGACTTCAACCATGTCGGCCTGATCGAAGCCTCCCCGGATACCCCGGACGCCGATCCGGAAATGGCCGCGATTGAAGCCGGTGCCCAGGACTTTGAAGACGGCGAAGAAGAGGGCACCACCCTGTTCATCACCGAAACCACCGACCTGGACGCGGTACAGAAAGCGTTGCCGGAGCAGGGTTTCACCGTGCTGTCGGCCAAGCTGGGCTACATCGCGAAAAACCCGGTGAGCGGGTTGAGCGATGAGCAGATGGCTGAGGTCGAGGCGTTCCTGGAAGGCCTGGACAACCATGATGACGTGCAGGATATGTTCGTCGGCCTGGCTGGCTGATTGGACTTATCGCTGGACAACTGTGGGAGGGGGCAAACCCCCTCCCTCAATGTTCAGGGGTGCTGGCTGGCTGTCAGCAAGGCCTCGATTTCTTCGAAGTTCGGTCGCGCCAACACATCCGGCTGACAGCATCTTCTTTGCAGTTCCAACAGTTCACCGCTTGCCCCACCCTCAACCCGCTCCAACAACTCTCCCAGCAACACCCCGAACGCCCGCACTTCAATTCGCTGCAACGCCCGTGTCTCCAAGGTATCGGCCTTGGCATGGAACGACGCCGCGCCAAAATCCCCGAGCAGACAATCCCCTGCGTCATTCCACAGAATATTGTGGCCGTACAAGTCGCCATGGGTGATGCCGTGCCGGTGTAAATGTGCCGCCACCGAGGCGATGCCCCGTGCCATGCGCAAGGCCACATCGGCACTGAAACGAGCGGTTGGTGCGTAGATGTCGCGAGTGCACGACGCCAGGCTCGGCAGGGCGGCGAGGTTGCGGTAGCTGGGCTCGATCAGGTCCATCACCAGGGCGGCCTGTTCGTCCGGGTGGTCGACCACGCGGCCCTCGATCTTGATCAGGTTGGGGTGCAGGCCGGCGGCAATGCAGGCCTGCATTTCGTGCAGCGGCGAGCCGTCGCTGGTGATGGTGCCTTTGTAGAGTTTGACGGCAACCGGCTTGGCTTGTGCTTTCCACAGGGCCTTGCGGATCACCCCCGAGGCGCCTTCGCCCAGCACTTCGCCCAATTCCAGGTCTGTCCACGCAATAGCCGGTGTTGCGACGTCTGCCGTCACCTCCACGGCCATTTCCACGGGGTTACCGGCATAGGCCAGCCAGGTCAGGCTTGGCAGGGCTAACAACCATTGCGGCAGGCGGGTCAGGCAGTTGGACGCGATGCGAAGCAATTCGAGGTTGTGACAATTGGCCAGGCTTTCCGGCAGGGCCGCGAGCTGGTTGCCGGCCAGCATCAGTTTTTGCAGCAGTGGACGCTCGCCCAATGCGTCAGGCAATTGGCTGATGCGGTTGTCGGTGAGGATCAGCCAGCGCAGCAACGGCGGCAGAGCGGCGGCAGGCACGTGGCTGATCTGGTTGGCCTTGAAGCCGATCATGCTCAACTTTGCGCATTGGCCCAGGCATTCCGGCAGTTCGGTAAAGGCGTTGTCCGAGCAGAACAGCACACGTAGGTGTGGCAGGCGGTGGAGGTCGTCGGGTAGGCAGCTCAGGGCGTTACCGCTGAGGTTGAGAACTTCCAGGGAGTCGGCCAGCCCGAAGATTTCTTCAGGGAATTCGGTGAGCCCGCAGGACAGGTCCAGGCGCGTAATGCCGGCCAACTGGCCGGCCTTGAGTTGGGCGAGGGTATTCATAAACGGCGCGGTCACTCGGTAAAGGGGCGTGAATGGCGCTCATGATACCGGGTCGTGGATGGGTTGCGGGCTGGCTTGTTGCAGTTGGTTCAGGCGGCTGGCGGTGCGCGCCAGGTCGATGGCCTGGCCGCTCATCGCCTGCTGCAGCGTGTGTTCGCCGATCAGGATCAGGTGCTTGTCCTTGTCGTAGAGCACGTCCACCAGGTTGATAAACCGTTGCTGCACGGCGATCGGGCACTCGGCCAGGTGCGGCAGGCCGTCGATGATCCAGTGATCGAAATCCTCGCACAGCAGCAGGTAGTCCATCACGGCGGTCAGCTGTTCACAGAGGTCGCTGAAGGTGAAGGTGATGGTGCGGGCGTGATGCTGGCGGCAGATGAGTTGTCGGTTGCCCACTGTCAGGTGCTGCGCCGGGCCATCGGTGGCAGGCAGGCCGAGCGCAATTCGCTGGGCCGATGTGCCCGGCCACACGTACCGACCGGTGGTAAAACGCTGCACGGCATGGGCCTGGGGCAGGCTGCGAAAATCCTGGGGCGAGCTGACTTCCAGCACTTCCATGCGTGTGGCGATCAAGTCGATCACCGGCTTGAACCGTTCGTGGTACAGCGGGTTGGGCAACAGCCCTTCGGGCGCATAGTTGGAGGTGACCAGCACCAGCACGCCCCTTTGGAACAGCGCCTTGAACAGCCGCGTGATGAGCATCGCATCGCCGATATCGTGCACATGGAACTCGTCGAAACACAGCACGCGACAGCCATCGAGCAGTTCATCCAGGGTCACGCCCAGCGCATCGTCGGCCTGCTGGTGGGTGAACATGCCTCGGTGCAACCGGGCGAAGAATTCATGAAAGTGCACGCGCTGCTTCTCGGTTATGGGCAGCGCCTGGAAGAAACCGTCCAGCAGCCAGCTTTTGCCGCGACCTACCGGACCGTGCAGGTACAGGCTGCGGGTGGGTTGGCCGGCGAGCAGGTGCCGGGTTGCGCGGGCCATGGCGGCGATTGCCTGGGCCTGGCCGGCGCTGAGGGTGTAGCCCTGTTGCCGGGCTTTGGTGTCAAAGAACGTCTGGATGGGCGAGTCGTCGTGGCCATCGGTGGGTTTACCGAGCAAACGACGGATCAAGGCAAGCACGGCCAATGGAAGTCACTCTGTGTGTCGAAGTCGCTTACTTTAGGGCGCTCGCCGCGATTTGACCAATGCACAAGGGCGCGGCCAGCCATCTCGAAAAGGCATGGAATGCAGGAAATCCTGTCCAGACTGGCAGATTCTTCCTCAGTGACTACCCTTCTACACAGCAGTCACCCCTGTATAAGGATTTGGGGCAGTGAAGGGACGAGCAGTATTGACAGTGATGGGCGCAATGCTCTGCAGCACGGTTTACGCAGCGCAACTGCAAGTGATGGTGCGCATCGACGTGCAGCGCGGCTGCCAGTTGGTGGGCACCACCCGCAGCGCTGGCATCGAGCAACTGGGCGTGTTGGATTTCGGCAGCGGCCCGCGTCTGGATGACCCGGCCGGGCCCTTGAGTGCGGCGCTGATCAGCCAGCGCCAGCCGCGCCTGGAATGCAACCCCGACACCCCGTACCAGATGCGCGTCGATGGCGGCCTGAACGGCGGCACCGGCGAAGTGCGTTACCTGAGCACGGGCATCCCCTCCGGCAGGCCCATTCCTTATCGCATTTATGCCGACGCCGCGCGGCGCATCCCCTTGCCGGTGAATGTGCCGCTGAGCGGCCGTGTGCCGGACTCCGGTTCCGTCGACCTGCCACTGTATGGTCGGATCGAACCGCTAAAAGACATCCCCGCGGTCGGTCGTTACACCGACCTGCTCAAGGTCACGGTCACATGGTGAGCCGGGGCTGGACCCTGGTGGCCATGGGTGGCTTGTTGCTGCTGGCCGAAGATGCCCGCGCGGCGGTGGCCAGCGGGTTTATCCAGGCGCGCATGGTGATCACCGCCAGTTGCGAAGTGAGCAAGGGTAACGAAATCGCCCCGGTCAGCCCGACGGGCGGCACGGCCATGCTGGACTTCGGCAGCCAGGGGCCGACGTGGAGCAATCCCTTGGCGGCGGGTGTTTCGGACGGCAGTAATGCGCCGCTGACCGTCTCGTGCAACCCGACGGTCGCCAGTTTCACCGTGACCATCGACGGCGGCACCAATGCCGTCGGCACCACCCGGCGCCTGAGCAACGGCCGCCAGACCATCCCTTATCAACTGATGGCCGACCCGCTGGGGCGTATCCCTTACACCATCGGCCAGCAACGCAGTTTTGTAGCCACCAACGGCACGCAAATGACCATCCCGGTGTGGGGCGCCGTGGTGGCCAATACCACGGCCCTCCCGGCAGGAACCTATACCGACACTTTGACGGTGACATTGGACTGGTAAATCAAAAGGATGACGATCATGCATGCACGTGTATCTCGACTCGGCGTTTGCGCACTGGGTCTGGCGATGGCCTCCAGCCTGAATGCGGCCACCACGGTGACCGGCCAGATCACCTCCAGCCTGACACTGATTGCCAGTTGCCAGGTCAACGGTTCCGGAGCGGCCACCGGCCTCAACTTCGGTAGCCTGAACTTCGGTACCACCAACAGCCTTTTCACCAATGCCGACGCCCAATTGCTCGGCGGCACCGGCACCGGGGGCGCGCTGTCGATCCTGTGTTCCAGCGGCACCACGCCAGCGGTGAAGGTGCGTGCCGGTGCGAATGATGGTGCGTCTGACGGGGGCACCCGTGCGCTGGCCGACGGCGCGGGCAACTTCGTGCCGTACGACTTCTACACCGACAGCGGCCACTCGGCGCTGCTGGCGATTGACGGCGTGATCACCCTCGCCACCAGCACCGGCGTGGCGCAAACCGTGAACCTCTATGGTCGTGCGGTGGGCAAGGCCGGGCTGCCGGCGGGCACGTACTCGGACACCGTGGCTGTTGAACTGACGTTCTGATGCGCTGGCTTTGCGCCTTGCTGGCCTGTGGGCTGGCGGTGCCGCTGCCGTTGTCGGCGGTGACCAGCCAGAACTTTCAGGTGAGCGCGACGATTACGCCGGGCTGTTTGATCGTTGGCGGCAGCGCCAATTACGGCGCACTGAATTACGGCAGTTACTCGGCCCTGGCCACCAGCACCGTGACTGCCGCGCTGACCGGCGGTGTGACCCTGCAATGCACGCCGGGGGTGGCGTTGAGCATGAGCGTCGACGGCGGCCTGCATAACAGCAGCGGGCGCAACTTGCAGCTCAACAGCGGCAGTGCGCGGGTGGCGTACCAGCTGTTTCGGGACGCGGCGTTCAGCCAGAGCCTGGGGGTCAGTCAAAGCGTCAGCGTGACTTACAGCGATGCAAACACCATCAGCCTGCCGATCTATGGGCGGGTGGTATTACCGGGCAATCAGCCTGGGGGGACGTACAGCGACACGTTGCAGGTGCAACTGACGTGGTAGGGCTTATCGGTATAAGGAGTGGTTTTATGCGTTCACCTTCCCGGCGGCTGTGGGCCGTGGGCATGGCCCTGGGGGCGTTGTGCACGGCGGGGTTGGCGCAGGCCGCCAGCTCGGTGCTGATCTGGCCCATCGACCCGGTGCTGGAAGCGGATCAACAGGCCAGCGCGCTGTGGCTGGAGAACCGCGGCACGGAAACCGCGAGCCTGCAGATTCGCGTATTTGCCTGGAGCCAGAGCGGCTTCGACGAGCAGTACCAGAACCAGCGCGATGTGATCGGCAGCCCGCCGGTGGCCAGGATCGAGCCGGGGCAGAAGCAACTGGTGCGCCTGACCCGCACGCGTGAAGTGCCGCCGGGCCAGGAGCTGGCCTATCGCATCATCATTGATGAAATCCCCTCGCCGTTGCAGGTGCCCACGCCGCCGGAAGGCAAGAACACGGCCGCCGCCATTCGCTTCCAGATGCGCTACTCGGTGCCGTTGTTCGCCTACGGCGCGGGGCTGTGGAGCAAAGAGGACGCCACGCGTCAGCGCGATCCGGCAGGCGCGGGCAAGCCGGACCTGAGTTGGCACAAGGTCACGGTGGCGGGGCGCAACTACATCGAGGTGCGAAACCAGGGCGCCGTGCATGCGCGGCTGACCGATGCGTCGTTCAAACAGAGCGGGCAGCCCCGGCCGCTGGTGGAGGGGTTATTGGGGTATGTGCTGCCCGGCGCGACCATGCGCTGGCCGGTTCCGGATGCGGTGTCGGCTGATCAGCCGTTGCAGGTTCGCGTCAACGGTGCAGCGCAGTTGGAGACCCTTGCGCCGAAGCGTTGAGGGTGGTGTAGCGGGGCTGGGAAGCTCCGGGTGTTAAGCGGATGGAGATGTCCATTGAAGGACACAACGCCATGGTGAGTCGTGGTCGGGCTCGTCATCTATGGCTGTCGGTGGTGGTCAGCAGGCTGTGGGGCGCGGCAGTGGCGGGCGACCTGCCGCCGCCGCCGAGCAGTATGGAGGCTGTCGCCGATGCACAGCTGTTTCTGGAGTTGGTGGTCAACCAGATGGACACCGGCCGCGTCGTTGCCGTCGACCAGCGCGCCGGGCAGCTATATGTGCCGGCGGGCGCGCTGCAGGACGTGGGCATGAAGCTGCCCGGTGAACTCAGCGGCAGCGTGGCGCTGGACGCAATCCCCGGTCTGCACAGCGATTACGACAGCAACGGCCAGCGCCTGCTGATCGACGTGCCGCCGTCGTGGCTGCAGGAGCAGTTCATCGGTAACCGCAACACCTATCCGCGCACCCAGGCCATGAGCAGCTTTGGCGCCTTGCTCAACTACGATCTGTATTTCAACGACACCGATGAAGGCGGCAGCTACCTCGCGGCCTGGAACGAAGTGCGGCTGTTCGACAACTGGGGCACGTTGTCCAACACCGGGCAGGTCCGCCAGACCCTGGCCGACGGTATCAACGACAGTACCCTCAACAATGGCTACCGGCGTTACGACACCACCTGGCGCTTCTCTGATGATGAACGGATGCTCACCTATGAAGCGGGCGATGTAATCAGCGGTTCGCTGCCCTGGAGCAGCTCGGTGCGTTTGGGCGGGGTGCAGTTTTCGCGCGACTTTGCGGTGCGCCCCGACCTAGTCACTTATCCATTGCCGCAATTTGCCGGTGAGGCGGCGGTGCCGTCGTCGGTGGATTTGTTCATCAACGGCTACAAATCCGAAAGCGCGCTGCTGCAACCTGGCCCTTACACCCTGACCAACGTCCCATTTATCAACGGCGCGGGTGAAGCGGTGGTGGTGACCACCGATGCCTTGGGTCGCCAGGTGTCGACCACGGTGCCGTTCTACGTCACCAGCACGTTGCTGCAACAAGGCTTGACGGATTTTTCGGTGGCGGCCGGGACGTTGCGCCGCGACTACACCGTGCGGGATTTTTCCTATGGGCCAGGAGTGACCAGCGCGACGTTGCGTTACGGCTATTCCGACAACCTGACCCTGGAAAGCCACGCCGAAGCGTCCAGTGACCTGACCCTCGGCGGGCTGGGTGGCAACGTGCGACTGGGCCACTTCGGCGTGCTCAACACGGCCCTCAGCCAGAGCCAGTTCGAAGGCCGCAACGGCCAGCAACTGAGCCTGGGTTATCAGTACAACAGCAGCCATTACAGCCTGTCCTATCAACGGGTCGAACGGCGCGCCGACTACGCCGACCTGACGCTGGTCGACACGCCCTACGCGAGTTTGAGCAAGCGCAGTGAACAGGTGACCTTGAGCCTTAATCTTGAGCGTTTCGGCAGCCTGGGCCTGGGCTATTTCGACGTGCAGGCCGCAGACGACTCGCGCACGCGGCTGCTCAACCTGAGCTGGAGCAAACCGTTGTGGCGCAACACCAGCTTCTACCTGTCGGCCAACCGCGAGATCGGCGACAGCAACTGGGCCATGCAGGCGCAACTGGTCATCCCGTTCGACCTCAACGGCAGCCTCGCGCTGAGCACCGAGCGTGGTAAGGACGGCACTGGCCGCCAGCGGGTCAACTACAGCAGCGCCGTGCCCAGCCAAGGTGGGTTCGGCTATAACCTGGGCTATGCCCAGGGCGACGCACCCAGCTATCGACAGGCTGACTTGACCTGGCGCTTGCAGTCGGTGCAACTGCAGGCCGGCGTGTATGGCAGCAGCGATGCCGAGACTCGGTGGGCGGATGCCAGCGGTTCGTTGGTGTGGATGGGCGGCGACACCTTTGCCGCCAACCGCATCAATGATGCGTTTGTGGTGGTGAGTACGCAGGGCTTTGCCGGGATTCCGGTGCGTTACGAGAACCAACTGGTGGGCGAGACCGACCGCAAAGGGCATTTGCTGGTGCCCTGGAGCAGTGCGTATTACCGGGGCAAGTATGAAATCGACCCACTGAACCTGCCGCTCAATGTGCAGAGCCCCAACGTGGAACAACGGGTCTCGGTGCGCCGTGGCGCGGGTTATCTGCTGGAATTCCCGCTGCGCCGCGTGCTGGCGGCGAGCGTCACGCTAGTGGACAGCCAGCACCAGGAATTGCCCCTGGGCAGCCTGGTGGTGCATGAGCAAAGCGGCCAGCAGGCGGTGGTGGGCTGGGATGGTTTGGTGTACCTGGAAAACCTGTCGGCCCATAACACCTTGCAGGTGACGCTGGGGCTAGGACGTACCTGCCAGGCGACCTTCGATGTGGACGAGCAACAACAAGGCGTGCCGCTGGTCGGGCCGTTGGTGTGCCAGTGAGGGGCAAGGCATGCCTGCTGCTCGGGCTGCTGTTGTCAGGCCCGGCGATGGCGGCGTGCTCGGTGGTCACCAGCGCGCCGGCCAGTTTCGGCTCGATCAGTTCGATGACCGTGCGCACGGCCGCGCAAACCAGTTCGACCACCAACGCCGGGTTGCGCTGCACATCGGCGCTGATTTCGCTGCTGGTGCCGTCGGACCACTTCTACGCCACCATCACCTCGACCCAGAGCGGCATGGTCGGGCCGACCGGTGACGTGATCGGCTACACAATCTACGGCAACAACAGCAGCAGCTATCCGATCACCCGGGGCACGCAGTTCGATTTTGGTGGCGCCGGGGGGATTGCCCAGGTGTTGGGGTTGATCGCGGGGCCCGGGGCGAAAACCGTGCCGCTGTACCTGAGCAGCATCACCGGCAGCAACGTGGCGGCGGGCCTGTATACCGAGACGTTGAACATTGCCTGGAACTGGAACTATTGCTCGGGCATCGGCCTTGGCGGGATCTGCCTGGGGCGTGATATCGGCAATGCCGTCGCGACCCTGACAGTCAGCATGACCGTCACCAACGACTGCCAGATCACCGCGCCCAATATCAGCTTTGGCAGCGCCCCGGTGGTCAGTGGGTTCACGGCCGTAACGGGGCAGACTATCAATATCGCCTGCACCAAAGGCAGCGCCTACACCGTGGGCCTGAGCGATGGCCAGAACCCGCTGAGTGTGGGCGGGCGACGGCGCATGAACTCGGGCAGCAACTACCTGGCCTACGACATTTTCAAAAGCGCCGGCACCACCCGCTGGGGCAGTGTCGGCGCGGCGCGGCGGGCCAGCTCCACGGCCGAGGTCAACCCCGGTAATGGCTTGGGCACTGGCAGCCAGGTATTCAACTACAACGCAAAGATCTACACCGACCAGACCACGCCCCCCGCCGGCACCTACCTCGACAACGTGGTGCTGGACGTCGGTTTCTAGAACGGCTGCATGGACGGCGGCGGCTGATCCGTGGGGCTGACCACCGCATAGTTGTAGCCGCCGCCAGACCAGTATTGCGCCTGCAACCCATCCGCCGAGCGCTGGCCACGGGGCAGGAAACCGTTGTTCGGGCCCGGTGGGCGAATGTAGAAACTGATGCGCCGACCGTGCGGGTCTTCGTACAGCACCATGGCGGCGGCGCCTTGCTCGGTGGTGAGCAACCGGCCGCTGACCGGCTTGAAACCTGACTGGCTCAAGTCCGGCAGGCGATGGGCCTGGTTGAAGTAGCGGTCGAGCCAGGCCTGCATGGTGCCACTGTCCTGGCCGTTGTAGTCGGCGGGCATGATGCCTTCCTGGGCAAACAGACGGAACGCTTGCATCGCGTCGGCCATCGGCAACATCGACGTTTGCGTGGCTTCGCGGGCGTGCCAGCCGCCGAGGCCGCCAAGGCTCACGGCAATCAGCAACACCGCCGCCGTGGCGAAGTGACGGCGCGATTGCTGTTTGATGCGCTGGCGGATCAGCGCCGGGTCCAGCGCCGGGTTGGCCGGCTGTTGCAAGGCGCCGCTGAGTGACGCGCGCAGCAATTGCGCGTCGTGCTGCCAGGCCTGTACCTGGGCCGCGACCTCGGGGTGAGCGGCCAGATAGGTGTCGAGTACACGGCGATCGCTCTCCAGGAGTTGGTGATCGACGTAGGCATGCAGGTCGCGTTCGCTGGGGGGCAGGCTGATCATTTGAGTATCCGCAGGGAAGGGCTGGCAATTTCGCCATCGCTGAGTTGGCGCAAGGCTTGGCGTGCGCGGGACAAGCGCGACATCACGGTGCCCATGGGCACGTCGAGGATGTCGGCGACTTCCTTGTAGCTCAAGCCTTCTACCGACACCCATAACAGCAGGGCGCGCTGTTCGGTGTTGAGCTGATCGAAGGCTTGCAGGGTCGACTGGGCGATCACCGTACGCTCCACCGATGGCTGTGCATCGTCGCGGCCGGTAAAAAATTCCAGCATGCGTGCATAGCGGCGGGTGCGGCGGTGGGCGTCGAGGAACTGCCGGTAGAGGATCGAGAACAGCCACGCGCGCAGGTCGCCCTCGATGCGCTTGTCGGCCCAACGGTTGATTGCCCGCTCCAGGGTGGCCTGCACCAGGTCGTCGGCGCTGCTGGCGTTACGGGTCAGGGACACGGCAAAGCGCCGCAGCCTGGGGATGAGTTCACGTAACGGTTCGTCGAGTTCATGCATGGGTATCTGGCTGGTCACTACGCTGGGACTAGAGAGACGTCCGGCGGTAAGGGTTATTCCAGGCGGCGAAAAATAAATCCACGGCCTGGGAATAGAGCCGGTTGGCATTCGTCTCAATGCTCCGACCTTATGTTTCAACCCCCTAAGGCCTCTGGCCCTGGAGTCTGTTCATGGTAGATCACTCATCACCGCCTCGTCCCGCGCTGAGTACGGCGAGCCTGATTGCGCGCCTCGCCGGCATTGGTGCCGTGGTCGCGGTCGTTGCCGGGGCCTTTGCCTACGTCAACGGCACGCTCGACCCACAGCGGCTGCGGCCGAAAACCTTGGTCAATGCCTTGGAAACCAATAACGGCGTACACCCTGGTTTTCGCCGTAACCATGCCAAGGGCGTATGCGTGGCCGGTTACTTCGAGAGCACTCCCGAGGCGCGTGCGTACTCCAGTGCCCAAGTGTTCAGCGAGGCCAAGACGCCGCTGGTCGGGCGGTTTGCCTTGCCGAGTGGCAATCCTTATGCGCCGGACAGCAGTGTGCCGATCCGCAGCTTCGCTGTGCAATTCAGCCAGGCCAATGGCCAGCAATGGCGCACCGGCATGAACAGCATGCCGGTGTTCCCGGTGGGCACGCCCGAGGCGTTCTACCAGATGCTCAAGGCCGGCGCGCCTGACCCGGCCACCGGCAAGCCGAACCCGGCGAACATGCCGGCATTTTTTGCCTCTCATCCCGAAACGGCGGCGTTTTTGGCGTGGGTCAAGACCGCGAAACCATCGGCCAGCTATGCCACCGAAACCTACAACGGCATCAACGCGTTTTACCTGGTGAGCGCTGATGGCACGCGCCAGGCCGTGCGCTGGGGCGTAGTGCCGCAGAGCCAGGACGCGGCGGGGGATGCAGCGCCGGCCGCTGCTGACTTTCTTGAGAAAGACCTGGTGCAGCGCCTGGCGTCAGGGCCGTTGCGTTGGCAGTTGAACATGACCCTGGCCAACCCCGGCGACCCGCTCGACGACGCGAGCAAGACCTGGACCGGCGAGCACAAGGTGTTGAACGCCGGCACCCTGGTGCTGCAAAGCAGCCAACCACAGGCCGACGGTGACTGCCGCGACATCAACTTCGACCCGTTGATTCTGCCCAGTGGCATCGAAGCCTCCAATGACCCACTGCTGGCCGCCCGTTCGGCGGCGTATGCCAGTTCATACCTGCGCCGTGCCGGTGAAGTCAGCCCGTTGCACAGTGCCCCTCAGGAGTCGAAACCATGAATGCCCAGCCTCGGTTTTTTGCGCCCTTGGCACGCCTGCTGCACTGGTTGATGGCCCTGCTGGTCATCGCCATGTTGTTTATCGGCGCAGGCCTGGCGGCGTCGGTGTCAGAGCGGCATGAGTGGTTGATCCACCTGCACAAGCCGCTGGGGATTGCGATCCTGGCGTTGGTGATCGTGCGTCTGGCGGTGCGCTTTTCCACCCGTCAGCCGCCATTGCCGTCTGACTTGCCGCTGTGGCAAGTGCTGGCGGCCAAGGCATCGCATCTGGTGTTGTACGCATTGATGCTGGTGTTGCCGCTGCTCGGCTGGGCGATGATCTCGGCGGCGGGCGACCCGGTGATGCTCAGCAGTTCGGTGCAACTGCCGGCGCTGGTCGGGGCCAATGCGCCGTTGTTTGCGCTGCTGCGCAAGGCTCATGGGTTCCTGGCCTACCTGCTGTTTTTGACGGTGCTGGTCCACCTGGCGGCGGCGTTGTTCCACGGGCTGATTCGACGGGACGGCGTGTTGCAGAGCATGACCGGCACCAAGGACTGATGCCGGTTGGGCAGGATGGTCAGCGCAGGGCCGTGACCATATCGGCCACCGTACTCAGCACATCCTTGCCCAGTTGCTTGGAGCGCTCACCCGACCAACCGGTTTTCGGGTTGGGGCTGTCGTCGTTGTCCTTGAAGGGCATTTCCAGGGTCAGGGACAGGCAGTCGTACTTCTCGCCGACGGCATTACAGGCCAGGGTCATATTGGCTTCGCCCGGCAAGTCTCGGGTGTAGCCGTGGGCGGTCTGGAAGTCGCGGGTCAGTCCACTCAAGTGCTCGCGGAAGTGCTTTTCCAGCGCTTCGATGCGCGACGTATAGCCGGGGTTGCCTTCGCAGGCGGCGGTGAACACGTAGGGGATTTCTTCGTCGCCGTGGATATCGAGGAACAGGTCGACACCGTAGTGTTCCATCTGGTGCTGCACAAACAACACTTCCGGGCTTCTGTCTTGGCTGGCGCTTTGCCAGGCACGGTTGAGGTCCTGGCCCATGGCGTTGGTGCGCAAGTGCCCGTGGAAGGCGCCGTCGGGGTTCATGTTCGGCACCAGGTACAGGTCGGCAGCGGCCAGGAGTTTTTTCATCTCGGCATCGCCGTCCTGTTGCAGGCGCTCGATGATGCCTTCCATAAACCATTCGGCCATGTGTTCGCCGGGGTGCTGCTGGGCGATGATCCAGACGTTGCGACGGTCTTCGCCACCTTTGCCGCGCCGCAACAGCTGAATATCGCGGCCTTCGACGCTTTTACCGGTGGCCAGCAGTTGAGTGCCTGCGTATTTCAGCGCCTGATCGATCAGCCAATCATGGCGTGCGCGGCTGTAGGGTTCGAAGTAGGCAATCCAGGCGTGTTTCTCGCGGGTTTCGAGGCTGATGTGCAGGATCTCGCCGTCAAAGCGCGTGGGGACTCGGAACCAGTTGGTGTGGTCATAGGACGCTACAGCGTTGTAACCGCTCCAGGCATGACTATACGAGGAGCCTCCCGCGTTGCTCAGGCGAAACGTGTGGGTGTGGCCCACGTGCATGCCTTCGGCCTTGAAGTGGAACCATTGGAAATGATGGCTCTGCGTGTCGGGTTTGATTGCCAGCAGTAACTGATAGGCATCGCTGGCGTCGAGCACCTGGATATTGCCACTGTCGAAGTCGGTGCTGATCTTGATGGAGGTCAAGGCCACGGTCATAGTCTGGCTGCCTGAATATGAGTGTTGTGGCAGCTATATTACACAGGAGTCCGGTAAAGCCTGGATGCAAAATTGTTGCAGGGAGGAGGGGGGCGTCGTCCATGACGCAGCCGCAGGTTAGAATCTATGAGATTGATTCTCAAGCGCTATTTCGCAGAGATGTGAACCAGAGCGCCCGACTGACTTTCTTTCGGCGATGGTCTTTTGCTACCATGCGCGCCATCAAGCAACACACAGTCTTCATTAGCCTGAAGCCATGCCAGGGAAACTGGCAAAAAAAAGACCCGGCCAAAGAGCCGGGTCAAAAACCGTGATTAGCCTGATGAGGAGATATTCCAAGAGTCCGACCTAAGGTCCCTTGGTCTATCGACTGATCTCGCGATCAGCTGGGTCCAATAATAATCATTATCATTTGCAAGTCAAATGTTTTTATCCATGGGATAGAAATATTTTTCTTACGCGCCTGTTATCCGTTCGCCCGGGCTTCTGGCCTTTGCAACGATCGCTCCACCATCGCCTTCGCCATATCAATCAAATACACCACTGAAAACGCCAGTTCGCGCTGATTGCCCTGGTGGTTGCTCGCCGATTCATAGGCGGTGGCAGCAGCGCTGCGCAACAGGTCTGAGGCGTGCACCAGGGCTTCTTCGTGGCTGATGCCTGGCTTGATGTCGAAAAAACGCTCTTGCGGGGCTGGTGCCGACATATTTTCTTTCAAGTAAAAGTCCAGCGCACGCTGGGCTGCACCGCTGCTGCGCAGGTTGTACACGTCATCATTTTCAGGTGTTTCGGGCAGTAGATACGGGCTCGTCGTCATAAGGGGCGATACTCTGTGTGGGGGGCGAAAACCTTATGCCTGATGATAGTACTTATCGTATTCATGTCGTTTTATGGATTACTACAAACTGTTTATTGCCCTGGAAAATACCTGCCGTATTGTCTGGCGCCATGGATAACTGGATCGCGTTGGTCAAGGCCAACATGAAAGACCGCAAGGTCACACAGAGTGAGCTGGCTGAACGCTTGGGCATGTCCCAGGGCGGTGTGGGCCATTGGCTCAGCAAGCGCCGGGTGCCGAGCCTGGCGGATATGAACCGGGTCCTGGAAGAACTGGGGCTGGGCGACTTGGAAGTGGTGCAGGAGGTGCGTGAAAAAACCGACGACGCGCTGATCCCGGCTAAACAGTACAACCCGTATTTTCGTTACCCGGTCGGCGAGTGGAGGGGCCTGTGCGAAGTCCGCGAAGAGCGCCCCGCTTATGGCGCCGTGCGCTTCGAATTGACGGACTACCACGCCCACGGCAACGCCTTCTGGCTCCCTGTGACGGGGGACGCCATGACCGCGCTCAGTGGCCTGAGCATCGCCGCCGGCATGCTGATCCTGGTGGACCCAGCCATCGCTGCCGAACCCGGCAAACTGGTGGTTGCCCAATGGGCCGACAGCCCACAGGCAACTTTTCGCCAGTTGATGGAAGAAAGCGGCGAACTCTATCTGGTGCCGCTCAACCCGACCTATCCGAAACGGCTGTTCACCGACGATTGCCACATCCTGGGTGTGGTCGTACAGGCCACGGCGAAGTTCTAATCGGCGGCGTCGAGCTCCACCAGCACGCAACCTTCGGCAACCATTTCGCCTTCCAGGCAGAACAGCGCCTTGACCACTCCCGCCTGGGGCGCGCGGATGCTGTGTTCCATTTTCATCGCTTCGAGCACCACCAGTTGTGTGCCGGCCTCAACCGCCTGGCCAACGTCTACCAGCACCCGCACGATGCTGCCGTTCATCGGCGCCGTGAGGCCGCCCTGGTGAGACGGGTTCGCCTCCACAGCGGCAATCGGGTCGAACAGGCTCACGCCATGCATCTCGCCATCCCAACGCAAGAACACGCTGCCCTCGCGGCGTACTGCCAGGTGCGAGCGACGCACGCCTTGATGTTCGATCAGCAGGTGTTCCCCACGCAGTTGCGGAGCCTCTTCACCCAATGTCACCCGGCGATCCTGCTCGTTGCAGCGCAAATGCAGCGAAATTTCGGCGGGCAGGCCTGCACGAAATCCACGGCTGTCAGCCCAAGGCCCTTCACCCGCCGGCAAGCTCTGAATGAAGGCCGCACCCGCCGCCTGCCAGAATTCGTCGCTCAACTCACCAGGCACCGGCAGTAATTGATCCTGATAACGCGGAATAAAGCCGGTATCCAGCTCGGCTGCGGCAAATGCCGGATGGCCAATGATGCGCCGCAGGAAAGCCAGGTTAGTCTTCAGCCCACCCACGGCAAATTCATCAAGCATGCTCAGCAAGCGCAGACGTGCCTGCTCACGGTCCTCGCCCCAGGCAATCAGCTTGCCGAGCATCGGGTCATAGAATGGCGACACACGGTCCCCTTGCTCGACGCCGCTGTCCACCCGGCGTCCCGGGCCTGACGCAGATTCGCGGTAGAGCGCCAGGTGCCCGGTGGCAGGCAGAAAATCATTGGCCGGGTCTTCGGCATACAAGCGCACTTCAATTGCATGGCCGATCAGCGGCACCTGTTCCTGAGTGATCGGCAGCGCCTCGCCCTGAGCCACACGAATCTGCCAGGCCACCAGGTCGAGGCCGGTAATGGCCTCGGTTACCGGGTGTTCCACCTGCAGCCGCGTGTTCATCTCCATAAAGAAGAACTCGCCGCGCGCATCCAGCAAAAACTCCACGGTACCGGCGCCCACGTAGCCAATGGCCTGTGCCGCACGCACGGCAGCTTCGCCCATGGCCCTGCGCTGTTCAGCGCTCAGCCCCGGTGCTGGCGCTTCCTCGACGACTTTTTGGTGCCGACGCTGGATCGAGCAATCTCGCTCATTGAGGTACAGGCAATGCCCTTGCTGATCGGCAAAAACCTGGATCTCCACATGGCGCGGCTTGAGCAGGTATTTCTCCACCAGCATCTGGCCGTTGCCAAACGACGACAGCGCTTCACGCTGGGCCGACGCCAGGGCTTCGGCGAGTTGGTCAACGTGCTCAACCACCTTCATGCCCTTGCCACCACCGCCCGCCGTGGCTTTGAGCAGCACCGGGTAGCCAATACGTTCACAGGCGGCGCGGAAGGTCTCCAGGTCCTGGGCTTCGCCGTGATAACCCGGCACCAATGGCACACCCGCGGTTTCCATCAGTGCCTTGGCGGCGGATTTGCTACCCATGGCGTCGATGGCCGAGGCGGGCGGGCCGAGGAAGATCAGGCCGGCGGCTTCGATCGCTCGGGCGAAACCGGCGTTTTCCGACAAAAAGCCATAACCCGGATGAATCGCCTGGGCGCCGCTGGCGAGGGCGGCGGCGATGATCTTGTCGGTTTGCAGGTAACTTTCCGTGGCCTTGCTGCCGCCCAGGTCGACGCGGATATCCGCCTCGCGACTGTGCCGTGCATCGCGGTCGATGGCGCTGTGCACGGCCACCGTGGTCAGGCCCATGGCTTTGGCGGTGCGCATCACCCGGCAGGCGATTTCGCCCCGGTTGGCCACCAGCAGCGTCGTCAGAGTGCTCATGGGCGCGGCTCCTGGGATTGCCAGCTCGGTGATCTTTTTTGCAGGAACGCCCTCAACCCTTCCTGGCCCTCGGCGCTGACGCGAATCCGTGCGATGGCATTTTCGCAGTAGCGGCGCAGCGCCGGGGTGAGGGCGCCGTTGCCCACTTCACGCAGCAGGTCTTTGCTGGCGCGCATCGCCGCCGGGCTGTTTTGCAACAGGTTGGCGATCCACTGCTCCACCTGGGTATCCAGCTCACCGGCAGGGTAGCTTTCCGCCAGCAGACCGATCTCCCGCGCACGTTGGCCAGCAAAGCGCTCGGCCGTCAGGGCATAGCGCCGCGCCGCACGTTCGCCAATGGCCTGCACTACAAACGGGCTGATCACCGCCGGTGCCAGGCCAATGCGCACTTCCGACAGGCAGAACTGCGCATCGTCGGCGCCTATCGCCATGTCGCAGCAACTGATCAAGCCCAGCGCACCCCCGTAGGCCGCGCCTTGCACCACCGCCAGGGTCGGGATTTTCAGCTTGGCCAGGTTGTACATCAGCTCGGCGAGTTCGCGGGCGTCGTCCAGGTTGGTGTGGTAATCCAGCTCGGCCGACTGCTGCATCCAGGCCAGATCCGCACCGGCGCTGAAGTGCTTGCCGCGTCCGCGCAGCACCAGAAAGCGCAGGGCTGGGTCGCTTTGCACGTGGTCGAGGGCAATGATCAGTTCGCGGATCATTTCGGCGTTGAACGCATTGTTCTTGGCTTCACGACTGAGCCAGAGCGTGGCAAAACCACGGCTGTCGGTGATCAGTTCGAGGGTATTGAAATCGCTCATGGGGTACAGCTCCAATTACATGCGGAACACGCCGAAGCGGCTCGGCTCGATAGGGGCGTTCAAGGAGGCGGACAGCGCAAGGGCCAGTACCTCGCGGGTCTGCTGCGGGTCGATGACCCCGTCGTCCCACAGGCGGGCGCTGGAGTAGTAGGGATGGCCCTGGGTTTCGTATTGATCGAGGATCGGCTGCTTGATCGCGGCCTCTTCCTCAGCGCTGAACGCATTGCCCGCACGCTCGGCCTGCTCGCGCTTGACCTGCACCAGCACGCCCGCAGCCTGCTCGGCGCCCATCACGCCGATGCGCGCATTCGGCCACATCCACAAAAAGCGCGGGTCATAAGCGCGGCCGCACATACCGTAGTTACCGGCGCCGAAGCTGCCACCGATGATCACGGTGAACTTCGGCACCTTGGCACAGGCCACGGCAGTGACCAGCTTGGCGCCGTGCTTGGCGATACCGCCGGCTTCGTATTTCTGGCCAACCATAAACCCGGTGATGTTCTGCAAAAACAGCAGTGGAATCCCGCGCTGGCAAGCCAGCTCGATAAAGTGCGCGCCTTTTTGCGCGGCTTCGGCGAACAAAATCCCGTTGTTCGCCAGAATGGCAATCGGGTAGCCGTGCAAGTGCGCAAAACCGCAGACCAGCGTGGTGCCGAACAGCGCCTTGAATTCATCGAACACCGAACCGTCCATCAGCCGCGCAATCACTTCGCGCACATCGAACGGCTGCTTGGCATCGGCCGGGATCACGCCGTACAGCTCATCGGCGCTGTACAACGGGGCTACCGGTGCGCGCTGCACCAACTGGCCCTGCTTGCGCCAATTGAGGTTGGCCACACTGCGGCGGGCCAGGGCCAGGGCGTGTTCGTCGCTGTCGGCGTAGTGGTCGGCCACGCCGGAGATTTTGCAGTGCACATCGGCACCGCCCAGGTCTTCGGCGCTGACCACTTCACCCGTGGCCGCCTTCACCAGCGGCGGGCCGGCGAGGAAGATGGTGGCCTGCTGACGCACCATGATCGCCTCATCGGCCATGGCCGGTACGTAGGCGCCACCGGCGGTGCACGAGCCCATCACCACGGCGATCTGCGGGATGCCTTGGGCACTCATGTTGGCCTGGTTGAAGAAGATCCGCCCGAAGTGCTCGCGGTCGGGAAACACTTCGTCCTGACGCGGCAGGTTGGCGCCGCCCGAGTCCACCAGGTAGATGCACGGCAGGCGATTCTGCTCGGCGATGGTCTGGGCACGCAGGTGTTTTTTTACCGTCAGCGGATAATAGGAACCGCCTTTCACCGTGGCATCGTTGGCGACGATCATGCATTCGACACCTTCCACGCGGCCGATCCCGGCAATCACCCCGGCCGCCGGCACGTCTTCGCCATACACCTGATGAGCGGCCAATTGGCTGAGTTCAAGGAACGGCGAACCTGGATCGAGCAGGCGATTGATGCGCTCGCGGGGCAGCAGTTTGCCGCGTGAGGTGTGCCGCTCCTGTGCCTTGGCGCCGCCACCTTGTTGCACATGGGCGAGCAGGGTGTGCAGGGCGTCGACCTGTTGGCGCATCGCTGCGCTGTTGGCGGCAAATTCCGCCGAGCGGGGGTTGAGTAGGGTATGCAGGGTGGCCATGGGCACGCTCCTTCAGCGGGTTTCGTTGAAGAGTTCGCGACCGATCAGCATCCGTCGAATCTCACTGGTGCCGGCGCCGATTTCGTACAGCTTGGCGTCACGCAGCAGACGCCCGGCAGGGAATTCATTGATGTAGCCATTGCCGCCGAGAATCTGGATCGCGTCCAGGGCCATTTGCGTGGCGCGTTCGGCGCTGTAGAGGATCACCCCGGCGGCGTCCTTGCGCGTGGTCTCGCCACGCTCGCAGGCCTGGGCCACCGCGTAGAGGTAGGCGCGGCTGGCGTTGAGTTGGGTGTACATGTCGGCGACCTTGCCCTGGATCAGCTGGAATTCGCCGATGCTCTGGCCGAACTGCTTGCGGTCGTGGATGTAGGGCACGATCAGGTCCATGCAGGCCTGCATGATCCCGGTAGGGCCGCCGGACAGCACCACACGCTCGTAGTCGAGGCCGCTCATCAGTACTTTTACGCCGCCGTTGAGCACGCCGAGGATATTTTCTTCGGGCACTTCGACGTCATCGAAAAACAGCTCGCAGGTGTTAGAGCCGCGCATGCCCAGCTTGTCGAACTTGCTGCTGCGGCTGAAGCCTTTCCAGTCCCGCTCGACGATAAACGCGGTGATGCCGTGGGGACCTTTTTCCAGGTCGGTCTTGGCATAGATCACGTAGGTGCTGGCGTCGGGACCGTTGGTGATCCAGGTCTTGCTGCCGTTGAGCACGTAGTGGTCGCCGTGTTTGTCGGCACGCAGTTTCATCGAGACTACATCGGAGCCGGCGTTCGGTTCGCTCATGGCCAGGGCGCCGACATGTTCGCCGCTGATCAGTTGCGGCAGGTACTTGAGTTTCTGTGCGTGATTGCCGTTGCGGTTGATCTGGTTCACACACAGGTTGGAGTGGGCGCCGTAGGACAACGCCACCGACGCCGAGCCACGGCTGATCTCTTCCATGGTCACCACGTGGGCCAGGTAACCCAGGCCAGCACCGCCGTATTCTTCCGCGACGGTGATGCCCAGCAGGCCCATGTCACCGAACTTGCGCCACAGGTCGGCGGGGAACAGGTTGTCACTGTCGATCTGAGCCGCGCGGGGCGCGATCTCCTTGGCCACGAAGGACTGCACCTGGTCGCGCAGCATGTCGATGGTTTCACCGAGGGCGAAGTTCAGGGACGGGTAACTCATGGACAGGCACCTTAATGTGAGCTTTGTTGTTGTGTAGATGGCGCGCCAGGGAAGGGCGCTCACCTTTACGTTAACGTAAGCTTGCGTTGCGGTGCTGTCAATCGTCGTTTACGTATACGTCAACCTAAAAAAACAACAGGGGTGAGTCAGCCAGATAAGAAACTGCAGAAAGCACAAAGGGAACCCGAAGGTTCCCTTTAATTTGTCGTTACGTGCTCTTTTTTTATTATTGAGGGGCGGTCTATTGTTGTTTTTGGCAACCGTTACCCTTTACCGCTGTTTTTTTGCGACCCCCATTCAGGGTCAAGAGCAAACGTATTTTTTTGAGCGCTGATCTGCTTCTTCGCACGCGATCCAACCAGTGGGTAGCTACCTGAGGTAGTTTTATTTTTCTCTAACCGGTTGCGGGTTTCGGCACGCCGTACCCTGCAAAGCACATCTTCTCCAAAAAAATCTGTTAGCTGCGTCTCTGCCGTGTTGTTTTTGTTATGTCAGAGTCGTTTCGTCTTATTTTTATTAGGTTTGGCGCTTTTTATTCTTGTTATGCCATAGAGATAGCAGAAGCCGTGCCAACTTTAAAAATCCCTTTAAAATCAATGCTTTGATTTTTTCGTGGGAAATGTCTGGCGGTGAACACTACAAAATATGTTCCCGTGTTACTCGATGTGTAGGCGTGCGGTAACACATTGTCACGGCTACGCTACTCAACCGGCTGACCGCGCCTTGGCCACCCGTGAACCGGTTGGGCGACCCACTACGTTGCTGATTTGCAGCCCCGCACGAATCAAGGCCTCCAGGTCGATACCGGTGTCGATCCCCAGCCCGTCGAGCAGGTACACCACATCCTCGGTGGCGACGTTACCGCTGGCGCCCTTGGCGTAAGGGCACCCGCCGAGGCCCGCGATAGAGCTGTCGAACACGCTGATCCCTTCCAGCAGGCTGGCGTAGAGGTTCGCAACTGCCTGGCCGTAGGTGTCGTGGAAGTGGCCCGCCAACCTGTCCCTTGGCACCTTGGCACCCACCACCTCGAACAACCGCCGCGTGGCGCCTGCTGTGCCGGTGCCGATGGTGTCGCCCAAGGACACTTCATAGCAGCCCATCTCGTACAACTCCCGCGCCACCGCCGCCACCTGTTCCGGGGCGACCGTGCCTTCGTACGGGCAGTCCAGCACGCAGGACACATAACCACGCACACTCACGCCATGCAGCTTGGCCGCCGTCATGATTGGGGCAAACCGCTCCAGGCTTTCACTGATGGAGCAGTTGATGTTGCGCTGGGAAAACGCCTCGGACGCCGCCGCAAACACCGCGACTTCCTTCACGCCAGCCGCCAGCGCGTCTTCAAAGCCGCGCAGGTTGGGGGTCAGCGCGCCGTACGTCACACCGGGTTTGCGCTGGATCTGGGCGAAGACCTCGGCAGAGCCGGCCATCTGCGGCACCCACTTGGGCGAAACAAAACTGCCGACCTCGATATAACTCAAGCCAGCGGCGCCGAGCGCGTCGACCAACTGCACCTTGTCGGCCACGCTGATGGGCTGGGCTTCGTTCTGCAAACCGTCGCGCGGGCCGACTTCGACCAGCCGCACGTGTGAAGGGAGAGACATGACAGTTAACTCCTGATCAATGGCCAACCTGGCTCATGGTGTCTGCCAGGGCCTGTGTGCAGCGCTCTTCGGCGGTGTCCAGTTCGAGTTTCATCTGTTCGATATCCAGCAACTGTTGCTCAAGCTGCTCACGGCGCTCGGCGATTTTGGACAGCATGCTGTTGAGCTGGATGTGATTGCCGCTGGTGGGGTCGTAGAGTTCGATCAGTTCGCGGCATTCGGCCAGGGAAAAACCGATGCGTTTGCCACGCAGGATCAGCTTGAGGCTGACTTTGTCCCGCGCCGAGTAAATGCGCTCCTGGCCCCGGCGTTCCGGGGCCAGCAGGCCTTGTTCTTCGTAGAACCGAATGGCGCGGGTGGTGATGTCCAGCTCGCGGGCGAGGTCGGAGATGCTGTAGGTGGTGCTCATGGCGGCGCTCAATAAAGTCTTGGCGCTAAGCTACTGTCAGGTTGACGTAAGCGTCAAGCAAATCGCCACCCATCCTCAAGCTTGCTTGCCATCCAACTTCTTCTCATGAGCCGTCACCTGTTGGCACAACTCGATCATCTGCTCACGCATCCAGCGGTTGGCGGGGTCCTGATCGGTGCTTTCGTGCCAATACAGGTGGGTTTCCACCGGCGGTACGTCATTGACTGGCAGGTTGACCCAGTGCAACTCATGGCGCCTGGCGAAGCGCTCGGGCACGGTCATCACCATGTCGGTCTGTTGCAGCACTTGGGAGGCCATCAGGTAATGCTGGGAGCGCAGCGCGATCTTGCGTTGCAGGCCCATCTTGCCCAAGGCCAGGTCGACATGGCCCAGGCCGTTGCGTCGGCTGGAGATGTGGATATGGGTCAGCCCCAGGTAATCATCGAGGGTCAGCTTGTCCTTGCCCGCCATCGGATGGCCCTTGCGCATGGCGCACACGTAGCGATCTTCCATCAGCTTCACGTGGCGCACTTGCGGGTCGGTGTTGAGCGGCGCGTCCACGGCAAAGTCCAGGCGCCCGGCGGCCAGTTCCTTGGTGGTCTCGCGGCGTTTGGACAAGAAACTCTCGATGACGACGGTGGGCGCAAGGCGCCGCAGGCGTTGGAACAGCAGCGGCAGAATCACCGCCTCGGTGAGGTCGGTCATGCTGATGCGGTAAGTCTTGGCGGCCTGCTGCGGGTTGAAAATCCGGCTTTCCTGCACCGACACCCGCAGCAACGACAGCGCATTGCGCACCGGGCCAATGATGTTCTGGGCCATCGGCGTGGGTACCATGCCCTGGGCGGTGCGCACAAACAGCGGGTCGTTGAAGGTCTCGCGCAGTCGGGCCAGGGCGTTGGACACGGCCGGCTGGGTAATGCCCACGATCTGCCCGGCGCGGGTCAGGTTGGCTTCGGTGTAGATCGCGTCGAAGACAATAAAGAGGTTGAGGTCGACCTTGCTCAGATTCATTTCGTTGCGCTCTTATTGTTAGGTGTTCATACGCCGATCATATATCGGTGATGAATGTTAATACACGCCGAGAATAGGCTAGGTAAATTATCAACGCTGTTCTAGCATCGATTGCATGACCTAAACAACCTCTCAAAGAAGGGAGCTGCTCATGGATTTCGCCTATTCGCCCAAGGTTCAGGAACTGCGTGAACGCGTCACTGCGTTTATGGATGCTTACGTTTACCCGGCTGAGCCGGTGTTCGAACGCCAGGTCAGCGAAGGTGACCGCTGGCAGCCCACCGCCATCATGGAAGAGCTGAAAGCCAAGGCTAAGGCCGAAGGCCTGTGGAACCTGTTCCTGCCCGAATCCGAACTGGGCGCCGGCCTGACCAACCTCGAATACGCGCCGCTCGCCGAAATCATGGGCCGCTCGCTGCTGGGCCCGGAGCCGTTCAATTGCTCGGCGCCGGACACCGGCAATATGGAAGTGCTGGTGCGCTACGCCAACGAAGAGCAGAAGCAACGCTGGCTCGAACCGCTGCTGCGCGGCGAGATCCGCTCGGCCTTCGCCATGACCGAACCGGATGTCGCCTCCTCGGACGCCACCAACATGGCCGCCCGCGCCGAACGCCAGGGCGACGAGTGGGTGATCAACGGCAAGAAGTGGTGGACCTCCGGCGCCTGCGACCCGCGCTGCAAGATCCTGATCTTCATGGGCCTGAGCAACCCCGACGCGCCGCGTCACCAGCAGCACTCGATGATCCTGGTACCGGTGGACACCCCCGGCGTGAAAATCGTGCGTCCGCTGCCGGTGTTCGGCTACGACGACGCGCCACACGGCCATGCCGAAGTGCTGTTCGACAACGTACGTGTGCCGTATGAAAACGTATTGCTGGGTGAAGGGCGTGGCTTTGAAATCGCCCAGGGTCGCCTTGGCCCAGGCCGCATCCACCACTGCATGCGCTCCATCGGCATGGCCGAGCGTGCGCTGGAATTGATGTGCAAACGCGCGGTCAGTCGTACCGCGTTCGGCAAGCCGCTGGCCCGTTTGGGCGGCAATATCGACAAGATCGCCGACTCACGCATGGAGATCGACATGGCGCGCCTGCTGACCCTGAAAGCGGCGTACATGATGGACACTGCGGGCAACAAAGTGGCGAAAAGCGAGATCGCCCAGATCAAGGTAGTGGCGCCAAACGTGGCGTTGAAGGTGATCGACCGCGCGATCCAGATCCATGGTGGTGCTGGGGTGTCCAATGACTTCCCACTGGCGTACATGTATGCCATGCAACGCACCCTGCGCCTGGCCGACGGCCCGGATGAAGTACACCGCGCGGCGATCGGCAAGTTTGAGATCGGCAAATATGTGCCTAAAGAACTGATGCGCAGCGGGCAGTAATTGTGGTGAGCGGGCTTGCCGCGCGCAAGCCCGCTCACCACAACAGCCCGCTCACCACAGGGTTTCAATAGACCCAAACCTCCACCCGCCGATTCTTGATCCGCCCCTCATCCGCCGTATTCGCCGCCACCGGCATCTGCGCGCCAAACCCACGGATATCGCGCAACACCACGCCGTTCCTGACCAACTCTCGTCGCACCGCCATCGCCCGCAGTTTCGACAGTAGCGCCGCCCGCTGCGGGTCATTCTTGGCGTCGCCAAACCCCACCAGTGTCACCTGCTTGTCCAGCTTGTCGTGGCCCTTGAGATACGCCACCACCCGCTGCACATCCTGGCGCGCCTTGTTATCCAGGCTGGCGCTGCCTTCTTCGAAACGAAAATTGACCGTCAAACGCTGGGCATCCCGGGCGATGGCTTGATAGTCATCGGGCATGGTCGGGCGCGGTTCCACGGCCATGGCCTGCACCTGCTGCGCGATAAACCCGCTGGCGGCCACAATCGCCTGGCCTTTGCTGCTCTGGGCAAAGTCCACCAACGCCTTGGCCCACGGGTTATGGCCCGAGGGCGGCAGGTAAAAGAACAAGCGGCGTGACAGCGGGTAATCCTCAGTGGCGATCAGGCTGTTGAGCGGCAACATCGGTTGCGAGTCGCCATCCACAATCGCCACCGCCTTGGACTGACGCACGTAGGGCAGGCCAATAAAGCCAATGCCTTGGGGATCCTGGCTCACCGCGTCGGACAACTGCTCGCTGGACTCGAAACGCTGGGCCGAAGAGGCGAGGGGCTTGCCGCGCAGGCGTAGGACCAATTCCTTGAACGTGTCGTAGGTGCCGGACTGGTCATCGCGGGCGTAGATGTGAATCGCGCCGCCGATGCCACCCAGCGCCTCCCAGGTGCTGATTTCACCGTTGAAAATCTGCGCCAGTTGCGTGGTGTTCAACGTGTTCAGCGGGTTTTGCGGGTTGAGGATGATGGCGAGGCCGTCGATGGCGATCACCTGTTCGGCTTCGGCGCTTTTCAGGTCGCCGAGAGGCTCAAGGTCCACCAGTTCGCTGTCCTTGATGGGGCGGGAGGAAGCGGCCAGGTCGGCGCTGGTTTTCTTCAACGCGGCAAAACCGGTGCTGGAGCCGTGGGCCGCGACGTCGATGGTCACGGTCTTGCCCTGGCGCGTCTTGCCGATCACACGTTGTTCGTTGGCGCCTTCGGCGGGTTCGATGTGCACGCCCTGCAACCCTTGATATTCCATCAGACCCTTGGCCAGCGCCGGTGCCAGCGCCGCGCCAATGGTGTTGGAACCCTGGATGCGCAAGGCATGCCCTTGGTCGGGCACGGGGAGGGGAGCAGCCACAGCAGGGAGGGAAAGCACGCAACACAACAGGAACAGAACGCGCAGCGTCATGCCGGCACCTTCTCAAGCCAAAGGGAGTGCCGCGAGATTAAGACAGGCAGGTTGCATAAATATGACTGACGCGCCGCGGAGCAAAATGTGGGAGGGGGCTTGCCCCCGATGGCGGTGTGCCAGACAGCTTATCTGTCACTGATACACCGCTATCGGGAGCAAGCCCCCTCCCACATTTGGATTATTATTCGCCTTAGGATCTGCTCAGTTCCAACCAGATCGGCGCATGGTCCGACGGCTTTTCCAGCCCGCGCAGATCGTAGTCCACGCCCGCATCCTTGACCCGTGGCAGCAAGCCGTTGGAGGCCATGATCACGTCAATGCGCAGGCCGCGCTTGGGCTCATCTTCAAAGCCACGGCTGCGGTAGTCGAACCAGCTGAAGCGGTCGGTCACGTCCGGGTTGAGGTGACGGAAGCTGTCCACCAGGCCCCAGTTTTTCAGGCGGGCCATCCACTCGCGTTCTTCGGGCAGGAAGCTGCACTTGCCGGTTTTCAGCCAGCGTTTGGCGTTGTCGGCGCCGATGCCGATGTCGCAGTCTTGCGGGGAGATATTCACGTCGCCCATCACCACCAGTGCCTGGTCGTTGCTGAACTGGCTTTCCAGCAGCTGTTGCAGGTCTTCGTAGAAGCGTTGCTTGGCGGGGAACTTGGTCGGGTGGTCGCGGCTTTCGCCCTGTGGGAAATAGCCGTTCATGATGGTCACCGGGATGCCATTTTCATCGGCGAAGGTGCCCCAGATAAAACGGCGCTGGGCGTCTTCCTCGTCGCTGGCAAAACCTTTGTGAAGGCTCAACGCCGGCTGACGCGAGAGCAGGGCCACACCGTAGTGACCTTTCTGCCCGTGGTAATACACGTGATAGCCAAGGGCCTTTACTTCGGCCAGGGGAAACTGGTCGTCGTGGACTTTGGTTTCCTGCAGGCCGATCACATCGGGTTGGTGTTTTTCAATCAGCGCCGCCAGCTGATGGGGGCGGGCGCGCAGCCCGTTGATATTGAAGGAGACGATTTTCATGGTCGGCAGTCCAGTCTTGGCAAAAGGGCGATGCTAGCCGACAAGTCGGACGGGGGCCAGCGTGGCGGTAGGGCAGATGCACTGCTAATGTCTGGGAACGACTGGTGCTGCGTAGGTTCGTACCCATAAGAACGCCATCTATTGAATGGCGCCCAGGGAGATTGACTGTATGACTGACACTGCCATTGGCGAAATTCGCCTGCTCAACAGCGGCTATTCGCGCGAAGCCCGTTCCCTGCTGTACCAGGCCTATCGGCATGAGCCGACGTTTGCCTACATCTTCGAAGCTGAACGCCCAGGTTATGAGCAGCGTGTGCGTGCCACTGTACGTGAGCTGGTCAAGCAGCATTTTTTCCAGAAGCTTCCGGCGATTGGTTTGTTTGTGAATGATCGGCTGATCGGCATCGCCCTGATTGCACCGCCGCAACGGCGCCTGGGCATCACCGAGAGCTGGGCCTGGCAACTGCGCATGTGGCTGAGCACCGGCGTGCGCGGTACGCGGCGTTACCTGGATTACCATCACGCGGTGCTGGCGTGCCTGCCGAGCGAGTCGGTGCATGTGCTGCCGCTGTTGGGTATTCACCCGCAATTCCAGGGCAAACACTACGGCGAACAGTTACTGGAAGCGGTGCACAACTGGTGCGCCGAAGACCCGCATTCGTCCGGTGTGGTGCTGGATACGGGCAACTCGCGCTACCTGGATTTCTATAAACGCCAGGGGTACGAGGAAATCGGCGAGGTCGCTGTAGGCCCGATCCTGGAGCATGTGTTTTTTCACCCCAATCCTCAGGCGTTACATGCTGCAACGGCTTAGGCAAGAATTTTTCAGAATTATCCGGGTTATAAGATGCTCCCCAGCTCGTGTAGCATCCGCGCCTATGAAGTTTCCAGGAAGATTTACCCGTGGTTTGATCCTGCTGCTCACCAGTTGCAGCGCCTTGGCGCAAAGCGAATTGGATGTGCGGGTCAAACCCTCAAACGACGCGTTGAAAGCCAACATCGAAGGCTACATCGGCGGGGTGGGCGATCGTGACGAAGAGGCCTTGCTGCGGTTCAGCCGTGGCGCCGAGGAGCAGGCGCGCAAAGCGGCGCAGGCCTTAGGCTTCTATCAGCCACAGATCGACAGCGAAGTGAAGGGCGGCAAGAACCCGCGCCTGATCCTCAGCATCGACCCCGGCGAACCGGTGCATTTGCGCAACGTGACCATTCGGGTCGACGGCGAGGCGGCGAACCTCAAGTCGTTTCGCGTGCCAGCCAGCGACGACCTCATCTCAGGCGCCGTGCTCAATCACGGCCACTACGAAGACGCCAAGCGTCTGATCCAGAACCAGGCCTCGCGCTACGGCTTCTTCAGTGGGCGCTTTATCAGCCAGAAACTCGCGGTGGACCCCCAAGCCGGCGTCGCCGATATCGAACTCATCTATGACAGCGGCCCGCGCTACAGCATGGGCAAGGTCAGCTTTGCCGGCGACACGCCGTTTGATGACGAACTGCTGCAACGCATGGTGCCGTTTAAAAGCGGTGACCCCTACGATTCCGAACTGATCGCCGAACTCAACCAGAACCTGCAAGCCAGCGGCTTTTTCGAAGGCGTGCGCGTGGACGCCAGCCCCACCGCCTCAACCAATGACGTGATCCCGGTGGCCGTCAATCTGGACACCCGAAAACCGCGCACCATGGGCCTGGGCCTGGGCTACTCCACTGACGTCGGCCCGCGCGGCAAGGCCAACTGGACCCGTCACTGGGTCAACCCTCAGGGCCATAGTTATGGTTGGGAGGCCGAACTGTCGGCCCCGCGCCAGAACGTCGGCCTGTGGTACGACATTCCGCTGGACCCACCGCTCACCGACAAACTGCGCTTCGCCGGTGGCTACCAGAATGAAGAACTGGCCAACACCGACACCCTGAGTAAATTGCTCACCGTCGGCCCGGAATGGCACAGCAAGTTGCCCAGCGGCTGGACCCGGGTGATATCCCTCAAATACCAGCGCGAAGAATATCGCCTGGGCGACGACTCCGGTCTCAGTAACCTGCTGATGCCGGGCATCAGTTATTCCTACCTGCGCAGCGACAACCGCATCGACCCCCACAATGGCTATCGCCTGCAATTCGACACCAAGGTCGCCAAAGAAGGCCTGGGCTCCGACACCAACTTGCTCTACGGCACGGCCATGGTCAAAGGCCTGACCACCCTGTGGGACAACCACCGTTTCCTGGCGCGGGCGCAAGTGGGCGGCAGTGCCACCAATGGCTACAAGTCGGTGCCGCCTTCGCTGCGCTTCTTTGCCGGTGGCGATCAGAGCGTGCGTGGTTACGAGTACCAGACCCTGTCGCCGGAGAATGACCAGGGTGATCGCATCGGTGGCCGCTACATGGTGGCGTTGAGCGCCGAGTATCAATATTCCATCGCCGAAAAATGGCGGATCGCGACTTTCATCGACCAGGGCAACTCGTTCAACTCCCTGGAACTGCCGAGCCTGAAAACCGGCGTCGGCGTCGGCATCCGCTGGGTATCGCCGGTCGGTCCGATCCGCCTCGACCTGGCTCATGCCCTGGAAGATCCGGGCGGCGTTCGTTTGCACTTTTCCATGGGGCCTGAGCTGTGATGCGTGGTTTGAAAATAGCGGGGCTGGCCGTGGTGGCAGTCCTTGCCGTGCTGTTGCTGGCACTCTGGGCGGTACTGGGCAGCCAAGCGGGCAGCCGCTGGGCCTTGGGCCTGGTGCCGGGTTTGAGCGTGGAGAATTTCCAGGGTCGCCTGGGCGGCCAATGGAGCGCCGATCATCTGCTCTGGCAGCAAGATAGCAGCCGCGTGGAACTCAAGGCAGCCACGTTTGATTGGTCCCCCGCCTGCCTGCTGCGCATGACCTTATGCATTGACCAGTTGGATGTGGATCAAATCAGCCTGCAATTTCCACCCAGCACCGAAGACAGCAGCGGCCCGGTTGCACTGCCTGATCTGACGTTGCCGGTTGCCCTGCAGTTGGGCGACGTTCGCATCGCCAGCCTGGTGTTCAACGGCAGCGAAGAACTCAAAGGCCTGCAACTGGCGGCGCACTGGACCGCCGCAGGCATGCAGATCGACTCCGTGCACCTGCAACGCGACGACCTGGTGCTGGACCTGTCCGGCCTGCTGCAACCCACCGGTGACTGGCCGTTGACCGCCAGCGGTAACCTCAGCCTGCCTTATGCGCCCGGCGGCGCGCCCTGGAGCGTTGCCCTCAAGGTCGAAGGCGACCTGCTCAAGACCCTCAAGCTCGACGCCGATAGCAGCGGCTACCTGCCGGCCAAGCTCAAGGGCGAACTGCAACCCCTGGCGGAAAACCTTCCGGCCCGGTTGCACATCACCGCTGACGGCTTCAAGCCTAGCGCCGATTTGCCCGACACCCTGCAACTCAATCAACTGGACCTCACCGCCAACGGTGATCTGAAAAGCGGCTACCAACTGCAGGGCAAGGCCGTGCTGCCGGCGGAAAAAGGCCCGGTGGACTTGCTGCTGCAAGGCAGGGTCGACGCCAAGGGCGCGCAGATCGCCGGCCTGGACCTGAATGCCGGTGACAAGCAAAGCCTCAAGCTCAGTGCCAACCTGGACTGGCAACAAGGCTTCAGCGCCGACGCCAGGCTCGACTGGCTCGACTTTCCCTGGCATCGCCTCTACCCCGTGATCGACGAACCCCAGGTTACGGTGCGTACGTTCAACGGCGAGATTTCCTATAAAGACGGCAACTACCTGGGCAACCTCAAGGCCGACCTCGACGGTCCGGCGGGCAAGTTCAACGTGGTCACGCCGTTCAGTGGCGACCTCAAGCAAGTCTTCCTGCCCGAGCTGAAACTGACCGCCGGCCAAGGCAAGGCCGAAGGCCACCTCAACCTGCAGTTTGCCGATGGCATTGCCTGGGATACTGCGCTGGACCTGTCGGCGCTCAATCCGGCGTACTGGGTCGGTGAACTGCCGGGCACGTTGGCCGGGCCGCTGCGCAGCAAGGGCGAGTTCAAGAACGAGCAACTCAAGCTCACTGCCGACCTTGACCTCAAGGGCCGCCTGCGTGGCCAAACCGCCGTGCTGGCGGCCAAGGCCGAAGGTGCAGGGGAACAATGGACCCTGGCCAACCTGGATATCCGCCTGGGTGACAACCGCATCAACGGCAGCGGCAGCCTGCAACAACGCCTGGCCGGGCAGATCGACATCAAGCTGGCGCGCCTGGCCCAGCTGTGGCCGCAATTGCGCGGGCAGATCAATGGCCGTCTTGACGTTGCCGGTAGCCTGAACGCGCCCCAGGGCAAGCTGGACCTCAAGGGCCAGCAATTGGCGTTTGCCGACAACCGCCTGCAAAACCTCAGCCTCGCGGCCACCCTCAATAACGCCCAACGCGCCAGGATCGACCTCAAGGGCAGCGGCATTCAAAGCGGCGACACCCAGGTCGGTACCCTGACCGCCAGTGCCCAAGGTGATATCAAGCAGCAAAAAGTCCAGATGGACCTGACCGGTCCCTTGCTCAAGCTGGCCCTGGCCCTGGACGGTAATCTCGACAAAGGCAACTGGCGCGGGCGTCTGGCCAGCGGTGATGTCCAGGCGGGTGGGCAGGACTGGAAGCTGCAAGCTCCGGCGAAAATCGACTACCTGGCCGACGGCAGGCTGACCTTCGCCGCGCACTGCTGGGTCTCCGGTGCTGCCAGCCTGTGTGGTGAAGACCAGCGCCTGATGCCCGAGCCCAAGCTGCGTTACCACCTCAAGCAATTCCCCCTCGACAGCCTCGCGGCGTTTTTGCCCAAGGACTTCGCCTGGCAGGGCAAGCTCAATGCCGATGTGCAACTCGACCTGCCCAACAGCGGCCCCAAAGGCGTGGTGTCGGTGGATGCCAGCGGCGGCACCTTGCGCGTCAAGGACAAGGACCAGTGGCTGGATTTCCCTTACGACACCCTCAAGCTGGAAACCACGCTCAATCCCAAGCGCATCGACACCCAGCTGAACTTCCGTGGCGGCAAGCTCGGTGAATTGCTGTTGCAGGCGCAGATCAACCCGCTGCCGAAGAACAAGCCGATCACCGGCAATTTCAGCCTCACCGGGCTGGACCTCGCGGTGGCGCGGCCGTTTGTGCCGATGGTGGAAACCCTCAACGGCAAGCTCAACGGCAACGGGCGCATCTCCGGTGGCCTGCTGGCACCGCAGATCAACGGCAATGTGAACCTGATCGGCGGTGAAGTCTCCGGTCCGGAACTGCCCATCAGCCTCGAAGGCCTGAATGTGCAGGCGCTGATCGCCGGTGAAAGCGTGCAGCTCAACGGCGGCTGGCGCAGTGGCAAGGCCGGGCAGGGCAGCCTCAAGGGGCAGATAGACTGGGGTCAGGCCCTGGCCGTGGACCTCAGCCTGCAAGGCTCGCAATTGCCGGTCACGGTCGAGCCCTACGCCGCCCTGGAAGTGGCGCCGGACCTGAAGATCACCCTGAAGGACGACAAACTGGCGATCGCCGGCAAGGTGCAGATCCCGCGTGGTGACATCACCGTGCGCGAACTGCCGCCGTCGACGGTCAAGGTCTCGGACGACACCGTCATCGTCGGCAGCCAGACCGAGGAGGGCAAACCGGCGATGGCCATGGCCATGGATATCGACGTGGCAGTGGGCGAAGACCAGCTCAACTTCTCGGGTTTCGGCCTCACCGCCAAGGTGCAGGGCCATGTGCATATCGGCGACAACATGGACACCCGTGGCGAGCTGTGGCTCAACGATGGCCGCTACCGCGCCTACGGCCAGAGGCTCGATGTACGCCGGGCGCGGTTGCTGTTCGCCGGCCCGCTGGACCAGCCGTACCTGGACATCGAAGCGATCCGCAAGACCGACGATGTGGTGGCCGGTATCCGTCTCAGTGGCAGCGCGGAACAACCCACCACGCAAATCTTCTCGGAACCGGCCATGAGCCAGGAACAGGCGCTGTCCTACCTGGTGCTGGGGCGCCCGCTGAGTACCACCGGCGAAGACAACAACATGCTTGCCCAAGCGGCGCTGGGCCTGGGTTTGATGGGCAGTGCGGGGGTGACCTCGGACATCGCCACCAAGTTGGGCATCCGGGACTTCGACCTCGATACCCAGGGCAGCGGCAATAACACCGCCGTGGTAGCCAGCGGCAAGATCACCGAGAAACTCAGCCTGCGTTATGGCGTGGGGGTGTTCGAACCGGCCAGTACCATTGCCTTGCGCTACCTGTTGAGCAAGAAGGTCTACCTGGAAGTGGCCAGTGGTGTGGCCAGCTCGTTGGATATCTTCTACAAACGCGATTTCTGAGCCGTACTCGGTAAAAAATGTGGGAGGGGGGGGTTGCCCCACTCCCACATTGGACTGCATTTCTACCCGCCTTCCTGAACAAATACCAAGCAAGCTAATTATTCCATTTGACATTCGCTGCCTAAGCAGTAACATCTCGTCACACATTCACTGCCTAGGCAGTAATAAGGTGACTTCCAATGCCTCACTTCACCCCGGACAACTTCCATAACTGCCACCTCGGCCTGTTGCTCGGCCGCGCCGCGATCCTCAAGGACCGCATCATCGACACCCATATGGAACCCCACGGCATCACCGCCGCGCAGTTCAAGGTGTTGATCATCATGGCCCAGTTCGGCGTCGACACCCCGGCGGAGCTGTGCCGCCACCTGTCGCTGGACAGCGGCTCGATGACCCGCATGCTCGACCGGCTGGAGCAAAAAGACCTGCTCAGCCGCAAGCGCTCGGACCTCGACCGCCGCCAAGTGCAGTTGGTGCTCACGCAGGACGGCCAGCGACTGGCGGACATGCTGCCGCACATCGGCGCCCAGGCGCTGAACCAACTGGCGGGCGCACTGGAGCCGGGCGAGTTGGAAACCCTGGAAAAGATCCTCAAGAAAATTCTGATAGCGGCGGGTGATCCCATCACTATCCTGCGGGTAGGTAATAAATGAATACACGTGCCTTATGCCTGGTGCTCGTGGCCATGAGCATGGCCGGTTGCGCCAACTACAGCGGCCTTGACACCCAGGGCCAGCGCCTCGACGCCAACACGCTGCAGACCGGTCAATCCCTGAGCGGCGTGTCCTTGTCGAACGCGGCCTGGCCGCGCGCCGATTGGTGGAAAAGCCTCGGCGACCCACAGCTCGACGGCCTGATCCGTGAAGCCCTGCAAAACAGCCCTGACATGCAAGTCGCCAGCGCCCGCGCCCACCAGGCCGAAGCGGCCGCGTACGCCGCGAACGCCGCGCGCATGCCGACCCTGGACGCCAGCGCCGGTGTGACCCGTTCGCGCCTGGCCAGGGATCAAGACCCGCTGGGGCAGGGCGATGCCTATTCCACCGTGCGCAACATCGGCGCCAGCTTTAATTACACCTTCGACCTCTGGGGCGGCCAGCGCGCCGCCTGGGAAGCCGCGTTGGGCCAGGCCCGCGCCGCGCAAGTCGACCAGCAGGCCGCGCGCCTGACCCTGGCCGCCGATGTAGCCAAGGCCTACAGCGATTTGGGCCAGGCGCATATCGTGCGTGACCTGGCAACCGACGACCTCAAGCGCACCCGGCAAATGCTCGACCTGAGCAAGCGCCGCCTGGACTCGGGCATCGACAGCCACTATCAGTACCAGCAGACCGAAAGCCTGGAAGCCAGCGCCCAGTCGCAACTGATCGACGCGGAAAAACAACTGCAGAGCGCCAAGATCGCCCTGGCGGTATTGCTCGGCAAAGGCCCGGATCGCGGCAATGAACTGGCGCGCCCCACGGTGTTGAAGCCGGCCGCCGTCGCCGTGCCGTCGGTGCTGCCTGCCGAACTGCTGGGCCGCCGCCCGGACCTGATCGCCGCACGTTGGCGGGTCGAGGCCGCGAGCAAGGACATCGCCGCCAGCAAGACGCGCTTCTACCCCAACCTCAACCTGAGCGCGAGCGCCGGGGCCGAGTCATTACTGGGGGATGCGATGTTTGGCTCACCAAGCCGCTTCTTCAATATCGCCCCCACGATCTCGTTGCCGATCTTCGATGGCGGCCGCCTGCGCGCCGACCTCGATGCCCGCGATGCCGACTACGACTTGGCCGTGGCGCAGTACAACAAAACCCTGGTGCAAGCCCTGGGCGATATTGGCAACACCCTGTCGCAACTGCGCGAAACCGGCCGGCAGATCCAGGCCCAGCAACACGCCACGGACATTGCCCAGCAGTCCTACGACACCGTGGTCCAGCGTTACGGCTCCGGGATCGGTAACTACCTGGACGTGCTCAGCATCGAGCAGCAGTTGCTGCAGGCCCAGCGTCAGCTGGCGACCCTGAATGCCGGGCAAATCGCTTTGTCGATCCAATTGATGCAGGCCCTGGGCGGCGGCTACAGCGCCGACAACGTGGCATCGACCACCCCAGCCACTCGCACGGAATAATTTGAGGTATTTGTCATGGCCACTGCCGAAAACAGCAACGCAACCGAACAACCCCAAGACAACAACCCGCGCAAACGCAAAGTCATGCTGGTCGGCCTCGCGCTGATCGTCATCCTCAGCGTCGTTGGCGTATGGGCCTGGCACGAATTCTACGGGCGCTTCAACGAGAGCACCGACGACGCCTATGTGAACGGCAACGTGGTGGAAATCACCCCGCTGGTCACCGGCACTGTGGTGAGCATCGGCGCCGACGATGGCGACCTGGTCCACGAAGGCCAGGTGCTGGTCAACTTCGACCCGAATGACGCCGCGGTCGGCCTGCAAAGTGCCCAGGCCAATCTGGCGCGTACCGTGCGCCAGGTGCGTGGCTTGTACAGCAACGTCGATGGCATGAAAGCCCAGGTCAATGCGCAGAAAGCCGACGTGCAGACCGCCCAGGACAACTACAACCGGCGTAAAACCCTGGCCCAGGGCGGGGCGATTTCCCTTGAGGAACTGTCCCACGCCCGTGACAGCCTGACCGCCGCCAAGAACGCCCTGACCAACCTTGAGCAGCAACTCAAAACCACCAACGCCTTGGTGGATGACACGGTCATCTCGTCCCATCCGGACGTGCAAGCCGCCGCCGCGCAACTGCGCCAGGCCTACCTGACCAATGCGCGCAGCACCCTGATCGCGCCGGTCACCGGCTATGTGGCCAAGCGCTCCGTGCAACTGGGCCAGCGTGTGCAGCCGGGTACTGCGTTAATGGCAGTGATCCCGCTGAACGAACTGTGGATCGACGCCAACTTCAAGGAAACCCAACTGCGCGACATGCGTATTGGCCAGCCGGTGGACATCGAGTCGGATATCTACGGCAGCGACGTGAAATACAGCGGCACCATCGACAGCCTTGGCGCCGGCACCGGCAGCGCGTTCGCCCTGTTGCCGGCGCAGAACGCCACCGGCAACTGGATCAAGATCGTGCAGCGGGTTCCGGTGCGCATCCATATCAATGCCGAAGAGTTGGCCAAGCACCCACTGCGTGTGGGCTTGAGCACCGTGGTGAATGTGGACCTGCACGACCAGAGCGGCCCGGTGCTGGCGCAACAGCCGCCGCAAAAGGCCTCGTTTACCACCAAAGTGTACGACCGCCAATTGGCCGAAGCCGATGCCATGATCACCCAATTGATCCATGACAACAGCCTCGCCGCGCCCAAGGCTGTGCAACGCTGATGAGCAATAACGCCTCCTTCACGCCGCCCAGCCTGTTGATGGCCACTATTGGCCTGTCGCTGGCGACCTTCATGCAGGTGCTCGACACCACCATCGCCAACGTGGCGTTGCCGACCATTTCCGGCAACCTGGGCGTGAGTTCGGAGCAGGGCACCTGGGTGATCACCTCGTTTGCGGTGAGCAACGCCATCGCCTTGCCGCTCACCGGTTGGTTGAGCCGTCGGTTTGGCGAGGTGAAGCTGTTTCTGTGGGCGACCATCCTGTTTGTGCTGGCTTCGTTCCTGTGCGGGATTTCCACGTCGATGCCCGAGCTGATCGGCTTTCGGGTGCTGCAAGGCCTGGTGGCCGGGCCGTTGTATCCGATGACCCAGACCCTGTTGATTGCGGTCTACCCCCCGGCGAGGCGCGGCATGGCCCTGGCGTTATTGGCGATGGTCACGGTGGTCGCACCGATTGCCGGGCCGATCCTGGGCGGCTGGATCACCGACAGCTACAGCTGGCCGTGGATCTTCTTTATCAACGTTCCCATCGGCATCTTTGCGGTGATGGTGGTGCGTGCGCAGTTGAAGAAACGCCCTGTGGTCACCAGTCATCAACCGATGGATTACGTCGGGTTGTTGAGCTTGATCGTGGGGGTCGGCGCCTTGCAGATCATCCTCGACAAGGGCAATGACCTGGATTGGTTCGAGTCCAACTTCATCATCATCGGTGCGGCGATTTCGGTGATTGCCCTGGCGGTGTTCATCATCTGGGAAATGACCGACAAGCACCCGGTGGTCAACCTGCGGCTGTTTGCCTACCGCAACTTTCGCATCGGCACCATCGTGTTGATCCTCGGTTATGCGGGCTTCTTCGGCATCAACCTGATCCTGCCGCAATGGCTGCAAACCCAGATGGGCTACACCGCCACCTGGGCGGGCCTGGCGGTGGCGCCGATCGGGATCCTGCCGGTGCTGATGTCGCCGTTCGTGGGCAAGTACGCGCACAAGTTCGACCTGCGCCTGCTGGCGGGCCTGGCGTTCCTGGCGATTGGCTTGAGCTGCTTCATGCGCGCCGGCTTCACCAATGAAGTGGACTTCACCCACATCGCCCTGGTGCAGTTGTTCATGGGCATTGGTGTGGCGCTGTTCTTCATGCCGACCTTGAGCATTTTGATGTCCGACCTGCCACCGCACCAGATCGCCGACGGCGCGGGCCTGGCGACCTTCTTGCGCACGTTGGGCGGCAGCTTTGCGGCGTCGCTGACCACCTGGATCTGGATCCGCCGGGCGGACCAGCACCATGCGTACATGAGCGAGAACATGACCACCTATGATGCGGCCACGCGCAACGCGCTGGATGCGTTGGGTGGGGCAGGGCACAAGGCCTATGCGCAACTGGACCAGATTCTCACCAGCCAGGCGTACATGATGTCCACCGTGGATTACTTCACGTTGCTGGGGTGGATGTTCATGGCGCTGATGTTGCTGGTGTGGCTGGCGAAGCCGCCGTTTACGGCGAAGGCGGGGCCGGCTGCTTCGGGTCACTGATCCTGAGAATGTACGGAGATCCAAATGTGGGAGGGGGCTTGCCCCTCCCACAGTTGATTTGTGTTGTCAGGTATTAAGCGCCAGGCAACGCCAGCTGCGGATTGACGAAGTCAAACGCCGCCAACGCAAACCCTTGCTCATCCACCTGCAACGCCCAGCCCTGCTTGTCCCAATCCCCCAGCACAATGCGCTTGGCCGCCTGTTCGCCAATCTGCAGCTTGTGGATCGCCGGGCGGTGGGTGTGGCCGTGGACCAGGGTACGCACGCCGAACTGCTGCATTACTTGCGGCACTTCCTCGGGGGTGACATCGACAATGTCGTTGGCCTTCATGCGTGTTTGCGCACGGCTTTCACTGCGCAGCTTGCGCGCCAGCTTGTGGCGGGTACGCAGGGGCAAGTGGCGCAGGATAAACAGCACAATCGGGTTACGCAGGATGCGCCGCAGCTTCATATAGCCAAGGTCGCGGGTACAGAGGCTGTCGCCGTGCATCAACAGCACGGGCTCGCCGTAGAGCTGCACGACACTCGGGTCCTTGAGCAAGGTAGCGCCTGCCGCTTTACAGAACGCCTTGCCGATCAGGAAATCGCGGTTGCCATGCATGATGAAAATCGGGGTGCCGCTGTCGCTCAGCTCGCGTAGAGCCTCGCAGATGGAACGCTGGAAGGGGGTCATGCCATCGTCGCCAATCCAGGCTTCGAAGAAGTCCCCCAGAATGTACAACGCCTGGGCGCCACGGGCGCGGCCGTGGAGCAGATCCAGAAACGCCCGGGTGATGTCCGGGCGTTCCTCTTCCAGATGCAAGTCTGAAATCAGCAATATCACGCTTCGATGATCTCGGCTTTCTCGACGATCACGTCTTCGGCTGGAACGTCTTGGTGACCGGCTTTGGAGGTGGTCGATACGCCTTTGATCTTGTCGACAACGTCGGTGCCTGCGGTGACTTTACCGAACACGGCGTAGCCCCAACCCTGCACGTTCTTGCCGCTGTGGTTCAGGAAGGCGTTGTCGGCCACGTTGATGAAGAACTGCGCGGAGGCCGAATGCGGCTCCATGGTACGGGCCATGGCGACGGTGTACTTGTCGTTGGAAAGGCCGTTATCCGCTTCGTTCTGGATGCTTGGGCGCTTGTCTTTCTTTTCTTTCATGCCAGGCTCGAAACCGCCGCCCTGGACCATGAAGTTGCCGATGACACGGTGGAAAACGGTGTTGTCGTAGTGGCCGGCCTTCACGTATTCGATGAAGTTGGCGACGGTGATCGGCGCTTTTTCGGCGTTCAGCTCGATGACGATCTCGCCGTGGTTGGTGGTCAGTTTGACTTGAGTCATGTTCACTACTCTTTCAGGAAATTCGTGGGTTTGAGCGCCTGGGCGCCTTACCGGTTTGGCGAAACTGCGGCCAAGGCGCGCAGTTTAGCGTGCCCGGCGGGAATTTCGAGGTGGTTTTTTACCGCCTGTGCAATAAATCCAGCAGTTTTTGAGCGCACTCTGTCAGCAGCTTGACAGCATCAGCTATGATACGGCCTTTGTTTTATCTGGCCCCAACCGGCCACGAACCTGTCTGTTCAAGGATCCTATGAGCAAGCCCACTGTCGACCCTACCTCGAATTCCAAGGCTGGACCTGCCGTCCCGGTCAATTTCCTGCGCCCGATCATCCAGGCGGACCTGGATTCGGGCAAGCACACGCAGATCGTCACCCGTTTCCCGCCAGAGCCCAACGGCTACCTGCACATCGGTCACGCCAAGTCGATCTGTGTGAACTTCGGCCTGGCCCAGGAGTTCGGTGGCGTCACGCACCTGCGTTTCGACGACACCAACCCGGCCAAGGAAGACCAGGAATACATCGACGCCATTGAAAGCGACATCAAGTGGCTGGGCTTCGAATGGTCCGGTGAAGTGCGCTACGCCTCTAAGTATTTCGACCAGTTGTTCGACTGGGCCGTCGAGCTGATCAAGGCCGGCAAGGCCTACGTCGACGACCTGAGCCCGGAGCAGGCCAAGGAATACCGTGGCACCCTGACCGAGCCGGGCAAGAACAGCCCGTTCCGCGACCGTTCGGTGGAAGAGAACCTCGACTGGTTCAACCGCATGCGCGCCGGTGAGTTCGCCGACGGCGCCCGCGTGCTGCGCGCCAAGATCGACATGGCCTCGCCGAACATGAACCTGCGCGACCCGATCATGTACCGCATCCGCCATGCCCACCACCACCAGACCGGTGACAAGTGGTGCATCTACCCCAACTACGACTTCACCCACGGCCAGTCGGATGCCATCGAAGGCATCACCCACTCCATCTGCACCCTGGAGTTCGAAAGCCATCGTCCGCTGTACGAGTGGTTCCTCGACAGCCTGCCGGTACCGGCGCACCCGCGTCAGTACGAATTCAGCCGCCTGAACCTGAACTACACCATCACCAGCAAGCGCAAGCTCAAACAACTGGTCGATGAGAAGCACGTGTTTGGTTGGGATGACCCGCGCATGTCGACCCTGTCGGGCTTCCGCCGTCGCGGTTACACCCCGGCGTCGATCCGCAATTTCTGCGACATGGTCGGCACCAACCGTTCCGACGGCGTGGTCGACTTCGGCATGCTCGAATTCAGCATCCGCCAGGATCTGGACGCGAACGCCCCGCGCGCCATGTGCGTACTGCGTCCGTTGAAAGTCGTGATCACCAACTACCCGGAAGGCCAGGTCGAGAACCTCGAACTGCCGCGTCATCCGCAAAAAGAAGAACTTGGCGTGCGCAAGCTGCCGTTCGCCCGTGAAATCTACATCGACCGCGATGACTTCATGGAAGAGCCGCCAAAAGGCTACAAGCGCCTGGAGCCGAATGGCGAAGTGCGCCTGCGCGGCAGCTATGTGATTCGTGCCGACGAAGCGATCAAGGACGCCGACGGCAACATCGTCGAATTGCGCTGCTCCTACGATCCGGACACCCTGGGCAAGAACCCTGAAGGCCGCAAGGTCAAGGGCGTGGTTCACTGGGTGCCGGCCGCGGCCAGCATCGAGTGCGAAGTGCGCCTGTACGATCGTCTGTTCCGCTCGGCCAACCCTGAGAAGGCCGAAGACAGCGCGAGTTTCCTCGACAACATCAACCCTGACTCCCTGCAAGTACTCACTGGTTGTCGTGCCGAGCCATCGCTTGGCGACGCACAGCCGGAAGACCGTTTCCAGTTCGAGCGCGAAGGTTACTTCTGCGCGGATATCAAGGACTCGAAACCAGGTCATCCGGTATTCAACCGTACCGTGACCTTGCGTGATTCGTGGGGCCAGTGATTCTGTTTAAGGAACTGTCGTGCTAACGATCTACAACACACTCAGCAAGACCAAAGAAGTCTTCAAGCCGCTCGATGGCAACAAGGTGCGCATGTACGTGTGCGGCATGACCGTGTACGACTACTGCCACATCGGCCATGGCCGCAGCATGGTTGCCTTCGACCTGGTGACCCGCTGGTTGCGTTTCAGCGGCTATGACTTGACGTATGTGCGCAACATCACCGACATCGACGACAAGATCATCAACCGCGCCAACGAAAACGGCGAGTCGTTCGACGCGCTGACCGAGCGCATGATCGCCGCGATGCACGAGGATGAGGCGCGCCTCAACATCCTCAAGCCGGACATGGAGCCACGTGCCACGGACCACATCCCTGGCATGCACGCGATGATCCAGACCCTGATCGACAAGGGTTACGCCTACGCCCCAGGCAACGGCGACGTGTACTACCGCGTCGCCAAATTCATGGGCTACGGCAAGCTGTCGCGTAAGAAGATCGAAGACCTGCGCATCGGCGCGCGCATCGAAGTCGACGAAGCCAAGCAGGATCCCCTCGACTTCGTGCTGTGGAAAGCCACCAAGCCCGGCGAGCCGAGCTGGGAATCGCCATGGGGCGCCGGGCGTCCGGGCTGGCACATCGAATGCTCGGTGATGTCCACCTGCTGCCTGGGCGACACTTTCGACATTCATGGCGGCGGCAGCGACCTTGAGTTCCCGCACCACGAAAACGAAATCGCCCAAAGCGAGGCCGCGACCGGCAAGACCTACGCCAACGCCTGGATGCACTGCGGCATGATCCGCATCAATGGCGAGAAGATGTCCAAGTCCTTGAACAACTTCTTCACCATCCGCGACGTGCTGGAAAAGTACCATCCGGAAGTGGTGCGTTACCTGCTGGTGTCCAGCCACTACCGCAGCGCCATCAACTACTCGGAAGACAACCTCAAGGACGCCAAGGGCGCTCTGGAGCGGTTCTACCACGCGCTGAAAGGTCTGCCAGTGGTTGCGCCTGCCGGTGGCGAAGCCTTCGTGGCACGCTTCACTGAAGTCATGAACGACGACTTCGGCACCCCCGAAGCCTGCGCCGTGTTGTTCGAAATGGTGCGCGAGATCAACCGCCTGCGCGAGAGTGATCTCGACGCAGCGGCGGGCCTGGCGGCACGCTTGAAAGAGCTGGCCAGCGTGCTGGGCGTGTTGCAGATGGAAGCCGATGACTTCCTGCAAGCCGGCGCCGAAGGGCGTGTGGATGCGGCGCAAGTGGAGGCGCTGATCCAGGCGCGTCTGGCTGCTCGTGCTGGTAAAGACTGGGCGGAATCCGACCGTATCCGCGACCAACTGACCGCGATGGGTGTGGTGTTGGAAGATGGGAAGGGTGGGACTACTTGGCGGTTGGCTGATCAGATTTGATCGTTGATTGCTGAATGAAAAACGCCCCGACTGGCTCGGGGCGTTTTTTTGTCTGTAATCAGGCATGTGACTTTGAACAACGGTCCTACTCACCAATAATCAAATTCCCTCCAACAAACGGCACTGGTTTTTCGGAAGGATTCAGATAGTGGTTAATTGCTTGATCAGCAGCAGTGTGAAACGCGGTTAAATCAGACGGCGGGTTGGAACTGTCTTTAATCATGACAAAGCGCCTAGAGTATTGGAGTCACCAGCCATCACTGCAAAACGATATTTGGGAGGCAACTGTATGCAGAGGTCGCAGGCTGGGACTCTAGGCACTCGGCATACCCGAAGGGTGGCGAGCCACCAGCCCCGGGGCGCTTACTGAAAACTGGCGTCGATTCTTTCGACCCTTAATTTTATGAATTCTTCGTTTAGCTCAGGGTGATCATAATGTATGCCTTCGTCTTTGAGTAATGTGAAAGTAAGAAAATTATCATCGTGTAGAATTCCATAAAGGAAATAGGCGTAACCACAGTCAATCTTCTCGGTTAAAAGAACGCGTGGTTCAATCTTCGCAATCTCATAGTCTTCAGGAATATTTAATGTCAATTCTACATTATAGGTCCTGCCTACTTCGATGTCGTATGGGCAGTAACTGATAAGGCAATTTACAAGTGTCCCTTCAATAAGCAGTGTAACGTCTTCCTCTACGTGCTCATTGAGCGAAACTACTTGGGCTTTTTTATAGTTATTTGCTGTAAGGTCTGATGATTTTTTCAGTGGGGTCGCCATTTATCATCCTCCAGAAATCTTTCCCGCTTTTGGTATGTAACGTAGTAATGTGGCCATCTGTATTTGTTCCAGCGAATGCGAATTTGGCTTGACCACTTCTATTTGTTCCTATCAATAAGACATATCCAGTCGTTGGTGTGTTTTTGTACGAATAGTGTACGGGTATTCCGTTGCTCACTACGTGCCGTGCGGCGAGTAGATACTCCTTACTGCTCTCGGCGCCGAATTGAGAACCATGCTTCTCATAATGTTCGTCTAATTTTTGCTTGCTGGCAAACTCCGCGGGCCCTGTCGTAGATGGCCTGTGGGGTTCGCCTGTATTTACTTTAGCTTTGTCTACCGGGTCTTCAACTACCCATTGCGGTTTGCACCCAGCGTCTCCTGGGCAATTGCTCAACCCTAATGGATCAACCCACCCCGTAGGGTTAGGCACGTACTGGTACGCGTTGATCCCCCCCGCCAACTTCACCGGGTCCGGCGTCAGATAGCGCCCGATATCCGGATTGTAGTAGCGATGGCGGTTGTAGTGCAGCCCGCTCTCCTGATCAAAGTACTGACCCTGGAAGCGCAGCGGGTTGTCGATTTTACCTTTGTCGAGGCGACTGATCTGGCCGTAGGCGCGGTAGTGCGCGGACCAGACGATTTCGCCGTCTGGGTCGGTGAGTTCCTGTGGCGTGCCGAGGTGGTCGAGTTGGTAGTGGTAGGGCTGGGTGTCGGTTGGACCGAATCCTTCCAGTAGTGCCAACGGGCGGAAGCTGTCGGGTTCGTAAAGGTAGCTGCGGTGGCGATCTGCATGGTGTTCGGCGATCAGCTTGTCGCCTTGCCAGAAAAACTCCGTGGTTAAACCGTCGACAGTCTTGCTGATACGCCGTCCAAACGGATCGTAGCGGTAGCTGGCGGTTTGCCCGTTGGGTTGTGTAACGCCGATCAGGCGGTGCTGGCAGTCATAGCGGTATTCGGTGACCAGTTGGTGGCCTTTGCCTCTGCGTTCACCGATCAGGTTGCCGAAGGCGTCGTAGTCGTAATGCCGGTCGCCCTGGATCATCAGGCGGTTGCCGGCGACGATGTCGGGGCCGGGGCGGTCTTGCATGAGCAGGTTGCCCGCCGGGTTGTGGCCGAAGCGTTCCTGCAGGTCTTGGGAGTGGTCGGCGCGGGTTAGGCGATTCAGCGGGTCGTAGTGGTAGTGGTGTTCGCCTTTGCGGGTGTCGTTGAGGCGGGTGAGGTTGCCGGATTTGTCGTAGTCGTAGTGGCGTTGGAGCAGGTGGTGTTCTTGCTGTGTTACGGCATGGGCGTGCAGGCGCTGTTGGTCGTCGTAGTGGTAGTGGCTGAGCAGTTGGCCTTGTTGGCGCTGGTGTTCCTGGCCTGCTTTGAATAGATGCGATGTTAGGGTTTTACCGTTAAGTTCGATGGTGGCGAGATGACCGCCTTTGGCGTGGTTGAACGCCACACGGTTGTTATCCGGCAGGCGCAGGTGTTGAAGCTGGCCGCAGGCGTCATAGCCATAGCGCAAGGTGCCCCAGCCTTGGTGCTCGGCGGTGAGGCGGTTTTGCGTGTCGTACTCGTAGGCCAGCGCCCAGTGGCCGTCGTCGACGCTGAGGAGATTGCCTTGGCGGTCGTAGGCGTAATCGATTTTGTTGCCGTCGGGCAGGGTTTTTCTTACGAGACGGCCGGCGTGGTCGCGCTCGTAACGAGTCACTAGCTGACTGCCGTCATCGCCGTGTTCAGTTTTTTCCTGCAGGTTGCCGTTGAGGTCATACGCGTAGGCCGTGCGTTGCCCATCAAAACCAACTTCCTGCTGGATCAGGCCGTTGGCGTGGTAAGCCAGCCGGTAGATTTCGCCAACTTCGTTTTCAATCTCGGTCAGCAGTAATCGCACGTTGTCGTAGCGGTACTTGACCTGGCTGCCGTCGGCATTGATACGGCGGCTGATCAGGTGCAGGCCGTCGGCATATTCGTAGCGGGTGACGTGGCCCAGTTCATCGCGTTCGGCGGTGATTTTGCCGTAGGGGTTGTAGCTGTATTCCCTGCACGCGCCGCCGGGCAGTGCGAGGCGAGTCAGCCGACCGACTGCATCCCACTGGTATTGGGTCAGCGCGCCTTGTTCATCCTCGCGGGCAATCTGGCGGCCCAGATCGTCGTAGCGATAGCGCTTGATTCCGCCGTTGGGTAGTTGTTCCTCAATGAGCTGGCCGCGTTCATTCCAGACCAGGCGATGACAGCTGTGGTCCGGATACCAAACTCCCGTCAGCTGCCCGTATTTGTTGTAGCTGTAGTCTGTGGAAGTACCGTCAGGGTCGGTCTTGCGAATGACATCGCCTTGGTCATTGCGCTCATATTTCCAAACCGCCTCACCACGTCTTACAACCCGTACGAAGCCATTGTCATGCTCGTAGGACGTTGGTTCGTCGTCCCCCGGAAACAACGCAACCAGGCGTCCGGCCTCGTCGTACTGATACGCCGTCACCGCGCCCAGCGGGTCCTGCTCAACCGTCAGCCGACCCTTGTCATCGTAGGATTTGAAATGCTCGGCACCGTCCGGATCAATGCGCTGCACCAGCCGTGCGCGGTCATCGTGGACGTACACTTCCTGGCTGCCATCGGCGTTGTGAACGACAACGCTGCCGTCATCCCCCCAGGCATAGCGCGTATCCATCTGCGAAAAACTGGCCCAATGCCGGACACATCGCGCCGCTTTGCCAGACCGTTCCCACGCCCAAAAGAAACTCGCCCCACCGGCCAGGCCGCGCTCAAGAATCACGTGCTGGTCGTCGTAGCGATAAACCTCGCTTTCACCGACGGCATTGGTCGCTGAGACCAGTCGGCCTATGTCGTCGTAGACGTAGGAAACAACGCTGTGCTCTGTGATCCAGACGTAAGGCTCATGTCCCTTAGCCCGCTGAACCTGGTAGTCCACCGCCACAATGCGGCCCGACTCGTAACGCAAAAACAGCGCACAACCGGCACCGTTATCCAGCCGCTCAATGCGCCCTAAAACGTCCCGACTAATCCGCAGCCGGTTGTCATACGCATCACTGATTGAAACCAGCACCCCATCGCGAAAGTGATAAAACCGCGACTCTTGAGCCAACACCAACTCATCCGGAAAATCCCCCAGATAAATCGCCGCTTCAGCCAGGCTATTGGTGATTGCAGGTCGAGCAACTGTCGGCAGTGGAAACTCAGTCGAGCGGTTTTCATGATCCGTCCACACCACCGAATCACCTGACACAACAAGCCGATGCGCCAGCGAATGACTCCAGCCAAACCCCAGCCCGACATCCACCTCCACCGCACTGGTGCGATACAACCGTGTCCACTCAAACGGCAAAATTCCGTCCAACGTGCCATCGGTGAGGGTCAGCAATTCCTCCCCAGTGACCATCGACACCGGACACCCGTTAGTCACGGTCTTATCCGAAGCCGCAGCAGCATCCCCCTTCGGATTCGTCGCCACGGCAGGCGCGTCGTCGACATGTTCCTGGCGAACCAACAGCGTCCGCTGAGTCTTGTTACGAACCGCCGGCACCGCGTTTGAAACCAGACTCTCCCCAGCCTTCAACTGCGCAGCCGGTACCACCTTGATCGGCGTTGCCGCACTGCCCAGCAACAAAGGCTTGAGCGCCTCCGAGTGCGCGTCCAACTTCGGCCCCACGAGGTGATCGGCCAGCAACTCCAACAACGCCCGCGCCCGTTTGGATTTGATGGCGCTCAGCGTCTGCGCACCCAGGCGTAGCGTCACACCCGTCCCGGCCGTCGCCCACATCAGCAGCAGGTTGATCAGCACTTCACCGGTGATCTCGCCCAGTAATTCATACATCTCCGGCGGTGGCAGCAGGCGTATCCAACTGACGATCGCCGAGACATAAATGAACAACAGCGGCTCATCGCTAAGCACCAACAAACCCTTGGCAATCGCGTCGCTACCCAGCTTCAGCAGTTCATCAAGCTCAGCCTGAGAGAGGTACGCCAACAACTTCTGGCTGTTGGCCTTGATATCCGCCAACAGGTCGTACAGCTGGGAAATGTTGTCCCACAGGTTGTAGAGCGCCTTGGCCATCCCGGTGGAAAACGCCACGCCCTGCATCGCGCTGCGTTGCAAAGAGCTGGCGTTGGCAAAGTCCTTCCATTGGGGTTTGAAAGTCGCCGTCCACTCCTCCCGCAGCCGACCCTCTAGCCCCGCAATCACCGACTGATAAGACGCATACAGCGCCTTGACGTGATCCTGGGAAACAGTGGGGTAGAAGGTGATTTGGTACGGCTGATTGCGATCACACTCGGTGATTTCGAGGATGCCGCCGGGGCCGATGGTCCGATGCAGCGGCGCGCCCATCGGGCTGCCATCCGCCGCAATGGCTTGGAGCATCACTGGCGTATTGCCGATAGGCACGAAGCGGGTGCTTTCGAACATATGCACCAGGGTCAGCGAGCCCTGGGCACTGCACATGGCGACGGTTTTACTGGGTGTCTTGGACGAAACCGGCGTGACCAGCTCTACCTCGTCTCCCACCTTGAAGACCTGTTCCACCTCCAGTGCCGAACCGCTCCAGAAGCTTTCGGCCCAGCTATCAAAGGTGTTCAGGCAATTACGGAAGTCACCGAAGACGCGCTCACTATCCGGTGCCTTGGGATCCATGGGGGCCAGGACGAAGCTGGCGATGACGGGAATCAAGAGACAGCCCCGGCAGGCAGGGCCGTAACGAAAAAAACCATCTGCAATCCTTCGCACTGTGTGATCAGGCGAAGGACTTTGCAGAGGTTTTCAGGGAGAAGCTGTAGAGCTTATCCGGCGCTTATGTGGGAGGTTTCGGTAAATCGCGAGACTGCCAAAAACTGGGATTTGACTCCCGCCCGATCCTGTTTTTAGATGTTCGCCACACCCAAACCCACGACAAAAACGGCAGCGACTCAAATGGATTGTATTTTCTGCAGCATTGTCCGCAAAACCTCCCCAGCCCATATTCTGTGGGAGGACGAACATCACATGGCGTTCCTGTCGATTTTCCCCAATACCCCAGGCTTCAGCGTGGTCATCCCCAAGCAGCATTACGGCAGTTATGCCTTTGCGCAGTCGGATGAGGTGCTGGCTGATCTGATCGTGGCCACCAAGAAAACCGCCTTGCTGATCGACCGGGCGTTTCCCGATGTGGCGCGTACGGGGATGATGCTGGAAGGGTATGGGGTTGATCATCTGCATGCGAAGTTGTTTCCCATGCATGGGACTGGGCAGGACAGTGCGTTCAAGCCGTTGAGCTCGAAAGTGGATAAGTTTTTTGAGGCTTATGAAGGCTATATCTCGTCCCACGATCACGTGCGGGCGGATGATGCCGAACTGGCAGAACTGGCCGAGCGAATCAGATCTTTCGCCTAGTACAGTTCCCAATGTGGGAGGGGGCAAGCCCCCTCCCACATTTGGATTGTGTTCTCTTCAGCGCTCAGCGACGGCTGCTGACTTCTGCCGGCACGTCATCCCCAGCCATACGCTTGCGAAACAGCGCCGTACGCGCCAGCAGCAACGTAGTCACCGGCACGGTGATCGCCAACAAGATCGGGATCAGCCAGCCGTGCAACACCGGCGCGGACTTGAGTGCCGAAAAGTAGATAATCGACGCCAGTGCCACGCACCATGCGCCCAATGTGGAGGCGAGTGCCGGTGGGTGCATGCGCTGGAAGAAGTCCTTCATGCGCAGCAGCCCAACGGCGCCAATCAGCGCAAACACACTGCTTAATACCAGCAGCACAGCCACGACGATTTCCATCCATAACGGCATCATTCAATCACCTCCCCACGCAGCAGGAATTTGGCCAGGGCAAACGCGCCGACGAAGCCGAACAGTGCGATCAGCAGCGCCGCTTCAAAGTAGGTGTCACTGGCATACCGAATGCCCAGCACCAGCATCATCAGCATCGCCAGGATGTACAGGTAGTCCAGCGCCAGGACCCGGTCCTGGGCCGATGGGCCTTTGAACAGGCGGATCAGGGTCAGCACCATGGCCAGGGAGAACAGGAACAGGCTGAACAGGATCGCATTGGAGAGCAGGGCGCTCATTCGAAGATCTCCATCAATGGCCGTTCGTAGGCGCTTTTGAAATGTTCGATGAAGGCCGCTTCGTCATCCAGGTCGAAGACGTGCAGCAGCAGGATGCTGCGGTCCAGGGCCAGTTCCGACCAGATGGTGCCGGGCACCACGGTGGTGATCATCGACAGGGCGGCAAGGCCGTTGGCGTCACGCAGGTCCAGGGGGATCTTGATGAAGCGCGAACGCGGTGGGCGTGAGCCGCACGTCAGCACGCCCCAGGCCACTTGCAGGTTGGAGACGATCACATCGCGGCCCACCAGGAAGAACAGGCGGATGATCACACCGGGGCGGCGGATGCGGATCGGCAGCGGACGCAACGGCGCCATCAGCAGCGGGGCAAGCACCCCCAGCGCAGCACCCAGCAGCAGATGACCAGGGCTGACGGACAGGTTCAGCACCAGCCACAGCACCCACAATGCCAGGGACAACCACGGGGCAGGAAACAGGCGCTTCATGGTTGCATCTCCAGGGCGGCCGCTTTGGCTTCAGGGCTGGGCACTGGGCGCGTGGCCATGACCGCCATCACGTAGGCTTCCGGGTTGTTCAGGCTGACAGCGGTGGCCTGGGTGTAGCGCATCAGCGGCTCGGCCTTGAAGGTCAGCAGGATGCTCAGGCCCAGCAGGAAGAAGATCGGCACGCACTCATAGCGACGCAGCAAGGGCGATGGGCGTTCTTCCGGTGTCCAGAAACGCTGGATACCCAGGCGGGCGAACGCGATCAGCGAGGCCAGGCCGGACAGGATCAGCAAGGCCATCAGGCCCCACGCTGCAGGTCGGATCGGGCCTTCCAGGCCGCTGCCCAGGCCAAGTGGATTGACCAGCGCACTCAACAAACTGAGCTTGCCGATAAACCCGGACAGCGGCGGCATGCCGATGATCAGCAGGGCGCAGGCGACAAAGCTCAAGCCCAGGAACGCCATGGTCCACGGAATCACTTGGCCAACCACGGCCTTTTGCTCGTCATCGAGGTTCACACCGGGACGCGGATGCAGGGATTCCATGGCTTTGGGCAACGCATCGATTTCTTCATCCAGCGGCAGGTCATTGGCCGAACGCGAACGCTCGATCAATTCGGCCAGCAGGAACAGCGCACTCAAGGCCAGTGTGGAGCTGACCAGATAAAACAGCGCGCCTGCGGTCAGGCTCGGCTGGGCAAACCCGACCGCCGACAGCAGGATCCCGGCTGACACCAGGATACTCAGGCTGGCCATACGTTCCAGGCGTTGCGCCGCCACCATCGCCAGCGCCGCGCAGACGATAGTCGCCATGCCGCCGTACACCAGCCAGTCGCCACCAAACAGCGCCGAAGCGCCGGCCTGGCCGGAGAACAGCAGCGTCCACAGGCGCAGCACGGTGTACACGCCAACCTTGGTCATGATCGCAAACATCGCCGCCACCGGCGCGCTGGCCGAGGAATAGGCGGGCGCCAGCCAGAAGTTGAGCGGCCACATGCCGGCTTTGGCCAAAAACGCTGTCGCCAGGATTGCCGCACCGGCATGCAGCAGGCCGCGGTCTGCCTCCGGTACCAGCGGGATTTTCAGCGCCAGGTCAGCGAAGTTCAGCGTGCCGGTCACCCCGTAGATCATCGCCGCGCCAATCAGGAACAGCGACGACGCCAGCAGGTTGATTGCGATGTAATGCAGCCCCGCCGACACCCGCGCGCGGCCGGAACCGTGCAGCATCAAACCGTAGGACGCCGCCAGCAGCACCTCGAAGAACACGAACAGGTTGAACAGGTCGGCGGTCAGGAACGCGCCGTACAACCCCATCATCTGCACCTGGAACAACGCATGGAAACTGGTGCCCGCACGGTCCCAGCGGGCCATGGCGAACAGCAGCGCGCTCACGCCGATAATCCCGGTGAGCACCAGCATCAGCGCCGACAGTTGGTCCACCACCAGCACAATGCCGAATGGCACCTGCCAATTGCCCGGCAGGTACACGCCAATCGAACCGGGGCCGCCTTTTTGCGTCCAGTACAGCAGCAACACGGCGACGCCCAGGCCGATCACGCTGGAGAACAGGTTGATCCTGGCTTTGAGCGGGCGGCGCTTCTCGCCGAGCATCAGCATCAGCCCGGCGGTCAGCAGCGGCAGCAGGATTGGCGCGACGATCAGTTGATTGACCCAATTCATTCCTTGGGCTCCCGGCCGTCCACATGGTCCGTGCCGGTCAGGCCACGGGAGGCCAGCAGCACCACCAGGAACAAGGCGGTCATGGCAAAGCTGATCACGATGGCCGTCAGCACCAGGGCCTGTGGCAGCGGGTCGGTGTAGTTGAGCAGGTCTTGCGGCACGCCGTCCTTGATGATCGGCTCTTTGCCGATAAACAGGCTGCCCATGCTGAAAATGAACAGATTGACCCCGTACGACAACAGGCACAGGCCCATCACCACCTGGAACGTCCGTGGCCGCAGGATCAACCAGACGCCGGAGGCCGCCAGGACCCCAATGGCAATTGCGATGACTTCTTCCATCAGGCGGCTCCTTCTGTGGCGGCAACGGCTTTGGCCTGGTTGCTCGGTTTGTGCGCGCGCACCGACTGGTGACCGAGGGCGGTGAGCATCAGCAAGGTCGAGCCCACGACCATGGCGTACACGCCGACGTCAAAGAACAACGCACTGGCGACATGGATATCGCCCAACAGCGGCAGGCTGAAATGCCAGGTGTGAGTGGTGAGGAACGGGTAGCCGACAAACAGCGCGCCGAGCCCGGTGAGCGTGGCGGACAGCAGGCCAAAGCCCATCCAGCGCATCGGCCGCAGGCTCATCTGCGCCTCGACCCACTGTGTACCGGCGACCATGTATTGCAGGATAAACGCCACCGACATCACTAGCCCGGCGACAAACCCGCCGCCCGGTTGGTTGTGGCCGCGCATGAACAGGTAGAACGACACCACCAGCGCAATCGGCAGCAGCAGGCGCACCAGCACCGCCGGCACCATCATGAAGCCCAGGGCGGTGTCGCTGGCCTGGCGCGGGTTGACCAGGTCGGTGGCCACGTCCGGCGCCAGTTGGCGCTGTTGCGCAGGCAGTTGCATGCTTTCCTTGGACGGGCGGAAGCGGCGCAGCAGGGCGTACACCGTCAGCGCCACGGCGCCGAGCACGGTGATTTCGCCAAGGGTGTCGAAGCCACGGAAGTCCACCAACATGACGTTCACCACATTGCTGCCGCCGCCTTCGGGCAGGGCGCGGCTAAGGTAGAAGGAGGAAATATCGTTGGGCGTCTGGCGGGTCAGCATCGCATAGGACAGCAGCGCCATGCCGCCGCCCACTGCGGTGGACAGCAGGAAGTCACGCAGGCGGCGAATGCGCGCCTTGCGCAGCGAGCTTGGCAGTGGCGAGACTTCCTCGATCCGCCGTGGCAGCCAGCGCAGGCCAAGCAGGATCAGCACCGTCGTCACGACCTCGACCACCAGTTGCGTCAGCGCCAGGTCCGGTGCCGAGAACCATACAAACGTCACGCAAGTGACCATGCCGCACACGCTGACCATGGTCAGGGCCGCCAGCCTGTGGTACTTGGCTTGCCAGGCGGCGCCCAGGGCACAGGCAATCGCCAGCAGCCACAGGGTGACGAAGACGATGGAACCCGGAATTTTCGGGCGGTCGCCCCAACTGAGGCCACTGTTGAGCATCGGGATCATGGCGCCGATCACCGCGACGATCACCAACAGGAACAACTGGGTTTGCAGGCGCTTGGTGCTGATGCGTTTTTCGATTTTGCGCACGCCACGCATCATCACCACCAGGCAGCGCTCGAAGCCGCGCTTGCCATTGAAGTAGCCCACCAGCGGCGGGTACTTGAAGCGCCCGCGTTTAAGTTGTTTGCGCAACATCAGGTAGAGCAGCACGCCGCCGGTCATGGCCACCAGGCTCATGATCATCGGCGCGTTCCAGCCGTGCCAGATGGCCAGGCTGTACTCGGGCAGCACACCGCCGACCACCGGCAGTGCGGCAGCCGCAAGGATCGAGCCGACCACCTGGGCCGGGAAAATCCCCACCAGCAGGCAGGTGAACACCAGCAACTCGACCGGGGCACGCATCCAGCGTGGCGGTTCGTGGGGCGTGTGCGGCAGGTCGGTGGCGGGCGGGCCGAAGAACACATCGACGGTAAAGCGCAGCGCATAGGCCACGCTGAAAGTGCCGGCGATGGTCGCGATCACCGGCAGCGCTATTTCCACCCATTTTGTCGCCGAGATAAACACCGTTTCGGCGAAGAACATCTCTTTGGACAGGAAGCCATTGAGCAACGGCACGCCGGCCATGGACGCACTGGCCACCATCGCCAGGGTCGCGGTGAACGGGATCAGCCGCACCAGGCCGCTGAGCTTGCGGATATCCCGCGTGCCGCTTTCGTGGTCGATGATGCCCGCCGCCATGAACAGCGAGGCCTTGAAGGTGGCGTGGTTGAGGATATGGAACACTGCGGCGACGGCGGCCAGCGGGCTGTTGAGCCCCAGCAGCAAGGTGATGAGCCCGAGGTGGCTGATGGTGGAGTAGGCCAACAGGCCCTTGAGGTCGTTCTGGAACATGGCGCAGTAAGCGCCTAGGAGGAGGGTGAGGGCGCCGGCACCGCCGACGATCCAGAACCATTCTTCGCTGCCCGACAGCGCCGGCCACAGGCGGGCCAGCAGGAACACGCCGGCCTTCACCATCGTCGCCGAATGCAGATAGGCCGACACCGGCGTCGGTGCGGCCATGGCGTGGGGCAGCCAGAAGTGGAACGGGAACTGCGCGCTTTTGCTCAGTGCGCCGATCAGCACCAGGGCCAGCATCACCGGGTACAGCGCATGTGCGCGGATCTGATCGCCCGCCGCCAGTACCCGGTCCAGGTCATAGCTGCCGACGATATGCCCCAGCAGCATCACCCCGGCCAGCAGGCACAAGCCGCCCGCGCCGGTGACCATCAGCGCCATGTAGGCGCCGCGTCGGGCATCGGCGCGGTGGTGCCAATAGCCGATCAACAGGAACGAGAACAGGCTGGTCAGTTCCCAGAAGAACACGATCTGGACCAGGTTGCCGGAAATCACCAGCCCGAGCATGGCGCCCATAAAAGCCAGGAAAAACGCGAAGAAGCGCGGCACCGGGTCATCCGGCGACATGTAGTAGCGCGCATACAACGCCACCAGCGAACCGATGCCGAGCACCAGCATCGAGAACAGCCAGGCAAACCCATCCATACGCAAGACGAAGTTCAGGCCGAGGCTGGGCAACCACATGAATTCTTCGCGGATCACGCCACCGTGGGCGATCTGGGGGTAGAGCAGGGCGACTTGAAGAGTGCCGACCAGGGCCACAAGGCCGGCCAACAGGGATTCGGTGTTACGTGCATTGTGCGGCAGCAAGGCCGCCAGACAGCTGCCAATGAATGGCAGAAGCAGTAGAACTATCAGGGACATAGGCTTCTAATCTGCGGGAGTTTGGGATGCATCATACGTGCCGCTTTGTTGATCACCAAACGGCAAGATGTGGCAGGATCCTACAAGATAGGTCGAATATTCCCATTTGGCAGTGTTTCCGACCCTAGCCCTGTTGCTCCTGTTCCCTCGTATCCTGCAGCTCGATGGCTTTTTGCCCTTTTGTCTTCATCTCACTCACAATCACCGCCACCACAATCAACGCCGCCCCCAGCATCGCAATCGGCGGGAAGCGCTCGCCGGCAATCCGCCCGACCACCCCAGCCCACACCGGCTCACCGGCATAGATCAACGTGGCCCGCGTCGGTGAAACGCTCTGTTGCGCCCAGTTCATCGCGACCTGGATCACCGCGCTGGTCAAGCCCAGGCCCACCGCACTGAACAGCAGCAACCACGAGAACCCCGGCAGCGCCTCACCCATCGGCACCACCATCAGGAACGACAGCAGTGACGCCGTGGCCAGTTGCACCACCGTCACCCGGCGTACATCCACTTGACCTGCAAATGCGCTGATCAGGATGATTTCTGCTGCAATCGCAATGGCACCAATCAACGTAGCGATTTCACCGGGGCTGAAATTCAACGAAGCCCCCGCTGGCCCGGTCAACAACATCAACCCGGCAAATGCGAGCATGATGCCAATGCTCGGCATCAACCCAGGACGACGGCCCAGGACCAACCATTGCAACAACGGCACGAACGGCACATACAGCGCGGTGATAAACGCCGACTGGCTGCTCAGGATCGTTTGCAGGCCGATGGTCTGCAAGCCGTAGCCAAACATGATCGCCACACCGATAAACACCCCGGCCTTCAATTCAAACAGGGTCAGGTCGCGCAAGGTGCGCAGCGAGAAGAAGCCCACCACAATGGCCGCCGCCGCAAAGCGCAGGCCCACGAAAAACATCGGGCCGCTCACCGTCATGGCGTGCTGTACCAGCAAAAAGGTGCCGCCCCAGATCATGGTGATAAACACCAGGATGCATTCGGCTTTGCTGAAACGGTTGAAACGCGAAGGGGTTTTGGCGGTGGTCATGGCAGCTCGGTCTTGCACAGGGAAAGGCACGGACCGCACAATGCGCCGCACGCTGGGCAGTATACTGCGCACACCCACCCATTGAGCAATATAGTGCACAAAGAAAATCCACAACGGGCTTCGGTCCTGCAGCACGTCAGCCAGAACGTTCGTCGCCTGCGCCACGCCGCCGACCTGAGCCAGACCGCGCTCTCGGAAAAGTCCGGGGTCAGCCGGCGAATGCTGGTGGCCATCGAGGCCGGGGAGAAGAACGTCAGCCTGTCGACCCTCGACCGTGTGGCCGAAGCGTTGGACGTGGCGTTCAGCGACCTGATCCAGGCGCCGGACGTACGCGATCACAGCCGCATCAACGAACTGGCCTGGGCCGGTGAAATTGCCGGAAGCAAAGCGGTGTTGCTCGCCAAGGCCACGGCTCGCCGCGAGGTTGAGCTGTGGGAGTGGCGCCTTGAACCCGGCGACCGCTATTGCCCGGACCCCGACCTGGAAGGCTGGAGCGAGCAACTGTTTGTGTTCGAGGGCAACCTGACGCTGGTGATCGGCGACCAGGAAAATACCATCGGCGCCGGCGAGTTCTTCATGTTCGCCAGCCACCAGCACCACGTTTATCGCAATGACGGTGACGTGGCCGTGCGCTTTGTGCGCAACGTGGTGATCTAACTGTCTGCCTGGCAACAGTGGATGCACACTTTGCTGGTTTGCAACCGCGCTCAACCCCTGCTTTTCGCGGCAAACTACTGATTTTACTGACGATTAAATTCAGGCACGACTCCTGCAATCACTCCGATATTCCCTCGGAGCCTGGAGTCGGCCCATGTCAGCCCACCCTCAACAACCTGCCCATATCATCCGCTCGGACGCGGAGGCCATCGAGGTCGCCACGCGCCTGGCCGAGCGTTTTGCCGTCGACGCCAGCGTGCGTGACCGCGACCGCCGCTTACCGGTAGCCGAACTCGACGAATTCTCGGCCAGCGGCTTGTGGGGCATCACCGTTCCCAAGGCCTACGGCGGCGCTGGTGTGTCCTATGTGACGGTGGCTGAAGTGATCAAGTTGATCTCCGCCGCCGACCCGTCATTGGGGCAAATCCCGCAGAACCACCTGGGTGTGGTGGACATCCTGCTGCAAACCGCCACCGAGGAACAAAAGCTTCATTACTTCGGCAAGGTGCTGGCGGGTTATCGCTTCGGCAATGCCTTTTCCGAGGCCAAGAGCAAAAACGCCGGCACCTTCGACACCCAGATCCGCTTTCATGGCGACACCGCGCAAATCAACGGCGAGAAGTTCTACTGCACCGGCGCGTTGTTCGCCCATATCGTGCCCACCGTCGGTAATAACGAAAAAGGCCAGGCGTTTATTGGCCTCGTCGAACGCGACGCGCCAGGCCTTACCGTGATCGACAACTGGGACGGCTTCGGCCAACGCACCACCGCCAGCGGCGGCGTGACCCTCGATGGCGTGACCGTGCCCCTGAGCGCGGTGATCCCCGCCCACCTGGCGTTCGACCAGCCCACGGCCGACGGCCCGATTTCGCAGATCATCCAGGCGGCGGTCGACACCGGCATTGCCCTCGGCGCCCTCGAACAGGCCAAGATCTATGCCCGTCAATCGCGACCGTGGATCGACAGCCAGCAGGATCACGGCTGGCAGGACCCGTTCACCATCGCCGCCATTGGCGATCTGGAATGGCGCGTGCACGGCACCGAAGCGATCCTCGCCAAGGCCGGTATTGCCGTGGACCAAGCCCTCGCTGAACCGAATGAAGACACCGTCGCCAACGCCTCGCTGATCGTCGCCCAGGCCAAGGTGCTGTCCGCCGAAACGGCGTTGCTCGCCAGCAGCAAACTCTTCGAACTGGCCGGCACCCGCTCCGTCACCGCCAAGCACAACCTCGACCGCTTCTGGCGCAACGCACGCACCCACACATTGCACGACCCGGCCCGCTGGAAATACCACCTGATCGGCAACTTCGTGCTCAACGGCGTGAAGCCTGCGCGCCACGCCTGGAACTGAGGAACCTGACCCATGACTGCCTTGAATCTCGCACGCCAACTGCTGGACAGCACTCGCCGCCATGTCGAAAAAAGCGACGACCCCTACGTGATCAGCCGCTTCGGCGACTTGCAGATCCGCGTCGACGTGGCCGCTGCCTTGCTTGAACGCGCCGACACCCACCCCAGCCCGGTCGCCGCCACCGAGGCGCAGATCGCCGCCGCCGAAGCACTGATTGCCGCCAGCAACGCCGAATTCGAACTGACCGGTCAACGCACTGCACTGCCGTCGACCGTCGATGACCCGCTGCGCTGGAAATACCAAGTCGTCGGCAACTACCACCTCAACGGAGTGCTGTGATGGCCCGTGAAATTCGTTTGAACGCCTTCGACATGAACTGTGTCGGCCACCAATCTCCCGGCCTGTGGGCGCACCCGCGTGACCGTTCGTGGCAGTACAAGGACCTGGAATACTGGACCGACCTGGCGAAAATCCTCGAACGCGGCAAGTTCGACGGGCTGTTTATCGCCGATGTGCTGGGCATCTACGACGTGTACAACGGCAACGGCGACGCGGCGATTCGCCAGGCCACCCAAGTGCCGGTCAACGACCCGTTGTCGCTGATCGCACCAATGGCGTTGGTCACCGAGCACCTGGGGTTTGGTCTGACCGCTTCGTTGTCCTTCGAGCATCCGTATCCGTTCGCCCGTCGTCTGTCGACGCTTGATCACCTGACCAAGGGCCGCATCGGCTGGAACATCGTCACCTCGTACCTGGAAAGCGGCGCCAAGAACCTCGGCCAGAAAGCCCAGACCGAACACGACGCGCGCTACGACTACGCCGAGGAATACCTGCAGGTTTGCTACAAACTCTGGGAAGGCAGTTGGGAAGAGGACGCGGTCCTGCGTGACCGCGAACGGCGGGTTTTCAGCGACCCGAGCAAAATCCACGAGATCCGCCACGTCGGCAAACACTTCCAGGTGCCCGGCATTCACCTGTGCGAGCCATCGCCGCAGCGCACGCCGGTGCTGTACCAGGCTGGCGCGTCCAGCCGTGGCAAGCAGTTCGCCGCCGAGCAGGCCGAATGTGTGTTCGTCGCTGCGCCGTCCAAGGTGCTGCTGAAAAAGACCGTGGCCGACATCCGCCGTCGTGCCGCCGAGGCTGGGCGTGATCCGAAGAAAATCCTGATCTTCAACTTGCAGACGGTGATCGTCGACGAAACCGACGCCAAGGCTAAAGCCAAGTTTGACGAGTACAAATCCTACGTCAGCTACGAAGGCGCCATGGCGCTGATCTCCGGCTGGACCGGCATCGACTTCAGCCAGTTCAAACCGGACGAACCGCTCAAACACGTGCACACCAATGCGATTCAATCGGCGGTGGAAGCGTTTTCCACGGCGGACCCGAACAAGGTCTGGACGCCCAACGAGCTGGCCGATTGGGTCGGTATCGGCGGCTTTGGCCCACTGTTCGTCGGCGGCCCGGAGACCGTGGCGGACCTGTTGCAAGAGTGGGTCGAAGAGACTGATGTGGACGGCTTCAACCTGGCCTATGCGCTGACCCATGAAACCTTTGTCGACGCCGTGGAATGGCTTGTTCCCGAGTTGCAGAAGCGTGGCGTGTACAAGACCGAATACGCCCAGGGCACGTTGCGTGAGAAGTTGTTTGGCGACGGCGCGCGACTGGGCGCCAACCATCCAGGTACCAGCTACCGCGATCTAACGACCTTGCACAGTTCCAAATATTCCAGCCAGCGGACCACCGCACGCCCACCTCCCCAATAGGAGCAATCCCCTATGAGCGTGCACGAACCAAAGGCCTCTCTGGAGCAACTGCGCCACTGGTCGCAACTCACGCCGTTGCACATCGCCCTGCGCCACAAGCGCCAGGGGCAGTGGTATGCCTGGCGCTGGATCGACACCTTGCGCGACGTCGAGCGGCTGGCCGATGGTTTGCGCCAGCAAGGTTTCAGCGACCAGTCACGCCTGGTGCTCAGCGGCGCCTTTGAGCCGAACCTGTTGCTGCTGGCGTTGGCGGCCCAGTCCGTCGGCGCACACGTGCTGACGCTGGCCGATAACCTTGAGCCGCAGGCACTGGAACAACACCTGTGGCGCATCCATCCCAGTCACGCCTACGTTCAAGGTCGCCAGTGCGATTGGGCGTTCACCCAGCGCTTGGATTTCGCCCAGTTACTCGGCCCCGTGGACCCGGCGCAACACCTGCAGCGCTGGTGGCAACCCACCGGCGAAACCGCGTTGTGGAGCGAGGAGGGTACCCACTGGCAGGGCGGCCTGGACGTCCTGCTGGAGCAATGGCTGAGCAGCGGCCACGGCCTGGCATTTCCGGAAAGCCTGGCCTCGGCGCAGCGTGATCGCGGCGAAGTCGCGCCCACCGGCCTGCTGCTGTCACCCGCGCGGTTACAGCACTTGGCCGATGAGATCGAAAGCCGTCTGGCCCCCCACGGCACCTGGCGTCGACGCCTGTGCGACTGGGCCATCGCCCACCCCCAAAGCGGCCTGCGCCGGCTGCTGAAAAACCGCGTGCGCAAACTGCTGGGCTTCCAGCGCCTGGCCTTTATCTGGCAGCCCCTCAAATCCACGGCCGAGCCGGTGTGGCTGGCCGAGTTCAAACGGGATATCGCATGAGTGACGCTATTCTCCAGGTGCGCGATATCTCGCTGTCATTCAAAGGGGTCAAGGCCATCAACGCCTTGTCTTTCGAGGTGCGGCGCGGCGAGATCTGCGCGTTGATCGGCCCTAACGGCGCCGGTAAAAGTTCGTTGCTCAACGTGCTCAATGGCGTGTATCGCTTTGACGCGGGCGAGATCGTTTTCGAGGCGCAACACTTCCACCGCATCGACCCGTTGGGGGCCGCACGCCGTGGCATTGGCCGGACGTTCCAGAACAACGCGCTGTTCAAGAAAATGAGCGTGCTCGACAACCTCCTCACCGGCCTGTCGCGGCATATGCGCAGCAGTGTTATCGAGCAGGCCCTCGGCTTGCCCCGTGCGCGACGTGAAGCCGAAGCCTTTCGCCTGCGTGGCCAAGGCATCCTTGAGTTTCTGGAGCTGCAAGCCCACCGCGATGTGCTGGTGGGCAACTTGTCCTACGGCCTGCAAAAGCGTGTGGAGCTGGGCCGCGCATTGATTGCCGGGCCCAGCCTATTGCTGCTCGACGAACCCATGGCTGGCATGAACGCCGAAGAGAAACAGGACATGGCGCGCTTCGTCGCTGACGTGAACCGCGACCTCGGCACTACCGTGGTGTTGATCGAACACGACATGGGCGTGGTGATGGGCCTGTCCGACCATGTGGTGGTGCTCGACTACGGGCGCAAAGTCGGCGACGGCACGCCGGCACAGGTGCAGGCCAATCCCGAAGTGATCGCCGCCTACCTGGGAGCCGTGCACTGATGACCTTCTTCTTCGAAACCCTGCTCGGCGGCCTGCTCGCCGGCACCCTGTATTCCCTGGTCGCCATCGGCTTTGTGCTGATCTACAAAGCCAGCGGCGTGTTCAACTTTGCCCAGGGTGCGATGCTGCTGTTTGCCGCGTTGACCTTCGTCAGCCTGCACGACCAGGGCGTGCCGTTTGCCCTGGCGCTGCTGCTGACGGTGATCGTGATGATCGTCGGCGCGTTGCTTATCGAGCGCCTGGTATTGCGGCCACTGGTGAACCGTTCGCAGATCACCCTGTTCATGGCCACTTTGGGCCTGTCGTTCATTATCGAAGGCCTGGCCCAAGGCTTGATGGGCGCGCAAGTGCGTGCCCTGGACCTGGGCATCGACGACGTGCCGCTGTTTGTTGGCCCGCTGATGCTCAGCCAGTTCGACCTGATCGCCGCCGCGGCTGCCGTGGTGCTGGTGACGGTGCTCGCGCTGCTGTTCAACAAAACCCGCATCGGCGTGTCCCTGCGCGCCGTGGCGGATGACACCACGGCGGCGCTGTCCATCGGCATCAACCTCAACCGCATCTGGCAGATCGTCTGGGCGGTGGCTGGCATTGTCGGGCTGGTGGCCGGTTTGTTGTGGGGCTCACGCCAGGGGGTGCAGTTTTCGCTGTCGCTGGTGGTGCTCAAGGCTTTGCCCGTGTTGATCATCGGCGGCTTTACCTCGATTGGCGGCGCGATTGTCGGCGGGCTGATCGTCGGCGCGGCGGAGAACCTTGCCGAGGTGTATATCGGCCCGCTGATCGGCGGCGGCATCACGCCGTGGTTCGCCTATGCCCTGGCCCTGGCCTTCCTGTATATCCGTCCCGCCGGCCTGTTCGGCGAGCGCGCCATTGAGCGAGTCTGAAACCATGTCGATCCCTGTTGCTCAACAAACCGCGCCGTTATTGCTGGTCCCGCGACGAGTGCCTTGGGGCCTTTTCGGTCTGCTGGGGTTGGCTTTTGTGGGGGTGCCGCTGTGGGGCAATGACTATTGGCTCAATGCGATCCTGATCCCGTTTCTGGTGCTGTCGCTGGCCGGGTTGGGCCTGAACCTGCTGACCGGCTATACGGGGCAAACCTCGGTCGGCGCGGCGGGGTTCATGGCGGTCGGCGCCTTTGCGACCTACGGCTTCCTGCTGCGCCTGCCGGAGCTGGGGTTGCCGGTGGCGTTGCTCGGCGGTGGGATTATCAGCGCCTTGGTCGGCCTGGTGTTCGGGTTGCCCAGCTCGCGGATCAAAGGCTTCTACCTGATGGTCACCACATTGGCCGCGCAGTTTTTCCTGGAGTGGCTGTTCGTCAAGTTTCCCTGGTTCTACAACTACGGCTCGTCCGGGACCATCTCGGCGCCCAGGCTTGCGCTGTTGGGCCATGACCTCAACACGCCGCTCGGTCGTTACTGGCTGACGCTGGTCACGGTGCTGCTGTTGACCTGGGCCGCGGTGAACCTGGTGCGCAGCCAGGTGGGGCGCAACTGGATGGCGATCCGCGACATGGACACCGCCGCCGCCGTGGTCGGCATCCCGGTGGTGCGTTACAAGCGCCTGGCGTTTGCGGTCAGCTCGTTTTACCTGGGCATTGCCGGTGCGTTGTGGGCGTTCGCCTACCTGGGCACGGCCAGCGCCAGCAGCTTCGATATCAACCGTTCATTCCAGATCCTGTTCATCATCATTATCGGCGGCATGGGCAGCATCGCCGGCAACTTCGTCGGCGCGGCGTTCATCAGTTTGCTGCCGATCTTTCTCAGCCATGCCGGGCAGGCGTTGTTCGGCGGTTCGGTGGACGCGGGGCAGTTGCAGAACCTGCAGAAAATCATCTTTGGCGTATTGATCATCGTGTTCCTGATCAAGGAACCCGAGGGCTTGATTCGCCTGTTGCACAACCTTCGCGACCGGCTGCGCCAGTGGCCGCTACGTTTCTGACCTATAGAAGAGAATCTCCATGCGTGCATCCTTGAAACGATCCCTGGTCAGTGCGGCCTTTGCGTTGGCGGCGTTGTCCGCTGCCGCCCCCCAGGCGATGGCCTCGGCCGACCAGCAATTCTTCCCCCTGGCGACTTACCGCGTGGGCGCCTATGCGTCCAGCGGCGTGCAAGTGTGGGCCGGGATGATCGACTACCTGCGCTATATCAACGAGGTCGAAGGCGGCATCAATGGCGTGAAACTGGTATGGCAGGAATGCGAGACCGAGTGGACGGCCGAGAAGGGCATCGAGTGCTACGAGCGCTTCAAGAATGGCCTGGACGGCGCGCCGGTCGCGGTGTACCAGCCCAACGGCGCGCCGGCCGCCTATGCGCTCAGCGAAAGGGCGGAGGTGGACAAGATCCCGTTGATCACCCTCGGTTACGGTCGCACCGAAGCCACTGACGGCACGGTATTCCCCTACAACTTCCCGGTGATGCTGACCTTCTACAGCGAGGCGTCGACGCTGGTGAACTACATCGCCCAGCGCGAAGGCGGCTTCGACAAACTCAAGGGCAAGAAGATTGCCACGATCTACCACGACTCGGCCTACGGTCGTGAAACCCTCGGCCCGCTGAAGTTATTGGCCGAGAAATACGGCTTTGAAAATATCCAGATCCCGGTGGCCGATCCGGGCAACGAACAATCGGCGCAATGGCGCCAGGTGCGCCAGGCCAACCCGGACTGGGTGTTCCTGCGCACCTGGGGCGTGTCGACGCCGGTGGCGGTCAAGACCGCCGCGCGTTTCGGCTTCCCGGTGGACCATATCATCGGCGATATCTGGGCCAGTTCCAGCGAAGACGTGTTGCCCGCCGGTGCGGCCGCCAAAGGCTACCTGGCGCTGACGCCTTACCCGGCGGGTGCCGATTTCGAGATCCACAAGCGCCTCAAGCAATCGATCCTCGACAAGGGCAACAGCGACCTCAAGGACCTGAAGAACTTCGGCAGCGTCTACTACAACTCGGGCCTGGTGAACGCCGCCGTGGCGGTAGAAGCGATCCGCACCGCCCAGGCCAGGTTCGGCAAGCGTCCACTCAACGGTGAAGAAGGCCGTTGGGGGCTGGAGCATCTGAATATCGACGACGCCCGCCTCAAGGCCATGGGTTACCTGGGCCTGATGCAGAACCTCAAACTGTCGTGCAGCGACCACGAAGGCGGCGGTTCGGCGCGGGTGCAGCAATGGGACGGCGCCAACTGGACGCTGGTCAGCGACTGGATCGCCGCTGACCGTGCGCTGTTGCGCCCGCTCATCGATGAAAAATCCGCCGCGTTCGCCAAGGAAAAAGGCCTGACGCCACGCACCTGCACCGGGGATGAATAAGCCATGAGCCAGCCCGCTGCTGAATCCGCCAGCCCGTCACTGCTGACGGTCGATGATATTGAAGTGATCTACGACGGCGCGATCCTGGCGGTGGCCGGGGTCTCGCTGAACGTGCCGAAGGGCGCGATTGTGGCCTTGCTCGGCGCCAATGGTGCCGGCAAGAGCACCACCCTCAAGGCCATCTCGGGTCTGGTGCGGGCCGAGCGCGCCGAGGTCAGCCGAGGCGTGATCGCGTACGCCGGCCAGGACCTGGCAGGTGTCGACCCCAGCCAGCGCGTGCGCCAGGGCATGGTGCATGTGCTGGAAGGGCGCCATGTGTTCGGCCAACTGACCGTGGAGGACAATCTGCGCAGCGGCGGCTTTGTGCGGCGCCTGAGCCGCAAGGACATGGAGCACGACCTAGAGCGCATCTACGCCTGGTTCCCCCGGCTCAAGACCAAGCGCCACACCCGCGCCGGGCTCACCTCGGGCGGCGAGCAGCAGATGGTCGCCATCGGCCGGGCGTTGATGACCCGTCCTACTTTGGTACTGCTCGACGAGCCCTCCATGGGTTTGGCGCCTATGATCGTGCAGGAGATTTTCGCGATCATCGCGCAGCTCAACCGCGAGCAGCAGGTGAGCTTCCTGATCGCCGAGCAGAACATCAATGTCGCGCTGACCTATGCGTCCCACGGCTACGTGCTGGATACTGGCCGCGTGGCCTTGAGCGGCAGCGCCGCCGAACTGCTGGCGCGGGGCGACTTGCATGATATTTATCTGGGTAAACAGTAAGGGCGAACCTGCATGAGTGAATCCATCCGCAACGCTGATGTACTGATCATCGGCGGCGGCCTGAGTGGGACGATGCTGGCGGTGCAACTGCTGCGTCTAGGTGGCCGGCGGCGCATCCTGGTGATCGAGCCGCGCGCCGAACTGGGACGTGGCGAGGCCTACAGTGCTGTGGAGCTGGGCCACACCCTCAACGGCAACGCGGCGCGCATGAGTGTCGACCCGGACAATGCCGATGACCTGACGCAATGGCTCACCGACTACATCGGCGCGGGCGGCTGGCCGGAGTCGGACCAGCAGCACGTGCCCATCAGCGAACTGTTTCCGCCACGGGGGATTTTCGGCGTGTATGCGCAGCAGCGGTTGGCCGAGGCCAAGGCGCTGTCCGCGTCCACGGTGGAGCATGTGCGCGCTGAAGTGGTCGACCTGCAAGTGGACGCGGGTTCAACCCTGCTGACCCTCGATAACGGCCGCCAACTGCGCGGCGCGTTTGCCGTGTTGGCCACCGGTATGTTCCCGGCGGCGCGCACGCCCCAAACCGAATCCAGCGGCGTGAACGCGGCGGCGGTAGACCCCTGGGATGTGCAGGCCATGACCCAGCTCGACCCGCTGTCGACGGTGCTGATCATCGGCTCCGGCCTGACCATGGTCGATGCGGTGGTGTCCCTGGAACAGGCCGGGCATCGCGGGCCCATCGAGATTTTTTCACGCCACGGCCTGCTGCCCCATGTGCGCCGGCAACCGCCGGTTTGGGAGGATTTCCTGGCCGCTGATCACGGCCTGCGCAGCCCTCGGCAGTTGCTGCATGAGGTGCGGCGGCAATGTCGGATCGCGCAGGCGCAGGGCATCGATTGGCAAGCGCCGCTGGACACCGTGCGTGCCCATATCGGCCGGTTGTGGAGCCAGGCCAGCGAGCGCGAGAAGCGTCAGTTTGTGCGGCATGTACGGCCATGGTGGGAGAGCCATCACCACCGCTCGCCGCCGTTGAGTGCGCAGTTGGTGGCGCGGCTGCATGAGGAAGGACGGTTGCGGATCAGGGCCGCGTCGTTCAAGGGCTTGGCGCCTGCGCACGAGGGCGTGACGATTCGTTTGCGTCATCGTGGCGAACAGGTGCTGACCCAGGTCTCGGGTGCTGCGTTGATCAACTCCAGCGGCATCGAATACGACTGGCGCCGCGTGGCCCGGCCGTTGCCGCAACAGTTGCTCAAGCGCGGGTTGATCCAGCCTGGGCCGTTGGCGCTCGGGATTGCGGCGGACAAGTCCGGCGCCGTGCTGGATGCCCAGGGGCAGGTCAGCCAGCGATTGTTTGCCATGGGCCCACCGTTGCGCGGGATGTGGTGGGAGAGCACGGCGGTAACGGATGTGGCGCTTCAGGCTAAAGCCCTGGCCGAAAAATTGACCAATATCTAAATGTGGGAAGGGGCTTGCCCCCTCCCAGATTTGAACCATCAATTATTGTGAGAGCTTCACAAGACCGGGTTTCAGGCCGAACACCTCAACCCCTTGCGCCGTCGCTTGCCCGGTCGTGACCTTGACTCGCTCCACCGGTTTGTCCATCGCCTCCCGATACTCCACTTCACCGCCTACGACCGCCTGCGCGGGCACCACAATCGCCTGCTCGTTGTTGTAGGTGACGATGGTCAACCGCGCACTCATGCCCAGACGCACCCGCTGCAACTGTTGCGGGGTCAGCTTGGGGATCGACAAGGTCACTGGAAACTGCGCGCTGCCCTGGCTGTCACTGGCCATCGCCAAGCCGCTGACCACGCTGACCGAGCCGGTCAGCCGCTCGCCATCAAACCCGTCGCCCATAACTTCCACCGCCTGGCCCTGATGCAATTGGTTGATGTCCAACTCCGAGACCTTGGCGACAATCTTCAGCCGTTCGATATTCGCCAGGCCAAACAGCACCTGGCCCTGGCTGACTTTGCTCCCGGCCTGGATTGGGGCGTTGGTGTTGCTGCCGCCTTGGGGCGTGTTGTTGCCGGGCGCGGGCACCACGATGCCGGAGAACGGCGCCTTGACCTCCCGGCCGTCGAGCAACGTGCGCAGGGCCTCGTATTTCACCGTAGCGTTGGTCAGTTCCATGTCGGCGATCTGGCGGTATTCACCCTTGCCCTGGTCGAGGGCCTGTTGCAGTTCGCTGCGGGCGGAGGCGAGGTCCAGTTGTTGCTGTTGGGCCTGTTGCTTGAGGTCGTCCAGCTCGTTGCGCGGGATGATGCCGCGCTTGAACAGGTTGTCGCTTTCGGTGAGTTTGCGCTGGGTGTTGCCGGCGGTCATCTCGGTGGTGCGCAGGCTGCGGCGGGCGCGGCTGACGGCGGGGCTGCTGTCCCAGTCCTGCATCTCTTGCACGGTGCGTCGGGCCTTGAGCTGGGCGGAGAGTGCGTCGCGTAATTGCACTTCGAGGGTGGCCGGGTCCATGCGCAGCAGCACTTGACCCGCCTCGACCCGTTGGCCTGGCTCCACCAGGTTGGCCTGCACGTTACCGTCGAACGGCGCGGTGAGGGTGAGGGTGGTGTCAGGCTCGATCTTGCCCACCAGGCCGATCTGGTGCACCAGCGGGTCGGGTTTCACGGCCAGCCATTGCTCGGCGGTACTGGCGGGATCGGACGCAGGGCTGCGCAGGGCCAGCCCGGCACCGACCAGCAACAAGATCACCACAGCGCCCAGCAGGCGTTTTCGATTAGTAGTCATTGAGGGCGATTTCCCAGCTTTCCAGCGTCATGCCCAGGGTCAGGTCGAGCTGTGTCTGGGCGTTCAAATAAGCGATCAATGCGTTGAGCTGCGCGTTTTCGGCGTTGCGCAGGTCGGTCTCGAAACTCAGCACCTGGAAGTTGGTGGAGCGCCCGGCGCTGAGTTTTTCCCGTTCGATCTCGATCTTGCGGCGTGACAGCTCCACCGCACGTTGGGAGATTTCATACTGACGCCAGCGGGTGCCGAGGTCGCGCACCACGTCGTTGACGCTGCGTTCCAGCTCCTGGCGGGCGTCGGTGATACGGATGGCCTGATCCTCCACATTCACCCGTGCACGCACTTCGGCCTGGCGCGTGCTGATGTCGCCGATGGGGATTTGCACCTGCACCCCGGCGTAGCTATCCCACGTGCGGTTGTTGCTGCTGCCGGCGTCGTTATTGTAGTTGTCGCGGATCTGATTCGCGCCGGCCACCAGATCCACCTGCCAGCGCCCGGAGTCCTTGGCGATCACCAGGTTGAGGTCGGCTTGCTGGCTGCCGAGCAGGGCGGCGAGGTATTCCGGTTGCTGGGTTTGCGCCAGGGTGAAGGCCTGGCGCTTGTCGATCTGCATGGGCTTGGCCTCCAGGGCTTCGGTGGCGCGAATCGGCGTGGACAGGTCCAGGGCCAGCAGGCGCAGGAGCGCCAGGCGATTGCTGTCCAGTTGGTTCTGCGCTTCTTCCACGCCCAGTTGCTGGGTGGCGATGTCGGCCTCGGTCTGCACAATCTCGAACTCGGCCATGCGCCCGGCACTGATCAAGGCCTTGTTTACTTCGAGCAACGTATCGGAGCGCTTGAGGGCTTCCTGCACGATCAGCAGTTGCTCCTGGGCGCGCAGCAATTCGCGGTAGGTGGCGATGATCTGGCTGATGGTCTGTGCCACGGTGGCCTTGAGGTTGAGGCGGTTGGCCTGTTCCGACAGCCGCGACAGGCGCAGCGGCGCGGTCGTGGCGTCCCAGCCGGCGCCGCGCATCAGCGGCTGGATGATCGCCAGGTCCAGGCCGTCGCTGCGGTAGCGGCCGGCGCGGTCGGCGTTGTTCAGCTGTTGAGTCCAGGCCATGCTCAGGCGCGTACCGTACTCGCCGAGCAGGCTGCTGGACGGTGCGAGGTTGGCGTTGCGTGCACTGTCCTGGGAGCCACGGGTGCCGCGGTAATAGCTGTTGAGGGTGAGCTTGGGGTTGAACACGTCTTCGGCCACCCGCAGATCGAACTTCTGCGCGACGCGTTGCAGGTAGGCACTGCGGATTGCCGGGTTCTTGCGCAGGCCCAGGTACACTGCGTCGCCCAGGGTCAGGGTAGTGACCTGGGCGTTCAGCGACACGCTGCGGCTGCTGCTGGGGGCCGAGGGGCGGATGACCACGTCGGCCGCCACGCCGGGCAGGCTGATCAGCGCCAGCAGCCAGAGCCATTTACTCATCACGCAGGGCCTCCACCGGTTGCAATCGCGAGGCCGAGACCGCCGGATAGATGCCAAAGAACAAACCCACCAGCAACGTGCTGCCCACGCCGAGGGGCAGGGCGGCAGCCGCCAGTGCGAATTCCCAGCCCGACAGCCAGGCGTAGAGCCAGGCGGCGCTCATGCCCAGCACTGCGCCGCACAGCGCGCCGACGGCGGTAAGGGTCACGGCTTCGAGCAGGAACAGGTTGCGGATATCCCGCTGGCGAGCGCCCAGGGCCATGCGAATGCCGATCTCGCGGCGCCGCTCCGAGACGTTCATCAGCATCACGTTCATCACCCCCACGCCACCGCCCACCAGGGAAATCGCACCGAGCGCCAGCAGCAGGTAGGCGAAGGTGCGGCTTTGCCGGGTCATGCCATCGATCATCTGCTGGGGTACCTGGATGTCGACAGAATGCTCGGTAAGTTGGGTTTGCAAGGCACTGGCGGCCTCTTTGGCGATGCGCTCCATGTCCTGGCCGGGCGCGGCGCGGATGATCACGTTGCCGATCTGCGGCATGGCGTAGATGCGGCGCATGCCTTCGGCGGGGATGAACAACGACTCGTTGGCCTGCACTGGCATCAGCATCGCCCTGGGCTGGTTGTGCAGGATGCCGACGATCAGGAACAGGTAGTCGTTGATGCGCACGCGGTCGCCCAGCCGCAGCGGATCGCCCGGCGCCCCCAGGGCCTGGGCGACCTGGTTGCCGATCACGCCATAGGTTTCGTTGGCATCGAAGCCCGACAGGAAACGCCCCTGCTGCAGTTGCAGGCGCATCGTCTGAGGAATGTCCGGCGTGCTGCCGACAAAGTTGGCGTTGACGCTGCGGCCATGGAACACGATGGGCCCGCTGAACAGGCTGAGTGCGCCGATATGCGCGATGCCCGGCACAGCCGCGCGCACTGCTTGCAGGTCGAGTTGGGTGTGCATCGGCACATTGCTGCTGCCTTTGGGCGGGAACTGCACCACCAGGGTGTCGGTGCCCATGTCCTTGAAAATCAGCGCGGCATCCACCGCCGCGTTGTGGCCGATATTGATCAGCGCCACCACCGATGAACTGCCGATAACAATGCCCAGCAGCGCCAGAACCGAGCGCTTGCCCAGGGTGCGCAGGCTGATGAAGGCTTCATGCAGCAGTTGGCTGAGGCTCTGTTCGACCCGCAGGCTCATGGGCGACCGACCTCGTGCACCACGCCGTTGCGCACCAGGATCTTGCGCTCCAGGCGTTCGGCGATCTGCGCGTCGTGGGTGACGATGATCAGCGTGACCTGCTGCTCGCGATTCAGGGCCAGCAGCAGGTCCATGATGTCCTGGGCGGTGCTGCTGTCGAGGTTGCCGGTGGGTTCGTCGGCCAGGATCACCGAGGGTTTGCCCACTAAGGCTCGGGCGATGGCCACGCGTTGGCGCTGGCCGCCGGAGAGGTCGGCGGGGCGATGGTGGGCGCGGTCGGCCAGGCCTACCTGTTCGAGCATGCGCTGGGCCTGCTCCACCGATTCATGGCGCGACACACCGCGATAGCTCAGGGGCAGGGCAACGTTGTCCAGGGCGCTGAGGCGCGGCAGCAGGTTGAAGCTCTGGAAGACAAAACCGATCTGCTGGTTGCGGATCGCCGCCAGTTCGTCCGGGGTGGCGCTCAAAATATCGTGGCCGGCAAAGTGGTACTGGCCGCTGTTGGGCAGGTCCAGCAGGCCAAGGATATTGAGCAGGGTGCTCTTGCCGGAACCGGAGGCGCCGAGGATGCCGCAGCTGTCACCGCGGGAGATCGACAGGCACACGTCATTGAGAATGGACAGCTTTTGCCCGGCCAACTGATAACGTTTGCCGATGCCTTGCAGGGAGATCAAGCCTGGGTGCGCGGGGGTCTGTGTCATCATGACTACGCCTGCAGTCTCGACGCCGCCGGCATGCCCCTGTAAATCCTTGTAACAAGTTCGGGAGCTGCCTGGTATGCGTCACGGACTGGTTTTATTTCTTGTTTTTAAAATATTGTTTGAATACTAACCGTGTTCCCAGTGCTTCGCCAGCCATGGATGTAGAGCGGTTTTACCCTTTGAAACGATTTAACCCGTCGGTGTGAGGAGCTGCCAAAATACCCCTGGCTGGCCGCAAAATGCCCGCTGGCAAAGGCTTTGGATGGTATGGCGGTGTGTCACTACTTGCTTTCGAACGGCCGCCCCGGTATAAAAAATCAAATTATTTTTTAAAACAATATTTCCGCCGTGGAACCCTTTATGGTCGCGAAGAAACTCAGCGCTCCAAACATTACCAAGACTCGATTGCTGGATGCGACAGAGGCGCTCTTTATTAAGTACGGTTATGACGCGGTGTTGTTACGGCAGATTACCGAGCGTGCCCAGGTGAACCTGGCTGCCGTGAACTACCACTTCGGGGACAAGGACTCCCTGATGAAGACCCTGCTGATGCAACGCCTGGAGCCGCTCAACGAGCAGCGCCTGGAGCTATTGGCACGTTGTGAAGCCGAAGCCGATGGCCCCCTCGATTGCGACACCTTGCTCGGTGTGCTCTTCGCTCCGGCCATGGGCCTGGAGCGCAGCGACCCGGCCAGTGCCAGTGGGGAAGGGCGTTCGTTCATTCGTTTCCTGGGCCGGGTGTACAGCGACACCTCACCGTTTATCCAGGAATACCTCAAGGTGCATTACCAGCCGGTGTTCCAACGCTTTTTCGAAGCCTTCGCCCTGGCCTTGCCGGATTTGCCGCGCAACGAACTGGGTGTGCGCCTGCAATTTGCCCTCAAGGCGATCTCCGGGGTGATGGCCGGCACCGAGCTGCGGCTGCTGATGAACTCCATGAGCCTGGGCCGCCCGGCCACCGACGCTGAGGTGATGGCCAAGCTGATCACCCTGGTCTCGGCCGCCATTCGCGTGCCGCAACAAAGCCCCGAGGCGCAAACCGCGTTGGCGAAGGTGCTGGATACCCAGCGGGCCATTCGTGAACAGGCAAGTGCCCCCGCCCTGAAAGCCTCGCGTTGACCACCCGGATAACTCCAGGCAAAAAAAAGCCCGCTGGGGCGGCGGGCTTGATATGCAGCATTTGTAACGGATGAGGCTTCACACTACGTTTGGGGATGTGAATAAAACGTGAAAAAAATGTAAGTGAAAGTGTGAAGTAATTGATTTGCATAAACGGAACGCTGTGTAAAGCGGCCCAGACGTTTTTCTCTGCAACGCATCCGCCATTTGACGTTTAGAGCCGTTCAGCCTGCCCGTACGCCTGCCGGGGTCCGCACCGCGTGACAACCGTTCGTCGCTACTGTCAATGTTGACAGCTATTCAGCCCAACCCGCCGGGTGTCTGATTTCCTTGTCCCGCGCCCCTTGGCGCTATTGCCGCAAGGAATTCAGCCATGCCTGATGAGCCAGCTGTCATTGAGCCTTCCCCCGCCGAGGGTTCTGTCCCATTTGACCACGCCCTTGTGGTTTACCCGTCCAACAGCAACCGCGCCGTGGACCTGGAGCCCCCTCCTTATGTGGCCAACCCGGTCATTTCTGTGATCAACGCCGATCGAGGATTGGGCATCCGCCACATCGAGAACAGCCTGATCGTAACCTTTGAGCGCTGGGTGACGTTAAATGTGGGCGATGTGTTCGAGTTTTACATGGGCGGTTCCCCATTCGAGCTGGCCTGGGCTGAAGTGCGGCCAGGCGAAGAAAATCGGCCACGGTATCAATTGGCGATCCTCCGCAAGCTGGTGCCTCTGGGCTTTGTTTCGTCCTGCTATGGGCGGGTGGTGCGTGTGGGCAGCGGTACGGAAAGTACCTCGGTGCCGCAAACCTGGTTGATCAAGGACACAAGGCCTGGCGGCGTCGATCAGGACCCAGGCTTGCCTTATCACTCCGCACTCAAACTGCACTTGCCCCTCGACCTGCAACGGCCGGGCAGCGTGCTGGACCCTGATCGCGCAGCCCTGGGAGTCGTGCTCACCATTGATCGTTACCCTGAAATACGCATACGCGACACCATTGAGCTTTATTGGAACGGCCATTTGGTGACGTTGCAGTTGGACGCCGATCACATTTCCGGGGCCAGGCCTATTGAAGTGCGGGTGGAGCCGGAAATCATTAACCGGCCCCACGGCAGTGGCTTACTGACGATCCGTTTTCGGGTCCGCGATGAAGTGCTGAATTTTTCCGGCGAAATTCAGCAATGGTCGCAAGTGGTGCATCTGGAAAGTGATCTTGATCCCGACTTGCTCGAACGGCCGTACTTCCTGGTGGACCAAGTAGATATTACCGATGTCAATTTCGATACCCAAGGTGAGGGCCGCTTTGAAGTAGAAGTGTATGTCCCCAGGCAGCTGCCCAACGGCTCCACCACACCGGCAGGTACCCAAATTCTCGTTACGTTAAGCGGCATCCGGGCTGACGGCTCTGAGCATATTGTGCATTTACCCGCCTTCACGGCACGTATAGGCCGCTCTTCCTACGCCCATGTGGAAAACAGCATCCTCAAGGCGCTGATCAATGGCTCCATGCAAATCTCCTACGAGTTGCAATTTCCACTGGGTACCGTGCTTGGCACATCGCGCCGCCTGACGGTCACCATTTTTGGCACGGTTTCCACCATGCCGCCGGTCGACGTGGTGGAAGATGACGCCGGCTTGATCGACCCCTCGATTGATTACATCACTGTCGAGTTTCCAGAGTACACGCCCTACGACCGCAACTACTCCGTCACCCTGCGCATGGAAGCCATGCGTACCGGTGGCGGCGTGGAGTTCTATGAGCAAACCTTGCTGGCCGGTGCCCCACCGCCACCGACGCGCTTTCGGATTGTGCCGCGCAGTGAATTCCTGCGCTTTGTGGGGTTGGGCGATGTGAAGATTTTTTATCGCGTGGACGACGGCCTGGTCGGCGTGCTGGGCGGCAGTGGTGCGCTGACGGTCCGCGAGTCCGAGCACTTGATCGTGCACTTTGGCGAGCGGGTGGCCGAACTGCCGGAGCCGCAGTTGGACCGCGTCGATGAGCACGGCAACCTTGATCCGGACGATGTGATTGGCCAGGCCATCGTGACACTGCCCTATGTCCGCACCTTCCCGGGTGACACATTTATCTGGCGCTGGGTGGGCACGGGGGATAACGGCAGTACCGGGGATGACATCCTCCTCAATGGCAGCAGCGCGGGCCGGCCAGTGGTGTTTGGGGTCGACAAGGTGTTTGTCGACAACAACCGCAATGGCGAGATCCGTCTGAGCTACACCTTGATCCCGGCAAGTGGCGGGGCCCTGCGTTCTAAAATCCTCATCGTGAGCGTTGGCCAAGCCTTGGGGAATTTGCTGCGACCCGAAGTGCTTGAAGCCTCCCGCAACCCCGATCAACTGACGCCCGAAGCCGTCACACAGGGTGCGACCATTCAGGTCAAGTTCCCGCAAATGCTGCCCACCGACCGCATCCGTGCCGTATGGGCGGGCATTCCCGGCATCGGCAGCCACAGTGAAACCAAGGACGGCAACAGCCAAAAAACCCTGAACTTCACCGTCCCCGCCGACGTGGTGGGTGCCAACATCGCGCCCTTTGGCCGACAGATCAGCGTGCAATACTTCCTGCTGCGGGGTACCCGCGAAATACCGTCGTTGATCCTCGACCTGTTGCTGCTCACCCTCAACACCTTGCCGATCCCGACCATCGAAGGCGTGGGGGATGTGCCGATACTCAACCTGTCACGACTGACCGGCAACGAGCGCACCATGATCAACACCTGGCATTTCATCCACCGCAACCAGCGCATGTGGATGCACTACACCGGGACCTATGCCGACCCGGAAGGGACTTACTTCGAGGCCACGTACACCAACAACCTGGTAACCGCCGACGGCGAGGTTAACGGCATCATGCCGCCGGCGCCCGTGGATGAACTGCGAAAGCTGAAGGATGGGTCAGACCTGCTCATCCAGTTCTGGGTCAGTTTTGATCGGGGCTCAGAAATAGGTAACGCGGTATTGTTCCGCGAACGGCGTCACATCGTGCAAGCGCTTCCCAGCGAACTGCCGGCGCCCAGGTTCCACAACCTTCCGGGTGCGAGCCTAAGCATCTACCCACTTCAGTACGAGCACTTTGCTTTTGTGGCAGTGGCTTACGAGGGCATGAACAGTACGCACTTTATCGAACTGCAATGGATCTATCCCGATTGCACCATGGAGCCGATCTCTGGGAAGTCCGGATTGGACGGCGGGCGCGTGGACTTCCCGATCAGCGCAAGGATCATTGCCAACAGCGTCGGTAAAACGATCACCTTGCGTTACGTGGCGACTATCAGAACTGGCACGGTGACTTCTAACAGCCAAGAACTGACGGTGGAGATGATCCGGCCTGAAGATTTACCGCCACCACTGATCAACGGACTGCCGGACGGCGGCGTTCTGGACCTGGCGGCCTTTACCGGCCCAGGTAAAGCCAGTGTCAGTAAATGGCCGTTGAGCTTTATCAACCAAAGGGTATGGCTGACCTGCAGCAGTCCCGGCGTGAACGACTTGAAGGTGCTTGAGAGTTACCCGATCAATTCAGGGGAAGCGGCGGCGGGGCTGGTGAATAAGGATGTGGCGCGCGCTTGGTTATCGACCGTGCGGAACAATGGCTCGATTACCGTCAGTTGTGAAGTGACGTTGGATGGCAGTACGGAAAGGGGGGGGCAACCTTTTCCACTGATGACCTATACAGTCGCCTATCCACCACCTTTGCAAATAGACCAATCGACGATGGTTTTGAATGGCCGCGCGATTATTGTGTCTGGCTGGACAAAGAGGGGAGAGTATCCCGGTAACACGCAAGGCCGGAACGCAACCGGAGGGGTACCTCCTTATACCTATCAGTCCAGGAACCCAGCGGTGGCATCGGTCACGCCAACGGGATCTGTGTCCGGGATGAGCAATGGCAGTACGATTATCGACGTCACTGACCGAAATGGCGCCCTCGTGTCTTACTCAGTGAATGTCAGCAATGTATGGCTTCTACGTGAAAATCGTAACAGTATGAACTGGGCAGGTGCAGTTAACTGGCGAAAATCACTGGCCGGTGCTCAGGGCATTTATTTTGACGATGGAGTCCGCTTTATGGGAACAGCCTACGGCTGGCCACTTCCGGTACCTTATGATTCGTTCTATTGGTTAGGCGTAGAGGAAGGGTGTGACCCTCTGACAGGCGTGATTTGGGACTCTTTAAAGTTTCCCGATGGTGCCAGGTGTATCAATAGAAATACATCCACCTGGGCTTGGTGCTTACAACCCTCATAACTGCTGTGAAAACAGGGGAGTGGACTCATTTAATCGTTAAGTCTACTCCCCTTGATTTCGGTTTCAGATTTTCCACTGCTCCGAGCTTTTAAGAAGCCCCTCACGCATCGTGTCGATGTTGGCGGCTAATTGCAGCGTCAACAACCGATAACCATCTAAACCAATACGTACCGGCGTTTCGAGCAGGTTACGGTCGGGCGTTACACTGCCTGATCGCTCCAACCGCTCCGTCACCCCCGACCTCAACGCCCGCGCCATCCCCACCAACTGCACCCCAATCTGCCGATGCTCGGCCTTGAGCATCACCTGCATCCGCGCCATCGCCTGTTCATCGCGAGGGTCGGGCCGGGTATTGCCGAGAATCTCCAGCGTGCTGATGCACAGGCGCAAGTGCCGTTGGATCGCGTCCAGCTCGGTCATGGAAATGCGCACTTCCTTGGACACCGACGGCATCAGCGAGCGCAATTGCACCATCGCCGCGTTCAGGCGGTTGAGCAGTTTGAGGTGTTCGTCGTCGGTGACCGACTGGCCGTTGATGATCCGGCTGTAAATCGCCGCACAATCACGCAAGGCGCTGGCCAGGTTGTAGCGCCACGAGTACACGGCGTACAGCGGCAGGGCGAAGGAAAACGCCAGGGCCAGCACGATGCCGATCAGGATATCCACGGTGCGCCACAACCCGTCGGACAGCGGATTGTCTCCGTGGCCGGCGACGATAAATACCGTGATCGCCGACAGCAGCGCGATGTAGCCGCCCTTGCCGATGGCGTGATAGGAGAAGAATCCGCACACCACCGACATCAACAAATAGGTCAGCAGTGGCTGGCCGAAGTAGGCCTGTTGCACCACCAGCAGCAGGCCGACGCTGGCGCCGATCAAGGTGCCGTAGGCGCGCTCCACGGCTTTCTTGCCGATATTGCCGTGGTGCTGCAAGCCACCGATCACGATCAGCATGGTCACCGAGGCCCATTCGCCATGGGGCAGGTTGATGCCGGTGGTCAGCAGGATCGTCGCCAGCAGGCCGATGGACACACGCACGGCGTGGATCAGCTTGGCGTGGCGATAGCGCCGGTACGGATCAAGCAGCGGGCGCAACAGGCGCCGAGCGAAGAGTGGCAGATTCATCAGTATTAAAGGGGCCTCGGTTCAGGAGATGTACACAATCCAAATGTGGGAGGGGGCTTGCCCCCGATGGCGGTGGATCAGTACCGCATGTGTTGGCTGGCCCACCGCTATCGGGAGCAAGCCCCCTCCCACACAGTGAGTCGTGCAGATGTTAGAAGATGTAATCGGTGGTCAGGAAACTCGAATCGCGGTTGCGCAGGATGTCGCTGACCAGCGCCTTGTTGCTCTCCTGGAACTTGGTGGCCACCAAGGTGCGGATCGAGAACACGCGCAAGGCGTCATGCACTGACAACGTGCCCTCGGCCGAGTTCTTGCGCCCGTTGAAGGGGAAGGTGTCCGGCCCGCGCTGGCATTGGGCGTTGATATTGATCCGGCCAACCTGGTTGGCAAAGGTGTCCACCAGGCGCCCGACGGCCACGGCGTTGGTGCCGAAAATACTCAATTGCTGGCCGAAGTCCGAGTCGAGCACGTACTCGATCACCGTCTCCAGGTCGCGGTAGGGCACGATTGGCACCACCGGGCCGAACTGTTCTTCGTGGTACACGCGCATCTGCGGGTTCACCGGGTACAGCACCGCCGGGTAGAAGAAGGACCCACGGCTGGTGCCACCGTTGGCATTCACCACCTGGGCGCCATGCTGTTGCGCATCGGCCACCAGTTCGTTGAGGTAATCCACCTTGCCCACTTCCGGCAGCGGCGTCAGCGACACGCCGTCTTCCCACGGCATGCCGGGTTTGAGGGTCGCCAGTTTGGCGTTGAATTTCTCGATAAAGCGCTCGACGACATCCTCATGCACAAACAGGATTTTCAACGCGGTGCAGCGCTGGCCGTTGAAAGACAACGAGCCGGTGAGCGCCTCGCTGACGGCATTGTCCAGGTCGACCTCGGGCAGCACGATGCCGGGGTTTTTCGCGTCCAGGCCCAGGGCGGCGCGCAAGCGGTGCGGCTTGGGGTGCAGTTTTTTAAGGTCGCTGGCGGCCTTGTTGGTGCCGATGAACGCAAAGATATCGATCTTGCCACTGGCCATCAGCGCGCTGACGGTCTCGCGGCCACTGCCGTAGATCACGTTGATCACCCCGGCCGGGAAGCTGTCGCGAAACGCCTCCAGCAGTGGGCGGATCAGCAGCACGCCGAGCTTGGCCGGCTTGAACACCACGGTGTTGCCCATGATCAGCGCCGGGATCAGCGTGGTGAAGGTCTCGTTGAGCGGGTAGTTGTAGGGGCCCATGCACAGCGCCACGCCCAGCGGCACACGGCGGATTTGCCCGAGCGTGTCCTGTTCCAGCTCGAAGCGGCTGCTGCGACGGTCCAGCTCCTTGAGGGCATTGATGGTGTCGGTGATGTAGTCGCAGGTACGGTCGAATTCTTTCTGCGAGTCCTTGAGGTTCTTGCCGATTTCCCACATCAGTAGCGTGACTACGGCATCGCGTTGTTCACGCATGCGGCGCAAAAACGCTTCGACATGCTGGATACGGTCCGCCACGCGCATGGTTGGCCATTCGCCCTGGCCCCGGTCGTAGGCGCGCACGGCGGCATCGAGGGCGGTGAGGGCGGTCTCGGCGTCCAGCAGCGGCGTGCTGCCGATCACCACGCGGCGCTCGCCCAACTGTACCGGGCTCTGCACCTGGGCCAGCGGGCCGCTCCATACCTGCAACTGGCCATCGACCAGGTAATCACGCTGTTCAATGGGCGCTTCGAGCCGGAATTGCTCGGGAATGTCGGCCACGGACGTGGGGAAAAGTTGGGCGAGCAGGTTGCTGGTGGTCATGTCGCTACCCCTGGAATAGTTGCAAAACATGACTAGAGAGTCACCCAACAGAGGGCTCTATGGCAAGGCTTGTGCGCTTTGCAGTACGCACCGCGCCTTGCGCCGGGTAAACTGCGCGCCTTTATTGAAGGAGTTCACATGAGTCAGTACCAGCCGGGCATTCTTGCCGCACCGGTGCCTTTGCAGGCACGCCATCTGTTTTTTGCCGTGGATACCCTGGCAGCCGTGCCTGCTGCGCTGGACGCGTTGGTGCAGTTGACCGATTCGGCGGCAGTGGTCGGGTTTGGCGAGCCGCTGGTAAATGCACTGGGTGCGACGGTTGACGGCTTGCGCAGCTTTCCAACCGTGAGCGCGCCGGGCGCGCACAATCCGTCCACCCAGCAGGCACTGTGGGTATGGCTGCACGGCGTGGATCGCGGTGAACTGCTGTTGCGCAGTCGCGCTTTTGAGAAGGCCCTGGCCCCGGCGTTCAGCCTGGCGCAATCAACCGAAGGCTTTCGCTACAAGACCGGCTTCGACCTCACCGACTACGAAGACGGCACCGAAAACCCTCACGACGACGCCGCCGTTGAAGCCGCCTTGACCGACAGCGGCGCCAGCTTCGCCGCGATCCAGCAATGGCAGCACGACCTCGACGGCTTCGCCGCCTTGCCTGCCCAGGAGCGCGACCACATCATCGGCCGCCGCCATGGCGACAACGAAGAGCTGGAAGACGCCCCCGAATCCGCCCACACCAAACGCACTGCCCAGGAAAGCTTCACCCCGGAAGCCTTCGTGGTGCGCCGCTCGATGCCATGGGCCGAGAACGGCCAGGCCGGGTTGATGTTCCTCGCGTTCGGCCACTCGTTCGATGCATTCGAAGCACAACTGCGCCGCATGAGCGGGTTGGAAGACGGGATTGTCGACGGGTTGTACCGCATCAGTACGCCGTTGACCGGTGGTTACTACTGGTGCCCGCCGGTTATTGGGGGGCGACTGGACCTGAGCGCGCTGGCGAACATGAAATTGTCGTCAGGCAACTGATCCACGGCTGAAATAAACCAGCGCTGCCCTTAATCTGGAAGCCTTACTAACCGCGTGGATCGCCCATGTCTTCTGCCGCCGATGGCCTGCCCCTCAATAAACGCCTGCCGGCCGTAATCGCGATCTCCCTGGGGATCGGCATGGCGACCCTGGACACGGCCATCGTCAACACGGCATTGCCTACCCTGGCCGAGGGAATCGGCACCGATTCGGCCTCGGTGATCTGGGTGGTCAATGCCTACCAGCTGGCGATTATTGCCACGGTGCTGCCATTTGCGTCGCTGAGCGACGTGCTTGGGCATCGCCGCGTGTACCTGGGCGGGTTGCTGCTGTTTATCGTCTCGTCGCTGTTTTGCGGGTTGGCCGGTTCGTTGGAAACCCTCACCGCGGCGCGGGTGGTGCAAGGGTTGGGGGCAGCGGCGATCATGAGCGTGAACACGGCGTTGCTGCGGCATATCTACCCGTCGAAAATGCTCGGGCGCGGCCTCGGTTACAACTCGTTGGTGGTGGGGTTGGCGTTTACCTTGGGGCCGACTGCCGCGTCGGCGATCCTGTCGGTGGCGACGTGGCATTGGCTGTACCTGATCAATGTGCCGCTGGGGTTGTTGGCCCTGGCACTTGGCGTGCGTTCATTGCCGACGCTGCCCATGACCGGGCACGCGTTCGACCGACTGGCGGCCGTGTTATGTGCAGGTTTGTTCGCTTTGTTGGTGTTGGGCCTGGGCACGGCGGTGCACGGTGCCCAAGCCGCACTGACCTTGGGCTTGATTGCCGTGGCGCTGTTGTGCGGCGGGTTATTGCTGCGTCGCCAGGCCGGTCATCCGGCGCCGATGCTGGCCCTGGATCTGTTCAAGCGGCCGGTGTTTGCCTTGTCTTCTGTCACTGCGATCTGCGCTTTCAGTGCCCAGGGCCTGGCCTTTGTGTCGCTGCCGTTTCTGCTGCAGGCAGTACTCGGCCATAGCCAGGTGGAAACCGGTTTCCTGATGACGCCGTGGCCGGCCGTGGTGGCGGTGATGGCGCTGGTTGCCGGGCGCCTGGCCGACCGTGTGTCCCTGGGCCTGCTGTGCGGCATCGGCCTGTTGATGTTGAGCTTGGGGATGGCCGCGTTGGCGACCTTGGGCAGCGGCGCGTCGGCCTTCGATATCGGTTGGCGCATGGCGTTATGCGGTGCCGGGTTTGGCTTTTTCCAATCGCCTAATCTCAAGGCCTTGATGACCAGTGCACCGCTGGCGCGCAGTGGCGGGGCCAGCGGCATCGTGGCGATTTCACGCTTGCTGGGGCAGACGCTGGGCGCGTCGCTGGTGGCGTTGTGTTTCCATCTGTCACAGGCCGGCGGTCCGCACGCGGCGTTGTGGCTGGGCTGTGCCTTTGCGCTGGTAGGCAGTGTGGCCAGTGGTTTGCGTTTGCTGCCTTATGGGAAAAAGACGTAACGGGGCGTTGTAAAACGCGGTTCAGAGAGGCTACCTTGGCGAGCTGAATATTTCGGGATGTTTCAGGTTTATGTCCAGCCAGGCTCAACGCACTGCCGACACCACCTCCCGCCGCGCCGCGTTGACCCTGGCGTTGTGCCTGCCCAGCGACGTGTTGCTCTACCTGTTGCTGCCCATGGAATCCCAGGCCTTCGGCATCACCCTGGCCCAAGCCGGCGTGTTGCTGGCGGCCAACCGTCTGGTGCGGATTTTCGGCTACCGGCATGTGCTGAATTTCTATGCGCGCAACGGTGATCGCCTGACCTGCATGATCGCCGCCGGTGCCGCTACGCTGTGTGCCTTGGGCAACTCGGTGCTGTCCGGCTTCGCTGCGTTGCTCGGACTGCGGCTGGTGTGGGGCTTGTGTTTTGCCGCGTTGAACCTGTCGACCCAAGTATTGGCCACCGCTGAGCCGGAGGGTGCCGCACGTCGCGCCGGGCGCTCGCGGGCCTTGATCGCCTGGGGGCCAATGCTGGCGTTGCCGCTCGGTGGGTGGCTGACGCTGTGGGCCGGGCCGCGTCCGATCTTTGTGATACTCGCCGGTTGCTGCCTGGCAGGCCTGTGGATGGCGCGTGGTTTGCCCAGCGCCGGGCATGATTTGCACAGCACACCGGGGCGGCGCTTCAAGTGGCCGGACAGTGTGGCGCTGTGGTCGTTTATCGAGGGCGTGGCGCTGGATGGGCTGTTTATCTTTGGCCTGTCGATCCAGGCCCAGAAAATCCTCGGCGGCGACGCGGTGTTGATTGCTGGCGGCTTGATGGCCCTGCGCTATGTCTCGGAGATGCTTCTGAGCCCCCTGGGCGGTCGTGCGGCGCAGCGGTTCGGCGCCACCTCGATGTTGCTGCTGTTTTCGTTTCTGAGTGCCTTGGCCTTGAGCGCTTTCGGCAGTTACTGGGTGATTATCGGTGCGGCGGCGGTGCTGGTGCTGCGTGCGTTGCAACTGCCCTTGGTGACCACCTTGGTCGCCGAGCGCAACCCCGGTTCGATGCGGGTCTCGGCGCTGGCGTCGAATGCGGTCTGGCGCGACATCGGTGCGGGCCTGGGGCCGCTGCTGGCGGGTTTGCTTTTGCCGGTGGCCTCGGCGCCGCTGGTGTTTGGCGTGGCCGGGGCGGCGATTGCGGTGAGTGCGCTGTTCTGCTGGCGGGGCAGATGACTCAAGTGTTTTTGAAACCGTCCAGCCACGCCGGGTCGAAACGGGTCTGTTCGGTGTCGATTCCCAGCGCTCGCATCTTGGCTTGATGTGCATCCATTTCGCCGACCAGTTGCGCCTGGGCGCTGGAGTCGGCGTCCAGGGCATGCATCTGCGTCAGCCCCAGGTGGTAGAAACGCAGCACTTTCATGGCCGTCGGATCATTGGCCTGCACGTGTTCGGTGACCTTGTGCATCACATTGGTCACGCGCATCAGATTGCGCTTGAGCTGCCAGCCATACACCGCCGCAGCCAACCAGGACTGGGTCCAGAACGGGCCACGCACCAGGGCGACGGTGATCAGCACGCCAGCGAACACACCGCCGACATTGAAGCGAAAGTTATCGCCGCCGGCCTCGCCGAACAGCATCACTGCCAGGCTCGACAGCACCATGGCCAGGGTCAGGAACACCACGGCCACAATCAGCGTGCTGCGGCGGGTCTGTTGGCGGTAGACAGCGGGGTCGCAGGGTTTGAGCTCGAACATCCGGGTCAGGTCTCCAGGGCGGGAAGGGTGGGGCATCTTCTCATGGTCAGCGGTCAGCGGTGGGGCAATCAAGTTGAACCATGATCTGTGGCAGTTTCTCTAAATCGGTGAAGTCCCTCTGAGGTGAACGACCATGCCCGAATACAAGCAACCACCGCCCGGTACACCCGACCCTGACCGCACACCCGGTGAAGAAGAGCGCGACAACGATGCCTTGCGCCCCAATGATCCGAAAGAACGTGACGATCATGATGATGTGGAGCGCGTCGAAGAAGACCTAGAAAACCTCCACGACAAAGCTCGCCCGCTATAACAGGAGACCATGATGAACAAGCACTCGGATGGGCCCCCCTCCAACGAACACGCCAGCGGCAAGGATGAGCTGGGATTTGATCCAGACTCGCCGGATGTGGCTGACCCGCAGGTCGATCCGGTAGGTCCGGCCATCGCCCCGCTGGATAAAAAGGACAAGGACGAAGCGAAAAAAAAGCCGCCCTACGATCCGTTGGGCGACTTGAAGAAATAGCAGCGTTATCGGTAATCAGGCCCCGCCATCGAGCGGGGCCTTCGTTTATTTGGGTGGTGTCCAGCTGACATCAGTGATGCCGTACTTTTCAGCCCAGGGCCGGGTGGTTTTTTTCACCTGCTCGTGGCCAACGCGGCCGATACGGCTGACATGGGCAATGTCAGCATCGACCGCAGCCCAGTGCCAGGCTTCGGCGTTGTTCATCACCCCGGCGCGTACGACAAAGGACTTCGCTTGACCGTGCAGTTGGTAGTGGATGGTGTAGATTTTTGCGGTACTCATGTTGCCTCCCTGTCTTGTTATAAATGGAGGCTGAAGCGTTCAGAAAGGTTCATTCAAAATGACAACCTGCACACTGGCGCGGCATAGTGGCGCACTCTTCGTGTGCCCAAGGACTGTGCCATGCTCCGCCTGAACCATAGCCATCTGTACCTGCAACGCCTGGGTTACGATTCGCCGCCGCCGCCTACCCTGCAAACCCTCCAGGATCTGCAACTGCGACATGTGTGCACCTTCGCGTTTGAAAGCCTGTCGACCCTGCTGCACTTGCCGGTGCCGATAGACTTGCCGAGTGTCGAGCACAAAGTCCTGTTCGATGGGCGCGGCGGGTATTGCTATGAACTGAACCAGATGTTCCTGGCGCTGTTGCAGGAACTGGGCTTTGACGCGCGCGGCATTACCGGGCGGGTGGTTATGGGCGGGCTGCCGCAGGCGCGCACCGCACGCACCCACCGCCTGAGCCTGGTCACCCTGGACGGCGTGCGCTACATCACCGACGTCGGCTTTGGCGGCATGGTGCCCAGCAGCCCGTTGCTGTTGGACACGCAAGCCGTGCAGGCCACGGCCCATGAGCCGTATCGCCTGACACTCAATGAGCAGGAGGGCAGCTACACCTTATGGGCCCAGGTTGCAGGGGAGTGGCGTGGCTTGTATGTGTTCGACCTGCAAGTGCAGGCGGTCATCGATTACGAAATCGGCAACTGGTACGTCTCGACCCATCCGGGTTCGCCGTTCCTGGGCCAATTGAAAGTCGCACGGCTGGCAGCGGGCGAACGCCACACCTTGAACAACGCCCACTATGCGATTCACTACCTGGATCGACCGAGTGCCAAGCGCGTGATCCGCAGCAGCGAGGAGCTCCTGGACGTGCTGGGCACTGCCTTCGGGATTCGCGTGCCGGTTCACCCTCAGCTTGATTCAACCCTTGATGGCTTGGTAACGGCTGCACGCCAGGAGTCTTGACCTAGAGCCATCGCTGAACCGTTTTACCTCCAGGTGGGGGCAAATTTTTTCGAACCTTTGCTGCCAATTCGGGCTCAAAGCGCTGCCTGAATAATTTGCCCACCAGACAAGGAGATGTAAACGATGTCCAAACTATTCGGAAACTTCCTCAAAAATTCCTCACTGCTGGCGCTGGTCGCCGCTCCAGCCGTGGTGTTCGCCGCACCGTCCACTGACCCGATTTCTACCTTCGGGCTCCTGGGTAGCTACAACGACTTCAAGCTTGAGGGCGGTAGCCAAAGTGATAAAGACCACATGCCGGAGGCGGGCCTGTTCTACAACTTCGGTAACAAGCTCACGGCCGAATCGGGCTTTATTTACCAGGCCGGTATCGAAGCCAAGTACGGCAAGAAGAGCGACAACAAGCTCAAGGAAGGCCAGGCTGACCTCGACCTCGGCTGGCGTGCCGCGCTGGATGCACGCAACTTTGTCGACGTGATCGTGGGCGGCGGCTACAGCTGGACCCGTTACGAGCTGGACTCCAACGACAACGACCTGGAGCTCACCAACAAATCGCCATTCGCCAAGGCCGCCTTGGGTTACAACCATCAGTTCGACGACATGACCCTGCGCGTCGAAGCCGGTGCCCGCCGGACCCTCGATGGCCGCACCCGGATCAAGGTCGACGGCTTTGGCAGCGACACTGTGGACCTCAAGGACCGCACCAACCCGTATGCCGAAGTCAGCCTGCTGATGAACCAGAAGGGCGATCTGCCAGTGATGGCCGGGCTGTATTACACGCGCACCGAGTACAAGCTGGATGCCGACTCGGAAGTTGCCGATAACACTCGGCTCAAGCGGGATGAATACGGGGTCAAGGTAGGTATTGCGTTCTAAGGTAGTGCGTTTGAAAAAAAACGCCCCGATGTGGTTTCGGGGCGTTTTTTTTTGCCTGAGCGGTATCAGCTCAAGGCCGCCAGTTGCGCTACGGTTTCCGGGAAGCGCGCTACCAGGCGGATCAAGGTGGTGGCCTGTGCATTGGGCTTGGCCCGCCCTTGTTCCCAGTTTTCCAGCGTACGGGTATTGGTGCGCAGGTACAGGGCGAACACCGACCGTGAAAGGTTCAGTTGCTGGCGCACGGCGATGACTTCTTCGGCGGTCAGCGGCGCCAGTTTGTTGAGATGGACCTTGTGGGTACGCAGGGTGACTTTGCCCTGGCGTTCGTCCGCAAGCGCGTCGAAGCCTTCGACCAGTTCGGAAAAGATTTCACGTTTCATGATGTGTTCTCGCTTTGATTTCCCTGTCCAGCATCTGTTTTAGGGCTTTCTTGTGTTGTGGTGTCAGGTCGTCCTGTTCGTGTTTGCCGTACAGCGTGAATAACCAGAACTGCGTACCTCCCGACCACCAGTAGTAGATGACCCGCAGGCCACCGCGCCTGCCTTTGTTTCGCCGCTCATCAACGAAGCGGACCTTTCGCAGCCCACCTGTTCCTTCAATCACGTCGCCCGCTTGTGGATTCTTCATTAACTCCTGTTGAAAACCGTGGAAAAGCTCGTCGCTTAGATAGTCCTTGCGATGACGCTCGAAGGCTGGCAGTTCGATAAATAGAGCATCCATGTTCTGTACGTAGCCTGCGTATATTTTGGTGGCCCACTCGCTATGGGTCAAGTGACCCTGTTGTGGGAGTTTTCCTAAAACGCGACCACCATACGATTGCTTTTTATGGAGGGATGCCAGACGAGGAACTGGATAAGGAAGGAAATTTCTGTGAGTGGAGGAGGGTAAAGAACGCGTTTCCCGGAATGCAAAAACGGCGCCCGAAGGCGCCGTTTTGTTTACTGCATCAGCTATTCGATCAAACACCCAGTACCGCGTGCTGCACCAGGGTGAGCAGCGGTTGTGGGTACACGCCCAGGAAGAACGCGAGCAGGGCGATGGCCAGCAGCATCACGCCGCCTGCCTTCTGTTCCCAATGCAGCTCGGCATCCACACGACGCAGGTTGGGCTCGATCAGGTACAGGGTGACCATCACGCGCAGGTAGTAGAACACGCCGATGGCGCTACCCAGGACCAGGGATGCAACCAACCACCACTCGTGGGCTTCAACACCGGTGGCGACGATGTAGAACTTGCCGATAAAGCCCGCAGTCAGCGGGATCCCGGCGAGGGACAGCATCATCACGGTCAGTACGGCGGTCAGGTACGGACGGCGCCAGAACAGGCCGCGGTATTCGTACAGGGCGTCCGCGTCCCGGCCTTTGTAGGGCGACGACATCAAGGTGATAACGCCGAATGCACCGAGGCTGGTGATCACGTAGGTGACCAGGTACACGCCGATGGCTTCCACGGCCAGGCCTTTGCTCGCCACCAGGGCGATCAGCAGGTAGCCGAAGTGGGCGATGGACGAGTAACCCAGCAGACGCTTGAGGTTGTTCTGGGTCAGGGCCAGCAGGTTACCGAACAGGATCGACGCAATGGCGATCACGGTCAGCACGTTGCTCAGCACGCCGGTGTTGGCGGCAGGCGAGATCTGGAACAGACGCACCATCACCGCAAACACAGCGACCTTGGACGCCGTGGCCAGGAACGCAGCCACCGGCGCCGGGGCGCCTTCGTACACGTCCGGGGTCCACAGGTGGAACGGCACCAGGGACAGCTTGAACGCCAGGCCGATCAGCATCATCGCCAGGCCCAATTGGGCAATCGGCGCAGGGCTGTTGGTGGCGGCCAGGGCGTGGCCGATCCCGGTGAAGCTCAGGCTGCCGGCTTCGGCGTAGAGCAACGCCATACCGAACAACAGGAACGCGGAACCGGCGGCCGACAGCACCATGTACTTGATGCCGGCTTCCAGGGAACGCTTGTTGAAGAAGGCATAGGCCACCAGGCCGTAGGTCGGGATCGACAGCAGTTCCAGGCCGATGAACAGGCCCGCCAGGTGCTGTGCGCTGACCAGCACGATACCGCCGGCCGCAGCCAGCAGGATCAGCAGGTACAGCTCTTCGCGGTTGCCAGGGTAGCCGGTGCCGCCTTCGCCGAGATAGGCGTGGGCGAGGGTGACGCAGGCCAGGGTCGCGACCAGGATCAGCGCGATGTACAGCAGTGCGAAGTCATCGACCATCATCAATGGCGTGACCGCCAGTGGCGCGACCTTGAGGGCCGGGATGATCGACAGCAGGGCCAGGTTCAACCCGGCGCAGGACAGCAGGAACGTTTGCGAATGATTGCGGCGCCAGGCGATTGCCAGCATCACCGCCACAACGGTGAGGCTGGTAATCAGCAGCGGCGCAAGCGCGATAAAGTGTTGGATCGTGAATTCCATAGCGCTCTTACCGGGCCGAAGCGAGTTGAGAGAAGGCGGTGCCGAACCACTGCTGCACGCCATGCATCGTTGCGGCAGAAGTGTCCAGGAACGGTTGCGGGTACACGCCGATGTAGATCAGCAGTACCGCCAGGCCGAGCACCATGATCAGTTCGCGCGCATCCATCCCTTGCAGGACAGTGTCGGACTTGGCCGGGCCGAAGTAGGCGCGGTGGATCATGATCAGCGAGTAGACCGAACCGAATACCAGGCCGGAGGTGGCAATCGCACTGATCCACGGCGTTTGCACGAAGGCACCCATCAGGATCAGGAACTCGCCGATGAAGTTACCGGTACCCGGCAAGCCCAGGGACGCGGCAGCGAAGAACAGGCTGATCGCCGGCAGGTACGCAATGCGCGACCACACGCCACCCATTTCACGCATGTCACGGGTGTGCAGGCGCTCGTACAGCTGACCACTCAGGATAAAGAGTGCAGCGGCCGAAACACCGTGGGCCAGCATCTGGATCACCGCGCCTTGCAGCGCCAGTTGGCTGCCGGAGTAGATGCCGATCAGTACGAAACCCATGTGGGAAACGGACGAGAAGGCAATCAGACGCTTGATGTCGGTTTGCGCGAAGGCCAGGAACGCACCGTAGAAGATCCCGATCAGACCCAGGGTCATGGCAATCGGCGCGAATTCGGCCGAGGCATTCGGGAACAACGGCAAGGCGAAACGCAGCAGGCCGTAGGCAGCAGTTTTCAGCAGGATACCGGCCAGGTCCACGGAGCCGGCAGTTGGCGCCTGGGCGTGGGCGTCAGGCAGCCAGGAGTGGAACGGCACCACCGGCAGCTTCACCGCGAACGCGATGAAGAAGCCCAGCATCAGGATGTACTCGGTGGTCAGGGACATCTTGGTTTTCAACAGGTCGGCGTAGTTGAAGGTAATCACGCCCGTGCTGTTGAAGTTGACCAGTACCAGACCCAGGATCGCCACCAACATGATCAGGCCGGAAGCCTGGGTGAAGATGAAGAACTTGGTCGCCGCGTAGATCCGGGTTTTCTTGCCGTCCGAAGAACTGTGACCCCAGAGCGCGATGAGGAAGTACATCGGCACCAGCATCATTTCCCAGAAGAAGAAGAACATGAACAGGTCCAGCGCCAGGAACACGCCGACAACGCCGCCCAGGATCCACATCAGGTTCAGGTGGAAGAAGCCCACGTGACGCTGGATCTCTTTCCAGGAGCAGAGTACCGAGAGGATACCCAGCAGGCCGGTCAGCAGGATCATCAACAGCGACAGGCCGTCGAGGGCCAGGTGCACGTTGATGCCGAAGCGCTGGATCCATACGTGCTTGAATTCAAGCGCGAAAGTTGGATCGACACCCGGTGCCGGAGCAAATGAATAGTCACCGTGGGCCCACAGCCAGAGGCCGAGCGCGAGTTCCAGGGACATGGTCAGCAACGCGATCCAGCGGGGGAGGGTGGCGCCGAAGCGTTCACCCATCCAGCAGAGCAGGCCGCCGATAAAGGGGATCAGGATTAGCCAGGGCAGAATCATGACAGGCTCGTTTCCTTTCGCAGGTTTGCAAAGTTCGCAATGTACGCAATGTGCATGGACATAGTCAGACCGCCACGACAACGATGGCGCCGATCACCAGCACGGCACCGACCGCCATGGACGCGGCGTACCAGCGCAGTTGGCCGGTCTCGCTGCGGCTCAGGGCGGTGTGACCGGCCTTGGCGGCGCGCGGGATCAGACCGATAGTCTGGTCGAGCGGGTCTTTGCGCAGTACATGGCTGATGGCCAGGTAAGGCTTGACGAACAGTTTGTCGTAGATCCAGTCGAAGCCCCAGGCAGCGAACCACCAGGCCGACAGGAAGCGGCCGATGCCGCTATTGGCCACGGCGGTCACGAAACGACGCTTGCCGAGGAACAACAGGGCGGCCAGCAGGATACCCGCGATGGCGATGGCACCCGAGGCGATTTCCAGGCTGTGCTTGGCGGCGCCACCGGCATGGCCGGCGCTTTCCGGCAGTACACCGGCCAATGGTGGGGTGATCAGGGCGCCGATGAAGGTCGACAGCACGATCAGTACCGACAGTGGCAACCAGTGGGAGATGCCGTGGCCTGCGTGCGCTTCGGTCTTGGCTTCACCGTGGAACGTGATGAAGATCAGGCGGAACGTGTACAGCGAGGTCATGAACGCACCCACCAGGCCTGCGTACAGCAGGTTCTGGTTACCGCTGGCAAAGGCTTCCCAGAGGATTTCGTCCTTCGAATAGAAACCGGCGGTCACCAGCGGCAGGGCGGCCAGGGCGGCACCACCAACGATGAAGCTGGCGTAGGCCAACGGCAGTTTCTTCCACAGGCCGCCCATCTTGAAGATGTTCTGCTCGTGGTGGCAGGCCACGATCACCGCACCGGAGGCCAGGAACAGCAGGGCCTTGAAGAAGGCGTGGGTCATCAGGTGGAAGATCGCCGCGTCCCAGGCGCCGACGCCCAGGGCCAGGAACATGTAGCCGATCTGGCTCATGGTCGAGTAGGCGAGGATACGCTTGATGTCGGTCTGCACCAGCGCGGCAAAGCCGGCCAGTACCAGGGTCACGCCGCCGACTACGCCCACCAGGTGCAGGATGTCCGGCGCCAGGGTGAACAGGCCGTGGGTACGGGCGATCAGGTAGACACCGGCGGTTACCATGGTTGCCGCGTGGATCAGTGCGGAAACAGGGGTAGGACCGGCCATCGCATCCGCCAGCCAGGTTTGCAGTGGCAGTTGCGCGGATTTGCCGACAGCGCCGCCCAGCAGCATCAGGGTCGCCAGGGTGATCCAGAAGTCGCCGACCTGGAATTTCTGCGGCGCCAGCACCAGCAGTTCCTGGATGTTCAGCGTGCCCACCTGTTGGAACAGGATGAACAGGCCGATGGCCATGAACACGTCGCCGATCCGGGTAACGATGAATGCCTTGAGTGCCGCGTTACCGTTGTTGCGGTTGCTGTAGTAGAAACCGATCAACAGGTAGGAGCACAGGCCCACGCCTTCCCAGCCGAAGTACAGGAACAACAGGTTATCGCCGAGCACCAGGAACAGCATGCTGGCGATAAACAGGTTGGTGTACGAGAAGAAGCGCGAGTAGCCCGCTTCGCCGCGCATGTACCAGGACGCGAACAGGTGGATCAGGAAGCCGACACCCACCACCACGCCGAGCATGGTGATCGACAGGCCATCGACGTAGAGGGCGAAGTTGGGCTTGAAGCCCTCCACCGACATCCACTGCCAAAGCACCAGGGTGTAATGGCCGCCTTCCGGTGGCGCGACGTTGAATTGCCAGATCACGTAGGCGGTCACGATGGCCGACAGGCCAATGGAACCCACGCCGATCAAGGCCGAGAGGTTTTCCGACCAGCGTCCACGGGAGAACGACAGCAGCAGGAAACCGATCAGGGGAAATACGAAAGTCAGAAAGATCATGTTCATCCGCGCATCTCACTGGCAGCGTCGATATCAAGCGTGTGGAAGCGACGATACAGTTGCAGCAGGATCGCCAGGCCAATACTGGCTTCGGCGGCTGCCAGGCTGATCACCAGGATGAACATGACTTGTCCATCCGGCTGGCCCCAACGTGCGCCCGCCACGATAAATGCCAGTGCAGCGGCGTTCATCATGATTTCCAGGCTCATCAACACGAACAGAATGTTACGGCGAACCATCAGGCCGACCAGGCCAAGGCAGAACAGGATGCCGGCGACCGCCAGACCATGCTCCAAAGGGATAGCAGGCATCGTCATTGCTCCTTGGCTTCGTTGCGGCCCAAGTGGAAGGCGGTGATGGCTGCCGCGAGCAGCAGCATCGAAGCCAGTTCGACCACCAGCAGGTACGGGCCGAACAGGCTGATGCCCACGGCTTTCGCGTCTACGGTGGTGTGGCCGATGGCCTGGCCGCTCTGGTGCGCGAACAGCACATACAGCAGTTCACCCAGCAGCAGGGCTGCGAGGACAACCGGGCCGAGCCAGATGCCGGGCTTGAGCCAGACACGTTCCTGGGCGACCGAAGCCGGACCCAGGTTGAGCATCATCACCACAAACACGAACAGCACCATGATGGCGCCGGCGTAGGCGATCACTTCCAGGACACCGGCGAACGGTGCGCCGAGGCTGAAGAAGGTCATGGCCACGGCAATCAGCGAAATGATCAGGTAGAGCAGGGCGTGCACGGGGTTGGTGTTGGTGATCACGCGAAGCGTGGACACCACTGCAATACCCGACGCGAAATAGAAAGCGAATTCCATCTTTCTTCCTTAAGGCAGCAAGCTCTTCACGTTGATCGGCTCGGCTTCGTTTTGTGCGGCGCCTTTCGGCTTCCCGGCAACGGCCATACCTGCAACACGATAGAAGTTGTAATCAGGGTTTTTACCGGGACCAGAGATCAGCAGATCTTCTTTCTCGTACACCAGGTCCTGACGTTTGAACTCGGCCATCTCGAAATCCGGGGTCAGCTGGATCGCGGTGGTCGGGCAAGCTTCCTCGCAGAGGCCGCAGAAAATGCAGCGCGAGAAGTTGATGCGGAAGAAGTCCGGGTACCAGCGACCGTCTTCGGTTTCAGCTTTCTGCAGGGAGATGCAACCCACCGGGCACGCTACGGCGCACAGGTTGCAGGCTACGCAACGCTCTTCGCCGTCGGGGTCGCGGGTCAGTACGATGCGGCCGCGATAGCGCGGCGGCAGGTACACCGCTTCTTCGGGGTATTGCAGGGTGTCGCGTTTGCGAAAGCCGTGACCGAACACCATCACCAGGCTTCGCAACTGGGTACCGGTACCCTTAACGATGTCGCCAATATATTTGAACATGGGTCAAATCCTCACTGAACCGCGGCAGCTGGCGTGTTCAACAACACGACGGCAGCCGTCACCAGCAAATTGATCAGGGTCAGCGGCAGGCAGAATCTCCAGCTGAAATCCATCACCTGGTCATAACGCGGGCGCGGAATCGAGGCGCGCAGCAGGATGAACAGCATGATGAAGAACGCGGTCTTCAGGAAGAACCAGAAGAAGGCCAACTGCGGCAGGATGCCAAACGGACCGTGCCAGCCGCCGAAGAACAGCGTCACCAGCAGGGCCGAGATCAAGATGATGCCGATGTACTCACCAACGAAGAACATGCCCCACTTCATACCGGCATATTCAATGTGGTAACCGTCGGCCAGTTCCTGTTCCGCTTCCGGCTGGTCGAACGGGTGACGGTGAGTCACGGCCACGCCAGCGATGAAGAAGGTGCAGAAGCCGAAGAACTGCGGAATGATGAACCACAGGTTCTGCGCCTGGTACTCGACGATGTCGCGCATGTTGAACGAGCCAACCTGCACCACGATGCCCATCAGTGCCAACCCCATGAACACTTCATAGGATACGGTTTGCGCCGAAGCACGCAAGCTGCCCAGCAGGGCGAACTTGTTGTTGCTCGACCAACCGGCGAACAGCACCGCGTAGACCGACAGGCCGGCCATGGCGAAGAAGAACAGCAAGCCGATGTTCAAGTCCGCCACGCCCCAGGTCGGGGTGATCGGGATGATCGCGAAGGCGATCAGCAAGGCGCTCATGGCCACGACCGGTGCCAGGGTGAAGATCACCTTGTCGGCAAACGGCGGGGTCCAGTCTTCCTTGAAGAACATTTTCAGCATGTCGGCGGCAATCTGGAACATGCCGAATGGGCCAACGCGGTTCGGACCGTAACGGTCCTGCCACCAGCCCAGCAGGCGACGTTCGACGAAGCTGAGCAGGGCGCCCGCCACGACCACGGCCAACAGGATCACGATGGCCTTGACCACCGAAATGATCACGTCAATTACTTCCGGCGTGAACCAAGTCATTGCGCTGCCTCCTGCAGACCGTCAACGGTTTTGCCGAAGATCGCAGGCGGAATGCCGGCGAGGCCTTTAGGCAGTGCAACCAGGCCAGCCCCCAACTCCTCATTGATGCGCAGCGGCAGACGCAGGGTCTGGCCGGCCACGGTCACGCTGAGCAGGGCGCCGTCGTTGACGCCGAGGCGGTCGGCTTCGGACTTGGCCACCGAGACGTAGGCTTGCGGAATGCGGCTTTGCACCGGCGCGGCCTTGGAAGAGTTCTCTTCGCTGCCGAACAGGTGGAAGAACGGCACAACCTGCCAGGTGCCCTGGGCCGGGTTGAACGGACGCGGTACGCCAGCGAACCAATTCAGCGAATCACCGGTGCTTTCGATCAGGCGGGTGCCCGGGTCGCCAGCGCGGATGTGACCACCGACTTCGTCCTGGAACTTGTTCCATGCTTGCGGCGAGTTCCAGCCCGGCGACCAGGCGAACGGCACCTGTTGACGGGGCTCGACCGAACCCGAGTAACCTTCCATGGAGAAGGCGAACGCGGTGTCGTTGTCTTGCGGCGTACGCGGTTCGTGCACGCTGATGTCGGCGCGCATGGCGGTACGACCGGAGTAACGCAGCGGTTCACGGGCCAGTTTCATGCCCTTGATGCGGAACGCGGCGGACGGCGCAGCGTCGACAATCCGTGCCAACTGCGGTGCGCTGGAAGCGACGGCGGCGGTCACGTGGTCGAGCTGGGTCCAGTCGATCGGCTGGTTCAGCAGGGTCGCGCGCAGGGCATGCAGCCAGCGCCAGCCTTCGTGAACCAGGATGCTGGCGTCCATGTATTTCGGATCGAACACCTGGAAGAAGCGCTGGGCACGGCCTTCCTGGCTGACCAGGGTGCCGTCACCTTCGGCGAAGCTCGCCGCTGGCAGTACCAGCTGAGCGCGGTCGCTGGTGGCGGTCTTCTGGTGGTCGGCCACGATCAGCACTTTGGCGGCGTTCAGCGCAGCGTCAACCTTGGCGGCATCGGTGCGGGTATACAGGTCGTTTTCCAGCACCACGATGGCGTCGGCGTTGCCGTCGATCACTGCTTGCAGCGCAGCGTCCACGGACTCGCCACCGAGCATGGCAAGGCCGAGGCTGTTGGCTTCCGGCACCACCAGGCTGATGGAGCCGTTCTTGTCGCGCAGCTTCAAGGCCTTGGCGATGTTGGCAGCGGCTTCGATCAGCGCTTTGGAACCCAATGAGGTGCCGGCAATGATCAACGGGCGCTTGGCGGCGAGCAGGGCGTCGGCGATGCGCTGGGCCAGTTCAACGGCTTCAGCGTCCAGGCCTTCGACGGCAGGCGCGCTGGCGTCGAGGGCGTGGGCGACGGCGAAGCCGATACGGGCCAGGTCGTCGGGCGCTGCGTGGACGCATTCTTCGGCGATGTCGTCGAGCTTGGTTTCAGCGATGCTGGCGATAAACAGCGGGTTCAGTGCGTGCTGGCCGATGTTTTTCACGGCGGCGTCGAGCCACGGCTGTACGCGCATGGCGTCGGCCATCTCTTCAGCCTTGCCCTTGACCGACTGACGCAGGGACAGGGCCACGCGGGCGGCGGTCTGGGTCAGGTCTTCACCGAGCACGAAGATCGCATCGTGGTCTTCGATGTCACGCATGTTTGGCACAGGCAGCGGGCTGTCGTTCAGCACTTGCAGGACCAGGCGGATGCGTTCCAGCTCACCGGCTTCGATGCCGCTGTAGAAGTGTTCGGCACCCACCAGCTCGCGCAACGCGTAGTTGCTTTCGAGGCTGGCGCGGGGCGAACCGATACCGACGATATTGCGGCCGCGCAGCAGGTCGGCGGCTTTATCCAGCGCCTCGTCCAGGCTCAGCTTGGCGCCATCGGCCAGCAGCGGTTGGCGCGGGCGATCCTTGCGGTTGACGTAGCCGTAGCCGAAACGGCCACGGTCGCACAGAAAGTACTGGTTGACCGAACCGTTGAAGCGGTTTTCGATGCGACGCAGTTCACCGTAGCGCTCTCCGGGCGAGATGTTGCAACCGCTGGAGCAGCCATGGCAGATGCTCGGCGCGAATTGCATGTCCCACTTGCGGTTGTAGCGCTCGGAGTGGGTCTTGTCGGTGAACACACCGGTCGGGCAGACCTCGGTGAGGTTGCCGGAGAACTCGCTTTCGAGCACGCCGTCTTCAACGCGACCGAAGTACACGTTGTCGTGGGCGCCGAAGACGCCCAGGTCGGTGCCGCCTGCGTAGTCTTTATAGAAACGCACGCAGCGGTAGCAGGCGATGCAGCGGTTCATTTCGTGGGAAATGAACGGGCCGAGGTCCTGGTTCTGGTGGGTACGCTTGGTGAAGCGATAACGGCGCTCGTTGTGGCCGGTCATCACCGTCATGTCTTGCAGGTGGCAGTGACCGCCTTCCTCACAGACTGGGCAGTCGTGGGGGTGGTTGGTCATCAGCCACTCGACGACACTGGCGCGGAACGCCTTGGATTCTTCATCTTCGATGGAGATCCAGGTGTTGTCGGTGGCTGGGGTCATGCAGGACATGACGATGCGACCACGGGTGTCGTTCTCGTCGGTGTATTGCTTGACCGCACACTGGCGACAGGCACCGACGCTACCGAGCGCGGGGTGCCAGCAGAAATACGGGATGTCGAGGCCTAGTGAGAGACATGCCTGTAACAGGTTGTCTGCCCCATCGACTTCGAGCGCTTTGCCGTCTACGTGGATAGTGGCCATGGTTCAAAGTTCTTCGTTGGCCCGTTGTCAGCGGGCGTGGCTAATGGAATCTTGTTATTCATGTGCATCTACACAGCCTTCAAGGCGTCAGCACATGAGAAGGCGAAGGGCACGGACCCTTCGCCTTTTAAAGCGTTACGCGCCGACTACGATCGGCCTTGCCAGAGGCGGGACGGCGGCGCTGGTAGGCGCGATGCCGGCTTCGAACTCCGAGCGGAAGTATTTGATTGCGCTGCCCAATGGCTCCACGGCGCCCGGTGCGTGAGCACAGAAGGTCTTGCCAGGGCCGAGGAAACCGACCAGGCCCAGCAGGGTTTCGATGTCACCCTCGCGGCCTTCGCCATTTTCCAACGCCATCAGCAATTTCACGCTCCACGGCAGGCCGTCGCGGCACGGGGTGCAGAAGCCGCAGGATTCACGGGCAAAGAACTGCTCCATGTTGCGCAGCAGCGAGACCATGTTCACGGTGTTGTCCACCGCCATCGCCAGGCCAGTACCCATCCGGGTGCCGACCTTGCCGATGCCGCCGGCATACATCTGTGCGTCGAGGTGCTCGGGGAGCAGGAAACCGGTACCGGCGCCGCCTGGCTGCCAGGCTTTCAGGGTATAGCCGTCGCGCATGCCGCCGGCGTAGTCCTCGAACAGCTCGCGGGCGGTCACGCCGAACGGCAGCTCCCACAGGCCAGGGTTCTTGACCTTGCCGGAGAAGCCCATGAGCTTGGTGCCCATGTCTTCGCTGCCTTCACGGGCCAACGATTTGTACCAGTCCACACCGTCGGCGATGATCGCCGGCACGTTGCACAGGGTCTCGACGTTGTTCACGCAGGTCGGCTTGCCCCACACGCCCACGGCGGCAGGGAAGGGCGGCTTGGAGCGCGGGTTGGCGCGGCGGCCTTCGAGGGAGTTGATCAGCGCGGTTTCTTCACCGCAGATATAACGTCCGGCGCCGGTGTGCACGAACAGTTCGAAGTCAAAACCGGAACCGAGGATGTTCTTGCCCAACAGGCCGGCAGCCTTGGCTTCTGCCACGGCACGGTTGAGGTGCTTGGCGGCGGTGGTGTATTCGCCACGCAGGAAGATATAGCCCCGGTAAGTCTTGAGTGCACGGGCGCTGATCAGCATGCCTTCGATCAGCAGATGGGGCAGTTGCTCCATCAGCATGCGGTCTTTCCAGGTGTTCGGCTCCATTTCATCCGCGTTGCACAGCAGGTAGCGGATGTTGATGGATTCGTCCTTGGGCATCAGGCCCCACTTCACGCCCGTGGGGAAGCCTGCACCGCCGCGGCCCTTGAGGCCGGCGTCTTTCACGGTCTGGACGATGTCGTCCTGGGCCATGTCGGCGAAGGCTTTGCGCGCGGCGGCGTAACCGTTCTTGGCCTGGTACTCGTCGAGCCAGACCGGCTCGGCGTCGTCACGCAGGCGCCAGGTCAGCGGATGGGTCTCGGGCGAACGCTTGATCAGGTTGGCCGGGCCGAAAGATGTAAGGGTCATGGGTAGCCCTCCAGCAATTGGGTCACGCCGGATGCTTGCACGTCACCGAATGTGTCGTCGTCGATCATCAACGCCGGCGCCTTGTCGCAGTTGCCCAGGCAGCACACCGGCAGCAGCGTGAAGCGGCCGTCGGCGGTGGTCTGGCCGAGGCCGATGCCCAGCTTGCCCTGGATCGCGTCGACCACCGATTCGTGGCCGCCGATGTAGCACACCATGCTGTCGCATACGCGAATGATGTGGCGGCCCACCGGCTGACGGAAGATCTGGCTGTAGAACGTTGCCACCCCTTCAACGTCGCTGGCGGGGATGCCGAGGATCTCGCCGATGGCGTAGAGGGCGCCGTCCGGCACCCAGCCACGTTCCTTCTGGACGATCTTCAAGGCTTCGATCGACGCCGCGCGCGGGTCTTCGTAGTGATGCAGCTCGTGCTCGATGGCCGAGCGCTCGGTTTCACTCAAGGTGAAACGGTCTGTCTGGATAAGCGTGCTGTTCATGCTTAGCGGTCCACGTCGGCCATAACGAAATCGATACTACCCAGGTACGCAATCAAGTCCGCGACCATCTCGCCTTTGATCACCGAAGGGATCTGCTGCAAGTGCGGGAAGCTTGGCGTACGAATCCGGGTGCGGTAGCTCATGGTGCCGCCATCGCTCGTCAGGTAATAACTGTTGATACCCTTGGTCGCTTCGATCATCTGGAAGGATTCGTTGGCCGGCATCACCGGGCCCCACGAAACCTGCAGAAAGTGCGTGATCAGGGTTTCGATGTGTTGCAGCGTGCGCTCTTTCGGCGGCGGCGTGGTCAGCGGGTGATCCGCCTTGTACGGGCCGGCTGGCATGTTGCGCATGCACTGCTCGATGATCTTCAGGCTCTGGCGCATTTCTTCGACGCGCACGATGCAACGGTCGTAGGCATCGCCATTGGCTGCCAGCGGGACTTCGAACTCGAAGTTCTCGTAGCCCGAGTACGGGCGGGCTTTACGCAGGTCGAAATCGCAGCCGGTCGAGCGCAGGCCCGCACCGGTGACGCCCCATTCCAGGGCCTCTTTGGTGTTGTAGGCGGCGACGCCGATGGTACGGCCCTTGAGGATGCTGTTGTCGAGCGCGGCTTTCTGGTATTCGTCCAGACGCTTGGGCATCCAGTCGATGAACTCCTTGACCAGGCGCTCCCAGCCGTTCGGCAGGTCATGCGCAACACCGCCGATGCGGTACCAGGCCGGGTGCAGGCGGAAACCGGTGATGGCTTCGATGACCTTGTAGGCGCGCTGACGGTCGGTGAAGGTGAAGAACACCGGGGTCATGGCGCCGACGTCCTGGATATAGGTACCCAGGAACAGCAGGTGGCTGGTGATCCGGAAGAACTCGGCCATCATGATGCGGATGGTGTCGACGCGGTCTGGCACTTTGATGCCGGCGAGCTTCTCGACCGAGAGCACGTACGGCAGGTTGTTCATCACGCCGCCGAGGTAGTCGATACGGTCGGTGTACGGGATGAAACTGTGCCACGACTGGCGCTCGGCCATCTTCTCGGCACCACGGTGGTGGTAGCCGATGTCCGGTACACAGTCGACGATCTCTTCGCCGTCCAGTTGCAGGATGATACGGAAGGCACCGTGAGCCGAAGGGTGGTTCGGGCCCAGGTTGAGGAACATGTAGTCCTCGTTGGTGCCGGAGCGCTTCATGCCCCAGTCTTCCGGACGGAAGCGCGCCGCTTCTTCTTCAAGCTGTTGCTTGGCGAGGTTGAGGCTGAACGGGTCGAATTCGGTGGCGCGGGCAGGGAAGTCCTTGCGCAGCGGGTGACCTTCCCAGGTCGGCGGCATCATGATGCGCGTCAGGTGCGGGTGACCCGGGAAGTCGATACCGAACATGTCCCAGACTTCACGCTCGTACCAGCTGGCGTTCGGCCAGATGCCGGTCACGGTCGGGACGCTCAGGTCGCTCTCGGAGAGGGCAACCTTGATCATCACGTCGCTGTTACGTTCCAGCGACATCAGGTGGTAGAACACGGTGAAATCGGCACCGCTCGGCAGCCCTTGACGCTTGGTGCGCAGACGCTCGTCCACGCCATGCAGGTCATAGAGCATGACGTACGGCTTGGGCAGGTTGCGCAGGAAGGTCAGGACCTCGACGAGCTTGGCGCGCGCCACCCACAGCACCGGCATACCGGTGCGTGTGGCCTGGGCGGTGAAGGCGTCAGGGCCAAAACGGTTATTGAGTTCGACGACCACATCCTGGTCGTCTGCCTTATAAGGCGGGATATACAGAGCACTGCCTGTAGTCATGGTTTTTTATCGCTTTCGGTCAACGTAAAGAATGAGGCCAGGTTTTCGTTCTATAAAAGAAGCGGGCTGGGTCAGACTTCGTCGGGGCTGCGCAGGTTGGTGACTGCGATTCGCTGTTCGCGGCGCTGTTCCTTTTGCGAAGGCATCTCGGCGCGGTATACGCCTTGATCGCCGACGACCCAGGAAAGCGGGCGACGCTCCTTGCCAATCGATTCCTGCAACAGCATCAAGCCTTGCAGGAATGCTTCAGGGCGAGGCGGGCAGCCAGGCACGTAGACGTCCACGGGCAGGAACTTGTCCACCCCCTGAACCACGGAGTAGATGTCGTACATGCCACCGGAGTTGGCGCACGAACCCATGGAGATAACCCACTTAGGTTCGAGCATTTGCTCGTAGAGACGCTGAATGATCGGCGCCATCTTGATGAAGCAGGTTCCGGCAATAACCATGAAATCCGCCTGGCGCGGTGATGCCCGGATAACTTCGGCGCCAAAGCGTGCGATGTCGTGGGGCGCCGTGAAGGCGGTGGTCATTTCCACGTAGCAGCACGAAAGGCCGAAGTTGTACGGCCACAGGGAATTTTTACGTCCCCAGTTGACCGCGCCACTCAGCACGTCTTCCAGCTTGCCCATGTAGATGTTTTTGTGGACTTGGTCTTCTAACGGATCGGAGACGGTTTCCCGTTCGCCGATGGGGTATTGATCGTTAGGAGCATCCGGGTCGATCCTGGTGAGATTGTATTGCATCGCCAAAGCCTCATTGTTTCAGCTTCGCTTGCCGCTTACGACGAGCTTCCGGAGCCCAATCAAGGGCGCCCACTCGAAATAGGTAGACAAGGCCTGCCAACAGAATTGCTATGAAAACGAGAGCTTCGACGAATCCGGTCCAGCCGCTTTCGCGGACGGACACAGACCAGGCAAAGAGAAAAAGGGCTTCGATATCGAAGATCACGAACAGCATCGCGACCAGATAGAATTTGGCTGAGAGCCGCAGGCGGGCGCCACCTGTAGGTAGCATGCCCGACTCGAACGGTTCGTTTTTGCTGCGGCCCCAGGCTTTTGACCCGAGGAGGCTGGAGACGCCGAGCATGAAGGCGCAAAGGCCTACAACACCGAGGAGGAAAATGGCAAAGCCCCAGTTGTGGGCTATGAGTCCTGTCGCTTCGGTCATGCTGGAAATCCTTAACAGAGAGCAAAGGTCTCTGAGCTCGAAAAAGTAATGATGCAGTGACGATATGTCGCAGCGCAGTCAATCGCGGTGATTTTATGGCTAAACACCGGGCAAGTAAAATTCCTATGGCGAAATTATTCGATGGAATAAGGACATAGTGCACCTTTGTGGGGCTGTAGCCCTTGCGGGGCGGGCATTAGCGGGCATTTGTACAATTAAGTTTTGTTTGTTGGGCAACGAAGTTTTTATCGTCCAAATGATAATGAATATTGTTTGCGTGAGGTTTAAGCGAATGTTTCTCGTGTGGCGGGGGAAGTTGGTGTTACTTGCTTGATTGCTGCTTAGTTGTGGGTGTGCATCTTTTAACCGCTTTTGCGGATTTGCATACCGCTCTGGATCAATGTTTTGCGCAAAATCTTCAGGCAGACCACATTGCCCCCTCCCACATTTTGAGTTTTGTCGTGTCAGACGGTTTTTCCGTAGGCAAAAAAAAGCCCCGAACCAGTCGGGGCGTGATTGCTGTGCGGCACTGCGGTTAGGTCTTCCTTGGGGCCGCCGTGGCCGTGTACGCGGTGCTTAGTGGAACTGCTCTTCTTCGGTCGAGCCGGTCAGCGCGGTCACGGACGAGGTGCCGCCCTGGATCACGGTGGTCATGTCGTCGAAGTAGCCGGTGCCGACTTCCTGCTGGTGCGCCACAAAGGTATAGCCCTTGGAGGCGTCAGCAAATTCCTGCTCCTGCAGTTTCACGTAGGCGGTCATGTCGTTGCGGGCGTAGTCGTGCGCCAGGTTGAACATGCTGTGCCACATGTTGTGAATGCCAGCCAGGGTGATGAACTGGTGCTTGTAGCCCATGGCGGACAGTTCGCGCTGGAACTTGGCGATGGTCGCGTCGTCCAGGTTCTTCTTCCAGTTGAAGGAAGGCGAGCAGTTGTAGGACAGCAGTTGGTCCGGGTATTCCTTTTTGATCGCTTCGGCAAAGCGACGGGCTTCGTCCAGGTCCGGCTTGGCGGTTTCGCACCAGATCAGGTCGGCATACGGCGCATAGGCCAGGCCGCGGGCGATGGCTTGGTCGAGGCCGGCGCGTACTTTATAGAAGCCTTCCTGGGTGCGCTCGCCGGTCACGAACGGCTGGTCGTACGGGTCGCAGTCCGAGGTCAGCAAGTCAGCGGCGTTGGCGTCGGTACGGGCCAGGATGATGGTCGGCGTGCCGGCAACGTCAGCGGCCAAACGGGCAGCGGTCAGCTTCTGTACGGCTTCCTGGGTCGGAACCAGTACCTTGCCGCCCATGTGGCCACATTTCTTCACAGAGGCCAGTTGGTCTTCGAAGTGAACACCAGCGGCGCCGGCTTCGATCATGCTCTTCATCAGCTCGTAAGCGTTCAGTACGCCGCCGAAACCGGCTTCGGCGTCAGCCACGATTGGCGCGAAGTAGTCGATGTAGCCTTCGTCGCCCGGACCTTTGCCGGCTTTCCACTGGATCTGGTCGGCACGACGGAACGAGTTGTTGATGCGCTTGACCACGGTCGGTACGGAGTCAACTGGATACAGCGATTGGTCGGGGTACATGGATTCAGCGGAGTTGTTGTCCGCTGCCACTTGCCAGCCGGACAGGTAGATCGCCTGGATACCGGCTTTTACCTGTTGGACTGCCTGGCCGCCAGTAAGGGCGCCCATGCAGTTGACGAAATCTTTGTCGGGACGGAAGGAAGGCTTGGCACCTTGGGTGACCAGGTTCCACAGCTTCTCGGCGCCGAGTTTTGCAAAGGTGTGCTCAGGTTGAACCGAGCCACGCAGGCGGACGACGTCAGCAGCGGAATAAGCGCGGGTCACGCCTTTCCAGCGTGGGTTTTCAGCCCAATCTTTTTCAAGGGCTGCAATTTGCTGTTCGCGTGTCAGTGCCATGGGGAAAAACCTCGTCGCATAGGTCTAGGTGGAAAGATCCATTTGCCAGCCGCGCAATCGTTGCGGGGTATGGCTGCTCGCTGACCAGAAGCATAGGCGGTCAAGTCAGGTCTGACGGGGCAGGCGACGGGATGAACGATGATCGAGAGGGGGCAGGTAAAGGCTGGCCGAGAACAGTCTTCGGGCGTCGTGGGCCCTTGGGCATTCTGCAGCGTGTTGCCGGGTTACCTGGTTAGCTTCCGTCCCTCGGGACAACTTCGTTCCAGTCGCAACCTCGTCAAACACGCCTTGTGGGCGGTACAGACACGAATCGGCTCAGGTGGGTAACTTGGAGCGACGATCCGAAGGCCCTTGCCAGGGCCCCTGATTAGCGGGAGCGAGGCCATCATGCCCATGCTTTTTTGGATCGTCAAATGTTTTGTAGTGCTTTTTTCAGAGCACTACATCTTTAGTCTTATACGACTCATCAGTCAGTTTTTGGTGCTTCAGTTCAGGGTGTCGACCTTGACCCGCAAAGTCAGGTCATCGCGGCCCTGAGTAGAGTAGCTGCGGGTTGTAGAGGAATTGTCTGCCTGGGTCTGGCGGTTGATGCCCGCCAGGGGAATCCACTCACCCAGCCGGCCACTGATGGTTGTGTCGGTGCTTTGCACGTTCACTACATCGGGACGTTCCTGGCTCATCCGGTCACGGTTGGTACTGATTGCCAGGTGAACGGTCTCGCCGGTGACGCTGGCGGTCACATAGAAGCCCTGGGTCACGTTGCGGTACTGGGTCTGGTTTTGCGGGCGGCCATAAGCATCAGGTTGTGTGGTGGTCAGTGGCACGCTTTGGCCAACCTGAATCAGAGCGGGCACGCCTTCGCTGGCCTGGATCTGCTGGATGCCACCGTCACGGCTGGCGGTGCCATAGCTGATGATGCGGGTCTGGTTGCTAGCGGTGTTTTGCTGGTTGCTTTCGTTGGTGTCCACAGTAATCAGCAGGCGTTTGGCAGGCGTGTCGAGCTGGGCGAGCAGGGCGCGCAGAGCTTCGATCTTGCCGGGGGCGGCGTTAACAATAAGCTGGTTGCCGTAGGCGCTGACAGTGCCGTCCTTGCCGATAAAGTTCTGCGCCACCGGCAGCAGGTCGGCGCTGGTGCGGTTGCTCAGGTTGACGACTTCGGTGTCGGCCATGGCTGAGACGCTGGCGGTCAGGAGGAGGGCGGTGAGCAGGGTGCGTAGGGACATGTCCGTTATCTCTGCGAGGCGTTTAGGCTTGGATAGTGCCAGTTTGTCGGCCTGGCGGGGCGCAAGTTGAATCGTAGACGGCAAAATGCCCTGGCATGGCAGGGCATCTTGGGGTGTTGCTGAGATGGTCATCGGGGGCAAGCCCCCTCCCACACTTGACCGCATTCCAGGGGATGTACTCGGTCAAAATGTGGGAGGGGGCTTGCCCCCGATGGCAGCGACGCGGTCTTGAGTCAGCCCCCGCGAACCATATCGACATGCGGAATCCCGACTTCGAGGAATTCATCACTGACGATCTTGAAGCCAAGCCGCTCATAGAACGGCGCTGCGTACACCTGGGCACTCAGGAATTGCTTGGTCTGCCGGCGTTCCTCGGCCACGCCGATCACCGCTTCCATCAGCTTGTCGCCGACCTTCAGCCCGCGCCAATCCTTGAGCACCGACACACGCCCAATTTCGCCACTGGGCAGCAGGCGAGCGGTGCCAATGGGAAAGTCGCCTTCAAACGCCAGGAAATGCACCGCATCAGCGTCGTCCGCGTCCCACTCCAGCTCGGGCGGAACCGATTGTTCAGCGATAAATACCGCTTCACGAATGCGCCGAATCTCAGCGATATCCTTATGCCAGTCCGCGACACTTACGTGAATCTTATTCATCGGCAAATCCCAGGCTGCCCTGCTTGACCAGTTCGCACAGCAGGTCGCGACCGTCTTCGTCGGCGAGCCACTCGCCCAGGTTTTCGCTGTGCAGCGCATCGGCGGAGCACACCAGTTTCAGCAGCTCGCGCAGTTTGCCGGGCAGGTAACGGCTCTGGCCGCTGGCGAATAGCAGCACGTCATCGTCCACTTCGGACCACGCCATGCGTGCGCTTGGGTTGCGTACCAGGATGGCGCCGTCTTGCAGGGTGCTGATGAAGTCGTCTTCACCCAGCTCTTCGCCGGCAACCAGTTCCGGGTAGCGCGGTTCGGTCATGAACTGGCCGAACCAGGTCAGCAGCATGCGCTCGTCACTCATGTGCTCGGCCAGCAGGCTCTTGAGGCGGTCGAGGGCGTCGCTCTGGATCTGATGCGGGTCGCTGACCGGCTGGGCGTCTGCGTCGGTGTAGCGCTCTTCGTCGGTCAGGTACTGGGCGAGGAAGTCGGTGAAGTGGGTCAGCACTTCAGCGGCGCTCGGAGCACGGAAGCCGACCGAGTAGGTCATGCAGTCATCTTCGGCGATGCCGAAGTGCGCCAGGCGAGGCGGCAAGTAGAGCATGTCGCCCGGTTCCAGCACCCATTCGGCGGTTTCTTCGAATTCAGCGAGGATACGCAGGTCGGCGTGTTGCAGCAGCGGGCTTTCGGAGCTGCACATCTGGCCGATCTTCCAGTTGCGCTTGCCCTGGGCTTGCAGCAGGAACACGTCGTAGTTGTCGAAGTGCGGACCAACGCTGCCGCCCGGTGCGGCGAAGCTGATCATCACATCGTCGATGCGCCAGCTCGGCAGGAAGCGGAACTGCTCCAGCAGCTCGGCCACTTCAGGCACGAACTGGTCGACCGCCTGCACCAGCAGGGTCCACTCGCGCTCAGGCAGGCTGGCGAAGGCGTCTTCGGCGAACGGGCCGCGACGCAGTTCCCATGGGCGCTCGCCGTGTTCGATCACCAGGCGCGATTCGACTTCTTCTTCCAGGGCCAGGCCGGCGAGTTCGTCGGCGTCGATCGGGCTTTCGAAATCAGGGATGGCCTGGCGGATCAACAGCGGTTTTTTCTGCCAGTAATCGCGCAGGAATTCCCGTGCCGTGATGCCGCCCAGAAGTTGAAGAGGGATGTCAGGATTCATGTGTAACCTATTGAAAAAAAGCACTTTTAAGACAGGAATAAAAACGCCCGGCGCGGCCGGGCGTCTCAAGGGTCTTGCGATGATCAGATGCGCTTGGCTTGCTCTACAGCGTTGCCGATGTAGTTGGCCGGGGTGAGCAGTTTCAGCTCGGCCTTGGCGGCGGCTGGCATGTCCAGGCCGTCGATGAAAGTTTGCAGTGCGTCGGAGGTGATGCCCTTGCCGCGGGTCAACTCTTTCAGCTTCTCGTACGGGTTTTCGATGTTGTAACGACGCATCACGGTCTGGATCGGCTCGGCCAGGACTTCCCAGCAGGCGTCCAGGTCAGCGGCGATTTTCTGCGCGTTGAGCTCCAGCTTGCTGATGCCTTTGAGGCTGGCTTCGTATGCGATCACGCTGTGAGCAAAGCCCACGCCAAGGTTGCGCAGTACGGTGGAGTCGGTCAGGTCGCGCTGCCAGCGGGAGATCGGCAACTTGCTGGCCAGGTGCTGGAACAGGGCGTTGGCGATGCCGAGGTTGCCTTCGGAGTTTTCGAAGTCGATCGGGTTGACCTTGTGCGGCATGGTCGACGAACCGATTTCACCGGCGATGGTGCGCTGCTTGAAGTAGCCCAGGGAAATGTAGCCCCAGATATCGCGATCGAAGTCGATCAGGATGGTGTTGAAGCGCGCAATCGCGTCGAACAGCTCGGCGATGTAGTCGTGCGGTTCGATCTGCGTGGTGTACGGGTTGAAGCCCAGGCCCAGCTCGTCTTCGATGAAGGCGCGGGCGTTGGCTTCCCAGTCGATCTCAGGGTAGGCCGACAGGTGGGCGTTGTAGTTGCCCACGGCGCCGTTGATCTTGCCCAGCAGCGGTACGGCGGCGACCTGAGCGATCTGGCGCTCCAGGCGATACACCACGTTGGCCAGTTCTTTGCCCAAGGTGGTCGGCGATGCCGGTTGACCGTGGGTGCGCGACAGCATCGGCACGTCGGCGAAACGGATGGCCAGTTCGCGGATGGCTTCGGCAGTCTGGCGCATCAGCGGCAGCATCACGTCATCGCGGCCTTCGCGCAGCATCAGAGCGTGGGACAGGTTGTTGATGTCCTCGCTGGTGCAGGCAAAGTGGATGAACTCGCTGACCTGGGCCAGTTCCGGCAGCTTCGCCGCCTGCTCTTTGAGCAGGTATTCGATGGCTTTTACGTCGTGGTTGGTGGTGCGCTCGATCTCTTTCACACGCTCGGCGTGCTCCAGGGAGAAGTTTTCCGCCAGGGTGTTCAGTACAGCGTTGGCCTCGGCGGAAAACGCCGGCACTTCGCTGATGGCGGGGTGAGCGGCCAGGCGCTGGAGCCAGCGCACTTCAACCAGTACACGAGCACGGATCAGGCCGTATTCGCTGAAAATAGGGCGCAGGGCCTGGGTTTTGCCGGCGTAGCGGCCGTCAACAGGGGAAACCGCAGTGAGCGAAGAGAGCTGCATGGGGTGTTCTCGGACAGTCGGGCAACGAAATGGGGCGCGTATCATACATGAAAAAATCCGCCGGTCCGTCGCCAACTGACCGGCGTATTACGCGTAACGGCTTGAAAATAGCCTGTTGCTGCGACTTATTCGTTGCGCATCAACGGGTAAAGCTCTTTGAGCAATTTGCGTCGGCTGATCACCAGCTGCCAGCGATGACCGCCCAACTGGCGCCACAACCGCGCCGAACGAATACCGGCCAGGAGCAGGGCGCGGATTTTCGAGGCGTTGTTCGGTTGCTGCAGGTTGCGCATGTCGCCATGGACCTGGATCCGCTGGCGCAAGGTGCTCAAGGTGTCCTGGTACAAAGCGCCGCAGGCGGCGATCACGTTTTCGTGGGCTGGGCCGAAGTGTTCTACCTGGGACTGGATCTGTGGCAGGCGCTTGCCGATGATTTCCAGCATGTCGTCGCGCTTGGCCAGTTGACGCTCCAGGCCGAGCATCGACAGGGCGTAGCGCAGCGGTTCGCGCTGCAAGGTGCTCGGGTCGCGCTCCAAGGCGCCGATCAGCGCGCGGTAACCTTCGCGCAGCGCCAGGTCGTCGCCGCCGTAGACTTCCAGGGTGTCCTTGGGGTCGCGGATCAGCAGGCTGCCGAGCATGCAGGTCAGGCCGGCTTCGGTGACCTGGCCGGTCTTGGCGATCTTGTCCACCAGCACGGCGGAGAGAAATACCCCGCCGAGTGCCGTCAATTGCTCCTGGGTCGGGCTCATGCCGGCTTGCTCCAGGCTTGCGCGACTTCAATCACGCCACCGCCCAGGCAGACTTCGCCGTCATAGAACACCACGGACTGGCCAGGGGTGACCGCACGTTGCGGGTCATCAAAGGTCGCACGGTAACCGGTAGTGGTTTTTTCCAGGGTGCACGGTTGGTCGCTCTGGCGGTAACGCACTTTGGCGGTCAGGCGGCGCGGCGTGCTCAGGTCGATCGGGTTGACCCAATAGATATCAGAAGCCAGCAGCGCGCCAGAGAACAGCAGAGGGTGTTCGTTGCCCTGGCCGACGATCAGCACGTTGTTTTCCAGGTCCTTGACCAGCACGTACCACGGCTCTTCACCGGCGTCTTTCAAACCGCCGATGCCCAGGCCCTGGCGTTGGCCGATGGTGTGGTACATCAGGCCGTGGTGGCGACCGATCACTTCGCCTTCGGTGGTTTTGATTTCGCCTGGTTGTGCCGGCAGGTATTGCTTGAGGAAGTCGCTGAAACGGCGCTCGCCGATAAAGCAGATCCCGGTGGAATCTTTCTTCTTGGCGGTTGCCAGTCCGTGTTTTTCGGCGATCTTGCGCACTTCGGGCTTTTCCAGCTCGCCGACCGGGAACAGGGTCTTGGCGATCTGTTCGCCGCCGACAGCGTGCAGGAAGTAGCTCTGGTCCTTGTTCGGGTCCAGGCCCTTGAGCAGTTCGGTGCGCCCATCGATATCGCGACGACGCACGTAGTGGCCGGTTGCAATGAGGTCTGCGCCGAGGATCATGGCGTAATCAAGGAACGCCTTGAACTTGATTTCGCGGTTGCACAGGATGTCCGGGTTCGGCGTGCGCCCAGCCTTGTATTCGGCCAGGAAGTGCTCGAACACGTTGTCCCAGTACTCGGCGGCGAAGTTGGCGGTGTGCAGCTTGATACCGATCTTGTCGCACACGGCCTGGGCGTCCGCCAGGTCGTCCATGGCGGTGCAATACTCCGTTCCATCGTCTTCTTCCCAGTTCTTCATGAACAGGCCTTCCACCTCATAACCCTGCTCCATGAGCAGAACGGCGGAAACGGAAGAATCCACGCCGCCGGACATGCCGACGATGACGCGCTTCTTTTGTGTGTCAGAAGGGGCTGGATCACGCATAGGGTTTCAACGGGTGTCTTGAAAAAGGACGCGATTCTAGCAGGCCTCGGCCCGCAAGGCTAAAGAGAAGGGCGGATCAATTCCAGGCTGTGGCGCTGACCGGCCAGATAATCATCGATACAACGGATGATCAGCTCGCTGCGCCAGTCCTCGCGCACGGCCATCAGCTCCTCTCGTGTCAGCCAGCGGGCGCGGAGGATGCCTTCGTCGAGTTGATAGTCCGAGTGGTGTTTCAGGGCTTTGGCGATAAAGCAGACTCTTTGATAGGTCACGCCATTGCTGGGGGCGGTGTACAGGTAGATGCCGACGATGCCCGTGGCTTCCACGTCCCAGCCGGTTTCTTCGAGGGTTTCGCGCACGGCGGCCTCGGTCAGGGTCTCGTCCGGATCGAGGTGCCCGGCGGGCTGGTTGAGCACCGCGCGGCCGCCCTTGAGTTCTTCGACCATCAGGAAGCGGCCGTTGTCTTCGACGATGGTGGCGACGGTGATGTGGGGGTGCCAGGTCATATGTGGGTCTCGAATGCAGGTCGTTGTTCAGGTAGCCTGCATGATACGCCCGACATTCCTGTGTTGCTCAGAACGAAGCGCTGGCTTGCGCTTGTGGTGAAAATTTCAGTATCACCTCGCTGTTCGGGTCGGGCTGCCATTCCTTTACATCATACGGGGAATTTTCGTTGCGAATGATGCACTTCCATTCCACCTTCTCATCGAGTTGGACGCCCGAAAACCGGACTTGCCCGGTCCATTTCGGATAGTCAGTGGGCGTAGTGGCGAGCAACACAGCCTTTTCCGTTTTCCATTCCCCGATATCCCGGTGTGAACCGACTACATAGACGCTATAACCAGGCTTCGTGTTGCCGTTCAGGCATGTAAAGCTCGCGCTGAGGAAATACGTGATCTGAACGTTTTGGCCGGCGTTCGCGAAGGGTAGCAACGTAAGGACGAAGGCGCCCAGCGGCAATAGGCAGTAGGTGCGGAACATTTGAAGTCCTCCCATGTTTGGCTCAGTAGCCACGGGAGAATAATGGTGTTCAGAGGGAGGGAGAGTCACCTGTTAGAGTTGACAGTTCATTAGATTCTTTCGCAATTGCTCCATTTGCGTGAAGGCTCGAAAACACAAACCCCGGCACATGGCCGGGGTTTGTGATGTCACCTTACAACCTTACTTCAACTTGGCAATCGCCGCATTGAGGGTGTTGCTTGGGCGCATGGCCTTGCTGGTCAGCTCTGGGTTCGGCGCGTAGTAGCCGCCGATGTCCACTGGCTTGCCCTGTACGGCGTTGAGCTCGGCAACGATGGTTGCTTCGTTGTCAGCCAGGGTTTTTGCCAGTTCGCCGAACTGCGCTTGCAGTGCAGTGTCTTCGGTCTGGGCGGCCAGGGCTTGAGCCCAGTACAGCGCCAGGTAGAAGTGGCTGCCGCGGTTGTCGATGTTGCCGACTTTGCGCGATGGCGACTTGTTGTTGTCGAGGAACTGGCCGGTGGCCTGGTCCAGGGTCTTGGACAGTACCAGGGCTTTCGGGTTGTTGTAGGTGACACCCAAATGCTCAAGGGATGCGGCCAGGGCCAGGAACTCGCCCAGGGAATCCCAGCGCAGGAAGTTCTCTTCAACTAGTTGCTGCACGTGCTTTGGCGCCGAACCGCCGGCGCCGGTTTCGAACAGGCCACCGCCGTTCATCAGCGGCACGATCGACAGCATCTTGGCGCTGGTGCCCAGTTCCATGATCGGGAACAGGTCGGTCAGGTAGTCGCGCAGTACGTTACCGGTTACCGAGATGGTGTCCAGGCCCTTGCGGGTACGCTCCAGGGTGAACTTCATCGCGTCGACCGGCGCCATGATGCGGATGTCCAGGCCTTCGGTGTTGTGGTCTTTCAGGTAAGCCTGAACTTTCTCGACCACGACGCCGTCATGCGCACGCTTGGGGTCCAGCCAGAAAATGGCCGGGGTATCGCTGGCGCGGGCACGGTTGACGGCCAGCTTGACCCAGTCCTGGATCGGCGCGTCTTTGGTCTGGCACATGCGGAAGATGTCGCCGGCTTCGACGGTCTGTTCCATCAGCAGGTTGCCCTTGCTGTCGGTGATGCGGACTACGCCATCAGCCTTGATCTGGAAGGTCTTGTCGTGGGAGCCGTACTCTTCGGCTTTCTTGGCCATCAGGCCAACGTTTGGCACGCTGCCCATGGTGGTCGGATCGAAAGCGCCATTGGCCTTGCAGTCTTCGATGACGGCTTGGTAGATGGTGGCGTAGCAGCGATCCGGGATCACAGCCTTGGTGTCGTGCAGCTGGCCGTCGGTGCCCCACATCTTGCCGGAGTCACGGATCATGGCCGGCATCGAGGCGTCGACGATGACGTCGCTTGGCACGTGCAGGTTGGTAATGCCTTTGTCGGAGTTGACCATCGCCAGGGAGGGGCGAGCGGCATAGACCGCCTGGATATCAGCTTCGATCTGTGCCTGCTGGTCAGCCGGCAGGGCCTTGATGCGGGCGTACAGGTCGCCGATGCCGTTGTTCAGGTTGAAGCCGATCTGCTCCAGCACGGTGGCGTGCTTGGCCAGGGCATCTTTATAGAACTCGGCAACGATCTGGCCGAACATGATCGGGTCGGAGACCTTCATCATGGTGGCTTTGAGGTGAACCGACAGCAGTACGCCTTGTTTTTTGGCGTCTTCGATTTCGGCGGCGATGAACGTGCGCAATGCGTTCTTGCTCAGCACGGCGCTGTCGAGGATCTCGCCAGTCTGTGCGGTGGTCTTTTCTTTCAGGACGGTGGTGGTGCCGTCCTTGCCGACCAGCTCAATTTTGACAGCATCAGCGGCTTCGATCTGTACGGCTTTTTCGCTGCCGTAGAAGTCGCCGTTGCTCATGTGGGCGATGTGCGATTTCGAGTCCGCAGCCCAGGCGCCCATTTTGTGCGGGTGCTTGCGTGCATAGTTCTTGACCGACAGCGGTGCGCGGCGGTCGGAGTTGCCTTCGCGCAGTACCGGGTTCACGGCGCTGCCCTTGACCTTGTCGTAACGTGCACGGGTTTCTTTTTCCGCGTCGGTGGTTACGGTTTCCGGGTAGTCCGGCAGGGCGTAGCCCTGGGCCTGCAGTTCCTTGATCGCCGCTTGCAGCTGCGGGGTCGAGGCGCTGATGTTGGGCAGCTTGATGATGTTGGCTTCAGGGGTCACGGCCAGGTCGCCCAGTTCGGCGAGGTGGTCCGGTACGGCCTTGGTGCCCAGTTGCTCGGGGAAGCTTGCCAGGATGCGCGCGGCGAGGGAGATGTCGCGGGTTTCCACGGCAATATCAGCGGAAGCGGTGAAGGCCTCTACGATAGGCAGCAGTGAATAGGTGGCGAGGGCAGGGGCTTCGTCGGTGAAGGTGTAGATGATCTTCGAGCGGGTGGGCATATTCGGATTAACTCTCTTCTTTGCTGAAAGCGTGCGCAGAAACTCGAGATGCGCCGGGTGGAGCGCGTTCGTTCAAAGTCATCCATGAGCGAAATGTCGAGGTTTCTTCGCGGTGATGTTGGGTTGCATCAGTCGAGCGTCAAGCGGGTGGACTATTGTAATAGTCCGGCTTTGTAGCTGAAGGCACCTATTCTAGAGCGGTCAGCCGTCGTGACTCTTGGGTCAGCGGCGGCATTATACATAGGTCGCTATGCTTACGCCGAGCCTTCATACAAAAGGTGAGTCGTCCATTGGTCTAAAGGTCGCAGGTACCGGGGTGCGCCTAAAGTCGCACGATGTGCTCAAGATTGGCGCTTTTCCCTTTGCTTTCAGGCTTGTAGGCGACAATTTATGCTGTTTTCGATGCAAATGAGCATGGCGCGAGGTTTCAGTCGCCATTTATCTGGAGTAGGCTCGAACGCAGCCAGATGTTCAATCCATAGATGGAGTTCAGCATGGGATACAAGAAGATTCAGGTTCCGGCAGTCGGCGACAAAATCACCGTCAATGCAGACCATTCTCTCAATGTTCCTGACCAACCGATCATCCCTTACATCGAAGGTGACGGTATTGGCGTCGACATCAGCCCGGTGATGATCAAGGTGGTCGACGCAGCTGTTGAAAAGGCCTACGGCGGCAAGCGCAAGATCTCGTGGATGGAGGTGTACGCCGGCGAAAAGGCGACTCAAGTCTACGACCAGGACACCTGGCTGCCCCAGGAAACCCTGGATGCGGTCAAGGATTATGTGGTGTCCATCAAGGGGCCGCTGACCACGCCGGTCGGGGGTGGCATCCGTTCGCTGAACGTGGCCCTGCGTCAGCAACTCGACCTTTATGTCTGCCTGCGCCCGGTGCGCTGGTTCGAAGGTGTGCCGAGCCCGGTCAAGAAGCCTGGCGACGTGGACATGACGATCTTCCGCGAAAACTCCGAAGACATTTACGCTGGCATCGAGTGGAAAGCCGGTTCGCCGGAAGCCATCAAGGTGATCAAGTTCCTCAAGGAGGAAATGGGTGTCACCAAGATCCGTTTCGACCAGGATTGCGGGATCGGCGTCAAGCCGGTGTCCAAGGAAGGCACCAAGCGCCTGGCACGCAAGGCCTTGCAGTATGTAGTGGATAACGACCGCGAATCGCTGACCATCGTGCACAAAGGCAACATCATGAAGTTCACCGAAGGGGCCTTCAAGGAGTGGGCCTACGAAGTGGCGGCCGAAGAGTTCGGTGCGACGCTGCTCGACGGTGGGCCTTGGATGCAATTCAAGAACCCGAAGACCGGCAGGAATGTGGTGGTCAAGGACGCCATTGCCGACGCCATGCTGCAACAGATCCTGCTGCGTCCCGCCGAGTACGACGTGATCGCCACTCTTAACCTGAACGGTGACTACCTGTCCGACGCCCTGGCGGCGGAAGTGGGCGGTATCGGCATTGCGCCGGGGGCTAACCTGTCTGACACCGTTGCCATGTTCGAGGCGACCCATGGTACGGCGCCCAAGTATGCAGGCAAGGATCAGGTCAACCCTGGCTCGTTGATTCTGTCGGCAGAAATGATGCTGCGCCATATGGGTTGGACCGAGGCGGCTGACCTGATCATCAAGGGCACCAACGGCGCGATTGCGGCCAAGACCGTGACCTATGACTTCGAACGTTTGATGGAGGGGGCGAAGCTGGTTTCGTCGTCGGGCTTTGGTGATGCATTGATTTCGCATATGTAAAAGCAGGTGAATAAAAACGGCCACCCCAGCGTGATTGGGGTGGCCGTTTTTTATCGCAAGCTGCACATTTTGTTGGCGGATATCAGGCCAGTTGTTTCTTCTCGTGAGCATGCGCTGGTGCGGTTTTTTCCGGTGTTACAGTTATATTGACAGCATGCAACCCTTTCGGTCCTTGAATGATTTCAAAGGTTACCGGTTGGCCCGCCTTCAGCGTTTTGTACCCGTCCATGCTGATCGCTGAAAAATGAGCAAAAAGGTCCTCGGTTTTCCCTTCCTCATTCACAAAGCCATATCCTTTGGCATTGTTGAACCACTTGACCTTGCCACTGATCTTGACGCCAGACATACCCATTTCCCTCTGCACCAGACTCCATCACTGGAGTATCATCCAGTTTATCCGTCCTAACCCGAATAAATTAAGGTTGACTGCGCGGACCTTTTTTACCCACTGTGGGTTCTATTGGTTGTAACACCGATTTGCCGATAGTCAAGGCGACCAGTCGGTCAGAGTTGAAATTCTGACAGCTCGCCCCCACCACTGTATTTGAACCACTGACGAACCTTTCTTTCCATGCATGCAATCAGCCAGATTCGACTAACATTCAATCAGGATCGACCGGATCACGAACACGATGACGACGGTTCTGCAGGCATTGCTGTTCAGGAGGCCAAGCCTGCTTTACAGGCGCCGCCGATGTACAAGGTGGTTTTGTTCAATGATGACTACACACCGATGGATTTCGTGGTCGAAGTACTCGAGGTGTTTTTTAACCTGAACCGCGAGTTGGCGACCAAGGTAATGCTGGCCGTTCACACAGAAGGACGGGCAGTATGTGGAGTGTTTACCCGTGACATCGCCGAGACAAAGGCCATGCAGGTCAACCAGTACGCCAGGGAAAGCCAGCATCCGCTACTCTGTGAAATCGAGAAGGACGGTTAACGCCGACCACTTGGGTATGAGGTGAAGCTATGTTAAACCGCGAGCTCGAAGTCACCCTCAATCTTGCCTTCAAGGAGGCTCGTTCGAAGCGTCATGAATTCATGACTGTCGAACACCTTTTGCTGGCACTTTTGGATAACGAAGCTGCCGCCACCGTTTTGCGTGCGTGCGGCGCCAACCTCGACAAACTCAAGCATGACCTGCAGGAGTTTATCGACTCCACCACGCCACTGATCCCCGTGCATGACGAGGACCGCGAAACCCAGCCAACCCTGGGCTTCCAGCGGGTATTGCAGCGTGCTGTTTTCCACGTACAGAGCTCCGGTAAGCGTGAAGTCACAGGCGCCAATGTGCTTGTGGCGATCTTCAGCGAACAGGAAAGCCAGGCAGTGTTCCTGCTCAAGCAGCAGAGCGTTGCCCGTATTGATGTCGTCAACTACATCGCCCACGGTATCTCCAAGGTGCCTGGGCACGGCGATCATTCCGAGGGTGAGCAGGATATGCAGGACGACGAGGGCGGTGAGTCTTCTTCTTCAAGCAACCCGCTGGATGCCTATGCCAGCAACCTCAACGAGTTGGCGCGCCAGGGGCGGATCGATCCGCTGGTGGGGCGTGAGCTTGAGGTCGAGCGTGTAGCGCAGATCCTCGCGCGTCGTCGCAAGAACAACCCGCTGCTGGTAGGCGAGGCGGGCGTGGGCAAGACCGCGATTGCCGAAGGCCTGGCCAAGCGCATCGTGGACAACCAGGTGCCGGACCTGTTGGCCAACAGTGTCGTCTACTCCCTTGATCTGGGCGCGTTGCTCGCCGGGACCAAGTACCGTGGCGATTTCGAGAAGCGCTTCAAGGCGCTGCTCGGCGAGCTGAAAAAACGCCCGCAGGCGATCCTGTTCATCGACGAGATCCACACCATCATTGGTGCGGGTGCGGCTTCCGGTGGGGTGATGGATGCGTCCAACCTGCTCAAGCCGTTACTGTCGTCGGGTGACATCCGCTGCATCGGTTCCACCACTTTCCAGGAATTTCGTGGCATCTTCGAGAAGGACCGCGCCCTTGCCCGTCGCTTCCAGAAGGTCGACGTCTCCGAGCCGTCGGTTGAAGACACCATCAGCATCCTGCGCGGGCTCAAGGGGCGTTTTGAAGCGCACCATGGTATCGAGTACACCGATGAGGCGCTGCGCGCAGCTGCGGAGCTGGCATCACGCTACATCAATGATCGGCACATGCCGGACAAAGCCATCGACGTGATCGACGAGGCGGGGGCCTATCAGCGCCTGCAACCGGTCGAGAAACGTGTGAAGCGCATCGACGTGCCTCAGGTCGAGGACATCGTGGCGAAGATTGCGCGGATTCCGCCAAAACACGTCAACAGCTCCGACAAGGAGCTGCTGCGTAATCTGGAGCGCGACCTCAAGCTCACGGTGTTCGGCCAGGATGCAGCCATCGACGCGCTGTCCACCGCGATCAAGCTGTCGCGTGCGGGCCTCAAGTCGCCGGACAAGCCAGTCGGCTCGTTCCTGTTTGCCGGGCCTACCGGTGTCGGCAAGACCGAAGCGGCGCGGCAGTTGGCCAAGGCCATGGGTATCGAGCTGGTGCGGTTCGACATGTCCGAGTACATGGAGCGTCACACCGTGTCGCGCCTGATCGGCGCGCCTCCGGGCTATGTTGGCTTCGATCAGGGCGGTCTGTTGACCGAAGCAATCACCAAGCAGCCACATTGCGTATTGCTGCTCGATGAAATCGAGAAGGCCCACCCGGAAGTCTTCAACCTGCTGTTGCAGGTGATGGATCACGGGACCCTGACTGACAACAACGGACGCAAGGCGGACTTCCGCAACGTGATCGTGATCATGACCACCAACGCCGGTGCTGAAACGGCCGCGCGGGCTTCGATCGGCTTCACGCATCAGGATCACTCTTCTGACGCGATGGAAGTGATCAAGAAAAGCTTCACGCCGGAGTTCCGCAACCGCCTGGACACCATTATCCAGTTTGGTCGCCTTAGTCATGAGGTTATCAAGAGTGTGGTGGACAAGTTCCTCACCGAGCTACAGGCGCAGTTGGAAGACAAGCGCGTGCAGCTGGATGTCACGGAAGCGGCGCGCAGTTGGATCGCCGAGGGTGGCTACGACGCAGCAATGGGCGCTCGCCCAATGGCGCGTCTGATCCAGGACAAGATCAAGCGGCCGCTCGCTGAAGAGATCCTGTTTGGCGAACTCTCGGACCATGGTGGCGTGGTGCATATTGACCTGAAGGACGGCGAGCTGACCTTCGAGTTCGAAACCACGGCAGAAATGGCCTGATCGATAACCGCAGGCGCCAATGTGGGAGGGGGCTTGCCCCCGATAGCAGTGCTTCAGTCGCTACACGAGTGACTGGTACGCCGCTATCGGGGGCAAGCCCCCTCCCACATTGTTTTGTGGTGCTAGATAAATGGCGCACACACAAAAACGCCCGGCATAACCGGGCGTTTTGTATTGACTTGCTTAGCGAGCGCGGTAAGTGATGCGCCCTTTGCTCAAGTCATAGGGCGTCAGCTCGACGCGCACTTTGTCACCGGTAAGAATACGAATGTAGTTCTTGCGCATCTTGCCGGAGATATGCGCGGTTACGACGTGCCCATTTTCCAACTCCACACGAAACATGGTGTTGGGCAGGGTGTCGACGACAGTGCCTTCCATTTCGAAGCTGTCTTCTTTCGACATGCAGTAAAGCCCTCGGTATCCAGTGAATGGCCCGGTGCAACTGCGCCAGGCAAAAGCGGCGTGCATTGTGCCCGAAAAAGGGTGTTTAAGCCAAGGGGTTCTAGTTAAGCGTGACCCATCTTTGATTAATCAGCAGTTCTATGGGCCGATATTGGGTCTTGTAGCTCATCTTTTTGCAGTTCTTGATCCAGTATCCGAGGTAAACCGCCTCCAGTTCCAGGCGCAGTGCTTCGCCGATTTGCCAGAGGATCGCAAAGCGCCCCAGGCTGCGGCGCTCTTCGGTCGGCTCGTAGAAGGTGTAGACCGCCGACAGGCCGTTAGGCAGCAAATCCGTCACGGCGACGGCCAGCAGGCGACCGTCCGCACGAAATTCATAGAAGCGTGAAAAAGGCAGGTCGCGCACCAGAAACGTGGAGAACTGGTCGCGGCTTGGTGGGAACATATCGCCATCGGCGTGGCGTTGCTCGATATAGCGCTGGTAAAGGTCGAAGTATTCTTCGGTAAACCGAGGCTTGCTCGATGTCACCACCAAGTCGACATTGCGCTTGAGGATGCGCTTCTGGTTGCGGTCCGGCAGAAACTGCGCCACAGGGAGGCGCGCCGGCACGCAGGCATTGCAGTTCTGGCAATGGGGTCGGTACAGATGGTCGCCGCTACGCCGAAAGCCCATTTCCGAAAGATCCGCATACACATGCACGTCCATCGGTTGGCTGGGGTCGAGGAACAGTGTGGTGGCCTGCTCGTCTGGCAGATAGCTGCAAGAGTGGGCTTGAGTGGCATAAAACTTCAAACGCGCCAACTCGGTCATGATCAACCCTCGGGATAAGCTTTGAAATAAGTGTAAGCCAGGTGCGCGGATGTCGCCTAAGAAACCCACGGCCCGGTGTTGGGTTGGTCCAGGTGGTCGCGTAGAAAACCGGCGAACTCACTGCGAGGAATGGCGCGGGCACCCAGGCTGTGCAGGTGATCGTTGGGCATCTGGCAGTCGATCAGCACAAAGCCCCAGGCCTGTAATTGTCGCGTCAGTGTAGCGAAGCCAAATTTAGAGGCATTGTCGGCGCGGCTGAACATGGATTCGCCAAAAAACAGCTGGCCCATCGCCAGGCCATACAGGCCGCCCACCAGCACGCCTGCATCCCATACCTCTACCGAGTGCGCATGGCCGCGCTTGTGCAGCTCCAGGTAGGCGTTCTGGATGCCTTCGGTGATCCAGGTGCCATCGGCGTAGGCGCGCGGCGCAGCGCAGGCCTGGATGACGGCGGCGAAGTCCTGGTCGAATGTCACGGTGTAGCGCTGCTGGCGTAACAGCTTGCCCAGGCTGCGGGATACGTGGAGTTCATCAGGGAAGATCACCGTGCGCGGGTCTGGCGACCACCAAAGGATCGGTTGACCTTCCGAAAACCAAGGGAAGCAGCCGTGGCGGTAGGCCTTGACCAGTCGCTCCGCCGATAGATCGCCGCCGGCGGCAAGCAGGCCATTGGGTTCGCGCATGGCTTTGGCCAGCGGTGGAAAGGTCAGGGTGTCGCGTTGCAACCAGGTCAGCATGGCATCCAGGCTTATGGAAGGGGAGGGGAGTGGCAGGTATGACACCCGCCTCGGCAGTGCTGATTATTGTCGACGCAGCGCCATCGGGCCAGCTTGAATCCGCCATTGCTGCGTATTAGCGTGAGCGGGTGTTTCTGCAACTCTATGCCGGGGGTGTGGTCGTATTCGGGGCCGGCCAATACAGGCCATTTGCCAAGCTTGCCTGGATTGGTAAAAACAGCTCATAAGCCTTTGTCAGCAAAGACAATGCATGCTCAAATTGCACATGTTGTGACACACAATTGGCTATGCTGGCTGAAGAAAGCCAAGTGGCGTGGCATCAGGCACACAAACCCGTACAATGCGGCCATTGTGGCGTTATCGTCATTTCATTGCGCAATCGCCCGACGTTAAACGTAGATTCAACGACGTTCGTTTATTTTCAGCTGCTCGGATTGGGCAGTAGTTGCAGTCATTCAACAGATGGACGCGCTAAAGGCGCAGGAAAAGACCCGTTTTGAAGAAATCCGCCGCAACACCTAAAGCAGCAGTCGTGCCGGCTTGGCGCCAGCACCTGCACTATCGACTCAAGGAAGGTGCGCTGATCGCGATCGGCGCGCTGTGCCTGTTCCTGATGATGGCCTTGCTCACCTATGGCAAGGACGATCCGGGCTGGAGCCACAACAGCAAGATCGACGACGTGCAGAACTTCGGTGGTCCGGTGGGTTCCTACAGCGCCGATATCCTGTTCATGGTGCTGGGTTACTTCGCTTACATCTTCCCGTTGCTGCTGGCGATCAAGACCTGGCAGATCTTCCGCCAGCGTCACGAGCCGTGGCAATGGAGTGGCTGGCTGTTCTCCTGGCGCCTGATCGGCCTGGTGTTCCTGGTGCTCTCCGGGGCGGCGCTGGCCCATATTCATTTCCACGCGCCTACCGGTTTGCCGGCGGGCGCGGGTGGGGCGCTGGGCGAAAGCCTTGGCGACCTGGCACGCAAGACCCTGAATATCCAGGGCAGCACCCTGATGTTCATTGCGCTGTTCCTGTTCGGCCTCACGGTATTCACCGACCTCTCGTGGTTCAAGGTGATGGATGTGACGGGCAAGATCACCCTCGACCTGCTCGAATTGTTCCAAGGCGCCGCCAACCGTTGGTGGTCCGCCCGTGTCGATCGCAAGCGCATGGTGGCCCAGTTGCGCGAGGTGGATACCCGCATCAATGAGGTCGTGGCCCCGAGCACACCGGACCGCCGCGAACAGGCCAAGGTCAAGGAGCGCCTTATCGAGCGCGAACAGGCCCTGAGCAAGCACATGTCCGACCGCGAGAAGCAGGTGCCACCGGTGATTGCGCCGGCGCCGCCCAAGGCTCCCGAGCCAAGCCATCGCGTGCAGAAAGAGAAACAGGCGCCGTTGTTCATCGACAGCGCCGTGGAAGGCACCTTGCCGCCGATCTCGATTCTCGACCCGGCCGAAAAGAAACAACTCAACTATTCACCGGAATCCCTGGCGGCCGTCGGCCACCTGCTGGAAATCAAGCTCAAGGAATTCGGCGTCGAAGTCTCGGTGGACTCGATCCACCCTGGCCCGGTAATTACCCGTTACGAAATCCAGCCGGCCGCCGGTGTAAAAGTCAGCCGCATTTCCAACCTGGCCAAGGACTTGGCCCGCTCCCTGGCCGTGACCAGCGTGCGCGTGGTGGAGGTGATCCCCGGCAAGACCACCGTGGGTATCGAGATTCCCAACGAAGACCGCCAGATCGTGCGTTTCTCCGAAGTGCTGTCGACGCCGGAATACGACAACTTCAAATCGCCGGTCACCCTGGCCCTGGGCCATGACATCGGCGGCAAGCCGGTCATCACTGACCTGGCGAAAATGCCTCACCTGCTGGTTGCTGGTACCACCGGTTCCGGTAAGTCGGTGGGGGTGAACGCGATGATCCTGTCGATCCTGTTCAAGTCCGGCCCGGAAGACGCCAAGCTGATCATGATCGACCCGAAGATGCTCGAACTGTCGATCTACGAAGGCATTCCGCACCTGCTGTGCCCGGTGGTCACCGACATGAAGGACGCCGCCAACGCCCTGCGCTGGAGCGTTGCCGAGATGGAGCGCCGCTACAAGCTAATGGCGAAGATGGGCGTGCGTAACCTGTCGGGCTTCAACGCGAAGGTCAAGGAAGCCCAGGACGCCGGCACGCCGCTGACCGATCCGCTGTACAAGCGCGAAAGCATCCACGACGAAGCACCGCTGCTGAGCAAGCTGCCGACCATCGTGGTGGTGGTCGACGAATTTGCCGACATGATGATGATCGTCGGCAAGAAGGTTGAAGAGCTGATCGCCCGTATCGCCCAGAAAGCGCGAGCGGCCGGTATCCACTTGATCCTTGCTACCCAGCGGCCGTCGGTGGACGTGATCACCGGCCTGATCAAGGCCAACATCCCGACGCGCATGGCGTTCCAGGTGTCGAGCAAGATCGACTCGCGGACCATCATTGACCAGGGCGGCGCCGAACAACTGTTGGGCCACGGTGACATGCTCTACATGCCGCCGGGCACCAGCCTGCCGATCCGTGTGCACGGCGCTTTCGTGTCCGACGATGAAGTGCACCGCGTGGTGGAAGCCTGGAAGCTGCGCGGCGCGCCTGAATACAACGATGACATCCTTGCCGGCGTTGAAGAAGCTGGCAGCGGTTTCGACGGTGGCAGCAGCGGTGGCGACGATGATGCCGAGACCGACGCGCTGTACGACGAAGCCGTGGCATTTGTGCTGGAAAGCCGCCGGGCCTCGATTTCTGCGGTACAGCGCAAGCTGAAGATCGGCTACAACCGCGCCGCCCGCATGATCGAAGCCATGGAAAACGCCGGCGTCGTCACCGCAATGAACACCAACGGCTCGCGTGAAATCATTGCCCCTGGGCAGATGCGCGACTGACTCCGTGCCGCGTGGCAGCACGCGGCGCGCCCTGACTACTCAATGAGGACTCCCATGCGCTTTATCCGCATGCTGTTGTTGCCGGCACTGGCCCTGACCGCTGTTTCGGCTCACGCTGACCCGGCCTCCGTCGCCAGCCTGAAGAACCTGTTGGACAAATCCCAGACCCTGACCGCACGTTTTTCCCAACTGACCCTGGATGCCGGCGGTACTCGCTTGCAGGAAACGGCAGGGGAAATGGCCGTGCAGCGCCCGGGGCTGTTCTACTGGCACACCGAAGGCAAGGCCGAGCAGACCATCGTCTCGGACGGCCAGAAAGTTACGCTGTGGGACCCGGACCTGGAGCAGGCGACCATCAAGAAGCTCGACCCACGCCTGAACCAGACGCCGGCGCTGTTGCTGTCGGGCGACGTGTCGAAGATCAACGACAGCTTCGATATCACCTCCAAGCAAACCAGCAACGTGATCGAATTCACCCTCAAGCCCAAATCCAAGGACACGCTGTTTGACACGCTGTCCCTGTCGTTCGGCAATGGCGTGATCAACAACATGCGCCTGATCGACAGCGTCGGCCAGCGCACCGATATCCTGTTCTCCGGGGTCAAGGCCAACCAGCCGGTGCCGGCTTCCAAGTTCAAGTTCGACATCCCCAAGGGTGCCGACGTAATCCAGGAATAAACCAGAGGTTTCAAACGCTGCCCATGGACCTGTTTCGAAGTGACCCGATTGCCCAACCCTTGGCCGCACGCTTGCGTTCGACCAACCTGGATGAGTACGTCGGTCAGGAACACCTGCTCGCTCGCGGCAAGCCATTGCGCGAAGCCCTGGAGCAGGGCGCACTGCACTCGATGATTTTCTGGGGGCCACCGGGCGTGGGTAAAACCACCCTGGCGCGGCTGCTGGCGAAAGTCTCGGATGCACACTTCGAAACGGTGTCTGCGGTGCTGGCCGGGGTCAAGGAAATCCGCCAGGCGGTGGACGTCGCCAAGCAGCAGGCCGGGCAATACGGCAAGCGCACCATCCTGTTTGTCGACGAAGTGCATCGCTTCAACAAGTCGCAGCAGGATGCCTTCCTGCCCTACGTTGAAGACGGCACGCTGATCTTTATTGGCGCCACCACCGAAAACCCCTCGTTCGAACTGAACAACGCGTTGCTGTCGCGGGCTCGCGTGTATGTGCTCAAGAGCCTCGACGAGGCGGCGATGCAAAAGCTGCTGCACCGCGCCTTGAGTGAAGACAAGGGCCTGGGCAAGCGCCAGCTGAGTGTCAGCGAAGAAGGCTTCAAGATTCTGCTCACCGCTGCCGATGGCGACGGTCGCCGTTTTCTCAACCTGCTGGAGAACGCATCCGACCTTGCCGAAGACGGCAGCGAGATTGGCGTCGACCTGCTGCAAAGCCTGCTCGGCGACACGCGCCGGCGCTTCGACAAGGGCGGCGAAGCTTTCTACGACCAGATCTCGGCGCTGCACAAATCCGTGCGCGGCTCCAACCCGGACGGCGCGTTGTACTGGTTTGCGCGCATGATCGACGGCGGTTGCGATCCGTTGTACCTGGCGCGCCGCGTGGTGCGCATGGCCAGCGAAGACATCGGCAACGCCGATCCGCGCGCACTGAGCCTGTGCCTCGCCGCCTGGGACGTGCAGGAGCGCCTCGGCAGCCCGGAAGGCGAGTTGGCGGTGGCCCAGGCCATCACCTACCTGGCCTGCGCGCCGAAAAGCAACGCGGTGTACATGGGCTTCAAGTCGGCGCTGCGTGCCGCGGCCGAATACGGCTCCCTCGAAGTGCCGTTGCACTTGCGCAATGCGCCGACCAAATTGATGAAACAGCTCGGCTACGGCGACGAATATCGCTATGCCCACGATGAGCCGGATGCCTATGCCGCCGGTGAAGACTACTTCCCCGATGAGCTTGAGCCGTTGCCGCTCTACCAGCCGGTGCCCCGTGGCCTTGAGCTGAAGATCGGCGAGAAGCTCAATCATCTGGCCGCACTCGATCGTTTAAGTCCCAAGCAGCGGAGAAAATCATGATTCCCTTGGTGGTCGCCGTCTCGGCGGGCGGTATCGCGGGTACACTGCTGCGCTTTGCGACGGCTAATTGGATCAGCGCGAATTGGCCCAAGCACTTCTATACCGCGACGCTGGCCGTTAATATCGTGGGCTGCCTGTTGATCGGCGTTTTATACGGCCTGTTCCTGGTGCGTCCCGAAGTACCGATTGAGGTGCGCGCCGGGCTGATGGTTGGCTTTCTTGGCGGCCTGACGACCTTTTCATCCTTTTCACTGGATACCGTACGCCTGCTGGAAAGCGGGCAAATGCCGCTGGCGATTGGCTACGCTGCCATCAGTGTATTCGGCGGGCTGCTCGCGACCTGGGCTGGCCTGTCCTTGACCAAACTTTGATAAACGAGAGACCGACATGCTCGATTCCAAACTGTTACGTAGCAACCTTCAGGACGTAGCGGACCGCCTGGCATCCCGTGGCTTTGCCTTGGATGTTGCGCGCATCGAAGCGCTGGAAGAACAGCGCAAGACCGTCCAGACCCGCACCGAAGCACTGCAGGCTGAGCGTAATGCGCGTTCCAAATCCATCGGTCAGGCCAAGCAGCGCGGCGAAGACATCGCGCCGCTGATGGCGGACGTCGAGCGCATGGGCACCGAGCTGTCCGACGGCAAGGTCGAGCTGGAGGGCATTCAGTCCGAGCTGGATTCGATCCTGCTGGGCATCCCCAACATTCCGCATGAATCTGTGCCAGTGGGTGAAGACGAAGACGGCAACGTCGAAGTCCGCCGCTGGGGCACGCCCAAAGCCTTTGACTTCGAGATCAAGGACCACGTTGCCCTGGGCGAATTGACCGGTGGCCTGGATTTCGAAACCGCCGCCAAGATGTCCGGCGCGCGCTTTGCGTTGCTGCGCGGACCGATCGCGCGCATGCACCGTGCCCTGGCGCAGTTCATGATCAACCTGCACACCGGCGAGCACGGCTACGAAGAGGCCTACACCCCTTATCTGGTGCAAGGTCCGGCGCTGATGGGTACCAGCCAGTTGCCGAAGTTCGAAGAAGACCTGTTCAAGATCAGCCGCGACGGCGAAGCCGACCTGTACCTGATCCCGACCGCCGAAGTGTCGCTGACCAATATCGTCGCTGGCGAGATCCTCGACGCCAAGCAACTGCCACTCAAGTTCGTGGCCCACAGCCCGTGCTTTCGCAGTGAAGCCGGCGCATCGGGGCGTGACACCCGTGGCATGATCCGCCAGCACCAGTTCGACAAGGTCGAGATGGTGCAAGTGGTCGAGCCGTCGACCTCCATGGAAGCCCTGGAAGGCCTGACCGCCAACGCCGAGCGCGTGCTGCAACTGCTGGAGCTGCCGTACCGCGTGCTGGCTCTGTGCACGGGCGACATGGGGTTCAGCGCCGTGAAGACCTACGATCTGGAAGTGTGGGTGCCGAGCCAGGACAAGTACCGCGAGATTTCGTCGTGCTCCAACTGCGGTGATTTCCAGGCCCGTCGCATGCAGGCGCGTTTCCGTAACCCGGAAACCGGCAAGCCGGAACTGGTGCACACCCTCAATGGTTCGGGCCTGGCCGTAGGCCGTACCCTGGTGGCGGTGTTGGAAAACTACCAGCAGGCTGACGGTTCGATCCGTGTGCCTGAAGTGCTCAAGCCGTACATGGCCGGCGTTGAGGTCATCGGCTAAATGGAATTTCTGCCGCTGTTTCATAACCTGCGCGGCAGCCGTGTATTGGTCGTTGGTGGCGGGGAAATTGCCTTGCGCAAGTCCCGGCTGCTGGCCGACGCCGGCGCAGTGCTGCGGGTGGTTGCTCCTCAGATCGAAGACCAGTTGCGTGAATTGGTGCTGGGCAGTGGCGGGGAACTGAACGTGCGTGGTTATCAGGAGCCCGACCTTGATGGTTGCACCCTGATCATCGCCGCGACGGACGACGAGCCACTCAATGCGCAAGTATCCAGTGATGCCAAGCGTCGCTGTGTACCGGTCAACGTGGTGGACGCGCCGGCCTTGTGCAGCGTGATCTTCCCGGCGATTGTCGACCGCTCGCCGTTGGTGATTGCGGTGTCCAGCGGCGGCGATGCGCCGGTGCTGGCACGCTTGATCCGCGCCAAGCTGGAAACCTGGATTCCATCGACTTATGGTCAATTGGCCGGGTTGGCGGCGCGTTTTCGTGCCCAGGTCAAAGGTTTGTACCCGGATGTGCAGCAACGTCGGGCGTTCTGGGAAGAAGTGTTCCAGGGCCCGATTGCCGACCGTCAGTTGGCCGGGCAGGGCGATGAGGCTGAGCGTTTATTGATTGAAAAGGTCAACGGTGCACCGCCGTACGCGCCGGGTGAGGTTTACCTGGTGGGCGCAGGCCCAGGCGATCCTGACCTGTTGACCTTCCGTGCGCTGCGTCTGATGCAGCAAGCCGATGTGGTGCTGTACGACCGCCTGGTCGCCCCGGCGATTCTTGAGCTGTGCCGTCGTGATGCCGAGCGGGTGTATGTCGGCAAGCGTCGCGCCGACCATGCCGTGCCGCAGGACCAGATCAACCAGCAATTGGTGGATCTGGCCAAGCAAGGCAAGCGCGTGCTGCGCCTCAAGGGTGGCGATCCGTTCATCTTTGGGCGTGGTGGCGAAGAAATCGAGGAATTGGCGGCCCATGGCATCCCGTTCCAGGTAGTGCCAGGGATTACAGCGGCCAGTGGCTGCGCGGCGTATGCCGGGATTCCGCTGACCCATCGCGATTACGCGCAATCGGTGCGCTTTATCACCGGGCACCTGAAAAACGGTACGTCGGATCTGCCCTGGCAGGATCTGGTGGGGCCGTCGCAGACGCTGGTGTTCTACATGGGCCTGATTGGCTTGCCGATCATCTGCGAGCAACTGATCAAGCACGGTCGCGCCGCTGATACACCGGCAGCGTTGATCCAGCAGGGCACCACCTCGAACCAGCGTGTGTTCACCGGTACCCTGGCCGACTTGCCACGCATGGTGGCGGAGCATGAAGTGCATGCGCCGACATTGGTGATCGTGGGTGAGGTGGTGGTGTTGCGCGAGAAGCTCAAGTGGTTTGAAGGCGCCCAGTCTCAGGTGTGAGCCCTGAAAGCATCGGGGGCAAGTCCCCTCCCACATTAAAATGCATTCCAAATGTGGGAGGGGGCTTGCCCCCGATGAGTCCCTCAGACACAACCATCTCCTGGATCAGCTCAAAACCCCTGAACCATTCAAGCGCCGACGATCATGCTCGGCATCAAACCTCTGCAACGGCCCTTTCGGCACAATCCCCGTCGGATTGATCGTCCGATGGCTCGCATAGTAGTGCCCCTTGATGTGCTCGAAATCCACCGTCTCGGCCACCCCAGGCCACTGATACAACTCCCGCAGCCAGTTCGACAGGTTTGGATAATCCGCAATCCGCCGCAGATTGCATTTGAAGTGGCTGTAGTACACCGCATCAAAACGAATCAGCGTGGTAAACAGCCGCACGTCTGCCTCGGTCAGGTATTCACCGGCCAGGTAGCGATGGTCGCTCAGGTGCTGCTCCAGGTCATCCAGTTCGGCAAACACATCATCAAACGCGCTTGCATACGCCTGCTGCGACGTGGCAAAGCCTGCGCGATACACACCGTTGTTCACCGCCGGGTAAATGCGTTCGTTCAGCGCGTCGATGGTTGTGCGCAGTGACTCGGGATAGAAGTCCAGGGTGTTGCCCGTCAACCCGTTGAACGCGCTGTTGAACATGCGGATGATCTCCGCCGACTCATTGCTGACGATGCGTTGGAGCTGCTTGTCCCACAACACCGGCACGGTGACGCGGCCGGTGTAGTCGGCCGTATCGGCGGTGTAGCGCTGGTGCATGAATTCAAAATTATCCAGCGCGTCGCCAGTGGAGCCGTGGGCCTTGTCGAAGGTCCAGCCGTTTTCCAGCATCAGCCAGCTGACCACGGACACATCGATGAGGCTTTCGAGGCCTTTGAGCTTGCGCAGGATAAGGGTGCGGTGAGCCCATGGGCAGGCCAGGGACACATAGAGGTGATACCGACCGGCCTCGGCCCTGAAGCCGCCATCGCCGCTCGGGCCAGGCTGGCCGTCGGCCGTCACCCAGTGGCGGCGCTGCGCCTGTTCGCGTTGGAAAGCGCCGTCTGCGCTACTTTCGTACCACTGGTCTTTCCAGTGTCCTTCGATCAGCAAACCCATGACTGGCTCCTTGGCTAATAAGCGTTGGAGCCCAGTCTAAAGGGATGAGTTCGAACTAAAAGCGCAAAGACTGCGGGTGAATGATCGATTAAATCGATTTATCCCGCGCAGCCCAATACTGCCGGGCCAATTCGAACGCCTGCTCCCGTGGGTGGCCCAGGCCGCGCAAGGCCAGGGCCATGGTGGCGATCAGCGCCAGTTGTGGGTAGCTGTCCTCCACATCACCGCGCCACAGCGCTTTCAAATGCTCTGTCTCCAGCGTTGCCGGTTTGACATGGCGCTGGGCGGAGAGGGCGGGCCATTCTTCATCCCAGCTCTCGCCGCCGGTAGTGCCGTACAGGTGGCTGATCGTGTCGGGGTTGATCTCGATCTCGCCGCCGTCGCCTTTCACCACAATCACGTTATCGCCAAGCAGGCCGCTGGCGTCGCGGTGTACGCCCTGATAGCCCGGATGGAAAATGCTTTGCAGGCCGCAACGGGCGTTCAACGGGTTGAGCAGCCGCGCCAGGGAGTGGATCGGCGAGCGCAGGCCCAGGGTGTTGCGCAAATCGATCATGCGTTGCAGCTGCGGTGCCCAGTCGCCCAGCGGGATGAACGCCAGGTTGCCCTGGTCAAACGCCGTGCCGACCTGCTGCCAGTTGCGGCACAGGGGAATTTGCAGGGTTTGCAGCAATTGTTCGGTGTACAACCGGCCCGCCGTATGGGCGCCGCCACCGTGCATCAGGATGCGCACGCCGTTCTGTGCCAGGCATTTGGCCGCCAGCAGAAACCACGGCAGGTGGCGCTTTTTACCGGCGTAGGTCGGCCAGTCGATATCCACGTTCAGTGCCGGGGCATCCAGGCGTTCGCGCACGGCTTCGGTGAAGCCAGCAAGTTCTTCCGCGCTTTCTTCCTTGTGCCGCAGCAGCATCAGGAAGGCGCCCAGTTGGGTGTCTTCGACTTTTTCGTCGAGCAGCATGCCCATGGCTTCACGGGCTTCTTCGCGGGTGAGGTTACGCGCGCCGCGCTTGCCTTTGCCCAGGATGCGCACGAATGGCGCAAACGGGTGCTCGGCAGGGGTTTGCAGGGTCAGTGGGGCAAAGTCGGTCATAAGCAATTCGTCGGCCTGGGCAGGCCCGCCAGCTTGGCGGCGAGTTTGGCGGGAGTGCCGTTGAACAGTTGGTTGAGGTGCAGGCTATTGCCCTTCTCCGGGCCAAGTTTCAGGGCGGTGTATTTGATCAGCGGGCGCGTGGCCGGGGACAGCTGGAATTCGGCATAAAACCCGCGCAACAGTTCGAGGATTTCCCAGTGGGCCGGCGTCAGCTCCAGGTTGTCGGCGGCGGCCAGGGCATTGGCGACTTCGGTGGACCAGTCGTCCAGATCGACCAGGTAGCCGTCCTTGTCCAGTTCGAGGCGGCGCTCGCCTACGGTCAGGGTGTTCATAGCCAGGTGTTGACCTTGTCGTAGTCGATCGACAGTTGCACGAAACCGGGATAGTCCATGCTGTCAGCCCAGTCCGGTAGTGGCAGATTGCGCGCCTGCATGTCTTCGGCCAGCACAAACACCTTCACGCCTTTGGTTTGCAGGGCGGGCGTGTGCAGGCCGTAGGCGCCGTCACCACACAGCAGGATTGCGTCCCCGGCGCCACAGATGCGCAGGCAGCTGTCGAGGCGGCTGTCGGTAAACGGGGAATGAGACACCACATGTAGAGTCGACATCAGAGGGTAATCACCTGGTCGTAACGGTCAATCAGTTGGGAAATGGCTTGGCTGTCCAGCGACTGCGCGTTGGCGGGTGGCGGCAGCCCGCGTGCGGACAGGCTGTGGTCGCAGGCGAACACGTCATCAATGCCGAACAGGCCCAGGGCCTGCAGATTGGCACTCAGGTCTTTCTGTTGCACGGCTTTGGCGGCTTGGCACGGCGCCAGTTGGAACACACCGTCATCCATGAACAGCAAGCCGATGGGCAGATCAAACGCGCCGCCGGCCAGCACGATATCCAGCGCTTCCCGCGCGCTCGGCCCGGACCACGGCGCCTGGCGGCTGATCACCAATAGGGATCTGGACATCTCACGGCCCTCCAAAACAGATCAGGCGGTCGGCATCCTGGATCGCATCATGCAATTGCCCAAGGCCTGACAGCGCCCACGGCGCATCCAGGTTGACCGCGCTGCGTTGATAGCGCGTGGCTTCTTCGCTGTTGAGCACGCCACGGCGCAGGGCAGCGGCGATGCACACCACGCCGTCCAGCTGATGAGTGCTGACAAACTCACGCCATTGGCGGGCGATGTCTTGCTCATCCTGGGGCGCGACAACGTTATTGGACGCGCTGTACACGCCATCCTGATAAAAAAACAACCGCACAATCTCATGCCCGCCGGCCAGCGCGGCCTGTGCGAACAGCAGGGCGCGGCGCGAGGAGGGCGCATGGGCGGCGGAATACAGGGCAATCGCGAACTTCATGGAACACTCGGCAAGCAAACGTGGGCCAATGATAAAGCCGCCGCCGCGAAAAAGCCCGCCGTGATCAAAACGGTCACTGTCGGTGATTGTTCTGACGATTGCCGGTAGGCGTAAGGCTGCCTAGTCTGTGAGCATTCGAAGCGAAAGTGGAGCCCCCAAATGTCAGGTCCCTTGGCGTCCCTCAAAGTGCTGGATTTTTCCACCTTGCTGCCTGGCCCGTTTGCTTCGTTGATGCTGGCGGACATGGGGGCCGAGGTGCTGCGTATCGAATCGCCCACGCGCATGGACCTGCTGCGCGTGCTGCCACCCCATGACCAAGGCACCTCGGCGAGCCACGCCTACCTCAATCGCAATAAACGCAGCCTGGCGCTGGACCTCAAGCAGGCTGAGGCCCCGGACATCGTAAGGGCGCTGGTCAAGAACTACGACATCGTGCTCGAACAGTTTCGCCCCGGCGTGATGGAGCGCCTGGGCCTGGGGTATGAGGCCTTGAAAGCGCTCAACCCCCGCCTGATTTATGTGTCGATCACCGGGTATGGCCAGACCGGCCCGTATAAGGATCGCGCCGGCCACGATATCAACTACCTGGCACTGGCGGGCGTGGCCAGCTACACCGGGCGCCAGGACAGCGGGCCGCTGCCGTTGGGCGTGCAGTTGGCGGATGTGGGCGGCGGCTCGTTGCATGCCGTGGTGGGTTTGCTCGCAGCGGTCATTGCTCGCCAGCAGACGGGTGTCGGTCAATACCTGGATGTGAGCATGACCGACTGCTCATTCAGCCTGAACGCGATGGCTGGCGCGAGTTACCTGGCCTGCGGCGTGCAGCCGGAAAGGGAAACCCATGTGCTCAATGGCGGCAGTTTCTATGACTATTACCGCTCGCGTGATGGGCGCTGGATGTCGGTGGGCAGCCTGGAGCCGGCGTTTATGCAGCGACTGTGCGCGGCGTTCGGGCGGCCGGAGCTGGCGGCACTGGGCCTCGATCCTGCGCTCAAGCGGGCGCTGCAAGTCGAATTCGAAAAGCGCAGCTTTGATGAGCTGTGCGAGTTATTTGCCGGTGTGGATGCGTGTGTAGAGCCAGTGTTGAGCCTGAGCGAGGCCGTTGAACACCCGCAGTTGAAGGCGCGGGCGTTGGTCAGCCAGGTGCCGAGGGGCGATGGTTCGACCCAGGCGCAGCTGGCTTGCCCGCTGAAGTTTTCCGAGGGGTTGCCGGCGCCGAGACATATTGGTGTGGCGGTGGGGGTGCACAGTGATGAGGTGTTGGCGGAGTTGGGCCTCAGCGCTCAGCGAATAGCGGAACTGCGGCGGGCCAAGGTGGTTGGGTGACTGACCCGGCGCTATCGGGGGCGGCCCCCCGATTTGGCCCTCACTCCACCCGGGTTTCCCCGGTAAACACCAGGGTCTGCCGACACCGCCGACACAAATACCGCCGTCCCTGAGCCACCATGCCATGACGCTGCGACGAAAACGGGAAGTCGCTATCGGCACACGGGCAGCGGTAGATATAGCGGGTCACCTGGCGACGCTGCACGGCATAGGTGTGGCAGCGGTCTGGCGGCAGTTCGTAGACCCCGCGCATGATTAACTGCCATTCCTCGCCATGGGGCTGGATGCGCTCACCGAACAATTGATGGGCGATCAGGTGCGCCACTTCATGGGCCACGGTCTGCTTGAGGAAATGTTGACTGTTTTCTCGGTACAACTGTGGGTTGAAGCGCAGCAGGTTCTCGTGCAGATGCGCGACACCGGCTTTCTGGCCCCGCAGCTTGAGGCTGACCTGGGGGCGCTTGAAGCTTCGTTTGAAAAAGGATTCGGCTTGCAGGAAACAATCTTCGACGCGGGTATTGAGTTGCTCGGGCATGCTGTACCTATCTCCAGAGAGGCCCAGTATGCCGCAAAGCCGGTTGTTTCCGAATCTGTCAGGTGCCGAATGGTCATGCATAACGCACAAAGCCACCTTGCGGTGGCCTTGCCTGAGGGGTTGTGAGGTCAGTTGGTGTAGATCGGGCCAACACCCAGGCCCCAGACGATAACGGTAAACGCCATGATCGCCACCAGGACCACCAGGCCTACAGCCAGTACCGAGCTGGAAAACAGGAAGCCCTCGTCCGGGTCGATGTTCATGAACGTCGGCAGGCCTACATACAGCAAGTACACCGTGTAGCAGATTGCCGCCGTGCCCACGACCATGCCCAGCCACATATGTGGGTAAAGCGCCGCCAGCCCGCCGATAAACAGAGGTGTGGCGGTGTAGGTCGCAAAAGCCACGCAGCGCGCCATGCTGGGGTTGGCGTCGTAGGTACGGGCCATCCAGTGAATGAACGCGCCCATCACCGCCACGCCGCCGAGCATGGCGGCATAGGACATGATGGTCATCCACAACGCACTTTCCTGGGTCAGCATCACCGGCGCCCGGTTACCGATGACCCAGCCCACCTGGGTGGTGCCGATAAACGCTGATATCGCAGGGATCGCCGCGAGAATCAGCGTGTGAGTGAGGTACATGTGGCCGATGCTTTCTTCTTTATCGCCACGGATTTCCCGCCATTCCTGGTCGGGATGGGTAAAAAGCCCCACGACGTGATGGATCATGCCAGTCACTCCTGTCGTTATTGCCATCGCCCCCCATCGGAGCGCCCACGGGCCAATTGGCCTGAAAGGTCTGGATATAGATGTGCGACCTCACGTCGCAGTATAGGAAGGGATGACCTGAATAACTGTAGGGGCTTTAGAGCAAATCGCACTGTAAACAGTGGGCCTAATCGCAGATTGGAATGCTGGCCTACATTGAATGTGGGGACTCGAAATCGGTAAGATACCCGGCTTTTCGTCACACACCAGCAGCGGATCCAAGCGCCATGGGCACTCTTACGGTCAACCAGAACAAACTACAAAAACGCCTGCGTCGCCTGGCCGGTGAAGCGGTCGCCGATTTCAACATGATCGAGGACGGCGACAAGGTCATGGTCTGTCTCTCCGGCGGCAAAGACAGTTACACCCTGCTTGACGTGCTGCTGCACCTGCAAAAGGTCGCGCCAATCAAGTTCGAGATCGTCGCCGTCAACATGGACCAGAAACAACCAGGCTTCCCGGAGCACGTGCTGCCGGCCTACCTGAAAGCCCTGGGCGTCGAGTACCACATCGTCGAGAAAGACACCTACTCGGTGGTCAAGGAGTTGATCCCGGAAGGCAAGACCACCTGCTCGCTGTGCTCGCGCCTGCGCCGTGGCACGCTCTACACCTTTGCCGATGAAATCGGTGCGACCAAGATGGCCCTGGGGCACCACCGCGACGACATCGTCGAAACCTTCTTTCTCAACATGTTTTTCAATGGCTCCCTCAAGGCCATGCCGCCCAAGCTGCGCGCCGATGACGGGCGCAACGTAGTCATCCGCCCGCTGGCGTATTGCAACGAGAAGGACATCCAGGCCTACTCCGACTTCAAGCAATTCCCGATCATCCCGTGCAACCTGTGCGGCTCCCAGGAAAACCTGCAGCGCCAGGTGGTCAAGGAGATGCTGGTGGAGTGGGATCGCAAGACGCCGGGGCGCACCGAAAGTATTTTCCGCAGCTTGCAGAACGTACAGCCATCACAATTGGCCGACCGCAACCTGTTTGACTTCACCAGCCTGAAAATCGACGAGACGGCCGCCTCGCGCTTCGTCAACGTAGTGAACCTCTGACGCAACTCAACGCTCTGAAAGACGGCGCTTACGGGCGCCGTTTTCATTTTCAATCCCCAGGAGAGGGCATGCGCGATTACAAGTGGCTGCACGAATATTGTCTGAACCGCTTTGGTTCAGCGGCTCAACTGGAAGCCCACCTGCCGGTGCCCAAAACACCGGCGCAATTGCGCAAGATCAGTGATGACCGTTATCTGTCGACCCTGGCGCTGCGAGTGTTTCGCGCCGGTTTAAAGCACAGCGTGGTGGACGCCAAATGGCCGGCGTTCGAACAAGTGTTCTTCGGCTTCGACCCGGAAAAAGTCGTGCTGATGGGCGCCGAGCACCTGGAACGCCTGATGCAGGACACGCGGATCATCCGTCACCTGGGCAAGCTCAAGAGCGTGCCGCGCAACGCGCAGATGATGCTGGACATCGAGCTAGAAAAAGGCAGCTTCGGCGCGTTTATCGCCGACTGGCCGGTCACCGACATCGTCGGGCTGTGGAAGTACCTGAGCAAGCACGGCCACCAGTTGGGCGGGCTGTCGGCGCCGCGCTTCTTGCGGATGGTGGGTAAGGATACGTTTGTGCCGAGTGATGACGTGGTGGCAGCATTGAATGCGCAGAAAATCGTCGACAAGGCGCCGACCAGCCTGCGGGATCTGGCGACGGTGCAGGGCGCGTTCAACCAGTGGCATGCCGAGAGCGGGCGACCTATGTGCCAGTTGTCGATGATGCTGGCCTACACCGTCAACCACTGAGCCGACGCGATAAGTAACACCCCCCGTAGCGCTCGACAGCTACGGGTGATTGGCTGCCAACCGCCGATCCAACTGATGCCGCCACCGCACATACAACAGCGCCGTGCAAAACACCGCCAGACTCGTCAGCATCTCCAGCACCCCGAACCACTGGCGGTTCGGGTCGTACGCCGCCAGCGCGCCCTTGATGAAATACAGGTTCACCGCAAAGCACATCCACGAATGCCCCCGCGCACTGCCGCTGATCATGCCCGGCGCCAGCAACAGCAGCGGCGCCAGCTCGATCAGCAGGATCACCCACGGGCGTGCGCCGTGCAGGTCGGCGACGAACAGGTAATACCCGCACAGCAAGCCCACCAGGGCAAAAAATGCCAGCAGGCTCAATGCGCGTGCCGCCTTTACACGCGGCTCCAGCCACGCCTGGGGCGGCAGGACTTTAGGCTTTTTGGCCACGGCCATTCTCCAGCAGCGTGGCGGTGGTAGCCAGGCGCAAGCCCAATGCCCGGCACAGGGCGATTTCGTGTTGATCGAGCATGCGCTTGCCGTCCGGCCCGGCATGGTGGCTGGCGCCATAAGGCGTGCCGCCGCCCTGGGTGTCGAGCAATGCCTGTTCGCTGTAGGGCAGGCCGGTGATCAACATGCCGTGGTGCAACAGCGGCAGCAGCATCGACATCAGCGTGGTTTCCTGGCCGCCGTGCAGGCTGGCGGTGGAGGTGAACACGCCAGCAGGCTTGCCGACCAGAGCGCCGGTGAGCCACAGGTTGCTCGTGCCATCAATAAAGTACTTGAGCGGCGCGGCCATGTTGCCGAAGCGCGTCGGGCTGCCCAGGGCCAGGCCTGAGCAGTTTTTCAAATCATCGAGGCTGGCGTACAACGCGCCTTCGTCCGGAATGCTCGGCGCCACGGCTTCGCATTCGGTGGAGATCGCCGGCACGGTGCGCAAACGCGCTTCCATACCGCCTTGCTCGATCCCCCGGGCAATATGCCGGGCCATTTCGCTGACCGAGCCGTTGCGGCTGTAATACAGCACCAGCACATACGGTGTGGTCACGGCAGAATCTCCAGTACGCTTTCTGGTGGGCGGCCAATGATGGCTTTGTCGGCGGTTTCCAGGATCGGGCGTTCCATCAGCTTGGGGTGTTCGGCGATGGCTGCGATCAGTTGGGTTTCGCTGAGGGTGGCGTCGGCCAGGTTGAGACTTTTGTATTCGTCTTCGCCAGTGCGCAGCAACTGACGGGCGCTGAGGCCCAGTTTGGCCAGCAAGGCCTTGATTTGCGCCGCGTCCAGCGGGGTTTCCAGGTAGCGCACCACGGTTGGGGCAAGGCCGCGGGCTTCAAGCAGTTCGAGCGCACCGCGGGATTTCGAGCAGCGCGGGTTGTGATAAAGCGTCAGATCGGTCATGTGCGGGTCGCATCTTGCGTAAGGTGGCGGGTATTCTACCCGCGCTGCGCCCCGTCCTTAAACCGTAAGAGGCGATAGGTCGCAGCCAACGTTCATTTTTGCGAAGGATTACCCCATGACACGTCGACTGATCGGTGCATTGGCGATCATTTCAACTTTGCTGCTCAGCGGCTGCGGCAATGACTATGGCGTTGACCAGTATGGCCAGAAAGTCGCGGCCGAGCGCCTCGACAAGCAATGGCTGGTGGTCAACTACTGGGCAGAATGGTGTGGCCCATGCCGCACGGAAATCCCTGAGCTCAATGCCTTGGCCGAGCAGCTCAAAGCACAGAACGTCGGGGTATTCGGGGTCAATTTCGATAACGTGCAGGGGGAGGAACTGAAAGCCGCCAGCGACAAGCTGGGCATCAAGTTCACCGTGCTGGCACAGAATCCGGACGGGATCTTCGACATTCCGCGCAGCGAGGCCCTGCCGGTGACTTACATCATCGATGACAAGGGCAAGGTGCGTGAGCAGTTGATGGGCGAGCAGACCGCGGAAGGCGTACTGGCCAAACTCAAGGCCTTGCGCGGTTAAAGCAGCAACTCCAAACAAATGTGGGATCGGGCTTGCCCCGCCCACATTTAGTCACAGAGTCGGGATCAGCCCTCTTCGGGCCACAGGCGAATCGGCTTGCCCTCGGCCGGCCAGAAGCGCGTCTGCTCGATCGGCGAGATATCCCAGCGCTGTACGGCTTGCAGAGCCTGGAAGAAGCGGTGTTCCTGCTCCATCAGGGCCTCGGCGCAGAGCTTGCGGGTGCTGCCGAGCTTGCCGAAGCTGAGCTTGTCGCCCTCGACGGTGTATGGCGCAAACCAGTGGTTGCAACCGCCATTGCCGTAGGCGCGACCATCGGCGCCGAGGGTGACGGTCAGGTGGGCGTAGTCCATCAACGGCCGCTCACCAATCCACTCCACCACGTAACTGTGATCCTGCTTGAGCTTGACCGCATCACCGGCACAGCCGCTCAGTGCCGCGCCGACGGCGGCGAGCAGAAGCAGGCCTTTCATTGCGCAGCCTTCTGGCATTTCGGGCAGCGGTGCTTGTCGCCTTCGCTGGCCCAGCCCAGTTCCTTGATGCGCGCGTTGGCGGCAGGCTGCAGCGGCTCCTTGCTCAGCTTGGTTTCCACCGCGAATTCAAACTCCAGCACGGTGTCGCAGCTGTCGCAGTTGACCTTCCAGGTGTGAATCTCCAGCTCGCCGAATTTAGGCCCTTGGGCCATGGCGACCCATTGGCCCGCCGGGCGGATGGAGTAGCGCGCATCGCCTTCGACGGTCAGGCGCATCGACAGGGTTTTACTGCCGCGCAGGGTGACGATCAACACGTCGCCGTGCTTGATCGAACCACCGTTGCCGGTGACCTGGTAACGGCCCGGCACCAGGGCGCGGCATTCGATCAGGGTGTGTTGCGGGCTCAGCAAGCTGAAGCGGAAATCGTGTTCGGCCATGGATCCTCCAAATAGGCGCGGCATCCTATCACGGGTGCCTGCTCATCATGAGCCTGGTATGTGACCGCTGATCAACCTTCGACAAGGTTCTGCGCCCGGCCATCAGCCCATGCAGCAATGTTGGCCAGGGTGGTGCCGGCAATGGCCGCCAGGGCTTCGCGGGTGAGGAACGCCTGGTGCGCGGTGATGATCACGTTGGGGAAGGTCAGCAGGCGCGCAAGCACGTCGTCTTGCAGAGGCATATCCGAACGGTCCTCGAAAAACAGCTGGGCTTCTTCTTCGTAGACATCCAGCCCCAGATAACCGAGTTGGCCGTCCTTGAGCGCTTCGATCAATGCCGGCGTATCCACCAGACCGCCGCGACCGGTATTGATCAGCATCGCGCCGGGCTGCATCTGTGCCAGGGCACGGGCATTGATCAAGTGTTTACTGTCGGTGGTCAGCGGGCAGTGCAGGCTGATGATCTGCGCTTGCGCGAGCAACTCGGGCAGGCTCACGTACTGCGCGCCCAAGGCCTGGACCTGCGGATTGGGGAAGGGGTCGTAGGCGAGCAGCGTACATCCGAACCCGGCCATGATTCTGGCAAATGTCGCGCCGATCTGCCCGGTACCGACCACACCGACCGTCTTGCCCGCCAGGTCGAAACCGGTGAGGCCGTGCAAGCTGAAGTCACCATCGCGGGTGCGGTTGTAGGCCCGATGCAAGCGGCGGTTGAGGGCGAGGATCAGCGCGACAGCGTGCTCCGCGACCGCATGGGGCGAGTAGGCTGGCACGCGCACGATGCTCAGGCCCAGGCGCCTGGCGACGGCGAGGTCGACATGGTTGTAACCCGCCGAACGCAGGGCAATCAGCCGGGTACCGCCTTTGGCCAAGTGTTCCAGCACCGGGGCGCTGAGGTCGTCGTTGATAAAGGCGCAGACCACCTCGTGATGTTCGGCCAGGGCCACGGTGTCGAGAGTGAGCCGGGCAGGCTGGAATTGCAGCGACAGGCCCGGTGGCAGCGGCTCGCCGAGGAAGCTGTCGCGGTCGTAGGTCTGGCTGCTGAAAAGAATCACGCGCATTGAAAATGCTCCCTGCTATTTATCAATTGATCAGCGCCTTGAAATAGGGTCAGACGCTGACCCGCGCTTCACTGGCCAGCCGGGCGATGGCCATGTCCAGTTCGTCCAGGGCCGTCATGGCCTTGGCGTCGTCCTGCTTGAGCAGGGTTTCGGCACGTTGACAGGCAGCGCGCAGTTGCGGCACGCCACAGTAGCGGGTGGCGCCGTGCAGGCGGTGGACGCGCTCGATCAGCGCCAGATTGTCCTTGGCATCGCGGGCAACGTGAATGGCCTGACGGTCTGCCTCCAGCGAGGCCAGCAGCATGGCGAGCATGTCGGCGGCCAGATCGGTTTTACCCGCAGCCAGGCGCAGGCCTTCCTCATGGTCGAGCACCGGCAGCTGCACGCCTGGGCCCAGCCCTTCGGTGACGCGCTCCGGCACTTGATTACGCAAGGCGAGGCCGGTCCATTTCAACACCACCTGGGCCAATTGCCGTTCGCTGATGGGTTTGGTCAGGTAATCGTCCATGCCGCTTTGCAGCAAGGCGCGTTTTTCGTTGGCCATGGCGTGGGCGGTGAGGGCGACCACCGGCAAGGGCGTCCCATGGCCCTCGCTTTCCCATTGGCGTATCGCCTCGGTACTCTGGCGTCCATCCATGCCGGGCATTTGCACGTCCATCAGCACAAGATCGAAGGTGTCCTGTTTTACGGCGTCGACTGCGGCGTAACCGCTTTCTACCGCACGCACCTGGGCGCCCATGTCTTCCAGCAAGGTTTGCACCAACAGCAGGTTCGCCGGGTTGTCGTCGACACACAGCACACGGGGCGCACGGCTGGACAGCGGCTCGCCCGGCTCGCTGCGCGACGGGCGCGGGCTGATCAGGTCGGACAGGGCGCGGCGCAGTTTGCGGGTGCACGCCGGCTTGGCCTGCAACTGGCTGTTGGGGTTGGGCACGGACTGGTTGAACAGCATCTGTTCGGTGGTAGGGCACAGCACCAGCACTTTGCAGCCCAGGCGTTCGAGATCCCAAAGGTGCTGGTTGAGACGCTCGGGCGGAATGTCGTTGGCGGTTACGCCGAGCACCGCCAAGTCAATGGCCTGCTCGGTCTGATGGGCGCTGGTGATGCCGTTGGTCAGGCTTTCCAGGCTATTGAACGGCGTGACTTCCAGGCCGCAGTCTTCCAGTTGATGTTGCAGGGCCTGGCGCGCCAGTTCGTGGTTTTCCAGTACCGCCACGCGGTGGCCCAGCAGTGGCGCGCAGGGCAGGTCTTCAATGTCGCCGCGGGTTTTGGGAAGGTTCAGGCTGATCCAGAACTCCGAGCCTTCACCCGGCGTGCTGTCTACACCGATTTCACCGCCCATCTGCTCGATCAGGCGCTTGGAAATCACCAGGCCCAGCCCGGTGCCGCCCGGCTGGCGTGACAGCGAGTTATCGGCCTGGCTGAACGCTTGGAACAGCGCGCGCACGTCCTGGCTGGACAGGCCAATGCCGGTGTCCTGCACGCTGATGCGCAGTTGCACGCTGTCTTCCAGTTCTTCTTCAATCATCGCTCGGGCCACGATAGTGCCCTCGCGGGTGAACTTGATCGCGTTGCTGATCAGGTTGGTGAGGATCTGCTTGAGCCGCAGCGGGTCGCCCACCAGCGCCAGCGGCGTGTCGCGGTAGACCAGGCTGACCAGTTCCAACTGCTTGGCATGGGCGGCGGGAGCGAGGATGGTCAGGGTGTCTTGCAGCAAGTCCCGCAGATTGAACGGGATGCTGTCGAGTACCAGTTTGCCGGCCTCGATCTTCGAGAAGTCGAGGATCTCATTGATGATGCCCAGCAGGTTGTCGGCGGATTTTTCGATAGTGCCCAGGTAGTCCAACTGGCGCGGCGTGAGCTCGCTTTTTTGCAGCAGGTGGGTAAAGCCGAGGATGCCGTTGAGCGGCGTGCGGATTTCATGGCTCATATTGGCCAGGAACTCGGACTTGATACGGCTGGCCTCCAGCGCCTCTTTGCGCGCCAGGTCCAGCTCGATGTTTTGGATTTCGATGGTTTCCAGGTTCTGGCGCACGTCTTCGGTGGCTTGGTCGATGCTGTGCTGCAATTCTTCCTGGGCGTTTTGCAGGGTTTCGGCCATGCGGTTGACGCCTGAGGCGAGCTGGTCGAGTTCCTGGCTGCCCAAAGGCGGCAAGCGGGTTTCCAGGTTGCCGTCCTTGAGTTGGGCCACGGCTTGCTTGATCAGACCAATCGGCCCGTTGATCGTACGGCTGATGCGCAGCGCCAGGGCTGCGGTGCAGATCAGGCCGATGGCAATCAACAGCAGGCTGGCGAACAGGCTGCGATAGCCGCGCAGCAACATACCGTTGTGGGACAGTTCTACCTCGACCCACCCCAGCAGGCGGTCGGCTTCATCGGGGATCAGGTCGCCCGCCAGGTTGCGATGGCGGCCAAACACCGGCAGCAGGTAGCGCGTGGCGTCGTTCTCGGTGCGTTGCAGCAGGTGCGAACTGTTGCCGACCGGCGGCTGGTTGAGCATGGTCGGGCCGGCGTGGGCGAGGGGCGTGCGGTCCGGTGCGAGGAACGCCACGGTGCGCACGTCCAGTTGCTCCAGGGACTGAGTGGCAATGCGTTCCAGCAGGTCGGTGTTCTTGCTGCTTAACGCAGGAGCCACCAGCGGGGCCAGTTGCTCGGTGATCATTTCGCCGCGTTGCAGCAATTGGGCCTGCAATTCCGAGAGCTGCATCCAGGTAAAGTAGCCGCCCAACAACAAGGCCATCAGGCTGGTCGGTAATAAGCTCAGCAACAGTACGCGGCCTTTTATCCCCATTCTTCTAAGCACGCCACTCTCCTGCTACCACACTGATATCAATCTTCCGCGCCGGCGTCCGGCCCGCGCCACCTGCGCAGTGTAGCCATTTGCGCGGCCCGGAATCTTGCAAATTAATGACAGGGCGCAATCTTCGGCCTGTTTGGCGTCGTGTGGCGATTGCCTGCGCCGGGGTTATCTTGAATAATCAGTGATTGAGAATGACTTGCAGACGCTAATGAATCCCGCAGCAGTTGGCCTACCCAGTATCCTGACCATTGAAGATGACCCCGTGCTGGGCGCCTATGTCCACGAGCATCTGGGGCGCTGTGGCTTCCAGGTCACGTGGTGCCAGAACGGCCAGCAAGGGTTGGAGATGGCCCGCGAACAGGCGTTCGACGTGGTGTTGATGGATATCCTGCTGCCGGGGCTGGACGGCTTGTCGATTCTGACCCATCTGCGCCAGAGCCATTCGATCCCGGTGATCCTGATGTCGGCATTGGGCGCCGAGGCCGATCGCGTCAGCGGTTTTCGCCTGGGGGCCGATGACTATTTGCCTAAACCCTTCAGCATGGTGGAGTTGCGCGTGCGGATCGAAGCCATCCTGCGCAGGGTGGCCCTGGATCGGCGCCCGCTGGCGACACTTGCGCCGGAGCGTGGGGACGCCCGCACGCTGCGGTTCGACGACGAGCTGTGCGATGTGTTTCATCTGGAACACTCGGCTGGCCTGACCCGCAGCGAATACCGTCTGCTGGAAACCCTGCACCGCAATACCGAAGAAGTCCTCAGCAAAGCGTTCCTCTACCAGCATGTACTGCAACGTGGCTATGCGCCCCATGACCGCAGCCTCGACATGCACATCAGCCAGATCCGTCGCAAGCTCAAGGCCATCGGCTACAACGAGCGCGAAGTGCGCACTGTGTGGGGCAAGGGCTATGTGTTGAGTGGTCATGACGATGGGCTTTGACGGTGCGCTGAAACGGCTGCCGGGCAAGCATTCGTTATTCTGGAAGCTCGCCTGCCTGTTGATTGCCTTCTGCCTGCTGATGATCTGGCTCAGTTGGTCCTGGGGCCGCTACATGGAGCAAAAGAACGCGTACCTGTCCGACGAGGCGAGGGTTACGTTGAGTGGTTATGCGGTCAGCGCCGAGCAGGCCTGGAACCGAGGCGGTCATGCGGGTGTTGATGCATGGCTGCAGGCCATGGGCAAACAGGAACGTACCTGGATCGGTGTGATCGGCAATGACTTGCAGTCGTTGAGCAGCTACCCGCTGACCGATACAGAGAGCCAGCGCCTGACCTTCCTGCGCGGCCTGGATTGGCCGGTGAGTCGCCACGTCAAGGGCTTGCCGTGGCTCAAGATCCCGTTTGCGGTTGATCCGGGCGCCGGTTCGCTGGTCATCGAACTGCCGCAGCGTTTTATGCCGGGGCGCTATCAAGTGTTCTGGCGGGTGGTGACCAACGGGGTGATCCCCGGTTTGTTTACCTTGTTGCTGTGCGTTGGCCTGTATCGGCTGTTGATCATGCCCCTCAATCAACTGCGCGAGCAGGCCAATGCCTGGCGAGCTGATCAGTTGAATACGCGGATGTCCCACGACGCCACCAGTCGTCAGGATGAACTGGGCGAGTTGGGGCGCGCGTTTGATCATATGTCCGAGCGGTTGCAGGGCACGGTGGTGTTGCAGCAGCAACTGCTGCGGGACATGTCCCATGAACTGCGTACACCGTTGAGCCGCTTGCGCGTGGCCTGTGACAGTGAGCAAGACCTAGCGCAGTTGCGTGAGCGGTTAGGCCGAGAGATCGATGCCATGCAGCGCCTGGTGGAAGACAGCCTGCAATTGGCCTGGCTGGACACGGAGCGGGCGCCGCTGCCCAAGGAAGATCTTCAGGTGCAGGCACTGTGGGACATGCTGCGGGAGAATGCATGCTTTGAAAGCGATTGGCCCGTATCGCGATTGCCTTGCCTGCTGGCGGCTGACTGTTGGGTGCGCGGCAACCTGAACGCCCTGGCCCAGGCCCTGGAAAATATCCTGCGCAACGCCATACGTCATTCGCCGGTGGATGGAGTTGTGTGCCTGGACGGGCAGCGCGATGGCGAGTACTGGCACCTGTGGCTGGAGGATCAGGGCGGGGGGATTGACGAGGGGGATCTGGAGCGGATCTTCGCGCCGTTTACACGCCTGGACGGCTCACGGCCCGGCGATGGTGGCTTCGGCCTGGGCCTGAGCATCGCGCGCAATGCCGTGCAACGCCAGGACGGCAGCCTGTGGGCGGAAAACACCGGCCAGGGCTTACGTGTGCACCTGCGTTTGCTGGCGCGTTAGGCGTTTGCCCTGCGCTGCTTGCGTTTCTTCCATTGATGCGCAACCCACCAGCGCCAGTAGCCCATGGTCAGGCAATAGGCCAATGCGCCGAGCACCATGCCCAATACTACCGAGCCCAGCAAGAAGGGTTGCCACAGCGTACTCAACTGACCGCTGATCCATTCCCAGGTCAAGTCATCGGGCAGGCTGCGCGGTGGTACGTTCATCAACCAGGCACCGGTCATGTAGGTGCAGATAAATACCACCGGCATGGTAATCGGGTTGGTCAGCCAAACCAGGCTGATGGCGATGGGCATATTGCCGCGCACGGTAATTGCCAGCACTGCGGCCAACAGCATCTGCAACGGAATCGGGATAAATGCCGCGAACAGGCCCACCGCCATCGCACGGGCCACTGAGTGCCGATTCAGGTGCCAAAGGTTCGGGTCATGCAGCAGCGTGCCAAGAAACTGTAATGACTTGTGTTCCCTGATACTGGTGGGGTCGGGCATGTACCGTTTGAATAAGCGCCGTGGCATAAGGGGTCCAGGTCAGTTCGAGGGGCAAGTATGCGCGCATTCTATAAACAGAAAATTCAGACTTTGTGACAAAACATCATAGGCCGTTCCCGACACCCAGCTAAGACTGAGTGGATCACTTGAAAAGGATGATTCATGAAGACAGGGATGTTCGCACTCGCGCTGGGGTTGCTTGCCCTGCGTTTTCTACCGGCATTGCCGACGACTGGGTGGCTGATAGCCATGCTGGTGCTGGCATTGATGCTGCTGCCATTTCGCACGTCGCCCCTGGCGTTTTTCCTGCTGGGTTTGAGCTGGGCGTGCATCAGCGCGCAGGGGGCGCTGGATGATCGTCTGCGACCGGCGCTCGATGGCCAGACGCGATGGCTGGAGGGCCGCGTCGTTGGGCTGCCGCAGCAGACCGGCACCGGAGTGCGTTTTGAACTGGCCGACAGTCGGTCGCGCAACGCCCGCTTGCCCCAGCGTATCCGCGTGTCCTGGCACGGTGGGCCCGAGGTGCGCAGCGGGGAGCGTTGGCGCCTGGCTGTCACGCTTAAACGGCCTTCCGGGCTGCTCAATTTTCACGGTTTTGATCAGGAGGCCTGGCTGCTGGCCCAGCGGATTGGCGCGACTGGCTCAGTTAAGGACGGTGAGCGCCTGTCGCCGGCCCGGCATGCCTGGCGCGACACGGTGCGCCAACGGTTGATCGCCGTTGACGCTCAAGGTCGCGAGGCGGGCCTGGCCGCCTTGGTACTGGGAGATGGTTCCGGGCTGTCAGCCGAGGATTGGCAGGTCTTGCAGGACACGGGCACGGTGCATCTGCTGGTGATTTCCGGCCAGCATATCGGCTTGCTGGCGGGCTTGATCTACGGGTTGGTCGCGTTATTGGCACGCTACGGTTTCTGGCCCCGCACCTGGCCGTGGCTGCCGTGGGCGTGTGGTCTGGCGTTCGCTGCCGCGCTGGCATACGGCTTGTTGGCGGGGTTCGGTGTGCCGGTTCAGCGGGCCTGTGTGATGGTAGGCCTGGTACTGCTGTGGCGTTTACGCTTCCGTCATTTGGGGTTCTGGTGGCCATTGCTGCTGGCGCTTAATGGCGTACTGATTCTTGAGCCATTGGCCAGCCTGCAACCGGGGTTTTGGCTGTCTTTTGCGGCTGTTGCCGTATTGATCCTGGCATTCGGTGGGCGCTTGGGGCCGTGGAGTGCCTGGCAGGCCTGGACGCGCCCTCAATGGTTGATTGCCATTGGTCTGTTTCCCGTGTTGTTGGTGCTTGGATTGCCCATCAGCGTCAGCGCGCCGCTGGCCAATCTGGTGGCCGTACCGTGGATCAGTCTCGTGGTGTTGCCAGTGGCGTTGCTGGGGACCCTGATGCTGCCGCTGCCTTATCTGGGGGAGGGCTTGCTGTGGCTGGCGGGTGGGGCGCTGGAGGGGTTGTTCCGGGGCCTGGCGTGGCTCGCGGGGCACGTGCCCGCGTGGGTACCTGCCGAGGTGCCGGTGGGGTATTGGCTGGTCAGCCTGATGGGCGCGGTGCTGCTATTGCTGCCCAAAGGCGTGCCGTTTCGGCTGCTGGGCTGGCCCATGCTGCTGTTGGCAGTCTTTCCACCGCGCGAGCCGGTGCCCCATGGCCGGGTGGAGGTGGTGCAGTTGGATGTGGGGCAGGGGCAGTCCCTGGTGCTGCGCACGCGCCATCACACGTTGCTCTACGATGCCGGCCCGCGTTCGGGGGCGGTTGACCTGGGGGCTCGCGTGGTGCTGCCTGCGTTGAAAAAGCTCGGCGTCGGGTCGCTGGATCTGATGTTGCTCAGCCATGCTGACGCCGATCATGCCGGTGGGGCGGCGGCTGTTGCCCGTGGGTTGCCCATCAGGCGGGTCGTAGGCGGTGAAACCGAGGGGTTGCCCACGTTTCTCGGCACCCAGCCGTGTGTCAGCGGTGAGCAGTGGGAATGGGATGGTGTGTTATTCGAGCTGTGGCAGTGGCCTGATGCTTCAGAGGGCAACCCGAAGTCCTGCGTTCTGCAGGTCCAGGCCAACGGCGAGCGGCTGCTGCTCACCGGGGATATTGATCGGGCCGCCGAGCGGGCATTTCTCGCCTCACCCTTGGCCGTACGCACCGATTGGCTGCAAGCCCCTCACCACGGCAGCCGCAGTTCGTCGTCCGGGGCGTTTCTAAAGCGCCTGGCGCCCACATCGGTGCTGATTTCCCGAGGGCGCGGCAATGCGTTCGGTCATCCCCATCCGCAGGTCATTGCGCGGTACCAGGCGTTGGGCAGCCGGGTGTACGACAGCGCCGAACAGGGTGCCGTGCGCCTGCAACTGGGCGCCTTCATGCCACCCGTTGTTGCGCGCAGTCAACGGCGTTTCTGGCGTGAACGGTTACCCTGGTCCGGCGTCGGCAGCATTGCCGACAAACCCCGCCGCTGAACCTATATGGTAAAGTGGCGCACTTTTTCGAGGGGACATTCACTGTGTGGGAATTGGTCAAATCCGGCGGCTGGATGATGTTGCCGATTATCATGAGCTCCATCGCCGCACTCGGCATCGTTGCCGAACGCCTGTGGACCCTGCGTGCCAGTCGCGTTACCCCCGAGCATCTACTGGGGCAGGTCTGGGGCTGGATCAAGAACAAACAGCTGGACAAGGAAAAACTCAAGGCACTGCGCGCTGACTCGCCCCTGGGTGAAATCCTCGCGGCGGGCCTGGCCAACTCCAAGCATGGCCGCGAGATCATGAAAGAATGCATCGAAGAGGCCGCCGCGCGGGTTATCCATGAGCTGGAGCGCTATATCAATGCCCTTGGCACCATCGCTGCCATGGCGCCGCTGCTCGGTTTGCTGGGAACGGTGCTGGGCATGATCGACATTTTCAGCTCGTTCATGGGCTCGGGCATGACCACCAATGCGGCCGTGCTCGCCGGGGGTATTTCCAAGGCGTTGATCACTACGGCAGCGGGCCTGATGGTGGGTATTCCTGCGGTGTTCTTCCACCGTTTCCTGCAGCGGCGTATCGATGAGCTGGTGGTCGGTATGGAGCAGGAAGCCATCAAGCTGGTGGAAGTGGTGCAAGGCGATCGTGATGTGGACCTGGTTGGGGGCAAAGCGTGAAATTTCGCCGCAAGCAACGGGAAAATGTCGATATCAACCTCGCGTCGCTGATCGACGTGGTGTTTATCCTGCTGCTGTTCTTTGTCGTCACCACCACCTTCACCCGGCAAACCGAGCTGCGTGTCGACTTGCCGGAAGCGGTGAGTGGGTCGCCGGCCGAGGACCAGCAAGTCAAGCAACTGGACATCGCCATCAGCGCCGACGGGGTGTTTTCGGTGAATAACCAGTTGCTGGAGAAAAACGATCTCGCCAGCCTGATGGTCGCCCTGGAGAAAGAATCCGGCGGCGATACCCAGTTGCCGCTGTCCATCAGTGCCGATGGTAAAACCCAACACCAGGCCGTGATCACCGCGATGGACGCGGCCGGCAAGCTCGGGTTCAGCCATCTGCGCATGAGCACCGTCGAGGCGGCGAGTCAACCCTGATGGCCATGTCCGATCGTCTGCTCAAGGCCTGGTACGAGGGCCATCCGGCGCTCGCGTTATTGCGGCCGCTGGAGTCTTTGTATCGCCGTGTGGTGCAGCGCAAACGCGCTCGGTTTGTGGCGGGCGAGGGAGAGATCTATCAGTCGCCCGTACCCGTGGTGGTGGTCGGGAACATCACCGTGGGCGGCACCGGCAAAACGCCGTTGATCCTGTGGTTGATCGAACATTGTCGGCGCAGTGGCTTGCGTGTCGGCGTGGTCAGTCGGGGTTACGGCGCCAAGCCTCCTCAACTGCCCTGGCGCGTCGAGGCCAGCCACAGCGCCGCGGTGGCGGGTGACGAACCTTTGCTGATCGTGCAGCGCTGCGGCGTGCCCTTGGTAATCGACCCTGACCGCAGCCGTGCGGTAAAGGCACTGTTGGCCAGCGAGACTCTCGACCTGATCCTTTCCGACGATGGCCTGCAACACTATCGCCTGGCCCGTGACCTGGAGCTGGTGTTGATCGACGCCGCCCGCGGCCTCGGTAACCGCCGTTGCCTGCCTGCCGGGCCGCTGCGTGAGCCGGTCGAGCGCCTGCAGAGTGTTGATGCACTGCTCTACAACGGGGCTGAATCAGATCGCGACGACGGCTTTGCCTTCCGTCTGCAGCCTACGGCACTGGTCAACCTGCATACCGGCGAGCGCCAGTCGGTGGAGTACTTTCAAGCAGGTCAGTCGGTGCACGCGGTCGCCGGTATCGGTAACCCGCAACGTTTCTTCAACACCCTTGAAACGCTACACTGGCAGCCGATTCCCCATGCGTTTGCCGACCACGCGCCCTACAGCGCCGAGGTCTTGAATTTTACACCGTCATTGCCGCTGGTCATGACCGAGAAGGACGCGGTGAAGTGCCGCGCCTTTGCCCAGCCCGACTGGTGGTACCTTGCAGTGGATGCCGTGCCGTCGCCGGCGTTCGTCGTCTGGTTCGACACGCAGCTGATGCGCTTGTTGCCCGCCCGTCTCTTGCCTTAAAACGCTTCTTTCCAGGAAACACTCATGGACACCAAACTGCTCGACATCCTCGCTTGCCCGATCTGCAAAGGCCCGCTCAAGCTCAGCGCCGATAAAACCGAGCTGATCAGCAAAGGCGCCGGCCTGGCGTACCCGATCCGTGATGGCATCCCGGTGATGCTGGAAAGCGAAGCCCGCACCCTGACCACCGATGAGCGCCTGGATAAATGACCACCGCCTTTACCGTCGTTATTCCCTCGCGTTACGCATCGACCCGCCTGCCAGGCAAGCCGCTGCAACTGATCGGCAACAAGCCGATGATCCAACTGGTCTGGGAACAGGCCTGCAAAAGCAGCGCCGATCGGGTGGTCGTGGCCACCGACGACCCGCGCATTATCGAAGCCTGCAAAGGGTTCGGTGCCGAAGCGGTTCTGACCCGCGAAGACCATAATTCCGGCACCGACCGCCTGGCCGAAGTGGCCACGCAGCTTGGCCTGGCGCCTGACGCCATCGTGGTCAATGTGCAAGGCGACGAGCCTTTGATCCCGCCGAGTGTGATCGACCAGGTGGCCGCCAACCTGGCTGCCCATGGTGAGGCGCGGATGGCCACCCTGGCCGAGCCGATTGAGGACATCGACACTTTGTTCAATCCGAACGTGGTGAAGGTCGTCAGCGATGTGAATGGCCTGGCACTGACCTTCAGCCGTTCGACCTTGCCCTGGGCGCGTGACGCCTTCGCCAGCAATCCCGATGTGTTGCCGGAGGGCGTGCCGTACCGCCGCCATATCGGCATCTATGCCTACCGCGCCGGTTTCCTGCACGACTTCGTCAGTTGGGGGCCGTGCTGGCTGGAAAATACCGAATCCCTGGAGCAACTGCGGGCCCTGTGGCACGGCGTGCGTATCCATGTGGGCGATGCCCTTGAAGCGCCGCCTGCCGGTGTCGATACCCAGGAAGACCTTGAGCGCGTCCGTCGCCTGCTGGGGGCCTGATGGAGGTTCTGTTTGTCTGCCTGGGCAATATCTGTCGCTCGCCCACCGCTGAAGGTGTTCTGCGCCATAAATTGCGCGAGGCCGGGCTGGCCGGGCAGGTCGAGGTGGCATCTGCCGGCACTGGCGACTGGCACGTCGGCAACCCGCCGGACCAGCGCAGCCAACGTGCGGCGATGGTGCGCGGTTACGATTTGTCGGCTCAGCGCGCCCAGCAGGTCTCCCGCGCCGACTTTGCGCGTTACGACCTGATCCTCGCGATGGATGGCAGCAACCTGCGCAACCTCAAGGCGCTGCAGTCGGGGCAGGGTAAGGCCGAACTGGATTTGTTCCTGCGCCGCTACGACTCGCAAGTGGACGACGTGCCAGACCCGTATTACGAAGGCGAGCAAGGCTTCGAGCGGGTGCTGGACCTGATCGAACGGGCCTGTGATTTATTGGTGATCGAATTGAAGGGGCGGTTATGACCTTGGACGTGCTGGCGCAGGTTTCCCTCAAGCCATTCAACAGCTTTGGCATCGACGTGCGCGCCCAGCTGTATGCCGAAGCCCGAAGCGATGCCGATGTGCGAGAGGCTCTGGCTTATGCTTCGGCGCAAGCGTTGCCGTTGCTGGTGATTGGCGGTGGTAGCAATCTGCTGCTAACCCAGGATATCGCTGCGTTGGTACTGCGCATGGCCACTCAGGGCATTCGCGTGCTGCACGATGACGGCGTGCACGTAGTGGTCGAAGCCGAAGCGGGCGAGGCCTGGCACCCGTTTGTGCTCTGGACATTGGCACAGGGTTTTTGCGGCCTGGAAAACCTCAGCCTGATCCCGGGCACCGTCGGCGCTGCCCCGATGCAGAACATTGGCGCCTACGGCGTGGAGATCAAGGATGTATTCGCCGGCCTCACAGCGCTGGATCGCCGCACCGGCGAACTGCGGGACTTCAGCCTGCAAGAATGCAACTTTGCCTACCGTGACAGCCTGTTCAAGCACGAAACCGGTCGCTGGTTGATCCTGCGGGTCCGCTTTGCCCTGAGCCGCGCCAGTCACCTCAAGCTCGATTACGGCCCGGTGCAACAGCGCTTGGCCGGGCAGGGCATCACCGACGCGACGCCTAGCGACGTCAGCCGCGCAATTTGCAGCATCCGCAGCGAAAAACTGCCGGACCCGGCAGTCCTGGGCAATGCCGGCAGCTTCTTCAAGAACCCGCTGGTGACCAAGGCCTTGGCCGAAGAGCTACAAGCGCTGTATCCGGACCTGGTGGCCTACCCCCAGGCGGATGGGCACATGAAGCTTGCCGCCGGTTGGCTGATCGACAAGGCCGGCTGGAAGGGCTTCCGTGAAGGGGATGCGGGCGTGCACAAACTGCAGGCGCTGGTGCTGGTCAACTATGGCAGCGCCACAGGGCACGACATCGCGAAGCTGGCCCAGCGTATCCAAACGGATATCGCCGAGCGTTTCAAGGTCCAGCTGGAAATGGAACCCAACCAGTACTGATGCCCTGAAAACAAAAATGCCCCGCATCTTTCGATGCGGGGCATTTTTTATGCCGCTAACAATCAGTCATCGCGGCTCATGATGCCGAAGATCTGCAACAGGCTGACAAACAGGTTGTAGATCGACACATACAGGCTGACGGTAGCCATGATGTAGTTGCGCTCACCGCCGTGAATGATGGCGCTGGTCTGGAACAGGATGCATACCGAGGAGAACAGCACAAACCCCGCGCTGATCGCCAGTTGCAGCCCGCTGATCTGGAAGAACATGCCTGCAACCACTGCCGCCAGCAACACAAAGAAACCTGCGGTGATGAAGCCACCCAGGAAGCTCATGTCCTTGCGGGTGATCAGCACGTAGGCCGACAGGCCACCAAACACCAGGGCCGTCATGGCAAACGCCGAGCTGACCACTTCCGCACCACCGGCCATGCCGAGGTAACGGTTGAGGATCGGGCCGAGGATAAAGCCCATGAACCCGGTCAAGGCAAACGCCGACACCAGGCCCCAGGCCGAGTCACGCAGCTTGTTGGTCAGGAAAAACAGGCCATAGAAGCCGATCAGTACAACAAAGATATTCGGATAGCCGACGCGCATCTGCTGCGCCACGAACGCCATCACGCCGCTGAATGCGAGGGTAAGGGCGAGCAGGCCATAGGTGTTGCGCAACACGCGGCTGACTTCAAGCTGCTCAGCCTGCGCGTTACCATTCACTGCGTAATTCTGTTCGCGCATGGCGACACTCCTTCGGTTTTGAAACGTTCAGTCGCAAAGATCATAACAGACGCTCTGTAACAAGCGATGGCGAGAGTTTGACAGTGTGTTTCATTCGGGTATTATGGCGCCCGCTGAGACAGGATGGCCTACTATAATCCTGTGATGCACAAGGGAAATTGGCAGAGTGGTTGAATGCACCGGTCTTGAAAACCGGCGAACGTTAATAGCGTTCCCAGGGTTCGAATCCCTGGTTTCCCGCCAAGATTCAAACAAAAGCCCCGCGATTGCGGGGCTTTTGTGTTTCTGCGGTTTGGCAGTCCGATGGGCAATACTTCGCCGTGCCACTCCCGCAGCCAATCTTCAAGGCCGTTTCTCATCTCAATCAGCAAAAAAGCTGAGCCACCGAAAGCAGGCAGATCACTTGGGCAAACATTTGTGCTCGAATTGGATGTTTCATCGCCGTCACCTCGTTTGCAGTTGCCGGTGGTAGTGCCGTAGGCGATGTGCATACACACGCCAGGCCGCTCGAAGGTTGAAATGCCACCCTGGCTCGCCAACAACACACGCAACTGCTCCAGAAAGTATAGACCCTGAAACGAATTCGTCACGAAACGCGCTGGCATGCGGGTCTCATGACAATTTGCCGATGCCTGTCGCACTTTTTTTGATTTCTCTGCTCTATCTTTGTCCCAGCCCCGCCGATTCCCCGCGAGGGCAGAAGAACAAGATCGGGTGCCGATGGATCGCACGTTTCCTCTTTCAAACATTCGTCGCATACGCCGGCTGCTGCTGTTGGCTGCGATCTTCATATTCGGCGCGACAGGTTGCACCCAGCAACAGGGGCAGGACATTGCCAAGCAGTTCACCAATGGCAAGCCCGATGAGTTCTTTCAGACCAGTGTCGATCGCATGGCCACCCTGGGCATGCGCGACAATCTGCAAAGCCTGTATCTGCTGATGAGCAAGCTATACCTGCGTAACCCCAGCCAGTGGCGGCAATCGGGTTATCCGGATGCGGTGAGTGCCGAGCGGGAAATTCGCCAGGCAATCGAGCAGCGTCGACCGCTGCCTGCCCTGGGTGAGCGTCGAGACCTGGCCGCGTTGAGTTACTCCTTGAGTCCGGAGTTTCAGGGCGACCGGGTGGGCGCCTTTATATACGCGATCGGCAGTATGTTGGTGACCGCCCACGGCGGGCGCACTGAGTTCTACATGACCGATTCGATCAACCCGCAGTTCGTCAGCAATGCCGCGCGCAATATCGAGAAGGCTACTTGGCTGCTGAGCAAGCGTCAGGATGCGAATGGCGTGTTGCTGCTGTTTTCCAATGAGATCTCGGAGGAGGGCAGCAACCTCAGTTTTGCCGTGGAGTTCGGCAAGATTGTGGCGCGGCTTGACCTGCTGACCCAGATGCTGGATGAGCGGTATCGGCGTATCGGGCTCAACTATGCGCAAAGTTTGTTGCTGATGAATTTCCTGCCGGTGCAGTGAACGGATGGCGCGTACGGCTTTTCTCTTTTCAATGTAGGAAGTGGCCTATGTTGCGCCCCCATGCTTGAAACGCCCCGACGTCGGCAATAGCCTCGGACTTTTCCGAAAAAGTGAGGCCCTACCTTGGGTAAGCGAAAAACGGTGTGGCCGACGGACCGCGAGATACGCCTGCGCTTTATCCTCTTTGCCGTTATCGACGCCGCAAGTGTCGAGGGGGTTCCTGCCGAGTTGTTATTACCGGCGCACAAATTGCTGCGTGATTCACCCACCGAGGCGCAGTTTGTCGAGGCCCTCAGGGCAATACTGGCGGCCGACCAGATGCACGGCTTCAGGTTTGCGGTGGGCTCCGAGGCGGACGATCTGATGCAGACACTGGATAGGCCTGCCGGTTAGATCTATTTCTGTTGCGCGAGACAACTGAGTGAGCAACTAACTGTTCATCGGCCTATGCTCAAGCCGCAGGCCGCATGGCCGATGCAGTGATGACTACCTCAGGGACGCCGCCATGTTCAATCGCCGCTTGAAGAAGGATCTGCAGGACCGGGACGACGAGCTTTTCCAATTGCGACAGCTCGTTACGCAGTATGACCGCGGCATGCTCTCAATATGCCTGGATGCCGACATGCGGCTCATTGCCGTCAACGAGGATTTTGCCCGGACCCTGGGCTACTCCTGCGAGCAATTGCAGGGCCGTCTCTTGAGTGAAATTGTTCCGCCTTACGTCAGGGATTTACCTTGTTTCCGTGATTTCAATGCAGCAGTCGCCCGCTCCGAGCCGGTGAGCGACGATTACCGCTTCCTGCGCAGTGACGGCAGCCTGGCCTGGATCAACCTCACCTGGTGCCCGATCAACGCGCGTGACGGTCAGCTGTCGCAAATCCAGGGCTACGGCATCGAGGTCAGTCGCGCCATTGAGCAAGCCAAGGAAAACGAAGCGTTTATCAACGCGTTGATCCGCTCGACGGCCGTCATTCAGTTCAGATTGGATGGGACGGTGGTCACCGCCAATACCCAGTTTCTCGACGCCATGGGCTATACGCTCGATCAGATCGTCGGCAAAAAGCACAGTCTGTTTTGCACCGCGCAGGAGGCCGCTTCGAGCGGATACGCCGCGTTCTGGCAAACCCTCAATCGCGGCGAATTTGTTGCCAGCCGCTTCAAGCGTGTGGACAGCCGCGGCAACGAGGTCTGGCTCGAAGCCACCTACAACCCGGTGCACGACGCCGAGGGCAAGCTGTGCAAAGTGGTCAAGTTTGCCAGTGTGGTCACCGACCAGGTCTTGCGCGAGTCCGAGGTCAAGGCCGCCGCCGGCGTTGCCTACGAGGTTTCTTTACAAACCGACGTCACGGCCGAACGCGGCGCGGCGGTTGTGCAAGACACCGTGCAGACCATGCAAAACATTGCCCTGCAAATGCAATCCGCCACCGGCAGCATTGAGGCGCTGGGCAAACAGTCGCTGCTGATCAGCGCGATTGTGCAGACCATCGGCGGCATCGCCGCGCAAACCAATCTGCTTGCACTCAATGCCGCCATTGAGGCTGCTCGTGCAGGTGAACAGGGCCGTGGATTCGCGGTGGTGGCGGATGAAGTAAGGCAATTGGCCAGCCGTACCAGCACGGCAACCGAAGAGATCGTCAGCGTGGTCCAACAGAACCAGCGCCTCGCCGACGAAGCCATTACCGAGATGTTCAGCAGTCGCGAGCAGGCTGAGCAAGGCTTGACACTGGCCAACCAGGCTGGCGCCGTCATCACGGAGATCCAGGGTGGCGCCAAGCAGGTGGTGAACGCAGTGGGGCGTTTTGCGAACGAGCTGCAATAGCCCAGGCATAGGGCTGCTTGGTTTTGATTTGAGAATCAGGAGAGTGCTATCAAACCTTTAACCCCTGAAGAACTGGCGGTCATCGCCGAGATAGAAACAGCGTCCAATATCCTGCGCCTGACCACGCGCTTGACGGATATGCGCTTCTCGGCGATCTCGAAGATGACCGACACCCACTGGGTGGCCTGCGCGGTGTACGACGAGCTGCATTTTGGCGTGGAGGTCGGGCATGAATTGCAGCTTGAAGCCACGCTGTGCAACGGTCTGCGGGCCAATCCCAAGCCCATCATTATCGAACACGCCAGCAAGGATCCGGTGTTCTGGCAAAATCCTTTGCCCAGTAAACATGGCTTCGAAAGCTACATCTCCCTGCCGATTGTCTTCTCCGACGGCAGCGTCTTCGGCACCTTGTGCGCCTTGGACGTGTTGCCGAAAAAGCTCGAGAACCCGCAAATGGTCGAGATACTCACGATTTTCACCCGGCTGATCAGCACCACTCTGGAATTGCAGTACAGCAGGGCCTGACTTCGGGCTATCTGAGTCAGCGTTAGATCGTTTATTTCCTTGTAAATAAAATCGGTCCGACACTGTTGTGGGAAGGGGCTGGTCCGTTAATAAGGCGTGACTTGCCGGGCATCGTTGGCTTCCCATCACTGTTCGCGTGATGGCCCTGCCGTTCACGCCCCCGAATTCCAAGGACCCACCCATGCTGCTGCGCCAACCTCCATTCCTGTTTGCTGCCTTGACCTTAAGCTCGCTGGTGCACGCCGAAGACCTGCAATTGGCACCGGTCGAAGTCACCACGGCTGAAGCGAGTGCGGGCGAAGTGGCTCAGGCGCAGCTCAAGAGCGTGCCCGGCGCCACCAATTACATCGACATGGGCAGCGTGCAGCAGGGGCGGGTGAGCACCAACGAAGATGTGTTCAAGTACCAGCCGGGGGTGTACGCCAAGGCGGCGAACAACGAAGGGGTGAAACTGTCGATTCGCGGGTCGGGCCTCAACCGCAGCCCTGGCTCCCATGCGTCGGGGCTTTACGAGATGTTCGATGGCCTGCCGCTGACCGGCCCCGGCGGCACCCCTTATGAGCTCAAGGACCCGCTGTGGCAAAGCCGGGTCGAGGTGTTGCGCGGCGCCAACGGTTTTGATCAGGGCGCGTTGGCCCTCGGTGGTGCGGTCAACTACGTCACGCGAACGGGCTACGACGCTCCCAAGCTGCAAGTGCGCTATGAGGCGGGCAGCCGTGGCTATGCCCAGCGCGAGATCAGTTCGGGCCAGGTGCTGGGCGACGCCGACTACTACATCAGCCTCACCGACTCGCAATCCGACGGCTACCAGCGCCAGAGCGCGGCCACAGGCAAGGGCGTGGCCGCCAACTTCGGCTACCGCTTCAACCCCAACCTGGAAACCCGCTTCTATTTCCGTTATCGCGAAACCACTAACGACACCCCCGGCAAACTCACTCGCAGCCAGATCAGCCACGACCCACGCGCCGCCAACAGCCTCAACGCTGCGCGCGACTCCAAGCGCCTGCAACCTGGCTCCACCTGGATCGCCAACAAAACCACCCTGCAACTGGACGACAACTCCCGCCTTGAAGTGGGCCTGGCGTACCACGATTACCCGATGGACCTGCGCGAGGGCACTATCCGTATGAAAGTCGCCTACACCGACGTCAGCGGCACCCTCAACTACATCCGCCAGGACACGGTGTTCGGCCACGACAGCAAAACCACCCTCGGCCTGCGCACCACCCAGGCGATGCCCAACAATGGCGGCGCCGAATACGTGCGCATTCCCGCCGGTAACACGGCCATTTATGCCCCCGGCACCAAGACCCGCGATTACAGCTATCTGGGCTCCGACACCGTGCTGCACATCGGCAACGACCTGGAACTGGTGCCGGACCTGTGGCTGACCACCGGCCTGGCCGCCATCTACACCCGCCGCGAAACCGAGGTCACCTATCCCGAAGGCCAGGCACCGCTTAGCCAGCACGATTGGGACTACGCGCCGCGCATCGGCCTGCGTTATGACTTCAACCCGCAATTGCAGGTGTACGGCAACCTCAGTCGCTCCGTCGAGCCGCCGCATGCGTGGTCGATGATCTGGGGTTCCAACAAGTATTTTACGAGCGGTCCTGCCAAAGGCATGGCGCGTGAAGGCGTCAGCCTGAAAAACCAGACCGCCACCACCCTGGAAGTCGGCGGTCGCGGTGAGGCCTGGCTCGGCCAGTGGGACCTGGCGCTGTACCGCTCCGAAGTGCGCCACGAATTGCTCACCGTGGAAACCCAGGCCCAGACCGCAACCAGCGATGCCATCGTCGCCGAATCCAACGCCAGCCCCACCGTGCACCAAGGCGTGGAACTGGGCCTGCTCAACCCATTGTGGGACGGCGGCCGCAACGGCAAACTCGACCTGCGCCAGGCCTACACCTTCAGCGACTTCCACTACCGCGACGACGACCGTTTCGGTGGCAACACCTTGCCGGGCATCCCCAAACACTACTACCAGGCGCAACTGCGCTACAGCCACCCGACCGGTTTCTACACCAGCTTTAACACCGAGCACTCATCAAAAGTGGCGGTGGACTACGCCAACTCCTACTACGCCGCGGCCTATACGATTGTTGGCGCAACGTTCGGCTACGACGCGCCCAAGCAGGACTGGCAAGCCTGGGTCGATCTGCGCAACCTCGCCAACCGCCGTTACGCCAACACTGTCACGCCGGGTTACGACGACAAAGGCCTGGATGTTGCGCGCTCTACACCGGCAGATGGGCGTGGTATCTACACCGGCGTTTCATGGAGCTGGCGCTAAGAGGACATACCGATGGGAGGGCGCTTTTACAGGATGTGAGCCCCTTGCCCCGACATCGTTTTACTGGCATTGTTTGCGCAATTGGTAACATTTCCCATTTGAGAAATTTTTGCGCATGCATGACATTCCGGCCGCGCTGGGCAACTCAGCGCGTCAGCAGATCCTTACGGCGATGTACCGCGAGCACCACGGGTGGTTGCATGGCTGGCTGCGCAGGAAACTCGGTTGCTCCCAGCACGCCGCCGACCTGGCCCACGACGCCTTCATCCGTGTATTAATGCTGGCCGAACCGCAAGCGATCAAGGAACCCCGTGCCTTCCTGGCCACCACGGCGGGACGCTTGCTCATCGACGGTGCCCGTCGTCGTCGTATCGAAAAAGCCTACATGCAGGCGCTGGTCATCCAGTGCGAAGACGCCGGCATGCCCGACCCGGCGGCGATCCACGTTGCCCTGCAAGCGCTGGAACGCATTGCTGAAATGCTCGCCGGCTTACCGCCCAAGGCCCGCGAGGCGTTCTTGTTGAGTCGCCTCGACGGCCTGACCTACAGCGAAATCGCCGTGCGTCTGGAAGTGTCCCCCAGTACCGTTAAAAACTACATCTCCAGCGCCCTGGTGCATTGCTATCACAGCCTGCACGCGGCCGACCCACTGTCATGAACACCGAACAGATCATCCAGCAAGCAGCGAATTGGCTGACACGCCTGCACGACGAGGACGTCACAGACGCCGACCGTCAGGCCTTCAACACCTGGTGCGAGGCCGACCCGCGCCACGCCGTGGCCATCGAGCGCATGCGTGCGTTATGGGGCAGCCTCGACAGCGTGCCCGCACAACCGGCGCGCCGCGCCCTGAATCGCGCATTTGCCCCGCAACGGGCGCGCAGCGCACAGGTGCTGGGTGTGCTCGGTATCGCGCTGTGCGGTTGGCTGAGCCTGGAGCACCTGCCGGTGTGGATGGCCGACCAGCGTACTGGCGTCGGTGAACGTCGCCAGATCGCTCTCGAAGACGGCAGCCAGTTGCAGCTCAACAGCAACTCGGCGGTGGACGTGAAATTCGACGGCCACCAACGGGTGATCGAACTGCTGCAAGGCGAGCTGTGGGTAGACGTGGCCAAAGATGCGCAGCGGCCGTTCGTGGTGCGCACCGACCAAGGCACGGCGACCGCACTGGGTACGCGTTACCTGGTCAAGCGTGCGCCGGACGGCACGACAGTGGTAACGGTGATCGAGTCCAGCGTGGCGGTCAAAGGTGAGGCAGAGGAGGGCGTCAAAGTCAGCGCCGGCCAGCGTTCCGTCCTCGACCATGGGCGCGCAACGCCCGCGCAAACCGTCGGCAATGCCGATCCGGACGCCTGGACGCGTGGCCTACTCACCGTCAACGACCAGCCCCTGAGCGAAGTGTTGCAAACCCTGGCCAGCTACCGCCACGGCATGGTCCGCTTCGACCCACAGGCCCTGCGCGGCCTGCGTGTGTCCGGCGTATTCAAGCTGGACGACACGGCAGCGGCCTTGTCGACCCTGGCGGACAACCTGCCGATCCAAGTGGAGTACTTCACCGACTTGCTGGTAGTGGTCAAGCCGCGCTGAGCCTGCCGTAGCTGACGTACTGACACCCTGCGATCTGTGGGCCTCTACGGGGGGCATTCATTGCCTTGGCGCAGGCGTTTGTACAAAGTGTTGCGGCTTACCCCCAACTCCCGTGCCAAGTGGGAGATATTGCCGCCTACCGCCTTCAAGCGCTGGGTCAGGTCAATGCTGTCGTCCAGGTACTCACTGGTCGGCAGCGGCGCAGGCACGTTCAAGTCCACAAAAAAATCATCCGGCAGATGCTCCGGCCTTATCGGCTGCTCCTCGGCCATCGCCAGCGCCACCTGCAACACGCTGCTCACCTGGCGCAAATTCCCCGGCCACGGGTGCTGCTCGAACAGCGCCAGCACCTCGGCGCTCAAACCGGCCCATTGGGTGGGCTCGCGGTGTTGTTGCCACAGTTGCTGGAACAGCGCCTGCTTGTCGGTCCGCTCGCGCAAGGGCGGCAATTCCAGGGTCAGGCCGCCGATGCGGTAGTACAAATCCTCACGAAAACGCCCGGCCTGCACCTGTTCGCGCAGTGCGCGGTTGGTCGCCGAGATAATGCGCAAATCCACCGGGAACAACTCGCTGCTGCCCACCGGTTGCACGCAACGCTCCTGCAACACACGCAGCAGGCGCGCCTGGGTCGGTAGCGGCATATCGCCGATCTCATCGAGAAACAGCGTGCCCTTGTCGGCCTTGCGGATCAGGCCGATGCTGCCTTTCTGATTGGCGCCGGTGAACGCGCCTTTCTCGTAACCGAACAGCTCCGATTCCACCAGCTCAGCGGGAATCGCCGCACAGTTCACCGCGATAAATGCCTTCTGGCTGCGGGAACTGGCCTGGTGCAGGGCTTTGACGAACACCTCTTTGCCCACGCCGGTTTCACCATGAATCAGCAGCGGGATGTCTTTTTCCAGCAACCGCTCGGCCTGGCGCACGGCTTTCTCCACGCGCATATCGCCAAAATGCAGGGTCTTGAGGCCAATGGCTGCCGGCTTCGACATAACCGGCTCGCTGAACACACGCGCCTGCACCGGCATCTGCTTGGGGCGCTTCAACAGGCACTGAAACCGATTGCGCCCGGCCGCCTGCAACGAAAACGGCAAGCCCTCCGGCTGGTTGAGCAGTTCCAGCAGCGACACTTTGAACAAACTGTCGATCATTACCCGCGACAGGCTGATGCCCAGCAGGTTGTCGGCGCGACGGTTGGCCGACAGCACCTGGCCGCTGTCATCAAAGATCAGCAGGCCCGCCCACTGGCTGTCCAGGTTGCTCAGGCCGGTGTTGAAGGTCAGTTGGAAATGCTCGCCGCGAAACAGGTTGAGGATCAGCCGGTTCTCCACGGTCTGACTCATCATCTTGACCATGCCCAAGGTGTGAGAGGGCGGCAGGTAGCTGTCGCTGGACACATCCAGCACCGCGATGATTTCGCGCTGGGCATCGAAGATCGGCGCTGCCGAACCCGTCATGAAACGGTTGGCCTTGAGGAAGTGTTCGTCGTGTTCGATATGCACCGCCTGGGCACAAGCCAGCGCGGTGCCGATGGCATTGGTACCGCTGGAGCGTTCCTTCCAACTGGCACCGGCGCTGAACCCACGGGCCAGCTTGGGCTCGATAAACCGCTGGGTACCCCACGAGGTCAGCACCTGGCCCTGGTTGTCGGCCAGCATGATCAGGCAATTGGAATTACTGAGGATGTTCTCGTAGTAGGGCAGGACTTCCTGGTGGGTGGTCTGCACCAGGGAATGCTGGCTTTCCAGTAGTTGGCTGATGCCCTCGGCAGGCAGTTGATCGAAGCTGGGCGTGCTCTGGTGGTCCAGGCCAAAGGCGCGGCAACGGCGCCAGGAGTCCTGGATGATGGTGTCGTGAGCCAAGGGTTCGGCCATCGGGCGACCTTCTGTTTTTATTGTTTTTATGGGGCCCCGCAGGCGCGGGGGCCCCATTAGTGTTGTTCAGAACTGTTCATTGTCAACCCTCGAAGTGTTCAGTTGTTCAGCCCGATTGTTCACTCCCGAACATCCCATATGTCCCATTTCCTTGTGGATCAAGCACCTGCCGGTTTTGGCACGAAATTCGCTCTGACGACTGGCCAGATTCATTCCAATAATAAAAAAGGTCGTGTCATGTCATTGACCCTGGAACATGTCTCCCGCGTCGTCGAAGGCCAAACCTGGATCGACGATGCCACCCTGCGTTTCGAGCCCGGTTCCTTCAACGTGCTGCTCGGTCGCACCCTGTCCGGCAAGACCAGCCTGATGCGCCTGATGGCCGGCCTGGACAAGCCCGACAGCGGTCGCATCCTGATGAATGGCGTCGACGTCACCCACAAGCCGGTGCGCCTGCGCAACGTGTCGATGGTGTATCAGCAGTTCATCAACTACCCGACCATGACCGTGTTCGAGAACATCGCCTCGCCGTTGCGTCAGGCCGGTGTGTCCAACGAGGTGATCCAGAGCAAGGTGCTGGAAACCGCTCGGATGCTGCGCATCGAGAAGTTCCTGAAGCGTCACCCGCTGGAGCTGTCCGGTGGCCAGCAGCAGCGCACGGCCATGGCCCGCGCCCTGGTCAAGGATGCCGAACTGATCCTGTTCGACGAGCCGCTGGTGAACCTGGACTACAAACTGCGCGAAGAGCTGCGTCAGGAAATGCGCGAGCTGTTCCAGGCCCGCCACACCATTGCGATCTACGCCACTACCGAACCCAACGAAGCCCTGGCCCTCGGCGGCACTACCACCATCCTTCACGAAGGCCGGGTGATCCAGAGTGGCAAGGCTGCCGAGGTTTACCACCAGCCACACACCGTGCTCGCGGCCGAGCTGTTTTCCGAGCCACCGATCAACCTGATGCCGGGGCGTATCAGTGGCAATGAAGTGAGCTTCGCCAATTTCGTACATTTCCCACTCAATGTTGACCTGCGTCCCATCGGCGAAGGCGATTTTCGCTTCGGTGTGCGCCCCAGCCATATCAGCCTGGTGCCGAGCAACGACGACGACCTTGAGCTGGCGGTGACCGTAGAAGTCGCCGAAATCAGTGGCTCGGAAACCTTCCTGCACGTGCGCAGCGAACACTTCCTGCTGGTGCTGCATTTGCCGGGGGTGCATGAGTACGACGTTGACGCGCCGATCCGCGTGTATATCCCCACCCATAAACTGTTTGTGTTCGATGGTCAGGGCCGTTTGGTCCAGGCTCCCGGACGCCGTGTCGCGAGGGTTGCGTGATGGCCGAGATCCATTTGCAGAACCTGGCGCACAGCTATAACCCTACGCCGACCGGACCGGAAGACTACGCGATCCGGGAAATGAACCACGTGTGGGAGCAGGGCGGTGCCTACGCCTTGCTTGGTCCGTCAGGCTGCGGCAAGTCGACCCTGCTCAATATCATCTCCGGTTTGCTCAGCCCGTCTGAAGGCCAGGTGCTGTTCGACACCAAAGTAGTCAACGACCTCACGCCGGAGAAGCGCAACATCGCCCAGGTGTTCCAGTTCCCGGTGGTGTACGACACCATGACGGTGTTCGACAACCTGGCCTTCCCACTGCGCAACCAAGGCATGGCCGAGGCGAAAATTCACAGCAAGGTGCAGGAAATTGCCGAAGTCCTTGACCTGCAAACCCTGCTGAGCAAGAAAGCGCGCAACCTCACTGCCGACGAAAAACAGAAAGTCTCCATGGGCCGTGGCCTGGTGCGCGACGACGTCTCGGCGATCCTCTTCGACGAGCCGCTGACGGTGATCGACCCGCACCTCAAATGGAAACTGCGGCGCAAGCTCAAGCAGATCCACGAGCAGTTCAACATCACCATGGTCTACGTCACCCATGACCAGTTGGAGGCTTCCACCTTCGCCGACAAAATCGCGGTGATGTACGGCGGGCAGATCGTGCAGTTCGGCACGCCACGGGAGCTGTTCGAGCGGCCGAGCCACACGTTTGTCGGCTACTTTATCGGCAGCCCTGGGATGAATCTGATCGAAGTGCAGGCCGAGGCGGGCGGGGTGCGGTTTGCCGGCACCCACTTGCCATTGCCCGATGCGTTGCAACAACGCATTGCCAGCACCGACTACAAGAAGTTGCAAGTGGGTATCCGCCCGGAATTTATCCATGTGTGGGACGAGTACAACCCCGACGCCCTGCAGGCCGGCGTCACACATCTGGAAGACCTTGGCACCTACAAGATCATGACCCTCAACCTCGATGGCGCCACCTTGAAAGTGCGTTTGGCCGAAGACAAACCGGTGCCTGAAGGCACGGCGTCCATCAGCTTTCCCGCGCAATGGCTGATGCTCTACGCCGACGATTACCTGCTGGAGGTGCGGCCATGAACAAGGTGCAGAACAACAAGGCCTGGTGGCTGGTGCTGCCGGTGTTCCTGCTGGTGGCGTTCAGTGCGGTGATCCCGATGATGACGGTGGTCAATTACTCGGTGCAGGACATCTTCGACCAGTCCAGCCGCTACTTTGTCGGCGCCGACTGGTACAAGCAGGTATTGCTCGACCCGCGGCTGCACGACTCGCTGCTGCGCCAGTTCATCTATTCAGCCTGCGTGCTGTTGATCGAAATTCCCCTGGGCATCGCCATCGCCCTGACCATGCCGACCAAGGGTCGCTGGTCGTCGCTGGTGTTGATCGTGCTGGCGATTCCGTTGCTGATTCCGTGGAACGTGGTGGGCACGATCTGGCAGATCTTCGGTCGTGCCGACATCGGCCTGCTGGGGTACAGCCTCAACGCGGTAGGCATCAGCTATAACTACGCGGCCAATACGGCGGATGCCTGGGTCACTGTGCTGGTGATGGACGTGTGGCACTGGACTTCACTGGTGGCGTTGCTGTGCTATTCGGGGTTGCGGGCGATTCCGGACGTGTACTACCAGGCCGCTCGGATTGATCGTGCATCGGCCTGGGCAGTTTTCCGACATATCCAACTGCCCAAGATGAAGAGCGTGCTGCTGATCGCGGTCATGCTGCGGTTTATGGACAGCTTCATGATCTACACCGAGCCCTTCGTCCTGACGGGCGGCGGACCGGGTAACGCCACCACTTTCCTCAGTCAGACCTTGACCCAGATGGCCGTAGGCCAATTCGACCTGGGCCCGGCGGCAGCGTTTTCGCTGGTGTACTTCCTGATCATCCTGTTGGTGTCCTGGCTGTTCTACACCGCCATGACCCACTCCGACGCCAACCGCTGAGGTCGCCAACATGAGCAAACGCAAGCTAATCCCGTTGCTGATCTACATCCTGTTCCTGCTGGTGCCGATCTACTGGCTGCTGAACATGTCCTTCAAGAGCAACACCGAAATCCTCGGCGGGCTGACGTTGTTTCCTCAGGATTTCACCCTGGCCAACTACAAGGTGATCTTCACCGACCCGAGTTGGTACACCGGCTATCTCAACTCGCTGTACTACGTGAGCCTGAACACGGTGATTTCCCTGAGCGTGGCGCTGCCGGCAGCCTATGCTTTCTCGCGCTATCGTTTCCTGGGCGACAAGCACCTGTTCTTCTGGCTGCTGACCAACCGCATGGCGCCGCCGGCGGTGTTTTTGCTGCCGTTTTTCCAGCTGTATTCGTCCATCGGCCTGTTCGATACGCATATCGCTGTGGCCCTGGCCCACTGCCTGTTCAACGTGCCGTTGGCGGTGTGGATCCTTGAGGGCTTTATGTCCGGCGTGCCCAAGGAGATCGACGAAACTGCCTACATTGACGGCTACTCGTTTCCGAAGTTTTTCGTGAAAATTTTCATCCCGTTGATCGGCTCCGGCATCGGTGTCACCGCGTTTTTCTGCTTCATGTTTTCCTGGGTCGAGCTGCTGCTGGCGCGCACCCTGACCTCGGTCAACGCCAAGCCCATCGCGGCGGTGATGACGCGTACGGTGTCGGCGTCTGGCATCGATTGGGGCGTGCTGGCAGCGGCGGGGGTGTTGACCATCCTGCCGGGCATGCTGGTGATCTGGTTTGTTCGCAACCACGTGGCCAAGGGCTTTGCCCTGGGCCGGGTCTGAGGAGTCGATGATGGAATGGATGGCCTGGACCACCCCCACTGCACTGTTCTTCGGCGGTATCGCCCTGATCCTGGCGGGCATGACCACCTGGGAACTGCGCTCGCCGAGCATCCCCCGGCGGGGTTTGTTACCGATCAGCACCACCCGTGGTGATCGCTTGTTTATCGGTCTTCTCGGCAGCGCCTACCTGCATTTGCTGGTGATCGGCGTTACCGACTGGAGCATCTGGGTGGCGTCCGCGCTCTCCCTGGTATGGCTGTTGAGTGTGATGCGTTGGGGCTAGTGCCCTTATGAATAAACAACCAGGAGGTCTCTATGTTGAATAAGAACAATAAGCTGCGACATAGCATTTCATTGGCCGCCGTACTGGCCCTGAGCGGTTTGAGCGCTTCGGCCTGGGCCGATGCGTACGAAGATGCCGCGAAGAAATGGATCGGCAGCGAGTTCAAACCGTCCACCCTCACCGAAGCCCAGCAGCTCGAAGAGTTGAAATGGTTTATCAAGGCGTCGGAACCGTTCCGTGGGATGAAGATCAACGTGGTGTCGGAAACCCTCACCACCCATGAATACGAGTCCAAGGTGCTGGCCAAGGCCTTCAGTGAAATCACCGGCATCAAGCTGACCCACGACCTGCTGCAGGAAGGCGACGTGGTGGAGAAGCTGCAAACCCAGATGCAGTCCGACAAGAACATCTATGACGGCTGGGTCAACGATTCCGACTTGATCGGTACGCACTTTCGCTATGGCAAGACCGAATCGATCACCGACCTGATGGCCAACGAAGGCAAGGACTTCACCTCGCCGACCCTCGACCTCAAGGACTTTATCGGCCTGTCCTTCACCACCGCGCCGGACGGCAAGATCTACCAACTGCCCGACCAGCAATTCGCCAACCTTTATTGGTTCCGCGCCGACTGGTTCGAGCGTCCGGAACTGAAAGCCAAGTTCAAGGAAAAATACGGCTACGACCTCGGCGTACCGGTGAACTGGTCGGCCTATGAAGACATCGCCAAGTTCTTCAGCGAAGACGTCAAGGAAATCGACGGCAAGCGCATTTATGGGCACATGGACTACGGCAAGAAAGACCCGTCCCTGGGCTGGCGCTTCACCGATGCCTGGTTCTCCATGGCCGGTGGCGGCGACAAAGGCCTGCCCAACGGCTTGCCGGTGGACGAGTGGGGCATTCGCGTGGAGGACTGCCATCCGGTGGGCTCCAGCGTGACCCGTGGCGGCGACACCAACGGCCCGGCCGCGGTGTTCGCCACGCAGAAATACGTGGACTGGATGAAGGCCTACGCGCCACCGGAAGCGGCGGGCATGACTTTCTCCGAATCCGGCCCGGTACCTTCCCAAGGCAACATCGCCCAGCAGATCTTCTGGTACACCGCGTTTACCGCCGACATGGTCAAGCCTGGCCTGCCGGTGGTGAATGCCGACGGCACGCCGAAATGGCGCATGGCGCCGTCGCCTGTCGGACCTTACTGGGAAAAGGGCATGAAGAAGGGCTATCAGGACGTAGGCTCCTGGACCTTCCTCAAGTCCACGCCCGAGAAGCAGAAACTCGCGGCCTGGCTCTACGCTCAGTTCGTGACGTCCAAAACCGTCTCGCTGAAGAAAACCATCGTCGGTTTGACGCCGATTCGTGAGTCCGACATCAACTCGCAAGCCATGACCGACATGGCCCCCAAACTCGGTGGCCTGGTGGAGTTCTACCGCAGCCCGGCGCGCACCGAGTGGTCGCCAACCGGTACCAACGTGCCGGACTATCCGCGCCTGGCGCAGCTGTGGTGGAGCAACATCGCCTCGGCCGCCAGCGGCGAGAAAACCCCGCAACAGGCGCTGGACAACCTGGCCAAGGAACAGGACGCGATCATGACGCGCCTGGAACGCTCCAAAGTGCAACCGGTGTGCGGCCCGAAAATGAACCCCGAGCGTGACGCGCAATACTGGTTCGACCAACCGGGCGCGCCAAAACCGAAACTGGCGAACGAGAAGCCGAAAGGCGAGACCGTTAGCTACAACGACCTGCTCAAGTCGTGGGAGGCGGCGCGCAAGTAAAAATGTAGGGTTGGGCAGAACGGCACTCAGGTGCCGTTTTGTTTTTCTGCTGCTCCGCAATCCGCGGCGTGGACTGCCGAGGGCGTGTTCATGGCGGCACATGAGGCGTACGGCGAACGGGCGCCACTGATCAGGCATGTTCGAATCCCGATTGAATTTTCCGCCAGCCCCGATGCTCTTTCCTTCAGAAGCGCGTGATTTTGAGCGCTCTTGCGGGGCCTCTTGTTGAAGGGGCGTTGTCTCGGACTTTGCGGGAACTGCCATTATGACGCTATTAACGGCGCTGTCGGGCCAACTGGCCTCTATGCATCACTCGGGCTACGGAGAGTATCAGCGGGTTTATCAACACCTGTATGGCGAAGCGCCGAACGCCGAGAGCGTGGCGCGCGAGTTCCTGCAAACCCAATTGGCCCAGGTACAGGATGCCACCAACGAGCTGCCCGCTGAGCCGGAACAGCTCTTGGCCTGGGTTGAGCAGCGTTGTGCTGCGGTCGCTCAGGACTACGCCGATTACCTTGAGCAGCGCCAGCAAGGCCGGCCGCGTCGTTACTTCCAGAACAAAGCCCATGCACTGTACGTATTGCAACGTGTGGCGCCGACCAAACAGGTCGACGGGGCGTGGTTGTATGGACTGCTGCATTACTGGCAAGACCAGCGTTTTGACGGCCTGCTCAGCACCTATCTTGAAGAGTTGGGGGACGGCGAAGCCGCGCAGAACCATGTGGTGATCTACCGCAAGTTGCTCAGTGATCACGACGCCGACAGCGACGCGGGCGTCGAAGACGAACACTACCTGCAGGGCGCGCTGCAACTGGCCCTGGGCCTGTGTGCCGAGGAATTCCTGCCGCAGGTCATCGGCTACAACCTGGGTTACGAGCAGTTGCCGCTGCACTTGTTGATCACTTCGTATGAGCTGAGCGAGCTGGGCATCGACCCGTATTACTTCACCCTGCACGTCACCATCGACAACGCCAGCAGCGGCCACGCGTGCAAGGCGGCGCAGTCGGTGTTGAACCTGCTGCCGCTGGGCGAGGGCAGGGCGGACTTCTACCGCCGCGTGGCCGAGGGTTATCGCCTTAATGACCTTGGCCCGGGCACCACGGCCGTTATCGAGCAGTTCGACCTGCACGCTGAAGTGGTGGCGATGCTCGAACGCAAACGCACCTTCGGCCAGCACATGCATTCGGACTATTGCCGCTTCGAAGGCAAGACCGTCAACCAGTGGCTGGCGCAGCCGGGGCAGGTCGGCGCGTTCCTCCAGGCGTTGCAGGACAAGGGGTGGATCAAGCGCAATCAGGACCCGGCCGAGAGTCGCTTCTGGCAACTCATCGAGGGCGCGGGCGCGGCGATGTTCGGCGTGTTCAGCGGCTATGAAAAACAGGTGTTACATGACTGGATTGCTGGCGAGTGGATCAGCGACCAGCGCGTGGCGCCGGTGAGGCGTGGGCGCTCCAGCCGGTTTTCCCAGGAACAGCACCGCCCGGCCGACCCTGACACCCAGGCGCTCGTGGACTCGCTGTGGAAACTGCCCGACGAACAGCAGCTCAACGCGCTGATTCCCTGGCTGTCGGCGCGGCGCCATTGCACGCCCGCCGGGTTGTACGCCACTCGCCGGTTTATCCAATTGCGCGCGCGCCTGCGCTAAGGAATTTGCCCATGTCTGCACAACAACTCGCTGATCGCGCACTGCTCAACCTGGGCCGGGGCTTGAAGGAGAGCGGCTACCGCTTTATCACGCCGACGCCCATGACCCATGAACGGGTCTTCCAGCGCCTGGCGACGCCGCTGGCAATGGACCTGCGCGACGCGTTCGGTTGGTCGATGCCGTTTGACGGCGCGCTGTTGCCCGAGGCGTTCTGCGAAGAATTGCAGCAGGCCGACGTGATCGAAAAGCACGATTCGCTGTGGCGCAGCGCCGTGCGCTGGTCGAGCCTGGATGACCTGTTGTTCGTTCACTCGGCGTACCCCACGACCCAATCGGATGCGGTGTTTTTCGGGCCCGACAGTTACCGCTTCGCGCGCCTGATTGAAGCGCATCTGCAACAGCGTTTCGAGCCGATCAAGCGCGCGGTGGACATCGGTTGCGGCGCGGGCGTGGGCGCACTGGTGGTGGCTCGGGCACGGCACGACGCCGAGGTGTTGGCGGTGGACATCAACCCGCGCGCGTTGCGCCTGACCGCAGTGAATGCCGAGTTGGCAGGGCTGGCCAATGTGGTCGCGTACCACAGCGATGTATTGGGCAGCGTCGAAGGCGAGTTCGACCTTATCGTCGCCAACCCGCCCTATATGAATGACGACCGCCAGCGTGCATATCGGCATGGCGGCGGCGCACTGGGCGAGCAATTGTCGGTGCGCATTGTCGGCGAATCCATGGGGCGCCTGGCGCTGGGCGGTAGCCTGGTGTTGTACACCGGCGTGGCGATCGTTGCTGGTGGCGAGGACCCGTTCCTGGCGGCCGTCAAACCATTGCTCGGCAGCCATGCCTATGGCTGGACCTACCGCGAGCTTGACCCCGACGTGTTTGGCGAAGAGCTGGACAAGCCGGGCTACGAGCGTGTCGAGCGGATTGCCGTGGTCGCGCTCACCGTTACGCGCCTGCGTTGACGTCGATGCTCACCTTCGGCATCGAGGAGGAGTATTTCATCACCGACCTGCACACCCGGCGCATGCTGGCCGAGCCTTCGGCGGCGGTCTTGGCCGCCTGCCGGAAGGCTATTGGCGCAGGCTTTGCGGATGAAATGTTCCAAGGGCAGATCGAGGTGGCGTCGCCGGTGTTCCACACCAGCCATGAGGCGGCGGAGTACCTGGCGACGGTGCGGCATGACCTGGCCCGATCTCTCGGCGAGTTCGGCCTGGGTGTGGTGTGTGCCGGCAGCCATCCGTTGGCTGACTGGCGGGAGCAGGCGCCCACGGAGCGCGCGCATTTCCGGCAATTGTTCGACGCTATCCAGCATGTCGCGCGGCGCAGCGTGCTGTGCGGCTTGCATGTGCATGTCGCGGTGCCGACGGATGTGGACCGTATTGCGGTAATGAATCAGGTTTCGTCCTGGTTGCCATTGTTGTTGCTGCTCAGTTGCTCGTCGCCGTTCTGGGACGGTGCGCCCACAGGGTTCATGAGCTACCGCCAGGCCGTTTGTGATGAATGGCCGCGCATGGGCGTGCCGGAACACTTTGCCGATTGGGCCGCGTATCAGCGGTACCTGGCACTGCTGCAACGCATCGGCGCGATCAAGGCCGATGGCAACGGCTGGTGGGGCATTCGCCCGGCGGCGCGCTACCCGACCCTGGAACTGCGCATGACCGATGCTTGCCCCAGGATGGCCGACGCCCTGGCCCTGGCCACGTTTTACCGCGTGATGGTCACCCATGCCTGTGGCCTGCCATCGCCCGGTGTGGCCTTCACCGCCGAAAGCCGCTGGCTGCTCCAGGAAAACCGATGGCAGGCCAAGCGCTACGGCGCTGCCGGCACCTTTGCGCTGGACGATCACGGCGCAACGGGCACTGCCGAGCAGTGGTTGCAACAGGCCGAACGCACTTTCGCGGCCACCGCTGACGCCCTGGGGGAGCCGCAGCTGTTTGACACCTTGCACAGGTTGCTGGACGGCGGTAACAGCGCTGTCGAGCAACTGCACTGCCACGCCGCCGCCCAGGCTTCGGGCGCCGAAGCGTTTGCGTGCCTGCAACAGGTGGTCGACCGTCTGCTGGCCCAGAGCCGCGCTGACCATTGATCGGGTGCTGGCCCAGGCCAAGTGAACACTCGCCGTCTGTGTGGCCCTTAATAATAAATCCCTCAAGAGCAGGAGCGCAGAGCATGCGAGCGATGACTTTCCAGGGCGCCCACAAGGTGCAGGTGGACACGGTGCCCGATCCGATCATTGAGCAAGCCGACGACATTATTCTGCGGGTCACGGCCACGGCGATCTGTGGCTCGGACCTGCACCTGTACCGGGGCAAGATCCCCACGGTCGAGCACGGAGATATTTTCGGCCATGAATTCATGGGCATTGTTGAAGAGACCGGCCCGGCGGTGACGGCAGTGCAGCGTGGCGACCGGGTGGTGATCCCGTTTGTGATCGCCTGTGGCGATTGTTTCTTCTGCCAACTCCAGCAGTTTGCCGCCTGCGAAACCACCAACGATGGGCGCGGTGCGATCCTGAATAAAAAGGCGATCCCACCGGGCGCGGCACTGTTTGGCTACAGTCGTCTCTACGGCGGCATTCCCGGCGGCCAGGCCGAACTGGTGCGCGTGCCCAAGGCCAATACCGGGCCGTTCAAGGTGCCTGGCTTGCTGGCGGATGAAAAGGTGCTGTTCCTCTCCGATATCCTGCCCACGGCGTGGCAGGCGGTGACCAACGCCGAGATCGGGCAGGGCTCAAGCGTGGCGATTTATGGCGCGGGGCCGGTGGGTCTGCTCAGCGCCGCGTGCGCACAGATGCTGGGCGCCGAGCAGATTTTCATGGTCGACGACCACCCGTACCGCCTGGCCTACGCGCAGAAAATGTATGGCGTGATCCCGATCAACTTCGAGCAAGACGATGATCCCGCCGACACCATCATCCGCCAGACCGCCGGCATGCGCGGCGTCGATGGGGTGGTCGACGCGGTCGGCTTCGAGGCCAAGGGCAGTACCACCGAAACCATCCTGACCACGCTCAAGATCGAAGGCAGCAGCGGCAAGGCCTTGCGCCAGTGCATCGCCGCCGTGCGCCGCGGCGGGGTGGTCAGCGTGGCGGGGGTGTACGCCGGGTTTATCCACGGGTTCATGTTTGGCGACGCGTTCGACAAGGGCCTGACGTTCAAGATGGGCCAGACCCACGTGCAGCGTTTTCTGCCGGAGTTACTGGAGCATATTGAGTTGGGGCACCTGAACCCCGAGGCGATCGTCACGCACCGCCTGTCACTGGAGCAGGCGGCGCGAGGTTATGAGCTGTTCGACAAGGGCGAAGAGGATTGCCGCAAGGTCATCCTGCTGCCGGGGATCGACGAGCGGCCAGTGGCTGAGCCGCTGGACACGCTGACCCCAGGGTTCAACGTGGGCGCTGCCCGCCCGGCCTAGCTGGCCCGTCAGGCGGCGGCTTGTGGTTGCAGGTGCAGCTCAGTGTCCACCGCCTTGACCAACCCGCTGGCCAGAAACAGCGGTGCCAGGCGTTTGTGCAACTGCGGTTGGACAAACTCTTTCACCGTTTCCAGCGTCAGCACGCCGCTCAGCGGCAACTCGGCCTTGGTGTAAGACAACCAGGCCCTCTTCAACGCCATCAACACATCACTGCCCGCCGTGGAGGCGAAGCGACGGTGGGTGGGTTTGCCGTCGAAGGTGAACATGTGCTGGAACGCATAGCCGCTTTCGTCGCCGCCACTGGCGGTGCAGCGGATGCAGGTGCACGGGCCGTCGCCAAAGGCGCTGCGCAGGTAGGTGTTGAAGTCCACCACGGGTTTGAGTGACAGGCGCTTATCGACCTCGAACAGGTCCCCGGTCATTTTTTCGTCAGTGTTCAACGTGCATTTCCTCGCAGGTCGGTGGCCATTTTTCAAAGCGCGGCACAATAGCAGCCGGGCGAAGTGTGGAACAGCATTTCCACGCAGAGCGGGAGGGTGTCGGGGGTATTCAGGGTGTGAGGGCTCACCGAAAGAACTCACCCGGTGTGGCATCAAACTGCTGCCGAAACGCATTGATAAACGCCGACGTCGACTCATACCCGCACCCCAGCGCCACATCCGTCACCCGCTCGCCTTGCTCCAGGGCGGGCAGGGCGCTCAACAGTCGCAAGCGCTGGCGCCAGGCGCGGAAGGTCAGGCCGGTGTCTTTCAAGAACAAGCGGCTGAGGGTCTTTTCGCTGACCCCCAGTTTTTCGCTCCAATGCCCCAAGGTGGTCTGTTGCTCCGGGCGCAGGTTGAGGCTGCGGTAGATGTGGCGCAAACGCGGGTCGAGGGGCAGGGGCAGCATCAAGTCCACGTGGGGCGCGGCGGCGAGTTGGTCCAGGACTACTTGGGCCAGACGCCCATCTGGACCGTCCTCGGCATACTCCACCGGCACTTCACTGAAGCTGCGGATCAATTCGCGCAACAGGCTGCTCACCTCCAGCACATGGCAAAGCTGCGAGGCCCAGGCGGTCACGCTGCAATCCAGATACAAGCTGCGCATTTCAGTGTGGGGCGAGCTGTACACCCGGTGTGGCATGCCCGCCGGGATCCACACCGCCCGTTGCGGCGGCGCGACAAAACGGCCGGCGCTGGTCTGGATCTCCAGCACCCCGGAAATCGCGTAAGACAATTGCACCCACGGGTGACTGTGACGCCGGGTCAACGCGCGATTGGGCAAGGATTCAGTTCGCCCATATACCGGCCGTGGCAGGCTGGACAGCCCGGGGATACTGCGGCGCACGGTCTTGTCTTGTCCTTTAGGCGGCATTTACTGGCTCATTGGCGTTAGTCGGTAACAGGCCGTTACGTTATAGTCGCGGTGACGCTCTTGGCAACCCCTGGAAGATCTGCTTATGACACGCCCCCGTTTTCTGCCCGACAACTTCACCCTGACCCTGATCGCCACGGTGATCCTCGCGTCCTTGCTGCCCGCCAGCGGCCAGACCGCCGTGGCTTTCGGCTGGGTCACCAACCTGGCCATCGCGCTGCTGTTCTTCCTGCACGGCGCCAAGCTATCGCGCCAGGCCATCGTCGCCGGTGCCGGCCATTGGCGCCTGCACCTGCTGGTGTTCAGCCTGACCTTCGTGCTGTTCCCCTTATTGGGCCTGGCGCTCAAGCCGGTGCTGTCGCCGCTGATCGGCAAAGACCTGTACATGGGCATGCTTTACCTCTGTGCCTTGCCGGCCACCGTGCAATCGGCAATTGCCTTCACCTCATTGGCGCGGGGCAATATCCCCGCGGCGATTTGCAGCGCGGCGGCGTCGAGCCTGTTCGGTATCTTCCTGACGCCGTTGCTGGTGACGTTGTTGCTCAATGTGCACGGTGAAGGCAGCTCCACCGTCGACGCAATCCTGAAAATCAGCGTGCAGTTGCTGCTGCCATTTATCGCAGGGCAAATCGCGCGCCGCTGGATCGGCGAATGGGTCGGGCGCAACAAAGCCTGGCTGAAATTTGTCGATCAGGGCTCGATCCTGCTGGTGGTCTACGGCGCGTTCAGCGAGGCAGTCAATGAAGGCATCTGGCACCAGATCCCGCTGTGGGAACTGGGTGGTCTGGTGGTCGCCTGCTGTGTGCTGCTGGCCTTGGTGCTGGTGGCTTCCAGCGTGCTGGGCAAGGCGTTCGGCTTCAGTCAGGAGGACCGCATCACCATTTTGTTCTGCGGCTCGAAGAAGAGTCTCGCGACCGGCGTACCCATGGCCCAGGTGCTGTTTGCCGGGGCGAGCATGGGCGTGCTGATCCTGCCATTGATGCTGTTTCACCAGATTCAATTGATGGTCTGTGCGGCGTTGGCGCAGCGGTACGCAAACCGGCCGGAGAGCATTCCCGAGTTGATGGGACGGGTGGAGCCTTAATGGTCGGGCCTGTCTATCAGTCATTCCTTAAAGCGACAAGGCAGTCAGTTCGACGTACGGCCGGTCACCACGGTCAACGCCGCGGGCAACGTGAGGCTGGTGGCCGACAGCGGCAGCGGGCGATATTACGACCAGCGGTATCGGGTGGTAGACAGCACCGGTAAGCCCATTCAGTCCGGGAACTATGTGGTCACCGTGACCGCACCGTGACAAAACTGAAGGTATTTTGAGGGGGATGAGCGTCAACAGCCGGCCGAGAAACCTATAGAATGTCGGGCGGCGGCGCTTGTCCTGGGTGGCCGCTCGATCATCGCCAGAGTACCTCGCCCTTCAATGAGCATTTCAGCCGCAACCCCCCAAGCCAACTGGCAACCGGTCATCGCCCTCGCGCTGGCCGCGTTTGTGTTCAATACCACCGAATTCGTGCCGGTCGGCCTGCTCAGCGCCATCGGTGCGAGCTTCGACATGCCCGTGTCCAGCGTCGGCCTGATGCTCACCATCTACGCCTGGATCGTGTCCCTGACCTCGCTGCCGGTGATGCTGCTGACGCGCAACGTCGAGCGGCGCAAATTGCTGATCGTGCTGTTCGGCATGTTTATCGTCAGCCATATCCTCTCCAGCGTCGCCAACAGTTTTGGCTTGCTGATGGTCAGCCGCGTCGGCATTGCCTTGTCCCATGCGTTGTTCTGGTCGATCACCGCGTCCCTGGCGGTGCGCCTGGCGCCGGAAGGCAAGCAGGTGCAGGCCCTGGGGTTACTGGCGACCGGTACGTCATTGGCGATGGTGTTGGGGATTCCCCTGGGTCGTCTGCTCGGCGAAGCCATGGGCTGGCGCACCACCTTCCTGGTCATCGGTGTTTTCGCGGCCGGGCTGGTGTTCTGGCTGGCGCGCACCTTGCCGCCGCTGCCGAGCCAGAACTCCGGCTCCCTGCGCAGCCTGCCGCTGTTGTTCAAGCGCCCGGCGCTGGTGGCGCTGTACGTGCTGACCGCGCTCACGGTGACTGCGCAATTCACCGCCTACAGCTATATCGAACCCTTCGTCGAAGGCGTGGCCGGCATGGATGGCGGCGCCGTGACCCTGATCCTGCTGGTCTTCGGCGGCGCGGGCATCATCGGCTCGTTGCTGTTCAGCCTGGTGCACCGCTTCAACCCGCACCTGTTTGTGGTCGGCGCGGTGTTTATCCTGGCCGCGTGCCTGACGCTGATGCTGCCCCTGAGCGGTGCCGAGTCGTACCTGGTGATCCTGAGCATCTTCTGGGGCATGGCGATCATGGGCTTCGGCCTGGCCATGCAATCCAAAGTGCTGGTACTGGCGCCGGACGCCACGGATGTGGCCATGGCGATGTTCTCCGGCATCTACAACATCGGCATCGGCGGCGGCGCCCTGATGGGCAGTTGGGTCGGCAGCCACTTCGGCTTCGCCTGGATCGGCGTGGCGGGCGGGTTGCTGGCGGCGGTGGCGTTGGCGGGGTATTGCCTGGCGATTCGCAGGTTTGGGACGGGGGTGGCGGGGGCCTGATACGGTCCCGACGCCTTGTTCTGCTGGGTTACAACGCCAGGGCGTTCAACACATGCACCGGGTCATTGTGAATCGCCCTTAGTAGCGCTTTAGCCGGCCCTGTGGGTTCTCGCCGTCCTTGTTCCCAATTGCGCAGCGTGCCCAGATGGACATCTATCATCGCAGCGAACTTCGCCTGGGTCAGTCCGGTTGCCTTACGGATTTCTTTTACTTGAAGCGCGTTGACGGTGAACTCACGCGAGGGCTGACGCTCTCCTCGAATGATGTCATCCATTTCTTGCACGCTTTCCATCAGCCCATCGAAGAATTTGCTCATGGTTATCTCCAGTGTTCGATGATGGCTTTCAATGTTTTGCGCTCATCATTTGTACGCCATTGACTTACCGGTCGGCAATACTGGTGCAATCAGTGGAGACGGATCATCTATTCATATGTAAGCGGGTTTTGAGTTCTATAACGCCGCCAACACCTTCTCCAACTTCTCCTGATCCCGCGCAAACTGTCGAATGCCTTCCGCCAGCTTCTCGGTGGCCATCGCATCTTCATTCGACGCCCAACGGAACTGCGCTTCGTTCAACGGCTGACGCGCTTCGCCCGCCGCGCCCGGTTGCAGTTTGCGCTCCAGCGGGGCGTTATCTTCGGCGAGCTTTTGCAGCAGGTCCGGGCTGATGGTCAGGCGGTCGCAGCCGGCCAGTTGTTCGATCTGGCTGAGGGTGCGGAAGCTGGCGCCCATCACCACCGTCGGGATGGCGTTGGCTTTGTAGTAGTTGTAGATGCGCGTCACTGACTGCACGCCCGGGTCTTCGGCGCCGGTGTAGTCCAGGCCGGTGCTCTTGCAGTACCAGTCGTAGATGCGGCCCACGAACGGCGAGATCAAAAACACCCCGGCGTCGGCGCAGGCCTGGGCCTGGGCGAAGGAGAACAGCAGGGTGAGGTTGGTCTGGATGCCGGCTTTTTCCAGGCGCTCGGCGGTGCGGATACCTTCCCAGGTGGACGCCAGTTTGATCAGCACACGGTCGCGGCCGACACCGGACTGGTCGTACAGGGCAATCAATTGGTTGGCCTTGGCCCACAGCGCGTCTTGGTCGAAGGACAGGCGTGCGTCGACTTCGGTGGAGATACGCCCCGGAATCACCTTGAGAATGCCGCAACCCACCGACACCGCGAAACGGTCACAGGCCAGGTCGACATCGCCTTTGGACACGCTCACCGCGTTACGCAGCAACTCGGCGTATTCCGGGATGGCGGCGGCCTTGAGCAGCAGCGACGGGTTGGTGGTGGCGTCCACCGGGCGCAGGCGGCTGATGGCTTCCAGATCGCCGGTGTCGCAGACCACGGTGGTGAATTGCTTGAGTTGTTCGAGCTTGGACGTCATGAGCGGCTGTCTCCAAAAAAAGGTTATTGGTTGAGGGCCTGTGCGGTATCCAGGTCGGTGATCAGTATGTCCAGGTAGCCGCCCTTGAGCGCGCCGCGAATCGCCTGGACCTTGTTCAGCCCGCCGGCCAGGCCGAGCACGCGGTGGATGCTGCGCAACTTGGGCAGCGCCACCGACACCACGAATTCTTCATCTTCTTCCAGCACCGGTTTGCCCTGGGCATCGAAGTAACGCAGGCAGATATCACCCACCGCGCCGCGCTCGGCCAGCAGGCGCAGCATGTCTTCGGTGTAGTAGTTGCCGCTGTTGCGCAGCAATTGCGAGGGCTCCAGGTCGCCGATGCCGACAATCGCCAGGGTGATGCTGTCAAAGCGTTGCAGCACTTCCTTGACCTCTTCCATCTGCACGATGCGCTGCTTGCTCTGTACCGACTGTTCGATGCTTTGGGACGGCAGCAAATACGCCGGGCAGTTGAGCAGGGTGGCCAGGCGTTGGGTCAGCAGCGTGGCTTCGAACGCGCCTTTGTTACCGACGCCGCCCAGCAGTTGCACCACTTCCTCGGCGCCTTGCTTGCCCGACTGCGCGTGCAGGTGGCCGACCATGGCGCGGATGGTGCTGCTCCACGACGAAATACCGATATGGTCCTGGGGCGACAGGCTGGTTTCCAGGTAGTGGGCGGCGGCCGAGCCGATGGCTTGCTTGATGCTTTCGTCATTGCCGGGCTCGGTGGCTTCCACCACGATCACCCGGCGCACGCCGTAGCGGCGTTGCAGTTGGGTTTCCAGCTCCAGGTGCAGGCCTTGCAGGCGCATCACGCTGATCTTCACGACGCCTTCCTGCAGCGCCCGGCGCAGGGCACGGCTGATAAAGGACTGGGACAGGTCCAGTTGCGTGGAGATTTCGGACTGCTTGAGCCCTTCTTCGTAATAGAGGCTCGCGATCTTGGTGATCAGGCGCTGTTCTTCGATCTGGCTCATGAAGGCCTCAGTGAGTGAAACAATGTCGGTGAGGATACCAAACCCTTAAGACATGATCAGGCCGCCGTCGATATTGATCGCCTGACCGGTCAGGTACGCCGCGTCATCCGAGGCCAGGAACGCGACCAGGCCCGCCACATCCGAGGGCTTGCCGGCACGGCGCAGGGGGATGTTCTTGACCCATTCGGCCATCAACTCGCCCTTGCCGTAGCGCTTTTCGTCGGTGCTGAGGATCTCGCCCCACACGCGGTCGTTGTAGTCCCACATCTCGCTTTCGATGATGCCGGGGCAAAACGCATTGACCGTGATGTTATGCGGCGCCAGCTCCAGCGAAAGGCTCTGGGTGATGCCGATCACGCCCATCTTGCTGGCGGCGTAGTGCGGCGTGTAGATAAAGCCCTGGCGACCCTGGCCGGACGAGGTGTTGATCAACCGACCGCTGCCTTGCTTGACCATGTACTTGGCCGCTTCCCGGCAACCCAGCCACACGCCGGTGGTGTTGACTTGCAGCACCTTGTCGAAGTCGGCGCGGGGCATTTTGTCGTAGTGGTCGATGGTGATGATGCCGGCGTTCTGCACCGACACGTCAATGCTGCCGAAGCGGGCGTGGCCTTCGCGGTAGAGCTTTTCGATATCGCTTTCGTCGGTGACATCGATGCCGAGGGCGAGGGCGTTCACGCCGTATTCCCCGGCCAGTTGCTCGGCGGTGAAGGTCACGCGCTCCAGGTCGTTGGAGGCCAGCACCAGGTTGGCGCCTTCCTGGGCGAAACGCTCGGCGATCCCGGCGCCGATGCCACGGCAGGCGCCGGTGATCACTACAGTTTTACCGCTGAATCGTTGCGACATGATCAACTCCTACCAGCACACAAAACCGCCATCGACCAACAGGTCGACGCCGGTGCAGAAAGACGAGGCCTGGCTGACCAGAAAGATCGCCGGGCCGACCATTTCGTCCACGCTGGCCATGCGGCCCATGGGCGTGGTCTGTTCAAAGATCTTCACCTGGTCGGCCACTTCCGGGCGCGAGTTCATCGGCGTGGCGGTGTAGCCGGGGCTGATGCAATTCACGCGCAAGCCCTTGTCGGCCCATTCCATTGCCAGGCTTTTGCTCAGGTGAATCACCCCGGCCTTGGAGGTGTTGTAGTGCGCCTGCAGCAGGCCACGGTTGACGATACTGCCGGACATGGACGCGATATTGACGATGGCGCCTTTGCCGCGCGGCAACATCACGGCGGCCTGGGCCTGGCAACTGAGGAAGATGCCCGTGAGGTTGATGTCCAGGGTGGTCTGCCAGCGTTGCAGTTCCAGGTCCTCGGCGGCCTGGGCGTTGGCGATGCCGGCGCAGTTGACGGCCACGCTGAGTTCGCCGAGTTCTTGCTCGGTTCGCGCGACCGCTGCATCCAGCGCGGCGCGCTCGGTGACGGTGCCGCTCAGGGCGAGGGCGCGACGGCCCAGGGCCTGGATGCGCTCGACGGTGCTGGCGATGCCGGGGCTGCCGGGCAGGTCAAAACACGCCACGTCGGCACCGGCTTCGGCTAGACCAACGGCAATCGCTTGGCCGATGCCGCTGCCGGCACCGGTGACAAAGGCCACTTGGCCCTGAAGACTAAAAAGCTGCATGAATTACTCCAATCTTGAAATCACAGTGGAACCCCTGTGGGAGGGGGCTTGCCCCCGATGAGGGAGTGTCAGTTGATGCATCTGTAACTGAACCACTGCCATCGGGGGCAAGCCCCTCCCACATTTGAATCTCTGTAGGACTTTAGTTACGCGGTGGCCATTTCCATGACTGAAACCGGTGTGGCCTCGCCGCGCTCCAGGATTCCCATCTGCCGGCCTCGGCTCATCACCATCACCCGATGTGAAAGCCCCAGCACTTCATCCAGGTCGGAACTCACCACAATCACCGCCATGCCCTTGGCCGCCAGATCCGCAATCACTTCATAGATCGCCGCCCGCGCACCCACGTCGATGCCCCGTGTCGGCTCATCCAGAATGAACACCTTGGGATTGCGCGCCAGCCACTTGGCAATGATCACTTTCTGCTGGTTACCGCCGGACAAGCTGGAAATCCGCGACTGCGGCGCGCCTTTCACGCCGAGCCGCGCCACCGCGGTGCGGGCAAATTCACGCAGCGGGGCAGGGAGCACCCAGCCGCGTTTGTCCAGCAGGTCGGTGTTGCCGTAGACCAGGTTGTCTTCGATGCGATGTTCCACCACCACACCTTGCTGCTTGCGGTCTTCAGGCACCAGCACCACGCCGGCCTGGATTGCTTCAAACGGGCTGCGCAGCTGCCGGACTTCGCCGTCCAGCACCATGTGGCCCTGGATATCCAGGGCCGCACCGGCAATGGTGCGCACCAGCTCTGTACGCCCGGCGCCGACCACCCCGGCAATGCCGAACACTTCGCCGGCCCGCACGCTGAAGTCGATGCCGTGCAGGGCGAATTCGCGGCAGGTCAGGTCTTTGACCTGCAACATCACCTGCTCCTGCGGCGCCTGCAAGGCGGGGAAAATCCGTTCCAGGCTGCGCCCGACCATCTGTTCCACCAGCTCGCGCACCGGCACTTGCGCGGTGGCGTGCAGGGCGATCTGGCGCCCGTCGCGCAGCACCAGCACGCGGTCGGCGATACGCGCGATTTCTTCCAGGCGATGGCTGATATAGATAAACGACACGCCTTCGGCTTTCAGCCGTTCGACCTGCTTGAACAGCAGCTCGGTCTCTTCGGCGCCCAGCGCGGCGGTCGGTTCATCGAGAATCAGCAGGCTGGCCTTCAACGTCAGCGCCTTGGCGATTTCCACCAATTGCTGGGCCGCCACGCTCAGGCCTTCGACCTTGCGTGACGCTGGCACGTTGAGCCCCAGGCGTTCCAATTGGATCTGCGCCTGGGCCTCGATGTAATCGCGGTCGACCCGCCCATGACGCATGGGCAGGCGACCGACAAAGATGTTCTCGGCGATCGACAATTGCGGCAGCAGACGGATTTCCTGGTGGATCAGGCCGATACCCGCGCCCAGTGCCGCGCCCGGCGAGGCGGGTGCATACGGCGCGCCGAGCCAGGTCATGCTGCCCCCGACTTCGGGTTGCACGAGGCCGGCGATGATCGACGACAAGGTCGACTTGCCGGCACCGTTCTCGCCGAGCAGGGCCAGCACTTCACCGGGACGAATATCCACATTGACCTGGGACAACACCTGCACCGGGCCGTAGGCCTTGCTGATATTGCGCAGGCACAGCACCGCATCGGTGCTGCTCTCCAGAGCGGCTGCTTGCATGACGACCTCCAAGGCTTACGGGTGCTGTTGCAGGAACGGCGCGACGTTTTCTTTGGTGGTCAGCACGGTGGGCAGCAGTTGTTCCTTGGGTACGGCTTTGCCGGCCTTCAGGTCAATTGCCGAGGCCACGGCCAGGCGCCCCATTTTCTGGGTCTGCTGGGTCATGGTGGCGTTGAGCACGCCGCTTTCGACCGCCTTGAGCCCGGCCACGTCGCCGTCAAACCCGACCACTACGACCTTGTGATCGAGGTTGCCGACCTTCACCGCCTGTGCGGCACCCAGGGCCATGGCATCGGCGCGGCCGAAGAATACGGTGATATTCGGGTCACGCTGGAGCAGGTCCTGGGCCACGGCGAAGCCTTTGTCCTGGGCCCATTCGGCCGGTTGCTGGGCCACGACCTTGAGGTCCGGGAAGGCTTTGAGGCCTTCTTCGAAACCCTTGGCGCGATCATTCTCCGGGGTGGTGCCGAGCTGGCCCTGCAGGATCGCGATGCGGCCCTTGCCGTCGGTGATCTTGCCCACGTATTCGGCCAGGGTCTTGGCGCCGGCCACGCTGTCGCTGGCGATAAAGGTATCGCCGGGTGCGTCGGGGGCGTTGCGGTCCACGGCGATCACCGGAATGTTGGCGGCCTTGGCGGCTTTGACCGGCACACCCGCAGCAGTGGCACCGGCCGGGATGTAGATCAGCACATCGATCTGGCGGGTGATCAGGTCTTCAATCTGGCTGACCTGGGTGGAGGAGTTGCCCTGGGCGTCCACGGTGATCACCTTGATCCCCTTGGCCTTGCCCTCGGCTTCCACCGATTGCTTGATCTGGTTGAAGAAGTCGGCCTGAAGGTTCGCCACGGCCAGGCCGATGGTCAGGTCCTTGGCCCAGGTGGTGCCGGTGGCGGTGAGGGTCGCGGCCGCCAGAGCAGTGGCGATAAGCAGTTTCTTGGGGCTGAACATGTCGGTGACTCCTGGTTTTATTGTTGGAGGGTGTCAACTGTCGAACAGGGTTAACGGGCAGTGCTGGAACGGCGTCGCAGGGTGTCGATGGTCACGGCGAGGGCGATGACCACGCCGATCACCACTTGCTGGATAAACGGGGAAACGCCCAGCAGGTTGAGACCATTGCGCAACACGCCAATGATCAGCACGCCCACCAGGGTGCCGCCGATGCTGCCGACGCCGCCGCTGAGGCTGGCGCCGCCAATCACCACGGCGGCGATGGCGTCCAGTTCCAGGCTCAGGCCGGCACTGGGTTGCGAGGAGTCCAGGCGCGCCGCCAGGGTCACGGCGGCGATCCCGGCGAGGGCGCCGCTGATGGCGTACACCCACAAGGTAATCGCCCGTACCTTGATGCCGGACAGCCGCGCCACTTCCGGGCTGCCGCCCATGGCATAGAGATTGCGACCACCGGCACGAAAGCGCAGGAACACCCACGCCACCAGCAACATCACCAGGAACAGCCCGACGGTGGCCGAGAGAAAACCGAAATGCCGCACCGTGGCCAGGCTGGTGAACCACTCCGGGTAACCGACGATCTGCCGGCCTTCGGTGAGGATATTCGCCAGGCCACGCGCCACCGACATCATGGTCAGCGTAGCGATAAACGGCGGCAACTTGGCGTAGGTAATCAAGCCCCCGGACACCAGCCCGGCGAGCATGCCGGTGGCGATCGAAATCGGAATCGCAAAGCCCAGCGGCACGGCCTGATCCTGATAAAGCCAGCCGAGCATCATCATCGAGAAGGCCAGTACCGAGCCTACCGACAGGTCGATGCCGCCGATGACGATCACCGCCGTCATGCCAATCGCCAGGATGCCCAGCACCGTGACCTGATCAAGGATGTTCAGGCCATTGCGCAACGAGAAGAAGAATTCGGAGCTGAAGGAGAAGACCAGCACCAGCAGCACAAGACCGATCAGCGGGCCGCCGATATTGCTGGGGAGCAGTTTCACCAACCGTGGGCGGGGTGGCGGCTTGAGTTCGGCCGGGTGCTGGACAATAGCTTTGGCGTCCACAGTGTTCTCCTGATTTATTTTTTTTGGAGTGCTTTCAGGCGCCTTGAATATTTATGCGTGCCTGACTGTTAATTCAGATTCCAGTGACACCGTGTCAAAGTCAAGCGCTTAATTTTTCGGATATGCCTCTAATCCGGTGCTTTTATCCCGGCCAAAGCCACGGGATAGACCCGCCGGTGTGGGATTTTGCCCGTTTGTCCGAGGGATGTTTCTTCGATTTATTTGATTTTTCCGTGGATCGCTCACTTGACCGCGCGGACGATCAGCGTCTAAATAGAAATATATTGTCACTGCTGAATAAATATTCAAAACAGCTTTGGACGCTTTTACCTCACGTGGTCAGCCCCACAGGAGCCGCTGCATGAATGCCTTCCAGTACGACGCCCACCAGATCAAGGAACAGGCCCGCCTGATCCGCCGTCATGTGATCCGCCTCAACGCCGACTCACCGGCCGGCGGCCACACTGGGGCGGACCTTTCGGAAACCGACATCCTCGCCACCCTGTACTTCCGCATCCTCAATACCGGCCCGGAACGCACCGAAGACCCTGAGCGCGATATCTATATCCAGAGCAAGGGTCATGGTGTGGGCGGTTTGTACTGCTGCCTGGCGCAGGCGGGCTATATCCCCACCGAATGGTTGCCCACCTACCAGCACTTCAATTCCCACTTGCCGGGCCATCCGGTGCGCCAGAAAACCCCCGGTATCGAACTCAACACCGGCGCCCTCGGCCACGGCTTGCCGGTGGCGGTGGGGCTGGCGTTGGCGGCGAAGATGTCCGGCAGTAAAAAGCGCATCTATGTCCTGACCGGCGATGGCGAACTCGCCGAAGGCTCCAATTGGGAAGCCGCCATGGCCGCCGCCAAGTACGGGCTGGATAACCTGTTTGTGATCGTCGACAAGAACAAACTGCAACTGGCCGGCCTGACCGCCGAGATCATGCCGCTCGACCCGCTGGATGTGAAATGGGCCGCCTTCGGCTTCACCGTCAGCGAGTGCGATGGCAATGACGTGGGCCAGTTGATCGACACCCTGGAACGCATGCAGACCCAAACCGGCGCGCCCCAGGTGCTGATCGCCCACACCATCAAAGGCAAGGGCGTGTCCTTTATCGAAGCCCGCCCTGAATGGCACCACCGCGTGCCCAAGGGCGATGAAATCAATGCGGCACTGGAGGAGTTGAACCATGGCGAGTGAACATTTGGCGAGCGTCATGGTGCAGGCCTTTATTGACGCAGTCGACGCCGGGCTGGATGTGGTGCCAGTGGTCAGCGACTCCACGTCCACGGCCAAGATCGGCCCGTTTGTGCAGCGCTTCCCGGAGCGCTTGATCAACGTCGGGATTGCCGAGCAGTCCTTGGTCAGCGTCGCGGCGGGGTTGGCCCTGGGTGGCAAGATTGCGGCCACCTGCAACGCGGCACCGTTTTTGATTTCCCGCGCCAATGAGCAGATCAAGGTGGACGTCTGCTACAACCAGGCCAATGTGAAAATGTTCGGCCTGAACGCCGGTACCAGCTACGGCCCGTTGGCCAGCACCCACCACAGCCTCGACGATATTTCGGTGATGCGCGGCTTTGGCAATGTGCAGATCTTCGCGCCGGCCGATGCCATCGAGTGTCGGCAGATTGTCGATTACGCGCTGCGTTACCACGGCCCGGTGTATATCCGTCTCGACGGTAAAGCCTTGCCGGACGTACACGCTGGCGACTACCACTTCCAACCCGGTCAGGTGGATATCCTGCGCCAGGGCGCGGATGTGAGCATCGTCGCGTTGGGCTCGGTGGTGCATGAAGCCGTGGACGCCGCCGCCTTGCTGGCGGAGCAGGGCATCCAGGCGCAGGTGATCAATCTGTCATCGATCCGGCCGTTGCAGCGTGATGTACTGCTCAGCGCCTTGAGCGGCACCCGCGCGGTGATCAGCGTGGAAGAACACAATATCAACGGTGGCGTCGGCAGCCTGGTCGCCGAAGTGCTGGCCGAAGCCGGGCTGGGCATTGCCCTGATCCGCCTGGGCATCGGCGATGGCGAATACGCCGCTGCCGGCGCCCGTGAACCGACCCGCGCCTTGCATAACATCGACGCGGCTGGGATTGTGGCGGCTGCCACTCGGTTGCGGTGAACCCATGACTAACAACACTCCGCTGATCCTGGCGATAGACGAAGGCACCAGCAATGCCAAGGCGGTGCTGGTCAATGAACTGGGGCAGGTGATTGCTCGCGGTTCGCGGCCACTGAGCGTCAGCCATCCCCAGGCCGGTTTCTCCGAACAGGACCCGCTGTTTATCTGGCACAGCACCCTGGCCGCGATGGAGGAATGCCTCGCCCAGGTGGATCGGCCCATCACCGCCGTGGCGATCAGCAACCAGCGTGAATCCGTGGTGGCCTGGGACCGGCGAACCGGCGAGCCGTTGTCACCGTGCATCAGTTGGCAATGCCGCCGCTCCATGGCGTTGTGTACCCAATTACATGAGCAGGGGCATGAGGCGCTCATCCTCGAAAAAACCGGCTTGGCCCTCGACCCGATGTTTTCGGCGGGCAAATTCCGCTGGATTCTCGACAACCTGGACAACGGCCACGCCCGCGCCGCAGCGGGTGAGATTTGCCTGGGCACCGTCGACAGTTGGCTGCTGTGGAAACTCAGTGGCGGCCGGGTGTTTGCCACCGACTATTCCAACGCGGCGCGCACGCAGCTGTTCAACCTGCACACCTGCGCCTGGGATCCCGAGTTGCTGGACCTGTTTGCCATTCCGTTGGCGGCGCTGGCACCGATCCAGCCCAGCGCCGGTTTCTTCGCCGAAACCGTCGCGTTGGGCGGCTTGCCTGCGGGCATCCCGGTGATGTCGATGATCGGCGACTCCCACGCCGCGCTGTACGGGCAGGGCGGTTTTGCACCGGGGCTGGTCAAGGCCACCCTCGGCACCGGCTCATCCTTGATGACGCCCATGAGCGGCCCGATTGCGTCCACCCATGGGCTGTCGACCACCCTGGCCTGGCATGACGGCGGCAAGCCGACCTTCGGCATGGAAGGCAATATCGTCCACACCGGCGCCGCCGTGCAGTGGGCCTCGCGGCTGGTGGCCGGCGAATCCCTGGATGCCCTGACCGAGCAAGCGGCGCAACTGCCGGACAATGGCGGCGTGTACTTCGTGCCGGCCCTGTCGGGTCTGGGCGCACCGCATTGGAAAGCCGATGCACGTGGATTGATCTGCGGGCTGACGGAAGCCACCTCGGGCGCGCATATCCTGCGGGCGTCGCTGGAGTCCATCGGTTATCAGATTCGTGATGTGTTTGAAGCGATGCAGCAGGACATCGGCAGCCCGTTGAAGGAACTGTGGGTGGACGGCGGCGCCACGCGCAACCGTTGGCTGATGCAGTTCCTGGCCAACCTGCTGCAACGCCCGGTGGTGCGCAGCCTGTCGCCGGAAGTGTCGGCGTTGGGCGCAGCGCATCTGGCGGGCAGGGCGTTGGGGATTTGGGCGAGTGATCAAGCGTTGGGGCAATTGGAGCGCCAGCGCGAGCGGTTCGAGCCGCAGGATGATCTGGCGATGGCAGCCCGTTACGCAGAGTGGAAAAAGGCCTTGGCCCGCACCCTTCTCTAAAGATCCGTGGAGATCAACTGTGGGAGGGGCGGTGCGATGATTCGACTTGCCCCCGATAGCGGTTTATCAGTCAGCTCATCTGTAACTGTCGCCCACCGTCACCGGTTGCACCTGATAGCTGCGGCGCGCGTTTGCCGCTTCAACCGTGGCCACATCCAGGTTACCCCACAGCGGTCCCAGCACTTTCGCCGCGTCCTGCGGATGGTTTTTCACCCATTGTCCGGCGCTTCGAGCAGCGGCAGGCCGCTGGGGAATTCGTGCCAGCTCATCGCGGCCCGATCCGCCAGATAGCGAGCCGGCGGCTGGCCTACGGTCTTGCGGAACATGGTGATAAAGCCGCTGGCGTTTTCATAACCCAGGTCCAGGGCCACCCGCTGCACGCTGTCGCCCGTGGCCAAACGTTGCAACGACAGGATCACATGCAACTGCCGACGCCAGCGGCCGAAACTCAGGCCCAGTTCCTCCAGCAACAGGCGCGTCATGCTGCGTTCACTCATGCCGATACGCACGGCCCATTGGCCGAGGGTGGCTTTGTCGGCCGGGTCGGCCAGCAGGCTATTGGCCAGGCGGCGCAAGCGTGAGTCCTGGGGCATCGGCAGGTGCAGGGCTTCCAGCGGGGCTTGGGCGAGTTCATCCAATAGCGTGTTGATCAACCGTCCCTGGGCACCGTCGACCTCGTACAGTTGTGGGAAGCCGATCGCCTTGCTGATCAACTCATGCAACAGACCCGACACGCCCAACGTGCAGCATTGCGTGGGCAGGGCGCCTGCGGCATCGGGGTCGATCAGCAGGCAATACACATGGGCTTCGCCATTGCCCCGCGCCGAATGCGACACGCCACCGGGAATCCATAGCGCGCATTGCGGCGGAACAATCCATATCCCGGCCTCGATTTCACAGTGGATCACCCCGCGCAGGGTGTACATCAACTGGCCCTTGCGGTGAGTATGCGGGGTGTGCTCCCAGGTGTCCGACGCGCTGCTGGCGCCCACGGCCACCACGGCGCGCTGAACCACATCGGCATCCTTGGCCAGCAGCGGGTCGTGCAGATCAAGGCGCAGGTGTTTCATGGCAGGTCTCGAAAGTTGGCCGAATTGCGAAATAGTCTGGCTATTCTGTGCAATGCCGTCCAGCGCGGGCTTTCTTATAGTGAGATCCACTCTCATTAAGGAGCTTTGCCATGCGACTCGACAGTACAACGTTCCCTGTAGTCAAAATCGTCTTCGATGCCCCGAACCAAGGCGGGCCGGAGGACGCCTTCCGGGTCTTTGAAGACCTGTTGGCACGGCAGCAATCCTTCCTGCTGCTGCACGAAAAAGCCGTGGACGAAAACGACTACGAACACTCCCATGAACAGCGCAAGCAAGCCTCGATCTGGATGAAGAAGCACCGACAGGCGCTGCACACGTTCGTCAAAGGCATGATCCAGGTAGAACCCAGCGCCGCCAAACGCCTGGCACTCAAACCGTTTGCGCTGATGTTCGGCAAGGCCTGGGGCTATCCGTTGCTGGTGGTGGAGTCCAAGGACCAGGCCTGGGCGTTGGCGCGGGATGTGCTGGATGAGCGGGTGTCGGATGTGGCGCATTTTTGAAGGCGCGCAACACCTATCTGTGGCGAGGAGGCAGGCTTTCTCGCCGGTCGGCGAGCGGTGCAGGGTCAATTGAACTACTTTGACTGACGAGCGATCCCTACCCGGTACTGATCCATGCGCACGTTGTTGAAAAGATATATGGCCCTGTTGGACAACGACCTGAGTACGCAGATTTTCGACAATGTGAAAAACCTGCTGGTCTGCGCACTGTTGTTTGCGGCGGGCACCAACGCGCTTCTCGGTCAGCAGGCCCTTTTTATCGGCGTGTTTGCGTCAAACGTGGCGGGCTGGGGGTTGATCATCCTGTCCACGGTGTTGATGTTCCTGAACGTCAGCGATGGCATTCGCAGGCTGGCCAAGCTGCGTTATCACCTGGCCTTGCAGCTGTTGCTGGTCCTGGTTTATCTGGTGGTGGCCGAGCGGGTGGTAGAGATTGTGTGGGGCTTCCGCGCGCCTTGAAAATCGAGGTATTAACGCGTTCACGCTAGAATCGCCGCACGCGGACCCAGGATGCGCACCATGCCCACGCTTTATTGTTACGTCGATGGTTCTGACAACCAAGCAGTCGAATCGGTATTGGTCGACGCCTTTCGCGCGTTTGTCAGCGATTGGGCGCAATATTGCGCCGTGTTTGTGAATCACCAGCACGAGCGTACACCCGACATGGCGCCTGATGACCTGAATGATTGGTTTATCGGGCTCAACCTTCCTTTGCCTCCCGTTAGCCAATCTCAAATTGACCAATTGGTCCTGTTTGCAAAATCCTTGGCGGGCGCAGCAGGACGAGATTTTGTGGTGGGTATTTCGTTGCCGTCCGGGCTTTGCGAGGATCTGGTGTTTCTCGATGCAAACGCTGACGAGACTGAGGGGTTACGCCTGTACACACAGTTGGAGGCTGCGCTCCATGGGGCTTGATATTCATCTTGAGGCTGATAAGCGAATGTCCCTGGCACATCTGGCTGACGCTGTGAACGCGGTGGGTGGTGCTGAACTGGAACAGCATGAACAGTCGGTGGAGGCGCATTTTTATTCAGGTCTTTTTCTGAGCGGCTGCTATGAAGTGGATGATCCTGATATTCGGGCGCAAGACACGAATGATCTGGCATTTACGGTGGCCATTCGTTGTTATCTGCGCATCAAAGGGCCTGCGCCGGAGGGCGCTGATCCATTGGCTGACGTCAGGGAACTGGCGCAGCAACTGGCTACGAGGTGTGACGCCTGTTTCTTGATGTCGTTTCAGTACGAGTCCCTCATGTATTACCGGGACGAGGCGGGGTTTCACGTTCTGTAGTAGCTCACCTGACCTGCGTGTTTCAGGTATCCTCCGCGCCCCGCTTATCACTGATTCAAACCACGATGACAGGACAAGACATGCAGGCGCTGCTGGAGTCGATCCTCGACGAAGTGCGCCCACTGATCGGCCTCGGCAAAGTTGCCGATTACATTCCCGCGCTGGCCGATGTACCGGCCAACCAACTAGGTATCGCCGTGTACGGCAACGACGGCTCGGCCTACCGCGCCGGCGACGCCGATACGCTGTTCTCGGTGCAGAGCATTTCCAAGGTGTTCAGCCTGGTGCAGGCTATCGACCACGGCGGCGAAAGCATCTGGGAGCGCCTGGGCCATGAGCCTTCGGGGCAACCGTTCAACTCCCTGGTACAACTGGAGTTCGAGCGCGGCCGGCCACGCAATCCCTTCATCAACGCCGGCGCATTGGTGATCTGCGACATCAACCAGTCACGCTTCGCCGTGCCGATTCTGTCGATGCGTGACTTTGTGCGGCGCCTGTCGGGTAACCCGCAGATCCTGGTCAACAAAGTTGTCGCCGACTCCGAAGCCCAGCACGGCGCACGCAACGCGGCCATGGCCTACCTGATGAAGTCCTTCGGCAATTTCCATAACGACGTGGACGCGGTGCTGCACAGCTACTTCAACTACTGCGCCTTGCAGATGAGCTGCCTGGACCTGGCCAAGGCCTTCAGCTTCCTGGCCAACGAAGGCACCAGCGCCCACAGCGGCGAGCAGATCCTCACGGCGCGCCAGACCAAGCAAGTCAACTCGATCATGGCCACCAGCGGGCTGTATGACGAGGCGGGCAATTTTGCCTATCGCGTGGGGTTGCCCGGTAAGAGCGGGGTCGGCGGCGGGATTGTCGCAGTGGTGCCGGGGCAGTTCACGGTGTGCGTGTGGTCGCCGGAGTTGAACGCGGCGGGGAACTCGCTGGCGGGGATCAGGGCGTTGGAATTGTTGAGTGAGCGGATTGGGTGGTCGGTGTTTTGAGATCGTTCCCGCGCGAGTGGGAACGATGATCTGGGTCTCATGCAGCTGGATGGGCGTCATCCAGTGCTTTGTCCACCAACAGTTGCACGCCTTCCAGCATTCGGCAGATGCCCAATGCCACATTGCGTTGGGCGCCGTCGATTTCAAAGGCGAGGTGGGTGGCGATGTCGGTGATTGAGGATAGATCCTGGGAGGCGTTGATTAGCAGGGTTTCCGTGCCCAGGTTGGGGCGTACGGTGAAGAGTTTTTCTGGGGGATTTGGGGTGTCTTTGATCATGGTGGAACTCCAAGGGGAATGGAGCTGCCACGGTTCGCGGTCAAACGAATTAGGGTGGCAGCTATACGCGGGTTGACCGACCGGTCCCAAGGAGCCCGGCATACCCGAAGGTATCCCGCGTACAGCTGCCGCGACACGATACAGCAGGCGTCAAGAAAACGCCTGATTCGATGTGGCACAGATGCAGTTGGGAATCGGACGGTCAAATCCGGTCGCTGAATTGGCAGCGACGGCGCAGAGGTTAGTCAGCCGCGTTCCGAGCGACAACCTGAAACAGTCGTGGGAAAACTCTGAGAGTCTGGGGCGAAGTGCTATCCCTGTGGGAGGGGGCTTGCCCCCGATGGCAGTGTGTCAGCCAAAGATGCATCAACTGAAACGGCCTCATCGGGGGTAAGCCCCCTCCCACATTTGGATCTTCATTGGTTTTGGAATCGCCATCCACCCCAAACAAAAAATGCGCCCCTGAGGGCGCATTTTTTTGTTCGGTCAGCTATGCCTATCAGGCAATCGCATCCCAGGCCCGATCACCTTTCTCGTCCTTGATCCGAGTCGGCAAGCCCATCACGTCCAGCGCCTTGAGGAACGGCTCAGCCGGCAGTTCCTCGACGTTGGCCATGTGTTTCACATCCCACTCGCCACGGGCGACCAGCAGCGCGGCGGCTACCGGTGGGACGCCTGCGGTGTAGGAGATGCCCTGGCTGTCGGTTTCGGCGAAGGCTTCTTCGTGGCAGGCCACGTTGTAGATGAACAGTTCACGCGGCTGGCCGTCCTTGGTGCCTTTGACCAGGTCGCCGATGCAGGTCTTGCCGGTGTAGCCAGGGGCGAGCGAAGACGGGTCGGGCAGCACGGCCTTGACCACTTTCAACGGCACCACTTCCAGGCCTTCGGCGGTGGTGACCGGCTTCTCGGAGAGCAGGCCGAGGTTTTTCAGCACGGTGAACACGTTGATGTAGTGTTCGCCGAAGCTCATCCAGAAACGCACGTTGGGCACGTCGAGGTTTTTCGACAGCGAGTGCACTTCATCGTGGCCGGTGAGGTAGAGGTTCTGCGAACCCACGACCGGCAGGTCGTCGGTGCGTTTGACTTCGAACATGGTGTTGCTGGTCCACTGGCTGTTCTGCCAGCTCCACACCTGTCCAGTGAACTCGCGGAAGTTGATTTCCGGGTCGAAGTTGGTGGCAAAGTATTTGCCATGGCTGCCGGCATTGACGTCGAGAATGTCGATCGAATCAATGCGGTCGAAATGCTGTTGCTGCGCCAGCGCGGCATACGCGTTGACGACGCCTGGGTCGAAGCCCACGCCAAGAATGGCGGTGATGTTCTTGTCTTTGCACTCTTGCAGGTGGTTCCACTCGTAGTTGCCGTACCACGGCGGGGTCTCGCAGACCTTGCCCGGCTCTTCGTGGATAGCGGTGTCGAGGTACGCAACGCCCGTGTCGATGCAGGCACGCAGGACCGACATGTTCAGGAACGACGAACCGACGTTGATGACGATCTGCGATTCGGTCTCGCGGATCAGGGCCTTGGTCGCTTCCACGTCCATGGCGTTCAGCGCGAAGGCTTGGATATCGGCGGGAACCTTGAGGCTACCCTTGGCCTTGACGCTGTCGATGATGGCCTGGCATTTGGAGATGTTGCGCGACGCGATAGCAATACGACCGAGTTCGTCGTTGTGCTGCGCGCACTTGTGGGCCACCACCTTGGCGACACCTCCTGCACCAATGATAAGAACGTTCTTTTTCAATTGCTTTCTTTCTCCTATATCCGCCAGCTTACGAAAGGCTGGACAGGTAGTCGTCGTAACCAAATTCACGAACCACTTCGACTGTACCGTCGAGTTGTTTCACTACGATGGACGGCATTTTCAGGCCGTTGAACCAATTTTTCTTGACCATGGTGTAGCCAGCAGTGTCGATGAACGACAGCCGATCGCCGATGGCCAGCGGACGATCAAATTGATACTCGCCGAAGATGTCCCCGGCCAGGCAGGATTTGCCGCACACCATGTAGGTATGTTCGCCGTCGCTTGGCGCCAGCTTGGCGTTGAGGCGGTAGATCAGCAGGTCCAGCAGGTGAGCTTCGATGGAGCTGTCGACGACGGCGAGGTTTTTGCCGTTGTACAGGGTGTCGAGCACGGTGACTTCCAGGGAGGCGCTGTTGGTGATCGCCGCTTCGCCGGGTTCCAGGTAGACCTGCACGTCGTACTTCTGCGAGAACGCCTTGAGACGCTGGCAGAAGGCGTCGATGGCATAGCCTTCACCGGTGAAATGGATGCCGCCGCCGAGGCTGACCCAATTGACCTTGTGCAGCAGCGCGCCGAAACGTTCTTCGATGGTGTTGAGCATTTGGTCGAACAGGCTGAAATCGCCGTTCTCGCAGTTGTTGTGGAACATGAAACCAGAGATCTGCTCGATCACGCCTTCGATCTTCACCGGGTCCCATTCACCCAGGCGGCTGAATGGGCGCGCCGGGTCGGCCAGCAGGTAGTCGGAGCTGCTTACCTGCGGGTTGACACGCAGGCCACGGGTCTTGCCCTCGGAACGCTCGGCAAAGCGCTGCAACTGGCTGATCGAGTTGAAGATGATCTTGTCGCAGTTATCCAGCATCTCTTCGATTTCATCGTCGGCCCAGGCCACGCTATACGCGTGCGCCTCGCCTTCGAACTTCTGGCGACCGAGCTTCAACTCATACAGCGACGACGAGGTGGTGCCGTCCATGTATTCCTGCATCAGGTCGAACACCGACCAGGTGGCAAAGCACTTGAGCGCCAGCAGGGCCTTGGCGCCGGACTGCTCGCGCACGTAAGCAATCTTCTGCATGTTGACCAGAAGCTTCTGTTTATCGATGAGGTAGTACGGCGTTTTGATCATTTTTGAGAGCCTGCGGCGGTGCCTGCCAAAAAAGGACACGCATTGTGCCCGCACTTGGTCAGGATCGAAAGGTTAGTGAGCGGATTTAGCTGCGCCGCGATTATTCTGCCCTGCCAAGATGACAACCCTGCCTTGTGATCAGCCTTTCACCACAACAGGTCCGCTCTCCACAAAGCTAGCTCCCGGGCCTCACGCCACCCGATTACGCCCGCCAGCCTTGGCCTCATACAACTGCTGATCCGCCCGATTCAGCAGCGCCCGTGTGTCGCGGTCCGACGGTGCGGCAATGCCCACGCCGATACTCACCGTGACAGGCCCCACCTGTTCAAACTGCGCGCCGGCAATCGCGGCACGGATCTTCTCGGCCACCACATCCGGGCTGTCCGGTGCTTCGACCGCTGGTAGCAGCACGGCAAACTCTTCGCCGCCGTAGCGGGCGACAAAGTCGGTGACGCGGGTGGTGCTTTGGATCAGTTGGGCGAGTTGGCGCAGCACGTCATCGCCGACAGCGTGGCCGTGGGTGTCATTGATGCGTTTGAAGTAGTCGGCGTCGATCAGCAGCAGGGCAAAAGTGCGGCCGGTGCGTTGGAACAGCAGGCTGTTTTCCGCGAGTTTTTCGTCGAAGCGGCGACGGTTGTAGACGCCGGTCAGTGCGTCGTGGGTCGCAAGGTTGAGCAGCTCGGTATTGGCCTGGGTGAGGTCGGCGGTGCGTTGGGCGACGGTGGCTTCCAGGGAGGCGTTGGCGTCCTGCAACTGGCGCTCCTTGGCCAGCAGGGATTGGGTCATGCCGGTCAGCGAGCGGCCCAGCTGGGCGATTTCCAGCACTGAGTGCGCCTGGGGAAACACCGCGCCGGGCTGATGCTCCTGGACTTGCTTGGCGGACTTGGCCAGCCGTTCGATAGGCCGGCTGAGGGAGGAGGCCAGGCAATACGCCGCGACCACAAACGCCACGGCGGCGAGTACGCCGAGTATCAGGAGTTTGTAGAGCAGCGTGCGTGCCGGTTGCAGGGCCACCTCCAAGGGCTGGCGCACCATGATGTACCAGTTCATTTTCGCGTTGGCGGGGCTTGGCACGGCGACCGAAGCGGTCACAAAACCGTTGGCTGTGCTCCAGCCGGAAGACGTGACCAGCCTGTCTTTGGGCATCTGCTCACCGGCCAACACTTCGGGATAAAGCACCTTGCCATCGAAGTCGACAATCAGTGCCTCGATGTCAGGGATCGCGTCCTTCTGCATCACCGCCGAATCGACGATTTGCGTGACCCAACGCCAGTGCGCATGGGCTCCGAGTACGCCGATGGTCTCGCCTTTGGCGTTACGGATCGGCGCGGCGAAATCGATAAACCGCAACGGCTCGCCATTCGCCGCGCCCGGCAGCAACTTGGCCAGCAGCACCGCTTCATGGGGATCGCCCGTGTACTCGCCGTGCAGGCCCGCCTGGAACCAAGGGCGCTGGCTGACGGATTGATTCACCAGCAGGCCATTCACCGCCTGGCGCACACGGCCATCGACATCGGCGACGCCCATCCAGGCGTATTCGGCGCGAGACTGGGTGCGCAGTTCCATCAGCGTGAGGATGTCCGGCTCGTTCAAGTCACCTTTGCGAAACAGCGGCGCTTTGCTGAGCAGGGAAACCTCCAGCTGGCGCTCGTGCAGTTGCACAGCCAGCAGCGCAGCCGTGGATCGTGCCGTGCTCAACAAGGCATTGCCGCTGGCCTGCTTCATTTGCCCCGTGGCGATGTGCCCTACATAAAAACCCACGCTCAGTAACGTGAGCAAGGACAAAGCAGCAAACCATAGGGTCAAGTGAGTGCGCAGGCTGGCTTTGATCATGGGTGCTCATTTGGATGTGTTGTTCGCGAGCATAGTACCCGCAATGAATGGGTGCCGTGTCTGCTAAAGGTAGGTCTTAACATGAGTGAAACTTGTGATGGTCTAAAATATAATGAGTTTGTCTCACTATGATCTAATCCCGACAATGACTGCCATGCATAACGACATTGGAGTTGTAAGTCATGGCAGTCGCTCATTCCCTTGGATTTCCGCGCATTGGACGCGATCGTGAATTGAAAAAAGCGCAGGAAGCGTTCTGGAAGGGTGAGCTCGACGAAGCCGGCCTGCGCGCCGTTGGCCGTGACTTGCGCAAAACCCACTGGGATTTGCAAAAACAGGCCGGCATCGAGTTGCTGCCCGCTGGGGATTTCGCCTGGTACGACCAGGTGCTGACCCATTCGCTTATGTTCGGCGTGATTCCCGAGCGCTTTCGCCCGGCGGATGGCAAGGCCACGCTGCACACCCTGTTCGGCATGGCGCGTGGTCTCAGCGACAGTTGCTGCGGCGGTGCCCACGCCCAGGAAATGACCAAGTGGTTCGATACGAACTACCACTACCTGGTGCCGGAATTCAGTGTCGACCAGCAGTTCCACCTGGGCTGGGACCAACTGTTCGAAGAAGTCCAGGAAGCCCGCGAGCTGGACCACAACGTCAAGCCTGTCGTGATCGGTCCGCTGACCTACCTGTGGCTGGGCAAGGCCAAGGGCGGTGACTTCGACAAACTCGACCTGCTGGACCGCCTGCTGCCGTTGTATGGCCAGATCTTCCAGCGCCTGGCGGAACTGGGCGTGGAATGGGTGCAGATCGACGAGCCGATCCTGGTGCTCGACCTGCCGCAGGAATGGAAGAACGCGTTTGAACGCGCCTACAACCTGATCCAGCGTGACCCGCTGAAAAAACTGGTCGCCACTTACTTTGGCGGTTTGGAGGAAAACCTGGGCTTGGCCGCCAACCTGCCGGTCGACGGCCTGCACATCGACCTGGTGCGCGCGCCGGAACAGTACCCGACCATCCTCGATCGCCTGCCGGCGTATAAGGTGCTGTCCCTGGGAGTGGTCAACGGCCGCAACGTCTGGCGCTGCGACCTGGAAAACGCCCTGGCGACCTTGCGGCATGCCCATGAAAAACTCGGTGATCGCCTGTGGGTGGCGCCGTCCTGCTCATTGCTGCACAGCCCGGTGGACCTGGGCCGTGAAGACCAGCTCGATGCCGAGTTGAAAAGCTGGCTGGCCTTTGCCGTGCAGAAGTGCGCCGAGGTGGCGGTGCTGGCCCAGGCAGTCAACCAGCCTGAAGCGCCCAATGTGCTCGCTGCCCTGACGCACAGCCGCGCCGTGCAGGCCGCCCGTGCTGCTTCGCCGCGTATCCACAAACCGGCGGTCCAGGCACGCGTTGCCGCCATTACCGCCAAGGACAGTCAGCGCCGCTCGCTGTTTGCCCAGCGTATCGCGCAGCAGCGTGCAGGCCTCAACCTGCCGCTGTTCCCGACCACCACCATCGGTTCGTTCCCGCAGACCGCCTCGATCCGCCTGGCGCGCCAGTCGTACAAGGCCGGCAAGTTGAGCGAAGCCGAATACGTCGAAGCAATGCACAGCGAGATCAAGCACGCCGTCGAAGTGCAGGAAAACCTCGGCCTGGATGTGCTGGTGCATGGCGAAGCCGAGCGTAACGACATGGTCGAATACTTCGCCGAGCAATTGGACGGCTACGTGTTCACGCGCTTTGGCTGGGTGCAGAGCTATGGTTCGCGCTGCGTGAAACCGGCGGTGATCTTCGGCGACCTGAGCCGCCCGAAGGCCATGACGGTGGAGTGGATCCGCTATGCCCAAGGCCTGACCCACAAGGTCATGAAAGGCATGCTGACCGGCCCGGTGACGATGCTGATGTGGTCGTTCCCCCGCGAAGACGTGAGCCGCGAAGTGCAGGCCCGCCAATTGGCCCTGGCCATTCGTGATGAAGTGGTGGACCTGGAAGCGGCCGGCATCAAGATCGTGCAGATCGACGAAGCCGCCTTCCGCGAAGGCCTGCCATTGCGCCAGGCGCAGTGGCAGCCCTACCTGGACTGGGCCACCGAAGTGTTCCGCCTGTGCGCCTCCGGCGTACGGGACGACACCCAGATCCATACGCACATGTGCTACAGCGAATTCAATGATGTAATCGAGTCCATCGCGGCGATGGATGCCGATGTGATCACCATCGAAACTTCACGCTCGGACATGGAGTTGCTGGACGCGTTTGAAGCCTTCGCGTACCCGAATGACATCGGTCCGGGCGTCTACGATATTCACTCGCCACGGGTGCCGGATGCGTCGGAAATGGCCAACCTGCTGCGCAAGGCGGCCAAGCGGATTCCGGCCGAGCGGCTGTGGGTGAACCCGGATTGCGGGTTGAAGACGCGGGGCTGGCCGGAGACTGAGGCGGCGTTGATTCATATGGTGACTGCGGCTCGCCAGCTTCGAGCTGAATTGGCATAGCACGGTCAAAAAGTGTGGGGGGCTTGCACCCTCCCACAATTTAATCTAAGTCAGCTCAGAGGTATTTGAGCCACGCCAGATCCCGTCGACGCGCCTTCAACCCGGCAAACCAACGCACCGGCAAGTACAACGCCAGCGGCAGTAACAGCGCCGCCATCCAGACTGCGCCGATGCTGTCGAACCCGAAGTAGTTGCCCTGGTTAAGCCCGAACAGCGCCACACACGCCACATACAGCACTTTCAACACGTACAGGTGCAACAGGTAAAAAAACATCGGCGCGGCACCAAACACGGCCAATACCCCGATCCAACGCTTGTGCCCGGCGCGTTCAAACGCCAACAGCAGCAACAGCCCAATCCCCAGCGTCAACGCCAGGAACAACAACGAAGGTGGGTACTTGGTTACGTTGAAAAAGCTCATCAACGTCTGCACGCCACTCTCATAGGCCTGCCAAGGCTTCTCGCCATAGCCGTTGATTGCACGCAGCGCTACAAACCCTACCAACGATCCCATACCGGCCAGCAACAGATAGCGCTGGCGCACCGCAGGCAAGGTGGCATTGGCAAACCACGGACCGATGCCGTAGCCCAGGGCAATCACGCCGATCCACGGCAGTACCGGATACGTGGTGCGCAGGCGCAGGTCTGCGGAGACCTCGATCCAGCTGCGTTCATGCAGGATGGCCCACACGTCTTGCAGCGCCGAACCAGGAGTGAAGTGCACGCCATCGAGCAGGTTGTGCCCGCCGATGATCACCAGCGCGAGCGCGATCAGCAGCGGTCGCGGCAACCACACCAAGGCGGCGAGGGCGATCATGCTGAGGCCGATCGCCCAGATCACTTGCATGTAGATCACGCTGGGCGGCAGTTGAAAGGTCCAGGCGAAGTTGACCAGGGTGAACTCCAGCACCACCAGGAACAACCCGCGCTTGAACAGGAACGCCGACACATCGCGGCGGCCCTGGTATTTCTGGCCGTACAAAAACGCGGACAGCCCGGTGAGCAACACAAACACCGGAGCACACAGGTGGGCGAGGGTGCGGCTGATAAACAGCGCGGGTTCAGTGCTGTCGATGCTCATCGGGTCGCCGACCTGGCGGTGCAGCAGGAAGGTTTCCCGCACGTGGTCGAGCAGCATGAACAGGATCACCAGGCCGCGCAGGGCGTCGATGGAGAGCAGGCGTTGACGTAGGGGAGCAGCATCAGTCATGGGCGGGATCGCAGGGCAGGGTGGAAATTGGACGTTATCCTATAACATTAACGTGCCCGTTGCCCTCAATTGCTCTCTGATCGGGCTGACGGTTCTGATACCGTCATTGAAAGCGCTATCGGAGCCCCTCGCCATGATCACCCCACAATCCGTCATCGACTTCTGGCAACACGCCGGCCCCAAACGCTGGTTCGCCAAGGACGACGCCTTCGACGCACTGTTTCGCGACACCTTCTTCACCACCCACCTGCAAGCCGCCCGGCGCGAGCTGGAACACTGGTTGGACTCAGCCGAAGGCGCATTGGCCCTGCTGATCCTCCTGGACCAATACCCGCGCAATGCCTTTCGCGGCAGCGCGCACATGTTCGCCACCGACCCGCTCGCGCGCCTGTACGCCCAGCGCATGGTGGACGCCGGGCTCGACCAGCAGGTTGAGCCGGCATTGCGTGCGTTCTGTTATTTGCCGTTCGAGCACTCGGAAGACCCAAAGGACCAGCAACGCTCCCTGACCCTCAACCAGCAGTTGGATGCCAACACCTACCGCTGGGCCAAGGAGCACGCCGAGATCATTCAGCGCTTCGGGCGTTTCCCGCATCGTAATGCGGTGCTGGCCAGGGTCACCACCGATGAAGAGCGCGTTTTTCTGGACAAGGGCGGGTTTGCCGGCTAACCCGGTATTCCTCCCAGGAATGCCCCCATAAAAACCCTGCATTGTCTTTATCCGCGCACATCTCGTAGCGTGAATGCTCATTCAAGGAGATTGCCCATGAGCCAGAGCCCGTTGCGCCTTTACGTTGATTCGCTGTTCACCAGCCCGTACGCGATGTCGGTGTTCGTTACCCTGCGGGAAAAAGGCCTGCCCTTCGATCTGGTTACCCTGGATCTGGATGCGGCGCAAAACCAGACCGCCGATTTTGCCCGGTTATCTGTGACCCAGCGTGTACCGACCTTGGTAGAAGGAGACTTTGCGCTGTCCGAATCTTCGGCGATCACCGAGTACCTGGAAGACGCCTACCCTGACACAGCGGTGTACCCGGCAGATTTCAAGCTCCGGGCGAGGGCGCGTCAGGTGCAGGCGTGGTTGCGCAGTGATTTGCTGCCGATCCGTCAGGAGCGCTCCACGCTGGTGGTGTTCTACGGACGGCAGATGCCACCGTTATCACCTGTGGCCAAAGCGGCCGCCAGCCGGTTGATCACTGGGGCGCAGGCGTTGTTGGCGGGTAATCTGACGCACCTGTTCGGTGAGTGGTCGATTGCCGATGTGGACCTGGCGATCATGCTCAACCGCCTGATCCTCAACGGTGACAGCGTGCCGGCCGAGCTGGTGGCTTATGCCCAGCGCCAGTGGCAACGGCCGTCGGTGCAGGGATGGGTCAATCAGCCACGTCCTGCGCTGTAGCGTTGGCCGTCATTTGTTGCACGCGCCGGTCCAGGTCTTCCCAATCCGCCATGCCCAGCACCCGCGTGGTGTTCAAGCCGCGCAGGTAGCCGCGCAATTGTTGGGCGCTGGCGCAGGCTTGGTCGGCGTCGGCGTTGATGTCCTGCAGCACGGTTTCATAGTCGACCAGGTAATCGGCAATCCGCTCGCGAAACTCCGGCAGGACGGCTTCACGGATACGGTCGAAGGTTTTCTGGTGGGGCTTCATGGCGGCTCCTTATCGGTTTTATCGTGACACTATCGCTTCAGATAATAGTCACCATCACGCATCGCAAGTTCTGTTTTTACAAGGAAAGCGCAAAATCCCTTCATCGAGACGCTGTTCAAGGAAATGCGCGATGAGGACGATGATTCAGCTGGGTTTAATGATTCTGATGCTGGCCACGGTGGCAGTGAACAACGCGGCCATTGCCGGTGAACTGCGTACAGGCCATTTGCTACCCATCGTCGGTAGCGTAAACTCCCTGCAGCACGCGCAGTCAGTGGGTGTGTTGTTGAGCGACAACACCCGCGACAACCTCAGCTACCTCGAACGCTACCACGACATGGCCTTGAATGGCGCCAAGGATGCCCTCGACGGGCGTATCCGCCAGGCGTTCGTCAATAGTTCCGACCCGGAACTGGCCATTGACTGGTTGATGAGTTCGCTGCAAGGCACCTTTTTGTCGGTCACCGTCTACGACAACCTGGATGCCCTGGTGCAGGCTCACCCCGATGTGGTGGTGATGCTCGACACCCATAACCAACTGCTGACCCAGCGTAACGATCAGGTCGAGGCGCGTTTTATTGCGCGGTTCTATGACGCCGACCTGCAATACATCGCCAAGGCCGAAGGCGCGGTGCACAGGCAGGTGCCCTCGGTGTGGGTCCGCAACAAGGCCGCGCCGGAAATTGCCGCGCAGATCGAACAGCAACGCGATGTACAGCTCGATGCCTTGAAGCAGTTTGATGCGTCGCTCAAGGCGCTGGTGCGCGCCAGTTAACGTGAACTTTTACTTTTTTACCGTCAGGATTCTTAATGCGCTCTTTTCTCTTACCGGTCGCAGCCTTGTTGCTGGCCGGCTGTGTGTCCGCCCCCAACACGCCGACCTTGACCCTGCAAACCAGCAAAGGCCCCGAAGCCTATCTGCAATGCGTCCTGCCCAAGCTGGAAAAACACGGGATCACGTCGACCGTGACCCAGAACTCGCGCCACGCCCGCGCCGTGTTGACCAGCAAGATCGCCGCCGACGATGTGCTTGAAGCCTACAAGGCAGGAGAGGGCGGCAAGGTGTTCTTGTATGAGCGCAAGCCGCTGGCGTCGGCACTAACGCCATCGCGGCTGGAATTGGCTGCCAAGGAATGCCAATAACTTCAGGCAACCTGTAGTGAGCAGGCTTGCGCTGGGCTGCGAAGCAGCCCTTCCTACCGGTTGATGTGTACTCGGCCTAGGCTTTGGCTTCGTTGCTGAAGCTGTTGACGGTCTTGACCAACCCTTGAGCCGCCAACGCCACCAACTCACCGCCTTTCTCCACCGTCGCCAGCGCGGGGTCCGAGCCCATGCGTCCATCCGGGAAGCGCGCACGAAAGTCCAGGGCTTCACGGATCGGGCCGGTGTTGGCGATCTGTGGCGCATAGTCTGCTGTCTTGATCGAGCCCGGGTACGCCCATTGCGTCACCGCAATCTCCGACGGCGTGGCATGGCTGCCGTGGCCTACGGGGAATTGGCGGTGGGCCAGGTCGCTGACGCCTTCCAGGTCCCACCAGTTCACCAGCTTCAAGGCGAAGCCGGCTGGGCGGCGGGCGAAACTGGCTTCGGCGTACAACTCGGAAAACGCCGCTTCAATGGTCGCGATATTGCCGCCATGGCCATTGAGGAACAGGATCTTGTCGAAACCATGCCCGGCCAGCGAGCGCACCCAGTCGCCAATCGCGGCGATAAAGGTGGAAGGGCGCAGCGAAATGGTGCCGGGAAAACCCAGGTGATGCTGGGCCATGCCGATATTGAAGGTCGGGCCGATCAGGATGTCGGCGTTCTTTTGTGCCTCGACGGCGATGATTTCCGGGCACATCCAGTCGGTGCCCAACAGGCCGGTCGGGCCGTGTTGCTCGTTGGAGCCGATGGGGATCACCACCGTACGACTGCGCTCCAGAAACTGCCCGATCTCGATCCAGGTCGATTGATGTAGAAGCATGCGAAGCTCTCTTTTATCTGTGGGGACAGGCTAACCGCCACGGATTGTACGACTACTCGCCACCTGTTGGGGTTTGCAATTGAGGTACGTCGAGGACTTCAACCAGCGCTGGTCCGGGTACCACGAAAACATGAACTGCCCATCCTTGAGCTTGTCCACCACCTGGCGCGCCACCTGCGGGCGTACGGCCGGGCAACCCTGGCTGCGGCCGATACGGCCTTCGCGCTTGCTCCACAGCGGGCTCACATAGTCGGCGGCGTGAATCACGATGGCGCGATCACGGGCCTGGTCATTGAACCCCGGCTCCAGGCCGTCCATGCGCAGTGAATAACCGTGGGTGCCCAGGTAACTTTCCTGGGTGCGGAACAGGCCCAGGCTGGATTGATGGCTGCCTTCGGTATTGGAAAACTGGGTGGCGAAGTTTTCCCCGGACTTGGCGCCGTGGGCCACCAGGTCGCGCAGCACCAGGGTTTTCTTGCGCAGGTCGAAAATCCACAAGCGACGGGCGGTCGACGGTTGGGAATAGTCAATCACGGCCAGGCGCTCGGAGCGTTCCTCGCCATTGCTGACCGCGCATTGCATCGCGCTCAGGGCGCTTTTCAGTACAGTGGGGTTGAGTTCTGGAGCCGAGCGCGCCAGGCTGCTATACAGGGTAGGCGGGTTACCGTTGGCGGCGAGCGCAGCATTGCTCAATACAGCCAGACTGACGGCGATCCCCAGGCGGTACATAAAAGTCAGCATCTACAGTACATCTCCCCCACTGTGGATTGGAGCCAAGTCATTGTTCAAAAAACACGCATGTTACTTGAGCATTTGCTTGCTCGTTGCACCATTGGTCGCCACGGCCGACGCGCTGCCGGTGGAGCCGTTGCCGGTCACGACCCCCGCGCCGGTGGACCTGGCCCCGGTGCAACAGGCCCTGGCGCAACTGCCCAGCGTCTGCCCCGGCCTGGCGACGCAGATCGACGCGCCCGCCCTGGCGCGCCTGCAAGCCTTTTATCAGCAACAAGGCGATGCACCGTTATGGTCGGACGAGACGCGCCGCCAAGCACTCCAGACCCAGCTGCTGATGCTCGCCGACGATGGCCTGGACCCCACTCACTATAGTCTGGCCGTGCCACACGCCACGCAGAACGTGCTGTGCAGCGATATCGACAGCAGCCAGCACTACCTGCAAGCCCTGCAGGATCTGCACTTCGGCCGCTTGCAGCAATCGCGTTTCGAACCGCTGTGGCATTCCCAGCCACCCGCCCGCGACCCCGACACCGAGGTGTTGGCCTTTGCCGCCACCGGCCTGCACGACATGGCGCAAGCGTTCGACCAGGCCCGTCCCAGCGCGGATTTGTACCGCAGCCTGCGCAATGCCTATTCCACCGTGCGCCAGCAGCCGTTGCCCCAATGGGATGCGGTTGGCAGCGGCCCGCTGTTGCGTCCTGGCATGGACGATCCACGTGTTCCGGAACTCGCGCGTCGGCTGCACAGCGGAGGCTACCTGCCGATCGAACCCACGGGTGCCAGCAAGCAATACCGCCCCGAACTGGTCGCGGCGGTCAAAGCCTTCCAGGTCAGCCACTCCCTGCAATCGGACGGTGTGATCGGCGCTGGCACCGTGGCGGAACTCAATATCAGCCCGGCCATGCGCCGCGAGCAACTGCGCATCAACCTCGAACGCTTCCGTTGGCTGGCCCAGGACCTGGAGCCCGAGGGCGTGCTGGTCAACGTCGCCGCCGCGCAATTGAGCGTGTACCAGAGCGGCATTCCCGTGTGGCAAACCCGCCTGCAAGTAGGCCGCGCCGAACGCCAGACGCCGCTGCTCAAGTCACGCATCACCCGGCTGACGCTCAACCCCACCTGGACCATCCCGCCGACCATCATGCGCGAGGACAAACTCCCGGCCATCCGCCTTAACCCCGAATACCTGCGCCAGCAAAACCTGCAAGTGCTCGACGCCGAAGGCCATCCGCTGGCGCCCGAGCAGATCGATTGGGCGCGCCCCGGCAATATCCTGCTGCGCCAGGAAGCCGGGCCGCGTAACCCGCTGGGCAAGATCGTAATGCGCTTCCCCAACCCGTATTCGGTGTACCTGCACGACACCCCGAGCCAGCCGCTGTTCACCAAAGGCCCGCGTGCGTTCAGCTCGGGTTGCGTGCGGGTAGAGCAACCGTTGCTGCTGCGCGACCTGCTGGTGAGCCCGGCCGAACGCGCGCGCACCGATGAACTGCTGGCCACCGGCGTGACCCATGAATTCAGGCTGGCCACGCCGGTGCCGGTGCTGCTCGGCTACTGGACGGTCGAGGTCGACCGCCAGGGTGGGCTGGTGTACGCGCCGGATATTTACGCGCGGGACCTGGTGTTGATGAAGGCGATGGGGAGTGTGCTGTAGCGAACGGGCCGCTCACCTCAGGGCTTGTGATGTTTCAGGCGACCAGGCGCGATCAAACAATGGTGCCAACGCCGCCTGATGACTGATGCCAATCACCGTGCAGGCCGGCAGCTGTTCGCGCAGCAGCACCAATAGGGCATGCGCACTTGCCTCGTCCAACTGGTTGGTGGCCTCGTCCAGGTACAGCGTATCCGGCGCATACAGCAGCGCCCGCGCCAGGCCGATGCGCTGCTGCTCGCCACCGGACAGTTCCCGCGCCCATTCGCACTGTTCATCCAAACGCTGCACCAACCCCGGCAACCCCACCTGCAGCAGCACCGCAACCAAGTGGACGCCAGTCGGCACTTCAATCGCTGGGTAAGCCAGCAACTGACGCAGCGGCATGCTCGGCAGGTAAGGCTTCTGCGGTAGCAGCAAACTGCGACCCGGTGGCAATTGCCAGCCACCCCGGCAATACGGCCAGATGCCCTGCAAGGTGCGCAGCAATGTGGACTTGCCGATGCCGCTGCGTCCGGCAATCAACAGCCATTCGCCCTGGGCCACTTGCACCGACACATCAGCCAGCAGCAGGCCCGCGTCCGGGCGCAGTACATCCAGGCCGCTGATACACAGGCAGTCGCCAATCACCGGCGCCTGGGCCTGGCAGCGGCTGGCGGCGATGGCCTGTTCAAACTGCCCCAGCCGTTCCACCGCCGAGCTCCAGCGCATCAGCTTCGGGTACAGCTTGATAAACCAACTGAGGGAACCTTGCACCGCGCCAAACGCACTGCGGATCTGCATCAGGCCGCCCAACGTGATGGTCTTGGCCAGAAACGCGGGCAGGGCGGCGAACACCGGAATGATCAGGCTGACCCGTTCATAGCTGACGGTAAACAGGCTGAGGTTGCGCTCGCGGCCCATCAACTGGCGCCAGTTGTGCGCAATCGCCTGGAACCGCTCGGCCAGGTGCGCGCGCTCCACCGCTTCGCCGCGGTACAAGGCGATCTGTTCGGCATGCTCGCGCTTGCGCAGCAGGCTGGCGCGAAAGTCGGCCTCATAGTGCTGGCGGTCCACATTCAAACGGTGCAGCGGGCGACCGACCCAATGGGTGATCAAGCTGCCGGCCAGGGTGTAGAGCACCACAATCCACACCAGGTAACCCGACAACGTGACGCTGTACTCCCCGACGCTGAAAGTCTGCACCCCAGACAACTGCCACAGAATGCTCATGAACGCGCCGACCTGGGCCATGTTGATGATGAACGACGCTACCAGCTCCACGCTCAGGTCGGCGACGATATCCACGTCCTCGCTGATGCGCTGGTCGGGGTTGTCTGGCTCGCCGCTCAGGCCCAGGCGATAGAAGGCCTGGTCCGCCAGCCACGCGTGGGTGAACTGCTCGGTCATGGCCTGGCGCCAACGCAGCACCAGCGCTTTGCGCACCCAGTCCAGGGCGACGACGATCAGCACGTAGGCGCCCAGGTAAATCACATAGCGGCCCATCAGCGCGTACAGCGCAGGCGTGTCGAAGGCGCCGAGGGTGTCGTAGAAACTCTTGCTCCAGGCGTTGATCAGCACGTTGATCTGCACGATCAACAGGCCCATGCCGATGATGCTGGCCAGCATCAGCCAGCCCAGCCACTGCGAGCCCTGGCGCCAGAACGGCGCGGCCAGGCGATAGAACGTACGCAAGCTCTTCACGGCGCATCCGCCTTGGGCAGTACGCGCAGCAGCACTTGGTTATTGGGCGGGAACATCTGGCTGGCCAAGGGTTTGAGTAACTCCAGGCGTAGGCCGTCCGGCAAGCGGGCCTGGCGGCTCAGGTAGCGCGGGTCTTGCCATTGGCGTTCGCTGAGCAACAGGCGGCGCCATTGGGTGGTGGGGTCGAGCAGGCGTTTGTGTTCCTGGCGGCGCAGTTCCCTGCGTTCGCCGACGACCCAGTTGGCATCCACCGAACCGCCCAATTGCGCCAGGGTTTGCTGGGCCAGCGCCCAGAGTTCCTCGGCGCGTTGGGGGTCGCAGGTGAAGCTCAATTGGCTTTCGATACGCTGGGTGTCGGGGTTCAGTTCGCTGTCAAAACGTAGGCGATAGACGCCGGACGCTTCGCCGCGCAGGCGTTGCTTGAGCTGCTGGTTGGCCAACTCACGCAGGGCGGCGACACGGGCCGCCGCTTCGGGCGTCCAGGGTTGTTCGCTGAAACTGCTGGCTTCGAGCACCACCCGTGGCTCCAGAGCCACGGCGATGTCGATGCGGCGTTGACCGGGTTTTTGCAGGGCAGGGCGGCTGGGTTGGGCAACGCCACGGGGGATATTGGCCAGGTGTTCGCCCACCGAGTTTGCCAGTTGCACAGGGTCCACGTCCGCCATCAGGTAGTAGCTGACCGGGGCCTGGGTGAGTCGCTGCCAGTCTTCGGTCAGGGTGCCGGCTTGCAACACCTCCAAGGCCTGTTGATCCGGCGCTTGCCAGGTGTCGGCGCCGTAGCGCAGTTCACGTCGGGCGGCGGCGATGGCGTCCGGGCGGGTGCTCACGCGGGTCAGCAAATCATCGCGGGCAGCGCTGAACAGCTCGTCATCGATTGCTACGCCAACCTGGCTCTGGCGATAGCTTTGCAGCAGCGTGGTCAGTGCACCCATCGAGGCTTTTGACGTGGCGCTCAGTTGCAGGCGTGTGGCGCTTTGTTCAAGGCTCAAGGTTGCCTTGTGCTGTTTGCGCCACGCCTCCAGGCCTGGCGCGCCACTCTGGTTGCCCAGTTGCGCAGCCATCTGCAGGCGCCAGGCGGGTACGTCACGGCGCTCGTAACCGGCGGCCGATTCGGCTTGCAGGCGCCATTGGCCGTCTTCGGCATTGCGGCGCAGCCAGACCAGCCGATCACCGTTACTCAACTGCCAGTGCTCGACCTTTTCAGCGCTAAAGCTGCGCTTGCCGATCACCGCGCCCGGCGTGCCCGCCGTTGGCGGTGTGAAGGTGGCAATGGGCGGTTCCGCCGGTGCGGCTGACTGTGGCGCAACCAGCGATGAGTGGGCAATTGAGTCACGCAACTGCTGCACATCGTCCACCGTCGGCAGGCGTACTACGCGGTTGCCCGGCGCAGTGAATTGCAGCACTTGGTCGGGGCTGTCCAGCCAACGTTGCAGGCGGGCATCCAGGGCCGCAAGGTCGATGGTGTCCAGCGATTGGAGCGTACGCCGGGCGATCTGATGGGGCGCGACGACAGGGCGGTTCTGCACCGCGGCATCGTTGAGCGAGGTCACCCATTGCTCGAAGGTGCGTGATTCGTCCTTGGCCAGCATGCCGTCTGCCAATTGGCGGATTTTGCGCTTCTCCCGGTCCAGGTCCTGCGCAGTGAAACCGTGTTGGCGCAAACGCTCCAACTCGGTCAGCAGTTGCTTCAAGGCTTCATCATGATGAGCCCCGTCAACTGCCGCCGCGACGCCCAGTACGCTGGAGTATTCGCCGATCAAGGTTTTCTGTGCGGTCAGGCTGCGCACGCCGGCTTGCAGAGGCTGGCGGCGCAATTGGGTCAACAGGGCCGACAGCGCCATGCGGTCGATCAAGCGCTCGCGGGTGGCCTCGGCCGTGACGCCACGGCTGTCCGGTTCATGCAGGCGAAACAGCAGCGACACCTGGTTGCTGCCGGTCTGCGGGTCTTGCAGGCGGAAGATTTTCAACTGGTTGTCGAGGGGCAGTTCGCGGTGTTCACGCTCGGGCAATGCCTCGGCGGCGGGCGCGCCGAAGGCCTGCTGGATCTGCTGTGCCAACTGCTGCGGTTCGAAGTCGCCGACCACCGACAACACCATGTTATTGGGCACGTACCAACGCTGTTGAAAACGCTGCAACGCACCAAGCGAGGCCTCGCGGATCGCCGTTTCATTGCCGATGGTGCGATGTTGCGGGTAACGCGACCCGACCCGTTGGGTGGCTGCGCGCTGGTCATTCATACGCTGGGCCACGCCAAGGCCGCCGCGCCATTCTTCAATGACGATAGGCCGTTCGCGCTCAAGGTCAGCGGCGTTGTAATCACCCGCGAACACCAGCTGCGCGAGTTTCGACAGGGCCACCGGGGTTTGCGTGGTCCCGGCCATGGGGCTGAGCAGGTACTGGGTGCGGTCGTAGCTGGTCATGGCGTTGAAGTTGCGGCCCTGCACCCAGCCCAGCGCCGTCATCTGCGCACGCAGGTCGGTGGTTTGGCCGGCGCGGCTGCGGAAGGTCAGGTGTTCGAGCATATGGGCCACGCCCACCTGGTCGTCGTCTTCATCCACCGAGCCGGCGCGCACGGTCAGGCGCAGGTCCAGGCGCCCGGTTTGGGTACTGTCCTGTACCAGGCGGTATTCCAGGCCATTGGCCAATTGGCCGCGCACCACCTGCGGCGCCCACGGCAGCGGTGCCTGGGTGACGGGCGATGCGCAGGCGCACAGCAGCAGCGGGCCGAGCAGGCCTGCAAGTAATTTGTTCATCAGGGGTTCCAGGCTAATCAGGTGGCAGCGTTAGAAGCGGTAGCCGACTTCGAGCCAATATTGGCGGCCGACTTCATAGGTGACGGTGGAGCTGCCACTGCCGACGATCTCGTTGACGTGGTCGGTGACGTTGGTGATGTCCACGGCGGCGAACAGCGCTTGTTCCTTGCCCGTGGGGATTTCCCAGCTGACACGCATGTCCCAGGTGGGTGCCGCCTTGACCTTGGCGGCCTCGTACACGGCGAGGTCCTCGCCATTGACGGTTACGATTTCGCTGCTATCAATGATCTGTTCGTAGGCCCCGCGATAACGCAGGAAGTTACTCAGGGTGAGGTTCCATTGCGGGATCTCGGTGATGGTCGTCAGGCGGGCTGTCCAGGGGCGATTGAAGTCGCTGGCGGGCAACTCGCTGTAGGCGATGCGCTTACCGTCGTACAGCACGTCCTCATTGGCGTATTGATCGGCGGTGATGCCTGATTCATAGGTGCCGTAGGCGTCTTTGGTGCGCGACCAGTCAAACGCCGCCTGTACGCTGGTGCGTGACCCCAACCATTGGAATTCGTGCCGTGGGGTAATACTCAGCGTGACGTTGTCACTCTCGCTCGACGCGTCGTTGGTGTAGGTGTAATAGATGCTGTCGAAACCGGCTGCGGGGCCCAGCCCAAGCACGCGGGAGGAGGCCCGGCCGATCTTGTCCTTGCCGTCGCGGTGTACGTATTTGAGACGGAAGTCGGTGTCGAGCCAGACCTGGTCAAGCCCAAGGGTCCATTCATCGTCGTACGGCACCTTGAGGTCGGAGAACTTGTTCAGGTTCTCCACCTGGGTGGCCGTCCATGCACCGCCTTGAGTGGTGCGGGTGTAGCGGGTATTGAAGCCTTGGCGACCTTCGGCCAGGCGGTACTTGAACAGGTTGCGCCCGTAGTAGCGGTTGGCGCCGAACACCAGCACGGTGCTGCGATCACCAAAGAAGTCGTAGTCACCGGAAAAGCGCGGCGCCAGGTTCTGCTTCTGCATGTAGTCATCGCCTTCCAGGCGCAAGCCTGGGCGCAGGCCGAGTTTGCCGATCTGCAGGTTGTCGTGGATGAAAAATGCGTACTTGTTTTCGGTCAGGTCCAGCTTGCCGGCGCCATAGACGTTGCGGGCATTGGCCCATTGACGGGTGTTGCCATTGCGCAGCAAGCCGATGGAGCACAACGGGTCATCATTGAGGCAGGTGGCGATGTTGTCGCGGCGGGTGATGTTGACCGAGGTCGCTTCGGTTTCACGCTCCCAGGTCGCCTGGTTGCGGGTCAGCTCCATGCCGGTCACCACGGCATGTTCGGCGCCCGCCCAGCGGAACCCTTGCCAGTCGGCCTTGAGTTTGTAGTTGATGCCTCGCTGGGTTTGCGTGAGGTTGCCGTAGGAGCCTTCGCCGCTGCGTGAGGTCGCGGTGGTGGGCAGGCCCCAGTTCTTGGTGCTGGAGTAATACCAGGCGATCGCATCGTTGGACTCCGACTCCCTGGAACTGTTGAGGTCGGTTAACGCCAGTGTGTGCGACCAGCGTGCTGAATCGCCTTCCCACACTGCCTTGAGCGACCCTTGCCAGCCGCCGTTGATATTGGTGAAACCGGAGTTTTTGTAGTTCTCGCGAAAATAGGTGTTTTCCTGTGGCGCCTTGATGAACGAGCCGTCCAGACTCAAGCGCTCGTTGACGTTCCAGTACGCCTTGAACATGTAGTTGTCGAGCTGCCGCGTCTGGTCTTCGCGGTTGTCGCCATTCGGGCTGTTGTAGCCGTCTGCATACTTGTTGAGGGGGATCACCGAGCGCTTTTGCGAGAAGCTCACGATGGCGCCGAAGTCGTCGGTGAGGTGGCCTTCGAGCATGCCGCGCACGGTGGTTTTTTCGAACTCGGGCTGGTACTGCTCGTTGGACGCGTTGTCGAAATTGGCCTGGTCCTTTTCGGTGGTGTGGTAACTCGTCCACGCCGAACGGCTCATGGAATAGGACAGTTTGCCGTGCAGGTCCTGGCTGGGGCGACGGGTGATCGCATCGACCACGCCGCCGTTGAAGCCACCGTATTCAGCCGGCACGTTGCTGTCGTAGACCTTAACTTCCTGCAACAGGTCGGCGTCCAGGGCAATGCCGTGGGAGCGACTGGGCGAAGCATCGAACTGGCGGGTTTCGCCATAGCCGTGGGCGCCGGGGTCGAGGTCGTTATTGATCGAGATGCCATCGATCATGAAGTTGTTCTGGTAGAACTTGGCGCCGTTGATGCTGATGTCCGCGGGGTCGATTTCGCCCGGCGCATTGGAATTTTGCTGGGCACCGCTGAACTGCACGCTGGGGTGCATTTGCAGCAAGGTGGTGATGTCGCCGTTGGCGCCGGGGAAGGCCTGGATCGCCTTTTGATCGATCACCGTGGCGCCCTGGAACGAGTTTTCTTCGGTGAAGCCCAGCACGACCGTACTGTCCAACATCGTCGGGCCGCCAGCATCGGCACTGGGCAAGCGGTGAAACACCAGAGCACCGTCCTGATAGCCCCAGCCGATGCCGGTGCCTTGCAGCAGGTACGCGAGGGCTGCGTCGTTGCTCATGTCGCCGTTCACACCGGGGGAACTCACACCCTTGAGCAGTTGCGGATCGACGCTCACTTGCTTGCCGCTCTGTTGGCCGAAGGCAATCAACGCGCCGGCCAGGGCCTGTGGCGGGATGTTGAAGCCGTGGGTCGAGGCGGGCGTATCGGGTTGCGCCAGGGCCAGCGGCAGCGGGCCAAACGCGCAGCACAGCCCGAGCAGGCCGGCGGCGGCCCCTTTCTTCAGGCGCAGCGGCCACGTGCCCGGCGTACCGAACGTGTGAAGGGTGTGTGTCATGCAAAGATCCCCGCGCCGGCATAAAAACCGGCCAGTCAATGAATACGAATAAATCTCAATTGCTGCGCGCGGGACAGAAGACGGGACAGCGCGGGGGATTTTCAGAAAAAAGCTGAAATATTTTTAAAACACGGGAAATTACTTGCTCAACACCAGCAGCCACGGGCTGTAGGCGCTGACTTTTGCGCCGTAGGGTTGCAGCACGGCCTGAAGCGCCGCTTGGGGTTTGCGCAGGTCGTAGACGCCAGTGACCCGCTGCGCACCCAGTTGCTTATCGCGCAGCACAATGATGGCCGGGGTGTAGCGGCGCAGTTGCTCCAGCACCTCGCTGATCGGCAGGTCATCGGCAATCAACTGGCCCTGACGCCAGGACGCGGCCTGGCTGGGAGCAAAACCGCCGAGTTCGGCACGCCCGGCGCGCAAGGTGAGGCGCTGCCCCGGCACCAGGCTGGCGAGCGGGCGGCGGGCTTGTGCATCGTTGACATTGACCGAGCCTTGTTGCACGGCGACGCTCGGCTCATCCGGCGAGGCATCGACGTTGAACGCGGTGCCGGTCACGGTCACGCGCAGTGTCTTGGTCAATACATGAAAGGGTTTGCCCTTGTCCGGCATCACCTTGAAAAACGCCTGGCCGGTCAGCAGTCGCACATCGCGGTGATTGCCGGCGATATCCACCACAATCGCCGTTTGGCTGTCGAGTTGCACCACGCTGCCGTCACTGAGGGTGATGTCGCGGGTTTCACCGGCGCCGGTACGGTAATCGGCTTGCCAACGCAGCAGCAGGTTTGGCGCCAGCGCGACTACCAGACAGGCTGCGATGGCGGCGGCGACCCAGCGTCGAACCCGGCGCGGGCGGGCAGCGGGGCGCGGCATAGGCGCTGCGGGTTGTGGAATGGGTTCAGCGGGCGCTACTTGCCCCGTCAACTGCCACACACGTTCAGCCTGGCGATAGGCCTTGGCATTGGCCTCGCTGGCGGCGCACCAATCGGCCACTTGCCCACGCAGGTCCGCGTCCAGCGGTGCCTGTTGCACGCGCATCAGCCAGTCCAGGGCCTGGTCGCGGCGGGTGTTGGCGCTATCCTCAGTGGGCATGAATGGAGCATCTCCGCAGGCAAAAAACGGCGGGCAGGATCCCATGGATTCACCCTTCACCGCAAAAGACGCATCAGCCGCGGTTTTTTTCAGAAACGTCTCGGTGCGATCAGTCATCGTCCGTCCCCAGGCAGTCCATGCAGTGGCGCAGCGCGTCGTGAACCAACTGATGCACCAGCGCCGTCGACACCCCAAGCTCTGCCGCGACCTGCTGCAAGGTCAAGCCACCCAGGCGATGCATTTCAAAGGCGCGGCGGGTGCGTTGCGGCAATTGGGCCAGGGCGCGGGAGACGGCTTGCAGTTCGTTCTGGCTGCTCACTTCACGTTCGGGGGAGGCGCTGCTGGAGGGCAACTCGTTGAGCAGTTCGTCGCCACCGGGCTGCACCCGTTCGGTGGCGGTGCGGCGCGTCAGGTCCAGGGCGAGGTTGCGCACGATGCGGTACAGGTAGCTGGCCGGGTGGCGAATATCGGTGTGTTCATCCTGGCCGCTGAAACGCAACCAGGCTTCCTGCACCACGTCCTCGGCGCGGGCGCGGCAGCCCACGATGGGCGCGGCATAGTCCAGCAGCGCGGCCCGGTGGGTCAGGTAAAGCTGGAGTTTTTCATCCGCCAAGAGAGTCAGCTGCCTGCGCGCGACCGTGCCGCGTGGCACAGACTGGGAAGTGAGAGGGCGCGGAGTTTAGCTGTGGTTGATAATGGTTATCAACAACTGGATGGTTTTTGTGGCGCAGTCATCAATGGCGCAGGTGGGTGAGGAGCGCTTCAACCGCCTGCGTCGCACTGATCCGGGCGGTGTCGAGCGTCAAGGGCACTTCATCCCAAGGCTCGTATTCGTGAGTCGATACCGATTGCCAGCTCGGTGGAATCAGCCCTGGAATATCGCCCTCACGGCTGTCGACGCGGCGTTGGTGTTCACGCGTATTCGAGCAGACAAGCTGGATATCGACCAACGCCACACCCGCTGTTGCGGCGGTGACTCGCCACGCTGCGCGGCTTTCCTGCACCGGGTTCACGCAGTCGGCGACCACCGTGCGCCCCAATTGCAGGTTGCTCAGCGCCAGGGCATTCGCCACGCCGTAGCCGCTGGCGCCCGGCGCCACGCCCGCATCGCGAAGGGTTTGCTCGATCACATCGATGCGCAGGTAAACCGCAGCGATCCGGCCTGCCAGTTCACGGGCAATCGTGGTTTTGCCGGTGCCGGGCAAGCCGCTGAAGACGATAAGCATGGTTCGGTCCTTCGATAGGTCAGTGGGGCGGGTTCAGGGTATCCTCCAGTTCCCCCACAGGTCGACCCCAGGACACTCCATGCCCTTGCAGTTCGTAAAAATGCACGCCCATGGCGACGACTTCATCATCGTCGACCGCCGTGGCCTGGATGACCCGATTACCGCGCAGCTCGCCCGGCGCCTGGGCAATCGCCACACCGGCATTGGCTTCAATCAACTGGCCGTGGTGCTGGATTGCGAAGACGCCGTGGCGCGTATCAAGTTCTGGAACCCCAACGGCACGCCGCTGCAAACCTGCGGCAGCGCCACCCGCGGCGTGGCCGACCGTTTGATGCATGAAACCGGCAGCGATTCGGTGGTGCTGCGCACGGACCGTGGCCTGCTGACCTGCGTGCGCGAGGCGGGGCGACGGGTGTCGGTGAACATGGGCGAGCCGTCGCTGGACTGGGCCTCTGTACCGCTGGCCGAGGCCATGGATACCTGCACCTTGCCGATCGAGGGGAGCCCGGCGGCGTGCAGCATGGGCAATCCCCATTGCACGTTTTTTGTCGACGACATCAACGCCGTTGAAGTGGCCGCAGTGGGCCCTGCGCTGGAAATTCATCCGCTGTTCCCGGCCGGGACCAATGTGCATTTTGTGCAGGTGCTCGACCGTGGGCATATCCGCCTGCGCATCTGGGAGCGTGGCGGTGGCGTGCCGCTGGGGTCGGGTTCGTGCTGTTGCGGGGCGGTGGTCAATGGCATCCGGCGTGGCTTGCTGGATGCCACGGTGCAGGTGCAGTGCGATGGCGGCACGGTCACCGTGCACTGGACGGGCGAGGGCGGCGTGGTGTTGACCGGCAGCGTGGAGCCGGTGATGCAGGGCAGTGTCTATCTGTCTTGAAGGGCTACCGGTTCTGAAACTTCACCGTAAACGTGGTACCGCCCGTGGCGCAGGAACGCACCGCCACATCGCCGCCATGCACCTTGGCCAACTCGCGCACGATATACAGGCCCAGGCCCACGCTGCGCACTTCGCTGCCCTGGTCGGTGCCACGGGTCATAGGCTCGAACAACACCGCCAGCAAGGCCTCGGGAATGACCGCGCCGTGGTTATGCACGGCCACTTCGCATGCGCCGTTATCCAATTGCGAGGTGATGGTGATCGGTCGTTGCAGGTCGCCATAGGCCACGCTGTTGGCTACCAGGTTGCCGATGATCTGCTGCACGCGGTCGGCGTCCAGGCAGGCGTCGCCAGTGCCTTTGGCGGTATGTTCCAACGTCGCCTTGGGGAACGCCACACGCAGCTCGTCCACCGTGCGATGAATCACCTCATGCAGGTCCAGTGGCGCCGCCTTGATGGTGATGCCTTGGCCGACCCGGGCCTGGGTGAAGTCCAACAGGTCGGCGATCATGCGCTGGGCACGTTCGGATGATTGGCCGATATGCCCGAGCAGCTGGCGTTCCTTGGCGGTGCGCTCGCCACGGCGGAGAAAGTCCGACGCCATGCGGATCGCCGTGAGCGGGTTTTTCAGGTCATGACTGACAATCGCGACCATCTGCTCGGCAAACAGCGCACGGCGCTGGGCAATCGCGTAGGCCTCGCTCAGTTCAGCCTGGGCCCGTTGCAGCGCCAGTTCGGTGGCGCTCTTTTCCTGCAACAGCGCTTCGGCCAGGTTGCGTGCGTTGAGCAGCTCGCGTTCGTACTTGTCACGGTCGGTGGTGCCGAACAGCGCCAGGTCGTGCACTACCGCGCCGGCCTGTTCGCGTTTGTTGGCGTTGAGCAGCACGGTCACCTTGTGGCCGTCGTGGTGCAGCATGTCCAGCTTCACTTCGGTGACGCTGCCGTGCATGCGCAGCATCGGCGCCAGGTGGGTCTGGTGGAAGATCCGCCCGCCGATGGTCAGCAGGTCCTGGAAGCGTTGGCCGCACAGCTCGGCGTTGCTGAACCCCAGCCAATCACTGAAGCGCGCGTTGGCCTGCAGGATCGTGCCGTCTTGCGTGGTGACGGCCAGGGCGCAGGCGGCGCTGTCGAACAGCTCAGTGGGCACGGGCCACCGCCCACGGCGTGAGGAACGTGTCCATGGCCGCGGCGCAGGCTTGCGGCGCGCTCATGTGCGGGCAGTGGCCGACGTTGTCCACCAGGCAATAGGTGCTGTTGGGCAACACGCTGTGCAGGTATTCGCCCACGGCCACCGGGGCGATCAGGTCGTCGCTCGATTGCAGGATCAACACCGGGGTGGTCAGGCCAGTCACGTCCTGGCGGTTGTCGGACGTGAAAGTCACCCGCGCAAATTGCTTGGCGATGTCCGGCTCGGTGCGGCAGAAACTCTCGGCCAGCTCCTCACTCAGCGCAGGTTGCTCTGGCGTTCCCATGATCACCGGGGCCATGGCGCTGGACCAGCCGAGGTAGTTGCTGTCGAGGGTATCGAGCAGGTCGTCGATATCACTGCGCTTGAAACCGCCGACGTAGCCATCGGTATCGATATAGCGCGGTGAGGGGCCGATCATCACATGGGCGGCGATCCGTCCCGGCACCAGGCGATCGGCGAGGGTGCCGATCATGGCGCTGACCGAATGCCCCACCAGAATCACCGGCCCTTCGGCGTAGGCGTCGATGATTTCATTGAGATCGTGGGCGTAGCCTTCCAGCGTGTTGTATTTGGTCTTGTCGAAGGCGTCCAGGTCGGAGAGCCCGGCGCCTACCAAGTCATACATCACCACACGAAAGCGCTCTTTGAATTGCGGCGCGAGGTAGTTCCACATGGCCTGGTTGCAGCCGAACCCATGGGAAAACACCAGGGTCGAAGTCCCGCAGCCCATCACAGTGACGTTGTTGCGGTGGCGTAGGTCCATGAGGGTCTCAAAGTTATGGCGTATTGCTATGTGTGCGGCAGTTTAAATAGTCACCGCTGTGAGGTCACGTGTTATAGCGCTGATAAGGTAAAGTCGGCGCCTTCAGGAAGAAACTTCAGGTAACAAACATGATGCGGTGGTTGCGGCACTCTCTCTCGGTTCTGCTGGTACTGGTGCTCGCCAGCCTGTCAATCATCGCCCAGGCTGACACTTCGCCGATTGGCGTCGCCCTTGATCAGCGGGTCATCGACCTCACCAACACCCTCGACGCCAGCACCACCACTCGTCTGAAAGAGCAGCTTGCCGCCCTCGAACAGCGCAAGGGCGCCCAGGTGGCCGTGTTGCTGGTGCCCTCCATTGGTGCGGCAAGCATCGAGGATTACGCCAACCAACTGTTCCGCGCCTGGAAACTGGGGCGCAAGGACGTCGACGACGGCATCCTGTTGCTGGTGGCCAAGGATGATCGCAAGGTGCGCATCGAAGTGGGCTATGGCCTGGAAGGCACCGTCACCGACCTGTTGGCCCACCGCATCATCGAGGAGCACATCACGCCTGCGTTTCGTCAGGGCGATTACGCGGCGGGTATCAGCCAGGGGGTGAATGATCTGGTCGTGCTGGTAGACGGCGGCGAGCTGCCCGCCGTGGCAGGGCCTGGCGTCAACCCCCAGGCGATGGCGGTGCTGCTGGCGTTTATCTTCGGTGCGATTGGCGGTGTGCTGGTCGCCGCCCGCCAACTGGGTTGGCGCCGAGCATTGATCGCTGCGCTGGCGGTCACCGTACTGCTGACGACTTTCAGCGGTGGCCGCGAATGGCCGATGTTCCTGTTCGTATTGCCGCTGACGATATTGATCGGCGGCGCCACCTTCGGTGCGTTGTGGCTGGCGCGCACGGCGTTCTACTGCGTGATGGCCGTGCTGGTTTATGTGGTCGGGGTGGTGGTGGCGGACCGGTTTGTAGCGGTCAGCTTTGTCCACTGGCTGCTGTGGCCGTTCGGTGTGGCGTTGATCCTCGGGCTCTACGTGGGGTTGTTTTTTGTCATCAGGGAATCGTGGAAAACCCGTCCGCGTTTCTTCTTCGTGCGGGCGCTGGCGGCGGCGGCGATCTACGTGGCGGCGGGCGTGCTGCTGGGGCACGGTTATCAGGGCTGGATCATCGCGATCCCGGTGGCTTCTTTCGCAGCGTTTCTGCTGTTTGTGCAGAGTGTCTCGGGGGGCGGTTCGGGTGGTGGTTCAGGTTCAAGCTCCAGCAGCTCCAGCTCCAGTTCCAGCAGCAGTTCGTCGGGCGGCGGTGGGTCCAGTGGCGGCGGCGGGGCGTCGGGGAGCTGGTAAGGGCGAATGTTCTTGGCACTGGCGGGGGACTTTCTGTTCGTGAAAGTTACAGCTGCTTAGTCAGAAATATGCGGCTGCTGCCTTCCGGCGCGCAGGGTATTTCCCCAAACCGCACCCACCCATTTTTCTCGTAAAAGCCTGGCGCCTGAAAGCTGATGGTGTACAGCACGGCATTCAGGCAACCCCGGCGCCGGGCTTCGTCTTCGAAGGCTCGCAGTAGCTGGCTGCCCAGGCCTGTGCTGCGTAGCGCGTCGGGTAAGTGGAACAGGTCGAGGAAGGCCATGCCAAAGGACGTTCTGCCGGTAATGCCTCCCAGAATTTCCTCGGTGTGTGGGTCTCTGACGAGTGCCGTCAGAGGCCGCCGGTCGTTGAAGCCCGTGATGTCCTTGTTGAATGCAGCAAGGCCGGCGCCGAGCAGGCGTTCGACATCGGGCTGGGGTAGATCGCTGATTTCAATGAGGGGGGTAGTCATCATGGCTTCTCGCGGTTTTTAGGCTCGCACCCATCCGCCCATGTTATCGGACTTGATCTCGAAATCTATTGCCTCGCGATAAGGATCGCCGAGAGGGGCGTATTGGCCATTCCCGGCTGCCTGGGTGGGCTGCCAGCTTTGGGTAGCGGGATCGAACATCTCTGCGTCATCCCCGGCCGTTTTATCCAGCGAGTTGTGCATGGGCTTATCGTTGTCGATTCTGCTCGCCATATTGCCTAGCAGTATTTGCGAGAGCGAGTAGAAACGCGAAGTGTCGAGTGGCTTGCCTTGCGGTCGCGGAGTGAAGTGTTCAACGTCATTTTTGTCCGGTTTGTCCAGCGGGTTGGGCCGAGGCGTGTCGTTATCGATCCTGCCCGTACCCGATGCCTGGAACATCGAAGAGAATGTACTGAAACCATTGATTGAAGACATGACTGAACCTCTCTGACGGTAAAAAAAGGGCCCTTCGGACTCAGGTCTGACGGGTCGTTCCAGAGACTATCGAGCCCTGCCAGGCCGTTCAAGAGAGCTTATTTTCAGGTGTGTAACCGGTTAAAACCGCTTTGGACGCCGTTCGAAAAATAAGCGCTGTGGCTGTAGGTTCCGTCCTGGCGTTGGTGCGCAATCTCGGTTTTTCTTTAAATAGCGACGGTGCGAATAAAGATTCTGTCTGTGGCCGTGCCTTTTGCGCGGGTGCAAATTTTTATCGGTATATATCTCGATATAGTTGTGTCTTAGATCGCCATCACCATTTCATGCCACGCCATCCCGCCATGATCCGAGGGCGAAGGTCGAACGTAGGTGTAGCCCATGCGCTCGTACAACGCTACATGCTGCTCCTTGCACATCAGGTGAATCGTCTGCTTGCCCAGCGCCTTCATGCGCCGCACAAACTCTTTCATCAATACCGTGGAATAGCCTTTGCCTTGATGCGCCGGATCGACCACGACGGACATGATCACCACATTCGGCGCCTCGGGCGCATGCCCCACCAACTCCTTGAATGCCTCGTCCGACATCACCACGTCATGGGCGCAGCCACAGTTGATAAACCCCACCACGTGGTCATCGGCTTCAAGGATCAAAAAGCCTTGCGGGTACTGTGCAATGCGCGTGGCGATCTTCTCCAGGGTCGCGGCTTCGTCGCCTTCGTAGGCAGTGATTTCGATTTCATAGCAACGTGCCGCGTCGGCGGGCAGGGCGTTGCGGAAGGTGTGGGCGGGCATGCGGGTTCCTGGGTATTGGGTGAAGGGCCACATGATAGATACAAACTCCCCGAGTGACACGGGCTCTTGTGGCGAGTGGGCGTGCCCCAGCATCCAGCCTTGGGATCGCGTTAATATAAACTCCCACGCGCTGCCCCAAGGCGCCGACCAGGCCGCGAGGTAACCCGCCCGCATAAAGGAAGGACCCAATGCTGGAAATAAAACGCGCCACCCGCGAAGACGCCAACGCCGCTTTTGACATCCGCCGCGAAGCCATCCGCAGCCAATGCATCGGCGCCTACACCGCAGAACAAATGGCACTCTGGACCCGCGGCAGTGCCGACGATGGTTACAACAGGTTAATGGACAAACCGTTTTACCTTGGCTGGGTAAACGATAAACCGGTCGCCACCGCCATGCTCGACCTCGACAACAATGAAGTGGGCGCACTGTTTGTACTGCCCCAGTTCACTGGGCGCGGGTACGGCAAGGCACTGCTGGATCATCTTGAGGCGCTGGCGCGGGAACTGGCGTTAGGCGAAGTAGTGCTGGATGCCACGTTGAATGCAGCGAGTTTCTATCGGGCGTGCGGGTATGTGGGCGAGCAGCAGGCAATCTACCATTCGCCGTCGGGGCTGGAGTTGGCGTGTATCCCGATGAAGAAGCGGATCTGCCCGCTCCGCCCGTCACCCTCGGGGCCTGAGCAATAGTTGCCGATGGTATAGTCCCGGCGCTTTTTTACGTTTTGATCGCGCCGGGAGGCTCCAGGAGAATTCGCATGAACCTCTATACCGCAGGCTATGAGGGCCTCACCATTGATGCGTTTATCGCCCGCCTGAAGCAGGCCGGTATCGACAAGGTACTCGATGTGCGTGAGTATCCACTCTCGCGTAAAAAGGGCTTCTCCAAAAAAGCCTTTGCCCAGTGCCTCGCTGCTGAAGGCATCGCCTATGAACACAGTCGGCCTTTGGGCTGCCCGAAACCCATACGCAAGCAGTACAAGGAAGACGGAGATTGGGTTGCGTACGCTCGCGGCTTCCGAGCTTACATCCGCACACAGGACAACGTGCTGAACGAGCTGGTGTCCAGCGCGGTTGAACAGCGCATCTGCATGGTCTGTTATGAAGCAGACGCCAATTTTTGCCATCGCAGCCTGATCGCGGAATCGGCCCAAGCGCTGCACAGCTCTTTGCAAACCCAGCATTTGCCGATCAAAACAGAGCGATTTGTTGACCGTCTTCTTTCTGTCGCTTAGGCGGATAAATCAGGCTGACAATCAGCCATTGCCCTGGGAATCGGTGGAGGGTTCCCATCAAGAGCATCAAATCCTTCGTGGGTAGTTCGGTCTCCAATTTGTGCCTGAACGGGTATTCCCATCCGAGCGCGCCGTGCTTGCGGCGTACATTTCGATAGAGCTGGCTGGCCTCCCAGTCCACGATTTTATGGGTGTAGGACTTAACTTCGCCGTCCACCAGGCATTCGTAGATGTAATGAAAGTCAAAAGGCACCTTTTCCAGCCGCTTGATGCTGGCGCGCTCTTGGTCTTCAAACAGGCTGGGTTGGCGCTGCATGGCTTCCAGTTTTTCGATTTCTTCAGGCGTCCATGTTTCCGATGCTGACTTTTGAATGCGTAATGTGCGGATGCGTAGGGGCTTGATCAGACCAAGCGTCACGTTGCTATCAATTCTGGCTCTTTCCAGTGCTTCAAAGCTTTCATAGACCGGCAATTTATCCAGCCATACGCGCCGTTCGAGCCAGTCACCAGAGGGCAATACGTTTCCCGCGCAGATGCTGTCTACCGCAATTTTGTGGCTTTCTGGCCTGTGATCGCCTGGGTTTTTCTCAATCAGGGCATCAATCCATTGCCACTTTGCGAATTGCTGGTCCCCGTTGACCAAACGGAACGGGACCGGGTAAAGCCGTATCAGATTGCCCGCCTCGTCAATACCGGCAACACAGGAAGTCTCGGCGTATTTGGCACTGGGAGAAGGGTAGGTCTTACACAGAATCAGGATTCGAGCCTTGCGTTTCATACGGGCCACATCCAAAGGTCTTTTCTGAACTGTATCCAGACATCGGAGAGCTGCCAGAAAGACTTGTAACCACGCATTGATGCATCAGCCAAGTGTCGTTATCGAGCGGCGAACTTAGTGCGCAACAGCTTGATAACCCGTTCTACCGAATCCCCCTGAACCGCCGGAGGCCTCTGGCTCTCTCCAAATTCGCGCCACACAAACAGCGTCAGCTCGGCGCCGTCAGTCTGCGCCTGCGCAATGCCTGGCGCGGCGAAGTCTTGCAGCACGCGGTACCGCTCGTCACGCCAGAACGCCTCTTCCACCCAGTCATACACCGGGATGAAATGAAAGTGCAGCGGGAACCCTGGCATATGCCCATAACGGCTGATGTACAGCCACTTGGGTTTGAGTTGCGCTTCCATGACTCGCTGGGTCATGGCGAGCAGCCCGCCGAGTTCGGCCAGTGCGGCTTGCGGCATGTCCGCCAGGGAATGGATAGGCGCTTTGGCGCCCAGCATCAGGTACCCCGGCAGTTTGGAAGCCAGGTGATGGTTGAGCCGCCAGTGCTCGGTTTCAAGCAGGAGGTAAGCAGGGTCGATCTGCATCAGCGCGCATCCATGAAGACAAGGCTGGCAGGATAACAAGCGCCGTCAGCTGTATCTCACAAAACCATGGGATCTGTGTCTATCGCCCCCCTCTGTTGGCCGATAGCCTCGCACCACGACCACTCACGAACGGGCTTCCCATGGACCTTACTGCTGTCCCCTTTGGCACCACCGACTGGGCCACGCTCGAACCCGTCGTCTACCCCGGCGTTACCGGCAATGCGCTGTGGCGCACCTGCCATTTCGGCACCACCCGCGTGCGCATGGTGCAATACACCCCCGGCTACCTCGCCGATCACTGGTGCAAGCGCGGGCACGTGCTGTTGTGTTTGGAAGGCGAGTTGCATACGGAGTTGGAAGACGGCCGTCAGTTCACGCTGACGGCCGGGATGAGTTACCAGGTGGGCAATGACATGGAAGCGCATCGCTCATCGACGAGCGTCGGGGCGAAGCTGTTTATTGTGGATTGAACGGGTGACCTTTGTGGCAAGCTCCCTCGCCACAGGCACAGGAACAATCGCAAAAATTCAGTGCATCAATGCATCTTGCTATGGTCCATGCCATCCAGCCCACGGGCCTTGGCCTCGACCTCAACGGTACGCTTCTCGCCCTTGGCGTCCTGCACCGTCAGGGTCAGCGGCACCTGGTCGCCTTCCTTGATCTGTCCGGTCAGGCCCATCAGCATCACGTGGTAACCGTTCGGATCGAGCTTGACGGCCACGCCTGCGGGCAAGGCTACGGCGTCCACCGGGCCCATGCGCATGACGTCGTCTTTCATGCTCATTTCATGGATCTGTACGTCCTTGGCCACCGGCGATGCGACGCGCAGCAACTTGCTGTCGGTGTCGGCGGTGATGGTCATGAACGCGCCGCTGGACGGCTGGCCCGGCACCGAGGCGCGCACCCAGGCGTCGGTTACTTGCACCTGGGCGCTGGCGTGGGCGGCGAAACCCAGCAGGGCGAGGCCGAAGGTGAAGCGCTTGAGGTGTTGAACGGCAGTCATTAGCAGACCTCCATGACGGTGAGCAGGTCTTCTGCGCACTCTTTTGCGGTAAGGGATGCCTGCAGGCCCAGGCGCAGGTTGCCGCGCGTGTCGAAGACAAAACTGGTGGCCGTGTGGGACAGGGTGTAGGTGTCGCCGGCGGGGATCTTTTCATAAAAGATCCCGAATTCCTTGGCGGCCACGGCGATTTCTTCCGGGGTGCCGTACAGCGCTTCGAAACTCGGGTCGAAGGCCTTGACGTACTTGTCGAGAATCTCTGGCGTGTCGCGTTCCGGGTCGAGGGTGATAAAGATCACCTGCATGATCTCGCCGTCGCGGCCCATCAGCTTCTTGGCCTGGGCGGCACGGGCGAGGGTGGTCGGGCACACGGCCGGGCATTGGGTGAAGCCAAAGAACACCACTGGCATCAGGCCACGGTAGGAACTGAGAGTGACAGTGTCGCCCTCGGTGTTCTTGAGCTTGAAGGTGCGGCCCATGATCTTGTCGCTCAAGTCCTTGCCGTACTTGAAGTTCAACCTGGGGCTGTTGTCACAACCGGTCAGCAGGCCCAGACCCAACAGGCCCATGCCGGTCAGGACCTTGCGGCGGGTGAATAACGTACTCATCAACTGTGCATCCTGTGAAACGCCTGCATTGCTCTGGATCTACACATCAGGCTTTGAAAAGGAGTAAACGAGGAGGGCGCCAAGTCTACCAACCCTGGCGATGGCACGTAATCTGCGACGTTCTGCCACAGGGGCCGCGGTATTTCATCCCTTTGCGCCTTCGGTGTTAGAGTCGCCGCCATGAAATCGAGCCACTCCGACCGTTCGCTGATCGTCTGGACCCTGTACTTCTGCGTGCTGATGAACCTGTTCGCGTGCGGTTTGGGCCATGGCCAGATGATGGGCCAACAGCTCAACGGGATCGGCGGCGCGTTCTGTTCGTTGGACGGCAAGCAGGCGCCACTTTCCGACAAAGGGTTGGACAGCCCGGCTTCCAGCAACATCTCGAACTACTTTGCCTGCCCAGTGTGCGCCGCGTTGACCGTCGCCCTGGTGTTCCTGATCGGTCTGGCCTGGCTGCTGGGGCTCGGGCAACCGCCGCGCCCGGCCCACGAACGGCGCAACAAGGCGCCGCCGCGCCATGCCTGGCCCTCGGCCAACCCCCGCGCTTCCCCCGCATTCTGACGTGTGCCTTGGGCTTCCTGTGACCAGGAGGCGTTCGATCGTCACGACTGTGAGTGCGTTTCATGAACCATCAATTGCCTGCAGGCGCCAGTCGCCTGGTCAGCAAGGCGTCCCGTCGCCTGCGCGCGGAACCGGCGCGGGCTGAATACCCGAGTAACTCGCGCTGTTTCGTGCACCTGGATGCACGTCTGTTGCCCTACTGGCACACCCTGTTCGATATCTGCCCGGCGCTGCTCAAGCTCGACCCGCCCGAGGGTTTGAACCTGTTCCGCAGCTTCATGACCTGGGCCTATCGCAACCAGCCTGCGCAGGATTGGACCTACCACCTGAATGTGTGTCGCTGGTTGCTCGGCTCGCCGTATCGCACGCAAATCGACGATGAACCCATCGAAGCGTTCATGGCAGCGGCCGCAGCGTGTTGGGTCAACACTGACACCAGCCAGGCCCAGGGCGTGGTCCTGGCCTGGCAAGCCATGACGGTGTTCGATTGCAAGCGCGCGGTGCCCTTCGAAGCTGTACAGCCAGCCTTGCCACCCGCGCCGTGGGATTTCGCCTGGTGCCCAATGACCACCGAAGCAGGCTTCAGCGCTTGGTTGCCCGTGCCTTGATCGGCATCAAGGCGCGGTCTCATCGCGCTGGCATCTAATCAGTCGCTGCCGGTCACGTCAGCTGCCTATGCGTGGTGGTTGCTGCCGGTCTTTGTCTTTAGCGTCCGGATCGGGCTTGGTGGTTTTGTCCGGCTGTTTGACGGTGTCCTTGCTCTGTTTACCACTGTCAGCCGGGCTGCTCGGGTAAGTGCCGGGCGGCAGTGCAGACCCAGCAGCGCTGTCGTCTGCGGCAGCCGTGGCGGCCGGTGTCGGGTTGTCGCCGAATGCGGCCGTTACGGGCTGGCCTGACAGGGCTGCCAGGCAGAGTGCAAGCACGATCCCTTGTCTATTCGTCATGATTCAATCCTCTTGATTCATCGAACACAGCCGTGGACGTGCCCACGGGCCGACCGGTGCATTACGCAGCCATTGGCTTGCCTGCCGTCGCCTTCTTGTGCGCGGCCTTCATGGCTTGCATTTGTGCACCCAGCTCTTCCAGCAGGGCCTTGCCCAGCAGTTTTTTCGCCTGAGGAAACATCTCGGTTTCCTCTTCTTCGATGTGATGTTCCAGCAGTTCCTTGACCACCTTCACCCGACCGGAAAACTCGGTGGTGGACGGCTCCGTCTGCTTCAAGTCAGGCAGCACCAGGGAGTCGACGGTGCGATGCTCTTCCTTGGCTTCGTGGTACATGATGTCCTGCTCCTTGCCGCCGGCTTTACGGAAGGCCGGGTACAGAATCTCTTCCTCAAGCCGGGTGTGCAGGCTGATTTCCATTTCGAGTTTAGCCAACAGCTCGGTACGTTTTTTAACCCCGCGCTCGGTGGACTCACTCAGTTGGGTCAACAGCGCTTTGACACGTTCATGGTCGGCTTTAAGCAGGTCGATGGCATTCATGATGAAACCTCACAGACAGGGTTCGGGCGCGTCGAAGTGCGCGCTTCGTCTGGTAGGAAATTGCATAACTCAGACCATCCTCGACGACAGGTCAAAAGTCATTTGAATCAATAGGTTGAGATCGACTTTGAAAAGCCTCTGTCGTGCAGCTTGCATGGTCGGCCGCTAACCGGATTGCATTAAACCCGCCTCCATCGCGCGCGACGGACAGATGCTGACGACTCGGCATGTGCCGCAATTACTGGGCGAGAGCGCGCTGGTGTAATTCCGATGGAACCCTTGGCGCGAATGCTTGACCTAACCCATAGACCTCAGGAGGTGAATCATGGAAATGCATTATGTCTGGATCGGTTTGGCGGTGATTCTGCTGCTCTTGGAACTGTGGGCGATCAATGTCGTATTACGCAGCACCAGTGGCTGGGAGACCAAGGGGTTGTGGCTGGTCATTCTGATCTTTGTGCCGTTGTTGGGCCTGATTGCGTGGGCGATGTTCGGACCCAAGCGCGAGATGCCGGAACACCGCAAGAGCTGATGCTTTAAGCGATCAGCAAACAGGCGCCCCGCGGGGCGCCTGTTTACGTTCAGACGGCGATTATCAGCCGGCCAGCGCGGTGGCAATTGCTTCATTGAACGCCGGCAGATCGTCCGGGGTCCGGGAGGTGATCAAGGTCCAGCCATTGGCGTTGCATTGCTTGACCTCGGCGTCGACCCAACCGGCGGCGCCGGCGTTTTCCAGGTCGATGCGTACGCTTTTATAGGAGGTCAGAGTCTTGCCTTTGATCACGCCCGCGTCGATCAGCGTCCAGGGCCCGTGACAGATGGCCGCTATGGTCTTGCCGGCGTCGGCGAAGCTCTTGATCAAGCGCAGCGCCGCTGCGTCCTGGCGCAGGGTGTCGGCGTTGACGGTGCCGCCAGGGATCACCAGCGCATCAAAATCACTGCTCTGGACATCCGACAGTTGCACGTCGGATTCCACGGTCCTGTCCTTTTCGGTATCGCCGACAAACGTCTGGGTGGTGCCACCTTTGCTGGATGCATGGGTCACCGTCGCGCCAAAACCGCGCAGCGCATCCAGCGGCTTGAGCAACTCGTCGCGCTCGATGCCGGTGTTGGAGGTGATGATGAGGATTTTCTTGCCGTTGAGTTGCGCGCTCATGGTCGATTGTCTCCTGGGTAGAAGGGTTGTGGCCGGTGGATTCCTGGCCCTTTCAACGTTGCAGATACCTGACTGTTGAGGGCGCGCCTGGGCGAAAGGTTTAAATTTTTTTGCGTCGATTTCTGCGCGGCAATTTCCTTGAACTATCAAAACACCCAGGGCTCTGCTTCACAAAGGAGGCGACTTTTCGTACTCCCACCATTACCTGGAGAGATACCGTGGCCGCTCGTAAAACTCTCGACCGTCTCAGTTCGCAAGATGTCCGCACATGCGCAGACCCAGCCGTCAAGGCTGAGCGCAAACCGGGTCAATAATCATGGCGCGCGCCATTACCGCCTCTGAATTGGGGATCGAACTCAAGCCTGACGACGACAGCGGCTTGTTCAAGTGGTTTATCGCCAGCTTCCTGATGGGCAAGCGCATCCAGGCTCCCATCGCGGCACAGGCCTACAGGGAGATTGTGGAAGAGCAGGGGCGCGACACCGCGCGCAAGTTGCAGCACTGTACGTCGCGGGAGTTGGTGGCAATGCTGGGGCGTGCCCATTACGTTCGCTACGACGAATCCACTGCGCAGCGCCTGCTGGACCTCAGCGCGAAACTGAACGCCGAGTATGCCGGCAAGATCACCCACATCCGCCGCGCCAGCGCCGACCGTCAGGCGTTTGAAAAACGCTTGGCCGAGTTCGATGGCGTAGGCCCCAAGACTATCGAGATTTTCATGCGCGACGCGGCGGCGGTGCTGTTTTGACGGCATCGTTGTACGTCGGTTGTGCCGGTTGGAGCTTGCCGCGTGAGCACTGGCCGGCGTTCAGTGATGAGGGCACGCATCTGCAGCGTTACGCCTCACGCTTTAACGCGGTGGAGATCAACAGCTCGTTCTATCGCCCGCACCTGCCGAAAACCTATGCACGTTGGGGCGAGTCCGTGCCGCCTGGGTTTCGTTTTTCGCTGAAGATGCCCAAGCGCATTACCCACGAGTTGCGCCTGCGCCAGTGTGAAACGGCGCTGGAGGAATTTCTCGAACAATGCGCGCCATTGGGGGAGCGCCTCGGCTGCCTGCTGGTGCAACTGCCTCCCTCATTGAGCTATGAGCCCTCCAGTGCCAGCGCATTTTTCATGGCTGTTCGCCGATGTTTTACCGGCAATGTGGTGCTTGAACCGCGCCACGCCAGTTGGCTGGCGGCCGAGGCGATGTTGCAGGATTTGCACATCGGGCGAGTGGCCGTCGACCCACCTGTGATCGACGCCACGCCCACCTGCGCGGGCTGGCAAGGCGTGCGCTATTGGCGATTGCATGGGTCACCGCGCATTTATCACAGTGCCTATGGCCCGGAGCGTTTACGCGAGTTCGCGCGACACCTTGACCGGTCGGTCGCGGACGGCATTCCAACCTGGTGCATTTTCGACAATACCGCCAGCGGCCATGCCGTCGCTGACGCCCTGTACCTACTCGACCTCAACCCGCAACACCTCCAGCCCTAACTGCTCATACGCCTCCATATTTGGCACGTGCCATTCGGTAATCAACGTGTGAATCCGACTGCAGGGCGCCACTACGAACGGCTCCACCGCACCGAGTTTGTCCGCCATGGTCACGGCGACAACCTGGGAAGCGCTGTCGAGCAAGGCTTGCTTGACCACCACTTCATCAAAATGCACCGAACTGATGCCCACCTGTGGATGCAACGCGCATACGCCGGTGAACAACAGGTCGGCCTTGATGCTCTGGATCAAGCGCACGGCCTCGTGCCCACCGGTGGACAGCGTGGCCGGGTTGAGTTGGCCGCCGGCCAGAATCACTTTTACATGGGGATGATCGGCCAAGGCGATGGCGATCATCGGCGACGCCGTGACCACCGTCAGGTGGATCGCCCGCGGCAATGACTGGGCGATCTGTAGCGTGGTCGAGCCGGAGTCGAACAGCACAATCTGGCCGTCTTCCACTCGGCCAGCCGCCCATTGCGCGAGTTGGCGCTTGGCATCATTGGTCTCGCCGACCCGCGTGAAAAAATCTTTGCCTGTGTCTTTGGGCCGGGGCAGGGCGCCGCCGTGCACGCGCTGCAGCAGGCCGGCGGCGGCCAGTTCGCCGAGGTCGCGGCGGATGGTGTCCTGGGACACGGCAAAGTGCTCCACCAGTTCCGAGGCGGTGACTTTGCCGTCACGTTCCAGCAGCAACAGGATTTTCTGCTTGCGCAGGGAAGGCAAGTCGATAGGGTGATGGGCGTCGTGCATGTTTGTGCGCTTTTCTGCGGGTTTTTGCGAGATTAATCGCCCGCCCCTACAAACGCAATACCAAGGCACTTGACATCATCGCCCGTGAATTGGACGTGTCGATGGCGCTGTGTGGCTATAACGATATACGCGATGTGAAGCGTGGGATTTTGCTACCGGGGACCTTTCCAGAACTCATTGCCTGAGCAAATAAATCGTAAAAATACGAAAAGAGTTGTCCACGAAAACCGTGGGTATCTCTGTGGATAACTTTGCAAGACCCCAGCGGGTATGGCGATTTGGCCCACGGTCAATATTTGATCAACTTTCAGCGAGGCCCAGTATGGGCAGGGTTGGCGCTTGACAGCCAAGCGCCAACCCAGTGCCGAAAAGCGCTTTTATGAGTCGCCGTCGCGCCCTGTGGAGTGTGTGACAACCTGGGGTGGCATCCTGGCCTGCATCAGGTTGTCGAGTGCCTGGCGATAGCTGCGACCGGCCAGGCTCATGCTGTTGTTATGGCTGGCGCCCGGTACCAACAACAAACGCTTGGGCTCCTGGGCGGCTTCAAACAGTTGCTGGCTGAAGCGCGGCGGCACGTAGCGGTCGTCCAGGCCATGCACCACCAGCAATGGCATATGGATGTCGGCGATCTTGTCGATGGAATCAAATTTCTGCGACAGCAACCAGCGCACCGGCAATGCCGTGTTGGCCACCGCCGTGGCGACGTCCGCGAGGGAGGTGAAGGTGGACTCGATCACCAGGCCGCGCACCGGCAGCGGCGTTTGCTTGCCCAGCTCGGCGGCCAGGTCGATGGCGACCGCGCCCCCGAGGGAATGCCCGTAGATCAGACGCTTGCTCGGGTCAGGTTGCAGCAGCTGGAAGCGCTCCCAGGCGATGCGTGCATCTTCGTACACCGTGGTTTCCGACGGCAGCTCGCCGTGGCTTTGGCCAAAGCCGCGATAGTCGATGGCCAGCACTGAGTAACCGAGTGCATGTAATTGCTCGATGCGAAACAACTGCCCGGTGAGGTTCCAGCGCACGCCGTGCAGGTAGAGGATCGCGGGCGCGTCCTGCTTGTCCGCCGGGTACCACCAGCCATGAATGTTTTGCCCGGACTTGAAGCTGGCAGGCTTGAGTTCGAATTCCTGCACCGCCTTGGGCAAGCCGCTGTACCAACTGGCGGTGCCCGGCTCGATGCGAAACACCAGCTCGCGCTCCTTGTGTTGCAGCACGCTGCAGCCCACCGGCAGGCCAATGATCAACAGCGCCATGCACAGCATGGGCAACCAGCGCAGGCTCAGGCGCGACATAAAACGAGAGGGCATGAAGGTTCCAGGGCAAAGGTGAAGCAGCGTTTTTAACAGATGGCCTGCACAAGCAGGCATTAATTCGACGGCCGCGCATAACGATTGCTTGCAAAGTGTTGCAGCGCTGACAATGGCTTCCTTCTTTGAGCCAAGGACCGACCATGGACAACAGCCCCGTGCGCATCACCGCCGAAGAGACTCTCTCGGACAACTGGTACCTGCTGAAAAAATACAGCTTCGACCTGCGCCGCCGCGACGGCAGTTGGCAAGCCCAGACCCGCGAGGTCTACGACCGTGGCAATGGCGCGACCATCCTGCTGTACAACCGCGTGCAACGTAGCGTGTTGCTGATTCGCCAATTCCGCATGCCCACCTTCGTCAATGACTACCACGGTTACCTGATCGAAGCGGCGGCGGGGCTGCTGGACAATGCCAGCCCCGAAGAGCGCATTCGCCTGGAAGCCGAGGAAGAGACCGGCTACCGCGTCGGGCAGGTGGAGAAGGTCTATGCGGCGTTCATGAGCCCTGGCTCGGTCACCGAGCGGATTCACTTTTTCATCGGTGAATACCAGCCAGGAGATCGCGTGAGTGGCGGCGGTGGCCTGGAAGAGGAGGGCGAGGACATCGAGGTACTGGAGCTGGGCTTCGAACAGGCCCTGGCAATGGTGCAGAACGGCGAGATAGCCGACGGCAAGACCATCATGCTGTTGCAGCACCTGGAGTTGCGCATGTTGAAAGAACGCTGGTGACCTAAACAGCACGTACATCCAATTTTCCGTCCCCTGTCCCCGGCACACTCCCCTCATCGCTGACATTTCAAGGCAGAGGGGCACACCATGGACCCAGCACCACAGACGGGGCCCGACGAAGTCGTCACCCTGGTCGTCAAACACCTGATCAAGCAAGGCCAGGAAGCCGATTACGAAGCCTGGCTGCGCCGCATCGTGCGCATCGCTGGCGAGCGCCCGGGGCACTTGGGTGTCGACGTCGTACGCAGCAAACAGAACAACCTGGCGCTGTTCACCTGCGTTTTGCGCTACCGCTCCACCGATGACCTGGAAACCTGGCTCGACTCCTCCGAGCGCAAGGCCCTGATCGCCGAAGCCGCGCCGATGCTGGCCGACGGCGACAAGACCGAGATCGGTGCGGTCAACGAATTCTGGTTCGCGCCCCTGGCCGACAGCGCCGCCAAGCCGCCGCGCTGGAAACAGGCAGTGGTCACCCTGTTTGTGATTCTTCCGCTGACCCTGCTGGTACCCATCGTGTGGGGTCCGATCCTGCGCCTGCACCCGTTCCTCTCCAACTATGTGGTCGCCACGTTCCTGGTCACGCTGACCATCGTGCTGCTGGTGGTGTACCTGCTGATGCCGGCGGCCACCCGCCTGTTCGCCCCCTGGCTTGAAGCCTCTGTAAAGGAAACCCTATGAACGCCGATCTGATTCTGTTCAATGGCCAGTTCCACACCGTGGACCGGGAAAACCCACGCGCAACCGCCGTCGCCATCCATCAGGGCCGGTTCGTCGCCGTTGGCACCGACGGTGAAGCCATGGCCCTGCGTGGCAGCGGTACCCAGGTCATTGACCTCAAGGGCCGCACCGTGATTCCCGGCCTTAACGACTCGCACCTGCACCTGATCCGTGGCGGGCTGAACTACAACCTCGAACTGCGCTGGGAAGGCGTGCCGTCGCTGGCCGATGCCCTGCGCATGCTCAAGGACCAGGCCGACCGCACGCCGACGCCGCAATGGGTGCGCGTGGTGGGTGGCTGGAACGAATTCCAGTTCGCCGAAAAACGCATGCCAACCCTGGAAGAGCTCAACCAGGCTGCGCCGGACACCCCGGTGTTTGTACTGCACCTGTACGACCGCGCCTTGCTTAACCGCGCCGCCCTGCGCGTGGCCGGCTACACCAAGGACACGCCGAACCCGCCGGGCGGCGAGATCGTACGCGATAGCCACGGCAACCCCACCGGCATGCTGGTGGCGCGGCCCAACGCGATGATTCTGTATTCGACCTTGGCCAAAGGCCCGAAACTGCCGTTGGAATACCAGGTCAACTCCACGCGCCAGTTCATGCGTGAACTCAATCGCCTCGGTCTCACCAGCGCGATCGACGCCGGCGGTGGCTTCCAGAACTATCCCGATGACTACGCGGTGATCGAGCAACTGGCCAAGGATGAACAGCTGACGGTGCGCATCGCCTACAACCTGTTCACCCAAAAGCCCAAGGAAGAACTCAGCGACTTCAAGCATTGGACCGGCAGCGTCACCCTGCACCAGGGCGACGACTACCTGCGCCACAACGGCGCGGGCGAGATGCTGGTGTTCTCGGCGGCGGATTTCGAAGACTTCCTGGAGCCGCGTCCGGACCTGCCGCTGACCATGGAGCAGGAGCTTGAGCCGGTGGTGCGCCACTTGGTGGAGCAGCGCTGGCCGTTCCGCCTGCATGCCACCTACGACGAGTCCATCTCGCGCATGCTCGACGTGTTCGAAAAGGTCAACCGCGACATCCCATTCAATGGCCTGCCGTGGTTCTTCGACCACGCCGAAACCATCACCCCGAAAAACATCGAGCGTGTGCGCGCCCTGGGCGGCGGCATTGCGATCCAGGACCGCATGGCGTTCCAGGGTGAGTATTTTGTCGAGCGCTACGGCGCCAAGGCCGCCGAAGCCACGCCACCGATCAAGCGCATGCTTGCCGAAGGCGTGCCGGTAGGCGCGGGCACTGACGCCACGCGGGTGTCCAGCTATAACCCGTGGACTTCGCTGTACTGGATGGTCAGCGGCCGCACCGTCGGTGGTCTGGAGCTGCACGCCGAAGGCCTGCCGCGTCTCACTGCCCTGGAACTGTTCACCCACGGCAGCGCCTGGTTCTCGTCCGAGCAGGGCAAGAAAGGCCAGATCAAGGTCGGCCAATTGGCGGACGTCGCCGCGCTGTCGGCGGATTTTTTCAGTGTCGATGAAGAAGCCATCAAGTGGATCGAGTCGGTGCTCACCGTCGTCGGCGGCAAGGTGGTGTACGGCGCCGGCGACTTCGAAGATTTCGCCCCGCCGCGTGTGCCGGTGCTGCCGGACTGGTCGCCGGTGGTCAAGGTGCCGGGTCACTGGCGTCCGACTTCACCGCTCCAGGCCCAGGTTCACCAATGCAGCGGCCCTTGCGGCGTGCATTCCCACAGCCATGAAAAAGCCCGTCTTTCCAGTGTGCCGGTCAGCGACTTCCAGGGTTTCTGGGGTGCGTTTGGCTGCTCGTGTTTTGCCTTTTAAAACCCCCGAAGGAGTTAACCCATGACTTACAAACGCTTGAACAAAGATGATGCCGTTGTCCTGTTGGTCGATCACCAGACGGGCCTGATCTCCCTGGTCCAGGATTTCTCCCCCAACGAATTCAAGAACAACGTGCTGGCCCTGGCCGACGTGGCCAAGTTCTTCAACCTGCCGACCATCCTCACCACCAGCTTTGAAAGCGGCCCCAACGGTCCGCTGGTACCTGAGTTGAAAGAACTGTTCCCGGACGCGCCGTACATCCCGCGTCCAGGCCAGATCAACGCCTGGGACAACGAAGACTTCGTCAAAGCCGTCAAGGCCACCGGCCGCAAGCAGATCATCATTGCCGGTGTGGTGACGGACGTGTGCGTAGCGTTCCCGACCTTGTGCGCCCTTGATGAAGGCTTCGAGGTATTCGTGGTCACCGATGCTTCCGGCACCTTCAACGAAACCGTGCAACAGGCCGCTTGGGCACGCATGACTGCCGCCGGTGCGCAGCTGGTGAACTGGTTCTCCGTGGCTTGCGAGCTGCAAGTGGACTGGCGCAACGACATGGAAGGCCTGGCCAACCTGCTGTCGCCGCGTATCCCCAACTATCGCAACCTGATGAACAGCTACTCGGCATTCACTACCAAGTAACCTGCTCTCAAGCCTGTAGGTAATCCCTTGTGGGAGGGGGCTTGCCCCCGATTGCGGTGTGTCAGTCTGAATATTTTTGACTGATCCACTGCTATCGGGGGCAAGCCCCCTCCCACATTTGATTTGTGGTGTTGCGACCATCCAGTTATAAATCAGCCCATCGTCTACCGAGAAGCGACAATGAACCCCTTCGAAGACATGCGCCTGTTCTGTCAGGTCATGGAATCCGGCAGCTTCACCGCCGCCGCCGAACAGCTGGGCCTGTCCAAGCAGTTCGTCAGCCGCCGTCTGATCCAGCTGGAAGATCGCCTCGGCGTGCGTCTGCTCAACCGCTCCACGCGCCGGCTGGATGTCACGCCGCTCGGCCAGAGCTACTACGAATCCGCTTTGCGCCTGCTCGGTGAAGTCGAGCAAGTGGAGCAGGGCATCGCCGGCCAGAACAGCGAGCCGCGGGGCACCATTCGCCTCAGCGCGCCGTTGTCATTTGCCATGGCTCACCTGGGTTGCCTGTTGCCGTTGTTCTTGCAGCGCCATCCCCAAGTGTCGGTGGAAGTCGACCTCAGCGACCGTCCCGTGGACCTGATCGGTGAAGGCTACGACCTGGTGCTGCGGATCGGCACCCTGGAAGATTCCACCCTGATTGCCCGCCGTATCGCCAGCATCCAGCGGGTGTATTGCGCCAGCCCCGACTACCTGGCCCTGCGCGGCACTCCCGTGCAACCCGACGACCTGGCTCAACACGACTGCCTGCCTTACGGCCACGGCCGCCAGGTGCAATGGCGTTTCAAGGGCAAAGTGCAGGCGCTGAACGTCAGCGGCCGCATGCGGGTCAACAACGGTGAACTGTTACGCGACACGGCCATTGCCGGCCTGGGCGTCACCTACTTGCCGACTTTTATCGTCGGCGGCGCCTTGAAGGACGGTAGCCTGGTCACGATTCTCGACGACTTTGCCCCCGAAGCCCTGACCCTGTCGGCGGTGTATCCCCAGCATCGACAAAGCTCACGGCCGGTGCAGGCGCTGGTGGAGTTCCTGCGCGAGCGCCTGGCTAGCGGCTGTTGAACAATTGGCGGATCAGGCTCGGCGTACTGCCGGTCCAGCGCTTGAATGAGCGCCGAAAGTTCGCCGCATCATTGAAGTTCAGGTACGCCGCCACTTCATCATTGCTGTAGCCCTTGACCTGGTACAGGTGCAGCGCCACCTGCTTGCGCACCCGGTCCACTTGCTGCTGAAAGCCAGTGTCGTGTTTGTGCAGCTTGCGCTTGAGGGTCGCCGGGCTCATGGCAAAGGCCTGGGCCGCCTGTTCCAGGCTCGGCGGCTGACGCACCTGCTCGCGCAGGTAGTCGTAGAGGCAATCGAGAAAACTGCCGGCAAATCCCAGTTGTTCGATCTGTTCCCGGGCCTGTCGGCGCGCAACCTGGCCGGCGGTGGCCGAAGCCCCCTGCCAGGCGCGTGTGAGGTGCTCGCGGGGGATGCACATCATGTCCAGTGGGCGCTCGAAGCGCGTGTCTTCGCCCAGGTGCACCCAATACTGTTCGACATACCGCGGTTCGGCATGGCTGAAACTGCACACCCACGGCAAGCGCTCGCCGCTGAGCCATTGGCTCATGGCAACCAGCGACGTCATGCTCGCCTCCAGCAAAAACCGCCACTGCTCGCCGGCCCCGCAACTGTCCAGCCAATACAGGTAGGCGTGGTGCTCATCCAGCTCCAGTTGCAGGGTGACCAAGGGGCTGAGCAGCACCTGTTGCTGGATCAGGATCTCCAGCGCCTGATGCAGATTCTGGGCATGGCCCAAGGCATGGCTGGCCGCACCGTAATAGCCGGGCAGCAAGCGTTGGCCGAACAGAAAGCTGCTGTCATCGGCATCCAGTAGCTTGCGACTGTTACCGATCAGCGCCAGGAATTGTTGCGGGCTCAAGCGCGCCGTGCCGGCGAGGATATCCTCGTGGAACAGCCCGGTGCCGCGCAGCAATCGGTGGCTGTCGATGTCACGGGACAGGGCCAGGTCGATCAGCGTGGCGGGTTGGTTGTGTCCTGGGATGAAGCGGCTGTCGGCCTCATACCAGTTGGTTTTTACCGCCATCTCAGGCGCTTTTCGCGAGAGGCTGCTTGGCCCTGGCCAGCGCCAGGTTCAGGCGCTTGAGCAGGTCTTGGGGCGGCTCGTCGAGGGCCATCACCACCGCCGTCGTCGCGCACAATTGCAGGCGTTCGCCCTGTTGCCGGGTCTTGTGGGCGAGGCCACGCACGGCGTGCTGCAACTCCAGGGCAAGTTCCTTGGCCTGGCGTTCGCCGGTATTGGGCAGCAGCACCACAAAGCGGTCGCCGGCCAGTCGACACAGCAAATCCTGACGACGCAGGTTGAGCAACAACAGATGGCTGAGGGCCTGGAGCACTGCGTCGCCCTCGGCATGCCCATAGGCCTGGTTGATGGCGGCGAAGTGATCCAGGTCCAACGCCAGCAACGACAGCGGTTGCTGCTGTTCGCGGCTGTCCTGCAGGCTGTCGGCGAGTTGGCGCTTGAGGTAATCGGCACCGGCCAGGGGCGTGAGCTTGTCGAACAGGCGATGTTCGCGGAACAGCCGTTCGCGTTTTTCCATCTGCGCGCTGATTGCCAGTTGTTCGCGGTGCCAATGGTAGATGCCGATGGTCAGCAGGATCATGCCCACCGGCATCGGCCCGGATTCGAGCCAGTGGTCCCAGGTGATGCTGTCGGGCAGGCGGATGAACTCGTCAAGGCTGTCGATCCACCACGAGAAAAAGATGCACGACAGCCCCAACGCCAGGTAATTGGTGACGCGCCCGGCGGGCCGGCTTTTGAGCACCAGGCCCAGCCACACCAGGGCGAGCAGGGCGGAACCGCCTTCGCCGATGATGTCCAGCCAAACCCACTCGCTGACGCTTTTCAATTCGCCACAGGCCAGGTGCAGGATCAGCCCGAGGTTGGCGGCGATCAGCAGCAAGGCGAGTTTCCAGCGGTGGGGTTTGAGCACGGAAAACATGGCCGCGAGTCCTTGGGGAAATAAGCGATGGGCGCCAGCACAGCAGATGGATGTGACCGTTGGATGACGGTGGAGGAGGGTCGAATCAGCTCATCTCACCTACGCCGCAAATTGAAAAATGTGGGAGGGGGCTTGCTGTGGTGAGGGGGCTTGCCCCCCGACGGGTTCACTGAGGATCCTCTGGGTCTGCTTCGCAGACCAGCGCGGGGCAAGCCCGCTCACCACAGCAAGCCCCCTCCCACATTTGAACTCCACAGGTCATTTCAGCTCATTCCAAGTCGAGAGCCCGGTGAAACCCCCCGGTTTACGGGCCCCGCCGCCAACCCCTGTCACAGAACCGTCATCCCCCACCCCTAGCTTGCCCTCCCAGTTGCCGGGCCACTTGCCTGGCGCCAACGGATTCTTGGGGAGGATTTCATGTACAAGCGCACCGGGCTCGTCAGCTTCACGCTCACCGCCTTGGCCCTGGCGATTGCCAGCGAACGGTTGAATGCGGCCGAGGCCACCACCACCGAGCACGTTGAAGTGGTCGGCCAGGCCGCCGCCATTGATCAGGCGCTCAAAGAGCAGCGCAGCTCTGACAGCATCAAGAGCGTGGTGCATGCCGATGGCGTGGCCCAGTTGCCGGATGAAAACGTCGCCGAAGCGGTACAGCGTTTGCCCGGTATCAGCGTCGAGCGCGACCAGGGCGAAGGCCGTTTTGTCAGCGTGCGTGGCCTTGGCCCGGACCTCAACAGCGTGACCATTAACGGCACCCTGGTGCCCGCCCCGGAAAGCGCACGCCGCGCCGTGGCCCTCGATGTATTGCCGTCGGAACTGGTGCAATCGCTGTCGGTGATCAAGACCCTCACCCCGGACATGGACGCCAACTCCCTCGGCGGCACCGTCGATGTGCAAAGCCTGTCGGCCTTCGACCACAAAGGCCTGTTCTACACCGGCAGTACCGAAGCCAGCTACGACAAGAATACGAGCCAGACCAGCCCCAAATTTTCCGGTGCCGCGAGCAATCGCTTCAGCCTCGGCGACGGCATCGACAACTTCGGCGTCGCTGCGGCCCTGAGCTGGCAGAAGCGCGACTTCGGCTCGGACAACGTCGAAACCGGCGGCGCCTGGGACTTCACCGACGGCGCCAAACTCAACGAGTTTGAACAGCGCGACTACGACATCAGCCGCGAACGCGCCGGCGGTGGCCTGAACTTCGACTACAAGCCCGATGATCTGAGCAGCTACTACCTGCGCACCCTCTACAGCCGCTACAAGGACACCGAGACCCGCAACTCCACCAGCCTCGAATTTGCCGACCCCCAGGCCGCCGGTGAACTGGGCGATGCCGAAGCCAAGCGCAAGCTCAAGAACCGGGAGGAAACCCAGGAAATCCAGTCCTACGTGTTTGGTGGCGAGCGCATGCTTGGCCTATGGACCCTCAGCGGCCAGGCCGGCTACAGCCAGTCCAGCGAAGACAGCCCGGCGCATATCGCCGGGGCCACGTTCGACGGCGGCGACTTTGCCAACAGCGGGTTCTACGACAAGGACAAGCCACGCCCGATCATCGGTGCGGGCTTCTATGACCCCAGCAACTTCACTCTCGACAAGGTCGACTGGGAAAAACAGAACACCAAGGACACCGAGAAAAACCTGCGCCTGGACCTGGCCCGCGACTACGACCTGAGCGGCTACGCCTCCCAAGTCAAATTCGGCGGCAAGGTCAGCCGCCGTAACAAGGACAACGATCTGGAGGCCTGGGTCTACAAGGACTTCGACACCCTCGGCTACACCGCCGACCAGCTCAACCTGACCCAGTTCCAGAAGGGCAGCGTCGACTATCGCCTCGGTAACTACGGCCCCGGCATCAGCGCCAGCAGCATCAAGCAGTTGATCGGCAGCCTCAACGCGGCGGACTTCTATGACGAGACCGAATCCAGGGTCAACGACTTCACCATTCGTGAAGACATCAACGCCGGCTACCTGATGAACACCATCGATATCGACGACTGGCGCTTTATCGCCGGGCTGCGCTACGAGGGCACCGAGTTCGAAGCCAAGGGCACGGGCGCCACCGATGGCGTGTTCACTGCCACCGAGACCAAGCGCCAGTACCACCACTGGTTGCCGGGCCTGCATGCGCGCTACCAGATCGACAAGAACACCCAGGTGCGTGCGGCGTGGACCAAATCCGTGGTGCGCCCGACCTTCGGCCAACTGGCGCCGGGCTTTGTGATCGACGATGACGAAGCCACCTTCGGCAACCCGGACCTCAAGCCCCTGGAGTCGAGCAACCTGGACCTGGGCATCGAGCACTTCATGGGCCGCGCCGGTACCGTGTCGGCGTTCGTGTTCTACAAAGACATCAAGAACTTCGTCTACAACACCGACGTGGCCGGCACCGGCGCCTGGGCCAACTTCTCCGAGGCCCACACCTACGCCAACGGCGACAGCGCCAAGCTCTACGGCCTGGAACTGGCCTATTCGCAGAAATTCGACTGGCTGCCCGCGCCGTGGAACGGTCTGCTGATCGGTGCCAACAGCACCTTCAGCCGTTCCAGTGCGGATATCGAAGGCTTCGACGCCGCCAGCGGCACGAATCGCAAACGCAACATCAGCCTGCCCAATCAGTCGGACACCGTCGGCAACCTGATGCTCGGCTGGGAAGACGACAAACTCAGCCTGCGCCTGTCGGCCAACTACAAGTCGGCCTACCTCTATGAGTTGGCCTCGATCAACGACAAAGCCCATGACCTGCATGTGGATGCGCAGACCTTCGTCGATTTCAGTGCGCGTTACTCGCTGACCAAGAACCTGCAAGTCAGCTTCGAGGCCCAGAACCTCACGGACGAGTCGTACTTCGTCTACACCGGCCACCGCAGCTACAACGGCCAGTACGAAGAGTACGGCCCGACCTACAAAGTGGGCCTGACGTTCACCCACTTTTGAATCCAACCACTTTCCAAATGTGGGAGGGGGCTTGCCCCCGATAGCGGTGGATCAGTGAAAGATTGATCAACTGACACACCCTCATCGGGGGCAAGCCCCCTCCCACATTGGATCTCCACTGTTTTCGAAGGATTTACTTGTTCATGAGAATTTCCAAGCTGTACTTGCTGATCGCCCTGATCACCAGCGGCACTGCATTCGCCACCGATCTGGCCCTGAGCCCGTGGGCGCCGTCCTTGAACGCCGAAGCCGTGGCCTTCCTGCCCACTGGCGCCGAACGCCTGGCCGCCAGCACCCGCGACGGCCTGCAACTGCTCGACGCCAAAGGCACTGAACTGACCCGCTTCAAGGGCCACTTCAGCAGCCTCGATACCCGCGCTGGCGGTGCCCAAATCCTGGTCGCCAGCCTCGACAATGATCGGCAACAAGCGCTGCTGATCAACCTCGATCCCGCCAGCAAGACCTGGGGCAAGCCGCTGTACCTGCCGCCCCGCGATTACCCGGTGAACGGCCTGTGCCTGTACCGCGATTCGGCGGCCAACCTGTTTGTGTTTCTGGTCGGCGAAGAGGGCAAGGGCGAGCAATGGCTGGTGGGCAATGGCTCGACACTGCTAACCGAACCCCAGCGCGTGCGCGGGATCCCGTTGCCGCCGTCGGCGCAGTTCTGCCAGGTCGATGACGCTTCCAATCAGTTGGTGGTGAATGAAGAAAATGTCGGCTGGTGGGCCTACCCCGCGCACCCGGAAGCAGACGTGAAACGCACGCCGGTGGCCGTGTTCGACGATCCGAAGCGTGAAGCCGGCGCCATCGCACTGGTACCGGGCGGCCTGGTTGCGTTGGACCCGAAAACCGCACAGCTGCATCTGTTCCAACAGACCGGCGAACGTTGGGTCGAGCAATCGAGCCTGCGCCTGCCAGGTTTGAAAGAACCGGAACAATTGAGCGTCAACGGCCAGCAACTGCTGGTACGCGACGACGACAGCGGCAAGCTCTACCAGGGCAAACTCAACTGGCAGGCCAAACCGGTAGCAGCCGAGCCGGCGCTGCCGCAAGTCGCCGCCGTGCGTCAAACCGACCCGGTCGGCCGCCAGGGCGATGCGGCGGATGACCCGGCGATCTGGATTCACCCTGAGCAACCGTCGAAAAGCCGCGTGCTCGGCACCAACAAAAAACAGGGCCTGCTGGCTTACGACCTCGACGGCAAGCTGTTGCAGGAACTGGCAGTCGGGCGCCTGAACAACGTCGATGTGCGCCCCAACTTCAAGCTGGGCGCGCAGACCGTCGACCTCGCCGTCGCCAGCAATCGTGATCACAACAGCCTCAGCCTGTTCAGCATCGACCGCCAGAGCGGCGAGTTGCGCGAGGCCGGTGAAGTGCCCACGCCGCTCAAGGACATCTACGGCATCTGCCTGTACCAGCCCGCCAGCGGCGAGATCTATGCCATCGCCAACGGCAAGGACGGCACCTTTCTGCAATACCTTCTCAGCGCCCCGGACGGCCGCGTGCAGGGTGAGTTGGTGCGCCAGTTCAAGGTCGACAGCCAACCCGAAGGCTGTGTGGCCGACGATCAGCGCCAGCGCCTGTTTATTGGTGAGGAGGACGTGGGCGTCTGGGCGGTGGACGCCCGCGCTGATCAACCGGCCATGCTCACCAGCGTGATCAAGGTCGGCCCGCAACTGCATGCGGATGTCGAAGGCCTGGCGCTGTACCAGAGCAATAAACGCGACTACCTGGTGATCTCCAGCCAAGGCAACGACAGCTACCTGGTGGTGGATGCCGAGCCGCCATTCGCCATTCACGGCGGGTTTCGTGTCGGTCTGAATGCCGCCGCCGGTATTGACGGCGCCTCGGAAACCGATGGCCTTGAAGTCACCGCGATCAACCTTGGCGGGCCGTGGAGCCAAGGCATGCTGGTGGTGCAGGACGGGCGCAAGCGCATGCCGGAGCAAACCCAGAACTTCAAATTCGTACCGTGGGCCGACGTGACCCGCGCGCTGAAGTTGCCGTGAACCGTCATCACCCGGTCATCACTTTTTAATCGAATAGGACATCACCATGCACGCGACGATGGAACATATGACGATCTGGGGCCTTATCAGTGACGCCAGCCTGTTGGTCAAGGCGGTCATGATCACTTTACTGCTGGCGTCGCTGCTCAGTTGGTACCTGATCATCCAGCGCGGCAGCGTCCTGCGCCGCCTGGAGCGCCAGTTGAACGGCTTTGTGCAGCGCTTTCGCGCGGCCCCCGACTTACAACCGCTGTACCGCGAAACCGTGCAGGCAGGCGAGGGCGGGATTGCGCCGATCTTTATCGCCGGCGTCCAGGAATACCAGCACTTGCACAGCCATGACCCGGCGGTGCTCGAAGGGGTTGAGCGTGCCTTGCAGGTGGCGATCACCGAGCAGGAAATCGAGTTGGAAAAGGGCCTGCAGTTTCTCGCGACCGTGGGTTCGGTCAGCCCGTATATCGGTTTGTTTGGCACCGTGTGGGGGATCATGAATTCCTTTATCGGCTTGTCCCAGGTGCAACAGGCCACGCTGTCGACGGTGGCGCCGGGTATTGCCGAAGCGCTGATCGCCACGGCCATCGGCCTGTTTGCAGCCATCCCGGCGGTGATCGCCTACAACCGCTTCGCCGCACGCGGCCAGACCTTGCTCACTCGCTACTACGCCTTCGGCAACGAACTGCAAGTGCGCCTGCACCGTACCCTGCGCGGCGCGCCGATCAACCTGGCCGTGGCGGCCTGAACAGGAGCATTCCGATGTTAGTCAGGCCGCAACGCAAACACGGGCCCAAGGCCGAAATGAACGTGGTGCCGTACATCGATGTGATGCTGGTGCTGCTGGTGATCTTCATGGTGACCGCGCCGATGCTGACCCAGGGCGTGAAGATCGACCTGCCCAAGGTCGCCGCCGAGGCGCTGGCCACCGATACCCGCCAGCAGATCCTGACGCTGTCGGTAAAAGCCGACGGCGGCTACTACTGGAACCTTGGCGGCGAGCTCGACACCCGCCACCAGACCGACAGCGCCGTAAGCCTGGACGAAATGGGCGCCAAGGTCATGCAGGTGGTAGCGGCGCGCAGTGACACCCAGGTGTATATCCGCGCCGACGACAATGCCGGCTACGGCAGTGTGGTCGCTGCCATGGCGGTGTTGCAAAAAGGCGGTGTGAGCAACCTGGGGCTGGTGACCGAGGCCCCGCAATGACGGCGATGATCATGCACAGTCCACAGCTTGCGATGGAACCCAGGGATACGTCCGGCGTGTGGCGCAACAGCCTCGCCGCCAGCCTGGCGGTGGCGCTGCACGCGGGCGTGCTGGCGGCGTTGATGGTGGGTTGGTCGACGCAAAAGCCGCTGGTGGAGGCGCCTCGGGTGATGCACACCCAGTTGGTCATGCTGCCGCCTGCGCCTGCGCCGGTGCCAGAACCGGTGGCCGTTGCACCCGCGCCGCCAGAGCCGGTAGTGGTCCCGGCGCCGGTCAAGCCTGCGGTGGACCCACAAATCCAGGCACAAAAGCTGGAGAAAGCCGCCTTGGCGCGTAAACGTGTCGAAGAAAAGAAGGTCGAGCAACAACAGGAACGCCTGGCGAGCGAGCAACGCAACCGCGAGCTGGAACAGCAACGCGTGGCCCAAGAGCGCCAGGCCGCCGAAAAAGCCCGCGTCGCAACACCCACCCCAGCAGCGGCACCGGCTTTTGACAGCCGCCAATACCAGCCCCTGAGCAAGGAAGCACCGGACTACCCCGAGCGCGCCCTGGACAAGAACATCGAAGGCGATTGCACCCTGGAGTACAGCGTCAACACCCAGGGCCGCGTGGAAAATCCCAGGGTGCTGGACGGCTGCCATCCGTTGTTCATGCGGCCGTCATTGACGGCGGCGAACACCTTCCGCTATCAGCCCAGGATCGTTGATGGCAAGGCTGTTGCGGTGCCGGCGGTGCGCAACACGTTCCACTACCGCATCAAATAACACCGGGGTGGCAATGCTGCGGTTGTGGTGATCGGGCTTTTGTGGTGAGCAGGTTGTTAGGGTGATGGGGCTTTTGTGGTGAGCGGGCTTGCCCGCGCAGGGCTGCGAAGCGGCCCCAAAACCGGCCAATGGGTTATGACTGAAAAAACGCGGAGCCTGGATTGGGGCTGCTTCGCAGCCCTGCGCGGGGCAAGCCCGCTCACCACAACAAGCCCCCTCCCACATTTTTAAACTGCGTCAGGCGTTAACGAGATTTGCCAGTTCGGTACCCGAAATGTAGCGCTCCAGATTCGCCAAAAACGTATCGGCAATTTCATTGCGGCTGTTGGTCGAGATCGCCGACGTATGCGGCGACAACCTCACCCTTGGATGGCTGTACAACGGGTGCCCATCCGGCAACGGTTCCGGCTCGGTCACGTCCAGCGATGCCAGGCCGATCTGCCCGTTGTCCAGTGCTTCCAGCAGCGCCTCCTGATCAAGCAGGCCACCCCGCGCAATGTTGATTAAATGCAGCCCCGGCTTGGCGCTGCCCAACACGTCGCGGTCGACGATGTTGCGCGTCGCATCGGTCAGCGGCGCCGCCAGCACCAGGTGGTCGGCGCGGGCGAACAGGTCGTGGATGTCCCTTGCCGCTTCAACCCCGTCGACCCCGAACGGCGTCGGGCTCTGGCGCAGCGCCACCACGTTGATCCCCAATGCGTGGGCCTTCTGCGCCAGGCTTTCACCAATCGCACCAAAGCCGAGGATGCCCAAAGTGGTGCCCTTGAGTGGACGCAGCGCGGTGAAATTCCACTGTGAGTCTTTCACCCAGATGTCCGGCAAGTGCTTGGACGCGGCAAAGATCGCCGCCAGGGCGAACTCGGCGAGGTTGTCGGCGGCGCTGCCACGGGAGGTCGTCACCGGCGGGCCATTGAACAGCCACTGCGGGTAGAAATCGATCCCCGACGACACCAGGTGCACCCATTTCGCGGCGTACGGCCAGCCTGGGGGCGGGGTGTCCGGGGAGGTGTAGCCGCGCACATTGATCGGGCGCAGCAGCAGGATGTTCGCGTGGGGCGGCAGGTCGCTGGGGACGCCGATGGGGACGTCGATCACCTGGGCGTCGGGGTGCAGCGGCGCCAGGCGTTCGCGGATCACTTGATTGAAATCTTCGCCCAGTTGGCTGGCGATAATCACCTGAGTCATGTGCGTTCCTTCTGGCGTTGGGCGAACACGGCCTTGCCGACACCTTGCAGCACGGCGTCGTTCTGCGGGGTGTGGACGCGGCTGCACAGCACGTCGCGGTAGTGCCGTTGCAGGGGGCTGTGGCGTGACAGGCCGGGGTTGCCCGAGGCTTCGATGGCCAGCTCTACCGCACGGATGGCGTTGTTGGTGACCAGGTACTTCAACTGTGCGGCATTGGCCGCCGGGGTGTGGCCGTCGGCGGCGGCGTCGAGCAGGCTGCGGTTGGCAAACAGCAGGGTGTCGATATGCCCGACGGTTTCCTGGAAGCGCGGCAAGGTCGACAACGCGGCGCCGAGGTTGGAGGGCTGGCGCGCTTGCAGCCAATTCACCAGCCAGTCCCGCGCGGCCTGGGCCACGGCGTCGTACACCGACGACAGCAACACCGCCATCCACAGGAATCCGTCGGCGTCCAGCTCCGGCTGCGGTGCGCTCCAGGGGCTGACACTGACGGCGTGGTCCAGCGGCACCAGCACGTTGTCGAGTACCACTTCGTGACTGCAGGTGGCACGCATGCCCAGGTGATCCCAGGTGTCGATAATGGTCACGCCGGGGCTGTCCTTGGGCACCAGCCACGCGCCCACCAGCGGGTCGGCGTCATCACTGCGCGCCCACACGCTGAACCAGCTCAGGCCGTGGCTGCCGGTGGAGTAGAGCTTGCGCCCGCTGATGCGCCAGCCTTCGGCGGTGCGCACGGCGGTGGTCGCCGGCAGGCCGCCACGGGCCGGGGTACCGAGGTCGGGCTCGACGCGCAGGGCGTTGATCAGCGCGCCGTTGCGCACCGCGTCTTCGGCGACTTTCACACGCAGATGCGGGGGCCAGGTTTTGCTGTCTTGCAGGCGTGTGTGTTGCAGGTATTGCATCACCAGGATCAGCGCAGTGGACGGCTCGCCCTTGGCAATCGCACTGATCGCCTTGCGCGCCTGGGCCAGGCTGGCACCGCCGCCGCCCAGGGCCTTGGGCACGGTGAGGGCGACCAGGCCGTGTTCCTGCAATCGTTGGAAGTTGGCGTGGGGGAAGGCGCCGCTGTCGTCGTACTGCGGCGCAGTACTGGCCAGCTCGGTGGTGAGGCGTTCGAGCAGGGCTTCGAAGTTGGCGACTTCCACGGAGCGTAGGCGACCGTTGAGGGATTCGCTCATGCCAGCGCCTCTTGCGGTTCTTCCACCTCGACGCTGTAACGGTTGGCCGGCACGCCCAGGCCCAGGTTATCGCGCAGGGTGTGGCCGCTGTACTCGGTGCGGAACAGCCCGCGCTGTTGCAGCACCGGTACCACCAGCTCGGTGAAGAACTGCAAGCCATCCGGCAGCACCGAGTTGACGATGAAGCCATCGCTGGCGCCGGTCTCGAACCAGGTCTGGATCGCATCGGCGACCTGCTCCGGGGTGCCGACAAAATCCCGCTTGGGCCGCGAGAAGCGCAGGGCCACTTCGCGCAGGGTCAAGCCCTCGTCGCGGGCCAGTTGCTTGATGCGGTCGGAGCCGCCTTTCTGGCTGTTGGAGCCCAGGTCGCCGAGTTCCGGGAAGAGCTCGTCCAGCGGGTATTGACTGAAATCGTGGTCGTTGAACGGGCGACCGAGGGCGACGATGGCGTCTTCCACGGTGACCAAGTCCACGGCTTGCTGGTAGCGGCTTTCCACTTCGGCGGCATCGCGCCCGACAATCGGGCGGATGCCCGGCAGGATCGACAGGCTGTCGGCATCGCGGCCAAAGCCTTTGGCCCGACGTTTGAGGTCCTGGGAGTAGGCCAGGCCTTCTTCGATGCTTTCCACATGCACAAAGATCGCATCGGCATGTTCGGCGGCGAAGTTACGCCCGTCTTCCGAGGTGCCGGCCTGGAAAATCGCCGGCTGGCCCTGGCGTGAACGCGCAATGTTGAGCGGCCCCTTGACCGAGAAAAACTCGCCCTTGTGGTTCAGCGCATGCAGCTTGTCCGGGCTGAAAAACTCGCCGCTTTGCTTGTTGTAAGCAAAGGCATCGTCCTCCCAGGAGTCCCACAGGCCCTTGACCACGTTCAGGTGTTCCTTGGCGATGCGGTAGCGCACGGCATGCGGCGGATGCTCGGCCTTGCCGAAGTTGTCGGCGGTGCCGCTCAGCCACGAAGTGACCACGTTCCAGCCGGCGCGACCGCCGCTGATATGGTCCAGGGACGCAAACTGACGCGCCACTTGGTAGGGCTCGGTGTAACTGACGGTCACCGTGGCGACCAGGCCGATATGGGTGGTCAGGGCCGCGAGGGCTGAAAGGATCGTCAGCGGCTCGAAACGGTTGAGGTAATGGGGGCTGGATTTGGCGTGGATATGCAGGCTGTCGGCGATGAACACGAAGTCGAATCTGGCGGCTTCGGCCAGTTCAGTCTGCTGCTTGTAGAAGCCGAAATCGGTACTGGCATTCGGTAGGGCCTGCGGGTGGCGCCATTCGCCCCAGCCGTGACCGACACCGTGGACCATTGCTCCCAATTTCAAATGACGTGGCTTGCTCATGTTCTGCTCCTTCAGCGCGAGGCTTGGTTGTTGGGTGCACGCTTGGCGTTAAAGCTCTTGTCGAAGCCCTGGGACACGTCGATGTGTTTGGTCAGCAGGCCTTCTTTTTGATAGGTGTCGGCGGTGGCTTGCAGGCCACTGATCACGCTGTCATCGATCAACACCGGGCTCAGGCGGGTTTCCTTGGCCACGGCCACATGCACCGCCAGTGGCAGGCCGGTGATTCTGGTCTGGGCGGCGGCGTATTCGTCGGGGTGCGTATTGGCCCAGGCGTAGGCGCGGTCGACACGGGCGACAAAGTCGTCGAGTTGTGTGCGTTTGTCGGCGATGGCCTGGCTGGTCGCCGCGAGATACAGGTGGTTGCTCAGCAGCGTGTTGCCGCTGGCGATGATTCGCGCCTGGCTTTGGGAGGTGACCACCGTGGTGTAAGGGTCCCAGGTCGCCCAGGCGTCAGCGGTGCCGTTGTCCAGCACCAGACGCGATTCGGCAGGCAGCAGGAAGATGAACTGCACATCCTGGCTGGTCAGACCGGCAGTCGCCAATGCCTTGATCGCCAGGTAATGCCCGATGGAGCCGCGGCCGGTGACGATTTTCTTGCCCTTGAGGTCGGCTGCCGTCTTGATCGGCGAGTCCTTGGGCACCAGCAGTGCGGTGGTATTGCGCCCTTCGGCGTGGATGATGCTGACCACTTTGAGCGACGCCCCGGCACCCAGCGCGAACACATAGGGCGCGTCGCCCAAGGCCCCGATATCCACCGCGCCGGCATTCAGGGCTTCGCCGAGGGGCGAGGCGGACGGGAACTCCGACCACTGGATGGTGTAGGGCACGTCTTTGGTTTCGCCGGAGGCTTCGAGCAGGGCCTTGATCGTCGATTTTTGATTGGCCACCCGCAGTGGTTGCAGGTCGGCGGCTTGGGCGGTGGTGGCGAGGCCAAGGGCCAGGGCGGTGCTCAGGAGCAGGTGTTTGAAAGGGTTGGTAAAGACCATGGGATGCTGGCTCCAGGCAGATCGTGAAAGGGTTCGGTTACCTCCGCCTGGAGAAGGGGTCGGTGAGGACTTCACGTTATTCTCATAAAAACCTGCTGTGAAAGTCTTTTTGGTTATATGTTAATTATTAAAATAATTGATTATGTATTGATTGATTATTCTCTAATTGCATTTGATTTCGGCCTCCCGGAATACGCCGCAGATTGCTCAAGGTAGATACGGTCCATGTGGGAGGGGGCTTGCCCCCGATAACGGTGTGTCAATATCAGATGGACTGACTGACACGCCGCAATCGGGGGCAAGCCCCCTCCCACAGAGACCTGTGCTGGACTTGGAAAAGTGATCAGATCACATAGAACCCATGCGTACCGTCGCGGGCCAGTTGGTCCACCAGCCCAAACTCCCAATCCAGATACGCCTGCATGGCTTCCTTGGGGTTGTCGGTGCCTTCATAGGGTCGGCGGTAGCGGTCGATGCGCGGGGAGGCCAGGTGGGTTTCGCCTTCTTCCAGGGGCAGTTGCGCGTTGATCCAGCCCGCGGTGCCGTCTTGCAGCAGGAACACTTGCCTGCCGGTAATGGCTTCGACTTCGGCCACCGCCAGGCGCGCCAGTTGGCTGCTGCCGCAGGTCAGCACATAGCGCTCGGCGGTCGGTACTTTTGCGAGGGCGTCGGGCAGTTGTGCACGCAGGGCCCACCAGGCGCCGGGGATGTGGCGTTTGACGTAGTTGGCGCTGGCGGTGAAGTCCAGCACCAGGGTGTCGCCGTGGGCCAGCCAGTCGGCGAGGGTGTGGGGGCTGATCAGTTCGGCCTGGGGCGGCGTGGGCACCGGGGCGACCCAGGCGCCTTTTTCGCTGAAGTGCGCCGTCTGCAGGTCGTCCAGTACGTGCACCTCCCAGCCCAGTTGGGCAAGCCAGGACGCGGACATATTGGCGCGCACGCCGTCGTCATCGGCCAGCACCAGCCGTGCGCCACGCACACTGGCCACGTGATCGGTTTCCTGGACCAATTGGCCGCCCGGCGTGGAGCGTGCGCCGGGCAGGTGGCCGGCGTCGAATTCTTCCGGGGTGCGCACATCGAACAGGTAGGTGGTGCGGCTCGGCTCCTGCTGCCAGCGTTGCAGGTCGCCGAGGGTGGCGCGGCCGACGCGGGCCTTGTCGGCGACGCGGCGGGCGTCCTGGGCAGCGATGTGGCGGTGTTCTTCCGACGTCGGCGCAAAGCGGCGCGACTGGTCATGGGCGAGCTTCTGACCGGCCAGGGTCCAGCCGATGGTGCCGTTGCGCAGCGCCGACACCGGGTTGGCCACGCCCGCGTTGATCAGCGACTGGGTGCCGATGATGCTGCGGGTGCGCCCGGCGCAGTTGACGATGATGCGCGTGGCCGGGTCCGGCGCCAGTTCACGGGCGCGCAGCACCAGTTCGGCACCGGGCACGCTGATGCTGGTGGGGATGCTCATGGTCTGGTATTCGTCGAAACGGCGGGCGTCGAGCACCACCACGTCTGCCTGGCTGTCGAGCAGGGCCTGCACTTCTTCGGCGGCCAGGGACGGCGTGTGCCGCTCACTCTCTACCAACTCGCCAAAGGCCTTGCTCGGCACGTTCACGTCGATAAACAACTCGCCGCCGGCGCTGCGCCAACCGTCGAGGCCGCCGTCGAGCAGGCTGACCTGGGTGTAGCCCAATGCAGCCAGGCGCTCGGCGGCGCGCACGGCCAGCCCTTCACCGTTGTCGTAGACGGTGACCTGGGTATCGCGCCGTGGGATGCGCGCAAACACCTCCAGTTCCAGTTTGGACAGCGGGATATTCGCGGCGAACAACGGGTGGGATTCAGCAAACGGCGCTTCTTCGCGCACGTCGATCAGGGCGACTTCCGCATGGTCCAACAGGGCCTGGCGAATCTGCGCGAAACTGCGGGTCGGTACGGTGCTCATAGGGCAGGGCTCTTTTCTTTGGACAAATCCCAGATCTTCGGGAGGTAGGCGTTGGAATAACCGGAGATAAACAGTTTCTCGCTGCCGTCAGGCTGGTACACCGCGCGGCGTACCGCGCCGATATTGGCGCCGTACACGTGAATGCTGATGGACACTTGGTCGCTGTGGGCGTTGCTCACCTGATGGATATCGCCGACCTTGGGCGACACCGCCTCGACCTGGCCTGGCAGCAGCTCAATGGGCTTGCCTTCGGCGACCAGGCTGCCGTCGGGGGCGCGTTCAAAACCTTGGGAAAACTCCGCGCCGCGCAACATGCCGATCAGCCCCCATACCCGGTGGTCATGAATCGGCGTGGTTTGCCCCGGTCCCCATACAAAACTGACAATGCTGAAGCGCTGGCGCGAATCGGCATGCAGCAGGAACTGCTGGTAACGCTCCGGGTTGGGTTGGGCGAATTCATCGGGGAGCCAGTCATCATGGCTGACCAGTTGCGCGAGCAGCTTGCCGCCACGGTGCAGCAGGTCACCTTCACGGGGATTGCCGTCGATCAGTTCCGCCAGGGCGCCAATAAAGGCTCTGAGTCTCTCGGGGTGTCGGGCCTGGGTCATGACAATTCCATCAGTCGGTGTTGATGGGTTTATCTAAGCATAATGTTTATAGTTAATATGCTATTTTTTAATGATTAGCTTATAGCTGAAGGTAATTTAGAACCGGTCTGAATAGCGTTAGACGTTATCGATCACAGCCTGGGCTATTCAGATAACGTTCCTGCAACTATGCTTCGCACACATCTTAATGACTGTTCTCTATGTGCGGCCCAAATGAAAATTGACGATATCGATGCCTTTGTCGAAGTGATTCGTTGCCAGTCCATCAGCCATGCCGCCGAGTCGTTGCAACTGACCCAGCCGGCCATTACCCGCCGCGTGCAGAACTTCGAGCAGGCGCTGGGGGTAGAGCTGTTCGACCGCAACACCAAACCCCTCAAGCCGACGCTGATCGGCACCCGCGTGTATGAACAATGCCGGTTGATCCTGCGCGAGATGGATGCGTTGCGTGAACTGGTCGCCACCGACGCTCCCCCCACTGGCGTACTGCGCCTGGGCGTACCGCAGACCATCGGTGATGTGGTGCTGCTGGACGCGCTGAAGCTGCTGCGCAGCGAGTACCCCGAGCTGCGCGCCCAGGTCGCGACCGGCTGGGGCAGCCAGTTGGTTGGCAAGATCGAACGCGGCGAGCTGGATGCGGCGGCGGCGTTGTTCCCGGCGGGCAAGATATTCCCGGACAACATCGTTGGCGAGTCCATCGGCAAGATGGAACTGGTGGTGGTGTGCGCCAAGGCGCAGTTGCCGAAGAAGCCGTGCAAGCTCGCGGATGTGTACCAGAATGGTTGGATCCTCAATCCGGACGGCTGCGGGTTCCGCGCTGGCCTGCAGCGCACCTTGTCTGACCAGGGCTTGGCGCTGCGGGTCAACCTGGAGACGTTCGGCACTGAGTTGCAATTGGGATTGGTCGCCGATGGGTTGGGCTTGGGCCTGGTGCCGCGCCCGCTGCTGGAACGCAGTGCGCACCGTGAGCAACTGGCGGTGATGCCGCTCAAGGACTTCAAGCCGGTGATGGATTTGTGGCTGATCTATCCGCACTTCCTGGGCAACCTGCAGGGGCCGGTGGATGCGTTTGGCAAGTGGGTGGCTGCGTCGTTGCACAAGATTCGAGACGCCGCTTGATATGAAAAAAAATAATAATTAGCTTAGATTAAAATGTGCTTTTTATTATTTTTGAGCATCCCCTAGGCTTGCCTGGAAGTCTTTAAGGCCATCCAGGAAGTTTTGCCATGAGCAGCGTCACCTCGATTTCCAGCGTTTCCAACAACGTTCGTCAACGCGTCACGCCAGAAGAGTGGGACGTGCGCGTCAAACTGGCCGCCGCCTACCGCCTGGCGGCCTTGTACAAGTGGACTGACCATATCTACACCCACTTCTCCGCCCGTGTACCGGGCCCGGAGGAGCATTTCCTGATCAATGCCTTTGGCCTGTTGTTCGATGAAATCAACGCTTCCAACCTGGTCAAGGTCGACCTCGACGGCACCATCGTCGACGATCCTACCGGCCTCGGTATCAACTACGCCGGTTACGTGATCCACAGCGCCATCCACGGCGCACGCCATGATCTGCAAGCGGTGTTGCACACTCATACTCGCGACGGTATTGCGGTGTCGGCGCAGAAGGACGGCCTGTTGCCGATTTCCCAGCACTCCATCGCCTTTTCCGGGCGTGTGGCGTACCACGGCTACGAAGGCATCGCCCTCGACCTGGACGAGCGCGAGCGGCTGGTGGCGGATTTGGGCGACAAGAGTGTGATGATCTTGCGTAACCATGGGCTGTTGACGGCGGGCATCAGCGTCGAACATGCCTTCCAGCAACTGCAAGGGTTGGAGCGCGCGTGCAATATCCAGATTGCGGCGCAGGCGGCGGGGAATGCGGAGTTGGTCTTTCCGCCACAGGAGGTGGTGGCGAAGGTAGAAGAGCAGGCCAAGGCGCATAGCAGCGGTGAAGGCCCGGGCGTGGCGCGGCATTGGAATGCATTGATTCGGCAGTTGGAGCGTACGGATACCGACTACAAGAACTGATCCCGAGCCAAATGAAGAATGTGGGAGCAAGCCTCCTCCCACATTGGTTTTGTAGTGTTCCCGCTTACGCGACCTGTTTGGCCTGTTCGCGTTCAGCAATCAGTTGGCGGGTGAGGGGGATCAATTGCTTGCCGTACTCAATCGCATCATTGAGCGGATCAAACCCACGGATCAGGAACGTGGTGATACCCAGGTCGTAATAATCCACTAACGCTTCTGCCACCTGTTCGGCGGTGCCCACCAACGACGTGGAGTTACCCTGCGCGCCCAGCAACCCCGCAATGCCTGTCCACAAACGCTTATCCAACCTTGAGCCTTGCGCCGCTGCCGCGAGCAACCGGCGCGAGCCTTCATTCGGCGGTTCGCGGCGTACAAAACCGTTCTGTTCGGCCAGTGCCGTGGCTTGCTGCAAGATACTGTCAGCACGCGCCCACGCCAGTTCTTCGGTCTCGGCGAGGATCGGTCGCAGCGACAGGCTGAAGCGAATCGTGCGGCCATGTTTGGCCGCTTCGGCCCGAACCTGGGTCACGGTCTCGCGCACTTGCTCGTAGGTTTCGCCCCACAGTGCGTACACGTCGGCATGCTTGCCGGCCACTTCAATCGCGGCCTTGGAAGAACCCCCAAAGTACAGCGGAATATGCGGCTGCTGCGGCGACTTCACGCTGGAGTGCGCGCCTTCGACCTGATAGTAGGTGCCGGCGAAATCGAAGGGCTGTTCGCGGGTCCATTCCTGGCGCACTACGCTCAGGTACTCGTCGGTGCGTGCGTAGCGTTCGTCCTTGCCAATGTGGCTGCCATCGGCGCGCAGTTCGCGGTCGTCGCCACCGGTGATGATATGCACGGCGGTGCGCCCGCCGTTGAACACATCCAGGGTGGCGAACTGGCGCGCTGCGAGGGTGGGCTGGGCGAAACCGGGGCGGTGGGCGATCAGGAATTGCAGCTTTTCAGTGACGCTGGCCGCATGGGAGGCGATCAGCGTGCTGTCCGGGCTGTTGGAATGGAAGGCCACCAGAGCGCGGTCGAAACCGGCCTCTTCGTGGGCGCGGGCCACGGTTTCCACGTAGTCCGGTTGCAGGGTCGGACCGCTGCGTGGGTGGATTTCGGATGCATGGTGGCCGCCGATATAGCCGATGAATTCGATGCTCATGGTCTGTCCTTGTCGAGTAGGGAGTGTGTACCTCCGCCGGGCAGGGGGTCGGTCATGCTCGTCCAAGGTAGGGGGCGCGACAGCCGCTGTAAAATGCCGTTTGGTTCTATCCTAATTATTAAAATTATGAATTATATATACGTTATATATCAGCAAATAACATTATTCAGGTCTGCAGCCAGGCGCGTCCAAGCGTTTGCTGGTTGAGTGCACAATTGAACAGACGAAAAAAAACCGGCTGATCAGGCCGGTTTGGGGTGCCCCTCGAACAGAGAGGGTTATACGTGGTTTTCCATCAGGCGATCCGAACCGCCTTCGGCAACACGGTTTTCCATCAGGCGATCCGAACCACCTTCAGCCACACGGTTTTCCATCAGACGATCCGAACCGCCTTCAGCCACACGGTTTTCCATCAGGCGGTCCGAACCACCTTCAGCCACACGGTTTTCCATCAGGCGATCCGAACCACCTTCAGCCACACGGTTTTCCATCAGGCGGTCCGAACCACCTTCAGCCACACGGTTTTCCATCAGACGATCCGAACCGCCTTCGGCAACACGGCGTTCCAACAGACGGTCCGAACCGCCTTCAGCCACACGGTTTTCCATCAAGCGATCCGAACCGCCTTCAGCAACAACAGGGTGGGCAAATGCGTTTGCAGCGAGTACCGAGAAAGCGAGGCTAAGCAAGATTTGGCGTTTCATGAGGGTGTGCTCCGAGTGTTTAAGTTTGGGTGTTGCCTGGTATGGGTTTGATGTTACGCGTTGCATTTTTTTAGAGAACTTCATTGCGCTGATGGTGACTATCGATGCCAGCGATGGTCCGTTTCGAAGGGCCATCGCCAGGCCCGTCAAGGCATCTGCGGCAGTTCCTGGGGGCGCAAGTCGAATACCAGCACTTCGGCATCCTGGCCTTGGCTGACGTGAATATGCTGCTCGTCACGCAGTCGGGCACCGTCGCCTTCCTGCAAGCGCTGGCCGTTGATCTCCACGCTGCCCCGGGCCACGTGGATGTACACGTGGCGATCCGGCGGCAGGTCGAGGGTTGCGGCTTCGGTACCGTTGAACAGACCTGCGTAAACCCTGGCGTCTTGGCGCACGGTCAGCGAACCGTCGCTGCCGTCCGGCGAGATGATCAACTGCAGGCGCCCGCGTTTCTGTGCCTCGCTGAAGTGCTCTTGTTGATAGCGCGGTTCGGCGCCGGCCACGGCGGGCACGATCCAGATTTGCAGGAAGTGCACACCACGGCTTTGGCTGTGGTTGAACTCGCTGTGGGCCACGCCGCTGCCGGCACTCATCAGTTGCACGTCGCCAGGGCGGATCACCGAGCCGGTGCCCAGGGTGTCCTTGTGTTCCAGGGCGCCTTCGAGCACATAAGAGAAAATTTCCATGTCGCGGTGTGGGTGCTGGCCGAAACCTTTGCCTGCGGCGACGCGGTCATCGTTGATCACCAACAGGTCGGAAAAACCCTGCTCGTTGGGGTTCCAGTAGTTGGCGAACGAGAAGGTGTGGAACGACTTCAACCAACCGTGATTGGCGGCGCCGCGTTCGGAAGCTTTGCGTAGGGTCAGCATGGTGATGTCCTCAAGTGGGCGCTGGCTGCGAGATGCAGGGCGCTTGCGTTGAGAAGAAGGTTACTGGTTACTGAAATATTCATTAAGAAGCTGAAATCTGAATAACTGTCTCTCTTAGATTGACAGTCAAAGGCATGCCATAATGCCTCCCGCTTTCTTCCCCTCGATGGATCCTTCTTGTATGAAAACCGTGGCCATGGCGCTGTTCCCGGACTTCCTCCTGCTCGACATGGCCGGGCCGCTCGAAGTGTTTTCCATCGCCAACCGCTACCTGCCGGCGGCGGCGCATTATCAGATCCTTACCATCGGCACCGAACCCGGCCCGTTGCGTGCATCCAATGGCGTGGTGGTGCAGACCGACCTGTTGCTGGAACACGCAAACGGCGCCTATGACCTCTTGCTGGTGCCCGGCGGCCCCGGTGCCTATAACGAATGCCATCCGGCGCTGCTGCCTTGGCTCAAGGCGGCGGCGCCCCGGGCGCGGCGCTTCGGCTCGATCTGCACTGGCGCCTTTGTGCTGGGCCACGCCGGGTTGCTGGACGAGCACCGCGTGACCACCCACTGGCACTACACCGAGCGACTGATTAAAGCGTTCCCCAAGGCCATCGTCGAGACCGACCGCATCTACCTGCAGGACGGGCGGTTGATTACCTCGGGCGGGGTCACGGCCGGTATCGACCTGGCGCTGTCCATCGTTGCCCAGGACCATGGCAAGCAGGTGGCCGTGGAGGTGGCCAAGGTGCTGCTGGTGGTGATGAAACGCCAGGGCGGCCAGGCGCAGTTCAGCCCGATGACGGCCGCCGTGGCGCCTCAGGAAACTGCGATCACCCGCGTGCAGAACCACGTGCTTGCACACTTGGAACAGCCGTTCACCATCGAGTCCATGGCCGCGTTGGCCGGCATGAGTGCGCGCCACTTTGCCCGGCTGTTTGCCAAGGACGTGCAGATGACGCCCATGGCCTTCCTGCAAGGGGCGCGCATCGACCGTGCCCGGCAATTGCTGGAAACCACCGACCTGCCGCTCAAGACTGTGGCGTTTCACGCAGGCTTCGGCAGCGTGCGGCACATGCGCTTTTTATTCAGTGAAAAACTCGGCCTTAACCCTACCCAATACCGACAGCAGTTCAGTTAACGACAGGATGTCCGTCTCGCACACCCGATTGTCCGTATCGCTCCCTGTGCCAGCATTGTCCTGTCATGGGTAGCTGGCAAGAATAGCGTCGAGCCCACGGAAAAGGATGCGCGAACGCCCAAGGCCGGGTGTTTCAGCGCGATTGCAGACATGAACGACCCTCAGGCGATGGACGCGGATAGCACGGTGCGCTTCGGTGCCTATGCCTTTCACCGGCAGCAGCGGCTGGTGAGCAAGGCGGGTTGGCCGGTGCCGTTGGGCGGGCGTGCGCTGGATATCCTCGCGGTGCTGCTGGAGGCGCCTGGGCAGTTTGTCAGCAAGGCCATTCTGATCGAACGGGTCTGGCCGCACAGCGTGGTGGAAGAGAACAACCTGCGGGTACACATCGCCGCGCTGCGCCGTGCCCTCGACGGGCAACGCTTCATCCTCAATGATCCCCAGCGCGGCTATTGCTTTGCCGCGCCCGTGCAGGGTGTGGCTGCGGCGGTGCTGCCCCGGCACAACCTGGCTGCGCGGCTCAGCCCGGTGATGGGGCGGGATGAACTGCTGGGGGTGCTGGTGCGGCGTTTGTCCGGACAGCGCCTGATGACCCTCACCGGGTGCGCCGGCGTGGGCAAAAGTACCTTGGCCCTGGCCCTGGCCGAGCGTGTATTGCCGCGCTACCGCGACGGGGTGTGGTGGGTCGACCTGGCCACCGTCGAGTCGCCGTTGATGATGCTGCGCCACCTGGCCACGGCATTGCACCTGGAACCCAGCGGCAGCGCCACTGAGCTGTGCCGCCAACTGGTTTCCCGGCAATTGCTACTGGTACTCGATGGCGCCGACTTGCTGCTTGGCGCCTGTCGACATCTGCTGCGTGTGCTGCACGAAAACGCGCCCCAGGTCAGCGTGCTGGTCAGCAGTCGTGAAGTTTTGAAGGCCCCCGGCGAATGGGTGCAGCGTGTGCCCCCACTGGGTGTGCTGGCTCCGTCGGCACTGGGCAGTGTCGAGCAGGCAATGGCGTTTCCCGCCGTGCAACTGTTCGTCGCGCGGGCGTGCGCCGGTCAACAGGGCTTTGTATTGCGAGACCCTGACCTGGCTCCGTTGCGGGATATCTGCCGGCGCCTCGACGGTATTCCCCTGGCCCTAGAACTGGCCGCTGCCCAAGTGGATGCCCTCGGTGTGCGCGGTGTGCAGATGCAAGTGTGCCGGGGCTTGCAGGTTCTCACGCGGGGTCGTCGTACGGCGGTGGAGCGCCACCAATCCCTGAGCGCCGCGCTGGATTGGACCTACCAGCGCCTCTGCCTGCCGGAACGCTGGCTGTTTCTGCAAATGAGCCTGTTCAAGATGGCGGTGACCTTGCCCACCTTGAGTGAGCTGGTGGCCGGCACAGAACTGGAGCATGCCGACCTGACTTACTTGCTGACGCGGTTGGTCGACACCTCGCTGCTGAACCTTGAACCCGGCCCCGGATACCCGCGCTATCGCCTGCTCAACAGTGTGCGCAGTTATGCCTTGGCACTCCTGCGCGACCCGCAGCAGGTGGCGCGTTTGCAACAGGGTTATGGGCATTACCTGGGGCCGTTTTCAGGCCGGCCGTTTGTCTTGCAACTCGTCGAGCAGGCGGCGTACGCGGATTAGATCCTGGGTAGCGAAGCCCTCGGTAAACCGCGCATAGACGCCACCCAGCAGGTCGCGGGCGGCCGGCACACGGCCTTGGGTGCGCCACAGCCGCGCCAGGCTGTCCGCGCATCGCAATTCCCAAGCCAGCGCGCCTTGCTGGTGCGCCAGGCCCAGGGCTTCAAGCAGCAAGGTTTCGGCTGCCTGTGCATCGGCCATGTGCTGGGCGCGCACGCGCAGAATCTCCGGAGTGCACCAGCCGGCCGCACCGCTTCTGGCGCGCTCGAACAGAGTGTCATTCACCGCGATGGCATTGAAGGTCACCAGGATGTCCTCGACCAACCCCAGCCCCTGCACTTCGGCAATCTGCATCGTGCCCTCGTAGCACTGCGCCCAGGCGTGGAACAACGGAACCGAGTGTTTTTGCGCCTGCTGCAACAGCAGGTCCAGCTGATCGCGGGCCACAACGGTGTCGCCGTTGTACTGGGCGATCACCACTCCGGCCAGGGCCAGGGTGTAGCAGATCGACGTGCCGTGGTTGATCTGCAACGCCAGCGCCAGTGCCTGGCTTGCGGTGCGCCATGCCTGTTCGGGAAAACCACGCAGCCACAGGATACGCGCGAGGATGGTCAGCGACGCCACGCTCTGGTCGTACTGCACGCCAAAACCATGGGTAAACCGATTGAGATGGCCGCTCTGGGCCATGCGCTGGATCACCTGCTCGGCATTGTGCTGCGCCAGTGCCTGGTGGCCGGCGAAGTGCTGCGCCAGCACTCTCAGGCGCTGGGCGCTGAGGTCCAGCAGCGGTGCGGCGTGCGGCCCCAATTGATCGAAATGCAGGCTTTGCTTCAAGGCCTCGCGGTAATTGCCGCCGCACAGGCTGACCGCCATTTGCCCTGACACCGCACGCAATTGGCCAGTCAGGTTTTTGTCCGCTTCAGCCAGGCGCCGTGCACAGGCAAAGGCTTCGATCGTCTGCGACGTCCCCCCTTGGGCATGATAGGAAAAACTGCCGAAAGCCAGCTGCAACGCCATGTGCAAGCGCTGGCTCGGCGCACTCGATTGCGCCAGCCGCGCCAGGGCTTTGCCCACGTAAAGGCCATGCTCACGCAGCAGCGACAGCTCCTGCCATAACGGCATGGCGCTGACCGTGAGACGAATGCCCAGCAAGTGCACGCCCTGGTCGCCCAGGCCCCAATCGAGGGCGGCACGGATGTCTTCGCGCAGCGGGGCATAGCGGTCGATCCACGACTGGGTCGCGATCAGCTCCCAATCGTCCTGCGCCTGGTCCATCAACGCCAGGCAGCGGTTGGCGTGGCGTTCACGGGTGGCGTCGAGCTCGTTGGCGACACTGAGTTTTTCCAGGGCGTAGGTGCGGGTGATATCCAGCAGACGGTAGACCATCTCTTCATCGCCGGGCTCTACATTGAGCAAGGATTTGGCGACCAGTTGAGTGATCGAACCGAGCACTTCGGCCGGTGCGATCTGCTCCCCGGCAATCACCGCCGCCGCGCTGGCCAGGCTGAAACCGCCCCGGAACACCGCGAGACGGCGCAGGCAGATTTGCTCGCACGCCGTGAGCAGGTCGAAGCTCCAATCCAGGGTCGCGCGCAAGGTTTGATGCCGGGGCAGGGCGCTGCGCCGGCCACGGGTGAGCAGGCGAAAATTGTCCTCCATCTGCACCAGCAACCCCGGCAGGCCGAAGCGCTCGATCTGCGCTGCCACTAATTCAATCGCCAGGGGAATGCCGTCCAGGCGCTGGCAGATATCAATCGCCAGAGGCAGTTCGGCTTCGCTGAGTGCGAAGCTGTCCTGATGGGACATGGCGCGCTCGATCAGCAGTTGCAGGGCCGGATAGCCCAATGCCTGGGCGCGGTTGCCAGTGGCGGGCGGGCAGGCCAGGGGTTGCAGGCGTTGCACCGACTCGCCTTCGGCGCGCAAGGCTTCGCGGCTGGTGGCCAGGATGTGCAGTTTGGGCGCGTGGCGCAGCAGGGTTTCGCTGATCAGCGCGATGTCGTCCAGCAGGTGCTCGCAGTTGTCGATCACCAGCAGCACTTGGTGCTCTTGCAGGCGGCGCGCGAAGGTGGCCAACGGTTCGTGCTCGGTATGGGTCACGTCGAGCAGGGCCGCGAGGTTGGGCAAGATCATCGACGGCGCGCTGAGGGGCGCCAGGTCCAGCAGCCGGATACCGTCGCGGTAATGCCCGATCAACAATTCCGCCACGCGCAACGCCACGGTGGTCTTGCCGATGCCGCCAGCGCCGGTCAGGGTGATAAAGCGTTGCTCGGGCAAATGCTGCACCAACGTGTCGATCAGCGCCTGGCGGCCGAGCATGCGGGTGCGGCGCAGCGGCAGGTTGTGGCAGGGGCGTTGGGGCGCGCCTTCGGTGGGTAGGCTCATTGGCTCGATGCTCAGTGGCGCGACAAAACTGTAGCCACGCTGGGCCACCGTGACGATATAGCGCTGCCCGGCCTGGCCATCGCCCAGCGCCTTGCGCAACGCCGCCATATGCACCCGCAGGTTGCCGTCTTCCACCACGCTTTTGGGCCAGACCCGGGCAATCAGTTCCTGTTTGCTCACCACATTGCCGGCCTGCTCCAACAGAATCAGCAGGATATCCACGGCCCGCCGCCCCAGGCGCAACGGGCGACCGGCCTCCAGCACCAGGCGCTGGCGCGGGTGGATACGGTAGGGCCCGAAGTGCACGGCCTGATCGCGTGGGTCACTCATGGGTGGCCATGCTCTGGAGAAAGTAAGCGGCCAGCATATTCCAGGTGCGTGCAGACCACTAGGCAGCGATCTCTTGAGGCTTGTGACGCAGTTGGTGGTTTCGCCAGGTCATCGGGTTGACGCCTACGCTGCGAGTGAACATGTGGCAGAAATGCGCCTGGTCGCAGAACCCGCATTCCAGGCTGATCTGGGTCAGGCTCAGGGACGATTGCGTGATTAATTCCTTGGCCCGCTGGATGCGTTGCAGGCGTATCCATTCCTGGGGCGACAGCCCGGTGGTGCACTTGAATGCACGGGAAAAATGGCTGCGCGACAACGCGCAGGCCTGGGCCAGGTCGGCAATCGCCAGGCTTTCGCCGAGGTTGGCGAGGATCAATTGCTTGGCGATACGCTCGCGCCGGGGGCATAGGCCGCCGGTGGCGGATAAGCGAGGAGCGCAGTGCTCGGTTCGGGCCATGACGAATATCCGCAGTCGATGGGAGCGTTCCCGGTGAATGGGTGCAGTGTAGATGGCGTCAATCTTGTTGCCGGACCGTCTGGCTGACGAGTTAATCGTTGTTAATTTCGTCAGGTGCAGTCACCGAAAAGACAGCACAGGCATGCAATCAAGCCAGTGTTTTGCGTGCTTAGCTGGCAGTCTGCCAACCGTTTGGATATCGCCATGAACCGCAACGACCTGCGCCGCGTCGACATGAACCTGCTGGTGATTTTCGAGGCGCTGATGTTCGAGAAGAACCTGACCCGGGTCGCCGAAAAACTCTTCATGGGCCAACCGGCGGTGAGTGCGGCGTTGGGCCGGTTGCGCGACCTGTTTGACGACCCATTGCTGCTGCGCAACGGACGAGGCATGGAACCCACGCCACGCGCCCTGGCGATCCTCAAGGAGCTGCAACCGGCTATGGACACCATCTCCGGCGCGGTCAGCCGCGCCAAGGATTTCGACCCTTCCACCAGCTGTGCGGTGTTCCGCATCGGTTTGTCCGACGACGCCGAATTCGGCCTGTTTCCGCCGTTGCTCAGCCAGCTCCGCGAAGAAGCCCCCGGCATCATCGTGGTGGTACGCCGTGCCAATTACCTGCTGATGTCTGCGTTGCTGGCCAGCGGCGAGATTTCCGTGGGAGTGAGCTACACCACCGAACTGCCGGCGAATGCCAAGCGCAAGAAACTGCGGGATATTCCGTGCAAGGTATTGCGTGGGGATGATGGGGTGGCACCGCTGACACTGGATGATTACTGCGAGCGGCCCCATGCGATGGTGTCGTTCTCCGGGGACCTGAGCGGCAACATCGACCTGGACCTGGCCCGCATCGGCCGCGCACGGCGGGTGGTGCTGGCGGTGCCGCAATTCAGCGGGTTGCGCGCGTTGTTGGCGGGGACGCAGATCATTGCGACCGTGCCGGATTATGCGGCGTGTGCGTTGACCGAGGGCACCACGTTACGGGCGGAGGATCCGCCGTTTGCGATTGATGCGGCGGAGTTGTCGATGGTGTGGAGTGGGGTGCATGACAATGATCCGGCGGAGCGGTGGTTGAGGATGAGGATTGCGGAGCATATGGCGGGTGGGGTTGGTTGATTGGCTGATTGGTTGAGTACATATCCGTTGCTGCGGTTACGGCGGCTTATGGTTCCGCCCTTACGGCGGCTCACTTTTGGAAAGACCCAAAAGTAAGCAAAAGGTCTTCGCCCCACCACTCGGTGCCTCGCCTAGGCTCGGCATGCCCGGAATCCGACATTGATTTGGGGGGCCGCCGCCACGCGCCATCCATGGCGCAGGGCGGCTAAACCGGCATCCCTGCCGGTTTACCCCCCAAATCAATATCGAATTCCGGCCAGCGTGGTTGACGGGGCGATTCCCGATCAAAAGCAAGAGCGCGGCGGCCTTAGAGCCGACCGGTGTTGTGTCGGATGTACTGGGTTAAAAATGTGGGAGAGGGCTTGCCCTCGATAGCTGTGGATCAGTCACAGCTGCATCAGCTGACACTCCCCCATCGGGGGCAAGTCGAATCGTCGCACCGCCCCTCCCACATTTCGATCTCCATATATCAGATAGATCTCAGCCTGCTTTGGATCTGCTTTTGATCTGGCTCTTACATCCTTTTCGCTGACGAAGTCAGCGGTCTTTTGATCTGCGCTTTTGATCTTGATCTTAGGCGCCCCGTTAAACACGCTGGCCGAACGCAGGCTTGAATCCGTGGGTAACCCGGCAGGACGCCGGGTTAGCCGCGCTGGGCCAAGGATGGCCCATCGCGGCGGCCCACGGATTCAAGCCGGAGTGAGGGCACACCGAGCCTAGGCGAGGTGCCGAGTGTTGGGGCAAGAGCCCTTTGGTTACTTTGGGGCTCTTTTCCAAAGTGACCCGCCGTAAGGGCGGAACCAATATCAGCCATTACTCAAATAACGGATATGTCCCCAACCCAACCCAACCCAACCCAACCCAGCCCGACTACCGGCTCTTGTAAGAAATTTCCCACAAGAGTACAAATGTACTCCATGACAACCCTGACCCCCCGCCGCACCGCCATCCTGACCTTCATCCGCGACCGCATCGCGCAACAAGGCCAGCCCCCCAGCCTCGCCGAGATCGCCGAGGCGTTCGGCTTCGCCTCCCGCAGCGTCGCGCGTAAACACGTCGTGGCCCTGACCGAAGCCGGCTTCATCGAGGTCAACCCCAACCAGGCGCGCGGTATTCGCCTGCTCAACCAACCCGCGCGCCCAGAATGGCTGGACGTGCCCGTGCTCGGCCGAGTCGCCGCCGGCCTGCCCATCGGCGCCGATGCCGAAGTGCACAGCCGCCTGCAACTCGACCCAGGCACCTTCGCGAAACCCCCCGATTACCTGCTGCGCGTGCAGGGCGATTCGATGATCGAAGACGGTATCCTCGACGGCGACCTGGTCGGCGTACGCCGCAGTGCCGAGGCGTTGAACGGGCAGATCGTGGTGGCGCGCCTGGATGGCGAAGTCACCATCAAGCGTTTCGAACGCAGTGGCGACCGCGTGCGCCTGCTGCCGCGCAACCCCGCGTATCAACCCATCGTGGTGGGCCCTGACCAGGACCTGGCCATCGAAGGGGTGTTCTGCGGCCTGGTGAGGCAAGGCTGATGGGTGCCGTCGTTGCCCTGGATGCGCTGTTCAATGGCGGTCGCGTCTGGAAGGGCCGGCCGGTCGCGCCTGCGGCCAGTGTTCATCCCACCGGGCTGGCTGCGCTGGATGCGGTGCTGCCCAGCGGCGGCTGGCCGGAATCGGCCTTGAGTGAAATCCTTATGGCCAAGGAGGGCATCGGCGAACTGCAACTGGTGCTGCCGACCCTGGCACGCTTGTCAAAGGCGGGGGAGCGGATTGTGCTGGTGGCGCCGCCCTACACGCCGTATCCCCACGCGTGGCAGAACGCCGGCGTGGATGTGCGTCAGCTCTCGGTGATCCAGGCCGAGGAGCGCGATGCGCTGTGGGCCGTGGAGCAGTGCCTGCGCTCCGGCAGTTGCGGCGCGGTGCTGTGCTGGCCGCGCAAGGCCGATGACCGGGCGTTGCGGCGCTTGCAGGTGGCGGCGGAAACCGGCCAGACCCTGGCGTTTGCCTGGCGCGCCTTGAGTGAGGCGATCAACGCATCGCCTGCGGCCCTGCGTCTGGCGGTCGAGGCAAAACCCGCGCAAGTGCGGGTGATCAAGTGCCGTGGCGGCTTGGCCCATCCGGCGCCGATTGCGCTGGCCGGGCATTGAGGTTGCCATGCGCTGGGTGTGTATTGTCTTCCCGCAATTGGCGCTGGACGGGGTGCAGCGTGTGCACCCCGAGCCCGACCAACCCCTCGCACTGCTGGCCGGTACGCCGCAGCGGCGCGTGCTGCAAACCGTCAACGAGGCTGCCCGCGCCTTGGGCCTGCGTCCGGGCCTTTCCCTGACGGCGGCCCATGCCCTGGCCAAGACCTTTGCCAGCGCCGAATACGACCCCGTGGAAATCGAACGCTGGCAGCAGTTCCTGGCAGCCTGGGCCTATCGCTTCAGCTCCCAGGTCAGTGTGCATTACCCGCGTGCGTTGCTGTTCGAGATCGAATCGAGCCTGGGCCTGTTCGGGCCCTGGCCGCAGTTTGAAGCGCGCTTGCGCAAGGAGTTGACCGAACTGGGCTTTCGTCACCGCATCGTCGCCGCGCCCAACCCGGCGGCGGCGCGGGTGCTGGCCAATATCTATGATGGCATGGCCATCGACGATGAGGCGTTGATGCAGGCCCTGGCACCGCTGCCCATCGACCGCGCCGGCCTTGAACCTCAGGCTGCTATCGCCTTGTCACGCATGGGCCTGCGTACCCTGGCCCAAGTGCAAGCCTTGCCCCGGCACACCCTGGCGCGACGGTTTGATGCCGGCCTGCTCAAACACCTGGATGCATTGACGGGGCAACGCCCGCTGGCCCTGGGGTTTTACCAGCCGCCGGACCAGTTCGATGCGCGCATCGAATTGAATTTCGACGTGCAGTCCCACCAGGCGCTGCTGTTCCCGCTGCGACGCTTGACCGGTGATCTATCCGCCTTCCTCTGCGGACGCGACAGTGGTGTGCAGCGTTTCGACCTGCACCTGGAACACGCCCAGATCCCCGACAGCGTGATCAAGGTCGGCCTGCTCAGCGCCGAGCGCGAACCGGCGATGCTGTTCGAACTGGCCCGTGGGCGCCTGGAGCAGGTGCAAGTCAGCGCACCGGTGCGCGGCTTTCGCCTGGTGGCCCAGGACCTGCCGGTGTTTGTGCCGCAGCGCCAGGACCTGTTCGACGACCGCCCGCAACAGACCCTGCCCTGGGAGCAACTGCGCGAACGCCTGCGCGCACGCTTGGGGGATGAGGCCGTGCAAGGCCTGCGTTTTCATGCCGACCACCGCCCGGAGTGCGCCTGGCAAGCCACCGCTGACAGTCGCCCATGCCAGACCTTGAACAAGGCGCAACGCCCCGGCTGGCTGCTCAGCGCACCCACCTTGCTGGCCGAGCAGGGCGTGCAGATCCTGATGGGCCCGGAACGTATCGAGTCCGGCTGGTGGGACGGCGCCGATATCCGCCGCGACTATTACCTGATCCAGACCCGCGCCGGCCAGCGTGGCTGGGCCTATCGCAGCGTGGGGCAGGGCGATGGCTTGTGGCTGCAAGGCTGGTTTGCATGAGCTACGCCGAGCTGCATTGCCTGTCCAACTTCAGTTTTCAGCGCGGCGCGTCCAGTGCACTGGAGTTGTTCGAGCGGGCCAAACGCCAGGGCTACAGCGCGTTGGCGATCACCGATGAATGCACCTTGTCGGGCATCGTGCGGGCCTGGCAGGCGGCGAAGGCGGTGGAGTTACCGCTGATTATCGGCAGCGAAGTGCGCATCGAAAACGGCCCGAAACTGGTGCTGCTGGTGGAAAACCTCAGCGGCTACCAGCAACTATGCCGCTTGATCACCCTGGCGCGACGGCGTGCCGAAAAAGGCCACTATCGCCTGCTGCACGAGGACTTCGATCAACCCCTCAATGGCCTGCTGGCGCTCTGGGTCGCCGACGACAGCGACACCCAGGCCTCGATTCAATGGCTGCGCCGCACCTTCGCCGAGCGCCTGTGGCTGGCGGTGCACCTGCATTGCGGCCAGGACGATGCGCGCTATCTGGAGCAGCGCCTGCGCCTGGCCGCCAGCCTGGATATCCCGGCAGTGGCCTGCGGCGATGTGCATATGCATGCGCGCGGCCGCCGCGCCCTGCAAGACACCATGACCGCCATCCGCCATCACGTCCCGGTGGCCGAAGCCGGTACGCGCCTGCACCCCAATGGCGAGCGGCATCTGCGCAGTCTTGAGGCCCTGAGTGCGCTGTACCCCCAAGCCTTGCTTGATGAAACCCTGGCCATCGCCCGCCGCTGCACCTTCGACCTCGGCCAGTTGCGTTATCACTACCCGCGAGAGCTGGTGCCCGCAGGGCATGACGCCAAATCCTGGCTGCGCGCCGTTACCGAAGAAGGCATCGCCCTGCGCTGGCCTCACGGTATCGACGCCAAGACCTTGCAGCAGATCAACAACGAACTGGAACTGATCAGCGAGCTGGGCTACGAAAGCTACTTCCTCACCGTGCATGACATTGTGCGTTTCGCCCGCAGCCGCTCGATCCTGTGCCAGGGCCGTGGTTCGGCGGCCAACTCGGCGGTGTGTTTTGCCTTGGGTATCACCGAGATCAACCCGAGCCTGACGAATATGTTGTTCGAGCGCTTCCTGTCCCGCGAACGCAACGAGCCGCCGGATATCGACGTGGACTTCGAACACGAACGCCGCGAAGAAGTGTTGCAGTACGTGTTCCAGCGCTATGGCCGCACCCGTGCGGCGCTGACGGCGGTGGTCAGCAGCTACCACGCCGCCGGCGCAGTGCGCGATGTGGCCAAGGCCCTCGGGTTGCCGCCGGACCAGATCAACGCGCTGGCCGACTGCTGCGGGCGCTGGAGTGACGATGCGCCGCCGCTGGAACGCCTGCGTGAAGGCGGCTTCGACCCGGACAGCCCGATCCTGCGCCGGGTGCTCACGCTCACCCGGCAACTGATCGGCTTTCCCCGGCACCTGTCCCAGCACCCTGGCGGTTTCGTGATTTCCGAATACCCGCTGGACACCCTGGTGCCGGTGGAAAACGCGGCCATGGCCGAGCGCACCATCATTCAATGGGACAAGGACGATCTGGATGCCGTGGGCCTGCTCAAGGTGGATATCCTCGCCTTGGGCATGCTCAGTGCGCTCCGCCGCTGCTTCGATCTGCTGCGCCGCCATCGCAACCTCGACCTGGCGCTGGCGACGATCCCCAAGGAAGACCCGGCCACCTACGCGATGATCAGCAAGGCCGACACCATCGGCGTGTTCCAGATCGAGTCGCGGGCGCAGATGTCGATGTTGCCCCGGCTCAAGCCGCAGACTTTTTATGATCTGGTGATCGAGGTCGCTATCGTCCGGCCTGGGCCGATCCAGGGCGGCATGGTGCATCCGTATCTACGACGGCGTAACAAGGAACAGCCCACCACTTATCCATCGCCGGAATTGAAAACGGTGCTGGAGCGCACCTTGGGCATTCCATTGTTCCAGGAGCAAGTGATGCAGATCGCCATGGTCGCCGCCGACTACGGTCCTGGCGAGGCCGACCAGCTGCGCCGTTCCATGGCCGCGTGGAAACGTCACGGCGGCCTGGAGCCGCATCAGGCGCGCTTGCGCACCGGCATGCTGAAAAACGGCTACACCGAAGAGTTTGCCGCGCAGATTTTCGAGCAGATCAAGGGTTTTGGCAGCTATGGCTTTCCCGAGTCCCACGCGGCCAGTTTCGCCTTGCTGACCTACGCCAGTTGCTGGCTCAAATGCCACGAGCCCGCGGCATTTGCCTGTGCGCTGATCAACAGTTGGCCCATGGGGTTCTACAGCCCGGACCAGATCCTGCAGGACGCACGGCGCCATCGCTTGCAGACTCGCCCGGTGGATGTGCAGGCCAGCGACTGGGATTGCAGCCTGGAACCCATCGACGGCCAGCAACCGGCGATCCGCATGGGCTTGCGCATGATCGCGGGGTTTCGTGAGGAGGATGGGCGACGCATCGAGGCTGCGCGCCAACGCCAGCAGTTCAGCGATATTGCCGACCTGGACGAGCGCGCCGGGTTGGATGCCCGCGCCCAGGCCTTGCTGGCCGACGCCGGCGCCTTGCGCGCCTTGGCCGGCAACCGGCACCAGGCGCGCTGGGACGTGGCGGGGGTGCACAAACAGTTGGGGCTGTTCGCCGGGCTGCCCAGCCCCGACGAAGCTGTGGTCGCGTTGCCCGCGCCGACGGTCGGCGAAGACGTGCAGGCCGATTACGCCACCGTCGGTACCACCCTCGGCCCACATCCGCTGGCGTTGTTGCGCGAGGAATTGCGCCAGCGGCGTTGTCGCAGTTCCCGCGAGCTGATGGCGGTGGAGCATGGGCGCAATGTGAGTGTCGCGGGGTTGGTCACGGGGCGGCAGCGCCCAGGTACCGCCAGCGGTGTGACCTTTGTGACCCTGGAGGACGAGTTCGGCAACCTCAATGTGGTGGTCTGGCGCGACCTGGCCGAACGTCAGCGCCAGGCGCTGGTGGGGTCACGGCTGCTCAAGGTGGACGGGCGCTGGGAAGCGGTCGGCGAAGTGCGGCACCTGATTGCCGGGCGCCTCACCGACCTCACGCCATTGCTGGACGGCATGCAGGTGCGCAGCCGGGATTTTCACTGAGGTGCTCCCAAATTTATACCAGATGAAACCATCTGCGCCGTGTAAGCTCCAAAAATGGCGACTGTCCTCTCTTCTGCACTGAGCCGAACCATGCAATTTCTATCCAACCCCCATGGCTGTGACGGTTGGGCCGGTGAAATGGCCCAGCGTATTCGTACGTTCGATTGGTCGACCACCGACCTTGGCCCCATTGACCAGTGGTCCACCAGCCTGGCCTGCACCGTGCAGATGATGCTCGCGTCGCCGGTACCCATGGTGATGTTGTGGGGGCGGGCCGGTTACATGATCTACAACGACAGCTATTCGGCGTTTGCCGGTGGCCGGCACCCATACCTGCTGGGCACGCCGGTGGAGCTGGGCTGGCCGGAAGTGGCCGACTTCAACCGCCACGTGGTGGACACCTGCCTGGCTGGCGGCACTCTGTCGTTCAATAACAAAGACCTGGTGCTGCTGCGCAATGGCCAGCCGGAAACGGTGTGGCTGGACTTGTATTACAGCCCCGTCGCCGGCGATAACCAGCAGCCGGCCGGGGTGCTGGCGATTGTGGTCGAGACCACCGAACTGGTGAAGTCTGAACAGGTGCGCCAGGAACTTACCCATAACCTCGAACAACGGGTGGCCGCTGAAGTGCAGGCCCGCTCCGCTGCCGAGGACCAGTTGCGCCAATCGCAAAAGCTCGAAGCCATCGGCGGCCTCACCGGCGGCGTGGCCCACGACTTCAATAACCTGCTGCAAGTGATCGCCGGCAACCTGCACCTGCTGGCCCGCCATGAGCCGGACAACGCCCAGGTGCAGCGCCGCGTCAGCGCGGCCATTGCGGCGGTGGAGCGCGGGGCCAAATTGTCGGCGCAGTTGCTGGCCTTTGCCCGGCGCCAGCCGTTGTCGCCGGCGGTGTACAACCCGCAACGCATCTATGCTGGCCTTGGCGAACTGTTGCAGCGTGCGCTGGGTGAAACCATTCATATCGATGTGCAATTGCCCCAGGATTCCTGGCACATCAACGTCGACCGCAACCAGTTGGAAAATGCGCTGCTCAACCTGGCGATCAATGCCCGCGATGCCATGAAAGGCGAGGGCGTGATCCGCATCAGTGGCGAAAACATCATCCTTAACCCTGGCGATTGCATCGGCAAAAGCATCAGTCCCGGCGAATATGTGCGCCTGGCGGTCACCGATACCGGCGTGGGCATGCCGCCGGCGATCCAGGCCAAGGTGTTCGAGCCGTTCTTCACCACCAAGCGCGACGGCCACGGCACCGGCCTGGGCTTGAGCATGGTGTTCGGCTTTGTGCGCCAAAGCGGTGGCCATGTCGACGTCCGCAGCGAAGAAGGCCAGGGCACCGTGGTGCAGTTGTACTTCCCGCGCTGCCTGGGCGACGAATGCCTTGAGGCGTCAGTCGAGCCGGTCGAATCGGTCGGCGGCCAGGAAACCATCCTGGTGGTCGAAGACAACGAAGGCGTGCGCCTGACCGTGGTGGATGTGCTCGAACAATCGGGCTATACGGTCATCACCGCCGAGGATGGCGACCAGGCCATGTTGAAGCTTAAAACCGGCCTGCAACCCGAGCTGATTTTTACCGACGTGGTCATGCCCGGTCGCGTTAAAAGCACCGATCTGGCCGCGTGGGCCCGCGCACAAACCCCTCCAGTGCCGGTGCTGTTCACCTCCGGCCACACCCGCGACATCCTCTCCAGCAACCACCTGCTGAGCCCCGACATTCATCTGCTGAGCAAGCCCTACAGTCCCGAAGCCCTGACGCTACGGGTGCGCAGCGTGCTCACCGCACGATAAGGTTGACCATGACTTCACAGCGCAACATCCCTGCGATCACTGCCCAGCGCCCAGGCTTTGTCAGGGTGCGCGGCGCCCGCGAGCACAACCTGCAAAACGTCGACGTGGACATTCCCCGGGATGCCCTGGTGGTGTTTACCGGCGTGTCCGGTTCGGGCAAGTCGTCCCTGGCATTTTCCACGGTGTATGCCGAGGCCCAGCGGCGCTACTTTGAGTCGGTGGCGCCCTATGCGCGGCGCCTGATCGACCAGGTCGGCGTGCCCGACGTGGACAGCATCGAAGGCCTGCCACCCGCCGTGGCCCTGCAACAGCAGCGCGGCACGCCGAGTGCGCGGTCTTCGGTGGGCAGCGTCACCACCTTGTCGAGCCTGATCCGCATGCTTTACTCCCGCGCCGGCAGCTACCCGGCGGGGCAAGCGATGCTGTATGCCGAGGATTTTTCGCCGAACCTGCCACAAGGCGCGTGCCCGCAATGCCATGGCCTGGGCCGTGTCTACGAAGTGACCGAGGCGCTGATGGTGCCCGATCCTGCGTTGACCATCCGCCAGCGTGCGGTGGCGTCCTGGCCGCTGGCGTGGCAGGGCCAGAACCTGCGCGACATCCTGGTGACCCTGGGCTATGACGTGGATATCCCATGGCGCGACCTGCCGAAAAAACAGCGCGACTGGATCCTCTTCACTGAAGAAACCCCCACTGTGCCGGTGTATGCCGGGTTCACCCCGGAGCAAACCCGCGAGGCGCTTAAACGCAAGCTGGAGCCCAGTTACCAGGGCACGTTCAGTGGCGCACGGCGCTACATCCTGCACACCTTCAGCCACACCCAAAGCGCACTGATGAAAAAGCGCGTGTCGCAGTTCATGCAGGGCAGCGCCTGCCCTTTGTGTGAAGGCAAACGGCTGACCCAGGCGGCGCTGTCAGTGAAGTTTGCCGGGGTGGATATTGGCGAGTTATCCCAGTTGTCGTTGGCGCAGTTGGCCGACCTGCTGCGGCCGGTGGCGGCGGGGCAGGACACGATGAAGCTGTCGGTGGAGAAACGCCTGGCCGCCCAGCGTATCGCCCAGGACCTGCTGGAGCGGGTCAGCACCTTGATCGAACTGGGCTTGGGTTATCTGTCCCTGGAGCGCAGCACGCCGACCTTGTCGTCCGGGGAGTTGCAGCGTCTGCGCCTGGCCACCCAATTGGGCTCGCAGTTGTTTGGGGTGATCTATGTGCTGGATGAGCCCTCGGCGGGCTTGCATCCGGCGGATGGCGAGGCGTTGTTCAGCGCGCTTGAGCGCCTGAAGGCCGCAGGCAATTCACTGTTTGTGGTGGAGCATGACCTGGAAACCATGCGCCGCGCCGACTGGCTGATCGACGTCGGCCCGGCTGCCGGTGAGCATGGCGGGCATGTGCTGTACAGCGGTCCGCCTGCGGGGTTGGCGGATGTGCAGGCGTCCCAGACCCGTGAGTATTTGTTTGCCGAGCGGCGCGCGGTAGATCCAGCTCGCCGCGAACCCAACGGCTGGTTGAAATTGGAAGGCGTGACGCGCAATAACCTCAACGACCTGAGCGTGGATTTTCCCTTGGGTTGCTTCACCTCGGTGACCGGTATTTCCGGATCGGGCAAGTCCAGCCTGGTCAGCCAGGCGCTTCTGGAATTGGTAGGCAGTGGCCTCGGGCGCGTGGTGGAAAACGACGAAGAACCGAGCCTGGAAGATGACACGCCGCACACCAGTGGCGGGCAGATCAGCGCCGGGCTGGAGCAGATCCGCCGCCTGGTGCAGGTGGATCAGAAACCCATTGGCCGTACGCCGCGCTCGAATCTCGCGACCTACACCGGGCTGTTCGACAACGTGCGCAAACTGTTCGCCGCCACGCCGGCAGCCAAGAAGCGCCAGTACGATGCGGGTCAGTTCTCCTTCAATGTTGCCAAAGGCCGTTGCCCGAACTGCGAGGGCGAAGGCTTTGTCAGCGTCGAGTTGCTGTTTATGCCCAGCGTGTACGCACCGTGCCCAATCTGCCACGGCGCACGCTACAACCCCGAGACCTTGGCAATCAAATGGCAAGGCCTGAGCATCGCTCAGGTGCTGGGTTTGACCGTTGAGCAGGCCGTCGAGGTCTTTGCCGAGCAGCCAGGGGTGTTGCGCTCGTTGCAGGTGCTGCGGGATATCGGACTGGGTTACCTGAGGCTGGGCCAGCCGGCCACCGAACTGTCCGGTGGTGAGGCGCAGCGCATCAAATTGGCCACCGAGCTGCAACGCAATGCCCGTGGCGCGACCTTGTATGTGTTGGATGAGCCAACGACCGGGCTGCATCCACGGGATGTGGATCGCCTGCTCAGCCAGCTCAATCATTTGGTGGATGCAGGGCACACCGTGGTGGTGGTCGAGCATGAAATGCGCGTGGTGGCCCAGAGTGACTGGGTAATCGATATCGGGCCTGGGGCAGGGGATTTGGGCGGGCAGGTAGTGGCCAGCGGCACGCCGCAAAAAGTTGCCAAGAGCAAGAAGAGCCGGACCGCGCCGTTCCTGGCCCGCGAGTTGACCTAACCGCTATCGGGGCATAGGTATCTACACAACTCTCAAAGGCTTACACATAGCACTGTGGTGAGCGGGACAAGCCCGCTCACCACAACAGCCCATTTGCCATAGATTCAGCATCCACTGGAAGTTGTGTAGATACCTATGGCCATCGGGGGCAAGCCCCCTCCAACAGGGTGATCAGTGGCCGGCCAGGTCGATTTGTTGCTTGGCCTGGTTCACCACATGCTCAACCGTAAACCCAAACTTCTCCTGCAACTTGGCCAACGGCGCCGACGCCCCGAAGCTGTTCATCACCACCTTGGCGCCGGTCTGGCCGACATAACGGTCCCACCCCAAAGGCCCGGCCTGTTCCACCACTACCCGCGCTTTCACCGCCGGCGGCAACACGCTGTCGCGATAGGCCTGGTCCTGTTCTTCGAACAACTCCCAGCTCGGCATCGAGACCACCTGCGCGGCAATCCCGTCCTTCTTGAGTTGCTCATAAGCGGCTACTGCAAGGCTGACTTCACTGCCCGTGCCGATCAGGATCACCTGGGGTTCATCCGCCCCCGCCAGCACATAAGCGCCTTTGGCAGCTCCGCAAGCTGAAGCATAGTGCGTGCGATCCAGCGTCGGCAGCGGCTGGCGCGACAGCACCACACAGCTTGGCCGGTGGGTTTGCGCCAGGGCAACTTTCCATAGCTCCAGGGTTTCATTGGCATCGCCCGGTCGCAGGGTCAGCAACCCCGGCGTGGCCCGCAACTGCGTCAGGTGTTCGATGGGCTGGTGCGTCGGCCCATCCTCACCCACGCCGATGGAGTCGTGGGTAAACACAAACACCACCGGCAGTTCCATGATTGCCGCCAGGCGGATCGGCGGTTTCATGTAGTCGCTGAACACCAGGAAGGTCGAGGTGTACGGGCGCAGGTACGACAACGCCATGCCATTGGCGATGGCGCCCATGGCGTGTTCGCGAATACCGAAATGCAGGTTGCGCCCGCTGTAGTCATCGGCGCTGAAACGCCCGGCGCCGTCGAAGGTCAGGTTGGTCTTGGTCGACGGCGACAAGTCCGCCGAGCCACCGAGCAGCCAGGGGATTTGCTGGGCGAAGGCATTCAGCACTTCGCCGCCCGCCGCCCGGCTGGCGACGCCCTTGGCATCGGCGGCAAAACCCGGCAGGTCAGCCTGCCAGTGCTCGGGCATCTCCCCGGCACGCATCCGCTGCAGTTCATCGGCCAGTTGCGGGTCGAGACGCGACAGGGTCTGGTTCCACTGCTGGAACAACGGTTCGGCGCGGGCGTGCAGCGCATCCCGCAACAGCGTGCGCGCCTCATCCGGCACCAGGAAACTGGAATCCTGCGGCCAGCCATACGCGGCCTTGGTCAGGCGGATTTCCTCGTCACCCAACGGCTCGCCATGGGCGGCGGCGGAGTTGTGCTTGTGGGGCGAGCCGTAGCCGATCACGCTGTCGACCACGATCAGGGTCGGCGCGCCAGTGTTCGCCTGGAAGGTCTCCAGGGCCGCGCTCAGTGCCTGCAAGTCATTGGCGTCGGTGACGTGCAAGGTGTGCCAGCCATAGGCCTGGAAGCGCTTGATCACGTCTTCGCTGAACGCCAGTTCGGTGTGGCCTTCAATGCTGATGGTGTTGTTGTCGTAGATCCAGCAAAGGTTATCCAGCTTCAAATGCCCGGCCATCGACGCCGCTTCGCTGCTGATGCCCTCCATCATGTCGCCGTCGCCGCACAGGGTGTAGACGTTGTAGTCGAACACCACCTGATCGTCGCGGTTGAAACGCTCAGCCAGCCAGCGCTCGGCCATGGCCATGCCCACACTGTTGGCGCACCCCTGGCCGAGGGGGCCGGTGGTGGTTTCCACGCCGGTGGTCATGCGGTATTCCGGATGGCCTGGGGTCTTGGAGTCGGCCTGACGGAACTGCTTGATATCGTCCAGGCTGATTGCCGGCTGCCCGGTGCGCTGGCCATGGGCATCAATCTCCACCACACCGGCCACGTGCAGCAGCGAATACAACAGCATCGACGCATGCCCCACCGACAACACAAACCGGTCGCGGTTGGGCCAGTCGGGATGCTCGGGGTGATAGCGTAAAAACCGGCTCCACAGGGTGTATCCCACCGGCGCCAGGCCCATGGGCGTGCCTGGGTGGCCGGAGTTGGCCTTCTGCACGGCGTCCATCGCCAGGGTGCGCAGGGTGTTGATGCATAGGGTGTCGACAGTGGTTGCGGCATGAGTCATGAAACCGGTCTCCCTCAAGTGACGATCTACAGTGGAGGGCAGTGCGTGGCGAAGGTTTGATCCTATTGCCGTTGCCGCGACGAACGGGGATGGATTGAGCGCAAACATGACAAGACCTGCCGGAATGGGCTAGCGTCTGGTATGTAGGCCATTGATCAACTTGCGGAGGTACGTCATGCCAGTGAAACACGACCTGTATCAGGATCTGGGTTTGAGCAAGGAAGCCGTTCACGAACGCAGGGCGAGTGATAAACGTCTGGACTCGCTGCTCACGCAATATGCAGCTGCCGACGAGCATGTGCTTGAGGCGGAGTCGAGCAAGGCCGACGACAGGGAGGTGGAGCTGCTGAAGAAGAAACGTCTGTTGATCAAAGACGAGATTGTGCAGCGATTGGGTTAAGCCCAGACCGAGCGTCGTGCGGGAGCGAGCAAGCTCGCTCCCGCCGTGGTTTACGCCAGCAATGCCTGGGTGCATGCATCCATCGACCGCTGCTGCGTCTCGCCGTACAACTGCAATTCATCGATTGTCCTGCGCCCCAAGGCCTCCTCGAATTGCGCCTGGTTTGATTGGGCTGCGTAGTGACTCTGCGCGGCATCCCCCAGGTTCGATTGAAATATCCCCGCCGCACTCACCGGCAGAAAATCCTCATACACCAACGGCTCCACATCCACATGACCGGCGGCGATCAGCGCTTGCAGTGTGCGTGGTTGATCGGCGTGGCCGCGTGCTGCCAGGCCTTTTGGCGTGGCGAAGTAGCGGAAGTACGCCAGGCCTTGTTCACGCATCTGGTCGTGGTTGTCCGGGAAGGCCTGGAAGTGCTGTTCCATCAAGTGCATGTAGTGAGCGGCGTTGGATTCGTTGGGGAACGCGCCCAACTCGTCGCGGGCGGCGTTCAGCAACTGGTCGTAGAGGGCACGGCCCTTGGGCGTGAGGGCGACGCCGCGTTGTTCGATTTCACCGAAGCGCGCGCTGTGACTGCCTTGGGCGTCGGTAAAGGCGATGGCTTCGTCGAGGGCCTTGAAGCTGGTCTGGCGCAGCAGGATCGGGCACTGGCGGCGCGGTGGGCCTTCGATCACGGCCTTGGGGGTGATGCCCTTGCCGGGCATGGCGGCCTGCACCTGGTCGATGTCCAGGGTGCGTGGGGTGAGGTGGTTGATGTGCGGGCCCTTGAAAGCCACCACGTCGGCGATCAGGCGGTGCTGGTCGCTGAGTTGCTGGTATTGCGCGGCGGTGACGGTAGCGGTGTGGTGCCAGCGGAAGGTTTCCAGGGCCTGGCGGATAAATTCGTCGGCTTGGTCGGCGTTGAGGCCGCCTTGTGTTTGCGCCTGTTCGATCAACGCCAAGACGCCGGTGGTGAAGATCGAACGTTTGGCCAGTGCGCTTTCGGCGAAGGCGCGTAGCTCGGGGTTCTCAATCAATTCCAGGCGCAGCAGTGAAGTGAACACTCGAAACGGGCTGGCTTGCAGCGCGTGTTCGTGCACCGCGCGAAACGCCGTGGAGTGCACCGGCACGCCGGCTGGCGTGAGGTCGTAGTAGCCCACCGGCTGCATGCCCATCACCGCAAACAGGCGGCTGATCGTGGCCAGTTCGGCCGCCGTGCCCAGGCGGATGGCGCCGTGGCGCTCCATGTCCAGGCGCTGGATTTCGCCGGTGCGTTGCAGCTGTTGCGCCAGGCCTGGCTGGCTGTCGAGCACGCGGCCGTTAGTCTCGGCCACCAGTTCCATCAGCGCCCCGTACAAGGGGACTTCGTCCCGGTACATATCGGACATGGCCTTGGAAAAGCCCTTGCGGATCTCGTCGGGGCTGACATGTGCGGCACTGGGCATAGAAAATTTCCTGATGACGATGAAGAGGGCGATGGCCTTTTACTGGATTTTGTTGGGCTCCATGAGCGCTTGCAAACGAAGAATCCTCTGGACTTCATTCTGCAAATGAATGAATGGCAGGCTCTGCCAAGTCTTCATGTGCATCCGGGCGCCGATGGGTTCTACACTGCTCCTCACCTTGTAGGCGATGGAGGACCCCATGACGGCCACGCCCGTTACCCAAACGATTGAAGGCCAACGCTTGGCCACCGAAGACGCCGAGCGCTGGCGCGAATGGGGCCCGTACCTGAGTGAACGCCAATGGGGCACGGTGCGTGAAGACTACAGTGCCGACGGCGATGCCTGGACCTACTTTCCCCATGAACACGCGCGCAGCCGCGCCTACCGTTGGGGCGAGGACGGCCTGGCCGGTTTCAGCGACAAGGCCCAACGCTGGTGCCTGGGCCTGGCGCTGTGGAACGAGCGCGACGCGATCCTCAAGGAGCGGCTGTTCGGCCTCAATAACGCCGAGGGCAACCATGGGGAGGACGTCAAGGAACTGTACTTTTTCGTTGATGGCGTACCGAGTCATGCCTACATGCGCATGCTCTACAAATACCCCCATGGCGCCTTTCCCTACACCGACCTGATTACCGAAAACGCCCGTCGCGGGCTGGATGATGCCGAGTATGAAATCCTCGATACCGGCGTGTTTGAGGACAACCGCTATTGCGATGTCAGCGTCGAGTACGCCAAGCAGCAGCCTGACGATATTTTCATGCGTGTCACCGTGCATAACCGCTCGGAGCAGCCGACACGCTTGCAGGTATTGCCTCAGGCGTGGGCGCGTAACGACTGGAGCTGGACCTTTGATGCGCCCAAGCCGCAGTTGTCGATCGACGGCGAGCGAGTGTTGGCCCGTCATCATGAATTGCCGGATCGTCATCTGACTGCCTGGGGCCAGGATGGCGTGGAGTGGTTGTTCTGCGAAAACGAAAGCAACGTCGTCAAACTGGACGGGCAAGTGGCGTCGGGGCCGTTCAAGGATGGCATCAATGACTACGTGGTGAGTGGCACTCAATCCACGATTCGCCGGGACACCGGCACCAAGGTCGCGGCGCGCTTCATCCTTGAGCTGGCGGCGGACGAAAGCAAAACCCTGTACCTGCGTTTTGCCCCGGTTGATGCGCCTGCGGTCAATGCGCGCAAGTTGTTTGAACAGCGTCGCCAGGAAGCCGATGACTTCTACGCGGCCCTGCAACACGGCATCGCCGATGCTGATGCGCGCAACGTGCAGCGTCAGGCCCTGGCCGGTTTGCTGTGGTCCAAGCAACTCTATTATTTCGACGTGAACCAATGGCTCGACGGCGACCCGGCGCAACCCGCGCCGCCGCCTGAGCGCCTGCATATCCGCAATACCCATTGGCGGCACCTGTCCAACTTCGACATCCTCTCCATGCCCGACACCTGGGAGTACCCGTGGTACGCCTCGTGGGACCAAGGCTTTCAGGCGGTGGCGATGGCGCTGATCGATCCGGGATACGCCAAGCAACAGCTATTGTTGCTGGTGAAGGACCGCTTCATGCACCCCAACGGCCAATTGCCAGCCTATGAATGGCGCTTCGACGACGCCAATCCGCCGGTGCATGCCTGGGCCAGTTGGCGGGTATACCAGCAGGACAAGGCGTTGACCGGTGTAGGCGATATGGATTTTCTGGAGCGGATTTTCCATAAGCTGCTGTTGAATTTTTCCTGGTGGGTCAACCGCAAGGACGCCGAGGGCCGCAACCTGTTCCAGGGCGGTTTCCTGGGGCTGGATAACATTGCGCTGTTCGACCGCTCGGCGGCATTGCCGGCGGGGTATCAGTTGGACCAGGCCGACGGCACGGCGTGGGTGGCCGCGTATGCGCTGGACTTGATGCGCATCGGCCTGGAACTGGCCAAGCGCAACGCCGTGTACGTGGATATTGCGGTGAAGTTTTTCGAACATTTCCTGTATATCGCCGGCGCCATCAACCGGGTCGACGACAGCGCCGAAGGCCTGTGGGATGAGCAGGACCTGTTCTTCTACGACGTGCTCCACCGCCCCGACGGGCAGAGCGAACCGGTGCGCTTGCGCTCCATCGTCGGCCTGATGCCGCTGTTCGCCGTGTTGGTGCTGGAGCAGCGCGAACACGAAGCGCTGGAGGGGTTGCGCGAGCGATTGCTGGGTTTTATGAAACATCGACCGGATCTGGCCAGGTTGGTCTCACGCTGGAATGAGCCGGGGCAGGGCAATCGCCTGCTGCTGGCGTTGTTGCGCGGTGAACGTACCAAGGACTTGCTGCGGCGCATGCTTGATGACAAGGAGTTCCTCTCGGCCTTTGGCGTGCGCTCCCTGTCCAAGGCGTTCGCCGAGCAGCCGCTGGCGCTGAAGATGAATGGCGACACCCTGTGTGCCCGCTACCAGCCTGGCGAATCAGATTCACGCTTGTATGGCGGCAACTCGAATTGGCGGGGGCCCGTGTGGATGCCGGTCAACTACATGCTGATTGAATCGCTGCGTGAGTTTCATCGCTACTACGCGGATAACTTCTCGGTGGAGTACCCGTCTGGGAGCGGTTATTTGTCATCCCTGGAGGAAGTGGCTGACAGTCTCAGTCAGCGGCTGACCGGATTGTTTCTACGGGATGAAAATGGCTGTCGACCGTCGATGGCGGGGTATTCGCAGTTGGAAGCGGATCCCCTCAGCCGTGACCTGGTGCTGTTCCATGAGTATTTCCATGGCGAGACCGGGCGCGGGTTGGGCGCATCACACCAGACCGGCTGGAGTGCGTTGGTGGCGTTGTTGCTGCAGCCCAAAAACTGAATACCACCGACCCAATGCAGGAGGGGGCTTGCCCCCCGATAGCGGTGGATCAGTCAACTCAGAATCGACTGAAAACCGCTATCGGGAGCAAGCCCCCTCTCACAGTGATTCAAGGTTGCCCGTGAATCAGGAAGGAAACAGTTCGCTCAGCTTCATGGCCAGCATCATGTCGCCTTCGGCGCGCAGCTTGCCGCCCATGAAGGCCTGCATGCCGTCAGTCGAGCCGTCGACGATGCCTTCCAGGGTTTCGCTGTCCATGACCAGGGTCACTTGTGCGTCTGGGTTTTCGCCTTCCTGCAGTTCGCAGGTCTTGTCTTTGACGATCAGGGAAAAGTTCTTGGTGTCGTCGATACGGAAACCAAACACCAGGTCCAAGCCTTCGGCTGCGGCTGGGTTGAATTTGGCTTTCATTGCTTCTACAGCTTTGGCTACTTCAGTCATGGTTTCGATCCTTTAGGGTAGAGTCCAGTGACCTTGGGGTCACGGTTGGCCGCACTTCATCGGAAGGTGATGAGTTGCGGCGCCTTCAACAGTTGCAAGTGGGTATGCCCGTTGAAGGAAGCCAGTGCCACCTCGCGACCGCGGAATTTCAGCTGGTTGAGCGAGGTGTTAACAATTTGCCAGTTCAGTTCGAACGCCTGGGCGGCAGGCATTCGGGTAATCAGGTGGAGCAGGGCGGTGATGGTGCCGCCGGAGGTGAACACGGCGATTTTCTGTGTGTTGTCCGCGGCTTCAAGAATGCGTTGCAAGCCACCCTGGACGCGTTCGACAAACCCCAACCAGCTTTCGAGCCCCGGCGTGTCATAAGTGCCGGCCAGCCAGCGCTCGATGATCAGGGCGAAGATGCGCTGGAATTCACTGCGGTTCTGCGCGGCGTTGCGCAGGATGTCCAGGGCGTCGGGTTCGGTGGTGAGCAGGTCGGGGAGCAGGGCGCGGATGATTGCGTCGGCATCGAATTCGTTAAAGGCGCTGTCGGTTTCCAGGACCGGAACCGGCAGGCCAAGGGCACGGTATTGATCGAAGGCAGCCGTGGCAGTGTGCTGCTGGCGGCGCAGGTCGCCTGCCACGCAGCGGTCGAACACCAGGCCCATGTCCGCCAGGTGGCGACCGAGCACGTGTGCCTGCTCCACGCCGACGGGCGACAGGACGTCATAGTCGTCTGCACCGAAGGAGGCCTGGCCATGTCGAATCAGATAGATGCTGCCCACGTCCGTTTTCCCGGTACGTTGAAGTCTGGCGAGGTTATGAGGATGCCAGGGAGCTGTCAATGAAAAAACATACGCTTGTTTTAAAAGCGCATTGGAGGCTGTGCTTGCTGGCGGTTTGATCACTGGCCCGGAGGCGGTGCCGCCGGTATGCTGGGGCAATCCGCGCCGCGCGCACTGCACTTGTAAGGAGCAACATGGATTTTTTGGCCGAATATGCCAGCTTCCTGGCGAAGACTGTCACCCTGGTGGTCGCTATTCTGGTGGTACTGATCAGCTTCGCCGCACTGCGCAGCAAAGGTCGTCGCAAAGCCGCCGGCCAACTGCAGGTCAGCAAGCTCAACGATTTCTACAAAGGCCTGCGTGAGCGCCTGGAGTCGAGCCTGCTCGACAAGGACCAGCTCAAAGCCCTGCGCAAGTCCGAAAGCAAAACCGAAAAGAAGAACAGCAAGAAAAAACCCGAGGCCAAGCCACGGGTATTCGTGCTGGACTTTGACGGTGACATCAAGGCCTCGGCCACCGAGAGCCTGCGCCATGAAATTACCGCGCTGCTGAGCCTGGCCACGCCCAAGGACGAAGTGGTGCTGCGCCTGGAAAGCGGCGGCGGCATGGTGCACAGCTACGGCCTGGCCTCGTCGCAATTGGCGCGTATCCGCCAGGCGGGTGTGCCGTTGACCGTGTGCATCGACAAGGTCGCGGCCAGCGGCGGCTACATGATGGCGTGCATCGGCGAGAAGATCATCAGCGCGCCGTTTGCCATCCTGGGCTCCATCGGCGTGGTGGCGCAGTTGCCCAACGTCAACCGCCTGCTCAAAAAACACGACATCGACTTTGAAGTGCTGACCGCCGGCGAATACAAACGCACCCTCACAGTGTTTGGCGAAAACACCGAGAAGGGTCGCGAGAAGTTCCAGGAAGACCTGGATATCACCCATCAATTGTTCAAGAACTTCGTATCGCGTTATCGCCCGCAGTTGGCGATTGATGACGTGGCCACCGGGGAAGTGTGGCTCGGCGTTGCAGCCCTGGACAAACAACTGGTCGACGAACTGCAAACCAGCGACGAATACCTCGCCACCAAGGCTGCGACCGCCGAGGTGTTCCACCTGCATTATGCCGAGCGCAAAAGCCTGCAAGAGCGCGTGGGCCTGGCGGCCAGCGGTTCGGTGGACCGTGTGTTGCTGACGTGGTGGAGCCGCTTGACCCAGCAGCGGTTCTGGTAAGAGGCAGGTAATCCCCTGTAGGAGCGGGCTTGCTCGCGAAGGCGGTGTATCAGTCAAGCATGGACCGACTGGCACTCCACTTTCACAAGCAAGCCCGCGCCCACATTGGTCCTGCGGTGACTGAGGGAATACAGATCTTGTAATAGTTTTGCGTTGTAGGAAAATTACCTTTCGGCTGTACGATTCAAGTCCTTTTGTCATCGCAGGATTTGCATGAACACCCTCTCGGAGCCCCCCAGTCGTCTTTCCCCAAGACACCTACTGCTGCCGTTCCCGCTGAAACATCCCGTATTCCGACTGCTAACCTTGTCCCGGTCTCCTGACCGCGTCTTGCCGTGTCCGGCATTCTGAAACCTAGATAGAGACTGATATTAATGGAATGGTTAGCGGATCCAACGGCCTGGCTCGGCCTGTTGACCTTGATTGTGCTGGAACTGGTGCTGGGTATCGACAACCTGGTGTTTATCGCGATCCTCGCAGACAAACTGCCGCCGGAGCAGCGTGACCGCGCGCGGTTGATCGGTTTATCCCTGGCGTTGCTGATGCGCCTGGGCCTGCTGGCCAGTATTTCGTGGTTGGTAACCCTCACGCAGCCGCTGTTCGAAGTGTTCGACAAGAGCTTCTCCGGCCGTGACTTGATCATGCTGTTTGGTGGTGTGTTCCTGCTGTTCAAGGCCACCATGGAATTGCACGAGCGCCTTGAAGGGCACGTGGCCCAGCGTACGGGCAATGTGGCTTATGCGATGTTCTGGCCAATCGTGGCGCAGATCGTGGTGCTCGACGCGGTGTTCTCCCTGGATGCGGTGATTACCGCCGTGGGCATGGTCGATGAGCTGGCGGTGATGATGATCGCGGTGATCATTTCCATCGGCCTGATGATCGTGGCGAGCAAGCCGCTGACGCGCTTCGTCAACGCCCATCCGACCGTGATCATGCTGTGCCTGGGCTTTTTGATGATGATCGGTTTCGCCCTGACCGCCGAAGGCCTGGGCTTCCATATTCCGAAGGGTTACCTGTACGCGGCGATTGGTTTTTCGATCCTGATCGAGGTGTTCAACCAGATCGCCCGTGCTCGTCGCAAGAAATCGGCGCAGGGCGTGTTGCCGGTGCGTGAGCGTACCGCCCACGCGGTAATGCGCTTGCTCGGCGGTCGCAGCCTGGCAGTGGAAGAAGTGGGCGAAGAGGTGGCCGACTTGCTGGGTGAGCCGGATACCGCCCAAGGCCCGCTGTTCGACCGCCGCGAACGGGTAATGATCAGCGGCGTGCTGCAATTGGCCGAGCGGCCGATCCGCAGCCTGATGACGCCACGAGCCAAGGTCGACTTTATCGACCTGGCGGACGATGCCGAGACGATTCGCCTGAAGCTGATGCATTCGTCTTACTCACGACTGCCGTTGATCCGTAATGGCGCGGTGGATGAACCCTTGGGCTTCGTGCACAAGAAGGAACTGCTCAAGGAATACCTGGCCGGTAACGAGCCGAACCTGGAGCACCTGGCGCGTCGGGCAATCAACCTGCTGGAAAGTTTTTCGATCCTCAATGCCCTGGAGCAGATGCGCCAGGAGTCGACCCATATTGCGTTCGTGATCAACGAGTTCGGTGATTTTATGGGTGTGTTGAGCATGACCGACATCCTCGAATCCATCGCCGGTGAATTGCCGGATGCCAGTGAGATCGAAGGGCCGGACATTGTCGAGGAGGCTGACGGCTTTCGCGCCAATGGCGCCTTGAACCTCACCCAGGTTCGTCGGCGCACTGGCTTCAAGGCAAGCGCTACCGAGGATTACCAGACCCTGGCCGGCCTGGTGATGAGTCTGCTCGACCGTCTGCCGGTGGTGGGCGATAGCCTGGAGCATGAGGGTTGGCGGTTGACGGTCGCGGCGGTAGAGGAGCGGCGTGTGACTCAAGTTTGCCTGGTGCCGGTGCCTGCGCATAGCAGCTGAATATCTTGTTGACGGTTTGCTCCTGGGAATCCCAGGGGCCAAACCCTTCGAAGTGTTCTATGGACTTGCCATTGACATAAATGACCAGGGTGGGAGTGACAGTTACTCCCTCAACCTTAAAGGTTGTTAGCGTATCGAGCACCAGGCTCTTCACGGATGCTTCATATGCCTTGGCAATGGGCTCGAAGATCTGCACAGCAATCTTACAGGCTGGGCACTTTTCTGAGACAAACAGCATGAACACGGTATGGTGTGCAGCCAGTATCGACTGATAATCCTCCTTGCTGGCAATGACGTCTTTAGCGATTCCCATCTTGATCTCCTTCTTCGCTAGCGGTTTTGCCAACGCTAGGCCCGATGGACATCACCGTCTACTGTCAACTTTCACAGGTCCGCATCGCGCTCCAAGCGCTCCCGCGCCTTGCGCGCCTGGTTCGCGCACTTGCGGTATTCCTCGTTGTCACTGGACGCCTTCGCACGGCGATAGTCGTGATGATTCTGGTTGCTGTAGTTGATGTCGAAGGATTCTTTGAGCCTGCGCAGCTCTTCTTTGCATTCGCGGCGGTCGTTACTGGCCGACGCACTGCCGGCTGCCAGAAGGGCGAGCAACATCAGGGGAAGACGGAGCTTCATCGGAGCGCGATCCTTGTCATCGGGGATGTGCCAAAGGCTAGTCCAGCTCAGGAATTTTTCCACGGTGAGGGGGTGCGCAGTAACGGGGCGGAACGCACTCCCGTGGCGCTGTCACCGCTGCGTGAGGCCTTGGGTAGCAGTCCGAATCAGGGTGCTGGCGCAATGCCTCATCTCAATAGCTTATTTATCTGTCTGAATTTAAAAGACTTTATCGACATCATATTTTTCCGTTGAGAGGTATGGCACACTTTCTGCTGTCTATTCCGTTGTTACATACTAAGTTCCGGTATAGCGGAATACACAACTCCTGGAGTGCTTGTCATGCATCACCGACCTTCCGTGTTCAACGCGTGTGTTTTTCTCTTCGCCGCATCGGCTTCCCTCGCAGGCATTGTGCAAGCGGCGGACAGCAAGCTCGATAACGTGCTCAAACGTGGGCATTTGATCGTGGGTACAGGCAGTACCAATGCGCCGTGGCACTTCCAGGGAGCGGATGGCAAGTTGCAGGGGTTTGATATCGACATTGGCCGCATCGTGGCCAAGGGGCTGTTCAATGATCCGACCAAGGTCGAGTTCGTGGTGCAGTCTTCCGATGCGCGGATTCCCAATCTGCTGACCGACAAGGTCGACATGAGCTGCCAGTTCATCACCGTCACCGCCAGCCGTGCGCAGCAGGTGGCGTTCACCTTGCCGTATTACCGCGAAGGCGTGGGCCTGCTGCTGCCAAACAACAGCAAGTACAAAGAGATTGAAGACCTGCAGGCGGCGGGTGATGGCGTCACCGTGGCCGTGCTGCAAAACGTCTACGCCGAAGAACTGGTGCACCAGGCGCTGCCCAAGGCCAAGGTCGACCAGTACGACAGTGTCGACCTGATGTACCAGGCCGTGAACTCCGGGCGCGCCGATGCTGCCGCCACCGACCAGTCCTCGGTCAAGTACCTGATGGTGCAGAACCCCGGCCGCTACCGCAGCCCGGCCTACGCCTGGAGCCCACAAACCTATGCGTGCGCGGTCAAGCGTGGCGACCAGGACTGGCTGAACTTCGTCAACACCGCCCTGCATGAAGCCATGACGGGCGTGGAATTCCCGACCTACAAGGCCTCGTTCAAGCAGTGGTTCGGCGTGGACCTGCCTGAGCCGGCAATTGGTTTCCCTGTTGAATTCAAGTGATCCGGAATAACCGGGGTGCCTGTCAAGGCGCCCCAACCAGGTACTGTTGACCATGAACTATCAGTTGAACTTTGCCGCCGTGTGGCGCGACTTCGACACCTTGCTGGCGGGGCTCGGCCTGGGCCTGCAACTGGCATTGCTGTCGATCGCCATTGGCTGCGTGATCGGCCTGTTGATGGCGTTTGCCATGCTGTCCAAACACCGTGCGTTGCGCATCTTCGCCTCGGTGTACGTGACGGTGATCCGCAACACGCCAATCCTGGTGCTGATCCTGTTGATCTACTTCGCCTTGCCGAGCCTGGGCATCCGGCTGGACAAGATTCCCTCGTTCATCATCACGTTGTCGTTGTACGCCGGTGCCTACCTGACCGAAGTGTTCCGCGCCGGGCTGTTGAATATTCCCAAGGGGCTGCGTGAAGCCGGGCTTGCCATCGGCCTCGGCGAGTGGCGTATCCGTGCGTATATCACCGTGCCGGTGATGTTGCGCAACGTGCTGCCGGCGCTCTCGAACAACTTCATCTCACTGTTCAAGGACACCTCGCTGGCCGCTGCGATTGCAGTGCCCGAGCTGACCTATTACGCCCGCAAGATCAACGTCGAAAGTTACCGGGTGATTGAAACCTGGATGGTCACGACCGCGCTCTACGTGGCTGCCTGTTACCTCATTGCCATGCTGCTCCGCTACCTGGAACAGCGTCTGGCGATCCGTCGTTAAGGAGGGTTTCCATGTACGAATCCCCCAGTTGGCTGCATGAATTGTGGATCGCCCGGGACACCCTGTGGGCCGGGTTCCAGACCAGTATCTATTGCTCGGCGCTGGCGATTATCTTCGGCACCCTGATCGGCATCTTCGCCGGGCTGGTACTGACCTACGGCAAATTCTGGATGCGGGCGCCGTTTCGCCTGTATGTGGATCTGATCCGCGGCACGCCAGTGTTTGTGTTGGTGCTCGCGTGTTTCTACATGCTGCCGGCGCTCGGTTGGCAGATCAGCGCGTTCCAGGCCGGTGCCGTCGGGCTCACCTTGTTCTGCGGCTCCCACGTGTCGGAAATCGTGCGTGGTGCCCTGCAAGCCATTCCCCGTGGACAGTTGGAAGCAGGCAAGGCGATTGGCCTGACGTTTTATCAGTCCCTGGCCTACGTGCTGCTGCCCCAGGCACTCCGGCAGATCCTGCCGACCTGGGTCAATTCCTCCACGGAAATCGTCAAGGCCTCGACCTTGCTGTCGGTGATCGGCGTGGCCGAGTTGCTGCTCAGTACCCAGCAAGTCATCGCACGTACCTTCATGACCCTGGAGTTCTACCTGTTCGCCGGGTTTATGTTCTTTGTCATCAACTACGCCATCGAGTTATTCGGGCGCTACATTGAAAAGCGGGTGGCCTTGCCATGAACCAACCTCAAACAACCGAGCCACTGCTGAACATCCGCGGCCTGCGCAAGCAATACGGCGAGGTGGAAGTGCTCAAGGGCGTCGACCTGTCCATGCAGCGCGGCAACGTCGTGACCTTGATCGGCTCCAGCGGCTCAGGCAAGACCACGCTGTTGCGCTGCGTCAACCTGCTGGAAGAGTTCCAGGGCGGCCAGATCACCCTGGACGGCGAGTCCATCGGCTACAGCGACGTCGGCGGCAAGCGTGTGCGCCACCCCGAACGGGTGATCGCCCAGCACCGGGCGATGACCGGCATGGCCTTCCAGCAGTTCAACTTGTTTCCCCATTTGAGCGCGTTGCAGAACGTGACCCTGGGTTTGTTGAAAGTTAAGAAAATGCCTAAGGACGAGGCCGTTGCACTCGCGGAAAAATGGCTCGACCGCGTAGGACTTCTGGAGCGCCGCAATCACTTCCCCGGCCAGCTGTCCGGCGGCCAGCAACAGCGTGTGGCGATTGCCCGTGCGATTGCGATGAACCCCAGCCTGATGTTGTTCGACGAAGTCACCTCGGCCCTCGACCCGGAGTTGGTGGGCGAAGTGCTCAGCGTGATCAAGGGCCTGGCGGAAGAGGGCATGACCATGTTGCTGGTCACCCATGAAATGCGCTTTGCCTATGAAGTCTCGGACAAGATCGTATTTATGAACCAGGGGCGGATCGAGGAGCAGGGCTCGGCCAAAGATATTTTCGAGCGCCCGCAGTCACCGCGTCTGGCGGAATTTTTGAAGAACATTCGTTTTTAATCAGGAGCACAGGTATGAGCATTACTCGTTACGGCGCCGGCAGCACCGCCGGTGGCGGCCAACCCCGTCCTTTTGCACGCGCCGTAGAAGCGGACGGCTGGCTCTACGTCTCGGGCCAGGTGCCGGCGGTGGACGGTGAAATCATCACCGGCGGCATCATCGAGCAGACCCGGCAGACCATGCGCAACGTGGTGGCGATCCTCGAAGAAGCCGGCTACGAACTCAAGGACGTGGTGCGCGTCGGCGTGTGGCTGGAAGACCCGCGGGATTTCTGGAGTTTCAACAAGGTCTTCGGCGAATACTTCACCCCGGAACACGCCCCGGCGCGGGCCTGTGTGCAGGCCAATATGATGGTGGATTGCAAGGTCGAGATTGATTGCGTGGCCTACAAGAAAAAGGGCTAAATTGCCCCCCTCTTAAGCTTCCGCAAATCCAATGTGGGAGGGGGCTTGCCCCCGATGGCGGAGTGCCAGTCGACACATCTGTTGCTGACACACCGCTATCGGGGGCAAGCCCCCTCCCACAGGAGAATTGTGTCGTACCCAACAACTTCGACCGGACCGAAATTGCCATGACCGAAGACACCATCAAACGCCGCGCCAAAGGCCTGGACCGTGCATTCGATATCCTCGATTTCCTCAAGGAAGTCGGCCAGCCCCTGCGCCCGAATGATATCGCCAGCGGTATCGGCAGCCCCAAGTCCACCGTCTACGAATTGGTCGCGTCCTTGCTGGAACGGCGCATTCTTGAAACTGTGGGCAAGGACGGTCACGTCTACCTCGGTCGCCAGTTGTACTTCCTCGGCCAGGCGCACCTGCGCCACTTCGACCTGACCCGCGAGGCCGATCACGCCTTGCAGGAGATCGTCAGCCAGACCCACGAAACTGCACAGATGTGCCTGCTCAATGGGCGCAAATACACGGTAGCGCTGATGCGCGAAGGCGAGCGGCATTTCCGGATTTCTTCGGACATCGGCGAAAACGCGCCAATCCCCTGGACCGCCTCCGGGCGCCTGTTGCTGGGGCACCTGAGCGACCAGCAGATCGTCGACCTGATCGACCATGACGATTTCATCCTGCCGGACGGTCAGCGCCTGCCGCTGGAAACGTTCCTTGCGCAGATCCGCCAGGCCACCCTCGATGGGTTCTTTTCCTTCGACAGTGTGGCCGACACCTTTACCCATTGCTTTGCCGCCCCGGTGCGGGACGCGCAGGGCATCAGCATTGCGACGCTGTGCATCGTCGCCCCACGGGCCGATGCGCAAAAAAACTACAACGACTATCGCCGGGTGTTGATCGACAGCGCCAACCACCTGGCCCGTCGCATCAACGAATAGGAGTTTTCATGTCTGCCATCAACGCCGTTGAAAAAGGCGCCGCCGCCGTCGGTGCCCACCTGGTCCGTGACGTCAGTTTGCCGGCCCTGGTCCTGCACCGCGACGCCCTGGAACACAACATCCGTTGGATGCAGGACTTTGTCAGCAACAGCGGCGCCGAACTCGCGCCCCATGGCAAGACCAGCATGATGCCGGCGCTGTTTCAGCGTCAGATCGCCCAAGGCGCCTGGGGCATTACCCTGGCCAACACCGTACAGACCCGCGCCGCGTATGCCGGCGGCGTGCGCCGTGTGTTGATGGCCAACCAACTGGTGGGCGCGCCGAACATGGCGTTGATCGCCGACCTGCTGGCCGACAAGAATTTTGACTTCCACTGCATGGTCGACCACCCGGACAACGTCGCCGACCTGGGCCTGTTTTTCGCCGCCCGTGGCCTGCGCTTGAATGTGATGATCGAATACGGCGTGGTCGGCGGCCGCTGCGGTTGCCGCAGCGAGCAGCAAGTGCGCGACCTGGCCAAGGCGATCAAGGCCCAACCGGCGCTGGCCCTCACGGGAATCGAGGGTTATGAAGGCGTGATCCATGGCGAGCACGCCATCAGCGGCATCCGCGAATTTGCCGCCAGCCTGGTGCGTCTGGCGGTGGACCTGCAAAACAGCGGCGCTTTCGATTTGACCAAGCCAATCGTCACCGCTTCGGGCTCAGCCTGGTATGACCTGATCGCCGAGTCCTTTGAACAACAGAACGCCGCCGGGCGCTTCCTCAGCGTGCTGCGCCCTGGCAGCTATGTAGCCCACGACCATGGCATCTACAAAGAGGCGCAGTGCTGCGTGCTCGACCGTCGTAGCGACCTCAATGAAGGCCTGCGTCCGGCGCTGGAAGTCTGGGCCCATGTGCAGTCGTTGCCTGAGCCGGGTTTTGCAGTCATTGCCCTGGGTAAGCGTGACGTGGCCTACGACGCCGGGTTGCCGGTACCGCTCAAGCGCTACAAGGCCGGCATCGTACCGGCGCAAGGCGATGATGTGAGCTCCTGCAAGGTTACGGCAGTGATGGACCAGCATGCCTTCATGGTCGTGGCGCCCGGGGTTGAACTGCGCATTGGCGACATCATTTCCTTTGGTACGTCCCACCCATGCCTGACCTTCGACAAATGGCAGGTGGGTTGCCTTGTGGATGAGCAACTGCAGGTGGTCGAGTCCCTGCACACTTGCTTCTAGACCGCGTCGTTCCTATCGGGGCCCTCAGCCCCACCGAGAAAGCAGCCATGACCACCCAACCCCGCATCGCCCTGATCGGCGAGTGCATGATCGAACTGCAACACCGCGCCGACGGCAGCCTGCAACAAAGCTTCGGCGGCGACACCCTGAACACGGCGGTGTACCTGCGCCGCGAGCTGGGCGATATCGGCGCGGTGGACTACGTCACTGCCTTGGGCGACGACAGCTTCAGCGACGCCATGTGCCAACAATGGACCGACGAAGGCCTGGGGCTGGGCTTGGTCCAGCGTCTGCCGGGGCGATTGCCGGGCTTGTATTGCATCCAGACCGACGCCCACGGCGAGCGTAAATTCCTCTACTGGCGCAACGAAGCCGCCGTGCGCGACTGTTTCACCACGCCGGCAGCCGAGCCGGTCCTGGCGGCTTTGCCCAGCTATGACGTGGTGTATTTCAGCGGCATTACCCTGGCGGTACTGGGCGAGGTCGGGCGTGAGCGTTTGCTGCAAGCGCTGGTCGAAGCCCGCCGCCGTGGCGCCAAGGTGGTGTTCGACAACAACTACCGGCCGCGTTTGTGGGCCAGTATCGAGGCGGCGCGCGCGGCGTATCGCAACGTGTTGGCTGAGGTGGATATCGCCTTGCTCACCGAAGATGACGAGCGCGCGTTATTTGGTTATGCCGACAGCGAGCAGGTGTTTGCGGCGTACCCGGCGATTGCGGAAGTGGTGCTCAAGCGAGGGGCGGATGCGTGTTTGATCCGCTGCTATGGCGAGCGCTTTGTCGTGCCGGCGTTGAAAGTCGAGAAAGTGGTGGATACGACGGCGGCGGGGGATTCGTTCAGTGCGGCGTACCTGGCCAGCCGGCTCAGGGGTGGGGCGCCGGAAGAGGCTGCGTTGGCTGGGCATCGGTTGGCGAGCCGGGTGATTCAGGTGCCGGGGGCGCTGATTTCAAGAGAGTGAGTGGATGGCCGCCTTTGGCGGATCGGGGGCAAGCCCCCCTCCCACAGGAGCCCCCGATAGCGATCTGAAGCCAACCACTCAATCCCGGTAAAACACCTGCACCAAGTGATACCCAAACTTGCTCTTGATCGGCCCGTGAACCACCTTCACCGGTTTCTTGAAAATCACCGCATCGATCGCCCCGACCATCTGCCCCGGCCGCACTTCACCCAGGTCACCGCCGCGCTTGCCCGATGGGCAAGTGGAGTACTTTTTGGCCAGCACATCAAAGGCTTCGCCCTTGGCGATGCGCTGCTTGAGTTGTTCGGCTTCTTCGCTGGTTTTCACCAGGATATGACGGGCTTGGGCTTTCATTGATCTCTACCAGGTGTGCGACGGCGCGCGATTATGCCTGAACTCATTCGACCACGCTGATCATGCTGCGGATTTTAGTCGCCAGCAGGTCGATGGAAAACGGTTTGGCCACCATGTCCATGCCGTCCTCCAGGAAGCCCTGGCGCTCGGCGGCTTTTTCGGCGTAACCGGTCATGAATAGCACCCGCAACCCTGGACGGTGCTGGCGCGCGATTTCCGCCAGTTGCCGACCATTCATGCCCGGCAGGCCGACGTCGGTCACCAGCAGGTCCACGCGCAGGTCCGATTCCAGCAGTGGCAACGCGGTGCGTGAATCCGCCGCCTGATGCGCGGTATAGCCCAATTCATCCAGCACATTCACCACCAGCATGCGCACCGCCGGGTCGTCCTCGACCACCACCACGGCTTCACCGGCCAGGGCCACCGGCGCTTCGCCGAGGCTGGCGGGCAGGTTGCTTTCCAGCGCAGTGCCGTGCAGGCGCGGCAGGTACAGGCGCACACAGGTGCCCTGGCCGGGTTCGCTCTGGATCGTGACGTGGCCGCCGGACTGCTGGGCAAACCCGTAGATCATCGACAACCCCAGGCCGGTGCCCTGGCCGATGGGTTTGGTGGTGAAGAACGGGTCGAACGCCTTGGCGAGGATTTTCGGCGCCATGCCGGTGCCGTTGTCGCACACGCCGAGCATCACGTAGTCGCCGGCCTTGACCGGTTCGAGGGTGGTGATGTCGGTGCCGTCCAGGTAGCTGTTGGCGGTTTCGATCAGCAATTCGCCGCCATCGGGCATGGCGTCGCGGGCGTTGATCACCAGGTTGAGCAGGGCGTTTTCCAGCTGGCTGGCGTCGGTGTTGACCGGCCAGATGTCGTGGCCCAGTTGCACCTTGAGCGCGATATGCGCGCCCTTGGTGCGCTGGAACAAGTCCTCCAGGGACGCCACCAATTGGTTGGGGTCGGTGGGGCGGCGGTCCAGTGACTGGCGTCGCGAAAACGCCAGCAAGCGGTGGGTGAGGGCGGCGGCGCGATGGGCCGACGACACGGCGGCATCGGTAAAGCGCCCGATCTCCTCGCTGCGCCCGGCGGCGATGTAACGCTGCATCAGGTCCAGGCTGCCGATGATCCCGGTGAGCATGTTGTTGAAGTCGTGGGCAATGCCGCCAGTCAGTTGGCCCACCGCTTCCATTTTCTGCGCGTGGCGCAGCGCATCTTCGGCGCGCTCACGTTCGAACATCTCGTTTTGCAGGCGCTGGTTGGCCTCGGCCAGGGCCTGGGTGCGCTGGGCCACGCGCTCTTCGAGGTTGTCGTTGAGGTGGCGCAGGGCTTCTTCGGTGAGTTTGCGTTCGGTTTCGTCGATCACAAAGATGTAGAAACCGTTCACCGAGCCGTCATTGCTGAAACGCGGCAAGTATTTCATCAGTGCATGACGCGGGCGCCCGTCGCGGTGGGGCGTGATGGTCATGAAGCTGCAGGCCTTGCCCTTGAGCGCGGCGGCGATCTTGTCTTCGCGTCCTGCGTACACCTCGTCGCCGAGCACTTCGCGGATGGTCTTGCCGTACAGCTCCTGGGGCGTCATGCCGTACCACTCAAGGTAGGCGCTGTTGTTCAGGCGAAAGCGCTGCTCGTGGTCGACGTAGCCGATCAGCACCGGCATCGCGTTGATGATCAACTGCAACTCGGTCTGGCTTTGGCGCAGGGCCTGCTCGGTGTGCTTGCGCTCGGTCAGGTCCAGTGCGGCGCCGAGGAAACGCGCCGGGCGGCCATTGTGATCCTTGTAACACCGGCCTCGGGCAAATACCCAGCGCACCTGGCCGTCGGCTTGTTGCAGGCGGTATTCCTCGGCGTATTCGGTGCCGTGGGTGATGCAGTGCTTGATGCTGCGCGCCACGGTGCCACGGTCTTCCGGATGCACGCCATGCAGGTATTCGCTGATGGGCAGCAGGCCAGCGTCGCTGGGGTCGACACCGTGCAGGTAGGCGAAGTGGGCGTCGGCGATAAAGTGGTCCTCGCCGATGTCCCAATCCCAGGTGCCTACGGCGTCGGTCGCCGCCAGTGCAAGCTGCAGGCGTTGCTCGGTGTTGTGCTGGGCTTTGCGGCGCTCATTGGTTTCGATGGCAGTGACGAGGATACCGGCCACATTGGCGCTTTCATCGCGGATCGGGCTGTAGGTCAGGTCCAGCCAGATTTCCGTGTCGCGATTGTTGCGTTGCAGGACGAAGCGCTGCTCGCTGAAAGTGCGCACCTGGCCACTGAGCACGGCGTCGTAGACCGGGCCGGTAAAGCCTTCCAGCTCTGGCCACGTCTGGTGCGCCGGTTGGCCCATGGCCTCGGGGTGTTTATTGCCGGCCAGCGCCGCGAAGCCGTCGTTGTAGAGTTGGGTGAGCTGGCTGCCCCACAGCAGGAGCATCGGCATCGGCGAATGGACGACGATATCGACCGCTGTGCGCAGGCTTTGCGGCCAGTCATTGGCCTCACCGAGCGGGCTTCGTGCCCAGTCCAGCCGCGCAATCAATGCAGCGGCTTCGCTACCGGTGGATGTTCCTTTCATATAAAGCCCTGAGCGTAACGCTTTGAAAAATGACAACACCCATTATCCCGTGAGTCGGGAATGGGTGACTACTCCCGAAAAATAGCACGCATTCGGGGTTTGTCTTCAAATGAGTGCCTCAGGGCTGAAACCTTTCATCTTTACGCCAGTTCCGGGCGGTCGCGAAACTCCTCCAGTGCCTGCGGGTTGGCCAGGGCGTCGGTGTTCTTTACCGGCTCGCCATGCACCACGTTGCGCACCGCCAATTCAACGATCTTGCCGCTGATGGTGCGAGGGATATCGGTAACAGCCAGGATTTTGGCCGGCACATGGCGCGGGGTAGTGTTGGCGCGGATGACCTGGCGGATCTGCTGCTGCAGGGCCTCATCCAACTCGACGCCCTCATCGAGGCGCACAAACAGCACCACGCGCACGTCGTCCTGCCAGCGTTGGCCGATGGCGAGGCTCTCCAGCACCTGCGGGATTTTTTCCACTTGGCGATAAATTTCCGCTGTGCCGATGCGCACGCCGCCGGGGTTGAGCACGGCGTCGGAGCGGCCATGGATCAGCAGGCTGCCATTCGGGTGTTGCTCGGCGTAGTCGCCTTGGGCCCACACGCCGAGGAACTGGCTGAAATACGACGCGCGCAGCTTCTTCTGGTCCGGGTCGTTCCACAAACCGATGGGCATGGCCGGGAAGTGCCGGGTGCACACCAACTCGCCTTTTTCGCCGATCAACGGCTGGCCCTGGTCGTCCCACACCTCGATGGCCATCGCCAGGCTCTTGCACTGCATTTCGCCACGGCGCACCGGCAGCACCGGGTTGCCGATCACAAAGCAGGACACGATATCAGTGCCGCCGGACATCGACGACAGGCACAACTCGCCCTTGATCTCGCGGTAAACGTAGTCGTAGCTCTGGGGCGACAGCGGCGAACCGGTCGAGATCAACCCCTTGAGGCTGCCCAGGTCATGACTCAGGCGCGGTTGCAGGCCGGCCTTTTCGAGGGTGGCGAGGAACTTGGGGCTGGTACCGAATACGCTGATTTTTTCGGCATCAATCAGGTCGATCAAGCGCTCGGGCCCCGGATGAAAGGGCGAGCCGTCGTACAGCACCGCCGTCGCGCCGATGGCCAGCACTGACACCAGCCAGTTCCACATCATCCAGCCGCAGGTGGTGTAGTAGAACAGGCAGTCCTCGCGGCACAGGTCGGCATGCAGGCCGTGTTCCTTGAGGTGCGTGAGCAACACGCCGCCGGTGCTGTGGATGATGCATTTGGGCACGCCGGTGGTGCCGCTGGAATAGAGGATGTACAGCGGATGGTCGAACGGCACCGCGACAAATTCGGGCTCGCCGCCGGGTTGGTAGAAGTCATTCCACAGCGCAACGTTTGCCGGGGTACGGTAGTCCTCGACCTGCGCCTCGGGCCGCGCATACGGCACCACAATCAACTGCTCCAGGGACGGCAGCCGTTCGAGGATTTCATTGAGCTTGGCGCTCTGGTCGATGGTCTTGCCGGCGTACTGGTAACCGGCGCAGGTGATCAGCACCTTGGGCTCGATCTGCCCAAAGCGATCGATCACGCCTTGGGTGCCGAAGTCCGGTGAGGAGCACGACCAGATCGCGCCCAGGCTGGTGGTGGCGAGCATGCCCACCAGGGTTTGCCAGGTGTTGGGCATGCACGCGGCAACGCGGTCACCCTGGCGGATACCGGCGGCGTGCAGGCTTTTTTGCAGGCCGGCGACGTGTGTGGCCAGTTCGGCATAGGTGAGTTGTTCGCGCTGGCCGTCTTCGCTGATGGCGACGACCGCTGGATGAGCGTCGCGACGGCGCAGCAAGTGCTCGGCAAAGTTCAGCGTCGCGCCGGGGAACCACTGGGCGCTGGGCATCTCGGTGTTTTCGATCAGCGCGGTGCTGGGCGGGCTGCGAAACTGCACGTCGAAGAAGGCGACGATGGCCTGCCAGAAGTCCGGGCGCTGGTCGATGCTCCATTGGTGCAGCGCGGGGTAGTCGGCCAGTTGCAAGGCGTGGCGGTCGTTAATGAAACGGCGGAACCCGTCCATCCGCGTATGGCGGATGCGTTCGGGGGAGGGTTGCCAGAGGATCTCGGACATCAGCAAGGTCTCTTGTTCTTATAAATGTGTCTGGGGTTATTGGGCCAGCCAGCCGCCATCGATGTTCCAGGCGGCACCACGCACCTGCGCGCCCGCTTCGCTGCACAGGAACAATACCAACTCACCCAACTGCGGCGGCGTCACGAATTCCAGCGAGGGTTGCTTCTCGGCGAGCAGATCATGCTGCGCCTGTTGCGGGTCCACGCCTTTGGCCACGCGATCATCAATCTGCTTTTGCACCAACGGCGTCAGCACCCAACCTGGGCAAATCGCATTGCAGGTCACGTTGCTGGTGGCCGTCTCCAGGCCCACCACTTTGGTCAAACCGATCACGCCGTGCTTGGCTGCCACATAGGCCGCCTTGCCCACCGACCCGACCTGGCCATGCACCGAGGCGATATTGACGATGCGTCCCCAGCCCTTGGCCTTCATGCCCGGCAGGCTGAGGCGCGTGCTGTGGAACACCGAGGACAGGTTGATGGCAATGATCGAGTCCCAGCGGTCAGCCGGGAAGTCTTCCACGGCTGCCACGTGCTGGATGCCGGCGTTGTTGACCAGGATGTCCACGCCGCCGAATTCACGTTCGGCGTAGGCGAGCATGTCGGCGATCTGCGCCGGGTTGCTCACGTCCGCCGGGTGATGGCCGACCTTGCCGCCAAATGCCTGGACCTGGGCGACCACCGCACTGGCGTCGCCGAAGCCGTTGAGAATCAGGTTGGCGCCCGCCTTGGCCAGGCTCAATGCGATCCCCAGGCCGATGCCGCTGGTAGAGCCGGTGACCAGGGCGGTCTTGCCATTCAAAGTCGTCATGAAAACCTCACACAATGCCGGTGGCGTAGAAAGTACCGATCACCACGAACACCGCGAGGGTCTTGATGATCGTAATGCCGAAAATGTCCTTGTAGGCTTCGCGGTGGGTCAGCCCGGTGACCGCCAGCAGCGTGATCACCGCGCCGTTGTGGGGCAGGGTGTCCATCCCGCCGCTGGCCATGGCCGCGACCCGGTGCAGCACTTCAAGGGGGATATTGGCCGCATGGGCCGCCGAAATGAAGCTTTCGGACATGGCCGCCAGGGCGATGCTCATACCGCCCGACGCGGAACCGGTGATACCGGCCAGCAGGGTCACGGTAATCGCTTCGTTGACCAGCGGGTTGGGGATGCCCTTGAGCCAGTCCGCCAGTACCAGGAAGCCTGGCAGCGAGGCAATCACCGCACCAAAACCATATTCCGACGCGGTGTTCATCGCCGCCAGCAATGCGCCGCTGACCGCACTTTTACTGCCCTCGGCCAGCTTGCTTTTGATTGCCGCCCAGCCAAACACCAGCACCATGATGATCCCGACCAGCAACGCCGCCTGCACCGCCCAGATCGCGGTGAGCTTGGCGATTTCAGTGGTCACCGGTGCGCTCATCCCTGGCAGGCTGAGGCTGTGGGTCTTGCCGTACCACTGCGGGATCCAGTGGGTGAACAGCAGGTTCATCACGCCCACCAGGATCAGCGGCGACAGCGCGATCCACGGGTTGGGCAGGGTCAGGTTCTCGGCGGTTTCCGGCTCGTTGCGCAACTCGGTGCCGTAGCCTTCACCGGCGCGCTGGGCCTTGTTGCGTTGGCGCGCCAGGTACAGCATGCCGGCGCAGAACACGAAGATGGTGCCAATCAAACCCAGCCACGGCGCGGCCCAGGCGGTGGTGTTGAAGAAGGTGCTGGGGATGATGTTCTGGATCTGCGGCGTGCCCGGCAGGGCGTCCATGGTGAACGAAAACGCGCCGAGGGCGATGGTCGCCGGGATCAGGCGCTTGGGGATATTGCTCTGGCGGAACATCTCCGCCGCGAACGGGTACACCGCAAATACCACCACAAACAGCGACACGCCGCCGTAGGTGAGCAGGGCGCAGACCAGCACGATCACCAGCATCGCCTGGCGCGTGCCGAGCAGACGGATCGCAGCCGCCACGATAGAGCGCGAGAAGCCCGACAGCTCAATCAGCTTGCCGAACACTGCACCCAACAGGAACACCGGGAAATACAGTTTGATAAAGCCGACCATTTTCTCCATGAACACCCCGGTAAACGCAGGGGCGACGGCGGATGGGTCGGTGAGCAAGACAGCGCCGAGGGCGGCTATGGGGGCAAACAGGATAACGCTATAGCCACGGTAGGCAGCCAGCATCAGCAACGCGAGCGCTGCCAGGGCAATGATCACACTCATGGTGTGTCTCCATCGGATTGTTATTGTTGTGGGGTGGTGCTTTGGAAAGGGCTATAGCGAGATGCGTGCCAAATATTCAAGCTATTGAATGTTAAGGATATTTTTCGATTCTATATGAGGGTTTGCGGATAAATTCTCAATATAGAGACTTGTAGAGATCAAATGTGGGAGGGGGCTTGCCCCCGATGACAGTGTGTCAGCCACTGCATCTGCCAACTGATCCAATGCCATCGGGGGCAAGCCCCCTCCCACAGGAGAGTGTCTTGATAGGGAGAATGTTGTCTCTTTTTTGAGATCAGGCGATGCCCAGGGCGACCATTTTCTTGTACAGCGTCGACCTGCCCAGCCCCAACCGCCGGGCTGCATCGACCACATTCCCGCCACAGGCCTTGAGCGCCGCCCCTATTACCTGTCGATCGAACCGCTCCCGCGCCGCCGCGAACGTCTCACCCTCAACCGTCGCAACAGCGCCGCGCTCCACAGGGCTGAACGTGCCAATCGCTGCTCGAATCTCCTGGGCATTCAGCACCAGGTCATCACTCAACAAGGCCGCCCGTTCCAGCACATTGCGCAGCTCACGGATATTCCCCGGCCACGCGTGCTGTGCCAGCAGCGCCAAGGCGTCGCGGTCCAGTTCATGTTGGCTGCGCAGCTCTTCAAGGATCGCCTCGCTCAACGCCGGAATATCCTCCAGCCGATCACGCAGGGGCGGTACCTGGATCGGCAGCACATTCAGCCGGTAATACAAATCGGCGCGAAACTCGCCGCGCTTTATGGCCGCTTCCAGGTCCATGGACGTGGCGGCAATCACCCGCACATCGCTGTGCAGCATCTCATTGGAGCCGACCGGTTCGAATTCCTTTTCCTGCAACACCCTCAGCAATTTGCTTTGCAGCGGCAGCGGCATATCGCCGATTTCATCGAGGAACAGCGTGCCGCCCTGGGCAATCTGGAATTTGCCGGGACGGCCCTTGCGATCGGCACCGGTAAAGGCACCCGGCGCGGTGCCGAAGAATTCGGCTTCCAGCAAGTCATGGGGAATCGCCGCACTGTTGATGCTCACAAACGCCTTGTGCGCCCGTGGCGAGGCACCGTGGATGGCCTGGGCCAGCAACTCCTTGCCGGTGCCGGTTTCGCCGAGCAGCAACACCGGCGACTCGGCGCTCGCGCTGCGCCGGGCACGCCGCTTGACTTCAAGGCTGGCGGCACTGGTGCCGATAAAGTGCGCGAAGTTGTACTTGCTCTGGCGTGAGCGCAGCAGCGAGCGGGTGGAGGCCAACTCCTGCTGCATGCTCAGGTAGCGTTCGATCAGCGGCGAGAGGTTGCGCAGCTCATCAAACAGCGCAAAGCCAATCGCGCCGATCACCGCGCCGGCGTCGTTGTGGATCGGCAGGCGCATCACCACCAGCGGGCCTTTGGGCGTGTCCTGGATGTCCAGCAGGATCGGCTGGTCGTTGCGCACCACCTGACGCAACAGGCTGTTGGAAATCACCTGCTCGCAAGGCTGGCCGATGGCTTCGTCAGCGCTTTTGAGGCCGAAGCGCTTGGCGTAGCGCTCGTTCATCCACACGATGTTGGCGTCGCGGTCGACAATCACCGTGCCTTCGCTGGACTGCTCGATGATCTCGAACAGCGACTGGATCGCCAGGCCGCGAACCTGTTGGTAGTCCTTGAGGCTGGTGCTCATGTCGACAGTCCGCACGCCGCCGCCAGCAACTCCCTGGTGTACGGATGTTGCGGCGATTCGAACACATCATGGCTGGCGCCGTGCTCCACCACCTTGCCGTCCTTGATCACGATCATGTCGTGGGCCATGGCGCGCACCACGGCCAGGTCGTGGCTGATAAACAGGTAGGTCAGGCCGTATTTGTCCTGCAGTTCGCGCAGCAGCGCCACCACTTGCTTCTGCACCGTGCGGTCCAGCGCCGAGGTGGGTTCGTCCAGCAGCATCAGGGCCGGCTTGAGCACCAGGGCGCGGGCGATGGCGATGCGTTGGCGCTGGCCACCGGAAAACTCATGGGGGTAACGATGGCGGCTGGCGGGGTCGAGGCCCACGTCCTTGAGCACCTGGATCACCTGCGCGTCGCGGTCGGCGAGGCTGCACGGTGCATGGACTTCCAGGCCCTCGCTGATGATCTGCTGCACCGACATGCGCGGGCTGAGGCTGCCGTAAGGGTCCTGGAACACCACCTGCATCTGTTTGCGCCATGGACGCATTTGCTGGTGGCTCAGCGGGTCGAGGGCTTCACCCTGGAAGCGGATGCTGCCGCTGGAATCCAGCAGGCGCAGGATCGCCTGGCCCAGGGTGGATTTGCCCGAGCCGGACTCGCCGACGATCCCCAGGGTCTTGCCGCGCTGTACGCTGAGGCTGATGCCGTCCACGGCGCGCAGGTAGGTTTTGCGCCGAAACAGCCCACCGCTCAGGGGGAACTGTACGCTCAGGTCGTCGACTTCCAGAACCGTCTCGCGTGGATCGCTGCACAGCACATCGCCGGACGGCTCGGCGTCCAGCAGCAGGCGGCTGTAAGGATGTTGCGGCGCGGTGAACAAGGTCTCGCAGTCAGCCTGCTCGACAATCTCCCCGGCGCGCATCACACAGACCCGCTGGGCAATGCTGCGCACCAGGTTGAGGTCGTGGCTGATCAGCAGCAGCGACATGCCCAGGCGCTGTTGCAAGGACTTGAGCAGCAGCAGGATCTTGCGTTGTACGGTCACGTCCAGGGCGGTGGTGGGTTCGTCGGCAATCAGCAGCTCCGGCTCGCAGGCCAGGGCCATGGCGATCATCACCCGTTGACGCTGGCCGCCGGACAGTTGGTGCGGATACGCCTTGAGGCGCTCCTCGGGTTTCTGGATGCCCACCAGTTCGAGCAGTTCGAGGATGCGCGCCTGCGCCGCCTTGCCGCCCAGGCCCTTGTGCAGCAGCAGGGTTTCGCCGATCTGCTTTTCGATGCTGTGCAGCGGGTTGAGGGAGGTCATCGGCTCCTGAAAGATCATCGCGATGCGGTTGCCGCGCAGCTTCTGCAAGGTTGCCGCCGACGCGCCGATCAGTTCCTGGCCGCGATACTGAATGGAGCCTGTGGTCTCAGTGCCGGCCTCGGGGAGCAGCTGCAGGATCGAATGGGCCGTGACCGACTTGCCCGAGCCCGACTCACCCACCAGCGCCAGGCATTCGCCGGGGCGCACGTCCAGGCAGAGCTTGCTGACGACCGTCTGGCCGCTGAAGGCGACGCTGAGGTCGCGGATTTCGATCAGGTTCATTAGGGACTTACTCATGAACGTGGGTCGAAGGCGTCACGCAACGCCTCGCCGATAAAGACCAGCAGTGACAGGATCAGCGCCAAGGTGAAAAACGCCGTCAGGCCCAGCCACGGCGCTTGCAGGTTCTGCTTGCCCTGGGCGATCAGTTCGCCCAGCGACGCGCTGCCCGCCGGCATGCCGAAGCCGAGGAAGTCCAGGGCGCTCAAGGTGGAAATCGCCCCGGTCAAAATAAACGGCAGGTAGCTCAAAGTGGCGGTCATCGCATTGGGCAGGATATGCCGGCTGATGATCTTGCCATCGCCCAGGCCCAGCGCCCGTGCGGCTTTGACGTACTCCAGGTTGCGCCCGCGCAGGAACTCGGCGCGCACCACATCCACCAGGGCCAGCCAGGAAAACAGCGCCATGATCCCCAGCAGCCACCAGAAATTCGGTTCGACAAAACCCGACAGGATGATCAGCAGGTACAGCACCGGCAAACCGGACCACACCTCAAGCACGCGCTGGCCGATCAAATCCACCCAGCCGCCGTAGTAACCCTGCAAGGCCCCGGCGGCAATGCCGATGGCCGCGCTGATGGCCGTGAGCGCCAAGGCAAACAGGATCGACACCCGCGCACCGAAGATCACCCGTGCCAGCACATCGCGGGACTGGTCGTCGGTGCCCAGCCAGTTCACCGCCGAAGGCGGGCTGGGGGCAGGGCGGGTCAATTCGTAGTTGGGCGTGTCATCGCTGAACGGAATCGGCGGGAACAGCATCCAGCCGCCGTCCTGCTTGATCAGCTTTTGCACGTAGTCACTGCGGTAGTCGGCCTGGAACGGCAACTGGCCGCCGAACTGCTGTTCGGTGTAACGCTTGAACACCGGGAAATACAGCTCGTTCTTGTAGCTGAGCGCCAGGGGTTTGTCGTTGGCGATCAGCTCACCGCCGAGGGTCAGGATAAACAGGCCGATAAACAGCCACAGCGACCACCAGCCACGGCGGTTTTTCTTGAAACGCTCGAAGCGTCGGCGCGCCACGGGGGACAGATTAAGCATCAGGCGTTCCTCGCGGCGAAGTCGATACGCGGGTCCACCAAGGTGTAGCAGAGGTCACCGATGAGTTTTATCAGCAGGCCGAACAGGGTGAAGATAAACAGCGAGCCGAACACCACCGGGTAATCCCGTGAAACGGCCGCTTCATAGCTCATGCGACCGAGACCATCCAGGGAGAAAATCACCTCGATCAGCAACGAGCCGGCGAAAAACACGCTGATAAACGCCTGGGGAATCCCCGAAATCACCAGCAACATGGCATTGCGGAACACATGGCCGTACAGCACACGTCGTTCGCTCAAGCCTTTGGCCCGTGCAGTCACCACGTATTGGCGAGTGATTTCATTAAGGAACGAATTTTTGGTGAGAATGGTCAGGGTGGCAAAGCCGCCGATCACCAAAGACGTCACCGGCAACACCAGGTGCCAGAAGTAGTCGGCAATCTTGCCCACAGTGCTCAGTTCTTCGAAGTTTTCCGAGACCAGTCCGCGCACCGGGAACCAGTTCAGTGAGGTGCCGCCGGCGAACACCACGATGAGGAACATCGCAAACAGAAACGCCGGCATCGCATAGCCGATCACGATGGCGGTGCTGCTCCACACATCAAAGCTGCTGCCATGGCGCACCGCCTTGCGAATCCCGAGGGGGATCGACACCAGGTAGGTGATCAGCGTTGCCCACAGACCCAGCGAGATCGTCACCGGCATCTTTTCCAGAATCAGGTCAATCACCGTCGAGCCGCGAAAGAAGCTATTGCCGAAGTCCAGCTGGGCATAGCTCTTGAGCATCAGCCACAGACGCTTCGGTGCGGACTTGTCGAAGCCGTACTGTTTTTTGATGTCCTCGATCAGCTTCGGGTCCAGACCCCGGCTGGACCGCGAGCCGCTGCTGATGCCTTCGCCGGATGAACCGCCGACGCCACCGCCGCCAATCCCCTGCAAATGGGCGATGGCCTGCTCAACCGGGCCGCCGGGCGCGGCCTGCACAATCACGAAATTCACCAGCAGGATGATCACCAGCGTCGGGATAATCAGCAGCAGGCGCCGCACGATATAGGCAAACATCAGCGCGCTCCTCCGCGTTTTTTCAGTTCGGCGTTCATCTGCTCAGTGGTCAGTGGCGTGGGGCTGATTTCCCACCAGGTTTCCAGGGCCTCGTCGTTCTTGGCCTCGATGGCCGGGCGACCGAAACGGTTCCACCACGCCGCGGACGTGCCGGGCGGGTAGTAATTGGGAATCCACAGGTAATTCCATTGCAGCACTCGGTCCAGGGCATGGGCGTAGGTGAGCATCTGCGCCTGGGTGTCGGCCTTGACCAGGCCCTTGATCAAGGCGTCGACTGCAGGGTCCTTGAGCACCATGTAGTTGTTCGCGCCCGAATCGAAAGCGGCGCTGGAACCAAAGTAGTTGTACAGCTCCATGCCCGGGGAGGTCGTGACGGGGAACCCGGTGACGATCATGTCGTAATCGCGCGACATCAGCCGGTTCACGTATTGCGATGAGTCGATGCGACGGATATTCAGGGTAATACCAATCTGCGCCAGGTTGCGCTTATACGGCAGCAACAGACGCTCCAGACCGGCTTGGGCATTGAGGAAGGTGAACTCCAGCGGGTCGCCTTCGGCGTTTACCAGCTTGTCGCCGGCGGGTTTCCAGCCGGCTTCCTCAAGCAGGGCCAGGGCTTGCAGCTGCTTGTCGCGGATCATGCCGCTGCCATCGGTGACCGGAGCCTTGAACACCTGGGTAAACACCTCATCAGGGATCTGCCCGCGCAGGGGTTCGAGAATCGCCAGTTCTTCCTGGGTCGGCAGTTGGGTCGCCGCCAACGGGCTGTTGGAGAAGAAGCTCTGCTGACGGATGTACAGGTTGCGCATCATCTGCCGGTTGGCCCATTCGAAATCCCACAGCATTGCCAGGGCCTGGCGCACACGGCGGTCCTTGAAGATCGGCTTCTGCACGTTGAAGACATAGCCTTGGGCCGGTTGCGGCATGTCCTTGGCCAGGTGGGCGCGTTGCAGACGGCCGTCATCCAGCGCGGGACCGTTGTAGCCGATGGAGTAGCCGGTCGCGGAAAATTCGCGATTGAAGTCATACGCGCCGCCACGCAGCACTTGGCGGGCCACTTCGGTGTCGCCGAAGTATTCCAGGCTCAAGTGATCGAAGTTGTACAGGCCACGGCTGACGGGCAAATCCTTGCCCCACCAATTCGGGTCGCGGGTAAAGGTGATGGTATTGCCGGAGTCGATTTTGCTGACCTTGTACGGGCCGCTGCCCAGCGGGGCTTCGTAGCCACCGCCGTTGGCGAAGTCGCGAGTCTTCCACCAATGCTCGGGGAACACCGGCAGGGTGGCGATATCCAGGGGCAAGGTGCGGTTTTCATTGCTGGAAAAGTCGAAGCGTACCTGACGCTCACCTTCCACTTCGACGTGCTTGACGTCGGCGAACAGCGTGCGAAAGCGCAGGCTGCCCTGGGTCATCAATAAATCGAAGCTATAGCGTACGTCTTCGGCGGTGATGGGTTTGCCATCGGCAAAGCGCGCCTTGGGATTGAGGTAGAAGCGCAGGGACAGGCCGTCTTCGGCGCGCTCCATCTTTTCGGCGACCAGTCCGTAGACCGTATAGGGCTCGTCCAGGGAACGCAGGGCGAGGGGCGCGTAGAGCCAGCCGTCAACCTGTGACACGCCGATGCCTTTGTCGATATACGGCAACACGTGGTCGAAGCGCCCGATTTCAATGGCCGAGCGCCGCAGGCTGCCACCCTTGGGCGCGTTGGGGTTGGCGTAGTCGAAATGGGTAAAGCCGGCAGGGTACTTGGCCGGTTCGCCATACACCGTCAGCGACGGTTGCGGCGCCGCGATCACGGCGGTGCTGGCCAGCAGCAGGGCGAGGGTGGAGCGAAATAGAGTCGAAAAGGCCAATCGCATTATCAGTCTTGAGCGCCGGAAGAACAGGAATAGGGATTTGTACGCTAACGGCATCAGCGTCGCCAGTCATCACATGCACAACGGCCCACCAAGAGGCGGGCCGTTGTTTATCGCATCAGCGCGGACTGGATCAGTCCTGGCGGCTGGTGACTTCCAGCAGGTGATAACCGAACTGGGTTTTCACCGGGCCTTGCACGGTGTTGACCGGGGCGCTGAATACCACGGTGTCGAATTCTTTAACCATTTGGCCTGGACCGAACGAACCCAGGTCGCCGCCTTGACGGCTGGATGGGCAGCTGGAGTTGGCTTTGGCGATTTCTGCGAAATCGGCGCCGCCTTCAATTTGGGCCTTGAGTTCGTTGCACTTGTCTTCAGTGGAAACGAGGATGTGACGGGCGGTGGCTTTGGCCATGGGGAGTAACTCCTTGAGTAAAAAGGGTGAGCCTACCGGATTCAGGCGGTTATTTCCTGGCAAAGTTCCCGGTATTTGATCGGTTGGGTTCAGGGCAGCACGATATAGTCGTTGCGCTGCAGGATTGCCCGGTGCGGCGCCTGGACGAGGTGCAGGTAGCGCCCATCCACCAGGTCGATGGGCAGGCAGTCGTCGATATCCAGCACACCATCGGTATGGGCCTGGGACCAATGCCCGCGCATCTGCTGCTTGCCCATGCCCATGGCTTGCTGTTTGTTGCGCGCGACCACCAGCAGGTAATGATGGGCCTCGCCAAAGGTGTTCGCTTCATAACCGCCCAGGTTGATGAAGTACAGGTGATGCGCGTCCGCCTGGGGTGCCAGATGGCTGAGTTCGACCTTCCAGCCGTCGACGCCATCCACGGCCATCCACGAGTCGATATGCACGCCCTTGGGGCTGCCAAACCAACCGTCGCGCAATTGCGGATAAGTGGCCTCCAGCGTATCCGCAGCGGCGAACACCACATCGTGCACTTCAATTTTCGCCCTGGGGTGCTTGCCCCCGAGCATCACGACAAACAGCATTGCGGGTCTTTCCTCGCGACTTGGCAAAGGCCAACCATACTGCGATTGAACGCTTTTGTCCGACCAATGCCACACTGTTAATCCGCGAACTCATCAGGAGGTTGTCATGCGTACCATTGATCTGGCGGGTGTTCCCGTCCCTGTCATCGGCCAGGGCACCTGGCGCATGGGCGAAAACCCGGACCAGCACCGCGCCGAAGTCGCGGCGTTGCAACTGGGAATCGACGAGGGCATGACCCTGATCGACACCGCTGAAATGTATGGCGATGGCCGCGCCGAGACGGTGGTCGGCGAAGCCATTCGCGGCAAACGTGACCAGGTGTTCATCGTGAGCAAGGTGTACCCGCACAATGCCAGCCACAAGGGCGTCCCGCGTGCCTGCGAAGCCAGCCTCCAGCGGCTGGGTACTGACTACATCGATCTTTACCTGCTGCACTGGCGTGGCCAATACCCGCTTGAAGAAACCGTTGAAGCGTTTGAGCGTCTGCGCGAAGCCGGCAAGATCGGTCGTTGGGGCGTCTCCAATTTCGACGTGGCAGACCTGCAGGAGCTTGCGTCCCCTGCCTGCGCAACCAACCAGGTGCTCTACAACATCGAAGAGCGCGGCATCGAATTCGATCTCCTACCCTGGTGGCAGCAACATCACCTGCCGTTGATGGCGTACTGCCCAATAGCGCAGGGCGGTGAGTTGTTGTCCAGTGCGACCCTCAAGCAGATCGCCCATCGCCATGAGGTCACACCGGCCCAGGTCGCCCTGGCCTGGGTGTTGCGCCAAGAGGGTGTGATCGCTATTCCCAAGGCTGTTTCGCCGGAGCACGTGCGACTGAACGCAGCCGCCGCCAACCTGCTGCTCGACGAGCATGACCTCGACGCCATCGACCGTGTGTTCGGCGCGCCCAAGCGCAAGCACTCGTTGGCGATGGTTTAGCCCACGCGCAGAAACGGCGCCGTCCGTGGCGGCCGTTTCTGCGCGAGCCCGAGTTAACCGGCTACCGGGCTGCGCCAGTCATCCGACCCAGACGTGCCGGACACTTCGTGTGTCCACACGATCTTGCGATAGGTGAAGTACACGTCCTCCAGATGTGTGAAGTGGGCATTGTCGGGGTCTTGGCAGTTGGGCATGCGCGACTGGATGTCTACAAGGGTGGCGCCCTCCAGCTCAATGGTGAAGTAGTGTTCCTGGGTGCCGGCCGAGGACGTGCGAAACCATTCCAGCCGGCACTTGACCTCTTCACCGCTGGTCAATGCGCTGAACAGCAGTGGTGAGGACTTATCGAACACCTTGCTGACCATCAGCGGCTTGTGTACCCGCTGGCCCGTTGGCTGACCCGACTGTGGGTCGCGGGGAATGATTACCTGATGGGAAAACGCCTGCACCAGAATCTGGTCCTCATGGCCTTCCTGAAAAATATTCCCTACCGAGTCCTGGGTAAATGTGCCTGCCGTGATCAAACCTTGTTTTACACCGGTGATAGAGAGATACGCGGGTGTTGGCATGACTGGTTTCCTTGCCTGATTAAAAAGTAATTCCAATCGGCAACTGCGCCGACTGGTCAAATGCCTATAACAAGAACTGTGCCGGAAAATGCGCAAGCTAATAAAAACAAAGGGCTGTGATCGCAGTTTGCTGGATGTTGGGAGTTGTGGGCAGATTTTAGTGGTTTTATAAGAATTTAGTTGCGCATAAGTGCGCATTTGTTTGCTCATGTCTCAATGCGCTGGATATTGAGTGGGTTGGGCGGTTTATCCTGTTTTTACTGCGCAAAAACCTGCGCATTACCTGTTTTAATTGGGTTGTAGGATGTTTCTTAAGTTTGGTTCCGATGCTTGATGATTGGGCTTGGCATGGCTAATGTTTTTGAACTTTGTAGCAGGTTTACAAAGTTTGGATGGCATTCTGATGCGACTGCTTAGTTCGCTTGGTCTGTCGATAATGTATCGATCAGTCGCATACGGTTTCAAATGGACTATTCAGAAAAGCGTTGCGCTTATTACCGTGAACTTGCCCACTTACCCTGTTCTCCAAAAAGTTTTGCGGGCAGCGATATGCGCTTTTCGGCTGAATACGAAGCGCTGGAAGCCGAACTGGGAAAGGGGCAGTCCTTACATGGCGCCGGCCAACCGGATTGGCAGAAGATCCAGGAGACCAGCGAGTACCTGTTGCGCGAGCACTCCAAGGATCTGCGGGTGGCCGTCTGGCTGACCTGGGCGTTGCACCAGCGCGAATCCTTTACCGGGCTCCTGGCAGGCCTCGGTTTGCTGCGCCAGCTGTGTGAGCATCACTGGTCGGCGGTGTATCCGAAAAAACTGCGTACCCGTGGCGCTGCGTTCGGCTGGTTGGTTTTGCGCCTAGAAACACTGGCGGCGCAAAACCTATCTCTTCAGGGCCAGCAACCTGTATTCCGAGCTTTACTTGAGCAGTTGGCGCGCCTTGATGAGCTGTGGGCTGAGCATCTGACGGATGACGCGCCGTTGCTGCTGCCGATTCGCCGGCAATGGGACCAGCTGTTGGCTCGCGCCGCGCAAGGCCAAACGCCTGCCGTAGGGTTGGGCAGTGTGATTGCCCAAGTCAAACAGGCTGCGACTGAACGGCTTAAAGCTGAACCGACGGTAAACAACGAAAAAGACGCGCATAAATGTCTGCGCGCGTTACAGGAACAGGCCCGTCCATTGTGTACCTGGTGGTTACGCCAGAGCGCCACCGACCTGCGTGCCTTGCGCTTGAACCGGACACTGGCATGGCTGGCTCTCGTCAGCTATCCGGACGCCGACAGTGAGCGGCTCACTGCGCTGCGTGGTCCTGCGCCCGACAAACTCAAGCGTTATCACGAGCGCTTTGCCCAAGGCCATCATGCCGACTTGATCCTTGAACTTGAGGCCAGTTTCTCAAGCGCGATGTTCTGGTTCGACGGCGTGCGCATGCTCTGGCAATGCCTTGAAGCCCAGCAGGCTGGCCTGGCCATGACCGAGCTGGAAGTGAGCTTCGCCCTGTTGCTGCAACGCTTGCCCGATCTGCCGGAGTTTCGCTTTTTCGATGGCGCGCCCTTTGCCGACGCCATGACCCGCGACTGGATCGCCCTGCACGTTTCTCCTCACCTGCAATCCCCGGAGGCCCCCGGCGTGGTGGTTGACGGTGAGCCATGGGAGCTCGCCTTGCAGAACGTGGCGCCCCGGTTGCGCAAAGATGGGCTCAAGGCTGCGGTACAGGAACTCAAGCAGGGCTTGCATGCCGCCCGCGGAGACCGCGCCCGATTTCATTGGCGTCTGGCTCAGGCCCGGGTGTGCGTACAGGCGGGCAAACATGAGCTGGCGAAGATTCAGCTGGAACACCTGGATCTCGAACTCCAGCGCACGGGCCTGGAGCGCTGGGAGCCGGAGCTGGCCCTTCAGGTGACCCAACTTTTGTACCGCTGTTGCGACCTGATGCCCCAAGACCACGCCGTGCGCGAGCGCAAGGAAGACACCCATCGCAGGCTGTGCCTCTTCGATCTCGAAGCGGTACTTGAATAGGCTTTCGAGCCATCCATAAAAGGAGAAATACCGTGGCCAAAGAAGGTTCGGTAGCACCCAAGGAACGCATCAATATCACCTTCAAACCCGCTATCGGTGGTGCGCAGGAAGAGGTCGAACTTCCATTGAAACTGTTGGTGCTGGGGGACTTCACCCAGCGTGAGGACGTGCGAAAGCTTGAAGATCGCAAGCCCATCGCCATCGACAAGAACACCCTTGACGAGGTGCTGGCCAAGCAGGCGCTGAGCCTGACCCTGAATGTGCCCAATCGCCTCCAGGCCGACCCCGACGTCGAAGAGTTGGCGATTCAGGTACGCATCAATTCGATGAAGGATTTCAACCCCGCGAGCCTGGTGGAACAGATCCCCGAGCTGCACAAGCTCATGGCGCTGCGTGAGGCGTTGATGGCACTCAAAGGGCCGCTGGGCAACACACCGAGCTTTCGCAAGGCCATCGAGCAGGCGCTGGCCGATGACGGGGCCCGCGCGCGGGTACTGGCTGAGCTGGGGTTGAGCGACCACACCGTCTGAGCATTTTCAGTAAAAGGACACTGACACCATGACCACACAGCAAAAAACGTTGCCTGTACACACCGCTGACGAGTCCAGCATTCTCGATCACATCATTGCTCAAACGTTGCTGAGTGCTGACGACGAGGCTTACGCCATTGCCAAACGTGGCGTCTCGGCATTTATCGAAGAGCTGATCAAGCCGCACAACAGCGCAGAACCGGTCAAGAAGCGCCTGGTCGACCGGATGATTGCTGAAATTGACGAGAAACTCAGCCAGCAAATGGATGAAATTCTTCACCATCCGCAGTTCCAGGCCCTGGAGTCATCCTGGAAGGGCCTTCAGTTGTTGGTCGACCGCACCAACTTCCGGGAAAACATCAAGATCGAACTGCTCAACGTTTCGCGCCAGGACCTGCTGGATGACTTCGAAGACTCGCCTGAGGTGACCCAGTCCGGGCTCTACAAACATATCTACAGCGCTGAGTACGGTCAGTTCGGCGGCCAGCCTGTGGGCGCAATCATTGCCAACTATTTTCTGTCTCCCAGCGCCCCCGATGTGAAGCTGATGCAATACGCCTCCAGCGTGGCATGCATGGCCCATGCGCCTTTTATCGCGTCCGCCGGGCCAGGCTTCTTCGGCTTGGAAAGCTTCACCGGCCTGCCTGACCTGAAGGATCTCAAGGACCACTTCGAAGGCCCGCAGTTTGCCAAATGGCAGAGCTTGCGCCAGAGCGAAGATGCGCGCTATCTCGGGCTGACCGTGCCGCGTTTCCTGCTGCGCACGCCGTACGATCCCCTGGAGTGCCCGGTCAAGACGTTTGCGTATCGGGAAAACGTGGTGAACAGTCACGAGCACTACCTATGGGGCAATACCGCCTACGCCTTTGCCACGCGCCTGACCGACAGCTTCGCGCGGTTCCGCTGGTGCCCGAACATCATCGGCCCGCAAAGCGGTGGTGCAGTGGAAGACTTGCCCTTGCATCACTTTCACAGCATGGGCGAGATCGAAACCAAGATCCCCACCGAAGTACTGGTGTCCGACCGTCGTGAATACGAACTGGCGCAGGAAGGCTTCATTGCCCTGACGATGCGCAAGGGCAGCGACAATGCCGCGTTCTTCTCCGCCAGCTCCGTGCAGATGCCCAAGAGTTTCGGCATCAGTGCCGAGGGCAAGGAAGCCGAGCTGAATTACCGCCTGGGCACGCAGCTGCCCTACATGATGGTGGTCAACCGTCTGGCCCATTACCTCAAGGTCCTGCAACGGGAGCAGTTGGGTTCGTGGAAGGAGCGTACCGATCTGGAGCTGGAGCTCAACAAGTGGATTCGCCAATACGTTGCCGACCAGGAAAACCCCAGCGCAGAAGTGCGTGGGCGACGGCCATTACGCGCCGCGCGCATCGTTGTCAGTGACGTCGAGGGCGAGCCGGGTTGGTATCGCGTCAACCTGAGTGTGCGACCGCATTTCAAATACATGGGGGCTGACTTCACGCTGTCCCTGGTTGGCAAGCTCGATAAAGAATGAGCAGGGGCCAAGGGATGACCCGCAACAGAAGCCTTTTCGAGCGGCTTGAACAGCCTGCGGCTGACCCGGCAAACGGTGTGACATCCGTTGCGGCTCACTTGGGGAAAATGCTCAGCATCCGTGCCGGCAGCGTACAGACACTGCCGGATTACGGCATGCCGGACCTCAATGATATGCACCGCAGCCTGCATGAGTCGTTGAGCCAGTCGCGCGTGTTGATCGAGCGATTTATCCGGGCCTACGAGCCACGCTTGAAGCAGGTACGCGTGAGGGCACTGCCGCGTGGTCATGATCCTCTGGCCTTGGCATTCGCCATCGACGCCACGTTATGCATAGCCGGTGAGATGCAGCCTGTGGCGTTCACCGCGCACCTGCGTGATGCCGGGCAGGTAGAGGTGTTGCCTGATGTCCTTTAACCAGTATTACCAAAGTGAACTCAGTGCGTTGCGTCAGCTGGGCCGGCGCTTCTCTGAACGTAATCCTGCGCTTGCCCCGTTCCTTGGCGAGGCTGGTCAGGATCCTGATGTGGAGCGCCTGCTGGAAGGCTTTGCCTTTCTCACGGGTCGCCTGCGCCAGAAGCTGGATGACGAGTTACCTGAACTGACGCACTCTTTGATGCATCTGCTGTGGCCCAACTACATGCGGCCGACACCGGCGTTCAGCATCTTGCAGTTTGATCCGTTGAAGCAGGTTGGGCCGGGTGTGATGGTCCCACGGGACACCCCCGTGGAAAGCTCGGCGATCAACGGCGAGCGCTGCCGTTTTCGGACCTGCTATGCCACCCGGGTCCTGCCACTGCAACTGAGTGCACTGGATTACAGCCCCCAAGGCGAGCGGGCACTGTTGAGCCTGCGTCTGGAGATGAGTGCCGAGGGCAATTTCAGTGAGTGGTCGTTCGATCATGTGCGCCTGCATCTGGCGGGAGACCGTTATGTCAGTCAGGGGTTGTACCTGAGTCTGTTGCGCCACGTTGACGGGATCGAGTTGCAGCCATTCGGCTGCGATGGCCTGGCAATCAAGGGGGCGGATGGCCAGGCTGTGTGCCTGCGAGTTGGCGCCGATCAGGTGAAGCCGGTGGGGTTCTGCGAGCTGCAGGCGCTGATTCCCTACCCGCAGAACACCTTTCGCGGATACCGTCACCTGCAGGAATATTTCGCTTTCCCGGAAAAATACCTGTTCGTCGATGTGCAAGGGCTGGATGCGCTGCAGCAGTTGCCCCAGGACGTACTCAAGCAAATCCGCGGAGTGAAGCTGTGCTTCGGGTTACATACCCAGAGCCAGGCTACGCAGTGCCCTACGCTGGACAACGTGAAGCTGTACTGCACGCCCATCGTCAACCTGTTCCAGCATGATGCGGTGCCGATTCGCCTTGAGGGCAAGCAGGACGAATACCTGCTGATTCCCGGCGAGTATGCGCGCGCTAACGCCAGCGTGTTTTCCGTAGACAAGGTGACGGGCTGGCGCCCTGGCGGCTTGGGGTATGCGGCTTACGTACCGTTTGAATCCTTCGAGCATGACGGCGATACGGATGCATCGGCAGCGCCCAACAGCTACAGCATTCGCCAACGCGAGTCGACACAGCACGCGGGACTCGATACCTGGCTGGGCCTGGGCAACGGCCATGGGCATGCACAGGAAACACTGTCGATCGAGCTGACCTGTACCAATCACAACCTGCCTCGGCAACTGCTGGCCGGTGAGATCAACCAACCCTGTGAGCAGACACCGGAGGGGTTGTCATTTCGCAATATCAGCGTGCCGACCGCGAGTTATGCGCCACCCCTGGACCAGGACTTTCTCTGGCGCCTTATCAGCAACATGTCACTCAACTATCTGTCACTGAGCGATATCAAGGCGCTGAAGGTGATCCTCGAAACCTATGACCTGCCGCGTTATCACGATCGACAGGCACGCAAGGTCAGCCAGATCAGGTTAGGTGCGTTGCAGTCCATCAGCCATACCGCCGTCGACCGCTTGCACCGTGGGATGCCCTATCGGGGATTGCGGATCGACCTGACCGTTGATCCACACGGTTTCCTGGGGCCGGGCGAAGTGTTTGTGTTCGCGTCGGTGCTCAACGAGTTCTTCGCGCTTTACGCCAGCCTCAATGCCTTCCATGAACTACGCGTCATCAGCACACAAGGAGATGTGTACCTATGGCCACCCAGGATGGGCCAGCAGCCCCTGCTTTGACCGAACTGTCTCGTGTCATTCGCGAGTATTCGCTGTATCAGGCGATTTTGCAGGTGATCAAACGTCTGCGTGATGCCCATCCGTTGCTGGATGACAACGCGCTGTATGACCGGTTGGAGTTTCAGGCCAACCCAGGTCTTGGTTTCCCCGGTCACGATATTGATCGGCTGGAGTTTTTTGTCGAGCGCGATCAGTTGCACGCGCGTCTTCGCCTGAACGTGCTGGGGTTATGCGGTGCGGGCTCTCCATTGCCCGCGTTTTATGGCGAGCAGGCATTTGCCGAAGGGGTGGGCGGTACGACGACGCGAGATTTCCTGGACCTTTTTCATCACCGCCTGCAACGACTGATGCTGCCGATCTGGCGTAAATACCGCTATCGAGCGCGGTTTCAGACGGGAGCCAGCGACGCCTTTTCCGAGCAGATGTTTGCCCTGGTGGGGTTGGGGAGCAGGCACATCCGTGATGCGACGCAGTTGGACTGCAAACGGTTGCTGCCTTACCTGGGGCTGCTGAGCCTGCGGGCTCATTCGGCGGCCCTGATCGAGACAGTCCTGCGTTACTACTTCAAGCACAGCAGCGTGTACATCGAGCAGTGGGTTGAGCGCACGGTTGGCATTGCTCTAGAGCAGCAAAACCGGCTGGGTGGTGCCAACAGTTTGCTGGGGTTGGACCAGGTATTGGGGTGCCGGGTCGCCGACCGCAGCAGCAAGTTCAGGGTGCATGTAAAGGGCCTGGACTGGCGGCGTTTTCATGGGTTTTTGCCCAATGGTCCGGAGTATCCCCAACTGTGCTCGTTGGTGCGATTGACCGCACGAGACCCACTGGAATATGACCTGCGCCTGGTGTTGGCCAGGGACGAGATCAGGCCACTGCACCTCGGCGAACACAACGTCTGTCGGCTGGGTTGGACCAGTTGGCTGGCACATGAGTGCGCTGACGGTGTGGTCATTGTGGCCAGCAATGCTCAATAGGGACTGATGATTATGATGAATGTAGACCTGCAACAACTTATCCGGACGCTGAGCCCCGGGGTTCGTCGAGACCTGGAACGCTCGGCCGAGCGTTGCGTTACCCGGGGCGGACGGGAGGTACTGGTAGAAGACTTGCTGCTGGCACTGCTGGAGCATAGCGGTGGGCTTCTGGAACGGGCATTGGCCGATGCCGGGGTTGAAGTCGGCGAGCTGGAAGCCGCCCTGCAACCCAAATGCGAGACGAGCGCGTCGCGTAATCCGGTGTTTGCCCTGGCGCTTGTGCAATGGCTGCAACAGGCGTTGCTGGTTGCGCATTTGGAACTGCGTCAGACCGAAGTGGACCATGGCGCCCTGTTACTGGCGCTGTTGCGCCACCCTCTGCAGCATGCGGGCAGTGGCTATCAGGCGTTGTTGAGCCGTTTGGACGCACAGCGCGTCCGCGATTTTGCGTTGAGCCAGTTACCCGAGATCAGGCCAGTGACAAGCGGCGAGTCATTGCTGGAACGTTTTACCCATGACCTGACGCGCCAGGCAGGTGAAGGGCGTATCGATCCGGTGCTGTGTCGCGATGCTGAGATTCGCCAGTTGATCGACATCCTTATGCGCCGGCGCAAGAACAATCCGATCCTTGTCGGTGAGGCGGGGGTGGGCAAGACCGCCGTGGTCGAAGGCCTCGCCTTGCGCATTGCCAACTCACAGGTGCCTGACCCGCTCAAGGATGTGCGGGTGCTGACCCTGGACATGGGCCTGTTGCAAGCAGGTGCCAGTATCAAAGGTGAATTCGAACGGCGCCTCAAGGGCGTGATCGATGAGGTCAACGCCTCTGCGAAGCCGGTGATTCTGTTTATCGACGAGGCACATACCCTGGTGGGTGCCGGTGCGCAGGCGGGTGCCGGCGATGCGGCCAATCTGCTCAAACCGGCGCTGGCGCGGGGCGAGTTGCGGACTATCGCGGCCACCACGTGGTCGGAATACAAGAAGTATTTCGAGAAGGACCCGGCGTTGGCCCGACGTTTCCAACCAGTGCTGGTTGGCGAGCCCAGTGTTGAGCAGGCGATCTCGATCCTGCGCGGGCTGGTTCCGGCGTATGAGACCAGTCACGGCGTTTACATCCGTGACGATGCTGTCGTCGCAGCCGCGCAGATGAGCGCCCGCTACCTCGCCGGTCGGCAACTGCCCGACAAGGCCGTGGATGTGCTGGATACCGCCTGCGCACGTGCGCGAATCAGCCAGGTAACAGCGCCCGAGGCATTGGAGCGCCTGAGTACCCAACAGGCTGAAGGCTCGCGCCAGCGCGAGGCGCTGAGTCGAGACAGGGACGCCGGGCTCCCCGTGGATGAGCAGGCCATGCACGCATTGAGCCTTCGACTGGCGGCTATCGAGAGCGAGCGTCAGCCGTTGGAACAGCGCTGGCATGAACAGCGAACTCAGGCGGAACCGGTGCGTGTGTGCCCGCGGATGGTGGCGCAGGTCGTCAGCGCCTGGACGGGTATTCCGCTTGAACAGCTGTCCCTTGAACACAGTGCAGCGGTCCTCGGTTTTGCCGATGCGCTGCGTTCACGCATTCTCGGCCAGGAACCTGCTGTACAGGCGCTGGATCGCAACCTGCGCGCGGTGGCGGCAGGGCTGAACAAGGCCGATGCGCCGGTCGGCGTGTTTCTGCTGGTGGGCCCGAGTGGTGTGGGCAAGACCGAAACCGCCTTGGCTCTGGGGGATTTGCTGTATGGCGGCGAGCGTTTTGTTACCACGCTAAATATGTCGGAGTTTCAGGAAAAGCACGCCTTGTCACGGCTGATTGGCGCACCACCCGGTTATATCGGGTACGGCGAGGGCGGGGTGTTGACCGAGGCTGTGCGCCAGCGACCTTATTCGGTGGTGCTCCTCGACGAAGTCGAAAAGGCCGACCCGGAGGTGTTGAATCTGTTCTATCAGATCTTCGACAAGGGGCTGGCCAATGATGGTGAAGGACGGGAAATCGATTTTCGCAACACGCTGATCCTGATGACCTCCAACCTGGCCAGCGAGTGCATCGTCGACTTATGCGCAGGCGGCCAACGGCCTGACGCTCAAGTGCTGCAAGACGCAATCCGCCCCGTGCTGCGCGACTATTTCAAGCCAGCACTGCTCGCCCGGATGCGTGTCGTGCCTTATTACCCGGTCGCGGGTGATGTATTGCATGACCTTGCAAGGCTCAAGCTCGACCAGTTGGGGCGAAGATTGCAGTCGCGCAAGCTGGTATTCAGCTACGCAACTGAACTGCTTGCTCATATGGCCGAGCGTTGCTCCCATAGCGACAGCGGGGCACGGTATATCGACCAATGGATCGAGCTCCACCTGTTGCCACAGATGGTCGATCGGCTGCTGGAGGCGATGACCATCGGTGAGTCTCTGTCGAGGGTTCATGCACGTCTGGATGGTGACGGGCAGCCGATATGCGAGTTCAGCCGATGATGAACAGTGCATTCGCCCAATTACCCCAGCCACTGGCCTATGCCGATGCGTTGCTGGCCTGGATCACCCGGATGGGGGTCGACAGTGATGAGAATACGTTGCCGGACCTGTGCGTCGCGGCGGCTGCGCAACTGAGTCAATGTGAACTCAGCCAGTTGTATTGGCGCGATGAGGCGACGGGTCGACTCGACCTGATTGCCCAGCATTTGCCTGGAGCACTATCCCCGTGTAATCAGGCTTGCGGACCTGACTTCCAGCAAGAGCAGTTGTTGGACTATGTCCTCAGCCAGTGCCGTCCACTGAGCCTGGAAGATCTGCCTGGTAGCGTGTACCAAAGCGGGTTTTTGCCGGCAGTGGCAATGGCCTGGCGGTCGTTGTGCTGCGTACCGTTGTTCGGTCGGCGCAAAACCGTTGCCGGCGTGTTGCTGTGCGCCAGCCAGCACCCGGTGTCCTTGCAGGAATATGCCTCTTCGTTGGGCCAGTTGGGCAGCTTCGCCTTGAGCCAGCTTGCCTTGTTGCGGCGTATGCGCCCCGCGCCCGGCGGCGCCCAGGTTTGCATGCCGATACCGCGTACGGTGTATGGGCTGATCGGCAAGAGCGCGGCCATGGATGAAACCTGCCGCTTGATCGGCAAGGTACTGAACACACCCTATACCGTGCTTCTGCGCGGCGAGACGGGCACCGGCAAGGAGGTGGTGGCGCGGGCCATCCATGGGGCCGGACCGCGCAAAAACAAAGCCTTTGTGGTGCAGAACTGTGCCGCCTTTCCCGAAGGCCTGCTGGAAAGTGAGTTGTTCGGCTACCGCAAAGGCGCCTTCACTGGCGCTGAGCGCAACCACGCCGGGCTATTCGATACGGCGGACGGAGGCACGTTGCTCCTTGATGAAATCGGCGACATGCCGCTGTCGCTGCAGGCCAAGCTGCTGCGGGTTTTGCAGGAAGGAGAAATCCGTCCGTTGGGCGCCAGCGCTGCGCATAAGGTCGATGTGCGCATTATCGCGGCGACCCACCGTGACCTTGCGGCGATGGTGGCCGAAGGCAGTTTTCGCCAGGACCTGTATTACCGGTTGGCGCAATTCCCTATCGAGCTTCCGGCCTTGCGTGAACGGGAGGGCGACGTGTTGCTGTTGGCGCGACATTTCGCGCAAATCGCCTGTACCGCGCTGGGCCGTACTGCGGTGGAGTGGTCCAGCGCAGCCCTGGACCAACTGTCGAGTCACGCCTTCCCAGGCAATGTCCGCGAACTTAAATGCCTGGTGGAGCGCGCGGTATTGCTCTGTGACGACAGCGTGATCTTGCCGGTACATCTATCTCTCGCGCCAGTGCCTGAGGCTACGGCGGCGGATGCAACGTTGCGCCAGCGGCTGGAGCGAGTTGAACGGGTGTTCCTGATCGATTGCCTGCGCAAAAACCGTGGCAATCGAACCCGTACCGCCCACGAACTGGGGGTTGCACGTCGCACGCTGCTCTATCGCCTTGCACGCCTGAACATCCCCTGTGGCGCCGCCCAAGGAGAGTGCTGAATGCAGAATATGTGGGTTTTTTGCGCCGTCGCCGGCCTTACTTTTCGTGGAGATACCTGATGCCTGTTCGTCCATGGCAAGCCCTGGCGCTTGCACTGTGTTTATTGGGCGGCTGTAACGCCAATTACGTTTTTGATGATGCCGACTATCGTCCGCTGGGTGATCCCCATGCGCTCCGTCGCGGCCATTGAACTGGGGAACCCTGCCATGCAGTTAGTGTTAGAGGTGTGCAATACCACGGACGGTGAACCGCCTGCCGGCAAGGTTTTTGACGGCGTCGGTGGCGTGATCGGCCGTGGCTCGGGTTGTGACTGGGTCATCCCCGACCCCAGCCGTTTGCTCTCCAGTCAACATGGTTTGGTCAGTTACCGAGGCGGCCAGTACTTTCTCACCGATATCAGTAGCAACGGGATTGGTGTGTCGGGAAGTACCGAGCGTTTGCTGAAGGGCCAGGCTCGCCTGATCAGCGAAGGTGATGTCTATCAAGTCGGCTCGATGGATATTCGCGCACGCTTGACGGGGCAGGGCTCGAAGCGGGACCGGCGAGCGTTTGCCAGCACTGACCCGATTCCTGACGATGCCTTCCTCGGGCTGGACCCGTTGCAGGTGTTGGAGCACGAACCCTCGGACAGCACGTCGTCCGAAGAACCAGACACCTGGCGATCTGCGGCGCAGGCGCCGGGCGGCACGTTTTCTCACGGCGCGGTAGAGCGCGATCATATGATCGTGCCGAGATGGGCCGAGCCCGGCACACGCGAGGCCTGTACTCAACCCGCTGCGGTGGCTGCGCCAGCAACGGAAATCTTCTGGGCGCAATTCGGTGAAGCGCTGGGCATGGATATGGATGCGCTCGACACGGCGGGTCGCGAGGCCATGGCCATCAAGGTGGCGGGGCTGTGCAGGCAATCTATCGAAGGGTTGCAGCAGAGCCTGCGAACCCGCGATGAACTCAACAGTGAATTGAATCTGGACTGGGCCACGTCGCCGCTCAAAGGCCCCAATCCCCTGAAGGATTGCCCCGATATACAGGCCACCTTGGCGTCGCTTTTGAGCAGCGCCGAGGTAGGCCAGCGTTCGGCCGAATTGGCGGTTGCCGAGGTATGCCGGGAGATCCAAATCCATCAACTCGCCTTGGTTGTGGCCTGCCGCGCCGCCATGCGGGGCGCGCTGGCAGCGTTTGCACCCGACCATCTGCTGCTGTGCTTCGAACGCCAAGGTAAGCCGCGCAGGTTCTCTACCGACGGTGCCCATTGGCGGGCTTACCAACTTCATCATCGGCGGCTGAACGATGAGGCCGCCTCGGGCGAACATCTGTTGCGCAACGATTTTTCCAACGCCTACAAAGAACAGGTGCGCCTTGTCTCCACGTTGCTTACGACTTGCTCAGGATGATGGTCATGTATCGAATCCCTTTTGTATCAATGCTTGTCGTTCTGGGGCTGTTGGCCGGTTGCGCCGGCGTCTCACCCATTTCCACCTTGACCAAGCTGGATCTGACGTTGGCAGCCAGCGAATCCGTCAACCCGGACCTGCACGGTCGTCCGTCGCCAGTGGTTGTGCACCTGATTGAGCTACGGCATCCGGTGGCGTTCGAAAATGCTGATTTTTTCAGTCTCTATAGTCGCGCTGAGCAGTCATTACCCAAGGACTGGGTCAATGGCGAAGAGCTAGAGCTGCGCCCTGGTGAACAGCTGGCGCTCAAGCTCAGTGTCGAACCACACAGTCGTTATATCGGCGTTTTGGCTGCCTATCGAAATCTGCCCCACGTGCAGTGGCGGTTTGTGCTTCCCGTGACCCGGCAACGGCTGACACGGGCGGACCTGATTCTTGACGAGTCGGGTATCCGAACCAGCAGGAGGGAAGATTGAAATGGAAATTCATAAAGTCATCTGGCAGGAAGGCATGCTGCTGCGTCCCCAGCATTTGCAGCACAACGACCGCTATTACCATCAGCAGCTCAACCGTACCCGCTTGCTCGGCAGTGATGGCTGGGGATTCCTGAGTCTGGAGGTCGACGTGCAGTACCTCAACATGGGCAAAGTGGTCGTGAATCAAGCCAGTGGTGTCTTCCCTGATGGCAGCCTGTTCGAGCTGAACGCAGCGATGGCGCCGCTGGTATTGCAGGTGCCCGCCAACACAGGCGGGCAACCGGTGTTCCTGGCGTTGCCGTTGGTCATCGGTAATCAGATAGAAGTGCGCAGGCAAGAGCAAAGCGAAGTGCTGGCACGTTACGTCAGTTGTGAGTCGGAGATCGGTGACTCCAACGCCGGAGTCGAGTCCCGTTGTCGGATCAACTGCGCACGGCCGGACCTGCGATTGCTCCTGGGAGAGCAATCCAGTGACCCGCTCCATGTGAAGCTTCAGGTTGCCCAGGTGCTGGACTCGACCCCTGAGGGCGGCGTGCGGCTGGACACGGATTTTGTACCGACATTCATCTATCTGCAGCGCTCAGGTTACGTATCGTCATGCATCAAGGAAGTACTCAGCCTGCTCGCGACCCGAGGGGATGCGATTGCCGAACGCATCCAGGGCAATGGTGGAGCATCGGGCGCTCAAGTCGGCGATTTTCTGATGCTGCAATTGATCAATCGCACGGAGCTGGTATTGCGGCACTACCTGGGTCAGACGCAGGTGCGTCCGGAAGCCTTGTATCGAGAGTTGCTGTCGGTTCTCGGCGAGTTGTCCACGTTTGCCACCGACAGCAAACGTGCGCAGTTGGAAGGGTATTACCGGCATTGTGACCAGGCCGCGAGCTTTCGCGGCCTGATGGCGGGCGTGCGCGGGGTGCTGTCGTCGGTGCTGGAGCAACATGCCATTGAGCTGGTGTTGCAACACCGTCAGTACGGTGTGCTGGTGTGCCCGGTGAGTGACCTCAAGTTGCTGGGCACGGCCACGTTCATTCTGGCGGCGACCGCTCAGTGTGATTCGGATGAATTGCGCCACCGCCTGCCTGCGCACCTCAAGATCGGACCGGTGGAGCGGATCCGCGAGCTGGTCAACCTGCACTTGGCCGGTATCAAGGTCAAGCCATTGCCGGTAGCGCCGCGACAGATCCCATTTCACGCCGGCAAGACCTATTTCATGCTCGAACTCGGCGCCCGTGACATCACGCAGTTGGAGCAATCCGGTGGTTTTGCCTTTCATGCCAGCGGCGAGTTTGCCGAACTTGAACTCAACTTCTGGGCCATCAGGAACTGAACGCCATGACTATGGACAGTGAATACCCGCAGGACGAAAAAACCGTGCTGCTTGACCGCGATGGCCGCGCCCCGGCGCACGTGGCGTTGACGGATTTCCCCACGCCCCCGCGCTTCGAACACCTGGAAGACCGGATGATCTATACCGCCGGCCAGCAAGGGGTACAAAGCTTCAATATAGGGCCCAACACTCTGGTGGCCGCCGCCTGGGAACTGCTGTCACAGGTGGTTCAGCTCAAAAGCGACGCCGGACGGGAAAGCCTGCAGAGCCTCAACGACCGGTTGTCCTCGGGAATTACCGCGTTTGAAACACGTGCCTTGTACCAGGGCGCAGAAAACAGTCAGGTCATGTCGGCGCGTTATGTGCTCTGCAGTGTGATTGACGAAGCCGTGGTGACGACCGCGTGGGGCAATCGCAGTGACTGGTCGAAGACCAGCCTGCTGAGCCGCTTTCACAATGAAACGTTCGGCGGGGAGAAATTCTTCCAACTGCTGGAGCGCCTGTCCCGTGATCCGGTCAAGCACCTGGCCATGCTGGAGCTGATGTACCTGTGCCTGTCATTGGGTTTTGAAGGTAAATACCGGGTCCTGGATCGTGGAGGGTCGCAGCTGGAAACCGTGCGCGATGGTTTGTACCGACAGATCAGGCACGTGCGTGGTGATCGCCCATCGATGACTACGCCAACGGCGACTGTCCCAGCGGCAGGTGCACGCTTGCGCATTATTTCCGTTACCCGGGTCGTGATCTTCACATGGGTCTGTTTGCTGGCGATGTACTCAGGTTTTGCCTGGGTCCTGGGCACTGAACGCATGACGGTGCTGCAATCCTTTCAACCTTTGGCGCCGGATCAGACACGGTCGTCCTTGTAACGCTGGGAGCAATGAATGAACGCATTCTTCAAGGGCGTGGGCACAGTGCTGCGCAAGAGTTGGGTCTGGAGCCTGCTTATCGTGTTGGCCAGCGCGCTGCTGGTGTGGTTTTTCGGGCCGTTGCTGGCGGTGGACGACCACCGGTTCTGGCAAGGTGCTACGTCTCGCCTGCTGAGCATCTGTGGCCTGTTGCTGCTGTGGGGATTGGCGATGGTCGTGGTGGGCGCACGTCGTACCGCACGGATCAACCAACCTGAACAGCAGGCACGCGATCAACGCCAGGGGTTGATTGACGATGAGCGCCGGCATGTACGTGGCCGTTTCAAGGAGGCGTTGCACGCGCTGAAAATCTCCCACCGTTATGGTGAGCGCAGTGAACGTTGGCGCAACGATTTACCCTGGTACCTGTTGATCGGCCAACAGGGCAGTGGCAAGTCCCAATTGCTGGCGGCCTGCGGCTCACCGTTCCCGCTGGATCGGGACGGGGCGATGGCGCCGGGCGCAACTCAGTATTTTGACTGGTATCTGGCTGACGCAGCCGTACTCGTCGAAAGTGCCGGGCGCTACCTGGCCCAGCCTGATAGCGCAGTCGATGGGGCCGGCTGGTCGACGTTTCTGGGCTTGCTCAAAGGGCGGTGCCGGGCGCGCCCGCTCAACGGCGTGGTGGTGACGCTGGCGGTAGAGACGCTGCTAGGCAGCCACGAGCGCGACCTGGACCTGCATGCGCGCCACGTACACAGCCGCTTGCAGGATATCCAGCAGAAGCTGCATGTGGACGTGCCGGTTTATCTGGTGCTGACCCAGGCAGACCGATTGCCGGGTTTCGCCGAGTTCTTCGATGCATCCCACGGCGATAGCGTCGACACCTTGCTGGGGGAGCGGCTGACTACCAGCGCCGCCGGTACCGAAATGACCCAGGTGCGCGAAGCGTTCGAGGCGCTGTTGCAACGCCTTGCAGCGGAGCTGATCCCGCGTTTGCACCAGGAACGCGATGCCGGGCGTCGTGGCCAGATGTTTGATTTTCCTCGGCAGGCTGCGCAGATCGGTGAGCGTTTGTGTCTGTTTGTGGAGTCTGCGTTCTCCGCGCACCGCTTTCAGCGTATCAACGGATTGCGCGGGTTTTACCTGACGTGCGCGCAGACTGACGACAGGCGCTCCCACTTCGTCCAGGGCCTGTTCAACCGCGTGATTTTTGTCGAGGCCAATCTCGCGGGATTGCAGACACCGGAGCGCCGACGCATCCGTCAACGCCAAGGGTTGCTGGCGTTGACCGCCGTACTGGTCATCACCGGGGCAGGAGGCCTGTGGGCACATAGTTATGGGGTCAACCACCAGCGTTTGATGCAGCTGGCGGAACTGATCAAGTCGCCGCCACCGGGTCCGTCCGCCGCAGACCAAACCCTGACGTTGCTGCCCTTGCTGGACGGTCTGTTGGCCGCGACCCGTGTATTTCCGTCGGAGGGAGAGGCTCGCTGGACGGAGAGGGCCGGCTTGTATCAAGGCGAGGTGAGCCGTGCACCGTTGATCAGTGCCTATGAAGAGGCGCTGCACCAGCAGTTTCTACCGCAGGTGACCTCGTTGCTCGAAGCACAGGTGCGGACCAGTCTTGATGATCGCGAGAGGCTGCTGGACATGCTGCGGGCCTACCTGATGCTTAACCTGCGGGAGCGGCGCGATACCACTTGGTTGGCACAGCACATGGCCGGTCACTGGTCCACCCGCTATGCCGGGGAGGCTTCGACGCAGAGCCGCCTGAACGAACACCTCTCGCGGATGCTTGAACAACCCTTCCAGGCGCCCCTGAACACCGAGCTGGTGGCTCAGGCCCGGCAGGCGTTACGAGGTGAGTCGCTGGCGGATGTGGTCTATCGGGTGCTGCGAGACCAGGCCAGGAACCTGGAGCCCCATCGTCTGCCAGAAGGGCTGGGCCTCACCGCTGTCGACCAGCCGATACCGGGCTTCTACACCAAACGGTACGTGCACTATTTTGAAAAACACGGCCCCCGCCTGGTCAACGCAATCGCCCAGGATAACTGGGTGCTTGGGGAGGCCGGCGATCTGAGCGCCATGGATTTGCGCCAGTTGATGCTGGAGTTGGAACAACGCTATTTCAGCGAGTACGCGGATGCCTGGAGCCAGGCCCTGGGGCGGATCAGCCTGCAGCGCAGCGACAGCCTCCGGCAGCATGCCGATGGGCTTGCCGGATTGGCGTCAGTGCAATCACCGCTGGTGCAACTGTTGCAGCAGGTGCGAGAGAACACCCGCTTGTCGGCGGCCAGCGATCGTCTTCAGGCAATGGGGGAGGCGGTTCAAGAGGCGGCGTCCAGTGTGCTGACCAGCCAGCTGTCGGTACCGGCGGCTTCTGATTCTGCGCGACGTGCTTTGCAGCGGCGATTCGAACCTTTGCATCAGTTGCTGGATGCCGAGCAGAACCCAGGCGCAGAACTGATGCAGGCGTTGCGACTGCTGGATGAATGGCAGCTGCAATTGGCGGTACTGAACCGCGAGGGCGCGCCGGAGCAGGCAGCGTTCAAGCTGGTCAAGCAACGCATGGAAGGGCAGCAGCCGCTGCTGGGCCGTGTGCGTGATGCTGCAGTGCGCCTGCCGCAACCTTTCAAGGGCTGGTTTGGCGACATTGCCGATGAGAGCTGGCGACTGCTGCTTGATGACGCCTATGTGCATGTCAATCAACGCTATCAAACTGAGGTGTACGGGTTTTACGCCAAGGCGATTCAGCGCCGCTACCCGTTCAGTGCCCACGCCGGCAGCGACGTTGCCTTGGGCGATTTCCAGGAGTTTTTCAAACCTCGTGGAGGCATGGCGCGCTTTTATGACAGCTACCTGCGGCCCTTTGTCGGTGCCGAGGGTGGCCGCTATCGCCTGCGCAACCTGGATGGCCGGAGCCTGCCGTTGTCGCGCTCGCTGTTGGAGCAACTGACAAAGGCCCAGATGATTCGACATGGTTTTTTTACTGAAGAACAGGGGGACTGGGCGGTCCGCTTCACGCTGGCGCCCTACAGTCTGGATCAGGCCGTCAGCCGCGCGATTCTGAGCATTGGTGGGCAACACCTTGAATACCGTCATGGCCCGATCGTGCCGATGGCGTTTCATTGGCCCAATGACGCAGACAATGGCCGCAGCAGCCTGGTGCTGGAGCGGGGCGCGGAGCGGCCGCTGGGCATTGAAAAAAACACCGGCCCCTGGTCGTTATTCCGGTTTTTCGACCTGATGCAAAGCGAGCCTGCAAGCGGCCGGGATGCACACCTGCTCAAGGCCGATCTGGCTGGCCTGCGCGCCAACTTCTTGCTCACCAGCCAACGCCACCCAGGCCCGTTTCAGTTGGCGACGTGGCGCACGTTCCGTCTGCCGGAGCAGTTGTGAGGCAGCTGCATATCCAGAGGGACAGCGCCGGACGAACGCTGCGGGGTAACGCGCGCTCGCGCAATGAGGATGCGTTCCTCGACTGCCCCCAGCACGGTTGCTGGGCGGTAGCCGACGGGATGGGTGGCCATCGGGCCGGGGATAGGGCGAGCCAGTGGGTCATCAACAGCCTGGCTTCATTACCCGGCCAGGGCTGTCTTGATGAACGTGTCGAGGCCGTGCGGCGTTGCCTGCGATGGCTCGATACTCAGATGGGACGGGCGTTGCAACAAACCGCCGAGGGCATCATGGGCAGCACCGTGGTTGCGCTGTTGCTCGATGGGAATCGCGCCGCCTGTATTTGGGTGGGGGATAGCCGTTGCTACCTGTGGCGCGGTCAACGCTTGTACCAGTTGTCGCGGGACCATTCCCGGTTGCAGCAGTTGATGGACACGCAGCAACTGAGCCTGGAACAGGCTCAGGCTCATCCGCACGCCCGGGCCTTGACCCGTGCCATTGGCGGCCGGCAGCCCTTGAGCCTGGAAGTGCTGGAACTCGGCACCCAGCCGGGGGACGTATTTTTGTTGTGCAGCGATGGTTTGTATCAGGGGCTCAGTCATGGCGAATTGGGCAACGCCCTGAGTCTGGGCACGCCCCGACAGGCTGTGGATCGGTTGTTTGCCCAAGTGTTGCGCGGCGCGGCGCGGGATGACCTGACCGCCGTGGTGGTCCAGCCATGAGCGCGACCTTCGGCCCGCCGAACCTGCTTGCCGGGCGTTATCACCTTGAACGGGTATTGGGCTCCGGCGGTATGGGGGTTGTCTACCGTGCCCGCGACCTGCTGCACGAGGCGTTTGGCGAACCCAGCGCCTGGGTGGCATTGAAGCTGTTGAGCGATACGCTTGCCGGATCTTGCGATGGTCATGTCTTGCTGTACAGCGAGTTCGCCCTGACTCGAAGCCTGCGCCACGATCACGTGGTCAGGACCTTTGCCTTCGAGGTCGACAGCCTGCGTCAGGTTGCGTTCTTCACCATGGAATTGCTGCACGGTATGACGTTGGATCGACGGCTCCAGGCGTATCCGGATGGATTGCCGTGGCCTGAGTTGCAACCCATCGCGATGCAACTACTGGAAGCACTGGCGTATACCCACCAGCAGGGCGTGCTGCATGGCGATGTGAAACCCGCCAATATCATGGTGGGCGAGCAGGGCGTGCGCTTGTTCGATTTTGGTTTGGGTCATGCGCAGGTGCAGCAGGCTGCGGGGCTGCCGGCCTTGAGCCGCAGCCGTTTGAACGCCTGGACACCCGCCTATGCGGCGCCGGAATTGGTGGCGGGTGGAAACCTCTCCGCCAGGGCTGACCTGTATGGCGCTGCCTGCGTGATCTATGAGTTGGCCCAGGGAAGCCGTCCCGATGGGGGGCAGTTGAAAAAGCCTGTGCCCAGGCCCCGACACTTGCCCAGGCATTGCTGGCCGGCGTTGCGTTCTGCGCTGGCGGCGGACCCTGAGCAGCGAACGATTTCGGTCGACGAACTGTGCGAAGCCATCAATGGGCGGCGGCGCTCGTGGTTTCTTTAGTGGGCGTATCAGCCAGCCAAGTCATGCAGTTGGCAGTATTCGACCCAGCTCAGGCCGGCCATCTGCGCCACTTCCTTGTGCACTTCCAGGCGCTGGGCCTCAAAGGCTTGCGGGGTGTCTGCGGTGAGTTTGAGCGTCAACTCCCAGGCAAACAAACCCTGGCGCTCCGCTTCCGCTTCGAAGGCTTCATGCAGCCGTTCGGCGCGGTACTGGGCTTGGGTTTCGCCTTTGGCCTGGGCTGCCAGCGGGTTCAATGTGTTCAGTTCTGCGGCTATATCGGGGTGCTCGTTCAAGAAACGGTCCAGCGCGAGCTGGTGATTATCGCCAGGTGTTGACAAGGGCATGCTCCAAATCAGTTGGGATCAGGCTTCGTTTTTCTGGCCCGACGCGAGTTTTGTGCGAATTGAGCACAGAGATAGCGGGTATTGAAGCAGATTCCGGGCGTGGCCCAGGCCGGAAAATCCAACAATTGAAAACAGTGCTGAAATTTCACGCCGAGACATGGCAAAAGGCTTTCGCTCCCGGTGCCAGGACGTGTAGCGTTAGCCCCGGTATTTCGGGTACTGCCCTCCAGGGGCAGACGGCGATGGGCTGAGGGACGGGTCATGGCGCAAACGCTGTTCAAACTTTTCTTTACCCAGCGCCTGGCCGCTTTGGCCAGCACCGAGTCGTTGCGCGCAATCCGCGAAGGGCTGCTGTGGATCCTGCCGTGCCTGCTGGTGTCGGCGAGTTTTCTGATCCTGTCCGAATGTGCGCGGGTGCTGGGGTTCGATCCGCAGGTGGTGGCCTTCTTCGCAGGGCTGCACAATCAGATCAGTTCCGTGATTCCGCTGCTGGTAGCGGCCTCCATCGGTTACATGCTCGCGATCCAATACCGCCTGCCACAGCTACCGGTGGCGTTCCTGTGCCTGGCCCAAGTGGTGATTGCGACTTTTATCCTGCGTGAATACCCCCGCGCTTGCGCCACGTTCGTTCTGTTTATCGCCATTGCCTCACCGCTGCTGAATGTGCCGGCCATGGCCTGGCTGTGCCGCTATCGCTGGACCCGCCTGATCAATGAAGACCTGGTAGGGCACAACCTGCGGGGTACGATCAATATGGTCGTGCCGGGAGCGATCACCGCGCTGGCGCTGGTCGCGCTGCTCTCCCTGTTACTGCAGATTCCCTATGTGGCGCAGTTGCAGGGCCCACAGGTGATTGAAGCCCTGGCGTCGCCCTACGGCAGCGGCTTGTTTGTCACCCTGATGAACTCGCTGTTGTGGTTTTTCGGGATTCACGGTGTGTACGCCATGCAGCCGCTGTTCGACGTCCTGGACCAGGCCGTGGTGCTCAACGGCACCGCGCTGGCCGCCGGTGAACCGATTAAATATGTGCTCAACAGCGGCCTGTTGGGCAGTTTTGCGTTTATCGGCGGCTCGGGCGGCGCGTTGTGTTTGCTGGTGGCCATCCTGCTGTTTTCCAAGAGCCAGTCCATGCGCCTGCTGGCTGTGGCGAGTCTGCCGCTCTCACTGTTCAACGTCAGTGAAGTCCTGCTGTTTGGGCTGCCGATCATCCTCAATCCACGTTTGTTCATTCCATTTCTGGTGGTGCCCGCGTTGAACGCAATGGTAGCGCTGACCGTGGTGGGGTGGGGGTGGGTATCCCCGGCGGTAGCCAGCGTGCCGTTCACCTCTCCGATATTGCTCAACGCCTACCTGAGTACCCACGGTGATCTGGCGGCAGTGGTGCTGCAAGTCGCGCTACTGGCCCTGGGCACCCTGGTGTACGCGCCTTACGTACGTGCAATCCATCGTCAGGCCGCCGAAGGGGGCACGGTTTACCTGAAATCCCTGGACATGACCTTCCGTGGCCTTGAAGAAAAAGGCCGGCTACGTGAATTGGACCCGGTGCTGGTGTCCCACAAGACCTTTGCGCGCCAGGCCAATGAGCTGAGCCATATCCAGCAGATCAGCGACTACGAGTTCTACCTCGAATTCCAGCCACAGGTCTCGACCCGCACCGGCCTGTGTACCGGCTGCGAAGCGCTGATGCGCGCCCGCGATGCCCAGGGCACGGTGCATTCGCCGTGGGAGTTCCTGCAATGGTTGGCCCAGGCGCGCTTGATGCCGGACGTGGATGTGTGGGTGGCGTCCCAGGCGGTTCGTCAGTACCAGAAGTGGCAAAAAGTCGGCTTTGCCCTGCCGATGACCATCAATATCTCCAGCGCCACCCTGACCGATGCCGCCTATGGCGAGCGCCTGGTGGAAATCCTCGCCCAGGCTCACGGGCAGGTATCGGTGGAGATCACCGAAGATGCGCTGATCAGCGATATCCCGGCCACGCGCCAGAACATCCGTAAATTGCAGGCCATCGGCGCCAAGGTTTATATCGACGACTTTGGCACCGGGTTTTCAGCCTTGAGTTACCTGCACCAGTTTCCGGTGGACTTCATCAAGATCGACCGCAGCTTTGTGGTGGCCCAGCACGACCCCAAAGGCGCTCAGGTACTGACCGGCATGCTGCGTTTCTGTGAAGCGCTGAACCTGGGCGTGGTAGTGGAGGGCGTGGAGACCGCCGAGCAGTTAGCCTTCCTGAACACCGGCCCCGAGTTGATTATCCAGGGCTGGTATTTCAGCAAGGCGCTGCCGGGCGATCAGTTGGAAGGCTTTGTGCGCGAGCGTGAAACCTTGGCGCAGGTCTAGTAACCCCGCTGGGTCTGTTCGATGTCCTCGATCAACTCGTCGATACCCGCCAGGCGCGCGCGGTTATCGTGGTCCCAAGGGTGAAAGCCGGGTTTGAAGTAGTGCAACCACGGCCGCAGCATGCGTGGGAAAACGCCTTTGGGGCCGTACAGAAATTTCAGCATGCGCCAGAAGCCTTTGAGGTGCCCACCGGCCTTGCGGTCGGCGATCAACAGGCGCACGTGGAAATCCAGCACCACCAGCCAGAAGAACACCGTGGTGGTCAGCATGGCGCCGGTGCGCAGCAGATAGCGCTTGGGCCCTGGCTTGATCACGGTGTTCCACACGTCAAACGCCACGGCCTTGTGTTCGGTTTCTTCCAGGGCGTGCCAGTACCACATCTGCTGGTATCCCTTGAGTGAATCGCCGAAGCGTGACGGGTCGCTGAGCAGGATTTCCGCAAGCATCGCTGTGTAGTGCTCAAGGGCTATGGTAATCGCCAGATTGAACGCCGGCGGGAAGTGTTTTTTCTGCAGGTCGAGGATGAATTTGAGGCGACCGTCCAGGGTGTGGGCCGGCAGCCCTGCCGCTTGCATCAGGTCGTTGTAGGCCACGTGTTCGCGGCTGTGCATGGCCTCCTGGCCGATAAACCCCTGGATCTCTTTTTTCAGCGCCGGGTCCTCCACGCGCTGGCGGTAGTGGCGCACGCTGTCCATGAAAAACAGCTCGCCCTGGGGAAACAGCAGCGACAGGGCATTGAAAAAATGCGTGATGAACGGGCCCTGTTCGTGCCAGTTGGTGATGCGCTCGGCGGGCAGGGCAAAACGGACGTCGCGGCGGATAGGCAACATAGTGCGTGCTCCTGTTCAGAGACGGGGTTCGTCGTTGGTTTCAAAGACCGGTCTGGGTTGCTTGGGCGCCATGCGCTTGCTGGCGAACACCACCAACGCTTGATAGGCCGCGGGCAGGCAACGGGCGAGCAGGTCGAGGAAGTACGCGTCGCGGCCGATCAGCACGCGGCGTTTGTTTTTGCGCACGCCTTGCAGGATGACTTTGGCGGCCTGGTCGGCATCGGTGATGAAGAGTTTTTCGAAATCGGCGCGGGCTTGCTGCTCGCTGTGGATCAGGAAGCCGGTCATGTTCGCGTCGATGCGGCTGCTGCGGCAGATGTCGGTGCGAATGCCGCCAGGGTGCACGCAGGTGGCGGACACGCCGCAGCGTTGCAGGTCCAGCTCCTGGCGCAGCGCTTCGGTGAAACCACGCACGGCGAATTTAGTGGCGTTGTAGCCGCTCATCCCCGGTTGGGCGAACAGGCCGAACACGCTGGAAGTGTTGATCACATGGCCATCGCCGCTGGCCTTCAGGTAAGGCAGGAATGCCTTGGTGCCGTGGACCACACCCCAGAAGTTGATGCCGACAATCCACTCCAGGTCGGCATAGTCCACACCTTCCACTGTGCTGGAGAGCGCCACTCCGGCATTGTTGAACACCAGGTTGACCCGGCCGTGCTCCGCCACGCAGCGAGCCGCCCATTGTTCCATGGCCTGGCGATCAGACACGTCCAGCACCTGGGTCGTGATCGTGACCGGCGACAGGGTGGAGGTCTTGATCAGGGTCAGAGTTTGCTCCAGGCCCGAGGCGTTTTTGTCCGCCAGTGCCAGGTGGCAACCTTCCCGTGCCAGCGCCAGGGCCAATGAACGGCCCATGCCGGATGCCGCGCCGGTGATGGCCGCCACGCGACCGTTGAATGACTTCATGACAGGCTGCCTTCTGCGGTGGAATGGGGCGCCGTTGCCGGATGGGCGGGCGTATGGAGCGGTAACCGATCGACTACATAGTCCTTGAGCGCAAACTGTCGCGTGACTTGCTTGAAGCGCCATGTCGAGCCGGGCCAAAGGGTGGTGTTCTTGCCGGTACGCGGGTCGAGGTACCAGCTCTGGCAACCGCCGGTATTCCAGATGGTGCGCTTGAGCTGGTCTTGCAGTTGACGGTTGTAGGCCTGTTCCACCGCCGGCTTGACGTCCACCGTGGCGATGCGCTGGCGCTGCATCTGCCTGAGGGCGTCGAGGATGTAGGTCACCTGCGCCTCGATCATCAGGATCATCGAGTTGTGCCCCAGGCCGGTGTTGGGCCCGACGATCAAAAACAGGTTGGGATAACCCGGCACCGTAGTGCCCTTGTAGGCGTGGGCGCCGTCGTGCCAGGTGTCCATCAGGTCCAGCCCGTCGCGCCCGATGATGCAGTCCCGAGGCAGGGGATCGGTGGCCTGGAAGCCGGTGCCGAAGATCAGGCAATCGGCCGGGTGCTTGATGCCATCAGCGGTGATCACGCCGTCGGCTTCGACGCGCAGCACGGGCTCGGTGACCACCTCGACATTGCTGCGCGACAGCGCCGGGTAATAATCGTTGGAGATCAGCACGCGCTTGCAGCCGATGGTGTAGTCCGGCGTCAGGGTCTTGCGCAGGGAAGGGCGGGCGACTTGTTTGTGCAGATGGCGCAGGGCGATTTTCTGCACCATTTTCATCAGCCGTGGGTGCAGGGCAAAGCCCACCACGCGACCTTCCAGCGCCCAGTAAAAGGCGCTGCGCACCAGGCGCTGGGTGAAAGGAAGGTGCCTGAACAACCAGCGCTCGAAGGGCGATATCGTCCGGTCAGGCTTGGGCATGATCCACGGCGGCGTGCGTTGGAACAGGTCCAGGTGGGCCACCTGCGGCGCGATCTGCGGCACGAACTGGATGGCACTGGCGCCGGTGCCGATCACTGCCACGCGCTTGCCCTTCAAGGAATAGTCGTGGTCCCACTGCTGCGAGTGAAAGCTCTTGCCCTTGAAGCTGTCCAGGCCTGGAATCTGCGGTAACGCCGGGCGCGACAGGCCGCCCATGCCCGATACCAGCACCCGTGCGCTCACGTGCCGGCCATTGCTGAAGCTCAATTGCCAGCGTTGCTGCTGTTCATCGAACACTGCGCGCTCAAGGCCGTTGTTGAAACGCAGGTAAGGCGCCAATTCGAAGCGCTTGGCGCATTGCTCCAGGTAGGCGCGGATTTCCGCCTGCGGCGCGAACTGCCGCGTCCAGTCCGGGTTGGGCGCAAAGGAAAACGAGTACACATGGGACTGCACGTCACAGGCGCAGCCTGGGTAGTGGTTGTCCCGCCAAGTGCCGCCGAGGGTGTCGGCCTGCTCGGCGATAAAGAAGTCGGTGAACCCGGCTTCCTTGAGTTTGATCGCCATACACAGGCCGGCGAAGCCCGAGCCGATGATGGCGATGTCGATGGATTCACTGTGGGCATTCATAGGCTGTCCTTGATGGGCATCGGATGTGCTCCTGTTTTTGTTTTGTCTTTTAGATAAAACACCATTGCAAAGGAAAATTGAATTAATTATTTTAAAAAAGATTTTAAATAATCTACCTGAAAATATCGCCTACGCTAGGACCATGTTTGGTATGCACCCCTTGTCCGACGGACGAGCACGGCATGCATGAGGTTCAGGTCCAGGGTGTGGACGGTGGCTGAGGCCTTGACCAATTCCGGTCGGGTCGCCAGCAGCAGGGATGCAGAGGACCGAGCTATGGCTGTGGAGTGGGTTGCCGCTGCGGCGGGCGCAAGTGCGGTGCTATGGGGCTTCAGCGCCTGGATGACACGGCGCATCGAAGCCGCTGTCCCCATCAACGGGCGCTTTGTGGAGGTCGATGGCGAGCGCTTTCATTATGTAGAAGAGGGCAAAGGCCCACCGCTGGTGATGATTCACGGCTTGATGGGCAGCAGTCGCAACCTGACCTATGCCTTGTCCGGCCAGTTGCGTGAGCATTTTCGGGTGATCACCCTGGACCGTCCGGGGTCGGGTTATTCCACCCGTCATAAAGGCACGGCAGCAGACCTGCCGGCCCAGGCGCGGCAAATCGCGGCGTTTATCAATGTGCTGGGCCTGGATAAACCTTTGGTATTGGGGCATTCCTTGGGCGGGGCGATCTCCCTGGCCCTGGCCCTGGATCATCCCTCTGCAGTCTCGGGCCTGGTGCTGGTGGCGCCGCTGACCCATCCCCAACCCACTTTGCCGCTGGTGTTCTGGTCGCTGGCGGTGCGGCCGGCGTGGCTGCGACGCTGGGTCGCTCACACACTCACCGTGCCCATGGGCCTGTTGACCCGACGTTCGGTAGTCAAGGGTGTGTTCGCGCCGGACACCGCCCCCGAAGATTTCGCCACCCAGGGCGGCGGGCTGCTGGGCATGCGTCCGGACAACTTCTACGCCGCCTCCAGCGAGATTGCGCTGGTCAACGACTGCCTGCCGGACATGCTCAAGCGCTACCCGCAACTGACCCTGCCCATCGGCCTGATCTACGGTGCGCGGGACAAGGTGCTGGACTTTCGCAAGCACGGCCAGGCCCTTGCCGACAAAGTGCCAGGCCTCAAGCTGCAACTGGTGGAAGGGTGCGGCCATATGCTGCCGATCACCGCCACGGCGCGGGTGGTTGAGGCGGTGTTGCAGGTGGCCAAGCGGGCGCGTCCGGCGCAAACGGCCACGGTCCTGCATCCGCCCTTTGCCCTGGCGAACAAATAATCGTGGCCCTGATTGCGGGTCTGGATGTCGCAAATGCCTGCCCTAGAGACCTGACCAAACAGCGGAAAAAGAGACTGTCCGGTCACGTCAAAAAGGCTTCGAAAAAGTAGTTGACGACCTAACGATTCCGCGTTATTTATTTAAAAAAATATTTCAATGTTTGTTTTGAAATGATTTTTGAAATGCCTAAGAGCGAATAAAAATGAAAAAAACGTCTTTTATCGCATGGTTGATTTCCCGGAGCCTTCAGCGCTCCCTGAACCTGTTTTCCACCTCCCTGCCAAGGAGGCTGCCATGAACCAGACTCTGGCAGCGCCAAGTGTGTGGACCGATGGCAAGCGCCACCTCTGGTGGTTGGGCATCATGCCGTTGGCCACGCCGCTGTTGTCCGGCTCTCTCGCCATTCTTACCGGTGTCCAGCAATTGTGGTGGGTCGGTGTCCTGGTGATCTTCGGCCTGATCCCGCTAATCGACGGCCTGCTCGGCGAAGACGTGAGCAACCCGCCCGAGTCCGCCGTCAGTCATCTGGAAACCCAACGCTACTACCGCTGGATCGTCTACACCGGCGTGCTGTTCGTCATCTCGTCGGTGATCATTACCGGCTGGCTGGCCGCCGGCGGTATCGAGTGGATCATCCAGGGTGGCCTGCTGCACGCCACCGCCAACCTCGACCCCGCCAACTGGCTGGTCCACGCCGCCAGTTACCTCACCGACCGCACGCAACTGCACGGCGCACCTAGTGGGTTTACCTACCTGGGCATGGCCATGTCGACCGGCGCCGCTACTGGCATCGCCATCAATACCGCCCATGAACTGGGGCACAAGCCCAACGCCCTGGAAGTGTTCCTGGCCAAGGTCACGTTGGCGCCGACCTTCTACGGGCACTTCTACACCGAACACAACCGTGGCCATCACGTGCGCGTCGCCACGCCGGAGGATCCGGCCAGCTCGCGCCTGGGCGAGAGCTTCTGGGCCTTCCTGCCGCGCTCGGTGTGGTTCAGCGCGCAGTCGGCGTGGAACCTGGAGCGCGAGCGCCTGCGCAAACTCGGCCTGCCGGCCTGGCACTGGAAGAACGGCGTACTCAGCGCCTGGATGTACAGCGTGGTGTTGTGGGGCGCGATGATTGCCTGGCTGGGAGTGGCGGTGATTCCGTTCCTGATTGTTCAGGGCATCTACGGGTTCTCGCTGCTGGAAGTGGTGAACTATGTCGAACACTACGGCCTTAAGCGCCAGAAGTTGCCCAATGGTCGATATGAACGCTGTTCGCCGCGTCACTCCTGGAACAGCAATCGGATTGTTACCAATATCTTTTTGTTCCAGTTGCAACGGCATTCCGATCACCATGCCAACCCCACGCGCAGTTATCAGTCATTGCGTCATTTTGATGAGTCGCCGCAACTGCCTTATGGTTACGCGAGCATGATTGTCTGGGCGTACGTGCCTTACTTGTGGCGCCGGCGCATGGATCATCGGGTGCTCAATCATTATGCCGGGGATATCACGCTGACCAATCTTCAGCCGTCACAACGCTTGAAGTATCTGGAGAAGTACAGCAACAGCGCCACGCCGTTCTGACATGCAGTAACTGTAAGTTGTGTACTCGGGGCCTTACATGCCGCGCAGGACGTTATCGCCCCGAGGAAGTGGTTTGACCCGAACAACAATAATTAAAGGGAAGGACGTACACCATGCAAACACCTGCCAAGTTCACCACCCATATTCTATTGGCTGCGCTGGGCCTGATCGCCTACCACCAGGCCCAGGCCGCCCGTATCGAACCGGCTGGCAGTGCCTTCACGGCCCAAGGCCCGATCAGCTTCTCCAAAGGTGCGCTGATCAGCGCCGATTGCACCATCAAGGTGGCCGGCAAGGTGGCGGCGGATGGTACTTCGGTGAATGTCGATAAAGTTGAATTCGACGGTGGCCTCAAGTGCAGCCGGGTCGAAGCCATCAACTTGCCGTGGGTATTGATCGCCAAGGACACCCGCAGCGGTTCCATGTCGAATATCAGCGTTGATGTTCACGCCTTCGGCCTGGGTGGCAAGTGCGGGCCTTCTACGGCGGATGGCACCTGGGATAACGCCACCGGCAAGTTGGAAGCCGCCAATGTACCGATTGGCGAAGACTGCAAGATCAAGACGGTGTCGATCAAGATGCCGCCGAACTTCAAAGTTGTTGAATAACGTGCAGCGGTAATTGAATTGAGATTTGGCTGGAAAGGGAAGTTCTGCAGTTTCACCGTGACCTCTCGTTCATGGCCATTACCCCCTGGCGAATGACTCGCCATTACATGTGAGGAAAAACAATGAAAAGCTTTAAAACTCTCGTGTCGTTGACTGCCCTGGCTGCTTGCATGGGTGCTGCTTCCATGGCGAACGCTTTCAGCATCTCTCCTGTGAGCACCAGCTTCACCGCGCCTGGCACGATCTCGGTGAAGTCGCCATCCTCCTTCCAGGCGACGGTTAACTGCGGCGCGACCTTTACCGGGAACGTCGATGCTACTGGCGTTGCGAAAATCACTGGCGTGTCGATCACCGGTGGCGGCCTCTGCGCGCTGCCTAAGATCACCGGCTTGCCTTGGACCCTGACCGCCACGGCGGCAGCGGCTGGCAACGTCACGAATGTGGGTTACACCATCGCCAGCACCTTCCTGTATCCAGCCTCCAATTGCGGGCCGTCCACCATTGCAGTGGGGTACTCGGGTGGCGTATTGACCGCCACCAACCAGACCTTGAGTGGCAGCTGCACCGTCGTCAGCCTGAGCGTTACTCCGAGCCCTGCGCTGACCATCGTGCCTTGATCCGAGGCTGAGAACGAAGGGCTGATCACCCGCTGAAAAACGGGCGCCTGAACCGGGCGCCCGTTCATGAATTGCCAGGCTGCAAGACGAACCGGTCATGCCGGCTCGCAGAGAGAATAATAAGGAGTGCCGCATGAATAATAAGAAACAACACGTGCAGGTTTTGCTGGGGCTGGCATTGATAGGCGGGGTGATGGTAACCGTGCCTGTCCAGGCTGGCGGCTTTTCAACACCCACCTTCGGCGCACCAGGATGGGGGCGTGCATTTGCGGGGGGTTCGCTGTTCAAGAACGACCCCAGTTCGGCCTTCAACAACCCTGCGGCCATGGCGTTTGTCGAGCACAACGTGGCGCAATTCACGGTCGACTACGCACGCATCAAAATCAAATACAAAGGCGAGGCCAACGATTACCTGGGTAACCCTACCTCCAATACGCCGATTGGGGCTGATGGTTTCCCGGACCTCTCTGCAACCACGGTGAATAACAATGATGGCGGCCAAGGGGGGTTCACTGCCTGGTTGCCGACGGGCTTTATGGTGATGCCGCTTGGGGATCGGTTTGCGTTCGGCTTGAGTCAAGTGGTGCCTCAAGGCATGCGTTCGACGTGGGACCAGGACTCCAAATTCCGCGATTTCGCCGTCGATACCAAGATTGAAACCGTGGGGTTGACCGGATCGCTGTCCTTCAAGGTGAATGATCAGTTCTCTGTCGGCGGCGGCGTGATCGTTCAGCACACCAAGGGTTTCGTCAGCCAGAACATCGATCTGTTGGCGGCAGCGGCGGTTTCCCAGGATCCGATCCTCGGCAACCTCGACTTGCCGTCAGGCGTCGGTGATGCATTGATACGGGTCAAGGTCGACAATATTTCCACCGGCTGGTTTACCGGCCTGACGTGGAAGCCTACCGATAAAGACACGTTAGGCATCAACTATCACGCCAAGATCAAGAACAAGCTGACGGGCAAATACACCATTCGTGCAGACGCATTCTCGAATAACTTGATGACGGGCACGAATCCGTTCACTGGCAGCGGAACGCTGGTTGGCTCCGCCTATCCAGGGCTGGAACTGTTTCCCGACGGCGCCCATGCCAGCGTCCAACTGGACATTCCCGCCACTATCGGCCTGGACTGGGTGCACCAGTTCAATGACCGGTTCACCATGGGCGTGAGTGCGGTCCAGACCAAGTGGTCGTCGTTTAAAAACCTGACGCTTGAGTCGCGGGGCTCGGAGATTGTCTCTATTCCCTATAAATATCGTGACGTCTGGATGCTTTCCATTGGCGGTGATTACCGCGTGACCGACGAGTTGACGTTGCGCGCCGGTGTGGCCCTGGACCAGACACCTACCCGTAACTCGACCCGTGACCCGCGGATTCCAGACGGTGATCGGACCTTCCTGTCGTTGGGCGCCGGTTACGAGGTGAAAGCTATCAAGGGCCTGAGTCTTGACGCTGCGTATTCCCACCAGTTCGTAGAGGAGGTCAAGCTGAAGACCCAGAACGTCGATCGCCTTGGGGGCGCAAGCCTCAATGGTAAAGCCGAGTCGTCAGGTGATGTGGTGAGCCTATCGGCGACCTACGCTTTCTGACGTTTCACGAAGGGCGATGGAAGAGGGCACCAAGCGCATCTTGTTGCCTTCACCCAGTCGTTCGTCCTCAATTGTTGATTGATCAGGCTGACCCGTTCAGCCGCTATTTTTTCGCCCAAGCATTAAATAAAAATTTCAAAACAAAATTTGAATTTGCTTTTCCAAGTTTGTAGTGTGGCTTTACGTGTCAGCCCATTTACGAGCTGGCGCGTCGTAGCCGTACCCTGAATCGAGTAGAGGTATCCCCATGGTTATCTGGTTATTGGTGGGTGTCGCAGCAGCGATTGCCCTGGCGTATCGACAAGCTGCCGCCGCGTTGTGGCTGGGTGTAGGTCTGGTCTGGCTGGCGATGGGTTATCTGCTCAATGTGGTTGCTGCGTTCGGCCTTACCGTCGCGGCGCTGCTGGTGATAGCACCTGCGCTGTTGATGACGATCAAACCCCTGCGCCGTACCCTCCTCACCAGCAAGGCCCTTGGCCTGTTTCGCACGATCATGCCGGCCATGTCCGATACTGAGCGTGCGGCTATCGAGTCCGGCACCGTGTGGTGGGACGCCGAGCTGTTCAGCGGCAAACCCGACTGGCAGCGCCTGCTGCAAGCCGCGCCGGCGAGCCTGAGCGCCGAGGAGCAAGCCTTCCTCGACAACGAAGTGGAAACCCTTTGTGACATCGCCAACGACTGGGAAACCACCCAGGTCTGGCAGGACATGTCCCCCGAAGGCTGGCAGTACACCAAGGACGCCGGTTTCCTCGGCATGATCATTCCCAAGCAGTACGGCGGCAAAGGCTTCTCCCACTATGCGCATTCGCAAGTGGTGATGAAGCTGTCGACGCGCTGCTCCGCGGCGGCGATTTCGGTGATGGTGCCCAACTCCCTTGGCCCAGCCGAACTCCTGCTGCATTACGGCACCGATGCCCAGCGCAATTACTACCTGCCGCGCCTGGCCCGTGGCGAAGACATCCCGTGTTTTGCGCTCACCAGCCCGTATGCCGGCTCGGATGCCGGGGCCATTCCCGATTTGGGCATCGTCTGCAAAGGCGTGCATGAGGGTGAGGAAGTGCTGGGCTTCAAAGTGACCTGGGACAAGCGCTACATCACCCTCGGCCCGATTGCCACGGTGCTGGGCCTGGCGTTTCGTGCCGAAGATCCGGACGGCTTGCTGGGCGCGAAAGGTTCGCTGGGCATCACCTGCGCGCTGATCCCGACGTCCCATCCCGGCGTGAACAGCGGTCGTCGTCACTGGCCGCTTAACGCCGTGTTCCAGAACGGCCCGACCACCGGCAAGGACGTATTCATCCCACTGGAATGGGTGATCGGCGGCCGCGAGCAAGTCGGCAATGGCTGGCGCATGCTGATGGAATGTCTGGCCGCTGGCCGCGCCATTTCGTTGCCGTCGGCCAACGTCGGCCTGGGCAAGGTTGCGGTGCGCGGTACCACGGCGTATGCCGCGATGCGCAAGCAGTTCGGCCTGCCCATCGGCAAGTTCGAAGGGGTGCAGGCACCGCTGGCGCGCATGGCTGGGCATTTATATGCCTGCGATGCGGTGCGCAAGGTGTCGGTGGCCTCCCTGGATGCCGGCGAGAAACCGTCGGTGATTTCGGCCATCGCCAAATACCACGTCACCGAGCGCGCACGCATCATCGTCAATGACGGCATGGACATCGTCGCCGGCAAGGGCATCTGCATGGGCCCCAACAACTTCCTGGCCCGCGCCTATCAGCAAAGCCCCATCGCCATCACGGTGGAAGGCGCGAACATCATGACCCGCTGCCTGATCATCTTTGGCCAGGGCCTGATCCGTTGCCATCCCTATGTGTTCCGCGAAATGGAAGCAGCACGCAACCCGGACCGGCGCAAGGCGCTGGAAGACTTCGACACGGCGATGTTCGGCCACGTGAGTTTCGTGCTGGCCAACACCGTACGTGCGGTGGTGCATTCGCTGACTGGCGGGCGACTGATTTCCGCACCGGCCAAGACCGAGCCCGCGCTGGCGACCTACTACCGCCAGGCCAATCGTCTGTCGGTGGTGTTGGCGTTGATCTCGGACATTTCCATGGGCGTGCTGGGGGGCGCCCTCAAGCGCAAGGAAAGTATCACCGGGCGTCTGGGGGATATTCTGTCGCAGCTGTACATCTTGTCCTGCGTGCTCAAGCGCTTCGAGGATGATGGCCGGCCCCAGGCAGACCTGCCGCTGGTGCATTGGTCGGCCCAGGACGCGCTGTTGCGTGCTCATGAAGCCCTCGCTGAAGTGCTGGCTAACTACCCTTCGAAAGCCGCCGCCGCCGTGGTGCGTGGCCTGACATTCCCGTTCGGCATCCCGCTGCGCAAGCCCTCGGATCGCCTGCTGGCCCAGGTGGCCGATGTGGTGCAGACACCGGGTGAAACCCGCGACCGGTTGCTGGCCAATTCCTACATTCCACGGCCGGAAATCGACAAGCTGGCGTACGGCGAGTTGGGCTTCCGTCTGCTGCCACAAGTGGAGCTGATCGAGGCCCGACTCAAGCCTGCGATCAAGCAGGGCGTGCTCGAACCGATGCCGATCTCTGCTACAGCCTTCACCTCCTGGCGCGTCAAGGCCAGGGCGCTGGACTTGATCAGCGACGACGAAGACGCCTTGCTCGGCCGTTATGTGGAATACGCCGACCACGGTATCCAGGTGGATGACTTCCCTCAGGACTTCGGTTTGCTGGAGGCGTTGCAGCAGCGCAAGCAGGCGCTGGAGCCGGCCCCCAAACGTCGCACCAGCCAAGGCGAAAACGCCTCGGTCAACTAGAAAAATCGCGGTCTGCGTGGGCGGGGCAAGCTCCCTCCCACTGCGGCCCGTGTTGTGAGTGGATCTATCTATGAGTGACAGCTACCTATCGTTCGTCAATTCCCCTTGGGGCCGGCGCCTGGCCCAGGCGGTCGGCTTGCCGCAACCGCTGCCGCTTCAGCGCCATCGCAGCGGTCAACCAGGCTTGGCCAACCCGGTGATTATCGCCGGGGCAGGGCGCCTGACGGCTCAGGTGCAACGCTTCTTCAGCAGCACCGATACCGTCGCTGCCACCCCGGCGACGCTCAAGGCACCCTCGACAGGCAAGGTGCAGGGCGCGGTGTTTGATGCCAGCGCTGTGGTCGACCTGAAACAGCTGGATGAGCTTTACGAATTTTTCCACGCCAATGCCAAACGCCTCGGCCAACACGGCCGCGTGGTGGTGCTCGGCACCGCGCCGGAACATTGCCAGGACTTGCCCCAGGCCATCGCCCAGCGTGCCCTCGAAGGCCTGGTGCGTTCGCTGGCCAAGGAGCTGCGCCGGGCGATCACCGTGCAACTGTTGTATGTGGCGCCGGGCACCGAAGACGCGCTGGACAGCAGCCTGGGTTTCTTCCTGTCGCGCCGTTCGGCCTATGTGTCGGGGCAAGTGGTACGGCTGGACAAACCGGTGGACGGCAATCCTGGCGTCAATTGGGAGAAGCCCTTCGCCGGCCAACGTGCCCTGGTCACCGGCGCGTCCCGTGGCATAGGTCTGGCCATCGCCCAGGTCCTCGCGCGTGATGGCGCCCATGTGGTGTGCGTGGACGTGCCCCAGGCTCAGCAATCGTTGGAACAGGCCGCCGCCAGCGTCGGTGGTTCTGCGTTGCCGTTGGACATCACTGCGCCTGAGGCCGCCTCGTCTTTGCTGGCCCACGTCAGCCAGTACGGCGCGTTCGATGTGGTGGTGCACAACGCTGGCATCACCCGTGACAAGACCATCGCCAAGATGCCCGAAGCGGCGTGGCGCAGCGTGCTGGCGGTCAACCTCGACGCGCCGGTGCACCTGAGCAACGCCTTGCTGGACAACCAGGGCCTTAACCCCGGTGGTCGCATCGTGTGCGTGTCATCGATTTCCGGCATTGCCGGCAACCTCGGCCAAAGCAACTACGCCACCTCCAAGGCCGGCGTGATCGGCCTGGTGCAAGGCCTCGCGCCCCGCGCGGCCAGGCAGCAGGTGACGGTGAATGCGGTGGCGCCGGGGTTTATCGAGACCCAGATGACCGCAAAGATCCCGTTGATGATTCGCGAAGCAGGGCGGCGCATGAATTCCATGAGCCAGGGCGGGCAGCCCATCGATGTGGCCGAGACCATCGCCTGGCTGGCGCACCCGGCTTCGGGCGGCGTCAACGGCCAAGTCGTACGCGTGTGCGGCCAAAGTCTGCTGGGAGCCTGAGCCATGGACTACCTGACCCAGATTGTCGACCCGCCGCCCTCGCGCACGCAGCTGCTGTTGGACGGCGTGCGTGCCCTGCGCAAGCCCAAGCTCGACGGCGAACCGCTACTGCCCAAGGAGCGCCTGGTGCGTTCGGCGGTGGAGTTGTCCGCCGTCGGCATCGCCGCCTATGGCCGCGCCTGCCGTTTTCGTCGCGAGCAGGGCGTGCCGCTGTCCTATCCCCACGTGCTGGCGTTCCCCTTGCACCTGATGCTGCTGACCCGACCAAGCTTCCCGTACCCGGCCAGCGGCATGGTGCACCTGGCCAATCGCATCCGTCAGCACCAACGCCTGCACGAAGGCCAGGCCTTGCGCCTGGAGGTGTATGCCGAGCGTTGGGTCGCCCACCCCAAGGGCCAGGCGCTGAGCATCGCCACCCGCGCCTACAGCGCCGGCACCCTGGCCTGGGAAAGCGACAGCCTGTACCTGCGCCGCGACGTCAAGGACCCGGTCGGCGAACCGTGGGCCGACGCGCTGCCGTTGCAGGAGCACGGCCTGTTGCGCACCCAACGCTGGGTGTTGCCCGCCGACCTGGGCCTGCGCTTCGCCAAGGTCTCGGGGGACTTCAACCCGATTCACACCTCGGTGATCGGCGCGAAGCTCTTCGGCTTTCGCCGCGCCATTGCCCACGGCATGTGGACCTTGGGTCGCGCCCTGGCCGCCCAGCAACCGCCTGGTGGCCTGGCTCAGGCCGAAGCCCATTGCGACTTCAAATTGCCGATTTTCCTGCCCGGCCAGGTCGCCCTGTGGAACCACCCCGCAAGCGGCCCGCGCCGCGAATTCGAAGTGCGTAATTTCGCCGGCGACAAACCCCATATGCGCGGGCTATTTGTCTGGAATGAGAGCCCTACATGAGTGACTACAGTTTCAATCCGGCCCCGACCCGCCGTGTGGCGATCATCGGCGGCAACCGCATCCCGTTTGCCCGTTCCAACACGGTGTACGCCCACGACAGCAACCAGGATCTGCTGGTCGCGGCGCTGCAAGGCCTGATCGACCGTTACAACCTGCACGGCCAGCGCCTGGGCGAGTTTGCTGCCGGGGCCGTGATCAAGCATTCGCGGGATTTCAACCTGGCGCGTGAATCGCTGCTGTCCACCACTTTGTCTCCAGACACGCCGGCCTACGATGTGCAACAAGCCTGTGGCACCGGCCTGGAAGCGGCCTTGCTGGTGGCGAATAAAATCGCCCTGGGCCAGATCGAAGTAGGCATTGCCGGTGGCGCCGATACCACCTCCGACGCGCCCATCGGCATCAACGAATCCCTGCGCCACACCTTGCTCGCGGCCAACCGCGCCAAGGGCCTGGGCGACAAGCTCAAGACACTGTTGAAAGTGCGGCCGTCGATGTTCTTCAAACCGCTGCTGCCCCGCAACGGCGAGCCGCGTACCGGTTTGTCCATGGGCGAGCACTGCGAAGAAATGGCCAAGCGTTGGCAGATCAAGCGCCTGGCCCAGGATGAACTGACCCTCACCAGCCACCAGCGCCTGGACGCGGCCTACATACGTGGTTTCTTCGACGACCTGATCAGCCCCCATCGCGGCCTGGCCCGGGACAACAACCTGCGGGCCGACGCCAGCCTGGAAAAACTCGCCGGTCTGGCCCCCGCCTATGACCGCCAGAATGGCACCCTCACCGCGGGCAACTCCACGCCCCTGACCGATGGCGCCTCGGTGGTGCTGCTGGCCAGCGAGGAATGGGCGGCTGCCAACGGCTGGCCGGTGCTGGCCTACTTGCGCACCGGCGAAACGGCCGCGGTGAATTTTGTCGATGGCACCGAAGGCCTGCTGATGGCCCCGGCCTATGCGGTGCCGCGCATGCTCAAGCGCGAAGGCTTGAGCTTTGCCGACTTCGATTTCTTCGAAATCCACGAAGCCTTCGCTGCCCAGGTGCTGTGCACCCTCAAGGCCTGGGAAGACGCGGACTATTGCCGGGAACGGCTGGGGCTGGACGCGCCGTTGGGCCCCATCGACCGCGCGAAAATGAACGTCAACGGCGGCTCACTCGGCTGCGGCCATCCGTTTGCTGCCACCGGTGGCCGGCAATTGGCGGCGCTGGCCAAGGCCATCCATGAGCGCGGCGGCGGGCGTGGGTTGATCTCGATCTGTGCGGCGGGCGGGCTGGGCATTACCGCCATTGTGGAAAAATAGCGCTACCCAAAATAACAACAAGGAGACTGCCATGAACGCTATCAGCCAGGAACACACCGAACGGGTGTGGTTGAACGCCTACCTGCCCGGCGTCCCGGCAGACATCGATGCCGCCATTGAGGATTACCCGTCGCTGCGGGAAGTCTTCCTGGAGCACCTGGAAAAATTCCGTGAGCGTGTAGCCTACGTCAGCATCGGTACCGAAATGACCTACGCCGACTGGAAGGTCCAAGGCGTTGCATTCGCCGCTTGGCTCCAGGGCCAGGGCGTGCAGCCGGGCGACCGTGTGGCGCTGATGATGCCCAATTGCTTGCAGTATCCGATCTGCCTGCTGGGCACCCTCCTGGCCGGTGCGGTGGTGGTCAACGTCAACCCGCTGTACACCGCCCATGAGCTCAAGCACCTGCTCAAGGACAGCGGCGCAGAGACCGTGGTGATCTTCGAGAATTTCGCCCACACCCTGGAGAAAGTGGTGGCCGGCAGCAGCGTCAAGCGCGTAGTGATCGCGGCTATCGGCGATCTGCTCGGCACCTTCAAGGGCGCGGCGATGAACTTCATCCTGCGCCGTGTGCAAAAGCAGGTGCCGGCGTTCACGTTGCCGCGTGCGGTGCGCTTCAATCAAGTGTTGAAACAGGGGCGGGCGCTCAACCACTTCCCGGTGAGCATGGTCCTGGATGACCTGGCCTTCCTGCAATACACCGGCGGCACCACGGGCGACGCCAAGGGCGTGATGCTCAGCCACCGCAATATCATCGCCAACCTGTTGCAGGCCAAGGCGTGGGTCGGTGATCAACTGGACCAGGACAAGCAGGAAACCAACGTCACGTTGCTGCCGCTGTACCACATCTTTTCCCTGACGGTGAATTGCCTGATGTTCATGTGCCTGGGCGGGCGCAACATCCTTATCGCCAACCCGCGGGACGTGAAGCGGGTGCAGATGATCCTGCGCAAGGAACGCTTCAACGGCATTGCCGGGGTCAACACCCTGTTTAACGGTTTGTTGGAAAACAAGGAATTCTGCGCGCGGGATTTTTCTGACCTGCGCATGGTGATCGCTGGCGGCATGGCCACCCATACCGCAGTGGCCAAGCGCTGGAAGGAAGTCACCGGGCTGCCGATCATCGAGGGGTATGGCCTGACCGAATGTTCGCCGGTGGTGAGCATCAGCCCCATCGATATTGCCCGCATGCGCGAAATGGAATTCACCGGCAGCATCGGCGTGCCGTTGCCGTCGACCTGGGTGCGTTTCGTGCGTGAAGACGGCGAGCTGGCCGACATCGGCGAACAGGGCGAACTGCAGGTGCGCGGCCCGCAGGTGATGCAGGGCTACTGGAAACGCCCGGAGGCGACTGCTGAAGTGCTGGATGCGCAGGGCTGGTTGTCCACCGGCGACATCGGCGTGATGGACCCGCGTGGGTATATCCGCCTGGTGGACCGCAAGAAGGACATGATCCTGGTCTCGGGTTTCAACGTTTACCCCAATGAAATTGAAGACGTGGTCGCGATGCACCCTGGCGTGGGCGAAGTCGCGGCGATTGGGGTGGAGGATGGCGTGACGGGCGAGAAGGTGAAGATCATCGTGGTGCGCAAAGATCCGCAGCTGACTCAGGAGCAGATCCTCGCCCACTGCCGGGAGTACCTGACGGGGTACAAGGTGCCCAAGTATGTGGAGTTCCGCACCACTGAATTACCCAAGACCACGGTGGGCAAAGTGCTTCGAAGGGCCCTGCGCTGAGTTGAGGATTTAGGTGATCCAAGTGTGGGAGCTGGCCTGCCTGCGATAGCGGTGTATCAGTCACATCGCCATCGCAGGCAAGCCAGCTCCCACAGGGTTCGGTGGTGTGGTTTAGAGTGCGTTCACTGTTACCCAGCGTTCTTCGAGGGCCGCCACACGAATTGCCGTCGCCAGCCGCTCAACCTCCCATGCCGCTTCAAAGTCAGTGCCATCCGCACCCTCGCCAGCCACAGCCATGATCAACTCCTGCACTTCGAGGGTCTTCAACTCGTTGTACCCCAACTGGTGTCCCGCCGCCGGGCTGAACGCTGCATAACCGGGCAGGGCCGGGCCGGCCAGCAGACGCTGGAAGCCGTCCTGGCCGACGCGGCACAGGCGCAGTTCATTCAAACGTTCCTGGTCGAACGCCAAGGTGCCTTGGGTCCCGCTGATCTCGAAACTCAAGTGGTTCTTGTAGCCATGCTTGAGCCAACTGCTGCTCACCGTCCCGCGCGCGCCATTGGCGAAACGCAGCAGGGCGTGTACCTGGTCATCCACGGCGATAGGTTTGAGTGCGTTGCTGCCTTTGACCGCCGGGCGTTGGGCGTGGACGGTCTGGGTGTCGGCGCACACGCTGAGCACATCGCCGACCAGGTAGCGCGCCATCGACAGCAAGTGGCTGCCCAAGTCGGCGAGGGCGCCGCCGGCATGTTCCACTTCGCAGCGCCAGGACCATGGCGATGCTGGATCAGCCATGAAGTCTTCGCTGAACTCGCCCTGGAAACTGATGAGTTCACCCAACTCGCCGCTGGCAATCAGTTGCCGCGCCAGGGTGATCATCGGGTTGTGCTGGTAGTTGTAGCCCACCCGCGTGACCACCCCGGCGGCACTCGCGGCGCGGCGCATGGCGTCGGCCTGTTCCAGGCTGACCGCCAGGGGTTTTTCGCAGTACACCGCTTTGCCGGCAGCCATCGCGGCCATCGCCATGGGGTAGTGCAAATGGTTGGGCGTGGTGATGGCGACGACATCGACCTTGGGGTCGTTGATCAGCGCTTGCCAGTCGCCATGGGCCTGAGCAAATCCCCAGGCGGTGGCACAGCGCTGGGCGCGTTCGGTGTCGGCATCGGCCAGGGCGGCCAGCTTCAGGGTGACTGGCAGTTCGAATACCGCCCGGGCATTGTTGAACGCCAAGGCGTGGGCGCGGCCCATGAAGCCTGTGCCGATCAAGCCGATTCCGAGTTCACGCATCGTCGTGGTCCTTTGGATTATTGTTTTCAGGAAGCGCATTAATGGAATAAAAATTCCCATAATTCAATAGATGGAATAAAAATTCATTATTGCTGCGCCAATCACCCCGGCGAATGCAGCTATATTCACCACGTGGCCAAAAGCCGCCAGTTAACAAAAGATAACGTAGCGCCGATTGTCAGACGATTCCAAAGCCCGATAGGATGGCCCCTGCTTCCTTCAGGCGCTCTAGATTGCAGGTTTCAGAGCCCGGGAAGGCAAGACCTAACAATAATAAATGGGAGAAAGGTCTATGAGTGAGCCTGTCATGGGTTGGGTTGTTTGCCGCCCACGCGCCGCACGCAGGGTTGCGTTGCTGGCCACAGCGCTCTCGTTGCTGGCCGGTGTCGCGTTGACGACACCGGTGCTGGCAGCCGGCGATACCCCCGCAGCGCCTGCGTTTGCGATTGAGTCCCCCAAGGCCGCCAAAGGCCTGATGATCGACGTCGTCCATGCCGGCAAGCGCCTGGTGGCGGTCGGTGATCGCGGGCACATCCTCTATTCCGATGACCAGGGCAGCACCTGGACGCAAGGCAAGGTCCCCACCCGGCAATTGCTCACGGCGGTGTTTTTCGTTGACGACGAACAAGGCTGGGCAGTCGGCCATGATGCGCAAATCCTCGCCAGTTCCGACGGTGGCGCCACCTGGACCCAGCAATACCAGGACCTCAAGCGCGAAGCGCCGCTGCTCGACGTGTGGTTCAACGACGCCAGCCACGGCCTGGCCGTTGGCGCCTACGGTGCGCTGATCGAAACCACTGACGGCGGCAAGACCTGGAGCGACGTCAGCGTCCGCCTCGACAACGAAGACCAATACCACCTCAACGCCATCGCCCACATCAAGGACGCCGGCCTGTTTATCGTCGGCGAGCAGGGCAGCATGTTCCGCTCCAGCGACGACGGCCAGACCTGGGAAAAACTCGAAGGCCCCTACGAGGGCTCGCTGTTTGGCGTGATCAGCACCGCCCAACCGAAAACCCTCTTGGCGTACGGCCTGCGCGGCAACCTCTACCGCTCCACCGACTTCGGCAGTACCTGGGAGCAGGTCGAGTTGAACGCCACCCGTGGCGCCCTGGAGTTCGGTTTGTCGGGCGCGACCTTGCTGGAGGACGGTTCAATCGTGGTGGTCGGCAACGGCGGCAGCGTGGTGGTCAGCCACGACGATGGCCAGACCTTCAGCGTGTTCAACCGCCCGGACCGCATTTCGTTGTCGGCCGTCACGGCGGCAGGCAATGGCAACTTGATTCTGGCCGGGCAGGGTGGCGTTCGTGTATCGACGCCGACTGGCGCTGAGCTCGTAAAACAATAAAAAGGCGGGGACAGAATGAGCAGTCATCACAACGATAAAGCGACCTTTCTTGAGCGCCTGATCTTCAACAACCGCCCGGCAGTGATCGTGATCTGCCTGCTGGTAAGTGTTTTCCTGTTCTGGCAGGCGACGTTGATTCGCCCGTCCACCAGCTTTGAAAAGATGATCCCCCTCAAGCATCCCTTCATCGAAAAGATGATGGAACACCGCAACGACCTGGCCAACCTGGGCAACACGGTGCGCATCTCGGTGGAGGCCAAGGACGGTGACATCTTCACGAAGGAGTACATGGAGACCCTGAGGCAGATCAACGACGAGGTGTTCTACATCTCCGGCGTCGACCGCTCGGGCCTCAAGTCGCTGTGGAGCCCCAGCGTACGCTGGACCGAAGTCACCGAAGAAGGCTTTGCCGGCGGCGAAGTGATCCCGCAGAGCTACAACGGCTCGGCGCAAAGCCTCGATCAACTGCGCAACAACGTGCTCAAATCCGGCCAGGTCGGCCGCCTGGTGGCCAACGACTTCAAGTCGAGCATCGTCGACATCCCGCTGCTGGAGTCCTACCCGGACCCGCAGGACCAGGGCAAGTTGCTGGCCCTGGATTACCGCAAGTTCTCCCATGAACTCGAAGACAAGATCCGCGACAAGTTCGAAGCGCAGAACCCTAACGTCAAGATCCACATCGTCGGCTTTGCCAAGAAGGTCGGCGACCTGATCGACGGGCTGGTGATGGTGGTGCTGTTCTTCGGCGTTGCGTTCGTCATCACCCTGGTTCTATTGCTGTGGTTCACCAACTGCCTGCGCAGCACCATTGCGGTGTTGAGCACCACGCTGGTGGCGGTGGTCTGGCAACTCGGCCTGATGCACTTCTTCGGCTTCGGGCTGGACCCGTATTCGATGCTGGTGCCGTTCCTGATCTTTGCCATCGGGATTTCCCATGGCGTGCAGAAGATCAACGGTATCGCCCTGCAATCCAGCGAGGCAGACAACGCGCTGACCGCCGCGCGGCGGACTTTCCGGCAACTGTTCCTGCCGGGGATGATCGCGATTCTCGCTGACGCCGTGGGCTTTATCACGTTGCTGATCATCGACATCGGCGTGATCCGCGAACTGGCCATCGGCGCATCCATCGGCGTGGCGGTGATCGTGTTCACCAACCTGATCCTGCTGCCGGTGGCGATTTCCTATGTCGGCATCAGCAAGCGCGCCATCGCCAAGAGCAAAAAGGACGCAAACCGCGAACATCCGTTCTGGCGCCTGCTGTCCAAATTCGCCAGCGCCAAAGTCGCGCCGGTCTCGGTGTTGCTGGCGTTGGTAGCCTTTGGCGGCGGCCTCTGGTACAGCCAGAACCTGAAGATCGGCGACCTGGACCAAGGCGCACCGGAACTGCGCCCGGACTCGCGCTACAACAAGGACAACAATTTCATCATCAGCAACTACTCCACCAGTTCTGACGTGCTGGTGGTGATGGTCAAGACCAAGGCCGAAGGCTGCTCGCGCTATGAGGCCATGGCGCCTATCGACCAGTTGATGTGGAAGATGCAGAACACCGAGGGCGTGCAGTCGGCGATCTCGCTGGTGACCGTGTCCAAACAGATGATCAAGGGCATGAACGAGGGCAACCTGAAATGGGAAACCCTGTCGCGCAACCCCGATGTGCTGAACAACTCCATCGCCCGTGCCGATGGCCTGTACAACAACAATTGCTCGCTGGCGCCGGTGCTGGTGTTCCTCAACGACCACAAGGCCGAAACCCTCGACCGCGCCGTGCATGCGGTGCAGGACTTCGCCAAGGACAACAACAAGGATGGCCTGGAATTCATCCTCGCCGCCGGTAACGCCGGGATCGAAGCAGCCACCAACGAGGTGATCAAAGAGTCGGAACTGACCATCCTGATCCTGGTGTACCTGTGCGTGGCGACCATGTGCATGATCACCTTCCGCTCGTGGGCGGCGACCCTGTGCATCGTGCTGCCGCTGGTGCTGACTTCGGTGCTGGGCAACGCGCTGATGGCGTTCATGGGCATCGGCGTCAAGGTCGCGACCTTGCCGGTGGTGGCCCTGGGCGTGGGGATCGGCGTGGACTACGGCATCTACATCTACAGCCGCCTGGAAAGCTTCCTGCGTGCCGGTTTGCCGTTGCAGGAAGCCTATTACCAGACACTCAAGTCCACCGGTAAAGCCGTGCTGTTCACGGGCCTGTGCCTGGCGATCGGCGTGTGCACCTGGATCTTCTCGGCCATCAAGTTCCAGGCCGACATGGGCTTGATGCTGACCTTCATGCTCTTGTGGAACATGTTCGGTGCACTGTGGCTGCTGCCGGCACTGGCGCGTTTTCTGATCAAGCCCGAGAAACTGGCGGGGCAGAAAGGCAATTCGTTGTTTGCGCACTGATTCCGTCAGCTGCGCACAGACGCCCGATGTCAGCATCATCGGGCGTTGATGATCAGGTGGCTGAGGGCGCGATGGCTAAAAACAGTTGATCCTGAGGCGGCATGATCAACACATACAGGATTTTCTCGATAGGTTCGGCCCCAGGCGACTGTTGGCTGCGTAACCGTGCCTGAACATGCTCTTTGAGCAGGTCCTTTTGCGTGTATTTACGCTGGCTGGCGAGTTTCAGATGGGCCCGGGTGTAGCGGGCTGGCGGTGCATCGGCGGTGGCGTAGTGAAAGTGCGCGTACCAGAGCACCGTCGGCGGCCTTTGTGCTTTGTCATACACGGCGTATTCGGTGAAGAAATCGCCGCCCAGGGTGGGCCGCTGCGGATCTGCCCGGCTGGTGAGGTTGATATCGATTTGTTTTTGCCGCCATAGGTATTCGAGGCTTTCCAGGCTTGGCCACTGGCGTTTATAGGCCTCACTGCACACCCGCTGCGCCATGCGCTCCATATCCCTGGCGTGTGCCCGATAGGTGTCGATCAGGTCCTGCGCTGAAGGTTGGTTGCGGTGAGCGTGTGCGACTTCATCGGCGAGGTCGGTGAGTTTTTTCGCCTGCCCGGTGAGTAACTCGTCCCAGTCCGCGGGGTTGATGTCTTGCCGGGTGATGGCAGATTCCAGCTTCTGTTGTTGTGCGGTGATTACCCGTTCGATCTCTGTGCGTTGCCGGATCAGTTTCTCGCCCTGACTCTTGAGCGTTGCCAGGGGGCGCATACTTGCGGCGGGGGCTGGTGTGGCCAAGGGTTCCTGGACGGTTTCTACCCAGCTGTCAGCATCATAGGGCTCGAACGAGGCCACGGTTCCACCGGTAAAGGTGTTGGTGATGATGAGACGTTCCTGAGGGTGTTGGCTGTCAGCAGGCTTCAGGTCACCGACCAGGTAGTTTCTTTTGCGGGTTTTGAAGATGCGTTTTGTCGGCGCTTTCGGCCTGCGCAAGCTTGACGACAACGCTTCGACCTCCAGTGCCTCCTGGCTGCGCGCCACGCTCTCCAGCTCGTTTTCGGCCAGCCTCCTGGCCTGCCTGAGCCCATTCATGAGGCGTTCGGCGACAGGGTGGAGGCGTTCCGGATTGATAAACGTGAGGGCCTCAATGGCGCGCTCGTAGCTGCGGTATGTACCGAGGAGCGTGTCGTATAGCATACGTTGTTGATCGAGAGGGTAGCCGGTGCTGCTGCGTAGTTCTGTGTGCGAAAGCAAGGCTTGGCTCAGGTTCGAATCGGCAAGATGTTTGATGTACAGGGCCTCCAGTGGCAGCGGCTCAACTGCTGATAATTTGACCACTGCCCACGACAGCGGGCCCAGCGCGTGGAGCTCCAGGTTCTCTGAAAAAAAGTTTTGGAGTGAGCCAATTTCTGAAAGCAACTCTTCACGTATCGCACGCCCTGCCACAGAGTCCTGTTCCAATAACTCAAGGGTGGTTTCCATTTCGCGGGAGCGAGCGGCCATACGCTGGATGACGTCTGCCAGTTCAATCGCTCGGGTCACGTATTCGTTGTACGTCCAAGGACGCCCGCTCTGCATCTCAGGCAACATCCGTTGACTCATTTGGCTCATGGGCTCGCCACGATCGGTGAATAGAAAGGTTTCTGCCCATTTTTGCAGATGGATATGCAGGCGCAGTTGCTCCTCCCACAGTGTTTTCAGGGTCGCTGCGCGGTCCTGCACGTGGCCACGAGCGCCTGAGTACTTTTCCAGATCCTGTCCCGCCTTGAACAGTTCAATACGCTTGGGTAGTAACAGTGCGTACTGTTGTTCCACCTTTTCCAGAGCAATTTCATAGCGCGTGCGTACCTTTGAATAGCTTGATATCTCTTGCTCGTGTCGAGCTTCAAGGGCCGGTTTTTGCGTGTCGGTGGCTTTATCCAGAAGGTTCCACACCAGTTGCAACGTGCTGATGTGTTGAAGCAGGGTTTTGCGCTCGCTTTTCATCCCATCGAGCAATGCCCTGTACGCGGGCATCGAGTGGGTGAGCTCCACACTGAGCTCTTGAATGCGGCCCAGCAGTTGCTCCCTTTGGAGCCGATTGGCTTCACGTAAAGCCGCCACGCGCTTGGGGCCACCGCCGGTCAGTTTCAGCCCGCGGTCTAGGCTCCAGTGACCGGAACCATCGGTTCGCAGCTTTATCCCAGGGTGGTCGGGTTTATCGGGGTCAATAATGAACACCTCGTTAAAGCCCGGGACGATGCTGACGCGAAACAGCAGGCCACCCACCGACGCATGCCAGCGTTTGTCGAACTTGAACAGCCCGCGTAGAGGGCCGAGCGCGATGGGTTCCGGGGCCGGTTCAGGCCAGGGAATATTGAACCCCAACAGTTTTTTCAGCAGGCGCGCCGAAGCACTGTCGCCGGCCAGTGAGCGGTCAATGTCCAACAGCGTGCGGCCACCACCGGGGGGCTCGGAGGGCAAGCCGACGATGCCCCGCTTAACCACGGCAGAGGCCGGGGGCGCTTGAGTGGATGGGCGGCTCAATGGCCATTGTTCAAGGGCCGGTGGAGCCGGCTCAGCGACGGCGGCGGGCTTTTTTGCCGCCTGGATGGGCAAGCCGAAGTGGATCAACACCATGCTGGTATTGAGCAGCAGGTCGACCCAGGCAAGTTCCCTGGCAGTCGGGTCGTCGCTCTCCAGTGCCGGCACGTCTTGCTTGAGGCTTTGTGCCAGTTGCATGAACCAGCCCAAGGCCGCCAGCGGTCCGCGTACCAGCATCAACAGCGTATTGAAGCCCAGTTGCATGCCTTCGAGGATTAACGCCCAACGGCTTTCAGCGTTGGAGGTTGAATCGCGGTCGGCCTGGTCCAGCAACTGACGCGCTTCGCACTCAAACAGGTACTCCATCAGTTGGTTGCCATTGAGCGCTTGCAGAATCCGATCGTTGCTTTCATCTCCAGGCAGGGCAAGGGTGGCGGGAGGTGGAACCCTCGGCAAGGGATCGAACTCTGAACCGATCCCGCTGACACGCACGTAATGGGGCTCCTTGAACCCACCGTTGCTGTAGATAGACCGGGCGTCATCTTTCAACCAGGCCAGTACGCTGTCCTGGACCGCGCCAGGTTCGATGATGGCCGCCAGCAGGCTCTCCCGGTCGACGAATTCCAGCAGCGACTCGCGGTACGCGGGGCGATACAGCAGACGCGGTCCCGGCTGCCCGTTGCGGGGCTCGATGATGAACATGTTCTGTACCGTATCCGCCCTGGCGCCGGGCTTGCGCTGAAACGCCAGCACGCGCATCACGATTTCATCGGCACCCGCCCAACGCTCCGAACTGTGGGTGCCAAGCACTGCGTTGACATAGCGCAAACCGCCCGGCGTCAGCCCGGCTTCACCCTTTATCTTGTGCTCCAGGGCCAGGGTTTTCAGGTCGATGGGGCGTTGCTGGCAGAACAGGCGCTTGCGTTGTTGCGCCTTTGCTTCATCACTGAGCAGGCCCTGTTGGATGTAAGCCGGGTAATTGCGGCCGACATCAACACGCTGCACCAGTTGGAGCAGGTATTGCGGGGTCAGCCAGGGTTCGATTGGCAGCCCTGCCGCGTGCTGCACTGTCATGCGCCCGGCGGGTGTACCGCTGAGGTTCTTCAGGGCCAGGTCGACCAGGCTCATCGGGACGTTCTCGATATAGCCACTTTGCAGCGTGCCCACGGGCACATGGAAGGTCAGGTGCAGGGTGTCGGCCGTGTAAGGCGAGTGGGCAATGTCTGTGCAGGTGCGCTCGCCATGCAGGGCGGTATTTCGATCCAGGCACAGTTGATGGTTCAGGTGCCGGGTGGCGTAGGTGCGGATATCGTCCAGCCCGTCGAGGTAGCCTTTGCCGTGTGTCAGGCGTCTGAGGTTGGCTTGTTCGAGCAGGCGTTGATGAAAGGCAAAGCGGTCGGCAGGCGAGGCGGCGCGTAGCCAGTCAGGAAGGGCGGCCTGGATCGGCAGGAGTGTTTGGCCGGGCATACTCGGCGCATGGCTGAACAGCTCGGCCGGATCAGTCAGGGCGTCAAACTGCGTCTCCAGCCTATGGACGGTGCTGTCGGCGGGCAGGTGTATGCGAGCCAGCGCGTCCAGTTGTTGATTCAAGATCAGGGCGGCTTGCACCTCGAAAATATCGCCGTCGGGTTCGTACTGCCGCCAGGTGATCGTATCGGCGATCCATTGCGCTTGCATGTGCTTGCCCCAGGCTTCACCGAAAGCATCCAGGCTGGCATAGGACAGGATCTGGCCTGACAAGGCACACCAGAACACGCGGCTGCCACTGACCACCAGGATATCGCTGGCCTGCAGCGTCAGCGTGGTATTCCCGCGCACCAGCTGGGTTTCCAGGGTGTACGCGTGAATAGCGTTATCGGGCCACAGCCGTTCGGACCTGGCTTCTCGGCTGGGACAGTCGGCCAGGGTGCTGAGTATTTGCAGTTGCTGGGCATCATCACCGGACTGGCGCACGGCCGAGGTGCTCAGCCGGCCTCGCAGCACACTTGCCAACCATTGCCAGCGGCTGCCGCCAGCATCGCTGTTCTGCTCCCAGTAGGTGGCCAGCGCCTCTTGCGCGCCGACAAACAGAATCAGGGGCAGCTCGCGTATCGCGTCTTCAAAGACATGCCGGTCATAGCTGCGCTCGCCATTGGCTTGGAAGGTGAGCCGGGTACCGGTTTTGTCGCTCAGGTAAGCGTCCAGTCCGTAGCGAAACGACAGATCGGGAAAACTGCCGTCGGCAAGATGTTGGAGCGCCACGTCCAGTAGCGGACGCAAACCTCGGCCGCCACCTTCGCGGGGTAGCGCCAGGCAAAGACCTGAGAGGGGAATGGATAACAGCGGCGGATATTTCTCTTCCAGGGTGCTGGCCAGCATTTGAGCGACGACTGAGCGCAGTGAGGGCCGCGTGGAAAATTGCGCGGCTACGACTTTTTTCAGCAGGTTTTCGGCCGGACTTGGCGGGATGACAGGCATGGACATCTTCCTTTACGTGGATAAGTGAATGCCTTCGTAAAGTAAGATCAACAGTTCGCCCGATGTGGTAGCCCGATATGATCGGAAGGCTTTACGGCAACGCGCGCGAGGCTGATCAACCCCGCGCGCGTAGTAACGACCAGACACGCCAGTGCTTATGCGCGCGTGCTGTTAGTGGGATGTTCTGGCCTCAGGGTTCGAGCGACAAAAACCAGCGCTCGGCCAACGCCTTGCCGATCAGCCCACGGTGTACATCCACCACCGTCTGCGGGCTCTGAGCCTGGGCCAGTAACGAGTAGTAGCTCTGCGTTCGTTGCGCAGCGGTTTTCAAGTGGGCGGCGGTGTAGCCGGCCTTGGGTGTATTGGCGGCCGGGTAATGAAAGTGCGCGAACCACAGCGGTTTGCCTTGCTGGTCATTCACCGCGTATTCCTGGATGAAGTCCCGACGCTCGCCTTTTAACTGAAACCGTACATTCCACCTGGACACGCTGACCTGTTTTTCGCCGATCAGGTATTCAAGGTTGCCGTGAGTCGGCGGCAGTTCCAGGCTCAATTGGATGCGCAGGGCCTTGCCGCGAGCGCTCAGGCGTCGTCCAGCTTCACGCAGGTCGGCCACCAGCGTCTGGTCCGCGACGGTGCGGGCGCTTTCGGCCTGGGCCTGAATCAGCCGGTCCAGCTCCGTGGCCAGCTTGTCGTAGCGGACCGCTTCGTACTGCAGGATCTCCTCGACCTCTTGCGGATGCTTGCAGATTTTCGTGTAGTCGTCGCCCCGACGCAGGTGCTCTTCAACCATCGCCAGCAGCCTGCGCGCATTGCCTTTGACCAGGCCGAACTCGCGCGGGGCAGCGGGCGGCTGGGCAGGCGTTGCTTCGACGAACTCGACCCAGTCGTCACCGTCCTGCGAGTACATTCCCAGCAGTTGGTCGTTGGCTTCGTCTCGCACCTCGACGATTTCCACGTTACCAACGGGTTTTACCTCGCCGATAAGCGTGGCCTTTTTTCGGGTCCGAATGACCTTTTTTGCGGGTCTTCCCGTGACTGCGGCAGGGCGCCGGGGTGGCCGTCGGCTGGTTTGCGCAGGAGGTTTGACTTCGCTGGCCAAGCGTCGCGTGACGTCCTGGTAGAGCTCATCGAGCAAGGTGAACAGTTTGCTGTTGTAGGTCGGGTCCAGCACGCCGGCGTCAACGATGCCCAAACCCTGCAACGAATCCAGGGCGCGACCATAGTGCTCCACCAGGCTCTCCAGCACACTCAGGCGATCACTGGCCGACAGTTCCAGCCTGTTGAGTTCACTGTGGGTGCGCAAATGCTGTTGCAGCGGCTCGACAATGGTGTCAAACGCAATGAACAGCGGATGCTGGACGTCTTTGACGACCAGCAGTTTCAGGCAGCGGATTTGCAGATCCTTGATGGCCAGGGCGCTGTTCTCGTTCGGTCGGTCCGGAGTCAAGCGTTTGAACGCGTCGGCACCGGAGGAGCCGAGATTGAATAACTGCTCCAGATGACGATCCTCGGACTCAAGCCCGCGCATACTGCGTTCATTGATGTCCAGCATTTGATGGAGGAACTGCCGATAAACCATCGGTTCGCTGAGCACCGCCCGGTACAGGGCGGCGCTATCACGGGTGAACGAAGGATGGGCGCGGTAGAGTGCTTGCCTGTCTGTTTCTGCGACCACCACATGTTTGCGGGCGTTATTGATGGTGTTCTCCAAAAGCGCCAGGGTGCTCTTGAGCGGCAGTGGAATGTTCAGTTCGTTGCGTTCCTGGGCGCTGTTGAGGATCTTCAGGTAATCGCGGGTCTGGGTTTTGAGGGCATCGTCGAAGTGCTTGCGTGCGTTGGCCCGCTGCACCTCGCTGAATCGGGCATTCTGTTCGGCGTTTTCCATCGCGGCCTGGGCCGCGTCCACTGTGCGTTGCCGTTCCTGTTGGTTTGCCAGCATCTGCTCATACTCCCCTTGCAACTCACTGATACGCAGTGCCTTGCGCTGGCGTTCGGCGGCAATCCGTTTTGGCGGCATGCCCCCGTGTAGCCGCAACCGGGTATCGACGGACCAGACACCCTGTGCGTTGGTACGCAGGTAGGGGCCGCGCCGCTTGCTGTCGGCATGGTCGACGATCACCACGCTGCCATCGTCGTCCAGAACGACCCGGAACAGGTCCCCCTCAACCTGGGCGTGCCAGTGGTTTTCGATCAGGTACAAGCCTCTGCGTGGGCCGTTCAACACGGGCTGGGGCAAGGTGGGTGGCGTGGCGACTTTAAATGCCGCAAGGCGCATACGCTGGCTTGGTGTGAGGCGCTGGCTTGCCTGGGCGAAACTGAAATCCAGGGCCGTACGGTTGTCGCGCGGCAGTTTTCCGGCCAGGGCCACAGTGCCTTGGCGGCGCTGCGGGGAAGGCAGGGGCGGCCAGCGCGAGGCATCACGGCGAGGTATGGGTGCGTGCAAAGCCCGTTGCCGGATGGCCGGGGCCAACGGTGGTGGTCGTGTCTGCACCGATGGGAAGTCCAGCAACGCCATCGCGACGTTGAGCAACAAGTCGATGGCGCCCTGTTCCCCGTCGAGGGGGGACTGGCTGTTGAGGGCCTGGATATCCCGGGTAACGCTGGCGAACAGGGTCAGTAACCATCCGGTAAGCATCGCCGGGCCACGCAGTACCGGCAACAGCAGGCTGCCGAACAGCAAGCTTGCGCCTTCCATCAACACTTGCCAGCGGCTTTCGTTGTTGGACACCGACGCGCGTTCGGCCTGATCCACCAGGGCCCGGGCGTGGTCGCTGAACAGGTAGCGCATCAATTGCCCGGTCACCAGGCATTGGTGCAGTTCATCGTTGAGGCCATTGCCGGCGAGGGTCGCCGGCGGCGGCGTGTGCAGTGGCGCGAATTCGTCGCCTTGGCCAAAGCGCACGTAATGGGGTTGGCGAAAGCCGCCCTGGTCGTAGATCGGCCGCACGTTGTCGGGCAGCCAGGTCAGCACGCTGGTTTGTAACGCTCCGGGCTCGGCGATGGCCTCGAACAGCGCAGCACGGTTGGCGAACTCGCGCAGCGGTTCGGCATACAGCGGTCGATACAGGAGGTGCGGGCCACTCTCAAGATTCTGGTACTCAATGAGGTACATGGCGCTGACCGTATCCGCTGGGGCGCCTGGGGCACGCGAGAATGCCAGGTGACGAATCGCCACGGGATGGTTGTTGACGTGCTGGTCCGCACTCTCGGGCTGCATCAACGCGTCGACCATGTTGACGCCTTGGGGCGTCACGCCGGCCGCGCCCTGGAGGCTCAGCTCCAAGGCCAGCAACGGCAACTGCACTCGCTGTTGATCGGTAAACAGGACTTCGCGTCGCTGTGCGTCAGGTGTGTCGCTCAGCAGGGCTTGTTTAAGCTGCAGGGGGTAGTGTTTGCCGATGTCGACTTGTTCGATCAAGCCATCAGTGCCCGTGAGGTACTCCGCCGTCAACCAGTCCGGCAGTGGGGTGCCGTGGCGATGGGCAATCGACAGTTGGCCGCTGGGACGGGCGGACAGGTTATTGATGGCCAGTTCGGTGAGGCTCATGTTCACGTGTTCGACGATACCGGCGCCGCCGGGGTAACCGGCGGCCACCACGAACGTCAACATCACATCATCGGGGTTCAATGCGGTCTGGGGCGCGGGGGCTGCGGCCCTGGCGGCCTCGCGCTGCAACGCTTGCTGCAGGGCGCGCACCGTGTAGGTGTGGATGTCGTCAATGTCACTGAGGAAGGTGCGTCCTTGCGCCCGCTGCTTTGCGCTGGCCAGGGCCAGGCTGTATTGCCGGTAACGGGAACGATCGGCGGGGAGCGCATCGCGCAACGCGTCGGGCATGAGCGCCCGCACGGTCCTGAGGTGCGGCAGGCGGTCTGGCGGGGCATCGATAAAGTATCGCCCTGGGTCGGTGAATTCGCGGTACAACGCTTGCAGTGTCGCCGGGCTTTGATCCAGTGGCAGGTTCAGGTCGGCAAGATTTTCCAGTTGCTGGTTGAGGATGATCGCTGCCTGGTGGTCGAAGATCGAGCCTTCGGGTTCGTAGCGGTTGCAGGTGATTGTCTGGGCTTGATACTGCGCGCTGATGCGCTGTTCCCAGGCGGTGGTGAAGTCATCCAGGGAGGTAAAATGTTCAACCCGGCCACTGGGTGTACACAGCAGCACCGGCGCTTGGCCGTTGATGACGCGGGTCAGCAGCAGGTGCTCGGAAAGCAGGCGAGCACTGCGGCCCTTGTTATCAAGTGTGGTCTCGATACCGTAGGCCATCACGGCATGCTCACCGTAGCGTGCCATGCGCTGGGCGCGGTCTGGGGTGGTGGTGAGCTGGTCGAGGGTTTGGCGGGCTGTCTCATCCAGCGTCGGCTGGCCGAGAGCGGCGGCCTGCAAGGTGCTCCTGAGCATATCGCTGAGCCAGCGCCAGCGGCTGACACCGTTGTCCGCGTCCTCATTCCAGAAACGGATCAACACGTCCTGCAGGGCAATCGGCAGGGTGGCGGGCAATTCCCGGATCACGTCTTCGATGACCTTCATGTCCAGCTTTTCTGTAGTGGTACCCGGCAGCTCCAGGGGCTTGGGCGGAGCGTCGGACAGGTAATAGGCGGTGTCATTGACGTCACTGAAGTCCAGTGGGCCATTGCTGCCCAGGTACTGGTAGACGACGTCTATCAAGGGTTGGAGTTTCCAGCCACCGGAGGGCTGTGGAACGGCCAGTCGGGTAAGGGACAGGTCGATCGCCAATGAGGGGTAGCGTTCATTGATGGCACCCACGAGCAGAGGGCGGATGATTGTTTCCAGGGTCGCGAGGCCAGCAAATTGCTGGCTCACCACCTGGGCCGTCAGGTCTTCAGGGAGGGCAGGAGAGGGCATGGGCGTAAAAGTCCTTTTCTAGGGCGCGCCGCCTGGATCAGGCGAGGTCATTTCAGCCAAGCATGGTGTCTGTGGGCGGGCTGCAGGCGGTAGCCGGCTATGGCCGGGCAACGCGAAGGAAGAAAGGCGTGAAGGATTGGCCTATCATCAGTGTCTTTCTTGCTGATGAATGACCCTGATGACTGCTAAGACCTTGCTGGCTGAACTTGCCACCAGCGCCATGCTTGAAATCGATGGCCTGCATGCCTTTGAGTTTCACCTCGATGCCCAGAAATTGCTGATCACCGCCATGGACGGCCGTGCGGAAAAACGCTGGGAGTTCAGCACGGCTCAGGTGCAGGCGGCTACTTTCGACACCACCTTGCAAAGCTGGCTCCTTACCGGTGATTCGGGCGAGCACCGCCTGATCTGCATGAGCGGCTTCACCGGCAACAATAACGACGAGGATGAAGCCGATGATGATGCGTAAATTCTGGCCCCTGTTGATGGCCGGCAGTGTCGGTGCGATGTCGGTGCAAGCCGCCCCGGCCGACACCTATGAACTGTTGGTCGGCAGCTACACCGCCGGCAGCAGTGAGGGTATCTACCGCCTGCAATTCGACAGCCGTACCGGCCAGCTCCAGGGCCCTCCGGTGCTGGCGGCCAAGGCAGCCAACCCGTCATGGCTGACGGTCTCCAAAGACCAGAAGCACCTGTTTGTGGTCAACGAAAACGGCCCTGGCCAGACGGACGCGGTAGGTCGGGTCAGCAGCTACAGCATTGATCCGAAGAGTCATCAGCTCACCCTGATCAACCAGGTGCAGAGCCTGGGTAACGAGCCGACGCACTCCAGCGTCGCCGGGGACGGACGTTACCTGTTTGTCGCCAACTATTCGGTGCTGGAAGATCCGGGCGGCAGCCTGGCGATCCTGCCGGTGGACGCCACCGGCAAACTGTCGGCGCCGGTGCAGTTGAGCGGGCATCCGGCCAGTCGCGTGAACCCCGAGCGCCAGGCGTCCAACCATGTGCACTCGGTGGTGTCGTCGCCAGATGGCAAGTATGTGTTCGTGCAGGACCTGGGGGCGGACAAACTGTTTGCCTACCGCTACGATCCCAAGGCCAATCACGAATTGCCACTGACCCCGGCCAATCCGGCCTCGGTGCAATTGCCGCCCGGCAGCGGTCCGCGTCACTTGCTGTTCAGCGCCGATGGCAAACACGCCTGGCTGACCACCGAGATGAGCGCGCAGGTCGCGGTGTTCGATTATCACGACGGCAAGCTCACGCAGACACAATTGGTGGAGTTCGCTGCCGGGCAACCGGTCTCCGACAAGGCGGGCGCCGCGCTGCACGCCTCCGGTGATGGCAAATTCCTGTATGTGAGCAACCGTGGCACCGCCAACCAGATGCTGGTGTTCAGCATCGACCCGGCGACCGCGCACCTCAAGGAAGTCCAGCGCCGCTCCGTGGAAGGTGACCACCCGCGTGAGTTCAGCCTGGACCCGAGCGGCAAGTTCCTGCTGATCGCCAACCAGAAGAGCAATGAAATCGTGGTGGTCGAACGTGACCCCAAGACCGGTCTGCTGGGTAAAACCGTGCAGAAATTACCGATTGATGCCCCTAGCGACCTCAAGTTCCTGGTGCGTCAATAAGCCACAGGCCCCGCACTGCGGGGCCTGAGCCTTTCTATTAATTGTATTGATAGCGGCTAGTGTTTCAAAGCATTTCTAAGGTTCAACCCTCGGGCGTAAGTTGGGTTCCAAGGCCTTCACCGGCCACCCAACCAAACGCACACAAGGGTTACCGACATGAACTTCAATCTCTTCTCGATCATCGCCGCCTCCGCTGTTTCCGCCACCGTGGCCTTGCCCGCGTCCGCCAGCGTGGACGTCAGCGGCAAACAATCGAGCACCAGCGCCTACACCCAGAAATACCTGCAACAAAGCGCCAACTTCTATGCGGCCCTGGATCACAAGACTCAGCACTGAACGCTAGGGTGTGCAGGGCTTAAGGTTTTGCCATCACCGTGAGAAACAGCGGCGAGTCCAGAAAACGTTGTAGCCAAACCGCTAGCCGCTGATACGGTGCCCCTGCAAACCACTCCCGATCCACATGAGCAAACTGGCGCACAAACGGCGCCAGTGCCACATCGGCCAGGCTCAAATGGTCGGCCAGCAAGTAGTCGGTCCCCGCCAGCAAGTCCTCAAGCTTCTGCAAAAATACCGCGCCCTCGGCCCGATAATGCTCCATTGGCTGCTCGGGGTAGCGTTCGGCATATTTGTATCGATTCAAATGATGCTTGAACGCTGAATCGTTCTCGGCAATCAACTCCAACACCCTGGCATCGCCCTGCAGCAACCAATCGTCAGGGTCGTTCTGCGCCAGCGCCCATTGCATGATCGCCAGGCTCTCGTCGATGACCTGACCGTCCACACTCAACACCGGCACCGTGCCCTTGGGCGACAGCGCCAGCATCTCTGCCGGCTTGGCTTTCAGGCTCACCTCGACGATCTGTACCGGCACGCCCGAATACCGCAAGGCCAGGCGTGCGCGCATGGCGTAAGGGCAACGGCGAAACGAATACAGCAGCGCCTCACTCACTTGACCTCCAGGGTGCTCAGGCCATTGCCCTGGCGCTTGACCTGGATCTGCACGGGGATGCGCTCATGCATTTCCTGCACGTGGGAAATCACCGCGACTTTGCGGCCCTGGGCCTGCAAGCCGTCCAGGGCATCCATCGCCAATTGCAGGGACTCCGGGTCGAGGCTGCCGAAGCCTTCGTCGATAAACAGCGACTCGATCTTCAGCGTGCTGGACGCCATCGACGCCAGGCCCAAGGCCAGCGCCAGCGACACCAGGAACGTCTCGCCGCCGGACAAGGAATGCACCGAGCGCAGTTCGTCGCCCATTTCCGTGTCCATCACCAGTAACCCGAGCATGCTGCCACCGCGCTTGAGGCGGTAGCGGCGCACCAGTTGGCGCAGTTGCACGTTGGCGTGATGCACCAGCAGGTCAAGGTTGTAGGCCTGGGCGATCTTGCGGAACGTATCGCCGGTGGCCGAGCCGATCAACGCATTCAAGCGCGCCCAGCGTTGCCACTCTTCATAGGCCTGGGTGATGCGCTCGGCCAGGGCATGGTTGGCATCCTGGCGGCGTTGGTCCTCGGACTGACGCGCACGCAGTTCAGCCACCTGTTTTTCGCCTTCAGCCAATTGTTGATTGAGGCTGGCCAGGGCGCTGTCCAATTGCTCGGCATCCAGGTTGCCATTGTGCGAAGCCTGATGTTCGGCGAGGCGTTGCTCGCGCTCTTGCAGCAGGACCTTGGCTTGTTCGACGGCCTTTTCGCTGGCCTGCAGCTGTTGGCGCAGTGCGCTGACCTGGGCGTCGTCGAACGCCAGAAGCCGTGTCAGGCCAGTGTCATCCAACTCAGGGTGCAGGGCGCGCCACTGTGCGAGGCGTGTTTCGAGTTCCTGCCGTTCAGCGTCCAGGGTGTGCTGACGTTCCTGGCGGGATTTGAGATCAGCGGCCAGTTGGATCAGCTCGTTGTGGATGACCTGCAACTGTTGGTTGGCGTCGGTTTCGCTCTGGCGCGACTGCACCACGGCCTGCTCCAGTTGTTGCTGCCACTGTTCAGCGCTGGCGTGCTCGCCCAGCAGTGTACGGAGTGTGTCCTGGGCCACCTGTTGCCGGGCCGCCAGCTCGGTGAATTGCTGGTTCAGCGCATCGAGTTGCTGCTGGCGATGCTGCTGGTGGGTGTGTTCTTTCTCGATGGCCTGCTGGCGCTCCTGTTGCTCGGTCAGTTCATCGTGCTGATGACCCAGTTGCTCAAGGCGCTGGCTCACCTGCTGGTCGAGCAACATAAAGGTCGCGGCCGGTTCGTTGCGCAAGCCTTCGAGGGTGTCGGCCGGCAGCAGGCTGGCGAAGGCCTGGAGTTCTTCATCAAGACGCTCGCGGTCGTTGGACAGCTCGCGCTGCTGGTCCAGCATCAATTGGCGGGCCTGCTGGCTCGCCTCCTGGGCCAGTTGCAGTTGCTGCTGCAGGCGCCCGGCGTTCTGTTGCAGGTTGAGCAGGGCGCCCTGGCGTTGTTCGTCCTGGCTGATGCTTTGGGTCAGTTGGCTTAGTTGTTGATCCAGCCAGGCGCTGCGTTTGGCTGCGTCCTGATTGAACAGTGAAGCACTGTGCGAATGGGCTTCCAGGTTCGACGCCGAGGTTTTTTGGGCGGTGAGCAGATTTTCTTGCTGACTCAAAAACTCCTTGATCTGCGCATTGACCCCGCCTAGTTCACCCCGTAACTCGACCAGTGTTTGATTCAGCGAATCGACGGCCTTTTGCGCCGCTTGCTCTTCACTCTCATCATTGCGCCCAAGGCTTTGCAGCAGTGCTTCGGGTTGGTGATAGGGGTGTTCCTGACTCCCACACACTGGACAAGGCTGATCGTCCTGCAGTTTTGCGCGTAATTCTTCCACGCTTTCACTGCGTAGGGTGCGTTGGCGCTCCAGCAATTGTTTGGTGACCGTCAACGTATGTTCGGCAGTCGCCAACTCAGTTTTGGCTTGCTGCCCCGATTGGATCAGACTCTCGCGTTGCTGCGCAGCGTCCGCGAGTTTTTGCGTGAGCGCGCCAGCCTGCTGGTCCAGCTGCTGCTGGCTGTCCCACAAGCGCGTCAGGTCTTCGAAGGCGCGCTGTTGCTTGCGATTGTCTTGCAGCAGGCTGGCCAGCAGTTGCACCTGTTCGGCCACGGCGTGGGGTTCGGCGCCGGCTTCTTGATAGAGCAGGTCGAGGGCTTCGCGTTGCTGGGCAAACGTGTCGGCCGAGGTGGTGGCGCGTTCTTGCAGTTGAGGCAGTTCGGCCTGGCCTTTGTTCAGGCGGTTGCCGATCAGCATCAGCTGTTGCAGGCGGTCGCGGTAGGCGTTCCAGGCTTCGCTCAGGGGGGCGAGGCTGGCACTGCGCTCAAGCTCGGCAGACAAACGTTGCAGGCGCTCGGCAACCTGGGTGTGTTTGTCTTGCAGGCCCTTGAGCAGGGCGTGGCCCTCGGTGCAGGCGGTTTCCTGCTGCTGTTTTTCCTCCGTGCGCTTGGCCAGGTCACGGGTCAAGTGGGCGAGGGTGCTTTGCGCTTCGAAGGCCTGGCGCAATAGCGGCGCCGCGTCTGCTTGGTTGCTCAGCGCTTGAGCCAAGGCACTTTGTGCCGTCGCTTGTTGCAGCTGCGCGTGTTGCTGACGGGCGTGCAGGGCGTTTTGCTGCTCGATGTGCTGCTGAATCTGCGCTGCCAGCGGGGTCAGCAACGTGCCGAGTTCAGCCTGTCGTGCAAAGTGATGGCGTTGCGGCGCCAATTGTTCCAGCCGGCTCAGGTCCTGGCGTTGCGGGCCCTGGCTATCCCAGTCGCCTTGGGCGCGATGCAACTGTTCGGTGGCACTGAGTTGGCGTTCCTGCCATTCGCGCAGTTCCTTGAGCCAGGTGTGCTGCAATTCCAACTGCTTTAGCTGGGCCTGCTGAGACTTGAAGTGCTGCTGTGCGTCGGCCAGTTGCTGATCCAGCTCGGCGCGGGCCTCGGCGGCCAGGGGCACCACGCCAGTGGCCTGATCCTGCAGCTGCTTGTGCGTGTCCTTGGCGTCCTTGGCCTTGTCGAATGCGCGGCGACCCAGTTGGGTATAGAGCGCGGTATCGGTGAGCTTTTCCAGCAGTTCGCTGCGCTCGTTGTCGTTGGCCTTGAGGAAGGCGCTGAACTCACTCTGGGCCAGCAGCACGGCGCGGGTGAACTGCTCGAAGTTCAGGCCCAGGGCCAGTTCCAACTGGGTCTTGTATTCGGTCTTCTGGCTGGCCAGCAGTTGGTCGCTGTCCAGATCCATCAGGCTTTGCCGGCTGTTCTGCAGCTTGCCGCTGGCCTTGTCGCGGGCGCGATTGGCTTCCCAGCGCGCACGGTAGCGACGGCCACTGACGCCGACAAAATCCACCTCGGCATAGCCGCCGCCGGTGCCTCGACGGATCAGGGTGCGTGGGTCGCCGATGGAAATATCGGTGTCGGCATCGGGCATCTTGGCCTGGCCGGTATCGCCCAGGCGCGGCACGGCGCCAAACAGCGCCAGGCACAGTGCATCGAGCAACGTGCTTTTACCGGCGCCGGTCGGCCCGGTAATCGCGAACAACCCGGCGCTGGCCAGGGGCTCGGCGGTAAAGTCGATCTCGAACGGGCCCGCCAGGGAGGCGAGGTTTTTCAGGCGGATGGCGAGGATCTTCATGGCTGTTCCTCCTGCTGTTGCACTTCCTGGAGCAGCACGGCGAAGTCCTTCAAGGTCTGTTCATCCACTTCACTGCCGTAGCTGTCCTGCCAGGCGCGGCTGAACAGCTCTTGGGGCGTGAGTTGATCGAGTTCAATCAAGCGCTCTTCGTCAGTGGCATCGCTGCCGCGTTTGCCGGCGTACTCGGCGGCGATGCGCACCAGGCGCACGGCCTTGCCTTGCAGGGCGGTTTCGATTTGCTGGCGCAGGTCCGGTTGCGGTTCGTCGAGGCGTACACGCACTTCCAGCCAAGGGTGGCGCTGGGTTTCGGCGAGCAGATCGATGTCGGGCAGCTCTGCCAACTGCTTGAGGATATCCGCCAGGGGTGCGGCTTCGAGGCGTTGCAGGTCGACCGAGCGGGGAATCAGCAGCGGTTCGACACTCACCAGGCATTGGCCCTGGAAGGTCACATCGAGAATCTGGTGCTTGTAGCCGATCTCGGAAAACGACAGTGGAATCGGTGAGCCGCTGTAGCGAATGCGCTCTTCGCCGTTGACCTTTTGCGGCTTGTGCAAATGACCGAGGGCAACGTAGGCGACACTTTTGTCGAACAGTTTGGCGGGCAGTGCCTCGGCATTGCCGATGATCAGGCTGCGCTCGGAGTCTTCCGACACCGAACCACCGGCCATGTGCGCATGGCTAATGGCAATCAGCGCCTGGCCTTTTTTGCGTTTGGCGTTGGCGGCGGCGATCAGCCATTCATGTACCTGGCCGATTCCACGCAGGTAATCGTCACCCAGCTGGGCGCCGGTGACTTCCGCTGGCCGCAGGAAGGGCAGGGCCAGGCACCAGGCGGCGATCTTGCCTTTGGCATCCGGCAGCGGGATCAGCAGCCGCTCGGCATCCAAATGTCCGTCATCCAGCCACAGCACCCGGCCCAGGGCATGGGTGCGCAGGCGCCGCATCAACGGCGCGGGCAACTCGATGCGCGAGCCGGAATCGTGGTTGCCGGCGATCATCACGATGGTCAGGTTGGGGTTTTGTTCATGGGCGCTGATGATGAAGTCATACAGCCGCTCCTGGGCCTTGAGCGGCGGGTTGACCGTGTCGAAGATATCGCCGGCGATCAGCAGCACATCGGGGCGATGGGTATTGAGTTGGCCCAGCAGCCATTCAAGGAAACAGGCGTGTTCGAAGTCGCGTTCCTGGCCGTGCAGGTTTTGGCCAAGGTGCCAGTCGGAGGTGTGGAACAGACGCAAGGCGAACTCCGTGGGGAAGAGGGAAAGGAGGGGAGTTTACCTGTTATGTGAGTGCGGCGCTTTGGACGGCACAGGTCAAATGTGGGAGGGGCGATAGGGTGGATCGGGGGCGATTCGAACGTCCGGTCCGGACCGAGTGCGGGAGGGAACAAGCTCCCTCCCGCAGGTTCGTTAAATAAAACTGTCCCGGTTACTCGGTTATTAGCCTTGGTTATTATTTGCACTTGTTAGAGTGCTCACGTCGGAATAATTGCCATTGCCCTGAATGTTCGATTATCACTGTAGGCGATGTTGATGGGATTTAGGGGGGAGGTGGAAGTATATACGAAAACAAAAAGTATTAGATCGGGGAACAAGGTGTTGTGAGCGATGAAACGGCCGGACCCAAAGCCCGGTGGATTGTCGAATAAGACAGCTGTGGGATTAACCAACCTTCTTATAGTGCTTAGATGGACGTCTAGGGTGTTGGGACTTGACAAACCTCCTACGCTGGTAATCCATTGGCGCGCTTGTATGGTGCTCATATAGCTGTTGTTGATCAAGATTCGATAAATGTTCGTTACTCTAACAGGGTAAGATACTTGGCGGTTGAGGCTGTCGGTGGCGGTAATGGTCGCGGTGCCGTTACTAATGCCGATAACTTGTCCGTCAGATTCGGTGACCTGAGCGACTCCGGTATTGCTGGAACTATACTTATAGGGCGGCGATCCACCTGCGGCAAGCCGGGTAATTGGAGGATAGGGTATGACGGACCAACCATAGCTTTGTATCGCTTGAAGAGTGCTTAACTCCATGGTCGTCGTGTCTATTGTCAGTGCTTGTTGCACCGCGTAAGTAGTCGCTGGGAAGGTAATACGTTCAGCTTCACTACCCGTGAATGATACATGACAAACAATATTGAACTGCTGGCGGTTTGGAATGCTAGCTAGCCAACTGCGCAATACCTCCTTGTTTGCTAACCCCTGCGCCGCTTCCGTCTCATTAATCGGATAAGCCGTCAACACGCTAAGATCTGCCACACCTTGGCTGCTGCAGGTCAACCACACTCGTTGTTCGGGGGCGCTCAGTGGCCATTTCTTCACGGCTGCGGTGGCATGACCTGCAAAGGTACTCAGGTCTAGCGTACCGCCAGGCGCGATGCCGTTGATGAGTGGCTGTGGCAAGTTCGCCGTGGGAATCGCATTCACCCTGACTGTCTGCACCTCGGACGGAATCGGGTCATTCACGCCCACCCGCACCACCGAATACCTCAACATCACCGTACTGTTCACACTGCGATGCAGGACTTTATCGTCCGTGAGGATGAACACGAGCGTACCGCTGTCCAGGCCATTCTTGGTTTCGGTATGGGAGGTACAATCGGCAAAAATCCATTCAAACGTAATACGGTCGGTACTTCGCATGCCGCCGAACGCCACGGTCACCGTGGTGTTGTGCTCAATCGTCAGCGGCTCGACGGTCACATTTGGTCCCACCCCCGAAGCGCCGCCGATAAAGGGGTGCGGCAATACGCCAGGCAGTGCTTGGATAATGTACTCACGTACACCAAACAGCACGGCCGTATTCTTGTCGAGGCTTTCCGCCAGGCTGACCCAAAAACTGATCTTCAGCGTCGAGCCGTCCTTGAGCAGTGTGAGCTTGTCGACGGGCGTGGGCGGGTTGATGCCATTGTTCACGCCGTCTACGGTTACTAGGTTCGCGGTATAGGTGTTTTCGATAAAGGGGGTGTCGTCTTGTTTGATGCCTTCATACTTCATCCACATTCTTTGGTTTTCATGAATGAAATGCCACACCGGTACACGTGTACGCGCTGTCGGGTTGAGCCGCGACAGGTCAAGAATCGGCCCGGGGATACCGTCGATCGTGGGTGTCGGCAAACCGGTCAGCGGCAACAGCCGCAAGGCTACGATTTCTGATGCGAACGGGAACAGCCCTCGGTTGAAGTGATACTGCACGTTGATCGTGTTGCCGCCTTCGCGAATCCCCTGGGCGATGATGCGCGGATCGAACGACACGCTGACCTCATTCGTCGCCGGGTTGCCATTGACCTGTTGGTTATCACTGCCGATGCCGTCGACACTGAACCAGTCCACGTGTATCTGATCGGTCGCCAGCATGGGTCGGTATTTCACAATCACCTTGGCGCCGCCCAAGACGGCCAGCGGGTTGAGCTCATCGGGGAAGGTCGAGGCGCCGTCGATGATCGGCCGGTCCAACTGCACGCCCCTGCCGACGGTGAAGGCTGCCACCTGCGAACGCAGCACCAACGGAGGAGGGCCTTTGCGTTCCAGGCTGTAGGAAATCCGCAGGCTGCCATTGAGGTTGTTATCTAGAATTCGACGCGAGACCGGGTAGGGCAATTCCTTGCCTGCGGTCGCTGCATTGATGCGGAAACTGCCGCTGGCGGAACCGTTCACGCCGGAGCCGATGCATGACCAATAGAGGGTGTCGTCGGCCTGGGTGCCGAGGTAGGTAAAGGTCACCAGCACTTCGTCGCCCGGTACCGCTGCAGGGTCGACGTTATTGCCAATGGCACCTTGTAACCTCGGTTCAGGCATGTCGGCCGTCCTGTCACCGATCTGGGCGACCAGCATGTTCGACCTGCGAACCCCCAGTGCGCTACCTCCCAGGACATGGGCTTCACCGTCATCGGTTTCGTAGTAGATGTTGATATTGCCCCGCCGAGTGAAGGGCTCCAGCTCGGCCGCGGTGACGGTGCGTGTGCCGCCCTGGCCTCCGGCCAGCTGTGGTTGCCTGAAGGTGATAGCACCGCCGCCTCCCGGGGGTACATATTCAATCACTAGGGTTTCCAGCCAACTGGTGCTGTGCGGCTCGTAATAAGGAATGGTGACGGTGATGTCCTCGCCCGGTGGGATTAATCCCAGTTCCATAGGGCTGACTTGGGGCGCCGGCATCGCAACCGGGGTTCCGACCACCGTGATCGTCACGCTGCCCGACTGGCCGAGAGGCACGCCGCCTGCGGTTTGCCAGAGGAAGGACACGCGGAATGAGCCACCGACCAGTTGGGCGATGATGTCGGCGTCGATGGAGATAAACGTGAAGCCCAGATTATTGTCGGTCACAGGCGCCAGTACGAAGGACTTAGTGGTGCCGTCGGCCAGTATGCCAAGCAGGGTCACGACGATCTGATGCCTCGGGCTGGGGCTTGGAAGTTGGCGAGGCGTAGAGGCGATCACCTCGAAGGTCGCCTCGCTCTGAGTGTCAAAGTCGATCTGCCGGGATTCAAGCTCATTGCCATCCACCAGAACAATAGGGGCCGACAGCAGGCTCGGATCCAGTTGCGCTTCCAGGAAATACGGTTTGGAATACTGATATTTTTCCCCGGAAAAATTCTCCACCACATCCCGCACGCGAAAGCGCAGGGTCAGTTTGCCCAGTTGGCCGCCCTGATCGATGATCGACTTGTCCACCAGAATCCGGATGGGCGCTGTGCCGGCCGCTTCAGTTGGGCTCACGGTATGCAGCACGAACACGCCGTCCCAGGACAGTTCGATCACATCGTTGTGGCGAAGGTGGTCGTACCGCTCGATCAGACACCAGATCCCACCGGCTACATCTCCTGCGCCAATGCTGGTGCCTTCGGGAAACCCGTCAACCTGCATGGCCAGGCCGGTATGCCAGGCGGTCCCCGGGTCTTTATCGACCCCGCCAGGCCGGGTGGTCTTGATTAAAATGGTTTGGACAGGGGAAGTGCTTTCAGTACCGCTGCCTGCCCGTGACACCCGGCCGTAGGTCGAGATTTCTCCCTCGGGCACATGTTCCTCGAGTATGGCGAGGACTTGGCGATTCGGGGCCAGGTCCGCTACCAGATCATCAGCGGCTGGAAATATCAGGTCCTGAAGGTAAATGGCGTAATAATCATGGAGCGATTGGCTCGCCCATTTCTCAAACGCAAACAATGCGTAGGGACGCACGTGGCGAATGCCAAGCCCATAGACGCCGTTCTCCGGGTAAGGAGCGGGACCCAGCGGAATGGCGGGGTGTGCGGAATAGGGGTGATCCAGGTCTTCAGCGCGTTGCGGCAGGGGTATGCATGACCCGTACTCATGAGCGCTGATGGGAAGCGAATCGCTGTCGGTATCGGTATCGGATGGACGCGTGGGCATGATGAGAGCTCCTGGCTGAGGGGACCGCAAGGACAATCACATACCTGCGCAAGGGGAGCGTCTAGCTGTGAGAATTGACAGTGGCGACGAGCGGTCGTGGAGTGCCAGGGATGCAGCGGGGCTTACTTGGGATACAACGGCGGCACCCAGTTCAGGTCGGGGCGCGTGCCCTGCGATCAGTGCAGGCCCTTATAGTCGTAGCCGTCATAAGAGACTTCGTCGTTGAGCACATACTTTTGGGTGGCCTGCCACAAGGGCTTGCATGTCGATCAGGTGCTGCGTGGCACCTCTATTCTGATCTACCGCTATCGGGCACATCCCCATCCACAGTTTTTTCCGCGTCAGACTGATGGCGAGTGCTTTTCTCGACGCTAGGACTCAGTAAAGCTGTCCCGCTTTTTCGAAGTCTGGGAGAAGGGCCTCAATTGCGGGGGGGGGGCAACCAACTCAATTCTAATTTTGCAATTAAAAATAAGCTAATTGACATGCCGCTCTCGAAAACAAGCCCTCTCCCAAAGCTAATTAAATGGATCGCTTTTGAATATTCAGTGGATCATTAATCTGAATGAGTGACTAAATCACGAATTCAAAGGTATCTATACGAAAAGCATCCCCATCTGTATTTGCTATTACTATGCTTCGTATGCCCGGCCTGCTAAAAATGACCTGCTGCGCGCTGCGCGGAGGACCTATATATTTAGTTTCTAGGGGTTGGTTGCGCTCATCGTAGCTGGTAGCAGAATTGTAATTGTCAGCGTTTACATACCAAAAAGATACTCTTGAATAAGACGCTTTAAACTCAAGTTTGAAAGCTACAGGGGCATTCGAGTTCACTAAACCTGTATTCTCAATTTTTCCCGGTACATAAGGCCCAGCAGGATTCAATGTGAGGTAGCCCGACGTTCCACCTGTTACGCTGATTTTCATGCCTTTTATCTCTAAAGATTCTCCAGATCGAATGAATGTCAATTCTGTCACTTCGTCAAAGTTTTCTCCGGTAGGGAAATTTTTTGCGGAATAAGTCGTCAACGGAAAAGCTTGCCCCCCCCTCTCAGTACTCCCATCCAACGTCACGTCACAACTCACGGTAATCGAACCATTGTTTTGCACTGTCGATAACCAAGCGCGCGCCACATCCTTATTCACCAGCCCCGCCGCCGCTTCCCCTGAGTTGATCGGGTAACTCTCAAGCACCTTCAAGTCGTTCACGCCGGGACTGCTGCAGGTCAGCCATACCCTTTGGTTTATAAAGCTCAACGGCCATTTACTGACACTGGCTTTACCTGGGCCGGTAAAGTTCGTCAGGTCCAGAACGCCGCCGTCCGGCAGTCCGTTGATCAGTGGTTGCGGTAAGTGTTCCGGCCGGATCATCTCCACCGTCAGTCCTTGACTGTCAGACGGCACCCTGTCAGTTCTGATAGTCGCCACGTAACGCAAGGTGATCGTTTTACCGACGCTGTTGGCAATGATCCTTGCGCTGATCGGGAAGTCCACGCGCCCGCCGTCCAATCCGGACTTCCCAGAGATCGGCTCCATGGTGCAATCGGGATAGATCCATTGCAGTTCGATAAAGTGCGTACTGTTCATGCCCTCGTAAGCCACTGCCACAAAAGCAAAGTGCTCGTACTGAAGTGGATAGATGCTCAGGCTCGCACCCGGAAGGTTGTGGAACCTGGGCGCCGGCAGTTCGCTGGGAAGCGCTTGCACGATGTGACGCCGTTCGCGGAACAATACCGCGTTACCTATTTCTGAGCCCCGATCAAAACTGACCCAGAACTGGATGAGCAGGTCTGACCCATCCTTCAGCTTTCGCAGTTCATCCACGGGCGCCGGCGGCATGATGCCGTTAACCTCGCCGTCGGCGGTTACCAGGTTGTTGGTGTACGTGGCCTCGAAGTAAGTCCCTTCCGGGTCGGCATAGGTCCCGGTGTAGTGCATCCACATGCGCTGGTTGCGGTGGATGAAATGCCAGGTGTTGATCATGGTGCGCTCGTTGCCGGTCAGTCGTGACAGGTTGAGTATCGGTACATCCCCCACGCCTTCGATGGTCGGGATCGGCAAGGTGTTGAGGGTGAGCAGCAACAGGTCGAGGATCAGCGACGGTATTTCGCGGGTACCCCGCAGCAGGAAGTATTGCACGCTGATCTGTCGGCCAAAGGGCGCGATGTTGGCCCCCACCACGTCGGCGGGGACGGTGAAGTTCAGGGTTTTTTGGCTGTTGCCGTCCTTGGTTTCACTGTGGCTGCCGATGCCGGGAATGCCCGTCCATACGGCACGGATGCGGTCGGTGGGCAGCATTTGCGGGAACTTGACCTGAATGGTCGCACCCTGTGTGACGGCTTCGGGCGTCAGTTGATCGGGGTTGCGGGAGGCTTCAAGCACTTCGGGTCGCAGCAAATTCCCCAAGGCTTGGCCAACGCTCACGATGAGGATTTTAGAACGCAGGGGCCCGCCACTTGCCGGGATCAAGGTGTAGCTCAGACGGATCTCGCCATTGCGGTTGTTGTCGACAAACACCTTGTCGACCCCAAACACCACTGGCCGGCCCGCGCTGCTGCCATTGAGGAGGATGTCATCCCCGGTACTGCCGTTATCCCCCGTGCCCAACCAGCGCCAGATAAATGTGTCACCCGGGAAGGTGCGGACATAGGGCAGTGTCACGATGGCCTGGCCAATCACATCGTCCGGATCAAGGTTGCCGTGCTCATCGACGCGGTCCAACTGCGGCTCCGGCAGTTCGGCCACCCGCTCGCCAAAGTGCACGATCAAGTGCTCGGACTCGCGGACCGCCAGCGCCCCACTGCCGCCCAGCACGCCGACCAGGCCGTCGTCCACGCGATAGAAAATCTTCACATCGCCCAACCCCACAAAGCGCAGGAATTCACTGCGCGGCACAATCCGAAAGCGCGTCGGTGGCGGTGGGGCACCGGCCAGCAAGGTTTGCTCATAGAACTCCACGCCGCCACCGGTACGCGTGGCTTCCATGCGCAGGGTGACGGAGTAGTTGCGGTCGTAGGGCGTGTACTCTGGAAACTCGACAGTGATGTAATCAATCGAGGGGTCGATCAAGCCGGCGTCATCTTCCACCACGTCGACCGGCGGCATGGTGGAAACCGTGCCAAAAATGGTGACCGTCAGGCGGCGCGATGTGCCAAGCACGGTGCCCAGTGGAAATTGCAACTCGTAGGAGATTTGCATGGAGCCATTGATCAGCGCCTTGAGGATGCTGTTTTCCACATGGGCGTAGGAAGAGCGGCCTATACGTGCCGTGAAGGCGGGTAAATGCACAATATGCTCAGAGCCGTCAGCCCGGATGCCGCTTAACGTAATGAGAATTTGGGTACCTGCCGGTGTGGTGGAGCCGTTGGGCAGCCGGCTGGGGACATACACTTCTACTTCAAAGTAGCCCTCACCTTGGGTATCGAAATTGACATCGGTAATATCTTCATCGTCCACCAGGAAGTACGGCCGTTCGAGCAAGTCGGGATCAAGATCACTTTCCAGATGCACCACTTGCGACCATTGCTGAGTTTCGCCGGAAAAATTCAGCACTTCATCGCGGACCCGAAAGCGGATCGTCAGTAAGCCACTACCGTGGGGTCGGTTAATGATTTCCGGATCCACCTGCACTTCAATAGCCCTGGCCCCGGAAAAGTGATCGGCGTCCAACTGCAACGTCACCAAATGGCCGTTCCAATAAAGCTCAATGGTGTCGCGTATGCGTATTTCAGGGTAACGATCAATGGTGAGCACGACTCCCAGGGCTGCGCGATCAGGGTCCAGCACGCTGCCCGGCCGTTGCAGGTCGAGGGGCAAGTGCAGTTTGAGTGCGGAGTGATAAGGCAAGCCTGGGTCCTGATCGACGCCGCCAGGCCTTGTGTCCTTGATCAACCAGGTTTGCGGCACCGAGGTACTTTCCGTACCGCTGCCCACACGCACCACCCGCCCATAGCAGGACGAAACAAAGTCCAGAGGCACCAGCTTGCGGAGGATCGCCAATTGATACCGTGGCCGGTTTTCTTCGCCTGGCCGCACTTCAGCCCAGGCCAGCTCGATTGGGGAACCGCCCATGTAAAACTTGAACACATCGCCCACATTTAACGTCACCCAGCGCTCAAAGGTTACGATCAGGCTGTTCTCGATGTGGCGGATGCCCAGTCCTCGATCGGCGTTGATCACAGAAATGACCGGGTTGGCCACATAAGGAGGGGGCTCTAGGTCCACGGCGCGGTTGCTGTTGGACGGGTAAACCACCAGGGCGTGGTCAAATGGAATAGAACCCTCGGCGGGGGAAGGCTCAATGACAGCTGGTTCATCAGGCATGGCTGAATTCCTTGCGGCACTAGCGCCAAGGGGCGCGGGACAAGGAAATCAGACACCCGGCGGGTTGGGCTGAATAGCTGTCAACATTGACAGTAGCGACGAACGGTTGTCACGCGGTGCGGACCCCGGCAGGCATGTGTTCACAGATCTAAAGGTGGGAGGGGGCTGTCAGCCAGCTCATCTATAACTGACCCACTGTTAATCGGGGGCAAGCCCCTCCCACCTTTTGATGGGGGGTGTCGGTTTATTTGGGATACAGCGGCGGCAGGCTGGTGGTGTCCGTCGCCGAGTCTTGCACGCGCTCGGTCATGGGGATGGCTTTTATCGCGCGCCACAAGTCTTCGCCCAGCCAGTACTGGCCGCTCTCGCTGTATAGCGCACCGTTCAACCCATCCAGCGCATCCGACAGCGGCACGAAGCGCGCCGCCATGTCCGCCAGGGTTTCCGGCTGCTGCCGCGCCCAGGCATCCAGCGCCTGGCGGGTGGCCTGGGGGTCGTTGGCCTGGGTGGCGCGTTTGAGGTCATCGAGCAGGGTGCGCGGGCTCGGGCCGGTTTGTGCGGCGCGCAGCACCGCCGGTTGCCAGCGCGCACGCCACCACAGGCCGAAGCCCAGCAGGGTGGTGCAGGCCAGGACCAGGGTGCTCAGTTGCCATAGCCACAGACGGCTGTCGTCCGGTGCGGTGATGATCGTTGGCGTGGCAGGCGTGTCCACCATCAGGCTCGGGTTGGCCGCCACTTGCAGGGTGCGGGCGGGCACGCTGGTACGTTCAAGATGATCCTCATGGGTGTTCCACCACACCAGTTCAACAGGTGGCAGTTCCAGCGGGCCGACCCGATTGGGGACCAGGGCTTCGCGGTCTTCGCGGCTGCCGACCAGGCCACGGTCGCTGGTCTGGTTGCCAAGTACCGGTTGGTCCGGGTAGCGGCGCAAGCCATTGATTTCCGTGCTGGGGAGGGCCGGCAGTTGGGCACTGGACAGGCCCTCGGCCTTGACCGTGAGGCTGCGCGTCAGGGAGTCGCCGACTTGCACATGTTCAGGCTCTGGATTCCAGGATTCCGTCAGGGTCAGGCTGCGCGCCGGCAACCAGGGCGTATCGGCAGGATACAACTCGGGCTTGGGTTTGACCTGCAACGCCAGCGGCGCCGAACTCACGTGGATCAGCTTGCCCGGCTTGGTGCCTTGCAGGGTATTGTCCTGGGGCGGGCGCGATTCCACCAACGTGGCGCTGAAGGTCTGCGTTGGCAGTTCCAGGGCGCCGCTGTGTTGCGGGTAGATCGCGTAGCGGGTTTCGATCACTCCGTGGCGGATGCTGTTGATGACCTTTTCATAGGTGCGTGACTCGCCCAATTGCTCCACGCGAGCATCCGGGATCTGCAACGGGGTGAGGCTGCTGTCGTCATACAGCGACACCGAGTGGTACACGCGCACCGTCAACAGGGCCTGTGCCTGCACGTACACGCTGGATTGATCGAGGCTGGCTTCGACAAACACCGGCGCCAGCTCGGCGTTGCTGTTCTGGCTGGCGGTTTCCAGCACTTGCAGGCTGATCGGCTGGGTCGAGTACTCGCCCACTTGCAACGGCGGGATCACTACGGTGCCGTTTTCCTTGGGCAGCAGGGTGATGATCCAGCGCGTGGTGGCGTGGTTGTCGCCGCCCAGGGTGGTGAGCTGGTTGAGCTGGCGGGTGCCGCTGACTTCGAACTGTGCATCCAGTGGCGACAGGTCGGGTTTGCCGAACTGGGTGACGTCGCTGGACTCCACCGTCAGCTCCACCGTTTCCCCGGAATTGAGGCGGCTGCGGTCGACACTGGCCACCAGGTTCGCCGCCTGGGCGTGGCCTGCCGTCAACGCCAGCAGAAGCAGAAGGGGGGTGCGGCGGCTCATCGAGTCTTGTCCTGATGTTGTTGCTGTTCGTACCAGAATTTGCGTCGCAGCAGTTCGCCGGGGTTGTCCGGGATCTCCCGCAGCCATTGTTCCAGGGCTTGGCGGTGTTCATCGTCGAGGCTGGCGTCGGCGGGGCGCAGCGGCGGGGTAGTGGTTTGCTCGTCGCCCAGTTCGCTGCCCGGTACTTCGTTGCCGCCGGCTTGGGGTGTGGCGCCGGTCTGGGTGTCACCGCTACCCGCTTCGCCCTGGCCCTGGGACGACTGCTCGCCGCCCGTGGCAGTTTGCCCACTGGCGCCCGGTTGCGCAGTTTGGCCGGGTTGGGTGGTTTCGTCATCCTCGTTTTTTGCCGGCTGTTCGGGCTCGGGCGCTGCCTGCTCCTGCATCAGGGCTTCCACCAGGGCCTTGTTTTTCAGGGCTGGTTGCAGGTCGGGCTGGGCTTCCAGGGCTTGCTCGTAGGCGTCGACAGCCGCTTCGAGTTCGCCGGATCTGGCCAAGGCATTACCGCGATTGTAGTGAGCGTAGGCGTCATTGCCTTCGGCAAAGCGCTTGATGGCTTCGGCATAGTTGCCGGCTTCGTACAAGGCAACGCCTTGCCATTGCACATCCTGGAAGTGTTCGGCGGCTTCGGCGGGGCGTTTTTTCTTGAGCAGGTATTGGCCTTGCTGGTCTGGGCGCAGCCACAAATCCTGGAGTTCGAAGGCGTAGCTGGGCTGGGGGGCGGCCATCAGCAGCACGGGCAGGCAAAACAACCAGCCACGGCGCCCGGCGCAGGCGGCGAGCAGCAACAGCGGCAAGAGCAGCCAGTAACCCTGGTCGGCCCAGGTGTCGAGGTGCAGCAACTGGCCGTCGTTACGCAGGGCTTGCGGCGGGTCGAGTACGCCGAGCTGGCGCAGGTCTTTATCGTCCAGGCGCGCGGCACGGTAACGCCCGCCCATCTCGTTGGCGAAGGCTTTGAGCGTGGGGCTGTCGAGGCGTGGCACCAGAATCGCGCCTTGTTCGTCCTTGAGAAATTCACCGCTTTCCTGCGTGACGGGCGTGCCTTCGCGGCTGCCGATGCCGAGGATCGACAGGGGCGGCGACTGGTTGCTTTGCAGCAACAGGCGAATGCCCTGGCGCTCCTGCTTGGACAGCGATGAGCCGATCAGCAGCAGGCGTCCTTGGCCGAGGCCGCTGTGCTTGAGCAGGTCCAGGGCTTTTTGCACCGCCAGGTCAGCGCGGTGGCCGGTCTCGGGCATGATCGAGGGACGCAGCGCTTCGAGCAGGTTGCGGCTGGTGCCCAGGTCGTCCGACAGTGGCACCAGCGTGTGGGCGCTGCCGGCATACACCACGATGGCGGTTTGCGCATCGGTGCGCGCCTGCAACAAGTCATACAGCTTGCGGCGGGCTTGCTCCAGACGATTGGGCGGGCTGTCGGTGGCGAGCATTTCCGGGGTCAGCTCCAGCAGCACCACCAGCGGGTCGGAGGGCTTCTGGCTGGTTTGTTCGACCCGTTGCCAACTGGGGCCGAGCAAGGCCAATACGGCCAATAGCCAGGCGATACCGAGCACCACCCACGGTGATTTGCTTTCGCGGCCGCTGCCACCGCTGAGCAGCACGGCATGAAAGGCCGGCGGCAGGATCATCTGCCAACGCCCGGCGCGTTTTTGCCGGTGCCACAACTGCCATAGCAACCAGCCGAGCAGCGGCAACAGCAACAGCCACCAGGGGCGGAACCAGTGCGGCCAGAGGTCGATCATCGGCGCCTCCGCAAACGCAGGCGTTTAAGGCGTTGGCGCCACTCAGGACTTTGTTGCAGGAAGATCCCCTTGCTCGACACTTTGCTGAACCAGCGTTGCAGGGCGTTGTTCGGCCAGCGTTCCTGGATCACCAGCAACAGGCTCAGGATCAGCGCCAGGGCCAGGGGGCCGCTGTACAACGCCTGGGCCGGGCGGGCCTGGGTCGGTTGTTGCTCGACGGGTTCGAGTCGGTCGAGGGTTGCCTTGATGGTTTGCAGCTCTTCGCCATCGCGGGCGCGGAAGTATTGCCCGCCGGTTGCTTCGGCAATGGCCCTGAGAGCCGGTTCATCGAGGTCCAGGCTCGGGTTGACGCCGAGGATGCCCAGGGAACCGGTTTGCTCGGGGTCGGCGCCGATGCCGATCGGGTAGATTTTCACACCTTCTTCGGCGGCCAGGCGTGCGGCGGTCAGCGGGTCGATCTGCCCGGCGTTGTTGGCGCCGTCGGTGACCAGGATCAGTACGCGGCTTTGCGCCGGGCGCTGGCGCAGGCGTTTTAGGGCCAGGCCGATGGCATCGCCGATGGCAGTGTTTTTGCCGGCGATGCCGATGCGTGCTTCATCCAGCCAGGTGCGCACGGTGCGGCGGTCGAAGGTCAGCGGCGCTTGCAGGTACGCCTGGCTGCCGAACAGGATCAGGCCTACGCGGTCACCTTCGCGGTGTTCAAGGAAATCACCCAATAGGTTTTTGACCAGGGACAGGCGACTCACGTCCTCGTCCTGCCACTGCATATCGGGGAAATCCATGGAGCCGGACACGTCGACTGCCACCAGTAGATCGCGGCCGCTGGCGGCAATCGGCAGCGGTTCACCGAGCCATTCCGGGCGTGCGGCGGCGGTCAGCAGCAGCAGCCACAGCACCACGAAGGGGGCCTGCTGGCGCCAGCCCGGCAAGTTGACGCGGGCGCGGCGCCTGGCCAGGCCTTCGAGGTCACCGAGGTAGCTGACTTTAAGTGCGGGTTCGCCGCTGTCGGCCGCTGGCAGGACCAGCCGCATCAACCAGGGCAGCGGCAACAGAACGAAGATCCACGGCCAGGCGAACTCAAACATGTTTGCGAATCCAGGTGTCGACGGCTTGAGTCAGGCCGGCGATGGCTTTGTCGTCGAGTTTGCATTCGGGTTTGTAGGCGCCTTCCACCAGCACCATCCAGCGGGTGAGGCCGGCAGCCGGGCAGCGGTTGTCGAGGAATGCCAGCCATTTGCGCCCGTTGAGGGTGTGGCTCTGGCTGTAAGGGTAGTCGTTGCGGCACAGGCGCTTGAGCAAGCCATTGAGTTGTTGCAACCAGGCACCGGCGGGCGCGCCGTCGTAGGGTTTGGGCATCAGCGCCAATTCGGCCAGGGCGGCGATGCGCAACGGGTCCAAGGGTTGTTCGGCGCGTGCGACCGGGCGGCGCGCAGGCAGGAAGCGGCGCAGGGACCAAAGCCCCCACCCCAGCAACGGGATCACCAGCAGCACCAGCCACCAGCCCGGCGCAGGCGGCCAGAAGCCGATACTCGGCGGGGCGATCAGCGGTTGCAGTTGGTCGAGGCTGCTCATTGTTTTTTGGCCGGGCGTTGCGGGTTGAGGTATTCGCGCAGTTGCTCGACCATTTCGCTCTGGGTGCTCAAGGGCATCAGCAGGACCCGCAGTTTTTGCGCGAGACGTTCCCAGCGGGCGATGCGTGCTTCGGCCTGGGCCTTGTAGGCCTGGCGCAAGTCGTAGTTCAGCGTGTCGAGTTCCAGTTGCGCGCCTCGCTGCGCGAAACGCAGCAGCCCGGCGGCGGGCAGGGCGTGGTCCAGCGGATCGGAGATCGGCAACAGCAGCAGATCACAATGGCGTGACAACAGGCTCAGTTGTTGCTCGGCGCCGTCGGTGAGGGCACGTTCATCGCAAATCACAATCACCAGGCTGCCAGGGCGCAGCACTTCGCGGCCACGGCGCAGGGCCATGCCTAGGGCGTCGGCTTCGGGACGGCTTTCGGTGTCCAGGCTCTGGTTGACGCGCACCAGGCGGTTAAGCAGTTGCAGCAGGCTTTGCTTGCTGCGCCGAGGTTTGATTTCGTAGTGCTCGTTGTCACCGAACACCAGCCCGCCGACGCGATCGTTGTGCCCCAGGGCCGCCCAGCCGATCAGGCTCGCCGCCTGCGCCGCCAGCACCGACTTGAACATCTGCCCCGAGCCGAAAAACAGCCGGCAGCTTTGCTCGACCATGATGAAAATCGGCCGTTCGCGCTCTTCGTGGAACAGCTTGGTGTGCGGCTCCTGGGTGCGTGCGGTGACGCGCCAGTCGATGGTGCGCACGTCGTCTCCGGCCTGGTACACACGCACCTGGTCGAAGTCGACGCCGCGCCCGCGCAGCTTGGAGTGGTGCAGGCCGATCAGCGGGCTGCGCTGGCTCGGCGTGGAAAACAGCTGCACCTCTCGCACGCGGTGGCGCATCTCAATCAATTCGCTGAGCGTGACGCGGATCCCATCGCTGGCATTCATCGACTTCAAGCGACGGCAACGACGTCAAGAATGCGTTGCACCACGCGGTCCTGGTCAATCCCGGCCGCTTCGGCCTCGAACGACAGAATGATGCGGTGGCGCAGCACGTCGAACAGCACGGCCTGAATATCCTCTGGGCTCACAAAGTCGCGTCCGGCCAGCCAGGCGTGGGCACGGGCGCAGCGGTCGAGGGCGATGGAGCCACGTGGGCTGGCGCCGTAGGCAATCCACTCGGCCATCTCCGGGTCGAACTTGGCCGGGGTGCGCGTGGCCATGACCAGTTGCACCAGGTATTCCTCCACCGCATCGGCCATGTACAGGCCGAGGATTTCCTTGCGCGCGGCGAAGATTGCCTGCTGGCTGACGCGGCGCTCGGGCTTGGTTTCGCCGTTGAGGGCTTCGCCACGGGCCTGTTGCAGGATACGGCGCTCGACGGCCGCATCGGGAAAGCCGATCTTGACGTGCATCAGGAACCGGTCGAGCTGGGCTTCGGGCAGCGGGTAGGTGCCTTCCTGTTCGATGGGGTTTTGGGTGGCCATCACCAAAAACAGCGGCGACAGCTCGTAGGTGCTGCGCCCGACGCTGACCTGGCGCTCGGCCATGGCCTCAAGCAGCGCCGACTGGACCTTGGCCGGGGCACGGTTGATTTCGTCCGCCAGCACCAGGTTGTGGAATATCGGCCCTTGCTGGAACACGAAGCTGCCGGTTTCCGGGCGATAGATCTCGGTGCCGGTGATGTCGGCGGGCAACAGGTCGGGGGTGAACTGGATGCGATGGAACTGCGCCTCGATCCCTTCGGCCAACTCTTTGATGGCCTTGGTCTTGGCCAGTCCCGGTGCGCCTTCCACCAGCATATGGCCGTCGGCGAGCAGGGCGATCAGCAGGCGATCGATGAGTTTTTCCTGGCCGAGAATCTGCGTAGAAAGAAAGGTTCGCAGCGCAAGCAGCGCTTCACGATGTTCCATCGATGACGGTTCCTGGAGAGAGGGGCCTGTGCGTGTGGAAACTGCCAAGGCCTGGGGCGTCTACTTTAATGCATCGCGGGGGGTGGCGACTAACGGCGTTACGGGTATTTTTGGCAAAACTTGTAGGAATTTTGTTTTGGAACAGGGTCAATGTGGGAGGCGCCAAGCCCCCTCGCACATTTGAATTTTGGTGCTCTCAGGTTCGGTTGAAGGTGCCGGTGCCCTTGAGGATGTTCTGCAGGGTTTGTTCCAGCTCGGCCATCTCCGACGCGGCGGTGGCGTGGGTGATCTGTAGTTGGTCCTTGCCGCCCAGCGCATCGGCATCGCCTGCCGCCAGCTCTACCAACAGGGTCGTGTCGCCCAACGTGACCTTCAGCCCGTCCAGGGTCGACGGCTCATAATCCCAGGTCAGCTCGACTTCGTCTTCATCCGGATAGCGGGTCAACATGAACATTTCGCCGGTCGTGCCGTGGCAGCAGAGCATGGCCATGTTGTCTTCTTCGTCGTCGCATGGAGTGGCCATCAGGGCGTCGGTTTTCAGTTGCAGCATGGGGAATCCTGTCTGGGAGAGGGCGTTGCAAGGGGCGATTGTGCCATTGCGGCGAATTTTCTGCTGCATCCTGTGTCACACATGCGTTATGACCTGACGGGCAAAACCAGTCATTTTCGGCACTCGCAGCTTTGAAAATTGCGTTTTTCAACGGGTGGGAATGTGGGGTTGCACTCGTCGCAACCCGAACCCTGCTTACTGATGACCGAATATGTCGCAGCATTGCAAGAGCAGTCCTCCTACACTCGTTAAGCTGCGCAACGGATGCGCATGTTCCAGGCGCCTGACCTGCCCGTCGTACCGTCACCCGGCAAGGTGTGCATCTTATGGAAGTTGTATGTGACCTGACTGTCTTGTCCAGCTTCACCCACCTGTCACTCTGAATTCGTTATGGTGTTTGAGTAATGACCTGCGAATCCAGGTGACGGTCTCCCCGCAAGGGGATAACACGCGACGCTTCCATCAATAACAAGCCCAAGCGGAGTACCACAGATGGCGTTCTTCACCGCAGCCAGCAAGGCCGACTTCCAGCATCAACTGCAAGCGGCACTGGCGCAGCACATCAGTGAACAGGCACTGCCACAAGTGGCGCTGTTCGCTGAACAATTCTTCGGCATCATTTCCCTGGACGAACTGACCCAGCGTCGCCTTTCCGACCTGGCCGGTTGCACCCTGTCTGCCTGGCGCCTGCTTGAGCGCTTTGATCACACCCAACCGCAAGTGCGGGTCTATAACCCCGATTACGAACGTCATGGCTGGCAGTCGACCCACACCGCGGTCGAAGTGCTGCACCATGACCTGCCGTTCCTGGTGGACTCGGTGCGTACCGAGCTGAACCGTCGCGGCTACAGCATCCACACCCTGCAGACCACCGTGCTCAGCGTGCGCCGTGGGAACAAAGGCGAGTTGCTGGAAATCCTGCCAAAAGGCACCCAGGGCGAAGGCGTCGAGCAAGAATCGCTGATGTACCTGGAAATCGACCGCTGCGCCAACGCCGCCGAACTGAGCGTGTTGAGCAAAGAGCTTGAGCAGGTGCTGGGCGAAGTGCGGGTGGCCGTAGCCGATTTCGAACCGATGAAAGCCAAGGTCCAGGACCTGCTGGCCGGCATCGACGCCAGCCAGTTCAGCATCGACGGCGAAGAAAAAGCCGAGATCAAGAACTTCCTGGAATGGCTGGTGGGCAACCACTTCACCTTCCTGGGCTACGAAGAATTCGTGGTACGTGACGAGGCGGATGGCGGGCATATCGAATATGACGCCAGCTCGTTCCTCGGTCTGACCAAGCTGCTGCGCGCCGGCCTCACCGCCGACGACCTGCGCATCGAAGACTACGCCGTGTCCTACCTGCGTGAACCGACCGTGCTGTCGTTCGCCAAGGCCGCGCACCCGAGCCGCGTACACCGCCCGGCTTACCCGGACTACGTGTCGATCCGCGAGATCGATGCCGACGGCAAGGTGATCAAGGAACACCGCTTCATGGGCCTGTACACCTCTTCGGTGTATGGCGAAAGCGTGCGCGTCATCCCGTACATCCGTCGCAAGGTGGCCGAGATCGAACGCCGCTCGGGCTTCCAGGCCAAGGCGCACCTGGGCAAGGAACTGGCCCAGGTCGTTGAAGTACTGCCCCGTGACGACCTGTTCCAGACCCCGGTCGACGAGCTCTTCAGCACGGTGATGTCCATCGTGCAGATCCAGGAACGCAACAAGATCCGCGTCTTTCTGCGCAAAGACCCGTACGGTCGTTTCTGCTACTGCCTGGCCTACGTGCCGCGTGACATCTATTCCACCGAAGTGCGCCAGAAGATCCAGCAAGTGCTGATGGATCGCCTGAAAGCCTCGGATTGCGAGTTCTGGACTTTCTTCTCCGAATCCGTGCTGGCGCGCGTGCAGCTGATTCTGCGGGTAGACCCGAAGAACCGCCTCGACATCGACCCGCTGCAACTGGAAAAAGAAGTGGTGCAGGCCTGCCGCAGCTGGCAGGACGACTACTCCAGCCTGGTGGTGGAAAGCTTCGGCGAAGCCCACGGCACCAACGTGCTGGCAGACTTCCCGAAAGGCTTCCCGGCCGGCTATCGCGAGCGTTTCGCGGCGCATTCGGCCGTGGTCGACATGCAGCACCTGCTCAGCCTGACCGAAGCCAACCCGCTGGTGATGAGCTTCTATCAGCCGCTGGGCCAGGTCTCCGGCCAACGCGAGCTGCATTGCAAGCTCTACCACGCCGACACCCCGCTGGCGCTGTCCGACGTGCTGCCGATCCTGGAAAACCTCGGCCTGCGCGTACTGGGTGAGTTCCCGTACCGCCTGCGTCACGCCAATGGCCGTGAGTTCTGGATCCATGACTTCGCGTTCATCGCCGCCGAAGGCGTGAACCTGGATATCCAGCAGCTCAACGACACCCTGCAGGACGCGTTCGTGCACATCGTCCACGGCGATGCAGAAAACGATGCGTTCAACCGCCTGGTACTGACCGCCGGCCTGCCATGGCGCGACGTCGCGCTGCTGCGTGCCTACGCCCGTTACCTGAAGCAGATCCGCCTGGGCTTTGACCTGGGTTACATCGCCAGCACCCTGAACAACCACACCGACATCGCCCGCGAGTTGACCCGGTTGTTCAAGACGCGCTTCTACCTGGCACGCAAGCTCACCGCCGACGACCTGGAAGACAAGCAGCTGCGCCTGGAACAAGCGATCCTCAGCGCCCTGGACGATGTTCAGGTGCTCAACGAAGACCGCATCCTGCGTCGCTACCTGGACCTGATCAAGGCCACCCTGCGTACCAACTTCTACCAGACCGACGCCAACGGCCAGAACAAGTCGTACTTCAGCTTCAAGTTCGACCCGCGTGCGATCCCTGAGCTGCCCAAGCCGGTGCCGAAGTTTGAAATCTTCGTCTACTCGCCACGGGTTGAAGGCGTGCACCTGCGCTTTGGCAACGTTGCGCGTGGCGGCCTGCGCTGGTCCGACCGTGAAGAAGACTTCCGTACCGAAGTGCTCGGCCTGGTAAAAGCCCAGCAGGTGAAGAACTCGGTGATCGTGCCGGTGGGCGCCAAAGGCGGCTTCCTGCCGCGTCGCCTGCCACTGGGCGGCAGCCGTGACGAGATCGCGGCCGAGGGCATCGCCTGCTACCGCATCTTCATTTCGGGCCTGTTGGACATCACCGACAACCTCAAGGACGGCGCGCTGGTGCCGCCGTTGAATGTGGTACGTCATGACGACGATGACCCGTATCTGGTGGTGGCAGCGGACAAGGGCACTGCGACCTTCTCCGACATCGCCAACGGCATTGCCATCGACTACGGCTTCTGGCTGGGCGATGCGTTCGCTTCCGGTGGTTCGGCCGGTTACGACCACAAGAAAATGGGCATCACTGCCAAGGGCGCGTGGGTCGGCGTGCAGCGTCACTTCCGTGAGCGCGGCATCAACGTGCAGGAAGACAGCATCACTGTGGTGGGCGTCGGCGATATGGCCGGTGACGTGTTCGGTAACGGTCTGTTGATGTCCGACAAGCTGCAACTGGTCGCCGCCTTCAACCACCTGCACATCTTCATCGATCCAAACCCGAACCCGGCGACCAGCTTCGTCGAGCGTCAGCGCATGTTCGAGCTACCGCGTTCGGCCTGGACCGACTACGACACCAGCATCATGTCCGAAGGCGGCGGCATCTTCTCGCGCAGCGCGAAGAGCATTGCCATCTCGCCACAGATGAAAGAACGCTTCGACATCTCGGCCGACAAGCTGACCCCGACCGAACTGCTGAACGCCTTGCTCAAGGCGCCGGTGGACCTGTTGTGGAACGGTGGTATCGGTACGTACGTCAAGGCCAGCACCGAAAGCCACGCCGATGTGGGCGACAAGGCCAACGACGCGCTGCGTGTCAACGGCAACGAACTGCGCTGCAAGGTGGTGGGCGAGGGCGGTAACCTCGGCATGACCCAACTGGGTCGTGTGGAATTCGGCCTCAATGGCGGCGGTTCCAACACCGACTTCATCGACAACGCCGGTGGCGTGGACTGCTCCGACCACGAAGTGAACATCAAGATCCTGCTCAACGAAGTGGTGCAGGCCGGTGACATGACCGACAAGCAACGCAATCAGTTGCTGGCGAGCATGACCGACGAAGTCGGCAGCCTGGTGTTGGGCAACAACTACAAGCAGACGCAGGCCCTGTCCCTGGCCGCCCGCAAGGCTTATGAGCGAGCAGCCGAGTACAAGCGCCTGATGAGCGACCTGGAAGGCCGTGGCAAGTTGGACCGCGCCATCGAGTACCTGCCGACCGAGGAGCAGCTCATCGAGCGCGCCGCCAACGGCAAGGGCCTGACCCGTCCGGAACTGTCGGTACTGATCTCGTACAGCAAGATCGATCTCAAGGAAGCGTTGCTCAAGTCCCAGGTGCCGGATGACGAGTACCTGACCCGTGACATGGAGACCGCGTTCCCTCCGAGCCTGGTGGCCAAGTTCGGCGAAGCCATGCGTCGCCATCGTCTCAAGCGTGAGATTGTCAGCACCCAGATCGCCAACGACCTGGTCAACCACATGGGCATCACTTTCGTTCAACGACTCAAAGAGTCGACCGGCATGAGCCCGGCGAACGTGGCCGGCGCCTACGTGATCGTGCGTGACATTTTCCACCTCCCGCACTGGTTCCGTCAGATCGAAGCCCTGGACCACCAGGTTAGCGCTGACGTGCAATTGCAGTTGATGGACGAGCTGATGCGCCTGGGCCGTCGCGCCACGCGTTGGTTCCTGCGCAGCCGTCGCAACGAACAGGACGCCGGGCGTGATACCGCGCACTTCGGTCCGCACCTGGCAGCGTTGGGCCTCAAGCTTGACGAACTGCTGGAAGGCCCGACCCGCGAAGGTTGGCAGAACCGTTATCAGGCTTACACCGAAGCGGGCGTGCCGGAATTGTTGGCGCGCATGGTTGCAGGTACGACTCACCTGTACACCTTGCTGCCAATCATCGAAGCCGCCGACGTGACCGGGCATGACGCCGCTGAAGTGGCCAAGGCCTACTTTGCCGTTGGCAGCGCCCTGGACTTGCCATGGTACCTGCAGCAGATCAGTGATCTGCCGGTTGCCAACAATTGGCAGGCCCAGGCCCGCGAAGCCTTCCGCGACGACGTGGACTGGCAGCAACGGGCGATCACCATTTCTGTCCTGCAAATGGCCGACGCGCCACAAGACATGGAAGCCCGTGTGGCCCTGTGGCTTGAGCAGCACAAGGACATGGCCGATCGTTGGGTCGCCATGATGGTGGAAATCCGTGCTGCGGTCGGCACGGACTACGCCATGTACGCGGTGGCCAACCGTGAGTTGCTGGACTTGGCGTTGAGCGGTCAGTCGGTGCTGCAACCGGCTTGATTTAGCGGCTAGAACAAAAGCCCCTGCATCGTGAGATGCAGGGGCTTTTTTGTTGGATCCAGATTTATCAAACAATAGAGGGCCAATGTGGGAGGGGGCTTGCCCCCGATAGCGGTGTGTCAGTCATGAATAGGTTGACTGATACACCGCCATCGGGGGCAAGCCCCCTCCCACATTTACACCTCGATTTGGCTGGAGGTCAGTGGTGTTTCAGCAACTTGGCTTCCAGGTGATCGAGGTGTTGGGTCATCAATGTCATTGCTGTTGCCGAATCCCGCTGTTCCACCGCATCCACAATCGCCACATGTTCCTGCCACGCGCAATACGTGCAGGCTTTCGCTTCAAATTGCGCAATGACCAACGACGTCAACGGCACCAGGCTGTTCAAAAACTGCGCCAGTGGCCCATTCGCCGCAATGGCCGCCAAGTGCAGGTGAAACTCCCCCGACAAGCGAATCGCCGGCCCACGCTGGTCGCGTTCTATGCACTCACGTTCACGGGCGATCAGCTCGCGCAGTTGGCGTATTTGCGAGGATGTCGCCTGGGCACAGGCCAGTTGCACCACGGTCATTTCGGTCATGCGCCGTGCTTCGAGGATCTGCCGGGTCTGCTGCGCATCTGGTGCCGCCACTTGGGCGCGCTGGTTGGGGCGCAGGATGATCACTTGCTGATGGGACAGCTTGGCCAACACCCGGCGAATCACACTGCGGCTTACGCCAAAGGTTTCACCCAGGCTTTCTTCGGTAAACCGGCTGGCCGGGGCGATGCGTTGTTCGAGGATCGCGTCGAACAGCCGTGGGTAGATGTCGTCCACCGAGGGCTTTTTACCGGCAACCAGGCGCAGGGCAGGGAGGAAGGGCTCGCGGTGCAGGGCGTGGGCGGTCATGGTCGTCTCCAAAAAGTCAGCTGCCCAGATGGTCGTCCGGGATGTTCAAGCGGATACCCATGCGCAAGCCTTCCTGGAGGATGTGCTTGCGCATTTCGGCGCTGGCCAGGGCGCTGTTTTTATTGCGGATGGCGCGTACCACGGCGTCGTTTTCCTGCAGGCGCTCGGCCAGGTGTTCCGGCGAATTGCGCAGCACCTGGGCGCTTTGCTTGAGGGCGTTGCTGGTCTGTTGCACCACGTTCTGGAAGATCGGGTTGGAGGTGAGAGCGAACAGTTCTTCGTGGAAGGCGATGTAGGCGTTCATCCCCGCTTCGGCGTCTCCGGCGTCGAGGGCTTCGCGCATGTCCATCAGCGTCAGGCGCAACTGGCCGACTTCCTTGCTGCTGATGGATTGGGCGACGAGACCGACGATGAAGGGTTCGAGGGTGTAGCGCAGTTGCAGGATGTCTTCGAGGCTGGCGTCGGCCACGGCGTCGCTGGATTGGGGCTCGCTGACGCTGGTTTCCAGCACCACCACACCTTTGCCGGGCATCGAGCGCACGAGGCCAAGGGTTTCCAGTACGATCACCGCCTCGCGCAGGCTGGGGCGGCTGATGCCCATCTGTTCAGCCAGTTCACGTTGGCCGGGCAGCATTTCGCCACGACGCCACTGACCCCGCGCCAAGGCGGCGCGCAGTTTCTCTACGACTGAATTGACGACGGTTGAGGTGCTGATCACGTCGATACTTCCTTAATTTTGCTAATACAGCAGTAAATCTTGTGATGAACCAATGTGGGAGGGGGCAAGCCCTCTCCCACATTGATTTGTGTCGTGCTGAAAGCGGATCAGAACTCTTGATGCGCCGGTAACACCGGCTTCTTGGCCTGGAAGGCATACCCTTGCTGGCCGTCCAACACCTTGTTGGCGCGTTGGATATCGATGTCTTTTTCCCAGCGGGCAATGGCCACGGTGGCGACGCAGTTGCCGATCAGGTTAGTCAATGCGCGACCAATGCCCATGAACCAGTCCACCGCCAGTACCAGCACCAGGCCCACCACCGGAATCGCCGGGATTGCTGTCAGCGTTGCCGCCAGAATCACCAGCGCCGAGCCGGGAATCCCGTGGGCGCCTTTGGAGGTGATCAACGACACCAGCAGGATGGTCAGTAAATCGGTCATCGACAGCGGTGTGCCGGTGGCGTTGGCGATAAAGACGATGGCCAGGGTCAGGTAGATCGAGAAACCGTCGAGGTTGAACGAGTAACCCGTCGGAATCACCAGGCCAACGGTGGAGCTGCCGATTCCGAGGTGTTCGAGTTTGCGCATGACCTGGGGCAGCACGGCGTCGGAGGACGCGGTCCCCATCACGATCAGCAGTTCCTCGCGCAGGTACTTGAGCAGCGGCAGCATGCGCAGGCCCGACAGGCGCATCACCAGGCCGAGGATCAGCGCGACGAAGGCAAAGCAGGTCAGGTAGAACAGGCCAACCAGACTGCCCAGGTGTTGCAGCGAATCCAGGCCGTAGGTGCTGGTGGTGAAGGCGATTGCGCCGAACACGCCGATCGGCGCCAGGCGCACGATCATGCCCATGATGCGGAAGATCACGTGGCTCAGTTCGTTGATCAGCCGAGTGATGCCCGAGGCCGCTTCGCCCACCAGGTTCAGCGCGCTGCCGAACAGCACCGAGAACAGCAGTACTTGCAGCACGTTGTTGTCGGCAAATGCGCCGATCACCGAGTTGGGGATCAGGTCCATCAGGAACTGGCTGGTGCCTTTGATGTGCTGGCCCTTGTCGGCCAGTTCATTGAGGCCCGCGGAGGAGAGCTGTTCCAGGTGGATATTGGCGCCTTGGCCGATACCGGTGCTGAACGCCATGATCAGGCCGATCACTAGGGCAATGGTGGTGAGGATTTCAAAGTAGATCACGGACTTGAGGCCGATGCGGCCGACTTTCTTCAAGTCGCCGGCGCCGGAAATGCCACTGACCACCACGCAGAACACGATCAGGCCAATCAGCATTTTGATCAGCTTGATAAAGCCATCGCCGAGGGGTTTGAGTTGCGAAGAGAATTCGGGAAGGGCCAGGCCGCAGATGATGCCTAACATCAGGCCAATCACGACTTGCAGGAAAATCGAACGCGAGCACCATCTGAGCATGGGAGGGATCTCTATTCGGTGCCCTGGTGGTTCCAGGGCTTAATTGTTGTGGTCATACCGGTAAGTCCAGTGCGAGGCCAGTCTACGCCGGGTTTTTTCGAAACCACAAGTCATTATTGGGTGATTGACAAGTCCCGGTCTGACCAGTTGGTCGCTGAGGGTGGTGCTTGAGCGGTTGGCAGGGTGGAAAAAATTTCGTCTATCATCCGCCGCTCGGCTTATGAGGTAAGGGATGGACACTCCAGGATTGACCACTGACGCAGCGGGCCACAGCCATTGCAGCTGGCGCACCTCGGCGCCGGAATACCCGCGTTACCACGACCATGAGTGGGGCGTGCCGGTGGCGGATGATGTCCAGCTGTACGAAAAGATTTGCCTGGAAGGCTTTCAGGCGGGAATGGCGTGGATCACCATTTTGCGCAAGCGCGACAGCTTCCGGCAGGCGTTCGACGGCTTTGATTTTCGTCGGGTGGCGCAGTATGGCGAGGCCGATATCGAACGCTTGATGCAGGACCCGGGCATTGTGCGTAATCGGGCGAAGATCGTGTCGACCATCAACAATGCGCGCCGGGCGTGTGAGCTGGTGGATGAAACCGGGTCGCTGGCGCGGTGGTTGTGGGCGTTTGAGCCCGGTCCTGAAGAGCGCCCCGCCGTGGTGGACCTGGCTTATTGGGCGGCTAATCCGACCTCATCGGCTTCGGTGCGACTGTCCAAGGCCTTGAAAAAACGCGGCTGGACGTTCGTGGGGCCCACTACGATGTATGCGCTGATGCAGGCGATGGGGATGGTCAATGATCACCTTGAAGGGTGCGTGTGCCGCCAGCAGATTGAAGACCTGCGACGCCAGTTCAAACGCCCCTGATAAATGTGGAAGTGATTCGAGACCTGTCCACCCTACGCCGCAGTGCTTTGCCGACCAATGACCAATGCGCCGGAAAAACCCCTAGCCAATCTGTTGGAGAATGTCGCGCACCTTGTCCAGTGCCGGGTCGATGTCCAGGGTTTCGATGGCCCCGAATCCAATAATCAACCCAGGTCGCACCGGTGCGTCGTGAAAGAACACGTCCAGCGGATACACACCCACGTCGACCTGACGCGCCAAGGTCATCAGCAACGCAATATTCACCGGCACCTTGCACAGCGCCGCCATATGAAACCCCGCCACGGTGGGTACGGCTTCGAACCACGGCGACAAGTCCCCGGCCAGGCGTTGCAGGATGCGCTCGCGGCGCCCGGCGTATACGGTGTGGCAGCGGCGGATATGCTTGAGCAAATAGCCCTCGCTGATGAACTTGGCCAGCGCCCACTGCGGCAATGTGGAGCTGTGCTGGTCGGTCAATTGCTTGGCCTTGACCACCGCGCCGTAAATCGCCGGCGGCAACACCAGATACCCCAGGCGCAGCTCGGGAAGCAGGGTTTTGGAGAAGGTGCCGACGTAAGTGACCACGCCACGGGTGTCCATGCTTTGCAGGGAGTCGGTAGGGCGGCCTTCGTAGCGAAACTCGCTGTCGTAGTCGTCTTCGATGATGATTGCGCCCAGCGCGAAAGCACGGGCCAAGAGGGCTTCCCGACGTGGCAGGCTCATGGGCATGCCCAGGGGGAACTGGTGGGAGGGCGTGACGTAGATCAGCCGTGTGCCATCGGGGATCTGATCCACCTGAATGCCTTGGTCATCCACCGGCACACTGGCGACGCTGGCGCCCATCGCCTGGAACAACTGGCGTGCGGGGCTGTAACCGGGATCTTCCATGGCGACGATGCTGCCCGGTTCCAGCACCACGCGGGCCAGCAGGTCCAGCGCCTGCTGCGCGCCGTTGGTGACGACAATATCATCGTCGCGGCAGTTGACGCCCCGGGAAAACGCGATATGCCCGGCAATCGCACTGCGCAGTGCCGACAAGCCTTCGGGTTGGCTGTAGAAACCGCTGTTCTGCGCGATACGGCGCAGGGCGTCCTGGGTGCAGCGTCGCCATTCATCCTGGGGGAACTGGTTGCGGCTGGTGGCGCCGCCGAGAAACTCGTAGCGCAGGGTGTTGTCGCGGGTGGGGTGGCGCATGGGTGAGGGCAGCGCTTGCCATTTCGCCAGGTTGGCGGCACAGGCCAGGTCGGTGGCGGTTTGCAGGCGATCCGCAGGCGGCGCCCACGCGTTGACGAAGGTGCCTCGGCCGATCCTGCCCACCAGCAGACCTTCGTAGGTCAGCGTGGCGTAGGTGTCGGAGACGGTCTTGCGCGAGACGCCCAACTGCTCGGCCAGCAGGCGGCTGGGTGGCAGTTGCGCACCTGCCGCGAGACGCCCGGCGGCAATGGCTTCGCGCAGTTGCTGATATAACTGGGCCGCCAAGTCCTTGCGGCCCTTGATGACGATGTGCAGTTCCATGTTTCATCCCAAGGCGTGAATCTGCGCCAAGATTACTCGCAGGGGGCGTGCACTCAAAACGGTCTCTGCGTAAACCGTCGCGTTGCCAGCAACCGCCGAATGCGTGATCAGCCCCGCGTTTGCGCTTTATGTATGCACCTCAGGTTCACCACGCAACCCTTCAGTATTGATCCAGTGCGCAAGCGGTTTTCGCATTGATCAGGCGATTTTTTATCGTCGATGACTGGAGTTCCATTCTATGGACGAGTTGCAACAAGAGGCTGCATCGGCCTCACAGCAACGTCAAAAGGCTTTGACGGATCTGGATAAAAAACTGGGACTGATGAGTATTGGCGAGATATCGGCCAGCCGGGTGGCCCTGGATAAAATGGGCGCGCGTGTGGCAGGAGCGCCGCTTTCCGAACGGCGGTTTACGGTCAGTGAAGCGGATCAGGGCTTGATTGACCAAGTGACATTTTCTGCTTCACATCTTGAGACGTATCTGGCGGCCTGTTGCGATGACACGGGTAACCAGGCCACTGCGACGTTGTTTGAACTGGCATCACTGCGTTCGCAAGTGGCGCCTGCCTTATTGAGTGACACGCATGCTTCAGCTACGCAGGTCACCAAGTTGGAGCGACTTTTGAAGTCGGTACAAAACGTCAATCTTAACGACATGAATGCCGCAGACTCTCTGCCGGCCTGGGCCGACAAAGTCAGAAGCGGCAGCGTTCAAACCCTGGGTTCCGGCCTTCAGCTCTACGGTTTCTACAGTGCAATACAAGGTATAGGCGAAGCGATCAGAACGGGCGACACCGCTACGCTATTGTTTGAGGCGGGTGCGTTGACTGCGGAAGGGTTGTCCGTGGGGCTTGAGCTGGCGTTGGAGCGTATCGGCAAAAAAATGATGGGTGCCGCCCATGCGGCCTACAGCGGTTTTGGCGCATCGCGCGCCGGTTTGTTGTTGCGGCGCGGTGCTGGGTTGATTGCTTCGATATTGACCGTGCCTTTTGATCTTGCCCAGGCGGGCATCGCTCTTTCAAATGCGCTGAAGTCAAAAGGCAAGGAAGCTCAGGACTTGTACGTCGAAGCTGGTTTGAGTCTCGCCAGCGCAACGCTGAGTATTGGGCTTGGGGTGGCTGCGTTGGCAGGGTTCAGTGCAGCCGGACCGGTGGGTGTGCTCGCCTCGGCGCTGCTGATCATCGGCGCGCGCGCCTACGCGGCGGGTCGAGTGGTGGACGAGATAGATGACTACATCGAGCTGAGCACCCACGAGCGTCTGCGCAGCGGCTGGTTTTCGTTTGCAGGTATTGAACTCGATGAAAGCGTACTTGATCGCTACAAGATCAGTCGCACGCACAGCGTCTATTCAGCAAGCCTGAAGACCCAGGCCAGGACATTGCTTGACGGCGAGCTGAAAGACAGTGTGCAGGCCGTTGTCAATGGCAAGTTCGAGGTGCGCCTGCAGACGGTGCAGCATTGGAAGTATCAATGGGATGATGAGGCGGGGGAGAGCCCCTACACGAAAGTTCGTGAGCCGGTCATTCAGGATGCGGATGACTACATCGACGCGGGTCAAGCGGGGGCCATTGATCAACTGCCCGATGCAACCTGGGGCACCAAGGGGCCTGAAAAAGGTGTGGTCTGGTTGCTCGGCGGGGGCAACGACTTTGTGGCGGGCATGCGTGACGGCCCGAACCACTTCCACTATGACGAGGGCAAAAAGCACCTGGTTGGCGGTAGCCAGAACGATGAATTCATGTTCAGCGTGCCGCCGGGCACCTTTGCTGCCGTAGAGACGCCTGTGCCCATCTCGAATCTGGTCGGTAACGCAGGCATCGACACCTTGAACTTTGCCGGCGTGGCAGGGCGGGCGGATGCTGTCGGGTTCAATGTGAACCTTGATGCGGGGACTGTGCATCTGGTCACCGACAATGCGCGCAACGGTGAACAGACTATGCGGTTGTGGGGCATCGAAAATGTTTCGACCCTGGCGGGTGCCTCCAGCGTTGTTACCGGTACCGGTGAAGCCAATCGTATCGTGTTGAAGGGGCGCCAAGATAACGCCGATGCTAAAGCAGGGGATGATCAGTTACTGATCAATGGCGTGGCTGCCAGGGTGAACGGTGGGCCAGGCGCCGACTACTACGAAATCTCTGAGAGTGCGAGGGATGTCGTTATTGAAGAGGATGGCCAGCAGCAGAGCCTCATTCTGCTTAACTGGGCATTCAACCGTATTCAGCGTTGGTGGATAGCGGGTAATGATCTGAAGGTGACGTCCACCAGGGGGCAGGACGGCGAATGGCCAGGCCCCAGCGTCACTATCGAGAACGTCTACGTGGCACGCGGCGGCAAGCGTTGTCTGGTCAATAAACTGTTCAGCTTTCTGACGCAGGACGGCTATCGAATCGTGCCGTTGCTGCTTGAGGAATTGGAGGCGGCAGGGGAGCCGCCGGTGAGCATGGAGGTCGTCGTACCCTCCGGCCCAACGGTATTCCCCGTTATTCTGGGGCCTGGTCAGTCGGTGACTCTGGCGCCAGGCAGTTGTAATTACTTTGTCGTCCGCGGTCATGCCATGACAACCGTTGAGGCGGGTGTCATTGATGAACGCTCCCGCTGCTGCCTGTATGTGGACTATGACAGTAGTGAACTCGCCGGGGTATATACGAGCTATGACGTGTCGTCGCGACGATGCGGTAATTTTGAATATTTGTATTATGAAAATGCGCTGATCACATTTAAATTCGGCGACGGTCGAATCCTTAGCCTTAACGACTATGCAGCGCAACGGGTCGCCACCTGGACAAGTGTCGGCGGGGCATTGCAGGCATCGGCATTCAAGTTGCGCGCTGAGTTTATAGTAGTTATGCGCAACGGCGTGTCTTATCGGCTGTTGCCGCCCACACAGTCTTATATCCGTGATCATGCCAGCCCAGGTTATACGGTAGACGATGGTATGCGCTCGCTGGTGTTGAGGTACGGCCATTATCCATTCTTCAGGCCGCGACGGGCCAAAAACATAAACTTGACTGCCAGACCACAACGGGTGGAATTATGTGAGGCACCACACACGTCAAGTTATCTGTTGTCAGGACGAGGTGGGGTGTATGAGGTTTATCTAACGTCTTGGGCGAATATCGAACTGTCAACGCCAGGCGCTTTGCGTAAAACGTCTGATGCGTCGACATGGGACGTTTACTGTACCGGGCTGGTCGAGAGCGTTGATATCGACAGTATTGTTGTCAGCGGCGGCCACCTGAAAATCGGCAGTGTCTCGGTACAGGTGCCCGTGTATGACGATCCGGATGTGCCGCTGGAAAATATAAGAATTCACTCAAGGGAAGGGGCGCGTTATGACATCAGGTTGGATATCAAAAAAGCCTACCTGTCACAGGTGACCGCCACGCTTGGCAGCTCGGTTGCCGGGCTGCTTAAGTTATTACGTCAGAGCCGACAAAGAAGCACTGTGTTTGTACCTCTCATTCCGATAGTGGGTATCAACATGGCCGATGGGACGCTGGGAGGTATTTATTATGATGTTGCGGCTGATGACTGGAAGTTGAAGGCCGACGGCATGCAGCCTGTTTCGGCCGATCAACTCGTTATTTCAATTTAAGTTGACGTGCTCACGTTAATTTAATGCGGCTCTTTCAGTCGGTCATTACATAGTCTAAGGATATTCTATGAAGCAATTTACTTCCCCCCCGTTACAGTCGGCTCCAGGGCGCGCGACCAACCGCCCCAGCGGTGCCGCTCCCGACGCCCGGGTTTCTTCGCCTGTCTTTGACTTCGCCGCCGGGTCCAGACCGCCTGTCGCCATACCCTTTCAAGGCGATCTTTCTCCTGACGTATCTGGCGCGACTTATCGGCGCATTATTGATTTGCCGTCATCCTCCGACGCCACTTCAGGCGCTGTGTTCGTTCCCCCTGGCGACCCCATACCGGCACCTGATCCCGTCACCGGGCTGCGGGAATTTGAAGAGCGTACTTACTTAAACCTTGAACCCGGCCCCAACCTGAACGAGATAACAACGATTGTTGTCGAGCGCGATCCCAGCACCGGCGAATGGCGAGAACGGCCGCTCAGTTCGCGCCAGGTACGCGGCCCGGCACTTCACCGGATGCAAGCGTCGAACACTTGGCGCGCCGGTACTTCAATTGACTCATCCTCTTCTTCCCCAAGCATAAGCGCCAGTTCATCCTCTTCCTCATTGAGTCACAGTACTTCATCGGCCTCGCTGGCCGCTGCAGCGAACACTATTAGTTTATCGAACGTCGCACGTATTGACCCAGTCTGGAATATTGATCTTTATACATTGCCGGTAAATGTCCCGCTTACGAACGTGCCTGTATTTCAGAGAAAAAAACCCTTCATGATCGGGGCCGAACTATATTTTATGGATGTCAACTATGGGAACTTGTCAGGCAATGTTCCTCTTGCAGTTTCCGATCTGTTTGCAGTGGCTAAGATAGGTGTACTGAAAAAGGTTGGATGGATCGGGGAGGAGGGTATTTATACAATCAATAATGTGCAGTATTTATCGATGAACTCCGGGTTTTGCAAAGTCTTGTTCGACAGCGCGCAGTTGCATTTTAAAATGGTCGGGCCAGGCACTCAAAGCGTACCGGATATCTTCATTGAAATGGGCGGCGCCCCCGACTCGTGGGTGCCGGTACTCGCCATCGATAAAATACCGAATCTTCTTCAGTCATCCCGAGCGATCTGCGGGTATCCGGGGCGAACGGTAGCGTTCGATTGGGTTAATAGCAGTATTGACCAGCGGGCATACAGTTATGTACGCAGTTATTTACGGCAAATAATAGGGTTTTGTGAACCGAACATCCGCCGTGCACCGGTAGCGGAAAAAGGCGCGTTGATAGACGCTTATATATGGCGGCAGGGTTACCCTTATGACTGTCTGGCGTCAATTCACAGTGCGCTGCCGCCGGGAATGCCGAAATTTGACGCGCTTCAAGGTTTGGCAACAATCAAATGCTCAAAAAACGGTAACTTCAACATGCAGCGCATCGTCGGGCAAATGCAACTGTACTATCCTGAGAGAGAGCGATCGCAGTCCGAAAATGTGCTGCTGGAAGAGTGGAAAGCAGTACGTAATGCCCGCGACGACAAGGGCAAGGGTAAATTGAATGAAAAGATGTATGCGGCCCGATTGACCGAGGATGGGTATACGTTGCTGCGCGGCGGAACCTACGGGGAAGGGCAGAATGGCTTCGATTGCGTGTTTGAAGGGCCGACTGGAAGTATCTATCTTCTGGAAGCCAAGCATGTCAGCTCTAACCCTGCCGGCAAGCTTGGCAACGTCAGTCTCGGATCGACAGTACACTCACGGCAAATGACCAACACGTGGGTGCACAACGTATTGAATTCATCCGATCCCAATTTGCCTGCAGCACGACGTGTTTCCGAGGCCTTGAGTAATGGGCAATTATTCAAGTTACTAGGCGTCACTACTCCCGAAGGCAAACTGTACATTTTCAAGATAGACATGAGCCCGGTCGATTTCTAAGCGTATCGGGCGGTATCGGGAGCGAGCACGTTCGCTCCCTTGTTTACTGGCGTCAGGACAGGAAACCACCGTCCACGTTCAGCGACACGCCGGTGGTATAGCTGGACGCATCACTGGCCAAAAACAGCACCGCACCGGCCATCTCGCCTGGGTCGGCCACGCGCTTGAGCGGGATCTGCGCCAGGGCCATTTTCAGAATCGCGTCGTTCTTCACCAGTGCCGAGGCGAACTTGGTGTCGGTCAGGCCGGGCAGCAGGGCATTGCAGCGGATGCCGAACTCGGCGCATTCCTTGGCGAACACTTTGGTCATGTTGATCACGGCGGCCTTGGTCACCGAGTAGATGCCCTGGAATACACCCGGCGAGATGCCGTTGATCGAAGCCACGTTGATGATGCTGCCGCCGCCGTTTTCGCGCATCAGCTTGCCGGCTTCCACCGACATGAAGAAGTAGCCGCGAATGTTCACGTCAACGGTCTTCTGGAATGCACCCAGGTCAGTGTCCAGCACGTTGCAGAACTGCGGGTTGGTGGCGGCATTGTTGACCAGGATATCCAGGCGACCGAACTGCTCGCGAATGCCGGCGAACACCTGGGTGATCTGCTCCATTTCACCGATGTGGCAGGCAACCGCCGTGGCCTTGCCGCCGTCTGCGATGATCGCGTCGGCCACGTGCTGGCAGCCTTCAAGCTTGCGGCTGGAGACGATTACATGGGCACCTTGCTGGGCCAGCAACCTGGCGATGGCCTCACCGATGCCACGGCTGGCGCCGGAGACAAACGCGATCTTGCCGTCGAGGTCGAACAGATGAGTCTTGGACATGGGGGTTCCTTGTTTTTGTGCGATCAGAGGGCTGATTTAGCGATGACGCTCAGGCTCATCTGCTCCAGCAGCTTGTTCATGTGAATGAACTGCGCAAAGCGTTTGTCCTGGGTCTGGCCATGGAAGAAGCGGTAGTAGATCTGCTGCACGATGCCGGCCAGGCGGAACAGGCCGTAGGTGTAGTAGAAGTCGAAATTGTCGATCTGGATGCCTGAGCGTTCGGCGTAGTAATCCACGAACTCGCGGCGGGTCAGCATGCCGAGCGCATTGCTCGGCTGGCGGCGCATCAGTTGCACCGGGGCCGGGTCCGCCGCTTCGATCCAATAGGCGAGGGTGTTGCCCAGGTCCATCAACGGATCGCCGAGGGTGGTCAGTTCCCAGTCCAGCACGCCGATGATCTGCATCGGGTTGTGTGGGTCCAGGATCACATTATCGAAGCGGTAGTCGTTGTGCACGATGCTGGATGTGGTGTGGTCGGCTGGCATCTTGTCATTGAGCCAGGCGCGTACCGCCTCCCATTTTGGCGCGTCGGGGGTCAGGGCTTTTTCGTAGCGGTCGCTCCAGCCACGGATCTGGCGCGCCACATAACCTTCAGGTTTGCCCAGGTCGGCCAGGCCGCAGGCGTTGTAGTCCACTTGATGCAGCTCGACGAACTTGTCGATGAAGCTCTTGCACAAGGCTTCGGTCCTGGTCGCGTCCAGGCCCAGTTCGGGTGGCAGGTCGGAGCGCAGGATGATGCCGTTGACGCGCTCCATCACGTAGAACTCGGCGCCGATCACCGATTCATCGGTGCAATGCACGTAGGCCTTGGGGCAATAAGGGAAGCCGTCTTTGAGCTGGTTGAGAATGCGGTATTCGCGGCCCATGTCGTGGGCGGACTTGGCCTTGTGACCAAACGGCGGGCGGCGCAGGACGAACTCCTGGTCGGGGTATTCCAGCAGGTAAGTCAGGTTCGACGCGCCGCCGGGAAATTGGCTGATCGTGGGCGTGCCGCTCAGGCCAGGGATATGGGCCTTGAGGTAGGGATCGATCAGGCTGGCATCAAGTTCTTCGCCTGGGCGAATCTGGGTCGATTGGTCATTCAGCGCCATGCTTATCCCTTCTGCTTATTCTAAAGGCCTTGGACTATTTCCTAATCTAATGCGCACAACCGCCCAGCGACAAGGTCGGGGCGGCTTAATAGGTTAGCGTGTTGGCGGGCGATCAGCGTGCCTGATCGGTCATTTTACGGGCGCGGGCAAGGCTACGGGGGTGAGCACCGCTCGGCCGGCGAAGTACTCCACCAGATTGTCGGCCACCCGTTGCACGGTGTCGTGGGCGGCTTCCGGCGACAGGCCCGCCACATGGGAGGTGAGCACGGCATTGCTCAGGTGCTTGAGAGCGTCGGGGACATTGGGTTCGTCGTCGAACACATCCAGCGCGGCACCACCAATGCGACGTTGTTCAAGGGCAGTGATCAGGTCGGCGGTGACGATCACGCTGCCACGGCCGATATTCACCAGGTAGCCATTGGGCCCCAAAGCATCCAGGGCGAGACGATCGATCAGGTGACGGGTGCTCGGGCCTCCAGGCGTGGCCAGGATCAGGAAATCCGAGGTGCGCGCCAGTTCCACGGCCGTGGCGCAGTAGGTGTAGTCCACATCGTCACGGGGCTGGCGGTTGTGATAGCTCACCTCCATGCCAAATCCGAGGGCGGCGCGCCTGGCGATCTCCAGGCCCACGGCGCCCAGCCCGAGAATGCCCAACTGCTTGCCGCCGAGGGAAGGGCGCATCACTTTGGGCCATTCCCCACGTCGCACGGCGGCATCGGTCTGCGGGATGCCGCGCACCAGGGACAGCAACAGCGCCATGGCGTGGTCCGCCACCGACGGAGCGTTCACCCCGGCGCCGTTGGTGACCACGATCCCGCGGTTGCTGGCCGCCTGCAGGTCCACATGTTCATAGCCGGCGCCGATCACGCAGATAATTTCCAGCAACGGCAGGGCAGCGATTTCCTCGGCATACAAACCCAGCGGGCCACGGGTCAGCACGGCCTGGATCTGGCCGCCGTGAACCTTGATGGCCTGGGCGCGCTCGGCGGGCGTCGGCGCCAGGATCACATGAAAGTCGTTGCTTTCGATAATGGGCAGGTAGTCGTTGATGGTTTCAACCAGGACCAGGACAGTGGTGGTCATCGGACGGCTCTTCCTTGGGGAGGCGGTATGGAAGAGAGAGTATGCGACATTTTATAGGGGGTTGATGCAAGGACTGCCGCAGCGGCACGGGACTACCATTCCTCAGCTAAGTCTTTGCTTATTCACAAGAATCCCGGACAATCCGGCCCCTTCTATGGTCGGGGCGCTGCCTGTCAGGTTTTTCTGACTCGTCCCGGCCGTGTAAATGCGGAGATCCGACCGGATGAATGATCAGGCCAATAGCGTCGACGAACGCTATGCAACGACACCTGCAACCCTCACAAGCTGGAGCCGCCAGGACACCACCTGGATGCTCGGCCTGTTCGGCACGGCCATCGGCGCCGGTACTTTGTTTCTGCCCATCAACGCCGGCCTGGGTGGCTTCTGGCCGCTGCTGATCCTGGCGGTGCTGGCGTTTCCGATGACGTTCTTTGCCCACCGTGGCCTGACCCGTTTCGTACTCTCCGGGCGTGAAGGTTCGGACATCACTGACGTGGTGGAAGAACATTTCGGTATCAAGGCGGGTGCACTGATCACCTTGCTGTACTTCTTCGCCATCTTTCCGATCCTGTTGATCTACAGCGTGGCGCTGACCAACACGGTCAGCAGCTTCATGGAACACCAACTGCACCTCCTGCCGCCGCCACGGGCGATCCTGTCGTTTGTGTTGATCCTTGGCCTGCTGGCCGTGGTGCGTTGCGGTGAGCAGGTGATCGTCAAGGCCATGAGCCTGATGGTGTACCCGTTTATCGTCGCCTTGCTGTTCCTCGCGGTGTACCTGATCCCACACTGGAACGGCGGCATCCTCAGCACCGCCAGTGTGGTCCCGGCGCCGTCTGCGTTGCTCAATACCCTGTGGCTGGCGATTCCGGTGATGGTGTTCTCCTTCAACCATTCGCCGATCATCTCGGCCTTCGCGGTTGACCAGAAACGCCAGTATGGCGCCCATGCCGATGAGCGCAGCTCGCAGATCCTGTCCCGCGCGCACCTGTTGATGGTGGTAATGGTGCTGTTCTTCGTCTTCAGCTGCGTGCTGACCCTGTCGCCGGCGCAACTGGCTGAGGCGAAGGCGCAGAACCTGTCGATCCTGTCGTACCTGGCCAACCACTTCAACAACCCGACCATCGCGTTTGCCGCGCCATTGATCGCATTCGTGGCGATTGCCAAGTCGTTCCTGGGCCACTACATCGGTGCCAGTGAAGGCCTCAAGGGCTTGGTGCTCAAGAGTGGTCGTCGTCCGGCGGACAAGACTCTGGACCGCATGACTGCTGCCTTTATGCTGGTGGTGTGCTGGATCGTTGCCACGCTGAACCCAAGCATCCTCGGCATGATCGAAACCCTCGGCGGGCCGATCATTGCGTCGATCCTGTTCCTGATGCCGATGTACGCCATCCGCAAGGTGCCGGCCATGGCCAAGTACCGTGGGCAGGCGTCCAACGTATTCGTGACGGCGGTTGGCCTGGTGGCGATTACGGCGTTGGTGTATTCGTTTATTGTTTGAGGTCTGACGCTGCTTTCAAGGGCAGCACAGGTCTAAATTTGGGAGGGGGCTTGCCCCCGATAGCGGTGTATCAGCCCCCCCATGAGTTGGCTGACCCACTGCCATCGGGGGCAAGCCCCCTCCCACATTTGCCTTTCAGTGTTATGAAGATCGTATTCCAGGCATAAAAAAACGCCTTAGGTTTGGCCTGGTGGCGATTACGGCGTTGGTGTATTCGTTTATTGCTTGAGGTCTGACGCTGCTTTCAAGGGCAGCACAGGTCTAAATGTGGGAAGGGGCTTGCCCCCGATAGCGGTGTATCAGCCACCCATGAATTGGCTGACCCACTGCCATCGGGGGCAAGCCCCCTCCCACATTTGCTTTTCAGTGTTATGAAGATCGTATTCCAGGCATAAAAAAACGCCGCGTACCTTGCGATACGCGGCGTTTTTTCACATCAACACCTTAGGCTTGAATCACCGGTATGTTGGCGCTTGCTGCGATCTTGCGGAACTCAGCGATCTGGTCGAAGTTCAGGTAGCGGTAGACGTCACTGGCCATGGTGTCCAGTTTCGCCGCGTAGCCCATGTACTCTTCGACGGTCGGCAGGCGACCCAGGGTAGAGGCCACTGCCGCCAGCTCAGCCGAGGCCAGGTAGACGTTCGCGCCATCACCCAGACGGTTCGGGAAGTTACGGGTCGAGGTCGACACAACGGTCGAGTTCGGTTCTACACGTGCCTGGTTACCCATGCACAGCGAGCAGCCCGGCATTTCCATGCGCGCGCCAGCCTTGCCGTAGATACCGTAGTAGCCTTCTTCGGTCAGTTGGTGAGCGTCCATCTTGGTCGGCGGCGACAGCCACAGACGGGTTGGCAGCTGCCCCTTGACCTGTTCCAGCAACTTGCCGGCAGCGCGGAAGTGACCGATGTTGGTCATGCACGAACCGATGAACACTTCGTCGATCTTCTCGCCAGCAACACTCGACAGCAGACGAGCATCGTCCGGGTCGTTCGGTGCGCAGAGGATCGGCTCGTTGATTTCGGCCAGGTCGATCTCGATGATTTCGGCGTATTCCGCGTCGGCATCGGCTTCCATCAGCTCTGGGTTGGCAACCCAGGCTTCCATCGCTTGGGCACGACGTTCCAGGGTACGTGGATCACCGTAGCCTTCGCCGATCATCCAGCGCAGCAGGGTGATGTTGGAGTTCAGGTACTCGGTGACGGACTCTTTCGACAGCTTGATGGTGCAACCGGCAGCCGAACGTTCGGCCGAGGCGTCGGACAGCTCGAAAGCCTGCTCCAGCGTCAGGTCGTTCAGGCCTTCGATTTCCAGGATGCGGCCCGAGAAGGCGTTTTTCTTGCCTTTCTTCTCGACGGTCAGCAGACCGGACTGGATCGCGTAGTAAGGAATGGCATGAACCAGGTCACGTAGGGTGATGCCAGGTTTCATTTTGCCTTTGAAGCGCACCAGGATCGATTCCGGCATGTCCAGTGGCATTACGCCAGTGGCTGCGGCGAAGGCGACCAGGCCGGAACCGGCCGGGAACGAGATGCCCATCGGGAAACGGGTGTGGGAGTCACCACCGGTACCGACGGTATCCGGCAGCAGCATGCGGTTCAGCCAGCTGTGGATGATGCCGTCGCCTGGGCGCAGCGATACGCCGCCACGGGTCATGATGAAGTCAGGCAGGGTGTGGTGGGTGGTCACGTCGATCGGCTTTGGATAGGCCGCGGTGTGGCAGAAGGACTGCATCACCAGGTCGGTCGAGAAGCCCAGGCACGCCAGGTCTTTCAGTTCGTCACGGGTCATCGGACCGGTGGTGTCCTGGGAACCCACGGTGGTCATCTTCGGTTCGCAGTACGTACCTGGACGAACGCCTTTGCCTTCCGGCAGGCCGCAGGCCTTGCCGACCATTTTCTGCGCCAGGGTGAAACCCTTGCCGGTGTCGACAGGCGCTTCAGGCAGCTTGAACAGGTCGGTAGGGCCCAGGCCGAGTTCGGCGCGAGCCTTGTCGGTCAGGCCACGGCCGATGATCAGCGGGATACGGCCGCCGGCGCGGACTTCGTCCAACAATACCGGGGTCTTCATTTCGAAGGTGGTCAGGACTTCGTCGGTGCCGTGTTTACAGACTTTGCCAGCATGGGGGTACAGGTCGATCACGTCGCCCATGTTCATGTTGGTAACGTCGAATTCGATCGGCAGTGCGCCGGCATCTTCCATGGTGTTGTAGAAGATCGGAGCGATCTTGCTGCCGAAGCAGAAGCCGCCGGCGCGCTTGTTCGGCACGTAAGGAACGTCGTCGCCGAAGAACCACAATACCGAGTTGGTCGCCGATTTACGCGACGAACCGGTACCGACCACGTCACCGACGTAGGCGATCGGGAAGCCTTGGCCACGCATCTCTTCGATCTGCTTCATCGGGCCAGTCTTGCCTTGCTCGTCCGGCACGATGCCTTCGCGAGCCATTTTCAGCATGGCCAGGGCGTGCAGCGGGATATCTGGACGGGACCAGGCATCAGGCGCAGGGGACAGGTCGTCGGTGTTGGTTTCGCCGGTGACCTTGAACACGCGCAGGCTGATCTTGTCGGCCAGGGTAGGGCGGTTGCGGAACCATTCGCCGTCAGCCCAGGACTGGATCACGCCTTTGGCGTGCTCGTTGCCGTTCTTGGCTTTTTCGGCCACGTCGTGGAACGCATCGAACATCAGCAGGGTGTGCTTGAGTTGGGCGGCAGCGACAGGCGCAAGCGTGGCGTCGTCCAGCAGCTCGACCAACGTCACGATGTTGTAGCCGCCTTGCATGGTGCCAAGCAGTTCAACAGCGCGTTTCTTGTCGATCAGGGGGGAAGTGGCTTCGCCCTTGGCCAGGGCAGACAGGAAACCGGCCTTGACGTAGGCAGCTTCGTCAACACCTGGTGGAATGCGGTTGGTGATCAGGTCAACGAGGAATTCTTCTTCGCCAGCCGGAGGATTTTTCAGCAGCTCGACCAGGCCTGCGGTTTGTTCGGCGTTAAGCGGCTGGGGAACAATACCCAGGGCTGCACGCTCTTCGATATGTTTGCGGTAGGCTTCAAGCACAGTTATTACCCTCATCAGTGGTCCCACGGGACGCTCATCCAGAAATGAACGGCACGCATGCGCTCGGGGGCTTTTTGGGCCGCAAAGCCAGCGCTGCCGGCATTCCTCACAGAAGCTGCTTTCAAAGTTTTACGCCTGCAGAACGGAGCTGATGAGGGTTGGCGCGGTTTTTGACCTACCGGGGTCAAACCCGCGCCAACACCGTTCTGAAGGAACGACTGTGCTCGTGACGCTTTGAAAACAGCTTCCAGCGGATTATTGGCGCCTTACAAGGCCGGATGATTCTACGGCAAAAAATTTCTAAAGGTAAGTTGCCATGGCAAGTTTGCTGGGTGATCAACCTTAGACAAAGGGCTAACATGGCGCACTGTTTCGCTGATTTGTGTGTTGTTGCCCATGCCCAACCAAACCATCAAGACCCCCTGCGTCGGCCTGTGCTCCACGGTTTACGGCGACCTGGTGTGCCGTGGCTGCAAGCGCTTCCACCACGAAGTGATCCTGTGGAATGGCTACAACGAAGAGCAAAAACGTGCGGTTTGGCTGCGTCTGGAGCAACTGCTGGTGCAGGTGATGGCCGGCAAACTGGAGATTTTCGACCCCAAGACCCTGCGCGGTCAGTTGGAACAGCGCAAGATCCGCTTCGTGCCGCACCAGTCCGAGTACTGCTGGGCTTATCAGTTGATTGCCCGTGGCGCGCGGGTCATCAATAACCTGGAGGCGTACGGCATGGTGCTGTTGCCGGAGTTTCGTGATTGGGCCTTGCCGGACCTGCGCGATGCGATTGACCGTGAGTTCTTTATCCTTTCCGAGGCGCATTACCAGCGCTATATCGCGCCGGGTTTCCTGAAAGATGCGCTCGCTGACTGACAGCAGATATCCAATATGTGGGAGAGGGCTGGCCCCCTTCCACATTGAGTTCTTCATTGTTCTTCAGGGTTTGGTCGCAAGCTCTTGGAGGTGATCCATTAAAGTCTGCGGCTTGAGCACCAACACATCACTTTCTACAGCATCCAGTATCACCTCTGCCGTATTGCCGATCAGTGCACCGGAAATGCCGGTGCGCGCTACGGTGCCGATGATGGTCACGGCCGCCTGCAGTGTGTGGGCAAAATGTGGAATCAATACGTCGGCCGGGCCTTCCTCGATATGCAGGTGTTTGTCATCGACATCGAACTCGGCCTGAAATGCCCGGCACTGCTCGCGGTAGCGCGCCTCGATGGTTTCCTTGAGCTGGAAGGTCGGGTCGGCTGCCGACAGCATCGGTGACGGATGGGCGCTGATCACATGCAGTTGCGCCTTGGCCAGGCTGGCGATATCAAAGCCATGGTCGATGATCGCGTTGTGCAACGAGCGATGCTCACCATCGTTATTTCCCACATCGATGGCCGCCAGAATCACCTTGCCGGCCCACGGTGCAGCGGTCTTGACCAACAGTACCGGCGTCGGGCAGTACCGCAGCAGCTTCCAGTCCCCCGGCGTCAACAGCGCCTTTTTCAGCGGGCTGTCGGGAAAGTGTTGCTTGACCACCAGGCCGCAGCCCTCGGCCTGCTGCACGTCGATAATGGTTTCATGCAGGCTGTTATTCCAGGCCTGCTCGGTGGTGACGCTGTAGCCATCCTCCTGCAAGCCCGCCTTGAGCACACTCAGCAGCGCCGAATGCTCATGTTTCTTGTCGCAGACCAGCAAGTGCAGGTGCGCGCCGGTGACCCCGGCGATCAGCTTGGCGCGCTTGAGGGCCAGGCTCTCTGAGTGCTCGGGCTCGATGACCACCAGGATGCTGCGGATGGCTTGCATGGTGGGGAACTCCAAAAGAGTGGGCGTGGGGTAACTATAGTTGCTGCCCGGCAGCCGTCATGTTGATGCACATCAAGGCCAGTGGCTGGTGGTCTGCGGCGTGGTCGGTATAATCGCCGGCCTTTTGTGATCCTTTTGCCCGTGAGCCCGATGAACCTGCCAGAAATCCACGAATTCCTCGGTTGCCGCACCCCTGACGCCTGGGTCCAGGCCGCATTGGCCGACCAGGAAACCCTGCTGATCGACCACAAGAACTGCGAATTCAAAGCCGCGAGCACCGCCCTGAGCCTGATCGCCAAGTACCACGGCCATGTCGACCTGATCAACATGATGTCGCGCCTGGCCCGCGAAGAGCTGGTGCACCACGAGCAAGTCATGCGCCTGATGAAAAAGCGCAAGATCGAACTGCGCCAGTTGCACGCCAGCCGCTATGCCTCGGGTTTGCGCAAGGTTGTGCGCAGTCATGAGCCAGTTAAGCTGGTGGACACTCTGGTGGTCGGCGCTTTTATCGAAGCGCGCAGTTGCGAGCGATTCGAAGCGCTGGTGCCGCATTTGGACGAAGAGCTCAGCAAGTTCTACTTCGGCCTGCTGAAAAGCGAAGCGCGGCATTTCCAGGGTTACTTGAAACTGGCTTATCAGTACGGCGACGCCAAGGATATTGCCCAGGTGATCGAGCGGGTCAGAGCGGCCGAGCAGGAATTGATCGAGTCACCTGACGTCGAGTTCCGCTTTCACAGTGGCGTGCCAGCCTGACGCCACGGCCACGCCGAGCAAGGTGGTGATCGCCGTCAGTAGCAGGATCACTGTTTGCGTGCCAAGTGGCGCTGCGAGTACGGCAATCATCAGCCCTGCCAAGGGTTGCGGCAGGTTATTGAGCAAGGTGATCACGCCCACCGTCTTACCGAAGTCCTGCGCCGGAATCACCCGCTGACGGGTGCTGCGCAGGTACACGTTGAACATCTTGTCGAAACCGGTGACCAGCAGGAAACCCAAGGTGTAGCCCCACAAGGTAGGGCTGACCGCCATGATCAACGCCCCTGCGGCAATCGTTGAATACGACAGCCCGCCCATGACCTTCAGCGCCAATGACGAGCGTGCCAGGTAAGACAGGATGACGATGGTGGCGACCGCGCCGGCAGCTTGCAGCAGGGCGTAGGTATCCTTGCTGGCGGCATATTGGCCCGTAACCATTGCCGCCGATGTGGCCAGTGTCACGCCAATCAACAGGTTCACGCCGACAGCGAGGGTAATGACCCGCTTCAGTTCCGCCAGGCTGCGGATATGCCCGAAGGCAATGCGCAGCGGCTGCCACCAGATGTCACGGTGCTGTGCATGGCTTTGCAGGCTCACCGTGGTAGTGCGTTGCCAGATCAGCATGGCCAGGTCTGCCAGCACAAACAGCCCGCCGACACCCAGCACCACCCAATGCCAAGGCCATATTTCGAGCATCAGCGCTGCCACAAGCGGGCCCAGCACCAGGCCGCTCTGGTCGGCGATTTGTGAATAGGACAAGGTCTTGGTGTAGGTGTAGTGCTTGAAGATATGCGGCATCAGCACCTCACGGGCCATGATGCCTTGGGTGGTCAGCACGCCGCACAATGCAGACAGCAGCACCAGCCAGTAGATACCGTCGAATATCCCGTACAGTGCCACCGCCAGCACACACGCCAACGCCCGGTAGGCCTGGCTGATGTGCAGGATGCGTACCGGCGAATACTTGTCGCACAGGGCGCCGCACACCGGGAAGGCCAGGAAGCGAGGCAGCGATTCGATAAAAAATGCCAGGCCTGCCCACGACACGCTTCGCGTGGTCTGGAATACGATCAGCGGCACGATAAACAGCAGGATCTGGTCCGCCAGGCGCGACAGGAACAGCGAAACAAAGAACGCCAAGTAATCCTTGCGCATACAACTCCCTGTGAATGGCGTTAAAGAGTGCGGGCTATTTGTAAAAAACTCTTAATAACATGAAGCTTGCGTGGCAGCGTCCGGCTGAATGCTTCAGTTACCCAGCTTGCCACCTATAATGCGCGCTCTTCAATCCGCGTGCGCACACAGAGAACGTATGGAAAACCTGGGTCAGGGTAAGGTTCTGCTCATTGAGGACGACGAAAAGCTGGCGGGGCTGATTGCGCATTTTCTATCACAGCATGGCTTCGAGCCCCGTGTGGTGCACCGAGGCGATGAAGCCCTGGCGGCGTTCCTGGCGTTCAAGCCGAAAATCGTCGTACTCGACCTGATGCTGCCGGGCCAGAGCGGCCTGCAGGTGTGCCGCGAGATTCGTAGCGTTTCCGACACCCCCATCGTCATCCTCACTGCCAAGGAGGATGACCTGGACCATATCCTCGGCCTGGAATCCGGCGCCGATGACTACGTGATCAAACCGATCAAGCCGCCGGTGCTGCTGGCGCGCCTGCGCGCGCTGCAACGTCGCCAGCTGCCGGAGCCGACCGTGCGCGGGGCACTGGCATTCGGTCGATTGGCCATCGACCGCAGTTGCCGGATGGTCAGTCTGGGTGACGACAAGATCGACCTCACCACCATGGAATTCGAACTGCTGTGGTTGCTGGCCAGCAACGCCGGCACCATCCTTTCTCGCGATGACATTCTCAACCGCATGCGCGGCATTGCATTCGACGGCCTTAACCGCAGCGTCGACGTGTACATCAGCAAACTGCGCGGCAAGCTCAACGACAATCCCCGCGAACCGGTGTGCATCAAGACCATCTGGGGCAAGGGTTATCTGTTCAATCCGTTCGCGTGGGAGGTCTAGATGCTGCGCTTGTACATGCGCCTGTACATCATCCTGGCGCTCGGTTTGGCGGGGGCGATCTGGCTGGTCAACTACACCTTCGATGAGCTGCTGCCCGAAGCCAACGAAACCTATAACCGCGAAGCCATGCGCGGCCCGGCGTATGGCCTGGTGGAACAACTGCGCCTGCTGCCGACCGATGCTCGCCCGGCGCGGCTGGCCGAGCTGCAGCCCCATTACGGCTTGCTGCTCAAGCTGGTTCATCGTGATGAGTTGGCCCTGAGCCCCCGTGAACAACAATTGCTGGCAGACGGGCGCCTGGTGGTGCGCGGTGACTTCATGGAGTTCATTGCCCGTATCGACAGCAGCCCGCAACTGCTCGAAATCAAACTCCCCGAAGAGCCTAAATGGCTGTACCTGTGGGCCTACAGCCTGCTGGGCCTGTGCCTTGCGGTGGTGCTGTATTTCTGGGTGCGCCCGCACTGGCGTGATCTGGAGCACATCCGCCTGGCCGCGCAACGTTTTGGCGACAACGACCTCGGCTCGCGCATCCTGCTGCCGCGCCGTTCCACCGTGCGCGAACTGGCCGGGCACTTCAATCAAATGGCCGAGCGCATCGAGAGCCTGATCGCCAACCAGCGCGAACTGACCAACGCGGTGTCCCATGAGCTGCGCACGCCCATTGCGCGCTTGTCGTTCGAACTCGACCAGCTCAAGCAGCAGGCCGATCCGCGTCAACGCGGCGAGTTGATCGCCGATATGTACGCCGACCTGGGCGAACTGGAAGAAATGGTCTCCGAACTGCTGACCTACGCCAGCCTGGAGCGCGGTGCGACCCAGGTCACCCGCGAGCCCATCGAAGCCCACAGCTGGCTCGACAGCGTGATCGGCAGCGTCGCGCTGGAAGCGGAGGCGGCGGGCATCCAGTTGTCGCTGCGTGCCTGTGAGGTGGATGTGATCCAGATCGAACCGCGCTTCATGGCGCGGGCGGTGATCAACCTGCTGCGCAACGCCATCCGCTACGCCGAGCACCGCGTGGACGTGTCGCTGATCAAATTCGGCAACGGTTATGAGGTGCGGGTGTGCGACGACGGCCCCGGTGTGCCCGAGGACGGACGAGCGAAAATCTTCCAGCCGTTTATGCGCCTGGACGCCAGCCGCGACCGCCGCACCGGCGGCTTCGGCCTGGGCCTGGCGCTGGTGCAGCGAGTGTCCCAGTGGCACGGCGGGCAGGTGCACGTGGTGGATTCGCAATGGGGTGGGGCGTCGTTTCGGATGACCTGGGCGTATGCCGAATAACGTCGTCGCCCCCCGTTCTTTTTGTGCCAGGCTTTAGCGATCCAGCGTACTCAAGATCGCATGGGCCACCTTCACCCGCTCCGCATTCGGGTAGTTCTTGTTCGCCAGGATCACCACCCCCAATCCCTTGCTCGGCACGTAGGCCACATAGGCACCAAACCCGTTGGTCGAGCCGGTCTTGTTCACCAGGGTGTTGGCATGGGGCGCCAGCGCCGGCGTTAGCCAGTTGACCTTGTGCGGTTCCATGGCCATGGGTGTGGAGTTGCCGTCAATCAACGCATCGAGCGTGATGGGGTAGGGGTACATTTCCCAGCCCAGGCCCTGGGTCATGCCGTCGACGGTGTAGTAGCCGGTATGAGTGATGGCGATTGCCTGTTGCACGGCGGTTTCCAGCTTCGCGGAGCGCATGTTGGCTTGCACATAACGCAGCAGGTCCGAGGCGCTGGTCTTGATGCCGTACGCCTCGCTGTCCATGGCGCCGGGGCCGACGCGCACCGGCTTGCCATCCTTGCCGTAGCCTTGGGCGTACAGGTTCATCTGGCTTGTCGGCACTTTGACGAAGGTGTGCTTGAGCCCGAGTTTGGGCAGCAGGGTCTTTTCCATCGCCTGGTCGAACGGCTGCTTGAGGCTCTGCGCCGCGAGGTAACCGAACAGGCCCAGGCTCGGGTTGGAATACAACCGCTGGGTGCCAGGGGCGAAGTCGGGTTTCCACTGCTGGAAGTAGCTGATCATGTGCTGGTTGTTGTCCGCCTCAGGCGGAAATTGCAGGGGCAGGCCTCCGGCGGTGTAGGTGCCCAGGTTAAGCACGCTGATGTGGTCGAACTTGCCGCCGCCCAGCGCAGGCAGGTAGTCGCTGGCCGGGGCCGACAGCTTGAGTCTGCCGGTGGCTGCTGCATAACCGGCGAGGGTGGCGGTGAAGGTTTTGCTGACCGAACCGATTTCGAACAGGGTGTTTTCGTTGACGGGCTGCCGCGTCTCCCGGGACGCGACGCCATAGTTGAAATACTGCACGTTGCCGTCCTGAACCACGCCGACGACAAGTCCGGCAATGGCCTGTTGCTGCATCAGCGGCTTGACACTGGCGTCCACCACCGCTTGCAGGTCAGTGGCGGCCAGGCAGTTGCTGGCAGCGAGAAGGGCGGCTATCGCCGTGACAGTGCGCATGCCGGAGAGCATAGAGAGGGGCATGAGAGGGTTTCCATGAAAGTGATCGAAAAAAAAGACCCTGCGCGGGCGAGGCAAATATAGGCAGTTCGCCAGCGCTGGGCAAACGATGACGTCGCTTGCCTGGCTGTAGCGGAAAAGGCCAGCGTAACGACTATTTTAGAAACATAATGAAACATTCGCCGATGCGCGCCGCTCTACCGCTACACCTGTACAGAGTTATTCCATGAAAACACCGCGCCCCTCCGCTCGTATGCCTCACCTTACCCAACTGCGAAACCTGAAGATGGCGCGCTCGGCCCACGCCTATGTACGCGGCAGTACCGTGCAGTTCTACGACTGGCTGCACAGTTTGCCGGGGCGTCGTTTGCCCAACGGGCCCGCGATCTGGATCTGCGGCGATTGCCATGCCGGAAACCTGGGTCCCACCGGCGACAACGAAGGCCGCATCGATATGCATATCCGCGACCTGGACCAGGCTGTGATCGGCAACCCGGCCCACGACCTGGTGCGCCTGGCCTTGTCCCTGGCGACCGCCGCGCGAGGCTCGGACCTCCCTGGTGTGACCACCGCACGCATGCTCGAAGAAATGATGCTGGGCTACGAACAGGCCTTCAAAGATAAGCCCGACGAAGCACCGCCACGCCCGTCCCAGGTCAAGGCTGGCATGCGCAGCGCGGTGGCGCGCACCTGGAAGCACCTGGCGCGTGAACGCATCGAAAGCGCCCGGCCGACCATCCCGCTGGGCAAGCATTTCTGGGCGTTGTCGCGGGCTGAAAAAAGCGCGCTGGAAGGCGTCTGTGCGTCGGATGAGATCCACCAATTGGTCACCTCGCTCAAAGGTCGGCCCAAGGACGCCAAGGTCGAACTCCTGGATTGTGCTTACTGGGTCAAGGGCTGCAGCTCCCTGGGTCTGTTGCGTTACGCGGCCTTGCTCGGCGTGGGCGACAAGGATGATCAGGAGTATTGCCTGATCGACATCAAGGAGGCGGTCGGCGCCGCTGCGCCCCGAGCCGCACGGGCGAAGATGCCCAGGGATAATGGCCGCCGGGTGGTTGAAGCTGCGCGGCAGCTGTCACCGGGCCTGGGCGGACGCATGGTCGCGGCGCGGTTTCTGGATCACGGGTTTTTTATTCGGGAACTGCTGCCACAGGACATGAAGTTGGAACTCGATGAGTTGAGCGAGACTGACGCTATGCACGCCGCGGGTTATCTGGCGCGGGTGGTTGGCGTTGCTCATGCGCGGCAGATGGACCGAGCGACCCGCAAGGGGTGGATGGCGACGTTGCAGGAGAACCGGTCGAGGGAATTGGATGCGCCCTCATGGTTGTGGACCAGTGTGGTGCAGTTGGTGGGGAGTCATGAACAGGGGTATTTGAACCATTGTCGGCGGTATGCTTTGGAGCACTGACCCAGGGCGCTAGAGTGAACAAGATACCCCGTAGATACCGCACACATTTCTCCCTTGCGCTTGCCCGGTGAGCGTCAAGACGGTATCTACGGCGGCGGGGCAACGAGGTGGAGATGCTCATGGCCGGCGCGCCGCAACGCCGGTCATGCCAGGTATTTGCGAAACCAGCCCAGCGTTCTTTCCCACGCCAGGTTCGCCGCTGCTTCGTCATAACGCGGCGTCGAGTCGTTGTGGAAGCCGTGATTGGCACCCTTGTAGATGAACGCTTCATAGGTTGTGCCGGCCGCTTTCAAGGCTTTCTCGTACGGCGGCCAGCCTTCGTTGATGCGTGTATCCAGTTCGCCGAAGTGCAGCATGATCGGCGCCTTGATACGCGGTACGTCCTTGGCCTCAGGTTGGCGGCCGTAGAAGGAGACCGCTGCGCCCAGTTCGGGGTAGGCCACCGCTGCCGCGTTGGTCACGCCGCCGCCGTAGCAGAAGCCGGTGATGCCGACTTTGCCGGTGCTGCTGTCGTGGTGCATCAGCCATTCGATGGCGGCGAAGAAGTCGTTCATCAGTTTGGTCGGATCGACGGTCTGTTGCAGTGCCACGCCTTTTTCATCATTGCCGGGGTAGCCGCCAACGGAGGTCAGGCCATCCGGGGCCAGGGCAATAAAGCCGGCTTTGGCCAGGCGTCGGGCGACGTCTTCGATATAGGGGTTCAGGCCACGGTTTTCGTGCACTACCACCACCGCCGGCAACTTGCCCGCTGCCTTGGCCGGGCGCACTAGGTAGCCGCGTACCGTGCCGTTGCCCTTGGGCGAGGGGTAGGTGATGTAGTCGGCGACGATGTCCGGGTCGGTGAATTTCACTTGCTCGGCCAGGGCGTAATTGGGGCTTAGGGCGGCGAGCAGTGCGCCAGCGCTCATGCCTGCGAAGGTGAACAACGCCGCACGGTCGAGAAATTCACGGCGGTTGATCTTGCCGTGGGCGTAGCCGTCGTAGAGTTCCAGCAGTTCGGGGGCAAAGTCTTTCGCGGTGAGACGAGTCATCGGTGCAATCCTCGATTGGCGGTGGCAATCAATGTAGACCAGGTTCAGCCTTCACGGCCACGGGCAGCTACGCTGTCCAGCAGGACATGCGTCTGTGGGGGTACGTCCATTTTTTTTGCGGAGAATTGAATGAAGCGTCGAATGTTAGCCGTAGCCCTTGGTTTTATCGCCAGCGCCCAGGCCGTTGAGTACAAGGACGTCAACCACACCGCCAGCCAGATCAGTTTTACCTACGAGCAACTCGGGCAGCGGATGTATGGCACATTCAAGGAGTTCGAAGGCACCTTGACCTTCGATACGCAGGCGCCGGGGGCGGGGCATGCGTTGCTCAAGATCAAGCTCGCCAGCATCGACGCCGGCAGCGACGATACCAATGACACCCTGCAACGCGCGTCGTGGTTTGATACCGCGACCTACCCGGTGGGCGTGTATGAGTCCACCGGGGTCAAGGCGCTGGGGGATAACCGCTTCCAGATCAGCGGCAACCTGACTATCAAGGGCATCACGCGCCCGGTTGATGTGCAGGTGCTGCTCAAGGAGCTGGATGGCATTGGCGTGTTCGACGGCGAATTCATCCTTGATCGCGGCAATTTCAAGATCGGCGAAGGTGAATGGGCCGGCAACAGCGTGGTGTCCAACGACATCCATATCAAATTCAAAATGGTCGCGCCGCAGCGCTAGCGGGCGACCTTTTTCGCGCCGGCCACGCAGCCGATCACCGCCACTGTCACCAGTACCATGCCCAGGCTCACCTGCTCATGCAGCAGGCCCGCCGCCAGTGCCAGGCCAAAGAACGGTTGCAGCAACTGCAACTGGCCGACGGCCGCGATCCCGCCCTGAGCCAGGCCGCGATACCAGAACACAAACCCGATCAGCATGCTGAACAGCGCCACATAGCCCAGGCTCAGCCAGGCCGGGAGGCTGATGCCGGTGAAACGCGGCGGGGCAAGGATCAGGCTCAGCGGCAGCACCACCGGCAGCGACACCACCAGCGCCCAGCAGATCACCTGCCAACCGCCCAGGCTGCGCGACAGCTTCGCGCCTTCGGCGTATCCCAATCCGCATACCAGCACCGCCAGCAGCATCAGCACATCGCCCGCTGGTGACGCGCTCAAGCCTTGGGCCAAGGCATAACCCATCACCAACGCACTCCCCAGGACCGAAAACACCCAGAACACCGGCCGCGGTCGCTCGCCGCCGCGCAGTACACCAAATACCGCCGTGGCCAGGGGCAGCAGGCCGATAAACACGATTGAGTGCGCAGAGGTCACGTATTGCAGGGCCAGGGCTGTGAGCAGGGGGAAGCCGATCACCACGCCCAGTGAGACGATCACCAGAGGCACCCACTGACCGCGTGCGGGGCGTTTCGCCTTGAGCAGCCACAACAGAAGCAGCCCCAATGCGCCGGCGATGGCGGCGCGGATCATCGTCAGAAACACCGGATCGAATTCCATGACCGCCAAGCGCGTGGCGGGCAGTGAACCGCTGAAAATCACCACGCCGATAAAGCCATTGATCCAACCCTGAGTGCTGCTGTCCAGGGCGCTGAGGGGAGACGTACGTTCCATGAGGGCTGTCCGGAAAAAGAAAAGTTGCGTGGCGCCCATCCTAGGATCGAAGCTTAAGACAATCAAAAAATTGTCATGGATACACCGCCAATGCCCCGCGCCCGCTACAAGTCACTGGTCGACACGTTTGCCGAAGACATCCGCAGCGGGAAAATGCCCCCCGGCATGCGTTTGCCCACCCATCGCCAATTGGCCGCCGACCACGGCCTGGCGCTGGTCACCGCCAGCCGCGTGTACACCGAGCTGGAAGCCATGGGCCTGGTCAGTGGGGAAACCGGGCGCGGCACCTTCGTGCGGGAGATCGCGTTACCGCCAGGGCAGGGCAGTGGGCAGATGGCCATCGCGACGGGCATGCTCGACCTCAATTTCAATTACCCCTCGCTGCCCGGTCAGGCCGACTTGCTGCGCACCGCGCTGCGCCAGTTGGCGCTGTCCGGCGACCTTGAAGCGCTGCTGCGTTATCAACCCCACGCCGGTCGCCTGCATGAGCGAGCCACCATTGCCCGTCACCTGCTGAGCCGAGGGCTGACGGTGGCGGCCGAGCAGGTGCTGGTGGTCAGTGGTGCCCAACATGGGTTAGCGGTGGCGATGATGGCGTTGCTCAAGCCAGGGGATGTGATCGCGGTGGACGCATTGACCTATTCGGGGTTCAAGGTGCTGGCAGAGACCCTGCATCTTGAAATCGTCCCGATTCCCGTCACCGCCAGCGGCCCGGACCTGGCAGCGCTGCGCAACCTGTGTGGCAAGCGCCCGGTGCGTGCGGTGTACAGCATACCGACCCTGCACAATCCGCTGGGCTGGGTGATGGGCATTGAGCAGCGCGAGCAACTGGTAGCCATCGCCCGCCAGCACAACCTGATGATCATCGAAGATGCGGCCTACGCGTTTCTGGCCGAGGACGCACCGCCGCCCTTGGCCAGCCTGGCGCCGGAACGCACGGTGTATGTGGGCGGGTTGTCGAAGAGTGTCGCCACCGGGCTGCGAGTGGGGTTTGTCGCCGCGCCCGCTGCGTGGATGAAGGCGCTGGAACGCACCATCATGGCCACCACCTGGAACGTGCCCGGCGTGATGAGTGCGATCGCCGTGGCCTGGATCGAGGACGGCACCGTCGCCCAACTGGAAGCACAAAAGCGCCAGGATGCCCAGGCTCGGCAAATCTTGGCAGCGCAGGTGCTGAAGGGGCTGGCCTACACCAGCCACCCGTCATCGTATTTTCTGTGGCTGCCTTTGGCGGAAGACGCCCGCGCTGACCAAGTCGCCATGACCTTGCAGCGCGAGGGCGTCTCCGTCTCCACCGCCGAGCCGTTTGCCGTTTCAGCCCACGTGCCCCATGCGTTGCGTCTGGCATTGGGTTCGGTGGACATGCCGGCGCTGCGCGAGGCGTTGCACAAGGTGCGCAGCGTAGTGGCGTGGTGAGCCTACGCTTGCCTTCAGAATTTAAACGCCTGGCGACCGATCAATAGCCAGTGGCCTTTCTGTTTCTGCCAGACCTGGAAGTTTTCGATGTCGGTGGGTACCTCCACGCCACTGTTCACCGCCTGGGCGTGAAAGTGGTTGCGCACCAGCGCCGTGTCGCCTTGCAGGGTGATGGTCTGTTTTTGCATTTCCAGGGTCTTGAAGCCGCTGCGACCGGTCTCGATATCGGCGATGAACTCCTGTTTGTTCTGGATCTTGCCGCTGGAGTGGCCGTAGGTGAGTTGCTCGGCGGTCAGGGCTTGAAGCTGCTTGATATCTTTATGCAGCATGGCTTGGGTCAGGTGATCGACTGCTTGGGCGACGTCTTTGTCGGCAGGGGATGCGGCCACGTAGCCGCTGAACAGGCATAGAAAACCGATCAGTAGTTTGACGTTCTGCATGGATGTTTCCTTATTGTTGTTGGGGATGTTGACGACAGCTATAGTTGTCGTACAACCATGCAATATTTCCTATGGCGATGGAAAGTGAAATTTCGAAATATCCTGAAATTATTGGGTCTCTGGGATTTAGCGCTCTTATACGATGTCCCAACACCTTGAGTTCTTTGAGTTGCCTGATTTCGGCGCTTCCTAGGAAACAGGCGCATCGCTATGCTAACGCCGACACCTCACCTGCCCGAGCGAAAAAATGGATTTTGACTGGCACAGCGACCCCATCACCCGCGCCACTCCCGTGACCGCGCACTACAAAAACACCCAGAACGTGCGCCGCTTCATGTGTGAGCACTGCGGGCCGAGCTTCAAATTCGACCGACCCTTCATGGCGTGGATTCGCAACGAGACCCCCAAGACCCTGGGTGACGTGGTGGATGAGTGGCAGCGCCGGAACACTGACAAGCATCCATGAGCACGGCAATGTGCTGCCGACCTTTTAAGACAAAGCCAAGCAACTGACACGCCGAAGATCAAAATGTGGGAGGGGGCTTGCCCCCGATGGCAGTGGTTCAGTTGGAACAGCTTTGACTGACACTCCGCTATCGGGGGCAAGCCCCCTCCCACGGGGTGAGCCGTTAGTTGTCTGCCAGCGGCGGGGTACGCGGCGGAATCAGGCGCTTGCTGCCCGTTGCCTCATACGCGGCCGCAAGGCGCAACAACGCCGAGTCATCATAGGCGCGCCCGGCAAACGTCAGCCCCACCGGCATGCCGATGTCCGCCATCACGCCCATCGGCACGGTGACGGTAGGCACGCCCAGGTGGCGGATGGCGAGGTTGCCGTTGGCCACCCAGATGCCATTGCTCCAGGCGATGTCCGCGCTGGCTTCATTCACATCGGCATCGGCCGGGCCGACGTCGGCGACGGTGGGGAACAGCACGGCGTCGAGGCCGAGCTTGTCCATCCAGTCTTCCAGGTCGATGCGCCGGGTTTGCTCCAGGCCGCGCAGGCCGTCGGGCACGGTGCTGATTTCATTCCAGGGCGTGATGCCGCGCTGGGCCATGCGCACGTATTCGTCCATGCCGGCGGCGAGGTCGTCTTCACGGTTGGGCAGAGTGCCGGGGTCGTGTGGGAAAATTTTCGGGCCGTCGACATCCGCCAGGCGGTTGAGGGTTGGGTCATTGTTGGCGCGCAGGAAGTCGTCAAACGCCCAGGCGGACAGTTCCCACAACTCGTCGTGCAGGAATTCCTTGGACACCAGCCCACGGGTGAACACCGTCGGCGCGCCGGGGCGATCGCCTTCGCAGTTGGACACCAGCGGGAAATCCACCTCGATCACTTCGGCACCCGCTGCTTCCAGCGCCGTGCGGGCGTCTTTCCACAGGTCGATCACGCTGTCACGGGTGTTGATCCGTTGCCCGGTCGGGCCGCCGATGCCGGGCTTTTCGCTGGTGCCGGCGTCGGGGTCGGCATTGATGTACATGCGCGGTACGCCCAGGCGTTTGCCCGCGAGGGACTCTGCCGTCGCGGCCAGTTCAGCGTAAGACGCCGGGCGCACGTCGGTGACGCGAGGGATCGGCACCCAGGGTTGCAGGCGCCACAGGTCGCCACGGGTGTCCGGGTCTTCGACAACCACCACATCGAGCACTTCCAGCAGGTCGGCCATGGTGCGCGCATAGGGCACCACCACATCCATGGTTGGCGTCAGCGGCCAGTTGCCGCGCACCGAAATCACCCCACGGGACGGGGTGTAGGCGCACAGGCCATTGTTGGACGCCGGGCCGCGCCCGCTGGACCAGGTTTCTTCCGCCAGGCCGAATGCCGCGAAACTGGCGGCGGTGGCAGTGCCCGCGCCGTTGGACGAACCGGAGGCGAACGGCGCGGTGAGGTACTCAGCGTTATACGGGCTTTCGGCACGGCCATACACGCCACGCTGCATGCCGCCATTGGCCATCGGCGGCATATTGGTCTTGCCCAGGCAGATAGCGCCACCGGCGCGCAGGCGTTCGACGGTGAACGCATCGCGATGAGCGACGAGCTTGGCAAAGGCCGGGCTGCCCGAGGCCGCCGTCAGCCCCTTGACCAGGTAGCTGTCCTTGGCGGTATAGGGAATGCCATCCAGTGGCCCCAATGTTTCGCCTTTGGCCCGGCGCGCATCGGACGCCTCGGCTTCTTTAAGCGCTTCGGGGTTGCGCACCACCACGGCGTTCAACGCGGTAGCGGTCTGCGGGCCGTCGTAGGCCTCGATCCGGGCAAGGTAAGCCTGGACCAGTTCAACGGCAGTGGTCTGGCCGGATTCAAGCGCAGCGCGCAATTGGGCAATGGAGACTTCGGTAACTTGCATGACGTTTTCTTCGCCGCCTTAAGTTGAGGTATGGCCGCAGTCTACGTACAGATATTTCACAAAACCAGCGCCGAATAGTCCGCGAAGGCGGCGCGCATCACCTGCCAGGTCGCCTTGTCAGCGGGAATCAGATGCTCGATGCGCAGCGAGGTGAGGGTGATGTCCTGAGGCATGCCGAACGCGGTGAAGGTCGACAAAAAGGATTTTTCGTGGCCCTCGCAATGACCTCTAAGGTCATTGCGAGGGCCAAACCTTATCGCTAAGGTGGGGCTCGATCACTTCAAGGAAGACATCATGCCAAGACCCTCGATTGCCCTGGCCGCTTTGCTCGGGTTTTCCCTCTACACCCTGTTCACTTTGTTGACTGCCGAGCAATCGTTATGGGCTTTTGGGCAGCAATTGCTCTCGCGGCCGGACACCGCGCAAGTGGTGATCGACCTGTACCTGATGGCGATATTGGCGTGCGTATGGATGTATCGGGATGCGCGTGGGCGAGGGCGCTCGGTGTTGTCGGTGGTGCCGTATTTTTTGCTGACGGCGGTGTTTGTGTCGGTGGGCCCGTTGCTTTACATCGTGCTGCGGGGGAGGAGGGAGCAATGACCGTCCAAAAATTTCCAGGCTGGTATGAATATTCTGCGGCGTTCCTCTGACTTCTGTGGTGAGCGAGCTTGCCTCGCGCGGCAAGCCCGCTCACCACAAAAGCCCCTTACTGACCCAAATCTATCAAGGGTTGAGGAACGCCTGGTAGTTGTCCTTGGTGATCTGCTGGTAAGGAATGGTCAGCTCAGCCTCGTAGGGCTGTTTTTTCACCATCTTCACCGCCAGGTCAATCGAACCCACCGCTTGCCCCTTGTTGTCCTGATACGCCGTCACCAGCAACTGGCCTTTTTTGACTGCATCCAGCCCGGCTGCGCCGCCATCGCTGCCGGCGACCAATATGTCCTTGCCCGGTTGCATGCCCGCCTGGCTGATCGCCATGGCCGCGCCTATCGCCATTTCATCGGCATTCGCCGCCACCGCATCGATTTTGCGGCTCGAGACAATCCAGTTGTTCATCAGGTCAATCGCCTTGCTGCGCTGCCATTCGGCGCTCTGCTCCTCGACGATCTTGATATCGGGGTAGTCCTTGAGCACGTTCTTCACGCCCAGCGTCCGGTTGTGCGTGGCGTTGTTCGACAGCAGCCCCAGCATGATCGCCAGGTTGCCCTTGCCGCCCATTTTCTGCGCCAGATAACGCATCTGGATTTCGCCGGCCTTGATCTCATCCGAGCCCACGTACCCCACGCCCGGTGGAACCTCCTTGAACTCCGGACGACGGTTTACATACACCAGCGGGATCTTCGCCTGCTGGGCATTCACCGTCATTTTCTGGGTGGCGGCGGTGTCCACCGCGTTGACGATGATCGCGTCCATGCCCTGTGCGGTGAAGTTCTGCACCTGGTTGAGCTGGCGCACTACATCGCCCTGGGCGTCTTCGAACTGAAGGGTTACACCGGGCAGTTCCTTGGCGTGGGTCGCCATGTAGTCACGCATTTGCGCGAGGAACACATCGTCGACCTGGGCGATGCTCACGCCGATCCGTATATCGGCCAGGGCCCAAGGGCTGACAGCCAGGGTAAACAGTGCCGCAAGGAGTTGCTTCTTCATGATGGTGCTCCGCTGTTTTTGTTGTTAAAGCGATTCATGCCTGACGCTTGGCCCGCATCTGCGCCACTGCTGCGGCGAAGTCCGAATAGGGCCAGCGTTCGTTGAGAGCTTGCTGCATCAGCTGTTGCCCGGTTTGCGGGGCCAGGCCCCGCAGCGGCGGGTCGGTGTCGAGGTTGGTAGGGAAGGAATAGCCATCGGCCGTGCAGGCAATCACGGCCTGGGCGTCCAACGTTGGGTTGGCCAGCAATGCCGGATAGACCGCCAGCATCATGCGGTCACGGTCGAGGGCTTCCATCGGTTTGCCGAACGCCGAGGAGATTTGCAGCAGGTTGGCCATGCGATGGCGGTCGACGGTGCGGTTGGTGCCGGCGGCATGGAACAGCGCCGGGTTGAAGAACAGCAGGTCGCCCTTGTTCAGGGGCAGTTGCACGGCGTGCTGCTGGAAATAGTCGATGAAATCTTCGCGACGCCACGCCAAATAGCCCAAGGCGTATTGCTGGGAAAACGGCAGCAACTGGGTCGGTCCGCTTTCCAGCGGCATGTCCGTGTGGGCCACCGCGCCTTGCAACGTCAGGTATTGCGACAGCACGTGCAGCGGCAGCGGAAAGCGCTCCACCACGTCGTTGGTCTGGAAGCCCAGGTGGTAATCCCGGTGCGGCTGTTGCGCCTGCCCGCCGGGATGCACCACATTCACCTGGGCCGTGACTTGGTAACTCGGCCCCAGCCACGCTTCGGCAATCAGCCCCAGCAGCGGGTTGGCGTAATACTCGACAAAAGATTGCGGCGACTCTAACGCCGCTTTTTGCAGCGAGTTCCAGATACGCCCGTTGCTACCGGCCTTGGCAAAATGATCGGCGGCCACGCCTTGCGCGGCCTCAGTGGCGAAGATCGCCTCGAACACCTGGCTATGGCGGTCCACCACGTCCAGGTCCTCATAGGCCTGGCGCACCACCATCACCCCCGGTCCATCGCGGAACAGGCGGTGCAGTTCATCCATCACCGCGCGGCGGTCGCTGTTGCGCAGGGTGTGGGCCCGATAGATCGGCACATTGCCGACTATCTCGGCGCACAGCGGATAATCCTTGGCATGGGCCTGTTGCGAGCACAGCCGCTGGAAGTCTTCCAGGCGCACCGCTTCGGCGCTGACGAATGCCGACATCACACACCTCCCGACAGGCTCAGGGCCTGATGCGGTTGCGGGCTGCCGCCGTCGGTACAACCGACCACCCCTTGCTCCAGATCGATCACCGAGCCGGTCATCATTCCGGACTCGCGGGACAGTAAAAACGCCACGCTCTGCGCCACTTCCTCGGGCTTGAGCAAGCGCCCGAACGGTTGCGCGCTTTCGGCCTTGGCCAGCCAACCGTCCTGGGCACCGTGGTACTGGCGCTGGATATCATCCTCGTGGGGCGTGTCCATCCAGCCGATATTCAAGCCATTCACCCGGATGCGGTTGCGCAGGGCGCTGAACGCCACGTTCTTGGTGAGGATCGCCAGGGCCCCCTTGGAAGCCGCGTAGGCACTCAAAAACGACTGCCCGCCATGCCCGGTGACGCTCTGGATATTCACCACGGCGCCTTCCACGCCGTTGCTGATCATCAGTTTGAGCGCTTCCTGCATCAGGAAAAACGGTGCCCGCACATTCACCGCAAACAGCCGCTCGAACAGCTCCGGCGAGGTGTCGAGGATGGTGCCTCGGTCCGACATCCCCGCGCAGTTCACCAGCCCATGCAAGGTGCCGAAGTGGGTGCGTGCAGCGTTGATGATCGCCCGGCAATCCTCGACTTTCTCCAGGTCCGCCTCGACAAAAATTGCCTGGCAATCCAGTTGCGCCAGTTGCCGCACTTGCTCTTCACCCTGGGCACGACGACGGCCACAGATGATCAGCCCGGCGGCGCCGCGTCGTGCCAGGGTGTGGGCCACCGCCGCGCCCAGGCCTTGGGTGCTGCCGGTGACGACAAAGTACTGGCCGCTGAACGAGGTGGCGAGATCGGTGTTGGGCATGAAGTTCTCCTGGATTTGTTGTTGTTTTCATCGCCCGGCTCGACGGCGGGCAAAACGGAGACTAGCATTGCAAGACCTCAGTAACGCCCAAATAAGACCTCAAAAACACCTCAGGCGAAACCCATGCTCGAACGTGCAAAACATTTCTCCATCAAGCAACTCGCGACGCAGGCCGGTGTGAGCAAAGCCACGGTCGACCGCGTGCTGCACCAGCGAGGCAGCGTGCATGCGCAGACCTCGCGGCGCATTGAGCAGGCGCTGGATGAGTTGGAGTCCCAGGAAAAAAACGGCCTGGCGGTGGGGCGCACGTTCCATGTCGACGTAATCATGCATACGCCCCAGCGCTTCAGCGCGGCGGTGCAGGCGGCGATCGTCGCGCAACTGGGTAGCCTGGCGCCGTTTCGTATTGCACCGCGCTTTCACCTGTTCGAAGAAATCGAGCCTCAGGCCATGCACGACCAGTTGCTGCGTTGCCTCGACACCGGCAGCCAGGGCGTGGTGCTCAAGGCCGCCGATGAGCCAGCGGTGAACCAGGCGGTCAAGCAACTGATCGCGGCGGGCATTCCCGTGGTGACCTTGGTGACGGACCTGCCGCAAAGCGAGCGCATCGGCTACGTGGGCATGGACAACCGCACCGCCGGCCAGACGGCCGCCTACCTGATGTCCCGCTGGCTGCCGGCGCAGCCCCAGGACGTGGCCGTGGTGATCGGCAGCGAACTGTTCCGTGGCGAAGAAGAGCGCGAGATGGGCTTTCGCGCCTGGTTGCGTGGCCGGGCGGCGCACTTGCGGGTGCTGGACATCAGCGGCGGCTACGGCGTGTACGACCGCACGTTCGACCGCGTGAGCCAGGCGCTAAAACAACATCCAGAACTCAAGGCGGTGTACAGCGTCGGCGGCGGCAACCGCGCAATCGTCGATGCCTTCGCCGCCCTGGAGCGCCCGCTGGAGGTGTTTATCGGCCACGACCTCGACGAAGAAAACCGCCAGTTACTACGCGAAGAAAAAGTCGCCGCGATCATCGACCACAACCTGCAGATCGATGCGCGCCATGTGTTCCTGCACATCCTGCAACACCATCGGCTATGGAAGGCCGGGCCGATTGCGCCGTCACAGGTGCAGATCGTCACACCGTTCAACCTGCCGGACTGAGTACTCCCTTTAAAAACAACATCAGGAGTTCAACCATGCTACGTATCGCTGTTCTAGGTGCCGGGCGCATCGCCAGGATCCACGCCGCCAACGTCGCCGCCCACCCCAACGCCACGCTGGTGCTGGTGGCCGACCCCTGGCGCGAAGGGGTCGATGCGCTCAGCACGCAACTGGGTTGCGAAGCGGCCTACGACTGCGCCGCCGTGCTCACCCGCAAAGACATCGACGCCGTCGTGATCGGCACCCCGACCGACACCCATATCGACCTGATGCTGGCGGCGGTGGCCGAAGGCAAAGCGGTACTCTGCGAAAAACCCATCGACCTCGACATCGCCAAGGCCCGCAGTGCCGCCCAGGCCGTGGAGCGCCAGGGTGGCAATGTCATGCTTGGCTTCAACCGTCGCTTCGACCCCGACATGCTGCGCCTGCGCCAAGCCCTCGACGCCGGCCAGATCGGCGCCGTGCGCCAAGTCATCATCACCAGCCGCGACCCCGGCCTGGCCCCGCGTGATTACCTGGCGCACTCCGGCGGCATCCTGCGCGACATGACCATCCACGACTTCGACACCGCCCGCCACCTGCTCGGCGAAGAACCCGTGGAAGTCAGCGCCATTGCCAGCCGCCTGGTCGACCCCACCCTGGAACAGATCGACGACTACGACAGCGTCATGGTCCTGCTGCGCACGGCCTCCGGCAAGCAATGCCACATCAACTGCTGCCGTCAGGCGGTGTACGGCTACGACCAACGCGTCGAAGTTTCCGGCGCCACCGGCGTCCTGCTCACCGACAACCACCGACCCAGCACCTTGCGCCACTGGGGGGCCGAGCACACTGAAGCGCTGGAACCGTTGCAGCACTTTTTCCTGGAGCGGTATGCGGATGCCTATCGCAATGAGCTGACCCAGTTCATTGACGCGCTCAAAGATGGTCGCGAACTGCCCACCAGCGTGCGGGATGGGTTGTATGCGTTGCATTTGGCGGAGTGTGCGTTGGAGTCGGTGAGGACGGGGCGGAGTGTGGGGGTTAGTTACGATCTCTAGCGCTAGGTACTGACGCCGGTCCGATCCACCAACCGAATACTGTCCCGCCCACCCCGCTTGGACTCATACAACGTCGAATCACCTTGCTCGATCAACGCCGCCAGGCTTTCCGGCGGCTGATCGAACAGGTTGGCGCCGATGCTCAGGGTCACGGGCTGCGGGGTGCTGAAGCTCTGCGCGGCCAGTTGCTGGAACTGCCCGCGCAGGCTGCTGCCCAGTTCGACGATCTGCTCGGTCGACGCCGGGTTCAGCAGGATCACAAACTCATCGCCGCCCAGCCGCGCCGCCAATGCGCCTTGGGGCACGACGGCACGGATCATTTCGCTCAGGGCAATCAGCAGGCGGTCGCCAGCCGTGTGCCCGTGGAGGTCGTTGACGCCTTTGAAGTTGTCAATGTCGATCAGCAGCAGGGCGCCGGGTTGGGTTGGGGAGACCTGGGCCAGCAGGCGCGGGGCGCGCAGGTCGAGGGCGCGGCGGTTGTAGAGGGCGGTGAGTGGGTCGCGGGCCGCGAGGCGGGCGATGTGTTGTTCGCGGCGGTAGCGTTCGGAGCCGGTCATGGACAGGGCAATCAGCATGATTGCCATGGCGCCTTCGACCAAGGAGACCTGGATGATTTCGCCCTTGAAGGCCGCGAGGTCGATCAAAGTGCCGGGGATCACCACCGACAGTGCCTTGGCCACGTAAAAGATCCCGTGGAGCAGCAGCACGAAACGCAGCTGCACCGCGCCGACGCTCAGGGACCGGCCATGGGGCCGCAGCAGGAAACTGGCGCGCAGGGTGGGCAGGGCGACCAACAGCGATTGCACCGCCAGCATGGCCTTGGACCAGGACGGGTCGGCTGGCAAGGCGAGCATGGCGAACCAGATCACGGGCATCAGGACCCAGGCACGCGACACCCGCACTTGGGTAAACCGCGCTACGCCGAGCAGAAACAGAAAGTGTGCGGTCACGAGCAGACCGTTGGCGAACCAGATACCGATGACTAAAAAGCCATTGATGCGCAGCAGGGCCAAGGTGGAGCCAATGGTGATGGTGGCGAAACCGCTGCTCCACAACAGCAGCGAGGGCTCGCGCACGCTGCGCCATTCAACCAGCAGGTAAAGGGCGGCAGCGGCTGCCAGGGCAACGGTGAGTGCCAGAATCGTGGGAGGGTCGAGCGTCATGTCTTGCAGGATCTGCCTGGTGTGCGTTTAAACCGGGATTGTAAGCGCACACGCAGGTTTTTCAGAGCTTTCTGGGTAATGGCACACAGCCAGCCGATGATCGGCCAGTCAGATCCCTTTGGTCGATGGCAACAGGACCGTCAGGATGCCCACCAGCGGCAGGAACGAGCACAGTTTGTAGACGTACTCGATGCCGTGGGTATCGGCGAGCAAACCGAGCAACGCCGCGCCAATCCCGCTGAAACCGAACATCAGGCCGAAAAATATCCCGGCGATCATGCCGACGTTGCCAGGCACCAACTCCTGGGCAAACACCACGATGGCCGAGAACGCCGAGGCCAGGATAAAACCGATTACCACGCTGAGCACGGCCGTCCAGAACAGGTCGACATAGGGCAGGGCCAGGGTGAACGGCGCGGCACCAAGGATCGAGAACCAGATGACTTTCTTGCGCCCGATCCTGTCGCCGATCGGTCCACCCGCGAAGGTGCCCACGGCCACCGCACCGAGGAACAGGAACAGGTACATCTGGGAACTCGATACCGACAGGTGGAATTTTTCAATCAGGTAAAACGTGAAGTAACTGGTCAGGCTGGTCATGTAGAAGTACTTGGAGAACACCAGCACTGCCAGCACCACCAGGGCAAACGTCACGCGGCCTTTGGACAAGCCGTGGGTGGCTTTGCCGCCTTGCTTGAGCTTGAACAGGTTGAGGTGGCTGCGGTACCAGCGGCTCAAGCCGTACAGCACCAGGATCGCGAACACGGCAAACAGCCCGAACCAGGCGATATTGCCCTGGCCGTAGGGAATGATGATCGCCGCTGCCAGCAACGGGCCCAAGGCACTGCCAGTGTTGCCGCCGACCTGGAAGGTCGACTGCGCCAGGCCGTAGCGCCCGCCGGAGGCCAGGCGCGCCACGCGGGAGGTTTCCGGGTGGAAGGTCGACGAGCCCACGCCCACCAGCCCTGCCGCCAGCAGGATCGCCGGGAAGCTGCCGACAAATGCCAGCATCAGAATACCGATCAAGGTGCACACCATGCCGGCCGGCAGCAGCCAGGGCTTGGGATGACGGTCAGTGTGGTAGCCGATCCACGGTTGCAGCAGCGAGGCGGTCAGTTGGAAGGTCAGGGTGATCAGCCCCACCTGGGCAAACGTCAGCCCGTAGTTGGCCTTGAGCATCGGGTAGATCGACGGCAGCACGGCCTGGATCAGGTCATTGATCAAGTGCGCCAGCGCACAGGCGCCGAGGATGCGCATGACCAGGGGGCTTGCTTGGGGCGCAGGGGTGGCAGTGGCGGGTGACGCGGTGAGTGTCGACATGCAGGCATTCCATACAAGGCGGTGAACAGGGGCCGCCAATACGTGGTTGGCGGTCCATTTCAAATTGTTTCGGGGTTTATGCTAGATTCAGTAAAAATGTCTGTCTCACGAAATTCGGGCGGTAACTGTCGCAAAAAGGGCTAAATGATCAAATCACTGGATAAATTCCTGCAGGAGATCGACGAAGGCGAGTGGGCCGTGATCAGTTCGGCCACCGACTATCCGGAAAACTGGGTGATCCCCGATCACAGCCACGAGAAGCATCAACTGCTCTACGCGACCGAAGGGGTCATGGTAGTGCATTCGGCGCAGAACCAGTGGACCGTGCCGCCCAATCGCGGCTTCTGGATGCCCTGCGGGCACGTGCATTCCCTGCGCTGTGTGGGCCCGCTGAAAATGCGCAGCGTGTTTGTGCGCCCCGACAGCTTCCCCAATCTGCCTACCGAAACCAAGGCGGTGAGCATCTCGCCGCTGCTGAGCGAGCTGATCAAAGCCTCGGTCAGTCTCAAGCCGCCGTATGCCGAGGATTCGCGGGATGCGCGGATCATGCACCTGATCCTCGACGAACTGGCTGACCTGCCCGCGTTGCCGTTATCCCTGCCGCAACCGGCCGACCCGCGGATCCAGCGGATTTGCCTGGCGCTGCAACAGGATCCGGGCGATGCCTCGACGGTAGCGGACTGGAGCGAGCGCCTGGGCCTGGATCAGAAGACCATCCAGCGTCTGTTCCGCAAGGAAACCGCCATGACCTTTGGCCAATGGCGTCAGCAGGCGCGGCTGCTATTGGCTCTGGAACGCATGGCGATCGGGGAGAAGATCATCGACGTGGCGCTGGAGCTGGGCTACGACAGCCCGAGCGCCTTCACCAGCATGTTCAAGAAACAGTTCGGCAAGACGCCGAGCCTGTTCTTCAAGCAGGGCCCAGCAAGCGGTTGAACGCGTCGATATCCAGGGGGCGGCTGAGGAAGTAACCCTGGCCCTCGTCACAGGCCACGGCCTTGAGCATCGCCAGGTGTTCGGCGGTTTCGATGCCTTCGGCGGTGACCGTCAGCGCCAGGGCGCGGCCCAGTCCGACGATCGCGTGGATGATGGCTTGGTCGTCCTCGCTGTCTTCCAGCCGGGTCAGGAAGCTGCGGTCGATCTTCAAACCATCGAACGGGAACGCACGCAGGTAGCTCAGCGACGAATACCCGGTGCCGAAATCGTCCATGGCAATGCGGATGCCCAGTTGCTTGAGGGCGCGCATCACGTCCAGCGCACCGCCCGCGTCTTCGAGCATGACGCTTTCGGTGATTTCCAGTTCCATCCGCGCCGGGTCGATCCCCGAGACCTGCAAGGCGTGGCGCACGCGTTCCATCAGGTTGCCGCGCTTGAACTCGGTGGGCGACAGGTTCACCGATACGAACAACCCATCCGGCCACTGCGCGGCACAGGCGCACGCGGTTTCCAGCACCCAATCGCTCAGCGACAGGATCAAACCTGACTCTTCGGCAATCGGGATAAAGGTGTCTGGCGCGATCAGGCCGCGGTCCGGGTGTTGCCAACGCACCAGCGCCTCGGCGCCGACCATCTGGCCATCGGCAATGCGATAACGCGGCTGGAAGTGCAGGCGCAATTCCCCATGCGTGATGCCGTAGCGCAGATCACTCTCCAGGCGACGACGCTCGATGATCCGCGCATTCATCTCGCCGGAGTAAAAGCGCCAGGTATTGCGCCCAGCGGACTTGGCCTCGTACAGCGCGATGTCGGCGTAGCGCAGCAGTTCGGTGACGGCGCTGGCGTCATTGGGCGCCAGGGCAATGCCGATGCTGGCGCTGATAAACACTTCCTGCTCGTCGATGCGGATGGCCCGCTCGATGGAAGCGATCAAGCGGCGGCACAGGTTTTCGACTTCGTTCAGGGTGCCGGCCTCGCTGAGGATCAGCACAAACTCATCGCCGCCAACCCGCGCCACCAGGTCGCCGTGGCGCACGCAATCGGTCAGGCGGCTCGACACTTCGTTGAGCACACGGTCGCCGGCGGCATGTCCGAGCAAGTCATTGACCGGCTTGAAGCGGTCCAGGTCCAGGCTGAGCATCACCACGGGTTGCTCAAGGGTCGGCAGTGCCTTGAGCTTGGCGTCGAGGAAGGCTTGCAGGCGCGTGCGATTGGGCAGCCCGGTCAGGGCGTCGTGCTGGGACAGGAACTCGATGCGTCTGCGTGCCTCGACCTCTTCGGTCACGTCGGTGGCCGTGCCGCGAAACCCGCCGCACGGCATTTCCCGCGCCGATAGTCGGGTGGTGCGCTCCAGTCCTTTGGCATCCACATACAGGCATAGCACGCTAAGGTCCGGGCGCCTGCCGGGCGTGCACAACCACTGTGACAACAGCCCGTCTTCGGTGCCCAGCAGGTCATTCATGGCTGCGCCGATCCATGCGTCGCGGGCCAATCCGGTCACGCTTTCGAAACGCTCCGACAGGTAGGTGAAACGCCAGGCGGCATTGATCTCCCAGACCCAGTCAGAGCTGGCTTCCACTACATCGCGAAAGCGCGCTTCGCTGGTGGCCAAGGCGCTCTGGCTGGTTTGCAATGAACTATGACTGGCATCCAGGGCCAGGGCAGCGGCGGTGCTGCGGCGCAAAATCATCCACGTCATCAGGCACACCAGCAACGCGGCCAGGCCCAGCAAGGGCAGGCCGACACCAATCAAGCGCCGGCCGGGCTGTTCCGGCTGCCAGTACAGGCTGCCGGCGCTGCCGTGGTCGCCGAGTGGCAGAAACACGCCCTTGGCGATGTCGTCAGGGCTGGCGATGTGCAGGTTTTCCACGCCAAAGTCATTGCCGATCCGGCCCAGTTTGGCGCTGTCGAGAATGTCGACGAAGATCAGCACCGAGGCTGGCCGGCCATCCGTAACCACAGTGGGGTCAGTGCCTGGGGTGATCGCGGCGGCGGCCACCAGCGCCGGGCTGCCGCGTACGTTGATGAACGTGCTCACGGGGGTTTCGTCGTCGGCACCGGCGCGGGCCTGTTCGAGAAGCTGGGTCAGGGGCTGGTCGAGCCATTCGCTGATTTCAAAGGCTTGCAGTTCGCCCTCGACCACCGCGTAGACGGTGCGGTTGGCGTCGTTGACCACAAACAGGCCTTGAAAGCCGAAATCATGGAACAGTGTCGAGCCGATATTGCCACGGGCGTAGGCCCACTCCTTGTCGACCTCGATATGCAGGTGCCTGTAGGCATCGCTCCAGAATGCGTAATCCTTGACCGTCACCCGCATGGCTTTTTCCATGGACTGCATGGCTTTGCGGGTATGGAACGCGCTTTCGGCCTGCTCGGTGTGGTCCAGCTCATGGGCAATGTAAAGCAGCGAGTAAGCCGCTGCCGCAAAGACAACGGCCAACAGGACCATGAAGTTGAATAGTGACGTGCGCGTCAGCGACAGGCTGGTACGGGTGGACAGCGAACGAACGATCGGAGCGAGAGAGTTGGGCATTATTTCGCGCAGGGCCTCGCTGCATGTCAGGGGTATGACAGCTTATCGGCGGCCCTGGAAAAAGGTTGAGCGCATCAGGCGGTGCTCAAACGCCCGGCGCGATAGCTGACCCGGCGTGCCGCCCACGCCAGCAACGCGGCCACGCACAGCAGCGTCGCACTCAACTCGAACGTCGCCTGATAACCACTGATATCAAACACCACGCCTCCCACTGTGGCACCTGAAGCAATCGCCAACTGGATGATCGCGACCATCAAGCCGCCTCCAGCCTCGGCATTGTCGGGCAGGGTGTTTGCCAGCCAGGTCCACCAGCCCACGGGGGCGGCGGTGGCGACCAGGCCCCAGAGTCCCAGCAACAGGGTCGTCATCCCGGTCGAGCTGCCGAAAGCGACCAAGGCCAGGGCGATCAACGCCATCAGCAGTGGGATAGCAATCAGCGTGGGGTACAGGCTGCGCTTCAAAAACCGTTCGATCAGGAACGTGCCCGCCAGACCGGCCAGGCCGAGTACCAGCAGCATCAGCGATAACAGGGATACGCTGACTTGAGTGACGGTTTCCAGAAACGGTCGCAGGTAGGTGAACAACATGAACTGACCCATGAAAAACACACTGACCGCCAGCATGCCCATGGCCACCGGCGGGTGCTTCATCAGGCGCAGCACATTGGTGGTCTTTGCGTCGCCGTGGGTCTTGATCGACGGCAGGCTGGTCAGCAGCCACACCACGGCAATCACTGCCACCGGCACCACGCAGAAAAACGCGCCACGCCAGCCGATCATCCCGCCGAGAAAGCTGCCGAGCGGCGCGGCAATCACCGTTGCAAGGGCGTTGCCGCCGTTGACCATGGCCAAGGCACGCGGCACTTGGGCTTCGGGCACCAGGCGCATGGCGGTGGCAGCCGACAGGGACCAAAACCCGCCAATGGCCACGCCGATCAGCGCACGCCCCAGCATGAAGATCAGGTAATTCGGCGCAAGTGCTACCACCGTCCCGGACACGATCATCAGCAGGGTCAGTGCCACCAGCAGGCGCTTGCGATCCACCCGGGCCGCCACGGCGGCAATCACCAGGCTGGTGAGCAAGGCAAACAGCCCCGACACAGAGATGCCTTGACCGGCCTGTCCCTGAGTGATGTCGAGGTCAGCCGCCAGCGGCGTCAGCAGGCTCACCGGCATAAACTCCGAGGCGACCAATGTAAAGGCCGCCAGGGACATGGCGAGCACCGCGCCCCAGCGCGGTGCAGTCGAGTGACCGGGCTTCACTTGAGGTTGTTCTTGAAGAAGGCGGTGAGCTGGGCGAACGGAATCAGGTTGACCCGGTCGTACAGATCCACATGGCCCGCATTGGGGATGACGAGCAGTTCTTTCGGTTCGGCCGCACGCTGGTAGGCGTCCTCGCTGAACTCGCGGGAGTGGGCGTTGGCACCCGTGATCAACAGCAGTGGGCGCGGGGAAATCGTCTCGATGTCGTTGAACGGGTAGAAGTTCATGAACTTCACGTTGCTGGTCAGCGTCGGCATGGTGGTGGTCTGTGGCGATGCACCGGCAGGCGTGACTTGGCCGCGTGGGGTGCGGTAGAAATCGAAGAACTCGTCACCCACCGGGTCGCCCGTCAGCGTGAGTGGCGAGCCGCTGGTGTAGAGGGTTTCGCCGCCCTGGAATTCCACGTAGCGCTGGTTCGCCGCCTGCAGCAGGATGTGCCGGCGCTGTTCCAGCGTGACGCCGTGCTTGAGCCCGTTGCGGTTGGCCGCGCCCATGTCGTACATACTGACGGTGGCGATGGCCTTGAGGCGTGGGTCGATTTTTGCGGCAGCAATGGCAACGCTGCCGCTGCCGCAGATACCGATCACGCCGATGCGCTCACGGTCGACCATCGGCCGGGTGCCGAGGAAGTCCACGGCGGCGCTGATGTCTTCGACGTAGAGGTCGGGCAGCACCGCATTGCGCGGTGCACCGGCGCTTTCGCCCCAGAACGACAGGTCCAGGGACAGTGTGACGAAGCCCTGTTCGGCCATTTTGGCGGCATACAGGTTGGCGCTCTGTTCTTTGACGGCGCCCATGGGGTGGCCGACGATGATTGCAGGGTTTTTTGCGCCAGCGGCGAGGTTTTTCGGCACGAACAGGTTGCCGGCAACCTGCAGGCCGTATTGGTTGTTGAAGGTGACCTTTTCGACTGTCACCTTGTCGCTTGTGTAGAAGTTGTCAGCACCGTTGGACATATCGGCTCCCAGAGCAGTTAACGACGTCACCAGCAAACCCAGGGCAAGCAAGAGGCGTTTCATGGGTGGATCCTTGAAGGGGTTGGTCCGTGCATTTTCCCGGTGTGTCTGTAGGTTCTGTAGTGCGTTGCGCTGGATTACTTGCCTGATGCTCTGAGTCTGTGGGTTTGCCGGGGACGCCATGGGCTGTGCGGGGTACAGTTCGTGAACCAACGAAAAAGGGCGGGTTATGAAGAACAATCTGGACGCGCTGATTCACGCCATCGCTTCGCGCATCGGCGCACCTGGGGACAGCCCCATGCCAATCCCAGGCCTGGGGTTTTATCGGCGCGAGCAGCCGTGCACGCCGGTGGTGTGCATGGTCGAACCGAGCATCGTGCTGGTCGCCCAAGGTCAGAAGCAGTTATGGGTAGGCGGCGAAGGGTATCCGTATGACACGTCGCGCTTTCTGGTGACGTCGCTGGATATACCGGCCAATTCCGAAGTGCTGCAAGCGAGCCCTGCGCGGCCGTGCCTGGGGCTGACCTTCAAGCTGGACCTGCGCATATTGGCCGAGCTTATAGCCCAGAGTGAGTTGCCGCCCAAGCGCGAGCGCTCTGCGCTGAAGGGGGTCGGCATCGGTGTGGTCACCGAGGGCATGCTGGCGTCATTTGCGCGGCTGGTGGCGTTGCTCGATGAGCCCGAAGCGATCCCGGTCCTCGCGCCGTTGATCCAGCGCGAAATCCACTACCGGCTATTGCAGAGTGACCAGTCGGATCGACTGCGCCAGATCTGTTCGGTGGACGGGCAGGGGTATCGCATCGCCAAGGCGATTGACTGGCTCAAGCTCAATTACGACGCGGCACTGCGCGTTGAAGACCTGGCGGCGCGGGTGCAGATGAGCGCGGCGACTTTCCATCATCACTTTCGCCAACTCACGGCAATGAGCCCATTGCAGTATCAGAAGTGGCTGCGCTTGAACGAGGCGCGCCGGTTGATGCTCAACGAGCATCAGGATGTGTCCAGCGCGGCGTTCAAAGTGGGCTATGAAAGCCCGTCGCAGTTCAGCCGCGAATACAGCCGGCTGTTTGGAGTGCCGCCCAAGCGCGATATCGCCGGGTTGCGCGGCAAGCCTGGATTCAGCGATCGCTCTGCGTCAGGTTAGCGAAAAAAATGCAGCCGATCAGCCGCGCAAACAGGCTCAGGGTTTCTGGCAGGTTGGGGTCGTCAAACAGCATTGCCTGTGAATCCAAGGCACACAGCGCGCCGAACAATCGGCCGTCGGGCAGGAAGATCGGCGCACCGGCGTAGCTTTCGATGGCGAACTGCTTGACCACCGGGCGGGCGGCGAAGCGGCCGTTTGCACTGACTTGCGGGATGAACAAGGTCTGGGGGTTGATGCAGAACTCGCTGCACAGGGTGGTTTCGAGGTCGAGCACGTCGTCCACATGGATCCCCATTGCCATGGGGTCGTGGACCGAGCAGACCACCCATTCCAGATCGGTGAACTTGGCGATGCCGGCAAAGCGCATGCCGGTCAGACGGGTGACCAATTGCAGGATGCTGGTGGTGGCTTCTATTTCGGCGATGGCGGCGCGTTCGTCTGCGCTGAGTAACGATTGTGCTGAGGTGACGCTGGGAAGCATGCTGAACACTCCAAAGGCGTGGTGGCCTGGGCCACCACGCACGGTCAGGGCTTAATTGATTCGCGGATGCTGTTGTACCAGATTCTGGCGCTTGGCTTCCAATGCAGCAATTTCGGCGTCGATGTCTTCGATCTTCTGCTCGATATTGTCGTGGTGTTCCTGCAGCAACTCCTTGGCTTCTTCCATGTCCGACGCCGCCGGTGCCGCGCCACGCAGGGGCTTGTTGGCGGTTTCCTTCATGGTCAGGCCGGTGATCAGGCCGACCACGGCAAACACCATCAGGTAATAGGCGGGCATGAACAGGTCATTGGTGCTTTCCACCAGCCAGGCCACGGCGGTCGGGGTCACACCGGCGATCAGCACCGAAACGTTGAACGCACTGGCCAACGCACTGTAGCGCAAGTGGGTGGGGAACATCGCCGGCAACGTCGAGGCCATCACACCGATGAAGAAGTTGAGGATCACCGCCAGGATCAGGAGACCGGCGAAGATCAGGCCGATCTTGCCGCTGGTGATCAGCATGAATGCCGGGATCGACAGGAACAGCAAGCCAACGCTACCGGCGATGATGAAGGGCTTGCGACCGATCTTGTCGCTGACAAAACCGATGAACGGCTGCACAAACAGCATGCCGACCATGATCGCGATGATGATCAGCACGCCGCTGTTTTCTTTGTAATGCAGGTTGTGGGACAGGTAGCTCGGCATGTACGTGAGCAGCATGTAGTACGTCACGTTGGTCGCCGCGACGATGCCGATGCAGGTCAGCAGGCTGCGCCAATGCTTGGTGGCGACTTCCTTGAACGAGACCTTGGGACCATGGGTCAGGCCTTCGCGGTCGCCTTGTTCGAGCTTGTCCATGTGCTGCTGGAACGCTGGGGTTTCTTCCAGCGCATGGCGCAGGTACAGGCCGATGATGCCCAGGGGCAGGGCGAGGAAGAACGGCAGGCGCCAGCCCCACGCTTCAAATTCGGCTTCGCCGAGCACGCTGGAGATCAGCACCACCACACCGGCACCCAGCACAAAACCGGCAATCGAGCCGAAGTCCAGCCAACTGCCGAGGAAACCGCGCTTGCGGTCCGGGGCGTATTCGGCGACGAAAATCGACGCGCCGGTGTATTCACCCCCCACCGAGAAACCCTGGGCCATTTTGCACAGCAGCAACAGGATCGGCGCCCAGATGCCGATGGAGGCGTAGCCGGGAATCAAGCCGATGGCGAAGGTGCTCAGGGACATGATCACGATGGTGGCGGCGAGGACTTTCTGTCGCCCGTACTTATCGCCGAGCGCGCCGAAGAACAGGCCACCCAGCGGGCGAATCAGGAATGGCACGGAGAACGTACCCAGTGCGGCGATCATTTGTACGCTGGGGGAGGCGTCCGGAAAGAACACTTTACCGAGCACATAGGCGACAAACCCGTAGACACCGAAGTCGAACCATTCCATGGCATTGCCCAGGGCGGCGGCAGTTATCGCCTTGCGCACCTTGGCATCGTCGACGATGGTGATGTCCTTCAACCCGATGGGTTTAACGCTTTTTTTACGTAATTTCATACGAACCACTCTAAAACCGAACAGGGGTGGTGCTATCACCGCGATAGCACCGCTCTGTCAGTTCAGATACAAGCGGACACGAAATAATTCACCCGCAGGTGTATTTTTTCTCAACCGGGTGCAGAACCACCTGTGGGAAGCGCAATTTTCCAGCTCCACGAGCTCCCTGATAGTGAGCTGGCTTTTGTGATGGGCGGGCTTCTGTGGTGAGCGGGCTTGTTGTGGTGAGCGGGCTTGCCCCGCGCTGGGCTGCGCAGCGGCCCCATCAGAACCACCCCCGTTTTTCCAGACAAACCGAGCTGTATGGTTTTGGGGCTGCTTCGCAGCCCAGCGCGGGGCAAGCCCGCTCACCACAACAATCCCGCTCACCACAAAAAAGAGCGGCATCTTGAGAGAGGATCAACCCAATGGCCACCGAGCGCCGCATCAACCTCGGCTACCGTTTTGCCGTGGAGGCGTGGGGGCAGGGCTATGCCACCGAACTTGCCCGCGATGCCCTGGCGTTGGCCTTTGAAAACCTGAACGTGCCCCAAGTGTTCGGGCTGGTGCGACCCGATCACGCCGCCTCGATCCGCGTGTTGGAAAAGGTTGGCATGCAGCACTTCGGCCTTCTTGACGATGTGCCTGGGCAGGCGCCCAGCCTGGTCTTGCGTATTTGTCATCCTACAACTGAGTCTCCGTGAAACTTCTCGTAACCATGTGGTACCTAGACAAACGTTAATCTTTGAGATTGACACCGCTCAGGCGTCTCGCTATAAAAGTCGCAGTTGTACGACGACATATGACGTTACATATGTCCTGACTAACAAAAATAAAAAGTGATGCCATGAATCTGAACGAGCCCATCAGCGCCCACCGCGTGGGTCAGGCGGTAGGCAACTATCGCTGGACCATCTGTGCGATGTTGTTTTTCGCCACCACCGTCAACTACCTCGACCGTCAGGTGCTCAGCCTGTTGGCACCGCAGTTGTCCACGCAATTTGGCTGGAGCAACACGGATTACGCCAACATCGCGGCGGTGTTCCAGTTCGTGTATGCGATTTCCATGCTGTTTGCCGGGCGGTTTGTCGACAAGATCGGCACCAAGGCCGCCTATGTGGTCGCGATTGCCATCTGGTCCACCGGCGCCATCATGCATGCGTTCTCGGTGCAGATGGGTGAGGGCATCGCCGCCGTCAGCGGCGCGATTGGGTTGGCGGTGATTCCGGTATCGATTGCCGGCTTCATGCTCTCCCGTGCAGTGCTGGCGATTGGCGAGGCGGGTAATTTCCCGATTGCGATCAAGGCTACCGCCGAATATTTCCCCAAGAAGGAGCGGTCCTTCGCGACCGGTATCTTCAACTCCGGTGCCAATGTCGGCGCAATCCTGGCGCCGATCTGCGTGCCGCTGATTGCCGGTATGTGGGGCTGGGAGGCCGCCTTCATGGTGATCGGCATGCTCGGGTTCCTGTGGGTGGCGGTGTGGGCGGCGGTGTATGAAAAGCCCGAGCAGCAAAAACGCCTGTCGGCCGAAGAACTGGCCTATATCCGCAGTGACCAGACCGTACAGCCACACACCAAAGCCCCGGCTGGCACGTCCGGGAAGAAAGTTTCGTGGTTCAAGCTGCTGACCTACCGCCAGACCTGGGCCTTTGCCTTCGGCAAGTTCATGACCGACGGCGTGTGGTGGTTCTTCCTGTTCTGGCTACCGACTTACCTGTCGGCGCAATACGGCATGAAAGGCGCCGATATCGTCATGCCGCTGGCGGTGCTGTACAGCATGACCATGGTCGGCAGTATCGGCGGCGGCTGGTTCCCCAGCTACTTCATGGCCCGCGGCGATGCTCCGTACGACGGCCGCATGAAAGCCATGCTGGTGATCGCGCTGTTCCCGCTGGTGGTACTGCTGGCGCAGCCCCTGGGCTATATCAGCTTCTGGGTCCCGGTATTGCTGATCGGCGTGGGTGCGTCTGCGCACCAGGCGTGGTCGTGCAACATCTTCACCACCGTGTCGGACATGTTCCCGCAGAAAACCGTGGCCTCGGTGGTCGGCATTGGCGGCATGGCCGGTGGGATCGGCGGCGTGGTGATGACCAAGATCGGCGGTTGGGTGTTCGACTACTACAAGTCGATCAACGACATCCACACTGGCTACATGATCATGTTCGCCATCTGCGCGCTGGCTTACCTGGTGGCCTGGAGCGTGATGAAAGCTTTGGTACCGCGTCACAAGGAAATCACTGACCTGTAACGCGAACTCCCTGTACGGGGTTTTCTGTAGCAGAAAACCCCGCATCTGCTGCTATTGGTTACGCGTCACTCGCCACACCGTATTGGCCAAGTCATCGGCAATGATCAGTGCACCCTTGGGGTCCACCGTCACACCCACCGGGCGGCCACGGGTCTTGCCGTCGTCGCCACGGAAGCCGGTGGCGAAATCAATCGGCTCGCCCGCCGGTTTGCCATTGCTGAACGGCACAAAGATCACCTTGTAGCCCACCGGATTCTCACGGTTCCAACTGCCGTGCTCGCCGACGAACACCCCATCGGCGAATTTCTCGCCCATGGCCGGGATGGAGAAGTCCACACCGAGCGCCGCCACATGGGAGCCCAGGCTGTAATCGGGCTTGATCGCGGCCGCGACTTTGGCCGGGTTCTGCGGTTGCGCACGCGGGTCGACGTTCTGGCCCCAGTAGCTGTAGGGCCAGCCGTAGAACGCGCCTTCACGCACCGACGTCAGGTAATCCGGCACCAGGTCGGGGCCGAGTTCGTCGCGTTCGTTGACGACTGTCCACAATTGCCCGGAGTCCGGTTGGATGGTCAGCGCCGTCGGGTTGCGCAGCCCGGTGGCATAGGGCTTGTGCGCGCCGGTGGCGGCGTCGATCTGCCAGACCATGGCGCGGTCGATTTCCACTTCCATGCCCCGTTCGGTCACGTTGCTGTTGGAGCCGATACCCACGTAGAGCTGGCGCCCGTCTGCACTCACGGCCAGGGACTTGGTCCAGTGGTGGTTGATCTGTGCCGGCAGGTCGGTGACTTTGACCGGCGCGCCACTGGCCTTGGTCTGGCCGTCGGTGTAGTCGAACCGCACCAGCGCATCCTGGTTGGCCACGTAGAGCTTGCCGTCGGCAAATGCCAGGCCGTAGGGCGCGTTGAGGTTGTCGGCGAACACGGTTTTCAGCTCGTAGGTGCCGTCACCGTCGGCGTCGCGCAGCAGGGTCAGGCGGTTGCCGCCCTTGACCTTGGTATTGCCCTCGGCCTTGATCAGGCTGGCGATCACATCCTTGGGCTTGAGCTTGGCCGCACTGCCGCCACGGCCTTCGGCGACGAGGATGTCACCGTTGGGCAGCACCAGGGTCTGGCGCGGAATCGCCAGGTCGGTGGCGATTGCGGTCACGCTGTAACCCTCGGGCACTTTGGGTTTCTGCTCGCCCCACGGCGCGGGCTCGGCGATCTTCATGCTCGGCAGCAGGCTGCTTTGCTGCTCGGGCAACTTGGGATCAGGGCCACGGGCCTGGGTTTTATCGCCTTCGCCACCACAGGCGCTCAGCAGCAGGGCGGCACTCAACAGGGTCAATGTGCTGGACGTTTTCATTTGGTAGCTCCCGAACGCAGGCCAGTCCAAGTGGCTGCCAGCGTCAGCAGCATCACGATTGCCGACAACACCAGGCCGGTCGGCATGGCGGCGTAGGCATCCTTGGCGTGTTGGAAGGCATTGACCAAGCCCAGGACCCAGGTGACCAACAGCAGCAGGACATACAGCGTGGGCTGCCCGGCCTTGCGCTCGGCGCGCAGCAGGTTGACCAGTGCAAACAGCAGCGCAAAACCACCGAATACCAAGGCACCGGCAATCAGCCAGGAGGCGAAGTTGGCCCATTGAATCTGGTAGGTCTGGGTGTAGGCAATGTCACTGAGCAGGGCGCCGAGAAACAGCGGCACGGTGCCCGCGAGCAAGGTCGCATGCAGCGGACCTGGCGTGCGGCGATAAGTGGAGAGGGTAGTCATGGTGATGGCGGCTCCTTGTCTGTTTCAACGTAGCTTTTTTTTCAACGTCGCGTTGTTTCAACGTAGCTATCCAACGCATCTGGGCGCGGCAGCGCATAGGAAGTGAGCGCGGCGCTTGTCAGAAAGTTCAGGGTGATCAGTGTCTAAATATTATGAACCCGCTGCCTGAGCCCACGCCTAACGCCGTATCATCCTGTCCTTTCCTTTCGCCGGGCGCCTCCATGACACACCCTCGCATTGGCTTTGCCTGCCAGTACAAGCATCCTGAACGCCTATTGTCGGCCAGCGCCCTCAAGCTGATCGAAGGTCCCTTCAACCCGCGCACCACCACCTTGCGCTGGATGGACGGAGTCACGCCGCAGGTCGCCCGCGACAAGCTGGTCGAAGTGGTCACCCATAACCTGGCGGCACAGTTACGCCTGCTGGCCTATGTCGCCGACCTGCCGCCGACCTTGCGCATGCTGCGCCTGAGCAGCGACCTGCTGCCGTTCTACAGCCATCCTAAAGTCGCCGACGTTTATAAAGACCCTGCCATCGAACGCCAATTGATCGAAGGTTTCGCCGCCATCGGCGAGCTGGCGCGCGCCTCGGATATTCGGCTGTCGTTCCACCCCGGCCAATACTGCGTGCTGGGTTCGGAAAACCCCGGCGTGGTGGAAAACAGCCTCGCCGAATTCGAATACCACGCCGACATGATCCGCATGATGGGCTACGGCCGGCGCTTCCAGGACCTCAAGTGCAACGTGCACATCGCCGGGCGCCTCGGCGTGGAAGGCACCCGCGCCGTGTGGTTGCGTTTGTCCGAGGTGGCGCGCAACTGCATCACCTTTGAAAACGATGAAAAGACTTATGGCCTCGACCACTGCCTGCAAGTCGCCGACCTCGCGCCGGTGGTGCTCGACATTCACCACTGCTGGATCAACGAAAACGAGTACATCGACCCCAACAGCGAACGTGTCGCTCGCGTGATCGACAGTTGGCGCGGCGTACGCCCGACGATGCATTACTCCCAACCCCAGGAAAGCCTGCAGGAGCTGGGTTTCGACGCCGAGCACAAGCTGGAAATGGACGCGCTGTTGCAGGTGGTGTCTAAGCGCGACCTGTACGGCCACAGTGCGCAAATGTGGAACCGCTGGACCAACGACTACGCGCTGCAGTTTCTGGAGCGCTTCGACATCATGCTGGAAGCCAAGGACAAGAACGTGGCGGCGCTGGCGTTTTATGAACACTGGAAGAAACAGTCATGAGCCTGTCGAACATCGACCTCAACGGTTACATCCTCAGCGTCACCGATAGCCCCGTGCAGCCTGAGTTTCAACCACTGCTTGAGGATGTCTGCGCGTCGCTGTCGCAGGATGATCTGGGGCTCGATGGGATCTATCTGTACGGCAGTGTCGCCAGGGCAGACGCCACGCTCGGGGTCTCTGACCTTGACCTCACGCTGGTGCTGCGCGAACCGCCGACTGCGCCGCTATTGGAACGCCTGGAAGCGATCCGCCAGGCGCTGGAGCAGCGCCACCCGGAGGTCATCAAGGTCGATTTCGATATTGGCAGTCTTGCGCAGGTCCTGGCGCCTGAAAACAAGCACAGCTGGGGCTTCTGGCTCAAGCACCATTGCCGCTGCCTGTGGGGCAATGACCTGTCGCAGCAGTTCGAGCGGTTTCGGCCGTCACGCGAGATCGCCGTGGCGCTGAATGCTGACTTTGAACAGGTGTTGGCGGGCTATCTCACGCGTATCGCGCAGGCCGATGCCGAGCCGCAACGCCTGCGCTTGCAGCGTGAAGCGTCGCGCAAGGCGGTGCGGGCCACGCATGTGCTGCGCTCGGAAGAGGCGACGACGTGGCCGCAGACGCTTGAAGAACATGTCGCGCTGTTCGTGCGGTGTTATCCGACGATGATCACACAGGTGGCATTCTTTCTGTTTGAAGCGCGAAATCCCGAAGCGCAAGGCGATAACTTCACCACCCGGTTGCAAACCTTTATGGCGTGGATGGCCTTGCAACGTACCGCCGCAATCGCAGCACAGGTATCCACATAGCTCCTGAAAGCTGACACATAACGTTGTAGTGAGCGGGACAAGCCCGCTCACTACAAGCCAGCGCCTACAGGTGCGCTTGCCGAAAGTCAGGACTTGAAGCGCCCCACCAACCCATTGAGCTCGCTCGACAACTCCGACAACCGCCCCGAGTCGTCCTGCGCCGAGTTGGCCAGGCTTTCCACCAGCCGCGCTTCGTCGTAGATCTGCTGGATATGCCGGTTGATCTCTTCGGCCACGCTGTGTTGTTCCTCGGCGGCGGCGGAGATTTGCAGGTTCTGGTCGCGGATCTCGTTGACCGACAACTGGATGCCTTCAAAGCTGTCCCGCGCGCTCTCGATGGACGACACACTGGCCCGTGACAGGTCCAGGCAACTGCCCATTTTTTGCGTGACTTCCTGGGTCTTGTTTTCCAGGGTGCCGAGCAGGTGTTCGATTTCGCCGGTGGAGTCCGAGGTGCGCTTGGCCAGTGCGCGCACTTCATCGGCCACCACCGCAAAACCGCGGCCCTGATCACCGGCGCGGGCGGCTTCGATGGCGGCGTTGAGCGCCAGCAGGTTGGTCTGTTCGGCAATGGCGCGGATGGTGCCGAGGATCTGGTTGATGCTGCGGCTGCCGGCTTCCAGTTCGACCATGGCCTGGGACGATTCGGTCAGGCGGCGGCCCAGGCGGTTGACGTTGTCGGTGGTCACTTCAATCTGCTGCTTGCCCTCGGCCACGCGGCGGTGGCCGTTCTCGGCGGACTCCGCCGCGCCGCTGCACGAGCGCGCCACTTCGTTGGCGGTGGCGACCATTTCGTTGAACGCGGTGGACACCAACTCCACCGCCTCACGCTGGCGCCCGGCAGCTTCGTTCATGTTGTGCGCCACTTCGCTGTTGACCTTGGAGGCGTTCTGCAAATTGGCCGAGGCTGCGCCGATGTGCTGGATCAGTTGGCGGATGGCCGCCAGAAACTTGTTGAACCAGCCCGCCAACTCGGCGGTTTCGTCCTTGCCCTGCACCTGCAGCGCGTGGCGCAGGTCGCCTTCGCCCTCGGCGATGGATTGCAAGCCGCTGCTGACCTGGCCGATGGGCTTGACGATCACCTTGGAAAACGCTGCCGCGAGCAAGCCGAAGACCAGCACCAGCACGCCGACGATGGCGGCGGTGAGGTAGGTCATGCGCGTGGCTTCGGCCATCACTTCGTTGTGTTCGATCAGCCCGATATAACGCCAGCCCAGGCCGGGGGAGGTCCACACGTTGGCCATGTAGCGCACACCGCCGATCTCTACTTCGGTGGAGCCTTGGGGCGTTTGGGCAAGGTGGGCATAGGCGTCGCCCAAATCCTTGAGCGGCTTGAAGCTGTGGCCGGCGTCACGCGGGTCCACCAGCACCACACCGTCCTCGATCAGCATCACGTAGCCGCTTTCGCCGAGCTTGATGCTCTTGACCAACTCAGTGAGGTTCTTCAGCGACACGCTGACCACGAACACGCCTTTGGCTTTGCCCGCGTTGTCCAGCAATGCCCGTGCAGTGCCCACCAGGGCCACGTCGTCTTTGTCGTAATAGTAAGCCGGGGTGCGCACGGTCTTGCCGGGGCTGGCCATCGCCGCTTTGTACCAAGGGCGCGTGCGCGGGTCGTATTTGGCCAGTTGCGGGTCATCCGGCCATTTGACGTAGGTGCCGTCTTCCAGGCCGATGGACAGGATGGCCGCCGCCGGGTGGGTGGCGCCAAAGCGGGCGAAACGGTCGATCACGGTTTGCGCGGCCGCAGGCATCGGTTGGCTGGGCGCATCCGCGGGTTGGTAATTCTTCAAGGTGTTGATAGAGGTGTATACAGGATCCGTAGCCATTTGATCGACGTTCTGCAGCGTGCCGTCGAAGAACTGGCGGATATTGCCATCGATCTGGCGGATTTCCCGGGTGCTGCCATCAATGAACTGTTCAACCGCCTGGGTTCGCGTGTTCATGACAGAGATCACGGCCACCAGGCTGACCGGGATAAACGCGACAGAGACAAATGCCAGGACAAGCTTATTTTTTATTTTCATCGAGACGACCATCAGCGCAGAGGGTGGTCAAACCGCCGTACGTTGTAATAACAGTGCGGCGATTTGCTATCAATGCTGTTTCGGCCCGTACTCAGCAAATCTTTAGGGTTTTTTGTACACAATACAATTGACGATTGTTCTGTATCCAATCAGTAGACATCACGCAAATAACGCTTCTGCTCGCTCAGTTGGCGCCAGTACTCCACGGCGTCCTCCACGCCCAGCCCACCGTGGGTGTGCGCCACTTGGCGCAACGCCTGGTCCACATCCTTGGCCATATGGCTGGCGTCGCCGCAAATGTACAGCCTGGCGCCGTCCTGCAACCAGCGCCACAGCTCGGCGCCCTGTTCGCGAATGCGGTCCTGCACGTAGATCTTCTGCGCCTGGTCACGGGAAAACGCCAGGCTCAGGTGAGTGAGCAGGCCATCACGCTGCATGCCTTGCAGTTCGTCCTGGTAGTAGAAGTCGCTGGCGGCGTACTGCTCGCCAAAAAACAGCCAGTTACGGCCCTGATGCCCCATGGCCCGACGCTCCTGCAAGAACGCGCGAAACGGCGCCACCCCAGTGCCGGGACCGATCATGATCATCGGCACGTCACCGTCCGTTGGCGTGCGAAAGTGTTTGGACGGCTGCACAAACACCGGCACTTCGCCGTCGCCGACGCGGTCGGCGAGGAAGGTCGAGGACACACCTTTGCGTTTGCCGTATCGCACCGCCGCCACGGTGAGGTGGACTTCCTGGGGATGGGCCTTGGCGCTGGAGGCAATCGAATACAGCCGCGGTTGCAGGCGCTTGAGGGTACCGAGCAATTCGTCCGCCGAGCAGTCGATGGGGTATTCCTGCAGTACATCCGTGAGCTGTCGGCCCCATAGCCAGTCTTTGAGTTCGGCCTTGTGCTCGGGTCGAAGCAGTTGCTCCAGGCCTGGATTGGCGCTGCGTTCGGCAATAAAGGCCAGGGTCTCGTTGCCGGGGCGGGCGATTTCGAAGTGCTGGGTCAGGGCGTGTTGCAGCGACACGTCACCGAACGTCTCGATGTTCACCGAAGCGCCTGCGCTCAGTTGGGTCAGCTCAAGCAGTTCGCTCACCAGGTCCGGGCAGTTGCGCGGCCGCACGCCGAGGGCATCACCGGCTTCGTAGGTCAGGCCGGAGCCCGTCAGGTCCAGGGCGAACTGGCGGGTTTCCTTGTGGGCGCTGTGGGGGTTCAGGTGCCGGTTGAGCAGCAGGCGTGACGGGTGCAGTTTGGTTTTGCCGGCCGGGGTGGCCGCCGCTGCGACGGGCTTGGCCGGGTTGAGGGTTTGCTGGAATCGGGTCAGCCAGGCATCGGCGGGTTCTTCGAATTCGGTGTCGCAGTCGACACGTTCCAGCAGGCGAGTGGCGCCCAGTTCCAGCAGGCGCTGGTCAAGCCTTTTGCCGTGCTTGCAGAACTGGTCGTAATTCGGATCGCCCAAGGCGAGCACCGCAAACCGCAGAGACTCAAGGCGCGTCTCGACGGTGCTGAGGCTGTGCCAGAACCCTTCGCCATTGTCCGGTGGATCGCCGTCGCCAAAGGTACTGCTGATCAGGGCCAGGGTCTGGACGCTGGCCAGTTTGCTTGCGGAGAAGTCCGCCATGGCGCTCAGTTCTACGCTGATGCCCGCTTCGCGCAGGCGTTTGGCAAAGCGCTCGGCGAGGGCTTCGGCATTGCCGGTCTGCGACGCCCACAACAGCGTGACGTCCGGGGCGGCTGCTGGCGCAGAGTCTGCGCGGCTGAACAAACCGCCGAGCAAGCCGTCCAGCCATAGGCGGGCATCCTTGGCCAGCGGCGCGCTCGCCGGCATTACCGGTACGCCAGCGTCCTGGCGCGCCGCACTGGCGTGCAGGCCGCTGAGGAACCCGGCGAGGTAGGTGCGTTCACTGTCGCTCAGTAACGGCGCCGGTACGTTACGGATACCGGCGAGTTCGGCGAAGGCGTCGAGGCGCGACATGCTGAAGTCCTCTCGGAGATCTTGGAGAGCGGGTTGATCAAGGAACTGATGGTCGAACAGCTCGACTCGGGCCAGCGCGACAGCGCAGCACTTGAACTCGGGCTGCAGGGAAATCGGGTCGACGGCATCGTTGGTCACCGCGTTGATCGCCAGGTGCTCGCCAAACACATCGTTCCAGTGGAAGGGCGCAAAGCAGTTGCCGGGACGCATGCGGTCGGTGATCAGCGCTGGCAGCACGGCACGCCCGCGCAGGGAGCGCACCTCCACCGGATCCTTGGCCTTGAGGCCCAGGCGCCTGGCATCGTCGGGGTGGACTTCCACGAACGGGCCGGGGTTGAGTTTGTTCAGGGTGGCGACCTTGCCGGTCTTGGTCAGGGTGTGCCACTGGTGCTGCAGGCGGCCGGTGTTGAGCACGAACGGGAAGCGCTCGTCGGGCATTTCCGCAGGCGGCATATGGGGGCGCGGGAAGAACTGGCCTTTGCCGCTGTCGGTGGCGAATGCGAGCGTGCCGGCGGTGCGGTAGCGGATCGGGTTGCGGTCCGCGCCATCGGCCGAAGCGCAGGGCCATTGCAGCGGTTGTTCACGCAGGCGTGCGTGGCTGGCGCCGCGTAGGTCGTAGCCGGTCTTGGGGTTCCAGGCGCGTTTGATTTCTTCGAATACCTCGGCGGCGCTGGCATAGGTGAAGGCGTCGGCAAAGCCCATTTCACAGGCAACCCGAGCGATGATTTGCCAGTCGGGCAAAGTGTCGCCGGGCGCCTCGACGGCTTTCTGCATCAGGGTCAGGTTGCGTTCGGAGTTGATCATCACCCCTTCAGCCTCGGCCCACAGCGCGCCGGGCAGCAGGATATCGGCATAGCGGTTGGTCTCGGTGTCGAGGTAGGCGTCCTGGGTGATCACCAGTTCGGCGGTGCGCAAACCGTCGATGGCGATCTGGCGATTGGGCACGCTGGCCACCGGGTTGGTGCAGATGATCCAACACGCCTTGATCTGCCCGGCGGCCATCTGCTCGAACATCGCCACGGTGCCGTTGCCGGCCTGGCGCGGCAGGTGGTCAGGCGGGATTTGCCAGAGGTCTTCGATAAATGCGCGGTCGGCTTCGACCAGCACCGAGCGTTGCCCCGGCAGACCTGGGCCCATGTAGCCCATCTCGCGGCCCCCCATGGCGTTGGGTTGGCCGGTGAGGGAAAACGGCCCGCTGCCGGGGCGGCAAATCGCGCCGGTGGCCAGGTGCAGGTTGCACAGGGCGTTGGTGTTCCAGGTGCCGTGGGTGCTTTGGTTGAGGCCCATGGTCCAGCAACTCATCCACTCGGCGGCTTGGCCGATCCAGTCGGCGGCTTGGCGGATATCCGCTTCGGCCAGGCCGGTGAGGGCGGCGACGTGGTCGGGCGAATAGTCCTCAAGAAAGCCAGGCATGGCCTCCCAGCCTTCGGTGAATGCGGCGATGAAGGCCGGATCGGTGTGGCCGTTTTTAACCAGCAGGTACAGCAGGCCATTGAGCAGGGCGAGGTCGGTGCCGGGCTTGATCGGCAGGTACAGGTCGGCCTTGTCGGCGGTGGCGCTGCGTCGGGGGTCGACCACGATCAGCTTCGCCCCGGCCTTGACCCGGTCCATCATGCGCAGGAACAGAATCGGGTGACAGTCGGCCATGTTGGCGCCGATCACGAAGAACAGGTCGGCGCGGTCAAAGTCTTCGTAGGACCCCGGTGGCCCATCCGAGCCCAGGGACAGCTTGTAGCCGCTGCCCGCGCTGGCCATGCACAGGCGCGAGTTGGATTCGATGTTCGGCGTGCGCACAAAGCCCTTGGCCAACTTGTTGACGAGGTACTGCGCCTCCAGGGACATTTGCCCGGACACGTAGAACGCCAGCGCATCGGGGCCATCGCGGTCGAGGATATGGCGCAGACGGCTGGCGGTTTCGCTGATGGCGGTGTCCATGGCGATGCGCACCGGGTCGTGATCGCGCTCTTCGCGCAGGTAGGCATTCTCCATGCGGCCTGACTCGGCGATGGCTTGGCCGCACGTAGTGCCTTTGGTGCACAGGCGGCCGAAGTTGGTGGGGTGGGCCTTGTCGCCGATCACCTTGACCACTTTATTGTTTTCCACTTGCATCACGATGCCGCAGCCGACGCCACAATAAGGACACACGCTGCGTACGCTTTGGTTTGCCATCCGTCACCCTCGAAACTTTTTTACCCGCCAACAAAAAAGCGCCCTGCAACCCACCGTTTGGAAACGGGGGGTGCACGGCGCCTTTGTCGTGAATGGGCAATCAGCGTTGACTGCTTGATGCAGGTGTTCCTAGCAAGTCACGCGCCAGCTTTGCATTTCAAGTGGCTTACCCACTGTGGCGAGGGAACTTGCTCCCGCTGGGCTGCGAAGCGCCCCCTAAATCCTGGGAGCGCTGCGCACTCCAGCGGGAGCAAGCTCCCTCGCCACAGAGGCGGGTATGCGCACTTATATGATGCGGGGCGCACCAGTTGGAGGCGCAATCGTGGGCGTATTGCTGGGTTGAAGGGCTGGCGTAGCCGCGACTGCGGGGTTGCGGCCAATTGGCACGCCGCCTGCAAGCTCCCCCTCAACCCCACTCGGTCAACGACGATCGACAGGCCCTTCAAGGTCATGGGCATAAAGCGATGGATCCGGCGAAGTCGTCCGAACCGATCCCGCATAAGAACAGGCAAAGACGCCTGGAACCGCAAGGTTTCAGGCGTTTTTTTTTGCTTTTTAAACCGTGATGAATGTTGTCAGGTGCTGATATGAACAAACCGATGAAAACCCTGATCGTCGTTGGCAATGGCATGGTCGGTCACCATTGCGTGGAGCAACTGATCGAGCGCGGTGCGCTGGAGCACTTCCACCTGCATGTGTTCAGTGAGGAGCCGATGCGCGCCTATGACCGTGTGCACCTCTCCGAGTATTTCACCGGCCGCGATGCCGAGTCATTGGCCCTCTGCGAAGCGTCGCTGTACCAGACGCCGGGTGTGACCTTGCACTTGGGCGTGCCGGTGCTGGAAATCGACCGCGCCCGCCGTGAGGTGATCACGGCGCAGGGCTGTGTGGGCTACGACAGCTTGGTCCTGGCGACCGGTTCCTACCCGTTTGTGCCACCGATTGAAGGCGCCGAAGGCGATTCGCGGTTGGTGTATCGCACCTTGCAAGACCTTGATGCCATTCGTGCTGCGGCAGCCAATGCCCGGCGCGGGGTAGTGGTCGGCGGTGGCTTGCTGGGCCTGGAAGCGGCGAACGCCCTGAAAAGCCTCGGCCTGGAAGCCCATGTGGTGGAGTTCGCGCCGCGCTTGATGCCAGTGCAGTTGGATGATTTTGGCGGCCTGGCGCTCAAGGCCCAGATCGAACGACTGGGCGTCGGTGTGCACCTGTCCCGTGCCACGCAGTCGATCAGCGCGGGCGAGCAGTACCGCTATCGCATGAACTTTGCCAACGACGAATTTCTAGAAACCGACCTTATCGTGTTCTCAGCCGGTATCCGCGCCCAGGATGCACTGGCGCGCCAGGCTGGCCTGGAGATCGGCCCGCGCGGCGGCGTGGTAATCAACGATGAATGCAAAAGCTGCGACCCGCACATCTACGCGATTGGCGAGTGTGCCTCGTGGAATGGCAGCCTGTTCGGCCTGGTCGCGCCGGGCTACCAGATGGCCCGTGGGGTTGCCGCGCTGTTGTGCGCGCAGGCCGCCGAGCCGTTTGTCGGCGCCGACATGTCCACCAAGCTCAAACTGCTCGGCGTGGACGTTGGCTCCATCGGCGACGCCCACGCCCACACGCCGGGTGCGCGCAGCTACCAGTTTATCGACGAGGCCAGCGCCAGCTACCGGCGCCTGGTGGTGGACGCATCGGGCAAGCATGTGATCGGTGCGGTGCTGGTGGGTGACAACAGCTACTACGACACCTTGCTGCAATACATGCAGAACGCGATTGCGCTGCCGGCGGAACCGGCCAGCCTGATCCTGCCGTCCTCCGCCGGCGCACCGACCCTCGGCCCCGGCGCGTTGCCCGAATCGGCCACCGTGTGTTCCTGCCACAACGTCACCAAAGGTGCGATCTGCTCGGCCATCGACGGCGGTTGCAGCGACCTGGGCCTGCTCAAATCCCAGACCAAGGCCTGCACCGGTTGCGGCGGTTGCGCGGGCTTGCTCAAGCAGGTGTTTGAACACGAACTGATCGCCCGTGGTGTCAGCGTCGACAAGAGCCTGTGCGAACACTTCGCCTATACCCGCCAGGAACTGTATGCCCTGGTGCGGGTGGAAGGGGTGATCACCTTCGAAGAACTGCTGGCCAAGCACGGCCGTGGCCACACCGGGTGCGACGTGTGCAAACCGGCGGTGGGTTCGATCCTGGCTTCGTGCTGGAACCAGCCGATCATGGATGCCTCGCTGGTGCCATTGCAGGACACCAACGACACGTTCATGGCCAACATGCAGAAGAACGGCACCTACTCGGTGGTGCCACGGATTCCGGGCGGCGAGATTACCGCCGACAAGCTGATCGTGATTGGCGAAGTGGCGAAGAAATACGACCTCTACACCAAGATCACCGGCGGCCAGCGCATCGACCTGTTTGGCGCGCAACTGCATGAGCTGCCGGATATCTGGGCCGAGCTGATCGCGGCCGGCTTCGAGACCGGGCACGCGTATGGCAAATCCACGCGCACGGTCAAGTCCTGCGTGGGCAGCACCTGGTGCCGCTACGGCGTGCAGGACAGCGTGAAAATGGCGCTGCTGATCGAGGACCGCTACAAGGGCCTGCGTTCGCCGCACAAGCTCAAGTTCGCGGTGTCCGGCTGCACCCGTGAATGCGCTGAAGCCCAGAGCAAAGACGTGGGCGTGATTGCCACCGAAAAGGGCTGGAACCTCTACATTGCCGGTAACGGCGGCATGCGTCCGCGCCATGCCGAACTGTTTGCCACCGACCTCGATGACGCCACGCTGATCCAGTACATCGACCGTTTCCTGATGTTCTACATCCGCACCGCCGACAAACTGCAGCGCACCTCGGTGTGGCGCGAAAGCCTGGAAGGCGGCCTGGATTTCCTCAAGGACGTGATCCTGCACGACAGCCTGGGCCTGGGCGCCGAGCTGGAAGCGCAAATGCAACTGGTGGTCGATCGCTACGAATGCGAATGGGCCAACGCCCTTAAAGACCCGGAAAAGCTCAAGCGCTTCCGCACCTTCGTCAATGACAAACGCCCGGATCCGGACATCCACTTTGTCCAGGAACGCGGCCAGCGCCGGCCGATCATGGCCGCTGAACTCAACCTGATTCCTGTCATCGAGGAGCTTGCCTGATGAGCCAGTCCACCTGGAAACGCGTGTGCAACGAGACTGACCTGGTGCGCCATTCCGGCGTGGTGGTGTGGCTGGACGGCGCGCAAGTGGCGCTGTTCTACCTGCCGGGCGCGCAGGAACAGACGCTGTTCGCCATCGACAACCATGACCCGGAGTCGGGAGCGAATGTGATTGGTCGCGGCTTGGTCGGCAGCATCAAGGGCGATCTCGTGGTGGCTGCGCCGATCTATAAGCAGCATTACCGCTTGCACGACGGCCAGTGCCTGGAGGCGCCGGATCAGCGCCTGCGGGTGTGGCCGGTGCGGTTGAATGCTGGAGTGGTGGAAGTAGGCGTGGGCTGACACACCTGAGTCTAAATGTGGGAGGGGGCTTGCCCCCGATAGCGGTGGCTCAGTTAGGAAATCCGTGACTGATACACCGCCATCGGGGGCAAGCCCCCTCCCACATTTGAAGCGTATTTCAGCCGATAAACCTCACTGCTCTTTGCTGCAGTCACGCGGTGTGATGCCTTTCTCCTTCGCATACTGCGCGGCCGACGCTTCGATGATCGGCCGCAACAGTGCGCGCCAACGGCGTCGTCAGTGTCAGGCCGGGATAAGCCCCGTGTCCCGATAACTCTGGACCAGTTCGTCGTACAAACTGAGATCGTCTCGCGTGCGGGCAATCAACTGCGCGCCGGCAATGGCGGTGTAGATGGCACGAGCGCGACGCTCGCATATCTCTGCGCTGAGAGGCTCGATCTCAGCCAGCAGCACCGCCAGCCAGGCTACGTTGGTGTCGGCAAACGCCAGTATTTCTTTCTTCACCGGCTCGGGCAGGTCCTTGTATTCGGCCGCCATAAAACTGGACAGGCACAAGCGGTTTCCGTCTTCGAGTGACTTTCGAAAGATGCCCGGATAAGCACGCAGGCACTGCAGTGGTTCCGGGTTCTCGGTGCGTATGGCCGTCAGCGTGCTGGCCGCATCTTCCCAATAGCGTCTGGCGACTGCCGCGCCGAGATCGGCTTTGCTCGGGAAGTGGTAATAGATACTGGCGTTCTTGATCCCTACCGTTTCGCCGATGCTGCGAAAGTTGATGCCACTGTAGCCGTAGTGCTGAGCCGCGAGTCTGGCAGCTTCCAGGATGGCTTCTCGAGCGTTTTCACTCACGTGTGGATTTCTCTTCAGTTGGGAGGGAGGTGAGACGGATTCTACGCCCACACGGTTTTACCTGCCAACTGGAAGGTAATGGTTGACAGCGTGGGAAAATACTTTCAATCTTTACCTACCACTTGACAGGTAGGCGAGCAAATCATGACATTCCAAGAGCTACAATCCGACGTATCCCAACCTCCGTTGATGAAGATTTACGATTGGTATAACGGGCCCTATCCGGCGCGCGTTCGTATCGCGCTGGCCGAGAAGCGCTTGTTGCCGCGCGTCGAGTTCGTGTCGGTCAACCTATGGGAAGGCGAGCACAAACAACCCGCGTTCCTTGCCCTCAACTATTCCGGGACGCTGCCAGTGCTGCAACTGGACGACGGCACGTTCATCGCTGAATGCACCGCTATCACCCAGTACCTGGACACACTTGATGGCAACCCGATCCTCACCGGCAGGACGCCGACCGAGCAAGGCGTGATCCACATGATGACCAAGCGCGCAGAAATTGAATTAATGGATGCGGTCAGCGTGTATTTCCATCATGCCACCCCTGGGCTTGGGCCTGAGGTAGAGCTTTATCAGAACGCCGAATGGGGCATGCGTATGCGGGACAAGGCGGTCAGGGGGATGCACTATTTCGATAACGTGCTCAAGACCCGCGCCTTTGTGGCAGGCGATGCATTTTCGATGGCCGATATTGCGTTACTTGGCGGGCTGATTTTCGCGGCACTGGTGCAATTGCCTGTGCCTGAAACGTGCGAAGCGCTGCGCGCCTGGCATGCCAAGGTGAACGAGCGGCCCAGCGTTCAGGCCTGGCGTGAAATGGTTGCGCAGCCGCGCTGAGGGAAAGGTTTCCTAAGGCTATTGCACAGTTGCTCGAAAACAGACCGGCTCAGGCATAAGCCAGGATTTCATCGCTCCCTGCAACCCTGGCGTAATCCATCGCCAGGTTGCTCAGTGACAGCGCATGCACATCCTCCGCTGGCCACAGGCGCCCCGACAAGTCGGTTTGGTCAAACGTGTAGCAGGCGTCGGCGGCCACGATGACATCAAAGCCCAGGTTGCCGCCTGAGCGCGCCGTGGCCTCGACGGAGTTGTTGGTGATGACCCCGACGATCACCAACTGCCTGATCGCTCGCGTGTGCAGCCAGCGTTCCAGGCCGGTATTTGTGAACGCATCCGGTACGTTTTTCTCCAGCACATGCTCATGCGCCTGGGGCTGCAGTGCGGGCTGGAATTCACAACCCGGTTGCCCCGGCCAGAACACGGAGCCCGGTGAGCGGGAGATATGCCGCACATGCACGATGGGTCTACCGGCTTGCCGCCAGGCGCTGAGCAGACGGTGCATGTGCAACTCCGCATGCGGATTGTTACGTCGCCCGAGCGCGGGTTGGTTGATGCCTTGCTGCATGTCGATGATCACCAATGCGGCGTTGTTGCTTAACGAATCCATGGCACCTCCCTTCGCGCGTGAGGCCCGCAACATAGCAGCCTACGGGCACATCCAAACAGCGATTTATGCGCGGACAACCGCTACACTGCCGCCCCCGAATTTCAGCAAGGATGCTTTGAATGCGTTCGCTTGTCAGCGCTGTGCTCCTCTCCATGGCCGTGGCGGCTCCGGTCGTGGCCGAACCCCGCTCGTTCTCGGTCAATGACCCCAGCGGCAAGTACCTGGTTGAAGTGCTGTTCCCCGAGGTGCCGCAGGACTTGCAGTACCTGGCGCGGGCACTGGTCACCCTCCGCGACGCAGCCACCCTCGAAATCCTCCAGCAATTGCAGACCCCGGAGGCCCAGGTGCCGATGGACCAGAACGGTAAAACCGTCGACTGGCGTTTGATGGGGGAGAACGGCGTGGTGTACTTCGCCGACATCAATCAGGACGGCCGCCAGGACTTGGCGATCCGTAACGGCACCGGCGCGGATAAAGATTTCCAGTCCAGTTACGACGTGTACCTGCAAGACCCGCAAAAGACGCAGTGGGTGCTGAACGGCCCCTTGACCGAGCTGGCCAACGAAACCTCCGGCGGCATGTTCTCGGTCAACCCCAAGGACGGCATTATCCATTCGCAGACCGACCGTGGCTGCTGCTGGACACGTGCGAGCCGCTGGCAAATGCGCAACGGCGAACTGGTGCGACTCAGCTCATATACCCAGCAAGAAGTGCCTGCGACAGACGATGACGCCAACACCAGCATGCCCAGCGGCTACATGCTGCGCACCACCGGCGAATGGAAGGACGGCCAATGGCTGGAAACCGCCAGGCTGGAAGGGCCGGTCAATGAAGATGCACAGCGGCTGGTGGGCACCCTGGATGGCAAAATCCCGGTAGAAATCTGGTACCAGCAACAGGGCGCGGTGATGATTGGCGAGCTGCGCTACACCCAAAGCGGCAGCGGTAAGCCGATCAAGTTGGTGGGGGATCGCGGCGAGTATGCTGATGAGTCCTTCCTTTACCTGCATGAATACACCGATGACGGCCATCAGACCGGCATTTGGCGCATCAAATCGGATTACACCGGTACCTGGGTCAGCAGCGCCAAGGGCGACCAGCGAGAGCGAGCGATCCAGTTGCACGACGAATACCGTGAGCCCGAGTACGAAAAATTCGACGAAGTCGCCCGCGATCAGCGCGACGGTCATTACCAGATGCGCAATGACTTCCTCGACCGCGACGGCGACCTGGACCTGAAAATCCTCCCCGACCGCGATGCCCAGGGCCGGGAAGTGGCAGAGTTCACCTTGACGCTCAAGGAAACCGGCACCGACAAGGTGATCGTCAGCGCGCACCACACGGTGGCGATGGAAACCGAAAACCTGATCATCGTGCGCGAGCCCTTGGCGACTCGTCGCGCCGGCCCGTATCACATTCAACTGGTGAAGAATTTCGCGGTGATCAACCACAACTCGGCGCCGGACTTTGCGGATTACTTCACGGGGATGTATCGCAAGCAGCCTCAGGGGAATCCGTAGATTGCGTCTTCACCCTCACCGGGCAAGCGCAAGCCGTAGGCACCTTGTAACAGGGTGCCCGCTTGCCTTCACTCAGCGATTGAAGCGTTCTACCAACGCATATTGAGTGGCCGCCGTATTGGTCAGCTCCTTGCTCAGGCCTGTGGATTGATGGGCTTGCATCGACGTCTGGTCGGCCAGTTCGGCGATGGTGGTGATGTTGCGGCTGATCTCCTCGGCGACCGCGCTTTGCTCCTCGGTGGCGGCGGCGATCTGGGTGGTCATGTCGGTGATGTGGGACACTGCTTCGCTGATACCGACCAATGCCTGGTCCGCTTCCAGCACCCGCGCCACGCCTTCCTGGGCCTGGCGTTGACCGTTTTCCATGCTTTGCACGGCGTTGTTGGACGACGCCTGCAACTGAGTGATCAGGGCGTGGATCTGGGTGGTGGATTGGGAGGTGCGCTGGGCCAGTTGACGCACTTCATCGGCTACCACGGCAAAGCCACGGCCCTGCTCGCCAGCGCGGGCAGCTTCAATCGCGGCGTTGAGCGCCAGCAGGTTGGTTTGATCGGCGATGCCTTTGATCACGTCCACCACACTGCCGATTTCGTCGCTGTCCTTGGCCAATTGCGCCACGGTGGTGCCGGTTTCGCCCACCACGGCAGACAACCGCTCAATGGCCAGGCGGGTATCACGCGCCACTTCACGGCCACGGCCGGTCAGCACATTGGCTTGCTGGGTGGCGTCGGCCGTGCGCTGCACATGGCTGGCGACTTCCTGAGTGGTCGCCGCCATCTGGTTGACGGCGGCGGAGACTTGCTCGGTTTCGACGCGCTGGCGATCCAGGCCTTTGGAGCTGGCGGTGGCCAGCTGATCCGATTGCCCGGCCAGGGCGCTGAGCTGTTCGGCACTGTCCTGCAAGCGGGTGAGGCAGGTTTTCAGGCGGGCGTTCTGGCTGAGGAACGCGGTTTCCAAGCGCGCCTGGGGGCCGCTCGCGTCGCTGTACATCTGGGCGATCAAGGCATCCGATGTCGAGGGTTCGACACCCGCCAGCAGGCGCAAGGTGCTGCCTTGGCGTACGCGGGAGCAGAGCACGCCCACCGGCACGGCGACGGCGACGGCTACCGCAATGGCGACCGGGGCGCTGAGGAACAGCCCGGCCACACTGCCGGCGATACCGGTGGCTGCGTAGGGGATGCAGCTCATCAGTGCCGGCACCCAGGCATTCATGGATGAAATACCCGTCTTGCCTTGGCCCAGACGTCGATACAACGCCTCGGCGCGGCGGATTTCATCGGCTGTGGGTTTGACCCGCACGGACTCGAAACCCACCACCCGGCTGCCTTCGAAGATCGGCGTGACGTAGGCGTTGACCCAATAATGGTCGCCGTTTTTCGAGCGGTTCTTGACGATGCCCATCCACGGCAGGCCTTGCTTGAGCGCAGCCCACATGTGTGCAAAGACCGCCGGCGGCACATCGGGGTGACGCACAATGTTCTGCGGCGCGCCGATCAGATCGGCGCGTTCAAAGCCGCTGATTTCGACAAAGGCGTCGTTGCAATAAGTGATGCCACCCTGAGTATCGGTGGCAGAGATCAGTTTTTGTGAAGGCGCGAGTGAAATCTCGCGTTGTGTTACGGGCTGGTTGTTGCGCATTCCGACTACTCCCTGGTTGCACACAGTCCATCGGCGCCAACGTGCAGAAGATTAATCCACATTGGCTATTTCGCCAGCCATTGGTCAAAAGCCTGAAATTAATCGACGAAAAACCCCATAATGGCGGCCATTTTTGTTTAGCCCGTTATTCTGGTGTGCCCCCATGGAAATCAAGGTCAACTTTCTCGACAACCTCCGGCTTGAAGCCAAGTTCGATGACTTCACGGTGATTGCCGACCAACCGATTCGCTATAAAGGCGACGGTTCGGCACCGGGGCCATTCGATTACTTCCTCGCATCGTCGGCGCTGTGCGCCGCGTACTTCGTGAAGCTGTACTGCCAGACCCGCAATATCCCCACGGACAATATTCGCCTGTCCCAGAACAACATCGTCGACCCGGAAAACCGCTATAACCAGATCTTCAAGATCCAGGTCGAATTGCCGGCGGATATCTCCGATAAGGACCGCCAGGGCATCCTGCGTTCCATCGACCGTTGCACCGTGAAAAAAGTGGTACAGGCCGGGCCCGAGTTTGTGATCGAAGAGGTGGAAAACCTCGACGCCGACGCCCAGGCCTTGTTGATGCCCAGCAGTCTGTCGGAGCAGGGCACCTACATCGCGGGCAAGGACCTGCCGCTGGAGCAGACCATCGCCAACATGTCCGGCATCCTTGCCGGCCTGGGCATGAAGATCGAGATTGCGTCGTGGCGTAATATCGTGCCCAACGTCTGGTCGCTGCATATCCGCGATGCGCATTCGCCGATGTGTTTCACCAACGGCAAGGGCGCGACCAAGGAGGGCGCGCTGGCGTCGGCATTGGGCGAATTCATCGAGCGGCTCAACTGCAACTTCTTCTACAACGATCAGTTCTGGGGAGAGGCGCTGGCCAACGCGCCGTTCGTGCATTACCCGGATGAGCGCTGGTTCCAGCCAGGCCCGAATGACGAGTTGCCAACCGAGATCCTCGACGCTTACTGCCGCAAGGTCTACGACCGCGAAGGCGAGTTGCGCGGTTCGCACCTGTTCGACACCAACTCCGGCAACGAAGCGCGTGGCATTGTTTCGCTGCCGTTCGTACGCCAGTCCGATGGCGAGGTGGTGTACTTCCCGTCCAACCTGATCGAAAACCTCTACCTCAGCAACGGCATGAGCGCGGGCAATACCCTGGCTGAAGCCCAGGTGCAATGCCTGTCGGAGATTTTCGAGCGTGCGGTCAAGCGTGAAATCATCGAAGGCGAATTTGCTTTGCCGGACGTGCCAGCTGACGTGCTCGCCAAGTACCCGAGCATTGTGGCGGGCATTGAAGGCCTGGAAGCCCAGGGCTTCCCGGTGCTGGTCAAGGATGCGTCCCTGGGCGGCGAGTTCCCGGTGATGTGCGTGACCTTGATGAACCCGCGCACCGGCGGTGTGTTCGCCTCGTTCGGCGCCCACCCGAGCCTGGAAGTGGCGCTGGAGCGCAGCCTTACCGAACTGCTGCAAGGCCGCAGCTTCGAAGGCTTGAACGACTTGCCGCAACCGACCTTCGAAGGCCAGGCAGTGACGGAGCCGAACAACTTCGTCGAGCACTTCATCGACTCCAGTGGCGTGGTGTCGTGGCGCTTCTTCAGCGCACAGTCGGACTACGAATTTGTCGAGTGGGACTTCAGTGGCGAAGGCGAAGACTCCAACGTCCAAGAGGCTGCGACTTTGTTCGGCATCCTGGAAGGCATGGGCAAAGAAGCCTATATGGCGGTGTACGAGCACCTCGGCGCCACCGCATGCCGCATCCTGGTGCCGGACTACTCGGAAATCTACCCGGTGGACGACCTGATCTGGGACAACACCAACAAGGCGCTGTTTTTCCGCGAGGACATCCTCAACCTGCATCGCCTGGACACAGAAGAATTGCAGGCGCTGGTCGAGCGCCTGATCGAAAGCGAACTGGACGACTACACCGACATCACCACGCTGATCGGCATTGAGTTCGACGACAACACTGTGTGGGGCCAACTGACCATCCTGGAGTTGAAGCTGCTGATCTTCCTGGCCTTGCAGCAGTACGAGGAGGCGAAGGAATGCGTGGAGATGTTCCTGCAGTACAACGACAACACCGCTGACCGTGGCCTGTTCTACCAGGCGCTGAACGGGGTGCTGGAGATGGAACTGGACGACGACCTGGACCTGGCGGACTACGAAGCCAACTTCCGCCGCATGTTTGGCAATGAGCGGATGGACGCAGTGATCGGCTCGGTCGATGGCAGTGTGCGGTTCCATGGGTTGACGCCGACCAGCATCAAGCTGGAAGGGCTGGACCGGCATCTGCGCTTGATCGAGAGCTACAAGAAGCTGCACAGCGCACGGGCGAACATCAAGTCGAACTGATCGCGTGCACAGGCGCACTGGCTTCTTGGGGTGAGCAGGCTTCTGTGGTAATTGGGCTACCTAGGGTGAGCAGGCTTCTGTGGTAATTGGGCTCCTTAGGGTGAGCAGGCTTCTGTGCTAAGTGGGCTCCTTAGGGTGGGCAGGCTTCTGTGCTAAGTGGGCTTCTGTGGTGAGCGGGCTTGCCCGCGCTGGGCTGCGAAGCAGCCCCAATAACAAACACCGCGTAGCATCAGCAAGGGCCCGGTCGCCTGGTTTTAGGGCGGCTTCGCCACCCAGCGCGGGGCAAGCCCGCTCACCACAGAAGCCCGCTCACCACAGAACCTCACTTACCAAGGAACCCTGCCCGCCATAAGAACCCTGCTCACCACAAGAAGCCCGCTCACCACACAAACCCGGTAGCGCAGTTAGATGCGGGCCAACGCCTGCGCCAAATCCGCCCGCAGATCTTCCACATCCTCAACCCCCACCGACAACCGCACCAGCCCGTCACCAATGCCCAACTGCGCCCGCGTTGCCGCCGGGATGCTGGCATGGGTCATGATCGCCGGATGTTCGATCAGGCTTTCCACGCCGCCCAGGCTTTCGGCCAGGGCGAAGATCTGCACGTTTTCCAGAAAGCGTGTGGCGCCAGTCAGGTCGCTGTTCAGGTCCACTGAAATCATCCCGCCGAACCCGCGCATCTGCTGGCGGGCCAAGGCGTGCTGTGGGTGAGAAGCAAGACCGGGGTAGTAGACCCGCGACACCTGCGGCTGCTGTTCCAGCCAGGTGGCCAGGTCCAGGGCGTTGCTGCAATGACGCTCCATGCGCAGGGCCAGGGTTTTCACGCCGCGCAGGGTCAGGAAGGCGTCGAAGGGGCCGGCGATGGCGCCCACTGAGTTCTGGAGAAAGCCCAGGCGTTCAGCCAGTTCGGGGTTGTCGCCGACAACGGCAATGCCGCCGATCACATCGGAGTGGCCATTGAGGTATTTGGTGCTGGAGTGCACCACCACATCAACGCCCAACTCCAGCGGGCGCTGGATCCATGGGCTGGCGAAGGTGTTGTCGGCCACGCAGATGATCCCGCGGGCCCGGCAGATGCGTGCGATGGCGGCCAGGTCAGTGAGGCTCAACAGCGGGTTGCTCGGCGTTTCGACCCAGACCATGCGCGTATCGTCTTGCAGCGACGCTTCAAACGCCGGTACATCACTCAAATCCACAAAGCTGAAACGGTGCCCGGCGCTGCGTTGGCGCACCTTGTCGAACAGCCGAAAGGTGCCGCCATACAGGTCATTGCCGGAGACGATATGCGCGCCCGCGTCCAACAGTTCCAGCACCGTGGAAATCGCCGCCAGCCCAGATGCAAAGGCAAACGCCTGGCTGCCGCCCTCAAGGTCAGCCACGCAACGCTCCAGGGCGAATCGCGTGGGGTTGTGGGAGCGGCCGTAGTCGAAGCCTTTGTGCACGCCGGGGCTGTCTTGCAGGTAGGTCGAATTGGCGTAGATCGGCGGCATCAGCGCGCCGGTGGTGGGGTCGGGGGATTGCCCGGCGTGGATCACACGGGTGGCAAACGCGCTTTTATCGGGCTGGCTCATGCAAGGGACCTCCGCAGGTGGTTGAGCAGGTCGACGCGGGTGATCAGGCCGTAAAAGCCGTCTGCGTCGGCAATGATGGCGACCAGGCCGCGATCCAGTTCGGCTTGCAGTTCGATCAGGCTGGCGCTGGGGGCCAGGGTTTGCAGGTGGTCGGTCATGGCGCTGGCGACGATCATCGTGAAGTGCGCGGCGTCGTGGTGCAGGCCCAGCAGGATGTCGGACTCGTCGATCACCCCCACCAGTTCACGGCCGTTTACCAGCACCGGCAGTTGCGACACATCGGCCAGGCGCATGCGCTGGAAGGCGGTGAGCAAGGTGTCGTCGGGGCTTACGCTGATCACGCGGCCGTCTTCGAAACGGCGGGCGATCAGGTCGCGCAGGTCGCCGTAGTGGGTGTAGTGCAGCAGGCCTGCGTCGGTCATCCATTGGTCGTTGTAGACCTTCGACAGGTACCGTGTGCCGGTGTCGCACACAAAGCTGACCACGCGCTTGGGCGTGGTTTGTTCACGGCAATAGCGCAGCGCGGCGGCGAGCAGGGTGCCGGTGGAAGAACCGCCGAGAATACCCTCGGCCTTGAGCAGTTGGCGGGCGTGGTCGAAGCTGTCTTCATCACTGATGGAATAGGCGTGGCGCACGCTGGACAGGTCGGCAATCGACGGGATGAAATCCTCGCCGATACCTTCCACGGCCCACGAGCCGGGAGTGATCAACTGGCCGCTGCGGCTGTATTCGGCCATCACCGAGCCCACCGGATCGGCCAGTACCATCTCCAGTTCCGGTTGCACGCGCTGGAAGAAACGGGTCAGGCCGGTGAGCGTGCCTGCCGAGCCGACGCCGACCACGATTGCATCCACGTCGTGCTGGGTTTGCGCCCAGATCTCCGGCGCGGTGCTGGTTTCGTGGGCCTGGGGATTGGCCGGGTTGTTGAATTGGTCGGCGAAGAATGAACCGGGAATGTCCTGGGCCAGGCGTGCGGCGATGTCCTGGTAGTAATCGGGATGGCCCTTGCCTACATCGGAGCGGGTGATATGCACCTCGGCGCCCATGGCCTTGAGGTGCAGCACCTTTTCGGTGGACATCTTGTCCGGCACCACCAGTACCACGCGGTAACCCTTGGCCCGGCCCACCAGCGCCAGGCCCAGGCCGGTGTTGCCGGCCGTAGCCTCAATGATGGTGCCGCCGGGGCCCAGGCGGCCGTCGCGTTCGGCGGCGTCGATCATGGCCAGGCCAATGCGGTCCTTGATGGAACCGCCGGGGTTCTGGGACTCCAGCTTGAGGAACAGCGTGCAGGGGCCGGTATCGAAGCGACTGACGCGAACCAGTGGCGTGTTGCCGATCAGTTCGAGTACGGCGGGGCGTGAAGGTGTGGGCATGTCGTCACCTGGGTACGCAAGGCAGACATGAAACAGTAGGTCGGTATTGGTTGAGTCGCAACCGGGCGGTCGGCTTGCTGTCTTTTTTCGGCGCATGGGCGACGCTGTACCTGTGGCGAGGAGCTTCGCGACCAGCCACTGTTTTTCGACTACCTGAGCATTTACCCCGAGACGCCGCAGGATCAATGGCAAACCGATATTTATGTGCCGTTGCAGTAGCGCCAGAGGGGAAGGCGGCAAGCATTCATGAGTGCTGATGAAGACGAGTCTTGCCAGTGACACAAAGTGTCATTAGTATTCATTTGTGTCCTTGTCGGTGGTCCGTAAGGGCTTGGTTCTGATGGTCATGCGACGTTCGTTGAATCTGAGGGTGAAGAATTGAAAGTTCATTTTTTGGTGCATGAATCCTACGAAGCACCCGGTGCATTTGAAGACTGGGTAAAAGCTCGCAGCTATCAAGCCACTTATTCCCGCGTGTACCTGCAGGATGCGCTGCCAGCCAGCGCAGCATCGTTCGATCTGTTGGTGGTGTTGGGTGGCCCACAAGATCCGGCAACGACGCAGGCGCAATGTGCGCATTTCAATGCCGTTGCCGAGTGTGCGCTCATTAATGAAGCCATTTCGGCCCGACGTGCTGTGGTTGGAGTGTGCCTGGGGGCGCAATTGATCGGTGAAGCCCTGGGCGCGACGTTCAGCCACAGTCCCGAAAAGGAAATTGGCAAGTTCCCGATTTACCTGAGCCAGGACGGCTCGGCGAATCCGAAGTTCGCGCATTTTGGGGAAACCTTGGACGTCGGCCATTGGCACAACGACATGCCAGGGCTCACGCCGGATGCAAAAATCATCGCGCGAAGTGAGGGTTGTCCGCGTCAGATCGTCGAATACACCCCTTTGGTCTATGGCTTCCAATGCCATATGGAACTGACACAAGACGTCGTGGAGCAGTTGATCCAGGCATCCGAAGTGCAATTGCGAACGCTGGTTGATCAGCGATTTGTTCAGCAACCCGCCGTGTTGCGGGCCAATGAATATGATGAAATGAACCAGAAGCTGTTTTTGTTTTTGGACAAGTTGATGGCCGATTACCACGCACGATAAAGAGAGAGGCAGGCCACAGGCCTGCCTCTGTTTGGTTGAGCGTCAGCTTATTGTTGACGTCTCCACACCGCCAATTCGTTGAACTCGATATTGTCGATCTGTCGGTCTTGCCCACGCGTGCCCATGGTTGCCTCCTTGGCATAGGTATCTACACAACTCTTAAAGGTTGACACAGAACCCTGTGGTGAGTGGGCTTGCCCCGCGCTGGGCTGCGAAGCGGCCCCAATTCAGGCGCCGCGTTTTCTCAGTCATAACCCATTGGCCGGTTTTGGGGCCGCTTCGCAGCCCAGCGCGGGGCAAGCCCGCTCACCACAACAGCGCGTTTGACATAGATTCCGCCTTCACCGGAAGTTGTGTGGATACCTATGCTCCTTGGCGGATGATTGAGGTGCGAGTGTAGCGGTTCTTGCGCTGGACTGAGTTACCATGCCGCCGCGAAATTCCCGCCGACCGCTCTGGCCACCTATGTCCTCCAATGCGCTGTACACCGACCTGTCCATCTATTACGACCTGATGTGTGCCGACATCGACTACCGCGCACAAAGCCACAGCGTGCACCGCCTGCACCAACTGTTCGGCAATGGCGGACGCCGGCACCTGGACCTGGCCTGCGGTACCGGCCCTCACGTGCGCCATTTCCTCGACTTCGGCTACCGCAGCGCCGGCCTGGACATCAGCCAGCCGATGCTCGACCTCGCCCAACGGCGCTGCCCCGAGGCACTGTTCAGCTGCCAGGACATGGCGGGTTTTCAGGTGGACGACGCGCAAGATCTGATCACCTGCTTTCTCTACTCGACCCATTACAACGCCAGCCTGGCCCAACTGCGCGCTTGCCTTGCCAGCGTGCACGCTGCGCTCGCTGAAAACGGCGTGTTTTGCTTCAACGCGGTGGACAAGCTGCACATCGACAACCGTTTGCTGGTGCGCCATAGCGTTGAGTGGGAAGGCAGCCACTTCACTTTCGGTTCCGGCTGGCACTACAGCGGGGCAGGTGAGCAGCAGGCGTTGCGCCTGAGTATCGAGAAGACCACGGCGGGCGTGACGCAGGCTTGGCAGGACGAGCACGCTATGGTCGCGCTGAGTTTCGTCGAGTTGCAGCAATTGCTGCAGGTGCATTTTGAAGTGCAGGTTTTTGAGCATGACTATGAGCGGATTACGCCTTGGGCTGGCACGACCGGGAACGCGTTGTTTGTGTGTGTGAAGCGCTGAGGATGTGCCTGCGCTCTGTTGTTATGGCTTGCCCGCCGCCGTCGCGGGCAAGCCTGTAGCGTTTTTTAGGCCTGACGCGAAAGCACCGTCGCCGCGCGTTTTTCTTCCGAACCCACATCATGCAGCGAGATCCTCGACGTCTCCGGCAACGCCAACCCGCCTGCCAGTGCCAACACGGCCACCGCAATCAGATAAAACGCCGGTGACAGGTTGCTGCCCGTGGTGCTGATCAACCACGTCGCCATCAGCGGCGCGGTGCCGCCGAAAATTGTATAGGCCATGTTGTAGGTGATCGCCGAGGCGGTATATCGCGTGCGGGTCGGGAAGGTCTCGGACAGCAACGCCGCCGTGACCACTCCACACAACACCGCACCCACCGCAAGCAGCATCACCCCCACAATCGATGCTGCGAACGACCCGGAACTGGCCATCAGGAACGATGGATACACCACCACCATCAGCAACACGCAGGCCGTCATCACAGTGACCCGACGCCCGACCCGGTCCGAATACAGCCCCGCCAGCGGGCAGATCGCCGCGGCGAAAATCAGCGCGATCAGCGACACCAGCAACGCCACCGCCCGACTCAGTCCGCCTGCCACTTGCAGGTACGTCGCAAAGTAGGTGGTGAACATATAAAACGACAACGCCGTCAGCGACACAAACGCGCCCAGGCAGCAGATCGCCGCACCGTGGTTGCGCAAGGTTTCCTTGAGTGGAGAGTGGGCAACCGCGTGTTCCTGCTTCACGGCCTGGAAGGCCGGCGTCTCATCCAGTTTCCAACGCAGATACAGCCCCACCAAACCCAGTGGTGCGGCGATCAGGAACGGCAAGCGCCAGCCCCAGCTGCCCATCGCCTCGGCGGACAACGACGCTTCCAGGGCGTACGCCACCACCGCGGCGGCGGCGAACGCGGAGAACGTCGACACCGGCACGAAACTGCCATACCAGGCGCGTTTGTCGCTCGGCGCATGCTCCATCAGATAGGCGCAGGCCCCGGCGTATTCGCCCCCGGCAGAGAAACCCTGGGCGCAGCGGATCAACGACAACAGAATCGGCGCTGCGACGCCGATGGCGGCATAAGTGGGCAACAGGCCAATCAAGGTGGTCGCGCCGGCCATCAGCAAAATCGTCATCGCCAGGGTGCGCTTGCGGCCGATGCGGTCGCCCAGCATGCCGAAGAAAATCCCGCCCAACGGCCGAAAGGCAAAGGCCACGGCAAACACGGCAAACGTCTTGAGCAGCGCCGCGCTGGCGTCCCCACTGGGGAAAAATTGTTGGGCGATGGTCGTGGCGAGGAAACCGTAGACGGCGAAATCAAACCACTCGACGAAGTTACCGATGCCGGCGGCGATGATGACTTTTCTCAGGGTTTGGGGGCTGACCTGTTCGGTGGATGAGCTCGTCATGGGTGAAGGCCTCGGAGTGCGCAGGGGGATGCCTGATTATCCGAGGTGGTGGGCGGGCGGCGGGGTTCAAAAGAGGCCTGCGCGTAGTCAACAGCGACTTCTTCGCGCCGGGACCGGCCCGCTTCAGGCCTTGGCGGAACGCTGGGCGGACTTGCGATACGTCAGCAGCACAATCCCCGTCACCACAATGACGCCGCCGGCCACCTGCCCGGCGCTGAGCATTTGATCGAGCACGAGCCAGCCCATCAGCAGCGTCGCCAGCGGCTCAATGTTCATGACCGGCGCATTGCGCGGCATATCCAGGCGCGGCACCGACATGAACAGCACGATAAAACCGGTGCCATACAGCACCACCAACGTCGCCAGCGCCAGCCAGCCGGTCGGCGACGCTGGCGGGTTAAGGCCGTTGGCAAGCGCGCCACTCCAGCCAGCAAGGTTCACGCTGCTGAACACAATGAAGATCGTCAGCAGGCTGCGCACCGAACCCCGTACCTGGGACAACTTGTGATCGGTGATCCACAGCGCGCAAGCGAACACGAAGGCGGCGCAGAGGGCGAGGGTAACGCCCAGCAGCCATTGCGGGCCGATGTCGGCGTCGGCCGAAAGCCGAGTCGGCACGTCCAGCACAAACACCAACCCCACCAGAATCAAACCCATCAGCAACGCGGTGCGCGCCGTCGGGCGTGGACCGCCTAATCCCCAAGTCAGCAGCGCCAGCAAAATCGGGAAAACGTTAGCCACCAGCAACGCCAGCGCGACTGGCACACGGGCCACGGCCGAGTAAAGGCAGAGGCTTTGGGCGGTAATGAGTAGCCCCAACAGCAACTGCCAACGCCATGCTCCCGAAGGCAGGCGCACACTCTGGCGTTGCCAGAGCACCAGCGCGCCGAGCACCAACAACGTGCCGCCAGAGCGCAGCAAAATGGCCAGGAGCACACCGGCGCCATCGTCGAAGGCGACGCGAGCGGCGATGTGGTTGCCAGCGAAGGCACAGCCCATGCAGAGCAGGATCATTACGGCGACGTGGCGGGGGAAAAGGGCGGGGGCAGGGGGTGTCATGGTAAGGGCTCGGACAAGGGGTGCCATCTTCGGGAATGGCGATTTATTTTTATGGTCATCGTACAACCGTGTTGTAGGTTTGTAGCGTGTTTCAAGCGAAGGGGCAAGCGAGGATTTACAGAATATCCCAGCATATTGGGCTTGTAGGGTTGGCTTAAGATGTTTGGATGATTTCGCGGCGGGGCGGACGTATTCAATTTTTGGCAGGTTTGGCGGTGGTTGTATGATGTTTTAGGCAGAAATTGGGGGCGCCGCCATTTTTTTAAATGGGGTCTGCCGATCAACGGTCTGATCCGTAAATGTTAGAATCAGTTGCAAGCCTGACCTAACCTGGGTGCAAACTGGCGTTATGGGACAACCTTGGATAACCAGATGGGCCGGAAGGTGCAGTAATGTTTCTAAGCCTTGAAGTTCGCAGCTATGAGAGGGAAAACCCTCACCCTCACCACCACCACGAGTATGCTCAATTGGTACTGCCGATTCGTGGCGAAATGGAAATTGACGTAAACGGTCGCGGCGGCTGCATTGATCAGTCATTGGCAGCGCTTGTGACACCTGGCTCGATCCACTCGCAGCAGACTAACCTCGATAGCCGGTTTCTTGTTTTGGACTGTGCGCCGATGACCCTAGAAACGCTCCAGATAGAGCGTCTTGCTCAGAAAATATATGTGCCCATTTCGCCCGCAACTCGTCGGCTTATAGAGTTCGCTGAGCTAATCGGCAACGCACAGCTGTCCATCACTGCTTCCCAATTGGGGCCTTTGCTTTTGTCGTCCCTAAATCCCGACATCTCTTGCTTTCCAGACCCCATGGAGCAGTTGATCGCTCGTCTTCGGGCGGATCCTGGAGCCAACTGGAGCAATGAGGCTATGGCTCAAGTAGCAAGAATGAGCGTGAGTCAGCTGCACCAGCGATTCCGGCTATCGTTCGAGATGAGTCCGCAAGCCTGGTTGACCGATCTACGCCTGCAAGAAGCTCAACGATGGTTGCGTGGAACCTCATTAACCATATCCGAGATTGCCTTGCGTGCTGGCTTTTGCGATCAGGCATCGCTGACCCGTGCCATGCAGCGCGTGAGGGCCACGACCCCGGCGGTTTATCGTAAAACGCAAAAACAGTCTGGGTAAAAAATTCCGCAGTTACCGACAATACTCCCTGAATCAGTTGCTCCAGACTTCATCCATTACGCTTTGGAGCGCGGATGAAATGTTTGCTGATCGGTCACTGTTAAAGGGCATTGTCTACGGAGTTTGCGCGGGCCTGTGTTGGGGAGTGATTTTCCTCGGCCCCCAGCTCACCCCGGGCCTGAGCGGCCTGCAATTCGCCGTTCTGAGATTTCTCTGCTACGGCGCGATTTCGGTGGCCTTGCTTATGCCTCGCTGGAGGCGCGTTTGCGCCAATCTCACTATGGCCGACTGGAAGTCGCTCTTCTGGCTTAGCCTGATTGGGAACCTCATCTACTACACGCTGGTGGGCACCGGTGTGCAGTTGGTTGGCATTGCGACAACGTCTCTGATCGTCGGACTCATTCCGGTGTTCGTCACATTGGCAGGTCGTCATGACATCAACGCCGTTTCTTTGCGCAAGCTCACTCCCTCGCTGTGCTGCGCAGTGGGCGGGGTCACACTTATCAGCTGGCACGCACTGATCAACGGCGACAGGCCCGATACACTGACAAACATTGCCGGAATTCTATGCGCGGCGGGCGCGTTAATGACATGGAGCTGGTTCGCAGTGAGCAACGCTCGGCGGCTGGCTCAGGTAGCCAGCGTTTCCGCCCATGACTGGGCACTGCTGACAGGGGTCATGACTGGCGCTCAATCACTGCTTTTGGCGGTACCTGTCCTGGGTTGGCAGGTCGGAACGCATGGCAGCTCCGAATGGCTACACTTTGTCATGGTAGCCGGTGGCGTAGCGTTTTTATCTTCGGTTGTGGGTAATGCGTGCTGGAACCAGGCGAGCCGACTTCTACCACTGGCACTAAGCGGACAAGTGCTCGTGATTGAGACGTTAGCGGCGCTGTTTTTAGGCTTTCTATGGGAGCATCGGGTGCCCGACTCATATGAAATTGCGGCGATTGCACTTCTGGTCACCGGTGTCATGTGGTGTCTGAATTGTCATCGTACTCCCCGTCACTCTCCGGCTGTTTAGCTCTTACAGAGCCGCTGAACGACATGAATGCTGACTGCACCTAGATGACTTAGCCGGACGCATACCTCTGAATAGATAATAAGGAACGTTTATGAATAATCTCGCGGACATAGCTTTGAACTATCTTTGGACGCTAAATTTTTCAAGCGATGATTTAGGGTTTGACGAAGATTGGGTAGTAAAAGAAATTGAGTCTATGTCTCATGAGATGGAACATAATTTCACTGACGCAGAGCGTCAAGCTCTCAAGGAGTCTGCAAGCCGAGCTTTGACGAGGTGGCTGAGGGAGCCTGATGAGCACGGCTATACGCCACGCAAACTTCTTAAACCAGAACAAAGAATTTTTCTAGAGTGTATTGCATCAGGAAAATTCAGCGGCCCAGAGCTCTGATTACTTCAAGCGGGCAACGCGGCCGGTTGAAAAAAGAAATAGCGTTATTCAGCCTCACCGTTCGACTCGTGATGTCGGGTCGTAAAGTCAGTCAACAGCTGGTTCTGGCCAACTGTCGCTGATCGCGAAAGGCTGCAATGGGTCGACTGCTGACCTTTCTTACAGGCAGAAATCGGCCAGAAGCAGACATTTGCGATTTCTTTTATGGGACGAGGCTTCCGCTGAATTTAACGGATAAAGGCACGCGGCCAGCTTGAGATTTGTCAGTTCCATATCCGTCACTTCCGATATCGCCTCGCTGGTAGAGGCGTCGCAGTAGGCGCGAAGGCTCGGAGTAGGTGGTGTACCGAAAACTTGTAAACCACTGATTTTATTTAAGAATATCCTTGAAAAAAATAAGAACTTGCAGTCCATGCTGGCAAATGGCAATTTCTCATTCGGATCCGGCCATCTTCGAATGGAAACGACATGCCAAACACTTATAATATTTATAAAATTAAGCATCATAAGATAAAAGAACTAAAAGAAAAGCTTAAGTCCGTAGGGCTGGTTGAGCAAAAGACCCTTCCGGTTTCAAATTACTCTAAAACTTTTTATTTCTCAGAAAATATTAAAGGGAATGATGTTTGGTGGTGGGAAATCTATAAAGAGTTTTTTAACGATAATGTAAAGGAGCCAAAAAATACTTTTAATTTTGGCGTTCTGTTGTGCCAAAATCTAGAGAACGAAGAGAAAATTTATGCTGTGAGCTTAGGAAAATCCCACTTTTATCTCTCCAAATTTATTCACCTCGACTTTGGGATCGATCTTGCGATACATGTTGCAGATGAGAGCTCAATATTGCTGAAAAAAAGCCGCTACTTCACGGGTACAAAACGACAAGACGTGTCCTCCTACCAACAATTTCAGAAAGATAGCTATGAGGCAGGCGAATCGGTCGACCACTTAAAGCTCAAGGCCGCTAACAAGGAAATATGGGGTGAACGCAATATAATTTTTGCCGATTCCATTCAGATGGATATGGATAAACAACCTTTGGAGTTGTCAGCCATTTTCCAACTGATTGACGAAAGTTTCTGTGGTGAAAAGATTATACATTTACCTAAGCTTGAATCAGTTGGAGCCGAGGCAACAAGTGAGCTTGACAAGCTATTACTCGAGCATCTCAAAAATGCAAACGGTAAAGTTCTAATTGAAGAGTTTCAGGTGCACGGCATAGCCATTTGCTTTAGCTTCCATGATTACGATTATGAAATTAAGGCGAAGGGAGAAAATAGTAACTATCGCAAGGCTTTGGGTAATAGCATTGATGTCCAGTCTATCTCGGACTTCTTGGGAGAACATCCTGATGTTACTGACATTAACAACGTTACTGTTCAATTCAAAAACGAAGATACAGGACGTTTTACGCGATCCCTGAAGGAAATTCTTGACTGCCCAATCGAATACGAAGAGCAACAATATTTCCTAAAAAGTGGAGAATGGTTTCTCTTTAATCAAACGTTCATGGAGTACCTGAGGCGATCGTTAGGCAGTATTGAAATCAAGCTAGAAGAGCCGCTGGTTGAATCCGCATTCATTGCTTGGCAAAAAAAGAAAAGGGAAAATGCGAAGCCGGACGATGACAAAGTTGACTATCGAGAGGCGTATTTTAATCAGAAAATATGCGTCGAACGAGGTTGTCAGCTTTTAGATCGGGTTCTGACAGATATTAAATCACTCGAACAAAAAAGACGTAGCTATCAAGTAGAAGTTGCCGACATCTATAACGATGGAGAAATTATATCGGTAAAAATCTCAAAGAAGAAACCAGAGCTAATCTATAATATCGAGCAGTCTAGAGACGCCATTACTCTGATAAAGAATAAAACAATAAAATTTGATGAAGAACTACGTAGCGCTGCGCTGTGGTTTGTATTTGAAGATGATGTTAAAAAAATCACTGACGTTAACTCCATACAATTCCTTTTAGCTGTGGAGTCTTGGCACAAATTAGTCACGAGTCATGGGCTCATCCCTAGGATCTATATATCCAAACACGAAAGAGATGTTGATAAAGAAGGAAAGAAAAAAACGTAGGCCTCAACAATAAGTTTGAGTGTGTCGCAGTTGGATTATATTCTTAGACTCTACCGCGCAAAATGCACTGGCTCATCGAGTGACTAAGCCTTACGACGTTACTAGTTAATTATGATCTTTTGTAGGTGTGATCATCGTTTTGACAGGGTGTTGAACAACTGAACTTGCGAAAGAAAGAAGAATTTAAAACACGTAAAGATGATGAGTTCGAAGGGCATCTGTACTCTAGCGTGTTTTTCTACCATAGAGTTTTCGCGTGCTCCAGCGCTTGATGTGAATGGCTGCGTTTGGCCGGAAGCGCTCGTTTGTGGGTGACTGCTTTCGGCCATATCCGGACATTCGTGGCAGTCACAAAATCGCCATCGTGAGTAGCTACGGTTGCAGATCCCAACCCTGAGAAATGGCAAGCGTATCGGAGTCGCACCCAATCCTTCTCAGTGCCGCAGTGACCGAATTTAATGTCGCATATAATTGAGCACCAGCGACAGACTCACGCGACGCCGCAAAGCTTTATCCTGCGGTGCGAGCGCAACGTCGCGTAACTTAGGAATTAAGCGATGGTGGCTTGGTGCGACAGACAACGATCTGTCGCGCTGATACCGAATTGACCCAGCTGCAGGGGTAATGTTGACACGCGTCAACTCTCTAAAGATTCAAAGCCAATAATGGTTTACTTCATAACCGCTTGAGGCAATGCTACATTAGCTACTGGGTTAATCATGCTCCAGTGGCAATACGCAGCGAAGAACTAGTCCGACAACATGCATTTGTTATGCATTTCAGCCTCGGTATAACTCCGGAATGTTGACATATTCTTTCGCTCTTCCGCTTACTCCAAAAAAGTACTCATGAGGTTGAAAGTCAATCAGTGGAACAATCCTAAGGTAGGATATCAACTCATATGCTAGTTCAATAAGAGGAGGCGTATAATTTTCTGCCTCTGGGTCTGATATTGCAAAAGCTATAGCATTTCTTGGAATTACCGTTACATGTTCTTTGCTATCAACGTATCTAAAAGATGAAGCTCGGACATCGATATAAATATTTGGCCACAAATTTTTATCAGGCGTTTTCTCAAAAAAACTTATAAATTCATTTTTTAAACTTTTACTCGAAAGTGACCGCTCTGTTAATATGGCACCAAAGACTTGATGCTGAAAATTATTTTTATCATAGGCGCCTCGTGGAGATACGATTATATTCCTCCCTCGACTTGAGCGGTCTAAGGATTTTACTGATTTGATATTATCAAAAGCTTGATTTAAAGTTTTTGCATCAGATATAGAAGCCTTATTTTCGATAACAGCTACAACAGACTCAATCATGAAGTGCTTTATATTTCCAACCTCAAGAACAGAATGGTAGTCACTTCTGTAAATAACAATATCTATTTGATTACTTATTCCGCCTACTGTATCTATAACAAACCCGGTATCCACAGAAAATTTTGATGGAATGATCTTTCTTAAGAAACCTGAAAGAATTTGCTCTCTGGCTCTTCCATTTTCACCTGGGTGCTTGATTTCTCGAGACAATTCAAGCTCATCCAAAACTCCTTTATTCAATGAGCTTACTATTTTTCTAACTATTGAACTCATTTTTACTCCTGGTTGCATAACGCCGAGCTAAGCGGCAGTTTGTTAGTCGTATTTTTGTGGATTACTTTTGCGCAGCAAAACTACAAAGCCACAAATTAAAAATTTGTCCAGCGCCGAAGGCGCGATGCTCGAGCGGCTTGTTATAACTTTACCTGCAATAAATCAATACAATATAGGCAGCGAAAAATAATACCATAGCGAATATTAGTAGTTTTTGAGCCAATACATTGGCTTTTTTATTGGTGTTTTTACTAAACTTATCATTTAACCATGCTGTTCTTCCAGTGTATGCAAAGTCTACTAGTATCATTAGCAGGGTTAGGCAAAGGCAAATTATTATTGCTTGTATATATAAGTGAAAATTCTTCACTGCTAAAGCTATGACAACTGTTATAAACATACCGTAGGTAAAAGATAAAATCTGGCCTAAATTTTCAGCTGTCCTGGTGAGAGTGGACTCCTTAAACTTGAGTAGCAACATCAATAAAGCCAATTCTAGGCTTGCAAAACCACTAGCCCAATACAATGGTTCTGAAACAAAACCATCTAGCGCTTCGGAATAACCTTTAAATGATAGTAGAGGTAGCAAAAATACGCCGAACAAAACAATAAAGGGTGTGCGAAAACCTACTCCGGTCAAAATTTCTCTCCTTGCTTATAACTTTTAGATTAAGGGGCTACAGTACGCAGTCCCAGGGTGCGAAGCGAACGATTTTTACCACTTTTTAGGCATTTACCGCAGAAATTTAGGAGCACCAGCGAATAAATTTTCCGTAGCGGCGCCTTGTTAAGTTTTAACCATATCTGGGTTTGGCACAGCACTATGTAGGAAAAACGCTGTGTGATCTGCCGCATTTACTCCACCATCATGTACAGTCCCTAAATCTTCAGGTATACGGGTGGAGATCGATTTCTTCGTCTTAGCCACCCGATTTTGCATACGGACGTAAGTCGTAGCAAGCCAACGCTCCCCTCTGCCGCAAGCGCTAACGATTCGCTATGCCAATACCAGAGCTTGCCTCTGCTACTGAATTGCCCCTGTTTCGCTGGACGCCCCTGACTGGCTCCTTTTGGCCGATTCCTGCCCATCGCGACCGTCAAAAACCGACCCATAGCTGTCGCTCAGCAGAGGCAGAAACGCTACCTCACTGATGAAACCGCCGCCCCAACGCATCCAGCCGCACTGCAATCGGCGGCAGTTGTTCGCTGCTCCGCGCTAGCATCTCCACATCGTCTGCGGTGCTTTGGGCAATGCCCTGCACCGACTGCAACCGCCCGACAATTTCCAGGTTTGCTGAGCTCTGTTCCCGCGAGGTGGTGACGATTCGTCCGTTCAGCGCATCGATCTGGCTGATGTCATTGCCCACGGCCCTTAGCATGTCCACCGCGACCTGGCTGTCTTCCACGCAGCGCTCTACGCCTTGGCGGCTGTCGTGCATGGCTTCGACGGCTTCGCGGCTGCCTTGCTGCAAGCTGTCGATGATGGTTTTGATTTCCTGGGTGGAGACGGCTGTGCGTTGCGCCAGGCTGCGTACTTCGTCGGCGACGACGGCGAAGCCGCGGCCTTGTTCGCCGGCGCGGGCGGCTTCGATGGCGGCGTTGAGGGCGAGGAGGTTGGTCTGGTTGGCGATGCTGCTGATGACTTCGAGCACCGAGCCGATCTGTTCGGCCTGCACGGCCAGGCCTTGGACGGTCTGGTGGGTGCCGCTGAGGCGCGTGGCCAGTTGGGTGATTTCGTGTTGGGCGCGGCCGACGCTTTCCTGGCCGCGCAGGATTTGCTGGCTGGCGATGCCGGCGTGTTCTACGGCTTCCTCGACGTGCACTGTAATGTTGCCCATGGCGTGTTCCATGCGCTCCATGGAGTCGGTCATTTGCGCAATTTCGGCGAGTTGGTGGCGCGCGCCTTTTTCCAGGGTGCCGCTGGCGTGGGCCAGTTCCTGGCCGAGTTGGCCGAGGCCGTGGGAGTCGCGGGCGACCCCGTCGATGAGGCCGGTGATCTGGTGCAGGAAGTGGTCGAAGCGTTTGGCCAGGGAGACGTGCACCTTGCCTTCGCCCTGGGCGGTTTCCACGGTGAATTGGGTGGTGACGGCGAGCATCTTTTCGAGCATTTCCTGGCTCTCGACGGCTTCGGCGTGGCTGTGCACGGCGAGGTAGAGCAGGGCGACGGTTTCCATCACCACGTAGAAGGCGTGCACAAACACCATGGTCCAGCCGCCATGGTGTTCCATCACGAACACCGGGAAACCTTGATGCTGCAAGGCATGGAAGACTACGTGGTGCACGGCGATAGTGAGTGCGGCCACCAGGATCGGCAGCCAGTCGCGGTAGAACGTCAGCACCGCCAGCAGGGCGAAAATCCCGAAGTGGGATTCGATCACGCCCTGGGCCTGGTTGATGTGCAGCGCGGCCATGATCATCAGGCCCGCGCCGAGTGCGCAGCGCATTGCCCGGGTGCCGCCGATGGCGCGGTAGAGCGCGGTCAGCACCACACTGGTGCCGCCACCGACGACGATTGCCTGGGCCAGGGTGTCGTGCCAGAACGCCAGGCCTACGGAGAACAGTGTCATCAGCCAGATCAGCGCCAGCATGATGCGGTCGGCCTTGCGGTAGTGCTCTAGGAAGCGCGCGTGGACAGGCATTCACTCTTACTCCATGTGGTCTGGCCAGGAACAAAGCATGCGGCGTGCCACGATGGCGCGCGGGTACAGAGCAAAGCAGGTATCAGGTTTTTTTCAGGATCGGGGTGCCAAAAGGCTTATCGGCATTTGTGGTGGGGACTTTAAGTGCCGCAACAAGAGGAAAGGCTGCCCGAGCGGGCAGCCTTGATGAGGGTCAGAAGCTGTACTTGGCCGTCAGCATCATGTTGCGCGGGTTGCCGTACGAGTCGCCGCCATAGCTCACGGAGTTGGCAATCGACGAATAGTAGCTGCGGTCGAAGATGTTGTTGGCGTTGAGCTGCAGGTCCAGATGGTCGTTGACCCTGTAGCCGGCCATCAGGTCGGTGACGGCGTAGGCGCCTTGTTGCAGGCGGTAGGTGCTGCCGTCGGCCAGTTTGATGTCGTTGTACATGCGGCTCTGCCAGGAGATGTTGCCGCCCACGCGGAATTTTTCCAGCGGGCCCTGGAGGTTGTAGCGGGTGGTCAATTTGAACAGATGCTCCGGGGTGTCGGTGTCGTACTGCTTGTTGACCTTCTCCGGGCTGGCTTCATCCTTGATGGTGTGGGTCCGTGCGTAGGTGTAGCCACCGCCGACCTGCCAGTTGTCGGTCAGGGCGCCTTGCAGTTCGAAGTCGATACCCTGGCTGCGGATCTCGCCGGAGGCTTCATAGCACTCCGTCTGCGGGCAGTTCTGCACAGTCACTTGGCTAGCACGGTTTTCCTGGTCGACACGGAACAGTGCGACGCTCGCATTCAGCGCGCCGCCCAGGTATTCGCCCTTGACGCCGACCTCGTAGTTCTTGCCGACGATTGGCTTGACCGGCGTGCCGGAAATGTCCTTGGCGCTCTGTGGCGTGAAGATGTCGCTGTAGCTGACGTAGACCGAGTGATGGTCGTCCAGCTCGTAGATCAGGCCCGCGTAGCGCGTCAGGTTGCGGGTGACTTTGTAGTCGCCGCTGTTGCTGCCGTGGGCATCGTAGTCGTACCAGTCCAGGCGCCCGCCGAGGATCAGCTTCAGCGGGTCCGCCAGGCTCAGGCGGGTGGTGACGTAGACGCCGTCCTGGGTGGTGATTTCGCGGGTGTCGGAGGTGTGCACGAAGTCCGGTTTGCCGGCGTTGATCGGCCAATTGGTGTCGTACGGGCTGTAGTCGTGGCTGGTCATGTCGTAAATGCGGCGGCTGGCGCCGACCACCAGCTCATGGCTGCGCCCGAATGCCTGGAACGGACCGCTGACGAACGCGTCGACGCCGGCCTGGTTCTCGTCGTAGGCGGCTTGGTAGACGGTTCGTCCCAGCGACTTGTCCGCCGCCCAACGCGATTGGTAGGAGCCCGAGAACAAGGCTTTCTGCTCGGCGTAGTTGGCGTTGACTTGCAGCTTCCAGTCGTTGGCCAGGTTCTGGCGCAGTTCGGCGAAGACCGTGTTGATCTCCTGGTCCTTGTTTTCCCAGTCGGTGCCGGGGTTGTAGGAGCGGGGCAGGTCGAGGTGATGGCCGTCCTGGCCGATCATCGAGGAGCCCCAGAAATAGTTGGTCTTGTCCTTCTGGTTCGAATAACCGAGGGTCAGGGTGGTGTTTTCGCCCAGGTCCGCTTCGGTGACGGCGTAGAACAGGCCGTGATATTCCTCGGCGTTGTCGATGAAGCTATTGGCGTCGCGGTAGGAGGTGACGACGCGACCGCGCCAGGTGCCGCTGTCATTGAGCGGGCTGGAGGCGTCGAGTTCGCCACGATAGTCGTCCCAGCTGCCAGCGGCGCCGGTGAGGGTGACTTTCTGTTCATCCAGTGGGCGTTTGCGGATCAGGTTGATGGCAGCCGATGGGTTGCCCGCGCCGGTCACCAGGCCGGTGGCGCCGCGTACCACTTCAACGCGGTCGAACATCGCCAGGTTTGGCTGCGCCCCCACTGAAACGCCGTTATAGCCGCTCGGAATGCCGTCGTACATCAGGTTGTCGATGTCGAAACCGCGTGAGGTGTAGGACTGCCGACCTGGCCCGTTGGAGTAGTTCAGGAACAGCCCTGGCGTGGCATTGACCACGTCGTTGATGCTGGTCATCGCCTGGTCATCCATGCGCTGGCGCGTAATCACGGTGACGGCTTGTGGCGTTTCACGCAGGGTGAGCGGCAGTTTGGTCGCGGTCTTCATTGCGCCGGTGGTGTAGGACTGCGTGCCCTCGGTGGTTTCGCCCAACTGCTGTTCGCCGGAGATTTGGGTGGCGCCCAGTTCCAGCGTGGTTGCCGGGGCTTCGGCGGCGAGGGCCGCGTGCGAGGTAGCCAGGCAGACCGCCAACGCAATTAAACTGGGTGCAAAACCTTTACCGCCGGATGGGTGCACAGACATGGAACGGACTCTCCCCAAGAGTGCCGTCCCTGGCGAATAATAAAAGTGTTGATAATTATTCGCATCAGTGTGCCAGATTGATTCTGTAGGAAAAAGCCTTTGGGGAGAATTAGTTAACGAATTTTTCACATGCGCGCGATAGGCAATTAGCCATCACTTGCCGCTGTTGAACGCTTTTGTACCGGGCTCAATCGCGCGTCCCAATCGCCACCCGGCTCGTCGCTTTTACCTCGCGCAGCGCCAGGCTCGACTGGATCGACGCAATCCCCAACTGCCGCCTCAACACGCTTTCGACAAACTCGCTGTAGCTGTCCAGATCTTGCGCCAACACCTGCAACAGGTAATCGGCATCCCCTGTGATCTTGTGACACGACAGCACCTCGGGCAGCTCTTTGATCACCGCTTCAAAGGCGTCCGGCGCGTGGTCGGTGTGGATGGCAAAGCGCACATGCACAAACGCCAGGATGTCCAGGCCGAGCAGCTTGCGATCCAGGTTGGCCTGATAGTCCTTGATCACGCCTTCTTCTTCCAGGCGCTTGCGGCGACGCCAGCAGGGCGTAAGGCTCAGTGAGAGGCGCTCGCTGAGTTGGGCATTGGAAATGCTCGCGTCTTCCTGCAGCAAGGCAAGGATGGCGAGATCGGTGTCATCAAGAACGACCTGCTTGGTTTTATTTTTCATATCTGCTCGGGCTTGGGGTAAAAACGCCCGATAAAGCTACCAGTGCCAGAAGTAAAAGCAAAGAAAGTCCCGAACTGCCAGAACAAAATAGAGCCTGACTTTCACTGGCGGATATCTACACATGTTGACTGTTTTCAGCGATGCCCACCGTTTGCACCACGGCACCGAATTGAAGGATGGCGTACTCAAGCCATCGTTCGAGCAACCGAGCCGCGCCGACACCGTACGTGACCGCGTCCAGTTCGTCGGGCTAGGCGATATCATCGTGCCGCGTACCTTCGACCGTGCCTGTTACGTCAATGCCCACAGCGAGCGCTACGTGGCGTTTCTCGAAAGCGCCTGGGCCGAATGGACGGCCATCGGCCGCAGCCATGACGCATTGCCGCTGGTGTGGCCGGTGCGTGACCTGGCTAACCAGCAGGTGCCGGACTTCATCGACGGCAAGCTGGGCTTCTTTGCCATGGACGCCGGTTCGCCGATCACCGCCACCACCTGGAACGCGGTCAAGACCAGCGCAGACATCGCGCTCACCGGCCTGGCGCTGATCGACGAAGGCCACCACAGCGCCTTCGCCCTGTGCCGCCCACCCGGTCACCACGCGGCCCGCGAATACATGGGCGGTTATTGCTACCTCAACAACGCCGCGATTGCCGCGCAACAGGCCATCACCCAGGGCGCCAAGCGCGTCGCGGTACTGGATGTGGATTTCCATCACGGCAACGGCACGCAGAATATTTTCTACGATCGTCCGGACGTGTTGTTCATCTCCCTGCACGGTGAACCGGCGGTGTCCTATCCGTACTTTTCCGGCGCTGGCAGCGAGCGCGGCGTCGGTGCCGGGGAGGGCTTCAACCTGAATTATCCACTACCGAAAAACACCACCTGGGATCGCTACAAAACCGCGCTGATCGATGCGTGCCAGCGGCTAAAACACTTCGCCCCTGACGTGCTGGTGATTTCCCTCGGCGTCGACACGTTCAAGGACGACCCCATCAGCCACTTCCTGCTCGACAGCGACGACTTCCTCGGCATGGGCGAGATCATCGCCAGCGTGGGCGTGCCGACGCTGTTCGTGATGGAAGGCGGCTACATGGTCGATGAGATCGGCATCAATGCCGTCAACGTGTTGCACGGTTTCGAAAGCCGGACCGCCTGATAACCACGACCGCAGCATTTTTCTTCTGCCAAAACTCAAAAACATAACAAGAGGTTTTGTGATGAAAACAACCACGCCCGGACTGTGTGAAAAGCCTGCGTTGCAACGCACCCTGAGCAACCGCCATATCCAGCTGATGGCCATGGGCGGAGCGATCGGCACCGGCCTGTTCATGGGCTCCGGCAAGATCATCGCGCTGTCCGGCACCTCGATCATCCTGATCTACATGATCATCGGGCTGTTCGTGTATTTCGTGATGCGCGCCATGGGTGAACTGCTGCTGTCCAACCTCAACTTCAAGAGTTTTGCCGACTTTGCCGGCGCGTACCTGGGGCCGCGCGCGGCGTTCTTTCTCGGCTGGTCGTACTGGCTGAGCTGGAGCGTGGCGGTGGTGGGGGACGCGGTGGTGGTCGGCGGCTTTTTCCAGTACTGGTTCCCGGACGTGCCGGCGTGGATACCGGCCGTGGGCATGCTGTTGACACTGTTTGCGTTGAATGTGCTGACGGTCAGGCTGTTCGGCGAAGTGGAATTCTGGTTTGCGATCATCAAGATTATCGCCGTGGTCACCCTGATTGGCGTGAGCGCGGTGCTGATCGCCAGTTCGTTTGTTTCGCCCACCGGGGTTACCGCGTCGTTGAGTCACTTGCTTGATAAACAGGCGGCATTCCCCAATGGCCTGTTCGGTTTTTTTGCCGGGTTTCAGATGGCGATCTTTTCCTTTGCCGGAACCGAGCTGATCGGCACCGCAGCCGCCGAAACCCGCGCACCGGAGAAGACCTTGCCCAAGGCGATCAACTCGATTCCGCTGCGGATCATCCTGTTTTACGTGCTGGCATTGGCGTGCATCATTGCGGTGACGTCGTGGCACCAGGTGTCGCCGAGCAAAAGCCCGTTCGTTGAGTTGTTCCTGGTGGCGGGGTTTCCGGCAGCGGCGGGGATCGTCAATTTCGTGGTGCTGACCTCGGCGGCGTCCTCGGCCAACAGTGGGGTGTTTTCCGCCAGCCGGATGCTGTTTGGCTTGTCTGATCTAGGCGACGCACCGGGTATCTTCCGGCGATTGTCGAGCAGCAGCGTGCCATTTATGAGTCTGGCCTTTACCACGCTGTTGATGTTGCTCGGCCTGGTCCTGCTGTTTGTCGTGCCGGAGGTGATGACCGCCTTCACTATCGTGTCGACGGTCTCGGCGATCCTGGTGATTTTTACCTGGTCGACCATCCTCGCGTCCTATATTGCCTATCGCAAAAAACGCCCCGACCTGCATGCCGCCTCCACCTACAAAATGCCCGGCGGCGTGCCGATGGCGTGGTTCAGCCTCGGGTTTCTGGCATTCGTGCTGTGTCTGCTGGCGTTGCGGCCGGATACACGCCTGGCGCTGTGCGTGATGCCGGCCTGGTTTGTCTGGCTGGCGATTGTCTACCAGGTCAGAACTCCATTCTCAGGCCAACCGTCCCTTGGCGGCCGTTGAAGGTGTTGCTGTCCAGGTTGCGGTTGTAGCCCATCTCGCCGTAAACACTAATGCCCGTGGCCACCTTCAGCGTGGCCCCGACATTCACGTCCAGGGTGGTGGACTTCTGCTCGGTGTCGATGTCGGTGACATCGGCAAAGGTCACGGTGTTTTGCCCGGCGCTGTTGTGCCAGACGTTGGCCCTGACATAAGGCTGCAGCGGCATGCCACGCACTTGATAGTCGCCCCGCAGGCGGCCCCCCAGGCGCGTGGTGAGGTTGGTGTCGGCGTCGTAGGACACATCGGAAATCCCGTCGTGCTGGCTATCGAGTTTGGTCTTGCTGGCGATCACCTGAGCCTGGGGTTCCGCGACCCAGTTGGTCGTGATCGGGATCGGCCAGCCGACTTCGGCTGAGGCCGTAACGTTGCGCCCACGGGTTTTCATTTTCACGCCCCGGTCAGACTCGTTGTTGCCATTGAAGCGCGTACCCATCAATACCAGGTCCAGGTAGGCCTGGTTCGCGCCGATCAGCGTCCAGTAGATTCCCAGGCTATCGCCGCGCAAGGTGGTCTTGCCCGCGGCCTTGTCCTCCCAGCCACCATTGAAACCTTTGACGTTGCCCTTGAGGCGGCTGTGGCCGACGAAGAACCCGGCGCGCTGCTGGCCGTTGCCCAGCGGGCTGGCGTACACATCGGTGCCCACCTGGAAGCCTGTCACCGAGCTGTCCAGCGTCGGGCTGACGGTGCCGGCGAAACTCTGGCGACTGCTGCTGCCATACACCCGGCCCCAGCCCGCGGCCAATGCGCCGGTTTGCTGTTGCTGGCTCTGGTCACCCATACGCTGATGAAACGTGCCGAGCATGCCTTGCACCAGTTGCTGTGCGGCGGGAAACAATGCGGCGTAGATCGGCACTTCCGGACGGTAGATCGGAATTGGGGTCACTCCGGGGTTGGTGGGCAGCGGTGGCTCACCGGGCACGGGCACCGGCAATGGCGCGATAATCACCGGGTCCGTCGGCGTTACCGGGATGGTCGTGCGCAGGTAGTAGTTTTCTGCGGTACCGGCGGTGACGCCGCCCTTGAACACGTAGTAATTGAACGCGCCGGCAGACACCGGTTTGCTGGTAAAGGCGATGCCGCCACCGGTGGCGCCGTTGAGCGCCTGTACCACCTGGATACCATCTTGCAGCGTCTCTGCACCGGCGCCGCCGAGGTTGGTCACGTGGATGTTCGTACTGCCCTGGATAGTGCCCTGGCTGATCACCAGTTTGTCGCTGGGCGAGCCGTCGCCGCCCAGCACACTTTGCAACGCGAGTTGGCCGCCGCTGGCGTTGTAGTTGCCGTTGACCGTCAGGGTATCGCTGGTGCTGGAGCTTGCGGTGGTCATGTCGATCAGGCCGCTGTTGTTCAGGGTCACCACTCGGTCTGTGATAAACGGGCTGATGATCCCTGTGCTGACCCGTAACACGCTGCTGCCGTGCAGGTTCAGGGTGCCGGTGCCGGTACCGCTATCACCGAGGGTGACGGTGCCGCCCAAGTCAAGACTGGCACGGTTATCCAGGTTCACAACTTCCCAATTCACATACCGTTCGGGTGTACCGAGTTGGCTGTTATCCAAGGTCAGCGTATCGGTACCCAGGCCGCCGTCCACGCGGGGTGTGGGGAGCACGACGGCCTCTGTCAGGTTGGCCAGCAATGCAGCATCGTTATCGTCGCCCATCAGCACCGCCGAGAGAATTTGCCCGCCGCCATTCCACTCAAATTGATCAGCCCCCGCACTGGCACGGATTTCCCCCTGGACGGTGCCGCCGGTCACGGTAATGTTGTCGACACCGCCACTGACGCTGATATTGCCGCCAATGAAACTGTTTCCTGAGACCCGGATGTCATCGTTGCCAAACCCTGTGACCAAGTTGCCGAGGATCCTGCCCCCACGCATATCAAACACGTTGTCGTCGAGCTTCATGTCGACCCGCCCGATAGTGCCTCCTGTCATCAACGCGTGGTCGCCATCCTCGAAGGCCCCGGTGATGGTGCCCGCACTCATGGTGAAGGTATCGAGCCCATCCCCTTGGGCCAGCGACGCGATTGTCCCGCCGCTCATGGCGAAACTGTCTATTCCGGCGCCCTGGCTGATGCTCAGCGCTTGCCCGCCACTGATCTGGACGATATCGGCTCCGGCGCCCTGATTCACCGCGGACTGGACCCGGCCTTGGAAGAGCCGGAAGATATTCGCGCCATCGCCCATGTTGACGCCCCCGGCGCCAATCACGGCATCCGGCGTATTGAGCTCAATCAAGTCGTTCCCGGCACCGTAGGTCACGCCCGTCACACTGCCGTTACCGGTGGAAAAGATCAGGCTGTTATTGCCTTGGGTGTCCACTAAGTTGCCGGCGGCGCCACTGTTGCAGTTGATCACGTCATCTCCTGGCGTGATTGTCAACGTGCAGGCCTGCGCGCTATCAGGCCAGGCGGCCAACCAGGACGCTGCAGCAATGGCCATGCTCAGGCAGGCCAGCGGGGGAAGTCGTTTGCTCATGATCTATCCTCGCTCAATGCGATCTATCTTCACGGTGCCTGAGGGCAGGCACGGTTAAAGACCATGGCAACAACGAACGCGATACGGACCAGGGACGACGGCTTACCTGAATCTGAAAACACCGGCCAATGCAAAGGGTTGGCATGGCTTTCTCGACTGCACCTGAACCTGTGCAGCACTTTTTTCACCTTAGACGGACATCTCTGGTGGCGCTACTGTGAGAAATAACAGGTACAGACGAGTGAGCGGCTCACGCGAACACGATCTCGTAAGGCTCGCGCATGCGTTCCAACAGCACCTGCGCCAGCGTCGGCGCCAGCCCGATCAGCGGGTCACCCACTAGCTGGCTCGCATAGGCATGGGTCGCGTGGAGTTTGCGCGCCACGCTCCAGGTATCCAGGCGCACCTTGCGCGCCCGTTGCCAGGGGATGATCGCACTGTCACGCGCGGGCCAGTGCCAGGCCCGGATCGGCAGCTCATACAACTGGGCACCGACCAGATTGCATGCCTTGGCACTGGCGCGACCGACCGCGTCGTGGTCGGGGTTGCCGTCGTTGCGCCAGGTGGTGAACACCACATCCCCGGCTTGCAGGTAACGGGCAATGAATTGGCTCAGTTGCGGTTCACGGGCCGTCAGGGCGTTGTCGCAGAAACCGCCGCGAATCCACTTCAGGCTGTGCATGGGCATACCCAGGCGACGCAGCGCTTCGGCACTTTCCTGGGGCCGCACCACGCTCAAGCGGCTGGCCGGCCACACATGCGAGCCGGGGTGGCTGGCGCTGCCGTCGGTGATGGAGATCAGTTGCAGCGGGTATTCAAGGGTGCTGAGCAGTTGGAGCATACCGCCGCAGGCCAGCACTTCATCGCCGGGATGGGGGGCGATGACCACCACGCGCGCGCCGGCGGGGACCAACGAGGTTGCCGAGATAGGGGCGATTTGCGCCAGCTGCGGTGCGCTGTTCCAGATTTGCGCGGGGCCGCGACGGCCTTCACTGAGGGAGGCAGGTTTCATGAGAATTACATCCTTGTCGATTGGTGCTGGGTCGTGCCCCGTTGACGGGACGACTCTATTTATTCACCACAGACTCCGCCGTGGTGGTGCGTGGTCATTCAACCCTGAATGACCAGCAAGGCGTTTTCAGCATAGACAAGGATTCGCCGCTTTTACATTCCGCAACGTGGAATTTTTCACGGCGCGTGCACCAGGCTCTTCAAATAATCGCCAAACCCACCCTGGGCGCGGGCGTCCAGGCGCGCACTGGTGATCACTTGGGGCGAGTGGCTCCAGGCAATCGAGGCACCGCAGCGTTCCAGGCTGCGCACCAGTTGAACATCTTCATCGCAGGCCAAGGGTTCGAAACCACCTGCGCGAATGTAAGCACCTGCGCTGACCCCGAGGTTGGCACCGTGGATATGCCGATGCCCGTCCCGCGCCTCGTAGCCCTGGAGATAGCGGATCTGCGCGGCCGGGTCGAAGTCTTCGCTCCAGGCATCTACCGTCACCGTGCCGCATACCGCATCGGCGTTCAGCGCCAGCTGCGCCACCAGCCAGTCCGGCGCGACGCGGCTGTCGGCGTCGGTACAGGAGATCCAGCGGGCGCCCTGATTGAGCAAGTGCCGCGCACCGACGCCGCGCACATGCCCCACATTGCGCGCCCGTACTTCCAGATACTGCACCGGGTAGGCCCTCGCGATGGCGGCGCTACCATCGCTGCAGCTGTCGAGCACCAACAGGATCTGCACCGCTTCACCCTGCAGGCCGGGGTGGCAGGCCGCGATCAATGCAGCGTCCAGGCACTCGGCCAACATGGTTTCTTCGTTATGCACCGGGATCAGCACGCCGATCATCGCAAGCCCTCATGGCGAGCGACCGAGGTGCCATCGCGGCACCACAGGTCGAGGAGAAAATCCTGTTCGTGGTAGCTGGCGAGGCGCGGCATGGCCAGTCGTTCGTGGAGCAGGGCATGTACCTGCTCGGCCGTCTGCGGGCAGCCTTCGATTGGCATACGCCAGTGGCACGCCAGCAGTTGACCGTCGTCGGTCAGGCTGGCGAGCGCGTGGTCGATCACGCGGCCCAGATCGTCGGCGTCGAGGTAGTAACACAGCTCGCTGAGCACGATCAGCTCGAACCGTTCCGTCGGCCATTGTTCCGGCAGGCGGCGTTGCTGCGCCTCGGCATGGGGGAACCCCAATAAACGGCTGCGCGCCAGACTGACCGCGGCTGCGGCGGTGTCACAGCACAGCAGGCGATCACAGCGCGGGGCCAATTCGAAACTCAGTTCGCCATTGGCGCAGCCCGGCTCAAAGATGGCGGCGTAGCGCGGCCGCGTCAGTACGGCCAGGGTCAGCGCACGTTTGCGTCGCTCGTACCAGCGTTGACGAAACGCCCAGGGGTCGTCGTTTTTGGCGAACAGTTGGTCGAAATACGGCGTGGCCACACTCATACAAATACCACTTCAAAGGGCTGCAGCAGACGCTCCAGCACATAGGGGGCCAGCACGGGGGCCAGGCCGATCTGCGGGTCACCTTCCAACTGGCTGGCAAAGGCATGGATGGCGTGACGCTTGCGGGCCACGGTCTCGCAGCTCAGGGGGATTTTGCGCGCGCGATGCCACGGCACTTGGCGGTCTTCGGGGGTTGCCCAGTGCCAGGTCCACACCGGCAACTCATACAGCGTGGCGCCCGCTGCCTGGGCTGCCTTGGCACTGGCACGGCCGACGGCTTCGTGGTCGCAGTGGCCGTCTTCGCGCCAAGTGGTGAACACCACATCCGTGGGCTTGAGGTAGCGCTGGATAAACGCGCTCAATTCATCTTCCCGCGCTGCCACCTGGCTGTCGCTGAAGCCAGCGCGCAACCACTTCAGGCTGTGCAACGGCAACCCCAGCCGATGCAGGGCCTGCGCCGATTCCTGTGGCCGCACCACACTCAGACGCTCCACCGGCCAGCGCCGGGAGCCGGGGTGGCTGGCGCTGCCGTCAGTCACCGAGATCAGCTGTATGGGCCGGCTGAGCGCGGCCAGACCTTGCAGCAACCCGCCGCAACCCAACACTTCATCATCCGGATGGGGCGCGATGATCACTGCGCGATGGCCCTCAGGCACCAGTTGTTCGACGCTGATCTCTGGTAACTCGGCCATCCGTGGCGACGTCTGCCAGCGATGCAGCGGCGTGCCTTGGCCGACAATCGGGTTGGGTTTCATAATTGCCACCTGCCCGTGGGTTCGCCGGCGACCAGCTCACCGAGCCCGGCCAGGTCACGTTCGGCGTGACTCTGGCGCAGGTACACCGGCAAATCCGCCATCAGCTGTGCAAAGTGCGGGTCCTTGCAATAAGGCCCGGCACCGACCGCACGGCCCACGTGGTGCATCACTTGTGTGACCGTGTCCTCGATGCAGGCCCGCGTCCGCTGGGCCAGCGCGCGGGCATCGGCCTTGGGCTCCCGGTCGATGTGCTCGGCGCTGGCGCGCAAGACGCAGGCGGCCGCGTTCAACGCGCTGTCGACGGCGCCCAAGTGGGCGAGGGCATGGGGCTCCGGGCGCTTGGCGCATTGTTCACGCAACACTTCTGCCAGGCGTTGGGCGGCGCCATACCAGCACGCGGCAATCCCTATCCCGCCTTGCCAGAAGCCTGGACGGCTGAGGTAGTCACCCGGATGGCCGACCGCAATGGCGGCGGCCTCCGTGAACAGCACTTCGACACTGCCCGTAGCGGCCATGCCGACCGCATGCCAGCCTTCATCGGTCACCGTGACCCCCGGCGTGCGCATCTGCACCGCCACCAACTGCTGGCGGTCCTCCTCGTCCCACGCCGTCAGCAACCCATGACTGACCACCGCCGCGCCGGAACACCAGGCTTTGCGACCGTCGACGATCAGACGATGGCCGTCGCGCCGCACGCGCACTTTTGCACTCGGCGGTTCGGCGGCCCACATGCCCCACGTGCTGCCCAAGGGCGGCAGGGGGCTGTCCAGCTCGGCGATGATCGCCAACGCGTCGGTGTGGCCTTCGAATAACTTGCACAGGCGCAGGTCATGCCCGGCCACCTGGGCCAGGCGGCTGAAGCGTGCCAACGTCTGGCCGCTGCCGGGCAACGGCAGTTGGTCCAGGCCTTCCTCCTGAAGCGCCTTCAGGGCCTCGCCCAGGGCCTGCGTGTCCGCATAGCCCCGGTAGCCATGAAGGAATCCTTGCAAAGCCATGTCATACCTCGTCTTCGCGCTGCAGCTCAAACAGCAACAGCGAGCGGCCGGTCACGGCGTATTCGTGTTCGAAATCAAAACGCTCCTGACCGCGCACGGCAATGTCATTGGTGTCGAGCATGCAGGTCCAGAACTCACCTTCGGGCACCGGCGGCAGGCGGAAATTGACCAGGTCGTGGTGCGCGTTGACCACCAGCAACAAGGTCGCATCGGCACCGGCGCGGCGAATCCCGGTTTCCTGGGCGCGGCCATCCATCAACATGCCCAGGCAGCGGCCATGGCTGTCCTCCCACTGTTCGGTGGTCATTTCATTGCCATCGGGGGCGAGCCAGGTCACGTCTTTCACGCCGATGTCTTCGTTGTAGTCGCCCACCAGGAAGCGCCCACGCCGCAGGATCGGGTACGCCAGGCGTAGTTTGATCAGGCGCTTGACGAACTTGAGCAGCGATTTGCCGTCATCGTCCAAGTCCCAGTTGACCCAGCCGATCTCGCTGTCCTGGCAATACGCGTTGTTATTGCCATGTTGCGTGCGGGCGAACTCATCACCGGCCACGATCATCGGCGTGCCTTGGGCCAGCAGCAGGGTGGCGAAGAAGTTGCGCATCTGGCGCAGGCGCAGCGCGTTGATTTCCGGGTCGTCGGTGGGGCCTTCGACGCCGTGGTTCCAGGACAGGTTGTTGTTGCTGCCGTCCTGGTTGTTTTCGTCGTTGTCTTCGTTGTGCTTGTCGTTGTACGACACCAGGTCGTGCAAGGTGAAGCCGTCATGGGCGGTGATGAAGTTCACCGAGCTGTAGGGGCGACGGCCACGATGGTTGAACATCTCACCGGAGGCTGTCATGCGCCCGGCGAAGTCCGCGAGCTGGCCGTCGTCGCCTTTCCAGAACGCACGCACGGTGTCGCGGAAACGGTCGTTCCATTCCACCCAGCCCGGTGGGAAATTGCCCACCTGATAGCCGCCGGGGCCGCAGTCCCACGGCTCGGCGATCAGTTTGAGCTGACGTAGTACCGGGTCCTGGCGGCAGGCCACGAGGAAGCTGTGGCGCTCGTCGAAACCGTCGCGGTAACGACCAAGAATCGTCGCAAGGTCAAAGCGGAAGCCGTCGACGTGCATCTCGTTGGCCCAATAACGCAACGAGTCGGTGACCATTTGCAGCACGCACGGATGGCTCAGGTCCAGGGTATTGCCGGTGCCGGAATCATTGATATAGAAGCGCTTGTCGTCAGGCATCAGCCGGTAGTACGAGGCGTTGTCGATGCCGCGCATGGACAGGGTCGGGCCGCGCTCGTTGCCTTCGGCGGTGTGGTTGTAGACCACATCGAGGATCACTTCCAGCTTCTGCTCGTGCAGGTGCGCGACCATCTCCTTGAACTCGGCGATCTTGCCGCTGGCCAGGTAGCGCGGGTCGGGGGCGAAGAACGCGATACTGTTGTAGCCCCAATAGTTGGTCATGCCTTTTTCCAGCAGGTGCTGGTCGTTGACGAAGGCGTGCACCGGCAGCAGCTCTACCGACGAGATGCCCAACTGGCGAATGTGCTTGAGCACGTCGTCTTCCATCAGCCCGGCGCAGGTACCGCGCACGGATTCGCCCACCGAAGGGTGACGCATGCTGATGCCGCGCAGGTGGGTTTCATAGATGATCGTGCGGTCCCACGGCACCCGCACCGGTTGGTCGTTGCCCCAGGTGTGCGCGGGGTCGATGACCTTGCACTTGGGCACGAACGGCGCGCTGTCGCGCTCGTCGAAACTGAGGTCGTCGTCAGGGTGGCCGATGGTGTAGCCAAACAGCGCTTCGGACCATTTGAGCTCGCCCACCAGTTGTTTGGCATAGGGGTCGATCAGCAATTTATTGTGGTTGAAGCGATGGCCGTTGGCCGGGTCGTATGCGCCGTAGACGCGATAGCCGTAAATCAGCCCTGGATGGGCGTCGGGCAAGTAACCGTGGAAAATTTCGTCGGTGTATTCCGGCAGCTCGATGCGCTCCAGTTCCACTTCGCCCGAATCATCGAACAGGCAGAGTTCGACCTTGGTGGCATTGGCCGAAAACAGCGCAAAGTTGACACCCAGGCCATCCCAGGTCGCGCCGAGTGGGAAGGGCAAACCTTCACGAATCCGCGACGGCTCATGGTCCGGCGTCGCTTGGCTTTTGTCGGGTTTGCTCATTGAAGTTGCTCCTGCAGGGTCTTTTTCGGGCCGAACGTCGCCGTGCTGACGAACATACAGCTGACAATCTGTGTGATGAAATGACCTCCCGCCGACACGTCGACGGGAGGTTGATGGAATTAAGGCTTGGGCTTTTTCGGCGCCGGTGGTTTCTTCGCCGTTGCTGGCGTCGGCTTGCCGGCAGCGGGGGCTGGCGGCTTGGCCTTGGCCGGCGGCTTGGGGGCGGCCTTGGGCTTGGCGCCCGCCTTGGGTTTGCTCGGCGTCAGCGCTTCAGATTCGGCCAGCTTGCGCGCCATCTCCCAGTGGCGTGCGTCTTCGCCATGGGGTTTACCTTCAGACTCCCAGATCTGATGCGCCAGCTCGCGTATGCGTTTGTCTTCAGTACTCATCACAATGCTCCTCACAGAAAATTTTCAGCTTTCTTGATCATCAGGATTGATAAAGACATTGACCGGGAAATCCCCCAGGGCAGCGCTGATCAACAGCTCCTTGTCTGGTGTGACTGCGCCTGTATGAAAAAGTCCCTTCCAGTATTGAGTTGGTGCGGCGAACGGTAATTTCAGTCGGGTATCGCCCCAAACCTGCGCATTGATCTGGGGATGCACACCGTTATCCAGCAGGTGATGAGGCCAGCGTGGCACCACCACCAGCAGGCGTTTGCCCTGGTGTTCGCGGCAGAATGCGACCACCCGCCCGGCGTGCTGGCCGACCACTTCCAGCGGCGTGTAAGTGCCGCTGCGAAACAACTCAGGCTGAGCCTTGCGCAAGGCCAGCACCTGGGCAATCAAGGCCTGTTTGATGCGCCCGTCCCGCCAGTTGAACAGCAGTTCGCCGATGTCCGGCGGCGTATCCAGGGCCTGTTGCCGTGCACTGAAATCCACCGGGCGACGGTTGTCCGGATCCACCAGGCTGAAGTCCCAGAACTCAGCGCCCTGGTACAGGTCCGGCACGCCCGGCACCGTGATGCGAAGCAAGGATTGCGCCAGCCCATTGAGCGCACCCGCCGGGGCAATCGCCTGGGCGGCCGTCGCAATCGCGGTGCGCAGCGGGCGGCCTTCGTCACTGAGCAGCAGGCGCGACAGAAACGCTTCGACGCCTTGTTCGTAGGCGTCGTTGGGCGCGCTCCAACTGCTGTTCAACTTGGCTTCGCGCAGGGCTTTCTGTTGCCACTGCCACAGGCGTTGTTGATAGCCGTCGAAGTCATCCCCCTGGTCCAGCGGCCAGCTGCCCAGCAGCACTTGGTAGAGGATCAGCTCGTCACCGGCCGATGGCGTGGCGGCATCAGTGCGCAATGGCGCGGCCAGGCTGCGCCATTGCTCAACCTGCTCCACGTACCAGGTGGCGCACTCGCTGAGCACTGCGAGCCGTGCACGGGTGTCTTCGCCGCGTTTGTGGTCGTGGGTGGCGGTGGCCAGCAGGTTATCCGGGAAGGCCTGCAAACGCTGTTGGTTGATCCTGTGAAACTCAGCCAAAGGGGCGCTGAACTGCTCGGTGCTGAAGCCCACATCATTGCGCGACAGCAGCACCGCCGAGCGATAGAACGCGGTGTCTTCCACAGCCTTGGCGGCGGCGGGCGAGGTCAGTTGCTGGAAGCGTACACAGGCGTGCTTGAGGATCTTGCGCTCCCGGCCCACCGGGCGTTGGCGCCAGGGCTGGCCGCCGAGCCATTTTTCGAGGTGATCGAGCACCGGCCAGTCGCCCTCGCTCAAGGTGGTGCGGGCACCGTCCATGGCCTGCTGGAACACCGCGTCGTCGGCGGCGCTGCGGCCGAGGACGCTGATGTAGGTGCGGTACACCGGGAAGTGCACGATCAGTTCCTGCAAGGCGCGGCGAATCGCGCCCAGGGTCAGGTCGCGGGTCATCACATCGTCGCGGGCCACTTGCAGCAGCGCTTGGGCGACGCTTTCAAAATCCCCGCCCAACGAGCCGTTGAGGATTTGTTGGCGGGCCAGGCGGGCTTCTTCGATAAACGCCGAGGGCCGCTCGGTATGGCGCGTCCACAGTTCGGCCAGCGGTGCAAAACCGTCCGGCTGGTGTTGCAGCAACGACAGTTGGTCCATGAATTCATAGCCGGTGGTGCCGTCCACGCGCCAGTCTTCACGCAGGGTCTCGCCTTCGCCGAGGATCTTCTCGACAAAGATCGGCAAATGCCGACCTGGCGCAAGAGCATCCACCCGGCGACGCAGCTTGCGGCAATATCCACGGGGGTCGGCCAGGCCGTCGATATGGTCGATGCGTAACCCATCCACCAAGCCTTCGCTGATCAACTCGAAGATCTTGCCGTGGGTGGCCTCGAACACTGCTGTGCGTTCGACGCGCAGGCCGCCCAGCTCATTGACGTCGAAGAAGCGCCGCCAGTTGATATCGTCCGCCGCCGTGCGCCAGCTCGCCAGGCGGTAGGCCTGTTGCTCCAGCAACTGATGCAGGCGGTTGAAGCCTTCCGGTTGGCGCCCGTCGAACTGGCTCAAGCGCTCTTCAATGGCCGGCATGACTTCGGTGGCGCGCTCGGCGAATGCCTGCTTGAGCCACGCGGCTTCGGCGTAGGCGTCGTCCTGATAGGCGAGGGCGGCGAAACGGTCAGCCATGGGCTTGAGCGTTGCGTCGTTGCCCAGGATCAGCGCGTAATCCCGTGGGCAGATCGGGAAACGATGTTCGTAATGCTCGACATGAAACGCGCCGTGCTCGGCGTCGAAATGCAACGTCAGGGTGCCGGTCTGCAAGGCCTCGCCGTAGTCGCTGCCCAGAAACGGCATCAACAGTTGGCCCTTGAGCAGCGGGTCGGGCGAGTGCCACTGAATATCGAAAAATTCGCTGTACGGACTCAGGCGACCCCACTCCAGCAGGTCCAGCCACCACGGGTTATCGGCACCGCCGACGGCCATATGGTTGGAGACGATATCCAGGATCAACCCCATGTCGTGTTCACGCAGCGCCGCCACCAGGCGGCGCAAGGCCGGCTCGCCGCCCAGTTCCGGGTTGACGCGGGTCGGGTCGACCACGTCGTAGCCGTGCATGGAGCCGGCGCGGGCGCTGAGCAGCGGCGAGGTGTACAGATGGCTGATGCCTAGCTGGGCGAAATACGGCACCAAAGGCACCGCGTCGTCCAGGGTAAAGCCTTTATGAAATTGCAGGCGCTGGGTAGCGCGCAGGGGTAGGGTCTTCATCGGTCACGCTCATGGGCCTGGTTGCGCGCGACGGCCAGCAATTCGAGGCGTCGTGCAGCACCGGCGTTGTCCAGCAAACTTGAAGCTTCACCCGCCAGGCGTCGGCGCCAATTGGGATGGGTGTCGGTGGTGCCGGGCAGGTTGGCTTGTTCTTCGACGCCCAGGGCGTCCTCCAATGGCAACAGCACCAGCGGCGCACGGGTGTGGCCGAGGTAGCGCACGCTGGCGTCGATCATGTGATCGGTTTCGTTGCGAATCTCTTCGACGAAGTTCTGCGGGTCCTGGCTCAAGGCCTGGCGCAGCGCCTGGCGTTCGCGCAGACGGTGTTCGCTCCATTGATCCACGGTGGGCGCATCGATCAGGCCGAGCTGGATGTTCCAGTCGATATCGCGGCTGTGCCACCAGCCGTTGAGCGTGGGCAAATCGTGGGTGCTGGTGGTCGCCAGGGCGTTGTCCGGCCAGTCGAGGATCGGCTTGAACTGGCCGTTATGGCCTTGCTCGAACAGCAACACGCGCATGCCCAGGATGGAGCGGCCGCTGAGTTTTTCGCGCAGGCCTTCGGGCACGGTGCCGAGGTCTTCACCGAGGACGATGGCCTGGTGGCGGTGCGATTCCAGCGCCAACAGGCGTAACAGGTCGTCCACCGGGTAATACAGGTAAGCCCCTTCCCGGGGCGATGCGTCCATGGGGATCACCCACAGGCGCTGCAGGCCCATCACATGGTCGATGCGCAAGCCGCCGGCATGGGCGAAGTTGGCGCGCAACATCTCGATAAAGGCACGGAAACCGTTGCGCTTGAGGCCTTCGGGGGAGAACGCGGAAATGCCCCAGCCCTGGCCGGCGCGGTTAAGGATGTCTGGTGGCGCGCCCACGGTCAGGTCGGCCAGCAGCTCGTCCTGGCGACTCCACGCCTGGCTGCCACCGCCGTCGGCGCCCACGGCCAGATCGGCGATCAGACCGATGCCCATGCCACTGCCCTTGGCGGCTTGTTGGGCACGCTCCAGGCACCGGGCGATCAGCCATTGGGTAAAGGCGAAGTAGCCGATCTCTTCACGGTTGTCCTCGGCGAACTGCGCCAGCGCCGGGCTTTGCGGCGTGCGCCACTCTTGCGGCCAGTGGCGCCAGTCGAGGTCTTCGCCGGCAGCTGCGCGGGCGGCTTGCACGGCTTCGAAGCGACAGTGGTTTTCCAGGGCTTCACCGCCGGCCTGGCGGAAACTCAGGAAGTCCGCATGTTGCGGATGCTGGCCGTGGCGGAAGTCTTCATACAAGGCGCGCAGCAGGCGTTGCTTGGCCTTGGCGGCGGTGGGCCAGTCGATCAGGGCGTGTTGCTCCAGCGCGTGCAGCTCCTCCTCCAGGCCGAGCGCCTCGATGGCGCTGCGCACTTCACGTTCGCCGAGGATGCAGCCGGGCGAGGCATACAAGCTGTTAAGGAACAACCGGCTCGATGGCGAATACGGGCTGTAGCGTCCGGTATCGGCGCTGAACATCGCGTGCATCGGGCTGATCGCCAGGGCATCCGCACCGCGTTCGGCGGCCGAACGGGCCAGGTGCTCCAGGGCCAGGGTGTCGCCGAAGCCACCATCGCCCAGGCGGCGCAGCGAGTACAACTGGGCACTCAGGCCCCAGGCGCGGGCGGGTTGGCTGTCGACGGCTTCGGCGACGCTGTAGCAGTGGGTGGGGGCGACGGCGAGGGTGAACGTCTGGTCGTTGATGTACACGCGGTGATAGCCGAGGGCGATCACGCCGGGCAGCACCGCGTCGCCATCAAGGCGCAGCTCCAGGGTTTCGCCGTTTTCCAGGCTGACGCGGCACTGCGTGTCGGGTTCGAAGTAGCGCGCCAGGTCCAGGCCGTGGCCGCTGTCGATGGTCAGCAGCGGCGGCAGGTGTTTGTCTTGCTGCTGTTGTTCCAGTTCCAACAGGCTGGCGTCGATCTCTGCATCGGTGTCGGCAGGGTGGCCCAGACCTTTGAGCACGGCGCGCAGGGCATCGGGTGTCACGCGTTGCGGACGGCCGTTGGCGTCGATCCAATCGACGGCAAGGCCCGCGCGGCTGGCGAGGATTTCCAGGTTCGCTTCGCTCAAGGGTGTTCTCCAACAGGGGAAAGGCTGACGCGCGCGCTGTACGGCGGCAGTTGCGCGCCTTGCTCAGCGGGCGTGGCGAAAATAACGTGCTGCGGCGCCGGGTGATTCACGGGCGTGGCACTGAGGTTGAGGTCGATCTGCAACAGGCTGCCGTCGCCCAGGCGCCAGCGCGCGGTGACGGCGCCGTCTGCCAGTACCTGGGCGCCCAGCGCCACGCTGCCGGGCAGGTGCGGCACGAGGTGGCGACGGCGCAGGCTCAGCAGTTGGCGGTAGAGCTGCGCGTGTTCGCTGTCGGCAAACACCGGGGCCGATTGCTCGAAGGTCGGCAGGGCGTTGGGATCGGGAATACGTGCGCGTCGTTCGGGATCCTGGAACGCGGCGAAGTCGGCAAACTCGCTGCGCCGGCCTTCACGCACCGCTTCGGCCAATTCGCCGTGGTGGTCGGTGAAAAACAGAAAGGGTTGCTGGGCGTTGACTTCATCGCCCATGAACATCAGCGGGATCATCGGCGACATCAACAGCAACGTGGTCGCGGCCCTGAGTGCCTGGGGCGTGCAGAGTTGGTGCAGGCGCTCGCCCATGGCGCGGTTGCCGATCTGGTCATGGTTCTGCAAGAACAGCACAAAGGCACTCGGTGGAAGGTGCGCGCTGGGCTCGCCACGGCGATGGCCATGGCGGGTGGTGTCACCTTGGTAGATGAACCCTTCGCTCAGGCAGCGGGCCAGTTTGGCGGTGGTGTCTTGGGCGAAGTCGCTGTAGTAGGCGTCGGTTTCCCCGGTGAGCAGCACATGCAGCGCGTTATGGCCGTCGTCGTTCCACTGTGCATCGAAATCATGCTCCAGCAGGCTGGCCTGGTTGAATTCGTTTTCCAGCACCAGCCATACGTGGCGGCCGGTGTCGACCTGTTGGCGCACCCGTTGCGCCAGTTGTTGCAGGAAACCGGGATTGTCGATGGCGTGCACGGCGTCCAGGCGCAGGCCGTCGAAGCGGTACTCCATCAGCCACATCAGGGCGTTGTCGAGGAAGAAGTCGCGCACCTCGCGGCGCTCGAAATCGATCCCGGCACCCCAGGGCGTGTGCACGTCGTCGCGAAAGAAACCTCGGGCGTATTGGCCCAAGTAGTTGCCGTCAGGGCCAAAGTGGTTGTAGACCACGTCGAGGATCACGGCCAGGCCGTGTTCGTGGGCGCTGTCGATCAGGTGCTTGAGCTGTTCGGGCGTGCCGTACGAGGAGTGGGGGGCGTAGGGGAGAACGCCATCGTAGCCCCAGTTGCGTTCGCCGGGGAACTGCGCCAGGGGCATCAATTCAATCGCGGTCACGCCCAGCTCGGCCAGGCGCGGCAGGTGCTTTTCGACGCCGGCGTAGCCCCCCAGCGCGCCGACGTGCAGTTCGTAGATGACCGCCTCATGCCACGGGCGACCGGCCCAGTGGCTGTGCCGCCATTCGTAGGCGAGGGGGTCGACCACCAGGCTCCAACCATGCACATCTGCAAGCTGGGCTCGGGAGGCGGGGTCAGGCACGTCCTTTTCCCCGTCGATGTTGTAGCGGTATCGCGTGCCCGCCGCGCATTTTATTTCTACTTCGAACCAGCCGTCTGCCTGCGGCAGCATGGCGACCGATTTACCGTCTTCCAATTCAACGCTGACATAAAACGCGTCTGGCGCCCACAAGGCAAAACGCGTGTGTTGCGCGTCCAGCATGATTGCGCCGTGGGGCCAGGTTTCCAGAGTCCGTAATGGCATCTATAGAGACCTCCCTTGATTACTTGACTGATTTCCCCAGGGCCTTGGCCACAAGTTGTTCGTAGAGTTCTGCGTAGGGTTCGACCGCCTGGCACCAGTTGAATGGTTGGGTCATGGCCCGGCAGCGCATGGCGTTGAGCAGTCCAGGGAAGGCGAAGACCTTGAACGCACGGCTCAGCGCTTCTTCATAGCTTTCCACGGTGGATTCATTGAACAGGAACCCAGTGACGCCGTTCTCGATGGTGTCCGCCAGGCCGCCGGTATTGCGTGCCACCGGCAATGAGCCGAAGCGCTGGGCGTACATCTGGCTCAGGCCGCAGGGCTCGTAGCGCGAGGGCATCAGCAAAAAATCACTGCCGGCGAACATGCGGCGGGCGTCGGTTTCGTTGAAGCCGATGCGTACGCCGACCTGGCCCGGAAAACGCAGGGCCAGTTCACGCATGGCCTGTTCTTCTTCCGGCTCGCCGCGTCCGATGATCGCGATCTGGCCGCCGTTCTCGACAATGAAACTGGCGACTGCTTCGGTCAGGTCCAGGCCTTTTTGATAGACCAGGCGCGAGACCACGGCGAACAGCGGGCCGGTGGAGTCGTGCAGGCCGAACAGTTCGCGCACATGGGCGGCGTTGATGGCCTTGCCTTCCCAGTCGCCGATATTGAAGTTGTGGGTCAGGTGTTCGTCGGTGGAGGTTTCCCAACTTTCATCGATACCGTTGGGGATACCACTGAGCAGGCCTTGCTGGGTCTTGGCGGCGAGAAAACCGTCGAGGCCGCAGCCAAATTCCGGGGTGGTGATTTCCTGGGCGTAGGTCGCGCTCACCGTGGTGATATGACTGGAATACGCCATGCCGGCCTTGAGGAACGACATCTTGCCGTAGAACTCCATGCCTTCCTGTTGCAGGGCGTGGGGCGGGATACCCAGCTCCGGTGTGGAGGCGAGGCTGACCACACCCTGGTAAGCCAGGTTATGGATGGTGAACAGGGTCGGTGTGCGTGACCCACGCCAGTGCATATACGCCGGGGCCAGGCCAGCGGGCCAGTCGTGGGCGTGCACCAGGTCCGGGCACCAGTGGATCTGTGCGAGGTTGGCGGCGATGTCGGCGGCGGCGAGGCCCAGGCGGGCGAAGCGGATATGGTTGTCCGGCCAGTCGCGGCCGTTGTTGGCGCCGTAGGGCGTGCCTTCACGCTCGTAGAGTTCGGGGCAGATCAATACGTAGATGACCAGGCCGTCCTTGAGATCCATGCGCCCGATCTTGCACGGCGGCAGCGCGGCGTGACCGCCCAGTTCACCGATGATATGGATCGGGTTGTCGCTTTCCATCACCTGCGGGTAACCGGGGATCAACACGCGCACATCATGCAGGTGGGCCATGGCGCGGGGCAGGGCAGCGGACACGTCGCCCAGACCGCCGGTTTTCACCAGGTCGGCAAACTCGGAGGTGACAAACAGGACTTTCTTTCGATTCGGGTTTTGACTCACGACTGGCCGCACAGTGTTGGGCAGGTCGGCCAATGATGTAGGCCCCCCTGCGGGCTGACTGAAACGCTCTCCCTGAGTATCTACTGCGGCACTGATCATAATGCACTCCCATTTTGTTGGTCGGCTAATGGCCCGCTGCCATTAGCTCCGATTGACCGCATCCTGCGGCCAGGCGCACAAGCACTGTACAAACTGGCAAGGCGTATGCCAGTTGCACGGGTTGTGAAAAAAGATTGGATGGACGGGCATTTGCCGTGAAGCCAACGCGCTCGCCTTACCTTAAAACTGGACCAATGGCAGAGTCTGAAAGTTTCGATTTTTTGCGGGGTTTTTGTTTTGGAACGGACCCATCGGTCATGAGTCTAGGACAGATCCCAGAGCCTGTAGGGTTTCTAGGCAGATTTTGTAGGACAAAATACTTGTAACCAGACATTCAACTGTTATTAACCGATTGGGTGCAGCTGTGTGGTGAGCAGGCTTGCCCTGCGCTGGGCTGTGAAGCGGCCCCATTGGGGCGACCGTCCCTATGCATGGTGCAGTGAGGTGCCCCGTATTGGTGCGTCAGCCGAGTACGCGCATGGGCGCCGCTTTGGCCCACGCCTGGATATCCTCAATCATCTGCTCGTAGAACTGCCGGTAATTCTGCGCGCTCACATAGCCCACATGGGGCGTGGCCAGCACATTCGGCAAGTGGCGAAACGGATGATCCAGCGGCAATGGCTCCTCGGCGTACACATCCAGTGCCGCCCCGGCCAGGCGGCCACTGCTTAACGCCTCGACCAGCGCCCGCTCATCCACAATCGGCCCGCGCGCGGTGTTCACCAGTCGCGCCGTGGGTTTCATCCAGCCCAGCGCTTGGGCATCCACCAGCCCACGGCTGCGGTCGCTGAGTACCAGATGGATGGTAAGGATGTCGGCCTGCTCGAACAGCGCCTGCTTGCTGACCCAGGTGGCGCCAGCTGCGGCCGCACGTTCCGGCGTGAGGTTTTCGCTCCAGGCAATCACGCGCATGCCGAACACCTGGGCGAATTGCGCGACCTTCTGGCCGATGCTGCCCAGCCCGAGAATGCCCAGCGTCTTGCCGTACAGGTCACCGCCCAGCCCGACCTGCCAGTCGCCAGCGCGCAAGGAGTTGGCCTCGGCCAGCAGGTTACGGGTGGAGGCCATGATCAACGCCCAGGTCAATTCCGGCGCGGCCTGTTTATAGCTGTCGGTGCCGCAGACCTGAATGCCCAGGGCCTTGGCCGCAGGAATGTCGATCGCGGCGTTGCGCATGCCGCCGGTGACCAGCAACTTAAGCCTGGGCAAGCCCTGTAACAGCGCCTGGTCGAAGGTGGTGCGTTCACGCATCACACAAATCACTTCGAAGGCTTGCAGGCGCTCGATCATCACGGCGGTATCCGCCGGGTAATCGTGCAGGAAATGCACTTGGCCCACCGACTCCAGTACCGACCAATCCACCACGCCACTGGCCACGTGCTGCCAATCATCAATCACTGCGATCTGTAGCGACATTCACGGGTGCCTCGAAAAAGGTTGGATTAAAGGGCGTTCAAGCCCTGCAACAGCGCCTGGTGAAACTTCGCCGGTTCTTCCATCTGCGGCGCGTGGCCCAGGCCGGGAAACTCCACCAGGGTTGCGTGGGGAATCAGCTTGGCCACGTTTTTGCCCAGCACCGCGTAGTTGCCCAGCGTGGCCTTGACCGCTGGCGGCGCGACATCCTTGCCGATGGCGGTGTTGTCGGCCGTGCCGATCAGCAACAGGGTGGGCATCTGCAGGTTCTTGAACTCGTAGTACACCGGCTGGGTGAAGATCATGTCGTAAATCAACGCCGAGTTCCATGCGACCCGCGTATGCCCAGGGCCGTTGCTCAGACCGGCGTACATGTCCACCCAGCGCTCGTACTCCGGCTTCCAGCGGCCGACGTAGTAAGTGTTGAGCTGATACTTGCGAATCCCCTCGGCGCTGACTTTCAGTTCACGGGCATACCACTGGTCGACGCTCAGCGCGGGCACGCCCAGGGCTTTCCAGTCTTCCAGGCCGATGGGGTTGACCAGCGCCAGTTGCTCGGTCTGCTCGGGGTACATCAGCGCGTACCGCGTGGCGAGCATGCCGCCGGTGGAGTGGCCGAGGAGGGTGGCCTTTTGAATACCGAGTTTTTCCAGCAGTTGATGGGTGTTGAGGGCCAACTGCTGCAAGCTGTACTGGTAGTGCTCGGGTTTGCTGGAGCTGCAAAAACCGATCTGGTCCGGGGCGATCACGCGGTAGCCGGCGTCGCTCAAGGCCTTGATCGAGCCTTCCCAGGTGGCACCGCAAAAGTTTTTGCCATGCATCAACACCACGGCGCGACCATTGGCAGTGCCTTTTGCCGGCACGTCCATATAGCCCATTTGCAGGGATTCGCCTTGGGATTGGAAGTGGAAATGTTCCAGCGGATAGGGGTACTGGAAGCCTTGCAGCTCGGGGCCGTAGGTGGCCGCGAGCGCAGCGGTGGTGCTGGCCGTCAGCAGGCCGGCGACGCAAAAAGCACGGAATAGAGGCATGGGCGGGGCTCCACAAAGGTTGCCTGGATGCTCTTGGCGAGGGATTAAGTGGGGATTAACACCCAGTGCAAGGTCACGGCGGCCAACACTGCATAGCGCAGGCCTTTGGCGAGCGTCACCAGCAGCACAAACCGCCACAGCGGCTCACGCATCACCCCGGCCACCAACGTCAGCGGGTCGCCGATGATCGGCAGCCAACTGAGCAGCAGCGTCCAGTGCCCCCAGCGCTGGTAATGGCGGCGGGCTTTTTCCAGCTGCTGATCGCTGACCGGAAACCAGCGTCGCCCTTTGAAGTGTTCGACCCAGCGTCCCAACCACCAGTTGACCAGCGAGCCGAGCACATTGCCCAGGGTGGCAATGCCCAGCAGCCACCCCAGGCTGTAATGCCCGCTGAGCAACAGGCCCACCAGCACCGCTTCCGATTGCAAGGGCAGCAGGGTCGCCGCACCAAAGGCGGCGACGAACAGGCCGAGGTAACCCATCAGCACCGATCAGTGCGCCGGGTAGTCAGCCACCACCACATCCTTGCCGTCCCGGGTCAGGCCGATGACTTGATAGGCCTCGCCGCGCCCGTCCATTTCCATGCCGGGCGAACCCATCGGCATGCCCGGTGCGGCGATGCCCAGCAGGTCGTCGCGCTTGCGCAAGGCCAGCACTTGCTCGGCGGGCACATGGCCCTCGACAAATTTGCCGTCGATCACGGCGGTGTGGCAGGAGCCCAGGCGCGGCGCTACGCCCAGCCGTTGCTTGACCGCGCTCATGTCGGCTTCGACATGGTCGTTGACCTTGAAGCCGTTGCTTTGCAGATGGCTGATCCACTTTTTGCAGCAACCGCAGTTGGCGTCACGGTGTACATCGATGGGGATCAAGTCAGCGGCCTGGGCCAGGGTCGTGGTGAACAGGGCTGAAAGCAGGGCCAATCGCAATGAGGTTTTCATCAGGTTTCCGTCCGATACCAGGCAGTAAGCCGGGCATTCTCCGCGCTTTTTTCGCGGGGACGCCGTGGTAATGTTTCAAAGTTATACAGAGTCGGGGTTTTCCAGCCGCTGCTTGAGCCGGTCCAGCGCCTTGGCCGAAAGCTCGATCATGCGCTCATGCAGGCTGGCCAACTGCAATTCGGTCTCATAGGTCAGGATGCGCTTGAACAGCGTGCCGTCGCGAAACGGCTGGAGGAAGTAGTGGAGGGAGCCATCGACGGCCAGCGAAGTGAACACGGCCTTGAACTCGCTTGGACGCTGGGCGATCTGCACGCGGTAGCTCATGGGTACGCGTACACCGAGCAGGTCGATCATTTCGTTAAAGCGTGCACCGGCGGGGAGTGAGCCGGTGGTACCGGTATCGGCACTGAGGGAGGTGGGGTGCCATTCGTGCCAGCGATCCGGTTGGGTCACATAGTCGTAGACGGCATCGATGGGGGCCTGGATAAAGCGTTCCTGACTGATCCGCTCCAAGCGGACCGACTGCTCGACAACGCGCATGGCACACCTCCTGTGTGGCGGGGCTAACACTTGGAGCTGTCAGAATAGTCCGACTCCCGCGCTTTGCACGGGAGCATTCAGAGAATTGATCAGCGCACTTTAAAGCGGCTCATCAAGGCTATCACCCGGCCATTGGCGTCCAGCAGGCTCTGGGTATTGGTTTCAGTGGCATGGCCACTTTGTACCAGCTCTTCGACCATGTGGCGGATCTGCACCATGCTGCGGTTGATCTCTTCGGTCACCGCGCTTTGCTGCTCGGCGGCCGTGGCGATCTGGGTGCTGAGGTTGTTGATATGGCTGACGGAACCGGCCATTTCATCCAGCCCGGTGTTTACCCGCGCCGTGGCATCCGCCGCCGATTGGCAACTGGCCTGGGTGTTTTCCATGGCCGCGACCGACGAACTCACCCCGGCCGTCAGGCGTGCCAGCATCTCGTTGATCTGCGAGGTGCTGGCCTGGGTGCGCGCGGCCAGGGCGCGGACTTCGTCGGCTACCACGGCAAAGCCACGGCCTTGCTCGCCGGCCCGGGCCGCTTCAATCGCGGCGTTGAGAGCCAGCAGGTTGGTCTGGCCGGCAATGGCGCCGATCACGCCGAGGGTTTCGGTGATGCGTGCGGCGTCCTGGCGCATGTTTTCCACGGTGTGGGTGGCGCTGGCGACTTCGCCGATCAAGGCGCTGACGCTGGTGGACGCTTCCCCAACCACTACGCGGGAGCGGTCGGCATGTTCATTGGCGCGCTGGGTGAACGAGGCGGTTTCGGCGGCGTTTTGCGCCACGTTGTCGGCGGTGGAACTCATCTCGGTGATGGCGGTGACGGTCTGGTCGGTTTCCGAGGCGTGGCGCACCAGGATCTGGTTGGTGTGGGCCGAGGTCTGTTGCAGTTGCTCAAGGCCCGACGACATCGCGCCGGTGGCCTGGGTGACCTCGCCGATCATGTTTTGCAGGTAGACGATAAAGCGGTTCACCGAATGACCGATGGCACCCAACTCGTCTTCGGCGCGGATGGTGATGCGCCGCGTGAGGTCGGCATCGCCGGCGGACAGCGCGTCGATGTTGGCTTTCAGGGTCTTCATGCGCTGCACCAACTGGCGGATCGCATACGCGGCCAGCAACACCAGCAACAGCACCATCGGGATCTGCACCAGCGCCAGGCTGCCGAGCACGTCATCGCGCTGGGCGGTAATCAGCGAAGTGGGCAGGGCGGTGGCGAGGAACCACGGCGTGCCTTCGATGGGGCGCATATAGAACGTGCTGGCGACGCCGCCGTTGTCGAACTCGCTGCGTTGCAGCGCCTGGTCGCGATGAGCCAGGGCTTTGCTGACCTGGGTGGCAAATGCCGAGGTCGCGGTCAGTTCGCTGATGTTCTTCAACACCACCGGGCTGCTCAGGCGCGAGCTGTTGCTGATGATCTTGCCGTCGCCTTCGACGATCAGCATTTGCCCGCCGATGTCTTTTTCCTTGCTGGCGACCAGGTCATTGAAGAAACCCAGGGTCACGTCGATAGTGGCCACGCCATACGCGGCGCCGTCACGCTGGATCGCCATGGCGCAGTTGGTGCGCGGCTCCTGGCTGGCGTCGTCCTTGTAGGCCGCGGCCCAGGCGCATTGCCCGCGTGGCGACGCGAGGCCGCCCTTGTACCAGCTCTGATCGTAATAGTTGGGCGCGGGGTCGCTGTTCCAGAAGGTGTTCACTGCCAGCTTGCCCGACGCATCGCGGTGCCAGAACGTGCTGTGTTTGTTGCGCCCCGGCGTGCGCTGGTTGGGCAGCGGCCAGATGCCGCCGCCGAATACTTTCAGCTCGCCATATTGGTCGACCAGCCCCGGCAGCACCTTGTCGATGGCATCGCTGTCGAGCAACGGGATGGTTTGGGTGATGGTGCGTTGCTGGGCCTGAACCTTGTTCAGTTCGCCCTGAATCTGTTCGGCCACCTCGCTGATGCGATTGAGCACCACCTGTTCTTCGGTCTGTCGCAGCTTGGGCGCGACCAACTGGCCGATACCCACGACGGTCAACACGAACAACACCAGGACGAACAGCACCAGAAACAGGGTATAGCGGGCTTGGATAGAGCGCAGTGGGGGCATGGGGCCGTCCTTACGAAGCGTTTATTATCGACGCGGCTTTTTTGGAGCTTCGTAGGGCTATCGGCCTGACAATGCGCAGCTTTAGGTACGTCCGTGCAAGAAAATAGAGGCGCCGCCAGACGGCGCCCCCCTCGTCAGATATCCAGCATCGCCATGACCTCTGCGGGGTAGCGCAGGCCGGCAGTTGCATCGGCCGGAAAGATCGTCTCCAGCGCCGCCAACTCCTGCGCGGTGAGGGCGATTGAGACCGCCGCCACATTCTCTTCCAGGTATTTGCGCTGCTTGGTGCCGGGGATCGGCACGATGTATTCGCCTTGCGCCAATACCCAGGCCAGCGCCAGTTGGCCGGCGGTCACGCCTTTTTCAGCCGCAAGGGTCTGGACCTGCTTTACCAGTTCCAGATTTTTCGCAAAGTTCTCGCCCTGAAAGCGCGGATTGGTGCGGCGATAGTCATCGGCAGCGAAGTCTTCAGGACGTTTCAGCGCGCCGGTGAGAAAGCCACGCCCCAGCGGGCTGTAGGGCACAAACGCAATGCCCAGGCGTTGGCAGGCGGCGAGGCAGCCGTTGTGTTCCTGGTCACGGCTCCACAGCGAGTATTCACTTTGCAGTGCGCTGATGGGGTGAACCTTGTGCGCCCGCTCCAAGGTGGCGGCCGAGGCTTCGCTCAGGCCCAGATAACGGACCTTGCCTTCCTTGACCAGATCAGCCATGGCGCCAACGGTTTCTTCGATGGCAACCTGCGGGTCGATGCGGTGCTGGTAGTACAGGTCCAGAGTGTCTACGCCAAGGCGTTGCAGGGTGCCGTTGATCGAATCGCGGATGTATTGCGGACGGCCGTTGACGCCGCGCAGGGCTGGGTTCGCCGGATCGCGGACGATCCCGAATTTGCTGGCCAGGAACACCTGGTCGCGCTTGCCGGCGATGGCCTTGCCGATCAGTTGCTCGTTGGTGTGCGGGCCGTACATGTCGGCGGTGTCGAGGAAGTTGACCCCCAGTTCCAGGGCGCGGTGCAGGGTGGCGGTGGCTTCGGTGGTGTCGCTGTCGGGTGCGTAAAAGTCAGTCATGCCCATGCAGCCGAGGCCGATGGCGGAGACGCGAGGGCCGTTTTTACCGAGTTGACGAGTGTGCATGGGTTGAGCTCCTGTTGATGAAGGCGTCCATTGTTACTCTCGACAAAATCGGGATAAACAGGCTAAAACCACTATCACTGTTCGTAATATCTAAATAATCCACACAGGACGTGCCCTTTGGACCGTTTCAACGCCATGCGCGTATTCACCCGGATCGTTGAGCTGGGCGGCTTCGCCAAGGCCGCCGACAGCCTGCAACTGCCTCGCGCCTCGGTGACCGTGCTGATCAAGCAACTGGAGGCGCACCTGGGCGTGCAATTGTTGCAGCGCACCACGCGCCAGGTCAGCCCGACCCTGGACGGCGCCGCGTATTACCAGCGGTGTGTGCAGTTGCTTACGGACCTGGAGGAAACCGAAGCGGTGTTCTCCACCCAACGCCAAAACCCGAGCGGCACCTTGAGCATCGATATGCCGGCGGGTATCGGCCGCTACCTGGTGATCCCGGCCTTGCCGACATTTACCGCCCGGTATCCGCAGATCGACTTGGAAATCGGCCTGAACGATCGTCCGGTGGACCTGATTCGCGAAGGTGTGGACTGCGTGCTGCGTGGCGGGCTGGCACTGGACGAATCCCTGGTGGCGCGGCCGTTGGCAATGATGGATCAAATCACCCTGGCCAGCCCTGCGTACCTTGAACGCATGGGGGTGCCCGAAACCCTGGAAGACCTGGGGCGGCATCAGATGGTCGAGTACGTCTCCAGCGCCAGTGGCAAGCGCTTCGGCCTGGAGTTTGAGCTTGGCGCCGAACTGCGTCTGGTCAACCTGGCCAAGCGCGTCGCCGTCAACAGTTCCGACGCTTACTTCGCGGCGTGCGAGGCTGGGTTCGGTTTGATCCAGGCGCCGCATTATCACGCCATGCGCCAATTGGCCGAAGGCATACTGGTGCATGTGTTGCCCGGTATCCCGGTGCCGAAAATGGCGCTGACTGCCCTGTATCCGCCGCACCGTCAGCTGTCACAGCGGGTAAGGGTGTTTGTAGATTGGTTGGTTGAGCTCTGTGCGCAGCCCGGCACCGGCTTGCAGCGCCAGGCCTGCGGTAATCACCCATGTGGAGGCTAGGCGTAGATATGCAGGTCGCCAGGGCGGTCGGTTCCACTGAGGGGTTTTTGAGGGTTGGGGACGTTAACGGTATCCCTGAGTCCTACGGACACCTGGTGAGGCCTGTTCTGGAACACACCGATGCCAATACTTCCCGTCATCTCGGCCAGCCCAGGTACACCTTCGGAGGTCTTCATATGGGAGTGGCCGACCAAGGCGACCCACTTTTCCGTGCCTGAGTTGGCGTTGATCACTTCAGAGGCATAGTAATTGAATTCCTCAAGCCTGCGCGCCGATCCCGACCCGGCTTGGGGGAGGCCAAGTCTTGCGTCTTTGTGCCGTGTCAGATAGTAGTGATCCAGGGGCAGTACCTCGATGCCGTTCAACTCCAGTTTGGTTTTGAGCTGCTTGAACGTCGGGCCTGTACGCGGCGTGCTGGCCGCCCCGAGATTGCCAATACCATCGTCCACGACTCCCTTGCCGGGTAGATCGATGACACCCTCGAAATAGACTTTTTTAACCCCTTGTTGTTTGAACGTATCAACGTTGTCGAACAGCGTTTTGAAGCTGGCCATCTCGCGATGAGATTCTCCAAACACGATGCCATCGGAGACCTTCAGCGCTTCTGTGATCAAGTCCTTGGCGGGCACGGGCTTGGGAATCGCTGGAATGCTCGGACGTGGTGGTAGGCCTCCGTGCTTTAACGCGTTATACGTCTGGTCCATTTCCCCGAGAAATTTTTTGAAGGTTTCATCCTTCCCGTTGCCGCGCAGAAAGTGCCCCGGCTCCAGCCTCCCTTTCATGCTTTCCACATAGCTGCCTACGGGGAGCGGCACTTGTTTGAGGGGGCGGCGGCGAGCGCTTCGATCCAACGGGTTGTGCCGAACGCCGTCGGTGCTTTTAGGGGGGGTGGTATGGGTCGGTGCGAGGGTGTCGCTGGGGTTGAACGTGTCAAGCGGCGGCCCATATGGCTGCCGTGAGTGGGTATCCGCTGCGTACCATTTGCCATCGTGCAACACTGCACTGCCTTCCAGGCGTCTTCCCCCCTGCGTGAAGACGCCGATTGCCGCGTCGTCAAACCCGCGACTGGCCTCTATCAAGTCGCTGCCTCTGAGCATGCCTTTGAGTCGGTGAATACCCTCGCCGGCAGTGCTCACGCTAACCAAGGCCAGTTTGCCTGCACCCACAGCGACGTCGCCCACACCGCTCAAAGGGTTAAAGGCGCTTAAGGCATTCACCCCGATTATTCTGGTGCCTCGCGCCACTTTGGCGAGGGTTGAGGCAACCGTGCTTGCACCTTTTGCCACTTTTGCCACCGTAGCAATGCCTGCGGTAATAAAGCCAAAGATGTCGAACGCGAGGTCCCCAGCGGCGTCCTTGTAGTGACCTGCACGAAAATTGACGATGGCGGATCTCAAGGGGACAAGGTCCAGCAACAACTCCCCGACAGCGTCCAGCGTGTCGCGGTTTCGTTCGGCAGATGTTCTGCCCGCGGCTTGACGCTTAACGGCGTCACCGTCTATGCCCTCGGCGTTGACCACTGCCTGGGCGATTTGTCTGATGCGCGAATTGGTAAAGGTGTTGGCCTCGGCATCGCCGCGTGTTTGTGCTGTTTCCAGTTCACTTAATGCTGCACCGACGGGGAACGCTTCGATCTTGGTGACCTCACTCGGCCCGGGCTGGTCAGGCCCTATTCGGCTTCTGGCAACTTTCTTGATCGTCGACGTTGTGGTGTCGAATTCGTAAACATGCTTTTCGCCGTTGTAATCTGCTTGCATCAATATTTTGGGGCTGGTGTGGAACAAGGTGTCTTTGACGAACGGAAGCGCGGAGATTCGGTAGGAGTTCTCTTTGTAGAAACCCAGTTTTGCCTTGTTAAGAATATCTCGGTCTGCCAAAGGCAGAAGGGTGATGGCATTCATCAAGGCGTAATGCTTGATTTTTTTGTACTGGCTCGTCACCGCGGTGAACTTTCTATCGAACTCACTGGGTACGTTGAATGACGCGCCGTTAGTGAAGCGGACGACAGCTTGCAGGTTGATATCGTCACGCGTTGGAACGAACCTCCAGTCGTGAGCATTGATTTTGAGCCCCTGCATGACGATATCCACCAACGAGTAGTAGGTAGCGGTTCGTCCTACGAGCAAGAAATTTGGCATGAAGCAGAGGTTTTTTTCTTCAAACCACGGTTTATCCCCAAAGGTTTTTTTGAGTAATGCGAGCGCCATTTCTTTGCGGTTCGGCAGGGGCGCGTCGAGCAAACCGGATGCCTCTTTCAAGGCTTCATGTTGTGTATTGAAGACACTGCGAGCTTCCTCAATATCTTCTGTGGAATAGAGCGCCTCATCTGCGCGTGGGAGCACTTGGTTGGCCACACTCCAGTCAATCAGCACGGCTTTTTTAGTTGCCTCGCTCGTCTCGCTTGTCTGGCCGGCTGCGAGCATGACTTCGCTGAAGCTCATGTGGACCGACTTACCCGGCGTGTCGGCTTCGATACCGGCGACTGCAAGACACAAATGGGCCCACGCCTGACTGCCGTAGACCACTGTCGCAGGGATGTCTTTGACCAGGAACTGCGGAGCAACGCGCGTCAACAGCAATCGGGCTGCCAAGGGGGCGGTGGCTGACGCTGTTCGACCGCTGCTGCTCAGGTGGTTCGCCAAGGCGTCGACGACGGCGGCGGGTGAATGGCCCCAGTGACGCTCGGCTGCCAGGTCAAAGCCTGCCACTTTATTCCGCTCGGGTTGCTCAAGCGCTTCGGAGTCAAGGCCCAGATGGATGGCGGCCAACACATAATCATTGACGCTGCTGTCTGTGGCGATGCCGCCAACGCTGGCTTGAATAGCTGCGCCCAGCGCCGCAGCACGGGGGGTGTCGAGAAGCTGTTCCAGTGCGGCGGCGGGGTCTTGCAGCGCGGTCGGGGAGAGTGTGACGGCATCGGTCAGGTAATCCAGCGCGCCGGCGCGGGAGCTGATCAGCGGCAGGCCGGGCAGGTTTGCACTGTTACATGCAACGACGTCGTACACCGTGCGTTGATGCTCCACGCTCAACGGCAGCGCCCAGGACAGGGCGCCCCCGAAGTTGCCCAATGGATGTTGCAGGGTGTGATCGGACAGTGCCAGGGCGGTGTTTTTGAGTTCTTCCCAGGTTTTCGGCATGTAGGCGCACGTGGCGCGGATGAGTGACTCAAGATTGGCAGTGTGTGCACTTGCGCCGGCTGTATCCGGATCAAGCGGCAGGTGTGTGCTGCGCAAATAAGCGGCCAGTGCCTCGGGCGTCGCGTCTTCCCCGAGTTTTTCCACCGCGGTGTGCAGCGCCTGGGCCAAGGCGTGCACGTCACGCCTGTCGCCCAACCGGTCTTTCAGGGCTTGGCGCCCGTCCGGTTGTACCTGTTCAGTTTGCGCTGTGAGGTGCAACGAGGAGCTTTGTGTCGGGGCAAGCTCAAGGAGAAAGGGGAAGGGCTGCGGGAAAATACGAGGTGAAGTGCTGAGAAAATTCATCGTGATTGACCTTTATGGCGCGCAAATGTCGGCGCTACGAAAGCCAAATCGCTGGTGGCCTGAGCGCATTAGTCTGTGCGCGTTTCAGGCGTTGCAGTTCCCGGGGTGGTCCTTGCGTATGTAAGTGAACGAAACGATGAGGTGTTACTTTTCCTTTTGTCAGGGCAGGGGCGAGCTGAACCTCAATACCGGACAAGCCAAAGCTTTTCATCACCTGTAACATAAGGCCATGCCGACCTCAGTGGATTCCCGACGCGGGGCCATGCAGGGATTAAATTTTTCAGGTTCAGGAACCCGTCATGACGCAAAAGCAACGTTTGAAATATTCGCTTCTGATTGCCCTGGCTGTACTGGGGACGATGTTTGGTCTGTCCTACTTGCAGAACACCGGGGTCATCAGTGAGAAAACGTTCCAGACCATCGCCATTGCCGTCGCGGTGATCGTGGTGGTGATCAACGGCATCATGCGCCGCAAGGTCAAGCTCTGAACATGAAGGCCGGGGCGTGAAGCGCTGACTTCAGGCCCGCCCTTCGAGCACCTTGGCAGCCTCTTCATGGAGGCTGTAGCTCTTATCGGCATTGAGGGTGATCACGCCTTCGCTGCACAGGCGCTTGAGCACTTCGCGCACGCTGAGAAACGACAACGGGATGCCCAGTTCCAGCAAATGGCTGTGCACGCCGCGTACCCCAAGGGTGCGCTGGTTGTCGGCAGCGGTGAGCAGGGCGTCGATCACCTTCAGCCGAATCAGGCTGGTGCGCAAACCGAAACACTTGAGCAAATGGCGAATACGCTGGTTGCCTTGCTGTTCGGGCGTTTTGCCGAACGCTTGCGTGCCGCCGCCAAAATTGACGTCGGCAACCGATGAATGTCCGTCCGTGGGCACTTGCGGGTTGTACATGCAAAAACTCCTTATCAGAGCCTGATCAGGAAAATGATGGCGCTCTTATCTAATAAGACGAACGAGCGAGCAAAATCATGAAGTGTTGGATGTAGAAATTTCGTCAGTGTCGGTTTTGTCACAACCCACGTCCTTCAGATAAAGCTGCCACACGGCTAAATTTCTCCCGGTTTTATGCGTTCTTACGGTGGGGTAACTGCCCCCGGTGAGGGTGTTCAATTTGACTGTGGAGTCTGCGTGATTATTTCCAACGGGTTGTCCAGGGTAGGTATCGCAGGGTTGCTGCTGGGGTTGAGCCTGGTCGCATCGGCGCGCGAGCAGGTGACGCAGGCGTCGGCAGATATTCGCCGTACCAGTTATGGGGTGCCGCATATCCTCGCCAGCGATGAGCGTGGCCTGGGCTTCGGCATCGGTTACGCCTATGCCCAGGACAATCTGTGCCTGCTGGCCAATGAGGTGGTCACGGTGAATGGCGAGCGGGCAAAGTTTTTCGGCCCCGATCAGTCGACCCTGGAAGAGCGCAACAATCTGGCCAGCGATGTGTTCTTTACCTGGCTGAATACGCCAGAGACGGTGGCGGCCTTCTGGAAAGCCCAGACCCCTGAAATAAAAGACCGTATTCAAGGGTACGTCGCCGGCTATAACCGCTATCTGAAAGAGCAGGGCGCCCCTGCCCAGTGTCAGGCTGCGTGGGTAAGGCCGCTGGTGGCTGAAGATCTGGTGAAGTTGACCCGCAGGCTGCTGGTGGAGGGCGGTGTCGGCCAATTCGCCGAAGCGCTGGTGGGCGCAGCGCCGCCTCAAACCACGGCCAGCGTGCAGCCTACCGCCAAGGCGTTTGAACTGGCGGCCGCCAACCAGCAGCGCTTCACCCTGGATCGCGGCAGTAACGCCGTGGCGGTGGGCCGTGATCGTTCGTTCAATGGGCGCGGCATGTTGCTGGCCAACCCGCATTTTCCATGGGCCGGTGGCATGCGCTTCTATGAGATGCACCTGACCATCCCAGGCCAACTGGATGTGATGGGCGCCGCGTTGCCGGGCCTGCCGGTGGTCAATATTGGCTTTAACCAGCATGTGGCGTGGACCCATACGGTCGACACCTCCAAGCACTTCACCGTGTACCGCCTCACGCTGGATCCGAAGGATTCGACGCGCTATATGCTCGATGGCAAATCCATCCCCCTGGAAAAAACCTCGGTGACGGTGCAGGTCAAGCAGGCCGACGGTAGCCTCAAACCCGTGGTTCATCCGGTGTACAGCTCGCAGTTCGGCCCCGTCGTGCAATGGCCCGGCAAACTGGACTGGGACAGCCACTACGCTTTCAGCCTGCGCGACGCCAACCTCGGCAACGACCGCGTCCTGCAACAGTGGTACGCGATGAACCGCGCCGGCAGCCTTAAAGCGCTGCAAACGTCAGTGCACACCCTGCAGGGCATTCCGTGGGTCAACACCCTGGCTGCCGACGATCAGGGCCAGAGCCTGTACATGAACCTGTCGGTGGTGCCCAACGTCAGCGCGGCCAAGCTCGCGCAATGCAGCGACCCGCGTGCCGGCCTGCAACTGATCATGCTCGACGGCGCCCACAGCGCCTGCGCCTGGGACGTCGACCCGCACGCAGCCCAGGCCGGTATCTTCCCGGCCGACCAACTGCCGCAACTGGAGCGCACCGACTACGTGCAGCACTCCAACGATTCAGCCTGGATGGTCAACCCCAAGGCGCCGCTGACGGGCTTTTCACCCGTGATCAGCCAGGACAATATCGGCCTGGGCCCGCGCGCCCGATTTGCCCTGCAACGCCTGCACTCCCTGGAAAAACAGCCGATCAGCGTTGCCGACCTGCAAAACATGGTGATGGACAACGAGGTATACCTGGCCGGCCAAGTCATGCCGGATTTGCTGGCGTTCTGCGCCAAGCATCTGGGCACCGACGCGGCTGCGCTCAAACCACTGTGCACCAGCCTCAGCGATTGGGACCGGCACGCCAACCTCGACAGCGGCCTGGGCCTGGTGCACTTCATCAACCTGGTGGACCAACTGGAGCAAATCCCTGACGCCTGGCGCGTGGCGTTCGACCCGGCCCAACCCCTGACCACACCGCGTGGCCTGGCCATCGACCGAGCGCCCGTCGCCAAGGCGTTGCGCGAAGCCATGCTGGCCTCCACCGCCGACGTCGCCAAGCTGGGCCTCAAACCGGGTAGCAAATGGGGTGACGTCCAAGTCAGCGGCCAGACCCCGATCCACGGCGGCCCCCAGGAACTGGGGATCTACAACGCCATGCAAACCGTGCCCCGTGCCGATGGCAAGCGTGAAGTCGTCAGCGGCAGCAGCTACCTGCAAATCGTCACCTTCGACGACCAGGGACCACAGGCCCAAGGCGTACTGACGTTCTCCCTTTCCAGCAACCCCGCATCGAAATACGCCAAGGACCAGACCCAAGCCTTCTCCGAGAAAAAACTGCGCCCACTGCCGTTCACCGACGCCCAGATCAAGGCCGACCCGCAGTACCAGACGCAGCGCATCAAGGAGTAGGGCAGGCACGCAACTCCTTGATGCCAATGCGAAATATTTTTGAAATCAAGGGGTTGCAGGCATTGGCAAATGAGTACATAATGGCGCCCATCGAACGCAACGAAGCATTAAAAACTTCAATGTATTCAATGAGTTAGAGTAGAGGCATGGCTTTATAGTCCACTCAAGTTTTTATGCGGTGAATGTCAGCAACCAGGGCATTGATCGTTTGAGGCCGAGTAGCAAAATGGTTATGCAGTGGATTGCAAATCCACCTACGCCGGTTCGATTCCGACCTCGGCCTCCACTCTTAAAACCCCGTAGATTAACGTCTACGGGGTTTTTTATGGGCGGGTGAAAAGTGGCAGCCGTTTGATCCGACGCGCAAACTCAGTTGCCGCTCGGCTCGGACCTGTTGATGCGCAGCCCCTTAACTTCACGCGCATACAGCGCTAGTTTTTCTTGTTGGTTTGCCAGCAGCGCACAAATCTTCATCAGAGCGACTGCTGCACTTGGCGTATTGCCACCCGCCGCGAGAGCGGTCAACTCCACCACTGACCACCCAATAACAGCCGCTGCATCTTCAAGGTCATAGAACAATTCCTGCTGGGCGGTTCTGGGCCCGTCGAGGCCCTGGATCAACTCTTCCATCTACCTCTCCGTTTGATGCTGATTCAGCTTGAGGCCCATCACAACCATCCCGACCTTTGCCAGATCCGTGTTGAATGGGATTTCACCGATTTGCAGGAACCCAAATGTTTCGTAGAACCGTCGGGCATTTGAATTGCTCTTGAGCACATCCAGCCACAGTAAGAGTTCTCCACGCTTTGCTGCCTGATCGCAAATGAGCTGCAAAAGTTGCTTGCCGTAGCCACGTCCGGCAGCGGATTTCAGGAAATAGATTTTTTGCAATTCTGCGCCCAACTCACCGGTGATAGGTGCTGGTGTCGACCAGTTGACCTTGGAAAACCCAATGGACGTGCCCTGTTCATCTGAGACGATCAGCCATGAGTGACGGTCGGGCAGGTCAAGTGATCGGCTGAGCGAATCGCGTGCGAAATCCCGCTTGAGGAAGTCGCTCATGCCAACAGGGGACCACAAGGTCGAGAAATGCTCTTGATAGGTCTCGCGGCCCAAGGCTCCCAGGCTGTCGAGATCTGCTTTTGTTGCTGCACGAATGTTGATCATCGGAATCGCCCCGGTTAGCTCAAACCCACTGCCCATACACGTATCCACTACAACACAAACCCTACCAAGACGTTACACGAAAGCCGTGACGGACTTCATTTGCAGCGGTCTTATTTTCCGTACACCCAACCTTGTAAAGCAGAGAGTGTTGTCATGAAGTTGAATTACCTAACCAAGGCAGCTGTGGTTGTCGCGCTGTTGTCGACCTTGTCTGGCTGCTGGATGTTTATGCCGCCGGGCGGTGGTGGCGGCGGTGGGCATGGCGGTGGGGGTCATGGTCAAGGCGGCGGCCCTGGTGGCCCTGGCGGCCCTGGCGGCGGTCAGCGTTAACCATCAGTCAACCAGAGGCAGGTCATGAACAATGACCTGCCTCTTTTTTTGCCTGGGACAAATCCCGGACAAAGAAAAGCCCGCGATGGGGAGTGCGGGCTAAAAGGGATGTTCATTAGGAGCTGAGTCCACCCTAGCCCGGCGTCTGTGAAAGCTTTGTGAAAAGTGTACGCCTCATTCCGCGCCTGGCTGTATGGGGCAGGGGAGGCCATAACCCACTACTGTCCTGGCATACCACTCCTGCTTGGATGCTGCCTTATGTTCATCCCCACCAGCCTGCTCTCGGCCTTTGTGCTGTTCGCCTTCGTGTCCTCAATTACACCGGGGCCCAATAACACCATGTTGCTGGCCTCGGGGGTCAATTTCGGGTTTCGTCGCTCGATGCCTCATGCGCTGGGGATCAGTATCGGTTTCATGCTGCTGGTGATTTCGGTCGGCCTGGGGCTGGGCGAAGTGTTCAAGGTGTTTCCTTGGGCCTACACCGTGTTGCGCTATGTGGGCGCAACGTACCTGTTGTACCTGGCGTGGAAGATCGCAACGTCGGGCGGCATGTCCGACAGCAATGACGAACGCGGCAAGCCCATGACCTTCCTCGGCGCCGCTGCGTTTCAGTGGGTCAACCCCAAGGCATGGATTATGGCGCTGGGCGCCATTACCACCTACACGCCGGCCGAGGGCTATGTCGTCAATGTGCTGGTGATTGCGCTGGTGTTTGCCGTGGTAAACCTGCCCAGCGTGTGCGTCTGGGTCGGGTGTGGCAGCGGCCTGCGCAATGTGCTGCGTGAGCCGCGCTGGCTGCGACTGTTCAACTGGTCCATGGCCGGGTTGCTGGTGTTGTCGCTGTACCCGATGTTGTTTGCCAGCTAAGTGCTAGACCGGTGAGATGGTTGCCAGCAGGCCGATGCCGATGGTCAGCACTAAAAAACCGAACAGGAAAATCGCCATCTTGGTCATAAGGCCTCCGAAGGGAAGGGGAAAAGGATTGGGGCTATTGTCCGCCCTGAGGGCATTTCAATACAGGCGCAGATAACAAAGAAAAAACCGTATCAGATGCGCTCTGCACTGTTCTGCCACGGGCTTCGGAGCCCTGTGCTTTTTTCAAGATCAGCGTCTGAGACAGCCACCGCATTTCCCCCTAAGATGGCGCCCACTGCATCAACAATAAGAGTGGGCCAACCCTCGATGGAAAGACGTCAATTTAGCGGTGGCATGAAAGGCAAGAACCTGCGCTACCTCAATGAAACCTCACAGCCGGCGTCGGTCACCCGCGTCGGCTTCCTGTTGCTCGAACATTTCTCCCTGCCTGCCTTCACCCAGACCCTCGACACTCTCGTCACCGCCAACCTGCTACGCCCCGATCTGTTCGCCTCACGCACGTTTGGCTGGGGCGATGGCGAAGTGACCAGCGACCTGGGCCTGGTTATCCGCCCCGATGCGTGCCTGGACGCTGCTGCGTTGCATGAGTTGGAGTTGTTGGTGATCTGCGGCGGATTTCGCACCGAACTCAAGGCCAGCGAGGAATTCATCCAACTGCTGCGCAACGCTGCCGAGCACGGCGTCCACCTCGCGGGTCTGTGGAACGGCGCTTGGTTCCTCGGCCGCGCCGGACTGTTGCAGGGCTACCGCTGCGCTATCCACCCGGAACATCGCCCGGCGCTGGCGGAAGTGTCCAAAGCCACCCACGTCACCAGCGAACCCTACGTGATCGACCGCGACCGTCTGACCGCCTCCAGTCCTTCAGGCGCCTTCCATATGGCCCTGGACTGGATCAAGAGCCTGCACGACAAGGCGTTGGTCGAGGGTATCGAAGACATCCTGGCCTTCGAGGAGTCCCGCTACCGGCGTATCAAGCCCACCGAAAACGTCAGCGTCAGCGCGCCGTTGCGTGAAGTGGTGAAGCTGATGGACGCCAACCTTGAAGAACCCTTGGAACTGGACCAGTTGGCGGTCTACGCCGGCCGCTCTCGTCGACAGTTGGAGCGACTGTTCAAGGAGCAATTGGGCACCACGCCACAGCGCTACTACATGGAACTGCGCGTGACCGAAGCGCGGCGGTTGTTGCAGCACACCGAGTTGTCACAGGTAGAGGTGCTGGTGGCGTGTGGCTTTGTGTCGCCGAGTCATTTCAGCAAATGCTACAGCTCGTACTTCGGCTATCGCCCCTCTAAAGAAAAGCGCCTGGTCAAATAGCCTGGGCCGGGCGTCAGCGAGGCTTTGTTGGCGCTGGCTCAGGTCAGGAAACAGCCGTGCGGTTGACCATCGCCAGAATGGTCGCCAGCAATTCGTGCTGGGCTTCTTCACGGCTGATTTCGCCGCTGGCGGCGGCATGGGACAAGGCTTCCGCCGCGCCGAGCATGGCCCGCAGGCCGGCTTGGGACACTGTGCCGCTGGGAGCGAAGGGCGCCAGGGCGTCGCGGCATTTGTCGAGAAAGATCGCCTCGTACTTGCGCTTGAGGGTTTCCAGCTCCGGTGAGCCGCTGAGTGCGGCGGTGACGCCGGGAATTTCCCGACCCTGCAATAACACGCAGTCCACATACGACGCGGCGATGACCCACGCGCGGTCGTCCAGGGTCGCGCTGCTGGCTTCGATGGCTTGGGCAAACACCTGATTCTGGCGTCCGTCGAAGTCTTCATACAGCGCAGCCAGCAACCCCGCCCGGGTGACGAAATGGTCGTAGACCACCGGCTTGGTCACGCCCGCCAGTTCCGCCAGGCGGCCCAGGGTCAGGGCGTCGGTGCCTTCTTCACGCACCAGTTGCCAGGCCACCTCCAACAATTGATTCAGACGATCTTCACGGGACAGACGACGACGTGGGGCAGGGGGCTCAGTGCTTGACATGCTTATATACCAAAAGTAACTTACTCGAATTAACTTACTAACAGTAACTAAGTCCCAGCCTAAACCGAAAGGGAGTCAATGTCATGCACGCACTGATCGTTGTAGCTCATCACGACCCACAATCCCTCACCCACAGCATCGCCACGCAAGTCGCCGCAGGCCTCATCGCTTCTGGTCACACCTACGAAATCGCCGACCTCGCCGCCGAAGGTTTCGACCCGCGCTACACCGCCGCCGACCACCTTGTCCATCGCACCCGCGCCGCACCGCCGGCCGATGTGCTTGCCGAACAGGCGCGCCTCGACCGCGCCGACGCCCTGGTGCTCGCGTTTCCCATCTATTGGTGGTCGCTGCCGGGGCTGCTCAAGGGCTGGATCGACCGCGTGTTCGTCAATGGCTGGGCAATCGACTACGGCCCGGATACCCCGGTGTTGAAAAAACTACGCCACTTACAGGTGCACCTGCTGGCCCTCGGCGCAGCCGATGACAGCGCGTTTGACCGCCACGGCTATGCCAAGGCGATGCGCACGCAGATCGACTACGGCATCTTTGATTACTGCGGGGCGAAGGTGCTGACGTCCGAGTTGTTGCTGGAGTCGGAGGGCGGCGCGGCCGAGGCGCATCTGAAAACGGCGAAGGCCGTGGGGCAGGGGTTGTTCGAAACCGAGACCGTCACCGGTTGATTCACCCCTCGCGAAACAGGTCGTGGGCGTCCAACAGGCGGTAGGCGATTTCCGGGCGTTTCTCCAGGCCTCGGCGAATCGCCGCCGGGATTGATTGCCGGGTCTTGCGGCACATGCCTGGCAGCTCGTCGATCACGATCTGGATCCCGCGCATGCTCTTGACCTCGGTGTGCCCTGGCGCGATGTGCACGCGGATGCCCAATTGCTGGTACATCAGTTGTTGCAGGCGCTCCAGGTCTTGCAGGCTCTTGAGGTCTTCAAGGCGGTCGAGCAGGCGTTTTTCTTCCTGGCGCGTGAGGTTGAGGATGCGCAGGTCGGCGCCGGGCGCTTCAAGCAGTTGCTCGCGGTCGCAGACACAGGCGCCGGGTGGGCAGGGTTGGCGAATTGTCATGTGCATTCCCTCCCCACTCCGGCGCCGTTGACTCAGTAGCTGAGCTTGACCCCAAGACTGCCCAAGGCCTTCCAGTACTCAGGATAGGTCTTGGCGACACAATCCGGGTCCTGAATGCGGATCCCCGACACTTTCAAGCCCGCCAGGGCAAAGCACATGGCGATGCGGTGGTCGGCGTGGGTGTCGATCAGCGCAGTGCAGGACGTACCGGCCAGCCGAGGATCAGCGGCGACCAGCAAATCGTCACCTTCGATGGTCGCCAGGCCCGGACGGATCTCGTTGAGGCCGTCATGCAGCGCCTGCACGCGATCACATTCCTTGACCCGCAGGTTAGCCAGCTCAGTGAAACGCACCGGGGTGTTGTTGAACGCGGCCAGCACGGCCAGCGTCGGGATCGCGTCCTGCATCTGCGAGCCCACCACGGTGGCCTGCATGTTCGGGAACTGAGCGATCACGGCCTGGGCCTTGGCGTCGGGCTGGGTGAAGTCCTGCGCGGCCACGCCGATGTCGATACGGCCTCCGGTCAGCACTTCAGCGGCCCACAGGTAAGTGGCGGCGGACGCGTCCGGTTCGATCAGGTAGTCATGGGCGGTGTAGCCGGTAGGGGCCACGCGCCACGTGGTGTCGTTGAGCTCGTCCACCTGCGCGCCAAAGGCACGCATGCAGTCCAGGGTCAGGTCCACATAGCCACGGGCGCCGATGTCCTTGCCGGTCAGCGCCACTTCAATCGGCGCCTCACCGCACGCGGCCAGCATCAACAGGGCCGAGACGTACTGGCTGGACAGCCCGCCGTCAATCTCAAAGCGCTTGGCCTGGACCTTGCCCACGCCGTGTACGGTCACCGGTGGGCAACCGGTGGGACTGTCGACCTGGATGCCGTTCTGGCCGAGGGTGGCCAGCAGCGGGCCGATCGGGCGCTTTTGCATATAGTCGTCGCCGTCCAGCACCACGGTGCCTTCGACGGTGGCGACGGCGGCCGTCAGGAAGCGCATCGCCGTGCCGGCATTGCCGAGGAACAGCGGTTGCGCAGGCAACTGCAGCTTGCCGGAACCGGTGACGACAAAGGTGGTGTCATCCGGCTCATCGATGGTCACGCCCATCTGGCGCAGGGCTACCGACATGTGGCGGGTGTCGTCGCTTTTCAGCGCGCCACTCAGGCGGCTGGTGCCCTTGGCCAGGGCGGCCAGCAGCAGGGCGCGGTTGGTAATGGATTTGGAGCCGGGCGGTGCGACCTTGCCGTTCAGGGGAAAGTTGGGCGGTGTAACGGTCACGGTTTTCTGCGAACTCAAGGTACAAGGCTCCTGATCAAGGCAAGGTGGGACGGAGTGGCCGACGGGCGGACCCGAATAATCGGCCAAAGGTGCGGTGCTTGTCGAGGTTTAGCGCTGGCTCAGCCAGTAATCATGCAGGGCACGCGCCGCCGGTTCGATCTCGCTGACGCGTTGCTGGTGGGCCTGCACATCCAGGTCGGCCGGCAATTCGAAGTTGTCCTGCTCGGCGCACCAGGAGATCTTCTCCAGCAGCGCGGTCTGTGCGGCGGGCAGTGTTGGCCAGTTGCCGATGGCGGCGCCACGGATATACCCAAAGCACCATTCTTCGGCGAGGGTCACGGTCTGGCCTTGATGGTCGGTGTCATCGAAGCGTGCCTTGAAACCTTGGGCGTCGGTCGCCAGTTGGGCGGCCAGCAGGTTGATATGACGCACGCACAGGTCCAGGAACTGCTTGGCCTCTTCGGCGCTTTCCCACTCCGGGTTCTGCCCACCCCAGATCGCCGGGAACCACTCTGCAATATCGACCTGCGCGGGGCTGGATACCAGGGCGGTGAAGTAGCCGTCGAGTTCCGCCAGGTTCAGCACCGAATGGTCATCGCCGTACTTGAGCAGGGTTTCTTCGATGAAGTCCAAATCGGCGGTGGCGAGGGGTTGGGCGTGCATGGCATTTCCTTAAAACGTCGAGCGCCGCGGGTAGGGCGGCTTAAAGCGCCAAGGATGGCGCCTGGCAGGGTTTTTTGCCAGTCCCGCTTTTGGCCGATGCGCCGTGGTGCACCCTTGTTATAGTTCGGGCCTTATCACTCGCCAGCCAGGGATCACTGCCATGTCCGAATACCAAGCGTTCGTCGTCGAAGTTACTGGCAACGTTGCCCATGTGCAGATCAACCGCCCGGAAAAAATCAACGCGATGAACGCGGTGTTCTGGACCGAGATCATCGACATCTTCCAATGGATCGAAGACACCGACGCCGTGCGGGCCGTGGTACTCAGCGGCGCCGGCAAGCATTTTTCGTCGGGCATCGACCTGATGATGCTGGCCTCGGTGGCCAATGCGTTCGGCAAGGACGTGGGCCGCAACGCACGCCTGCTGCGCCGCAAGATCCTGGAGCTGCAAGCCTCGTTCAATGCGGTCGACAACTGCCGCAAGCCGGTACTGGCGGCGATCCACGGTTATTGCATCGGCGGCGCCATCGACCTGATCAGCGCCTGCGACATGCGTTACGCCGCTGAAGATGCGCAGTTCTCCATCAAGGAAATCGACATCGGCATGGCCGCCGACGTCGGTACGCTGCAACGCCTGCCCCGCATCATCGGCGACGGCATGCTGCGTGAACTGGCCTACACCGGGCGCCAGTTCGGCGCCGAGGAAGCACGCAGCATTGGCTTGGTCAACCGCGTCTACGCCGATCACGAGCAACTGCTGGCCGGTGTGCTGGAAATCGCCCATCAGATCGCCGCCAAGTCGCCGATCGCCGTGACCGGCACCAAGGCCATGATCAGCTACATGCGTGACCACACGGTCAATGATGGTCTGGAATACGTTGCCACCTGGAACGCGGCTATGTTGCAATCCAACGACCTGCGCGTGGCCATCGCGGCCCATATGAGTAAGCAGAAACCCGAATTCGTGGATTGACTGATATGACCCAAGGCTGGATTACCACAACGCTGCTGGACAACGACACCCCCGGCGGCTGGGCCGTCGCCCGCAGCCGCGACGGCTTTTTGCATGACCCCAACGGCCCGCTGTTCCCTCGCGAATGGCTCAAGCGCCAGGACTTGGTGGTGTTGGCCGAGCACGGCATCGGCCACCTCGACGGTGAGCCGGTGTATTTGCTGGAACTCGACGCCACCGCTGACGTGCCGGGTTGCAGCTGGCAAGGCCTGCGCGGCTTCATGCTGCAAGGTGATCACACACTCTACAAAGTGCTCGGATACGCCGCTCAGATCGGTACGTGGGCGCGGGAGCATCGGTTTTGCGGCAGTTGCGGCCAGGCGATGGTCCAGGTACCACGGGAGCGGGCGATGTTCTGCCAGGCGTGCGACCTGCGCAGCTACCCCAGGATTTCGCCGAGCATGATCGTGCTGGTGACCCGTGGCGACGAGATCCTGCTGGCCCGTTCGCCGCGTTTTGTGACAGGCGTGTACAGCACGTTGGCGGGGTTTGCCGAGCCGGGGGAATCGGCCGAGGACTGCCTGATCCGCGAGGTGCGCGAAGAAGTGCAGGTGGAGGTCAAGAACATCCAGTACATGGGCAGCCAGTGCTGGCCGTTCCCCCATTCGATGATGCTGGGCTTTCACGCCGAGTACGCCGGTGGCGATATCGTGCCCCAGGCTGACGAGATCGAAGACGCGCAGTGGTTCAACATCCACGACCTGCCGCCGTTGCCGGCGTCACGCTCGATTGCGCGCTACCTGATCGACCTCTACCTGGCCCGTCGCCTAGGCCACGCTGAACCAGTGCTGCCAGGCTAGGCGCACCGTCAGGCCGAGGACCACGGTAATAAACACCGGGCGAATGAATTTGGCGCCGCCGCTGATCGCGCTGCGTGCGCCAAAGAACGCGCCACACATCACCGAGACGCCCATCGCCAGGCCGACGATCCAGTCCACCGAGCCGTTGAAGATAAACACCGACAGCGCCGCCGCGTTGCTGACGAAGTTCATGCTGCGCGCCACGCCGCTGGCCTTCACCAGGTCGATGGGGTGCAGCAGCATGGTGCTGACGGTCCAGAACGCGCCCGTACCGGGGCCGGCCACGCCGTCGTAGAAACCCAGGCCAAAGCCTTGGGTGGACTGCCACTTCTTCTTGATCGGCGCGTCGTTATCCAATGCTGCCTTGGGCGTACCGCCAAACAACAGGTACAGGCCACAGCCGAAGACGATCACCGGGAGCATCTTGTTCAGGGTTTCGGCGGGCAGGTAATGGGCGACCACTGCACCGGTCAACGCACCGATCAGCGTACCGACGATGGCGTGCACCCATTGGCGCGGGTGGAACAGCTTGCGGCGGTAGAAGGTAAAGCTGGCGGTGGCCGAGCCGAAGGTGGAACTGAGCTTGTTGGTGCCCAATACCAGGTGCGGTGGCATGCCGGCGGTGAGCAGGGCGGGCGTGGTGAGCAGGCCGCCGCCGCCGGCGATGGCGTCGATAAAACCGGCGACGAAGGCCACGACGGCGAGAATGGCGAGGGTGGTGAGGTCAACGCTGAGTTCGAAGGGCATGGGCAGGGCTTATTGTTGGCGGGACTGCTGAGGGTCGCCATCTTACCTGCCTGATGTACACAGAACCAAATGTGGGAGGGGGCGAGCCCCCTCCCACATTTGAGTTGTGTTCATTTTGCTACTTGTGGGTACCCAGCCACTCCAGCGCGGTGCGCCAGATGCAAATCCCCAGGAAATACGCCGACATCACCGACCACAACCCAAACGTCCACGGGTTGGTGTTCGGGTAATCCACCACCATCAAGAAGCTGCACAGCAACCAGATGGTGGTCACGGCGATATTGATCGGCATGAAGCGCTTGACCCGGAACGGGTGCAGAAACTTCATCGGCGTCACGGTCAGCAGCGCCAGGCCGATCACGGTGAGCAGGGTCACCCAGGCGTCCGGCTGGATGATGTACACGCACAAGGCAACCACGTTCCAGGCGGCGGGGAAGCCGACGAAGTAGTTGTCCTTGCTCTTCATGTTGACGTTGCAGAAGCAGAACAGCGACGAGACCAGGATCACCGACACGGTAAACAGGTGGGTAAACTCCGGCAGGTCGATGTAGCGGTAGATAAACAGTGCCGGAATGAACACGTAGGTGAGGTAGTCGATCACCAGGTCCAGCACCGAGCCGTCAAAGCTGGGGAGTACCGTGCTGACATTGACCCGGCGCGCCAGGGAACCGTCGACGCCGTCCACCACCAGCGCCAGGCCCAGCCACAGCAGGCAGGCCTTGGGTGAGTTCTCCAGCAGCGCCAGGGTGGCCAGGAAGGCCAGCACCACACCGGTGGCGGTGAAGCCGTGGGCGCCCCAGGCTTTGATTCTGGCTACATGCAGGGTCGATATCACGGGCGGTTCTCCAAAAGGTCAAACGGGGCAGCCGACAACGTGACGCCGTCGAGTCTGGCCGGGGAATGCAGGTATCGACCGGGAAGGGGGTCATAAGGTTCACCGCCCGGCGTATCACTTAGCGTAGCAAGCGTAGGACGTTTCGGCATCAGCCTTGACGGAACACCAAGGCCTTCAGGCCACTTTGCACGTCGATATCCGGAAATTCAGGTGGGTTTTGCAGGCGTTCCACAAAGCGCAGGCCCGGCGCCTCGCGGGTAACGCCGTCGATCAGGAAGTCTTCGCCAAAGGCCGGGTCGTTCATGCAAGCGAGCACCGTGCCCTGCGCCGTGAGTAAGTCCGGCAGGCGACGCAATACGCGCTGGTAGTCCTTGGTCAGCAGGAAGCTACCTTTCTGGAAGGACGGTGGATCGATGATCACCAGGTCATAGGGGCCGCTGTTGGTAACTTTGGCCCAGGACTTGAAGAGGTCGTGGCCCAGGAAGGTCACTTTACTCAGGTCATGACCATTCAGGCGATGGTTGTCGCGGCCACGGCTGAGGGCCCCACGGGCCATGTCGAGGTTGACTACATGGTCGGCGCCGCCTTCGATGGCGGCTACCGAGAACCCGCAGGTGTAGGCAAACAGGTTGAGCACGCGCTGGCCCTCGGCCTGTTCGCGCACCCAGTTGCGGCCGTAGCGCATATCGAGGAACAGCCCGCTGTTCTGCTTTTTACCCAGGTCGATCAGGTAACGCAGGCCGCCTTCGGTAATGGTCAATTCGTCGATGGCCTCGCCCACCAGCCATTCGGTGGTGCTTTGCGGCAGGTAGCGGTGTTGCAGGGCGACGGTGTGGGCGCCGAATCCGGCCCAGTCGATCTGCAACAGTTGCGCCTTCAGGGCGTCCAGGTGTTCGGTTTCCTTGAACAAGGCCACTAGCACTACGCCCTGCAGCCAGTCCACCGTCAGTTGCTCCAGACCCGGCCAGCAACGGCCACGGCCGTGGAACAGGCGCCGGGTTTCCGCAGGCACAGTGGCCAGGGCATTGAGCAGGTGGGCGTGCAGGGTGGCGAGTGCGTCTGGGGTCATCGTTGAGCGTCGGTCGTTGAGCGGGCGGCATTTTAACCACAATTGAAGGGTTAAAAGGCAGCGATCAACGGCGGACCAAATGCCTCGCGGATAAACCCCGGCGCGATATACCGCTCGTAATGCGCCTCGGACAGCAGGAAAAACTCGCGGTCGATTGCATCGCGCAGATCCGCCAGGTGGCGCTCACGAAACTCCGGCAATAACGCCAGCCCATACGCGTCCAGCCTGGATATCACCCGCGCACCCCGTGCGATCAACTGGTAGGCCCAGCAGTAGGGGGATTGGTGCGGCATAAAGCGGATCTTGCGGTCTTCCAACTGCTGGCGCAGACGCAGTGGATCAAACACCTCCAGCTTGCTGGCCATCACCTGCACCAGCAATTGCTCAAGGCGCAGCCACACCGCCTGTTTTTCCTCGGCGTTGTAGCCATTCCACTGGATGACTTCATGGTGATAACGCTTGCAGCCGCGGCAGACCAGATCGCCGTAAACGGTGGAGCAGAGGCCGACGCAAGGGGTCTTGATGGTTTGGTTGGGCATAAGAGAGTGTTTGTAAGTCGATGGAGCACCGATAACCAATGTGGGAGGGGCTTGCCCCCTCCCACATTGTTGGTCAGTGTTGAATCAATCCCAGCTCAGCGCGCCGCCGGTCTGGTACTCAATCACGCGAGTCTCAAAGAAATTCTTCTCTTTCTTCAAGTCCATAATCTCGCTCATCCAAGGGAACGGATTCGTCGTCCCCGGATACTCTTCCTTCAACCCAATCTGCGACAGACGACGGTTCGCGATGAACTTGAGGTAGTCCTCCATCATCGCCGCGTTCATGCCCAACACACCGCGAGGCATGGTGTCGCGCGCGTATTCGATCTCCAGCTGAGTCCCTTGCAGGATCATCTGGGTCGCTTCTTCCTTCATCTCGGCATCCCACAAGTGTGGGTTTTCGATTTTGATCTGGTTGATTACATCGATACCGAAGTTCAGGTGCATCGACTCGTCACGCAGGATGTACTGGAACTGTTCCGCCACGCCGGTCATTTTGTTGCGACGGCCCATGGACAGGATCTGGGTGAAGCCGCAGTAGAAGAAGATGCCTTCCAGGACGCAGTAGTAGGCGACCAGGTTGCGCAGCAGCTCTTTATCGGTCTCGACGGTGCCGGTTTCGAACTTCGGATCGGAGATGGAGCGGGTGTACTTCAGGCCCCAGGCTGCCTTTTTGGCGACCGATGGGATCTCGTGATACATGTTGAAGATCTCGCCTTCATCCATGGCCAGCGATTCGATGCAGTACTGGTAGGCGTGGGTGTGGATCGCTTCTTCGAAGGCCTGGCGCAGGATGTACTGGCGGCACTCCGGGTTGGTGATCAGGCGGTATACGGCCAGCACGAGGTTGTTGGCGACCAGGGAGTCGGCGGTGGAGAAGAAGCCCAGGTTGCGCATGACGATGCGACGCTCGTCGTCGGTCAGGCCTTCGGGGTTTTTCCACAGGGCGATGTCGGCGGTCATGTTGACCTCTTGCGGCATCCAGTGGTTGGCGCAGCCGTCGAGGTACTTCTGCCAAGCCCAGTCGTACTTGAAGGGTACGAGTTGGTTGAGGTCGGCGCGGCAGTTGATCATGCGCTTTTCGTCAACGGCGACGCGGGCGGCGGAGCCTTCGAGTTCGGCGAGGCCTTCGGCGACGTCGAGTTTGTCCAGGGCGGCCTTGGCGCGCACGATGGCGGCGGAGTCGTTGGCGGTCACGTGGCGTGCTTCCAGCGCGGCGGCAGCGCCGGCACCGTCGAGGCGGTCCATGTTGGCTTCGCTGGCATGGCCGGCGTTGGCGCCCTTGATCACCGCTGCACCGGTGTCCTCGTTGTCGACTTCATCCCAACTCAGCATTGAAATACTCCCTTCTGTTCTGGTTTGACGGCATGAGAACCCGTCCAAAAATATGCGATTTGCAGGCTGTCAGGCATTGAAATAGTGCGCATAGTGTGGTCGGTAAATACCGATACTGCACACTATGTAGTGGTCTGTTTTGTTTGTGGGCACACTATATGGGGTGTCACACGGTTGGTCAACGAACAAGAAGAGCGCAACTGTCGCAGAGACCCGCGCCTAAGCTAATTCTAAAAAGATATTTATTGGCGGTTTTTAAGATCGTTTAGCTTGGACGCTTCTAACAGATTCTGTTCAAGGAGCGAGCCGCCGATGTCCCACGTGCGATCCCTGGCCCATCGCCGCTAAGGCGCGCGCACCGCCTTGAGCAACAGCGCTTCAAACACCCGCTGTACCCGCGGCTCATCGGTATGGGCCACATTAAAACGCATCGAATCACGATGGGCCGGGTCGTAGCCGAACAGCGCGCCCGGCGCCAGCACCATGCTGCGTTTCAATGCCTCCTGGGCCAACAGCTCGCCATTGACCCCCGGTGGCAGGCGCGCCCAGATAAACATCCCGCCGTCATACGCCATCGGCAACTCACAGCCGCAGCGCTTGAGCCATTGCTCGACGCGCCCACCGGCCTCCATCAAGCGCTGGACCATGCGCTTGCGGTGCTTGGCGTAGCTGCCTTCACTGAGCATGCGGTAGACGATCTGCTCGAACAGCTCCGAGGTCACGCCGCCGCTCATCAACTTCATATTGGTCAGGTTGGCCGCCAGTTGCGGCGCGGCCACCACAAAGCTGACGCGGGTGTTGGCGCTCAGAATCTTGGAAAAGCCCGACAGGTAGGTGACCTGATCCAGCCCGGCGACGGCCGCCAGACGCGGTGGCGGGTTGGGATGAAGGTCACCGTAGAGGTCATCCTCGACGATATGGCAGTGGTACTGCTGGGTCAGTTGCAGCAGCCGAAACGCCTGGCTGGGACTGAAGGAATGGCCGGTGGGGTTATGCAGCACGCTGGTGGTGAGATAGAGGCTGGGGCGGTGTTCGGCCAATAGCTGTTCGAGGGCGACGAAATCGAAGCCATCGGGACGGCGCTGGATGGTCACCACCTTGACGCCATGCAGCGCCAGGTTGGCGTGGAAGTTGAAGTAGCACGGCGCGTCAAGCAGCACCGTATCGCCGGGACGGGCGAGCAGGCGCATCAGCATGTCCAGGCCCTGCACGGTATTGGGGGTGGTGATGATCTGCTCCACCGGCACCGACAACCCTTCGCCGTGCAGCTTCTGTTGCAGGGCCTGGCGCAACGGCAGCAAGCCGGCCGGCGTGCCCAGCCCGGCGATGCGCAGCGACGGCGCACGCACCACGCTGCGCATGGCTTGGCGGATGGCGTCGGCGTCCAACCAATCTTCCGGCAGGTGGCCGCCGCCGGGGCGCAGTTCGCCGCTGGCAGTGACCAGGGGCCGACGCAAGACGCTGAGCAGATCCTGGGGCAGCAGGTCGACCCACGCCACCGAGGCCGGGCGTGCGCTGTCCATCGCCACAAAGTAGCCACGGCCCTGGCTGGAGGTGAGCAGATGGCGCCCGCGCAGGCGGTCCAGGGCTTCATTGAGGGTGAACTTGCTCACGCCCAGGGTCTGGGTCAATTCGCGCACCGACGGCAACTTGCTGCCAGGCGCCCATTCGCCGTTCTCGATGGCCTGGCTGAACGCCTCGACGATCTGTTGCACCTTCGGCGTGCCGTCCACAAAGGCGATGGCGGATACGAACATAAACCTTCCTTGTGTTTACTGGTGATTTTACCGGTGAAGTTAGGCCGGATTAGGCATTACTTCACCTGCCTTGTGCAATGCCGCTCCCCTAGACTGCGCGCCATCTCGCCTGGAATTGGCGAACTTTCCTACCAGCGAGCCATGGATTTCGCATTCTCATGAAGACTTATATGTGTGCGCCCTGCGGATTTATGTACGTAGAAGAATTGGGCATTCCTGAAGACGGAATCCCGGCCGGCACCCCTTGGGAAGAGGTGCCGGAAGACTGGACATGCCCGGATTGCGGCGTGACCAAGGCCGATTTCATGGCCATTGAACTGTAACCCTCCATCACGAAAGGAATCGCTTCATGGAAAGTAACCTGATCAACGCCGCCGTACCGTTCTGTACCGGTGTGGCCCACCAGAAATACCTCGCCGCCGAGAAGGGCCTGGACACCGCCATCGAAGGCGGCTGCACCCATTGGTATATCGATGGCAGCCTGTTCGGCGAAATGGTCGATGACTGGACCGACGAACGCATCGCCAGCCTGCAGGCGCAGATCGCGGCCACCGGTGTGAAGCCCGTCTACCACGGCAACTTCAAGGCGCCGCTGGGCAGTGACGTCGAAGCCTTTCGCGTGGCCGCCGTGGCGTATGTGAAAAAGGAAGTCGACATTGCCAGCCGCCTGGGCGCGCCGTTGATCATCCACGGGGGCTGCATCGTCGAACCAAAAATGGTGCTGATGGCCAAGAAAGTCGCCCTGGAGCACTACCTCAAGTCGGTGCAGGAACTGGCGCGTTACGCCGAGGCCAAGGGCGTGGACATCTACCTGGAAAACCTGTCGAACTACGTCAACTACCGGCCTTTCCACTACATCTTCACCCATGAAGCGGAATACGCCTTTGTGTTCGAGCGTCTGCAGGCCCACAGCAACGTGTACTTCTTCCTCGACGCCGGCCACGCCAATATCGAAGACGGCCTGCCGGCCGAGGTGGTGCGCAAGTATCACCACCTGATCAAGGGCATTTCCTTCAGCAACAACAATGGCGTGCAGGACCAGCACTTCGGCATTCATGACGGCAACTGCGACTACGCCGACGTGATGCAGGCCATTGTCGAAACCAACTGGAAAGGCCTGGTGGCCTTCGAAACCCGCAACCAGACGGCCAAAGCGGCCCTCGGTGAGCTGGCGGTGATGTACCGCGAATCCCTGGCCACCGAGATCGCTGTCGCTTGATGGATGCCGGGGCGGGCGCCGGTGTGCCCGTCCCACGGCTGTCGTTTCTACTTATTGAAGGCCCTGGCCCATGACCACTGCGTTAACCCTGTCTTCGTTTCTCTATTTCCTGCTGTTCTGCGCCACCATGACCTTCAGCCCCGGCCCCATGACCCTGCTGCTGCTGAGCCTGGGCTTGAAGGACGGTTTGCGCAGCTCGATCCCGGCGCAGATCGGCGCCAGCGTGTCGTACCTGATTTCGATCCTGATCTTCGCCGTGGGCTTCTCGGAGCTGATCAAGGGCAACCTCGCGATCACCCAGACTATCCAGTTTGTCGGCGTGGCCTACATTCTCTACCTGGCCTACAAACAGTGGACCAGCAGCGGCGTGGCCATCGGCAAGGCCGGCGCCGTGGAGGGCTCGCGCAGCCTGTTCGGCAAAGGGCTGCTGACCGGGTTTTCCAACCCCAAGACCATCATCATGTTCAGCGCCGTGTTCCCGCAGTTTGCCGGGGCAGGGGAGCACAGCTCGGCGGCGGATATCGCCATCCTCGGCGCGACGTTCCTGTTGCTGCAATTTGCCAGCGGCTGCCTGTATTGCTACTTCGGCCAGCGCATCAAGCACGTCCTGGAAAACCCCAAGCGTCGCGTGCTGTTGCAGCGGGTCACGGCGGTGTTGCTGCTGGGCGTAGCGTTGATGCTGGCCCGGGGTTTTTCCCACTGAGCGCTTTGGATCGGGCATTTGCGCGGGTGATGAGCTTATGAGTGGTAGTGGCGAATTGCTGGCGCCCTGATAGACTCCAGGCATTCATCCAGGATTACCCTCGACCATGCCAGCTGCCGGAGGAAAAGGACTTCCGCTCGCTATTCGTTTGTACAAATCCCGCACCCTGGGGCTGACGCTCGGTCTGGTGTGTGTGGTCTTTGGCATGTACCCGCTGCAACCGTCGCCCTGGGTGTGGGCGTGGATGCTGATCAACGCGTTTGTCTGGCCCCATCTGGCGTTCCAACTTTCCTTGCGAACCGCCAACACGCTGCGCACTGAGCGCGGCAACCTGTTGTTCGATTCGTTCTGCGGCGGTTTCTGGGTCGGTGCCATGCACTTCAATCCACTGCCCAGCGTCACCACATTGTCGATGATGACCATGAACAACGTGGCCCTCGGCGGCCCCCGCCTGATGCTGGCGGGGTGGTTGGCGCAGGCGCTGGGCATCGGCGCCTCGCTGCTGATCTTCGCGCCGGCCTTTGTCGCCACCACCACCCAGGGCCAACTCTACGCATGCCTGCCGATCCTGATGCTGTATCCCCTGGCGCTTGGCTGGATCTGCTACCGCCAGGCCCTGAACCTGGCCCGGCACAAACGTGAATTACTCGCCTTGAGCCGCACCGACAGCCTGACCGGCCTGCTCAACCATGGCGCCTGGAAAGATCACCTGGAGATTGAATTCCAACGCTGCCGCCGCGAGCAGCAGGGCGCTGCGATTGCGCTGATCGACATCGACCATTTCAAGACCATCAACGACACCTACGGCCACGTTACGGGCGATATCGTCCTGCGCCAACTCGGTAAAATACTGCGCCAGAACCTGCGCGCCACCGACCTGGCCGGACGCTACGGCGGCGACGAGTTCTGCGTGATCCTGCCGGGCATGCCGCTCAACCGGGCCACGGAAGTCATGGACGCACTGCGTGACCGCTTCAATGCCCTGGCATACGCCCAGGACCCGACGTTACGCGCCAGCTTGAGCATCGGCCTGGCGCCGTATCGACCCGAACATGCCGATTCCACCGGTTGGCTCAACGATGCCGACCTGGCGCTGTATGAAGCCAAGAGCAGCGGGCGCAACCGTGTCAGCGCGGTGCACGGGAGTTGGTTACGGTCCGTTTAGTGGGGTAGGGTGTGGCGGCCCCTCCAACAAAAAACAAGGACCGGTTTATGCTCTTCACCTTCCCCCGTACGCTCCTGGCCGCCACGCTGGCCTTGTCCTTCGCACTCCCGGCCTACAGCGCCGAACTCCACCCGCAGATCCAGGCGGATGCCCAGCAGTACAAGGCCGAGGCCCTGAAACTGCTGGAGCGCCTGGTAAATATCGACTCCGGTTCCGGCTACGGGCCGGGCCTGACCCAGGTCAGCGACATCGCCGTGGATGAGTTGAAACAGTTGGGCTTCAGCATCGAACGCGTGCCGGACGCCGCCGCCAACAGCAACCATGTGATTGCCACCCTCAAGGGCTCCGGCAAGGCCAAGATCCTGTTGATGGCCCACATGGACACCGTGTTCAAGGAAGGCTCGGCTGCAGAACGCCCGTTTCACATCAAGGACGGCCGCGCCTATGGCCCCGGCGTGATGGATGACAAGGGCGGCATCGTCGCAGGCATCTACGCACTCAAAGTCTTGAAAAACCAAGGCTTCAAGGACTACGCGCAAATCACCTTCCTGCTCGACGCCAGCGAAGAAACCGGCTCCGACATCGCCTCCGAGCTGATCCGCACCACCGCCAAGGCCCACGACGTCACCCTCAACCTAGAACCCGGCCGCCCCGCCGACGGCCTGGTGGTATGGCGCAAAGGCAGCGCCACCGCCGTGGTCGAAGTCAAAGGCAAAGCCGCCCACGCCGGCGTCGCCCCGGAACTGGGCCGCAACGCCGCCATGGAAGCCGCGCACCAGATCCTGCAACTGGGCAAGCTGGGTGATGAAGAGAAGAAAACCACCATCAACTTCACGGTGATCAAGGCCGGTGACCGCACCAACGTGATTCCAGACCAAGCCACCGCCAAGGCGGATGTCCGCGCAGCCTTGCCGGAAGAGTTTGATCGGATCGAGAAAGACCTGGTGCGGGTTTCAGCCAACAAACTGATCCCGGAAACCGACGTGACCACCACCCTCAAACGCGGCCTGCCGCCAATGCCGCAGACGGCGGAGTCGGACAAATTGGTAGCGATTGCCCAAGGGATCTATGGGGAATTGGGCAAGAAGCTGACCATCGAAGGCAGCGGCGGCGCGGCGGATGCGAGTTTGTCGGCCGGAGTGGGGACACCGACGTTGGATGGTTTCGGGATTGTGGGTGGGAATATTCACACGGCCGAGGAATATGCGGAGGTGGAGAGCGTGGTGCCTCGGGTTTACCTGTTGAGTCGGATGATTATGGAGTTGGCGAAGCGGTGAATTGACGGTACGCAGTGTGGTCTTTGTGGTGAGCCTGCTCACCACAGAGATTGGCGCTATTAGTCTTGATAACGGGAATCAAGAGGCAGCCCCGTCAACCAGGGCCTTAACGAAAAAAACCATCTGCAATCCTTCGCCCTGTGTGATCAGGCGAAGGACTTTGCAGAGGTTTTCAGGGGGAAGCTGTAGAGCTTATCCGGCGGCCACGTGGGAAGCTTCGACGGCTTTTGTCTTCTCGCGCCCCAGCACCAGACTGCACAGCGCCGGCAAGAACAACAGCGTCAACAGCGTGCCCACCAGCACTCCACCGATCAGCACATAGGCCAGGGACGACCAGAACACCGACAACGTCAGCGGAATAAACGCCAGCGCCGCTGCCAACGCGGTCAAGATCACCGGCCTGGCCCGCCGCACCGTGGCTTCGACGATGGCCTCGCGTATCGCCATGCCCTGTTCCTGGTTCTGGCGAATCTGGTCGGTGAAGATCAGTGTGTTGCGCATCAGAATGCCGCCGATGCCGATCAGCCCCAGTATCGCGTTGAACCCAAACGGCTGGTTGAACAGCAACAGCGTCGGCACCGCGCCGATCAAGCCCAAGGGCGCGGTGGCAAAGACCATGAACATCACGCCGAAGGAGCGCACCTGGAACATGATCACGCTGAGGGTCAGCAGGATCATGATCGGGAACAGCGCGGCCAGGGCGACGTTGGCCTTGGCGCTTTCTTCCACCGGGCCGCCGATGTCGAGCGTGTAGTCCGCCGGCAGTTTGGCGATCAGCGGTTGCAGGTCTTTGTACACGGCCATTTCCACGTCGGGCGGTTGCACGCCGTCGATAATGTCGGCGCGCACTTCCACGGTGGTCGCGCGGTTGCGGCGCTTGAGGATCGGCTCTTCCATCACCGCCTGGAAATGCCCGACCTGGGCCAGGGGCACTGAGGTGCCAGCGCTGTTGGTCAGGGTCATGTTGTTGAGGTTGCCGAGGTTCTCGCGTTGGTTGCCCTGGGCGCGGGCCACGACGGACACGGTGCGATTACCTTCACGCACCTCGGTGATCGGATTGCCGCTGAGCAGGGCGTTGAGCTGGGACTTGACCTCATTGGGGGTGAAACCCAGCAGGCGCAGGCGGTCTTGATCGAGCACCAGGCGATAACCGCTGGTGCGCTCGCCCCAATCAAGGAAGGCATCTTTGGTCAGTGGGTTGGCGGCGACGACGTTGCGTACGTCTTCGGACAGCCCGCGCAGCACGTCCAGATTCGGGCCGGACACGCGAAATACCACCGGGAAGGGCACCGGCGGACCGAACAGCAATTGCGTGACGCGCACCCGCGCCGCCGGGAATTCGCCGGCCGCGATACGTTCGCGCATGCGCAGTTTGAGGGCATCGCGGGCGTGGGAGTCCGGGGTCTGCACGATTAATTTGGCGAAAGCCGGGTCGGGCAGCTCAGGGTTCAACGACAGGAAAAACCGTGGCGCGCCGCCGCCCACGTAGGTGTCGACCATGCTTGTCTGCGGTTCTTGCAGCAGCGCCTTCTCCAGTTGCGCCGCCACCGCCTCAGTGCTTTTGAAGGCGCTGCCGGGCGGCATGTACACCTCCAGAATCAATTCGGACCGGTCGGAGTCGGGGAAGAACTGTTTCTTCACGACGCCCATGCCCAGCCCGCACAGCACAAACGCCGCCACCACCAGCCCGGTCACCAGCCAGCGCCTGCGCACGCAGAGTTCCACCAGGGCGCGCAGTTTCTGGTAGTAGCGCCCGGCGTAGATAGCGTCGTGGCCACCGGGCACCGGCTTGATGTTCGGCAGCAGCTTGACCCCCAGGTACGGGGTGAACACCACCGCCACCAGCCACGATGAAATCAGCGCGAAGCCGACAATCCAGAAGATATTGCCGGCGTACTCCCCGGCGCCCGAGCGCGCAAACCCCACCGGCAGGAAGCCGATGATGGTCACCAGGGTGCCGGTCAGCATTGGCGCGGCGGTCGAGCTCCAGGCGTAAGTGGCGGCGTGAATGCGGTCAAAGCCTTCTTCGAGTTTGACCACCATCATCTCGATGGCGATGATCGCGTCGTCCACCAGGAGGCCGAGGGAAATGATCAGCGCGCCAAGGGTGACGCGGTCGAACTCTCGCCCCGTCACCAGCATGATCACGAACACCACGGACAGCGTCAGCGGCACCGCAGCTGCCACCACCAGGCCGACGCGAAAGCCGAGGGCCAACAGGCTGATGATCATCACCACCGCCAGGGCAACGAAGAATTTCAGCATGAATTCATTCACCGCCAGGCTGATGTTTTTCGCCTGGTCGGAGACCTTGGCGAAGTTCACCCCCAATGGCAGGTCTGCGTGGATCCGTGCCTCCTCGGCCTTGAGACGCTTGTCCAGCTCCAGGCCGTTCCAGTGTTTTTCCATGATCACGCCGAGCATCAGCGCCGGGTCGCCCTGATGGCGGATGCGGTAGCTCGGCGGGTCTTCATAACCGCGGCTGACGGTCGCGACATCGGCAATGCGCAGCAACCGGCCGTTGACTTCCAGCGGCACGTTTTCAATCAGCGCCAGGCTGTCGAAAGCCCCGTCGATACGGATATAGGCGCGGGCCCCTGCGGTTTCCACAAAGCCCGACGGCGCCACGGCGTTTTGCGCGGCGAGAGCGGCGAAGATCTGGTCGGGCTTGATGCCCAGAGTCGCCAGACGCTCGTAGGAAAACTCGACAAAAATGCGTTGTGCCTGTTCGCCCAGAATGTTGACCTTCTTCACCCCCGGCAGATTAAGAAAGCCCTGGCGCAGTTCCTCAGCCATCTGCACTTGTTGGCGATGGGGCAGGTGCTCGGCCTCCAGGGCGTACAGCGCAAAGTACACATCGGAATATTCATCGTTGAAGAACGGCCCGATCACCCCGTTGGGCAGCCGCGACGCTTCATCGCTGAGCTTTTTGCGGGTCTGGTAGAACAGGTCCTGGATCTCGCCGGGACGGGTGGATTCGAGGAACGTCATGCGCATCGACACAAAACCCGGCTGGGCGATGGTCTCGACGCGGTCGTAGTAGTCCAGCTCCTGCAGGCGTTTTTCCAGGCGGTCGGCGACTTGTTCCTGCATTTCCTGGGCCGTGGCGCCGGGCCAGGCGGCGGTGATGGTCATCACCTTGACGGTGAAGGACGGGTCTTCGGCGCGCCCCAGTTTGCCGAACGAGAAAATCCCGGCGGCCAGGATCGCGATGATCAGGAACAACGTGACGGCGCGGTGCTTGACCGCCAGTTCAGAGAGATTGATGCCGCGCATGTTCATTGGTCCTGTTTGCGGTTGAGGGCCAATGCCTGGGCGGGCAGCAGGCGTACCGCATCGCCGCTGTGCAGCAGGTGCGCGCCGAGGGCGACGATGACGGTGCCGGGGCTCACGCCGCTGTTGAGCAGGGCATCTTCCTGGCCGAGGCTGGCGACGTTGACCGGCGAGAAAGTGACTGTGTTATCCGCGCCGATCACCCATACCCCGGTGCCTTGCCCTGCATCGTGCAATGCGCCGATGGGGACGCGGGTCTGTTGCGCCTGGCCATTACCTTGCAGGCGCACGGTAATGGTCGAACCGAGGGCGAAGCGGTCGACGGCGCCGTGCAACACATAACGCGCGCGGTAGGTGCGGGTGGTGGGGTCGGCGCTGGCGGAGAGTTCGCGCAAGGTGGCCGCTACGGCTTGATCAGGCGCGCCGAACGGGAAGGCCAGGGCTTTTTGCGAGGCCTGTTCGCGCTGGTTTTCCGGCAGGTTGACGATGGCTTCGCGGGCACCATCACGGGCCAGGCGCGCGACGATCTGGCCTTCGGCGACTACTTGGCCGGGGTCGACCCGTACGTCGGTGATGATGCCGTCGCCGTCGGCCTTGAGCACCGAGTAAGTGCGGCGGTTTTCGATCTGGCTGGCGTCGGATTGCGCCGAGGCCAACTCTGCTTCGGCGACGCGCAGGTTGGTCGCCGACTGGTCGAAGATCTGCCGCGACACGGCGCCGGTACTCGCCAGGCGCTGATAACGGTTGGCGTCATCGCGGCGCTGGCGCAGTTGCGCCTGGGCGGCATTGACGCGGTTTCTGGCCGAGCGCAGGGCCAGCTCGAAGTCGCCGATATCCAGGACCAACAGGGTGTCGCCACGGGAGACATGCTGGCCGGGATCGACCTTGCGCTCGATCACCTTGCCACCTACGCGAAAGCCCAGGTCGCTTTCTGTACGAGCCGCGACCACACCGGTGTAGGCGCTTTGTTGGGTGCCGGCGGCTTCGACCTTGGCGGCGAGTACCGGTCGTGGTTGGGGCGCCTGGGCGGCGGGGTCGGCCTGGCTGTTGCAGCCGCTGAGGATCATCAGCAAAGCCACGGGCGAGAGAAGGCGCAGCGGGAGAAGGTTCATGTCGGGCTCCAGGGATGACCATCGGGCAAAAAATTATGGACATAATTTTTTACGCATATTATGGTCGAAATATAAATTAATCCAGCCCCCGGATAATCCCCATGTCGAATGCCCCGGTTCCGTCGCGAAGCCTGCTCTTGCTACTGGTTGCCCTTACGGCACTCGGCGAAGTCTCGACCCAATTGATCATCCCCGGCCTCGGCGCCATCGAGCAGGCGCTGGTCGCACCGCCGGGCTCGGCATTGATGGCGCTGTCTGCCTTCGTTGCGGCGTTTGGCCTGGGGCAATTGGTGTTTGGGCCCTTGTCGGACCGCATTGGTCGGCGTCCGGTGTTGATCGGCGGGTTGCTGCTGTATGTGCTGGCGACCTTGTCGATGCTGCTGGTCAGCGACATGCATCAATTTATCGCCGCCCGCGTGCTGCAAGGGCTTGGCGCCTGCGCAGCGCTGGTGTTGGCGCGCACGGTGGTGCGCGATGTATGGAAAGCCGAAGCGGGGCCGGCTCTGGCGCTGACCATGATCGGCATGCTCTACGCCATTGTTGTTGCGCCGATGGTTGGCGGTCTGCTGATCAAATTGTTGGGCTGGCATGCGCCGATCTTGCTGGCACTGGTGATCGGCAGTGTGGTGTTGTTGCTGGCGCTGCGGTTCTTTCGTGAAAGCAACGCATACCTGGACCCGAAGGCCGGCCATTGGCGCACGCTGGGCGGCCAGTATCTGGATTTGCTCAAGGGCCGCCCATACCGTGCATTCGCCGTGGCGTTGGCATGCACCTATGGCGCGATGTTCGCGGTGATTGCCGGTTCATCGGCGGTGTTTATCAACTTGCTGGGCTTTAGCAGCCTGGAGTACGGCATCAATTTTGGCGTGCTCGTGTCGATGCTGATCGTCGGTTCCACCTATACCCGGCGCAATATCCTGCGCCTGGGGCCGCAGCGGATTGTGTCGATGGGGGTGACGCTGGTAGCGCTCGGTGGGGTGTCGGCAGCGGTGATTTATGGCCTGTTTGGCTTGTCGGTGTTGGGGCTGGATATTCCGATTGCCCTGGCCACGCTCGGCGGCGGCCTGGTGTTGCCCGGCTCGGTCACGGGCGGGGTGATGCCCAACGCGCACCGCGCCGGGTTGGCGGCTGGGTTGATGGGCTTTGCGCAAATGTTCGGCGCCACGTGCAGTGGCGTGCTGCTGAGTCAATTGCGCGATGGCAGCGCTACACCGATGATCATGATCCAGGCGGGGTTTGCGGTGATGGCGTTTGTGGCGTTTCACGTATTGCGTGAGCGGCGTGTGGCGCCGGTTCTTGTAGGAGATGCCTAGTTTTGGCGAGGCTGAACGACCGCTATTGGGGCACGGGTATCTACACAACTTCCAGTGGATGCTGAATCTATGGCAAACACGCTTCTGTGGTGAGCGGGCTTCCGTGGTGAGCGGGCTTCTGTGGTGAGCGGGCTTGCCCCGCGCTGGGTGGCGAAGCCGCCCCAAACCATGCGACCGGGTTCTGTCTGATACTGCGCGGTGTGTTTATTGGGGCGGCTTCGCCACCCAGCGCGGGGCAAGCCCGCTCACCACAGAGTTATGTGTCAACTTTTAAGAGTTGTGTAGATACCTATAGCTATCGGGGGCAAGCCCCCTCCCACATAGGCGAAACGGAACTCCCTGAAATCCGCACCAGTTGTCACACTTTGTCCAAGTTATTCGGGGCTGGATGATTACGATTCTCTTTTGAGTCCAATCCTAAGGTCCACGCCCATGCTTGCTGCTTTTCGCTTTACGCCCCTGGCCATGCTGGTTGCCGGCAGTTTCAGCGCCCATGCCGACGAACCCGTTGCCCTGGAACTCAACGATGTGGTGGTGACGGCTGCCGGTTATGCCCAAAGCGTGGAAGACGCGCCGGCCTCGGTTACGGTGATCGACGGCGAGGCACTGCGCCGTAAGTCCTACCGCGACCTGGGCGATGCGGTGCGGGATGTGGAAGGCGTGACGGTCAACGGCGGGGCGAATGAAACCGACATCTCCATCCGTGGCATGCCCGCCGATTACACCCTGATCATGGTCGACGGCAAACGCCAGAGCGCGAGGGAGTCGCGGGTCAATGGCAACAGTGGCTACGAGCAGAGCTTCGTGCCGCCTGCCGCCGCCATCGAGCGGATCGAAGTGGTGCGCGGGCCGATGTCGTCGCTGTACGGCTCGGATGCGATCGGCGGGGTGATCAACGTGATCACGCGCAAGGTCTCGCCGACCTGGGGCGGCTCCATCGGCTACGACTACTCGGCCCGCCAGCACAGCAACCAGGGCAATGCGCGCCAGACCCAGTTCTACCTCAGCGGTCCGCTCAAGGAGGATTTCCTCGGCTTGCAGGTGTGGGGCCGTTACCTCGACCGCCAGGCCGACGATGACATCGAACAGACCAACGGCTTCAGCCAGGCCGACCACCGCGACCTCACCGCGCGCCTGGCCTTCACCCCGACCATTGATCACGACATCCTGCTGGAAGCTGGCGCCACGCGCCTGAAAAATGGCGACGGGATGAGCGCCAACTGGGCCACCCGCGAGCAGGAAAACAACCGCGATCATTGGTCCCTGTCTCACCAGGGCCGCTGGGGCTGGGCGACCTCGGACATTGCGCTGTCCCAGGAAACCTCGACCCGTGAAGGCAAGGCCACCCCGGCTCAAACCGATATCTACGGGCGTAAACCCGAGATCAAGAACACCGTGTTCGACGCCAAGCTGGTGGTGCCCACCGTCCATAATGTCAGCACCGTCGGCGTGCAATGGAATGAAAGCGAGCTGACGGACTGGAACCAGGGCCTGGGTGACCGCGTCGACTATAAATTCTCGGTGGTGCAAAAAGCCCTGTTCGCCGAAAACGAATGGTCAGTCACCGACCGCTTTGCCTTGACCACCGGCCTGCGCCTGGATGAACACGAAGAGTACGGCGCGCATCTAAGCCCGCGGGTCTACGGCGTGTGGCGCGCCACCGACCAGTGGACGCTCAAGGGCGGTATCGCCCGTGGCTTCAAGGCGCCGGAACTGCGCGCCGTGGTCGAGGATTACGCTTACTTGCGCCGCAACCGCTTCGTGATGTTCGGCAACCCCGATCTCAAGCCCGAAACCAGCACCAACTACGAAATCTCCGCACTGTGGAGCAACCGCGATGACCTGTCGGGCGGCGTGACGCTGTTCTACAACGATTTCCAGGACAAGCTCTCCACCGTCACCACCGATCGGCGCTGGAACGGCTACACCATCATGGAACGGGTCAACGTCGACAAGGCGATCATCCAGGGCGTGGAACTCAACGGCCAATGGGATATCAGCCCGAGCGTGCTGCTCAAGGCCAACTACACCTACACCGATTCCGAGCAGAAAAGCGGCGCCAACAAAGGTGCGCCGCTGGCCCTCACACCGGAGCAAAAAGCCAATCTGCGCACCGAGTGGAGCATCAACGACCGCACCCAGGCGTGGGCGTCGCTGAGTTACTACGGCGAAGAAACCGGCAACACCATTACCGACGAACCTGCGCCGGGCTACACCACGGCTGACCTTGGCGGCTCCTACGATGTAAACGATGCGTTGACCCTGAACGCCTCACTCAACAACCTCACCGACAAGCGGCTGGACGATGAAACCTACGGCACGGTGAACTATGGCCGCACCTTGTGGATGGGCGCCACGTACAACTTCTAAAGCGCTGCGGGCAATCGCACCACCGCGCACAGGCCTGCCGGTGGGCGATTCTGCAACACCAGTTCGCCGCCATGGGCCTGGATGCACGACCGAGCAATCGCCAGGCCCAACCCCACACCGCCGTCGCTGACGCCGCGTTGCACAAAGGGTTCGAAGACTTTATCCAGCCAGTCCTCGGGCAGGCCTTGGCCGTGGTCGAGAATCTCGATGCGCAGCCAGCCGTTGTCTTCCCGGATCAGGCTCAGGTGGGCATCGCCGGCATGGTGCAGGGCGTTGTCGATCAGGTTGGTCAAGGCGCGTTTGAGCGCCAGGGCGCGGCACGTCAGCATAAGGGGCGGCGCAACGGCCCAACTGACGGGTTGCCGCAGGCGCTGATAACGCTTGGCCAGGTCATCCAGCAGGCTGCTCAACGATAGCGTGGCGGTCGCTTCCTGCACTGCATCATCGCGCACGAAACTCAGGGTTTCTCGCACCATTGCACTCAGCTCCGCAAGGCTTTCGAGCATGTCGTCCCGGACGTCGCCGGGCTCCAGCAATTCCACTTGCAGGCGCAGTTCGGTGATCGGCGTATTCAGGTCGTGGCTGACCGCCGCAAGCATCCGCGTGCGGCCTTCGACATGCCGGGCAAGATTGGCCTGCATGGTGTTGAAGGCGGCTGTAAGGTCGCGGGCTTCCTGCGGGCCGCGTTCCGGCAGAGGCGCGATCCATTCACCCCGGCTGACGCGCTCCGTGGCCTGGGCCAACGTCTTGATCGGGCGCACCACGCGGGCGATGAAAAACATCACGATCAGCAGCACCGGCAGCGTCGTCACCGGCAGGCTGTAGGCCAGCACGCGGCCCCATTCATAGGCGCCGGCGGGGTACTGCACGGCATTGAGGTAGTTGCCATTGGGCAGCGGCACGCTGGTGCGCAGGCGCAACGGTGCCCAACCGGCGGGGCTGAATACGTGGGTGCGGGCGTCGGCGCCGCTGATGCGTTCCAACTGCATGCCGATGGTGGCCGTGTCGTCCAGTTGCAAGTGGCGGCGCAGTTCGTTGGCCAGCCGCTGTTCTTCCGGGCGCAGCTCAAATAGCGCCACTTCCGGCGTGGGGGCGATCCAGAAGCGTGTGTCGTCATGGCTCATTCCGGCCAGCAGGTGTTCGGTTTCCGTTGAGGTCAGGTCGATTGCCGTGTGGTGCGCAATTCCCAGGCGCTCCAGGCTGAAACTGCGTGACAGCGGGTGGATCAGGCTGCCGGTGCGCTGCAGAAACAACATCGCGATAGCGTTGGAGGCGAGCAATGCGAGCAATAACAACAGGCTCAATTGCCGCGCCAGGGTGCGCGGCCAGAGCCGGTTCAGGGCGTACATTCATTGACCTCGGCCGCCAACAGATAGCCGCCGCCCCAGATCGTGCGCAGCAGGTCCGGCGCGGCATCGCCCTGGGCCAGTTTGCGGCGCAGGCGGCTGACCTGGCGGTCGATGGCGCGGTCGCTCACGTCGCTGTCGGCAGCGGCGGTGAGGTCGATCAAGCGTTCGCGGGGCAGCAAGGTGTTGGGGTGGTTCAGGAACACCTGCAACAGGCGGCTTTCCGCTGTACTGAGCTGGATCGCCGGGCAGGCCTCGCGCTGCAAGGTGGCGTTGGCCACGCTGAACTGCCAGCCGGCAAACCGATAGGCGCGGGCGCCACTGCTGGGCGCGGCGGGCCCGGTGTTGCGGCCTTGGCGGCGCAGCACACTGTTGATGCGTGCCACCAGTTCGCGGGGTTCGAAGGGCTTGGTCACGTAGTCGTCCGCGCCCAGGTCCAGGCCTCGGATGCGGTCGGCGGCGGTGTCACGGGCGGTCAACAGAATCACGGGGGTATTGCTGCGCCGATGCAGTTGGTTGCACAGCTCGAAACCATCACCGTCGGGCAGCAGCACGTCGAGCACCACCACGTCGAACGCCTGGGTCTTGAGCAATTGCCACATGCCGGCCGCGTCCTCGGCTGTGCGCACGTCGAAGGTGTGTCGACGCAGATAAGTGGCCAAGGGTTCGCGGATTTTGCGGTGGTCATCCACCACCAGCACGCGCGGTGCGACAGGCGCAGGGGCAAACGGCATTGCAGCCCTCGGAAGGTTGAGCGGGAGAGGGTGGATATTACTACGAGTCATTATCATTAACGCTGTTTTTATGGCGAGTTGCGGGTATGCCGTTCTATCAGTAGGACGCTCTAGGGTGTTTTAGCCGCCTAGCGCTCAATTGCTATCGGTTTTAAGGTGTATGCACTTTGGAGGATCACCATGAAAAAACTCATCGGCATCTACACCAGCCCTCGCGCCCATTGGGTCGGCGACGGTTTCCCGGTGCGCACACTGTTTTCCTACGACAGCCTGGGCAAACACATCAGCCCATTCCTGCTGCTGGACCACGCCGGCCCGGCCGAATTTACCCCTACCGAACAACGTCGCGGCGTCGGCCAACACCCTCATCGAGGGTTTGAAACCGTGACCATCGTCTACGACGGCGAAGTCGAGCACCGCGATTCCACCGGCGCCGGTGGCACCATCGGCCCAGGCGATGTGCAATGGATGACCGCCGCAAAAGGCATTCTCCACGAGGAGTTCCACTCCGAAGCGTTTGCCCGCAAAGGCGGCGCGCTGGAGATGGTGCAACTGTGGGTCAACTTACCCGCCAAGGACAAAATGGCCGACGCCGGTTACCAGACCATCGTCGACGGCGACATCCCCGTGCTGCCGCTGGCCAATGACGCCGGGCACCTGCGCCTGATCGCCGGTGCATTCGCGGGCACTCAAGGCCCCGCACGGACCTTCACACCGATCGACGTATGGGACCTGCGCCTCAACGCCGGCCAACCAGTGACCCTGGACCTGCACGCCGGGCGCAACACCGCTCTGGTAATCCTGCGCGGCACCGTGCTGGTCAATGGCGAGGAGGTTGCGCGCCAAGGCCAATTGGCACTGTTCGAGCGCGATGGCACGCAACTGGTCCTGGAGGCCAATGACAACGCCGTGGTGCTGCTGCTCAGCGGCGAGCCGATTGACGAGCCTATCGTCGGCCATGGTCCTTTTGTGATGAATACAGAGCAGGAAATTCACCAGGCGTTTGCGGATTTTCAGTCGGGTAAATTTGGGCGGATGCACGCCTGACGAAGTGTGGCATTGCCCACGGCGAGATTGTTTTTGCGGTGGGCTTTATGTATGGGGCTTCGTCTTCAGGGGGAAACCAACGCAATTGCTATCAGTGTGAGGGGGAGCAGGAATTGTAAAAATCCCGTTAGGGATAGAGGGATTTTGCCGGTGGAGTAGGAAAACATGAGCAAAGGTAAGATTGATATCGCACCTGCCAGCCAAATCAGATTGCTCGATAATGTACCCAATTCACTGAGTTGAGTGATGGGCAAGTCAAGTAAAAAAATAGCGGGCACCAAGCAGCTTGTTAGAAAAAGCGTTTCTATGAATAATCCGTTTGCCGCGTCCAAAGATGTAGATTTCTTGAGGTACGTGTAGAGTCCCCATGTTAGTGCAATCAATATAGATGTCCCGTGATTAAAGTTGTCGATCAGCACCATGAGAAGGGCAACCAAACCAAATACGAGAAAAGTAAACAGCGCTTTTCCCGTGCTTACTCGCTCGCGATAAATCATTGTTCCCAGCGTCACTGAAATAATAGGCGCCAGCAGGTAGCCGAGACCGCTCTCCAGAATGTATCCGTTAATGGATGACCAGATGAAAACGCCCCAGTTGATAGCGATAAGCAGCGACGCGATGCAGTGCAGCCGAATCAGCTTTAGCGTGTATCGTTCTATTTGATTGTATCGCCGAAAAGTGAAAATCAAAAAAGCGAGAATTAAAGTGGATAGCGAAACTCTGTAGGCAACCAACGTGAGGGACGAAACGTCGTTAAGCGCTCTCCAGTAAACAGACGACGCCCCTAATAGAACATTCGCCAGCGCAGATAAAATAATCGCTAACGCAGAAGTCTGGCGACTTTCTTGCTGTGTTTTCTGCATGTCAGTGCTACCTGTCGGTCATTCGTTGTCAGCTTCTTGCCGGATTGGGTCTACATCAAACCCCTCACTTCCCAAAAGTATGTAGTTCTTTTCCTGTGCTTTTTTGCAGAAAGGGAAAGGGAGTTTGGGGGGCTTGAGTTTTTTTTCGCGCCCTATACCCGCCACCCCCATTTCATGCGATCTTCCCGTCATTCGCCCTGGAGTCGCCTGGATGCCCTCATTTATCTCCGATCACCCGATGCTCTGCGCCCTGGCGCTGATCCTCATCGACATCGCCGTGTGGCGGCTTATCTCCGCCAACCTCGCCAACTGGAAACTCGCGGCGCGGTTGGTGATCTTCGCTGTCTTCAGTGCCGTGCTGTTCAACGACGGCATGAATCCCATGCTCGTCGCGCCCTATGCCGACAACACCGCGTTGCACATGGCTGCCACGGCGTTGCAGATTGGTTGGTGGTTGTTCGCGGCGCGTACGCTGACGGTGTTGCTCGGGGCGTTGATGATGCAGCGGGTCGGGCATACCGGGCGGTTGTTGCAGGATTTGATGGGCGCGGTGATTTTCCTGATTGCGATCATCGCGGCGCTGGCCTACGTGCTCGACTTGCCAGTCAAAGGCGTGCTTGCGACGTCCGGCGCGGTGGCGATCATTGTCGGCCTGGCGTTGCAAAGCACGTTGAGCGATGTGTTTTCCGGAATCGTGCTCAACACCACCAAGCCCTATCAACTGGATGACTGGATTTCCATCGACGGCACCGAAGGCCGGGTCACCGATATCGACTGGCGCGCCACGCGCCTGCAAACCTCCCAGGGCAGCATGGCGGTGATTCCCAACTCCCTGGCGGCGAAGGCCAAGATCATCAACTTCTCGCGCCCGGCGGACATGTTCGGCCTGGCAGTCAGCTTGCAGGTCAGCCCCCATGCGCGGCCGCAAACGGTGATCGAAGCGCTGGAGCGTGCCATGCAGGGGTGCCGGCCGTTGTTGGCCAAGCCCGCGCCGAGTGTGGCGTTCAAGACTTCCGCGAGCGGTGGCGTGGAGTATGAAATCAGCGGCTTCGTGCCGGCCATGCCCCTCAAGCGCGAAGTGCGCAACCAACTCTACGACCTGGCGTTCCGGCACCTGCAAGCGGCGGGTGTGAGCCTGCTGTCTCCTGGCGAAAGCGCGACCCCGGTGCCAACTTCCCGAGCACGGGCGTTGCTGGACAGTTCTTCGATTTTCTCGACCCTGCGCCAGGAGGAAAAAGACACCTTCAGCCAGAACATGACCCTGCACAGCTACCGTCCCGGCGAGATGATTTTGCCGGCGGGGGAGGTCAGCGATCATTTGTTTATCGTGGAGTCGGGTGTGGTGTCGGTGATGCTGATCAAAGGCGGTCATACCTTCGAGGCCGGGCGCATGGGCCCTGGAGAGGTCATCGGCGAAGCGGGGATTTTGACCGATCAGGCCGCGTTGGCGGACTTCACCGCCAAGACGTTCTGCACCCTGTACCGCATTGAAAAGGAATACCTGACGCCGTGCCTGGACGCACGACACGACATCGCCGACGCCATGAAAACCCTGCTGGACTTCCGCTTGCACGCGGCCCAGGCCCTGACCCAGGACGCGCCCGTGGTGCCGGTCAAGAAGGGCTTTTTACAGTGGCTGCGCAAGCGCGGTCTTTGACAGACCGCACAGGCACACAGAGATCCCCTGTGGGAGAGGGCTGTGATGTTTGAGGGAGAGCGGGGGTTACTGCAGGTTTACGTAAAGGCCGCCATCGACGAGCAACGAAGCGCCTGTGACGTAGCGCGCCATATCCGAAGCCAGGAACACAATCGGCCCAGCCACATCATCCGGCTCACCCAACCGCCCCAACGGCGTACGCGAGGTCATGTAGGCGAGTTTTTCCTCGTCGGCCAGATCGTCTTTGTTGATGTCGGTGGCGATGGTCCCCGGCAGCACCGAATTGCAACGAATGCCATAGGGCCCCAGTGCAATGGCGCAGGACTGCATCAACGAATGCAGCCCGGCCTTGGTTGGCGTGTAGTGGGTTTGCATGCCGCCGCCCACCAGCGCGCTGATGGAGCTGACCGCGATGATCGCGCCGCCACGGCCCTGGTTTTTCATCTGGTTGGCCGCCGCCTGCACGGCGAAGTAGGCGCCGTTGAGGTTGGTGTTGACGGTTTTCAGGTAGACCTCGCGCGGCATGTCGAGGAACGAGTGGAACGGGCAGATCCCGGCGTTGTTGACGAACACGTCGACGCTGCCGAACGCCTTCACCGCGCCAGCCACCAGCTTGTCGCCGGTGTCCGGGTCGGCGGCATCGCCACCCACTTCGATGGCCGCACCGCCAAACGCCTTGATCTCTTCGATCAGCGAATACGCCGCCTCGGTGCCCTGGCCGCTGCCACTGTGGTCGATCACCACGCGGGCGCCCTGGCGTGCACATTCACGGGCGGCGGCGCGGCCGATGCCACGGGAGGCGCCGGTGATGATCACGGTTTTGTCTGCAAGCAACATAAAAACACTCCTTCAAAAATAGGCGGCGTCAGCCGAGGTAATTACCGTAACCGACCATGGCGATGGCCCCGAGGATCACTGCGATACCGGCCACCAGCACGCCTTTGTTGGCGGCGCTGGTGCCGTGCCATTCGCGAAAATACAGGCCCCAGCAGTTGGACACGATGATGATGAATGACATGTGCAGCACCCACGAACTGGCGTCGTTCTGCAGGCGGCTTTCGCCCATGCCGTAGAAAAAGAATTGCAGAAACCACAGCGTGCCGGCGATGGCCACCAACAGGTAATTGCCCAGCAATGGCGTGCTTCGATCGAAATAGTTATGGAAGCTGCGGTTGCGCCAGTTCAGCCACAGGCACCAGATGCCGTTGGTGGTCAGCCCGCCCCACATGATCACCATAAAGGTCACGTTGTTCTGGAACAGGCTGTTGGCGCCGTGCTCCACAGCCGCAGCGGCCAGCGGGCGGCCGGCAGAAATGCCGTAGCTGAAACACGCACTGAGCACCCCGGAAATCACCGCCACCAGCATGCCCTTGCCCAGGGAAAACTCGCTGACACTGGCGAACTTCACCGCCTCGGACACTTCCCGTTCCTTGATCAGCCCAGCCTTGCCGCACACCGCTATACCCACCAGCGACACCGCCACGCCCCACAACACCCAGTGCCCGCCCTGAGAGGCCAGCATCGAAGTCAGGGTGCCTTCGGTGGCATCGGTGAACAGGTCGCGGTACAGCGCCGGCATCAGCGCGCCGAGGGCCGAGGTCAGGCCCATGATCAGCGACATGCCCAGGGACAGCCCGAGGTAGCGCATGGTCAAGCCGAAGGTCAGCCCGCCGATGCCCCACAACACGCCGAACAGATAGGTCCACAGCAGGGTGCTGGTGTCGGCGTTGCGCAGGATGTCTACCCAGCCCGGCACCGTCAGTTGCGCCGCGATCAACGGCACGATCAGCCAGGACACCAGGCCGCCGGTGATCCAATAACTTTCCCAGGCCCAGCCGCGGACCTTCTTGTAGGGGATGTAGAAACTGCCGGAGGCGAAGCCGCCGATAAAGTGCAGAATCACACCAAGGAGAATGATTTCCACGTAGTCGAATCCTTTTTATTGTTGTTGGGCGTCCGTTAATTCAGGGGCGCGACAGGTGGAACATGGGCAGCAAGTCGACGCTGATCGGCGAGGCATCCGCATGGCTGGGCATGATGTCCTGCATGTAGGTCCACCAGCGTTGCATCAGTGCGGTGCCGGGCAGCTCATCCAGGCCGTGGGCGTCCTCATGGGTCAGCACGGCGAACAGCGCGTTGGCCGGTTCGTCGAGGTAAATCCGATAGTCCACCACACCCGCGTCCAACAACGCCTGGGCCAGTTCGGGCCAGATCTCGTCGTGACGCCGGCGATATTCATCGGCCTGCCCGGGGTTGAGGTTCATGCGAAAGGCACGGGTCTGCATCACTGCGCTCCATGGGTCGGGGTGTAGATGCGCACTGCGTTGTGCAGGAAAAACTGCGCCTGCACGGCTTCGGGTTTGTGCGCCAGGCAGCTTTTCACGAGCCCCAGCGTGGTGGCGAAATCCGCCAGGTGATCGCTGTTGGGCCAGTCGCTGCCGAAGAAACAGCGCTCGTCGCCAAACGCTTCCCACAACACCGCCAACCGGTCGTTGTAGAACGCGGTGTCGACGATCAGGCCGTGCGGGCCGACCTGGGGGATTTCCGCGAGTTTGGCGAATACATTCGGCCGCTCCGCCAGGCGCAGCAGGTCGGCGTGATAGGCGGCCTCTTCACCGGCCGGCACTTGGGCATTGGGCAAATGGTCGACGATGATGCGCAGCTCGGGCAGTGCATCGCTGAGCTTCAGCAGTCCCTTGATCAAACGCGGGTTCGGGTTGGCACTGTCCAGGCTGCGCCCGCTGGCGGCCAGTTGGCGCAGGCCGTTGATAAAACCGGGGCGCGTCTGATCCAGCAGCAGGTCGCGGTCCCACAGGTTGCCGTAGCGCAGGCCGAGGAACAGTGGCTCTTGCACCAATGCAGCGAGGTCGGCGGCGAAGTCGGCGTGCAGCGGGTCCAGGTTGCCGACAAACCCGAGCATGCGCGGGTCGCTGCGCAGGGTTTCGAGGATCCAGCGGTTGTCGTCGCGCCATGGGCTGGCTTCCACCGCGATGGCGCCGACCACATTGTGCGAGCTGGCGACGGTCCAGTAATCGAGGGGTAAATGCGCGGCATACAAGCGGTTGCCCGGCTCGGGCCACGGGATGCCCTGGGGGCGACGCGGATCGAACAGGTGCAGATGACTATCGATGATAGGGCCGGTATAGAGCGTCTGGGGCATTGCGCAATCCTTGTGGGACTCTGTCAGGAACGGCCAGCACGCTACCGCGCACCGGCCCATTTCACCACCTCAGCTCTGCAGGTACACCACATGGGTATGGGTGTATTCGTAGAGGCCGTGCTTACCATCGGCACCGCCGATCCCGGACTTACGCACGCCAGCATGGAAACCCTGCATGGCCTCGAAGTTTTCGCGGTTGACGTAGGTTTCGCCAAAGTCGATCTCGCGCACCGCGTGCATGGCCTTGCCCAGGTCACGGGTGTAGATCGACGAGGTCAGGCCGTAGTCACAGTCATTGGCCAGGGCGATGGCTTCGTCGAGGTCGTCGACGATCTGGATCGGCAGCACCGGGCCGAAGATCTCTTCGCGCATGATCTCCATGTCGGCGCGGCAGCCGGCCAAAACCGTCGGCTGGAAGTGAAAGCCCGCGCCAAGGTCAGCGATCTGCCCGCCGCTGACCAGCGTGGCGCCCTGGCTCAACGCGGTGCGCACCTTGCGATTGACGTTGTCCAGGCCCTGGCGGTTGATCAGCGGGCCCATTTCCGCATCGGCCATGGCCAGCGGATCACCGTAGCGCGTGGCCGACATGGCCGCGCTGATACGCTCGATAAACTGATCCGCGACCTTGCGCTCCACATACACCCGCTCGGCGCAGTTGCACACTTGCCCGGTGTTGATAATGCGCGAGTCGCGGATGGCTTTGACGGCCAGGTCCAGGTCGGCATCCGCCAGCACAATGGCCGGCGCCTTGCCGCCCAGCTCAAGGTTGAGCTTGGTAATGTTCGGCGCGGCGGCGGCCATGATGCGTGAGCCAGTGGCAACGCTGCCGGTGAAGCTGATCATGTCCACGCCTTTGTGAGCGGTGAGTGCACCGCCGACCTGGCCATCACCGCAGACCACATTGAACACGCCGGCGGGCAGGTCGGTCTCGGCCACCAGTTTGGCGAATTCAAAGCAGTTGTTCGGGGTTTCTTCACTGGGCTTGATCACGATGGTGTTGCCGGTGAGCAGCGCCGGGGCCATTTTGCGTGCGATCAAAAAGAACGGGAAATTCCACGGAAGGATGCCCGCCACTACGCCCAAGGGTTTGCGGAACAGGAAGATGTTTTCGTTGGGCCGGTCGCTGGTGATGATCTCGCCTTCGATGCGGCGCGCCCATTCGGCCATGTAGTCGAGGTAGTCCGCGGTGAAATTCACTTCGACTTCGGCCAGCCCGCTGACCTTGCCCTGTTCCAGGGTGATGGTGCGGGCCAGGTGCGCGACGTTTTCCCGCAGCTTGGCGGCGATACGGCGCAGGTGCCCGGCGCGTTCGATGGCCGGTTTGCGCGCCCACTCTTTTTGCGCACCCCGTGCAGCGGCGAGGGCCTGGTCGACGTCAGCGCCGGTGGAGGCGGGCACCTTGGACAGCAAGGCGCCGGTGGCCGGGTTGAGCACATCGAGATGGGCTTCGCTGGAGACGAAGCGGCCATTGATGAAGTTCTGGTACACGGGAACGGATGACATGGGCAGCTCCTTAGTAAGTGCGCGACGGCGCTTTCGCGTCGGTAACCGGGCGATAGCGGGCGAGGGTGGCCAGGGCGCTCTGGCGCAGCAGGCTGATGTCGATGGCCACGGCGATAAAGCGGCAACCCCAGGCCTGGTAGCGGCGTGCGTCGTCTTCGTTGGGCGCCAGGATGCCGCAGACCTTGCCGGCGGCGAGGGTGGCGTCCACCGCGTGCCGGATGCGCTCCTGCACCTCGGGGTGGCCGGGGTTGCCGGCGTGGCCGAGGCCGATGGACAAGTCGGCGGGGCCGATAAATACCGCATCCACGCCTTCGACAGCGGCAATCGCCGCGACGTTTTCCACGCCCAGGCGCGACTCCACCTGCACGATCAGGCACAGCTCTTCGTGGGCGGTTTGCAGGTAGTTCGCCACACCATCCCAGCGGGTGGCGCGGGTCAAACCGCCGCCGACGCCGCGGATGCCGTGGGGCGGGTAACGCATGGCGCGCACCAGGGCCTGGGCCTGTTCGGCGGTTTCGACCATAGGGATCATCAGCGTCTGGGCGCCGACGTCGAGCAGTTGCTTGATCAGGCTGGCGTCGCCATTCACCGCACGCACCACCGGCGCGGTGGCGTAGGGCGCCACTGTCTGCAATTGGTTGAGTACGCTGGGCACGGTGTTGGGCGCGTGTTCGCCGTCGATCAGCATCCAGTCGTAACCCAGGCCTGCGACGATCTCGGCGGCGTAGCCGGTGGCGAAACCGGCCCAGATGCCGTACTGGGTGGCGTCGTGCGCCAGGGCGGCCTTGAAGCCATTGCGGGGCATGTTCATGGCAGGTTCCTTAGCGGTTATACGGACGGTGCAGTTGGCAATCCGGGTTCAGGTCAACGCCGAAGCCGGGCTTGTCGAGCACCGACAGGCGCATGCGGCCATTGATTGGCACCGGTTCGCCGAGCAGTTGCGGGTGGAACATCGGCACCACTTCATCGGCCTTCGGCGCCATCATCAGGAATTCGGCGAACGGGCTGTTTTGCCGCGTGGCGACAAAGTGGTAGCTGTACACCGACGAGCCGTGGGGCACGACCATCGCGTTGTGGGCGTCGGCCAGGGCCGAAATTTTCACCAATTCAGTGAGGCCACCGCACCAGCCAACATCCGGCTGGATAATGTCGCAGCAGCCCATTTCCAGCAGCATGCGGAAACCCCAGCGGGTGGCTTCGTGTTCGCCAGTGGTCACCAGCATGCCCTTGGGCACGTTGTTGCGCAGGGCCGCGTAGCCCCAGTAATCGTCCGGGCTCAGGGCTTCTTCGATCCACTTGAGCCCGTGTTCATGGGCGCCGATCGCCAGTTTGGTGGCGTAGTTGAGGTCCAGGCTCATCCAGCAATCGAGCATCAGCCAGAAGTCCGGGCCGACCCGCTCGCGCATGTCGGCCAATTGTTCGAGGTTTTTGCGCAGGCCTTCTTCACCTTCGCTGGGGCCGTGGTGCAGGGGCATCTTGCCGCCGATAAAGCCCATCTTCTGGGCCAGGTCCGGGCGGGCGCCGGTGGCGTAGAACTGCAATTCGTCACGCACCGCACCGCCGAGCAGTTGGTGCACCGGCTCCTGGCGGATCTTGCCGAGCAAGTCCCACAGCGCCAGGTCGACGCCGGAAATGGTGTTGATCACCAAGCCTTTGCGGCCGTAGTAGAGGGTGGACTGGTACATCTGGTCCCAGATCTTTTCGATATCGGTGACGCGGGCACCTTCGATAAAGCGCGCCAGGTGCTTTTCGACGATATACGCCGCCGGTTCGCCGCCGGTGGTCACGGCAAACCCGACGGTGCCGTCGCTGGCTTCGATCTCCACCACCAGCGTGCCGAGCACGTTGATGCCGAAACTGCGGCGGCTCTGGCGGTACTCGGGGTATTTGCTCATGGGTGTGCAGATGTGATCGTCGATCCAGTGGCCGTCGGCCTGATCGTGGTAATCGGCGCCGCCGCCTCGCAATACAAAGGCGCGCACGTGTTTGATAGTGAGATGACCCATGGTAAGACTCCTGGCGTTAAACAGTGGCCGGCGTGTTCGATGCAGTGCGGCCGGGTGAATGGATGCCCAGTACCAGCAACGCAGCCAGTACCGTAGTGGCGGACAGCAGGTACAAACCGGCTGCCGGGGAATGGAAGGCGCCTTCGGCCCAGTGCTTGATGACCGGTGCGATAAAGCCGCCGAGGGCACCGAAGGAGTTGATCAGCGCAATGCCCGCTGCCGCAGCGCTGCCCGCCAGGTAGCTCGACGGAAAGGTCCAGAACACCGGCTGCACCGCGATAAAACCCGAGGCGGCAAAACACAGGGCGAGCATGCCCAGCAACGGGTTGGTGAAGGTCACCGAGCAAGCGATGCCGGCAGCGGCCATCAATAACGTCAGGCAGGCGGTGCGGCGGCGCTCGCCGGTGCGGTCGGAATAACCGGGAATCCACCACGCAGCAAACAGCGCGCAGATCCACGGAATCGCCGAGACCAGCCCGACCATCAAGCCGACCTTGGTGCCGAGCAGGTCGCCCACTTGGGTCGGCAGGTAAAACACCACGCCGTAGACGCTGGCCTGGATCAGCAAATACACCAGGCACAGGTACAGCACCGATGGCTGGCACAGCACGTTGAGCAGGCTGCGGCCGTGGGAGGTTTTGTGTTGGTCTTCTGCATCCAGCAAGGTCTGGATTTGCTCGCGCTCATCCGCGCTCAGCCACTTGGCATCGGCGGGACGGTTGTCCAGGTACCAGTAGGCCCAGATGCCCACGGCGGTGGCCATCAGGCCTTCCACCGCGAACAGCCACTGCCAGCCATGGATGCCAGCGAAGCCGTCCATCTCCAGCAGCAAACCGGACAGCGGGCTGCCGAAGATAAATGCCAGGGGCGCACCAAAGTAGAAGAAACCCATGGCCTTGCCGCGTACGGCCTGGGGGAACCAGTAGGTGAGGTAGAGGATCACGCCGGGGAAGAAGCCGGCTTCGGCCACACCGAGCAAGAAACGCAGCAGGTAAAAACTGGTTTCGTTGTGGGCAAACACCATCGCCGCCGAAATCAGGCCCCAACTGACCATGATGCGGCACATCCACAGGCGGGCGCCGACACGGTGCAGGATCAGGTTGCTTGGCACTTCCAGCAGCGCGTAGCCGACAAAGAACACACCGGCGCCGAAGGCGAACGCGGCATCGCTCAAGCCGGTGTCGGCCTGGAAGGCTTGTTTGGCGAACCCGACATTGGCGCGGTCGAGAAACGCCATGATGTACATCAACAGCAGGAAGGGCAGCAGCCGCCAGGAAATCTTGGCGAGCAGGGGCGCGGGCAGGGTTTTCATGATGGAGTCCGTTGTTTTGTTCTTATGGGACGGACTGTACGGCGACCGAGCAATGCGCTACAAATCGAATCTAGCTTACAAGTGATACCCTCAGGGTATCGATAATGAGGAATTCATGAGTAGTCCCGTCATCTCCCGCAGCCTGTTCAATCGCCTGCGCTACAAGCATCTGCACATGCTGGTGGCGCTCAGTTCCAGTCAGAACCTGCACCGTGCCTCCCAGGCCCTGAACATGTCGCAACCGGCGGCCACGCGCATGCTGCGCGAGATTGAGGACATGTTCGGTTGCGACCTGTTCGAACGCTTGCCACGGGGCATGCGGCCTACGGCGCTGGGCCAGGAGCTGATCCGCTTCGCCGAGTCGGCCCTCAGCGGCCTGGACCGTTGCGCCGAGGACTTGATGGCGCGCCAGCAGGGCGGCTACGGCTACTTGTCCATCGGCACCATCATGGGCGCCGCGCCGGACTTGGTGATGGACGCCATCGCGCAGATCAAAGCGCTCAACCCGCAACTGCGCATCCGCATCATGGGCGACACCAGCGACCAGGTGATCCAACTGCTCGAACAGGGCCGCATCGACCTGGCCATCACCCGGCGCAACGCCGCCACTGACAGCGAGCACTACAGTTTCGAGCCTCTGGGCAACGAGCGAATGCTGGTGGTCGTGCATGCCGGGCACCGGCTGGCGCAACGTAAACACCTGGACCTGGCGGAACTGGTGCGCGACTGGCCATGGATCCTGCAACCGCAAACCAGCCCGGCGCGCATCGGCTTCGACCAGGCGTTGCAGGACCTGGCACTGCCAAGCCCGGCGGACATTATCGAATGCAGCTCGGTGTACTCCATGCAGCAGTTGATCCAACTGACCGACGCAGTGATGGTGCTGTCGGAAAGCGCCCTGCGCGATTACCTGAAGATGGGCCTGGTGGTGGCGCTGCCGGTGGCCCTGGATGTGCGCCTGGCACCGTTCGGCATGTTGCTGCGCAAGGGCGAGGGGGTGAGCCGGGAATTGGGGCTGTTTATGGATTTGCTGCGACAGAAAGCGGCGATGCTCTAAACGCAATGTTGAAAAGGGCATGGTGTCGCGGCAGGATATTAAATAGAATGAATCTCATTTGAGACTCACTCGCGCCGTGCAGGTTGCTTGCCATGAATGATGCTGTTGTCCCGACGCATGCCCCTGAACTGACGCTGTCAAGCTTGTACCGTGACCATCGCAGTTGGCTGGAAAGCTGGCTGCGCCGGCGCCTGGGCAATGCCTGGGATGCGGCGGACCTGAGCCAGGATACGTTCCTGCGTGTACTGGCCAGTGCCCAGCCGATTGCACAGATGCAGGAGCCGCGGGCGTATCTAGTGACGGTGGGTAAGCGCCTGTTGGTGAATTTTCATCAGCGTCGCAGCCTGGAACAGGCGTATATGAACGCCCTGGCCAGCTTGCCCGAAGCCTGTGTGCCGTCCCCCGAACAGCGCTGGCTGATGCTGGAAACCCTGCAAGCCCTGGATGAATTGCTCGATGGCTTGCCCGTGCTGGTGCGCCGCGCCTTTTTGTGGAGCCAACTGGAGGGCCTCGGGTACCGCGAGATTGCCGAACGGCTGGACGTGTCCGAGCGCACGGTCAAGCGTTACATGGCCCAGGCCTACGAACATTGCCTGCTGGTGGAACTGTGAGCCGCGACGTCGCCCGTGCTGCCGCCCAGTGGCTGGCGCTGCTGGAGTCCGGCGCGGCCACCGAGCGTGATCACGCCGCGCTGCAGCACTGGCGCGACAGCCATCCGCAACATGAACAGACCTGGCAGAAAGCCCAATCCCTGCGTCAACGCTTCAGCGGCTTGCCCCAGGCACTGGCGATGGCCAGCCTCGACCGCCCGCAACCGGGCCGGCGTGCGGTGCTCAAGCGCGCATTGGGCGTGGCGGCGCTGCTGCCGACGGCTTGGCTGATCAGCCGCCAGTTGCCCATCGACACTTGGCGGGCCGACTTGCATACCGCCACCGGCGAGCGAAAACGCCTGCCGTTGGCCGACGGTGCCAGCCTGCTGCTCAATACCGCCACGGCAGTAGACGTAGACCTGGCGCAGCGCCGCATCAGTCTGGTCGACGGTGAACTGGCGCTGACGGTGCCGGGCACGGCGGCGATGACCGTGCACACCCGCTACGGTGAACTGCGGCTCAGCCAGGCTGAACTTTGTGTTCGGCAACTGGCGTCCGGTTGTCTGGTGTCGGTGCTCAAGGGCATGGTGCAGGTGCGCGACCTGAACGGCCGGACGGCGACCTTGCAGGCAGGCCAGCAAGCGCCGCTCAAGGCCAGTGGACTTGGCGCCTGGGTGCCGTTTGATGTGTTGCAACTCGGTTGGCGCGACGGTGTGCTGACCGCGCAGAACCAGGCGTTGGGGGATTTTCTGCGGGAATTGGAGCGCTATCGTCCGGGTGTGTTGCGCTGGGAGCCTCGGCTTGAAGCGTTGCGGGTGACCGGCAGTTTTCGCCTGGACGACACTGATCGCATCCTCAACCTGCTGGCCTCGACCCTTGGCTTTGAGGTGCAGGCGCGCACGCGGTATTGGGTCACACTCAGCTGAGAGCGATCTTGCCCGCTCACCACAACAGCTTTTATATATCTATATCGAATAAATAAAGAGTTATATATTCCTTTTAATGTCTCTACCGATAGCGCACTTTGAGGGCCTGCGCATTCGTGCGGATTGACCCAACAACCAAAAGGAAAGCCGACATGACTATTAAAGCGATCAACGTGCGCAACCAGTTCAAGGGCGTGATCAAGGAAATCCTGCTGGGCGAAGTGGTGTCGGAGATCGACGTGCAAACCGCGTCCGGCATTGTGACGTCGGTGATCACCACCCGCTCGGTGCGCGACCTGGAATTGAAAGTGGGCAGCGAAGTGATTGCCTTTGTGAAGTCCACCGAAGTGTCTATCGCCAAGCTGTAGACCCTAGCCCCCGCCATTGCAGCGGGGGCCATTTTTTTGCGCGTTTCAGCGGTTGCGCAAACTGCGCTCCATACGCTGCAAGCCTTCCTCCAGCATGACCCGTGGGCAACCGAAGTTCAGGCGCACGAACTGCTGGCTGTCATCACCGAATTCGATCCCTGCGCTCAACCCGACCTTGGCCTGTTCGAGGAAAAATTGCTGTGGGTCATCCAGGCCCAGGGCGCTGCAATCGAGCCAGGCGAGGAAGGTGCCTTGGGGGGCATGCATCACCACGCCCGGCAAGCGCGTTTGCACAGCGTCGAGCAGGTAATCGCGGTTGGCTTGCAGGTACTGTTTCAACGCTTCCAGCCATTCGCCGCACTGGCTGTAGGCGGCGCGGGTGGCTTCCAGGCCCAGGGGGCTGACGCTGTCGACCATGCCGCAACGGGCGTGGTTGAAACGCTCGCGAATCTCGGCGTTCTGGATCACCGCAAAACAGGTCTTCAAGCCTGCCACGTTATAGGCCTTGCTCGCCGACATCAGGGTGATGGTGCGCTGGGCAATCTCGGGGCTGAGGCTGGCGGTGGGGATGTGGCGGCGGCCGTCGAAGCACAGCTCTGCGTGGATTTCGTCGCTGATGATCAGCGCGCCGTTGTCCAGGCAGGCCGTGGCCACGGCCAGCAGTTCTTCACGGGGGAAGACCTTGCCCATCGGGTTGTGCGGGTTGCTCAACAGCAGGGCGCCGGCGCCGGTCAAGGCCTCGCGCATGGCGGCCATTGGCGTGATGTATTCACCGTCGATCAATTCGAATGGGACTTCGATGCGCGGCAGGTTCCAGTGCCCCGGCGCCAGGCGAATCGGCCGGTAGTTGGGCGTTTGCAGCACCACCGGCTGGCCCGGTTGTACAAAGGCGTGCAGCGCCATGTTGAAGCCGGGCTCGACGCCGGGCAGGAACAGCAATTCGTCAGGTTGCACGCGCCAGGCGTACTTGGCCCACAGGTCGGCGACGATGGCTTCGCGCACATCCGGGCCGGCCACGCTGTAGCCGAGGATCTGCTGGTCCAGGCGCTCGTGCAGGGCTTGCAGAATGGCAGGCGGCGCGGCGATGTCCATGTCGGCGATCCACATTGGCAGCACATCGGCCGGGTAGCGGTTCCACTTGGTGCTGCCGGTGCCGAGGCGGGGGTGGATCGTGTCGAAATCAAAACTCATGGAGGGGCTCGCGGTTGAAAGGGCCTGTGACAGAGCGCCGATTCTAACCGCATGCCGGGTTTATCGCACCCGGCACGCCAGGTAATCCGGGGTCGTCACAGACCTCGGGTTGCGCCAATGGGCAGTAACGCGGCCCTTAGTCAATAAAGCCAAAAACATCCTCGGCCATCTGTTTGCTCAAGACGCCCTGGGTTCCGTCCTCCGTCACCAGTTGAAATGTCCCATCCGGGTTGACATCAATGGCGGTAGCGCTGGCCAGACTGGACGAAACCCCTGGTTTTTTTACGATGTCCAGCAGCGGTTGTCTGCCATCCACGGTCTGCCCCAGAACAGTGGCCATACCTACGACCGACTTGGAGTTGCTGCCGCCCACAAAGATGACTTTTGCGTCGCTACCCAATGACTGTTCCAGCTTCGCAAGCTCTCGCGATGCGCTCAGGCTGCCAAGACCGTTCTCGACATTACTGCCGAGCAGATGCATCAGGGTACGTTTTTGAAAAACACCGTTTCTAAGGTCGGTTAGAACGATGAGCGCTGAGCAGTCTGACAGTCCGCGTGTAGACAGTACGGCGTTGCCGCCCTCCAGGGTTTCGCTGGCGCCTGCGGGAACGTAAACGGTCGGCGGCTTGACGGGCGCATCAGGCCTGGGAACCCGTAGGGCAGGTGCGGGTAATTCGTAACTGTGCGGGTAAGCAGTTTTCGGTTTTTCGATCAGGGCATCCAGCCATTCTTGCTTGGTTGGGCTCCCCAGGCCTGTAGCGCCACTGCCGTCCACGATCTTTATTCCCTGGGCCTCCCATTGGCGCATGACTTCGTCCAGTTTGCCGGTGTACTGACTGGCAGGGCATGCAATATCGGCCCAGGGGTCGACAATCCATGCGTCACCCCATTCGGGGCCGGAAAAGTCCACCGTCGCACCGGGCAGCTCTGCGGGGCCGCCCACCACGGTAAATGCATGCTCATTCCCAGCCCTCCATTCATAGGCTCTGCCGCCGCTGCTGTTGATCGTGTCTTTGGCCAACAGGCTCATCTCGCCGCAGTTTCCAACGCCGCTCTTGAGCGCCATCGTCGCACGCTCCGGCGCTCCGGATGGGTGGGTACGTCGCATCCATTGCAGGGTCTGATGCGCAGCCCTTGCTCGTGCCACGTCATCGGCGGAGCGCACCAGATTGCCTGGGCCAAGCCCCGTGGCCTTGAACTGCTGGGTTACTGCCTCTTTTGCCCGGGTCGCAAAAAATTCATTTTTTTGCGAAACCGACAGCGTGTTGAAGTTGCGGGGTTTGGTCAGCGGTCGAACCTTCGCGGTTTTCAGTGCGATGACCTGTTTCTCAATAGCCCCTCTTGCCTGTAGTTCGTACACGACCTCACGCTTCTGGCTGCTGCTCATTTTTGCCAGCTCGGTTTTCAGCTCATTGATCTGCGGGTCTGTGTAGCCTGACTTTTTCAAGTCGGCGAGAGCCTTATCGAGGGGTGGCAATGCGACAAAATCGGCGTCGATCGGCAGGGCGGCAGAGCCTTGGCGTGCGTAGAGTTCGGCGCGGTATTTCTTGCCCAGCTCAGTATTGAAGTCGTTAAGGTCACATTTGATGAAGCGCACCTCCCCGGTCTGACCTGGGGTTATTTTTGCTGTATAGAATTGCGCAGTGTCTGCCTCGATCACCAGGTATTGAGCCGTGTCACCCGCTACTGGACTGGTGACGACGATGCCTCTGAGTTCGCGCGAGTCTTTACAGACGCTGCTGATATTTCCCAGCTTTACGACATAGGTATGGTCACGCAGGAATTCACTTTCGGTCCTGTCAACCATGCCGAATCGGGCATCCTTGGTGATAGTGCCGGTGACGATCGACTTGTATTCGATGAAGGGTTTGCCCTGAACTGGCACCAGTTTACTGCCCACCTCGGTCTCGACCACTTCATTCAAGCGTCTTTCGGCAACCACGAACCGCTTACTGTTAAACAGTGATTTTCGCGCGGCTGGGTACAGGCGTGTATGTTCCAGAGATTGCAGTTCTTTTGCTTTATCTTCGGTTAAGTCAGCCAAGGATTTGACGAAACACAGACTACTTGTGTCTCGTCGCATTCTTCCAGAGAAGGACATGGGGGCCGGACAGAATTCTTCGAAACGGTCCAGGCTGCCAGGGCGCGCCGTGGTAGCGAGATCGGTCAACCGATCCGGCTCGCTGGATTCGTAGCGATAGACTTTTTCACCCGCAACCAGATCGAACCCGTCGGAGCGAGCCACGGTGTACGCATCGGGCGGCATCGGTCGTTCAAGCACGAGGGCCGTGGTACCGTCGGAAAAACGCTCGCGTTGCACGGGCAGGTGAGCCTCGGTGATGATCTCCCTGGATACGCCGTTGTTCACCAGCACGCCGGTTGCTTCGCGGGCCGCGGGGCGTGCGAGCGGCCTGGAGGTCGGCCGCACAAAGGGATCTTCGGGGACTTCTGCGGCGTTGCAGGAGAACAGCGCGTTGAGCACACCATCCAGCATTTTGCTTGAGCCGTCGCTTCGTTCGGCTTCGGTATCGCCCGTGTCGGACTTTTCCGCCCCAATTACAGCCTCCGCGAGGCTGGTAACAACGGCAGCTGCGGCGACTGGAGCGGCAATCGGAGCCAGTTTGGCCAGTAACTCGGCGGCAACAGACAGATCGTTGAGCCAGGTATCGCGGGTGACTTCACTGTTGGATTTGATGGTGGTGTCCGCATCAGCACGCATGCGCTGGCTGGTGGCTTTCGTCACTGTGCTGAAAACGTCCTCGTGGATCACGAAGTTGCCCTGATCGATATGGTTACCTTCCAGGTTGTCTGCGGAGCCCGTTGAGAGCCTATCGAGCAAGGAGTCGATGCCTTCTTTCGAACGATCTTTAGGCGCAAGCAGCCCATACAACGGAAGAAACTGCTCCAGCATCGTTTTCAACACGGGACTGGACGCTCTTTCCTGACGATCTGACAGGGTGAAATGGGACGCCAGGGCCTTGCGTTTGTCAGGGTTTTTGGCTTGATCAGCGATCCAGTTATCCATGCTCTCTAAAGAGTCAAAGCGTAAAAAATCCGGGTTGTTTCCAGGTATATACAGTATCTGACGGCCGTCCCGGCGCCCTTTGAGGTAGCGGTATTGGCCATCATCCAGCTCGGTGAAACGCAGGATGTCGTTGGACATGAGGCCGTTGATGTCGAAGGCATGTACGCGTACGACATGTTTTACCGGGCTGAGGGTCCTTATCTGTTCAAGGGACAGTTGTTGATGTACATCCAATGGCACATTGGCGGCAGCTTTCATGACCAGTTCATAGTCCTGGCGAGTAAAGCGTTGTTCCGCCGGTAGCGCTGCCCGTTCGGCCGGTGTGGCTTGTTCAGCGGCCTTCAATTGCTCTCGCGCCTTGAAAATAAACTGGCCTTTGACCGCCGCCCGATAGTCATCAGCGTGCTCTGTCCAGAAATTGTCGAGTTTTTGGGAGATCTGGTTTTGAAAGTCGGTTTTCCAGCTTTCATGCATCAGTTGCGAAGGTGACAGCGCAAGTTCGTTATGAGTGCCATACCCGCCGTTTTTACTTTTGCCCGGGCCGTCTGTATACAGGCCGGCTTCGGAATCGAGGTTGCCGGGGACCCAGTCGTCCTCCGAGAAGTTGTGTAACAAAGCGTCAGGCAGGCGCAGCGAAGAAGTCGGCTCTTCGTTCATATGTTCCCAGCCGGTGACGGTGTTCGCACTCTGGGAACCCTGGAATCGGTTGAGGTAGATCGTATCGGCATCGACCGTTTTGCCGGTGAGTTTGAGAACCAGGGCCTCGGCCCATTTTTTTGCTTCTGCGCGCAAGTTCGGCAAGTCGCGTGCGACGGTTGTCATCAGGTTTTTGTAGTCGGTCTTGTCTCGTCTCGAGCGCTTGATGGCGCTGCTGTAAACGTGTGCCTGGCGGTGCAGATTGTCCAGCGCCTCCGCCGTTCTTGCCCTGGCGGGCCGCAGCGCGTCGTTTGGCGCAGGCGGATCAAAGCTGCCTTTGTGCCGCAACTGATTGACCCTGGTACGAATGTCGGCCGCTGTGGTAGGCGCCTGCTCCCCGTAAAAGTTGGCGACCACCTCAAGCGGCGTGGCGATGAAACCATTGCCCGGGGCGATGCGCAGGCTTTGATCGGGGACGGGGGCAATAACGTTGGCAACGCTCAAGAGGACAGGGGCAATCTCTTTCCAGTCGGAATCATCGTTCAATGAAAAGACCCTCACTGAACTGTCGTCGCGGACCAGTAACTCACCCGTAGACGGCGTGAGTTCGATGAGCGCTGGGTCGATTTTTTGCTCGCGCATCCAGTCTGCTACCAGCGGGTGGTCGAGGAGGCCGCGATACATTTCCAGCCATTTGCCCAGCGTCGAGCCCTCAGGCGCACGAACCCAGGCGGCATCGCTGCCATCCGCTGTCTTGAGAAGCTCTGTGGCGTAAGCCTCGACCAAGCGTTGCTCGTCGATGTTTTGTGCGGCAGGTGGTTGAGGCTCAGGGGTGAGCGATTTCAGGACGGATTGTTGCCTTTCACGCGCTCGACGATAGTCGCCGCGAGGGTCGGCTACGCCGTCCACAAGAGCGCTGAACGTATTATTGCGATTGATTCGGGCACATTGATTGAAAGTGGCCAATGTTGAGCCCACAACCGGGCTTTCGCCGTAGAAAGCCATTACGTCAAACAGGCAGGCCCGTTTGGGTTGCGGGTAACTCCAGTGTCTGTCCAGTCCGGCGGCCAACGTCCTGACGGCTTCCAGGACCTGGGGTGAAGCCAGCTTCCAGCCTGATGCGTCGTTTGATTTAAAAACCTTTTCATCCCCATTAATCGTGCAATGCAGATCGCCACTGATGGGATCAATCGAGATGCTATTCAGGTTGATGGACTGGTCTACCGCAAATCGCGCAAAAGGCTCGGTGTTCAACGTGTGTCTAAAATGCTCTTGGGCCTTTGAGAAGGTTGAGTCTTCAGGGATGTCATGAATCATCAAATAAAAAATTTTATATGGGTCGCTGTTAAGCCCATCGACGTTGTTGATCAGAGCCTGACTGCAAAGTCTTGCCAAGGCACTGTCGCCGCGTTTGAGTTGCTGCGAAACATCCGAGGGGCGCGACGCGGTAAGGGCGGTGATTTCCTCAGGGGTCATTGCTCCGACAGCGCGTATTGCCTCGGCCTGTTTTCTGTAGTTGAAACTATCTGGAACGCGGCCCGGAAGGAGCGAATGAAACGTCCGGTATTCATTCAGAAAGTTGATAAAGAAGCGTGGAGAGCTTGAGCTTTCGTCGAAGCCGGCGTGGTAGAAGCGGCTGATGAGTTCGAGAGAGGCTCTGTTAACGCCAGGAAAGTCTATCGTCGCGACTTTGAGTGGCGTCAGTTGTTTTGCCGCCGTCAGCACTCGCGGAGCAACTGCGTACCAGCCGGACCTGTCGGTCAACGTAAAGACCGCGGGCTTGCCATTGCTGAGGCAGTTCAATGTGCCCGATGGCAAGGAAATCCGTACGGTGGTGACGTCAATCCCTTTACTGGCTGCAAAGGTTTTGAAGGGTTCGCCGGTGAGCAATGCCGAAAGCTTCGACCATGCCAGGCCGAAGGTTGAGAAGGGTGGGATATTGGACACGGTTTCTGGCGCTGGGAGCGCGCGTTTTTCCTCGATGGCGATATAGCGTTCGAGCATTGCGTTGGCCGACAGCAAGGCCAGTTCACTGTCGCCTTGGGTCACTATTGTGCGGGGAGAGGAATTGGTCTCGGTGGACGTGGGTTGCGCTCGGTCTGGGGCTAGAGCGCGCCGGTTGCGTGACAACACGTGTGCGGCGTCATACGCTACTGTCGCCGCACCTTGCAGGCTGTCGCTGATCAGTTGGGCATAGGTTTTTCGTACATCTTGGTGGCTGGGCTGATCCAGTAAATGAGCGACTGCCTGGGCCATTCCTGCGTCCTCCAGGGGGCTGCTCGATGCATGCATCAGGTAGAGGATCTGATCGGCAAGGTTGGGCTGGTTCACCGACGGGCGTTGTTCCAAGACACTCAGGACACGTTGTTCGGCAGATGCCGCCGCGCTCGATTGAGGCGGGCTGAAATGAGCGCTTGTGCCGCCAAGATCGGCGTGCATTTTGACTGCCAGTGTTTTCAGCACGTTTGAAACTATCGGTTCAGTGGCAGGTAAGTTCAGGTGTGTTGCGCTGGTGAGTGGTGCAATCTTTGTGTTGAGTGTGTTGACGTTTTTCATGTCGGGCTTCTCGCGTTGACCAATACTGACTTCAGGCGGGTTTCGCTGAGTGGCGCGCGGAGTGTGTAAGTTCCTGTGAGTTGTTCGGCCTGTTGGGCGCGAAATATCGCAGCGGCTTTTTCGGCTCCGTTCCATGACCGACAAGTTCTGTAATAAAAACGCCATCGCGCTGGGGATTAAATCTCCAGCGGGCTATTTTGGTGCATCTCAACAACTAGAGTAGCCATGGATGAAATACCAACCCTTCAGCCGTACCTTGATTGCCACTGCCCTGGTGTTGACGGTCAGTGGTGTACAGGCCGCTTCCCAGGCCCCGGTGGCCGGTGAAAATGGCATGGTGGTGACGGCCCAGCATTTGGCAACGCATGTCGGCGTGGATGTACTCAAGGCCGGCGGCAACGCAGTGGACGCGGCCGTGGCCGTGGGCTATGCGTTGGCGGTGGTGTATCCGGCGGCGGGTAACCTGGGCGGCGGCGGTTTCATGACCGTGCAACTGGCGGACGGGCGCAAGACCTTCCTCGACTTCCGCGAAAAAGCTCCGCTGGCAGCCACCGCCAACATGTACCTGGACAAGGACGGCAACGTCATCGAAGGCCTGAGCGCCAAGGGCCACCTGGCTGTCGGCGTGCCCGGCACCGTGTCCGGCATGGAGCTGGCGCTGAGCAAGTACGGCACCCTCAAGCGTGCCCAGGTGATTGCCCCGGCGATCAAGTTGGCAGAAAACGGCTTCGCCCTGGAACAAGGCGATATCGACCTGCTGCACACCGCCACCGGCGAGTTTGAAAAAGACCAGGACCTGCGCGGCATCTTCCTGCACAACGGCCAGCCGATGCAGGTCGGGCAGAAACTGGTGCAGAAAGACCTGGCCAAAACCCTCAAAGAAATCTCTGCCAAAGGCTCAGACGGTTTCTATAAAGGCTGGGTCGCCAAGGCCCTGGTGGACTCCAGCCAGGCAGGGAAGGGCATCATCACCCAGGCTGATCTCGACAAGTACAAGACCCGCGAACTGGCGCCCATCGAGTGCGACTACCGTGGCTACCACGTCGTTTCCGCGCCGCCGCCGAGCTCGGGCGGTGTAGTGATCTGCCAGATCATGAATATCCTCGAAGGCTACCCGATGGCCGACCTGGGCTATCACTCGGCCCAGGGCCTGCACTACCAGATCGAAGCCATGCGCCACGCCTATGTGGATCGCAACAGCTACCTCGGCGACCCGGACTTCGTGAAGAACCCGATCGAGCATCTGCTGGATAAAAACTACGCCGCCAAACTGCGCGCAGCCATCGAACCGCAAAAGGCCGGGGATTCGCAGGCGATCAAACCGGGCGTTTCGCCCCATGAAGGCAACAACACGACCCATTACTCCATCGTCGACAAGTGGGGCAATGCGGTCTCCGTCACCTACACCCTCAATGACTGGTTCGGCGCGGGCGTGATGGCGAGCAAGACCGGTGTGATCCTCAACGATGAAATGGACGACTTCACCGTCAAGGTCGGCGTGCCGAATATGTACGGGCTGGTGCAGGGTGAAGCCAACGCCATCGCCCCTGGCAAAGCGCCGCTGTCGTCGATGAGCCCGACCATCGTGACCAAGGATGGCAAGGCCGTGATGGTGGTGGGTACGCCGGGTGGCAGCCGCATTATCACTGCGACCTTGCTGACCATCTTGAACGTGATCGATTACAAGATGAACATCCAGGAAGCCGTGGACGCGCCGCGTTTCCACCAGCAGTGGATGCCGGACACCACCAACCTTGAGACCTTCGCGGTCAGCCCGGACACCCAGAAGCTCCTGGAAAGCTGGGGTCACAAGTTTGCAGGGCCGCAGGATGCCAACCATTTGGCGGCGATCCTGGTGGGCGCGCCTGCATTGGGCGGCAAGCCGGTGGGGAATAATCGTTTCTACGGGGCGAATGACCCGCGTCGCAATACGGGCCTGTCCCTGGGCTACTGAAGCCTGACGCGGTTAAAAATGTGGGAGGGGGCAGTGTTAAGGTTCAAGCAGGTGTTCCACTGCCGCAAACGCCGCAGCGCGGCGCGCCTCCCAATCCCCTCGAATCACCACCACCGGCTGCTGATGCTGCTGCATCCAGTCCAGGCTTTGCTGGAAAAACGCGCGGCGATCTTCCAGCTCCGGCTGGCAGCGTTGGCCATCGGCTGTCCACTCCACATCTTCCGGCGAGAGCAGCAGGTGCAGGTCGTAATGACGGGCCAGCAGCTCATCGTCGAGCCACGCCGGGTAGTCGCCGAACAGGGTCTTGCTCCACAGCGTGTTGGTGAGCAGGTGGGTGTCGAGAATCAGCAGGTTGGGTTGCTGTTTGCGGGCGGCATCTTCCCAGGCCAGTTGGCCGTGGGCGATGGCCGGGATGTCCGCCAGGGTGGTATCGCGCTGATGGTGGTCGATGAAATGGCGTACATATTCGCCGACCATCAACCCGCCGAAGTGTTTGTTCAACTCGGCAGCCAACCAGCTCTTACCGCTGGATTCGGGCCCCGCCAACACCACGACCTTCATGTGCGCAACGCCGGATCGGCGCGCCATTCGCGCCAGCCTTGTACAGCTATCACGGTGAATAGCGCATAGAGACCGGCGGTGAGGTACAGGCCTTTATAGAGGAACAGCCCGACGAAGATGACATCCACGGCAATCCACAGCGGCCAGCATTGCACGCGTTTCTGCGCCATCCACATTTGCGCCACCAGGCTGAAGCCGGTGAGGGCGGCGTCGAGCCAGGGTTGCGCGGCGTCGGTCCAGTGGGCCATGGCGGCGCCGAGCAGCAGGCTGCCCACCGCGCCGATCGCCAGGCTGGTCATGATGGCCGGCACGCCCAGGCTCGTGACCTGGCGGCCCTGCTTGACCTCGCCGGCGCGGGTCCACTGCCACCAGCCATAGACTTGCAGCGCGGCGTAGACCACTTGCAGCAGCATGTCGGAATAGAGTTTCACGTCGTAGAACACCCAGGTGTACAGCAACACCATCACCAGGCCGATGGGCCAGCACCAGGGGTTTTGCTTGACCGTGAGCCAGACAGCGATCACCCCCAGGGCGGCGGCGAACAGTTCAAGCCCGGACATGGCGATTCCTTGGGGGAGTGGGAGAGGGCGGTGATTGTAACCACAGGCCAGCAATCTTCAAAACACAGGAGAGCAAAGGTGGGAGGGGACAGGCCTCCTCCCACCTTTGGAGCAGTGTCAGACCTTGAACTGGCGCAGGAGGCCGTCGAGTTGCTCGCTCAAACCGCGCAAATGCACACTGGCCACGCTGGACTGCTCCGCCGCCAACGCCGTGCTATGGGACAACCCCGCCGCCTGGGTGACGTTCTGGTTGATGTCTTCCACCACATGGGCCTGTTGCAGGGTGGCACTGGCGATTGAGGCGTTCAGGCCGTTGAGGTTGTGCAGGGCCTGGCCGATGGCGGTCAGGCTGGCACCGGCCTGGCCCGCTTGCTCGATAGTCAGTTGCGAAGCGCTGTGGCTGTCGCTGATCACCTTGACCGCCGCTTCCGAGTGCCCTTGCAGGCGCTCGATCATCGCCTGGATTTCGGCGGTGGACTTCTGCGTGCGTTGGGCGAGCAGGCGGACTTCGTCGGCTACCACCGCAAACCCCCGGCCTTGCTCCCCGGCGCGAGCGGCTTCGATGGCGGCGTTCAGGGCCAGCAGGTTGGTCTGGTCGGCGATGGAGCGGATCACTTCCAGCACGCCACCGATCTGGGTGCTTTCGCTGGACAGCGTGCGGATCACTTCCACGGCCTGGCTGATGGTGCTGGAGAGCTGGTCGATCTGTTGCAGGCTACCGTCGATATTGACCTGGCCTTGTTGCGCTTGGGCCTGGGCGTCGCGCATTTCGCTGGCGGCGTGTTCAGCGTTCTTGGCCACGTCCTGCACGCCGTAGGTGACTTCGTTGATGGCGGTGGCCACCAGTTCCATCTGTTGCGACTGCTGCTGGCTGCGGTCATGGGCCTGGCTGGCGTTGTTGCCCAGCTCGGTAGAGGACTGGCCCAAGGCGTTGGCGCACACCTGCAACTGGCTCACCACCTGGCGCAGCTTGGCGGTGAAGCTGTTGAAGTGCTGGGACAGTTGGGTGACTTCGTCACGGCCGTGGGTGTCGAGGCTGCGGGTCAGGTCGCTTTCGCCGCTGGCGATATTGCCCATGGCATGCACCGCCGCCTGCAACGGCCGCACGATGCTGCGCGCAATCAGCGACACCAGCAGGCCCATCACCAGCGCAATGACCAGGCCGACCACTGAGGCTTTCCAGACCTGGGCGGTGAACTCGGCCTGGACGTCGTCTATATACACGCCGGAGCCGATAATCCAGCCCCAGGGTTCGAACAACTGGATATAGGAAGTCTTCGCCACGGGCGCCTGTGCGCCGGGCTTGGGCCAGCGATAGTTGACGATGCCGGCACCCTTGGCTTTTGCCAGGTTCACGAACTCGTTGAACACTGCAAACCCATCGGGATCGCGGATGGCCGAGAGGTTCTGGCCATCGAGCTTGGGGTTGGCCGGGTGCATGATCATCACGGGCGTGAGGTCGTTGATCCAGAAATAGTCGTCGTGGTTGTAACGCAACCCGCGCACCGCGCTCAGGGCTTGTTTCTGGGCCGCGTCGCGGGTCATGACGCCGGTGGTTTCCAGGCCGTGATAAAACGTCAGGATGCCACTGGCGGTCTGGACTACATGTTGGGTCTGTTGGCGCTTGGCTTGGTAAAGGTCGTCGTGGATCTGCTTGAGCATCAGTAAACCCAAGGTCAGCAGCATCAGCACGGCGACTATCAGGATCAGCCAGAGGCGTCGGCTAATCGACATATTGCGCAAACTGTTCATCGTCCTGGCACTCCGGGCTTTTTATAATTGTGGGCGTCGCATCGACTTTTACGCCTTGTCTGATAGGCTTTCGGCCTGTAATCGGAAAACCTGAGTACTGCCTGATTTTCACAGCATTTTTGCGGGCCGGTGTTGACCATCATCAACATTGGGCCTTCAGCGCGCGCGTCGTCAGTGAACCATTAAAAAAGACTAGTAAGGCATGCCATGGCGCATGACCTTTGGGGGAAGCATGGATTTTTGGACCGCCATTCAGGCATTGATTCTTGGTGTAGTGGAGGGGCTTACAGAGTTTCTGCCGATCTCCAGTACCGGCCACCAGATCATCGTCGCCGACTTGATTGGCTTCGGTGGTGAGCGCTTCGAAGCATTCAATATCATTATCCAGTTGGGTGCCATTCTGGCCGTCGTCTGGGAGTTTCGCCGCAAGATCCTGGATGTGGTCGTCGGTTTGCCGACTCAGCGCAATGCCCAGCGTTTCACCGTGAACCTGATCATCGCCGTGCTACCGGCCGTGGTGCTGGGGGTGATTTTCGCGAACGCGATCAAGCATTACCTGTTCAACCCGATCACGGTGGCTTCCGCCTTGGTGGTGGGGGGCGTGATCATGTTGTGGGCTGAGCGGCGCGAACATACCGTGCATGCTGAAACGGTCGATGACATCACCTGGAAAGATGCCCTCAAGGTCGGCTTTGCCCAGTGCCTGGCCATGATCCCCGGTACCTCGCGCTCCGGCGCTACCATCATCGGCGGCCTGTTGTTCGGCCTGTCACGCAAGACGGCCACCGAGTTCTCGTTTTTCCTGGCCATGCCGACCATGGTCGGCGCGGCGCTGTACTCGGGCTACAAGTACCGCGAGCTGTTCCAGCCGGCGGACCTGCCGGTGTTTGCCATCGGGTTTATCACCTCGTTTATTTTCGCGATGATCGCGGTCAAGGGCCTGCTCAAGTTCATCGCCAGCCATAGCTACGCGGCGTTTGCCTGGTACCGCATCGGTTTTGGCCTGCTGATCCTGGCGACCTGGCAGTTCGGTTGGATCGACTGGGCGGCGGCCAAGGCATGAGCATCCAGCACCCACGCTTGAAGGCGGCGCTCTTTGTGCTCTTGTGCGCGGCGCCGCTGTTGGGGTCGGCGCTGGTGTGGCAACGCGGCGAAACCGTGGTCCCGCTGGCGGCCTATGGCGTGGTCAGCGTGATCGCGTTTTTCCTGTACTGGAGTGACAAACGCAAAGCGCAGACCGACAGCTGGCGCACCCCGGAAAACATCCTCCACGCCGTGGAGCTGGCGGGCGGTTGGCCGGGGGCGTTGATTGCCCAGCAGGTGTTCCGGCACAAGACACGCAAGGTGTCTTTCCAAGTGCTGTTCTGGGCGATTGTTCTGCTGCACCAGGTGTTCTGGCTGGACCAGCTGTTCCTCGGCGGCACGTTACTGTCCGTCCTCTAGCAACAAGCCGATCTGCGTGCGCTTGGGCAATTTGCTCACCACCAATTGGTGGGAACGCTGCAACAAGCCACGCAGTTCCTCGGCGCCCAGCGGGTAGGGTGTGTTCATGATGATCCACTGCGCACGCGCCAGATACGGCGCCGGGTGGATGCCGGGACGGTCGACGTGGCCCAGGAACAGCTCCTTGTCGACCTTGAGCGCCAGCGAATCACCGCGCAGGTTTTGCAGGGCGAACATCTTGTTGCCGGCGATCGAGAACACCCGCACACCGCCCCATTTATAGTCTTCCCGCGCACCCGGCAGGCTCAGGCAGAAGGTGGCGACTTGTGCTTCGGTCATTTTCATAGCAGACGGTCTCCGCAGCTTTTAAAGCCTTCTTCCAGGTAATCGATCCAGGCACGAATGGCCGGCAGCACGCCGCGCCGGTGCGGGTACACGGCCTGTAACCAGCCGCCCGGCAGTGACCATTCCGGCAGCAGCTGCACCAACTGGCCGTTGGCCAATTCTTCCTCGCAATACATCATCGGCAGCACGGTGAAGCCCAGGCCCATGATGGCGCTGGCCTTGCGCACGTTGAAGTCATCAACGCCCAGGCGCGCCTCCATGATCAGGTCATGGGGCGTGCCCTGGGGGTCGAGAATACGTTGGTGCACCATGCGGTCCGCCTCCAGCGCGCCGAGTATCGGCAACTGCTTGAGGTCATCGAGGCTGCTGATCTGGCGGCCGTGCAAGAAGTTCGGGCTGGCAACCAGAGCGGTCTGGGCCGGGCGCAGGCGTTTGGTGACGAGCAACGGGTCTTCATCGCCCAGCTCGCGCACGCGCAGCGCGACGTCGATGCCTTCGGCCACCAGATCGACGCGGCGGTTGACCAGGGTCATTTCCAGCTGAACCTGAGGGTGCGCTGCGAGAAATCCAGCGACCACATCCGGCATGATGTTGTTTGCCAACCCCACCGGGCACGTCACCCGCAACCGGCCACGGGGTTCGCTGGACATGCTGGCCACGGCCTCATCGGCCATCTCGGCTTCCAGCAGCATTGCCTGGCAGTGGCGCAGGTAGCGCTCGCCGACGGCGGTGAGGGTCAGCTGGCGCGTGGTGCGTTGCAGCAGGCGCGCGCCCAGGCGTTCCTCCAGCTCGGCAATCCGCCTCGACAAGCGTGATTTGGGAATGCCCAGCAGCCGACCAGCGGCAGCGAAACCGCCGGCTTCGACGACTTTGGCAAAATAGTAGAGATCGTTGAGGTCTTGCATGGCGCGCCTATTGTCCTGTCAGTGGGACAAACTATCGCATTGCAGGCGGCTTATCGAGTATTGGTTTCATGCGTAGCATCACCACCATCTGATCGCCCTAGTCGATCCCACCTCGGAGATCCATCATGAAACTGTTGCATATCGATTCCAGCATCCTCGGCGACAACTCCGCTTCCCGTCAGCTCAGCGCCGGCGTAGTGAAGGCCTGGCAAGCGGCTGAGCCGAGTGTGGAAGTGACTTACCGTGACCTGGCCAGCGACGCGATCAACCACTTCTCCGGCGCCACCCTGGGCGCGTTGGGCACCGCCGCTGATCTGCGTGACGCTGCGCAAAAGCACGAAGCTGAACTGAGCGCTTCGTCCCTGGCTGAATTCCTCGCTGCTGACGCCATTGTGGTCGGTGCGCCGATGTACAACTTCACCATCCCGACCCAACTGAAAGCCTGGATCGACCGTATCGCGGTCGCTGGCCAGACATTTCGTTACACCGAAGCGGGTCCGGAAGGCCTGTGCGGTAACAAAAAAGTGATCATCGTATCCACCGCCGGCGGCTTGCATGCCGGTCAAGCCTCGGGCGCGGCCCATGAAGGCTATCTGAAACTGCTGTTCGGCTTCCTCGGCATCACCAACATCGAAATCGTGCGGGCCGAAGGCCTGGCTTACGGTGATGAAGTTCGCAGCAAGTCCCTGAGCGACGCTAACGTACTGATCCAAGAGCAATTGTTCGCTGCCGCGTAAGGCTTGTGTAAATAACGCCTTCTCTCGGTTTCAATCTGAAACCGAGCGCCTAAACTCTGTATTCTGTTCGCCTGAACGCGACCGGACTACGGAGTTTTTTCGTTTACCCGCTGTCTCCTTTGATGTGGCCCAGGTTGTGCAAGCATGGGTTCAATACCCTGGACTTTTCATTCGACATGTCGGTTCTCACGCAGCAAAGGTGGACATCCCCATGATGCGTCTTTGTGCTGTTCTGGTTCTTTCCCTGCTCGGCGGCCTGATTTCAGTGCACGCCGCGCCCGCGCCGCACCCCCATTGGAGTGTCGGCTTTCATCGCATGACGTTTCTTGATCCGCTCGACCTGCAGCCCATGAAAGCCGTGGCGTTTTACCCATCTACCGGCCTTGAGCACACCACGCAGTTGGGTGCCTATCACGTCGCCGCCACCGAAGATTCCAGGATTGCCATTGGCCGTTTCCCGATGCTGATGCTGTCCCATGGCAACACCGGCACGCCGCTGGCCCTGCATGACCTGGCCACGTCCCTGGCGCGTAAAGGCTTTGTGGTGGTGGCGGTGCTGCATCCCGGCGACAACTACAAGGACCACAGCCGTCTGGGCACGCTGAGCAATCTGTATGGGCGGCCGATCCAGATTTCCGAAGCGATCACCGCTACCCTGGCGGACCCGATGCTGTCGCCGTTTGTGGATATTGACCAGGTGGGCGTGATCGGCTACTCCGCCGGGGGTGAAACCGCGTTGATCCTCGCCGGCGCCAAGCCTGATTTCGACCGCCTGCGCCGCTATTGCCAGGAACGCCCGGAAGACCGCGACGCCTGCACTACCAAAGGCGAGTTGGTGGTGGACCGTGACGACTTGCAGCCGCAATCCGACCCGCGTATCCATGCGTTGATGCTGATGGCGCCATTGAGCCTGATGTTTGGCCGTCACACCTTGGCCGATGTGCATGTGCCGGTGCTGCTCTACAGCGGCGACGGTGACAAGCTGGTGGCCGTAGACAAGAACGCCGAAGCCCTCGCACGCAAATTGCCTGAGCCGCCGAATTTCAAGCTGCTGGCCGGCGCAGGGCACTTCGTGTTCATGGCGCCGTGCGACAGCGATCAACTGGCCGCCATGCCGGCCATCTGCACCGACGCGGACGGTGTCGACCGCGAAGGCATCCACCGCGACTTGATCTCAGAGGCCGGGCGCTTTTTCGCTCACGCCCTCAGTGAGCCTTCTCGCGCGGGCTTACAGACCGCCGATCAGTAAGCCTTGCGCTTCAGCAGCAGGGTCACGGCCAGTGCCGTGACCGAAAGCAGCGCTGCGCAGAAGAAAATCCAGCCATATCCCAAGTTCAGCGCCACAAAGCCCATCAACGGCCCGGCAATCGCCAGCGCCAGGTCAAAGAACACCGCATACGCACTCAAGCCAGCGCCACGGCTGCTATTGGGCACTTGTTTGATGGCTTCTACACCCAGCGCCGGATACACCAGCGACAGGCCAAAACCCGTCAGTCCAGCGCCGATCAGCGCCACGCCGGTGGACGGCGCCAGCCACAATAAGGTGAGGCCGAGGGTTTCGATAACCATGCACGCGATGGCGGCGTTGAACCCGCCAAAGCGGCTGATCGCCGAGATAAACACCAGGCGCGACAGGATAAAGCACACGCCAAACACCGAGAGGCAGTATGCCGCGCCTTCCCAGCCACGATTGAGGTAGTAGAGGGTAATAAAGGTGGTCAGCGTGCCGTAGCCAATCGATGACAGGCACAAACTGGCCCCAAATGGCGCGATACGCCCAAACACTGCCCAGAATGGCAGGCGTTCGCCGCGCACCACCGGCACCGAGGGCTTGTTGCGGATCAGCATCAGGCCAAGTGCCGCGAGCACGGTCAGGGCAATCCCGAGGCTGTTGTAGCCATACTCGGCCACCATCACCACGCCCAGCGGTGCACCGATGGCGATGGCGCCGTAGGACGCAATGCCGTTCCATGAAATCGACCGCGCCGTGTGCTCTGCGCCAACCTGGCCCATGCACCAACTGATGGTACCCACGCCGATCAGGCCTTGGGCCACGCCCAGCAACAGCCTTGCGACGATCAGAATGCCCAGGCTCAAGCTGGGTGTACTTTCCAGCAGCGTCGCGAAAAATGTCAGTACACCGCTGACCAAAATACCCGCCAGCCCCAGCACAATCGCACGTTTGGTGCCGACGTTGTCTGACATCCGCCCAGCCATGGGGCGGCTGAGCAGGGTCGCCAGATACTGCGAACCGATGGTGATCCCAGCCACCACGGCGCTGAAACCCAATTGTTCGTGCACGTAGCCGGGGATGACCGCAATCGGCAGGCCGATGCAGATAAAGGCGATAAAGGTGTAGAAGACGATGGAGACGATCTGCAAGGTGATCGACAGAGAGGAGGGGGCGGCGGTTGACATGGGCACTCGTTCGCGGGCGGGCGGTGAGGGCATCATGGCAAGGGCGTGGGGGAAAAGGAAGCAGCCTATCTATTAATTCCCATATTCCACCAGATGCAAAAAGCCCCATCACAGTGGATGGGGCTTTTACTCGCCGCTTGCGGCTAAACGCTAGTCACCGCTCTTAAAACACCACGCCTTGGCTGCGCAGGTAGTCATCATAGGTGCCGCTGAAGTCGATCACGCCGTCGGCGCTCAACTCGATGATGCGGGTAGCCAGGGACGATACGAACTCGCGGTCGTGGCTGACGAAGATCAGCGTGCCCGGGTAGTTTTCCAGCGCCAGGTTCAGCGCCTCGATGGATTCCATGTCCAAGTGGTTGGTCGGTTCGTCCATGATCAGCACGTTCGGCTTTTGCAGGATCAGCTTGCCGAATAGCATGCGACCTTGCTCACCACCGGAGATGACCTTGACCGACTTGAGGATCTCGTCGTTGGAGAACAGCATGCGGCCCAGCGTTCCGCGAATCATCTGCTCGCCCTGAGTCCACTGGCCCATCCAGTCGAACAGCGTCACGTCGTCTTCGAAGTCGTGCGCGTGATCCTGGGCGTAGTAGCCCAGTTCTGCCGCGTCGGTCCACTTGATGCTGCCTGCGTCCGGGGTCAACTCGTTGACCAGGGTGCGCAACAGGGTGGTCTTGCCGATACCGTTCGGGCCGATGATCGCCACGCGCTCGCCGGCTTCAACCTGGAAGCTGAAGTCCTTGAACAGCGGCTTGCCGTCGAAACCCTTGGCCATTTTTTCGACCATGACAGCCTGGCGGTGCAGTTTCTTGTTCTGATCGAAACGGATGAACGGGCTCACACGGCTCGAAGGCTTGACCTCGGCCAGCTGGATCTTGTCGATCGCCTTGGCTCGGGAAGTCGCCTGCTTGGCTTTCGAGGCGTTGGCCGAGAAGCGGCTGACGAAGGATTGCAGCTCGGAGATCTGCGCCTTCTTCTTGGCGTTGTCCGACAGCAGCTGCTCGCGGGACTGGGTCGCCACGGTCATGTACTCGTCGTAGTTGCCCGGGAACAGGCGCAGCTCGCCGTAGTCCAGGTCAGCCATGTGGGTGCACACGCTGTTCAGGAAGTGACGGTCGTGAGAGATGATGATCATCAGGCTGTTACGCTGGGTCAGGATGTTTTCCAGCCAGCGGATGGTGTTGATGTCCAAGTGGTTGGTCGGTTCGTCGAGCAACAGCACTTCAGGATCGGAGAACAGCGCCTGGGCCAGCAATACGCGCAGCTTCCAGCCTGGGGACACTTCGCTCATCGGGCCGAAGTGCTGTTCCAGGGGAATGCCCAGGCCCAGCAGCAGCTCGCCGGCACGGGATTCGGCGGTGTAGCCGTCCATCTCGGCGAACTCGGTTTCCAGCTCGGCCACGGCCATGCCGTCGTCTTCGCTCATTTCCGGCAGCGAGTAGATACGGTCGCGCTCGGCCTTGACCTTCCACAGCTCCTCGTGGCCCATGATCACGGTGTCGAGCACGGTGAATTCTTCGTAGGCGAACTGGTCCTGGCGCAGTTTACCCAGGCGTACATTCGGCTCCAGCATGACCTGGCCGCCCGACGGGTCGAGATCGCCGCCGAGGATTTTCATGAAGGTCGACTTGCCGCAACCGTTGGCACCGATCAAACCATACCGGTTGCCGGCGCCGAACTTGACCGAGACGTTCTCAAAGAGCGGCTTGGCGCCGAACTGCATGGTGATGTTAGCTGTGGAGATCAATTACTTTACCTATCAATGGGTTGCGAGCGTGGCAGCAGGCGCCGTCAGGCATGCATCAACAGCGACATCAAGGCGCGAAACCCGGTCGCTGAGCAAAAAATGGGGATGTGTGTTGGAATTTGGCGCGCATTGTCGCATATGTGAGGCGACAGTTGTATGGCAGAGAACGACGGCTGTTCAGAGCCTTGTAAAGTCGGGCTCCACTCCTCGTGCAGGTCGGATGCCTGACGGTATTTTTCGCCATTCGTCTAATGCCCGGCACTTGCACCGGCCTGCCGCCTCACATCTTTAAGCGCGGATACCCCGAGCCTAAGAACGGAGAGCCAGCATGGACATCAATGAGAACGCCCCAGGCAATCTTTCACAGCAGGCCGTAACGCGCGGCACAGATAATGAGACAGGGCACGACCCGAGAAATGATGAGGACCATATCCCGCTACCGCCGGACGATGATGCACCGCTGGATGAGGACATGTCCGATGTCGATGCTGCCGATTCGGTCGCCAGCGAGCATCCCGACAACTGAATATGTGTGGAGCAAGGAACCCGGCCAGGCGCCGGGTTTTCTGTATCCATCATGCAGCCGGTGCATGAGTCGCAAAGTGCGGTTTCTCCAACGTCTCCGGCATCGCCACCCACAACAGCGCCAACGCGACACCCGCAACGCCGGCCAGGGTCAGGAAGGCCGCGTTGTAACCCGCCTGTTGCACCACGAACCCCGCGAGGCTGTTGCTCAATGCCGCGCCCAAGCCAAACACCGTGGACAGCGCGCCCAGGCTCACGTTGAAACGGCCGGTGCCTTGGGTCAGGTCTTTGACGATCACCGGGAACAGCGCGCCGAAGATCCCCGCGCCGATGCCGTCGAGCATTTGCACGGCCACCAGCCAATAGGGGTCGCTGGACAGGGTGTAGAGCACGCCACGCAGCGGCAGAATCATGAAGCCGAACATCAGCAGCGGCTTGCGCCCCCACACGTCAGCCTTGACGCCTACCAGCCAGGCCATCGGCACCATCACCAGTTGTGCGGCGACGATGCAGGCTGAAGTCAGCGGGGTGGCCATCTGCAGGTTGATTTGGGACAGCTTCTGGCTGACCAGCGGCAACATGGCGGCGTTGGCCAGGTGGAAGAGGGCGCAGCAAATGGCGAACAGCAGCAGCGGGCGGTTGGCCAGCAATACTTTCACGCCCGAGGGATGTTCGTGGTCGGTGGCATGGGCCGGATCGAAACCGCGGGCGACCTCATGGTCGATGGCCTTGGCGGACACGCAACTGACCGCGACGATACTGGCCACCGCCATAAACGCCATCAGGTAGAACACCACGACCGGTCCATACAGGTAAGCCAAGCCACCGGCCAGCAGTGCGGCCACAGCGTTGCCGGCGTGGTTGAAGGTTTCATTGCGCCCGGTGCGGCGGGTAAAGGCGCGCGGGCCGGTGATCCCCAGCGAAATCGCGGAGATTGCCGGGGCAAACACGGACGCAGCGACGGCGCTGGCGGCCTGGGTCAAGGCCACCAGGCTGAACGCGCTGACGAAGGGCAGCACCAGGCAACTGGCAGTCACCAGGATGGCGGCGAGGGCAACCACGGCGCGCTTGCTGCGTGTGCGGTCAATCAGTGCACCGGCCGGGCCCTGGGTCAGCAGCGCGGCGATACCTGCCAGGGTCATGACCACGCCGATGCTGGCCGGGTCCCACTTGTGCACGGCCAGCAGGTAGATAGCCAGGTACGGGCCGAGGCCGTCCCGCACATCCGCCAGGAAGAAGTTCAGGCTGTCCAAAGACAGGGCATTACGCAGGTCAGAGTGGTTGGCCACGATAAGGGCTTCGCAGAGGCGGTGTTCAAGGGCTGAACACGCACTGCGTTAGTGACCTGCAAGGCGTGCGTTAAGTTTCGCCGGTTGCCCGGGGTTTTAATCTGCGGGCATCTGCCGTATTTTTTGTGCCCCGCCGTATGACTTATCTGGAGACGCAATGGACATGCCCTCAGCTCAACAGGCAATTGCCTGTAACAAGGACGCTTGGGATCAATCTGCCAGCCTGCATAAAACCACCGACACCTGGCACGCGATGCTCAAGCGTGTCGGCAATACGGATTTTTCCTGCCTGGACCCCACCATTACCGGGGTGCTGCAAGACATCGGTGTCGCCGGCAAGGACGTGGTGCAACTGTGCTGCAACAACGGTCGTGAAAGCTTGTCGCTGTTCGCCCTGAACGCACGCTCGGTGGTGGGGGTGGACCAATCCGCGGCGTTTCTCCAGCAGGCGCGTGAGCTTGCCGAGGTGTCGCCCCATGCGCCTGAATTTATCGAAAGCGATATCCACCACTTGCCGCAGCGTTTGCATGAGCGCTTCGACATCGCGCTGGTCACCATCGGCGTGCTCGGCTGGATGCCGGATGTGGCGCTGTTCATGCGCCATGCCGCCAGCACGCTGAAGCCCGGCGGGACGCTGGTGATGTATGAAACCCATCCGTTTCTCGAAGTGTTCGACCCCAGGGCGCAAAACCCGTTGTTGCCGGCCAGCTCGTACTTTCAGCGCGAGCCGTTTGTGCTGCAAGAGTCGATTGTCTATGAAGGCCGGGGCGCGGTAGCCGGGCCGACGTCGTACTGGTACGTGCACACCTTGGGCGACCTGGTGAACGCCGCGATTGGCGCCGACTTGCAGATTAGTCACTTGCAGGAATATGCACACTCCAATCGCGAAGAACTCTACGACCAGTACGAGCACCAGCCGGCGCAATTGCCGCTGTGCTTTACCCTGACCGCCACCAAACGGCCAGCCTGACCCGGTGGTGTCCAGGCAAAAAAAGCCCGCGAAGACAGGCGGGCCAAGGGATTCACTGGAGTAGGTAGGCCTCACCTTATTGCGTTGAAAGTGAAGGCGTGGTGAAAACGCTGTCGCAATTTCGGATGGCCTACGGTTCAGGCGCGCCGTATGAAGCTGCGCATGGTCTGGCCTGCACCCGTCTTGAATGAGACTGGCCTGGGCATGCCTTCATCCGCCGCGATGAACACAAATGTATCGCCTTCGAGGCGGTAGCTGGCCGGCAGGTGTTTGCCGGCGTCTTCTCCGATGGAGTCCACCCAGGTGATGCTTTTGGGGACGGTAGTGCCGTCGAGGAAAAACTGGCCCTCCAGCAACACCTCACCAGAGAGGGTCTTTACTTCGAAACGGTCGCCGGTGATTAGGGTAATTGCCCCCGGAGCACTGTGCGCATCGGGGGGGTTGAGTACGCCATTGTCCTCCAGCGAGGTTTGTTCCCAGGCTCCTTGGAGCGCTTGAACATCTGGGTCTGAAATGGCTGACATACAAATTCCTTTTTGCTGAAGGGTTAATTGCCGGCTGGCATGGAGGATGCTGATTTTTTTGCCCGCTTGACGCGAAAGGTATGTAGGAATCGTCCTGTTTTTTGCTTTTTTTGTAACTTTTCCTTTGTCGAAGGGTCATTAACGTTACTTTACCCGCCCGCCGCATAACTTAACTTCTATGCTCGTGGACAACCGCGTAACTGAAATGAAACTTCTCGCTGCTTATCATTGGGTGTGAGGATTCAGTCACTCGGGTGGTGGACGTTGCCCCCTGTTTATACGGTTGTTATTCAGGGCTGTGTTTTTAGGCGCTGGATTTCAACTCATCAGGGTGTACTACATTTGAACAACACTCCTCAGCTTCGCCTACCTTCGACATCGGATGAAATTGATCTCGTTGAACTCCTCCACGCAGTATGGAAGCAAAAAAAACTGGTCATCGGTTGCACGATACTGGTTGGCCTTCTGGGAGTAGGTTACGCGTTTCTTGCGCCCAGGGTTTACCAGGTCAGCAGTGTGCTGCGGCCAGCGGCGATCAATGAGCTGGATGCCCTCAATCGTTCCGAGGTCTACGAGTTGCCGCCGGCCGAGGCGTTGGCCAAGGTCGGCGCACAACTGGACTCCTATGAGGCCCGGCTGGGCTTTTTCAGGGCCAACCCGGCACTTTTCGAAGCCTTCCAGCGCCCTGGGCAAAGCCTGGAGCAGAGCTTTGAAGCGTTCAACCGCGATGGTATTAACCTGGTGATGCCAGATTTGAAGAAGGCTGACGCAGTCAGCGCTTACGTTCGCCTGGAAATGCAGTACCCCAAGGGGGTTGATGGCGCGGCCATTCTTAACGGATTTGTCGACTACGCCATTGCACAGGAGCGCAACCAGGTAGGTGCCGACCTCAAGGTTATTGTCAATAACCGCCTCAACGAACTCAAGGGTAAGATCGACGCCGCACGTGCCAACTACGAAGCGGCTAAAGAATCGAAGATCGCCATGCTGCTGGAGTCGGATCAAGTCAAACGCGCACGTTTGCAGGATGAACTCACGGCGTTGCGTTTGCAGATGAAGATCGAGCGCACCAATCACCTTGCGGAACTGGCCGAGGCCATCTCCATTGCCAAGTCCGTTGGCTTCAAGACCCCCACCGCCCCCTCATCCATGGGAGGGAGCTCCCTGAACGGCTCGAACCCGACCATGCGCACCGTGGTAACTAATCAGAAGACCCCGTTGTACTTCATGGGCACCGAAGTGCTGGAAGCGGAGCGGGCAGCGCTGCAACAGCGTACCGATGACGATTTCACCAACAGCAGGGTGGCCGAGATCTCCAAGGAACTGCGCATGCTCGACACAAACCGTGAAGTCGAGGTTCTCAACAATCGTAAAAATGGAGATATATTCCTGCGGGACGTTGAACGGCTGTGGGCGGAAGAGGCGCGGTTGCGCGGCCTGAATATCGATATGACTGGGCTGAAACTGGTCACTGTGGATCGTCGGGCACAGCCGCCGCTGTACCCGATAAAACCAACGGTGGGCATCATCATCGCACTGAGCGTATTGGCGGGGCTGCTACTGGGAGTGTTTGTGGCATTGATCCGGCATTTCGTGCAGGCTCGGCGTGCGGTCGGGCAGTTTTCGGTGTTCGATGATCGCCAGTCGCCGCTCCAATAGGGCGAGCCGTTACACGGGCAGCCTGTCGAGGCAGCTGCCCAGGACACTCTGTAGACAGCTTTTCACAATTCTTGGTTAACTTTTAGTTACAGAATATGGCTAAATAACTGTCAGTGGCCATGGAACTGCTTGTCATCAAGCCGCTCCTGGTGCCTGTCTGTGAATTGTGATTTCAGTTGCTGCTATCCATCCTCGGCCGTCGTGGGCACGCAGGAGCAGCCTGTTCTCTACTGACGTGTGACGAAATCCCTTGAAACTGATCATTGTTGTCCTCTATGTCGCCTCCATTGCGTATGTACACCTGCGTGGTCGGGTTCGGCACAAACTGGGTCGCCAACTGAGTGATCATTCGACCTTCTTGGCACCCATCAACTGCTTTCTGTATCTGTGCTCCAAGCTGCCCGGCCGACCGTATCTTTCGACCAGCGATTTCCCCGACCTGAGCCCCTTGCAGGAGCACTGGGAGGAGATTCGTGAAGAGGGCCAGAACCTGATGCGAGCAGGGGCGATCAAGCGTTCCGACCAGTACGATGACGTTGGTTTCAACTCGTTTTTCAAGTCGGGCTGGAAGCGGTTCTACCTCAAGTGGTATGGCGACAGTCACCCGTCGGCAATGAACCTATGCCCGCGTACCACCGAGTTGGTGCAGAGCATCGGTTCGATCAAGGCCGCGATGTTCGCCGAGCTGCCGCCGGGCTCCAAACTGGTGCGCCATCGCGATCCCTACGCCGGGTCCTACCGTTATCACCTGGGCCTGGATACGCCGAACGATCCGGGCTGCTACATCAACGTGGACGGGGAAAACTATTACTGGCGCGACGGTGAGCCGGTGATGTTCGACGAGACCTTTATCCACTACGCCGAAAACGTTACGCAGCAGAACCGCCTCATCCTGTTCTGCGATGTCGAGCGCCCGATGAAGTACCGCTGGGCGGCGGCATTCAATCGCTGGTTCAGCCGCACGGTGATGGCGGCGGCGGGTTCGCCCAACGACTCGGGCGACAAGACCGGCGGGCTTAACCGCGCGTTTACGCAGCTGTACAAGATCCGCCTGCGCGGCAAAGCGCTAAAAAAACGCAACCGCACGCGTTATTACCTGGAAAAATGGGCAATTTTCGCGGCCTTGGCGCTGATCTTCGTGCTTATCTAAAGCTCGCTCCGGGCGCCTTCACTGCGGTGGCTGGGCGCCCAATTTGTGCCACATTTTCTTGCTGATCTTCTGCCGATGGGCATAACCCGCCCACGGGTCTTCCTTCAGCCCCTGCAAGCGTTGGTGCAGATTAGCCACCGTCCACTGCTGCGCGCCGCGCAATTGCGGCAATTCCTTGCGACTGACCGGCACCGACACCGGCAGCCCTGGGCGTGCCCGTACCGAATACGCCACAACGGTGCTCGCGCCCCGTGCGTTGCGCAGGTAGTCGATAAAGATCTTGCCGACACGGTTTTTCGGCCCGGACGTGGCGGTAAAGCGCTCGGGCAATTGCTGGGTCATGAATTGGGCGATGGCCTTGGCGAACGCTTTTACCGTTTCCCAACCGTCCCGACGCGCCAGCGGCACTATCAGGTGCAGACCTTTGCCGCCGCTGGTTTTGACGAATGCTTCAAGGCCCAGATCGTCCAGTACCGACAAGGTCAGTTGCGCCGCTTCCAGCATGCTTTTCCAGGGCAGCGCCGGGTCCGGGTCGAGGTCGAGTACAAACAGGTCAGGGGTCTCGATCTTGTCCGAGGTGGCGCCCCAGGTATGGAATTCGACGCTACCCATTTGCACGGCGCCGACCAGGGCCTGGGTGCTGTCGATCTCCATCAGCCGCGCATGGCCGGGGTCCAGCGCGGCGTCCAGTTGCTTGATATGGGGAATCGCCAGGCGCTCTGAGTGTTTCTGGAAGAACTGCTCGCCCTCGATGCCTTCCGGAGCCCTCAGCAAGGACACCGGGCGAAGGCGCAGGAAGGGCAGGATCCATTCGCTGATACCTTCATAGAACTGCGCCAACTCCTGCTTTTGCGTGCCGCTGTGTGGGTCGATCACCCGCTCAGGATGGGTGATCTTCAATACGCTGCTGGCTTTGGGGGCTTTCAAGGATTTGGACTCCTGCGGCTGCTCGTGCACGATCTGCGCGACCGGCTTATCGCTGCGCATGCCCATAAAGGCGGCATGGCGCACCACACCTTCACGGGTCCACTCGGCAAACTGTACTTCGCCTACCAGCGTCGGCTCCACCCACTGCACGCCTCGCGCCTGGGCACTGGTCAAGGCTTTGTGCAAAGGGGAGGTCGTGCGGGCCCGCGCCTTGAGCTGCGCGTAGATAGTGTCGAGCGAGGCCTGATCAAAACCGGTGCCCACGCGCCCGGCGTACCTCAGCCCGCTGTCGTCATTCACCGCCAGCAACAAGGCGCCAAAACCGCTGCGCGAACCCTGGGGGCGGGTATGCCCGACAATCACGAATTCCTGTCGCAACCGGCATTTGAGCTTGATCCAGTCGGCACTGCGCGTGGACGTGTAGGGGCTCCCCATGCGTTTGCCGATCACGCCTTCCAGGGCCAGGTTGCAGGCACTCTGCAAGATGTCCTGATGATGGGCAGTGAACGCTTCGGAAAACCGCAGCAGTTTACTTTTGCTACCGGCCAGCGCGGCCTTGAGTTCGGCCCGGCGATCTTCCACGGGCGCCTGGCGCTGATCGCGGCCCTCCAGAAACGGCGCATCGAACAGGTAATAGACAAGGTCCAGGCTGCGGCCGCTGTCAAAGGCATTTTGCAGGGCCTGGAAGTCCGGTAACCCTTCAGGGGTGAGGCTGACCACTTCGCCATCCAGCCAACTGTCCGTGAGCTTTAGGGCTTGAAGGGCCTTGACCTGGCGGGGCAGGCGCTCGGTCCAGTCATGGCCGTTGCGGGTAAACAGCCGGACCTCGCCGTCGCGGATACGCGCCAGCATGCGGTAGCCATCAAACTTGATTTCGTACTGCCAGTCGCCGTCGGGTGCGCGGTCTACCAGGGTTGCCAATTGCGGAGTGAATTGCTCAGGCACAGCAGTGGCTTTTTTTTGCTTGGTTTTCGCATTGGCCTTGGCCTTGGGGGGCGCTATGGAGGCATCGCTGAGCACGCTTCCCGGCTCGGCCTGCACGATGTCGTAGTCGGTAGCGGGGCGGGCCTGTTGGTCGTTCTCTTTGATCAGCAGCCATTGTTCCTTGTCCCCGCTGCCTTTCAAGCGGGTGCGCACCAGTGCCCAATCTCCCGAGAGTTTTTCGCCCACCAGCGTGAACTTGAGTTTGCCGGCGGCGTAGGCCTTGTGTGGGTCGTCATGGGGTTGCCAGACTCCACGGTCCCAGACAATCACATCGCCAGCACCATATTGACCGGCGGGGATGCTGCCTTCGAAACTGCCGTAGCCCAGTGGGTGGTCTTCGACGTGCACCGCCAGGCGTTTCTGGCGAGGGTCGAGGCTGGGGCCCTTGGGCACGGCCCAGCTTTTGAGCACGCCGTCGAGTTCCAGGCGAAAGTCATAGTGCAGGTTGCGCGCGTCGTGCTTCTGGATCACGAATGACAGCGCCGACACCTTGCGCTTGCCGGTGGGCGCTTTGCCCGAAGGTTCTGCGGTGATCTTGAAATCACGCTTGCGGTTGTATTCATTCAGGGGCTTTGTCATGGGGTTCTCCGCGTGCTGGCGGGCTCAAGAGGCCTTTTTCTTGGTGGTTTTCTTCGCCGCCGGCTTACCGGCCAGGCTGCGCTTGAGCAGTTCGGTCAGGTCGATCACGTCGGCCGACTTGCGCTCTTCGCTGCCCTCCTGGGATTCCACGTCTTCGATCTTGCCGGCCTTGGCCTTCTTCGCCACCAGCGCCATGATTTTTTCCTGAAAGCTGTCGCGGTAGTCCTCCGGCTGCCAGTCGGCGCTCATGTCTTCCACCAGCCGCTTGGCCATGTCCAGCTCACCCTTGGCCAGGGACGGCTTGGTCACGTCGCTGCCCAGTTCCAGTTCATCCAGGCTGCGCACCTCGGCGGGCCAGCGCAGCATCACCAGCACCAGAGCCGAGTCCAGCGGCATCAGCGCCGCGAGATGCTGCTTGGTGTGCAGCACCACATTGGCCAGGGCGACCTTGCGGGTTTTCTTGAGGGTTTCCCGTAGCAATGCGTAGACCTTGCCACCGCGTTTGTCCGGCGCGAGGAAGTAAGGCGTGTCGATGTTCTGCAAGGGGATCTGGTCGCTGGCGACAAAGGCGATGATGTCGATGGTCTGGGTGGATTTGGGGTGGGCCGCACGAATCTCTTCTTCGCTGAGCACCACATAGCGACCCTTCTCGAACGCTACGCCCTTGACGATGTGCTCTTTGGTGACTTCCTTGCCAGTGGTCTTGTTGATGCGCTTGTAGCCCACCGGGTCCATGCTGCGCTTGTCCAACCAGTCGAAATCCACGCCCTGGGCGGACGTGGCCGAGACCAGTGACACCGGGATATGAACCAAACCGAAGCTGATGGCGCCTTTCCAGATAGCCCGTGGCATATGAGCGATTCCTTGATCAGAGACTGTGTTCGGGTGACTCGCAGGCGCTGGAAAAAGTTTCCCCGGACAGATGCGCGGACAGATCGTGTTACACCTGATGAGGAAGTATTTAGTTACCAAAGCCGAACCCCAGGCGTAGCGTGGTATCGAACGCAGGTACTCCTCGCCCCAGAGAGGCTTTGTCATGATCACCCGAGTGCATCAACTTGCAGCGCTGGCGTTGGGCCTGGCACTTGCAGCCACCGCCCAGGCGCAGAACTTGCCTGGCAGCAACAGCACTAACAACGGCCCCATCCACCGGGCCAATCCCAACAGCATGCAGGGCACCCAGCCCAATGCGCCGGCGATTCGCGGCACCCAGACCGTGCCTACCCCGCGCACGCCGACCCTGGAAAACGGCGGCATCGGCAACCGCTATCCCCAACGCGAGGCCGCGCCCAGTCGCCCGGCCACCGAGACCAAAGCCCCCACATTTGATGCCAACGGCAATCGCCGGTAAGGACTTGTCTTATGTTTATACGCAAAACCCTGTTAGCCGTTATGTGCGCGACGACCCTGACCTCGGTTTACGCCGCCGGTTCGCAGCAATTTCCCAGTGAGCAAGGCAGCCTGAGCGTCACGGCGGTCGCCAAAGGCCTGGACCACCCCTGGGCCGTGGCGTTTCTGCCGGACCAGCAAGGTTTCCTGGTGACCGAACGCCCAGGCCATCTGCGGGTTGTCAGCCCGGACGGCAAGCTCTCGGCCCCTCTGAGCGGGGTGCCTGAGGTGTGGGCCAAGGGGCAGGGCGGTTTACTCGATGTGGTGCTCTCGCCTGATTTCAAACAGGACCGCACGGTCTACCTGTCGTACGCCGAAGGCGGCGGCGAAGGCGGTACGGCCGGCACGGTGGTGGGCCGTGGACGGTTGGCAGCGGACCTCAGCGGCCTGAGCGATTTCAAAGTCATCCTGCGCCAGGAGCCGAAGCTGTCCACCGGCAATCACTTCGGCTCGCGCCTGGCCTTTGACCAGAATGGCTACTTGTTCGTGACCCTGGGCGAAAACAATGACCGGCCCACCGCCCAGGATCTGGACAAGCTGCAGGGCAAGGTTGTGCGGATCTACTCCGATGGCCGCGTGCCGGATGACAACCCCTTCGTCGGGCAGCCTGGCGTACGGCCCGAGATCTGGTCCTACGGCCAACGCAACCCGCAGGGCCTGGCGCTGAATCCCTGGAGCGGCACGATCTGGGAAAACGAGCACGGGCCACGAGGCGGTGACGAGATCAACATCATCGAGCGGGGCAAAAACTACGGCTGGCCCCTGGCGACCCACGGCATCAACTACTCCCTGACGACGATCCCGGAGGCCAAGGGCAAGACGGCGCAAGGCACCGTGGCGCCTCACCATGTGTGGGAGAAGTCACCGGGCATCAGTGGCATGGCGTTTTATGACAGTGACCGCTTCAAGGCGTGGCAGCACAACGTGTTCATCGGCGCGCTGGCCAGCCAGGAACTGATCCGGTTGCAGTTCGACGGCGACAAGGTCATCCATGAGGAGCGTTTGCTGGGCGGTTTGAAGGCGCGCATTCGCGACGTGCGGCAGGGGCCGGATGGCTACCTGTATGTGCTAACGGATGAAGACCGCGGCGTTCTGTACCGTGTCGGGCTGAATCAGGACTGAAGGGTGGCGCCCAGCCCCCACAGCCCTGCGTCGTTGTCGGTATCAGGCGATTGTATGACGCAATGAGGCTATTTTTGCGGTCGGCATGCCGCGTACTGTGACCCGTCATTAAGAAATGATGATCGCCTGACCCTCCAGTCAGTACGTTTAATGTCGATCACAGAGAATAAAAACAACGATGAATAGCCCGATTTCCAAGGATTCAAACGGCCAACTGGCGCAGGGCTTCAAGCCGCGCCATGTGACCATGCTCTCGATTGCCGGGATTATCGGGGCGGGGCTGTTTGTCGGCTCCGGCCACGCGATTGCGGCAGCGGGGCCGGCGGTGATGCTGGCCTATCTGTTTTCCGGGCTGCTGGTGGTGCTGGTCATGCGCATGCTGGGGGAAATGGCCGTGGCCAATCCGGACACCGGCTCCTTCTCGACCTACGCCGACCAAGCCATCGGCCGCTGGGCCGGGTTTACCATTGGCTGGCTGTATTGGTGGTTCTGGGTGCTGGTGATTCCCATCGAAGCCCTGGCCGCCGGGCATATCCTCAATCAGTGGTTCCCGCAGATCGACGCTTGGCTGTTTGCCTTGTTGTCGATCTTTTTGCTGGTGATCACCAATTTGTTCAGCGTCTCCAAATACGGCGAGTTCGAGTTCTGGTTTGCCATGGCCAAGGTCATCGCGATCATCGGGTTTATCGGCCTGGGCGGTGCGGTGTTGATGGGCTGGATTCCCGAGCGCGAAGCCAGCGGTTTGAGCCGTCTGATGGAAGATCATGGCGGTTTCGCGCCCAACGGGCTGTCTGCGGTCGTCGGCGCCTTTATCACCATCATGTTCAGTTTTATCGGCACTGAAGCCGTCACCATTGCCGCCGCCGAGTCCAGTAACCCGGCGCAGAACATTGCCCGTGCGACCCGTTCGGTGATGTGGCGCATCGGTGTGTTCTACGTGCTGTCGATCTTTGTGGTGATTTCCGTGGTGCCCTGGAATGACCCGCTGTTGGCATCGGTCGGCTCTTATCAGCGCGCGCTGGAGCTGATGAACATACCCCATGCCAAATTGCTGGTGGACGTGGTGGTCCTGATCGCCGTGGCCAGTTGCATGAACTCGTCGATCTACATTGCTTCGCGCATGCTGTATTCACTGGGCAAGCGTGGAGATGCACCAACGCTGATGAAAAAGACCTCGGCCGCCAGTGTGCCACGGGCCGCCGTGATCGCCAGTACGGTGCTTGGGGCAGGTGTGACCTTGCTCAGTTACTTCATGCCGGCCGGGCTGTTCCAGTTTCTGCTGGCCAGCTCGGGGGCCATTGCGTTGCTGGTGTACCTGGTGATTGCCGTATCGCAACTGCGCATGCGCAAGATCCTGCAAAGCCGAAACATCGCGCTGACGTTCAAGATGTGGTTGTTTCCATGGCTGACCTGGGTGGTGATCGTGTTCATTTGCGCGGCCTTGGCGGTGATGCTGTTGAGCCCCGAACATCGCCTTGAAGTGTCGTCGACCATCTGCCTCGCGTTGCTGATTTCCCTGGCCGGCGTGATCACGGCGCGGCAACCCGAGCGGGTGCAGAAACCGATAGCGGTCGCCTCGCGCCCATGAAAGTCCGGCCCGTCACCGCTGTTGTGTTTGTGCTGCTGGATCAGTTCACCTTGATCTCGTTGGCGTCTGCAGTAGAGCCGTTGCGCATGGCCAATCAACTCTCGGGTCAGGAACTCTATCGTTGGCACACCGCCAGTTGCGACGGTAATCCCGTGTGGGCCAGCGATGGCATGCCGATCACACCCGACGGTTCCATAGCCAGCGTACCCTCGGCCGATATCGTGTTTGTGTGCGGCGGAACGGGTATCCAAAGCACCGTCACCCGCGAACTGGTGAAGTGGCTGCGTACCCAGGCGCGCTATTGCAGGCAACTGGGTGGTATCTGCACCGGCAGCTGGGTGCTGGCGCAGGCGGCGCTGCTCGACGGTTTTGAGTGCAGCGTGCATTGGGAATGGCTGGCAGCGATGCAGGAAGCCTTTCCACGGGTAACCGTCAGCGCCAGCCTGTTCACCCTCGACCGGGATCGCCTCACCAGTTCCGGGGGCACCGCGCCCATGGACATGATGCTGCACCTGATCGGCCGTGAGCATGGGCACGAGCTGTCGGCGGCCATCTCCGACATGTTCGTGTACGAGCGTATGCGCAATCAGCAAGACCATCAGCGCGTGCCCCTCAAGCACATGCTGGGCACCCAGCAACCGAAGCTGCAGGAAATCGTCGCGTTGATGGAGGCCAACCTTGAAGAGCCGATCAACCTGGATCAGTTGGCGGCATATGTGGACCTTTCACGCCGCCAGCTGGAGCGAATGTTCCAGAAATACCTGCACTGCTCACCGTCGCGCTACTACCTCAGGTTACGGCTGATCCGCGCGCGTCAGTTGCTCAAGCAAACCCCCATCTCCATCGTCGAACTGGCGGTGCTCTGTGGCTTTGTGTCCACCCCTCACTTCTCCAAATGCTACCGCGAGTATTTTGGCGTGCCGCCCAGCGACGAGCGGCTGGTGACGGCCAGCGAGCAGGGTGTCGGTACGAAACCGACCCTGCCCGCCATGCCGATGCCCATGCCGATGAGTGCGTTGGATCAGGCACGGGGCGAGGCGACATTTGCCAGTGTTAAAAACCTCAAGTCCTGAGCGTTGTCGAGCGCCAGCCTTGCGTTAAAGGCTGACACATGACTCTGTGCTGTGCTTTACCCTCAAGTTTCCCGCTGCCCGGCCGATGAAAGACTTAGCGTTGCGAGCTTTCTCCCTCGATGTACGCCCATGCTTCAGACAGCCTCACCCATAACAATTAAAGAGGGTAGCCATGACCATTTTACAAAGGGTGATCGGGGGCTTTGCCGTGCTTGTGCTGTTGCTTCTGACAATGGCCGGGATCAGCTATCAAAGCACGCATTCCATCAGCGAGCGCCTGGGCATTATTACGGGCCAATCGGCGCCGTTGAGTCGGGCCGCCAGTGAGTTGTACGTGCACATCCTGCGCGCGAGTCAACGCTGTCAGTGAACGGTTGCTTGCCAGCGTCGATCTGTTTGAGATCGTTGCTGATCAGTATGGCCAGCAACGCCTGGTTCGCTCAATCGTTTACTCGAAAGCACCGCGGTGTATGTCGTCGACCGGGACGAGCTGAAGGCCAGTCTCGCTCAACAGCGTCAGTTAGTGAATGCCTACACCGAACAGGCGCAAGCCCTGATGGCCTCGCATCGTGAGCATGTGCAGCAGCTCGCGCTGACGCGTGTGCTGCAAGGTTACAGCAGTGGCCAGGGTTCGCAGTTGACGGGTTTCTTGCGTGACGAGATTGCTCGTGCACGCGGTGCCGGCGACAACCAACAGGTCGCGGCAGCTGAAAAGCTGCTGTTGGAAGTCAATAAATCCTATGACGGGCTGGCTGCCCATGCCGCGACGCCCGCCATCGAGAACCTGCAACGGGTGCTGAACCTGCAGGACGAGGTCATCAGCACACGCCTGCAGGCGTTATTGGCCGTCGACCCCAGAGGTGGACGGATTGCCGCCGTGATGGTCAATCGTCTGCTCACGGACCTGACCGGAGCCGACGGTGTATTCCATGCCTACCAGGCAGAGGCAAAACTGGGCGCCCAGGTCATGCAGCAACGCAATACGGTGGAAGCCGCACTGCAATCGACCCTTGGCAAGATTGGCGAGTTTGGCAGCCAATCCCTTGAGGTCGCCAATCAGGCCCGGGACGCTGCCAACGCCACCATCGGCACCAGCCGCAGCCTGTTGTTGATCGCTTGTGTACTGGCGGTGCTCGCCGCTGTGCTGATCGGGCTCTGGGTGGCTTTCAGCCTGCGCCGGCCGCTGGCCGCGTTTCGCGAGGTGCTCAAGCAACTGACGGCGGGTGATATGCGCGTCAGTTTCGACGTCTCGCGCAAGGATGAGTTTGGAGAGCTGGGCGGTTACCTGAACGAGCTGACCATTGCCCTGCGCAAAACCTTCCGCGAGCTGATCAGCTCCGCCGATGCCCTGGCGACCACGGCAGACAACAATGCCCTGAACAGTGAGCAGACCACCCGCGTGGTCGATGAACAAAAAGACCGGCTGCAATCGGCGGCCTCGGCCATGACTGAAATGGAAAGCACCGTGGAAGAGGTTGCACGGCGCGCCCAGGACACCCGCAAGGCGGTGGATGACACCAGTGACCTCACAGATGAGGTGCAGGAGCGTGTGGCCGAGACCATCGACAATATCCGGCGTCAGGCGGAGCAAGTAAACAAAGCCACGGAGGTCACTGACGAGTTGCAGAAGTACGGCCACACTATCGAGGGCATCGTGGTTGCCATCCGTACCATCGCCGAACAGACCAACCTGCTGGCGCTCAATGCCGCCATCGAAGCCGCGCGTGCGGGCGAGCAGGGCCGAGGTTTTGCCGTGGTTGCCGACGAGGTGCGCTCCCTGGCGAGTCGCACCCAGTCCTCAACCAGCGAAATCCAGGACATGATCGGCCGGATGCAGGAAACGATTCACTCCGTCGTCCAGGTGATGAACGAAAGTCAGGCGCAATCGAGCCAATGCGTGACCCTTGCCTCCGGTGCGGGGCAACTGCTGCACTCGATGAGCGCGGCGGTGGGCACGATTCGCGACATGAATATTCAGATCGCCGCCGCCACCGAGCAGCAGAGCGCCACCGTCGCGGAGACCAGTCGCATGGTCATCCAGATCAATGACTCAGCACAGCAGACCGCGCAAGGTGCCGAAGAATCGGCCAGCAGCAGCCAGCGCCTGTCGAGCATGGCCAAAGTGCAGCGTGAATTGCTTCATCAATTCAGCGTTTGATCCTCAGGAGCTAGAAAATGAACGCATGGTTGAAATGTTTCCTGGGGTCGGCGCTGTTAACGACGGGCCTGGCCCAGGCGGCCACACCGCTGGTGGGCGTGGCCATGGCCAAGTACGACGATAATTTCCAGGCGTTGCTGCGCAATGGCGTGCAGCAAAAGTCGGCGGCGATGGATATCGATATCTTTATGGAGAATGGGCAGGACAATGCTGAACTGCAGATGCGCCAGTTCCGCAACCTGATCCACTCCAAAGTCGACGCGATCATCGTGGCGGTGGTCGATGGCAAGAGCACGCCACAGATGATGCGCCTGGCGAGCGAAGCGAATATTCCACTGGTGTTCGTCAACCGTAATCCATCGCCCGAAAAACTCACCGCCCGTGCGGCGTTTGTCGGTTCCAACGAACTGGAGTCAGGCACGTTGCAGATGGAAGAGTTGGCGCGCCGTGCCGGCTACAAGGGCAACGTGGTGATTTTGGTCGGCGACCCCGCCAACGCGTCCTCGCTGATGCGCACGGAGGACGTCGAAAAAGTCGTCGCCAAGTACCCGGACATGAAAATCGTGCAGAAAAAAGTCGCCAACTGGGAGCGCAGCCAGGCCGCCACGGTGGTCATGGACTGGGTGAAGCAAGGCGTCGACTTTTCGATTGTCGCCGCCAACAACGATGAGATGGCGATCGGCGCGATCATGGGCCTGGAGAAGGCGGGCAAACAGGCCAAGGATTACTGGGTCGGCGGCATCGACGGCACGTCGGATGGGCTCAAGCTCATGGCGGAGGGAAAAATGGCAGTCAGTGTGTTCCAGGATGCCGTGGGGCAGGCCAATGGCGCGGTTGAGGCCGCTGTTCATCTGGCGCGTGGCGAAGGGTTGGAGGCGCCGATTATCTGGGTGCCGTTCCAACTGATTACCCCGGAGAATCGCCAGCAGTTCGAGTGACAGGGTGGCGGAGCAGGCGGTCAATGCGCTGGGCTGGGCTTGTGGCGACACGGATATGTTTGTTGGGACATCACCGGAAATAAGCGTTGGCCTGGCAGCGATACGTTGAATGATGCATTGAAGAGAAGTCAGCATAAGGGCGGATCCGAATCCCGACCGACCCAAGTCAATACGGTAGCAAGGTATCCCCAGCCTGACCGACTTGTGACCTGACTGGAAATCGGTCACGAGTTGTCAACTGTGACTTGGATCCGTAAGCTACAGGCATGAACCAGCCATCCATTTTCTCGCCCGGCGTTCGGGGCCCAGCCGATCATGACATTCGAGATCAGATTGTCGCGGCGGCCAACGAACATTTCAGCCAGTACGGTTACAGCAAAACCACGGTTTCCGACCTGGCCAAGGCCATTGGATTTTCCAAGGCTTACATCTACAAGTTCTTCGATTCCAAACAAGCGATCGGCGAAGCCATCTGCTCAAATTGCCTGGCGGAAATCGTTGCGGCGGTTGAACAGGCCATCAGTGTCGATGATATTTCGTCGACGGAGCGCTTTCGACGCTTGGTCAGGACCTTGATCTCCACGGGTGCGAGCCTGTTCTTTAACGATCGAAAGCTCTATGACATTGCCGCTCTTGCGGCGTCAGAAAGCTGGCCGAGTACACAACATTACGACGCACAGATTAAACGTTTCGTTTTGCATATCGTGCGTGAAGGGCGGGAAAGCGGCGAATTTGAACGCAAGACTCCATTGGATGAGACGGTAGATTCCATCCATTTTGCGCTGCGACCTTTCGTCAACCCGTTGCTGCTGCAATACAATCTTGACTTCGTAGAGACAGCACCCACGCTCACCTCGAACCTGATATTGCGTAGCCTCATGCCGTGATTCCAGGCTGCGCAGCCTTCATGTGAACGTCGAAAAAATACCTTTTCAGTTTCAGCCATTGCATCGAGCAGCGGCGTACACGCTTTTGCCTGGATTGTGACCATTGACATAAATGGTCACATGACTAAACATGACTCCCCAGCTTTGGCGGCATCGCTATGATTCAGCGCCTCTCTGTTACTTGCGCGGCGACCGCCGGGTTCTTTCGGTGACCATGAAGAGTTCCAATAATGAAAAAAAACTTGCTCAAACGTCCACTTGGACTGGCTGTCGTGCTTGCTTCTTCTAACGTGCTGGCGAGCGGTTTTGCGCTCAACGAACAAAGCATCAGCGGGATGGGCTCCGGGTTTGCCGGTCGCTCTTCTTCGGCTGAAGATGCGAGCACGGTCTTCGGTAATCCGGCGGGTATGGCTCGCTTGAAAAGCGAGCAGGTCAGCGTGGGTGGCGCGACGCTTTTCGCGAAGTCGGATATAAGCCAGACGCGCAGTACATTCGGCGGTCAGGAAGACGGCGACATGGTGCCAGTGACCACGGTACCGATGGGGTACTACGTGAAGCCTATTGATGAGCATTGGGCATTCGGTGTGGGGTTCTATGTGCCGTTTGGTCTGATGACCGATTACGGCAGCGATTTTGCCGGCCGTTACTATGCCAACAAAAGTGAAGTCACGACCCTTACGTTTCAGCCCACCGTCAGCTATGCCTTTAACGATAAAGTATCGATTGGGTTTGGTCCTACCATCAACCGCATCAGCGGCGAGCTGTCCGGGATGGTGCCCAATCCGCTGAGCCCCGGCCGCAATGACGGCAAACTCAAAAGTACAGGGGATGACACGGCTCTGGGTTTCAACGTCGGTATCTTGGTGCAGGCTACAGACCGCACCCGTCTGGGGATGACTTACCATTCCAAGGTCAGCTACCGCCTGGATGCCAAGACCAAGGTCACTGACGGTCTCTTTAGCGTGCTGGGGGTGAGTGGTCGCAGCTATGACGCTTCGCTGGAAGTGGATACTCCAGAGTCCGTGGACATGTCGTTGACTCATCAACTGGATGATGACTGGACCCTATACGCTGGGAGTACCTGGACGCGGTGGAGTCGCTTCAAGGAATTGACCAGCGAGACCAAAGGGTTGCCTCCTTTGTTGAGTGCTCAACTGGGTTCCGTCACCGAAGAACAGAACTGGCATGATACGTGGGCTCACGCGATCGGCGCGGCGTACAAGTTAAATGATCAGTGGGTGCTTCGTTCCGGCTTCTCGGTCGATCAGTCGCCCACCAATAACACCGATCGAGGGCCGCGCATTCCTACGGGCGACCGGAAAGTGTTCAGCGTCGGCGCAGGCTGGACCCCCGCAAACAACTTCACAATTGATGTTGCCTACTCTTATCTGTGGGAAGAGAGTGTTCAGATCAATCACGTCTCTGCGACCAGGGGCGCATACAGTTCCAAGTATAAAAACAGCGCGAGCGGTCTTGGAGCCTCTGTCAGTTATCGGTTCTGATTGGCTGCTGTTCCACACGCGGCCCTGCCGTACGGCAGGGCCCGTAGTTTATCGAGTCGCCACACGCTGGGACTCAGGCGCTTGCCAGCCACCGCCGAGCGCTCTGAAGGCGGCGACCGCTGCCCGTGCCGATTCGGTTCGAGCTTGTGCGCGAGCATCGGACGAGCGCAGCAGGATCTCGTCGGCGTGCAGCACATCGATCAGGCTGACTGTGCCGTTTTGATAGGCTGTGAACGACGATTGGCGGGCCTGTGTCAGGGCGTCCTCGCCTGCGGTGAGAGTTGTGGCTTGAACTTCCCGATTCACCAGGGCGGAGAAGGCGTTTTCGACATCCTCAGTGGCGCGCAAGACAGACTGGCGGTAAGCGGCCAGTGCTTCGGCTTCCTGCCCCTTTGCCTGGTCAATCTGTGCGTTTATGCGACCGAAGTCGAAGAGCCTCCAGCGCAGGCCCAAGACGCCTGCCGACTGGCTGGCACCGCCGGTAAACAGATTGCCGCCGGATACGGCCGTGGCACTGCCGAGCAATGCGCTCAGTGAAAACTTCGGGTAGTACTCAGCGGCGGCCGCACCGATGCGTGCATTGGAGGCCGCGAGGCGGCGCTCAGCCACAATCAGATCTGGCCGGCGGCGCAGCAAATCGGCGGGTGTTCCAGTGTCGTTCAGTTGTGGTGCCAGAGGAATCGTGCCCTGACTTGCCAATTGCGTTCGATGCGTGCCTGGAGGTGTGCCGAGGATCACATCGAGTGCGTTAATGGCGGCATCCAAGCCAGTTTGCAGAGCCGGTACTGTCGCCTGGACTTGCGACAGCGCGCCTTCCGTTTGGCGAACCTCATAGCTGGCGGCGAGGCCTTTGCCATAGAGCAGTTGGACTTTTTCCAGCAATTGCTCCTGCGTTTTGACTTGTCGGTTTGCGATGTCCAGCCGGGCCTGCAATCCACGTACCGTGATGTAGATATCAGCCGTCTGCGCAGCGATGGCCAGGCGTGTGGCGGCAGCGCCAGCCTCGAAGGCCTGGTACTCGGCCAGTGCGGCCTCGCGCCCGCGTCGCAGGCCGCCGAACACATCCACCTCCCAGCTCGCATCAAGGTTGAGCTCGTAGGAACTTCCGTATCGATCAAAGCCAGGGGTTGAATTCAACACCTGGCCCAGTGGCGTCTCGATTGACTGATAGGAACGCGCAGCCTGACCACTGATGTTTCCCGAGGGCAGTAAAGCGGCATTGGCGGCGCCCAGTCCTGCGCGCGCTTGTGTGACTCGCGCCGCCGCTTGTGCCAGGTCCAGGTTCTGCGCAAGGGCTTTAGAGACGAAGTCGGCCAACTGTGGATCACCAAAGCCTTCCCACCACGCGGCAAGACTCGCCTGCGGCGCACCAGGCCGTTGTTCAACAGCGGCCTGGCCCATATATGCACCGGAAAGCGGCGCGTCAGGACGCTGATAGTCCGGACCGACCGCGCAACCTGCTATCAGGCTGGCGCTCACCAAAAGAGCGAGGGGGTGAAGGGAGGGCATTGAGATTCCTTGAATCGAATGTTGGATGTGACCATGTTACGTTATGGTCACTATCTGTCAATTGACACTATTGCTCAACGACCAGTTTGACCTATAAACGCGACTGCCAGGCTTTTAGATCGATGCATGGCAATTGTGACCGTTGACAAATATAGTCACATGTCTAAAAATATGATTTCCATCCTATTATTTAATCAAGGGAATCTATGCGCCGGCTTCGACCTGCCCCTATTGCCGCTTGCTTGTTGCCTCTCGTCCTGACGGCGTGTGGCGAGCCATCCACCGCTCAAGATCCGCGCACGCAAGCCCCGCTGGTGAGGTCGGCAGCGGTTCAGGCTTCCTCTGATATCTCGCGTTCTTTCACTGGGGTGGTCGCTGCCCGTACTCAGGGCGATTTGGGCTTTCGGGTGTCAGGCAAGATCCTAGAGCGCTTGGTTGACACCGGCCAGACCGTCAAGCGTGGCCAGCCGCTCATGCGACTCGACCCGATTGACTTGGGTTTGCAGGCGCGGGCACAGCAAGAGTCGGTCACAGCCGCTAGGGCCCGAGCCAAGCAGACTGCGGATGACGAAGCGCGTTACCGTGATCTGGTCGCTGCAGGTGCGGTCTCTGCATCGGCCTATGACCAGATCAAAGCGGCGGCGGATACCGCCAAGGCACAACTGAGCGCCGCGCAAGCGCAGGCTGATGTGGCAAGGAATGCTTCGGGTTATGCGGTGCTGGTGGCGGATACCGACGGCGTCGTGGTGGAGACGCTCGCTGAGCCTGGGCAAGTCGTCAGCCCGGGGCAGCCGGTGGTTCGGCTCGCGAGAGCAGGGCAGCGCGAGGCTATCGTGCACCTGCCCGAGACCGTGCGCCCGGCAGTCGGGTCTTCCGCGCAAGCGACACTTTATGGCAACACCACCGGTGCGGTTACCGCAAGGCTCAGGCTGCTGTCGGACTCGGCGGACCGTATGACTCGCACCTTCGAGGCGCGATATGTGCTGGAGGGCGCACTGGCGAATGCGCCACTTGGTTCGACCGTCACACTCAGGATTGGCGAAGGCGCGGCGCAGGGGCCGGTGTTGCAAGTACCCATCGCGGCGGTTTATGACCCCGGCAAGGGGACGGGGGTGTGGGTCATCGCCGGTACACCGGCGAAAGTGAGTTGGCGGCCTGTGCAGGTCCTGGGTTTAAGCGACGATGCAGCACGCGTCGCAGGCGATCTCAAGGAAGGCGAGCCGGTTGTAGCCTTGGGTGCACACCTGCTGCGCGATGGCGAAGAGGTGCGGCTGGCTCAACAGGGTGACGTCAAGGTTGCGGGGACTCATCCATGAGCGAGGGTCGTTTCAACCTTTCGGCGCTCGCCGTACGCGAGCGCTCGATCACGGTATTTTTGATCTTCCTGATTGCTGTTGCGGGCATCCTGTCGTTCTTCCAGTTGGGGCGCGCGGAGGATCCTCCCTTTACGGTCAAGCAGTTGACGGTGGTCACCGCGTGGCCGGGGGCGACTGCCCAGGAGATGCAGGATCAGGTCGCAGAGCCGCTTGAAAAACGCCTGCAGGAACTGAAGTGGTACGACCGCTCGGAAACCTATACCCGCCCGGGCCTGGCGTTCACGATGCTGTCATTGCTCGATAGCACGCCGCCGTCGCAGGTGCAGGAGGAGTTCTATCAGGCGCGTAAAAAGCTCGATGATGAGGCGATAAAGCTGCCGGCCGGTGTCATTGGGCCGATGGTCAACGATGAATTCTCGGACGTGACATTCGCCCTGTTTGCCCTGAAAGCCAAAGGCGAGCCACAGCGCCTGTTGGTGCGCGATGCCGAGTCGTTGCGCCAGCGCCTGCTGCATGTGCCGGGTGTGAAGAAGGTCAATATTATCGGGGAGCAGCCCGAACGTATCTTTGTCTCGTTTTCCCATGATCGCCTGGCCACCTTGGGCGTATCGCCTCAGGACATTTTTGCCGCGCTGAATAATCAAAATGTGCTCACGCCTGCAGGTTCCATTGAAACCCAAGGACCTGAAGTCTTCCTGCGCCTGGATGGCGCCTTCGATAAGCTGCAGAAAATTCGCGACACACCTATTACGCTCCAGGGACGCACGCTCAAGCTCTCTGATGTGGCGACGATTGAACGTGGTTACGAAGATCCCAAAACCTTTCTCGTGCGTAACAACGGTGAAGATGCGTTGCTGCTGGGGATCGTGATGCGCGATGGCTGGAACGGGCTGGACCTCGGCAAGGCGCTGGATGCGGAGACCGTCAAGATCAACCAGGGCATGCCGCTGGGCATGGCGCTCACCAAAGTCACCGATCAAGCGGTGAATATCGATTCGGCCGTCGGCGAGTTCATGGTCAAGTTCTTTGTCGCACTGCTCGTGGTGATGCTGGTGTGCTTTCTCAGCATGGGCTGGCGTGTCGGCGTTGTGGTGGCGGCCGCTGTGCCGTTGACGCTGGCCGTAGTGTTTGTGGTGATGGAGGCCACGGGGAAGAACTTTGACCGGATTACCCTCGGCTCATTGATTCTGGCACTCGGCCTGCTGGTGGACGACGCCATCATTGCTATCGAAATGATGGTGGTGAAAATGGAAGAGGGCTACGACCGCATCAAGGCGTCCGCATACGCCTGGAGCCATACGGCGGCGCCGATGCTGTCCGGTACCCTGGTGACGGCGATCGGCTTTATGCCCAATGGCTTCGCGCAATCGACCGCCGGTGAGTACACCAGCAACATGTTCTGGATTGTCGGTATAGCCCTCATTGCCTCCTGGGTGGTGGCCGTTGTTTTCACCCCGTATCTGGGCGTGAAGATGCTACCGAACATTAAGACAGTCGATGGTGGCCACGCCGCCATCTACAACACCCGTCACTACAACCGCTTCCGCCGGCTGTTGACGCAGGTCATTGCGCGCAAATGGCTGGTGGCCGGCACCGTTATCGTTTTGTTTGTGGTGTCGATCCTCGGCATGGGCCTGGTCAAGAAGCAGTTCTTCCCGACCTCGGACCGTCCTGAGGTTCTGATTGAAGTGCAAATGCCCTATGGAACCTCCATTGAGCAGACCAGCGCCACCAGCGCCAAGATAGAAGCCTGGCTGCAACAGCAGGAGGAGGCAAAAATCGTCACGGCCTATATCGGGCAAGGCGCACCGCGTTTTTATCTGGCGATGGCACCGGAACTGCCGGATCCGTCATTCGCCAAAATCGTGGTGCTGACAGACAGCCAGGAGGCCCGTGAGACCCTCAAGTTGCGTCTGCGCGAGGCGGCTGCCGATGGCCTTGCGCCGCAAGCGCGGGTCCGGGTCACGCAACTGGTGTTTGGCCCGTACTCGCCGTTCCCGGTCGCCTACCGGGTGATGGGGCCTGACCCGGTGAAACTTCGCGAAATTGCCGGTCAGGTGCAGGACGTGTTGCAGGCCAGTCCGATGATGAGAACCGTCAACACCGACTGGGGCCCGCTGACGCCGACCTTGCATTTCACGCTGGATCAGGATCGTTTGCAGGCCGTGGGGTTGACGTCAAGCGCGGTGGCACAGCAACTGCAGTTCCTGCTGGCGGGCGTACCGATCACGGCGGTGCGCGAGAACATTCGTTCGGTGCAGGTGGTCGGGCGTGCGGCAGGTGATATCCGCCTTGATCCCGCCAAAATCGAAGGCTTTACCCTGGTCGGCACGGCGGGTCAGCGGATTCCGTTGTCTCAGGTAGGGGGGGTCGATGTACGTATGGAGGATCCGATCCTTCGCCGTCGTGACCGTACACCGACCATCACCGTACGCGGCGATATTGCCGAGGATCTGCAGCCGCCGGATGTGTCGAGTGCGATTGTGAAGGAACTCCAGCCGATCATCGACAAACTGCCGGACGGCTATCGGATCGAGCAAGCGGGTGCAATCGAGGAGTCGGGCAAGGCCGGTACGGCGATGTTGCCGCTGTTCCCGATCATGATTGCCATGACGCTGCTGGTCATCATTCTGCAGGTTCGCTCCATCTCCGCGATGATCATGGTGTTCCTCACCTCACCGCTGGGGTTGATGGGTGTAGTGCCGACCTTGTTACTGTTTCAACAACCCTTCGGCATCAACGCGCTGGTCGGTCTGATCGCGCTCTCGGGCATCCTGATGCGCAATACGCTGATTCTGATCGGGCAAATCCACCACAACGAACAAGAAGGGCTAGACCCTTTTCATGCGGTGGTCGAAGCCACGGTACAGCGGGCTCGCCCGGTCTTGCTGACAGCGATGGCGGCAATCCTGGCGTTCATCCCGCTGACCCATTCCGTCTTCTGGGGGACGCTGGCCTACACCCTGATCGGAGGCACGTTTGTCGGAACCATTGTGACGCTGGTATTCCTGCCTGCGATGTATTCCATATGGTTCAAGATCCGTCCCGAGCCTGAGAGCGGTACGCATACAGCGAAACCCACCCAAGCACTTCCGACTGATAAATGAAGAGGGTTCAATGAATAATCTCAACGGACAAAAGCGAATCGTGGTCACGGGCGTCGGCATTGTCGGGCCGCTGGGATGCGGGGTTGAGGAGGTCTGGAAGCGCTTGTTGGCTGGACGTTCGGGCATCCGCCAGCTACCGGGCGAGGTTACCGAGGGGACCGGTGTTGCAGTCGGTGGTCAGGTGCCGTCACTGGCGGAAGATGCCATCGCGGGGTATGACCCTGAGCGCATCATTTCGGCCAAGGACCGCAAGAAGATGGATCGCTTCATTGAGTTTGCTCTTGTGGCGGCGCATGAGGCGCTTGAGCTGGCAGGCTGGCACCCGACTGAAAGCGCAGACCAGCAAAGGACCGCGACGATTATTGCATCTGGCGTGGGCGGGTTTGGTGTGATTGCCGATGCTGTGCGGACCACCGACACACGTGGCCCGCGCAGATTATCGCCATTCACCGCGCCGTCTTTTCTCGCCAACATGGCGGCGGGGCACGTTTCCATCCAGCACGGTTTCAAAGGGCCGCTCGGCGCCCCGGTCACGGCCTGCGCCGCCGGCGTACAGGCTATCGGCGATGCCGCCAGGATCATCAGAAGTGGTGAGGCGGATATCGCCCTGTGCGGCGGTACCGAAGCGGCGATCGACCGTGTGACCCTGGGGTGTTTTGCAGCGGCGCGTGCGCTATCCACCGGTTTTGCCGAGCACCCGCAGCAGGCTTCACGGCCTTTTGATCGGGATCGCGATGGCTTCGTGATGTCCGAAGGCGCGGGGTTGCTGGTGATCGAGTCACTGGAGCATGCCCTCGCGCGTGGCGCCAAGCCACTGGCCGAGCTGGTGGGTTATGGCACCAGTGCAGATGCCTATCACCTGACCGCAGGTCCCGAGGACGGTAGCGGCGCACGCCGCGCCATGGAGCAGGCACTGCGTCAGGCGGCTGTCAGCCCTCTGGATGTGCAGCACATCAACGCACACGCGACCTCCACCCAGGTCGGTGACAAGGGCGAGTTGGCCGCCATTCGCGCGGTATTCGGGAGCGATTCTGGCGTGGCAATCAGCTCGACCAAGTCTGCCACCGGGCATCTTCTGGGTGCGGCCGGAGGCATTGAGGCGATCTTTACCGTACTGGCGCTTCGTGATCAGGTCGTGCCTCCCACGCTCAACCTGAATCATGCCGATGAGGCGGCCGCAGGGCTTGACTTGGTGCGCCTCAAGTCCCGGGAGATGGCGATCACGAACGCACTCTCAAATGGGTTCGGTTTTGGCGGCGTTAACGCGAGTGTGCTGTTCCGCCGCTGGGTGCCTGAGTCTGAAGTGTGATGACAGGTTGTGCCCGGGAGACGGCAGATGAGTCGCTGTAGAGGCTGCAAGGCAGTAAGCGTGCGAACTGCACTGACCCGACTGATCGGGCGTACGGCGATGCGCTCCAGCACGCGTGTCAAATAGGCTTGCGGGTTCAGGTCGTTGAGCTTGGCCGACCCCAGCAGGCTGTAAATCGCAGCCGCTCTAAATCCTTTTCGTCGAAAATCGTTGGAATGTTCGGCTTCTGTAGTGGTCGATCAAACAATACCCCGATGAGTTCAGCACATGCCCATCGCAGATGAGATCGTCCAATACTTGCGTGAGCACGCCTTGGTAGTGACCACGGCTGAGTCCTGCACCGCAGGCAAAATTGTCACGCTTTTGTCTGAAGTGGAAGGCAGCGGCGAATTTATCGAATGTGGTTATGTGGTGTATTCGCCACAGGCCAAGCAACGATTGCTCCATGTCAGCCCCCAGACTATCGAGACGTTCAACCTGACGAGCGTCGAAGTCGCTGAGGAAATGGCCAGAGGGGCGTTACGAGACAGCACTGCAAATGCCGCCATCGCGACTACAGGGATACTCGGCCCCGACGCTGTGGACGGCATTCCTGCGGGCACAATTTGTTTTGCCTGGGCGTTTCAGTCCGATGACAAGTGCTATCTCTTCAGTCACGAACACCGGTTCTTCGGCGGACGTTGTCAGGTTCAAGAGCAAGCCACCGAATACGCCTTGCGCCAGCTTCCTCATTTTCATCGCCGCGCGCAGCTCGGCGATACAGGTGAAGCCTGATGAGCGAAGACACCGATCATCCAGACTTGAAAAGCCGAAACCATCCCGTTCGTGAGGACATGGCCTATCAATTGACGGTCTGGCGTTTCGAGCGGGTCGGCTGGTACGTGTTGGTTCTGATTTTGGTGATGGCGCTCGGGGGCGTGTTTTCCAGAGGACTGCTCAGTTCGAGAGAGGTGCGTAGCGACGATGGGAAGGTCAGGGTCGAATACGAGATGTTTCATCGAAACGGCTCCACCAACTCGATGAAAATCACGCTGACAGAAAGGCCAAACTCACCCGTTGAACTGGAGCTGGCTGGGCAGTTGCTAGAGGGCTTCAGCATTGAAACATTACAACCTGAACCATTGCGCTCACGCAGCTCTTCTCAGGGCATGAAACTCTGGATGCAAACTGACGCTGACGGGCAGGCAACCCTGTACATCACCTTACGCGGCGACGCGGTCGGTCTCTTGCGCAGCAAAATCATCTCCGCCGGCACTTCAAGCGTAAGGCTTGTTCAATTCATTTTTCCTTAGGTGACCTATGGACTCTGTCTTGCGTGCAGGAGCAATGTATCTAGCCCTTATGGTGCTCTTCAAGATTGCTGGGCGGCGCTCATTGGCAGAGCTGACGACCTTCGATTTCGTCTTGCTGATGATGATCGGCGAAGCCACCCAGCAAGCGCTGCTGGGCGATGATTTTTCCATCACCAACGGCGTGCTCGTCATCGTGACGCTGATCGCCATTGACGTTGGCCTATCGCTGCTTAAACAGCGTTCTGGCTGGGTATCAAGGCTGATCGATGGTGAGCCAACGATCATCGTCGAGAATGGCAAGCTCCTGCACAGACGCCTGCGTCACGCTCGATTAATCGAAGCCGATGTAATGGAGGCTGCGCGCTCCAGCCAAGGTATCGAGAGGCTGGAAGAGATCAAGTTCGCGATAATTGAGCGCAACGGAAAAATCTCCATCATTGCCAAAGAAAATTAAAACGCAGACCCGTGCTAGCTGCAGCCCCGTGATTTTCTTGGAACGTCCGTATTTGCCCGGAGCCTAAGGGTTAACACCCTAAGGAGGGCTAAACCATGTCTGAAGCCACCAGCTATTTTGCGATTGCTGTCGCCGTGTTCATTCTGCTTGTCGATCTATTGGCCATTGTCAGCGTGTTTCGGAGTGACAAAACCGTAGGGATAAAATCAGCGTGGGCGCTTGCTCTGATCATATTCCCGGTAGTGGGTTTGGTCGTCTGGGGAGTCGCCGGACCACGGGGCGTCAAGGAGGGGCCTTCTTCGCCCGAGCACAGTAAAGGCTGACGCTTAAAGCTACGGAGGAAGAATGACGGAACCCTCTTCATCTTTTGGAGTGCACTTGCGCGGTTGGTTGGCACACGTTTCCCGCTCAGGGTGGGGAGGACTGTCCTTTTGGGCGTTGCTGTTGTGTGTCACTGTTTTCCTCTTGGTCAGCGGTTATGGATCGTTTGTCGGTGCCAACAAGGCGAATCTCCGCTTTGCTTTTCTGGGTGGGCTATCCGGGTTCGCCGCGACAGGACTTGGAGCCATTGCAGCAGTCGCATTGCGTGACATAACCGCCCGTACGCAAGACATCATGCTTGGCTTTGCCGCCGGCATGATGCTGGCCGCCAGTTCCTTCTCGCTCATTCTCCCTGGTATCGAAGCAGCTCAGGCCCTTTGCGCAAACCAGTTGCTCGCAGCATGCGTTGTTGTTGCGGGATTAGGGTTGGGCGTAGCGCTGATGGTTGGCCTTGATCGTTTCGTCCCTCACGAACACGAGAAAAGCGGACGCAGGGGGCCGGACGCGCAGCGTATCAATCGGGTCTGGTTGTTCGTCTTGGCAATCACGCTGCATAACCTGCCAGAAGGGATGGCTATTGGAGTGAGCTTCGCCAACGGCGATATGAAGGTGGGGCTGCCGCTGACAACCGCGATTGCCATACAGGACATTCCGGAAGGGTTGGCAGTCGCCCTGGCATTACGGGTGACAGGCATCTCTGCGCTTCGAGCCGCGCTGATTGCGGTTGGTTCGGGGCTGATGGAACCCTTGGGGGCAATTGTCGGTTTAGGGATTTCCAGTAGTTTCGCCTTGGGGTATCCCATCGCTCTAGGTTTAGCAGCTGGCGCCATGATTTTTGTAGTGTCCCATGAGGTCATTCCCGAAACACATCGCAATGGTCATGAGACACCAGCGACCTTAGGCCTGATGCTGGGTTTCGCAGTCATGATGTTTCTTGATACAGCCCTGGGTTAGTTCTGAACCTTTTATCCGTCGCCCTGAAAAATTTCCGGAACACCTCTTGAATTTGTAATCCAAGTAAAAGCCGTGATTTGAAATCAGGCGGCGCTGCAATGGTGCCGCTTGCCATTTACAAATGCCTGCGCGAGAGACCGAAAATGTCTGATGCACAACGTGAAGCGAATTCCAGAGCCTCAAACCCGCAAAACACACTTTCCGAATTGTTGACTCAACTCCTGATGGCTCGCGGGCCAGGTGGGCAGGAAGATGAGGTTCGCGAAATATGCTTGCAAACCATTACTCCTCTCTGCGACGAAACATGGGTTGATGCCGCAGGTAACGTCATAGGACTTATCAAGGGTAAGCGGGAGGTTACCGAATCGCGCAGAGCCGTAAGGGTCATGGCGCACATGGATGAAATCGCGATGGTGGTTAAGAGCGTCAATGAAGACGGCACATTGAGAGTTACTGCGCTGGGAGGCGCGAACCCGGTGAATTTCGGTATGTGTCCGGTTGATATTCTGGGTGATAACGAAATTATCCCAGGCGTTTTATCTTTCGGCTCAATGCATGCAACGCAGAATGCACCCCAAGGCGCTGATGTGTTATCGGGAAACGTGCACTGGAATGACGTTCATGTGATTACGCGATCTTCACCGCCGATCTTGCGCACTCAGGGCGTACGTCCGGGTACGCGGGTCGTGTTGAGTCGTCATTGGCGTGAACCGTTTCGGGTGGGTGACGCCATCGCTGCGCATTTTCTGGATGACCGTGCCCCCATGGCGGCCGTGATCGATTCCGCCCATCAATTGAGCCATCGTCGAGATGAGCTGGCATGCGACGTATATCTTGTATTTACGACGTCGGAAGAAGAATCCAATGCAGGGGCGATGTTCGCATCCGCATCTCTCCCAGGTGAAACCACTATCGCTGTAGAGGTCGGGCCAGTGATGGATGAGTATGGAACGAGGCTGAGTGTCGATCCAATCATCAATACCGGCGACGAAAAGGGTTATTACACACGCGACATCGTGACGTCCTTAGCTGCTGCAGCAGAGCGCTGTGGTTACAGCCCTCAATATGCGTTACTCGTCGATTTTGCTTCAGATGCGAGCGCCGTATTAAGCAATGGCTCGTCGGCCAGAGCGGGGTGCATAGCAATACCTACCGAAAACACTCATGGTTATGAGCTGATTGTGGACGGCGCAGTTCGGGCTTGTTCGGCGACGCTTTGCGAGTACCTGGCCACTTGCTAAAGGCTGAAAGCCTTCCAGCGAGTAGCTTGTTCAAACGGATGAGGCTACAGGCGCGGGAACGTGCATGCTCGCTTCAACATAAGTTTCGGCTCACCACATGACTTTGCGCTTCGCTTGCCAGTCGCGCCGTTCATCGCCTGAGCCGAACGAGGACGCCGGGAAGTGAGCCACAAGTGCTCTGCGTCGCGGTTTCGCTTGATGCGTAACCCCCGACCGCTGGTCGCACTGCAACGGTTTATTTTGAAATTTATGAACAGGGAAGCGCCTCACAAAAAGGTAGGCAGCGCTCCAGGCGGGCGCTGCCCCTTTCTAAGCCTGAGGAGATTTGTTCATGTTTCTACATAACAAGCGACTTCAATACACAGTCCGTGTCGCCGAGCCTAATCCAGGTCTGGCCAACCTGCTGCTGGAACAGTTTGGCGGCGCTCAAGGGGAGCTCGCGGCAGCGTCCCGCTACTTCACCCAGGCCTTGGCTGAAGACGATCCGGGCCGCAAGGATCTGCTGATGGACATCGCCACCGAAGAGCTCAGCCATCTGGAGATCGTCGGGTCCATCATCGTGATGCTCAACAAGGGCGCCAAGGGGCGCCTGGCCGAAGGCGTGGAAGAGGAGGGCGAGTTGTATCGTTCCCTCAACGGTGCCGGCAATGACTCTCACATCACCAGCCTGCTGTACGGTGCCGGTGCGCCATTGACCAACTCTGCCGGCGTGCCCTGGACAGCGGCCTATATCGACACCATCGGTGAGCCCACCGCGGACATGCGCTCCAATATCGCCGCCGAAGCCCGCGCCAAAATCGTCTACGAGCGGTTGATGAACGTCACGGATGATCCGGGCGTAAAAGAGGCGCTGGGCTTTTTGATGACGCGGGAAATCGCGCATCAACTGTCTTTTGAAAAGGCGCTGCATTCGATCCAGCCGAACTTCCCTCAAGGCAAGCTGCCGGGCATGCCGGAATTCACGCAGGTTTATTACAACATGTCCCAAGGCGCGCAAAGTCTGCGTGGCCCGTGGAACCAGGGCGAAGGGTGGGAGTTCGTGGAGAACCCGCAACCGGCGGTCGATGGTGGTGATGGCTTGGCCACTGTGCAACTGGATGCCGATGACGAAGCGACGTTGAGCGCGATGAAGATCCGCACGGCCTCGGACGCGACGAGCGACCCCGTTACCGGTGCTGACCTGGGCTCGGGAATGCAATCTAAACGCGAGATTTGACGTTGGGCGGCGCCCGACCGGCGGCGGCGGGCGCCAATTCAGTGCAGGGTGGCACTGTGCGACGTTTTCACGGTCCATGGAACACGCGCCACGTAACTGGAGGTGAACCTTGGCAAGCAAGAAAAAGCCCGTGGTCGACCGTGTCGACCCGGCTCGGCTCTCTTCCAGCCGCAAAGACCTGTTTTTCGCGGCCATGGAAACCAGCCAAAGCGCGATGATCGTTTGCGACCCGGCCCAACCCGACAACCCGATCATCTTCGCCAATCAGGCGTTCCTGAGGCTGACGGGGTATGAACAGGATGAAGTCATCGGGCGCAATTGCAGGCTCCTGCAAGGACCTGAAACCGATAAACGTGCGCTGCGGCAAGTGCAGCAAGCGATGACATGCCGCCATGAGGTGTGTGTGGAAGTACTCAACTACCGCAAGGACGGTTCGACGTTCTGGAATGAACTGTTCATTTCGCCGTTGTTCAACGAAAGCGGCCAATTGGTGTACTTTTTTGCCTCCCAATTGGACGTGAGCCGGCGCCACGACGCTGAACTGCGCGTGCGCCGCGTCCAGGACCTGGAGGCCCTGGGGCAACTGACCGGCGGCATCGCCCATGACTTCAATAACCTGCTGCAGGTGATGGTCGGTTATCTCGAACTGATCCAGCAGAGCGCCAAGCGCCCCGGCACCGACCCGCAGCGCATCTTCAACAGCGCCAGCCGCGCCAGGGCCGCCGCCGAAAAAGCTCAAACCCTGACCCAACAACTACTCGCGTTCTCGCGCAAGCAACGGCTCGACAGTCGCGTGATCAACCTGAACACCTTGCTGAGCCGCACCGATTTCCTGGCGCAGGCACTGCAGGATGTCCAACTGCAGGTGGATCTGGCTGAGGACCTGTGGAACTGCCGTATTGACCCTGCGCAGGCGGAGCTGGCCGTGCAGCATTTGTTATCCAACGCCCAGGATGCGCTCGAAGGACATGCCGCGCCGACCGTGACGGTCAAGACGCGCAACGTTCAGGTTCCGGGCGATGCCAATGCGCAACGCGACGGGCTGGCTGAAGGCCGCTACGTGGGCCTCTCGATCAGCGATAACGGCAATGGCATTGATGAGAGAGTCCAGGAGAAAATCATGCAGCCGTTCTTCACCACCAAGGAAGAGGGCAAGGGCTCGGGGCTGGGGTTGTCGATGGTGTATGGCTTCGTCAAGCAATCGGGCGGTACTGCGCGCATCCATTCCTACCCAGGCGTTGGCACGACGGTATGCCTGTATTTTCCGGCGAACGACAGCCAACTCTGGGTCGAGCAAACGCCTGCGGCCACCTCGCTTCAAGGCGACGAGCGCATCTTGATCGTGGAGGACCGGCCCGAAGTGGCCGAGCTCGCGCAGGAGGTTCTGTCTGACTACGGTTATCGCACCGACATTGCGCACACTGCCGCCGAGGCGCTGGACCGGCTCGCCGGCACGACCTATGACCTGGTGTTCAGTGACTTGATCATGCCCGGCCAGATGAATGGCGCGGAGCTCGCGCGCGAGATAGCGCGCCTGTATCCGCACACCAGGGTGCTGCTTACGACGGGCTATGCGAAAGACTCGTTGGAGCGCGCGGATATACAGGTGCATGAATTCGAGCTGATTGCCAAACCCTACCAGCCCGCTGATTTGCCCAGGAAGATTCGCAGCTTGCTCGACACAGCGTGGACAGCGCCAGCATCAGGTTGAGGGCCATCACCAACAGAATCGAGAAGCCGAAGATCGAGCGCGCCCAGCGCGTTGGATCGACACGGCGCATTCCGCTGTTGGCGAGCGCCAGCCAGTAACCGCCCAAGGCGCTGATCACGGCGAAATACGGTATGCCCATCTGGGCCACCACTCCCAGCAGCAGGGTGCCGACGCAGAAGGCCAGGGTGTACACCTTAATGCGCCAGCATGTTGTGGTGAATACTGCCCATGATCCATAGCGAGAGCCCTACCAGCAAAAGAATGATGACCGCCGAAAAAATCAGTGCAATCAGGTTCCAGCGTTGTTCCTCGGCCGTATCCAGATGCAGGAAGAATTTGAGGTGGACCACGATCTGGATAACCCCCAGCGCCACCACCAGCCAGGCGGTGATGGTGCGCGGAAGCGAAGGGAACATCACCAAGGCGAAAGGGATCAGGGTCAGCAGCACCGACAGCAGGAACCCGACCAAGTAGGAACGGCTACTGCCATGGCTGGTACCGGCGCTGCTGTGAATCGGACTTTGTTTGTACATGTCACACCACCCCCAACAAATAGACCACGGTAAAAACGCAGATCCACACCACATCCAGGAAGTGCCAGAACAGGCTCAGGCAACTGAGCCGGGTGGCGGTGGTGTTGGTCAGGCCTTTCTGGCGAATCTGCACCATCAGCACAGCCATCCAGATCAACCCCGTCACCACGTGCGCGCCGTGGGTGCCGACGAGGGTGAAAAACGCGGTCAGAAACGCGCTGCGGTCCGGTCCGTAGCCTTCTGCGATCAGATGGTGGAACTCGTTGATTTCCATGGCGATGAAGCCGGCGCCGAGCACGAACGTGAGTCCCAGCCAACGCAGCACCTGGCTTTGCTGGCCACGGTTCATCGCGAGCATCGCGTAGCCGTAGGTGATGCTGCTCAACAGCAGCAGCATGGTTTCAGCGAGCACATAGGGCAGTTCGAAAATATCCACGCTCGAAGGACCGCCGGCCACGCTGTCGCGCAACACCGCATAGCCGGCGAACAAGCTCGCGAACAGGATGCAGTCGGTCATCAGGTAGATCCAGAACCCGAAGACGCTCAGCGAACCCGCGTCTTCATGTCCGTGTTCCTGAATATGAGCGACGTCTTTTTCAATCACGATATTGGACATGGATCAAGCCTCTGCCAGGTCTTTGAGACGTGCCGTTTCGATGCGTGCCACCTCTTGCGCGGGCACGAAGTAATCGGTGTCTTCGTCGTAGCTGCGCACCACGAACGCGACCACCGAAGCCACCAGCCCGAACGCCGCCAGCCACCAGATGTGCCAGACCAGGGCGAAGCTGCAGATCAGCGCAAACAGGCTGATCACCAGGCCCGAGGCGGTGTTGCGCGGCATGTGGATGCTTCGGTAATCGGTATGGCTGAGGGTGCTCACGCCGCGCTCCTTCATGCCCCAATAAGCGTCCAGGTCATTGACCTTGGGTTGCTCGGCGAAGTTGTACAGCGGTGGCGGAGAGGCGGTGGCCCACTCCAGGGTGCGCCCGTCCCACGGGTCGCCAGTGAGGTCGCGGTATTGGTGGCGGTTGCGGATGCTGACGAACAGTTGCAGTGCCTGGGCGGCCACGCCGCAGAGGATGATTGCCACGCCCAGCAGTTCCAGCAGCAGCCAAGGCCGCCATTCCGGATTATCGAAGTGGTTGAGTCGGCGGGTCATGCCCATGAAGCCCAGTACGTACGACGGCATGAACGCGAAATAAAAGCCGATCAGCCAGCACCAGAAGGCGATGCGGCCCAGCTTGTCGTTCAAGCGGAAGCCAAAGGCCTTGGGGAACCAGTAGGTCAGGCCGGCCATGTAGCCGAACACCGCGCCGCCGATGATCACGTTGTGAAAATGCGCGATCAGGAACAGGCTGTTGTGCAGCATAAAGTCGGCGCCCGGTACTGCCAGCAATACCCCGGTCATCCCGCCGATGCTGAAGGTCACGATAAAGCCCAGTGTCCACAGCATGGGGGTCTCGAAGCGCACCCGGCCACGGTACATGGTGAACAGCCAGGTGAAGATTTTCACCCCGGTCGGCACCGCGATAATCATGGTCATGATGCCGAAGAACGCGTTGACGTTACCCCCTGCGCCCATGGTGAAAAAGTGGTGCAGCCACACGATGAACGACAACACGGTAATCGCAATCGTCGCCCATACCAGCGACACGTAACCGAACAGCCGCTTACTGCTGAAGGTCGCGGCAATCTCGGAAAACACCCCGAACGCCGGCAGGATCAGGATGTACACCTCCGGATGCCCCCAGGCCCAGATCAAGTTGACGTACATCATCGGGTTGCCGCCGGCTTCGTTGGTGAAGAAATGCATGCCCAGGTAACGGTCCAGCGACAGCATCAGCAGGGTGGCAGTAAGAATCGGAAACGACGCCAGGATCAGCACCGAGGTGCACAGCGCATTCCAGGTGAACACCGGCATTTTGAACAACGTCATGCCTTCGGTACGCATCTTCAAGATCGTGACGAAGAAATTCAGCCCCGTCAGTAACGTGCCGATGCCGGATATCTGCAATGACCAGATGTAGTAGTCCACCCCGACCCCGGGGCTGTAGGCCAACCCGGATAACGGCGGATAGGCGACCCAACCGGTTCGTGCGAACTCACCGATCCCCAGTGAGACGTTGACCAGCGCGGCACCGGCTACGAACAGCCAGAAGCTCAGCGCGTTGAGAAACGGGTAGGCCACGTCGCGTGCGCCGATCTGCAACGGCACCACAACGTTCATCAAGCCGACCACGAAGGGCATGGCCACGAAGAAAATCATGATCACGCCATGGGCGGTGAAGATTTGGTCGTAGTGTTCCGGCGGCAGATAACCCGGCCCGCCACTGGCGGCCATGGCTTGCTGGGTGCGCATCATGATCGCGTCGGAAAAACCGCGTAGCAGCATCACCAGCGCGACGATGATGTACATACAGCCGATCTTTTTGTGGTCCACCGATGTGAACCACTCGCGCCACAAATAGCCCCATTTGTGCTTCCAGGTAATGGTGCCCACTATCGCCGCGCCGATCAGCCCGATGAAGGCCAGCGTATACATCACAATCGGTTCAGTGGTTGGAATCGCATCCCATGAGAGTTTTCCGAACATTGCTATTGCTCCTCGGCCAGTAAACGGGTGCGTTGATCGACGCGCTCTCCAGTGCCGCTCAATGGCGCTCGCCTGGTTTTATTGGCCTTGTTCATGCCTTCGTATTTATCGACGATGTCCAGGAACAGCCGCTCCTGCACTGCCGAGTAATAGGTCACCGGGTGCTTGATGGTGGGCTTGGCCAAGTGCGCATAGCTCGTTTGGTCAAGGGTTGTGGAGGCGCCCTTGACCTTGTTCACCCAGGCCTGGAAGTCGGTGGTGCTTAATGACAGCGTGGTGAAATGCATGTCGGAAAAACCGGGGCCGTTGTAGTTGGCGGCGATCCCTTTGAACTCGCCGGTCTCGTTGGCGATCAGGTGCAACTTGGTCTGCATGCCTGCCATGGCGTAAATCTGACCACCCAGCGCCGGTATGAAGAACGACGTCATGGCCGCATCGGAAGTGATGGTGAAACTCACCGGCGTGTGCACTGGCAAGGCCAGTTCGTTGACGCTGGCGATGCCCAGGTCTGGGTAGATGAACAGCCACTTCCAGTCGGTGGCCACCACCTGGACGTTGATCGGTGGCGTGTCCGAGTCGAGCGGGCGATAGGGGTCGAGGGCGTGGGTGGTTTTCCAGGTCACCCAGCCCAAGGCGATGATGATCAGCAGCGGCACGCCCCACACCACCGCTTCGATTTTGTGGGAACTGGCCCAGCGCGGTGAGTAACGGGCCTTTTTATTGGTGGCGCGGTAGCGGTAGGCGAATACGAACATCAGCACGATCACCGGCACCACAACCAACAGCATCAAGCCGGTGGCGAGGATAATCAGGTCGCGCTCATCGGTTGCAACCTGCCCCTTGGGGTTGAACACCACTAAGTTGCAGCCGCTTAACAAGAAGACGCTGGCGAGATATGCCAGGCAATAGCCAATCGCTCGTTTCATGCCTTGCTCCTGTATTGAAAACGTCCGTTGTGACGGCGCCGAAACTCCGGCGACAGTGTTCGTAAATCACTTAAGCGAAACGCTGGCGCTGCGTTTGTTAGTGCCTGGCGCAGTCAAGTGCCTGACGCCAGGCAATACAGCGCCATCAATGGATAAAACCCACCCACTGCCCGAATCTGTTGGCTTTCGCTACTGCTCTACGGTGCGTGTTTCACCGCGCTGCCGAATATTTTGAATAGACGTCACGGGGTTGGTTTAACAATTTGTTACTTCGCCTGACGAACGGCTTAACAAGCGAAACGGCAGTAGAGTTTTATAGGTGCATGATGCAATTTCCCTTGTAAAAAATACGGAATCCCTGTTGGGGCATTCAGGTCTTACTTGAGGGTCAACCCACTAACGGCCCGGGAGAATAGTTATGTTTATTCGTGGTAATACCTATAAAGCATGGGCAGAAAAGGCATTGGAAGAGGAATGCTTTACTCAGGAAGTGGAAAACGGTTGCCATATCGAAGTCAGAGCCCGGGAGCGCGAAGACGCCGATATCGAAGTGTTGGTCAGCGTCTATACCGCGACGGGGCAATGCGTGATCGAACGCACCAGGCAGTTGCCGGGCGCCGAATGGACCATGCACGACGCGCTCAAGCGCGGCATTGATCAGGCGGAACGGATCGCTGGCGGGGAATCGGGACGGCTGCCTTGCGCCGACGCGCACCTGCACGAGGACGATTAACGGGGCGCCGTGAAGTTCAAGTTACGCACCGCAGCGCATTCAGACGCAGCGAAATAAGCCGCCGTTGCGTATATAAGTTCGGCGCACTTGTCACCGGCTCGCCGAATAGCGTTACGGCCCTATGTACTGCTCGAAAAAAAGCCCGTACGGAGTACGGGCAAGACAGGAGTTTTTACCAGAGCCTGGAGGGAACAGGCTCAATAGTAAGAAGCGTTAAAGCGAAAACGGTTTTGTTTTTTTTCTGAGGTGCCGACGAATGGTCATATCCCGATAGGGCCGCAAGTGGGCGCAACTAAAAATACACATCAAGAGGAAAAATCTGAACCTTCGCGCTGCTTCAATAACAAAAATCAGAAGGAGGGCATATGAAAAATTCTTTATATATTATCGAGTACGAATACCATCATAAGCCGAGATCTTTCATTATAAGAGCAGAGGTTATGAATAATGCAGAAGCGTGGCATTGGGCATCTTGCGATGCTGGGATCGGTATAATTCCTCGGTCACGCCATGAAAAGATCAAGCGGGTCAGCAGACCCCTTGCAGAACGCTACGGCCTGGAGAATGTCAGGTGGCGTCCTTCTGGCAGTATTCCATTTATTGCACAGCCCTATGTACCGCCGCCCCCTGAATGAGTGCAACTTTTAACAAATGAACTCATTTGAGTGTGGTGTTGGTTTGAGTCAAACCTTACTGTTTTTTCGACGTTCCTGCAGCATGCATAACTTGAGGGCGCTGCGTTGAAGGGCGTCCATCATCAAGTCCGCCAGATACTGTTGCCTGCATTGCGGGCAGAGCATCTCGGCGGCTGTGGACACCAGATAGGAGGGTTCGTCCGTCGTCGGCTCCAAGGGCTGTTTACATTGGGCGCACTGGCCGTTCGCGTGTAGACCAGACATGTTCGACTCCTCCCTGAATTAAAAGCTCACTCACAATCCATGATGAGTTGAACGATTTCAATAAAAAAAGGAAGAGTTTCAAACAAGCGATTAATTGATGTTAAAACGCCAATATTGGGGTTTCAGTTTAAAAGCGCTAGGAGTGAATGAAGCTGCTTACAAACTCTGCCTGGATGACCGGTAGTTCGATCCCATGGATCAAGCCGGCTGTCATGGCTTGTTGCGGGTCGAGAATGCGCGGCGCCGCGATCAGGTACTTTTCTGTTTCGAGTTTTTCCTTTGCATCCTGGGTACGCTCTTCGACGATGCGTGCATACAACTGCAAGTCGTAGTCAAGGCTCATGGCGTATTCGGACATACGCGAATGGTCGACGGCGCCTTGCACATGCCAGTGAAACGGATGAAATAGAAACTTGCTGTGCTTGCACGCCGTCCTGCGCTCACCGGCCAGAAAGATGATATTGCCCATCGACTCCACGGTGCCGAGGTTGTGGGTGTGCACCGCGATCGGCAGCGCCAGCAGGAAGTTGTACATGGTAAAACCGTAGCTGCATTCGCCGCCCATCGTGGCGATGTTCACTACCAGGCCCGAAGCCTCTTGCTGAACGGCCAACGAGGCTTTTTCGATGAGTTGGCTGCAGGTAGAAGCGGTGACCGGCCCGGTAAAGTTAATAACGTGTAAAGGCATGGTGTCTCCCGTCGATCAGGGCAGGGGAGCACGGCTCCCCTGCATCAAGCACATCAACTGTTGCGTCCGCCACCATGGCTGTTCTGGCCGCCTTTACGGCCAGCTTCCGAGGCTTTCTCACGGTCGTTGGCAAAGTTGCCGCCACTGTTCTGACCGCCTTTGCTACCGGCGTCGGCGGCGCGCTCGGGATCATTCTTGAAATTGCCGCCGCTGTTCTGGCCACCCTTGCTTCCGATCTCCTGATAGAACTCTTTGTCATGTGAAGCCGAAGTTGCCTCGCCACCTTTCTTGCCGGCTTCGTTGACGCTCATTTGATTTTGCTTGTCGTTGGTAGTCATCTCAGTCATCTCGTCGTTATGTTGGTGATATATCTTTCAACTCGATCTACAGGTAGTTAAATACTGATGGTCGCTCAGGTTATAAATGCCTTTCGTACAGCGGTAGTGTTTGCGACGCATCGACAGTTGCTTCAGCCAGTTCGACAACGCGCCGATGTTCGTAACACGGCATTGTGTTCGCGCGTAGGCTTGCCCTCGGTTCAGTTCGCACTTGTGTGCTCGGCTTGTGAGGTAAAACACTTCGCTGATAGTCTGCTGATGCCCCCATGCTTAGTTCTCCTCTGCTATTAAGAGAAGGGGCAGCATGGCTGCCCCCTTGTGACCGCTGTTACTACTTGCGGCCGCCGCCATGGCTATTCTGGCCACCTTTACGGCCAGCTTCCGAAGCCTTTTCACGGTCATTGGCAAAGTTGCCGCCAGATGCCTGGCCGCCTTTCTTTCCCGCCTCGGACGCTTTTTCGTGATCGTTGGCGAAGTTACCTGGGTTTTTATTACTGGTCGTCATAATGCTACTCCAACTGTAATTGAGGTTTCGCTTACGCCCGTTTATTGCAACGGACATAGTTTCCGATAAGGGCGGCCTTCGAAATGTTTCGGGATTTTTTAAAAAGGACGATGAACGGTCTTTGGCTGAAGAAAACTTGTACAGATGCGCGGTGTTCGCGCCGCTTCGTATAAGTTTTTACTCCAAGTGGGGTGGGAGTGATATTAAATTAATAGCAATGGCTGCCGCTTCGCTTAGTGTGCAAAAGTAGTTTTAATTGAAAGCTCTTGCACGGGTCGACTACCGAACCTACATCACGGAATGTTAGAGGCTGTATGCCAAATATACAGGTATGAAAGAGACTGATCGTGGGGCGGTGCTGGACAGGAAACAGCGGCTGGCTGCAGAGGAAGCCCCGCTCCTTGAGCGGAACGGGAAAATCCTCTTATCCCAACTGGGAAGGTCCCAACTAGCGACGTAAGCAACACAATTTTTCGATCAGAACAATCAACGATTCGTGGGCGACCGGTTTGCTCAAATGGGTGGTGAAGCCCGACTCAGCCGCTTTTTTCTGGTCACTGCCGGCCCCGTAACCGGTGAGGGCGATCGCGGGAACCTGGCGCAGATGACCTATCGCGCGCAGCTTGCGCATCAGCTCATGGCCATTCATTTTCGGCATGCCAATGTCCGAAATGATCAAGTCGTACTGTGCATCGCGGGCTGTTTCCAGCGCGGTCTGTGGGTCATTGAACGCGTTAACCTGAGCGCCCTCCATCTCCAGCAGCAGATTCAGCACTTCAAGCACCTCGCAAGAGTCATCCACCAGCAACACCTTGACGCCATGGAGGCGTTCATTCTCGTCCTGTTCAGCGTCAGAAAGTGGCAGATGATCCTGTTGTTCGCACAGCGGCAGCCATACCGAGAAGGTGCAGCCAAAACCCAGCCCCCTGGAATGAACACTGACCGAGCCTTCATGAGCCTCCACCAGTTGGCGTACCAAGGACAAGCCTATGCCAAGGCCCTCGCGTTGATGCGTCTGATGCTGGTTTTCTGCCTGCCCGAACAGATCAAAGATCTTCTCCAGGCTGTCATCTGCCAGGCCGATGCCACTGTCGATCACGTCCAACTGGGCGCGCCCCTCCGAGCGGCTCAGCACCAACTGCACCTGACCGCCCTCCGGAGTGAATTTCAGCGCGTTGTTGACCAGGTTCCAGATCACTTGCTCAATGCGCGTCGGGTCGACGTCGACGATCAGGGATCCATGATCCGAAGGCGTTTGCAGCGTCACCTGACGACGATGCCCGTCGGCGAGCACTACGCCATGGATCTCCCTCAGCGTGCGAATCAGATCAACCCGTTGTCTTTTCAGCTTGAGCTTGCCCGTACGCACCCGTGCGACATCCAGCAGGTCGTCAATGATCCGTGCCTGGCTGGACACGGCCTCGCAGATCGTATTCACGGCTTTGATCGCCGGGCCCGCCGCCTTGGTAGCGGGCAAGCGACGCAGTAACTCGGCGTTCAGTTGGATGAGGTTCAGTGGATGTTTGAGTTCGTGCGACATCACCGCGAAAAACTCGTCCTTGAGATGGCTCTTCGTCTGGGTTTCCATCAGGCGCTGGCTCTGCTCATCCTGAGTGCGTTTGTGGCCGGTCAGGTCGCGGGCGATCTTGACGTAGCCCTTCAAGCTGTCGCTCTTTAACTGCGTGACCTCACCGCTGCAGTAGAACCGACTGCCATCCTTGCGCACATGCCAGCGCTCATCTTCACCGCGACCATGTTCGCGGGCCGCGCGCAGCTCGCTCTCGGGTGCGCCGGCGGTGCGATCCTCCGGTGAAAAAATCAAGTCGTAATAGGCGCCCAGCACTTCGTCCTTGGTGTAGCCGAAGATCAGTTCTGCACCCGTGTTCCAGTCGGTGATGGCGCCGTGGTCATCAAGGATGATGATTGCAAAGTCATGGGTGCTCTCGGCCACCAGACGCATGCGCTCTTCGCCCAGGCGCAGTTCCTCTTCGGCCTGGCGCCGCTTGGTGATATCGATGAAGGTCAGCACCGTACCGTCGATGTGATCCTCGCTGGAGCGGTAGGGTAACAACCGCGCAATGTACCAGCGGTTGTCCTTACCGCTGATTTCCCGCTCGATCATGTTCAGCGACTCAAACACCGTCGTAGCGTCTTCGGTGATTTGCGGGTAATCCAGGCGGTGGGTGATGTCCATCAACGAGCGTCCAGTGTCCACCGGGAGCATGCTGAAAATATCGGTGGCGCGGGGTGTGAACCACCGGATGCGCATATTGCGGTCAACGAATACGGTGGCGATGTCGGTGGAGGCGATCAGGTTGGTCAGGTAGTCATTGACCTTGTCCGTCTCTTCTACCTTGGTTTTAAGTTCATAGTTGACGGTCAACAGCTCTTCATTGATCGACTGCAGCTCTTCCTTGCTGGTTTCCAGTTCTTCGGTGGCCGAGCGCAATTCTTCGTTGACCGCCTGCATTTCTTCGTTGGAGGCCTTGAGTTCTTCGCTTGAGACTTCCGACTGTTCGATGGTGTCCTGCAAGTGCAGCTTGGTGCGTTGCAGCTCCTGCTCCAGGTTGCCCATGATGGCGTTTTCAGCATGGCTGACGGCGGTGGAGTCGGCCTGTTGGAGGTCGATCGGGCTTTCCTGGAAGATCACCAGCACATAGTCGCTTTCGGTCGCGTCATCGCGATAGGGGCGGGCGGTAATGTCCACCATGAAGAGCGCCTGCTCGCGCTGAACGCGGATCTTGCGGGAGGTCACAGGCATGTTCGATTGCTGGACCTGAAAGAGTGTGGTGCGGATGTCGAGGCGCAGGTCGGGATGAACCAGTGCCAATAGGTTATGCGTTATCTCACCCGCCACATAACGCAGGAACCGCCCGGCACCTTCGCTCATGTGCAGGATCTGCGCGTGGATGTCGACAATAACGCTTGGCGGTGCGGCTTTTTCCAGGGCCCGCAGATGAATATCCGCGAATGAAACTTTGTTGGGGGCCTTATTTTCAATCGCGATCGACGCGGTGCTCGGGCGCAAGTAGCCGCCTCGCGGCATGGTCGGGGCGCGGCGCATAGCGGAGGAGCCGGCACGCACCCGAAAAATGCGGTTTCGTTTGTCGACCGGCACAAACAGGTCCAGGCAGCCGTCGGCCGACTCCGAGGAACCAAGGAACAAATAGCCACCGGGGCGCAGCGCAAAGTGGAACATCTGCAGGATGTCGCGCTGCACTTCACGGTCCAGGTAGATCAACAGATTGCGGCACACGATCAGGTCGATCTGGGAGAACGGCGGGTCGGCCAGCAGGCTGTGTTTAGCGAACAAAACCTTCTCGCGAATTTCTTTACGCACCCGATAGTGCTGGTTTTTCTCTTTAGCAAAATACTGGCGCAACCGCGGCGGCGGTACGTCGGTGATGATCGCCTCGGGATACACGCCGTTGCGGCCGTGGGTGATTGCGCGCTCGTCAATATCGGTGGCAAATACCTGCATCTTGGCGCCGCTGGCATCCAGCGCCAGTTGCTCGGCCACCAGCATCGCGAGGCTGTAGGCTTCTTCGCCGGTGGAACAGCCGGCCGACCAGATGCGCACCTCTTCACGGTGCGGCACGCTGTCTTCGAGTGACTTCACCAGGTTAGGTACCACGTCACGCTCAAGCGCTTCGAAGGCCTCGCGGTCGCGAAAGAAGTTGGTCACGCCGATCAGCATATCGCCGAGTAGCGCCTTGGTTTCGTCTGGGTGCCCCTGGAGGAAATTGTAATAGGCCGCCAGGTCCGGCTGGGCGGTTACTTGCAAGCGACGCTCAATACGGCGCAACACTGTGGCGCGCTTGTAATGCTTGAAGTCGTGCCCGGTACTGGCGCGTAGCTGAATCAGGATGTCCAGCAACAGCTGCTCGGCCACGGCTGCATCGCGTTCGGATGCGGGCGGGGTGGTTTTGATTTCGGGATCGTTGGCGGTGGGCAGGATGATCGATTGAGCATTGCGCCACAGCTCCAGCAACTTCTGGGGCATTTCCACCACGGGAAGCACGAGATCGACCATTTGCGTTTCGATGGCAGCCCGCGGCATACCATCGAACTCAGCATCTTCCGGGGCCTGTACCAGGGTGATCCCGCCTTGCTCCTTGATTCGAGAAAGGCCCACCGCGCCGTCCGCTCCGGTCCCTGAAAGGACCACGCAAAACGCCCGCTCTTTATGCGCATCTGCCAAGTCGCGAAAAAACAGGTCGATGGCTATGTGTGAGCCGCCCTCGCGGGTTGATGGGGTTACCGCTAAATAGCCATCATTCATCTTCAAATGGTGAGCCGGCGAGATGACATACACCTGATTCTTTTCGATGGGCGTCGTGTCGTTGACCTGTGATACCGGTAAGCGGGTCGACTCCTGGATAATCTTGTCCGCCACGCTTTGATGATCAGGAGACAGGTGCAGAATCACCACGAACGCCATGCCGCAATCTTTGGGCATATGCTCGAAAAACGTTTTTACTGCTTGCAGCCCGCCCGCAGACGCGCCAATCCCAACCACCGGAAAATCCAAGTCACTGGGGATCAGATCCTTGCGTTGCGGAACGTTAGGGGACCGCAGGGGGGCAGACTTCATAAATACCAACCTTGGTTAACTGCGCACGCGAAGAGCGTGGTGGGGAAAAATTAAGCGAGGGCGAGGGCTGAACCGAAAGTGAAATATAGCGGAAAACCTGCGTGCAAAAGAATGCCTCGAATCGCTAACCCTATAAACCTTACCTTGCGGTTGAGGCACGCCACCTTCAGAAGGTTTATTCAGACTGACCAATGGTTCTGCCGCGCCTGAAGGGTTATCCGGTTTTTTCAAAATCCATCTGAACTTACCCTTCCGGCCCACCCTCGCAAAAGTAACCACAGCCAGGGGCTGTGATACTTGGCCGGGCGTCGGCCCTGTTTTCGACAGGGCTGCCAGCTACTTTCGCTTGGCGCGGTGAATGCGCATCCACTCTTGGTAAGCGGCGGTGCGTTGCGCATCTGCGACTTTCTTCGCTTCGATGAAGCGCGCCCACGTCTGCGCATCGCCGCTGTAGCACTCAATGATTTTATACGCTTGCGCGTCCAGTCGATCGGCTTCGAAAAACATCTCGTTATTTCGCGCGACCTCATCTTCCCGTGCTTGTTTTTCCGTATAACCAAGTGCCTGGCTGTTCATCATGTAAGGCCCTCCGACCACTGAACCTGTGTCGCGCCGCTCCAACGTACATCGGTAATGCCGTATTTTTCCGCCATCGGTTTAGAGACTCGCTTGAGGGTGTGCTGGCCAAATCTGGGTATGACGGCGACACCTGCATCGCAACTGGCCCAATGCCAAGCCTCGGCATTGTTCATTTGCGCTGCGCGCACGATGAAGGACTTCGGTTCACCGTGAAGCTGATACTCGATGGTAAATAGATTGTTCTGTTTCATGAGACCTCCCTATGCTCATGAATTACAGATATTTGACGTCAAATAAGATTCAAAAAATTGTCCGACAACTCGATGGATGAGCCTGGGCGCTCATCACGACCTCAGTCGTCTACTGTAAACGTGACCCACCCGGGCGCATTCGTGGGCCGCTCGATATCGACGATGACACCACTCACGGTGGAGCCATCGGGCAAATTGACCGCGACGAAGTTCGAATTACCCGGCCAATCCAGTGGCTTGTCGAAGTCCAAACGCGCAATCGTCGGCTTTCCGCTGCTACTCATTTGGATGTTTACGCCGTTGTTAAAGCGTTCATCCGAGGGTGTCCCCAAATGGCGCGAAGCAGTAATCACAGTGGCAATACCTTGGAACTCGTAAGACATGCTGATTTACCTCAATTAGACGGGGCGGCTGCCCCCGATTCAGTTATGCGGCTTCAACTCGGCGCTCACCGTTGGCGGGCCTAAACAGGTTGCCCGACGAAGTCGCTGAATGGGAGGCCGTTGCAGGGCGGTGCGGGTGAGCCAGCCGGATGCCAGGACTCATTCCGGTTGCTGAATCAATCATCATGACATCCTCCTATCGCTGGTCTTGCGATAGAGAAGGGCCGGCAGATGATCGTTCAATCCAAATGGCTGAGTGGCGCGTTCAGTGCTGATGGGCCGTTACAGTCGGATCGGTGATCTGGATAACGGTACCCTGTTGCCATGCGTCCGCACCGGGTGCGATGGGCGGGGCAACTATATCGACGCGAGTCTTCTTCTTTTCGGTGCTGTCGATACCCATTCGCTGATCTCGCTCGGCGACCATCCGAGGGTCGGCCTGGCCATCGGTGGTAAACCCCATCATCAATTGCGGCGCACCCAGCGGCAGGCGATTGTGGAGATCGGTATGCCAGGTATGCCAGGTCTTACCGTAGGTATGTACCAGTTTTTCCATCAAGGCGTGCTCGGCCACTTCGGGGATTCCCGGCGCGACCAATTGTCCTGATTTCACTTCGTGCACGTGGCTGTGCCAAAGCGCCTTTTCAGGGGCAGGCAGTGTGCTGAATAACTGCTCGCTGATGATGTATTCCACGCCCATCAACTTTGCATCCTTGCGATTGCCGTCGTAGATCACGCATTGAATCACTTCTTCGTTGAGAACCGCGCAGTAGTGATGCGCTTCCATCTGCACATCGGGATGGCCGTTATAGAAGTGAAAACCGTCCAGATAGGCGTTCAATGCATCAACAGGCGGACGAGATTGGAGCAGGGCTGCACCGGCTTCCAGGGTTCGGGTTGATGGCGTAGTCGGTTTACCGGGCGCCCCCACATTCGAGGGGGAATCATTGCCAGCGCAGGCGCTTAGCAGGCTAAAGATTGCCGCCAAGGAAAACAATTTGGCCATTCTGGCTGTCGTGGTAGTCATTGTCGTGGGTTCCATCCTCTTGCCTTCTCTCAAGCTGATTGGGGAAAGAGCTTCAGTAGGGTCCGGCATATGAATTCCTGTTTATTACCCTACAGATGAACGCCTGGAAGACTGTCTCGACATGACCATTTCTTCCAGTATTTCCCGTATGAGCCTATTGATTCCCGATTCCCCGTGATAGTGGGCGCGATTGATATTTGCGATGGTGAACTGATCAGCGTCGTGCGCCGTTACGGTCACCGAAAGGCTGCCGTCGGGATTGAACGCACAGTTGACTGCGCAGTTAGGAAGGCGAGCGCAAAGGGCTGTTTCAATCTCAACTTTGGTAAGCGTGTCCATGGGTTCACCGGATTAAATGCGTAAACACGACAAGCCTAGATCAGAATGCCACGGCGTAAATGCTAGCAAGATAATGGCTTTGCGCGACGTCCCTTTCTGGAAGGTACCGCTCGTCAGACATGGCTCGAATTTCTTGAACATACGATTTGCTCTCTCGGCCAGATTAATCAAATAGGTTTAGCGCGGTGCGACGATCGGTTTTGAGATTTCGCGCCGTATTGACTCACTCGCCAATAGGTAAACGATCATGAAAAAGTTGAGTATGTGCTTGGGCTTTTGCAGTGTATTCATGCTTCATGGATGCTTTGACAGCGCCGATAATGCAACCAAAGACAACTCCAGCGGTACCAAGTCCTCTGTACAGATGCAGGAAGGAAAAGCCGACGAGCGTAGCCAATAATTGATGGCCCGGCCGTTGTGAACCGTTGGGCCAAAACCCTTTTAGGACAATAAAAATATTGGGTTTGGATGCTCCAAAAATGTACGCAGTGTGCTGAGCAGATCGAGGCGCTGAATGAAGTGAGCTAAGGGCTTAACTGAAGTGACTACATGGCATGGGGGGAGGGGGGGGCGACCAACGATTGACGTTGGCCCGCCTCGGTGAACCTGCCTGGGACTTCCGGTACCTACTGGTGCATCTCCGTCACAGACATAGTGAATACCAGCTTGGATCTGCCAGCGTTGGAATAGGAATGGGGGACGTCGGTTTTGGCGACGGCCGAACTCCCCGCAGGAATGACCAATTCTGTTTCCCCTACCACACATTTCAGCGTGCCTTTTTCCACATGAAACAGTTCAAGCGTGCCCTGAGGATGCCCCTGTGAAGCGAAAGACTCGCCTGGGTGCATTTCCCAACGCCACAGCTCGATCATATTCGGGCCGGAGGTTCCCGCCAGAAGGCGCGCCGTTCCTCCCTGATCCCCGGTCCAGAGCGTGGGGATGTCTTGACTGTCGATGATATGGGCGGATGGGGCTTCGGTCACATTGACGATGTCTGCAACGGACAGGCCCAACGCGGCGGCGATTTTGCAAAGGATGCCGATACTGGGGTTCGCCGTACATTTCTCTATTTCGACAACCATTCCTTTGCTCACGCCAGCGCGGCGGGAAAGCTCATCCAGCGTGATCTTCTGCGCTTTGCGCGCCTGTTTGAGAGTGCGCGCAACGGCCAGGCTGACGGCTTGAGCATCAGCGCCAGGGGTAGTCGACAGGCTGGTATTAGTGGTCATTGATGAGGGTCATGAGGAAAAAATGTGCTGGGATTCTCGGCCTTTATCAGCAGCTCCGTCAACCGGATCATCCGTTATAGTAGATGATATTGGTCATTATATTGACTTTGCTGGTCGTCAATGACTAGCATGAAATGACATTCAGGTTCCTGGAGGTTTTTGATGCTGTCCGTACTGCCGTTAATCGATCCCGCCGTTGCCCAGTTGGTGCCGGAGTTCAGGGCTCTGAGCATCGTGGTGGAAGCTGCGCCACTGGCTCATCCTGAGGTGGCTCAGGTCGCGCTGGACCGTGCTTGCAAGGCCGTGCAGGAGGGTGGGCCAAGCTGGGGAGAAGCCCATTTGGCCGCATGGGCTGAGACATTCCGAAAGTTTGGGGCCAAGCCGCAACGCACGCCTTGTTCAGCTGAAGCGCTGCGTAAACGAGTTTTACGTGACGGCAGCTTGCCTAGCCTGGATCCCATCGTCGATCTCTACAACGCAATCAGCATCGAGTACGCCATCCCGGTTGGAGGGGAAAACATTGAGGCCTACGTGGGCTCCCCACGGCTCGTAGTCGCAGATGGCACTGAGCCTTTTGACACGATGAAAGAGGGTGCTCCTGCTTTCGAGTATCCGGATGCCGGCGAGGTTGTCTGGCGCGATGACAAAGGCGTGACCTGCCGTCGCTGGAATTGGCGGCAAGGCGTCAGGACCCGTCTCGGTGCTGACGCGAAGAGCATGTGGTTCATTCTGGAGAGTCTGCCGGCGATGCCGCTTGAAGCCTTGACGGAAGCGGGTGACAAACTCATCGAAGGGTTGCAGCAAATGATGCCGGGCGTCCAGATCGAAAGCTCACTGATTGGTCCTGGGGCCGGATAGTCGATAGATCATTTTCTGACCATCCCTAGAGCGCTTTTGAGTCTTGGATTTTCAGTAATCGCCCTTTTTCACACCACGAATTTGTTAACCAAATGATTCAGGTTAACCGCCAGTTTGGACATTTCGCCACACGCACTGGCTGTCTGGCTGGCACCCGCAGCACTCTGAGTTGCCAGCTCGCGAATACTGACCAGATTGCGGTCAACCTCACGAGCAACATGCGACTGCTCTTCAGAGGCCGTGGCAATCAGGAGATTACGCTCATTGATCTGAACGATGGCCGTGGCTATTTGATCCAGCGAGGTGCTGGCCTCTTGAGCAACGCCAAGTGATTCGGTCGCCAGGTCCTTGCTCGTGTTCATCGCCTTTACAGCCAGGTCAGAGTCGTTCTGGATGGCAGCGATCATCTGCTCGATTTCTTGAGTCGATATCTGGGTGCGATGGGCCAAAGCCCTTACTTCGTCAGCAACTACCGCAAACCCACGGCCTTGCTCGCCTGCGCGTGCTGCCTCGATAGCAGCGTTCAAAGCCAAAAGGTTGGTTTGTTCTGCAATCGCCCGAATCACCTCGACAACTTTAGTGATGCTCTGTGCACGATCTGACAAACCTTGAATTTGTTCGCTTGTGTTTTCAACGTTAACGTTCAGCTTTTGAATGGAGCTCAATGTCTGCGCCACTCGGGCCAAACCTACCTCGGTATAGCCTTGGGTGCGCTTTGACTCTTCTGAAGCTGACTCCGCGTTACGAGCGACTTCATCAACAGCAGCGCTCATTTCCGTGACAGCTGTGGCAGCCTGATTGACCTCGTCATTTTGGGCGACAAGACCCCGACTCGACTCCTCAGTTACCGCTGTCATCTCTTCTGACGCAGAGGCCAGTTGGGTGGATGAATCGGAAATCTGCATAATTGTAGTGCGCAGGTTTGTCTGCATCTGCGCGAGCGCCTTCAACAGTCGCCCGACCTCATCCGTCCCGCTGACCAAAACCTCCTTGGAGAGGTCACTGGCCGCGATACGCTCTGCCACAGACAGGGCATCGTTAATCGGAGAGGTGATACTTTTCGTCAGTAATAATGCCAATCCAACCGTCAAGACGACCACGCCCGTTATAAGGCCGACAACAAGCCAAAAGCCATTGTTATAGAAGTCGGTCGCGTTTTGCCCAGCCCTCGCCGCACCTTCATCGTTAAAGGTGGTCAACTCCTTGATCTGCTGCTCCATGGTATTCGTCAGGGGACGGATGTTGTTACTCACCTGACTGACTGCGGCCGCTATGTCCCCCTTTCTCATCAACGGTTCGAGAATATCCAGTTGTTTGGAATAGGCATCGGCGCTGTTTTTTACCGGTGTATAAAACGAACGCTCCTTATCACTCGCGATCAGAGGCTCATAATTCGCCACTGCATCGATGAACGCTTTGCGGTAGCCAGGGAAGCTTTCAATATTCTTTTGAAGAGACTGAGGGTCAGCAAGGCCTCGCTGTGTTTCGAGCCTCAGACGAAGTGTCGCTTTATCCATCAACGCCGTTTGTCGGATGCTAGCCATCCAGTTGAGTTCGACATCTTTTTCGGAGTCCCTCAGCTTGCCCATTTGCACAACTGCAAATGCGCCGAGCACAAATACCAACGCAATAATCAGCGCGAAAAACAGAGCGGCGCGTGGTGCTACGTTGAGGTTTCTAAGGCGCATTCGGGATTCCTGTTTTCCAACTGTGGTTGATACGTTCGACAGGCTATCGACCCAAAGTTGGGAACCTTAAGGATGTTGCCGCAAAGGCCATGTGGTTGCCGACACAGCGCCGGTTGAAAAAATTCAGTCTGGGTTAAGGCGTTGGCGATAACGCAAGGCCAACCGCTGCGCTTGATGGGGTGGCGAATCCCGTTCCGCTTTAGCACTTGCACCTGGCCGGTTTTCGTTTTTGCGCCTGTGAGTGTGCAAACCTCCTCGTGCGACAGAAAATGAATATCCATACCTACCTTCCGCCGCGCGCAGTGGGTCGCGCTGTCTTGATGATGTGGATGACTTTGAAGGGGAAGGTTATTGCGTGGTGACGCGAGTAATCGAAGTGCGGAGCGCGACGAGAAGGGCCCGTGATCCGTTTCCAGACTGTCCAGCAGTAGTGGTAACGTCTGCGCTGTCATCCTTGGAGACGGCCAAATGAATCATCAAAGTCCAGCTAACGCCACAGCAACAAATGCTGGCAAGGTAAGTACTGCCCACCCGCCTATTTGGTATTACGGCCCCGAAATACCAATTATCGGAAGCAATGGTATGGGTGTTTTTGGATTCTCTCTTGCGCTGCTTCTGCTTTTGCCGGGCTACGGTCTTGCGACGTTCCTTTTCACAGGGCCGGACGTCATTCATGGTGTGCAGCCTAACCATGGTGAAGGCCTCACAGCGTCATCCTTCATTCTGTTAATGCTGGCCAGTGCAGTGCTCATTGGTGCGTTCTTTGCTTGGGTTGTCTCTGAGCCTCAAGTGCAGGCCTTCACGTTCGACGGAAATCAGCAACTGCTGACCCTCACCATAACCCGCCGTTGTCGAAGCCCCATCGAAGTACGCGTCCCGTTTAGCGAAATCATCTACATTTGCCCTTATGTGATGAATTCGTTTGCTCATGATGGACATTTTCACGTCGCGTATCGCGGAGCGAAGGGCAAGGTTTTTGGGTATCGTCTAGGGGACGGTACTTCTCTCGAAAATATTGAGTTTCATGGGGCGTGGTTGCGTGGAATGGTAGGAGAGCGAATGTGCGAGCTGACGGATCTCGACGACTGAAAGCAGCCTAAAGCCTGTCTGAGCTACCGCACTATTGGTCGGCCCATCAGGTGTTCATTGGTCATACGGCATTCCTTGCCGGGCCATGCCCGGGCGGCGGAGTGGGAAAACTCAAACGCTATATGCACATAGAGCAGTCGAGACGTGAAAGGTTTGGGAGTGGTGTTCGTCGGCAGGACGCCGGGGGAAGGGAATTGCGGAACAGAAAAGATAAGGGCCTGCCCAGGTTTCCCCGGCAAGCCCTTGATATCCTTGGTGCCCGAACCCGGAATCGAACCGGGACGCCCTTACGAGCGGGGGATTTTAAGTCCCATGCGTCTACCAGTTTCGCCATTCGGGCGGTAGCGCGATGCAGCAGGGTTGGGAATATATAGATCCAGGCGCGTATGCGCAAGGCCGCACAGCAGCTTTGTTGTGCGCGGGCCAGGGTGAAAAAGCTCGAAAGATCAGTGATCTACGGAGGCTTTAAGAGAAAATTCAGAGGATTCCCACGGCTTGGGAACAAGACTCATACCAAACAGCCTTAGCGATATGCCACCTTGGCAGCCCGTCAATGCATCGGTTGACGCGCCGTATCCGCAAACGTTCGTTTATGGCGCCAACCTGTTCAAGGCCAAACCTGGACGCTACCCTGCCACTCCCCTAATCATAAAAAGGAATGAGTGATGAGTGTCCAGACCCCGCCCCAAGAAGGCAGTTGCCGTTGTAATCGTGTGCGTTTCAGTGTGAGTGAGGCGCCTGTGATCACCATGGCCTGCCATTGCACGGGGTGTCAGAAAATGACCTCCAGCGCGTTCTCCCTCAGTGCGTTGATCCCGGCCAGCGCCTTCACCGTGACCCAGGGCTGCCCGGTGACCGGTGGCCTGCAAGGGGTGGACCGTCATTATATGTGCCCACATTGCATGAGCTGGCTGTTTACTCGCCCCCATGGCATTGATGAGTTCGTCAATGTGCGTGCGACCTTGCTGGATAACGCCAGCGAGTATGTGCCGTTCATGGAAACCTGGACCAGCGAAAAACTGCCCTGGGCCACGACCCCGGCGGTCGAAAGCTTTGCGCAACTGCCTGAACCCCAGGACTTCCCGCGTTTGATGCAGGCCTACGCCGTGTTCAGTGCCCGTTGACGTCAATCGATCAATGCCAGCAGGTCCGTGTCGCCGACATCCACCCCGGCTTGAGTCAGCAGGGTCGTCGCCTGGCCCCGATGGTGGGTCTGATGGTTGAAGAAGTGCAGCAGGAGGCTGGCAAACGGCTTGTCGGCGGCAACGCCACGCATGTTGTGGTAGTGCAGGCGTAGGTCGAGGTCGGGCTCGCGCAACAGGTTGGCCCAGTCGATGATCAGTTGGTCCAGCCAGGTGCGGCGCGCCGCCAGTGCGCTCAGGTCGGCGAAGGCCAGGTGCATGAGATCGACAGGCATGGCAAGGGCCGCCAAGGGGGCCAGCGCGGTAGAGCCTGCAGGGTGTTGGGCGAAGCGCTTGAGCCAGACCGTATCACCCAGCACCAGGTGGTTGAGTGTGCCCAGGATCGAGCCGAAAAAAGCCTGGCGATCCGCGCGTAACTGCGCATCTGAAAGCTTGGCGGCGGCCTCATAGACCTTGCGGTTCATCCACTGGTTATAGGTCGCCATCAGTGCGATCTGCTCGATTCGGTTCACGGGTGTTCCCTGGTTGGCTGCGCGCCCGCTCGGCGGCGGTCATGGTGTTCCGGCAGCGGCGGGCTATGGTTGTTGAACGCCAATACTACGCCAACGCGTCCTTCCAGACAGTCGACCAGTTTGATGGCCCCGAAGCCGAGGCCCACAGCCATGCAGTGTTGCGCGCCTTGATTGCCAGCTGCGTCTGGAGCAACAGGCCAAGGCCTAGAACCGCAACGTAGCGCCGGTCGTCAACCATTGTTCACGCTCGCCGATCAGGCTGCGCCCAACCACAACGTCCACATCGACGTATGTCCCGAGATGCAAGCGTGGCCCAGCCTGCCATGCCTGGTCGCCGCCGGCCTGACCATAACGCTCGGCGATCAGCGTCAGCATCGGTACCGGCTGATACTCAAAACCGGTGCCCCAGGTCAGGCGGTGTTTTTCATCGCCGTCGTTATAGGCATGGGTCCAGCCGGCATTCAGATTCAGGCGCAGCGGCGCCAGCGGCTGCCACGTCAGGGGGACGTTGAAATCCGCGCCGTCATACGCATGCCTGCGGTCCTGGGCAAAGTGCGCGCCGCCGGCAATCGCCAGCTGCAGCCCAAGATCATCCCGTGACAGCACCTGGGCCTTGAGTTGCGGGCTGAGCTGGCTTTCGCCGCTGGCACGTGACAGTGCTGCGCCCCATTGCACCGCAGGCATCGCACTGAACGTACAGGCCGGCGACAGTGTTTCGCTGTGGCTGCTGCCGTCGTGGCGATAAGCGCTGTACCAGGCGTCTACGTTGCATTCGCCTGGCGCGTTGATAGCACCGTCATCGACCACATAGGCGCCGCCAGCCGCATTGGCCTTGGATATCACGGCGATGAGCAAAATAAAGCCCAGCGTCAGGCCGATAAACATTAAGTTATGCCGCAATGCACGGCGTTTAGCCGGCGGCAACAGCAGCAAGCTGTGGCGCACATTACGGCCGTGACGCGCACGGTATTTGGCAAACCCGTCAGGGCGTTTGGGAGTGTGTGGGGTGTGCATGATGCACCTCGCTTGAGTTCAGCTTTCTACAGTCAGCACCGAAATGCCGCTGGCTTTGGCTTGGCAGACCAGCTCCGATGTGTCCTCACCACCCGGCAGGGCGATGACCACATCGGGGCGGCTGTCGGTCAGCATGAAGTGATTGCGCTGGCGTTCGGCCTGCTTGCCATGGCGTTGCCAGTTGGGCGGGTAACGCACTACGTCGATCCCGATTTCCCGGGCCCATTCCTCGATGTCACTGCCGAGGAACTGGTTGCCGCCGTGGATCAATACCTGCACCGGGTGCAGGCGGTGGTAAGCGTCCAGCACGTGGCGGGACTTCTTGGTGTCGGCGTAATGACGACCTGCACAGATCAAGATGCGCATAGTCCGGTTCCTTGTGAGGCACGGCGGCGGCCCGGCGACCGCCGCCGTTTAAACGGCAGGGGTGATCAGTACCACTGCTTGAAGCGGCGGATGTAGATCGTTTTCATCAGTTGGGCCACGCAGCAGTAGCTGACCAAGGTGCCCACCAGCCATGGGAAGTACGCCAGCGGCAGCGGTTGCAAGCCCACCAGGGTACCCAGAGGCGAGAACGGCACGTAGATCCCCAGCACGATCACCACGCAGGTCATCATCAACACCGGCCAGGCGGCTGTGCTCTGGAAGAACGGGATCTTGCGGGTGCGCAACATATGCACCACGAGGGTTTGCGAAAGCAGGCCTTCGATAAACCAGCCGGACTGGAACAGAGTCTGCATCTCGACGCTGTTGGCGGCGAACACGTACCACATCAGCGCAAAGGTGGTGATGTCGAAGATCGACGAGGTCGGCCCGATCCACAGCATGAAACGGCCGATGTTTTTCGCATCCCACTTGCGTGGCTGGGCCAGGTATTCCTTGTCCATCTTGTCCCACGGCAACGCCAACTGGGAGATGTCGTACATCAGGTTTTGCAGCAGCAAGTGGATTGCCAGCATCGGCATGAAGGGGATGAAGGCACTGGCCACCAGCACCGAGAACACATTGCCGAAGTTGGAGCTGGCGGTCATGTTCAGGTACTTCATGATATTGCCGAAGGTTTCGCGGCCCTTGAGCACGCCTTCTTCCAGCACCATCAGGCTCTTTTCTAGGAGGATGATGTCGGCGGATTCCTTGGCGATGTCGGTGCCGCTGTCCACCGAGATGCCGACGTCGGCATCGCGCAGGGCCGGGGCATCGTTGATGCCGTCACCGAGAAAACCCACGGTGTGGCCGTTGGCTTGCAGGGCCTTGAGCACACGGGACTTCTGCAGCGGCGTGAGCTTGGCGAACACCGTACGTTCTTCAACGTGACGTGCCAGGCTGGCGTCGTCCATCAATTCGATCTCCACCCCCAGCAGCGGCCGGCCGGGCTCAAGGCCGACCTGACGGCAGATCTTGCTGGTGACCACCGCGTTGTCGCCGGTCAGCACTTTGACCGCTACGCCGATCTGTTGCAGTGCAGCAATCGCAGGGCCGGCGGTTTCCTTGGGTGGATCGAGGAAGGTCAGGAACCCCTGGATCACCAGGTTGCGTTCATCGCCGGTGGTGTACTGCTGGCGTGCCAGCGCCTTGGGGATCGTGCGAGTCGCCACCACCAGCACCCGAAAGCCGTCTTCGTTGTAATCGTTGGCAATCGCCAGCAGTTCCTCGCGGCGGCGTTCATCCAATGGCACGGCGGCGCCGGCGTCCAGCACATGGGTGGCAATGCCGAGCATCTCTTCCACCGCGCCTTTGCACACCAGCAGATGGTCGTCGGCCGCGTCCTTGACCACGATGGACAGGCGACGGCGGACGAAGTCGAAGGGCAATTCATCGACCTTGCTGTAGGCGAACGGCACCTGGAATTTCGGATTCTGCTCTGAAAACTGCACCACTGCCTGATCCATCAGGTTCTTCATGCCGCTCTGGTGATAGCTGTTGAGCCAGGCCAGGGACAGCACGGCATCATCGCGTTGGCCAAAGGCGTTGACGTGATGTTCGAGGATGATTTTGTCCTGGGTCAGGGTGCCGGTCTTGTCGGTGCACAACACATCCATGGAGCCGAAGTTCTGGATCGCATTCAAGCGCTTGACCACCACTTTGCGCTTGGCCATGGCCGTGGCGCCCTTGGCCAGGTTGGCGCTGACGATCATCGGCAGCATTTCCGGGGTGAGGCCCACGGCCACCGCCAGGGCAAACAGGAAGGCGTCGCCCCAGTCACCTTTGGAGAAACCGTTGAGGAAGAACACGATCGGCACCATCACCAGCATGAACCGGATCAACAACCAGCTGACGCTGTTCACTCCACGGTCGAACGCGGTCTGCACCCGTGAGCCAACAATCGCCTTGGCCAGGGAGCCGAAATACGTACGCGCTCCGGTGGCCACCACCACGGCCCTGGCCCGGCCGCTGACCACGTTGGTACCCATGAAACAAATGTTTGGCAGGTCCAGCAGGTTGCCTTGATCGGCGCTCACCGGGCCGGCGGATTTTTGCGTGACGTCGCCCAGGGTGTCGTACTTCTCCACCGGCAAGGCTTCGCCGGTGAGCACGGCCTGGCTGATAAACAGATCGCGGGATTCGATCAGGCGGATGTCGGCGGGGATCATGTCACCGGCCGAAAGCTGCACAATATCGCCGGCCACCAGGTCGCGCATCGGCACTTCGCGCAGGGTCGGTTGGCTGCCCACCTGCTCACGGCGCAGCACGGTAGCGGTGGTGCGGACCATGGCTTTCAAGGCCTCGGCGGATTTGGCCGAGCGGTGCTCCTGCCAGAAGCGCAGCAGGCTGCTGAGCAGGACCATGGTCATGATAATGATGACTTTGGTCGGGTCAGCGTCTTCACCTGCCTGCATCGGCAGCCAGCAATCGGTAAAGAAGCTGATGGCGCCCAGGGTCAGTAGTACGTAGATGAACGGGTTGTTCAGTGCGTGCAGGAACTGGATGAGTGCATGGGGCGGCTTGTCGTGGGCAACTTCGTTATAGCCTTCCCGTTGCAGGCGGGCAGAGGCGTCCAGTTCGGTCAGGCCATCCTGGGTGGCACGGACGTTGGCGAGGGTGGCTTGCAGGCCGTTGTGGGCTTCGCGGGCGGCACGCATCGACAGTCTGGTGCCTTCGTCGATGCCTTTTTTCTTGTTCAGTGGCGTGTTTTTTACGGCGCTCATTGTTTGTACTCCTGTCGCCGGCGCTCGACAAAACATACCGGTACTTACCTGATTACAGGCGAGCAACAGCATGCCGGGCCGCCAACTTGGCGATCGGTTTAAATAAAGTATTCACATCATTTCTACAGCGCCCGCCAACAGCGTGTTAGTTAACTAACACGCAGCGGGCTACGACTGGATAAGTCCATAAAGAACTCCAGAGTATTAATAAGAAAGTTGCTGTTTCCAGCCAGCTCAGGCGGCGCGGGCGCTCACATACAGACCGAGCATCAAGCTGGCTTGCTCCAGGCTGGAAACCTTCGGTCTCTGAGGGTCTTGAGGGTCGGCGTGGTCCCACTGCTGCACCAATTGGCCGCTTTGCGGGCAGATACGCCAGTGCGCCAGCGGGCGCGCTGGATACACTTGAGGGGAGGGTGCAACAAAGGTCGGGCGGGCCGGGGCAAAGCCTGCGGGCGCCCGGCACAGCTTGGCGCGCAGGGCTGCGGCTAGCGTGCGTACATCAGGCAAAACAAGGAGTTGGAAGGTCATAACACACCTCGGGACCGGACGGGCATCCGGCGAGGCAGTTACGGTGGAGCATCAAGCTCTAGCGCAGCTTACCGGACCGGGGAGGCGAGTCCTGTCATATTCTGGGTTTGGCGCCCGACGCCCGCAAACGCGGTGCTCGGACAGCGACTAGATACTGTGTCCATTGGCTTCTTTTGTGAGGTTTAAAAAAGGCCCCAGTTGCGGGCAGGGGCAATCTACTCAGGCGCTTACAAAATGTCAACGCATGATTAATTAAATTACCCAGTGTTCAGAGTTTATTCAGGCGAGAGGCGCTGGAAGTTACGCGATATATAACTTCATATACCTCGTGCCGCGAGAATCGCCAGATAGATCAATACCAACCCGCAGGTGCCATAACTGATACGTTGCCACAGGGGCGAAGCATTCTTGCGCAACAGGTTCACCAGCGCTGCGATCAGAAAGCAGGACAACACCGATGCCAGCATGAAGCCGGCAAAAAACATCAGGGTTTGCCCATGGCTGGGCGTGGCGCCGACGATGCCGGACAACGCACTGCCCAGCGCGCCCCAGTAAACAATGTTTTTCGGATTAGCCAGGGAAATCGCCGCGCCCACCGCCAAGGCATTCTGTCCGGAACTGGCCGGTGCGTTGCCGGCTTCTGGTAACTGCCACGCATCGATCAGGCTGCGTACGCCGAGCCACGCCAGGTACAGAGCGCAGACAACGGTCAGCGGCACACGCACGGCGTCATGCTGGATAAGCAGGGCAATGCCCGTCAGGCCGATAACGGCCCAGACAGCATCACCGACCAGCGAGCCGATCTGCACCATCAGCGCAGGGGTAAAGCCGTGCAGCAAGCCTCGTCGCAAGGTCTCCGCCAACACGGCGCCAGGGGACAGGCAAAACACAAAACCGAATACCAGCGCGTAGAAAAAGATTGTCAGCATGCCCGCGATCCTTCAAATGAGGAGGGCAGTGTGAAGCGCGGGGCGAAGGTTGTCTTGAACCAGATTGCTCTGCTCAGCGTTTCACTGCGCTCTGGTAACGACCCGGAGTCATGCCGTACGCCGCGCGAAAATGCCGATTGAGGTGGCTCTGGTCGGCGAACCCCAGGTCCTGGGCGACGTCCGACGCGGCGGCGCCGTTACGCAACAACCCCTTCGCACGGCGGGTGCGCAGTTGCATGGCCCACTGGCGAGGGCTGAGTCCGGTCTCTTTTTGGAAGGCCCGTAGCAGGTGGAATTTGGACAGCCCCAACTCGTCGCCGAGGTGGTCCAAGGGCAGCGAGTGATGCAGGTGCTCGGCCAGCAACTCCTGGGCACGCAGGACCATGGCTTTGCCTGTCGCCGTACTGCCGGGCAGGCGTACGCCGCTCATGGCAACCACCTCACCGAGCATCACGACCATGGCGTCTTCATTCAGGTCACGGACCAGCGAATCAGCGCACAACGCGCCTTTCACCGCCGCTGCCAGGCGTTGCGCGAGCAGTGGTTGAACACATAACGAGCGATCAAACTCCAGATGCGCCAGGCCCAGGTCCGCTGCTAATTGATCCGCAGTGACATAAAGGCTGACGAACTGCCACGGTGCGCCATCCGCCGCACCACCGCCTTGAATCTGCCCAGGGTTGTACAGGGTAATGCTGCCCGGCCCAGCGTCGAACTCCCGGCGGTCCAGCCAGACTTTTTCCTCGCCGACCAGGTTTACGCCGATCACACATTCGTCATGGCTGTGGCGGGCGAAGGTCAGGCCGGTGCAGACGGTGCTGCTGACTTCGTAGTGGCCCAGCCAGGCGTGTTGCATCGTGCTCATTGCGCAAGCTCAGTCAGGAAGTGCGCATGAGCATACGCTGGCAGCGCGGGCCAGATCGACTATTGATTGACCCGTTTGAGTCATTGCGTTCTCCCGCTACAACGCGGCGATACGGGATAGCTCGACCTTCAGTCGGGCAGGATCGAGACAGGCAAACGGCAGGGCGAAAAACGCCTGGCAGCGACGTTCGATGATCGTGAGCGTGGCCTTGAACGCTGCGTCCACGCATGCTTCATCGCCGTGGACATCCGACGGGTCCTCTAACCCCCAGTGCGCCTTGAGCGCCGGCCCGAAATACACCGGGCAGGCTTCGCCGGCGGCCTTGTCGCAGACGGTGATAACCAAATCCGGTGGGCTGCCTTCAAAGGCGTCGTTGCCCTTGCTGTACAACCCTTCGGTACTGATGCCCGCCGCCTGCAGCGTGCTCAGGCTGCGCGGCAGCACCTCGCCCTTGGGAAAACTGCCTGAGCTGATGGCCTCGAAACCTTGCGGTGCGAGGTGGTTGAACACTGCTTCGGACAAGATGCTGCGGCAGCTGTTGGCGGTGCACATGAACAGGACTTTCATTGCAGTCTCTCCGTCAGACACTCAGGCGCAACGCGAGGGCGGCGAGGGTGATCAGCAGCACCGGCAAGGTCAGCACAATCCCGACCTTGAAGTAGTAGCCCCAGGTGATGGTGATGCCTTTGCGTGCCAGGATATGCAGCCATAGCAGGGTGGCCAGGCTGCCGATGGGGGTGATTTTCGGGCCCAGGTCGCTGCCGATCACGTTGGCGTAGATCATCGCGTCCTTGACCACGCCCACGGCATGGCTCGACTCGATGGACAGCGCGCCGATCAAGACCGTCGGGAGGTTGTTCATCGCCGAGGACAGCAAGGCCGTCAGTACCCCGGTGCCCATGGCCGCGCCCCAGACACCGTAAGTGGCAAAGGTATCAAGCCAGGTCGCCAGGTAGGTGGTGAGGCCAGCGTTACGCAAGCCGTAGACCACCAGGTACATGCCCAGGGAGAAAATCACGATCTGCCACGGAGCTTCCTTCAGCACTTTGCGCGTGGAGATCTTGTGGCCCTTGGCGGCGATCACCAGCAGGAGCACAGCGCACACTGCGGAAATCGCGCTGATCGGAATGCCCAGCGGTTCCAGTGCAAAGCAGCCGATCAACAGGATCCCCAGCACCCACCAGCCGGCACGGAAAGTGGCGCGGTCATGGATGGCGCTGGCGGGGTCTGCAAGGTCGGCGGGGTCGTAGGTGTGCGGGATGTCGCGGCGGAAGAACCACAGCAATATGGCGAGGGTGGCCGCGACGCTGACGAGGTTGACCGGCACCATCACTGCCGCGTATTCGTTGAAGCCGATCTTGAAGTAGTCCGCCGATACGATATTCACCAGGTTCGACACCACCAGCGGCAGGCTTGCCGTATCGGCGATAAACCCTGCGCCCATGACAAACGCCAGGGTGGCCGCCGGTGAAAAACGCAGGGCCAGCAGCATCGACATGACAATGGGGGTAAGGATCAGCGCCGCGCCGTCGTTGGCAAACAGCGCCGATACCAGCGCACCGAGCAGCACCATATAGGCAAACAACCGCCGACCACGCCCACGGCCCCAGCGCGCCACATGCAGGGCGGTCCAGGCAAAGAACCCGGCTTCATCCAGCAACAGGCTGATGATGATTAGCGCGACAAACGTACCGGTGGCGTTCCAGATGATGTGCCACACCACCGGGATATCGCCCAGGCTGACCGCGCCGCAGGCCAGGGCCAGGATCGCGCCGAGGGTTGCGCTCCAGCCAACGCCGAGGCCCTTGGGCTGCCAGATGACCAGGATGATGGTGACGATGAAAATGGCAACGGCGACAAGCATGAATTAACGCTCCGGCAGCTCAGCAGCGATGCTGGCCCGTAGTGGTCTGCAACCATGGGGAGTTGTATGGCGGTTAGGGAATATACGTATTTCCCCATATTTCAGCCAAACTTTGTTTCAAATTGACCTGGATCAAACACCGGCAACTCAGCCACAAGTGATTGAAATTAAAATGAAACACGAATGTCCTAAAGTGCCCGCCCATTGCTGAAGAAGGAAGCCCCCGCGTGCCCCGTGCCACTCGTAACCTGCGCAAGACCTTGGATTCCGTCGCGGAAAATAACGAAACCGCGGCGTTCGACCTGATGCGCGCCGTCGAGAAACTCGGCGATGAAGTGCTACGCCAGCGCCTGCTCAATACCATTCACCGGCTTAATCAGGATGCTTACGAGCTGCGTGAGGCGCGCGATTCGGTCGAATGGGTGTCGGTCAAACTGGCGTGATGGGGCAGTGCAGTCGTCCATATTCGGTTAACTATTCATAGGAACCAGTGCCGGTGACAGCGCCAATCGGATGAGGACATTCCAGAACCCGATAGGTATTGACATGCTACCTCCCATCGCGTTTTCCCATCTGCCATCCACACCGACCGCGCAACAGGCTGGTCTATCGCCTGCTGTGATGCAGCCTTCAATGCCGACCCTATAGCCCCCCCCAACGGGCAGTTCCGCGTACAGCGGATGCGCGCAATATCGTTCAAGACAATCTTGATACCGGCAGGCATGCTTGGCGACCCCCAGCCGACGAGCCCGTTTCAGATGCCCAATGCCTTGCCTCTCCACGCGTTTTCCCGCGGCGCAATTGCAGTGATTCCCTTGTCGTTGGCCTGTGCACCCTGGGGGTTGTTGGCCGGTTCCATGGCCATCGATGCACAATTCACCCCGCTGCAGGCCCAAGGCCTCTCCGCCATTGTGTTTGCCGGTGCCGCACAACTGGTGGCCATTGGCATGGTCAAGAGCGGTGCCAGCCTGATTTCCATCGTGCTGACCACGTTGCTGCTGACGTCCCAGCATTTGCTGTACGGCATGCATATGCGTCCAACGTTGTCGGCACTTGATAGCCGTTGGCGCATGAGCCTGGGGTTCCTGCTCACCGACGAGTTCTTTGCCTTGGTCAGCCACTACGACCGCCAGACCTTCAATCGCTGGTATGCCTTGGGCGTCGGCCTGACGTTTTATATCATCTGGAACCTGTTCACCCTGGCTGGCATTGTGCTGGGCAAAAGCATTCCCGGTCTCGATCAACTGGGCCTGGAGTTTTCCATTGCCGCGACTTTCATTGCCTTGATCACCCCCGTGGTGCGGGATGTGCCTACGGTGGTCTGCGTAGCGGTGTCATTGCTCTGTTCAGTGTGGCTGAGCTTCCTGCACTGGGAGTCGGCCGTGGTGGTGTCTGGTGTGCTGGGCATGAGCGCAGGCTTTGTCTGCAAGCGACTGGGAGTAGGGCAGCCATGATTTACCTGATGATTGTGGCCATGGGCCTGGTGGTGTTTCTCAACCGCTACCTGTTTATCGAACCTCGCCTGCCGGTGCGCCTCAACCGTGGCGCGCGGGAGTTTCTCGGGTTTGCGGTGCCGGGGATGCTGACAGCGATTTGCGGGCCGATTATTTTTCTTGCCGACCACCAGCTCAACCTGAGCCCGGCCAACCCGTATTTGCTGGCGGGTATCAGTGCGGTCGCGTTGATGTTCTGGACACGCAATGTGCTGCTCACGGTCGTGCTGAGCATGGCACTGTTTTATCTGTTCCGTTGGTGGCTCTGACGCGCAGACGAAAAAAAGCCCGCGGGAGGGCGGGCAGAAGGGAGTCTTCAAAAATGAGCCAGGCCACTATAGGTGGCGTTCGCCTGCGTCACCGTGAAACAAAATTCATCCAGGCGCCAGTCAGTTGCGCGGCAATGCTACAGTCGCGTTTTTTTCAAGGAGGCGATGGCATGCACAAGGTGGTTATAGGCGCATTGGTCGTGGCAGCACTGGCCGGCTGCGCAGGTTCGAAGATGAACGAAGCGCGCTCGGGAGCGCCCTACAAGACGCTGGCATCGGACAAGTCCACGGTGGTGGTTGCCGAGTGCATTCAATTTGGCTGGCAGGATGAAAGCGTCTACGGCGTCGATGCCAGTGGCTTCAAGGAGCCGAATGGCGCCGGTGGTTTCACCGTCTATACCAGGGGCGGGGATTACTTCGCCGATGTGCAAAGTGCCGGTGCAGGATCGTCCATCAAGTACTACGCCGGCGAAGACACGATGCCCGCCAAACGTCGATTGGCAGCGCTGGCGACTTGTCTGTAATCCGTTGCCTTAGTGTTTTTAGGAAACGCCCGGCGGGACAGCCGCCGGACATTGGCTTATTATTCCCACCGCTTGCCCGGCGTGATGGCTCTTTACCGGTACACGGACGTCGAGGCCATACCGTCGGGCGAGCATCTTTAGCCCTTATCGCGGCATAAACCCCAAGTGCCAGCGACGCGGAATCTTCAGCGACACCAGCCCCAACACCCCAGCCAACCCACTGCTGACCAGCAACGCCTTCAGGCCCATATGCTGCTCCAGCAACGCGCCAATGACTGCACCCACAAACATGCCGCCCCACGGGATCAACTGCACCCGCCAGCCGTTACGCCTTTCCCCCAGCATCCAGCGACCCAGGCCACGACCAAAGCGTGACAGCGCCCCGGTGACATAGGTAAGGCCCACGGGCAAACCGTTGACCTCTTCGACGGCCGCATTGAGCATGCCCATTGCGATGATCGCCGCCAGCAGCGCGGGTAAGGTATCGTCTGATGGCCACAGCGCACCGGCGCACAAAAAAGCCGCGATACATAACAGCAAAGGCAGCGTATGCCGCCGGCCAAAGCGACTGACCACCACGCCCAATGCGTTGCCGACCACGAAGGTGGCGACCAGCACTAACAAGCGCCCCGTCAGCCCCAGATCGCCGGCGCTGATCGCTACGGCCAGGCGCGTGGTGTTGCCGCTCATGAACGAAACAAAATCTCCGCTGGCCATAAAGCCGATGGCATCGGTCATACCGGCCAACACCGAAAGACTGGCCACCAGCATCAAGCCGACTCGGCCGCGCCAACGCTGTCGATGGGCGAGTGCAGCATTGGCGTAAGGCTTGCGGGACGAAGGCAGCATAGGGCCGGGTTCCTCGGTGAGATTATCCGGCCACTACGGTAGGACGCTTTGCGCCCACACGCAATGACCTCAGGCAGCGTCCAGTCGCCAGCCATCCGGCGTCCAGCGCAACCGGTGGGTCGGCCGGATCGCCTGCACAAACGCCGCATCATGGGACACCACCACCATCGCTCCGCCAAACCCTTGCAGCGCCTGCTCGAAAGCCGTCACTGATTCCAGGTCCAGGTGATTGCTGGGTTCGTCGAGCAGCAACAGTTGCGCCGGCACATGGCGCCACAGGGCGATTGCCATGGCGGCTTTCAGGCGTTCGCCGCCGCTGAGTTGCGCGACCGGTTGGATCACGCGCAGCGCGTCCAGTTGCAGCAAGGCCAAGCGCGTGCGCAGCTCGGCTTCGGTCAGCGGCGTACCCAGCAGGTTGAGCTGCTCGATGATCGAGCGATGATTGTCCAGCAAGCCCAGACGCTGATCGATATAGGCACTGGGCACATGCACGCTGCATTCCCCTGCGACCGCTTGCCATTGGCCAGCCAAGACTTTGAGCAGCGTGGACTTGCCGCAACCGTTCGGCCCATGCACGGCGACACGTACCGGGCCCGTGAGGTGGAGGTTGACGCAACTCGCGGGCAGCCATGATGATCGCAACCCGGGCCAGTTGTCCGCCGCTGAGTTGCTCGGCAGGCGTGTCGACACTCAGCTGCGACAATCCCGCTGTATCCAAAGCGCTGCGCAAACGGTCCGCGAGGTCCCAGCGTTCATCGATCGTCGCCAGGTCATCCACACTGGCGGTGCCTCTGGCCATACGATCCAGTGCCGCCAAGGTGTTAGCGGTTCCTGTGAGGCTGGCGACGGTATCGCCCGGCTCGACCACCACGGCCTGAGGCACAAACGCCACGCTCGCCCGGCGATCCAGCGTGCCGCAGGAGGGTGACAACTCGCCGGCGATCAACCTCGCGAGGATACTTTTGCCACAGCCATTGCGCCCCACGATGCCGGTGGGCGTAGGGTCGATGGACAGGGTGAGGTCTTCCAGCAGGGTTTCGCCATTGGCGAACTGGAAGTACAGGTGTTGCAGGGAAACCAAAGCGGGCAGCCGGTTGACGTGAGTCATCAGCACCTCCAAAGCAATGTCGAACAGGCCAACAAGCACGCCAGGCGGCTCGTTGCAGGTACATTCTGGAAGGCTTAGTGGTTCACGTCGGCGGTCATCCCGTGGGGCAGAAAGGAGGTAAAGCCTAACTCGCCTCGGCGAGCTGTTCAAGGAACATGGCCAGCGCGACTTCCTCCGCCTTGAGCCCTTTGCGCACCCGCGGCTTGGGCAATCTGGACAGCTCGCCCAGGCTGAAATGCTCCAATACCGCCGGGTGTATGTAGCATTTTCGGCACACCGCCGGTGTATTCCCCAACTGCCGGGCAACGTCCTTGACCATCGCCACCACATGCCGTTTGGCGTCGGATTCCGGCTGCCATTCCAACTCGCGCAACACCGCCAGCGCCAGGGCGGTGCCGGCCCAGGTGCGATAGTCCTTGGCGGTGAAATCGGCGCCGGTGAGGCTGTGCAAGTAGGCGTTTACATCATGGGAACTGACGGTGTGTCGTTCGCCGTCTGCGTCCAGGTACTGGAACAGGTCCTGACCGGGCAATTCCATGCAGCGCTTGACCACGTTGGCCAGGCGCCTGTCCTTGACGCTGACCTGATGCTCCACGCCACTTTTGCCGCGAAACTGGAACTGTATCTCGCTGCCATTGATGTCCACATGGCGGTTGCGCAGGGTGGTTAAACCGTAGGATTTGTTGTCGCGGGCGTATTGGGTATTGCCGACGCGGATCAAGGTAGCGTCCAGCAGCATCACCACGGTGGCCAGGACTTTTTCACGGGTAAAGCCAGGCTCGGCCAGTTGGGCCTCCAACTGCTTGCGCAACTTGGGCAGTGCGCTACCGAACGCTTGCAGGCGTGAGTACTTGTCGGTGTCACGTACTTCGCGCCAGCGCGGGTGGTAGCGATACTGCTTGCGTCCACGGGCGTCGCGCCCGGTGGCTTGCAGATGGCCACGCGGGTCGGCGCAGATCCACACGTCGGTGTAGGCGGGCGGGACGGCGAGGGCGTTGATACGCTTGATTTCCTCGTCGTCGTCAATGCGCTCACCCTTGGCATTGAAGTACTGGAACTTGCCGCGCACCCGCTTGCGGCGAATGCCGGGTTGGGTGTCGTCAACATAATGCAGGTCGCGGGGCAGGTCGGCGGGGATCGCGGAGTCGGGCATGGCGGGTTCCTTGGCAACAAATCAGGCCGGTATGTCTGATTGACCGCAGCGCTGTGCGGTCGTGCCAAATGCTTACGCCAGCACCGCGACTGCCTTGATCTGTGCCCACAGCGTCTGGCCCGGATGCAGTTGCAACTGGTCGCGGGAGAAGCGCGTGATGCGCGCCAGCAATGGCGTGCCCTCGGCTTCCAGGCGCACCAATACATGGGCGCTGTTGTCTGCGGGCGTTTCCTGGATCACCGTTACCGGCAGGCGATTGAGGATGCTGCTCGGTTCCGACCCTTGCAGGCTGAGGCTCACGTCCCGTGCCTGCACCTTGACCCGCAGCGCGTGGCCCACGGCCATCGGTGCATGGGCCACGCGCATGGACAAGGCGCTGCCCGGCAGATGCAGGGTCAGCAACTGGTAATGCGCGTCGTAGGCAGTGACCGTGCCGTTGATCACCACACCGGCATCGTCGCCCCGTGCCAGCGGCAGGTCGAGCCGCGCCAGCGTTTCGCCAATCGGTCCGCTGGCCAGGGCCTTGCCGTCACTGAGCAGGACGATATGGTCGGCCAGGCGTGCGACCTCATCCTGGGCGTGGCTGACGTACAGCACCGGAATATCCAGCTCATCGTGCAGGCGTTCCAGGTACGGCAGGATTTCGTTTTTGCGCTGGCTGTCGAGGGCGGCCAGCGGTTCATCCATCAACAGCAGTTTCGGGCTGGTGAGCAAGGCACGGGCGATGCCGATGCGCTGGCGTTCACCGCCGGACAAGTGCAGCGGGTTGCGCTCCAACAGGTGACCGATCCCCAATAGCGCCGTGGCCTGGGCCATATCCACCCGGCGCTGTAGGCGGGGAATGCGCTTGAGGCCGAACTCCAGGTTGGCCCGCACAGACAAATGCGCGAACAGGCTGGCCTCCTGGAAGACGTAACCCAGCGCACGTTTATGGGGCGGTACGAACAACCCGCTGCGGCTGTCTTGCCACACGTCATCGTTGACTTGGATGAAACCATTTTCGGCCCGTTCAAGCCCGGCGATGCAGCGCAGGCAGGTAGTCTTGCCGGAGCCGGAATGCCCGTACAGCGCGGTCACGCCACGGCCTGGCAGATGCAGGTCCACGTCCAGCGCAAACCCGGAATAACGGAGTTGCAGGCGTACATTAATCATCGACATCAGCTCCAGCCCATCCTGGTTTTACGGCTGGAGTACAGCGCCAGCAACACGAGGAACGCAAATACCACCATGGCGCCGGCCAGCCAATGGGCCTGGGCGTATTCCATGGCTTCCACATGGTCGTAGATCTGCACCGAGACCACGCGGGTCTTGTCCGGAATATTGCCGCCGATCATCAGCACCACGCCGAACTCACCGACGGTGTGGGCAAATCCGAGGATCGAGGCCGTGATAAAGCCTGGTCGCGCCAGGGGCAGGATTACCGTAAAAAAAGTGTCCCAGGGATTGGCGCGCAGGGTCGCGGCCACTTCCAGTGGGCGAGTGCCGATGGCGGAAAACGCGTTTTGCAACGGCTGCACCACAAACGGCATGGAATAGATCACCGAACCAATCACCAGCCCGGCAAAGCTGAAGGTGAGGGTGCCCAGGCCCAGCCATTGGGTGAACTGGCCGAAGTAGCCATTTGGCCCCATGGTCAACAGCAGGTAGAAACCGATCACCGTCGGTGGCAACACCAACGGCAGGGCCACAATGGCGCCAATCGGGCCGCGCCACCACGATTGGGTGCGCGACAGCCACAACGCAATCGGCGTGCCAATGACCAGCAGGATCACGGTGGTCAGCGACGCGAGCTTGATGGTCAACCAGATAGCGGAAAAATCGGCACTCGATAGGGGCATTTACTTGGCCAGCTCGTAACCGTAGGACTTGATAACGGCAGCGGCTTTTGGCCCTTTGAGGTACTCGACCAGCGCTTTGGCAGCAGCGCTGTCTTTGCCTTTGTTCAGGATTACCGCGTCCTGTTTGATCGGGTCGTGCATGGACGCCGGAACGATCCACGCCGAACCGCTGGTGACTTTGCCGTCTTTATAGATCTGCGACAAGGCGACAAAACCCAACTCGGCGTTGCCGGTGGATACAAACTGGAAGGCCTGGGTGATGTTCTGGCCCTCGACGAGCTTGTCCTTGACCTTCTCGCTCAGGCCTTCTTTCGCCAGTACCTGGGTGGCGGCCAGGCCGTAGGGCGCGGCTTTCGGGTTGGCGATGGACAGGTGCTTGAAGTCGTTGTTCTTCAAGACGTCGCCTTTGGCATCTACATAGCCTTCTTTGGCCGACCACAGCGCGAGGGTGCCCACGGCGTAGGTGAAGCGCGAGCCTTTGACGGTATCACCTTCGCTTTCGAGTTTTTGCGGAGTGGTGTCGTCGGCGCTCAGGAACACTTCGAACGGCGCGCCGTTCTTGATCTGGGTGTAGAACTGGCCCGTGGCGCCGTAGGCCGCGACCAGTTTGTGACCGGTGTCTTTTTCAAAATCGGCGGCAATCGCCTGGATCGGTGCGGTGAAGTTGGCAGCGACGGCCACCTGCACTTCATCGGCGTGGGCCGAACCGAAAGCGAACGCAGCGACCAACACGGCCAGGCGTGAGGCGTGAATCATCATGGAGCAGCTCCTTGGAGATGTACGGCATGTTATAGGTAGAAGGGCTAACCGCTATGTATGGGAATATATAGCGGTTAGCCATCGCCGGTACAGCGCAAAGTTGCTCCAGACGGCCGGACTATTTGAGTTTGGCCAGCGCGTGTTCCGCCAGCTCGCGGGTCAGGTCATAGGTGGTTGCGTCTTTGCCAAGGCGCAATGCCTGGCCCGACCAGAGATTGCTGAACCCGGCTTCGTCCCTGGCCTTGAGCGGCATCAATGCACCGCCAGCACGCGGAAACGCGGGAGCTGTCGGGTTGATTGCACCCAGTTCACGCATCACACGGTTGACGATGCCCCGCGCCGGGCGGCCGGTGAACAGGTTGGTCAGCGCGGTTTCGCTGGCCTGGGCATGGCGCAGTGCATGGTGATGGGACGCGCTGACCGTCGCTTCAGGGGTGAATAGATACGCGGTGCCAATCTGTACCGCGCTAGCGCCCAGGGCAAATGCCGCGACAATACCCCGTGCATCGCCAATGCCTCCGGCGGCAATCACTGGCACGTTCACGGCGTCGACAATCTGGGGTAGCAGGGCGAACAGGCCGATCTGCGTGTTGAGGTCGTCGCTGAGGAACAAGCCCCGATGACCGCCAGCTTCACTGCCCATGGCGATGATCGCGTCGCAGCCGTGCTGTTCCAGCCAGACGGCTTCTTCCACGGTGGTGGCCGACGACAGCACCTTGGCGCCAGTGGCTTTTACCCGATCCAGCAAGGTTTTTTCCGGCAGGCCGAAGTGAAAGCTGACGACTTCGGGCCGGAATTCTTCCACCACCTGGCAGGCGGCGTTATTGAACGGTGCGCGGTCACTGACCGGGGTGGGCGCATCAAAGTCTGCGCCCAGCTCGCGGTAGTAAGGCTCCAGCAAAGCCTTCCAGCGACGATCCCGTGCCACGTCCACTGCAGGCGGTTGGTGGCAGAAGAAGTTGACGTTGATGGGGCGCTTGCTGGCCTGGCGGATGGTCGCAAGGGCCTCGCGCAGTTGTTCGATGTTCAGTGTCGCAGCAGGCATCGAACCGAGTGCTCCAGCTTCGCAGGCCGCGATGACCATGGCGGCAGAAGTGGCGCCGGCCATAGGCGCTTGGATGATGGGCAGGTCGATGCCCAATAGGTCGAGAATGCGCGTGTCTGGCCAGGTGCTCATGGGATGCGTCTCCAGCGGTCGTCGGACTTTTCGCTGTTTTAGCAGGGCGTCCGCCATCCGGCCAGTCTGTTTTATTCACTGGACGACGCAGGGGTTTCGTGCGCGTTTAGTGGTCGCGTTCGCGGTCAAGCAATTGCCGCTTGCGCTCAACGCCCCAGCGATAGCCCGACAAATCACCATTGCTGCGCACCACACGGTGACAGGGAATCGCCACCGCCAGCCTGTTGGCGCCGCAGGCCTGGGCGACGGCCCGGAACGACTTGGGCGCGCCAATGCGCTCGGCAATCTGCCCATAGCTGGCGGTGTCGCCCACCGGAATGTCGCGCAAAGCCTGCCAGACCCTTTGCTGGAACGCAGTGCCGCGCAAGTCCAGCGGCAAATCCAGCCCCAGAGCGGGTGCCTCGATGAACCCCACGACATGGGCGACCAATTGCTCGAAGTCGTGATCGGCGCCCACCAGGTCAGCCTTGGGAAACTGATCCTGCAGGTCACGCACCAGTTGCTCCGGCTCATCCCCCAGCAGGATCGCGCACACGCCGCGCGTGCTCTGGGCCACCAGGATCGCCCCCAAAGAGCATTCGCCGACGGCAAACAGGATTGCGCTGTTGGTGCCACCGGCCTTGTAGTCAGTGGGTTTCATCCCCAGCAACTGGTTGGCCGACTCATAGAAACGGCTGTTGGAGTTGAAGCCGGCGTCGTACAGGGCATCCGTCACCGTCTGCGTACCCTTGAGCCCGGCGCGCATTTTTTGCGAGCGATGGGCGCTTGCGTAGCCTTTGGGCGTCAGGCCGGTGACGGCTTTGAAGATCCGGTGGAAATGGAAAGGGCTCAGCCCGGCGAGTGTGGCGAGGGTGTTGAGGCTGGGCGGGGTAGCCGCCTGCTCGATGTGCCGGCAGGCGTCAGCCACCCGTTGGGCGTCCTGCGCGGCGCGTTGTGTCTGGTCGCCGGCGGCACGTTTGCTGGGACGATAACCGGCGGCTTCGGCCTGCGCCGGCGTGTCGAAGAACTCGATATTTTCCGGGCGCGGCAAGCGCGAAGCGCTGCTGGGACGGCAATACACGCCGGTGGTTTTCACACCGTACACGAACAGTGTGTCAGCTTTGGAATCGCGGGCGAGAATCGCCGCCCAGCGCGGATCTTGTTCAGTAGTCATGTTCGGCACTCTTGACGGATCCAGGTCAGATTAGCCGCGCCTCACCGGCCAGGCACTCCGAAGCTTGCGCTCGAATTAGCCGGCGGTACGAAATGTCAGGTTGATACGTTGTGGCCCCATGACCGGGTGCACACCCTCCTTGATCGGCAAGACACCGTGGAAACGCAGGCGATCAACGCCGCCCCAGACAGCCACGTCGCCATGGAACAGCGAAACCTTTTGGGTTTTGTCACTGCGCTGGTGACCGCCGAACAGGAAAACCGCCGGCAACCCGAGCGAAACCGAGACCACGGGCGCGCTGTACTGGCGTTCATTCTTGTCTTGATGCAGAGACATTTTGGCGCCCGGTACATAGCGGTTGATCAGGCAGGCATCGGGGGCGAAGTCGATAAAGCCGGCATCGGCAGCGGCCAGCACGGCAAGTTGGCGCAATGCATCGGGCAGGGCTGGCCAGGGTTGCTGACTGCGCGGGTCCAGCGGGCTGTAGCGGTACCCACGGGTGTCGGTGGTCCAGCCCAGTGCGCCGCAACTGCTCAACGCCGCCGACATCGTGAAGCCGCCTGGGGTGACCATTTGCCGAAACGGGGATTGAGCCAGCACGCGCCGCAGTTCTGGCAGAAGCCGCTCAATCCAGGGCAGGGCGAAGCCCCTTAACACGTAGGACTGTTCACCAATTTGCTCACGCCGAGCAGGTTGTTGCAGGGCGTCATCGGCGAACAGGTCGACAGTGGGGCCGGGCATGAGCTTACAGCGCCTTGCTCACGTTGATGTCGGTGATCACATCATCGGCATCATGGATTTTGTCCAAGGCTTGGCGGGCCTCTTCCACACTGTTGGTGGTCAACTGGGCGAACTCGAAGCGGCGTTCACCGTTTAGCTTGTATTTGATTACGTATTTGGTGGTGGTCACGGCGATTTCCTGTGGCGTGTTCGGATCAGCTCAGCTTGGTGCTGGTACGACGTACGATGCGAATCTTGTGGGACAACGCGGGTTTGCGCGTAACGCTGATGGCGCGGCGGGTCACTACATCCAGGGTGATGTTCCAGAACCCGGTGCTGGGGGCAGTGATCTTGGCCGGAAACGTGTCAAACGCGCCACCATGGTAAGTGTGGCGGCCGCCATTTTTAAAGCTGCGAAAATTCGCATCGCTCATCAGGCGGATATTGCAAGTCTGCGAGCATTCGATGACGACGATATCTCCCTCATTGAGGTGCTCGCGCTGGTGAATGAATTTCATGAGGTGTCTCCAGAAGGGCTTTTTCTGAAAAATCAGAACGATACGTAGGTTAAGATGGAGTTTATCAGCCCCAGCGCGTTTATTATCGGCCCGTCTTCAACGGCGTCGACAATTTAAAACAGTTATTTACCGAGTTATCAGGGATAAATCCTACGTGGGCGGGAGAAAATTACCATCCCGACTGTCGTAGGATCTTTAAGTGGAGATTTTGTATGAAGTGGAGTGTGTTGGTTCTGGCCTTGGCGATAGGTGGGTGTGCTTCGGTTGCAGATATCAAGCAGACCCCACCGACGCTGGCGGTCATTTCTGGTAAAAAACCCCAGGAATACGCGGCGTGTGTGGTGCATAAACTGTCGGCTACCCGCCGTCCGCCGCAAATCGAACCGCATAAGGACGGTGGTGTACAAGTGATTGTGCCGCAGAAGTTCTCGGCCGATCCTTCGGCGATTTTCGAAATTGATGAGCGCTCCAGCGGAAGCAGCATCAAGCTCTACGAGAGCATGTCCAACGTGCCGATCCGTCCGGGGGATGTCAAAAAGGCCGGGGAAGATTGCATTTCCGGCTGATGCCCTTGTGGAAAACCAGATATGAAGCGTGAACACGTCAAAGCCCGGCAGGCCGAGGGGCAAATCTCGGCGACCCATATCATCCAGAATCCTGCCGACCTGGGCGAGTGGATCGTCTTTTTCAAGAAAAGCGGCGGACGCAGCTTTTTCCTGGTCGACGATCAGGACGAGGTTGAATCCTTCGCACGGCTGGATGAACTGACCGAGATCCTTCGGGAGCTAGGCATCAAGTTTGCCGAGATCCACTTGTAGTCTGTAGTTACTTGCAGACCACCACCACACTACGGTTTTTGAAATTGCCGACGTCCTGGCCCAAGGTCTTGTCGCTTTCTTTCAGCGATGGAGTGCCCTCTGTGCCAACGATGCGATAGCCGGTGCCGGCGCAGGAGGCATCGGCTTTTTCGTAGCAACTGGCCCAGGAGTTGGCTTCGCCTGAGCAGTCGATGGTCAAGCCCTGCTCGCCGTTTTTGAGGTAGACATCAGAAGTAGTGGTGCAGCCGGCAAGTGCCAGTACCGCAGTCAGTGCCAGAAGTTTGTTCATAGTGTTCGTCATCGAGGGTGTGGGAGGGGCGCTGACACTGTCGTGGGGCGTTTTCGGCAGATTATAGCGAACTGCCATCTAGGTACAGACAAACACAAAAAAGCCCCGTCAATCGGGGCTTTTTGCGCAGTGCCTGCAGGCTTACTTGGTCTTCGGCCGTTTGCTCGACGCGTGGCCCGCTTCATCCACAAACACTTCGGCTACGGCAATCGCCATGCTTTCGGTCTCGAAAACACCCGCGACGCTGTCCCCGTGGAAGTTGATCAAGTGCCAGCCGTCTGCTCGCTTGGTGATCAGGTAGCCGTTCACGCCTTTGGGTTCTGACATCTATTAACAATCTCGTGGTCTGGTTCAAGGGCACCATGATAGCGCCAAATGTCGCGGCGCCGCGCAAGTAATTCCAAGTGAGTGTGCCTGGCCGAAAAGCGTGCTAAAAGGGTTTCAGCCCTTTTAAACATAGGGGCAAGGTTGTTTTTTGTCGTGTCGGTGCACAGGTTCTTCGTAAGATAAGTGGAACTTACGCCGACATTTTTTCTCTATGTTGACATCGCAACGCCAGCAGGACCCATTGTAAGGTGACTGCGGCGTGATTAGACTGCGCCGAATTCCGTACGCACAGCCCTTTGTAAGGACTTATATGATCAAGAAATGCTTGTTCCCAGCAGCCGGTTACGGCACTCGCTTCTTGCCAGCGACCAAGGCCATGCCTAAAGAGATGCTGCCGGTGGTAAACAAGCCACTGATTCAGTACGGCGTCGAAGAGGCATTGGATGCCGGTCTGAACGAAATCTCCATCGTCACCGGTCGTGGTAAGCGCGCACTGGAAGACCACTTCGACATCAGCTACGAGCTGGAAAACCAAATCAAGGGCACCGACAAGGAAAAATACCTGGTCGGTATCCGCAAGCTGCTGGACGAGTGCTCCTTCTCCTACACCCGTCAGACCCAGATGAAAGGCCTCGGCCACGCCATCCTGACCGGCCGCCCACTGATCGGTGACGAACCGTTCGCCGTGGTCCTCGCGGACGACCTGTGTGTGAACCTGGAAGGCGACGGCGTATTGACCCAGATGGTCAAGCTGTACCAGAAATACCGTTGCACCATCGTTGCGGTTCAAGAAGTAGACCCTCAAGAAACCAACAAGTACGGCGTGATCGCCGGCGACGACATTGGTGATGGCCTGATCCGCGTACGCGACATGGTTGAAAAACCAGCGCCTGAAGATGCACCGTCGAACCTGGCGATCATCGGTCGTTACATCCTGACTCCGGATATCTTCAAGCTGATCGAAGAAACCGAGCCAGGCAAGGGTGGCGAAATCCAGATCACCGACGCCCTGCTGAAGCAGGCCAAAGACGGCTGCGTGATCGCGTACAAGTTCAAGGGTCGTCGTTTTGACTGCGGTGGCGCCGAAGGCTACATCGAAGCAACCAACTTCTGCTACGAGCACTTCTACAAGACTGGCAAGGCTTACTGATTCACGCTTGCCGCTGCTGAAAAGCCACCTTCGGGTGGCTTTTTCGTTTTTCGGTCCCATGTAAGTCGGTATGCTGATGTCCTGCCGAGGAGAGTGAAATGGCCTACGATTTTGATCTGTATGTAATTGGCGCCGGTTCTGGCGGTGTTCGTGCGGCGCGCTTTGCTGCGGGCTTTGGCGCCAAGGTGGCGGTAGCGGAAAGCCGCTACCTGGGCGGCACCTGCGTTAACGTGGGGTGCGTGCCCAAAAAGCTGTTGGTGTACGGCGCGCACTTTGCCGAAGATTTCGAGCAGGCCAGTGGCTTTGGCTGGTCCCTTGGGGAGGCGAATTTTGATTGGGCGACGCTGATCGCCAATAAAGATCGCGAGATCAATCGCCTCAATGGCATCTACCGTAACCTGCTGGTCAACAGCGGCGTGACCCTGCATGAGGGGCATGCGCGCCTGGTTGATCCGCATCAGGTGGAAATCAATGGCGAGCGTTTCACTGCCAAGCACATTCTGATCGCTACGGGCGGCTGGCCGCAGATTCCGGAGATTCCGGGGCGCGAACACGCTATTGGCTCCAATGAGGCCTTCTTCCTTAAAGAACTGCCCAAGCGTGTACTGGTGGTCGGTGGTGGTTATATCGCCGTCGAGTTCGCAGGTATTTTCCAGGGCCTGGGCGCCCAGACCTCGCTGCTGTATCGCGGTGATCTGTTCCTGCGCGGTTTTGACGGTGCGGTGCGCAAGCACTTGCAGGAAGAACTGACCAAGCGCGGCCTGGACCTGCAATTCAACGCCGATATCGAACGTATTGAAAAACAAGCCGACGGCAGCCTCAAGGCCACCCTGAAAGACGGTCGTGTGCTGGAAACCGATTGTGTGTTCTATGCCACGGGCCGCCGTCCGATGCTGGATAACCTGGGGTTGGAAAACACCGGCGTCACGCTCGATGAGCGCGGTTTTGTGCAGGTCAATGACCTTTACGAAACCAGCGAAGCGTCGATCCTGGCCATTGGTGATGTGATCGGTCGCGTGCAGTTGACGCCCGTGGCGCTGGCCGAAGGCATGGCTGTGGCGCGTCGCCTGTTCAAGCCTGAGCAGTATCGCCCGGTGGATTACGCAATGATCCCGACAGCGGTATTCAGCTTGCCGAATATCGGCACTGTCGGCTTGACGGAAGAAGAGGCGAAGAAGGGCGGCCATAACGTGCAGATCTTCGAAAGCCGTTTCCGGCCGATGAAGTTGACCCTGACAGATTGCCAGGAGAAAACCCTGATGAAGTTGGTGGTTGATGCCGACACCGACAAGGTGCTGGGTTGCCATATGGTCGGCCCGGACGCGGGTGAAATCGTCCAGGGCCTCGCGATCGCGCTCAAGGCGGGCGCCACCAAGCGTCACTTCGATGAAACCATCGGTGTGCACCCTACGGCGGCGGAAGAGTTCGTCACCATGCGCACGCCTGTGGCGGACTGATCAGTCCTCTGGCGTTGCCTCTGGCGCCGCTGCAACGGCGGCGGCCAGGCGCAATGCCTCGATATTGGCCTGGGCCTTGATCAGGTCCAGTTCCAGGGTTTTGTTGGTGTTCTGGTGTTCGGTCAACGCTTCCTGGCGTGATTGGCTCTCCAGCACCGCCACCCGCAGACGCTCCTGAAGCAGGGTGCGCTCGTTGTCGATTTGAATCAGCTGTTCGCTCAGCTTCAGTTGCTGGGCCTGGTCCTTGCGGTTTTGTTCCTGCAACGCCGTCAATTCCTTCGCCGTCACCCGATGCTCGATCAGTAAACGCTCGTTGTCGCGATGCAGTTGAGTGATCTCATCCTGGCGCACCATGGCGCTTTGCTGAGCCTGGCGCAGTTCTGCCTGGACCTGCTGCAGTTGGCCTTCATGGCGACGCTGTTCCTGCTCGCGCTGCTCCTTGATCGCATTACGGTAATGCTCCAGCGCGTCGCGGGCGTGCAGGTGCTTTTCTTCCAGGGAGCGAATCTGTTCGTCCTTGTCGTTGATCCTCAGTTCGTAATCACTGCACGCCTGGCTTAGTCCGGCATTACGGGTCTGCTCAGTCTGCAAACTGGTGCTGGCCGTTTGCAGCGCGGCGCTTTCTTCTGCCAGCGCGGCCGCCTGGATAGCGAATTGCTGCGTGAGTTGGCCGTGGGCCTCTTCAAGGGCTTCGACCTGGGCGAGCAGGGCGGACTTCTGTTGTTCGAACCGCGCCTGGGCCAGATCAATCGGCTCTTGGGCTTTCTCTTTCAAGCGCTGCGCCAGTCGCGAAACCAGTTCACCCAGCTCGTCGTCAATGGGCGCTTCGGTGATGGTGACGCGGGTTTCGCTGTCGTCCAGCTCCTTCAGATAGCGGTGGATCGTGGTTTTTGAGCCGGTATTGCCCATTTCGATTCGTACGGCGTCGATGCTGGGGTTTTCGCCGCGGGCAAGGATCGCCAGGCGTGCCGTTTGAACTACTGCTTTGTTAATGCCGCCGCGAGCCATGGGGTCTCCGTCGATTTAGTACTGTGGTACGTGGTATGTATTTACGTACTGTAACACGAATATAATCTTGTTAAAAATCATGATTTAACAGATGGGATATTGGCGTATTATCCCGTGTCATGCGCATTTGACGCGCTGAAACACCCCTCAGCAGTACGAATAGGCACCCTATGAGCGATCTGGATCGTTATCTCAACGCCGCCACCCGCGATAACACGCGCCGCAGCTACCGCGCCGCGATCGAGCACTTCGAAGTCAGCTGGGGCGGGTTTCTGCCGGCCACCAGCGACAGCGTGGCGCGCTACCTGGTGGCCCATGCGGGCGTGCTTGCGATCAACACCCTGAAACTGCGGCTCTCAGCGCTGGCGCAATGGCACACCAGCCAGGGCTTTCCCGACCCGACCAAGGCGCCGGTGGTGCGCAAAGTGCTCAAGGGGATTCGCGCCGTGCATCCGGCACAGGAGAAGCAGGCCGAGCCGTTGCAGCTCAAGCATCTGGAGCAGGTGGTCGCTTCGCTTGAAGCTGAAGCTCAGGAGGCAACCCTCGCGTGCGATCAACCGCACCTGCTGCGGGCCAAGCGCGACATCGCATTAATCCTGCTCGGCTTCTGGCGTGGCTTTCGCAGCGATGAGTTGTGTCGACTGAGTATCGAACACGTTCAGGCCACGCCCGGAACCGGCATCAGTCTGTATCTTGCGCGCAGCAAAAGTGACCGCGACAACCTTGGCAAGACTTATCACACGCCGGCGCTGTTGCGCCTGTGTCCGGTGCAGGCCTACAGCGAGTGGCTCAGCGCATCGGCCCTGGTGCGCGGCCCGGTGTTCCGCAGCATTGACCGTTGGGGCAACCTGGGCGAGGAGGGCTTGCACCCCAACAGTGTGATCCCGTTATTGCGCCAGGCGCTGGAGCGGGCGGGCATCCCCGCCGAGCAGTACACCAGCCACTCCTTGCGTCGAGGCTTTGCCACCTGGGCCCATCGCAGCGGCTGGGATTTGAAGTCGTTGATGAGTTACGTCGGCTGGAGCGACATGAAATCCGCCATGCGCTATGTTGAAGCGACGCCCTTTCTTGGCATGACCTTGGCCACTCAACCGCTGCTTTAAGATTTCTTCTATTAATACAGCCACCTGATAGGGAAAACCAATCGTCAGCATCAGGTTTGCCAATGAGCCATCGCCAGAAAGAATGGGTAGGATTCATCTCATCAACTTCTTAACCCCTGACGGAGAGTCAACGATGCCTATCATCAACAGCCAAGTAAAACCGTTCAAAGCTACCGCATACAAAAACGGCAACTTCGTAGATGTGTCTGACGCTGACCTGAAAGGCAAGTGGTCCGTTGTGTTCTTCTACCCAGCCGACTTCACCTTCGTTTGCCCAACCGAACTGGAAGACCTGGCTGACAACTACGCCGAATTCCAGAAACTGGGCGTCGAAATCTACAGCGTGTCGACCGACACCCACTTTGCCCACGCTGCCTGGCACAACACCTCGCCAGCTATCGGCAAGATCCAATACACCATGATCGGCGACCCAACCCTGACCATCTCCCGCAACTTCGACGTGCTGATCGAAGAAGCTGGCCTGGCGGATCGCGGTACTTTCGTGATCAACCCGGAAGGTCAGATCAAGATCGTTGAACTGAACGACGGCGGTGTTGGCCGTGACGCTTCCGAGCTGCTGCGCAAAATCAAGGCAGCCCAGTACGTCGCTGCCCACCCAGGCGAAGTGTGCCCAGCCAAGTGGAAAGAAGGCGAGGCTACCCTGGCTCCGTCCCTGGACCTGGTCGGCAAGATCTAAGTCTGTGAAGCATCAAGGGCGGGATTCCGCACCTACCCAGTAAGCTGCAACCGCCCTCAAAAACGCCCGGGCGAGATTCGCTCGGGCGTTTTTTTATACCCAGAATTAAAGGAAATCGCCCGTATGTTGGACGCCAATCTTAAAGCTCAGTTGAAGTCATACCTGGAACGGGTCACCCAGCCGATCGAGATCGTCGCCTCCCTCGATGACGGCGCGAAATCCCAGGAAATGCTTGCCCTTTTGCAGGACGTTACCAGCCTCACCACGCTGATTACCCTGAAAAGCGATGGTGATGACGCGCGCAAGCCGTCGTTCTCCATCAACCGCCCGGGTGCCGATATCAGCCTGCGTTTCGCCGGTATCCCCATGGGCCATGAATTCACTTCGCTGGTGCTGGCCCTGCTGCAAGTCGGTGGCCACCCGTCGAAGGCCAGTGTCGAAGTGATTGAACAGATCCGCGCCCTTAAAGGCGAGTTCAGCTTCGAGACTTACTTCTCACTGTCATGCCAGAACTGCCCGGATGTGGTCCAGGCCCTGAACTTGATGGCTGTGCTCAACCCGAACATTCGTCACGTCGCCATCGACGGCGCGCTGTTCCAGGCCGAAGTCGATGAACGCCAGGTCATGGCGGTGCCGAGCGTCTACTTGAATGGCGTGAACTTCGGCCAGGGCCGCATGGGCCTGGAAGAAATCCTCGCCAAGCTCGATACCAGCGGCATTGAAAAGGCCGCCGAAAAAATCAGCGCCAAAGATGCCTTTGATGTACTCGTGGTCGGTGGTGGCCCTGCCGGATCCGCAGCCGCCATTTACGCAGCGCGTAAAGGCATTCGCACCGGTGTTGCCGCTGAGCGTTTTGGTGGTCAGGTGCTGGACACTATGTCCATCGAGAACTTCATCTCGGTACAGGAAACCGAAGGGCCGAAACTGGCCAGTGCGCTGGAAGCCCATGTGCGTCAGTACGACGTGGATATCATGAATTTGCAGCGCGCCAGCAGCCTGGTCCCGGCAAAGAACCCCGGTGATCTGCACGAAATTCGTTTTGAAAGCGGTGCGACGCTCAAGTCCAAGACCGTGATCCTGGCCACCGGCGCCCGCTGGCGTGAAATGGGTGTGCCGGGCGAGCAGGAATACAAGGCCAAGGGCGTGTGCTTCTGCCCGCACTGCGACGGTCCGCTGTTCAAGGGCAAGCGCGTGGCAGTGATCGGTGGCGGTAACTCCGGCGTGGAAGCGGCCATCGATCTGGCCGGTATCGTCAGTCACGTCACCTTGCTGGAATTCGACAGCAAACTGCGTGCTGATGCGGTGCTGCAACGCAAGCTGTACAGCCTGCCAAACGTTGACGTCATCACCAGTGCGTTGACCAGTGAAGTCAAAGGCGATGGCCAGAAAGTCACCGGCTTGGCATACAAGGATCGCGACAGCGGCGAGTTCAAGACCATCGACCTGGAAGGGATCTTTGTACAGATCGGTTTGCTGCCCAACACCGACTGGCTCAAAGGCACCGTCGAGTTGACCCCGCGTGGCGAAATCATCGTTGATGCCCGTGGTGAAACTTCACTGCCAGGCGTGTTTGCCGCCGGTGACGTGACCACCGTGCCGTACAAGCAGATCGTGATTGCGGTAGGCGAGGGCGCCAAGGCTTCCCTGAGTGCTTTTGATCACCTGATCCGCACCTCCGCACCCGCGTAAATAAGCAGGCGCACATGAAAAACCCCATGAGTGATCATAGGGTTTTTTTCGTTATAGCGGCGTGGGCTGGATAATCTCGACCCAGTACGCATCCGGGTCTTTGATGAAAGCCAGGCTTTTCATGCGGCCATCGGTCAGGCGCTTCTGGAAGTCGCAACCCAGCGCTTCGAAACGTTCGCACGCGGCGACGATATCCGGCACCGCGATGCAGATATGACCAAAGCCACGCGGGTCAGTGTTGCCGTTGTGGTAGGCAAAATCGGCATCGTTTTCGGTGCCGTGGTTGTGGGTCAGTTCCAGGATGCCTGGGATCGACTTCATCCACTGGGTGCGCGCAGCGGCGTCGGCCGGGATCTGGGATTTGTCCACCAGGGCCAGGAAATACAGGCTGAATTCGGCTTCGGGGAAGTCACGTTTTTCAACCAGCGAGAAACCCAGCACGCGGGTGTAGAAGTCCAGGGACTTGGTGATGTCCTTGACCCGCAGCATGGTGTGGTTGAACACAAAGTTTTTGGTGGCGGTGTCTGGCTGGGCGGTGACGCCCGGGAAAGTGTTCAGTTCGTGCAGGCTCATGGGCCCTCCAGAAAAAAATGGGGCAAACGCGGCTCCCGTTGAGAGGAGCGTTCCCTTGGCTTGCGGCTGGCATCCGTGCAGCCGAGCCATGATACGCAAGGCCCGCCTGCGGCGCCAAATGAAAAAGGTCACGGGGGCCTTGCGACCGGCGGGCAGCGGGGCTCACACTTTGGCCCTTGAACCTTGGGTGTTTTTCGCATGATCGAATGTCGTAGACCGCTGTTGAGCGCTGTGTGGTTGATGTTGGCCAGTCCTTTCGTCTTGGCGGCAGATCCGGAAATTCACTGGCCCAGCGGCTGGCAAGTCGAGGAGGTGGTGCCTGACGGTGGAACGCCACCAACGCCGCAGCCGGTTTCGCGTCAGCGTGCAATCAAGAACGACGAAAACGGCAACACACTGATGGTCATGGAGTTGACGGCCACGCCGACCGAGGCTGGCCATAACGTTAATCTTCAGGGCGTGTTGCTGGAAATGCGCAAGTCCATTCAGAAGGATTTTGCCCAGAGCGGCTACCAAAGTGTCTGCAGCAAAATGCACCCGACAACATTGAGCCGTCTTGACGCGGTGGAAACTACCTGTGTGATTACCGAGAATGGACGGCACCTGCTTTCACAAACATTGGTGGGGGCTGTTGATACCGATAAAGCCTATGTTTTTTCATACGCCGGTCAAGCCGATGCTTACGAAGCGAGCAAGGATGAAGTCCGTTCCGTACGTGATAGCCTCAAACTTTAAGTGCGTTTAGCACGTCGAATTTGAACAAAATGAAATGTTATTTAAGTTCGGTTTCGAACCCTGGAATAAAAAAGCCCCGCTGATGCGGGGCTCTTTGTTAGTGCGCTGTAATCAGCCGCGAAGCCAGGAATCTACAGTGGCGGCGCCATACTGTTCTTTCCAGGCCTTGAGGCCGCGATGGTTGCCGCCCTTGGTTTCGATCAGTTCGCCGGTGTGCGGGTTGTGGTAAACCTTGACCACACGTGCACGGCGTTGTTTTGGTGCATTGGCGGCAGCAGCACTGGCCTTCCCTGGGTTTGGATCAAGGATCAGGATGATGTCGCGCAGGCCCTTGCCGTAGGTTTTCATCAGCCCTTGAAGTTTTTCTTCGAATTCAATTTCTTTCTTCAGGCCAGCATCGTTCTTCAGGGATTCCAGCTGGGCAAGCTGCTCTTGAAGGGCTTTTTCTGCTGCGCGAAATTCGGCGAGTCTGGACAAAATCTGTACTCCAATAGTGTAGTTGGCTGATATCAACTGAAGACAAAGCTACTAGCCAATAGCGTTAAGGCGACTCAAAGAGGACGTCGTCCTGCGAGTTCTGCACAGGCAAGAAAAATTGTAGTAGTTAATCTGCCGCGAGTAAATCATGTCTTTTGTCTTATTAACATATTTCAACGCCGCTAGTGCATGGCTATTCAATGGCTGGTCAGGTTTTTAATGAATTCATCGCTGGGTAATGGCTTGCCAAACAGATAGCCCTGTAGGAAATCTACGCCATGAGCGGCCAAGTACTCGCATTGTTCAGCCGTTTCCACGCCTTCTGCGACGATGCCCAGATCCAGTTTGCCGGACAATTCTATGATGCTGTCCAAGATATGCCTCGACAGTGCATCTGCGCCAATCATGGCGACAAAACTCTGGTCGATTTTCAAGTAGTCCACATTGAAGTTGCGCAAGTAACCCAGGCTGGAGTGGCCGGTGCCGAAGTCATCGATGGCAATCATCACGCCCAGTTGGTGCAAGGCGTCGAACAGGCGGCGGGTGATATCGGTGGGCTCAATCAATTCGCGCTCGGTCAGCTCCAGCACCAGGGTTACCTGGCCCGGTGCGAAGGCGGCGAGAAACTCACGGCAGTCGTCCACCAGTGTGAGGTCGAGGCAATGGCGCGCCGTGATGTTCACGCCGATATGGAAACCCGGGCTTAACCGCGCCGCATGGGGCGCCAACTGGGCCGCCGTCTGGCGCAGCAGGGCGCGGGTCATCGGCACGATCAGGCCGGAATGTTCGGCCAGTGGGATAAACAGATCGGGGCGCACCAAACCTTCCTTGGGGTGCTGCCAGCGCATGAGCACTTCACAGCCGGCCCATTCGCGGCTGTCGCCGCGTACCACTGGCTGAAAGTATGGGATGAACTCATTGGCACCCAAGGCTCTTCGCAGTTCATGGGTCGGCGCCGAAGCGCGTTTTTGCAGCCAATGGGCGAGCACGCCTGCCAACACGCCAAAGAACACCACTAAGCTGAAAATCGCACGATACCGCACCTGCATGTACCGCCAGACCTCGCCGTCCGGCATGCCGGCGTCGACACTGTAGCCATAGCGCTGGGAGGCCAGGTGATGATGGGCCACGGCAAATGGCGGGACTGCAGAGGAATGAACCTTGCCCTCGGCATCCAGCCAGTTGGGCCCCACTTGCAGGACCAACTGCGCATAGCGGCTGATCAGGCGCAAAGCGTTAGTCAGGTGGTAGCCGTCAACCGACGCAAACGCACCTTGGTCGCCGTCGACCAGTCGGTACACCAGTAAAGCCGTATCCGGCGTCACCGGGTTGCCATTCATCAGCCAGAGTCGACCCTCCACATAGTCGTCGGGGTTCACGGGGGATTCGTAGTCGCTGCCGAACAGTGAGCTGCAATAGATGTTCTTCTGCCAGGACAGCGTCGTGGCCCGTACAAACGGCCGCCGTGTGACCTGCTCACGCAGGGCCAATTGCGCGCCGTTGTCACAGGGCTGGCCGGCCAACGGCAGCAAGGCCTGGGCGGCGAGGGCGGTGTTGTCGAGCATCAGGTCAAATTGGCGCACGGCTTCTTCAGCCGTTTGCGCCGTGCTCTGCTCAAGGGTGCGTTCGGCTTGCCAATACAGGATGACCACGCCGAGCAGGATCGGCGCGAGCCCACACAAGGCGCTGATCGAGTAGCGGACGAATGGCTTTCGCGGGCCTTTGACGGTGAGAGGCATGAGTTCTGCAGCCTGTTGCGGAGTAGGAAATGCGCCGGCAGGCCGGTCAGTATTATTTCGATAATAGATGGCTCGGTGGACAATTGCTTGTCTTGCCAGCGCGTTGAGCAATCTCGATAAACGCCAGGGCGGCGGGTGACGACTGGCGACGGTCAAGCACCGCCAGGCCAATCTGGCGCGGTACTCGGGGAGATAACGGCCGTTTTACATAGCGCGGGTCGTCCCGTTGCGGCAACGATGCCTCGGCCACGATGCTCAGCCCGTCGCCGCGACTGACGGCTTCCAGGGTGCTCAGCAGTTGGGCGCAGCGATAGCGCACCCTGGGCCGTAATTGGGCCGCACCGAAGAGTCTGGAGACCAGCTCCGAGGAGCCTGCTTCGGTGAGAATGAACGGATCGTCGCACAGGTCCGGCAGGGTCAGGGCGTTGCGTGCGGCCAATGGATGCTCGGCGGGCAGCAACGCAACCATCTGGTCCTCGAACAACGCGAAGGTGTCAAAGCGTTCCTGCTCCAGCACCACAAAGCCCACATCGATCCGCCGCTCATCCAGCCACTGCAGCACCTGGCGGTCGGGGCCTTCGTCCACATGAACCTCAATCCCCGGATAGGCGGCACGAAACTGGCTGAGGATGCCGGGCAGCAGGCGAACAGACGCCGTGGGCCCGAACGAGCCGATGCGCAGGGTGCCGCGCTTCATGCCGCGGGCGTCGGCAGCTTCCTGTTGCAGTGTGTTGGCCAGACCCAGCATGGCGCGGGCGCGGCCGAGCAATTGCTGGCCGATCTCGCTCGGTTCCACCAGGCTTTGATGGCGCCGGAACAGCTCGACGCCCAGCTCTTGCTCCAAGCCCTTGATGGCGTGGGACACCGCCGACTGGCTGATGCCCAGCCGGTGTGCGGCGCTGGTGAAGCCTTGCAGCTCGGCTACCAGCGAAAAGATTTCAAGTTGGGTCAGGGTCATGAGCGAACACTCATTTTACGATGATTGATCATTAGCAGAAGAATACCCCAGATCGCCTGCCACTTGAGCCCACCCAATGAGCCCCACTTCGGATCGCCTGACCTATTGCAAACTCGCCGCCGTCACCATGATCTGGGGTGGCACCTTTGTCGCCGGGCGTTACCTGGCCGATCAGGTCAATCCGCTGCTGGCCGCCAGCCTGCGGTTTATCCTGGCGAGCCTGGCATTGCTGCTGTTCATGGCCTTCGCGCGCGTCCGCCTGGCTCGCCCGAGCCCACGGCAACTTGCGCAATTGACGGTGCTGGGCTTCTTCGGGATTTTTTTCTACAACCTGTGTTTCTTTTATGGGCTGCAGTACATCAATGCGTCACGGGCGTCGTTGATCGTGGCCTTGAACCCGGCGGTGATTGGCCTCGCGTCGTGGTTGTTGCTCAAAGAGCACCTGAGTCGCACCAAGGTCGCCGGGATCGCGTTGTGCCTGGCGGGCGCGGCCGCTGTGATTGTCAGTCGCAACCCTGGGCTGATGCAGGCAGGCGTCGACAGTTGGCGGGGTGACTTGCTGATCCTTGGATGTGTGGCGGCGTGGGGCATTTATTCATTGGCTTCCCGTGGGCTGAACGCAAGCCTGGGGCCGCTGCAGACCGTTACCTGGTCGGTGTTGCTGGGGACGGTGATGTTGACCGCGACTACCGCGGTATCAGGAAGCTTCACGGTTGAAGCACTCACCAGCCTGGGGCTGTCACAGTTGTTGAGCCTGCTGTACCTGGGCGTGCTCGGCTCGGCGCTGGCCTATATCGGTTATTACGACGGCATCCGCCGGATCGGCCCGACGCGTTCCGGCGTATTTATCGCCCTCAACCCGTTGACAGCCGTGCTGTGCGGCGCCTTGTTGCTGGGTGAGCAGTTGACCTTGCCCATGCTGATCGGTGGCGCCGTGATTCTGTCCGGCATTTACCTGTGCAACAAACCCCTTGCACGGGTCGGGGCAATAGGGATTTGATGAAGACTACGGACAAACACTGTTACGCTGTGTAGAATCGATTTACGCATACAAGAATAAGGACTTGCGCTCACGCAAGCCTCAGCCGTCAGAGACTGATGTAACCATGAAGCGACTCGGCTCCCCCCTCATCTTTGGTGACTTCCTCGCCCGCAGCGTGCGAGGCCTTTCCTGTGCGCCACCTTGCTGCCTCATCCTTGCTGCTAATTGACCTTCGTTAATCACAAGAATGAGGCGCCGAACATGGCCGACCAATACGAAAACCCAATGGGCCTGATGGGCTTTGAATTTATCGAATTCGCATCGCCAACCCCAGGCACTCTGGAGCCGATCTTCGAGATCATGGGCTTCAGCAAAGTCGCGACCCACCGTTCCAAGAATGTGCACCTGTACCGCCAGGGCGAGATCAACCTGATCCTCAACAACGAACCCAACAGCATCGCCTCGTATTTCGCGGCGGAGCATGGCCCGTCGGTGTGCGGCATGGCGTTCCGGGTCAAGGATTCGCAACAAGCCTATACCCGCGCACTGGCGCTGGGCGCCCAGCCAATCCACATTGAAACCGGGCCGATGGAGCTGAACCTGCCGGCAATCAAAGGCATTGGCGGCGCGCCGTTGTACCTGATCGACCGCTTTGGTGAAGGCAGCTCGATCTACGACATCGATTTCGTCTACCTGGAAGGTGTGGAACGCAATCCACAAGGCGCAGGCCTCAAGGTCATCGACCACCTGACCCATAACGTCTATCGCGGGCGCATGGCCTACTGGGCCAACTTCTACGAGAAGTTGTTCAACTTCCGCGAGGCGCGCTACTTCGATATCAAGGGCGAATACACCGGGCTGACTTCCAAGGCCATGAGCGCACCGGACGGTATGATCCGCATCCCGCTCAACGAGGAATCGTCCAAGGGTGCCGGTCAGATTGAAGAGTTCCTGATGCAGTTCAACGGCGAAGGCATCCAGCACGTGGCATTCCTCACCGACGACCTGGTCAAGACCTGGGACGCGTTGAAGAAGATCGGCATGCGCTTCATGACCGCGCCGCCGGACACCTACTACGAAATGCTCGAAGGTCGCCTGCCGAACCACGGCGAGCCGGTGGACCAGTTGCAAGCACGCGGGATCCTGCTCGACGGCTCATCCATCGAAGGCGACAAGCGCCTGCTGCTGCAGATCTTCTCGGAAACCCTGATGGGCCCGGTGTTCTTCGAGTTCATCCAACGCAAAGGTGATGATGGATTTGGCGAAGGTAATTTCAAGGCGCTGTTTGAGTCCATCGAGCGTGACCAGGTGCGTCGTGGTGTATTGACCACCGATTAAGCGTAAAAAAGCCCGGCCGAGGTTTCCCCGGCCGGGCTTTTTATCACCTGTGAATCAGGCGCGGCGCTGACGCACCAGATGTTTGAAGCCTTCGAACACCAGCACCATCACTGCAATCCAGATCGGAATGTAGGTCAGCCATTCACCCGGCTTGATCCCTTCACCCAACAGCAGTGCCACCACCAGCAACAGCACCGGCTCGACATAACTGAGCAGCCCGAACAGGCTGAACGCCAGCAAGCGGCTGGCGATGATGTAGCTCACCAATGCCGACGCGCTGATCAGTCCCAATATTGGGATCAATGCGTACAGTTTCGGGTGCACATCCATCACCGCAAACCCCTGCTCGCCGCTTTGCACGAACCACCAGGCCACCGGCAGCATCAGCGCCATATCCAGCCAGAGCCCGCCCAGGTTATCGGTCTTGAGGTACTTGCGTACGATGAAGTACAGCGGGTAACCAATGATCACCACCAGCGTCGCCCAGGAAAAACCACCGGCCTGGTATAGCTCGTTGAGCACCCCGAGGCCGGCAAAAAACACCGCGATTTTTTGCAGGTAGGAGAGCTGCTCACCCCAGACCAGGCGCCCGGTCAGCACCATGGTCAGCGGCAGCAGGAAGTAACCCACCGACACATCCAGGCTGCGCCCGTTCAGCGGTGCCCACATGAACAACCACAGCTGAACGCCCAGCAGTGCCGAAGACAGCACGACGCCCGCGATCAATCGTGGCTTGGCCGCCAGTAGCCGCAGCAATTCCAATACGCGCCGCCATTCGCCGCTGACGAGCATGAACACCGTCATGCACGGCACGGTCAGCAGCATGCGCCAGCCGAAAATCTCCAGGCCGCTCAACGGTGTGAGCAATGATGTGAAGTAATACATCACGGCAAACAACACCGAGGCCGAGACCGATAACACAACACCTTTAGACACGCTGTCCTCGCGAAAGCCGATTTGTACAAGAGAGGCGTGCATTATGGTGCTTACGGCGTGAAACGGCTGCTCTGTTTTGGGGCAAATGTTGGGAAATTTTCTCACACCACGGAGTCGTCCTTGACTCCTGAGGCCATCCACCACCTACGATCGGGCAATGCGCCCCGAGACAAAGTGGCTCACATCGTTGAAGCCTGGCGTAGACGAGTGCCCCGGTGTCACCAACGAATCGATAAAAGCCTCGTCCTCTGCGGTGATTTTCACGTCCAGTGCGCCGGTGTAGGCGTCCCACTGCGCCTCGGTACGTGGCCCGACAATCGCCGAACTCACCGCTGAGTTGTTCAGTACCCAGGCGATGGCAAACTCCACAATCCCAACGCCACGCCCTTGGGTGTATTGCTGAATCTGCTGGGCAATGCGCAGCGACTCCACGCGCCATTCGGTTTCCAGGATGCGCTTGTCCTGGCGTGCCGCCCGGCTGCCCGGTTCTGGCGTGACGTCCGGCGCGTATTTACCGCTGAGCACGCCGCGTGCCAGCGGGCTGTACGGCACTACGCCCAGGCCATAGGCAGCAGCGGCGGTGATCTGCTCGACCTCGGCCTGCCGGTTGACGATGTTGTACAGCGGCTGGCTGATCACCGGTTTGTCGACGCCCAGACGTTCGGCCACGCGGATCACCTCGGCAATGCGCCAGCCGCGATAGTTGGATAAGCCCCAGTAGCGGACCTTGCCCTGGCGGATCAAGTCGCCGATCGCAGAGATCGTCACGTCCAACGGGGTGTCGTGGTCTTCGCGGTGCAAGTAGTAGATGTCGAGGTAATCGGTGTCGAGTCGGGTCAGGCTGGCGTCGAGCGCATTGAAGATGCGTTTGCGGCTCAAGCCACTGCGGTTAGGCAAGCCGTCCGGCGGGCCGAAACCGACTTTGGTCGCCACCACCCAATCCTGGCGATGCCGGGCAATGGCTTCGCCGACCAGTTCTTCGGAGCGTCCGCCGGTGTACACGTCCGCCGTGTCGATAAAGTTGATGCCTTGGTCCCAGGCCTTGTCGATGATGCGCAGCGAGTCCTCGGTAGGGGTCTGCTCGCCAAACATCATGGTGCCCAGGGTCAACGCGCTGACCTTCAAACCGGACTGGCCCAATGTGCGGTAAATCATGCATAGCTCCTTGCGGCTGTGAGACGGTCTCCATGCAATACCAGACTCAGAGGCTCTGGAACAAGCCCTGGGCATGTTTCTTCATTCGCTCAGCAACGCCTGACAACGCACTTGGAGAAACCGATGCAGCACTTTCACCCGCTCCGACACTTGCAGACGGTGGGGGCACATCAAGTTGAACGGGGTGGGTTCGCCTTGCCAATCCGGCAACAGGTGCACCAGGCGACCTGCCTTGAGATCCCGGGCGATATCCAGGTTGGCTTTATAGGCGATGCCGTGGCCAGCCAAGGCCCAGCGCCGCACAATTTCACCGTCGTCGCTCAGGTAATCGCCGGTCACATCGACTTCCTGCAGTTCGCTGCCCTGGCGAAAGAACCACGTACTGTTGGCGCGCCCCTGTCGCATGTACCGCAGCGTGCTGTGTTGCGCCAATTGCGTGGGTGTCGTGGGGGTGCCATGGCGCGCGAGATACTCGGGGCTGGCGCAGGCAATACGCTGGTGATCGGGCACCACCGGCAGCGCCACCAGGCTGGAATCGCGAGGTACGCCGAAGCGCAGGGCGATGTCGACGGTGTCGCGGAACAGGTCGGCATTGCTGTCGTTGAGCAGCAGTTGCAGGCGGATGTTCGGGTGCTCCACCTTGAATGCGTCCAGCCAGCCCAGCACCACATTGCGCCCGAAATCCGAGGGTGCGGCTAATTGCAGTAATCCCGTCAGCCCTTGGCTGTGCTGCCTCAGCGCCTGTTCACCGTCGGCCAGTGCGGCCAACGCTTCGCGCACGCTGTCGAGGTAGCGCTTGCCTTCCTCGGTCAGGCGCATGCTGCGGGTGGAGCGTGCCAGCAGGCGAATGCCCAGCCGGGTTTCCAGGCGTTTGAGGGCGATGCTGGCCGCCGCTGGCGTCAAACCCAGGCCGCGTGCGGCAGCGGACAGGCTGCCCGTATCGGCGGTGCGCACAAAGACTTCAAGGTCGAGGATTGAGCTCATTTGTAAAAATCCTTTAAAGATCTTGTCGTTTTACCGGGATTTTTCGTCGATTGCCAAGCTGGGAAGATGAACGCTCACTTTCTCACCCAGGATATCTCCCCATGACTTCTTCCCTCAGCGGTAAAACCGTCATCGTGATCGGCGGCAGCAGCGGCATTGGCGCGGCGGTGGCCAAGGCGGCGGTTGCGCGGGGTGCCCACGTGGTGCTGGCGGGCCGGCGCTTGTCCGCCGGCAGCGACAACGGCGTGCGCAGCGAACCGGTCGACGTGACGGACGCGACATCCCTGCAACGTCTGTTCGAAGGCGTCGGGCGCTTTGACCATCTGGTCTACACCTCAGGCCCGTCGGTGCGCGCCAAGCTCTTGATCGACACCGATCTGGACGAGGCCCAGGATAATTTCAACGTGAAACTCTGGGGCGCGTTGCGCGCGATCCAACTGGCGCTGCCGTTTCTCGACGAGCGCGGCAGCATCAGCCTGACCTCGGGGCAACTGGGGCGTAAGTGGGTGCCGGGGCAATTTATCAAGGTCGGCATCAATGCCGCGACCGAGGCACTGGGCAAGCAATTGGCCAAAGAGTTGGCACCGCGTCGGGTCAACGTGGTCAGCCCTGGGGTGATTGATACACCGGCGTATGCCGGGTTGGCTGAAGAGCAGCGGTTGGCGATGTTCGCCAAGGCGGGCGGTGCGTTGCCGGTTGGGCGGGTAGGGCAGGCCGAGGAGGTGGCGGCGGGGTATGTACTGGCCATGGAAAATGGCTATATGACCGGCAGCGTGATCGACATCGACGGCGGCGGATTGCTGTAGACAAAAACCGCGAGAACTCAGAGGACTCAATGTGGGAGGGGCTTGCCCCCTCCCACAAGCGCCGCGTTATGCCTTCAAGGTGCGTGTCATCCGCAGAGCCAGAAAGCTACCCGCCACAATCACCGCCGCCAGCAAGTACAGCGCAATATCGGTCGAGCCTGTAGCGTCCTTCACAAAGCCAACGATATACGGGCTGAGAAACCCCGCCATCTGCCCCATGGAATTGATCAACGCCAGGCCACCCGCCGCCGCGCCCGCGCTGAGCATCGCCGTCGGCACTGGCCAGAACATCGGCAGGCCGGTGAGGGCGCCCATGGTGGCGATGGTCAAGCCAAGGATGGCAATCGCCGGGGTGGTGGCGAAATTCACAGCAATCAGCAGGCCAATCGCGCCCATCAGCATCGGCACCACCAAGTGCCAGCGACGCTCCTTGCGCAAGTCCGCAGAGCGGCCCACCAGCAGCATAAACACCGCCGCCAGCAAATACGGAATCGCACTGAGCCAGCCGATCACCAGGTTATCGCTGAACCCCAGGTTCTTGATGATCGACGGCAGCCAGAAGTTGATCGCGTACACACCGCTCTGGATACAGAAGTAGATCAGGCCGAACGCCCAGATCGCCGGGTTCTTGAACACTTCGGCGAGGGAGTCGGTGGTGGTCTTCGGCTTGTTGGCCAGGTCCGTCGCCTGATCGGCTTCCAGCACTGCGCGCTCGTGGGGTTTGAGCCACTTGGCGTGGGCAAACGTGTCACTGAGCAGGAAGAAGGCGAGGGCGCCGAGAATCACGGTGGGGATGCCTTGCAGCAGGAACATCCACTGCCAGCCCGCCAAGCCGCCTTGGCCGGCGGCGAAGTGGTTGAGGATCCAGCCAGAGAACGGGCTGCCGAGCAAGCCGGACACCGGGATCGCCGACATGAACAGCGCCATGATCCGGCCACGGCGGAAGGTCGGGAACCACTGCGACAGGTAAAGCACCACGCCAGGGAAGAAGCCGGCTTCGGCAGCGCCCGTGAACAGGCGCAGGGTGTAGAAATGCGTCGGCGTGGTGACAAACAACAGGCACGTGGACAAGGTGCCCCACACGATCATCATCAACGCAATCCAGCGCCGTGGACCGAACCTGGTCAGCGCCAGATTGCTCGGTACACCGCACAGCACGTAGCCGATGAAGAAAATCCCGGCACCCAGGCCGTACACGGTTTCACTGAATTTCAGCGCATCAAGCATCTGCAACTTGGCAAAGCCAACGTTGACCCGGTCGAGGTAGTTGAACAGATAGCAGATGAAAATGAAGGGGATCAGGCGCAGGGTAATGCGCTTGTAGATGGCGTTTTTATCGTCATCGGTGGCCAGTGTGGCAGCGGCGCTCTGTGACATGGCGTTCTCTCTTTATTATGATTTTTCGCGATGCGAGGGTAACGTTGATCGCCCAACGAGTCTCGGCCACGGAGCGGGGTGCTGTCTTTGTGCTCGCGCACAGTGACGGATACTTTGCGCTGTGCCGATGAACAATCATGTTTTTTCAGGAATTTAGACTCATGTTCGAGTTGGATCATGACTTGGCGCAGGACATCGTCGATCGGACCATGGCGATTTTGCCCTACAACGTCAATGTCATGGACAGCCAGGGCCTGATTCTGGGCAGTGGCGAGTCCGAGCGGATCAACACTCGCCACGAAGGCGCGCAACTGGTGCTGGCCAATGGTCGCGTGGTGGAAATCGACGGCCAGACCGCCAAGCACCTCAAGGGCGTGCAACCCGGTATCAACCTGCCGCTGCTGCACGATCAGCGCTTGATCGGTGTGCTGGGCATCACCGGCGAACCTGAGCTGCTGCGCACCTACGCCGAACTGGTACGCATGACCGCTGAAATGCTGGTCAGCCACCGTCATCAGCAAGCCGAGCAGCAATGGCGACGCCAGCGTTGCGACGATCTGTTGGCCTTACTTCTGGCCGAGACCGGAGACTCGCCGCGCCTGGTCGATGAAGCTCAACAGTTGGGACTCAAGCCCCAACTGGCGCGCACGCCGTACCTGTTCGAACTGGGTGACGGCCAGTCGGCGGAGGCGTTGAGTGCCTGGCTGACGTCGCGCTATCCGGACAGTTGGTGCGTCAGCTCGGCGCAGTTCTCGCTGTTATGGTGCCGGCCTGCGGCGGTGCAGGTGGATAATCCACGGTTGCTCGAAAAACTCGCAGGCCAAGGCTGGAATGTCCTGCGGGTGGCCGTCGGTGGGCAGGCAGAGGGGCTGGCCGGGTTGCGCCGTTGCTACCGGCGCGTCGGTGACTTGCTGGCCTACGGCCGTGATGTTCTGCCGCATTCGCGGTTGCTGACCCTCAACCGTTATCGCTTGCCGGTGATGCTCTGGCGCCATCGCAACGACGACGCGCTCGACGAACTGCTCAACCCCCTGCGCAAGGTGCTGGCCAAGGACAACAACGGCCAACTGCTGGCCACCCTGCGCAGTTGGTGCGACCACGATGGGCAAAGCCAGGCCTGCGCCGATGCGTTGGGCATCCACCGCAACAGTCTGCGCTACCGCATGGAGCGTATCGCCGAACTCAGCGGCGTCGACCCACTGACCCTGGACGGCATGCTTGCCCTGTACCTGGGCGTACAGCTGTTGCCCCAGCCTTTGTCGGAATGAACAACAAACCCCACCCGCACTTGTGCATCGGACCGGCGTCATTCCCGGTGCCAACTGGCAGCATGGGCGTCATAAAAACCGGAGAAAGCCCATGAAAATCATCATCGCCCCCGACTCGTTCAAGGACAGCCTTAGTGCCGAAGGCGTCGCCCAGGCCATTGCCCAAGGCTTGGCCCAGGTCTGGCCGGATGCGCAGTTGATCCAGTGCCCGATGGCGGACGGCGGTGAAGGAACGGTGGATTCGGTACTCGCCGCCTGCAATGGCGAGTTGCGCCGCCAAGCCGTACGCGGGCCGTTGGGCGCCACGGTTGATGCGCGCTGGGGCTGGTTGGCCGACAGCCACACGGCGATCATTGAAATGGCCGAAGCCAGCGGCCTGCAATTGGTCCCGCCAGGGCAGCGCGATGCCTGCATCAGCAGCACCTACGGCACTGGCGAACTGATCCGCGCCGCGTTGGATGCTGGCGCACAGCGCATCATCCTGGCGATTGGCGGCAGTGCCACCAATGATGGCGGGGCCGGGGCGATGCAGGCGCTGGGCGTGCAACTGTCTGACGCCCAATCCCAGGTGCTGGCGCCGGGCGGCCTGGCCTTATCCCAGCTGGCCCATATCAGCCTGGAGCGGCTTGATCCACGCCTGTCCGAGGTGCGCTTTGAAATCGCCGCCGACGTCAACAATCCCCTGTGCGGTGCCCACGGCGCCTCAGCGATTTTTGGCCCGCAGAAAGGCGCCAGTCCCGAGCAAGTCCAGAAGCTGGACGCCGCCCTCAGCCACTTCGCCGATCACTGCGCCAAGGTGCTGCCCAAGGACGTGCGCGATGAACCCGGCAGCGGCGCCGCCGGCGGCCTGGGCTTCGCCGCCAAAGCCTTTCTCGGCGCACAGTTTCGAGCCGGTGTAGACGTCGTCGCCGAACTGGTTGGCCTGGACGCGGCCGTACGCGGCGCCGACCTGGTCATCACCGGCGAAGGCCGCTTCGACGCCCAGACCCTGCGCGGCAAAACCCCCTTCGGCGTCGCCCGCATCGCCCAACAGCACGGCATACCCGTGATCGTCATCGCCGGCACCCTGGGCGACGGTTATGAACAGATGTACGCCCACGGCGTCGACGCTGCCTTCGCCCTGCCTTGCGGCCCGATGAGCCTGGAGCAGGCGTGCGGTGAGGCACCGCGTTTGCTGCGTGAGCGGGCGGCGGATATTGCGCGGTTGTGGCGGGCGGCGGCGAAGCACTGACGTCACCTCCCGAACATGGGACAATCCGCGCCTTTTTTGACACGGAGAGTCCCCATGCTGCGCCCCGCATTCCTGGCCCTGCTGTTGACCGGCACTGCCACTTTCGCTCAAGCCGACGCCGAAACCGTCCCCTTGCTCCGGGAAATCAAGAACTGGGTCACGGGTTGCGACAACCTGCGCAATTGCCATGCCCTCAGCGCACCCAGTGGCGTTGACGAAGAGGACTACAGCTCGCTGACCTTGCACATCTGGCATCAGGCGGGGCCTGAAGGGTTCCTGCGTTTGCGGTTCGACCATCGCGGCGAGGCGCTGGACCTGTCGACTCTGCTGTTGGACGGCCAGCCGCTGGGGCTGGAGCTGACCCGGGACCTTCATATAGAACTCGACGATCAGGGCGGTGATCCCGAGGTGCAATCCTACGGCGTAATCGAGGACGCTGCAGCGCGGCGGTGGCTACAGCGTTTGCGCGATGGCCAGCGTGTGCAATTGCCGGGGGATGAGCAAGCCCATGTGTCGCTGAGTGGGTTGAGTGCTTCGCTGTTGTTGATGGATTCCGTGCAGGGCCGGGTGGATAACGTCAGCGCCCTGGCCCGGCCGGGTAAAGGCGCGGCCAGCGGCGTGCCCGCGCGCTTGCAGACACCAGTGTTGCGCAGATTCCCAGGAGCGCCGGGGTTGACTGCGCAGGAGCAGGCTGGCCTTGTCGCGGCTGTGTTGCATACCATCACGCCCGAGGATAACGGCACCGGCAGCGCGCCCGAGGCCAACGCTGGCGCCCTGACCGCACAGCAGGCGATGACGGTGGTGCGTTATGACTGCGCAGCCTACAACTGTGAATACGATGTGGTCAGCCGCCAGCGCCAGGCGCCGTACGCACAAACCCCGATGCACCTTGAGCCCTTGCCATTGGGGATCGAGCCGCTGCAAGGCTCGGTGGGGTACGACCCGGCCAGCGGCACCTTGAGTTATTTCTACAAGCTGCGCGGGCTCGGCGATTGTGGCGAGGGCGCCGTCTGGGTGTTTGATGGCCAGGGGTTCCAGCTCAGCGAGCTGCACGCCATGCCGCGCTGCACCGGGGTCGGTTACGGCGATTGGCCGGCGTTGTGGTCGACAGCGCCGGCACCCTAGCCATCGGACGGGCAGGGCCTCTACACTGGCTGGCCACGTGTCTTTCAAAGGATGAAACACCATGCACACGCCTGAACCCCATATCGTGATCCAGCGCTTTACCGAGGCCCATCTTGAGGGCGTCGCAGCGCTCTACAACGAACCGGCCGTGTGTCGACAGGTGCTGCAAATGCCTTTTCAATCCGTGGAGGCCTGGCGCAACAGACTGGTGCTGGACAACGAACGCCGGCTACAACTGGTGGCGGTGCACGGGGGCGAGGTGATCGGCCAGCTCGGCCTGGAACAGTACCTGCGCGTGCGCCGGGCCCATGTGGGTTCGTTCGGCATGGGCGTCGCACCGGCCTGGCAGGGCAAGGGCGTGGGTTCGCGCCTGCTGACGGCCGCGCTGGACGTGGCCGACAACTGGATGAACCTGCACCGCGTGGAACTCACGGTGTACGCCGACAACGAAGCCGCGCAACACCTGTACCGTAAATTCGGTTTCGAGGTGGAAGGGGTGTTGCGCGATTACGCCCTGCGTGACGGTGTGTTTGTCGACACCGTGAGCATGGCGCGCCTGCGCCGGTCGGCTTAATCCTGCAAGGCAAACGCCACCGCAGCCTGCGCATGCAGCTCGGTGGTGTCCAGCAGTGGCAGGTCGCTGTGTTCCGGCTTGATCAGCATCCCGATTTCCGTACAACCGAGGATGATTGCCTGGGCGCCACGGGCGGCCAGGGATTCGATCACCCGTTGGTAGATCTGGCGTGACGTGTCGCTGATCACGCCCACGCACAACTCTTCATAGATGATGCGGTGCACGTCCCGGCGCTCATTCGCGTCCGGCACCAATACCGTCAGGCCATGCTCGGCCAGGCGCGACGTGAGAAAGTCCTGCTCCATGGTAAAGGCAGTCCCCAACAGACCGACCGTCAGCGTGCCGGCTTCCACAGCGGCCAAACCGGCGGCATCGGCGATGTGCAGGAAAGGAATCGACACCGCCTCCTCAATACGTGATGCCACCTTGTGCATGGTGTTGGTACACAGCACCACACACTCGGCGCCGCCCGCTTGCAGGCGACGCGCAGCCTCTTCCAGGATCAACGCGGCGTCATCCCAGCGCCCTGCATGCTGGGCCTGCTGCACAGGGCCGAAATCCACGCTGTACATCAACAGTTGCGCCGAGCGCAGCGGCCCGAGTTGGTCGCGTACGCGCTGGTTGATGATCCGGTAATACTCGGCGCTGGACTCCCAGCTCATGCCGCCGATAAGGCCGATGGTGCGCATGTGATATTCCTGACAAGGGATGTGGCTTCACCTTACCCACTGGCCAGCCAATAGTCATACGCAGTTGCCAGCCAAATGACCGGTGCAGTTTTAAGCCGTACGCCGTACCGCCGCATCTGCCATGATCAGCCCTCGCAACCTGGCTCACCCAAGGAATCTGGCATTGGACGATGTACAGCAACTGGGCGAGATGCTTCGTCATTACGCCGACAGCGAAGCGCACAAGAAGCAGCAATTCGACGTGCAATCAGCCCGCTGGGCACAAAAACTCGGTGAGTTGTTCGAGCAGATCGAACAGTGGCTGGAGCCGGTGAAAACCGTCGGGCTGCTGGAGGTCCATCGTCAAGCCTATGTGGCCAGTGGGCCCAACGTGCCGGTGGAGACGTCCACCTTCAAAACCGAGAAGCTCATTGTGCAGATCACCGGCAAAACCGTGGAGTTCGTGCCGGATGTGATGGGCGCGGGCGGTTCGATTTCCGTAGCAGTGATGGGCTTGACCGCTGCCCGCCACGGCAGCGTTTCGCTGGTGCTGGCGGCCGATAAAAACGACTGGCTGTGGAAGAAAACCAATGGCCTGAAAGACCCGGATACCTTCGGTTTCGACGCCAACTTCCTGGCCTCGCAGTTGCAAAGCCTGATCCCTCGCGAGCGCAGCTGAGTCGTCTTGTCGCCACACCCGCTGGTCTGCCAAATGCCTGGGGCTAAATAAGGTGTATTCCCCAGGATTGGCTATACCTACAGCTCATTGTTTCGATGAAAACCGCCAGGGAGTTCGATGATGAAGCTAAGGCTAATGATCAGCACGCTATGCATTGCCACGATGGGGATGACGGGCTGCGCCAGTAAGGTGACGCAACCGGATGAGTATTCGGGCTTTCTGTCCGACTACAGCCACCTCAAGCAGGCCCAGTCACCGTCGGGCGCCGAGGTGATGCGCTGGGTCGATCCCAAGCTGGACCTGAGCCGCTACAACGCGGCTTACATCGAACCCACGCAGTTTTACCCCAAGCCCCACGGCACCGCGAAAATCCCCGACAGCACCCTCAACGGCATCAACGCCTACTACAACCAGGCGCTCAAGCGTGAGTTGGCCAAGTCACTGCCCCTGGCCAACGCGCCCGGCCCAGGTGTGATCGTAGTGCGCGCAGCAATCACCGCTGTCAGCAGCAAGACCGAAGGCCTGAAACCCTATGAGTTCATCCCGGTGGCCCTGGTGGCGGCGGCGGTGAGTACCGGCACCGGCATCCGTGACCAGGAAACCACCTTGGGCACCGAAGCGCAGTTTCTGGACGGCGCCAGTGGCAAGGTCATCGCCCAAGTGGTGCGCAAAGGTACCGGCAAGCCACTGGCAAACGATTCACAGGTGATGAAGGCCGATGACGTGAAAGGCGTGATCGACGGATGGGCGTCCGACCTGCATCAGTCCTACATGAAACTTAGAAAACCCTAAAACGCATTCCTGGCCAGCCGGTTGTAGTAGCTGAGCAGGGCGTCGTAGCGGCGGGTGACGAGGTAATAGTCGTCACTCAACTGCTGCGGCGCGGCGTGGTCCTGCCAGTGCTGGTGCAGGGTAACCAAGGCCTTGAGGTATTCATCGGCAGGCGCCTTGATGTTGTACCAGAGGTGAATCGCCTCATCGTCGAGCCTTCTGCTGGGCATGGCGTTCAGAAAGATTCGGCTGTCTTCGGCAGTCTGGCGCAGCGCTTCGGTCAAGTCGGCCACCTGCTGCGGGGTCAGGTTGGCGTCGCGCACGCCTTGCTCGATCTGGTTGACCGCCTGGCGCGCCGTGATCATGTAGTTGAGCAGATGCCACTGCATGTCCCGGCCAAAGCGCGCCTCCAGCAGCGCCAGTTGCGCGGGACGCACGCGTAGATCTTCATCCTCCAGCTGCTGGCGCAGAGAAGTGGACGCCGTCAGATAGGTTTCGACGACCTGGTCGTAGGCCAGCATCAATTGCTTGTGTTTGGCCTCTGCGACGATTTCCTGGGCCGTAGGCGCCAGACTGCGCGCCTGCACGCGAGCGCTCCCATCCGCCAGGGCCGTGAGGTCGTACAGCGATTGCGCGTAGGCGCCGGCGGCCGCGAGCAAATCGCTGGCGGGTGCCTGGCGTTCCAGTTTCACCGTGTACTGCTGCGAACACACCGACCGCTGGATAAGGTACGGCGCAGGCTCGTTGCGGTCGCCATAGTTGTCGAGGGTCGGCTTGTCGGGCTCGGGGTAATAAGTTAGGCGCGTATCCCGGTCGACGCGGTTCACGCAATCAATGATCGGCGCCAGGGCACTCGCCCTGGCGGTGTGGGGACTGTCGCGCTGGTCCAGCCACAGTTGCACCTTTTGCAAAGGCCTGCTGGCACCGGCCACGCCGAGCAGGCCCAGGCCCAATGCCAGACTGATGGGTAACAACCATTTTGGATTCATGGCTTGGCCTCCTGACCGTACCACTGCGCCTGTGTGGCGGGCGCCTGGCACTCAACCACGCTGCGCGGCATGCGGCTGCACAGGCGTTCGGTCCACTGTTGCAGGCCTTGGTTGCGGGTGACCCGATGCTGGTTGTCGAGCACCTTCAAGCCAGCGTAGAGCGCGACCGCAGTGACGAGGCAAAGCGCCGTGCCGAGGACGGCCCAGCGCGGATGGCGGGCGGTCCACGGTGTGTGGTGATTCATGAAAGGCCGCTTGATCAGCCCCACCAGCGCCAGCGCGACCACCAGGGTCAAGCTGGCGAACGGGCTGAACACATAACCCAACGCCGCCGCCAGAACGAGGCCGGGGACCAGGTCGCGTATCGGCAACAGCGGCAAGTGGGTCGGGCTGAGCCAGCGGGGCAAGCGTTGGCTCAGTTGTTCATCCAGCACGCGGTATTGATGAGCCAACGGACGCCAGGCCTGCCAGGCGATGCCCGCACCGGCCACGGCACCGATCGACCATAGGATCCCCTGGCCCACGGTCGGTACCACGTTGCCGGCCAGGGCGTCGGCCTTTACCAGCACGCCCACCAGGCAACTGAGCACCAGCGCCACGAGCCACGGCCAGGTGTCCATCGCCGACTCCCAGCCCTGCCAGAAATACACCGTGCCACCGGGCATGCCTTCGGCAACGCTGACGTGATCGGCATAAATATCGGCGCTCAGGGTCTTGCAGGCCTTCCAGTCGTCTTCGTCGAAGCGTTGGGCGAAGGCACGGCGCTGGCCCAGGCTCATCGGTGCCAGCAGTAAACGTGCGGCGCGCTGTTGCGGGCTGTGGGGCGGTTCTGCGGCCAACGCACGTTGGCGCGCCATAAAGGCTGGCCCTTGCTGGCGCTTCAACAACAGCGCCCAGTCGCCGGCCGGGCAGCCATGGTCTGCGCCGCCGTGCCAGTTTTGTCCGGCGCACACTGCGTCGAACACCGTGCTCGACCAGTAAGGATGGTTGGCAAGCAGCCTGGCCAACCATTCGTTGAACCACTCGGCGTGGGGATGATTGTTGACCCAGGCATGCGCGCCGGGTGTAGCGGCGTAGGCGGCCAGGAACGCAGCGTCGTCTTGCTGGCCGAGGGCTTGGTGCAAGGGTTGCTGCAACCGGGTCCGGTGCTGGAACTCCAGGGTGCTGATCAATTCGCTGGGCAATTCCAACCGCTGCCAGGCGCTCAGCCAGTTGAAGGTCTCGAAGGCCCATCGCGTGTCTTCGGCATTGAGGTCGCCGTCGATACAGCGCTGCAACAGGTGGACTTCGAGCAACAGCGCGGTGCCATCGGCCATGGCCGCTTGGTAATGCTGGGCGAGGCTGAGGTCGGAGGTCTCGATAAGCACGTCATCCGCGACCTGCTCGCCTGGGTTCCACGCCAGTGCCGCCTCGTAGGCTTCACGCAGACGCTGATAGCCCTCAGGGTCATCGTCCGGGCGGGTCTTTTTCAACAAGGTGGCGTATTGACGCTTGATCGTGCGGCTATCGGCACCTGGCGTCAGGCCGAGGACATTCCAGCAAGTCATGTGCGGTGCAACTCCCTAAACAATCGCGCCCGGTCTGACCCTGTTGCGACCGGGCGCGTGGTGTTACTTGAGCGGTGTCAGTGGCGGCAGCTTCCATTGACCGCTACCCACCTCAGGCTTGGGCAGGTAAATCCGCAGGACAGCGAAAAACGGGCCGGGCGGCGCCGGCAACCAGTTGCTCTGTTCGGCTTTCGGTGGCTCATGGTGCTGCAACGCCAGGGTCACGCCGCCGTCGGCGTCGCGCTTGAGGTCACCCAGCATGCGCGAGTTGATCAGGTAGCGTTTCTTGTGATTGGGCACCAGCAGCTTGGTCTTGGCGTCGTACAGGGTCAGGGACCAGAACGCATCGGCCGGAGGCAACTGGTCCTTGGCAAAATGCACGGTGTAACTGTGACGCGCACCGTTGGCCGGCTTGCCCTCGCTGTCGACGAAATAACTGAGGTACGCGGCCTCGTCGCTGGAGTTGCCGAAGATGCCCATGTCCGCACCGGCGTAGCGGTACAGGTAGTTGTTTTGCAGGTGGTCGCGGCTGCCGAACAGCTCACCGCTGGGCACTTGGTGGGTGTCGAGCTTGTCCTTCTTGAACGTTGCAAACTCGGCGCGGGCATCGCTGATGCCATCTTCCAGGGCCTTGCGCTGCTCGGTCGTCAACTGGTTGAACTTGAAGGGCGCACCGGGGGCGATGCCGATTGTGGCAAAGCGCGCCAGCAGGTCTTTTTCACTGTCCTGGGGTGCGGCGAAGGCCAACATGAAGTTCAGGTAGCGAAACAGTTGCGGGCCTTCGGCCATGGTCGCGGTGGGCTTGGGCCACTCGACCTTCGGCGCCTTGGCCGGCGCGGCTTGTTTCACGTAGCTGCTCAGCGTCTGCACTTTGTAGCCGTTCTGGATCTGCTTGACCTTGTTCAGGTCTTTTTCATCGAACAACTGCGTGCGATACAGGGCATAGGCGATGTTGCTTTCGCTGTACACCACGCGGTCCACGTCGACCGGTTGCTGACCTTTCCAGTCCGGGCCGGCAATCATGTAGTGGCCGCCATTGTTGCCGGTGCTGCGGGTGCCCAGGTAGGCGATGTTCTGCGTATAGAGGTCGATCAACTGCACCGAGTAGTAACGGTTATCTTCGATCTTCGGCAACGTGAGCACCAACGGCTCGCTGCGCAGGTCCATCCATACAAAGGAATAGGGCGTGTCGGCGTTCGGGGTCAAGATCGCCGTGTCCTTGGGCGTAAACACCTGGGCGGTGTTGCCGATCCGGTTGAACGGTGCCTTGAAGTTGGCGCCGCCTTTATCAACGGCCTGGGTGTAGAGCGTCTTGTACATCTGCACCACCGGGTAGCCATACAGGTAGGCTTCCTTGGCGATGGCCCGCGCTTCGCTCGGGGTCGCGGTGAAATCGGCCCAGGCGCCGGTACTCATGAGTATCGAGAGGCTCGCCAACAGCAGGCGCGTCGGTTTTCCAATCATGTTGTTGCGTCCTTACAGGGGGCTTTGAGTGACGGGGAGTGAAGGCTGCGAGTTTCCGGTTTTATTTCCTGAACGTCACGTTAATCCCTGCAAAAATGACGCAGGTCACGTTATACCGCTGGCGACGGAATCAGGCGTCGGGCAGCATTGATTTGACTTTGTCGCGCAGTTGGTCGATCGAGAACGGTTTGGCAATCACTTGCATACCTGCGGGCACGTCAATGTTTTCTGCGTAGCCGCTGGCAAACAGGATCGGCAGCGAGGGTCGCAGCTCACGGACTTTCGTTGCCAGTTGCTTGCCGTCCATGTCCGGCAGGCCAACGTCGGTCATCATCAGGTCAATCACCTTGTCGCCGTCTTGAACCGTGTTGAGCGCCTCTTCGGCATCGGCCGCTTCAAGCACCGTGAACTCCAGCTCCTCAAGTACATCGACGATCAGCATGCGCACGATGGCATCGTCTTCGACGACAAGGATTGTGGAGGCTGTAGCGGACATAATCAAAATTCCCGAGAAATGGACAGGCAGGTCTTTGGCGGTTGAAAGACCATTCTCTAATGAGTCGCGTCAATCTCGGCAAGTTCCGTTGGCCGAGGCATTGTGACGGGAATGGAGAAAAATGTCCCGTTACGCATAACTTGGAAAATAGGCCAAGGGCGGTGCCTCCAAACGCCCTTGGCCTGCCGTCAGGCGGGCAACGGCTCGGATACCAATACTGAAACAGCAAAACTGTCAACTCTGTCCGTGACGATGTCATTGGGGTGGAACGGACTCACGTGAAACTCACGCAGGCCTTGCTGGGTAATTCTCGGGTTTAACGTTTGGGCGACTGACCCGCTGTTCAGCACCTTCTCCAGGCCCGCCTGCATGGACTGCAGGTTGTCAAACTTGACCAGCCCGCCATTGGGCTCGAAGAAAAACCACTCTTTTTTACCCGCGTTGATTCTGACCCCTGCCAGCAGGGCGTGATCGCGCGTGCTGATTCTCAAATATTTTGAGCTATTGGCTCGGCTCAATTCGTCGATAATACGGGGGGGGCTCATTAGCGAGGGGGCGGTGCCGATATGGAACGTGTCCTTCTGGTTTACCGACGCCTGCAGGGTCTTTAAATGCTGATTGAATGTATTGTGCTGCGCGGTGGGCAATGGCGTAGTGGAGGCCCTGCGCATGTTTTCGAGGAATACTGTCTCGTCTCCCCTGTGAAGGGCGAGCGCCATCGCATTCACCATCCCCGCACAGTCGCCCTTTGACGTCAAATCAACACGGGCGAGGTAAGAAGATTGGGAAAAACGGTCTATGGAGACGCCAGGCCCAGCGACGTCGTTCGCCAGAAGGGATGTGAAGTAGGTGCCGTGCTCGATTCTTTTCTCTTTGATCACTCTGCTCAGCACCCCCATTTCTTTCGGGGTCCGCTCAGGTTTCGCCGCCAGTGCGACCAATTTCTCAAATTCGTTTTCGCCAGCGTAATCCGACAACTCATCAAGTGATCCCGTTTGGTAACCCTGATTGAATTCCACAAGCTTGTTGGGGGTTCGTGCCTTAACGATATTCGTGTGTACGCTCTCAAGGTTGGCGTCCACGACATTGTCGAACAGGCCGCCACGCAGGGGCGTGAAATCTTCAAGGGGCGAGCCGTAGGGGGTGTTTCGGATGGGATCGAAGCTGTACCAGTTATCGTTTTTCAAGACGGCAACGCCTTCGGTACTGTTCCCTGCGACTTTAAACGAACCTACCAACGTTGGACCGTATTCCTTGCTGGCGGCTTTTAACAGGTCATAGCTTCCCGATGCGCCGCGTACCTTGTTGATCAGCCATTGACCCGAGTTGCCGACCAGTCTGGCGCCTTGTGTGGCCAGTTTGACCGAGCCTGTCGCTAGGCCCTTGGCGCCGCTCAAAGGGTTGAGCGCGCTGATGACTCCGCCACCGATGATTTTTGCTGTCTTGAGTGCTTTGACGGCGGCAGAAGCGCTGGTTGAAGCAACCTTGGCGACCTTTGCGCCGGTGGCGGCTCCAGCCGTCAGAAGGCCGAGGGCATCGAGCCCGAGGTCCATAAGCCCTGCCTCATAGTCACCGTCGCGAAAATTGACTATGGCCGATCTCAAGGGGATCAGATTGAGAAAAAACTGCCTGACCTGCTCTTTGCGCTCTTTTTGTTCATCTAAGGTAGTGGTTCCGCTGGCCTGCCTCCATTTAGCTTGACTGTCGATATCCAGATGCTCGGAGAAAGCATCGGCGAGGAACTGTGTGCGGGACGAGGTAAAGCTTGAGGGGACAAGCGAGCTGCCTGCAGGTTTCTTTTCCATGCCTTCGGCATCATGGTTTTTAGGCGTGAACGGTTCAATCTTTGTCTCGATATTGGCGTTAACCCACCCCCCTCGCGTGATAAGTGACTCACTGGGTTGCTTGACGATGCGCTTATTTCTGATGTCGATCTTATACACGCAAACCTCAGGCTTTCCGTCCACCTCCCGTTCAGTTCTGACCAGGAGTTCGTTCAAGTTGGACTGGAACGTAGGAGGGTTTATAAACCCCATGCCAATTTTGTATTGCTTGAACTGATAGAAATCGATTTTGCCGAATTCGAGATTTTTTCGATCCTCCAGCGGGAGTTCGCAAACCAGATGTTTAACGTGGGTATCGATCCCTTTTTTCAGCGATTCGACTGCCTGTTCGTACTGTTTTAAAAACACGCCGTTTACATTGAGCCTTGGCTGTTGGTTAATCGCATCGATGGGAATTCGATCATCGTCGCTCTTCCAATTGACGCTCATCCCCATCATGGCCATATCCAGCATCGAGTGCTTCCCATCCAATTGAAGCGCCTCATTCTGGGTGACGGTTGAAAGGCATTTCACTTCAAACGGCACATCACTGCCAAAATGTTCCTTGAGCTTTTCCAGGGCAATGGCTTTTTTACTTGGAATCTGGGCATCAAGACTCTGAGACGCGGCGATTTTCGCGTTCATTTGCTGGTTGAACGCGATGCGGATGCGATCCACTTCCTCCGGGCCATAGAGCGCATCATCTTTCTTCACCACAATGCCGTTGGCCACGCCCCAGTCCAACATTATTGCCTTTGTGGCGTTTTCCGGGGCGCCATTCAACGCCTGTGCAGCACTCATGACCTGACCGTAACTCATCTGAGCAACCGTGCCGGGCGCATGGGCCTCGACTTTAGCCGCTGCAATGCAAAAAACGGCCCAGGCTTGACTGCCTACTACCACGCTGGCGGGGATCTCCTTGACCAGAAATTGAGGCGCCGTCCGCGTCAGCAGTATGTGCGTTGCCAGTTTGGCCGTGACGTCTGTGGCACGGCCACGACTGACCAGATGACGACTCAGGCTGCTGACCACATCCGACGGCGGCATGCCCCAATGCTTTTCCTGTGCCAAATCAAATTTGGCGAGTGTATTCCTGACAGGTTGCTGGACGGTTTCGCGATCCAGGCTGATTTGAAGAGCCGCCAACAGGTAGTCGCTGCGGCTGGTATGCGTGTCGATACCACCGAGTAAGCTTTGCAGATACAGCCCCAATGCCTGGGCTTTGGGCGAACTGAGCAGGATGTCGAGCGCCTTGGCTGGTTCTTGCAGTTGTGTATCCGACAGGCTGCTGGCTTTGATCAGCACCCCCAGCGTCCCTTTGGACAGCTCCAGCCGTACCGAGTCTGGGTCTGCTAGCCGATGACTGCGCAAAATGCTGGCTTCGACGATACTCCTGATTTTGATTTGTTGTTCTCGGGACAGGGGCAGAGGCCAGTCTAACGCGCCTCCCAATGCGCCCATCGGCGACTCCAGTGCTCGCGCTTGTGCCGCGTCCATCAGGTGAATCACATCGGATCGGGTTTGAGGGATTGGCAAACCATGATGGTTGATAAAGTCTTCCAGGCTGACGGACACGCTATCCGGCATGCCGGCGGCGCGTGGATCAATGGCGGTATGGGCGTTTTTCAAGTGTGCCAGCACCGCTTGGGGTGTCGCGTTTTCGCTCAGGTTTTGAGCGGCATTCATGAGCTGCTGTGCCAGATTTTTCCAGTTTTTAGCATTCCCCTGCATCCGGGCTTCTGGTGCGTAGGGTGTGCCGTTATCCGTACCACCCAGCGGCGCCGCGGCGCTGCGCTGACTGTCTGCCGGCTTGGCAGTGCCGACACTTTCTACCTGGACGGGCTTTGCAGGATTGGCATGACGGATGGTTTGCGTGGGATCTGGGTTCAGTGCGCCAAGCATAGAGATTACCTTTGATAATTAAGGGCGACTGCTGTCCTTGAGGTACCTCCTTGAACCCAAGGCATTCGTGAATTGAGTGCCGGGGCCAAACCGAAACGTTCCGGGTGAACCTGATCCGAATATGTCGAGAATCTTATTCAGGGCATAGTTCTGTGGGCTGAGACAGGGAAGACTGATCAGAAACGTAGCCGTCTGACGCGATTTTGGGGCAAACTCCCGGTTTTTCCGTACTTGGCCAAGGCATGCCCATGACTCCCGCGTCGTCAGTCGATGAAAAGAGCTTTCGTACCCTCCTGAGCCGAAACGTGGCATTACCGCTGGGTGTGGGTGTGCTCAGCGCCGTGTTTTTTGTGTGCCTGATCACTTATTTGCTGACGGTGATCAAGTGGGTGGAGCACACCGATCGGGTGATCAATAACCTTAACGAGTCTTCCAAGCTCACCGTTGACCTGGAAACCGGCATGCGCGGGTTCCTGATCACCGGTGACGAGCATTTCCTCGACCCGTACGAAGTGGCCAAGCCGCGCATCATTGCCGACCTGCGTAACTTGCAGGAGTTGGTGGCGGATAACCCGCAGCAGGTCGACCGCCTCAAGCGCTTGGAGGCCATGCAGGGTGAGTGGAACAAGTACGCCCAGTCGATGATTGATATGCAGCGCCAGAGCGGCGATTACCGCAGCGCTGTGAAGGCTGGCCGAGGCAAGCGCCTGACCGATGAGATCCGCAAGGAATACGAAGACGCGGTGGCGATGGAGCAACAGTTCCGTCTTTCCCGCAATGAGGACGTCACACGTACCACGATAATCAGTGTCACCCTGTACCTGACGTTCGTACTCGGCTTGAGTGGTTTTCTGGCGTATATCGGCAGGAAAAATCTGCTTTCTCTGTCAGAGAGCTACGCCACAACCCTCGCGTCACAACAGAAGATTGCACGCCGCCTCGAACAGCAGGCCTGGCTGCGCAACGGGCAGACTGAACTGGCCGAACAAGTGCTGGGCCAACTGACCCTGAACATGCTCGGGCGCAATATCCTGCAGTTTTTTGCCCAATACATGGGCTCGGCCGTTGCGGCGCTGTATGTGCGCGAGGAACACGGCGGCCTGAAACGGGTGGCCACTTATGGCTTCTCCCGCGAGCAGGAGCAACTGGAGCAATCAATCTACAGCGACGAAGGTATCGTTGGGCAGGCCGCGCAACTGGAGCGTCTGATCCGCCTGGATGATGTGCCGGTGGATTACTTCAAAGTCAGCTCCGGCCTCGGCGAAGGCCCTACACGCAGCGTGCTGGTGATGCCGACCAGCGATGACGACCGCGTCAACGGCGTGATCGAACTCGGCTTCCTGCGCCCGCTGGATGACCGCGACATTGAATTGCTGGAGCTGATCGCCGGCAACATCGGCACCTCCATCGAGGCCGCGCGTTATCGCCAGCGCCTGCAAGAAGTACTGGCCGAGACCCAGCAGCTCAACGAAGAGCTGCAAGTGCAGCAGGAAGAACTCAAGACCGCCAACGAAGAGCTGGAGGAGCAGTCACGCATCCTCAAGGAATCCCAGGCCCACCTGGAGACCCAGCAGGCAGAGCTGGAACAGACCAACGAACAATTGGCCGAGCAGACCCAGACCCTGGCCGACCAGCGCGACGCGATGGACCGCAAGAACATCGAACTCAATCAGGCCCAGGTGGAACTGGAAGATCGCGCCGAAGAGTTGCAGCGTTCCAGCAAGTACAAATCCGAATTCCTCGCCAACATGTCCCACGAGCTGCGCACGCCGCTCAACAGCTCGTTGATCCTGGCCAAGTTGCTGGCGGAAAACCCCCAGGACAACCTCAGTGCCGAACAGGTCAAGTTTGCCGAGTCGATCTATTCGGCCGGCAATGACCTGCTCAACCTGATCAACGACATCCTGGATATTTCCAAGGTCGAAGCCGGCAAGCTGGAAGTGCGCCCGGAAAACTCCAGCGTGGCGCGTCTGGTCGACGGTCTGCGCGGGATGTTCGAACCCCTGGCTGCGGACCGCAAACTGGGCTTCCAGGTGGAGGTCCAGGCCGACGCGCCGGCGATGCTGTTTACCGACCGCCAGCGCCTGGAGCAGATCCTCAAGAACCTGCTGTCCAACGCGGTCAAGTTCACCGAGCAGGGTCAGGTCAGCCTGTCGGTGTCCCGCGCATCGGAGGAGGGCATTGCCTTTACCGTGCGCGATTCCGGGATCGGTATTGCGCCGGACCAGCAGGAAAGCATCTTCGAAGCCTTCCGCCAGGCCGACGGCACCACCAACCGCCGTTACGGCGGCACCGGCCTGGGCCTGTCGATTTCCCGCGACCTGGCAACCTTGCTAGGTGGCTACATCAGCGTGACCAGCGAACCGGGCAAGGGCAGCGTGTTCACCCTGATATTGCCCGAGCAGTACCTGGAGCGTGCCGACGACGCGCCGCCGATCGAGCAACCGCGCCACGCCGTGGTAGTGCCTGCCCCGACACCGATCAAGGTGTCGCCGCTACCGGTCGCCGAGGCTGACTTGATCCCGCGCTTTGCCGATGACCGCGACAAGGCACCGTTCACCACCCGCTGCATCCTGGTGGTGGAAGACGAGCCCAACTTCGCCCGGATCCTGTTCGACCTGGCCCACGAACTGGGCTACCACTGCCTGGTTGCCCACGGGGCAGATGAAGGCTACAGCCTGGCCGAGGAGTACATTCCCGACGCGATACTGCTGGACATGCGCCTGCCGGACCATTCCGGGCTGACCGTGCTGCAACGCCTCAAGGAGCACGCCAGTACCCGTCATATCCCGGTGCATGTGATCTCCGTGGAAGACCGCGTCGAAGCCGCCATGCATATGGGCGCCATCGGCTATGCGGTAAAACCCACCACCCGCGAAGAGCTCAAGGACGTGTTTGCACGTCTGGAAGCCAAGCTGACCCAGAAGGTCAAGCGCGTCCTCCTGGTAGAGGACGACGACCTGCAACGCGACAGCATTGCCCGCCTGATCGGCGACGATGACATCGAGATCACCGATGTCGGCTTTGCCCAGGCCGCGTTGGACCTGCTGCGCACCAACGTCTACGACTGCATGATCATCGACCTCAAGCTGCCGGACATGCTCGGCAATGAGCTGCTCAAGCGCATGGCCACCGAGGACATCTGCTCGTTCCCGCCGGTAATCGTCTACACCGGGCGTAACCTCACCCGCGATGAAGAGGCCGAGCTGCGCAAGTACTCGCGCTCGATCATCATCAAGGGCGCACGCTCGCCGGAGCGCCTGCTGGACGAAGTCACACTCTTTCTGCACAAAGTCGAATCCCAGCTGTCCCATGACCGTCAGAAGATGCTCAAGACCGCCCGCAGCCGCGACAAGGTGTTCGAGGGGCGCAAAATCCTGTTGGTGGACGACGATGTGCGCAACATTTTCGCCCTCACCAGTGCGCTTGAGCACAAAGGCGCTGTGGTGGTGATCGGGCGTAACGGCCGCGAAGCCATCGACAAACTCAATGAAGTCGACGATATCGACCTGGTGCTGATGGACGTGATGATGCCGGAGATGGACGGATACGAGGCCACCGCCTTGATCCGCCAGGACCCGCGCTGGAAGAAGCTGCCGATCATCGCGGTGACGGCCAAGGCCATGAAGGACGATCAGGAGCGTTGCCTCGCGGCGGGCTCCAACGATTACCTGGCCAAGCCGATCGATCTGGACCGTCTGTTCTCACTGATTCGCGTATGGCTACCGAAGATGGAACGCATTTAAGTGGAGCACGTTTTTTTGGACAAGAGCAGCGACATCGAGCTGCGCCTGCTGATTGAGGCGATCTACCTCAAGTACAGCTATGACTTTCGCGACTACTCCGGTGCGTCGGTCAAACGCCGCGTGGCGCACGCGCTGCGCCAGTTCGACTGCGCAACCATCTCGGCCTTGCAGGAGCGTGTGCTGCACGATCCGGCGGCGTTCATGCAACTGCTGCAGTTCCTGACGATTCCGGTGAGCGAGATGTTTCGCGACCCGTCGCACTTTCTGGCCATCCGCCAGGAAGTGGTGCCGCTGCTCAAGACGTATCCGTCGATCAAGATCTGGATCGCCGGTTGCAGCACGGGGGAGGAGGTCTACTCCATGGCGATCCTGCTGCGCGAAGAGGGCCTGCTGGAACGCACGATCATCTACGCCACAGACATCAACCCGGCCTCGCTCGATAAAGCCAAGCAAGGCATCTTCTCCCTGGAGAACGTGCGCGCCTACACCGCCAATTATCAGCAGGCCGGTGGGCAACGTTCATTTGCCGACTACTACACGGCGGCTTACGATTACGCCATCTTCGACAAGACGCTACGCGAGAACGTGACCTTTGCCGATCACAGCTTGGCGACCGATAGTGTATTCTCAGAAACTCAATTAATTTCGTGCCGTAACGTACTGATTTATTTCAATAAAAAGCTGCAGGACAGGGCGTTTGGATTGTTTCACGAGTCGCTGTGCCATCGCGGCTTTCTGGTGCTGGGCAGCAAGGAAACCCTGGATTTTTCGGCCTACAGCAAGCAATTCGAACCCTTGGTCAAGCAGGAACGGATCTACCGCAAATCATGAACGAAGCGCCAGCCAGCCCGATTCGCGGGATTGAAGCCATTGTCGTCGGCGCGTCTGCCGGCGGTGTGGAGGCATTGCTGAGTATTTTTGGCGAGCTGCCTGAGGGCTTTGGCTTGCCCATCATTGCGGTGCTGCACCTGCCGGATGAGCGTCGCAGCCAGTTGGCCGAAGTGTTTGCCCGACGCCTGCGTATCCCGGTGCATGAGGCGCGTGACAAAGAGCAGATCAAGGCAGGCGCTCTCTATTTCGCTGGCCCTGGTTATCACCTCTCGGTGGAGCTTGATTACAGCCTGTCCCTGAGCCAGGAGGACCGCGTGCATCATTCCCGACCCGCCATCGATTACCTGTTCGCGTCGGCCGCCGATGCCTACGGCAAAAATCTGCTGGCGATTCTGCTGACCGGCGCCAACCAGGACGGCGCGCGTGGTCTGGCCCACGTCAAGCGCTCCGGTGGCATCACCGTCGTGCAAGACCCGGCCGAGGCGCGCATCTCCGTAATGCCCCGTGCGGCGCTGGCCCTGCATACCCCCGACCATATTCTTACGCTGAGCCAAATCGGCTCGTTACTGGCTTCGCTGGAATCTTCCCCATGTTAAGTACTGTCCAGGCCAAACTGCTGATCGTTGACGATCTGCCGGAGAACCTGCTGGCCCTCGAAGCGCTGATCAAGCGTGAGGATCGCCAGGTCTTCAAGGCATTGAGCGCCGATGAAGCCTTGTCCCTGTTGCTGGAGCACGAATTCGCCATGGCGATTCTCGACGTGCAGATGCCCGGCATGAACGGTTTCGAACTGGCCGAGCTTATGCGCGGCACCGAAAAAACCAAGAACATCCCGATTGTGTTCGTCAGCGCTGCTGGCCGCGAACTCAACTACGCCTTCAAGGGCTACGAAAGCGGCGCCGTGGATTTCCTGCACAAACCGTTGGATATCCACGCGGTGAAGAGCAAGGTCAATGTGTTTGTCGACCTCTATCGCCAGAGCAAGGCCATGAAGCAACAGGTCGAAGCCCTGGAGCGCAGCCGCCGCGAGCAGGAGTTGCTGCTGAACCGCCTGCAGGCCACCCAAGCCGAGCTGGAGCAGGCCGTGCGCATGCGTGACGACTTCATGTCAATCGTCGCTCACGAAGTGCGTACGCCCCTCAACGGGCTGATCCTGGAAACCCAACTGCGCAAGATGCACCTGGCCCGGGACAACGCCGCCGCCTTCACCCTGGACAAGATGCACGCGATGGTCGACCGCGATGAGCGACAGATCAAAAGCCTGATTCGCTTGATCGAAGACATGCTCGACGTGTCGCGTATCCGTACCGGCAAGTTATCGATACGCCCGGCGCGGTTTGACCTCGCACAACTGGTCAGCAACCTGGTGGAAAACTTTGCGCCGCAAGTGGCGGCCGCCGATTCGTCGATGCAATTGGTTGCAGACGAGCCCGTCGAAGGCAGCTGGGACGAGTTCCGCATCGAACAGGTGGTCACCAACCTGCTGACCAACGCCCTGCGCTACGGGGCCAAGAGCCCGGTTGAAGTGCGGGTCTACAGTGAGCACGGCGAAGCACGGGTCGAGGTGCGTGATCACGGTATCGGCATCAGCGAAGAGAACCAGAAGCGTATCTTCCAGCAGTTCGAGCGCGTGTCCGCCAGCCAGGTAGCAGCGGGTCTTGGCCTTGGACTGTTTATTTCCGAGCAGATCGTTGCCGCCCATGGTGGCACCATCGAGGTCGAAAGCCAGATAGGCGAGGGCGCGCTGTTTCGGGTGTGCCTGCCCCTCGATACGTCGGCGTGAAATCAATCGTCACTTCGACGCAACCTTCTGCGTGACCCTATGGTCGTACATGCAGCAACTGACCGGACAAAGGCTTCCCATGAGTGAAGATGCACAAGATGTCGTACTGATTGTCGAAGACGACGAATCCATTATGTTTGTGCTGGGCGAATACCTGGCAGGCCTCGGTTATCGGGTGTTGAAGGCGATCAACGGCAAGGAAGCGTTTGAGATTCTGGCGACCAAACCGCACCTGGACCTGATGGTCACCGACTATCGGCTGCCGGGTGGAATATCCGGTGTGCAGATTGCGGAACCTGCGATCCAGTTGCGGCCGGAATTGAAGGTCATCTTTATCAGCGGTTACCCTCAGGAAATCCTCGATTGCAACAGTCCGATCACGCGCAATGCACCGATCCTGGCCAAGCCGTTTGATCTGGATACGCTGCAGGAACATATCCAACGCCTGCTGGCTTGAAACGAAAGGGCCGGCGCAGAGATATCTCTGGCCGGCAAGACCACCTTCAGTCGATCAAATTAAATACCTCACGCTTCTCGCCTGCAGTAAATTGCTTCACCGGATGGTTGCCCTCAATCAGCTTGAATGTCCCGTCAGGGTGCACATCAATGCCACTGGCAGTAGTGATGGAGATCGAGTCCGGATGCCGGGTCGCAAGGTCCCGCAGCAACGTTTGGCCCTTGTGCTCCTGACGGAGTACCGATGAGAGTCCATAGGCGCTCCTGGTGTTGTCGCCGCCAACGAGGATGAGTTTGGCGCCGCCGTCTCCAAACGCAGTTTGTGCGTCTTTCAATGCGTTGGCTTGCAGATCGTTCAGCGCGCTGCCGCGCAGGTGCATCAGGGTCCGTTTCTGGTAGATGCCTTCCTTGAGATCCGAAAGGATCACGATCGCCGAACAGTCACTGATACCGCGGGTGTTGAGCACCGTGCTGGTGTCTCGAACCGTTGCCGAATCGAACTCGGGGACGAACATGGATTCGGGTTTGCTGGCTGTCGGTGCCGCGACGGGGGCCGCAGGCTGAACGTTAGGGCGCGGCTTGGGTGTGGGAAATAGAGAGTCTGCGTACAAGTCGGTCACCGACTGCTTGTTGACGCTTGCTTTGGTAGCCCATGAAGGGTCTTGCACCGACACCTTGAATTCGAGTTTGTTCGGGTTGGTGCTATGGGTGGCGTATTGAACCGGCAGTTTTTTATCGGTGAATATTTTGGTCAAACCACGCTTCATCGTATCGGCATCTGGGAAGGGCACCAGACCGTAGTTGGCATCAAACAGAAAAAATTCTTTCTTGGCGCCAGTGACCCGTACGCCGGCCGTAATTGCGTGATCGGGTGTGCTTAGCATCAGGAATTTGGTTTTGGTCGCGTCGGTCAACTCTGGAACAATATCCAAATAAGAGATTATTCGAGGATTTGCCGTTCCGTGAAACAAGGTCTGACTCGTGACTTGCTTTTGGGTATCGTTCAATGCATCCACAAATTTGCGTGATGCCGGCGTCGCCGGATTGGCAGCTGCCTCGAACAGGTTTCCGATCAGCTTCATTTCCTTGCCATCCTTGATGGCTTCAGCCATGGCATGTGAAAGCGCTGCGCACTGGCCTTGGCTAAGGGGACTGACCTGGCTGAGGTACACCACCTGCGGACAGGGAATCAGCGTCGCGCCGACGGAACTGACGTTTTCGGAAAACCGGCTGGCGCTGTTCAAGCCATGTTGGACAGCCAGCCGTTCGCTCTGTCGAGCAAGTGTGCCCAGCTCTTGTGGCGTCAGCGTGGTTTTGTTGATAGCCAGCGATATGACCTGATCGGACATCATTTTCGACGAATAGCCCGCAATATCGGAAGGGCTGCCGGTGTTGTACCCGTTTTCAAAAGCCGCCTTGTCCGGCCCACTTTTTGTATCCTCAAGCAACTGCTGCCATTTTCTCTTGTTGGCTATGGATTCCGCTGACTGCGGAGCAGACAGGGTCTTCCATTTCCCCAACCCACGGGGATTGGCGCTGACGGCAGGGAGAAAATCATTCAGAGGCGCTCCATAGGGTTGCCGTGCAATGGAGTCATAGCGATACCATTTTCCGTTTTGCGTAACGGCGGCCGATTCCAAGATTTTCCCATTTGACTTGAAGGTGCCTGACGAGGCCTCACCAAAACGCGCGCTGGCTGATGTAAGGTCATAACTGGCTGCGGCCCCCCTGAGCCGTCTTACGCCTTTGGTCACTTTGTTGATGCCTGTACCCGCCAGCTTCGCCCCGCCTTTGACCAGGTCGCCAATGCCATCCAAAGGGTTGAGCATGCTCACGGCTGCCCGCCCTACAATTTTAACCAGGGACAGGGCCCTGGCAGCGATTGCTCCATTCTTTGCAACTTTTGCTGCAACGGAGGCGCCCGCGGTTACGAACCCTAGAATATCCAGGGTTAGGTCACCTATACCGGATGCAAAGTCGCCTTTTGAAAAACTCACAATTGCTGAGCGCAAAGGGATTAAATTCAGCAGGAACTCGCGGTATAGGACATATTCTGGAACTTCGCTCTCGAATGTCGTAGCACCTTTTGAGTAAGCCCTGAGTTTCTCTGAAACACCGGAATACACGTTATCCGTTACAACCTTGGCGATGGCGCGAGTGCGTGCGCAATTATAGGTGTCATGAGCGTTTTGACCGCGAGAAGGGGGGAAGTTAGCTACTTTTGTCGTATATCTAAGATTGCTTGACAGCCTGCAATAGTGGGCCACCTCAATAGGGTCTGCGTCGTCGCCTAAAACAACATCTTTTCTTTGGGAATGCCCCACTAAAAAATTATTTTCCAGATCGTTTCGCCTCTCTATATAGCCTTTCTGCGGATTTATTTCATAGAACCTCACCTCTGATCCGATTTTGCAGCGTGCGACCAACGGTTTGTTGTTGACTGGCTGGCGTCGAGACAAATACCTGCCGCCCGGGTTCGGGTCGTAGATGAGTTCCTCACGGTAAAAGTCAATTTCTCCTCGATCAATAAACTTTAAGTCATCTGCCGGAAGGCGGGAAATAAGGTATTTTACGGTTGTTCTAGTGCCGGCCTTTAAGTTCTCGATGTGCGACTCTATTTTATTTGAATATTCTGTCGAGACGTCAGCAAAACCAGCAGACTTGGAGAAGATTTCCGTGAACTTCAGGGCGCGCACACTTGAGAACCATTCGTTCTTATAGGTCTGTTGCACCACCCTCCCGCGCCTCACAGAGGGTGCGTTGAATATTCGCTTTGAAATATGTAAATCCAATAGCGAGTACGGCCCCGGAAAATCTTTATGGGGGATGGCGAGTTCTATGAATTTGGTATTGATGAAATCATAAAAATCAGCCTTATCTCCATGCTCCCTGCGATATTGCTCCGTGCTTGCCCCGGGAATTCCAAGCTTGCCCATAAGTGCCTCAAAATAGGGCCGATTCTCGCTAAAACCAAGCGCCTCAAAGAGCTGCTCTGCTCCGACGTCCTTGCGCATAGGCAGGGGGGATTGTTTGGCCTCCAGCGCCTGAAGGAGCTCCTTCATTTGTTTCTGAAACGCCTCCAGCACCAACGTCCTTTGACCCGCGCTGTAATCATCTGAAGGGCTTAACGTGATGAGGCTATTGGCAACCCCCCAGTCCATGAGTGCCTTAAACTTAGTCGTCTGCTCTATCTGTCGTTGCTCAGTGGTAAGGGGGACAACATCGCCCCGACGCAAGATATCCGCGTAGCTCATCATAGAAGTGGCGCCAGGCGTTTCAGCCTCTATGCGCCCCACGGCAGTGCTTAACGTCAGCCACGCCTGTGAGCCGTACGTTACGCTATCGGGAATGTCCTTGATCAAAAACTCCGGCGCCCGCTTTGACAGAAGCAGGTACGCAGCGACCGGGGCCATTTCGCGCGTGACTCTCGAATGGCCGGTGCCACTGGTTGCCCCAAGCAAATGGTCCGCAAGTCGTTTAACGATAGCGGAGGCCGTAAGGCCCGAGTTGCCTGGTTGGGCTAGCTCAAACCCCGACACTGACGTTCTTGAGGGTACAAGTTTTACTTCAAAGGCTGCATGGATAGCAGCCAACAGGTAATCGTTGGCACTGGTAGGCGTCGATGCTCCCCAACAGGTTATCTGTAACCCTTCGCCCAGTTCTTTCGCTTTAGAGGAACCGAGTATCTGCCCAATGATGAATCGTGGATTACGCAATTGACTGGGCTCCCAGCGTTGATTGCCGCTCAAATAACCCAACAGCCCACCGGGCCCTGGCTTTACGCGGCCTAGCACAACGATGTAGGGATTGCGCGCTGCATCACTGTCTAGAGGCGTCGGCCAGCTCAAGGCACCGCCAAAATCGCCGTGCGAGGGTGAACTTGGCTTAGGAGTCGACAGCGCGATCAACAGGTGTTCCAGCTCTTCAGCAGTGCTGGGTAATTGCCAGTTCTGATCGCTGATGTAGTGTTTAAGGCTCACAGTCCTCGCTGAGCTCGTTGATTCGACCTGACCATGCTCCGATGCTGAATGTCTGCTGAAAGTTGTCGTTTCCAGAAAGTCGCCCAGTGCTTGCGAGCCGTCTTTCGGGAATGTGTTCAAGAGCCGAGTCACTTCCTGTTTATTATTCAGGTCGGCGAGTTGATTCAGGTTTAACTTAAGTTCGGCGTCAGAACGTGAGCCACGTTGACTGAAGCCGCTGAAGGCAGTGCCGTCCTCCAAGTTGGCCGCCTGCGTCCGAACTCTGTCTTTAAGGGTGTTGGTCGCGTCCTGTTGAGGCACCGTGATGCCATAAAATTTCGCGATATCGCTCAAAGACGCGGATTTTGGATTGTAGGTGGTGTCGGACGTGGGACTTAAGGCTTCAGCGACCTTCAGGAGAAGCGGGAAGGCTTGAAAGTTGGCAAAAGGGAAGTGAACCGCCTTCCCTGAGACCATGGCGACAATGCATTTATCTTCTGGAGAAATGGTTATCTTGTTCGAGAGGTCGACTTTGTTTTTTGCGGCCCACTGGATGACATCAGGAGTATTTAATATTTTTCCTATTAAAGAACGCCACTTGCCGAATGCTGAATGTTCCGGGATATCGCGAATCACCTCGTTAAAGGGTTCAATGCCGGACTCACTATTCGCATAGCGCAATAAAACTGCACGATAAAGCTGGGCCAGCCGTTTGTCAGCCTCTTCAGTGCTGTTAGTGCTCGCCCAATTAAAGGCATGTGTCGAGCCGTCACCGTCCGTGCTCGCCATTACATTGCGTCTGGAAATGGTTTCACCCGTATGCTTCGGGCGCAGTGTGGGCAAGGACGTGCTTTGAATAATCGGCAGGGTTGTCATGAAAACTCTCGACGAATGTAAGTGAGTCGTCTGATTAGATAGACGGCAACTTGTTCTGTGGCGAGAGATGTAGTTAAGGTCCCTGTGCGTATTTTTGAAGTGTTACAAAGCATTAGAAGAGCCACTAACAAGTTACCCTGCATAACTTGCGCCCCCCCCATTATGTTGGGAGGGGTTATGCTCGAATCATCTCCCTGACCTTCGCCGTCAATAGATCGAACGTGAACGGCTTGGTGATCAACTGCATGCCAGGGTCCAGGAACCCGCCGCGTACCGCCGCATGTTCAGCATACCCCGTGATGAACAACACCTTGAGATCCGGTCGAAGCTGCCGGCCGATTTCGGCCATCTGCCGGCCATTCATACCCGGCAGGCCGACGTCACTGATCAGAAGATCGATGCGTTGGTCCGACTCAATGATCGGTAATGCCGTATTGGCATCCCCGGCCTCAACAAAGCCATAACCCAACTCCTTGAGTACTGCGCAGACCAGCACGCGTACGGCGGGGTCGTCTTCGACGATCAGCACGGTCTCCCCCGAATTGGCCAATGGCAGCAGCGCAGGGTTGAGCGGGGCCGCCAGCACGGTTTCACCCAGAAAACGCGGCAGGAACAAGCTGACGGTCGTCCCCAGGCCCACTTCGCTGTGCAGGGTCACGTGGCCGCGGGACTGACGGGCGAACCCGTAGATCATCGACAAACCAAGGCCCGTGCCCTGGCCGATCGGCTTGGTGGTAAAGAACGGGTCGAATACACGGCCAATCACGCTTTCGGGAATGCCGCAGCCGTTGTCGCTGATGCTCAACTCAACGTAGTCGCCTGGGGGCAGGGTGCCAAAGGCGGCGGTAAACACGCTGTCCAGGTGTCGGTTGGTGGTTTCCACCACCAATTTGCCGCCGTTGGGCATGGCATCGCGGGCGTTGAGTACCAGGTTGAGCAGGGCGCTTTCCAGTTGATTGGGGTCGGCTTCGGCCGTCCACAGCTGGTCCGTGAGGTGCATCTCAAGGGTGATGCTTTCATTGATGCTGCGTTGCAGCAGTTCGCCCATTGAGCTGACCAGCTCGTTGATATTGACCGGCTTGGAATCCAGCGACTGGCGGCGGGAAAACGCCAGCAACCGGTGGGTCAACCCGGCTGCGCGGTTGGCCGAGGTGACGCCCAGGTCGATCAGGCTGTCGAGGTCGTCCAATTTGCCACGGGACACGCGCCTTCGCAGCAGCTCCAGGCTGCCGATGATCCCGGTGAGCATATTGTTGAAGTCATGGGCGATGCCGCCGGTCAATTGGCCGACGGCTTCCATTTTCTGTGATTGGCGCAGGGCCTCTTCGTTGTGACGCAGTTGGGCTGTGCGCTCCTCGACTTGCTGTTCGAGGGTTTCCAGGGTGCGTTGCAGGCGCAGCTCGCTTTTGCTCAAGTCGATCAGGCGGTCACGCGCCTCATACTGCCGGCGACGGCCGCGCAGGGCAGTGCTGACCAGGCTGATTAGCGTCACGGGGTGGAAGGGCCGCTCCAGAAAGGTGACATTGCCGAGCAAGCCGCTGAACTGGGAGGAGCCATTCTGCTCGCTGCTGCCATGGTGGGTCATCAGCACGATGGGCATGTCCGACCAGGCCGGCTGCTGGTGCAAGTACTCCAGCAGGGGCTCAAGGTCGACACCGCGCAATGCTTCAGCGGCGATGATCAGCAGGCCTGCACCCTGTTCCAGCGCGTCGCACAGCATTGGCAGGTGGGTCGCGACGATGCCGGTGTAACCGGCCTCGTTGAGCATCATCAGCGCCAGCGAGCTATCGCGTCCTACGGGCGCCAGGATAATCGCGCGCTCGGAGACGCCAGGTAGAGTGGGCACTATCCCTCATCCTTGAGCAGAGGGGAGCCGGCACCCATGTAGGTCGGGATGCCGCGCAGTACGCCCTGGAAGTTGTCCAGAGGCTCGCCAACGGTAAGGCCACGGCTGCCGATGCGGTATTCACGAATGGTCGATTCGTGGGCGCCGGTACGTTTCTTGATGATCGAAATTGCGCGGCGGACTTTGCCCAGGGCTTCGAAGTAACGCAGCAGAATGACCGTGTCGGCCAAGTAGGTGATGTCGACCGGCGCTTGCATATCGCCGACCAGCCCGTGTTGGGCGACGGTCATGAAGGTGGCCGCGCCTCTACGGTTGAGGTACAGCAGCAGTTCGTGCATGTGCAGGATCAGCGCGTTTTCCTCCGGCATTGCTGCCTGGTACCCGTTGATGCTGTCGATCACCACGGTTTTGATGCCCGCTTCATCGACGGCGCGGCGCACCCGGTGGGAGAACTCGCCGGGGGACAGCTCGGCAGCGTCCACTTGTTCGATCATCAGGTTTCCGGTGGCCTGCAGCGCTTCGAGGTCGATGCCCATGTTTTTCATGCGCTCGAACAGCAGCCCCAGCTCTTCGTCGAAAATAAACAGCGCAGCCTTCTCGCCCCGTGACACGGCGGCGGCGGCGAAGATCATCGAGATCAGCGATTTACCAGTACCGGCTGGGCCGAGGATCAGGCTGCTGGAGCCGGTTTCGATGCCACCACCCAACAATGAGTCCATCTCGCTGATGCCACTGGTGAGCGTCTGGCGGTTGTAGCCACCGCGGTGTTCGGCCGCCACCAGGCGAGGGAACACGTGCACGCCGTCCTGCATGATGGTGAAGTCGTGGAAACCGCCGCGATACTTCTGACCACGGTATTTCACTACCCGCACTCGGCGGCGTTCGGCGCCGTAGTTTGGCGTCAATTCTTCCAGGCGGATCACGCCGTGGGCCACGCTGTGCACGGTTTTATCCAGGGATTCGGTGGTCAGGTCGTCCAGTAGCAATACGGTGGCGTCGTAACGTACGAAGTAGTGCTTGATCGCGAGGATCTGCCGGCGGTAACGCAAAGAGCTCTGCGCCAGCAGGCGGATCTCGGAGAGGCTGTCGACGACCACACGGGTGGGCTTGACCCGTTCCACCACCTCGAAAATCTGCCGAGTGGCTTCGCCCAGTTCAAGGTCAGAGGAATACAGCAGGCTCTGCTGGTGCTCTGCATTGAGCAGGCTTTCCGGTGGGGTCAGCTCGAAGATATGGATGTTGTCGTCCAAGTCCCAGCCGTGGGACTTGGCGCCCTGGCGCAGTTCGTGCTCCGTCTCCGACAAGGTGATGTACAAGGATCGCTCGCCGTTTTTCGCCCCGGCCTGGAGGAAATGCAGCGCCACGGTAGTTTTACCAGTGCCGGGTTCGCCTTCCAGCAGGAACAAGTGGCTGCGCGATAGACCTCCGGAAAGAATGTCATCAAGACCTTCGATGCCGATGGCCGCCTTTTCACTGAACAGCTCTTTGGATGTAGACAAGAAGTGCCCTCGGGTCACGTACAAGTAGAAGGGCATGTCCGTTGCGACACGCCATGTTTACTTGACCGTGGCACTTTGCAACCGTTCCACATTTGCTTCAATTTGTAAGCGCAGGACGGCTCTACAGACCTTGTTGCAACGCTGGATCGTCCGGGTTTTGTTGCTCAAGCTGAGCCAACAGCACCTGGACATTCTGCAACTGCCCGCTCTCTTTCCAGTAGTTGACCAGCAACACTCGCGCCTTGCGATTGGAAGGGTGACGCTGGACGATTTCCTCCAATTGGCGTTGCGCTGCTTCCAGTTCCTGCTGGTCGTGCAGGGTGGTGGCCAGATCGTAGCGGTAATCCTGATTGTCCGGCTCCAGTTCCACTGCCTTGGACAGGCCGAGCAGCGCATAAGGCCGCTCGCCGTGGTGCAGCAGCCACATGCCGAGGGCGTGTTGCAGGTAGGCGGATTCGGGGTGCGCCGCCAACTGTCGGGCCAGTAATTGGCGGGATTCGTCAGTCTTGCCTTGTTTATCCAGCAGCTCGATCTGCGCAACCACTGCTTGCAGGTTGTCCGGCTGCAAACGCATCGCCTGCTCCAGGGCATGTTGCGCCTCAGGCAGCAGGGCGCTGTGGATGTACAGGCGTGCCAGCTGAATCCAGCCCTCGGCGGTTTCGGGCTGGGTCTTGAGGTGCTTTACAAATTCATCCAGTACCTGTTGCAACGGCCCGAAGTACAGGCCAAGGGTGTCCGGCGACAGGCCGAGCAAGGCATTGGCGGCGGCAAAGCGCACGCTTTGTTCGGGGTCATCCAGCGCCGGGCCGAGCAACAGGGTGCGCTGGCCTGTGGGAACCAGGCCGACAATGCTGTGGATCGCCGCTTCGCGGACCCCGGGCGAGTGATTGCCCAGGTCCTTATCCGCCAGCTTCAGGGCCTGGGGGCTCGGGTAGTTGTGCAGTTCGGCATGCAGCGCAGCGCGGCGCTCATCAGTCAGGTCCGGGCGGCCCAATTGCTGATACAGCACGCGGGCGGCGCCCGGTTCGCCGTTACGCGCCTGCTTCAGGGCCTTGGAATAACCATGGGCAATGGCAGGCGCCACCGCCACTGGGGCGGAGCGCGAGAAATACCAAGTGATCAGCACAATGAACAACAGGGCGCACAGGCCGACGATGGCGTAACGGCGTGACTTTGACATGCAGGCGTCCGAAAGCTTGAGCAGCTATTACAAAGGCCGTCAGCTTCGGTCAGACCAGGGCAGGTGTCAAACCGGCTTCAGGTCAGTTGGGTGGCGCAGGCCATCAAGTTAGAAGCTGGCGGGGAGGGCGTCCAATCGCTTGGGCCAACGGGCTGAATGGTGCGGTCTATGATCAATGCACTCTTGGCCAAACCAGTCAGCCATGTTGAAGGCTTTGACCATTGCCGCTGTGCAGCGCGCAAGGGACTATTTGGTCAATACGCTCGTTACTTGGTCCATCGTTCAAGGAAACAATGATGCAGATTGAAAACAAGGTTTTTCTGGTCAGCGGCGGCGCCTCAGGCCTTGGCGCGGCCACCGCTGAGATGCTCGTCGCCGCTGGCGCCAAAGTGATGCTGGTGGACCTGAACGCCGAGGCCGTGGCGGCCAAGGCCCTGCAGTTGGGTGATAACGCCCGCAGCAGCGTGGCCGATATCAGCCAGGAAGCGGCTGCCGAAGCTGCCGTGCAGGCCACCGTCGCGGCGTTTGGCGGTTTGCACGGGCTGGTTAACTGCGCTGGTGTGGTGCGCGGCGAAAAAATCCTCGGCAAGAACGGCCCTCACGGTCTGGCGAGCTTCGCCCAGGTGATCAACGTCAACCTGATCGGCAGCTTCAACCTGTTGCGCCTGGCCGCCGCCGCCATTGCCGAGACCGAAGCGAATGCCGACGGTGAACGCGGCGTCATCATCAACACCGCTTCCGTCGCTGCGTTTGACGGGCAAATCGGTCAAGCCGCGTATGCGGCGTCCAAGGGCGCAATCGCCAGCCTCACACTGCCCGCCGCACGTGAGTTGGCGCGTTTCGGCATTCGCGTAATGACTATCGCCCCCGGCATCTTCGAAACCCCGATGATGGCCGGCATGACCCCCGAAGTACGCGACTCCCTTGCCGCCGGCGTGCCATTTCCGCCACGCCTGGGCAAGCCTGCCGAATACGCCGCACTGGTGCGGCACATCATTGAAAACAGCATGCTCAATGGCGAGGTGATCCGCCTCGACGGTGCCTTGCGCATGGCTGCCAAGTAAGGAGTGCTTCATGACTGATCCCATCGTGATTGTCAGCGCCGTACGCACGCCCATGGGCGGGTTCCAGGGCGACCTCAAGGGCTTGACCGCACCTCAGCTCGGCGCGGCCGCGATTCGTGCGGCGGTCGAGCGTGCCGGTATCGCCACTGACGCCGTGGATGAAGTGCTGTTTGGCTGCGTACTCCCCGCTGGCCTGGGCCAGGCGCCGGCACGGCAAGCGGCGTTGGGCGCCGGGTTGGATAAGTCCACCCGCTGCACCACCCTTAACAAGATGTGCGGCTCGGGCATGGAAGCGACGATCCTGGCCCATGATTCACTGCTGGCCGGCAGCGTCGATGTGGTGATTGCCGGCGGTATGGAGAGCATGTCGAACGCGCCGTATCTGCTCGACCGCGCCCGCAGCGGCTACCGCATGGGCCACGGCCGCGTCCTGGACCATATGTTTCTCGATGGCCTGGAAGACGCCTACGACAAGGGCCGTCTGATGGGCACCTTCGCCGAAGATTGCGCGCTGCATAACGGCTTTACCCGCGAAGCGCAGGACGCTTTCGCCATTGCGTCGCTGGCCCGCGCCCAGGAAGCGATCACCCACGGCAACTTCGCGGCCGAGATCGTGCCGGTGCAGGTCACTGTCGGCAAAGAACAAAAAACCATCCTGCACGACGAACAACCGCCCAAGGCCAGGCTGGACAAGATCGCCAGCCTCAAACCCGCCTTTCGTGAAGGCGGCACGGTGACAGCGGCGAACTCCAGCTCGATTTCCGACGGCGCCGCGGCGCTGTTACTGATGCGCGAGTCCCAAGCGCACCAGCGTGGGCTCAAGCCGTTGGCGATCATCCACGGGCATGCCGCCTTCGCCGATGAGCCGGGGCTGTTTCCGGTAGCGCCGGTGGGCGCGATTCGCAAGCTGATGAGCAAGACCGGCTGGAGCCTGGATGAGGTGGATCTGTTCGAGATCAACGAAGCCTTCGCGGTGGTGAGCCTGGTGACCATGAGCAAGCTGCAAATCCCCCACGCCAAGGTCAATATCCACGGTGGCGCGTGCGCGCTGGGCCATCCGATCGGCGCCTCCGGCGCGCGCATCCTGGTGACCTTGCTCTCGGCCCTGCGCCAAAAGGGCCTCAAGCGAGGCGTTGCCGCAATCTGCATCGGCGGTGGTGAAGCCACGGCCATGGCCGTTGAATGCCTGTATTAAGGACTGCCCCCCATGCTGCCCAATGACGAACAACTGCAAATCAGCGACGCGGCCCGGCAATTTGCCCAGGAACGCCTCAAACCCTTCGCCGCCGAGTGGGACCGCGAGCACCGTTTTCCCAAGGAGGCCATCGGCGAAATGGCCGAACTGGGCTTTTTCGGCATGCTGGTGCCGGAACAGTGGGGCGGTTGCGACACTGGCTACCTGGCCTACGCCATGGCGCTGGAAGAAATCGCCGCCGGTGACGGTGCCTGTTCCACCATCATGAGCGTGCATAACTCGGTGGGTTGCGTGCCGATCCTCAAGTTCGGCAACGACCAGCAAAAAGCCCAGTTCCTCACGCCGCTGGCCAGCGGCGCCATGCTGGGAGCCTTTGCCCTGACCGAACCCCAGGCCGGCTCTGACGCCAGCAGCCTGAAAACCCGCGCCCGCCTGGATGGCGACCACTACGTGTTGAATGGCTGTAAACAGTTCATCACCTCCGGGCAAAACGCCGGGGTGGTGATTGTGTTTGCCGTCACTGACCCCGCAGCGGGCAAACGCGGGATCAGCGCGTTCATCGTGCCCACCGATTCGCCGGGCTACAGCGTGGCGCGGGTCGAGGACAAGCTGGGGCAGCATGCGTCGGACACCTGCCAGATCCTGTTTGAAGACCTGAAGGTTCCGGTGGCCAACCGTTTGGGCGAGGAGGGCGAAGGCTACAAGATCGCCCTGGCCAACCTTGAAGGCGGCCGCGTGGGCATCGCCTCGCAATCGGTGGGCATGGCCCGCGCCGCATTTGAAGCGGCCCGGGACTACGCCCGCGAGCGCGAAAGTTTCGGCAAGCCACTGATCGAACACCAGGCCGTTGCCTTCCGCCTGGCCGACATGGCCACGCAAATTGCCGTGGCCCGGCAAATGGTGCATTACGCCGCCGCCCTGCGCGACAGCGGCAAGCCAGCGCTGGTGGAAGCGTCCATGGCCAAGCTGTTCGCCTCGGAAATGGCCGAGAAAGTCTGTTCGGCTGCCTTGCAAACCCTGGGCGGTTACGGTTACCTGAGCGACTTTCCTCTGGAGCGGATCTACCGCGATGTGCGGGTCTGCCAGATTTACGAAGGCACCAGCGATATCCAACGCATGGTCATCTCACGCAATCTCTAAGGAGCCGATACATGAGTTACGAAACCATTTTGCTCGACGTCCAGGGCCGCGTCGGACTGATTACCCTGAACCGTCCGCAAGCCCTGAACGCGCTGAATGCGCAACTGGTCAGTGAGTTGAACCAGGCGCTGGATGGCCTGGAAGCCGATCCGAAAATCGGCTGCATCGTGCTGACCGGTTCCAAGAAAGCCTTTGCGGCCGGCGCCGACATCAAGGAAATGGCCGAGCTGACCTACCCGCAGATCTACCTCGATGACCTGTTCAGCGACAGCGACCGCGTGGCCAACCGCCGCAAACCGATCATTGCCGCCGTGAACGGCTTTGCCTTGGGCGGCGGTTGCGAACTGGCGCTGATGTGTGACTTCATCCTGGCGGGCGACGGCGCCAAGTTCGGTCAGCCGGAAATCAACCTCGGCGTCCTGCCGGGCATGGGCGGCACCCAACGCCTGACCCGGGCCGTGGGCAAGGCCAAGGCTATGGAAATGTGCCTGACCGGGCGCTTTATCGATGCCGTGGAAGCAGAACGTTGCGGCATTGTTGCACGCATCGTGCCGGCCGATGAGCTGTTGGATGAAGCCCTGAAAGTCGCCACCCTGATCGCCGGCAAGTCAGTGCCGATCAGCATGATGGTCAAGGAAAGCGTCAACCGCGCGTTTGAAGTGAGCCTGTCCGAAGGCGTGCGCTTTGAGCGCCGGGTGTTCCATGCGGCCTTCGCGACGCTGGATCAAAAGGAAGGCATGGCGGCGTTTGTGGCCAAGCGTGCGCCGGAGTTCAAAGACAGATAAGCGTGTGGGGGCGGACGTATTGACACCCTGCGATCTGCGGGGGCGCCAACGCAGCCTCGCTTGCGCTCGACAGCTGCTTGCCCGGTGAGAGCAGAGGACTCTCAAAGGCTTATACATAACTCTGTGGTGAGCGGGCTTGTCCCGCGCTGGGCTGCGAAGCAGCCCCATCAAAGCCACCGCGTTTTTTCAGAAAACCCAAGTTGCCTGGTTTTGGGGCTGCTTCGCAGCCCAGCGCGGGACAAGCCCGCTCACCACAACAGCCCAGTTGCCATAGGCTCAGCATCCACGGGAAGTTATGTAGATACCTATGCCGGTGAGGGTGCGTGAGTCGGTCAGAGCTGGTAGTGCTTGAGCTCCCTGGCAATCACCATCCGCTGAATCTCGCTGGTCCCTTCGTAAATCTGCGTAATCCGCGCATCCCGGTAGTAACGCTCCACCGGGTAATCCTCCAGGTAACCGTACCCGCCATGTATCTGCATGGCTGACGAGCAGACCTTCTCCGCCATTTCCGAGGCAAACAGCTTGGCTTGTGACGCTTCCGACAGGCACGGCTTGCCGGCACTGCGCAGGCGGGCGGCGTGCAGGATCAGCAGGCGGGCGGCGTTGAGGCGGGTTTGCATGTCCGCCAGCAGGTTGGCCACGCTCTGATGTTCAATGATCGGCTTGTCGAACTGCACACGGTCACGGGCGTAGGCCAGCGCCGCTTCAAACGCCGCGCGGGCGATACCCAAGGCCTGGGCGGCGATGCCGATGCGTCCACCTTCCAGATTCGACAGCGCTATCGCCAGGCCTTTACCGCGTTCGCCCAGCAGGTTGGCTTCCGGGACCGTGCATTGGTTGAGGGTCACCGCGCAGGTGTCAGACGCACGAATACCCATCTTGTGTTCGGTACGGTCCACCACAAAACCCTGGGTGTCGGTGGGCACCAGGAAGGCGGAGATGCCTTTCTTGCCCAGGCTCGGGTCAGTCACGGCAAAGACGATGGCCAGCTTGGCGCGTTTGCCGTTGCTGACGAATTGCTTGGCGCCGTTGATCACCCACTGGCCTTCACGCAGCTCAGCGCGGGTGCGCAGGTTATGGGCTTCGGAACCGGCCTGGGGTTCGGTCAGGCAGAAACAACCAATCGCCTGGCCACTGGCAAGCTGGGCCAGCCAGGTTTCCTTCTGCGCGGTTGTGCCGTAGTTGAGGATCGGCCCGCAACCCACTGAATTGTGGATACTCATCAGCGCGCCGGTGGCGCCATCGCCGGCGGAAATCTCTTCGACTGCCAAGGCATAGGCCACGTAGTCGACGTAGGTGCCGCCCCATTCTTCCGGGACCACCATGCCCAACAGGCCCAGTTCGCCCATCTTGGCGACCAGGTTGTCGTCGATCCAACCGGCTTTTTCCCAGGCTTGGGCATACGGCGCGATTTCACCCCGCGCAAAGTCGCGCGCCATGTCGCGAATCATCACTTGTTCTTCTGTGTATTCAATGTCTTGCATGATTTATCTCGCAACCTGCTCGAACTGTTGGAAGAAGCTTTCGACATGGGCCGCCGCCAACCCATGCAGGGTGGGCGGGTTCCAGCGTGGGGTCTTGTCCTTGTCGATGATCAGGGCACGCACGCCTTCGATCAGGTCGCCGCGCTCGAACCATTGACGGTCCAGGTGCAACTCAAGGGCAAAACATTGTTCCAGCGTCAGCCGGCGGCCCTTGCGCAGCATTTGCAAGGTGACGGCCATGGCCAGGGGGGACCGGGTCTGCATCAGGTGGGCGGTGTTGAGCGCCCACTCATGGCTGTCGGCAACAGTGACGGCTTGTAATTGCTCGACCATGCTGGGTACATCCGGCAAGCCGAAGAAATGGTCTATCGCCGGGCGCAAGGCCGCCAGCGGCGCATCGGGCAGTTGCTGCACCGCAAGCTTTGCCAGCAGGCCTTGCAAGTCTTTGAGGGGGGAGTCGTGCCAGCGCAGGTGGTCGAGTTTCTGGTCCAGTTCGTCCAACTTCGCGCTGTCGAGGTACCAGTCGGCCAACCCGCAATACAGCGCATCGGCAGCACGGATCTGCACGCCGGTAACGCCGAGGTAGATCCCCAGTTCGCCCGGAATGCGCGGCAGAAAATAGCTGCCGCCCACGTCGGGAAAATAACCGATGGCCACTTCCGGCATGCCCAGCCGGCTGCGCTCGGTGACCACACGCAAATCCGCACCTTGCACCAGGCCCATGCCGCCGCCCAGGACAAAGCCGTCCATCAGGGCGAGTACGGGCTTGCGGTAGTGGTGGATCGCGAGGTCGAGGGCGTATTCCTCGACGAAGAACTCTTCGTGCAGGGTGTCGCCGTTCTTGAAGCTGTCGTACAGCGAGCGAATATCGCCACCCGCACAGAAGGCCTTGTCGCCAGCGCCGCGCAGGACCACGGCGTAGACCGACGGGTCGTCTGACCAGGCCTGCAGTTGCCGGGTCAGGCTGCGAACCATGTCCAGGGTTATGGCGTTTAAACCGGCGGGGCGGTTGAGGGTGAGGTGGCCGATATGGTTGCGGACGTCGGCGAGTACCTCTTCCTGAGGTGTATCGGCACGGCTTGCTTCGGATGAAACCTGAGCAGTCATCTCTAACTCCCTGCTTTTATTGTTCTTTATCAAGATGTTCGCGGACGAACCTTCTCGCGATCCTACCAGCGCAAATTTGCGCAGTACAACCCGGAATCATGCAGGTGGTTGTTGCATTTATGCAGGGTGGCTGTGGCCTCGGTCAGGGCGTGCGATTGGCCAGCACTTCGCCGATGCTGCGACGGCGCGCGTGGGTTTCGGCCGCGTGAATCAGTTGCTCAAGCTCTGCAGGTGCCACATCGTAGAACTGTTCCATTTCGGCGAGGGCCAGCTTCAAGTCGACGGCGGTCACGGCAGGGTCCGGAGCCGCATTGGCGTTATTCAAAACGATTGACGGTGACTCGACAGCGCCCTTGGGATAGCGCGTGCGCGTGGCATTGTTATAGGCCAGGGCACAGGCCAACAGCGCGCCGGCGCCGAGCAGCACGGCGCCCAACTCATGCCAGCCCAGCGCCGCAGAGGCCGGGTCGGCCAGCACCAGCGTCATGGCCAGGCCACCGGCGGGTGGGTGCAGGCAACGCAGCCAGCACATCAATACCACCGACATGCCCGCCGCCAGGCAAGCGCCGCCCAATGTGCGCCCGAGCACGCGCGCAACCAGCAATGCCACAACGGCGGCGCACAGGTAGCTGCCGATGATCGACCAGGGCTGCGCCAGCGCACCGGACGAGACCGCAAACAACAGGACTGCCGAGGCCCCCAGCGGGCCAAGCAGGTGCAACGCGACCTCCATGCCAAACACCTGGGCACAGAGCCAGACACTGAACAGTGTGCCCAGGGCCATGCCAATGGCAGCACGGCTCCATTCGGAGGGACGGGTATTGATTGCAGCGGGGAACCAGCGAGCGAGCATTGAACAGGAATCCATAAACGGCGGGCAAAAAAAAGGCTTGTCTGGTTGCCCGGAAAAGCCCTCTGAAAGTTCCTGCATTTGGGGGAGGAACCTGCGCAGTGTGCCGTGCCCTATAGCGCAGCGCCAATGCATATTAGTGAGGTTTTAATACAAAAATAATGAACTAGACGCGAATGCACTGGGTATTGGGCTTTCCCAGAACGCGGTTATCGGTGTCTTCATTGAACAGCTGCTTCTGCAGGTTTTCCTGCATGCCAGGTTCACCGGCCAGGGGGCCTTTTAGCGCGACGAGGGCATTGCGCAGCGCCATCAGTCGATCCAGCGGCGGAATCGGCAGGTAGCCGATATGCACTTCATCGCGGACCAATGAGGCAGGGGTATTCAGTAAATGATGATTTGGCACGGCATTGTCCTCTCACGAAGCGAGCCGCAGCAGGCGCTGCGCCTTCTAGCGTCCTTGTAGTTATTCATGGCCAGTGGCGGTAGATACTTAACGCACCTGGCGATCGAGTTTAACGTTGGGGTTCGGACGTAGGAAAGTGATATGACACCAGCCTTTACGTATAGGTGCGTAGGAGGTTTCCGCGTGGCAACTCAAGGCTGCGTGGGTTTGACCAGGTGCAGCAGCACATAGGGGTTGCGGTCGAACTCACCGGTCAAGGTCGGCGTGAGAGTGGCAAAGCGCGGATCTTTGAGACCTTCAAAGTCCACCTGACTCATCACCAGCCAGGCCGGGCCTTGCAGGGGCGTCAGGTCGGCCGCCTGTTGGGTGAACAACGGCACCTGGTCGCAGTCAAGGTTGACCATGTATTTAATGGCCTTGGCGTCTTTGCCCAAGCCGTGCAATACCACGGGGGCGCGCTGTTGCATCACCTGCTGGTGAACCCGCAAGGTAAATGTGCGAGTGTCATAGACACTGCGCTCCAGCGGTTCGACCACCAGAATGTACGTGGACCACACTGCCAACACCGCCGCAATGGCCGGACCCACCGGCCGCAGGCGAGGCGCGCACCACGCCGACAGTGCCACTGCCTGCAGGACGCCCAGCACACCTAACATCAGCCCCAGCTGGCTCAGCTGTTCCGGGTAGCGTGGGCGGGCGAACAGCAGGCCGGCGATCAACAGCGCGGGCAATAGCGTCCATATAACCAGCATCAGCCCGCGCAACCAGGCAAACAGCCGCCCGTGCGCGGTAGAGAAGGGATACGCCGCAATAATCGCCGCCATGGGCAGCATCGGCAGTACATAGCGCGCCTTCTTCGCCTGAGGAATCGACAGGCCAAGCAACACCAGCAAGGCCGCTGCGGCGCAGTACAGCACCAATTGCACGGCCGGGTCAGGTGTGCGCCGCCCGCTGATTGCTACAGCCAGCAGCACCAACAATGCCAACGGGTAGGCCAAGGCGTAATTGCCCAAAGAGCTGGTGAAGTAATACAGCACGCCGCTGGAACCTTCGCTGCCATCCATGCGCCCGAGGAACTGCATGCGGATCACGTCCTGCATGAAGCCCTCACCGCCACTGAGCTTGGCCATCAGCAACAGCAGGCCGACACACGCCACCAACAGCGCCAGGGCCACCAGGCCGAAGCTCACCAGTTGGCGCCATTGCCGGTTGATCAGGTAATAGCTGCACAGCACGCCGGTAGGCACCACCAGGCCAATCGGGCCGCGTATCGCAAACCCCACGATCAAGAGCAGGAACAGCCAGTGCAGGCGCTTGTCGGCAGCGAAGTGGTCGTGGGCGTAACCGAGGTAGAACACCGTCAAGGTGATGGCGGCGAGCATCTGGTCCAGGGAAACGGCGCGGGTTTCGCTGATAAACGTGGTGCTCAACAGCAACACCGCAATGCTCAGCAGGCCCCAGCGCTGGGAGTAGGGCGCCGTCAGGCGATACACCAGAATGACGATCACTGCCGAGGCCAGCGAAGTCGGCAGCCAGGCGGTGAGGCTGGTGACCTGGCCCAAGGGCAGCGACAACAGCCAGGTCATCAGCGTCGAGGTGGCCAGATAATCGGCATACGGCTGGCCGTAAGTGGTGGGGAAAAAGCCCGGCCCATGGCGCAGCATTTCCTGGGCGAACAGCACGAAGCGTGAGTCGAACCCGATAATCGCCTGGTGCCAACTGCCGGCGATAAACAGCAATAACGCCAGCAATCCCAAACCGAGGGATTGGCGGCGGATCGTGGTACTCAGCAACGGCAGTTGGGCTGTGTTCACGTATCAGGCTTCCACGACCTGCGGCATCCACTGCTGCTGCGGAATCGGCAACTGGCACGAGTCGCCCCGGCCAATCGGGAAATACTGGAAGCCCTTGCGCGACAGGCGTTCGCCGTCGTACAGGTTGCGGCCGTCGAAGATCACCGGGGTTTTCAGGCGCTGGTGGATCAGGTCGAAATCAGGGGCCTTGAACTGCTGCCATTCGGTGCACACGATCAACGCATCGGCGCCCACCAGGGTGGACTCCGGCGTACCCATCAGCATCAGCCGCTCTTCGTCGCCGTAGAGGCGCTGGGTTTCCTGCATGGCTTCCGGGTCGAAGGCGCGTACGTTGGCGCCCGCCGCCCACAGCGCTTCCATCAGCACGCGGCTGGGTGCATCGCGCATGTCGTCGGTGTTGGGTTTGAAGGCCAGGCCCCACAGGGCGAAGGTCTTGCCGCGCAGGTTGCCCTGGAAGAACGCATTGATGCGCTCGAACAGCTTGCTCTTCTGGCGTTGGTTGATGGCTTCCACGGCTTCCAGCAGGTCGCTGGAGCAGTTGGCCTGTTTGGCGCTGTGGATCAAGGCGCGCATGTCCTTGGGAAAGCACGAGCCGCCGTAGCCGCAACCGGGGTAGATAAAGTGATAGCCGATGCGCGAGTCGGCACCGATGCCCAGGCGCACGGCTTCGATGTCCGCCCCCAGGTGCTCGGCCAGCTCGGCGATCTGGTTGATAAAGCTGATCTTGGTGGCCAGCATGCAGTTGGCGGCGTACTTGGTGAGTTCGGCGCTGCGCAGGTCCATGAAGATGATGCGGTCATGGTTGCGGTTGAACGGCGCGTACAGATCGCGCATGACCTCGCGGACTTCTTCGCGCTCGCAGCCGATGATGATGCGGTCCGGGCGGCGGCAGTCAGCAACCGCCGAGCCTTCCTTGAGGAATTCCGGGTTGGAGACGATATCGAACTCCAAGTGGCGACCCGCGACGTGCAGGGCTTTTTCGATGTGGGCGCGCAAGGTGTCGCCGGTGCCCACGGGGACGGTGGATTTTTCCACCAGAATGACCGGGGCCACCCGATGACGAGCCACGGCATCACCCACCGACAGCACGTATTTCAAGTCGGCCGAGCCGTCTTCATCCGACGGCGTGCCGACGGCGATAAACAGCACTTCACCGTGTTCGACGGCGAGCTTTTCATCAAAGGTGAAATGCAGGCGCCCGCTTTCCAGGTTCTCCTTGACCATCGCGGCCAGCCCCGGCTCGAAGATGCTCACATGGCCTTGCTGCAGCAGCTTGACCTTGTTTTGATCGACGTCCATGCAGATCACATCATGACCGACTTCGGCTAATACGGTGGCCTGTACCAGGCCGACGTAACCACTACCAAATACACTGATTTTCATGGGGCATTCCTGGGGCTTGTAGCACTGGCACGACGAGAGTTGATGATCAGCACACCGAGGATGACAAGCGCCACCCCCAGGGTTTTTGAAACGGAAAAATGTTCGTTGAACACCGGCAGGCTGGCCGCCAGCAGGTACACCAGCGCGTAGCTGATGCTCAGCAGCGAATAGGCGCGACCCAGTGGCAGGTGCTTGAGTGCGCCGAGCCAGCAGAGCATCGACAACGCATAGGCGCAGATCGCCAGGCTCACCACGCCAAGGGCGCCCGGATCAATGCGGGCCGTGAGCCATTCGTTGGGCAGCGGCAAGCGCGTCATGCTCCAGCGCATGCCCAACTGGGCGGCGCTGACCAGGCCGACGCTGCCCAGGGCCAGGGCGAAGCCTTGAGCCCGGCTCATACCTGGCGCCCCAGCAGCACGACGCCGGCAATCACCAGCAGCACACCCAGCCAGTGACGACGGTCGATGGTTTCATGGAACACAAACCGCGCCACCAGGGTGACCAGCACGAAATTCAGGCTGAGCATGGGGTAGGCGATGCCGACTTCCAGGCGCTGCAACACCAGCAACCACACCAGCAGCCCCAGGCCGAGGCTCACCAGCGCCGCCCACAGCCACGGTGAGCGCAGTTTCAGTGCCCAGCCGTCGGGCTGGTCGCGCCAGCCTTCTACAGCAAATTTCTGTGAAACCTGGCCCATACAGGTGAGCAGGCAGGCCACCAGTAACAACAGCAGGGTGATCACGGCGCCACCTGCGGGAAGATCAGAATCATCAGATTGCCTTGCTCATAGCGCTGACCGTCAGTGGGCAGCAATGCAACTTCGGCAATTTCATCGTCACCTTTAACGCGCATCACCACACCCACCGCACCTTTTTTGCGGGCGTCGCTCATCCACTGCTGGACTTGCCGGGTATCCACCTTGTGATGGGCTGCATCCGGATAAGCGAGGCCGTACTTCACTTCGCCGATTGTGTTGTAGAGCGTCACGTCCGGCCGCTGCAAGCGCCACGACAGCGCCGAGGCCGCACCCAGGTCATTGCTCAGCAACGCGGTGGCCGGCTGTAGCTCCTGCAGGTGATCGATGATGAATTGATCCGGCGTCTTGTTGTAGACCACGGAGTGCGGCAGTGCGGCCGGCAGCAGGGCAACCATCAGCCAACTGCCCAGCGCCGGTGCCGCCCACAGGTGCAGCGGCCGTGCGGCCTGCAACAGGTTGACGATGATCCAGCTGAACAGAAAGGCAAACACCAGCACCAGGCTGAGGGTTTCCTCGCCGTGTGCGTACACCGGCTTTTTCAGTTGAACCCACGTCAGCGCCAGTAATACCGCGACGCCAATCAGCAGGTTCAGCCAACCGTTGATCCGCAGCACACGGCCACGGCCGGCAGCGAGTTTGTCCGCCAGGGTCGAGCCCATCAGCAGGGCCAGGGGCAGCAGGCACGGCATGATGTAGGACGGCAGCTTGCCTTTGGCCAGGCTGAAGAACGCCAAAGGCATCAGCAGCCACAGCAGCACGAAGCCGATTTTTGCACTGCGCTTGTCCTGCCACGCCTGTTTGAGCGTTGACGGCAGCAGGGCCACCCAAGGCAGGCAAAACGCGACCAGCAGCGGCAGGTAATACCAGAACGGCTCGGCGTGCTGGGCATCGTCGCCGGCAAAGCGCTGGATATGCTCGTGCCAGAAGAAGAAATTCCAGTAGTCCGGCTCTTGCAGGTGCACAGCCAGCGCCCAAGGCAGGCTGACCACAATCGCCACCACCACGGCAACCACGCCGAACTTGAGTAACTCGCCAAAGCGTTTCTGCCAGATCGCGTAGGGCAGGGCGATCAACACCGGCAGCAGCCACGCCAGGAAACCCTTGGTCATAAAGCCCATGCCACAGGCAAAGCCCAGCAACGCCCAGGCGCCCAGGCGGCCATTACGGGTGGTGCTGTCGAAGCAGAACCACAAGGCCACGCCGGTCAGGTTGACCCAGAAGGTGAACTGCGGGTCGAGGTTGGCATAGCCGCCCAACGCCGCGATGCTGACAAAACTCATGTACAGCACGCTGCTGACCAGGCTCTTGTGCGGGTCATTCCACAGCCGACGCGACACCAGGTACACCAGCAGGATGCTCAGGCCGGTACTCAGGGCCGAGGCGAAGCGAACGCCAAACAGGTTCTGCCCGAAGATCGCCTGGCCCAGCGCGATCATCCAATACCCCGCGGCGGGTTTTTCGAAGTAACGAATGCCCATGAAGTGCGGCGACGCCCACTTGCCGGTCAGCAGCATTTCCTGACTGATCTGCGCGTAGCGGGTTTCATCCGGAATCCACAAGCCATGGGTGACCAGCGGCAGCAGGTAAAACACGCCGAATGCCAACAGGAGCAGGGGCAAGGCCCAGCGGCGGATCATGCCTGCTGTACTCCCAGCCAACCCTCGCGGCCGCTCAAGGCGCCGCGTACCAACTGTTGCTGGGGCAGGGTGGTCACGTCCGCAGGCAACAAATCGCCCAGGGGGGTGAAGTGGATGCCGCGCTGCCCAGCCTGGGCAAGCAACTGGCGAAAGTCATTGGCCATCAGAATCCCTTCTACTTCTGCGTGGATTGTGTAGACGTTGAGCTTCGACTCGGCAAACCGGTCGAGGATGAAGCCATTGAAGTCTTTGGCAGCCACCACCGGCCCGACGACTTCGTCGAAGGTCGGCAGGTCCACCGGAATTTGTGGGGTGCCCGCGCTGCCATCGGCCAAGGTCGGTCGAAACAGGCTGGTACCTCGGCAATCACTGTTATAGCGAAAGTTGAAACCTTGCTTGGCTTGCACCACGCGCTCATCGGCACGCCAACCGGCGGCCGCCGAGCAATCGACGCGTTCACCCAGGATGTCGCTCAGGGTGTCGACGCCACGCCGGACCTGCTCGACCAACTGTGCCTCGCTCCAACGCCCGGTATTGGCCTGCCAGCCGTGGTGATCCCAGGCGTGCAGGCCGACTTCATGCCCGGCGGCCTTGGCCTGGCGCATCAGGTGCCCCAGGTCACGGCCAATCGGCTTGCCTGGCCAGGCGGTGCCGGCCAGCAGAATATCCAGGCCATACAGGCCAACGGCGTTGGAACGCAGCATCTTCCACAGAAATTGCGGGCGGATCAGGCGCCACAAATGGCGCCCCATGTTGTCCGGCCCGACACTGAAGAAGAACGTCGCCTTGACCCCGGCTTCATCCAGGGTTTCGAGCAGCTGCGGCACACCTTCACGGGTGCCACGGTAGGTGTCGACGTCAATGCGCAAGCCAGCCTTCATTACTTTTTGTCCGCGATTTCGAGCATGGCTTCACGCAGGAAGAAATCCAGGGTGTTGCCGATGGTTTCGCTCATTTCCACGGTCGGCTCCCAGTTCAGCAGGCGCTTGGCGTTTTCGATGCTTGGCTTGCGGTGTGCCACGTCCTGGTAACCGGTGCCGTAGAACGCCTTGCTCTCGACGTCGCGGAAACCGGCGAACGGCGGGAAGTTGCCGCGCAGCGGGTGAGCTTCGAACTGACGCAGCAGCTCTTCGCCCAACTGGCGGATGCTGGCTTCGTTTTCCGGGTTGCCGATGTTGATGATCTGGCCGTTGCACGCATCGTTGTCGTTATCAATGATGCGGGCCAGGGCTTCGATGCCGTCGGCGATGTCAGTGAAGCAGCGCTTCTGCTCGCCGCCGTCGAACAGACGGATCGGCGTGCCTTCCACCAGGTTCAGGATCAGTTGGGTGATTGCACGGGAGCTGCCGATACGCGCCGAATCCAGGCGGTCGAGGCGCGGGCCCATCCAGTTGAACGGACGGAACAGCGTGAAGTTCAGGCCCTTGGCGCCGTAGGCCCAGATCACGCGGTCCAGCAGTTGCTTGGAGACCGAGTAGATCCAGCGCTGTTTGTTGACCGGGCCGACCACCAGGTTGGAGGTGTCTTCATCGAAGTACTGGTCCTGGCACATGCCATAGACTTCGGAGGTCGACGGGAAGATCACGCGCTTGTTGTACTTGACGCAGTAGCGCACCAGCTTGAGGTTTTCTTCGAAATCCAGCTCGAACACGCGCAGCGGGTTGCGGGTGTATTCGATCGGCGTGGCGATGGCCACCAGCGGCAGGACCACGTCGCACTTCTTGATGTGGTACTCGATCCACTCGGTGTGGATGCTGATGTCGCCTTCCACGTAGTGGAAGTTGGGGTGGCTGCGCAGGCGCTCGATGGCGTCGGAGCCGATGTCCAGGCCGTAGACTTCGTAACGGTCGTCACGCAGCAGGCGCTCGGACAGGTGATTACCGATAAAGCCGTTGACGCCCAGGATCAGTACGCGGGTGCGGCGCGGCGTGCGGCCGGACTCGGCGCCGCGCAGCACGGAACCGTCCACCAGGCCCAGTTCATTGGCCAGGGAAGGACCGGCCAGGTACAGGCCGTTGTCGTTGCGCTGGCCGAACTTGACCACCAGGGAGTCTTCACCGCAAGCGATGCGCAGCGGGTTGACACTGATCACACGGCCCGGCGCCAGGCCTTCGTTGCCCTTGACCACATCGGCTTGCCACACGATCAGCTTGTGCTCGCCCACAGCGCAGAAGGCGCCCGGATACGGTTGGGTCACGGCGCGAACCAGGTTGAACAGGGTTTCGGCCGGTTGTTTCCAATCCAGCTTGCCGTCTGCCGCGGTGCGGCGACCGAAGTAAGTGGCTTGGCTTTCATCCTGTGCGGTTTCGGTCAGCTTGCCTTGGGCCAGTTGCGGCAAAGCATCGCGCAGCAGGTTGCTGGCTGCTTCACGCAGCTTGGCGTGCAGAGTGAGGCCGGTGTCGCTGCGGTCAATGGTGACTTTCTGTTGGGCGAGGATCGCGCCGGCATCGGCACGCTTGACCATGCGGTGCAGGGTCACGCCGGTTTCGGTCTCGCCGTTGACCAGTACCCAGTTGGCCGGCGCGCGACCACGGTATTTGGGCAGCAGCGAGCCGTGCAGGTTGAACGCGCCTTTGCTGGCGGTGGCAAGCAAAGGCTCGCTCAGCAGGTTGCGGTAGTAGAAGGAGAAGATGTAGTCCGGGTTCAGCTTGGCGATGCGCTCAATCCACAAGGGATGGTTGGCGTCTTCCGGGGCATGTACCGGGATGCCATTGCGGGCGCAGAGTTGGGCGACGGAGCCGTAGAAGTTGTTTTCCTTGGGGTCGTCGGCATGGGTAAACACGGCAGCAATTTCGTAGCCGGTATTGAGCAGCGCTTCAATGCCTGCACACCCAATATCGTGGTACGCGAATACAACAGCTTTTGAACTCATGACTGGACCTGATCGGCAGAAGTGGAAGTATGGGAAGACGCCAGGCCGTCAACGACGACCATGGGAGCCGGTGCTGCCGGTTGGTTGCGCAGCACTTTTTCGATAAAGAAACGGGGGCGGGCGCGCACATCGCTGTACATGCGGCCCAGGTATTCACCCAAGAGGCCCATGCCAATGAACTGGCCGCCGGTGAACACGAACAGCACTGCGAACAGCACGAACAGGCCGTCGCCCGCCCAGTCGGCACCGAAGGCCAGGCGCAGGACGATCAGCGCGAAGGCGAACAGCATGCCCAGGGCCGCCAGGCTGAAGCCGACAATGGACAGCAGGCGCAAAGGGGTGGTGGTCATGCAGGTCAGCAGGTCGAACATCAGGCTGATCAGGCGCATGGCGCTGTATTTGGACTCGCCGTGCTCACGCTCGGCGTGGTGCACCAGGATTTCGGTGGTGTGGCGCGCGAAACCGTTGGCCAGGATCGGGATAAACGTACTGCGCTCGCGGCAGGCGAGCATGGCATCGACGATAGTGCGGCGGTAGGCGCGCAGCATGCAGCCGTAGTCCGTCATGGCCACGCCGGTGGAGCGCTGCACGGCAAGGTTGATCAGGCGTGACGGCCAGCGGCGAAACGCCGAGTCCTGGCGATTGTTGCGTACGGTGGCCACCACGTCGTAGCCGAGGGCGGCTTGTTCCACCAGGCGCGGGATTTCTTCGGGCGGGTTCTGCAGGTCGGCGTCGAGGGTAATCACCACTTCGCCCCGGCACTGTTCGAAACCAGCCATGATCGCCGCATGCTGGCCGTAGTTGCGGTTGAGGATCACGGCCACTACGTGGCTGCCGTCTTCAGCTGCAGCGTCTTCGAGCAGTTGGGCAGAATTGTCACGGCTACCGTCATCCACCAGGATGATTTCGTATTCGTAGGCCAGTTGCTTGCAGGCTGCGGTGGTGCGACGCAGCAATTCGGGCAGGCTTTCTTCTTCGTTGTAGACCGGGATAACGACCGACACGCAATGAATAGGGTAGGGTTTCAAAGAATCATGACCTCGGGGTAAGTACAACTTGGCGCGTGAAAACAGCAGCAATCATTGGGCGAAAAGGCAGCCCGCTGATAAAAAGGCGGCGCTAAAGATGAAGCATAATCAACAGGTTAGTCGCTAAAGCGCGGATTGCCATGAAGTGCTGTGTTTAAGATTAAGCGTAAAAATGTGGAACAGATATGAAAGGCAGATGAAAAACTCGTTTATTTGACAGGCAGACAGCTAGGGTTCAGCTAGTCAACTAAGGTGGGCTGGGGCGATATCGGAACTGTCTGTAAGGCGTTTGGTTCCGGTGTGACACGCCCATCCCGGCTTGGCGTTTTATTCAACAATCTTCTCTGCAATACCCGCCAAGTGCCGGTAAAGTAAGCGCTCTCTTGCCAGGGTGATCGGATGAATAGCGTGCAGCTTTTACGCGGCCAGTTGCGGCCGGTATTGATGGGGTTGTTGATGAGCGTGGCGTGTGTCGCGACCGTACGCGCCGATGAAGGCGTAGCGCTGACCAGCATCGATCAGGTGCCGGATGGCGTGGAAGTGCGTGGCAAGCAGATCGCCGCCTATACTTGGGACGACCGCCAGGGCAAGAACCTGCTGGTGCTGGCTGAACAGGTCAGCGAGCGGGATGACGACGGCACCCAGTCGGCCTTTGTGTATGCCGCCCAGTACCTGATTGACGGCAACCGCCCCAAGCGCGTGTGGATGCTCTACGACGATGTACAGCATTGTGAGTTCGACGCCTCCCTGCGCTTCGATCAGGGCGCAACCAAGGTCACCGACCTGGCCGGCGATGGCATCACCCAGGCCACTGTGGGCTATTCGCGCACCTGCACCAGCGACGTCAGCCCCAATGAGTTCAAGCTGATCATGCACGTGGGCAAGTCGCAGAAGTATCGTTTGCGCGGTGTCGACCGCTACGGCGCCGCGTGGTGGGATGAAGAGGCCGGGGCACTGCGCGGTATGCCGCTGCCCAAGGATTGCAGCATCGCCGGGCAACAGGCGCTGGTCAGCCAGTACAAGGAGCAGGGCACCGAATTGCCATTGCCGGGTTGCTATGGCGATGAGAAGGATTTCGCCAAGGCGCCCGAGGCGTATCTCACGTTCATGCGCCAGCATTGGTTCGCACTGATGCAGAAGCAGGACGCCGAGTGGAGCCAGGCCCAGACCCAGCCCCAGGAACCCACCGAGGATGAAGAAACCGCCCCGTGATTTGGTAAGAGGGGCCGCCCTGCGCTAGACTCGGCCCTCGCCAATTCACTAAATACCTCGATTAAACAATGGCTTGTTCGAGGTATTTAATCCAAAGGCTGATCTATTTTGTCTGAGTCTATCCGCAACCCGCTGACCCTCTACCTCACCCGTTTGGCACCTTCCAGCCAACTGACCATGCGCTATGTGCTGCAGGACGCTGCCGACCGCCTGGGCTTCGAGGACATCAACCTTGAAGACATCGACTGGCACCTGCTGCAACCTGAACATGTCATCGCCCTGGTGGCGGCCTTGCGCGAAGACGGCTACGCGCCGAATACCTCATCGTTGTACGTCAACGCGGTGCGCGGGGTGATGAATGAAGCCTGGCGCATGAGCCTGATCAGCCAGGAACATTTGTTGAAAATGCGCACGGTCAAACCCGCGCCCGGTACACGGCTGGGCCAAGGCCGCAACCTGCGGCGCACGCTGATCCGCGAAATGATGGAAGTCTGCGCCGCTGACCCTCGACCACAGGGGCTGCGTGATGCGGCGGTGATCGGCATTCTCTACGGCTCTGGGATGCGCAAGTCGGAATCGGTCAACCTTGACCTGTCACAGATCAATTTCGACGAACGCAGTTTGCGGGTAATCGGCAAAGGCAACAAAGAACTGATCAAGTACGCGCCGGACTGGGCTTTTGCCAAGCTGCAGGCGTGGTTGGCGTTTCGGCGCGAGCAACTGAAAGAGGGTGAGCAGGACGACAGTTTCCTGTTCAATCGCATCCGTCGGGGCAGCCATATCACTCGGGAACGCATCACCAAACATGCGATTTACTACATTGCCCGCCAACGCGGGGAGCAGGTGGGGGTCAAGATCATGCCCCACGATTTTCGCCGTTCGTTCATCACGCGGGTGATCGAGGAACATGACCTGTCGATTGCGCAGAAACTGGCGCATCACACCAATATCCAGACCACCGCCAGCTACGACGTGCGTGACGACAACGAACGCCGTCGAGCCGTAGACCGGTTCGACCTGTAGTGAGCGGGCTTGCACCGCGCCGGGCCGCGAAGCGGCCCCAAAACCTACCGACGCGGTTCCACTGAACAATCTCGGCAGCTTTAGTGGGGCTGCTTCGCAGCCCGGCGCGCAAGCCCGCTCACCACAGCAAGCTCTCCCTCACCACAAGGATCATGTTCGGCCTTAGAGGATCGGTTTGCCCCCAGTCACCGCATAGCGTGAACCGGAGATGTAGCTGGCTTCATCCGAAGCAAGCAGCACATATATCGGCGCCACTTCCACCGGTTGGCCCGGACGGCCCAGCGGGGTTTCCTCGCCGAAGTGCTTCACATCGTCATCGGTCATGGTCGCCACGATCAACGGCGTCCAGATTGGCCCTGGCGCGACGCTGTTGACACGAATGCCTTTGCTGCCCAGAAGCTGAGCCAGGCCACCCGTGAAGTTGGCAATCGCGCCCTTGGTGGCGGCGTAGGCCAGCAGCGTCGGTTTGGGCATGTCGGAGTTGACCGAGCTGGTATTGATGATCGAACTGCCAGCCTTCATATGGGGCAGGGCGGCCTTGCAGATGCGAAACATCGCCGTGATGTTGATATCGAAGGTCTTCACCCATTCCTCGTCCTCGATCTCTTCGAGGGTTTCGTGGGTCATCTGGAACGCGGCGTTATTGACCAGCACATCGATGCGGCCGAACTGTTTGACGGTGTTGTCGACCACTGCCTGGCACTGGGTTTTCTGCGCAAGGTCGCCGGGCAGCAACAGGCACTGTCGACCGGCTTCTTCCACCCAGCGGGCCGTTTCCTTGGCGTCTTCGTGTTCATCCAGATAGGCGATGGCGACATCGGCACCTTCGCGGGCAAACGCAATGGCAACTGCGCGACCGATGCCGCTGTCGGCCCCCGTAATCAGCGCGATCTTGTTGGCCAGTCGGCCGGAGCCTTTATAGCTTTGCTCGCCACAGTCGGGGTACGGGTCCATTTTCTTCTGAGCGCCGGGGACCGATTGGGCTTGGGGGGCGAAGGGCGGACGTGGATAGTCAGTCATTTCAATCTCCATAGGTTCCTAAGGGTGCTATGGAGTTAGTAATTCCGTGGCCGGCGATAGTTGTGCCGGATCCCGCCCAAGCCCGACGAATGGTTTGCGCCGAGCCCTGCCGCAGGCCATCAGGGGGAGGGTGGGGCGCTCGCCAGGTGGGCGGGCAAACGGCGCAATGTCCAGATAACCGTGAGCATCGCCGCGACCGCGCAGAGCGCAATGCCGATGATCATTGGCGCCGGCGTGTGGTCGGCAAAGACGCCGACCAGTGTCATGGACACAGCGCCCGTGATCATCTGAATCGCGCCCAGCAAGGCAGAGGCCGAACCCGCCACCGCGCCGTGATCTTCCAGCGCCAGAACGCCGGCCGCCGGCAACAGCAAGCCAAGGAAGCCGAAGCCGATAAACAACAGGGTCATCATCAGGGCCAGGCTATCCACCCACAACGTGGTGAGCGCCAGCAGGAGCATGACCGCCGCCACCGCGGTGACCGACCCGCGAATCAACGGCACCAGGCCGAAGCGGGCACTCAGGCGCGCGGTCAGTTGGCTCATGGCGAAAAATGACGCTGCATTCAGGGCAAAACACAGGCTGAATTGCGTGGGCGTCAGGCCGAAATACTCGATGTACACAAAGGGTGCGCTGCCGATAAACACAAAGAAGGTAGCCAACCCGAAGCCGCTGACCACCGACAAACCGATAAACACCGGATCGCGCAGCAGTGTCCCGTAACTGCTGAAGGCGTTGCCCAGGGTCTTGCCCAGGCGACGCTCGGGCGGGTGGGTTTCGGGCAATTGCACCGCCGTCATGACCATGCATAACAAGGACACCACCGCCAGCACGGCAAACACTTCGCGCCAACTCCAGAGCGCAATCACCACGCTGCCGGCCAGCGGCGCGAGGATTGGCGAGACACTCATCACCAGCATCAGCAACGACATGAGGCGCGCTGCTTCATGACCGGTGTACAGGTCGCGCACGATGGCCCGTGGGATCACCATGCCGGCGCAGGCACCAAACGCTTGCAGCGCCCGAAAACCAATCAGCACTTCGATGGTCGGCGCCAGGGCGCAACCGATACTGCCAATGGCAAAAATCAGCAGGCCGGCATATATCGGTGGTTTACGGCCGAAGACATCGCTGATCGGCCCGTAAAACAGTTGGCACACACCTACAATCACGAAGAACACAGTGAGGCTCATCTGCACGGCGGCGGGCGAAGCGTGCAGGCTGGCACCCAGGGTTGGCAACGCGGGCAGGTAGATGTCGATGGCGAACGGGCCGACGGCGGTGATCAGGCCCAGCAGCAGGGCCAAATGGGCAATACTTCGAGACATGGGCAGTTCCGGGCGGAGCAAGGGACGGCCAGCTTAAGGGATCCGTGCAGATCCGCAAACTTAGGCTTCACTAACCAGCAACTGTTGCCGATAACGTTCATAGCGGTTGGGCTCCCAACCGGCGGTCCAGGTATGGGGATACCCGCATGACGATCAAATTACGCTTGATGCTGTTGATAGCGACCGGAATGCTCACTGCCCTGGTCATGAGCCTGGCCAGTTACCTGGGCAACGCGCGCATGGGCGAGGCGGTGCAGGCCAACGAAGTGAGCATGACGGTGCTGCGCAACCATATGGAAGCCGACATGATGCACGACGCCCTGCGCGCCGACGTGCTGTCGGCCATGCTGGTGGGCTTGGGGAAAAGCACCAGCACCAAGGCCGAGGTCACCAGTTCGCTCAAGGAGCATGCCGAGCACTTTCGCCAGGTGCTGGGCGACAACCTCAAGCTGCCGTTGGATGAAGCCCTCAAAGCCAGCCTGGGAAAAATCAAACCCAGCCTGGATACCTACGTCAGTGCCGGTGAGCGCATCGTCGCGCTGGCCTTGGAAAATCCCGAAGCCGCTCGCGCAGAACTGGACAGTTTCAACACCGCGTTCAGCCACTTGGAAGACCAAATGGCGGCCCTGAGTGAACTGATCGAAACCGAGACCCAGCAGACCGGCGAGGGCACGCGTCAAACCATCAGCACTGCCAACTTCACCCTGGGCACGGTGTTGATTGCCAGCCTGTTGCTGTTGTTGGCTCAAGGCCGCTGGGTCATCCTGAGCATCATGGGGCCGCTGCAAACGGCTAGTCGCATCGCGGCGAGTATCGCCAGGGGCAACTTGAGCGAACCGATTGTCGAACCCAAGCGCAAGGATGAAGCCGGCACGCTGATTCTGAGCCTCGCCACTATGCAGCGAGACTTGCGCGGCATGATCGAAGTGGTGCGCAGCAACGCCCACGGCGTCAATGGCATGAGCGAACAATTGAGCCACGGCTGCCATGAAGTCGCCGGCAGCAGCCAGCAACAAAGCGCGGCCGCCAGCACCATGGCGGCAGCAGCCAGTGAAATGACGGCGAGCATCGAAGAAATCACCCGCCACGCCGGCCGCGCCCTGGACATGGCCAACCAGGCTGAAGCCTTGGCCAAGGATGGTGGCCGAGTCATCCACCAGGTGGTCAAGGACATGGATGGCATTGCCCGTTCGGCGCAGCAATCGGCCCAAGTGATCCGTACGCTGGACAAGGAGTCCGAGGCGATTTTCAGCATTATCCAAGTCATCAAAGGCATCGCCGACCAGACCAACCTGTTGGCCCTCAACGCCGCGATTGAAGCGGCGCGTGCAGGTGAACAAGGCCGGGGGTTTGCCGTGGTCGCCGATGAAGTGCGCAGCCTGGCGGGCCGCACCAGTGCCTCGACCCAGGAAATTGCCAGCATGGTCGCACGTATCCAGCAAAACACCCGGGAGGCGGTGACCAGCATGGAGGAGGGCGTCACACAAGTGGACAAAGGCATGGCAGTGACGGCGGAAGTCGAACGGGCAATCCGCGAGATTCTGCAGGCCACGTTGAACACTACAGAGTTGGTGAATGACATTTCGCGCACTATTGGCGAGCAGAGCCTGGCCAGTAATGAAATCTCGCATCAGGTGGAAATGATCGCCGGCATGTCGGAAAACAACAGCCGCGTGATTGGGCAAACGGCGTCGACCACGGATGAACTGTCCAGTCTGGCGGGTAAATTGTCGCAATCGGTAGACCGTTTTCAGCTTTGACGTGGGCAGGGCCGAAACGCCGTTTATATAACTCAACTAAATAGATATTTAGTTGAGTTATATCATTATTGAATAATTGAGGCGGCGTCCGGCTAGGGGGCTTTCTTGGCGGCCTCACCGAAAACAACGCGCATATTGACGAAATAACCGACGATTCCCCAGTGCTTGTCGTCGTCACGCACGATCACTTTCTCTTGGACAGTAGCCGTGGCAAACGTCGAGGCGAACTCGATCACTGCGTAATTTCCGGCGGGTGCGTCCGGCATCTGATCGATAAAGCCGATGGCGTTGCTGTTGCGGCGTGCCGGGATCGTTTGCAGTGACCTTGGGCGTATTGTTGTTGAAGCTGATATCGCAGCCACTGAGCAAGCGATGCGAGCGAGAACACCAAGACTGCAAGCAGCTTCATGCAAAATCTCCAAGGCACTGATCGACATCCGTTACGACAAGTAAAGATGACACTTGAAGGAGTGCCATCAGACCGGTGAAAAAGGCTGGCGTGGTGCGTGAATTCTTCAGCCCTACGCCTGGCAGTCAGACACATATAGTTACGCATAATGTATATTATGTTAAATTATGTTTCTATATTGCGTGCTCCACTGATTGACTCACACCACGCTCTGAATCTCAGCCACCACCTGCATCGTTGCCTCTTCGATCGTTCCTTCATTACGGCACAACACCCAGCCATGTTCGGCAGCCGCCTGCTCATACGCCTGGGTGCTGGCAACATGTTCTTCCAGCGCATGCATGACCGTACTGCTTAACCCGCGTCGTCGTGCTGCCGCTCGCGCCCATGAGATCTCAGGCGCGGTGACGACACCGACGTGCAGGTCTGGCACTCGCACGTTGCGATCAAGGTTCAACTGAAGAATCTCTGCGAACGGCACGGTCCGGCGGAACGCTGCGTCCGATGGGTACCAACGATCAATCAATATGATGCTGTCCCGTGGCTGTTTGGGCAGCACGTGCTGAGTGATCCACGCCCGACTCTCAGCAAAACGCTCGCAAACCCTCAATTCCAATTCCCGACTTGGATGTCTGACGAGTTCGTTGACGAGGGCCATCGTTTGCGCTCGATGTGGGTCACTTTTGCTTTCGCAGAGCCGGATCACCTTCAGGTTGTCTGCCCTCAGTACGGTCGTGACGGCCTCCAAAAGCGTAGTTTTGCCAACGCCCTTGGGCCCATCCAGGGTAATAAACAGCTGAGAACTCATTCTTCATACATCAGTTGAAAACCGATGCGCACTCTAGCATCACTCGCGCACGAACCTCGGAATCGCAAGGCCCAGGCTTTCGCGCAACGTCGTGCCTTCATACGCCGTGCGATACACACCTCGCGCCTGTAACAAAGGGATCACTTCCTGGGTAAACCGCGTGAACTGCTGCGGATGCCCTATATAGATGTTGAACCCATCCACAGCCCGTGCTTCGAACCATTCGGCCATTTTCCGTGCGACGGTTTCAGCCGATCCCACAAAAGCGCCCGGACGCAACTGCCGGCCAAACTCCACGGTCTGACGCAACGTGAAGCCTTTTTCCCGTGCATGGTCTGCAATGCGTTTGGCGGCAGTAAAGAAGCTGCTGCGTGCCGCTTCCAGACTTTGCTGTGGAAACGGCGCATCGAGTTCGTACTGGCTGAAATCATGCCAGCCGAAATTGCGCCCAAACTCCTTCAGTGCGAGCTCAAAGCTATGGTCGGTCTGATGATAGTGCTGCTCGATTTCCCGCGCGTGTGTATCGGTGTCGCCGACATAAATCTCGGCGCCCGGCATCACCAGCAATTGCTCCGGGTCGCGCCCCTGTTGCACCGCCCTGCCCTTTATATCCTGATAGAAAGCCTGGCCCTGCTCGATACTCGCAGCATGGGTGAAGATCACATCCGCCGTCGCAGCACCCAGCTCGCGGCCCTGCTGCGAATCACCGGCCTGGAAGATCACCGGTTGGCCTTGCGCTGAACGTTGGATATTCAACGGGCCGACCACCGAAAAGTGTTCGCCCTGGTGGTTCAGGCTATGCAGTTTGCTGGGATCCAAAAACTGCCCGGTCGCCCGGTCGCGCACGAATGCATCCTCCTCGTAGGAGTTCCACAACCCCTGCACCACCTGGACGTGTTCGGCTGCGCGGCCGTAGCGTGTGTCATAGTCGTAATGTTCATCCCGGCTGTAATTGCCCGCAGTGCCGGCATCGCCGCTGGTCACCACGTTCCAACCTGCACGACCTTTGCTGATCAGGTCCAGTGAAGCCAGGCGCCGCGCCACGTTGTACGGCGAGTTGTAAGACGTGGTCAGCGTGCCGACGAGGCCGATATGGCGGGTGCTCACGGCGAGCGCCGATAACAGGGTCAGCGGTTCCAGGCGATTCAGGTAATGGGACGGCGAGCCCGGCGTGATGAACTGGCTGTCGACGATGAATATCAGGTCGAACAGCGCCGCTTCGGCCTGACGCGCGATGTCGATGTACCAGTCGATGTTGACACTGGCATCCGCTGGCAGCTGCGGGTCAAGCCACAAGTTGTGGCGACCCGGCCCGCCGCTGCCCATGGTCAGGGCGCCCAGTTTGAGTTGTCGTTTGGTCATTGCAGAGGCTTCCTGTTCACGGCTGTTTATTGGCAACGGCAGGCTGCAAGGACGCCGCGAACGAGTCATCGAACAGGCTGGCGGCCGAGTAAGACTTGACCAAGCCCTGGCCGGTAAAAAAGTCCACGGTCTTTTGCGCCTCAACGGAAGATTGGGCGGTCACGGGCTCTACGGTGGTGCGCGCACGGGCAAACCAGGTTCGGGCGATATCCGCGTCCGCTCGGGTACGTTTGGCCCACGCATCGGCGTAAGCATCGGTGTTGGCCGGCGCTTGGCGAGCCCAGTCACGGGCCTTTTTCAGGCGCTGCAGAAAATCGTTGATGGGCGCCCGTTTGGCGTCCACGGCACTAGCGCTGGCGGCAATGAAACTTTGTGCTGGAATCAAGCCTTCAGCCGTGGCGAGCACCCGCGCACCTTGGCGTTCCTGTTGCGTCACGTAAGGTTCCCAGGTCGCGATGACGTCAACCGAGCCGCCTTCCAGCGCATGGGAGGCGTCCAGCGCGCTGAGGTAGCGCAGCTCCAGCGAGTCGCGGGCCACGCCGGCTTTATCCAGCGCTGTCAGCAGCAGTTGCTGGCTCCGAGAGCCTTTCCAGATCGCCGCACGCTTGCCCTTGAGATCGGCAAGGCTCTTGATGGGCGAATCCTTGCTGACCAGGATGGCCACGCCGTCGAGGCTTTGCCGGCTGACCGCAATCACTTTGATCGGCGCGCCCAATGCGCCCAGAAACAGCACCGGCGCATCCCCCAGCAGGCCTATATCCAGGCTGCCGACGTTGAGCGCCTCAGCAACCGGCGACCCGGCGGTAAATTGCTTCCATTCCAGGGTATAGGGCAAATCATCAAGCACCCCCGCCGCTTCCATCACGGCCTGGGCGTTGTAGCTTTGGTCACCGACCACCAGCGTTTGCGCCGTCGCGGTCAGGCTCAGCAAGGCGGCGGCCAACCCGGCCGCCAGTGTTGTCAGGTAACGCACGTTCGTCTCCAGATGCCTGTTTTTAGAGCTGGCAACGATGAGGGCGCATACAAGCGGTGTAAAATATCGTTAATGCATAACCTAATTCGATAATAATGCAATCTATGTATGTATTCGGCGATTTATGGCACAGCGTACTCGCCAGTTAGCGGTGTTTGACTACCAGCAAAAGCTGCCTTGGCCTCGGCATTTCTTGCGTTGCGCATGGGAAATCTGATACCAATGTGCCATCTCCATCCTCTACCCTAGCGGTCTGCTGCCCTGTTATCTGAATCGATAATTTGGCGGCAAAACAAACATCGCACTCGGATTTTCGGACCCCCATAATGTATTACGATACGCGCGAATTAAGATCAGCTAGCCTGCTGAAAAAAGTTAGAAAAACACTTAACCATCAAGCACTGCCCGAAAAGGATTTCCTATATTCCTGCGTATCGGTTGTTTCATATTTAATTCGTTCTGGAAACCAAATCTCTCAAGAGCCAACCGACAACATCCGTCAAATACGACTATTGCGGGAGAGCGGGAAAGATTTTGGGTTATCAGTGCCCGGCGAACTATTAACATTAACCCATCATGCCCTGCGCAAACCACTGCAGGACTGTAGCACGTTAGAAATGATCGACTTGGTCAACTATATTATTGATGCTCTTATCGGTCTGATTACGGGTATCGATTATCGTCACTGCAAAATTGTTTCCGGCTTTGCTGGAATAATATTTGACCGAGCTCGATACGACGTCATTGATGTATCACCAAACATCGCTGACCTGACAATGGGGGTACGCAGTCAGGGCATCAAGTACTCTTTCTTGATGTCAGGTCAAATTCAGCCAGAGCAAAAGAACCTGATCCGCCTGAAATTGGATTGCAACTCTATTAATACTCGCTTTGCTGAGCGCTTCGATGAGTTTCCGGCGCCAAGCCATCCTCAAGCTTTCCTGATTGATGCGGTTTCCCAGGCACCGGGACTATCCAATCCAGATAAACTAATCAACCGAATGACATCGGAAGAAATATATACACAAATCCCTGGGCGCTCCAAGCGTCCGGATTTCTATATCATGACACGTACTTCCAAAGGGGCGAACGCCAAGTCATTCAGGCATTCATGGAATCCAAATAATGAAAATATTGAGGCAGTTGTCGCATTTGATAGCTACCATCAGGGCGGCATCAGAAAACATCTTTTTATTATTGTCAACAATACTGACCGCTTAAATGATCGGACACTTTATATCAATCTGAGCGACAACCCTGCAATAGGGTCTCTTGATGCGATTGAACGGTCGATATTAGCCGGCTCGATCTATCTCTCTTGGCGTTTTAATGAACCGGTCCTCACTGGAACACCTAGAAAAGTGGCGAGCATACTTAATAGCCAATTCAGAAATGGCTATCGAGACGTCAATGGATTATGCAACGCTATCAGCCGCGCAGCTACCGGCAGCCGGTATCTATTCAACGTTAACCGTCACGTAAATTTCGCAGGATTAACATCCCTCAGCGAAGACCACAACAGCGCTGAATTGCATTCAATATTGGATAAAAATACTTCGACATGCCTGTATATCATCGGTAACAACGGCGCAGGAAAAAGCCAACTCCTAGGGCGTTTGGCCACGGAGTTTATTCAACGGAGAAAACCTGCAGCCGGGATAACGTTGTCCCAATCCAATCGTTTCCCAAAGGCCCAGAGCGAGGAATATTTCACGTCTTTCTGTCTGGCTCAAAAAACACGCCAACAGCACATCGATACCGTGCCCGGCCTATTTTCTCGCATCTGTTGTAACCCCATAAAACTGGAGACATTGCTGGCATGCCTCAAGCGCCTGGATTTTACCCAAGACGTGTACCTGGGTGCGAAACCCCATTCGAAAAAACGCGCGATGGTGGATGTTGAGTCGCTGGTGGCGATGGGGCCGGATGCAACCGAAAACGAGGAAGCCCTGCGCGAGATTCATCAGGATTCCTCTACCCTTGTGCTCGTCAAGAAAAATGACCTGAACAGCTACGTGTTTTACTCTGACCTGAGCTCCGGAGAGCAGAACATCATCACGCTGCTAACACTGTGCATTGACAATGCAAACGCGGGCACCACCCTATTGTTGGACGAACCTGAAATCAGTTTGCATGTGAGTTGGCAATTGGAGTTGCCACACATCCTTAGCCTTATTTCCGAAAAACTGCACGTTTCAATTGTGACCGCGACGCACTCACCTCTGCTGATTTCCAATGCTCCGTTGCTGAACACACATTGTTTCCGGTTTGAGATCGGGAAGTTAAATTATATCGCGCCCGAAAAACGCCGCTCTGTGGAAACCTCACTGGTTTCGATTTTTAACACTTATAGTCCATTAAACAAGGAAGTCTACGAGCGTTGCGCGCGCCTGGTTGGGCATACTATCAATAAACGAAATAGCGAAGCCGGGGTCAGCACAAGTGAACTGGATGACAGCCTGGAGCAATTGAAATCCCTTGCCGAGCTTGTCACAAATTCATCAGTCGACCACCAGGGCGCGCGGTACGAAAGCGACGTTGAATTGATCAATAAAGCTCGACTTGCGATCATCGCGATGCGCCAGGAGGTGGCTGATGTCCCGATTTAAGACAATGTCCAACGCAGACATCATCTCCATGTGTGAGAAGTACAACGATGAGTGTTTCGATAAGAAAGAAAGCTTGGCAGACGTTCAGGCTTACATAGCTTCTATGGTGCAAGAGGCTGCTAAAGAGCATGCGCATCGGCAATCGGGAGCGGGCATTAAAACTACCAAATTATGGCAGGATTTTTATGCTTATGTTTCTCCCACCAATTCAAAAGTGACGGGTAAAGCAATACGCAAACACATTCGTAAACGGATAGAAGAAGAGCAAAGATATCAGTGCTGCTACTGCCGACGCCCCCTAATGAACAATGCGCACGCCAAGCCCATCGAACATATATTACCCCACAGCGTTTTCGTACAGCACACGTTCGATATTCGAAACTTAAGTATTGCTTGCGTTGATTGTAATTCCAAAAAAACCGACAACGTTTGGATGTCTAATCAGGCACGTTACCGGCAGACCCGCCACTACCCGCCCGCCACCGCGTTTTCCGACATGTATCACCCGCGTTTTCATCGTTACGATGAGCATGTAACGTTTTTCAGGGTCCAGTCCAACACCCATTGCATTTCCATCTATACCGGTTTGACGGAGCAGGGTAAGAACCTTTGCAAAAACCTGCTCACTCATATTTCAAAACTTGAAATATTCGTCAGCGCCAATTCCGATTTAAAGGAACACATTGAAATGATCCAAGGACAGGATATGCATCCAGGTGGCGCGGCCGAGGCTGCTATCAACGCATTCAAAAAGGCCTTTCAAGAAGCGACCGAGGTCATTCTCGACGAGATTTAAGATCCCATCACAGGCCCCCCAGCACATGACCTATGTGAATCACGCATACCCCATTCTCAAACGTCATAATCCCCGGCCCGCCTGCATGGTAATCTCGCGCGACCACGAATAGACATAAGTCGTCATATGACGATCAGAGCCAGGAAAGAACATGCCCAAAAAATCTCACTCAGCGCTGCGCCGTAACTTCCGCGAATTGCTTGCCAAACCGAGCTGCGTTGAAACCGCTTCCGTATTCGACCCCATGTCCGCGCGCATCGCGGCAGACCTGGGGTTTGAAGTGGGTATCCTGGGAGGGTCAGTCGCGTCGTTGCAGGTATTGGCGGCGCCCGATTTTGCGTTGATTACCTTGAGTGAGTTCGTTGAGCAGGCCACGCGCATCGGGCGTGTGGCCCAACTGCCGTTTATTGCAGATGCCGACCACGGCTACGGCAACGCCCTCAACGTGATGCGCACCGTCGAAGAACTAGAGCGCGCCGGCGTGGCCGCATTGACGATTGAAGACACCTTGCTGCCGGCGCAATTCGGGCGTAAATCCACTGACCTGATTTCCATCGAGGAAGGCATCGGCAAAGTCCGCGCCGCCCTGGAAGCCCGTGTCGACCCTGAGCTGTCGATCATTGCCCGGACCAATGCGGGTGTATTGCCCACCGAAGCGGTGATCGAACGCACCCTGGCCTATCAAAAAGCCGGTGCGGATGGGATCTGCATGGTGGGTGTGAGCGACTTCGAACACCTGGAAAAGATCGCAGAAAAGCTCACCGTCCCCTTGATGCTGGTGACTTACGGCAATCCCAAGCTCAACGACGCCCAGCGTCTGGCTAGCCTGGGCGTGCGCGTGGTGGTTGCCGGGCATGGCGCCTATTTCGCGGCGATCAAAGCCACTTACGACAGCTTGCGTGCCCAACGCCAGTTAACCCACAGCACCTCCAACCTCAGCGCGACCGAACTGACGCACACCTACACGCTGCCCGAAAGCTACGTGGCGTGGGCTGAAGAGTTCATGGACGTCAAAGAGTAGGTAGCAGTCCCAACGCGGGCTGTGCGACGATTCGACAAGCCCGCTCACCACAAAAGCTGATCTGCTCCCCGCTATCAGCCAACCCAACCTACGGCAGCCTTGGGAATCACCTCCGACTCATCCAGCTTCGACGCAAACATACTCACCGCCTGCACCGCATCGCTGGTGCTGGTGCGAATCTGCAAGATCACCGAACCTGCCTGGTCCGCCAGTTGAACGCCACGTTGCGCGCCTTCTTGGGTGGCATTCATGCTGGTCACCGCGTCGCGGGTTTCGGAGAGGATCATGCCGATCATCTCGGCGATTTCCGCCGTGGAGCGGCTGGTTCGGCCAGCCAGTTGCCGGACTTCGTCGGCCACTACCGCGAAGCCCCGGCCTTGGTCGCCGGCCCGTGCGGCTTCGATGGCGGCGTTGAGTGCCAGCAGGTTGGTCTGGTCGGCAATGCCACGAATAGTGTTGACGATCGCGGTGATTTGCTCGGAACGATCGCCCAGTTGCCCGACCAAACGCGCCGATGAGCCGATGTTTTCAGCAATCCGGCGCATCTCCATGGCAGTTTCCTGAATGACCTGGGTGCCGTGCTCGGCAAACCGTTCGGTCTCGGACGAGATGTGGTAAGCCCGCGAGGCGCCACGGGAGTCTTCTTCGAACTTCTCCACGCGTTCGGTGATGTCACTCGCGAACTTGACGATCTTGAGCAGCTTGCCGTCGCCGTCGTAGACCGGGTTGTAACTCGCTTCCAGCCACACGACGCGGCCATGTTTGCCGAGGCGTTTGAATTGCCCGGTGAAGAATTCGCCGTTGTTCAAGCGGCGCCAGAAGTCGGCGTACTCGTGGCTGTTGATCAAGGTGGGTTCGCAAAACAGGCGGTGATGTTTGCCTTTGAGCTCAGCCAGCGAATACCCCATGACGTTCTGGAAATTGGCGTTGGCGTCCAGTACCTGGCCGTTCAAGTCGAATTCGATGACAGCCATTGCCCGGTCCAGCGCCGCCAGTTTGCTGCGGGTAGCCGCTTCCTGTTCGACGCTGGCGGTGATGTCCAGCGCGTACTTGACCACTTTCAATACCCGGCCACCCTCATCCAGGACCGGGTTGTAGCTGGCCTCAAGCCAAATGGTCTTGCCTTGGGCGTCCACCCGCCTGAACTTGCCCGACACAAACTTGCCGGCCTTGAGGTCCGCCCAGAACTGGCCGTAGGCCGGGCTGCTGGTGAGCGTCGGCAAGCAAAAATCACGATGGGATTTACCGGCCAGCTGCTCGCGGCTGTAACCCAGCGTCCGCAAAAAGTTGTCGTTAGCGCTTAACACCTTGCCATTGAGGTCAAATTCGACCACGGCCATGGAGCGTTCGAGTGCTGCAATCAGTCCCTTGTATTCGGTGACTTCGGCCGTCCTGGCTGCCAGTTCTGTTTTAAGCGTTGTATTGAACATGACGTGAACCTCAACCGTGTGCAGAAGCTATCTCTAACTCGCTATCGGCGGCTGAATACGCGACTTTACGCGGCGTTGATATTTATTTTCTGGCGTCAAAAAGCTGCTCCCGCGGGTTTGCCCAAGCGGCTGATTTCGGGGACCATGGGCGCCTTTACGAACCGTCCAACGAGAGGCACCCATGGCCAACCACGACCTGTCCTACACCCCCGATCCTGATGCCGATTCCATCTCCTCCGACGTGATCGGTTTCAACGGTATCCTGGTCTCCACCCAGATCCCGACCCGCGCTGACGGCAGCCTGGAGCTGGGCGATATCACCTTGCAATGCGAATGCACCCTGCAAGCCCTGAAAGTCGCGCTGGAAAAGGCCGGCAGCTCCATGGACCGGGTGATGCACCTGACCATCTATCTGACGGATATGGCCGATCGCGCCGCGTTCAACGAGGTCTACAAACGCTTCTTCGCCAAGCCGTGGCCCGTGCGTGCGGCGGTTGGCGTGGCTGCGTTGGCGGTAGAAGGCATGCGCGTGGAAGTGACCGCGATGGCCGCCAAGGCCTGAGTGCGTGCCGGTCAGGCATTTCACAGCTACAATGCGCGCCTCAACCGTGACAAGCCTGACTAAAAAAACTATGTCCATGCCCAAGCATCACCTGGAATTGCTCAGCCCTGCCCGCGATGTCGCCATCGCGCGCGAGGCGATCCTGCATGGCGCTGACGCCATTTACATCGGCGGCCCCAGTTTCGGCGCTCGCCATAACGCCTGTAACGACGTGAGCGATATCGCTCAGTTGGTAGAATTCGCCCACCGTTACCATGCGCGCGTCTTCACCACCATCAACACCATCTTGCATGACAACGAACTGGAACCCGCACGCAAGCTGATCCATCAGCTCTACGATGCCGGTGTCGACGCGTTGATCGTGCAGGACCTGGGCGTAATGGAGCTGGATATCCCGCCCATCGAGCTGCACGCCAGCACCCAGACCGATATCCGCACCCTGGCCCGCGCAAAGTTTCTCGACCAGGCCGGTTTCTCGCAGTTGGTGTTGGCCCGTGAGCTGAACCTGCAAGAAATCCGCGCCATTGCCGACGAGACCGATGCCGCCATCGAGTTCTTTATCCACGGCGCCCTGTGCGTGGCGTTCTCCGGGCAGTGCAACATCTCCCACGCGCAAAATGGCCGCAGCGCCAACCGTGGCGATTGCTCCCAGGCCTGCCGCCTGCCGTACACCTTGAAAGACGATCAGGGCCGCGTCGTGGCCTTTGAAAAACACTTGCTGTCGATGAAAGACAACAATCAGAGCGCCAACATCCGCGCCCTCGTCGAAGCCGGTGTGCGTTCGTTCAAGATCGAAGGCCGCTACAAGGACATGGGCTATGTGAAGAACATCACCGCCTATTACCGCCAGCGCCTCGACGATGTGCTCGAAGACCGCACGGACCTCGCCCGCGCATCCAGCGGCCGTACCGTGCACTTCTTCCTGCCTGACCCGGAAAAAACCTTTCACCGTGGCAGCACCGACTATTTCGTCAGCGACCGCAAGATCGACATCGGCGCCTTCGATACCCCGACCTTCACCGGCCTGCCGGTAGGGACCGTGGAAAAAGCCGGCAAGCGCGACCTGCAAGTGGTCACCCATGAGCCGTTGTCCAACGGTGATGGCCTGAACGTGCTGGTCAAACGTGAAGTGGTGGGGTTCCGCGCCAACATCGCCGAGCCCAAGGGCGAGTTCGAGGAAGACGGCCAGAAGCGCTACCGCTACCGCGTCGAGCCGAACGAAATGCCAGCCGGCCTGCACCAGTTGCGCCCGCACCATCCGCTGAACCGCAACCTGGACCATAACTGGCAACAGGCACTGCTCAAGACTTCAGCCGAGCGCCGTATCGGCCTGTCGTGGGTGGCGCGCCTGCGTGAAGAGCAACTGGAAATCACCGCGACCAGCGAAGAAGGCATCAGTGCTGGCGTTACCCTGCCCGGCCCGTTCGGCGTGGCCAATAAGCCTGAGCAAGCGCTGGATACCCTGCGCGACCTGCTTGGCCAACTGGGCACCACCGAGTACCACGCAACGGATATCAAGCTGGACGCGCCCCAGGCGTTCTTCATTCCCAACTCTCAGCTCAAGGCATTGCGCCGTGAAGTGATCGAAGCACTGACGGCTGCCCGTGTCGCCGCCCACCCCCGTGGTGGACGCAAGGCCGAAACCACCCCGCCGCCGGTGTACCCGGAAGCGCATTTGTCGTTCCTGGCCAACGTTTACAACCAGAAGGCCCGCGACTTCTACCACCGTCACGGCGTCCAGATGATCGACGCGGCGTTTGAAGCCCATGAAGAAACCGGCGAAGTGCCGGTGATGATCACCAAGCACTGCCTGCGTTTCTCGTTCAACCTGTGCCCTAAACAGGCCAAGGGTGTGACGGGCGTGAAAACCAAGGTCGCGCCGATGCAATTGATCCATGGCGACGAAGTGCTGACACTGAAGTTCGACTGCAAACCGTGCGAGATGCACGTGGTGGGCAAGATCAAGGGGCATATCCTTGGCCTGCCGCAGCCGGGCAGCGTGGTTGAGCATTTCAACCCGGACAAAATCATCTTCCAGGGCACGCACTGACACTGCGGGAGCGGGGCCACCACCAGCCCCGCTGCAACCCGGCAGCCGCCAGCAGAATCGTTGCCACTCCCAGCCATTGCAGCCAACCCAGTTGGTGTCCGAATGCAATCCAGTCGACACCTATCGCCGCTATCGGGTAGATAAACGATAGCGCGCCGGTCATGGCCGTCGGCAGTTTCTGGATCGCGCCGTACAGCAACACATACATCAATCCGGTGTGGACCACACCGAGGGTGACCAACGCCGGCCAGGCATAGCTCGTCTGCGGCAAGCTGTTCCAAGGCACCAGCGGGGCCAACAGCAATGCGCCGGTGATCACCTGGATCAATGCCAGCAAATGCGGCGGCACGCCCTTCAAACGCTTGATGATCAACGCCGCGAGCGCATACAAAAACGCCGCACCCAACGCCAGCGCGACGCCCGCCATATAGTCCCCGCCACTGCCTTGTTGATCGCCATGGGCCGTGACGATTGCCAGCATCCCCAGGAACGCCACGCTCAGCCAGGCCAGCTTCTGCAGGGTGATCCGTTCGCCGAGAAACAGCGCCGCCAGCATGACCAATATGAACGGCTGCACGTTGTACACCGCCGTACTGATGGCGATGGACGCACGGGAATAGGATTCAAACAGCAGCAGCCAATTACCGACGATGGCCACGCCGCTGAGCATCGCCAACCCCAGCTTGGCCCAACTGAGCAGGTCCAGGCGCAGGTAACCCAGCAGCGCACAGACCAGCAGTAACGTCAGCCCGCCGATCACGCAGCGCCAGAACACCACTTCGATCACCGACACGCCCGACACCAGCACAAACCAGCCAATGGTGCCGGAGATCAGCATGGCGGCGACCATTTCCCACAAACCGCGACGGATGGATGTGTCCATGATTGAAGCTCCTCAAGTGAGGCTCAATTATGGCAATCTGCTGGGTGGCGGCTCCAGCGACTAAATCAGGCCAGATGCCCGGATCACCTTTACTTATTAGGCGAATACCATGATTGACACTATCGACCAGCAACTGATCACGGCCCTGATGGACGACTCGCGATTGTCGCTCAAAGTGCTGGCAGGCATTACCGGGCTGTCCTCGCCCAGCGTCAGTGAACGCCTGCGCCGCCTGGAAGAGCGCGGCGTGTTGACCCACTACACCGTAGACGTGGACCCCAAGCACTTCGGCTATCTACTGCAAGCCATCGTGCGCATCCGCCCCCTGCCCGGCCAATTGCAGGAAGTGGAACGCCAGATCCAGGCGATCCCCGAGTTCACCGAGTGCGACAAGGTGACGGGCGAAGACTGCTTTATCGCCCGCCTGCATGTGCGCACCATGGACCACCTCGACAGCTTGCTCGACCGCCTCAACGTCTACGCCGAAACCAACACCGCCATCGTCAAGAAAACCCCGGTGAAGCGGCGTTTGCCGCCGTTGGCGGACTAGATGCCAAGTACTCCCGTCGCATCCGTAGCAGCTGTCGAGCGCCAGCGAGGCTGCGTCGGCGCAGTGTCAGGCACACCGCACACTCAGCCCCGCCAAAGCTCGGGGGATATTGATTGCTTCAACTACGCAGCGCCTGCGCAGCCCTCAGTAAGCCTCGAAATTGCACATACCGCGCCTCCAGCACTGGCTGTTGTGACTCGTCGGGCAGGTAGCGCGCCTTGACCGGCATGCCCTTGGCCAGCAACTCCTCGCCCTGCCCCACCGCCAGCAACCCCAGCTTCGCCGCCCCGATACACGCGCTCAACTCGCTGCCGTGCAGGGTATGAATTTCCCGCTGAAGGATATTGGCCAATAACTGCGCCCAATACTCGCTACGTGCACCACCGCCCACCAGCGCACAGGCGCCCACGTTGGCACCGGCCGATTGCACGGCGCGCAACGCATCCAGCAAGCCAAAGCCAACGCCTTCCATCACCGCATACCCGAGCATGGCCGGTGTGCAGTCGTGCCCCAGGTTCATGAAACCGCCACGCAACAAGGGATCGTTATGGGGCGTGCGCTCGCCGGCCAGGTACGGCAAAAACAACGGCGTGTTCAGCGGCACCGCCTGGGTGATCGGCAATTGCGCCTGGACCTGATCGAGCAACGTTTGCTCATCCGCCGTTCCGGTCAGTTGCGTGACCCAACGCAGGCAACTGGCGCCCGCGAGCATGGCGCCCATGGTGTACCAGCGCTCGGGCAACGCATGGCAGAAGCTGTGGACCGCGCTGGCCGGGTTGCCAGCGGCATGATCGGTAATGGCCACAATTGCCGCGCTGGTGCCCAGAGTGATGAAACCGTCACCGGCGTTGATTGCACCGATCCCCACAGCGGCCACCGGGTTATCACCGCCACCACCGCCAATCACAACGTCGGCTGAAAAACCGAGGCCACTCGCGGTCACCCGCGCACTCGGCGCACCGCCTTCCACCAGCCTGGGCATCTGCGCAGGCGTGAGGCCTGTTGCGTGCAGCATCGGGGCGAACCACTCGCGGCGCGCCACATCCAGCCACAGCGTACCGGCGGCATCCGACATCTCGCTGATGCGCTCACCACTCAGGCGCAGACGCAGGTAGTCCTTGGGCGACAGCACGCAGTCAATCGCCTTGAACACGTCAGGCGCATGCCGCTGCAACCACAACAGTTTGGGTGCGGTCAGCCCGGCCATGGGCAAACTGCCGGTGACGTCGGCAAACGCCGACCCCAGTTGCTCGGCTTCGGCCACAGCGCGGGAGTCGTCCCACAGGATCGCCGGGTACAGCACGCGGTTGTCATCACCGAGTAAAACCGCACCGTGCATCTGCCCGGACAACCCGATACAGGCCACACGGGCAAACGCCTCATGCCGACGCAATTGGCCCAAGGCCTGTAGACAGGCCTGCCACCAATCTTCAGGGGTCTGCTCGGACCAGCCGCTGTGGCGCCGCGACACACTCAAGCGCACGCCGGCATGGGCCAGCACGGCACCTTCGGTGTCCATGAGGATGGCCTTGAGTTCAGAAGTGCCGAGATCAATACCGAGGGAAACAGGACCGTTCATACGTGGGTTATTCCAATCAATCACAGCCGCAGGAGTTACGTAATTGCAGGGTCGGCGCCAGTCGTACGCTCTGCGGCGGCGAGCTGGGCGAAGCCATGCGTTGCAGCAATAAGTCCACCGCACGTGCGCCGAGGGCCTGGACCGGCTGTGCGATCAGGCTCAAGCGCGGCACGAAGAAATCCGCCCAATCGAAATCATCGAAGCCCACCAGGGCCATCTGCCCCGGCACTTCGATCTGCGCCTCCCGCAATGCCTGCATGGCACCGAGGGTCATCAGGTTATTGCCGGCCATGATTGCCGTAGGCGGCGCAGCCAGGCGCAGCAACTGCACGGTGGCCTGGCGTGCCGGCTCAGTGTTGGAGCCGCCGTTGACCAACAATTGCGCATCAAACACCAGCCCCGCCGCCTGCAACGCCGCCTTATACCCGGCCACACGCTCATCCGTGGTACTGAACCCGGCACGCCCGGCAATGAAAGCGATACGGCGATGCCCATGGGCAATCAAGTGTTCAATAAGGGCCTGGGTCGGCTGCGCATTCTCCACCCCGACCTGATCGAACTGCTCACTCATCATGCGATCCACGAGCACCGCCGGAATCTCGTTGGCCTGCAAGTACTCCAGGGCCATCGAGCCGTTGGACGGCGCCAGCACAATCCCGTCGACGCGCCGGTGATGCAGCGCCGTGACCACCCGCAACTCCTGCTCCGGGTCATCATGGGTATCGACAAACAGCATCATGTAGCCGTGTTTGGCGCACTCGGTTTCAATCGCGTGCACGGTTTCGCTGAAGTAATGGTTGGACAACGCCGAGATCGCCACGCCAATGGTGTTGGTACTGGAACGGGCCAGCGAGCGCGCCAGGGTATTGGGGATATACCCCAACGCCTGGATCGCCCGCTGCACCGCCTGCACCGTGGCCGGGCTGACTTTGCGGGTGCCGTTCAACACATGGGACACGGTCGAGGTCGACACCCCCGCCCGGCTTGCCACGTCATCCATGGTGACCACGGCGCGGTTCCTTTCAATAGATCAATGTTTACTCGACCAGCCGCTGTACGTACCGACGTTGTCGCGCGTGATGAGTTTGGGGGTGAGCAGGGTAACCGCTTCGGCCGGGGCTTTGTCATTGAGAATGTCATTGCCCACATTCACCGCGGTCTGGGCCATGGCCCAAGGGTCCTGGCTGGCAGAGGCCTGGATCTGGGTGTCGGTCTTAAGGGCGTTCTCGATATCCGGCGCGCCGTCCACCGAGGTAATGATGATGCCGCTGCGCTTGAGCTGCTTGGCCGCCAGGTCGCTGCCGATAGCCTGCGGGTCGTTGATCGCGAACAGCCCGTCGATTTTGGCGAAGCGCGTGAGGTAACCCTGCATCACATTCAAGCCGCCTTCGCGCGAGCCCTTGCCGTCCTGGTCGTCGGACAGCACCTTGATCTCCGGCGCCCCGGCCAGCGCCGCCTTGCAGCCTTTGACGCGGTCGGTCACGGCGGTGACTTGCGGGCCGTTCTGGATGATCACATTGCCTTTGCCCGATAGCTTGTCCACCAGGTACTGGCAGGCGAGCTTGCCGGCTTCGACGTTGTCGGTCTGCACGGTAGCGTTCACGCCTTTTGCGTCGACGTCCACCGCGACCACGACGATCCCGGCATCGCGGGCCTTCTTGATCGCCGATGCCATGGCGGAGGGGTCGACGGCGTTGATCAGAATCAGATCGACCTTGGACGAAATGAAGTTATCGATCTGCGAGAACTGCTTGCTCAGGTCATAGTCGGCCGACACCGAGGTGACCTTGACGCTGGGGTTCAGCTCTTTGGCGCGGGCGGTTGCGCCGTCGGCCAGGGTCACGAAGTACGGGTTGCCCAACGAGCCCATGCTGATGCCCAGGGCTTTGAGTTCACGGGCCTCCACGGCTTGGGACATCAGGGCAGTCAACGCAACGACGGGGAACAGGTGTTTAAGCTTCATGGTGATCTCTCTTGTGATTGTTGTATGAGTGAAATCAGGTCCGCGCACCGGACTGGCGATAACGATCCAGCGCCACCGCGCCAATGATCACGATGCCCTTGATGATGTACTGCCAGATATCCGAGACGCCCAGCAGCACCAGGCCATTGGTCAGCACCGCGATAATCAGCGCACCGATCAAGGTGCCGCCAATGGTGCCCACGCCGCCGGTAAAGCTGGTGCCGCCGAGGATCACCGCCGCAATCGCATCCAGCTCATAGGATTGCCCGAGTTGCAGGCCATTGGCCGCGAATAGCCGCGAGGCGCTCATCACCGCACCGAGCCCGGCCAACGCACCGGACATGGCATAGACAAACAGCAGCACCTTCCACACCTTGATCCCGGACAGCCGCGCCGCCTCGGGATTGCCGCCCACCGAATAAATCTGCACGCCCATCACCGTGCGGCGCAGGATGAACCACGACAGCGCCACCACCGCCACGGCGATCACCACCAGCCACGGCACACCCAGGATCGAGTCGTTGCCGATAAATGCAAACGGCAAGTCGGGGTTGAACACCGTCTTGTCGTCCGCCAGCAACCGCGCCAACCCACGCATCGCGGTGAGTGCACCGAGGGTGACGATAAACGGCGGCAGGCGCATAAAGGCGATCAACCCGCCGTTGACCAGCCCCAGCAGCAGGCCAAAGCCAATCCCGGCGGCAATCCCGAACATACCGAACTGCGGCGACATCGACGCCTGCAACGCCACCACAGCGGATGCCGCCAGAATCGCGCCCACCGACAGGTCGATGCCCGCCGTGAGGATCACAAAGGTCATGCCCGCCGCCAGCACCACGTTGACCGAGGCCTGCTGGGTGATGATCGACAGATTCTGCACCGTCAGGAAGTTCTCGCTGGCCAAGGCAAAGCCCACCAGCAGCAGGATCAGCACCGGCAACATGCCGACCGTGCGCATCAGTTCGCGGGCGCGCTCTGCCTTGCCTGTTGTTGCAATCATTGAATCAGCCATGGGCAACCACCTGATCGCCACCGGTGGCGAGGTCAATAATACGTTCCTGGGATATAGCGTGGCCCGAGGCCCCGCCGACTTCGGCCACCAACTGGCCTTCGCGCATGATCAGTACCCGGTCGCAGGTGCCGATGATTTCCGGCAGCTCGCTGGAAATCACCACGATGCCCACGCCGGCCTGGGCCAGTTGGTTGATGATGCGGTAAATCTCGGACTTGGAACCGATGTCCACGCCCCGGGTAGGTTCGTCGAGGATCAGCACGTGGGGCTTGACCTCCAGCAGCCGGGCCAGCAACACCTTCTGCTGGTTGCCGCCGGACAGCGCGCCCACGTTGACCTTGCCCGACGCCACGCGAATCGACAGTGACTTGATGGCAGCATTCGCGCGCTGCGCGGCATGGCCGCGATCGAGTACGCCACCTGCATGGGCATCCGGCACGCAAGCGCAGACGTTGATGTTGTCGGCCACGCTCATATCCAGGAACAGGCCCTGGGCCTTGCGGTCTTCGGTGAGGTACACCACGCCGGCGCGAATCGCGTCCGCCGGGGTGCGCAGTTGGGTGACGGTCTTGCCCACCACTTCCAGGGTGCCGCTGGTGCGTGGGTCGGCGGCAAAGATCAAACGCGCCAGCTCCGTGCGCCCTGCCCCGACCAGCCCGGCGATGCCCAGCACTTCACCGGCGTGCACGTCGAAACTGCAGTTGCGCACGCGCTTGCCATCGGCCATGTCGCGCACGCGCATCACCACGTTGCCGGGGTTGTAGGCGGCGTGTTCTTTTTTATAGAAGCCGGAGAGGTCGCGGCCCACCATCATCTTTACCAGCACCTCGGCCGACAGCGCGTCGCGGGTCAGTTCGCCGATGTACTGGCCGTCGCGCAGCACCGAGACGCGGTCGGACAACTCGTAGATTTCGGCCATGCGGTGGCTGATGTAGATGATCGCCAACCCCTGGCTGCGCAGTTGCTTGATCAGCGCGAACAGGCGGTCGGTCTCGCGGGACGACAGCGGCGTGGTGGGTTCGTCCATCACCAGAATCCTGGCGTGGGCGTGCAAGGCGCGGGCGATTTCCACCAGTTGGCGCTCGGCTATCGACAGGCTGCTGACCTGGGTGCTCGGCGTGAACTCCGCGCCCAGGCGTTGCAGCACTTCGACGCAGCCAGCCTGCATGGCCTTGCGGTCGATGGTCCAGCCTCGGCGCAGTTCGCGGCCCAGGTAGATGTTCTCGGCCACGCTCAGGTTCGGGCACAAGCTCAATTCCTGATAGATCACGGCGATGCCGAGGGCTTTGGCGGTGGCGGGGTTGTAGGTGGAGATGGCTTGGCCGGCAATGCGGATTTCGCCGCCGGGATCGGCCTGGTAGGCGCCGGAGAGGATTTTCATCAGCGTCGATTTGCCGGCGCCGTTCTCCCCCATCAAGGCGTGGATTTCGCCGGGGTAGACCTTCAGGCCGACACTTTTGAGCACGCGCAAACCGTTGAAGGTTTTGCTGATGCCCCGCATCTCAAGCAAGGGTTCAAGGCTCATCAATGAGCTCCTGGATTTATTATTTTTGTGGTTAGCGAGACCGACTCTAATTCAGATACATTTGCTTACGCAAGCGCTTGCCTGCGCCTTTTATCGATTAGTGAAACGTTTCATCAGCGCACAAAATTAAAAACACCCAAATGCAGACGTGTCACACCAAACGGATACGGTTAGCCATCAAAGCGCCATAATCTCTGCTATTGTCCAAGCACCTCATCTCCTCCTCGTCGCGTCATTGCGATCTTCTGTGAGCATGCTCTGCGCCCTCGCCTGCTGACGAAGGCGGGCCTGAAGTTCACGGAACGCGCTAACGATGGAAACACCTGGAATCACGCCGCCGCAGTCACGCGCGGAAAAAATCGTCGAATTCAAACGTCAGAAAACCCTGCTCAAGACCGGTGCCCTGCAAGACGCCATCTTCAACAGTGCTTACTTCTCCAGCATTGCCACCGACGAAAAAGGCGTGATCCAGATATTCAACGTCGGCGCCGAACGCATGCTCGGTTACGCCGCAGCCGATGTAGTCAACCGCATCACCCCCGCCGATATTTCCGACCCTGCTGAGCTGATCACCCGCGCCGCCGCCCTCAGCCAGGAGCTCGACACGCCCATCACGCCTGGCTTCGAGGCGCTGGTGTTCAAAGCCTCGCGGGGCATTGAGGACATCTACGAGCTGACCTATATCCGCCAGGACGGCAGTCGCCTGTCCGCCATGGTGTCGGTGACGGCGTTGCGCAATCGCAATGACACCATCATCGGCTACCTGCTGATCGGCACCGACAACACTGCACGCAAACAGGAAGAAGCCGAGCGCAAAGGCTTTGAGCGCGCCCTGGAAGAAAAGAACCTGGAGCTGGAACACGCCAACCTCATGAAGTCCGAGTTCCTCGCGACCATGTCCCACGAACTGCGTACGCCGCTGAATGCGGTGATCGGTTTTTCCGAGGCGTTGAAGGACGGCCTGGTGGGCGACATGAGCGAGATCCAGCGTGAATACATCGGCGATATTTTCACCAGCGGCCAGCACTTGCTGTCGCTGATCAACGACATCCTCGATTTGTCCAAGGTCGAGGCCGGGATGATGGACCTGGAGCTGGAGCCGGTGGAACTGGCCGGCCTGTTGGCCAACAGCCTGCTGATCGTGCGCGAAAAGGCCGCCCTGCAGCGTATCCAGCTCAAACTCGACAGCCAGGACGACCTGGGCACGTTGGTGCTGGACCTGCGCAAGACCAAGCAGATCGTCTACAACCTGCTGGCCAATGCGGTGAAGTTCAGCGCACACGGCAGCGACGTGACCCTGGCGGTGCGGGAGGTCGGCCGCGCGCAGGTCGGCGAGGTCCCCGGCGATTGGCCGGTACACGGCTTTGCCCTGCAACCCAGCGTGCACCAGCGATTCCTTGAGCTGAGCGTAAGCGATAGCGGTATCGGCATCGCCCCGGATGACATGGGCAAGCTGTTCAAGGCCTTCAGCCAGATCGACAGCAGCCTGGCGCGCAAATTCGAAGGTACCGGGCTGGGCCTGGCGATGGTCAAGCAACTCACTGACCTTCAGGGTGGCAGCGTTGCCGTGGCCAGCCGCGAAGGCCTGGGTGCGCGTTTTGTGGTGTGGCTGCCGCTGCATCGTGCGATCGACACAGCGGAGGCCACATGCCCGAAATCCTGATTGTCGAAGACAACGAAGCCAACATGCGCCTGGCGCGCTTGTTGCTGGTCAACGCCGGCCACAGCGTGTTGTGGGCCGCCGATGCCGAGAGCGGCCTGACCATCGCCCGCGAACACCAGCCGGCGCTGATCCTGATGGATATTCAATTGCCAGGCATGGACGGCCTGGCAGCCACCCGATTGCTCAAGCAAGACCCTCATACCGCGCACATCCCGGTGATCGCCCTCACCGCCATGGCCATGAAGGAAGACCGGGAAAAAGCCCGGTTGGCCGGGTGCGACGCGTATGTCAGCAAACCCCTGCGCTACAAGGAGCTGTACCAGGAGATCGACACCCTGCTGAACCCGACCCTCACTCCTCCTGTATGAGTCCTCTCCATGGCCAGCTCACCCGCAACGCTATTGATCGTTGACGACGAACCCCAGGTTCGCAAGTTGTTGGAAACCCTGCTGCATCACGAGGGCTACGTGACCCAGAGTGCCTGCTGCGGTGAAGAGGCCTTGCGCCTGGTGGCGCAGCAGCCGCCGGACCTGATCCTGCTGGACATCATGATGCCGGGCATGGACGGCTACGAGGTCGCCAGCCAGCTCAAGGGCAACCCGGCCACGGCGAACATCCCGATCATCATGCTTTCGGCGTTGAGCGACGCCAGTGCGCGGGTCAGCGGGTTAGAGACGGGCGCTGAAGAGTTCATCAGCAAACCGATTGAACGGGTCGAGTTGTGGCTGCGCGTGCGTAATTTGCTGCGGCTCAAAGCCCATGGCGACGAGCTGAAAAAACACAGCATCATGCTTGAGCAGCAACTGCACGCCGATGACACCACCCTGTTTACGGTGCACGACCTCGCACGCCAAGACATGGAAAAAGCCCTGCGCGGAGCGGTTGAACGCAATGAGTTCACGCTGCATTACCAGCCCAAGGTCGAGGTAGCCAGCGGAACAGTCTGCGCCTTGGAAGCCCTGCTGCGATGGGACCGGCCCGGCTATGGTGCGGTCTCGCCCGCGGTGTTTGTGCCGATTCTGGAGAGCCTGGGCCTGATCGTACCCGTTGGGCGCTGGGTCATTGAACGGGCTTGCGAACAGATCGCCCGGTGGCAGCGCAGCGATATCGGTGCACGGGAGGTCTCGGTGAATGTATCCGGCCTGCAGTTGATCAACGGCGACCTGATTGCCGACATTGCGCGAATCCTCGCCAAAACCGGGGTTGAAGCGCACTGGCTGGAGGTTGAATTGACCGAAGGCTCACTGATGGAAAACACCCAGCGCACCATCGCCAGCCTCCAACGTTTGCGCGCCATGGGCGTGAAGATCTCCATTGACGATTTTGGTACCGGCTATTCAAGCCTGGCCTACCTGCGCCGCTTTCCCCTGGATACGTTGAAGATCGACATCGCCTTTATCCGTGAAGTCACCACTAACCCGCAGGACGCGGCGATCACCCGCACGATTATCGAACTGGCCCACGGACTGGGCTTGCTGGTCGTCGCCGAAGGCGTAGAAACCGCTGCACAACTGGCGTTCCTGAAGGAGGCCGGGTGTGATCAGATTCAAGGTTATCTCTACAGTCGGCCGCTGCCAGTGGAAGCGCTGGAGCAACTGTTGCTCGCGTAGGGCACGCATGACACATCGAAAAAAACTGAATTTCGCACCGTACCGCAGCTTCTAACTGTCAGGACCAGCAGCGCGAGAAATGCGATGAAAAAGATCGGCCAGCGGTTGTATGAAGAGCGCCAACGCCTGGGGTATTCCCAGCAATACCTGGCTCAGGCCGGCGGCGTAACGGCGCGGGAACAGCGGCAGTATGAGCAGGGGGAAGATATGCCGCGCGCTGATTACCTCGCGGCGTTGGCCGCTGAGGGCGTGGATGTGGTGTACGTGATTACTGGCAAGCCCAGCACTGTTATCTCCATCAGCCGTGCGCAGGCGCAAACACTGATCGACAACCGCGTGCTGGGTCAGGAATTGCCGCCGGACGGGCAGGATGAAGGCGATATCTACTTCATCCTGGACCCGTCGTCACGGGACACATCGGATCAATCCTGATCCTCGGTATTGCCCACGTCCGCCGCTTCATCCAGATCATTCAGCGGCACTTCGGCATCATCCATCAATGAACCTGGGTCTTCATTGCCTGGGTCGTTGAGTTCTTCGTCGAGTTCTTTTGACATGACCCTCTCCTCTATCCGCCTTGTGTGTCGATGTCCGCATCGGTTTCAGGCTTGTGCTCAGGCTCAGGCTCGAAATCGGGGCTATAAGCGTTCTCCTCGGCTTTGGGATCACGCCCGGCATTCGGGTCTTTTGGCGCATCCGCAGCCGTCGACGGTGCTGGCTCGCCGCCATCAATCGCCGGGTCGTTACGGTTGCTGGTTTGCGGGTCGTCAGTTGTGCTCATGGTACTCACCTCTACTTGGCCTACCTGATGTTAAGGCGCTGCGAGGCCGCTTGAAGTTCCGTTCGATTGCTTAGCGGATGGGATTGTCGATCTGGATGTAGAACGCATACATCCCCAGCAACAGCCAGAACGCCATGAACAACCACGGTGCGCGCATCGAAAACAACAGCGACTTGCGATAGCCCTTGTGGGACGACTCCACTTCCGAGAACAGCGGCGACTCGTCATAGGCCAGGCCCATCACTGGCTCGCTGCGCAGCAGCTCGCTTTGCTTGTAATGCCAGTGATCAATGATGTCGTAGGCCGCACGAATGCCCGGCCAGGCGTTGAGCGAGCTGAGGATGCCCAGCACCGCCAGAAAGACCGGCACTACCAGGGTAAACAGCTTGCCCCACTCCGGATTGAGATTGCCCATGCCCGATACAAAGGCGATGACCAGAAACGACTGCGCCGTGAGGTAGGCATCGGTGCGGTTGGCGAGGATGCTGGTTTCGTACTGGATCTCGCGGCGGTAGAAGTCCAGGCGGTCCTTGGGTGAACCAAAGATCTTGGCGCTGTGTTCGCTGTGATCGGTCAGCGCCGCTTCCGGAGTGTGCGGAGAGATGATTCTGGGCACGATCGTGCTCCATTAGGCTTCGAGTCCTGTTAGAAAAACCTGGCGCGGATGAAGTTCAAGTTTGTTGCGCACCAAACAAGGGCGCCCATTGCCTCTTTGTGGGGATTGGGCTTGCTCGTCGCTGGAGTGCGCAGCGATGCGATTCTTTTTGGGGCTGCTGCGCAGCCCGGCGCGGGGCAAGCCCGCTCACTACAAGGCCATTGAGCACGCGGGCATAGGTTTCGGCACACGCATTGCTTAACCCATTCATCTGCCCGTAAACAGGAGCAATCGTTACCCCCCGACCCAGAGCCGACCTCATAAGAAAGTAAGGACCAGGCCTGCTGGCACTCTGCGCCACAGGCTCATAAAAACATGCGTTTTTTAAAGCGGCAGTGCCACCCCCCACGCAACCCTGGGCACTGACAAGGTACTGGAATGGCTCGATCTTTCTTTGATGAAATGAATGACGCAAATGGCGTATGCCGTGCGCACTATCAGGATTTCTCCCGCTGGCTGGCCAACACGCCGCCGGAACTGCTGGCCCAGCGCCGCCGCGAGGCCGACCTGCTGTTCCACCGCGCCGGGATCACCTTCACCCTCTATGGTGACGAGCAAGACACCGAGCGCCTGATCCCCTTCGACATCATCCCCCGCAGCATCCCCGCCAGTGAGTGGAGCGTGATCGAACGCGGCTGTATTCAGCGGGTCAACGCGCTGAACATGTTCCTCGCCGATATCTACCACGACCAGCGCATCATCAAGGCCGGGATCATTCCGGCGGATCAGGTGCTGGGCAATGAGGGTTATCAGAAGGCGATGGTCGGGCTGGACCTGCACCGCGATATCTACTCGCATATATCCGGCGTCGACCTGGTGCGCGACGGCGACGGCACGTACTACGTGCTAGAAGACAACCTGCGCACTCCCAGCGGCGTGAGCTACATGCTCGAAGACCGCAAAATGATGATGCGCCTGTTCCCGGAAGTGTTCGCCAAGCAGCGCATCGCACCCGTGGACCACTACCCCAACCTGCTGCTCAAGACCCTGAAAAGCGCCAGCCGCCTGGATAACCCCAACGTGGTGGTGCTGACCCCTGGCCGCTTCAACAGCGCATTCTTCGAACATGCGTTCCTGGCGCGGGAAATGGGCGTGGAGCTGGTGGAAGGCGCCGACCTGTTCGTGCACGACCTCAAGGTCTTCATGCGCACCACCGACGGTCCCAAGGCGGTGGATGTGATCTACCGGCGCATCGACGATGCCTTCCTTGACCCCCAGGCATTCAACCCGGACTCGATGCTCGGCGTGCCTGGCCTGGTCGCGGCCTATTGCGCCGGCAACGTGGTGCTGGCCAACGCCATCGGCACTGGCGTGGCGGACGATAAGTCGATCTACCCCTATGTGCCGGCGATGATCAAGTTTTACCTGGATGAAGAGCCGATCCTGCAAAACGTACCGACCTTCCAGTGCCGCAAGCCGGATGAACTGTCCCATGTGCTGGCCAACCTGGGTGAATTGGTGGTCAAGGAAACCCAAGGCTCCGGCGGCTACGGCATGCTGGTCGGCCCCGCCTCCACCGCCGCCGAGATCGAGGACTTCCGCCAACGCATCAAGGCCCGTCCTCACGCCTATATCGCCCAACCGACCCTGAGCCTGTCCACCTGCCCGACCTTTGTCGAAAACGGCATTGCCCCGCGGCATATCGACCTGCGGCCCTTCGTGCTCTCGGGCAAGGAAACCCGCCTGGTGCCCGGTGGCCTGACGCGGGTGGCGCTGCGTGAGGGCTCGTTGATCGTCAACTCGTCGCAAGGCGGCGGAACCAAGGACACCTGGGTGGTGGAGGGCTGAATCATGTTGAGTAGAACCGCCGCAGATCTGTACTGGATGTCCCGCTACCTGGAGCGCGCCGAGAACCTGGCGCGCATGCTCGAAGTCAGTTACTCGCTGTCATTGATGCCGCAAGCCGGGCACACCGATGGCCTCGACGAACTGGCCATGTCGTTGCTCAGCAGCGGCACCCTGGACAGCTACCTCGAACGCCATGAAACCCTGGACGCCGAGCGCATGCTGCACTTCTTCGCCCTCGACGAAGAAAACCCCGCCAGCATCTACAACTGCCTGCGCGCCGCCCGTGGCAATGCTCACGCCGTGCGCGGGCGCATCACCGCCGATATGTGGGAAAACCTCAACGCCACCTGGCTGGAAATGCGCAGCATCGCCGCCGGCGGCCTGGCGCGACACGGCATCAGCCACTTCTGTGACTGGGTCAAGCAGCGCTCGCACCTGTTTCGTGGGGCGACGTCCGGCACCATCATGCGTAACGACGCTTACCGGTTTATCCGCCTGGGCACCTTCGTTGAGCGTGCGGACAACACCTTGCGGTTGCTGGATGCACGCTACGAGATGTTTGGCGAAGAGTCGGAAGAAGTCAGCGACCTCTCGGCGCGCGGGTATTACCAGTGGAGCGCCCTGCTCCGTGCGCTTTCGTCCTTCGAGGCGTATACCGAGCTGTACCCCAATGCGCTGAATGCGCGCTCGGTGTCCGAATTGCTGTTGTTACGCAGTGATGTACCGCGTTCGTTGCATGCGTGCATCGAGGAGTTGAGCCATATCCTGGCGGACCTGCCCGGCAGCTATGGCCGTGCGGCGCAGCGCCTGGCGGCGGAGTTCGAGGCACGGCTGCGCTATACCGGAATTGATGAAATTCTTGAAGACGGCCTGCACAGCCGTCTCACGGACTTTATCGACACCGTGCGGGAATTGGCGCGGGCGATCCATAGTTCTTATCTGGAAGTGGTCTAGCGCTGGCGTAAAAAATCCAGCAGCAGCCGGTTGACCTGCGCAGCCTGCTCGTTCTGGATCCAGTGCCCGCAGTTGGCAAGAACATGCTGTTCCAACTGCGGGGCGGGCCCTGCTCGGGGCCGGCGACGCGTTGCTCGGTGGATTGGCTCATGAGGCATAGGAATCTACACAACTCTTAAAGGTTGACACCGAACCCTGTGGTGAGCGGGCTTTTTGTGGTGAGCGGGCTTGCCCCGCGCTGGGTGGCGAAGCCGCCCCAATCCAGGCACCGCGTTTTTTCAGTCATAACCCATTGGCCGGTTTTGGGGCCGCTTCGCAGCCCAGCGCGGGGCAAGCCCGCTCACCACAACAGCGCGTTTGACATAGATTCCGCATTCACTGGAAGTTTGGCCCTTGTTCTAGTCAGGTGAGGCTGGGCGATGGACGCTCTCCAGGCCCTCATCATTGATGGCGGGAATATCAGTCGACCGTCCACCAGCGCGGCAACAACTGACGGACCCGTGCCTCGCCGAAGCGGTCATCGATCAGCATCACCACACCCTCATCCTGCTGACTGCGGATCACCCTGCCCGCGGCCTGCACCACTTTCTGCACGCCGGGATACAGATAGGTGTAGTCGTAACCGGCACCGAAGATCGCTCCCATACGCAGCTTCATCTGTTCGTTGACCGGGTTCAGTTGCGGCAGGCCGAGCGTCGCGATAAACGCGCCAATCAACCGTGCGCCGGGCAAGTCGATACCTTCGCCGAAGGCACCACCAAGCACCGCAAAGCCGATGCCCTGGCTGTGTTCGGTGAACTGATCGAGAAAGGCTTGGCGTTCGGCCTCCGCCATGCCCCGGGACTGCTGCCACAGCGCGATCCGTGGGTATCGCTCGGCGAGCAACTGCGCCACTTGTTGCAGGTAGTCAAAGCTTGAGAAAAACGCCAGGTAGTTGCCCGGCTGGTGCGCGAACTGGCGGGCAATAAGCTCGACGATGGGCGCCAAGGAGGCTTGGCGATGCACAAAACGGGTGGAGATTTCATCGACAATGCGCACACGCAGTTGCTCAGCCTTGAACGGCGACTCCACATCGATCCACGCGGTATCCGTCGGCAGCCCAAGCAGGTCGGCGTAATAGTGGCGTGGGCTCAAGGTTGCAGAAAACAGCACGCTGCTGCGGGCAGCCGTCAGCCGGGGGCGGATGAATTCGGCGGGCACCACATTGCGCAGGCACAGGGTTGAACTGCTGCGCTTGCCGTTGAGTTGGCGTTTGCTGATGTCGAAGATGAAGTGCTCGTTGAACAGCTCGGCGACCTTGGCAAATTGCAGGGCTTCGAAGTAGAAGGCTTGCAACTCACCGTTGAGGGCTTCGGGGTGGTCGTTGAAGTAATCACCCAGGGCGCTGGCGCACAGGCTCAAGGCCTGGAGCAGTTTTTCCGGGCGGACGGCGTAGGCCTGGTACGGCGCGAGCTGGTCCTTGTGCAGGGCATTCCATTCGCGGTTCAGGCGCTGCAAGGGTTTCTTCAGCGGCTCGGGGGTGCAGTCGCGCAGGGTCTTGAGGCTGTATTGATCGAGGCTGGCGCTGTACATCGAGCGACCACGCTCTACCAGGTTGTGGGCTTCATCCACCAGCACGGCGGCGCGCCATTGGTTGAGTTGGGCGAGCCCGAACAGCATGGCGCCAAAGTCGAAATAGTAGTTGTAGTCGGCGACCACCAGGTCGGCCCAGCGCGCCATTTCCTGGCTGAGGTAATAGGGGCAGACGTCATGGGCCAGGGCAACCTCGCGCAGATTGTGCTGGTTGAGCAGGCTTACCTTGGACGCAGCACTGCGCGCAGCGGGCAGACGGTCGTAGAAACCCTTGGCCAAGGGGCATGAATCGCCGTGGCAGGCTTTGTCCAGGTGTTCGCAGGCTTTGTCCCGCGCCACCAGTTCCAGCACGCGCAGCTCCAGGCCGGGGCTGCTGGTGAACAGCACCTGTGACGCATCGAGGGCGAGCTTGCGACCGGGGGTCTTGGCGGTGAGGAAAAACACCTTGTCCAGTTGCTGCGGCGCCAGGGCCTTGAGCAGCGGGAAGATTGTGCCAATGGTCTTGCCGATGCCGGTGGGCGCCTGGGCCATCAGGCAACGGCCGGTGCTGACGGCCTTGTACACCGACTCGGCCAATGTGCGTTGGCCGGAGCGAAAGTCGGCATGGGGGAAACTCAAGGCCTGCGCGGCTGCGTTGCGCGCTTCGCGGTGCTGCATTTCCTGTTGGGCCCAGCCGAGGAAGAGCGCGCATTGCTGGTTGAAGAACGCCTGCAGATCGGCCGCCTGGAAGCGTTGATTGAGCAGGGTCTCGCCCTCGCCGACGATATCGAAGTAGACCAGCGCCAGGTCGATTTCGCCCAATCCCAACTTCTGGCACATCAGCCAGCCGTACACCTTGACCTGGGCCCAATGCAGTAACCGATGGTTGGCCGGCTGGGCATCAAGGTCGCCACGATAGGTTTTGACTTCTTCCAGGCGGTTGGCATCGGGGTCGTAGCCGTCTGCCCTGCCCCTTACTGTGAGTTGTTGGTACTCGCCCTCCAGTGCCACTTCGTTCTGGTAATGCGCACTGCGGCGCGAGGCAACCGTGCGGTGGCCGACAATCCCTTCCTGGGCGCTGGGCGACGGGGTAAAGCGCAGGTCAAGATCGCCGACCTTGGCCGTGAACTCACACAGTGCACGCACGGCCACGCTGTAACTCAAGCCGGTTGCTCCGCCCAGCGCACATAGCAGACGGTGACTGGCATCTGGTGCTCGCCACAAAACTCCAGCCAGCGCAGTTGATTGTCTTGCAGGCGGTCGCCAGGGCCTTTGACTTCGATCATGCGGTAGGTTTTTTGCGCTGGCCAGAACTGGATCAGGTCCGGCATGCCGGCGCGGTTGGCGCGGATATCCAGCAGCAGGCGCTCGAACCAGTAGCGCAGGTGGGCAGCGGGCAAGCATTCGAGGGCCTGCTCCAACAGGTCTTCACTGAGCAGGTTCCAGAACACGAAGGGCGACTGAATGCCCCACTTATCGGCGTAGCGCTGGCGAATAAGGTGTTTGTACTGCTCATCCTGCAATTGCTCGAAACAGGCGGCGAACAGCGGCGCACGGCGTTGGTGGAAATCTTCGCTGTGCAGGTCCGCCGGCCCGCGCTGGAACGGGTGGAAAAACGCGCCCGGCAGCGGTGCGAAGATCGCGTCCCAGCACAGCAAGCCGAACAGCGAATTGATCAAGCCGTTTTCCACGTAATGCACCGGTGCATCGGGCTCGCTCAAATGTGCCTGGACGCAGTACTCCACCGACATCACTGGTTCCGGCAGTACCAGTTCCAGGTCCAGGCGCGAAACGTCCTGTGGTTTCAGCTTGGGCAGCCTGGGCTCACCGAGTTTGCGGCGCAGGCGAGGCATGACGCGCAGCAGGTGTTGCTGCTCGGCCGCACTTTCCGGTGCCTGTTGCGCGGCACTCGCCAGGGCCATGGCCTGGGCATAGTCCTCCTGACGCTCCAGCACGCGGATCAGTCGCGCACGTGCGCCGGGATAGGCGCAGGTGCGGTAGATCTGCTCGGCCAACGCCAACTCCGCGCTGCGCTCGCAATACTGCCCCACCTGGAACAACAGCTTGGCCCGGCGCTTTTCCAGCCAGGGGTTGTCGGTGGTCAGCGTGGCCACCTGCGCCAGTACGTCGTGCAGCGCTGCGCCGGTTTCAAAGGCGTGCTGGCATTGGTGCAGGAACAGCACGCCGTGCACATCATCCCGGCTGCGCAAGCCACGGGATTCAGCGCAGAACGCCACTTTTTCGTAGGTGTAGATGCCCAAGTCCGCCAGCACAAACTCCGACCAATCCTGGTGCAGATTGCCGAAGAACATCAGGCGCAGGCGGTCACACAGGTCCATCACGGTGAGGCTGTACAGCGGTTCGGCCAGCGCCGGGCACCATTGGGCAAAGCTGCGGGTTTCGCTGAACTGCGCCGTCAGGCCCTCAAGCCAGTCGGCCTTGTTGCCCTTGGGGTGGTCGATCCAGGGCCTGAACGTGCTGAGGATTTCGCCTTTTTGCAGCAAGGCGAACACTTCTTCAAAGGCCAGCAGGCATTGATCGTCCACCCAGCCCAATGCCCGCAATGGCATCGCAGCGGCGTGGGTACAGCCGACCTCCTGGTAGCTGAGTTTGCCAGCACGAAAATGCACACCCTTGCGCATCACCATGCGCACCAACAACGCCTGGGACGGTTGCGCCAAGCTGTCGAATTGCTGAATGAAATGCTCTTCGTCAGGCTCCAGCAAGTCGGCATAGCGCTGCCCCAGCCAATGCAGGACCTGGCGGAAGTTATGCAGGTAATAGAGCGGATCGTCGAGGGGATTGGCCATGGCGCGAGCGAGTCAAATACTGGTTATGCATACAGAGTGCCGCCCCTGCTGCTCTGTTGCAATCGGTAATAGATAAATGGCTCACGCAACTTTTTGTATAAAAGTGATCAGATGGGGGAGTCGATCGCGTAACATTTATGGCCCGCAGCCTCTGGCGCGGGACTTTTCAGGGTTAACGGTAAGGGTTATGAACATGAAGAATTTGGGTCTGCCACTGGTTGCACTCACTTTTCTGGTATTGGCCGGTTGCGCGACGCAAACCGTAGTGACGCTGCAAAATGGCACACAGTACTTGACCCAGGACACGCCAAACGCCAAGACCGCCGACGGTTTTTACGAGTTCACCGACATCGCCGGCAAGCGCGTCCGTGTCAAAGCCGATGATGTGGCGACGGTGCGCAAGGAAAAATGATTGCCAGCCGCCGACACTGAGCAACTGTGGGAGGGGTGGGTCTTCAGCCGATATCTTTATTGACTGACCCACCGCTATCGGGGGCAAGCCCCCTCCCACAGGTTTTACCCCATTCCCACTCAAGCGATAGTGATCCCCTCCCCCGATAAGCCGACCACGCCCACCAGCGTCACCGAATCCCCGCCAAAACTGATGACCGTATCCCCGCCCACCACCTTGGCGTGATCCCGATAATCACCAGCGCTCTGCACGTCCGTGAACACCAACTTGTCCGTCGGCTGATAGCCAATCACTCGGTCCTGGCCAAACTGCCCGCTGAATAAAAACGTGTTGTGCCCGCGGCTGTCGCGGATCGTGTCATTGCCCTTGCCGCCTTCGATAAAGTCCGCGCCCTTGCCGCCCTGGATCAGGTCGTTGCCATTGCTGCCGATGATGAAGGTGTTGCCATTATGCGTTTCGGCGTTGCGGTTGAGGTCCTGCACCCAGGTGGTGGCCCGTGCGGGGTCGGACAGGTTGGCGACGATAACCGTCGAGTCGCGGGTCATCTGTTCATAGAACCCGGAATCGAGGATACGCGTCATGCCGTCGCCATACCCGGTGGGCAAATGGGCGATCCAGGTCGGCAGGTTGGTGATGGAGAACGGCAGTACATTCCACAGCGTCGAGGCGTAATGGTCGTTGAAGCTGACGATATTGTCGGTGGTCGATTCATGGGGCTTGTCATGTACGCCCAACGACGACCAGTTGAAGGATGAACCGTCCAACGCACGGAAAACCGGGTCGTTTTCATAGCCGATATTAAGCACCTTGTCCCCGCTGCTCTGGGTTGGCGAGGCGTAGGCGACGTAGTTGGCGTCCTGGTAGAAGCCCGCCCATTTGCCGGTGCTCAAATCGGCCATGCTGTTGACCGCCAAACCGCCGAGGCTGTGCCCGCTGACCACCACATTGTGGCCGCTGAGCCCGTGGGCACTGGCATAGTCGGCGACGTTCTTGAGTAAGCCGCCGAACGCTTCGCCCGCGTAGTTTTTGGCATAGTCCTTGGGGCCCAGGGCGGCGAGCACGTCACTGACCAGGTCGCCGATGGAGTCGCTGATCAGGCTTTCCCGTGGGCCGGATGTACCGCGAAAACCGATGCCGATTTCCAGCAGCTTGCCGGCGTCGTCGTACTTGCCCAGCACTTCGACCTGGGCCGTGGTGTAGCCGGCTTTTTCGCCGAAGAACGTGCCCCTGGCGTCGACTTTGCCGGTGTAGCCCAAGGTGCTCGCACTGATCGGCGTCCAGCCGGCCTGTTGCACCGCGTCCAGGGCGGCTTTTTCTGAATCCGGGTTCCAGGGAATGCCGGGAATCACGCCCTGGGAATCGCTGCTGCCGAGCAATGCGCCGACCAGGGTGGCCGGCAAACCGAACCCCAGCCCGTTGTGCTGATAGCCCACGGCAAAGCCGTTATCCAGGTTGTGGTAGGAATACAGCGTGATCGCCATGGCATCGGCGAACAGTGCTTTGGAGCCCTCGGTGCCGAGGTTTTTGTAGTCAAAGACACCCATGGTATTGCCTCTCTTGTTGTTGGAATTAGCGAGAAAACCCATTAATGCGCTGCCGGGCCGAACGCCTCGTCCACCTTTGCCAGGTCGGTGTCGCGCAGGTTACCGGCGTAGTAATGCAACTTGGTCCAGGCCATCAGGTAGTCGTAACGCGCCTGGGCCAGGTCGCGGCGGGTGCTGTAGAGCTGCTGCTCGGCATTCAACGCATCCAGGTTGACCCGCTCACCACCGAGGATGCTCTGCTGGGTCGACACCACCAGCGCTTCGGCAGAGGACAGCGCTTTCTGATAAGCACGCAACTTGCTCACGCCGGACAGGCACGCACTGAACTGGCGACGCAATTCGATCAAGGTTTCGCGCGTCTTGCCTTCCAGCTCGTACTCGGCCTGCTCCATGGCGCGGCTGGCCTGGCGCGTGGATGCCGAGACAGCGCCACCGGCATACAACGGCACGCTGACTTCCACGCCGATGGTGTTGGTGTCATAGCGCTGGTTGTAGGTGTTGCCGCTGTCGGATTCCTGCTGGCGTGAGCTGGCGTACGCCGTGACCTTGGGCAGATGCCCGGCGCGGTTGCGCTCCACTTCATAACGCGCCACTTCCAGAGCCTGGCGCTGGGAGGCGAGCGTGGGGTTATTGCTGATCGCCAATGAGTGCCACGTGTCGTAGTTGGCCGGGCTCAAGGTGAATGCGGCGAACCCCTGGTTCAGCGGCGCCAGGTCGTGGATGTTGACGCTCTGCACGCCGATCAAGGCGCCCAGCTCCCGCAATGATGCATCCTGTTCGTCCAGCGCTTCGATCTCTTCGGCGGTGGCCAGCTCGTAGCGCGACTCGGCTTCAAGAATATCGGTACGGGTGCCCTCGCCTTGCTGGAACAGGTGCCGGTTCTGCTGGAACTGCTGCTCGAAGGCCTTCTTCTTGGCGCGGGCGATGTCGATCTGGTCCTGGGCGAACAGCGCCTGGGTGTAATAGGTCAACACGCGCACCAGCAACGCCTGGCTCTTGTCGCGAAAACTTTCGTCGGCAAACAACGCCTGGGCCACGCCTTTGCGGTAATTGGCATAGGCCTCGTAGTCGAACAGCGGCTGTTGCAGGCTGAAGGTGGAGCCGTAGCTGTTGTAGTTGCGGTCGTCGTGATAATTGCCGCCGCGCCCGTCAGGCAACGTGGCCTGGGAATTGTTGCGCCCCTTGTTGTAGTTGTAGGACAGCTTGGGCAGCAGCCCGGCGCGGCCGATGGTGCGGTTTTCCAGGCCGGCGTCACGCTCCTTGATCGCGCCGAGGAACACCGGATCGTTGCGCAAGGCTTGCTCGTACACATCGAACGGGCCCATGGCGGCGTGGGCGCTGGTGCAACTCAACAGCACAGCGAAGAACACAGGTTTCATGTTCATTCCTCAGTCAATGCGGAGCCGGCGCGATCCAGCAACGGCTTGAACAGGTAGTTGAGCAACGAACGTTCACCGGTGCGCACGAACATCTCGGCAGGCATGCCGGGCTTGATCACCAGGCCGTGGAGTTTTCCCAGCGCGGCCTCGCTCACCGTCGTGCGCAACACGTAATAGGGTGCGCCGGTTTTCTCATCGAGCATCTGGTCGGCCGAGATCAGGCTGACCTCACCCGGTACGCGGGGTGTGCGGCTCTGGTTGAAGGCGGTGAACAGAATATCCACCGGCAAGTGCGTGCCGACCTTGTCGACCAGATGCACCGGCAGGTGCCCTTCCACTTCCAGGCGCGTGCCTTGGGGCACGATCTCCAGCAGGGTTTCACCGGCACGCACCACGGCGCCTTCGGTGTGCACGCCAAGGTTGACCGCGATGCCGTCGGCCGGTGCGTTGATTTCGCTGTGTTGCAGGTCGAACCCGGCGGAGGTCAGTTGTTGTTCCAGGGTCAGGCTGCGCAGTTGCGCGTCGGCCAACTGGCTGCGCACTTCCTTCTGATATTCCTCGCTGTGCTGCTGCAATTTGAGGCGTGACTCGACGATGCCCTGCTCCACCCGACCGCTTTCGCCGGTGTTCTGCGCCAGGTCCTGTTGCACTTGGGACAATTGGCGCTGGTACTCCATCAGCCGGTTGCGCGGGATGTAGCCGTTGTCGGCCAAGGGTTGCAGGTTGCTCAGTTGATCACGCAGGGATTGCGCCTGGGCGGTCAGGTCGCTGCGGGCACGGCGCATGCCGCCGAGTTGCGCGGTGGCGCCGTCGATATTCGCGCGAATGCCGGCCTGTTCACGGGCGAAGGCCTCGCGACGGCTGCTGAACAACTGACGCTGGCCTTCCAGCACCAACGCCAAGGCGGGATCGGGATGGCTGCTCAGCTCGGCAGGAAAGGTGACGCTGGCGTGGTTATCGCGCTCGCTCTGCCAGCGCGCCACGCTGGCCCAGGCCATGCGGTATTGGGCTTGCAGCGAATGCACGTCGGCCTGGTTCTGGGTCTGGTCAAGCCGGAACAGCGGCTGGCCTTGTTTCACCCGCTCGCCTTCACGCACCAGGATACGGCTGACCACACCGGGGCTGAGGGTTTGCACGGCCTTGCGCTTGCCGGACACCACCACCGTGCCCTGCACCGGAATGCCCTGATCCAGGGGCGCGAGGCTGGCCCACAGGAAGAAACCACCGGCGCCTACCACCGTCAGCAGCCAGCCCAGACGGGCAAAAAAACCGGCGTCGCGCTCTTTGACAGGTTGTTCGAAAGTGATACTGCTCATGCGCCTGGATTCCTTCCCGCTTGGTACTGACGACTGAAACTGACGCCAGGTTTGTCTTTCGGCGCTTCCTGCTGGCCGGACAAGGCACGCAGCACCTCTTGGCTCGGTCCGTATGCCTGCAAACGGCCGTCGTTGAGCACCAGCAACTTGTCGGCCTGGGCCAGTGCCGACGACCGATGGGTCACCAGCACCACACTGCTGCCTTGGGCCTTCATCTGCACGATGGCGCTGGCCAAGGCGGCTTCGCCCACGGTGTCGAGGTTGGAGTTGGGTTCATCCAGCACAATCAAGCGTGGCTCGCCATACAGCGCACGGGCCAGGGCCACGCGCTGTTTCTGCCCGCCGGACAGGCCGCCGCCGTTGTCGCCGAGTACCGTGTCGTAGCCCTGAGGCAGGCGCAGGATCAGCTCGTGCACACCGGCTTGTTGCGCCGCCTTGACCACACGCTCGGGGTCAGCCTCGCGAAAGCGGGCGATGTTGTCGGCGATGCTGCCGCTGAACAGCTCAATGTCCTGGGGCAAGTAACCGATATGCGGGCCCAGGTCGTCGCGGTCCCAGCGATGGATGTCTGCGCCATCCAGCCGCACCGTGCCGGCCAGGGTTGGCCAGACACCCACCAGCACACGGGCCAGGGTCGACTTGCCCGAGCCCGAAGCCCCCAACACACCGAGCACCTCGCCCGCGCCCAGGTTGAAACTGACGTGATGCAGCATCGCCACGCGCTTGCCCGGCGGGCCCGCGCTGACCTGCTCGAAACTGACCTGGCCCTTGGGCGCCGGCAAGGCCATCTGCTCGACCTCCGGTGGATACTCGCGCAGCAACTCATCCAGGCGCTGATAGGCCAGCTTGGCCGAACTCCATTGCTTCCACACGGCAATCAACTGGTCGATGGGGCTGAGCACACGGCCCATCAGGATCGAACCGGCAATCATCATCCCTGCCGTCATATCGCCGCGGATCACCAGGAGTGCGCCCAGGCCCAGCACCAGGGACTGCAAACACAGGCGCAGGGATTTACTCAGGGCGGTGATGACTGAACCGGTGTCACTGGCCTTGTTCTGCAAGTTGAGGAACTGCGCGTGCACGGCAAACCAGCGCTTGCGCAGCGCGCCGAGCATGCCCATGGCCTGGATGGTTTCGGCGTTATGCAAATGGCTGGTGGCCAGTTGGGTCGATTGCTGGGAGAAACCGCTGGCCTCGCCCAAGGGTTTCTTGGTCAGGTATTCATTCAGGCACGCCAGGCCAATCAGCAACACCGCGCCGGCGCTGGCCAGCACCCCAAGCCAGACGTTGAACAGGAAAATCACAAACAGGTAGATCGGAAACCACGGCGCGTCAAAAAACGCGAACAGCGCTGGCCCAGTGATGAACTGGCGGATATGGGTCAGGTCGCCCAGGGATTGCCCGGCATGCCCCTGGCCGCGTTGCAGGTTGCGCTCGAACGCGGCTTTGTACACACGCAAGTTGAAACGCCGTTCCAACTGGCTGCCGATACGGATCACGATAAAACTGCGGATCACTTCCAGCGTGCCAATAAAGGCGAAGAAGCCCACGACCATCAGCGTCAACATCACCAGGGTGGTTTCGTTCTGGGAGGACAGCACGCGGTCGTACACTTGCAGCATGTAAATCGACGGCACCAGCATCAACAGGTTAATCAATGCCGTGAAGCAGCCAATACTGATCAAGATGCTCTTGTATTCACCCAGCGCCTTGAATAAGGGCGCAACCGCAGAGGGCTTGGCCATATGTTCTGATCTTCCTTGAGCCAAATTGCGCGCATAAGTTGCCCGAGCCCCGAATAAAGGCCGGCCAACTAATAAAATCGAGTTATAAACTTATAGCGATAACTAAGGCATACGTTTTAATTCAACCACGGCGCCGGATTTAGTGCGCGCTTGATAGTCGCCGTCTTTCTGGCGATTCAAATGGGTGATGCCGCTGCCTTCGGCGTTGAACAGCCAGATGCCGTCCGGTGTGGGCGACCAAGTCAACGGCGTGTCCCCCAGCCATTGCGCGGCACAGGCTACATCACCGCTCAAGCCATTGGCCTGTTCGAGCAGGTCGAGGGCGCAGACCTGATCCTGCTGGTGCAATTGCCAATGCCCGGCCAATTGGGCGCTGGAGGGTAAAACAAGACTGCTCGCCATTGCGTGGGCTCCTGCCGACACGAACATCACCTGCAACACGCAGGCGATCAAGTTGAAAAAACGCTGCATCTTCACGCTCCATCCTGGAGGCGCGACGCCGAAACGCCGCGCCTTTGTATCACGCCACGATGTCGCTGATGGCTGCCTGGCCTACGGTGGTGACGAGGAAATCCGCCACGCCGTGCCCGGAGAAGTCGACGGCCAGCGTACCCAGGTTGGTGCCGGATGCGTAGGTCAATACCGCGTCGCCGGCATGCCCGGTGAACGCATTGACGAAGGTCAGGCCCGCGCCTTTGGTAATGCCGCTGAGGTCGATCTTGTCCGAACCCGAAGTGAAGTCAAAGATCTTGTCTGCCGCCCCTGGCTTGGAGTCGGAACTGGCGCCGAACACAAAGGTGTCGTTGCCGGCGCCGCCCCACAGTTGGTCCGCACCGCCAGCGCCGTAGATCAGGTCGTTGCCGGCCCCACCCTTGATGACGTTGGCGGCGTTGTTGCCGATGATCAGGTCGTTGCCTGCACCGCCGAAGGCGTTTTCGATGGTCACGCCCTTGGCGATGGACACGTTGCCCACCAGGCCACCCACGTCGGAGAACGAGGCTTCATTGAGGTTGATCTTCTGGTTCTGGGTGAAACCGGAGAAGTCCAGGGTGTCGTTGCCACCGCCGTCCCACACCGAGAACACCAGCTTGTCGGCGTTGGAGGTGGCGCTGAGGAAATCACGCCCGGTGTTGGAGTTGAAGCCGTAGGTGGTGTCGCCGGCGCGGGTGTTGTAGTTGGCGCCGTAGAGCTTCTGGATCGCGGCAATGTCGTCGATCAGCGGGCCGGAAGCGTAGGCCTCGACGCCGCCTTTGCTGAAGTTCTGGTTGGTGTTGCTCTCGCTCCAGTAACTCATGAGGCTGTAGCCGCGCGTGTCCTGTCCATAGGTCGCGTCGTTGTAGGTCGGCGCGCCTTCGCCGGCGTTGTAGTCGCCAGGGTGAGCCAGGCCGAGGGTATGCCCGATTTCGTGGGTCAGGGTCTGCCGGCCGTAGTTGTTCAGGTCCGGGGTCTTGTTTGGCGTGTAGCTGTTGTTGGTCAGGTACCACGAGGTGCCGTCGTAGCCTGCACCGGTGCCGGGCAGGTAGGCGAACGCAGCCGCGCCATCCTGGCCACCGCTGTAGTTGCCAAAGGTCATGTGGCCGTCACCGCCGGTGGCTTTCTCGGTGAACGTGACGTTGGCCACATCCGCCCAGGATTGCATGGCCAGTGCGGCCTGTGCTTTCTGCTGGGTGTTGAACTGGCTGAAGCCCGAGATGCCATGTTTGTTCATGGTGCTCGACGACGCCGAGGTCAGGAAGGTGTAGGTCAGGTCGATCTTGCCATTGCCGTCAAAGTCCCGGTAAGCGGCGCCGTCGCGCAGCAGCTGGGTGGCGGCCTGGTCGACGGTGTAGGACGGTTTGCCATTGATCGTGAGGTTGCCGCCACGGTCATACAGATGGCTGAAACTATCGATTTGCGAGTAAGCGGTGCTGGCTTGCGCCGCCGACACGATAGCCTTGTCTTTTACTTTGGACATAAACGTACTTCCTTGTTTGCAAGTGCATCAGTCTTTGATCGATAGGAACCCCGCGGGCGAGATCGTCCTATCACTCGCCTCTTTTGAAGGCGTAAGAAAACTGACACAACTTGAAATCTTTCGTCTACATCTATTTCCAGCGTGAAAAAGTCGCAGCCTGGTAACTAATTGAAGTTTTGTGCCGCGTTTATTGGGCCAACTTGATTTTGTCCGACAAAAAACAACCAACCCCTATTTAAATATTAAATAGCGCTAACGCCGCTCAAGTTGAGCGGCGCGCTTATTAAATGGATCCAATATATTGCCATGGTGTCATTGGCAACATTAAACGGCCAGTATTTAAACTAATAACAGGAGTTGTCCCCCATTACCGGGACATACTCCAGCCGGTGTCATGCAATGCCTGTAACAGCCACTCGCCGGTCAAACCCGGCACTTGCACGCCGTCATCGGTGCTCATGGTCTCACCCGCGAGGATGGCATTGATGATTGCCTCTTCTACGGCCTCGGCCGCCGCACTGAACAGCGGCGAGATGTGGTCGTTATTGACCATTTGCAACGCACTGCTGAACGGCAGGCCCTTGCGCCCGTAATCCGCCGCCGGCAGGTCCTGGTTGCCGGTGGCGAAGGCCAGGAACAGGTCGCCACTGGAGTCTTCGGTGCCGCCGCCGGTGCGGGCGATGCCGATGGACGCACGTTGCGCCAGGCGCTGACATTGGTGGGGCAGCAACGGCGCATCCGTGGCGAGGATCACTACGATGGAACCCATGCCTGGCGTGCCGCGCTCGGCGAAGGGCGATGGAATGTCGATCAACCGGCGCCCCACCGGGTAGCCGTCGACGCGCAGCTCCTGGCGCTTGCCATGATTGGCCTGCACCAACACGCCGACGGTCCAGCCGCCCTGCTCCGCCGGCAAGCGCCGCGACGCCGTGCCGATGCCGCCCTTGAACTCGTGGCAGATCATCCCGGTGCCACCGCCCACCGCGCCCTCCTGCACCGGACCGGTTTCGGCATTGCTGAGGGCCTCGCGCACATGCTCGGGCTTCACATGTTGGCCCCAGATATCGTTGAGCAGCCCGTCGTAGGTCTCCATCACCACCGGCATGCACCAATACACGGCCGGGTCTGCCAGGCGCTCGCGCTCCAGGGCAATCAGGGTGTCGCGCACAATGCCGATGCTGTGGGTGTTGGTGATGGCCAGCGGCGTGGTCAACAGCCCCGCTTCGCTGATCCATTCCAGCCCTGTGGCGTCGCCGTTGCCATTGAGCACGTGGTAGCCGGCAAAGCATGGTTGCTGGCGTGCTTCCCCGGCGCGTGGCTGGATCAGCGTCACGCCGGTGCGCACTTGCTTGCCATCGATACGGGTGTTGAGGGTGCTGTGGCCCACCCGCACGCCCGGTACATCGGTGATGGCATTCAACTCACCCGGTGTACCCAGCCCCAACGTGATGCCCAATTGACGTGCGCGCATAACCACTCCTTACAATTTCTGAAAGACCGGACTCGACCGGCCGCTGATGCAATAGAAAATCACCGACAGGGCCAGCAAGCCGAGGATGATCATGATGTCGCGCACCGATGCCGCATAGATCAAAGTCGCCAGCAGGTAACCTGCACCGATCACCGCCAACACTGCCGGCAACGGCCACAGCGGCATGCGATACGGGTGCTCGCGATCGCGCAGCAACACCCGGCTCATCAACGCGCTCAACGCCACTACCAGGTACACCAGGATAATCAGCAACACGCTGAACGAGGTGAGGTCGGCCAGGTTGGAACTGAAGCTGAGCAACGCCGACGGGATCGCCAGGAACAGCGTAGCCAGCCACGGCGAATCCCAGCGGGGGTGAATGCGGGTGAACAGTTTGTTGATGGTCGGCGTCCACAGCGCATCGCGCCCGCTGCTGAATACCACGCGGCCGATCTGGATCACGATGGCCACAATCGCGTTGAACACTGAGAGGAAGATCCCGGCGCTGACCAGGCGCGACAGGGTTTCATTGCCATGGCTGGTGAGCAGATAGCCGATGGGGTCGGGGCTGCTGATCATTTCGCTCAGGGACGGCGCGCCGATCAACAGCGCGGTGATCGGCACCAGCTCAATCACCACCACCAGGCCCAGGGACCACAGCACCGCCTTGTGCACGCCCTTGCCGCCGCACTTCATGTCTTCGGCCAGCAACACCGCCGGGCCGTAGCCGTTGTAGGAAAACAGACCGATGCCCACCGCGCCGATCACCAAGGCCCAGGGCGCGAGGTGCAGCACGCCGTTTTCGACAATCTGCGGCTGGAACAACACACTCGCGGGCTGCACCGGGTTGCCAAACCCGATCACTACGATCACCAGCAAGGCCGCCACTTCCAGCAGCAAACAGGTGCCGGTGATCCACGCATTGAGCTTGATATTGAGGATACCCAGGGCGTAACTGCACACGACGATCACCAGGGCGACGGTTTGCGAATCAAACTTCGTGCCCAAGGCGTTGTTGAGATACGTCGCAGCCCCGGTGGCCAACACCGGCGGGATAAACAGCAACATCACCAGCACGGTAAGGAAGGTCGCATAGCCGGCCATGCCGCCAAACACGCGCTTGGCGTACACATATTCGCCACCGGCGCTGTTGTGGGCGCGGCCCAGTTCGGCGTAGCAAAACGCGAACATCAGCGCGAGCAGGCCCGCCATCACGAATGCCAGGAACACGCCACTGCCCGCCTGCTGGATGGCAAACGGCGCAATCACAAATACGGAACTGGCCGGCGTCACTGCGGAAACGGTGATGGCCACTACATCGAAGACGCTCAGGGTAGGTTTCAACACGCCGTCGGGCGTGGGGGAAGTGCTCATATCGTTATCCTCTGTCGTTGTTCTTGGTGTGAGGCAGAAACGAAAAATGATGTATGTGTCGGGATATGTTTCCCGTTGAATGATGAAGACGTTATCCGCAGGTGGCTTGTCAGCCAATTCCCCTATTGGCGTACTCCCCTTGACGGCATCCGGCAAAAGCCGAACCCTTGGGCGATCTCTTGCTGGCGGGAGCCTGTGATATGAGCCTGTTTCGTGAGGTCGGCATGCACGCTGGCCTGGGCCGCACCGTCGCGCACATTGGTACCGAGCGTTTCTGGAAACAGTTGGTGCTGTTGCTGCACCAGTGCCTGCCCTTCGATAACGCCCTGGCGATTTTCTACCCGCAGGAGGGTGCGCCCCAGGCCTTGGAAGAATACGACGCCCAGCCCAGCAGCAAACCGGCGTCGATGCTGACGTACCTCAATGGCCTGTACTTGCTCGATCCGTTTTTCCAGGCGTGCCGCGAAGGTTATGCCAGCGGTGTTTATCGCCTGGAGGAAGTGGCACCGGACCATTTCCGTCAGAGTGAGTACTTCCTCAACTACTTCCACGACAACGTGCTGGAAGATGAGGTGCAATTCATCCTGCAACTGCCCGGTGCGGGGACGTTGTCGCTGTCGCTGGGCACGCAGCGGCGGTTCAGTGCCGATGAGACCGGGCTGATGACGATGATGGCGGCCTGGGTACTGCCGTTGATGCAGCAGCATTGGCAGCAAAGCACCCAGCGCGCACCGGCCATGGACAGCCAGATCAGGGATGCCTTGAGCCAGTTCGGTTGCGGAGTGCTTTCGGACCGCGAGCTGGAAATCGCCCGCCTGGTATTGCGCGGTTTTTCCTCCAAGGCCATGGCTGAACGCCTGAACATCTCGCCAGACACAGTGAAAGTGCACCGTCGGCATTTGTACGCCAAGCTCGATATCTCGTCACAGCCGGAGCTGTTTTCGTTATTTATCCAGTCGCTGGGACATGATCTGGAGAACCCGTAGATGCTCAGTGAGATCGGCGGCGGCGTAGATACCGTCTTATCCAGCACCACGAAAACCCTCGTAGCAGCTGCCGAGCGCAAGCGAGGCTGCGTGGCGGACGTATTGACACCCCGCGATCTGCGGGCCCCTCAACGCAGCCTCGCTTGCGCTCGGCAGCTGCTACGACCCAAACCTTGGGGGTTGCCCGGTGAGCGTCAAGACGGTATCTACGGCCTTGGCGAGGCTGCGTGACGGATCTACAACCACCAAACATCCCAAAGCGGATAATCGTGAATACGCTTTACCAACCCCGCGCGCAGGGGGTTCAAGACCACGTAACGCGCGAAGTCTTTCAAATCCTCCTCTCGCCGCACGCCACGATCATGATAGCCCTTCTGCCATAGCCGTCCTTTTCGACCCAGAGCCCGGTTGACCGCCAGGCTGCTGCGCGATTTAAGCCGGCACATCACTTCTGCCAAGGTCTTGTCCCGCAGTTGAACCAACCAATGCAGGTGGTCTGGCATCACGACGAATGCCAGGGAGTCAACCCACTCATCTTCATGCGCGTCGCGAAACTGCCTGACAACCAGCCGTCCAAGCCGCCAATCATCAAAGATCGGTTCTCGTCGATTGACCACAGCGGTGAGCAAATACACCCCGCCCACCTGTGAAACCCGCCCTGTACGCAACCGTCCTGACTTGTTTGATATGAGCATTCCTTGCCCCGCTTTATTGAAAGGAGGCAAGGAAGCTACAGACAACAACGTCTAAACAGAGCGCCCATTGGGCGACGAAATGTTACCGATTAGCGGCCCATACGAATGGTGTTCCAGACCCGCGTGCGAATCCGGTCGATATTCAGCGGCATCGCTTCCAGTGCGAACAACTTGCCCATCATGGCCTCGCTTGGATAGATCTTGGTGTCGCCCTTGATCTCTGGATCCACCAGGCTGTCCGCCGCGCTGTTGCCGTTGGCGTAATGCACCGAGTTGGTAATGTCCGCCATCACCTGGGGTTCCAGCAGGTAGTTCATGAACGCGTAGCCGGCCTTTTCATCCGGGGCATCGGCAGGCATGGCCACCATGTCGAACCATATCGCGGCGCCTTCCTTGGGGATCTGATACCCGATCTTCACGCCGTTCTTGGCTTCCTTGGCGCGGCTTTCGGCCTGCAGCACATCGCCGGAGAAGCCGACGGCCACGCAGATATCGCCATTGGCCAGGTCGCCGGTGTATTTCGAGGAGTGGAAGTACGCCACGTAAGGCCGCACTTTCATCAGCAAGGCTTCCGCCTTTTTGTAGTCCTCCGGGTTCTTGCTGTGAGGCGCCAGCCCCAGGTAATTGAGGGCGATGGGCAACAGTTCCGGGCCATTATCGAGGATGGCCACCCCGCACTTGCTGAGTTTTTCCATGTACTCGGGCTTGAAGATCAAGTCCCAGGAGTCCACCGGAGCGTTATCCCCCAGCACGGCCTTGACCTTGTCGATGTTGTAGCCGATGCCGGTGCTGCCCCACAGATACGGGAAGCCATGGGCATTGCCCGGATCGTTGTTCTCCAATGCCTTGAGCAGCACCGGGTTGAGGTTTTTCCAGTTGGGCAACTGGCTCTTGTCGAGCTTCTTCAAGGCGCCGCCCTGGATCTGCCGGGCCATGAAGTGGTTAGACGGAAACACCACGTCATAACCAGAGTTGCCAGTCATCAGCTTGCCGTCGAGGGTTTCGTTGCTGTCGTACACGTCGTAGCTGAAACCGATCCCGGTCTGCTTCTGGAAGTTCTTCGTGGTGTCTGGCGCAATGTAGCTCGACCAGTTGTAGATCTTCACCGTTTCGGCGGCCTGGCTGATAGAGGCCACCAACATCAAGGGCAACAGGGCAATGGCTTTCATGGTTCGATTTCCTGGCGGTTTTAGGGCTGTTTTTATGGCAGGCGATCAAGGATCAAAGCGTTACAGAATCAGTACGTAGGTCTTGCGCACGGTTTCCTGGATATCCCAGATTCCGGTGCTGTTGGCCGGCAACATCAGTGCGTCGCCGGCTTGTATGTGGACGGTTTCACCGTTGTCGGGGGTGAAGGTGCAGCGGCCCTGGATAAAGTGGCAAAACTCCTGGGATTTGATCTGCCGACGCCAGCGGCCTGGGGTGCAGGCCCAGATGCCGGTTTCGACGCCATCGCTGCGCTCTACGCTCAAGGTAGAGGCCACCGCAATCGGCTCGCCCAAGGGCACGGCCACGGGTGATGAGTCCGGCAGGTGGGCATTCAGCGTGTCTTTGAACTGCGTGATGCTCATGGGGTTTTCCCGTGTAAGTGAAACGACTCAGTGCATGAACCCTTCCATGAACCCGGCCACGCCGGTCGCCAGCTTGCGGCGCCAAGGGGCGGTGTTGGGGTTGGCCAACACCTGGTCTTCATGGACAAAACTACGAATGATCGCGTTGTAACCCAGCCAGCGGCACGGTTCGGGTTCCCAGGCCTTGAGCGCGTCAAGACCGCGCTCGCGGATCACCCAGGGTTGATGGGTCAGGGGCGTGTCGCGCCCGAGGATCAAATCCGCCAGCGTGCGCCCCCCCAAATTGGTGGCACCCACGCCCTCCCCGCCGTACCCGCCAGACAGCGCGATGCCGGTGTTGTGGTCACAGAGCATGTGCGGTCGGAAATTACGCGACATACCAAGGTTGCCGCCCCAGGAATGGGTAATCCGCACGTTCTTGAGCTGTGGGAAGAGTTCGCCGAACAGGTAGCGACGCAGCTCCACTTCGCTGTCAGTCAGATCGAAGTTGTGGCGCAACCTGCCAGCGAACTGGTAACCGCCGCGGGCACCGAACACCAGTCGGTTATCCGCCGTGCGCTGGCCATAGGTGACCTGGCGGCTGCTTTCGCCAAAGGCCTGGCCGTGGCGCAGGCCAATTTCGTCCCAGGTGCTGGCAAGCAGTGACTCAGTGGCGACGATCAAACTCTGCACCGGCAACTGGTAGCGGCCCAAGGGCGGCAAGGTGTTCGCGTAACCCTCGACGGCGGGCACTACCCAGCCGGCGCGCACACTGGCCGTCGCGGTGCGCAGGCTGCCGGACTGCCACTGGGTGACCGGACTTTTTTCGTAAATCGTCACGCCCAGGCGCTCCACGGCTCGCGCCAGGCCGCGCACCAGCTTGGCCGGGTGGATCGTCGCGACGTGGGGTGCATAGATACCGCCATAGGGTTTGGCGATGCGGATCTGCTCCGCTAACTGCTGCGGGCTCAGCCAGCGGTAATCGGCTTCGCTGAGGCCTTGGGCGTAGAGCTTTTCCAGGTAGGCCCGCAGGCTGGCCTCCTGCTCGGGGTAGCGTGCCGCGCAGTAAAGGGCGCCGCCCTTGCGGTAGTCGCAGTCGATGCCTTCGCGGGCCAGGACCTGGGCCACTTCATCGGGAATGCCGTGCAGCAGGTCGAAGGAGGCGCGGCGTTGTTCAGGTGCCAGGCCGGCCAGCAGGCGGTCTTCGCCCAACAGGTTGCCCATCAGCCAGCCACCGTTGCGGCCCGATGCACCGAAGCCGGCGGTTTGCGCCTCGATGATCGCGATTTTCAGCTCAGGGGCATGGCGTTTCAGGTAGTAGGCGGTCCACAGCCCGGTGTAGCCGGCGCCGATAATGGCCACATCGACGTCCAGGTCGTGTTCCAGGGACGGCCGCGCCACCAGCGGGTCGTCCAGTTGGTCCATCCATAAACTGATGTTGCGCCATGCCGGCATGCCAAGCTCTCCACCCACGTTTCGATGGCGTGATCCTAGAGCCGGCGGTTATTCGCTGTCTTGCGCGCGTGCACGCAGGGAAATTTGTTTGACGTAGGCCTTGGGCGATTGGCCGGTGTGCTGGCGGAAGGCGCTGTAGAACGCCGACAGCGAATTGAAACCGGCGGCAAAGGCCAGGTCGTCGACCTTGATCGGCGGCTGCGCCTTGTCCAGCGCGGCGAGCAAATGCTGCAGCCGCGCCTGGTTGACGTAGCGGTAGAAGCTTTGCCCGAGTACTTGATTGAGCAGGTAAGAAATCTGATTACGGCTGTATCCGCACTCCTTGGCGACCCGCTGCAGGTCCAGGTCCGGGTCCAGATACGCTTGCTTGCGTTCGAAATACTGCTGCAAGTCATTGGCCATATGCCCCAGTTGCTGGGGGGACAGGCCTAGGCGGCTGACGCTGGGACGCTGGGCCTGGGACGGTTGTTCGTGCACCAATGAGGCGTATTCATTGACGCGCCAGATCAGCCCGTCGCGCACGGTGATGGCCTCGCTGGTACGGAATGACACCAGCCCCTGGCCGCCACGCAGGGTGATGCGGTACTGGATAAAGGCGGTATCACCGTCGGCGCGAATGCGGTCGGTGTGTTCAATCGCTTCGTCAGCCTGGCGGGGCATGCTGGCTTGCAGGTAGTCGCGCAGCTCGGCGTAACCGACTACGCGGTTCTGAAAAAAGTCGTGGTATTGGATATCCGGGTGGTAGTAGGACATCACCCCGTCCAAGTCACGATGGCGCCAGCACAGGTGATGACGTAACACCAGGTCACCCGTGGCTTGGGTGTGCAGGCAATCATCGTCAGGGGCGATGTCAGGCATGTTCGGCTCTGCGGCGGGGTAGACCGTGGAGATTGCCGAAATTCGCTGGTGCGTTCAATGGCCAGGCGCACTTTTGACTAATGGCTATTTGCCCAGGTTTCAGTAGGACCTGACCCACGTCAACCTTTAGGAAAACAACCGCCGAACGGGGCGAAAAAAGTCACCTCCGGTTGAGAACGAATGCTATTTTTGAAACCAACCCTGCCAAGACCAGTGACGGTCATGGCCCCCTGCCGCGAGCTAAAGGAAGCGCTCAATGATCAAGGTGGGCAACATGAATAAAGTGACGTTCCCCAACGCCTGCCAGCTGATGCGCTGGCATTTTCATCCGATGGGCTTCGAGGGCAGCATGGACGCGCCCGGCAGCATGATCGTGCGCCTCTTCGACCGTGCCAGCGGCGAAACGCTGATTGCCATCGCCGGCATTCCCTGTGCCACGGTAATGAATGCCGCCGACGTGGAGCGGATTATCGAGGCGGTGGAAGATGAGTTGGAGTCGTTTGTGCCGCCTTTGTCCCTTCGGGCGTGATCGATCAGCCTTTAGCTGCGCTGATCGTCAAAAAACGCCTTCTTCCCGTCTACACGCTCCGAGGCCTTAGGCATATTCACTGCCTGGCCTTCGGGCTTTTCCACATACCAGTAGCAATGGCTGACGGCCCGGGTGATGCCCACGTACGCCAGGCGCAGCACTTCGTCCTTTTGCGCCGAGTCATAGGGTTCGCTGTCGCCAGATTTACCCAGGCCAGCCATGCGATAGACCTGGTTCTTATAGGGCGAACTGGTCAGGTGCTGGCAATCTCCCAGCAGAAACACGGCGTCCGCCTGCAAGCCTTTAGCACTGTGATAGGTCAGCTGTTTCAACCTGCGTGACTGAGCCGGCAAGCTAGAATCCACATTAACTACTGACTGAATATGCTCTTTAATCAGTAGCTTATCGCTACTTTTTCGATACAGCATTAATATCGAATCGCCCTTTTGATAGTGCTCCAGCAACTGGCGACCCAGCGCCGCATCGTCACGCACCAGTACCTTGACTGGCTCCAACGCCTTGAGCGTGCCACTGGCCTTGGCTTTCTTGCCGGGGATGGCCGGCGCGGCGCGTACGATGTGCTCGGCAGCGTCGATGATGTGTTGGTGGCTGCGGTAATTCTCGCCCAGCATCACGCGGGTGGTGCTGGGTGACGGGAATTCCTGATCGAACTCCATGAAATACTTGGGCGAACTGCCCCGCCAGCCGTAAATCGATTGCCAATCATCGCCCACGCACAACAACGAAGAATACTGGGCACCGCGCCCCACGTGCATGGCCGGGCCACGGCTGCGGATTTCCCGCAGGCTGGCGCGGATCCACGAGACGATCTGCGGCGACACATCCTGGAACTCGTCGATCATCAGGTGCGACAACGGCCGTAGCAGTGGGTCGCTGAGCAACTTGAGGTTTTCCGGGGTGTTCTCGCCGAACAGCGAGAACATGCGGTTGTAGGTCATAATCGGCGGTGACTGATCGAGTAGATGATCTTCCAGGGCTTTCCAGAAAATGCTCAAGGCCTCGAAGAAGAAACGGTCAGGATCGTCCTTGGCGAAGGTCATCTTGCCCACGGCCGTCGGCACGTCCAACCCAAGGTTTTCGATAAAGCCGGCGGCCATGACAAAACTGTCCAGCAACGGCGCGGACGCCAGTTCGCCTTTGACCTTGTAATCAAACCCAGGGCCCGAGCAGGCATCCCCCGCCAAACTGCTTAAAAGGCGCTTGGACGATTCGTAGCTATCAATCCAAATCAATGGCTTACGGCAGAAAGCTTGAAACAGGGTGCGCTTAACTGCCCATTCCGCACGCACTGACAGCTTGGCATTGGGCCGGCTGAGCTGGGCGTTTTCCCGGGAATCGAATCCCAGCACCACCCACGCGTCCAGCTCGGGGATGTAACCATGGCAATGGAACTGAGCACCGTTGATCTCGATAGTCTGGCGATTGGATTCAATGCCCTTGATCGGCCACGCGCCAGCGCGAAACCACAGGTCTTCGATCACGTCGCAGAGCTCTTCATCGCGTTTGGCTGCCAGTTCGGTCACTGCCATGCGCTTTTGCACATCCGGGTGATCACGTTCCAGCTCCTTGAGCTGCAGGCCATGCCGGGCCAATGGCGCGATCAGCTCTCGAAAGCGCGGGTGCTGGCCGTGCAACCGGTGGTAGCAGGCATTCATCTGCTGACGCTGGGCGTCGTTGATGCGCAGGTCGAACGGGTTACTGTCAGCATCCTCGACACCCGCGTTCAGGTTCTCGAACGCTTGCAGACGCTCAAACCCCGGCAGGCTGCGGACCATCGGGAGGATGCGCGAGTGAAAAGTGCGCACCACCGCCTGAGCCTCTTTCAGGTCAAGGGGTTGCCCCCACAGTCCAAGAATCTCCATGAGCTTGTTGATGAAGTCTTTGCGCGATTCGCGGGTGAAGGTCACCACGGTCATCGAGCTCAATTCAAAGCCCAGGTAATGGGTGAGCAGCAGGATGCGCAGGACCAGCGAGGTGGACTTGCCTGCACCGGCGCCGGCGATCACGGAGGTGGACGGCGTGTCGCTGAAAATCATCTTCCATTGCGCCACACTGGGCTGGGCATGGGCCGGCAGCAAGCGGGCGACGTCGGCCTTGATGCGTTTCTTCACGTGCGCCGTCAGGGGCAGGCGCCAATCATCGAACAGACTGTCATCAATACCGGGCGCACGGTGCTCATCGGGGCGAAAGTCGCGGATCAGCAGGACTTGGCGGCCCTCCTCGATGCCATCGGCCTTGCCTTCGCGATAACCATATTCCACACCCGCTTCGTGACCACTGCGAAAACCGTCAGCCTGCCCGTGCAACCAGGAAAACCGGTGCTGTGCGCGCAATCGGGTCAGCCCATGGCCGAACAGGCGCGCGGCCAAGCGCTTGAGTAAGGGCATTTGCGCCAACGGGCGCAGTTCGGGGGGCAGATCAGGCTTGTGTTGCGGCACGCGGACTCCTGCGGTGAGCTAGGTGGTGACAAGGGCGCCATGGTCGCCGGAATCGGCGCTCAGTTCCAGCCAATTGCTTTGTTGTCATGCAGTTAGGCGATGAAATGAAAGTTAAAACGCCACTAACCAATCGGTTCCCCTGATAGGAATCAGGCATTTTTTACGCTTTTTATCGATCATGCCCTGCTGGATCATAGGCGCCATCAACAGGAGACGATCATGCTGGAACTTCGACCTTTCAACTCCCTGGGCGGCGCCCACCATGGCTGGCTTGACGCCCATCACCATTTTTCGTTCGCCGAGTACCACGACCCCAAGCGTATGCACTGGGGCAATCTTCGCGTGTGGAACGACGACATCATCGCGCCAGGCACGGGCTTTCCACAGCATCCGCACCGTGACATGGAAATCATCACCTATGTGCGCGAAGGCGCCATCAGCCATGCCGACAACCTGGGCAACAAGGGCCGGACTGAAGCCGGTGACGTGCAGGTCATGAGTGCAGGCACCGGGATCGCCCACAGCGAATACAACCTGGAAGCGACGCCGACCCGGATTTTCCAGATCTGGATTATCCCGAATGAAGCCGGTTTGCCGCCGTCCTGGGGCGCCAAGCCGTTCCCGAAAGGTGAGCGTGAGGGGTTTGTGACCCTGGCCAGCGGCAAAAGCGGAGACAGCGAAAGCCTGCGCATCCGCGCTGATGCCCGCCTGGTGGCAGCCAACCTGAAAGCCGGGGAAACGGCAGAGTACCGCCTGGACACTGGACGCCGTGCCTATCTGGTGCCGGCCAAGGGTGTGATTGAAGTCAATGGCTTGCGAGCGCAAGCGCGAGACGGTGTTGCGGTTGAGGACGAGCAGGTGCTGCGGGTAACGGCGGTTGAAGACAGCGAGATCGTGTTGGTTGACCTCGCCTGATGTCGGAGTAGCCCACGTAGATGGGCAATCGCAAGTTTCGGGTCACAGCTGTCGAGCCTTGGCGAGGCTGCGTGGCGGACGTATTGACACCCCGCGATCTGCGGGGTGCCCAACGCAGCCTCGCTTGCGCTCGGCAGCTGCTACGGGGGTTGCGGGGTTACTGCGAAATGGCGCCGTCCACCAGGACCTGGGCCTCTTCAACCAGTTGCTTGAGGTGATCTTCGCCAATAAAGCTCTCGGCGTAGATCTTGTAGATGTCTTCGGTGCCCGATGGCCGTGCGGCGAACCAGCCGTTTTCGGTCATCACCTTCAGGCCGCCAATGGCCTGATTGTTACCCGGCGCATGGCTGAGGATCTGCTGGATGCTTTCCCCAGCCAGTTGGGTAGAGGTCACCTGCTCCGGCGACAGTTTGCCCAACAACGCCTTCTGCGCCGGGGTGGCTTTGGCATCCACACGAATAGCGAACGGCTCACCCAGCGCATCAGTCAGGCCACGGTAGATCTGGCTCGGGTCCTGGCCTTTGCGCGAGGTCATTTCTGCGGCGAGCAGCGCCGGGATCAGACCGTCTTTGTCGGTGCTCCATACGGTACCGTCTTTGCGCAGGAATGACGCACCCGCGCTTTCTTCACCGCCGAAACCCAGCGAACCCTCGAACAAACCATCGGCAAACCACTTGAAGCCTACTGGCACTTCGTACAGGCGGCGGCCAATGCGCGCCGCCACGCGATCAATCAACCCGCTGCTGACCACGGTCTTGCCCACGGCCGCATCGGTGCGCCAGTCGGGACGGTTCTGGAACAGGTAGTCGATGGACACCGCAAGGTAGTTGTTCGGCGCCAACAGGCCACCAGACGGGGTAACGATACCGTGACGGTCGTGGTCCGGATCGCAGGCGAAGGCCACGTCGAAACGCTCCTTGAGCCCGATCAAGCCCTGCATGGCGTAGCTGGAAGACGGGTCCATGCGGATCTGTCCATCCCAGTCGACGCTCATGAAGCGGAAGGTGGCATCGACTTCAGTGTTCACCACGTCCAGATTCAACCGGTAGTGCTCGGCAATCGCCGACCAGTAGCGCACCCCTGCTCCACCCAATGGGTCAACGCCCAGGCGCAGATCAGCGCTGCGGATGGCGTCCATGTCGATCACGTTGATCAGGTCGGCCACGTAGCTGTTAAGGTAGTCGTGGCGATGGGTGGTGTCGGCCTTGAGTGCCTGGGCGTGGGTGATGCGTTTGACCCCGGCCAGTTTATTGGCGAGCAACTCATTGGCTTTGGCTTCGATCCACTTGGTCACGTGGGTATCGGCCGGGCCGCCGTTGGGTGGGTTGTACTTGTAGCCGCCACTTTGCGGCGGGTTGTGGGACGGCGTGATGACAATACCGTCAGCCAGGCCGCTGGTACGGCCGCGGTTGTAGCAGATGATGGCGTGGGAGATCGCCGGGGTCGGCGTGTATTCGTCGCCTTCAGCCAGCATCACGTGAACGCCGTTGGCCGCCAACACTTCCAGGGCGCTGGCGCCGGCTGGGGTCGACAGGGCGTGGGTGTCCAGGCCGACAAACAGTGGGCCGTTGATGCCCTGGGCTTCACGGTACAGGCAGATGGCCTGGCTGATGGCGAGGACGTGCCATTCGTTGAAGCTCAGCTCGAAGGAGCTGCCACGGTGGCCGGAAGTACCAAAGGCCACGCGCTGGGTGGAGATCGCTGCATCAGGCTGGCCGGTGTAATAGGCCGTCACCAGTCGCGGGATATCCACCAGCAACTGGGCTGGCGCCGGTTTGCCCGCAAAAGGACTGATTGTCATGCATGAACCTCGGAAAGAAGGATATGGGAAAATCGCAGTTTACTAAGTGTTGGACTACGGTGCGACGATATAGATCCTACAACCGTCAGAGAAACTTCACGCAGTCTGCGCCTGCCGCAGCGCTTCACTCAACGCTGCCAGGGCAACATCCAGGCTGGCTTGCCCACGAAAAGCATGGCTCAAGCGCAAGTTCTGATGATGCAACCCGCTGACACTGAACAGCTCGCCGGGTGCAATGACCACTTGCTGCGCCAGCAAACGCTGGAACACCTGGCGCATGTCCACTGCTCGGGTGGACTGCAGCCAGCAGGCGGCGCCTGCGTTCGGCATGCGGCAGGTCACCTGGTCGCCCAAGTAATGCAGCAGGCGCTGACTCATCTGCGCGGCTTGCTCGCTCAGCTGTTGGCGCAATGTGCACAGATGCTGATCAATCCGTCCGTTTTGGTACAGGCGTGCAATCGCACGCTGGCGGATCGACGACAAGCGGAATGAGCGCAGCAGGAACTGGCGCTGCAATTCATTGCTCATGCGTCGGGACAGTAGATAACCGTAAGGCGCTTCCGAGCCAAGTGTGTTCTCGAATGAAGAAAACACGATCAGTCGCTCAGGGTTCACTTCTTCACGCAATGCCGGCTGCGGCGCGCCGAAACCCAGCTCACCAAACGTATCGTTTTCCAGCAACCAGCACCCGTACTGGCCCAGCAACCGGGCCGCGTCCAGGCGATCGTCCACCGACATCGCCACGCCAGAGGGCAGGCTGACCGTGGAGGAGAACAACACCAGATGCACCGCCTCTTCACGCAGCAGCCTTTCCAATGCGGCGCGATCCAGGCCGCCCTCCGGCGTCCAGGGAAGTTCGATGATGTGCACCCCGGCGTCCTGCAACAGGCGCAGGATCAGCCAGTCGCAGGGCGATTCCACAATCACGGTGGTGCCGCGCAGGCCCAGCACTTCGATCAGAATGTCGAGCACGCCGCGCAGGTCGGCACCGATATACACGTCGTCAGCATGCCAGCAGTGCGTTGGCGACGAGGTATACCGTGCCGCCAGCGCCGCCCGCAATTCCCACACACCGCAAGGCTGGGACCACGGCTGCAGATGCGATGGATGCTGGCGCACGAGCTCACGCTCCAGCCTCAGCAATGTTTCATCCAGGGAGCCAAGCAACGCCGGCTCGTCGCTACTGAGCACCACCATGCCGGGGCGCCGGGCTGCCGCGTAGAGGCGGTCGAGCAGGTCCCCGCCGCTCCACGCCAAAGGGTTTATCGACTTTGGCCAAGCGTAGTACCCCGACTTGGCCACTGAATAGACCCTGCCCTCCTTCTCCAGCAGCGCGTAGGCGTACTGGATCGTCGAAATCGACACGTTCAGGCGCACGGCCAACTGCCGCAATGACGGCAATTTTACCCGGGTGTCGGTACTGGCTTCGTTGATCAGGCTGATCATGTAGCGATAGACCGCCTGATACGCGAAGTCCGCCTGACGCTCCGTGCGCGGCGTCATCGCTCGGACAATTGCACAGTCTGGGCGGCCCCATGGGTCCTTGCGACTGGACGCCTGCGTTTAACACTGAGCCGCGGCCGCTTGCCGTACAGGTGCTGCAACAAGCACAGGGGCAAGCCGCTGGTGTCCGTTACCCACTGTTGCAGCATCTCGGCGCAGGGTTTGCCCTGAAGGACTTTGTGCAACTCGGGCAGCGCCACCAGCATGCCCGGATGGCATTGGCGCAAATAGCCTTCCAGTCGCTCGCCGTGATGAAGAAACGGCGAGAACAACAGGCAGGTCAGTTGGGTTTCATCCAGGCCAAAGAACTGTTGTGCGTAAGTAGCCGACAGAATGCGGCCTTCACGGGTCCCGACCTCCGCGAGCACATCGTCGGGCATGCGCAGACGGCGCAGGTAAGAAGCGGCTTGCTGCACAAAGTCTTGCACCCCTTCTTCATACTCCAGCTCACGTAGGCTCTCGGCCTGCAGTCCGCGCAGATGAGCCATCAGCAACGGATTGGAATAAGCCGGATGGCTAAAGTGAAAGCCCAGCGGGTCCGGCGTATAGGCCATGAACTCGGTCAACAAGGTTGTCGACATGAGGTCGACATCTTCCAGTAGATCGGCGATGCCGATGTAGGCCAAGTGACGATGCCCCGCCTTGCTCGGGTTATCGCTCGCCACATAATGCTCACCGAACAGATCCCGGTAATAGCCATTGCTCCACTCGTCCATGCACGCGAACAACGCGTTGAGCGAGGATGGATAGCCATTTGGCACGGCGAGGCCCGCGTTCTGGGCGGTTTTCTTGAGCCAGGCAAAAAACTGACGTTGTTTGCGCGGGGAGTCGCCACTGACCAGTGCATGGACGCCGCCATTGCAGGTGGTGACCCGCTGGTAGAAATCACCCATAGCCAGGTAAGTGTCGTTACACAGTGTGGCGCGGCAGTCGCCCGCGCTCAGGTGGCCCACCATCAACATATTGCGTTGGCTGGCCTCACGCCCGGCCGCCGAGGCGGGGCGGTGGTGATTGAAGGGCTGTACTTCCCGGTTTTCCACCACCAGCAACTCGACGCGCGGATCGTCATGCAGAAACAAGCGACCATAGCCGCGATTGATCGTGTCCAGGTGCCCCTCAGTCATGCCCGCGTGCCGCAACGTCGCGACTCTCAGTTCAAAGGTGCGCGGCGCCCGGCCGGCAATGATCAATTGGGCCGCGCGCAGTAACGCCAGGGTATAGCTGCTGACTTCGCCCCCGCTGTGGGCGACCAGCACCTTGAAATCCCCCACCTGCTCCATACCCCCTGCCGCCACAACGATCCGTTGGACCAGTAATTGAAGAGCCGTGCGGCTCGCGCGATTAAGATGCCCAATCAAACGCTGCAGAACTTGCTGATAAACATGATTCATAGCTTGTTCGTGAATAGTGCTCATAGTTCTACTACCCGAGTTGAAATATCAGTTTCGAGCAACTACTGACCGTATCTGCCCGACCTATTGTGCGTGTAGGAAAATCGCGCACCGCGTTGTGCGTCGATGGATAAACACTAGCACCGCGCAACAAAACGACATGGATCTCCTTGGGTGCTCACCTCAACACTGAGACCATGCAACCCAATGAATTTAAAGGGGTTATCTTGATAAAAGCGCACCCTTAGGACTCTTCCGACAAGCTCCTACGCATTTTTAACCAACCTTTTAAAGAAGTGTCCGACAAACCAGACTCAAGCAACTTTCTTTTTGTGCAAGCCGGCAGCTTGTATGAAAGTACCTGCCTTGCGGAGTTCGCGTGTTCGCCGCACTCATCGTTCAAATAACTACTTGATTCAATCATTGCTCAATCCTTGAGATGAAAGTGAAGGCGCAATTATCAGCGTTGTAATAATGATTAATAGATACAGAAGCTGGCCGAAAACCAGTGCAGATGAGCGACCGTTGGCACGTAAATGTCGCGCACACAAAGACGCCGCGCTGGGATTCAGGGCGGCGTCAGGGAGGAACAGCAGGATTTAGGGGCTAACGTGCCAGGTCGGCACCTTTCGGGGCGGGCGGGTTAAGCCCTGTCAAATGGCGCATTTGCCCCCTTCACTCAGACACGGGAGCATTCATTTACGAATACTCCTACAGCTCAAACAGCCGCAACCTGCAACGCAACACGCTCGCGGCACGGGCATTCGTCCATATAACGGTGGGCTTCCACGAACTGATTGAACGGGAACACCGTGGTTTTCAACGGCACCAGCACGCGGTCGGCGGTCAATTGGTTGATATCACGCAACGCACGCTGTAACGCCACCTGATCCTGGATGATGCCCAGCTCCGGTTTGCCGGTGAAGTTACCGATGCAGTGTACGAAGAACTGAATATTCTTCTGGAACGCCGCGCACGCTGGGAACGGCGTCTGGTTTCCGCCCTGTAAGCCATACAGCACCAGGCTACCTCGGGGTGCCAGCACGTCGCCGAGCAAGGACATCTGCGGGCCGCCCAAACCATCGAAGACCACGTCAACGCCGCGGTTGTCGGTGAACTTGTTGATTTGCATCAGCAGGTCCTGCTCTTCGGTGGCGATAACCTTCTCTGCCCCAAGGGACAACAGGTAGTCACGCTCGGTGCTGTCCTTGGTCGCGGCAATCACCCGCACACCCAATGCCTTGCCCAGCTGTACAAAGGACGGACCGGCGCAGTGACTGGCGTCGGTGACCAGCGCAAATTGTCCCGGTTTGACCCGGGCCAGATCCATATAGGCAAAGTAAGCAATCAACAGCGGCGTGTAGTGCACGCTGGCTTCGATAGGGCTCAAGACGTCCGGGTAGCGGGTCAGGGCCGAACGGGGCAAGACGATCTGCTCGCCATACACCGGATAATCATTGGGGCTCTCGGCCGGAAAACTGGCCACTTTATCGCCCACTGCCAAGTCATCTACGCCTTCGCCAAGGGCGACAACCACACCGGCCATCTCATGGCCCAGGCCTGATGGAAGACGGGCATGGGACGATGCCAGGTTCTGGCGCCACAAAATGTCATACCAACTGATGCCAATCGCCTCGACACGCACCTGCACTTCGCCCGGTGCGGGCTGCGCGGCTGCATGCTCTTCGCATTTGAGCACCTCGGCCGGACCAAACTTGTGAAAACGGATCGTGCGGGACATCGCAAACCTCGTCAAAGTAACCTCTAATGCCATGAACTTTATCTGGGCTTTGCGGGTAAGACCACAGGTCGCCATTAATAGTCGACATGCCTGTCATTGATTCCACGTATAAGGAATAGACCTCAACCATCGTAGGAAAAGTCAATTATCCTGTGCAGAATACCAGCCTTTCCCCGTAAGATTAATGCTGGTCATCGTTTGTATGTGGCCGCTCTCGTCAAGTCAGCTGACTCTTCCAGGACACAAGATGAACCGTAACGACCTGCGTCGTGTCGACCTTAACCTCTTGATCGTATTCGAAACCTTGATGCACGAGCGCAGTGTGACCCGCGCCGCCGAGAAGCTATTCCTCGGCCAGCCGGCCATCAGTGCGGCATTGTCACGCCTGCGCGGGCTGTTTGACGACCCGCTGTTTGTGCGCACCGGCCGCAGCATGGAGCCCTCGGCCCGTGCGGTGGAAATCTTCGCCCTGCTCTCCCCGGCCCTGGACTCGATTTCCACCGCCGTCAGCCGCGCCGCCGAGTTCGACCCGGCAACCAGCACCGCCGTGTTCCGTATCGGCCTGTCCGACGATGTTGAATTTGCCCTGCTGCCCCAACTGCTCAAACGCCTGCGCGCCGAAGCCCCAGGCATCGTACTGGTGGTGCGTCGCGTGAATTACATCCTGATGCCAGGCCTGCTGGCTTCCGGCGAAATCTCCATCGGCGTCAGCTACACCGCCGACCTGCCGGCCAACGCCAAGCGCAAAGTATTGCGCCGCAGCCTGCCCAAGCTGCTGCGTGCCGACAGCGTCCCCGGCGCCCTGAGCCTGGACGACTTCTGCGCCCGCCCCCATGCCCTGGTGTCATTTGCCGGGGACTTGAGCGGGTTTATCGATGAAGAGTTGGAGAAGCTCGATCGCAAACGCCACGTGGTCCTGGCCGTGCCACAGTTCAACGGCCTGGGTACCTTGCTGGCGGGCACCGATATCCTCGCCACCGTGCCGGATTATGCCGCCGAAGCGCTGACATCGGCCGGCGGCTTGCGCTCCGAAGATCCACCGTTGCCGGTGCGTTCATTTGAACTGCACATGGCGTGGCGCGGCTCGCAGGATAATGATCCGGGGGAGCGGTGGCTTAGGTCGCGGATTCAGATGTTTTTTGGCTTGCCTGAGAGTCTCTAACCCTCTCTGGACGGTCGAATTGGTTGTTTGATCACTTCGAAGCAATAAACGGGCGCAGCGATTCGACGTGCATCGCGGTTTCATTGCGCAGCCCCTGCATTTCGAACTCCAGTAATGGTGCAGCGTCAGGCCTTTTTCAACGTTGGTATAACGCCAAATCAGTGCTTCTGCGTCCGGGTAAATATATTCTTTTTTTGCCGCGTCATAGATGAAGGCATCGTTATTGAAACACCCATCCGCTTTGGCTCCAGAGGTCATCTGGATTGGGCACATAGGCATTGATGCCTGCATCGTGACAAGCAAGAATCTCCTCGCTTTTCAAGTAACCTCGATCAGCCACTACCGACAGAAATTTTTCTGAAGCTACAACCTCGCGGGCCTGCATGGCCATCGAGCTGAGTAGATCGCAGTCGGGACCGACGTTAGTGACCTCATGTGCAACGATCAAATGGTGTTGGGTATCGACGGCTGTCTGGATCGGTCAGTGAAACCTGTGTGACCGGAGAGTCGTTGAGCTGGACTTCGTGCGCCCGAAGCTCCTTAATTTGAGTTTCGAGCTTGCCGATTTTCTCTTCCAGCCGCACGGCACTTGGCTCAGGGGCTGTCGATTCTTGCAGATCAGCATACCTCCATCTGTTGCGCCTCAAGTGCTCGCGTAGCTAGCAGGTGGGCTGCTGCCGGATGGGATGTTTTCTAAAAGCAAAGACTTAGAGTCTTAGCTCCCTTGGAAGCTGGGAGCGCGGTAGCAAATCAATAAGCAGTCGCACCGCGAATCAACCAGACGCCTCAGCTACATTCATGTAGGCCTGTACTTCAGAAAACATACATGAGCATGAGAGTTGATACAGCCGCTCTTCCAACGTGCCGCTCGCAACCTCTTTCATAAAACAAACAATAAACCGTTTATTCGATTGCGTTGATAGTGAAAATCACCACAGAACCGTTGAAAACCTACCAACTGGATGGTAGCTTTGTTTAGTGTTTTAAATCACTACAAACAACGCCATCCCTGTGAGAATCCCATGCAAGATTGGAAGCAAACCCGCAAAGACATCAATACTCGTTTGGTAGAGCTCAACGGCCTGTCGCCGGAAACGATGAAAGGCATGGCCGCACTCGGCGCCGCCGGTGGGAAAACCAACCATCTAGACGCCAAGACTCGCGAGCTCATCTCCCTTGCAGTGGCCGTGACGACCCGCTGCGATGGTTGTATTGCCTTCCATGCTGCTGAAGCCAAGAAGCTCGGTATAACCAGTGAAGAGGTAGCTGAAGCTTTGGGTGTGGCCATCAACATGAACGCCGGGGCTGCAATGGTCTATAGCACCCACGTACTCGACGCGTTCGACAAGTCCTAATCAAACGCCGAATCCCCCCTTCAACGACGTCGAGATAAATCATGAATAAGCTGTTCACTCCTTACGATCTAGCCGGTACTCCTTTGAAAAACCGCGTTGTCATGGCCCCTATGACTCGCACCCGAACCTTGAACAACATTCCGAATGAATCCAACGCGCTTTACTACGCACAACGAGCTTCTGCCGGCTTGCTGATCACCGAAGGCCTGCCTATTTCCGATGAGGCTCGCGGCTATCTGTACACCCCTGGCATTTACGAAGATGTGCACTTACCAGGCTGGCGCAAAGTGACTGACGCGGTGCACGCCAAGGGCGGGAAGATTTTTGCGCAGCTCTGGCACGTAGGCCGTATGTCCCACACCTCGGTACACGGCATGGCGCCAGTCTCCTCGGGCACGGTGCCTGCGGTAGATACCACGGTGTATGCCTGGATCGAGCCCGGCAAATCTGGCCCTGTACAGCCAAGCTCTCCACGTGCACTGGAAACTGAAGAAGTGAAACGCGTCATCGCTGACTTCGTGAAGTCTGCACGAATGGCCATGGACGCCGGCTTTGACGGTATCGAAATCATGGCAGCCAACGGCTTTCTGTTCGACCAATTCCTGAGCAGCGCCCTGAACACTCGTACTGATCAGTACGGTGGCTCCATTGCCAACCGTCAGCGCTTCCTTCTGGAAACCATTGATGCGATTGCTGCTGAAATCGGCGGATCGAAGATCGGTGTGCGCTTCTCTCCTTTTGGTCGCCTCTACGACTTCGGTGTGTACGAAGGCGAAGAAGAAACCTGGATGAGCATGGCAGCTGCCCTCAACGAAAGAGAGCTGGCATTTGTTCACCTGAACTACCAACCGACCATCCTCGCCGCGCAAACGCCACCAGGTTTCGGCGCTGCATTCCGTGAAGCGTACAAGGGCACCTTGATGGCTGCGGGCGGCTTCACCAAAGAGATCGCAGAGTCTGAGCTGGTTAAAGGCGAGCTAGATCTGATTGCTTTTGGCACAGCCTACATTGCCAACCCTGATCTGGTAGAGCGTATGCAGAACGATTGGCCATTGGCCGAAGGTGATCGCGCGACCTACTACGGCGTAAGCGGTTCGATTGATAAGGGCTACACCGACTATCCGGAATACGCAGCCGCCAAAGCCTGATATTCCTTCACAAACATTTAGGAGAACACCATGCCACTCGTAACTATCAAAGGGATTGAAGGCGTTTTTTCCGACGAACAAAAGGCTGAAGTGATTCGCAAAGTGACTGACGCTATGGTGTCGGTTGAAGGCGAAAACATGCGCGCCCTCACGTGGGTCATCTTCGAAGAGGTGAAAAGTGGAGACTGGGGTATTGGTGGCAAACCTGTGACCGCGCAGGAAGTATTGAAGCTGCAAGCCGGTCAGTAAGGCTTCTCCTTCAGGTCATTAGCTCCCTGTTCGTTGAGTGCGGTTATGCTCAACGAACAGGGAGCTTTTTCCGTTCTTAAAGAACGCCAGGTTTGTGGGAACTACTCCGTGATTCTGATCATCTACGCCCATCCTTACCCTGATAAATCTAACGTCAACATGTTGATGCTCAAGCTGGCAGCCAACAATCCCGATGTCGCAATCCGTTCGCTGTACGACATGTACCCCGATTTCAATATCGACGTTGAAGCTGAGCAGAGGGCGGTGGAACAGGCAGATCTCCTCGTTCTGCAACACCCTCTGTACTGGTATAGCTACCCACCTCTCTTGAAGCTGTGGATCGATAAGGTTTTCACACAGGGCTGGGCCTACGGCGCGGGCGCTACTGCCTTGAAAAACAAAAAAATGCTGTGGGCCGTGACTACTGGCGGTGAGCATGATCATTTTGAAGGCGGCGACCACCCAGGTTTTGCGGTGCTGTCCCAGCCCATTCAGGCGACGGCGAATTACTGCGGGATGCGTTGGTTGAGTCCAGTCGCAGTCCATGGTGCTTACAGAGCAGATCAAACCGCATTGCTTAAACAGATCCAGAATTATGGCGAGCGCCTGACGTCATGGAGGGAAGATTGAATGGACACTCACAGTTTGATTGAAATGCTTATCTACCTGGGCTCCGCTGCCTTGATAGTCCCAATTGCCGTCCGGTTAGGGCTTGGCCCGGTTTTAGGCTACCTGACAGCCGGCTGCCTGATCGGCCCATGGGGTTTGAAGATTGTGACCGACGTGGAGTCCATCCTGCACTTTCCTGAAATTGGCGTGGTGTTGATGCTGTTCATCATTGGTCTCGAACTCGATCCCAAGCGCCTTTGGGCAATGCGCCGCATGGTCTTCGGCGGCGGCGCGTTGCAGATGCTGGCATGCGGCGCGGCCATCGCAATTTTCTGCGCTGTACTTGGCTTGAATTGGACGGCTGCGTTGTTGGTAGGGCTGACGTTGAGCCTGTCCTCGACGGCTATCGCCATGCAGGCCATGAGCGAGCGAAACATGAACTCCACCGCCGTGGGTCGCAGTAGCTTCGCCGTGTTGCTTTTCCAAGACATCGCGGCGATTCCCCTAGTTGCCATGATCCCACTGCTGGCCGCAAACGGTGGTACGCCCTCAGGTGCAGAGCTGGCCCTGTCCATTGCCAAAATCGTGGGTGCAATTGTCGCAGTGATTCTCTTGGGTCAGTACGTCTCTCGGCCAGTCCTTCGCTTTGTAGCGCGCTCAGGCCTGAGAGAAATCTTTAGTGCCGTCGCACTGTTCCTGGTGTTTGGGTTCGGCCTCTTGTTGGAAGAGGCCGGCTTATCCATGGCCATGGGCGCGTTCTTAGCCGGCGTTCTCTTGGCCAGCTCGGAGTATCGCCATGCTCTGGAAAGCGATATAGAACCCTTCAAAGGCCTGTTGTTGGGTCTGTTCTTTATCGGTGTAGGGATGTCGATTGACTTCGGCAAGCTGATCGATTCGCCGCTGAAAGTCATCACACTGACCTTGGGCTTCATCCTGATCAAGCTGCTCGTGATCAAGCTCTTGGGGCGCTTCCTGAATGTCCCAAGTGACCAGCGTTCATGGCAGGCGGTATTCCTTGGACAAGGCAGTGAGTTTGCCTTCGTAGTATTTGGCGCAGCGACCGTCGCCGGCATCCTGGTCGACCCTTGGGGTAAGAGCCTGACGCTAGCGGTGGCGTTGTCCATGTGCGTGACGCCTTTGTTGATCCTTTTACTCAATCACCTGGAGTCGTCGAGCAAACAGGGCAGTAATGAAGCTGACACCATAGATCAGAGCAATCCTCGGGTCATCATTGCTGGCTTCGGTCGATTCGGTCAGATCGCTGGGCGTCTGTTGATGTCCTGTGGTTTTGAGGTAGTGGTCTTGGATCATGATCCAGACCATATCGAGACGCTGCGTAAGTTCGGGGTCAAGGTGTTCTATGGGGATGCCACCCGCCTCGATTTACTGCACGCTGCGGGTGCTGCCCAAGCCGTGGTGCTGATCAACGCCATCGATAATCAAGACGATAACCTGGCACTGACCAAGTTGGCCCAGGAGCATTTTCCATCCCTAAAACTGGTGGTGCGCGCTCGAGATATGGGGCACATCATTACCCTACGTCAGATGGGTGTGGAAGAAGTCGAGCGAGAGACATTTGAAAGCGCATTGTCCCTGGGGCGCAGGGCTTTGGAGCAACTCGGGATAGGACGCTACGAAGCTCGTGAGCGTGCGGATCGATTCCGTCGCCTTAACTTGGAAATGCTAGAAGAGATGGCCGCTCAGCCCGAGGACGATACCGAATTCAAGTACGACGCTTACAAACGAGCCAACGCTTTACTAACGGAAATATTCAATGAAGATCGCGCTCATCCAATTGACGCAGGCTCAGGAAAGGTGAGCCTTCCACGCAGCGAGTCAGATAGCTGACTGACTTACCGGTCGAGGAGGATGCTTGTTTAGCTAGCGTCCTCCAGCTCAGTGACGATTGCTTTTTTCAAGGCTGAAACTGATTTAGACCCGGCGAAGACTTTCAACAATCGGCCTTCGTGGAACACTGCCAAGGACGGCACAGTACGAATGCCATACATCTGCGCAATCGTCGGTGATACCGCAATATCAATTTTTCCAAACACTGCCAGAGCATGGAGCTTTGCTTCCAAGTCCACGAAGACTGGCTTCATCTCTTTACAAGGTTTGCACCAAGATGCTGAGAACAGTACGACACTGCTGCCTTTGGCAACAAAGCGGGCAAATTGGGGAGCGCTCAACTCAACGATACGGCTCATTTGGGTCTCACGTGTTGTGTTAAGGAAAAGGGGGCACCTTGTGAGTGCCACGTTCCGTTGCCGATCAAACTTTGCAGCCATCGACGCCGCAGACTTGGCCTATCAATGAGCTATCGTCGACTTTCGCGCTTTCTACCATTTGATTGAGCGCGTCAAGAAAAGCAGCTTCAGGTTGTGCACCGGAAACAGAGAATTCTTCGTTGAAGACAAAGAGAGGCACGCCAGAACCCAACTGGGCGGCGAAATGCTCATCCGCTTCCATCTCTACGCGCAGTTCTACAGATGACCACGCCAATTGAATTGCCGCATCCGACACACCTGCATCTTTCGCAATCACCGCCAAGCTGGCGCGATCAAAAAGTGACTTACCGTGGCTGGTGCTTTTTTCGTACAGCGCTTCCACAAGGCGCTTTTTCACTGCCCCGTCTTCAACCGCTTTCACCAAGACATGAGCATCAGCAGTATCGCCGAACATCATAGTGTCGAAGCGGTAATCCAGCCCGTCGGCCTGGCCATATTTACTCACAGTGTTCATCATCGCTGCTGCGGAATCTGGGTTGCCGAGCTTACGTTTCAGTGCTGCGACCATCGGTTCAGGGGCGTGATTTGCAGCCAGTCGATAGGCCCGAACGTTGACCTGTACATCGTCTTTCTGCGGGAAGTTTTCGAGCGCTTTTTCAAAACGACGCTTGGCAATCCAGCACCAAGGACACACATAATCAGACCAGATATCGACTACATATTTTTTCGAAGGGGTTTGCATAATTTATCCTGCACGGAGAAGTGAAGATTGCATTGCGGCTATTTCAAGCAGATGGTTAAAGCCAGCCAACGGGTCGGCTGAGCGACCCAGTGTCCAATCAATGAGGCTTGCTCCCTCCAGCATGCTCAGCAGCATGAAAGCGAAGTGCTCAACAGATGTTCCCAGCAACCAGCTGTGCTGCCGGACTGCGTCATTGAGGGTGCTTTGGAGCCAGGTGAGCTGCGAATTGATGAAGTCCCTTGTGAGGCCTTGGAGCGACAAAGGCAACGCAGCCATTTCTGCCGCCAAGGCGCCGCATAACGGCAGCAGCCCCTCATTCGCGCTTATCACGAAAAGTCGGGAAAAAGCCTGTAAGCGCTGCTGTGGCTCGGGATGCATGATCTCGATTGCCACCAACGTCTCGTTGAACCGAGCGATGTAGTCGTTGATAAGCTCCGCGCCTAAGCACTCCTTGGTAGGAAAGTGATGGTGAATACTGGCTTTTCTAATACCGACTTTCGCTGCGAGATCCGCGTAACTGAACGCTGAGTAACCCTTTGAGCGCATCTGGGTTTCCGCGTAGCTCAGCAGCGCGGCTTTTGTCGTGATAGACATTTGAAACTCCTACAGCCAGCACCCTTGTCACCGAAGCAACTGCTGGAACGCGCCCCAATGAGAGGCGCTTCACGCAGCGCTTGCCTCGGTGTTTAGGCACGTACCGCCATCACCCCTGCATCAACATCCCAGATAGCACCGGTCACCCAGGAGGTTTTATCGGATAGTAAGAAGAGGATGGTATTGGCGACGTCTTCAGGAACACCGACTCGACCCAGTGGGTGGAAATCGTTTAGCGACTTCATCGCATCCGGGATCGCTTCCTTGTCCATGAAGCCTTCATAGATCGAGGTGTGAACGATGCCAGGCGAAACGGCATTGACTCGGATACCTGAGTGAGCCAATTCAATTGCCAGGTTTCGAGTGACTGCGTGCAGGCCCGCCTTGGCCATCGAATAAGCAGTTGCTGGAGAGCCGGCCAGCGCAGCTTGCGCGCCAATCGAACCGACGTTGACAATGGAGCCTTCGCGCTTGGCAGCAAGCATATTTTTGACCACTGCCTGCGTGATAAAGAATGTGGCGCGGTTCAGATCCAGGTACATGTCGTAGTCAGCCTCATCGTGCTCGATGAAAGGCTTCGGAATGAATATGCCTGCAGAGTTCACCATAAAGCCGATGTCACTGTGGTTGGCATTGATTTCGCTGCGTACATGATTCATCCCTTCCTCGGTCATGAGGTTGGCAACGATCACTGATACGTTCCCCAGCGGACTCAGCTCGGCGCGCACAGCATCGGCTTTATCCTGTTTACTGCCGGTGAGAACCACGCTGCCACCCGCCTTTAAAAACTGGCGCGCTGTTTCCAGACCCATGCCGCTCGTGCCGCCGACGACCAACAGTTTTTTGCCTTTAAAAAAATCGTCCATTACAGACTCCAGTATCAGATAAGTGAGAGGTGGTCAGCGGCCAGGTGCCGTGCTGACCTGTGACCAGGACAGTTAGCCTTCGATGACTTCGAGCTTAGGGAGCATGCGGATGGCTTTAGAGAAGTTGGCGTAGTTGACCGAAGTCTTGAGCACCACGTTGTGCAGCTCCTCAACACGCTCACGCGAAGCATCTGTGTGCAGGCGAATCACGACACTCACCTCGTCGTAGCCTGGGTTAACGCTTTCGTCGATCCCCAGGAAGCCACGCAGGTCGAGAGTGCCGTCGGTCTCAATTTCCAGGCTGTGAATCTTGATGCCCATCATTGCGGCATTGGCGGCATAGCCGACCGACATGCAGGCGTTTAGAGCAGCCATCAGCAGCTCCTGAGGGTTGGGCGCGGTGTTCTCGCCCAGCAATTCATTCGGCTCATCGGCTGCAATTTCAAAATCGCGGGAATAGGTCTCACCGGCCAAGCTGTAACGGCTGACTTTGGCTACAGAACGGGTCTGACCCTTCCAAGCGGTTTTAACGTTGAAGCTTGCGTGGCGCTTGGTCGCATCACCAGCAACGCCTTCGGCGAAATTCTGGAGTGCGGCGACATCGATACCATTCAGGTTGCTGCTCATGTGGACGTTCCTCTTCAGATAAGCCGGACGATTAGACCGGAAGAGAAACAAGCCTACCAAGTAGTAGGTTGGGTTACAAGAGAGGTGACGACACCAATAGTTTTGAAAAGCTAGGCTGCATAGAGGAATTGGGAATATTGATGACAACACAGTGAGTGTCGTGACCAACAGAGTTACTTCGAAAGCGACGCCATGAAACGATCTTTCACACCTCTATGCATCGGGTGAAATTTGTGTGATCGTACGAATTGATGGCATAAGGCCGTCACCACATGGATAAAAATCAGGGAGGTTTTATGGCTGCTTATGCACCAGGGCACGTGTTGGGGCGAGATGGAGGTTCGTTTCAAGAAGTCACTTTGAACGCAGCCAAGAGCGCGGTCGTCGCTAAGCATGGACGGTACTGTACAATTCGCGATCACGAAAAAGCGCCGCCTACAAGCAAGCCTTCGCGTCATTGGCTGCAAATCTACCGCACACCAGATAATACCGAGTGATCTATTCGGTGGATTTTAGTCTGCACTAATTGATACAAGCGTAGATCGGCACGCGGCCCTGAATCAAATAACTCAAGGCCGCCTGCTCTTGGCAGGCGACCAAATCGAGAAGCTTTTGAAAGATGTACTAAAGATACAGCGATGAAAGATGCCCCCTGGAAAGGGAATGCAGCGATAGAGTCGATAAGTGTGCTTGCTAGAGCTTTCAGTGACGAAGGGTAGATAAAATCAAATCAAATCCCGAAGATTTCTCGTAATCATCGCTCATCGCCCAAGAAACAAAGCTCGCACCTTCCAAAGTATTCAATATGAACCTTGAAACTCTGATTACATCCAGGTCGGCTTTAAGCTCTCCTCGATCTTGACCCTGCTTAATGTTTGCTTGGAGCCAAGTGAGATGGATCTCAAAGAAATCCTTTGTCATTTCTTTGAGGCTTTCAGGCAGGGCCAGAAGCTCTGCGGCGAGGGCTCCACAGAGTGGGAGCATCCCGTTTAGACTGCTGTGTGCGAACATAAAGGCGAACGCATTCAGCCGGTCGACAACACTGACGTGTTCATCATTGATAGCGTCCAGCTGCTTTTTAAACCGGAACAGGTAGCTCTCGACGATGGCAATTGCCAAGCCTTCCTTGGTCGGGAAGTGATGGTGAATACTCGCTTTTTTAATGCCGATGTCGTCCGCAAGGTCGGCATAGCTGAAGGCCGCATAGCCTTTCGTGCGCAGCAGAACCTCGGCGCTGGTCAAAAGGTCTGAACGTGTACTCATGATCGTGTATCCAAATTTATCATCTAGACATCATAAATTAGTCACACCTCATAAGACAGCGTTCGCCTTGCAAAGTACTGAGCTGCCTATACTTTGTGCCTCCTGCGGAATGCTTCTTCCATCTTGAGGCCTGTACGGAAACGCGGCATAGGACAAACGTCCGCGGCGCGTTCAAACGATCGGTGAGAACGCCGGACACATCAGTCCAGGCTGAGGCCTCAAGGCCCACACGAATCAAACGGCCCTCAACGCCCCGCCTGCTACATCCTTTGAACTCTGTGCGCATGCAGTCCGGAGCCAGCACGCGCTGTTCGGCGCGAAGGATGACCCCGCACGACACAGTTCGTCAGATACAAGTCCCAAACTATGTGCTGGCAGGTAAAATGGCATAATATGCCAATAGTCGAAAGGACCTGTATGTCCAGAGCTGGAGCTAATCATGGCGACGCGAAACGTTGTACTCACCCCTCACCAGGAACAGGTTATCCATGACCTGGTGCAGTCCGGCCGTTATCAGAATGCCAGCGAAGTGATGCGAGAAGGTTTGCGGCTATTGGAACAGCGCGTCGCCGAAGACACCGCCAAAATTGAGGCCCTGCGTCAGGCGACCTCTATCGGCATCATGGACCTTGAGCAAGGGCGCTTTACTAAGTTGAACGAAGGGGATCTGGAGCACTACCTCGAGGGCTTGAGCCTGGAGGCAACCCTACCCGCGCGCGAGAAACACTGAGCATGTCGCAGTATCGGATTTCCAACGCGGCGCGCGCCGACATTGTCGACATCCTCAGGCTCTCCCAGACGCAGTTCGGCGATCAAGCACGCCAGCGGTATCAGGCGCTAATCCTCGCCGCGCTGCAAGCGATTGCCGACACGCCTTATCGCATTGGCAGCTACGAACGCGGTGAGCTGGCACCGGGCCTTCGCAGCTATCACCTCATCTATTCACGCCAGCAGGCCAAACAGCCCCATGGGGCGGTCAAAAGCCCACGCCATATCGTGTTTTATCGTGTAGCAAGCGACGACGTGATCGAGGTCGTCCGACTCCTTCATGACGCCATGGAAGTGCAATTGCACTTGCCTAATGACTGATCCTGGCCCAAAGGCTTAGCTGTCCATGAACAGCGAAGGTAAGGCGCCCGCCTCAACATGCAACCTGAGCGCCTTCGCTGCCCGCCGACTCAGTGGCCAATTGAAGCGGGAAGTTATGGGCCCGACCGGATTATCGAGACCCACCACCAGAAGCACGATGCGCAACGTTGCCTGCCACTTTCAATACCGAACAACCGCTTCTTAAGCGCTTTCCGTGGCTAGGCGCCTGGCATTACGCTCCGGTTGTCGATGGACACGCGGATCGATCTCTCTGGCGACCGGCGCCATTGCAACATCTCGCAGAGCATGAGCATTTCACGCTGCCAATTTCAGGACAGGTGCTGAAAGGCGGCCCGGACAACTCCGATTAAGGATATCGACTCATCTAACGACCAAGAATTTTCCAGATTCGGGTTGGTCATCCAGTACACAAAGGCGCACTGAATGCCAGTCACGGCCACCCCGCTCCGGGTCAGAAATAGCCATTCGCGATCGCTCGCACACCCTGTGCAATTGGGGGCAAAACTGGGGGCAAAATTTGTTTTTTTCAGGCTGTAAATACCGATCTAGAGCCTAGTCAAAATGTTTTTTGGGGATGGCTCATAAAAACACGAAGAAATGCCATTGTATTTTCGGCCATGAAACCGCGCGAGCCCATGCACGCCGAACCGTGTATGCGCAGGCTTCTATGCCCGATAGTCTGTCGCTTTAAAGAAACCTTGAACGTAATGCGTGGCTACCGCTCACAAGTTTATGGGCGCTATTGCTCATTAGACATGAAGAGGAAATCGATATGCCAAACGCACTAAGAACTTGCGCACTTACCTTGCTCGTCAGCCTGGCGGCCCAAGGGGCTTTCGCAGCACAAGACGACGATTTTGTTGAGGACGCTTCCGCCAAGGGAGTAGCCGAAGTCGAAGCTGGCAAGCTCGCCCAAGAAAAAGGCAGTGCCGCCGATGTTAAGGCCTTTGCAGACATGATGATCAAGGATCACACCGCGGCGAACGCAAAGCTTAAAACAATTGCGGACGCCAAAAATCTAAAGGTTTCCGACAGTGCGGAGCTCATGGACAAGGCCAAAGCGATGATTCTGGAACTTCGCGGCGCAAAATCCTTCGATCAAGCTTATGCCAACAATCAGGTTAAGGCGCATGAGGCCACGATTGAAATCTTTGAAAAGGAGATTTCTGAAGGCAAGGACGCTGAGGTTAAAGCGTTTGCCACCGAAACATTGCCCAAATTGAAATCGCATCTGGAGCATGCCAAAACGCTGTCAGAGGCTCACGCCGGGGACGCGAAGTGATAACCACAGGAGCCTTTAGCGAGGCTCCTGCCGTCCCTCACTGCGGCGCGGGTGGCTCAAGTAGAATCTTTCCCCCAAAAAATCAGCGTGCAAAGCGAAAAGGAGCTTCGATGCAACGGGTGATGATTGTTGGTCAACCTGGCTCAAGCAAAAGCACGTTGGCGCGTAAGCTTGGTCTGCGCACGGGCTGGCCGGTCGTTCATATAACTGCGCCTTCAACGTGCCGCGTGGTTTGTCTGAGGTCTAATCGGGATACCGAGATTTTTCTCCGCGCGCAAAAGCCACTCGACTGAGTGGCTTTTGGTTTCTTGGGACGGGACACGCACAGGCGTGATAACGGGCAGGCTTTACCGGCGCAACACCCTCAATCCAGCACGATATCCCGCATCGGCGGGATATAACCGTAGTCATATGCCTCCCGTACAAACGAGCGATCGCCCTGCAGCAGGATCCTGACCGTGGGTGCTTCAGTGCCGCCGATGCGGAAATCGCCGTCGCGGGTGGGTACGCTGTCGATGAACGAAGTCACCAAACCATTTGGCATCACACAATGTGAATAGGTCTGGAAGGGCTGCTCGGGTGGGTTTCCCAATACCAGGCCAGAGGCATTCATTGGCCGGTAAGGGCCGAACAGGTGTTCGCTGACAAACCCGTAAACGCCATCGGGGCCGGTCACACCGTCGGCATAGGTGAACTTATGGCTGATGGTGAACAGGTAGTACTTGTTGTCCTGGAAGACGTAATGCGGGCGCTCGGTCTGATCATTAACGCCAACGGCCGTCACCAACGGCGGTAATATTTCCCATTCATCGCCTCTCAGGTCTTTGGCCACGGCAAGGCCAATACACCCCACCTGATAGCGAGCGCCACCCACCTCTTCGTGGCCTGGCGGGACCAGGCCGATCTCGTCGGGGCCGACTATATGGGTGCCGCGTTCACCCGCGACATTGCCTTCAAACACCATATATAACTTGCCATCTTTCGGATCAATAAAAGGACTTGGATCGCGAAAGTTCCACGTCGCATTTTGCGACTCGGTCTGATAATAAACCCCGTCCGCCTCAAATAATGCGTGCACCTTATTGAAGTTGACGAGTTCAACGCCCTCCTCGGTTGTCACTATCTGGCCTTTGACTTTGGAAATAGTCGCGCCGGGTGTAACGCAGGTGTAATACAAGTCGATGTCACCGTTATTGTTGACCAGGATCGGCGTTCCTGCCCATTCCCGCGTGGTGGGCGACACGCCTGGGGCCATGACACGACCGCCGAAAATCCAGTCCTTGCCGGTGCGTGAGTACCAAAAGCAGATACGCGCATGGCCGTGTCGATCCTCCCAGTCGCGCTTGATGTCATAACGCCCGTTGGCATCAATAAACTGCGGATCATGGGGGCGCCGGTCGGCGGTCAACGTGAAAATTACCGACCAGCCATTAACGGAAACCACCGCCCCGTCGAGGTCGCGCAGGGGCATGGTGTCCCAGATGAATACCGTGTCACTCATCACGGGGAAATCAGCCGGCACTAACGGTTGCGTGGTAGTGGGGTCACTTTCATTGACTTTCAGCGCATCAGCCCGAGTCCAGCGAGTAGGTGTGTGATTCGCGTGTTTCATGTTGATGTCCTTTTACTAACGCTTGTATGACAAGCCGATTTTAAAGTGCACAGCACACTTCGATTTCGACCAGCTCCATAGTGCGAAACAAGGTTTAACATGGAACTCTAAATGCACAGGATGAAAAATTATTTAAGTAGTTATATGCCACTACTCAACATATAACCTTCGCCACCCAAGTTCATGGCACGTTGCAATCATTGATTAAATGAGAGCATTTGAGCTTTTAATACGCGCGCTCGACACAGCCAATCCGGCACAAAGGCAACCACAGCACATCCCGCCGGATTTAGTTACAATCCCATAGGTTTTTTCCACGGTACTGCAGCATGGACATCTCATTATTTCGCGGGCGCTTCACGCGCTTGAACAAGCGCCTGCGCCAAGAGGCGCAGAATCATCCCGAGACCTGGTCGCAGATGCTGGTGCTGAGCGCCATCGACCAAATGGACGGCATGGCAACGCCTTCAAAAATCGCCGAAGCGGAAAACATCCGCTCATCCAACCTTGCCTCGCTGTTGAAGGACTTGGAAGCACGAGACCTGATTACCCGCACGCCAGATACGCAAGACCGCAGACGCACCTGGATCGGGCTGTCGGAACAAGGCCAGAGCGTCCTGCAAGCAAGCCGTCAGCGCCGTGATGAGTGGCTGGCTGAGGCGGCAGACGCCTGCCTCACCGCCAGTGAACGCAAGCAACTGGAAGCGGCCGGGCTGCTGATGGACAAGCTCAGCCACTATGGCCGCGACGAGGAACGCTGAACCCATTATCAGAGACAACGCCCGCCATCGCGTGCGTGCGTTCGAACTGCAAAGGCGTCGCGGTGATGTGCCCCGCAAGATTTTCCGCCGTTTCGGTCCCTGGCTCATCTGCGCCCTGATGCCGCTCCAACTGAAGCCAATGGTATTCCAGGCCGCGCGGGTCATTTTCCGAGCGTACGGAGACCCTCTCCAAGCGCCCACTGCCCTGGCGCGTTATCTTCAGAGGCAGCACGGCACCGGGGGCACAACTCGGAAAATTGACGTTCAGGCACACATCATGCGGCCAATCCATCGCCATGAGTTGCTCAATACCCCGTGCCCCGTGGTCAAGTGCGTTTCCCCAAGGCACTGCGGTACGGTCGGTAAACGCCTGGCTCAACGCAATGGATGGGATACCGAACAGCAACCCTGTCATCGCGGCACCGACGGTACCCGAAAACACCGTTTCCGTTCCCAGATTCGCCCCGCGATTCACGCCGGATAAAATCAGGTCCGGCTTGTCGTGACTCAGCAGATGCCCGAGCGCCACTGCGATGCAATCGCCTGGCGTACCCGTGACCGCAAACCGGCGTGTGCCGTGGTAGCTCATGCGCAGGGGGGCATGCAGGCTCAAGGAATGGGAGGTGCCGCTCTGGTCGAGCAGCGGTGCGACGACCCAGATCTCACTCGCCAATTGGCAAGCGATGCGCTCCAGAACCTTGAGCCCTGGGGCATCGATGCCATCGTCATTGGTAAGCAGAATTCGTTTGAACCGATGTTGTCCGTTCGCCATGGCCGTGCCCCGTCAATACTGCGCCAGGCGCTCGAATTAACGCCGTCGGGGCGATTATTACCTATATATTAATAGCTATCTAGCCATAGATATTAACGCAACCACTACAACGGAAATTCCGCCCTGATCAGAGTGCCGCCCTGGCTACGATTGCTGGCGGTAATGGCGCCGCCATGGGCCTGGCAAATCGCCCGGGCGATGGACAGGCCTAACCCGCTGCCGCCCGAGTAACGCGCCCTGGAACGCTCTGCACGCCAGAAGCGGTCAAAGACACTGTCCAGGTGTTGCGCCTCGATACCAGGGCCAAGGTCTCCGATCTCAATCACCACCCGCCCTTCGACCTGCCGCGCCATGATGCTCAATTCACCGCCCCCTGCCGCATAGCGCAGCAGGTTATCGATCAGGATATTCAGCACCTGGCCCAGGCGATCACGATCGGCATTGATACGAAACCCGTCGGTGATAGTGATGTACGTCTGCACACCGACGTCATCCAATTGCGGCTGGAACCAGGCCAGCCGTTCGCTCACCAGGGCCGCCAGGGAAAAGTCGCTGCGCTCCAGCACCAGTCGACCCGCCCTGGCCATCGACAAGAGGTGCAAGTCATCCACCAGTTTCCTGAGCTGATCGAGCTGACGCTTGACCATGCCCAACTGTGCGGCATCGCTGGGGAACACCTCATCGAGCATGCCCTGCACGCGCCCCATGGCGGCATTCAGTGGCGTGCGCAATTCGTGGGCGATGACCGCGCTGGACTCGCGCACATCCCGCTCGTAACGCTCCAGTTGCGTGGTCATGCTGTTGAAGTCGCCGATCAGGCGTTGCAGCTCGTCGGGGGTGTGCCGGTGAATGGGCAGGCGCGTGAAGAAATCTCCGCCGGCAACTCGCCGTGCCCCTTGGGCTATTGCCGAGAACTGGCTGGACAAGGGGCGTGAAAACCACAAGCCACAGATGATGATGATCGGGATGGCAGCCAGCACCAGGCAGGCCAGGATCAGCCAGTCGCGATTGGCGATATCCGGTTGGAAGAATTCCACCGGGTAGTATTCGGCAACCAGTTGGCGCAAGCGTGTTTCGTTGAGTTGCGGCTCGGCGCGCAGGTGCAGCAACTCCTCACGCGCTTGCGGCGGCAGGCGCTGCAAGAAATACCAGTCCGACAGTTTGAAGTTGACCCACATGCACAGGGCAATCACCACAACGGCGCCGATCGCCAACAGGCTCATGCGCATACCGACCCAGCGCCACAGCGGTTTGTCGTTGACCCGAGATTTCTTGAACATGCGGCTTACCTGAACCGATAGCCGATGGAGCGTACGGTCACCAATACCCCGGCGATGCCATGGGTTTCCAGTTTGCGTCGCAGGTTGTGTACGTGGGCATCAACGACCCGTGCCAGGGCTTCGCTTTCCGGCAGGCAGATTTCCAGCAGCTCATCACGGGTGAACGCCTTGGATGGTGTCTTGAGCAACGTCACCAGCAGCTTGAACTCCGTCGGCGTCAGGTCGAGCACCTGCGGCGGCGCATCGCGGTGCTCAAGGCTGGCCGTGAAGGCGGTGAGATCAACACGCAGGTTTTCATGGCGCAGCAGCTGTTCAACCGGTTGGCTGCCCAGGGTACGTCGCAACACCGCATGCACCCGCGCCACCACCTCACGCGGGCTGTAGGGCTTGACCACATAGTCATCCGCGCCATAGCGCAAGGCGCCGAGTTTTTCCGGCTCATCGCCCATGGCCGTGACCATGATCACCGGCGTGTCGCTGCTGCGGCGCACGGCGGACAACACTTCCGTGCCGCTCAAGCGGGGCAGCATCACGTCCAGCAGGATCAGGTCGGGCTGCCAGCTTTTGTGCAGGTCCAGGCCACGCTGGCCGTCTTCGGCCAAGGCCACCTCAAAGCCGTCCCGGCGCAGATAGGCTTCGAGAATATTGGCGCTGTCGGCGTCGTCTTCGACAATGAGGATACGTTTTCCTGACACAAAGAAGCCTCTTGATGAAACCTTGATAATTCACGAACGGTTTATTGAAAGTCCGCTGCCAGTATTGGCCTACGCCCGACTTTCGCGAACCGATCCTATGCCGACCACTGCACCGCTGTCCAAGCCTATCAAGCTGCCTGAACGCCTCGGCGCGGTTTTGCTGCTGGTGGGCATGCTGAACGGCTGCTCACTGGCGCCGATGTACCAGACGCCCGCGTTGCCAGTGCCGGACACTCTGCAAGGCTCACGGCTAACGGACGTGCCCTCCTCCACGATCAACAGCGTGGAAGCGCTGTCCGACGAGGAAAAACAACTGCTGGCCAGCCTGGACTCATCGGCACAGTTGCCAGCTCTGGTTGAACAAGCCCTGGACTACAACCGTGACCTGCGCCTGGCGTTGCTGCGAGTCGAGCAAGCCCGCGCCGAGTACGGCATTTCTCGCGCCGATCGCTTACCCACCGTGGCCCTGGGGCTGCAACGCAACCGCCAGCACTTGCACGACAAGGCCGCCGACGAACGTTACGGGCAGGACATCGCGGTCGCGTCCGTGGGTGTATCGGACTTCGAGCTGGATTTTTTCGGCCGGGTGCGCAGCCTGTCCGAAGCGGCGCAACATAACTACCTCGCCACGCGCTACGGAGCTTTGGCGGCGCGCAAGGCGCTGATCGTCGAAGTGGCGCGCCTGTATTTGCAGGAGCGCTTGCAGGCGGGCGTGCAGGCCGACACGCGGTCCATTCTCGACGACCAGAAACGACTGCTGAGCGTACTGGACGGTCAGCAAAAGGAAGGCCTGGTAGCCCCGGACACGGTCGACACCCAGCGCATGGAGGTGCGTCGCGCCACTCTGCAATTGCAGGATGCAAGCGCCGACTACTCGCGAGCACAACAGGCGCTGGCGTGGGTCACCGGCTATCAGGCTGCCCCTTCTACAGCGGCGGCAGACAGCGCCGTCATCGACCTCAGTCCCCCGCCATGGCTGGTCGAGATGCCGTCACAGCGCCTGCTGCAGCGCTTCGATGTGCGCCAATGCGAGGAAGCCCTGCGCGCGGCGAATGCCAACATCGGTGCCGCCCGTGCAGCGTTTTTCCCCTCGATCACCTTGAGCACCGGTGTCGGCATCGCCAGCCCGCGCTTGAGCAACTTGTTTTCGTCCGGCAGCGGCGCCTGGCTGTTCACCCCGCAACTGAACCTGCCGTTGTTCGACGGCGGCCGCAACCAGGCCAACCTGGACCTGGCCACCGCTCGCCAACAGTCGGCAGTCGCCCAATACGAAAAAACCGTGCAGGACGCCTTCCGCGAAATCGCCGACCTGTTGACTCAGCGCCAGCAAGCATTGGCCAACGCCACCACACAAATTGATCTGGCGGCGTTGACCGCCTTGAAGGCCAAGCGTCTTGATCAGCAAATCGCCGTGGGTGCGGCTGCCCGTTCAGAGCACACCGGCGCTTCAATTCGCCTGGCTGAAGCCGCCATCGAATTACGCAAGGCCACCTACCAGTTGTTGTTCAACCGCCTGGCGCTGTATCGCGCGCTGTCTGGCGCACCGTTATTTTCCTCCGCAGAAAGGGTTCCATCATGAGTTTGATCACGCCTCCTACCCGTGCCGCGCTTTGGGGCGCCGCCGCGCTGATGTCTTGCACGCTGGCGCCACAGGCACAGGCGGCCGACACCACCACTGCCACCCTGGGCCTCGGCATGGGCGTCACACCGCGCTTCATGGGCGCAGACCGCTACCGGGCGCTCGTACTGCCGATGTTCAGCATCCAGCGCGGTGTGTTGTTTGCCGACAGCACCCGTGGCCTGGGTGTGCAGTTTCAATCCGACAGCGGCTTTGCTGCGAGCGCGGCGATCAACTACGACCTGGGCCGCAAGGAAAAGGACAGCACCAGCCGCCCCGGCGGCCGCGAGCTGAACGGCATGGGCGATGTCAACGGCGCCACCGTCGCCGACTTCACCCTCAGCCAGCAACTGCTTGACTGGCTGTCGGTCAGCGGCGAAGCCGAACTGCGCATGGCCGGCGAGCACCGGGGCAACCGCTACCGCTTTGGCCTCGAAGGCATTCTGTTTCATACCGACAGCGACACCCTGGCCCTGGACCTCGATGCGCACGCCGGCGATGGCCGCTACAACCAGACCTACTTCGGCGTCACCCAGGCGCAGAGCCAGCGTTCGCTCTATGGAAAATACAGCGCCGATGCAGGCATCTATGCCTACTCCGCCGCCTTGAACTGGCAGCACAGCCTGGATGCACACTGGTCGACGCTGGTCAGCCTGACGCTGACCCAGTACGCCGACCAGGCCCGCAACAGCCCGCTGGTCCTGCGTGAAAGCGCCGGCCTTGGCCTGTTCGCCATCAACTACACCTTCTGATAACGAGGCCCCAGGCATGCATGGTTTTCCTCAGCTGTTTCGTCCCTGGGCCCGTCTCCTCCTCGGCCTCGCCTGCCTGACAACGGCGGCCTGTTCGCGCGAGTCACCCGTGCCGGAGCCCGCCGTAAGGTCCGTAAAAGTCACCGCAGTGCGCGCCGCGCAAGTGGACGCTGCGCCGTTGACCGGCGTTGTGCGCCAACGCCAACGTGCAACGCTGGCCTTCGAGGGCGCAGGTCGTCTGGTCGCCTTGAACGTTGATGTAGGCGATTCGGTTAAACAAGGTCAGGTACTGGCGAGTCTGGACGCGGCCGCAGTCCGGCTGCGCCTGAAACAGGCCCAGGCCACCTTGTTTGCCAGCGTGGCACAGACAAGCGAGCGCAAGCGCAACAAAGTCCGCCAGCAACAGTTGTTTACCCAGGGTAGCGTCGCGACCAGCGCTGTGGAGCAAGCCGAAGCGGCGTGGCAAGCGGCCGTCGCGCAGCAGACAGCCGATGAAGCGGCGCTGGACCTGGTGCGCCGCGATCAGCGCCAAGGGCAACTGATTGCACCTTTCAACGGCCGCGTCGTGGCTCGGCCTGCGCAGCTGTACAGCGAGCTATCGCCCGGCCAGGTCGTGATGGAGCTGGAGGCCTCGGGCGCTTTGCAGGTGCTGGTGCAAATCCCGGTGGAACAGGCCGCCAGCCTCAAGCCTGGGGACCACGCCATAGCCGCCGACCCGACCGCGCCGGGTTCTAGCCTGCCGCTGGTGTTGGAAGGGCTGTCGATGCGCGCACAGAACGGTTTGTTGCAAAGCGCGCGCTTTCGCCTGAGCGCCAACGACCTCGCGCTGCCCAGCGGCGTGAATCTCAATGTGAGGCTCGCGCCCCCTGCTCCGCTCCCGCTGTCCATTCCAACCCAGGCCCTGCGCATCGGGGGTGACGCCAGCCAGGTGCAAGTGTTTGTCTATGACCCAACCGAGGGCAAGGTCGCCCAGCGTGACATCAAGATCGGCCTGATCGACCAGGGCCGCGTCACTGTCGACAACGGCCTCAAGGATGGCGAGCAAGTGGTCGTCACGGGCGTCGCGTTTCTCAGTGACGGCCAGCCCGTCAACCTGCTTGCGCCCTCCAGCCGCTTGAGCACAACCGAATGATCAACCTGACCCGACACGCCTTGGGCGCAAGCCGCCTGACGCTCTTCACCGCGCTGTTGATCCTGATCGCAGGTGTGGCGACGTTTCTTAGCTTCCCCACCCAGGAAGAGCCCTCGGTGACCATCCGCGATGCGCTGGTGAGCATCCAGTTCCCCGGACTGCCCAGCGAACGCGCCGAAGAATTGCTGGCGCGGCCCACCGAAGAAAAACTGCGCGAACTGTCGCAAATCAAAAATATCGTGACCACGATTCATCCTGGCAGCGTGGTTATCCAAGTGACGGCCCGTGATGAAACCAAGGACCTCGGCGTGCTGTGGCAGCAGGTGCGCAATAAGGTCGCCGAAGCCGGCGCGGGCTTTCCACCCGGCACCCAAGGGCCGTTTGTCGACGATAATTTCGGGCGCGTCGCCGTGGCCTCCATCGCCGTCACAGCACCCGGCTACAGCATGAGCGAGATGCGCGGGCCGTTGAAGCGCCTGCGCGACCAGTTGGGCGGGTTGCCCGGCATCGGCCAGGTCACCTTGCATGGTTTGCAGGATCAACAGCTTTCAATTGATTTCAACCCGCAACGCCTGGCCGGGCTGGGTTTGTCCCCGCAGCAATTGTTCCAGCAACTGCAGCAACAGAATGTGCTGGCGCCTGGCGGTATCGCCGACATTGGCGGGCAGATCACCACCCTCACCGTGACCGGCGAATTGCTCGGTGTGGAACAGCTGCGCCAGGTGCCGATTCAACTGCCCGGCGCCGACGGCAGTGTGCAATCGGTGCCGTTGAGCGCCCTTGCGCAGATTGCCGTGATGGCTGCCGACCCGCCCCAGACCGCCGCGGTGTACCAGGGCCAGGACGCCGTGGTGCTGGCCGTGTCCATGGCGCCAGGGCAAAACATTAATCAATTCGGCGCAGCCCTGCGCGAACGACTGGCGCAGTTGGAGCAGCAACTCCCGCTGGGCTTTACCGCCCATGTGGTGACGTTCCAGGCCGATGTGGTCGATCAGCAGATGTCCAAGATGAAGCATGTGATGATCGAAACCGTGGTCATCGTCATGGCGGTGGTGATGCTGTTCCTCGGCTGGCGCACCGGCCTGGTGGTCGGCGCCATTGTGCCGCTGACCATCCTCGGCACGTTGATCGCCATGCGCATGCTGGGGGTCGAGCTGCAGACCGTATCGATTGCCGCGATTATCCTCGCGCTCGGCTTGCTGGTGGACAACGGCATTGTCATCGCCGAGGACATCGAGCGCCGGCTGCATGCCGGTGAGGAACGCCGCCAGGCCTGCGAGGATGCGGGGCGTACGCTGGCGATTCCGCTATTGACCTCCTCCCTGGTGATTGTGCTGGCCTTCTCGCCGTTCTTCCTCGGCCAGACCAGCACCAATGAATACCTGCGGTCATTGGCCATTGTTCTTGCCCTGACCCTGCTCGGCTCGTGGCTGTTGAGCATCACCGTCACGCCGCTGCTGTGCCTGTATTTTGCCAAGCCCCCACGTCATAAGGCGTCAGAGGACAGCTACAACAGCCGCTTTTACCAAGGCTATCGGGCCGTCATCTGCCGCGTGCTGCAGCACAAAGTGCTGTTTCTGATGGCCATGTTGGTGTTGCTGGCCGCCGCCATTTTTGAACTGATGCGCGTGCCCTATGACTTTTTGCCCCAGTCGGACCGGTTGCAGTTTCAGGTGCCCATCACCCTGGAGCCCGGCAGCGGTTCGCGCAAGACCTTGCAAAGCGTGCGCGAGATCAGCCTGTGGTTAGGCAGGGAACCCCAGGTAGTCGACAGCATCGGCTACGTGGGCGATGGCGGACCGCGCATCGTGCTGGGCCTCAACCCGCCGCAGCCAGCACCGGAAACCGCTTACTTCACCGTCAGCGTCATGGCGGGCACGGATATCGATGCGGTCATTGCCAATATGCGTCGCTATCTGCTCAAACAACACCCCGAGCTGCGCGCCGAGCCCAAACGGTTTTCCCTGGGCACCACAGAAGCCGGGGTCGCGATCTATCGCGTGATTGGCCCGGACGAGAACGTATTACGCCTATTGGCCGGCCAGATCGAGAACGCTTTGCGCAACATGCCGGGCACACTCGATGTGCGCAATGACTGGAGCACGCGCCTGGCGCGCTATACCGTCAAGGTCGACCAGCACAGTGCACGCCGCGCCGGGGTCGACACCCAGGCCATAGCCCAGGCCTTGCAATTACACTTCGGCGGCCTCCAGGTTTCGTCCCTGCAGGACAATCAGACCCGGGTACCGCTGGTGGTACGCGAACCTGCGACGACAAACACCGTATCGCCCGACCTGCGCGGTATCCAGGTCTACCCGGCCGACGGCTCGACGCCCGTGCCGCTGTCGGCCATTGCCCGCATTGTCGCCTCCAGCGAACCGTCCACGCTGATGCGCCGCAATCAGGAACGGGCCATCACCGTAGTGGGCCACAACCCGTCGCTGACGGCGACGTCCATCGTCGAGCAACTGGCGCCGCAGGTCGCGGCACTACGCTTGCCGCCGGGCTACCGGATTGAACTGGGCGGTGAAATCGAAGACTCGGCAGATGCCAACCAGGCGCTGCTGCAATACCTGCCCCACGCGCTGATCGCCATGCTGTTGTTGTTTGTGTGGCAGTTCAATTCGTTTCGCAAGGTGCTGATTGTGGTTTGCGCAATTCCCTTTGTACTGATCGGCGTTTCAGTCGCGTTGCTGGTCACCGGTTACCCGTTTGGCTTCATGGCCACGTTCGGTCTGCTGTCACTGGCAGGGATCATCGTCAATAACGCGGTGCTGTTGCTGGAGCGTATTGAAGCGGAGCTCCACGACGGCCTGCCCGTGTACGAGGCCGTCGTGAATGCCGCCGTCAAACGCCTGCGCCCGATCGTCATGACCAAACTGACCTGCATCCTCGGGCTGATCCCGTTGATGCTGTTTGCCGGGCCACTGTGGAAAGGCATGGCAATCAGCATGATGGGCGGTCTTGCACTGGGAACGTTGGTAACGCTGGGGTTGATCCCGGTCCTGTATGTATTGCTGTTTACGCAGCGTAAAACTCCACACATCACGGTGAACACACCATGACTTTTTTGCTCAAGGCGACGCGCACCGTCAAACGCCTATCCAAAGGGGCCATGCTGCTCAGCGCACTGTCGATCAGTATTGCCAGTCACGCCGCAACCCCACATCCCGACGCATTCGTCCATCCAGGCCTGTTGCAGACCGAACAGGACTTCCTGCGCATCCGCGAAAAACTGGCCAACCATAACCAGCCGTGGCTGGCCGGGTGGCAGAAGCTGATCGCCAACCGGCACGCTTCACTGGCCTGGAACCCGAGCCCGGTCGCAGTGGTGTATCGGGGCGCGGATGGCCAACATCCGGAAAACTACGCCCGCTTATTCAACGACGCTGCAGCAGCGTACGCACTGGCCCTGCGCTGGCAGCTTTCGGGTGATCCTGCGTATGCCGACAAAGCCGTAGCGATGTTGAACCAATGGTCCAGCACCCTTACGTCGATTGAGGGCACCTCGGACCGCTTCCTGGCATCTGGCTTGTACGGTTATCAACTGGCCAACGCCGCAGAGCTACTGCGCGGTTATTCAAAGTGGAAGGCGGCGGACTTTCATCAGTTCCAAAGCATGATGCTCACGGTCTTCTACCCGATGAATCATGATTTTCTGGTGCATCACAATAACGCGCTGGTCGACCACTATTGGGCGAACTGGGACTTGGCCAACATGAACGCGATGCTGGCCATCGGCGTGCTGACCGACCGCCGCGACATCTACGATGAAGCGGTCAACTATTTCAAACACGGCGCCGGCAACGGTGCAATTGAACACGTGGTGTGGAAGCTCTACGGCAATGCTCTCGGCCAGGTCCAGGAAAGCGGGCGCGACCAGGCGCACACCCTGCTCGACATCGCCTTGCTCGGCAGCTTCTGCCAAATGGCCTGGAGCCAGGGCGACGACATGTTCGGTTACCAGAACAACCGGGTGCTGCAAGGCGCCGAGTATGTGGCCAAGTACAATCTGGGCAATGACGTGCCGTTCACGACCTTCATCAACAGCGCGTTCAAGCAGACCGTCATCTCGCCCGATCACCGTGGCGATATTCGCCCGATCTGGGAACTGCTCTACAACCATTACGTCGTGCTCAAAGGCCTCAGCGCGCCGAACGTGAAAGCCTTCGCGCACAAAGTCGAGGTGGAAGGCGGTGGCGGGGATTATGGCCCCAACAGCGGCGGCTACGACCAACTGGGGTATGGAACCTTGCTCTATTCGTTGGGGGAATACGGCCTGTCCAAAAATGAACTGGTGCCGTGAAGGTCCATTCCTCAATCTTCACGGCAGCCGTGCTTCAGAACGGTAGTCGGCCGGTCAGCATGTCCCACCACATTTTCCAGTCGCCCCGAAAGCGGCCCAGGGGATGCCGGAAAGTGGGTGGCCGGTTGAGTTCAAAAAAGAAATGTGCGCTGTGCGAAACCGCTGCGACGCCTTGGAGAAATGGCTATCGCAACTACATTGACTTGACCGAGACCACTTCGACAAAACGAAACTTCTTCCTGGCTGCCTTGGTAGCTTCTTGCTCGGCTACAAGGGTGCTGAGCGTGTCAGCCTCATGAATGATCTCGTGCATCTGCCCTTCGAACTCATTGCCCACGCGCAGTGTGACCCTGAGCCTCGGGGTAAAGCCTTTTGAGGTTTTCTGTTGCTTTTTGGGCGTTGCCTTTGGCGGTATCACGACTGCCGGAACGGGTTCTGGCTGAGGGTCAGCTTCCGTCGACACTGCGGGCACAGATACGCCGAATAGCGCCTGTCGCATCTCTTCTTCCGTCAATTCGGTGTTCATACTGTTTCTCAGGGGGGGATTCAGGGAAGGCTTGGCCGCGATTGAAGCCAGTATTCGTGGCGATGGGTCATATATTAACTGAGCGCAAACATCTGCGTTCTGTTGTCTTTTTTCGCGGGTGGCTACATGGCGCAAGCGGATTGCTCTCGTTGAGCGTGGCGGCCGGCACCAGCGCAAAACATCATAAAAATAGATGATCTTAATAAATCACATAATAACAATATCTAATAATTAGCTTATTCCAAAAAAGACTTTCCCTCGGGTTTTTTATAGGAATATCTTCACTTCACAGACCGACCCCATACCTGGCGGAGGACGTACCCCCGACCACCAGGAGCCTGTAAAAGGCTAAATGGACCGATCTCGACATGCCAGACCTCGCCGCCCCGCTGCCCCTCAAGCACTTCCACCTGTCACTGCTGACCAGTTCGCTGCTGCTGGCTGCGGCGCCCTCCTTCGCCGAAACCGCTACGCAAGACGCCAGGCTCGGTACCGTCACCGTGATCTCCACCGGCCTGCGTGGTCAGGCGCGCACCGTGGCCGACAGCCCGGCGCCGATTGATGTGATCAACAGCGAGCAACTGCTCAAGACCGGCCGCGCGGAGTTGTCCGAAGCGATTGCCAAATTGCTGCCGTCGTTCAACTTCGGCACCAACATCGCCGGCTACAACTCGGTGACCCGCCCGCTGAGCAACCGCAGCCTCGGCCCCGCCTACACGCTGGTGCTGGTCAACGGCAAACGCCGCCACAACGGCGCCACAGGCCAGCGCGGGTCCATCGACAACAGCGGTGCGAATGCGGTGGACATCGACTTGATCCCGGTCAGCTCGGTGGACCATATCGAAGTGCTCAAAGACAGCGCAGCGGCCCAGTACGGGTCCGATGCGGTGGCGGGTGTGATCAACATCATCCTCAAGACCGGCAGCAGCGGCGGTCACCTGGAAACCAGTTACGGCCAGTTGTTCTCCGGCCAGGGCGAGACCATCAAGGTGGCCGGCGACCAGGGCTTCACACTGGGCGATGGCGGCTTTTTCCACCTGTCGGCGGATGCACGCAAACGTGGCGAAGCGTCGTGGAACGACAAGGCCGACGGCAGCGTCAGGGCCTTCAACGATCCGGCCAAGGAAGCCGCCTGGGACCGCGTAGCGATCAAGAACGGCGACCCCGACCTCAAGGCCTTCAACCTGGCCTATAACGCCGAACTGCCGCTGGAAGACCTGACCCTGTACTCATTCTCCACCTACGGCGAGCGAGACGCCGAGGCCGCCAACTACTTCCGCCTGCCGACCGGCCGGGCCGCCGTGCCCGAGGTATTCCCCGACGGTTACTACCCGTTGAACAACATCAAGGACCGCGATTATCAACTGCTGTTCGGCGGCAAGGGCCAGGCAGCCGAATGGAACTGGGACCTGAGCACCACCTACGGGCGCAACAATGTGCACCACTCCAGCGACCTCAACATCAACCCGTCCCTGGGCACCGCATCACCGACCAAATTCGACAACCTGGCGACCTTCCGCTTCGAGCAGTGGGTCAACAACCTGGATTTCACCCGCCGCTACGACAGCCTGTTCAACCTGACTTCGCCGGTGCAGGTGTCGGCCGGACTGGAACATCGCTGGGAGCACTTCAGCACCTTCGCCGGCGACCCCGAGGCCTATATCACCGGTTCGTACCCGGCGGCATCGGGTGCCCAGGCGGCGGTGACGATTCGTCCGGAAGACGAAGTCAGCCTGATCCGCAACAACTACGCCGGCTACCTGGACCTGGGCTTCGACCTGACCGAACGCTGGTTTCTCGACGTCGCCGGGCGGGTCGAACATTACGATGACGACTCAGGCAACACCCTCGGCCTGAAAGTGAACTCGCGCTACGAACTCACCGACAGCGTGGCCGTGCGCGGCACTGTCGGCACCGGTTTCCGTGCGCCGTCCCTGACCCAGATCGGCTACACCGTGGCCGACAACCGCGTGTCCACCGACGTGAACGGCAACGTAGTGCCCGCCGTCACCCGCCTGACCCCGTCGGGCAGCAACCTGGCCAAGGCGTTGGGCGGTGATGACCTCAAGCCGGAAAAATCGCGCAACCTCGGGCTGGGCCTCACCTGGCAACCGGCACCGCACACCAGCATCACTGCCGATGCCTACCTGATCGACATCGACGACCGCATCGCCCTGACCAGCAATATCTACGACCAGGGCAACGGCGTGATCAACGGCATCCTCACCAGCCAAGGCGTGCCCTCGGGCACCTGGGTCAACTATTACACCAACGCCTTCGATACCCGCACCCGTGGCCTGGACGTGGTCGCCGACCACACCACACCGCTGGATACCTGGGGCGAAGTGCGCTGGAGCCTGGGTTTCAACTGGAACAAGACCACCATCGAAGGCACCCGCGACACACCGAATGCGCTGGCCAATTCCGGCGTGGCCCTGGTGGGCCGCGACCGCGAAGGCGACCTGACCGAAGCGTCGCCCAAGACCAAATGGATCCTGGGCGCCAACTGGAAGGTCGAGGACCTCGCAGTCAACCTGCAAACCAGCCGCTACGGCGCGGTCAAGACGCTGGCGGTCAACCCCACGGGCGACCGCAGCTTCGGCGCCAAATGGATCACCGACCTGGACGTCAGCTACACCTTCGTCGACCAGATCACCGTGAGCATCGGCGGCACCAACATCTTCGACGTGCGCCCCGACCGGCACGCCGTCTACAGCAACCTGGGCCTGGCGCCCTACGGCAACCCGCCGTTCTACCCCGGCGGCGGCTACTGGTACACCAAGCTGGCCTACGACTTCTAAGCCAATCGCCATACGAGGGCATCCCATTGAACACCTCCAACTTGATGAGCCGTCTATTGGCCCCTTGCGCCCTGGCATTGAGCCTGGCCGCCTGCTCACCTTCGGGCAGTGACAGCCAGGTCGGCAAGACCCTGAATATCGCCTTCTTTGGCGACAACACCACGCTGGTCAGCGTCGACCCATTCCAGGTCTATTGGCTGGAACACCGGGTGTTGCTGCGCAATGTCGCCGAGTCGCTGACCGACCAGGACCCGCAAACCGGCAAGATCATTCCCTGGCTGGCCAACAGCTGGGAAGTCAGTGACGACGCGCTCACCTATACCTTTCACCTGCGCGATAACGTCACCTTCAGCAATGGCGAGCGCTTCAATGCCGTGGCGGTCAAAACCGCCTTCGACAGCAACAAGGCGCTGGCCGCCGAGTTGCCAGCCACCTTCGGCGCCACCTATCTGGCGGGGTTCGACCATGCCGAAGTGGTGGATGACCTGACCGTCAAACTGGTGCTGGCCAAACCCAACGCCGGGTTCCTGCAAGCCACGTCCACCACCAACCTGTCGATCCTGGCGCCCGCCTCTTATGCGCTCAGCGCCAAGGAACGCTCGCTGGGCAAGATCATCGGCACCGGGCCGTTCGTGCTGGCCAGCTACACCCCGGAAGTCGGCGCGCACCTGACCAAGCGCAAGGGTTACGCCTGGGCCTCGGCGAATATGAAAAACCAGGGCGAAGCGCATCTGGATGCGGTGGACGTCACCTACATCCCCGAGGAAAGCGTGCGCAACGGTCTGTTCCTGCAAGGCAAGGCCGACATCCTGTGGCCGCGCAACCCGTTCTCCGAGGTCGACCTGAAGCTGTTCCAGTCCAAGGGCGCGACCATCCAGAGCCGTTCGCTGCCGGGGCCGGCGTTGAACCTGTATTCCAACACCCGTGACGGCCGCGCCCTGGGCGACAAACAGGTACGCCTGGCCCTGCAAAAAGCCATCGACCGCAAGAGCTACGCGAGCACCGTGTACAACGCTGAATTCCCGGTGGTGGACGGCATCTATGACGTGACCACGCCTTACTTCAAAACCCAGGGCGCCAAGCTGGTGTATGACCCGGCGGGTGCGGAGCGCCTGTTGGATCAGGCAGGCTGGGCCAAGGGCGCCGACGGTTACCGCAGCAAAAACGGCAAGCGCCTGAGCCTGAGCTACAACATCAGCCCGGCTGAAACCGCAGGCGACGTGCTGATCCAGGATCAACTGCGCAAGGTCGGCATCGAGTTGAAGCTCAGCGTGGTCACCCGCGCCGAGTGGGTCGCCAACAACTCCGCCGGTAACTATGACCTGACCATCAACTACATGACGCGCGCCGACCCGATCATCCTGCAAACCATCCTCGATCCGCGCACCGCCAACAGCTCGACCCTGGCCACCAACCTCTACGAACCGGCGGTACTGGACACCGCCAAGGGCCTGTTCGATGCCGGCATCACCGCCACCCAAAGCCAGCAACGTGCAGCAGCCTACGGCGCCCTGCAAGACCTGCTGGTGGATGAGGGCTCGGCGTTCCCGGTCTACGAGCGCGTGTGGCAGGCGGCGACCTCATCCAAAGTGAAAAACTTCCGCTGGACCGCCGAAGGCTTTGCGCTGCTGGGTGATATCGAGGTCGAAGCACCATGAGCCGCTACTTGATCGGCCGGGTCGGCCAGGCGCTGCTGGTGCTTTGGGGTGCGTACAGCATCACTTACTTCATCCTCTACCTGCTGCCGGGCGACACTTTGTCGATCATGCTCAGTGCGTCCGGCATGGAAGCCGACGCGCTGTCGGTGGAAGACCTGGCCAAGGCGCGGGCCTATTACGGGCTGGATAAAGGCCTCTTCGAGCAATATATCGACCTGCTGCTGGGCGCGTTGCACGGTGACTTCGGCCTGTCACTGTCGCTCAACCGCCCGGTGGCCGAGTTGCTCGCCGAACGCCTGCCCCAGACGCTGTCCCTGGCGGGGCTGGCGATTGTGCTGTCGCTGCTGGGCGGCATCGGCCTGGCGTACCTCACCGCGTATATCCGCTGGCAACCGTTGAAAAAAGCCCTGGCGCGCTTGCCGTCCCTGGGCTTTTCGGTGCCGGTATTCTGGATGGGTTTGCTGCTGATCCAGGTGTTTGCGTTTGGCCTGGGTTGGTTTCCCGCCACCGGCAGCCGGGGCTTCGAAAGCCTGGTACTGCCGGCGATCACCCTGGCGATCCCCAGTGCGGCGGTGTACGCCCAGGTGCTGCAACGCAGTTTTCAGGGCGTGTGGAAAGAAGCCTATATCGTCACCGCCTACGCCAAAGGCCTGAGCCGAGGCCAGGTGCAGGCGCGCCATGGGTTCAGGAATGCCGCGCTGCCCATCCTTACGCTGATCGGTTTGCAGGTGGGCAATACCGTGTCCGGCGCCGTGCTGGTGGAAACCATCTTCGCCCGCTCCGGCATCGGCCGCCTGGCCCAGGAAGCCGTGCTGCGCCAGGACATTCCAGTGGTGCTGGCCATCGTTGCCGTGTCGGCGGCGGCCTTTGTCCTGGTGAACCTGCTGGTGGACCTGCTTTACCCGTGGCTCGACCCGCGCATCTCCCACACGCCCAAGGTGTCCTAGACCATGACGACGCTTACCCACAAACGCGTGCGCAGTGAAACCCTCTGGCGCCGCCGCAGCCCCTGGCAACGCGCCACGGCGACCCTGCTGCCCTTGTTGCGCCGGCCGGGGTTCAGCCTGGCGGTGCTGGTGGTGCTGTTCTCGCTGGTCGCCGCCGTGGCACCGCACCTGCTGAGCAGCTTCGACCCATACGCCACCGCCCCCGCCGCCAAGCTCACCGCGCCTAACCTGAACCACTGGTTCGGCACCGATGAACTGGGCCGCGACCTGTTTACCCGCGTGGTCTACGGCGCGAGCCTGTCGGTGCTGGCAGCCTCGATGGCGGTGGGGATCGCACTGGTGGGCGGACTCGGGCTGGGCATCTTGTCCGGGTTTGCCGGTGGCCGTCTCGATGCGGTGATCATGCGCGTGGTCGATGTGCTGCTCGCCCTGCCCGGCCTGCTGCTGGCCCTGGCGATCGTCACGGCCATCGGTTTTGGCACCGTGCCGGTGGCCATCGCGGTGGGCATCGGCATTATTCCGGGCTTTGCCCGCACCACCCGCGCCGAAGTACTGCGGGTGAAAACCCTGCCCTATGTAGAAGCCGCACGCCTGGGCGGTGCCAGTTGGGGCCGCACCTTGCTGCGACACATCCTGCCGAATGCCTGGGGCCCGGTGGCGGTACTGGCTACCCTGGATTTCGGCGCGGCAATCCTCGCCACCGCAGGCTTGAGTTTCCTCGGTTTCGGCACCGCGCCACCGGCGGCGGAATGGGGCACCCTGATCGCCAACGGCCGGCACTTCCTGATCACCGCACCGTGGGTGTCCTTGCTGCCCGGGCTGTTCCTGGTGGCGGTGGTGTTCAGCCTCAACCATATCGCCCGCACCTTTGAGGAGATCCAGCGATGAGCGCGCTTTTGATCGATGTACGCCAACTCAGTGTCGATTACCGCGCCAGCGGCCAGGTCAATCCGGCGGTGCGGTCGCTGTCGTTTTCCCTGGCGCAGGGCGAAACCGTGGCGATTGTCGGCGAGTCCGGCTCGGGCAAATCAACTCTGGCCAACGCCATTCTGGGCCTGCTGCCGGACAACGCGCAGATCAGCGCCGGGCAACTGTGGGTCGACGGCCAGAACCTGACCCACGCCAGCGAACGCGAGAAACGCAGCCTGCGCGGCCGCACCATCGGCCTGGTGCCCCAGGACCCGATGGTCAGCCTCAACCCCACCCTGCGCGTCGGCCAGCAGATTGCCGAGGCGTTGATCCTGGCCAAGGGCAAGCGCTACCCCGGCGTCGATGCGGATATTGTCGAGTTGCTGCAACAGGTGGGGATCGACAAACCGGTACTGCGTGCGCGTCAGTATCCCCATGAACTCTCCGGCGGCATGCGCCAGCGCGTGCTGATCGCCATCGCCCTGGCCGGTAACCCGCGCCTGATCATCGCCGACGAACCCACCAGCGCCCTCGACGTGACCGTGCAGCGCAAGATCCTCGATCACCTGCAACGACTGGTCAGCGAGCGCGGCATTTCGCTGCTGATCATCACCCACGACCTCGGCGTAGCCACTGACCGCGCCGACCGCATCCTGGTGATGCAGCACGGCGAGGTGGTGGAACAAGGCCCGCCAAAGCAGATCCTGGCCCAACCCAGCCACGACTACACCCGCGCCCTGATCGCCGCCGCGCCCGCCTTCGCCAGGCGTCGCGAACCCTTGCTCAACCTCGACCTGGGGCGCCAGCCGATCCTGAGCCTGCACAACGTCGGCAAGACGTTCGCCCTGCCCAAGGTCAAGGGCGAGGCGTCGACCTTCCTGGCCCTGGAGGGTCTCAACCTGGAGGTCTACCCCGGCCAGACCCTGGCTATCGTCGGCGAGTCCGGCTCGGGCAAGAGCACCGCGCTGCGCATCGCCCTCGGCCTGGAGAAGCCAAGCCAGGGCCGGGTGAGGTTCGAACAGCAAGACGTCACTGACCTCAGTTGGCGCGACTTCCGCCCATTGCGCCAGCGCCTGCAATTGGTGCAGCAAAACCCTTTCGCCGCCCTCGACCCGCGTTTTACGGTGTTCGACAGCATTGTCGAACCGCTGGTGTCGTTCGGTTTGCTCAAGGGCGCGGCGCTGGAGCAGGCGGCGCGGGCGTTGATCAGCCGCGTGCACTTGCCGGTGAGTTTCCTCGACCGCTTGCCCCGCGAGCTGTCCGGCGGGCAGTGCCAACGTGTGGCCATCGCCCGCGCCCTGGCGTTGAAACCCGACCTGCTGCTGCTGGACGAACCGGTCAGCGCACTGGATGTGTCGGTGCAGGCACACATTCTCGACCTGCTGCAAGAACTGCAACGGGACATGGGCATTGCCTATGTGCTGGTGTCCCATGACCTGTCGGTGGTCGCCAACTTCGCCCATGAGGTGCTGGTGCTGCGTAATGGCCGCGTGGTGGAACAGGGTTCGGTGGAGCAGATCTTCAACCGCCCGGCCACCGCGTACACCCGCGAACTGATTGCGGCCATCCCTGGCCAGCTGCTCAGCGCAACGGCGGCGTAATCAGCGGCTCACTGCTTGGCGTGCTTGACCTGCACCTCGGGCATCGCCGAAGAGTGATGATTCAGAATCTTCCACTGCCCGCCCACCTGCTCATAAACGAAGGTGTAGCGCGCCTGCACCTGGCTGACCTTGCCCTTCGCGTCAGTCAGGGTGAAGGTGTAGACCCCGCTGTCCATGGCCACGTTAGTGCCCAGTTGGCGGATTTCACGGTAGTTGATCTGGCCGACCGGCTTGAGCGCCAGGAAGTGATCGAAGTAGTCCTTGATCTGGTCCGGCGTGGTGCGCACCTGGTTGGACACGGTCGGCTGCAACACCGCGCCCGGCGCATAGAGGTCGACCACCGACGTGACGTTGCCGGTCTGCAGGGCGCTGTTCCAGCGGTCGAACAAACCGGCAATCTCCCGGTCCTTCACATTGGCGGGCGCCTGGGCCACCTCGCGGTAGACATACGGTGACGTTTCAGCGGCCTGAACAAACGGAACGCTCAAGGCAAACATCAGGGCGATTGCTGCGGGCTTGAATTGCATGGGGAGACTCCAGTGGTGTTCGTTGAGCCCACTTTGCCAAACCGAGCATGGCGCGCCATCGGCCAATCGGAGTCATTTACCTATGCCATTTGGCAGATAGCCGCCAAGGCGTTTAACCATGTTTAATAGACGCCCCGCCCTCCCTGCATCGCTGGAGCATCACCCATGCATAACCTGCCCCATGACCCCGGCAGCGCCTTGGCCATGCGCGCGCATTTGCGCCAATCGCAAAGCCGCACGGCGCGGCTGCGGCTGTTGGTGGATACCGGACAGGAGCTGAGCCAACTGGCCCCCGACGCCATGCGCGAACGCGTGCTCGTGCGCGCCTGCGCGTTTCTTGCGATGGACCACGGCCTGCTGCAGGAATGGGACGCCGAAGGGGCCGTCCATACCACGGCAAGCCATGGCAGCCCGGCGCGCCTGAACGGCCTGGCGGCCCTCGCCGACCGCGACCTGCGCGCACCACGCTGGCAGGAACAGCCGCACAGCGTGCTGCAAGTGCCATTGTGTGGCAGTGACGGCCAGGCTTTTGGCCTGCTGGTGCTGGGCAACAGCGTCAGCCTGCGGGCGCCGGAGCACGAAGACAGCGAATCCCTGCAACTGCTCGCCACCCTGCTGGCTGCGCACCTGGAAAACGATCGGCTGTTGACCACCCTCAAAACCCGCGACAAGACCCTGTCCGACCTGGTCAACCGCCTGTTCCGCGCCCAGGAGGACGAGCGCAAACGCGTGGCCTACGACCTGCACGATGGACTGGCACAGACGCTCGCGGGTTTGCACCAGCGACTGCAAGGCTTTGCCGGCCGCTGCCCCGCACTGCCTGACGCACTCGCCGCCGATTTGCAGGCGATCCTCACCCTGGCGCAGCACTGCGTCGGTGAAGGCCGGCAATTGATCGCCGGCCTGCGCCCAACGGTGCTGGATGATTTCGGCCTGTTCAAAGCCCTCGACAAGGAAGCCGACCGCCTGCGCGACGCGGGCATCAGCGTGGTGTGGCAGGCGCAGTGTGAAACGCGCCTGGCCAGCCAGGTGGAGATCGCGCTGTTCCGGATCGGCCAGGAAGCCATCAACAATGTCCTCAAGCATGCCCACGCCAGCCGGGTGCACTTGACCCTGGCGTTGCACGACAGCCAGGCATCCCTGCGCGTGGACGACAATGGCAAAGGCTTCACTTGCGCGCCATTGCGCGATGACGCCCAGCACCTGGGCCTCGCGACCATGCAGGAGCGCGCCAGCCTGCTGGGCGGTAGTTTCACCTGCGTCAGCGCAGCCCACAGCGGTACCCAACTGCACGCCCGCGTGCCGGCCCATTTGCCTGGAACCCCTCAATGACCCACGTCCTGCGTCTCGTGCTGGCAGACGATCATGAAGTCACGCGCACCGGTTTTGTCTCGCTGCTGGCCGGCCTTGCGCAGTTCGAGGTGGTCGGTCAAGCCAGCGATGGGCTGCAAGCGGTCGAGCTGTGCGAACAGCTGCTGCCGGACATCGTCATCCTCGACATCCGCATGCCCGGGCTCAACGGCTTGGGCGCCGCGCGTTTGCTGCAAGAGCGCCTGCCGGCAGTGAAGGTGGTGATGTTCACCATGGACGACAGCCCCGAATACCTGGAAGCGGCGATGAATGCCGGCGCCGTCGGCTACTTGCTCAAGGACGCCAGCCGGGCCGAGGTGATCGACGCCCTGCAACACGTGGGCGCCGGCGGCGAAGCGCTCAACACGGCGGTCAGCGCGCGGCTGTTGCGCCGCATGACCGAACGCCAGGCCAGCGGCGCAGCCCCCAGCGAAAACCTCACCCCCCGCGAGCGCCAGGTACTGGGCTTGGTGGCCAACGGCATGAGCAACCGCGCCATCGGCGAACAGTTGGGGATCACCACCGGCACCGCCAAGGCCCATGTGGAGCGCGTGATCGGCAAGCTCGGCGCGGCTGATCGGACCCAGGCTGCCGTGCGCGGCATCGCCCTGGGCCTGGTGACGTCACCATGAAGCGGCGTTGGGCTGACCTGCCGCTGCGGGGCAAGGCGCTGGTGGTGATCTCGCTGCCGCTGGTGGTGCTGTTGCTGTCCCTGGTGCTGATCTACACCACCGAACGCCAGACCGCCCGCGCCGAAGAAGACGTGCGCCGCGTGTTGCGCGTGCAAGGCGATATCCAGGCCGTGCACACCCTGCTCGCAGAAGCCGCCGCCAGTGTGCGCGGCTACCTGCTCACGCACCGTGAAGACTTCCTGCCCAGCTACCTCAACGCCGGGCCACAGATCGAGTCCGCTCTGCGCCGGCTCGACCGCAACGTGCGTGATCCACGGGTGCGTGAGCAACTGAGCGCCATCAAGCCGCTGATCGAAGGCAAGGTCGACGGCCTGGAAGAGATGCTCAAGGACCGCGACGCCACACCGCAATCGATCAGTACCATTCTGATCAGCAACAAACACATCCTCGATGCCTTGCGCCAACACATCAGCACCATGCTCACGCTGGAGGAATCGTTGCTGGCCGAGCGCAGCGCTGCGGCGGCCGAAACCCGTCAACGGTTGCTGCTGTCCACCTGGCTGGCGGCGATCTGCGGTTTGTTTGGCGCCATTGTCGCTGTGTTGTTCCTGTCCAAAGGCATTGTGGCGCGGGTGCAGAATGTACAGCGCAATGCCCAGCGCCTGGCGTTGGGCTCGCCGCTGCTGCCGCAACCGCCGGAACACGATGAAATCGGCCAGTTGGGCACCAGCCTGGTGGAAGCCGGGTTGCTGCTGGCCGAACGCGAGCGCGCCTTGCGTGACAACGAAGAACGCCTGCGGCTGATCATCGACGGGGTCAAGGACTACGGGATCTTCGCCCTCGACACGGCGGGCCATGTCACCAGTTGGAACAACGGCGCCGAGCGGATCAAGGGCTATACCGAACAGGAAATCATCGGCCAGCATTTCTCGGTGTTCTATTTGCCCGAGGAATGCCCGCAGCACCCGGACATGGCGCTGCGCGAAGCCACCCTCAATGGCGATTACACCGAAGAAGGCTGGCGCTGCCGCCAGGACGGCACGCGGTTCTGGGCCAGCGTGGTGATCACCGCCCAGTACGACGGCACCGGCGCCTTGCGCGGCTTTTCGAAGATCACCCGCGACATCACTGACCGCCGCGCTGCGGAAATCGCCCTGCGCAAGGCACGTGAGGAAGCCGAGCGCGCCAGCCGCGCCAAAAGCGAGTTTCTGTCGCGCATGAGCCACGAACTGCGCACCCCACTCAACTCGATCCTGGGCTTCGCGCAGTTGCTGGACATGGACGCGCCCAAGGCGCAAAAGGCCGACGTCGGGCATATCCTGCGCGCCGGCCAGCACCTGCTGACGCTGATCAACGAAGTGCTGGACATTGCCAAGATCGAGTCAGGAAGCCTGGCGTTGAATATCGCGCCGATCCCGCTGGCGGAGGTCTTGCAAGAGGCGCTGTCGCTGGTCTCGCCGATGGCTGCCGACGCCGGCATTCGATTGCAGCCATTACCGGACTTGGCGGCGGACGTGGGCATCGTGGCCGACCGCCAACGCCTCACACAGGTGCTGCTGAACCTGCTGTCCAATGCAATCAAATACAACCCGCGCGATGGCGAGGTGAGCATTGAAGTCGTCGTTGATGGCACGCGTATCGGCGTGTCGGTGTGTGATACCGGCCACGGCATTGCAGCGGACCATATGGGGCAACTGTTCAAACCGTTCGAGCGCCTGGGCGCCGACCCGAATGTGGAAGGCAGCGGCCTGGGCCTGGCCCTGAGCAAAAGCCTGCTGGAAAACATGGACGGCCACCTCAACGTGCAGAGCCAGGCCGGCATTGGCTCACGCTTCACCTTGGAACTGCCGTTCACGCGCGTGGCGCCATTGCAGCGCATCGCCACGCCCGTCATCGACACGCAGGCGCCGCGCCCTGCCCCCACGGCCTGCGCGCACCTGGGCAAGGTCTTGTGCATCGAAGACAACCTCTCCAGCCTGGCGCTGATCGAAACCCTGCTGCAACGCCGACCGGGGATAAAACTGCTGTCGAGCATGCAAGGCCAACTGGGCCTGGACCTGGCCGCGCAGCACGCGCCGCAGTTGATTCTGCTGGATGTGTGCCTGCCGGACCTCGACGGCGTGAAGGTGCTGCAACGCTTGCGTCAATCGCCGATCACCCGTGACACCCCGGTGCTGATGATCACCGCCGACGCCAGCGACCTTACCCGCCAGGCCTTGCAGGCGGCAGGCGCAACCGCCGTGTTGAACAAGCCGATCAACGTGCCCGCGTTTCTCGCCCACCTCGACCAGTCTTTTATGGAGCCCATGTGAACCTCGACCTGCGCATTCTGATCATCGACGACCAACGCCCGAACCTGGACCTGGTAGAGCAACTGCTCGCCCGCGAAGGGCTGACCAACGTGCTGAGCAGCACCCAGCCGCTGCGCACCCTGGAGCTGTTCAACAGCTTCGAACCGGACCTGGTGATTCTTGACCTGCACATGCCGCAATTCGACGGCTTCGCGGTGCTGGAACAACTCAACCGGCGCATCCCCCAGGGTGAATACCTGCCGATCCTGGTCCTGACCGCCGACGCCACCCGCGATACGCGCCTGCGCGCCCTGGCCCTGGGCGCCCGGGACTTCATCAGCAAACCGCTGGACGCGCTGGAAACCATGCTGCGGGTGTGGAACCTGCTGGAAACCCGTGTGCTCTACAAGACCCTGCGCACCCTGGTGCCCGCCGAGCACATCGAGTTGTTGCAAAGGCGCCAGGCAACGGGCACTCTGCCCGCCGCCGGGGACAACCCGGCTTGACTTCCCCTCGGTTCATGCACTTCAAGGACGATCCGCACATGGCGGCTTCAAACAAATGGCTGATGTCGTCAGTCGCGTATTACCTGGATTTTTTCACCGTCCCCCTGTTTGTCGGCCTGGCGCTCTGCCTGGCGCCGCTTGAGCCGCTGCAACTGCTCGCGGGCCTGCTGGCCTGGACACTGGTGGAGTATTCGGCGCATCGCTTTCTGTTCCACTCGCTGTATCGCCACGAGCACTGGACCCACCATGTGGATGTGCTGGCCTATATCGGTGTATCGAGCTGGAAAACCAGTTCCACCTTTGCGGCGTTACTGCTGCTGGCCTGGTACACCGGCCTGACCTCGGCGTTTGTCGGCGCGGTCACGGGCTACTTCTATTACATCTCGGTGCACTACGTGATGCACCGCCCGGCGCATTGGGCCCATGGGTTTATTCCAGGGTTGGTGGCCAATCACGATCTGCATCATCGCAAAGGCATCGAGAAGAACTTCGGCGTGTCTTCGCCGCTGTGGGACCATGTGTTTCGCACGTATATTCGCGCAGACCGTGCCTGAACCGCCGCTGAGCTATTGTTTTTATCACGAATCAATCTAGCGCTGCGTACACCTGCGTTCTCAACCTTATCTACGCTCTAGCCCGTGCCAGGAGGCGCATTGAAGAGTCCATGACGGACCCACTGTCTCCTGGCGCCTGATGCCTAGGAGATAACGATGAGAAAGGAAACCCATCGCCCCCGGCCTGGGTTCGGCTGTGCGCTGTTTGGCGCGTTGCTGAGCCCCCTGGTCGTCGCGGCCCCCACGCTGTCTACGCAAATACCCTTCGATGTCACGGCGACGCCGCCGTTTTCCCTCACCAGCCTGCAAGCCAACTTCGACGAGATGTCATGGCAGACGTTTATTGCGCTGAACTGGCCGGTGCTGGCCGATGGCAAGCCCAATACCGGTGTGCAGATCGGCCAGCAGGACGCGGCCACGGTGTGGGAGAGCTACAAAGAGAGCTATCAGATTTTCCTGCCCCAAGGGCAGAAACCGGCGGCCTGGCAGGCGCCCGCCAACGTGCCGGCAGCCTGTGAGGGCAAAGGCTCGGGACGCTTGTTGCAGCAAATGGGCAAGGTGCCGGATGTGCTGGACGAGTTTATCCAACCGTTTCAAAGTGGCCCGCTGGTGGACCAGAGCGGCGTGTACACACGCAATGAAATCGTGGTCAACCAATCGATGTTCGACGGCATCGTCAACAATGGCCTGTACAGCATCCAGGGCCAGCAGGCGTTTTTTGCCGCCAGCCCGACCAATGCGGTGGCGTTCAGTTGTGGCGACCCGGCCACCAGTGACGTAGGTTCGCTGATGGTCAAGGCGTCGTGGAAGGTGCTGGACGGCAACGACCAGCCTGGCAGTTTCCATACCGTCGATGCCCTGGTGTATACGCCGGGCAACAGCGACCCGAGCAAGGGGCCGGTGGTGGCCGAGTCCTGCGTTGCCGAGCCGGTGGGGCTGGTGGGATTGCATATCGTGCACAAGACCACCATCGCGCCGCAGTGGGTGTGGTCGACCTTCGAGCACGTCGACAATGTGCCGGAGAAAACCACGCCGCCCGCCGAGCGCAAAGGCCCGTATTTGTTCTACAACGCCAGCAGCCATGCCGAGGTCAACCAGCCGCCGCCCCGGCCGTGGAACCCGGCGGTAAAGGCCACGCCATCGCAGATCGTGCGTGAAATCCCTTTGACCGACGAAACCAAGGCCCTCAACACCACCTACCAAAACCTGTTGCGCACGGTTAATCCCAATAGCGTATGGGCCAATTACCAGTTGATCAGCACCCAGTGGCCGACCCTCAGCGGCCAGCCCCCGTGCCAGATCTCGGCCACCAAGCCGTTGGGCAACCCGGCGCCGTCATTCCTCGCCAATGCCACGCTGGAGACCTATATCCAGGGCACCGTGCCCCAGGCGTCGTCGAGCTGCATTGCGTGTCACGGCAATGCGGCCACCCACGTGACGCAATCACCGCGCACCAGTTTCGCCGACTTCACCTACCTGCTCGAACGCGCCCAATCCACCGGTGTGACAAGGAGTCAGCCATGAGTACCGACCTGGACAATTTCACCGGCCTGAGCGTGGTGCTCACCGGCATCAATCAGGAACTGTTGGCGCCATCGGTCGACCCCATCGGCCTGCCCAGCACCTTTCTCGATTTCATCGGCCCACGCCTGGGGCAAACCGTGCTCAGTGCCCTGCTCGCCCAATACGCCGCGCTGGTGAGTGAGCAACAGACGCCGCAGCAAATCGGCACGGCCATCCTGATGCAGAACGGCCAACCCGCCGCGACACAAACCGCCCAGGCAGCGCGGGCGATCATGAAGTTGTGGATGCTCGGCGTTTGGTATCAGCCGTATACCCAAGGCGCGTTCCCGGTGAACGAGCAAACCGTGGTCAGCGATGAGGCCTACACCCAGAGCTGGGCGTGGAGCATCGCCCAGGCTCACCCGATGGGCTACAGCGAGTTTTTCTTCGGCTACTGGAACAGCCCGCCACCGAGCCTGAAAGACTTCACCGGGGTCACCGCCAGCCCACAGCCAGGAGCATCGTCATGAGCAGCGAACAAGCAGATGTCGTGATCGTCGGTGCGGGCCTCGCGGGCAGCATCATTGCCTACCAACTCGGCCTGGCGGGGGTGAAGGTGCTGGTGCTGGAGTCCGGCCCGGAAGTCCCGGCCAACCGTAACCAGTACCTGCAGCGGTTCTACACCGCCACGCTGAAGACCCCCGAATCGCCCTACCCGCCGGTCAGCACGCTGAGCCCGGCACGCAACCCGGCCGAACAGAACGCGCCACGGGCGACGATTGCCGACCTGATCCTGGGCTGGGACAACCCCGAGGTCAGTTACCTGGTGCAGAAAGGCCCGCTGCCATTTACCAGCACGTATGAACGGGTCGGCGGCGGCACCACCTGGCATTGGGTCGCCACGTGCCTGCGCATGTTGCCCAATGATTTTCGGATGAAGTCGCTGTACGGCGTGGGCGTGGACTGGCCCATCGGCTATAACGACCTGCAAAGCGCCTATTGCCGCGCCGAAGCGGAAATCGGCGTGGCGGCCAACGTCGCCGACCAGGCTTACCTGGGCATCACCTTCCCGACGAACTATGAATACCCGATGACCAGCATTCCGTTGTCACTGGTCGATGGCAGCTTCGTCAGCGCGGTGCAGGGCCAGTCATTCCAGGGCTTGCCGCTGGTGGTCAGCCCGACGCCGGCCGGGCGCAACTCGCAGCCGTATGCCGGGCGCCGGGTGTGCGCGGGCAATACCAACTGCACGCCGATCTGCCCGATCCAGGCCAAGTACGACGCCACGGTGACCCTGAACAATGCACTCAACACCGGCAATGTACGGGTGCTGTACAAAACCGTGGCGAGCAAGGTCACGGTGGCAGCGGACAAGACGGTCAGTGGCATCGAGTTTATCCAGTACCAGTTGGGTGATGGACCGGCCACTGGCACGGGCGTCGCGGTCGGCCAGCGTTATGTGATCGCCGCCCATGCCATCGAGACGCCCAAACTGCTGCTCAACTCCACCAGCAGCGCCTGGCCCAAGGGCGTGGCCAACAGCAGCGGCCAGGTCGGTCGTAGCCTGGCGGACCACCCGATCTACCTGGCGTGGGGCTTGATGCCCGAAGGCAAGACGGTGTTCCCGTACCGTGGCCCGGTGGCCACCTCCGGCATCGAAAGCCTGCGCGACGGTGCTTTTCGCAGCCAGCGCGCAGCGTGGCGGATCGAGATCGGCAACGAGGGTTTCAACTGGCCGATCGGCGACCCCTACACCACCGTCGCCGACCTGATCGACGGCACCAACGTCAGCCGCACCAACCCGTTGCCAAACGCCACGGGCGCGCCCCAGGTGCTGTTCGGCACGGCGCTGGTACAGCAGTTGAACAACTTGCTCACCCGGCAATTTCGCGTGGGCTTTTTGGTGGAACAAGTCGAGGACGATCCGAACAACGCCAACTGCTACATCGTGCCGTCCAGCCAGTACCAGGACCGCCTGGGCATCCCGCGCCCGGAAATCCACTACGACCTGTCGGACTACACCAAGGAAGGTTTCAAGCAGGCGCGGATTCTCGCCAGCCATGTCATCACCGAACTGCTCGGCGCCACCGAACTGACGGCCGACATCAAGCCGGGGCTGTTTGACTACCAGGGCGAGTCGTACTCTTTCCAGGGCGCCGGCCACTTGATGGGCACCTACCGCATGGGCGCCGACCCGGCCACCTCGGTGGTCGACAAGTACCAGCGCAGTTGGGACCACAACAACCTGTTCCTGGTGGGCGACGGCGTGTTCCCCACCACCGGCACCTCCAACCCGAGCCTGACCATCGCCGCGCTGTCGATCCAGGCCGGCGACACGCTGTGCAACGACCTCAAGGCCGTCACCGTGCAGGTGCAAGCGAACCAACCATGGCAAGGCACTGGCGTGCAGGTCAGCGGCCCAAGCCCGCGCCTGGTGCGCTATGTCAGCGGCCAATGGCTGGCCAGCCCGGTCGGCGGCATGGTCGATGGCAATGGCAGTCCGGGGTTGATCGCCAAGGCGGGCTACACCCTGCCCGGTGCCAATGAAGGGGCGCTGATTGGGCGTGTGGGCAGCAGTGGCACGCCGTTTCTGGTGGGGGATCTGGCCGAGGTTCCGCCGGGGCAGACCGGGGAATTGCAGCTGTGCATCAACGATGACCTGGAGGGGCGGTATGGGATTGGCCTTGGAGATAATCAAGGGGCGCTGACGGTGCGGGTCGAGTTCGGTACCGCGTAAAAAACCAGGGCTGCGAGCGTGCTCAGCTCGCAGCCCTGGTGCCCTCAGGCACAGGATATGCAGGTCCTTGACGCTTCACATACCGTAGCTATGGTCGCGCTCATCCCCGTCCAGCTGTTTCTTTTCTTGCTTGGTCAGCGGCTCTTGCAGGTCTACATAGCGCTCGCGCACACGCTGCGCCATCTCAAGCACATAGGGTTCATCCTCGATAGCGACCACGAACAGCCGAAGGGGCAGCGCGCCGGTCTCGCCACTGCCCAGGATCCGCAGCGCGTCATCAATGGTGTCGAACGGCTCACCGATCTGCGAATTGGCGTCACACAGGCCAAAACTGATAAAGCTCGCCCAATCCCAACCCGTCTCGCGCACGTCGACGGGCAGGTAGGTGCCATCCGGGTTTTTGCCCGCCGTGAGCAACAGTTGCTCCAACGCTTGAGCAGAGCTGACCGTTGGAACCGCAGTGGCCAATTGCAGGTTCGCAGACTCATGGTAGAACAGGTAGTAACCGCCCCGCGGCAACTTGGACAGCTTGGGTAGCTGGCCTTTTTTGCTGCCCACATCGGCGACCCAATCCTTGGCCCGCTTGGCCTGCAAAAGCACGGCTTTGCGACAGATCAGGCCACCGATATTCAACGAGATAATGACGCCAAGGTCGGCCCCTAAACGGCTTTCTTCCGGCTTGCCCGCCAGTTGCAGCGTGCCAAGGAAAGACTGGGACATGGGGTAGCCGAATTTTGGAACCTGTTTGGACGCCCAGCTCCCAAGCCAGTGTTCGACGTAGGCACTGAACCGGCCGTTCAACAGGTCCTCAATGGCCGCTGCGCTGTTGAGAAACCTGGCCATTTCCTGTTGGCACTGAAACATCGCCCAGTAGATCGCCCAGAGCACATCGATGGACAGGTGGGTGGGTGAAGTCGCCAATTGACTCAGCAGTTGCCACTGATCGGCAGTGTGACCACATTGCAACAGCTGACGGGCGGGGTCGCGTTGCATGTTTGCCGCAGCCAGCCTGGCGCTGGCCGCGACAATATTGGGAAAGCCGCCCGTCACCGCGACGCCGAAGTGATCCCGATTGGCGCGTTCGCGAATGCCTTCGGCGCGCTTGCGCCACTTGGCATAGGCTGCCACGTCCGGCGTTTTCTGAAAGACCAACTGCCCCAGGCAGTCGTGGGCTTGTGGCATTTTCATCTCGCGTACCAGGTCCATCACCCGAGCCAAGGTTACGGCGAAATCAGGCGCCAGCCATCCGTTGCCTTTCGCAGCTGCCAACGCCTCTGTCGCGGCCAACTCGAAGTCCTTCAACTGGCGCTGGGATCTGAGAAGCTTCGCCAATAGTTCCTTGAGTTTGAGCCGTTCCTCGTGCTGGCCAGCGACGTACCGGTTGTGCTCGTCAATGTCGCGGTTGTGTTGTGACGTGATGGCCGGCTCATCGAAAGCCAGGATCGCTTGCTCATGCTGGAGCCGGGCGGCCTTGAGCTCAACGGACGCCTGATGCGTATCCAACGGGCTGAGCAGCCAACCGAAGCCGTGCCCTTCACCTTTCTGCCGATCGAACTGCTGTTGACACTTGTGCACGCGCGCCTGGCTCGGAGCCAGGGCTTCGGTGCGCTCCCTTTCGGCGCTGCGTAAACTCAGGCGGTCGATAGCGGCAATGCTGGCTTGAGCCTGGAGGATTCGCTCGGACAACACCGTCAGGGTCTGGCTGAGCGCTTGGGAAAAGGTGTTGCTCTGGACCCTGACATCTTTACGGGGCGACGTTTGGAGCATGGTCATGAATGACTTCCTGGTCGAACGATCTGCATGCGCAATAGTAACCATACGGGTGCCGAAGTCGACATTGCTTGCACACCCGCAACAGTCCTTTGTCATCATCGCCATTGATAGCCCCCTAACGAAACCCCTATGCTAGAGGGCTGATATCGCGCTTATATCATTCGCAATGATAGTTACCTTCGCTTCATTCGATTCGTGACATACCCCCTCGCCGCGCATGATCCGCCCATCTCAAATACATTGGCGGATGCACCTCATGGAACAGTCACTCAAACATTTGCGCTTGCCCCTGGCGATTCTGGCCGTGGCGGTGATGAGCGCGTGCGGCAAGACCCCGGACCAAGCGGCCGCCATGCCTGCGGCAAAAGTCAGCGTGGCCAAGGTGCTGGAACAGCCGGTCAACGAGTGGGATGAGTTCACCGGCCGTCTGGAAGCGCCGGAAACGGTGCAGATCCGTCCTAGGGTTTCCGGCCAGATTGACCAAGTCGCTTTCACCGAAGGCGCTTTGGTCAAGAAAGGCGACCTGCTGTTCCAGATCGACCCGCGTCCGTTCCAGGCTGAAGTGCGCCGCCTTGAAGCCCAGTTGCAACAGACCCGCGCCGCTGCCACTCGCAGCGACAACGAAGCCCAACGCGGCGAGCGCCTGCGCCAGAGCAATGCAATCTCCGCCGAACTGGCCGACTCGCGCACCACTGCCGCCCAGGAAGCCCGCGCCGCTGTCGCCGGCATCCAGGCGCAGTTGGATCTGGCCAAGCTGAACCTGAGTTTTACCCGCGTGACCTCGCCGATCAGCGGCCGCGTCAGCCGTGCCGAGATCACCGCCGGCAACCTGGTGACCGCCGATGTCACCGCGCTGACCAGCGTGGTGTCCACCGACAAGGTCTACGCCTACTTCGACGCCGATGAGCGCGTGTACCTCAAGTACACCGAACTGGCGCGCCAGGGCCGCCGTGGCGCAACCACCCCGGTGTACCTGGGCCTGTCGAATGAAACCGGCAACCCGCACCTGGGCCAGATGAACTTCGTCGACAACCAGGTCAACCCGGCCACCGGCACCATCCGTGGTCGCGCCGTGTTCGACAACAGCAAGGGCGAATACACCCCGGGCCTCTACGCACGCCTGAAGCTGGTGGGCAGCGGCACCTACTCCGCCGTGCTGATCAACGATGAAGCCGTGGGCACCGACCTGGGCAAGAAGTTCGTGCTGGTGATGGACGGCGACAAACCGGCCTATCGCGCCGTGGAACTGGGGCCGAAGATCGAAGGCTTGCGCATTGTGCGCAGCGGCCTGAACAAGGACGACACGATTATCGTCAAGGGCTTGCAGCGCGTGCGTCCAGGCTCGCCAGTCGCGCCGGAAACCATTCCGATGGCCAGCCAGGAAACCCTCGCCGCCTTGGCCCAACAACGACAAGCGCTTGAAGCCAGCAACCTGGAACAAGTGGCGCCGGATAAAGCCGCGCCCAAACTGGCCAGCGTCGCGACTCCACGCGGTTAAGGGATACGACTCAAGATGAATTTTTCCAAGTTCTTCATTTCGCGGCCGATCTTCGCAGCAGTGCTGTCGCTGTTGATCCTGATCGCCGGCGCGATTTCGCTGTTCCAACTGCCGATCAGCGAATACCCGGAAGTGGTGCCGCCGACTGTGGTGGTGCGCGCCAACTTCCCCGGCGCCAACCCCAAGGTCATCGGCGAAACCGTGGCCGCGCCGCTGGAGCAGGCCATCACTGGCGTCGAGAACATGCTGTACATGTCCTCGCAATCCACCGCTGACGGCAAACTGACCCTGACCATCACCTTCGCCCTGGGCACCGACCTGGACAACGCGCAGGTGCAGGTGCAAAACCGTGTGACGCGGACTCAGCCAAAACTGCCCGAGGAAGTGACACGCATCGGTATCACCGTGGACAAGGCCTCCCCCGACCTGACCATGGTGGTGCACTTGACCTCCCCGGATCAGCGCTACGACATGCTGTACCTGTCCAACTACGCCATCCTCAACATCAAGGATGAGCTGGCCCGCTTGGGCGGCGTGGGCGACGTGCAACTGTTCGGCATGGGCGATTACTCCCTGCGCGTCTGGCTCGACCCGAACAAGACCGCCTCACGCAACCTGACCGCCACCGACGTGGTGACCGCGATCCGTGAGCAGAACCGCCAAGTGGCGGCCGGTGCCCTGGGCGCGCAGCCTGCGCCGAGCGACACCAGCTTCCAGTTGTCGGTCAATACCCAAGGCCGTCTGGTGACCGAGGAAGAGTTCGAGAACATTGTGATTCGCGCCGGCGCCAACGGTGAAATCACGCGCCTCAAGGACATCGCCCGGGTTGAACTGGGGTCCAGCCAATACGCGCTGCGCTCGCTGATCGATAACCAGCCTGCCGTGGCGATTCCGATCTTCCAGCGCCCCGGCTCCAATGCCATCGACATCTCCAACGATGTGCGCGCCAAGATGGCCGAGCTGAAAAAGAGCTTCCCGGCGGGCATGGACTACCGCATCGCCTATGACCCGACGATCTTTGTACGTGGCTCCATCGAAGCGGTCGTGCATACCCTGTTCGAAGCGCTGATCCTCGTGGTGCTGGTGGTGATCCTGTTCCTGCAGACCTGGCGCGCCTCGATCATTCCGTTGGTGGCGGTGCCGGTATCGTTGATCGGTACCTTTGCGGTGATGCACCTGTTCGGGTTCTCGCTCAACGCGCTGTCGTTGTTCGGCTTGGTCTTGGCCATCGGCATCGTGGTGGATGACGCCATCGTGGTGGTAGAGAACGTCGAACGTAATATCGAGCTGGGCCTGGAGCCGTTCCCTGCGACTGAAAAAGCCATGAGTGAAGTGACCGGCCCGATCATCGCTACAGCGTTGGTGCTGTGTGCCGTGTTCATTCCCGCCGCGTTCATCAGTGGCTTGACCGGGCAGTTCTACAAACAGTTCGCCTTGACCATTGCAATCTCGACGGTGATCTCGGCGTTCAACTCGCTGACCCTGTCCCCAGCCCTGGCCGCCGTGTTGCTGCGCGGTCACGACGCACCGAAGGATCGCTTCTCGAAGTTCCTCGACAAGCTGTTCGGCGGCTGGTTGTTCCGTCCGTTCAACCGCTTCTTCGAAAAGGCCAGCCATGGCTATGTGGGTACCGTACGCCGGGTTATTCGCGGCAGTGGAATCGCGCTGTTCGTGTACGCCGGCCTGATGGTGCTGACCTTCTTCGGGTTTGCCCACACGCCAACCGGTTTCGTGCCGGCCCAGGACAAGCAATACCTGGTGGCCTTCGCCCAACTGCCCGACGCCGCGAGCCTGGATCGTACCGAAAACGTGATGAAGCGCATGTCGGAGATCGCCCTGAAACAGCCTGGCGTGGAAGCTGCGATTGCTTTCCCTGGCCTGTCCATCAACGGCTTCACCAACAGCCCGAACAGCGGCATCGTGTTCGTGACCTTGAAGCCGTTCGATGAGCGCAAAGACCCGAGCATGTCCGCCGGAGCGATTGCCGGCGCGCTGAATGGCCAGTACGCCAACATCGAAGAAGCCTACATGGCGATCTTCCCACCGCCGCCGGTACAGGGCCTGGGCACGATCGGCGGGTTCCGCCTGCAGATCGAAGACCGGGGCAACCTGGGCTATGACGAGTTGTACAAAGAAGTGCAGAACGTGATCACCAAGAGCCACGGCGTGCCGGAGCTGTTTGGCCTGTTCACCAGCTACACCGTCAATGTGCCGCAAGTCGATGCCGCCATCGACCGCGAAAAGGCCAAGACCCACGGCGTGGCGATCAGCGACATCTTCGACACCCTGCAGGTCTACCTGGGTTCGTTGTATGCCAACGACTTCAACCGCTTCGGGCGCACCTATCAGGTCAACGTGCAGGCTGAACAACAGTTCCGCCAGGACTCCGACCAGATCGGCCAGCTGAAAGTGCGCAACAACAAGGGCGAGATGATCCCGCTGGCGACCTTTATCAAGGTCAGCGACACCTCGGGCCCGGACCGCGTGATGCACTACAACGGTTTTATCACCGCTGAAATCAACGGCAACGCCGCACCGGGCTACAGCTCCGGCCAGGCCCAGGCCGCGATTGAAAAACTGTTGAAGGATGAACTGCCCAACGGCATGACCTACGAGTGGACCGACCTGACCTATCAGCAGATCCTCTCGGGCAACACCGCACTGTTCGTGTTCCCGCTGTGCGTGCTGCTGGCGTTCCTGGTACTGGCTGCTCAATACGAGAGCTGGAGCCTGCCACTGGCGGTGATCCTGATCGTACCGATGACACTGCTGTCGGCCATTACCGGGGTGATCATCTCGGGCGGCGATAACAACATCTTCACCCAGATCGGCCTGATCGTACTGGTGGGCCTGGCGTGCAAGAACGCGATTCTGATCGTCGAGTTCGCCAAGGATAAACAACAGGAAGGACTCGACCCGCTCGCTGCCGTACTGGAAGCCTGCCGCCTGCGTCTGCGGCCGATCCTGATGACCTCGTTCGCCTTCATCATGGGTGTGGTGCCACTGGTGCTGTCCAGCGGTGCCGGTGCCGAGATGCGTCATGCCATGGGCGTGGCGGTGTTCTCAGGGATGATCGGGGTGACCTTCTTCGGTCTGTTGCTGACGCCAGTGTTCTACGTACTGATCCGTCGCTATGTGGAACGCAGCGAAGCGCGCAAAGCGGCCAAGGCCTTGAAGCTGGAGACACAGCAATGAGTGTGAAAGTATTCCTGCCGAGCTTGCTGGTACTGGCGCTGAGCGCCTGTGCCGTCGGCCCGGACTATAAAACCCAGACCCCGGAGGCGGCGAACATCACCGCCGCCGCGGACGCCAAGCAGTATGACCATGCCAAGTTCGAAGGCATCTGGTGGCAGCAGTTCGAGGACCCGACGCTTAACCAGTTGGTCACGCAGTCGCTGCAAGGCAACCGTGATCTGCGCGTCGCCTTTGCCCGCCTGCGTGCGGCTCGGGCGATCCGCGATGACGCCAGCAATGACGCCATGCCGACCATCACCAGCCGCGTCAGCAGTGACCAGGGCAAGGGCCAGATCCCCGGCCAGACCACTCGCCGCGTGAAGACCGAGCGTTACGACCTGGGCCTGGACATGGCCTGGGAACTGGACCTGTTCGGCCGCATCCAGCGCAACCTGGAAGCGACCGACGCCGACCAGCAGGCCGCCGAAGCCGATCTGTACCAGCTGCAAGTCAGCATGATTGCCGAACTGGTGGACGCCTACGGTCAACTGCGCGGCGCGCAACTGCGTGAAAAGATCGCCCTGGACAACCTGAAGAACCAGCAGGAATCACGCACCATCACCGTCAGCCTGCGGGATGCCGGTGTGGGTGACCAACTCGACGTGGAACGTGCCGACGCACGCCTCGCCGCCGTTGAAGCCAGCGTGCCGCAACTGCAGGCCGAACAAGTGCGCGAGCGTAACCGCATCGCCACCCTCCTCGGCCAGCGTCCGGACAAACTCAGCGTGGACCTGAGCCCCAAAGACTTGCCGGCGATTGCCAAGGCACTGCCCATCGGCGACCCAGGCGAACTGCTGCAACGTCGCCCGGACATCCTCAGCGCCGAACGCAAACTGGCCGCCGCCACCGCGCGCATCGGCGTGGCCAAGGCCGACCTGTTCCCACGGGTCAGCCTCAGCGGCTTCCTCGGCTTTACCGCCGGGCGCGGTTCGCAGATCGGCTCCTCGGCAGCGAATGCCTGGGCCCTTGGCCCGAGCATCACCTGGGCCGCGTTCGACCTGGGCAGCGTGCGCGCTCGACTGCGTGGCGCCGACGCCGAAGCCGATGGCGCCCTGGCGACCTACGAACAGCAAGTGTTGCTCGCTCTGGAAGAATCCGAGAACGCCTTCAGTGACTACGGCAAGCGCCAACAACGCCTGATCTCGCTGATCCGTCAAAGCGAATCCAGCCGCGCCGCCGCCGACCTCGCCGCCATCCGCTACCGCGAAGGCACCGTGGACTTCCTCGTCCTGCTCGACGCCCAACGCGAACGCCTCGCCGCCGAAGACTCTCAGGCCCAGGCCGAAGTGGACCTGTATCGCGGAATCGTGGCGATCTACAAGGCGCTGGGGGGTGGCTGGAAGCCGGACACCGTTGTAGCAACGGCGAAGTGATGTAAAGAGCTCCTTTGGTTGGTCGCATCCAGCCAATTTTTAGCCCTGTGGCCTGTTTGGTCATGGGGCTTTTTTTGTTTGGAGCGTCCTAAAATGTTGAAAGTTACTTCTGTAAGCGAAACACGAAGTCCTTCGTAAGTAATTTCCTAATACTGCGCTGCGCTTGAAGATCAGGCTTGCATGTTTTTTATCGCAGAAGCCATTTCTCCCATTACGGACGCACGGATACAAAAAATCGAAAAGTGTACATTTGCGTAATACCGGCAACGTGATCTTTACTCTAGCAGTCGCTGACCAGTTCATAGATTACGCGGATCCTCACCGACAAATTCGGTTCTCCGGTGTTGTCCTAGAACGAGCAGTAATAATCAGCGACCGCTCAACCTAAAACCGGTACTACCCTATCGATAAACCAGTGAGAATATAAAATGAAAAATGAAGAAATGCTTGAACACACCTTAGAACCAGACAGTACTTTTTCCACAACCAATGAAAATGAAGATGTCTCCATCTTCATGGACACGGCAGATGATGAGTTGATGCTTCAGGCTGTTTTTAGCCGTTGTTAATAGTTCGCACTATGAAAAAAGGTCATTCATTATGAGTGACCTTTTAAAGAGCCGACAGCAACCCATCATGCAAGGATTACGCTCTTGTCAAATAAAAATATAATTCTTCTTGAGAGCATTGATGCTAGAGATTCAGTAGCATTCCAAAAAAACTATCTCATGAATGAAAAGCCAGTCATTCTAAAAGGAATGGGCAAGGACTGGCCTGCCATTAGGCGTTGGTCTGCAGCTTTTTTTAAAAGCACCTATGGGCATGTTGAAGTCCCTGTCTGTTACTACAAGACAAAACAGCATGAGCGATATAAAAACCAAGTCAAAATGCCTCTAAGTGAATATATATTTTTAGCAGAACAGGACGACCATTTCGACATTGACTCCGAGCGACCATATTTGGGCGGGTGGATCTATCACAAAGAGTTCCCTGAGCTTCTTGATGATATAGACATGACACTGCCTTGTTTTCCTGACAATTGGCTTTACAAACTACCGTCTTCCATCTCAATACCACCAACAAACTTACTCATAGGATATCAACATGTCTCAAGCCCGCTTCATACAGATTCTTTTTTCGTTAACTCTGTATTAACTATGATTGCGGGTGAAAAAAAAGCACGCATGGTGTCTCCACTCCATACATTTGCAGTTTCGAACGGACAAGATTTATTCAATTCTGAAATTGCTAACCAGGTACTTGAGCAAGGCGCAGATATTTTTGAAGGTGCAATATCGGCAGGCGATGCATTTTATATCCCCCCTGGGTGGTGGCATAACGTAATCAACTGTGGGTTCACTATTGCTGTTCAAAATTTACACGTAGACACTTACAGATTTCCACTTTTCGAACAACAAATGCGGGGTTTCGTTTTACCCATATTAAATAAAATCGAAGATTTAGGAAGGGATGCCAGAGAAGAATTATTTAAAGCAGAACAAGCACTACCCGCACCTTTATCTCATCAGGCTGGGGATTTTATTGAGCACGAGAAAAACTATATAGCGTTTCTTAAAAAATCAATACAAAAATCTGAAGATTATCTGAGCAGTTATTACTTACTGAATTCTAGCAATTAAAGAGCAACGTATTAGCGAAATCTAAATTAACGACGTATCAGCCTGACATTGACTTCCCACGACTACAAAACACCAACACAAACCAACTCAACGCAAAAATTACAATCAATTACTCTTGGCGAACTGCCGCAAGAAACGAAGGGGGCTCTATGGAGGAGAAAAATAATTTAATTAGAATTGCTGTGGACGCTCCCCCTGGATCATTAAGATCTCCTCGTAACTATGGAGCGCTACAATTAGCAAGTTTGGGAGCGTTACCTCCACGAGCACCATTGTCTACGCCACTCCCAAATGTGAGTATAGAAGGCGGCTGTGATATAACTATTGAGGATGAGGGGTATACATACATTCTTTCCCCCAAAGCCAATAATAGCCGAAAACTGGATAGTATTTCAGGTGCAGATTATTTAAACGGGCTTAATTATCTGGCTAGTCATGATGTTATCGTTCGCGATCTAATCATGAGTAAAGCAAAATTGGGTTTAACACAAGATGGCAGTACCATTATCAGATTTCAGGAAAAGACTCCAGCTTTTGAAGGGTTGCTATCATCCCCTGCTTGGATACCGTTCCGTAGTGATAAATGGCCGGGGGCACGACAAATCTGCGAAATTCCCCCTAATCGCTGGGAAGCTTTTTGCCCATATAATAGAGTCCCCTCCATCATAATAGACGTTGTTCGTAACCCCGAAGAAAACATCACTCTTTACGAAAAAGGAATCATCAACCAAACTGCAGACACAGCGACCCCATTCAACTCGACCCCATCGATAAAGGACAGCGCATCATTAAGAAAACATCTCTTAGATGCATTCTTGTATTTTCAGGTGAGCTTGTTGGAGATGGCAAAAAATCACTTCGCGTAGAAATTAAAGAAATTTTAAAAAACACCAACTGCGGAGAGCACGTAGGTTGGGCAATGGCATCAACACCATCTGATGATCCCGCACCGCTAATAGATTTAACAACTCTAGATTGGTCACCTATAGCATCAAGAAGTGGTCTTATTCTAGCATTTCCCGATTATTTTCCTAATGCCACGGTAGCTTGGTCTATTGCAACGACACTTCATAGAAATGGTATACCTTGCACTCCTATTTCTGACAGTTATTCAAATCCGAAAGTTAAAGCTGCCATGCGACTAATGATTGTTTCAGGCCCAACCGATGATGCTTGGGGTAGGTACGCGTCATTAGCATTATGCCCCGCCTGGAGAAGTGAATCCAAAGCCCAAAGGCTATATATATCCATATTAAAATCATCCATATTCGATAGTGCGCATAGACATTTACTTGATGAATTATTAGACGATTTATGTCCAAGCGTGATAATTGGTGCCATTCCAAGCATCTGCTTGAGCAATATTAACTTTAAAATTGATATGCCTACTGAGCCTCCCAAGCTAACGTGAGCGATTTTATGAATATAATACACACAAAAGTAGACCTACATATTCCTCCGCTAAATAGCTCAAGCAAAGTTTGCCGAGATATAATTAAAACTTTCGGCTTATCTGAAGAAGGGTGGATGGAGCAGCTATCAAGCTTAGACATTCCTGCAGAGGGGATCATTCTAATAACAGGGGCAAGTGGCGTAGGAAAAAGCTTGTTATTAAGAAATATTGCCCGGCACTTTCTAGCCACAAGAAACACACCAAATAAAATTGATGAAAACAAATCTATTGCAGAAATTATTTCCTGTGAAGATGCAGGAAAAGTCATCCGATATCTTTCAAAATTTGGGTTGGGAGAACCACGCATTCTGATTGGTCCTTTTTCTCAGCTATCTGATGGGCAAAAAGAACGTTTCCTTATTGCTTTAGCTTTACTCCAAGGAATAGGGCCACTTATCCTTGACGAGTTCACTACAAGATTGGACAGGCGTACCGCCCAGATTGTCGCTATAAATTTAGGAAAAATCCTTCGCTTTAATAAACAAGGTGCTTTTATTGCTAGTTGCCATAATGACATTGTCGATTTTTTAAAGCCGGATATTCACATCGAGCTTCACGCCAATGGAAAACACCGCGTTCTTAATAAAAAAGCAAAAAGCACCAGCATATTAGAAAGCCTAGAAATACAAATTAAGAAAGGCACTATAGACGACTATAAAGAGCTTTCCCGCTATCATTATGAAAACGACAATCCGAATGATATTGATATGTTAGCACCTCTAGTTGATCATGTTGTCACTGCTTACTCTAAAGGCGAGGTGATTGGTGTTAATTTATGTATTCGTCCATGGCCAAAAGCATTTGAGATATTCCCTGAGTTTTCAGAAATCAATAAACATATATTGCAATCTTTTCGGGTCATTGTGCATCCACAATATCGCGGCATCGGACTAACTAAAGCAATAGACATAATCCCAAACCCAGATACAAAAATACTATTATCATGGTCCGCATTTTCTTCGCATTACTCTTTCCCCATTCTTGCAAATTATCAGCGTTTAAATAGCCCGTTTGAAATAATGAGTCACGCAGAGACCTTGCTTCAAAATTTTGTTGAGCCACTACAAAAAAATAAAGAAAAATCACTTCACCTCATCATGGAGTGCACTCAACTCTGGCAAGAACTCACAAATGAAGAAAAAGCGACATTGAAGACACTGATTGTAAATGCCGCAAGTGAAAAAAGTTTGCGCCTAACTCTCTTTCAAAGAAAAATATCTGGCTTGGACACTTCTGCTGAATCCATCAACTTCATTAAGTCAATTTTTCTAAAGCTATACTCTAAATCTAGCAGTGCCATTTTGCCCATGCTGTTGGCTGAAACGGTTTATAGGCCGATGGCTATGTTTGTTAAAAACATAAGTGATAAAAACATCTCAGAGGATTTCTCCCTTGCTTAAAAAAGAAAACCAATGGGTATTACGTGGCGACGTTGTCATACTTGATGACGGAAATCAACTTAAATTGTTTGCAGAAAACGGCACAAAAATCATCAAGAAACTTAATTCCAGAACAACCGAGCTACTTCATCTACTTAGTACAACAGGAGTAGTACTGGAATTCGACAATGAGCCAGAAGGTAGTCTTCTTCGAAGGCTGAAAGATGCAAATCTAATTCATACTGCTCCTCCTTGCGGGATGACTCCTTTACAGACGATACAGTGGTCGTGGAATGAAGCTATTGCACCACACCAAGAAGTGAGTCAACAGCTAAAAAGCTCATCAATAGTAGTTGTTGGATGTGGAGGCACCGGATCTTTAGTTGCACAAAGCCTTGCAGGCTCAGGTGTGGGGTCCTTTGTTTTAATTGATTTCGACAAAGTCAGCATGAACAACCTTAATCGCCAATTTGTTTTTAGCGCTCAAGATATCGGCCAATACAAGTCCGACATACTTGCCCAGCGATTAATGGAGAACCAAAAGGTAGAGGCCAGACCCATCATATCCGAGATCACCTCCAGCAGGCAGCTAGCGAAATTAGCCAAGGGAGCAGATTTAATAATCTGTTGTGCTGATGAACCTAAAGGAGCGATTCAGAGTTACGTTGCTAACGCAGCAGTAAAAGCAGGCACGTCAGCACTGTTCGGTGCCGTTGGTATTAACAGCGGTATAATTGGTCCGCTTCTCAAAGATAGATCTTCACTTCAGATCTATCTACGCTGGCTTAGAAAGGTACACAGCGTTTGCAAAAAAATAATTATTCCTGCCCGCTTTCCGTCCAACGGAATAACAAATTCTATTATTGCTGACCTCATAGCTTGGGAAGCTTTTCAGTATCTGGCAAAAATTGGTCCTTCGAAGGTAGATGCATGCATCTTAAATTTTAACTTCAAGTCTTTTGAACTTACAAAAAAACAGGAATTCAGAAAAAAATGAGCGCATTGAATTTCATAAATAAAAAGAACGACAACTTATATTACTCCCTATCAATATTTATGAGCATGGACGTTCAGAGAAGCCTATTTGTACTTTACTTACTGCAACTGGGTATCACACAAGGAGAGATAGGCATCCTTCAATCTTTTCTATTTTTTTCTTGCGTAGCTTTAGAAATCCCATCTGGTTTACTTGCAGATCGATATGGTCGTAAAACGTCTCTTATAATCGGCTTTTCGGGATTATCTATAAGCGGTATTGGATTTTTATTATTTTCTTCCTTTATTCCTTTTGCAATTATATTCTGCCTGTTCGGCGCCAGCATTGCCATGAATTCCGGTTCAGACAGAGCATTATTGTATGATAATTTACTGGCTGAACATCGAGCTGATGAGTACCCTAAAATAGTATCACGCGCCCGCGCTATTGGTGCGATTTCATTAGGCTTATCTATGCTGCTTGGTGGCGCATTACAAGATACATGGTCCTGGGACAGTGTTTATATTTTTTTCGCAATATCAAAGATTATTGGTGCGCTTGTTGTCACATTAATTTCCGAGAAAAAGCTCCCGCCAAAGCCACTAAACTCAAATAAAAAAAGGGGCATAACGAATGAAAAAACAGAAAGCCTTTTAAATTCGCTAATTAGATTTTTTCGTTCTAAAAAAGGCGCCTTCCTTATTCCTTTATTTATTGGATATGCTTTATTCGAGCTTTCAACGATCCCTTTGTTTATCTATGGGCAGCCATTTTTTTTCATGCAGGGCTTGGAGGTACCTATAATTGCTGGAATCTATGCCGCAGTAGAAGCCATATCAGCGGTGATGTTCATGGCCGCAGGTTTTATTTGCGCTAGGTTTTCTCTCGGTGCAATTGCCTTTATCACTACCCTTATTACAACCTTTCTTATTGCTATCTTGGCATTAAATATAGGAATAATCACCTCAATTGCAAGCTTCCTTCTAATCATGTCACTCCCTGCTATATATGAGACCTCATATGAAACCTACATTCATGAAAACGTTGAGTCACGCATCCGAGCATCTTGCCTCTCTGTTGCGAATCTAATTAATTCAGTCATTATCGGTATCTCCTATACTGTTTTCGGCGGATTATTGGATGCCTATGGCTTCTCGTTGACTTTGATTATCGTTGCAGCTTCCTGTTTTGCTGGTTTGCTTGGTGTAAGCACAACGTTACTATTAGGTGGACAAAAAGCCCATTTAAAAAAACAGGAAGCTTGATTCGGCCCACGCTTTCTAGGGACACTCCAAGCTCCTGGCATAACGCTTTCAGTCCCTACCGGTGATAGCTAACGGTTGATGCTGTACTTCCGATTTCTTTCAGGAGCAAAGTATCATAAGGCTCGCTCCGCCTTCGGCGTTTTTCAAGGTAGTTGTCGCGTCAACCGTCTAACCACGCCGCTCTTTTCTCCAGGTGCTGCTCTCGACCCGGATTTAGCAGCACCGTTCCTACTGGCTTCCGGTTTCGCGTTTGTCCTGACCAGCGTTCCGGGCTCGTCTTTCGCGCTTGCTCGTACAGTTCGTGCCGCCGCGCCAGGATCTGATGACCCAGTTTGCGGTGCCGCTCAGAGGGTGTGACGAAGCGAATTCGCCTGTGCCGATGTTCGTTGTTGTACCAGCGCATAAAATCCCTCACCCACGCCGCGCGGGCAGTATTTCAGCGTTCTAAACAGCGACTCCGAGTAGGCGTTGTCGTTGCTTACGCGCGGCCTTCCACGGGACGTGGTAATGCCCAGATCGTACATTTTGCTCAACAGCGTCAGCGATTTCATCGGCGCGCCGTTTTGGACACTTATGGGAATGGTTTTGGCGGCCGACGTGCAGATGGACTAACGGAATATTGATGGTTCGGAGACGCGAAAACACATTCAGGAAGCGCCTGTCTCGTAAAGTCGAATTTTCCGACATTAATCACAGATAACAAATCTTTACTCTCCGGGCTTTCGCGTCCAGGAGTGAAAGGGATGACTTCCAGCTTATTACCGAGCGCTTTTTTCGATCACAGCCGCCACACCCTGAGCGTTCGCAACGTCAACGCCCACCTCGACGTCCTGGCCTTCAAAAGCCAGGAACGCCTAAGCGAACCGTTCGCCTACCACATCGAATTCACCAGCACCGAACGTGACCTCGCCGCCGAAACCCTGCTCGGCCAGCACGCCCGCTTCAGCCTGCACGCCCCGGCGCAAAAACTGCCCTTGCTGGGGCTGACGCCGCCCCCCATCAAGCCCCTGCGTACCCTGCGCGGAGTGGTCACCGGCTTCAGGCGCCAGTGCGGCTCCAACGACCAGGCCAGCTATGAAATCACCCTGCAGCCACGCCTGGCCCTGCTCGCGCGCGGTCGGCAGTTTCGCATCTACCAGCACCAATCGGTGCCGCAGATCGTCGACAGTCTCCTGCGCAGCCGCCACGACTTTGAAGGCCAGGACTTTCTGTTCAGCCTCAAACGCGACTACCCCAAGCGCGAACAGGTCATGCAATACGGCGAAAGCGACCTGGCGTTCATCACCCGCCTGTTGGCCGAAGTGGGCATCTGGTACCGCTTCAGCAGCGACGAGCGCCTGGGCATCGATGTGGTCGAGTTCTGCGATGACCAACGCTTGTACCAGTTCAACGTCGAGCTCCCATACCGCCCGCAGTCGGGCCTCGGCAGCACTGCCCAGGACGGCGTGTGGAACCTGCAATCGAACCACCAGGTGGTCGAGCAACAGGTGCATGTTCGCGCCTACCACCACCGCGAAGCCCACGCGCACCTGAGCGGCGAGATTGACCAGACTCGCGGCGCCAAAACCACCTACGGCGAGGCCTACCACTACGCCGAACCCTACACAGCGCTCGGTGACCGGCTGGATCAGGACGAAGACCTGCTCAGCGAAAGCGGCCACTTCTACGCACGCCTGCGCCACGAGCGCTACCTCAACGATCAGACCCACCTCGCCGGCATCACCAGCAGCGCCACCCTGGCCCCAGGCCAGGTGCTCAACGTTACCGACGGCGCCCCACAGGCCTTCAAACCTGGGGCAGTCATCACCGGCCTGGCCACCGTCGCCGCCCGTGACAGCAGCTTCATCGCCACCTTCGAGGCCATCCCTTATTCGCAAAGCGTGTGCTTTCGCCCAGAACTCAAGAACAAACCCCTGATCGCCGGCACTATCCCCGCGCGCGTAACCAGCAACCAGGCCAACGATGCCTACGCCCATATCGACCTGGAGGGGCGCTACCGAGTGAACTTCCTGTTTGACCGCGACACCTGGACGCTCGGTCAGGAAAGCCTCTGGCTGCGCCTGGCCCGGCCCTACGCGGGAGACACCCACGGCCTGCACCTGCCGCTGATCGCCGGCACCGAAGTGGCGGTGGCCTTCGAACAAGGCGACCCCGACCGCCCCTACATCGCCCACGCCTTGCACGACAGCCAGCACGTCGACCACGTGACCTTGCGCAACTACAAACGCAACGTCCTGCGCACCCCAACCAATAACAAACTGCGCCTGGACGACACGCGGGGGCAGGAGCACGTCAAGCTGAGTACTGAGCACAGTGGCAAGAGCCAGTTGAATCTTGGGCATTTGGTGGATGGTCAGCGCAAACCCCGAGGCCAGGGCGCCGAATTGCGTACGGATGGCCATGCCGCCATCCGTGCAGGCAGCGGGATCTTCATCAGTGCGGACGCACAGCCCAAAGCGCAGGGCCAGATGCTTGAAATGAGCGCAGCACTGGGCCGGCTACAGCAGGCGGGAGAACAGTTGGACGGGTTGTCGGCAGACGCCCAGGCAGCCCAGGCAGACCCTGCCGATGTAGAGGCCCAGTTGAAGTTGCTCAAGCAAGACCTGGAGCAACTCAAGTCGTCCGTGCTGATGTTCAGCGCGCCTGCTGGCGTGGCCATGACCAGCGGCCAGCACTTGCAGTTGGCGGCTCAACACAACCTGATGATCAACGCCGGGGCCGAGGCAGATATCAGCGTGGTCAAGCGGTTGTTTATCGGCGTGGGTCAAGGGATGAGCCTGTTTGTGCGCAAGCTGGGGATCAAGCTGATCGCCAATCAAGGGGCGGTAAAGATCCAGGCACAAAACGACAAGCTGGAGTTACTCGCGCGTCACGGCTTGGAGATCACCAGTACCGAGGACGAGATCCATATCACGGCGAAAAAGAAGATCACCCTCAACGCAGGGGGCAGTTACATCACCCTTGATCAAAGCAGCATCGAGTCTGGGACGTTGGGCGACTACCTCATCAAGTCGGAGCACTACGCGTTCTCCGGCCCCGCCAGCCTGAAAGCCGCACATCCCGAATATCCGCAAAACCTTTTCAAACAACCGCTGCGGCTCAGCATGCCGCAAACCCCCAATGCCTCTGATCAAGGCTGGGCAGGCATGCCGTACACGCTGTACGCCGACGGTATCGTGCTCAAGCAAGGCGTATTGGACAAGTCCGGGCACGTGTTAATCGACCACGCGGTCGTCACCCAGCAATACCGAATCGCGTTGGCCAACGGCGTGAGCTGCCAGATCCCGGTCCCCACCGACTACCGAAACGCCGAACAAGGCCATCTTGCCAATGGCGGCATGCATAACCACCGCTCGCAAGCCGACGCCGAGGTAAGCCAGCCCACCTCGCACACCGACCATCGTGCCCTGTACGCCGCAGCGATCAGCGCAATCAGTGACCAGGAAGGGAAAACCTCATGATTGAACCCGACATCATCAGCCCCGTCGCCCTGCAACACGCCCAGCAGGTCACTTGCACCCCGCCCTGGTACGTGCAGAGCACCGAATACCCGCCCGCGCTGGCGACCTATCAACCTCTGATTAACGGTGAAGAAGCCTTCAAGGCCGTGCACCTGGCGATCGCCCAGGCAACCAAAACGGTCGACATCATCTGCTGGGGCTTCCAACCGTCGATGTTCTTCATCCGTGATGGCCGTGCGCCGTGCATCGGTGAACTGCTGATGGCCAAAGCGCGGGAAGGGATTGAGGTGCGGGTGCTGGGCTGGGAAGCACCGTTTAATAGTGCTGGCTTAGGGGGTGAGGCCAACCTGCCCGGCAAAGGCCCGCTGCGTATCTCGGATCGGGCGCTGCAAAACGCCACGCAGGATCAGTACGCCTATGACCGCTATTGGTTTGCCCGCTGTGCGACGGCCGATTACATCGCGGCAGGGCTTAGGGCGGCGCGCAGTATTCCGGTATTTGTCGGCCGTGGTTTCAGCGTCTATGAGCGGGCTGAAATCGCCTATCAGGCCAAATACAAAAGCCTCGACCCGCAGCTCAGTCACAGCACGTTGGGCGCCCTGGCCGTCGCCGCGACTCACCATCAGAAAACAGTGCTGGTCGACTACGAACTGCCGGACAGCGCCGTTGGTTTTGTCATGGGCCACAATATGCTCGATGAGTACTGGGACACCGACCGGCACTCGGCGCTCAATCGCACCGAGGGCAGCAAACCTGCACCTGATTGCGGCCCCCGTGGCGATACCCCTCGTCAGGATATTTCCAGCCAGGTCAGCGGGCCGATTCTGGAGCACCTGCACCATAACTTCGCCAGCGCCTGGCGCAAGGAAACCGGCGAGGACCTGCTCGCATCGCGCAAGGCGATGGTGCTGGGACCACAACTGCAATGCACTCCCGGCGTCACCCGGCAAGTGGCGCAGATCCTGCGCACCCAGGCACAAGACGGCAAGCGCGACATCGAAAAGGTCTACCTGAAGGCGGTCAACAACGCGACGCAGTTCATCTACATCGAGAACCAGTACTTTCGTTGGCCACCGCTGGCCGAGGCCATCAAAAAAGCGGCGGCTGACCAGACCCGTGCAGGGCGCGATCCGGGCCTGCATGGCAACCTGCACCTGTTTGTGATCACCAATGCCAGCACTGACGGCGTAGGCCCTGGAAGCTTGAACACCCAGCGCATGCTCGAAAGCCTCGGGCGCGGTGAGACCATTCCTGAAATCACCAAGTTGCAGCGCATTGAAAGGGTCAAAGCCCAAGCCGAAGCGCAGACGCCGACCTTGGCGGAACTCCTCGAACGACAGGCCTTGCTCACCTTGACCAGCCTCACCGACGCACTCGGTGGTGGCGAGATGAGCGACAAAGCCCGAGAAGCCCAACGCGTGGCCGCCAGAAACAATGCCATTCGACAGATGGATCTCAGAGCAGAGATTGCGGCAATCGAAGACAGCACGGTTAAACCAGAATCGCGCCCCGGCCTGAAAGTGCACGTGTGCTCACTGGTTGCACCGGATTCGCCTGCCGGCAAGCCGTGGATGCCGGTGTACATCCATTCCAAACTGATGATCGTCAATGACGTGTTCACCACCCACGGCTCAGCCAACATCAATACCCGCAGCATGCAGGTGGATAGCGAGCTGAATATTGCCCATGAGTGGATGAGTGTGACGCGGGGGTTGAGACGACGGTTGTGGAACCTGCATACGGATGGGAGGGGGGCGCAGGATGATGCGGAGGAGGCGTTCAAGGCTTGGGATGAAATCATCAAAAATAACAAAGATCGCCAGGCAGATAATAAAACAGGAGTGCCCTGGGCCCCACTTATCGAATTTCATTACGGCGAAAAGACCGTGAAGGATCTTGACTGATGCGCAAATTCCTATTGCTGACGAGTCTGCTGTTGGCTGCCTGCGATAACGTCAGCCCCTCTATTCAATCGACCCAGGACATTTCCGTGAACCCTCTGACCGAGATCAAAGCCAAGCTGGACTTTACCTGTGTACATGAGCAGATCCCTGCGCCGTCCGCCGAAACCGATGAGCTGTTCCAGTACGCGCGCTGGCTACAAAAAAACAACCTGCTCAAGCAGGACAAAAGTGTGGATGCCGAGATCGAGCGCTTGTACCGGATTGCTGCCGAAAATGGCCATTACAAGGCCAATATCAACCTGCAAAACGGCACCCGGCGGGGCCACTTCAGGCTCTCTGGCGCGGATCAACTGCGCCTGAGCCAGCAACTGATCGACGCGAATGTAGCGACGGGGTACTACTTTATCGGCCTCTTTCTGAAAAACGGCTCGGCTGGGCTGAAGCAAGATGCGGCCATGTCGTTGCGCTATTTTCGAAAGGCGGCCGACCAGGGCAGCGCGCAAGCTCAGTACTCCGTGGGGGACAAGCTGGCGCCGAGCGACCTAGCGCCAGAGGTCGCCCGCCAAATGCGCCGTTGTGCAGCCGAACAAGGCCATGGTGAGGCTGCCGTTGAATTGGGTATCAACTTGAAAAACGGCGGCCGATACCACGAGGCACTTGAGATCTTCCAGATGGGCGTTGTAGCAGGTCACGAGAGCGCTGCTGGTTGGTTGGATGAGGCCTTTCGCGGTCACCCCTCATCCGATGGGTTGTACTACCTCGGCCAACAGGAAGACTTTGAACGCGCTGATCGCTATAAAACAATCTGGCGCGTGCTTGCGAGGTACTCGTACGCCGATCCAAAAGTCCCCGAAATCAACGAAATCCTCCCCCTCCCCCCCGCCAAACTCCCCGCCTGGGACGGCAAGCTGCAATGGCTGGAAGCACGCCTGGCCAATATCCCCCCGCCAAAACCCAGCGAAGCACTGATCCAGCAGCTAGCCAAGGCCAAACTCCTGGAACCGGCAACCGGCAGAGCCACCCCCGACTCTCCCGCGTTCATCAAGGCCAGCCACCTCGAACCCACCTGTTCCAGCGGCCAGGCCTGCCCGCAGACTGGCTACTGGCAGGCATTGAGCCTGAGTCGCAATGTTTACTCGCGGCTCACAGATGGCACCGTTCGCCGTTTCGAAGAGAACGAAATCATGCCCACGCTGAAGGTTCAGAGCCACAAATCCCGTTTTTTGCTGCCCGACATCATCACGGTCAGTGAAGAAAATATTGAATGGCAGCTGCTGGGGTAAGGTATGAAAAAAAGGTTCCTCCTGCTGGCAAGTCTGCTGCTCGCTGCCTGTGATACCGGCAGTGCCCCTGCTTACCGGCCCCAGTCCACTACCGTGAACCCACTGACCGAGATCAAAACCAAGCTGGCCTTTGCCTGTGTACACGAGCAAATCCCTACGCCGTCCGCCGAAACCGATGAGCTGTTCCATTACGCACGCTGGCTACAAAAAAACAACCTGCTCAAGCAGGACAAAAGCGTCGACGCCGAGATCGAGCGCTTGTACCGGATTGCTGCCGAAAATGGCCATTTCAAGGCCAACATCAACCTGCAAAACGGCACCATGCGCGGTCAGTTCAAGCTCCGTGGCGCGGATCACCTGCGTCTGAGCCAGCAACTGATAGAGGCGAATGTGGCGACGGGATACTACTTTACCGGCGTTTTCCTGAAGAACGGTTCAGCAGGACTGAAGCAGGATGCTGCTATGTCGCTGCGCTACATTCGAAAGGCGGCCGACGAAGGCAGCGCGCAAGCGCAATACGATGTGGGCGACATGCTCGCGCCGATTGACATCGCGCCTGATGTTGCCCGGCAGATGCGCCGTTGCGCGGCTGAACAGGGCAATGGCAATGCAGCTGTCGCTTTGGGTGTCGATCTTAAAATCGAGGGTCGGTACCAAGAAGCGCTTGAGGTCTTCCAGATGGGCGTTGTAGCAGGTCACGAAAGCGCTGCCGGTTGGTTGGAGGAAGCCTTTCGCGGTCATCCCCCATCTGATGAATTGTACTACCTTGGCCAACAGCAAGATCTTGAGCGCGCAGAGCGCTATAACGCGATCTGGAGTCTGCTAGCGGACTACTCCTACGCCGATCCCAAAGTCCCCGAAATCAACGAAATCCTCCCCCTCCCCCCCGTCAAACTCCCCGCCTGGGACGGCAAGCTGCAATGGCTGGAAGCGCGCCTGGCCAATATCCCCCGCCAAAACCCAGCGAAGCACTGATCCAGCAGCTAGCCAAGGCCAAACTCCTGGAACCGGCAACCGGCAGACCCTAACGATAAGGCTGGGCGCATCCCGCCATTCCCAGTCGCCCGGCAAAGCTGTGCGCGGCTCAGCCAAGCCGTTTTTTCCCAGTGCATTCGAACACGCGCTTCAATGCCACTTGAACACCTCCTGCACAACCTCACTGACAGGCCGTGAAGCATGAGGCCCGCGCCCCCCTGGCCGTGGAAGCCGCTCCAGCACCTGGACGATGTTGCCCGTCTGATCGTGGCGCACCAGTACAAAGCGCGGCAAAGGTGTGCTGCGTATTGCACGCTTGCGAATAATTCTGACGGGCAAGTGTTCGGCGATCACGCCGCCATTGTCTTTGGCCTTTTCCAGCGCCTGTTGAATCGCTTTCACGTTTTCCTCGTACAACGCCCGGTTGTTTTTAGCCTGGTCCAGCAACGCAATGCCAAACAGGGTCGAGTCGGCGTTATGCGCTTGGGGCGCCTTGGCGAACAAGCTCAAGGTCGCCTCCTGCACCTCGTCACCCAAGTGGCGAAAATGGTTGGGGTCCGTTGTTTTTCCCAGGTTGAGCAGGTCTGCGATGTCCTCGCGCCCCCCCTTGATCGCGCCGGAATACACGTAATCCTCATCACCCGGAAATCCATGGGCCTGTTCATGGATCAGGGTGTTGGCCATAGCCTCATCGCTACGCCCCATGTAGCGGTAATAGTGCGTGGCGCCGTCCACATTCACTTCAATATATTTTTCCTGAAGGTTGCCTGCCTTGTAGCGGCTGTAGGACGACGGCAGGAGCTGGGCCTGCCACTCGGGACCCTCGTTTTCAAGGAAGTTGATGTTGGAAAGATCCAGTTTATCCAAGTCCGCTTTCATGGTGCGCTGCTTGCGCGTAAAGGCAGCTACTGCATCATCGGAGTCCGAACCGAAGAACGTTTTGCACACAAATTTGAGATCTTTCTCCAACTCAGGATCGGACAACGCACGCAGGGCGCCATTGAGCCGCTCCCGGGCGATGGGCAGTGCCCGTTCAATGGCTTGACGGCTTTGTTCAAGCGGGGTTGTTGCGGTGGACGCTTCGGCGGTCGCCAGGGTAGGCAGTTGAGCGGGATCCTGTGAACGCAGATGCTCACCGTCAACAGACGGCCTGCGCATTTTCCGAGGACGCTCGATGGTAAAGGGCCGGGGGCCCAGTTGGTCTTTCAGCGCGGTATTCCAGGTTGTACGAAGCTCACCCAAGGGCTTGCCCAGACGAAAGAAACTGCGCTTGCTCAACCATTCGTAGCCTTGCTGTAACGGTTGCTCCAAGCCCGCAACAGGATTGAACAGGCTATGGGTCAGCTTGCCAAACGCCCTGGTAGCCGCCGACACCCTGGACAATGCGGTTTCTGCCCGACTGACAGCCTGTGCCCCTTCCACAGCCTCGCCCGCAACCACTGAACCGATCATCAAGGCGTCGAGTGCGCAGCCGGTGAGCGCGCCAAGGTCGGTCTTTACGCGACCGGAGGAGATGTCGTCATAGCAGCCCTTAAAGGGAATAAGCAGGTTTTCAATCGTCTGTACCGCTTCTTGCGTGCGTGCCTCGAAACGCTCACGCGGCGTGGAGCCCATAGCGGAGCCCAGGAGTTCCTGTCGATTGAGCACCAGATCATGGCGCCGCACATAGGCGGCAAAATCCCTGCTCTTCTGCGAAAAATATCCGCCGTCTGCCATTAATCCACGCCCGCCACCGGCCGGCAGGGTTTCGCGCAAGGCTCGTATCTGTACTTCGGACTCCGCAGCCCCTTGGCCGTCCACATGGGATTGCAGTTTTGTCACCCACAGACGGGGCACGACAGCTTCGCCTCGGGCCAGTGTCTTCAGGAACGCCGGACGCTCGAAGTACTCGCCCCTCAAGGGCCAGAACTCAAAACACTTTGCCTCTTCACCCTGTCCCGCCTGGACGATAAAACCATAACGCCCCTTTACGCGTTCCTTTTGTTCATCCGCACTGCTGATGGAGTTTCCCTCGGCAGTGATGGACTCGGCCTCCACCCTGTAAAACGTCAGTTCTTCTCGCTCCAGCAACTGTCGGTCCTGGAAAGGCATTTTGCTGAATAAGTCCTTGATACGTGTAGTGATGGCCGAACTGAACGTGTCGACACCCAACTTTACAGACTGCTCGAGTCGGTCTTTGGTAAAGCGAAGCCGATCAAAACCCGATTGCAGATCGGCGAGATCCCCGGCCACGTCCACCGTAATGCCGCCAAACGGGCCGTTGGCCACGTGTTGCGCATACTCGCCACTCTTCAACGCGCCCATCATATGCAGGTCAATCAAGCTCAATTCATACTCGGGGTCGGCCATGAAAAAGGGCATCGGATAGGTGTCTTTTTGCACGGGTTTTTCCAGGTCCCGCTTTGGGAACGCCACCTTGAGGTCCGCTTTTGCCAATTCTCTGCGTGTCAGGGGAGCCGTCTGCAGGGCGGCGGTGGCTTTATGCGTGGTCTCGATATAGTCGTTGTATTTCTGAGCGCTCTTGCGCAGATCTTCGACGGTGTAATGGTCATCCGCGCGGCCCACGATCACACCATTGAGCACGCCCCAATCCAGCAACGGATCGGCCTCGGCCGCCAGGAAAAACGGCATCAGCGCGGGTATTGGCGGCTGGAGAGCCGCACGCTCCAGCACTTGAGCATACGTCAGGGTCCGACTCGACCCTGGCGCGTGCGCTTCAAGCAGGGCAACGGTTTTTCTCAACACCAGCCAGGCGGGAGAACCTATGTGCAGGGTGTCCGGGGTATCACGCACCAGAAACTCTGGCGCGACAGTCGCCAGAAATAGATGGCTTACAGCGTCCACGGCGTCCGGATGCACGCCTTTGCTGTGCACAAGGTGCGATTGCAGGTCGTTGCGAACATCGGCCATCTTGAGCCCGGTATTTTGTACCGAGTACACGTCATAACCCGCCACGTGATTTCTCCGCTGTCCCAGGTGCGGATCAATACGTAAAAGGTGCGCGGTGATCAGCAACTGATTGAGCTGTGTTTCGCGTAAACCAGCGCGGGGAAGCTTCAACCCCTCCAGCAAACGATGCTGGCGATACACATTGAGATTCTTCTGACGGCGTAATAGCCCAGGGATGCGCGCATCGACACTACCGGAAAGAGACTGGAGTTGGTCCAGCCACTGTGGGCCGACGAAGCGTTCAAAAGACTCCACCAGCGTTTGGCGGTCTTCCAGGCTCAGTTTCAGCGGCGCGTCCAGCGCCAGCCATGGCCCGGTGTAGTTGCCCATCGGCGGGCTGGCCGGAAACGGATGGCGCTGCCAGCCAATCAGATTGCGAATGGCCCCGGCCGAGCGGAGTACGTCCTGCCCGTCTGCTTCGGGTAGCATCACACGCAGTACCTGCAACGCGTCGACTTCGCCCGTGGAGTGCAGAACATGTCCGGTGGTTTGCGCCATTTTCAGCAGTCTGTCGAAGAGTTTCTTCAAGCCGGGTCGGGCCGATACATCGTCGCTCATATCGATCCAGCGACCTGCACTGCCCGACGCCTGCAAACGGCCATCGCAGATGCGTAGACGGGCGGTCTGGCCGTCGATTCCATGGTTGCGCCAGAGCACCTGCATGCCTGGACGATTCGCCAGGGCTACCAGAACCTTGCGCCCACGTTGAACGTCAGTGGCCAGCGTGGACCCCGTGACGCTTGAAAAACGGATGTCCGCGAGGTCGATACGGTCCTGATCAGCCTTGCCCTGCACGCCTTGCTCCAAGGCAACGAGCCAGCGTTCCTTGTTTCTGGCATCCAGTACAGCCGTGTCGAGCATGGCTTGTGAAAAATCGCTGATGCCCTGCAATTGGCTTGGGATGTGATGAAGCAGCGTCGAAGGGCGTAGCAACGGTTCTGGACGGTTGACCTCAGCGGAACGCTCTGGCTGAGTGCGGGTGGCGGTAAACAGCAAACCTACGACAACAGGCTCAGGGGTAGCAGCGACCTTGGGCATTTGGGGAGCACGCTTTCACGATTGAAGAGTGCCTACCCTGCCGCAGGGAATCGTATGGATGGGATAGGAAAAGTCTTGGCCGCCAGCAGTCCTGTGCGCTGTTTAACGGGGCTCCCCCAAAATCAAACTCCGATAGTGCCCAGGATTGGACCCCGCCCACTTGCGAAACGCCTTATAAAACGAACTGGTGTCGGCGAACCCCAACCGCGCGGCAATCTCGGCAAAGCTGATCTGCGGTTCTGCCAGCCACACAATCGCCAATTCCTTGCGCACACTGTCCTTGAGGCCCTGATAGCTCTGCCCTTCTTCCGCCAGACGTCGGCGCAGGGTTGAGGCGGAGATGCACAAGGTGGCCGCAAGGCCTTCGGTTTCCGGCCAGGTGTCGGCGGGCATCTGGCGCAGGTCGTGCTTGATTCGGTTGGCCAGGCTGTCGGGGTCGCGGTATTTGACCAGGATGTTGGCCGGCGCATGGGCCAGGAAGCGCTTGAGTTCTTCCGGGCTGCGCTTGATCGGCAAATCGAGGCAGTCGGCGGAAAAGATCATGCGAGTGCGCGGTCGGTCGAAGCGCAGGTTGTCGGAAAACATCACCTGATAGTCATCGCAAAAATCCGGCGGTGGGCAGCGCAGTTCAATGGCCAGGATCGGAATGCGCCGTCCCGCCAGCCAGCAGGCCACGCCGTGCACGATCATCCAGTAGGTGAAATAGGTGAAAGCGCGACTGGGCTCATCTTCAGGCTCCAGCAACACGATTTCCGCGAGGCTCTGTTGGCGCACCAGTTGGGCGGGCATGCGTTCCAGCATCAGCGAGAGAAACCCCAATCCGGTCTCCAGGCTGGCGGCAAGCGTGGGTTGCGCCACGCAGGCGCGACAGAGGAACGCCAGGCTGCCGGACTTGAGCTTGCGCGGGTCCATGCCGAAGAACTCATCGTCCGTGCGCCGGGCCAGCAGGCGCCATAGCCGTGCATAGGCCGTAGCCGGAATGCGCGCAGCCGCCTGTTCCAGCAACCCAGGATCAATCCCGACCTTGCGCAACACCTCCACGGTGGCCGCACCGGTTGCGCAGCTCTGCAGCAAGGCCTCGCGCACGAGGTGGAGGGAGATGGTGTCTTTTTCCGACATGGGTGCAGTCCGTGCCCTGTGTGACGTGAAGTGCGGCCATCTTAGGCAGTCACGCGGCAAAAGAGTAGGCACCGGGGGGCCGGTCTCGGGTATTCTGCGCCGGGATTTTTACCGACAGGGAGTTGAATCGATGAGTTGCTGGGAAGTACTTGGGCTGCCGTCCGACGCCGATACCCGCAGTATCAAGCGCCAATACGCGGTGTTGCTCAAACAGCATCGCCCGGACGAAGACCCTGTCGGCTTCCAGCGCCTGCGCGAGGCCTATGAGCACGCGTTGCAGTGGAGCCGTTATGAGGCGCCCGTCGAAGTGCCGCAAGCCCTGCCGGTCGACACCGTGCAGCCAGCCGCCGCCGAGCCCGACACGCGCTACGACCAGGCGCAAGCCCTGGTGGCCAATGCCACGCCGGCCAATCTCGCGTTTCTCTATCAACAAGCCCAAGACAATGAATGCGCCGAGGCATTTGAAGCCTTGCTGCTGCAACGCTGCCTGAGTGGCACGGAACCCGCGATTGCGGACTGGGCCGTGACTCACCTGCACTGGCTCAGCCCCTGGCAGCGGGAAACGCCGGCGCGGCTGCCTGACTACCGCCTGGCCGCGCTGCTGGAGCAGATGTTTGCCCAGGTCGAGCACCAACTGACCGAATTGCTTGATCAACAACAGGTCGAGGCCTTCACCGCCGCCTTGATTGACTTGCATAACACCGAATGGCTCAAGCCCCTGGCGCGCCATGCACGGCTCAATGACGCGCTGGCCCGTACGCTGCTGGCCAGCAGCTTCTGGTCCGAGGCGCTGTTCGACACCCTGTGCACTGAGCAGGCCTGGTCCGATCAGTACCTGGAAAACCGCTGCCCAGAGCCCGAGTGGTCGGCGTTAAAGGAGCGCAACGCCCTGGAGCGTTTCAAAGCGCAGGCCTACCACCAGGCCAGCCTGAACAGCCGTGACCCGCAGGCGCGCGCGGCCAGGTTGCTGTTCGGCGAGCTGACGCTGGAACAACGCCAACGCTATGCCCGGCGCTTTGGCGAGTCCGATTGGAACGCCTGCCGCACCCTCAGCGAAACCCTGCTCAATCAATACCCGGCGCTGTGCGCGCAAATGCCCGATGAGGATCCTTACTTCTGGCGCGACTGGGAGCGCATCAGCCGCCCTTGGCCAATGTTTGTGGCGCTGCTGGGCATGGCCGCAGGCTGGGCGATCCACGACCAGCAACTGACCGACCACACCTTGATGGAATCCCTCGGCATGGCCCCGACCTGGGCCTTCCTGATCGCCATACCGGCGCTGCTCATCCTGGCCATCTGGCGTCCGGCTACTGACGGTTACGGTGAAATCGACGAGAAGCTCGCCGCGCACCTGTCGCGCTGGCTGAGCTTTCGCCGGCCGCCGCCGTTGGTGATCCGCGAGATTCTGCCGTGCTGGGTGCTTGGCCTGCTGATCTGGATCATCCTGGGCAATTACGCGTTCGCCGGCTATGTGCTGACGCTGCAGGGCCTGGGGTTGGCGCAGCGCGTACTCGGGCGACCGTCGATACGTGCAGCGCTGACGTGGCGCTGGCCTGCGCGACCGTCGACACGCCAATGGGCCATCGGCCTGGGCCTCGGCGCCCTGCTGCTGAGCGCCGCGCTGATGTACGCAAACAGTCAACGTATCCACCGTGACGAGGGCTTGCAACCGTACCTGATGAGCCCTTGCAGTGGGCTCAAAGCGGGCGCGCCGGGGTGTACACCATGAACCGCATCACCATTGCCGCCCTGTGCACCCTCGTGCCCCTGACGCTGAGCGCCGTGGGCCTGCTGACGAATACCGATCTGCTCGCCCCACTGAAAACCTGGGCCAACCGCCAGGCCGCGCTTGAACACCAGCAAGCCCAGGCGCTGCGCCCGGTGATCGATTGCCTTAACCGAGTCGACAGCAATTGGCGGTTGGCGTACTTCAACTACCGCAATCGCAGCGCCCGCGCCAACGACCCCAGCCTGGATTTCATCGAGCGTTTTCCCGAGCTGTACCAGCGCACGCAAGGCCCTCAATTAAGCCTGCTGGACTACGACGCCAAGCGCCCGGACCTGTGCCTGCTGACGTCCTCGCAAAGAAGCGCGCTGCGCAAATACCTGCCGAAGGTCGCCGCGCTTCGCGATGACTATATGGACCACCTGCTGCAGGTCTATTCATCGGTGAAGGAGTTCGACTTCTACCCCAACGCAACCACTCCTGGCCTCGCCCCTGCGCAGCGAGCGATCAGCGATGCGCGGTTCTTCCCCGTGGCGGAAAAATTCCTCGCAGTCTCATCCGAACTGCGCGCCGCCGTGGACAAAGCCGACCGCCAGATACGCTTGCAACAACTGCAGCACTTGCAGGTCCGTGACAAACACCAGATGGCACTTATCTCTGGCCTGATCCTGCAAACCCGCGACACGATGCACAGCCTTGACCCGCGATCCCCCCAGCAATTGACGGATGCGTTGAGCGACTTACAGCAAACCTGGGATTACGCCCAGCGGTACCTGCGCCCCAATCAACCGACCTCCGAGGCCGAGGCCCAACGGCTGTGGCAGCAGATTAAACAACCCGGTTACGCCTACCTCGGCGCGCTGCAAACACTTGCCCGGCATTCAAGCGAAAACCCCGACCCAGAGCGGCTGGACGCTGATTACTTTGAAACTCAACGGCGCTTTGACTTGCTGGTGGATACCTATAACCAGGCCGTCGGGCAGGACTACTGAACGGCCTTCTCAGGGCCGTTCAGCCCCTGTTCAGCAAACGTCAAGATTGGCTGTTTAGTAATGAGTATCATTATGTTACAACTTAGGCTCCTATCTAGTTACGTTCTGGTGCCGAATGCTTGTCCCCTTTCTCATCATGCTGCGCGAAGGCATTGAAGCAGCATTGATCGTTGGCATCATCGCCAGTTACCTGCAACAGACCGGCCGTGGCCAGTGGATGCCGGCGGTGTGGATCGGGGTATTTCTCGCCGCTGCGCTGGCGTTGTTGGTGGGCGGTGGCCTGGAGTTGGTCAGCGCCGAGTTCCCGCAAAAACAACAGGAACTGTTCGAAGGTATTGTCGGCCTGGTGGCCGTGGGCATTCTCAGTTCCATGGTGTTCTGGATGCGCAAAGTGGCGCGCTCCATCAAGCATTCGCTGCACGCCTCTCTTGATCAGGCGTTGACCGGCTCTAAACACCAGGTCACGGCATTGATCCTCATGGTGTTTTTCGCCGTGGCCCGTGAAGGTCTGGAAACCGTGTTTTTCCTGCTCGCCGTGTTCCAGCAAAGCGAAGGGCCGGGCGCGCCGATTGGCGCCCTGCTCGGCCTGGTTTTGGCAATCATCGTGGGTTTCCTGATCTACACCGGCAGCATGCGCCTGAACCTCGGCGCGTTTTTCCGCTGGACCGGGCTGTTTATCCTGGTGGTTGCCGCCGGCATCCTGGCCAATTCGGTACAGGCCCTGCACGAAGCCGGCGTGTGGAACCACCTGCAAACCGTGCTGTTCGACTTCAGCGCCGCGTTGCCGATGGACAGCCCGCTGGGTTCGGTGCTCGCTGGCATGTTCGGCTATCAGGAAACGCCAACCGTCAGCACCCTGGGGGCCTACCTGATTTATCTGGTGGTGGCGCTGGTGATGTTCTTCCTGCCTGCCGCACCGGCCAAACCCGCCCACACGCCCTCTTCCGTTTCCAGCCAGTAAGGACCGTCTCTTGTCCAGCCCAACGCCTCAACCCGCCTCGCCTCCCCGCGCCTTGCGCTGGGCGGTGGCCGGCTCGGTGGTCGTGATGATCGCCGCCGGTGGCCTGTTTTATTACGCCTCGCAATTGGCCGCCGCCAAGCGCCAGACCAACAGCAATGAAATCGCTGTGACTATTCATGGCCACGCCTGCGAGCCCAATGCACTGACAGTGCCGGCCGGGCGTGCGAGCTTTCGCATCATCAACCGCTCCGACCGCGCCGTGGAATGGGAAATCCTCGACGGCGTGCTGGTAGTCGAAGAACGGGAAAACATCGCCCCCGGCCTGAGCCAGGTGATCAACGCCAACCTGCTGCCCGGCGACTATGCGATCACCTGCGGCCTGCTGAGCAACCCCCGTGGCACCCTGCATGTGACGCCGACGGCCGCCTCCGATGCCCAGGCCAAGGCCAAGCCATCAATGGTGGCGTTTATCGGCCCGCTGTCGGAGTTCCGCGTGTACTTGAGCAGCCAGGGCAGCGCGCTGGTCAAGGCTGCGACCGCCTTGCAGCACGCCATTGACGCCGGTGACCTGACCCAGGCCCAGGCGCTGTATGTGCCGGCCCGTGAGGCTTACCAACGACTGGCACCGGCCTCCCAGCGCCTGGCCGAGCTGGACAACGCAATCAACGCGCGTGCCGACTATTTTGAAAAACGTGAGCAAGACCCGGCCTTCAGCGGTTTCCATCGCCTCGAATACAGCCTGTTCCAGCAACGCAGCCTTGATGGCCTGGCCCCGGTGGCGCAGCGCCTGGTAACGGATGTCAGCACCCTCAAACAGCAATTGCTGGCCCAGTCCCTGCCGCCGGAGCAGTTGGTCAGCATCGTGGTGCGCAACCTCAACAGCCTGGCCGATGTGCGTGCCGTCAGCGGTGAGGAAGAACGCTACAGCCATGTCGACCTGAATGGTTTTGCCGCCAATCTGGAGGCTGCGCACAAGGTGGTCGAGTTGATGCGCCCACTGTTGACCAAGTCCGCCGCCGACCTGTTGCCGCATATCGACAGCGCCCTCGCCGCTTTCGATGCCGAACTCCAGGGTTTCAAGGTCGACAAAGGCTACGCCACGTACGACAGCGTCACCGCCGATCAGCGCAAGCAGATCGCCGACAAGGCCAAGGCTCTGGCCGTTGCACTCGATGGAATCGACCCCGCCCTTGGCCTTTCCGGCCTGCAGTGAAGACGACCGCACACATGAGTGATTCAACACCGTTTGATCTACAACGCCGCCGTGTCCTGCTGGGCATGGCCGCCACTGGCGCCGCGATTGCCGGCAGCAGCCTGAGCTGCCCGGCCATGGCCGCCACCGCCCAGGAACAAGTCACCACCGCGCCGCGCAGTGACAAGACCCAGGACCACCACGACTTTTTCGGCCAGCACCAAAGCGGCATCGTCACCCCGCGCCCGGCGTGCGGCATGCTCGTGGCATTCGACGTGTTGGCCAGCGACCGCGAAGACCTGGAGCGCCTGTTCCGTACCTTGAACGAACGCATCAGTTTCCTGATGACCGGCGGCACCGTGGCCCAGATCGACCCAAAGCTGCCGCCTACCGATTCAGGGATTCTTGGCCCGGTGGTCACGCCGGACAACCTGACCATCACGGTGTCCGTCGGCGAGTCGCTGTTCGATGAGCGCTTCGGCCTGGGCGTCGCCAAACCCAAGCGCCTGAGCCGCATGGTCGGTTTCCCCAACGACGCGCTGGAACCGGCGCAGTGCCACGGCGACCTGAGCCTGCAATTTTGTTCCAACACCCCGGACACCAATATCCACGCCCTGCGCGACATCGTGAAAAACCTCCCCGACCTGTTGCTGGTGCGCTGGAAACAGGAAGGCAGCGTGCCGCCCCAGGCCCCGGCCAAACCCGGCGAGCCGGCGCAGAGCGCACGCAACTTCCTGGGTTTTCGTGACGGTTCGGCTAACCCGAACTCCAACGACGCCAAGGCCATGGACCAGATCGTCTGGGTGCAAACCGGCAGCGACGAACCGGCCTGGGCCGCCCATGGCAGCTATCAGGCGGTGCGCATCATCCGCAACTTCGTCGAACGCTGGGACCGCACGCCCCTGCAAGAACAAGAGAGCATCATCGGCCGCGTCAAGACCACCGGCGCGCCGATGGATGGCCGCCAGGAAAGCCAGGTGCCTGACTACAGCAAAGACCCGGAAGGCAAGTTGACCAAGCTCGATGCGCACATCCGCCTGGCCAACCCGCGCACCCCGCAGACTCAGGCCAACTTGATCCTGCGCCGGCCGTTCAACTACTCCAACGGCGTCAATAAAAACGGTCAGCTGGACATGGGGCTGTTGTTCATCTGCTACCAGGCTGACCTGGAGAAAGGCTTTATCAGCGTGCAGACCCGGCTCAACGGCGAGCCCCTGGAGGAATACCTCAAGCCAGTCGGCGGCGGGTACTTCTTCACCTTGCCGGGCGTCACCGGCGCCAAGGATTTCATTGGCCGCACGCTGCTCGCCGCCACGCATCCCCAAACCACTGCCAACACCTGAAACCAAACCCCCACAGCGGAAACCGCCCCATGAAGAAGTCGACTCTCGCGTTGTCGTTGTTAATGACCCTCTCGCCCCTGGCCGCCTTCGCCGCCACCACGGCGCCGCTGGACCTGGTAGGGCCGGTGTCGGACTACAAGATCTACGTCACCGAGGAAATCGGCGAGCTGGTGACCCAGACCCAGGCGTTCACCGATGCCATCAACCAAGGCGACCTGGCCACCGCCAAGAAACTCTACGCGCCGACCCGTGTGCACTATGAGTCCATCGAGCCGATCGCCGAGCTGTTCAGCGACCTGGATGCGTCCATCGACTCCCGCGTCGATGACCATGAAAAAGGCGTGACCGCCGAAGACTTCACCGGCTTTCACCGCATCGAATACGCACTGTTCTCGCAGAATTCGACCAAGGGCCTGGAAACGCTGACCGCCAAGCTCAACACCGACGTCAACGACCTCAAGACCCGCGTCGACGGCCTGACCTTCCCGCCGGAAAAAGTCGTAGGTGGCGCCGCAGCCCTGCTTGAAGAAGTCGCTGCAACCAAGATCTCCGGCGAAGAAGACCGCTACAGCCATACCGACCTGTATGACTTCCAGGGCAACATCGACGGCGCGAAGAAAATCGTCGACCTGTTCCGTGGCCAGATCGAGAAACAAGACAAGGCCTTCCTGGCCAAGGTCGACAAGAACTTTGCCGCCGTGGACAAGATCCTGGCCAAGTACAAGACCCAGGGCGGCGGCTTCGAGACCTACGACAAAGTGAAGGAAAACGACCGCAAGGCGCTCGTGGGTCCGGTCAACACCCTGGCTGAAGACCTCTCGACCCTGCGCGGTAAGCTGGGGCTGAACTGATCAACACCTGACTCGACGTCCTGCGTTCCGGCGCGGGATGTCACCGCATTGGGCGCTTGGGCGCAGCTCTCCTGCCCCACTGAAACCATCAGGTAGCTGCGCAGTTTTTCTTCCGCCGTGATCAGATGCGGCGCCGCCTTGCCCCATTTCACCCCACCCCCGGCCAGCAACATCGGCAGCTTCAGCAGCCCCTTGGTTGCGGCCCGGATCAGTTGCGGGTAACCGTCCAACGGGTTTAACACCGCATTGGCAAACAACCCGGAATGCTTGATGAAATCGAACGCACGCTCGCCGAACGTGGCCACCGGCTTGGCGGCGGCCAGCGCAGCGGCGGGCGGTCTGAACCGTGCGACGAGGCGCTGCACCGGGTTGGGCAGCAAGGCCTTGGCCGACCGCAGCAGCCCACGCGCCTGCCCCCCGGCGCCGATGACCACACCGACCATATCCAGGGCCAGATTGCCCAGGCCCTGGGCGATATCGCCGCGTTTGAACGCCTGATATGCCCCCAGAAACGGCACGAATCCCAACAGAAATTCATGCTCGCCGGCTCGGGCTTCGCGACGTTTTTCCAGTGGCAACGGCTCGCGCGCACGTTGCATCAGGGCTTCGGCGGGCTCATAGAAGTTGTCACGGGCGATCCTGTTGGCAATTTCAGCGATCTTTCGCGAGCCATAGGTGTTGGGAACATAGCTTTGCAGTGTGTGGTTGGCCGGCAACTCGCGTGATGCAATTGCCCCTCCCAGCGGTTCGACGATAACCGATGACGTCATTACCCCTGGCCTTGGCGCTGAGCCGGTCGTGTAGGCAGCAAAGTCGAAAGGCATCTGGGTGCCACGTGTTACCAGCACACTCGAAGAACCACGGCGCGTGCCGATAGGTTTCTTGCCGGTCACTCCGCCAAGCTCAAGGGCGTCGGGCAGGTCCGTGCGTTTGATCAGCTTGCCGCTGGCAAAGACCTCGTAATAGACCACCGCCTGATCATGCTCCACGCGCATCAGGGTTGCCTGGCGACCGCGCTGTGAATCTCTCTGGGCCTGGGTCTCCTCGACCTGAATGACGTCGGTCTCGCCGCGCAGGGTGAACAATTGGACCTTGCCCAGCTCGATCATCGTGCGCTCGGCCAGCGGCAACTGGGCAAGCATCAACTTGAGCTTCACTGCATAGGCGCCCTGGAGCTGTTGGAGGTGATTGCCGACAGCGCTTTCAAGCAGCGCATCCAGCTCGGGCAGATGACGAATACGTCGGTCCAGTGCTTCCTGGTCGCCCTGCGCAATCTGCGGCGCACGACCTGACTGATAGGGCGTTTTCGCCGGCGCCGAAGGTGCAAGCAGATCTTCGCTATGCACCCATTTTCCCGGTGTGAGGTCGCCGGTCATGTAGGTTTCCACCAGCGAACGGCGGCGCGGCTCCGTAACCGCTGCGTTACGGCGATCCGCAGCGCTCGCCAATTCCAGGCACATGCCCTCAAGCTCAGCCGCCGTGCTGTCCGGAAATGCCCGCAGCAACTCCCTGATGGCCAGCGCTTTGCGGGTCGGCAGCTCCGCGCTGGCGCAGGCGAAGGCCTCGACCGTCTCTTTCTGCTGCTTGAACAACGCCCGCGAAGCGTCCTCGATGTCGTGTTGAGAATACTCGCCGTCACTGCGCAGCCTGACGGCACCGTTCAACACGCCCCAGTCGGCGAGGATTTTCAGTGCATTGAGTTGCATCAACTGGGCTTGTGCCTCTGAGGTGGGCGCCAGGAGGGTCAGCTCGCGGACCTGGTGCTCACTCATCATCCGTGACGTGCCCGGTGCGGCATGATCGGCGAGCGCGCAGCCGAGGCGTAATTCCATCCAGGCCGGAGTGCCGATGCGCACCGCGTCCGGCACCTCCATGACCAGCATTTCCGGGGCTGCTTGCGCCAGGTATACCGAGGCCAACCGCGCTGCCAGGGCCGGTGTCAGCTTGTTTTGTTGCTGCAGGTGGCACTCGATATCGCGACGCACCTCGCTGAACGTGCGGCCCATGTTCGCCGGCTGATAGATCGAATACCCGGCGATATGGCCAGGTTTGACGCCGCCCAGATTGATTCGCGCGACCTTGGTCAATGTGGCCTTGTCGGCGGCGCTCAACGTGTCGGGCGCAAACGGACCGGTGTAGTCGCCCACCGGGGGCGCCGGCGGCAACGACAGCCGTAACCAGCGGATGACATTGCGTGTCTCGGCCACGGTGCGTGGCGACCCAAGGCCCTTGAGTTCCAGGAGCTGGCGCACATCAAAGCGTGGCGTCGAGTACACCGCATTGCCCAGTGGTTCGGTCAGCGGGGTCAATGCCGCCAGTTCATCGCGCAACGTTTCCACTGCGTTGACGTAACGGGTCAAGTCCACCCAGCCGCCCACCGGGGTCAAGCGTTCAAGACGGCCTTCAGACACACGGAAGGGCTTGCCGTCCCAGTCGAATCGTTCACGTTGCAACAGGCTGAGCATTTCCGGGCGAGACACAAGTGCCTGCAGACGCGCCATCGCGGCTTGGCTGAGCGCGGGCAGCGCCGATGTGGGGGGGAGATCACAGGCCTCTGAAGACCAGTCGGTGATTTCGCCGTCGAGGAGGTCGCCAAGCCCTGCTTCAAGGCGCTCGGCCAGCGCCTCGCGTTCCACCCGCTCAGCCGTCAGGCGCGGCGTATGTTCCAGGCCGGCCCGTTGGCGCGGCGCCTGAATCGCGGGGCTGGTGCTGTGTTCGGCGACGATGGGGGCCTGTGGAACGGGCGAGCCGATGTTCGATAGTGACGTCAACATGTGAAAGCCTCTCTGCACGTTGTCTGGAGAGGCTATCTAAGAACCGTTGAAGCATGCTGACTGTAAGCCGAGTCCGGCCGCCCCACGTATTCCGTTGCGCCGGATTACAGGATCCGGTACAGCAACCGCTCGATCCGCACCCGGCTGACCCGGCGCAGGAACTTGCCGACGGCTTCCGGGTAGTCCACCAGGGTTTGCAATTGCTGGTAACGCTCGATCCGCGTGGTGTGCTGGAAAATCTGTGCCAGCTCGGTACGACGCGGCTCCAGCCACTCGGCCCTGGGGTCGTCGATCAACAAGGCGTTTTCCAGGTCGAGCCGGAACGCCCTAGGGTTGAGGTTGTTGCCGGTGAGCAAGGTATAGCGTTCGTCGACCCACATGCCCTTGAGGTGGTAGGTGTTGTCGCCGTCGCGCCACAGATGCAGGTTCAGTTGCCCGCTGTCGATCATCGGCTGATGGCGCTTGGCAAAGCGGCGCAGGCTGATTTCATACAGATAAGGCAGCGCCGCGATGACCTTGAACGGTTCGCTGGGCGGGATATAGAAGTCGTTGGCGGTCTTGTCGCCGACGATGATGTCGATCTTCACGCCACGCGCCAGGGCACGGTTGATCTCGCGGGTCACCGGCAGCGGCAGGTTGAAATACGGCGTGCAGATGGTCAGTTGCTGCTGGGCGCTGGCGATCAGCTCCAGAATCACCCGACTCAGCGGGTTGTTCTTGCCAACGCCGAGCAACGGGCTGACCGACAGGTGGCCATTGGGCAACTGCCCGGCCGTGGTGTCGTACACCGCGTGTTTGAGGCGGCTGCGCAGGTCGCCGATATCGTTGCGCAGGCTGCGGGTGGTGGGCGGGTTCGGCAGGTCGAGGCGGTGCACCGCCTTGGAGGCGACCAGGCCGTGTTCCACCAGGTGCTGCATCGAATCGGCCAGGGGTTTGCTGTGAATCAGGTGGTAACGGTCAAACCGGTACTTGTCGAACTTGTGCAGGTACACGTTGTTCAGGCTGGCACCGCTGTACAGCACGCTGTCATCGATCACAAAACCCTTGAGGTGCAGCACGCCAAACAGCTCACGGGTTTGCACCGGTACGCCGTACACCGGCACTTCACTGGCATGGCGGTGTGTCATGGCCTGGTACCAGGCGCTGTTGCCCGGCTGTTTGCCCGCGCCGATCAACCCGCGCTGGGCACGCAGCCAGTCGACCACCACCACGATGTCCAATTCCGGCCGTGCAACCTTGGCGGCGTGCAGGGCATCGTAGATCTCCTGCCCCGCTTCGTCCTGTTGCAGGTACAGCGCCACGATGTAGATACGCCGAGTGGCCTGGGAGATTTTTTCCAGCAGGCAGCGGCGATACGCATCGGCACCGGACAACACGTCGAGCGCGTCGGGAGTGAGGGGGAAACCACGCAGCTTGGGCAACAGGGAGCGTTTGAAGAACGACGGCATAGGGCTCGCAATGGGTCGAATCCGAAGAGGCCCCGAGCTTACACCATGGGGTTGCTCAGGTCTCGTTGCCTGGCATGGAAAAAGTTAATTGACCATGAAGAACGATCGTTCTACTGTCTCTCGCATGAACGACATGACTGGCAATGAAACCCGCGACATTATCCTCGACGTCACCGAGAAACTGATCTATCGCCACGGCATCGCCGCCACCGGCATGGACTTGCTGGTGAAAACCGCCGGTGTCTCGCGCAAGAGCATTTACCGCTACTTCGCCAATAAAGACGAGTTGGTCATCGCTGCGCTGCAACGCCGCGACGAGCGCTGGATGCGCTGGCTGCGGGGCGAAGTGGAAGGCATCGACGGCAGCGGCGAACGCCTGCTCGCGCTGTTCGACGCACTCAGAACCTGGTTTGGCTCGGCGGATTTTCGCGGCTGCGCCTTCATTAACACCAGCGGCGAAACCGGCGACCCGCACAACCCCGTGCGCCAGCTGGCCAAAGCGCATAAACAGAAACTGTTCGAGTACGCACTTGAACTGTGCCAAGCCCATGGCACCCCCGACCCCGAACGGCAGGCCGCGCAGCTGCTGATCCTGATCGATGGCGCCATTACCGTTGCCCTGGTCATGGGCGATTCAACCGCTGCGGATAATGCGCAAGGCATGGCGCGAACATTATTGGCGCTTTGAATGCACTGGCCGAGCAACTTTGTCTGAAACAGGAGCGCTGAAATGTCATCCCCCCCAGAAACACGCCCGCCGCTGCCGCCATTTACCCGCGAATCGGCCATCGAAAAAGTCCGCCTGGCCGAAGACGGCTGGAACTCCCGCGACCCACAACGGGTGTCCCTGGCCTACACCCTGGACACCCAGTGGCGTAATCGCGCCGAATTCGTCCATAACCGTGAACAGGCCAAGGACTTTCTCACCCGCAAATGGGCCAGGGAACTGGATTACCGCCTGATCAAGGAACTGTGGGCCTTCACCGACAACCGCATCGCCGTACGCTACGCCTACGAATGGCATGACGACTCAGGCAACTGGTACCGTTCATACGGCAACGAGAATTGGGAATTCGACGAAAACGGCCTGATGGCCAACCGTTTTGCCTGCATCAACGACAAGCCGATCCAGCAAAGCGAACGCCTGTTCCACTGGCCGCAGGGCCGACGCCCGGATGACCATCCGGGGTTGTCTGAACTGGGTCTGTAGCGCGCTGTGGCTTTTGATCTGGCCACCGTTATATCGGTGAGCTGCTCACGACCCGCAGTGCCAACCCTTCATAGGCATCCAGGGTAATGGTGAATTCACCCTCCGCCGTCAGGTCGCCCTCAACCCGTTCATTGATGATGTCCACCACCATCCCCGCGGCGATATCCGGCAGGTGCAGGGTTTCCGTGATCGGCGTAGGGCCGAAGTTCAGCGCAGTGATTTGCGTGCCCTTCCCGGCCGGCAAGTCGTGAACCATGATCAGCAGCGCGGGGTTTTCCACGCCCGGCACCAGGATCTGGCGGCTGGCGGCGATGTCGTAGGCGCGGCGCACGGCCAGGATTTTTTGCAGTTGCGAGGCAAATGAGTCGGGGTCCAGCAGTTGGCTGTTCAGGCTGCCATACAGGCTTTTCGAGCGTGGCATCTGGCCGGCGGAGAGTTCGGCATCGGGGTTCAGGTCCACCAGATCGTAAGCCCCGCGATGAATCCAGCGGGTGTCGCCGTCCTGCATCAAGTGCGCAACGTCGTCAGCCGCCAACGGCAGCGCCCCCACCAGGTCCCAGCCGGACAAGGCAAATACTCCAGGCTGCATGGCGTTGTACATCACCAGCAGCAAATGGATCTGGCGGATCTGTTGGATATCCGCCGGCGTGATCGCCTCCAGGTCACGGATACCCAGCGCCGCCGTGATGATGCTGGCCGTGGTGCAGGACACGCCATTGGTGACGAACTTGAGGTTATACGGCGCATGCTCGCCCGTCAGGCGCTCGTACATCTGTTCACGGATGTGCTCGCGCAGGATATTGCCGGGAAAGGTCTGGCCCTGGTAGAGGAAGCTGTCGTGGGCATGCAGGGTCCAGAAGTGCACCAGTTCCAGCGTCAACTCGTCGTGATTTTGCAAGGCATGGATCAGCGAGCCGGGGTCGATGCCCTGGCGGTGCATCTCGCGCAGCATCAGGCGCAGAAACTCGGCATCGCCCATCAGCAGCGCATGCTGGTACGCAGGCCGGGTGATGAAGTCATAGGAGAGGTCGGCGCCGCCGTGGGACATGGAAGCAATATCGTCGACGGTGAGGTTCAGTTCCTGAAAGCTGAACCCGCCCGCCTTGCGAATCGCCCCGCCGAGCAGTTGGTTGCCGGTGATTGACAGCGGATGGCTTTCGGACCAGGCAGTACCATCGAGCTTGCGCTCCACACCGAGGAAGCCGTTGGCGTCCAGGCGCAGGATCTTGGCGCCCATCACGTCGATGGCGTGCAGGGCGTCGCCAATGATCATTTGCTGAGCGGCGAAGGTCGGGTCCAGCCAGTTGAGCGACGGCTGGCCTTCCTTGAAGTAGTGCAAGTACACCCAACGGCGCGGCTTGCCATCCACGCCGATGACTTCGGCGGTGGTGCTCCAGTCGGTTTCCTTGACGCCAGGTTCAAAGAAGATCACCCGCTGCAACTGACCGACGATGTAATGCTTGTCGCGCAGGGCGTCCACCTGCAAGGGGCTGAGGTTCTGGGCATCACGGCCCTCGGCCACGTCGGGCAGCAACGGCCAGTCTTCCTCACGGATTTCCACCATGTGATAGAGGCCGGGGTAATCCTCGTAGGCCATCTCGGCCAGGCGGAAATCCGCACCCTTGCCGGTGTGGGACGGGATCACATCGTCAATGATCACTGCGTTGTGCGCCGCTGCCATGCGCGTCAACGCCTGCAACTGCGCCTCGGTGCCCAGCTGCGGGTCGATCTCGAAGCTGATGCGGTCGAAGTTGCCATCGATGGTCGGCGTGTGCCGCGTGTCGCTAAGGCCGCCGGACTTTTTCAGCGGGCCGTTGTGAATGCCCTGGATGCCGATCTTCGACAAGGTATGCCACAGGGTTTCATCCCCCAGCGCTTCCAGCACCGTACCGCCCTCGCGGGTCACGATCGACGCGGGGTACGCGGTGAACCACACCGACGAAAGGGCCGTGGCATCGCGCGGTCGTGTCTGTGCAAAGGGCTGTTGCCACAACCGGCCTTGCCCGGAATAGAGCTTGGCGCGCTGGCGGGCGGCATGCAGCATCGATTGTTCTACCAGCCAGTTCACATGGTTGTTTTCAGCCGCGGTCATAAGCTCGGTACCTGTCGTCGTAAAACGTTACTTGTAGACATATGAGGGGGACGGAGCCCATTCGTTGCATTGCAATGGCCGTCGTTACGCCATTCCCTCCGTGGCTTGACGATACTGGCGTGGCGTAAACCCGGTCGAAGCCTTGAACTGCCGGGTAAACGCACTGTGATCGGTGTAACCACACTGCAAGGCCACTTCGGTGATCGGCAGGTTGCCGTGCAAGAGGCGATGGGCGTGTTCCAGCCGCACCTTTTGGATCATCTGCCGGGGTGTGAGGTGGAACACGCGCTTGCAGTAGCGCTCCAGCTGCGCCACGGAGATTCCCGCGATGCGTGTCAGTTCGCTGAGGCTGACGCGGCGGTTGAAGTGCGTGCGGATGTGCTCGTCCACAGCGGCCAGGCGCTGGTAGGCCGGGTGGGTCTGGCTGGCCGATTGCAGGTCCACTGAGATGCCGGCCAGGCCGATGATGCGGTCTTCATGGTTGTACAACGGCCATTTGTGGGTCAGGCACCAACCGGGTTCGCGGCTGCCGTAGAGGTGCAGTTCGAGTTGGTCCTCAAGCACAAACCCCTGCTCCAGCACACGCCGATCCTGCTCGGTGTAGCCCGGCCCCAATGGTGCCGGGAAGACTTCGGCGCTGGTCTTGCCCAGCAACGGTTGCAGATGCTTGAGGCCGCAGCGCTGCACCAACGTGCGGTTGGCAAGCACGTAACGGGCGTCCAGGTCCTTGATGAAGAGGGCCGCATTGGGGATCACATCCAGCATCGGCAGCAACTGCGCTACGCCGGCCACCAACTGCTCGATGTCATGGGGGCGATTCGCACCGCCGCCTTGGCAAAGGGTCGCAAACGCGTTGTGCATCATGACGGTATTTCCCCTGCTGATCCCTCGACGCATAGCAGATTGCCCGATGCCCCGAGTGCTGTCGAGGGAGGAAAACTGTGCTGAATTCGTCATCGATGTCGGCAAAAAACATCAATCGCCGCGTCGCCTGCGCGTTCACGATAACGCCACTGCCTGCCGATCCAATCACCCACCAGAAGGCAACGCTATGAAGCGACTGCATGTGATCGACTCCCACACCGGCGGCGAACCGACGCGCCTGGTGATGGCCGGTTTCCCCGCGCTCAAGGGTGCGAGCATTGCCGACCAGTTGCACAACCTGCGCAGCGAACACGACCCATGGCGCCGCGCTTGCCTGCTGGAACCCCGTGGCAACGATGTGCTTGTCGGCGCGCTGTACTGCGAACCCGTCACGCCGGGGGCTACCTGCGGGGTGATCTTCTTCAACAACGCCGGTTACCTGGGCATGTGTGGCCACGGCACGCTCGGGCTGGTCGCGTCCTTGCACCACCTGGGGCGTATCCAGCCGGGGGTGCACCGCATCGACACGCCGGTGGGCCCGGTAACCGCCACCTTGCACGACGACGGCGCCGTGACCCTGCGCAACGTGCCCGCCTATCGCTATCGCCAGCACGTGGCAGTGGCGGTGCCAGGGCATGGCGTGGTGCACGGCGATATCGCCTGGGGCGGCAACTGGTTCTTCCTGGTATCCGAGCACGGCATGGCGCTGGAGATGCACAATGTCGACGCGCTCACCGATTACACCTGGGCAATGCTCAAGGCCTTGGAGGACCAGGGCATCGGCGGTGCAGACGGCGCACTGATCGAGCATATCGAACTGTTTGCCGACGACGCCCACGCCGACAGCCGCAACTTCGTGATGTGCCCCGGCAAGGCCTACGACCGCTCCCCGTGCGGCACCGGCACCAGCGCCAAACTGGCGTGCCTGGCCGCCGACGGCAAGCTCGCCGCCGGGGCAACCTGGGTACAGGCCAGCATCACCGGCAGCCAATTCGAAGGCCGTTATGAATGGGACGGCGAACGTGTCATCCCTTTCATCACCGGCCGCGCCTACATGACCGCCGACAGCACGTTGCTGATCGACGAGCAGGACCCTTTCGCCTGGGGCATCGGAGCCCCCTCTATTTGACTGAACGGAGTGAGCACCATGAGCGACAACATTTTCACCGGTTGCATCCCGGCGCTGATGACCCCGTGCACGGCCGCGCGCACGCCGGACTTCGACGCACTGGTCGCCAAAGGCCGCGAGTTGATCGGGGCCGGCATGAGCGCGGTGGTGTATTGCGGTTCCATGGGCGACTGGCCGCTGCTCAGCGAGGCCGAACGCCAGGAAGGCGTGGCGCGCCTGGTGGCGGCCGGCGTGCCGACCATTGTCGGCACTGGCGCGGTGAACAGCCGTGAAGCGGTGGCCCATGCCGCCCATGCGGCCAAGGTCGGCGCCCATGGCTTGATGGTGATTCCCCGCGTACTGTCCCGTGGCGCGTCTGCCACTGCGCAAAAGGCTCACTTCTCGGCGATTCTCAAGGCCGCGCCGGACCTGCCGGCAGTGATCTACAACAGCCCGTACTACGGCTTCGCCACCCGCGCCGAGCTGTTTTTTGAACTGCGTCGCGAGCACCCGAACCTGATCGGCTTCAAGGAATTCGGCGGCGGCGCCGACCTGCGCTACGCCGCCGAACACATCACGTCCCAGGACGACAGCGTGACGTTGATGGTCGGCGTCGACACCCAGGTGGTGCACGGTTTCGTCAACTGCAACGCCACGGGCGCCATCACCGGTATCGGCAATGCCTTGCCACGGGAAGTGCTGCAGCTGGTGGCCCTGAGCACACAGGCGGCCAAGGGCGATGCCAAGGCGCGGCGCCTGGCCCGTGAACTGGAGGCCGCGTTGGCGGTGCTGTCATCCTTCGATGAAGGCTGCGACCTGGTGCTGTATTACAAGCACCTGATGGTGCTCAACGGCGACAAGGGCTACGCCCTGCACTTCAACGAAACCGACGTGCTCAGTGACGCCCAGCGCCGCTACGCGGAAAATCAGTACGCGCTGTTCCGCCAGTGGTACGCCAATTGGTCGGCAGAACAGAACGTCGCCTGATGTTTGCGCGCCGCAGGGCTGTTCACGGCGGCCTACTCGATGGCCAGAGAGAGGCATAAGCCATGGCTGAAGATTTCGTGGTGGTCGGCGCCGGCATTATTGGCGTCACCTGTGCCCTGCAACTGGCGCGCCAAGGGCGGCGCGTGGTGGTGCTCGACGGCCAGAAACCTGGCATGGGTGCGTCTTATGGCAACGCCGGGCACCTGGCGACCGAACAGGTGTTCCCCATCGCCGATGTGTCGATCCTCAAGCGCTTGCCTGCGATGCTGATGGATCCCATGGGGCCGCTGCGCCTGGACTGGAAATACCTGCCTCGCGCCCTGCCCTGGTTTGTCCGGCTGTTGCTGAACCTGCGACCCGCCCGTTATCAGAGAACCGTGGCCGGCATTCGTGCGTTGAATGAGCGCAGCCTCGGCGCCTGGCAGCGTTTGCTGGCCAGCATCGATCGGCCTGGGCTGTTGCGCGAGGATGGCTCGCTGCTGGTGTATGAGCGGGCGCAATCGCGTGAGGCGCTCGATCGCCTGCACCGGCGCATGGAGCAGCAAAACGTGCCGGTGGCGTTCTGGTCGGCGGAGGCCATCCGCAAGGCTGCCCCGCAATTGAGCGAGCAGGTCCAGGGCGGGTTGTTTTTTCCGGGTACCGGGCACTTTCTCGACCCGTACGAGGTTCTTTGTGAATTGGTGGATGCCGCCAGGGCCAGCGGGGTGCAGTTCCTCAAGCGCCAGGTGCTGGATGCGCGGGTTGTCGACGATGGCGTCGAGCTGGTCACCGATCAAGGCGCCTTCTGCGCGGACCAGGTCCTGATTGCCTGCGGTGCCCATTCAGCCACGCTCACCACCGCGCTGACCGGTAAAAAAGTCCCATTGGACACCGAGCGTGGTTATCACCTGATGCTGCCTCACGAGCAGCAACGCCTGCCGTTCGCCGTGACCTCGCTGGAACGCAAATTCATCATGACGCCCATGGCAGGCGGCCTGCGCCTGGCCGGCACCGTGGAATTCGCCGGGCTCGAACGCCCGGCCAACATGCAACGCGCCTGGCAACTGCATCGGTTGAGCAAGGGGTTGTTCCGCGATGAGCTGAATGCACAGGACGCCACGCCATGGATGGGGTTTCGACCGTCACTGCCGGATTCACTGCCGATCATTGACCGGGTGTGCGACGGCAAAGTGCTGCTCGCGTTCGGGCACCAGCATCTGGGTTTGACCCAGGCGGCGGTGACAGCACAGATGGTCGGTCAACGGGTGTCGCAAACGCCCGAGCAAACAGGTTTACCGGCGCCTGGGCTGTATCGACTGGATCGCTTCTGATCGCCGGGGGCTGATGGGTGTTTCAGTCACGCGCTTGCACGAACAACCGGGCTTTGCGCGTCAATTGATCCAGATGCCGATCCCGCTGCTTCTCCGCGTCGACCATCGCGCGCTTGCCGTGTTTTTGCAGCAAATACGTGTGGATCTGCCGCACTTCCAGGGAGTTGTAGATCGCGGCCACATCCAGCACGCCCATCAAGCCATCGGTGCCGTAGTCCCGCGTGTTCATCAGCACCTGGGTGCCGCGTGCGCCGCGTACCTGCAAGCCCAGGGCCTCGAACACCGGCACCTTTTCCACCGCACACCCCAGCTCCGCATGGGGATAGCGTGTCAGCACGTCCTGCATCATGCCCCGCGCCACACCCTGGCGGCGCATGCCGGCTTGCACCGCCATAAAGGCAACACCACAGGCGTCGGGATCATCCTTCACCGGCAGGCACAGTAAAAAGCCGATGACCTTCTGCGCGTCCTGGGCATCGGTGGCGACGATCAGTTCGACGGCAATGCCCTTCTCGCCATTCAGCGCCTCCAGGTACAGGTGCACCTCAAAGCCAATCGCGTACTGGTAGATGTTGTACAGCAGGTTGCTCGGCGGCAGCGCAATGCTGCTGATATCGGTGAGGTTGTCCACCACCATCTGCAGGATCTGGCCATTGATGGGCTCGGGGCATGGCGAGGTGTAACGGGTAAGGCTGAACATGCAAATTCCTGGGGTTTCGCGTCTAGGCAGCGGCGATTGTACCTGTTGCGCACGGTTTATTGCCCGCACACCTCGCGTAGACACCCGCGCAGCCAGCGGTGGGCCAGGTCGGCGTCCAGCCGTGGGTGCCAGAGCATCGCCACGGTAAAGGTCGGCAACCTCAGCGGCAGGGCAAAACAGAACACGTCGCGACGGTTGGCGACGTAGCGCTGCGGCACGCTGGCGATCAGGTCAGTGTCGCGCGCCAGGGCAATGGCGGTGGAGAACCCGGCGACGATGCTGGTGATCTGCCGCGTAAAGCCCAGGCTTTCAAGCGCATCGTCGATCTGCCCACGCGCCTGCCCACGCCGCGAGACGTAGACGTGCTCGCCCTCGGCAAACCGCGCAGCGCTGATGTCGCCCTGGCTCAAGGGGTGACCGCTGCGCACCACGCCAACCAGGCGGTCGCGGAACAGCGCCTGGGTCAGCACCTCGGGGCTGGCGGTGGGATCGACCACGCCGGTTTCCAGATCGACGCTACCGTCGCGCAGCAGCGTGCTGTCTTTGTCGGTCTTGTTGACGAAACGCAGGCGCACGCCGGGGGCCTCTCGGGCGATACGCGCCAGGAGCGCCGGACCAAAGCTTTCGACGAATTCTTCGCTGGTGCGCAAGGTGAACGTGCGCGCCACCACGGCCATGTCCACAGCCTGCGCGGGACGCAGCACCGTCTGGGCGTCCTGCACCAGGCGGCTGACCTGTTCGCGCAACGCCACAGCACGGGGCGTGGGCACCAGGCCGCGACCGGCGCGCACCAGCAGCGGGTCGCCAGTGGTTTCACGCAGGCGTGCCAAGGCGCGACTCATGGCCGAAGGGCTCAACCCCAGGCGCTTGGCCGCGCCGGCAACGCTGCCTTCGGCGAGCAGCACATCCAGGGTGACCAGCAGATTCAGATCAGGCATCAGCGCTCCTCATCAGGCGTTGAGTGCAGGTATTTGCTGCATAACCTGCGTCTTCCGCCATATTAGGCGACGCCGTAGAGTTGTGACAGTTGCTTTCACTCAAGGAATTGCCCATGTCCCCTTCCCCACGCGGCAGCCTCATCAGCCTGTCGCTGTCCATGCTGCTGGCGTCACTGGGCACCAGCATCGCCAATGTCGGCCTGCCCAGCCTGGCGCAGGCGTTCGACGCGTCGTTTCACGCCGTGCAGTGGGTGGTGCTGGCGTATCTGCTGGCGATCACGGCGGTGATTGTCAGCGCCGGCCGCCTGGGTGATCGCCTGGGACGGCGTCGGCTGCTGCTCGGCGGCTTGCTGCTGTTCAGTCTGGCCTGCGGGCTGTGCGGCGCGGCGGCCACGCTCGACATGCTGATTGCTGCACGCATCCTGCAAGGGCTTGGCGCGGCGGTCATGATGGCCATGGCCCTGGGCATGGTCGGCGATACCGTGACCAAGGAACGCACCGGCCGGGTGATGGGTTTGCTCGGCACGATGTCGGCCGTGGGCACCGCCATGGGCCCCAGCGTCGGCGGAGTGCTGCTAAGCCTGTCGGGCTGGCGGGCATTGTTTCTGGTGGGCGCACCGCTCGGACTGCTGGCGGCTGCCCTTGCCTGGCGCTTTCTGCCGGTGGATCGACACCCTGCGCCAGCCTCCAGCGGCCACCGGTTCTGGGCGCTATTAAAGGATCCGCCATTGCGCACAGGCCTGGCGATGAGTGCGCTGGTGGCGGCGGTCATCATGGCCACTTTCGTCGTCGGGCCGTTTTACCTGTCTCGTGGCTTGGGGCTTGACCCCGCCTGGATGGGCCTGACCATGGCCGTCGGGCCATGCGTCGCGGCTGTCACCGGCATACCGGCGGGACGCCTGACCGACCGCCTGGGCAGCCAACGCATGACCCGCGGCGGGCTCGGCATTCTGCTGTGCGGCGCGCTGTGGCTGACGGTGGCTTCAGGGTTGCTCAGCTACCTGGGCGCGCTGATTGTGTTGACTGCGGGCTACAGCCTGTTCCAGGCGGCGAACACCACCGCGGTGATGCGCGATGTCGAGGCGACGCGGCGCGGTACTGTCTCGGGCCTGTTGAACCTGTCGCGCAACCTCGGCCTGATTGTCGGTGCTTCGGCACTCGGCGCGGTGTTCGCGTGGGCAACCCCGGATGTGACCCACGCCACCGCGCAGTCCGTGGCAAATGGCCTGCACGCTACCTTCGGCGCAGCGTCCGGTCTGATCCTTCTTGCCGCCGTGATGGCATGGGGCCGCAACCGCGCCGTGAATGGCCTTCATAACCTCCGTTGAGGCAAAAAAACAAAAAAGGCGTTGCGCCAGACCGGGTTACATCGCGCATCATGGGCGCTTTCAAGCTCAAGGGTAACGTCCATGCGCGTTCTGTCATTGATGATGGGTCTTACGACGCTGGCCGCCAGTTCGGTGTTCTGCGCCAGCGCGATGGCGAATGAAGAAAGTCAGCTGGTGCAACAGATCAACGAGTACCGCAGCCAGGTCCAGCGCTGCGGCGACCAGGGTTCCCAGGAACTGCCACCGCTGGCCAGCGACACCCGGCTGGTGCTGCCGGCCACTAACGTCGGCGACCTGCAGCAGGCCCTGGCCCGGGCCGCGTACCCGATGGTGAATGTGCAGGCCATCAGCCTGTCCGGTCCCAAGGATGCCCAGGCTGCCATGAAGGCGGTGCGCGAGAGTTTCTGCCGGGTGGTCCTGGACCCGCAATTTATCGACATCGGCGTGAGCAACAGCGGCCAGGACTGGCGCATCGTGCTGGCCCGCCCATTGCTGTCCAGCGGCCTGGGGGATTGGCAGACCGAAGGCCGCAAACTGCTCGACCTGATCAACGCCGCCCGCACTCAGCCGCGCCAATGCGGCACCCAGGCGTTTACCGCGACCACCCCGCTGTCGTGGAATGACACCCTCGCCAGCGCCGCCAACAGCCACACACGTAACATGGCCAACGGCAATTTCTTCGACCATCTGGACCACGACGGCCGCACGCCGGGCGATCGCGCCGAACTGGCCGGGTACATCGCGAAGAACATCGGCGAAAACATCGCCGCCGGCCTCGATACCCCGCGCAAGGTGGTCGACGGCTGGCTCGCCAGCCCCGGCCATTGTGCCAACCTGATGAACCCGCAATTTCGCGAACTGGGCGCGGCCTACGCCATGGACCCGAAGAGTGATGCGGGCATCTACTGGACCGGTTTGTTCGGCACGCAATAAGGGGTGGGCAATTGCCCAACCCCAGCGGCTCAACTCTACTCAAATGAATAGAGCATCAAATTGCCATCTATTGGATAATTATGCTGAACTGGCAGCGTCCAAGCGGGTCTGAAGCTTTGCGCCACACACTGAAAGGCGCGCTGAAGACTCTGGATTACAAGGTGTTTCCCCAATGATGAATTGGCTGCAAAGCAGCAGCGACATGGCTGAACGGGTACGTCAGCATGATTGGGCCAACACGCCGCTCGGTCCCTTGGAGCAATGGCCGGACGTTTTGAAAACCACCGTTGCGCTGTGTTTCGCGTCGAGCTTTCCCCAGGCCATTGTCTGGGGCCCGCATCTCATCACGATCTACAACGACGCGTTTGTTCCGATCCTGGGCAATAAGCCCTATGCCTTGGGCCGCCCGTTCAGTGACATCTGGCGCGAGGCGTGGTCCGACATCAGCCCCATCGCCGACGCGGCGTTCCAGGGGCACGCGACTTATATTGAAAATTTCCCGTTGGTGATCGAACGCGGCCAGGCGCGCGAACAGGCGTATTTCACCTTCTGCTACAGCCCGATCCGCGACTCCCAGGGCCGCGTGGTCGGCCTGCTCGACACCGTGACCGAAACCACGCCCACCGTATTCCTCGCCCGGCGCCTGGCGGTGCTGGATGCCATCGGCCATGCGGTGGTCAATGCGACTGATGCCCAAGCCATCCTGACCCACACCACACAGTTGCTCGCCGAACACCTGCAAGTGAGCAATTGCGCCTACGCCGACATGGACGCCGATGAAGACGGCTTTACCATCCGCGACAATTGGACCGCGCCCGGCTCGCCGAGCATCATCGGCCGCTACAGCCTGGCGGGGTTCGGCGAGAAGGCCGTCAACTGCCTGCGGGGCGGCGAGCCCCTGGTGATCTACGACAACCTGCGCGAGCTGCCGCCGGAAGAATCTGCGGCCTTCCAGGCGCTGGGGGTAACCGCCACCATCTGCATGCCGCTGATCAAGAACGGCCGCCTGACTGCCTTGATGGCCGTCCACGACAAATCCGCACGGGCCTGGTCACCCTACGACCTGGCCTTGCTGCGCGAAGTCACCGAACGTTCCTGGGCGCATATCGAGCGCGTGCGCGCTGATGCCGATGTGCGTGAAGGCCTGGCAGCGTATGCAGAGTTGAACACCTACCTGGAACAACGGGTGGAAGAACGCACCCAGGCGCTGGCCCAGGCCGAAGCTGCGCTGCGCCAATCCCAGAAACTCGAAGCCATCGGCCAATTGACCGGCGGCGTCGCCCATGACTTCAACAACCTGCTGACGATCATTCGCTCGTCGGTGGATTTTCTGCGGCAGCCAGGCCTGTCGGAAGAGCGGCGCCAGCGCTACATGGGCGCGGTGTCGGATACCGTGGAGCGCGCCAGCAAGCTGACCAGCCAGTTGCTCGCCTTTGCCCGCCGCCAACCGCTCAACCCGGAAGTCTTCGACGTGGGCCAGCGGGTCCAGAACATTGGCGAGATGCTCGAAAGCGTCACCGGCGCACGCATTCAGGTGCAGGTCGAGTTGCCGCCCTTGGCCTGTTTCGCACGTATCGACGCCAGCCAATTCGAAACCTCCCTGATCAACATCGCCCTCAATGCACGGGACGCCATGGGCGGCCAGGGCACGCTGAGCCTGCGGGTCGCCGGCCGACAGGCGCTGCCACGCATCCGTGGCGACGCGGGATCACGCCAGCCCTACATCGCCATCGCCATCGCCGATACCGGGCCGGGTATCGAGGCCGACGCCGTGGAGCGGATTTTCGAACCGTTCTTCACCACCAAGGCAGTCGGCAAGGGCACTGGCCTGGGCCTGTCCCAGGTCTTCGGGTTTGCCAAGCAGTCGGGGGGCAATATCGATGTGTCCAGCACGCCCGGCCAAGGCAGCGTATTCACCCTGTACCTGCCCCAGGTCGAAGCCCAGGCATCGCAACCGCCCAGCCCTCAGGAAACGCTCGCCGCGCCCCACGACACCACCGAGTGCCGGGTGCTGATCGTGGAGGACAACCTGGAAGTCGGGCGCTTTGCCAGCCAGATCCTTCAAGACCTGGGCTACCAGACCACCTGGGCGACCGATGCCGAGCAAGCCCTGACCTTGGCCGGCCAGGATGCAATGGCCTTCGATGTGATTTTCTCCGACGTGGTCATGCCCGGTATCACGGGCGTCGTCATGGCCAAATTGCTGCGCCAGCGCCGGGCAGACCTGCCAGTGGTGTTGACCTCGGGCTACAGCGACGAGTTGGCAGACTGCGGCTACGAAGGCTTCGAATTCCTGCCCAAGCCTTACTCGGCCGAGCAGGTGTCGCGGGTGCTGGTCAAGGCGATGCTCAAGGACTGAACGCCACCCTACTGCGCCACGGCCACCTGATTGCGGCCCAGCGCCTTGGCCCGGTACAGCGCTTTGTCGGCGGTGTTCATCAGGCCATGCAGGTCCTCATCCTGGGCTTGGGTCGAGGCCACGCCCAGGCTTGCCGAAAGCCCCTTGACCGGCTCGACCGCCAGCCCGGAAATCGACTCGACCAACTGCTCGGCAATGGCCTGCGCGGCTTCCAGCGAGGTATTGGGCAGCAACACCGCAAACTCCTCGCCGCCCAGGCGGCCATACACATCAGATTTACGGAATGAGGCACTGATCACGCCGCCAATCTGGCGCAACACCTGATCGCCGGCCTGGTGGCCGTAGGTGTCATTGATGTGCTTGAAGTGGTCCATGTCCATCATCAGCGCGCACAGCGGCTGCTGGTTGTGTCGGCACTGCGCGTAGAGCAGGTGGGCATGTTCGAAAAACGCGCGGCGGTTCATCAGCCCGGTCAGTTCGTCGGTTTGTGCGGCGCGCGCGGAAATGCTGTGGGCGCGTTCCATTTGCCGGGTCAGGCGAAACGCCTTCTCCAGCGCATCGGACAATTTACGCGTGGCGCTGGCGACAAAGGTGGCGAACACCAGCACCGCGATGGCGACCCCCACCTGCATGGACGACGGCTGGAACAGCAGCCACACAGTGCAAGGCAGCAACACCAGGCCGATGGACACCAGCGTCATGTAGCGATAGGCCGAATAACACGACACCGCGCTGACCGACATGCCCACGGTGAACAACATGACCAGTGCCTGGGACAGCCGGTCATCCGGCGGCATCACCGCTAACGCACCGATGCCCCAGACGCCGGCGGACAGCATCAACGTAACCCAGTAGCGGCGCTCCCAACGATCCGGCGTGCGCTCACTGTTGGGGCAGCGAAACCAGTCCATGAACATCTTGACCCGCAGCAGCGACGACACCGAAAGCACCGCCAGCCACACCAGCATGACATCGCGATCGAAGCGTTCCCAACACAGCCAGCAGAGCATGACCGCCGCCAGGTAACTGCCGAAGATGGCGGCAAATGACTGCCGGAACAGCTGGTGCAGACGGTCGGTCCGCACCTGCTGCTCTATAAAGCAATCCTGGTCCTGCTCACGCCCAAGGCCATTCATGAAATTCGCCTGATTCGACTGCCGCGACAAAGGCGCCATTGTGGCACCCTGCCAGCACCGCGGACAACTGAATCCCGCACAGCAGAGCGGTCAAGCCCCTTCAGGCCTCAGAATCAGCACGCCCAACGGCGGTAAATTCAGCGACAGTGACACCGGTTGACCATGGCGCGGCTCATCCTGAGTAAAGACTTCGCCGCCGTTGCCGAAATTGGAACCGGCATACATGTCCGCATCACTGTTGATCACTTCGCTCCAGCGTCCGGCAAACGGCACGCCGACGGCATAGGCCTCGCGGGGCACCGGGGTGAAGTTAGCCACCACCAGGACGGGCTTACCGTCCTTGCTCCAGCGCAGCCAGGCGTAGACGCTGTTGATCGCGTCATCGCCGATCAGCCATTGGAAGCCTTGTGGCGCATCGTCCTGTTCGTGCAGGGCTGGCTCTTCGCGGTACAGACGGTTCAAGTCACCGACCAGCTTCTGCACGCCTTTGTGCTCTGCGTACTGCAAGAGGTACCAGTCCAGTTGCTGGTCGTGGTTCCACTCGCGCCACTGGCCGAACTCGCAGCCCATGAACAACAGTTTCTTGCCGGGATGCATCCACATGAACGCCAGGTAGGCACGCAGGTTGGCAAACTTCTGCCAGCGGTCGCCGGGCATCTTGTCGATCAACGAATGCTTGCCGTGTACCACTTCATCGTGGGAAATCGGCAGGATGAAACGCTCGGACCAGGCATACACCAGGCCGAAGCTCAGCTCGTTGTGGTGATGGGCGCGGTAGACCGGGTCTTGCTGGATGTAATGCAGCGAGTCGTGCATCCAGCCCATGTTCCATTTGTAGTTGAACCCCAGGCCGCCCTGTTGGGTGGGCTGGCTTACGCCGGGCCAGGCGGTGGATTCCTCGGCGATCACCAGGGCGCCGGGGGCTTCCAGGGCCACCACGTCATTGAGGTGACGCAGGAAGTCGATGGCTTCCAGGTTCTCGCGGCCGCCGTGGCGGTTGGGCACCCACTCGCCGGCCTTGCGCGAATAGTCGCGGTACAGCATCGACGCCACCGCATCCACACGCAGGCCGTCGATATGGAAATGCTTGAGCCAGTGCAGGGCCGAGGCCAGCATAAAGCCGTGCACCTCGGTGCGGCCCAGGTTGTAGATCAGCGTGTCCCAATCCTGGTGGAAGCCTTCCAGCGGGTTGGCATATTCATACAGCGCGGTGCCGTCGAACTGGGCGAGGCCGTGGGTATCGGTGGGGAAATGCGCCGGTACCCAGTCCAGAATCACGCCGATATCGGCCTGGTGCAGGGCGTTGACGAAATAGGCGAAATCTTCCGGCGAACCAAAGCGCGCAGTTGGGGCGAACTGCGACAAGGCCTGATAACCCCAGGAGCCGCCAAACGGGTGCTCCATGATTGGCATCAATTCGATATGGGTGAAACCCAATTGCTGCACGTATGGGACCAGGCGTTCCGCCAGTTCACGCCAGCCATATTGGCGGGCGACTTCGCCGGCTTCGTCCAGCTCGCATTGCCAGGAACCGACGTGCAGCTCGTAGATCGACAGCGGCGCGGTGGGTTTCTGCTTCTCGCTGCGCGACTGCATCCACTCATGGTCTTGCCAGTCCACCTGCAACGGCGGCGCAACTTTCGACGCCGTGTCCGGCGGCAGTTGGGTGGCCAGCGCCATGGGGTCGGCCTTGAGCGGCAAGATTCCGTTGGCGCCGAGGACCTCGTACTTGTAGGCAGCGCCCGGTTGCAGACGTGGGATAAACAACTCCCACACGCCCGAAGGATGGCGCAGGCGCATCGGATGACGGCGCCCGTCCCAGATATTGAAGTCGCCCACCACCGACACCCGCCGCGCATTCGGCGCCCATACGGCAAAGCGCACGCCCTGCACGCCGTCGACGCTGGTCACCTGGGCGCCCAGGCAGCTGCTGAGGTCGCGGTGGTTGCCTTCGGCAAACAGGTACAGGTCCATTTCCCCCAGCAATAATTGGCTGAAACTGTAAGGGTCTTCGGTGATCTGTTCACCGCCGGCCCACTGGATTTTCAGCAGGTAGGGCTGGCGTGTGATGAAGTGCCCGACAAACAGGCCCGGCACCTGGGTCGCGTCCAGGCTGCCGATGGGCTCGCCGCTGTCTTGCGCCAACACCTGGACGCTCAGGGCTTCGGGCAGGAATGCGCGGATAAATTGCCCGCCCTGCTCGTCTTCATGAGGCCCGAGGATCGAGAACGGGTCGTGGTGCTCGGCGCGCACCAGTGCGTCGACGTCCTTGGACGCCGGCATGGCAGTCAACTTGGGCTGCAGCGGTTCTTTATGCGTGTAATTCATGACGTCTCCCCACCGCGTGCAGTGTCAGATAGAGGTATTAGCCCGCTGAGCAGACCGTGCAGCCCTTGCAGGGGCACCGGTAGCCAGGTCGGGCGGTTTTCCGCTTCGTAAGCCACTTCGTACGCGGCCTTTTCCAGGCTGAACAATGTCAGCGCGGCGTCCTGGCCTTTGGCATCCTGCCAGTCATGCGCCAGTGTAGACGTAGCTGCCTGATAAGCCTGGATAAATGCCTCGCGTGCTTCATTCAGGTAGCGATCGGTCACACGCCGGCGGGCCTGATCGGCTTGCGGCGAGTGATCCGCCCCTTGCACATTCAGGGCCATGGCCGCTGCGTAATCAAACGAGCGCAGCACACCGCTCACATCTTTATACGGGCTGTGCTTGCCACGCCGCTCATGCAGCGGCCTGGCTGGCTCGCCTTCAAAGTCGATCAGGTAGGCATCGCCCTTCACCACCAGCACCTGGCCCAGATGCAAATCACCGTGGACCCGAATGCGCAGACCGCCCAATGTGGCTTTCGCCAACGCCTGGACCTGGGCGCCGATGGCTTTTTTCTGCGCCAGCAAGTCACTGACCAACGCCTGATCCGCAGGGTTCAATTGGGTTTGATGCAGCTTGAGCAACTGCAACGCACGTTCGATCTGCGCGCCGATGTCCTTGGCCCAGGCCTGGGTGTCCTTGGCGGTAGTGACCTCTGGCTTGAAGTCCTTGTTGGTGGTCTTCGCGCCCAGCACCAAGTGCATTTCCCCCAGGCGCTGGCCGAGTAGCCCCGCAAAGTCCGCCAATTCGCCCAAGGCGTTGTAGTGCTGGTCCTGCTCGGAGATGGCCTGCGCCAGTTCGTCGCGAATGGCGCGTTCCAGGTTGTTCTGGGTCCAGCTCCAGGCGTCGCCCTGATTGCTCAGGTAACCCTGGGCAATCATCAGCAGATTGTCCTGGCCGTCGGCGTCGCGGCGAATCATCGAGCCCAGCAGCGGCGAGATGTTCGGGTAATCGGCGGCGGTCAGGTAGGCGCTCATTTCCAGCTCCGGGTGCACACCGGCGCTGACTTTGCGGATCAGCTTGAGCACCAGGCACTCGCCCACCACCACCGAACTGTTGGACTGCTCGGCCGACAAATAGCGCACCTGGGCGTCATCGGTCAGTTGCAACGGCGCCAGATGGGGCGTGGCTTCAAAGCGCAGGTCGCCTTCGCTGGAGCTCAGCACCGTACCGGCCTGCAGGCCCTGGATCACGGCGCGGATAAAGTGCTCCAGGCTGAAGGCATCCGTGACCAATCCTACCTGCCGCGTACGCCGCACACGGGCCAGGGCCAATTGCTGCGGCAAGGCACTGGTGAACTGGTCTTCGCTCAGAAAACCGAACGGCAGTTGATAGCGACTGACCTGGCCGCCGCTGGCAACGTCAATTTCACTGAGCAACACCGGATGCTCAGGGTCGCCAAACCGCACGCCGTAAGCGATGTGCACGTTGTCGATAGCGGTGTCCTTGCCCGCGAACCAGCGCCGCTTGGGCAGCCAGGCCGGCAAGGAAGTCTGCTCCAGGGTGGTGCGGCAAGGGTCTTCGAGCAATTCTTCCATGCGTTTTTTAAGTACCAGAGTAGTGAAGTCGGGGATGCTTTGAGCCGGTTCCACATGCCAGCTGGGCATCTGGTTCTGCGCCGCCAATCCAAACCAATAGAAGCCATAGGGCGCCAGGGTCAGCAGGAAATTCAACTGGCCGATGGGCGGGAATGCGTTGCCGCCGAGCATCTCCACCGGCACCATCCCGGCGAAGGCCGACAGGTCCAGTTCGGCGGCCTGGGCACTGCGGGACACGTTGGCCACGCACAGGATGATTTCCGTGCGACCGTCTTCCCCGGTGTATTCACGGGTGTAGGCGAGGATTCTGCGATTGCTCGGCGAGAGCATTTTCAGACTGCCCCGGCCAAACGCCTTGGATTGCTTGCGCACCGCCAACATGCGTCGGTTCCAGTTGAGCAGTGAGTGCGGGTCTTGGGTCTGGGTTTCGACGTTGACCGACTGGTAGCCGTACAGCGGGTCCATGATCGGCGGCAGCACCAGGCTGGCCGGGTCGGCGCGGGAGAAGCCGCCGTTGCGGTCGATGGACCACTGCATCGGCGTGCGCACACCGTCGCGGTCGCCGAGGTAGATGTTATCGCCCATGCCGATTTCGTCGCCGTAATACAGGGTCGGCGTGCCGGGCATCGACAGCAGCAGGCTGTTGAGCAGTTCCACGCGGCGGCGATCGCGTTCCAGCAGCGGTGCCAGGCGTCGGCGAATGCCCAGGTTGATGCGCGCGCGACGGTCAGCGGCGTAGTAGTTCCACAGGTAGTCGCGCTCTTTGTCGGTGACCATTTCCAGGGTCAGTTCATCGTGATTGCGCAGGAAGATCGCCCACTGGCAGTTGGCGGGGATTTCCGGGGTCTGGCGCAAGATATCGGTGATCGGAAAGCGGTCTTCCTGGGCCAGCGCCATGTACATGCGCGGCATCAGCGGGAAGTGGAAAGCCATGTGGCATTCGTCGCCGTCGTCGCCCTTTTTGTCACCAAAGTACAGCTGGGTGTCTTCGGGCCATTGGTTGGCTTCGGCCAGCAACATGCGGTCCGGGTAATGGGCGTCGATTTCGGCGCGGATCTGCTTGAGCACATCATGGGTTTCGGCAAGGTTCTCGTTATTGGTGCCGTCGCGCTCGATCAGGTACGGGATGGCGTCCAGGCGCAGGCCGTCAATGCCCATGTCCAGCCAGTAACGCATCACCGACAGCACGGCCTTCATCACTTGCGGGTTGTCGAAGTTGAGGTCCGGCTGGTGGGAGTAGAAACGGTGCCAGAAGTACTGGCCGGCGACCGGGTCCCAGGTCCAGTTGGACTTCTCGGTGTCGAGGAAGATGATCCGCGTGCCGTCGTATTTCTGGTCGTCATCGGACCACACATAAAAATCTCGCGCCGCCGAACCGGGCTTGGCCTTGCGGGCGCGCTGGAACCACGGGTGCTGGTCGGACGTGTGGTTGATCACCAGCTCGGTGATCACCCGCAACCCACGTTTGTGGGCCTCGGCGATAAAGCGCCTGGCGTCGGCCAGGGTGCCGTAGTCGCTGTGCACGCCACGGTACTCGGCGATGTCGTAGCCGTCATCGCGCCGTGGCGAAGGGTAGAACGGCAGCAGCCAGATGGTGTTCACGCCGAGGTCGGCAATGTAGTCGAGCTTGGCGATCAGCCCGGGAAAGTCACCGATGCCGTCATTGTTGGAGTCGAAGAAGGACTTGACGTGAACCTGGTAGATCACCGCGTCCTTGTACCAGAGCGGGTCCTTGATGAAGCTGGCAGCCTTGGGTTTCTTCGCCATTGGAAACTCCTGGAATACTCAAATTCTTTCAAACTGAACTCGGTCAATGTGGGAGGGGGCAAGCGCCCTCCCAAATGTTGATCTTCACCAGGCTCAGGAGGTGGTGATGCGCCAGATCCCGAACGGCATCTGCGGCTCAAGGCGCGTCCACTGGGTCTTGCCATACCAGGTCCAGCGATGGCCGTTCATCAAGTCCTCACCTTGGGTTTGCGCGTCATCGGGCAGGCCCAGCTCCCACAACGGCAATTCGAAATGCGCTTCCTGGGCATTGAACGGGTCGAGGTTGATGGCGACCAGGATGAAGTTGTCGCCCTCCTCACTGCGTTTGCCGAAGTACAGGATGTTGTCGTTCCATGCGGTGTAGAGCTTCAACCCCAGGTGTGTCTGCAACGCCGGGTTTTGTCGGCGGATGCGGTTGAGCTGGGCGATCTCGGCGATGATGTTGCCGGGGGCGGTGAAGTCGCGGACACGGATCTCGTACTTCTCGGAGTCCAGGTATTCCTCTTTGCCCGGCACCGGCGCGGCTTCGCACAGTTCAAAGCCCGAATACATGCCCCACAAGCCCGAGCCCATGGTCGCCAGCGCGGCGCGGATCAGAAAGCCAGCGCGGCCGGACTCATGCAGGAAGCCTGGGTTGATGTCCGGGGTGTTGACGAAGAAGTTCGGCCGGTAGCACTCGCGCCATGGCGTCTGGTTCAACTGGGTGAAGTACTCGCTCAACTCGGCCTTGGTATTGCGCCAGGTGAAATAGGTGTAGCTCTGGGAATAACCGACCTTGCCCAGCCGCGCCATCATCGCCGGCGTGGTGAAGGCCTCGGCGAGAAAAATCACCTCGGGGTGCTTTGAGCGCACATCGCTGATCAGCCATTGCCAGAACGGCAGCGGCTTGGTGTGGGGGTTGTCGACGCGAAAGGTCTTCACGCCCTCTTCCACCCAGCCCACCACGATGTCGCGCAACTCGGTCCAGAGACCCGGAATCGCATCCGCCGCATAGAAGTCGACGTTGACAATGTCCTGGTACTTTTTCGGCGGGTTTTCAGCGTATTTGATCGTCCCGTCGGGGCGCCAGTTGAACCAGCCCGGATGCTGCTTGAGCCACGGGTGGTCCTGGGAGCACTGGATGGCAAAGTCCAGGGCGATTTCCAGCCCGTGGTCGGCGGCCGCCTGGACCAGGCGGCGAAAGTCGTCGCGACTGCCCAGTTGCGGGTGAATGGCCTCGTGACCGCCCTCCTCGCTGCCAATGGCGTACGGGCTGCCCGGATCATCGGGGCCGGCGGTCAGCGAGTTGTTCTTGCCCTTGCGGTGGCTGCGGCCGATGGGGTGGATCGGCGGGAAGTACAGCACGTCGAACCCCATGTCATGGATCATCGGCAGCCGTGCGTGCACATCGTTGAAGGTGCCGTGACGCGCTGGATCGTCGGTGATCGAGCGCGGAAACAGTTCGTACCAACTGGCGAACTGCGCCGCCTCACGCTCCACGTCGATCGGGTAAACGGTGCTGATGCTCAAATAGGCGCGGTGATCAGCCTGGGTCATTAGGTGTGCACTGTCTTCGTGCAGGAACAGCGCGACCTGTTCGGTTTCCAGCAGGCCGGAGAGTTCGTGGTGCAGCAACATCAGGCGGTCGCGCAGTTCGTTGTCACTGCGTTCGGCGGCCTGCAGCACCAGGCTGCGGCCTTCCTGCAACTCCAGGCTGACCGGCACGCCGGCTTCGTGCTTCTTGCGCAGCTCATAGCAGAAGCTGGCGAAGGTATCGATCCAGGCTTCAATGCAGTATTCGTGAGGGCCTTGGGTGGTGACGGTAAACGCGCCCTCCCAGCCATTGTTACCCACGTCGGTCATCACCACGCTGTGCCAGCTTTCGTCCTGCAACGGCCGCCAGCGGATCAGGACAGCGAGCTTGTCGTGGCCGTCGGCGAATACCTTGCTGGTCACGTTGACCCGCTGGCCCACGACGGCCTTGACGGCGAATTCACCGCCATCAATTACCGGCATGGTGCTTTCGATCGCGATCCTGGGCAGCAACAGCGCCTGGGACAGCGGCAGTGAGCAATTATCTGGAACCTGAGTGTCAGCAGTCATCGAGCATCTTCCCCTTACGCCCTGTGGACGCTCTTTGCTTGATCCGAATTCTGAAACGGCAGTGCTCTCCCTGAGCAAGGCCGTCATAGGTCCGAGCCTGAGCCTTGGTCAAAAGTTCAGGTGGATGTGCCGCCATTGAGCGGGGAATCAAATCCCCCAGGCGGTTGTCCACCGGTAGAGCAAAGCACAAAGGAGGCCACACCGATGAATATCCCGATCCCGGCTGAAACCCCTGACCCGAATATCGACAACCCGACCCTGCCGCCCACTGAACCGGAACCGATTCCCGAAAAAGAGCCCCCGGAAAATCTGCCACCCCCCGTGGAAGAGCCGCCGACAACCATGCCCCCGGTGATCGTCAGTCCTTCTCGAAACGCTTGACGATTTTTGGCATGACGCGGAACACCGCCAACGCCAACAACGTACTCAGGACCGCTGTCGATTCCCGGCCCAACCCGGTCGAGACCCCAATCGCAGCGGTCATCCACAGGCCGGCGGCGGTGGTCAGGCCTTTGACATGCCCCTCTTCATCATCCTTGCCTTTAATGATGGTGCCGGCGCCGAGAAAGCCGATCCCTGCGATCACGCCTTGCACCACGCGGCTCATGGCGTCCGCCTGATTGCCCGACATCTGCGGCACCATCACAAACAGCGCGGCGCCCAAGGCCACCAGCATATGGGTGCGTATCCCGGCCGCCTTGCCCTTGCTCTCGCGTTCAAAGCCCAAGATGCCGCCCAGCAAGGCGGCGATCAGCAGGCGCACGGTGACCTGGGTCAGTTGCCTGGCATCGCCGATATCGGCGAATTCGGCCTGCAGGGTTTGCCACACTTCATGCCACCAAGCGTCCATGAAAGCTGTCCTTCAAAGAAGTCGATAATTCATGGACAGCGCCTACCGCCAGTCAGTTGCCTTGAACCCTGCCTCGCCACTCTCCCCTAAGGTGCATAGCCGATGAAAAAGGAGTCCAACATGACGCTGCGTATTGAAAACCACCTGTGCTATTTCAAGCTCGACGACAGTGGCCAGGAGCAAAGCGTGCCTGCCACCCGCGTGAAGATAGTGACGGACGATGACAAGTCCATGTCCTACGTAGAACTCGCGGGCGAGCGCATCTACATCACCGAAGCCGAAGCAGACGCCCTGACGGTCGAAGGCGCGACGGACGGGCGTAACCATGTGAAGGCCACCGAACCTGGTTCGCTGATTTGATTGATCCGTGTCATCACCACTGAAATCAACCTGCACCCCAGGCGCGCTGGGGTGCAGCAGATTGTCGCAGGGCCCGGCCCGCAGGCCATCTGATCCGCTTTTTATCGCTTTAGCTGAGTCTGTTATGCAAACAGCCGCCGGCCCATAGTTCATCCGCCTGATGGAGGCTGATGAGCGAATGACCATGAGCGAACGCATCCCAACCGTGGAAACCTTTGAACCCATTCACCCCAAGAAGGTGAAGGCCAAATCCAGCGACACCCTGATTCATACCCGCAGCTTCACCGGCCTGTTCCGTACCTTGCGCGTGGCGGGTGCGGGCTTTCTGTTCCTGGCGTTTTTCGGCACCGTATGGCTGAACTGGGGCGGGCGCCAGGCCGTGCTGTGGGATCTGGCGGAGAGCAAATTCCATATTTTTGGCGCGACCTTCTGGCCCCAGGATTTCATCCTGCTGTCAGCGCTGCTGATCATCTGCGCCTTCGGCCTGTTTGCGATAACGGTGTTCGCCGGCCGTGTGTGGTGTGGCTACACCTGCCCGCAAAGCTCGTTCACCTGGTTGTTCATGTGGTGCGAAAAGGTCACCGAGGGCGAACGCAACCAACGCATCAAGCTGCAAGCGGCGCCCTGGAGCCTGAACAAACTGGCGCGGCGTTCGGCCAAGCACACCTTGTGGCTGGGCATCAGCGTGCTGACCGGGCTGACCTTTGTCGGTTACTTCACGCCTGTCCGCCCGTTGGCCGAGGAACTGCTGACCCTGGAAATAGGCGGCGTGAGCCTGTTCTGGGTGCTGTTTTTCACCGCTGCCACCTACCTCAATGCCGGCTGGCTGCGCGAGGCGGTGTGCATGCACATGTGTCCGTACGCGCGATTCCAGAGCGTGATGTTCGATAAAGACACTCTGACCATTTCCTACGACAGCGCCCGTGGCGAAAGCCGGGGCCCGCGCAAACGCGAGGTCAGGCCGGCCGATGTCGGCCTGGGTGATTGCATTGACTGCCACCTGTGCGTGCAGGTCTGCCCCACCGGCATCGACATCCGCGACGGCCTGCAAATGGAGTGCATCGGCTGTGCGGCGTGCATCGATGCCTGCGATTCGATCATGGACAAGATGGGTTATGCCCGTGGCCTGGTCAGCTACACCAGCGAACATCAACTGCAAGGCGGCAAGACCCATCTGCTCCGGCCCCGCCTGATCGGCTACAGTGCGGTGCTGCTGGTGATGATTGCCGCGCTGGTGGTAGCCCTGGTGGAACGGCCGATGGTGTCGTTGGACGTGACCAAGGACCGTGGCCTGTTCCGCGAGAACGCCGTGGGCCAGATCGAAAACATCTACAGCCTCAAGGTCATCAACAAGACCCAGCAGCGCCAGGATTACCGGGTGGAACTGGTCGACGCCGACGGTTTCCAGCTGCACGGCAAGACCGAGGTCAGCCTGGCGCCGGGGGAAATCATTGATGTGCCGGTGTCGGTGGCGTTGCTCGCGGATAAACCGGCGAGCAGTTCGCAGACGTTGCGCTTCAAGGTCATGGATGTGGATGAACCGGGCATTTACAGCGTTGCCGACAGCCGGTTTGTGGCGCCGCTCAACCGCTGATACCTCGGTATCAAAAAAACACTTGTTTAAGGCCAACATGAAACGCTACGAAAAATTCGCCGAAGACATTGCCGAACTGATCCGCTCCGGCGTCCTCGGGCCCGGCCAGCGCGTGCCGTCGGTGCGCTACGCCAGCCAGACCTACGGTGTCAGCCCGTCCACGGTGTTCCAGGCCTATTACCTGCTGGAGCGCCGTGGCCTGATCCGCGCGCGGCCGCGTTCCGGGTACTTCGTCAACACCCATGCGCCGAGCCCGTTCTCCGAGCCGGTGGTGAGCGAACAGGTGCACGAGTCCACCGAGGTGGATGTCAGCGAGTTGGTGTTCTCGGTACTCGACTCGATCAAAGACCCCAACACCGTGCCCTTCGGCTCGGCGTTCCCCAGCCCGATGCTGTTCCCGCTGCCGCGCCTGGCCCGCTCCCTGGCCAGCGCCAGCCGTGAGATGGACCCGCGCCTGGTCGTCACGGACATGTCGCCGGGCAACCCCCAACTGCGTCGGCAAATCGCCCTGCGCTACATGGTCGGCGGGCTGATGCTGCCGATGGAAGAACTGCTGATCACCAACGGCGCCCTGGAAGCGCTGAACCTGTGCCTGCAAGCCGTCACCGAGCCCGGCGATCTGGTAGCCATTGAAGCCCCGGCGTTCTATGCCTGCCTGCAAGTGCTCGAACGCCTGAAGCTCAAGGCGGTGGAGATCCCCGTGCACCCGCGCGACGGCATCGACCTCAACGCCCTGGCGCAAGCCCTGGAGCGCTACCCGATCAAGGCCTGCTGGACCATGACCAGTTTCCAGAACCCCATGGGCGCAACCCTGCCGGAAGCGAAGAAACAGGCGCTGGTGGAGTTGTTGCGCAGCCATCAGGTGCCGCTGATCGAAGACGATGTCTACGCCGAACTGTATTACGGCCAACAGGCCCCCAAGCCGGCCAAAGCCTTCGACACCGAGGGCCTGGTGATGCACTGCGGTTCCTTCGCCAAGAGCCTGGCGCCCGGCTATCGCGTGGGCTGGGTGGCCGCTGGGCGCTATGCGCAGAAAGTCGAACGCCTGAAGCTCATGACCTCGCTGTGCCCGTCAATGCCGGCCCAGGCGGCGATTGCCGATTACCTGCAACATGGCGGCTACGACCGGCACCTGCGCAAATTGCGCTATGCCCTGGAAGAGCAGCAAAGCGCCATGCTCGCCGCCATTGCCCGGTATTTCCCCGCACAGACCCGCGTCAGCCAGCCGGCCGGGGGGTATTTCTTGTGGTTGGAATTGCCGGAACAGACGGATTCACTGAAGTTGTTCCAGATGGCCTTGGCCCAAGGCATCAGCATTGCGCCGGGGCCGATCTTCTCGGCGACCCAGCGCTTTCGCAATTGCATTCGGCTGAACTACGGCAGCCCGTGGACCGAGGCGTCGGAGAAGGCGATGGAGACGTTGGGGCGGATTGTGCGGTCGTTTTGAGGGCTGGGTGGTGTTGACATCATCGGGGGCAAGCCCCCTCCCACACTTGAGGGTATTCACACATCTGAATGTGGGAGGGGGCTTGCCCCCGATGGCGCCCGAACAGACGCTACCGACTCACCGCCCGCCGCCGAGATCGACAAACGTCCCGGTGGCATACGAGGCCTTATCCGACAACAACCAGATAATCGCTTCCGCCACTTCATCCGGTCGGCCGCCACGCGCCATGGGAATGCCGGACTCCAGCTTGCTGACCCGGTCCGGGTCGCCGCTCAGGGCATGGAAGTCGGTGAAGATATAGCCGGGGCGCACGGCGTTGACGCGTATCCCTTCGCCCGCCACCTCTTTGGACAGGCCGATAGTGAAGGTATCGAGCGCGCCCTTGGAGGCGGCGTAGTCCACGTACTCATTCGGCGAGCCCAAGCGCGCGGCCACTGACGAAACGTTGACGATGCTGCCGCCCTGCCCGCCGTGCTTGGGCGACATGCGCAGCACCGCGTGCTTGGCGCACAGGATCGGCCCCAGCACGTTGGTTTTCATGATGTTGAGGATACGGAATTCGGACATTTCATCGACCCGTGACTTATGTGCCACGGTGCCCGCGTTGTTGACCAGGGCGGTCACGCGGCCCAATTCGGCGTCGACGCGGTGGAACAAGGCGATCACTTCATCTTCGATGCTGACATCCGCCCGCACCGCAATCGCCTGCGCACCCAGGCCACGCACCTGTTCCAGAACGCCGAGGGCGGCTGTTTCGTCGCAGCGGTAGTTGATGCAAACGCGATAGCCTTCACGCGCTGCCAGCAATGCCGTTTCGGCGCCTATGCCACGACTGCCCCCGGTGATGATGACAACTTTGTCCATGCGTGCGGTCTCCTGGTCCAACCTGGTGATAGGGTTGGATCCAATACTAACCGTCACGCACGGTTTTTGTCAGGCGCCAATACGTCCTCGGCCCGTTGGATATTCGCCATGAAACCATCGGCCGGCAGCGGATGCCCCAGCAGGTAACCTTGCAGGGAGTTGCAACCCAGCCGCGTCAGGAAGTTCTGCTGCGCATCGGTTTCCACACCTTCGGCGACAATGCGCAATCCCAAGGCTTGGCCGAGGGCAACGATGGCCGAAACAATGGCCGCGTCGTCGCTGTCGTGCTCCAGGTCGCGCACAAAACCGCGGTCGATCTTCAACTCGTTGGCTGGCAGGCGCTTGAGGTACATCAGGCTGGAATAACCGGTGCCGAAGTCATCGATGGACAGGTCGACGCCCATGTCCGAGAGCTGCTGCAACACCGTCATGCTCGCGTCGGCATCGCTCATGGCGGTGGTCTCGGTGATTTCCAGGGTCAGGCTGTTGGCCGGCAACTGATGCCGATCCAGGGCGTTGGCCACGCTCTTGACCAGCCCCGCATGGCAGAACTGCAGCGCCGACAGGTTCACGGCGATGCGCCAATCCTCATAACCCTGGGCATACCACACGCTCATCTGGCGACAGGCTTCATTGAGCACCCATTCGCCGATGGGAATGATCAAGCCGGTCTTTTCCGCCAGTTCGATAAAGGTCACCGGCAACAACAGGCCCTGCTGCGGATGTTCCCAACGCACCAGCGCTTCGGCGCCCACGGGGATGCCACTGACCGCATCGAACTTGGGCTGGTAGTACAGGCGAAATTGCTCTTGCTCAAGGGCATTGCGCAGGTCCTGCAACAACTGCAATTGCTTGCGCGCATTGGTGTTCATCGACACATCGAAAAAACTGTAGCCGTTCTTGCCCATGCCCTTGGCGTGGTACATCGCGGCGTCGGCGTTCATCAACAGTTCCTGGGGGTTGCCACCGTTGCCGGGGAACAATGCGATACCGACACTGGCCGAGATTTTCAGCTCGTGCTCGGCCACATGGAATGCGCGGTTGATCAGCCCGACCTGGCGCTCGGCCAAGCGCAGGGCATCGTCCGGCTGGCTCAATTGCACCAGCAGCACAAACTCATCACCACCGATGCGCGCCAGGGTGTCATGGCTGCGCAAGTCCTCGCGCAGGCGCAGGCCGACTTCGCGCAACAATTGGTCGCCCATGTGATGGCCAAAGGCATCGTTGACCGGTTTGAAGCCATCCAGGTCGATAAACATCAAGGCGAAGCAACCGCCCTGCTCTTTGACCGCCTGCATGGCTTGTTGAATCCGGTCGGCCAGCAAGGTGCGATTGGGCAGGCCGGTGAGCATGTCATGCAGGGCCAGGTGAGTCAGTTCCTGGTTGGCCAGGCTGAGGGAATCGGCGAGCACTGCGGTGCGGGCTTCCAGGCGTGCGTCGAGCAGCGACGTCAGCAACGCAATGGCGAGCACCGCCAGGGTGGTGACCAGCACCAGGTTATCCAGGCCGTTGCCGGTCAAGCCGTCCAACGCAGCGGCGCAGTAGCTTTCATCGGCAAAGCGTGCAGCCGCCATGCCGGTGTAATGCATACCGACGATGGCAAAGCCCATCACCACCGCTGCGCCGCCCCGTGCCAGACATACGTACGGCGTGTTACGGCGCAGGTTGAACGCAATCAACAACGCCGCACCGGACGCCACCACGGCGATCAGCAGCGACAGGCCAAACAACGTGGGGTCGTAGTCGATGCCTGGGGTCATGCGCATCGCCGCCATGCCGGTGTAGTGCATGCTGGCAATGCCGGTGCCCATCACCAACGCACCCAACACCAGCTGCCACGCAGGCAAACGCGCCTGGCTGACCAGCCACAACGCAAAGCCACAGGACAGCATCGCGATCAGCAACGACAGCGCGGTAATGCCGATGTCAAAACCCAGCGCAAACGGCAGCCGCAGGGCCAACATGCCGATGAAGTGCATGGACCACACGCCCACGCCCATGGCCAACGCACCGCCGGCCATCCACAAATAAACGCCACGGCCCCTGGCGGTCGCGATGCGGCCGGTCAGGTCCAGCGCGGTGTAGGACGCCAGGATCGCGACGAACAGGGAGATCACGACGAGGGGGGTGGAATAACTACCGATGAGCATGGGATTTCTCGCGGGCAACGGTCTTGAAACGTCCGTGCCAAGTGGCAAAGCGCGCGATTGTAGCGACAATAAATCTTGAACAGGTGATTAATTAGCAGAGGGCCATCACCTTTAATTTGGCGTCAAAGGACTGGCTTTTAAACGGCTAAAAACGGGCGGGTTGGCAGGGGTGGGCTGGATCAAAAGCAACCTGAGACGTATCTGATCTGTGGAGATCAAAATGTGCGAGGGGGCTTGCCCCCGATGGCAGTGGATCAGTCATGGATGTAGGGACTGAGACACCGCCATCGGGGGCAAGTCGAATCGTCGCACCGCCCCTCCCACATTTGGAGCGCGATGCTAGTCCTTGGCATCAATCGCGGTCTGACCGTCCCAGCCACCGCCCAACGCCGCGATCAACTGCACACTGGCCACCAGGCGCGTTTGCAGCAAGGTCAATACGGTACGCTCGTTACTCAGGGCAGTCGCTTGTACGGTGACCACATCCAGATAGGCAATCAGCCCAGCCTTGTACTGGTTCTGCGTCAGGCGCAGCGACTCGCGTGCCGCGTCCAGCGCTTCATTGCTGACCACCGCCTCGTCTTCCAGCACTTTGAGCTGGACCATGTAGTTTTCCACTTCGCGGAAGCCATCCAGCACCGTCTGGCGGTACTTGGCCACGGTTTCGTCGTAGCTGGCCACAGTACGGTCGACCTCAGCCGAGCGCTGGCCGCCGTCGAACAACGTCATCGCCAGTTTCGGCCCCACCGACCAGAAGCGGTTCGGCAAGCTGATCCAGTCGGCGTAGGTGCTGCTGGAATAGCCGCCGGCCAGGCTCAGGCTCAGGTCCGGGTAGTACGCCGCCTTGGCCACGCCGATATTGGCGTTCGCGGCGATCACCGAGCGTTCGGCCGAGGCGATGTCCGGGCGGCGTTCCAACAGTTGCGACGGCAGGCTCACGGGAATCTGTGGCAGTGCCGGAATGTCCTTGCTCACGGCCAGGTTGAAGTTGGCCGGGGCTTCGCCGATCAACACTGCGATGGCGTTTTCCAGTTGCGCACGCTGCCAGATCAGGTCGATCAGGCTGGCCTGGGTGCTCTTGAGCTGGGTTTGCGCCTGGGCCACCGCGTCCTTGCCGGAGACGCCGGCGCGGTACTGGTTTTCGGTCATTTGCAGGGAACGCTGGTAGGTGTCCAGCGTGGCTTGCAGCAGACGGGTCTGCTCGTCCATGACCCGCAGTTGCAGGTAGCTTTGCACCAGTTCGGACTGTTGGCTCAGGCGCATCGCCGCCAAGTCTGCCGAGCTGGCTTCGGCGCTGGCCTCGTTGGCCTCCAGGCCTCGGCGCAGTTTGCCCCAGATGTCGGCTTCCCAGCTCACCCCGAGCTGCGCATTGAGGGTGTCGCGGATCCCGCTGCTGGAACTGCTGAGGCTGGCGCTGCTGCTGCCGGTGCCCTGGCTGGCGCGGGTTTTACCGGCGCTCAGGTCGACCGTCGGGTAAAACGCCCCGCGTGAGCTGCGCACCAACGCCTGGGCCTGGCGAAAACGTGCCTCGGCCTGGGCCACGGTCTGGTTGGCCGTATTGAGGCGCACCACCAGATCGTTGAGCTGACGGTCGCCGTACAACTCCCACCAGGCGCCACGGGCCAGGGAATCACTCGGCGTGGCCTGGCGCCAACCCTGGGCTTCCTTGAATTGCACCGGTTCGATGACATCCGGGCGTTTGTAGTCCGGGCCGATGGCACAGGCGCTGAGCAATGCACCGCAAAGCACCAGGCTCGCGACGCGGGAACCGCGGGTCATGGCCAATTTGGCAAAGGTTGAATCGGTCATAGCGCAGTGTCCAGGGCAGCATCGGTCCGCACGCCGCGCCATTTGTTGAAACGATGGCGCGCGCGGTCGAGATAAAGGTAAACCACCGGAGTGGTGTAAAGGGTCAGGATCTGGCTGAAGACCAGGCCACCAATGATGGTCAGGCCCAGGGGCCGGCGCATTTCCGCGCCGTCGCCCATGCCGAGTAGCAAGGGCAAGGCGCCGAGAATCGCCGCCAACGTGGTCATCAGGATCGGCCGCAACCGCAGCAGGCAGGCGCTGCGAATTGATTCAAGGGGGCCCATCCCATTATTGCGCTCCAGTTGCAGTGCCAGGTCGATCATCAGGATCGCATTCTTCTTCACCACGCCGATCAACAGGAACAGACCCAGCAATGAGATCAGGCTGAACTCGCCCCCCGTCAGGTAGATGGCGAGCAACGCGCCGACACCGGCCGAAGGCAATGTCGAGAGGATTGTCAGCGGGTGAATGTAGCTTTCGTACAGAATGCCCAACACCAGGTACACCGCCACCAGCGCGCCGAGGATCATGAACGGCTGGCCCTTCTGCGTCGCCGCAAAGGCATCGGCGGTGCCGGCCATCTTGGCGATCACATCTTCGGGCAAACCGACCTTGGCAATCGCCCGTTCGATAGCCGCTGTGCCCTGCTCCACCGTCACCCCTTCGGCCATGTCGAAGGCGATGTTTTCCGAGGCGAACTGGCCTTCGTGACTCACACGGTCATCCGCCAGGCTGTTCTCGTAATGGGCAATGGTCGACAACGGCACGCGCGCGCCATCGGCGGTGATGACCTGCATCTGGTTCAGGGTGATCGGGTCCTGGGCGTATTTGGGGTTGACCTCCATCACCACCTGATACTGGTTGAGGCTGTCGTAGATCGTGGAAATCTGCCGCTGGCTGTAGGCGTTGTTCAATACCCCGGTGACCATGTCCATGTCGATGCCCAGGCGCTTGGCCTGGTCACGGTCGACAATCAGCGTGACCTGGGCCGCGCCGCGACCTTCACGGGCGTCGATGGCGGTGAGTTCCGGCAGCCCGCGCAACGCGGTGACGACTTTCGGGTACCACAGGCGCAATGCGGCCAGATCACCGCTTTGCAGGATGTAGGAATACTGCGCACTGGTCTGGTCGCGACCGCCGCCAAATTGCAGGTCCTGGTCGGCCATCAGGAACAGGCGCCCACCCGGCACCAGCGGCACGTCCTTGCGCAGGCGCTCGATCACCGCCTGGGCGGACACTTTACGCTCGCTGATAGGCTTGAGGCGTACCAGCATCACCGCGTTGTTGGTGCCGTTGTTGCCGCCAATAAAGCCGGCCACGCTGAGCACCGCCGGATCCTTGAGCACGGCCTGGCGGAAGATCTCCATCTTCGGCTGCATCACACTGAACGACAGGCCATCATCGCCGCGCACAAAGCCGATCAACTGGCCGGTGTCCTGCTGGGGCATGAAAGTTTTCGGCACGACCACGTACAGCGCAATGTTTACGCCCACGGTGATCAACAGGCTGAGCAAGGTCAGGCGCCGATGGCGCAGCACCCAGTCCAGGCTCGTGGCGTAGCCGGCGACCATGCGGTCGTTGATCTTCTGGCTCCAGCGCTGCAAGCCGGTCATCCGGCCTTTGACATGGGGCTTGAGCCAGCGGGCGCAGAGCATCGGGGTCAGGCTCAGGGACACCACCAGCGAGACAATGATCGCCGCCGACAAGGTGATGGAAAACTCACGGAACAGGCTGGTAACGATCCCGCCCATGAACAGGATGGAGAGGAACACCGCCACCAGCGACACGTTCATCGACAGCAAGGTAAAGCCGACTTCCTCGGCGCCCAGGTACGCCGCCTTCATGGGCGGCACGCCATCGTCGATATGCCGGGAAATGTTCTCCAGCACCACGATGGCGTCGTCTACCACCAGGCCGGTGGCCAGGATCAACGCCATCAGCGAGAAGTTGTTCAGCGAAAACCCGTACAGGTACATCACCGCAAAGGTGCCCACCAGCGACACCGGCACCGCCAGGGTCGGGATCAGCGAGGCGCGGAAGTTACCGAGGAACAGGTACACCACCAGAATCACCAGCCCGACGGCAATCAGCAGGGTCATCTCGGCTTCGTGCAAGGTGGCGGTGATCACCGGCGAGCGGTCCATGGCCAGGCTGAGCTTGACGCTGGACGGCAGCACGGCCTGCAACGCCGGCAGTTGCGCCTTGATCTGGCGGACGGTCTCGATGATGTTCGCGCCGGACTGGCGGTTGATCACCAACAGCACCGCCGGCTCATTGTTGAAGAAGCCGCTGTTGTAGCGGTCTTCAACGCCGTCGGTGATTTTCGCCACATCCGACAGGCGCAGGGCCGCGCCGTTCTGGTAGCGAATCAGCAGCGGTTCGTAGTCCTTGGCTTTTTCCAGTTGGTCGTTGGCCTGGATCTGCCAGTTGCGCTCGCTGTCTTCCAGGGAACCCTTGGGCCGGCGCTGGTTGGCGTTGGCGATGGTAGTGCGCACATCGTCCAGGGCCACGCCGTACTGGTCGAGGGCCTTGGGTTCCAGCTCGATGCGCACCGCCGGCAGTGAACTGCCGCCGATCTGCACTTCGCCCACGCCCGGCACCTGGGACAGGCTTTGGGACAGGATGGTCGAAGCCAGGTCGTAGAGCTGGCCCTTTTGCAACACGTCCGAGGTCAGCGACAGCACCATGATCGGCGCCTGGGACGGGTTGATCTTCTTGTAGGTGGGCATGCTGCGCATGCCGCTGGGCAAGAGGTTGCGCGAGGCGTTGATCGCCGCCTGCACTTCCCGCGCCGCGCCGTTGATATCACGGTCGGAGTCGAACGCCAGGATCACCCGGGTTGAGCCCTGGCTCGACGAACTGCTCATGGTGGTGATGCCGGCAATCGCACCAAAGGAGCGCTCCAACGGTGTGGCCACGGTCGAGGCCATCACCTCAGGGCTGGCCCCCGGCAGGCTTGCCGAAACCACGATCACCGGGAAGTCGATCTGCGGCAGCGGCGACACCGGCAACAGGTTGAAACTCACCCCGCCCAGCAACATGATCGCCAGGCTCAGCAGCAGGGTCGCTACCGGCCGGCGGATGAAAGGTCCGGACAGGTTCATGGCTCAACCGGCTCCAGGCGTTGCGGCTCTTTGCGCCAGCGGCGCCCCAGGCGATCGAAGTACAAGTAGATCACCGGCGTGGTGAACAGCGTCAACACCTGGCTCACCAGCAGGCCGCCGACCATTACCAGGCCCAGCGGCTGGCGCAATTCCGCGCCGGAGCCGGTGGCCAGCATCAGCGGCACCGCACCGAACAACGCCGCGAGGGTGGTCATCAGGATCGGCCGGAAACGCAACAGCGCGGCCTGGTAAATCGCGGTCTGCGGGTCAAGGCCCTGGTTGCGTTCGGCGTCGAGGGCGAAGTCGATCATCATGATCGCGTTCTTCTTGACGATACCGATCAGCAAGATGATGCCGATGATCGCGATCATGCCCAGGTCATTGCCACTGAGCAGCAAGGCCAGCAAGGCGCCCACCGCCGCCGACGGCAAGGTCGACAGGATGGTGATCGGGTGGATATAGCTCTCGTAGAGCACGCCGAGCACGATATACATGGTCACCACCGCCGCCAGGATCAGCAGCAAGGTACTCGACAGCGAGGCTTCGAACGCCTGGGCCGCGCCCTGGAACTGGGTCTGCACGCCCACCGGCATGCCGATGTCCTTCTGGGTCTGGTTGATCAGCTCCACGCCCTTGCCCAGCGCTACGCCGGGGGCCAGGTTGAACGACATCATTACCGCCGGGAACTGGCCGATATGGGCGATGGCCAACTGCGCCTGACGCTGCTCGACACGGGCCAGGCTCGACAGTCGCACCTGGCCGCCATCGGTGGTTTTCACATGGATCTGGTTCAGCGCATCCGGGCCGAGGGTTTCGCCGGACTGGGCCTGCAATACCACGCGGTACTGGCTGGCCTGGGTGTAGATCGTGGAAATCTGGCGCTGGCCGAAGGCGTCGTACAGCGCGTCGGTGATGGTCGACACACTGACGCCCAGGCGCGAGGCCGCATCACGGTCGATCACCAGGTACACCTGCAAGCCTTTGTCCTGCAGGTCGCTGGCAACGTCGGTGAGTTCCGGCAACTGGCCAAGGGCGTGCACCAGCTTGTCACTCCACAGCGCCAGCAGCTCGGAATCCGGGGAGGACATGCTGAACTGGTACTGGGTGCGGCTCACGCGGTCTTCGATGGTCAGATCCTGCACCGGCTGCATAAACAGGCGGATGCCTACCAACTTGTCGATTTCCGGTTGCAGCCGGGCGATGACCTGGGCTGCGCTCAAGTCGCGCTGGCCGTGGGCCTTGAGGTTGATCAGCAGGCGGCCGCTGTTGAGGGTGGCGTTATCGCCATCCACACCGATGTAGGACGACAGGCTTTCCACCGCCGGATCCGCCAGGATGATCTTGGCCAGTGCCTGCTGGCGCTGGCTCATCGCGGCAAAGGAAATTGACTGCGGCGCCTCGGAAATGCCCTGGATCACCCCGGTGTCCTGCACCGGAAAGAAGCCTTTGGGCACCACCAGGTACAGCACCACGGTGAGGCCCAGGGTGGCGATGGCCACCAGCAGGGTCAACGGCTGGTGCTTGAGGACCCACTGCAACTTGCGGCCATAGGCTTCGATCATCCAGTCGATCCAGGCGCCGCTGGCCTTGTAGAAACGGCCCTGCTCTGCTTCCTTGGGCTCACGCTTGAGCAACCGCGCGCACATCATCGGCGTGAGGGTCAGCGACACCACCAGGGAAATCAGGATCGCCACTGCCAGGGTGATGGCAAATTCACGGAACAGGCGCCCCACCACGTCGGCCATGAACAGCAACGGGATCAGCACCGCGATCAGCGACAGGGTCAAGGAAATCAGGGTGAAGCCAATCTGTTTGGCGCCCTTGAGGGCGGCGGCCATCGGGGTTTCGCCTTCCTCGATGTAACGGGAGATGTTCTCCAACATCACGATGGCATCGTCCACCACAAAGCCGGTAGCGATGGTCAAGGCCATCAGCGTCAGGTTATTGATCGAGAACCCGGCCAGGTACATCACGCCGAAGGTGCCCACCAGGGACAACGGCACGGCGATGGACGGAATAATCGTCGCGCTGACCCGGCGCAGGAACAGGAAGGTCACCATCACCACCAGGGCGATGGCGATCAGCAATTCGTGCTGTACGTCCTTGACCGAGGCGCGGATGGTCTGGGTGCGGTCGGTGAGTACGGTAACGTCGAGGCCGGCCGGCAAGTTGTCGGTGATGCTCGGCAGCAGCGCCTTGATGCGGTCTACCACCTCGATGACGTTGGCGCCCGGCTGGCGCTGGATGTTCAGCAGCACCGCCTGGTTTTCATTGGCCCAGGCGGCCAGACGCTCGTTTTCGGCGCCGTCGACGATTTGCGCGACGTCTTTAAGGCGCAACGGCGCGCCATTGTTGTAGGCCAGGATCAGTTCGGCGTATTGCTGGGGCGAGACCAACTGGTCATTGGCATCCAGCATCGACACCCGCGTCGGCCCGTCGAAGTTACCCTTGGGCTGGTTGACGTTGGACGCGGCGATCAAGGTGCGCACATCCGACAGGTTCAAGCCGTTGGCCGCCAGGGCCTCGGGGTTGACCTTGATGCGCACGGCCTGGCGCTGGCCGCCGGCGATGCTGACCATGCCGACGCCGCTGATCTGCGCGATTTTCTGCGCCATGCGCGTGTCGACCAGGTCATTGAGCTTGGGCAGCAGCATGGTCTTGGAGCTGATGGCCAAGGTCAGCACCGGGGTATCTGCCGGGTTGACCTTGTTGTACACCGGCGGTGCCGGCAAATCCTTGGGCAGCAGGTTGGTGGCGGCGTTGATCGCGGCCTGCACCTGTTGCTCGGCGACATCCATATTGATGTCGAGGTTGAAACGCAGGGTCAGTACCGACGCGCCGCCAGAGCTGGTGGACGCCATCTGGGTCAGGCCGGGCATCTGCCCGAACTGGCGCTCAAGGGGCGCAGTCACCGCGCTGGTCATCACGTCGGGGCTGGCGCCGGGGTACAGGGTCATCACCCGGATGGTCGGGTAATCCACCTGGGGCAAGGCCGAAACCGGCAGCAAGCGGTACGCGATGATGCCGGCCAGGACGATGGCCAGCATACTCAGCGTGGTGGCGACCGGGCGAAGGATAAACAGCCGCGACAGGTTCATGCGCCGACCTTTTGCGCCTTGCCGGCGTCAGCGCCGGTCTCCCCTTTCGCCGCGGGTTTGCCTTGCAGGTGTTCAGTTGGCGTGGTCGGGACTTCGGTGCTGTCGTTGACCACTTCGATTTCGCTGCCTTCCTTGAGGCGGTCGGTGCCTTCGAGCACCACACGGTCACCGGCGACCAGGCCTTCCTTGATCACGGTGTTTTCACCGTCGGTGTCGCCGACTACCAGGGGCTGGACCTTGACCTTCTTGTCGCCATCGAGCTTGTAGACGAAGGTGCCGGTGTTGCCGAACTGGATCGCCGCAGACGGCGCCAGCACCACGTTGTGCAGGGTGTCGGCCAGCAGGTGCACGTTGACGAACTGGTTGGGGAACAGCGCCTTGTCCTTGTTATCGAAACGCGCCTTGAATTTCAGGGTGCCGGTGGTGACGTCGATCTGGTTGTCCAGGCTCTGCAACACGCCGATGGCCTGCTGTTTTACGTCGCCACGGTCCCAGGCTTCCACCGGTAGCTTGTTGCCGGCGTGGTAACGGGCGAGCACGGTTTCCAGGGTATTTTCCGGCAGGGTGAAGGCCACGCTGATCGGCTGGGTCTGGGTGATCACGGCCAGGGCGGTGGTGTCGTTGGCGGCCACCAGGTTGCCAACGTCGAGCTGGCGCAAGCCGACGCGACCGGCGATCGGGGCACGGATCCTGGTGAATTCAAGGTTGAGCTTGGCGTCGTCGACCGCGCCCTGGTTGGTCTTGACCGTGCCCTGGTATTGCAAAACCAGCGCTTCGGCGGTGTCCAGGGTCTGCTTGGCGATACTGTCCTGGGCGTACAGGCCACGATAACGCTCCACATCGACCTGGGCGTTTTTCAGCTGGGCCTGGTTCTGCATCAGCGTGCCCTGGGCCTGGAGCAAGGCGTTTTGATAGCTGCGCGGGTCAATCTCGGCCAGCAGATCACCGGCCTTGACCATCTGCCCTTCTTCAAAGGCAATCTTCACCAGCTCTCCGCCCACCCGGCTGCGTACATTAATGGTGTTGAGCGCGGTGACCGTGCCCAACGCCTTGTAGTACACCGGAAACTCTCCCAGCACCGCCGGCGCCACACGCACTGGCACCGGGCCAGTGGAACCGCCGAAGCCGGGGCGCGCCATGCCGGTTTTGCCGGTGTGCCCGGCCGGTGCGTCTTTTTGGGCCGCGCCACCGGGCCAGAATTTCCAGCACAGACCGGCGATAACCAGCAGCACGAGCAGGCCGAACAGCCAACGACGGGAGTTGCGGGGGGAGGATTGCATGGAATGATCAACCATTGGGCGCGAGAGCTTCTTCTTTGGGAGGCTGAAAGATAAGCACTGGGGCGCATTAAGAAAAGCGCCTTTACCGGCTATTTACCTTGGGCTTACAACTTTTAACGTCTGGGCTTAGTCCGTCGGCTATTTCCCTAAACGTCTGAAGCACAAATGAAAACGGCCTGGACTAGGCCAGGCCGCAATCATGTATCACGGGTGTTACTGCAAAACGACAGACATGCGCAGAAACAGTTACTTCAGAACAGCCAATGCTGCTTCGTAGTTCGGTTCTTCAGCGATTTCCTTGACCAACTCGCTGTGCAGCACATTGTCGTTTTCGTCCAGCACCACGACGGCGCGGGCGGTCAGGCCGCGCAGCGGGCCATCAGCGATTGCCACGCCAAAGTCCTGAGCAAACGCAGGATCACGGAAGTCCGACAGGTTCTTCACGTTTTCCAGGCCTTCGGAGCCGCAGAAGCGCGCCTGGGCGAATGGCAGGTCGGTGGAGATGCACAGAACAACAGTGTTGTTCAGCTCGTTGGCCTGGGCGTTGAACTTGCGAACCGATGTCGCGCAGGTCGGGGTATCGACGCTTGGGAAGATGTTCAGCACTTTGCGCTTGCCGGCAAACGTAGCCAGGGTGGCGTTGGACAGGTCGCCGGCGGTCAGAGTGAAGTCTGCAGCTTTGGTGCCGACTTTCGGCAATTCGCCTTCAACCTGGACCGGGTTGCCTTTGAGGGTGACTTGAGCCATGAACGGAATCCTTATGCGGGTTTTGGTTAAACGAATTCAAGAGGCGGAAGTTAACCACAAAGTGCCGTGGCGACCTACCGCCAGACACAAATTGTCATGCGTGCCGGTTGTGGTTTAATTGCGCGCTTTTCGCCCGCCCTTTAAGGAAGCTGTTGTTGATGAAACCGCCTGCCACCAAAGTTCTGGTCATTGGTTATGTCTGGCCGGAGCCGCGTTCCTCGGCCGCAGGCGGGCACATGATGCAGATTCTGGAAACTTTTCTTACGCAAGGTTGGGAGGTTACCTTCAGCAGCCCTGCCGCACTCGGCGAACACAAGGCCGACCTGCTCGCCCTGGGCATCGCCGAATGCGCCATCGAGCTCAATAACAGCAGTTTCGATGATTTTATCCGCCAACTCGCCCCGGATATCGTGTTGTTCGACCGTTTCATGATGGAAGAACAGTTCGGCTGGCGCGTGGAAAAATACTGCCCCGACGCCTTGCGCGTGCTGGAGACCTGCGACCTGCATAGCCTGCGCGACGCACGCCAGCAACGGCTCAAGAACCACCTCAAGACCCATCCCGACAGCGACGACTTCAGCGCCCTGTTTGCGCCCGCGCTGGAGGAAGAATTCCAGCTGATGGCCGACTCCGAGGTGGCCAAGCGCGAAATCGCAGCGATTTACCGCTGCGACATCAACCTGATGATCTCCGATGTGGAAATACGCCTGCTGACCGAGCAGTTCAAGGTGCCGGCCGCCCTGCTCCACTGGTGCCCGCTGATGCTGGAGCCCGCCACCGAAGCCTTCGTTCCCTTTGAGGACCGCGCGCACTTCCTCAGCATCGGCAACTTCCGCCACGCGCCCAATTGGGACGCTGTGCTGTGGATGAAGAACAGCCTGTGGCCGCTGATTCGACAACAGTTACCCGGCGCGCAACTGCATATCTATGGCGCCTATACCCCGCCCAAGGCCACCGCCCTGCACAACCCGGCCCAGGGTTTTCATGTGATGAACTGGGCCGAAGATGCGCTGCAAGTGATGCGCGCCGCACGCATTTGCCTTGCCCCCCTGCGCTTTGGCGCGGGCATCAAGGGCAAGCTGGCGGACGCGATGCTGTGCGGCACGCCGAACATCACCACGCCCATCGGCGCCGAGGCCATGGGTGATGAGCAGCCATGGCCGGGCATGATCGAACCCAGCGCGCCGGCCCTGGCCGCCGCCGCGGTGGCCTTGTACCAGGACCGCGAGCGCTGGACCCAGGCCCAGGAAGACGGGCGCCAGTTGATTGCCCGCCGCTACGACCAGAACGTCCACGGCCCCGCGCTGGTGGAGTGCCTGGAGCATTGCCGCCGCCACCTCGCCGCTCATCGCCGCGACAACTTCACCGGCAGCATGCTGCGCCATCACGCCCACAAAAGTACCCAGTACATGTCCCAGTGGATCGAGGCGAAAAACCGCACGTTCTAAACGCCGACGCTGGCAGGGTCGCGCACAAGGGGGCATTATTCGGGTCGCAACCAACAATAAAGCGACGCCAGCATGACCCGAGCAGCGCGCATCACCGATCCTTCCTACGAACTGATGGACGACCACAACGGTCTGTCCATCATCTATCGCCAGCACGGCTTCCCCTGCCCGCTGGTGCGCTGGCATTTCCACAAGGAATACGAACTGCACCTGATCGTCGCCAGCTCCGGCAAGGTGTTTATCGGCGACTACATCGGCAACTTCTACCCTGAAAGTCTGTTCCTCACCGGCCCCAACCTGCCCCATAACTGGATCAGCCAGGTGGAGGAAGACGAAGTGGTGCCCAAGCGCGACATGCTGGTGAACTTCACCGATGACTTGCTGGAGAACGGCAGCCATATCTTCACCGAGTTGAAGACCCTTGCCCCGCTGCTGGAACGGGCGCAGTACGGCATCGAGTTCCGCTGCAAAAAGACCATCGCCCAGGCCGTGACCCTGATGCAACGCATCGAAGACGCCCAGGGCATGGCACGCCTGGGCCACTTCTTTATCCTGCTGGAAGTGCTCAGCGCGTGTGAGGACTATCAGCTTCTGTCCGGCGTGACCACGCCACAGCTGGCTGACGAGCACAGCATCGACCGCACCAACCGGGCGGTGGACTACATCTTTGCCCATTACGCCCGCGAGTTGCCGCTGGAGGAAGTCGCTGAATACCTGGGCATGAAGCCGACGTACTTTTCGCGGGTGTTCAAACAGGCCACCGGGCGCACGTTTATCGAGTTCGTCAATCGGCTGCGCATCAGCAAGTCCTGCGAATTGCTGGCAGATGGCGATAAGGCCGTCACCGATGTGTGCTTTGAGTCGGGGTTCAACAATATTTCCAACTTCAACCGGCGCTTTCAACAGCTTAAAGGCATGACCCCTTCCCACTACCGGCGCCTGGCGGTACAGCGGCTGACCGAGCAGAACCTGGCTTGAATATTTTGAATATTGATTGTCGCGTACCGGGAGGACGCATCTGAGAGTGCTGGAACCGTCACAAAGCCTTTGCCACTCAGCTACGGCATGTCTGCTCGCTCAATGGAGCGACTGACGCCTTCCTGATAACCCGGCAATAGGTTTTTTGGCATGATCAGTACTCACACTTCACTCCCGCCTGTCACTTCACTGCGCCCCGTTGGACAGGCCCCAACCACAACGCCTGCCGTCTCGGCGGTAGCCAGGGTTATCGGATTTTTTCATTCACGCCACAACAGCCAACACACTGACGCTCCTGCCTGGCAGCGTATCGAGTACCTGCTCCGGCAGACGCAAACAAAAGACCAGCCAAGCCTGGCCGAGCAGATTGATCAACGCGTAAAGAACAGCGCCGATCCGTTGACGGACCCGATACTGCGCAACGAAGTGGCGCAACTTTTGAATCAGCCAAGTGCCCTCAATTCGCAAAAGACCTACGCCGAGCTGGTTCAGGACATTCTCGATAACCCTTTACCCCGCACGCAGCGCCCGCACGAGGTGCCCTCACGATCACGCCGGGACCTGCAGAACCCAGGTTCTTCTCCAGACCCGCGCTCGGCCTCGATTGGCCGATTCGCCGATGCGCTGGTTGACCATGCGGACCGGCAGTTGGCGATTAATGTCGGCAACGCACTGATCCGCTTGCGACTCTCGTACCAGGACCCTGATATTCGCCGGGGTGACGATGACGATAAGGTCGCCATCACGCCAGACTCCACGTTCAGCCAGGCCTGGGCTGAACTGGCAGATGCACTGCACGCTGAACCGTTCAAATCTTTTGCCGAAGCCAGGAAGATTGATATTTCCCAAGTGTCCGTTGGTCCCAGAGGCAGGCTGACCGAATATAGAAATGGACGGGAGTTTCCCTACCATCAGCGAGACGCCGACTGGGCGGCGGCCTCAGCGACCGTATTGGCCGCAGCCAGGAAGCTGACAGGAACCGACGACGACCGAATCTGGTTCTATGACCGTGAACATGCATCGGCTTACAACGTCGCTGCCTTCTATGGTGTTGCACTGGGTCGCCCCGGCAGTGACGACACACTCTTCATGGCCCGACAACTGCTCAGCAAAGAGACATTCCCTGCGCTCGTCAGCGACGACCCCCTTTACGCCACTCAATACGCACCGATCAAGCAGCGTCAAAGGGCGGCCAAACAACAGCTCGCACAGTTACCCCCACACGCACTAAACCAACGTATTGAAAGGTTCGCCTCTGGGACCGCAGCGGCAAAAGTCCAGGAGGCCGACCGGGAGCTCGCCCGCCAGTGCAGCGCGGCACTGATTCAGGGCTTTTGGCCTGACCTGCACGCAATCCCGGAATATTCGACATTCGGCCAAGCCCGCAAAAATCTGGCGGCTGCGCTGAACGGCGCTGCGGTTACAACGTTTGTGCAAGACAACAACGTTGACCGGTCCAGCATGCGCATCAACCCTGTGACAGGTACCTTGAACGCCAAAGTCAATGGTGTGGACACCACCTTCCTGCGCAACGACCTCTCAGGCTGGGATGACGCCTGGATTGAGGTCCAGCATGCAGTGCGACAGTGGGCGGGGGGCTCCAACAACCTGGTTGATTTCCCTTCCACCGCACCTGAATCGCTTCACTCGGTCATGCGGTTTTACAACGAATACCTCCCGCTCTCGCCCCGGGAAGCTGACCGACAGCGCAAACAACACCTTGCCTGCTTGCGCAGCAGCACAGAGATAGCCCGCAACGACGGATTCAAGGCCCTGACCCGCCCGCAGGCGGACGATGCCCACTCCACAAGCGTGAAGAAAACCCAGCAAGCCATCATCTTGCAGCTTGCTGAACAGCCCCTCACCTTATCCCCTCTCGAAACGCTGGCGAACGCGGCGGGCGAGTCTATGAATGACGCCGAACCGTTCGAAGACCGCCAGGCAAACATCGAGGCGAGTGCCGAAAGCGCACTGGCCGCCGCTACGCTGCGCGCGATGCGCGAACTGAAATCCAACCCCACCCAAGAGCTGCCACAGAGGGTCGGGCCGATCCCGGCTGACAGCCTGTTCGGCCAATGGCGCAGTATCCTGAGCAAAGCCATCAACGGGACAGGTTTCACTGAATGGGCCAAAACCCATCAGGTGGATTTGTCTTCACTGCGCTATGACCCAATAAGCGATGCGCTGACAGGCAAAGTCCGTGGCGTCGATCAACGCTTTACGGCCGCCGACTTTGCAGCAAAATACCCCGACTATTTCGACGTCCTCGAACCGGTGTTGACCGCCGCCAGGACATTCGCCAACGACAGGCCAATCACCCTGGCTCAGACCACCAGCAGCAGCGCACCGCTGGAATGGGTGTGCAATTTCTACAGCATCAGTGCGCAATCAGGCACCCAGGCATTCGAAAGCAGCATGTCACTGCTGGAGCGCACCAAGAGATTCCCCGATAGCCCCAGGCACCCGGAGCGCATCGAGAGCTCGCTCAGCCAGCAAAAAACCGCATTGGGCAATAGCAATGATCGGTATGCACTCATCAACCAGCTCAAGAACGGCAATATCGATAACGACGACGACACCCGTTTCATTGTCGATCAAGATTCATCCCACCGCCCCAAAGGCGTGACGACCGTACAGAAGTTTCTAGCGGATCAGGGTTGGTACGAGGCGAAGTCAGCCGCACAGACCGATAACCTGTTACAGGCCTTGCAAACGCCGCTGACGCAGGCGCCGGCCCTGGGTAACCGCTGGGGGTTTCTCTCCACCGACCTGCCCCTGAGCCCCGCCCAGCGCGACAAAATGAATGCGTTCGTTAAAAACGCAATAGGTTCCAGCACCCATCTCCTCAGCTACCTGAGCACTCAAGTTCCCAACCTCAATACCAGCAGCCCGTTCCAAGCGCTGGACCAGCTTCTCTCCAGCGATGGCGCCCTTGAGCTCGCCACCAAACTGCAAACCGAGATGAAAGGCGTCGCAACCGTCACCAGCCTTAAACAATGGCTATTGTCCGCCCTGGTGCTGGACCTTGACCCAGCAGCCGGCACCTCCCGCAATCGCCTTGCGGGCTTTGACTTGATGCAGTCGGATAACTGGGGGTTGGGCACGGATAAGATTCGTGAACAGTTCACCCAACACTTGACCGATAAACAAAAAATCCCGGCAAACCTTGCGCCAGTCGCCGCGCGCCTGTTGATGAGCGGGGCGGCGCCCTATCTGCTGGTTAACGATGTGCCATCGACCGTAACAATGGGCTCGCCCGAATGGGTCAGCTTTACCACCGCCGTCAATCGGATCGAACTGAGCGCTCCCGGGGCGGCTGCGGACATGACCTTCCAGCAGGTCATGAAACTTCATCGGATCGCCCCCATCAACGAACGTGAAGCCCAACTGCAGTCCTTCGCCCAGATGAACCCGGTCATGGATTGGGCCATCGTGAACAACCATGTCGTGAGGAATGACAAAGACGAATACAGCCTGGAACAGCTCGCGAACAGCCAGCAAAAGCTCAAAAGCCACATCAAGGACGTCTCAGAAGCCAAACACTATCTGACCTTTGAATCGCCAAACAGAAGGAAAATGGCCCTTAAAGCACTGAGGGAAAAATGGGGGACCGACATCAATTATGAACGCCCGTACCTCACCGAAAAGCTTGGGCCCGGGGGCATATTTTCCGGCATCCGAGCGAGCATTGTCGATGTTTACGAAGCAGGTCGACTGGGTGAAAGTTGGCGCTGGGAGGAATCTCGTGGCCCCAACTTCGATACCTTGAGCGCTCAGGCTTCCGAGCTGCCTGACATCAATGAGCAATTTGACAAAGCGTTCGAAGACGACTTCTCCCTGCGCAGAACACACACTATCTCTCTGTTCAAGAACATGTTGAGCCAACTGCCGTTGGAGGATCGCAAAAGCATCAACAACGGAAGCGTGAGGATTTTTCAAGTCAAAGGCGCCCACGATGGCATCGCGTTAATTGTCAACAACTATCCGCAACAAAGAGCGTTTGTGATTGATCCGGGAGAGGGAAAAATAGTCCGTGCCCCTGATCTTGAACGGGCAGTGATTAATGGCCAGACCAAGACGCTGACCATCGAAACATCCTCGCAGCCGGGAATCAAATCCGAGGCTACTTTAACGCGCATTGATCAAGACGCTCTCGTAGATCCAGCCAATCGAGATCACGGTAGGAGGCGCTTATATGAAGAGAGCGGAGCCCATACGCCGCTCAACTACGACAGCGTAAGAACACAACATCTGGCTGAGGTGCTGGTTGACTCGATATACCTGAATAAAGCGTCTTTCAAAGCTTCACAACGTGGGTTGAGCAACGCCGTTGAACATGGATTGGAGCCCAGTGATTACTTCCAGAAAGGTTTACGGTTCTTGCCGGGCGGTTCCAGTATCGTGGACATCTACCATGGCCAATATGCCGAAGCAGTAAAAGACCTGGCCATTGACATCGTGATTTACGCCGCCACAGAGGGCGCCGGCAAACTCTGGAAAGTGGCCAAAACCGGATTGGCCTGGACGGCCGCCAAGGCCTCGGCAAAGTTCACCGAGAAGTTTGCTGTCGAGGAAGGCGCAGACATTGCGCTCAAGGATGTGACAACCGCCACCACCCTGAAGTCGCTCAGCGCTGTCAGCCGTATGCAGAGCAGCCCGCTTGGGGAACAGTTGGGCGATGAGCTTGTCGTGGGGGCCGACAAAGCCAATGGCGTTGTGATTCGCTCGGGCAGTACGCCACAGATCAAACTCACGGCGGTGCATCAGGACGGCAGTTGGTACGCCTACGACGCTAAAACGCAAGCGGCTTACGGCCCGGCACTGGAGGGTTTCATCTCTGATACCTCATCTGCCGTGAGGCAAGAAACGTTTTCGGACGGCACTCAAGCGTTGGTAACACAACGACCCTTGGCTGCCGACGCCTACACCCTGCCGCGCACCCATGGCTTTGATCTGGTCAATGAGGGCAAGGTGTATCGTTATGACGCGCGCAATCCTGGCGTGCTGACTGACCTGGAGTCAGCCGACCACTTCAAGCCGCTCGAAGGGTTTGAGGCCGTCTGCCCAGCGCCTGCCATTGGGGCAGCAAGGGTCAGGCGCGGGGCTAACGACACGTGCTTTTCCAGAATCATCGCGCCAGTTAAAGGAGATATGAGGCAGGAACTCCAAGCGCTTGAACACCAGCGCCTGTTTCCCTCGGAACCGAACCCTCTGAGCAAGGATCAATTTGTCATTTTTGAGCGTCGCCGCTACAAAATAGTTGACGGCGAAATGGGCGCCGAACTTATTCCGGAGCCTCAGGGCGAGCCCATCGCCTACAAATCGCGGATCAGCGCTACCCTCAAAGATGAGCCAAACTTCGGTTTTTTCCAGGCGAAAGGCGGTGAATGGCTGGCGCAAGAAACACAGGTGGTCAAGCTCGACGCAATCAGCGATGCCTGCAATGACAAACGTGAACTTCGAGGGGTAATTGTCAAAGACGGCGCCGACAATATCTTGGTAATAGAGGCTGATACCGCCGAGTTTTACTACACCAAACTGAGTACCCCCCCCACCACCGCACTGACCTTCAATAAATGTACGCTTAACGAGCTGCCTCTGGTCAAGAAGTATCGGAACAAACTCAGCATTCGCCAGGGCGCCTCCAAAATTCCGCTTGACGCCAACCTTATTTCCTTGCCCAAGCTCGACACCGCGTTTAAAGAGCTGGAGCTCGCCGGCTACCTGAAAGAGGATGTCGATGCACTAAAAGCAACGTGCAAAGCCTTTACCGAGGAACAACAGCGCGAGGTTGTCTATCAGTTGCAACGGAGCAACGCGATTGGCGAAGCGAATATTGCTTTGCGACCGAATCGAGTATCCCAGTTGGTCCTACCCGACGGGTTCGCCACATGGACGCAAGGGCGGCAAAACGAATTCTACGCACGCCGGGCAAAAGACAGCGTGAACCACGCCCTGACCGCCACCGGACTTGGGCCTTCTAACCAGATTCGCTCAGCAGCAGACATTGCACGATCAGACGCTGCGTATACGACCATCGCATGGTTGCGTGAAACCGTCCCAACGGACGCGTTGAATCGCGCGAATCTGATTTTGAAGAGCGGGGCTGGAAATTGTGGAGAAATGGCCCTGCTGTCGAAGGACATCATTGAAAAAAGCGGTGGCCGAGCTTACCAATGGGGAGCGTCAGTGGATCACTCTTTTACAGTAGTCGGCGGCCCTAGTGTAAAGCCGCCAAGAACTATCAATTTCTCGGGCGCTGAGTGGGCCGATGCATGGATTGTCGACCCGTGGGCAGACATCGCTTGCCCTGCCCGCGAGTACACGCAGAAATTCGTAGAAGTCATGCGCCAATGGGAACTCGACAATATGCAAATAATGATGGGGACTGGCCCTATAAGTCCGATGGATAGTGACTGGGTGAATGGGTTTACCACAAAATCGAAGAGCCCCTTATAAGATAGGCAACTGAGATAACGAGCAAAAGCGACTGCTACTGAGGGCAGCGCTTTTGCCCAAACCTGCAGTGAACAGACTTACGTTACAGTGCAAAAAAGTATCAGTCCAAGTGCGCCCAAGGATTTGTCACAACCCCATTTGAAGGCTGTAATCAACGCACACTCTTCCTGACTCCCTGTAGGAAGACACAACAACAATAACTGTCCTTCTGTAGCCCCTGGGCGCGGAAATGGAGTGCGCGATGAAGTTCACAGCAAAAACTCTGCTTGCCTCGACTTGCATGACAGCATGCATGACCCTCAGCGCCGTCAGCTTTGGCGCGCAGACCCTGACCATTGCCACCGTCAACAACAGCGACATGATCCGCATGCAAAAGCTCTCGAAGACCTTCGAGGCCGAGCATCCCGAGATCAAGCTGAACTGGGTGGTGCTCGAAGAAAACGTGCTGCGCCAACGCCTGACCACTGACATCGCCACCCAAGGCGGACAGTTCGACGTGCTGACCATCGGCATGTACGAAGCTGCACTCTGGGGCGCCAAGGGTTGGCTGGAGCCGATGAAGGATCTGCCGGCGTCCTACGACCTCGACGACGTGTTCCCTTCGGTGCGTGACGGTTTGTCCGTCAAAGGCTCGCTGTACGCCTTGCCGTTCTACGCTGAAAGCTCGATCACCTATTACCGCACCGACCTGTTCAAGGACGCCGGGCTGAGCATGCCCGAACACCCGACCTGGACCCAGATCGGCGAATTCGCAGCCAAACTCACCGATAAAACCAAAGAGCAATACGGCCTGTGCCTGCGTGGCAAAGCCGGTTGGGGTGAGAACATGGCGCTGATCACCACCCTGGCCAACGGCTATGGCGCGCGCTGGTTCGATGAGAAGTGGCAGCCTGAATTCAACGGCCCCGAGTGGAAGGACGCGCTGAACTTCTACGTCGACAACATGAAGAAATCCGGCCCGCCGGGGGCGTCCAGTAACGGTTTCAACGAAAACCTGGCGCTGTTCAACAGCGGCAAGTGCGCGATCTGGGTCGACGCCAGCGTGGCCGGCTCGTTTGTCACCGACAAGTCCCAGAGCAAGGTGGCCGATAACGTTGGCTTCACCTTCGCCCCACACGAAAAAACCGACAAAGGCACTTCTTGGCTGTACTCCTGGTCACTGGCGATCCCGACCAGCTCCAAGGCCAAGGACGCCGCCAAAGTGTTCACCAGTTGGGCAACCTCCAAGGAATATGGCGCACTGGTCGCCAAGACCGACGGCGTGGCCAACGTACCGCCAGGTACGCGCAAGTCGACCTACAGCGACGCGTACATGAAAGCCGCGCCGTTCGCCAAGGTGACCCTGGAATCGCTGAAAGTCGCGGACCCGACCAAACCGACGCTCAAGCCGGTGCCGTATATCGGTATCCAGTTGGTGACCATTCCCGAGTTCCAGGCGATTGGCACGCAGGTCGGCAAGTTCTTCTCCGGTGCGTTGACCGGCCAGCAGACGGTGGATGCGGCGTTGACTGCGGCGCAGACCACCACCGAGCGTGAAATGAAGCGGGCCGGTTACCCCAAGTAACCTGAGCCTCACCACAGTCAAATGTGGGAGGGGGCTTGCCCTTCCCACACTGACCGCGTTTGCATGTACCTGACTGGTCTTGATCCCCATGAATACACCCGCCAAAAACCGCCTGGCCAACCCTGGCTGGTTTCTCGTCAGCCCCTCGGTGGCCTTGCTGCTGCTGTGGATGATCGTGCCTCTGGGCATGACCCTGTACTTTTCGCTGATCCGCTACAACCTGCTCTACCCCGGCGAAAACCAATTCGTGGGCCTGGAGAACTTCACCTACTTCATTACGGACTCGGGCTTCCTGCCCGGCGCCACCAATACCCTGTTGCTGGTGGGCAGCGTGCTGTTGATCAGCGTGGTGTTCGGCGTGTTGATCAGTGCCCTGCTGGAGGCCAGTGAGTTCTTCGGTCGCGGCCTGGTGCGGGTGCTGCTGATTTCGCCGTTCTTCATCATGCCCACCGTCGGTGCGCTGATCTGGAAGAACCTGATTTTCCACCCGGTGTCGGGGGTGCTTGCCGCCGTATGGAAGCTGTTCGGCGCCGAGCCGGTGGACTGGCTGGCGCACTATCCGTTGCTGTCGATCATCATCATTGTGTCGTGGCAATGGCTGCCGTTCGCGATCCTGTTGCTGATGACCGCCATGCAGTCCCTCGACCAGGAACAAAAGGAAGCCGCACGCCTGGACGGTGCCGGCGCCATCGCGATCTTCTGGCACCTGACCCTGCCCCACCTGGCCCGCCCGATTGCCGTGGTGGTGATGATCGAAACGATCTTTTTGCTCTCGGTGTTCGCCGAAATCTTCACCACCACCAACGGCGGCCCCGGCTACGCCTCGACCAACCTCGCCTACCTGATCTACAACCAGGCGCTGGTGCAGTTCGACGTGGGCATGGCGTCGGCCGGCGGCTTGATTGCCGTGGTCATCGCCAATATCGCGGCGATCATCCTGGTGCGGATGATCGGCAAAAACCTGACTGACAAGCCTTGAGGGCCGCGCCATGACGCTTCAACAATCCCGCCGCCTGCAGAGCCTGTTGCTCGGCACATTGGCCTGGGCCATCGCGATCCTGATCTTCTTCCCGATCTTCTGGATGGTGCTGACCAGCTTCAAGACCGAAATCGACGCGTTCGCCACGCCGCCGCAGTTCATCTTCACGCCGACGCTGGAGAACTACCTGCACATCAACGAGCGCAGCAACTACTTCAGCTATGCCTGGAACTCGGTGCTGATTTCCTTCAGCGCCACCGCTCTTTGCCTACTGATCTCGGTGCCAGCGGCCTACTCCATGGCGTTCTACGAAACCCAACGCACCAAGGGCACGCTGCTGTGGATGCTGTCCACCAAAATGCTGCCGCCGGTGGGCGTGCTGATGCCGATCTACCTGCTGGCCAAGAGTTTTGGCCTGCTGGATACGCGCATCGCGCTGATCATCATCTACACCCTGATCAACCTGCCGATTGTGGTGTGGATGGTCTACACCTACTTCAAAGACATCCCCAAGGACATCCTCGAAGCCGCCCGCCTGGACGGCGCCACCCTGTGGCAGGAAATGGTCCGCGTGCTGCTGCCGATTGCCAAGGGCGGCCTGGCCTCCACGGTGTTGCTGTCGCTGATCCTGTGCTGGAACGAGGCGTTCTGGTCGCTGAACCTGACCTCATCGAACGCCGCGCCGTTGACCGCGCTGATCGCCTCCTACTCCAGCCCCGAAGGCTTGTTCTGGGCCAAATTGTCCGCCGTCTCGACCCTCGCCTGTGCGCCGATCCTGATCTTTGGCTGGATCAGCCAGAAACAGCTGGTACGCGGTTTGTCCTTCGGCGCCGTTAAATAATAATTTCTAGCGGAGGGCCCATCATGGCCAACCTGAAAATCAAGAATCTGCAAAAAGGCTTCGAAGGTTTCTCGATCATCAAAGGCATCGACCTGGAAGTGAACGACAAGGAGTTCGTGGTCTTTGTCGGCCCGTCGGGCTGCGGTAAGTCCACCCTGCTGCGCCTGATCGCCGGCCTGGAAGAAGTCAGCGCAGGCACCATCGAACTCGACGGTCGCGACATCACTGAAGTGACCCCGGCCAAGCGCGACCTGGCGATGGTGTTCCAGACGTACGCGCTGTACCCGCATATGAGCGTGCGCAAGAATATGTCGTTTGCCCTGGACCTGGCCGGCGTTGACAAGAAGCTGGTCGAAAGTAAAGTCAGCGAGGCGGCGCGCATCCTGGAACTGGGCCCGCTGCTGGAGCGCAAGCCCAAGCAACTGTCGGGCGGCCAGCGCCAGCGCGTGGCGATTGGCCGGGCGATTGTGCGCAACCCGAAGATTTTCCTGTTCGATGAACCGCTGTCCAACCTCGACGCCGCCCTGCGCGTGCAGATGCGCCTGGAACTGGCGCGCCTGCATAAAGAACTGCAGGCGACCATGATCTACGTGACCCACGACCAGGTCGAGGCCATGACCCTGGCCGACAAAGTGGTGGTGCTGAACAGCGGCCGTATCGAGCAGGTCGGCTCGCCGCTGGAGCTGTATCACCAGCCGGCCAACCTGTTTGTGGCGGGCTTTCTCGGCACGCCGAAGATGGGCTTTCTCAAGGGCAAGGTCACCCGCGTCGAGTCCCAGACCTGCGAAGTGCAACTGGACGCCGGCACCTTGATCACCCTGCCGCTCAGTGGCCCGACCTTGAACGTCGGCAGCGCGATCACCCTGGGCATTCGTCCGGAACACCTGGAAATCGCAGCGCCTGGCCAAACCACCCTGACCGTCACCGCCGATGTGGGCGAGCGCCTGGGCAGCGACACGTTCTGCCACGTCAACACCGCCAACGGCGAGCCGTTGACCCTGCGCATCCGCGGCGACATGGCCAGCCAGTATGGCGAAACCCTGCACCTGCACCTGGACCCGGCGCACTGCCACCTGTTCGACACCGACGGCGTGGCCGTGGCCCGCCCACTGCGCGCTGCCGCCTGATTTCGCGAGTATTACGTTATGAAACTGAATAAACAGAACCTCACGCAACTGGCTGGGCAGGTGAAAATCCCGGCCTACGCCATTGCCGACACCCGCCAGGGCATCGCCCATATCGGCGTCGGCGGTTTCCACCGGGCGCATCAGGCGTATTACACCGATGCGCTGATGAACTCAGGTGAAGGTCTGGACTGGAGCATCTGCGGCGTCGGCCTGCGGGCCGAAGACCGCAAGGCCCGCGACGACCTGGCGGGTCAGGATTTTCTCTTCACCCTGTATGAACTGGGCGACACCGACGACACCGAAGTGCGTGTGATCGGTGCCATCAGCGACATGCTGCTGGCCGAAGACGGCGCCCAGGCGCTGATCGACAAACTGGCCAACCCGGCCATTCGTATCGTCTCCCTGACCATCACCGAAGGCGGCTACTGCATCGACGACAGCAACGGCGAGTTCATGGCTCATCTGCCGCAGATCCAGCATGATTTGGCCCACCCGAGCGCACCCAAAACCGTCTTCGGCTTTATCTGCGCCGCCCTCACCCAGCGCCGCGCCGCCGGTATTCCGGCGTTCACTGTAATGTCCTGCGATAACCTGCCCCACAACGGCGCCGTCACACGCAAGGCGCTGCTGGCTTTCGCCGCCCTGCACAACGCCGAATTGCACGACTGGATCAAGGCCAACGTAAGCTTCCCGAACGCCATGGTCGACCGCATCACGCCGATGACCAGCACCGCCCACCGCCTGCAACTGCACGACGAGCACGGCATCGACGATGCCTGGCCGGTGGTGTGCGAACCTTTTGTGCAGTGGGTGCTGGAAGACAAGTTCGTCAACGGCCGCCCGGCCTGGGAAAAGGTCGGCGTGCAGTTCACCGATGACGTCACGCCCTACGAAGAAATGAAGATCGGCCTGCTCAATGGCAGCCATTTGGCCCTGACTTACCTGGGGTTTCTCAAGGGTTATCGGTTTGTGCACGAGACCATGAACGACCCGGTGTTTGTGGCCTATATGCGCGCCTATATGGACCTGGACGTCACGCCGAACCTGGCGCCGGTGCCGGGGATTGATTTGACCGCATACAAACAGACCTTGGTGGACCGCTTCTCCAACCAGGCGATTGCCGACCAGTTGGAGCGCGTGTGTTCGGATGGCTCGTCGAAGTTTCCCAAGTTCACCGTGCCGACCATCAATCGTCTGATTGCGGACGGCCGTGAGACTGAACGCGCCGCACTGGTAGTCGCCGCCTGGGCCTTGTATTTGAAGGGCGTGGATGAGAACGGCGTGAGCTACAAGATCCCGGATCCACGTGCCGAGTTTTGCCAGGATCTGGTGAGCGATGACGCGCTGATCAGCAAGCGCTTGCTGGGCGTTGAAGAGATTTTCGGCACGGCTATTCCCAACTCGCCTGAGTTTGTGGCAGCGTTCGAGCGGTGTTTTGTGAGCTTGCGTGACAACGGCGTCACGGCAACCCTACAGAACCTCCTGAAGAAACCGGCTTAACAATGTGGGAGGGGGCTTGCCCCCGATGAGGGTGTATCAGTTAATAAATCTGTCACTGACACACTGCTATCGGGGGCAAGCCCCCTACCACATTCACACTCCAACAATAATGCTGAGCAAATCATCATGACCCAGCAAAACCTGTTCCTCGGCATCGACTGCGGCACCCAGGGCACCAAGGCCATCGTCCTCGACGCTTCCAGCGGCAAGGTGCTGGGCCTCGGCGCCGCCGCGCACACGCTGATCAGCGGCGCCAACGGCCGCCGCGAGCAGCACACCCAGGAATGGCTGGACGCCTTTACCGAAGCCACTCACCGCGCCCTGCAACAGGCCGGCGTGGACGGCCAGGCCATCCTCGGCATCGGCGTTTCCGGCCAGCAACATGGCCTGGTCTTGCTGGATGCCGAGGGCCAGGTATTGCGCCCGGCCAAGTTGTGGTGCGACACCGAAACCGCCGCCGAAAACGAGCGCCTGTTGCAGCACCTGGGCGGCGAAAGCGGCTCGCTGGAGCGCCTGGGCGTGGCCATCGCGCCGGGCTACACCGTGTCCAAACTGCTCTGGACCCGCGAACAGCACCCGGACATCTTCAAGCAAATCGCCCATGTCCTGCTGCCCCACGACTACCTCAATTACTGGCTGACCGGCCGTGCCGTCGCGGAATACGGCGATGCCTCGGGCACCGGCTACTTCAACGTGCGCAGTCGCGAGTGGGATGTGGCGCTGCTCAAGCACATCGACCCGAGCGGACGCCTTGAAAAGGCACTGCCGCAATTGGTTGAAGCCAATCAAAGCGTCGGCACGATTCTGCCGGCCATTGCCGAACGCCTGGGCATCAACCCCAATGCGATTGTCGCCAGCGGCGGCGGCGACAACATGATGGGCGCCATCGGCACCGGTAATATCGCACCGGGCGTGATCACCATGAGCCTGGGTTCATCGGGAACCGTCTACGCATTTTCGGACCAGCCCAACGTGAGCCCACAGGCCTCGGTGGCGACCTTCTGCTCATCCAGCGGCGGCTGGCTGCCGCTGATCTGCACCATGAACCTGACCAACGCCACCGGGGTGATGCGCGAGCTGTTCGAGCTGGACCTGAACACCTTCAACGCCCTGGTCGAGCAAGCACCGATTGGCGCCGACGGCGTGAGCATGCTGCCGTTCCTCAACGGCGAACGCGTGCCTGCCCTGCCCCACGCCACCGGCAGCCTGCACGGGCTGACCATGACCAACCTGACCCGCGCCAACCTGTGCCGCGCCGTGGTCGAAGGCACCACCTTCGGCCTGCGTTACGGCCTCGACCTGCTGCGTCAGACCGGCCTGCAAAGCCAGAGTATCCGCCTGATCGGCGGCGGCTCGAAAAGCCCGGTATGGCGGCAGATGGTCGCCGATATCATGAACACCGAAGTGATCTGCACCGAACAAAGCGAAGCCGCCGCCCTGGGCGCGGCGATCCAGGCGGCGTGGAGCCAGTCCGGCGAATCCCTGGCCAGCCTGTGCGACAAATGCGTGAGCGTCGATCCGGCCAGCCGTACGCTGCCGGTCGTGGCCAATGTCCGCGCCTATCAACAGGCGTACGAGCGTTATCAACAGCTAGTGGCAACCCTTTAAGAGCGAACGACTATGTATCTGGTGTGTGGTGAAGCGCTGTTTGATTTCTTCAGCGAAGAGGATGCCAGCGGGCTGGCGTCGAAGGTCAACTACAAGTCGATTGCCGGCGGTTCGCCGTTCAATGTCGCCGTCGGCTTGCGCCGCCTGGGCATTGAGGCGGGGCTGTTCGGCGGCGTGTCCACTGACTTCCTCGGTCGTCGCTTGGTGCAGGTGCTCCAGGATGAAGGCGTGAGTCAGCAATTTCTGGTGGAATTCGCCGCGCCGACGACCTTGGCAATGGTCGCCGTGGGCGCCAATGGCTCGCCGCAGTACAGTTTTCGCGGCGAAGGCTGCGCCGACCGGCAGCTGCAAGTCGCGCACCTGCCCGTGCTGGGTGATGACGTGCGCGGGCTGCATATCGGCTCGTTCTCCCTGGTGGTGCAGCCGATTGGCGACACCCTGTTGGCCCTGGTCCGGCGCGAAAGCGGCCGGCGCCTGATCAGCCTCGACCCCAACGTGCGCCTCAACCCGCAACCGGATATCCAGTTATGGCGCGACCGCGTCGCGGAGTTGGCCAAACATGCCGACCTGATCAAGGTCAGCGACGAAGACTTGCACCTGCTGTACCCCGGCCAATCCCCCGAAAGCGTGCTGCAAGGCTGGTTGCAGCACCGGTGCCAGTTGGTGTTTCTCACCCGTGGCGGCGACGGCGCCACGGTGTTCAGCCGCCAGCATGGCACGTGGTCGCAACCGGCGGTCAAGGTGGTGATGGCCGACACCGTGGGCGCCGGCGATACCTTCCAGGCGGCGTTGATTGCCTGGCTGACCGAGCAGCAGTTGGATTCGGTCGACGGTCTGCAACAGCTCACCCGGGCGCAGATCGACGCCATGCTTGGCTTCGCGATTCGCGCAGCCGCCCTGACCTGCACCAAGACCGGCCCGGACTTGCCGTATCGCCAGCAGTTGGGCTGAACGCCCGGTTTCATGATCAAGTTCGTGGACAAGGCCGGGAAAATCGAGGATGTGGGCTATCGCAAGCTGTCCGATGCGTGCAGCTTCCAGAATTGAGCCTTGCACGGTCACACAGCAAGCCCGCGTAGATAGGCGTATTCTGGCGGGCTTGTCCCCAGGCCGAAAGGAATCGCCATGCCGTTGAGTTTTCGTACCCTCGCCACCGCAACCGCCCTGCTGTGCTTCGCCCTCGCGCTTATCTGGGGGCTGCGCCCCGAGCTGCTGCTCGGCATGTGGGGCGTGACATCGTCCGACGCCACCGGCCTGGTGGCCCGCCGCAGCGCCGCGCTGTTCCTGGCCATCGGCATCATGTTTTACCGCGCCCGCCATGCGCCACCCTCGGACACACGTCGCGCCATGACCAGTGGCTTTGCCATCGGTTGCCTGGTGTTGGCTGTGCTGGGCGTGTGTGAGTGGTTCAGCGGCAATGCCGGGCCGGGGATTTTCCTGGCCGTGGCAACGGAAACCGTACTGGGCCTGGCATTTGTCCAGGCCCATAGGTCTTCGGTGGTTCATTCTCAGGCGTCTGCCTAGTAATAGGCTCGACCTCCCGCTCTCTTGAGGGCGGGTGCATGGGTGTGTTTGAGATCTTCACGCAACCCGGTGATCAGGTTGCAAATCGCTCGACTGCTGTCGAGTTTGTCTGCGTTGATGCCTTTGACTTCCAAATCCACCCGGTCACGGTCGCGGTCGTCGTAGACCTTGATCGTCAGCGAAGCATCTTCGGCTTTGGTGCATTCGCACCGTTTGGGCAGGAAACTTCCTTCAATAATGCTGCGTAGCTCTAGTTCCGAAAGCATGGCTAACCTCTCCTTTTTTGAGACTGCCAACAGAGTGTTTTGTTATGTGTCATGCAGGCGCTTGCCAGCCTTGGAAGACGCCTTCATCCACTCAGCGTACTCAACAAAATGCGCGCGTGTAGTAACAATTCCTCATAAGAACGGTACAAGTTTATATAACTTAAACCGGGCCTCGCCCGAAGCGTTTATATCATCGGCGAACAGCCACGATTAAACGTTTAACCCTGCAGTTCGTGTGCGTACGCTGTGACCCTTTCAGCAACATGTCGCAAACTATCAAAGTTGATATTCGCCCCGGAATTCACCGCCACCAGGGTCTGGGCACGCACGCCATGCTCCAGGACGTACTTGCGAATGCCCGCCACCGCCAGTGCGCCGGAGGGTTCGGTGATGGAGCGGGTATCGTCGTAGATCAGCTTGATCGCGCTGCATAGCTGGTCGTTGCTCACGGTGATGACCTCGTCCACCCAATCGCGGCAGATTTCAAACCCGTAGGCGCCGATCTGCGCCACTGCGGTGCCGTCGGCAAACCCGTCCACGCTGGGCAGCACCACGCGTTCACCGGCGCGCAAGGCGGCCAGCAGGCAGCTGGAGCCTTCCGGCTCGACCCCGATGATGCGCACCTCCGGCCGCAGGTATTTGACGTAGGCGGCGATGCCGGCGATCAGGCCGCCACCGCCCACCGGCACGAAGATCGCGTCCAGCGGGCCCTGTTGCTGGCGCAGGAGTTCCATGGCCACGGTGCCCTGGCCGGCGATCACGTCCGGGTCATCGAACGGCGAAACGAAAGTACAGCCCGAGGTCTCGGCCAGTTGCAGCGCATGGGCCAGGGCGAACGGGAAACTCTCGCCGTGCAGCACCGCTTCGGCGCCTCGGGAGCGCACACCCAAGACCTTCAACTCCGGCGTGCTGCACGGCATGACGATACGCGCCTTGATCCCCAGCTCCCGCGCCGCCAGCGCCACGCCCTGAGCGTGATTGCCTGCCGAGGCCGTCACTACGCCACGCGCCTTTTGCTCGTCGGTGAGCTGCACCAACTTGTTGTAGGCACCGCGGATCTTGAAGGAAAAGGTCGGCTGCAAGTCTTCGCGCTTGAGCAGCACCGTGTTGCCGAGCAACGCCGATAACGCCGGCGCCGCCTGCAACGGCGTGCGCACCGCCAGGTCGTAGACGGGCGCGGCGAGGATCTTTTTCACGTAGTGCTCAAGCAGTGCGGTGTCTTGGCTAGCCCTTGGGGTTGATGCGCTCATCGGTGTCTCCTGGCTTTTTTTGGATGGCCCTGGAGACGGAAAAACAAAACCCGCCTCTAAGGCGGGTTTGGGTGCAGCCGTGTGCTATCCCGCCAAATGAGGAATGGCGGTAATAATGCTTGGCTGGCTGCGGAAGGCTTGAAATGTCATGTCACGAAATTAACCGGGCGTTGCCGTGCAAGTCAATGAACCAGCGCCATTTAGCCCGTGGGGTTTACGCCGGACATACGAAACGTATACGCTTTGTATATCCAACTTAAACAGTGAAACCCATGGGCATCGTCAAGATCACCGACCAACTGCACGAACAACTGCGCCTGGCCAGCGCGACGATGGACCGTTCCATCAACGCTCAGGCCGAGTTCTGGATCAAGATCGGCCTGCTCGCCGAACTCAACCCCAGCCTGCCCTACAACGAGCTGATTAACAGATTGTTGCTCGACAAACCCGACCTGATCCGGGGGCGCAGCTGATGATCAAGACCACCGCCCAACTGGCCGTGATGCGCGAAGCCGGGCGCCTGCTGGCCCAGGTGTTCAGCATGCTCGACGGTTTTGTCGCCGCCGGCCGCTCCACCCTGGAGCTGGACGCCGCCGTCGAAGCCTTCATCCGTAACGACCTCAAAGCCCGCCCCGCCAGCCTGGGGCAATACGATTACCCGTTCTCGATCAACACCTCGATCAACGAGGTGGTGTGCCATGGCATGCCCAGCGCCAAGGAGATCCTCAAGGACGGCGACATCATCAATATCGACATCACCCTGGAAAAAGGCGGCTACATCGCCGATTCCAGCAAGATGTACATGATCGGCACCGTTGCCCCCAAGGCCCGGCGCCTGGTGGAGATGACCTTCGAAGCGATGTGGGCCGGCATCCGCCAGGTCAAGCCCGGCGCCCGCCTGGGTGATATTGGCCACGCGATCCAGAGCCACGCCCAGGCCAACGGCTACAGCGTGGTGCGTGAATACTGTGGTCATGGCATCGGCAAGCAGATGCATGAGGAACCGCAAATCCTGCATTTCGGCCGCCCCGGCACCGGTCTGGAGCTGCGCGAAGGCATGGTGTTTACCATCGAGCCGATGCTCAACCAGGGCGGCGCCAAGACACGCAGCCTCAAGGATGGCTGGACGGTGGTTACCAAGGACAACAGCCTGTCGGCGCAGTGGGAACACACCGTGGCGGTGACGGCGGACGGGTTCGAGGTGTTGACCTTGCAGCCAGGCGCCTGAGCCTGGCCTGGGCTCAGGCCACTTCCCTGATCCCCTGCTTGGCTTCCAGTTCACGCACCAGCGGCAACACGCGCTTGCCGAAGTACTCCACTTCTTCCTGGAAGTGCAGGAACCCCGCCAGCACCAGATCCACCCCCACGGCCTTGAGCGCAATGATGCGCTCGGCGATCTGCTGCGGGGTGCCGATCAGGTTGGTCTTGAAGCCGTCGTTGTACTGCACCAAGTCTTCAAAGCTGGACTTGGCCCAGTTGCCCTCGCCTTCCGGTGAAGCCTTGCCCGCCTGCCTGGCCGCATCGCCAAACGCATTGACCGCTTCCGGGTCCGCCTTGTTGATAATCTCGGCGAGCACAGCGCGGGCTTCTTCTTCGGTGTCGCGGGCGATCACAAATGCGTTGACGCCGACCTTGACCGAATGGTTATTCGCCGCCGCCTTGGCGCGAATGTCATCGACCTGGGCCTTGATCCCTTCCGGGGTGTTGCCGTTGGTGAAGTACCAGTCGGAGACTCGTGCCGCCATGTCCCGCGCCGCCCGTGAACTGCCGCCCTGGAACACTTCCGGCTGGCCCAGTGGCTTGGGCTTGAGGGTGTAGTTATTGAAGCGATAGAAATCGCCCTTGAAGGTGAAGTCGTCCTGGGTCCAGATGCCTTTGAGGGCGCGGATAAATTCTTCGGAGCGGCGATAGCGCTCATCGTGCTCCAGCCAGTGTTCGCCGATGGCCTGGAATTCCCCCTTGAACCAGCCGCTGACGATATTCACCGCGATGCGGCCATTGGTGAGTTGGTCGATGGTCGCCAGTTGCTTGGCCGCCAGCGCCGGCTGCCACGGGCCAGGCAGGATCGCCGCGATGACCTTGAGCGTGGTGGTGGCCGCCAGCAGCGCATGGCTGAACGCCACGGATTCATGCTGGTTCTCGGCGCCGTAGCCGGCGGTGAAACGGATCTGGGTCAGGCCATACTCAAAGCCGGCAGCTTCGGCCAGTTGCGCCAGTTTGCGGTTGTAGTCGATGCCCCAGTCGGTGCGTTGTTCAATCTTGCTGACCACCAGCCCACCGCTGACGTTGGGCACCCAATAGGCAAATTTCACGGCTTGCTGACTCATCGAACGGTACCTCGTGCAAAAGGGATGTAACAGGGCTTGAGCAGCAAGCGTGCCAGCCAGACGCAAACGCCCACGCCATCAGGGTTGCGGCCAAAAATCAGGCCATGGTGGGCGCGCAGGCAAATGTCAGGGATTGCGCCGGTTTGTCGGATTGCTGTTGCTGGCGCAACAGTGACCCAGGCAAATCCCCCGTAAACATTGGGCCACGCACCCGGCACGGAGTGTGCAATCCCCCCTGCATTGACCACTGCCCCGGAGCCTTGCCCATGACTGAACATCACGTCATCAACCCGCTGTCCATCGGCGTCGATTACCCCACCCTGGCCGCGCGTTTTCGGCCGATCTTCCAGCGCATTGCCGACGGTGCGGTGCAGCGCGAACTCAGCCGCACCCTGCCCCATGAGCCGATCCAATGGCTCAAGGAGGCCGGCTTTGGCGCGGTGCGCGTCCCGGTGGAATACGGCGGCGGCGGTGCATCCCTGCCCCAGTTGTTTGAACTGTTGATCGAACTGGCCGAAGCCGACTCCAACGTGCCGCAGGCCCTGCGCGGGCATTTCGCCTTTGCCGAAGACCGCCTGAATGCGCCGCCGAGCGCCGGCCGTGACCTGTGGTTCAAGCGGTTTGTCGACGGCGACATCGTCGGCTGCGCCTGGACCGAAATCGGCAACGTGGCCATCGGGGATGTGGTCACCCAGGTCAGCCCCGACGGCGACAAGTGGAAACTCAACGGTGAAAAGTTCTACAGCACCGGCAGCATCTTCTCTGACTGGATCGACGTGTACGCCCAGCGCAGCGACACCGGCGCCGACGTGATCGCCGCCACCCGCGCACGCCAGCCGGGCGTGGTGCACAGCGACGATTGGGACGGCTTCGGCCAGCGCACCACTGGCAGCGGCACTTCGCGCTTTACCGACGCCGAGGTCGAGGCCGACAACGTCATCGACTTCGCCACCCGCTTCAAATACCAGACCGCGTTCTACCAGTTGGTGCTGCTGGCCAGCCTGGCCGGTATCGGACGTGCGGCCCTGCGCGACGTGGCCCATCAAGTGCGTAGCCGAAAGCGCATCTACAGCCATGGCAATGCGCCCCATGTGAGCCAGGACGCACAGATTCAACAGGTAGTCGGCGAAGTGGCGGCGCTGGTGTATGCCGCGCAAGCCAGTGCCTTGAGGGCGACGTTACCGGCACAACAGGCCTATGTGGCACGGTTTGGCGGTGATGATGCGCTGGAGCGCGAAGCCAATGTGGCGGCCGAGATTGAATCGGCGACGGCGCAGGTGGTGGTGTCGCAGTTGATCCAGCGCGCGACCAGCGAGCTGTTCAATGCGCTGGGGGCGTCGGATGTGCGCCAGGGCAAGGCCCTTGATCGGCACTGGCGCAATGCGCGGACGGTGTCGTCACACAACCCGGTGATCTACAAGGCGCGGATTGTGGGGGACTGGGTGATCAATGGAACCGAGCCGCCGTTCGTATGGCAGATCGGCAACGGCCCGGCAAAGCACTGAGGCCTCCCACACTTGGAGTGCATATAGCCTAGAAGGCCAGTTTGTACCCGACCGCCATCAACATGATCGCCAGGCACGGGCGCAGCACGCCGTCCGGGATCTTGCCGGTCATGTGGCTGCCCACATAAATGCCCGGCAGTGAGCCCATCAGCAGAAAACCCAACAGGTGCCAGTCCATATTGCCCATGCCCGCATGGCCTAGGCCCGCCACCAGGGTCAGGGGCACGGCGTGGGCGATTTCGGTGCCGACCAGACGGCGTGTGGCCAGGAACGGGTACAGGATAAACAACGCCACGGTACCGAGTGCGCCGGCGCCGATGGAGGTCAGGGCGACCATGGTGCCGAGGATGGCGCCGGTAAGCACCGTCAGCGCGTTGAGGTTGCGCGGGTTCATGTGATAGCTGTCGCCCGCATGGCGCTGGGCAAAGGCCAACAGGGTTTTCTTGAACAGGATCGCCAGGGCCGTCAGCAGCAGCACCACGCCGAGGGCTTGCTTGATCACCGCGTTCATCACCGTCGGGTCGGTGTGCAAGCTGGCGAGGAACCACAGGGTCAGCAGCACCGCAGGCACGCTGCCCAGGGTCAGCCAGCCGGTGATGGTCCAGTCGATGTTCTTGTTCTTGCTGTGGACCAGCACGCCACCGGACTTGGTGATGGCGGCGTACAGCAGGTCAGTACCCACGGCCGTGGCCGGGTTGATGCCGAACCACAACAGGATCGGGGTCATCAACGAGCCCCCGCCGACACCGGTCATGCCCACGATAAAACCCACGATCAGGCCGGCAATTACGAAACCAAAGTTACCCACTTCCATTACAGCTACCCGCGGCCTTATAAATTTCTGGCGGCAGGATAGCGATTTTTCTTATAACGACTTATACCAATATGATCTGACTTTAGATCTTTTTCGCCTGATGCAGTTTTTTTTGCCGAGCCCTGCATCCAGTTGGCGGGCCCATGGGTAGTCCTTGCAGCAACCCTGCTGTTTCATCTAATGGAGAAACACCCATGAACGCTAAAGCCCTGCTCTGCCTCACCGGTTTGCTCGTGGCCAGCCCTGCCGCCTTTGCCCAGGCCGGCCTGCCCGACAGCATCAAGGTGCCGGACGGCCATAAAGTGGCGATGGAAACCACCGGCGTCGGCGAAATCACCTACGAGTGCCGTGATAAAGCCAACGTCGCGGGCCAGACCGAATGGACCTTCGTCGGCCCCAAGGCCGTGCTCAATGATCGCAGCGGCAAGCCAGTCGGCACTTACTTCGGCCCACCAGCCACCTGGCAAGCCAAGGACGGTTCGAAAATCACCGGTACGCAACTGGCCGTGGCGCCATCGAGCCCGGGCAACCTGCCGTATCAACTGGTCAAGGCCAACCCGGCCGAAGGCAAAGGCGCGATGAGTGGCGTGAGTTACATCCAGCGTGTCGCTCTGAAGGGCGGCGTGGCGCCGAGCAGCGAGTGCACAACCGCCAACAAGGGCAAGCAGGAAGTGGTGAAGTACCAGGCCGACTACATCTTCTGGGCGGCCAACTGAGCAAACTGCGCTACGCTGCCTGTGGCGGGCACGCTCGCCACAGGGGTTCAGCCATTTGAGGGATGCGCGTGTTTGATTACGAAGCCTGTCTGCTGGCCTGTGCCCGTGGCGACCAACGCGCCCTGCGCCGACTGTACGAGCAGGACAGCAGCCATTTGCTCGGCGTAGCCCTGCGTATCGTGCGTGATCGGGCGCTGGCCGAGGATATCGTGCATGACGCGTTTATCAGGATCTGGCGCGGCGCTGGCAGTTTCGACCCCAGCCGTGGTTCGGCGCGGGGTTGGGTATTCAGCGTGACCCGTCACCTGGCCCTTAATCTGGTGCGCAATCATTACCGTGAGGTGCCGCTGGGCGACGAACACGAACAGGTCGCAGCGCCCACTGACACGTTTGAATTTTCCGCGCGTTCCGGGCAGATCCACACCTGCCTGGAGCAGCTCGACCCGGCCCGTCGCACCTGCATCCTGCATGCGTATGTCGACGGCTATTCCCACAGCGAAATCGCATCGAGGCTGGATACCCCGCTGGGGACCGTCAAAGCCTGGATCAAACGTAGCCTCGCCGCGCTGCGGGAGTGCATGGCATGAACAACCCCTTGGACGAATTGGCCAGCGAATACGTGCTGGGCACCCTGCCCGCCGAACAACGGGCCGAGGTGGAGCAACGCCTGCCCCACGATGCCGAGTTGCGTGCGGCGGTGGATGCCTGGGAACAGCGCCTGCTGCCACTGACTGCGTTGGCCGAACCGGTGTTGCCTTCAGCACAGTTATGGCGGCGTATCGAACGCCACACCGCCAGCCCGGACGCCCGCGTCCCCTGGTGGAACCTGCTGGCGTTGTGGCGTGGCCTGGCCGCTGCCGGCTTGGCGGCGAGTGTGGTGCTGGCGACGTTATTGCTGACCCGCCCGCCCGTCGCGGATCCGGCCTTTGTGGTGGTGCTGGTGGCACCGCAAAGCCAGGCACCGGGTTGGGTAATCCAGGCCAGCAATGACCAGAACATCCAGCTGATTCCATTGGGTGTGATGGAGGTCCCGGCGGACAAGGCCCTGCAGTTCTGGACCAAGGGCGATGGCTGGCAAGGTCCGGTATCACTGGGGCTGGTCAAGCCGGGTCAAACGCTGTCGGTGCCGCTGGACCGGCTCCCGCCGCTGTCGCCCAACCAATTGTTCGAGCTGACCCTGGAAGACCCGCGCGGCTCGCCGACCGGCAAACCCACCGGGCCGATCCAGGCCATCGGCCGTGCGGTCAAGGTGCTCTGATCAACCGACGCACGGCAGCCACACGCGAAACCGTGCGCCGCCCAACGGCGATGTCTGGGCCGTCAAGGTACCGCCCTGGGCTTCCAGGGCGCGGCGGCTGATGGCCAGGCCCAGGCCGAAGCCGCCGGTGCTGCGGTCACGGCTGCGGTCGAGGCGGTAGAACGGTTCGAAGATGCGCTCGCGCTGGTCCAACGGGATGCCGATACCATCGTCATCCACCCAGATTTCACACCCCTTGGGACACACCTTGACCCCCACCTGGATGCGTTTGTCGCAGTAGCGCGTGGCGTTGCGCAACAGGTTTTGCAAGGCGCGGGCCGTCAGGCGTGGATCGAGGCTGAAGCGCTCGACGGCGCAGTCGAGCACCACGTCGATGACGATCTCGGGGTTTTCCAACTCGTCGTCGACGCTGCCCAGCACGCTGTCGATAAACTCATCAAGCACTACGTCCACCCGCTCCGGCAGTTGCGCCGGGTTTTGCAGGCGGCTGTAGGAGAGCAACTCCAGCACCAGTTCATCCAGCTCACGGATATGCGCCACCAGGCCGTGCAGGCGCTCGCGGCTGGCCTCGGGCAAGTCTTCGGACAGCGCCAGCGCCAGGCCGAAATCCAGGCGCGTCAACGGCGTGCGCAGTTCGTGGGAGACGGCGTTGAGCAAATCCCGCTGCTGGTTGAGCAGGTGTTCGATGTCGTCGGCCATGGTGTCGAACACCGCCGCCAGGCTGCCGATGTTGGAGCTGGGCGGGATACGGGTGCGCTCGGCCAGGTTGCCCTTGCCCAATTGGGCGGCGGTGCTTTTCAGGCGTTCCAGATCGCGCCAGTGCGGGCGCAGCCAGAACAGCAGGCACGCGAGCAACGCCGCACCGATCAGCACATTCATCGACCAGTACAGCAGGTTCATGTCCAGCGGGTCTGGCGGGACGGTCAGCTTGACCACGAACTGCTGGTTGAGCGGCGAGCTGATTTCTTCCATCCAGCCCCACTCCCCCAGGCGAATCACCGGTTTGCCCTGCTCCAGCAGCGCTGCTTCCTGCGGGGTGTAGCTGGCGTCCTGGCGCAGCAGCAGTTGCACTTTGAGCGGTGCAAAGTCGCGGCCCAGTTGCTCGGTCACCTGGGACCAACGCTCCACCGGCGCCCGTTGGTACTGCCTGACGATCAGGGTTTGCTGGCCACGGGACTGCTCGACGTTGTAATCCAGGTAACGGTGTTCGAACAGCTGGATCACCAGTTTGGGAATCAGGTACATCGCCGCACTATAGGTGACGATGGTGATCAGGTAGAGGCGCAGCAGCACACGAAACATGGCTCAGCATTCCCACTCGGAACGGCTGAACAGATAACCCTTGCCCCACACGGTCTTGATCTTGCGCGCCTCGCCGGCGTGATCGTCGAACTTGCGGCGCAGCTTGGAGATGGCCACGTCCACCGAGCGGTCGGTGCCATTGAACTCGATGCCGCGCAGGCGTTGCAGGATCTGGTCGCGGCTGAGCACTTCACCGGCATGCCGGGCCAGCACCACCAGCAGGTTGTATTCGCCGCTGGACAGCTCCACCGGCTGCTCGCGCCACACCACCGTACGTTCCGACAGATCAATGCACAGGTTGCCCATGAGGATCTGGTCGTTGGCCACCTGGGGTTCGGACAAACTGCTGCGGCGCAACAAGGTACGCACGCGAGCCAGCAGCACACGTGGCTCGCAGGGTTTGGTCACGTAGTCGTCGGCACCCATTTCCAGGCCCAGCACCTGGTCATGGCTGTCGTCGCGGGCGGTGAGCATGAGGATCGGCAGGCCGGCCGAATCGGCACGCAGCAGGCGGCACACTTGCAGGCCATCGAGGCCCGGCAGCATCAGGTCAAGGATCACCAGGTCCGGCGGGTTGAGGCGGGCGCGTTCCCGAACGAGGTCGCCACGGCTGAGCACGCTGACGTGATAGCCATTGCGCTCCAGGTAGCTGGCAATCAGCTCGGAAAGTGCGGCGTCGTCTTCCACCAGGAGGATGTCGGGCATGAAGGTGTTCCATGAATACAGTGGGGGATCTTTGGAATTGCGAGATTTTGTAAGGATATACGTCCCCATTGGGATGATGTGCAGTACCTTACATTTCTTCACACACCACCTACACAGCTTCACAGCACCACGGCGCAGGTGACCTTAGGATGCGCCAGTCACTATTGGGATAAGAGCATGTCGAAGAATCTGTTGGCGCCGTTTTGCCTGTTGGCCCTCACCCTGGCGCTGGGCGCGTGTGGCAACTCCGCCGCCGAGGCGCCAGAAATGCCCCTGGCCAAGGTGCGCATCGAAACCCTGCAAGCCAAGCCCCTGTCCATCACCAGCGAACTGAGCGGACGCATCGCCGCGCCGCGGATTGCCGAAGTGCGTGCGCGGGTAGCCGGTGTGGTGATGCAACGGGTGTTCAAGGAAGGCCACGACGTCAAACAGGGCGACGTGCTGTTTCGCATCGACCCGGCGCCCTTCAAGGCCGATCTCGACAGCGCCCAGGCCAACCTGAGCAAGGCGCAAGCCAATGCGTTCCAGGCGCGCCTGCAAGAGCAGCGCTACAGCCAGTTGGTGGAAGGCAACGCCATCAGCGGCCAGGACTACGACAACGCCCGCGCGGCGGTGCGCCAGACCAACGCCGAAGTCGCCGCCAACAACGCCGCCGTCGAACGCGCCAAATTGAACCTGGGCTACGCCACTGTGACCGCGCCGATTTCCGGGCGCATCGGCCGCGCCCTGGTGACCGAAGGCGCGCTGGTCGGCCAGAACGAAGCCACGCCCCTGGCGATCATCCAGCAACTGGACCCGATCCACGCCGACCTGACCCAATCGACCCGCGAGTTGAATGACCTGCGCCGCGCCTTTCGCGCCGGCAGCTTGAAGCAGGTCGGCCAGGACCAGGCCAAGGCCACGCTGATCCAGGACGACGGCAGCCTCTATCCGCTGCCAGGCAAATTGCTGTTCTCCGACATCAGCGTCGATCCCGGCACCGGGCAGATCATCCTGCGCAGCGAGTTCCCCAACCCGGACCTCGACCTGTTGCCCGGCAGCTTTGTGCGGGTGCGCCTGGAGCAAGCGGTCGATAAGCAAGGCATCAGCGTGCCGCAACGCGCCATCACCCGCGACAGTGCCGGTATCCCGATGGTGTTGCTGTTGGATGCCGAGCAGACCGTCAGCCAGCAACCGGTGGAACTGGGTGCGGTGATCGACGACCGCTGGATCGTCAGCAGCGGCCTCAAACCCGGTGATCGCATCGTCGTCGAAGGTGTGCAACACGCGCGGCCCGGTGAAAAAGTCCAGGTAGACGACAGCCCGACGACACCTGCCCAGGCTTTGGGCCAATAAGGATTATTCGACCATGCCGCAGTTCTTTATTGATCGCCCGATTTTCGCCTGGGTGGTCGCCCTGTTTATCCTGCTGGCCGGCGTGCTGGCCATCCCGCAATTGCCGGTGGCCCAGTACCCTAACGTCGCGCCGCCGAAAGTCGAGATCTACGCGGTGTACCCCGGCGCTTCGGCCCAGACACTGGATGAAAGCGTGGTCAGCCTGATCGAGCAGGAGCTCAACGGCGCCGATCACTTGCTGTATTTCGAATCCCAGAGCAGCCTTGGTTCGGCCACCATCACCGCGACGTTCCAGCCCGGTTCCGACCCGGAAATGGCCCAGGTCGATGTGCAGAACCGGCTCAAGGCCGTGGAACCCCGGCTGCCCCAGGCGGTGACACAGCAAGGCTTGCAGGTGGAGAAAGTCTCCGCCGGCTTCCTGCTGCTGGTGACCCTGACCTCCAGTGACGGCAAGCTCGATGACGTGGCGCTCAGCGATTACCTGGCGCGCAACGTGATGAACGAACTCAAGCGCCTGGACGGCGTGGGCAAGGCGCAGCTCTACGGCGCCGAACGGGCCATGCGCATCTGGATCGACCCGCAGAAGCTGATCGGCTTCAACCTGACGCCGGCTGACGTGAACGCTGCCATCAGCGCGCAGAACGCCCAGGTTTCCGCCGGTAGCATTGGTGATCTGCCGGGCACCAAGACCCAGGAAATCACCGCCGCGATCCTGGTCAAGGGCCAGCTTTCAACCCCGGCGGAATTCGCCGACATCGTGCTCAAGGCCAATCCGGACGGCTCCACTGTGCGCGTCGGCGACGTGGCGCGGGTGGAAATCGGCAGCCAGGAATACCAGTTCTCCACGCGCCTGAACGGCAAGCCCTCCACCGCCGTCAGCGTGCAACTGGCACCCGGCGCCAACGCGCTGAACACCGCGACCCTGGTGCGGGCGAAGATGGATGAGCTGTCGCGCTACTTCCCGGCCAATGTGGAATACAAGATCCCGTACGACACCTCGCCCTTCGTCAAAGTCTCGATCACCAAGGTGGTGTACACCTTGCTGGAGGCCATGGCGCTGGTGTTTGCGGTGATGTTCCTGTTCCTGCAGAACGTGCGCTACACGCTGATCCCCACCCTGGTGGTGCCGATTGCGCTGATGGGCACGTTTGCCACCATGCTGTTGCTGGGTTTCTCGATCAACGTGCTGACCATGTTCGGCATGGTGCTGGCCATCGGCATCCTGGTGGACGATGCGATTGTGGTGGTAGAGAACGTCGAGCGGATCATGGTCACCGAGGGCCTGTCGCCCAAGGACGCAACCAAGAAAGCCATGGGCCAGATCACCGGCGCCATCGTCGGGATTACCCTGGTGCTGGTGGCGGTGTTCCTGCCGATGGCGTTCATGGCGGGCTCGGTGGGGGTGATCTACCAGCAGTTCTCGCTGTCGATGGCCACCTCGATCCTGTTCTCGGCGTTCCTTGCCCTGACCTTGACCCCGGCCTTGTGCGCCACCCTACTCAAGCCGATTGCCAAGGGCGAGCACCATACCAAGGGCGGCTTTTTCGGCTGGTTCAATAAGCGCTTCGAGCAGCTCACCGACCGCTATGAAGGTTGGGTGGCCTACGCCCTCAAGCGCAGCGGCCGTTACCTGCTGATCTATCTGGTGCTGCTGGTGGGCCTGGGGCTGATGTTCATGCGCCTGCCCGCCTCGTTCCTGCCGGTGGAAGACCAGGGCTACACCATCACCGATATCCAGTTGCCACCGGGCGCGAGTAAAAACCGCACGGTGCAGGTGGCAGAGCAGATCGAAGCGCATAACGCCGGCGAACCGGGCGTGGGCGATACCACCATGATCATGGGCTTCAGCTTCTCCGGTTCGGGGCAGAACGCGGCGTTGGCGTTTACCACCTTGAAGGATTGGTCCGAACGCAGCAATGAAGACTCCGCCGCGTCCATCGCCGACCGCGCCAACATGGCGTTCAGCGAGCTGAAAGACGCGATTGCCTACGCCGTGCTGCCACCGCCGGTGGATGGCCTGGGCACGTCCAGTGGTTTTGAGTTCCGTTTGCAGGACCGTGGTGGCGTCGGCCATGCCGCGTTGATGGCGGCGCGCACCGAGTTGCTGGCGGCCGCCGGAAAAAGCCCGATCCTGGCCAACGTGCGTGAAAGCGCCCTGGCAGAAGCGCCGCAAGTGCAGTTGGAAGTGGACCGCAAGCAAGCCAACGCCCTGGGCGTGTCGTTTGCGGATGTGGGCAATGTGCTGTCCTCGGCGATTGGCTCTGCCTACGTCAACGACTTCCCCAACCAGGGCCGCATGCAGCGCGTGGTGGTGCAGGCCGAAGGCGACCAGCGCAGCCAGGTGGCGGACTTGATGAAAATCAACGTACGTAACAACGCCGGGAAAATGGTGCCGCTGTCGGCCTTTGTCGAGGCCAAATGGACCCAGGGCCCGGCGCAGTTGACGCGCTATAACGGCTACCCGGCGATTGCCATCAGCGGTGAAGCGGCGCCGGGGCACAGCACCGGCGAGGCGATGGAAGAAATCCAGCGCCTGGTCAGTCAACTGCCGGCGGGCCTGGGTCAGGAATGGACCGGGTTGTCGTTGCAGGAACGCTTGTCCGGCGCTCAGGCGCCGATCCTGCTGGGTCTGTCGCTGCTGATCGTGTTCCTGTGCCTGGCGGCGCTGTACGAAAGCTGGTCGATCCCGACCTCGGTGTTGCTGGTGGTCCCGCTCGGCGTGCTCGGCGCAGTCTTGGCCGTGACCTTGCGTGGCATGCCCAACGATGTGTTCTTCAAAGTCGGCTTGATTACCATCATTGGCCTGTCGGCGAAGAACGCGATTCTGATCATCGAATTCGCCAAGGACTTGTATGACCAAGGTGAAGATCTGATCGACGCGACCCTGAAAGCCGCGCGGCTCAGGTTGCGCCCGATCATCATGACCTCACTGGCGTTCATCCTCGGCGTGGTGCCGTTGGCGATTGCCACCGGGGCCAGTTCCGCGAGCCAGCAAGCGATTGGTACCGGGGTGATTGGCGGGATGATCACCGCGACGCTGGCAGTGGTGTTTGTGCCGGTGTTTTTTGTGGTGGTCATGAAGCTGGTGAAGAAATCTTCCGGTAACCCGGGTTAAAACATGTGGGAGGGGGCTTGCCCCCGATGGCGGTGTATCAGTTGAAATACCTTTCACTGACCTACTGCTATCGGGGCAAGCCCCCTCCCACGTGATGAGGTACAGTCAGTTGACCCACTGTCAGCTGTGAGCTCCCATGCCCTTCCTCGCCCGCACCCACCCTCGCCTCTCCAGCGCCGCCGTGCTCGGCCTTGCCGTGGGCATTCTGGTACCCGCCGAAACAATCGCCAGCAAAATCCTCATCGGCTGGAACGCCGGGGTCTGGACCTACCTGGTGCTGATGCTCTGGCTGACCATCCGCGCCAAGGCGCCAGACGTCAAACGCATTGCCGAGATCGAAGACGAAAACGCCGGCCTGGTGTTGTTCATGGTCTGCATCGCCGCCATCGCCAGCCTGGCCACCATCACCTTTGAACTGGTCGGCAGCAAGGACCTGGCGACCGGCGAACGCCTGCTGCACTACGGTTTCACCGGGCTGACGGTGATCGGTTCGTGGTTGCTGATCGGGGTGATTTTCAGCGTGCACTACGCCCGGCTGTATTACACCTGGGACGGCAAGGAGCCGGCGTTGCGTTTTGCCGAAGGGTTGCTGACCCCCAATTATTGGGACTTCCTGTACTTCTCGTTCACCATCGGCGTCGCGGTGCAGACCTCGGATGTGGGTGTGGCCACCCGCAGCATGCGCAAGGTGGTGCTGGGGCAATCGTTGATCGGTTTTCTGTTCAATACAGCGATCCTGGGATTCTCGATCAATATTGCGGCAGGGCTCTTCGGCTAAGCGATCCCCCTCCTGCTGAGCACTTGCTTAAGCCTAAAAGAAATAAAGAATCGACCTATTGAGCTGTCATATCTGACAGTAGATTTATTCAAGAAAACGCGTCTAATTGAAACCAAGGTACGGTGGCTGTTTCGAGGACAGTTGTTGATAACGCCAGGCACCGTTCCGTGTTTTTGACCTATTCATCAAAGATGGAGACGCAATCATGCCAGCACAAACTGCAACGCTGACTCCCCACCAACAGAGCGTATTGATCCCCCGGCCACGTAATGCAAAGGGAACCTTCTCTGTGTTCCTGGATAGCCAGGAAATCGACATCCAAACCATCACTATTGTGAATGACCCCTCCCAACGCATTCTGCGTATTACCGGGCGCAACACCGTGGGCCACGATACAGTGCGGACAATCGACATTGAGTTTGCGGATCACACGCCGGCGGGCACGACGTTAAATTTGGCGGAGAATTACTCCCCCCCCACCAGAATTTGGCTATCGGTCAAGACAGCGAACGAACACTATGCTGTTCGCGGCACTATCGGCACCTTGTCCATTCAACAAATCTCCCCGCAGCTTATCAAGGTACAAGGCTCCGCCGTTGTTACCACCGAAACCGACCCGAACGGAGAGATACACTCGCTGGTCATTAACTTCGACATTCACACCTGAACCAGCAAACAAAAAAAAGCCCGTATCTAGCGATACGGGCTTTTTCCTAATCGGGATTTACCAGGTGTAACGAACACCGACGTTGGCACCCCAAGGCTGTTCAACTTTGCCGCCGCTGCTGTGTTCAAGGTCAGCATGCAGTTGCAGGTTCTTCGACAGCTTCACCGCCACCCCCGCACCGAACTCGGCACGCGAGCCAGATAGGTCGTTGTTGAATACATTGTTGTTCACCGACACCTTATTGTTGTTGGCAAACTCGTGCACCATTGCCGCCCGCAGGTAGGGCTGGACCACGCTGCCACTGTCGAGTTGGATATCACGCCCAACCGTTGCACCCGCCTTGGCCATGATCGAGCGAGTACGCTCACCCTTGGCTTGCAGGCCATTGTCCAGGTTGTAATTGGCACCCTGGATCACCACGGTCGACACCTGGGCATACGGCTCAACAAAGAAGCCGTCGTCGAGCTTGATGTTGCGACCGAACTCAGCCGACAAACCACCACCGGTGTTGTTGTACTTGCCTTTCGACGTGGTGCCGTCGCTCAAACCGACCTTGGACTCGTTGTGGAACCGGTTGACCTTGGCGACCGCATCGAAATACAGGCCACTCTCCTCGTCCAGCCAGGTGGCATAAGCGCCCAGGTAGTAACTTTTCACGTTACCGGACGTACCGCGTTTGAGGCTCAGGTCAGACGTGCTGTGACCGGCCATCACACCCACCAACCACTGGCTATCGGCCAGCGGCATGTCGGCGCCCAGGGTAAAGCCCTGTTGGGTCTGGTCGTAGCCTACGCCCGTGCTGTCAGACACTTTGTATTTGTTGCCATAACCGCGTATCCACAGACCCGACTGGCCCGGTTCGAAGCGCAATTCACCCATACGGGTACGCAGTGAAGTTGCCTCGCCGTACCACACGGTAGGTGCAGTATTGAACAGCGCCAGTACCGAACGCGTGCCAGGGCTGATCACGCGATTGTTCGGGTCAAGGAACCAGTCGGTCCCTTCCTTTTTCAAGCCGTAGGAGTAGGCACCTACGTCGACCACATCGCCCACCAGGGAGAAATGGGCGTCGCCGCCACCGGTGTGTACGATGCGAATGTCTTCAGGGTTGACCGGCTCCGCACCGCTGGCAGCGAGCAACAGGCTGTGATTGCCCTTGGCCTCACCCTCGATGTTAAGAAAGTCCGTGATACCACGGGCAAAATCGGTGCCCATGACAAAGGTGCCGTTGCCTTCCAGGGTGTCCAGATCCAACTGATAAAACGCATCAGTGGCACCAAACTTCACCGTACCACCAGCCAGGTTCAAGGCGCCCACCTGGCTGTCGCCGGTCAACTCCCAAAAAGATGCATCGCCCACGTTCAGGCTGGTGACATTTTTCAACTGGCCGGTAAGGCCGGCATTGTTCTGCAGGCTCAAATGCGCGGTGCTGCCATCCTCGACAATGACATTGCCGTTCAAACGACTGTTATCGATATTCATATTGGCGGTCGCGCCACCGTTCACTTCCAGCAGCGTGCCGTTACCACCGGTCAAGGTCGAACCATTGCGTACGTCGATGTCGACCGTCGGAACACGACCCGGCCTGCCTTCTACAAGAATCGCGGAACCCGTACGACCTTCGACATGCGAGTTGTCCAGCACCAGCTTGCCGGTTTCAGCGCTGTTCAACAGGTTCGTCATGAGTACACCGTTCTTGCCACCGATCAATGTACTTTGGCTGGCGGTTACGAGTGCGCCGCTGTCCAGTCGAACGCCGGCACTGTCGGCACCGGTGCCTTCAACCCAGGTATTTTGGTTGAAATGCAGCTCGCTGTTACCTTGCGCAAGCGCACCGGCGGTAGCGCCTTTGATGACACTGCTGAACACTTCAGCAACCCCACCCTTAAGCGAACCGGCACTCTGGAACGCCTGCAAGCCAAAATTGGTATGGCTGATCAGGGTGCTGCCGGTGATGGTTGCGCTGCTGTCATCCAGGCGTACGGCGCCAAACGACGGGTTGCTCGACTCCACATGTGCACCCGTGAGGCTGACAGTCGAGCCTTGCGTAGCGCGGATATCATTCACTCGACTGCCGGCGTTCACGATCAACGCAGAATCATTGACCCGGATACTCTGTGCAGAGGCGCCATTAAGGGTCAGTTCGGACTTATGATCCAGTTGCCAGTCTTTGGACGTTTCACTGGCGTCAATGGTCTTTTGTTCGCCACTCAAATTATCGGCGTGGGCAGCCCCATGAACCGCTGCAAACATAAGCAGGGTCATGGTCGGGACTTTCATAATCGCGCTCAGGGGCTTGAGCTTGAATTGGGCTGGTACGTGCATGGTCGTTCACTCTCTGGGGGTAGAGCCGATGAAAACGGTTTGGCTCGTTCCCAAGGAATGGAGCCTTACCTGTGCGGCGCAGAGAGTACGGATCAAGCATCCCAAACTATGTAGGACTTATCTTATTAAGGCGAGTGAACCAGCAGCGATCAGGGCAAAGGGAAATACTTGCACAAAGCGAAAAAGGGGAGCAGCGCTCCCCTATTCTTTTCAGTCTTGATCAAGGTGAGGGAATATTGGTCCCGTCGCAGAAGAAGTGGGTATTCGCCAGCGTGCTCCGTATGTCCGACAACTCACCATGGCCAGTCACTCCACTTCTCAGAACCGTTTCATAGGTCGCCACGCATGTGCCCCTCGGGGCCTGGGCCAGGTAAGGCTGATAGTCAATTTCAAACGTGATCCCGTTGTCGATATCGGATTGGCTCAAGCTCGGGTGAGTAAGCGTCAACGGGAACGGCCCAGGTGGCAGGCCGGCGAAGGTATTGGTAAGGCTCAACGTCAATGTCAGTGGCACACCGAGGGCCATGCGTGTATCGCCTGGCACATAAACCTTACCAAACAGCACGGGCGGAGTGCCGGACGTCCGAGTCTCCAAGTCCGAACAGAACCAACGACCCGGGGTCGCAACCACATACTCCGCTTTCGCCAACTCCACGACGACGGCGCCCTGCACATCGACCGTGGTGGGTGGCGACTCGTTTTCGTTGGTTGTCCCCGCGTCGAGGACCAGATACTTGATGGTCTTCATGTCGTTGCCATGACGGGCGACTACGTCCCAGTCAATAAAGAACGAGATCGGATTAGCCGTCGCGCTAACAGGGAACGGTCCGACCCGCTCATCCTCCCAGAGGAAGATGATCGACAACCCCGGATGCGGCAACACTGCAACGGTCCACGGCGCGATGTCCACGCGTACCTGTTGACCAGCATGGGCAGGCAGCAATACGTCCGGAGTCGTCGAGCCAGCACCGAATACGTGGGCCTGGTTAAGGTTGGGGTTGGGTGAACCTGGCGTCCCAGGGTTGACGGGACCGCCTACCGACAAATCGAGCATGAACGTGTGAATGAACGAAGGGAAAAGAGTGCCATTGCGGGAAATTCGATACTGTACGGTCGTCGGCTGTGGCCCAATGGCCTGGGTATAAGCGGCAAGGAATGCAGCCTGCAAACCACCGAATATCTGCGGGAACGTTGTGAATGGCGTTCCCAGACCGTTGTAACCCAGGCCACCAATATCCACTTCCAGCCGATCAAGCGAGGGGGCGTGATTGTTATACGTCCTGACCCATACTTCAGGGTTAAGCAGGTAATCCTTGATATCAATCAAGTTGTCTGTTTCACCAGGATCGGGTACAGGTGCCAGCGGTAAATGCGGGGTTCCGCGATCCGGATCGTCGATCAACGCAACGCGCCGAGTTTCGACGAACGAAGGGCGACTGACGTTACCCGCCCGGTCTGTGACGGTGTAGAACACGTAGTAGTCCCCGCTTAAATCAATCATTGCTGCCGGCAGGAAATACGTATTGCCTGTCGGCAGCATTAGAATCCCACCGGGGGGACTGACGATGTCCATTGGGCGCGGGAACATCACCGGGCTCCAGTAGAAGGTAATGAAGTCACCGGCAGCCCACCTGCCAGGGACAGGTACGAAGGTGTTATCGGGAATACCGAACTGCACCCCGCCATTCGTATTCAAATAGTCATTGTCGATCACTGCACCTGCGGGAAGCGTTGCAGGCCATACTACGGCAGCGGGCTGCTCACGAAAGGAGGCATCGGAATAGGGCGAAAGCAGGTCAACGGTAAAATTACCAGGGTCCGAATGTTCGCCCATCGCTGCCGGAACACCACTGATGTTGAGGTATTGAACGCTACGTAGCTGATAGAAACCATGCTGGAAACCACCTGCTGGAGCGGGTACGGTGACATCGAACCTGTCAGGGATAGGGAAAGCAGGGTCCGTACTCATTTGAATCGGCAGTGTCACTTTATCCCATGTTATCGGTAGCGTTCTGACCGCCATTTCGACTTGGATAAAATCATCGTAATCTGAAATGTCGCCAGTTTTGCATCGTACAGTGAGGTCGGCCGTCGCATTAATAGCCAAAATCGTCCCGGAGTCATCATCCAGTGCACCCACGATAGTGGGAGCGGCTGGGGCTGCGCGGGGAGCCAGTGGAACATTCGGATTGCTGCTCATTTTTGATGATCTCCACGTTCGTTCAATATAGGTTTCTTACAAAAAAACCACTCATCCGCCGGGCTGCGTTCGACCTCCGATCTTAAGTGCCAACGAACTCATTTCCCGGCAATACCTCTCCCTACCGCTTCATATGCGGCATAGCCACAACACTAAATGCTTGCAATGAAATCCGCCTCAGCGCCCCGATAGCGCTAAATACACAGGGGGTTGTGCGCGTGCGCCCCGGGGTCAGGGCTCAGGCGCATTGCCGTTAATCCAGCAATAGCGAGTGGGTGGCGCCGACGGCACTACGCGGTCAAACCGTGCGAACCGGGAGGCAGACCGGCCAATCAATACCCCCCCCTGTACACCCTGTAATTGGCCTCCCCTCCCGCCTCCTTCTTGAGCGGACGGATCAAACGTTCTACATCGAGAATCCAGAAGGAGTAACCCAAGGCGTCTGCGACCTCGTCCCAAAGGTGAATTTGTGTATCGACGATGTCAGGAAGTGGATCCACATCGGGGGCTTGGCGGTATCCCTGAAAGTGCATCACGACCAAGTCTCCGTGCAGGATACCCGCGCCCGGGCCTGTATTCGGGTCAATGCGAATTTCGACACCGAACCAGATTCTGGGTGTGCAGGCGCACGTCATAAATCTTTGCGGGTTCAATATCGGTTCGGATTCAGCCTGCGGAAAACGCGGCCGCATATAAGTCGGGGCGGGCAGCCCCACCTGCAGCGCGGCCTGCGCTACCAGAGAAAACTCTGGGTTGAGATTACCGGCGCGATCGCGCAGACGGTAAAAGCAAAAAATAAAAGCAGCACCCGGGAAGTTCTGGAAAACCGTATTGGGGACATTCACGAATATTTGCCCAGTAGCACTGATCAGCGGCGGGGAAACCACAGAGGGAGCACCGGTCGGTAACGTGTTCATATCCGAAAAATACATCAGTATTTCATCACCAACCTCACGTCCCAGATAACCCCCAGGAACTTCCATGGGCACCAGTGGCGTGCTGTTCAAGTAAGCGTCAGTGATCGGATCAACCGGGAAAATGGCCGGTGCCAGCGGCCCTCCCACACCAGGCGCATCGCGGTCTATTCTGAGCAGCGTTGGGTTAGAGGTATCGAAATTTGGTGAGGTTGGCGAGTCGAGATGGATTCGAAAAGAGAGATCGACAATCGCACTGTTCAGCAGGAAAGACTGGGGAATTTCAAATGAAATAGGGAAGTCCCCAGGGGTGAGTGGGCCAACCAGTGGCAAGGCCGGTAGCACGTCGACGGGTGTGGCGCCGTGGTCATCCCATACGGCTATAACGTAATGAGTCTCGCCGGCTGCGGGCAGAAAGGTCCATGGAGTAACAATTTCGCACTCCAGATTGTTGAAATAGTACTGCGCAGGTACTAATCCATCTGACCGCGCGCGAACCACCCGGGGGCCATCCAAAGCCAGGAGGGCCTCAGAACCACCAGCAACCTTACCCGCCAGTGATTTTTTGGGCTTTGATTTTATCGGTTTTGACTTGCTCATGCCGCCCTCCTGTGGACCCGACATCCAACACGCTTAATGCCGTAATGCCGTTAACTTGAGGCTGATTGAACACCCGAAACGCCCACCTGGATACTGTCAGAACTAACAGGTGCAATTGCCGCCCGTCGGTCTTATCAACCTGAACACGGTGTCATCCTGCGAATTTCCTCTTGACTGAAAGCAATGGCTGGTGTCTTCTGAAACCGGTTTCAGTGCAATGCGAATTCCAATAAGAAAGGCGCCACCGTGACTTCATTCTCCGCCGCCCAACGCAGCCGCGTGACCATGCTCGACGTCGCCCAACACGCCGGCGTGTCCAAAGCCAGCGTGTCGCGCTTCATCGGCGACGACCGCGCCCTGCTCTCCGACGCCATCGCCCTGCGCATCGAACAGGCCATCGAGCAACTCGGCTACCGCCCCAACCAAATGGCCCGTGGTTTGAAACGTGGGCGCACGCGCTTGATCGGCATGCTGGTGGCCGATATCCGCAACCCCTATTCCATTGCCGTGATGCACGGCGTCGAAACCGCCTGCCGCCAGCACGGCTACAGCCTGGTGGTGTGCAACACCGACCGCGACGACGAGCAGGAGCGCCAGCACCTGGCCGCACTGCGCTCGTACAACATCGAAGGGCTGATCGTGAACACCCTCGGCCATCACCTTGAACAACTGCTGGAACTGCAACGGGAAATGCCGCTGGTGCTGGTGGACCGCAAGGTCGAGCCGCTGCACAGCGACTTGGTCGGGCTGGACAACCCGGCAGCGGTGCGCATGGCGGTGGAGCATCTGGAACAACAGGGTTATCGCCAGCTATTGCTGGTGAGCGAATCCGCCGACGGCACCAGCTCACGGATAGAACGCCTGGACAGCTTCAAGGCCGAGATTGCCCGGCGCCCATCGCTGACTGGCGTGGTGCTGGAACTGGATGGCCACCTTGAAACCGGCCTGCAGGCCTTTCTCACTAAAACCGGTCCCAAGGCGGTGTTCTGTGCCAACGGCGTCGCCACACTGGCCTGCACCCGCGCACTCAAGGCGTTGGGCTGCAACCTGTTCGACGACGTGGGCCTGATCGCCCTGGATGACCTGGATTGGTATCCGTTAGTGGGCAACGGCATCACCGCCCTCGCCCAGCCGACCGAGGCGATTGGCGCCAGCGCGTTCGACTGCCTGCTCAAGCGTTTGCGCGGTGACGATGCGCCAACACGCACCCTGGATTTTCTGCCACAACTGATCATCAGAGGCTCAACCCTGTGCCCCTCCCCGTAGCAGCTGTCGAGCCTTGGCGAGGCTGCGTAGCGGACGTATTGACACCCCCGCGATCTGCGGGGCGCCTAACGCAGCCTCGCTTGCGCTCGACAGCTGCTACGGGGCGAAACTTGCGGACGCGTCAAGGTTGATTGAATTTTTATCACGTCGAAAAATGAAACCGGTTTCAGAGGTACACAACAATGCATAAATACCCCGTCTCCATCAGCCTTTCCAGCTACGGCGCGGACTTGGTACGCCAACAGGGCCAGTTGAGCTTTGTGCAGCTATTGGCCGCGGCCGGTGCCCAGCGCATCGAATGGCGCGAAGAGCTGCTGACCGCCGAGCAGCCCACCGAACTGGCCGAAGCCGCTGCCGCCCAAGGCCTGGAAGCGGTGTTCTCATCGCCCCTGGAATTATGGGTGGCCGGACGCGCCCAGCCCAACGCCGAACTGAGCGCAACCCTGGACCGCGCCCAGGCCTTCGGCGCGCGCTGGCTGAAAGTCTCCCTCGGTTACTTCACCGACACCAACGACCTGGAAAGCCTGCACGCCCTGCTCAATCGCCACCCGGTCCAGCTGTTGGTGGAAAACGACCAGACCCTGCACGGCGGGCGCATCGAGCCGATGCAACGGTTCTTTACCGAGGTCGAGCGCCTGGGCCTGCCGGTGAAGATGACCTTCGATATCGGCAACTGGCAGTGGCAGGACCAATCTGCCCTGACCGCCGCACGCCTGTTGGGCCGGCATGTGGACTACCTGCACTGCAAGGCCGTGGCCCGTCGCCCGGACGGCAGGCTGGTGGCGCTGCCGCCCGGCGCCACCGACCTGCATCTGTGGGAACAACTGCTCAAGCATATGACTCAAGGCATTACACGGGCGGTGGAATTTCCACTGCAAGGCGATGACCTGATCGATGTGACCGCGCAGCAGGTCGCCGCCCTCGCCGTCCTAGGCCAACCCACTGCGGAGCATGCCCATGTCTGAGATCGATATCCTCTCGTTTGGTGAAACCATGGCGATGCTGGTCGCCGAGCAGCCCGGCGATCTGGCCCAGGTCAGCCAGTTTCACAAGCGTATTGCCGGGGCCGACAGCAATGTCGCCATTGGCCTGTCGCGGCTGGGCTTTAATGTGGCGTGGCTGAGTCGGGTGGGCAGCGATTCGCTCGGCCGCTTTGTGGTCGACACCCTGCAAAAGGAAGGTCTGGATTGCCAGCACGTGGCCGTCGACCCGCTGCACCCCACCGGTTTTCAGTTCAAGTCCCGTGAAGAAGCCGGCGCCGATCCGCAGGTGGAGTACTTCCGCAAAGGCTCCGCCGCCAGCCATTTGTCCATCGCGGCCATCAGCCCAGCGCTGCTGCAGGCCCGCCATCTGCACGCCACCGGGATTCCTCCCGCGCTGTCCGAGGCCACGCGCGAACTGTCGGTCGAGTTGATGACCCAGATGCGCAAAGCCGGGCGCAGTGTGTCGTTCGACCCGAACCTGCGGCCGTCGCTGTGGGCCAGCCAAGCGCAGATGATCCGCCAGGTCAACGCCCTCGCCGGCCTGGCCGATTGGGTATTGCCGGGCTTGAGCGAAGGCCGCCTGCTGACCGGTTTCGACGACCCGGCCGATATCGCCGCGTTCTACCTCGACCAGGGCGCCGAAGCCGTGGCCATCAAGCTCGGCCCGGACGGCGCCTACTTCCGTACCCATCTGGACCAAGGCTTTGTCGCCGCCGTGCGCGTGGACAAGGTGGTGGACACCGTCGGTGCCGGCGACGGCTTTGCCGTGGGCATGATCAGCGCCCTGCTGGAAAACCTCAGCTTCCCCGAGGCGGTGCAACGCGGCAACTGGATCGGCAGCCGCGCCGTGCAAAGCCGTGGCGATATGGAAGGCCTGCCGACCCGCGCTGAACTACCCACCCGATCCGTTGCGTGACCCACACCCTGTTGCCACAACTACAACAAGCTCAGGAGCAACCCCATGGAAACCGTGAAACTCGCCACCCGCCGTTGGTGGTACATCATGCCCATCGTTTTTATCACCTACAGCCTGGCCTACCTGGACCGCGCCAACTATGGCTTTGCCGCCGCCTCCGGGATGGCCGAAGACCTGATGATCACCCCCGGTATGTCGTCATTGCTGGGTGCACTGTTTTTCCTCGGCTACTTTTTCTTCCAGGTGCCGGGGGCGATCTACGCGCAGAAGCGCAGTGTCAAAAAGCTGATTTTCGTCAGCCTAATCCTGTGGGGCGGTTTGGCCACACTGACCGGCGTGGTGTCCAACGCCTACATGCTGATCGTCATTCGCTTCATGCTCGGCGTGGTCGAAGCCGCGGTGATGCCAGCGATGCTGGTGTACCTGTGCCACTGGTTCACCCGTGCGGAACGCTCGCGGGCCAACACCTTCCTGATCCTCGGTAACCCGGTGACCATGCTGTGGATGTCGGTGGTGTCGGGCTACCTGGTGCAGCATTTCAGCTGGCGCTGGATGTTTATTATCGAAGGCCTGCCAGCCGTGTTGTGGGCGTTTATCTGGTGGAAGCTGGCCGATGAGCGGCCCAAGGATGCCAAGTGGCTGAGCGACAGCGAAAAGCACAGCCTGGAAACCGCCCTCGCCGCCGAACAGGTCGGCATCAAGGCCGTGAAGAACTACGCCGAAGCGTTCCGCTCGCCCAAGGTGATCATCCTGGCGTTGCAGTTCTTCTGCTGGAGCATCGGTGTGTATGGCTTTGTGCTGTGGCTGCCGTCGATCCTCAAAGCCGGTTTGCAGATGGACATGGTCGAGGCCGGCTGGCTGTCGGCGCTGCCCTACCTGGCGGCGGTGATCGGCATGCTGGTGGTGAGCTGGGGCTCGGACAAGCTGCAAAAACGTAAACGCTTTGTATGGCCGCCGCTGTTGATCGCGTCCATCGCGTTCTACGCCTCCTACGTGCTCGGCGCCGAACACTTCTGGTGGTCCTACACCCTGCTGGTGATTGCCGGGGCCTGCATGTATGCGCCTTACGGGCCGTTTTTCGCCATCGTCCCGGAAATCCTGCCGGCCAACGTTGCCGGTGGCGCCATGGCACTGATCAACAGCATGGGCGCGCTCGGTTCGTTCGGCGGCTCGTACCTGGTGGGTTATCTCAATAGCAGCACCGGTTCGCCCGGCGCTTCGTACCTGCTGATGAGCGGTGCGTTGATGCTGTCGGTGGTGCTGACGATTTTCCTCAAGCCCGGTGCCAGCGACCGCTCGCCGGCACCCACTCTGGAGTTGAAGGTAAAGACCTCATGAAAAAGTCTGTCGTGTTGTACAAGAAACTCTCCGCGCCACTGATGGCCCGCCTGCATGAACACGCCGAGGTCACGCTGATCGAAGCCCTGGATGACACCGGCCTGGCCAAGTTGCGCGACGCCCTGCCGGCCGCCCATGGCCTGCTGGGCGCCAGCCTGCGCCTGGACGCCAGATTGCTGGACCTCGCGCCGCACCTGGAGGCCGTGGCCAGCGTGTCGGTCGGAGTCGACAACTACGACATCGACTACCTGACCCAGCGCGGCATCCTCCTCAGCAACACCCCGGACGTGCTCACCGAAACCACCGCCGACACGGGCTTTGCGCTGATCCTCGCCACCGCCCGGCGCGTGGTGGAACTGGCCGATATGGTGCGCGCCGGCCAATGGAACAAGAACATCGGCCCTGCGCACTTTGGCAGCGATGTGCACGGCAAGACCCTGGGCATCATCGGCATGGGCCGCATCGGCGAAGCCCTGGCCCAGCGCGGGCATTTTGGCTTTGGCATGCCGGTGATCTACCACAGCCATTCGCCCAAGCCGCAGGTGGAACAGCGCTTTGGCGCGCAGTACCGCAGCTTGCAGGCGTTGCTCAAAGAAGCCGATTTCGTCTGCCTGACGTTGCCGCTCACGGCAGAAACCGAAAAACTGATTGGCGCAGAGGAATTTGCACTGATGGGCCCCGAGACGATCTTTATCAATATCTCGCGGGGCAAGGTGGTGGATGAAGCGGCGCTGGTCGAGGCGTTGCAGCAACGCACGATTCGGGCAGCTGGATTGGATGTGTTTGAGAAGGAGCCGCTGAATCACGCCTCACCGTTGCTGCGCTTGAACAATGTGGTGGCAACGCCGCATATCGGCTCGGCGACTCATGAGACAAGGGAGGCGATGGCCAAGTGTGCGGTGGATAATCTGCTGGCGGCGCTGGCAGGGGAAAAGCCGAAAAACCTGGTGAATCCAGGGTCCTGGAAGCAATAACCCCTGACACAACACAAAACCAAATGTGGGAGGGGCGGTGCGACGATTCGACTTGCCCCCTCCCACATTTTGATTGCATTGCAAAGTGAATCAAATTACAAACCTGGCCACCATCCCATTCAAATCCACCGCCAGGCGCGACAGCTCATGGCTGGCCGCGCTGGTCTGGTTGGCGCCCGCCGCCGACTGGGTGGCCAGGTCGCGGATATTCACCAGGTTGCGGTCCACCTCGCGGGACACCTGGGCCTGTTCTTCCGAGGCGCTGGCGATGACCAGATTGCGCTCGTTGATCAGGCTGATGGACTGGGTGATCTGCTCCAGCGCCACACCGGCGGCGCGCGCCATTTCCAGGGTGTTCTGGGTGCGCTGATTGCTTTGCTGCATGGATTGCACGGCTTCGCCGGTGCCGTTCTGGATGCCGGCGACCATTTTTTCGATCTCCTGAGTCGACTGTGCGGTGCGATGGGCCAGGGCGCGCACCTCATCCGCCACCACCGCGAAACCGCGCCCCGCTTCACCGGCACGGGCCGCTTCAATGGCGGCGTTGAGCGCCAGCAGGTTGGTCTGCTCGGCGATCGCACGGATCACGTCAAGCACCTTGCCGATATCGCGGCCCTGGGTGGCCAGGCCTTCGATCATCGCGGCGGTGTTCTGCACGTCCTGGGTCATGGTCTGGATCGCACCAACGGTTTCCACCACCCGGTCGCGACCTTCGCGTGCGGCCTGGTTGGACTGGCTGGACGCCTCGGAAGTGGACACGGCGTTGCGCGCCACTTCTTCCACCGCTGCGGTCATCTCGTTGACGGCGGTGGCGGCCTGATCGATTTCATTGTTCTGTTGCTGCAAGCCTTTGGAGGCTTCTTCGGTGACCGCACTGAGTTCCTCGGCGGCGGACGCCAGTTGCGTGGCCGAGCCGGCGATGTGCTGGATGGTCTGACGCAGGTTGGCCTGCATGGCAGCCAGGGCGCCGATCAAACGGGCCGGTTCGTCGTTGCCGTCGTCTGCGATGGTGGTGCTGAGGTTGCCGGCGGCGATGGTTTCGGCCACGGCCACGGCTTTGCGCAACGGCGTGACGATGCTGCGGGTCAGCAGCCAGGCCAGCAACACCGTGAGCAAGGCGGCGGCGACCGAGACTACGATTACGCCGGTGATCGCGCTGTCGTAGCCGTGCCCGGCTTCAGCGTCGGCAGCCTTGGCATCCGCGGCATTGATGGCGATCAATTTGTTCAGTTGCTCGCCCATCTGGTCGGTGCCGTCCTTGATGCGGCTGTTGATCAGCGCACGCATCTCATCGACTTTGCCTTGCCTGGACAGGGTAAGCATGTCGGCCTGGGCCTTTAAGTAGTTGTCCAACGTGGCGCCAAACGTCTTGTACAACGCCGCCTCTTCCGGCCCGGCAGGCAACGTGGCGTAACCGGCCTGGGCTGTCTTGACCTTGTCGGTCAGCACACCGATGCGGGTTTCAGCTTCCTGCAACGCGGCAGGATCGCGATTGACCAGTACGCGAAACGACAGGATGCGCATGCGCAGCACGTTTTCCGTGATCGTGCCCAAGTACGTCACGCTGGGCAGCTGGTTGGCACTCATGGCCACCGACGCCTCGCGGATCAGCGTCATGCGGTTGACCGCAAACACGCCGAGAACAACCACTAACAACGCGATAAACGCGAAACCGAGAGAAGCACGAGGGGCGATATTCAGGTGACGGAGGGACATAGACGAGACTCTCTGGAGTAGTGTTTGCGCGCATCCTTGCCGCGAAACGATCCGCCGGCGTCAACGCACCGCTCAGACCTCGGCCCACTGTTGTTATTGATCGGTGGGCCTATACACGTTATCGGCTGAGTGCAGGGTTTTACGCAGGGCACTCATAAATATTTTTTTACACTTCTGACGATCGACCGTTTCTGGCATCCTGCGCCTCCATTTTCTGACCCGAGCCCGCATTTTGTCTGACGCTCAAGCCCCCCGCCCGCGCTATAAATCCGACCTGATCTACGGCCTGGAAGATCGCCCGCACTTCACTGCGGCGATCTTTGCCGCGTTGCAGCATGTCTTGGCGAGTTTTGTCGGCATCATCACCCCGACCCTGATCGTCGGAGGTGTGCTCGGGCTGGAAAGCGAAGTGCCGTACCTGGTGAGCATGGCACTGTTTGTGTCGGGGCTCGGCACCTTTGTACAGGCGCGTAAGTTCGGCCCGATAGGTTCGGGGCTGCTGTGCCTGCAAGGCACCAGTTTTTCGTTTATCAGCGTGATCCTCAGTGCAGGCTTCATGGTCAAGGCCCGTGGCGGCGGCACCGATGAAATCCTCTCGACGATCTTTGGCATCTGCTTTTTCGCGGCGTTTATCGAGGTGGTGCTCAGCCAGTTCATCGGCAAGCTGCGCAAGCTGATCACCCCGGTGGTGACCGGCACCATCATTACCTTGATGGGCTTGTCGCTGATCAAGGTGGCGGTCACCGACATGGCGGGCGGCTTTGGCGCCAGCGACCTGGGGGCCGCAAGCAATATGGGCCTGGCGGCACTGGTGCTGGTGACCATCGTGGTGCTCAACCGCTTCAACAACCCGTTCCTGCGCCTGGGTTCGATCGTGATCGGCTTGACCCTGGGTTTTGTGGTGGCGTGGTGGATGGGCCGCGTCGACCTGGCCGCCCTGCCCCACGTGCCTTTGATCAGCGTGCCGGTGCCGTTCAAGTACGGTTTCTCGTTCGACTGGGTGGCGTTTATCCCGGTAGCGGTGATCTTCCTGATTTCGCCGTTGGAAGCGGCCGGTGACCTGACCGCCAATTCGATGATTTCCCAGCAGCCAGTCAAAGGCCCGCTGTATATCAAGCGCATCAAGTCCGGCCTGCTGGCCGACGGCCTCAACTCGGCGATGGCCGCCACGTTCAACAGCCTGCCGATGGTGACCTTCGCCCAGAACAACGGCGTGATCCAGCTGACCGGCGTGGCCAGCCGCTACGTGGCGTACTTCATCGCGGGTTTGCTGGTGCTGCTGGGGCTGTTCCCGATGATCGGCGCGGTGCTGCAACTGATGCCCAAGCCGGTGCTGGGGGGCGCGACCCTGATCATGTTCGGCACGGTGGCCGTGGCCGGCATCAAGATCCTCGCCGAAGCCGGGCTGCACCGGCGCAATGTGCTGATCGTGGCCATCTCCCTCGGCATGGGCCTGGGCGTCGCCGCCGTGCCGGAAGTGCTGCGTGACCTGCCCAAGGCCCTGCACAACATCTTCGAGTCGCCGATTACCGTGGGCGCGTTCTGTGCCATCCTGCTGAACATTTTCCTGCCGGAAGAGTTCATAGCACTGCAAGAAGATGAATTTGATCCGGAGTCCTCTACCCTCAAAGTGATGCAGGACCCGGACGTCACGAAATAGGAGCACCTTTGTATGCGCAAGCTCATGGTTCTATCACTGTTGCTGCTGACCTTGAGCGCCTGCGCGCTGTTCCCCAACCGCGACCCGGTCAACATCACGGTGGTGGGCATCGAGCCCCTGCAAAGCCAGGAACTGGAAGTGCGCTTCGTGGTGAAACTGCGGGTGCAAAACCCCAATGAAACAGCGATCGACTACAACGGCGTGGCCCTGGACCTGGAGGTCAATGGCCGACCGTTAGCCTCCGGCGTGAGCGATCAGGCCGGCAGCATTCCACGCTTTTCGGAGACGGTGCTGAGGGTACCGGTCAGTGTTTCGGCGTTCTCTGTGTTGCGCCAAACCCTGGGCTTGAGCCAAACCCAGAGCTTGAACAATTTGCCTTATGTACTGCGCGGCAAACTCGCGGGCGGGTTGTTTGGCACGATGCGGTTTGTGGATCGCGGTACCCTGGACCTGCCTAACACTGCCACTTGGTAAACATGGAGTTCCTGCAACATGGATGCGCTGCCCACCCTTTATACCGAACGCCTGATCCTGCGCCCGCTGACGCTGGACGATGCCGACGCGGTCCAACAGCACTTTCCCCACTGGGAGGTGGTGCGTTACCTCAACGCCCTCGTGCCCTGGCCCTACCCAGTCGACGGCGCCCTCTCCTATCTGCAAAACGTGGCTTTGCCTGCAATGGTTCGGGGCGAGGAATGGCATTGGTCAATCCGCCTCAAAACCGCGCCTGAGCAACTGATCGGCAATGTCAGCCTGATGGATGAAGTGGATAACAACCGTGGTTTCTGGCTGGCGCTACCGTGGCAGGGCCATGGGCTGATGACCGAAGCCAGTGCGGCGGTGACCGACTATTGGTTCACCGTGCTGCAGCGCCCGCTGATGCGTGTGCCCAAGGCCGCACCCAACCTGGGGTCGCGGCGGATTTCCGAGCGTACGGGGATGCGGCTGATCAGGACGGATGAGGGGCAGTTTGTCGAAGGCACCTTCCTACGGGATATCTGGGAGATGACCCGCGAGGAGTGGTTGGAATCCCAAGCCCACAAACGCTGAGGGCGCCCTCTTACACTCAAACCGTGTGAAGCCGGCTTATCAAGCCGGCCTCCAGCATGTCGACCCGGTTTCAATCGGTGATATAGCGCACGCCTGGCTTGGCGCGTTCATCTACCGTCAGCTCAAACACATCCGGGCGGGCATAGTGCCCCACCACGTCATAGTCATACCGCGCCTTCACCAGGTCATCGGTATCGATCTGCGCCGTCAATAGCCCCGCGCCACCCAGCAATGGCCCGGCGAGAATATCGCCCATGGGGCCGACAATCACACTGCCGCCCGCAATCAACGGGCGGTCTGCTGGCCAGTTGGCAACCTCCAGCCCCAACGTGTGGGGCGATGCCTGCACCTGGCACGCGCTCACCACAAAACAGCGTCCTTCGTGGGCCACGTGGCGCATGCTCACTTGCCACATGTCGCGTTCGTCCACCGTTGGCGCGCACCACACCTCGACTCCCTTGGCGTACATCGCCGTGCGCAGCAGCGGCATCATGTTTTCCCAGCACACGGCGCCGCCGATCCGCCCGACTGCCGTGTCGATCACCGGCAAGGTCGAGCCATCGCCCTTGCCCCAGATCAGGCGCTCAGTGCCGGTGGGCATCAGTTTGCGGTGCTTGGCCACCAGGCCGCCCGTTGGCTCGATGTACAACACGGTGCAGTACAACGTGCTGCCACTGCGCTCGATCACGCCAAGCACCAAGCTGGCCCCGGTGCGCGCCGACAGGCCGGCCAGCGCCTCGGTCTCGACGCCAGGCACATCAATGGCGTTGGCAAAGTAACGGGCAAAGGCTTCGCGCCCCTCGGGCAGGCGGTAGCCCAGTTGCGTGCCGAAGCCTTCGCCTTTGGGATAACCGCCGAGCAGCGCCTCGGGCATGACCACCAGTTGCGCGCCGCTGCGGGTGATCTCGTCCTCGTAGCCGAGGATTTGCTCAAGGGTTTGGGCCTTGCCGCCCGGCAATGAGCCAATTTGCAAAGCCGCTACAGTGGAAACAGGCATCACGATCACTCCGAATAAGGGGGGTTGCCCATTCTCCGGCCAGCCGTGATCATGAATAAAGCCCACCTCAGCACTGAATGATATGAGCCAAATGAATATCGCCCAGGTCGACTTGAACCTGCTGAAAACCTTCGAAGCCCTGCATGACGAATCCAGCGCCAGCCGCGCAGCGTTGCGCCTGGGTGTTACGCAATCGGCCATCAGCGCGGGCTTGCGCCGCTTGCGCGAGGTCTACGGCGACCCGTTGTTCGTGCGCACCGGCCGAGGCCTGGCGCCGACGCTGCGGGCCAACCAATTGAAGCCGGTGATCAGTGAGGCGCTGGAGCGCTGCCGGCAAAGCCTGGCCATGGTCAACCCGGACAATCCGCATTATCAGGGGCGCTCCGTGGTGCTGGGGCTGTCCGACGACTTTGAAATTGCCTACGGCCGCCGCTTGATGCAGGAGATCGCCCGACGTTTACCGAAACTGCGTGTGATTTTTCGTCAGACCCACAGCCAGATCGTCGCTGACGCCCTGCTCGACCGCACACTCGACCTGGCAGTTACCGCCGGCGGGTTTGCGCAGAACCGCTTGAGTCGGCAGGTGTTGGCAGAAGGTGATTACCGCTGTCTGGTGGACCCCAACAGTCTCGCGCCGCAACAGGTGAGCATCAGCCTGGACGAGTTCGTCGCCCGTGAGCATGTGCTGGTCTCGTCCGGCGGGTTTATCGGCATCACCGACGAGGGGTTGGCAGCGCAAGGGCTGAGTCGCCAAGTGTGTGCGTCGACCAGCCACTTTGCCGCGCTGCCGTTTTTGCTCAAGGGCGGCCACGCGGTGGCAACCATTCCGGGGCATGCGGCACAGGCGATTGCCGAGATGACCGGCTTGCGCGTATTGCCCTGCCCGCTGGCACTGCCGCGTTACCCGGTGGAACTGGGCTGGCGCACCCAGGCCCAGTTGGATCCGATGCTGCTCAAAGTACGCGAAGCGATTGCCGCCAGCTTTACTTCGCCGCCGCCATCAACTTGTTGACTTCGCTGCGCACCATGCCGGAAAACTCCGGCGGCGACATGCCATCAAGCTCTGCGCGAACCCACTCGGCCCACTTGCCCTTGCGCTTGGCACGCTCGCCAAACAACCGCGCCGCTTCGCCCTTGGCCTTGCCCAGGTTGGTTTGCCACAGGTCGTAGAGGCGGGACTTTTCATCTTCCAGCTCGGCGCGTTCGGCGAGGGTCTTGTTGGCGAGATTGAAGCTCATGTTGAATTACCTGCTGCACAAATAGGCGACATCTTACACTGTAGGTCGAAATTTCCTGATTCGGATTTTGCTCAAGAGCACGCCACGGCAAAAAAACTGCAACTTTTGCCATCACGCGATACTCCATTGTTCACTGTCACATTCACTCGCAAGGAGTCACCCAATGGCCCGCAAAACTGCTGCCCAAGCCGTCGAAGACCAAATCAAGGATCAAGCCTTCAGCGAACTCACCGCGCTGATCGAAGAGTCGGACAAATTGCTCAAAAGCAGCGCTGCCCTGGTGGGCGAAGAAGGCGAAACCCTGCGCGAGCAAGTCGCAATCAAACTCAAGCAAGCCTTGGACTCGGTGTCCAGCGTGCGCGAGCGCAGCAAGCCGGTGGTGGATGCCACGGAGACCTACATCGGTGGCCACCCGTGGCAGACCGTGGCGATTTCCGCGGGCTTTGGCCTGGTAGTGGGCCTGTTGCTGGGTCGTCGTAACTGATCGAGCCCGATACACATCAGGTTCGAGTAGCAGCTGTCGAGCCTTGGCGAGGCTGCGTAGCGGACGTATTGACACCCCGCAATCTGCGGGGCCGCCAACGCAGCCTGACAGCCTCTGCTCAGTCCATCACCAACGTTTGCAATTGCGCCAAGTCCTGAGCCTGTAGCTCAATTCCCGCCTCCAACGACCTCGCCCGTGTGCGATGCCGTCGATCACCGGGCAACCGTCGCAACCCCGCCGCATGCATCTGCCGCACCAGTTCCTGGCTGCGCTCGGCAAAATTCTGCCCCGCGGTTTTGCTCGGGTCGATCACGATCAGCAACTGCCCGGTCCACGGCGTACGCGCCCCCGGATGATCAGCCCAATTGAATTCAAAGGAGAAGTTGCCGCCAGTCAACGCCGCCGCCAGCAGCTCGACCATCATCGACAATGCCGAGCCTTTGTGGCCGCCAAACGGTAGCAACGCGCCGCCTTCAAGCACGGCTTTAGGGTCGGTGGTGGGTTGGCCGAGGCTGTCGACGCCCATGCCCGGCGGTAATCGCTCGCCTTTGCGCGCGGCGATCTGCACGTCGCCGTGGGCAATGGCGCTGGTGGCCAGGTCGAACACAATCGGGGCACCGTCGGCACGCGGCGCGGCAAAGGCGATGGGGTTGGTGCCGAACAACGGCCGGTCGGCGCCATGGGGCACCACGCAGGTCATGCTGTTGACCACACTCAGCGCCACCAAGCCCTCTTCGGCGAAGGGTTCGACGTCTGGCCACAGGGCCGCGAAGTGGTGGGAGTTATGGATCGCCATCAATGCGATGCCGGCACTGCGCGCCTTCTCGACCAGCAGCCCTCGCGCCACAGCCAGGGCTGGCTGGGCGAACCCATTGCACGCATCGACGCGCACAAAGCCGGACGCCACGTCAGTGACCACAGGCACAGCCTTGCCGTTGACCCAACCGCTGGCCAGGGTGCTGAGGTAACCAGGGATGCGGAAGACCCCGTGGCTATGGGCGCCGTCGCGCTCGGCGCTGGCGCAATTGTGCGCCAGGATCGCTGCAACCTCGGGTGAGGTGCCGTGCTTGATAAACACCGCGTGCAACAACCCCACCAGGTCGTTGAACTCAATCAAGGCAGTGGCATGTTCAACTATCGGGGACTGGGCAGACATCTGTAGCTCCGATTTTATAATTGGAAGAGACAACAACAATCCAGACCGTCGATTAAACAACGCCTGCCGTGCCTGCTGTCAACGGCTGCTTGCGAACCCACCCAGTTATGTACCGCCAAGCACTCTGTGGCAGCCCCTACCTTGAGGGCTTACTACCCGCCACGTTGGAGACGCGTACCATGGCGCACATCACCCCGCCGTACTTTCTCGATGAATTCCTGCGTCCGGTAAGGCGCAAAACCCCCACGCAGCGTGAGCGCGCGCTGGGGCTTACCGTCAAGGACCTCGATTGGCTGTTCACGCTGTACGGCGCCAACGACGCTGCACGCCAGAACCCGGCCATGCACAGCTACCCGATGCGGGTGGAACGCTTGTTGCTCAACCCCGCGGGGCAATCCGCCATTGCTCTGGCCGGCGCATTTATGATGAGCCCGACCCCTGACGATAACAAAGCCGTGCTCTACACCCCTTATGGCGGCCTGGAGCTGTTCGAGAGCCGCGCCTTCCTGCTCAGTGAATTGCAGGAGCGCCTCACGCAACCCGAGCAGCGCGTCGATTTGCTGCGGTTTCTGGCGATCAGCGAGCGTGATCTACTGCCGGTGACGGCACGCCCTGCCGTGACCGCTGAAGTCATCCTGGGCGCGGTGATGCACGACCAGGAGCAGGCCATCCTGGCCGCGCAACAGAAAAACGTCGCGTGGATGCTCGACGAGTTGCGCAAACTGCCCAACCTGCACAGCATGCTCGACACCTTGCTCGGCATCATGGCGCGGTCCTATTTTCCAGGCCTGAACCAGGCGGATACCCGGGTAAACTTCTTCAGCCTCGCCTCGGCCGGGGAGAACAGCCGCTGGGTCGCCTCAGACCCTCTGCGCGACGTGCTGTTGCGGTTCTATGTCAATCAAGCCTGGCCAACGGATCAAACCCACACGTTTTTCAACTCCAAGCATGACACCCGCGCTTTTACCCAGGAGCAACTGATCCAGGACCAGCGACGCTGGGACAGCGTGGTCGAACAAACCAGCGGTATTCTCGCGAAGTTACTCGGCAGCCTGCTGCAAACCTATTGGAACGAAGATATCAACGCGGGCAATTCACGCCTGAAGCTGTTTGCCGAGGTGATGAGTGAAAAATTTCGCGCCGACCTGCTGTTCAAGCACCAGGACGAGATCCTGTCCACTGAGGAAAGCCAATCGCTGCGAGCCGTGCTCCTCCCGAACCAGGCCGCCAGGACCGAATCTGCCCGCCACCTGCGCATAGAAAAGGTGCAGGTTCACGCGCCCTATCACCACTATGTCGAGCTGGCCAGTACGCTGATGATCAGCAACTCTCACGCGTATCTCTATACCCAAACCCGCGGCCTGCAGGTCCTCAAGGACCTCGATGATCTCAACGCCACGCTGCTGGCCATGCTCAAGGCCGCAGGGCATGAGGACGAACTGCTCAACTTCCTGTCGCTGGACGAACGCAGTCTGTTTATTGGCATGAACCAGATCCAGGTCACCGGACAGCCTATCGCCGGTAACGTATTCCAGGACATGCTCGACGGCATCGTCGCCAAGCAGCTAAGTAACCTGGAACATGCGCTGGGGCTCTATCGACGCAGCGCCAGCGACATTGACCTGGCGGCGCTGCTCGACCATGCACTGGATGTGCGCACCATGCTCGACAGTCGCTTGCTGGAGCAGGATGCCGGTGGGCGCTGGACGGTGCACCCCGTCAACCTGGGCAATGGCCGCCCCACCACCGTGCGGGCGGAGCAGGCCAAACGCAAACTGCAGACCTTGCTGTCCATCGAGGACGCAATGGCCTTGAAGCGCAAGCAGTACATAACACTGAGCGAGCTTGCGGCCCACGCGCTGGAGGTCGTGTTGACCAAAAAGCATTTGGACCTCAAACCCGCCGAGGTCTTCATCAACACCTACGCCACAGCGGCGCAGGAGCGTGAGTTACGATTGCCGCAGACCTCTACCAGTATGGTCGCGCACTTCATCAAACGCGTGGCCCACAAAGCCTCCGCCCTGAAGAGTTCCCCCCACACCTGGTTCTACGGCCCCCGCCGCGAAGGCAGCGCCAACAAACTGAACAACCTGACGGTCGATAGCTTCAATGCTGTGATTGATCAGGCCATGAAGACGTTCACCCAGCACGACCTTCGCCAATTGCCGCACCAACTGCTGGAAAACAACCAGGCGCACCTTAGCTACGCGATGTTACAGGGCTTGAGCGGCGAGGCTGAACTGAGCCGGCTGTACAAGAGCTTGTCACCGGGCAATCTTGCCCTGCTGGCCAGCGTGCTCAACCCTGACAGTCTGCGCAGCCGCCAGCACCGCCATGGGCTGAACGGTTTTCTGCCGGATGCCTTTGGCCTGACCCTGAATCTGGGTGCCACTCTTCAGCCCCAACCCCTGGCCAATTGTTTTGTACTGACCGAACGGGGCGGCCTGGACCCCGTTCATTCCGGGGCCGCATTGCTGTGGACGCCGCGTTGCGGTTTTGAGGCCTTTGCGTCGATCAGGGCCTTGCGCGAAGCGCTGGAACAACGTTTGCAGGATCCTCTGAACCGTTTGTACCTGATAGAGAACCTGGCGGTGTCCAGGCGGCTACCCCATCAAACCTATCGGCTCGGGCCGCTGCAACGTATTGATGATCATGTGCTGAACAATCGCCAACAGACCTACAGTGATCTGGTACGGGACGAAATTGACCATCTGCTTTTGATGAATCTGGGCGCAAAACGCTTTCAGGAGTGTATGGACGCGCTGATCCGCCGAGCACCGCCGTCCAACCTCCCCAGGGCGATCAGCATGGCGCGCGCTATGATCCGCCAGCAGGAATTGCCGGTCTGGCTGGGCCTCGCCCGGCCCGACGAGCAAATTCTGCAGGCCGAACTGCTCGAACAGTACCGCCTCGCCGCGCTGGACGAGCGCGACTACCTTCACAGCATCACGCCTATGCGCGAACACGCGGTGAGCAGCCTCTCGACTCTGCTGGCTAAGCGGTTCCCAGGGCAATTGGTCAACCCTGACAACATACTGATCGCCGGCCGTATCGGCCTTGACGGCAACGCGCTGAGCCTGACGGACTTCGCCCTAAAGCACTTGCCTGAACTGCGCGCCGACGAAATCCGGCTACGATCGCGCACCGCAATGCCACTGCCCGACACACTCGATGGCAACGCCATAGAGCAATTGGTTCGACAGCTCGACCTGAAAAGCCATTTTCAACAACAGCTGACCACTCACCTCAAAGGCCAGAGCGAGGACACCCGCAAACGCCGGCACTTGTTCTGCCGGCAGCTGCCGTGGCAAATCCTGCAATACGCCCACCAACTGAAACTGGACGAGCGACTGTCCGCATCGGCCTGGGGCTTCATCGCGCAAGTCTTTGATATGCCCGATGGCGTGGCACGCGCCGCCGTGAGGGGTGTGACGGCAATCATTCGCCCCCTGGAATTGATCGCCACCGCTGGCGCAGCAAAGGCCAAGGCGCTGGGCTGCTACCTGATCGGTCCTGAGGCCGGTGCTTCAGGTCCGTCGGTCCTGTATGCGCCTTGCAGCGCCACACATTTATTGAAGGAGTACGCCAATGAAGCCGCGCTCCTCAATGAGTTCACCAGCCCTGGAGCCCTGCAGGAGTGGGTCGTCGGCCAGTTGCAGGCGCCGCATCAAGCCACGTATCGCAATTTGCTGCGCCAACGCTGGGGCCGCAAGCCTTCGGACATCCATCTGGGCGCGTCCCCGATCACGGGCAACCTGCTTGAGCAACTGTTCAAAGACAACATCGAGCAGCTGTTGCAGATGCTCGATCGCCAGTTCACCCCGTCGGGCAAGACCCAGTGGGATGCGGTCACCAGCCTGCTGACCAAAGGGATCCACAACAGCCTGCAATTTCTGCCGGGTAAACTGGCCTACCCAATGGTGGTGTGGCGCAGCTACAAACTGTTCCTCGCCTCCGCAGAAAACCTGCAGCAGCACCGCTGGCAAAACGCGCTCAGAACCTTTGCCGGCGGGGTGGCCGAGTTGGCCTCGTTGCGCAAGGGGCTGGATGCGCTCTTCCCGCCGGCCTCGCCTGCCCAGGAAAGCACCACCCTGGAGCAACGCCCCCCGGCGGCGGCCAGCCTGGCCGAGCTGGGTCTGACGGCGCCGGGGCGTACACAACTGAACGCGTTTGAAGCGCGTGACGTAGCGCTGGTTGACCTGGAAAAAAGCGCGCAGACCCACGTTTACGCGGACAAAACCAACACCCGCCACTTCGTGCCGTTGGCGGGAAAAGTCTATCCGGTGAAAAAAGCCGGTGAGCACTGGTGCCTGAGCCAGGCCGAGCAACAGGGTCCCTACGTACAGTCCAATGCGCAGGGTGAGTGGACGCTGGACCTCGACCGCCACCACCCGCGCTACGGCAAAACCCTGAGTCGCTACTCATACAACTTTTTCAACCGCATGGCGGTACGAGAGGCCATCAATATTGAAGCAGTGGGCATACGGGCGATCGCTGCGTTATCCAGTTGGAAAGCGCAGTGCATTAATGAGGCGCTCAATGTCGCGACGTATTATGCCGTCACCGCCAAACGCAATCTCCTCCACTTCGCGACGCTGCGCGCTCCCGGCAGCCGGCTCGGGCGTTTTTTCAGTGAGTTGTTCGGCATTGTCACGCTGACGTCCGAACAGTTGCAGAGAGTCGAGCGGCGGGTCGACGAGGTACTTGATGAGTTGACTAACCACACGCTCATCGGCCCCGACTCCATGCGGTTTGTCAGCGGCACCCATCGCCTCGACCGCCATACCAACTTTGCCTTTGTACTGCCCGATGACGCGGACCACAAAATCTACCTGCTGGACCGTTTCTTCGACCCGCCCATGGACATCTACCAGAACCGCTTGACCACGCCGTTCAACCTCTCGGCCCATGCACGGGCAACCACGCTGATTCACGAGATAACCCACATCAAGTCCTTGACCGAAGACTTGGCTTACCTGGACAGCATGCGACCGTTCCCGGACCTGATAAACGTCAACATCAGCGGGTCCAGCGCCATGAAGACCGACTTGACCGACTTGCGTGAAAACGCGCTGTCCCTTTCGACCCCCATCTCGATGCTCTTTCGGACCTGGGACGCCTTTACCCAGGAGTGGCAGGACTTCAGCAGCGACAACAAGAAAAAAGTGCTGAGCAGCACCGGATGCAGAACCCTTGAAGATGCCCGCACAGTCTTCATGAGCAACAGCGACAAGCGCATAGACACCATCCTGGCCAACGCCGATTCCGTGACCTGCATGATCACTGAACTGGGGCGTGTACTGGATGAAGGCGCCTGAGCGGCGCGGGGGTCATACGAACATTTTCGGGCACGCCCAAACGAGAATGGCTTCCAATTGATGTGCAATCGCCATGATGGCTGTTCTCGCGGTCCACCCTGGGGGTTAGAATGTGGGAAATCAGGATGAGTTAATGAGCGAAAAGTCCCTTTCAGAAGCCGAATATGACGCCATCACCGAGGCCGCCGCGCATTGGTGCATGCGCCTGCACGCGGGTGATTGCACCCCGGCGGAGCGTCAGGCTTTTTCGCACTGGCACGATAGCCACCCGCTGCACGCGTTTGAATACGCGGCGATGCTGGAAATCTGGGACGTCGCCGACCACCTGCCCCGCACCGAACCTATCGCCTGCGTGGTGCCGTTCAAACCTCGCAGTCGACTGCGTACTTACGCCGTAGCCGCTGCGATCTGCCTGGGCGCACTGCCCCTGGCCGCGTTCACCGGTTGGGAAGCGGGTTGGCTGCCCAGCGCCTACGAACGTTTCGAAGCCAGCAATGGTTTACGCCAGGTGACGCTGGGAGACGGCAGCCAGGTGGAGTTGAACCTGGGCACTGAGCTGGTCTACAGCAATTACAAAGACCAGCGTCGGGTCACGCTGAAAAAAGGCGAGGCATTTTTCAAGGTCACCCATGACAGCACCCATCCGTTCATCGTGCGTGCCGGCGAAGGCCAGGTGCAGGTGACGGGCACCCAGTTCAACGTCTGGAAGTATGGCGATCAGGTGCGCGTGATGCTGCTCGAAGGCTCGGTACAGATTGCCAGCGACCAGCAGCACGGCAGCGTTCCCCTGACGCCGGGCATGCAGGCCAGCTATCAACACGGCGATGCCACGCCACGGGTAACGACGATCAATCCAAACGACACCGCCCTGGCCTGGCGCCAGGGCAAGCTGATCCTCGACAACCTGGCCCTGGCCGATGCGCTGCCATTGATCAACCGCTACCTGAACAAACCGGTGATGCTGGCGGATGCCAGCACCGGGGCAATTCGTATCGGCGGCATCTACAACATCAATGAGGTTCACAACCTCATCCCGTCCCTGCCCAAGGTTTTGCCGGTCTACCTGACCCAGAACCAGGATGGCAACCCCGTGCTCAACTCCATCCCGCGTCAATCCCCCAAAGGCTGAGCCTTAGCCACGCACCTGGGCTTTTTCGCGCCTGCTGTGTCCATTTTTGAAACACACGCCTGCTCTGCATCGCCCGTACTGGGCGTATTCATCGATTTGTCATGTGCAGTGTTTCACCGCTGATACAGCTGGGTGAATCGTTTGTGGTACGGCCGCGCGCGCGTGCCTTGGCCGTAGGTGTATCAGCCCTGAAACAGCACTGACATCACTTTGCCCTCGAATAACGTCAACCCATTGAAAAACAACGCAATATAAAAAGCGGCACGGCTTCTGCTCTATCCCTTACAGCGCTGTTTAGGGTCAGCGCGAAGAATAAGGAATGCCGCCGTGATCACACTCACTCAAGGTTCGATGAACGTACTGCTGATCAGCTGTGTACTCAGCGTCGGCATCAGTGTTCCCAGCTTTGCAGGTGACGGCGTGATCGTGACAGGGCGCAACGTGCAGGCTCATATGTACGGCCGCGCCGCCTTCGGTAAAGACCCCTACCCCACCACCGCCAACGCCAATCCCAGCCGCGACATCATCAATGCCACTGGCGAGCTCAGTGATATGGATATCGGCGGAATCAGCAGCGGCTCCAGCATCGTTGGCGCTATCCCGACGAACAACACGCTGACTGGCCTGCATGCCACGCAAAACAGCATGTCCACCCTGGGGGCTGGCTCTGCCGCCGGCCACGGTGCGGGCAGCAGCATGGGTGGGCAGATCAGTGATTCGATCCAGCGCGGCATGGCGCCGCTGAACAACATCGGCAGCATGATGGGGGGCAAATAATGAACCGTTCCCTGCTCGTGCTCGCCCTGCTGGCCAGCGCCCCGGTCTTTGCCGATGACACCGCGGTGATCAACAACAGCGGCCAACACTACGAAGGCGTGGTGTCGATCAACCAGGCGGCGGGTAATCAGCAACAAATGTCCAACAGCCGCGCCATTGCGCTCGGTGGCCAGGCCACCAACGTCAACCTCCAGCGCCTGGACGGCAGCGTCGACCGGTCCCTGAATGCCAAAGCGGCGATCCAGGGCACCTCTTTCACCAGCGGCAACGGTGTACTGGGCATCAACCAGTCGGCCGGGGCCAATAACCAATCAATCAACGCCGTGCGGATCAGCATCAACCCTGGCCCGCAAAGCATTGATGACAGCGTCCTGTTGCAACAGAACACGACGCAGTTGACCGACTCAGGACTCACCCCCACCACTGGCAGCCGCCAAGTCGCCACCAGCGACCAGGCCTTCACAGGCAGCCGAGGAGTGATTCAGGTGAACCAGAGTGCCGGGGTGGGGAACCGAGTGGCTAACACCCTAGGCATCACTATCAAGTAACTGCTTGGTAGCACTAGTCAGACCGTACCAACACTTAACCAACTAATTAGAAGCAAGGAGAAACACCATGAAACCTCAAATGGCTCTGAAACCAATGGTTTTCGCTCTCGCCGCACTCATGGCTGCTGCTGCTCAAGCAGGTGGTGGCTGGCACCCTGCGCCTCAACCAACCGGCGTGGTTGCCTCTGTCGTGACCGACGTGCAAAACAGCGCGGGCAACCGGTTTGACGACACCAACACCGAAAACAACGCTTCTGCCGATGGCTCGGTAAACAGCAACAGCGGTAATACCGGTGTTAACGTCCAGTCGGGCAGTGGTAACCAGGCAGACAACTCCGGCGCGATCTCCAGTGCCAAAGGCGACTTTGCAACCGTATTCGCGGTCGTCGATGTGAATCAAAACAGCTTGCTGAATACCTACAGCAACAAAGGCACCCAAAACAACGCCTCCCTGGACAACTCGGTTAACGGTAACTCCGGCAACGTGGGTTACAACGGTCAGGCCGGTCAAGGCAACCAGGGTAAAAACAACCTGGCAATCACCACTGCTGACGGCAAAAACATCGCTGCAGCCGCCAACACCGAGCAAAACTCGCTCGGCAACAGCTACCTCAACACCGCTGCAACCAGCCACGGCTATGGCCATGGCGGCAAGGCCCAATACGTGTCCAACAACTCCAGCCTCGACAACTCGGTTAACCGCAACTCCGGCAACGTGGGTGTGAACCTGCAATCCGGTGCCGGCAACCAAGGCAGCAACAGCCTGTCGATCGGTCAAGGTTGCACTGTCTGCGCCAGCGGCGTGCGCTTCTGATCCAACGGGGCCTTGGCAACAAGGCCCCTTTTTTTATTCCAGTGTCCAACAGGTCAGTCGATCATGCGCCTCGCGACCCTCACCCTCCTGATGTTACTCACCGGCCCTGCGTGGGCAGGCACCATGGCCATCTCAGCCATGCCTGGCGGTGCAGTGATCTTCAAGAAGGTCGAGAGTATCCGCGAACGCCGCTTCGCCAACCTGGTGGAACAGAAAACCGATTTCAGCTGCGGTGCTGCGGCACTTGCCACCATCCTGCGCCAGGCCTATTGGCTGGACGTCGACGAAGATCACATCATCAAAGGCATGCTGGTCACTGCTGACCAGGACCTGGTGCGTACCCAGGGCTTTTCCATGCTGGACATGAAGCGCTACCTCGAAAGCATCGGCATGCGTGCCCGGGGCTACAAGATTGGGGCCGACACCTTGGTCACCGTCAAAATCCCTGTGGTGGTACTGCTGGAAATTCGCGGCTACAAGCACTTCGTGGTGATGCAGCGCGCCGACAAGAACTGGGTCTACATAGGCGACCCGGTACTGGGCCATAAACGCTACTCGCACGACGATTTCGTCAAGGGCTGGAATGGCATCGTGTTTGCCGTGCTGGGCGAGGGTTACGACAAGGCCAATGTCTTGCTCGACCCGCCTACCCCGCTGACCGCCAAGAACCAGTTGAATGAGTTCAGGCCCGTAGGCGATGCCGAGCTGATGGATTTCGGTTTTATCCAGAGCGACTTCTTCTAAGAAGCGCAATAAGGGGCAGGATGCTCCAGGAGCAGAAGATGAACACTTCCCGTTGGCTGACGGTCATGTGTCTGGCAGCCTCAATGCCCGCTTATGCTTCATCGGGGTTCAAACCCATCGAACTCAAGGATTCGGAAATGGCCGACCTGCGCGGCCGTTACGTGATGCCGGGGCGAATCATCAGCTTCGGCATTGTCATGAGCAGCACCTGGACCAACGCCGTGGGTGACACCATCACCGGCAAGGCCAACATGCAGGTCGACTCGTCGACCATCACCCCACAATTCTACGTACAGACCACCGGCTCGACCGGCAACGGTACCAACCCGAACACCGGTACTGGCACGGTCACAGGCGGCGCCGGCCTGGGCAGTGGCCAAGGCGTCACCCAGAGCGTGCGCACCGCGGGCGATGGCAACACCGCCTACAACAACGTGGGCATCACCGTCGAGAATGGCTTTGCACCTTCCAACATCGTGCAATCGGGGCAAGTGTTGGTTGCCGGTGGCACGGTGACCGGGGACAGCGCAGCAGGCCGGGTCAGTGTGTCGGCCAACAACGGCGGCCTGCAGATGGCGATCCAGGCCAACCATAACCAGGGCAACAGTGTGCAGCAGATCGGCAGCGGCACGGTGCTGCAAGGCACGGTTTTGACCGGCAACACCAACTTCGTCAACAACATGACCCAGCTCAATGTGGTGATGAACAACAACGGTTTGAACAACGGCGCGCTGAACTGCAATCTGGACCAACTCAAAGGCCTACGTACCCTCGGTTATTGAACTACGCTGACCCTCGTCACTTACGCATTGGAAAAGGACGGCTTACTTCATGCATCGATCGTTATCGCTCCGCGCGGTAGTCTGTTTAAGTACGCTCTTGCCTGCATCCGTTCTGTATGCCGCGCCAGATGCCGATATCGAAACGCTCAAACAGGAGCTTCTGGAACTCAAGCAGCGGTATGACGTTCAGCAAAAAGCCTTGGCGGTCCTGGAACAACGGGTACGCCAGGTCGAAGATCAGCCGGCGGCACCGGCGCCCAAACGCCTGGCCAAATCCCCGGCAGACTTTCAGAAAGCCAGCGGCGCCACCGTCGCAGGCACGGGCGCCGCAGCAGCGTCCGGCGGCGCGGGCGGCGGCGGCGGCAGCTCCTATGGCCAGTCCCTCAAGGACGACTCGGCACCTGCGCAAAGTGTGAGCAACCTCTATAACGAAGCCAGCGGCTTTTTTGGCAATGGCAAGTTCAGCTTTGAAACCGGCATTACCTATGCCCGATATGACGCTCGCCAATTGACCCTTAACGGCTTCCTGGCGCTGGACTCGATTTTCCTCGGTAACATCAACCTGGACCGGATCAAGTCCGACAACTGGACCCTGGACCTGACCGGGCGCTACAACCTCGATAACCGCTGGCAGTTCGACGTGAACGTCCCCGTGGTGTACCGCGACTCCACCTACCAGTCAGCCGGCGCCGGCAACAACGGCACCGCGACCTCGGAAGCCTCGGTCACTCGCGACCCGACCATCGGCGACGTCAACTTCGGTGTGGCGTACAAGTTCCTCGACGAAACCCCCAACCTGCCAGACGCCGTGGTGTCGGTGCGGGTCAAGGCGCCTACGGGTAAAGAGCCGTTTGGTATCAAGCTGGTCAATACACCCGGCAACGACAACCTGTTCGTGCCGGAAAGCCTGCCTACGGGCAACGGCGTCTGGTCGGTCACGCCGGGGATCTCGCTGGTCAAGACCTTCGACCCGGCGGTGTTGTTCGGCTCGCTGTCCTACACCCACAACTTCGAAGATTCGTTTGATGACATCAGCAGTGACGTCAACCAGAAGGTCGGCGGCAAGGTCAGCCTGGGCGACAGCTTCCAATTTGGCGTCGGCGTGGCCTTTGCCCTCAACGAGAAGATGAGTATGTCGTTCTCGGTGTCGGACCTGGTGCAACGCAAGAGTCGGCTCAAGCCCAATGGCGGGGACTGGCAGTCGGTGGTATCCAGTGATGCGAACGCAGGGTACTTCAACGTGGGGATGACGATTGCGGCGTCGGATAATTTGACCATCGTGCCGAACCTGGCGATTGGGATGACGGATGATGCGCCGGACTTTACGTTTAGCCTGAAGTTTCCGTATTACTTCTAGGGCGTTTGAGGAATCTGTTGAGCCGCTCTTGATCTTGCTTTAGATCTTGACCTTGATCTTGATCTTAAGCGCCCCGTTAACCACGCTGGCCTCACTCCGGCTTGAATCCGTGGGCCGCCGCAATGGGCCATCCATGGCCCAGTGCGGCTAACCCGGCGTCCTGCCGGGTTACCCACGGATTCAAGCCTGCGTTCGGCCAGCGTGTTTGACGGGGCGCCTGATCAAGATCAAGAGCCAAATCAAGAGCCAAATCAAGAGCAAAGGCCTCAGCCAGAGCAGCGCCAGCGCAGCAGCGCAATAAAAGGAAAAGCCCCGCAACGATAAGGGTCGTTACGGGGCTTTTCGGTTTACCCGCCCTAGCGGATCTGGTGTTTGTGCAGCAACCGGTAGAACGTTGGCCGGGAAATTCCCAGGACGCGGGCCGCGACGCTCAGGTTGTCGCTGTGCCGGTTGAGCACATCGCACAGCGCCTGGCGTTCGGCGCGGTGCTTGTAGTCTTCCAGTGTAGACAGGGGTGGCGAAATTGCCTGTTCGCTGATCAATCCCAGATCAACGGCTTCGATCTGCCGTCCTTCGGCGAGTACCAGGCCACGGCGCACGCGGTTGGCCAATTCGCGCACGTTGCCAGGCCACGGGTGCTTGCCCATGGCGACCAGCGCGTCTTCGCTGAAACTGCGTGGGCGACGGCCGGTTTCCTGGCTGTAAAAGCGCGCGAAGTGGTTGGCGAGCATCGCGACGTCGCCATGGCGCTCGCGCAGCGGCGCGGTGATGACTTGCAACACGTTGAGTCGGTAGTACAAGTCTTCACGGAAGCGGCCCTGGGCCACGGCGGCCTCAAGGTCGACGTGGGTCGCGGCCAACACCCGCACGTCCACGGGGATGGGTTGGCTGCCGCCGACGCGCTCGACCTGTTTTTCCTGGAGAAACCGCAGCAGGTTGGCTTGCAGTTCCATGGGTAGATCGCCGATTTCATCAAGGAACAAGGTGCCGCCGTTCGCCGCTTCGATGCGACCGACCTTGCGCTGATGGGCGCCGGTGAACGCGCCTTTTTCATGGCCGAACAATTCGGATTGGATCAGGTGTTCCGGGATCGCGCCGCAGTTGATCGCGACAAAGGGCTTGGCATGGCGCTGGGACTGGCGATGCAGGGTCTTGGCCACCAGTTCCTTGCCGGTGCCACTGTCGCCCCGGATCAATACCGGGGATTCGGTGGGCGCCAGTTTGGAGAGGAGTTTGCGCAACTCACGAATCGGTCGGCTGTCACCGAGCAGTTCATGCCCCTCATCCACCGGGGTGTTGCCCTTGCCGCGCAAGCGCGCCATGCCGAATGCACGCCCCAAGGTGACTTGGACCCGAGACACGTCAAACGGCAAGGTATGAAAGTCAAAAAACCATTCGCAGACAAAATCACCGACATTCTGCAAGCGCAGGACGTCCTGGCTAAGCACTGCGATCCACTCGGTGCCGCTGCGGCCAATCAGCTCCTTGACCGCTTCCGGACGTTCCAGGTGATAGGGCTGCAAGCGCAGCAAACCCACGTCACAAGACCGGTCGCCTACCGCCTCCAACGCACAGCTGTCCACCTCCCAACCGGCGGTGCGCAAACCGGGCAATAGCCCATGGCAGTCATCACACGGGTCGACCACGAGCAAGCGGCGTTGCGCAGGTGTAACAACCATGACTATTCCTTGGCGTCAAAATTGTTGGTTAGTGGCGACAAAGTTATTTATAAACAATAGCTTGTGACGTCCAGCGCTAACACTAGCAAAATCTTGACACAACCCTTGTACCATTTCGCTATAAGTGCGAGCAAAAAGCCAGCATCTGCGGGTTCCGGTAAAAAAGTTATGCCACGCTAAAACCTTCATTCAGCTTTCAAAACAGCTGCTTACATGACGTTAATCAGGAAAGGTTGAAATTTGTTGCTCTAACATGTGACCCGTACCCCGTCATCGTGCATCAGTACAAGTAACCCGCCGCACGGTCAGCCCAACCGCCGGTACTCACTTGAATGGGCATTTAGAGAGAGACCCACATGAACGCCCCGCTCCGCATCAACGAAGCTCTTTTGATCGCAGACCGTGCTTTCCAGCCCTTTCAGTGCGTGGCCTGGCACGATGGCAATGGCGCCCTGAGCCTGAGCGTCGTCGACCGTACCAATAACCGTATCGGCAGCAAACAATTGTCGTCGAACACCTACAGCGACCCGGCGCAATTGGAAGACTTGCTGTTGCAGGCCCGCGCCGAACTCGACAAAGATGGCTACCAGTTGCAGTCGTGGGCCATGCCGAAGTAAGTCGCTACGCCAACTTCCGATCACTGCAAAACACTGATCGGAAGTTGGCTGATTTAAGTTAAGACACTTTTATTGCGCAGCGAGAATAAACCGCTCGATTGCCTCTGCAGCACCGTCATCGATATTACTACCGGTGACCACATTGGCCTGGCGCTTGACGGTTTCTTCCGCCTGCCCCATGGCAATCGATAGTCCGGCCACATGAAACATCGCCGGGTCATTACCCCCATCACCGATGGCCGCCGTCTGCTCCAGCGGCACCCCAAGGTGCGCCGCCAGGGTCTTCAAGGCCTCACCTTTATTGGCCAGCATGGCCGTCACATCCAGATAAATCGGTTGCGAACGCGATACTTGCGCCAGGCCTTGCACCTTGGGCTGTAAACGCGCTTCCAGTTCCACCAGTAACTGTGTGTTGTTACTCGCGGCGACGATCTTGTCGATCCGATCCAAATAAGGCTCGAAACTCTCCACCACCACCGGCCCATACCCCAGGCCATGGGTTTCTCGCGGTTCCACCGGTCCCGGCGGGCCGCGCCGCAGCCAGTCACCGTCGGCAAATACCCACGCTTCCACGTCCGGCTCGGCCGAGAACATCGCCAAGGTCACCAGCGCCGCCTCGGCCGGCAGGTGGTGGGCAACCAGAATGCTGCCATCCGGGTTGATCAAGGTGCCGCCATTAAAACCGGCCACCGGCACATCGATCCCGAAGGTCTCGATCAGGTGCAGCATGGCTTTGGGTGGTCGACCGCTGGCCAGGCTGAAAAACACCCCGGCCTCGCGCAACGCACTGACCGCATCAATCGTGCGCTGGCTAAGACTGTGGTCCGGGTGCAGCAACGTGCCGTCCACGTCGCTGAGGATAAAACGGATGGGATGAATCGCGGCATCACTCATCCGAGGCTATGCCACGTGCGACCATCGCGGGCCAGCAACGCATCTGCCGCCGCAGGCCCATCCTCACCGGCCTTGTAAGCCTGGATCCCATCATCTTCCTTCCACGCATCGAGGAATGGCTGCACCGCACGCCAGCCGTTCTCGATATTGTCGGCCCGCTGGAACAAGGTCTGATCACCCGTCATGCAGTCGTAGATCAGGGTTTCGTACCCGGTCGACGGCTGCATCGCGAAGAAGTCCTTGTAGGCAAAACCCAATTGGATATTGGCCATATCCAAGGTCGGCCCAGGCTTTTTCGCCAGCAGGTCGAACCACATGCCTTCATTGGGCTGGATCTGGATTTTCAGGTAGGTGGGCTTGAGTTCATCGACCTCGGTGTCGCGAAACTGCGCATACGGCGCCGGTTTGAAGCAGATCACGATTTCTGTGTCACGCACGCTCATGCGCTTGCCGGTTCGCAGATAGAACGGCACGCCGACCCAGCGCCAATTATCGATCATCACTTTGAGCGCAACGAACGTCTCGGTGCTGCTGTCGGGCGCGACGTTGGCTTCTTCGCGGTAGCCCGGCATCTGCTTGCCGCCGATTTCGCCCGCTGTGTACTGCCCGCGCACCGAGTTGGCCCGTGCATCTTCCAGGGACCACGGCCGCACCGCACCGATCACCTTGGCCTTTTCACCGCGCACCGCGTCGGCGCCAAAGGCCGCTGGCGGCTCCATGGCCACCATCGCCAGCAGCTGGAACAGGTGGTTGGGCACCATGTCGCGCAGGGTGCCGGTTTTTTCGAAGAAGTTGCCTCGGGTTTCCACGCCAACGGTTTCGGCGGCGGTGATTTGCACATGATCAATGTAATGGTTGTTCCAGAACGCCTCGAACAGCACATTGGAAAAACGGCTGATCAAGATGTTCTGTACGGTTTCCTTACCCAGGTAATGGTCGATGCGGTAGATCTGCTTCTCGCTCATCACCTTGAGCAGGCTGGCGTTCAGTGCTTCGGCGGTGGCGAGGTCGGAGCCAAACGGCTTTTCGATCACCACACGTCGGAAGCTGTCGTCAGTCTCCGTCAACAATCCGGCACTGCCCAGGCGCTGCACCACTTCACTGAAGAAGCGCGGCGCGGTGGCCAGGTAGAACACCGCATTGCCGGTGCCGCTGTCGGCGATCTTCTTGCCGATGTCGGCGTAGGTACTGTCGTCGAGGAAATCACCCTCGACGTAGCTGATACCTTTGGCCAACTGCGCCCACAAGTCCGGGTCCAACGCATTGTCCGCATTGCCCTTGACCTTGCTTGCGGCCTCGGTGCGAATGAAATCCTCCAGCTTCTTGGCGAAGTCGGCATCGCTGATAGCGTTGTGATCAACGCCCACGATGCGCAAGCCATCGCCCAGCAGGCCATCACGACTGAGGTTGTACAGCGCCGGCATGAGCAGGCGCTTGACCAGGTCGCCATGGGCGCCAAACAGAAACAAGGTGGTCGGTGGAGCGGGTTCGGCCTTGGGTTTCTTGCCGTTAGCGGTCATTTTTTGGAAGTCTCCACGTGACCACCAAAGCCGAAGCGCATGGCAGACAGCATCTTGTCACCGTAAGTGCTCTGCTGGCGCGAACGGAACCGCGCAAACAACGAGGTGGACAGCACCGGTACCGGCACGGCTTGTTCCATGGCGGCTTCGATGGTCCAGCGGCCTTCGCCGCTGTCGGCAACGGAACCGGAGTAGCCGTCGAGTTTCGGGTCGGTGGCCAGGGCGTCGGCGGTCAGGTCGAGCAGCCAGGACGAGACCACACTGCCACGGCGCCAGACTTCGGCGATATCGGCCACGTTGAGGTCGAAACGCTGGTCTTCGGGCAGGTTGTCCGAGTTTTTGGTCTTGAGGATGTCAAAACCTTCGGCGAAGGCCTGCATCATCCCGTACTCGATGCCGTTGTGGATCATCTTGACGAAATGCCCGGAACCCGCTGGGCCGGCGTGGATGTAACCCTGCTCGGCGCGTTTGTCAGCGGTTGCCGAACGATCCTTGGTGCGCGGGATGCTGCCCAGGCCCGGCGCCAGGGCGGCGAAGATCGGGTCGAGGCGCTGTACGGTTTCGGTGTCGCCACCGATCATCATGCAGTAGCCGCGCTCCAGACCCCAGACGCCGCCGGAGGTGCCGACGTCAACGTAGTGCAGGCCCTTTTGCGCCAGTGCCTTGCCGCGACGAACGTCATCCTTATAGTTGGTGTTGCCGCCATCAATGATCACGTCACCGTCTTCGAGCAGCTCACTGAGTTCATTGATGGTGTTTTCAGTGGGGTCGCCTGCCGGCAACATCACCCACACGGCGCGAGGCTTTTGCAGCGCGGCAACCAGGGCTTTCAAGTCGGCGACGCCCGTGGCGCCCTCCTCGCTCAAGCCTTTGACAAATGCTTCGTTACGGTCGAAAACAACGGTGGAATGCCCATTGAGCATCAGGCGCCGTGCAATATTCCCGCCCATGCGGCCTAGTCCGATAATCCCCAGTTGCATGTGCTGATGCTCCTAACTACTAAATAAATGTGTGACATAGTTTATAGCGCAATGAGGCTAATGAGGGTTAGTCAGGGGCAGATCCATGTAGTTTCATGAGAAAAAGTTGCCATCGTTTCACCATCACGCCAGCAAAAGTCACAAGACCACCAAAAATAAAAAAGTTCCATTGCGCTGAAAAAGAATTCAGAATTGCTTCCGACTGATGCCGAGAACCTCGACTCAAGCGTTCTGGCACACCGCGACACACCGGCTATTTGCGAGGTAAGCAATGAGCACTGCACAGATGACCCGTCCTCCCCAGACCCTCTACGTCACGCTCCGTCGCGATGAACTGCGCCAGTTGAAAGACGAACGCGACCAGTTGCAGCACGAGGTCATGCGCCTGCGTGCTCATATCATTCAAGCCCAACTGGACCAGCCCTCCGGCGCGCAACCTGCGCTCTGCTGAGCCCCGTCATCACTTTGTAAGATAACGGCTACAAAAATCTCACAAAGTTTTCACACGCACCTCCCGATACTCCCGCCCCCAAGGGCCATCCCATGCAAGGGTGGCCTCCGTTGCGCGCAGCCCTGCGCGCGACTGAAAAATTACCGGGTTGGAGCGCTGGATGGCACTGTTCGAACGCAGCACTAAGTCTGCGAAAGGCTTTGATTGGGCCGGTCTTGGCTGGTTATTCCTGTTTTTCTGGTACTTCTCCGGTATCACCCAGCTGCTGATTCAACTCAGCGGCACGTCCGGCTTCAGTGGTTTTCGCCAAGCGTTCTTCATGAGCGCACTGTGGCTTGCCCCCCTGCTCGTTTTCCCGCGCCGTACGCGCTTGCTTGCCGCCCTGATCGGCGTGGTGCTGTGGGCCTGCTCCATGGCCAGCCTGGGCTATTTCTTCATTTACCAGCAGGAATTCTCCCAAAGCGTCATCTTCATCATGTTCGAATCGAACATCTCTGAAGCGGGCGAGTACGCCACCCAGTACTTCGCCTGGTGGATCGTGCTGGCCTTTATTGCCCATACCGCCGTGGCGATTTTCCTGTGGACCCGAGTGCGCCCCGTGTACCTGCCACGCGGCCAGGCCCTGGTGGCGGCAACTGCGATCCTGGTGGCCATTATCGGTTACCCGCTGGTCAAACAGATCGCCCGCAGCGACACAATGGACGACGCCATCGACCGCTTCGAATCGCGCATCGAGCCTGCCGTGCCTTGGCAGATGATCGTTGCCTATCGGCGCTACACCGAACAACTCGACAACATGCAAGGCATGCTCGACAGCGCCAGCCAGATCCCGCCCCTGACCAATCTCAAGGACACCATGGCCGGCCAGCCCTCGACCCTGGTGCTGGTCATCGGCGAGTCCACCAACCGCCAGCGCATGAGTCTTTATGGCTACCCGCGCAACACCACGCCGGAACTGGACAAGCTGCGCGACCAATTAGCCGTGTTCGACAACGTCATCACCCCGCGCCCCTATACCATCGAAGCGCTGCAACAGGTGCTGACGTTTGCCGACGAGGAGAACCCGGACCTGTACCTGAAAACGCCGTCGATTGTCAGCGTGATGAAACAAGCCGGCTACAAGACCTACTGGATCACCAACCAGCAGACCATGACCAAGCGCAACACCATGCTCACGACCTTTTCCGAGCAGGCCGACGAACAGGTCTACCTGAACAACAACCGTAACCAGAACGCCCGCCAGTACGACGGCGACGTCCTTGCGCCATTCTCCAAGGCCCTGGCCGATCCGGCCGAACGCAAGTTCATCGTGGTGCACCTGCTTGGCACCCACATGAGCTACCAGTACCGCTACCCGCCGACCTTCGACACGTTCACTGATCGCCAAGGCGTGCCGGCGGGTATCAGCGATGATCAATTGCCCACCTACAACAGCTACGACAATGCGGTGCTGTACAACGACTTCGTGGTGTCGAGCCTGATCAAGGATTACGCCAAGACCGATCCAAACGGTTTCCTGCTGTACCTGTCGGACCACGGCGAAGACGTATTCGACTCCGCGGGCCACGCCACGCTGGGACGTAACGAAGGCAAACCGACTGCGCCGATGTACACCATTCCCTTCATGGCCTACGCCTCGCCGAAATGGCGCGAAACCCACGACTGGAGTTTCGCCGGCGACCTGCAACGCCCGTACACCAGCTCACAGCTGATTCACACCTGGGCCGACCTGGCCGGGCTGAGCTTCAATGAACTGGACCGCAGCAAAAGCCTGGTGAGCGACAGCTTCAAACCGCGCCCACAGCTGATCGGCAATCCGTATATGCGCCAGCAGAAAGCCTTGATCGACTTCAGCCTGATCAAGCCGAAGAAGGTTGACCCGACCGATGTGGTGCTTCAGGAAGCGCCGGGCTTGTAACAGAAAGATAACAATCATTCTCGTTTAAGCCTAAAGTTCCTCCCCTCCTTTCGTCTTTGAGCCAAGGCCTTCCCTTTCCGGGTGGCCGCAAAGACGACAAGGAGTCTTCCGCGATGTTCGCGCCCTTTACCCGTTCCCTGACCTTCACGCTTGGCCTGTGCAGCGCCGCATTGAGTCCGGAGCTGCTGGCTGAAACCGCCCCCGAACAGACCCCGCTCGAACTCGGCGCCACCCGGGTCACTGCCGATGGCCTCGGCGCCACCACCGAACACACCGGGGCCTACACCACCGGCTCGATGAGCACCGCCACCCGCCTCAACCTGTCCGTCAAGGAAACCCCGCAATCGATCTCGGTGATCACGCGCCAGCAGATGGATGACTTCAATCTCAATACCTTGACCGACGTGCTGCGCCAGACCACCGGTATCAACGTGCAGCACAATGACTCCGACCGTGTGTCCTATTCGGCCCGGGGTTATGGCATCACCAATTATCAGGTTGACGGGATGCTCAACACCTTCGGTTACATGAAGTCTGACGCCGACACCATCATCTACGACCATATCGAGGTCGTACGCGGCGCTACGGGCTTGACCACAGGTGCCGGCGACCCTTCGGCCACCATCAATATGGTGCGCAAACGCCCCACCGCCCAATGGCAGGCGAAAACCGGCATCAGCGCAGGCAGCCATGACAACTACTACAGCTACGTGGACGTGGGCGGCCCGCTGGCGTTCGACGGCAAGTTGCGCGGGCGCACGGTGCTGGCTTACCGCGACAGCCAATCCTTCCGTGACAACTATGGTCTGCAGCGGGCGGTCGGCTACGGCATTCTCGAAGGCGATCTGTCAGACGACACCGTGCTGGCTGTAGGTTTCGATTACCAGAACAAACAAGTCCAGGGCACTTCCTGGGGCACCGTGCCCTATTGGAACAGCCAGGGCGGCAAGGCCGGGCTGTCGCGCTCCACCAATATGGCGGCGCACTGGAGTTCCTGGCCGCTGACGGACAAGACTACCTTCGCCACCCTTGACCATCGCCTGGGCGGCGATTGGCATATCAAGGCCGCCTACACCCATCGCCAGAGCGACACAGATGGCAAGGTCTACTACGGCGGCTCAGGCTTCCCCAACGACGACCGCAGCGGCATGGCCGCCTGGGCGAGCCACATGCGCGGCACTTCGCGCATGGAGGCCATCGACCTCAACCTGGCCGGCAGCTATCAATTACTGGGCCGCGAACACGCGCTGATGATGGGCTATGGCGAGGCCGCGCAACGCGATAGTTCGCCGTTTATGCGCGACAACATTCCCGCTGGCTACTACAGCATTGAAGACTGGAAATACATGGGTGCGATCGCCAAGTTCGGCGACACCGTCACCGACCTCAAAGGCGAACACAGCAGCAAGCAACAGAAAGCCGGCTACCTGGCCACGCGACTGAGCCTCACCGACCGCCTGCATGCGGTGCTGGGCAGCCGCTATGGCAGTTGGGAACTGAAAAGCGCCGCTCCTGATTACGATGACAACGACCAACTGACCGCCGCCGGCAAAACCAGCCAGACCCACAATGACATGTGGACTCCCTACGCCGGGCTGCTGTACGACATCTCGCCGGAGTACGCCGTCTACGCCAGCTATACCGATATTTTCAAACCCCAAAGCCTAAAGGATGCCAACAAGAAATACCTTGAGCCGGTGGTGGGCAGCAACTACGAGGTCGGCATCAAGGGCAGCGTGCTGCAAGAGCGCCTGAACCTGGCGGCAGCGTATTTCTGGAGCACCCAGGACAACGTTGCCGAGCGCGACTACACCGTCCCACGCAACCCAGCGACCGGCGAGGAGTACTACAAGTCAGGCGGCAAAGGCAACAAGGTGAACGGCTTCGAACTGGAAGCGTCCGGGGAAGTCATGCCCGACTGGAACCTCACGGCCGGCTACACCTACACCCATTCAGTGAATGGCTCTGGCAAACGCAACAACACCGGGCAACCGCTGAACCTGCTGAAGGTGTCCAGCGCTTACCGGATGCCGGGCGCATGGCGCAACCTGACCGTGGGCGGCGCAGTGAACTGGCAGAGCGATATCTACGACTTCAGCAATCGACCAACCGGTGAGCGCGACAGCGACGGCGACATGATCACCACCCGGGCAAAAATTACGCAGCAGGCCTACACCGTGGTCAACCTGATGTCCCGCTATCAGTTCGACGAACATGTTTCAGCGTCGCTTAACGTCAACAATTTGTTTGATAAAAAATATTACGAACGTGTCGGCTTCTATAACGGCGTGTACTGGGGTGATCCACGCTCCATTACCCTCGCGCTGGACTGGAAACTTTAAAGCCCCCCATCCGAAGTTAACCAAATCGTTAACTTCGGATATTGCTCGGGTTAATTCCCACTTAATAAGATCACTCCACAATCGCCCCAAGAATCTGCTCAAGGACAGAACGGATAAAACGATCACACTTAATGAGAATACCCCGATGAAACTCTCGACCTTGATGCTTGCCAGCCTGATGACCCTGGCCTCCGCCGCCGCGTTTGCAGAGGATGGCTCCGAGCGGATGAAGGAGTACTACAACAACTTCACCTTCACCCAGCAGAGCGTTCACGGCACAAATGAACAAACCGCTTCCGCCGACGGCAAGACGTCAAAGACCAGCACCACCGATCAGGAACAACCGAAGAGTTAATTAATGTTTAGTTAATCCGCAACACCCATGGCCATTCCGCTCCATTGGCCAATGGTTTATTGGGCGCCATTTAATGGCGCCCTTTTTTTGCCTGTTATTTATTGAAGCGGTTTGTTCCAGAACAACATGCGGCCATGGACTGGATCAAACTTCGAATCATCAAAACCGAACTTTCGATACGCCGACTGGGCGACAGCATTACCCTCAAGCACCTCAAGCGTGATTTTGCAGCAGCCACGCTGGCGGGCAATTTCCTCGACCTTCTGCAGCATTTTCTGACTCAGGCCCAGGCCGCGAAAATCATTCATCACCGCCACGTCATGAATATTGACCAGTGGCCGGCAGGCAAAGGTGGAGAACCCCTCAAAACAATTCACCAGCCCTGCCGGCACACCGCCGACAAACGCGAGAACACTGAAGGCGTGCGGGCGTTTTGCCAGTTCTGCCGGCAGTTGCTTCAACAGGTCAGCGGGCAGGCCATGGCCACCGCCCATCGGGTCTTCGGCGTAGTGGTTCAGCACGTGGCCTATGGCTTCAGCGTGCACGGGGTTGGTGTAGCTGGCTTGCAGCACCAGGATATCTGGGGTTTCCATTGCCTTCCTCGATCACGACAACAAGGGAACCGGCTCCCTTTGAGGGGCACGATTGTAAGCGCGGAGTCGGCGGTAGATGAAGGAGATTAACTACAAATATCTGCCTGAAGTGCGCACGGTATGCGCGGGAAACAGCGCCAGGCAAGCCTTGCCGGGTCTTACAACGCCGCGCCGAAACGTTCCAGCTGCATTTCCTGCAGGCGACTGAGGGTACGGCGGAAGGGAAACGCCAGGTAGCCCTCGGTATAGAGGCGCTCCAGCGGCACGCGTGCCTCAATGAACAGGGGCACCTTGCGGTCGTAGCACTCGTCCACCAGGGCGATAAACCGGCGTACGCTGTCATCATGCACGGACAACTGCGGCAATTCGCGATCACCCGCCACTACCCGCTCGGCGCCGTCTTCGGTGCCTCGGGCGATCCGGCCAGGGCGCTGCTGCGCACTCAGGTCAGGCACGTCGCCGAGCAAGATTGCCTTGAAGCGATCACACAGCAGCATGAAGTCCATCGCGGCCAAGGGTTGCTCGCACAGGTCGGCATAACGACACCACAGCACGCTGTCACTGGAGCGCACCGTCACGATGCTGCGGTGGCCGACCACGACCGGCTCGTGGCTCACCCTCTGCCCCTGCGCCAGTTGCCCGAACACATTCGCCAGCGCCTCGGGTTGATTGACCCAATAGCGCTGCAGGCCGACACCCGGATGCAGGCGGTGGTCCTCAACCCCGTCAACCGCTACGACCCGCATATGTTGCTTGATGGCTGCGATACCCGGCAAAAACCGGTCGCGGTTGAAACCCTCGGCATACAGGAGGTCGGGCGGCTGATTGGAGGTGCAGACCATCACCACACCCTCCTCGAACATCACCTGGAACAACCGACCCAGGATGATCGCGTCGCCAATGTCATTGACGAACAACTCGTCAAAGCACAGCACACGCACTGCCTGGCTCAGTTCCCGCGCCAGGGCCTGCAAAGGATCGGCGGTGCCCGTCAGCTGGAATGAGCGCTGATGCACCCAACCCATGAAGTGATGAAAGTGCTGCCGCCGCGCCGGCACCCGCAGGCTCTGGTAGAACTGGTCCATCAGCCAGGTCTTGCCGCGCCCGACGGGCCCCCACAGGTACACGCCGTTGATCGGCGAGCGGCCTTGGTGCAGGGCGTCATGACAGGCTTGCAGGGCATCCACCGCCCGGCGCTGGGCGTCGTCGGCGACGAAACCCTGTTGGGCGATGGCGTGTTGATAGGCAGCGAGGGGCGAGTCGAAAGTCATGCCCGCGATTATGACCTACAGCGAGATATCCAGCCGTGAAATCTTGCCCTGTTCGTTCAGCCGAAAGGTGTAGCGCAACTCCAGAGGGCTACCGGGGAAATTGCCGGAGACCACGTTGCTCACCAGCACTTTACCGGTGCGGTGTTGCACATTCAGCACCTCGACCCGCGGCTGGTAACGTCGTGCAGTGTCCTCCATCCAGCGCGCAATCGCGGCGGGGCCGACCTGGTGCTCGCCCTCATCGAACACATTCGCATCGTCGGCGAACCACTGGGCAACCGCTGAGGTGTCGCGGGTATTGGTCGCCGCAATATAGGCCTGGATGGCCGGGGCCAACTGAGACTGAGGCATGACACAGCTCCTTTTTTGGTGATTTATGGCGCCATGCTAAGCCAGGGCTGTGTCAGCTTTTGTCAGGAGTGAACGGTGCAGACTCATTCTGCTCCATCAGCGTGCGCCAGGCCCTCAGCCAATCACTGCGCCGCCCCGGATACCTTTCACCTTGGGCTTGAGCGCTCGCCACACGGTCGGTACGAAAGGTGCGGTAAGCGCCGCGCAATTCACACCAGGCCACAATCACGCGTGCTTCATTGAGAAAACCCAGGGCCAGCGGCCAGACCAGCCGCTGGCTCTGGGTCTGGCTGGCATCGGCGTAGTCGATATGCAGCTTGGCCTGGTTGCGGATAGCCTCACGAAACACGTTCAGGGGCACGCGGTTCTCCGGGTAGCCGAAGCCTGGCGGTCCAGGCAGCAGCGTCGGGTTGCGCAAGGCTTCCTGGGCGGCGGGGTCAAGCACATCGGCAATCTTGGCCAGCGCATTGGCCGCCACCCGACTCAACAACTCATCCCCACGCTGATCCACATAACGCAAGCCCAGCACCACCGCCTCCGTCTCCTCGGCGTTGAGCATCAAGGGCGGTAGAAACAGCCCGCTGCGCAGCACATACCCGACACCGGCCTCACCGAAAATGGGGGCGCCAAGGGCGGTCAACTCGGCGATATCGCGGTACAACGTGCGTTCGGACACTTCCAACTGCGCCGCCAGCACAGCAGCGGTCACCGGACGTTTCTTGCCCCGCAGGGCCTGCAACAAGGTCAGTAGACGAGTGGTACGCGACACGTTGATCCCGCCGAAAAAGGAAAAGTGCCGCAGCTTAGCAGAGCCTACTGTCAGTAAATGTCAGCAGGAAAAGGACTGATCAGATGAGTACCAATCAGTTGAGGAAGGACACGTGCGGCGAGGAAGCTTGCCCCCTCGCCACAGGTTGTTCATTGCCTGTTATGCCAGGCTCTTGCTGACCACCTCAAACACATCGCTCGACAGCTCGCCCGAGCCACGAATGCGCTCCAGCTCCGCCTTCATCAGCGCCTGCCGCGCGCTGTCGTATTTGCGCCAGCGGGTCAACGGCGCCAATTGGCGCGACGCGATCTGCGGGTTGAAGCCATTCAACTGGATCACCAGGTCCGCCAGGAAGCGGTAGCCGGAGCCATCCGCCGCATGGAAGTTGATCAGGTTCTGCCCGGCGAAGGCGCCGATCAGGGCACGCACCTTGTTGGGGTTCTTGAGCGTGAATGCAGGGTGCTCCATCAACGCCTGCACCCGCGCCAGCCCGCCCGGCAGGGTGCTGCCGGCCTGTACGCTGAACCACTGATCCATGACCAACGGGTTGTCCTTGAAGTTCTCGGCAAACACCGCCAACGCCTGGGCTTTTTCCGCCTCGAACGGCGAGTTCACCAGCACTGCCAGCGCGGTCAGGCGCTCGGTCATGTTGTCGCTGCTGTCGAACTGCTCCAGGGTCGCCGCCAATACCTCAGGCTTGCCGCTGAGCATCAGGTACGACAACGCGATGTTCTGCAAGGCGCGCCGCGCAAAGTGCTCGGCCGCGGCCACATAAGGGGTTTTCTTGGACAGCTCGCGATTGGCCTGATAACGCAACCACAGCCCTTCGAACAGGTGGTCGGCCAGTTGCTTGCGCGCAAATTCGCGGGCGGCGTGGATTGCATCCACATCGGCCACTTCGCTGATTTCCGTCAGGTAGGCTTCGCCCGGCAACGAGAGCATCTCCGCGACCATGGCCTGGTCCAGGCTTTCGTCGCTCAGTACCGTGCGCAGCGCGTCGATCAGGCGCTGATCCATCTTCAACGCCTGGCCCGCCTGATGCTGGCCAATCAGTTCCTGCAACACCTGCACCGACAGTTGCTGGCCGGCATCCCAGCGATTGAAGCCATCGCTGTCGTGCTGCATCAGGAACATCAGCTGATCGCGGTTGTACGGGAAGCTTAGTTTCACCGGCGCCGAGAAACCGCGCAGCAGCGATGGCAGCGGCTGTTCTGCGATGTCGACAAAGGTGAAGGTCTGCTCGGCTTCTGTTACCGACATCACGCGGGACGTGGCACCCGCCGCCGCCTCACCGGCGAGGCGCAAGGCGATGCCGGCGCCCTGCCCGTCCAGCAAGCCCAGCTCGACCGGAATCACGAACGGCAGTTTCTCGACCTTGTCCGGGGTGGCCGGGCAGCTCTGGCGGAAGGTCAGGCTGTAGGTCTTGGCCGCCGCGTCGTAGGACTCGCTTACCGCCAAACGTGGCGTACCGGCCTGGCTGTACCAGCGTTTGAACTGGCTCAGGTCAGCGCCGTTGGCGTCTTCCATGGCCTTGATGAAATCGTCGCAGGTCACGGCCTGGCCGTCGTGGCGCTGAAAATACAGGTCGCTGCCTTTACGGAAGCCTTCGGCACCGAGCAAGGTGTGGATCATGCCGACCACTTCCGAGCCCTTTTCGTACACGGTCAGGGTGTAGAAGTTGGAGATCTCGATAAAGCTGTCCGGGCGCACCGCGTGGGCCATCGGGCCGGCGTCTTCGGCGAACTGGTGGGTCCGCAGGTACGCCACGTCCTGGATGCGCTTGACCGTGGCCGAGTTCATGTCGGCCGAGAAGCCCGAATCGCGGAACACGGTAAAGCCTTCCTTGAGCGACAGCTGGAACCAGTCGCGGCAGGTCACGCGGTTGCCCGACCAGTTGTGGAAGTATTCGTGGGCGACGATGGCCTCGACACGCTGGTGCGCGGCGTCGGTGGCGGTTTCGGCGCGCGCCAGCACGGCGCTGGAGTTGAAGATATTAAGGCCCTTGTTCTCCATGGCGCCCATGTTGAAGTCGTTCACCGCGACGATCATGAAGATATCGAGGTCGTACTCGCGGCCGTAGGTTTCTTCGTCCCAGCGCATGGATTTTTTCAGGCTGGTCATGGCGTGCTGGCACTTGTCGATGTTTTCTGGCTCGACATAGATGCGCAGCGCAACTTCGCGCTGGGTCATGGTGGTGAAGCTGTCTTCGACGCACCACAAATCCCCGGCCACCAGGGCAAACAGATAGGCCGGCTTCTTGAACGGGTCTTCCCAGGTCGCCCAGTGGCGGCCGTCTTCACCGGGGCCGCTGGCAATCGGGTTGCCGTTGGACAGCAGCACCGGGTAGCTGTGCTGCTCGGCGATCACCGTGGTGGTGAACGTGCTCATCACGTCCGGGCGGTCGAGGTAATAGGTGATCTTGCGGAAACCTTCGGCCTCGCACTGGGTGCAGAACATGCCGCTGGATTTGTACAGGCCTTCCAGGGCGGTGTTGGTTTCCGGGTGGATCTTGACCGTGGTGTCGAGGGTGAACGTGTCGCTTTTGGGGTGCACGGTCAGGTGGCTATCAGTCAACTGGTAGTCAGCGCCAGTCAACTCCTGGTCGGCCAGGTTAACGCTCAACAGCTCCAACTGTTGGCCATCGAGTACCAACGGCGGCAAGCCAGCGCCACGCTCGGGGTTACGGCGCATCACCAGTTGCGCGTGGACCAGGCTGTGGTCCTCGAACAACTCGAAGGTCAGGTGCGTCTCGTCGATCAGGTAGTCCGGCGCCTGATAGTCCTTCAGGTAAATCATCTTCGGTTGTTCGGTGCGCATGGGTGGCATCCTTCTACTGATGCACGGCGAGCTGATAGGCCGTGTACTTGCGAATATTGATAACGCCGGTGTCGAAGATCAGGTATTGGCCCTTGATCCCCAGCAGCGTGCCTTCGGCAATCGGGTTCTTGTCCAGGTTGAAGCTGACGATCTTGGCCGGATACTGCTCCACCGGGTAGCGAATCTCAATCGGCTCGATGTCGGTCACTGGTTGGATGGCTTGCAGGCCAAAGCGTTCCTGCAAGTTTTCCAGGCCTTCGGCGCAGGAGGCGAACAGCTCATCGCGCACGTGCTTGAGGTCCACCTTCGCCGCGTCCCCCTTGAGCAACGCACGCCAGTTGGTCTTGTCGGCCACCTGGCTGCGCAGCACGTCCTCGACGAAGCCGGACTGCTGGCGCGTGGCCACACGCATGATCGGCAACGCCTGGCTCGCACCCTGGTCCAGCCAGCGCGTGGGCAGCTGGGTAGCGCGGGTGATACCGACCTTGATGCCCGACGAGTTGGCCAGGTAGACCACATGATCAGTCATGCAAAACTGCTCGCCCCAGCCTGGATCACGGCAGGTACCGGCGTCGTAATGGCAACGCTCGGGGCTCATGATGCACAGGTCGCACTGGGCCAGCTTGGTCATGCACGGGTAGCAATACCCCTGGCTGAAGCTGGTCTTGGTCTTGCGGCCGCAATGGCTGCAATGGATGGCACCGAGGTACTCCAGGCGAATGTGAGTACCGATCAATGGATTGACCGGCACCTCTGTGTCGCCCAGGCGAAACGCATATTGAACGGTCGGCTCACCGAGTTGCGCCGACATTTTGCTGACTGCACCGCGACCAATTTCAATCAATGGATCGCATCCGACTTGAACAGAATGTTCGCCACCGGCTCGGATTTGGACGCACATTCCTGCGGGCCCATGTAGCCGGTGCGCTGTTCTTCCGGCAGGTTCTGGAGTTCCCAGGCGATCATCGCTTGCAGGGACAGTTCACGCTGCTCGGCGGTGAGCTTGCGGCCATCGGACCACTTGCCGATTTCCACGGCGAGCTTGAGGCTCTCGTAGATGTCCGGGGTGATATTTTCGATCATTTCAACAAAAGACGACATGTAGACAACCTCTGGTAACGGTCGCTGGTTCAGCGAGTGCATGGGCGACGGGGCCTGGCCCGTCAAAAATCCTTGGAGAGCTTGACCTGGACAAGCTCCTTGTCGAGCAAGCGCCGGAAAATCTGCGGCGCGGCAAAGGTATACGCGGCAAAGGCCAGCCACAGCCAATTGATCATCTCGGCCGCCTGCGGATAGCCCTGGGCCGTGAGGGTAATGACCACTACACGGTAGACCACAAACATCAGCAGCAGCAGAACAATGGCGCCGGTGGCGCTGCGCTCGTTCATCCAGCTGTTGAAGCGCCACCACGTGCCGAGAAACACATTGCTGCGCGCCTTGACGGCCGTGAGCAAGTGCAGCGCGGAGACGTTGCTGGGGTTTTCCTGCAGGGCCCAGATCGCATGCTCGCGGGCGCCGTTGAGGTCGCCTTCACGCAGCAACAGGTGGCCGAGCACCACCACGGCGGCGGCGTTCGATGGATCGGCCTGCAACGCCTGGCGGGCAAACTGATAGGCCTGGTCCCAATGGGCGCTGGCGCGATGGAACTGCGCCATGGCCACCAGGTTCGCCGGATCGTCCGGGCCGAGTTCCAGGGCCTTTTCCAACGGCTCGCGGCTCTGCGCCAGGCGGCCGGTGAGTTGATACAGGTCGGCCAGGCAGCGGTAGTTGACCGGGTTGAGCGGCTCCATGTCCAACAGCTGGTTCACATGCTCCTGGGCCAGCTTGAATTTGCGCTGGGCAATCGCCACTTGGGCGGCGGCATAGTGGGCCAACGGCAATTGCGCGTCGCAAACCAGCGCCAACTGCACTTCGCGCTTGGCGGCATGCACCCGGCGCATGTTCATCAAGCAGATCGCCAGCAAGGCATGGGCCTCGGCCGAATGCGGATCGCTGGCGAGCAATTGGCGCAGGGCATCAATGGCGCCGTCGTTGTGGTCGGCTTGCAGGCGTTGGTAAGCCAGTTGCAGCAGATAGTCGGTATTCATCAGCTCACCACCAGATACCACAGGGTGTACGGCAGCCATTTGACGACCATGCCTTTAAGCACGAAGCCACCAATCAACGCCAAGGGCAGACCAAAGCGGTTCAACTCGCCGCCGTAATACTGGTAAATCTCAATGGTCGCGTTTTGCTGCATGTACAGCAGGTAGCCGATGGTGAGTTTCCACACCACCAGCACCAGCAAGGCGTACTGAATCTCGGCCGGGGTCTGGATATAACCGGCGCCCACCAGTTGCAGCAATGCAAAACCGATCACGATACTACCCACCAGCGCCACGCCGGCAAGTATCCACTCGCGCACCCGCGTCGGGCTGCCGACCGCAATCGAGTTGAACACGAACCACGGCAAGCCCAGCCAGGCGCCGCCCAGCATCAGGCCCAGCAGCGGCCAGAAGGGCGAAACCGCAAACTTGGCCAAGGCCCCCGGACGCGGTTCATCTTCGATGCGATAACCACCGTACTGCGCCATCAGCGGCCCTTCCCGTGTTTGTCGAGGAACGCCAGCACTTCGTCGTACTGGTTGCCTTCGTTGGCGTAGCGCGCGTAGTTGCGCGCGGTGGTCAGCCATTCCAGGGTGGTGGCGCGCACGTCTTTCAAGGCTGCCTTGAAATGCCGGTCGCAGATGGACTGCTCGGCGCCACTCTCGATGGACGCTTCAATCGCCTCATCGGCGGCGGTTTCCACCAGTTCACTGAGGTCGGCGCCGGAGAAGCCCGAGGTATTCTTGGCGAGAAAGGCGAAGTCGATATCGTCGGCCATCGGTCGGCCTTTCATCATCGACTTGAGCATGCTTTCCCGCGCGGGGCGATCCGGTGGCGGCACAAACAGCACGCGGTCAAACCGACCGGGGCGACGGAACGCCGAATCCACCGACCACGGTACGTTGGTCGCGGCCAGGATCAGCACGCCGTGGTTGTCGTTGGTAAAGCCGTCCATCTCGGAGAGGAACTGACTGACCAGCTTGGACGACGTGGACTCGCGGGTGTTGGAGCGTTTACCGCCCAGAGCTTCCACTTCGTCGAAAAACATCACCGCCGGCGCCTGGGCCCGCGCTTGTTCGAACAGCGCGTGCAACTTGCGCTCGGACTCGCCGATGTACATGTCCAGCACGTCGGAAATCGCCACGTTGAAAAACGTCGCCTTGCACTCCCCGGCCGTGGCGCGGGCCAGCATGGTCTTGCCGCAACCCGGCGGGCCGTACAGCAGCACGCCGCCGCCGACTTTCTTGCGAAAGCGCTGGAACAATCCCGGCTTCTGGTACGGCAGGATGATCTTCTTGTGGATGGTCTTTTTCAGCTCATCCAGGCCGCCAATGTCGTCGAAGGTCAGGGTTTCGTTTTCCGGCACCAGCAGGCGCACCACTTCGCTCTGGTCGGTGTCGTCATTGGAGATCACCCGCAAGCGCGGGCGGCCTTCGGCCCCCGGAAAATCCACCACCGACACATTCAAGCGGCGCCACAGCGCCATGTCTTCCAGGGCCGGGTTGGCGTCCACCGCTGCGCGGTATTCCACCTGGGCTTCCTTGAGGCGCTCCAAAGCCGCCAGCACGCGCGCCTTGAGCAGACGCGCTGCGGGATCGTCACCTTCAATCAGGGGCAGCGCTCTTTGCGCCTGGCCGTCAGCCAGCAACAACTGGGCCGCCGCCAGTTTCAAGGCAGAGGCGTCTCGCAAGTGTTCCAGATCAGCAGGCAACAGCTTGAGCCCGCGCTCGTGCTCGCCACGCTCAAGGCTGGCGCCGAGCAGCAGGGTCAGCAGCGCGACGTTACCGGGGGCAGCGGACAGCGCGGCCTCCAGTTGGTCGAACGTCGAATCATCCATGGAGGTTCCTCAAAAGTGCATGTGCGGCGCGCAGGGGCTCATGTCAGCACCTGCGGCCGCTCGACATCGACCCACACGAACTTGCGCGGATCGAGGCGGGTTTCCTGGTCCAGGCGATACGCCACCAGCTTGCCGTACAGCACCGCGCTGTAGTCCAGGCAGGCAAGGTTGTCGCGGATCGGCGCTGGTTTGCCGCTGCGCCAGTAGTGGCCGACGAACAGCAACGGTTCGTCGACGCCATAACGCAGCAGTGAATTTTTTTCGGTGGAGGACAGCGGTGTGCGCGCCACCGGCTCGGGCAGTGCGTCGGGCTGGAACACGATGTCGCCGTAGGTCTTCGGGTCGTCTTCCCAGAACTTGGTGCGGAAGAACGAGCGCGTCAGGCCGTCGCCACCGGTCAGCGTCAGGCCATCGGGCAGGCGCATGTCGGTGCCGCGCAGCAGGCGATCGAAGGCGTTGCAGGCAAAACTGCCGGGCACGGCGGCGGCCTGCAGGAAATGCTGGTCGATGCAGCCGTCCGGAAAGGTCGCACGCAGCGGCGCGATAAAGCCGTCGTCCCAGCACGCATGCACCACGCGGAAACGCCCGGCGTCGACGAACAGCGGCATGTCGTAGAACCAGCCGAGGAAGTCGTGCCAATCGGCCGGGTGGTGTTCGAACTGGGTCAGGGTCTCGTGGATCAACCGCGCATGCCGTGGGTTGTGCTCACGCACGAACTGCTTGCCACTGCCCGGGGGCGCCGGTGTGGTCCAGCCCAGGGCGTTGAACTCGTGGTTGCCCATGATGCACAGCGCCTGGCCGGCCTCGGCCATGTCGTGGACGATATGCAGCGCCTCGCGGATGCGGGGGCCACGGTCGATGATATCGCCGAGGAACACCGCCATGCGCGACGGATGACGCCAGGTGCCGCCCTGCTTGTGGTAACCCATCTGGTCGAGCAAGTGCTCAAGGGTATGAGCGCAACCGTGCACGTCACCAATCAGGTCGTAGCTACGCGCGGGATCGAGCATCAGTCGCCTCCACCCCCCAAGCGGCTGCCCCAGCCCAGCTTGGTGCGGCACACTTCGTAATAGTTGTGGTCCAGCGGGTGGATCAACCGCAGCTTCTGCGCCTTTTTGCTCACGGTGATGGTGTCACCGGGGGCGCAGGTGAAGTGGTTCTGCCCGTCACAGGACACCTGCGGGTAGATTTGCATGTCTTTGGACACCACGATTTTCAGCTCACTGTTGCCATCGACCACAATTGGCCGGCTCGACAACATATGGGGATACATCGGCACGATCACAATGGCATCCAGCTTGGGATGCATGATCGGCCCGCCGGCCGACAGCGCGTAGGCCGTGGAACCGGTGGGCGTGGCGACGATCAGGCCGTCGGCCTTCTGGCTGCACACGAACTGGCCGTCGATGTACAGCTCGAACTCGATCATCCGCGTGGACTTGCCGGGGTGCAGCACCACATCGTTGAGGGCATCCCCCTGGCCGATGGCTTCGCCGTGGCGACGCACTTCGGCTTGCAGCAGGAAGCGGTTTTCCACCAGGTAATGGCCGTCGAGCACCTTGGCCACTTCGACTTCCAGCTCATCCGGGCGGATATCGGTGAGAAACCCCAGGCTGCCCCGGTTGATCCCCAGCACTGGCACGTTATGCCGCGCCAGTGCACGGGCGGCGCCGAGCAGGCTGCCGTCGCCGCCGACCACGATGACCATGTCGCACACTTCGCCGAGCATCTTGCGCGAGGAGGTCTGCAGGCCGTGGCCGGGGAGGATCTCGGCGATGGTGTCTTCGAGGATCACGTGCAGGTGGCGATCCAGCAGGAATTTTTTCAGCCGGCGGACGGTGTCCAACACCTGGGTACTGCCCAGGCGACCGATAATGCCGATATTGCGAAAGTGCTCCATGGGGCTCCTGCGGGATGTGGGGTGTGGCAAAAAAGAAACGATTATGGGCGAAAGGCCGCCACAGACAAAATCCTTTGTCACCGCTACGCCTTGATGACAATGGTTCTCACACGCCCACCGCCGGCTTAAAAGGCTATGCTCGGACCATGACTGTATTCCCCGACCTGCATACCCTGCCCCGCCAATTGCGTCACCCTGAGGTGCGCGACCTGGCGTGGGTGGTGCTCGCCCCGCCGATGCTCGCGCAGACGCCCTGGCCGCAGCGCCATCCGTTGGCCGGCAGCGACTGGGTGCAGGCGCCCGACCGCCTGGAACATTGGCTGCGGCAACTGGATCAGGACTGCCGGGCCTTGCAGCATTGGCTGAGCCTGGCCCGCACTCGCCGCCTGGGCCTGTACTACGAGCGACTATGGCAATTTGCCGTGCAGCACGCGCCGGGGGTTGAACTGCTGGCCGCCAACCTGCCGATCCGCCGCGCGGGGCATACCTTGGGTGAGCTGGACATGCTGCTGCGCGATCGTGATGGCGTGCACCACCTGGAACTGGCGATCAAGCTGTATCTGGGGCCGCAGAACGGAAATGGCCAGGACACGGCGCAGTGGCTGGGGCCGGGTTGCCATGACCGGCTGGACCGCAAGTTGGCACATCTGGCCCAGCATCAGTTGCCGATTTCGGCGCGGCCGGAAAGCCGCGAAGTCTTGGCGGCGCTGGATATCCAGCAGTTCGACGCGCATTTGTGGCTCGGCGGGTATTTGCTCTATCCCTGGCCCGGCCTGGCCGAACCACCGGACGGCGCCCACGCGCAGCATTTGCGTGGACGCTGGTTGCATCAACGGGATTGGCAGGCGTTTGCCAGCGCCAGCGCACCCGGGCGCTGGCAACCCCTGCCCCGGCATGCCTGGCTGGCGCCGGCGCACTACCTGGCGGATGACGTGTGGAGCGAGGAGCGGATGCAGCATTGGCTGACCGCACTTGATCCAATGGCGCCGGCGCAGTTGTTGGTGCGGATGGTGCAGAACGGTGAGGACTGGGAGGAAGCGGAGCGGTTGTTCCTGGTGGCGGATCTTTGGCCGAATGTGCCGGGGGCTGGCGGATAGATCTGAGGTGTAGGTGATGGCCTCATCGGGGGCAAGCCCCCTCCCACCTTTGAAATGCATTTCAACCTGTGGGAGGTGGCTTGCCCCCGATGGCGGCGCCACCGGCACTACACCCTATCGATATGCCGATAATCCAACTGCAACCCAGCCGCCAGCGCCTGAGCCCTACCCAATCGGATCGGCCCACGTTCGATATCCACCAGCAACCCTGAACATTCCAACAAAGGTAGCCCGGCGATGTCCTTGAGCCGGCCATCGGTAATCACCAGCAGTTTCTGCTGTTCAGCCGGATAACGCCTGCGCCGCGCCTGCAACCAGTGCCCGGCCTCGGTCAGTGCCGCCAGCAACGGCGTACCGCCACCCGCGCCAAGTCGCTCCAGCCAACCTGCCATACTCTTCGCCGCCTTCAAGCCCTGCACCTGCCATTTGGGCGACTGCCCGCTGGCGGTCAGCAAGGCCATGCGTGCCCGTTGCCGGTACGCGTCATCAAACAGCTGGGCCAGCAAGCCCTTGGCATCGCTCAACGCGTGGTGGCGCCGAGTGGAGGCCGATGCATCGACGATCACCAGCCACAGCTCCTGGGCCGAACGGCTGCGCAGGTGAAACAGCAGATCCTCACGGGATTGCGGCCGACCACCGAGCAAGGTGCCCGGCCAGTTGATCGCGCCGTGTTGCGCGCTGCGTGCCTTGCCTTGCCTGCCCCTGTCCAGTCGCCCCGCCTTGGGCCGGGCATCCGCCCCCGCGTCAGGTCGGGGACGAATGCCTAAGGCTTTTTTGGCCAGGTGGGCACTTCGCGACGTGCACCGGTGGGCAGCGGCGGCGCGGGCATATCGCCCCACTGGCCTTGGCCGGCGGAGTTCTCGCTGGACCTGGGCGACTGGTCTTCAGGCGGCGGACTGGCCGGCGGAGACTGTGCCTGGCGCCGATGACGCAAGGCAAACTCGGCCACCGCGTCGATATCTTCTTCGGCAATCGCCTGGGCACCGCGCCACGCCGCATGCGCCCGGGCACCGCGCAGCCAGACCAGGTCGGCGCGCAAGCCATCCACGCCGGCGGCAAAACAACGCTCGGTGATCTGCGCCAGGGCCCGATCATCCAGCGCAATGCTGTCGAGCCGCGCCCGCGCCTGGGTGCAGCGCTCGCGCAAGGCCGCCTGGGGTTCGGCCCACTGGGCGCAGAACGCAACAGGGTCACTGTCGAAATCCAGGCGACGGCGGATGATCTGGCCACGTTCGGCCGGCAATGTCTGCCCGCTCAAGGCCACGTTAAAACCGAAACGGTCGAGCAACTGCGGACGCAACTCACCCTCCTCCGGGTTCATCGTGCCGATCAGCACAAAGCGCGCCGAATGCCGATGGGAGATGCCGTCACGCTCGATCAAGTTGGTGCCGCTGGCGGCCACGTCCAACAGCAGGTCGACCAAGTGGTCGGCCAGCAAGTTGACTTCATCGACATACAGCACGCCGCCGTCGGCCTTGGCCAATACGCCGGCGGAAAACTGCGCACGGCCCTCGCCCAGCGCAGCGTCCAGGTCCAGGGTGCCGACCAGGCGCTCCTCGGTCGCACCCAGCGGCAACGTCACAAACTGGCCGCTGGCGAGCAGGTCCGCCAGGCCACGGGCCAAAGTGGACTTGGCCATGCCACGCGGGCCTTCGATCAGCACGCCACCGATCTTCGGGTCGATGGCAGTCAGGCACAGCGCCAGTTTCAAGGCGTCGGCGCCGACCACGGCGGACAGCGGGAAATGGGGGGTATCAGTCATCAGCTGTCTTCTTCTATATCCAGCAACAGGTTTTCCAACGCCTCGCGGTACGCCCCCGGTTCTTGCCACAAGCCACGCTGCTGGGCCTCCAGCATGCGCTCGGTCATGTCGCGCAGCGCTGCGGGGTTGTGCTGTTGCACAAAGTCCCGAGTGTCGGGGTCGAGCAGGTAGGCGTCGGCGAGCAAGGCGTATTGATGGTCGTCGATCAGCGACGTGGTGGCGTCGAAAGCGAACAGATTGTCCACCGTCGCGGCCATTTCAAACGCACCTTTATAGCCGTGACGCTTCACGCCGTCGATCCACTTGGGGTTGGCGGCGCGAGAACGGATTACTCGGTTCAGTTCCTCTTTCAAGGTACGGATCTTCGGCAAGTCCGGTTGGCTGTGATCGCCGTGATAGCTGGCAGCCTTGTCGCCGCTCAGGGTTTCCACAGCGGCAAGCATGCCGCCCTGGAATTGGTAGTAATCGTTGGAGTCGAGCAGATCGTGCTCACGGTTGTCCTGGTTTTGCAGCACGGCCTGCACCTGACTCAGGCGCTGGGCGAACTGCTCTCGGGCAGCGGTGCCTTCATCGGCGCCGCCATAGGCGTAGCCGCCCCAGTTGAGGTAAACCTCGGCAAGGTCCTCGCGGCTTTGCCACAGGCGACCATCAATCGCGCCCTGCACGCCCGCGCCGTAGGCACCGGGCTTGGCGCCGAAGATCCGCCAGCCGGCTTGCCTGGCGGCGGTTTCTGCGTCCAGGCCAGACGCCAGCAACGCGGCGCGCTCACTGCGCACCTTGGCCGCCAGCGGGTTCATATCGTCGGGCTCGTCGAGGGCCGCGACCGCTTGAACCGCCGCATCGAACAGGCGGATCAGGTTGGCAAACGCATCGCGGAAGAACCCGGACACCCGCAGTGTTACATCCACACGCGGGCGGTCCAAGAGGCTCACCGGCAGGATCTCGAAGTCGTCCACCCGCTGGCTGCCCGTGGCCCACACTGGGCGCACGCCCATCAGCGCCATGGCCTGGGCGATATCATCACCGCCGGTGCGCATGGTGGCGGTGCCCCATACCGAGAGGCCCAACTGGCGCAAATGATCGCCGTGGTCCTGCAGATGCCGCTCCAGTATCAGGCTGGCCGACTGGAAGCCGATGCGCCACGCCGTGGTGGTGGGCAGGTTGCGCACATCGACGGTGAAGAAGTTGCGCCCGGTGGGCAGTACATCCAGGCGACCCCGACTCGGCGCGCCACTCGGCCCCGCCGGTACGAAGCGGCCGCTGAGGGCATCCAGCAAACCGCGCATTTCCGCCGGACCGCAGGCATCCAGGCGTGGCGCTACGACAATACGCAGGCTTTCGATAACCGCTTTCACGTGTTCCCAACCGGGTTCTTCCAACTGCTCAAGCGGGCCTTCCAGCGCCTGATCGATCAGTCGCGCCGCGTAGAGTTCCAGGCGCTCGCGGGTGTCACCGGCGGTGCGCCATAGCTGCGTGTCGATGCTCTGCAACACCGCCGGGCGGCGTCCAGTCCACGGTTCGGCCAGGGCACAGTCCAGTGGGTCGAAACCCAGCTCAAACGCCTTCGCCAGCACGCGCAACAGGCTCGATTGCGGGCCACGGCCATCACCACGGGGGATGCGCAGCAACGCCAGCAAGGTGTCGATGCGCAAGCGGCCTTGGGGCGACTCGCCGAAGATATGCAGGCCGTCGCGAATCTGCGATTCCTTCAAGTCACACAGGTAGGTGTCCAGGCGTGGCAACCAGACCGCCGCATCGGCGTCGCCATCCAGTTCGAGTTCCTGGTCGATGCAGGCTTCACGCACCAGCTTGAGAATGTCTTTTTGCAGCTCGCGGGCGCGGCGTGGATCGAGCAGTTGGGCTTCGTAATATTCGTCCGCCAACAACTCCAGGTTACGTAGCGGGCCGTAGGTTTCGGCGCGGGTCAGCGGCGGCATCAGGTGATCGATGATCACCGCCTGGGTACGGCGCTTGGCTTGTGCGCCTTCACCGGGGTCGTTGACGATAAACGGGTAGATATTCGGCAGCGGCCCCAGCAACGCATCAGGCCAGCAATTTTCCGACAGGCCCACGCCTTTGCCCGGCAGCCATTCCAGGTTGCCGTGCTTGCCCACATGGATCACGCCATGGGCGCCATAGGTGTGGCGCAACCAGAAATAGAACGCCAGGTAGCCGTGGGGCGGCACCAGGTCCGGGTCGTGGTACACCGCACTCGCGTCCACCTGGTAACCCCGTGCCGGCTGGATACCGACGAACGTCAGGCCCAGGCGTAGACCGGCGACCATCAGACGGCCGTCACGGAACATCGGATCGTTGTGGGGCGTGCCCCAGCGCTCCAGCACGGCCTGTTGATTGGCAGCAGGCAGGCGCTTGAACATCGCCTCGTAGTCATCCAGGCCGAGGCTTTGATGGCACGGGCGCAGGTCGAGGCTGTCCAGGTCGTTAGTGACGCCGCCCAGCAACTCGTGGATCAAGGCGGTGCCGCTTTCCGGCAGGGCCGTCGGCACCGGGTAACCTTCAGCCTGCAACGCAAGCAGGATATTCAGCGCCGCCGCAGGGGTATCCAGCCCGACGCCATTGCCGATACGGCCGTCGCGGGTCGGGTAGTTGGCCAGGATCAGCGCGATGCGTTTATCCCCATTCGGCACTCGCGCCAGTTCGACCCAGCGCCGCGCCAACTCAGCGACAAAATCCATGCGCTCGGGTGCTGCGCGGTAGCACACCACATCCGACTGGCTGCGTTCGCTGCGCCAGGCCAGGTCCTTGAAGCTGATCGGCCGGCTGATAATGCGGCCGTCCAGCTCCGGCAAGGCAATGTGCATCGCCAGATCACGTGGGCCAAGGCCTTGTTCGCTGGCCTCCCAGCCGGGCTGGTTGTCCTGGGCGCAAATCGCCTGGATCACCGGGATATTGCGGCGAAACGGGCGCAAATGCGGGGCTTCGGGGCTGGATTGGGCAAAACCGGTGGTATTCAGAATCACCGAGGCCTGCGCTTCATCCAACCAGTCCTCGACCGCCGCGAGGCAGCCGGGCTCTTTCAGGCTGGCCACCGCCATCGGCAACGGATTGAGGCCCGCCGCCTGCAAGCGCTGGCAGAACACGTCGATAAAACCGGTATTGGCCGCCTGCAAGTGCGAGCGGTAGAACAGCACGGCCGCGACAGGTTGCTCGGCGTGCCAATCCGCCTGCCAGTCGTCGAGCCGGGCATTGGCTTTATGGGGGTGATAGATCGCCGTGCGCGCCAGGGCTTGCGGTTCGGCCCACGGGTAATCGCGGTCCAGATAGCCACTGGCCAGGCAGCGATAGAAATCCAGCGCATTGGCCAGCCCGCCCTGACGCAGAAACTGCCACAGGCGATCCCGAACCTCGACGCCGACGGTACTGAGGCCGCTGAGCTCCGGATCCGGGCGATCATCTCCCGGCACCAGAATCAACTGCACGCCGCGCTCGGCCAACTCCACCAAGCGTTCGATGCCGTAGCGCCAATAACCGATGCCCCCGTGCAGGGAAATCAGGATGACCTTGGCGTGGCGCAGCACCTCATCGACATACAGGTCGACCGAGGCATGGTTCTGCACTTGCATCGGGTTGGCCAGGCGCAGGCTGGGGTAGTCGTCGGGTAACTGCTGGGCCGCTTCGGCCAACAATGCCAGGCTGGAATCACCGCTGCACAGGATCACCAGCTCGGCGGGCGTTTGGCCAAGGTCGGCAATATTGTCGTCCGCGACGAAACCACCGGGCTGAGTCCTGAGCAGGTGCATGGGTTAAACGCTGAGCGCGGCGCGCAATTGCGCTTCGAGGCCGGCCGCGTCGAGGTCCTGGCCGATCAGCACCAGGCGCGTAATGCGGGCTTCATCGGCCGTCCAGGCGCGGTCGAAGTGTTTGTCGAAACGGGTGCCCACGCCCTGGATCAGCAGGCGCATCGGTTTGTTCGGGATCGCGGCGAAGCCTTTGACGCGCAGGATGCCGTGCTGCACCACCAGCTGGGTCAAGGCGTCGAGCAGCAGCGCTTCATCGGCTTGAGGCAGGTCGATGGAGATGGAGTCAAACGCATCGTGATCGTGGTCGTCTTCACCTTCGTGGTGGTGATCGTGATGGCTGTGACGACCGTCGATGTGCTCTTCGGACCCAGCACCCAGGCCAATCAGCACGTCCAGGGGTACGCGACCGCTGCTGGCTTCGATGATCTTCACGGCTGGCGGCAGCTCTTCGGCGACTTCCAGGCGCACACGGGCCAGGTCTTGCGGGCTGATCAGATCGGACTTGTTGAGGATCACCAGGTCGGCGCTGGCCAGTTGGTCGGCGAACAGCTCGTGCAGCGGCGACTCGTGGTCCAGGTTCGGGTCGAGCTTGCGCTGGGCGTCCACTTGATCGGGGAACGCAGCGAAGGTGCCAGCGGCCACGGCCGGGCTGTCGACCACGGTAATCACCGCGTCTACCGTGCAGGCGCTGCGGATTTCCGGCCACTGGAAGGCTTGTACCAGTGGTTTTGGCAGGGCCAGGCCCGAGGTTTCGATAAGGATATGGTCAAGGTCGCCGCGACGGGCGACCAATTCGCGCATCACCGGGAAGAATTCTTCCTGAACGGTGCAGCACAGGCAGCCGTTGGCCAGTTCGTAGACACGGCCGTTGGCTTCTTCTTCGGTGCAACCAATGGAGCACTGCTTGAGGATTTCACCATCAATACCCAGCTCGCCGAACTCATTGACGATCACGGCGATGCGACGACCCTGGGCGTTGTCGAGCATATGGCGCAGCAAGGTGGTTTTGCCCGAGCCGAGGAAGCCGGTAACGATGGTGACGGGAAGTTTGGCCAGTGTTTTCATCGGATGCCCTTGGGGGCGGGCATACGGGACGATAGGCCCTGCGGCATGGCGCAGAAGCGGATTTCGTCACCGGATCACCCCGCCCGGTTGAATTGGAAAATCGGTTGCGAGGCAGGTCTCCTGGCTTGGGGCTTGCGGGTCGCGAGACCGGCGCCGGCTGCGCCTTCCCGCCGTTGATGGCAGTGGCGTGGCAGTCGGATGAACCCTTCACAGTTGCGGGGGCAGCCGCGGCTTGAACCGCGTTCCCTTCTTAGCTTCGGCCTGGGCCGAAGAACCTCGAAGGTGCAAGGCTACAGGGGCTTGCCGCATTTGACTACCGTCCCCCGCCCATGCTCTCCTACACATCTTGTTTCGGGTGCCCCTCACGGGGTGAAACGGGAAACCGGTAAATCATGCACGCCATGACCAGTCCGGTGCTGCCCCCGCAACGGTAAGCGAGTGAAGCGTCAGATCCACTGTGCCAGTACGGCATGGGAAGGCGATGCTTTATAGACCCAGTGTCCCTCGCAAGCCCGGAGACCGGCCCGCAAAATCAGATAACAAACCCGCGGTGGGCGGGCGCTGTTCGGAACCCTGCGTGCCTGGCTCGCGGGGTTTTCATGCGCTCGTTTCACCCAGACACCTGAAAGGGACGCGCCATGTCGATCATCAGCAGCACTTCGCCCTCCGCCAGCAGCACTTCTACCCTGAGCCAACGCCTGACCGCCGCCATCGGTGCGTCGATTCTCGGCGCGTGCCTGGTGTATTTCGCCGGTTTCTCGCATATCGAGGCGGTGCACAACGCTGCCCACGATACTCGCCACAGCGCCGCGTTCCCGTGCCACTGAGACCTGCCGACATGATCAAGCGTATTGCGCAAACCGCAGGGTTCACCGGCTTGCTGGCCGCCCTGCTGCTGACCCTGCTGCAAAGCTTTTGGGTCGCCCCGCTGATATTGCAGGCGGAAACCTTTGAAAAAGCCCCTGCAGCCACCGAAGTGGTGCACGAACACGCCGCCGGCGCTGCTGCCCACACCCACGATGCCGAAGCCTGGGAGCCGGAAGACGGCTGGCAGCGCGTGCTGTCCACTACGGGTGGCAACCTGGTGGTAGCGGTCGGTTTCGCGCTGATGTTGGCCGGCCTCTACACCTTGCGTGCGCCCACCCGCACGGCACAAGGCCTGCTGTGGGGTTTGGCCGGTTACGCAACCTTTGTGCTGGCGCCGACGATGGGCCTGCCGCCCGAGTTGCCGGGCACGGCAGCCGCTGATCTGGCGCTGCGCCAGACGTGGTGGATCGGCACTGCGGCCTCCACCGCTGCCGGGATTGCGCTCATCGTGTTCGGCCGCAACTGGCTGCTCAAAGTGCTCGGCGCTGCCATCCTTGCGGTACCGCACGTGATCGGCGCGCCGCAACCGGAAGTGCATGCGATGCTCGCGCCGCAAGCCCTGGAAGCGCAGTTCAAAATCGCCTCGCAACTGACCAACGGGGCGTTCTGGCTGGCCCTGGGCCTGATCAGCGCCTGGCTGTTCCGCCGCAACCGCGACGATCAATACTCGGCATGACCTACGTGGTCGGCCTGGGTTGCCAGCGCGGTTGTGCGGCTCACGCCCTGCTGGCGCTGTTGGATACCGCCCTCGCCGAGGGCGGGATTGATCGCCACAGCATCACCGCACTGGCCAGCATCGACCGCAAACAGGACGAGCCAGGCTTGCTGGCGCTGGCGCGGCAGTTGAATCTGCCTTTGCAATGCTTCAGCGCCGAGCAACTGGCCGCTTATGCAGACCGACTCAGCCACAAGTCCGCCGTCGCGTTCGCCCATACGGGCTGTTACGGCATCGCCGAAAGCGCCGCCCTGGCCCTTGCGGAACAGCTCTGCGGCGCGCCTGCCCGGTTGCTCATCACCCGCAAAAAAACCGCCCAAGCCACCTTTGCGTTGGCCTGCGCCGGTTAAACCCCGATAATCGCCCTCCCCGATCATGAGCAATCTTCATGCTCGCCCGTTTTTGACAGGAACTCCCCAATGACCGTCTACTTCATCGGCGCAGGCCCCGGCGACCCGGAATTGATCACCGTCAAAGGCCAGCGGCTGATCCGTAGTTGCCCGGTGATCATTTACGCCGGTTCGCTGGTGCCCGCTGCGGTCCTGGAGGGGCATCAGGCAGAACAGGTGGTGAACAGCGCCGAACTGCACCTGGAGCAGATCATCGACCTGATCAAGACTGCCCACGCCAAAGGCCAGGACGTCGCGCGCGTACACTCCGGTGATCCGAGCCTCTACGGCGCAATCGGCGAGCAAATCCGTCATTTGCGTGAACTGGGCATCCCATTCCAGATCATCCCTGGCGTCACCGCCGTAGCGGCCTGCGCCGCGCTGCTGGAGACCGAACTGACCCTGCCGGACATCGCCCAAAGCGTGATCCTGACCCGCTATGCCGATAAAACCAGCATGCCGGCCGGCGAGGACTTCGACAGTCTGGCGCGGCATGGGACAACCATGGCGATTCATCTGGGGGTCAACCATCTGGAGAAAATCGTCGCCGAACTGCTGCCGCACTATGGCGCTGATTGCCCGATTGCCGTGGTGCACCGCGCCACGTGGCCGGATCAGGATTGGGCGGTGGGCACGCTCAGTGACATTGCCGGAAAGGTCGAGGCCAAGGGTTTTCGGCGTACGGCGCTGATTGTGGTGGGACGGGTGTTGGCGAGTGACAGTTTCAGTGAATCGTCGCTGTATCGGGCGGGGCATGCGCACCTTTATCGGCCATGAGCTTTTACCTCACAAATGGCGGCGTACCAGTTGCTTAGGTGGCGGCTGATATGACCCTATCGGGGGCAAGCCCCCTCCCACAGTTGATCTTCTTTGTTAGATGTATTGCGTAAAGCAATGAATTTTAAGCGAAAAAAAACGGCGCTCACGGGGCGCCGTTTTTTTGTTCGCAGTGAACGCCTTACTCAGTAGTAGGCGTTTTCTTTCTGCGTGTGGTCGGTCACGTCACGTACGCCCTTGAGCTCCGGGACGCGCTCCAGCAGGGTACGCTCGATGCCTTCACGCAGGGTCACGTCCGCCTGGCCGCAGCCTTGGCAACCGCCGCCGAACTTGAGCACCGCGATACCGTCATCAACGACGTCGATCAGGCTGACCTGACCGCCGTGGCTGGCGAGCCCTGGGTTGATCTCGGTTTGCAGGTAGTAGTTGATGCGCTCGTTGACCGGGCTGTCGGCGTTGACGCTCGGCACCTTGGCGTTGGGCGCCTTTATGGTCAACTGGCCGCCCATACGGTCGGTGGCATAGTCGACTACGGCATCGTCCAGGAAAGCTTCACTGAAGTGGTCGATGTACGCGGTGAAGCTTTTGAGCCCCAGGGCGGTGTCTTCAGGTTTCTCTTCACCAGGCTTGCAATAGGCAATGCAGGTCTCGGCGTACTGGGTGCCGGGCTGGGTGATAAAGACGCGGATGCCGATACCTGGGGTGTTCTGCTTGGACAGCAGGTCAGCCAGGTAATCGTGGGCGGCGTCGGTAATGGTTATGGCAGTCATGGAAACTCCTCACAGGCTTGCCCGGAGTTTACGCCAAATTATTACGGAGGTACAAAGTCCCAGTGTTTTTGTCGGGTTAGGTTTTGGCGGGTGGTGGCGTGACACCTACCTGATATATGGAGATCAACATGTGGGAGGGGGCTCGACTTAACAACCCGGTCTGCTCTAAGGCCGCCGCGCGCTTGCTTTTGATCTGAGAGCGCTCCCCCAACCCACCACTCACAAATTCTCATACCGATTCATATCCAGGACCCCCGCCTCAACCGGCGTAGTCTCCCGAACATACTCCGACAAATCGTGGAAATACTGCCAAAACAACGGATGGCTCCGGCGTACCCCCCAACGATCAACGATCCTCTCAAACTGCTGGGCGTCCTTGGCCTGCTCCATCTGCGCCACAAACGCCGGCACGTCCCCTGCCGGAATATTGAAGATGAAATTCGGATAGCTACTGAGCACCCCCGGATAAAGGGTCAAGGTATCCAGCCCCGGCTGATAGCGATACGCCTCGCCCAGCAAAAACGCCACATTACTGTGGGCACGGTTGCGCAGCAGGCTATAGACCACACGCTGCCCGCTGGCAGTCTCAACCCGCAGCATCGTCGCCTCAGGCAACTGATCAATCACCTTCAGCCCCGCCGCCGGACGCGACGTCAACCGGCTAAGCGCCTGCTCAGCATCCTGCAAGGCCGGGTCAATCCCGTCACGCGAACAATACGCGCCAGAACACCGATTAATCGGGTCCGGGCTCGCATTCAGATCACCGTAACGGGCAATCAACTGGTTGGCGAAGTCCCGCTTGGGGTCCTGTTCATTCAAGTGCAAGCCTGTAGGTTTATCGTCATCAATCGCTTCGTAATCCAGCCACAGCTTGATCTTGCCGCTGTTCTGATACCAATCATCCATAAAGCCTTCACGAGCGTCCGCCGGCATCAAGCGCAGGAAGTTCTGCTCTGCACCGTTACGGATCAAATCGAAGTACAACCGAGTCTGGGCCTGGTGCGAGACGTTGCCGAACACATCGAAATTCACCGCCAACTGATAATAGGTGCGCTCCAATAACGGATAGTCGAACAGCCACATCGTCTGCGGCACTTCGCCAATCAGGCCTTTGGTGACCGATGCACTGTCGAAGTGGCGAAAGATGCTCAGCAACGCGTTGTCATTGCCCGCCCACAGGCTCGACCAACTCGGCGGCGGCAAATCGGCATAACTATCCCGGCGCAGCGCCTCGTACCTGTTGCGCTTGTCGCGATAGGCCAACCACAGGCTCAGCACACTGCCCACGTCGTCGTTCTGCCCCGGCATGGCCAGCAGCGGCGTGGCCTGGCCGCGGTACCGCGCATCGGTGATGTACAGGTCGTGGTCCGGGTCCTGGAACAGGGTCCAGAAGTTGTCGCGGATCACGTCCGTGGCGATCTGCCCACGGCACACCGGCCCGCGAATAAAGGTGCGTACAAAGTACTCGGCGTCATCCAGCATGAACTGATAGCGCGCCTTGGCCGGGATCGCCTCGAAGGTGTCGAACGGATTGGCGCGGCGGCCCGGGCCATAACCCGGCAAGGCGTTGACCTGCCAGTTGCCGCTGTAGAACAGGTCTTTGATACGCGCCATTTTCGCAGCGCTGAACGGATAGGTGATGTGAGTCTTGTGCACAATCACGCCCTGCACCGGCCACAGACGGTAGTAGACCCGCGTGCCTGGGTCGTCATTGGGGCGACGGGTGTTGATCAGGTCGATGGGCTGCCCACTCGGCGTACGCGAGCGCACCCACTGGAAGTAATGCCCTGGCTCGCCGTTCTCGAAATAGATATGGGCCAGGAACAAGTGCTCGAACAACCAGCGCGCCACCAGGCTTTCACGGGCGCCGGGCTGGTTGAGCAGGTTTTCCCACTGTAGAAGCTGCAAGGCTTCGTTGGCACTCGGCGCCAGGCCCTGCTGATCAATCGGCGCGCCGGACGCGAGCCAGCGTTGCAGCGTCTGGTATTGCTGGTCGGTGAGGCCCGTGACCGCCAGGGGCATGCCTTCTCTGGGATGGGCGCCGGCATAGGCATTGAACTCGCCAGGGGTGGCGCACATGTTTTCGCGGTTCAGGCCCAACACAATGTCATCGGGCAACTTGGCATTGGGTTGCAAAGGCGCGTTATGCCCCAGTTCCAGCATGCGCGCCATCAGCGCGGCCTGGCTGCCTTGGGCGTCCAGCACCGAATAGAAGCCCTTCTGCTGCCAGGCCTGCTTGCCAAATGCGTCGTAAAACAAACGGGTGGTCGGCGCGGCCTGGCTGCGTTCGCCGTCATACACCGGCATCTTGCTCGCGCCCCGCGCCGCGCCCTCGGCGCTGCCCAGGTTGAGCTGGCAGGCGGAGTCGTAGCAGGCATGGCAGGCCACGCACTTCTCGGTGAAAATCGGTTGAATGTCGCGGGTGTAGGAAATCGCCGGAGCGGGACCTGCTGCCTGCGCAGTACTGGCGATCAAGGCCAGGACGGCGCTGACGATAAGACGAAGTGACATGTATCCGGTCCCGATTCAATGCATGCGCTGAAAAATTGCGATGATTCTACCGGGCCATCGCCCCTCACAACATGAGCGATATTCATGCAAAAGCCTGACATGCCGCAAATCCGCACAGGTTTGCTATGATCCACGCCCTCCGTAATGCCTGACCAGAGTAGTCCCATGTCCGATCGTAGCGCTCGTCTGCACGCCCTTCACCACGCCCTCAAGGAACGTATCCTGATCCTCGACGGCGGCATGGGCACGATGATCCAGAGCTATAAGCTGGAAGAGCACGATTACCGTGGCAAACGCTTCGCTGACTGGCCAAGCGACGTCAAGGGTAACAATGACCTGTTGGTGATTACCCGCCCTGACGTGATCGGCGGGATCGAGAAGGCCTACCTGGATGCCGGCGCCGATATCCTCGAAACCAACACCTTCAACGCCACGCGCATTTCCATGGCCGACTACGGCATGGAAGAGCTGGCCTACGAGCTGAACGTCGAAGGTGCACGCCTGGCGCGCAGGATCGCCGATGCCAAGACCGCCGAGAACCCGGACAAGCCACGCTTCGTTGCCGGCGTCCTGGGCCCGACCAGCCGCACCTGCTCGCTGTCGCCCGATGTGAACAACCCCGGCTACCGCAACGTCACCTTCGATGAACTGGTGGAAAACTACACCGAGGCTACCAAAGGCCTGATCGAAGGCGGCGCCGACCTGATCCTGATCGAGACCATCTTCGACACCCTCAACGCCAAGGCCGCGATCTTCGCCGTGCAGGGCGTGTTTGAAGAGCTGGATATCGAATTGCCGATCATGATCTCCGGCACCATCACCGACGCTTCTGGCCGTACCCTCTCGGGCCAGACCACCGAAGCATTCTGGAACTCGGTCGCCCATGCCAAGCCGATTTCCGTGGGCCTCAATTGCGCCCTCGGCGCCAGCGAGCTGCGCCCGTACCTGGAAGAGTTGTCCAACAAGGCCAACACCCATGTGTCGGCGCACCCCAACGCCGGCCTGCCCAACGAATTCGGCGAGTACGACGAGCTGCCATCGGAAACCGCCAAGGTCATCGAAGAGTTCGCTCAGAGCGGCTTTCTCAACATCGTCGGCGGTTGCTGCGGCACCACACCGGGCCATATCGAAGCCATCGCCAAGGCCGTGGCCGGTTACGCGCCGCGCCCGATCCCGGACATTCCCAAGGCCTGTCGCCTGTCGGGTCTGGAGCCGTTCACGATTGATCGCAGCTCGCTGTTCGTCAATGTCGGCGAGCGTACCAACATCACCGGTTCCGCGCGTTTTGCCCGTCTGATCCGCGAAGACAACTACACCGAAGCCCTGGAAGTCGCCCTGCAACAGGTGGAAGCCGGTGCCCAGGTGATCGACATCAACATGGACGAGGGCATGCTCGATTCGAAGAAGGCCATGGTGACCTTCCTCAATCTGATTGCCGGCGAGCCGGACATCTCCCGCGTACCGATCATGATCGACTCCTCCAAGTGGGAAGTGATCGAAGCCGGCCTCAAGTGCATCCAGGGCAAGGGCATCGTCAACTCCATCAGCATGAAGGAAGGCGTCGAGCAGTTCATTCATCACGCCAAGCTGTGCAAGCGCTACGGTGCCGCCGTGGTGGTAATGGCCTTCGACGAAGCCGGCCAGGCCGACACCGAGGCGCGCAAAAAGGAAATCTGCAAGCGCTCCTACGACATCCTGGTCAATGAAGTCGGCTTCCCGCCGGAAGACATCATCTTCGACCCGAACATCTTCGCGGTCGCCACCGGTATCGAAGAGCACAACAACTACGCCGTCGACTTTATCAACGCCTGCGCCTACATCCGCGACGAGCTGCCGTACGCGCTGACCTCCGGCGGCGTGTCCAACGTGTCGTTCTCGTTCCGTGGCAACAACCCGGTGCGCGAGGCGATCCACTCGGTGTTCCTGCTTTATGCGATCCGCAACGGCCTGACCATGGGCATCGTCAACGCCGGCCAGTTGGAGATCTACGACCAGATCCCGGCCGAGCTGCGTGACGCCGTGGAAGACGTGGTGCTCAACCGCACCCCGGAAGGCACCGACGCCCTCCTCGCCATCGCCGACAAGTACAAGGGCGACGGCAGCGTCAAAGAAGCCGAGACCGAGGAATGGCGCGGCTGGCCGGTGAACAAGCGCCTGGAACATGCGCTGGTCAAGGGCATCACCACGCACATTGTTGAAGATACCGAGGAATCCCGACAGTCGTTCGCACGCCCGATCGAAGTGATCGAAGGCCCGCTGATGTCCGGCATGAACATCGTCGGCGACCTGTTCGGCGCGGGCAAAATGTTCCTGCCCCAGGTGGTGAAATCCGCCCGCGTGATGAAGCAGGCCGTGGCCCACTTGATTCCGTTCATCGAGCTGGAAAAAGGCGACAAGCCCGAAGCCAAGGGCAAGATCCTGATGGCCACGGTCAAGGGCGACGTACATGACATCGGCAAGAACATCGTCGGCGTGGTGCTCGGTTGCAACGGCTATGACATCGTCGACCTCGGCGTGATGGTGCCGGCCGAGAAAATCCTGCAGGTGGCCAAGGAACAGAAGTGCGACATCATCGGGCTGTCCGGCCTGATCACCCCGTCCCTGGACGAGATGGTGCATGTGGCCCGCGAGATGCAGCGCCAGGACTTCCACCTGCCGCTGATGATCGGCGGTGCGACGACGTCCAAGGCGCACACAGCGGTGAAGATCGAGCCCAAGTACAGCAACGACGCGGTGATCTACGTCACCGACGCCTCCCGTGCGGTGGGCGTGGCTACGCAGTTGCTGTCCAAGGAATTGAAGGCCGGCTTCGTCGAGAAGACTCGCCTGGAATACATCGATGTACGTGAGCGCACCTCCAACCGCAGTGCGCGCACCGAGCGCCTGAGCTACCCGGTGGCAATCGCCAAGAAGCCGCAGTTCGACTGGAGCAGCTACACGCCGGTCAAGCCGACCTTCACCGGCTCCAGGGTGCTGGACAATATCGACCTCAACGTGTTGGCCGAGTACATCGACTGGACCCCGTTCTTTATCTCCTGGGACCTGGCCGGCAAGTTCCCACGCATCCTTACCGATGAAGTGGTGGGTGAAGCCGCCACCGCGCTGTACGCCGATGCCCAAGAAATGCTCAAGAAGCTGATCGACGAAAAACTCATCAGCGCCCGTGCAGTATTCGGTTTCTGGCCGACCAACCAGGTGCAGGACGATGACCTCGAAGTCTACGGCGAAGATGGCCAGCCGATTGCCAAACTGCACCACCTGCGCCAGCAGATCATCAAGACCGACGGCAAGCCGAACTTCTCACTGGCCGACTTCGTCGCGCCCAAGGACAGCGGCGTGACCGACTACATCGGCGGCTTTATCACCACCGCCGGCATCGGCGCCGAAGAGGTGGCCAAGGCCTATCAGGACGCGGGCGACGACTACAACTCGATCATGGTCAAGGCCCTGGCCGACCGCCTGGCCGAGGCCTGTGCCGAGTGGCTGCACCAGCAGGTACGTAAAGAACACTGGGGTTACGCCAAGGACGAACAACTGGATAACGAAGCGCTGATCAAGGAACAGTACAGCGGTATCCGCCCTGCCCCAGGCTACCCGGCGTGCCCGGATCACACCGAGAAAGCCCAGTTGTTCCAACTGCTGGACCCTGAAGCCCGCGAGATGCAGGCCGGGCGCAGCGGCGTGTTCCTCACCGAGCACTACGCGATGTTCCCGGCAGCGGCGGTCAGCGGCTGGTACTTCGCCCACCCGCAGGCGCAGTACTTTGCCGTGGGCAAGGTCGACAAGGATCAGGTGACCAGCTACACCGCACGCAAGGGCCAGGACCTGGCCGTGACCGAACGCTGGCTGGCGCCGAACCTGGGTTACGACAACTAAGGCCCGCAGCCGATGCAGGCGTTATCGAACGCCTGCATCGGCCCGCCCCTAACGCTGGAGTCGCTCTCGCTCCTGCCGCGTCAGCCGGATAGCCAGCGCGGTTTGTTGCTCGCTGCGCCTGGCACCCAGTTCTGCGTACTCCTTCAAATACGCTGGGCCTACCTTCGGAAAACGCTCCTCAAGTGCATCAATCTGCTTATCGAGCGCGTGGGCCAGCGCCGAGAACTCGTCGGCGTATTTGTTTTTCAAGTAATTAAGCCAATATTCACGGGTGATCAGTTTTTCATCGAAATCTGGTTCGCGTTCACGCGCCAGGACATCAACGTAGGCATCGTCGATATCGGCCTGGCTGACCTGTGCCAGGTCGGCATACAACATGCCCGAGGGTTGCGTGGGCAACTGTAGACGCTCGGCAAGGCCGATACGGTAAGCCAGCCGTACTTCGGCGGGATCGATATGCGGGCTGCGCTCGATAGCGGCCCGGGCAATGTCCTCCACCGCCTCCAGACGGATCATGCTCCTGGCCAGTGCCAACAGCGCAGCGCCGTCTTGCGCCAGCTCAGACTCTCTAAGCGCATCGAACTCCAGGACGCTCGTTTCAAGCTCGTTGAAAATCAGGATTCGACCGTCACCGCACGTAGCACCCGGTATAAGGGCCGTCGCCCTGGCGAATATGTACCGCCTCAGTTGCAGACTATCGCCCATCGCGTCCAGCACCGCCCATACTCGCCGCCTCAACTCGGCAGGAAACTGAAGAAAGTCTACGGTGTCCGCCAACCGGGAAAGCACAAAGAAAAAGTCCGCGCTGCCCTCTTCAGCCACGAGTACATCCCACGCGGCATGCCTGGGGGAGTCAGCCTCCAGCGTGGCAAACCAACGGTTTTTCTGGACGTGCACAGGCTCAATGTCCGGGTGATTTTGAAAGACGTGCTCCGCCCCGGAAAACTCGGCTTCACTGGTCGAGCGAGAGGGGTTGATAAGGCCTTCCAGCTCCTGGGCGGAATACCCCAGGCCATTGCCGGTCTGGAGCAGATAGGTGCGTAAATCTTCAAGCTCATGCAGCCCAAGCTCATTTCCCGAGAGCGTGGTGCCGGCCATCAATTGTTGATGCCGCGGCTCCAGGGCGGCGGCAGGGATAGTCTCGATCCAGTTGTTGCCCAGGTCCATCTGACGCAGCCGTGGCAGCTCAAGCACAGCGCTCGGCCAATCCTCCAGGAGGTTGTGCTGCAGGTTCAGTGATTCAAGCCTGTTCAAGCCCGTGGCATCCACCCGTCTAAGGATATTGCCGCTCAGGTCCAACCATGCCAGTTCAGGCATATTGCCCAGGAGCGGCTGTAATACGATCGAGTTACGCAGTCGGTTACCGCTGAAGTCCAGCCGGCTTAACGAATGAAATTCGTTGAGCACGTTCGGCAAGACGGGCAGCGCGTTATGACTGAGCGTCAAGTTTTTTACATGGGCGAAACTGCGCAGAAACCCGCTGGAGCCCTCTGCCGTCAGGGCGACGCCGCTCAGGTCAAGCTCGTTTACATGCGCGAAATAAGCCGGCACGGCAGGTAGATCCCCCAACGTCAGGCCCGACAAGTTCAATTGTTGAGCGCTCTCTGGCACAAACGCCGAGGGTTCTGCCCGCAATGTGAAACGCCAACCCTGCAGCAATCGATCCGCCGCCCTGCGCCGGTCCAGCGCACTGATCCCGCTTTCACTCTGATAATCCTCAGCACCGATCCACTGATTCAACAGCGATACCCACTCGTCGTATTGCCTCTCCCACTCGACCAATTTGGCCTCGACCTTAAACGCGTCGTGACCGCTGACACCCAACTCATCCATCCATGCCTGCGCCTGGGCGTCGTCCAGCGAAGGGTTCAGCCGTTGCAGCCGCTCGGCTGGGGTTGGCCTGACACGCGCGGGGTCTGAGATACCGGGCAGCGCAGTGAGCCACTCGGGACGCTGGTGAAGGTCATCCGGGAAATACTCAGGGTCGCCTCCGGTCAACCCCTGAAACAGCAGGTCGTGGGGTATGCCCAATGGGTTTTCCAACGTGTCCATTGGGTGATCCTGGGTGTAGCGTCGCGCAAACAACCGCGCTTGCGCACGTGCTTGAGTGGTAAGGCGGCAGCCCCGCAGGCTGGTGCCGAGCAGCAAGGGATCATGCCCCTCCAAGGCCGCCTCGGGGATAGCGGTCACCGCACTGTGGCTCAGGTCCAGACGTTCCAGGTGTTGCCAGCCTTGCGGCCAGGCGTTAATTGCACTGTGACTCAGATCCAGGCTACGCAGTTGTTCGAGACTGCGCGCATCCAGACTGCCGATTGGGTTGTACTGCAATTGCAAGGATGAAAGCTGCGCGAACGTGTTCAACCTGGCTTGTGTGGACGCAGTAATGACCAACCTGTTGCGCGAAAGGTCCAACTGCCTGAGGGTTTCAAATCGAGTGAGTGTCGACGGCAGTTCCGTCAGGTTATTCCCTGCAAGGCTGACGGCCTGGAGCCCGGTAAAATGGTCGAGCCACGGGTTGATGGCTTCGATGGGGGCACCTGCACCGCTCAAGTTCAGGTCGCGAACATGGGCAAAACCGGCCGTCGGCAACGGCGGCAAAGCACCCAGCCGACTTCCTGACAGATCGAGCCGCGAGCCTGCCGGCGCATCGCCCTCGAAATGGCCGGGCTGACCAGGGGTGATAAAGCGCTGCGCTAAACCCGCACGCCAACACTCCAGCAGCTTTTCGGCGGCCATATCCCGGGACGCATCTTGCTGGCGCCATTGTTCAAGCTCTGCGGCCAGTCGCTGATATTCTTCACGGACCGTGTTCACACGCGCCACACGCATCGGCGGCGACAACCCCTGCTCGCTGAATTCGGCCATGGCACCCGAAACAAAAACCGGATCACCGTTCCAGAGGCCTCTCAGCACCCCCTCGCAATAGTCCCGCACCAGCCGGGCCTCATCCATCAGATGCGCGGGGTTGCCCTGCAAGTGATCAAACACCGCCTTGAAGTCCTGGGATTCAAACCCTGCCCAATTCATCTGCAAACCGCGCCACACGCGCTCATGCCCGCTGAACATCTCAGGCGGCACCGAATGCAATCGGGTACCCGAGAGATCGAGGGACTCAAGGTGCTCAAGCGCAGTGACGCCACGCGGCCAAGCCCCCAGGGCCCCCGACACGGTCAAGCGACGCAATGATGTCAACTCGCTGACGTCCAGCGTTTGAAGAGCCCCCCCGAGAACCAGCTGCTCCAGCCCCGCCATTCGGTTGATAGCCTGCAACGCCTCACTGGAATACGTGAGTGAAGGCCCTTGAATCAACAGTTCGGTAATACCGGGCAGGCTTGGCAACCGAGCGGCCACCGCGTCCAGGTCCATGGGGTTAACGTAGAGTTCAAGACGCTGTAAACGGGGTAACAACCGGTGCAAGGCCTCGCTCCCCTCGGCAAGCAATCTGGCGCCTGATAACGACACTGTACGCACATGGGAAAAGTCTGCCTCCAGCGTCGGCAACGGCTGCGCCCCGCGAATGTTCAGAACCGCACTGGGCGCGCGATCCCGGTCCAAGCCCTGGCGCCAACAGCCGATCACATCGTCGGCAACACGTGAGCGATAACCATCCTGCCCGGCCCATTGCGCGAGCCTGAGCTGTAATGCCGCCAGTTCGCGTTGACGCGAGGAAAGCATCTGCGAAACCTGCGCATCGCTTTCACCGTCGCGCCTTCGAGACCACAAAAATGCCTCAGCCTCCTCTTCAGGGATATTCGGATAGACACTGCGTAACTGACGAATCAACTGTTCACTCAGGAAAAAAGCCTTGCTCCTGCCCGACAACTCATAGCCCAAACGCCCGCTCGGCAGACGCCATGAGGGCTTTGACCTCGGGATACGCAGCTTGAACACTTGATTGGCCACAACGTCTCGGTGCGACCTGGCATACGCGGCCAACGCCTGTTGTAAATCGGCGCCCTGGCTGGTCGACGGCAGCGCCAGCGCTTGACGGGTTTCGTCCGGCAAGGCATGCATGATTGACGCATAGAAGTTACGACCATGGGGGGGCAATTCATTCAGCGCATTGCCGGCCGCGTCAACGGCTTGAAAACGCTCGTCGATCTTGATCAGGTATCTGCGCATTGCCGCGCTTTCTTCGCCTATGCCGGCCTTCAATGGTCCGTTGATATGACCTTCGCGTATTTCCAGGCGCAGCCCCTCAGGCCACCCTGGCAGGCGCGCAAGGGTATGCAGGGCCAGCCAGTCGCTGTCGACGCCGGCTAGCCTGTCCCGATGCAGCCCGCTGAGTGCCCGTCCAAGGCGCCCCTGTTGCACAGCAATACGCGCGGCGAGATCAAGGCGCTCTGCGGCGTTGCCGGTATCCAGGTCGAGCAGTTGCGCGTGCGCTCGTCTTGACAACGTGGGGAACCGCCGGTGCAGCGAACCGGTGGCGGCGTGGTGCGGGTTTCTTGCGCGCAACAGAGCGCTGAACAAGGCCTGCTGTCTTTGCAGCGCCACGTCTGCAAGCCTCTCATTGAAGACCTGCGTTCTGGTGGCCCCACCCCAGGTTGACTCGCTGCCCAACAGCTGGGCGGCTTCGTCTTCGCTCAGGCCAGCCAAGACAGTCGATGCGAGCTTGCCTTGGAATACATCGTCAATACTGATTTTGAGAGTGGCCTGGTTAGCGCCCGGTGAAAGAGGCCGACCATGGCGCACGGAGCGCCCGCTGAAAATCCTCGTTTCCTGGGCCTGAAGTGGCTCTTTCAAGGGTGCACCAGACCATTCATCGATCAGCGGGGTAACCGGTTCGAAACGGCTGCCCAATTGGCCCAACGCGCAGTTAGCCGCGTCCTCGCCTAGCGGGCCAGTGCTACCCACCAGTTGCTCGATGGGCGTCTTGCCGACATCGACACGCGGGTGCCCCACGGGTTCAGAACCTGCAAACACCTCCAATACCTTTGCCTGCGGCCAGCTTGGCATTTCGACCACGAGACCCAACGCGTACTCATAGCCAGCGTCCCTCGGTGTTCCTCGACGAATCTGGCCGATCAGCTCATCAACCTGCTGGTCGACCTTGAAATCCTCCAGCGTATCGGCCAGCACCGCCGGCACAGGCAAGCCGTCCATGTGCACTTTTCGCAACTGGTCGTCGCTGACACCGCTTATTTCACCCACGGCGCTCAGGGTTTCATCAGAAAAACCCTCCGCGCAATGCCCCAGGCGACGCAGCAGCTTCAGGCGCTCCCACGACAGCGGATACTCATGAATATGTCGCCAGGCACCTTCGCCGTTATGCTCAAGGATCGGCTGGTAAGCCATGTCGTCGTGCGGATGTCTGATTCGCCATTTGCGCAGATCGGCGTCAAAGCTCGTTTCGTAGAATGATCCATCGATACGGATGTAAGTCTTGCCTCCACGCATGTACTGACCCGTCGCATCAGGCCGGACTGCGGAATCAAACACCACGTCGCTCCTGTAGGGTGCCAGGTCAGGCTTCCACAGACGCGCCTTACCGTCAGGCAGGCTGACCCTTACCGTGCTTTCAATGACCGGTTCGACCCTTGGTCTGCTCAGGGCTTTACCCACGCCGGCCGTCACCCCGATCAAGGCGAGGTTTTCTGCCAGGTCTATCAGGTGCACCTTGGCCGCTTTGCGATCGCCTTCACTCCACTCTGACACCGCTTCGAATGTCTCGTACAACAGCTGTGCGACCATGACCCCCAGCATGATTGCACCCAGCACAGGCACGAACCCGGCAACGAAACCCAGTACGAACACCCCCACATTGAGAAACATCGCCAGTTTTCGCTGACGCACCCTGGCATCGACGTCCGCGGTGGGGACGGCATAACTGGCGGCGTCCGACACAACCTTGTCTCGGTTTTGATTGTAGAGATACGTCCAAAGATCAATGGCGTCAGCGCCCGCCGGACTGTCCTTGAACACCAAGGCTGCGGGCGCCAGATAGGGCGTCGGGTTTGGCACCTGGGGAGATCGAGGCAAGGGTGGGAAATTTTTGAGTCGAAAAGGCGTCATGCGACTGACCAACTCATACATATCGCCTATGCCGGGAAACGTGGAACCGATTTTCTCGCGAAAAGTCGCGTCTGCGGCATCCTGCGTGAACTCACTGAAGTAACGCGGCCAATCGGCATGGCTCACGAACTGACTGAAAAAACGCTGATAAGCCGTGGGGCCTGTCACCCGCTGTGTGGGGGCGCCTGGCGTGATAAACCGGTCGCTCAACGTCGCGAGCATGTGGTCGTAATCGCGATAGCGCTTCAGCGGGTGGTACGGGTCGTGGGGTACGTAAAGAATGGGGTAATCAACCTTCTCACCCCCCATGACCTGAAACATCACGCAGCCGGTGATTCGCAGATTCATCAGGCCAACGTCGCGAACCAGCACGGTTTGCGCCCCGATACGGGGTGAGCGCTCGCCTTCAATGACGCGAAGCAGCATGGCGTAGACATCGTCGTCGATATCCTGCTGCAACAAAGCCAATTCGGCGGCGGCCCGCATCGCGGCCTTTTGGCTGAGGGCGAATTGCAACCTTAAGGTGGCCTCGACAGAAGCCTCGGCGGGGTGAAAAAACCGCTTGAGATAGGCCTGATACTGCCCGCCAATATTCAACTGCCGGCACAGTGTCAGAAATTGATGGACTTTCAGCCCCCCCAGGCGCACCGGTAACAAAGGCTCAGAAAGCGATCCTGTTTGCCATCTGAAGCCGGAGGACGAATGGAAAAAACCCTCTTCACACTCGCTCGCCTCGAAGTTGTGGAGCGCGGCCTGAAACAGCTCAAGCTTCAAATAATCATAGGTGCGCGCTTCTATATTCAGATAGCTCACTTGCAGCGACTTTCTGAGACTTATCCAGGTGGACAGCCCGCCGGCAAGCTCAACGCCGTACTGATCCTTGAGTGCCTTTACCAGTAACGGTCGGCCGAACGTCTCGATGTCCTGCAAGGCTGACATCGTCTTATCCAGCACCGTTTGTTCGGTGAAGCTCTCAAGGACACAATCGTGCACTCGCTGACGCCGCTGTGGGGTTGCGCGCCAATACGCCTGCGCCAGCGTTGTATCGGCTTTACTGAGTGCCTCACGACGCGGCGGTGTGGCATCGATCAGCCACGGTGGGACAGCCGCTATCAATGACTTGGCATGAATGCTCGCGGATGCGCCTGCCGTCCGTGCAGGCACGTTTGTCTGGGGAACTACCGACATACTGACTCTCCTGATAATGAAGAGACCAGTTGATCACCGCGCGCGGGCGCATCCGAAGTACTTAGCTATGACGTTTCCTGAACTATCCTGTGGGTGGCACCGCGCCGATACCACCCGACCTGCGGAGGCTTCATGGACACCCCGGACAATAAACCGCCGACCTTATGGCAGATGCTGCAGAGCGTCATGGCTGCGGCCATTGGCGTGCAAAGCGGCAAGAACCGCACGCGCGACTTCACCCACGGCAAACCCAGCCACTTCGTGGTCCTGGGGATTGTGTTCACAGCCGTGTTTGCGCTGACCTTGTTTGGCATCGTCAAGCTGGTGCTGCACCTGGCCGGTGCCTAGCGCAGCAGCAACTGCAGGCTGAACGGGTAACGGTAGGATGCTGGCTTGCCCTGGGCGGACAGCGCACGAAAATTCACCGGTGCCGTGTGCCCCAACAAGCGCCGCGCCTGGGGAATGTCGATCAATTGGAACAACGCCAACTGGCGGTCGCGCCCACCGTGGGCGCTGATATCCACGCCCTTGGCATCATCATTGATCAGCACCATGGCCCACCCGCCTACGGTGAAATGCCCTGCGACCAGGCTCGACAAGCGACCGTCCAGGCGCGCCTGCAGGATCTCGGGTGAACTGTTGACCGCGCTGAACAGCACGTCCTTACCCGGTAACCGCCCACTGGCCTGCAACGCCTGCATGGCGCCCAGGGCCATCTGATCGTTGGCCGACCACACCAGTGCCGTCTGCGGGTAGCGCTTGAACAGTTGCGTCGCTTGCTCGAAGGCGCGCTCGCGGTTCCACTCGCCGTAGACCAACTGGCGCAGGCGCGCCTCGGGATGCTCGGCCAGTGCTCGACGCAGGCCCCGCTCGCGCAACTGCGCTCCCGGGGTGGTCTTGGCGCCGGAAAAGGCCAACAGGTCGAGGGATTGGCCCGGCGCAACCGGCCCGTGCTGGCGCAACAGGTCACGCAGCATCAGGTAGCCCGCCTCTTCATCGTCAGCGACCAGGCTGCCGATCAAACGGATACCACTGCGGGTGCCCAACAGTTGCTCTTGATCGACGGTCAGTGCGCTGTTCACCATCAGCAGCTTGACGCCACTGCCCTCGGCCATGCGCAGGATCTGCGGGGCGACGTACTGCTCATTGACCAGCACCAGGTAATCCGGACGCTGGCTGCCTTGCAGCACCTCACGCGCCTGGAGCAGCGTGTTGGCGACATCGCGCTCGCCATAACGCACACGCAAATCCAGGCCGAGGTCCTTGGCGGCGGCCTGCATGAATTGCGTGTAGCTGACCCAGAAGGTTTCGGTCGACATGCCCGGATTGAGAAACACCACCGACGTGGCATGGGCCATCGCCCCGTACGTCGATCCCAGCAACCAGACACACGTAATCAACACCTTCAACATGGACGCTTGAGCCTCGAAATTAGGCCGCCATGATAGTGGCAATGCCTAAACCAATCGAGGCTCAATCAACGTCCTTTATTGGTGGCTGACCCAGAAAACGGCGGTTCCCACCACCAGAATGATCAAGAACAGAATGGCCCAGGCATCCACGGTACTGTCGGGTTTACGGGCTTTTGTCGGATTGCTCATCGCATCGCCTCTTGTCGGTTTTATAGGTGATTGCACTAAGACTCGCTCACAGTAAAGTCGACGATTGCCCGCATGACAAATGTGGATATCCCGATAACCGTTCTCATTAGTCATTTTGGTTATTTCCATATACCCAAACATCACTTTTGCGCATAAACGCAAACTGGTATCGTGCGCCGGCTCCGTTGGGAGTGCGCGGCCGTGCGCGCAGATTTGCCGAGAACAGGACCTATATGTACGTATACGACGAATACGATCAGCGCATCATCGAGGACCGCGTCAAGCAGTTCCGTGATCAGACCCGACGCTACTTAGCAGGTGAACTGAGCGAAGAAGAGTTCCGCCCTCTGCGCCTGCAAAATGGCCTTTATGTTCAGCGCTTTGCGCCGATGCTGCGGGTGGCCGTGCCCTACGGCCAACTGACTTCGCGCCAGATGCGCATGATGGCCAGGATTGCCCGCGACTTCGACAAAGGCTATGCCCACATCAGTACCCGCCAGAACGTGCAGTTCAACTGGCCGGCCCTGGAAGATGTGCCGGACATCCTGGCTGAACTGGCCACCGTGCAGATGCACGCCATTCAGACCAGCGGTAACTGCCTGCGCAACGTGACCACCGACCAATTCGCCGGCGTTGCTGCCGACGAACTGATCGACCCTCGCCCATGGTGTGAAATCATCCGTCAATGGACCACCTTCCACCCGGAATTCGCCTACCTGCCGCGCAAGTTCAAGATCGCCGTCAACGGCTCGACCTCGGACCGCGCAGCCATCGAAGTCCACGACATCGGCCTGGAGCCGGTGTACAACGCCGCTGGCGAGTTGGGCTTCCGTGTGCTGGTCGGTGGCGGCCTGGGCCGTACGCCGGTGGTGGGCGCATTCATCAACGAGTTCCTGCCGTGGCAGGATCTGTTGAGCTACCTCGACGCCATCCTGCGGGTCTACAACCGCTACGGCCGTCGTGACAACAAGTACAAGGCCCGGATCAAGATCCTGGTCAAGGCGCTGACCCCCGAGGTGTTCGCCCAGAAAGTCGACGCCGAGATGGAACACTTGCGCGGCGGCCAGACCACCCTGACCGAAGCCGAAGCGCATCGCGTTGCCAAGCATTTCGTCGATCCCGAATACAAGGCCCTGGCCAACCAGGACGCCGAAATCGCCGAGCTGGAACGCCAGCATCCAGGCTTTGCCCGCTGGCGTGGCCGCAACACCCTGGCGCACAAAAAGCCGGGCTATGTGGCGGTGACCCTGTCGCTGAAACCGACCGGTGTTGCACCGGGCGACATCACCGACAAGCAGCTGGACGCCGTCGCCGACCTGGCTGACCGCTACAGCTTCGGCCAACTGCGTACCTCTCACGAGCAGAACATCATCCTTGCGGACGTTGAGCAGAGCCAACTGTTCACCCTGTGGGGCGAGCTGCGCGAAGGCGGTTTCGCGACGCCGAACATCGGCCTTTTGACCGACATCATCTGCTGCCCGGGTGGCGACTTCTGCTCCCTGGCCAACGCCAAGTCGATCCCGATTGCCGAATCGATCCAGCGCCGTTTCGACGACCTGGACTACCTGTTCGACATCGGCGAGCTGGACCTGAACATTTCCGGTTGCATGAACGCCTGTGGTCACCACCACGTCGGCCACATCGGCATCCTGGGCGTGGACAAGAAAGGCGAAGAATTCTACCAAGTGTCCCTGGGTGGCAGCGCCAGCCGCGATGCGAGCCTGGGCAAGATCCTCGGCCCGTCCTTCGCCCAGGAAGCCATGCCCGAGGTGATCGGCAAACTGATCGATGTGTACATCGAACAGCGCACCGAAGATGAGCGTTTCATCGACACCTACCAGCGCATCGGCATTGACCTGTTCAAGGAGCGCGTCTATGCAGCGAATCATTAAGAACAACGAAGTCCTCGACGAAACCTGGCACCTGCTGCCCAAGGACGCGAGCTTCGACGGCATCTCCAACTGCGACGACCTGATCGTGCCGTTGGCGCTGTGGCGCGAACACGGCCACGCCCTCAAGGCCCGCGACGGCGGCCTGGGTGTGTGGCTGGACGCCGATGAAGAAGCCGAAGAGATCGGCGCCGACGTGGAACACTTCCAGGTCATCGCGCTGAATTTCCCGGCCTTCACCGACGGTCGCAACTACTCCAACGCCCGCCTGCTGCGTGACCGCTACGGTTACAAGGGCGAGCTGCGGGCGATTGGCGACGTGCTGCGCGACCAGTTGTTCTACCTGCGCCGCTGCGGGTTCGATGCCTTCGCCCTGCGCGCAGACAAAGACCCGTACGAAGCGCTGGAAAGCCTCAAGGACTTCTCGGTGACGTACCAGGCTGCAACGGATGAGCCGCTGCCGCTGTTTCGTCGCCGATAAGTTTGCGGACATGAAAAAGCCCTGGCATGCCAGGGCTTTTTCATGGCTGAAGTTTGATCGACGCCAGCACCTGTTTCTGTCCCATGGAGCATGGGACGCCTTCCGGCTGCGCACGTACGGCCTCAATCACTCCCAGCAACTGGGCTTTGCTGTGGACCAGTTGCGCCTGCATCACTTCGATCTGCGCCACCTTGCTCTCCAAGGCCAGGATGAGTTCGTCGCGCTTGTGCTCCCCCGGCGCGGGCATCAACGCCTTGAGTTCCTGCAAGGTAAACCCGGCCTGTTGCGCGCTCTGGATCAACTGCAGGGTTTGCAACGCGTCTTCTGAATAGCGCCGATAGCCATTGGCTTGGCGTCCCACCTGACTGATCAAGCCTTCGCTCTCGTAAAAGCGGATGCGCGAAGCCGCCAGGCCGCTCTGTTTTGCCAGCTCACCAATATTCATCACAACGCCTGCTTGACATTAAAGTTAACTTTAAGCTTAGCCTGAGGCCTCCCCCACTCAGGAGTCAACGCATGTCACCTTTTGAAGCCTTGCAACTGCCCAACGGCCAAGTCATCGCCAACCGCATCGCCAAGGCGGCGATGGAAGAAAACATGGCCGATATCAACCAGGCGCCGTCCCGCGAATTGAAGCAGTTGTACAAGGCCTGGGCAGACGGCGAACCCGGCCTGCTGTTAACCGGCAATGTAATGATCGACCGCCACGCCATGACCGGCCCCGGCGGCGTGGCCCTGGAAAACGAGCAACACCTGGACAGCTTTCGCGAATGGGCCGATGTGGCGCGCAACAAGGGCGTGCACTTCTGGGTGCAGCTCAGCCATCCAGGGCGCCAGACCATGGCCAATCTCGGCCAGCAAGCGTTGGCGCCGTCCGCCATTGCCCTCGACCTGGGCAGTTTTTCCAAGATGTTCGCCAAGCCCAAAGCCATGAGCGAAGACGAAATCCAGGACGTGATCCAGCGCTTCGCCACCAGCGCACGCCTGGCCGAGAAAGCCGGCTTTACCGGCGTGCAGATCCACGGCGCCCACGGCTATTTGCTGAGTCAGTTTCTCTCGCCCTTGAGCAACCACCGCACTGACCGCTGGGGCGGCTCGCTGGACAACCGTGCACGCCTGCTGCTGGAAGTGATTCACGCCGTGCGCGCCAGCGTCAGCCCGTCGTTTTGCGTGGCGGTCAAACTCAATTCGGCGGATTTCCAGCGCGGCGGCTTTGACGAAACCGATGCGCGGGCAGTGGTGGAAATGCTCAACCCATTGCCCATCGACCTGCTGGAACTGTCCGGCGGCAGCTATGAAGCGCCCGCCATGCAAGGCGAAGCACGGGACGGTCGCACGCTCGCCCGTGAAGCGTACTTCCTTGAATTTGCCGCCCAAATGGCCAGCGTCGCCAGCATGCCCGTGATGGTCACCGGGGGCATTCGCCGCCTGCCTATCGTGCAGCAAGTGCTGGACAGCGGCATCGCCATGGCCGGTATCGCCACCGCCCTGACGCTGGAACCGCAGTTGATCAAACACTGGCGCGAAGGTCGCGACCTCAACCCGCAACTCAAGCCGATCGACTGGAAGCGCAAGCCCCTGGCCTCGCTCGCCACGCTCGCCGTGGTGCGCAACCAGATGCGCCGCCTCAGCCGTGGTCGGCGGCCCAACCCCAAGGTGATGCCCTGGTTGGCACTGGCGTGTGACCAATGGTTTATCGCCCGCCGCACACGGCAATACCGCGCCGCCATGACGCAATCTTCACATTAAAGAAGGAGCATTCGTCGTGATCGAACTGTCCCCTATTGATCAGCAGCTTTTAACCTCACTGACGATTGGAGTGCTTCATGGCGAAAATCAACCTGGCCCAGCAACTGGCGATCACCCTTGAACAGGCAGGCATCAAGCGCATCTGGGGCCTGACCGGCGACAGCCTCAACGGTCTCACCGATGCGCTGCGCACCATGGACAGTATCGAGTGGATGCACGTGCGCCACGAAGAAGTCGCCGCCTTTGCCGCCGGTGCAGAGGCCGCCGCCACCGGCGAGTTGACGGTGTGCGCCGGCAGTTGCGGGCCGGGTAATCTGCACTTGATCAATGGTCTGTTCGACTGCCATCGCAACCATGTGCCGGTGCTGGCGATTGCCGCACAGATTCCATCCTCGGAAATCGGCCTGAACTACTTCCAGGAGACCCATCCCCAGGAACTGTTCAAGGAGTGCAGCCACTTTATAGAGCTGGTCACCAACCCCGCGCAGATGCCCCAGGTGCTGCACCGCGCCATGCGCTCGGCGATCCTCAATCGCGGCGTGGCGGTGGTGGTGATTCCGGGGGATGTGTCGCTGCTGGAAGTCGAAGACACCCTCAAGCCGTGGCCGGCCCTGCACGCGCCACGCACCTTGCCGGCAGAGGCCGATCTGCTGCAATTGAGCGAGATCCTCTCGCGCAGTGAAAAGGTCACGCTGCTGTGTGGCAGCGGCTGTGCCGGCGCCCATGCGCAAGTGGTGGCCCTGGCGGACATGCTGGGCGCGCCGGTGGTACACGCCTTGCGCGGCAAGGAACATGTGGAATGGGATAACCCCTTTGATGTGGGCATGACCGGCCTGATCGGTTTCAGCTCCGGTTACCACGCCATGCTCGACTGCGACACGCTGATCATGCTCGGCACCGACTTCCCGTATCGCCAGTTCTACCCCACCGACGCAAAAATCATCCAGGTCGACCGCAATCCGCAGGCACTGGGCCGTCGCGCCACCTTGGACCTGGGTATCGCCGCGGATGTCAGCGAAACCATCGATGCCCTGCTGCCGCGCTTGACCCGCAAGACGGATCGCAGCTTCCTTGAAACCTCGTTGAAGCATTACGTAAAAGCCCGTCAGGGGCTGGACGACCTTGCGCAACCGTCCAAGGCCAATCGACCGATCCACCCGCAATACGTTGCGCGACTGCTCAGTGAGTTGGCCGACGATGACGCGATCTTTACCGCCGATGTCGGCTCGCCCACGGTCTGGGCGGCGCGCTACCTGAAGATGAACGGCAAGCGCCGCCTGATCGGCTCGCTCAACCATGGTTCCATGGCCAACGCGATGCCCCAGGCGATTGGCGCGCAGGCCGCATTTGCGGGTCGGCAAGTGATTTCCATGTCCGGCGACGGCGGTTTCGCCATGCTGATGGGGGATTTCATCTCGCTGGCGCAGCTGAAGTTGCCGGTCAAAGTCATCGTATTTGATAACTCGTCACTGGGATTTGTCGCCATGGAGATGAAGGCCGCGGGTTATCTGGACACGGGCACCGAGCTGAAGAATCCGGATTTCGCGGCGATGTCCAACGCCATGGGAATCCTCGGCATTCGCGTGGAGCAATCCGCAGATCTGGAACCCGCCCTGCGCCGCGCCCTGGCCCACGATGGCCCGGTGCTGGTGGATGTGGTAACCGCCACTCAGGAACTGGTGATGCCGCCGAGCATCAAGCTGGAACAGGCCAAGGGGTTCAGCCTGTATATGCTCAAGGCGGTGATGAGTGGGCGTGGCGATGAGGTGATCGAATTAGCGCGGACCAACTGGCTGCGCTGATCTGAACAGGTGAAGAGGGGCTTGCCTGGCGAGGCTGCGTGGCGGACGTATTGACACCCCGCGATCTGCGGGGCGCCCAACGCAGCCTCGCTTGCGCTCGGCAGCTGCTACGGGTGACGGGGATACTTGGCAGCCGCTTCGCATTATCCTGTAGAACTTGCGTAGATACCTATGCGGTCTGTTTTTCTACCCATTGTGCGTAGGCATCAATGAAGGCCTGCAAAAACGGCTTGGTCTTTTCTGACACCTTGCCCGACTCATCAAACACACTGCCCGCCCCACCCAGGTAGGCTTCCGGCTGCTGCATGCACCACACATCCAGGAACACCAGGGACTGGCGCAGATGGTGGTTGGCGCCAAAGCCGCCAATGGCGCCCGGCGACACGCTGATGATCGCTCCCGGTTTGCCGCTCCAGGCGCTTTGTCCATAAGGGCGGGAACCCACGTCAATCGCATTCTTCAATGGGGCCGGCACCGAGCGGTTGTATTCCGGTGTCACGAACAGCACCGCGTCGGATGAACTCACCTGTTTGCGGAAAGTACTGTAGGCTGCCGGCGGTGAATCAGTGTCGATGTCTTCGTTGTAGAGCGGCAGATCGCCGATTTCGACAATGCTCAACTTCAGATTGGCCGGAGCCAGTTCGGCCAATGCCAACGCGACCTTGCGGTTGATCGACTGTTTTCTCAAGCTGCCAACCAGGACGGCAATCGTGTAGACCTTGCTCATGGAGGTTTTCCCGATGTCTGACTAATGGAGCTTGTAGTTATAGAGACTTCACGACGGGTTCACCAGAAGGTTTTGAGATTCCTCCAAGCGTTTGCGTCGCACGCTGCTTCGTAGGAAGTGTCTGAAAATCTCAATGAATAGTATTTTTTTTGTGTAGGCAAACTACCTCTCTTTATGGCGGTCTACAGAACCGTAAATCGAGTGTTTATCTCCAGAGGTTCTAAACAGATGGCAGCAGTACTTGTCGGACAGTTCCATGCCAGAGACGCGGAAGGCCGCGTGTATTCCGTGCATGAGTTCCAGGAATCCAACCCGGCGCAAGCCGACTTGGCTGGCTCGACGCCCACCACGACCTACAAGCTGGCCATTGGCGACCGTGTAGAAAAACTGGAAGGCGATGAGTTCAAACTGATCCAGTCGGGCATCATTATTGTCCGCGAATCGCAAACCACCCTAGCGTCATAAGATCTCGCCTTGATGACCTGCTCAGTCCTGGCCATTGATGGCATCGACTGGGCCGGGGTGATCAAGGGCTGCGGATCTCCGTGACTTCAAGACCCTGCTCGCTCTGCTTGAGCGTCACCAGCAAGTGCCCCCGCTCCCCTTCAACGGCGTACACGGTGCGCGTGTAGCCTGACGTGTTGTAGGCGGGATATGCCTCCACCTGCCTGACCAGAGTAACCCCCAACACCGCCCCCACCTGCTCGCCCACCTGTTCCTGGGCACGGATAAACGCTTCGAGCGCGAGGCTCTGCGGTGTGTCGTCGTGATTGCTGAAGAGATAAGCCGCCGCGCACCCTACGGTCACCAGGACCAGGAGTTGCTTGGCCGTTACCCCGAAGAACGTCGAGGGAATAGGCATTTGAGACCAGACCTGTTTTTGTTGTAAGTGCCGGTATCCGGCTTTGGTCGTTGATGATCAGACAAGCCATTCTAGTGAGGTCGTGATTGAACGCCAGTGGCACAGGCGACCTGCACCGTCTTTTTTACGCACGACCACTTGTACCATTGAAACCCCACTGCACTGCACATAGACTCCGGCCATGCGTTTACGTCATCTCGAAGTGATTCAGGCCATCTTGCAGACCGGACACCTTGGCACGGCCGCCGAATGGTTGCAGCTCCCCGTGGGCGATGTGGAGGCGTCGCTCAAGGAAGCCGAGCAGCAACTGGGTTTTATGCTGTTCGCCAGCGTACGCGGGCGCTTGCAGGCAACGCGGGAAACCCTGGCGTTGCAGGCAGAAATCGCCCATGTGTACGAAGCGTTGGAGCCGGTGCAACGGCTGGCCAGCCGCCTGAAACACCATCACGCCCCACCCCTGCGAGCGCTCTGCACCCCGCCCCTGGCCAATCAACTGTTGCCGCACAGCATCGCGGTGCTGCGCCGACGGTTCCAGGACACCCCCTGCAACCTGTCGAGCCAGCCCACACGAGAAATCGTCAGGAGCCTGTTGCTGCACGAGGCCGACGTCGGCCTGAGCCTGCATGACCCGGAACACCCGCAAATCCTCAGCACCGTGCTCGCCCAGGGCAAACTGCAGCTACTCGCACCCCACGGTTGGCTCAAGCCCAAGCAAAAGTACATTGCGCTGCAGGACCTGGCCGGGCAGTCGATGATCGGGCTGGAGGGGCAAGACCCACTCAGCCGACTGCTGGACGCCAAGCTGCAAGCCCTTCGGCCACTGCCGGTGGTGCAAACCCGCGTGCAGACCTACCAGATGATGCGCAGCATGGTGGAAGCGGGAGAAGGCCTGGCGATTGTCGACCCGTTCACCGCGTTCGGCGCACGGGAGGCCGGGCTGGATGCATGCCCGGTGTCGCCGCCGATCACGATCCATCTGTACGCGCTGACCCTCAAGGATGGGATGGCTTCTGCAGCCTTGAATGCATTGCTGGAGATTGTCACGCAGAAGGCTGAAAGCCTGCTGTTGGGTTAAGTCTTGTCGACTTCGGACTTGAACAACCGATACCAGAAAATCGCCACTTCGCGCGTTTGCGGGTCGATGCCGCGATAACGCAGGTGGTCGATCCCCCCCATCACATAACCGCAGCGCTCATAAAGACGGCACGCGCCGAGGTTGTTGTTTTGGGTTTCGAGCATCATGCCCGGCAGGTTTTTCTTGCGGCTCCAGAACTGCGCCACATCCAGCAACGCCTTGGCCACGCCGTGCCGCCGTGCCGGCAGGACCACCGCCAGTTCATCCACATGGGCAAAACCATTCCAGTTGGTACTGACCACGATATGCCCCACCGCTCGATCGTCCAGGTAGGCCATGAAAATCGCGCTGTCTGGCGCATCGCGGAAACTGGCGAACTCCTCAGGATCAATCCCATAACATTTGCGGTACGGCAGGATGCGCTCCAGCGGCCACTGATCGACGCGCTTGCCCATCTCCGGCACGCTATAGGCGCTGACCTCGAAACTGAAGTCATTGCCCCACACGTAGGCATCGAAGCCTTCGTCGGCGACTCGCACACTGAGCCCTGGATACTTCGGGTTCATTACGGCTTGCATAAACATCCTTAACCCTTGATGCAATCTACGGTGTAACAACGACCACTGCCGTCATCTTCGTGTTGTAACCCGTGAACATCGGCAACAAAACCGGGGAAACTGCTATCGAACGTCCGGGCAAATGCCAGGTAGTCGATGATCGAGCGGGTTGACTCGGTAAAGCGCTCGCCAGGCATGATCAACGGAATGCCCGGCGGATACGGCACCAGCATCACGGCTGCGACGCGTCCTGGCAAGGCATCAATCGACACGGCCTCCACTTCTCCTCTTACCAATTGGTCGTAGGCGTCCGCCGGTTTCATCGCGACGTCCGGTAATACGGTGTACATGCGCTTGAGGTGTTTGGCGGTGGCGTTGCTGCGGTAGCAACTGTGCAGTTGGTCGCACAGGTCGCGCAAACCCAGGCCCTGATAACGCGCCGGGCCCTGGGCAAATACTGACGGCAAACAACTGGCCAGGCTGGTATTCGCGTCATAACTGCGCTTGAACTCCAGCAACTCGGTGAGCAACGTGCTCCATTTGCCTTTGGTGATGCCCATGGAAAACAGCACCAGAAAGGAATACAGCCCGGTCTTTTCTACCACCAGCCCGCGCTCCCAGAGGAATTTGCTGACCACCGCCGCGGGAATCCCGCAATCGCTCAAGGCACCGCCTGCATTGAGGCCGGGCATCACCAGCGTGACTTTGATCGGGTCCAGCAACACATAGTCTTCGGCCACATCACCAAAGCCATGCCACTCATCCTGCGGCTGCAACAGCCAATCCGCCGTGGCGACGCGGTCGATGCCGGCCACCGACGGCGGTTGCCAGATGGAGAACCACCAGTCCTCGGCGGCGATATGCTGGCGCAGATTAGCCAGGGCGCGGCGAAAACTCAGGGCCTCATCGAACATTTCCTGGAGCAACGAACGCCCGGCCGGACCTTCCATCATCGCCGACGCTACGTCCAGCGAGGCGATGATGCTGTATTGCGGCGATGTGGAGATGTGCATCATGAACGCTTCGTTGAAACGGTCGCGGTCCAGCTGCCGCGCACCGCCATCCTGGACATGGATCATCGAGGCCTGGCTGAAGGCCGCCAGCAGTTTGTGGGTGGAATGGGTGGTGAACACCAGCGGGCTGTCCGGGGTACGCGAGGTGCCCATGCCATAGCGCCCGGCGAAAAACTCATGGAACGCTGCGTAGGCATACCAGGCTTCGTCAAAGTGCAGCACCTCGACGCTGTTGCCCAGTTGCTGCTTGATCAGCTCGGCGTTGTAGCACAGGCCGTCATAGGTGGAGTTGGTGACCACGGCCATCTTCACTTTCGCGGGCCGCCCACGGGTCAGGGGGCTGGCGTGGATCTTGGCGCGGATCGACTCGGGGCTGAATTCGCTCAGGGGAATAGGGCCGATGATCCCCAGTTCATTGCGTTCCGGGCACAGGTACAGCGGGATCGCGCCGGTCATGATGATCGAGTGCAGGACGGATTTGTGGCAGTTGCGGTCCACCAGCACCAGGTCATCGCGGCCGACCATGGAATGCCAGACGATCTTGTTGGCGGTGGATGTGCCATTGATCACAAAGAAGGTGTGGTCGGCGCCGAAGTTGCGCGCAGCACGAGCCTCGGCTTCGGCCAGCGGGCCGGTGTGGTCCAGCAGCGAGCCCAGTTCGGGCACTGAAACCGACAAATCCGAACGCAGGGTATTTTCCCCGAAGAACTGATGAAACGCCTGCCCCACTGGGCTTTTGCGATACGCCACGCCTCCGCCATGACCGGGGGTGTGCCAGGAATAATTGGAGTCGGCGGTGTGTTGTACCAAGGCCTTGAAGAATGGCGGCAGCAGGCCATCTAGATAGGTGCGTGCGGCGCGGGCCACTTGCCGGGCCAGGAATGGCACGGTGTCTTCGAACAGATAAAGGATGCCGCGCAGCTGGTTGAGTTCGCTCATGGCATCGGCCGGGGCGTTTTCCAGAGTGACTTGCTCGCCCAGGGCAAAGATCGGCAGGTTGGGTGCCCGCACCCGCGCCAGGCGAATCAGCTCGACCATGTTTTGCAGCAGGTGGGTATTTTCGCCAGCGCCCTCGGCGGCGATCAACATGCAGGCCAGGCCGTGATGGGTAGACGCCACCAGCCGACCTTCGGCGTAGTCCACGGCGGAAAAAACACTGAAGCCCTCCTGTTCCAGCTCCCGGGCAATGCCGCGGACCCGGTCGCCAGCAACGGTGTCGGCCTTGATGTCGCGGTGCACGATAAGAACAGGGAACTTCAGGTCTTTGTACATGAGGGCGTAGAGTCCTGAGGGCTATGCACTCAGGGTAGAAGCTAGGCTGCGATGACGCGAATGAAGATTTTGAAAGCTATGGAGATCAACTGTAGGGGGGCAAGCCCCCTCCGACATCTTGATGGCTATTGTTGTGTCAGCTGAGTCCACAACGCAGGAGCACCGGCCGACTTGGCAATTGCTTCCAGGCGTTGTGCATGCTCGACCATGTCCTGTTCGCTGGCGCGAAGAATCGTGGTCGGCTTGCGATCTGCCGGCAGGCGGCGGATTTCCGAAGGACGGTTGCCCGAGCCTTCTGCCGAGCCACTGCCATCGGACGCATTACCTGCCAACGAAAGGCTGGTCTGCCCGCCGGTCATGGTCAGGTAGACGTCGGCGAGAATCTCGGAGTCGAGCAGAGCGCCGTGGAGTTCGCGGCCGGAGTTGTCGACACCATACCGCTTGCACAACGCATCGAGGCTGTTGCGCTGGCCGGGGTGACGTTCACGGGCCATCATCAAGGTATCGAGGATCGAGCAGTGCTGGGAAATGTCTGCACGATCAGTCTGCCCCATCAGGGCAAATTCGTTATTGATGAAACCGACGTCGAACGCCGCGTTATGGATGATCAGCTGGGCGCCCTTGATGAATTCGAAGAACTCATCGGCCACTTCAGCGAAGCGTGGCTTGCCCTTGAGGAACTCGTCGGTGATACCGTGGACGCCGATGGCGCCTTCGTCACTGTCGCGGTCCGGTTGCAGGTAGACGTGGAAGTGACGCCCGGTGAGACGCCGCCCCATGAGTTCGACACAGCCGATTTCAATGATCCGGTGGCCGTCAGTCACCGGCATGCCGGTGGTTTCGGTATCGAGTACAACAGATCGGATGGCCATCAGGGTTCAGCTCTCAACGGTGGTGTGCACTGTGGTGTGCGTCAAAGGGCGCGATGTTAGCACGTCAGCTCTGCTTGTAGCCTCGCACCTCGTCTACACCGCGGTTGGCGAGCTGGTCTGCACGCTCGTTGCCGGGGTGGCCGATGTGCCCGCGAACCCACTTCCAAGTGATGTCATGGCGATTGCATTGCTCGTCGAGCAATTGCCACAGGTCGGCATTTTTTACCGGTTCCTTGGCGGCGGTCTTCCAGCCGCGCTTCTTCCAATTGACCATCCATTCGTTGATGCCCTTCATAACGTACTGCGAGTCGGTGACCAGCAGCACGCTGCAGCGACGCTTGAGTTCTTCCAGGCCGCGAATCGCGCCCATCAGTTCCATGCGGTTGTTGGTGGTATTGGCTTCGCCGCCCCACAGTTCCTTCTCGACGCCCTTGCACACCAGCAAGGCGCCCCAGCCGCCAGGGCCTGGGTTGCCCTTGCAGGCGCCATCGGTGAAGAGTTCTACGCTGTCAGTCATCAGTTACTCGGTCTTAAATCAAAAAGGGGTTTTACGTTTCACTTTGCTTGCGGTTGACCTTGGCCATCGGCATCGGCACCAGTTTGCCGATGGGCTGGCGCGCTACCTGGCGCACCGGCCGTAGCCCGACCACAATCTTGCGCGCCACTAATAGATAGAAGCCGCCGCCCGAGAGCTGCCAGATACCCGCCCGGCGTTCCCAGCCGCTGAGGCGCGCCTGCCACTTGGTCGAGGCAAGCGGAGGACGATAGCACCCGAAGCGGCGTTTCTCCAGCGCGAAGCCCAGCAGGTTCAGCCAGTCCGCCACCCGCGACGGCGCGATGCAGCGCGCCTGGCGCAGGCCATCATGGGCGAACACATGGCGCAGCCCCCAACTGCTCCAAGGGTTGATGCCGACAATCAGCAAATGGCCACCAGGGCGCACGCTGCTCGCCGCCTCGCGCAGCAAACCGTGGGGCGACAGGCAGAAATCCAGGCCATGCTGCAACACCACCACATCGGCGGCGTGCTCGCTCAACGGCCAGGCCTGTTCCTCGCAAACGATCTCGACGCCCGGCAACGGTGCGCCCAGGCGCACATTGCGTTGCACCTGCGGCGCAGACGGCGGCGTCTGTGCGGAGGGACCGTAATGCACCAGATAGCCACCAAAGAAGCGGCCCAGCTCGTCTTCGAGCATGCGCCGTTCTTCATCCAGCAGAAATTGCCCGATGGGCCCGGACAGCCATTCACGGGCCGCGCCGATCAGGGCTAGCCACTCAGGATCGGCCTGGGCGAACGCTTTATCAGTCATTGCATTCTCCAACTCGCCTAGACGTTCTAAGATGCACCAATGTGTTCAGCTTGGCGAATCGAAGAATGATACAGATCAGTGCCCTGCCCGCCTTCACCGATAACTACATCTGGTTGTTACAGGACCCGCCTAAAAAGCGCTGCGCGGTGGTCGACCCCGGCGATGCCGCGCCGGTACTGGCCTGGCTCACGCAAAATCCCGAGTGGACCTTGAGCGATATCCTGATCACCCACCATCACCATGACCACGTGGGTGGCGTCGAACAACTCAAGCGCGTGACCAACGCCAAGGTCTACGGCCCGGCCAACGAACAGATCCCGGCGCGGGACGTGGCGTTAAATGATAACGACCGCATCACGGTGCTCGGCTGGGACTTCGACATTTATGCCGTGCCCGGCCACACCCTAGGCCATATCGCCTTTTATCACCCGGGCGTGCTGTTGTGTGGCGACACCCTGTTCGCCGCCGGTTGCGGGCGCCTGTTCGAGGGCACGCCTGAACAGATGCACACTTCGCTGGAGCGTTTGGCTGTCCTGCCCGCCGACACCTTGGTGTACTGCACCCACGAATACACACAAAGTAACCTCAAGTTTGCCCAAGCGGTGGAACCAGACAACGCCGATATCGCCGAACGGGTGGAAAGCGTCCGCCAACTGCGGGCCCGTGGCGAGATAACACTGCCCTCCAACCTGGCCCTGGAAAAACGCACCAACCCTTTTTTGCGCACCTCTGAAACATCCGTTAAACAAAAAGCGGACGAACGGAACGGCCGCGACAACCGCTCTGGGGCCGAGGTTTTTGCTAGCTTGAGGGCGTGGAAAGATAAGTTCTAAGACGATGCAATCTGATACGTAATTTCTGAATGGTTGACCGGAACCAAAGCGCTTTCTAGAATCGCCCGACATTTTTGCCCGGAACTTACTTCCAGCCAATGTCGTCATCTATTCGTAAATCCAACCATTCAGACGCATTGACCCGCCTGGCTCAAGCTGTGGCGGTGGCTGTCTCCGCAACTCTGGCGGGCTGCCAATCGACAAATTACGCTGCACAAACCACCGTGCAACCCAAACCCAATCTTGCTGCCAAGATCAAGCAAAAACCTATCTGGCTCACAGAGAAGCCCAGCCCCGAAGTACCCCAGGACGTCTGGGAACGCATGCGCCGGGGCTTTCAATTGCAGGACAACGTTGGCGTCAACCCGCGCATCGAGCAACAGCGCCTGTGGTTCGCGAGCAACCCGTCCTTCCTGGAGAACGCCGGCGAACGCGGCAGTCTCTACATTCATTACATCGTCGAACGCCTTGAAGAACGCAACATGCCCCTGGAGCTGGCGCTACTGCCGGTGATCGAAAGTGCCTACAACCCGATGGCCTATTCACGCAGCGATGCGGTGGGCCTGTGGCAGTTCATCCCCTCCACCGGGCGCTACTTCAACCTGCGCCAGACCCGCGCCTACGACGGCCGACGCGACATCACCGCCTCCACCACCGCCGCCCTCGACTACCTGACACGCCTGCATGACATGTTCAACGGCGACTGGCTGTTGGCGCTGGCCGCCTACAATGCCGGCGAAGGCACCGTGAGCCGCGCCATCGAGCGCAACGAAAAGCTCGGCCTGCCGACCGACTACTGGAACCTGCCCCTGCCCCAGGAAACCAAGGACTACGTGCCCAAGTTCCTGGCGCTCTCCCAAGTGGTGCTGGCCCCCGAGGCCTACGGCGTCAACCTGAACCCGATTGCCAACACGCCGTACTTCGAAGTGGTTGAAGTCAAGCAAAGCATGGACCTGTCACGGGTCGCCGCGCTGGCTGAAATCGACGAAGACGAGCTGTTCCAACTCAACCCGGCCCTGAAACAACGCACCACCCTGGACGGCCCGCAACATCTGTTGGTACCGAGCTCCAAGGCGCAGTTGCTGACCAGCACCCTTTCGACGATGAAGCCGGAAGAATTGCTGGCGATGCGCCCGAAAAAACAGGTGTTCGACGAAGTCGAGACCGCACGGGTGGCCGGCCGCAGCCGCAGCTACAAGGTGCGCAGCGGCGACAACCTCACGCTGATCGCCAAGGCCAACAAGGTCGATGTGCACGACCTGCAGCGCTGGAACCAGCTTAATGGCCAGGCACTGAAGGTCGGTCAGACATTGGTGATGCAGGACACCCGCCGCGCGGTGGCCAGCAGCAAGAAGCCGGTGCAGTACAAGGTCAAGAAAGGCGACTCGCTGTACATCGTCGCCAAGCGATTCAACGTCGAGATGCAACATCTCAAGCGTTGGAACCCGCGTACTGGCCAGGCATTGAAGCCTGGGCAGATGCTGGTAGTTTCCGGGCCGCGCTGATAACTCGGGAACACTACGGATCTAATCGTGGGAGGGGGCTTACCCCCGATAGCGGTGTGTCAACCAGTGAATCTGGTAGCTGACAGCCTGCTATCGGGGGCAAGCCCCCTCCCACATTGGTTCTCCAGTGTCTGGGACTGGCTTTTTCCAACCGGAACAAGCTGTTACTGTACCGACCATAAAGCCCAAGCCGCCTGGATCGGATCTCTGACTTGAAGCGTCCCCTCCTTCTACTAATAAGTCTGGCCTTGAGCTTTGGTGCGAACGCGACGATTACCGAGAGCCACGGTTATACGCAGTTCGGCAGGCTCAAGTACCCGGCCAAATTCACCCACTTCGACTGGGTCAACCCTGCAGCGCCGAAAGGCGGGACTTTGCGGGTCATGGCATTTGGCACCTTCGATACGCTCAACCCCTATACCTTCAAGGGCTCCAGCCCGGTTTCCACCCCCAATTTCCTGCAATACGGCGTCAACGAGCTCAATGAGCCGTTGATGGTCGGCACCGGCCAGTACGCGCCGTCCGGTGATGAGCCCACCTCTAGCTACGGATTGATTGCCCAATCGGTCGAGTACAGCGAGGACCGCAGCTGGGTGGTGTTCAATTTGCGCCCGGAAGCGCGCTTTCATGATGGCAAGCCGATCACCGCCGATGACGTGGCCTTTTCCTATCGCACCCTGCTGACCGAGGGCCATCCGCAATACCGCACCAACCTGCAGGAAGTGGCGCGGGTGGACATCCTCAATCCTCACCGCATCCGGTTTGTGTTCAAGCGCGCCGGCAACCCGCTGCTGATCCTGCGCCTGGGCGAGCTGCCGGTATTGCCCCAGCACTATTGGAAAAACCGCGACTTCAAGGCCACCACCTTCGAACCGCCGCTGGGCAGCGGACCGTACCGTATCAGCAAGGTCACCCCGGGACGCCAGCTGGTGTTTGAGCGGGTCAAGGATTACTGGGGCAAGGACCTCCCGGTCAACCGGGGTTTTTACAATTACGACAAGGTCGAAGTGGAGTTCTACCGCGACAGCGACGTGGCCTTCGAGGCCTTCAAGGCCGGCGAATTCGACATCTATATTGAGCACCAGGCCAAGAACTGGGCCAATGGCTACAACTTCCCTGCGGTGAACCGGGGTGAGGTGATCAAGGCGCAGATCGCCCACCAGATCCCCACCCAAAGTCAGGGCCTGTTCATGAACACCCGCCGGCCGACCTTCAGCCAGGCCAAGGTGCGTGAAGCCCTGGGGCTGATGTTCGACTTCGAGTGGACCAACCGCACCCTGTTCAGCAACGCCTACAAACGCACCTTGAGCTACTACCCCAACAGCGAGTTCGCCGCGAGCGGCGTACCCGTGGGCCATGAATGGCTGATGCTCTCGCCGTACCGCGAGCAATTGCCGGCGAACCTGTTTACCCAAGCCTTCAGCCTGCCGCAGACCGACGGGCGCGGCATCCCCCGCGAGAACATGCGCCGCGCCCTGGCACTGCTGGGCGAGGCTGGCTGGAAACTCTCGGGCCAGCGCTTGCTCAACAAAGATGGGCAGCCGCTGCGCTTTGAGATGCTGCTGGTCAACCCGAACCTGGAGCGCATCCTGCAACCCTATGTGGAGAACCTGATCAGCATCGGCATCGACGCGCGCCTGCGCACCGTCGACCGCGCGCAGTACAAGCAGCGCCTGGATCAATTCGACTTCGACATGATCCTGATCACCCTCAACCAGACCCTGAGCCCCGGCCTTGAGCAGTGGCAGTACTTCCACTCCAGCCAGGCCGCGATCAAGGGCAGCAAGAACTACGCAGGCATCGCCAACCCGATCGTCGATCATCTGCTGGAACAACTGCTGGCCGCCCAGACTCGCGAAGAACAACTGGCCGCCGGCCGCGCCCTCGACCGGGTGCTGCTGTGGCAGCACTACAGCATTCCAAACTGGTACCTCAACTATCATCGCCTGGCGTACCGCAACCGGTTCGCCTTTGTCGCCACGCCGCCCTACAGCCTGGGCCTGAGCGCGTGGTGGCTCAAAGCGTCGGAGAAAGCCCAATGATGTCTTTGCGTTCTTCACTGTTTGCCGGCTTGTTGCTGAGCTGCGCGGCCCACGCGGCCCACGCGGCGCCGCAGCATGCGCTGACGCTGTACAACGAGCCGCCGAAATACCCGGCCGACTTCAAGCACTTCGACTATGTGAACCCGGATGCCCCCAAGGGCGGCACGTTCCGCGAGTCGGCCATGGGCGGCTTCGACAGCCTCAACCCCTACATTGCCAAAGGCGTGCCGGCGGACAACCTCGGCCTGATCTACGACACCCTGGCCATGCAAAGCCTGGATGAACCCATCACCGAATACGGCCTGGTCGCCGGCAAGATCGAAAAAGCCCCGGACAACAGTTGGGTGCGTTTCTACCTGCGCCCCGAAGCGCGCTTCCATGATGGCCACCCGATCCGCGCCGAAGACGTGGTGTTTACCTTCCAGGAACTGATCAAGGAAGGCTCGCCGATCTACCGCACCTATTACGCCGACGTCGACGAAGTCATTGCCGAAGATCCGCTGAAAGTGCTGTTCAAGTTCAAGCGCACCAACAACCGCGAATTACCGCTGATCCTCGGGCAACTGCCGGTATTGCCCAAGCATTGGTGGGCGACCCGCGACTTCGCCAAGGGCAACCTTGAAGTGCCGTTGGGCAGCGGGCCGTACAAGGTCGCCGAGGTCAAGGCCGGGCGCATGATCCGCTACGAGCGGGTCAAGGACTACTGGGCCAAGGACCTGCCGGTCACCAAGGGTTTCTACAATTTCGATAACCGCATCACCGACTACTATCGCGACAGCACCGTCTCCCTGGAAGCCTTGAAGGCTGGGCAGTTCGACTATTGGCTGGAATTCAGCGCCAAGAACTGGGCCAACGCCTACAACATCCCGGCCGTGACCGAAGGCCGCTTGATCAAGGAAGAGATTCCCAACGGCAACCCCACCGGGATGCAGGGTTTTGTGTTCAACATGCGCAAACCCATGTTCGAAGACGTGCGCGTGCGCAAGGCCATCAGCCTGTTGCTGGATTTCGAATGGAGCAACAAGCAGCTGTTCAACGGCGCCTACACCCGTACCCGCAGCTACTTCGAAAACTCGGAGATGGCGGCCACTGGCCTGCCCGGCCCTGATGAGCTGAAAATCCTCGAACCGCTGCGCGGCAAGATCCCACCCGAAGTCTTCACCCAGGCTTTCGAACCGGCCAAGACCGACGGCAGCGGCATGATCCGCACCCAGCAACGCGAAGCCTACCAACTGCTGCAGGAAGCCGGTTGGCGTATCGTCGATGACAAGATGGTCGACCCCACCGGCAAACCGGTGAAGATCGAATTCCTGCTGGCCCAGACTGAATTCGAACGCATCCTGCTGCCCTTCAAGCGTAACCTGGCCGACCTGGGCATCGACCTGGTGATCCGCCGCGTCGACGTCTCGCAGTTCGTCAATCGTATCCGCTCGCGGGACTTCGACATGCTGGTGGGCAGCTTCCCGCAGTCCACCTCGCCCGGTAACGAACAGCGCGAATTCTGGAAATCCTCCAGCGCCGATAAACCCGGCAGCCGCAACTACATGGGCCTCAAGGACCCGGCGGTTGACCAATTGGTAGAGGAACTGATCGACTCCGATTCGCGCAAAAGCCTGGTGGCCCATGCCAAAGCCCTGGATCGCGTGTTGCAGTTTGGCTACTACGTGATTCCCAACTGGCACATCAAGACGTTCCGCGTGGCGTATTGGGATCACCTGGGCCACCCTAAGGTACCGCCGCGCTACGACGTGGGCACCGCCACCTGGTGGAGCAAACCCAATGTCAAACCTGCCGTCCCCCTGAACACAGACACGAACGCCGATCCGGCGAGCGGAGGCGATTGAATGCTGGCCTATATTGTTCGCCGCCTGTTACTCATCATCCCCACATTGTTCGGGATCCTGCTGATCAACTTCATCATCATCCAGGCCGCCCCCGGCGGCCCGGTGGAACAGATGATCGCCAAGCTTGAGGGCTTTGAAGGCGCCACCAGCCGCATTGCCGGCGGCGGCGCCGAAGTCTCGGTGGCCGGCTCCAGCAGCTATCGCGGCGCCCAGGGCCTGGACCCGGCGCTGATCAAGGAAATCGAAAAGATGTACGGCTTCGACAAGTCGGCGCCGGAACGCTTGTGGATCATGGTCAAGAACTACGCCCAGCTGGATTTTGGCGACAGCTTCTTCCGTGACGCCAAGGTCATCGACCTGATCAAGGAAAAGATGCCGGTGTCCATCTCCCTCGGGTTATGGAGCACGCTGATCATGTACCTGGTGTCGATCCCCCTGGGGATCGCCAAGGCTACGCGCCATGGCAGCCATTTCGACGTGTGGACCAGTTCGGCGATCATTGTCGGCTATGCGATCCCGGCGTTCCTGTTCGCGATCCTGTTGATCGTGGTATTTGCCGGCGGCAGTTACTTGGACTGGTTCCCGTTGCGCGGGCTCACCTCCAACAACTTTGACGAGCTGAGCTGGGGCGGCAAGATCCTCGACTACTTCTGGCACTTGGCGTTGCCGATCACCGCGCTGGTCATCGGCAACTTCGCGACCATGACGCTGCTCACCAAAAACAGCTTTCTCGACGAGATCAACAAGCAGTACGTGGTCACCGCCAAGGCCAAGGGCCTGACCAACCACCGCGTGCTTTACGGCCATGTGTTCCGTAACGCGATGCTACTGGTGATCGCCGGTTTCCCCTCGGCGTTTATCGGCATCTTCTTCACTGGCTCATTGCTGGTGGAAGTGATCTTCTCCCTCGACGGCCTGGGCCTGATGAGCTTTGAAGCGGCGATCAACCGTGACTACCCGGTGGTGTTCGGCACGCTGTTTATCTTCACCCTGCTGGGGCTGATCGTGAAACTGATCGGTGACCTCACCTACACCCTGGTCGATCCGCGTATCGACTTCGCCAGCCGGGAGCATTGAGATGAATCTGTCCCCCCTCAATCGTCGCCGGTTCGAGCGTTTCAAAGCCAACAAACGTGGCTGGTGGTCGCTGTGGCTGTTCCTGATCCTGTTCGGGCTGAGCCTGGGCGCGGAGCTGATCGCCAACGACAAACCGCTGGCTGTGCACTACGACGGCGACTGGTATTTCCCGGCGCTCAAGCGCTACCCGGAGACCACCTTCGGCGGCGAGTTCCCGCTGGAAGCCAACTACAAGAGCCCGTATATCCAGGAGCTGCTCAAGGCCAAGGACGCCTGGACCTTGTGGGCGCCGATCCCGTTCAGCTACCAGAGCATCAACTACGACCTCAAAGTGCCAGCCCCGGCGCCGCCGTCATCCGTGAACTTGCTGGGCACCGATGACCAGGGCCGCGATGTACTGGCGCGGGTGATCTACGGTTTTCGGGTGTCGGTGCTGTTTGCCCTGACCCTGACCATCCTCAGCTCGATCATTGGCGTGATCGCCGGGGCCTTGCAGGGATTCTACGGCGGCTGGGTCGATCTGGCCGGGCAGCGTTTCCTGGAAATCTGGTCCGGGCTGCCGGTGTTGTATCTGTTGATCATCCTCGCGAGTTTCGTGCAGCCCAACTTCTGGTGGCTGCTGGGCATCATGTTGCTGTTTTCGTGGATGAGCCTGGTGGACGTGGTGCGCGCCGAGTTCCTGCGCGGGCGCAACCTTGAATACGTGCGTGCAGCCCGCGCCTTGGGCATGCAGAACGGCGCGATCATGTTCCGCCATATCCTGCCCAACGCCATGGTCTCGACCATGACCTTCATGCCGTTCATCCTCACCGGCGCCATCGGCACCCTTACTGCCCTGGACTTCCTCGGCTTTGGTTTACCCGCCGGCTCGCCGTCCCTGGGCGAACTGGTGGCCCAGGGCAAATCCAACCTGCAAGCGCCGTGGCTGGGCATGAGTGCGTTCGCCGTGCTCGCGATCATGTTGAGCCTGCTGGTGTTTATCGGCGAGTCCGCTCGCGATGCCTTCGACCCGAGGAAATGAGATGAATCAGGACAATCTGATCGAAATCCGCGACCTCAGCGTCGAGTTCGTCACTGGCGAGCATCACCACCGCGTGGTCAACAACGTCAGCTTCGACATCAAGCGTGGCGAAACCATCGCACTGGTCGGCGAAAGCGGCTCCGGCAAATCGGTGACCGCCCATTCGATCCTGCGCCTGCTGCCCTACCCGCTGGCGCGGCATCCGAGCGGCACCATCGAGTACGCCGGGCAAGACCTGCTGACCCTCAAGGAAAAGACCCTGCGGCACATTCGCGGCAACCGGATCGCGATGATCTTCCAGGAGCCGATGACCTCGTTGAACCCGCTGCACAATATCGAGAAACAGATCAACGAAGTGCTCGGCCTGCATAAGGGGCTGACCGGCAAGGTTGCCACCCAGCGCACCCTGGAATTGCTGGAATTGGTCGGCATTCCCGAGCCGCACAAACGCCTCAAGGCCCTGCCCCATGAATTGTCCGGCGGCCAGCGCCAGCGGGTGATGATTGCCATGGCATTGGCCAACGAGCCGGAGTTGTTGATCGCCGACGAGCCGACCACGGCGCTCGACGTGACGGTGCAGTTGAAGATTCTCGAACTGCTCAAGGAATTGCAGGCGCGCTTGGGCATGGCCTTGCTGCTGATCAGCCACGACCTGAACCTGGTGCGGCGCATTGCCCATCGTGTGTGCGTGATGCAGAAAGGTTGCATCGTCGAGCAGGCCGAGTGCGAGACGCTGTTCCAGTCGCCGCAACACCCCTACACCCAGGAACTGCTGGCGGCCGAGCCCAGCGGAGGTCCGGCCAATAACGTAGTGGGGCCGCCGCTGCTGGTGGTCGATGATCTCAAGGTGTGGTTTCCGATCAAGAAAGGCTTTTTGCGCAACACCGTCGATTACGTCAAAGCGGTGGATGGCATCAACTTCAGCCTGCCCCAAGGGCAAACCCTGGGCATCGTTGGCGAAAGCGGCTCGGGCAAATCCACCCTCGGTTTGGCGATCCTGCGCTTGATCGGCAGCAAGGGCGGCATCTGCTTCGAAGGCGAACAGCTTGACCGCCTCACGCAGCAACAGGTACGCCCGCTGCGCCGGGAAATGCAGGTGGTATTCCAGGACCCGTTCGGCAGCCTGAGCCCGCGCATGTGCGTCAGTGAGATCGTTGGCGAAGGTTTGCGCATTCACAAAATGGGTACGCCGGCCGAGCAGGAAGCAGCGATTATCGCCGCGCTCAAGGAAGTGGGCCTGGACCCGGAATCCCGGCATCGCTACCCCCATGAGTTCTCCGGCGGCCAACGTCAGCGCATCGCCATTGCCCGTGCACTGGTGCTCAAACCGCGCCTGATTTTACTCGACGAACCCACTTCGGCCCTGGACCGCACGGTGCAACGCCAGGTGGTCGAACTGCTGCGCAGCCTGCAGGCCAAGTACAACCTGACTTACCTGTTTATCAGCCATGACTTGGCGGTGGTGAAAGCACTGAGTCATCAACTGATGGTGGTCAAGCATGGGCAGGTAGTGGAACAGGGCGATGCACGGGCGATTTTTGCCGACCCGCAGCATGCGTATACCCGGCAGTTGCTTGAGGCTGCGTTCCTCGTACCGGCCTGAATGCATGCTGGCCACCCGCTGGGACTTCTGACCGCAGGCCAATGGCCTGCCGCCGTGATCGACACACGCCACGGCATTCCAGGAAGCGCCTGCTACTGCGCCAGCGCCATGGGCGTCGATGATCCGGGTTCCCCTTAACTCGGACATACGTTCATGGAAGACTCCACTAGCTTCGGCCTGATGTGGGACACGTTGCCGCACGATACCGCAGAGTCAATCACCCCCGGCCCGATGCACGCGTCTTTGAGTGAGCCCCAGGCGTTGCACGTCGTGGGCGACAACGCCTTGATCAGACAATTGATCGGCCTGTTCTCCGACGGGGCAGAGGCGCCGTTGCCGACGCCCGCGCAACCTGTGCGGGTTGCCGCATCTTCATTGTTGGGACAGTGGACCGGGCTGTTCAGCAAGGCGATCCATGCCAGCCACTTCAAGGCCTGGGCCGCCGATCGGAACGTTGACCTCAAGACCCTGAGCGTGTGTACCAGCACACTCCGCGTCAGCGCTCACGGACAGCCCAAGGTCTACACCCTGGGCGATACGTCAGCGTGGTGGTCAGTGGCCAACCCCATTATTGCCATCAGCCATATGGTCGACCCCTCGGACCTGGGCGCTCACTACCTCGCCCCCCTCGCCGATGACGATGCATTCACGTTGCCGCTGAACCTGGTTCTGGCCTTCCATGGTTATCCGCTGCCAGCCAATCGCTTTACCGCGTGGAGCATGGTCGAGGAGCTGCAAGCCCTGCGAGGGTTCCCGGTATTCGACGACAACGGACGCAGCACGTCTATCATCGAGGCGGAACTGACTCACCAACAGCGCGACTTCCAACAGTTGGCCGAGGCCCTGGAATCGCTGATCAGCGGTGGAAGGTTGCTGTTTACACGGGACATCTACCTCACCAGCCTGCAACTGAACTCAGACTCCAAATTGGCCAGAAGCCTGCGCGAAGCGGCCATGCTGTTGCAGGCAGTTATCAACGAGAACGATCTTGCCGGTCCGACCGATGCGCCAACCCGTGCGCATTTCGACGCGCAGCGCAATCGCATCTGCGTGCTGGCCCACGGCAGTGAGCAGGAGCAAAGCACCTGGGCCCCCGAGTCACCTGATACGCGCTGGGAGCGCCTGACTTTGCTGGGTACGCAACTGCGCGCACACCTTTATCCCGGCCACAGCGTGAGCCTCGCGGCCGTGTTGAAGGCTTACGGCTTTGAGCGCCCATCGAGGCGGGCAGAGATCCGTGCCCTGATTCAACGCCTGCGCGATTGGGAAGTCCCCGCTGCACCGTCGATCCTGCACACGAAGCACTCGTACAAGCAGTTGTTGCGCTATCGGCGCCTGGTCGGTCAGTTGAATGATCGCTACACGCTTTGCACCGTGCTCTCAGAGGTGATCGCCGACGGCAAGCTGCATGGACCTGAAGGCCTTGACCGCATCATCGCCGTCGACCCAGACGGCCTGCAGCCGTTCGTCAACAAGGCCTATGTTCACCTGCGCCAGTTGACCGACGACCCGGCCTTCGTGAGCCTGCGCACACGCGAAGGGATTGACCCGGCCAGCCACGTGTTGCTGTCGGTTTCCGGTGAGATCGGTGCGTACGCCATGGATGGCAGCTGGAAATCCCTGGAGCGCGCCGTCACTGCCAACGACCACCTGTTTGCGCTGAAACTGGTGTTGATGAAACTGGCCGCCAAAACCGGTGGACAGTTGCGCACCAACGGTGCGGTGAGCCTTGCACAAGGGTTGCGGCTTTATCAGTTTGGCTTGCCGGAAACGCTGGCCCAGGTACGCACGCTGGTACAGCGCCTGGAAACTCCACTGCCCTTGCCCGCCAGCCATGGCTCTTACTGGCGCGCACTGACGCCCGTCGGCACGCAACCATCGGCCGGGGTCCTGACGCCGCGGCAACGCCAACAGATCGTGGAATTGAGTAACGCTTTCATCGCAGGCCGCAGCGACGCACTGTTCACCTGCCTGTGCCAACCCTGGCTGGCCGGCAAGTCGACGGCCGAGGTGCGCGCAGAGGCCGATTACCTGCTGGTGCGCGTGCTCGATTCGCCGCTGGCCCAGGCGTTGGGCGAAACATTGTCGGACACCCTGCACTGGCACGACAGCCATGCCCGCGACAGCTCGGAGCGTGGCAGCCGGACAGCGCTGATAGCAGCAGCCTTGATCCTGAGCATCGACCCACACTTCGACGCGCACCCCACGCGCCTCGTCTACCTCGACTGGCAGGATGACTATTTTTGGGGGGAACCCATCACGTTCGTGCGGGACTACCTCGAAAGCGTCCTGCCCAGTTTGGACAAGCCGGTTGCTGCACTGGCGGCACACTTGATTCTTAGTGGGAAAGGTCCACATCTGCTGGTGCGCGAGATTCACGACGCCGCCGCACACCTGAGTTCCCATACGTGGGTGTTGTTTCGCCAATACGTGATGTACCTCGAACGGCTGCTGCCGGGTGCCTCGCGCCAACTGACCTACGCCCAGATCATGTCTCTTGCCAATCTGCCACCAGAGGGTGCCTGGAAAACTTTCCTCGCAAGCGCCCACGCGGCCGTGCCGATCATCGACTGGGCAGTGGTCAATGGCATTCTGCAGCCCCAGTCACGCTACGGCACGTTTGCGGTGAATACGGCAGTAGACGCCCTCAACACGCAATGCGCGCGCTTGCGTTCCACCCTCGAAGCATTCGCCGAACCCGTGGTGAGCCTGCGCGAGACTGCGCGCAATGATCTGCGCAGGGTCTACCCGGACAATCCCTGGCTCGACGCGCGGATTCTGATGTGGCTGCCGGAAAACTCCCCGTTCTCCGAAAGCGGTCGCTTCGAGAATGTGTATAACGGCCCCAAATACTCGTTCATCGACCTGCACATGGCCGACCGCCTCGACGTCACCGAAACCAAATGGCACTCGTCACAAGCCGAGATCAAATACCAGCAGATGACCAGGCGTTTTCATCTGCTGGGACGCATTTTCAACGTATTTTCCCAGGCGTTCGACCAGAAACTCCAGCAGCTCAAGGCCGCTTACCGGGAGTCCATTTGCTATTGGCTGTCGCAACTCACGCTGCCTCAGCGTGAGGCCCTGGAAAATGGCCGAGTGCGGTTCTTCCGTCTGGTTCGGCCAGCCACCGCGCAAGGCACGCCACTCAGCGTCGGTCGCTTTGGTGTTCTAATGCGTGTCGCCTATCTGAGCCAGCTGGATTTTTATGAGTGCTTCCCCTGTCAGCTAGTGATAATGACGCGTCGCGACATTGACGACGAGCAACTCAAGCGTGCCGTCGATACGGCCACCCGGCAGCCGTGGATGCGTTTTGACTGGACGGCCTATGCAAAGGGCAGTTGGCCGGTGGAACCTGCCCTGCTGCCGGAGAACACCGATGTGGTCATCCAGGCGCTGGGTAACGAGCTACCCGAACCGGATGAGATTGCGCCACCGGACATGCTGGGCCGCCGCGTGCCGCGCACCCTTGATTCAGCGCGCTCCCACGCCGTGGCAGACGCGATCCTCGCCCATCAGTTGGAAGACAGTCAGGCTTTGAGCGAAAAGGCCAGGCTGCCGATCACGCTGGAAGCAGCCGTGAGCGAGCACGATCCCTGGGCTGACTTCCTGCGCAGCATGGCGCTGAAGTCCGGCTGAAGCTTGAACAATCGCCGCGTTTGTATAAGGCTGCAGGCTTGCTCATTCGTTCACGTCAGGGAGTTGCCTCCATGCCCGCCTCTACCGCTCCGCTGTTCTGGCGTGATCCGGCGCTCGCGTTTCTCGAAGCGCGCAGCATCGCCGACGGGCGCAAGGTCACTTACACGCGGCATGCCCACGAACATTTCTCCATCGGTGCGGTCACGGCAGGCCGCAGTTATTACCACTACGGCGCGCAGACTTTCGAAATCAGCGCCGGCACGCTGGTGCTGATGAACCCTGGCGATGTCCACGCCTGCAATCCGATCGAAAACGAGCCGTGGTCGTACCAGATGCTGTACATCGACACGCCTTGGCTGACCGATCTGCAGCACCAGTTGGGCTTCAGCGCCGATCAGGGTTTTCGCCCGTTCAGTACGCCGTACAGCCGTGATCCGGTGCTCTACGAGGGTTTGCTGGAGCTGTACCGCATCGTCGTCGATGAACAGGCCGAGCACCTGCACAAGCAAAGCGCGCTGGTCAGTTACTTCAGCGATGTACAGCAACGCCTGAACCCGTCCGATACGCCTTTGCGCGAGGTCAACTACAAGCTGGAGCGCGCTGCCCAGTACATCCGAGCGCACTGCACGCTGGCATTGAAACTGGAAGACATCTGCCTGGCGGCCGAGTTGTCGCCGTCGTACCTGATCCGAGCATTCAAGCAGTATTACGGGCTGACGCCCCATGCGTTTTTGGTCAACCAGCGTATCCAGTTTGCCCGCAGCCAACTGCGTGAGGGCGGTCTGATCGCTGATGTAGCGCTTGCCGCAGGCTTTGCCGACCAGGCGCATTTTCAGCGTGCCTTCAAACTGCATTTTGCCGCCACGCCGGGGCAGTACCGCGACCGGCTCAAGCCATCAGCAAATAACCCACACTGGCCACCAGCAACGCGGCCATTGAGCGGTTGAACACACGCACGCCCTGAGGGTTGCTCAGGTAGCGGCGCAGAAAGGTGCCCGCGTAAGCCCAGCACGCCACCGACAGATAGCAGATCACCAGGTAGAGGCTCGCAAACAGCCACACTTGCCCGGCGTCGCCATCGGCCACAAACAGCCCCATCCCCGCCACGCAGGCCAACCAGGCCTTGGGGTTGAGCCATTGCATGATCGCGCCGTAGAGCATCGACGGTGCAGTGGCCGTGCCAACGGCGTCCAGGCGACCATCATCGACGGCCAGTTTCCAGGCCATGTACAGCAAAAAGGCCACGCCGCCCCATTGGATCAACTGGGTCAGGACCGGCCAGCGCAGCAGCACTTCATGCAAGCCCAGACCGATCAGCACCAGCAGCAAAGTGAAGCCGACGGCAGCGCCAAACACGTGTTTCTGACTGGCGACAAAGCCGAAGCGCGCACCAGAACTCAGCGCCACGACATTGACCGGTCCCGGTGTGATGGAAGTGGCCAGGGCGAAGGCGGCCATGGAAATAATCAAGCTCATTGCGGTTCCCTTTTTATGGTGATGCATAAAGAGGGTTCCACGGTATAAGGCCGCGCCGAAACGGTATTGAACAAAATCACCCTGGCAACGCACGGCACTGCTTCACAAACAGCTCACGGTCCCTGGCCTTCACATGATCAAGGAAAAATGCGCGCCCACGCCAGCACGTACGCCCTCGCCCACCGCCAGCGCTACCGAACCGGCGGCAAGGGACGTATCACCACAGGCAAACACACCGGGCACCGAGGTTTGGCGGGTTTCGTTGGTGTGCACATAAGGGCCCGTGGGGCCGTCGGCCAACTCACAGCCCAGGTGTTCCACCAGCGGACTGATCTGTGTGCGAGACATCGTGAACACGCCATCCAACGCAATGACGCGACCGTCAACCAACTCCAGGTCTGCACGTTCACCGCTGATAGCGCTGACGGCGGTGCTTTCCACACGGACTGCGCGCCGATCCAGCTGGAGCTTTTGCTCGGCATCCGGCGTGAATACGCCATTGGTGAACAAGGTGGTGGTGCCCCAATCGGGCAACATCAGCGCATGGTGCATCGCCAAGGGCGAAGTCGCCAGGACGCCGATGCGGCCCTGCTCAAGCTCGTAGCCATGGCAGTACGGGCAATGGAACACCCGTTTGCCCCAGCGTTCTTTCAAGCCCGGGATCGCTGGCAACTCATCGACCACGCCGGTAGCCAGGATCAGGCGCCTGGCCTTGAACGCTCCGTTGCATGGGGTGCGCACGCTGAATCCGTCCAAGTGCCCGCTGGCCTGAACCACACTGTCCTGCACCCATGTGACCGTCGGGTACTCCATCAACTGGCTGCGCCCTTCGGCGGCGATGACCTGCGGCGGTTGGCCGTCCTGGCCAAGAAAGCCATGGGAGGTGGCTGCAAACCGGTTACGCCGTTGCCCCGCATCAATCACCAGCACCTTGCGCCGCGCCCGCGCCAGTTGCAGGCCCGCAGACAGGCCGGAATAGCTGCCGCCTATGATAATGACGTCATGCATCATGGAAGGTGACCTCATGTGATACGCACGCGGTTATCCGCGCGCTTTCACGACACACCATAAGTTACGTAAAAATACGCCGTCAAGTGTCTCGCAACTTATCGGGTTACGAACGATACTTTGCGCCGGCTCAACCTGAGGTTTATCGATGAGAAATGACACCCGGCTTTCGCGCATGCTGCACGTGTTGATCCACATGGGGCGCCACGAGGAACGCGCCACGTCGCAGACGATTGCGCAAATGCTCGGCACCAACCCGGTGGTGGTGCGGCGCACCCTTGGCCGGCTCAAGGAGAAAGGCTATGTGCGCTCGGAAAAGGGCCACCAGGGCGGCTGGAGCTTGGGTAAACCCCTGAGTGAGATCACCCTGCTGGATATTCACAGCGCGCTGGGCACGCCATCGATCTTCGCGATCGGCCTCTCGACCGATCACCCGGAGTGCCTGGTGGAACAAGCAGTGAATGCTGCCCTTACCGACGCTTTCGAACAGGCCCAGGCGCTGCTCTTGAAGCGTCTGGGCAAGGTGACACTGGCACAATTGGCCGAAGACTTTGACGAGCGTTATCGACTGGCAATGCTGCCCTAGCGCTGCGCAGGAATGCGGATATCGCCCTCGCGGCATTGGGTTTTCACACTGCGCGGGCAGCCGGCGAACGCCAGGTCCTTGGTCAGGCACACGCGCACTTCCGACAGCACCTTGCCTTTGCAAATCACGGCCACCCCATGATTGCCCATGCGCGGGTTGCTCTCGCGAAACAACGCCTCGATCTCAGAGGCAGGCAACGATGGCGGTGTATTGAACGGCTGCAGCTGCGTTGGAACGGCAACAACGCCCAGTGCCGCGTCGGTTTTCTCCAGGTAGGCCAGCGGTTCAAGCCCGCTGCAAGTGCCGTGCTTGGCCCACTCGTGCTTGAGCAGCGAACGGGTGGGGAACAGTGCGGCGCCCTTGTCCAGTTCTTCGCGGGACAAGGACGACTGCGGGTTACAGGACGCCGGCCACCCGCCCTTGGCGTATTGCGGCCACAGGCCGTGCAGCACAAATCCGTAGCCTTTGCCCGAACACTGCTCATTGTCCGGGTGCGTCAGGCAAAACGTCGGCGACCATGACAGCGACAACACATAAAAATCAAACTCTCCAGGCGTCCCCTGACTCCGTGGGGCCGCCATAGCACCTGTAGCGAACACGAGGCACAACGTTATCCAGTATTTCATCCGTCTATTTCCTTGAAAAAGCAGGTATATCGCGCCTAGCCGGGATGATGGGGGTTACGTTGTAGCACCTTGTCCAGGATCCGGTCGGTCTTCAACGCCTCGATGGCCAGCGACGGATGCTCGGCTTCACCACGTATATGCGCGTTCATGGCCAACACGTGGTGCCACTGGATATGCGTGTGGCACGGCACGTCCAGCACTTGGTTGATCTCACCTTCGAGATGCAGCGGTTGGTCTTCGAAGACCGCAAACGTGATGCGGCCCCTGCTGCCGATCAGCTCGACTTTGTCTTCCCGGCGGTCGGCAACAAAGTTCCAGCACCCCATGCCCAATGCGCCCGAGCTGAAGGTCCAGCAGGCGGTAACCGCGTCCTCGGCCACATAGCGCCCGGCCTGACGTGCGCTAAAGCCCGACACCTCGACGATATCGCCGGCCAGGTACTGGAACAGGTCAAACCCATGGCTGGCCAGGTCGGCAAAGTAACCGCCACCAGCGACCAGCGGGTCGGTACGCCAATTGGCGGCGCTGGCGTCCTCGGCAGCCGGTGGTTTGCACAGGGTCCAGGTGAGCTGGCGCAGTTCGCCGATGCGACCGTCGCGCAACCAGTCGCGTACTTGCACAAAGCGCGGCAGCGAACGGCGGTAGTAGGAGACAAACAGATGCAGCCCGGCGCGCTCGAAGGTGCGTTGCATCAACGCACTTTGCTCGGCATTCAGTGCCATAGGTTTTTCGACGCAACAGTGCTTGCCGGCCGCAGCCACCATCAGGCTGTATTCGAGGTGGCTGTCGGGCGGAGTGGCGATGTACACCGCGTCCACTTCGTGGTCGTTGATCAGCGCCTGGGCGTCGGTATAAAAACGGGCAATCCCATGGCGTGTCGCATAATCGCGCACGGCGGCTTCGCGGCGCCCCATCACGGCCACCAGGGCCGAACCTGGCGCTTTGTAGAAAGCGGGTCCACTCTTCAATTCAGTGACACTGCCACAACCGATCATGCCCCAACGTACGGTGCTCATCTCTTTCCCTCGTGCGTTTTGTTCAGTCGGGCAGTATCTACATAGCTGCGCCGACACGCCATACGCAGTTAGCATGACAATTGCATTACACTTTTATGACAATCATCCCGGGGCGGGGGCACAGACGATGAAAATCAGGGCAACGGTCATTTGCGAACACGAGGGGCATATCCTCTTCGTGCGCAAGGCCAGATCAAAATGGGCCTTGCCCGGCGGCAAGGTCGAGCGTGACGAACGCCCGGTGGGCGCCGCCGAACGCGAGCTGGAAGAAGAAACCGGGTTGAACGTGGATGGCCTGCTGTACCTGCAGGAACTGAAGGCCCGCGACACGCTGCATCATGTGTTCGAAGCGTCAGTGGTGAATATTGCGCAGGCGCGGCCGTGCAACGAGATCGCCGATTGCCAGTGGTACGCCTATGGCGCACTGGACCAGTTGGACACCACCGATGCCACCAGACACATCGTCAAATCCTTTCTGCGTCGCCTGTAACCCCCGGTGGTTGGCCGACATCTTGGCGCCAAAAAGCGCCTGTCACGACCTCTCGTCTGCTGCCCCGGCTTACGCTTGACTCAAGGTGTCAATCAAAAGAGGCTCTTGGCTATTCGCCACCATCCCCGAGCACGCCCATGAGCATCGATCCCCCGAGCCAGCCCGACAGTGACGTGTACCGAACGCTGCTGGAGTCGACCAAAGCCATCCCCTGGCGCATCGACTGGCAGACCATGACCTTCAGCTATATCGGCCCGCAGATCGAGACACTGCTGGGCTGGACCCCGCAAAGCTGGGTCAGCGTGGACGACTGGGTCGAGCGCATGCACCCGGATGACCGGGAATACGTGGTGAATTTCTGTGTGTCGCAGTCCCGCGCCGGCGTGGACCACGAGGCGGATTACCGAGCGCTCACGGTCAACGGCGACTACGTGTGGATTCGTGATGTGGTGCACGTGGTGCGCAAGGATGGCGAGGTCGAAGCCCTGATCGGCTTTATGTTCGATATCAGCGAACGCAAGAAAACCGAAGAGCACTTGATACGCCTGCAAAAACAACTTGAGGAATATTCCTATCAGGACGGTCTCACCGGCATCGCCAACCGGCGCATGTTCGACACCGTGCTTGAGCGCGAATGGGCCAGCGCCCTGCGCAGCCAGTTGCCGCTATCGTTGCTCATCCTGGATATCGATTTCTTCAAGCAGTACAACGATCACTACGGCCATATCAAGGGTGATGAATGCCTGCGCCAGGTCGCACGCACGCTGTCCCAGGCGGCCAATCGACCAAGGGATTTCATCGCGCGTATAGGCGGTGAAGAGTTTGTATGGCTGCTACCGGAGACCGACGCGGCATCAGCCAAACAGGTGGCGCGGCGTTGCCTGCACCTGATCTGCCAGCAGCAGATCGAGCATGGCTTTTCGGCAGTGTCGAACCTGCTGACCCTGAGCCTGGGCGTCGGTACACGTATCGTCACACCCGACAGCCCGATGCTGGGTTTTGTCGAGGATGTCGACAAATTGCTTTATCAAGCCAAACGCAATGGACGGATGCGCGCGGAGTTTGCAGAGGGTGAAGTTTGACGCTGGCGGTCAAATTCCAGGCAAAAAAAATCCCAAGTAGCTGATGGAAACTTGGGATTTAAAAATGCATAAACCGTGGGAGGTGAACGCCCGGCTATAGTAACGATTGTAAAAACGTGTAACAAGACTATTTCAATCCATTCGTCGGATTAAAAGTTGCGTAAGTCCTTCAATAACCACATGTTTTTTAAGGTGGTGAGAAATTCCAGTGCCACTTTTTGGTGCAACTACCGGGTATATTTCCACTTATAAAAAGGGGTTATTGACTACCACAACGCTGCACGCTTTGAAGTTCGTTCATCAGGCACTTGGTTCAATAGACGATACAACGGCAGGCACGCGGCCTGGATCAATAGCATGCGGATCACTTGCATCGCCGTCACCAACGTGACCGCCAGCCCCAGCGCCTCGGCAGTCAGGCTCATTTCCGGGGCGCTGCCCGGCATCATGCCCAGGGCCAGCGACAGCCACGACAGGCCCAGCCACGTCCCCAGCCCCCAAGCGGCCAACCCGGTGGCAATCACCGAACCTGCCATCAACACCACTACCTTCAGTAGAAAGCCCGGCGCACGACGGAAAAAACCTCTGTCAAACGCAGCGCCCAGAGCGCAGCCAATCAAGAGCTGGCCCGCGCCGCTCAGCCATCCCGGCATGCTCATCGACAAGTTATTGCAGCCCACCCCCACCGCACAGATCACGAACGGCCCGAATGTCCACGGGTTAGGCACGTTGCAGTGTTTGAAACCCAGCGCCGCCAACCAGCCCATGGCCAGGATGAAAACCAGCCAGGGCCAAATCACCGGCAAAGGGGCCTGTGCAACCCCAGGCGATAGGCCAAAGGTCGCAATAGCTGGCACGGCCAGCAGGATCAGCAACAAGCGGACACTGTGGGCAGCCGCGATAAAACCGGGGTCCGCCTGGCGTTGACGGCCCAAGTGGACCATCTCGCTGGAATTGGCCGGCATCAGTGCGAAGAACGCCGTGCCGAACGGCACACCCCAGCGATTAAGGATCAACACCGAACACAGTGCCAACACCAGGGTCAGCAACACCGCCGTGACGATCAATCCAAGATGGGCCGCCACTTGCTGCATCACCGGCAAGGTGAAATGGCAGCCGATGGCGACCGCCACGATCAATTGCCCGGCTTGGCGGCCGAGGGGGATTTCAGGGACCGGGCCGCCGGTGCAACGGGTTATCAGCACCGCAAGTAGTGAGCCAATGACCCATGGCAACGGCCATCCCGCCCAACTGGCGAGGCTGGCGCCCAAGGCGCCAATGATCAGGGTGATAAGCCAATACGGGCGAAGAGTGAGGAACATGATAAATCCGGCATGGAGAAGAGTGCCGACAGGTTATAGACTCGACCTCATCACAGAAAATATCCATTTGTTAAGCAACTCATCACTCTTTGTTATGCGAGCTTTTATGAACTTGAAAGCCTTGGAATATTGCGTCGAAATCGCCCGTCAAGGCAGCTTCACCAAAGCTGCTCAGGCCCTGCATGTGGCGCAACCGGCGTTGAGCATGGCGGTGGGTCGGCTGGAGGATGAGTTGGGGGTGGCCCTGTTCAACCGGGCCACGCGACAGATCAGTGTCACGGCAGAAGGCCAGTTGTTTCTGGCGCGTGCTGAAGCCTGCCTGCAGGGGTTGCAAGGCGCGCGGCGCGAACTGCAAGACTTGACCCAATTGCACAGCGGCGAGATCCGCGTCGGCGTGCCGCCCATGTATGGCATCCGCCATATTCCCGAGTTGCTGATGCAGTTCCGTGCCCGCTACCCCGGCATCGCGATGCATGTCGTGGAAGGCAGCGCCGATGACATCAGCGAGCGCCTGGCCACACGGGACATTGATGTCGCGCTGCTGGAGTCGCGGCGCGTCGATCCGGGCTGGGAGTCGGTGTTGCTTGGCAGCGATGAAATGGTGTTGTGCATGGCTGAGCAGCACCGGCTGGCGCGAGCGGCGTCGATTTCGGCGCCCCAGTTGCAGGACGAAGCAATGCTGGTGTTCGACAACACCTTCCTGCAACGCCACCTGCTGGACACCTTTTGCAGCAATGCCCGCGTGCGTTTCAATATCGCCCTGGAGAGTAACTTCGTGCCGCTGGTGATTGCCGCTACCCGCAGCGGAATGGGCGTCTCCACCCTGCTGCGCTCGGTCCAGGAGCAAGAACCGGGAATCGCCGGCGTGTCTTTCGAGCCCGCCCAGTTCATGCACTTCAACCTGTGCTGGCGCGCCAGTGAGTACCTGTCCCAGGCCAATCGACGGTTTATTGAAACGGCCAAGTTGTTCTTTCAGGAAGATGCCGGCTCGCCGCTGTCGCGATGATCACTTGCGTGCGACTTTGTAGCGAACACAGTCCTGATAGAAGCTTTGGCGGATCGCCTCGGGCTTGAGGCGTGAACGGCTGTCGTAGGTCTGCTCGGTGATGCCCATGGCCATCATGCGCATCCACGACTTGTTGAACTTGATCGTCTGGATCTTCTGCCGCGCAGCGTACAGCGATACCCCTGACAGCTTGAGTTCCTGGGCCCTGGCGGCGGTGCCGGCGCCCCAACTGCACATGTACTTGTCACCCTCGCGCAGTTCCCGAGCCTGCACGGCAGCCGCGCCGCCGGCCAGGGAGCAGGCGATCAGCATGATTCCAACATTGCGCATTTGCATCCCCACCTAACCGCCTGAAAATAAAAGCGATTCTGGCGAGGATTTTGTTACAAAGGGGCCATTAAATTGCCTTATCGACAAAACTTTATGGCCACAATTAAGCCCCTCACCCAGGAAGTTCAGGCGTTTACCACTGATAAGTCGCACTCGCCTGCACCGTACGCTGCGAGCCATACCAGCACCACGAGTACGAATAGCACGACGCGACATACTCTTTATTCGCCAGGTTAGTGGCGTTCAGCGCCAGGCGCAGGTTGTCCTTGAGGTTGACGATGTTCTTGATGTCGTAGTGCACCGCCGCATCGAACAAGGTGTAGCCTGGTACTTTCAGAGTGTTAGCCGTATCGCCCCACGAGGAACCGACATAACGCGCCCCCGCCCCTGCCCCAAACCCCTTGAGGTTGCCGTCATGGAAGGTGTAATCCGCCCACGCCGAGGCCGTGTGGCGCGGAACCGCGTAGGTGGTGGTGCCCTCGGCATTGATCGCCGGGCCTACGCCGATGTCGCTGATGGGCGCATAACGCACGGTGTTGTTGGACTTGCTGATGCGATTGTCCAGGTACGCGTAGGCCGCAGTGATGTCCAGGTTGTCATTGAGGCTGGCCTTGCCTTCCAGTTCAAACCCACGGGATTGCACTTCGCCATCCTGGCTCTGGCAGCGTCCGGTGCCGCACAGGTGCGTAGGGTCCGGATCGGTCGTCAGGACGTTGCTCTGGCGCAGGTCAAAGATTGCCGCGGTGATAAAGCTATTGCTGCCCGGCGGCTGGTACTTGATGCCGATTTCATACTGCTTGCCTTCGGTCGGCTTGAACACCGAGCCACCATACCCAGTGCCTGATTGGGGGTTGAAAGACTCCGAGTAACTGGCATACGGCGCCAGGCCATTATCGAACAGATAAACCAGACCGACGCGCCCGGTGAAGGCTTTGCTGTCCAGCGAGGACTGGCTCTTGGTCCCCGTGCGCAGGGTCTTCGTGGTGCTGTCAGTGCTGGCCCAGTCATAGCGACCGCCCAGCAGCAACACCCACTTGTCCCACTTCATCTGTTCTTGCAGGTAGACGCCGGTCTGTTCGCTGCGCGACGTGCCGTCGGTGGTGTACGCCGGTACCGCAACGGCGGCGCCGTAGACCGGGTTGAAAATATCCAGGGTCGGCCCGGCAGTGTAGGTGCCTGAACCGGACAGGGTATCGGTGCTGGTGTTCTGATAGTCGAGCCCCATCAGCAAGGTGTGCTGCACCGGGCCGGTGTCGAATCTGGCTTGTACCTGGTTGTCGAGGGTATACGCATCCATGTCCACATCGGTGGCGATGGTCGAACGGCGGATGGTCCGATAATCCGTCATCAGGTAGTTGCTGTAGAGGCTGCGGTACTGGCCTTCGCTGCGCAGGTAACGCGCGTTCTGGCGCACGGTCCACACATCATCGAAGTGATGTTCGAAGGCGTAGCCGATGGAATAGTACTCGCGGTCGCTCTTCTCGAAACTCTTTTCCCCATCATAGAAATCCACATCGATGCTGCGCCCGGTCGGACTGTGCAACACCGAACCCCAGGCCGGCACCGAGCCGTAGGACGCGCCTTTAGGGTCCTTCTGGAAATGCCCAAGCAGGGTCAGCGACGTGGCGTCGTCCGGGCGCCAGGTGAACGCGCTGGACAGCGACTGGCGACGGGTCTCGGTGTGTTCGACCTGGCCGTCGGCGTCGTCGAACAGTCCGGCGACGCGGTAGGAATACACGCCCTGATCGTCAATCGGCCCGCTCAAATCGAAGGTGGTGCGCTTCTTGTTGAAGGTGCCGTATTCCACGCCCACTTCATGAAACGGCGTGTCCAGCGGGCGCTTGGTGACCATGTTGATCACCCCGCTCGGCGTGCCCTGGCCGTACAGCACCGACGCCGGGCCGCGCAGCACTTCAACGCGCTCCAGGTCGAAGGCGTCTTTTTGCGGCAAGGCGTCACGGCTCGACGGCATGCGCAGGCCATCAAGATAAGTGGCCGGCGCGAAGCCGCGGATGGTCAGTTGGTCCAGACGCGAGGCGGTAGCGCCACGGGTTTCCGGGACCACGGCGGCGCTGTAGCGCAGGATCTGGTTAAGGCTCTCGGCGTTCTGCGCACGCATCTGGTCCTTGGTGACGATGGAGATCGACTGCGGCGTTTCGATCAGCGCGGTGTCGGTCTTGGTCCCGGACAGGCTGCGCGTGGCCACATAACCGGACACCGGCCCGGTGGGACTTTCGGCCTGGTAGGCGCCGCTGATCGTGGTGGCCTGCAACTCCATGGCGCCGCCGTTATCCGGGATGGCTTCCAAGCGGTAACGGTCGGCGGAAATCTTCAGGGCTTGCAAGCCGCTGCCGGCCAGCAGCTGGCTCAGTGCCACATCGGTGTCGTATTGCCCGCTCAAACCATTGCTGACTTTGCCTCGGGTCAAGCTTGCATCAAACGCCAGCACCAACCCCGCCTGCTCGGCCAGGCTATTGAGGGCCTGGCTCAAGTCACCGGCCCGGATCTGGAAGCTGCGCACGGCGCTGCTGCTTGCTTGGGCATAGGCGGATTGGACATTCAGCAACGGCACGGCGGCAAAAGCCACTGCCGCTGACAGGGCCAGTGGATGCAAGGGACGAGCGAGGCGCGACATGGGAAATCCTGGGTCATAGAGGTTCTATTAACCATGACGGCCATGTCCGCACATCGGGCAAGGATGAGAGCAGTTTTTATTTGAGGTGGTTTATCCAGGCCTTGCTGCAATCAGTCGGCTCGCTTTTTTGTGTAGCCCTTTGAGGTGGGTTTACGCGGTTTTTCTCCAGCATTTGTCAGCCCATTCTGATTTTCCAAACCGTTCATCCAGCCGCTTTTTCCTGCGGCAGACTCCGACGCCTTGCCCTCTGCCGAGACGTCACGGATGACCCACGCTGCCCACATTGCCGCTATCGAACATGAAAACACTCAACCATTAGCAATTTACAGAGATAAAATTCGCGATCAGGATAAGCACATAATGGGACGAGTATATGTTTTTAGCTTAAAAGATGGCCACCTTACTACGATTTACGAACACTCTCTCGGACACTTAGAAGGAAATCATGGCCCACACCTCAATACCAAAAATACGATAAACGAAATTAAGACCCCACTAAAAACTGGTGACGACTCCCACACGTATTTTAAGAGATCAAAATGAAAACCGCTTATATAAACGAACTCGGCATCAGGCCTTGGACAGATGCGGACAGCATAAACAACAGTAAATTTACTACCACAACCTTGGTAGACCACAACTTTCCTGATTTATGGAAAAGTTGGTGCAGTGTCGTGGAGCACCTTTCTGAGACGTGGTGCTTTAAAAGAGAGTGGAAAGTAATTCGCGGGAAAAAGCCCAACTCAAAAACTGAGGAATACTTATTAAGGAAAGACTTAACCAGCCAGCTCAAAAGTGGAGATTTCTTGCAAAAAAACGAAAAAAGCAACACATACTCCATGATCAAAAACAGGCCAAACACGCCTATAAAAATAAACAGCTTAGCGCTAGAAGGGTCAAGTAGCGTTTTTTTAATAATAGAAAAAACAAAAAGCGAAATAGAGACACTCTGGAAAAACATGTTGATTTTTGAAAAAAATATTACCGCGAAAAACATTGGTTATTTTTTAGACTCGAATAACAGCTTATTACTCTGTAGATTCTATGAAGAAGAAACACATGCAGCAACGCAGTTTATATACCCAACAAAATTCAAAGACGAGATATCTTCAGCACTCAAAAAAAACAAAATACAGAAAATAAATATTCAAGACACCTACAATTTTATTCACCACAAACTATAAATATACAACCTTGGCAAGCAATATAAAAACCAAGCAACTAACAGCACTCTGATATTTATTGGAGACCCTACTGATATTTATTTTTATGAGGCAACCAACCTAAAACCCAAACACCAAAAACACAGATAAGTTATAAAAACAACCCAAAAAACACAAAATAATTTAACCAATGAATAATTCAACAGATCACACAACCCATTACAAAACAGCTTTGGTTATAGCACTCAATGCCGACATAGAAGAAGACGTTATGCTACTTATCGATGAAGTACTCATTAATTGCTTTATCACCTACTGTCCTTATGAAATTGAAATAGGCAAGGGCTACTCCTATTTCCTTTACGGATAATTGCAAGACGAAAACTTTTTTCCTTCACGCTGCTCAATGACCAAGGCGTGCATTACGACCACCCCCACCTCAATGAGGGCCTCATCAAGTTAGAAGTCGAACGAATAGATGCAAGCTTTCACTAACATATAACTAAGCGACAATACTGCGCACTGCAGACCAACCCAAGCAAAATTCGAAAATCACATCGAGATTGACATGCCGGAGCGAATAAGATTACAAGCACAATCCATTAAGGTTGTCACGAGAAAAATCTTAATCCAAATAACACCAAGCTTGCGAAAAGCAATATTATTGCAAAGCTTATAACCCGAATTAGCGAGAGCAATAATCGCTGGATGACATCAACAAAAGCCAAACCTAAAACACCTGCACCGCCAAATCAAAACACATGGAACTAATGAAGACAAATTTTGATCATCTCGCATAACTATAAACCTCAACAATCCAAGTGGTGCAAAAACAAAAATTGTGACATTTAAACCATGGCGATACCATAGAGCTTCGGCAGCAAGGCGCACACGCACGCCAGTCACCATAAGATTGATCAAAGATTTAGATAGCCACAAAAGCTCATTCAGCAGCACCAAAGATGTGGTAGATGCTTCAAATGCAGTCGGGCTCGATAGATTGGAAAGGCCAAGAAGATGAAAACTCAGACCCTGGAAAACTTGATAACCGAATATTTATCACAGGTAAAAAAAGCAACAGACCTACTTGAGCGCACGTTCGGAACCAAAAATATTCTGGGGCTATGGCGCGCCAAAAAGATTCCGCAATGCGGGCTCCTTACCGAAGACATTACCTACGAGCTGCATGGTGTTGGTTGCAGTGTTTATCTATCTAACATTTGTGTCGATTTCGATTATGGCCCTGATGAGAGGATCGACGGCTTCGACCCTTGGCGGCTGTATATGTACGCATGTGAGGTGCCGATCAAATACAAGAAATACACAAACAAAGCGTCTTTGGAGAATGACTTCAACGAATATCTTAAGTTGGGAAAAGCCAAGAGAATTTCCGGCTCTATGTCGAACTTGTACTTCATTCAACCATGACCCAGGAACCTAAAAAAACGATCGGACCTCACCCCCACGCCACCACCAACAACCCCACCCCCAGCCCCAGACACAATGGCGAATAAACCCACGTATCCATCCTCGCAAACCGCGACCCGCCGACCTTCTTGAAAAACCCCACCAACTCCGAGTCCCCAATCGCCCTGGCAAACATCACCAACGCTATCGCACTGATCCCCCACTGCAATGCTCCGTGGGATACCGGCGAGAAATACAGCCCGGCTCGCAGGCAGACGAGCAGTGCAATCGCGACCAAACCCATTGCCACCAGAAATGTGCCCAAAGCCGATGGTTTGAACGCAGGACGAGGCCCGCTGGCGAATTCGCCCGGGAGCTGCGGGATGGCTGCCAGGCTGCCGAGTTTGCCGCCCGCCGCCCAGTACAGGTGGACCATGCTGATGCAGGTAAAAATGCCGACGATCCACCGTGCGATGACAAAGCTCATGGCTGGCTCTCCTCAAAGGTGCGAGACAGGATAGTCGCCCAGGGATTTTTTGCAGGCATTTCGTCGGCGGCTGATGGTAAAGTGCCGCCCCATGAAACTTGCCCGTGCCGACCGCTCACTCATTGCCTGGATGCTGTATTGCTGCGTCCTGTTCAATGTGTTCGTCTGCAGTATTGGGCATGGGCAGATGGTCGGGATGCAGCTCAATGGCATCGGCGGTCAGTTCTGTACCGTGGACCCGCGTACCCAGGCGCCCAAGCCGTCCAACTCCACCGATGAAAACCTGCCCACGCTGTCCAAGGCATTTGGTTGCCCACTGTGTTCCACCGGTGGTATGGGGCCGGCGCTCAGCTCCAGCCTGAATGTGGCGGTGTTGCCACAACCTCACGCACCACCGCCAGCAATCGTCACCCGCGCTGACACCCCCGCCCGCGTCACCTGGCCCACGGCTAATCCGCGTGCCCCGCCTGCCTTCACCTGATCCCTGCGCTTTCCGATCTGCACCGGCCACCGTTTCCCCAAGGAAATACGCAAGGCTGTGCGTTGCTTTCAAGCCAAGTTTTTCAGGATTCAACCATGAAACATTTACCCCTGTTGGCGGGCCTGTTCGGCTGCCTGCCTGTCTGCACCTGGGCCATCGAGCTGGCCCCGACCACCATTGATGGCGAGTCAACAACCGAACCCGGCCTGAGCCTGGAGCAATCCAGCGGCGTGGCTTCGCGCTTGGGATTGAGCGTGCGGGACACCCCGGCGTCAGTAGCCATTGCCAATCGCAACGATATTGAACGCCACGGCGCCAAGACCTTCCGTGATGCCGCCAACACCCTGCCTGGCGTCAATGCCAGCGCTCCGCCGGGATTTGGAGGTTTTGTGTCTTATCGTGGATTCACCAGCAGCCAGATCACCCAGATGTTCAATGGGATCAACGTTGCCACCGGCCTGGCGCGGCCGGTGGATGCGTGGATCTATGATCGGGTGGAACTGGTCGGCGGCCCTTCCTCCCTGATCAACGGGGCCGGCTCCGTTGGCGGCTCGCTGAACTACGTGACCAAGTTGGCGACCCGTGAGGAACACGCTGCCGAAGGCCAACTGACCTATGGCAGCTACGACACGGCCGGCATGGCCTTCGGCGTGAACCATGCCCTGACCGAACCGGGCGCCGAGGTGCAGCACTATGCGCGCCTGGACGTCAGCCGCAACACCCATCACAGCTACATCGACCGCGCTCAACGCGATGCCTGGAGCCTGGCGTTTTCCCTGCTCAGCGACCTCACCCCCAACCTGTCCCACACCCTGGCCCTGGAATATCAGGATGAGCATGAAGACAGCCCGTATTGGGGCACGCCCGTGCTCAACCCCAAGGCCGGCGAGTTGAAAATCGACACACATAACCGTTTCAACAACTACAACGTCGCAGACGGTCGTTATGAGCAGCGCACGCTGTGGGCACGCTCGATCATCGACTACCGGATCAACGACAGCACCACCCTGAAAAACACCCTCTATCATCTCGACAGCCAACGCGACTACCGCAACCTGGAGACCTACCAGTACAACGCCAATAACAGCGCGGTGAACCGCTCCACCGCCTACCAGGTGCGCCATCAAGGTGAACAGAACGGCAACCAGTTCGAGCTGCGCCATGACGCCCGTGTCTTTGGCCTGTCGACCACGTGGTCCGGCGGCTTTGAGTACAAGGTCAACAGCACCACTAACACGCCCTGGAATGTGCCGGGCAACAGCACGGTGGATCCGAACGCCTTCAACCCCGGGCAGTTCTACGACCTACCGCGAACCCAGGAGAAGTTCGGTAAGGACAAGACCAATGAAGTCACCACCAAAGCGCTGTTCGTGGAGAACCGACTGGGCCTCACCGACAAGCTCTCGTTGCTGACCGGCATGCGTTATGACGCCATCGACCTGGATGTGACCAACCACCGCGCAGTCACGGCCACCAACCCGCGGCACTTCAAGCGCCGTTGGGAGCCGGTGACCGGCCGGGTGGGCCTGACCTATCAGTTTGTCCCATCAGCAAATGTTTACGTGCAGTACAGCACCGCCGCCGAGCAACCCAACACCACCACGCAGGTGTTCGATGTATCGACTGGCAAGCAGTGGGAAGTGGGCAGCAAGTTCGACTACCTGGACGGGCGTGGCTCAGCCACCGTGGCCGCCTACCGGATCGAGCGCAAGGATTTTGCCGTCACCGACCCGCAGGACCCGACCAGCAGCATCCCGGTCGGCGCGCAGTCGTCCAGGGGCATCGAGCTGGCCAGTTCGCTGCGCCTCACACCGAGGTTACTGGCAGAGGGCAACTTCGCCTGGGTGGATGCGGAGTACGACGAGTTCAACGAGAAGATCGCCAGCGGCGCAGTGGTTTCGCGCAAGGGCAATACACCGACCAACGTGCCCAAGCGCGTAAGTAACCTGTGGTTGACTTATGATTTCGCCGAGGACTGGCAAGGGGGCGTGGACGCACGTTATGTCGCCGAGGTTTATGCGGATAACGCCAATACGATGACCGTGCCCGCCTACACCCTGTTTGGCACGTTCCTGCGCTACAAGGTGGATGCTCACACCTCGGTCACTGGCCGGGTGCGTAACTTGACCAATGAGGTGTATGCCGAGTTTGCCCATGTGTCGCCGGCTTATTACCTGGGCTCGCCGAGAACCTTCGAGGTCGCGCTGCAAACCCGTTTCTAAACCTGAAATGCAATCAACTGTGGGAGCGGACTTGCTCGCTCCCACAGTTTGACCTTCAGCAGCTAGCAAGACTTACTTCAAGCTTGCCTCCACCTTCCCCGCCACATCCTCCGGTAACCAGGCCTTCCACACTTCAGGGTGCTCTTTCATGAACACCTGAGCCACCTCCCGTGGCGGTGTGTGCTTCTCGCTCATGCTCGCCAAGGCTTTATTCAGCGGCTCTATCGGAAATTCGACCTTCTCGAAAACTGCCGCAATCTGCGGATGTTCCTTCTGGAACGGGGTAGACACACCAATGCTCAATTTGGACGCCAGGGAGCGCGTAGGCTTTGGATCGGGATTATCCGCATCCGTCAGCGTTTTCCAGGCTTCGGCATCGAACGGCGGCTCTTCCAACTGGATCAACTTATAGCGGCCCATCAAGGGCGTCGGCGACCAGTAGTAAAACAACACCGGCTTGCCCCGGCGGATCGACGAGGCAATTTCGGCATCCAGCGCCGCCCCCGAACCACTGCGAAAGTTCACGTAGCTGTCGTCAAGGCCATAAGCTTTAAGCTTCTGCTTGTTGACCACTTCCGAGGTCCAGCCGATGGGGCTGTTGAGAAAGCGCCCTTTGCCTGGGGATTCCGGGTCCTTGAACACATCCTTGTAACGGGCCAGGTCCTTCACGCTCTTGAGGTCCGGCGCCAGGGGCTTGATACCTTTGGCGGGATCGCCCTTGACCACGTATTCCGGCACCCACCAACCCTCGGTGGCACCTTTGACCGTATCGCCCAAGCCCGCAACCTTACCCTCGGCTTCGGCCTTGACCCACACCGGGCTGCGTCCCGCCCACTCTTCACCGATGACCTGGATGTCGTCCTTGGCCAGGGCGGTTTCCAGCGTAATGGTGGTGCCGGGCAAGGTGTCGGTGGGCAGGTCATAACCCTTCTCGACAATCACCCGCAGTATTTCGGTGATCAGGCTGCCGCTTTCCCAGTTCAGGTCGGCAAAGTGTACCGGCGCCTGTGCGGCCGACACTGACAGGCTCATGGCCGTCAACGACGCCGCCAACAGCGTTCTCAATCCTTTCATGCCCTTGCACCTCGCGATATCACAGCAAACAGCGGACGGCTTTGCTGACTAAGCGCGAAGCCTCTGAATAGTTAAGTCAACTCAACTGTAGTAGAGGTTCCGGGAGATAGGAGATGTTCGCTGTATTTGCTGGTTATTCGCTGGCCTTGAATGTCACCAGCTCACCCTTGCGCCATTTGGCGGCCTTGCCGGTCACGGCCTTGAGGGTTTTGGTCAGGCCTTCCTGCAGTTGTTCGTTGGCCGCAAATACCAGCATCACGCTGTGGCCTTCCTTGAAGACGATGCCGTAGCCATCGGCCGTCGACACAAAGGCGTAGTCGCCCAGGCCATACACCGTCAACTTGATATCGCGGAACTTGAGTTCAAACTTCCCACCTTCGCGACTGGGCAGTACCGCAGCACGAAAATGGTCACCCACCTTGAGCTCCAGGCGCGGTTTGTCATCCACGACCATCGCTGCCTCGGTGTCGATTTCGGCAACGTAGATGCCTTCTGGCGTCTGCTCAGTGATGTAAACGAAACGGGATTGAAACTGCTTGACCAACTTTGCGCGCAAATCACCCAGCACGAACAACGCGTGCATATCCAGATTACTGACTGCCAAGGAAACGCCCCCACATCGAAAAGAGCGCTGTCCGCCAGAGCGGGCAGCACAAAAAAACGGCCATCTCGGCACGATCACACAACACATTCATAGAAAAACTGAAGAAGATCTCGCGGCTGCGTCCGAAGACTAGTACAGACGTACACAATGAGCCTTGTGCAAGGTCATCAGCCATCACAGGAGATCACAGGTTCAATAACCAGAGAATACCGGTCGACCCGCTTCAGAGAATAACGCCCTTAAAAAACGTAGTTTCCGACAATTCAAACAAGCCAGGACAGCCTGGCATGGAACCAACGGCCGGCTGCCGACGACAATACTAAAACAGCAACGCGGGTTAAAACCACCTGTAACGCTGCTGCTGGGTCAACAAAGATCGATCGACAGGAGCCGACCATGCACCGACGCCCAAACGACGCTACGTCTTCCCGAACTCGTTCATCGTTTCAGGACGAACACCAATACTACTGCTTGCACAGTCCCAACGGGTACCCCAATTCTATTCTTTACCAGGTAGTACCGGCCGGAAGAAACTTCTTTCATATCCGCGAAGTCACCAGCGGCAGGGTCAAAGGCTTTCGCAGCGACCATGTCCAGGCCTGCGAACTGGCCAAGCGGCTGGAGGCCTCCCTGCACGACGGGATCGTTTCGTCACCCGGATGACTTTACTGCGCCGTCGCCCCTCAACAACTGCCATACTGGCCCGTCCATTGAAATTGGCCCCGCTTGGGTCAGGTTTCATCAGTGCAGTTGGTTACCTCGAAGGGAAGGCTATACGTGACGGAATTTGATATTGGCGAATTTTTCATCCACGGCGACGCAAGGGAAGTAGACGGTGAGTTTCAAGCAGTGATCGTGATGCGCGCCAAGCCACCGTTGACCACCGTCACCACGCACCAGGTGGAAAAGGACCGTTGGTTCAAGACACTGGATACCGCTGCCATCGCTGGCAAGGAATCCGCCCTGGCGCTGAAGACCGCAGTGGATTCAGGGGCGCTGACCTCCTGACAATCCGATCGAACTCTACCGCGCCACAAGCCTCCCATGCGTAACGATCCTAAAACCCGCAGGGAGACTGATATGGACGCGCCACTACCTACACTCGAAACGTTATTTGAACAACTGGGCCTGAAATCGTCGCCGCAAGCCATCGACGCTTTCATTGCCGCGCACCCGCTGCGTGACGACGTCAAATTGATCGACGCCCCGTTCTGGACGCCGCAACAGGCTCAGTTTCTCAAGGAAGAACTGCGTGAAGACGCCGAATGGGCCATCTGCGTGGATGAGCTCAACCAGCGCCTGCATCAACCTCGGTAACCCCGTCGCCGCAAACCGCCTGCAGCTCGCAGGCGCTTGCACAAGCGCCTAACGCAGAGCCTTCGCGCCCTCAGGCTTATACCCCAGACGCAAGCCACCCCAATGCCGCCCCAGAACCATGATCGGCACCGACAGGTCATGCATCAGCTCGCCGGTATCACGGGTATAGGTCTGTAACAGCACCGCTTGCTGATGGCTGCCACAACGAATCCCAGTGCGGTCCTCGAACTTGCGCTTGGTGCGATTCTGCACCGCATCCACCTGGGCATCTCCGGTCAGCGCCTGGGAAAACGCCTTGTTGTGGGTCGGCACATAGCCTTGGGGCGTGCAGGCAATCGCAAACACCAGCCCTTCGTGACGCGGCAGCAGCGCCTCCTGAATCGCCGGCAACACCTGGTCGGTGTAACCGTCGAAGCGCGTGTGATACTTGCTCGGGCTGGTTTTGGGGATTGGCGTGTAGCTGCGGTCGAACAAGTCGTCCAGGCTGATGCGGCTTTGCTGCACGTCTGCCTCGAACTGCGCGGCAATGCGGCTGGCCCCTTCGCGCGCCAGGTCGTAGACACGCTGGTGATAGTCATCCAGCCCGACCTCCGCCAGGCGTTCGCTGATGGTTTCTGCCTGCCCCTCCATTTGCACGGCGGCGTCGGCCAGTTGGCGGGTTTGCTGGTCACTCACGTCCAGGTCGCTGCGCATCTGCTCAACGGCGTGGAACAAGCTATCGAGTTGGGCGCGGTTGGTGTCGGTACCCTGGGCGATCTCACTGACTTGCCCTTCCACATCCGCCGCCAGGCTGGCGATGCTGTGCAGTTGCTCGCCGGCTTGCTCCACTTGCTCGACGCCGGTGTGCAGATCCGCCGACAACTGGCGAATCTGCTCCACCACCTGAGCCGTGCGTTGTTGGATGTCCGCCACCATCACCCCGACTTCATCGGTGGCCGTGGCGGTACGACCGGCCAGCCCGCGCACTTCGTCCGCCACCACGGCAAACCCGCGCCCATGCTCACCGGCCCGCGCCGCTTCAATCGCGGCGTTAAGCGCCAGCAAGTTGGTCTGGCTGGCGATGGACTGGATCACCAGGGTGACGCGCTGGATTTCTTCGCTGCGCTGACTCAAGGCTTCGATCAGCTCGCGGCTGGCGTTGGCGCGCTGGCTGAGCTGGTGCATGCGGATGATCGACTGGGCCAGCACTTCACGACCTTCAGTGCTGCGCTGATGGGCCTGGCTGGCGGCCGCCAAGGCCTCACGGCTGAGTTGGGAGGTGATCTTCTCGGTGCCGATCATCACTTCGGCATTGTTGACAATCTGCTTGGCCGCGCTCAATTGCGACTGCACACGCGCAGCCAGTTGCTTGACCGAATAGGCCACGCCGGCGGCGGACAGTGCGTTATGGCTGGTGGTATAGGACAGATCGCGGGTCAGCTCGCCCATCGCATCGGCGGCATCAGACCGCGCAATCACAGGCTTGGGACTTTTGAGGCGGGGCAACCAGATGACCAGCAAGGTCAATGGTAGGCAGAGATACAGCGGCAGGCTGGCCAACGCAAGGCCCAGCAGGACCAGCACCAGGGCGGTGCTCTGCAAGAGCGGCATCAACCAGCCGGGCAACCCGCGCACCACCGCATCGGGTGGCACTGCTGCGCCCATCAGAGTTCCGTCTCCAGCCATCTTCGTTACCCCGCTGCTTGTCGTTATTGTGCCTGCATTAAACGCCACTATCGGGCCATTATCCATGGGCCTTTAGTGGGGTGGCTTGCAGCAGATCAATAGACGGGGTGTAACGGGTTTTTCTCTGGGGAGCCGCCTACACGGCCCCCAGCTTCACCGCATCAGGCTTGACGCTGGTGCTTGTCGATCTGCTCGTGGCGCTCTTGCGCTTCGATGCAGTACTTGGTGGTCGGGCTGATCAGCAGGCGCTTGAGGCCGATAGGCTCGCCGCTGTCATCGCACCAGCCAAAGGAATCTTCCTTGATGCGTTCCAGTGCACGCTCAAGTTGCGGCAGCATGCGCTGGTCGCGGTCGATGGCGTTTACCAACCAGGTGCGCTCTTCTTCCACGGAAGCAGCGTCGGCCGGGTCAGCCGGGGTGTCCAGGCTTTCAATGGCGATACGGTTCTGTTCAATGCGCTCGTGGTGCTCCACTTTCATGTCTTGCAGCAACTGCTCAAAAAAAGCGTGCTGTTCGGCATTCATGTAGTCATCCGCCGGCATGGCCAGCAACTTTTCCTTTGTCATTGATTTCTCTATAAAAAATACGTGCATTAAGGCGAATAAGGGAGCGTTCCGGCCGACCTCTGCAGGTCTCGGAAGGGCGCCATCCATTCCAAGCGCCACCCGGCACTCAATTTACGAGGGGCGGCAGTCTAAGGCCGACTTGAGGGCGCAGCAACTGAAAAGACAGGCATTTTTACCGATACAACCCCAAAAGGCACCAGAACGGGCTTGGCGAACGGTTATCGGAGTGCGTTTATAGCAAGAAATTCAAGTTAGTGGAGCTATATAGAAGACAAACGGTTAGATCTGCCTGGTGATTTTCAAATGTGGTAGGGGCTTGCTCCCGATAGCGGTGGGTCAGTAAATAAATCTGCTGGCTGACACTCCGCTATCGGGGGGCAAGCCCCCTCCCACATTTTGTACTGCGTCAGCGCTTGAGTTTGCGCTTGTTGCGGTATTGGTCGATGACCACCGCCACTACAATGATCAAGCCCTTGATGATGTCCTGGATATACGCATCCACACCCACAAACGTAAACCCGCTGGCCATCACCCCGAGGATCAGCGCGCCGATCACCGTGCCGGTGATGCGCCCTACCCCGCCCGCCAGGCTGGTGCCGCCGATGACCGCCGCAGCAATCGCGTCCAGCTCATAGGACATGCCCATGCCCGCCTGCCCGGTGGCAGCGCGTGCCGAGGCCACCACACCGGCCAGGCCAGCCAGCAGGCCCGCGATGCTGTAGACGATGATCAGGTGGCGCTTGACGTTGATCCCCGAGGTCCGCGCCGCCTGCATGTTGCCGCCGATGGCGTAGGTGTACTTGCCGTACTTGGTGTAGCGCAGGGCGATATGGAAGATCACCGCCACCACCAGGAAGATGATCACCGGCATCGCGCCATGACCGATGGCCGTGTACGAGTCCGAAAGCATGCTCACCGGCTGGCCTTCAGTGTAGTAACGCGCCAGGCCACGGGCCGACACCATCATGCCCAGTGTGGCGATAAACGGCGGGATCCCGGTGACAGCAATGATGCTGCCGTTGATCGCCCCCGCCAGCAGTCCCACACCCAGCCCCATCGCTACCGGGATCCACACCGGCAAATCGGTCAGGCTTGGGAACACGGCTCGGGAAAAGTCGGAGGTCTGCGCCAAACTGGCGGCGATCATCGCCGACAGCGCCAAAACCGACCCGGACGACAAATCAATCCCCGTGGTAATGATTACCTGGGTCACACCAATGGCCAGCAGGCCGATGATCGACACCTGCAGGATCATCAGCACCAGGCGCTGGGAGTTCATCAAAAAACTCTGGTCCCGCACGATCCAGCCGAACAACTCAAACACCAGGCCGATGCCGATCAGCACCAGGAAGATGCTCAGCTCGGTGGGCAGTCGACGCCGGTGCTTGACCGGTGCCGTGGCAGGCTTGTTGTCTGTTATTGCGTTCATAGCCAATCACCTTCTTATTCTGTGCAATTCTTCAGTGGACCACGGACATACCGGAGGCCAACTGCATGACTTTTTCCTGGGTCGCATCCGCACGGTCCAGGGTGCCCATCAGTTCACCTTCGTGCATCACCATCACCCGGTCGCTCATGCCCAGCACTTCAGGCAGCTCCGAGGAAATCATGATCACCGCCATGCCTTCGCTGGCCAGGAACGAGATCAAGCGATAGATCTCGGCCTTGGCGCCGACGTCGATACCGCGAGTCGGCTCATCCAGGATCAGTAAGCGTGGATTGGTCATCAGCCAACGGGCGAGCAAGGCTTTCTGCTGGTTGCCGCCGGACAAGGTGTCGATGCACTGCTCAAGCGACGGGGTCTTCACCCGCAGCTTCTTGCACATCTCCTCACACAAGGCGCGCAGGGCTTTCTGCTGGATAAAACCGTTGCCCGAATAATGCGGCAGCACGGCCATCTCCATGTTTTCCAGCACCGAGAGGCACGGGAACAGCCCACTGAGCTTGCGGTCCTCGGTCAGCAGCGCGAAGCCTTTCTCGATGGCCATGTGCGGGTCGGTAATGCGTACCGGCGCGCCGTCCAGGGTGATCTGGCCGCTGCTGCTGGGGGTGATGCCAAAGATGGTTTCCGCCACGTTGGTGCGGCCAGAGCCCATCAGCCCGGCAATACCGAGGATCTCGCCGGCATGCAGATCGAAGGAGACGTCCTTGAACACGCCGTCCAGGGTCAGGTCGCGCACCGACATCAGCAGCTCGCCGATAGGCGTTTCGCGTACCGGGAACAACTGGCTCAGTTCACGCCCGACCATCATCGAGATCAGGCTGTCGCTGTTCATGCTGTCGGCACGTTGCAGGCCGATGTAATGGCCGTCACGGAACACCGCCACTTCATCGGCGATCGCAAACACTTCGTTCATTTTATGGGTGATATAGACGATGCCTTTGCCCTGTGACTTGAGGTCGGCAATGATCGAAAACAGGTGGGCCACTTCCTTCTCGGTAATGGCCGACGTCGGTTCGTCCATGATCAGGATGTCGGAGTCGTAGGACACCGCCTTGGCAATCTCGACCATCTGCCGCTCGGCGATGCTCAGGTTGCCGACGTGTTCTTCCGGGTCGAGGTTGATGCGCAGGCGCGCCAGCAACTCGGCGGTGCAGCGGTGCATTTCGCGGTGGTTGACCATGTGCAGGCTGTTGAGCTGCTCGCGGCCGATCCAGATGTTCTCGGCGATGCTCATGTGCGGCATCAGGTTGAGTTCCTGATGGATCATCGCGATCCCGGCCTTCTGGGCCGCCAGGGGCGTTTCAAATACGATGGGCTTGCCGCGCAGGCGGATTTCACCGGCGTCTGGCTGATAGATGCCGGCGATGATTTTCATCAAGGTCGACTTACCTGCACCGTTCTCGCCCATCAGCGCCAGTACGGTGCCAGGGCGTACACGCAGTTGCACGTCGGCCAGGGCCACGACGCCGGGAAAGCCTTTGCTGATGTTGACGATTTCCAGCAGGTAGGGTTCTTCCAGCGCCAGCGGCTGGAGACCGGGGGGCTGCGAGACAGCGGCTTGAGCGAGCATAGGGAGGTACTCCATCAGCAGGGCGGGCACGACCGCCCTGCCGGTTTATTGTTGTTATGTCAGGGCTACTTGAAGTCTTTGACGTTGTCCGGGGTGATCAACTGGAACGGGATCACCACGTTCTGCTCGATGGGTTCGTTCTTGGCCATCTTGCGCGCCGTCTCCACCGATTTGTCCGCCTGGCCCTTGGCATCCTGGAAGGCCGACACGGTCATGTCGCCCTTGGTGATCGCGTTGAGGCCGTCCGGCGTGCCGTCGACATCCGCGATCAGCACGCCTTTCTTGCCTGCCGATTTCAGCGCCATGGACGCGCCAATCGCCATTTCATCGTTGTTGGCCAGCACCGCGTCGAAATCGCGGCCTTGAGTCAACCAGTCGTTGACCAGGGTCATGCCCCTGTCACGCAACCAGATGCCAGTCTGTTCCTGCTCGATCTTGATGCCTGGATACTTGGTCAGGACTTCCTTCACGCCCTTGGTGCGGTTGGTGGTGGAGTTGTTCGCCAGGTCACCCAACAGGATCACGACGTTGCCCTTGCCGCCGAGTTTTTCGGCGATGTATTGCATTTGCAGTTTGCCGGCCTCGACGTCATCGGACACCACTGCCGCGACGCCTGGCGCCAACGTTGGGCTGTCGGGGCGGCGGTTGACGAACACCAGCGGAATTTTTGCGGCGGTAGCGGCCTTGATGATGTTCGCCGTAGAGGCAGTGTCCACCGGGTTGACGATAATGGCGTCGACCTTCTGGCTGATAAAGTTCTCGACCTGGCTCAGTTGCTTCACCACGTCGGCGCGGGCGTCTTCGAACTGCAGCTGCACGCCGTCACCTTTAGGGTAGGACTTGGCTTGCTTGTCCATGTCTTCGCGCAGGTAGGTGAGGAAGGTGTCATCGAAGGCGGACATGCTCACGCCTATCTTCAGATCAGCAGCCGAGGCAACACCGCTGGCGAGCAGCATGGACAGGGCCAGCGCGGTAAAACGGATCGGGGTCTTCATGAACGGTCTGTCTCCACTTTCTTGTTGGTTTTTTGGACGTTGCGTTTATCAGAGCTCGGCGGGCAGTCGTACGACCGGTGCGCCAGGAATGCAGCAGACCAGCGCGCCTTTGTTTTCGACGCACAGCACATTAAGGAAGGAGAAGTAGAACGGCCGGGCGCGGGGCAGACCGCGTGGCGTGTGAGCAGGGCGTAAAACTCGCAGTACAGCGTTGAAGATTTTCATCTGACGGTACCTGGTTGTTTTTGATCTTGTTTTTGTTGAGTCGCCGGGGTCGAGCCCAAGACGTACTTTATGCAACCTGGAAAAGACTTTATTGGAAAATAATTTCCATATCAACCTGTTTTAGAATTTTATTCTATTTTTGTTGAAACCACCTGCTGGCGCTCGGCGCTCAGGCGTGCGGCGTCCAATATACGGGTGGTTTCCAGCGCCTCATAGGCGTCTACCGGTAAAGGTCCCTGCCCTTGCACGGCGGCTTGCAATTGACGATAGAACTGCGTCCAGCAGCCCTTTTCCGATGGCACCCGTTCACGCTCATCCCCTTGCTCGAACCAACCCCAGCGTCGGTGCTCCTCGGCGCCCCAGTGCTCGCCTTCGGTTTTCGGCGATTTGCCGGCCATCAGCGCTTCTTCCTGGCCATCGAGGCCGTCCACCGTGTAACAACCCAAACTGCCACTGACGCGAAAACGCGGGGCCTGGCTGTTTTGCAGGGCGTTGCCCCAGAGGTGGGAAATCACCCCGTTGGCGTGGGTCAGGGAGACAAAAAAACCGTGGTCGACACTGGGGTGTTCGACGGTGTAGTGCAATTGCGCAAACACCCGCTCCACCGGGCCGAACAGTTGCAGTGCCTGGTCCACCAAATGGCTGCCCAAGTCACGCAGCCAACCGCCGCCACTGGCATTGCCCACCGCTTGGGGGCTGTAGCGTTCCACGCGGGATTCGAAACGGGTGATGGTGCCCAGGGCGCCGGCGTCGATCAGTTTGCGCAAGGTCAGGTAGTCCGAGTCCCAGCGGCGGTTCTGGTAAACGCTCAGCAGCACCTCATGGCGCTCGGCGGCCGTGATCAGCGCCTGGGCCTGTTCGGCGTTGGCGGCAAAGGGCTTGTCGCTGACCACCGCGACACCGTGTTCAATGGCCTCCAGCACCAGGGCCGGGCGGCCTTTGAGGGTGGTGGAGATGACCAGCGCGTCGACACCGGCTTCGACAATCTGGCCGATGGAGTTGAAAGCCTGGACGCCTGGGTGGTCGGTATTCAACTGTAGGCGCCGCTCAGGAGAACGGGTGACGACGCCAACGAACGTGGCGCCGGCCAATGTGGCAATCAGCGGCGCATGAAAAAAGCGCCCTCCATGGCCGTAGCCGACTAGTCCGATTCGCATGATTCACTCCTTCTTTAAAGTGCAAACCCAATCAAATGTGGGAGGGGGGCAAGCCCCCGATGAGCATAGGTATCTACACAACTTCGAGTGGATGTTGAATCTATGGCAATGGGCTGTTGTGGTGAGCGGGCTTGCCCCGCTCACCACAGTGTTATGTGTAAGCCTTTGAGAATTGCGTAGATACCCATGCCCCCTCCAACCTCGACCGAGTGTCAGCCGTAGAAGTGCGGACGATCCGGCAAGCTCACCTTGACGATCTGCTCGCTGCTCTGCGCCTGGATGCACGCATCTGCCGCCACTGCCGCTGCAAACCCATCCCACGCCGACGGCCCGCCGACTTGCCCGGCGCGCACGCTGTCGATAAAGGCCTGCAACTCAACGTCATAGGCGCCGATAAACCGGTCCTTCCAGTCCATCAGAATCGCGTTCGACAGCTTGGCGCCGCTGCGCATCTGCACTTGTGAAGGCTCCGGCAGTTTGGCGATGCCGGTCTCCCCGACCACTTCGCACTGGATGTCATAGCCGTACTGGCAGTTCACAAACACTTCCACGTCGATGCGCGTGCCCTTGGCGGTTTCCAGCAGCACGATCTGCGGGTCACGCAGGTGGGCCAGCGCCTTGCTGGTTTTGCGCGGGAACACCACTTGCACGGAAACGTAGTCGTCATTGAGCAACCAGCGCAGCACGTCCAGCTCGTGGATCAGCGTGTCGGTGATCGCCATGTCGGTCTTGTAGTTCTCGCCCACCGTCGGGTTGCGGTGCGCGCAGTGCAGCATCAACGGCTCGCCGATCTGGCCGCTGTCGATCACTGCCTTGAGGGCGCGATAGCCTTCGTCGTAAGGGCGCATGAAACCCACTTGCACCAGGCGCTTGCCGTGGGCCACTTCGGCCTCGACGATCTTGCGGCAGCCTTCGGCAGTCACCGCCAGGGGCTTTTCACAGAACACCGGCTTGCCGGCGGCAATGGCGGCGAGCACGAATTCTTCGTGGCTCGGGCCCCAGGAAGTCACGAGAACGGCCTCGACCTGCGGCGAGTTGATCAGCGCATGGCCGTCCGGATACACCTCGGCGTCCAGCTTCAAATCGGCAACCACCTTGGCGGCTTGCTCAAGGTTGATATCGGTGACCGCCACCACCTGGCTGTTAAGCAGGGTCTGGCTGCAACGACGAATATGGTCACGGCCGATGGCACCGGTACCGATCACTCCAAGCTTCAACGACATACAAACACTCCTCTTGTTATTAGTACTGCCGGGCCTTCGCCAGGTGTTCATTGAGTTTTTTCGCTGCGGCATTCGTGCGTTCGCTGGTGGACACCTGCGCCACCCCCACCCGCCACCACGACAGATAGCCGTGGATCATGGTCTTGGGCAGCACTTTGATGTCGATCAGGGTCGACACGGTTTGCGTACGCGCATCAGCCAGGGCCGCTTCAAGCTGTTCCACGGTGCTGACCTTGTAGGTCTTGCAGCCATAGGCCGCCGCACTCATGGCGAAATCCACCGGCACCAACCCGCCGTCGAGCTTGCCGCTCTCGGGGTTGCGGTAGCGGAACTCGGTGCCGAAACTGTCCATGCCATTGCCGATCTGCAAGTTGTTGATGCAACCGAAGGCCATGTTGTCCAGCAGCACCACGTTGATCTTGCGCCGCTCCTGGATCGAGGTGGCCAGCTCCGAATGCAGCATCATGTAGGAGCCATCGCCGACCAGCGCGTAGACCTCTTTGGTCGGCTCGGCCAGCTTCACGCCGAGGGCCGCGTTGATCTCGTAGCCCATGCACGAGTAGCCGTATTCGACGTGGTAGGTATTCACGCCCTTGCTGCGCCAGGCGCGTTGCAAATCGCCCGGCAGGCTGCCGGCGGCGGCAACGATGATCGCGTCGTCGGCCAGGGTTTCGTTGAGCACGCCAAGCACCCGGCTTTGGGTCAGGCAAGAGCCGGTCAACTCGATAAATTCACGCAGTACGGCGCGGTCCAGGTGGTCGTCGACCTCGGGGACGAAGCCGTCACCTTCGTATTCCACCTGGTGCACACGGTCCACTTCGGCGTCCAACTGCGCCTTGGCCTCGGCAACCTGCCCGCCCCAGCCAGAGCGGTAATCGCCGAGGGCATCGGCCAGCGCTTCCAGGGCCAGCTTGGCATCGGCCAACACCTGCACGCCGTCCAGCTTCAAGGCGTCGGCGGGGCTGATATTGAGGTTGAGGAACCTCACCTCGCCATGCTTGAACAGCGATTTCGACGAGGTGGTGAAGTCGGTGTAACGGGTGCCGATACCAATGATCAGGTCCGCCTCGGGCGCCAGCAGGTTGGCCGCCAGGCAGCCGGTTTCGCCGATGCCGCCGACATTCAGCGGATGGCTGGAGACCACCGCGCTCTTGCCCGCCTGGGTTTCCGCGAACGGAATATCAAAACGCTCGGCAAACGCCTGCAACGCCGCATTCGCGCCGGAGTACTTCACGCCGCCGCCGCAGATGATCAACGGTTTGCGCTTGTCCCGGAAAGCGGCCAATGCATCGCCGATCATCGCGGCAGTGGCCGGACGACGGTCGAGTCGGTGCACACGTTTTTGCAGGAAATAATCGGGATAGTCCCAGGCTTCGGCCTGCACGTCCTGAGGCAGCGCCAGGGTCACGGCGCCGGTTTCCGCAGGGTCGGTGAGCACGCGCATCGCATGGATCGCAGCGGTCATCAGTTGCTCGGGACGGTTGATACGGTCCCAGTATTTGCTCACCGAACGGAATGCATCGTTGGTGCTGATGCTCAGGTCATGGAACTGCTCGATCTGTTGCAGCACCGGGTCCGGCTGACGGCTGGCGTACACGTCGCCGGGCAGCAGCAGCAACGGAATACGGTTGGCCGTGGCGGTCGCCGCAGCGGTCAACATATTGGCGGCGCCGGGCCCGACGGAGGCGGTGCACGCATAGATCTTGCGGCGCAGATGCTGCTTGGCAAACCCGATGGCGGCGTGGGCCATGCCCTGCTCGTTGCGGCCCTGATGCACCACCAGGTCGCCGCTGTCCTGCTCCAGCGCCTGGCCCAGGCCCAGCACATTGCCGTGACCGAAAATGGTGAACACGCCGGCGACAAATTTGCTCTGCACGCCATCGACTTCGATGTATTGGTTATCCAGGAACTTCACCAGGGCCTGGGCCATGGTCAGTCGGGTGGTGGTCATGTCGCGCCCCTTAACGATTTTGCAGGTGGGCAATGCTTGCCCCCAACGCCTGCTGGATATCCGCCAACTCATGCACGCTGGTCGCAAACGGCTCGAACGACAGGTAGCCGCTGTAACCGGTGCTGAGCAAGGTGTCGATCTGCGCGGCATTGCCGAGGATGTCGCCCTCACCCACCAGCACACGGTGGCCGTCGCGAATCGAGTTGAGCGGCGCGTCGGCATCTTCCACGCCGGAGATATGCACCAGGCCGGTCAGCTCCGGGAAGAACTCGTGCTCATTGGCCAGGTGATGGTGGAAGGTGTCATGCACCACACGGAACACATCCAGGCCGCCGATGGACTTGATCGCATCCACCGCCACACGCTTGCGGCGCAGGGCGGATTCTTCGAAGCCCAGGGGTTCGACGAAACCGAGAATCCCGTACTCGCGCAGGATCGGCGCCAACTCGCTCAACGCGGTGCGCAAACCGGCGGCGCGCTGGGCATCGTTGCGCGTGTCGCCGGGCTCATTGAGCGGGCACATCACCAGCCCTTGGGCGCCGCATTCACGGGCGTAGGTGGCGAGTTTGATCGCCTGGGCGCGGCGCTCGTCGTTCCACACATCAAAGGGGTACAGCGCGTTGATCGACAGCACGGTAATGCCCTGCACCGCGCACAACTCACGCACGCGGCTGGCCGGGGTGCCGTACTCGATTTCACGGTTTTTCAGGTCATTGCGAATTTCGATGGCATCGCACTTGAGCGCGGCCGCCAACTGGATGAAATCCGGCAGGGACAGGTTGGGTGCGACCATGCGGTTCAGGGCAAAGCGTAGAGGCGACTTCATTGTTGTTCTCCGTCCAAAACCGCTTAAAGGTCCAGCAGCCAACTGTGCTGCGGGTCGTTGTGGAAATGCCAGGCGCGCTTGGGCCCCGCCATCACGTTCAGGTAATAAGATTCGTAGCCGTACGGCACGCTGACCGGGTGGTAACCCTTGGGCACCACCACCAGGTCGCTGTTTTCCACGGCCATGGCCTGGTCAATGCTGCGGTCGTCGGTATAGACCCGCTGGAACACAAAACCCTGGGGCGGGTTGATCTGGTGGTAGTAGGTTTCTTCCAGGAAGCTCTGGTGCGGCAGGTCGTCGGTGTCGTGCTTGTGCGGCGGGTAACTCGACGAATGCCCCGACGGCGTGCGCACTTCCACCACCAGCAGCGAATGGGCCGGCGAAGTGTCGGGCAGGATGTCGCACACATAGCGCGTGTTGGCACCTTTGCCACGTACGCTGCGCTTGCAGTCTTCGGGGCGGATCAGGCGTGGTTCGTAACCGCCGGCACCGGGGGCGGCGCAGACGGCAATCTGCACGTCGCTCAAGGCGGTCACCTGGGCGTCGGCGCCCGGCGGCAGGTAGGCGGCGAACGGGGACTTGTCCTCGAACACCGACTGGCGATCGCCGAGGTTCTGCCAGTTGAAGCCCTCGCCTTCGATGTTCACCCGACCGCTGAGCAGCACCAGGCACAGCTCTTTTTCGCCAGCGCTGACCGGCAGGGTTTCGCCCAGGCTCAGGCGGTAGGCTTTGAACCCGACGTATTCCAGCCGGCCCTCTTCCAGGGCAACCATGGTTTGCCCGCGTTTGCTGCTTTTGACCAACAGGCTCATCACTGGGTCCTCTCTGTGAGCAGAGCGCGCAGGGTGTCATAACCCTTTTTCGCGTAGATATAGCTGGGCGCCACCGCCGGATCCTGCTCGGCTTCCACCACCAGCCAACCCTCGTATTTCGCCGCGAGCAGCACATCGAGCAACTCGGCAAAGTCGATATCGCCATCGCCGGGCACGGTAAACGTGCCGTTGACGATGCAGTCCGGGAAGCTCCACATCTGGTTGCGCGCCAGTTGCACTACCGGTTTGCGCACGTCCTTGAAATGCACGTGGCAGACGCGGTCGATGTGCTTGCGCAGCACCTCCAGCGGTTCGCCGCCGCCCATATAGCAGTGACCCGAATCAAACAGCAGACCGACTTCCGGGCCGGTTCTTTTCATCAACTGGTCGATGTCTTCCGGGGATTCGACGTAGGCGCCCATATGATGGTGATAGGCAAGACGTACGCCTTGGGACAGGGTGAAGCGCGCCAACTCGGTGAGCTTGTCGGCGTACGCCTGCCAGGCCTGCTCGCTATGGAAACGCGGGCGTTCGATCAGGCGAATGCGCGAGCCCTGGATCGAATCGGCCACCTCACCGTAAACCAGCACGTTGGCGCCATTCTGTTTCAGTAATTCGACGTGAGCGGTGATGGCTTCGATTTCTTCGGCCACCGAGCGGCGGGCCAGGCGGCTGGAATACCAGCCGGAGACCAGCGCCAGGTCATAAGGGCGCAGTACATCGCCGACGCCCTTGGCGTCCTTGGGGAATTTACCGTTGAGTTCAAAACCTTCGTAGCCGATTTCCTTGCCCTCGCTCAAGGCGGTGCTCAGCGGCGTTTCGCCGCCCAGGGCTGGCAGGTCGTCGTTGCTCCAGGAGATCGGGTTGATGCCAATTCGGATTGCGGGCATGGCTGCACCTTTATTATTTTCAGGTATCACTGAGATCTGCTTTATGTGGGAAGGGGCTTGCCCCTCCCACATTGGATTGCCTTTCAAATTAGAACTGGGTTCAGGTTCGGGCACTGCGCCAGGCATTGATCAGTTGCTCGAACGTCGCCTGTACCTGCTGGATCAGGGTTTCATCATCAATCTCCCCCGCCATCCACGCCTTGCTCGGCTCCTGGAAAATCGTGCGGCCCACGGCAAACCCACGGCAGGTGGTGCTCAGGCGTGCTTGCTGGAATCCGTCTGCGAGAAACTGTGCCGAGGCATTCAGGCCCAGCAACACCACGCCACGGCAGTACGGGTCGCGCTCCTGGATCAGCGCATCGAGCTTTTTCCAGTCCTCGGCCGACTGCGCTTCGATCTTCCACCACGCCGGGTAGATGCCCAGGTTGTACAGGCGCTTGAGGCTGCGATAGAGCGCGTCCGGGTAGGTGGACGGGTGATCCTTGGGCGGGATGACTTCCAGCAGCAGTTCATGGCCGCTGACCAGGGACGCGTCATACACGGCCTTGAGTTGGGCTTCCTGTTCCAGGCGCAACAAGGGTTCGTCATCCGGGTGGAATTGCACCAGGCACTTGATGATCTGTTCCTGGGGCCAGGCGATCAGGTTGCTGCCAATCGAACGCCCATGTTCGAAAGCCAGGGGCCGCGAGTTCTGCACTTCCACCGGGCGCGCGATCCACCAGCCGCGACCGCTGGCGGCGTTGAGCGCGTCCTGGCCGAAGCGCTGGTCGGCCAACAGGCCCACATCGGCGGCAACGCCCTGCTCGGCGAGCTTTTTTTCCACCCGTTCGATGGCCTGGATAAACAGTTGCTTGATGTCGCTGATACGCGCCGGATCCTGGCCGCCGCGCTGCGCCAGGTCGACCAATTGCCAGCGGTGGTCGAAGGCAAAAATGAACAATTGCTTCCATTGCTTGCGCGGCACGCTGACGCGGTGCAGGCGTTGCAGGGTCACGTCCTGGTCCGGCCGCGTGATCGGCACTGGGCTGTTGAACAGGTAATCCAACTCGGCCGGCGTCGGCATCGCCGGGGCGCAGGCGTGGCGCGAGACCACCAGGCCGCCACAGGCATTGGCCAGTTGGCTGCAACGTTCATCGCTGGCGTCGTTGATCCAGCCGCTGAGAAAGCCCGACATAAACGCATCGCCGGCGCCCAGCACATTGAGCACTTCGACGCGCACGCCGGGGTAGATCGCGCCGTCTTCCAGGCGCGCAGGAATCGCACCGTGAATCACCGTGCAACCCTGCGGGCCGAGCTTGACTACCAAGGTGGCGGGCGTGAGTTCGCGCACGGTGCGCAGTGCGGTGAGCAGGTCTTCACTGCCACCGGCGATCAGGAATTCTTCCTCGGTGCCGACGATCAGGTCGAAACGCGGCAGGATTTTCTGCACATGCTGGCTGACATTCTGGTCGGCGACAAAGCGCGTCTCGCCATCCGCCTTGCCCGCCAGGCCCCACAGCACGGGCCGGTAGTCGATATCCAGCACGCGCTTGACGTTGTGCTTGGCCGCATAGTCCAGCGCCTGGATGCTGGCCTTGTACACGCCATCGGTGGAGAAATGCGTGCCGGTGATCAGCAGCGCCTTGCTGGAGGCAATAAAGGCTTCGCTGATGTCTTCGGCGCGCAGGGCCATGTCGGCGCAGTTTTCGCGGTAGAACACCAACGGGAAGGTTTCGCGGTCCTTGAGGCCCAGCAGCACCAGGGCGGTGAGCCGTTCCGGGTCGACCTTGATGCCGCTGACATCACAGCCTTCGCGGGCCAGGGATTCCACCAGGAAGCGACCCATATGGTCGTCCCCCACGCGGCTCAGCATCGCCGACTTGAGGCCCAGTCGGGCAGTGCCGAAGGCGATGTTGGCGGAGGAACCGCCGAGGTACTTGGCGAAGCTGGACACGTCCTCAAGCCGCGCACCTACTTGCTGTGCGTAGAGGTCGACGCCCAGGCGCCCGAGGCAAATCAGATCCAATTGACGCCCACTGGCAAAACGAGTCTGGCCCATGCTGGCTCCTGTTATTTTTATCAGCCTGCGTGGTGCCGCCGTGGTGACGGCACACGCTCTTGGTGAGAGCAGACTAGAACGTCCGGCGGCCGCAATCAATATTTATTCCAGAATTATTTTTAGTGGAATATTTTTTCCAATAAGCCAGCATAATGGCACCCCAGCCCGCGTGCATCGTTTCAGCAGCCCACGGGCGCCGTGATGCCGGGGTATTTTTTTGCGCCTACCCTGTAGACTTGCGCCACCCATCAGCGCATCAGACGAACACGCCAGAAGGATTGCCCATGTCCCGCACCGATCCCGAGACCACCCTGGAAGCCCCACTCGCCAGCACTCCGGTCAATGCCGAACGCCTGTTGCAGCTGATCACCGACGAATACGAAAGCCTGCCGCGCCAGCTCAAGCGCATCGCCAGCTACATGAGCCAGCAGAGCGACCGGATCATGGTCGACCGCATCAGCGACATCGCCCGTGAATGCGAAGTGCATCCGTCGGCCATCGTGCGGTTCTCCCAGCGTTTCGGCTTCAGTGGTTTCAGTGAGATGCAGGCGCTGTTTCGCGAGGCCTACACCCACAAGACCACGCCGGTACAGAACTACCAGCAGCGCATTCGCAGCATGATTGCCAACAAGTCGCAGAAGGCCAGCGGCGGCGACCTGGCGCGCGAATGCGTGAACGCCACGCTATCGGGCATCGAGCGTCTGGGGCTGGAACTGGATGACGTTGCGTTCGACAAGGCCGTGGACCTGGTGGTCAACGCCGACAATATCTACGTGGTGGGTGTGCGCCGTTCGTTCGCGGTGGCCGACTACCTGGTTTACAACCTGCAGCACACCAACAAGCGCATCCATTTGATTTCCGGCCTGGGCGGCAGCTACCGCGAGCAGATGCGCAGCGTACGCGCCAATGACCTGGTGATCGCCATCAGCTTCACGCCGTACGGCAAGGAGACCCAACACTGCCTGCGCATCGCCCAGCACCATCAGGCCAAGACCCTGATCATCACCGACAGCAACCTGTCGCCCCTGGCCAAGCGGGCGAACGCGGTGTTGTTGGTGAATGAAGGTTCGTCGTTTGCTTTCCGCTCGCTGAGCGCCACCTTGTGCCTGTGTCAGGCGTTGTTCATCGCGGTGGCGTATCGGTTGGAATTAAAGGTGGATGAGATTCACGAGCAGGTCGGGTTCGACGACTGACTTCCTGACACTGCAGACCAAATGTGGGAGGGGGCTTGCCCCCTCCCACACTGGACCGGCATCAGTGCATGAAAATTGCGATCAGGATGATCACCGGAATTGGCACGCCGAGGAACCACAGAAGTAATGAGCGCATGGTGTTCTCCTTGAATTAACGAACGTAGTTTTCGGTTTCGACGTACACCACCGCATCGCGACGACGACCACCAAAGGTCGCAGCGAAGCTGGCAAAGAACGCACCGATCAACAGGGCAACAAACGTCCACAGCGACGTGTAGGCAGCCACTTTGGCGGCCGTGTCAGCGGCCTGCCTGGCTTTGAGCTTGGCGTCTTCGACAGCTTTACGGGCATCGCCATAGACCTTGTCGATGCGCGCTTCGGCCTCGGCCTGGCTGAGGTTGGTGCGCTGGCTGATCAACTGCGCCAGGTAGGCACGGTCTTCAGCGGCCAGTTGGCCATCGTTGCTCAGGGTGCGAGTGAAGATGCGCGCTACCACGCCGTGGGCCGCGTCATCGCTGACGGCAACCGGGCGGTCGTCACGGAAGAGGCTGTCGACGTAATAGTCGAAGTCGCCGCCGTTGACGCCTTTGGCCGCACTGCCCGCTGCTTGGGTGATTCCGCTGGCGGCGCCCGCTGCGACACTGGCGCCGGCTTTCACACCACCGCTCACGACACTGCTGACCGAGCCGACCACCAGCACTGCGGTAATCAACGTCGCGACCGCCCAGGCCAGGAAGCCATGGGCCGTGTCACGAAAGTACACCTCGTCGCCATGCATTCCGGACCACTTCACCCGCAAGCGTCCGGCGATATAACCGCCCAACCCGGATGCGACGATCTGGGTAAACGCCAGCCAGACAATAGTGGAAATGCCAAGCCCCTTGGCGCTGATACCGCTATCGGCCCACGGCGACACCGCCGAAAAACCCAGGCCGAAACCCAGCAGTACCAGGATCAACGACAGTGCAGCCGCCGCAGCGGCCCCGGCAAAGATCGCTCCCCAGGAAACCCCGGAGTGCGTGCTCGACGCTTGCAGCGTGGATGAGGATGTGATCATTGTTGTTGTGCTCCCGGCAGGAAAAATAGTGTTACAAGTCTCAAAAGGGACAGTGCAGGCACCATGCCAGGCGGCATAAAAATAAATACCTATATATTTCAACAATTTAAATAAGTTGAACTTACTCAAGCCATGCAAGTTGCAAGAGCGGCGGCAGGAAGGCGTGCGTTATGCATTCCCCTGGAAAAAGTATCGGTTTTGCCAACATGAAGTTTTATTTAGGAAGCGTTCAGCCATTTCTTGGCAAAATGCCCCCACTTCTAGTGTGAATCGCTCACCAGGTAATCCTATGACCCGCATTTTGACCATCGAGGATGACGCCGTAACGGCCCGCGAGATCGTCGCCGAGCTGAGTAGCCATGGACTGGACGTAGACTGGGTGGACAACGGCCGCGAAGGCCTGGTCCGCGCCGTGAGTGGTGATTACGATCTGATCACCCTCGACCGCATGCTGCCCGAACTGGATGGGCTGGCCATCGTCACCACCTTGCGCACCATCGGGGTGTCGACGCCGATCCTGATGATCAGCGCCCTCTCCGACGTGGACGAGCGCGTGCGCGGCCTGCGCGCCGGCGGTGATGACTACCTGACCAAGCCATTCGCCTCCGATGAAATGGCCGCCCGCGTCGAAGTGCTGCTGCGGCGCAAAAGCACGGTCAAGGAATTCGAAACTGCCCTGCGCGTGGCCGACCTCGAACTCAACCTGATCAGCCGCGAAGCCAGCCGCGCCGATCAGCCTCTGAGCCTGTTGCCCACCGAGTACAAACTGCTGGAGTTCCTGATGCGCAACACCGGGCAGATCCTGTCGCGGATGATGATCTTCGAGGAAGTCTGGGGCTATCACTTCGACCCGGGCACCAACCTGATCGACGTGCACATCGGTCGCCTGCGCAAGAAAATTGATCCACCGGGCCTCACGCCGTTGATCCGCACGGTACGAGGTTCGGGTTATGTCATTGCTGAACCCCTCTAAAGGCTGGCGTTCTTCCAGCAGCCGTTTGCTGGCGCTGTACAGCTCGCTGTTCGTAGCCTGGAGCTGCATCCTCATGGGGGTGCTGTATTACGAAGTGTCCGGTTACCTGAGCGACCTGTCGCGCCATTCGCTGATGCAGCGCCAGCATCTGTTCCAGCGCTTTGACGGCGAAGAGCTGGTGGAAGCGTTGACCACCAGCATGACCTTCGACATGAAGGGCGTGGACGCCTACGGCTTGTTCGACGAGCAATTTCGTCCTTTGAGCGGGCCGATCCGTGCGATCCCGCCGGACCTGCCGCTGGACGGCAAGATCCACGCCCTGTCCAACTGCGTCGACTCCGACGACCCCAAACTGCCCAAGGACAGCTGCGACGCCGTGGCCACCCACACCGACGACGGCCGCTGGCTGGTGCTGGTGCGCGCCAATGGCTCGTTGTTTGGTGTGACGCGGATCATCTGGCATGCCTTGCTGTGGGCGCTGTCACTGACGATCATCCCCGGCGCTGCAGGCTGGCATTTACTGCGCCGACGTCCGCTGCGGCGGATTCGCGGGATCCAGGCCAGTGCCGAAGCGATTGTCGCCGGCGACCTCACCCATCGCTTGCCGCTGTCCAACCGGCGTGACGAGCTCGACATGCTCGCGGCCATCGTCAACGCCATGCTCGACCGCATCGAGAAGCTGATGAACGAGGTCAAGGGCGTGTGCGACAACATCGCCCACGACCTGCGCACCCCGCTCACCCGCCTGCGGGCGCAGTTGTACCGCATCAAGCAGCAGGCCGAAGCCGAGTCGGCCCATGCGCTGCAACTGGACGACGCCATTGCTGAAACCGACACCCTGATGGCGCGTTTTCGCGGGCTGTTGCGTATCTCGGAACTGGAAGATCACCAACGTCGCTCAGGCTTTCTGGTGATGGACCCGCTGCCATTGCTGCGCGAGTTGCACGACTTCTACCTGCCCCTGGCCGAAGAAGGCGAGTTGCAGCTTTTACTGCAAGTACCAGACTCCCTGCCGTGGATCACCGGCGACCGCGCGTTGCTGTTTGAAGCCCTGGCCAACCTGCTGAGCAACTCGATCAAGTTCTCCCCGGCGGGCGGCGAAGTGATTTTGCGCGGGGTCAACGACGGCGGCAGCACACGCATCGAAGTCCATGACTCCGGGCCAGGCATACCGGCGGCGGAACGCAAAGCGGTGTTCCAGCGGTTTTATCGCGTGGATGAGAGCGACCAGCAAGGTGGGTTCGGCTTGGGCTTGTCGATTGTGGCGGCGATTATCAATTTGCACGGGTTCAAGTTGGACGTCGGCACCAGCGAGCAAGGCGGTGCGAGGCTAGTGCTGGAATGTCGCCAGCAACTGATGCCCGAAGCCTAAGGCGACTGGGTTCCAAATGTGGGAGGGGGCTTGCCCCCGATAGCAGTGTGTCAGTCACCTGATCAATAACTGAAAAACTGCCATCGGGGGCAAGCCCCCTCCCACATTGGCCCTGCGGTGCGTAATAGATCTGATCAGCTCAGAAATTCGGCCGCAGCGCCTCAACCCCTCCCTTGTATAACCCAGCGAACAGCTCTTCCACCGCTGCATCCGTAGTGCCGGCCGACGGCGTAAACACACCGGACCATGTCACCTTCGCCGACGATTCGCTCAACGCCTCAACCTGCAACGTCGCCAGGTAGGCCGTCACCGGAAATGGCGATGCCCCCTCAATGGTGTAGCTGTAGGTGCGCGCCACGTTATCAAAGGTCTGCAAACGCTCGACGATCGAACCACCGTCGGCGGTGGTCAGGTGGCGCAAGCGGCCGCCTTCGCCCGGTTCGCTCTTGGCGATCAGCGGCAACCAGTCCGGCAGGCTGTTGAAGCCGCCTACCAATCGCCAGACCGTGTCGGCCGATACCGGGATTTCAATCACTGCAGATGCTGTTGGCACGGTAAATCTCCAAAAGTCGTAGGAAAACGTCGTTCAGCCTGCCACGCAAAGCCGGTCAATGCATCAATTCCCGCAGTCGATACCACAACATCCCCAACGCCAGCAGCGGCGAACGCAGCGCCTTGCCGCCGGGAAAGGTCATATGCGGCACCTGGCTGAAAACATCCAGACCCTGACTGTGACCCGCATGAATCGCCTCGGCCAGCAGTCGCGCGCACCAGTGGGTCACATTCAGCCCGTGGCCGGAATAGCCTTGGGCGTAGAACACATTCGGGTACTGCTGCAACCGCCCGACCTGAGGGAAACGGTTGGCGGTGATGCCGATCTTGCCGCCCCACTGAAACGCGATGGCGGTGTCGGCCAGTTGCGGGAACACCTTGAGCAGCTTGGGCTGCATATACGCGGCAATGTCCGCCGGGTCGCGCCCGGAATAATGGCAGGCACCGCCGAACAGCAGGCGACGGTCGGCCGACAACCGGTAGTAATCCAGGCCGACTTTCTGGTCGCACAGCGCCAGGTTCTGCGGGATGAGTTGGTTGGCCAGCGCCTCCGACAGCGGCTCGGTGGCGATGATATAGCTGCCCGCCGGCAACACCTTGCCGCTCAGGCGCGGTTCCAGTTCTTCGAGGTGCGCATTGCAGGCCAGCACCAGGCTGGCGGCGCGCACCGTGCCAGCGGCGCAGCGCACGTGCACGGTGTCGCCGTGGATCAGCTCCAGCACTTCGGTGTGCTCGAAGATTTTCACGCCGAGGGACTCAGCCATCTGCGCTTCACCCAGCACCAGGTTCAATGGGTGCAAATGCCCGGAGCCCATGTCCACCAGGCCGCCGGCATACACGGTCGAGCCCACTACCTGCGGCATATCCTGCGGCCCAACCAGGCGGGTTTCATGGGTGTAACCCAATCGCCCAAGGCCCTCCTGCTCCGCCTTGAACGCCGCGAACTGCGCCGGGGTGTTGGCCAGCTCGCAGAAACCCCAGCGCAGATCACAGTCGATGCCATGCTCACGAATGCGCTCGCCCACCAGCGCCACCGAGTCGATGCCGGCGCGCTGCAGGTAATGCACACCCTCCTCCCCCACGTATTTGGCGAACCCCGACACATCGTGGCCGATCCCGCGGATCAACTGCCCGCCATTGCGCCCGCTGGCGCCCCAACCGACGCGCCGGGCCTCCAGCACAATCACCGAGAGCCCGCGCTGAGCCAGTTCGATGGCGGTGTTGATGCCAGTAAAACCGGCGCCGATTACGCACACATCGGCACTCAGGTCGGCGTCCAGGCTCGGCCGCTCAGGCATGGCATTGGCTGTGGCCCGGTAATAGGAGCGGGCGTGGTCGTTGGACTGGATCATTTATGGGCCTTCACTTTGCTCCAGGCGCGGTCATCAGGCGCATGGTTGCCGGGGTCGGTGGAATCGCCAGCAGCTCGAACCACAGGTTGGAGCCTTCCTTGGGAATCGAATAGGCGATATTCAAGGGCCAGCGGGAGAAGCTTGTTCACAAGACGCATTGAGGTCTATCTTGGGCCAGCCTTCGAACGGCATCTATCCACTTTGCACGCAGCACAACGCACCAATAGAGTGCGCACGGATTCTTCATGACACTGGCAACCGCTTCGCGCGTACAGGCCTTCGCCACTGGTGATGTGGCCGCCCAATGCAATGCAACACCTGGCTGGGTGCAGCAGTACCAGCAGATGTCCCCGGGGCACTTTGCCGGGCGCATCCGCTACCTCGATCTGCAGGGCGTGCAGGTGTACGAAGAGTGCATGAATACTCGCGTCGAGCAGCATTTCAATGCGCCCCCGGGCTCGCTGGCGTTCTGTTTCGATGGCAGTGACAACGCGCTGTACCTGCTCAATGGCGAAAGCCGCAATACCTGGATCACCCCGGAAAACTACCGCGAAGTGGCGGTGGTGTTCGGCCCGCAATTCGTGCAGCGCCATGGCTTGGATGTGACGAAGCTGGAAGGCCTGTTCATGGCCCCGCTGACCTGCCAGCAGAACGCGCTGTTCAGCCGCTGGCTCAGTGGCACGCTGACGCGCTTGTCCACAGTCGCCGACCCGGTCTCCCTCACCCGGCAACTGCTTGACGACTGCCTGTTCATCCTCGACAACGCCTGTGTCTGCCTGGATCGCAGCTCATTGCGAAGACGCAGTGAAGAACGCCAGTTGATGGCGCGCATCGGTGAGTGGGCGGCGGATGCGCCGGATGCAACCGTCAACCTGCTGGAACTGGCACAGATCGCCGGCGTGTCCTTGCGCCAGCTGCAGCAAGGCTTCAAGACTTACACCGGGATGAGCCCGGCGCAGTGGATGAGGTTGCGCCGCTTGAATGGCGCACGGCGGGACTTGCTGACCGCAGTCGACCGCACCGTGGCTGAAGTGGCGATGAACTGGTCGTTCTGGCATTTGGGGCGGTTCTCGCACAGCTACCGTGCGCTGTTCAACGAGCTGCCAAGCGAGACCCTCAAGCGCTCCTGAGGACATCAGGTTTTGATGGTGAGCGGACTTCTGTGATGTCTGTGCGGCCATTCTCAATAACTTGTAAAACCGCGCCGTTATGCCTAGCTTATGCGCCCCACGCCCTGCGCTTTAAGGCCTTGCCCCCATGGTTTTGCGTTTTCGTCCCGTCGTCACTTCCCGTTTCGCCCTCGGCCTGCTGCTCAGCGGCGGTATCGGCAACAGCCTCGCGGCAGAGATCGAACTGCCGGCGGTGAAGGTCCAGGGCCAGGATGAGGCCGGTTATCGTGCCGATACCGCCTCGGTCGGTGGCTTCAGCGAAACACCGCTGCTGGACACCCCAGCCTCGATCACCGTGCTCAACGCCGCCCTGATCAAGGACCAGCAAGCGCGCCTGCTCAGTGAAGTGCTGCGCAACGACGCCTCGGTGGGCGACAGCTATGCGCCGATTGGCTACTACGAAAACTTTGTGGTGCGCGGCTTTTCGCTGAACGCGGCCAGCAGCTACAAGATCAACGGGCGCACCATCACCGGCGAGCAAAACGTCGCCCTGGAAAACAAGCAGCAGGTCGAAGTGCTCAAGGGCCTGGCGGGCCTGCAAAGCGGGATTTCCGAACCCAGCGGCGTGATCAACTACGTGACCAAGCGCCCGGAGGATGTACGTTCGGTCACGGTCTCCACCGATGATCGTGGCAGCGGCTACATCGCCACCGATGTCGGCGGTTGGTTTGGCACTGAGCAGCAATTCGGCCTGCGCGCGAACGTGGCCCACGAAGACCTCAACTCCTATGTCGAGCACGCCAATGGCCAGCGCGACTTTGTGTCCCTGGCCTTCGACTGGAACATCAGCCCCGACGCCGTGCTGCAACTCGACGCCGAGTACCAGAACAAGCAACAACGTTCGGTACCGGGTTATCAATTGCTCGGCGGCACCGAGGTGCCCCACGACGCCTCGCCGAAAAAACTGCTCGGCCATCAGAGCGGTTCCAGGCAGGTCGGCATCGACTCGCTGAACCTCAACGGCAAGTTTGAATACCGCTTCAGCGACCAGTGGCAAGGCAGCGTCAGCGCGGCGCGCAGCAAGGTGGTGATCGACGACTACAGTTCGTTTGCCTGGGGCTGCTACGGCTCGACCAGTTGCACGGCCAAGGTGCCAAACACCTTCAGCCCCGAGGGCAGCTACGACGTCTACGACTACCGCAGCCCCGACGACACCCGCCGCGACGATGAAGTCCAGGCGGCCATGACCGGGCTGTTCGACACCGCAGGTATCGGCCATGAGCTGACCGTCGGCACCAGTGCGTTCCGCCGGGTGGTCGACAAGCGCAAGCCGGTCAACGAGTACATCGGCACCAGCAACATCGACGAAGACACGCCGACATTCACCCCCACCGACAAACCGCTGAATGACAGCCACCGCAACCTCGACAGCCGCCAATACGGCGTGTTCGTCACCGACCGCATCCGCTTCAACGAGCAATGGCAAACCATCCTCGGTGGTCGCGAGGTGCGCCTGGATGAAAAGGCCTTCGACGGCGAAACTGGCAACCAGACCCGCCATACCCAGCAATACGTGTTCCTGCCCCAGGCGTCGCTGATCTACAAACCGATTGAAAACGTCTCGCTCTACACCAGCTACAGCAAGGGCCTGTCCCTGGGCGGTACGGCGCCGTGGTTCGCCACCAACGCCGATGAAACCCTCGCCCCCACCACCTCCCGCCAGATCGAAGCCGGCGTGAAATACGACTGGCGCCGCATCAGCTTCGCCGCCGCCGTGTTCCAGACCCGCCAGGCCTATCAGTACGCCAAGCCCGACGCTGCCGGCGACTTCACCTATGTGCAGCAGGGCGAGCAGAAAAACACCGGCGTGGAACTCTCGGCCAACGGCTGGGCCACTGAGCGCCTGCAAATCTCCAGCAGCGTGGCAGCCATTCGCGCGCGGGTGACCGGCAGCGGCACGCCGGAATACGAAGCGCACCAGGCGATCAACGTGCCGAAGCTGCGCGCCAGTGTCTACGCCGACTATGCGTTGCCGTGGGTGAATGGGTTGGCGGTGCTGGGCGGTGTGCAATACAGCGCCAAGAAGTACGCCAACCGCAGCGGCAATGTGGAGGTGGGGGATTACGCGGTGGTCAACGTCGGCAGCCACTACACCACCAAGGTGGACGGCTATGAAACGGTGTTTCGCCTGAGCGTCGACAACCTGTTCGACAAGCGCTACTGGCGCGACGCGGGCGAGTACATGGGCGATGACTACCTGTTCCAGGGCGCGCCTCTGACGGCGCGGCTGAGTGCGTCGGTCAACTTCTGAGGCTTACTTGGGCATCTTGCGAAAACCCACTGCCAACCGGTTCCAGCTGTTGATGGTGGCAATCGCGACGCTCAGGTCGATCTGTTCCTGGGCGCTGAACTCGGCCGCCAGTGCATTGAAATCTTCATCCGGGGCGTGGGTCTGGCTGATCAGCGTCAGGCTTTCGGCCCAGGCCAGCGCCGCACGTTCGCGCGGGGTGAAGAACGGCGTTTCACGCCAAGCCGACAGGGTGTACAGGCGCCGCTCGGTCTCGCCGCCCTTGCGGGCATCGGCGGTGTGCATGTCGAGGCAGAAGGCACAGCCGTTGATCTGCGACACGCGCAGGCGGATCAGCTCCAGCAACGGCAACTCGATGGAGAGTTTGCCGACCGCCGCTTCCAGGGCAAGCATGGCTTTCATGGCGTCTGGGGATGCGGTGTAGAAATCGGTACGGGCTTGCATGGTGGAACTCCAGGACGGTGGGATTGGTGGCTAGGTTAGTCACCGTCGCAGCCGCGAGAAATATCCAATTGTGGAGAAGATCAGGTAGCCAATGCGTCAGCCCGGCAATGGAATCACCCGCAACGGCCGCACCGACTTATAGGAAAAACTCGAATAGATCTCCTTGACGCACGGCAGCGTCTGCAACACCTCCCGCGCAAACTCGCCAAACGACTCCAGGTCCTTGGCCACCACTTCGAGCAAAAAGTCATAGCGCCCGGACACGTTGTGACACGCCACGATTTCCGGAATCTCCAACAAGCGCTGCTCGAACGCCCGGGCGATGTCCTGGGTGTGGCTCTCCATCATGATGCTGACAAACGCCGTCACCCCATACCCCAGCGCCTTGGGCGAAAGAATCGCCTGGTAACCGCTGATCACCCCGCTCTCTTCCAAGTTACGTACGCGACGCCAGCACGGTGAGGTGGTCAGGGACACGCGGTCGGCCAGTTCGGCCACGGTGAGACGGGCATTGCCTTGCAGGGCGTTTAACAACGCCTTGTCGGTGCGGTCCAGAGTGACGGGCATGATGTGCCTCTGTTTGTTGTTTTTAGGGGTTTTTCATCCCTTAAAGCGGGATTTGTCGGCAAAGTTTGCAAAATCCATCTGTGGTTATGAGCATAGCATTGTAGGAAATAAGGAGCGCCCGACATGAACAATAAACACCATGCATTCGGCTTTTCCACCCGCGCCATCCACCACGGCTACGACCCCAAGGACCACCATGGCGCGCTCGTGCCACCGGTCTACCTCTCGGCTACCTTTGCCTTCCCGACTGCCGAATATGGCGCCGCGTGTTTTGCCGGCGAAGCCAGCGGCCACTTCTACACACGCATTTCCAACCCGACCCTGGCGCTGCTGGAGTCGCGCATGGCCACCCTGGAAAACGGCGAGGCGGCGGTAGCGTTCAGTTCCGGCATGGGCGCGATTGCCGCGACATTCTGGACCTTGCTGCGGCCAGGCGATGAAGTGATCGTCAGCCAGACCCTCTACGGCTGCACCTTCGCCCTGTTGCACCACGGCATTGGTGAGTTCGGCATCAAGGTGCGCCATGTGGACCTCACCGACCTGGCCGCCCTGCAAGCGGCGCTCAGCCCCGCCACCCGCATGATCTACTGTGAAACCCCGGCCAACCCCACCCTGCAATTGGTGGACATCGCCGCCGTGGCCGCCCTCGCCCATCAACAGCCGAATGTCACGGTCGTGATCGACAACACCTACTGCACGCCGTACCTGCAACGCCCGCTGGAACTGGGCGCGGATGTGGTGGTGCACTCGGCCACCAAATACCTCAGCGGCCACGGCGATATCACCGCCGGCATCGCCGTGAGCAACCTGGCCACGGCCCAGCGCATTCGCTTGCAAGGCCTCAAGGATCTGACCGGCGCGGTAATGTCGCCCCAGGACGCCGCGCTGCTGATGCGCGGCCTCAAGACCCTGGCCCTGCGCATGGACCGCCATTGCAGCAACGCCCAGGCGGTGGCCGACGCCTTGCAGGCGCACCCGGCGGTGGAGTGGGTCACGTATCCGGGGCTGCGCACTTTCGCGCAGTACGAGCTGGCAGCGCGGCAAATGAGCCAGGCGGGCGGCATGATTGCGTTCGAACTCAAGGGGGGGATCGACAGCGGTCGGCGCTTTATGAACGCCCTCAAGCTGTTCACCCGTGCGGTCAGCCTCGGGGACGCCGAATCCCTGGCCCAGCACCCGGCGAGCATGACCCACTCCACCTACACCCCCGAAGAGCGTGCGCACCATGGCATCAGCGAGGGGTTGGTGCGTTTATCGGTCGGGCTGGAGGATGTGGCCGACCTGCTGGCGGATGTGCAACAAGCGCTGGCCAAATGTGCTCGCGCCGTGCCACGCCAAACGCTGATGGCGGCGCATGCCGTGAGATAAGTGCCGTGCTCCCCTCGCGGCGGTCGGACAGCTCCGGCCGCCGTTGGCCGTGGTTAATCTGGTTTTTTTGGCAATTGGATCCCCATGCGGCCGCCAGGCTGTACTAGCATACGTCCTGCACTCGACATTCATGGACGAACTGATGAACTCACACCTGTTCCCACATATAGGCAAGGTCATCGCCAGCACCGGCAGTCGCCATTTCCCACGCATGCTGCATGACCTGATCCTCACCCAACTGGCAGTGGACGCCACCCATATCACCCAATTGCACGTGAGCCCCGACGGGCACACCCGCCGCAAGATCAGCCCGGTCTACACCGACTCGGTGGCGGCCCTGGGCGAAGCACAGCCCGCCGCACAACTGCACCTCACGCGCCGCAAAGACGACGTGCGCTATGTGCTGTCGGTGTACCGCTCGCACCAGTCCGAAAGCTTTTCGCCTCAGGAACGCAGCATGCTGCAGGACTTCTCCACCCTGCTGCTGCCCATGGTGGAAAAACACATCACCGCGATTCAACCCTGCTGCCAGGACAGCGACCCGAAGGCGCCGCAAAACCAGGGCATCGACACCCTGCGCCGGCGCATTGAAGAGCGCCTGGTGCAATCGGGCCTGACCCTGTCCAACCGCGAGCTGGAAGTGTGCGTGGGCCTGCTGGCCGGGCGCACCGCGCCAGAGTTGGCGGAGCAACTGGCGTTGAAGGTCAACACGATTGAAAGCTACCTCAAGCGAGCGGCGATCAAGTTGGGGATCAGCGGGCGGCATTCGCTGTTGCGGTGGATGTACGCCACGGACGACATCGCCAGCTAAGCCTCCCGTCGCCCCGTAGCAGCTGTCGAGCGCAAGCGAGGCTGCGTTGGCGCCCCGCAGATCGCGGGGTGTCAATACGTCCGCTACGCAGCCTCGCCAAGGCTCGGCAGCTGCTACGACCCGAAGCTTGCACTTGCCCGTGAGCGTCAATCCCTCGCCAGTGCCTCGATCGGGTCCAGCCGCGCGGCGTTCCGCGCCGGCACAAAGCCAAACACAATGCCGATCAGCGTCGAACAGGCAAAGGCCGTGACGATTGAGCCGACCGAAAACACCATCTCCCATTCCTTCACAAACAGCGAAAACAGAAACCCCAGCGCGTAGGACAGTGAGATACCAATCAAACCGCCGATCAGGCACACCATCACCGCTTCCACCAGAAACTGCTGGCGAATGTCCGACTGCCGCGCGCCCACCGCCATGCGGATGCCAATCTCGCGGGTACGCTCGGTGACCGACACCAGCATGATATTCATCACCCCAATCCCCCCACCAGCAATGAAATTACGGCAATCAACGACAACAGCAGCGCCAGGGAGCGGCTGGTTTTCTGCACCGTCTGCATGATGCTGTCGAGGTTGTTGGTGAAAAAATCCTTGGTGCCGTGGCGTTGCAGCATGAGTTTGTTGACGTTGTCTTCGACCACCTTGCTCGGCTGGCCGTCCTTGATGCGCACGGTGATGCTGTCCAGATGACGCTGGCCCAACAGGCGCCCCGCCGCTGTTTCGTAAGGCACCCACACGTTGAGCGCCTTGCTGGCGGCGAACATGTTTTTGTTGTCAGCCGTCACGCCGATCACCGTGCACGGCAGGTTGCCCACCAGGATCACCTGGCCCAGCGGGTCCACGTTCGGGCCGAACAGGCGGTGGCGGGTGTTGTGGTCGATCACCACCACCTGGGCCTGGCGCCGGGCATCGCTTTCGCTGAAGGCAATACCGGCTTCGAGCTTCAGGCCCTTGACCTTGAAATAGCGGTCGCTGACACCGTTGACCTGGGCGTCCAGGTCGATATTGCCGTAGCGCAGCAACAGACTGCGGCCCACCACCGGCGTGGCGCTGTCCACGTAGTACAGCTGGTTCAGCGCGTCCACATCCGATGGCATCAGGGTTTCGATGGCCGAGGCGCGGCTGTCGCCGAAACTGGTGCCGGAAAAGATATCGATGGTGTTGCTGCCGATCGCCTGGATGTCCTTGAGCACATAGCGCTTGGCGCCTTCGCCAATCGCCGAGATCGACACCACCGAGGTGATGCCGATGACGATGCCAAGCATGGTCAGCAAGGTACGCATGCGATGGGACACCAGCGCGACCCAGGCCATGTTGAACGCTTCCTTGAACAGCCCCAGGCTCGCCACCAGACGCCGTGCGCCGCTGCGCCGCGGCTCTATCGGCGTCTCGGCCGGCACGTCCAGGCCACTGCTGGCGTTGGCCTTGTCACTGATGATCTCGCCGTCGCAGACCTCGACAATGCGCTGGGCATTCGCCGCCACTTTCGGGTCGTGGGTGACGATGATCACCGTGTGCCCCGCCGCGTGCAGTTCAGCGAGGATGCGCATCACCTCCTTGCCGCTGTGGGTGTCGAGGGCGCCGGTGGGTTCGTCGGCGAGGATCACTTCACCGCCGTTCATCAAGGCCCGCGCGATACTCACCCGCTGCTGCTGGCCGCCGGAGAGCTGGCTGGGCCGGTGCGTGGTGTGGCTGGCCAGGCCCAGCCGTTCGAGCAATTCCCGTGCGCGACTGTGGCGTTGGGTCTCAGGAGTGCCGGCATAGATCGCCGGCATTTCCACGTTGTGCAAGGCGCTGAGGTGCGCCAGCAAGTGGTAGCGCTGGAAGATGAACCCGAAGTAATCGCGACGCAGCTCCGCCAGTTGCTCATCGCCCAACGAGCGGGTTTCGATGCCATTGATTTTGTAGCTGCCGGCGGTGGCGTAATCCAGGCCGCCGAGGATGTTCATCAAGGTGGATTTGCCGGACCCGGACGCACCGATAATCGCGACCATTTCCCCGGCCTGAATCGTCAGGTCGATACCCTTGAGCGCAATGAATTCGCGCTCGCCGGCCATGAAACTGCGGGTGATGCCCTTGAGTTCCAACAGTGGCTGGCTCATCCGTCAGTTCCCCGCCACGGCAGGCGACGCATCGCCGATCACCACTTTATCGCCCTCGGCCAGGCCGTCCAGGATCTGCACCTTGACGTTGTTGTTGATGCCGGTCTTCACATCCCGCGACACCGCCTTGCCCTTGGCGTCCAGCACCCGCAGCGCGTAACTGCCGTCCTGGTTGCGCGCCCCGAGTGCGGCCACCGGCACCATCAACGCGGCCTCGGCGGTGTCGAGCACGATGCGCACCTGGGCGGTCATGGCGATGCGCAGGCGGTGGTCGGGGTTGGGCACATCGAACAACGCGTTGTAGAACACCGCCGTGTTCTGCTTGGGCGTGCCGGCGGTCTGGGTTTCGAGGAAGTTCTGCGGCGCCGGCTCGGTACCGCGCAGCTTGGCGTAGTAGCGTTTGTCAGCCTCACCGAGGATGGTGAAATACACCTGCTGGCCGGGGCTGATATGAATCACATCCGCCTCCGACACCTGGGCCTTGACCGTCATTGTGTCGAGGTCCGCCAACTTGAGCAGTACCGGTGCCAACTGGCTGGCGATCACCGTCTGGCCTTCCTGGGTGACGATGCCCACCACATCGCCGTCGATAGGCGCATTGATGCGGGTGTAGTCCAGGTTGATCTTGGCGGTGTCGATCTGGATATGCGCGCTTTTGATCTGTGCATCCAGGGCCAACAGATTGGCCTGCTGTACCTGATAGCTCGATTCGGCGTCTTCGAAATCCTGGCGTGAGACCGACTCGTCATTCTGCAAGCCTTTGTAGCGCTCATACACCGACTTGGCCTGCCTGAGCTGCGCCGCAGTGGCCCGGCGCTGGGCCTGGAGGTTTTCCTCATCCACCTGGGCCTTGCGCAGGGTGTTCTGCAGGATCAGCGGGTCGATTTCCGCCAGCCACTGGCCCTTTTTGACCTTGTCGCCGACCTTGACCTTGAGCGACTTCAACTGCCCAGAGACCTGGGCGCCGACGTCGACCTGCTTGATGCCTTCGAGCAGGCCGGTGGCCAGGACGGCGTTTTCGATATCGCCGCGTTCGGCGGTTGCGGTGAGGTACAGCGGTGCATCGGCTGGGGCCTGGACGGTGTAGATGATCAGGCCGATGGCGACGGCCAGTACGGTGAATATGCCGATTTTGCGAAATTTAGAGTTTTGCATAGGTGACCATTTGATGAGGTTTGATCGGGTACATATCCGTTTCTGGGGTAACGGCGGCTATTGGTTCCGCCCTTACGGCGGGTCACTTTGGAAAAGCCCCAAAGTAACCAAAGGGCTCTTGCCCCAACACTCGGCACCTCGCCTAGGCTCGGTGTGCCCTCACTCCGGCTTGAATCCGTGGGCCGCCGCGATGGGCCATCCATGGCCCAGCGCGGCTAACCCGGCGTCCTGCCGGGTTACCCACGGATTCAAGCCTGCGTTCGGCCAGCGTGTTTGACGGGGCGCTTGAGATCAAAATCAAAATCAAAAGCAGAGCCAGAGCCAGAGCCAACCTGAGGCCCACCTGATGTATGGAGATCAAAATGTGGGAGGGGGCTTGCCCCCGATAACGGTGGCTCAGCCAAAGTTGCATCAACTGACACCCCCTCATCGGGAGCAAGCTCCCTCGCCCCAACAAGCCTTCCCGTCACGACACCACCTCCGCCGCAACGCCTTCCAACCACCACACAGCCAACCCCTGAACATTCGGCGCCTTGAGCAAAGTGAAATGATTCCCCCCGCCATACCAAACCTCCAAGCCACTGCCCTGGCGCTTCCAGCCCTCCACCATCCCGCCTTGCTCGCGCTGATTGCCCGCCGCATCCAACGCCGGATCCTCGGCCAACACCAACCGCACCACGCCGCGATAGCGCTGTGCCGGGCGATACACCGTGCGCAATGCGACCGCGTAAGTGCGCGCCGGCCCCGCCATCGCGTCAACACTGGCACGGGCCGGCAACAACCCCACCCCCACCATCCCGGCATGCAGGCTCTGGCGCTGCGCCACTTCATCGCCAGCCGCGAAGTCCTCACGGTCAATTCCGAGGGGTTTACCCGCCGCCAGCTGCATCGCTTCGATCAACCGCAACAACGCCGCCGTCGTCGTATAAGCCCGACCCGCACCCCCCGGCGCCTCGCTGTCGATCACCGTCAACGACGCCACTTCCCGCCCGGCCGCCTGCAACCGCAGCGCCATCTCCAGGGCGACCCAACCGCCAAACGAATGCCCCACCAGATGCACCGGCCCATGCGGACACTCATGCTCCAGCGCAAGCAGATTACAACGCGCCGCCGCTTCCACCTGGCTGTGGGGCACCGCCTCGCCGTCCAGCCCGCGCGGCTGCAAGCCGAACAACGGCCAGTCTCGCCCTAGCGCTTCGCCAAGGCCGACAAACCCGGTGACGCTGTCCCCTGCCCCCGGCACGCAGAACACCGGCGCATAGCCGGCCCGTCCGCCCTGGATTCGCAGCAACGGTTGATGCGCGGTTTCCAGCACCGCTGAACAACCCGCCAAGGCCTCTGTCATCGCCGCGCCCAATGCACGGATATGCGGCGCCTGCATCATGCTCTGGTGATCACCCGGCACGTCCACCTGGCGCAATTGCCCAGGCACCAGGGCGTCCTCCCAACCGAGCGATACACTGCGCCGCGACAACTCGGTCGGCCGCTCCACAGCACTTAACAGATGCACCGGTATCGGCAACGGGAACAGGCTGTAATGCGCCAGCGCATGCCCGTGGCCGACTTCGCGCTCGATAAAGCTCAAGAGGTCCGCATCCGCAGCCGCCGCCATTTGCGCGTATAGCAAACCTTGATCGCGACAGCGTTGCAGCAGACCTGCAAAGTCCAGCTGTCCAATCTGCGCGTCCAGCTGTTCAATCCTCGCCAGCTCATCCACACCTCCCTGTGCGTTCCAATAGGCGCGGCACTGCAACAGCAAATGCCGCTTGAGCGCATCCGGCCCGCTCCAGCGCGCCTTGCCCTGGTCGGTCAGGCGCGGCACGTAGCTGTCGATCAGGCCGAGGAACGCCACCGGTTCATCCAGCCCCAGCAATTGCATCGCCACTTCATAGGCCAGCACCCCGCCAAATGACCACCCCGCGATGCGATACGGCCCATGGGGTTGCAGGCCGCGAATCAGGCCGACCATGCGTGCCGCCAGGCCTTCCAGGGTGTTGAGGTGCGACTCGCCGAGCGCCAGTCCCGGCAGGCCATAGATCGGGTAGTCACCCGGCAGATGCTGGCCCAGCGCCGGGAAGTACACGTCCATGCCGCTGAATTCATGCACCAGGAACAACGGCGCTTGCTTGCCGCTGCTGCGCACCGTGATCACCGAAGCGTCGCGCACCGGCTCGTCGGTGCGCTGGCGCAGCATGACGGCCACCGAGGCGACGCTGGCGTGTTGGAACAACTCGGCCAGGCTCACCGCCAGCCCTGCGGTTTCCATCAAGTTGACCAGGCGAATCGCCAACAGCGAATGCCCGCCCAACTCAAAGAAACTGTCATGCCGGCCAACCTGTTCCAGCTTCAGCACCTCGGCCCATAACTGCGCCAGGGTCTGTTCCAGAGCATCGATCGGTGCTTCGAACTCGCGACTGACCTGCGCGTCCAGGGCCGGCACCGGCAGGGCTTTGCGGTCAACCTTGCCATTGGCAGTCAACGGCAGCTGGTCCAGCGGCACATAGGCCGAAGGCAGCATGTAGTCCGGCAGTTGCCCTTGCAGATGGGCGCGGATGCCGTCGATACCAACGGGCTGCGCCGCCCAGGTGAAATACGCCACCAGACGCTTATCCCCCGGCGCGTCTTCACGGGCCAACACCACCGCGTCCTGAATGCCCACGCAAGTCATCAGGCGCGCTTCGATCTCGCCCAACTCGATGCGGAAACCCCGGATCTTCACCTGATCGTCATTGCGTCCGATGCATTCGAGCAGGCCATCCACGGTCCAGCGGCCGAGGTCGCCGGTGCGGTACATCAAGGCCTGCGGATTGAAGGGATCCTGCACAAACTTTTCAGCGGTGAGCTCCGGTCGATTCAAATAACCCAGGGCCACGCCGTCACCTCCGATGCAGATTTCACCGGTCACGCCCTGGGGCACCGGCTGCAAGTACGCATCCAGCACATGCACCTGGGTGTTGGAGATCGGTCGCCCCACCGGCACGCTGTCGGCGTCGTCGGCAATCGCGCGCACTTCATGGGTGGTGGCGTAGGTGGTGGTTTCCGTCGGGCCGTAGCAATGCACCAGGCGCAACGCCGGCGCCTGGGCCAACAGGCTGCGAAACGCCGCAGGATCGGCACGCTCGCCGCCGCACAGCAAGATGCGCAAACCAGCCAATGCGTCGGGAATCAGCTGCACGTACTGGTTGAACAACGCCGTGGTGACAAACAGCACCGTCGCGCCACGCAGCGCCGCGCCGAATGCCGCAGGGTCAAGCAAGGTGGCGTGATCGATGACCTGCACCTGCCCACCGTTGAGCAACGGCCCCCAGACATCCATGGTGCTGGCGTCGAACGCCGGGTTGGAGGCGAAGGCCACGCGGTCGCTGGAGTTGAAGTCCGCGTAGCCGTTGTTGAGCACCAACCGCGTGATGCCGCGATGGGGCACCCGCACGCCCTTGGGAATGCCGGTGGAGCCGGAGGTGTACATGATGTACGCCACGCTGTCCGAGGCTTGCGACAGGTCCGGGTTATGGCTCGGCTGTGGATCGAGGGCCAGGGTGTCCAGGTCCAGGCGCTGCGCCGCGTAGTCGATCAGCGCATCACTGCGGGTCAACAACCAGCGCGCATCGCTGTCCTGCACCATGAACGCCTGGCGTTCGGCGGGTGCGTTGATGTCCAGCGGCACATAGGCGGCCGCGCACTTCAACACAGCCAGTTGACCGACCAGCAGCGCGACAGAACGCGGCAGCAGGATCGCCACGTTGTCGCCCGGTTTTACGCCCAGGCCCGCCAGGTGATGGGCCAGGCGGTTGGCGCTGGCATTCAGCTCGCCGTAGCTCACGCGCTGCTCGCCCTGCACCACGGCCACTGCGTCGGGACGTGCCTGGGCCTGGGCTTGGAACAGGCGCTGCACCGTGTGCTCACGGGGGAAGTCGCGGGTGCTGGCGTTGAACGCCAGCCGCAGTTGGTGCTGTTCGGCGACGGGCAGGATCGGCAAGCGGCTGATGGCGGTATCGCTGCCCTGTTCCAGCGCCTGCACCAACTGCTCCAGAGCCACACTCAGGTAATCACACAGCCGCCGGGCGCCCTGCCCCGAGGCTTTGAAGGTAAAGCCATCGCCCAGGTCATCCACGCTCATCGACAGGCCGTAGTTGCTGTGTTCCTCGGCCTTGAGCAGCTCAATGCCCTGCCACGCCTCAGCCACTCCACCGACCTGCGGCGCGCTGTGCCGATAGTTGAACAGCACGCTGAACAGCGGCGTGGTCACCGGCACCCCACTGCAACGCTGGGCCACTGTCAGCGGTGCGTGTTCATGGCTGAGCAGTTGGCTCAGCCGCGCATGGGTGGCGCGAGCGGCGCTGCGTACCGAGTGCTCGCCGAGGTCGACCCGCAACGGCAATGTGTTGATGAACACGCCCATGGCCCGCTCGGCGCCTTCGCCGCCTTGCATGCGGCCGAGCATCACGGTGCCGAACACCACCTGCTCACGGCCCGACACCTTGCCCAGCACCTGGGCCCACCCCAGGTGCATCAGGCTGGCGGCGCTGACGCCGCACTGGCGCGCCTGAGTGCGCAGGCGCTGGCTTAATTGAGGAGCAATCGCCAGGCGTACCTGTTCATCGATGCCCAGGTTGGCCACCTCCGTGGGCTCGTCGATCTGACCAAGCATGTCGCGGAAAAACTCTTCGTGATCGTCCACGCGCGTCTGCGCCACCGTCTGAGCCACCGTCTGTGCCACCGTCTGTGCCACGTAGTTGCGATACGGCACAGGCGTGCCCAAGGTGCGTTGCGTGCCCAGCAGGAACGCCTGCAGCTCGTGTTGCAGGATCTCCAGGGCGATGTGGTCCATGACCAGGTGATGGAACAGCAAGGTGGCGACCACACGCGGGGTTTCTTCGCTGCACACCAGGCGCATCAATGGCGCCTCGGACAGGTCCAGGCGCGGGGGCAACGGACCGCTTTCAACCCGCAGCGACGCCTTGCGCCAGACCACCTGCACCGGTTCTTCCAGGCCGTCCCAGTGGAACGACGAGCGCAGGATGTCATGGCGCTCGATCACCGCCTGCAACGCCAGGGCAAACGCATCCAGGCGCTGGCGGCTGTCAAAGGCAAACTGCGCCTGCAGCACATAGGCATCGCCGGCCTGCACGGCGCGATGGTGATAGAGCATGCCGGCCTGCAACGGCGCCAGCGGGTAGATGTCCTGCACATTCGCCGCGCCACCGGGGATACACGCGACGAGGCGGTCGATGGCGGACTGCTCCAGCGCGATCAGCGGCAACATCGCTGGGGTGATCGAGGTGCAGCCGTCGACGATGCCATTGGCCGGCACCACCACTTCGCGGCCACCGCCCAACGCCGCCGCCAAGGCCGACAGGGTGGGCTGACCGAACAGCACTTTTACGTCCGCCGACAAACCCAGGCCGCGCATGCGCCCCATCAGGCTCACCGCCAGCAACGAATGCCCGCCCAGTTCAAAGAAGTTGTCGTGACGCCCCACACGCTCCACCTTGAGCAACTCGGCCCACAGGCTGGCCAGGGCGATTTCCGTGTCGCCCTCGGGCGCTTCGTATTCGCGTACCACCCTCGACTCCAGGCCCGGCGCGGGCAGCGCCTTGCGGTCGAGCTTGCCGTTGGGGCTCAAGGGCAACGCACCGAGGTGGACGAAGACCGTCGGCACCATGAACTCAGGCAGGTGATGCAGCAGCTGACTGCGCAGCACGTCGATGTCGGTAAAGGCGCCGGTGTAGTACGCCACCAGGCGGTCTTCACGGGCGATCACGGCGGCCTCGTTGACCGCCGGGCACTCGGTCAGGCGCGCCTGGATCTCGCCCAGTTCGATGCGCAAGCCACGGATTTTCACCTGGTCGTCGTTGCGGCCCAGGTATTCAATATTCCCATCGGGCAGGTAGCGTCCGACGTCGCCGGTGCGGTACATCCGCCCGTGGGTAAAGGGATCTTGGAGAAAGCGTTCGGCGGTCAGTTCCGGGCGGTTCAGGTAACCCCGCGCCACTTGCACGCCGCCGATAAACAGCTCGCCGACCACGCCCAGCGGCACCGGCTGCAATTGCCCGTCCAGCAGGTACATGCGGGTGTTGGCGATGGGCTTGCCGATGGGCGTGTTGTCCGGCGTCACCGGGCCTGCGCAGTTCCACGCCGTCACGTCGACAGCAGCTTCGGTCGGGCCATACAGGTTATGCAGGTCGCTGCCTGGCAACTGCTGCTTGAAACGCCGCACCAGGCTGCCCGGCAAGGCTTCGCCGCTGCACATTACGCGCACCAGCCCGGCGGCCTGGCTGACATCGCCATGGGCCAGGAACACGTCGAGCATCGACGGCACAAAGTGCAACGTGGTGATGTGTTCGGCCTCGATCACCTCACACAGGTACGCCGGGTCTTTATGCCCGCCGGGACGCGCCATCACCAGGCAAGCGCCGGTGAACAACGGCCAGAAGAATTCCCAGACCGACACGTCGAAGCTGAACGGGGTTTTCTGCAAGACCCGGTCCTGGGCCGTGAGCCCATATTCGTCCTGCATCCACAGCAGGCGATTGACCACGCCGCCATGGTCATTGATCACGCCCTTGGGCTGGCCGGTGGAGCCGGAGGTGTAGATCACGTAGGCACTCACGCCGGCTAAACCGGGGTTCTCCACGGATTGCCGGTGCCAGCTCGGCTGGTCCAGATCAACCACCGGCACCGCGCCCACCAGCGCACGGGTAGCGTCCTGGATCAGCACGACCGCGGGCGCGCTGTCTTCCAGCATGTAGGCGATGCGTTCCAGCGGATATGCCGGGTCCAGCGGCACATAGGCGGCGCCGGCCTTGAGGATCGCGTACAGGCCGATGACCATGTCCAGGCCACGTTCCACGCAGATCGCCACCCGCGAATCGGGCTGTACGCCCCGGTCCAGCAGGTGATGGGCCAGTTGGTTGGCCCGTGTATTCAGTTCGGCATACGTAAGTTGCTGTTCCCCGGCTTTAAGCGCAATCGCGTCGGGCGTGCGTGCCACCTGGGCCTCGAACATCCCGTGCAAGGTCTGGTCGAGGTTGTAATCCACCTGTGTCGCATTGAAGTCGAACAGCAGGTGCTGGCGCTCGCGCTCGTCCAGCAGCGGCGCGTGCTCCAGCACCGCCTGGTCGTTATCGACCATGGCCTGCAACACGCGGGTGAAGTAGCCGACGTAACGCTGCACCGTCGCTTCATCGAACAGCGCCACGGCGTATTCCAGCGCGCCGAGAATCGTGCCCTGTACTTCGCCCAGGTTCAGCGACAGGTCGAACTTGGCAAAGTGGCTGTTCTCCACAATGCCTTCCAGCGCCAGGTCGCCCAGGGCCAGGGTCGGCGCGCTGCTGTCCTGCCAGGCCAGCAGGGTCTGGAACAACGGGCTGTGGGCCAGGCTGCGCACGGGTCGGGTGAGTTCCACCACTTGCTCGAAGGGCAGGTCCTGATGGGCCTGGGCCGCCAGGGTCAGCGCCTTGACCCGCGCCAGCAGCACTTCGGTACTCAGCCCACCCGAGGTGTCGATGCGCACGGCCAGGGTGTTGACGAACAGGCCGATCAGGCCTTCGACTTCACTGCGCGTACGGTTGGCCACCGGCGAGCCGATCACCACATCCGCCTGCCCCGAAAGCCGTGCGAGCAAGGAGGCCCAGGCGCTCATCACGGTCATGTACAGCGTGCTGCCATGGCGCTGGCTCAAGGCCTTGAGCCCGGCGGTAAGGCGCTCGTCGAGGCGGATGTCCACGCTGCTGCCGGCGTAGTCCTGCTGCGCCGGGCGCGGGCGGTCGGTGGGCAGGCTGAGCAACGCCGGCGCCCCGGCCAGGGCCTGCTGCCAATAGCTGCTCTGGCGCTGCAGGACGTCGCCGCTGAGCCACAAGCGTTGCCACACGGCGAAGTCGCCGTACTGGATTGGCAATGGCGGCAGCGGGTCGGGCTGGCCCTGGCTGAAGGCCTGGTACAGCGCCATCAGCTCGCGGGTGAGCACGCCCATGGACCAGCCGTCGGAGACGATGTGGTGCAGGGTCAGCAACAACACGTGGTGTTCATGCCCCATCACCACCAGGCGCCCGCGCAGCAGCGGGCCGCGCTCCAGGTCGAACGGCGCCGAGGCTTCGCCGTGGATCAACGCATCCAGCGCCTGTTGCGGTTGCGGGTGGAGGCGCAAGTCCTGCACCTGCAGCGGCAGCACGTCGTCGGCCGCGACGATCAGCACCTGGGCGTCGTCGCCGTGCTGGGCGAAGCGGCTGCGCAGGGTTTCATGCCGCGCCACGATCCGCGCCAGCGCCCGTTGCAAGGCCTGCACATGCAACTGCCCACGCAAGCGCAAGCCGATGGGAATGTTGTAGGCGGTGTTGGCGCCTTCCATCAATGCCAGAAACCACAGGCGCTGCTGGGCAAACGACAGCGGCACCGGCTCATCGCGGTTGGCCGGCAGGATCGCCGGCAAGGTGCTGCGACCGGCCTGGGCCAGCACCTCGGCGACGGCGGCCAGTTCGGCGTTGGCAAACAGGTCGCCGAGCAACAGTTCCACACCCAGGCGCTGACGCACTTGGGACACCATGCGCATGGCGAGCAGCGAGTGCCCACCCAGCTCAAAGAAGTGATCGTGACGGCCGACGCGCTCCACCTGCAACACATCGGCCCAGATCTGCGCCAGGCTGTTTTCGATCTCGCCCTCGGGCGCGGCGTATTCGCGGGTAAACAGCGCGGCCATATCCGGCGCCGGCAAGGCCTTGCGGTCGAGTTTGCCGTTGGCGGTCAAGGGCAACGTGTCGAGCTTCATGAAGGCGACCGGCACCATGTAGTCCGGCAGGTGTGCCACCAGATGGGCGCGGATATCGCCCACCGCCAGCGCGTCGAGTTGCGGATTTTCGGTGTAATACGCCACCAGGCGCTCTTCGCGCACCAGCACCACAGCCTCCTGAACGCTTGGCAGGTGGTTGAGCTGGGTTTCGATTTCCCCCAGTTCGATGCGCACGCCACGGATTTTTACCTGATCGTCATTGCGGCCCAGGTAGTCGAGATTGCCATCGGGCAACCAGCGCGCCAGATCGCCGGTGCGGTACATGCGACCGGCGTTGAACGGGTCTTGCAGGAAACGCTCGGCCGTCAGTTCCGCACGGTTCAGGTAACCCCGCGCCACGCCCTTGCCGCCGACATACACCTCACCCGCAACGCCCAGCGGCACCGGGCGTTGTTGCTCGTCCAGCAGGTATACCGTGGCATTGGCGATGGGCTTGCCGATATGCAACGGTTGCCCGGCCTCGACCTTGCCGGAGGTGGCGACCACCGTAGCCTCGGTGGGGCCATAGTTGTTGATCAGTTCAAAACGCTGCGCCCGCCCGAACTGCCGCAGGCGGTCGCCGCCGATCAGCAAGGTGCGCAGGGTTGGGTGCTCGATGTGCTGGCTGAAGGCGTACTCGGCCACGGGCGTGGGCAGGAAACACACATCCAGCGGCTGCGCGCACCACCAGGCCAGCAGTGCGTCGATGTCTTCGGGGCCGTCATGGGCCGGTGGCAGGTGCAGGGTCGCGCCGACACACAACGCCGGCCACACTTCCCAGGCCATGGCATCAAAGCCGAACCCGGCGACGCTGGCGGTGTGGCGCCCGGCGCACAGGTCGAAAGCGCGGCAATGCCAGTCCACCAGGTTGGTCACGGTGTGGTGCTCCACCATCACGCCCTTGGGCAGGCCGGTGGAGCCGGAGGTGTAGATCACATAGGCGAGGTTCGCCGGGGTTACGGCGACGCTGGGATTGCTCGCCGCGTGGTGATGCCAGGTGTAGCGGTCCAGGTAGATCACCGGCACGTCCAGCTCGGGCAGGCGTTCGAGCAAGGCGTGCTGGGTCAGCACCGCCACCGGGGCGCTGTCGCTGAGCAGGTAGGCCAGGCGCTCGGCCGGATGGGACGGGTCTACCGGCACGTAGCAGGCTCCGACTTTAAGGATCGCCAGCAACCCGGCCAGGGTGTCCAGGCCACGACGGGCGACGATGGCCACGCGGTCGTCAGGTTTGACGCCAAGCGCCAGCAGGTGATGGGCCAGCAGGTTGGCTTGCCCGTTGAGTTCGGCGTAGGTCAGTGAGTGCCCCAGTTGCACCGCCGCAATGGCATGCGGCGTAAGCGCGGCCTGGGCTTCGATGCGCCCGTGCACGGTGCTGCCCTGGGGGAAATCGGCCTGGGTGGCGTTGAACTGTTCCAGCAGCAACCGCTGCTCGACGGCGGGCACCACCGGCACGCGATTGAGCGCAGTGTCGGGCGCCTGCTCCAGGGCCGTCACCAGGTTTTCCAGGGCGGTGTGCAGGTAGGCGCAGACCCGCTGCGGGTCCACCTGGGTGCTGGCCAGCAGGCTCAGGCCAAAGCCGTCGCCGAGGTCATCGATGCTCAGGGTCAGCGGGTAGTTGGTGCGCTCTTCGGCACTGAGGGCGGCGATGCCCTGCCACGCCGAGACGGCTTCGGCGCTGGCGGCAGGCGCGCTGTGGCGATAGTTGAGCAGCGCACTGAACAACGGCGTCGGCGCAATCACGCCGCTGCAGCGCTGGGCCAGGGCCAACGGCGCGTGCTCGTGGCGCAGCAACGTGGTGAGTCGGGCATGGGTGGCCTTGACCCCGGCGCGTACGTCCTGGCTATCGACGTCCACGCGAAACGGCAAGGTGTTGATAAAGATGCCCAAGGCGCGATCCGTGGCATGGCTGCCTTGCATGCGGCCCATCAACACCGTGCCGAACACCACCTGTTGCTTGCCCGCCAAGACCCCCAGCACCTGCGCCCAGCCCAGGTGAAACAGGCTCGCCGCGCTCACCCCCAACTGCCGCGCCTGGGTGCGCAAGCGCAAACTCAACGGCGCCGCCAACGGCAGGTGGAGTTCGCTGATGCCGCGCGCATCGCCCTGCACATCCTGCAAGCCAAACGGCAAGGTCGGCTCGCTGATATCGCCAAGCATCTGGCGGAAGAAGCTTTCGTGCTCCTGTTCACTGATGCCCAACCGCGCCTGGGCCACGTAGTTGCGAAACGGCACCGCCTGACCCAACGCCGCGCCCTGCCCCAGCAGGCACGCCTGCATTTCATGGCACACCACTTCCAGGGCGCTGTGGTCCAGGGCCATGTGGTGGAACAACAACGTGGCGACGATGCGCCCATTGGCCGGGTCGTCGGCACGCACCAGGCGCAGCAGCGGCGCCTGGGTCACGTCGAGGCGATAGTGGCGGGCATCGAACAGGGCGTGCAGTTGGGCGGCGATCTCGCCATCCGCCGGATCGAGTTGCAGGGCCTGCACCGGCAGGCGCGCAGTGCGCCACACCACTTGCGACGGCTCCTGCAGGCCATCCCAGACCACGCCGGTGCGCAGGATGTCATGGCGGTCCATCACCGTTTGCAGTGCTTGGGCAAATGCGTCGAAACGCGCCAGGCTGTCGAACGCGAACTGCGACTGCATCACGTACGGGTCGCCCTGCTCGGCGCTGACATGGTGGAACAGGATGCCTTCCTGCAACGGCGCCAGCGGGTAGATGTCCTGGATATTCGCCACGCCGCCGTCGACCGTGGCGACGACGCGATCAATCTCGTCCTGGCTCAGGCTTGAAAGGGTCAGCATGGCCGGTGTGATGCGCTCGGCTCCAGGCGGGATGCCATTGGCCGGCACGTCGAGTTCACCGGCCTTGGTCGCGCAATACTCGCCGGCCTTGATCAACTCGATCAGCCCCGGTTTGTGCTCGCGCAAGGCGGCCAGGATTGCAGGGTCGCTCAAGGCCTGCTTGTTGCCTTGCACCGACAACTGCTCGCCCTTGAGCGCCAGTTGGATGTCCTTGGTTTTCAGGGTTGCCAGCAGCTCAAAGAGGCTCACAGGACGATCTCCATTCGTTCGGTCATTGCGGCGTAGCCGGCCAGGGTCGGCTGTTCGAACAGCCCCCGGACGTCGGCTTCCATGCCTTCCTGGCGCAAGCGCCCAATCAAGCTCACGGCAAGCAGCGAGTGCCCGCCCAGTTCAAAGAAATTGTCCTGGCGCCCGACCCGCTCGACGTTGAGCAACTCGGCCCACAAGCGCGCCAGCAGGATTTCGGTATCGCCTTGCGGTGCCTCGTATTCACGCAGGTTCAGGGCTTGCAGGCCGGGCGCCGGCAAGGCCTTGCGGTCGAGTTTGCCGTTGGGGCTCAGGGGCAGCGCGTCGAGGTGCACAAACAGCGCGGGCACCATGAAGTCCGGCAGGTGGTGCAGCAGATGGGTGCGCAGGTGCTCGATATCGGTGTGCGTACCGGTGTAGTAGGCGACAAGGCGGTCTTCACGGGCGACCACCGCCGCTTCGCTGACCTGGGGATGCTCAAGCAGCCGCGCCTGGATCTCTCCCAACTCGATACGCAGGCCACGGATCTTGACCTGGTCGTCATTGCGGCCCAGGTATTCAATGTTGCCGTCGGGCAGGTAGCGACCAAGGTCGCCGGTGCGGTACATCCGCCCGGCGCGGAACGGGTCCTCAAGGAAACGCTCGGCGGTCAGCTCAGGACGGTTGAGGTAACCCCGCGCCACTTGCACGCCGCCGATAAACAATTCGCCGACCACGCCCAGCGGCACCGGCTGCAACTGCGCGTCCAGCACGTACATGCGCGTATTGGCGATGGGCTTGCCGATGGGCGTGTTGTCCGGCACATCGGGGCGTGCGCAATTCCAGGCCGTCACGTCCACCGCCGCTTCGGTGGGGCCGTACAGGTTGTACAGGCCGATTCCCGGCAACTGCGTCTTGAAGCGGCGCACCAGACTGCCCGGCAGTGCTTCGCCGCTGCACATCACCCGCAGCAGCCCTGCCGCCTGGCTCACGTCGCCATGGGCCAGGAACACATCCAGCATCGACGGTACAAAGTGCAGCGTGGTGATCTGTTCCGCTTCGATGACCTCGCACAGGTAGGCCGGGTCTTTATGCCCGCCGGGGCGCGCCATTACCAGGCGTGCGCCGGTGAACAGCGGCCAGAAGAACTCCCACACCGACACGTCGAAGCTGAACGGGGTTTTCTGCAACACCGCATCCTCGGCCGTGAGGCCATAGGCGTCCTGCATCCACAGCAGCCGGTTGACCACCCCGGCGTGCTCGTTGATCACGCCTTTGGGCTGGCCGGTGGAGCCGGAGGTGTAGATCACGTAGGCATGGTGCCGGGCTTTCAGGCCCGCGACCTCGGGGTTGCTCGGCGGCTGATGCTGCCAGGTGACCTGGTCCAGATTGAGCAGCGGCACGTCGCCCAGCAAGGCCACGGTGGCGTTCTGGGCCAGCACCACCACGGGGGCGCTGTCTTGCAGCATGTAGGCGATCCGCTCCAGCGGGTACGCCGGGTCCAGCGGCACATAACCGCCGCCGGCCTTGAGGATGGCGAACAGGCCGATGACCATGTCCAGGCCACGTTCCAGGCAAATCCCCACCCGCGCATCGGGTTGCACGCCCAGCCCGCGCAGATGATGGGCCAGGCGGTTGGCCCGCTCGTTGAGGTGTTGGTAGGTAAGGTGCTGCTCGCCCGCCTTCACCGCGATGGCGTGGGGCGTGCGCTGGACCTGGGCTTCGAACATCCCGTGCAGGGTCTGGTCGAGGTTGTAGTTCACCTCGGTGGCGTTGAACGCCACCAGCAATTGTTGACGCTCCTCCGCGCTGAGGATGGGCAGGCGATTGAGCGCCTGGTTCGGTGCCTGTTCCAGGGCCTCGACCAAGCCGGCCAGCGCCACGTGCATGTAGCCGCAAACGCGTTGCGCATCGGCCTGGGCCAACGCGGTCACATCGTAGCCATCGCCCAGGTCGTCTACGTTCAGGGTCAGCGGGTAGTTGGTGCGCCCGTCGTTGACCAGGGTCTGCATGCCTTCCCAGGCGTGTTGCGCCTCATGGGAGCGGGTGGCGGCGCCGCGATGGCGGTAATTGAGCATCGCGCTGAACAATGGCGCCGGTGCGGCCACACCGCTGCAACGCTGGGCCAGGGCCAGGGAGGCGTGTTCATGGCCGAGCAACGCGGTGAGTCGGGCATGGGTGGCGCGCACCGCCGAGCGGGCGCCCTGAGCGTCGATATCCAGGCGCAGCGGCAAGGTATTGATGAACACACCCAGCGCCCGGTCGGCGCCTTCGCCGCCTTGCAGGCGGCCCACCAGCACGGTGCCGAACACCACGCTGTGGCGCCCGGAGGTGGCCGCCAGCACTTGGCCCCAGGCCAGGTGGAACAGGCTCGCGGTGCTCACGCCAAGCAAGCGGGCCTGGGCACGCAGGCGCCGGTTGAGGTCGCTGTCCAGGTGCAGGCGGTGCTCCTGGATTGCATTGCCGTCGCCACGCACGTCTTGCAGGCCGAATGGCAGGGTCGGTTCGTCGACATCACCGAGCATTTCGCGGAAGAACACCTCGTGCTCCTGCTCGCTGATACCCAAGCGCGCCTGGGCCACGTAGTTGCGGTACGGCATCGGCGCAGCCGTCGGCGCCGGATGACCCAGCAGGTAACCCTGCATTTCCCGCAGCACCACGTCGAAGGCGGTGTGGTCGAGGGCGATATGGTGATAGAGCAGCACCACGACCACGCGCTGGTTGGCCGGATCTTCGGCATAGGCCAGGCGAATCAACGGCGCCTGACTGATGTCCAGGCGGTAGCGCCGCGCATCAAAACGTTGATGCAGGCCGGCGAGTACATCGCCTTCAAGGTGCAGCTGTTCGAGGGGCAACCGGGCCTTGCGCCACACCACTTGCAGTGGTTGCACCAACCCTTGCCACACCACGCCGGTGCGCAGGATATCGTGGCGATCGATCACCTGTTGCAGCGCCTGGGCAAAGGCGCGCAGGCGCTCGATGCTGTCGAACGCCAGGTGCGATTGCAGCAAATACGGGTCGCCCTGCTCGGCGGTGAGGTAGTGGTAGAGAATGCCTTCCTGCAACGGCGCCAGCGGGTAGATGTCCTGCACATTGGCCGCACCGCCGGGCACTTGGGCAACCACTTGATCCAGGGTGGATTGGTCGAGTTGCACCAGTGACAACAGGTCCGGGGTCAGGCGCTGGCAGTCGACCGGGATGCGGTTGGCGGGCACCTGCACTTCACGCCCGCTGCCCACCGCTGCCGCCAGGGCAGCCAGGGTCGGCTGGCTGAACAACACGCGCACATCGGCACTGAGGCCGACCTGGCGCATGCGTTCGATCAGGCTGACCGCCAGCAACGAATGGCCGCCCAGTTCGAAGAAATGGTCGTGACGCCCCACCTGCTCCACCTGCAACACCTCGGCCCAGATGCCGGCCAGGGTGGTTTCCACTTCACCCTGTGGCGCTTCGTAGTCACGGGTCAGCAGCGCGGCCTGATCCGGTGCCGGCAAGGCCCGGCGGTCGAGTTTGCCGTTGGCGGTCAGGGGCAATGCGTCGAGCTTCACGTAGGCCACCGGCACCAAGGCATCCGGCAAGTGCGCCTGCAATTGCTCGCGCAGGCTTTCGATCAGCAGCGGCTGTTGCTCGGTGAACCACGCGATCAGGCGGCCATCGCGCACCAGCACCACCGCTTCGCCGACGCCGTGCAATGCCGCCAGTTGGCTTTCGATTTCCCCCAGTTCGACGCGCACGCCACGGATTTTCACCTGGTCATCGTTACGCCCCAGGTACTCGATATTACCCTCGGGCAACCAGCGCACCCGGTCGCCGGTGCGGTACATGCGCCCTGCATTGAACGGGTCTTGCAGGAAGCGTTCGGCAGTCAAGTCCGGGCGCTTGAGGTAACCCCGCGCCACGCCGCTGCCGCCTACATACAGCTCACCGGCCACGCCCACCGGCACTGGGCGCAACTGCGCGTCCAGCACGTAGACGCTGGCATTGGCGACAGGCCGGCCGATATGCAGCGCCTGCCCAACACGCACGCGGCCCGAGGTGGCGACCACCGTGGCTTCGGTGGGGCCGTAGTTGTTGATCACCGCAAAGCGCCGCTCCTGGCTGAACTGGCGCAGGCGGTCGCCGCCGATCAGCAGCATGCGCAAGGTGGGGTGCTGCAACTCCTGGCTGAATGCGTATTCGGCCATCGGCGTGGGCAGGAAGCCCACGTCCAGGGGCTGCGCCAGCCACCAGGCGAGCAATGCGTCAATGTTGTCGTTGCCCACATCGACAGGCGGCAGGTGCAGGGTGGCGCCCACGCACAGCGCCGGCCAGACCTCCCAGGCCATGGCATCAAAACCGAAACCGGCGACGCTGCTGGTTTGGCTGACGGCGCTCAGGCCAAAGGCTTCGCAATGCCAATGCACCAGGTTTTCCACGCTGCGGTGTTCCACCATCACGCCCTTGGGCTGGCCGGTGGAGCCGGAGGTGTAGATCACGTAGGCCAGGTGGGCCGGGGTCAGGGCGGCGAGTTGTGGATTGCTGACGGGGTGGCGCCAGGTGGCGTGCACATCGATGCTGGTGACGGCGCCCAGCAGGTCGCGGGTGCTCGCTTCGGCCAGCACCGCCGCTGGCGCGCTGTCTTGCAACAAGTAGGCAATGCGCTCGGCGGGATACGCCGGGTCAATCGGCACGTAGCCGGCGCCGGCCTTGAGAATCCCCAGCATCCCCACCACCATCTGCGGGCCACGGCGGCAGCACAGGGCGACGCGGTCGTCTGGCTGCACACCCTGTGCAATCAGTTGATGGGCCAACTGGTTGGCGCGTTGGTTGAGTTGCTGATAGGTCAGTGATTCGCCGTCCTGCACCAGCGCAATGGCGTGGGGCTGGCGGTCGGCGCGGATCTCGAAAGCGCCGTGAAGCGTGTGACCGCTGGGGAAATCCGCGACGGTGGCGTTGAACTCGCGCAGCAGGGTTTCACGTTCGCCGGCCGGGAGAATGTCGAGCTGATTGAGCGCGGTGCGCACGCTGTGTTCCAGGCTATCGACCAACCGTTCGATGGCATTTGCCATGTACGCGCACAAGCGCTGGGCGCCGATGCGAGGCAAGGCCAGCACCGTCAGGCCGAAGCCATCGCCCAGGTCATCCACGCTCAGGGTCAGCGGGTAGTTGCTGCGTTCTTCACCGCCCAGCAGCTGCACGCCTTCCCAAATGCCGTGGCCGTCACGGGCCAGGGTTTCGGGGCTGCTGTGGCGATAGTTGAGCAGCGCGCTGAACAGTGGCGTCGAGGCCGCCACGCCAGTGCAACGCTGGGCCAGGGCCAGGGACGCGTGTTCATGGCCGAGCAAGGCGCTCAAGCGTGCATGGGTGGCCTTGACGGCGGCGACCGCGCTGACGGCGGTATCCACCCGCAGCGGCAAGGTATTGATGAACATGCCCAAGGCCCGGTCCGCGCCGTCACCGGCCTGCATACGGCCCATCAGTACGGTGCCGAACACCACCTCGTCACGCCCGCTGACCAGCCCCAGCACCTGGGCCCAGGCCAGGTGCATCAGGCTCGCCGCGCTGACGCCCAGGCGCCGTGCCTGTTCACGTATGCGCTGGGCCAGCAGCGTGTCCAGGGCCTGCTCGGCCTCTTCGATCTCGCGGCCGTCGCCCTGCACGTCCTGTACGCCGAAGGGCAAGGTGGGCTCATCGATATCGGCCAGCATCCCGCGGAAGAACCGCTCGTGCTCGTCGACGCTCACCCCCAGGCGCGCCTGGGCCACGTAGTTGCGAAATGGCGCGGCCGCCGGCAAGTCATGAGCCTGGCCGAACAGAAATGCGCCCATCTCCTGGCCGACCACGTCCATGGCGGTGTGGTCCAGTGCCAAATGGTGGAACAGCAGGATCGCCGCCACCTGCCCATTCACGGGGTCCTGGGCGTAGACCATGCGCAGCAGCGGCGCCTGGGTGATGTCCAGGCGGTAATGGCGCGCATCGAACCGGGCGTGCAGTTGCCCGATGAGGTCACCGTCGGCCGGATCAAGGTTCACCGCCTGCACCACCAGCTGCGCCTCGCGCCAGACCACCTGCACCGGGCTGTCCAGGCCTTCCCAGACCACACCGGTGCGCAGGATGTCATGACGGGCGGCGACCTGTTGCAGCGCGCCCATAAAACCGTGCAACCGCTCCAGGCTGTCGAAGGCCATGCGCGATTGCAGCAGGTACGGGTCACCCTGCTCGGCACTGATGTGGTGGTACAGAATGCCCTCCTGCAACGGCGCCAGCGGGTAGATGTCCTGCACATTCGCCGCGCCGCCGGGGACGTTGGCGACGATGCGGTCGATGGCGCCTTGGTCAAGGTCCACCAGCGTCAGCATTGACGGCACAATCCGCGTGCAGCCCGATGGAATGCCATTGGCCGGCACCACAATCTCCCGGCCACTGCCCACCGCCGCCGCCAACGCCGCCAGGCTTGGCTGGTTGAACAGCACCCGCACATCCGCGCTCAAGCCCGCCTGGCGCATGCGTTCGATCAAACTGACCGCCAGCAACGAATGCCCGCCCAACTCAAAGAAATGGTCATGCCGGCCCACGCGGTCGAGCTTGAGCAGGTCCTGCCAGATCTGCGCCAACTGGCGTTCCACCTCACCTTCCGGCGCTTCATAACCGCGGCTGAGCAGCGCGCCTGCATCCGGCACCGGCAGGCCTTTGCGGTCCAGCTTGCCGTTGGCGGTGAGCGGCAGCAGCGCCAGCCAGACATAGGCCGACGGCACCATGTAATCGGGTAACTGGCCTTGCAGATGGGCACGCAGCGCGTCGATCGGCAGCGGCGCGGCGGCGGTGTAGTAGGCCACCAGGCGCTTGTCGCCGGGTTCGTCTTCGCGCACCAGCACCACGGCGTCGTTCACGCCGGCGAAGGCGCCCAGGCAGGCTTCGATTTCACCCGGTTCGATGCGGAACCCGCGAATTTTCACTTGCAGGTCATTGCGTCCCTGGTAGAGCAAAGTGCGGTCGGCCTGCCAGCACGCCAAGTCGCCCGTGCGGTACAGCACGCCTTCGCCAAACGGGTTCGGGATAAATTTTTCGGCGGTCAGTTGCGGCTGGTTCAAATACCCCGTGGCCACGCCCGCGCCACCGATATACAGCTCGCCGACTGCGCCCAATGGCAACAATTGCTGGCGCACATCCAACACATAGACCTGGGCGTTCGCGATTGGCCGGCCAATCGGGATACCGCCCTCGCCCACCTGGATGATTTCATGGGTGGTGGAGAAGGTCGTGGCTTCGGTTGGTCCGTAACCATTGAGCAGGTGCTGGGGCTTGCCATGCTTGAGCACACGGCCGATCACCTGCGGGTCGAGCACATCGCCGCCGACAATCAGGTAACGCAACTGCGCGAACACCGGCAGCAGCGCATCGGCGTACTGGTGGAACAGCCCGGCGGTCATCCACAACACGCTGACGGATTGCTCCTGCAACAGTGCGGCAAACGCGGCCTGGGACAAAAGCACAGCATGCTCGACCACCACCACACAGCCGCCATTGAGCAACGGCGCCCACACGTCGAGGGTGCTGGCGTCGAACGCCGGGTTTGAGGCGAAGGCCACGCGGTCCTGCGGGTTGAACTCGGCATAGCCGTTGTTGAGCACTAGGCGCGAGATCGCACGGTGCGGCACTTGCACGCCTTTGGGCGCGCCCGTGGAGCCGGAGGTGTAGAGGATGTACGCCACGCTTTGCGACGAAAGCTCCACGTCAGGGTTGCGCGGGGACAGCGCGTCCAGGTTCAGGTCGGCCAGGCTGTTGAGCACCCGCTGCGCGCCACTGTCCTGCACGATAAACGCCTGACGCTCCACCGGCGCATTGACGTCCAGCGGCACATACACGGCGCCGCATTTGAGAATCGCCAGTTGGCAGATCAGCAGGTCGAGGCTGCGCGGCAACGCAATCGCCACGCTTTCCCCCGGCTGCACGCCCTGGTTGATCAGGTGATGGGCCAGGCGGTTGGCGCGGCGGTTGAGGTCGCGGTAGCTCAAGGACAGTTGGCCGTGCACGGCCGCCACGGCTTCGGGACGCGCCAGGGCCTGGGCCTCGAATAACTGGTGCACGGTCAGGTGCGATGGGTAATCGCGGGCAGTGGCGTTGAAATCCACCAGCAATTGGTTGCGCTCGGCAGGCGGCACAATCGACACGCCGTGCACCGGCGTGGTCGGTGCCTGTTGCAGCGCAGTCACGAGGTGGCGCAAGGCGGTGAGCATGTAGTCGCCGACGCGCTGCACGTCCAGCGACGCCACGCCTTGCACGGTCAGCGCGAAGCCTGAGCCCAGGTCATCGACATTGAGCACCAGCGGGTAATTGCTGCGCTCTTCGGAACTCAGGATCCGGATGCCGGACGCCGCAAACGGGCTGTCGCCCGGCGCGTCATCCGGCGCGCTGTGGCGATAGTTGAGCAGCGTGCTGAACAACGGCAACGAACCCGGTACCCCGCTGCAACGCTGGGCCAGGGACAGCGATGCGTGTTCATGCCCAAGCAACTGCGCCAGGCGCGCATGGGTGGCGCGTACGGCGGCCTGTACGCCGACCGCGCCAACGCTGACCCGCAGCGGCAAGGTGTTGATGAACATGCCGAGGGCGCGGTCGGCGCCCTCGCCGCCCTGCATGCGGCCCAGCAGCACGGTGCCGAACACCACGTCCTGTTGACCGGAGACTTGCCCCAGCACCTGGGCCCAGGCCAGGTGCACCAGGCTTGCGGTGCTCACGCCCAATTGCCGCGCCTGTTCGCGCAGGCCCTGGCTCAGGGCCGGTTCCAGCGGCAGGTGCGCCTCGACAATGCCGCTGCCGTCGCCATGCACGTCCTGCAACCCGAAGGCCAGGGTCGGCTCGTCGATATCGCCCAGCATCTCGCTGAAGAACGCTTCATGCTGCGCCTGGCTCACGCCAAAGCGCGCCTGGGCCACGTAGTTGCGGTACTGCACCGCGTCGGGCAACTGCGCGCCGCGCCCGGACAGGCTGGCGCTCATCTCCTGCACCAGCACGTGCAGGGCGGTGTGGTCGAGCAGGATATGGTGCAGCAACAGGATGCCGACGAAGCCGCCCGGCGCTTCGGCGTAAGCCAGGCGCATCAGCGAGGCACGGGACAAGTCGAGGCGGTAGTGGCGTGGGTCGAAGCGGTGTTGCAGGTCGGCCATGGGCAGGTCGATGCGCTCGACCACCAGCGGCGCCTCGCGCAGTACGACTTGCACCGGTTCGTCCAGGCCTTCCCAGAGGATCGCGGTGCGCAGGATGTCATTGCGCTCGATCACGCTGTACAGCGCCTGGATAAAAGCGTCCACCGCTGCTTGATCATCAAAGCCCAACTGCACTTGCAACACATAGGGATCGCCCTCAACGGTTGCCAGGTGGTGATACAGGATGCCGGCCTGCAACGGCGCGAGGCCGTAGATGTCCTGCACATTGCCAATGCCGCCGGGCACCTGTTGCAGGATATGGTCGATGGCGGCCTGATCGAGCTCAATCAGCGCCAGCATGTCCGGCGTGATGACGGCGCTGTCCGGGTGGATCCGGTTGACCGGCACCTGCACTTCCCGCTGCCCGCCCACCGCGGCGGCGAGCGCGGCCAGGGTGGGTTGGCCGAACAACACGCGCACATCGGCGCTGAGGTCGGCCTGGCGCATGCGCTCGATCAGCTTGACCGCCAACAGGGAATGGCCGCCCAGTTCGAAGAAGTTGTCGTCGCGGCCAATGCGGTCGAGTTTGAGCAGGTCTTGCCAGATCGTCGCGATGGTTGTTTCGACGGGGCCGTGTGGCGCCTCGTAGCCACGCAGGGCCAGCGCGTCGGCATCCGGCGCGGGCAAGGCCTTGCGGTCGAGTTTGCCGTTGGCGGTCAGCGGGAAGGCGTCCAGCACTACGAAGGCGCTGGGCACCATGTGGTCGGCCAGGCTAAGGCGCAAGTGATCGCGCAGCACCGCGACGCTGACGTCGCCCTCGGCGATCACATAGGCCACCAGGCGCTGATCACCCGGCGCGTCTTCACGGGCGATGACCACCGCGTCGCGCACACCTTGAGCGGTGGTGAGGCGCGCCTGGATTTCGCCGAGTTCGATACGAAACCCACGGATTTTTACCTGGTCGTCGTTGCGTCCCAGATAGTCCACGCTGCCATCGGCCAACAGGCGGCCGAGGTCGCCGGTCTTGTACAGGCGCTGGCCGGTGGTTGGGTCGGTCAGGAAGCGCTCGGCCGTCAGTTCGGCGCGGTTCAGATACCCTCGCGCCACCCCGGCGCCGCCGACGTACAACTCGCCGACCACGCCCAATGGCAGCGGCTCGCGGTGCGCGTCCAGCACATACAGTTGCAGGTCGGGAATGCGCACGCCAATCGGGCTCACGCCCACCAATTGCGCATCCGCCGCTTCCAACGGGCGATAGGTCACGTGCACGGTGGTTTCGGTGATGCCATACATGTTCACCAGTTGCGTGCCGGCATTGATCGCACGGGCGTACCACGGTTTGAGCATGCCCGGTTCCAGGGCTTCGCCGCCGAAAATCACCTGGCGCAGCGAGTGGGCCTGGGGGCTGTTGCCCTGGGCCGCAATCAACTGGCGGAAGGCGCTGGGCGTCTGGTTGAGGATGCTCACACCGGCTTCGCACAGCAGCGTGTAGCACTCGTCCGGCGAGCGGCTGACCAGTTGCGGCACGATTAGCAACTGACCGCCGTGCATCAATGCCCCCCAGATTTCCCACACCGAGAAGTCGAACGCAAAGGAATGAAACAGTGCCCACACATCCGTGTGATTGAAGCCGAACCACTGCTCGGTGGCGCTGAACAGTCGCGCCACCTGGCGATGCTCGATCATCACACCCTTGGGCTGGCCGGTAGAGCCGGAGGTGTAGATCACATAGGCCAGGTGCTGCGGGCTGACCACGACACGCGGATTGACCAGGGACTCGCCGCGCAGGCCATTGAGGTCGATCTGCGCCAGTTCGCCCACCAAGTGACGGGTGTTGGCGTGCACCAGTACCGCCAGCGGTTGGCTGTCGTGCAGGGTGTAGGCGATGCGCTCCAGTGGATACGCCGGGTCGATCGGCACATACCCCGCGCCGGCCTTGAGGATGCCCAGCAGGCCGATGATCATCTCCGGGCCGCGCTCCACGCAGATCGCCACGCGGTCATCGGGGCGCACGCCCTGGGCCAGCAGGCGATGGGCGACCTGGTTGGCGCGTTCGTTGAGTTGGCGATAGGTGAGGCGTTGTTGCTCATAGCGCAGGGCGATGGCTTCGGGGTGGGCGGCGGCGTGGGCTTCGACTTGCTGGTGGATCAGCGCGGTGTCGGCGTAGGTATGCGGGGTGTGGTTGAGGCTGTGCAGCAGGTGATGACGCTCGGTCTCAGGCAGGATATTCAGGCCGCTCAGCGGCATCTCCGGTCGCTGCTCAAGGGCGTCGGCCAGGCTGTGGAGCGCCGTGTGCAGGTAGTTCGCCACGCGCGCTGCGCCGATGGAGGCGTCGACCATCACCGTCAGCGCGAAGCCTTCGCCCAGGTCATCCACATTCACCGTCAGCGGGTAGTTGGTGCGCTCCTCGGCGCCCAGCACCTGGATGCCTTCGGCGACCTCGATCACCTCGGCCATATCCGTGGCGGCACTGTGGCGATAGTTGAGCATCGCGCTGAACAGCGGCGTCGGCGCGGCAACCCCGCTGCACCGCTGGGCCAGCGCCAGGGAGGCATGCTCATGGTTGAGCAACGTGGTGAGCCGCGCGTGGGTGGCCTTGACCCCGGCGCGCACGCCCTGCTCGCCCACGTCCACGCGCAACGGCAAGGTGTTGATGAACATCCCGAGCGCCCGCTCACCGCCCGCGCCCGCGCCCATGCGGCCGAGCATCACCGTGCCGAACACCACCGCCTCACGGCCCGAGACCACGCCCAATACCCGAGCCAGCGCCAGGTGCATCATGCTTGCCACGCTCACCCCCAATGGCCGCGCCAGGCTGCGCAGGCGGCGGCTCAGCTCAGCGTCGACCGGCAGGCGCGCCTCGTCGATCCCCTGGCCATCGCCCTGCACATCCTGCAAGCCAAATGGCAGGGTCGGCTCATCGATATCCGCGAGCATCTCGCGGAAAAACCCTTCATGAACCTGCTCGCTGACGCCATGGCGCACCTGGGCGATATAGCTGCGAAACGCCACCGGCTCAGCGGCCTGGGCTTGCTGGCCGGCCAGGTACAGCTGGATCTCATGACGCACCACATCCAGGGCGGTGTGGTCGAGGATGGTGTGGTGGAACAACAGCATGGCGACGACACGCTGGTTGGCGCGATCGTCGGCAAACACCAGGCGCAACAGCGGCGCCTGGCCCAGGTCCATGCGATAGGTGCGGGCGTCGTAGCGTTGTTGCAACTGTGCAAGTACGTCGCCACCGTCAAAGTGCGCTGCCTCACAGGCCAGGCTTGCCTTGCGCCACACCACTTGCAGCGGCTCGTCCAGGCGCTCCCAGACCATGGACGTGCGCAGAATATCGTGACGGTCGATCACCCATTGCAGCGCCTCGGCAAAGGCATGCAGGCGCACGCGGCTGTCGAACGCAAACTGCGCATGCAGCACGTAAGGATCGCCCTGCCCGGCCGAGAGGTGGTGATACAGCATGCCCTCCTGCAACGGCGCCAACGGGTAAATGTCCTGCACATTCGCCACACCACCGGGGATGGCCGCGACGATACGGTCGATGGCCGCCTGATCGAGGCTCACCAACGGCAACATCTCAGGCTTGATGCGGTAGGCCGGGCTGAGCCAGTCACCGCCATGCTCCGCCACCAGTGCCAGCAGTCGGGGCTTGTGGGCGATCAACTGATCCCACAGCCGATCATCCAATGCCTCGTCGTCACCGAGGATGATCAGGTCGCCCTCCTCCAGTTGCAGACGGATCGCATGGGTGGAAATCGCTGCCAATAATTCGCTGAACTGCATGGGGGTAACCTGCCTGGTAAGTCACGGTGAAGGAGAAAAGTCCGTTTTCAGCTGCCGTTTGCATCGGATGCGCTGGGCGCCTCGCCTTGAAAAAAGCGGGCACAGCCGGGGGCCTGGAGAGGCTTCCGGTAGGGGTGGGAAATTAAGGGATTTGGCGGGTGGGGGGTGACATGGGAAGCGGGGACAAGGGGAATCGACGAGGGTTCAGTTTATTCCAGCGCCAACGTGACATCTTCACAGGCCCTCTGCGGCACCAGATGAATATCGACACGCCGGTTGGCAGCACGCCCGACCTCGGTGCCGTTGCTGGCGATTGGCTGACTGGCCCCAACGCCCTGCACGGCAAAGCAGCTGTCGGCAATGCTCCCCATGCGTTGCATCCAGTCACGCACAGCGGATGCGCGCGCCTGGGACAGGGCCTGGTTCTGCTCGACAGAACCGGTTGCATCGGTGTGCCCGGCAATCACGATCAGCCAGCCCGGCCGGGCTTTGATGCCGACCAAGGCGTTGATCAACACGTTGGTGGAATCCGGTTTCAGCGTTGCACTGCCGGCATCGAACAGCGCCAGGCTGTCCAGCCGCACCGGTTCGGGCACGTGGGTTTCAGGCTCAGGCACCACCAGCCACGTCTGCCAGGCGAACACCGTAAACAAGGCAAGGATAAGCCCCGATACCAATAGCCAGGGCAGCAGTGGGTGGCGCCGCAGCGGCGCTTCAGGAGGCGGCAGGATCACGACAGGTGTCATCAATGCCGGACGTATCACCCTCAATGGCACCGGTAGCGCTTCACTGGATGAGCCGAGCTGTTCCAAGCGCTGGCCGACCTGTTGACGCAGCGCCTGGAGCGACGGCAACGTGCCGTGGGGCGAAAAGCGTGGCTGCAACCGGCCCAGCTCGGCGTGCAGGTGGGCCAGGACAGGCACGCTGTACGACGTAATTGTCGCGCGGCGCAGCAGTACGTGCAGTTGATCGAACAGCCACCCCAACAGGTCGAGCCGGGAGGACTCCATTGGCGGCCATACATGCGGCCACTCGCTGACCAGCGCCTGGATAATTGCAATGCCGTGGGCCATCCCCTCCATACCCTGACGCTGGGCGCACGCCAGGGTGTAGTTGCACGCGGTTTGCAGGTCTGCGCCGTTGCGCTCGAACAGCCTCAGGCACCACCGCTCGATCTTCACCCAATCCACATCCGGACAGGCGGGATGGCCGAGCTTGGCCAGCTCATCGCGCACGTCCGTGAATTCGCTGAAACTGCGCGGATCACCGCCCACTTGAATACCCATCCCAAACACTGTCGTCATCGAGTTACCCTTGCGTTATCGCTTCAAGACCTGGACAGGTACTGCTCGCGCGTCAAGTGACGCACCAGCACTTTGCCCTCGGGGCCCAGGGTGGTGCCGAAGCTCACGCGGTGCCCGTCTTTCAATTGCAGGTCCAGGGCATATTCAAGATGCCCCGGCAACGTCTGAGGCAGCAGTTCGACCGCCACCGCCGCCAGACGCGGTTCGTACTTCAGCAAAGTGGCGGTCATGGTGTTGATCAATCCATGGGCGGTGGCGGGCAACCCTTGCAGGATCAGGCCCATGTCCGGCAACCCGTAATCCGGCAGATGGCTGAGCGCACCCGCGCGGCTGTTTAGGATGCGTTGCACGTTATCCAGTACGGACAGGGTGTGCTGGTCCTGCTCGCTCACGCGATGCAGTTCAAGTTCACCCTCGAAATTTTGCAGCAGCAGTTCGTAAAGCGAAGGGTTGGGCTCGGTCATGGCTCAGTCCTTCCCCAGGGCCCGCAGCATCAGGCGGTTGTCTCCCAGCTCGATCACCCGCGCCCGATCCGGGTCCAGGTCGTCGCGCGCCAAGGTCAGACGCCACGTGTTGAGCCGGGTATCGGGGTCTCGGAACAAGGCCACTACCGTGACGAACCGTGTGTCCGCATCCATAGGCACATTCAGTTGCGTCCCCTCCTCCGGCCTCAGCACTACCGAGCGTTTGTCCAGCAACGCGCTCGCCAGAAGTTGATCATCATCGGCCAGCAAACCCTCGTAGGTGGCCAGCTCCACCGCCTTGTTGTCGCGCAGTTGGTAAACCCGTATCAGAGTCGGCACCGACAACCCACTCATGTCGCGGGTCTGGGTGTTCAACGCGGTGCGCGCGCTGAAATCCAGGTGCAGGGTTTTGACCTGCTTGTAGAAGATCGCCCTGGCAGTCGACGCCGTGCCGTCCGACACCGTCTGCGCCAGGCCACACCCCGCGAGCGCCAGCGCAGTCGCCGCCAGCATCAATGACTTAAAAACGGTACGCGACATGCTGCGTCTCCCTATTGCACGGGTTAATCGAAAGGCCCTGGTAGCGGCCAAGGTTGATCGAAAGGCTGTCATCAACCGGCGCCTGCCAGGCATCGCCGCGCCACCCGAGCACACCGGTCATGCCTAGCCGGATCGGCGCGTGCCCCAGCACCGGTAAAGGCAGGCTGCGCACCGGCAGTGACAACTGCAATTTCACCGTGCATCGCCAACCCAGGTAGACACGTAGCAGTACCAGCAAATCGCGATACAACTCGCCATCCGGCAACCAACCACGGGCTTGCAGGGGGTCGTCGGTATAGAGCGCCAGGCGCAACTGGCTGTTGGCGTCCTGGCCGACGCTGCCCAGCGGCATACCCTGGGACAAGCTCACCGGACGTTGTCGGGAAAGGCTGGCCGGGTGCGCCAACGTAATGCGTTGCGCCCAGTGCGCAGTCACCTGCGCCTGGGTGTCGGGGGCCAGCAGCTTGACCAATGCCATGATGCCTTCGGCATTGCGCGTGGGCAGGCGCATCACACTGAGCAATGCCAGGAAACGCGAGACCGGCGTAGCGATCTGTCGCGCAGTGCCGGGAATGCCCAGGCCGATCAGGCCCAACAGGCATTGCGAAGTTGCATCGGTGCCGCCGGCTTCGAACGTTGCCGGGTAGGAATACTTGCGCCAGATCCGGTAGAGCTGGGTGAACAGCCGGTGATTGAACATGTCCAGGAACGCTTGCAGCGCAGCATGACCTTCCCGGCGTTGCGCGATGTCATCCAGAAATGCCGTCGGCATCGGCGAGTCGACCCCGTACAAACCGAGCAAGCGTGTGCGTACCGTCGCTGGCCGCTCAGGGCATACGTCATCGATTTCGATCGCCTTCAACTCGCTGGCCGCAAATCCCATGCCCGGATCAGGCCGAAAGCGCACGGCATCGTCGGCGGGATGCGCGGTGCTGCCCAAAGGTGGTTGCCCCGGTAACGCCTGCTCCAACAACTGGCAAAACCGATACAGATTGGCCTCGGCCACTCGCGGTTGCAGGGCGTCCAGCAAACCGACGGCTTTCAGCCGGGAATACGCTGACTGTGATTCTCGTTCCATCGCAGGCACTTTCCAGTAGGTTGCAGGATCAGCGTGAGCTGGGTGAACACATGAATATCGGCATACAGAGCAAAGAAACGGTTGAGCATTTCGCCGAACAGGCTGATGTCGCCCTCCCCCGAAAAGCCATGGGCGTCCAGGGTGATTTCGATATCAACCCCGCGCAGCAAAAAGCCTTTCTCGAACCGCTGCACCAGGTGATGCCTGACCTCGACAATCGCGGCCAGGCGACGCCGATTCAGCTCGCTGCCAGTCCAGTCATAGAGCGCGAGCGTGCCCCTCAGTACCTCGGCATCGCCCAGCATCGGCAGGAAGTTCGACCCCAGGTGGCTCAGCACCCGCCAGTGAAAGCGGTCACGATTCGGCGGATAGCACGGCAAGGTCGGCGCACACAGGTTGCGCACGCGTAAAGCAGTTTGAGTGGACTGCACCGCAGTATCGAGCAGCGTGCTTTGCAGGGCCTTGCGCGGTAACTGACCGTGAGTCCCGGTCAGGCGCAACGAGAGATTTTCCTGCTCAAGCAGGCGGTCTTTGTCGAAGCCTTCGCCACCCAGGACCAACCAGGTGTCGTGCAGGCCATTCGCCGCGCGCTTGAGACGCGTATGGAAGTAGCGCTCCGGCGCTTCATCGCGCAGCATGCCGCCCTTGTGCCGAAAACTGGTGAACGGCACATAGTCCTGGCGCTCGCCGTTTCTCGACGCGGTCACGCGGTCCACTGAATAAATCTCCATATGGCCATCCTGCAAGCGCATGGGGCGCAGCAGGTAGTCGGTTTGCAACGGCGCCAGGGTCAGCGGGTCGGCCTCCAGCGGGAACAGGTTGATCACCGGCACGGCGTGCAGGCGGATGTGCTCGCGGGTCAGCTCGAAGGTCGAGGGCCAGGGTTCACGCAGCACCACCTCAAGCTCGAACCACTCGGTGTCGGGGGCAAGCTGCAAGTGCTCCAGACCACACAGGGTCACGAACATGAACTTTTCGCGGAAGCTGAAATACTCCAGCAATAACTGATAGCCGCTGAAGGCGCTGTCACCCTTGGGCCACAGCCGGTCCTCTTCAGCAAAGCCCTTGGGCGCAAAATGCGCGGTGACGGGCTGGCGCTCGGTGTGGCCGGCCCAGCGCACATGCATCGCCTGGGTGTTGAGGGTGAGCGCCTGATGCAACGCACTGGCCAGGGGCGCATCGGCGTTGAGGTACAGAGGCAGTCGGCTGAGGTCGATCTGGCTCCAGTCGGTCAACGCTCCGCAGGAAAAACGTAGGCGCAACACTGAGCGGCCGTCCGGCTCAAAGCCCCGCCCAACCGAGACCAGAGCCAGTGGCCGCAGGGTCAGGTCCTGGGTGGTGGTGTAGCGGCAGCGTGTACGGTGTGGCCCGATGGGTTGTGACAGCACTTCGAAACCCTGGGCGATCAACTCGCTGCCTTTCATCTGCGCCAGTTCCGGCACCAGCTCGACCACCGACAGCGACGCAATGGTGCGCAGGTAATGCGGCCACAGCAGGCTGACCAACCCTTCGGTCAGCTCCGGCAGGTCATCGTCGAGTTTCTCCCGCAGGCGGCCCATCAGGAACGCAAAACCTTCGAACAGGCGCTCCACGTAAGGGTCCTGCGCGCCTGGTTTGTCGAGGTTGAGCTGTGCGGCCCGATCCGGGAACGCCTCTGCGAACTCCTTGCCAGCCTCGCGCAGGTAGCGCATTTCGGCGTCGAAGTAGTGCAGCGTCAGATTGTCCATGCTCACAGAAAAACTCCTGGTGTATGAGGGTCAGCCGCAGAGCACTGCGGCGCGTACCGGGTCGATGGCCACGAGCGCCGCCAGCAATGTTTCCATGCGCCGCGCCAGGGTGGGTTTGTCGGCGTCGTTGCGCTGGGCTTTCACGCGCAAGAGCTTGAGCAGGCGCGCCTTGACCTCGAAATTCAGCTCGGGCTCCCACTCGCCCAACGCCTGGCGTTGCGCGGTGGCGTCCAACTCCCCGAGCAGGTGGACGGCCAAGTCGCTCTTGCCATACTGTTCGGCCACCCGCGCCATCAGCAGGCGCAGCAGCCAGCGCTGGCGACCGGTGTGGATACCAGGGCGCGCGGCCAGCCAGGCGAGCGCATGATCCACGCCGTCACTGTCAGCCTGGGCGATGGCCTCGCCTTCCAGCGACAGGACGTCGCCGTTGTCTGCCGCCGCAGCCACCGAGGTAACGGGCAGCCACGGCTGGGGGCGGTTGCCGCTGACATGCTGGACGATCCATTCGCGGGTGGTTTCGTCCGCGAAGGGACTCCCGTCGCTCCAGCACAACACCTCCAGCCCCGGCAGGCGTTCGAGAAACATGCCCAGGTCGCGCTTGGTGATATCGCCCCAACCGTTCTCGGGCGCAGGTTGTTTGCTCAAGGCTTGGTACAGGTACCACTGCAGATCGAGCCAGAAATGGTTCACACCCTCGGCATAAATCCGCTCGACCTGATCGATCAACTCCGCCCAGTTTTGTTGCAGGTACAAGCGCTTGAGCTGTGCCCGATAGTCCCCTCTCGGCGGTGTCAGCCGCGTGTGGTTGTTCTCCTCTTGAGGCGGCGCCTGATGCACCGTGTCCCAGCGCAGGCTCTTCATCAGGCGATGAGCGGCCAGCCATCCCAAGGGTTGCTCGCGCAGGTAAACAGCCAGGGCCCGACCGCTGTCGAGCAGGTCGCGTCCGGACTTGATCGACGTGACGGGCAAGGCATTGGCTTGCGCCGAGGACTCGTGGCTGGCGGTGTTCTGCGGCACCAGCGCCTCCGTCCCGCCGGACTGTGCCAACCGCGCGGACAAGGCGGTATACAGCGGTTCCAGGTTTGGCCTTTGCCCCTGCGGCCATGTACTCAAACCACGCTCAAGCCAGGCAAGCGCCGCCGCGGTACGCTCGGCTTCGGCCTTGACCACCTCCGGGTACAGCAGCAGTGTGTCCAGCACCTTGCTGCTGGCCAACCATTCCAGGGCCATCCTGCGGCTTTGGGGCCGGGCTGGCAGCACCGTTTCGGCAAAGCGCTCAATCAACGCGGCCAACAGGCTGAGGCCGTCGGCCAACCCAACTTCGCCCTCCTTGTGCAAGCGCGCCCATAGGTAGTAAGTGGCGACGCGCAGATCTTTGCAGCTCTGGTGCAGCAGCTTTTGCGCCAGTTGGGCGACCTGCCCGGCATCGGCACCGGAGAGCTTGCTGACTTCGTCGCGCATGCGCTGGAAGTCATCGTCGTAGCCAGGGTCTTTGCCGACGGGAAACTCGGCGCTGATGGGTTGCAGCCAGGGTTGCCAGTGGTCGGCCTGTTCGTGGGCGACGCAGAGGGCATCGCGGGTGCCCAGGCAGCGGGTGATCAAGGTGCGAAGGCTCATGGGAAACTCCCGTTTTGTGCGTAGGCTGCCTGGCTGTCGGGCTCGCTGAGAAATATCTGCGCGGGCAACGTGAAGCCTCTCAACGTGAGCAACGCCAACGGCCCTGCGTCAAATTCGGTGCGCAGGTGCCAGGTCAGGCTTACGCCATCGGGCGCCTTGAGCAGCAGGCGATAACGACTGTCAGCGTCGTCCAGCGGCGTGACCTGGGCGTTTTCCAGCCAGCGGATCAGGCCCCAGGTGCCGGGGTAATCGCCGAACAGGCGCTCGCCGGCATGCACGCTGGTCCAGCTCAGGCTTACGCCGGGATAGTCGCTGTGGCCAGGCCATTGAAAACGCTGCCAGCTTTCCTTCTGGTTGAAGTACTGATGCCGGTCGCCGTTGAGGATGAACGTGGTCTGCACCACATCGCGCACGGCTTTGCCTTGCAGCTCGAAGCTCAGCCCCATGCCGCCGTCGGTGTAGAGCAAATCGGCGAGGTTGCTGAGGTGGTTGATGGCGCCGAGAAACTGCGGATTGAAACGCAGCCCCTGGCTGTGGCGTGGATCGGCGACCCACTGGCTGCCCTCCTTGCGCAATACACCGCTCAGTTGCCGCTGTAGAAACTGCTCGATGCGCCCCGAATCCGCGCGGATCATCTGCCCCAGCATCGGCAACGAGGCATCGCTGGCCGTGGCCGCAAACGGGTAGCGACTGGCGAAGGCCGCGTTCCACGGATTGACAATGGAGCGCTGCCATTGGCTGTTCAGGCCGGCGGCCGACGGTTGCAAGACCCGCTGCCAGGCCTGCTCCAGCGGCTGCACGAACAGCGTCTGCGCCGCCCCGCTCCACTGCGCGCCCAGGCTGGCGGCGAGCAGGCTGCCGTAGGCCTGGGTGTCGGTCAGGTCTACACGGCGGCCTTGAAACACGGTTTGCGCCAGCGCCTGCGTCATTTCCAACGGGTCGGGCGCGGTGCTGACTTGCTGGAGTTTCAAGCGCACCCGCGTCACCTGGGTCAGGAACGCCTGGAGGCTCAGGCCGTCCGTGTTGTTCTTGTCCAGCAGCGCCAACAACGGGCCGAAGGTCGCCGACAGCGGGTCCTTGATTTCGCGCACAGGGACCTTGTCCTGGCCAATCAGCCTGTGTGCGGATGCCGCCAGCGAATCGACCAAGGCCTCGGTGCGAGTGCCAGCCTGCGCGTGATAGGCCACGGTATTCATCAGCGCAATCAGCGGTGACTGGCGCACATCGCTCATCAGCGTCAACTGGTCGATGGACTCGTCAAGGCTCGCTGCCGGTTGCCAGCGCAGGCTGTTGAGCAGGTCCAGCCAGGCGCTGGCATAGTCCTGGAAGTAGCGCTCGGCAAGGCGCTCGCGCAATTGGTCGGGGCGCAATCGGGTGTCGACGTCGGCGGGTTTGTCGCTGAGTACCCAGTCGATTTCCTCACGACGGGCGTCGGCGATGTCATCGATGGCTTGGCGCACCTGCCCCTCCCACGCCTGCCGGGTGAAGACGCCGGGCACGCTGGCGTCGCTGGAAAACAGCGCAAAGGCATCGGTGTCGCCGACCAGTTGGTGCAGGTCAAGGGCCGGATAGTGAGTGGCGGCGTCATCGAGCAGTTGCTGGTACAGGTTGGCCTCGGCATTACGCTGGCCCAGTTGGCCCAGCAGGATCTGTCGTACGTGCGCGATCAGCCGCGCGTCAGGTTCGATGCGCCAGGTCGGGTTGGCGGCCAGGTGCTCGGCATAGAATCGCCAAAGCGCGGGCGACAAGGTTTGCAAAAGACCTGGCGTAACTCCTGGGCGGGAGGGCTCAACGCTGCCCAGGGTTTTGACCAACAAGTCGGCATCAGCTTTGTCCGGACGCGCCATCATCAGGTAGGCCTTGAGCGGGTCATAGGCCTCGCGGGCGCGCTCGGCACGCTCTGGGTTATCCGCTTGCAGCCGGACCAGCGCGCTGAGTTGCTGACGAAGGCTTGCGGCGGCCGGGTCGCGGATCAGGCGGTTGTTGGCCTCGACGTAGCGCGGCCACACCGTTTCCAGCAGCGCCGGGTTTTGATTCAGGCCGAAGCGCTGGTACCACGGTGCACCGTGTTGAACGCGATCATCCAAGCGCGCCAATTCGCGGACCAGTTCGTTGAGGGCCTGGAGCTGTTCGTCAGCCTGGGAAGCGTGCTGCAAGGCCTCAACCGAGGCTCGAACCTGCTGGATCTGGGCGCGATTGCTGATAAAGGACAACAGCAGCCCTGCGCTCCACAGCATGGCCACGCCGAGGGCCAGCACATACCCGATTCGCGGCACACTCCAGCCGAATCGACGGTGATTGAGGGGCTTGTCATCGAGCACACCCTGCCAGGCGCCATCCACCGGCCAGAAATGTTCGGGCATGTTGTTGATCGGCAACACCGGCAGACTGAACCACACCCCACGCAACGACACACCGGCGGCCAACTCGCCAGCCAGGGGCGCCAGGGTGTGACACCAACGCGCAATGCCCTCGTCTTGCAGATCCCGCGACAGGCGCAGCAGGAAGTCATGGTTCATGACCGCGTTCATCTGCGCCAGGCCCTCGCGGCGCAAGGGCTCCACCAGACGTGTCAACGCATTTTCCAACACCGCCGGCGTAAAGCGAGCAGGCAAATGACAGCCGACCGGTTGCGCCATGCGCCCGGCTTGACGCCATTGGCTGTCGCAGACCTGCCACAAGTACAGCGGCAACTGCCAGCCAACGCGTTTGGCCAGGCGTTGCAACTGCCGCACACCCGCGCCCATTGCCGCATCGTCGGCGGCCTGGTTTTTATCCAGCGCCCAGACCACCCCGTCCAGCGCCCGCCCGCGGCTCAGGCCTTTCCAGCGCTCGGAGAATGATTGATCCAACGCCGCCTGGGCGCTGCCGCCCCAGAGCAGAACGGTACGTTGGCCTTCCAGCCAGAAGTGCTTGGTCAGGGTTGGGGCGAGGGCTTCGATTTCGGCGGGCTCGCCGATGACCAGTAGCAGGCGGGTTTTTTGGCGCCAGAAGAGGCCGTATTGAGTGCGCAGGCGGGCGCGCAACTCTGAAAAATGAAGATTCTTTTGGCGAGGCGCCATCATCGGTGCATCTGACGGGGCATAGACATTGTTCGCTTGCCCATATCGCCGGCGATTCTGACGTTCTAAAAATGCCACTAGCCTTGGTAGGTTATAACCCGCCAGCGCGAGGAGGATGATCAATAAAAAAGCCAATACCTTGTGCGCATGTTCAATCAACCCGACCCGCTCACCGAACGTCCAGATCAGCCAGCCCAGCAGTAGCAAAAACGCGGTGCCCCATATTGCTGCGCCCACGTATCGCCACGAGTGACTCCAAGCGTTCATGCCAACTCTCCCGTAGTAACGGTACTAACCCAGTGCCCTGATTGTTCCCGGGCCAATACCAACAAAGGCGCGCGCTGATGCTGGGCCACCTCCACCGCAAGCGCGCTCACCAGCCAGTGACCGAGCGGCCCCGGCAGCCCGCTTAAATCCTCCTGAATCCATTGCTGCTCGACGCTCAGCGAAGCGCCATGGGCGCCAGCGACAGCAAGTATTTCACCAGTCAATGGTTGCCAGGCCGCGCTGTCGGCCAGCAGACCGGATGCCTTGCAGGCAGTTGCCTGGGTTTGCAGCAACAGCGGTAGCTCGCTGTCCAGCGCACCGATATCCAATGGCATAGGCCTTGACAGACCCGCCGTGATGGGAAGTTCAAGAGCGATTGCCAGCCTGTCCGGACATAGGAGCAAGGCTGCGAGCCCGTCGGAGTAAGCACCTTTGCCATGCACCTGTAGCACCAGAATGAGCTCGATGACCGTGCTGCCGGTCTTTAGGGTTTCGTCGATCCAGCTGTACGACAATTCATCAGCCGTGCAGATGATCGCGGGAGGCGTTCGGTTTATCGCGTCACTCCAGACCCGCCGTAACCTATCGCTCAGGCCATCGTAATGACCGGGATCGACATCGCTGAGCAGTGTCACCCGCAACTTCTGCCCTGAAGGCAGCGCTTTAATTGCCGACGCCACAGCGTGGATCAGCATCTGTAACCCGGCCTGGGCTCGCTCCGTTTCCACAGGCAAGACAGCAATACGCCGTGCTTGCCCGGTACGGGAAGGCAAGCCGGAAGGAGCTTGAGTCAATACACGCGCAGACACCTGATCCGGCAGCAGTACACAACTGGCGCAAATCGCCATGTGACGCCGGGCCCAGCCTTGCCAGGATTGCTGCGCTTCGTGTGCGCTTTCCTCAAGAAGCTGGTGATGGCTTAGCGCTCTGCCATAGACATGGGCACGGGCACCGAACGCCAAGAGCCACACCAACAACGGCATACCGGACAGTACCCGGACATCGAGCGCATGCAGCAACGACACACGTTCGGAGGAGTGCAAAAAAAACAACAGCACACACGCCAGCAACGCGACGACGGCCGCCCATAACCAACGCCCCAACAAGGGTGGCTTCGGCACATCCGCCAACGCGGATGGCTGACGATTCCAGCCCATGACTAACCCACCCCGCAATCGGGAGCGCTGGAAATCAGTTGGCAACCGCACTCACAACGACAGCCATTGACCACCATCGCCCGCCCCCCCTCAGACCAATCCGGGCTGCCGTCAACAATCCGGTTGACGCCATGCCCCGGCAGCGGGCAGCGCACCTCATCGCCTACCAATGCAACCCGTTTGCCATTAACGATGGTCGTAGATGAGGCCGATATGACCTCACCACCATGGGTGGTTTGATCACCTAATAAAACAAAGCCTTGGGACATCAACATTTCGCTCCATGGGTCATGTGTTCAAGTGCCCCATGCACTCAAACTTTCTTCAACGCTTGACTCGGTGAACGTCGCCACCAATTAAAAAGCAATGGGCCAACTTCTTATAACGAAGCAAACACAACTTGAATGCGTAATCGTCGATACCGAAAGCGCGTGAAAAAGATCACGGCTTCCATACAGGGAACTCAACTTCGCGCAAGGGATGAACGCTGCTCGGCAAGGGTTGCGTGAGCCCCTTATTCGTTGTTCTTTCACGGGAAATTCGCCCGTCAGCGCCGACCAGTCGATAGTCATATATCGGCAGCGCATTACCCCACTCATCCACAATAAGGTACTGCCCGAAACCAGGCTTTTCAGGGGACGGAATCCACTCGGGTAATAACCGTGGGCGACGGTCTGGACATCTTTCGTATTGCCAAACCGATAAACATTCACGTGCGCGTCCTGTGCGCAGGCTTTGTAGTTTCCAGAAGTCTGGCTTCGATTGGCCGTCGGCTACGACGCTGCCGTCGGGATAGGTGAAAACGGTGTAGTTTCCCTCTTTTTTTTCCTTTGGCCCCGCCGAATAGACGACGAAATCCGGGTGTATGACCGGTTCGAAATATACTTGCCGCGCCTGTAAAGCCCGATAACTAAGGTAGATGCTGCCCTCGCCGGTCAAGCCCACAGTTTTTTTATAAGGTCCCAAAAACTCTTCATCGACCCAAGGGTAGTAATCCTTCTTGATCGTCAGATCACCATCAACTTTGAAATCAGCTCCTCCCCGTGGTGAGTCGTTGTAATCAAATATCACGACCACACCGCCGCCGCCTCCAGCGGTCACGTTCTCGCCAAAACGCGTTGGATCGGCATACTCCACACCGAAGGTCACATTCGCCAAATGCCAGCGACACGCCCCTCCACCATCTTTTGGCAGCTCCACCTGGTAAAGATCGCTCTCTCCCTGACGCTCCAGTTCCTTGTAAACCGACTGATGCCCATCCCGTTCCATACGTTGGCCGCTGGGGCCGCGTCTGATGCTCTTACAGATGGGCGAGCGATACATCACCCACATGGTTTCGGTTTTCAGTTCCTTGGGCAGTTTCACGGTGACGGTTATTGTTTCGCTGTTGGCCGGCGGTGCCAGGCTGTAGTCCTGGCGGCAGCCGCTGACGCTGAAAAACATCACGCACAAAACCATTAACCGGCGCTGCAATATGGGCCTGCGCTTGGCGGCATCCACGGACTCGATAATCGAACTTGGCATGGTCGACCTCATCACTTCCATACAACAGGGAAAACAACTTCGCGCAAGGGATGAACACTGCTCGGCAAGGGTTGCGTGAGCCCCTTATTCGTTGTCCTTTCACGGGAAATCCGCCCGTCAGCACCGACCAGTCGATAGTCATATATCGGCAGCGCATTACCCCACTCATCCACAATAAGGTACTGCCCGAAACCAGGCTTTTCAGGGGACGGAATCCACTCGGGTAATAACCGTGGGCGACGGTCTGGACATCTTTCGTATTGCCAAACCGATAAACATTCACGGGCGCGTCCTGTGCGCAGGCTTTGTAGTTTCCAGAAGTCTGGTTGCGACTGACGTTCCTCCACTACGCTCCCGTCGGGATAGGTGAATTGGGTGTGGTTACCCTCTTTTTTCTCTTTTGGCTCAGTGGAGTAAACAGCAAAGCCCGAATGCAGAATGGGTTCAAAATGGACACGCCGAGCTTGTAACGCTTGATACTTGAGATATATATGTCCCTCACCAGCCAAGCTGATGTATTTCTTATAGCCACCAAGAAAAGACTCACTTATCCACGGGTAGTAATCCTTCTTGATCGTCAGATCACCATCAACTTTGAAATCAGCTCCTCCCCGTGGTGAGTCGTTGTAATCAAATATCACGACCACACCGCCGCCGCCTCCAGCGGTCACGTTCTCGCCAAAACGCGTTGGATCGGCATACTCCACACCGAAGGTCACATTCGCCAAATGCCAGCGACACGCCCCTCCACCATCTTTTGGCAGCTTTACCTGGTAAAGATCGCTCTCTCCCTGACGCTCCAGTTCCTTGTAAACCGACTGATGCCCATCCCGTTCCATGCGTTGGCCGCTGGGGCCGCGTCTGATGCTCTTACAGATGGGCGAGCGATACATCACCCACATGGTTTCGGTTTTCAGTTCCTTGGGCAGTTTCACCGTGACGGTTATTGTTTCGCTGTTGGCCGGCGGTGCCAGGCTGTAGTCCTGGCGGCAGCCGCTGACGCTGAAAAACATCACGCACAAAACCATTAACCGGCGCTGCAATATGGGCCTGCGCTTGGCGGCATCCACGGACTCGACAATCGAACTTGGCATGGTCGACCTCATCACTTCCATACAACAGGGAAAACAACTTCGCGCAAGGGATGAACGCTGCTCGGCAAGGGTTGCGTGAGCCCCTTATTCGTTGTTCTTTCGCGGGAAATCCGCCCGTCAGCGCCGACCAGTCGATAGTCATATATCGGCAGCGCATTACCCCACTCATCCACAATGAGGTACTGCCCGAAACCAGGCTTTTCAGGGGACGGAATCCACTCGGGTAATAACCGTGGGCGACGGTCTGGACATCTTTCGTATTGCCAAACCGATAAACATTCACGGGCGCGTCCTGTGCGCAGGCTTTGTAGTTTCCAGAAGTCTGGCTTCGATTGGCCGTCGGCTACGACACTGCCGTCGGGGTAGGTGAATTTAATGAAATTGCCAACTTTGTGTACCTTTGACCCTTCCGAACGAACCAGTACCGAAGAGTGAAAAACAGGTTCGAAATACACTGTTCGCGCCTGCAATGCCTGATAGTTAATGTAGATGCCACCTTCACTCGCCAAATTTATAGTCTTGCTGTACCCGCCTATAAAACTTTCATGTATCCAAGGGTAATAGTCCTTTTTGATTGTTAAATCTCCGTCAACCTTGATATCGGCTCCTCCTTGTGGAGAGTCGTTGTAGTCAAATATCGCGATCACGCCTCCACCAGCGCCATAAGTCACGTTCTCGCCAAACCGCGTCGGGTCGGCATACTCCACACCAAACGTCACATTCGCCAAATGCCAGCGGCACGCTCCTCCTCCATCTTTTGGCAGTTTCACCTGGTAAAGATCGCTCTCTCCTTGGCGCTCCAGTTCCTTGTAAACCGACTGATGCCCATCCCGTTCCATGCGTTGGCCGCTGGGGCCGCGTCTGATGCTCTTACAGATGGGCGAGCGATACATCACCCACATGGTTTCGGTTTTCAGTTCCTTGGGCAGTTTCACCGTGACGGTTATTGTTTCGCTGTTGGCCGGCGGTGCCAGGCTGTAATCCTGGCGACAGCCGCTGAGGCTGAAAAACATCACGCACGCGAAACTGAGCAGTCGGGTAAACCCGGTTTCGACCTTTAGCGAACTGATAGGCTTAACCATAAATTTTCTCGTAATACGCTTTGGGGTCGGCAATGGCATTAAAGCGTTGCAGCGCTTCCGCTCCGCCCTCCATTTGCTGGGTGACATGCAGGGCCTGGTCTACCAGGGCCTGCAAGTCGAGAAAAATGCGACTGCGGGCCAATTCGTCTTCATGAATGCTCCCGTAGTAGTCCTTTATCTGCTGTTCGAACTTGTGCCTCTCTATCTGCCGCTCCAGTAACGGATCGCGCTCGGCGTCAATCGATTCCAGTAATTGGTTGTGGATATAGGGTTGGTATTGCGACATGTAATGATCGCCAATACGCGGCATTCGCCACGTCGTCGGGAGGCTGTAGCGCGGGAAGAACCGGGCCCGGCTTTCTGCAGTCAGGGAGGTATTGAGGCGCTGCGTGGCCTGCTCAGCCTGCTGATCACTGTCCTCGCTCAAGCTTGGCACCAAATACAACTTGGCTTTTATCGGCAGTTCATAAGTGAGCGTGCTGCGATAAGGCGAGCCGTCAGGTCTGCGGTAAGCGGGGTATGGGGTGAATTCTTGTTGCTGGTGTTGTTCGGTACGGAGAAACAGGGCGATCTCACCGTGATGGCTGTATGGGTCTTCATGCTTGAACAGGGCGCTGGTAACAGCTTGACGTAGCGACCAACTAAACCCGGCCAGCAGGCCCATAGGGCCGTAGATGTCATACAGGTAGTTGTCCAGCGCGGCCTCGGGGGGCACGCGAGGAATGGCGTCCATGTCGTTGACATGGCGAAAGTGCCTGAGGTCGCCTAAAAATTGCACGGCGTGGAGGGTAAAGGTTCGGGGCATCCCGTAGGTATAGAGCAAGGGGTTATGGTCTTTCAGCGAGGCCGCGTGGATGAGGCCGAGGGCGCCGCCCAGGCTATGGCCGCAGATGAACAGCTTTTTACCATCAATCCCCTTAAAAATCGTCTGCCCCAAATGTTGGGTATAAACCCGTCTCGCCACCTCAAATGCATCTCGAAAGCCAAGGTGCACACTGCCCACAGCGGTGAGGTCGGGGCAAGGAACCTTGGGCTCGCAAACCGCCGCGACCTCAGATTTCACGGGACGAAAGGTCGCATCGGTAATTAAATCAGCGAGCCCTTCCATCTCAGTGCCGCGCCACGCCACCAAAACCTGGGATGCACTGATAACGTAAAAGAGCTGGGTATGACCTTCCGGTGGCTTTTCTTTGGCAGTGTCCAACGCCTTGACTGTTGTATAGCGATCACCGAAGGGCACATCTACCACCACACAGGGCCAAACCTGGCCGTTATCCCAGACCCTAGGTGTACGCGACAGATCCAGGCATTGCTGCTCGAAGAACTGATTCACGGAACCCAGTTCGTGCTCATCCCGATTGCTATACGACAAAATACTCATCAAGCCCAAGTTGTAGGCATTGACCAGGCTGTACTCAGGCTGGTGATGCAACACCAGAGACCAGGCGCGAAAAGGGCAGACTTCCAGCACATGGCGACGGTCCAGTTCCTCATCGCTGACGGTGAAGCCGCGCCAGCCTGGATCAGGAAAGTGAAAGGCCGGGGGCCGCTCGGGATCTGGCACAGGCGGGTCAAGAGTCGGCAACTTGTCGCAGAGTTGGCCGATACGCAAATAGTGATAGCCATGCCCGGCAGCGAGCGCCTGCTTCTCGACGGGCGAGAAGCCCGAGCGTTGCGGGCCGTACATCGGTGTGCGATCCCCAATATCCGGCCGGGGCGGCTCGGCACGTTCGGCACGCAAGCGACGGTTTTTCAGTTGCTCGGCCAGCGGGTTGGCCTGCATCAGAAGCGTAATGGCCAGCGGATGCAGGCCTTCAATGCGAATCACGCCCTCGGCATCGCTGTAGCCAACGAACTCGGGTACAAAACCCTCGCGAGTGGCTTCATTCCTCGCGTAATAGGGCAGGTTTGCCAAGGGCTCGCCCTGCTCGTCCAGCAACTGGAACTCAATCCAATGCTTTATCTGTTCACCGCCAATGAAATCCTTGTACGGATTAAGGGTATCTGTACGGTGCATTGGATCGTTCATGTCATGCCTCAATAAAAAATTATATTTTCAGGTCATTATCAGATTGATCGAGTTGAACCGGCTCTAGCCGTGTCTCTTGGCCGACTCAATTTCAGCCTTTAGTTCAGACCAGACGCTGGCGCTGACAAGTCGTATCAAGCGGCCGGCCATGGCGGATAAACATTTACCCGCCAACCCCTGCCTGGCTCTCTTCTTGATCAGGCATTCAATATCCTCGACTAACTGCTCTTCATCGAAGTACCACCACACCGGTGGTACTGGCGCCAACATGTTACTGATACATACCGGCGCCACTCTCTCAAACAGAGCAAACTCCACGTCGCTGATGGAGTAGTTTTTTGCAACCCTCGCAACGTACTCATAGTCAACCTCACTGCCTACAAACAAACTAGAGAGCGCCGACCAGAGCTGGTGTTGTTCTAGTTGATTTGCCACTGGGTAAATTCCTCAATCTCATCATCCAGAGAGTCTGCAAGTTTCGATGCAACCCAGCCCGAAGCAGCCCCGCCCGCGAGCATTAAGCCGATTGCACAAAACGGTGCGCCCGGCCCGCAGACGGCAGAGACGGCCAGGCTGGCCAGCGCAGTACCGGCGACCCCGCCGCTTATCGTAATGCCCTGCTTGATAGCCTCTTTCTTCTTATTCTCGGCATTGGCGATTTCGTAAGTTGCATAAACGATCGTTACCACGATCAACACCTTGCCTGACACCTTCAGCACTTTGTTTAACGTATTGAATCCGGCATTAGGCCTGGCCGAAGACTCTACAATCTCGTAATACATGGCATTCTTTTGCTCAGGATTTAGCGCAACGAAGGTCTTGCCGAACTTCCTGGCGGCTTTTTCATCCAGCAGTTTTTCCAAACCGGGAGAAACAATCTTTCTTTTTTCGGCAATCGCCCGTCCGGGCACCGAGGTTTTCTTCCGAGTTTCCGCCATGATTTTATTGCGTGCTTCATAGCAAAACTCAGCGGCCTCCTTTACTGAGATATTCCCCGCAGTTACTTGCGACAGCACCTGGGCTTTTACCCGCTTGACATTACTGTTGTAGTTATCACGCAGCCTCGCATCACTTATAAAGTCCGAAGAGAATTTGAGCGCCGCCCCCTCAAAACTCTCAAGAGCACGCTCCAACGTATCATCATCAATCTGATGGCTTTGTCGGGCCAGGTAGTTCCGATAAAAAGCATCCATACCGGTTACTCCGCCAATTCGCTTAATAGTTGTTCTGCGCCGCTGGGTAATTCTTCCTGAAGTTCCAGGTTCTGCACGTTGAACCCGACACAGGAGTTACCCGTAAAAGCATAAAAACTGACTTTGCTTTCGCGATCGAACTCACCCTGCAAGACCTCGCCATCGTCCATCGTCGCGGTGCATTTCATGCCTTGGTAATTTGATCCCGGAGGGGCACAGAAGCTGATCCACTTCTCGGTCTGCTGCAGTTCGATTTTCAAGCTACCCGGCATCCAGGTATGGACGCTCATGGTCTTGCCGTCCTTGTCAGTCACACCGCTGAAGACCTCTCCCTGCTGAGTGGTTATTCGGTAGCGAGTGAATCGGAGCGCCGCCTGGGTGGCGTCTTTCAAGGTATAGCCACCGGCGTATCCGGTGGGCAACACTGATGCCGGCGTCTGAAGACTGGCGCTGCCAAGTTTTTGCACGTGGGCGGCCTTGAGGTAAATATTGCCGGGCGCACCCAGCTCGATATCGCCGCCCTTGAGGCGGATATAGGCCCCACCGCAATTGATCACTACCTCCCGTGGCGCACTGATTTCCACACGTCCTTCAACGCTTTCGATTTTGAGGTCGGACTTTGCCAGGGCGTGAAGGCTATTGCCCCGAGCATGCAGTTCGACCTTGCCTTTATCTGCTTTGAGTTGCAGCTCACCACGTTGAGCGAACACGCTCACGCTGGCCTCGGCGACTGCGGTTATGTCGTGACCAGCGGTGATATCGGTGTTGCGTGCCGCCATAATGCCCACGCTCTCGCCGCCGGAAGACAGGCACAGGGCCTTCGGGGTGAGCACGCCAATACCTGCCGGCGCATGGAGCAGGACACAGGGCTGTACGAGTCCTTTAAGCCGCTGCTGCAGACCCAACTGGCTATCGATGTCTGCGGGGTTCACTTCGGCGCTGCTGGCTGCCTGTGCCATGGAGCGCGCAAGCGACAACGCCCCCTCCAGTTGTGTAATGGCTGCCGCCATATCCAAATGATTACCTTGAGCTTGTCGCTGTTCATCAGCACTGATAAACACCCCCTTGCCCCCCCGAATCGCGCCCCAACCATCGGTGCGCAACTCAAACCCCTCCCCGCGCTTTTTCTTCTTGCCATCCACCAAATGCCCAAGATTCAACTGGCTCTTGCCACTGTGCTCAGTACTGAGCTTGACGTGCTCCTGCCCCCGCGTGTCGTCCAGGCGCAGTTTGTTATTGGTTGGGGTGCGCAGGACGTTGCGTTTGTAGTTGCGCAAGGTCACGTGGTCGACGTGCTGGCTGTCGTGCAAGGCGTGGGCGATGTAGGGGCGGTCGGGGTCGCCTTGTTCGAAGGCCACCGCCACTTCGGTGCCGGCGATCAGCGGCAGGTGCAGGCCGTGGGTGTCTCCCGCGTAGGGCCGGGCCAGGCGCAGCCAGAGGCTTTCCTGACCGAGCGTCCAGGTGTCGCGGTCAAACAGGAAGTTCACTCGGTAGCGCCCCTCCAGGTCGATATGGGCGTAGGCATCGTTGGCCTGGTTGCTGGTTACGCGCGCGGGGATAGTGCCGGCGATCAGGGGTTTGTTCTTGAGTGCTGGGCGGAAGCACACGCTTTGCGAATAAGGGATGGCCTCGAAGGTGGCGATGAAGCTGCTGTCACGGGCGGCGACGGTGGTCAGGCCGGTGATGACTGCCCCAGGTTTGAAGGCCTGTGGGGCGCCGTCGGTAACGTTGAGCACCTGGCCTGGGGCCAGGGTGGCGCTGCTGGTGATGCCGGCGAGGTGGGTCTGCTCGTTGAGGTAGCGCTCGTGGCGCAGGCGTGCGTAGAAGTGGCCGCTTTCGCTGAGCAGGTCTTCGTCCTGATCCAGCCGGTCGCCGAGCGCTGTGTAGGGTTCGGCGTAGTGGTAGGCCTCGCCGTAGGTGGTTTTGGCGCCGCGAGTCTGGTCAATCTCGCCGCTCAGGTGCGCGTGGGCTTCGCGGTGGTGGTAGGCGCGAACATGCACCTGTTGCTCCACCACCTGGTGGTTCGATTGCAGGTTCCACACGCCGTCCTGGGCAGTGCTGCCGAGGCCCGACTGCGGGCGGTATGGGAGCTCGACGTTGAACTGGTACAAGCGTTGGTCGTCGCAGAACTCGACCACATCGATGCCCAGGCGCTCGTCGCTGCTGAAGCGGTACCAGATGCCCACTTCGGCCAACAGGCGGGTGATGAACGCCAGGTCGCTTTCGCCGTATTGCATGACCTGTTCGCGCTTGGGGTAGTCGCGTTTGAGGCTGAACAGAAAGTCCTGGCCTTCAAAGTCGTGGCGGCTGCGCAGGAGACTGTCGACGATCTGCGGCACCGATTGGTGCTGGTAGATGCGAAACTGCCGACCGCGCGCGAGCAGGGCCAGGCGTGGCTGCAGGGTGATTTCATAGCTGGCCTGGTCGTTGGAGCCGCACTGGCGCCTGAAGCCGGTGACCACGCCGCGCAGGGTACGCAGGGGTTTGATGGGAGGCGGCGTCAGCCCCAGCAAGGGCAGTTTTTGCGCCGGTGCGTGCAGGCTGAAGCGGGCGTGCTGACCGAGCAGGGTTTCGGCGGCGAGGTCACGTTCGGTGCTGGTGAATTCGATGTGGTAGGCGAAGGGTTCGCTTAGCCGTTCCTGGCTGTTGAAGGCCAGGACGTCGAGGTGGGCGTTGACGTTGCGAACGCTCAGGGTGTGGCGGCTGTGGTCAAAGAAAGTCAGCATGTTCACACCTGCGAGGCGACGGCCTGAACCGTGCTTGGAAGATCGTCGAAGTGCAGGCTGATACCGTCTTCGGCGCTATAACCGAAGCGCACACCCTGGGTGCGTTGCTGTGCTGCTCGACGCTCCAACAGTTGCTGGCTGAGTACCGGCAGGATTTGCTCGTTGAGCAGGCTGTCGATATTGCGTGCACCCGAATCAGGCAGCAGGCAGGCGGCAACCAGCGCGTCGTTCAGGGCGTCGTCGCTCCGGCACTCCAGGCCGTAGTGGCGTTGCAGGCGTTTGGCAACCTGGGCCAGCTTGATGGCGACGATGCGCTTGAGCGCATCGGCTTGCAGCGGGCGATAGATGAGGGTCTGGAAGCGCGCCAGCAGCGCCGGCTGGAAGTGGTCGCTCAGGATCGGCCGCAGTCGTTCGTACAGCATGCTGTCCGGTGCGTCGGGTTGCGCCTGCACACAGCGGTGCAACAGCTCGCTGCCGAGGTTGGAGGTCATGAGAATGACGGTGTTGCGAAAGTCGATCTCACGGCCTTCGCCATCGCGCATGAAGCCGCGATCAAAGACCTGATAAAACAGATTGAGCACGTCGCGATGAGCCTTTTCCACTTCGTCGAGCAGCACGACGCTGTAGGGCCTTTGCCGCACCGCTTCGGTTAAAACCCCGCCTTGGCCATAACCGACGTAGCCGGGTGGCGAACCTTTGAGCTGGCTGACGGTGTGGGCTTCCTGGTACTCGGAAAAGTTGAGGGTGATCAGCGATTTTTCGCCACCGAACAGGCTATCGGCCAAGGCCAGGGCCGTTTCGGTCTTGCCCACGCCGCTGGTGCCGACCAGCAGGAACACACCCAGCGGCGCCTTGTCATCGGTGAGCCCGGTTTTGGCCGCCCGCAGGCGCTGCGCCATGGCGTTCAGTGCCGAAGCCTGCCCGATCACACGTTCTGCCAGTCGCTGTTCCAACATCAGCAGGTTGGCCTGTTCGTCCTTGAGCAGAATGCCCAGCGGCACGCCAGTCCAATCGGCAATCACGTGCGCAACGCTGCGCGCGTCCACATCCAGCGACAGCAGCGGTTGGCTGCCCTGGATCTCGCTCAACTGCTGCTGTAGTTGCTCGCAGGTCTCACGCTGCGGTGGCTGGGCCTGACGTGCATCAATCAGCTGTTGGGTGACGTCGAGTTCCTGTCGGTATTGCTGCTCCAGATCGAGGTACTGGCGTTGCAGCTCGGCGTGTTGTGCGGCGATCACTGCCAGGCGCGCATCAGCCTGCTGGCCGCCCATGCGCTGATCCTGCTCCAGCGCTTGCCGCTCCAGTTCCAGGGCCACTTGCCGCGCGCCCAGGTGGGCCAGCGCCTGCGGCTCGCAGTCCAGGCTCATGCGCACGCGGGCACTGGCGGTGTCCAGCAGGTCGACCGCTTTGTCGGGCAGTTGCCGGCCGGTCAGGTAGCGTCGCGACAGGCTGACAGCCGCCTGCACCGCCGTATCCTGGATGTGCACACCGTGATGGTTGGCGTAACGCGCCTTCAGGCCTCGCAGCATCAGGCAAGCATTCGCGTCATCCGGCTCCTCAACCTTGACCCTTTGGAAGCGCCGTTCCAGGGCGGCGTCGCGCTCAAAATACTGTTTGTATTCGCTCCAGGTGGTCGCGGCGATGGTGCGCAATTCGCCACGGGCCAAAGCCGGCTTGAGCAGGTTGGCTGCGTCGGCCCCGCCGGCCTGGTTGCCGGCGCCGATCAGGGTATGGGCCTCGTCGATAAACAACAGCACAGGTCTTTCGGATTGCTGTACGGCGTCGATCACGTTTTTCAGGCGCTGTTCGAATTCGCCCTTGACCCCGGCCCCAGCTTGCAACAAGCCCAGGTCAAGGGTGCGCACACTGATCGACTTGAGGCTGTCCGGCACCCTGCCTTGGGCGATGCTCAAGGCCAGGCCTTCAACCAGTGCTGTTTTGCCGACACCAGGCTCGCCCACCAGAATAGGATTGTTCTTGCGCCGACGACTTAGGATGTCGATGACCTGCCGAATTTCGTCGTCGCGGCCAAATACCGGGTCGATCTTGCCTTGCGCCGCCTGGGCAGTGAGGTCGTGGGTGAATCTGTCCAGCACTGCCTGCAATGAACCCTCCTGGCTGACACGGGGTGGAGCTATGGCGAGCTCGCCGCAGATGTCGGCGGCACTCCCCGACTGGGCAGGTGCCTGCAGTTGCGGACACTCCTCGGAAGTGTGATCCAACAGTCCCGAGAGACGCTGCAACTGGACGTGGCTGAGGCTGAGCAAAGGCCAGGCGGACTCACACGCCAACAGGCCTGGTGTTTCCATCAGCGCGCTCAGAAGATGCACTGAGCGAAGGTTGTCGTTGTTGTCGTCCAGCGAGGCCAGCACCCAGGCATCACGGATCAGTTGCTGCAATGGCTGAGACAACTGCGGTTTGCTCTGCACACTACGCGGCAGCTGATCAATATGTTCGAGCAACCCGTACCACAGCGCCTCCAGATTCCACTCGTAGCGACGGGCGATCACCGTCAGGTCACCTTCGCCCTGCCCCAGCAACTTGAGCAACCAGTGCTCAATGCTGATCTGCGCATGTGCCCGGTTCTGGCACAACGAAGCCGCTGCACTCAATGCCTGGGCGCAGTAGGGGTTGAGACGGCGAAGCAAGCGGGTGGAGTTGGGGGCCATACGGTTGCGTCCTTGTGCAAAGATTCATTAAGAAATGGCGTCTGGAATCGATGTGATTGGCTGAACGTCCGCGAGCAGGCGCTCAACCCAGCACACCGGGGCCAGCAGGCGAAAGCGCGCCTGCTGCTCCATACGTATCAAGCGCTTTGGCGTTCATTCCAGGAGTCGGAGTGGATGATGTTGCCGTCCTTGTAGGTCCAGGTGACCTTCTCGTAGCGCAACTCAATTTGTTCCAGATGGTTGTGTTTCTCTTTGCTCGGGTCTTTGACGTCGTGCATTTTCGGCGCGACTTTCACCACCTTGACGTTCTCCAGCTTGGTGATGAAGTACTCGACTTCCTGCCCGGCATCGTCGATGCGGTACCACTTGAACTCGGCACTCTTGAGGGTTTGCCCGGTGGTCACGGCCTTGTAGAGGTAGGGGCTGGACGCATCGATCTCCTTGGAGAACAGAAAGGGGGTATGAACCCGCGCGCCGGTCAGCTTTCCGGTGTTGTTGTCGGTGGGGATGTACAGGCTGTGGTCCTGGGCGACCACCTCGATACTGCCCACACGCTTATCGACATTCACCGAGCCTTTGATTTCGGCACCACCATCGTCTTGCAGCCAGAGGTAAACGGGAATTGCCATGTGAAGCTCCTTTTCTCAGGAAGTTAAACGTCGCGGGATGCGACAGGGGGTTGTCTGTTCGGACCAGGGGTCGCGAGCTCGCAGGCCCCCGCCTCTGGTACCAGGCGGATATCGACGCGGCGATTGGCGGCACGCCCCGCCTCGGTGTCATTACTCGCTATCGGATAAGTGGCGCCGAAGCCCTGCACCGCAAAGCAATTGGCAGGAATACGCCCCATGCGCTGCATCCAGGCGTGCACGGCGGCGGCACGGGCGTGGGAAAGCCGAAGGTTTTTTTCGGAATCGCCGGTGGCATCGGTGTGTCCCGCGATAACGATCAGCCAACCTGGCTGAGCCTTGATATCGACCAGCGCTTTGATCAGGACGTGGGTCGAGCCGGCTTTGAGCTGGGCGCTGCCGGGAGCGAACAATGACAGGCTGTCCAGCCGTACTGAACTGGCGCTCCGCTCGGGTTTTGTAGCCGGTGGCGGCTCACTGTGGGCCGCCAACACCGCCTGGAGCGGTGCGCGCAACTGCTCGCCACGATACAGGCCCAAGCCAAAGGCCAAGGGCACGCCGTGCCGGTAGTAAGCGTCCAGGCGCTGGGCGTGCTGCCGGAGTACGCCCAGCGCATTTTCACGCCAAAGAAACTCACGCTGATTACGCTGGGTCGGCACAGGTATAGCCGAATAGCGCCGCAGGTCATCACTGATCTGGCGCGCCAACAGGGTGTTCTGCCATGCCGAGCTGGCCAGAGCGATGACGAGCGCGCCGGTGAACAACCAGAGCGCAATGACGCTTGCGCGTTGCAGTGGGGTGCGTAGCGGTCGCAGCGCAAGGAGGTTGAGCAACGGATCGGGAAATGGCAACAGCACATCCGTCATGACCTGCCGGTTATCCGCCAGCGCCACCCTACTGTGCAACCATTGCTGCCAAAGGTTTTCGGGTACCGCCTGAGGCAGCGACGGCACCAGTTTGATCACCCACGTCGTTGCCAGGCAATTGCGCGAGTTTCGAGCGACGAGGTGTGGCCGCACCGCTTCATGCAACCAGGCCACAATGCTGTTGAGCTGTACGCTCGCGTGCATCCGCGCAGCCTGTAGGAGCCTGTCGGAGGTCTGCCGCTGCCATTCATCCGAACTGACACATGCACCGGCGTCATGGACGCGGACTTCGGTATGGCCGTTGTCCCAACAGAACCATGGCTCCTCGCCCTGCAAGGTTTGCAGGTAGCTCGCGAGCAATAGTGGCAGTGCACTCCCACGCTTGCGAGCCAGGGCAAGCTGATCGCTGAAACCGCGCACCTTACCCGCGAGGATTGCACCGTCGCTGTGAACGCCTGGATTGACGATGAACATCACACCCAGTTGCCCTGCCCACTCTGGACGCAGCGCCAACAGTGCGTCGGTGACAGCCGGCAGTTGCTCCACGTTCGGTACACGCACATAGCAACCCAAGGCCGTAACACGCAGGGCCAAGTGCTCGGCCGGGATCTCACCGAACAGATTGCTCAGGCTGTCTCCGCAGACCAGTACCACTGGGTGACGAAACGACGTCACAGGCAATGCCACGTTATCCGCCAACCTGAACGCCCCAGACTGGCGCTCGGCTCGGCGGTTCTGCGACACCCAGGCCCAGGCGACACAACACACCCCGATCAACATCCCGAGCGCTCGCGCCCACAGTTCAAGCGGAATGATGACCAGTAAAGCCATGGCCAAAACGCCCGCCCACAGGTAAAGGATTCGATGCAGGTTGAAGGTCATCGTCCGCTCACCCCTGACCAGGCATAAGCGAAGCCACCGCATCGCTCAACAACTGATCCAAACCCCATCCCGTAGCCGCAAGCAACAAGCCCATCGCCAGGATCTGGATCAGCGGTGAGTGCAGCCAGGACAGGCCCGCAGGCACGCCTCCACGGGCCGCTTGCGTAACGAGGGTATGCCTGACCTTGCGTGGGGTGACCTGCGCGTCAAGGGCAACGCGCAATTGCTCACGTTCGGGATCGTCCAGGTCACGGTAGCGCCCGCGAAAACCCAGCATCAATACCCGCTGGAATGCGGTCAGCACATGCCGATCAGGTGCCGGCCCGCGCAGCACTTCGCGTATGTCTTCATAAAGAAACTCACCCGCCTGGTGACGGTTGAAAAACTTGGCCTGCAGCGGTTCGCTGGCCCACGACGCCCGCGCATCATCGCTGGCGCAGGTCAGCACCGTCTCGTCGAGCAACGCACATTGCGCATGGCTGATGTGATCAATGCTGCGTTGACCAAGGCCCGCCAGCTTGAGCTGCTGGCGCACCTGCTCCACTTGCGCCGTGCAAAGCTGCTCCAACTCCCGACTGTTCTGCACCGAGGCTCCCTGGCGCAACTCAACCACCAACAGATAGGTGTCCTGCAGCAGCGCATCGATATCCACCGCAGCCGAACTGCGCTCTTCCAAAGACGTCACTTTCATGAGCGCAGCACCGCGAACAGTTCAAGCTTGACGTCGGCCAATGTGCTGGGGACGTAGAACGCGCAAACGCCTTCGTCCAGCATTGCCTGCCCACTGGGATGGCCGAGGTCCAGGGCGAAATATTGATTTTCCAGGCGTAATGGAATCGCCGCTGGCACATGGCTGAGCGACTGCAACGGCACCCCATCAAGCGCCGCATTGACCAGGTAGTTGACAGCGTCGGGCGTGCCGATCTTGCACAAGCACGGGAACTGATCCTGCAACTGCGCCGCCGGTAGCCGACAACGCACTGACAAATAGAAGTCGGCACCGTTGCGTTCACGCAGGCGCGGGTCATTGAGCGTGACTTGCCAGCGATTGGCCCCACGCGCCTCCAGTAGCAAGGCAACGACCCGCGACGGTAGGCTGGCCTCCAGCAGCAGGGAAATGCTGTGCATCAAGGGCGGGAATACGGCCTCCAGATGCGCGTGTCGATAAGCCGGGATTTCATCGACATCGTGCTCCAGTGAAAACGTCAGCAGGCCGCCCGCCAGCTTGATCAGCACTTGATAGACATGCTCTGGATGACGCGCCGCAAATGCACGCAGATCCGCCAGCACCGGCTGATAGGTGTTCAGCGCATTAAGCAGCCAGAACAGCGAGACATCGGCCACCGCAAAGTCGGCCATGCGCTGATTGCTTTCGCGCCGCATGCCCATGAGCCGTTGCCGCTTGGCAGCTAACTGGGTCAACAGGTTGTCCAGTTGATTCACCAGCCCAGGATGCGCGGCGAAGCTGAGCAATGGCGGCACGAAACCGAGGTCGAGGCTCCAGGCCCCTTTCCCGTCTCGCACCAGACGTGCGACCGGACACGTTACGTAATCCGGGTTATCGTCACTGTGAAGGCGCAGGCTCAGCGCGTGTTCCAGCACACCAATCGACTGGGCCTCGTCTGCGTAGATATCCTGAACCTGGCGCCAGTCCTGACGATAACGAGTGGGCCGATCGACTCTGCTGCCTTCAAACACGCAGTTGTTTCCGTTGGCTTGCTCCAATGGCAGCGCCAGCAGCACGGTCACTTCCTGAACCTCGTCGGTGAGCAGCGCCGCCAGTTCCAACGCGGGAGGCAGCCGATCCATGCATTCGGTGTCGACCCATGTGCCATCCGGCATTCGCACTTGCAACAGAGCGGCCTTGAGCTTGCCCAGTCGCAACGCATCCAGGTCGAACTCCACAGCCTGGACGCCCCAGGGATGTACCCAGGTCATTAGAGCGAGCTGGTTATTGGTCCAAGCCTCGTAGCGTGTCTGCTGCTGAAATTGCTGCGGCGACAGCAATGCTCCGGCGGCCCATAAAGGGCGATCGATCTTCATGGCATCGTTTCCCTACGATTGAATCAGGCCTTGGCCTTGGGCATCTGCGAAACCAGCGACAGGTTCACGTCCATGCCCTCGACCTGGAAGTGCGGCACGGCGTACAACTTGACGCGGAAGAAGCCCGGATTGTCATCAATGTCTTCGACCGTCACCTTGGCATCGCGCAGTGGATGCGAGGCCTGCAGGTCATCACCGGGGTCTGTCATTTCGGTCACCAGCCCGCCAATCCATTTGTTCAGCTCAAGCTCCAGCAGACGTCGGTCCTTGGTAGTACCGATGTTTTCGCGCTGGATCAGCTTCAGGTAATGGGCGATGCGTGAGAGCAGAAAGATGTAAGGCAAGCGTGCGTTGATTCGACTGTTGGCGGTGGCGTCGGCCGTGTCGTACAGCGCCGGTTTCTGCGCGGAATTGGCCGAAAAGAAACATGCATAGTCGCGGTTCTTGTAGTACGAGAGCGGAATGAAGCCGAGGTTAGCGAATTCGAACTCACGGGTTTCCGGGATCATGACTTCGGAAGGAATCTTGACCTGATTACCGGTGCCCAGGTCGTACAGATGGATCGGCAGTTCCGTCACCGCGCCGCCCGATTGCGGCCCACGAATCTGCACGCACCAGCCATTGGTGATGAAGCTTTTGACCATGTTGGCCGCAAAGGCAAATGAGGCATTGGTCCACAGGTATTTACCGTGATCCGGACCCTTGACGCTTTCGATGTAGTTGAAATTGCGTACTGGAATGGTGTCGGGGCCATAGGGCAAGCGCCCGAGGACGCGTGGCATGGTCAGACCGATGTAACGTGCATCGTCACTGTCGCGGAACGCCTTCCACTTGATGTATTCAGCGCGGTCAAAGTAGTTGCCGATGTCCTTGATCGCGGCAACTTCTTCCATGGACTCTTTGCCGAAGAAGGCTGGGCCGACCGCGCCCACAAATGGCATGTGCGCGGCGGCGGACACTTTCGAAATGTTGCGCAGCAGGGCGATATCCTGAGGGCTTCGGTCAAACTCGTAGTTGGAGATAGCTGCTGCAATCGGCTCACCGCCGGGAGTGTCGTACTCCTGGGTATAGGTGTGCAGATACAAGCCGCTCTGGGCGATTTCCGGCGCATCCTCGAAGTCCTGCACGAGGTGATCCTTACTGATATCCAACAGTTCGATGCGCACGTTCTGACGGAAATCCGTCTGATCAATCAGCGACTTCACGCCACGCCAAGTCGACTCGACACGTTGGAAATCCGGATGATGCATGACTGCGTCGAGTTGACGGCTGATCTGCATGTCCAGGGAGGCGATGTGTTCGTCCAGCAGGACTCTATCCAGACGCTCTACTTTCTGCGGTGATTGTTTAAGCAACTTTAAAAACACGCTGACCGCTGCGGTCACCCGCTCATCGGCTGATACCTCAGACAGCGCGTCGGCGTTTTGAAACGCTTCTATACCACCCATCGTTACTATCGGGTTTAGATTGATCTTGCTAAACAGCGCACCGTAAATACCACCGCACGCTTCAGTTAACACAGTGGCGCTGCGCGATTGTTCGCTGGAACCTTCTACAGTCATAACGGCATTCCCTTTAAAAGCATGAATTAAATCAACGATCTTCCACAGGCGCCAAGGCAGCCAGCTCCGTCCTTAGTTCATCACTGAGCGCGTCATCTTTGAGAATACGCTCTAACTCGTGGCGAAAGGTCACGTTATCCAGCAAGTTGGATTTGAGATCGCGCAACAGGTTGCGCATAGCCAACAAGGCCCGTAGTTGCGGAATCTGCCTCGCTACTTGCTCGGGCTCAAAGTCCTTCATACAGTGAAAGTTCAGTTCGACAGACGTATCAGATGCCTCGTCGCTCAACGTATCGGGAACGGCGAGCTTCAGGCTGGGCGAGAAGTCCGCCAAGACGCTGTCGAGGTTGTTTTTATTGATGTTGACCTTGCCTCGCTCTGACAGCGGACGTTGCTCCTGGCCGTTGCTGTAGTCACCCATCAGCATCAGTTTAAGTGGCAGTTCAATCTTCTTCTGCGCACCACCGGTATGCAGGTCAAGCTTGATGTTGATCCTGGCTTTGGGTACTTCATTTTGAAAGCTGCTTAAAGTCATAACTCCATCCGTAAGTCGCCTTTTCAACAGCGCAGTTAGCCATTGAAAAAATAAAGACCGAAATCCATAGAGAGAAAATGGATTCCTTATTGGAAAAGCCAACGCACTACCCGGCCGCTGGCAAACTCCTTCTACTTAGAATGAAGTATTGCCTTTTATATTTACCACCCCCAAATCACGGGCAAGAGCTTTCCGAGGCGCTTTGCGGAAACTTCCCACAAATCGCCCAGATCGGCCCTCTCGCAATCAACGTTTAATATTTAACTACGAACACAAGAAAGATCCGTCAGAGCTTCAAACTATTTGTAGGCAATCACTGTAGGAAGTTTTATTAAAGTAACAAAAAGCGGACACTCTCTTACCGTTATAGGCGCTGTGTTTATAACGTAAGAGGCAATCAAGGAGGAACAGTTAAACCGCCCAATCAGGAGGAAACACTTCCATACCGTCAAGCAGACACCGAGGCGGAAGCGGCGGCAGGTGCAGAGTACTGCCCGCCACCGCTGGTCAATATCGTAAAAATTGAAATTTACGCGTGCGCAGTCACACCTCCCGCGCCTTCACCTTCAAATGCCGCGCATACCAAGGCCGCTTCGGCACCCGCTTGAACAAGCCTTTGAGCGCATCGTCATCAGCGCCAAACGTAATCCTCAACGCGAGCTTCATGGTCTCCGGGTCCATTTCCATCGACTTGCCCATCTGCAAGCCCGGTGTGGTGCTGCAGCCATGGGTGTCCGGGCCGAGCCACGGGTCGCCGACTTCGACCCAGCGGCCGGGTGCGAACCAAGCCACGCCGTTGACCTCCAGCCGGCTGACTTCGCCTGGATTGAAGCGCTCGTGGGCGCGGAACCAGTCTTCGATGCGGTCGTCGATCCAGCCGTGGAAGTGCCAGAACACCGGGTTTACGTGGGAGGAAAAAGGGTCGCCAAGGAAGTCGTTTTCAGCGGCATACCAGCGTGCGGAAAAGTCTGCTGGGTCACGGGCAAAGGGTACTGGCGCGCCGTTGGAGGGGTCGCGGGGCACCGAGGCCCAGCGCATGTGCAGCCAGTCGTGCAGGCCCAGTTCCATTTGCGAGCCCAACTGCCCAAGCGTGAATTTGGCCAGGTAACGTGGGTCGCGGTATTGGGACTCCCAGACCTGGAAGTTGCTGTGGTAGGTCTCTTCGGACTTGATGTCGCTGACCCACTGGGTGTATTCGCTGTCGTCCGGGGCTGACCAGGTGGGCGGCAGCGCGAAGCCATCGTGGTTGTCGAAGTAGCGCACAAAGCCCAGGCGATCACGCTCCAGCGCCGGTTGCGGCTCAGGGAAGGCGGGCCACGAGGGCAAGTCCTGCATGGCGCGGGCGGCGCCCAGCATGTGCCGGTGCATGAAGAAGAAGTCGATACCCGAGCCGTTGCGGTCTTTGCGTTTGCCACGGGCATCGCGCTCCTGGCCACGGGGCCCCGGTTGCCAGCCGATGCCGCGCAGGGCGTCGCGCTTTTCTTCGGAGAGTTTGTGCCATTGGTCGCGCGTAGCGTGCCACAACTGGTGGAACAGGCGGTGTTCAGGGGCAATCAGCCACGCGAGCAGCGTCGGGTTATGGCCGATGCGCTGGCGGGCTTCGGGAAACAGTTGTTTGTGGGCGATAAAACGGTTGTCGCGCTCAGTCAGCGCCAAGGGGCGATCAAGGTCTAGGATCTGCCCGCTGAGGGTGCCGCTGCCGGCGTTGCCGAAGTCGGCCCAGACTTCATCGAGGGTCATCTTGAATTCATAGGCGGGCCGGCCATCGGCCGCGTCGCGGTCGATCAGGCGCCAGTAGAGCAAGGCGCCCTCGCCCGTCAGCAAATCGCCCAATACGCGATAACGTGGTTCGCCTTCGGCACGCAGGTTCGCAGCCGTGTCCAGGTAGCCGCGCAGGCCTCGGCCACGGGGTGCGATGTCGAGCAGCAGCTCCAGACCTTGCAGCGGCAGGCCCTTGAGGCCCGCGTCGCGGCCTTCCAGGCGCAGGCTCCAGACACCGCGCAAGGTATTGGCCAAGTGTTGGCCGGCAGTGTCAGCCAGATCCACCGTGGCTTCGCCGGGGGTGATGGGGAATTCTTCACACGTCCACTCGCGATGGGCATAGAAGGCGGCCGGCACAGCGGCGCCGGTGAGCGCGAGGCCTGCGATGAACCCACGTCGAGAGATGGTCATTGTCTACCTTAGGAAACGGCTTGATCAGAGCTAGAACGTTTGCTGACAGGGGAAATTTACCGCTGCCGCCTCGCCCGCCTAAATTTCCCCGCTCATTGCTCGTTCCTCCCTGATAGCGAAGGCCTCAACTGACTGAGATGGCAATGACAAAATCACGTTCGAAAAAGGCGCTGTACATCGGCCTGCCCCTGGCCCTGGCGGTCGGCGCTGGCTTGCTGGCCTGGGATCACTGGTTCAGGGGCAATGCCGGCTACCCGCTGGAGGTGATCAAGCAGGCCAATGAAATGCAGGACCGCCTGCTGTCATTCGACAGCCATATCACCGTGCCGGTGGATTTCGGCACCGCCGGCAAGGAAGCGGACAAGGACGGCAGTGATCAATTCGACCTGGTCAAGGCCAGTCGTGGCCGCTTGTCCGGCGCCGCGTTGACCATCTTCGGCTGGCCAGAGATCTGGAACGGCCCCAACGCACCACACAAGCCCACCGAAGGGTTCGTAGAAGCGGCACGCCATGAACAGGAAGTGCGCTACAAGATCATCAGCGCCATGGTGCGCGACTTCCCCAACCAGGTTGCCATTGCCTACACCCCGGATGACTTCCGGCGCCTGCATGGCGAGGGCAAGTTTGCGATCTTTATGAGCATGCTCAACGCCTACCCTCTGGGCAACGACCTGAACCAACTGGACCTGTGGGCCGCGCGCGGCATGCGCATGTTCGGCTTCAGTTATGTGGGCAATAACGCCTGGTCGGACTCCTCGCGCCCGCTGCCGTTTTTCAATGACAGCCCGGATGCCCTGGACGGCCTGTCGGACATTGGCAAGCAAGCTGTGCATCGCCTCAACGACCTGGGTGTGATCATTGATGTGTCGCAGATGTCGACCAAGGCCCTGGAGCAGGTGGCACAGCTGAGCCGTACGCCGATGGTGGCTTCTCACTCGGCACCGCGAGCATCGGTGGATATTCCGCGCAACCTCAGCGACAAGGAGTTGCAGCTGATCAAGCACAGCGGCGGCGTGGTGCAGATCGTGGCTTTCTCCGCCTACCTGCGCCCGCTGAGCCAGCCGACCCAGGACAAGCTCAACGCCCTGCGCGCCCGCTTCGACCTGCCGCCCCTGCCGAACCTGGCCATGGCGCTGATGCCGGGCGACCCCATCATCGCGGCTTGGCCCGAGCAGCGGTTCGGCGAGTACGCCAGCGCGCTGTACGGCATCCTCGAAGAAGAACCCAAGGCCACCCTCAAGGACCTGGGCAACGCGATCGACTACACCGTGCGCAAGATCGGTATCGACCATGTCGGCCTGTCTTCGGACTTCAACGACGGCGGCGGCATCGACGGCTGGAACAACGTGGGCGAAATCCGCAACGTCACCGCCGAGCTGATCCAGCGCGGCTACTCCGAAGCCGATATCGCCAAGCTGTGGGGAGGCAACTTCCTGCGGGTGTGGGACCAGGTACAAAAATCCGCCAAGCCATTGGCCAACCGCTAACCACCTGGAAGCCAGTCCATGACCGACCGCCGTACGTTTCTCAAGCAGGCCGGGGTATTTGCCGCCAGCCTGCCGCTTGGCGCTGCCATCCTGCCTCACGCACAGGCAGCCCCCACGCAAGACCCATGGACGGGATTCAAGCAACTGTTCAACCAGGACCCGGATTACCTGCATTTCTCCAATTTCCTGGTGGCCTCGCACCCCAAGCCGGTACGCGAGGCCATCGAGCGCTACCGTGCGCAGATCGACCGCAACCCAGGGCTGGCCATGGACTGGGACCTGCAGGAAACCTGGAAGCGCGAAGGCCAGGTGCGCGAATGGGCCGGTCACTACCTGAAGGCCACACCCCCGCAGATCGCTCTGACTGGCAGCACCTCCGAAGGGCTGGCGATGATTTATGGCGGGATCAAGGTGCGGCCCGACCAGGAAATCCTGACCACCGTTCACGAGCATTACGCTACCCAGAACGTGCTGGATTATCGCGTCCTCAAGCAAGGCACCCAGGTCCGTCGGATCACGCTGTTCGACAATGCCAACCAAGTGTCCGCCGACGAAGTGCTGGGCAATATCCAGCGCGCCATCCGGCCCAACACCCGCGTGCTGGGGATGACCTGGGTGCAGTCCGGCAGCGGCGTGAAGCTGCCCATCGGCGAAATCGGCAAGTGGGTGGACGAGCACAACCGCGACCGCGACGAGCAGGACCGCCTCCTCTATGTGGTGGACGGCGTGCACGGCTTCGGCGTGGAAAACCTCGATTTTCCCGACATGCACTGCGACTTCTTCATCGCCGGCACCCATAAATGGATGTTCGGCCCACGCGGCACCGGCCTGGTGTGCGCCCGCGACCCCGAGAACAAATACGTGACACCCATGGTGCCGACCTTCTCCGAGGACAAGGATTTCGCCACCAGCATGACGCCGGGCGGTTACCACGCCTTCGAGCATCGCTGGGCGGCGGACGAGGCCTTCAAGCTGCACTTGCAGTTGGGCAAGGCGCACGTGCAGGCGCGCATCCATGCGCTGAATACCGAATTGAAAGACCAGTTGCTGGCACAACCCCAAGTCGAACTGGTCACCCCGCGCAGCACCGAGCTGTCCGCTGGCTTCACCTTCTTCCGGGTCAAGGGCCAGGACAGCGACGCGGTGGTGGCCCAGATGATGAAACACCGCGTGGTGATCGATGCAGTGGAGCGTGATGTCGGCCCCGTGATCCGCACCTCGCCCGGCCTGCTTAACAACGCCGACGAAATCCAGCGGTTCATGACCCTGCTGCGCCAGCGGGTGTGACGCTTACCTTTCCCTTTGAACGAGATGCCCACATGATTCCATTCCGACCCAAACCCTTGAGCGCCCTGGCGCTGATGGCCCTGTGCAGCGCAATGCTGCCGGGCCTGGCCCAGGCCGCCGCGCCACAACCGGGCAAGGTGTTCAAGGACTGCAAGGACTGCCCGGAAATGGTCGTACTGCCCGCCGGCACCTTCACCATGGGAACGCCTGAAGATGAAGTCGGCCGCGAGCCGGATGAAGGCCCGATGCATGACGTGACCTTCGCCAAACCGTTCGCCATGAGCCGCTTCCATGTCACCGCCGGTGAATGGGACAGCTATGTGCGCCAGAGCGGTGTGAAGATCGCCAACGGCGACGAGCGCCCCGGCCGCGAATGCATCGCCAGCAAGCCGCGTTACCCGCAAGGCCCGCGCCAGCCGGCGGTGTGCATGGACATGGACGACATCAAAGCCTACGTCGCCTGGCTGTCGAAAAAGACCGGCCAGAAGTACCACATGGTCAGCGAAGCCCAACGTGAATACGCTGCCCGCGCCGGCTCCACCGGGCCGTTCCCGTTCCCCTTCGATGAAGGCAAGGGCTACAGCATCGCCCAGCACGCCAATACCTATGGACCGGCAGACGGCTACAGTTACTCCTCGCCCGTGGGCAGCTATCCGCCGAACGCGTTCGGCATGTACGACATGCACGGCAACGTCTACGAGCGCGTCGCGGACTGCGAACACACCAACTACATCGGTGCCCCGACTGACGGTAGCGCCTGGGTGGAACCGAACTGCGAGTCCTATCAGATTCGCGGCAATGACTGGGGCGAAGCACCCGTGTTTTCGCGCTCGGGCAACCGCAACACCATCTACCCGCAGACGCGGGGGGACTGGATCGGTTTCAGGGTGGTGCGTGATCTCTGATAACGCACGCTGAAACCGGCATAAAAAAACCGCCTGGCATGTGCCAGGCGGTTTTTTTATGTCTGGAGGAAGCTGGCGCGAGCGCCCGCTTCCGGTGGGTCAGTGAATCAGAAGGCGTACTTGGCGTTGATCATTGCGTTGCGCGGTTCGCCGTAAGAGCCCGACGCGAATGTGCCAATACCGTCGTAATATTTCTTATCGAACAAGTTGTTTACATTCAGACCAACGGTCAAGTGCTCATCCACTTTGTAGTTCGCCAACAGGCCCACCACTGCAAACGGATCCTGCGTCGCCTTGTAGGTAGGGCCGGTATATTGTGGAATTTGCCCCTCGGCGTACATCTTGCTCTGCCAGGTCACATTGCCGCCGATGGTCAAACGCTCCAGGTCACCCTGCAAGCGGTAGGTAGTGCCGAGTTTGAGGAGATTGGAAGGCTGGTTGGTCTGGACACGCTCACCGTTCTTGTCGTGCGACTCACGATAGGTGTAGCCACCAAATACGTTCCAACCAGTGGTCAACTCGCCCGAGATCTCGGTCTCAACACCGCGCGTACTGGTACCGCTGATCGCTTTATAGGCCGCCTTGTTGGAGTTCGGATTGGCGACTTCCTCAGGGCTGTTCTTCTGTTCTACGTCAAACACCGCAATGCTGGCGTTCAACGCACCGTTGAAGAACTCACCCTTGAGACCAATCTCATAGTTATCGCCCTGCAACGGCTCAAGAGACTTGTTATCAACCGTCTTATAGAACGTCTGCGGCAAGAAGATGTTGGTATAGCTGGCATATGCCGAGTACGTGTCATTCAGCTCGTAGACAATCCCTGCATAGGGAGTGACAACTCCGGTTTTTCGAGTTTTGTCAGTGGCTTTGGTCTGATTCGAAATGCTCGTTACGCGATCTTCCTGATCCCACCAGCTAACACGGGTGCCAAGAATCACGGTCAATGGATCGAATGGCTTTAGACGTACCGCACTGTAAATCCCGGATTGCTGCAGGGTCGTAACCGTTCCACCATTTTCTGCGAACTTCGGCCTGGCGAATTGGCGACCATCCCAGGCGAAAATATTATCCACCGCTGCGAAGTCCCCATCGGCTCCGGTGCTGACGTAGTCAGGGAAGTTCAGGTGCGTGCGCGAGGTGCTGGCACCGACCACCAACTCATGCTCACGCCCGCCCAAAGTGAACGGGCCGGTGGCAAAGGTATCCAGGGTGTCTTGCGTCTGATAGCTATCCAGGCGGCTGATGTAGGCATTCGCGCCGACGCCTGTCACTGGGTCGGGCGCGCCATTACTGGCAGAAGCACCTTCCCCTTTGCGATAACTGTATTGGTGGCTGTAGGCGGTTTTCCAACTCCAGTCATTACCCAGCTTGTGATCCAGCATGGTGCTGAAGTTGTAACTGGTGTTGTCCTGGAATGCCCAACGGCTGGCAGGGTTGAACGAACGAGAGAAGTTAGTCTGCTTACCCGTGTTGTAGAACAACGGGATATGCCCGTATGTCGTGCCATCAGCGTTGTTGTTCTGGTAATCGAGGCTGGTGCGTAACGTGGTGTCGTCGCTCAAGTCGATGTCCAACGCCCCGTACATCACGCGTTTTTCTTGCTTGTACCAATCAATGAACGAGTTCTGCTTCTGATAGGCCGCGACAAACCGCCCGCGTACGTTGCCGGTTTCCGTCAACGGGCCGGACACGTCCACCTCGGAGCGGTAACGGTCCCACGCACCCGCTTCACCGGAAACGTAGCCTTGGAAGTCTTTGGTCGGACGCTTGCGCACCAGGTTGATGGTGGCAGACGGAGTGCCTGCACCGCTCATCAGGCCGGTCGCGCCGCGCACCACTTCAACGCGGTCATAAATCGCCATGTCAGACAGTGGGCCGGTGTACTGCTGGGACTCGTTGGCCACTTGCGACGGAATGCCGTCGTACTGGAAGTTCTGGATTGAGAAGCCACGGGAATAGAAAGAATAACGCTCGCTGTCGCGATGGTTGATGCTGATGCCCGGCGTGAAGGCCAGGACTTCGTTGAGCGTCGAAAGATGCTGATCATCCATCAACTGGCGGGTAATCACGCTGACCGACTGCGGCGTTTCACGCAACGACAATGGGAGCTTGGTTGCCGTGCTGGTGGCCCCTGTAGTGTACGAACCGGTATTTTCGGTCGTCGCCCCAAGCCCCTCGGCACTGATGGTGGTTGCCCCAAGGTTCAGCGCAGAACCGCTGGTGGGCGTCATCACGATGTAGTTGCCGTTCGCTTCGCGACTGGCCTGCAAGCCACTGCCCGACAACAGTCGAGACAGGCCTTCATCCACGCCGAACTGCCCTCTCAGCCCTGGGGTGGAGCGCTGGCTGGCGAGCGCCGGATCATAGGAAATCGATACGCCGGCAGCCGAGCCGAATGCCATCAGCGCATCCGACAATTTACCGGCCGGGATCGCGAAGGCAACCTTGCCCGCTTCACTCTGGGCAAATGCAGCGCTCGGCATCAATGTGGCAGCAGCTGGCACAGCCAGCGCGGCACCCAGCATCATCAGACGCACGGTCTGCGGCAATTTCTTCAGCGCGTAATGCTTGGGCGTAGACAACCAAAGGAAATAAGGCATCGACAGCAATCCTTGAACAGTGAGGCGTGTGATTGGCAGAAATAGTGGCGTCTTTGAGCGCCTCTGGTTAATAAGACGGTTCAGGTAATGAAAACCAGACTCATTTACCTGCTTATTTTTCACCGCGCCTCCAAACGCACTCGACCAACAACCGCGAGGACTATTAATGCTCGGGCGCGCCAGCTCATCGAAATGAAAGCGTCCACGGGAGAGGAACGGCGTACCGGCCTACGGGTGCCGACCGAAGAACGCGGCCGCATCAAGCTATAACGTGGGACGGCAGGACAAATTTAGGCCCCGCGCTCAACGCAATAAGGCTAAATCGCGCCGCAGTCGAAACGTCTCCTACAAAAGCCCGCGAGCGATCAAATGGATCGCCGGGCCTCCACTCGCCCTTAGCACGTAGCCACGTCGCGACCGAGGTAGTTTCATGACTGCAAAACCGCGTAGCGCCCTCAGTGAACTCTTGAGCCTGCTCAAGCCGTATCGCTACACCGTCATCCTGTCGATTCTGTTCGGCATCCTCGGAGGCGTGAGCGTCACGGCCCTGCTTGCCACGGTCAACCAGGGCCTGCACAGCGAGTCCGGCCTCACCACCGCCGTGGTCCTGGCCTTCGCCGGCCTGTGCCTGCTCGCCCTGCTCAGCAGCATTGCCGCCGACATCGGCAGCAACTTCGTCGGGCAAAAAGTCATTGCCAGGCTGCGCAAGGACCTCGGCGCCAAGGTACTGTCAGCACCGATCGAACAGATCGAACGCTACCGCAGCCATCGCCTTATTCCGGTACTGACCCACGACGTCGACACCATCAGCGACTTCGCCTTCGCCTTTGCCCCGCTGGCCATTTCCATCACCGTCATCCTCGGCTGCCTGGGCTACCTGGCGAGCCTCTCGCTGCCGATCTTCATCATGACCCTGCTGGCCATCGGCATTGGCTCAGCCATCCAGTTCATCGCGCAAAGCAAAGGCATCAAAGGCTTCTACGCGGCGCGGGAAGCGGAAGACAACCTGCAAAAACACTACTCGGCCATCGCCGAGGGCGCCAAGGAACTGCGGATCCACCGCAAGCGCCGCCACGCCATGCTGACCCGCAATATCCAGGCCACCGCCGACCACATCTGCGACACCCACGTGCGCTCGATCAATATTTTCGTGATCGCCAAAAGCCTGGGTTCGATGCTGTTCTTCGTGGTCATCGGCCTGGCGCTGACCCTGCAATCGTTCTGGCCCAGCAACAACCCTGCGATGATGAGCGGCTTTGTCCTGGTACTGCTCTACATGAAAGGCCCGCTGGAGAACCTGATCGCCAACCTGCCGATTATCAGCCGCGCACAGATCGCCTTCCGCCGCATTGCCGACCTGTCCGAACGCTTCTCGTCGCCGGAACCGCACTTGCTGCTCGACGCCGATGAGAGCCGCACGCCGGCCATGAAGCATCTGGAGTTGCGCGACGTGCAGTACGCGTTCCCGCCCGTGGAAGGCAGCGCGCCTTTCAAGCTGGGCCCGGTGAACCTGACCATCGAGCCTGGGGAAATCCTGTTTATCGTCGGTGAAAACGGCTGCGGCAAGACCACCCTGATCAAGTTGCTGCTGGGCCTGTATACCCCGCAGCAAGGTGAGATCCGCCTCAACGGCACAACGGTGGACGCCCACGGCCTGGACGATTACCGGCAGATGTTCACCACCATTTTTGCCGACTACTACCTGTTCGACGAACTGGTGCAAAGCGACAAGGCCCTGCCGGACGACGCCAACCAGTACCTGGAGCGCATGGAAATCGCGCACAAGGTCAGCATTCGCGATGGCGCGTTCACCACCACCGACCTCTCCACCGGGCAGCGCAAGCGCCTGGCGCTGATCAACGCCTGGCTCGACGAGCGTCCAGTGCTGGTCTTCGACGAATGGGCCGCCGACCAGGACCCGACCTTCCGCCGCGTGTTCTACACAGAGCTGCTGCCGGACCTCAAGCGCCTGGGCAAGACCATCATCGTGATCTCCCACGATGATCGTTATTTCGATATCGCCGACCAATTGGTGCGCATGGAAGCCGGGCGCGTCATCACCGAAAAAGCTTTCGCCTGACCTCACCCTCCGGCGAGCGCCCTGCCGCTCGCCGCTTGCCCGCCAAGTCCCACGTCACACCTAAATCTCGTTGGCCACGCTTCGTCTTTCTGACAACGCATATTTACGCAGCCGATGGCGACGAGACCAAACATGAACCCACTGAATCAACTCCCCGACGACGACTTGCTGGCTTTGTTGATGGCCGACGACGTCGGTTCAGAGCATTCCATCAAGGCTTCCCCCCATCGCGGCCCCACTCCCCTGTCCTTCGCCCAACAACGCCTGTGGTTCCTGCAACAGCTCTCGCCCGACAGCAGCGCCTACAACCTGCCCAACGCACTGCACCTGCGCGGCCCGCTGGATACACCGGCGCTCGGTGCAGCCTTGCAACAGGTCATCGACCGGCACGACGTGCTGAAAACCGCATTCCACACCGTTGATGATGAACCCCGGCAAGTGCTCGACCCGCAAGCCCGCATCCACTTGCGCGAAGAGGACCTGTCCGGCCTGGCACCACACGCGCGTACCGCCGCCGTCACCGAGCGCCTGGCCGCCGAGGCCGGTGCGCCGTTTGACCTGGCGCGTGCGCCGCTGATTCGCGCCACCCTGATCAAACTTGAGCGCGATGACCACATCCTGCTGTTGAACATGCACCACATCGCCTCGGACGCCTGGTCCAACCCGATCCTGATGCACGACCTGATCCAGGCTTACCAACGCGCCTGCCAGGGCGACACGACGCCGTTGGCGCGACCTGCCATCCAGTACGCCGACTACGCCCGCTGGCAGCGCGAGGAGTACCCGAACACGCCTGAACAACAGCGCGCCGCCGAGTATTGGACGGATTACCTGGGACGCGAGATTCCCACGCTGGACCTGCCTACCGAGTTCCCCCGCAATGCCGGACAACAGCACCGCGCCGGCAATCTCCAGCTGTCAGTGCCCTCAGCCCTGAGCCAACAGTTGCAAGGCTTCTGCCAGCAACAGGAGGTGACGCCGTTTATCGTGCTGCTGGGCACTTGGCAACTGCTGCTCAGCCGCTACAGCGGCCAGCAGGACTTCACTGTCGGCGTGCCAAATGCAGGCCGCAATCAGAGCGAGACCCAGGACCTGGTGGGGTTCTTCGTCAGCAGCCAGATCTACCGCACGCAACTCACCGACGACCTGACCACAGGCGAGTTTCTCCAAGCGTTGCGCCAGCAATCGCGGGCGGCCATGGAACATGCCGACTACCCGATTGAACTGATCATTGAGCACCTGCAACTGCAACGCAGCACACAGGCCAATCCGCTGTTCCAGACCCTGTTCAACTGGCGTGTGAGCCAGGAACAAACCGGCGCGCTGAAGCTGGGTGAGTTGAGCCTGACGTTCCTGCCGGTGGCGCAACATGAGGCCAAGTTCGACCTGTCGATGGACGTGGACTACGCGCCACAGCACATCACCGCGAGCATCGAGTACAGCACCGCATTGTTTGGCGCGGCGACGATTGAACGCCTGGGACGCCACTGGCTGCGCTTGCTGCACAGCCTCATTGCCGACCCACAACAGCGGGTTGCCGACCTGCCGATGCTGGACCACGCCGAGCAACAGCAGATCGTCAGTACGTGGAACGCCACCACCACCCACTACCCGCTCGACCACAGCGTCCAGCAATTGATCGAAGCCCAAGCGGCCGCCACGCCCGATGCGCCGGCATTGGTGTTCGGCGACCATCAACTGAGCTATCGCCAGCTCAACCAGCGCGCCAACCAACTCGCCCACAAGCTGATGGCCCTGGGCGTCGGCCCGGATGCACTGGTGGGCATTGCCACCGAGCGCAGCCTGGAGATGGTCATCGGCCTGCTCGCCGTGCTCAAGGCCGGCGGCGCCTATGTGCCGCTGGACCCGGAATACCCGCAAGACCGCCTGAGCTACATGATCGAAGACAGCGGTATTGGCCTGCTGCTGACCCAGCAACACCTGCTCACGCAGTTGCCGATCCCCGCCGCGCTGCCGGTGCTGGCCCTCGACCAACTGGACGTCAGCGGCTATGCCGACACCAACCCGCAAGTCGCCGTTGACGGCGAAAACCTCGCCTACGTCATCTACACCTCAGGTTCCACCGGCAAGCCCAAGGGCGCCGGCAACCGGCATGCGGCCCTGACCAACCGGCTGTGCTGGATGCAGCAGGCCTATGCCTTGACCGCCGACGACACCGTGCTGCAAAAGACCCCGTTCAGCTTCGACGTGTCGGTGTGGGAGTTCTTCTGGCCGCTGATGACCGGCGCCCGTTTGGCCGTTGCCGGGCCTGGCGACCATCGCGATCCGGCGATCCTGGTCAGCCTGATTCAGCGTTACCAGGTCACGACCCTGCACTTCGTGCCGTCGATGCTGCAGGTGTTCCTGCTGGACGAGAACGTGGCCCAGTGCACCCGCCTGACACGCATCGTGTGCAGCGGCGAAGCCTTGCCCGTGGATGCCCAGCAACAGGTGTTCGCCAAGTTGCCGAACGCCGGGCTGTTCAACCTCTACGGCCCTACCGAAGCCGCCATCGACGTGACCCACTGGACCTGCCGCGAAGAAGGCAAGGCCAGCGTGCCGATTGGCCAGCCGATCGCCAACCTCACCACCTACATCCTCGATGCCGAGCTGCAACCGGTGCCGGCCGGTGTGATCGGCGAGCTGTACCTGGGCGGCGAAGGCCTGGCCCGGGGCTACCACCGCCGCCCTGCCCTTACCGCCGAGCGCTTCATGACCAGCCCGTTCGGTGACGGCCAACGCCTGTATCGCACCGGCGACCTGGCCAGCTACCGTCCCGACGGCGTCATCGAATATCGGGGCCGTATCGACCACCAGGTAAAAATTCGTGGCCTGCGCATTGAGCTGGGAGAGATCGAAACCCGCCTGATGGAACTGGACTGCGTACGCGAAGCCGTGGTGATTGCGGCCGACGGCCAGTTAGTCGCCTACGCCGTGCCCAGCGAAGCCGGTGACGCAGATGAACTGCGCAGCCACATCAAGCAACGCCTGGGCGAACACCTGCCCGACTACATGGTGCCTGCCCAGTTGATCTTCCTCGATCAACTGCCCCTGAGCCCCAACGGCAAACTGGACCGCAAGGCCCTGCCGAAACCCGATGCAAACCTGCTGCAAAAAACCTACGTGGCGCCGCACAGCCCGCTGGAACAGCAGATCGCCGCGATCTGGCAAGACGTGCTCAAGCGTGAAACCGTCGGCCTGCACGATGACTTCTTTGAGTTGGGCGGTCATTCACTGCTGGCCACCCAGGTCGTCTCCCGTGTGCGGCATGCCCTGAACACCGATGTGCCCCTGCGCAACCTGTTCGAGTGCAGCACCTTGCAGGCGTTCGTGGCCACCCTGGAGCAAGAACCGGCCCGCCATGAGCCGCCCTTGGTACGGGTCGCACGCGATCAGCCGCTGCGCCTGTCGTATGCCCAGGAACGCCAGTGGTTCCTCTGGCAACTGGACCCTCAAAGCACCGCGTACCACATCCCGGCGGCCCTGCGCCTGCGAGGCCATCTGGACACCCATGCACTGCAGCGCAGCTTTGACCACCTGATCGAGCGCCATGAAAGCCTGCGCACTTCGTTCGCCCAGGACGGCGAGCGTGCCGTGCAACGGATCGCCGCCCACGCCCCGCTGGCAATCACCGTCGAGTCACGGCCGGGCGCAGACCAGCAAGTGATCCAGGCGTGTGTTGAACACGAAATCCAGCAGCTGTTCGACTTGCAGCACGGCCCGCTGCTCAGGGTAAAACTGCTGAAACTGGCGGATGACGATCACGTCCTGATCCTCACCCAGCACCATATTGTCTCCGATGGCTGGTCGATCAACGTGATGATCCAGGAGCTGATTGCCCTGTACGCAGGTTTCAGCCAGCAGCAACCCGCCAGCCTGCCCGACCTGCCTGTGCAGTACGCCGACTATGGCGTGTGGCAGCGTCAGTGGATGGAAGCTGGAGAGCGCGAGCGCCAACTGGCCTACTGGACCGAACAGTTGGGTGGCGAGCAGACGGTATTGGAACTGCCCGCCGACCACACCCGGCCGTCCGAGCAGAGCTACCGCGGCGCCCAACTGGAACTTGCGCTGGGCCACCCGTTGAATCAGTCGCTCAAGCAATTGGCCCAGCAGCAAGGCGTGACGTTGTTCATGCTGTTGCTGGCCTCGTTCCAAACCCTGTTGCATCGCTACAGCGGGCAAACCGACATCCGTGTCGGTGTGCCGATTGCCAACCGCAACCGCGTGGAAACCGAAGGGCTGATCGGGTTTTTCGTCAACACCCAGGTATTGCGTGCAGAACTCGACGGCCAGGCGCGGTTTGTCGACGTGTTGCAACAGGTCAAACACCATGCCTTACAGGCCCAGGCTCACCAGGACCTGCCCTTCGAGCAACTGGTGGAAGCCCTGCAACCGGAGCGCAGCCTCAGCCATAGCCCGCTGTTCCAAGTCATGTACAACCATGCCAGCGTGCAGCCCCAACACAGCGTCAGCTTGCCCGGCCTGAGCCTTGAAGTCTTGGAAGGCACGTTGCCCAGCACCCAGTTCGACCTCTCGCTGGATACCACCGAGTCCGCCGACGATCTGCTGGCCACCCTCACCTATGCCATCGACCTGTTTGAAGCCTCAACCGTCCAGCGTCTGGCCGGGCATTGGCAAAACCTGTTGCAGGCCATCGTCCGTAACCCGCAGCAACGCCTGGGTGAACTGGACATGCTTGGGCGTGAAGAACGGCACCTGATGCTCCATGACTGGAGCAGTGCCACCCTCGAATACCCAAGTGAACAACGGGTCCATCAGTTGTTTGAAGCCCAGGTGGCGAAGCAACCATCAGCCCCGGCCTTGCTCTTCGAAGACCGCCAGCTGAGCTACGCCGAACTCAACGCCCAGGCCAATCGCCTGGCCCGCCATCTGGTGAGCCTGGGCGTCGGGCCCGACGTGCTGGTGGGGATTGCCGTGGAGCGCGGCCTGGACATGATCATCGGCTTGCTGGCGGTGCTCAAGGCCGGCGGCGCCTACGTGCCCCTGGACCCGGAATACCCGCAGGATCGGTTGCTGTGCATGATCGAAGACAGCGGCACGCAACTGATGCTGACCCAGGGCCACTTGCGCGAACGCCTGACGATTCCTGCCGATGTGGCGCACCTGTGCCTGGACCAGAACCAAGCCTGGGTCGATCTGGACGATAGCAACCTGGTCAATCGTGCCCATGCCGATAACCTTGCGTATGTGATGTTCACCTCTGGTTCCACGGGCCGGCCAAAAGGCGTGGGCATCAACCACTCCTCGCTGACTCGCCATGCCTATGTGTCGCTGGGGTTTTTCAATCTCAATGGCGGCGACCGCATCCTGCAGTTTTCCACCTTCAACTTCGACGGTTTCGTCGAGCAGTTGTACCCGGCACTGATCTGCGGCGCGTCGGTGGTGCTGCGCGGCACTGAAATCTGGGACACCGAGACGTTCTACCGCGCACTGCTCAAACACCAGATCAGTGTGGTCGACCTGACCACGGCCTACTGGAACCTGCTGGCCAAGGATTTTGCCGCGGCGGGCCCACGGGATTACGGGCGACTCAAGCAAGTACACGCCGGTGGTGAAGCCATGCCGCCGGAAGGCCTCGCCGCGTGGAGCCAGGCCGGCCTTGGCCACGTCAAATTGCTCAACACCTATGGCCCTACTGAAGCCACGGTCACGGTCACTGCCCTCGATTGCACCGACTACGTAACCGGCGCCCGCCCGACGCCACTGACCATGCCCATCGGCAAGGTTCTGGCCGGGCGCAGCATTTACCTGCTGGACGACAGCGGTGCCCCGGCGCCGATTGGCGTGGTGGGCGAACTGATGATCGGCGGCGAGTTGCTGGCACGCGGTTATTTCAATCGCCCGGACCTGACGGCCGAGCGCTTCATGCCCGACCCGTTCAGCCAAGGCGGCGGCCGCTTGTACCGCACCGGCGACCTGGCGCGCTACACCCCCGAGGGGGTGATCGAATATGTCGGCCGGATCGACCATCAGGTGAAGATTCGCGGTTTCCGTATCGAGTTGGGCGAAATCGAGGCCCGACTGCTGGAGCAAGACGTGGTGCGAGACGCCATCGTCCTCGCCCAACCGGCAGCCAGCGGCTTGCAGTTGGTGGGTTATGTGGTGCCCCATGCCACGGCCGTGCCGCACGCAGAGCTGCGTCAGTCGATCAAGGCCGCGTTGGCCGCCGTGCTGCCGGACTACATGGTGCCGGGCTTCCTGATGTTCCTTGATGTGCTGCCCCTGAGCCCGAACGGCAAGCTGGACCGTAAAGCGCTGCCCAAGCCGGATGCCAGCCAACAGCAAAACCACTATGTGGCGCCGCGAACGGCCCTGGAAACCCAGGTCGCCGGAATCTGGCAAAGCGTGCTCAACCTTGAGCAGGTGGGCCTCACGGATGACTTCTTCGCACTCGGCGGCCATTCGTTGCTGGCGACGCAGATCATTTCCAGGGTGCGTCAGGCCCTGGGGCTGGATGTCGCCCTGCGCAGCCTGTTCGAACGCAGCGTGCTCGGGGATTTCGTCGCCGGCCTGGACGGTCGCGCACGGCAGCATGAGCTGCCACTGGTGCCCGTCGAACGCACTCAATCGCTGCCCCTGTCCTACGCGCAGGAGCGCCAGTGGTTCCTCTGGCAATTGGACCCGCATAGCGCCGCGTACCACTTGCCGGCCGCACTGCGTCTCAAAGGCGCGCTGGATGTCGCGGCGCTGGAGCAAGCGTTCAATCAACTGATCGCCCGTCACGAGGCACTGCGTACCACCTTCGTGGTGGAAAACGAACAACCGCGCCAAATCATCGCCGACCATGCGCCGCTGGCGCTGGTGGTCGAGACGCTGAGCGGCACACCGGACGACGCCACGATCAAGACGTTTGTGGAGCACGAAACCCGGCAACTGTTCGACCTGCAAAACGGCCCGCTGCTGCGAGTCAGGCTGCTGCGCCTGGCGGACGATGAACATGTACTGGTACTTACCCAGCACCACATCGTTTCCGATGGCTGGTCGGTGCAGTTGATGGTGGAGGAACTGATCAGCCTGTATGGCGCCGCCCAGGCGGGGCAGCCTCACTCGCTGGCGCCGTTGCCCATCCAGTACGCCGACTATGCCGCCTGGCAACGGCAATGGATGCAAGCCGGCGAGCGCGAACGTCAACTGGCCTACTGGACCGGCCAGTTGGCCGGCGAAAACAGCGTATTGGAGTTGCCGACAGATCGCCCGCGCCCGGCTGAACAAAGCTACCGGGGTGCCCACCTGTCACTTACCCTCACGCCTGGCCTGGGCGATGCAGTGCAAGCCTTTGCCCATCGCCTGGGTGTGACGCCGTTCATGCTGTTGCTGGCGTCTTTCCAGGCGCTGTTGCACCGCTACAGCGGCCAGAACGATATTCGCGTCGGTGTGCCGATTGCCAACCGCAACCGGGTCGAAACCGAGGGGCTGATCGGCTTCTTCGTGAACACCCAAGTCATGAAAGCCGAGTTCAGCTCGCACCTGCGGGTCGAGGCTCTGCTGCAACAGGTCAAGCAACATGCACTGGATGCCCAGGCGCATCAGGACCTGCCGTTCGAGCAACTGGTGGAGGCCTTGCAACCGGAGCGCAGCCTCAGCCACAACCCGCTGTTCCAGGTGATGTTCAACCACCAGAGTGCCGACAAACCCAGCGCCACCGAACGCCCGTCACTGCCTTTGGCGTTGCAGGTCGAGGGATTGGACTGGGAGGGCAGCACCTCGCAATTTGACCTGACCCTCAGCACCAGCGAATCGGCCGAGGGCTTGAGCGCAACACTCACCTACGCCACCGACCTGTTCGACGCCACTACCATCGAGCGCCTGGGACGGCACTGGCTGCACTTGCTGCAAAGCCTCATTGCCGACCCGCAACAGCGGCTGGCCGACCTGGCGATGCTGGACCACGCCGAGCAGCAGCAGATCGTCAGCGCGTGGAACGCCACCACCACCCACTACCCGCTCGACCACAGCGTCCAGCAATTGATCGAAGCCCAAGCGGCCGCCACGCCCGATGCGCCGGCATTGGTGTTCGGCGACCATCAACTGAGCTATCGCCAGCTCAACCAGCGCGCCAACCAACTTGCCCACAAGCTGATGGAACTGGGCGTCGGCCCGGATGCACTGGTGGGCATTGCCACCGAGCGCAGCCTGGAGATGGTCATCGGCCTGCTCGCCGTGCTCAAGGCCGGCGGCGCCTATGTGCCGCTGGACCCCGAATACCCGCAAGACCGCCTGGGCTACATGATCGAAGACAGCGGTATTAGCTTGCTGCTGACCCAGCAACACCTGCTCACGCAGTTGCCGATCCCCGCCGCGCTGCCGGTGCTGGCCCTCGACCAACTGGACGTCAGCGGCTATGCCGACACCAACCCGCAAGTCGCCGTTGACGGCGAAAACCTCGCCTACGTCATCTACACCTCAGGTTCCACCGGCAAGCCCAAGGGCGCCGGCAACCGGCATGCGGCCCTGACCAACCGGCTGTGCTGGATGCAGCAGGCCTATGCCTTGACCGCCGACGACACCGTGCTGCAAAAGACCCCGTTCAGCTTCGACGTGTCGGTGTGGGAGTTCTTCTGGCCGCTGATGACCGGCGCCCGTTTGGCCGTTGCCGGGCCTGGCGACCATCGCGATCCGGCGATCCTGGTCAGCCTGATTCAGCGTTACCAGGTCACGACCCTGCACTTCGTGCCGTCGATGCTGCAGGTGTTCCTGCTGGACGAGAACGTCGCCCAGTGCACCCACCTGACACGCATCGTGTGCAGCGGCGAAGCCTTGCCCGTGGACGCCCAGCAACAGGTGTTCGCCAAGTTGCCGAACGCCGGGTTGTTCAACCTTTACGGCCCTACCGAAGCCGCCATCGACGTGACCCACTGGACCTGCCGCGAAGAAGGCAAGGCCAGCGTGCCGATTGGCCAGCCGATCGCCAACCTCACCACCTACATCCTTGATGCCGAGCTGCAACCGGTGCCGGCCGGTGTGATCGGCGAGCTGTACCTGGGCGGCGAAGGCCTGGCCCGGGGTTACCACCGCCGCCCTGCCCTTACCGCCGAGCGCTTCATGACCAGCCCGTTCGGTGACGGCCAACGCCTGTATCGCACCGGCGACCTGGCCAGCTACCGTCCCGACGGCGTCATCGAATACCGGGGCCGTATCGACCACCAGGTAAAAATCCGTGGCCTGCGCATTGAGCTGGGAGAGATCGAAACCCGCCTGATGGAACTGGACTGCGTACGCGAAGCCGTGGTGATTGCGGCCGACGGCCAGTTAGTCGCCTACGCCGTGCCCAGCGAAGCCGGTGACGCAGATCAGTTGCGCAGCGACATCAAGCAACGCCTGGGCGAACACCTGCCCGACTACATGGTGCCTGCCCAGTTGATCTTCCTCGATCAACTGCCCCTGAGCCCCAACGGCAAACTGGACCGCAAGGCCCTGCCGAAACCCGATGCAAACCTGCTGCAAAAAACCTACGTGGCGCCACACAGCCCGCTGGAACAGCAGATCGCCGCAATCTGGCAAGACGTGCTGAAACTGGAACGCGTCGGCCTGAACGACAATTTCTTCGAACTGGGCGGTGATTCCATCATTTCCATCCAGGTGGTCAGCCGCGCCCGCCAGCAGGGCATCGGCTTTACACCCAAGGAACTGTTCCAGCACCAGACCGTGCAAGGCCTGGCCAGCGTGGCCCGTATGGGCGCAAGTGCCCACGTGATCGACCAGGGCCCAGCCACGGGCCCGCTCACGTTGCTGCCGATTCACCAGGCATTTTTTGAAACGGCGATCCCAGAGCGCCATCACTGGAACCAGTCGGTACTGCTCCAACCTGCCCAGCCGCTGGTGGCCGAGGCACTGCAACAGGCGTTGCTCGCAGTGATTGAGCACCACGACGCCCTGCGTTTGAGCTTTGAGCAACACGCTGGCGACTGGAGCGCCCAGTACCGGCCAATGGCCGACTGGCAGTTGCAACAGGTAGACGCCAGCGTCGAGCAACTGCCGGACCTGTGCGATCAAGCCCAGGCCAGCCTCGACCTGCAACACGGCCCGCTGATCTGCGCCGTATTGATCCACGTGGCCGACGGCAGCCAGCGCCTGCTGTTGGTGATTCACCACCTGGCAGTGGATGGCGTGTCCTGGCGGATTCTCTTTGAAGACCTGCAAAACGCCTATCAACAGGTCTGCAACCAGCAATCGGTGCAATTGCCGGCCCGCACCAGTTCAGTCAAGGCCTGGGCCGAGCGCCTGCAACAGCGTGCGCAACAACCCACCGCCCAGGACGAATTGCACTACTGGCTGGCGCAACTCGATACCGACACGCCCGATCTGCCCTGCGAACGCCCCCATGGCAGCCTGGACAATCGCTACAGCCACACCCTGCATACCCACCTCGACGCCCGGCAGACCAGACAGTTGCTGCAACAGGCGCCCAAGGCCTATCGCACGCAGATCAACGACCTGCTGCTGACGGCCCTGGCGCGTGTCATCAGCCGCTGGACCGGCGCCGCGCATTGCCTGGTGGAGCTGGAAGGCCATGGCCGCGAAGACCTGTTCGATGACATCGACCTGACTCGCACGGTGGGTTGGTTCACCAGCCTGTTCCCGGTCAAGCTGGTACCGGCCGGCACCCTTGGCGACTCCATCAAGCAGATCAAGGAACAGTTGCGGGCAATCCCCGACAAGGGCTTGGGCTATGGCGCCCTGCGCTACCTCGGCACGCCGCAGGCACGGGCCAGCCTCGGCGCCTTGCCGGCGCCACGCATCACCTTCAACTACCTGGGCCAGTTCGATGGCAGCTTCGATGCCAAACAGGGCTCGTTGCTGGCCCCCGCCGCCGAAGGCAGCGGCCGTGAGCAGGCGCCGGATGCGCCACTGGGCAACTGGCTGAGCCTCAATGGCCAGGTATACGGCGATGAACTGACCCTGGGCTGGCAATTCAGCCGTGAGATGTTCGACGAGGCGACCATTGCGCACCTGGCCGATGACCTCAAGCGCGAGTTGCTGGCCCTGATCGAGCACTGCTGCGACACCGCCAACATGGGGGTCACGCCGTCCGACTTTGCGCTGGCGCGTATCAGCCAGGCGCAACTGGACCGCCTGCCGGTGCCGTTGCCACAGCTCGAAGACCTCTACCCGTTGTCGGCGATGCAACAGGGCATGCTGTTCCACACACTGGAAGCACCGGAAAGCGCACTGTACGTGAACCAGATGGCCGTCTCGGTCACCGGCCTGGACGTTGCGCGGTTCACCGCCGCCTGGAACGCCGTGATTGAGCGCCATGAAATCCTGCGTACCGGGTTCTGGGCCGACAACCAACTGACCGAACCGCTGCAAGTGGTCTACCGCGCGGCGAAGATGCCAGTCGACGTCCTCGACTGGCAGCAACGGGACGTCAGCGCACAGGACCTGGAAGTACTCGCGAGCCAGGATTGCGCCCGTGGCTTCGAACTTCTGCGTGCACCGCTCACACGCCTGACCCTGGTACAGCTCGACGCGCAGACGCACTACCTGATCTGGACCAGCCACCACATCCTCATGGACGGCTGGTCCAACTCGCGGCTGTTGGGTGAAGTCTTCGCGATCTACAACGGCCAGGCCGCACCGCCCAAACGCGGGCATTACCGCGATTACATCCGCTGGCTGCAAGATCAATCCCAAGCGGTACTGGAGCAGTTCTGGAAAACCAAGCTCCAGGACTTGAACGGCACCTCGTCCCTCGCCAACAGCCTGTCGCCCAAGCCGGCCATGGAGTTGGAAGGCCACGCGGCGCTGTATCTGAATTGGGATACGCGGCAAACCGCACACTTGCGTGAGCAGGCCCAACGCCTGCGCGTCACGCCGAACACGCTGATCCAGGCCACTTGGTTACTGCTGTTGCAGCGCTATACCGGCCAGGACACCGTGTGCTTCGGCGCGACGGTCGCGGGTCGTCCGGCCAGCCTGCCAGGCTCAGAGGACATGCTCGGGCTGTTTATCAACACGTTGCCCATTATCCAGACCCCGCAACCGCATATGCCCGTCGCCCAATGGCTGCAAGCGTTGCAGGCCTATAACCTGGAAGTGCGCGACCACGAGCATGCGTCCCTGGCGGATGTACAACGCTGGTCGGGCCAAGGTGGCCAGCCGCTGTTTGACAGCATTCTGGTGTTTGAAAACTATCCGGTGGACGAGCGTCTGCAGGAAGCCGGGCAGGAACACCTGAGCTTCGGCGACGTCAGCAGCCGCGATGTGACCAACTTTGCCATGGACCTGGCGATCAACCTCGGCCACACCCTGAAGATCGAGTTCCTGTACCTGCGCAACCGCTTTACCGAGGCCGCCACCGCACAAATCCTGCGCAGCTTTGAAACCCTGCTGCTGGAACTGCTGAACAACGCCCAGGCCAACGTCGGCAGCCTCAACATGCTGGCAGGCCCCGAACAGCAATTGTTGCTGCAACGCAACCACCTGAACCCAGCCAAGGCGCCACGCGCGCACCTGGCACAGGTGATCCGGCAACACGCACTGGAGCGGCCAGACGCAGTGGCGGTCGTGTGCGACGGTATCGCGTTGAGCTACGGCGAACTGGATGCGCGGGCCAACCGCCTGGCCCACTGCCTCATGGCCCAGGGCATCGGCCCGGAGATGTTCGTCGGCGTCGCTCTGGAGCGCTCGGTGGACGTCATTGTCGCGTTCTATGGCGTCATGAAAACCGGCGCCGCCTACGTGCCCCTGGACATCGACTACCCACAGGACCGCGTGCAGTGGATCGTCGAAGACTCTGCCATGAGCGTACTGATCAGCCAGCACTCGCTGCGGTCGCGCTTCGACGGCCTGGGCGAGGCGACGCTTATCGAGCTGGATCGCCTGCCGCTGTCGGACTGGCCGGCGACGTGCCCGGCGACCCTGGTGCACGACCATAACCTGGCCTATCTGATTTACACCTCGGGCTCCACCGGCAAGCCCAAGGGGGTGGCCGTGGCCCACGGGCAAATCCGCATGCATTGCCAGGCCATCGCCGAGCGTTACGAGATGGACAGCAGCACCCGTGAATTGCTGTTCATGTCGTTCGCCTTCGACGGTGCCCAAGAGCGTTGGCTATCGACGCTGCAAAGCGGCGGATGCCTGGTCGTCAGGGGTAACCAGCTGTGGACACCGGAAGAAACCTGGCAGGCGCTGCACGCGCACAGCATCAGCATCGCGTGCTTCCCCCCGGCGTATCTGCAACAGCTGGCCGAGTACGGCGACAGCCAAATCGATGCACCACCGCCCGTGCGCATTTACTGCTTCGGCGGCGACGCGGTGGCAGAGGCCAACTTCGAGTTGGTCAAGCGCGTGCTCAAGCCGCAGTACCTGACCAACGGGTACGGCCCCACCGAAACCGTGGTGACCCCGCTGCTGTGGAAAGTGAGTGTCGATGAACGCTGCGACGCGGTGTACGCGCCGATCGGCACCCGCATCGGTGAACGTACCCTGTATGTGCTGGACGAACACCTCAACCCCCTGCCCGATGGTGTGGCGGGCGAGTTGTACATCGGCGGCGAAGGCGTTGCCCGTGGGTATCACCAGCGGCCCGGCCTGAGCGCCGAACGGTTTGTGGTTGACCCGTTCGCTGCCGACGGCACACGCCTGTATCGCACCGGGGATCTGGTGCGCCAGCGCCCCGACGGCGTGATCGACTACCTTGGCCGCCTGGACAACCAGGTGAAAATCCGTGGTTTCCGGATCGAGCTGGGAGAAATTGAGTCACGCCTGCGCGAGATCCCGGATGTGCAAGACGCCGTGGTGGTCGCCCGCGATACCGCCGGCGGCAAGCAACTGATCGGTTACGTGGTAGCCGACGCTTCGGCCGGGCTGGGCGAACGCCTGCGAGCGGCTTTGCAGGTGGAATTGCCCGACTACATGGTGCCGGCGCAAATCCTCGCGCTCCCAGCTTTCCCACTCAACCCCAACGGCAAGCTGGACCGCCTGGCCCTGCCTGACCCGGATTTCAAGGGCCGCGCCTTCGTTGCACCGCGCAATTCGTTGGAGGCACAACTGGCGGCGATCTGGCAGGAGGTGCTGGAACTAGAGAGCGTGGGCGTCACCGACAACTTCTTCGAATTGGGCGGCGACTCGCTGCGCATTCTCAAGGTGCTGTCGAAGGTGCGCAGCCAACCGGATATCGGCATCGAGCTGAAACTGCGGGACATGATCGGCAAGCCCACCATCGCTGAGTTGTCCGGGTTTGCCGAAGACGATGCGAGCCTCAATCCGCTGCTGCTGCTCAACAGTGAAACAACGCTCAGCGCGCCGCTGTTCTGCCTGCATGCCGGTTTTGGCACTGTGTTCGACTACGAGCCCCTGGCCCGTCGCCTGGATGGACAGCGCAGCGTCTACGGCCTGCAATGTCGCATGCTGCTGGACCGTCAGTGGAACGATGATTCGCTGGCGTCCATGGCCATCGATTACAGCCAGTACATCCGCCAGCAGCAAGCCAGCGGCCCTTACCACCTGATGGGCTGGTCGCTGGGTGGCACCCTTGCGGTGCTGGTGGCCCAGGAGCTGGAAAGCCAGGGCCAACGCGTGGAGTTCCTCGGCCTGGTGGACAGTTTTGTACCCACTGGCGAGGACGTCTTGAGTGACGACTGGAGCGAGGACCTGCGCGGGTTCCTCGCGGTACTGTTCGGCCTCTCGGCCGAGGAGTTGCCAACCTTTGAGGTCGGGGCGACGACGGACAGCACGGCGCTGGAGCAGCTGATCGCGCAGGTCCAGGCAGGTGCTGCCGCCCGTTCGGCGTACGCCGCAATCAGCACCGAGGAGCTGGCTCACACCTTCCAGGTAGCGATGAAACTCAAGGCGTTGTCCACGCGCCTGGACGGCTTGCCGCCCACCCGGGCGCAGGCCCATTGCTGGTGGGCCAAGGCGATTGCCGGCCAGCCTGCATCGAACATGGCCAGCGCCCGGAGCAACGAACAGATCGCCGCCGGCCACTACGACATTCTCAACCACCCGACCCTGCTTCAGGGTCTGTTGCAGCACCTGGCGCTGCAACCCGTAGCCAGTTGAAACCGTCGCCGCCCCTGATGGTCAGGGGCGGCGCTTCAGCCTATTTCACAAGGAACATGCAATGCCCCTGGACCCTGATCTCGAAGGTTTTCTGGAATTGGCACAGATGGGTCGCCTGACCGGTAAAAGCCAACCCATGCACGCACTGAGTGTTGAACAGGCACGGCGGGAGTTCGAACAGACTTCGGCCATTCTCGACCCCAGCCCGCCAGGGTCGGTGGTGGTCAGCCAACTGACGTTCACCGCCCGCGATGGCCATGCCTTGCCCGCCCGCCTATACCGGGCGCCGGGCACCGCGCAATTGCCGGTGATTGCGTATTTCCACGGCGGCGGTTATGTGGTGGGCAGCCTGGACTCCCACGACTCCATCTGCCGCAGGCTCGCGGCCAGCGGCGAGTACGCGGTGTTCGCGCCCGCTTACCGTCTGGCGCCACAGGCGAGCTTCCCGACCGCTGTCAATGACAGCCTTGACGCCGCCAATTGGCTGGCCGAACAGGCTGGCAACCTGCAACTGGACAACAACCGGATTACCCTGGCAGGTGACAGTGTGGGGGCAACGCTGGCGACCGTCCTGGCGATCACCGCAGTGAAAGCGCCGCTGCAACTGGCGTTCAAACCCTGGGCCCAGTTGCTGTTTTACCCCGTCACCGATACCTCGCGGCAGCGTGATTCCCATCGCCAGTATGCCGAGGATTACCTGCTGGAAACGGCCACGCTGCAATGGTTCTACCACCACTATTGCCCGGATGCCCAACAGCGCCTCGACTGGCGGGTCTCGCCACTGCTGGCGCAGGGGCTGACAGCATTGGCCCCGGCCTATATCAGCCTGGCCCAATACGATCCGCTGTATGACGAAGGACAGGCTTACGCCCAGATGCTGGCGGCGAGCGGCACAGCGGTGAGCCTGCACGTAGAGTCGGGGTTGACCCATGACTTTCTGCGCATGAACGGTATTACCGGTGCGGTTGCGGGTATTTATGAAGGGGTGTTGAGCTGGTTGGGGGAACAGCGCTAAGCGCCACTTGAGCATTCCCGCCATTAACCAACGGGGCTGATTGCCAGCCCCGTTTTACATGCCTATCCCTGCTCCTTGCTCGCTTGCAACTGCTTGGCCTTCTCCACAAGCGCCGCTTTCTCTTCAGGGGTCATTGCATCCAGGCGCAAACGCGCCTGGGCGATTTTCTCCAACTGCCCCGCGACACTCTCACGCTCGCGCAGCACCCGCGCCAGTGCCGCCACGCTGGGGTGATCAAACACCACACCCGGATGAATCTCGCATTGCAGCAGTTTGCGGATACCTGCCACGAGCTTGATCACCAACAAGGAATGCCCGCCTGCGGCGAAAAAGTCCTCCTCGATGCTCAGCCGTTCCAAACCGACCAATTGGGCCATGCGCGTGGACAACAGCGTTTCGAGCGCATCCCGTGGCGCGACGTACAGCGTCTGGGAAACCACGGGTTGAGTGTGCTGCAGCGCCTTGCGGTCAACCTTGCCGTTTGGCAGGCGCGGCATGCGTTCAAGGCTCACAATCTGGCGTGGCACCATGGCCGCCGGGAGGTGCTGAGCCAGTTGTTTTTTCAATTGAGGCCCTGCGTCCTCTGCCGTCGCCGCACGCATGACCACGAACGCTTGCGGCTCCTCCTGCACCAGCACCACCACGGCCTCACTGACCTCGGGCAACCGCAGCAACTGCGCCTCTATCTCCGCCAGCTCAATGCGGAAACCCCGCACCTTGACCTGATGATCACGGCGGCCATACAACTGCACGCCACCCTCCACGCGGTAACGGGCCAGGTCTCCCGTGCGGTAAAGGCGCTCGCCGCCCACCAGTGGGCTATGGATAAACGCGTCTGCGTCAGCCTCGCCCTGCAAGTAGCCTCGGCACAGCTGTCGGCCACCGATGAACAACTCACCGAGTTCCCCCGTCGCCAGCAGTTGTGCGTCCGCACCGAGTACGAACACCTGGTTGCCGGCGAGCACCTGTGTCAGCGGCACGCCATGGGACACGTCCTCAGCGGGGAGTAACGGATGCACCATCACCCCCACCGTCGCTTCGGTCGGGCCGTAATGGTTGAATACACGGCAGTCGGGCCGCAGCTGGCGAATGCGCTGCACCAGGCTTGCGCCGATGGCTTCACCGCCCAGCACCAGCGTGCCAGGTAATACGGCGGCATCAGCCTCAAGCAAGGCGGCCAGGTGTGAAGGCACGATTTTCAGGCAATCGATGCGGTTTTCCCGCAGGAACCCGGCGAAGCCCTGGGGATCTTGCAGGGTGAGGTCATCCACGACGTGCAGCGTAGCCCCGTTGTACAGCGCGCCGAACAAGGTGGTGTTGCCCAGGTCCGCCGCTACCGTGGAACTGAAGGCAAAATCGCGGCAGGCGGACAGGCCCAATTGCTGACTGCTGCTCGCGACATAGCTGAGCAACGCGCCATGCTCGATCACCACGCCTTTGGGCTGGCCGGTGGAGCCGGAAGTGAAGAGCACATACGCGACATCATGGGCCTGCACGGATACCGCCGGGGCCACCGGCACATCCAAGGTCGCGGCGCCCAGGTTGAGCAGCTTGAACGAGGTCAGCGGATCGTCCTGGCTCGGCGCGTGTGCCACCAGAATCAGGCTCGCGGCGGCGTGCCGTGCGATTTCAGCCTGGCGCGCCACTGGCCATTGCGGGTCCAGCGGCAGATAGGCTGCGCCCGCACGCCAGGTGGCGAGAATAGCGACGACCAGTTCCACCGAGCGCGGCAGCGCCAGGGCCACAATCGACCCAGCGCTCACACCCTGGCGCAGTAATTCGGCACTCAATTGCGCGGTGCGGGCGTCCAGTTCGGCGTAGCTGAGGGTCTGGCCCGCCGCGACCAACGCCACGGCATCCGGCGTCTGCCCAGCCCAAGCGGCAATACGTTGGGGCAACAGCTGCAGCGCCTGCATCCCCTGAACCGGCGGGTTCAGCGCCAGCAACCGGCTCTTTTCCTCGTTATCCAGCAGGTTCAGACGCGCAAGGGTTTCATCCGGTTTATCGGCAATGCTGTGGAGCAACTGGCGCAGCTGGCCCAACAGCGTCTCGACGGCGTGCGCCGAATAGCGTGCGGGAGTGAAGTCCAGTGATAAACCTTGAGGTTCGCCCGACACGGCGATTTCCAGCTGCAGTGCCAACTCGAACTCAGGCAGACGGGCCGGCAGGTCGCTGCCCGCCCAGACCGTCCCGGCGACTTCAAGCGGTGCCGACACCAACCGATTGCCAAAACCGACCGCAGGCGCGGCCTGTTGGGGGAATGACAACGGTGCCCAGTATTCCTGCCAGGTGCGGTGCTGATCCAACTGTGCGGCAAGGGTGGTCACCAGCTCACGGAAAGTGCTGGCCGGATCAATACGAATCGCCAACGGCAGGGTTTTCTCGAACAGGCCCAGGCTGTGGCTGAAAAACTCATAGTCCTGGCGCGCATCATGCCGCCAGCCCGCCAGGAAAGAGTCGCGACCACTGATGCGTGCCAGCAGCACCCACCAGGCGGCGTGTATCAGCACGTCCAGCGGCAGCCCCGCCGTGCGCAGGCGGGCCAACAGCGATTGATCCAGTGGCATGCTCACGCGTTCTGCCGGCAGGACTTCTGCGCCGGTCAGGCGATAGGGCAAGTCTGGCCCGTTGACCAGATTCTCGTGCCCTTGCAGGTACTGCTGCCAGTAAGCCTTGGCAGTGTCTGCGTCTTCGTCGAAGATCACCTCGCTGCGCCATTCCAGGTACTGGGAGAACTGCCCCGGTTCGTCCTCTTCAAACCCTTGCTGCCCATAAGCGGCCACCAACTCCTGCTGGATCAGGGCCAGGGTCCCGGCATCCGCGGCATAACGCGCCACGCCTATCAGCAGTTGCCAGTGGTCCGTTTCCAGGCGCTGTAACAACGCGCCGATCAGCGGCTGTTGCTGCTGCCACCACTGCTGTTGGCGTGCAACCACCTGTTGGGGCGACGCCACGTCGAGCCACTGGGTCAAGCTCACCGCTTCAGCCAGCGCGACCCGCTGGCGCAATCCGTGATAACCACTGACGGGCGCAAATTGCGTACTCAATGCTTCGTGGCGCACCGCCAGGCTGTCGAGCGCGTGTTGCAGGCGCACCGGGTCCAGTTCGCCGCGAATATCCAGTTTCACGCAGTGGCTCAGATCGCCCCAGCTCGTCCCCTGTTGCCGGGCGTCCAGATGCTGTTGCTGTTCGACCAGCAACGCCAGTCCCGCGTCCACGGTGCCCTGTTGTGCAGTACTCATGCTCCGGCCTCTTCCTTTTCGGTCTCGCTGTGCGCCACGTTCAGCGCACTGCGTTCAATCATTTCGCCCATTGCCACGACAATCTTGCGCGGGCCTTCGAAAGGATCCCGAGCGTGGGCAGCCAGCATGTTGTCCAGCAGGATGACATCGCCCTTGTGCCAGTCGAACCGCACTGCGCACGCTTCGTACAGCTCGCCCACCAGGGCCATGACCTCGTCTTCAATCGGCGAGCCATCGCCGTAGTACACGTGCCGGGGCATACGCTGCTCGCCGAACAGCGCCAGCAAGTCTTCGCGCACGTCCGGGTCCAGGCAGAAGATGTGATGCAACTGAACCTGGTTGAAGAAGGTTTTTTCCCCCGTCACCGGGTGCCGGATGATCGCCGGGCACGGGGTGCGGATTTGCAGTTCATCGTTGTCCAGCCAGGTCCAGGCGATGCCCGCCGCCCGGCAACGCGCTTCGACGTCGGCACGCACGTCGGTCTTGAAGAAGTGCTGCCAGGAGACGTCCAGCTTGTCGGCAAAGGTGCGCACGTACAGCAACCCCTTGTCCTCGAAACGCTCGCGGATCGTCGCCGGCAACTTGAGGTACATCTGCCGGCAGTCCACCACCGGCGTGGCACCGCCGATTGGCGATGGCTGCTCGCAGAAGAACAGCTGCTTGCGCGGCCAGCGGTCCTGATGGGAGCTTTCGTTATGGAACAGGATCATTTTCTTTTCGGGGTACGGCGTGGACCGGTAGGTGTTCTTACCGCCCTCTTTTTTCGGCAAGTCGCCGTATTGGCCATAGAGGCCCGGCTGTACGGCTTCAGCAAACGCTTCGAAGTCATGAATATCGCGCAGGGCAAATCCACGGAACAGAACCCCCGCATGGCGGGCCAGTTTTTCTTCCACCAGGGCGCGGTTGTCCTTGATCCAGGCCACCAGGTCCAGGCCCGGATCGGTGGGTTCCATCAGCAATGGAAAATCCTGTCCGGGGACCAACAGCGATTCACGCATCAGCGCGCCGGCAGGCTTGTCGGTGCGACTCTGGGATTTTTTCAGGAACTTGCCCAGCTTGTCGGCCTTGATGGCTGGCGGTACGGGCGTCGTGGCGTGTTCAACAGTGTTGCTAGGCATGGTGATATCCCCTAATTGAATGTTCGGATCACACACAATCTGTTCAAGAATTCCCGTCCAGGCGTTGACGAAGGACTCGATGCGTTGTTGTTCAAACAGGTCGCTGGCGTACTGCCAGGTACCGTGCACGCCGCCTGCGTCCTCGTCGATGAACAGGGCCATATCGAACTTGGAGTAACCGCCACGAGTCGGCAGCACTTCAACCTCGATCCCGTCTATCCGGCCACCCTGCACCGGCAGGTTGTTCATGACGAACAGCACCTGTACCAGCGGGTTGAAACCCCGTTGGCGCGGGCGTGGCGAGGCCTCGACAATCATGTCGAAGGGCAGGTCCTGGTGATCGAAAGCGTCCAGCGCGGTGCCTTGGGTGTTAGCCAGGAAAGCGCTGAACGGTTGCAGCGGCGCAAAGGTCGAGCGCAGCGGCAGAATGTTCACGAAGAAACCGATCAGCCCTTCCAGCTCAGGCTGCTGGCGCCCGGCAACGTCGGCGCCGACCAGCACGTCATCGCTGCCGCTGAGGCGATGCAGCAGGATCTGGAACGCGGCCAGCATCGTGCTGTACAGCGTGACACCGGCACGCGCCGACAGCGCCTTGAGCCCTTCGTGCAACGCCACGGGCAGCGTGAAGCCTAGGTCGCGACCTTCATGGGTCGGCGCCTGGGGGCGCGGCTGGTCGGTGGGCAATTGCAATACGCCGCTGTGCCCGGCCAATGCCTGCTCCCAGTAACGCGCCTGCGCGGCCAGCACGCCGGTGTGTTGTAGTTGGTGTTGCCAGAGGGCGTAATCGGAGTACTGGATCGGCAGCGCAGGCAGCGGCTCAACCACCCCCGCCTTCGCCCGGCCGTAGAAGCCCACCAGTTCATTGACCAGCACCGCCATCGACCAGCCATCGGAGATGATGTGGTGCATCGAATACAGCAGCACATGTTCGGTGGGGCCCAGCTTGAGCACCTGTCCACGCAACAAGGGCGCCTGCAACAGGCTGATGGACTGGCGGGTATTGGCCTCAACGGCGGCGGCGACCCGGCGCTGCTGCTCGGCCGGATCCAGGGACGACAAGTCCAATACCGGCAAGTCGACCTCTACGTGCGCGGCGATGACCGCCAGCGGATCACCCTCCTCGTCGGTGATGTAGGCCGTGCGCAGGGTTTCGTGGCGGGCAATCACCTGTGCCAGGCTGCTGATCAGCAGCGGCACCGACAACTCGCCGCGCAAGCGCACGGCCAGCGGCATGCCATAGGCGCCACTGGCCTGCGACAGCTGTTCCACTACCCATAGCCGGCGCTGCACCAGAGAAAGCATCGCGCTGGTTTTTTCGCCGTGGGCCACTAACGGGCTGCGCGCCGGTGCCGCGTCCTGCCCGGTGCGCGTGGCCACTGCCGCGATAAAGTCTGCCAATCGCGGCGCACCAAACAGGTCGCGCAGGGTCAGGTCGCAGGCCAGCAGCGTCTTCAGGCGTGCAACCACTTGGGTGGCCAGCAGCGAATGCCCACCCAACTCAAAGAAGTGGTCGTCCAGCCCAACCTGCTCCAGCCCCAGCACGTTTTGCCAAACCTGCGCGACCTGGGTTTCCAGGGTCGTTCGGGGTGCCACATAGTGTTTTTGCCGTTGGCTGACATCCGGTTTTGGCAAGGCTTTTCGGTCGAGCTTGCCGTTGGGGCTCAGAGGCAACAGGTCGATCAGCATCAGGAAACTCGGCACCATGTAGTCCGGCAAGGACTGACGCAAAGCCGCCGTCAAGGCTGGCGCCTCCAAGGCATTCGACTGGGGCACGACATAGGCGACCAACTGCGCACCGGTTGGCCCGTCCAACGCAATCACAGCCGCCTCGCGCACCTGGGGCATGGCTTGCAGACAGGCTTCGATTTCCCCCATCTCGATCCGGAACCCACGGATTTTCACTTGATGGTCAATGCGGCCCACGTACTCCAGGGCCGCGTTGTCGTTGTAGCGAGCCAGGTCGCCGCTGCGGTAGAGCCGCGATCCCGGCACGCCGGAGAACGGGTCCGGCAGGAAGCGTTCGGCGGTCAGCGCCGGACGATCGAAGTAGCCCTGGGCCAAGCCCGCCGCAGCACCGATGCACAGCTCGCCGACGCCGCAGGTGGGCAGCAATTCAAATCCGCTGTCCAGCACGTACAGCGAGCGCCCGTCGATAGCCCGCCCGATCGGCATGCCGAAGGCGTCATTGGCATCTGCAAGCTGGCATTCATGCACGCTGGAGACCACGGTGGCCTCGGTCGGGCCATAAGTGTTCACCAAACGAACATTGCCCAACCCGGCCTCGTGCCAGGCACGTACGCCCTCCACGGCCATGGCTTCGCCGCCGACATGCACCTGGCGCAGGTTGCCCAGCGTGCGGCCATCGACAGCGCATTCCTTGGCCAGCAAGTACCAATAGGCCGCGGGCAGGTCGGCCAGGGTCACGCCCTGCTCGACGATTTCCCGCGCCAGCAACCCGGCGTCCCACAGCTCATCGCCGCGCATGATCAGCGCCGCGCCGACACACAGCGGCGGATAGCATTGCTCGACAAACCCGTCGAAGCTGAACGTCGCAAATTGCAGCACGCGGTCGGCGGGCGTCAGCGCACTGTAATCCGCCGCTGTGTCGCAGAACTGATCGAGTGCAGCATGATCGATGGCCACACCCTTGGGTTGGCCGGTGGAGCCGGAGGTGTAGATCACATAAGCGAGGTCGGCGGCGGTGGCGTGGTTGGCTGGGTTGGTCGACGGGTAACCCGCCAGCTCTTGACCCTGAGCGCTGAAATCCACACGTTTGAGCCCATGGGGCAATGGCAGCTCTGCCAGCAACCCGGTCTCGCTGAGCAATAGGTTCAGACGGCTGTCTGCCAACATGTAGCTGAGGCGCTCGGCGGGGTAATTGGGGTCCAGCGGCACGTAGGCCGCGCCGCTTTTTAGCACCGCCAGCAGGCTGACGATCAACTGCGGGCCACGGCGGGAAACCAGGCCTACGCGCTGGCCCGGGCCCACGCCCTGCTCCAGCAGGCGGTGAGCCAGGCGGTTGGCCCGCTGATTGAGCTGGGCATAGCTCAAGCGTTCACTGCCTGCCTGCACCGCCAGCGCATCCGGGGTGGCCTGGGCCTGGGCGGCGATGCGTTCATGCACGCGCACCTGGCGCCGGGGCGTGCCAGGGGATTGGCTGATGGCGAGCAGCGAAGCCTGCGTGCTGCTGTCCAGCAATTGCAGGTTGCCCAGTGGCACCTCGGTATCCGCCACCAGTTGCACCAGCAGGTGCTGCAGATTGGCGCTCAATTGCGCGACCTGTTGCTCGGTGAACCGCGCCCGGTCGTAGCTGAACTCCAGGCGCAAGCCGGTCCCCAACTCGATGCCCAGGGTCAACGGGTAGTGGGTGCGCTCATGGTTATGCATCTTGCCGAAGGTCAGGCCTGCCGGCGCGCCTTGCTTGAGCGCTTGCGCCACCGGGAAGTTTTCAAACACCAGCAAGGTGTCGAACAGTGCGCCACCGGGTTGACCGGCCCAGCCCTGGATGTCGTAAAGCGGTACGTGTTCATGGTCGCGCAGGCTGAGATTCAGCGCTTGCAGCTCAGCGAGCCAAGTGGCGGCGGACTGGGCCGGCGAGGCCGCGCTGATGATCGGCAGTGTGTTGATAAACAGGCCCAGTTGCTGCTCGATACCCGGCAACGGCGCCGAACGTCCGGCAACAGTGGCACCGAAGGCCACGCAATCCTGACCGGTGTAGCGTTGCAGCAAGAGGCTCCAGGCGCCTTGCAGGAGGGTGTTGAGGGTGACTTTGTGCTGGCGTGCGCAATCGCCGAGTGCACGGGTGAACTGGCTATCCAGGGTGGTGTGATGGTCAGCCATGCCCGCCCCTTCGACCGGCACGCGCAGTGCTTCAGCCAGCAGGGTTGGGGCTTGCAACGGTGCCAGGGCTTCCTTCCAGAACACTTCACCCGAGGCTTGTTGCTGCAGCCAACCCAGGTAATCGCGGAACTGTCCCAACGGCACGGGCAAAACGTGGCCTGCGTAGTCGGCAATGACTTCGCCAAGCAACTGGGCATTGCTCCAGCCATCCATCAGGATGTGATGGCTGGTGAAAATCATGTGCCAGCCCGTACCGGCACCGCGCACCAACATCAGGCGAAACAGGGGCGCCGTGTTCAACTCAAAACCGCGCTGACGCTCGGCATCGGCCAAGGCGTCGAGGTCAGGATGCGCGGCTTCGATCACTTGCAACTGCAAATCGACCTGGCGCTGGATCACTTGATGGGCGCTGTCCAGGCCGAGCCAGTGAAAGCTGCTGCGCAAAATGTCATGCCGGTCCAACGCTGCCTGCCAGGCACGACCGAAGCTCAGCAGATCAAGGCCTTCAATATCCAGGCGCAACTGGTTGATATAGGCCTGGACCTCAGGCTCGTACAGGGTGTGGAACAGCATGCCTTGCTGCATGGGCGACAGCGGGTAGATATCGGCGATGGCCGGGCCGGCCACGGGCAAATCATCCAATTGCTGCTGGGTCAGGGTTGCCAGCGCAAAGTCCGATGGTGTCACCTGCCCGGCGGGCGTTTCGCAGCAGTGCTGGATCAAGGCGGTGAGTTCGGCGGCGTAATCATCCGCCAGGCGCTGGATGCTCGACGCCTGGAACATCTCGCGGCTGAACCCCCATTGCAGCGCCAGTTCGCCGCCATAGACCTGCCCTTCCACCGTCAACCAGTTGGCCAACGGCGCTTCGGGGTCCTGGGCCTGGCCGCTGCCCTGGGTGGCGGGCACGAACAATGCGGACTCATTGAACTGGCGATCGAACTGACCGAGGTAGTTGAACGTGATACGCGGCGCGGCCAGGCCCGAAAGGGCTTCACGCACATGAGGCGCAGCCAGATAGCGCAGCAGGCCGTAGCCCAGCCCTTTGTCGGGCACGGCACGCAGTTGCTCCTTGACCGACTTGATCGCGCTCGACAGCTCGCCGTCCGCCTGCAGACGCACAGGGAACAGGCTGGTAAACCAACCCACCGTGCGGGTCAGGTCGACGGCGTCGAACAGGTCTTCACGCCCATGGCCTTCCAGCTGGATCAGCGCCCCAGCCTGCCCGCTCCAACGGCTGACTACCCGCGCCAACGCCGTCAGCAACAGGTCGTTGACCTGAGTGCGATAAGCCGCCGGCGCATCTTGCAGCAAATGACGGGTTTGCTCGGCGCTGAGGCGGGTTTCAATCTTGCAGCCCAAGCGGTTTTGCAGCCCGCCACGGGGGTTGTCGCACGGCAACTCGGCGTCGATGGACTGCGCCTGCCAGTAAGGCAGTTGTTCGCCGAGGGTTTGCGCGTGGGCGTGCAGTTGGTGCGCCCAGGTTTGATAGGCGCTGGTCTTGGCCGGCAACGTTGCCTGGCGGTAAGCCTGTTGCAGGTCTTCCAGCAGGATGCGCCATGAAACCCCATCCACCACCAGGTGATGCACCACCAGCAGCAAGCGCTGGGTGCCATCGGCCATGGCGACGAGGGCGGCGCGCAGCAGCGGGCCTTGCGTCAGGTCGAGGCTGCGCTGGGCTTCGTCGCATAGCGCTGCCAGTTGCGTATCGTCGGCGGCATGAGAGTGCCACAGCGCAGGCTCGGCGACGGGCGCAGCGTGGGTTTGCTGCCAGCCATCGGGACGTTGCACAAAGCGCAGGCGCAGGGCGTCATGGTGGTTAATCAGCTGCGTCAGGGCCGCTTCAAGGCGCACCGAGTCCAGGGCCTCGCGTGGGGTCAGCAACAAGGATTGGTTCCAATGGTGACGCGCCGGGATCGCCTCGGCGAAAAAGCCGTGCTGTACCGGCGTCAGGATGACCTCGCCGCTGACCGGCCCTTGGTCGATAACGCTGGCCTGCTCAAAGGTGGCGACCAGCGCCAGGCTGCGCACGCTCTGGTACTGGAACAGGTCGCGCGGGCTGAGGCGAATCCCCGCCTGGCGCGCACGGCTGACCACCTGGATAGAGATGATCGAATCGCCGCCCAGCTCGAAAAAGTTGTCGTCCAGACCGACCTGCTCCACGCCAAGCACATCGACCCAGATTGCTGACAGGGCTTTTTGCAGGGCGTTTTCCGGGGCGCTGTACGCCTGCTGCGGCGCAACGTCCGGCAGCGGCAGCGCTTTACGGTCGAGCTTGCCATTGGCGGTCACCGGCAGCTTGACCAGGTGCATCATATGGGTAGGCACCATGTATTCCGGCAGGCTGCTGAGCAGCCAGGCCTTGAGGTCGGTCGGCGCTTCGCCTTCCAGCACCAGGTAGGCCACCAACTGCTTGCCGCCCTGCACCAGCACTACTGCCTCACGCACGCCAGGGTGTTGCATCAGGCGCGTCTCGATTTCTCCCAACTCGATGCGCAGGCCGCGCAGCTTGACCTGATGGTCGAGGCGACCGAGGTAGTCAATCACACCATCGTCACGCTGGCGCACGCGGTCGCCGGTACGGTACAGACGCGCACCATCACCGAAAGGGCTGGGCACAAAACGCTCGGCGGTCAGCGCCGGACGGCGGTGGTAACTGCGGGCCAGGCCGGTGCCGCCCAGGTACAGCTCGCCGGACACGCCGGCGGGCACCGGGCTGAGCTGCGCATCGAGCACATAGGTGCCGAGGTTGGCGATTGGGCGGCCAATAGGTACGGCGTCACGGCCTTCGTCGACGCAGGTCCAGTGGGTCACGTCGATGGCCGCTTCGGTCGGGCCATAGAGGTTGAACAACCCTGCCAGGGGCAGTTTGGCGAAGACTTGCAGTTGCGCATCCAGTGGCAAGGCTTCGCCGCTGCACACGATGCGCTTGAGGCTGTTGCAGCCCTGTACGCCCGGCTCATGGATAAACGCCTGGAGCATGGAAGGGACGAAGTGCAAGGTGGTGATGCCGTGCTGGCCGATGGTCTCGATCAGACGCGCCGGCTCGCGATGTTCGCCAGGGGCCGCGACCACCAGGCGTGCACCGGTCATCAGCGGCCAGAAGAACTCCCAGACCGAGACGTCAAAGCTGAACGGGGTTTTCTGCAGTACCGCATCGCTGGCGTCGAGGCCATAGGCTTGCTGCATCCAGCACAGACGGTTGACCAGCGCACGGTGGCTGTTACCGGCGCCCTTGGGCTTGCCGGTGGAACCGGAGGTGTAGATCACATAGGCCAGGTTCAGCCCGTGGATGGCGACTGCGGGCGAGGCGCTGCTGTAGCCGTCAAGCCAGCCGGGGGCGTGGTCCAGGGCGATCACCTGAATGCCGTCAGTGGGCAGCGACGGCAACAGGCTGTGCTGGCTGAGCAGCAGTTGGATGCCGCTGTCTTCGATCATGTAGGCCAGGCGTTCCTGGGGGTATTCGGGGTCAAGCGGCACATAGGCGCCGCCGGCCTTGAGAATGGCCAGCAGACCAATGACCATTTCCACGGAACGCTCGACGCAGATTCCCACCAACACATCGGGGCCAACCCCCTGTTCGCGCAAGGCATGGGCCAATTGGTTGGCGCGGGCGTCAAGCTCGCCGTAGGTCAAGGAGACAGCGCCGAAGGCCAGCGCCGGAGCATCGGGCGTGGCCTGGACCTGATCTTCGATCAGTTGATGAATACCGCGCTCGGTCGGGTACGCCTGCGCGGTCTGGTTCCAGGCATGCACCATGACCTGCTGCTCTTCGGCAGCCAGCATCGGCAACTCGCCGATGCGCTGCTCGCCATCGGCAACCATGGCCTGCAACAGGCTGATCCAGTGCCGGGACATACGCGCGATGGACGGCGCGTCGAACAGGTCGTTGGCGTAGGTCAATGCGGCGTGCAGCGTGCCGGATTTCTCATAAGTATCGAGAGTCAGGTCGAACTGGGTGGTGCGACCTTGCCACTCCACCAACGCGAGTTCCAGCCCGGAGGCGGTACTGACGGAGGCGATATCGGCCACCACCGGCTGGTGGTTGTACATCACTTGGAACAGCGGCGTATGGCTGAGGCTGCGCTCGACTTTGAGGGCTTCCACCAGGCGCTCGAACGGCAGCTCCTGATGGGCCTGGGCGCCGAGGGCGTGCTCCTTGATGCCTTGCAGCAACTCGGCAACGCGGGTTTGCCCGGTCAGCTCGGTACGCAGGACCTGGGTATTGACGAAAAAACCGATCAGCCCTTCGACTTCACCACGGTTACGGTTGGCAATCGGCACGCCGATGCGAATATCGCCCTGGCCGGTGTAACGATGCAGCAGCACATTGAAGGCACCGAGCAACAGCATGAACAGCGTGACGTTGTGCTTTTGCGCGCAGGCACGCAATTGGGCGGCCAGTGCCGGCTCAATCGCGAAGTTATGGCGGGTGCCCTGGTAACTGGGCATGGCCGGGCGCGGGTGGTCCGTCGGCAGTTCCAGCACCGGGTGCTCATCGCCCAGGCGCGCCTGCCAGTACGCCAATTGACGGGCCTGCTCCCCCGCTTCCAGCCAGCGGCGTTGCCACAGGGCGTAATCGCTGTATTGAATCGGCAGTGCCGGCAATTGTGGAGTTTCGTTGCGCTCATGGGCGTCGTAGCAGCGGATGAACTCTTCGATCAGCACGTTCATCGACCAACCGTCGGAGACGATGTGGTGCAGGGTCAGCAGCAGCACGTGCTCCTGCGCGTCCAATTTGAGCAATTGCACACGCAGCAGCGGGCCATGCTCCAGATCGAAAGGCAGCAGCGATTGACGGGTCGCTGCGTCATTGACTGCCTGCTCACGTGCGTGCGGTGCCAAATCACTGAAATCCACGACGTCAACCGCCAGCATCGGCTCCGCTGCCACTTGCAACAGACGCTCATCCGCTTGGCGCTGGAACACTGTACGCAGGGTTTCATGCCGCGCCACCAGGCTGGCGAACGCCTGCTCCAGCGCTTTCAGGTTCAGTGCGCCCTTGAGGCGCACCGCACCGGGCAGGTTGTAGGCACCGCTGGCAGGGTCCAACTGCCAGAGAAACCACATGCGCTGCTGCGCATAGGACAACGCCTGGCGATCCTCGGCATCCACTCCTGCCGGTATCGGAAACCGGGAGAAATCCACCCCTTCTTTCTGCAGTGCCTGCAGGAACAGCTGGCGTTTTTCCAGGGGCAACCCGATAAACCGGCGAGCAAGTTTCAAGGAGTCTTCAGCATTCATTTGTTGGAGTCCGGAGCAATAGGCAGGAAGCACAAAGGCACGTCGTCCCTATAAAACGAACCGCGGAGGGAAAAATTAGCTGCGGGTGGAGGGGCTGGAGCGCGGTGTCATCAAGGGTTACATCAATCCCGGGAAAGCCATGCAAAGGCGAGCTAGCATTGACATACACCAATTTTTGCAACTACATTTAGTTACACGCAGGGATCGCCGTGTCAAAAAATGAAAAGCTGCTCGCCAAATTGCTCAACGAGCAAACGATATTCACCTGGCCCGAACTCGTCACACTGTTACACCGGCTGGGCTACACACAGATTGAAGGAGCCGGAAGCCGCGTCAAATTCGACATCGGCGATCCCAGTGCAATGATCACCTTGCACAGGCCCCACCCCGGCAACGAACTGAAACACTACATTCGGCGCCAGATCATCGAACAATTGCGATCAGGAGAACTGATTCCGTGAACAACCAACTCAATTACAAAGGCTACATCGGCTCCATCGAAGCCAGCCTCGAAGACAACTGCCTGTTCGGCAAGATCCTGTTCATCAAGGCGCTGGTCAGCTATGAAGGTAAAACCGTCGCAGAATTGGATGCGGCATTTCATGAGGCAGTGGACGACTACCTGGCTACATGCCAGTCCCTCGGGCAAACACCCGAAAAACCGTGCAAGGGCTCGTTCAATGTACGGGTCGGCCATGACCTGCACCTGGCGGCCGCCCTGGCAGCGATGCGCAAAAAAGTGACGCTCAATGATTTGACGCGCCAGGCGCTGAATGAATTTCTGCAACATCATTGCGCAGAAACATTCCCCGCGATTGGCTGAATGAGCGGGTTGATTCCAGATAGCGCCGAACGGACGAGTTGTGTTTGGCGCCAGACCTTCTAGATTTACAGATCAGTCATCTCTTATCTTTTCTGCTTCTTGGTCCGCAGTAACGTCCAATGGCACCGACACTTCGGAGTCTTGCTATGAACGACATCCACTGCCCATCGCCCGACGCCCCTGCCCGCCTGCAAATACCGGAGCTGGAATACCCCGTACCGGTGCGGATGGATGAGGCACTGGGCAATCACGTCAACGACTTGTTGCTGTCCTGGGTCAGGCGAGTGGGCATTTTCGAGGGTCAATGGGACCAGGTGAGGGCCTCGAATTTCGGCCGATTTGCCATGCTGTGCCACCCCGGCACCGACAACCCGGACCGCCTGTTGCTCTCGGCTAAATGCATCGCTGCGCTGTTCGCAGTGGACGATCACTACTGTGATGATGAGCGAAGTGGCGCCAACCCCAGGTTACTGGGCCCACGCCTGTCGTTGGCACTCGCCGCGCTGGACAGAGCGCACCTGAACCCGCCGCATGACCTGGCACTGGAGCAGGCGCTGAAACGTGATCCGGTGTTGCGGGGATTAAAGGGGTATATGAACCATCTGTCTCGCTTCGGCACAGCGTCCCAGATGGCTCGCGTGCGGCTGGAGACCCTTGCCATGTTCGTGACCATGAATGCCGAAGCCACATGGCGCATCGAACACAGCCTGCCGTGTATCTGGGAGTACCTGGCACACCGACAGGTCAACAGTTTTCTACCCTGCATGGCCTTGATTGATGTGGTCGACGGCTATGAACTCGACGCCGAGACGTATTTCGCGGCCCAGGTACGAGAAGTCGTTACCCTCGCCGCCAGCGCGACCATCATTGCCAATGATGTGTACTCCGCCCACAAAGAGAGCGTGCCTGAAATAGGCGACTTCAACCTGCCTATATTGCTGGCCCGTGAACACCACTGCTCGTTGCAGCAAGGCGTGTGGCTGACCGCCCAAATGCACGACGATATCGTGCATCGCTATGAAGCCAAGGAACGCCGCTTGCTCAAACAGGCGCAACCGTCACTCAAGCGTTTTTTGGGAGGCGTGAAAGCCTGGCTCGCAGGCAATAACGAGTGGCACCGACACAGTGGACGATACCAAGTGTGAACCTCAGCCCAACCGCCGATACCCCAGCACCGCCGAACCCATTACCACCGCGCCCGCCGCCAACGCCACCCAAAAGCCACTGGCAGCCCCCATGTGGTCAATCATCCAACCGGAGCTGGCGGCGCCGATGGCCACACCGATGCTGAGGCCGGTGATCAGCCAGGTCATGCCTTCGGTCAGGCGGCTAGCGGGGACAATCCGCTCCACCAGCGCCATCGACACGATCAGGGTCGGGGCAAAGAACAGCCCGGAGATAAAGATCGCCACCGCCAGGCCAGGGATGTTCGTGACCAGCAGCAACGGCAACGTGGTCAAGGCCGTGGCTACGCCACAGAACAGGAACTGCCGGGGCAGCGGCGCCTTGAGCTTGAGCGTGCCAAAAGCCAGCCCCGCCAGGCACGAACCGATGGCGTACACCGACAGCACGATACTCGCCGCCGCTGGCTGGCCCTGCTGCTGGGCAAAGGCGACACTGACCACGTCCACCACACCGACGATCACGCCCATGGCCAGCAGCAGGATCATCAGGATCAGTACCGAAGGTGACGCAATCAGCCAACCGCCATGCTGATCGTGATGCTCGTGCACCGGTGGCTCAGTCGCCCGTTGCAGCACGAACGTGGTCACGCCCACCGCCAGCAACAGCGCGGCCACCAGTGGCCCGGCTTCGGGAAACAGCACCACGCTCAGGCCGACCGAAAGCGGCGGGCCGACAATAAAACACACTTCATCGAGCACCGACTCCAGGGCAAACGCGGTTTGCAGCTTGGGCTGGCCCCGATACAACTCGGTCCAGCGCGCCCGCACCATTGCGGACATGTTCGGTATACAACCGGCCAGGGCGGCGCACAGGAACAGCGTCCAGGTCGGTGCCTGCAACCGCGTGCACAGCAACAGCATCAACAACGCCCCGCCACCGATCAACGCGGCAATCGGCAGCACCCGGCCCTGGCTGTAGCGGTCCACCAGCCGTGATACCTGGGGTGCGCAAATCGCTGTAGCCAAGGCGAATATCGCCGCCACCGAACCTGCCAGACCGTAGCCGCCATGTACCTGGGAGAGCATGGTGATAATGCCGATGCCGGTCATCGACACCGGCATGCGCGCCAGCATGCCTGCCAATACAAACGCCCGGGCGCCAGGGACCTGGAATAATTCGGCGTAGGGGTTTGCCATGTTCATACCAACCGTTTGATCTGTTTATGCCGCCACACCAACCGGTAGTAAGCGGTCTGCAACCCCAGCATCGCCAGGTACGTCACCGGAAATGCCATCCACACGCCTTCCAGGCCGAAGTGGGCATTGAGCAGGTACGCTATCGGCAGCTCCACGCACAGCACGCAGAAGATCGAGATCGCCACCGGCATCAGCACCACGCCGCTGGCGCGCATGATCCCGCCGATCACCGCCTGGAAGCCAAACACCAGGATGCTCCAGAGCATGATGTGCAGCAGGTGTTCTGCCTTGACCCGCGCAGCGTCGTCGGTGATGAACAGCCCCAGCAGCCAGTGGGACAACACGTACCCCAGCACAATCAGGCCACCGGTGAGGCAGGTGTTGATCAGCAATCCGGTACGCAGGATCGGCCCGATGCGTTCCAGGCGCCCGGCGCCAATGGCCTGGGCCCCCAGGATCGAGGCAGTGATGGCAATCGACAGCGCCGGAAATTGCACGTAGTTGACGATCTGCGTCACCGCCCCATAGGCCGCCGTGGCCTGGGAACCGTGGCCGTTGACCAGCGCCAGGATGACCAGTTCCGACAGCGACAACACCACCATCTGCAAGCCGGTGGGCAGGCCGATGCGCAGGACTTTGCCAAGGATCACGCGGTCCAGGCGCAAGGCCGCGAGCAGTTCGCGATCCGGCGCCATCACGTGGTGTTTATGGCGCAGGCGCAAGATCAAAAACAGCATCGCCATGGCGTTACCCACCAGGCCGGCGTACACCGCGCTCTGGATGCCCAAGGGCGGCAGGCCGACCCAGCCACGAATCAGCGCCGGAGTCAGCAGCAGGCCGACCAGGGTCGAGACCACCAGCGCAAGCAGCGGCGAAATCGTGTCGCTGACGCCCCGCAGCAGTTGGGTATAGAGGATGAACACCAGCAACAACGGCATGATCAGCATCATTGCCTGGGCATAGCCGACCGCGTCGTCGAGCACATCCACCGGCGTGCCCAATGCCTGCAATGCCGGGCGTGCGAACAGACTGCCCAGCACCGCAGCGATCAAGCCCACCAGCGCGCCGAGGGTCAGCGTCGCACCGGTAATCGACTTGACCATCGCGGTTTCCTGGGCACCCCAGGCCTGGCCGATCAACACCGACGCGCCCGCCCCCAGGCCGATCACCAGTGCGATAAAGAAAAACACGATGGGAAACATCCCCGACACCGCTGCCAACGCCTGGGTGCCGAGCATTTGCCCGACATAGATGCCGTTGAGCGTGCCAGAAAAACTCTGCAGGAAGTTCGACAGCACCATCGGTGCCAGAAAGATCAGGTAGACCTGCCACAGCGGACGTTGCAAAGGGCTTTGCATGAAAAACGGGGCCTCGGAGAACTAAAGCGTCCGAGGGTTATACCGCAAGTGGATCCAATGTTCCTGCGCTTTATCCAGTCACGGGTTCCAGATAGGGCGAGCCCTCGGAGTTCCTCTTGCCCGCCACCTATCAACTGCTCCGAACGATGCACGGTCATCCGGACGGGCTCGGCGCGCGGGGAAACTCACCCAAAAAACGGCTTCGCCCATCCGAATATTGCCTTGTCCACTCAATCAAACCTTAGCCAATCTACTTGGTTTTTTTGAGCTCATAATTAAGGTTTTCTATATCAAACCGACCATCCTCAAGCCCGCGCCCGAAGAAGCCAGTGCCGATATCCAAGTCCCGCAGAAGCCCCGGGCGCTGCAGAAGTTCCATCGCCGCTTCACGCGCTTGCGGGCTGAAGGTTCTATCTGACGGAATCAAGCCGGCAGCTTCTTTCAACTCATTGACGTTAACGTAGCTATCGCTGGCGCCGGCGGTGTACGACCTGAAATTGTCTTTGATGACTTGAATAAGCTCGTGATCGCTGGATTTCTTATACTTGTTCGATGAATCTCCCAGATCGTCCCTGGAGAACGCACCGTCCAACTTTCCACTACGCCCTTGGTCAAGTTCTTTGAACTGATCTCCCCGTGACAACACTTCCTGGGCTATCTCCATCTCATCCTGACTGGCGGGACGCCCATCCAGGTGACAGCCGCCCGCGATTGAACTCAGTGACTTGTCGGTTATAAGACCTGGGGTGCTCGGGTCTTCCAGAGCGCCGAAACGGGCCAGCACTTTGTTGGCAAACTCTTCCTTGGTGTCGTTGGCATACGGTCTTGATTCGGACCTCGGCGCATGACCGCTGTAGGAGGTTGCGGTCATGTAGGACGGCTGCGGCGCAAAGTTCTGCTGATTCATTTGTTGCTGGCGCATATTGCCTGGCATACCGCGTGGCCCTCCCTGCATGAAGGCCTGGTTGTTAGGCATGGATTGCGCATCGTAGAAACCAATCGTTTGGTGTACATCCTCTGGACTGATCAGCCCATCTTGCTCGCCGCCGTTGGTGATGCCATCCAGCACAGAGGCCATTTCAGGGTTTCGGATGACCTCCCGGCCAAGCATGGTCATCCGGTCATGGTAGTGATTCCCGGTCATTGGCCGATTGGCGGCAAACTCTAGCGACTCACGTGTAACGAAAGGCGACCCCGGATCGCGGAAGTAATCGAAGTTGTTCGCGAACTCTCTCAAAATACGGGAAGGTGGAAGGCCCCCATCGTTACGCGCAGGCTGACCTACACCACACCACTGGCCATTGCCAATGGGCATAGGGTTACCGCTGGGGAAGGCGCCATTGCTACATAACGATGACGGATAAAAGCTGCTCATAGTAGTACCTCAGTAATAGAAATCTGGCTGCCAATCCAGACACTCCTGCACTGGATCAACGCTCCATGTGTGGCTGCCTGCCACATCGTGGTTCCAGCGTTGCGCAGTAAAAGAGCAGTCAGCTGCATGAACATTCACTCTCCCCACTCAGCCCCCTACCAAGACCAGCGTGAGAAAAACACGCGCCTTAAACCGGAACAATCGGCAGCGCACGCTTATGTGCGGTCTTGCTGTACGCCCCCTCGACAATCGCCGTCACCCGCTCACTCACCGGTTCGCCCATCAGGTACGCATCAATCTCTTCGTATGAGCAACCATAGGCCTGCTCATCCAGCTTGCCCGGCGCCAGCTCTTCAAGGTCTGCGGTGGGGTGTTTGTGCACCAGCTCTGCCGGGGCGCCGAGGGCGCTGGCGAGCAGGCGCACCTGGGTTTTGGTCAGGCCGGACAGTGGCGCCAGGTCGCAGGCGCCGTCGCCAAACTTGGTAAAGAACCCCATCAGCGCTTCGGCGCCATGGTCGGTGCCGACCACCAGGCCATTGTGCAGGTTGGCCACGGCGTACTGCGCGATCATCCGAGTGCGGGCCTTGACGTTGCCTTTGATGAAGTCGACGTGGCTGGCGTTGGCCTCATTGGCGGTCAGGCTGGTCATCAGGCCGTCGACGCTGGCGGCGATATTGAGGGTCTCGACGTGGTCCGGGGAGATGAAGTCCAGGGAGGCCTGGGCATCGCTTTCATCCGCCTGGATGTTGTAAGGCAGGCGCATGGCGACAAAGCGTGCGGCGTAGTGTTCGCTACGCAGTTGCTCCACCGCCAATTGGCACAGACGGCCGGCAGTGAGGGAATCCACGCCACCGCTGATACCCAACACCAGGGCCTTGCAGCCCGAGTGACGCAACGTGGTCTTGATGAAGTCGATGCGTCGCTGGATTTCCTTGGCCTCACCGCCCTTCCCCAACTGCCGGTCGATATTCAGTTCCTGCGCGATACGGTCTTGCATGTCACACCTCCACAGTGCCGACGTTGAATACCTGGGCTGCATACTGCAAAAACGAGGCGTCTTCGCAGACGTTCTTGATCGGGTCATCGGAAAACTTCACCACCGGTTCGCCGTGCACCCGCACCAGTTTCATCACGATACTCAGCGGCTCCACGCCCTCCACATCGCAGGCCAGGCTGGTGCCCATGCCGAAACCGAACTTGGCCTTGCCACGCACGTGGCGCAGGATCGGCAGGCATTTTTCGAAGTTCAGGCCATCGGAGAACATCAGGTCCTTGGTCATCGGATCGATGCCCAGCTGTTTGTAGCGGGCCAGCACTTTGTCGGCCCAGACGATGGGATCACCGGAGTCCTGGCGCAGCCCGTCGTAGAGCTTGGCGAAGTACAGGTCGAAGTCCTTGAGGAAGAAGTCGGTGCTGATGCAGTCGGTCAGGGCGATACCGAGACGGCCACGGTATTCATGCACCCAGTTCTCCAGGGCGGCGTTCTGGCTTTCGCGCAGACGACCCAATTGCTGGTGCACCATCAGCCATTGGTGGGCCATGGTGCCGATCAGCGGCAAATCGAATTCGTAGGCCAGGTGCGCATTACTGGTGCCGACGAACTGGCCGGGGAAGTCGCGACGCATGATATCCACCACTTCGCGCTGGGCCTTGAAGGACAGCCGCCGACGGGTCGAGAAGTCGGAGACGCGCAGGTCGGCCAGTTCATCGCGGCTGAGGTTCTTCTCCAGCCAGTCAAACTTCTGGTAGAGCTTGCGAGTGACGTCTTCCAGGGTCACCTGGGGGTATTTGTCGCGGTTGCGCAGTTCGCTGACCAACGCGAGCACCGGCTGCTCGAACATGATGCAGTGCAGCATCGGGCCGACCACGCGGATGTTCAGTTGGCCGTCAACTTCGCTGACGTGGATATAGCGCAGGTTGAAGCGAAACAGGCCGAGGAAACGCTCGTAGTCCGGGGTGAGGTACTCGCGAAAGCGTGGGTTGAACAGAAAACGCAGCTCGCCTTCACGCATCTGCAAACTGGCAAGTTTGTCCAACTCGGCGCGCAACTGCGGGATCAAGTGGCCGAGTCTTTCCTTGGAGCGGACGATGAAGTTGTATTCCACATCGACGTTGGGGTACTGGTGCAACACCGCCTGCATCATGGTGAAGGTGTAGTAGTCGGTGTCGAGCAGGCCCTGGATGACCGGGGCTTCGTAGTCGTAGGCACTTTCCATGGTCAGTCTCCTTAACGCGCGGCCATCGCGGCCAGTTCTTCGCGGGTGCGGCTGATGCTGGCACCGGCCTTGAGCAACTCATTGACGGCATGCTCGCCGCCTTCCTCGCTGATCCCTCGGCACGCCGGCAGGTGCAGCACGACTTCGAGGCCGGCCTTGAGCAATTGCAGGGCGGTGGTCTTGACGCAGAAGTCCAGGGCCAGGCCGCCGACGATTACGCGAGTGACGCCTTGGGCCTTGAGGTACTCGATCACTCCGGTGGACAGCTTGTCGTGCAGGTCGTGGTAGCAGGCACCGTAGGGGTGCAGGTCGGGCTCGACGCCTTTCCAGATGAAGTAGTCGTAGTCATAAGGCGTGGGCAACTCGTCCAGCAAGGTGAAGCCTTCGGTGCCCGGTACGCAGTGACTGACCCACGTAAGGTCGGCGTGGACCAGGCCGGTGGGTTGCAGCATCTCGCTGGGCTTCGCGACCACCCAGGGTGCTTGCGGGGTATGGGCATCCTTGCTGCCGACGCGATGGCCGGCGAGGCTGGCCATGTAATTGAGTTCGGCGCCGATCAGGTCACCACCGGCCACAGGCAACTCGTTGGGGCACAGCGGCGTGAAGCTCTTCTGGGCGTCGACATCAAAGGATGCAATAGCAGTTTTCGAGAGGGTCATGGCGGTTCTCCTGTGGCCCGGCAACAAAAGTACATGTCATGTACTCTCATTGCAAGAAACATTTGCTTATCTATTCTCTATCGAGAACATGACATATCTTTTCGATCCGTTAGACTGAGCCCTCTTCGCCGTTCAGAAGGATGTTCACATGCCCCTTAGCGCCTACCTCCATACCGTCGACCTCTGCGTGCTGTTTTACTGCCGCGCGGCCGGTGAACTGAAACTGCTGCTGAACAAGCGCGACGCCGAGCCCTTCGCCGGGCATTGGGCGCTGCCGGGTGTGGTGGTGAATGGCGGTGTGCAGGACCTGAGCCTCAAGGATGCCGTGGAGCGGTTGCGCGCCAGTGACAAGGTCGGACTAAAACTGGCCTGGAGCGAGCAAGTGGGCACGGTGGGCGATGCGTTTCGCGACCCGCGCTGCTGGTCGTCGTCCACGTACTACCTGGCGATCCTGGCGGATGAGGTGGTCTTGGCTGACCATCAGGCGTGGTTTTCGTTGAGCGCAGTAGCTGACGGGAGCATCAAGCTGCCGTTCGATCACAACCTGATCGTGGCGGCGGTGCAGGAGCGGCTGGTATCCAAATCGCTGTACAGCAGTTTGCCACTGATGTTCCTGGGCGATGAATTCAGCGCGCCGCAAGCGACGACGATCTTTTCCCTGGTGCTGGAACGCCCGGTGCTGAAGACCAGTATCCGCCAGCGGTTATTGAAGCTGACCGAGGCGGGGTATCTGCGGGAGACGGGGCGCAAGAAGCAGGGTGAAGGGGGCAGGCCCCAGGCGACGCTAGAGAACCTCAAGCCTGGAGCGGTGTATTTTTTTGATCGCAGTTTTGCCGAGTGAACCCGCTATAAACAGGCGAACACTTGTGGCGAGCAGGCTCGCCACAATGATCACATTCCAAATCCGCGTTTTTAATTCATCCAGTTGCCGCCATCGACGTTGTAGGTCTGGGCCACCACGTAGTCGGCATCCTTGGACGCCAGGAAGATCGCCATTCCGGTCAGGTCCTCTGCGGTGCCCATTCGCCCGAACGGCACCTCGTCCCCTACCCGCTTCTTCTTCTCGCCGGGCGCCAGGCCTTCATGCCTGGCAAACAGCGCATCCACCCCATCCCAATGCTCACCGTCCACCACACCCGGTGCGATGGCGTTGACGTTGATGCCCTGCTTGATCAGGTTCAACCCCGCCGACTGCGTAAGGCTGATCACCGCCGCCTTGGTCGCGCAGTACACCGCGACTAACGGCTCACCCCGCCGCCCGGCCTGGCTGGCCATGTTGATGATTTTGCCGCCATGGCCCTGGCTGATCATCTGCCGGGCGGCGGCCTGCAGGGTGAACAGCGTGCCGGCGACGTTGATCGCGAACAGCCGCTCGAAGCTGTCGCGGGTGATGTCGACGATGGGCGCCAAGTCGAACAGCGCCGCGTTGTTGACCAGAATATCCAACTTGCCTGCATGGGCCACCACGGCGGCAATTGCGCCATCAATGGAGGCCTGGTCGGTGACATCCATCGCTACCGCATAGGCCTGCGGGCCCAGTTCGGCGGCGGTTTGCCCGGCGCGTTGCAAGTTGATGTCGGCGATGGCAACCGTCGCGCCTTCATTGATATAGGCCTGGGCAAACGCGCGGCCAATCCCCCGCGCCGATCCAGTGATCAGCGCGCTTTTACCTTCCAGTCGTTTCATGGGTGGTGTCCGTCAAGGTTACTTGGGATAGCCGGCGCGTTTCATTTCGCGCTCGGTGGTGGACTGCGCCTGCACCAAGGCCTGGTCAACCGTCATGCCGCCGGTGAGCGCTGCTGAAAACAGCTTGCCGACCGAGGTGCCGATGGCCTGGAACTCGGGGATGGTCACGTACTGAATGCCCACGTACGGCACCGGCTTGGCTGAAGGATGGGCGGGATCGGCGTGTTTCATCATCTCCAGGGTCACCTGGGCAAACGGCGCGGCCTTGAGATATGCCTCGTTGTAGGTGGACTGGCGCGTGCCCGGCGGTACGTTGGTGATGCCCTCTTTGTCGGCGACCAGTTGGATGTAGTCCTTGGAGGTGGCCCAGGTGATAAAGGCCTTGGCGGCGTCCTTGTGCTTGGAGGTGGCCGGGATCGCCAGGGACCAGGCGTAGAGCCAGGACGACCCTTTGTCGGTCACTTCGGTAGGCGCTGCGGCGAAACCGACAGTGTCGGCGACCTTGCTCTGGCTGGCATCTGTGGTGAAAGAGCCGGCGACGCTGGCGTCGACCCAAATCGCGCACTTGCCGCTGTTGAACAGCGCCAGAGTTTCGTTGAAGCCGTTGCTGGACACACCGGGCGGGCCGTATTGCTTGAGGGTGTTGACGTAGAAGTTGGCGGCGGCCTTCCATTCGGGGCTGGTCAGCTCGGGCCTCCATTGTTCGTCGAACCAGCGTGCGCCAAAGGCGTTGGCCATGGTACTCAGCAACGCGATGTTCTCCCCCCAGCCAGCCTTGCCCCGCAGGCACATGCCGTACTGACCTTGGTCCTTGGCGGTGAGCTTGGCGGCGAACTCGCCGAGTTGGCTCCAGGTGGGGTGCGCAGGCATGCTCAGTCCGGCACGCTTGAACAGGTCGGTGCGGTAGTAGGTGACGGTGCTTTCGCCATAGAACGGCAAGGCGTAGAGGGTGTTATTCACCGACAGGCCCTGGCGTACAGAGGGGAAAATATCGTCGACGTCGTAATCGGCCGGCAGTTCGCTCAGCGGTTCCAGCCAGCGTTTGGCGCCCCACAACGGGGTTTCGTAAGTGCCGATGGTCAGCACATCGAACTGCCCGCCCTGGGTGGCGATGTCGGTGGTGAGGCGTTGGCGCAGAACGTTTTCTTCGAGCACCACCCAATTGAGTTTGATGTCCGGGTGCTGCTGTTCAAACACCTTGGACAGGCGCTGCATGCGGATCATGTCGCTATTGTTGACCGTGGCAATCGTCACGGTATCAGCGGCGTGGCCAGGCAGAGCCAAAGCCAGGCCGGACAGCAGGAACAGTGCTTTGGGAAGCGTTGACATGGCGGTTTCCACCTGTTGTTTTTGTTGTTGAGCACCGATTACAGCAGCTCGGCCAAGCCCCCACAAACGCTTGACGAATGCCTGACTGATACTTTTTTAACCGCAACTCCAGGATCAAAAAAGCATCAGTGCCGGGTAAAGGCAGGGGTAGCACGCCCCCTGCAAACCCGCGTATTTTGGCGTGACCCAATGCACAAGAGGCAGCACCATGCCCGTCAGCCGCGCCACACTGTTCGAGCACCGCCCCGCCGAACTGGAAGTGATCCTGCCCGAGCCGGACCACTGCTTCCGCTGGTTCGAACACGACTATCCCTTTGACCTGGCGCGCTGGAACCACCACCCCGAATTTGAAATCCACCTGATCCGCCAAGGCAGCGGCAAGCTGGTGGCGGGCGACTATATCGGTGCCTTCAACGCCGGCCATGTCGCGTTGATCGGCCCTGACCTGCCCCACGACTGGATCGGCGAGCTGGCCCCCGGCGAACACCTGAGCGGGCGCGACGTGGTGCTGCAATTCGACGGCGCCGCCCTGCTCGCCCTGCGCAGCACCCTGCCGGAACTCGGTGACTTGCAACCGCTGTTCGAACAGGCCCGGCGCGGCCTGGAGTTCAGCGGCGACTGCGCCGTACAGGCGGCGCAGCTGATGGAGGTCATCGGCAGCGCCCATGGCCTGCAACGGCTGATCCTGTTCCTGCAACTGCTAGACACCCTGAAAAACGCGCTGCCCGCCCAGGTCAAGTCGCTGGCCAGCCCCTGCTATGCGCCCACCCTGGACGCCCGCAGTGCTGAACGCATCAACAAGGCATTCGATTACCTGATGCGCGAACTCACCGGCGACGTGCGCCTGTCGGTCATTGCCCAGCAACTGGAGATGAGCGAACCGGGATTCTCGCGGTTTTTCAAACGCAACACCGGCCACGGGTTTATCGACCTGATGCGCAAATTTCGCGTACAGCGCGCTTGCCGACTGTTGCTGCACACCGAGCGGTCGGTGGCAGATATCTGCTTTGAAGTGGGCTACGCCAACCTGTCCAATTTCAACCGACACTTTCGGATCGAGATGAACCAGACGCCGAGCGAATATCGCCGCGAAACCGCGCTGCACCTGTTCAATCCCATCGCAAAAATGACACCCAGTCATTTCTGATCAAAAGGTCGACTAATTTGTCTTTTTCCTAGGGCATTCAAGCCATTGAGCAAAGTTGGTACAGCCTGTGCAAACGTTTGCGGTACGAACTTGTCCGCCAAGTTCACCATGACCTGAGGAATCGGGTTCCAACCGCGTACGAATAGGGATTTTCAATGCACCTAACCTCAAGGCCGCGTGCCTGCTTTGGTGTTTCCTTGCTACTGGCCGCCGTTACGGGAGTACTCAGCGCACCCATTTTGGCGCAGGAAACACCCGCCGATGACTCAGCACAGGGCGAAACCCTCAGCCCTGAAGCCACCCAATCGAACAAAGGCCCGTATCTGTCGGAGTGGTTCAACCAGGACCTGACGCTGATCGGCAGCAAAGACATCAGCTTCGGCCCCAAGCCATCCGATGACATTTACCTGGAATACGAGTACTTCGGTCGCAAGGGCCCTTTCGAGCTGTATGGCTACATCGACGTGCCAAAGATCCTCGGCATCGGTAACAGCAATGACAAAGGCGTCTGGGACCACGGCTCGCCAGTGTTCATGGAGCATGAACCGCGTATTTCCATCGACTACCTGGCCGGTCGCAGCCTGGCCATCGGCCCGTTCAAGGAATGGTACGTGGCGTTTGACTGGATCTACGACCACGGCAGCAACAAGGAAAACCGCGCCAACACCCTGTACAGCGGCCTGGGCACCGACATCGACACCCATTCGCGGGTCAACCTGTCGGCCAACTTCTATGGGCGCTATCAGTGGGAAAACTACGGTGCGAGCAATGAATACTCATGGGACGGCTACCGCGCCCAGATGAAGTACATCGTGCCCATCGGCAAGTTCGACAACGGCGCCTCGCTGACTTACATCGGCTTCACCAACTACGATTTCGGCTCCGACCTGCACAAGGACAACCCGGCGCGCACCGCCAATTCCCTCGTGGCAACCAACGTGCTGCTGTACTCGTTTACCCACCTGCGCTTCACCCTGGTGGGCCGCTACTTCCATAACGGCGGCAACTGGGAGGATGGCAGCGAGTTGAATTTCGGCGAAGGCAACTTCCGCGCCCGCTCTGACGGCTGGGGCTACTACGCCGGTGTCGGTTACCAATTCTGATCAAGGAGCATGAGATGAACACGTTTACCCGTCTATCGATGGCCGTCGGCCTGGCCCTGATGCCGCACCTGGTGCTGGCAGATACCCCGGCACCGATCAAACCCAAAGTGATGCTGATCACCATGTTCGCCCCCGAGGCGCAAACCTGGATCGACCGCCTGCAACTCAAGCAGGAAGTGCGCGTGCCGGGCCTGTCCGCTGAATACCCGGTGATCCGCTGCAACACCCAGGACGTGTGCCTGCTGGTCACCGGCATGGGCCAGACCAACGCTGCCGCCTCCACCCTTGCCCTGGCGCTGTCGCCCAAGTTCGACCTGCGCCAGAGTTACTTCCTGATCGCCGGGATCGCCGGCATCAGCCCCAAGCACGGCACCATCGGCACTGCCGCCTGGGCGCATTACCTGGTGGAGTTTGGAACGCAGTGGGAGCTGGACTCGCGAGATGCGCCCAAGGATTGGCCAACCGGCTATCTGGGCATCAACACCAAAGGCCCCAACGAAAAACCGCCGCTGGACTACAAGACCGAAGTGTTTGAGCTCAACCCAAAGCTGCAGGCCAAGGCGTTTGCCTTGTCGCAAAAAGTCGAGCTGACGGAAAGCAAAGAATCGGCCGCCTGGCGCAAGCATTATCCTGCCGCCCCGGCCAACCAGCCGCCGCAAGTCACCCGCTGCGACACGCTGGCGGGCAACACCTGGTTCTCCGGCACGCGCCTGAGCGAACGTGCCGAGGTCTGGACCAAGCTGCTCACGGACAACAAAGGCGAATACTGCACCACCCAGCAGGAAGACAACTCCACCTACGAGGCCCTGCTGCGGGCCAGTCGTGAAGGGTTGGTGGATATTCAGCGCTTGGCCGTGGTGCGGGCAGGTTCCGATTTCGACCGGCCTTACCCTGGCTACAGCGAGGTGGATAACCTGCTCAAGTATGCCGACCAGGGCGGGTTCGCGCCGGCGTTGGAAAACCTGTACCGCACGGGCAATCCGTTGGTACAGGCAATCCTCAACAACTGGTCGGCCTGGGAAAAAGCTGTTCCCGACGCATGATCAGTGCAATCAAGGCAGCAGGATGATCTTGTCCGGGCTGCCTTGATTCACGCCTTGGGGGTTCACGTCAATCCAGGACGACCCGCAATGGTAATGACCACCGCTCGGCAATCCGAGTGAATTTTTAGCGCTGGGGGCGATCACTTGCTTACACCTCCAGGGTTGATGGACCAATGAATAACGCGAAACTGTTTGTGATCGACTACACCCTCCATGGCGAAGCCAAGTCATTCATTATCCGCCTGGAAAAACTCGATGCCGCCGAAGCCTGGCATTGGGCCAGCTGTGATGCCGGCGTGGGTCGTATTGGCCGTTTCGCCCGCGAACAGGTCAAGAAAACCAGCCAGGCTCAGGCCGAGAAATTTGGCATTACCCATGTGCAATGGCGCCGCTCGGACGCGCGCGCCCAGGCTTGAACAAGGAGAAATACCCATGGATTCACGCCCTCAAGTCAATGGCAAGGCTCGAATTGATTACACCCAGGACACCCTGTTTGGGCCACAGGCCAGACATGCTGAATGCCAGGTGAGCGTGCAGCACAAACCGGACAGGCTGGTGCTGAAGGTTTTCCAGCCGCTTCCGGATGATCTGCATGCTGCGAAAACGGTGGTGTTTGCGTTGGAGGGGCGGCGAACCAGCGGGGTAGTCAGAGGTCGGCAGCGCCTGTCGGACCATAGCCTCAGGCTGGAACTGGAAACCCAATAGCCGCTTCCAGACAGATCAAATGCGGGAGCGGTTTAACCGCTCCCAGCGCGTTCAGCCGTGGGCCGACTTGGCGCACTCGCAACCAGTCGCCGCAGCACACGGCTCACCATGGGCATGATGCTCCGCGCAGCCCTGGCAGCAATAGCCTTTACCGTCTTTCATCACAGCATCGACACCCAGTACACACTTGCAGTGTGGGCAGGCACAGGTTTGATCTGGCATGGTCAGACTCCTTCTTCATGGTCGTCTCGGTACGGCGAGCGCCGGCACCTTTAGCAATGACTGCCGGCTCACGCAGATCGTTCAAACCATCAGTCAGTGCGCGTATTACTGCGATACATGAATACCAGCGCCAGCGCGAGACACACCATCGCCAGCAGGCGACCGCCCGACAATTCGATGGCCGGGTTGCCCAGCCAGCCAAAGTTGTCGATCAGCATGCCCATGCCCAACTGCCCCGTGATCACCGCCACGGTCGCCACCGCCGTGCCGACCACCGGCACCGCACCGACCATCACCATCATGTACACCACACCGAACAACGCGCCGGTCAGTTGCCATTTAGGCACATCCAGCAGGCTCACGGCCTGTGCCGGTTCAAAGAAGAAAATCAACAGCGCGGTAGTGAGCGCGCCTACCGCGAAGGTCAGCAAACTGCTGCGCAATACACCGACTGTCTGGCCCAGACGGCCATTGATCGCCGCCTGCACACTCAATACCGCACCGGCCGCGATGACCACTACCAACAACAGAATCAGATTCATCGTCTTAACCTCGTGCAATCAGAACAAGTGCCACCACAATCAGCGCCAATGCGATCCAGCGCTCACCATTGACCCGCTTGCGCGCTGTGCCAAACCAGCCGAAGTGGTCGATCAACACGCTTTTGCCCACCTGACCGGACAGTATCGCGATCATGGTCATCGCAATGCCGATGTGCGGCGTGGCCAGGGTCAGCACCACCACGTACATCGGCCCCAGGAAGCCACCGATCAACTGCCAGCGCGGCAAGTCAGTGAGCGCCGGGCCTTTTTGCGGGCCGCTGAACAGCAGCAGCAGGAACAGAATCGCCGAACCCACGCCAAAGATGCTCAAGGTCGCCCACAGATGCCCCACCTGCACACCCAACGGGCCGAGCAAACCGGCCTCCACCGACAAGCCCATACCGGCAAGGATCACCAGCGGCAACAGCAGCAACCGCAGAAGGTTTTTTTTCGGCGTGGCGTTCGCCGCACCCTCGATAGAACTGGCCTGCATACATCACCTGCGCATCAACAAATGGATTAATGGCGCGCATTATCCAGTGGCCGTCCTGTGCGATAAATGGGAGCATACCAACAACACCTTTGCGCAAAACGCACAGCCTGGAGCCATGATGCAGGGTTTGAATGAATTGAGTTTCAAGGCGCTCCGCCTGTTCGTCGCGGTGCTGGACCACGGCAGCTTCTCTGAAGTGGCGCGCCGCGAAGGCCTGGCGCCCTCCTCGATCTCCCGCCAGATCCAGCTGATGGAACAGGCCCTGGGGCAACAGTTGTTGTATCGGCACACCCGTGCTGTCAGCCCCACCGAGGCTGGGCGTCTGCTCGGGCGGCACGCGCGCCTGATGCTCGAACAGCTGGAGTCCGCCGGCCAGGCCCTGCAGGAACAGGAAAGTGAGCCCAGCGGCCTGGTGCGGATCAATGCACCGATGGTATTCGGCCAGCGTCACCTCTCCCCCTGGCTGGGTGAGTTGTGCCGCCGCTACCCCAAGCTGCAACTGGACATCCAGCAAACCGACACCTACGTCGACCCGCTGCAAGATGGCACCGACCTGCTGTTTCGCATCGGCGTGCTCAACGACTCCGGCATGCAGGCCCGCATCTTCGCGCCCCAGCGCTTTCGCATCGCGGCCAGCCCGGCTTACCTGGCAAAGCACGGCACGCCCGTGCACCCCGACGAACTGATCAACCACCAATGCCTGGCCTACAAGGGCGTCACCGGCCAACAACGCTGGTTCTTCCGTCGTGACCAGGGCGACTGGACGCCCTACAGCGTCAAAGGCCCGATCACCGGCAACCACGCCGATACCCTCACCCACGCTGCCGAGCAAGGCTTGGGGCTGGTGGTGTTTCCGTCCTGGCTGATCGGCGAAAGCCTGCGCGCTGGCACCTTGCAGGCAGTGCTGACGGAATACGAGGTAGCGACCACGCTGGAGCCGCAGCAGATTGCGGCGTTGTGGCCGGGGAGTCGGCGCTTGTCGCTGAAGGTGAGGACGGTGATTGATTACTTTGTGGAGTGTTTCGGCGCCGTGCCTTATTGGGATCGTTGAGGATTTTTCCTATTTAACGAGGTGGGGGGTTTCTGATTTTACGGGCCATTATTTTATTCTGCTGTGGGCACTGGCGGATGACCCCAGGCTATCCAGCAAAGCCCGGAAACTGATTGAGAATGCAGCAGAGATTTACGTCAGCGCCCTCGCCCAGTACACGCCCCTGGCGATTCAGGTGTAAGCCACCAAAGCCGCTCGTACGGTCAATTCAAAACACCCACTGCCCAATCAACCATGCGTTCGCACCACTGATCACCGCAAACAGGAACCACACCAGCACCCGTGTCGGCAGGCTGTTCACAAACGGCCCCATCAGTTGCTTGTCGCCGGTCATGCGAATCAGCGGATACAGCGCAAACGGCAATTGCAGGCTCAGCACCACCTGGCTCAGGATCAGTAATTTGCCGATGGCATCGTCGCCCATCAGCCAGACCCCGAGGAACGCCGGGATCAGCGCCAGCCCACGGGTAATCAGCCGCCGCTGCCAGCAGGGAATGCGCAGGTTCAGGTAGCCTTCCATGATCACTTGCCCGGCGATGGTGCCGGTAAAGGTCGAGCTCTGCCCGGACGCGAGCAAGGCAACCCCGAACAGGATACTGGCGAACGCGCCACCTACCAGCGGGTCCAGCAGGTGGTAGGCATCCTGGATTTCCACCACATCGGTATGGCCGGTCTTGTGGAACGCGGCGGCGGCGAGTACCAGAATCGCAGCATTGACCAGCAAGGCCAGGGCCAGGGAGCCGATGGTGTCGATGCGCGCCAGCTTGACCGCGTCCTGTTTGCTGGCCAGGTCTTTGCCGATCAACCGGGTCTGCACGATTGAGCTGTGCAGGTAGAGGTTATGGGGCATCACCGTGGCGCCCAGGATGCCGATGGCCAGGTACAGCGGCGCGGCATCGCTGATGGCCGACAACGACGGTGTGAAGCCGCTGAATACGTCCGGCCAATACGGTTTGATCAGTACCAGTTCGATAAAGAAACACACGCCGATGGTCGCCACCAGCGCCAGCATGATCGCTTCGAGACGGCGGAAGCCCCGGTTTTGCAGGGCCAGGATCAGGAGCGTATCAAAGGCCGTGATCACAATGCCGGTGGTCAGGGAAACGCCCAGCAACAGGTGGAACGCCAGGGCACAGCCGAGCACTTCGGCCAGGTCGGTGGCGATGATGGAGATTTCCGCCAGCGCCCATTGGGTGCGGGCGGAACGTTTGCTGTAGCGCTCACGGCACAGTTGCGCCAAGTCCTTGCCAGTGGCGATGCCCAGTCGCGAGCACAGGCACTGCACCGCCATTCCCGCCAGGCTGGCCAACAACACCACAAACAACAGGCTGTAGCCATAGCGCGAACCGGCCTCGATGGCCGTTGCCCAGTTGCCGGGATCCATGTAGCCGATGGAGATCAGCAGGCCGGGGCCGGCAAACATGAGGGCGCGCTTGAAAAACGAAGCCTTGGGGTCGACGGCGACGGAGCCGGCCACTTCTGGCGGGCAGAACGGGGCGGTAGCAATTTTCGGCAGGCTGAATTTCACGCGGTATCCCAGGCAAACACACTCGACAGCGCGCAGCTTATCAGTCGGACGCGACCGTGCGCATCACCGTGTCCCGCGGCAGGTCAAACGCCTCCACCACCTGCACCACCAGGTCCATCTCCTGGTTCAGCGCCTCTCGTTCCATGCGCTGACGAATCACACCGATCACCAGCACCGCCAGGGTGGTGATCGAATACGCTGGCCCGGAAAACGCCCGCACCCCACTCACCAGCAGCATCGCTGCCGCCAGTGCCTGCCCCACTACCGGAATCGCCGTGGCCGCACCACGACGCAAGATAAACCCGGTCAGGCCCGCCAGCGCTGTACCGCTCAAGGCCGTGGTGGCCGAGCGCCCCACATCGAAACGCTTGAACAGCCCCTGTTCTTTCTGCGCGGCTGCCTTGAGCTCGGCGTCGAACACCTGCCGGTCGGCGTTACTGAGCTTGTCCTTGTACTGCTCGATCAACTTTTGCGCGACCTGGGTTTCGATGTCTGCCAGCACCACGGATTCGAGCGGCTCGTCAAACTTGATCCCGAGGCGTTGCGCCACATCTTCGGCGATCTGGCGATAACTCACGCCATGCCCACGGGCCAGGTTCATAAAGCTATCGCCGCCCATGCACTGCAACTCGATAGCCAGCTTGAGCGGCTCGCGCACCGAAGCATCAATCGATGCACTGCGCTTTTGCGCCATCAATTCGGCGAGGAACTTCAACTCCTCCGGCCGCGCCTGCAGCAGTACCGGGAACAGCTCCGCATCTTCCTCGGCAAAGCGCGCCTCGCTGCTGCGCTGGTCGGAGCGGATCATGCCGCGCCGTTCGTGCAACAGATCGGTGTACTGCACCACCGTCTGCAACTGCGGCCAATAAGCGGTGTGGTCGAATGTTGCGAGGTGCACATTGGTGACCTTGGCCTTGAGCGCCGGCGTGACCGCAATCGCGTAACGACCAATGCAGCGCTCCGTATCCGGCTTCATGGCCAGCGCCCAATCCTTGCTGGAATGGCAGTTGATCAGGCGTCCCTTGAGCGGCGCCGACACCTCACTCCACGGGCTCGACGTGCAGATCGCGCCGCCCATCAACAGCAGATTGTCCAACGGCAGTTCCCGCGCGGTTTCAGGGCTGGCCAGCAGGCTCTTGACCAGAATCCGCGCGCCCAGGGAATGGCCGATCAGGTTGATACGCCGCACGTCCAGCGACTCAGCGTGCAGGTAGGCCGCCAGCTCCGGCAGCAAACTCTTGGCCACTTCGTCTACCCGAGCCTCGACACTTTTGTAGTGATCGAGGAAATAGGCAATCGCCTTGCCGACGCCAACAGTCGCCGCACCGACGCTGCCGCCGCCGAGCACCGCGCCGATCACGTCCTTGACGGGCGCGAACAGGTTTTCCAGGAAGTGCCCCGCCGGCCAGAACAGCATCAGGTTGGTAGAGCCTTCGATACCCGCCAGCTGCGCCTTGAAATTGCCCAGTTGTTGCCGATTGAAGAACGCCGAATACCCGTGAACATAGAGATTGAGCACATCCCCCTGAGGCTCGCCGCACATTACGAACGTGGGCTTGCGGGTGCGGTGCATTTCATCCCACTGGTGTTGCATGGGGCGGTGACTCCTGGTGACAAGGGTGGCGATAGTAACAAAGCGAGGACCGCAGGGAGGTGAATCCTGACCGACGTGGCAACAGCAAAGGCCTGAGCAAGGGCGACACATCAAATACCTGACAGCGCGCCTGATGCTTGCCGGGTGTCTTGCCATGATACCGACAGAAAAATAATCGCGAATGAAAAAGCCCGGCACTCGGCCGGGCTAATGCAACAGGTTCAATATGCAAAATTGTCGATTTTTACCTGTCCATCAGGGAACGTCGCAATAATCTCCAGCTCTCCGCCCATTGCGCGGATGTAATCACGCAAGGTGCTGATGTACATGTCTGTGCGCCGCTCCATCTTGGAAACGGCGGCCTGGTTGATATTCAGCGCTTTGGCCAGGCTCTCCTGGCTCAGCTGCTGAGCCTTGCGCAGCTCGTGCAGCGGCATTTGCTTCAAGTGTTGCTCAAACAACTGCTTGGCTTCGGCGCGGGACTCCGGCGTCATGCGTGCTTGAAGTTCAGCGAATTTTTTAGCCATGGTGACGACCCTCTTGACTCAACATGTTCAAATGTACGTCGTACAACTTTTCTGCCAGCGGAACGTGCTTCTCATACCATCGGTGGTGCCCGGTCTTATCCCCGCCGATGAGCAATATCGCGCACCGCCGTGGATCAAAGGCGTACAACACTCGGTAAGGTCGCCCGGCATGCTGAATCCGTAGCTCCCGCAGATGTCCGTGCCGCGAGCCTTTGAGATCGCTGGTGTGGGGATAGCGCAAGCCCGGCCCGAAAAGCCCCAGCAGATCAACACTGGCAGATACCGACACTTGCTCATTAGTAAGCAGGCCATCCCACCAGCCTGCGAATTCATCCGTGTATTCAATGTCCCAGTCCATGCAAATATGCCACCCAAGGAATATAAACTCAAGAACGTAAAACTAGGTTTGAAGCTGCCAGGCTTCCACTCGCAATCCACGACAAATTGTTTGTATATCCTTCGAAGACGCCAGCAGGCAGCTCATTGCGCGGTAAGGAGCCGCGAGACACCGACGACATTCACCGCAAAAACACAATTTTCAAAATGTAAAAAGCGCTCTAATACCCGCCTGTTGACTGGTTTTGAATATCCTGGAGTTCGCAATGCCCCATGAAGGCAACCTGTTACAAGCAGCCGTGGTGTTCCTGCTCGCGGCGGTGCTGACCGTGCCCCTGGCCAAGCGCCTGCAGTTGGGCGCGGTGTTGGGCTATCTGTTTGCCGGTGTGATCATCGGCCCGTCGGTGCTGGGCCTGATAGGCAACCCGCAGAGCGTGGCGCAGTTTTCGGAGTTGGGGGTGGTGTTGCTGCTGTTCATCATCGGCCTGGAACTGTCGCCCAAGCGCTTATGGGTGATGCGCAAATCGGTATTTGGCGTTGGCCTGGCCCAGGTGCTGCTGACCGGAATGGTGATGGGCGCGGTAGCGCTCTGGGTATTTGGGCAGGCCTGGAACAGCGCCATCGTGCTGGGCCTGGGCCTGGCGCTGTCGTCCACCGCGTTTGGCCTGCAAAGCCTGGCCGAGCGTAAGGAGCTGAACCAACCCCACGGGCGCCTGGCGTTTGCCATCCTGCTGTTCCAGGACATCGCGGCCATCCCGCTGATTGCCATGGTGCCGTTGCTGGCCGGCAGTGATCACCCGACCACCGAAGCCCAGGGCCTGCAGCACGTTTTGCAGATCCTCGGCAGCATCGCCGTGGTGATCATCGGCGGGCGCTACCTGCTGCGGCCGGTATTTCGCATCGTTGCCAAGACCGGCCTGCGCGAAGTGTCCACCGCCACCGCGTTGCTGGTGGTGATCGGTACGGCCTGGCTGATGGAGCTGGTGGGCGTGTCCATGGCTCTCGGCGCCTTCCTCGCCGGTCTGCTGCTGGCGGACTCCGAATACCGCCACGAACTGGAATCCCAGATCGAGCCGTTCAAGGGCCTGCTGCTGGGGCTGTTCTTTATCAGCGTGGGCATGGGCGCCAACCTCAGCCTGTTGGTCAGTTCGCCCCTGGTGGTGATTGGCCTGACCCTGCTGCTGATCGGCCTCAAGCTGCCGCTGCTCTACGCCGTGGCCCGGCTGGTGGGCGACCTTAATCGCGAAAGCGCCCTGCGCCTGGGCGTAGTACTGGCTGCCGGCGGCGAATTCGCCTTCGTGGTGTTCAAGATCGGCCGCGACCAGGGCCTGTTCGAACCTCACCTGTACGACATCCTGGTGCTGACCATCACCCTGTCCATGGCGGTAACTCCGCTGTTGTTGCTGGTGTGCCCGAAGCTGTTCAAGCCCAAGGTCAAGCCGGTGGAAGTGCCCGAGGAATACCGCGCCATCGAAAGCGATGCGCCGCGCGTAGTGATCGCCGGGATGGGCCGTATGGGCCAGATCGTGGCGCGGATCCTGCGCGCCCAGAACATCTCGTTCATCGCCCTCGACACCTCGGTGGAAACCATCGAACTGACCCGCAGCTTCGGCGGCATGCCGGTGTTCTATGGCGACCCGCAACGCCCCGAGATCCTGCACGCGGCCAAGGTCGACCAGGCGGAGTTCTTTGTGATCGCCATGGATGACCCGGAGATCAACATCAAAACCGCCGAGCTGGTGCGCAGCCTCTACCCGCACATGAAAATCATCGCCCGCGCACGTAACCGCCAGCACGTACATCGCCTGGTGGACCTGGACGCCTCGCCGGTTCGCGAAACCTTCTATTCCAGCCTGGAAATGAGCCGCCGCACCCTGGTCGGCCTGGGCCTGAGCCAGGCCCAGGCCGATGCGCGCATCACCCGGTTCAAGAACCACGACCTGCAAGTCCTCGCCGCCCAGCACGCGGTATACGACGACGCCGCCAAAGTGATGCAAACCGCCCAGGAAGCCCGTACAGAGTTGGCGCGGCTGTTTGAGATGGACAGACTTGAGGAAGAGTCCGACAAGGCGTGAGGATGGGGATGAACGATATTGAGAATTTTCTGACAGAATGCTCCGTAATTTCGTTCATCCCTGGAGCGTTTCATGGCCACTTTCACCAAGACCGCCGCCCTGCTGGCCCTTGCGCTTACCGCCGGCAGCGTATTCGCCGCTGCCAAGCCGACCACGCAGACCATCTCCACCCTGGGCGGCAAGTTCACCTTCAGCCTGCCCAAGGCCTACACCGCCGACACCCTGTCGGCGGGCAAGGCCGAGGATGGCACTGCCGACACCCAGGGCACGATGTACGCCAACCAGACCACGAAAAGTGTGGTGATCGTCGCCGAAACCGTGCGTAACGACGGCGTCACCATCAAAGACAACGATCCGCAGTTCCTCGACGGCGCAGTGGCCGGTTTCGTCAAGGACCAGAGCACCGCCCTCCCCGACTTCAAAAAGCAAAGTGAGAAGAAACTGACCTTCAAGGGCATCGGCCTGCGCCAGGTAGACAGCACCGCCACCCAGGGCGGCGGCAAAACCTTGAACTCCACGTTCCTGGGCGGTTCGGGCAATCACCTGCTGGTGATCCAGGCGATCTCACGGGCGGATGATGCAAAAGGACATGCTGAACTGGTGAAGCAGATCACTGGCGGCAAGTAACCCATAGTCCTGATAACACCAATCAAGGTGGGAGGGGGCTTGCCCCCGATAGCCTATGTACACCGACAAACCGCCATCGGAGGCAAGCCTCCTCCCACATTTGAACTGAGTACACCCAACGAGGCTTGGTCATCTACCAGACCGCGACGGGAGCAAGCCGCCTCCCACCTTTATTCAGCGCGCTCACTTCGAATTCGTTTCCAGCCAGGCCTTCAAGTCCTGCACTTCCGCCTCGCTGACCGTGTGGTTCATCCCCGCATAACCATGAAACTCCGGCTTCAACCCCAGCCCCACCAATACCTCGTTCGCCCGCGTCGCCGACGCATAGGGCAGTGCCTGGTCCAGGGTACCGTGGCCAATAAAAATCGCCAGCCCGCCCAATCGCTCATCCGGCTTCAGTTCTGCCTTGAGCACGGGCAGCAGGCTACCGCTCAACGCCGCAATACCGCGCACCAACGTGGGATCACGTAACGCCACCTCGTAGGACATGATCGCGCCCTGGCTGAAACCCACCAGGAACACCCGATCAGGTCGGGTGTGGTACTTGGCGGTGGCCTTGGCCACAAAGTCTTTGATCAGCGCAGCGCTGCTCTGCAAATCGGCCGTCACACCATCGTAATCACCGTTACCCGGTGTCTTGGTAAACCAGCGAAAGCCGCTGGGCTGCACCGGCATCGGCGCCCGCACCGACAGGTAGGTCCAGGTGGACGGCAACGCGTCCTTGATGCCAAACAGGTCTTGCTCGTCACTGCCAAACCCGTGCAAAAAGATCACCAGGGGCTGGTTGCGTGCATCGCCCTGGGTCTGCTCCAGGTACGACAGCGGCAAATCGGTGTGCAGTTCCGCATCGGCCTGAGCAACACTGGCCACCAGGGCAAGCACGAGGGCGAACAGTTTAAGCATGGGACGTTACCTCAAAGTTTGCGCAGTAAATACGTGTCCATGATCCAGCCATTGGCCAGGCGCGCGGCCTTGCGCACCCGTTCGATCTCTTCAGCCACGTCGCTGACTTTGCCGCTGATCAGGATTTCATCGGGCGTGCCCAGGTAGGCGCCCCAGTAAATATCCAGATCCTGATCTGCCACCGAGCGGTAGGAATCTTCGGCATCCAGCATGACCACCAAGGTGTCGGCATCGCTGGCCTGCCCCGCCGCCAACCGGCGTCCCGTGGTGATTTCAACGGACTTGCCGATGCGGTTCAACGCCACCTTATGCTGGGCCGCCAGGGCCTGCACGCTGGTGATGCCGGGGATCACTTCGAATTCGAACGCGCAACGGCCGCTGGCCAGAATCGCCTGCAGGATACGAATGGTGCTGTCGTACAACGCCGGGTCGCCCCAGGCCAGGAACGCGCCGACTTCACCGTCAGCCATTTCCTCATTGATCATGCGCTCGAAGGTGGCCTGCTTGTCACGGTTGAGGTCCTGCACCGCTGTGGTGTAGTCGATTTCACCGCGTACACGCTCGGGGCAGTCGGCCTCGACAAAGCGGTAGCCGGGCTCGGTGATATAGGTCTCGCAGATTTCGCGGCGCAGGTCGATCAGCTTGTCTTTGCTCTGGCCCTTGTCCATCAGGAAAAACACGTCGGTGCGGTTCAGCGCCTTCACGGCCTGCATCGTGATGTAGTCAGGGTTGCCGGCGCCAATGCCGATGATCAGGATGCGTTTCATGGGTTGCTCTCATTGCGGGGCGTGGATTTTGCCATGATCCCGCGCCTGGGCGTGAGTCTCCAGGCGCAGGCGCCACACGGTGTTGAAGCGCAGCTCGGTGGCGGACAGCGGTTCGACGTCGATCTGGTAGAACATCGAGATCGGAAACTGCATGGCGTGCAGCAGCGCAGCGCGAATCACAAAGGGGTGGGTAATAGCCACTATGTGCCCGGGTTGGCTCTCGAGGGTTTTCATCCACTGCGCCACCCGCGTGCAAACTTGATCGACTGACTCGCCACCGTGGGGCGAGCTGGCGCTGCGGGCCATCCAGTCCATCAACACATCGCTGTCCAACTCGCTGATGGCCTGGCCCTTCCAGTCGCCAAAGTTGCCATCGCGCAAAGCCTCCTCAATTGACGCCTGGCCCCCGAACAACCCCGCCGTCTGCCAGGCGCGTACCTCGGGTGCGCACACCAGACGCAGTTTTTTCTTATAGCGCCCTTCTAGGGACAGCGCCGCGGCTTGCCAATCCATTACCACGGACTCGTTATCGGGAAAGCGCCCGTATTTTTGAGCGGGTGTAGCGGCATGGCAAATGAGGGTCAAGCGGGTGGCCTGCATCACTGCTTACTCTGCATCGGGGTGGCACCCGTATATCCCTGATATACACGTGCGGAACCGCCGAGTTTAAACAAACCACTACCTACACGCCACACGCATCAAAGCGCAATAACGGTGTCGCCTTTTCCCTGACTTTTTCGAGACCCCTTATGAAGATAGCTCCCCATGCAGTTTCTCTCAGGCCGCATCCGGTACCCCAGGAGAACACTCAGAAAAGCGACACATCAGAACATCCGAGAACCAAACGATCCCTTGTTTATAAAGTCACACAGTGGCCTGTAAATTCGCCAGAGCCCACCCCTACGGGTACACGCTTTCAACACATCCTGGAAAATAGCAAAGAGCTTGTGACGGATAGCGACGTCGAGATGGCAAGCCAGTATTGCGCCGCATTGATGTTACGGGAAAGAGCGAAGAACGTTGTCCGTAAAAAGGGGGATCTGCCACCCACCGTCACAAACATTCCACCGTTTTCCACCTTCGGCCAAGCCTGGGGACGCCTCACGCAGGCACTCAAAGAAGAGCCGTTTGCAAGTTTTGCCCAAACCCACAACATCGATATGTCCAGCCTGAGGTGGTTCCCCGACTCAAACGTGATGGAATGCAGCATCAACGGCAAAATTCATTCCTTCTCGCGCCATACGCCTGGCTGGACACATGCATCCGCCGCAGTTGCAGCCGCAGCAAAAGAAGTGGCGCCGGATGGACTTGAAACCTTCCAGTACACCGGCGAACACAGCGCCTCCATTGACGTGGTACGCAACTTCTATGGCGAAGGTCGAGAGGTCGACGCAGGGGGGCAGCTCGATTGCATCCGTGACTTACAGAAAGAAGCGAAATTCAAGGCCCTGAGGCCCTTCGACGGTCCACTCACGCCACAAGCCACACGCGTACGGCAGGCACTCGTCGAAACAGAGCACGCCATCGCCATGGCAACCTACTACCAGACCGCAGGCATAGCAGACGCAAGCCACCTGCCGCCAGCCTCGGAACGTGTCGAGAAAGGCGACCGGGCCCTTGCTCGCGAAGTCAGCAGATGGGTGACAGCCCAAGCCGCAGGCCCCAAAAACGACGTTGCTCAAATGGGAGTCTTCGACATTCCCGAAGACTCATCCTACGTGCAGGCAGTGCAAGCCTATAAAGAGGCCCTCTCCAGCAACGCGTTCAAGAGGTTCATGCAAGCAAGCAATATAGATCCAAAAACTGTATTGATCGATATAAAGGGGAATTTGCTTTTCCAGGCAACGGGCACAGTCGACCGCGCCAAATGGGCTCAATTCCCCGTTGAACATCCACAGTGGGCGGCCGTTCAATCTGACATTTTGAAAACGGCCCGCGAGATAAGGGGTAGTGATACGCAGATGTTGGGAAACTACAACTACGTACACGAGAGCTACCCCATGCTGGGCGTCCTGGATTTTTACGGCGTCCGCGAGCATTTCGACTCACCGCATTGGCTCGAACAAAACGCAGGACTCATCCGCGATGGTTTCCCCGCCCTGCTCAAAAACAACCCTGCGAACGACGCCCTCTCCCTTACTGTATGCGAACGCCAACAGGTAGCTAAACAGCGCTTGGCGCGTAGGGAAGAATTGCCCTCCCCAAGTTTGCCAACGCCTGAGTCACCGTTCCAGCCCAACGCGGCTATACAGGCACCGCCGCCCGGTGGGCCAGTGAACAGCATCGTCCAGAGCCTCTTTGCAGGGGAACCGAACATGCAGACGGTGGTAGCCGGTTTACTCAAGGACGCTATCAGCAAGTCATCCCCCTCGCTGGACGTGGATGTTCAGCAGTTGGCCTTCGTCGCCCCCGACACGGCCAATCCCGGTCAATTCCTGGAAACACGCCTGATGGATCTGGCAATGAACCATATCGCCGGTGCTGACGCGCCAGTTTTCAGCAGCGACGGCAAATTTGTCGACACCCGGGCTGATGTGTTGGCACGCACCGGCAACCCTGCGGGCACAGCGCTTGCCATCGATAAACCTGCGCTCCAGGTGGTGGTGAGCCAGTTGCCGGACAAGCTGGACGAGACGCTTCAGACAGCCCGGCTCAACTATTGGAGCCAGCCGCCATTCAGTGAACCGGTGCCAGGGTCTGACGCCGATTCTGCAGTGAATATCACCCCCCTTTTCGCTGGGGATCGACGGTCGATGCTGCGCGATCTGGTGCGCAGCAACCTGCGCCTGGCCAGCCTGAAACACCCTGGGCTGGATGACGAGCAACGCAAAACCCTGGAGCTGGCCGTGAACTTCCCCCATGGCCTGACACGCCCCAAACTCGCGGATAACTCCGAGGTGACCGTACACAGCTTTGCCAGCGCTAAAAGTACCGACCCAGACACCTTGAATTGTCCAACTCCCAGCCTGGTCATCGAACGCAAGATCGCGGGGCGCACAATCGTCCTGGCGTGCGAACCGAGCGGCAAGGTGACTGAGTATGCTTCCCTGGCTCGCGCCAAACAGGCATGGGACGAAACCCTCAAAGCTCAACACCCCACCGAAACGTTCAGCACCACCCTGACCAAGGTCGACGCTGATGCGTTCTATATGCAGGCAACCATTGTCATCAATTTGCGCAACGCAGATGCAGTGAACACGACCCCAACACTGCTGAGCCCGCAGCAACCAGATCCATCCCGGAACAAGGTGTCCGATTGGATAGGAAGTACCTGCGACGCCAATCGTTTCATTTTGCACGACCTTGTCCTGGAACTGGCGAGCTATATGCACCGCCATAAAGAACAGACCTATAACGGGGGTATCCCCGATATCCGCAGTTATACCCAGGACCAATTGAACGCGCAGTCACCGCGCCCTATTGCGTATGACCTCGATGAAGTGGAAGTGGTCTTTCACACGCCGTATGGCGGCACAGGCGCCGGATTCGGGTTCGGGGCCGTGCAGACCACAACCATGTCCCTCTGCGACGTCTTCATGCAGAACCTTGCCGGGCTGCCCGGCGGCCGCATAGAAGTGCGTCACAAACAGACGAAGGCGAAGGTCCCCCGGCTGGAAGCGCCAGGCGCCCTCATTGAACTGGTGCAAAAGATCGACGTGGGCAAAAACTACCCCGAGCGGCTGAAACTCGAATTGCTTGATGACCCCGCCAAAAAAACCGAGCGCCAACAGCGCTTCGCGGAACAAGTACCGATTGAACTGAAGATGAAGGCCCTGGAACTGACTGCCAAAGGCGCAGAGGGCTTCGACAACGCCATGGGGTTCCGCTACCTCCAGGCAATACTTGATCCCACACCGGGGCGTAAATACGTGAATGGCAACGAGATCACGCTGCGCCCATTGGCATTTGTACGCGAGCCCGGTGCGAAGCCCGATGTGGTCGAGAACATGTACCTGATCGAACCCAAGGACAGCGCAGTCGGCCCGCATATTCTCTATCGCCCCTTAATAGCGGATGAGCCCTTAATGGCGTTTCCTTCGCGCCAGGCGTTGATGGAGGATCTGCGTCGATCACAGCCGTTTCAAGACGACATCATTGCCTGGCTGCCTGATGACGCGACCCGAAAAATCTATCAGAACGATGGTTTCAGAGAACCCCATCTACCGCGGAACAGGTTGATACTCGATGACTTCTCGGTACTGTCCACGCCTGCGGCCCCCACTCTGGCTACGGAGGGCGATACCGTCGACAATCTCGCGACGAAACTGCAAACCGGGCAGTTGCTGAACCATCTGTACGACGCCAATGCCAAGGCACTGACGTCGTTGGCCGAGCGCCAGACGGTCTCTGATTCGCAAAGTCGTTGGGCGACCCTGAAAGAGGGCAGCTTCCTGTTACTCAACGCCTTACTGCCGGCCCTTCGCGGGCCAGCAGCCCTTATCGGCTTGGCGTTGCAGACTCAAGGCATCCTCGGCGATCTCAACACCCTGGCCGATGAGAAAAACAGCAACAAGGAACCTGCCCTGGCGGATCTGCTGCTAAACCTCGCATCGTTAGTGCTTCATACAAGTACACGACGAGCACCTAAACCAACTCGCGTCCCCCCACCACGGCTGGCGGACGATGCTGCAAACTTGCCCGCCAACCCTGCAATAACCGCTCTGAATGACAACCATCTGCCATCCACAGAGGCAACAGTGCCCGGTGAACTGGATGGAAAGCCCTATCGCACCATTGTTGAAGCCTTCCAAACGGGCGGTTTACTGATAAGAACTCTGCAGCTCAGGAATGCGCACCTGGAGTTTCACAATACCCAGGAGAACCTTGAAAGCATTCGTGCACAAGGCGACACAAACCGAGGACACGGTGGCCTGCGCAAATGGAGCCTGGCTCAAGCGGACTTATTGCCCAACTACTACAAAATGGGTGACAACGCCGGAGCCCTGCCGCGAAACATGGCAATATTGGCCATGCCGGAAAAACTCCATGACAACATCACCGCCATACATGAAAAAGACGCCTTCTCTGGAAACATACAGGCCGACACGCATTACCTGGGCAAGGAGAAAGCCCGTGAAAGCATGAAAAGTCTATTGCGCGACCTGCAAAACCAACAGAGCGAGCACCCCGACAGTGCACTGGAAAACAGCGAAATCCAGACGGTTGGCGTGCCACCCGATGCCCTGGTCGGCCTGGTCTTTTATGGATCAAACGGTCAAACCTGGGAGGCCGCCAAGCCACAGTTCCAGAACACCATTAACCGAGCGAGCAATGAATTCGACGGCAAGGCATATCCTGTCTTCACCTACAAGGTGGAGGGCGGTAAAACCCAACTGGAATACCTCGATACGCTGACGGTTGCTGCCCGCGCAGGCTAGCGCCACCTGTTGCAACGCTAATCAAACCACTCCCGCCGCCCCTCGAACGTGCTGACGATCAACGCCACAATCATCTGCACCGCCTCGGGGTGGCTCACCTGGGCATTCACCGCCAGCCACACCTGGCGCTGCATGCTTTCGGCCAACAAACCCGGTAACGCCACCAGCCCGCGGTCGAAGCTGCTCATGTAGTGCGGCAGCAAACCGATACACGCACCGCAGCGGATCATCTCCAGCATCAATGAATAGGCATGCACCTGCACCACGGCGGCCAGGCGCTGCTCCACCACCTGGTTCCATGGCTGCAAGACGTCAACCTGGGCGTCGGGTTGCCATTGCACCAGCATGTAGTCAGCCAGGTCTTCCACGCTGTCCGGGCGTGTGGTCAGCCGCGAGTAGCGCTTGGCGATGTGCGGCAAATAGTGCAGGCGCGCCAGGGCCCTTGGCGGTTCGGTGACAAAGCCCGGGCCGGGCACCGGGCTGTCGCTGTCCGCCAGCCACACCACCACATCCACGTCCACCGCTTGCAGGGACAATTGGCTGTCGATGGAGATGATTTCCAGGCGCACGCTGGCGTTGCGGCGCAGCAAGGCGATCAGATCGCGGCCGAGGATGTCATGCAGGATCGGCTCGGCCACCGCCACGCGGATCAGCGGCTGTTCCACCACCGGCAGGCGCCGCTCATGGGCCAGGGCGATCAGTTGCGCTTGTAATTGCTGGCCGTCGCGACTCAGCACCAGGCCGTTGCCCTGATAGCTGAACAACGAATGGCACAGGTGTGCTTCCAGCTGCGCCAGGCGCTTGCGCAGCAGCGTCGCCTTGATATTCAGGCTGCGCGCGGCCTGCATGAAGCAGCCGCAGCGCGCACTTACCAGGAAGTAGCGCGCCACCTGCGGGTCGATTTCATGGGCCAGGGCCAGCCAATGGCTACGCGGCTCGGCCACTGCGCGATAGGCGGCAGGGCCCTGAAGGTTGGACGGTTCCAGTAATGCCATAGGAGACTCCCTGTCTTGTTGGTCTATGCATCCAATGCGGGTTGACGCGCGTTACTCCAACACTTTGTTCAGCTCGGTACCGTCGATGCTCAAGGTCGCGGTGTTGAGCATGCCCTCCAGGTAGGCCTTGGCGATCTGCTCCTGACGCTGGGCACGCAAGGCCTGGGTCAAGCGTTCACGCAATTCATCAAGGGTTGCCGTACGCGCCGGTTGTTGACCGATCAACTTGAGCACATGGAACCCCGCCGGGCTCTGCACCACGTCCGACACTGCACCGACCTTGAGTCGCAACACCGTCTCGCGCACTTGCGGCACCAGTTGCTGCAACGGCTGCATCCCCGAATCACCTCCGCGCGCGGCGCTGTCCGGGTCCTGGGAAAACTGCGTGGCCAAGGCTGCGAAATCTCCCGGTGCGGCCTGGGCCTTGCGGCTCAACTCCTGGGCCTGACGGCGCACGGCGTCGAGGGCTTGCGGCTCGGTTACCGCGAGGAAAATCTGGCTCACCCGGTACAACGGCGGCGTCACCCATTGCGCCTTGCCGCTGTCGTAGGCCTGTTGCAACTCGGCAGCGTTGGGGTAATCGGCCGGGACTTGGCTGACCGACAGCATGTAGTCGCGAAACACGATTTGCTCGGTGGCGGCACGGGTCTGTTGCTCCACCTCCGGGCGCTGGCGCCAGCCCTGGGCGTCGGCCTGTTCGAGCACGGCTTTTTGCGCCAGGCGCGAGCGAATCCAGGTTTCCAGGGCGCCGCGATTGCCGCGCAATTGCTCACGGGATTCGGCCGGCAGGCTGGCGAGCACGTTTTTCAGTTCCGCCAGGTCGATCTGCTGGTTACCCAGGCGCGCCACCGCCGGCCCGGTTGACGCCGGGTTGATCACCGGCGCCGGTTGTTGCGCCGCCACCGGGTCGCTACCGGGTCGCAGGCTCAACGCCACAGCCACCACCAGCACGGCCAGCGCACCCGCGCCGACCATCAGTGTCGGCTTTTTCACAGGACAGGCGCCTCTTCCCCAACCGCTGCGGCCTGCAACTGCGCCGCGTGCTGGCTGTACTCACGCAGATAAACAATGAATTCCTGCAACAGACGGTCCCACAGTTCCAACTGACTGCGCAGGTGCGTGGCGCCGACGCCGGCCACCACCACGTCCATTTCCATCAACAGGAATTCACCCTGCACCGACAACCGCGCAAAGCGGCGCGAGGCGTTCCACACCTGGGCCAGGCCTTCAGGCAACTCGCCCTGGACCCGCAACGCGCAGCTGTACGTGAAGTCCACATAGCTGCCCTGTTCGGCCGTCGGGTTGCCGAAGCGCACGGCAAAACCGATGCCCTGGCTGGCGCTGAGCAACTGCACGATGCCATTTTGCTCGCTCTGGTTGACCCGGTAACCGGCTTCCTGCAACAGCTCGGTGAGGCTCTGGACGCTAACGCTGGTGATCAATTCGCTCATGGTCTGTTCTTCCTTGTCGATCAGTGGGTGACGCCCGCCTGGGGCGCATCAAAACGGCTCTTGTACAAATCGTCGCCAAAACCCTGGGCCAGTTCTTCGAACTTGACCCGCGTGCTGCTGGCGAAGGGCTGGCGGATACTCATCACCTGGGCCACATCGATTTTTTCGTAGGCGGTGAGCAACTGCTGGGCCACGCCGTACATCTGTTGATTCTTGACTGAACATTGCTGCACTTGTGTGTCACGCTCGCCCAATTGCGCCTGCAAACGGGCGCGCTCGGCCTCCTTGCCCTTGGCCAGCACCAGCAACTCGTCATAGGCCTTCTTGAACTTGCCGATCTGCTCGTTGCTCGCATTCACCTGGGCTTGCGCCTGGCTGTGCAGGTTTTGTTGCTGGCCGGCCAGTTGCTCGGCCACGCCACGGGCCTTTTCCAGCTCGGCGGTCAATTGCTTGATCTGTGCCTGGGCCTGCCTGGCCTGGGTTTCAGCAGCGATGCGTGCGGCACTGGCCTGGGCCTGTTCGCTTTGCAACGCCTGCAATTGCTGGGTGGTGCTGCGCAGTTGGGTACGCAGGCGCTCCTCCATGCCTTCGGCGCAAGCGCCGCTGGCGACAAACAACAACAGCAGCCCGCAGATTCGCGTGTTCATGTGGCATCTCCGTGCGCATCAAAAGCGCGTGTTGAGTTCCAGTTGCATCACATCCACTTCAAACGGCTGGCCATACACCTCGGACGCGCTCAACCAACGTGCGCTGGCGTAGATGTTCTTTTCGATGCCGTAGTTGGCGCCAATGAAGTAACCCTTGGCGTTGGTGCCGCCCAGGTGAAACGAGGAGTCATTGAAGCCGTCAGGCAAGGCGTCAGGCTGGATGTACTTGTAGCCGGCCAGCACGTTCCAGTCGCCACGCTTGCGCATCTCCAGCGCGCTGCCCAGGGTGAACGAGACCATCAAGGCATTGCCGCCACTTTCAAACTGGCCGTCGCTGTTGAGGTTGTTGACGATCTGGCCTTCGCTGCGCTTGAGCATTTCGCCCTTGTCGTAGGCCAGGTTGTGAATGAAGTTGCCCTGGCTGCGCAGCTTCAAGTCACTGGGCAACTCGCTGTCCCAGACGGCGTTGAGGTCCAGCACGTTGAATTTGGAGGCCAGGCCGACGTATTGCGGCTCCGGCGTGAGGCCTGGGGTGGCCGGGTTGGGCGTAATGTTGCGCAGGTTGAACACGCTGTTGCCCTTTTGCATGAAGGCCACGCGCGAGCCGTCTGTGTCGCAGCCGGGCTGACCTTTCCACGGTTCGCAAGGGCTGGAACGCTCGCCTTCGATGTCCTGGAACTGGTAGTAGGCAGCGGCAAGCTTGAGTTTGTTGCTGCGGTTGATCTTCCAGTCCGCACCAATCTGCCCGCCAAACAACCATTTGGTGTCGCTGTCTTGCTTGTCCACACCGTTGCTGCTGGCAGTGTCGGAGGTGTACTCGACCGGGAACGCGCCAAGGGTGCCGAACAGGCCCCACTCGCTGTTGAGGCTGTGATTGAAAATCGCCGCCACGCCATCGAAGTTGAGGTCGTTGGAATACATCATGTCGGTGGAATAAAACGGGTTGCCGATGCGCCCGCCGGTCAGTGTCACCGCGTCAGAGGCTTTCCAGCTCAGGTAACCCTGGTCGAGCCAGATGTCTTTCTTGCCGAACCCACCGCCCAGGGTCTGGGTGGTGGACACCGGGTTGTTGTCCGAACCGGTACCCAGGCGAATACCGGCGGTCCATTCCGGCGAAATCACCGCTTTCATGCCCAGGCGGGCGCGCAGGCGGAACAGGTTTTCGCGGTCCTCGCGGGTGTTGAGCAACGGCGGGAACCGCGTATTGGTGCCGGGGTTGACGTCATACGGGCCCGAATCGTTGAGCTTGGCGTAGTCGGTGATGGTGTCGTCGTTCTTTCCCGAAAAGTACCGCGACTCGTCGCGCAGACGGATATCGCCATCAAAACTCACCCGTGACACCCAGTCCGGGAAGGTGTTGGGTTGCGCCCAGTTTTCCTGCTTGGCGGTGGCCATGACTTCAGCCTTCACCTGATCGCGGATCTGGTCACGTACCGCTTGCGGCACGTACTGCACGCGCACATCGCCCGGCGCTGCGGCCGGGCCGCTGGCAACCACCGGCGCCGCATTGGCCTGGCGTGCCTGCAAGGCTTCCTTTTCGGCCTGGGCAATCAAGCCGTTGGCGGTGTCCTGGGTCAGCACGCCCTGCTGCACCAGCAGGCGGATCAGGTTGATGGTGACGTTTTCCGAAGGGGCAACCGGGGCTGCCGCCGCCTGGCCGACCAGGGTCGCGATGACCATGCCAACCGCCAGGGTCAGTCGATTCACGGGGGAAATCATGTGTACGCAACTCCTGTAAAAAACCGTTGAAAAAGAATTCGTTCAATCCGGGCGTCGGCCCTTAAGGGACAGGCGTACCGGCATCGTCACCGAGGCCGGCACCCGTTGTGTGGCATGGGGCGCACGCAAGGCGGCCAGGACCTGAGCGTCGGTGTCCGCATCCCCGCTGGACTTGGCCAACTGCGCACGGGTGACCTCGCCTTCGGCGTTCAGCCACAAGTCCGCCTGCACCGTGTAAGCCTTTTTGCGTAACTCCGGGTCTTCGCGCAGCAAGCGTTGAAACACCCCGGCCAGGTACTGCTTGTAAGTACCCGCGCCAAGGCCACCGCCGCCGGAACCGGCCATGCCGCCGCCCTTGCCTGCACCGATGTTGAAACCGTCGTTGCCCGACTGGGCATCGCCATCGATCTGCATCGGGTTGGCCAAATCATCGGCCGGTGACGGTGGTGCTTCTTCGGCTGGCTTGACCTCTTCCGGCTCGGGAGTGGGCACCGGTTCCGGTACTTTCTCTTCCACCTGAGGCTCGGGTTCCTTGGGCTTTTCCGGGGGCGGTGGCGGCGGTGGCGGCAACGGAATAATCGTCGGCACCTTCGGCGCTTCACGGCGTACGCCACTCATGTCATTGGCCCACTGCCATAAAAACCAGGCCGCCACGGCCGCCAGCAGCAGGCCAGCGCCCCACTTCAGCGGGCGCAGCGGTGGCGTTTTCTTGACCGGCAACGACGAGATCGGGATCTGTGCGGTCATGACTCAGCCCTGGCTCGGTTTGCCGGTGACCAGCCCGACCTGGGACAGCTCCAGCCGGCGCAGCAAGTCGAGCACCTCGATCACCTTCTGGTACTGCACCATGGCGTCGCCGCGCACGATCACCGGGAAATCCGGGTTCAGCGCTTTCTCGATGCGCAGGCGTTCTTCCAATTCGCCGAGGGTCACCGGGTAGGCATCGAGGAACACCTGGCCGCCGTCGTTGACGGAGATGGCCTTGGTCTTGGCCTCCGACAACGACACCGACGCACTGGCCTTGGGCAGATGGATCTGGATGCCCGAGACCTGGGCCGTAGCGGTGAGGATGAACATCACCAGCACCACCATCAGCACGTCCACCAGCGGCGTGATGTTGATACTGTCGACGGCCGCATCATCGTCATCGTCGTGGGAGGTATTTACGGAAGCCATGGCAATTCTCCTCAGGCCGGAACCGACGCGTGATGCTCGCGGCGGTGCGCGGTTTCACTGTGCTGGCTCTCGCCGTGCATCTCCGCCAGGCGGGTGATGAACTCGTCGACAAACACGCGCATGTCGGCGCTGACTTCCTTGTTGCGCGTGATCAGGCGGTTGTAGCCAAACAGCGCCGGGATCGCGACGAACAGGCCCATGGCCGTGGCCAGCAAGGCGGCCGCCATGCCGGGGGCAATCGCGTTGATGTTGACGTCACCGGCCATGGCCGTGCCGAGGAACACCACCATGATCCCCAGCACCGTGCCGAGCAGGCCGATGTACGGGCCGCCGGCAATGGCGTTGGAGAGGGTCGAGAGTTTGGAACTGAGTGCCTGGTTCTCGCGGGTGCGCACGCCATCCATGGAGCAGCGGATCGCTTCGATGGTCGCCGCCGACACCGACGAGGTATCGGCGCCCTGGGCGCGGCGCGTGCGGATCTCCTTGACCGCCACCAGGTACAGGCGCCACAGCGAGGAATGGGTCAGGCGCTCACCCAGTGGCGCGTCGTCGGCGTACATCTCCAAGCGTGTGCCGATCTGCGCGAAGTGCTCGCGAAACACCTCGTTGGCACTGCTCACGCGGCTGACCTGGCGGTTCTTGCGCAGCATGATGACCCACGACTGGAACATCATCGCCACCAGCACCAGGATGATCACCCAGGCATCCACCGGCACGGCGTTGAGCAAAAAGCCCAGGCTGCCAAAGCCCATGCCGGACTGTTCTTCATCCACTCCGTAAGCCACCAGTTTCGACTCGGCGCCCTGGGCACTGGCATCGGCCAGCAACAGCGCAGCCGGGCGCGCCACTTTGGACAGGCGCAGCTCATCCATGGCCCCGGCGAACGGCAAGTGCGTGCTGCCCGCTTCCGGCAGGTCGGCGCCCACCGCCAACGACGTGTTGAACGCCGGCATGGCCACGGCAAGGCTGGCGGTTTCGCGGCCGTTCACATACAGCGCGACTTTTTCACCCTCGGCGGTGAACGCCAGGTGCTGCCATTGGCCGGGGTTCAGCGGCTGGGTCGAGACGGCGCGCTGGCCGTCGATGTCCACAAACGGCATACCCTGATTCAAGCCCAACAACAGGCTGTGGGCGCCGTCGCGGCGGGCCAGGACGATTTGCTCGCCACTGGCCTGATCCAGGCGCAACCAGGCACTGAAGGTAAACGCACCACCTGCGGCATGTTGCAGCGACGGGCTGGCCGGCAACATCAGCGGCTGGCCGCCGAACTGCAAGGCGCGACCGATCACGCCGTCGATGCTCGCACCAGTGGCGTTCAACGCGGTATTGGCGTAGGCGGTGGTGTCCCGTGGCGGCGTCGCATTGGCGCCGTCAAAGTGATAGAGCGCGGTGTAATTGGGGTCAAATGCCAGCTGGCCGTTAGCAGTGGCCGGGGCCTTCTGGTTACCGTAGTACATCCACAAATCCTGGCGTTGGCCACCTTCGACCTTGGGCACATCGACCCAGATCAGCGCCATGCCCATCAACGGATCAAAGCTCTCGATCTGGTGATTGAACACGGTCTTGTCATCGGCACTCACAAAGCGCAGATCGCTGCCGTCGTCCTTGACCCCGTCAAAGGTGAAATTGCCGGTGTGCAGGCGCACCAGCAGCGCGGTGCGACCCAAGGCCTGGTTGATCGCGGCGCCTTGGGCGGTGGTGTCTACCGAAATCTGTTTGCGGTAGTGCCAATCGTCCTGCCACCAGGCGTGGGCGGTGGCCGGGAGCGCGAAGCCCAGGCAGATCAACAGGCTCAGAAATAGGCGTTGCATGGGTGAAGTCTCCGGAAGAAAAAGTCAGAACGTCGCCTGCACACTGAAGTGCAGTCGCGAATCCTGTTTCTGGGTGTTCGGTCCATCGAGCAGCGGGTAGCCCCAATCCAGGCTGCCGGACAACCATTTGCTCAAACTGGCGCGGGTGCCCAGGCCGACACTGGCCAGGCTGTATTCGTCTTCTTGCTCGGGCAGCGGGTCGTGCAGGCGCAGGCGCGCACCTTCGGCGAACGCATAGAAGCGCCACTCCTGCACATAACTGCCGAGGAACTTGGCCAGGGACGGCGTGCGCAGCTCCTGGGACAGCAGCAAGCCCTCGTCCCCGGTGCGCTCCGCCGCCAGGTAGCCGCGCACCGAAGTGGCGCCGCCGGCCGAGTACTGCTCGTTGGACACCAGCGGCCCCGAGGCCAATTGGAAACCGGCCTTGGACGCCGACTGCCAGTCGTTGGCGAAGGTGTAGCTGTAATTCAGGTCGCCCTTGAGCACGGCGAAACTGGCGCTGGCCTTGTAGCGTTTGTAGTCGAATTCTTCGGCGTCGCTGCCGTAGCCAAAGAAGGCGCGGGTGCCCACCACCAGGTTCAAGCCCAGGCCCAACTGGGATTGCTCGGTGTAGCGATAGCCGTTGTAGCCCAGGGTGAACGGCGCGTACTTGAGCGGCACCTGGTCGCTGCTGGAACCGAATTTCATCTGCTCGTCGAAGTCTTTGAAGTCGATACCAAACGAGAAGGAATTGGCCCAATTGCCGGCGGCTGGCAGGTTGTAGATCGCCGACACCCCATAGGAATGGCCCTTGCCGAGCACGTTGCTGCCACCGATCGTGGCGATGTTGCTGTCGGACTGGTAACCGGAAAACTGCAAGGTCCAGCGCTCATCCAGCGGCGCGCTGTACGAGCCCGACCAGACCTTGGCGTTGTCGGTGTCCTGGGGCGCGGTGAAGTACGTCAGGGAAATGCTGTGGCCCAGTTGCCACAGGTTGTCATAGCCCAGGGTCGCGACCGAGCGCAGCTTCTCGGTGTCGGCGCTGTAGTCGTTGTTCAGGCCGATACTGGCGTGCCAGGGGTTCTGGTCTTCCACCTGCAAATCCACATCCATGGTGCCGGGGCGCTGGCCTTCGCGTACCAGCGGCGTAACCTGGCGCCCGGCACTGCGGTTGAGCCCGGCCAACTGGGTTTGCACGCTGGCAAAGTCCGGCACCGCGCCCTCCTCCAGGCCCGGCACTTGCTCGCGGATTTCCACCGGCGAGTAGTGCTTGGCACCCACCACCCGCACCCGGCCGACCTTGGTTTCGCTGACTTGCAGGTAGACGATGCCGTCATCGACCTTCTGCTCCGGCAGTTCCACAAACACCGACTGGTAACCGCGTGCCTGGTAGATCTTCTGCAGCGCCTCACGGGCGCCTTCGATATCGTCGAGGGTCTTTTGCGGGCCCAGGAACGGGTACACCGCCTCCTCGATAGTGGCCGCATCGAGCACGGTATTGCCGCGCACGAAGTACTCGTTGACGTCCACTTTGCGTGCCGGTGCTGCGTCCTCCGCCAACGCGGGGTGGACCATGGCCCCCAGCGTCAAGCAGCACAGCACCAGCGTTGATTTGAACAGATGCTCCACACCGCCCCCTGACGTTCTAATGGTTATCGCCGCTGCCACCGGCACGGCGCCCGGCCGGCTCAATTGCTGGCGATCGAAGTGTTGCCGTGCCGGGCCAGCCAGGTGTGCAGCAAGGCGAAGTTCAGCGAGAACTCCGGCATGTGCAGCAAGGCGCCACAAAACACGTCACCGATGATTTTCTGGATGAGCTGCACCGCCCGCGGGTTGTTGAGCAGCGTGGCGATGTCGCGGGTGAGCACATGGATGCTCCAGACCTTCTGGTTCAGGTCCAGGCCGACGAACCAGCGGAACAGCAGGTTGTAGTTCAGCTGTTCATGCAGTTGCTGCTCGCTGGGTACCGAGTACAGCAGTTGCAGCAGCAGGATCTGCAGTACGGTCTGCGGCGCGATCAACATCGAAGGCTCGGCCACCAGCCAGTCGCGGTGCTGGTCGAGGACGTCGTCGATCTGCGGACGCAGCAACACCAGGGAATGGCCGGCGGGGATATAGCTGGAGACTTCCTTCAACGCGCCCTGCCAATCGTCCTGGGAGACGATCCACACCCAGGGTGCGCCGTAGCGATAGACCGACACCGGCTTCTTGCGCGCGGCTTCGACGATCTTTGACAGGCGCTGGTCGAGCTCCTGCATGCCGACTTTTGAATAACGTTCCATAGATCCCATTGCCCCACTCCTGGCGTCCTGCTGGCGGCTTTGAAAACACCTGCGCGGTGTTCTTGAGCGCGTTACACAGGAGAGACGGGGATGGGCTTGGGCTACCGAACTTTTGTCATGAAAGCTTCATTTTTCTGATGTTTGGAGACCCAATGTGGGAGGGGGCTTGCCCCCGATGAGCATGGGTATCTACACAACTCTCAAAGGCTTACACATAACACTGTGGTGAGCGGGCTTGTCCCGCGCTGGGTGGCGAAGCCGCCCTAAAACCAGGTGATCGGGTTCTTGCTGATGCTACGCGGTGTTTGTTATTGGGGCTGCTTCGCAGCCCAGCGCGGGACAAGCCCGCTCACCACAACAGCCCATTTGCCATAGATTCAGCATCCACTGGAAGTTGTGTCGATACCTATGCCCCGATGAGGGAGTGCCAGCTAATACATCTTTGCCTGACCCACTGCCATCGGGGGCAAGCCCCCTCCCACATTTGAACATCGAAAAAAAAACGGGGCGATCAAAGATCGCCCCAAAGTCCAACGAGAGGTCCTTGATCTACAAACTAATCTGCTTGCGCTCCTCATCCGTCAACCGCGCCCGCGCCTGTTCACTCAGCGGCCCGGCACCCAACACCTGCACCGGGCTGTTGGGGTTATACCCCGACGTTTTCTGCCCGTCTTCAGGCCCCCGCTGCACAGGCTCCGAACCAAAACTCAGCACCTCCACCGTCACAATCGAAGCCCTGCCCTGCTTCGCCGCCGCCTGCTGACTGCGCGCCGCGTCTTCTGCCGCCTGGGACGCCGCCGCACCCGCAGCACTGGCCGAGCTCATGGCCCCGGTGTTGACGGAGGCCGTCACCGGCACCCCGGACGACTTGCCCTGGGTCTGGATATTCGCCGCGTTCACCACCCGCAACGCGGCGATGTTGACGTTACCCGACACCCGTATCCCCGCCTCGCCCGCGTCGATGGTGCCCAACGGCGCGATCAGGTCGATGTCCCCTGCCGGCACTTCCGGGATCGGGTTCAGCGTGGCGATCCCCGCGCCGGTACTCGGCACCGACGGTGACAGGCCCACGTTGCCCCAGTTGTCATAGACGCGCTTGGGTGGCGTATACACCACGGTGGTCTTGGAGCCACGACCGGCGTTGATGTCACCCTCGGCGGTCCAGCCCATGATCGAGCCACCAAAGGTGGTCATGATGCGGCTCTGCCCCAGCAGGATGCTGCCCATGGAATACAGCTGAATGTCACCGGCACCCTGGGTGATCACACCCGCCGTGGCCGGTGGCGCCGCGCCTTCGATGCCGAAGGTCTGGCCGCCGCCGGGGGTGAGCATCTGGATCGAGCCGCCGGCATTGGTGTGCACGCCCGAGCCGTTGAACAGGGTGATGTCGCCCTGGTAAGTGATCGGGTTGCCGGCCACGTCCTTGGCCGGGAACAACGCCGCAATCGCCGCACGGCCACGCAGGTAACTACCCTCGCGCACGCCGCCGTCCTGGTTGTACTCACGGCCGGCGGCCTTGAGTTCGGCAAAATACACGTCACGGGCAAACACCCGTTGTTGCTCGGCGGGCAATGCGGCGTAGTAAGCACGGGCCTGCGCGCTGTCGCCGGCAAAGCCGAAGCGCTCGGCCAGCCAGGTGGCCAGTTCGTCCTCGTAGGTCTTGGCCACCTTGCCGCCCAGCAAGGACTCGCCCGCTTGTGCCTGGTTGAGCGGGTTCAGGTAGTTCTCTACGAACCGCTGGTAATCCGGCCCGTTGGCGCCGACACCCGCCTGCATGACGATGCTCGCGCCAGGGCGGTTGTCGCCCGGCAGCACTGCACCGAGGCTGGTCACACTGTGCTCGCCGCCCGTGCCTGTCAGCAGGATATTGCGCCCGGCCGACACTTCCAGCAGGCCAGGGCCGGCCACTTGGAAGTTGCTGTAGAGAATGTCGCGACCCGCAGACACGATGGAGATGTCGTTGGTGTTTTGGTGAATGAACAGATTGTCACTTGGCGCCGCCACAGCAAAACCATCGGTGCCAAAGGTACGGCCACTGCTGACGATATCCCGTCCGGCCATCATCAGTACCGCGCCATTGCCTTCATACCAGGTCTCACCTTCATGCACTGCCCCGGCGCTCTTCTGGAAGGTGATGATCCGACCGCTGCTTACCCCGATCAGGTCGCCGTCCATCGCGTAAAACCGTGCGGGTTCAGCACTGCCTGAGGATGAAGCCGCCGTGGTGCCGGCGCCGAATGCGAACAACGCCAGGTTGCTCGCGTTACCCGTGATCGACAGGTTACTGGCGACCACCGCGTTGCCAACCCGGCCTTGATACGCAGGATTCCACGGCGTCGCCATCGCGCTGTTCGCCGTGCCGGACTGGCTGACGGGCATGCCGCCGGCGTAGATCGAGTCCTGGGCGAGGAACTGCAACTGGCCGTTCTCGCCAGGCGCCAGCAGCAAGGGGTAGCTGTAGGTGTTGTCACCGTTGGTCTGCGCCTGCGCGGCTTTACCGTAATACAGGCTGCCGCCCGCTGCGGTCGCCCTGAGGATGGACGGGTAGACCACCGCCAGGTCGGCCGTCGCCTCGGAGCGGCTGAACGGTGTGAGGTTGCCGCCCAGTGAAAACAGATCAATCGCCGTGTCTTGGGTCCACAGCGTAAACCAGCTTGAACCGCTGCCGGGGTTCGCGCCTTGCGCAAAGGGTGATACGTGCGAAAGCTGAACGCGGCCCGGGTCTTCGACGTTCTGCACCACCAGGTCTCCCAGGGTCTGCAGGTTGAAGGTGGCATCACCGGGCACCAGGGTCATGCCGCCACGGGCAACGCTTCGCGTGGCAACCTGAGGGTCGAACGCGCGGGTTTCGCCAGGGCTTTGGGTGGGGGCGATGCTGCCGTACAGCAAGTCGACGCTGCCCACACTGAGGCTGCGCAACTGCACATCACCGCGCAGGTTGACCAGCACACCATCGCGATGATCCGCCGTCGCGGCCACGCTGGCCGGGTTCAGCGCACCACCGATGCGTACGCGTAAATCGCCGCCGCCGGTCAACTGCTGGCTGCCATCGCTGGCAATCCGGCCCGTGCTGCCGACGGCCAGGACCAGGCCCTGGCTATGGGGGTTGGCTCCGGAGCCATTGAGGTCGTAACCCAAGGTATCCAGCACCCCGGCGTTGCCGCCCACGTTCACGTCCAGATTGCCGCCGCCGAGGGTGCCGAAGCCGGTGAAACCGAGCATTTTGTCTGCTGCAGTGGTGGCGGTGTAGCTGCCAAAATTGATCCACCACGCGGTAGCTTGAGCCTGCCCGCCCGTAGCGACATCACCACTGCCCTGGCGCCACAGCCAGTTGCCGACCGCCGCCGAGTCCACCCCGGCATCCTGAGGGTTGGGGCGCGTCCGGCTGGCGGTGGTGCTGGTGATATTGCCGGTCAGGTCACCGCCGACATTCAGGGTCACATTGCCCCCCGCTTGCGGGTACCAGGCCCGGTAGAGACTGGTGGGTGAGCCGTTGACGAACTGTTCAAAGTAGCTGCCTGGGTCGTTCAGCACGCTGCCGGACGGCTGCGCCTTGGGCAGGTTGTAAGGGTCGCCGGCGAACGTGCCAGTCGATGACGTGCCCGCGGTATACACGCCGTACAGCGAATCCATGCTCAAGCTGCCCGCGCTCAACAGTTCCAGGTCGCCGCTGCCGGTGCGGATCACACTGAAGCGGGTACTCGAAGGCGTCGCCGCATATTCGGTCTTGCTCTGGGCCGCACAATATTCGGGAGCAATGGCGCACACCTCCTCCACCGTCGGCAATTGCAGGCTGGCGAGGAACTCATTGGTGATCACCGCCCCCACGGGAATGATCACGCCGGACTGGTTCAACAGATCATCGGCCGCTTGCTGCGTCCACACGTAGGTGACTTTGATCGCGCAATACTCCGGCGCACCGGCACAGAAATCTTCAATCGACCCCAGGCTCAAGTCATTGAGCAATTGCTGGTCGATAGGGTCGCCCTCTTTGATGTCCAACCCGGCCTCGCTCAGCACCGCCACCGCTGCGGCGGTCCAGGTCTGGACGCCCTTGCTCGGCAATTCCTTGGCATACATGCCGTAGTGATTGTCCGCCAAGTGAATATCACCGCTGCGCGGGTGGGCTTGCAGCAAACGGCTGTCCGCCGCCTCGGTGTCGGCACCGGCCACCAGGCGCAACGACCACGACTGGGTGCCTTCGGCCAGCATCGGCGAGATGGCCCACACCTGGCCGGCGTCGCCGGACACGCCGACCCGCAACTGCACCGAGGCCGCCCCGTTGGGCAACTTCACATCGGTGCCGGCGGGGATCAGCGCGCCCTTCGGCAAGTCCTTGCTGCCACTCAGTTGCACAGTGTTGTTGGCCAGGTTCGCACCGTGCACCGTCGGCAGCGGCACGCCTTTGGGCCAGGTCATGTCTTGCAGGCGGATGCCTTGGGTCAACAGTGTCCCGGCGCCCAGTTGGGTGCCCGCCACCAGGGTCTGCGCCTCACCGAGCAACGTACCGGCGGCGAACAACAGATTGCCCCCGGCATCGCGTATGTCGGCCGCCAATACACTGCCCGCCGGCAGCACCACGTCCTGGCCCAATGTCGCGGCCACCGGCAAACGGGTGCCGGCGGCGACCGTCAGGCCCTTGATCGGCAGGTCGTAGTTCAGCGTACTGCCCGCCGGGAAAGCCGTGCCGTCCGCCAGGGTCACACCATTGCCCGGCACCACGATGGTGCCGCCGCTGAAGTCCACACCGGGTAGCAGCACCCAGCCCTTGTCATCTTCGGACAGCGGCGGTTTGGCGAAGCCATCGTTGATGCTGCCGTAGATATTCAGGTCACCGCCGGCGCGCAGGGTCAGGCTGCCGGACTCACCGGAGCCGTAGACATTGTTGTCCTTCTGGCTATTGGGATTGAGGCTGGCATAGCGATAACCGGACAAGTCCAGGTCGCCCTGCACCACCAGGTCGCCGTCAGGGGTCTTGCTGACGATTTCCACGCCGGGGCGCAGGTGGAAGGCGTCGGCGTAGGTGGCGTTGTTCAGGCCGGCGAGCTCGTTCTGCGTCAGCTGTGTGTTGAGCAAGGCGGCATCGATGAAATCAACGGCCAGCTGGTGCTTATCATTCAGATAATCCTGGGTGATCTGCTGATACGGCCTGCCACTGGCGGTCGGATCGTTTTTCTGCGGTGCATCGTCGTAGCTCGCCATGCCGTTGAGGGTGATCGAGCGCGCGCCCTGAATGGTCAAGCGTCCGCTGGCGTCGATTGCCACGTCATTGCCCCCCAACCGGGGTGCGTTCAGTTCCAGAGTGCCGCGATTGCGTCCGTCATTGCCGACAGCCGCGCCGGTGCCGTGGCGCAGGTCGATGCGCACGCCATCGGCGAGGGTCAGTTGGCCGCTGCCGGAGCCCAGCACCACCATGGCGCGGTTCGGCGAGTCGATGATCTTGCCGTAGCTGTCCACCCGCAGCTTGCTGCCGTGGGCGTCGAGCACTGCGGTGCTGTCCAGGGTCAGGCCGTTTTTGCCGGCCAGGGTGATGCTGCCGACGCGTTCACCGCTGGCGTCCACCAGCCCGGTCACGCGCAGGCTGCCATTGTCCACGGACACGCTGACAGTCCCGGCCTTGAGCCCGTTGCCGATGGTCAGGTCGCCCTGCTTGAGCTGGAAGCTGCGCGCGCCGAACACCGCGCCCTGATTCAGGCGCTGGTTGAGGTCGGCAAACTGCTGGTCCAGAGCGCCGCTGCTGCCCAGGCGCTGGGCCTGGATCTCCACGGTACCGGCCGGCTGCGGCAACGAGGTGCCACCGGCGTTGTAATAACCACTGCTGCTGCCGAGGATCTTGCCTTGCAAATCGACGATGCCGCCTGCCGCATCCGTCGCCACCGCACGCAACTTGCCGGCCTGGTTGTGCTTGGCGGACAGGTCGATGGTCGCGCCCGCCGCCTGCAGGATATTGCCGCTGCGGCTGTCGAGCAGCACGTCGCCGCCCCAACCGTATTGGGTCACGTCGTTGAAGGTGATCCCACGACCGGCCACATCGATCAGCGCGTCATCGGTCAACAGCACATCGCCCCGCGCACTGAGGCTGACTTTGCCGCTGGGCAACACCACCGCAGTGGCCACACGGATGCTGTCGCCTTGCAGGGACAGCGTCGCGCCCTGGCCGCTGGCGCTGCCACGGGGGCCTGCCGAAGCGCCGATATCGATCGCACCGCCGGCCTTGATCGTGTTCACCGAACCGGCCTCACCGGTCATCAGCGGGGTGCGGATGGTCAGGTTGCCGCCGCTGTACTGGAAGCCGCTGACCGGGTCATAGGCGCCCTGGCGCTGGTAGACCGACAGGCTGCCCTTGTGGTTGGCGGTGATGCGCTCGCTGGCATTGAGGTTGACGTTGGCAAAGCCCAGGGCCAGGCGGTCGAAGCTTTTCACGTTGCTCGGTTGGCCAAAGTCGCCGTAGCCAAACTCGATGCGTTCGGCATTGATATCCAGGCGTCCGCTGCCGGTGCCTGCGCCGCCCGTCACCACCGCGCCGGGGGCGTTGGTCGCGCCCAGCCAGATCAGGTTGGCGGTGTGAATGGTCGCCACATCGCTGGCACCGCCGGCGCCATACATGGCCGGGGTGGACAGCATCAGGTTGCTCAGCAGCGACTTGCCGGTCAGCGGGTCATAGGTGTCGAGGCTGGCGCTGCCGTAGAAGTTAAAACCGTCACGCGCCGACAGCTGCAAGGTCTCCAGGGCCGGTGCGCCCAGTTGCGTATCGCCGCGCAGCAGGCGGTCGAGCAGCGTCTGGTTGAGGGTCAGGCCGGCTGGCAAGCGGTTCGCGGCTGCGGCGGCGGCGAGGGCTTCGACGCTGCCCAGGTTGATGGTGCTCACGCCCAGGTTGAGGTGACGGGTGCCATAGCGCACCTGGTCGCCGAGTTGGAAGCTGCTGTCGGTCAGGGCCACGATGCTGCCATCGGAATACAACCCGGTCTGGCCCAGGCATGCGCTACTGCCGCAGGCGCCCACGTTGATCCCCCCGCTGATCACGCCTGCGGGCTGGACGGCACCGACCACGTTGAGCAACCCGTTGGACACCGCGAGCATATTGGCAACCTGGTAGATAAAACCGTCGCGGGCATCGTAGCTGGCGGCGCCCTGCCCCAGGGTATTGATCGAAGCACCCTGCTCGACCACGATGGCGCCGGTGTTGCTCACCAGGAACACTTCGGGCGCGGCCAGCGTGGCGCCCGCACGCAGGGTCACGTTGCTATTGGCGGCATTCACACCCGATGCCAGGCCGATGAAGTTACCCGACTGGCCATACTCCACCGCAGTCAAGCCACCCACCATCAGCCTTGAGGCACCGATGGCATTGAGGGTGTCGGCTTTAAGGGTAATGCCGGAAAAACCGGCGGTCGCCGATGCGTCGGCGGCGACCACTTCGATACCCAGGCGACTCGGGTCCACCACCGCGACCGTGCCGCCATATCCGCCCGTCGCGGCATCAAAACGTCCGATACCGTCGAAGGCGAATGCATCGGCGCCCTGGCCGGGGCGCAATGCCAGTTTCAGGGTCTTGGCGTCGACTTCCAGCAGTGGGCGCGGCACGCCCAGCCTGGCCGCGTCGGCTTTGGCGAACTGGGCGTAACTGGTTTCGTTGTATTGGGAATAACGGCGCAGGGTGTCCGCCGAGGTCAGGATCAACTGGCTGGCGATGCTGTTGCGGATCCCGGTGTGGGCAATCGACAGCTGCCCGGCCGTCGACCACGAGCCATTGCGCATCAAGGTGGTCGCGGCGTCGCTGCCGAGCCCGGCCAGGCCATTGATCTCCACGCGAAAGGCGCCAGGCATCAAGGCGTACGTCGAGGGCATCAAGGTGTAGGTGCCCGCCGGCAACCCCGGCACACCCGCGCCAATGGTCACCTGCTGGCCCACCAGCGGCGCCACGGCACCGCCCTCGGCGGCCACCGGCGCCGCGCCGGGTTGCACGCCCGGCACAATCGCGTAGATCGGGTTGGTGGACAGCCCCGGCAGCACAAACCCACCGTTGGCGCCAAATTGCACCAGCGGGTTGTAACGCGCATCCGTGGAACCGCCGCGCCCGGAAACAAAACCGGCGCCGAGCAGCTCGCCACCGCCCGACAGGTCCAGGATGGCATCCGGCTGCACCGCAACCGACTGGCCGCCCAGAATGACGCCGACGCTCAAGTCGCTGTTGGTATTGGCCAGCCCGCCCTGGCCGAGGAATGTCACGGTCTTGCCGTTGTAGGTGTAGACCTGCCCGTCCAGCGTGCCGCCATAGGGCAATACCAGCCCCTTGCCGCTCACCGAGGTGACGCTGCCCGGCAACAATTGCACCAGGCTGCTGCCCATGCTGCCGATATCGATCAAGCCCAGGGGCGCGCGCACCACGCCGCCTTGCTTGACGGTGGCCGCACCCAGTTGCAGACGCCCGAATGCCGAATACGGCAGGGGCGCGTCCGTGCTGCCGACGCGGCCAATCGTCAATGTGCGCAACGGATCAAAGTCCAGGCCCAGATTCAGCGTGGTTGATTCGCCAAGGTAGCCAGCGATCACTCGGGCACTGACGTCTGAGCTCGGGTACACCTGCGCCGCCCGCAGGGTCATGTCGCCCTGGGTCAGCAACTGGGTACTGACCCCGGTGATGATGTCGTTTGCGGAGGCGCCGGCCAGAAAGCGCAGATCGCCCTGGCTGGTCAGGTTGACGTGGTCAAAGCCACGGAGCTCAAGGCTCGCCAGGCTATTGTCGGCGTTATACAAACTGCTGCGGTTACCGAAGATCACGTTGCCGCGCACTTCCACCAGGTCGCCGTCGGCATTGAACTGCGCCTCGGTTGCGCGCTGGGACGGCGCCGGCAGCACCGGCACCGGACGCACATACAGATCCTTGCCGGTTTCGGGCGGCGCGAGGTAGCCCGCCAGCAACAGGTGCGGCGCCTTGAGGTTGATACGGGAGTTGCCTGCCGCGTTTTCACTGAGCCCATAACCCCGGCTGTAAAGGCGCAGGCTCTGGCCCATGTCCAGGCTCACATCGCCGTCAAAGCTCAGCAGGCCATTGCTCAGCAGCGCGAGGTTATCGAAGCCGCCAGCAGTGACTTGATCCACGCCCAGGCGGCCATGCCCGTACTCCAGGCTGTCGCCCAGCGCAGTCGGTTGATGCACCTGGCTCACGACCAGGTCACGGACCTTGAGCACCCGGTCGGTGAGCCCGGCTTTCTGGTAATACGGGCTCTCGAGCACCAGGTTGAGACTACCGCCTGCCGCGCCAACACCACCGGCTTTGGCGACCAGGCTGCCGTCCAGGTACAGGCCGTTGTTCGAGGCCAGGCTGATGCTGCCGCCGTTGCTGGCGACCGCCACCGCGCCCTGCCCTGGAACATTCAGCAAGGCCTGGGTGCCGGACGCGTCCAGGCGCGCACCCTCACGTACCACTACGAACAAGTCGCTGGCCGTGGTCAGGCCGGTGTTCAGGTCAAGGGTGCCGCCAATGTTGATCGTGCCGCCGTCGCGTACCACGCCGTAGGTGCGCCCCCGGAAGTCCACTGCCGTGGCCGCCCGCGCCGCCACGTCGATCAATGCCTGTTCGCCAATCCAGATCGAGCGGTCATGGCCGCTGGCGTTCACTGCCTCCGACGCGCCAGTGGTCAAGCCACCCAAGGTGACGCTGCCGCCCCAGGCATTGAGCGTGCCGTCCAGGGTCAATTGCCCGATGCTGCGCAGCTGGATGGCTTGGCCGGGGTCGACGTTGATCACCGCGCCGTGGCCCACCGTCAGGGCTGTGCTCGCCATCTGCGCAGCGCCGGCGAAGACCGTGCCGGCGGTGAGGCTCAAGCCGGCGCCTCGGCGCTGGGTCAGCACGCCCTTGGTGGCGTCCTCCTGGTACAGCGGCGGCGTCCATTGCTCCAGGGCCGTGGCGGCATCGCTGCCGGTCGGCACTGTGGACGCTTGCGTACCCAAGCGATAGGTCGGCACGCTGACATCCACTTGGGTGCCGTCGGTGACGATCAGCCCTTCGTTGCCCGTGATGTCGTAGGCCGAGAACCCCTTATTGAAAAAGTCGCCGGCCAGTCGCAGCGTGTCGCTGTCCACCGCACCCGCACTGTCGCCGATCTGCACCTTGCGAGCCTGCAACGCCAGGGTGCCGCCGCCGTTCACGCCGTAGCCGCGCACGTCGCCATCCAGGCCCAGGGCACCGAGCGCGCCCAGCGTCACGCTGCCGCCCTTGCCGCCGATGAGCTTGCCGTCTACGCCAAGGGTCGCGCCGGAAGACACGTCCACCTCACTGCCCGCCGCCAGGTTGACGTTGTTCGAGCTGCGCAACGAGACCTTGCCGCCATTGACATACGCCACGCCGGTGCTGTTGGCCGGGTCAAGCAGCAGGTTGTTCCAGCGACCACGGGCATCGAGCTTGACGCCGGCCGCGACATTCACACTCGAACCCCCGGTCAGGGTCGTGTCTTCGACCGCGCCGGCCTTGAGTGGGTTGACCTGGCTGAGGATGTTGCCGGCATTGATGCTGCCACCCAGGGCCGTCAGATTCGCGTTGATATCAACCCTCGGCCCGAACAGGGTGATGTCGCCCCCATCCGCCACGCTGAGCGCGCCATTGACCGTCACCTGCTGCCGGGCCGCGACCTTGATCGCGCCCAACGGGTTGCCACTGAGCTGCCCGCTGTCGAGCAGGATCTTGCCCTGGCGCTCCTGGGGCAAGGCGGTGGCGAGGTCCAGGCCATCGGCGATGTTTGCCAGGTTGCCGTCGAGCGACACCTCGTCGGCGTTCGCCCCCAAGGCATAGCGCAAGGTGCCGGTGGTCTTGTTGTAGATCGGCGTGTATTGGCCAATGATCAACTGCGCAAGCTGGGCCATGGCCTTCTGGGATTGCTGGTAACCGTCGAGGTTGATGTTTGGCGCCTGGGTCTGGCGATCCCCCTGGAACACCGCGCTGATCATCTGGCCTTCCAGCACCGCGCTGGCGGTGCTCACCACCAGCTTGCCGGCGTCACGCCCCACGGTATAACCGGCCTCGTTACGGCCTTGCGGAGCAATCATCGGGTTGTAGTAGTACTCGGTCTGGCCCCAGCGAACGCTGGTGTCTTCATAGCCCTTGTAGATACCCGAATAAAGGATGTCACCCGGCGCCCTGGACAACTCGTACAAACGTCGATCCGGGCCCTTGAGCCAGGTTTGCCGGATATAGCCGCCTTGCACATCCACGGTGCCGCCCGACAGGTTGATCTGCGCGCCCTGCTGGGTCACCACATCCTTGCCGGTAAACGTCACGGTACCGCCCTGGGCCATCCATTCACCCACCGAATGGCCCTGGGTGCCAAGGTAGCCGCCGACTTCCAGCAGACCGCCAGCGGTGTACCAACGGTCGGTGGCATAGCCATTGGTACCGGCCGGGACAAACACCAGGTCGCGCAAGTCCACCCACACGTCGTTGTTGATCAGTTGCCCATTGTCGCGGTTGACCGGCGCATCCCGCTGCTCGTTGCCCTGCACATTGATCTTGATGTTATTGGCTTCCATCGACACCTTGACGCCCACGGCGCCTGACACGTCGATCATCGCGCCATCGCGCACCAGGCTGCGCTGGCCCGCGCTGACCGCCACCTGGCCGCCGGTGGCGAGGGTGATCGAGCCTTTCTGGAAGTCCACGGTGCCGCCGCTGACGATCTCGATCCGCGACTGGTCAGTGCGGTCGGACACGGCGCTGAGGTGGTTGAACTGCCCAACGATCAGGTTGGCGGGTGTGCCGTCGAGCTTGATCAGGCCGTTGTCTTTCTGGCTGTTGAGGGCGGTGCTGCCGCTGGCGTCCAGCAGGATCGCAGTGGTGCTGCCCTCGCCCAGGGTGATGCTGCCCGTGGTGTCGCTGGCCGAATTGAGCAAGTGAATGGAGCCACGGGTGTCCACCGAGGTGCTGGCCAGGGCCACGCCGTTTTGCTGCACATTGTGCCCGGCCAGGGTGACGTCGCCGGTGGCGGCCATGATCAGGCCGTTGTTGATCACTGTTCCCGCCGTGCTGCCGGTTTTCAGGCTGGCGGCGACTTCATTGCCACGGGTGGTGGAACGCTCGTTGCCCGCCGTGCCCACGCCTTTGCGGATGTAGAAACTGTCGCCGGCGGCCAGGGTGGTCTGGCCCTTGGCGGTGATGATCGTGCCGGCGTTTTCCACTTCGCTGCCGAGCAGCAAGGCATAGCCGCCCGCGTCGGTGGAGGTGGCGGCGTTGTGGGTCTGGATCAATGCACCGCGCTGTACCTCGACCTTGCCCGCCGCATCGGTGAACGTCGGTTGTGTGCCATTGGTGTCGACATAGAGGCCGCGCTGGGTGAACTGGTCATCGGTGATCGTCGCGGCCGCCGCCACCAGGTTGCGCACATTGACCTGGCTGGTGCCGCTGAAGACCACGCCGTTACGGTTCATGATCATCACCGTGCCGGCGCCCTTGATCTGGCCCTGGATCTCGCTGGGCCGTGAATCAGGATCATTGACGCGGTTGAGCACCGCCCAGGTCGACTGCTGCTGGAAATCCACGGTGGTGTTGCGCCCGACGTTGAAGGTCTCCCAATTGAGGATCGCCTTGTCGGCGGTCTGCTCGATGCTCACCGTGGTCTTGCCGCCCGCCTGGGTCTGGGTCGGTGCCTTGGCGTTGGTCCAGCCCTGGGTCAGGCTGTTATCCACCTGCAGGCCGCCCTTGCCGAGGCCATCGGGAATCGTCGAAACCTGACCGAACGCCGCCTGCCGACCCGCCGCCTGCGCCGCCTGTTGCGCCGCAATGGCCGCGACCGTGGTGTTGAGCGTGCTGATGGAGCGCGCCAACTGCTGGTTGACCCGCGCCTGCTGGTTCAGCGTCGGTACCGACGGCATCTGCCCCGCATTGATCCGCGCCGCCGTCGTCGCCTGGGTCGCCCCCTTGGCCGCGAACCAGGCCGGGCTGAACGCCGTCGCCGCATGGGCATTGCCCGCCACCACCAACAAGGCAATGACCTGGGCCAGAGGCTTGAGGCGCAACACAGTCTGGGCGTGCGAGCCCTGGGCATTCAGCTTGAGCGTGGGTGTGCAGCGGACCATCGGGAATCTTCCTTCTTTGTAATCGCCAGGCGCAAGACAGGCTCACGTATGAGGGTTAGGCGGTTGGCGAGGGGCGGGACTGAACTTCTGTCATGCAAAGTTCATAAAGGGCTGCTAACGCAAAAAAATCAGCAACGGCACGGGCCGTTGCTGATCGGTGTTGCGGGTCGTTGAAAGCCTGGGTTACAGCGGACGACCGATGGCGTTGCAGACGCTGGTGTTACCGATGCCTTGAGCGCTGGAAGCGGTGGCGAAGGTGTCACGCACGGCTTTTTTCCAGTTGGCTGGCAACGGCACGAAGCGGTTGTTGTTGATGGCGGTGTCGTTGTTGATCAGGTTGCCGTAGTGGCGGTTGAAGAACGCACGGACCTGGGTGGTCTGGGTGGCGTCGGCGTAGCACTGGCTGAAGATCACGTTAGTGAAGCCCAGGATCGGGTAGCCGCTGGACGGGTAAGCGAAAGTCGCCGGGCCGCTGGCGGTAGCCGCGAAGACCGGTACCCAGTTGTCCTGGTTGGTCGCGTCGATGAACGAACCATCAGCACGGGCTTCGGTTGGCGCAGGGATCTGGCTGATGGCGGTGGAAACGTTGGCAGGCGCAGGCGAAACACCGCCAACCTTGGCCACTTTGGTGGCGTCATCCAGACCGGCCAGGGTGGTCGCCGCGTAGTCCGGGCTCATGTAGGTGATCGCGCCATCTTGCGCGTTCAGCGCGGTCATTACGCCTTGGCTGCCGGTGGCTGCCACTGCGCCAGCAGGCAAGCCTGCACCGTAGCTGGACGAAAAGGTGGTGGTCACGGCGAACGGTTGCGTCTCAGCGCACTTGGCGTTGAGGAAGCGGGTGAACAGCTCGGTGGTACCGCTGGACTCGCTGCGGTAGATCACTTTGATCGCGCCGGTGCGACCCGAACCCGTGATCTGGCTCCAGTCGGTCAAGCGGCCCGAAAACACGCCGCACAGCTGGTTCACGCTCAGATCAACCGCGTTGGCACCGGCCTTGTTGAACGGAATGGCAACCGAAGTGGCCACCGAAGGTGCCTGGATCAATTTGCCCCAGGTCGGTTGCTTGTTGGTTTTGTAAGCCAACAGTTCGGCCGCGGTCAGCTTGGAATCGCTGCCTGCCCAGTGCACGTTCTTGTTGGTCACGCCAGCCACGAACTTGGTGTAGTCGTTGTTCAGGAACGCCGACTTGCCGTTGCCGCTGCCCACGCCGATGTAGGCGGCGAAGCCAGTGGTGAGGACGCCGGAGGTCTGGTAAAGCGGCTGTGGCAGGGTTGCGCCGCCGCCGTTGATGTCAGCCATTGCAGCCTGGGCCGAGCACAGTGCAGCGAGGGTCATGGATACCGCGAGAACGTTGCGCTTAAACATGAAGAATCTCCTTTCGTCGTGTTTGTACGTTTGGGGTAGATGGCTCTTGCATGACGCCATGGCTTCGGTCCCAAGGCCGTGATGCGGGGGTGGCCGGGGGGTGAAAACCATGGAGAGAAAGTCGCAGTTTCCGATGACAGATGTAGGAAAAAACCTCGGGAGGAAGCACTTGATTTTAAAAAGATTCTCGGGTGTTTTGGTCATGGTTTTGAGCGATTTGGCGGCAGATGACAGCGAGGTTTCAGCGTGGGTTTCGTCAAGGCGGCGCGGGCTGTGACAAGGGGCGTGGATATGACGGAATGAGGAACCCGAGGTTGGGGTCTGGCGATATTGGCCCGCCCCAAAAATCAACTGAACAGAAAAGGTCCAATGTGGGAGGGGGCTTCTGTGGCAAGCCCGCTCACCACAAGAGCCTCGTTTGCTAAGGTTATGTTTTCACCAAAGCCCCCCTCCCACATTTTTTACAGCGTGTCGTCAGGTGACGAGTTGGTTGATCTCGATGATCGGCAACAGCACCGCCATCACAATCACCAGCACCACGGCGCCCATGACCACGATCATCAGCGGCTCCAGCAACGCGGTCATGCCCATGGCGCGCCGCTCGATATCCCGCGACAGGGTTTGCGCCGCACGCTCCAGCATCGGCGGCAGCGAGCCGGTTTTTTCGCCGCTGGCAATCAGGTGGATCAGCACCGGCGGAAAGACTTTCTCCACCGCCAGCGCCGGCGCCAGGTTGACGCCTTCACGCACCTTGGCGGTGGCATCGTTGACGCACTGGCTCAGGCGCTCGTTGGACAAGGTCTGCCGCGCCGCCTCCAGCGCCCGCAACAACGGCACGCCGGCACCGCCGAGGATTGCCAGGGTCGAGGCAAACCGCGCAGTGTTCAGGCCCAGCACAAAGCGCCCGATCAGCGGCAGGCGCAGCACGCGGCTGTGCCAATTCAAGCGCGCCACCGGGTTGCGCAGGTACAGGCGCCAGCTCCAGAAACCGCCGACGATCCCGGCAAAACACAGCCAGCCCCAGGCGCGGATAAAGTCGCTCGCGTTGAGCATCGCCAGGGTCAGGCCCGGCAGGTCCTGGCGCGCCTGGGAAAACGCGCTGACCACCTGGGGCACCACGTAACTCAGCAAAAAAATCACAATGCCGATGGACACCAGACCCACCACACCGGGGTAGATAAATGCAGTGAGGATCTTGCCGCGCAGGTTGTTGCGTTCCTCGATGTAGTCGGCCAGGCGCTCCATCACCTGGGCGAGGTCACCGGATTCCTCCCCCGCCGCGATCAACGCGCGGTAGATCGACGGGAAATCCCGTGGCCGCGCCGCCAGCGCATCCGCCAGGCGCATGCCGCCGCGCACGTCGCCACGCACGGCCGCCAACGTCTGGGCGATGTGCTTTTTCTCGGCCTGCTCCACCGTGGCACTCAGCGCCGCCTCCAGCGGCAGGCTGGCACCGAGCAAGCTCGCCAGTTGCCGCGTGGCCCAGGCCAGGTCGTTGTCCGACAGCTTGGCGGCGAACAGGCTGCTGCCGGCGGTGGTTTGCTGATGGCCTTCGACCTGCACCAACAGCGCGGTCAGGCCACGGCTGCGCAGCACGGCAAACGCCCCGCTCTGGCTGTCGGCCTCCAGGTGCCCGGCCTCGACGTTGCCGTTGGCGTCGGCGGCTTCATAGCGATAGCGATTCATCAGGCGTCCCGTGTCACGCGCAGGATTTCTTCGGGGGCGGTGGCGCCGCTGCGTACCCAGCGCTCACCGTCCTCGCGCATGCTGAACATCCCGGCCCGGCGCGCGGCGAGGCGCAAATCCTGCTCGCCGGCGCCCTGGTGGATCAGGCTGCGCACATCGTCGTCTACGCAAAACAACTCATGGATACCGGTGCGGCCGCTGTAACCGACCTGGTTGCAATGTGAACATCCCACCGGACGCCAGGTGCCCGGCGCGGCCGGGTCTTCCTGCTTGCAATGGGGGCACAGGCGCCGCACCAACCGCTGGGCCAACACTCCCAGCAATGACGACGCCAGCAAGAACGGCTCGACCCCCATATCGATCAAGCGATTGACCGCCGACACCGCGTCGTTGGTGTGCAAGGTGGCCAGCACCAAGTGCCCGGTAAGCGAGGCCTGCACGGCGATCTGCGCGGTTTCCAGGTCGCGGATTTCGCCGATCATGATGATGTCCGGGTCCTGGCGCAGGATCGCCCGCAGCGCCAGGCCGAAGGTCATGTCGATCTTGGCGTTGACCTGGATTTGGCTGATGCCCGGCAAGTCGTACTCCACCGGGTCTTCCACGGTGAGGATATTGCTGGTGCTCGCATCCAGCCGCGCCAACGCCGCGTAGAGGCTGGTGGTCTTGCCGCTGCCGGTGGGCCCGGTGACCAGCACGATGCCGTGGGGCTGGCGGATCAACGTATCGAGGCGCGCCAGCAACTGCGCTTGCATGCCCAGGGTTTCCAACTGCAAACGCCCGGCCTGCTTGTCGAGCAGGCGCATCACCACCCGCTCGCCATGCCCGGTGGGCACCGTCGACACCCGAATATCAATCGGCCGCCCGGCCACCCGCAAGGCGATACGCCCATCCTGGGGCAGGCGTTTTTCGGCGATATCGAGCTGGGCCATGATCTTGATCCGCGACACCAACGCACCGTGCAGCGCTTTGCGCGGCGACACCACATCGCGCAGCGTGCCGTCGACGCGATAGCGCACCACGGAATGGGTTTCGTAGGGTTCGATGTGGATATCACTCGCCTCATCTCGGGCGGCCTGGGTGAGCAAGGCATTGATCATGCGGATCACCGGCGCACCGTCCTGGGTGTCGAGCAGATCGGTGATTTCGGGTATGTCCTGCATCAGGCGGTCGAGGTCCACCTCGTTCTCGGCAGCACCGACCACAGCGGCGGCGCTGCCCGTGTCGGCATAAGCGCTGGCGAGCAGGCCGTCGAGTTCGTCGTCGCGTACCTGCTCAATCGGCGACTCGCCAAACTGGCGCTGGACTTCACTGATGGACCAGCCGGGGGTTGAAGGGCAGACGGTGAGCAGCATGCCTTCGTCGCCGGGCCGCAGAAGGATGCGCTGGGATTTGGCCCAGGCGTAGGGCAGAAGGCTCATACCAGCCTCCCCCAGTAAAATGCGGTCAAAATGTGGGAGGGGGCTTGCCCCCGATGAGGGAGTGTCAGTTGGCAAATTTTTAACTGACCCACCGCCATCGGGGGCAAGCCCCCTCCCACATTTAATCCTGTGTACAACAGGCTCATGGCCGTGTCCCTGCCGGAATCGCCTTCTCCACCGAAGGCAACTGCGGCGCCTGCACATCCGGCATCGCCCAACTATGCTCCGGCTGCAGCCCACCTTGAGCCCGGCGCATATAGTCATAGCGATTCAACGTAATCGCCCGCCCCGACCCACTGTCACGGATGATGTAAGGCCGCAAGAACACCATCAGGTTGGTCTTGCTCACCGCCCGCCGCTCATTGCGAAACAACGCACCCAGCCCCGGAATGCTCGACAGCCACGGCACCGCTTCATTGCTCTGGCTGTACCCATCCTGCAGCAAGCCACCCAGGACCATGATCTGCCCGTCATCCAACAGAATGCTGGTATCAATCGCCCGCTTGTTAGTCACCGTCCCCGCGGCCACCGACGCCCGGGAATCCACGCTGCTGACTTCCTGATAGATATCCAGCTTCACCGTGCCGCCCTCGGAAATCTGCGGGCGCACGTTCAACTTGAGCCCCACTTCTTCACGCTGCACGGTCTGGAACGGGTTGTTGCTGGTGCCCCCGCCGCCGGTGACATAGCTGCCGGTGACAAACGGAATCGTCTGCCCCACAAAAATGCTCGCCGCTTCGTTGTCCAGGGTCAGCAGGTTGGGCGTGGACAGCACGTTGGTGCCGCCCTTGCTCTTCAAGGCGCGGGCCAGCACCTTGAGGTCGAGCACCTTGCCGATCCCTGGAATATCCACGGTGCCGTTGACCAGGCCGATGTTCAGGCCCTTGGGCAATACATCAATGCTGGTGGGACTGGCGGGTGTGCCGTTCAAGCCGCTGCCGCCGAGGTTGACCCCACTAAACCCGCCGCTGCCCGCCAGGTTGCCGGCCTGCCATTGCACGCCGAACTCGGTAGCGTCGTCCTCACCCACTTCCACGATCAGGCTTTCGATCACCACCTGGGCGCGGCGCTGGTCGAGCATGTCGATCACTTCGCGCAGGTTGCGGTACAGCGGGTCCGGCGCGGAGATCAACAAGGTGTTGGTGGTGGCGTCGGCCTGGATGGTCACGCCGCCGGCGCTGAACGCGGTGTCCTGGTCCTTGGACGGGCTGCCGGTAGCTTGCGGGTCCTGGCCATAGCTCGATTGCACGCCGCTGCCGGTGGGCGTGCCGCTGCTGTTCTGCGCGTTGCTGGCCGGGGTGGTGGTCTGGCCGTTGCCGCCCATGGCACTGAGTTTGCCGCGCGCCTCGTCGCTGACGCCGGAATCGCTCTCGCCGGTCAATAACCCGCGCAGCGACTGGGCCAGCTTGCCCGCCTGGGCGTTGCGCAGGTACACCACGTGCATATTGCTGGGGTTACTCTGGGCGTTGTCGAGCTTGTAGATCAGGTTGCGCGCCAGCTCGGTGCGTTCGGGGCTGCCGGAGCGAATAATGATCGAGTTGGAACGCGGATCGCCGATCACATTGATCTTCTGGGTCTGGTCGGCGCCCTGGGTTTCGAGCAGTTCGGCGACCATGGCGGCGATGTCGACAGCGATGCCGTTCTGGATCTGCACCACGTCGGTGTCGATGGCGCTGGGGGTGTCGATGCCACTGATGATCTGTGCAACCCGCGCCAGGTTTTCCGCATAGTCGGTGATGACGATGCTGTTGTTGCCGGGGTAAGCGTTGATCGGGTTGTTCGGCGACACAATGGGGCGCAGCACCGGGATCAGGTTCACCGCGTTTTCGTATTGCAGGCGGAAGGTGCGGGTCTGCATGCCACTGCTGCCAGCGCTGTAGATCGGCCCGCCGAGCAACTTGGCATCGGCCTCCGGCACCACCTGGGCCACGCCGCCTACATCCACCACGCTAAAGCCCTGCATGCGCAACGCGGCCAGCAGCATGTCGTAGGCCTGATGCGCGGGAACCTGGCCTTCGCTGACCAGGGTCAGGTTGCCCTTCACACGCGGGTCCACCAGAAATTGCTGGCCGGTGGCGCGGGACAGCGCGCGCACCACCGCCTGGATATCGGCGTCGACGAAGTTGAGTTGCACCGGTTGGTCGCCCAACGGGTTACGCGCCTTGACCGTCGCCGGGGCCTGGCCACGGGCGCTGTTGGTCACCCGATGCTGCACGGCGGGCTTGGGGACAAGTTCGCGCTGGCGATCCAGCACGCTATCGCCGCTGCGGCGCGTGTCGGCCAACGGCTGGCCGAGCTCGCTGTCCACCAGCAACGGCTTGGGCGCCTCCTGGCTGCTGCATGCACTGAGCGCCAGCAACAGCAGTGGCGCGGCCATACGAAAAGGGGGGACTGACCACTTCATGAAGCTTCCTTAGCGCCAAGCGCCTGATCCATGCGAACGGTCCCGGACACAGTGCCGGCCGAGGTGTCGACGGCGTCCGGGGCACGTTGCAAACGCGCCTCGGACACTTCCAGAGAAAATGAACGGGGATTGCCCAGCAACCAGCCCACCACGGCGTCGGCCGGGGCGTTGTCGAAGGTCAGGCGCCAACCGCCGGCGTCCAGCGCCTGCAACTGGTAATGGCCTTGCAGACCGGCGCTGTCCAGGGCCTGGCGCAGCGCCGCCTCGTCGGCGGGCCGAGGTGCGGTGACATCCTGCAACAGCACCTGCAAGGCGGCGGCCTGGGCGCGCAGCTTGGGGGTTTCGGCTTGCCAATAGTCGATCTTCTTCAACGCGGGCTGGACCAGCACCAGCCAGGTCAACAGGCTCGCCAGCACCAGGCCGACGCCCACCAGCATGCGTTTTTCACGCAGGGCCAGGCCGTTCCAGAACACCTGGGTCTGGCCGCGCATGCGGTGCCATTTATTCATCGCCGGCTCCCGGTTTTTCTACGACCTGCGCGGGGGCAATGCTCCAGCCATGGTCGTCCCGCGTGGCGGCAAACCCAGCCTGCGCCAAGGCCGCCTGCCACTCGCCCTCGACGGCCGGGCTACGGCTGTCGGCCAGCAACGCCAGTTGCAAGCGTCCTTGTTCGAAGGTCAGGGTGTCGACGCTGCCCACCATGAACGGCAACTGGCTGCCCACCAGTTGCAGCAGGCTGGGAAAGCGTTGGCCGGGATCGGCGGCGGCGCCGGTCTGGCGTGCCGTCAGTTGCTGGCGGGCCTGCTGCAACGGATTGAGCACCACCGGCAACTCGGGAAACGCCTGGCGTACCTGCTGACTCATCAACGCTTTGAGCCGCAAGCCTTCGTCCGCCTGACGGGCGGCATACAGATTGAGGCCAACCGTCCAGACCAGCGCAGCCAGCGCGACACAGGCCAGCGCCCGGCCCCACCCACCCTTGGAGCCTTCGCGCAGGCGTGCGTGCAAACCCCAGGCGGGCACGGCACCGGCCCAACGCTGCGCAGCGTCCACCAGCGGCATATCGAGGGCCTGCAACCCCAGCGGGTGCACCGCCGCTTGTTGCAGGCTGTCGCGGGTCAACAAACAGCCTTCGTCCAGCGCCGCTGCGCCCACGGGCAAAGCGTAGGGCGCCGGGTACAGGCCGCGCAGTTTGAGTTGCGCCAGCGCCAGGACCTGACCGAGCCGCTCCAGCCCGGCCTTGGGCACCCAGCCAACCTGCACGCGGCCGTCGCTTTCCCGGGGGCCGTGGGCCACGTGCATCTGCTCCACCGGGCCGAGGATCAACGCCTGGGCCGCGCAGGCCACGGCGGCCTGGGTTTTGGCGGCGGGCAATGGCGGCAATTCGAGGCTCGTCAGCAGGCTGTCGCGGGGGTGCAGAAAACAGTCCACCGCGTGGCGGCCCTTGCCCAATTGCGCCAGGCTTTCATGACCTTCGCGGACCACCGCGCCACGCTCCAGCCAGGCCCATTTCACCCGACTGTCGACCCTCAATTCAGCCAGCGGCGGCAAGGCAATGCGCAAGCGTTTCATACGCCCACCCGCGACCAGATCACCTGGGGCCGGCGACTCTCCGGACGGTGCAGCAGCGCATCAAGGGTCACCCGCCGTTGCGCCTGCCGCGCCTGGCCCTGCAGGCGAAACCACTCGCTGGTGATGCCCACCTGCACCGTGTCCACCGCCACCTGCGGCAAGTGCAGACGGTTGACGAAATCCCCCCGGTTGATAAACCAGTGCCCGCCGTCACGTTCAGCCACCAGCGCTTGGGCCTGGGACAGGCTCAGTTGCGGCACCACGGCGCTGAGCACTTCGGCGCGGGCGGTGTTGCCGTTGACCCAGGTGACGTCGGGCAGCACGCTGATATAGGTCTGCAGGCGCCGCACGACCTCGGGGTCGAGGCCTTCGATACCACTCAAGTCATCCAGGCTGCGCAGCATCGGGTATCTGGCAGGCGTGTCGAGTTGCTCATAGGACGCGATCACGCGCTGGCTGATGCGCCGGCTCACGGCCGGGTCAACGCCGATCAGGCGGCACAGGCGTTCGAAGCTCTGCACTTGCTCGACATCCACCCGCTGGCGATTGACCAGGTTGCGCAGGTTGAACTTGCCCTGCTCGTCTTCAACCCGGCCTTCGAACGCACCGCCCTGGGCACTGGCCCACGGCTGGTCCAGGCGGGTCAGCACGTCTTTCTGGCGCGCTTCCCACAGCATCTGCCGGCTGCGCTCAAGGCCGCCTTGCAACAGCCACTGGCCCTGGATGCGCATCTGCTCGGCTTCCAGGCTGCGGGTAAACACGCTCTGGCGCGTGAGCATGGCGCCGGCGATCACCGCCACCACGGCGGCGATCAGCAGCGCGCTGATAATCGCCATGCCGCGCTGCTTCACCACTGGGGGCGAATACCGTTTCATGGCGCGCCTTACAACTGCCAGGAGCCAATATCGGCATTCACACCATCGCCATCCGGCTGGCCATCGGCGCCGAGGGAGAACACATCGACTTCGCCGTTGGCGCCCGGATTGAGGTAGTGGTACGGGTGGCCCCACGGGTCATTCGGCAAACGGTCGAGGTAGGCGCGCCAGCTGGTGTTCTTGGCATCCGCCGGGCGCTCCACCAGCACTTTCAGGCCCTGGTTCATGTTCGGGTAGGTGCCGTGGTCGAGGCGGTAGAGTTTCAGCGCCTGCATCAAGCCGCCGATGTCTTGCCTGGCCGCCGTGGCCCGCGCCTGGTCCGGCCGGTCAAGCACCTTGGGCACCACCATCGCCGCCAGGATCCCGAGGATGACCACCACCACCATGATCTCGATCAAGGTAAAGCCACGCTGGCCGCGAGGGCCTGGCAATGGGGACGTTAGGCGCGCGATATCCATCTCGACATTCCTTGGGTGAGTGCATTTCGTGGCGCAGTGTTGCAAGAACACATGTCAGTCGTATTGAAAATCCTCGGGAGGTTCGGTCGCCAATCGGTCAACTCGCGGCGCTAGTCTGCGGGCCTGTTTCCAGGCTTTGAGAGCGTCATGTACGGCCATCGCAACGAGCGAGGATTTACCCTGATTGAAGTGCTGGTGGCGCTGGCGATCATTGCCGTGGCCATGGCCGCCGCTGTGCGTGTGGCTGGGTTGATGACCCAGAGCAACGGGCTGTTGCGGGACAAGTCGATGGCGCTGCTGGCGGCGCAAAGTCGCCTGGCGGAAGCCCGGTTGGAGGGCAGTCTGCGCAGCGGCAAGCAGACCATCGAGTGCGACCAGGGCCGCCTGAAACTGCGCTGCGAGCAGACCGTCAGCGCCGATGGCCCGCTGTTTCAGATCACCGTCCTGGTGCTCGACGCCAGTCGCGAAGCGCCGCCCCTGGCGCGCCTTGCCACTCAGGTCATGGCCGAGTGAGGCGCGGCAATGCGGGAGCGTCCGGCAGCTTGTCGAGGTTGACGCGCAGTTTCTCGCCGCCCCGCTCAATCTCCACACCATCGCCTTCGATGGCCGTCAGCCGCACGCCGGGGCTCAGGCGCTCACCCAATAGAAAGCTGCGCGGCGGGCCGTCGTTGAGGCTGAGGATCGCCACCGCACCGCGCACGCCGGCGAGTACGCCAGTGACCTTGACCTGCAACGCCGTCGGCGCATTGGAAAACCATTGCAGCGCCGGGTTATCACTGCGTGCCGCCAGGGCCTGCGGGGTGGCCTGGGGCGTATGGGATTGCGCGGAGGTGAGCAACAGTGGCGTCCACACTACCCCGCCGGCCAAGGCCGCCAGCAGCGCGCCGATCTGCACGCCCTGGGCGGGGGAAAATCGCAGGGAAAAAGCCATGGGTGGGACCTCCTGTTTGTCCGAGTCTCCAGCGTACAGGCCAATTCGCACGTTTTTATTTCACAACCTCGCCAGTTCAGCAGGTGCCCCACGATGAAACAACACGGCTTCACCCTGATCGAGCTGATGGTGGTGCTGGTGATCATCGGCATTGCCAGTGCCGCCATCAGCCTGAGCATCAAGCCCGACCCGCTGCACCTGCTGCGCAAAGACGCCGAGCGCCTGAGCCAGCTGTTGCAAGTGGCCCAGGCCGAAGCCCGCGCCGACGGCCGACCGATTACCTGGCGCGCCGATGCCAAGGGGTTTCGCTTCAATCGTCGCAGTGAGGACGGAATGGGCATGGAGGCGTTCAAGGGCGATGCCCAATTGCGCCCACGTCTATGGGAGAGCCCGTCGATGCAGATCAACATCGAACCCAGGCAGACCCTGGTACTCGATGCCGAGTGGATCAACCCACCCGTGCGCGTGGTGCTGTCCGACGGGCAACACAGCCTCAGCCTGCAACGGGATGCCGCCGGTTTGATGCGTGTGGTGAGCCTGCCATGAAGCGCGCTGAACAAGGTTTTACGCTGATCGAAGTGATGGTCGCGATCATGCTCATGGCGGTAGTCAGCCTGATCGCCTGGCGCGGGTTGGACAGCGTGACCCGTGCCGATCATCACCTGCAGGCGAGCACGGAACAGACTGAGGCCATGTTGCGCGTACTGAACCAGCTGCAACGGGACATCAGCCTCAGGGCCAGTGTGGAACTGACTGTGCCGAAAGACGGCGCCGATGGGTTGGCTGGCGTTTCCGTTCGCAGCTCCGACAGCAAAGGGTTTCAGTTGGACGTGATCCGCAGTGCCCCCGTGACAGGCGATGGCTTGCAGCGGGTGCGCTGGTGGCTCAAGGGCGACAGCCTGTATCGCGCCGCCGCGCCGGCGCGGGATCGGTTTCCGTTACCGGCGGCCAAGGATGGGGTCGTGGTGTTGACCGGGGTCAGCGATTTGCAGGTGCGGGTGTGGGACGCGGACAAGGGCTGGCGCCAGTTGAGTGGGAATAGGCGGGCGGATCCGCTGGGGTTGGAGATTCGGTTGGTCAGGCAGACGGCGCAGGGGGTGGAGCGGTATCGGCAGGTGCTGGGGCCTTTGCGGGTGGGGGGCGACTGAGATCAAAAGCCAGCGCCGATGCTGGCTGACATCGGTCTGATATGGAGATCCAAATGTGGGAGGGGCGGTGCGACGATTCGCCTTGTCCCGATGAGCATGGGTATCTACACAACTCTGTGGTGAGCGGGCTTGTCCCGCGCTGGGCTGCGCAGCAGCCCTAAAAGGTCACCGCAGCGTGCCAGAATCAATCGAGGTGAAAGTTTGGGGCCGCTTCGCAGCCCAGCGCGGGACAAGCCCGCTCACCACAACAGCCTATTTGCCATAGATTCACCATCCATTGAAAGATGTGTAGATACGCATGCCTCGATGAGGGAGTGTCAGTTGATGCAACTTTGACTGACCCACTGCTATCGTCGCACCGCCCCTCCCACATTTGGGCTGGGCTCAACTGCAGAGACCTAGCCTAACTCAACAAAACAACGCCCCCAGGCAACTCCGTACACTTGGCCCCATACGCATCCCGAATCAACAGCGCCACGCCCGCCAACTGCTGCAGACTGAAGCGCGCCTGCACCCGCCGCCGTCCCAGCTCCTTGTTAAGCAGCACCAGCATCCCCGGCCGATAGCGGTTGATTTCATCCACCACCGTCGCCAGCGTCGCGTTATCGAACACCAGCACCTGCTCACGCCAGGCCACCACCGCCTGCGTGTCCACCGTCGTCACGGCACTGACCCCGGCAGCGTCATAGCTTATTTGCCGACCACTGCCCAAACTCAGACTGTTGCCGCCAACGTCCACCGACAGCGATCCTTCGATGCAGGTGACGCACACCCGGCGATCGGTATGCCGCACATTGAACCGCGCCTGCGCCGCACTCACCCAGCCTTCCCCGGCCTGGACCTTGAGCGGTTGCGCAATATGGGCGACGACCTCGACCTCGCCTTCGAGCAGTTCAATCCCCTGCCCCACCCGGCTGATGCGTGTCTGCGTGTTGAGTTCCAGGCTCACGCCGTCGCTCAACAACACTTGGCGCTGCTCGCCGACCTCGGTGCGATAGTCCGCCGTGAGCCCGGAAAAACCGCCTGGCACACCGACACGCACCATCACCACCGCCGCCGACGCTGCAATCGCAGCACCGAGGAATGCGCGACGCCCGAACTGACGCGGCGCAGACGTTTGCTCCAGCGCCGGTGCCAATTGCTGCCACAACTCTTTGGCCTGTTCAAACGCCTGGGCATGCTCAGTGCTCTGGTCGCACCAGGCTTTGAGGGCCTTGGCATCGGCCACGGTGGCGCGGCCCGAGGTCAGCAGGAGCAGCCAGTCGCGAGCTTCATCGTGCAAGGGGCTGGCGGCGGACGGCCGGGCGAGGGAGAGGCTAAAAATGTTCAAGCGCGCACATACTCACGGTTTTATCAGGGACTCAACACTAAGACGGTTTTCCGGCGCCGGGACCGAACCGCTGGATCACTTTTCTTTCCAGACGCTTGGCGCAATGCCCCAGGGCGGCCTTGATTTCTTTCTCCACCATGCGCGTGGAGATGCCGAAGCGCTGGGAGATTTCCAGGTGCGGCGCTTCTTCCAGGCGGGCGGCGATCAGGATCTTGCGGCGGCGCGCGGGCAGTTCATACAGGGCTTTGACCAAGGACTGGATTTCTCGCTGGCCACCCACCACCCGCGACGGGTCCTGGGCTTCGTCGGCGCTTTGCAGCAATTCTTCCACCTCGCTGCCGGTGAGCAAGCGGGCGTCGGCTTGGCGGCGGTCGGCGGCGATGTTCAGGGCCATGCGGTACAGGTAGGCATTGGGTTGCGCCAGGTTCGGCGGCACTTCCATGCGGTCGACCCGCAGGTAGGTTTCGTGCAGGACGTCGTTGGCCAGGTCTTCCGAGCCCAAGCGCTTGCGCAAGCGCACCTTGAAGTCTTCGTAGGACGCCAGGAACAAGCTGACCATCGTACTGTGCCCGGTATTTTTCATCCGCCCGAGGCTCCTTTTACGGCTGTGCATTCCATGCGTGTTCCTGTGGTGTCGGGCATCAAGAGCAAAGTCAGTGGTTGGCGCAGTGAACTCGGCGCCGGGCGTTCCACCCGCGCAGCGCCGAGGCCGCGAACCAGTGCTTCATCGCGTTGTTCATCGCCGGTGGAGCTGACCAGCCGGCTGTGTTCGATCCTGCCGTCGCGGTTGACCCACACCTGCACCAGCGCACGAAAACTGCCGGGCCGGGTCAAGGGCGAACGGCACAGGCTGGTCTCGATGGCCTGCTGCAAGGCCGTCGCGTAGCTGTTATTGATCCGCGCAGCGCTGCGGGCCGCCGCACCACGAGCCGGGGGCGGTTGGCTGACCTCGGGCAACTGCAAGGTAAACGCATCGCTGCGTGCATAACGTGCCATCAGGCCGCTCCCCGTCAGCAACATCGCCAGAGCCTCCTGCGCCGTGAAACGACCGCGCACTCCAAAGGAGCGACGGCCCCGCGTCAATTCGCGGTCCACCAGCACCGCCATCCCGGTGGCGCGGCTGTAGGCTTGCAAGGCATGTTCAAGGTCTTGCGCGGGCAGGTTCAGTAACAACGGCGGCGACTGTGCCCGCGCAGCACTGCCGCCGGCCAGCAGCAACAGCAAGACCAGGGCGCATACGGCGCGCCTCCAGGCCCCCTGTTCACCCCCTGCGTTGCATCGCTGCACGGCCGACGCGCCCTAGAAAACCGTCATCCTGAGGCCCGTTTATGAACCTGATGTTACGGTGATAGCAAAAAAAACATCACGGTGACGAGAAGCCGGCTGCACTAGACTCCAAAGCCTTACCGGCCCACTCCCTCGGGCCTGCCAGGAGGCCATGATGAAGCTGCTCCCGACGCTCGCCAGCCTGTTGCTGTGCGCCTCCCTGCCCTTGCTCGCCCACGCCGACAACGCGCCCGGCGGTTGCACCGAAGTCACGGTGGATGGCTACAAGGCGCCCGACTATGGCTGCCTGGGCCAACACATGGGCAATGACACGAATGCAGCCAAGGCCGCGAAAAAAAACCGTGAGGCGCAAAACCTGTCCGTGGAAAAACGCCCGCCAAACGCCGTGGGCTTATCCACCCCGGCGGCAACCAGCGTGCGCATGGGCAATACCTTTGGTACATCGGTCAAGCCGCAACGGCCGTGAGCCTGGGGGGCAAGCCCCCTCCCACAAGGGTTATTCGGTAGATTGGAGAGCGAGGCTCAGGCCGCGTGGCTTTCCTTCTTCAAACTCTCCATATCGATCACGAACCGGTACTTCACATCGCCCTTGAGCATCCGCTCATACGCCTCGTTGATACCCTGGATATCGATCATCTCCACATCCGAGACAATCCCGTGTTTGGCGCAGAAGTCCAGCATGTCCTGGGTTTCCTGGATGCCGCCGATCAACGAGCCGGCCAGGCTGCGGCGCTTGAAGATCAGGCCGAATACCGCTGGCGACGGGTGCGGGCTGTCCGGGGCGCCGACCAACGTCATGGTGCCGTCGCGCTTGAGCAGGTTGAGAAACACGTCGAGGTTGTGCGGTGCGGCGACGGTGTTGAGGATGAAGTCCAGACTGTTGGCGACCTTGGCCATTTCATCCGGGTTCTTCGACACCACCACCTGGTCCGCGCCCAGGCGCAGGCCGTCTTCGCGTTTGTTGGGGGAAGTGGTGAACAGCGTGACGTGCGCGCCCATGGCATGGGCGATCTTCACCGCCATGTGGCCCAGGCCACCGAGGCCGACCACGCCGACCTTCTTGCCGGGGCCGACCTTCCAGTGATGCAGCGGCGAATAGGTGGTGATGCCCGCGCACAGCAACGGCGCCACCGCAGCCAGGTTGGAATCGTCGTGGGAGATGCGCAGCACGAACTTTTCCTTGACCACGATGCTGTCGGAGTAACCGCCGAAGGTGTTTTCACCGCCGAATACCGGGCCGTTGTAGGTGCCGGTAAAGCCGTTCTCGCAGTACTGCTCCTCGCCTTCGGCACAGGATGGACAGTGCTGGCAGCTGTCGACCATGCAGCCGACACCGGCCAGGTCGCCCACCTTGAATTTTTTCACGTTGGCGCCCACCGCCGTTACGCGGCCGACGATTTCATGGCCGGGTACCGAGGGGTACAGGGTGTTGTTCCACTCGTTGCGTGCGGTGTGCAGGTCGGAGTGGCACACGCCGCAATAGAGGATGTCGATCTGTACATCGTCCGCCCCTGGCGCACGGCGCTCGAAGGTGAAGGGCTTGAGCGAATCCTTGGAGTCCCGGGCGGCGTAGCTGTAGGTCTTGGCCATTTCGTTCACCTGCGTGATCAGACTGTGGAGGTCAGTGGACCAGCATAGACGCTGAACCGTTCAACCGAGCACACCCGTACAAGCCCTTCGTCAGGTTTACGGCAATAGTGCGCCAGCGTCTTCTCGCCCCCCTCAACCAGGAGTTTTCCATGAGCACATTCGTTGCCAAAGACGGTACCCAGATCTATTTCAAGGACTGGGGCAGCGGTAAACCCGTGCTGTTCAGCCACGGCTGGCCGCTGGATGCCGACATGTGGGAATACCAGATGGAATACCTCAGCAGCCGTGGCTACCGCACCATCGCGTTCGACCGCCGTGGCTTTGGCCGCTCGGACCAGCCGTGGACCGGCAACGACTACAACACCTTCGCCGACGATATCGCGCAACTGATCGAACACCTGGACCTCAAGGACGTGACCCTGGTGGGCTTCTCCATGGGCGGCGGCGACGTGGCGCGCTACATCGCCTGTCACGGCAGCGCGCGGGTTGCCGGGCTGGTGCTGTTGGGTGCAGTCACGCCGATCTTCGGCCAGCAGCCGGATTACGCGCAGGGTGTACCGCTGGACGTGTTCACCGGCATCAAGGCCGGCCTGCTCAAGGACCGTGCGCAGTTCATCGCGGACTTCAACACGCCGTTCTTCGGTCTCAACAAGGGGCAGACGGTCTCCGAAGGCACCCTGAGGCAGACCCTGCAAATCGCCATGCTGGCGTCCCTCAAGTCGACCGTGGATTGCGTCACCGCCTTCTCCGAAACCGACTTCCGTCCGGACATGGCCAAGATCGACGTGCCGACCCTGGTGATCCACGGTGATGGTGACCAGATCGTGCCGTTCGAAACCACCGGTAAAGTGGCCGCCGAGATGATCAAGGGCGCCGAGTTGAAGGTCTACAAGGACGCGCCCCACGGGTTTGCCGTGACCCACGCCCAGGCATTGAACGAAGACTTGCTGGCGTTCCTCAATCGCTGAAACCGCTCTCCTTATTCGGCCGGGGTTACCCGGCCTTTTTTTATTCAGGCAAAACGCTGGCCGAGCACAAAGCGCCCCGGCCCGGCAATCAGCACGCTGGTGAAGATGATCAACAGCAGCCAGCCGAACTGCCCTTCAAACACCGTCCACTGCGGATGCACCACCACCATGGCGATCAACAGCACCGCCAGGATCGGCAGGCACGCCAGGCGCACCCACACGCCGGCAACGATCAGCACCGGGCACAGCACTTCGGCAAAGATCGCCAGCAGCAGCGTGACGTGCGCGCCGAGGTGAAACGGGTCTTCGATCAGTTGCAGTTGGTCGTTGTAGTTGAGCACCTTGGGCACACCATGCACCCATAGCAGGAACAGCGCCCCGCTCGCCCGTAGAAACAACAGTCCCAGATCCTGATGTCTTGATTCGCTCATAGGTGCTCCCTGTTGGTTGAACGGTGGATTGTGTCCACTGAGCAGCGCGCAAGATTGCAAGCCTGTGCTGTTGTTCATGATCGCCGCCGGGGCGATAGTGGTCGCCCTGGCACTGGAACTGGGCATGCTTTGGCTGAACCGCCGGCCGCCCGATGCGGTCCCACTCCATACGCTCATCGCTGCAGGTAATTTCAAATGACACTCCCTAACGACATGACCCTGATCGAAATCACCAGCCCCGGTGGCCCAGAGGTGCTGCAACCGCGCCAGGCGCCAACACCTGTGGCCGGTCCCGGCGAGATCCTGATCCGCGTGCACGCCGCCGGGGTCAATCGCCCCGACGCCCTGCAACGCGCAGGCAAGTACCCGATGAAACCCGGCATGAGCCCGATTCCTGGTCTGGAAGTGGCCGGTGAAGTGGTGGCGCTGGGCGACGGCGTGACCGAGTTCGGCCTCGGTGACAAGGTATGCGCCCTGACCAATGGCGGCGGTTACGCGCAGTTTTGCACGGTGCCCGCCGGCCAGGCCTTACCGATCCCCGAAGGCATGGACTGGATTCAAGCCGCCGCCGTGCCGGAGACCTTCTTCACCGTGTGGGCCAACCTGTTCGGCCTCGGCGATGCGCATACCGGCCAACGGGTGCTGATCCATGGCGGCACCAGCGGCATCGGCACCACCGCACTGATGCTGTGCCGAGAGTTCGGCATCCAGGCCTTCGCCACCGCCGGCAGCGCCGACAAGTGCGCGGCCATCGCGAAGCTGGGCGCCGAGCCGATCAATTACCGCGAGCAGGCATTTGCCGAAGTCATCGCCCAACAGACCGACGGCCAGGGTGTGGACGTGATCCTCGACATCATGGGTGGCTCGTACCTCAACAACAACCTCAAGGCCCTGGCCATGGACGGGCACCTGGTGATGCTGGGCTTTCTCGGCGGCGCCAAGGCCAATGACGTCGACCTGCTGACGATCCTCGGCAAACGCGCGGTGATCACCGGCTCGCTGCTGCGCGCACGCACCAAGGACGAAAAAGCCGCGATTGCCGAACAGCTGCGCGAGTACATCTGGCCGGTGCTGGAGGCGGGGCGCTGCTTGCCGATCATCGACCAGGTGTTTGACTACACCGACGCCGCCAAGGCCCATGCACGGATGGAAGGTGGGGATCATATTGGGAAGATTGTGTTGCGGGTCGCGTAACCAGCAGGCACTAGACATCAAATGTGGGAGGGGGCAAGCCCCTCCCACATTGATTGCATGACTACCCGAGGTACGTGGGATAGTCGATATACCCCTCCTCACCGCCACCATACATCCCTGCCTCGCGCAGCGGATTCAATGGCCAGCCATTAAAAATCCGCTGCGGCAGGTCCGGGTTGGCAATGAACGGCCGCCCGAATGCGATCAAATCCGCCAGCCCGGCTTCGACCAGTTTCGCGCCACGTTCAGCGGTGTAGCGACCGGCATAGATGATGCGACCGCTGAAGGTGCTGCGCACGGCTTCACGGAAGCTGTCAGGCAGGATCGGCGCGTTGTCCCAGTCGGCCTCGGCGATGGACACATAGGCAATGCCCGACGCCTCCAACACCTTGATCGCTTCGATATAGGTGTGGTGCGGGTCTTCTTCCACCAGGCCGATGTACACACGGTCTTCGTCAGTGCCGCTGAACAACGGCGAGAACCGCACGCCAAGGCGTTCCGGGCCGACGACGGCGCTGACCGCTTCGACGATCTCACGCAGAAAACGCAGGCGGTTTTGCAGCGAGCCGCCGTATTCATCATCGCGGGTGTTGGAATGGGCCGAGATGAACTGATTGACCAGGTAACCATTGGCCGAATGGATTTCCACCCCGTCGAACCCGGCATCCACGGCGTTGCGCGCCGCCTGGGCGTAATGCCCCACCAGTTGCTTGACCTCAGCGGTGCTCAACGCGCGCGGCACCGGGGGTTGCACCAGTTCGCCGGCACCAGGCCCGGTGGCGATGAAGGCTTTGGCTTGCAAGGCCGCCAGCGCAGAAGGCGCCACCGGTGCCGCGCCGCCTGGCTGCAAGGCGTTATGGGAGACGCGCCCCACATGCCACAGTTGGGCGAAGATCACCCCGCCGTCGGCATGCACCGCGTCGGTGACTTTGCGCCAGCCGTCGATCTGCGCCGGGGTGTAGATGCCCGGTGTCCACGCATAACCCTGGCCACGGGGTTCGATCTGCGTGCCTTCGCTGACCATGAACCCGGCGCTGGCACGCTGGCGGTAATACTCGGCCATCAGATCGGTGGCGATATCGCCGGGCTGGGCGCTGCGCTGGCGGGTCAGCGGGGGCAGCACAACACGGTTGGTCAGCGTGTGATGGCCCAGTTTTACCGGGGTACTTAAAACGGTGTCAGTCATGGTTTTTTCCAAATTCGGGGCGCACGAAAGCATTGGCGACTCTATTGAGTCGCCAACAAATCGAGTGGTTGATTAAGTTAAGCGGTGAGTTTCAGCAGGGCTTTGGCCACATCGCTGGAGCTGCCGGGGTTCTGCCCGGTGACCAGCAGGCCATCGACGAGCACGAAGGATGCCCAGTCGGCGCCCTTCTCGTACTTGCCGCCCAGCTTCTTGAATTCATCTTCAATCAGGAACGGCACCACGCGGGTCAGGCCTACGGCTTCTTCTTCAGAGTTGGAGAAGCCAGTCACGCGACGACCCTTGATCAACGGCTCACCATTGACCGCCTTGACGTGACGCAGCGCGCCCGGCGCGTGGCAGACAAAACCGATGGGCTTGCCGGCACGCTCAAACGCTTCGATCAGTGCGATGGACACCGGCGACTCCGCCAGGTCCCACAACGGGCCGTGACCGCCTGGGTAGAACACCGTGTCAAAGGCATCCACGTTGACTGTGTCCAGCTTGACGGTGTTGGCCAATGCCCGCTGCGCGGCCGGGTCGGCGGCGAAGCGGCGGGTCTGCTCGGTTTGCGCATCCGGCTCGTCGCTGACCGGGTCCAACGGCGGCTGGCCACCGGCTGGGGAGGCCAGCACCACGTCGGCGCCGGCGTCCTTGAATGCGTAATACGGCGCGGCAAACTCTTCGAGCCAGAAGCCGGTCTTGCGCCCGGTATCGCCAAGCTGGTCGTGAGAGGTCAGTACCATTAATACTTTTTTCATTTTCCAGTGCCTCGATCAGTGAATATCAGTGTGTTCAGGGCGACCCAACAGCTGTCGGGTCAGCAACAACGCCTCATCAAACGGCGCGGATGTCAGGGTGATCTTGCTCATGACGCTGCTCCCCAGCCACAGCGCGTAAAGCTGCTGGGCCAAGTCCTGCGGGCGGTGCTGAAGCCGCAATGAGCCGTCTTCAATGCCGCGCTGCAGCGCCACGGCGAGTAATGCAATGGTGCGCGAAGTGCCGCGTTGCAGGGCCAGACGCATCGGCTCTGAAAGGTCAGACACCTCGGCACCCAGTTTGACGGCAAGGCATTTGCCCGCCTCGGTGCAGCCGGTCTGATTGTCGATCCAGGCGTCCCAATAGCGCATCAACTTGGCGTGCTGGGTTAAACCGGGTTGGTCGAACAGTTGCTGCATGCCGTGTACGTAGTGGTCGAAGTAGGTGTCGAGCAACACCACACCGAAGCCGTCCTTGGAGGTGAAGTAGTGATAGAACGACCCCTTGGGCACGTCGGCGGCTTGAAGGATTTCATTCAGGCCCACCGCAGAAAATCCCTTGCGGCCGACAATCACTTGCGCCGTGTCCAGAATGGTCTGTCGTGCATTTTTGGTTTCGCTGTTCATGCTTGATCCCGTCCGATTAGACCAGTCGTCTAGTTCGTTGAGGGAATGTTAGGGGCCACGCCGCACCCTCACAATGTCAGATACGCAAGGATTCCGGACATGAGCCGGCGCGGGTTGCCGTTTGCCCGGCACGCGCCGACAATCCACCCTCCCGCGCCCCTTGGAGAATGACGATGCACAGCGTTGCGCTGATGGTTTACCCGAACTTTCAATCCCTGAGCCTCAGCCTGGGCTCGGTGTTCGAGTGCGCGAACCTGCTGCGCGGGGAGCCGGCCTATGAGTTTCACCTGGTCTCTGAAAGCGGCGGCGCGGTGATGACCTCCCAGGGTTTTTCGGTGAACACCTCGCCGATTCGGCCCGAGGGCTATGACACGCTGATCGTCAGCGGTTATTTGGAATTCCGCCTGCCGGAGGCCAACCTGCTGGACTTGGTCAAGGCAGCCTCGGCGCAATCACGCCGCGTGGCCTCGTTGTGCATGGGCATCTTTGTGCTGGCCGACGCCGGATTGCTGGAAGGCAAGCGCACCACCACCCACTGGATTCACGCCCCGGCGTTTCGCAAGCGCTACCCGGCTATCCAACTGGAAGAAGACAAACTGTTTGTGGTGGACGGCCAGGTATGGACCGGCGCCGGCATGAGCGCCGGTGTGGACATGGCGCTGGCGATGGTGGAGAACGATTTGGGCAGCGACCTTGCCCGGCGCATTGCACGCAAACTGGTGATCGCCCAGCGCCGGGGCAGCGAGCAGTCGCAATTGTCGGCCCTGCTGGAGCTGGACCCCAAGTCCGACCGCGTGCAACTGGCCCTGGCCTACGCCCGCGAGAACCTCACCCATGACCTGTCCGTCGAAGCCCTGGCCGACGTCGCCCGTTTGAGCCCGCGCCAGTTCAGCCGGGTGTTCCGCGAAGAAACCGGGCAAACCCCGGCCAAGGCCATCGAAGCCCTGCGCGTGGAAGCTGCGCGGGCCATGATGGAAACCAGCCGTCACCCGGTGGAAGTGGTGGCCCGCGAAACCGGCTTCGGTGATCGCGAGCGCATGCGCCAGGCGTTTCTACGGGCGTTCGGGCAGCCGCCCCAGGCGATGCAGCAGGCGTTTAATGCAGCGCCGCTCGCGTGATCAAGTAGCTCACCAACTGCGGCTCGTCGTCCAGTTCGAGGGTCTGCACCGGGCGCGGCAGGTTGTCCAGCACCGTGCGCCAGAACGCCTGGGACACTTCATCCTGGTCATAAAAGCGCACCAGCCAATTGGCCTCGCCGCTGCACAGCACCTGGGTGGCAATGGCGCGGCCGATGCCTTTGCGGCGGTAGCGCTTGAGGATGAACAGGTCGGCCAGTTCCAGGGCGTCGATGCCTGATACCTCACTGTCCTCGATCAACAGGAACCCGGCGATATAGCCATCGACCAGCAGCAGGTTGGCGCTCCAGCGCGGGTCTTGCCAGTAGCGGTTCAGGTGCTCGTCATGGATGTAGAAGCGGCCGTCGGCCTCGACATCTTCCTGCTCCCAGTCCGACGACTCATAGGCGTAATACTGGTAGAGGTTGCGGATCAACTCGGCTTCTTCGGGGCCGGTCTGGATCAGTTCCACGGTGGTTTCGGGCATGGGGCTCTCGGTCAAAAAACGCAGGGCGCCATTGTTCACAAAACCTCGGAACAGTCCAATAGCGTCGCGAACCTTTCTAATTGCTGAACCGATTGCAAATAGCCGTCGGCCCTGCCGAAGCGCTGAAACATTTCGAATAAACTTCGCCGATATCTCCCTTTTTTCAAGGACACGTATTTTGACGAACGTCTGTTCCGCCGGCCTGGATGTGGGCTTTGCGTCCCTGGATTACCTGCAGATCTTCATCCTCGGTGTCATCCAGGGCATTACCGAATTGTTGCCGGTGTCGTCCACCGCTCACATGCGCGTGGTGCCCGCCATGCTCGGCTGGCAGGATCCCGGTTCGGCGTTTTCGGCGGCCATGCAGTTGGCGGCACTGGCGGCGGTGGTCAGTTATTTCTGGCGCGATGTGCAGCAGGTGACGACAGGCAGCATTGGTGCAGTGCGCCGTGGCGACTACAACGACCGGTGGTTCAAGCTCGCGGTAGCGATTGTGCTGGCGACGATTCCGATCTGTATCGCCGGCCTGGCACTGTCGTCGATCCTCAACAGCTGCAACTCGCCATTGCGTGGCTTGATGGTAATCGGCATTTCCTGCCTGGTGATGGCGGTGTTGCTCGCGGCAGCCGAGCTGCGTGCACGGCACACCCGCGACGTGAGCCAGATGCGCCTGCGCGATGCGCTGATCGTGGGTGTGGCGCAGATTGGCGCGTTGATTCCAGGGGTGTCGCGTTCGGGTTCGACGCTTACCGCCGCGTTGTTCCTCAACTTCAAGCGTGAAGAAGCCGCACGGTTTTCTTTCCTGCTGGGCCTGCCTGCTATCGCCCTCGCCGGTTTGAAAGAACTGTGGGTGTTGCTGCACGCCGATCTGCCAGCCCATGCCTGGCCGCACCTGTTGTTTGGCCTGGTGGTGGCCAGCGTCTCGGCGTTTTTTGCGATCTGGGGCCTGATGAAGTTTCTGGAGCGGTTCTCCACCTGGCCGTTCGTGATCTACCGGGCGTTGTTGGGGGTGTTCCTGATTGTGGCGGTGAGCACCGGGATGTTGGCCGGGTAAGGCCGCGTGCTGTTTTGGGGTGAGCGGGCCTCTGTGGTGACCTGGCTTCTGTGGTGGTCTGGCTTCTGTGGTGAGCGGGCTTCTGTGGTGAGCGGGCTTGCCCCGCGCTGGGCTGCGAAGCGGCCCCAAAACCTGACACTGGGATTTACCTGAAAAAACGCGGCGTTCTTAATGGGGCTGCTTCGCAGCCCAGCGCGGGGCAAGCCCGCTCACCACAGAAGCCTGCTCACCATAGAGGCCCGCTCACCACAAAAGCATGCTCACCACAAAAGCCAGGTCACCATACAGAATATGCCCACTCTCGTAAGGCCGCCTTCAGACCAGGGTTTGGCAGTCGTTCCAAACCTGGCGAATCAACCCCTGCATCTTCAACGCCTCAGCCCAGCGATCGCTGATTTCACGCCCATCGGCACCGGTGATCGCATACGGCGGCGGGCCCAGTTCGCAGGTGAACGACAGGCTCTGCCCTGTGTCGGGGCGCGCCAACCAGTCTTCGATGCCGTAGCGCCACCAGCCAATAAACCGCTCGACCCAGGCCTGATGCTGGGGGAATGCCATTGAGACCTGCACCTGCTCGCTGCTGGCCACGCGGCCATGAAACCCCCAGCTGTGGCGCAGGATCGTGCGGATCTGTTCGTCGTCTTCCACCGCGCCCGGCTCGGGCAACTCGCGCCCCACCACGTAGTGGGACAGGTCGGCCAGCAACTTCAAGTCGGGCATTTGCGCCAGCAGGTCGAGGGTGAACAGCAGGTCGTTGGTCAGGCGATACCGGTGGGTTTCCAGCAGCACCGGAAAATCCACCTGCTCGGCCAGGCGCTGCCAACCTTCGACCAGCCGCGCCGCGTCGGCCTGGGTGCGCGGGCGCACGTCGGCTTGCAGGGTGAGGTGGTGGCAGCCGTAGCGGCTGATTACATCCAGCGCGGCGGCGAGGTCATCCACCGATTGCGGAAACAGCTGGCCTTCGATCTGCAAGCCCCGCGCCGTCGCGGCGGCGTGCAGGCGTGTCACATCAGCGGGTTTCCAGTAATGGTCGGTGATGCCGTCGAAGCCGGCTGCGGCGATTCGATCCAGCTGCGCTTCGAGCGGGCCGGGCTCGGTCTGCATGGCCCACAGGGATTGGAATACCAGGAATTGGCGCATATCAGCTCCGCAGCAAGTGTTTGAGGGACAGCTCGGGGTCTGCCAGGCTGGATGGGTTGAGCACCGCGCGCGCCGTGATCAGGCGTTCGCACAGCTTGATGTCCTTGGCCACGCTGTTGCCGGGCGCCCAGCCGCAGGCGCCTTGCAAATGCCCGTCGGCATTGAGGTAGAACAGCAGCAGGCCGCCGGCCGGCAAGGCACGACTGATCAGGTGCGGGGTCATCGCGCCCACTGTCTGTAAGCCCCAGTCGTATTGATCAGACCAGAAACCGGGAATCGCTTCGAAAGGCACTTCACGCCCCAGCATATTCAGCGCCGCATGCCGACCCTGGGCCTCGGCGTTGCGCCAGGTTTCCTGGCGTTGGTACAGGCCATCGAGGCGAAACTCACAGACATCGCCGGCCGCATAGATGTCCGGCGCGCTGGTGCGCAGGTGTGCATCGACGCGGATGCCCTGCCCTACCTCCAGCCCCGCATTGGCGGCCAGTTCCAGATTGGGTTGCATGCCGATGCCGACCACCACCAGATCGCAGGGCAGCAACTGCCCGTCGACCAGTTGCACGGCGTCGTCATGGATGGATTCCAGTGCCACGTTCAAGCGCACGTCCACGCCTTGCTGGCGGTGCAGATCCAGCAGCGCCTGGCTGATTACCGGCGGCAGCACCCGCCCCGCCAGGCGCGGCCCGGCTTCCAGCACCGTGACCTCACACCCCAGGCCCCGGGCAGTGGCGGCCACTTCCAGGCCGATGAACCCGCCGCCGACAATCATCAGCCGTGTACCCGGACGCAAGGCACTGCGCAGGGCCAGGGCCTCGTCGTGGGTGCGCAGGTAAAGCACATTGGCCTGCGCCTGGAGCAAACGTCGCGCCCGCCCGCCGGTGGCCAGCAGCAAACCGGCATAGGCCAGCCACTGGCCGTCGGCGAGTTGCAGGCGATGGTGCTGCGGCTCCAACTGCGTCACCGGGTTGGCGGCGATATGCTCGATGCCCAGTTCGGCCAGGCGCGAGCTGTCGCACAGGCTGCACGCCGCCAGGTCCGCCGTGCCCTGCAAGAGGCCTTTGGACAGCGGCGGTCGCTCGTAGGGCAGGTGCGGCTCATCGCCGATCAGCACCAGGCGCCCGGTATAACCTTCTTCGCGCAGGGTCAGCGCCGCACGGCCACCGGCATGGCCGGCGCCGACGATGATCAGGGGTGCGTTCATCATCACACCGTGACAGCGAGCAGTACCCGCCCCGCTTCGACCCGCACCGGGTAGGTCTTGAGGTTGACGCACACCGGCGCGCCCATGGCCTTGCCGGTGCGGTAATCAAACCGCCCGTTGTGCTTGGGGCACTCGATGACGTGGTCCATCACCAGGCCATCGGCGAGGTGGATTTTCTCGTGGGTGCACAGGCCGGCGGTGGCGAAAAACTCATTATCGGCCGAGCGATACACCGCATAGGTGTGGGGCCCGTGGTCGAAGCGCAGCACGTCTTCTTCGTCTATCTCGCCCACGGCGCAGACGTCGATCCATTGATCGTTCATGGCGGTTTCTCTTGTTATAGATGGGGTTCAGCTGACTGCGGCTTCGGCACTCATCGGGGCATTGGCAGCCGGCTCCGCGCTCGGGCGAATCGGCCGCTGGATGAAATACGTCGGATCGCTGCGCTGCTTCCAGACGGTCGGCAGGATTTCCCGGTAGGCCTCGAAAATATTCGCATACGGCGGCGGGCAGTCGTTGCGGATCTCTTCGTGCAATTGCGCGAGGGCGTGGTACGGCACCATCGGGTACATGTGGTGTTCGAGGTGGTAGTTCATGTCCATGTAGATAAAGCGCAGCACGCGGTTCATGTAGATGGTGCGGCAGTTGCTGCGGTGGTCGAGCACGTCTTCGGCCAGGCCCACATGCTGGGTAAGGCCGAACAGGTAGCCGAGCCAGGCGCCGTAGATGCTCGGCAACCCCACCAGCATCAGCGGCAACCAGCTGTGCAGGTACAGCGCAGTGCCGATGACCAGCGCATAAATGCCAACCCAGATCCGCGCGGCGCGGAACACCTTGGGCCACTCGGATTCGGGGATAAAGTCCGCTTCCTGGGCACTCATCTGGCCCACCGCATGACGCGCCACGCCGCTGAAGGTTTTCCACGCCAAAGGCAGGTTGAACAGGCTCAGGAACATCATCAAGAAGCTCGGCGGACGCGGTTCGACGATTTCCGGGTCGCGGCCAACCACGATGGTATCGGTGTGGTGCCGGGCATGGCTCCAGCGCCAGACGTGGGGCTCGAAGATGCACATGAAGCTGGCGACCTGGTACAGCACGTCGTTCATCCAACGGGTCTTGAACGCGGTGCCGTGGCCGGTTTCGTGCCAGCGCGGGTTGGACGCCGTGCCGTAGAGCACGCCATAGGCGAGGAAGAACGGCACGCAGGCCCAGGAGCCCCAGAACCAGTAGCCGCCGAAACCGGTGGCGAACAGCGCGCTCACCCAGATGGCGGTGTCGCGCAAGGCCGGGCCGTCGCGGCGCTGCATCAGTTCTTTCATGCGTTTACGGGAAATCGGCGATTGGTACCAACTGGCCGAGACCAGGCCTTTTTCGGCAGCGCGGGCGGCTTCCGGGCCGGTCAGGCTGTAGTCGCGCCGGGCGGTGTGAGCGGTGTGTTCAGGCATTGTTATTGTTCTCCGCAAGCGGGTGGTTTCTGGTGCTTTGCGAAACCAACGATAGAGTGCGGCTAAATCACCCTCAAGGCCTTGAATCCATTCCCTATCAAGCTATCATCCAGGCCCAGCGGGGCTTGATAGTTTTCTATCAAGACGTTCAAGAGGGCTGTCATGAACAACAATAAACGCCCAACCATTGCCACCGTCGCCGCCCATGCGGGCCTGAGTGTGGCCACTGTTGATCGGGTGCTGAATGCGCGTGCTCCGGTGAATCCGGAAACGGCCGAGCAAGTATTCCAGGCCGCCGAAGCCGTGGGCTATTTTGCGGCGCGGCTGATCGGCCAGCGCATCCGCGAACGCCGGCCCACCTATCGCTTCGGCATTCTGCTGCTGGGCACCGCCCAGGCGTTCTATGCGCACCTGGCGCAGTCGATCAGCGACGCCGCGCAGCATCACGCCACGGCCAACCTGACCTGTCAGTTCGAATACATCAATGACCGCACGCCCAGCGCCATCGTCGCGCAGATCGAGCAACTGGCCGTGCAGTGTGATGCCCTGGCGGTGGTCAGCTTTGCCCACCCGCTGATCAATGCCTGCCTGGCGCAGATCCGCGAGGCCGGCGTGCCGGTGGTCGCCCTGCTCTCGGATATCCATGAACAGGCCCTGGAACCGTATGTCGGCCAGGACAACCATGTGGTCGGGCGCACCATGGGCTGGCTGCTCGCCCGCACCTGTGGCGCGCGCAAAGGCAGCGTCGGGATTCTATTGGGCGGCCACCGGTTCCTGGGGCATCAGGCACGGGTCGAAGGCCTGCACAGCTATTTGGCCGAACACGCGCCGGGGCTCAAGCCGCTGGAGCCGCTGATCAACCTGGACAACTGCGACATCACCGAAGAAGCCACCCTCGACCTGCTCACCCGCCACAGCGACCTGCGCGGCCTGTGCGTGGTGGGCGGCGGCGGTGACGGCATCATCAGCGCCCTGGCGCAGCTGCCCAAGCGCCCGGCGTTGTGTTGCATCCTGCAGGAGTCTACCGAGCTGTCTCGCCAGGCGTTGAGCCAGGGCTTGATTGATGTGGTGATGGACTCACAGCCACGGCAGACGGCGGTGGCGCTGGTGGGGCTGTTGGTGGAGTTGCAGAGTGCCGAAGGGTTTGATGCGATGCGGCATCGGGTGCATATCGCGCCGCAGATTGTGACGTCCGAAAATATGTGTGACTGAAGCGACGTCATGCGCTGTTGTGGTGACCTGGTTTCTGTGGTGAGGGGCTTCTGTGGCCATATTTTGAATTTACGCGCCGCGAAAATCCCCGGCATTCAGCCCGAATCGGCTCATTTTGTTGTACAGCCCACCCCGCGATACGTTCAGTTGTTGGGCGGCCAGGCGGATGTTGCCGCGGGTGCTTTTGAGCGCGGCGATGATGGCGTGCATCTCGTGGCTGCTCAGGTCTTGGGCGGGCTGGGGCTCGGAATGGCGCAGCGTGGCTCGCGGCCTGGTTTCCAGGGGTAAGTCGGCCGATTGGATGAGTTCCCCCGTCGCCAGGTTGGTCGCCCGTTCGATGGCGTTTTCCAGCTCCCGCACATTGCCCGGCCAGCCGTGGGCCGAGAGCAAGGCCAAGGCCTCCGGCGAAAAACCCTGCACCGATTTTCGCAACGAGCGCGCGCAACGCGTGAGGAAGTGCCGCGCCAGCAGCGGGATGTCTTCACGGCGCATGCGCAACGGCGGCACGGTCAGGTTCAGCACGTTGAGGCGGTAGTAGAGGTCTTCGCGGAACGCGCCTTCGGCCACGGCCTGGCTGAGGTTGCGGTGGGTGGCGGCGATGATGCGTACGTCCACCTGGCGTGCGCTTTTTGCGCCGACCCGCGCAATTTCACCCTCCTGCAACACCCGCAGCAGGCTGACCTGGGCGTCGAAGGACATGTCACCGATCTCATCCAGGAAAATGGTGCCGCCATCCGCCAGTTCGAACTTGCCCGCCGAGCCGCCCCGCGCCGAGCCGGTGAACGCGCCTTCGACATGGCCGAACAGTTCACTCTGCACCAGGTCCCGTGGAATCGCGCCGCAGTTGACCGCCACGAACGGGCCGTTGCAGCGCTCGCTGGCGTTATGGATCGCCTGGGCGAACAACTCCTTGCCGGTGCCGCTTTCACCCAGGATCAGGGTGGTGGCGTCACTGCGACTGGCGATGCGCGCCAGGTGCAGCGCGTCCTGGATCGCCCGCGAGGTGCCCTGCAGGGTCTCGAAGGTATACCGCGCCTGGGTGCCGACAAGGCGCCGGGTGATTTCGCGGATGCGCCGGTTCTCGCGCAGCGACACGATCACCCCACCCTGTTCCAGCGGGCACACTGAGACCAGGCAGGCGAGTTGGCTGCGGTCGTGCAGGTGGAAGGTGCAATCGAGGTCACGCACCGGCTCGCCCAGGGCGTCGCTCAATTCGCTGCGGCCCAGGCGCTGGAAGGGGCTGCCCACCAACTCCGGCCCGACCTGGAACAGCTGCCGGGCATAGCGGTTGAGCGCCTTGATGCAGCCGCGTTCATCCAATACCACCAGGCCTTCGTTAAGCACTTCGAGCACGGTTTGCTGTTCTTCAAGCAGCGCTTGCAGGGCCATCTGGCGTGATACGGCTTCGGCGGCAGCTTGCACGGTGCCCAAGGTGTGGAAGTGGAACCAACCGGGCTCGGCGGTGAGGGTGAGCATGGCCAAGGTCTGGCCCTGGGCATTCTTGATTGGCGCGGCGGCGCAGTGCATGCGGCGCTGGCGCAGGCCAACGGCGAAATTTTCCTCGGCCAGCACATACACCAGGCGGTCTTCGGCCAGGGCCAGGCCGGTGCAGTTGGTGCCTTGTACCGACTCCGACAGGCGGCTGCCCACGGGGGTGATGTCCAGCCCGCAGAAATACAGGGTGGTGCCGTCGGCATCGGTAAGGTTGATATGCCCGCGAGGGTTGTAGGCCAGCAGGCCACGCATGACTTGGGCTGCGGCCGCGATCAGCACGCGGTGGCTGGCCAGGGTGGCAGCCAGGATGTGAGGGTCGACGAAACGGTATTGGCTGTCGGCAGGATCGATACCCGCCTCGACGCTGCGCCGCCATGAATCCCAGATCACCTGGCGCACATCGGCCGGGCGTTCGACCAAACGTTCCTGGCACCCCTGCCACGCTTGCTCCAAGGCATTGATTGGGCCGTCGTTCAGCGCAGCAGGGCCGAGGGCTGTCAGGTAGTCGAGGTCTTGTACGCTGAAGGCCATGCTCATCACGGTCATCCATGTTCATATCTTTGACATGTCAGTATAGACATGTCATCCAAATGAACACATTTTGTTTATTGAATTCATATAAACCTATAACTATCAGCAACTTACGAATTGGCACAGGCTTTGCTCCTACCCCTTTGCCCATCAGGACCGTCCTGAGGCCAACAATAAGAAGGGGTCACCACATGAGTACACAGAACATCCGCCTGGGCTTGATCGGTGCTGGTCGCATGGGCAGCTTCCACGGCTTGACTGCTGCGCGGCATATCCCCGGCGCCAGCCTGGCCGCCATCGCCGATCCGACCCCAGGTCAAGCCGCTCGCCTGGCAGCAGAGTTGGGCGTGGACAAGGTCTACACCGACCCGCAACAGTTGCTCGACGACCCGGATATCGACGGCGTACTGATCGCCGCTCCTGCCCGCAGCCATGCCGAACTGGTGATCAGCGCCGCCCGCGCCGGCAAAGGGATTTTCTGCGAAAAACCCATGGCCATCACCCTCGATGAGGCCGACCGCGCCATCGCTGCCGCCGCCGATGCCCGCGTGCCGCTGCAGGTCGGCTTCAACCGGCGCTTCGCCAAGAGCTTTCGCACCGCGCACCTTGACGTGCTGGCCGGCCGTATCGGCACCCCACAGCTGCTTCGCTCGCTGACCCGCGACCCGGCGCTGAACAACCCGGCCAACTCGCCGCAATGGGTGATCTTCCTCGAAACCCTGATTCACGACTTCGACACCCTGCGCTACCTCAACCCCGGTGCCGAAGCCGTAGAAGTCCACGTAATGGCCGACGCGCTGATCGCCCCGCAATTCAAAAGCAAAGGCTTCCTCGACACCGCCGTGGTCACGATCCGCTTCGATAACGGTGCGATTGCCACCGCCGAGGCCAACTTCCAGGCCGTGTATGGCTACGATGTGCGCGGCGAAGTCTTCGGCAGCGCCGGCATGCTGACCATGGGTGGCGTACAGGAATCCGACCTGACGCGCTACCTGGCCCAAGGTATCCAGGCCGACACCCAGCGCCTGGACACCGACCTGCTGCGCGACGCCTACGTCGCCGAGCTCAACCACTTTGTCGACTGCCTGCGCACCGGTGCCAAGCCCCTGGCCAGCGGTGAAGACGCGCGGGCGGCCCTGGCGATTGCGCGCGCCTGCATCACCTCGTTCGAACAGGGCAAGGCGGTGGCCGTATGATCCCGTTCAAGCTGGCGATCAGTGCCGAGATGGTGTTTCTCGACCTGCCCTTCGTCGAGCGCGTCAAACGCATTCACGCCCTGGGCTTCAGCGCCGAAATCTGGGATTGGACCCACAAGGACATCGACGCGCTGGTCGCCACGGGCGCCGATTTCACCTCGATGACCGGCTACATCAGCGGCACCCTCACCGATCCCGATGGCATCCGCCAATTGCTCGACAGCGCCCGGGAATCTTTAGGCATCGCCGAACGCCTGAATTGCCCCAGCCTCAACCTGCACGGTACTGGCCTGGGTGAAGGCGGCCTGCCGGTGCAGCCCGTGAGCCAGGCCACCGGGCGCATGTGGCTGAGCGCCTGCAAGACCCTGGAAAAAATCGCCCGCCTGGGTGAAGACGCGGGCCGTGTGTTCCTGCTGGAAAACCTCAACACCGAAGTCGATCACCCCGGCGTTCCGTTCGCCCGCGCCGAGGACACATTGGCGCTGATCGAAGCCGTGGGCAGCCCCCACGTGAAGATGAACCTGGACCTGTACCATGCACAGATCGGCGAAGGAAACCTGATCGAACTGATCCAGCGCGCAGGCCCCGCCATCGGTGAGATCCAGGTGGCCGACGTGCCCGGACGCAAAGAGCCCGGCACCGGCGAAATCCACTACCCGGCCATTGCCAGGGCCTTGCATGGCATCGGCTACAGCGGCGTGGTTGGCCTGGAAGGCTGGGCCAGCGGCGACAGCGAGCTGGCCCTGGAGCGTTTCCGTCAAGCGTTCACCCTATAACAATAAAAGGAACACTCTCATGCATCGCTATTCATTGATCGTTGCCACGCTGTTACTGCTGTTCAGCCCATGGTCCTTCGCCGATTACCGAATCGGCGTGAGCATTGCCAGGGTCGACGATAACTTCATGACCTACGTGCGCAACGGCCTGGACAGCGCCGCCAAGCAGCACGGCGTGCAGATCCAGTTCGAAGACGCCCAGGGCGACGTGGTGCGCCAGCTCAACCAGGTCGAAGGCTTCCTTAACCAGAAGGTCGACGCGGTGATCGTACTGCCGGTGGATACCTCCGCCACCGCCAACATGACGCGCGCCGCCGTGGCCGCCAAGACGCCGTTGGTGTACGTCAACCGCCACCCGGATGAACGCACCCTGCCCAAGGGCGTGGTTACTGTGGCCTCCAACGACATTGAGGCCGGGCAATTGCAGATGCGCTTCCTGGCGGAAAAACTCGGTGGCAAGGGCAATGTGGCGATCATCATGGGCGACCTTGCGCAGAATGCCACCCACGACCGCACCGAGGGCGCCAAGCAGGTGCTCAAGGACTTTCCGGGGATCAAGGTGGTGGAGCAACAAAGCGCGGAATGGCAACGTAGCAAAGGCATGGACCTGACCAGCAACTGGTTGCTGGCGGGCACCCAGTTCGATGCCATCGTCGCCAACAACGATGAAATGGCGATTGGCGCGGCCATGGCATTGCAGCAATCGGGCAAGGCCAAGGGCGAAGTGGCGATTGTCGGTATCGACGGTTTGCCGGACGGTCTGGCGGCGGTCAAGCGCGGGATGCTGGCGGCGTCGGTGTTCCAGGACCCCAAGGCCCAGGCGACCAAGGCGGTGGAGTCGGCCATCAAGATGATCAAGGGCGAGCCGATCGAGTCGGAGGTGTGGGTGCCGTTTGAACTGATCAAGCCTGAGCAGGTGGCGGTGTTCGAACAGCGCTATAAATAAATCAAAGACAAGGAGATCCAAATGTGGGAGGGGCTTGCCCCCTCCCACACTGGGACCTCAATCAGTCGAGGTCGCTTGCGTCATGGCGTTCGGGCAACTGTTCCTCGCCCGACACCCGGTTCACCCGCCGCCCCCGCTGCACCGCCGGCCGCGCATCAATCGCGTCCGCCCAGCGCTGCACATGCGTGTATTCGTGTACCGACAGAAATTGTGCCGCGCCATACAAACGGCCTTTGACCAACCCGCCATACCACGGCCAGATCGCGATGTCGGCAATGGTGTATTCGTCTCCGGCAATGTACTCGCTGACCGCCAGGCGTTTATCCAGCACGTCCAACTGACGCTTGGCCTCCATGGCGAAGCGGTTGATCGGGTATTCCATCTTGCTCGGCGCATACGCATAGAAATGCCCGAAGCCACCGCCCAGGTAAGGCGCGCTGCCCATCTGCCAGAACAACCACGACAAACACTCCGCACGGGCCGCCGGTTCGGTGGGGAAGAACGCGCCGAATTTCTCGGCCAGGTACTGCAGGATCGCGCCAGACTCGAATACACGAATCGGCGTAGCGCCGCTGTGATCCATCAAGGCCGGGATCTTGGAGTTCGGGTTGACCCCGACAAAGCCGCTGCCGAACTGGTCGCCATCGCCGATCTTGATCAGCCAGGCGTCGTATTCCGCACCGCTGTGCCCCAGGGCCAGCAGCTCTTCGAGCAGGATCGTGACCTTCTGCCCATTGGGCGTGGCCAGGGAATACAGCTGCAACGGGTGCTTGCCGATGGGCAATTGTTTGTCGTGGGTAGCACCGGCGATGGGCCGGTTGATGCTGGCGAAGGTGCCGCCGCTTTCGGTGTCCCAGGTCCAGACTTTCGGGGGTACATACTCGGTCATGCTTACGACTCCAGAAGCGTTTGCGATCAACGAAGCGTTTCAGACTAAACCAAAGACGGGTGGTGCGTCACACTCCCCGCCGCAGCGTGCCGGGGCACCTGCACTCGCAGGGCGATCAACAATGCCGCCAACAGCATCAAGCAACCCGCCCCTATAAACACCCCATCAATGCCGGTGGCACTGAACATCGCGCCACCGCCCGCCGCACCCGCCGCGATTGCCGATTGCACCGAAGCGACCACCATGCCACCGGCACTTTCGGCCTGATCCGGCACCGCACGGGCTACCCAGTTGGACCACGCCACCGGCACACCACCGAAGGCCATGCCCCACAGTGCCAGGAGCAATGCCTGACCCGGCAGTGACGCGGGCAGCATCACCAGGGCCAACGCAGCGACGCCCACCAGGACCGGCATCAACACCAGGGTTCCCCGGGGGTTGCGCACCAGCAACCATCCGGCCAACAGTGTGCCGACAAAATTCGCCGCGCCAAACCCCAGCAGCATCAACGCCAGCCCTTGGGTGCCGACCCCGGTGGTGCTTTCCAGAAACGGGCGAATGTAGGTAAACAGCGCGAAGTGCCCGGTGTGCACCAACACGCAGCCGAACATACCGATGGCAATGCCGGGGCGCAGCAGTACATCCAGCACGGTGCGCAGGCGTGCGGTGCCGCTGGGTGCCAGGCGCGGCAGGGTGAACAGCTGGAACGCCAGGGTCACCGCGCCGACGGCGGCCGCAGCCACAAATGCACTGCGCCAGCCGTACAGGTCACCCAGGTAGCTGCCCAACGGCACCGCGACGACGGTACCCACCGCAATGCCGCTGAAGATGATCGACAGCGCACGGGGCAGCAACGCCGCCGGTACCAGGCGCATCGCCACGGCCGCCGCCATGCTCCAGAAACCGCCGAGAGCAATGCCCAGCAGGATGCGCATCAACAACAGCACCAGGAGGCTGGACGAGAACGCCACCAGCAGGTTGGAGGCAATCATCAGCGTGGAGAACCCCAACAGCACCAGGCGCCGGTCGATGCCGCGCGTCAGGCCAGGCACCAGCAAACCGGCGAACAACGCCACCACCGCCGTGACCGTGACCGCCTGCCCGGCCGACGCTTGCGACACACCCAGGTCCAAGGCCATCGGCGTCAGCAGGCTGGCCGGCAGGTACTCCGCCGTGAGCAGGCCGAACACGCCCATCGCCAGGGAAAACACCGCCATCCACGCGGGTGTGGTCGGTTCGACCCGTTCATCAACAGGGGCATGGGACACACAATCATTCATCACAAGACATCCTCAGGCATTAACGTGACGGCCAGTCTAGGTTCCGCCTTCAGGATGATCTATGATTCAAACCCTTGAGTTCTTGACCGAAACCCCGAATATGCCAGCCGACAATGCGTTCACCCTGTCCTCCGAGCTGATCAACGAACTGCTGCGCAGCATGCGCCTGCGCGGCGTGCAGTACCGGCGCATCCAGGCCGGGCCGGTGTTCGGCATCAGCTTTGCGGCCAAGCCGGGCCATGCGTATTTCCATTTTCTGGCCGCCGGCTGCGCGACCCTGCGCCTGCACGACGGCAGCCTCTTTGAGTTGTCGGCCGGCAATGCGGTGTTTATCGCCCACGGTGGCGCCCACGCGCTGTTATCCAAACCGGATGACCCCGTGCAGGACATCGCCAGCTTCGACGCCGCACCGCTGGGCGATACCGTGTGCGCGGTGAATGCCTCACCCGACGCTGCCTCCAGCACCCTGCTGTTCAGTGCCTGCATGGAGTTCGAACTCGACAGCATCCAGGGCCTCGGCAACTTGATGCCGGCCTTGATGCTGATCGATGCCGCAGGCCAGCGTTACCCTGGCCTGATGCCGATCCTGGCGGTGATGGAACGCGAAGTCTCCAGCGCCCGCGTCGGTTACGCCGGCATCCTTGCGCGCCTGGCCGATGTGGTGGCGGCGATGATCGTACGGGGCTGGGTCGAGTGCGCCTGCGCCAATGCGTCGGGTCTCGCGGCCGCCTTGCGCGACACCCGCTTGGCCGGTGCCCTGCTCGCCCTGCACCAGCAGCCGGGGCGCGACTGGAGCGTGGCCGAGCTCGCGGCGCACTGTCATACCTCACGCTCGGTGTTCGCGGATCGTTTCCAGGCGACCCTGGGGGTTCCGCCGTTGCGTTACGTGACCGAACTGCGCATGCGCCTCGCCAGCCAGTGGCTGACCCTGGAGCGACTGCCCATCGAAGAAGTGGCGCACCGCCTCGGCTACACCTCCCAGGCGGCCTTCAGTCGCGCCTACAAACGCATTACCGGGCAACCGCCGGGCGCCAGCCGCCAGGGTTTCAGGAGCGCGGTATGAGCGCCGGGCTTGAAGACATCCTCGTTGCGCCGGGCGGCCGAGTGCCCTTAATCTCTTGAGCTCGTCACCCTGATAGCAATGGAGGCTTCATGAAACTGGTCGGCATGCTGGATTCGCCTTACGTAAGGCGCGTAGCCATTTCCCTGGAGTTGTATGGGATTGAGTTTGTGCACGAGCCATTATCGGTGTTCAGCACCTACGCGGAATTTGCCGAGATCAACCCGGTGGTCAAGGCCCCGACCCTGGTGCTGGACGATGGCACGGTGTTGATGGATTCGAGCCTGATCCTGGAGTACCTCGAAGCCCTGGCCCCGGCGGACAGCAAACTGCTGCCCCAGCAACCGGTGGCACTTGCCAAGGACTTGCACGTTCTAGGGCTGGCGCTGGCAGCCTGTGAGAAGAGCGTGCAGATCGTCTATGAGCACAACCTGCGCCCGGCGGAGAAACAGCACGCGCCGTGGCTTGAGCGCGTAACCGGCCAGTTGCTCGCGGCCTATGGGTTACTGGACAAGCAGTTGGGTGACAGCCAAGTGCTGACCCAGGCGTCGATTACGGCGGCAGTCGCGTGGTCGTTCAGCCAGTTCACCGTGGCGTCGGTGGTCAAGGCCGATGCGTTCCCGAACCTGCGACGGCATGCCGAGCGTCTGGAGCAGCATCCGGCGTTCAAGCGTTACCCCATCGCCTAAGCACCGCAGTTCAAATATGGGAGGGGGCAAGCCTCCCCCCACACTGGCCTGGGTTGCATGAAGGACTGAGTCAGGCTCAGACCCAACCGCCATCCACAATAAAGTTTTGTGCCGAGCACATCGCCGAGGCATCCGAGGCGAGGAACAACGCCATGTTGGCGATGTGTTCCGGCATCACGCTGCCGGGCAGGCACTGGCTGCGGGCGATCAGTTCCTTGGCCGCGTCGTCCACCCACATCGCCAATTGCTTCTCGGTCATGACCCACCCCGGCACCAGCGTGTTGACGCGAATGCGGTGAGGCCCCAGCTCGCGCGCCAAGCCTCGGGTCATGCCGTGGGCGGCCGCCTTGCTGGCGGCGTATACCGGGTAGCCGGCGGAGGCCATCATCCAGCCGACCGAGCCCAGGTTGATGATCGCGCCGCCACCGGCCGCTTTCATCATCGGCACCACCGCCTTGGCCGCAAAGAAGGCGTGCTTGAGGTTGACCGAGATCAGCTTGTCGAAGGTGTCCGAGTCCACTTCTTCCAGGGTGTGGCGCACGTCATTGGCGGCGTTGTTCACCAGCACGGTGATCGGCCCCAATGAATGCTCGAAACGCTCGATGGCGGCCTTGTAGGCAATCTCATCGGTGATGTCGCAGCACACGAACTCCACGGTATGCCCCGCTGAACTCAGCAACGCCGCCAGGCGTTCGCCCTGGCTTTGTGCACGGTCCACAAAGCCGACCTTGGCACCCTGCGCGGCAAAGGCCCGCACCATGAACTCGCCGATGCCCGAGGCACCGCCAGACACCAGCACGGTTTTGCCTTCAAGGTCGGGATAAACAGCCTGTGCAGTACTCATATAACGGTTGCCTCGATCAATTAGTCTTATTTTATTTTACGAAATCGGCGTTAAAGGCTATAAATTCGCTGTCACACCGACAAAATATCGCTATTAGTAGAACTATTCCACTCAAAACAACAAAAGGAAGTTCGACCATGAAGCACCCTCGATACCTGCTCTCGGGCCTCGCCATGTCCCTGCTGGTTGCCAGTGGCGGCGCCCAGGCGGCAGGGCTGTCCAGCGAGCACAAAGCCTTCGGCAAGACCAACGACGGTACACCCGTCGAACAGTACATCCTGCGCAACAGCCATGGCATGCAAGCCACGGTCATCACCTACGGCGGCGTGTTGCAGTCGCTCAAAGTGCCGGATAAAAACGGCAAGGTCGACGACGTGGTGCTCGGCTTCGACGACGTGCAGGGCTACCAGGCCGGCACGGCGTTTTTTGGCGCGACCATCGGGCGCTTCGGCAACCGCCTGGCGGGCGGCGCCTTTGAACTCGACGGCAAGCGCTACCAGGTACCGCTCAACGATGGCCCCAACTCGCTGCACGGCGGCGCCCAGGGTTTTGACAAGCAGGTGTGGAAGGCCGAGTCGGTCAAGGACAAGGGCTCAGTCGGCGTGAAGCTGAGCTACCTGTCCAAGGACGGTGAAATGGGTTTCCCCGGCAACCTGAAGACCGAAGTCACCTACCGCCTCAACGACAACAACGAACTGCTCATCGACTACACCGCCACCACTGACAAACCCACGGTGCTCAACCTGACCAACCACAGCTACTTCAACCTGGCCGGCGCGGGCAACGGCGACATCCTCAAGCAAGTCGCTACCTTGCATGCCAGCCATTACACCCCGGTGAATGCCACGTTGATCCCTACGGGCGAGCTGGCACCGGTCAAAGGCACCCCGATGGACTTCCTGAAACCGACGCCGATCGGCCAGCACATCAAAGCCGATCATCCGCAGCTCAAGTTTGCCGAGCCCAAGCAAGGCGGGTTTGACTTCAACTGGGCGCTCGATACCCAGAGCGACGTCAAAAAGCTTGCCGCCGAGGTGCATGACCCTGAGTCGGGCCGGCGTTTGCAGCTGTACACCAGCGAGCCGGGGGTGCAGTTCTATACCAGCAACTTCCTGGATGGCTCGGTAAAGGGTAAAGGCGGCAAGACTTACCTGCACTGGAGCGGGTTTACCTTGGAGACGCAGCATTATCCGGATGCGCCTAACCAGCCGAAGTTTGCTTCAACCCGTTTGAATCCAGGGCAAACCTACAGCCAAAACACCGTGTTCAAATTCTCCGCCGATTAAAACTGTGGGAGGGGGCTTGCCCCCGATAGCGGTGGATCAGTCACTGATTTATCAACTGACCCACCGCTATCGGGGGCAAGCCCCCTCCCACATTAGCCCTCACATGGCGAGGGATCAGCGTTGTTTCATGCGGTCGATGACGACGGCCAGCAGCAGGATCGAGCCGCGAATTACGTACTGGTAAAACGTGTCGATGTTCTTCAGGTTCATCGCGTTTTCGATGATTGCCAAAATCAGCACCCCCGCAATCACATGCCGGATCATGCCGATCCCGCCGCTCAACGACACCCCGCCCAGCACGCATGCCGAGATCACCGTCAGTTCGAAACCCTGGCCGATCATTGGCTGGCCCGAGGTCATGCGCGAGGCGAGGATTACCCCGGCCAGTGCGCCGATCAAGCCGTGTACGGCGAAGATCAGGATCTTGGTGCGGTCAACGTTCACCCCGGCCAATAGCGCCGCTTCCGGGTTGCCGCCGATGGCCATGGTGTTGCGTCCGTAGGTGGTGTAGTTGAGCAGCCAGCCGAAAAACACGAAGCACACGATGGTGATCAGGATCGGCACCGGCACGCCGAACAACTGGCCGTTGCCGAACACGAAGAACTGCTCCTGGGACACGCCGACCGCCTTGCCGTCGGCAAAGATGTAGGCCAGGCCGCGTACGATCTGCATGGTCGCCAAGGTGGTGATCAGCGCGTTGACCCGCAGCTTGGCGATGACGATGCCGTTGATCAGCCCGACGATCAGGCCCATCAGCAGCGCGGCGCCGATGCCGAGCATGACGCTCTCGGTGTCGCGCATGACGATAGCTGCGACCACACCGGCGCAGGCAATCACCGAGCCCACCGACAAGTCAAAGTGCCCCGACGCCAGGCAGAACAGCATGGTGCAGGCGGCGATGCCGACGGTGGAAATCGCCAGGCCCAGGCCACGCATGTTCAGCGGCGAGAGGAAGTTGTCGATCAGCAAGGCGCACAGCACAAAGATGCCCACCGCCGCCAACAGCATCGCCCAGTTGTCGAGCAGTGCGCGCATATCGAGGGGTTTGCGTGCGGTTGGCAACGCGTTGTTTTGAGTGGTCATGGTCGTCTCTCAGTTCGTCACGCGGCGCGGCAGGGCCAGCTGCAGCAGGTTGGATTCGGTGGCGTGTTCACGGGTTTGTTCACCGCGCAGGGCGCCTTCGCACAGCACCAGGATGCGATCGGAAATCCCCATCACTTCCATCAGGTCACTGGACACCACAATCACCGCAATGCCGCTGGCCGCGAGGTTGTGGATGATCTGGTAAATCTCCGACTTGGCGCCGATGTCGATGCCCCGCGTCGGTTCATCCAGCAGCAGCACCTTCATCGGCATCGACAGCCAGCGGCCCAGAATGGCCTTCTGCTGATTGCCGCCGGACAGGTACATGATTTTCTGTTGCGCATCCGGCGTCTTGACTTTCATCGCCTTGATTTGCTGGTCGGCGTTGCCCTTTTCCCAGGTCTCGCGCAGCAACCAGCCAAACGAGGAATGGGCGCCACGGGCGCTGATGTTGATGTTCTCGGCGACACTGGAAAGCGGAATGATGCCCTCCTTCTTGCGGTCCTCGGGACACAGCAGAACACCGGCGGCGATGGCGTCGCGCGGGGAGCGCAGTTGCAGGTTTTCACCGCACAATTGCAGGCTGCCAGCGCTGCTGCGCTCCAGGCCGCTGAGCAAGCGGAACAACTCCGTGCGCCCTGCCCCGACCAAGCCGAACAGGCCGAGAATCTCGCCTTTGCGCACGTCAAAACTGATCGGTTCACGCAGGCCGGGGCCGAGCAAACCATCGACCTTGAGCGCCACATCGCCCTGCTCACGCGGGCGGTAGTCGTAGATATCCTGAATGTCGCGGCCGACCATGCAGGTCACCAACTGGTCGTGAGTCAACGCGCTCATGTCGTCAAAGGTGCGCACGTAACGGCCGTCCTTGAACACCGTCACCGCGTTGCAAATGCGGAACACTTCTTCCATGCGGTGCGACACGTAGAGCACCACTTTGCCCTCATCGCGCAGGCGCGTGATGATCGCCATCAAGCGGTCGATCTCCCGCGCCGACAGGCTGCTGGTGGGTTCGTCGAAGGCAATCACATGGGCGCCACGGGACAACGCCTTGGCGATTTCCACCAGTTGGCGTTGGCCCAGGGACAGCCGGCCGAGCTTTTCTTCAGGATCGATTTCATCCGCCAGGCCTTTGAGGCAAGCCAGGGCCTGCTTGCGCAGCAGGCCCCGGTTGACCACGCCGAAGCGCGACGGCAGATGGCCGAGGAACAGGTTCTCGGCCACGCTCATTTCCGGCACCAGGTGCAGCTCCTGATGGATCACCGCGACACCGCTGGCGATGCTGTCCGCCGCGCATTTGAACGCCATGGTCTGCTCGCCGATTTGCACGGTGCCGGTGCTTGGGATGTAAGCGCCGCCGAGGATTTTCAGCAGCGTCGACTTACCTGCGCCGTTCTCGCCCATCAACGCGTGCACCTGCCCCGGCTGGGCGCTGAAGCTGATGCCGTCCAGCGCCTTGACCCCGGGAAAGGTCTTGCCGATCCCCTCGAACCGCAGGGCCGCCGTACTCATTTCCACAGCCCGATCTTGGTCAGTTCTTCCTGGAAGTTGGCGCGGGTGATCAGGGTCACTTCATCCATCGCGGTGTACTTGGCGGGTTCCTTGCCGGTGGTCACCCACTCGTACATCGCCAGCGCGGTGTTGTAGCCCTCGATATGCGGGCTTGGCAGCATCGAGCCGAAGAAGCCGCTGTCGGCCTTTTTCAGTTCGCCGATGGCGTCGGTGCCATTGATGCCGATGCCGATCACGTTGGCCGCCTTGAAGCCGGCGCTTTCCGTGGCGCGCACACCGCCAAGCACGGTGTTGTCGTTCATGCCGCCGATGATCAGGTTTTTCGCGCCGCTGGGCAGCTTGACCAGCGCCGAGTTGGTGGCGTCCATGCTGCCGGGCACGTCGAGGGTTTTCAGCGCGGCGGTGAGGATATGGTCTTTCGGGATGCCGGCTTCTTCGAGGGATTTGATCGAGCCGTCGGTGCGTTTTTTGCCGGTGTCGAGTTCATTGAAGGTGTTGATCACCGCGTAGGTGTCTTTCCAATCCCAGCCACGTTTTTTCGCTTCGGCGGCCATGGCGGCGCCCTGTTTCTGGCCGACTTCAAACGCGGCCATGCCCAGGTACGGCACGTCCTCCATGAAATTGCCCTTGGCGTCGACGAAGCGGTCATCCACGGCCATGACTTTCAAGCCATTGAGCTTGGCCTTGGCCACGATGGCCGGGCCAAGCGACACGTCCGGCGGGCAGATCACAAAGCCCTTGGCGCCGTTGGCGGCCAGGCTGTCGATGGCAGAGAGGGTTTTTTCGCCATCGGGCACGGCGATCTTGATCACGGTAAAACCGTGTTCCTTACCGGCTTTTTCGGCGAAGGCCCATTCGGTCTGGAACCAGGGTTCTTCGGCTTGTTTGACCAGGAAGCCGATCTTTACTTCTTCGGCTGAGGCGATGCTGCTGAGGCTGCTTAACGCAACGGCGGCGGCAAGGACGCGTAGGACTTTTTTCATGAACGACACCTCTTGTTGTTGTTTTTGAGTCTTGGGGTTTAACCGGCAAAGCGATGGCAAGGTTTGCCAGGAATATCCACTTCAATAGCCAGCACCGCACCGTCCAGGGGGTGATCCAATGGACTGGCGGCACTGGTGATGTACAGCGTGGTGAGGTCGGGCCCACCGAATACGCAACTGGTGGGCCGGCTGACGGGCAGTTCGATGATGCGATCCACCTCGCCATCGGGCGTCAGACGCAACAGACAACTGCCGTCCCAACGGGCATTCCAGACATAGCCTTCGGCATCCATCGCCGAGCCATCCGGACCGCCCCGTGTGTGCGGGCCGAACCAGACCTGTGCCGGTTCGAGTTGGCCGTCGGGCTGGATCGCATAGTGGTACAACGTTCCATCCATGCTGTCGCCAAAGTGCACCCGGTTGCCCTCCTCGTTCCAGAGCAAGGTGTTGGGAATGCCCAGGCCGCTCAGCAACGGCGTGACCTGCCCATCGGCGTCGATGCGAAACAGGCCACCGGAACGCCGTGTGATCGGCAGGTCTTCGCCGTGTTCGCCGATGTTGTTCTGCATGGTGCCCAGCCACAGCCGCCCCTGGGCATCGCAGCGCGCTTCATTGCCACGGTTGCCCGGTTGCGGGTCGGCCACGCACAGCAGGGTCAGGGCTTCGGTGACCAGGTCCAGGCGGTAGACACCGCTGCTCAAGGTCACCAGGGCGTCGCCGCTTTCACGCGGGATAAAGGCCGAGACGTGCTCGGGCAATTGCCAGATCTGCAACTGCCCGTCCATCAGGCGCAAGGCCTGTTTGCCGGCGATATTGACCCAATACAGCGCCTGGGTGGGCGCGTCCCAGAACGGGCCTTCGCCCAATTGCGCACGGTGTGCAGTGACGGCCTTACACGACATGAAACCTCCGGGTTCCTTACAGCGAATCGCGCGATGGCGTGCCATCCACCAGGCGCTGGATACGCAACGGGTTAGCGTTTTTCAATGCATCGGGCAGCAGGCTATCAGGGTAGTTCTGGAAGCACACCGGACGCAGGAAACGATCGATGGCCAAGGTGCCGACCGAGGTGCCACGGGCATCGGACGTGGCCGGGTACGGGCCGCCATGCACCATCGAATCGCAGACTTCCACGCCGGTCGGGTAGCCGTTGAGCAGGATGCGCCCGACTTTCTGTTCCAGCAGCGGCGTGAGTTCGGCGAATTGCTGAAAGTCCGCCGGCTCGCCAATGATCGTGGCGGTGAGTTGACCGTGCAGGCCGTGCAGCGCGGCGCTGAGTTGGGCCTGGTCCGCCACTTCGATAAACACCGTGGTGGGGCCGAAAACTTCTTCTTGCAGCACGTCATCGCCATCGAGCAACAGGCGCACATCGGCCTTGAACAGCTGCGGTTGCGCCTGATTGCCCGCCTGGGTGCTGCCCGCCAGATGTTGAATGCCAGGGTGCGAGAGGAGTTTTTCCAGGCCCTTGCCGTAGCTGCTCAAGGTACCGGCGTTGAGCATGGTTTGCGCCGGTTGCTCGCCGATCAAGTGCGCCACCTGCTGGGTGAACGCAGTGAATGCCGGCGAGGCAATGCCGATCACCAGGCCAGGGTTGGTGCAGAACTGGCCACAGCCCTGCACCACCGACGCGGTGAGGTCACGGGCAACGGTCTCGGCCCGCGCCTGCAGCGCCTGGGGCAACACGATCACCGGGTTGATGCTCGACATCTCGGCAAACACCGGGATCGGTTGCGGACGCGCCGCGGCCATATCGCACAGGGCGCGGCCACCTTTGAGCGAGCCGGTGAAGCCCACGGCCTGGATCGCCGGGTGCTTGACCAGCGCCTCGCCGACGCCACCGCCAAAGATCATGTTGAACACACCGGCCGGCATCTCGGTCGCTTCAGCGGCGCGGATGATTGCATTGGCGACCTGTTCAGCCGTCGCCATGTGCCCGCTGTGCGCCTTGAACACCACCGGGCAACCGGCGGCCAGCGCGGCGGCGGTGTCACCGCCTGCCGTGGAGAATGCCAGGGGGAAATTGCTCGCGCCAAACACCGCTACCGGGCCGAGGCCGATGCGGTATTGACGCAGGTCCGGACGCGGCAGTGGTTGGCGATCCGGCAGGGCTTTGTCGATGCGCGCACCGTAGAAATCGCCGCGACGCAACACGGTTGCGAACAGGCGCATCTGGCCGCTGGTACGTCCGCGCTCGCCCTTGATGCGGGCCGCTGGCAAGGCGGTTTCACGGCAGACCAGCTCAACGAAGTTATCGCTCAGCGCATCCAGCTCGTCAGCGATCGCATCCAGAAATTGTGCGCGACGTGCGGCGCTCAATGCACGGTACGCCGGGTAAGCCTGCGCGGCGGCCTGGGCGGCGGCGTCGACTTCCTGCGCGGTGGCCTGGTAGAACGCCTGGGGCAAGGCTTCGCCGGTGCTGGCGTCGACGCTTTGCAGCGTAACGCTGCCGTTGGCGCTACGCTGGCCGCCGATGAAGTTGTGGCCGAGAAACTGGGTCATGTTGCGCTCCTTAAAGGGTGATGACATTGCCGGGTTCGAACACCGCATCGACGCTGCCGACACTGTTGATCAACGGCGCGCCGAACTCAGCCTGGCTGATCTCGAACACATCCCCCGGTTGGGTACGTATACCGTCGGCGAATGACAAGGTGGCGGTGCCGAAAAAGTGAATGTGCACGTCGCCCGGCTTGAGGAACTGGCTGTACTTGAAGTGGTGGTATTCGAGGTTTTCCAGGCTGTGGCACATATTGGCCTCGCCACTGAGGAATTCGTTCCGCCAGATTTCCTCACCGTTACGCAGGATGCGGCTGGTGCCGGCCAGGTGCTGGGGCAGTTCGCCGACGCGCAGCTCAGGGCCGTAGCTGCAACTGCGCAGTTTGGAATGGGCCAGATACAGGTAGTTCTTGCGCTCCATTACGTGGTCGGAGAACTCATTGCCCACCGCGAAGCCCAGGCGATAGGGCTTGCCGTCGTGGCCGATCACGTAGAGGCCGCCGATTTCCGGCTCCTCACCGGCATCTTCGGCAAATGGCGGCACCGGGAAGGCCTGGCCTGGGCGCACCACGATGCTGCCGTCGCCTTTGTAGAACCATTCAGGCTGCACACCCGCCTGGCCGGCGGCGGGTTTGCCGCCCTCCACGCCCCATTTGAAGATGCGCATGGTGTCGGTCAAGGCGCTGTCGTCACCGCCCTGGTGCATTTTGTCCCGCGCCGCGGCGCTGCCCAGGTGGGTCAGGCCGGTGCCGCTGATCAGCATGTGGGCCGGATCGGGGTGGTCCAGGGGCGGCAGGATTTTTTGTTCGGCCAGCAAGGCCGCGTAGTCGTGGCTGTCGCCCAGGCCGAGGCTGTCGACCTGCTGCTGCAGCTTGACGCCCGCTTCGATGGCGGCCAGCGCCAGTTCGCGCACGCTGTGGGCGCTGCGCACTTCACGCAGTTGCTTGCCTTCCACCACGCCAACGCGGCGCTCGCCATTATTGAGTTCGAACTGCACTAAACGCATGAAGGTTCTCCTAGATTAAGTACGTGTGGCGCCACGGGCGCTGGCGGCGAACTGGTCGGCGGGCAGCACATGCTTGCGCTCCAGCAGGCGATAGACCACGCCGGTCAGCAGCAGCCCGAACAGCATCACCCCGGACAGGAAGTACAAGCCCGAGGCCAGGTTGCCGGTGTATTCCTTGAGTGCGCCGATCACGAACGGGCCGATATAGCCGCCGAGGTTGCCCACCGAGTTGATCAACGCGATGCCAGCCGCCGCACTGGCGCCGGCGAAGAAGCGCCCCGGCAAGGTCCAGAACACCGCCGTGCACGAGAACATCGCAAATGCCGCCAGGCACAGCGCCGCCATTTGCAGCACCGGCACACTCAGCCAGGCGCTGCAGAACAGGCCGATGGCGCCCAGCACATACAGCACGGCGAGGTGGCCGTAGCGGTCATTCAAGCGGTCGGAACTGCGCGGGATGATCAGCAGGCCAATGATGCCGAAGATGTACGGCACGGCCGAGATGAAGCCGGTGGTGAGGTCGCTGCCGCCGAACTGTTTGATCAGCGTCGGCAGCCACAGGCCCAGGCCGTAGATGCTCAGGGTCACCGGCAGATAGAACAGCGCCAGCAGCAACACGCGTTTGTCCTTGAGCGCATGCAAGGGGTTGCCATGGCGGGTCTGGCCGTAGGCTTGCAGGTCTTTGTTGAGTTCGTCGGTCAACCAGGTTTTTTCGGCGTCGGTCATCCACTTGACCTGCTTGGGACCATCCGGCAGGTAACGCAGCACCGGCCAGGTCAGCAGGATCGCCGGGGTGCCGATCACGATAAACAACCACTGCCAGCCGTGCAGGCCGAGGATGCCGTCCATGCCCAGCAAGCCGCCGGACACCGGGCCGGTGATCATCATCGCGATGGGTTGGGACAGGATGAACAGCCCGAGGATCTTGCCGCGATGGCGCACCGGGAACCACTGGGTGATGTAGTACAGCACGCCTGGGAAGAACCCGGCTTCGGCCGCACCGAGCAGAAAGCGCATCACATAGAAGCTGTGCGGCCCCTGCACGAACGCCATGCCAATGGTGATGGCGCCCCAGGTGATCATGATCCGTGCGAACCAGCGCCGCGCGCCGAAGCGGTCGAGCATCAGGTTGCTGGGGATCTCGAACAGGAAGTAGCCGATGAAGAACAACCCCGCGCCCAGGCCATAGGCTGCATCACCGATACCGACGTCGGCGCCCATGTGCAACTTGGCAAAGCCCACGGCGGAGCGGTCCACGTAGGCAATCAGGTAGAGCAGGATCAGGAAGGGAATCAGTTTCAGCGTGATGCGCCGGATAAGCCGCAATTCCTCGCTCATGGGGTCGATCTCCGATTGTTGTTCTTATAGGAATCGGGGATGCCTCTCGCGGAACATCCGCCAGGGTCATACCTCAGTTAAGCCAGACTATATAGTAGGACTATTTGCAAAACAACTCTTCCAAAGCGAACATTTTGCGCTTATGTTTAGCCGCAGAGAGAACATATAGTCATACAATAAGAGAGACGATCATGTCTGATAAAAAGCCCGGCCTACGCTCCGCCCAGTGGTTTGGTACCGCCGACAAGAACGGCTTCATGTACCGCAGCTGGATGAAGAACCAGGGCATTGCCGACCATCAGTTCCATGGCAAGCCGATCATCGGTATCTGCAACACCTGGTCGGAGCTGACGCCGTGCAACGCGCACTTTCGCCAGATCGCCGAGCACGTCAAACGCGGCGTGATCGAGGCCGGCGGCTTCCCGGTGGAGTTCCCGGTGTTCTCCAACGGCGAATCCAACCTGCGCCCCACCGCCATGCTGACGCGCAACCTGGCGAGCATGGACGTGGAGGAAGCCATTCGCGGCAACCCCATCGACGGCGTGGTGCTGCTGACCGGCTGCGACAAGACCACCCCCGCCCTGCTGATGGGCGCCGCCAGTTGCGACGTGCCGGCCATCGTGGTCACCGGCGGGCCGATGCTCAATGGCAAGCACAAGGGCCAGGACATCGGCTCGGGCACCGTGGTGTGGCAGCTCAGTGAACAAGTGAAGGCCGGCACCATTACCCTGGATGATTTCCTTGCGGCCGAGGGCGGCATGTCGCGTTCGGCGGGCACCTGCAACACCATGGGCACCGCGTCGACCATGGCCTGCATGGCCGAGGCACTGGGCACCTCGCTGCCGCACAACGCGGCGATTCCGGCGGTGGATGCGCGGCGTTATGTGCTGGCGCATATGTCCGGCATGCGCGCCGTAGAGATGGTGCGCGAAGACTTGAAGCTGTCGAAGATCCTCACTAAAGAAGCCTTTGAAAACGCGATCCGCGTGAACGCCGCCATCGGCGGCTCGACCAACGCCGTGATCCACCTCAAAGCCATCGCCGGGCGCATCGGCGTCGAGCTCGACCTGGACGACTGGACCCGCATGGGCCGTGGCATGCCGACCATCGTCGACCTGCAGCCGTCGGGCCGCTTCCTGATGGAAGAGTTCTACTATGCCGGTGGCCTGCCCGCCGTACTGCGTCGCCTGGGCGAAGCCAACCTGATCCCGCACCCGAACGCGTTGACCGTCAACGGCAAGTCGCTCGGCGAAAACACCAAGGACTCGCCGATCTACGGCCAGGACGAAGTGATCCGCACACTGGACAACCCGATCCGCGCCGACGGCGGCATCTGCGTGCTGCGCGGCAACCTGGCGCCATTGGGGGCGGTACTCAAGCCATCGGCCGCCAGCCCGGAGCTGATGCAGCATCGCGGCCGTGCGGTGGTGTTCGAGAACTTCGACATGTACAAGGCGCGCATCAACGACCCCGAGCTGGATGTGGACGCCAACTCGATCCTGGTCATGAAAAACTGCGGGCCCAAGGGTTATCCGGGCATGGCCGAAGTCGGCAACATGGGCTTGCCGGCCAAGCTGCTGGCCCAGGGTGTGACCGATATGGTGCGTATTTCCGATGCGCGCATGAGCGGCACGGCGTATGGCACGGTGGTGTTGCACGTCGCGCCGGAAGCGGCCGCGGGCGGGCCGTTGGCCACGGTGAAGGAAGGTGACTGGATCGAACTGGACTGCGCCAACGGCCGTTTGCACCTGGACATCCCCGACGCAGAGCTGGCGGCGCGCATGGCCGACCTCAAGCCACCGCAAAACCTGATCGTCGGCGGCTACCGCCAGCTGTACATCGACCATGTGTTGCAGGCGGACCAGGGCTGCGACTTTGACTTCCTGGTGGGTTGCCGTGGGGCGGAAGTCCCCCGTCATTCCCACTAATTGGGATGCTATGATGCCGCGTCTTTAAGCCAGAGCCTCCCCGTCGTTATGGATCACCAGCCGCCCAAGCCGCGCAAGAGCATGCATGCCCAGATCGTTCAGGACTTGGGCATGCACATCGTTTCCGGCCGCTTCAAGCCCGAAGAAAGACTGCCCATGGAGGCCACGCTCTGCGAGGAGTACAAGGTCAGCCGCTCGGTGCTGCGCGAGGCAACCCGGGTGCTCAGCGCCAAGGGCCTGGTGTATTCCAAGCCACGGGTGGGCGCGGTGGTGAGGCCTCGGCTGAAGTGGCACCTGCTGGACCCGGATGTGTTGTCATGGTTGATGCAGTCCACGCCCCACAGTGAATTCTTCAATACCCTGGCCGGGGTGCGGCGCATCCTCGAACCGGAAATCGCCGCCATGGCCGCCACGACGGCGACCGATGAAGACATCGCCACTATCGAAAAAGCCTACACCGGCATGGAAACCGCGAAGACCCACGAAGACCTGTTGCAGGCCGACCTGGACTTCCACCGCGCCATTGCCGACGCCACGCGCAACGACCTGCTGGCGTATATGTGCAACATGCTGTCGTTGCCGTTGCGCGAGTCGATCAATATCACCAACCGCCGCCCGGACATCCAGGGCCTGAGCCTGCCCCGGCACAAGGCGATCCTCACCGCGATCCAGAACCGTGACGCGCTGGGCGCACGGCATGCGTCGCTGGTGCAGCTGGATGACACGCGGGTGGCGTTGGATACGGTGATGAATGTGCTCACGCCGCTCTGAATTCAAGGCGTAACACAAACCCAATGTGGGAGGGGGCTTGCCCCCGATGGCAATAGATCAGTCAATATTGCTGTGACTGATCCACCGCTATCGGGGGCAAGCCCCCTCCCACATTGGAGCTGTACAGGCCGTTAGAGGGTGTAGGCGATGCCGACCTGTACGGTGCGCGGGGCGCCTGGGTAGGCGTAGAAATTACCGAATGCGCCTTCTTCAAAGTCACGGTTGAACAGGTTCTTCACGTCCAGGTTGAGCCGGACTTTCTCGTTGACCTTGTAGTAGCCGAGCAGGTCGACCACGGTGTAGGCGTCCATCGTGAACGGCGTGTTGGAGGTCTGGCCGACGCGCTCATCCACGTATTTCGCACCTGCTCCCAGTCCCAGCCCCTTGAGGCTGCCATCTTGGAATTCATACACGTTTAGCAGGCTGAAGCTGTTGCGCGGGATGTTGGCGAGGTGGGTGCCGGCGCGCAGGGTGTTGTCCTTGGTGACTTCGGCGTCCACGTAGGCGTAGCCGCCAATTACGCGCCACTCGGGGGTGAGATTGCCGGCGACGTTCAAGTCAAAACCGCGACTGCGGACCTGGCCGGCGGCGACCCTGGAGTTGGTATCCAGCGGATCGGTAGTCAGGACATTCTTTTTATCGATCTGGTAAACCGCAGCGTCGATGCTCAACTGGCGATCCAGCGCTTCCCACTTGATGCCCATTTCATAAGACTTGCCCTTCTCCGGCTCAAAGCCTTCACCGGTCCGAGTGGCGCCCGTATTCGGCTTGAATGAACGCGCGGCATCCGCGTACACGGCGAGGGAGTCAGTGAGGTCGTAGATCAAGCCGACACGTGGCGTCACTGCGTTATCGCTGGCCTCCCAGCTCTTGGTATTGGCGACGTACGTCTCGTACTTGTGCTCAAACCGCTCGAAACGGGCGCCCGCCAGCACCTTCAAGCGCTCGGTCAGGGCGACCTGGTCCTGGACGAAGGCGGCGTAGGTCTTGAGGTTTTCTTTATCGTTCGTCGGCGTGTTGACCAAGGCAGGACGCGGCTTGCCGTAGACCGGGTTGAAGATATCGCTGGTGTAGGCGGCGGCGGAACGCTGGATGATCGACTTGTAGTCGTAGTCCTCGAATTCCACGCCGGTCAGCAAGGTGTGCTCGAAACCACCCGTGGAGAAATGACCGGTAAGGTTGAGCTGGGTGTCCTTGTCGGTCCACTCCAACTTGCGGTAGTTGAAGTTGCGGTTGAGGGTGTGGCCGTCGGCGGCCAGGCTGTTGGCCTCGATGGCGTTGCCTTGAAGCGTGCCGTCCAACCACTGAAAACCACCGCCCAGGGTCCAGTCTTCGTTGAGGATGTGCTCGAAACGCAGCTGGGCCATGTTGTTGTCGTTGTGCAACTTGCCGACGTCTTTATCACCCCAGAAGGTATCGCGGGACGCGGTGCCTTTCTGCGTGGAAAAACGCGTCAAACCACGATCCAACGGATGATTGTTGCGCATGAAGTCACCTTCAAAGATCACCTTCGTCTCATCGGTAGCTTGCCAGGTGATCACCGGCGTCACGCCGTAGCGTTCGGTTTCCACATGGTCACGGAAGGTGTCGCCGCCCTCGCCCACCACGTTCAGGCGATAGGCCAGGCGACCTTCTTCATCCAGCGGGCCGGAGGCGTCCAGGGTGCCGCGTTTCATGCCTTGGTCATTCAACTGGCTGCCGAGGGTCACGGTACGCTCGGGCAGCGGTTGCTTGGACACCACGTTGAAGGTGCCGCCTGGGTCGCCACGGCCGTAGAGCATGGTCGCGGGGCCGCGCAGTACTTCGAGGCGTTCGATGGTGTTGGCGTCCGGCATGTTCGGGTAGCCACGGTTGATCGGGAAACCGTTGCGGTAGAACTCGCCGGTGGTGAAGCCGCGCACGGTGAAGGTGGTCAGGCCCTGGCCGCCAAAATTGTTGGCACGGCCGACGCCGCCTGCATAGTCGAGGGCATCTTGCAGGCGGGTAGCGCCGATATCCTCGACTACATCCTTGGACACCACGCTGATGGACTGCGGGGTTTCATGAATCGAAGTGTCGGTGCGCGTCGCACTGGCTGAGCGTGTGGCGTGGTAGCCCTTGACCGGTCCCTGAGCGGTTTCATAGTCGGCCGTACCGGTCACATTGGTCGCTTGCAACTCCAGGCTGGTTTGCTCGGTAGGCGCGACATCCGCCCAGGTGAAGGGGGAAAACGCCTGCAACACGCAGATTGAAATCAGGGTACGACGCATGGATGTTGGACCTAGTGAATGAGCCAGATGGGACGGCAAACCTGCCAAGAATTCGCGGGGCATGCTATACCATCGCATTCTTGTTTGATATCTATTCTCATTCGTTATTTTTTGCGTATCTGCTTTGTATCAAAATCAAGATAAAGAAAAGCCACTCGATTGAGTGGCTCCCTGCACTGCGTGGCTCGCCTCAGCGATACCGCTCCAACCAATGCGCGTAAGGCGCCGGCAAGGTCCAGGAGGACTTGTCCACGCCCAGCTCCTTGGCCGCAAAGTACGCCCAATGCGGGTCGGCCAGGTGCGCACGGCCCACTGATACCAGGTCCAGATGCCCCGCCTGCAATGCGCCTTCTGCCAGTTGCGGCGTACCAAACCCCCACGCCGAGGTCACCGGAATACCGGCTTCACGCCGCACGCGTTCGGCAATCGGGCCCATAAAGGCCGGGCCCCACGGGATATTGGTGTCGGGAATGGTGAAACCGACGCTGACGCTCAGCAGGTCCAGGCCACCGGCCTTGAAGTTACGTGCCAGTTCGATGGATTCGGTGAGGGTCTGCTCGTCACGGCCGTCGTATTCGATCACGCCGAAACGCGCGGTCAATGGCAGGTTTTCCGGCCAGACTTCGCGTACGGCGGCCAGGGTTTCCAGGAGGAAGCGGCTGCGGTTGTCGAAGCTGCCACCGTAGGCGTCAGTGCGCTGGTTGGAATGCTCGGAGAAGAAGCTCTGGGCCAGGTAACCGTGGGCGAAGTGCAGTTCGATCCACTCGAAACCGGCGTCACGGGCACGGCGGGCAGCGTCGACGAAGTCCTGTTTAACCCGAGCGATGTCTTCCAGGGTCATGGCACGCGGTACGTTGGGCAGGTTCGCACCAAAAGCGATGGCCGAGGGCGCGATGGTTTCCCAGCTGCGGTCGTCGGCGGATGAAATATGGTCATCCCCTTCCCACGGACGGTTGGCGCTGGCTTTACGACCGGCATGGGCAATCTGGATGCCGGGCACCGAGCCTGCGGCCTTGATGGCCTGGACCATCGGCACGAACGCCTGGGCGTGGGCATCGCTCCAGATACCGGCGCAGCCTGGTGTGATTCGGCCTTCCGGCGCAACGGCAGTGGCCTCGACCACCAGCAAACCGGCGCCGCCACGGGCCATGCCGGCCAGATGCACGTGATGCCAATCGTTGACGATGCCGTCGTCGGCCATGTATTGGCACATCGGTGGGATGGCGATGCGGTTACGCAGGGTCACGTCTTTGAGTTTGAACGGTTCGAACAGAGCGGACATGGAAAACTCCAGCAGCAAGTGAGTGATTCGATAGTTCGATGGTAATCGAACAATGGTATTCAGCGATACCCCCCTGTTATCATCCGTCCCCATGCGAGCCTTCAAACACCCTGCCCTTCAAGACCTGACCTTAGAGCGTCTGCTGTACGCCTTGAGTGATCCGGTGCGCCTGGAAATTGTCCGCTACCTGGCGGGCGTGCCAGAGGCAACCTGTGGCGAACTGGACGGTGGGCGCCCCAAGTCGAGCATGTCCCACCACTTCCGGGTACTGCGCGATGCCGGCCTGGTGCACACCCGCAGCGTGGGCACGACCCATCTGAACTCGTTGCGCGCTGAAGAGCTGGAAAGCCGGTTTCCAGGATTGCTGGCCAGCGTTCTCAGCCAGCGCTGAGGCTGATTGCCTCACCGTCCAGGTACACGCGGTCTTTGCCGTTGTGCTTGGAGGCATACAGGTTGCGGTCGGCACATTTAAGTACCGCCGACATATCGGCCCCCGCCGAAAAACGCGCCATGCCCGCGCTGCAGGTGTAGTGGTGAGGTGGGGCCACACTGCAGCGGATCGACTGCAACAGGCGTAGCGCGAAATCACTGGCGACTGAAGGGTCATCGCCCACCAATAGCACGCCGAACTCCTCGCCGCCGATCCTGCCGAAGCTATGACTGCCTGGCGTCGATTTGAGGCAACCGGCCATGGCGCAGAGGATGGTGTCGCCGACATCGTGACCGAACTGGTCGTTCTTCAACTTGAAACTGTCAATGTCCAACATCATGAAATAGCCGCTCTCGCCTGCCGCAAGCAACGCGGCGAAGCTCTCCATAAAGGCGCGTCGATTCAGGATGGAGGTCAGGTAGTCTGTTTCAGCCAGTACCCGAAACTCACTCTCGACCAGCAACACCGAACGCAGGTTTTTCAGGTAGGACACATTAAGAACGCAGCCAATCGAAACGGACGCCGCGCAAAAGATAAACAAGTAAATATCGACGCCTTGGTAAATACCTACCGGAATATGGGGCCAGGCCATTAACCACACCACGATCGCACACACCAGAAAGTCCTGGACCGCGATAAACAGAATTGCACTGCACGCCACCAAGATCACTGCCAGCGGCAAGGCAAACACCTGCAACTGCAGGTCGGTGCGAACAACGTAGGTAAACCCGGCCGTCAACAGCGCCATGTAGACCACCCCCAGCGCCCGCCACAAATAATAGTGAGTGACGCGTCGGTGAAGCCGATACACAACGATCAGACAGAGGGTGACAATGACGGCCTGCACGCCCAGCAGCTTAGCGTGATCAGCCATCAGCACTCCAACCCACGCAATAATCCCGATAAGCTCGGCCTGTGCGATCGCGGGTGACAATAGCCTTTGCATCCGTGGCCTGAGTTTCAAAATAGCTGGCACCCCTTCACTCCTTGCGAATAAGCAGCCTACTGACTGTCGGCCTGACTCGCTTGCAGACTCAACAAGCAAGTTGCAAACGAATACGCCATAAAGCGTCTTACCAGATAAATAAACGGTGGCAGTACCTCAAGCATGGTCTTGGAATGGATTTTGAAATACCCCCGGTCAGCACCTTCTTGAACCAGACGAATAACGTGGGTTTTAGACACCGACAACTGCTCGGCGATTGAAAGATAAGACGACGACCTGAAACTTGCGCCCTGGTTATCCAGCGAACACGCGTCGTTATAAATCGCAAGCATCAACATATGTCCTGCATCGCGGTTTACCAGCCAATAACAGTCAGGCAGTAACAGATCAATCGTCAAATTTTCATTGAGCAACGTCGAATAACCTTTGAAGTAACGGGCGAGATACGCACGGTCATCCAACGCGCTCAAGTCCCGCAAAACAGCTTCGTCGGCGCACATCATCTCCAACGGCTCCACCACGGACGCCAGCATCAACCGGATTTCCCCACACGCCTGGGAAGATGGCCTGAACACGCGCAAGCGGCTGTCATCCGGATGCCCGGCCACCTTCATGAACCCCAGCGCCCTGAACAGCAGGAATATGGATTCCAGGCTGTTTTTCGAACAGAACCTGCGCGCCACGCAGAATTCTTTTACTTCCGACAGTAATGGCACGGGTTTGGAGAAATAGGTGCTCAATAATGTGTAGGACACCATCAAACGGTTGAACTTAAGTGCTGTCTTGTAGAAAAACGCTCTTTTTGAATAGGGCTCCAGCAACATTTTGTAATGATTACGCACGCACGCTTCAAATTCCACATGGCGCTCCAATGCTTGCGCCGTATCTTCCATCGCCAACTTCAACGAACTGCCACACATGAGAAAGAGCCCTGATCAAACAACTTGGATTATGATCTCAATGCAGTACCGGTAATGGCGTTTTGCCTTGAACGCAATCTATCGCGATTAAGTAAAAGGACATCGTCGCTACCAAAATTGTTCCAACATCCCGAAGTGGCTTAAGCGTTTCAGTTGCCCAGCGAACCTTCCCCCCAACCCGGCGTCCGAGCTAAGGCACTGTTGCTTACCGCTCACCGCGAGGTTGTCGTTTGAAAGCCGCCATCATCAAAAAGTACCGCCTGATCATCAAGACCATGGGCTACGTAGGCTGGTCGCTGTTCTGGCTGTTGCTGTGGGATATCGCCGTCACGGTGGATTTCATGCTGTTTCTCAATGCCAAGATCAACCTGCCGCTGATGCCCCTTACCCTGCTGGGTTCGGCGCTGATTGTGCTGATCAGCTTTCGCAACAGCAGCGCCTACAACCGCTGGTGGGAGGCCCGCACGCTGTGGGGCGCGATGGTCAATAACTCGCGCAGCTTTGCGCGCCAGGTGCTGACCCTGCTGGACGACCCCGGCAGCGAAGTGAACCCGGTCAAATCCACCCTGCTGCGCCGCCATGTGGCCTACGTCAATTGCCTGGCCGCGCACCTCAAAGGCGAGCCGTGCCCGGATGAAGTCCGCGCGTTTATCCCCACCGAGGAGTTCGCCCGCAACGGCGCCACCAATAACTTTGCCAACGATATCCTCACCGGCTCAGCGGCTATCCTGGCCCGGGAATACAAGGCCGGGCATCTGGACAGCATTCGCCTGGCCCGGCTGGAGTCGACCCTGGTGGACCTGTCCAACGCCCAAGGCGGCATGGAGCGTATCGCCAACACGCCACTGCCCTACCCTTACGTGTATTTTCCACGGCTGTTTATCTCGTTGTTCTGCCTGATCGTACCGGTGGGCCTGGTTGAATCCCTGGGCTGGTTCACCCCGCTGGCGTCTACGGTGGTGGGCTTTATGCTGCTGGCCATCGAACGCATCGGCACCGATTTGCAAAGCCCGTTCCGCTCCAGCGAACACCAGATCCAGATGGAAGCTATCTGCGAAACCATCGAAAAGAACCTGCAATCGATGCGACGCGACGCCCTGGCCGACGACCAAATCGGCTGATCACCACTGCGGCCCTAAAGTGCGTGACTTCGCGGTCGATAAACCGGAGGTACGCATGGGCCACACCCCCTCATAACAACACATGCGACGTTCAGCGCTACCCACTGCCTTGCCAAAACTATAAATACTCCGCAGGTGAAGTCATGAATATCAAGCAGAAGCTGACCTGGGCGTTCGCAGCTATCGCGTGCGTCCCCGTCATCCTGGTCGCCGTGTTGGTAGTGTTGAACCTGCGCGAGGGGGCCCAGGCCAATTTCCTCGACAGCAGCGGGCGCGAGATCCGCCAGATCGACAATGGCATGAAGCAGTTTTTCGACGGCATCAGCCAGAACGTCGACTTTGTGGCCAAGGACCCGCGTGTTATTGCGGCCAAGGACCTCAAGAGCTACGCCGGCGCCGACGCCGCGCAAATCCCCCTCACACCCACGAATAAAGCACTGCTGGATATCTTCGACCAGTTCGCCAAAAGCCATCCGAGCACCGCTTACCTGTCCCTGGGACTGAGCGACGGCGGCTACGCCAGCTGGCCGGACGACACCAAACTGAACAACTACGACCCCCGCGTGCGCCCTTGGTACAAAGCGGCCATCGCCGCGCCTGGCGCTACCGTGCGCACCGGCGCCTACTACTGGGCACCGGATGACGTAGTGCTGATCGGCACCGTGCACACCGTCGCTGACGCCACCGGCAATATCCTCGGTGTGGTCGGTCTGGACGTGTCGCTCAAGCAGCTCACCGAACTGGTGCGCAACATCAAGCTGGGCGACAGCGGCTACCTGATGCTGGTGGAAGCCAACGGCAACGTGCTGGTGGACCCCAGCGATGCCAAGCACAACTTCAAGCCCCTGGCGGACCTCGGCCCCAACTACGCGGAACTGTCCAAGCGCGGCGACGGCGTGACCCAGATCGACATCGACGGCGTGGCCTACATGGCCAACGTGGTCAGTTCCAAAGACCTGGGCTGGCGCTTTATCGGCCTGATCAAGCGCGACGAAGTGATGGCCGGCGCCACCAGCCTGACTTGGCTGATCGCCGCAATTGCCGCCGCGCTGGCGGTGGTCTTTGCGATTGTCGGCGCCAGTTTCGCCAGCGTCATCGTGCGTCCGATCCGTGGCGTGGCCGACGGCCTGCAAGAAATCGCTGAGGGGGAAGGCGACCTCACGCGCCAACTCAAAGTGCAGGGCAAGGACGAAACCGCCAGCCTGGCGGGCTGGTTCAACCAGTTCCTGAGCATGATTGCGCAACTGGTGCAGCGCATCGGTAACGCTTCATCCGACTTGCAAACCGCCGCCGCCGACACCAGTGAAGTGGCCAACAACATGAACCAGGCCGCCGGTCGCCAGCGTGAAGCGGTGGAACTGGTGAGCACTGCGTTCAACGAAATGGTCGCCACCGCCAACGAAGTGGCACGCTCTTGCAGCGCCGCAGCCACCAGTGCCGACGAAGGCTACCGCGATGTGCACACCGGCCAGCAACACATCGGCGAAGCCACCGGCAGCGTGCTCAAGCTCAGCGAAGACCTGCAGAAGTCGACCCAGACCATGCAGTTGCTGGAGCAGGACAGCCAGAACATCAACACCATCCTCGACACCATCCGTTCGATTGCCGAGCAGACCAACCTGCTGGCACTCAACGCCGCAATTGAAGCCGCACGTGCCGGTGACCAGGGCCGTGGCTTCGCCGTGGTTGCCGACGAAGTCCGCGCCCTGGCGCGTCGCACGGCTGACTCCACCGGCGAAATCGACAGCCTGCTGGGCAACCTCGCCCGCCGCACCCAGGAAGTCACGCAGCAGATGCAAGGCAGCCTGCTGGTGTCCCACACCAGCGTGGAACGCATCCAGCAAGCCCGCGACAGCTTCGACAAGATCCGTGGCTCGGTGGACTCGATCCGCGACCAGAACACCCAGATCGCCACGGCCGCCGAAGAACAGCACCAGGTGGCCGAAGAGATCAACCGACACATCGCGCAGATCCATGCCGATGCGCAGTTGGTTGAAGGCTTCGCCCATTCGGCGCAGACCGGGTCAGGTCGTTTGACGGATATTTCCGGTCAGCTCAAAGGCCTTGTGGGGCGCTTCAAGTTTTAAGCTTTCTCAGCCCGGGGTCGCTTGGGTGGGCGTGTATTGGCTACTATAGCCACGTATTACCCGCCCTTTGCCCAGCCACTCCGGAGCCTCAATGCCCACCCCCAAGGACACTGCCCCCGACAGCAGCCCACCGATGATTCCCGAGCAGCGCCGCGAGCAAATCCTGCGGCAATTGCGCAAGCATCAGGTGATGAGCGTGCACCAGCTGATGGAAATGTTCGACTGCTCGCACATGACCGTGCGCCGTGACATCGCGCTGTTGGAGCAGGAAGGTCGGGCGTATTCCGTTACCGGCGGGGTCAGGATCGCCAGCCAGTTGCACAGCGAACCAAGCCATCAATCCAAAGCCGTGGTGGAATTACCGCAAAAGCAGGCGATGGCAAGGTTGGCCGCGCGGTTGCTGCACGCGGACATGACCGTGTACCTGGACGCCGGCACCAGCACCCTGGAAATCGTGCCGTATATCAAGGCGCTGTCGGGCATGACGGTGGTGACCAACGACTTCGGAATCGTGCAGGCGCTGATGGATGCGACACAGGTGACCGTGATCCACACTGGCGGCCAACTGGATCACGATAACCACTCCTCCGTCGGTGGGCTGGCCGTGGCGACGTTGCGCCAGGTGGTGACGGATATCGCGTTTGTGTCCACCAGTTCGTGGGACCTGCACCGAGGCATCACCACCCCCTCGGCGCTGAAGGTCGAGGTCAAGCAAGTGGCAATGCAGTCAGCGGCTCAGGTGGTGCTGGTGGCGAGCAGTTCCAAGTACGGCACGTTCAGCATGTACCGCATCGCCGGGCTGGAACCGTTCGACGTGATCATCAGCGACGACGACCTGGCCCCGGCTGCGGCAGACGGCATCCGCAAGCGCGGGATTGAACTGATGCTGCCGGGTGATCCGTTGCCGGAGTGATGCCCTAGCCCCCTCCCACATTTGAGCGCTGTTGGCAGGCAGAACGGCTCGTCGACTATTGAGCAGTTTTCCAGTCCCGCAACCATTGCAAGCCTGCCGAGGTGTCGCCCTTTGGCCGGTATTCGCAACCGACCCAGCCGTCGTAACCCAACTGGTCCATCAGGTCGAACAAGTACGGGTAGTTCAGCTCGCCCAGGTCCGGCTCGTGGCGGTCCGGCACGCCGGCAATCTGGATATGGCCAATGCCGGCGAAGTCGCGGCGCAGTTTGGTGGCTATATCACCTTCGACGATCTGGCAGTGGTAGCAGTCGAACTGCACCTTGAGGTTGCTCGCACCGACTTCCCGGCAGATGGCGTGGGCCTGGTCCTGGCGGTTGAGGAAGAACCCCGGCATGTCGCGGGTGTTGATCGGCTCCAGCAATACCGTTACGCCAACCTGCGCCGCCGCGGCGCTGGCGTAGGCAAGGTTTTCCAGGTACACGGCGTGATGGCGCTGGCGCAGGTTTTCCGACGGCAGCAACCCCGCCATGACATGCACGCGGCTGTTACCGAGCACGGCGGCGTACGCCAGGGCGCGGTCGAAGCCGCTGCGAAACTCGGCCTCGCGCCCCGGCAGGCTGGCGATGCCCCGCTCCCCTGCGGCCCAGTCGCCCGGTGGCGCGTTGAACAAGGCCTGTTCCAGTCCGTTATCGCTCAGGCGCTGCCTGAGCACCTGCGCGTCGTAGTCGTAGGGGAACAGGTATTCCACCGCATCAAAACCATCGGCCTTGGCCGCGGCGAAGCGCTCAAGAAAGTCGTGTTGCGGATACAGCATGCTCAGGTTGGCGGCAAAACGAGGCATAAAAACTCCCAGGAGTCAGACAAAAGGCCAGATCAGCAGGGTAATCAGGAAACCCAAGGTGCCGAGCAACGTCGTGATCACCGTCCATGTGCGCAACCCGTCGGCCACATTAAGCCCGGCAAGCTTGGTGAAGATCCAGTAGCCGGCATCGTTGATATGGGACATGGCCAGCCCGCCACCGCCCATCGCCAGGCACAGCAGCGCCAGGTGGTTGGGCGTGAGGTTGAGGGTGGCGATCAGCGGGCTGATGATACCGGCCGTGGTCACCAGGGCAACGGTGGTGGAACCTTGCACCGCCCGCAGCAGCATGGTCAGCAAAAAGCCCAGGGCCAGCACCGGCAGGCCGGTGGTGCGCAGCATGTCGGAGACCACGGCGCCGATCCCGGTGTCCACCAGCACTTTGCCGAACACCCCGCCGGCACCGGCGATCAGGATCACCATGGCCACGCCCGGCAGCGCCGAGCCGATCACGTCCGAGACCTGGGTGCGGCTCCAGCCCCGACGAGAGCCCAGCAGCCAGGCGCACAGCAAGGTATCAATCAACAGCGCCACCAACGGCGCACCAAGCACGGTCATCACCCCACGCAGCATCGATTCAACCGGCAGCAGCGAGGTGGCCAGGGTGCCCAACAGGATCAGGACGATCGGCAGCAGAATCAGGCTCACGATCAGGCCGAAACCCGGCGCCGGGGCCGCTGGCAACTTGGCGACGATGGCGCTGGTGGACTCTTCCAGGCCCATGTGGGGCTCGGCAACGCCAGCCTGCTGCACCGCTTTGTCGTTGCCGTGGGTCCAGGCCTTCAAATCGTCATTGGTAACGTGGGGGCCATAGACTTCGGCACGAATGTCGTCGGTCATCGGGTAAAAGCGGCGGGTCATGCGCCCCGCCACGCGATAGCCGACGTAGCAGAGCAATGCAGTGATCGGCAGGCCGAACATCAGCACCCGACCCAAATCCGCCCCCAACTGACTGGCCGCCGCCACGGCGCCTGGATGGGGCGGCAGGAATGCATGCACCGTCAGCAGCGCCGCACACATCGGCAAGGCGAACATCAGCAGCGGTTTGCGCGCCCGGCGCGCCACGCCGTAGGCCAGCGGCATCAGGATAATCACCCCGACCTCAAAGAACACCGGCACGCCGATGATGAACCCGGCGATGGTCAGCGCCAATGGCGTGCGGCTGTTGCCGAATCGCTCGATCAGCGACTTGGCCAGGGCCTCGGCGCCACCGGAAAGCTCGATGATCCGCCCGATCATCGCGCCCAGGGCGATGATGATCGCGATATGACCGAGGGTCTTGCCCATGCCGCCTTCGATGGTCGCCACCAGGTCGGCCGGTTTCACCCCGGCCACCAGCGCCACCACGATACTCACCAGCATCAGCGCGACAAACGGCTGGAATTTGTACTTGAGGACCAGGAATAGCAGCAGCGCGATACCCGCGCCGGCAGTCAACATCAAAATCAGTGGGCTCATTCGAAAATGTCCTGTTGTTATTGTTTTTTGGCGCAAGCCGGCCCCGTCGAAATCCGCAGGCGGGTCTCGCTGGAGGCTTGCAGTTTCGGTCTACGGGTTACCAGTGCGCGCCGAACGTCTCGCGCAGTTCATCCAATGCCGCTTGATCCATCGGCGCGGGCCGAGGGTTACTCATCAACCAGAGCCTGGCGGTTTCTTCCAACTCTTCCAGGGCATAGCTGGCCCTGGACACTGAGCTTTCCCAGACCACCGGTCCGAGGCGTTCGAGCATCACTCCGCGCACACTGTTGGCCAGTTGCGCCACTTGCTCGGCGACCTTGGGCGAGCCAGGGCGTTGATAGCCGATCAATGGAATGTGCCCGACCTTCATCACTTGGTAGGGCGTGAGCGGCGGCAGGATATCGTCGTCGCGCCAGACACCGGCGAGGGTCAGCGCCACCAGATGGGTGGAATGGGTATGCACCACGCCGCCCACCGAAGGATTGCGGTCATACACCTGCCGATGCAAGGCCAGGGTCTTCGAAGGTTTATCCCCGGACACCCACTCGCCTTGCAGGTTGACCTTGGCAATTGCCGCCGGCTCAAGACGGCCGAGGCAGACGTCGGTAGGGGTAATCAGCCAACCATCGTCGAGGCGCGCGCTGATATTGCCGGCGCTGCCGACGGTGTAGCCGCGCTGATAAAGGCTGCGGCCGACGTCGCAGATTTCTTCGCGCTGGGCCTGCTCGTCGATGCCGCTCATTGGGCATCTCCGGCCAGGTGCGCGAGGGCTTTGGCAAAGAAGTCGCGGCCACCGAAGTTGCCCGACTTCAGCGCCAGCGCCAGCGGTTCGGCGGAGCTGCTGAGCGTGGCCGGCACGCCGGGGTCGATCTGCGCACCGATCTGCAACAGGTTGACGCCAAGCGCCTTGACCACGGCGCCGGAGGTCTCCCCGCCCGCCACCACGAAGCGCCGCACACCTTGCTCGCGCAGGCCGGCAGCAATCTCGCCCAACGCCTCCTCCACCAGCGCCCCGGCGCGTTCGACCCCGAGTTGTTGCTGCACCGCCTTGACCTCGGCCGGGGTGCTGGTGGCGTAAATCAACACGGTTTGTGAACTGTCACGGGCAAAGGCCAGCGCCTGTGCGACCACAGGCTCACCCGCGGCCAGGGCGACGGGGTCAATGCGCAACGCCGGGCGACCGGCTTCGCACCACGCGGCCACCTGGCCGAGGGTCGCTACCGACGCACTGCCTGCCAGCACCACTTCGCCGCCGCCGACCGTGGGCAATGCACTGACATCCAAATCACGCAGTTTACCGGCGCGTCGAAAATTGCCCGGCAGGCCCAACGCCAGGCCCGAGCCGCCCGTCAGCAACGGCAAGTCGGCGCAGGCACTGCCCAATGTGTAGAGATCCTGGTCCGACAGCGCGTCAGCGATGGCGATGCCCACCCCTTGCTCGCGCAGCTCGGCAATCTTCTGGCGTGTAGCGTCGAGACCCGCGGCGACCGCGTCGTAGCGCAGCAACCCCACCGGTAATTGCGTCTGCTGTTGCAGCACCCGCACCAGGTTCGCGTCGCCCATGGGCGTCAACGGGTGGTGCTGCATGCCCGATTCGCTGAGCAACTGGTCCTGCACAAACAAGTGGCCACGAAAAATTGTCCGGCCGTTTTCCGGGAAGGCCGGGCAGGCCAGCGTGAAGTCACTGCCCAGCGCCTTGAGCAACGCCTCGCTGACCTGGCCGATATTGCCGGCGGCGGTGGAATCAAAGGTGGAGCAGTACTTGAAGAAAATCTGCTCACAGCCCTGCCCGCGCAGCCACTCCAACGCGGCCAGTGATTCTTCGACGGCCTCGACAGCAGGCGTGGTGCGCGACTTGAGCGCGATGACGATGGCATCGGCATCCAGCCCATCGGCGACTTCGCGGCTGGGAATGCCAATGCTCTGCACCGTACGCATACCGCCGCGCACCAGCATGTTGGCAAGGTCGGTGGCGCCGGTGAAATCGTCGGCAATGCAGCCCAGCAACGGGCGTGCGGTGGGGTTAGTCATGGAGCGGTCCTCACACAGATTCGGGCTTGGCGGTCGGCAGATCGATGCCAGGGAAAATCTTGATCACCGCCGAATCGTCCTCGCGGCCGAAACCGGCGCTGGAGGCCTGCATGAACATCTGGTGCGCCGTGGCCGACAGCGGCAGTGGAAACTTGCTCGCACGGGCGGTATCCAGCACCAGGCCCAGGTCCTTGACGAAAATGTCCACGGCCGACAGCGGCGTGTAGTCGGCCTTGAGAATGTGCGGCACGCGGTTCTCGAACATCCACGAATTGCCGGCGCTGTGAGTGATCACCTCATACAAGGCATCGGCGTCGACCCCTTCGCGCAGGCCCAGGGCCATGGCTTCGGCGGATGCGGCGATGTGCACCCCGGCGAGCAATTGGTTGATGATCTTGACCTTGGAGCCCAGCCCGTGGACATCGCCCAGGCGATAGACCTTGCCGGCCATGCCCGCGAGTACCGCTTCGGCCTTGGCATAGGCGGCCTGCGGGCCGGACGTCATCATGGTCATTTCGCCGGCGGCGGCTTTGGCCGCACCGCCGGAAATCGGCGCATCCAGGTACAGCAGGCCGTGTTCGCCCAGGCGCTGGCCCAGTTCTACGGCGTAGGTCGGCGCCACGGTGGCACAGCCGATCAACAGGCTGTCTGGCCGCAACGCCGCCACGGCACCGCCTTCACCAAACAACACGGTCTCGGTCTGTTCGGCGTTGACCACCACCGTGATGATCACATCGCACGTGTCCGCCATGTGTGCGGGCGATGTGCACGCCACTCCGCCTTCGCCGGCGAACTGTTGGGTGACTGCCTCACGCACATCACAGGCATGCACATTGAACCCGGCGCGCAGCAGCGAGCGGGCAATGCCCAGCCCCATCGCGCCCAAACCGATCACACCGACATTCTTATTATTCATGGGTACTCCAGGGGAAAACGGCGGCTGACACCACACCGGCGAGCCGCGTTGGAATTGTGATCGATCATCCACCAATGAACGGATTATGTGAAGTATTTTTTCCATCTAACATTTTTTAACATCGACTCGATTAAATCTCACACCCGCCCTTTGTCGCCTCACCTCATTTTCGCCACTTGTGCTTTGCGTATTATGGTATACCATCATACGAAATCCTCACCCACACCTGATGGAGCCGCTCATGAGTTTCGAAATCCGCAAGATCGTCAGCTATGTAGAAGAGACCTTTATCGAAGGCGGCAAAGCCTCCGACACCCCGGTAAAAATGGTCGGCCTTGCCGTCGTACTGAAAAACCCCTGGCTCGGTCGCGGTTTCGTGGAAGACCTCAAGCCTGAGATCCGCGCCAACTGCTCCGACCTCGGTGCCCAGATGGTCGAGCGTCTGGTGAGCATCATCGGCGGCGCTGAAAAGATCGAAGCCTATGGCAAGGCCGCCGTGGTCGGTGCCGACGGCGAGATCGAACACGCCAGCGCGATCATCCACACCCTGCGCTTTGGCAACCACTACCGTGAAGCGGTCAAGGCCAAGAGCTACCTGAGCTTCACCAACAAGCGCGGCGGCCCAGGCACCTCGATCCAGGTACCGATGATGCACAAGGACGACGAAGGCCTGCGTTCGCACTACATCACCCTGGAAATGCAGATCGAAGACTCACCGCGTGCCGACGAAATCGTCGTGGTCCTGGGTTGCGCCGACGGCGGCCGCCTGCACCCGCGCATCGGCAATCGCTACATCGACCTGGAAGAACTGGCGGCGGAAAGCGCCCAGTAAGCACGGCCGGCCACCACAACAAAAAGCATGCAGGAGCGCTCCATGATTCGGCTCACCGCTGAACACACACCGGCTGGCACCAGTTACCTGGCGACCGGCCAAGGCCAGCCTGTGGTTTTGATCCACGGCGTGGGCCTGAATAAAGAAATGTGGGGCGGCCAGGTGGTTGGCCTGGCCACGAATTACCGCGTGATCAGCTACGACATGCTCGGCCACGGCGCCAGCCCACGCCCGGCCGCCGGCACGCCGCTGCTCGGTTACGCCGACCAGTTGCTGGAACTGCTCGACCACCTGCAACTGCCCAAGGCCACGGTGATCGGCTTTTCCATGGGCGGCCTGGTAGCGCGTGCCTTTGCGCTGCATTACCCGCAACGCCTGCAAGGCCTGGTGGTGCTCAACAGTGTGTTCAACCGCAGCCCCGAACAGCGCGAAGGCGTGATCGCCCGCACCGCCCAGGCCGCCGAACATGGCCCGGATGCGAATGCCGAAGCGGCGCTGTCGCGCTGGTTCAGCCGCGAATACCAGGCGGCCAACCCGGCGCAGATTGCTGCGCTGCGCGAAACCCTGGCGGGCAACGATCCCCAGGGCTACCTCACCACCTATGAACTGTTTGCGACCCAGGACATGTACCGCGCCGACGACCTGGGCAGCATCCAGGCGCCGACCCTGGTCGCCACCGGTGAGCTGGACCCCGGCTCCACGCCGCAGATGGCCCGGCAACTGGCCGAGCGCATTCCCGGCGCGACCGTTGCGGTACTGCCCGAGCAACGGCATATGATGCCGGTAGAATCGCCGCGCCTGGTCAACCAGCTGCTGCTGGGGTTTCTTGAAACGGCACACTCCCAACAACACCCGATAAAGGGGATCGTGGCATGACGCTTGAACGCTTCCAGATGTGCATCGGCGGTGAATGGGTCGATGCCCTGTCCGGCAAGACCTTTGACAGCCTCAATCCGGCGCTGGCCGAGCCTTGGGCGCAATTGCCCGACGCCGACGAAGCGGATGTGGAGCGCGCCGTACAGGCCGCCCAAACCGCTTTCGACAGCCCGGCCTGGCGCGGCCTCACCGCCACCGCACGGGGCAAACTGCTGCGTCGCCTGGGTGACCTGATCGCCGCAAACACAGAGCGACTGGCCCAGCTGGAAAGCCGCGACAACGGCAAGCTGATCCGCGAGACCCGTGGCCAGGTCAGCTACCTGCCAGAGTTTTTCCACTACACCGCAGGCCTGGCCGACAAGCTTGAAGGCGGCACCCTGCCGCTGGATAAACCCGACCTGTTCGCCTACACCGTGCACGAAGCCATGGGCGTGGTTGCCGCGATCATTCCGTGGAACAGCCCTCTGTACCTCACCGCGATCAAGCTCGCACCGGCCCTGGCGGCGGGCAACACCATTGTGATCAAACCGTCGGAACACGCCTCGGCGACCATTCTCGAACTGGCACGCCTGGCGCTGGAAGCCGGGATCCCACCGGGTGTGGTCAACGTGGTCACCGGTTACGGCCCGAGCACCGGCGCCGCCCTCACCCGCCATCCGCTGGTGCGCAAGATCGCCTTTACCGGCGGCGCGGCCACGGCGCGGCATGTGGTGCGCAGCAGCGCCGAGAACTTCGCCAAGCTGTCCCTGGAATTGGGCGGCAAGTCGCCGAACATCATCTTTGCCGATGCTGATCTGGACAGCGCCATCAATGGCGCGATTGCCGGCATCTACGCGGCGTCCGGGCAAAGCTGCGTGTCCGGCTCGCGCCTGCTGGTGCAGGCTGAAATCTACGACGAATTCGTCGACCGCCTGGTGGCACGCGCCCAGCGCATCCGCATCGGCAACCCCCAAGACGACGCCAGCGAAATGGGCCCCATGGCCACCGCGCAGCAACTGGCCGTGGTCGAAGGCCTGGTCGCCGATGCCATCGCCGAAGGCGCGCGCCTGCGCACCGGCGGCAAGCGCCCACAGAACCTCGGCGAAGGTTGGTTCTATGAGCCAACGCTGTTCGAGTGCGACCGCAATTCGATGAAAATCATGCAGGAAGAAGTGTTCGGCCCAGTGGCCTCAGTCATCCGTTTCAAGGATGAAGCCGAAGCTCTGGCCACCGCCAACGACTCGCAGTTCGGCCTCGCCGCCGGTATCTGGACCCGTGACCTGGGCCGCGCCCATCGCCTGGCGCGGGACGTGCGTTCGGGGATCATCTGGGTCAACACCTACCGTGCGGTGTCGGCGATGGCGCCCATCGGCGGTTTCAAGAACAGCGGCTACGGGCGCGAAAGCGGCATTGATTCGGTACTGGCCTACACCGAGCTGAAGACGGTGTGGATCAACCTCTCCCAGGCGCCCATGCCTGATCCTTTTGTGATGCGTTAAGAGTCCACGACCATGATCGAACCCGGCATTTATAAAGACGTCATGAGCTCCTTCCCCTCCGGCGTCACGGTGGTCACCGCCCTCGACCCGGACGGCGGTATCGTCGGCATTACCGCCAGCGCGTTCAGCGCGCTGTCGATTGACCCGGCGCTGGTGCTGTTCTGCCCCAACTATGCGTCGGACACCTACCCGATCCTGCGCGACAGCAAGCGGTTTGCAATCCACCTTTTGTCTGCCGACCAGACCGCCGAAGCCTATGCCTTTGCCAGCAAGGGCAAGGAAAAGGCCAAGGGCATCGAGTGGCACTTGAGCGAACTGGGCAACCCGCTGCTGGCCAAGGCCACGGCGATCATCGAGTGCGAGTTGTGGCGCGAATACGACGGTGGTGACCACGCGATCATCGTCGGCGCGGTGAAGAACCTGATCCTGCCCGCCGAACCGGTCACGCCGATGATCTACCACAAGGGCAAGCTGGGCCCATTGCCGACGCTGGCGTGAGGCGTCCGGGGGCCGTGAGGGTTTGTCGCTTAAAGAACGCAGCATGATAAACTTGGGCACGATTTTCGGCCCTCAATCGGCCCCCGGCCGGCCGAGGCCTCCAGTCAACCGCCACATTCAGAGCTAACCCCATGAAACGCGCGCCCCTCGACGACAGCTTCAAGGTCAATCACAACCCGGTCACCCTGCGCGAAATCGTGTTGGAAAAACTGCGCAGCGCCATCATGAACTTCCAGTTGCTGCCCGGTGACCGCCTGGTGGAGCGCGACCTGTGCGACCGTCTCGGCGTCAGCCGCACCTCGGTACGCGAAGCCTTGCGTCACCTGGAGTCCGAAGGCCTGGTGGAGTTCGCCGATGCCAAGGGCCCGCAAGTGGCAATCATCACCCTGGCCGACGCCGTCGACATCTATGAACTGCGTTGCGTGCTCGAAGGCTTGATCGTGCAGCTGTTCACCCTGCGCGCCAAGGCCAAGGACATCAAGGCCCTGGAAAAAGCCCTGGAAGAAAACCGCAAGGCCCTCAAGGACGGTGAACTGCAACAGGTCATCGACTCGGTCCAGGGCTTCTATGACGTGCTGCTCGAAGGCTCCGGCAACCACGTGGCCGCTACCCAATTGCGCCAGTTGCAGGCCCGCATCAGCTACCTGCGTGCCACCTCCGTGTCCCAGGAAAACCGTCGCGGCACCAGCAACCAGGAAATGGAACGCATGGTCCAGGCGATCAAGAGCGGCGACCCGCTCGCGGCCCACCAAGCGTGTGTCGATCACGTGCGTGCCGCCGCCGCCGTGGCTCTGGATTACCTCAAGCACAAACAGGAAGAGACCGGCAAGACGCCGGAAATCACCCTGCCGATCGCGCTCAAAGAACCGCGCATAGGCCGCTGACCGTGCCCAGCCCGCGCTTTTGCCCGACCTGCGGCGGCAGTGACCTCGGTCACCAACTGCCACCGGGCGATACCCATGAGCGCCTGATGTGCCGGGGCTGCGGCTATATCCATTACATCAATCCCAAGATCATCGCCGGCTGCATCATCGAGCAGGACGGCAAGTACCTGCTGTGCCAACGGGCTATTCCCCCGCGCCCCGGCACCTGGACCTTACCCGCAGGCTTCATGGAAGGTGGCGAAACCACTGAGCAGGCGGCATTGCGCGAGGTGTGGGAAGAAAGCGGCGTACGCGCCGAGATCGTCTCGCCCTACTCCATCTTCAGCGTGCCGAAGATCAGCGAGGTGTACATCATCTTCCGCGCGATTGCGCTGGAGATCACCGGGCAGTTCGGGCCGGAGACGCTGGATTACAAATTCTTCGCACCCGAGGACATTCCCTGGGACAGCATCTACTACCCGGCGATCCGGCAGATCCTCGAGCGGTATATCGAGGAGCGGCAGGTTGGGGTGTATGGCATTTATATCGGCAACGACGACAGCGGCAAGATTCACTTCATTCGCTGACCTCAAGGCCAAACACGAATCAAAATGTGGGAGGGGGCTTGCCCCCGATGGCGGTGGTTCAGCTACCTTATTCAGTGGCTGACACACTGCTATCGGGGGCAAGCCCCCTCCCACATTTGGACCACTATTTGGCTTGATAACTAGGGCGCCAAGCCTTCCACAATAATGATCTGCGCCACCCCCGCCCCCTCACGGTGCGCCTTGGCTTGCTGATACTCGGCAGACTCATAACACGCCACCGCCTGCTCGTAGCTATCAAACTCGATCACCACATTACGCTGCCGTGCCGGCCCGCCTTCCAGCGCCTCACTGCGCCCGCCCCTGGCCAGAAACCGCCCGCCGAACTTCGCAAACGCCGCCGGCGCGCGCTGGGTGTATTGCGTGTACTGCTCTGCATCAGACACATCCACATGGGCGATCCAATAGGCCTTCATCGTGACATCCTCTTGTTTAGATTTTGTGGTATACCATAATACATACAACCAACAAGTCGAGCATTTCACATGGCCTTCAACAGCATTGCAGACATCATCGAAGACTACCGCCAAGGCAAGATGGTGCTTCTGGTGGACGACGAAGACCGGGAAAACGAGGGTGACCTGTTGCTGCCCGCCGCCTGCTGCACCGCCGAGACTATAAGCTTCATGGCCCGTGAAGCCCGCGGCCTGATCTGCCTGACACTCACCGACGAGCACTGTCAGCGCCTGGGCCTTGAGCAAATGGTGCCGAGCAATGGCAGCGTGTTCAGCACCGCGTTTACCGTGTCCATCGAAGCCGCCACGGGCGTGACCACCGGCATCTCCGCCGCCGACCGCGCACGCACCGTGGCAGCGGCCGTGGACATCAATGCCGGACCGACCGACATCGTGCAGCCGGGGCATATCTTCCCGTTGCGCGCCAAGGATGGCGGCGTGCTGACTCGCGCCGGGCATACCGAAGCCGGTTGCGACCTGGCGCGCCTCGCCGGGCACACGCCGGCCTCGGTGATCGTCGAAGTAATGAACGACGACGGCACCATGGCCCGCCGTCCGGAGCTGGAAGTCTTCGCACGCAAACATGGCATCAAGATCGGCACCATCGCCGACCTGATCCACTACCGCCTCAGCACCGAACGCACCGTGGTGCGCATTGGTGAGCGCGACCTGCCCACGGTGCACGGCACCTTCCGCCTGATCACCTTTGAAGACCGTATCGACGGCGGCGTGCACATGGCGATGGTCATGGGCCAGTTGCACCGCGATACACCTGCACTGGTGCGCGTGCATGTGATCGACCCGCTGCGCGACCTGGTCGGTGCCGACTACAGCGGCCCGTCAAACTGGACGCTGTGGGCTGCCTTGCAACGCGTGGCGGCCGAAGGCAGCGGCGTGGTGGTGGTGCTGGCCAATCATGAGTCGTCCCAGGCCCTGTTGGAACGCGTACCGCAACTGACCCAGGCGCCGCGCCAGTTCAGCCGGTCGCAGTCGCGCATTTACTCGGAAGTCGGCACCGGAGCGCAAATTTTGCAGGACCTCGGGGTGGGCAAGTTGCGCCACCTGGGCCCACCTTTGAAATACGCAGGCTTGACCGGTTACGACCTCGAAGTAGTGGAAAGTATTCCCTTCGTTTCATGACCCGGCCAGATAGCCGGTATGGCAAAGTGCTTGCGCAAAGTTTGGAATACCATAATATGATATTCCATAGGTTGGATGACCTTTATAACGTCATCCACACCGACTGCTCCCGATAGGCGGGCATCCAAAGCCCCGCTCATAAACACAACAATGAGGGCGTAAAAATGGTGTTGAACAAAGGTGCAACCGCAGCGCTGTTTGCGGGACTACTGAGCGTGACCAGCCACGTCGCGCTGGCGGCCGAAAGCGTCAATTTCGTGAGCTGGGGCGGTAGCACCCAGGATGCGCAGAAGCAGGCGTGGGCTGACCCGTTCAGCAAGGCCAGCGGTATCACCGTCGTGCAGGATGGCCCCACCGACTACGGCAAACTCAAAGCCATGGTCGAGAGCGGCAACGTGCAGTGGGACGTGGTGGATGTGGAGGCCGACTTCGCCTTGCGCGCCGCCGCCGAAGGCCTGCTCGAACCGCTGGACTTCTCGGTGATCCAGCGCGACAAGATCGACCCGCGCTTCGTCTCCGACCACGGTGTCGGTTCGTTCTTCTTCTCCTTCGTGCTTGGCTACAACGAAGGCAAGCTCGGCGCGGGCAAACCCCAGGATTGGACCGCGCTGTTCGACACCAAGACCTACCCCGGCAAACGCGCCCTCTACAAATGGCCAAGCCCAGGCGTGCTCGAACTGGCGCTGCTGGCCGACGGTGTACCCGCCGACAAGCTCTACCCTCTGGACCTGGACCGCGCCTTCAAGAAACTCGACACCATCAAGAAAGACATCGTCTGGTGGGGCGGCGGCGCGCAGTCGCAACAACTGCTGGCCTCCGGCGAAGTCAGCATGGGGCAGTTCTGGAACGGCCGTATCCACGCCCTGCAGGAAGACGGTGCACCGGTCGGCGTGAGCTGGAAGCAAAACCTGGTGATGGCCGACATTCTCGTTGTGCCTAAAGGTTCGAAAAACAAAGCGGCAGCGATGAAATTCCTGGCCAATGCCAGCAGCGCCAAGGGCCAGGCGGATTTTTCCAACCTGACCGCCTATGCGCCGGTGAACATCGACAGCGTGCAGCGCCTGGATTCAGTCCTCGCACCCAACCTGCCGACGGCGTATGCCAAGGACCAGATCACCCTCGATTTCGCCTACTGGGCCAAGAACGGCCCGGCCATTGCGACACGGTGGAATGAATGGCTAGTCAAATGAAAATGACGGCAACCACACCGACCGGGAGCGCCCTCGGCGCTGCCGGTGCGGTACCGGCCAAGACACCCTCGCCGTCCCTGGCACAGCGTTGGCGCGGATCGAGCAACCTGATCCCGGCCCTGCTGTTTCTCGGCCTGTTCTTCCTCGCGCCGCTGATCGGCCTGCTGCTGCGCGGCGTGCTGGAGCCGGTGCCGGGCCTGGGCAACTATGAACAGCTGTTCGCCAACTCGGCCTATGCCCGGGTGTTGCTCAATACCTTTTCGGTGGCGGGACTGGTGACCTTGTTCAGCCTGCTACTGGGCTTTCCGCTGGCCTGGGCAATCACCCTGGTGCCGCGTGGCTGGGGGCGCTGGATGCTGAGCATTGTGCTGCTGTCGATGTGGACCAGCCTGCTGGCCCGCACCTATTCCTGGCTGGTGTTGCTGCAAGCCTCCGGGGTGATCAACAAGGCGTTGATGGCCATGGGCATCATCGATCAGCCATTGGAGATGGTGCATAACCTCACCGGCGTGGTGATCGGCATGAGCTACATCATGATCCCATTCATCGTGCTGCCGTTGCAGGCGACCATGCAGGCCATCGACCCGATGATCCTGCAGGCCGGCTCGATCTGCGGCGCGAGCCCGTGGACCAACTTCTTCCGTGTCTTCCTGCCGCTGTGCCGGCCGGGGTTGTTCTCCGGCGGGCTGATGGTGTTCGTGATGTCTCTCGGTTACTACGTCACCCCGGCGCTGCTCGGCGGTGCGCAGAACATGATGCTGCCCGAGTTCATCATTCAGCAGGTGCAGTCGTTCCTCAATTGGGGCCTGGCCAGTGCCGGCGCCGCGTTGCTGATCTTCATCACGCTGGTGTTGTTCTACTTCTACCTGAAGCTTCAGCCGGAATCCCCGGTTGGCGCCAGCAACGCGAGGTAAGCCGTCATGCTCCTGACCCCCAACGCCATGAGCCGCAGGATGCGCTTGGGCCTCTACACCACCACCGGGTTGATCGGCCTGTTCCTGCTGCTGCCGATCGTGTTTATCGTGCTGCTGTCGTTCGGCTCGTCGCAATGGCTGGTGTTCCCGCCGCCCGGCTGGACGCTCAAATGGTACGGCCAATTCTTTTCCAACCCCGATTGGATGAACGCCGCCATGGCCAGCCTCAAGGTCGCGGTGTTGACCACGGTGTTCGCCGTCGCCCTGGGCCTGCCCACCGCATTTGCCCTGGTGCGCGGGCGCTTCCCCGGCCGCGAGTTGCTTTACGGCCTGTTCACCCTGCCGATGATCGTGCCGCTGGTGATCATCGCCGTGGCGGTGTATGCGCTGTTCCTCAAGCTGGGCTACACCGGCACGATGTTCGCCTTTGTGGTCAGCCATGTGATCGTTGCGCTGCCGTTTACCATCATCTCGATCATCAACTCGCTGAAGCTGTTCGACCAGTCGATTGAAGACGCGGCGGTGATCTGCGGCGCCTCGCGCTTGCAGGCCGTGTTCAAGGTGACGTTCCCGGCAATTCGCCCTGGGATGGTCGCCGGTGCACTGTTCGCGTTCCTGGTCTCATGGGACGAAGTGGTGCTCAGCGTGATGATGGCCAGCCCGACCCTGCAAACCCTTCCCGTAAAAATGTGGACCACCCTGCGCCAGGACCTGACGCCTGTGATCGCCGTCGCCTCGACGCTGCTGATCGGCCTCTCGGTGCTGGTCATGGTGATTGCCGCCGCCGTTCGCCGGCGCACCGAAACCCGCGCTTGAGCGCCGAGGATTAAGACATGAGTGCAGTGATCAATGACCCCGTGCAAACACTTGGCCAAAGCCTGGTGAGCCTGCGCAACCTGAACAAGTTCTACGGCGAATTTGCTGCCGTGGACAACATCTCGCTGGACATCCAGGACGGCGAATTCCTCACCTTCCTCGGCTCCAGCGGCTCTGGCAAAAGCACCACCCTGTCGATGCTCGCCGGTTTCGAAACGCCGAGCAGCGGCGAGATCCTGGTCAGCGGCCAATCGCTGGTCAACGTGCCGCCGCACAAGCGCGACATCGGCATGGTGTTCCAGCGCTACTCGCTGTTCCCGCATTTGTCGGTGCGCGACAACATCGCCTTCCCCCTGGCGATCCGCAAACTGGCCAGCGCCGAGCGCGAAAAGCGTGTCGACGCCATGCTCAAGCTGGTGCAGCTTGAGCAGTTCGCACATCGCCGCCCTTCGCAACTGTCCGGTGGCCAACAGCAACGAGTCGCCATCGCCCGCGCGCTGGTGTACGAACCGCGCATCCTGCTGATGGACGAACCCCTCGGCGCCCTCGACAAAAAGCTGCGTGAAGACCTGCAGGACGAACTGCGCCAGCTGCACCGGCGCCTGGGCATCACCATCGTCTACGTGACCCACGACCAGGAAGAAGCCATGCGCCTGTCCCAGCGCATCGCGATTTTCAGCCACGGCAAGATCGTCGGCCTGGGCAGCGGCTTCGACCTGTACCAGAACCCGCCGAACGCGTTCGTGGCGTCGTTCCTCGGCAACTCCAACTTCCTCAAGCTCAAGGCCCAGGGCAACGCAGTGGCGTCGTTCGAAGGCCAATCCCTGTCGATCCGCCTGACCACCGGGTTGCGCACCGAACAGGACGTGCTGCTGATGATACGCCCGGAAAAAGCCCTGGCGCTGAGTGTCGAACAGGCCGCCGAGCAACCGCTGGCGGCGGGCTGGAATGAAGTGTCGGCCATCGTCGGGGAAGTGTTGTTTCTCGGCGAAAGCCAGACCTGCACCGTGCGCACCCTGGGCGGCACGTCGATGACGGTCAAGGCGCTATCGGCTGCGGGTATGCCGCTCAAGGCCGGCGACCCGGTGCGTGTGCGCTGGGCGACGGCGGATGCGTGTGTGTATACCGAGTGGGCCGAAAGCGACCTGAACAAGGCCGCTGGCGCGCATTGAGTCACGGTTGTGGGGCCAATGACGATTGCCTATCTGCTCAAAAACAACGCAAATCAAATGTGGGAGGGGGCAAGCCCCCTCCCACATCCAGACGAGAATCCCGGCGCTGGCGCCCCTCGCCACAGGGTTATGACAGTCGGTAGACCGCCTTGGCCTTGCGGGTGTGTTGACGTGTCGCCAGGCAGTAATACAACGGACACGTCACCACCAAACCCACCAGCCACGACAGGTCCGCGCCTTCCACCAGGTTGGCCCACGGCCCCACGTACAGCGACGTATTGGCAAACGGCAACTGCACGATGATGCCGATGAAGTACGCCACGATCGCATGCAGGTTAAAGCGCCCATACACGCCGCCATCTGCCTGGAAGATCGAAGCGATGTCATAGACGCCGCGCTTGATGACGTAGAAGTCGATCAGGTTGATCGACGCCCACGGCACCAGTACCAGCAACAGCGCGAGGATCAGGCCGATGAACTGCGAAATGAAATCCGCCGACGCGCCCAACGCCACCACGCAACAGCCGGCGAGGATCACGCCCGACAGCACCACGCGCACTTTGATACTGGGAGTCCAGTGGCTGGCGAAGGTCTGGATCGAAGTGACGATCGACAGCACCGCGCCGTACAGATTCAAGGCGTTGTGGCTGATGATATTGAGCAAAAACAGCACCATCAGGATCGGCCCCAGCCAACCGGTGGCCTGCTTGACCGCTACCATGGCTTCGGTGCCCTCGGGCGTGGCGAGTGCGGCAACCAGGCCAAAGGCGAAGGACAGGATCGTGCCGAGGGTGGCGCCCAGGTAGGTCGCAATGAAAGGCCGGGTAATTCCGATGTCCGCCGGCAGGTAACGCGAGTAGTCGCTGGTATAGGGCGAAAAGCTGATCTGCCAGATCACCCCCAGCGACACGGTGGCCAACCAGCCAGCCGCGTTGAAGCCGCCACGGCTCAGGAAATCCGCTGGTAGGTCATGGGCAAAGATGTAGGCAAACCCGGCGAGCAATGCGCTGCCCATCACCCAGGTGCCGATACGGTTCAAGGTGTGGATAAAGCGGTAGCCGATCACGCCGATGGCGGTGGCGCTGAGGGCGCCGATCAGGATGCTCGCCGGCACCGGCACCGACGGCACGATGCCGACGATGGATTTGCCAGCCAGCACGATGTTGGAAATAAAGAAGCCGATGTAGATCAGTGCGGCGAAGAACACAATCAGCAAGGCGCCGTAGCGGCCGAACTGGCCACGGCTCTGCACCATCTGCGGAATGCCCATGCGCGGGCCCTGGGCCGAGGCGAGGGCTATCACGATACCGCCGAGCAGGTGCCCGAGGGCAATTGCCAGCAGTCCCCAGGCCAGATTGAGGTGGAATACCTGGGCGACCATGGCGCCGGTGACGATGGGCAGCGGCGCGATGTTGGTGCTGAACCATAAAGTGAACAGGTCGCGGGCCTTTCCGTGGCGCTCTGCGAGAGGGACGTAATCGACCGTGTGATGCTCGATCAGGGGGTCTTGCCGGGACATCTGGGGCATGGAAATGAACTCGCGTTTGTCTGATCTTATAGTTGTTTGACGCCATACCGAGGGGAGCTCTTCGACCCTCTCGGATGAACACCATATTATGGTATTCCAACATTTCCACAAGACTGATCCGCTGTTTGTACCTGCAACTGATCCGGTTCCCTGTCGCCTTGAATCCCTTAAATTTCAGCCTGAACCCCAGCATTCATTGGATATTTCGCCAGAACAAGACGTTTATCGGGGGTTTAAAAAAGCGCTTGCAAGCTGTGTATTACGGTATACCATCATACCTAGAAATTAATAAAAACCGCTTCACCGCCAGAGGACCGTCACATGATCGATGCCGCCATCTACAAACAAGTGATGGGTTCATTTCCGTCCGGGGTCACCGTGATTACCACGCTCGATGACGACGGCCAGATCGTCGGCCTCACCGCCAGCGCCTTCAGCTCCTTGTCCATGGAACCGGCCCTGGTGCTGTTCTGCCCCAATTACAGCTCCGACTCCTACCCCATTCTGATCAAGAACAAGCGCTTTGCCATCCACGTCCTGTCGGGCGGCCAGCAAAGCGAAGCCTATGCGTTTGCGCGCAAGGGCAAAGACAAGGCCCAAGGCATCGAATGGACGCTCAGCGCGCTGGGCAACCCGATCCTGGCGAATGCCACGGCGGTGATCGAGTGCGAGCTGTGGCGTGAATATGAAGGCGGCGACCACGCGATCATGGTCGGCTCGGTGAAGAACCTGATCGTGCCGGAACAGGCCAACGGGCCCTTGGTCTATTGCCACGGCAAAATGGGCGCCCTGCCCGTGCCTGCCTGACCTCCCAGCAAACCCGGTATTTGCGCAAAACAACAACAGATTAGAGGTAAGCACCATGAAGTTTTCGCTGTTCGTACACATGGAACGTTGGGACGAAAGTGTCAGCCATCGTCAGTTGTTCGAAGACCTGACCGAACTGACCCTGATGGCCGAGGCCGGCGGTTTCAGCACCGTGTGGATTGGCGAACACCACGCCATGGAATACACCATTTCGCCAAGCCCGATGCCGCTGCTGGCTTACCTCGCGGCCAAGACCACCACGATTCATCTGGGCGCCGGCACCATCATCGCGCCGTTCTGGCACCCGCTGCGGGTGGCGGGCGAATGCGCCTTGCTCGACGTGATCAGCAACGGGCGCATGGAAGTCGGCCTGGCTCGCGGCGCGTACCAGGTGGAGTTTGACCGCATGGCCGGCGGCATGCCCGCCTCCAGCGGCGGCCAGGCCCTGCGTGAAATGGTGCCGGTGGTGCGTGCACTGTGGAAAGGCGACTACGCCCACGACGGCGAGATCTGGAAATTCCCCACCTCCACCAGCGTGCCCAAGCCGATCCAGCAGCCCAACCCGCCGATGTGGATCGCCGCCCGCGACCCGGACTCACACAACTTCGCGGTGGCCAACGGCTGCAATGTGATGGTGACGCCGCTGATGAAGGGCGACGAAGAAGTCCTCGATCTGAAAAACAAATTCCAGGCGGCCCTCGACAACAACCCCGACGTACCGCGCCCGCAATTGATGGTACTGCGCCACACCCATGTGCACGCGGCCGATGATCCGGAAGGTTGGAAAGTCGGGGCCAAGGCAATCTCGAAGTTCTATCGCACCTTCGATGCCTGGTTCGGCAATAAAGAAGTCCCGGTGAATGGCTTCCTGGCGCCAAGCCCGGAAGAAAAATTCGCCGCCCGCCCTGAGTTCGAACTGGAAAGCCTGCACAAGACCGCGATGATCGGCACCGCCGCCGAGATCATCCCGCGCATCCAGTACTACCAGGAACTGGGCGTGGATGAGTTCAGCTTCTGGTGCGATAACAGCTTGTCTCATGCAGAGAAGAAGAAGTCGCTGGCGCTGTTTATCGAGCAGGTGGTGCCGGCGTTTCGTTGACTGCTTGCAGGCTTCGCATCAAGCAGATGCGGAGCCTGCACGTCCGGCAATCAGCTGAACAGTTCGACACCCAACTGGAACGCAACCCACAGCGCCAGCCCCGTGGCAAAGAGCAGCGCGATATTTTCGAACAGGTTGTTGCGGTATTCCTTGCTCAACAGCGACTTCTGGTTGGACATGATCAGCAAGCCGAGGGAAATCACCGGCAAACCAATGATGTTCAACGCGCTGACGCCGATGGTCAGCGTGACAAAGTCCGGCATGCCCGGCAGCGACCAGATCAGTGGGGTCACCAGGATGAACAACATGAACCACTTGTGCAGCGGGTCATGGTGGAATTCTTTGCCGTAACGCTCGCGGCGTCCGGGCCGTACATGCTGGAAGGCATCGGTGATCAGCATTGGAAACGCCGTGGTTTTACCGGAGATGCTGGCAAACAACGTTGCGAACACGCCAATAAAGAAGATGTACCAGCCAATAGGGCCGAAGAAGATTTCGAGTGCCTTACCCAGGTCGCCCAGGGTCTTCACTTCAATGCCGTTGGGCCGCAGGATCTCGGCGCCTACAATCCAGATCGCCAGGTTGATCACAATGCCTACGAACACGGCAAATAGCAGGTCGTTGCGTTGGATGCGCTTGTGCTGTGGGCCAACCCAGCCTTTTTGACGCATGACATAGGGGTGCACGAAGTTGGCAATCGAGCCCGCCACCGCGCCGATCACCGAGACCGCCACCAGCAATGCCCCGTGTACGCCCTCATCCGGCGGAATGCTGAAACCAATCGTCCCTTTGACAATGCCCGCCATATCCGGCCCGGACATCACCGCCAGCGCAATGAATGCGAGGGTCATGATTGCCAGCAGGCCTTTCATCACACCTTCGATCATCGAATAGATATTGCGCCCGACCAGCAACCATACGGCCAACACCACCGCCACCGAACACAGCAATGCATAGTCGGTCTTGAACAGCATGGCCAGGGCTTCCCCCGCGCCCTTGATCATGTAGGCATTCATCAAATGCCCCATCAGCAGCGCATACACCAGCAGGAACCAGGCGAAAAACGGGTTCAACTGAGCGTAACCCTGGAGGATCGTCATGCCTTGGTTATTGCACAGCTGAAACCGCGCAATGATGTTGACGATCAGGTACCTGAGCAGCAGGGACACTGCCAGCACCCACATCATGGCGTAACCATAGTTGGCGCCGGCCACGGAGGACGTAATCAAATCGCCTGCGCCCAGCCAGGACAGTACCGCAATGACGCCGGGGCCAAGCAACTTGAGAAGTCGTACAACATGGCCGGGCGCAGAGGCCACAGCCTTGCCTTCGACAGAAGGAAAACCGGTCATAGGAGAGTCTCCGTTATTTTTTTTGTGAGAGCCTGGGTAGTCGAACACAATTGATATGACGTCGTACAACCATGATAGTGAGTTAAGTATTAATAAATGTTTCGTGCTAACCAGGGCGTCCGCAATGGCCTAAGACGCGTTGCAAAATGTACTATCTGGTTACTTATCTTGCTAAAATCGCGTCTTTGCCCTCTCACATTCGAGTCCTTTCGACATGAAACGAGCATCGCGCGCCCCTGGCGTCTCTAGATTCCTACTCCTGGGCCTGGGCGTTGTCATCGCCCTGCTCGGCCTTGCCCTCGCCGTCGGCGGCGCCAAACTGGTCAGTCTGGGTGGCTCCTGGTACTTCCTGATCGGCGGCGTCGTCATGGCGATTGCCGGCCTGTTGATTGCCCGGCGTAACCCGGCGGGCGCGTGGTTGTTCGCCGCATTCCTGGTCGGCACAGCCATCTGGGCCGTGGCGGATGTGGGCCTGGTGTTCTGGCCGCTGTTCTCGCGCGTGTTCATGTTCGCCGCCATCGGCATGGTCGTGGCGCTGGTGTATCCGCTGCTGGTCGGCAAGCCTGCACGCGGTGCCTATGGCGTCGCTGCCGTGTTGGCAGTGGGCGTAGCGGTTGCGGCGGGCAATATGTTTGTCGCCCACCCAAGTGTCGCCCCCACCGGTGCCGGCCCAGGCGTCACGCCCGTGGCCCCGGCCGATGCGCAGAAAGATTGGGCGCACTACGGCAACACCGAAGGCGGCAGCCGTTTCGCCGCGCTGGACCAGATCAACCGCGACAACGTCAACAAGCTCAAAGTCGCCTGGACCTACCACACCGGCGACGTAGCGATCAGCGACGGCAACGGTGCCGAAGACCAACTGACCCCGCTGCAGATCGGCAACAAAGTCTTCATCTGCACCCCGCACAACAACCTGATCGCCCTCGACGCCGACACCGGCAAAGAGCTGTGGAAGAACGAAGTCAACGCCAAGTCGGCGGTGTGGCAGCGTTGCCGTGGCATGGCGTATTTCGACGCCACCGCGCCGATTGCCCAGCCGCCCCAGCCCAACAGCTCGCCGATCATCGCCGCCACGGTTGCGCCCGGCGCGCAGTGCCAGCGCCGTTTGCTGACCAACACCATCGACGCACGCCTGATCGCGGTCGATGCCGACACCGGCAAATTCTGCGAAGACTTCGGCACCCACGGCCAAGTGGATTTGAAAGCCGGCCTGGGCAACGTCCCGGACAGCTACTACCAGCTCTCCTCTGCCCCACTGATCGCCGGCACCACCGTTGTGGTGGGCGGCCGCGTGGCGGATAACGTGCAGACCGACATGCCAGGCGGCGTGATCCGTGGTTTTGATGTAATCAGCGGCCAGATGCGCTGGGCCTTCGACCCCGGCAACCCAGAAGACAAACAAGCCCCGACCGGCGACAGCACCTACGTGCGCAGCACGCCAAACAGCTGGGCGCCGATGTCCTACGACCCGCTGATGAACACGATTTTCCTGCCGATGGGCAGTTCGTCCACCGATATCTACGGCGTTGAGCGCACCCAGCTCAACCATAAATACGGCGCTTCGGTGCTGGCCCTGGATGCCTCCAGCGGTGCGGAAAAATGGGTGTACCAGACCGTCCACAACGACCTGTGGGACTTCGACCTGCCGATGCAGCCAAGCCTGATCGACTTCACCCCGCCTGGCAGCGACAACGCTGTACCGGCGGTGGTGATTGGCACCAAGGCCGGGCAGATCTACGTGCTGGATCGCGCCACCGGCAAGCCGCTGACCGAGGTCAAAGACGTACCGGTCAAGGCCGCCAACATCCCCAATGAGCCCTACTCTCCAACCCAGCCTAAATCGGTGGGCATGCCGCAGATCGGCGCGCAAACCCTGACTGAATCGGACATGTGGGGCGCCACGCCGTACGACCAGTTGCTGTGCCGCATCGACTTCAAAGGCATGCGCTACGACGGTCTGTACACCGCGCCGGGCACCGATAAATCCCTGAGCTTTCCCGGCTCCCTGGGCGGCATGAACTGGGGCAGTATTTCCACCGACCCGGTGCACGGTTTTATCTTCGTCAACGACATGCGCCTGGGCCTGTGGATCCAGATGGTGCCGGCGCAGAAAAACGCCCAAACCTCCTCCGGTGGCGAAGCGCTGAACACCGGCATGGGCGCCGTCCCGCTCAAGGGCACGCCGTATGCCGTGAACAAAAACCGCTTCCTGTCGGTGGCCGGCATTCCGTGCCAGGCGCCGCCGTTCGGCACCCTGACCGCTATCGACATGAAGACCCAGAAAGTCGCGTGGCAAGTACCGGTCGGCACTGTTGAAGACACCGGCCCGCTGGGCATCCGCATGCACCTGCCAATCAAGATCGGCCTGCCGACCCTCGGCGGCACCCTGTCGACCCAGGGCGGTTTGATCTTTATCGCCGGTACCCAGGACTTCTACCTGCGCGCCTTCAACAGCGGCAATGGTGATGAAGTCTGGAAGGCCCGCCTGCCCGTCGGCAGCCAAGGCGGCCCGATGACCTACGTGTCGCCGAAAACCGGCAAGCAGTACGTAGTCATCACCGCTGGCGGTGCACGCCAATCCACTGACCGTGGCGACTACGTGATCGCCTACGCCCTGCCATAACCCCTCTGTCCGCGCGGTGCCCTTGCACCGCGCGCTCCGGTATCGGCACCAAGCCCCTTCTACATCGCCTGCATTTCAATAGGTGAGCGGTATCGTTAGTGGCATTTGGTCATGGTTTGTAAAGGGCCAGCAAGTCGGGTCGCTTTTAATTGCAGGACGTTTCCTAGACAATTCCTGCCGCCTTGTGCCTGTTGGAATCGCTGGCTAGTCCGCCGTCCGTCACTGCCAAATCAGTGATCGGGTTTAGTCGCCTGATCTTCCAACGCGTGCATGGTCCTTCATCAGTTTTATGGTGGCTGTGCGCAGGGCACCTTCGGGTGCGCCGGTATTTTCGCGTTGGAGCCGGTCGACTAACCTGCGTACAGCCGCCACCCTCGTTTAGTCGCGAAGGGTGTCGGCCCCTCATCCAACGCGAAGGTACACCATGAATAAAGTCATCCCCGATCCACCCTTTGATCCCGCCAAAGACCGCGCCGCCTTCAACCGCGCCATCGACCATTACCTGCCCACTCAAGGCCTCCACTCGGTCAACGAAGACCTGAGTTTCGAAGATGCCCTGCTTTACACCGCCAGCTTGCTCGACAGCGCTTCCGCCACGGCGCTGGATTGCGGTGACCTGCTACCAAGCCCCGAACGGGCGAAGATTCTGGCCGTGTGGCATTTGCTGGAAATTGCAAAGACCACCGTGGATCGCTCCATCGAATGCCTGAAGCCCGCTAAAGCAACTGCCTGAACACGTTAAAAAGGTGGGAGGGGGCTTGCCCCCGATGGCGGTGTCAGTCAATGAATTGATTGACTGATCCACCGCATTCGGGGGCAAGTCGAAGCGTCGCACCGCCCCTCCCACATTGGGTCCAGCAGTGTATGTAAGGCGTTACTCAGGCACGGGCAACTCAAACTCCGCACCCTGCTGGTACTCCCTCGGCGTACAACCCAATTCACGACGAAACACCGTATGCAGGTACTGCGCCGACTTGAAGCCGCACTTGGCCGCAATATCGGCAATCGCCAGTTCGTGGCTCTCCAGGCCCTTGGCGGCGGCGGCGAGTTTGAAGCGCAGGATCTCGTCATGCACGCTGCAGCCGCGCACCTTGCGAAAGTGCGCTTCCAGGGATGAGCGCGACACGCCGACATAGGCCGCCACCTGCGCGGTCTTGATGCCCTGGCAGGCGTACTGGCGGATAAACAGCAGCGCCTGCATCACGTACGGATTACCCAAGGGTTGATGCAAGCTGGAGGCCTGCACATTGATCGCCTCCGGCGGTACCAGGACCCGCGTACCCACGCAAGGCTTGCCATGCAGCATCTGGTGCAACAGTGCGGCGGCAGTACGGCCCATGGTTTCGGTGCCCTGGATAACCGAACTCAGCGGCACCCGCGTGAGGGTGCGGGTCAGCGGGTCGTTGTCGATGCCGATCAGCGCGACTTGCTCCGGCACGGCGATACCGGCGGTAAGGCAGACTTGCAGCAATTGCCGGGCACGGGCATCGGTGACGGCGATGATGCCGATGGGTTTGGGCAAACTTTCCAGCCAGGCGATCTGTTGCTCCACGGCGCTGTCCCACAACGGCGCGCTGGTGCCCAGGCCGCGATACACCTCAACGTGCAAACCATCGCGCAGCATCAGGCGGCGAAAGGCTTTTTCGCGCTCCTGGGCCCAGCGGTTGGCCTGGGCTTCGGGCAGGCTGAAACAGGCAAAGCGCGTCAGCCCGGCCTCGATCAGGTGCTCGTAGGCCAGCTTCATCAAGGCGTAATTGTCGGTGGCCACATAGGGAATGCCCTGGGGATAGGCGCGCGTATCCTCATAGGAACCGCCCACCGCCACCACCGGCAACTGGCTGCCAGCCAGCGCCTCGCCGATCAGCGGGTCGTCGAAGTCGGCAATGATCCCATCGCCTTGAAAGCGCTCGATGCCTTTGAGGCGGCACAGAAAGTCTTCTTCCAGGAACAAGTCCCAGGAGACCCGCGTACTGCTCAGGTAATTGCCGATGCCGGCGATGATGCCGCGGTCGTAGATTTTGCTGCCGTTGAACAACAGCGCAATGCGGTGCACGGGCGGTAGGGTTTTCATTGTTTTTGTCCTGGGGCCTGTTTCGACAGACTAGCCCTCACTGCACAAAATCGCACTACGCCTTGGTGATTTTCATAATCGGCAGGCCCATTGCCGTTGCTAGTATCCAGACACCGCCAAGAACAATAAGGAAAACGCCATGCCGTACTTCCCCGGTGTCGAGAAGGTTCGCTTCGAAGGCCCCAGCAGCGACTCCCCCCTCGCCTTTCGCCACTACGACGCCAACAAGTTGATCCTCGGCAAACCCATGCGCGAGCATCTGCGCATGGCGGCTTGTTATTGGCACACGTTCGTCTGGCCCGGTGCGGATATGTTCGGCGTGGGCACTTTCAAGCGCCCTTGGCAGCGCAGTGGCGATCCGATGGGACTGGCCATGGGCAAGGCGGATGCGGCCTTTGAGTTCTTTTCCAAGCTGGGTATCGACTACTACAGTTTTCACGACACCGACGTGGCGCCCGAAGGCAGTTCGCTCAAGGAATATCGCCAGCACTTCGCGCAGATGGTCGACCACCTGGAGCGCCACCAGGAACAGAGCGGTATCAAACTGCTGTGGGGCACCGCCAACTGCTTCAGCAACCCGCGCTTTGCCGCCGGCGCGGCCAGTAACCCGGACCCGGAAGTGTTCGCCTATGCCGCCGCCCAGGTGTACAGCGCGATGAACGCCACCCTGCGGCTCAAGGGTTCCAACTATGTGCTGTGGGGCGGCCGTGAAGGCTATGAAACCCTGCTCAATACCGACCTCAAGCGTGAGCGCGAACAGCTCGGGCGCTTTATGCGCATGGTGGTGGAACACAAGCACAAGATTGGCTTCAAGGGCGACCTGCTGATCGAGCCCAAGCCTCAGGAGCCGACCAAGCACCAATACGATTACGACAGCGCCACGGTGTTCGGCTTTTTGCATGAGTACGGCCTGGAACATGAGATCAAGGTGAATATCGAGGCCAACCACGCGACCCTGGCCGGGCACAGTTTCCATCACGAGATTGCCACGGCCGTGTCCCTCGGCATCTTCGGCAGCATCGACGCCAACCGTGGCGACCCGCAGAACGGCTGGGACACCGACCAGTTCCCCAACAGCGTCGAGGAAATGACCCTGGCCACTTATGAAATCCTCAAGGCTGGCGGGTTCAAGAACGGCGGCTATAACTTTGATTCCAAGGTGCGCCGCCAGAGCCTGGATGATGTGGATCTGTTCCACGGGCACGTCGCGGCCATGGACACGTTGGCGCTGGCCCTGGAACGTGCGGCAGCCATGGTGCAGAACGACCGGTTGCAACAGTTCAAGGACCAGCGCTATGCCGGCTGGCAACAGCCACTGGGCCAGGCGGTGCTGGCGGGTGAGTTCAGCCTGCAATCGCTGGCCGAGCATGCATTTGCCCAGGAGCTCAACCCTCAGGCGGTGAGTGGGCGGCAGGAGATGCTTGAAGGGGTTGTGAACCGGTTTATCTACACCTGAGTGATCCTGTGTACTTTTGCCTGTGGCTGCAGTTGGGGTTGTGGTTATGGTTGGGATTGTGGCTGGGATTGGGATTGTGGTGAGCGGGCTTGCCCCGCGCTGGGCTGCGAAGCAGCCCCAAACCAGACGACACAATTTTACCTGAAACACCGAGGTGCCTGACTTCAGGGCTGCTTCGCAGCCCAGCGCGGGGCAAGCCCGCTCACCACAACAGCAACAGCAACAGCAACAGCAACAGCAACAGCAACAGCAACAGCAACAGCAACAGCAACAGCAACAGCAACAGCAACAGCGGTGTTCGACTAGAGTCTTCCAACAACAATAAAAGGACGCACCACCATGAAGTCATTCAAACGCACCCTGCTCGCCACGGCCCTGGCCTTGCTCGCCCTGCCGGTCATGGCCGACCCTGCCCACCCGAAAATCGGTTTTTCCATCGACGACCTGCGCCTTGAACGCTGGTCCCGCGACCGTGACTACTTCGTCGCCGCTGCCGAAAAACTCGACGCGAAAGTCTTTGTGCAATCGGCCGATGCCAACGAGCAGAAGCAGATCTCCCAAATTGAAAACCTGATCTCCCGGGGCGTCGACGTCATCGTGATCGTGCCGTTCAACGCCACGGTGCTGACTAACGCGGTGGCCGAAGCCAAGAAAGCCGGGATCAAGGTGGTGTCCTATGACCGCCTGATTCTCAACGCGGACATCGACGCCTACATCTCCTTCGATAACGAAAAAGTCGGCGAAATGCAGGCCGCCGGCGTGCTGCAAGCCGCGCCCAAGGGAAACTACTTCCTGCTCGGCGGCGCGCCCACCGACAACAACGCCAAAGTGCTGCGCGAAGGCCAGATGAAGGTGCTGCAACCGGCCATCGACAAGGGCGATATCAAGGTGGTCGGCCAACAATGGGTCAAGGAGTGGAACCCCACCGAAGCCCTGAGCATCGTCGAAAACGCCCTGACGCGGAACAACAACAAGATCGACGCCATCGTCGCCTCCAACGACGCCACCGCCGGCGGTGCGATCCAGGCCCTGGCCGCGCAGAAACTCGCGGGCAAGGTGCCGATCTCCGGCCAGGACGCCGACCTCGCCGCAATCAAGCGCGTGATCGACGGCACCCAGACCATGACCGTGTACAAGCCGCTCAAGCTGATCGCCACCGAAGCCGCCAAGCTCTCGGTGCAACTGGCACGCAACGAAAAACCCACCTACAGCTCGCAGTACGACAACGGCAGCAAACAGGTCGACACCATCCTGCTCACCCCGACCCCGCTGACCAAGGCCAATATTGATCTGTTGGAGAAGGATGGGTTCTACACCAAAGAGCAGATTGCCGGGCAGTGACCGCCATGGCCGACTACCTGCTGCAAATGACCGGCATCGTCAAAACCTTTGGCGGTGTCAACGCCCTGAACGGCATCGACATCAGCGTGCGGCCGGGGGAGTGTGTCGGCCTGTGCGGTGAGAATGGCGCGGGCAAATCAACCTTGATGAAGGTGCTGTCGGCGGTCTACCCGTACGGCACCTGGGACGGCGAGATCCTCTGGGATGGGCAGCCGCTCAGGGCCCAGTCCATCAGCGAAACCGAGGCCGCGGGCATCGTGATCATCCACCAGGAGCTGACCCTGGTGCCCGACCTCTCGGTGGCCGAAAACATCTTTATGGGCCACGAGCTGACGTTGCCCGGTGGCCGCATGAACTACCCGGCGATGCTCCACCGCGCCGAAGCGCTGATGCGTGAACTCAAGGTGCCGGATATGAATGTCGCCTTGCCGGTGTCGCAATACGGCGGCGGCTACCAGCAACTGGTGGAAATCGCCAAGGCGCTGAATAAAAAAGCGCGCCTGCTGATCCTCGACGAGCCCTCGTCGGCCCTGACCCGTTCGGAAATCGAGGTGCTGCTCGACATCATCCGAGACCTCAAGGCCAAGGGCGTGGCCTGCGTGTACATCTCCCACAAGCTCGATGAAGTGGCGGCGGTGTGCGACACCATTGCGGTGATCCGCGACGGCAAGCACATCGCGACCACGGCCATGGCCGACATGGACATCCCGCAAATCATCACGCAGATGGTCGGGCGGGAAATGAGCAACCTCTACCCCACCGAACCCCATGACATCGGCGAGGTGATTTTCGAAGCGCGCAACGTCACCTGCTATGACGTGGACAACCCCAGGCGCAAGCGTGTCGATGATATTTCCTTCGTGCTCAAGCGCGGCGAAATCCTCGGCATCGCCGGACTGGTCGGTGCCGGGCGCACAGAACTGGTGTCGGCGCTGTTCGGCGCCTACCCCGGCCGCTACAGCGCCGAAGTGTGGCTGGACGGCCAGGTGATCGACACACGCACGCCGCTCAAATCGATCCGCGCCGGGCTGTGCATGGTGCCGGAAGACCGCAAGCGCCAAGGCATCGTTCCCGACCTGGGCGTGGGCCAGAACATCACCCTGGCGATCCTCGACACCTATGCCCATATGACCCGCATCGATGCCGAAGCCGAACTGGGCAGCATCGACCAGCAGATCGCACGCATGCACCTCAAGACCTCCAGCCCGTTCTTGCCGATCACCAGCCTCTCTGGCGGCAATCAGCAAAAGGCCGTGCTGGCAAAAATGCTGATGGCCAAGCCCAAGGTGCTGATCCTCGACGAGCCGACACGCGGGGTGGACGTGGGCGCCAAGTATGAGATCTACAAACTGATGGGCGCGCTGGCGGCCGAAGGCGTGTCGATCATCATGGTGTCTTCGGAACTGGCCGAAGTGCTCGGCGTGTCCAACCGCGTGCTGGTGATCGGCGACGGCCAACTGCGCGGCGACTTCATCAACGAGGGGCTCACCCAGGAACAAGTGCTCGCCGCCGCGCTCAGCCATAACAACAATAATGATCGGAAGACCGCGTAGATGAATCAGGTCAAACAGCTGTTTACCCGCTACAAAATGCTCGCCCTGGTGATCGCCGTGGCGGTGATCTGGCTGTTTTTCAGCTGGCAGACCGAGGGCGGTTTCCTGACACCGCGCAACCTGTCGAACCTGCTGCGCCAGATGGCGATCACCGGGATCCTGGCGTGCGGCATGGTGCTGGTGATTATCAGCGGCGAGATTGATCTGTCGGTGGGTTCGTTGCTGGGGTTGTTGGGCGGGTTGGCGGCGATCCTGGATGTGGTCTATCACATCCCGTTGCTGGCCAATCTCAGCCTGGTGGCGCTGTGCGGGCTGATGATCGGGTTGGCCAACGGCTACATGACGGCTTATCTGCGCATCCCTTCGTTTATCGTCGGATTGGGCGGCATGCTGGCGTTTCGCGGGATTCTGCTGGGGATCACCGGCGGCACCACCATTGCGCCGGTATCGCCGTCGCTGGTGTACGTGGGCCAGGGATATTTGCCGCACACAGTGGGCGTCGGCCTCGGGATTTTGTTGTTTGCGCTGACGCTGTTCTTGACCTGGAAACAACGGCGCAACCGTGCGCTCCACGGGCTGGCCGCGCATTCGCTGGTGCGTGATGTAGTGCGCGTCGGGGTGATCGGCGCGGTGCTCGCCGGGTTCGTCACCACCCTCAACAGCTACGACGGCATCCCCGTGCCGGTGCTGCTGTTGCTGGTGCTGCTCGGCGTGTTCAGCTACGTCACCAGCCAGACCGTGTTCGGTCGCCGCGTCTACGCGGTGGGCAGCAACATGGAGGCCACACGCCTGTCGGGCATCAACGTGCAGGCGGTGAAACTGTGGATCTTCGGCATCATGGGGGTGATGTGCGCACTGGCCGGCCTGGTCAACACCGCACGTCTCGCGGCGGGTTCGCCGTCGGCGGGCAACATGGGCGAACTGGATGCGATTGCGGCGTGCTTTATCGGCGGCACGTCGATGCGCGGTGGCTCGGGCACGGTGTATAGCGCGCTGCTCGGCGCGTTGGTGATTACCAGCCTGGATAACGGCATGTCGATGCTGGATGTGGACAGTTACTGGCAGATGATCGTCAAGGGCAGCATCCTGGTGCTGGCGGTGTGGGTGGACGTGAGTACGCGGGCGGGGCGCAGGTGAGTGATCCCAAGCACACCGCAGGCTAAATGTGGGAGGGGGCTTGCCCTCGAAGACGGTGGGTCAGCCACACATCCATTGACTGACACTCCGCTTTCGCGAGCAAGCCCGCTCCCACAATGACTATCCGGCGTTAACTACCGAACACCAACGCCACCGCCTGAGCCCCCGCATTTTTCTGCGTGAAGTCCTTGGCCTGGGCGGCTGTCTTCAAGGTATAGCCATAGTTGGAACTGGCCGTCCATTGGGCCTTGGGCGACTTCTGGTTGGTGATCGCCGGCACGCTGTTGGTGTCGGTGAATGTTCCGGTGCCCTTGTCATCCAACATGCCTTTGTTCTGGCTGCCCTCTCCAAAATAGTTGCTCTCAGAAAGGATGTTGGCGTTCTGCGCCAGGGTGAAACCCAGGTGGAAGTTGTTGATGTAGTTGTTGTAGACGTGGAAGTACCCGTAGCGCATCAAGCCCGGCGCGCGGACTTCCATGTTGTCGAAGCGGTTGTGGCACAACGTGAGGCGCGGGTAACCATTGAACTCGGCTTTGTTGTCATCGGCCGGGTGACCGAAGATCAGGCCATATTTGTGGTTACCGAAGAAGCAGTTGCTGATGGTGGCGTAGTCAGCCTTTTCACCGATGTACACCAATTTGTCTTCGCTGCCATCCGTGGTTGACCAGGTGTGGCCAACAAAGGAGCAATGATCGATCCAGTACTTGCTGCCGTAGTTCAGGTACACCTGAATATCGTCATTGGCCTTAATGCTGGCCGAATGCTTGAAGATAATATTTTGCAGAATGATGTTCTGCGACTGCGCGGTTGCACGCAGGTGAATATTCTCCAAGGTACGGTTCTGGAATGAGCCGATCAGGGTCTTGTTGGCGCCCATGTTGACCTTGGTGAGGCTCGACGCCGCGATGTTGCTGTTGATCACCAGGACCCGTGGGGTGGTGTCGCCAATGTTGGCTTTGAGTTGATCCAGCGTGGTGATACTGACCACCTGGCCAGACCAGCCGCCGGTGACTTTGGCGGCGAGTGCAAAACCGGTCAGGCCGGTGAGTTTGCTTTCTGGATACGACATGAGTTCCCTCTCTCTATAAAAACGGCTCGGTTTGACGAGCCTGTGCATTGAGTTAATCCGTTAACTTGCACACAGTGTTTGGCGTAGCTGATGGTGCCGTCCTGGTTGATCAGCGCTTAAACACTGTGTTTATGTACAGTATTATTCAATCGCCTGACCGTCAACCCTCGCGCAAAAAAAATGTGGGAGAGGCAAGCCCCTCCCACACTGGATTTCTACAATCCTGGATTACTTGGACACCGGCATCGCAAACTCCGCGCCCTGCTCGATGCTCTCCGACCAGCGCTGCATGATCGATTTTTGCTTGGTGTAGAAACGCACACCCTCGGTGCCATAGGCGTGCATGTCGCCAAACAGGCTCTTCTTCCAGCCACCAAACCCGTGCCAGGCCATCGGCACCGGGATCGGCACGTTGATGCCGACCATGCCCACCTGGATACGCCGCGCAAATTCGCGGGCAATGTTGCCGTCGCGGGTGAAGCAGCTGACGCCGTTGCCGAACTCGTGATCGTTGACCAGCTTGATCGCCTCGCCAAAATCGTTGACCCGCACACAGGCCAGGACCGGGCCGAAGATTTCTTCGCGGTAGATGCTCATTTCCTGGGTCACATGGTCGAACAGGGTCGCGCCGAGCCAGAAGCCGTTTTCCAGACCCGCTTCGGTGGGCACGTAGTCACGCCCGTCCAGCAGCAATTGCGCGCCGGACTGTACGCCCTGTTCGATGTAGCCGCTGATGCGTTCCAGCGCGGCGCGGGACACAATCGGGCCCATCTCGGCCTTGAGGTCGCGACCGTCAGTGATGCGCAGCTGCTTGGCGCGTTCGGTCAAGGCAGCAATGACTTTGTCACCGACATCGCCGACCAGCACGGCGACGGAGATTGCCATGCAGCGCTCGCCAGCACTGCCATAAGCAGCGCCCATCAGCGCGTCGACGGTTTTTTCGATGTCGGCGTCGGGCATCACCACCATATGGTTTTTCGCGCCGCCCAGGCCCTGTACACGCTTGCCGTTGCGCGCGCCGGTTTCGTAGATGTATTGGGCAATCGGTGTGGAGCCGACGAAGCTCACGGCCTTGACGTCAGGGTGTTCGATCAGTGCATCCACCGATTCCTTGTCGCCCTGCACCACGTTGAACACGCCTTTGGGCAGGCCGGCTTCACGCAGCAGCTCAGCCATGAACAGCGAGGCGCTTGGATCAGTCGGGCTTGGCTTGAGGATGAAGGTGTTGCCCGCCGCGATGGCGATCGGGTACATCCACATCGGCACCATCACCGGGAAGTTGAACGGCGTGACGCCGGCCACGACGCCCAGCGGTTGGCGCATTGTCCAGTTGTCCATGCCTCGGGAGACCTGGTCGGAGTGCTCGCCCTTGAGCAGGTTGGGAATGCCGCAGGCGAATTCCAGAATATCGATGCCACGGTCCACTTCGCCTTGGGCGTCGGTGAAGACTTTGCCGTGCTCGGCGACGATGATGCGCGCCAGGTCGTCCTTGCGCTCGCGCAGCAGGTGCAGGTACTGGAACAGCACACGGGCGCGGCGGATGGGCGGGGTGTCGGCCCAGCCGTCGAAGGCGGCTTGGGCGGCGGCAACGGCTTCGGAAACAGTCTGGCGGCTGGCCAGCGCAACGCGAGCGGTTTTTTCGCCGGTGGCCGGGTTGAAGACGTCCTGATAGCGATCATCGCGAGACACGCGCTGATCGTTGATGTAGTGCTCGATTGTAGTGGTCATGGCAGTCGATCCCGGTGGGTAGCGTTGGGACACACGATAGGCTTTCGCTTTGTTCCAAACCAGAGCAGAATCCTGAACTTATTGTCCACATATGCGAACAATACACCCATGGAAAAATCTGAGATCGAAGGGCTGTGGACCCATATCCACTGGCTTTCCATATTGGAAGAGCAAGGCACTTACACCGCAGCCGCCGCACGCCTGGGGGTGAGCAAGTCGGCGGTCAGCCAGCGGATTGCCGATCTGGAAAAGGCCACCGGCACCCAGTTGGTCACCCGCACCACGCGCAGTGTGCGGCTGACCGATGCGGGGCTGTCGCTGACCCGTGAAGTGCGTAGCGCCTATGCGCAAATCGCCCGCAGTTTCTCGTCGGTGCGTGACTCGGTGGGGGAGATTCGCGGGCTGGTGCGCCTTACCGCGCCAGTGGCATTTGCCCGACAGCAACTGGTGCCGCATCTGTCGGAATTCCTGCAGCGATACCCGCAAGTACGTATCCAGCTGGATGTGTCCGATGCGCTCAGTTCCCTGGCCGCCGAAGGCTACGACCTGGCCGTGCGCCACGGTTTCCAGGTGCCGGAAACCCACGTCGCCTGGAAACTCTGCGACACCGGCTCGGTGCTGGTGGCCACCCGCGACTACCTGCAACACCACGGCGAACCTCGCGAACCCGGCGACCTCTCGACCCACAACTGCCTGTTCTACCCTCGGGGTACCGACCAGCCTGCCTGGACCTTCGAGCGCGGCAGTAAAAACGTCGAACGCCTCACCGTGCCCATCGCCGGCAGCTTTGCCACCAATAACAGTGAGGCGCTGCGCGACTCGGCCCTCAACCACTTGGGCATTGCCCTGCTGCCGGACTTCAGCGCCCATGCCGCGCTGGCCAGCGGCAAGCTGGTGCAGGTGCTCAAGGACTGGACGCTCAAGGGCGCGTTTGCCAATGAGATCTACCTGATTCGGCCGTATTCGCCCCATGTGCCGAAGTCGGTGAGTGCGTTGGTCGGCTATTTGAAGGAGAAGCTGGCGGATGGGTTTCACTTCGCGGGTTGAGGTTTATCGCTTGATCAACAGGACTAAAAGTCCATAATGGACAAAATAGTTTAGTCGCGGAGATTTTCATGTCCAGCACGCCTCAAGTGATTAACCAGCTCCAGGCTCGCGAATTACTCGCGCAGGTCGATGTAACGCAGATCCTGCGCAAGCTGTTTCGAGACCTGGCGGCCGGGCAAGCGGTGCAGCCGGCGCAACAGTGGGTCGAGTTCCCCCAGGGTGCCGGCGACTTTATCAACTACCTGGGCGTGCTGGCGGAGGAAGGCGTCTATGGGGTGAAAACCTCGCCGTACATCGTGCGTGAGCAAGGGCCGCTGGTCACCGCATGGACGCTGTTGATGTCGATGCAGACCGGCCAGCCGCTGCTGTTGTGTGATGCCGCTGAGTTGACCACCGCGCGCACGGCCGCGACCACGGCATTGGCGGTGGATGCACTGGCGCCACAGTCGGCGCAACGGCTGGCGATTATCGGCAGCGGCAAGGTGGCCCAGGCTCACCTGCATTACGTGAAAACCCTGCGGGACTGGCAAAGCATCAAGGTTTTTTCGCCCCGCCTGGCCGGTAAAAGCTCCGCGTTTGAACGCCCGGACCCACGCGCAAGCATCGCCCCCACCTGCGATGCGGCCCTGGAAGATGCCGACGTGATCCTGCTGTGCACTTCATCGGCCGGCCCGGTGATCGACCCTTCGCGCTTGAACAAGCCTGCACTGATCACCTCCATCAGCACCAACGCCCCGCGTGCCCACGAAGTACCGCCGCAGTGCCTCAATGATATGGACGTGTTCTGCGACTATCGTCAGACCACCCCAGGTTCGGCCGGCGAGATGCTGATCGCCGCAGAACAGCACGGCTGGAACCCGAGTGCAGTCATGGGCGACCTTGCCGAACTGCTCAGTGACCAGGTACAGCCCCCGTCCTACGACCGCCATGTATTTTTCCGCTCCATCGGCCTGGGCCTGGAAGACATCGCACTGGCCAACGCCCTCTGGAGACGCCTATGAACCACGCAGATTTCATCATCATCGGCGGCGGTATTGCCGGCGCATCCACGGGTTTCTGGTTGTCGCAACACGGCAAGGTGCTGGTGCTGGAGCGAGAATCCCACCCGGCCTATCACTCCACGGGGCGTTCGGCAGCGCTCTACACCGCCGCCTACGGCACCCCGCAGGTGCGGGCGTTGACGCTCGCCAGCCGTGAGTTTTTCGACCAGCCGCCAACAGGGTTCTGCGAGCATCCTTTGCTGACGCCACGCGGCGAGATGACGGTGGACTTCACCGGCGACCCGGCCGAGTTGAACGCGCAATACCTCAGCGCCAAAGCCACTGTGCCGCAGGTCATACAGCTGAGTGCCGACGAGGCCTGTTCGAAGTTGCCGATCCTGCGTCGGGAAAAGGTCCACGGGGCAATCTATGACCCGACCGCCAGCGACATCGACACGGATGCCCTGCACCAAGGGTATTTGCGCGGGATCCGGCGCAACGGCGGTGACGTGCGTACCGACCGCCACGTGCTGGGCTTGAGCCGTGACAGTGCCGGTCTCTGGCACGTCAACACCCAGCACGACACCTTCACCGCCCCGATTATCATCAATGCCGCCGGTGCCTGGGCCGACCACATCGGGGGGCTGGCCGGTGCCGCCTCCATCGGCCTGCAACCCAAGCGCCGCTCGGCGTTTATCTTCGCCGGCCCTGAAGGCGTGGACAGCCACGGGTGGCCAATGCTGGTGGCCCTCGACGAAGCGTTCTACATGAAGCCCGACGCCGGCATGTTCCTTGGCTCACCGGCCAACGCCGACGTGGTCGAGCCCCAGGATATCCAGCCCGAAGAGCTGGACATCGCCATGGGCATCTACCAGATCGAAGAGGCCACCACCCTGACCATCCGCCGCCCGACCCGTTCCTGGGCTGGCCTGCGCAGTTTTGTGCACGACGGGGATTTGCTCTCGGGCTTCGATCCTCAGGTGCCGGGGCTGTTCTGGGTGGCAGCGCAAGGCGGTTATGGCATCCAGACTTCACCGGCCATGGGCCAAGCCAGCGCGGCACTGGTGCGCGACGCGCCGCTGCCGGAGGCATTGACGCGGTTCGGGCTGGACGCTGGTATGCTCTCCCCCGCCCGCCTGGAGCCCCATTGATGAACAGCGTCGAACCCGACAACGCCTTGCAGAACTTTCGTGCGATTGCCGATGCAATCGCCACCCTGTTTTTCCCCCACGCCGAAGTGGTGCTGCATGACCTGCGCTCGCAAAAGGTCGATTACATCGCCAATAACCTGTCGAAACGCGCGATTGGCGACGACTCGGCGCTGGAGGACATGCTCAGCGATGACGTCAGCGAAGTGAATATCGGCCCGTACGAAAAGCTTAACTGGGACGGCCAGAAAATTCGCAGCCTGAGCACCGTGCTGCGCGACACCAGCGGTCGGCCCCTGGCGGTGCTATGCATCAACCTGAATATTTCACTGTTCGAAAACGCCAAGGCGGCGCTGGACCTGTTCTTGTCGCCCAGCAAGTTGATCCCACAGCCGGATGCGCTGTTTCGCGATGACTGGCAGGAACGCATCAACACCTTCCTGCATGCCTGGATGCGCGAGCGCCAGTTGAGCCTGAACCTGCTGACCCGCGACCACAAACGCGAACTGGTGCTGGCGCTGCATGCCGAAGGCGCGTTCAAGGGCAAGAGCGCTTCGAACTACGTGGCGAACGTGCTGGGCATGGGGCGGGCGACGGTCTACAAGCATCTGAAGGAATTGAAGGGCTGAACCTTCAGCCCTGTTTTTGGGTTTGGTGGTGAGCGGGCCCGTGCATCAATCGCCGTAGATATCGGCCTTGAAGTATTGCTGCGAAATCTTCTGGTATTCGCCACTGGCGCGAATGCCATCAATCGCCGTATTCAACTCGCTGACCAGCGCCTCGTTGCCCTTGCGCACCGCAATCCCCGCGCCTTCACCCACATATTTCGGGTCCTTGAGTTCCGGCCCGACAAAGGCATAGCCCTTGCCCCGTGGCATTTGCAGGAAGTCATTCAAGGGGATGGTGTCGGCAAAGATCGCATCCAGGCGCCCTGACGCCAGGTCCATGTAGATCTCTTCGTTATTGCTGTAGCGCTTGACGATGATGCCCTTGGGCTCGAACACCTCGGTGGCGTAGCGGTCAGTGGTGGTCGCACGCTGCACGCCGACGGTCTTGCCCTTGAGACTGGCGTACTGGTCATCGACCACGGCGCCGTCCTTCATCACCAGGCGTGACGAGGTGAAATAGTACTTGTGGGTGAAGTCCACCGACTTCTTGCGGTCTTCGTTGATGGTCATGGACGACAACGCCATGTCGATTTTCTTCACCTTGAGGGAAGGAATCAGTCCATCGAACTCACCTTCAACCCACACGCACTTGACCTTCATCTGCGCGCACAGCGCATTGCCAATGTCGTAGTCGAAGCCGACGATCGTGCCTTCCTGGGTCTTGGAGGCAAACGGCGGATAGGCCGCCTCGATGCCGATGCGCAGGGTTTTCTCGGCGGCCAGTACGTGGCTGGAAGCGATCAAGGCCAGCGCGGTGATAAGCAAGCGTTTCTTCATGGGTGATCTCGCAGGTTGTTGTTGGTTTGGCAAGAGAGAAGAAAAAATGCAGCAGAAATATTTGTACTTATAATTCCATCCTGGACTTTTATGTATGAATCGTCAATCCAGCCTACGTACACATGACTTTTTTGCACAACGCACCGGTGTTTTTGAGCGTTCATCTCCGGATTTATGCATGCCTATACTCGGTCCAGCCTGCCGGTTTAGCCGCAGGCCGTCCCTACAACAATAATCAAGGACACCGACCATGACGCATCCCTTCCTGGCCGCCCGGGATTTCCTGCTCGCCCATCGCACCGACTACGCCACCGCCGCCCGCGACTTCCGCTGGCCGCAGTTGGATGCGTTCAACTGGGCCCTGGACTATTTCGATGTGATGGCCGAGGGCAATTCGGCCAAAGCGCTGTGGATCGTAGAAGAAGACGGCAGCGAGCAGCGCTACAGCTTCCAGCAGTTGGCCGCGCGCTCCAACCAGGTGGCCAACCATCTGCGCGCCGTGGGCGTGCGGCGTGGCGATCGGGTGCTGTTGATGCTCGGCAACGACGTGGCGCTGTGGGAAACCATGCTCGCTGCCTTCAAGCTCGGCGCGGTGGTCATCCCCGCCACCGCCCTGCTCAACCCGGATGATCTGCGCGACCGCATCGAGCGCGGCCAGGTGCGCCATCTGGTGGTCGGTGAGGCGCATGTGGGCAAATTCGACGGCCTGGGCGATGGCTGCAGTCGCATCTGTGTGGGCACGGCACCCGCTGGCTGGGTTGCGCACAACGCTGCGTTTGAATATCCCGAGCAGTTCGACGCCGAGGGCCGCACGTTGGCAATCGACCCGATGCTGCTGTATTTCACCTCCGGCACCACCTCCAAACCGAAGATGGTGCTGCACAGCCACCAGAGCTACCCGGTGGGTCACCTGTCGACGATGTACTGGATCGGCCTGCAACCGGGCGACCTGCACCTGAATATCTCGTCTCCAGGCTGGGCCAAGCACGCCTGGAGCTGCCTGTTCGCGCCGTGGAACGCCGGCGCGTGCATCTTTATCCATAACGTCGCGCGGTTCAGCGCGCCGGCCTTGCTGACGGCGCTGGAACAGTATCGCGTGACCAGCCTGTGCGCGCCGCCCACGGTGTGGCGCATGTTGATCCAGGAAGACTTGGCCAGTCACAAGACGCGCCTGAACCTGCGTGAATTGGTCGGCGCGGGCGAACCGCTGAACCCGGAGATCATCGAGCAGATCCAGCAGGCCTGGGGTTTGCCGCTGCGCGATGGCTTCGGCCAATCGGAAACCACCGCCCTGGTCGGTAACACGCCCGGCCAGTTGCTCAAGCCGGGCTCCATGGGCCGCCCGTTGCCGGGTTACCGCGTTGCGCTGCTCGACCCCGACGGCGTGCCTGCCACCGAGGGCGAAGTCGCCCTGCCCCTGGATGTGCGCCCTCTCGGTTTGATGATGGGCTACGAAGACAGCCCGGAAAAAACCGCTGAAGTGATGCGCGACGGTTACTACCGCACCGGTGACACCGCGCAGATCGACAGCGACGGCTACATCACTTTCGTCGGCCGCGCCGATGATGTATTCAAAGCCTCCGACTACCGCATCAGCCCGTTCGAGCTGGAAAGCGCGCTGATCGAACACCCGGCCGTGATGGAAGTCGCCGTAGTCCCCAGCCCCGACCCGCTGCGCCTGGCCGTGCCCAAAGCCTTCCTGATCCTGGCCCATGACGCCCCCGGCAGTGCCGAGCTGGCCAGGCATATCCTGGCCTTCGCCCGCGAACACCTGGCGCCGTACAAGCGCGTGCGGCGCATCGAGTTTGTCAGTGAACTGCCCAAGACCATTTCCGGCAAGATTCGCCGGGTGGAATTACGGCAGATGGAAGTGGTGCGTCGCCAAGGGAAGACACGGGGTGAACAGGAGCATTTCGAGGAGGATTTTTCCTGAGCCGATACCCGGTATTGAGCGGGCTGTCAGCGGTACCAGACGTTCCAGATAATTAAGCTGGTAAACCATATGAAGCCGAAATTGATCGGCCACAACGCCCAGCGCTTGAGGGATAAGGGGATGGCGGCCAGTTCGGCTTCGGTCACGTCCCCTCGCTTGATATGGGTCTTGGGCATTGCCAACAATTGACTGATCAAGATCATGCGATGAACCCTGTCGAGATGCGTATTTCGGCCCCAAAAACGTTTGTTATCGCAGACCACTTTGTTCTCGCTGAAGTAGCTTTCCAACGCTTCGAGCTTTGTGTATTCGACGTAGAAAGACAGTCCTGAACCAATCAGCGCCCCTGCAAATATAAAGATCGTAAAGACGAGATAAAAATCCATGATTAGGCGCCTTCTGGTTGAAAGATCAAATCACCGTCGATCTCTAGGATTTGGCCGCCAAGAAACGAACCGCGAGCGCCAACTACATCGCCCCCTACATACCCTCCCGCAGCACCGCCAATAACAGCACAAGCCAGCTCACCGTTTCCTTTAGCGGCAACGCCCAAAAAGAGCGTACAGGCGCGACGGGCTAATTTTGCACCGAGCGGCCCGCCCCAATAAGCGCCCGCCACGCCGCCCACCAACTTCCCCGACTCCACATATTTCGCCCGCCGACACTGCATCTCCCGCCCGTCCACATACGTCCCTTCCCCAACCACTTCGACGTCTTCGCAATCGCCCGCACCCGCTGCGCATACCCGGCGACCTCGCCCTTGTGCCCTTGTGCAAGCGATGCGTCGCCAAGGGGCGACACGGGGTGAACAGGAGCCTTTCGAGGAGGATTTTTCCTGAGCCGATACCCGGGATTGAGCGGGCTACCAGCGGTACCAGACGCTCCAGATAAATAAGCTGGCAGCCCATATGAAGCCGAAATTGGTCGGCCACAACGCCCAGCGCTTGAGGGATAAGGGGATGGCGGCCAGTTCGGCTTCGGTCACGTCCCCTCGCTTGATATGGGTCTTGGGCATTGCCAACAACTGATTGATCAAGAGCATGCGATAAAACCGGTCGACATGCGTATTTCGGCCCCAAAAACGTTTGTTATCGCAGACCACTTTGTTCTCGCTGAAGTAGCTTTCCAACGCTTCGAGCTTGGTGTATTCGACGTAGAAAGACAGCACGGCACCAATCAGGCCAGCTGCAAATACCAAAATTGTAAAGATGAGAAAGATATCCATGGTTAAGCACCCTCGGGTTGAAAGATCAGATCACCATCGATCTCCAGAATTTTCCCGCCAAGAAACGCGCCCGAGTCGCCGAATGCACCGCCCAACGTATATCCTCCTGCAGCACCGCCAATAACAGCACAAACCAACTCACCGTTTCCTTTAGCGGCAACGCCCAAAAAGAGCGTACAGGCACGACGGGCTAAATGTGAACCGAACTTCCCACCCCAATAAGCGCCCGCCACGCCGCCCACCAACTTCCCCGACTCCACATATTTCGCCCGCCGACACTGCATCTCCCGCCCGTCCACACACGCCTCCTTGATCTCCAAACCTGCCACGCCCACATCCAGCGCCAACCCCACATACGTCCCCTTCCCCAACCACTTCGACGTCTGCGCAATCGCCCGCATCCGCTGCGCATACCCGGCGATCTCGCCCTTGCGCAAATAGCTTTTGGTTGAAATCCCGAGCACCGTCTTCAACGCCTGATTGCCCCGCAACCCCGTGCCAAATCGTGCAGCGCCCTGCAACTGCGTTTCCAGCAGCCCAAACAGCACCTGGCGCTGGCGAAAAAACGCTTGCCGGTCCAGGCCGCCGTCCCGCAAACGCTGATGCAATCGCTCGATCTCCTCCAGGGTATGCACCACCTCGTTCAGATGCCGCGACCACGCCGATGTGGCGCTGCCTATCCCCAACGAGCTGTAGCCCAGAAGGCTCTGCAGCAAGTCATAGTCATTGACCACCCGGGCTCCGGCAGCACTCTCCAGTTCTCGGCGAATCGTCTCAGCCTGACGCACCAACCAGGCTTCCTCCAGCGAACAGGTGACGCTGTAAGCATCGGGAATGACGATCAACTGCCCAGGCGTCACCAGCCCATGGCGCAGATGATGATTCAACACATCGAAATGGGCCGAACGTTCCCGGCTTATGCCGCCGCCCATCAAGCGGGATTTCAGGCTGTGATAGTCCGTCGTGCGGTCGTTGATATAGCCATGCGCCATGCTTTACATCCCTGGATGCAATGAAGATGGCGTCGAAATATAAGCAAGCGAATGCTCCCCGGACACAAGCCCAGAGGGTCTGAATTACATTTGGGAAGTTGCCTACATCGCAGGAACGAGTCACCTACGGAAATGCCGCACTTGGGGCTTAGCGGACAACTGCCCGATCATTCGGGCAGTGCCGCCAAGCTACTTTGCGACTGCGCGAAACCGGTCACGCGCAAGCAGTGAACACGGTGCCGCCTACAGGTCGTAACGCAGCGCCATACCGAAGGTGCGCGGCGCGCCGGCGTCGATGATTTCGTCATCGCGGTTGTTGGTGACGTAGCGCTTGTCGAAGGCGTTTTTCACGAAGCCCGACACGGCTACGTTCTTGGTGACTTTGAATTCGCTGCTGAAGTTCGCCAGCACGTAGTTGTCGCTCCTGCGCTCGCCGTTGACCTTGCCCGCTGCATCGAATTCGTAGGCGGAAGGTGCACTGCTCTGGTACGTCACATCAGTGTTGAAGGTCAGGCGTTCGTTGACGCGATAGATGCCGCCCACCGAGGCCTTGTACTTGGGCGAGTAGTAGAACGCCTCGCCGCTGCGGTCCTGGCCATTGCCGACGACAAAATCCTTGTACTTGCCATCGGTGATGGCGCCGCCGACGGTCAGCGTCAGTTGCTCGCTGAGGTCTTTCTCGATGAACACTTCCAGGCCCTTGATATCACTGCGACCGGCGTTGTACACGTTGATAATGTTGCTGCCGGCTTGGCGCACGCTGACCTGCTGGTCTTTCCAGTCGGTGTAATACAGGTTGGCGCGGGCGCGCAGGGTATCTTCGAGGAATGAACCGCGGTACGACAGCTCATAGTTGGTGGTGTATTCCGGGTCATACGCCTCGTGACCGCTGCCGGAGCGCACATTCACGCCGCCGCCGCGATAACCTTTCTGCACCATGAAGCCCAAGTACTGGCCGGTGGCGAGTTCGTAGTTGATACCCAGTTTTGGCAGTACGGCCGCGAACGATTTCTTGACCTTGGCGGCCTCGGACAGGTCGTCCTGCTTGATGTCGGTGTCGTTGGTTTCGTGGTCGTAGCGCAGGCCGGTGACCAGGGTCCAACGCGGGGCGAAGGTCCAGTCGACCTCACCGAACAGCGCCTTGTTTTCGATGACCGTGTCGCCTTTGACCGTGACCGCCAGCACGTTATCGAACAGCAGTCGGTCGTGGAAGTTGTTGGAGTTGTGGCCGTAATAGGCGCCGAGGAAACTCTTCACCGTGTCCGAGTTGTAGTTCAGGCGCAACTCCTGGCCGAACAGGTTGCCATCCTGCTGGCGTCGGATGACTTCATTGGCGTCGGCGGTCTGGTCGAAGTCCAGGCGGTTGGTATAGTCGGACCGGGTGTTGGTGGTCAGGCTGGTCAGCGACCATTGGTCATCGAGGCGGTAGTCAACCTTGGCGCTGACGGTGTCCTGGTTGAGGTTGTCGAACGCCTGGGTATCGGAGGAAACCTTGTAGTAGCGGACCTTGTCCGGGGTGCGGGTGACCGAGTTGTCACCCTGGCGGTGCTCGTTGTGGGCGTAGGTGAGCAGGACGTCGAGATCGTCGCTGGGCAGGATCAACAGCTTTCCGCGAGCATTGCTGGTGCGGTGCGGGTTGGCGTCTTTACCGAGGGCGATGTTGTCGATGTAGCCATCGCCGTCCTGATAATCCAAGGCGATACGCCCGGCGATCTTGTCATCGACGATGCTGCCACCGCCGGCCACCGCTGCGCCTTTTTCACCGTAGTTGCCCACGTTGGTTTGCGCCGAGAAGGTCGGCTGGAACGTCGGGTTGCGCGTTTGGATCACCACGGCGCCAGCCAGGGAGTTACGCCCCTGGGTGGTGGATTGCGGGCCGAGGAAGACTTCGACCTGTTCCACATCCCACAAGCCGGTCGGGCTCAAGGTCAGGGTACGGTTGGGCTGCACCGCGCCATCGACATACACCGAAACGGCACCGTTGAGGGTGGCCGGGCCCTGGTCGTCGAAACCGGATACCGGTACACCGCGAATACCCCAGTTTTCGTTGCCGGCCTGGCTGTACACACCCGGCGTGCGCGCAAACACGTCGACCAGGCTGTGGTCGGCCTTGTCCCGCAGTTGTTGTTCGGTCACCACCACGACGCTGGATTGGGTCTGTTCAAGGGAGCGGTTGATTTTCTCGCCGCTCACTGTGATCGGGGCGATTTCCATTGTGTTCGGCTCAGTCGCCCAGGTACCGCCAGCCAAGCACACCGACCCGACCGCCAACGCAATTGTGTTCTGTTTGAAATTCACACCCTGCTCCCCTGCCATCCATCGTTATTGTTTTTTGCGGCGGGCTGAAGGCAGCCAAACGCCAGCGGGGCGGAGTCTAAGGGATAAGAATTCCAAAGTGAACATAATTGATAAGTGATCTCATTTGAGATAACTACGCATTCACGTATCAGCTTGAATACATTAGCGTAACGCTGACCGCCCGCTAAAAGGCGGCCCCGACACGCCCTTTACGCCGCCCTAGAAATCCACCGTGGCCGACACCTGCAACGTACGCGGATAACCCGGCGAAAACGCGCCATACGAGGCCACGCCAGACCAATACTCACGGTCGAACACGTTCTGCACCGTGGCGCGGAACGTGGTCGGCCGCCCTTCTATCTTCGTCGCATAGCGCGCGCCGGCATCAATGCGCGTCCAGGAATCCAGCGCCTGGGTATTGGCCTGGTTGACGTATTGGCTGTCGGTGTAGATCGCCCCGCCGGTGAGGGTAAAGCCTTCCAGCCACGGCGTGTCGTACTCGGCCCACAGGTTGGCCTGGATCTGCGGCACGCCGACCGGTTTGTTGCCCTGGTTGGCCGCCGTGGCGGATTTTGTCAGCTCGCCATCGAGAAAGGTCACGCCGCCCATCAGGCGGGTACCCGGCGCCACTTCACCGTAAACACTCAGCTCGACGCCACGGTTGCGCTGTTCGGCCTGCACTGAATACACACCGTTGGCCGCCAATTCACCGCTGGGCTTTTCGATCTGGAACAACGCCACGCTGGTCATGAAGGTGCCGTGTTCGTACTTCACGCCCAGCTCGTGTTGCCTGGATTCATACGGCGCAAAGGTTTCGCCCGCGTTGCTCGCCGTGCCGGGTGCGATATCGCCCTTGCTCAGGCCTTCGACGTAGTTGTAGTAGAGCGACACGTCGTCCCAAGGCTTGACCACCACACCCACCAAGGGCGTGGTGGCGTTGTCCTTGTAGCGGGAACTGACCGCGCCTGCGGCGTTGTAGTTGCGCGACTCAATGGCCTGGCGACGCAGGCCCAGTGTCAGTTGGACACGGTCATCCAGAACGCCCAGGGTATCGGTCAGCGCTACGCCAGACAGCTCGGATTCGGAAATGCGCAGCACCTTGGGCGTATTGATGGTTTGCTCGGGCCTGTCCACCGGATGGTAGATGTTCGAGCGAATGATCGTGCCGTTGTTGATGCCCCTGGACAGCTCGTCCTGGTAACGGGTCGCCATCAACGTGGTGGTGTGGGTCACCGGGCCGGTGGCGAACAGTGCGCGCAGGCCCACGTCGGCGGTGGAGCGGTCGACGTTGAATTTGTAATAGCCCGGAATGTTTTCGGTGTCACCGGCGTCGTTGAGGATACGCGGCACCTGGTCGGACATGCGCTTCACATCCGAGCGGCCCCCACCGGCATGGGCGAACACGGTGAGCGAGTCATTCAGGTCATATTCGCCGCCGAGCAACACCGACTGCTCCTTGGTGTCTGACCAACCCCACTTCTGCGGCAGGCTGGTGCGACCGTTCGGCGCAGAGGGCACGTCCACGCCCGGCGCGATGGTGAACGGCCGCGAGGCGCCCTCCCAGCTTTCTTTCTGACTGATGTAGTCAAGGTTCAGGCGCAGCCGTTCGCCGCGATAATCCAGGGCGATGGCGCCGATGCCGACGTCGCGGTGCTGGTCGTCGACGGCGGTGTCGCCGCCCTGGAGGCTGCCGTTGAAGCGCAGGCCAAACTGGTTTTCCTCACCGAAACGCCGGCTGATATCGAGGTGGCCGCCCACCTGGGTATCGGAGGCGTAGCTGCCGGTGAAGCGCGTCAGGTCTTGATCCAGCGGGCGCTTGGGCACAATGTTGATCACCCCGCCGACGCCGCTGTTGGGTGAGATGCCGTACATCAACGCACCCGGGCCCTTGAGCACTTCGACGCGTTCGGCGTACTCGGTAAACGCCCGGTAGTTGGGCGCCACGCCATACACGCCGTCATAGGCCAGCTCGCCCAGATTGCCCTCACCAATGGCAAAGCCGCGCACGAAGAACGAGTCGACAATCCCGCCGGTTTGCCCGGTCGAGCGCACCGACGGATCGCGTTCCAGGGCGTCGGCCACGGTCACGGTCTGCAGGTCGGCGAGGGTCTTGGCGGTGTAGCTGGTGACGCTGAATGGCGTGTCCATCACATCCTTGTTGCCCAGCATGCCCAGGCGTGCGCCACGGGCCACCTGGCCACCGGCGAGCACCTCAGGCAAGTCGGTGGGGCCGCTGTAGCGGGCGTTGACGTTGGTCGCGTCAAGGGTCAGGCTCTGCGCGCTGTCGTCAGTCGAGCCGGCGGTGGCGGCCCAGGCGTTGCCGCTGGCAGCGGCGACAATCAGGGCGGTACGAATGGCGAGGGTTAACCGGCTGGCAACAAGCATGGCGTCGGGGTCCTTTGATCAAGAGAAAATGAGAATTACTCCTGATGCCAGCCGACGCGCGAAAAAGTATCAGCCCCTGCGCATTTTTTTGAACACTGAGAGTGATGCATGCCACCGACCCGCGTCCTGATAGCCCTGCTGTTCGCGATCCAGCTTGTGTCCATGGGCGCCATGGAAATGAGCGGGCCGTTCTGGCCCGTGCACCTGCGCGGGTTGACTACCTCCGACAGCCTGTTCAGCTTCGCCAGCGTCGCGGTGTACGTGGGCCCGATGCTTGGCATCCTGCTGACCAGCGCATTCTGGGGTCGCATCGGCGATCGTTATGGCCACAAGCTGATGATGATCCGTGCGCTGGCGGGACTGACCCTGACCCAGTTGGGCCTGGCGCTGTTCAGCGACCTGTGGGCAATCCTGATCCTGCGTTTTTTGCAGGGTGCATTTGCCGGGTATATCGCCCCGGCCCAAGCCTACGGAGTGAGCATCGAGGTGCCTGCGCGGCGGGCGCGGCTGTTCGCGATCCTGCAGATTTCCACTAACGTCGGCTCACTATTGGGTGCGGTGGTCGGTGGCTTGATCCTCGATCACGCGACGTTCTTCTGGATCAACCTCAGCGCCGCAGCGCTCTGCGCGGTGTGCACGCTGATCGCAGCGGTGACCTTGCCGGATGTGCCGCCGGTGAAAAAATCCGCGCCCGCGCCAAAGAGCGATGCCTGGCAGGCATCTGCCCTGCTGCCGTTGCTGACGGTGATGGGCATTCTGCTCTTGGCGCGGATGCTGCCGCAGACCTCATTCGCGCTGTACGTGAGCACAACGTTCACGCTCAGCAACGCCCTGGTCGGGCTGTGCTACGGCTTGCTAGCACTGGGGTTCATCCTGTCGGCGACGGCGTGGGCGCGCCACTTCGAAGGCCGTACTCAGGCCGACACCTTGCGGCGCCTCACCTGGGTCGTAATCGGTTGCATTGTGCTGACTGCAGCGGCCGGCCTCACCCGCAACCCGCTGGTGTTTGTCATCGGCTACTTCCTGTGGGGCGTGCTGCTGGGCGCCACCACGCCGGTGCTGATGGCCTTGATTTCAAAGACTGCCGACAGCGCACAACAGGGCCACGTACTGGGAATCGCCCAAGGCACCGCGCAGTTCGCCTCGATTGCCGGGATAGCGGCCGGCGGCCTGCTCAGCCAGGCCTATGGCTTGGCGTATACCTACCTGTATGTGTGCCTGGCCTACGCCGCGGCGTTGATTGCGATTCTCGCGTTGCGCTCACGGCAGGTTTCCCCTTAGCATTGGGAATACTTCTCAATTGCACGGTTGCGCGCCATGAGCGAAAGCCTTCCCGCCGATAACTACAATCACCTGCGCGCAATCGAAGCCCTGTACAGCGGGCATCACGGCTGGCTGTACGCCACGCTCAAACGCAAACTCGGCAACGCCATGGACGCGGCGGATCTGGCCCAGGACACCTTCACCCGCATCCTGGCCTCCCAGGTCACGGTCATCGACCAGCCACGGGCCTACCTGACCTGCGTGGCCAAGGGCATCCTGGTCAATTGGTACCAGCGCAAGGCCCTCGAACGCGCCTATCTGGAGGCGCTCGCCCTCGTACCGCAGCAGGAAGCGCCCTCGCCGCAAGCCCATTTCATGGTCATGGAGACCCTGCACGAAATCGACGCAATGCTCGACTCGCTGCCACCGCTGGTGAAGCGGGCGTTCCTGCTGTCACAACTCAACGGCCTCAAGTACGACACCATCGCCGAGCAACTGGGCGTTTCGCTGATTACCGTCAAGCGCTACATGAAGCAGGCGTTCGTGCAATGCCTGATGCTGGTGGAATGAATGCTCAGCCTGCGCAAAGAGCCACCGCTGCCCACGGAAGTCCTTGAAGAAGCCGCCGAATGGCTGATGCGCCTGAGCGAAAACAACCTCAGCGACAGCGAACGCGCCGAGTGGCAACGCTGGAAGGTCAGCACCCCCGAGCGTGATCGCGCCTGGGCGCGGGCGCAATTGCTGCAAAGCAAGTTCGGTGGCCTGCCGCCGTCCCTGGCGATGTCGGCATTGGATCGCCCAAGCCACCCGGAACGCCGCGCCGCCCTGGGCAAACTCGCGCTGTTGCTGGCGTTGATGCCGGTGGGCTGGGGCAGCTGGAAACTCGCGCAATCCCAGCAATGGACCGCCGACTACCGCACCCGCGTCGGCGAGCGCCGCGAGCTGACCCTGGCCGATGGCTCACACATCACCCTCAACACCGCTACCGCTATCGATGTGCGGTTCGACAGCCAGCAGCGCCGGGTGCACCTGCGCGAAGGTGAAATCCTGGTGCAGACGGCACAGGACGCGTCCCGCCCGTTTCTGGTCAGCACACGCCAAGGCCTTATGCAGGCGCTGGGCACGCGGTTTACCGTGCGCGAACTGAGCGCGCGCACGCACCTGGCCGTGCTCGAAGGGGCCGTCCAGGTCGTGCTGGCCGACAACCGCCAGACCGCGCCGATAATCGTCAACGCCGGGCAACGTACGGAGTTTTCCGCGCAACAGTTCGGTGCGCTCACCGCCACCGACCGCAATGTCGGCGCCTGGGCCCAAGGCATGCTGATGGCCGACAACATGCGCCTGGCGGACTTCGTCGCGGAACTGACGCGCTATCGCCACGGCTTCGTGCGCTACGACCCGGCGATTGCCGACCTGCGCATCTCCGGCGCGTTCCCCATCAGCGACACCCAGCGCACCTTGAACATGTTGGTGCAGACCTATCCGGTGCTCGCCAACGGTCATTTGAACGGGTATTGGGTCACCCTCTCGCCGGCCTGAGCAGCCGCGAAAAATAAAACGCGCGGCGGCTGATACTTTTTCCGATCTCGGCTGGCAAACACACAGACCCCTTTTACCTCCCGTCCATAGGGCCGCCCTCCATGCTTGTGATTCGCAGCGCGCTGCTCAGCCTGGCCCTGGCCAGCACCGCCCTCGCGGCCGTGCCAGCGCAGCTGGATACGGTGGCGGTGCGCGCCTACCACATTGCCCCGGGCCCACTTGGCGCCACGCTGTCGAGTTTTGCCGTGGACGCCGGCATTGCCCTGTCGTTCCTCCCGGCCCTCACCGAAGGCCTGACCAGCCCTGGCCTGTCTGGCACCTACTCTACCCAGCAAGCCGCTACACGGCTGTTGGCCGGGAGCGGCCTGGAAATGGCGCTGCGCAGCGATGGCAGCTACACCCTGGTGCTGCGCCGGATCACGCTGTCGGACACCACGGTCAGTGCCGCCGAACAACGCGCCAGCAGCCTGCCGCCCCTGTACTCCGGCGGCCAGGTGGCCACGGGCGGACGCCTGGGCATGCTGGGCAATACCGACGTGATGGATGCGCCGTTCAGCGTCAGCACCTACAGCGCAGCGCTGATCAAGGACCAACAGGCAACCACCGTGGGCGATGTGCTGGAGCGTGACTCCTCGGTGCGCTCCACCGGGCAGACCGGCGGGATTGTCGACTCGTTTTTTATCCGTGGTTTCCCGGTGGGCGAAGGCAATCTCGGCGAGCTGGCGTTCGACGGCGTCTACGGTGTGGCGTCCAACTACCGCGTCTTCACCGAATACGCCGAGCGTATCGAAGTGGTCAAGGGCCCCGGCGCGCTGCTGTACGGCATGTCGCCCAACAGTGCCGTGGGCGGCGTGATCAACGTGGTGCCCAAGCGCTCCCTGGACGAAGACCTGACCCGCTACACCGCCAGTTATGCCCAGGATGCCCAGTTCGGTAATCACTTGGATATCAGCCGACGCTTCGGTGAAGAGCGCCGCTTTGGTGTGCGCCTCAATGGCAGCGTGCAGCGCGGCGACACGGTGATCGACGAGCAATCGCGCGAAGTCGGCCTGGGCGCCCTGTCCCTGGACTATCAGGGCGAACGCCTGCGCACCAGCCTGGACCTGATCTCCCAGGAAGAAGCATTTGGCGCTGCGTCGCGGCCGTTCCTGATCGAACCCGGCGTGGCCATCCCCTCTGCCGCCAATGGCCGTACCAACGTGAGCCAGGATTGGGGCTGGTCAAGAACCCGCGATAAGTCCGCCTTGCTCAGCGCTGAATACGACCTCAACGACAACCTGAGCGTATTCGCCCACGCCGGTGGCGGTCAGTCGGCGGTCGCGCGCATGTCCGACCAGACACCGAAAATCGTCAATGCCGCCGGGGACACCTCATCAACCCCCGGCTACTACCGCTTCGAAGTGCAACGCTACACCGTCGACATAGGCGCACGCCTGCGCTTCGACACAGGCCCCATCAGCCACAACGGCACCGTGCAGACCAGCCGTTACCGCGATCAACTGTCACGCGGGATTATTTCCGGGCCACCGGTGCTGTCGAATATCTACCACCCGACCGACCGTCCCGAACCGTCGATCGCCAAGCCCGATGCGCCCAAAGTCTCTGCCAGCGAATTGTCCGGCGTGGCCATCGCCGACACCCTGTCGGTGCTCGATGAACGCGTCCAGGTCACCGTGGGCCTGCGCCAACAGCGCATCCAATCCAACAACTACAACAGCGCCGGTGCCGTGACGACGGCCTATGACGACGGCAAGACCACCCCGCTGTTCGGCGCGGTGCTCAAACCATGGGAGCATGTGGCGTTCTACTACAACTACCTCGAAGGCCTGAGCAAGGGTGACGTGGCACCGTCCAACGCGGCGAATGCCGGCGAAGTCTTTGCGCCCTACGTTTCAAAACAGCATGAGATCGGGGTCAAGCTCGACTACGGCACCTTCATGTCGACCCTCGCCCTGTTCCAGATCCAGAAGCCCAGCGGCGAACTGGCCTCGGGGACGTTCTCCGTGCAGGGTGAGCAGCGCAACCGTGGCCTGGAGCTGAGTGTGTTCGGTGAGGTCGCCCCAGGCACACGCCTGCTCGGTGGCGTGACCCTGCTGGATGCGCAGTTGATCAAGACCAGCGTCGCCGCCCACCAGGGCAATACCCCGGTGGGCGTGCCCGAGGTGCAAGCCAACCTCTGGGCCGAATGGGACACCCCGTGGCTCGAAGGCCTGACGCTGACCAGCGGCGCGATCTACACCGCCAGCCAGTACGTCAACCAGGCCAACACACAGCAGCTCGATCCCTGGACGCGCTTTGATATCGGCGCGCGCTACAGCACGCGCATCGCCGAGCGGCCGACCACGTTCCGCGCCACGGTGCAGAATCTGTTCGACCGCGAGTACTGGTCGGGGGTCGCCTCCTACGGCGCGTTTTCCCAAGGCTCGCCGCGCACCCTCCTCCTCTCGGCCACGGTCGATTTCTGACACCTGCAAGGGCTTAATTCATGGTTTCCATTGTTCGACGCTGCCAGGTTTTTGCGGCGCTGCTCTTTACCGGCATGCTGGGGTTGGCCAGCGCCACAATGGCGGCGCCGACCACCGTCACCGATCTGCTGGGACGCAAGGTCCAGGTAAACCTGCCGGTGCAGCGGGTGATTCTCGGCGAAGGCCGCCAGCTGTACCTGCTGGCCGCACTGGACACGCAAAACCCCATCGAACGCATCGTCGGCTGGCGCAAGGACCTGATCCAGTCCGACCCGGACACCTACAACGCCTACCTGCGTAAATTTCCCGGGATCGCCAACATTCCCACCTTCGGCGGCTTTGAGGACGGCACCTTCGACATTGAGCAAGCCATTTCACAGCGCCCCGATGTGATCATCCTCAATATCGAGGCGCAACATGCCACTGAAGATGCGCGCTATATCGAGAAGCTCGGCGCCCTGGGCATCCCGGTGGTGTACGTGGATTTTCGCAACCAGCCGATGACCAACACCGAACCGACCATGCGCCTGTTCGGCCAATTGTTCGGCAAGGAGCAGCGGGCCGAGGATTTTATTGCGTTTCGCAACCAGCAGATCCGCCGGGTCACCGACGTGATTGCGTCGCAACAACCGGCGCGGCCGACGGTGTTCATCGAGCGGATCGGCGGCTACACCGACGATTGCTGCCTGAGTTTCGGCAATGAAAACTTCGGTCTGTTCGTAGAGATGGCCGGCGGCAACAACATCGCCAAAGGCATCATCCCAAGCACCTTCGGCCAATTGAACCCCGAGCAGGTGATCGTGGCCAACCCCGACCAGGTGGTGGTCACCAGCGCCAACTGGGAGGCTTTCGCCCCAGGCGGGCATTGGGTCGGCGTAGGGCCCGGCGCGGACATGGCTCAGGCGCGACGCAAACTTTCGTGGTACACCCAACGCCCGGCGTATGCCGGCATCAAGGCCCAGCAAACCCAGGCCTTCCACGCCATCTGGCATCAGTTCTACAACAGCCCTTACCAGTTCGTGGCGATTCAGCAATTGGCCAAGTGGTTTCACCCGGACCTGTTCGCCGAACTGGACCCCGAGGCGTCGTTTCGTGAACTGCACGAACGTTTCTTGCCGGTGCCTTACGCACCCGGTTATGCCGTGAGCCTCAAGCCATGAGCGCCGTGACCTACCGCAGCCTGGTGCTGCGCAAACGCCTGATCCTCGCTGCGTTGTTCGTATTATTGCTGTGCAGCGTGCTGCTCGACCTGGCGTCGGGGCCGGCGCGCTATAGCCTCAGTGAAGTGATGGGCGCCCTGCTCTCACCCGACAGCGCGGCGCCGCAAGTGCGCGTGGTGATGTGGGATATCCGCCTGCCCGTCGCGTTGATGGCCGTCGCGGTGGGCGCGGCATTATCCCTGGCCGGGGCGCAGATGCAGACCATCCTCAACAACCCGCTGGCCAGCCCCTTCACCCTGGGCCTGTCCGCCGCCGCCAGTTTTGGCGCGGCCATGGGCCTGGCGTTCGGCGTGGCGCTGTTTCCGTTGGCGGCGCAGTACATGGTGCCGGTCAATGCGTTCATCATGGCGATGCTCTGCGCCTTGCTGATTCATTTCCTCAGCCTGCGCCGCGGGGTCAGCGCCGAGACCCTCGTGCTGCTGGGCATTGCGCTGGTGTTCACCTTCAACGCGCTGCTGGCGCTGGTGCAGTTTTTTGCCACCGAGCAAGCCGTGGCCGCCGTGGTGTTCTGGACCATGGGCAGCCTGACCAAAGCCACCTGGCCCAAGCTTGGAGTGATCTGCCTGATCATCCTGCTCACCGCGCCCGTGTTCGCCCGGCGCGCCTGGGCCATGACCGCCCTGCGCCTGGGCGATGACAAGGCCGCCAGCTTCGGCATTAACGTGCGCAGCCTGCGCTTTCAGACGCTGATCATGGTCAGCCTGCTCGCCGCGTTCCCGGTGGCGTTTGTCGGCACCATCGGCTTTATCGGCCTGGTGGGCCCGCACATCGCGCGGATGTTGATTGGTGAAGACCAGCGCTTTTTCCTGCCGGCCTCGCTGCTCACCGGCGCGTTGATTTTGTCGGCCAGTTCGGTGGTCAGTAAAACCCTGATTCCGGGCGCGATCTTTCCCATCGGCGTGGTGACTTCGCTGATCGGCGTACCGTTCTTCATTTCCCTGATCCTGAGCGGGAAGAAACATTCATGGTAACCCTGCAACTGGAACATCTGGGCGCCCGCTACGGCCAGCGCAACATCATCAGCGGCGTGACCACGGCCGCCTTTACCGGCGGCCAGGTGGTGGCGGTGGTCGGCCCCAACGCTGCGGGCAAATCCACGCTGTTCAAGCGCATCGCCGGGCTGGTCGACGGGCCGGGCCGGGTGATTTTGCAGGGCTCGCAACAAGGCGCCCAGGCCATCAGCTACATGCCCCAGGGCCTGAATGGCAGCGCCCGGTTGACGGTTTACGAATCGGTGCTGCTGGCGCGCAAACAACTGTCGCCAGGCTGGGTGGTACAAGACGCAGAACTGCACCTGGTCGACGAGATGCTCGACGCCCTCGGCATCACCGACCTGGCCTTTCGTAACCTGGGCGAACTCAGCGGCGGGCAACAACAGCTGGTGTCCATCGCCCAGACCCTGGTGCGCGAACCCGAGGTGCTGCTGATGGACGAACCCACCAGCGCCCTCGATATGCACCGCCAGGTGCAGGTGCTGAGCTTCATGCGCGCCCTGGCACGCCAGCGCGAGGTCATCGTGTTTATCGCCCTGCACGACCTCAACCAGGCCCTGCGCTTTGCCGACCAGGTGCTGGTGATTGCCGACGGCACTGCCCAAGGCAGCGGGCCGAGCCATGAAGTGATCAACGAAGGAATGCTGCGTGCGGTGTACAAGGTCGAGGCGCGCATCGAGCGTTGCAGCCGTGGTCAGCTGCATATTTTGATCGATGACATCGTGTGAATAAAAAAGCCCGGTGGCGCAGCACCGGGCAAAACGAAGCGACCCGCTTCAGTAACGTGGTTTGACGGTTTTCCAATCCGGTTGATAGCGCTGCATCTGTTTCACGTCGTCGCGCTGGCGAATGCCACACGTCAGGTACTGGTCATGCAGCTTGCCCAATTGGTCATGGTCCAATTCCAGGCCCAGGCCCGGCGCGCGGGTGATCGTTACGCAGCCGTCGACAATCGGCAGTTTGCCGCCCTTGATCACCTCTTCGTCCGGCTCTTGCCACGGGTAATGGGTGTCGCAGGCATAGTCGAGGTTGGGCACCGATGCGGCCACGTGGGCCATGGCCATCAAGCTGATGCCCAGGTGCGAGTTGGAATGCATCGACACGCCCAGGCCAAAGGTCTGGCACATTTTCGCCAGTGCCTGGGTGTCGCGCAGGCCGCCCCAATAGTGGTGGTCGGCGAGCACGATCTGCACGCTGTCGAGCGCCACGCTGCGACGAAATTCGTCGAAGTCGGTGACCACCATATTGGTCGCCAGGGGCAGGCCGGTGCGTTTGTGCAACGCGGCCATGCCGTCCAGGCCGGGGGTCGGGTCTTCGTAATATTGCAGGTCGTCGCCGAGCAGTTCGGCCATGCGAATCGAGGTTTCCAGGGACCAGTTGCCGTTCGGGTCAATGCGCAGCGGCACGCCGGGGAAGGCCTTTTTCAGGGCCTTGATGCAGGACACTTCATGTTCGGGTTGCAGTGCACCGGCCTTGAGTTTGATGCTTTTGAAGCCGTAGGTGTCGATCATGCGCCGCGCCTGGGCGACGATCTGTTGCTCATCAAGCGCTTCGCCCCAGCTGTCGGGTTTGTAGGGTGAATCGATGTGCCGCGCATATTTGAAAAACAGGTAGGCGCTGAACGGGATCTGATCGCGGATCGCACCGCCGAGCAGGTCCACCAACGGCACATTCAGCGAGTGCGCCTGCAGGTCGAGAAACGCCACCTCGAACGCCGAATACGCATTGCTCACCGCCTTGCTCGCATGGGAGCCCGGTGCCAGTTCGGCACCGGCCAGGCTCGCCGGTTTATGCGCGGCGACGGTGGCCTGCACAATGGCGCGCAATTGGTTGAGGTTGAACGGGTCAAGGCCGATCAGCTGTGACTGCACCTGCTGCTGGATCGCCAACGCCGGGGCATCGCCGTAGCTTTCCCCCAGGCCGATGTAGCCCGTGTCGCTCTCGATCTCGATGATCGAGCGCAGCGCGAAGGGTTCATGAATACCGCTGGCGTTGAGCAGTGGCGGGTCACGGAAGGCAATCGGGGTGACGGTAACGCGGACAATTTTCAAGAGGCGGCTCCCTGTGGACCGGAACGCAAGGCGTGAGGATGAGTGGAAGATTTGGACGCAGGCGGCACCGTGCCCCGAGGCGCGGTGCGGGCAAAAAACACCACCACCGCCGCCACCAGCGAAGTGGCCGCCAAGCCATACAGGCCGCCCTCGATGGAGCCGGTGGTCTGCTCCAGCAAACCGAAGGTGGTGGGCGCGACAAAGCCGCCCAGGTTGCCTACCGAATTGATCAAGGCAATCACCGCCGCGGCGATGCGTGCATCCAGGTAACCCTGGGGAATCGGCCAGAACAACGCCGAGGCGGCCTTGAAACCAATCGCCGCAAAACAGATGGCGACAAAGGCAAACACCGGCCCTCCGGTGGTGGACATGAACATGCCAAACGCGGCGATCACCAGCATCAGCGACACCCACGCCTGTTGGTACTTCCACTTGCTGGCCAGGGACGCAAAACCGTACATGGCGACGATGGAAATCAACCAGGGAATGGAGTTGAACAGCCCTACCTGAAAGTCCCCCAGGTTGCCCATTTTCTTGATCATGCTCGGCAGCCAGAACGTGGCGCCGTAGATGGTCAGGGCGATGGAGAAGTAGATGAAGCAGAACAGCGCAATCTGTTTGTCGGCGAGCAACTTGAACATCGACGGCCGCACGCTCTGGCTCGCCTCACGGGCCTGCTGCTCCAGCGCAATGGCGGCGACCAATACGTGCTTTTCTTCGTCGCTGAGCCACTTGGCCTGATGGGGATGGGATTGCAACCAGAACCACACGAACCCGCAGAGCACGATGGAGGCAAAGCCCTCGATCAGGAACATCCACTGCCAGCCATGCAGGCTCAGGCCACTGACATTGAGCAACGCCCCCGACACCGGCCCGGATATCACCGAGGCGATGGCCGAGCCACTGAGGAAAATCGCCATCGCCTTGCCGCGCTCGGCGGCCGGCAACCATTGGGTGAAGTAATAAATGATCCCCGGGAAAAACCCGGCTTCGGCGGCACCGAGGATAAAGCGCAGGATGTAGAAGCTGGTTTCGCCCTGCACAAACGCCATGGCCATCGCCGCCGCGCCCCAGGTGAACATGATGCGCGTCAACCAGGCCCGTGCGCCGTAGCGTTGCAGCAGCAGGTTGGACGGCACTTCGAAGATCGCGTAACCAATGAAAAACAACCCGGCGCCCAAGCCATAGGCGGCCGCGCCAATGCCCAGGTCAGTCTCCATGTGGCTGCGCACAAAGCCGATATTGACCCGGTCGATGTAATTGACGATGAACATCACCACGAACAGCGGCAGGACATGACGCTTGACCTTGGCGGCCGCGCGGGCAAGCACGCTCGGGTCTGGCGGATTCTGGAGGGTATCCACGGGCAACTCCCATTCATTGTTTTTTTAAGGGACGCAGGGATCATGGACGCCGGGGATTGTTCCCGTCTAATCTAACTTGGCATTCGATTGATACCGGGATTAGATCAATGTTCGAGCTGACGCAACTGCGCTGCTTCACCACCGTGGCCACCGAGCTGAATTTCCGTCGTGCTGCCGAGCGGCTGAACATGACCCAGCCGCCACTGAGCCGGCAGATCCAATTGCTGGAGCACCACCTGGGCGTGGAGCTTTTTACCCGCACCACCCGCAGCGTCGCTCTCACCGCAGCGGGCCGTGCGTTTTTCATCGAAGCGCAGAACCTGCTGGAGCTGGCCCAGCAAGCGGCCGTCACTGCGCGACGCTTTGCCGAGGGCGATATCGGCACGGTCACTATCAGCTTCGTCGGCAGCGCGGTGTATGAGTTCCTGCCCAAGGTGATCGCCGAAGCGCGGCTCAAGCAGCCCCACGTCAAGATCGACCTGGCCGAGATGAACACCTACCAGCAGTACGAAGCCCTGCGCGCCCGGCGCATCGACCTCGGCATCGTGCGTGCGCCCCTGCTGGAACCGGGCTACGCCACCGAATGCCTGGTGCGCGAGCCCTTCGTGCTGGCGGTGCCGAGCAGCCATCGGCTGGCCAAGGCGCAGACGGTCAGCGTGCACGACCTCGACGCCCAACCCTTCCTGATGTACGCCCACGCCGCCTACCCGCCGTTCAACGAACTGCTCACCGGCCTGCTGCGCTCGGCCCGCGTCGCGCCGGACTATGTGCAGTGGCTCGGCTCGTCCCTGACCATCCTCGCGCTGGTCAACGCCGGCATGGGCCTGGCCCTGGTGCCCCGTTGCGCCAGCAGCGTGGTGTTCAAGAACGTGGTGTTCCGCGACATCGACCTGGGCGAAGGCGCGCAGAGCGAACTGCACCTGATCTGGCGCGAAAACAACGACAACCCGGCGTTTGCGATGCTGCTGGAAGGGATTCGCAGTGCAGTGCGCGAGGGGTGGGCCTGAAGAGCGGCGAACATCGGCTGTTGTTGCTCTGGCTTTGGCTCTGGCTCTGGCTCTTGCTCTGGCTCTTGCTCTTGCTCTGGCTCTTGCTCTGGCTCTTGCTCTTGCTCTTGCTCTTGCTCTTGCTCTTGCTCTTGCTCTTGCTCTTGCTCTTGCTCTTGCTCTTGCTCTGGCTCTGGCTCTTGCTCTTGCTCTGGCTCTTGCTCTTGCTCTGGCTCTTGCTCTTGCTCTTGCTCTTGCTCTTGCTCTTGCTCTGGCTCTGGCTCTTGTGGTGAGCGGGCTTGCCCCGCGCTGGGCTGCGCAGCAGCCCCATCAAGAACACCGCATTTCTTCCGGTAAATCTCGGTGGCAGGTTTTGGGGCTGCTGCGCAGCCCAGCGCGGGGCAAGCCCGCTCACCACAGAAAGCCCGCTCACCACAGAAAGCCTGTTGACCATAGAAAGCCTGTTGACCACAGACAATCGGTTCACCACAGAAAGCCTGTCGACCACAGACAATCGGTTCACCACAGAAAAGCCGGCCTCCACCCCCCTCAGCCACCCAATCCTGTTGAATCCTTGCCTGATCCTCTGAACATCACGGCTATGGCATAGATCCGCCCCGCGCAGTGGTCTAGAGTTCGACGATGGGCGACTTGCAGTCGCACCACTCCTATAAGAAATCAGCACCACCAACCGATGATCAGCAGGTGAGCCAGCCATGGAATTACGTATCAACCAAAAGGCCTATCAGGTCGATGCCGAAGCCGACACGCCCCTGCTGTGGGTGATCCGCGACAATCTGGGCATGACCGGCACCAAATACGGCTGCGGCCTGGCCCAGTGCGGCGCCTGTTCGGTGCTGGTGGACGGCAATGTGGTGCGTTCGTGCGTCACCCCGGTGGCCGGGGTCGTTGGTCGCGAAATCACTACCATCGAGGCCATCGAAGCCGATGACGTGGGCAAGCGCGTGGTCAGCGCCTGGGTCGAGCACCAGGTCGCGCAATGCGGTTATTGCCAGTCCGGGCAAGTGATGGCCGCCACCGCGCTGCTCAAGCACACGCCCGCACCCACCAAGGAGCAGATCGACGCGGCGATGGTCAACCTGTGCCGGTGCGGCACCTACAACGCCATCCATGCCGCCATGGATCACTTGGCCACCGGGAAGGAGACTGCCTGATGAATACGCCAGCATTCATCCCGGGTGAGCCTGTCAACCTGTCGCGTCGGCGCTTCCTGGCGAGTACCGCCGTGGGTGCGTTGGTCATCGGTTTCGGCCTGCCACTCGGCTCGGGCCGGGTGCAGGCGGCCACCGGCACCGCAGCCGAACGCGGTACGCAGGTGCCGGCATTCCTGGAGATTCGCCCGGACGGCACTGTGCGTTTGCTCAGCCCCTTTATGGAAGGCGGTCAAGGCACCCACACCGCCATGGCGCAGATTGTCGGCGAAGAACTCGACGCCGACCCGGCTACGTTCATCGTCGAAGCCGCGCCACCCGGCGAAGCCTATGTGGTGATGGACAACGGCATGCGCATCACCGGCGGCAGCATGTCGGTGCGCATGAGCTACCCGACCATGCGCCGCCTCGGTGCCCTCGCCCGCGCCATGTTGTTGCAGGCCGGTGCCGAGCAACTCGGTGTGCCCGTGGGTGAGCTGACCACCCAACCCGGCCGCGTGATTCACGCTGCATCCGGCCGTTCCCTGGGCTACGGCGAGTTGGCCAGCCGCGCCCTGGACATGCCAGTGCCTGACGCCGCAAGCATCACCCTGCGCGATCCGAGCCAATTCCGCTGGATCGGTAAACCGGTCAAGCGTGTAGACGCCTACGACAAATCCACCGGCAAAGCGCTGTACAGCATCGACCTGAAAGTCGACGACATGCTCCACGCCGCCGTGCAGCACGCGCCGCGCCTGGGCATGACCGTGGGCAGCCTGCGCAACCAGGCGCAGGTCGAAGCCATGCCCGGCGTGCACTCGGTGCATCAACTGCCCGGCGCCGTGGCGGTCGTCGCCGAACGCTGGTGGCATGCCAAGCGTGCGGTGGAAGCCATCCAGGTCGACTGGCTGGAACCGACTGCCGACTCCAAAGTCCGCGCCATGCCCGCTGACTTTTCCAGCGATGGTTTTCGCGACTTCCTCGCGGCCCAGCAAGGCCCGGCCCGTGACGACGAAAACGAAGGCGATGTGGCCGGCGCACTGAAAAACGCCAAGACCCAGGTCGAGGCCACCTACCACAACCAGTACGTCAACCACGCCCAGTTGGAGCCGCCTTCAGCCCTGGCGCGTTTCAACCCCAACGGCACCCTGGACATCTGGCTGCCTAACCAGGCGCCGGACATGTTCCGTGCCGACATCGCCAAGCGCACCGGCCTGGCGCCCGAGCAGATCAACCTGCATTCGCCGCTGCTGGGCGGTTTTTTCGGTCGGCACTTCCTGTATGACTCGGCCAGCCCTTACCCGCAGGCCATTGCCCTGGCCAAGGCGGTGGGCCGTCCGGTCAAGCTGATCTGGAGCCGTGAAGAAGAGTTCCTGCGCGATGTGCTGCGCCCGGTTGCGGTGGTCAAGTTCCGCGCCGCGCTGGATGCCGACGGCCTGCCCGTCGCCATCGAAGCGGTCAGCGCCACCGAAGGCCCCAGCGAAGCCATCGCCGGCAAACAGGGCGAAAAACTCGACCCCACCGCCCTCGAAGGTTTGTCGGGCAAGAGCTACGCCATCCCCAACAAACGCATCGCGCAGATTTACGTCAAAGGCCCGGCCATGCTCGGCTACTGGCGCTCGGTGGGTAACTCGCTGAATGACTTCTTCTACGAAGCGTTCCTCGATGAACTGGCGGACCAGGGCAAGCGCGACCCCTATGAGTTGCGCCTGCATCTGCTGCGTGACAACCCCCGGCTGACCACCTTGCTCAAGGCGGTGGGCGAGTTGTCCGGCGGCTGGAAACGCGGCCCCTACACCGCCGAAGACGGCACACGACGGGCGCGTGGCGTGGCCATGGCCTCGCCGTTCGGCTCCCACGCTGCGGTGATTGCCGAGGTGTCGATTGAACACGGCCAGGTAAAAGTGCACCACATCTGGGAAGCCATCGACCCTGGCAGCATCGTCAACCCGGCGATTGTCCAGGCGCAGGTCAACGGCGCGGTGGCCCTGGGCCTGTCGCAAACCTTACTGGAGGAAGCGGTGTACGTGGACGGCAAGCCACGGGCGCGCAATTACGACCTTTACCCGATCCTGCCGCCGTCCCGCATGGCGCAGGTGCATGTAAAGATCATCGAGAGTGGTGAAAAGATGGGCGGCATCGGTGAGCCTCCGCTCCCCGCTGTGGCGCCGGCCGTGGTCAACGCGGTGGCGCAATTGACCGGCCAGCGCGTGCGCAGCCTGCCATTAAGCCGACACACCTTCAGCTAACCGAGCGAGACCGCCCATGAACAACCGTCGATTCGCAAGAACCGTAGGCTGGCTCGCGCTGCCCTGCGTCGTCGCCGCCGGCCTGCTGGCCTGGTATGTCAGCCGCCAACCCGCTACACCGTTTGAAGCGCCACAGGCAGCCAGTGCCGACCCGGCCCTGGTCAGTCGTGGCGAGTACGTCGCCCGCGTCAGCGACTGCGTGGCCTGCCACAGCCTGGCCGGCAAGGCACCGTTCGCCGGTGGCCTGGAAATGGCCACGCCGTTGGGAGCGATTCACGCCACCAACATCACCCCGGACCGCACCCACGGGATCGGCACTTACAGCCTGGCCGATTTTGATCGCGCAGTGCGTCACGGCGTGGCACCGGGCGGCCGCCGGCTCTATCCGGCCATGCCCTATCCGTCGTATGCCAAGCTCAGCGACGACGATATCCAGGCGCTGTACGCGTTTTTCATGAAAGGCGTGCAACCGGCCAACCAGCCGAATATCCCCAGCGATATTCCCTGGCCGCTGAACATGCGCTGGCCCATCGCCCTGTGGAACGGCGTGTTTGCACCGACCGCCACCTACGCCGCCAACCCCAACCAGGACGCGCTGTGGAATCGCGGCGCCTATATCGTCCAAGGCCCAGGCCACTGCGGCAGTTGCCACACACCGCGCGGCCTGGCTTTTAACGAAAAGGCTTTGGATGAATCCGGCAAGCCGTTCCTCGCCGGCGCCCTGCTCGATGGCTGGTACGCACCCAGCCTGCGCCAGGACCCCAACAGCGGTTTGGGTCGCTGGAGCGAGCCGCAGATCGTGCAGTTCCTCAAGACCGGCCGCAACCAGCACGCGGTGGTCTATGGCTCGATGACCGAAGCGTTCAACAACTCCACGCAGTTCATGGCCGACGACGACCTGGCCGCCATCGCCCGTTACCTCAAGTCGCTGCCCGGCGACCCGCAGCGCGACGGCACGCCTTGGCAGTACGTAACCGCCGCCGTGCGCCAGGACGTCCCCGGCGCCCACACCTACTCCACCCGCTGCGCCTCGTGCCATGGCGCAGACGGCAAAGGCCAGCCCGAGTGGATGCCACCTCTCGCGGGCGCCACTTCGGCCTTGGTCAAGGAGACGGCGTCAGCGATCAACATCACCCTCAATGGCGCACAACGCGTGGTCGCCGCTGGCGTGCCGGATGCCTACCGCATGCCGGCGTTTCGCGAGCAATTGTCCGACCAGGAAATCGCCGAGGTGCTGACGTTTGTGCGCAGTACTTGGGGTAACCAGGGCGGCGCGGTGGACGCCAAGGCGGTGGGCAAACTACGCGGGCATACAGACCCGGCAAGCAGCAGCCCGATTATTTTGCATATGCGTTGAAGGTCGCTCTTGCGACCCTTTCCACGGCGTGGTCATTAACCTGAGCACGCCGCGGAATAAAGGGCAATGTGCACAAACTTGGTATTGACCCGGCCCCGTGCACGCTGACCTATCTGACTACTCGCCGGCTCAAGTTCGCCTATTCTGACAATCAAAACAGAATCCTTCTACGTAACGGATTGGCCATTACGCGCGCAAATATGTTGGCAATTTCAGCAAGATCGAGACCCAACTGACCGAGCGGAACATGGCAAATTCACACTACCGCTATATAGCTGGCCATCTTCCTGACTGACGGTTTCTTCAACTGCTTTTTAATACATATAAAGTATGCATAATGAAGAGATTCAGGATTCAATACGACGAGGCAAAAAACATCGCAAATCAGCAAAAGCACAAGGGCATAACCCTGGCCGACGCAGAACCGGTGTTCAACGATGAGATGGCCCTGACCATACAAGACCCCGATCACGATGAAGAGCGCTGGGTGACCATGGGCAGCGACGCGAGGGGACGAATTCTGGTAGTGACGTACACTTATCGCGATCCAAATTTCGTACGCGTTATCAGCGCCAGGCTCGCATCAAGAAATGAACGGCGTCGTTATCTGGAGGCTTGAACAATGAAAGACGAATACGATTTCACCCACGGCAAACGTGGTGCTGTCGCCAGCAACAAGGGCAAGACCCGCATCACCATCATGCTTGACGACGCGGTAATCGAAGCCGCCCGTGAACGCGCCGAAAGCGCCGGTACGGGCTATCAGACCGTGATCAACAATCTGTTGCGTCAGGCGTTGATTTCGCAACAAGCACACAATCTGGCTCCCGCCCCCAGGAAGCGGGCTAAAACCCTGCACGTTATCAACAATGGCATCAGCCTCTCTGAGGTTGAAGCGCTTGAACAGCAGCTCATCGCTGTCGCTGGCGAGCTGAATCGAGTGCTGGGAACATCCAGATCGGTCGATTGACCAAGGCTTATACCGAGGTCGACCAGGGCATACCTGGCGGTCAAAGCGCCTCAGGCAGAAAAAGCCCGCGGGCGCTCTGCGGGGTTGGTGTGTGCCGGTGCGGTTGCTGACGGGCTAGCTGTGCCTGAAGCTGTGCGACGGCATCCAATACCCGCTGCGCCCACTGCTCATCCTGGGGGTCCACCACGACTACGCGAAAACCGTGGTCCTGGCCTTCACTGTGCACGCCTTCGGAGTCATCCACATGCAGGTCGATGTCGAAGGCCGGTGGGAATTTCGACGGTGCGTTCGACAGCCCGTGCGCCGTCAGCGCCTGGTTGTGCAGCACGCTGTTGACCACGCCGTCGACGCGGATGCCGTACAGCATCAGCCAGCGCCGGATATAGGACGGCGTACGCCCGGACGAGGTGTAGACCCAGACGCTGCAACCCTGGCGGCGCAGTTCGCGGGTCAGGGAGCGTGTGCCGATGCGCAGCGGCTCACCCAGCCAGCGGTGCACGCAGGCTGGCAGCCGGCTCGGCTCGACGTCGCAGTGGTGGAGCTGGCAGGCCAGGGTGTCGTCTATGTCGAATGAAATACGGATGCGCGGGCGCTTGAGCAACTGCGTCGGGAGGAGGCGCTGCATGGCCTGCCCTGCCCTGGCGAACAGGCGAGAACCGCTCATCAATGGCCCCCTTGATAGGCGGGCAAGGGCGTGTCCTGGAGAAAAAACCTCATTGGATCCGGTGCCTGTTCTTCCAGGAAGGCGGCGTATTTTTTCTTGATCTTGGGCAATTCGTACAACGCCTTGACTCCATGTTTGGCTGAGTTGCGGATGACCGACGACGGGTTGAAGTAACCCTCGGCGTTCTCCAGCGACAGCACGAACGGCGGCAAACCCGCACGCATCAGCAGATAGCTGACGATCAGCGAGCCGCTGCGGTGGTTGCCTTCAATAAACAACTGCGGCTTGCTGAGGATGCGCACATACACCCCGGCTGCGCGCTTCCACACCGATTCACTGCGATACGCGCAGTACCAGTTGTACAAGTCCTTGATGCCGCCCTCGACGTTGTTGAAGAAGTGTTCTTCGGTCGCCGCCAGGTGCTGGGCGTATTCCAGGCGACGGCTCGGGTCGCTGCCACAGAGTACGGTGGCGTTGATCTCCAGCATCAGGTTCAGTTGCTGAAGGTCAAACAGGTCGACGCCCCGCGCCACATAATCGTCAATCAGCGCATAGCCTTCAAGCACGTTGTGCAGCACTTCGTCCGTCAGTGGGTCGCGTGGCTCGGTGAAGTCCTGGCTGAGCGCGGCAAAGCGCTGCTGCACCTCACGCAGTGCGCGTTCAATCGCAGGCAGATCAAGGCGTCGCGTTGCAGGCATCAGCTGAACTTACCCGTGATGTAGTCCCCGGTCATTTGCTCGCGCGGGTTCTCGAAAATCTGCGCCGTTGGGCCCATCTCAACCAGATAGCCGGTGCGCGTGCCCTGGGAAATATCCACCGAGAAAAACGCCGTGGTGTCGGCCACACGGATGGCCTGCTGCATGTTGTGGGTCACCAGGGCGATGGTGTAGTCCTTTTTCAGCTCGACCATCAACTCTTCGACCCGGCGCGTGGCAATCGGGTCAAGCGCCGAGCACGGTTCGTCGAGCAACAGCACTTCCGGCTCGGTGGCGATGGCGCGGGCAATGCACAAGCGCTGCTGCTGGCCACCGGACAGCGACAGGCCGCTGACCTTGAGCTTGTCCTTGACCTCATCCCACAGCGCGGCGCCTTGCAGGGCGTGCTTGACGCGGTCGCCCAGGTCGCCTTTGTAGCGGTTCAGGCGCAGGCCAAAGGCCACGTTATCGAAGATGCTCATGGAGAACGGGTTCGGCTGCTGGAACACCATGCCGATATAGCGGCGCACCACCACCGGGTCCACGCCCTTGCCGTAGACGTCCTGCCCGAGGAAGTGCACATGGCCCTCGAAGCGGAAGCCTTTGACCAGGTCGTTCATACGGTTGAGGCTGCGCAGCACGGTACTTTTACCGCAGCCGGACGGCCCGATGAAGCCGGTGATCTTGTTCTTTTCGATCGGCACATGGCTGTCACGCACAGCCATGAAGTTGCCGTAGAAGATCTTGTCCAGCTTGCAGTCCATGACCACAGGCGCCTGGGTGACAAACGGAGCGGCTATTTGCGCAGTTGATACGTTCAAGATTCAGGTGCTCCCGTTTTCAATACTTTGGCTTGCCGAAAATACGGCTCACGATGTTCACGACCAGCACGATCATTACCAGTACCAGCGACGCCGCCCAGGCGAGTTCAAGCTGGTTGTCGAAGGGCATGCCGGAGAAGTTGTAGATCAGCACGGCCAGCGAAGCCGTCGGGTTCATCACCGCCAGGCTGCCGTCGTGGTAGATCCAGTAGTTGCTGAACAGCGCGGTAAACAACAGCGGCGCGGTTTCGCCTGCGGCGCGGGCCACGGCGAGCATCACGCCGGTGAGGATGGCCGGCAGGCCGGTGGGCAAGACGATTTTCCAGATCACCTGGGAGCGGGTGCAGCCCATGCCGTAGGCGGCGTCCTTCATGATCTTGGGCACCATGCGCATCGACTCTTCAGCGGTCAGCACCACGATGGGCAGCATCAGCACCGCCAGCGCTACACCACCGGCCGGGGCCGAGTAGGTGCCGGTGGTCATCACCACCAGGGCGTAGGCAAACACACCGGCCAGGATCGAAGGCAGGCCGGTGAGCATCTTCGCGGCAAAGCGCGCGGCGTTCGCCAGTTTGCTCTCCGGGCCCAGTTCGGCGAGGAAGATCGCCGCCATGATGCCGACCGGCACCGCAATGGCTGCCGCGATGCCAACCATCACGAAGGTACCCGCCATGGCGTTGCCGAAACCGCCGCCGGTCTCGAAACCGGTGGGCGGCAGTTCGGTGAATACTTCAAGGCTCAGGCGCGCCCCGCCGCGCATGATCAGCATGTAGAGCACGGAAATCAGCGGCACGCTGGCCAGCAGCGCGCCGGTCCACACCAGGGTCGTCAACACCAGGCTGCGCAGGGCACGGCCTTCGAACCGGCGTTGCAGGCTGGGCAGCGCACCGGCGGGAGACGTCAGGTCGGTTGCAGCAGAAAGATCAGTCATCACTTATTACCCCGTTGGGCGTACATCATGATCATGGAGCCGAAGATGTTGACGATCAGCGTAATCAACATCAGCACCAGTGCGGCGTACATCAGCACCTCGATCTCGTTCGGCCCGGCTTCGGGGAAGTTCAGCGCCAGCAACGCCGCCAGGGTGTTGGCCGGCGCGAACAGCGAAAGCGAGATGTTGTTGGCGTTGCCCACCAGCATGGCCAGCGCCATGGTTTCACCGAGGGCGCGGCCCAGGCCCAACACCAGGGAACCGAAGATGCCGGTAGCGGCGGACGGCACCATCACCTTGAGAATCGCTTCCCAGTGGGTGGTGCCCATGCCGTAGGCGGCCTGCTTGGTTTTCATGGGGACGGCGGTGAGGGCGTCCTGGGACACGGCCGCGATGGTCGGCAGAATCATGATCGCCAGCACCAGCGCGGCTGGGAGCAGCCCCGGCCCGCTCAACGAGGTGCCGAAAAAAGGGATCCAGCCCAGTTCGCTGTTCAACCATGCGGTCAGCGGCCGAATCGCCGGGATGACCACGTAAATGCCCCACAGGCCGTAAACGACGCTGGGGATGGCCGCGAGCAGTTCGACGATGGTACGAAACACCGCCGCCAGCTTCGCCGGCAAGAAATCCTGAGTGAGAAAAATCGCCATGCTGACGCCAAAAACACCGGCGATCAGTAACGCGATAAAGGCACTGTAGAGCGTGCCCCAGATGGCCGGCAGAATGCCGTACTTGCCTTGATTGACATCCCAGACGCTGCCGAACAGCACGTCAAAGCCGTGCTTCTCCATGCCTGGGAGGGCCTTGCGCCCCACTTCAAACACCAGCGCAAACACCAGCGCCAGCACCAGCACCACGCCTATCCGCGCAAGCGCACGGAAGGTGCGATCAACCAGGAAATCCTTCGTCGAAGGTGGCTGGCAGGCAGAGTCCGGGTTACCCGGTACGACAAACGGTGTGTTCATTGGCTGATTCCGGAACAAGGGGGTAACTCTCCCGGCGGGGCTCACAGCGCCCGCCAAGAGAGGCCACACGAGCGTTACTGAATGTTGGCGGACGCTTTGCGAACCTGATCAACCACCGATTGCGGCAGCGGGATATAGCCCATCGAGTCGGCGATTTTCTGCCCTTCGGTCAGGCTGTATTCGACCATGTCACGCATGGCTTTGGCCTTGGCCGGGTTGCCGTTGTCCTTGCGGAAGATCATCCAGGTGTAGGACGTGATCGGGTAGGACTTGGCACCGTCCGGATCCGGCAGCCAGGCCACCAGGCTTTCCGGCATCTTCACTGCGGCCAGCGCTTCGGCACCGCTTTCGGCGTTAGGGACCACGTACTTGCCGGCCTTGTTCTGCAGCTGGGCAAAGTTAACCTTGGCCAGTTTGGCGAAGCCGTATTCGATGTAGCCAATCGCGCCCGGAGTCTGGCGTACGGTGGCGGTCACACCGTCGTTCTTCGGCGATTTGATGAATTTGTCGCTGGCGGGCCAGTTAACGGTGTTGCCTTCACCCAGGTCCTTCTGGAACTGCGGATTGATGGCCGCCAAGTGCTTGGTGAATACCGCAGTGGTGCCGCTGGAGTCTGCACGCACGACCACGGTGATCGGCATATCCGGCATCTTCAGGTCAGGGTTGGCGGCGACGATCTGCGGATCGTTCCACTTGGTGATCTTGCCCAGGAAGATGTTGGAGTACACATCGCGGGGCAACTTCAGCTCTTTGGGATTGCCTGGCAGGTTGAACGCCAGCACGATCTCGCCCGCGGTCATCGGCAGAAGCTGCACGCCTTCGGCGACCTTGGCGATGTCTTCATCTTTCATGGCCGAGTCACTGGCGGCGAAGTCCACGGTTTTGTTCAGGAAGTCCTGGACACCCGCCCCGCTCCCCTTGGATTGGTAGTCAACCGTGACACCAGCGGTCTTCTTGCTGAAATCCTTGAACCAGGTGAGGTAGATCGGCGCAGGGAAGCTGGCGCCAGAACCTGTCAGACGGACGTTTTCGGCAGCAAATACCGAGGTGGCACTGAGAGAAACCGCAACGGCGAGTGCAGCAGACTTCATCAGACGTTTCATTCAGGGAAATCCTTGTGATTACGGGCTCCCGGAACTTTGCAGCAGCATTGTTACGCTTTTATGAAAATTGAATGGCAAACCGCTATTTCGTCCCTCATTTCCGCCACAGCCAACTATTTAGCGGTCAGTGGCGCCGATAACTTTTCTGTCCGGAGGGCGTGAGGCAGAACACCCCGCCCCGTGGCCCGGTGCAGTACGTACCGCTACCGCAGCTGCAGCTCTCTGAACGACCTTGCAGCGGTTGCACAGCGGGGCGTGCCAAGCGGTTGCCGGTATAGGCGGTGCAACTTCTTTTCGAGGCGCTGATGGAACCGTCGTTGCAGAGGAAGACATCGCCATCACACCCGGCAATGCCCCCCTTACGACCGGAGCAAGGGGTATTGGCCGCCAGGGCGGACAGGCTAGACAGCATCAACACGAGGCCCAGGACAAGTACGCGGATATGGCCAGGAAGCATAAGGAATACTCGAGATAAGTGGCCCAATGCTATCAATCTTTATACGTAACTGCTGGCTAATGTCACACAACCCTGTAGTGAGCGGGCTTGCCCCGCGCTGGGCTGCGCAGCAGCCCCAACAAGGCCACCGCAGAGTGCCAGAATTAAGCGAGGTGAAGGTTTTGGGGCTGCTACGCAGCCCAGCGCGGGGCAAGCCCGCTCACCACAAAAGCCGCTCACCACAAGAATATGGTGGTTCAGGGCGTCGGTTGCACGTCCTTGAAGACCACCCCTTGGCTACCGCTCACTTGCCACGGATTGGCGCCGCCGGTCTGGCTGAACACCACGTGCTCGAAGCGTGAGTCTTTCAACCCATCGATACGCGCCTTGGCCGCGCCGCTGAAACGTACGCGCTCAAACACCAAACCCTCATGGTAGGCGCTGTGCGCAGCATCGCCCTTGACTTCGATCGCCGCGCCTTGGGCGTTTTCCACGCTGACATCGCTCACGCGGATGTCCTTGAACTGCCCGGCAATTGTTGAGCGCTCGTAGTCGAGTTTGGCGTTGGGGTCGTTGTAGTCAAGGGTGAAGATGAAGGCCTGCTTGACCGTGTTGCGAATCGCCGAATCACGGAAGGTGACGTTGCGCGCACCACCGCCCATGAAGTTGGTGCTTTTCATGCGCAGCCCGGCGTCGGTGCCGTCGGAGACGTTGTCTTCAGCCAGGATGTTCTGGATCCATGCGCCTGTATGACTGCCAGCCACCACCATGCCGTGGCCCTTGCGGAAGTAGTTGTTGAAAATCCACGCATCTTCCTGAGGCGACTGGTGCACGGCATTCGCACCGGTGCCGGCGGCGAAGTTGACGCAGTCGTCGCCGGTGTCGAAGAAGTTGTTGAAGACCATCGCGCCCTTGCTGTTGGCGAATTCGATGCCGTCCCCGTTGTTGGCGTCGTAGGTCTTGTGGGTGGTGTTGGCCAGCACCACGTTTTCAGTCTCCAGGTTCATGATGCCGTGGAACGCCGGGTTGAGTACGGTGAAGCCGCCGTAGAACACGTTCTTGACGTTGCGCAGGGTGATCAACGAGGAACGCATCTGCCCATAGGCGTCCTTGACGTTCATGCCCCGTGCCACGGCTTGCTCGACCTGGGCCTTGGCGAGGATGCCGTCCTGGGCATAGCGGGTGTTGTCGCTGGGCAGGTAGAACGGCAGCGCCTGGCCGCGCTCGTCGATGACGTCGGCGTTGCGCTTCCAGCCGTTGCCGTCGAGGGTGCCCTTGCCGACGATGCGGATGTTTTCGAACGTTTGATGCTGGCGCGGATCGCGGGGCAACGCGTTGATCAGCGAGGCTGGGCGCACGGTGGTGGAATACGGGTACTGGATATAACCGGCCAATGGGTAATCTTCAGCGCGTTCGGAACCGAGCAGGGTCGCGCCTTCGGCGATCTCCAGGGTCATGTTGCTCTTGAGGTAGAGCGCGCCGCTTTTATAGGTACCTTTGGGCAGCAGGACTTTGCAGCCTGGGGTGCAGGCATCGACGGCGTTCTGGATCGCCAGGGTATCAAGGTGGCTACCGTCGCCTTTGGCGCCGTATTTCTTCACGTCAAACAGCGCCGCAACCTGGGTGGTACGTTGCTGTACGGGGGCGCTGTCTGCCGACTCCTTGCCGTTTGCGTCCACCGAACGCACGGTGAAACGGTAGGCCGTGTCGGGCTTCAAGCCTTGGGCGGTGTAGCTGTGGATGCCGATGCGATGGTGGAAGTTGGCCGTGTCCTGGCGGTAGAACTGGTCGATATAGGGCTTGGCCGGTGACACCTGATCGTTGTTGGCGTTGGCACTGCCCAACAACACGCCGTTGGCGTACACGTGGTAATCCTGGATGCCGCCATGATCGGCAGGCTTCTCCCAGACCAGGATGATCTGCTGATCGTCATAGGCCAGGGTGGGTACTTGCAGTTTTGACGGTGCTTGCAGCGCCCAGGACAGCGGGCTGCAACCGAGGGCGATAAGGGCAAGCGCGCAATGCGCTGAGGGTTTATACGGCATGTTGTTCTCCTTGTTTTTGCCGGTATTCACGTTGAAGGGCTGCATCTGTTGCGTGGAAGCTTCGAGGTATTGGCTGCGATTGAGGAAGGTTGAATCTATTCCCCCAGCAATCCCCGTAGGAGCTGTCGAGCTTTAGCGAGGCTGCGATGCAGGCGACTCGGTTTTGCCGACACACCGCAGCGATCCCATCGCAGCCTCGCTGGGGCTCGACAGCTCCTACATTGGAGGTTCGTACTCGCCTTACTGGGCGCCGAGGGCCTCGATCAGCACCGCCAGTTGCTCCACTTCATCGGGCAGCAAGTCGGTCAGCGGCGCACGTACCGGGCCGGCGTCATGGCCAACCAAACGCGCACCGGCCTTGACGATGCTCACGCCATAACCTTCACAGCGGTTGCGAATCGCCAGGTACGGCAGGAAGAAATCATCAATCAAACGGCCCACGGTCGCGTGGTCGTCGGCAGCCACGGCGCGGTAGAAGTCCATCGCGGTTTTCGGGATGAAGTTGAACACCGCCGAGGAATAGACCGGCACGCCGAGGGCTTTGTAGGCAGCGGCGTAGACTTCGGCAGTCGGCAGGCCGCCGAGGTAGGTCAGGCGGTCGCCCAGGCGACGGCGGATGCTGACCATGGATTCGACCTCACCAATGCCATCCTTGAAGCCGATCAGGTTCGGGCAGCGCTCGGCCAGCTGTTCCAGGCTGTCGGCGTTGAGGCGGCACAGGTTGCGGTTGTACACCACCACGCCGAAATCCACCGAGTTGCACACTTGCTCAACGTGCGCCACCAAGCCCTTCTGGCTGGCTTCGGTGAGGTAATGGGGCATCAGCAAAATACCCGCGGCGCCCAGGCGCTCGGCTTCCTGGGCGTAAGCGATGGCTTGGCGCGTCGGGCCACCGGCACCGGCGAGGATCGGCACCTGACCTTTGCAGGTGTCCACGGCAGTCTTGATGATCTGCGTGTATTCCTTGGACTCCAGGGAGAAGAATTCCCCGGTGCCCCCTGCCGCGAACAACGCACTGGCGCCATAAGGCGCCAGCCATTCCAGGCGGCGAGCGTAGGTGTCGGCGCGGAAGTCGCCGGCGGCATCAAAGTCGGTGACCGGGAACGAGAGCAAGCCGGAAGACAGGACTGTTTTTAGTTCTTGTGGCGTCATGTTCGCAAACCTTTATTCGAAATTTGAATGGAATATCTTAAGAGGTATGTCATCGTACAACTACAAAAATAGTAATGCCACCCTCTAAACGCCTTTCATGGTTAAAATGCCATTAAACCCAATGAAATAAGCGTTTATTCACATCAATAAATAAATGAACCAAAGCACAGTCATATGATGACTAGCGCTTTTAGCCTACACGTCGCCGCTCGGACTCCTGACTGAAGTCACGGCTGGCCTGCACCAGCATGCGCGTGTAATCGTGCTCCGCCTGGTCCTGGCTAAGGGCCTGACAGTCGAGCAGTTCGACGATCTTGCCGTGCTGCATCACCGCCACCCGGTCGCACAAGTGAGTCACCACGCCCAGGTCATGGGTCACCAGCAAGTAGGTGAGTTTCTCGCGCTGACGCAGGTCCGCCAGCAGGTTGAGGATCTCGGCCTGGACCGACACATCCAGCGCCGAGGTCGGTTCATCCAGCAACAGCACCCGTGGCTCCAGGATCAAGGCCCGCGCAATTGCCACGCGCTGGCGCTGCCCGCCGGACAGTTGGTGCGGGTAGCGAAAGCGGAAACTGTCGTTCAGGCCAACCTTGAGCAGGATCTCGTTGATGCGGTCGTCCTTGTCCCCTACCCCGTGGATAATCAGCGGCTCGCGCAATGCGGTGTCGATGGTGTGTCGAGGGTGCAAGGAGCCGTAAGGATCCTGGAAGACCATTTGCACCTTGCGAAAGTGCTCCTTGGAAATTTTGTGATGCAACGGCGCGCCGGCAATGCTCAGCTCGCCGTTCCAGTGCCGGTATTGTCCGGCCAGACAGCGCAGCACGGTGGTCTTGCCCGAGCCGGACTCCCCCACCAGGCCGAACGATTCTCCGTCGGCGACACTCAGGCTCACATCGTGCAGCACTTGGTTGATGGCAGCGCCTGTGCCGAAGCTCAGGTTCAAGGCGTGCGCTTGGATCATGGGCATGGTCGGGTTCCTTATTGGGTCAGCCAGAGAGGATCGCGCTTGAGCACCGGCAGGTGCGCACGGCGGTTATCCATGCTCGGCAGCGCGGCCAGCAGGCCACGGGTGTAGGGGTGCTCGGCGTAGTGCAGGTCACAGGCGGCCAGGGATTCGACGACGCGCCCGGCATACATCACCAGCACGCGGTCGCAGTAGTTGCGCACCAGGTTGAGGTCGTGGCTGACGAAGATCAGCCCCATCTGCTGCTGGTCCACCAACTCTTCCAGCACGTTGAGCACTTGTTGGCGCACCGAGACATCCAGAGCCGAGGTGGGCTCGTCGGCGATGATCACTTCCGGACGGGTGATCACCATCATCGCGATCATGATGCGCTGCCCCATGCCGCCGGAGACTTCGTGGGGGTACAGGTTATAGACGCGCTGCGGGTCGCGGATGTGCACCTGCTCCAGCATCTGCAGCACGCGCTCACGGGCATCGCTGCGGCTGGCCTTGTGGTGGGCCAAGTAGGCTTCGGCGATCTGGTCGCCGACCTTGACCACTGGGTTCAGCGAATACTTGGGGTCCTGCATGATCATCGAGATGCGCTGGCCGCGAATCTTCTGCATGGCTTTTTCACTGGCCGACAGCAGGTCGACCTCGCCAAACGCCATGGCCTTGGCGGTGATCCTGGCGCTGGGCGGATGCAGCTTGAGCAGGCTGCGGCCCACGGTGGATTTACCGGAGCCGGACTCACCGACAATCGCCAGTTTTTCACGGCCCAAGGTGAAGGACACATCGCGCACGGCGTGGGTTTCTTTCTGGCCACTGACGAAGCGCACGTTAAGCCCTTCGACATTCAGTTTGATGGCGGACATCAGGTGTTCCTCCGATTATTCGCTGCGCGGATCAAGGATGTCCCGCAGGCCATCGCCCAACAGGTTGAAAGCCAGGCTGACCAGCATGATCGCCGCCCCTGGCACCGCCACCAGCCACCAGCATTCGAGCATGTAGCGGCGGCCAGTGGAGATCATTGCGCCCCACTCCGGCAGCGGCGCCTGGGCGCCCAGGCCTAGAAAGCCCAGTGCCGCAGCGGTGAGGATGATCCCCGCCATGTTCATGGTCAGGCGGATGATCACCGAGGACAGGCACATCGGCACGATATGGCGCAGGATAATCCGCGCCGGCGAGGCGCCTTGCAGCTCCACCGCGACGACGAAATCAGCGTTACGCAAGGACAGGGTTTCAGCCCGCGCCAGCCGCGCAATCGGCGGCCAGGAGGTCAAGGCTATCGCCACCACCGCATGTTCCAGGCCAGGGCCGAGCGCCGCGATAAAGGCCAGGGCCAGGACCAGGCTGGGGAAGGAGATGAAGATGTCGGTCAGGCGCATGAACACGGTGTCGACCGCGCCACCGAAGTAGCCCGATACGGTGCCGATAAACAACCCGATCGGCCCCACAATCACCGTCACCAGACCAATGATGTACAGCGTGATCCGCGAGCCGTAGACCAGCCGGCTGAAGATGTCCCGGCCATATTCATCGGTGCCGAACCAATGCGCCGAGCCCGGTGCCTGCAAGGCATTGGCAAGATTCTGCGCCACCGGATCGTGGGTGGCGATCCACGGCGCAAAGGCCGCGACGACCACCAACAGCAGCGCCACCAGCAGGCCTGCCAGGGTCATGGGGTTGCGCAACAGGTGACGCAACACCCGCAGGCCACTCTTGCAAAAAGCATCGAAGCTGGAGCCTGGCGAGCGATCCACCGGGCGCTTCGTCGCCGATTCGATGGAAGACAGATTGGCATTCATAAGCATCTTCTCTGTGTGAATTCTGGAAGCACTCAACGCTGCTTGTAGACACCCAGGTAACGGGTGGCCTCGGCATCGTCACCGGTGAAGCCCTTGACGTCGGCAGCGCTGACCACGGTGTCGGTCATCTGCGAAATCATCAGGATCGGCCCCACTTGCTGGTCGTAAAGGTTTTGCGCCTGGTGGTACAGGCTGACCCGCTGCGCCGAATCACGCGTCACGCCGGCCTGGTCGATCAGGCTGTTGATCTGCGGATTGAAAAACGAAGCGCGCCAGCCCTGGAAGTTCGGCAGGCCGGCGTCATCGCTGTTGTTGGGGTTGTAGGCAAAGGTGCGCAGGCTGAAATACGGGTGCGGGTAACGCTCGGCGCCACGGGCCACGATGATCTCGAAATTGCGCGCGCGCATCGCGCCGTACACCTGGTTGCCGGTACCGGTGACGATACTGGCCTTGATCCCGCCTTCGGCCAGCGTGGCTTGCAAGCGCGCAGCGATATCAATGAACGGCGGCTCCGACAGCGTGCGAATGGTGGTGTTGAAGCCCTCGGGGTAACCGGCCTCTGCCAGCAGGGCTTTCGCCTTGGCCACGTCCATGTGATAGCCGGGATCCGGCAGCCGCGCTTCCAGGCCCAACTGCATCGGCTGCTGGTTGAGCTTGCCGTAATACGGCATCACTTGTTGGTCCAGGCCTTTGTAGTCGATCAGGTTGCGCACCGCTTCGCGCACCTTGGGCTTGGCGAATTCCGGCTGCTTCATGCTCATGGCGACGTAGTACATGGTGCCGCGTGGCAGCGACTGCACCTGGATCTTGTCCGAGCCGTCGATGGCGCGAATGTCCGGTGCGGCCATGCCGTAGGCCAGGTCCAGATCGCCGCGTTCGAGCATCAGGCGCAGGGACTGGGACTCGGTCATGTGCCGCACCACCACGCGCTTGAGCTTGGCCGCGCCGCCCCAGTAGCCATCGAAACGCGTCAGCAGCAGCGAGTCGTTGGCGCTCCATTTGGTCAGCACGAAGGGGCCGCTACCCGCCTCGTTCGTCACCAGCCAACCGGCGCCGAGGTCACCGTTTTTTTCATGGGCCAGGGCGGTCTTGCGGTCCACGATCACGGCGCTGGGCGAGATCGCCAGGGAGTCCACCAACAACAAGGGGTCCATGGTCTGCGGCAGGTCGACCACCAGGGTGTGGGCATCCGTGGCGCGGATCAGCGCCTGAATGTTGTCGACGCTGTAGCCATAGGCTTTCCAGGTGGTCGCCAGGCCGAAGTTGAGCTTCATCACGCGGTACAGCGACCACGCCACATCTTCGGCGGTCAGCGGGTTGCCCGAATGGAATTTCACGTCCTGGCGCAGATAAAACGTCACCTGCTTGCCGTCCTCGCTGATGTCCCAGCGTTCGGCCAGTTGCGGCAGGTGTTTTTCCGGGTTGCCCTGGTCACGCTTGATCAGCGTGTCGTAAAGGTTGGCATTGACGCCTGACGCATCCAGGCCGGGCGCGTTGGCCGGGTCGATGGAGAACAGGTTGACCATGCTCATGCCGACGATCAGCTGATCGGCCGGGGTCTTGGCGCTGGCCAGGGTCATCGGGCCGAGGGCGAGGATGGCGGTCAGCAGGCCGAGGTGCAGTTTCGAAAATACAGTCGTCATTAAAGAATCCTTCTTTTTATAGTTTTTTTGCGTAGCGCCTTAACGAGTGCGCGGATCGAACACCTTGTACAAGGCATCGCTGATCAGGTTGAGCGCGACGAAAATCAGGCCGATCACCAGCACGCAGCCCATCACCGCGTTCATGTCACCGAGCATCAGGCTGCTGGTGAGATATTGGCCGAACCCCGGCCAGGCGAACACGGTTTCGATCAGCACTGCACCTTCGAGCAGCGAGCCGTAGGCCAGCGCAACCACGGTGAGCAACTGCACGAGGATGTTGCGAAACGCATGCCCCCACACCACTTGGCGCCGGGACAAACCCTTGACCCGTGCGGTGATGATGTACTCCTGGGACAACTGCTCCAGCATGAAACTGCGGGTCATGCGGCTGATGTACGCCACCGAGTTCAGGCCCAGGATCAGCGCCGGCAACACGATATGCCGCAGAGCGCTGGCGAAGGCATCCCAGTCGCGGGCGAGTGAGGTGTCGATCAGCAACAGGCCGGTAACCTCGGGCACCATGCCGTCGTAGGCCAGGTCGATGCGCCCCGCGCCGCCAGCCCAGCCGAGCCAGGCGTAGAAGACCAGCAGGCCCATCATGCCCAGCCAGAAAATCGGTGTGGAATAACCGAACAGGGTGATCACCCGCGCCACGTGGTCGCCGAGCCGACCTTGATTGCTCGCCGCACACACGCCCAGCGGCAAGCCGATCAGCACGCCGAACAGGATCGCCAACGTGGCCAGTTCGATGGTCGCCGGGAACACGCGCAGGATGTCATCCAGCACTGGGTGGCCGGTGAGCAGCGCATTGCCGAAATCACCGTGGAGCAGGTCATTGAGGTAAAGGCCGAACTGGGTCCAGATCGGCTTGTCGAGGCCCATCGACCGGTACACCTGGTCGTAGGTGGAGCTGTCGGCGTCCGGCCCGACTACCGCCAGCACGGGGTCAAGCGGCATGACCCGGCCGATGATAAAGGTCAGCGCCAACAGGCCGAGCAACGTCACCAGCACGGTGCTGGCGCGCCGTAGGGTATTGGAAGCGCGAGCGCCCATGACAGAGGCAGTCATAACAAACATAGTGAGCTCCTGGTAAATCGATCAGCGCTTTTTGTAGACGTCTTTGTAGCGCGTGGTCGCAGCGGTGTGGCCCTGGAAGTCGGCCACGTCGGTGTACACCACCACGGTGTCGGTCATCTGCGAGACCGGCAAAATGGCCCCGACCTGCTGATCGACCTGCGCCTGGATCTCGCGGTACTGCGTCAGTTGTTTGTCGGCATCCGGTTCGACTTCTGCATGCTCAATCAACTGGTTCAGTTCAGGGCTGTAGAACGAGGTGCGCCAGCCCTGGAAGTTGGTCAGTTTGGCTTCATCGCGGTTATCCGGGTTGTACACCAGGGTGCGCAGGCTGGAATGGGGATGACGCTCCGCCCCGCCACCGCCGCGACCGACGATGATGTCGAAGGTGCGCTCGCGCATGGCGCCGTAGATCTGGTTACCGGTGCCGGTAATGATGCTGGCTTCGATACCGGCCTGGGCCAGGGTCGATTGCAGGTTGGAGGCAATGTTGATGAAGGGCGGTTCGGCCAGCACGCGAATGGTGGTCTTGAAGCCGTTCGGGTAACCGGCTTCAGCCAGCCAGGCCTTGGCCTGCTCGACGCTGAGTTTGTAGCCGGGATCCGGCAGGCGCGCCGCCAGACCCAATGGCATCGGCCGCTGGTTGATCACGCCGTAATGAGGCATGACCGTCTGGTTGATGCCCTGGTAGTCGATCAGCGAACGCACGGCCTTGCGCACACGCGCATCGGCGAACATCGGCTGCTTCACACTCAGGGCCACGTAATACAGGGTGCCGCGTTGCAGGGTCTGGGTGCGCACCTTGTCACTTTTTTGCAGGGCTTCGATGTCCGGCGCCGACATGCCTTTGGCAATGTCCAGGTCGCCGCGCTCGATCATCAGGCGCAACGACTGCGACTCGGTCATGTTGCGCATCACGATGCGCTTGAGCTTGGCCGGGCCGCCCCAGTAACCGTCGAAGCGGGTCATCAGGATGACATCGTTGGCGCGCCAGTCATTGAGCACAAATGCGCCGCTGCCGGCGGCGTGGGTCACCAGCCAGGCGGCGCCCATGTCGCTGCCTTTCTGGTGTTCGAGGACTTTTTTGCGGTCGAGGATGAACGCACTCGGCGAGGTCGCCAGGGTGTTGAGCACCAGCAGCGGATCGGTCGGCCGTGGCAGTTCGATCACGAACGTATTGGCATCCGTGGCGCGCATGTAGCGCTCGACGTTTTCGGCGGTGAACCCGTAGGCCTTCCAGGTGGAGGCCAGCGCGAGGTTGAGCTTGAGCACCCGGTGCAGCGACCAGGCGACGTCTTCGGCGCTCAAGTCATTGCCGGACTGGAACTTCACCCCACTGCGCAGGTTGAAGGTCAGGGTCTTGCGGTCTTCACTGACCTGCCAGCGCTCGGCCAGCGCCGGTACCAGGCGATCTGGCTGGGCGACGTCCTGCACCAGCAACATGTCATACAGGTTGGCGTTGATTTCCGACACGTCCAGGCCGGTGGCGGCCGCCGGGTCGAGGGACAGCAGATTGATCATGCTCATGCCGACGATCAGCTGATCGGCCGGGGTTTTGGCAAAGCTTGCAGGTACGGCGGTAACGGCCAGGGCGGCAACGAATACCCGCGCCCACAGCGAAGGGAATATGTTCATAGCGAGAGTGCCTTTTTTATATTTATAGGGCTCTCGGCCAGCTCAACGTATGCCGAACTGACCGTTTACACGTCAGAAGCTCTTGAGCGTATTGGTCTCGATGTAGTTGAAATTGATGTCTTCGCCCAGGCCCGGCGCGTCGGACAGGTGCACAAACCCATCGTTGTCCATCGGGTCCACCAGGCGATTGAGGTAGGCCGGTACTTCGTCGTAGTCCAGGTACGGGTGCAACAGGCCACGCTCATACCAAGTGCAGTTCTTGATCGCGCCGACCACCGCCAGGTTGGCAGCGCCGTTGCCGTGAATTTCGCAGTCCATGCCAAACGATTCGGCCAGGTGCGCGACCTTCAGGCACGGCGCAATGCCGCCGACGCCCGCAACACCGGCACGCAAGATATCGCACACATCGTGCTTGACCCAACTGGCGCGAGCGAGGTGTTTGCCGGACAGGGTTTCCGGGCCAAGCACCGGAATATCCAGCTGCCCTGCGAGCCAGGCATAGGACTCGGCGGACTCTTCCATCATCGGTTCTTCGAACCAGGCGAAGTCGAGTTTCTCCAGCTCGCGACCGATGTACAGCGCCTCGGTGCGGCTGTACCAGTGGTAACCGTCGAGCATCAGCGCGATGTCCGGGCCAACCGCTTCACGCACGGCCGCGCAGGCTTTGACGTCGATGCGCGGGCTCGGCGCGAAGGACACCGGCGGCATCCAGGTGTGCAGCTTGATGGCCTTGTAGCCGCGCTGCACCAGGGTCTCGGCGAAGCGCCCGTAATCTTCGGGGGTAGCGAGGCCGCCGGGCAGCTCGTCGCCACACATGGTCGAGCCGTAGGCCGGCACCTTGTCGCGGAAACCACCAATCAACTTGTGCACCGGCACGCCGAGTTTGCGCCCCGCCCAATCCCACAGCGCCTGCTCAACCAGAGCCAAGGCGCGGTCGGTCAGTTGGCTGGCACTGCCACGCTGCCAATGGGCGAGGTCCTGCCAGATCTTTTCGCGATCAAAGGCGTTCTGCCCCACCAGCACTTTGCGCACGAACCCATCCAGCACATACGGGCGGATCAATTCAGGGGCGCCGAACGCAAAACCTTCCTGGCCGTCTTCAGTCTGGATGCGCAGCAAAGCCATCTGCGCCTGGGTGACATCACCGGGGTGGGCATGGCCGGCGCTGTCGACTGCGCGGCGGGTCGGGTAGGAAAACACCTGGACGTTGACTGCTGTGATTCTCATGGACGTCTTAAGCCTTCTTATTGGATTTGAGACAGGAATGTCGTCTGTTGAGACCGATCATAGGTCATCGTACAACACTTGAAAAGACCCAATAATCTGCCCCGCCTTAACGTGATTTTCCCGCAAAACCCCGTAAAACCCCTATTTTTAAAGACAACCAATGAATAACAGCGGTTGCTGTAAAGCCCTATTCATAGGGGACATATGTTTCAAAGTGTTTCAAATCGACCGATAACCGCTAGACGAGTCGTCTTGTCGTACGATAACGTATATCGGCACCTTAGATGAGAGCCACACGCAACAACGCATCGCCGTAGCAACCGTCAAACGACCCTAACAAAAACAAAAAAAGAAGACCGTATGAACACCACCCTACGCACGCTCGTTACTGCCCTGGCCCTCGGCCTGCCGCTGTATGTCAGCGCTGACTCTGCCAGCATCAACTACCGCCACCAGTTCACTGAGGAAGACAGCGCCCACGCTGACCGAATCAAGCTCAACTACCGCCTGGACAGTGGCCTGGGTTTTGAAGCGGAAATGAAATACCGCACGGCCGGGGACCGTGAAGATGTGGCCTACGACAACATGGTCAACAACGGGCATGAGTTCACTGTGAGCTACAACTACAAGCTCAGCCCGCAATCGACGTTGACCCCGGCGTTCCAGATGGACAGCTCGAAGGACTCGACCACCTACAAGCTGGGTCTCAAGTACAACTACAAGATCAACGATGCCTTCTACGCCGCCACGCGCTATCGCCTGGACACCAAGAAACTGGACCGCGACCAGGTCAATGAAGACCTGCCTGACCACATCAAGGATGACCAGACCACCCATCGTTTCGAAGGCTGGCTGGGCTACACGCCGGCCAGTAAGTGGGCGTACGAATATCAGTTCATCTACTTCAAGACTGACTACATCCGCTACGACAACAAGAAGAGCGACTACGAACAGAACCTGATCGTCAAATACAAGCTCACCAAGGAATGGGCCCCGTTCATGGAGATTGGTGATGTGAAGGTCAACTCCACCACTGAGGACCGCCAGGCGCGGTGGCGCCTGGGCATCCAATACAACTTCATGTAACGCCCCCTCCCCGCGACTTGCCTGGCGAACGCGCATCGCTCGCCAGGCAACGCCTATGCCTTCAGCGCTCAAAGGAAGACCTGACCATGACCACACAGCCCAAACCCTTCACCCGCATTCTGCTCACCGGCGCCGCCGGCGGCCTGGGGCAGATCCTGCGCGAAACCCTGCAGGCCCACGCCCACATCGTGCGCGCCTCGGACATCAGCGCCATGGCGCCCAGCGCGGGCGCACACGACGAAGTGATCCAGTGCAACCTGGCCGACAAGGCTGCCGTGGCGGCGCTGGTCGATGGCGTTGACGCGATCGTGCACCTGGGCGGGATTTCAGTGGAGCGGCCGTTCGAGGAGATTCTCGACGCCAATATTCGCGGCACCTTCCATATTTACGAGGCGGCGCGGCAACAGGGGGTCAAGCGGATTGTGTTCGCCAGCTCCAACCACGTCACCGGTTTTTACCCCCAGGACGTGGAACTGGATGTGCACGCACAGCGCCGCCCGGATGGTTACTACGCGCTCTCCAAGGCTTACGGCGAAGACCTGGCGGCGTTCTATTTCCATCGCTACGGGATTGAAACCGTGAGCTTGCGCATTGGCTCGTCGTTCCCCGAACCGCGTAACCGACGGATGCTGCACACCTGGCTGAGCTATGCGGACCTCGATCATCTGGTAGCGCGCGCCCTGCTGGCCAAGGACGTAGGGCACAGTGTGGTGTATGGCGTTTCAGCCAATAAGGAGCGCTGGTGGAGCAATCGGCATGCCGAGCACCTGGGCTTTGCGCCGCAGGACAGCTCGGAGCAGTTTCGCGCCAAGGTCGAGCAGCAACCGCAACCGGCGGCGGATGAACCCGGCGCCGGGCTTCAAGGCGGCGCGTTCACCGCAGCGGGGCCGTTCGACAATTCGGCGGCCGCCGCTTCATAGGCCCGGCGCATACGTTCGCGACTGTTGGACAGATGCAGGCGCATAGCGGCGCGAGCGGCGTCTGCGTCGCGGCGCAAAATGGCTTTGTAGATGTCCTCGTGCTCGCGGCTCAGACGCTCCAGGTAGGGCTCTTTATTGGCGTTGGCCAAGCGCTTTGAGTGCAAGCGTGTACGCGGCAGGATGTTGACCCCGAGGTGCAACATGATGTCGGTGAAATAGCGATTGCCGGTGGCCAACGCGATCTGCTGGTGAAACTGGAAGTCTGCCGTCACCGCGTAATCGGCACTCACCGCCCGCGAATTCAGCGCATCCAGTGAGTCGCGCATCACCTGCAATTGCTGTTCGGTGCGGCCCACACAGGCCAGGCCGGCCGCTTCCACTTCCAGGCAGATGCGCAGCTCCAGCACCGCCAGCACGTCCTGCAGGGTGACGATGGTGTCCGGGTCGATCCGAAACCCGCTGGGGCTGGGAATATCCTTCACAAACGTGCCGACGCCGTGCCGGGTTTCCACCAGGCCAGAAGCTTGCAGACGCGAGATGGCCTCACGCACCACGGTGCGACTCACGCCGTGTTCGGCCATCACTTCGGATTCGGTAGGCAGTTTGGTTGCGCGCGCAAGTTCCCCGGTGCAGATGCGCCGGGAAAGCTCGGTGACCAGTTCTTCAGCCAGGCTGCGGTGCCGGCGGCGAACGGTGGGCTGGACGTTCGGGTTGTCCATCAAGAACGGGTATCTCGGTTGGCGAATGAATGCCCATCATAGCGCATTCAGTTGTACGACAACCTTCCCTTTAGCCCGCCCCGTCTCCACATAGGCCAACGCCTCCGCTGTCGACTCAAACGCGAAGGTGCGGTCCACCACCGGCTTGATCGCACCCGACTCCACCAGTGCGGTGATCTCACGCAGTTGCTCGCCATTGGCCCGCATGAACACGAATGAGTAGCTGACCCCGCATTGACGCGCTTTGCGTCGAATGCCGTAGCTCAATAGACCCATGACGCGCTTCAAGACCCAGGACAAGCCTTGCTCCTGGGCAAACTGCGGTGTCGGCGGGCCAGCGATGGAAATGAGCCGTCCGCCGGGCTTGAGGACTTTGAGCGATTTCGCCAGTACGTCTGCGCCCAGGCTGTTGAGGACCACGTCATAGCCTTGCAGGACACTATCGAATGCCTGCTTCTGGTAATCGATGACCAGGTCCGCCCCCAAAGCCTTGACCCATTCGACATTGCGCGTACTGGTGGTCGTCGCCACAAACGCGCCCAAGTGCTTGGCCAGTTGAATCGCGATCGTGCCCACACCGCCCGAGCCTGCATGAATCAGCACCTTCTGGCCTTTTTTGAGCTGGGCGGTTTCCACCAGCACCTGCCACGCGGTCAAGCTGACCAGCGGTAGCGCTGCCGCCTGCGTCATGTCGAGGTTGCCGGGCTTGAATGCCAACGCATCTTCCCTCACGCAGACCCGCTCGGCGAAGGTGCCGATGCGCTCGTCATGAGGCCGCGCATAGACCTCGTCGCCCGGCTTGAAGCGCTTGACCTTGGCCCCTGTCCGCACGACCACACCCGCCAAGTCATTGCCCAGCACCAGCGGGAACCGATACGGCAGGATCAGCTTGAACTCGCCCTTTCTGATCTTGGCGTCCAACAGGTTGATGCTGGCGGCATGCACCTGCACCAGCACCTCGTTATCCCGCACTTCAGGCTCGGGCAACTGGCCGATCCGACCAGGGTCTTTGTAGCGTTCGATGAAAAATGCCTTCATGGGATCAGCTCTGTACGGAGTAAGTCGGCGGTACGCGATTGCACATTATTGAGGACGATAGCGCTCGGCGGCGTGGGCCTGACGCAGTTCCGCCAGCAACCCCTGACGCGCAGACTGGAGGCTGTCCCAGCGCGCGGCGTCGTGCAGCGGCGGTATGGTCACGAGTTCGCGGCGGTCGAAGCCGATCAGTGCGGCATCCACCAGCTCGCCCACCTCCATGACCTCCGGCAGCGTGTTGATGTCGATGCCCGAGCGTTCCCAGATTTCAGTGCGAGTGGCTGCCGGCAGTACTGCCTGTACATAAACGCCCTTGCCGGAAAGTTCCAGACTCATGCCCTGGGACAGGAATTGCACGAACGCCTTGGTCGCGCCATACAGCGTCATTCCCAACTCCGGTGCCAGGCCGACCACCGAGCCGATATTCACGATGGCGCCTTCGCCGGCCTCTGCCAATCTCGGGGCAATTGCCCGGGCGAGCCGCGTCAGCGAGGTGACGTTCAGCGCGATCAGTTGCTCGATGCTTTCGCCTGTCTGTGCCATGAAATCTCCCGTTTGGGCGGCGCCTGCGTTGTTGATCAGCACGCCGATGCGCGTGTCATCGCGCAGGCGTGCTTCAACAACAGCCAGGTCCGCTTGCTGAGTGAGATCGGCCTGCAGCACATCCACCGCCACGCCGTGCTCCTGACGCAAGCGCGCAGCCAGGGTGTCCAGCCGCGCCTTGTCGCGGGCAACCAGCACCAGGTCGTGGCCGCGCTGGGCAAAGCGCTCGGCGTAGGTGGCGCCAATACCGCTGGACGCGCCGGTGATCAGGATAGAAGAAGCGTTCGTCATGGCTGTGCTCTCTAGGTTAACAACGATTAGGTGGGACGGCCTTTATGATGTCGATCATAATCTTATTCGTCAATGGTTTTGATGCTGATCGACATCAATGTATAGTAAGGCGCAGAAAACAGTGGTCAGCAGCGAGGGTCAGGGTATGAGGGTCAGCAAAGCACAAGTGCAGTTAAACCGGGCGCACATCGTCGAAACGGCCTCCCGGTTGTTCCGCGAGCGCGGTTATGACGGCGTCGGCGTGGCCGACCTTATGGCCGAAGCCGGATTCACCCATGGCGGGTTCTACAAGCACTTCGGGTCAAAGGCCGACTTGATGGCTGAAGCTGCCGCCAGCGGGCTGTGCCAATCGCTGACCGACAGCGCGGGGCTTGGCGCCGATGAGTTCTTCAATCGTTACGTGTCCAGGGAGCACCGTGATGCGCCCGGCCAGGGTTGCACGATGTCAGCCCTGTGCGGGGATGCCGCGCGCCAGTCAGAAACGGTCAAGGCGACGTTCGCCGAAGGCATCGACAACGCGCTGGCCGCCCTTCAACAGGACGCTGGCGGGCAGGATGAGGACGTTCGGGCACAGATGATCAACCGGTTCGCCCATGCCATCGGCGCCATTGTGTTATCCCGCGCCTGCCCTGACGACTCGCCATTGGCGGATGAAATCCTGGAGGTTTGCCGCAGGGCATTGCTCGCTGACGAATCAGCCCTCAAGGCTTGATATTTTTCAGCTCATTGAGCAAACCCAGCAATTGCTCCATTTTCTCCGCGCCAAACTGCGCCTCGATTTTCTGGTAGTTGCTTTCCATGCCCGCACTCATGGAGACGAAGCACTGCTGGCCGCGTTCGGTCAGGTCGACAAACACACGGCGCTGATCCTGGCTGGACTTCTGCCGACGCACCAGGCCATCACGTTCCAGGCGGCTGAGCACGCCGGTCATGCTCGGCTTGAGAATGCACGCCTGCTGGGCCAGTTGATGGCTTTCGAGTTCACCCTGCTGGTGCAGTATGCGAATGACTCGCCACTGTTGTTCGGTCAATTCGTGCTGGTTCAGCGCGGGTCGGAAAAAAGCCATTGCGGCTTCACGCGCTTGCAGCAGGGTCAGGGTCAGCGACGGTCGGGGGTTGGCCATATCGGCACCAGTTGGAGGGGCGAGTCGGCAGCTTAGTGTCGCGGGCCAGCAGGTGCAAGCCTATGAAAAGTGCAATCGGTTCCGTGTAAAAGCCATTCTGTCGCACCGCTGAGCTGGTCATGCTGATCCGTACAAGATCAACAAGACCAAGGCGCACTCCCCCATGCCTGGCTCAACGCAAACCCAATTGCCGCTGGCGGTACTCCCCCGGAGTGAGCTCTGCGTAGCGCTGGAAAAACCGACTGAAATAGGCCGGGTCCTTGAAGCCGAGCTGGTAGCAGATTTCATTGGCGGAGCTGCCCGTGAACATCAGCAGCCGCTTGGCCTCCTGCATGAGCCGCTCCAGGATCAGGCGCTTGGACGGCAGGTCGGCGATACGCCGGCACACATCGTTGAGCCGTGCCTCGGTCACCCCGATGCCTTGCGCATACCGCGACAACGGCCAGTGCTGCTGGTAGTGCGCTTCAATCAACTCGTTGAAGCGGTGGAAAATCCTCAAGTCTTCATGCCGCGCCGGCGTGGCTTTGAGCGAGTGGGAGCACAGCCGCAACAGGCTGATCATGATCAAGCGCGTCAGGCTGTCCAGGGCCGCACTGTGCCCTGGACGCGGGGCCTCGACCTCTTCGCTGAGTGCCTCGAACAAAAAATCCAGGCGGCGGATTTCACTCGTGTAGTGCGGCCCCAACTGCGCCAGCGCCACACACGCGGCCGGCAGTTGCGCGCCGGCCGGCGCGAGGCTGGGGTCGGCATCGATCAGTTGCCAGACCAGTTGCTGACGCACCGTCAACACATGCCCGTCGCTGTCGGCCTCAGTCACAAAGGCGTGCGGCACGGTAGGCGGCGTGAGAAAGAACATCGGCCCCGACTCGACGTACTGCTGGTCATCCAGATAGACGCGCACCGTGCCGCTTTTCACGTAGTGCACCTGGAAGAACCGGTCGTGGCGGTGGACCGGCATATTGCGCCCGAAAAACCCCGCCAGGTTGGCCAGCCGGTCGTAATGGACCTGCGCGTCGCTGTAGCGCTGGTCGTACACCTGGCCAATGTTGATGTTCGGGATGGGTTGCCGGTCGGTCATCGCACGCTACTCGTTTTTATTCTGATTGGCGGGGTGCTGCCACGCTCATCCTGCATCGATTCGGGCCGCACAACCACCGCATCGAGAGTGTGCCACGCTTGACGATAGTTAACATCTTAATTATAACTGTTAACACATTAACGAAATACAGGGCCCCATGGCTCTGCCAGGAGAACGCATGAGCCGCGCCTTGCATGACGTCGCGACGGGCACCCTTTTTGGGGTCGCGCTGAACTACCAGGGGTTGCTGAAACAGCACCTCGCCGAATTCGAACAACCGCCGTACCAGAAGCCCCCGGTCAAGCCGGTGCTGTTTATCAAGACGCCCAATACGCGCAACCAGCACGGCGCCAACGTTGTGCACCCAGGCCAGGGCGAACGCTTGCAACCCGGCCCGGCCTTGGGGGTGGTGATGGCCAAGAGTGCCAGCCGCGTCAGCCAGGCCGACGCGCTCGATTACGTCGCCGGATTCACCATTATCAATGAATTCAGCCTGCCGGAAGACAGCTACTACCGCCCCGCCGTCAAAGCCAAATGCCGGGATGGTTTCTGCGCCATCGGGCCAGAGTTGGTACCCACCGCCCAGGTCGCCGACCCGCACAGCCTGGCAATCACGCTGTACGTCAACGGCGAGATTCGCCAGCACAACACCACGGCAAACTGCGTGCGCAGCATTGCGTTGCTGATCGCCGAAATCAGCGAGTTCATGACCCTGCACGCCGGCGATGTGCTGATCACCGGCACACCGGAAGGTCGCGTCGATGTGCAGCCGGGTGACACCGTCGAAGTCGAAATCAGCGGTTTGGGCCGCCTCGTCAACCACGTCGTGGCCGAGTAAACAGGAGCTTCCATGAAACACGCCCGTATCCAGTTTGAAGGCCAGATCCACCTCGCCCACGTCGAAGACCACAACGCCGTGCGCCTGGCCGATGGTCGCCTGCTGGCCGAAGACCAAGTGCAATGGCTGCCACCGGCCACCGGCAGCATGTTTGCCCTGGGCTTGAACTACGCCGATCACGCCGCAGAGTTGGCGTTCAAGCCACCGACCGAGCCGCTGGCTTTCATCAAGTCGCCAGGCACCTACACCGGCCACAACCAGGTGACCTGGCGCCCGGACAACGTCGCCTACATGCACTACGAGTGCGAACTGGTGGCCGTCATCGGCAAACCGGCACGCAACGTCAAACGCGCAGACGCGCTGGACTACGTGGCGGGCTACACGGTGTGCAACGACTACGCGATCCGCGACTACCTGGAAAACTACTACCGCCCCAACCTGCGCGTGAAAAACCGCGACGCCACCACGCCGGTCGGTCCGTGGATCGTCGACGTGGCCGACGTGCCAGACCCGAGCAACCTGACCCTGCGCACCTGGATCAACGGTGAACTGCGCCAGGAAGGCAGCACCAAGGACATGATTTTCGACATCCCCTACCTGATCGAATACCTGTCCAGCTTCATGACCTTGCAGCCCGGCGACATGATCGCCACCGGCACGCCGGAAGGCCTGGCAGACGTGGTGCCCGGTGATGAAGTGGTGGTGGAAGTAGAAGGCGTCGGCCGCCTGGTCAATCGAATTGTCAGCGAAGCGGCGTTCTTCAGCGCCCGTAAAGAGGCTTGAGCAGCATGATCAAACACTGGATCAACGGCCGTGAGGTCGAAAGCAAAGACGTGTTCGTCAACTACAACCCGGCCACCGGCGACGCCATCGGTGAAGTCGCCAGCGGCGGCGCCGAAGAAGTGGCCCAGGCCGTAGCCGCCGCCAAGGAAGCCTTTCCGAAGTGGGCAGGCACGCCGGCCAAAGAACGTGCGCGCCTGATGCGCAAGCTGGGTGAACTGATCGAACAGAACGTGCCGCACCTGGCCGAGCTGGAAACCCTCGACACCGGCCTGCCAATCCACCAGACCAAAAACGTGTTGATCCCCCGCGCTTCGCACAACTTCGATTTCTTCGCCGAAGTCTGCACGCGCATGGACGGCCACAGCTACCCGGTCGACGACCAGATGCTCAACTACACCCTGTACCAACCGGTGGGTGTCTGCGCGCTGGTGTCGCCGTGGAATGTGCCGTTCATGACGGCCACCTGGAAGACCGCGCCATGCCTGGCGCTGGGCAATACCGCCGTGCTGAAAATGTCCGAACTGTCGCCATTGACCGCCAACGAACTGGGGCGCCTGGCTGTGGAAGCCGGCATTCCCAACGGCGTGCTGAACGTGATCCAGGGCTACGGCGCCACGGCCGGTGATGCGTTGGTGCGTCACCCGGATGTACGTGCGATTTCCTTCACCGGCGGCACCGCCACCGGCAAGAAGATCATGCAGACCGCCGGCCTGAAAAAGTACTCCATGGAACTGGGCGGCAAGTCGCCGGTGCTGATCTTTGAAGACGCCGACCTGGAACGCGCACTCGACGCGGCACTGTTCACGATCTTCTCGCTCAATGGCGAACGCTGCACCGCCGGCAGCCGGATCTTTATCCAGGAAAGCGTGTACCCGCAGTTCGTCGCCGAGTTTGCCGCCCGCGCCAAACGCTTGATCGTCGGCGACCCGCAAGACCCGAAAACCCAAGTCGGCTCGATGATCACCCAAGCCCACTACGACAAGGTCACCGGCTACATCAAGATCGGCCTTGAAGAAGGCGCCACCCTCCTCGCCGGCGGCCTGGAACGCCCGGCCAACTTGCCGGCGCACTTGAGCAAAGGCCAGTTTATCCAGCCGACGGTGTTCGCTGACGTGAGCAACAGCATGCGCATTGCCCAGGAAGAAATCTTCGGCCCGGTGGTGTGCCTGATTCCCTTCAAGGACGAAGCCGAAGCCCTCAAGCTGGCCAACGAAACCGAGTATGGCCTGGCGTCGTACATCTGGACCCAGGACATCGGCAAGGCGCATCGTCTGGCCTACGGCATCGAAGCCGGCATGGTGTTCATCAACAGCCAGAACGTACGCGACCTGCGCCAGCCGTTCGGTGGCGTGAAAGGCTCCGGCACCGGCCGTGAAGGCGGCCAATACAGCTTCGAGGTGTTCGCCGAGATCAAGAACGTGTGCATCTCGATGGGCAGCCATCACATTCCACGCTGGGGCGTCTGATTTAGACCGGCGAGGGAGCTTGCTCCCTCATCACCCGAAGCCCCCAAGACAAGAATAATTATTCAGGAGAATCATCATGGGCGAAGTCGTCCTGGCTGCGAAAATCTGCCATGTACCCTCGATGTATTTGTCGGAGCTGCCCGGCAAGCACCACGGCTGCCGTGAAGCGGCGATTGCCGGCCACAAGGAAATCGGGCGCCGCGCCCGCGAACTGGGCGCCGATACCGCCGTGGTGTTCGATGTGCACTGGCTGGTCAATAGCGCCTATCACGTCAACAGCGGCGAGCACTTCAAGGGCACCTACACCAGCAACGAGCTGCCGCACTTCATCAAAAACATGGACTACGAATACCCAGGCTGCCCGGAGCTGGGCGAACTGATCGCCGCTGAAGCCAACGCCGCCGACGTGCGCACCCTGGCCCACAACATCCCCAGCCTGGAGCTGGAATACGGCACGCTGGTGCCGATGCGCTACATGCACATGGGCGTGCCTGAAGATCAGAAATTCAATGTCGTGTCGATCGCCGCCTGGTGCGCCTGGCATCGCCTGCAAGACAGCTTCACCTTTGGCGCCGCCGTGCGCCGGGCCATCGAAAAGAGCGACCGCAAAGTCGTGGTGCTGGCCTCGGGTTCTCTGTCGCACCGGTTCTCCGACGACCGCAATGCCGAAGCCAATATCCATAACTGGACGCGGGAATTCGACAAACAGGTCGACCTGCATGTGGTGGAACTGTGGCGCCAGGGCCGCTGGAAAGAGTTCTGCGCCATGCTGCCGGACTATGCCGAACACTGCTTTGGCGAAGGCAAGATGCACGACACCGCAATGCTCCTCGGGCTGCTTGGCGGGCCGGATTATGACAAGCCTGCCGAGATCATCACCGCGCCGTTTGGCAGCTCGGGCACCGGGCAGATCAACGCTGTTTTCCCTGTTTGACCGTATGGCCACACGGTGTCGCCGTGTGGCCTGAAGGAGCCATTCATGCCCCATTTCATCGCTGAATACACCGACAACATCGAACAGCAGGCGGACTTGCCCGGCCTGTTTGAAAAAGTCCACGCCACCCTGGGCGACAGCGGCGTATTCCCGCTGGGCGGCATCCGCAGCCGTGGCGTGCGTCTGGACACCTGGCGCATGGCCGATGGCAAGCACGACTACGCCTTCGTGCACATGACTCTCAAGGTCGGCCACGGTCGCGACCTGGCAACCCGGCAGAAGGTCGCCGAACAGCTCTTCGAGGTGATCACCGGGCACTTTGCCGCGCTTCAGGCCCAACGCCTGCTGGCCTTGTCGTTTGAAATGATCGAACTGCACGAGCAGCTCAACTTCAAGCAGAACAACGTGCACGCCTTCCTCAAGGCGCAGGTGGGCTAGCACGCCCCGCCTGCTCACGCCATCGGCCTTCTCAGACAAAAAGTATAAAACCATGAGCACAGCCAATACCGCCGACAGCCTCGGCAGCGTCGCCCGCGACCGCACCCACGGCACCATCACCTGGCGGCTGATGCCGCTGTTGCTGATCTGCTACCTCTTCGCCCACCTCGACCGCATCAATATCGGCTTTGCCAAGATGCAAATGAGCGCCGACCTGAATTTCAGCGACACGGTCTACGGCTTCGGCGCCGGTCTGTTTTTCGTCGCCTACGCGCTGTTCGGCGTGCCGAGCAACATGGCCTTGGACCGTGTCGGCCCGAGGCGTTGGATCGCCACACTGATGGTGGTGTGGGGCGCATTGTCGACCTGCATGTTCATGGTCGACAGCGCCACGGGCTTCTATGTGCTGCGCTTCTTGCTCGGGGTGGCCGAGGCGGGTTTCTTCCCTGGCATTCTGGTGTTCTTGAACCGCTGGTATCCCGCCGGTCGACGTGCGCAAGTCACCGCGCTGTTTGCGATTGCCGTGCCCATGGCCGGGGTGGTTGGCGGGCCGCTGTCGGGCGGCATCCTTGAGCATTTTCATGACCTGGGCGGCCTGCGCGGCTGGCAGTGGATGTTTGTCATCGAGGGCGCGCCGGTCATCCTGCTCGGGCTGGTGGTACTCAAGTGCCTGCCGGACAGTTTCGAAACCGTCACCTGGCTGACGCCTGGGCAAAAACAACAATTGCGCGAGCAACTGCACACCGAGGAACAGCGCAAATCCATCACCTCGTTTTCCGCGATTCTGCGCAACCCGCAAGTGTGGCTGCTGGTGGCGGTGTATTTCGCAGTGATGCTGGCGGTCAACACCCTGGCGTTCTGGATGCCGACGCTGATCCACGGCGCCGGCGTCGGCAGCGACGGCAAGGTCGGGCTGCTCAGCGCGGTGCCCTACCTGGCGGGCTGCTTTTTCATGATCGGCTGCGGGCGTTCGTCGGATCGCCAGCGTGAACGCCGCTGGCACCTGTGCGTGCCCTTGCTGATGGCGGCCGCCGGCATTGCCATCGCCGGGCTCGCCCCCGCCAATCCGGTCCTGGTGCTGGGCGGCCTGATCCTCGCCGGCATGGGCGCCAGCGCCGCGTTGCCGATGTTCTGGCAGTTGCCGCCGGCGTTCCTGTCCAACACCACCCAGGCCGCCGGCATTGCCTTGATCAGCTCCTTCGGCAGCATCGCGTCCTTTTTCGCGCCCTACCTGATCGGCTGGATGCGCGACACCACCCACAGCGCCAGCCTGGCCCTTTACGCCCTGGCGCTGCTGATTGCACTCGGTGGTTTGCTGGTGCTGCGCACTCAGGCCGCCATCGTCAACCCTCACTGAGAGACCCTTGTCATGCTTGATCAACAGCTTATCCAGCAAGCCGCCGCCCGCCTCGACCAGGCCGAACGGTCACGGGAACAGGTGCGCCAGTTTTCCCTGGAGCACCCGGCGATCACCATCGAAGACGCCTACGCGATCCAGCGCGCCTGGGTCGCCCAGAAGATCAAGGACGGGCGCAAGCTGGTCGGCCACAAGATCGGCCTGACTTCCCGCGCCATGCAGGTGTCATCCAACATCACCGAGCCGGATTACGGCGCGCTGCTCGATGACATGTTCTTCGATGAGGGCACCGATATTCCCTTCGAGCGTTTTATCGTGCCGCGGGTCGAAGTGGAATTGGCGTTCATCCTGGGCAAACCGCTCAAAGGGCCGAACGTGACGGTGTTTGATGTACTGGACGCCACCGAGTGGGTGATCCCGGCGCTGGAAATCATCGACGCCCGCATCCAGCAGATCGACCCGCATACCAATGCCACGCGCAAGGTGTTCGACACCATCTCCGACAACGCTGCCAACGCTGGCGTGGTCATGGGCGGACGCGCCGTGCGCCCCACCGAAATCGACCTGCGCAAAGTGCCCGCAGTGCTCTACCGCAATGGCGTGATCGAAGAGTCCGGCGTGTCGGCCGCTGTGCTCAATCACCCCGCCAAAGGCGTGGCCTGGCTCGCCAATAAACTCGCCGCCTATGACGTGACCCTGCAACCTGGGCAAATCATCCTCGGCGGCTCCTTCACCCGCCCGGTGGCGGCCAACCCTGGCGATACCTTCCATGTCGACTACGACATGCTGGGCTCGATCGCCTGCCGTTTCGTTTAACCGGAGATTGCTCGATGGATATGCCTATCAACACCTTCAAGCAACGCCTGCACAGCGGCGAACCGCAGATTGGCCTGTGGCTGGGATTGTCCGATGCCTACTGCGCGGAACTGGCCGCCAACGCCGGCTTCGACTGGCTGTTGATCGACGGCGAACACGCCCCCAACGACCTGCGCGGCATGCTCGGTCAGCTCCAGGCCGTGGCACCCTACCCCAGCCATCCGGTGATTCGCCCGGTCATCGGCGACACCGCGCTGATCAAGCAAGTGCTCGACATCGGCGTACAGACGTTGCTGGTGCCGATGGTGGAAAGCGCCACGCAGGCCCGGGAACTGGTCAAAGCGATCCACTACCCGCCCAACGGCGTGCGCGGCGTCGGCAGCGCGCTGGCACGGGCGTCGCGCTGGAACAGCATTGCCGGTTACCTCGACAAAGCCGACGAGCAGATGTGCCTGCTGGTGCAGATCGAAAGCCGCGAAGGCCTGGCCAATCTGGATGCGATTGCGGCGGTGGAAGGCGTAGATGGGGTGTTTATTGGCCCTGCTGACCTCAGCGCCTCAATGGGTTATCGCGGCAACCCTGGTCACCCTGAAGTGCAGGCGGCGATTGAAGACGCCATCGCGCGCATCCGCCAAGCGGGGAAAGCCGCCGGTATTCTCAGCGCCGATCAGGCATTGGCCCGGCGTTACATCGAACTGGGTGCCGCGTTTGTGGCGGTAGGCGTGGACACTACGGTGCTGATGCGTGGGCTGCAAAGCCTGGCGGCGGCGTTCAAAGATGCACCGGCGCCCGCAAGCACCGCCGGTGCTATCTATTGACAATGCGAAGGTCACCGAGGCCTTAGAGCCGAATATCAGTCCAAATGTGGGAGGGGCTTGCCCCCTCCCATATAGGGAGATCGGTTATCAGCGCTTCAGGGTTTTGAGCTCATTGAGCAACGTCAGCAGCGTCTGCAACTTCTCCTCGCCGAACCCGGCCTGCAAACGCTGATAATTGGCCTCCATACATTGGCTCATCGAAGCGAAACAGGCCTGCCCCTTCTCGGCCAACCGCACCAGCACCCGCCGCTGATCCTGCTGCGCCTTGCGCCGCTCAACCATCCCTGCCGCCTCCATGCGCACCAGCACACCCGTCATGCTTGGTTTGAGGATGCACGCCAGCTCTGCCAGGCGATTGATCTCCAGCTCATCGTGCTGGCTCAGGATGCGAATGACCCGCCATTGCTGCTCGGTCAAACCGTGCTGGTTAAGGGACGGACGAAAAAAACCCATGGCGGCTTCACGCGCATGGAGCAAAGTAAGGGTCAAGGATTGGCGCGGTTTGGGCATGGGCACTGGCGTCGCAATTAGTTAACAGATTAACAACATTCTAGCATTGGCCATCAGTCGCCGTGTGCAGCTTTACCGCCGTGCGGGATCCATGGGCGACATTGGCAGCCACGGTCAAGACCGGCGGCACACAGAATCAAGACACCTACCGCTCGGAAGGCAGTTAATACACCCCAACAGGCACAGAGCTGTTTATCGGCTCTGCAGTGAGTTTCCCTTCACTTTTCCAGGCTGCGCCATGATCAATATCGAAACGCCGACCTACTACTCGGCAACCAAGAAATACAACCTCAGCTTCCCGACCCTTGAACAGGACGTGGAAGCCGACGTGGTAGTGATTGGTGGCGGTTTCTCCGGCATCAACACCGCCCTGGAACTTGCTGAAAAAGGCATCACCAACATTGTGGTGCTCGAAGCGCGCTACCTGGGCTTTGGCGGCACGGGCCGCAACGGCGGGCAGATCATGGCGGGGATCGGCCATGACCTGGAAAAGATCAAGCAACAAGTGGGCGACGAAGGCCTGCGCCAGATCTTTGAAATCAGCGAGCTGGGCGCCGGCATCATCAAGGACCGCATCGCCAAATACGCGATCGACGCCGACTTCTGCCACGGCTACGGCTACATGGGCTTCAACGCCCGCCAGGAAAAAACCCTGCGCGCCTGGGAGAAAGACTTCAAGTCGATCAATACCCAGGATGAAATCCGCTTTCTGGGCGGCTCCGAGGTCAAGCAGATCATTGGTTCCGACGCCTATACCAGCGCGTTGCTGCACATGGGCGGCGGGCATGTGCACTCGCTCAACCTGCTGCTGGGCGAAGCCAAGGCGCTGGCCAGCCATGGCGTGCGCATCTATGAGCACAGCCCGGCGCTGGAAGTGAGTTATGGCGAGCGCATCACCGTGCGCACCGGGCGCGGCTCGGTCAAGGCGTCCAAATTACTGTGGGCCTGTGACAGTTTCCTCAACAAACTCGAACCCGAACTGCACAAGACCACCGTCAACACCTACGCCTTCCAGTTGATGACCGAACCGCTGTCGGACGAGATGATCCAGCGCATCAGCCCGATACGCGGCGCCTACAGCGATATTCGCCCGGTGATCGACTACTACCGCGTCACCAACGAAAACCGCCTGCTGTTCGGCGCCGCCACGCCGTTTGTCGAGCACATCCCGCTGGACCTCAAGGCCTGGAACCGCAACCTGATGCTGAAGATTTTCCCGTACCTCAAGGACGTGAAGATCGACCTGGCCTGGGGCGGCCCGATGGCGACCGGGGCCAACCTGTTTCCGCAGATCGGCACCCTCAGCGGCCGCCCGAATGCCTTTTACGTGCAGGGTTACGCCGGCTTTGGCGTCACGCCCAGCCACATCATCTGCAAGGTCCTGGCCGAAGGCATGAGCGAGGGCTCATCGCGCTACGACCTGATCAGCTCGGTCAAGCATGCGCAGATCCTCGGCAAGGACCATATCCGCCCACTGCTGCTGACCGCCGGCAAAAGCCTTCATCAACTGTCGGGTTACTTCAACGGTCGTCGTTGATGCCCACCGTTTCATTCTCAGGAGAACTGCCATGCCCATTACCACGCTCAAGAAAGACATCCAATTATCCGACCTCGATGCCTGGGGCACTGTTGCCGACCTCGGTTCCGAAATCCTTGAAGGCGAAGTCAACGCCTTCGGCAAAATGACCTTTGGCGCACCGACCGACCCGGTCAGCAGTGCCTATTTCGGCACCACCCAAGGCAAGTTCCGCATGGTTTACCCATTCGCGGAACAGGCCACCGTGGTCACCGGCGAAGTGGTGTTGACCGATGAAAGCACCGGCCAGAGCACCCGCTACAAGGCCGGCGACAGCTGGTTCGTGACCAAGGGCACGGCGGTGCTGTGGGAGGTTGTGAGCGAGAGTTTTGTGAAGCATTATTTCGCCGTTGTCTGATGGTTCTGGCTGCCGGCTTCGGTCGGCAGCGTTTTCTCCGGCGCAGGTGACTGACCATGCACGCCATCCCCGCTCAGGAAGTCGCCGGCCATTGCCTGCAGGCGTTCACCCAGCTCGTGCCCGCCAGCCAGGCGGCGTTCTATTGTGTCGACCGCCAGCTTCAAGCCCGCGACTTCCGGCTGCACGGCATGAGTGGCGAGATGCACCGCGACTACCTGGACAACTACCGACAGTTCGACCCGTTGCAACCGCGCAATTGCCTGTCCACCGGGCTGGCCGTGGTCCCGCTGGGTCTGGCCATGGCCCGGCAACCCCTGCGTGACAGCCGCCGCTATCGGGACTTTCTGGCGCGTTACGGAGTGGTCGACGTGGTGGAAATTGTCGCCCATCGCGCCCACCAGCCCCAGGCTGCCATCTCGTTACTGCGCACCGCCGCACAAGGCGCCTTTACCCCCGACCAATTGGCGCAACTCAATGCCTTGCAGGCCTTGCTGCAAATGGCGGTGGCCAACATGCAGCCCTGTGACGATGCATTGGCTGCCTTCACCCCCAAAGAACGCCAGATCGCGTGGTTGTTGCGTCAAGGCGCAAGCAACAAGCAACTGGCGCTGGAGCTGGACATCGGCCTGCCCACCATCAAGACCCACCTGATCCATCTGTTCCGCAAGGCGGGCGTGAGCAACCGCACCGAACTGGTGACGGCGCTGTTTCTGTAGCGGGCTCAACCATTCGGTTGATAGGCGGGCGCGCGGCTCCAGCCCATGCTCCGGGTTGTCCATCCAACCCACCGGAGCCATGCTATGACCACCCCATCCGACTGGATCACCGTAGGCGCGCTCGCCGACGGTTTCGCGCCTGACGCGTTCATCCTGCCCAACCTCGCCGACCTCAACGGCAAGACCTTCACCCTGCACTTCGCCAATGGCTGGCAGATCGAGCACCGCTTCGAGACCGAAGCGCTGCACTGGCATGCCGCCGATGGACATTCCAGCGGTTCGGCTGCCTACCGCGCCACGTCGGTGCGGCCGGGGCTGTACCTGGTCGACTTCATCAAGCACGAAGCCGGCCAGGCGTGGTCGATCAGCCTGGTGCTGGAGACCGCCACAGCGTCGTTCACCGCCGTGATCGGCCGCATGCCGCGCCGCGAGCAGACTGAAGAAGGCCTCTACAGCCGCGCCCTGGCCGGCAAGGCATTGACCTCGGTTGAGGTGGACTTCCTGCACGGCAGCCTGGATCAACCCTGGCAGCCCGGGATTTGCCCTCACACGCCAACCCAGGAACTGACCGGTTTGCGCAATCTGTATCGCTACAGCCCCAGCGAAGTGTACGAGCACATCTACTTGAACGATCAGTTCTACGCCTGGCAATGCATCAAGGGCGTTGAGCAAGGCCTGTGCGATACCGACCGCTGCCACTACTACAAAATCGCCGAGGAGCTGTACCTGTTTGTCTGGCGCGAAAAAATCATCCCGACCTTGGGCCTGGTCTTGATCGACCTGCAACAGCACCGCAGCGACGGCAAGATTTTCGGCTATGCCGATGCGTCCTTCGCTGAGCTGTCGAACTTTCCGGTCAGTTCCTATTGCCAAGTGCTCAACCGCACGGAGTATCCCGATGCCTGACCCACGCACCGTCGTCATCACCGGCGCAGGTACCGGCATCGGCGCCGCCTGCGCCCGGTTGTACGCCGCCGAGGGGGCCAACCTGGTCCTGATCGGCCGGCGCCGCGAGCCGTTGGAACAGGTGGCCGAGGAAACCGGTGGCCTGGTCCTGGTCGGAGATGCGGCCTGCCCCGATACCTGGGAAGGGTTTATCGCGCACATTCGCACGCGCTATGGCCGACTCGACGTGCTGCTGGCGTGTGCCGGTGGGCACGGCGTCGGCAGCGCCAGTCAAACCAGCCCGTCCACCTGGGAAGCCGCCTTGCGCAGCAACCTGGACAGCGCGTTCTACAGCGCCCGCGCCTGCCTGCCGCTGCTGATCGAAAACGCCGGCAATATCGTGCTGCTCGGCTCCATCGCCGCCCTGGCCGCCGGGCCTGAAGTCTGCGGCTACACCACCGCCAAGCATGCGCTGCTCGGGCTTAACCGCTCGTTGGCACGGGACTATGGGCCGCGTGGAGTCAGGGTGAACGCAGTGTGCCCAGGCTGGGTGACCACGCCGATGGCCGATCAGGAGATGCAGCCGTTGATGGACTTTTACGGTGACACCTTGCCGCGAGCCTATGCCCGCGTCTGCGCCGACGTGCCGTTGCGCCGCCCCGCCAGCGCTGACGAAATCGCCAAGGTGTGCCGCTTCCTCGCCAGCCCCGATGCCTCGATCATCACCGGCGCAAGCGTGGTCGCGGACGGCGGTTCGAGCATCGTCGACGTACCGACGCTGGCCTATGCCCATCTGGAGACCGCCCATGGCTGAAGACTTGAATTTCAGCGGCAAAACCGTGCTGGTCACCGGCGGCGCCCAAGGCATCGGCCAGGCTATCGTCGAGGCATTCGCATGGCGCGGCGCGCGCGTGATGATCGCCGACCTGCGCCTGGCGCAAGCCCAGGCACTGGCCGAAGACTTGTGCGTGCGGGGCTGCCGGGTCGAAGCCATGGCACTTGATCTGGCGAATACCACCGCCGTGTTCGACGCCGTCAGGGCCATAGACCAGCACTGGGGCCGCCTGGATATCCTGGTGCACAACGCCGGCTACTTCCCCTTGACCCCCTTCGCCCAGATCACCCCCGCCGTGCTGGAACGCACACTTGCGGTCAACCTCTCGGCGCTGTTCTGGCTGACCCAGGCCGCCTTGCCGATGTTCCAGCGTCAAGGCGGCGGCTGCGTGCTGGTCACCTCATCGGTCACCGGGCCACGGGTGGCCTATCCGGGCCTCAGTCACTACGCTGCGTCAAAGGCTGGGGTCAACGGGTTTATCCGCAGCGCGGCGCTGGAACTGGCCGGCGATGGGGTACGAGTCAACGGCGTGGAACCTGGGATGATTGCCACACCGGCCATGGGCAACCTGGGCGATGGCCAAGTCAACGCCGACATCGCCAACCGCGTGCCACTCGGAAGGCTCGGCGCGCCGGAGGATATTGCCGGGGCGATGCTGTTCCTGGCATCCGACCTGGCGGCTTACATCACCGGGCAGACTATTGTGGTAGATGGCGGGTCGACGTTGCCTGAGGTGAAATAACCGCTGCCGGAGCAACTACGGGAGGGGGCTTGCGCCCTCCTACATTTTGATCAGGGTGTGTTCGTGGAATAGCGCCCGGCCCTTTCCAGCATTGACAGTGAATCACCGAACACCCGCGACAACGCCGCCAACCGCTTTACGTAACCCTGTGGCGTCGAATAGATCAACTCCACATGTAAGCTGTCGACGATGCCCAGGTAGGCATCGCAAAACACCTGCAGCGCCGCGGGCTCTACCCTGCTGTACCGACCTCGTGCTGCACGCTGGAAGTCTTCACGGATGCAGCCCAGATACCCCTCGAATCCTGCGGTAATCACACCGCGAATCTGCGCTGGCGGAAAGTACGCCGTGCGCAGCAGAAAGCGCAGGTGCGCCGAGCCTTCATAGCGGCCAATCAAGCGCTCAAGGTGCAAGTGCCCTGGCATCCCCGTGCCCCCGGACTCGTCCTGGAAGCACCCCGCGATGTAGTGATGTTCGTGGTCCAGGGCAATCTGAAAGACCGTCTGAAACAGCGCATCCTTGCTCGCAAAATGCGCGTACAGCGACGCCTTGCGCATGCCCGCACCGGTCGCGATGTCGTTCAGCGACGAGGCGTCGTATCCATGATCGGCAAAGTGGTCGACCGCCACCGCACAAATCTTACTGGCCGACAGGCTGAGCGCTTTCATTGATCGACCGATAACCTAAGCCGCGCCGACCGCTTGTTGCAGGTGGGTCGACCGAAAGTCCTTGGGCGACAGCTCGAATTGCTTCTTGAACGAGCGGCTGAAGTGCGCCGAATCGGTGAAGCCCCACTTGTAGGCAATCGAGGTGATCGACTCGCTCTTGAGGAATGGATTGGTCAGGTCATCCGCGCTGCGCTTGAGCCGCGCCCGCTGGATGTAGCGGCAGACGCTGTCGTCCTGCTCTTCAAACAGGCGGTACAAGTGTCGCACCGAGATGTTCAGCCGATTGGCCAGGCCCACGGGGCTCAAGCCCGGTTGAGTCAAGGACTCATCGATGACTTTCTGCACATAGCTGCGCAGGTTGCTGCCTTGCAATGAAGCGGCGCTGTCACCCTGGGTGTTATCCACGTCAAACGCCGAACCCAGCAACGACACAAACGCCGCCTGCAGTGCCTGGGCCTCTTCCATCGAATCCTGCCCCTGCAGCCCTTCCCGGCACAGTTGGTCCATCAGCACATGGAGCATCCGTCCACAGGCCTTGCTCGATGAGATCTTGCCGAAGGTTTTCGAGGCGTTGCCCAGTTGCTTGCAGACTTCGTTGCGAGAGAGGGACAGCGACGCGTGTTCGATCAGGCCAAACGGGCTGATCTCGATTGAGCCGGTGGAATCCATCAGCAGCATGTCACCTGGCGCCAACTGGATAACCTCGTCGTTCTGGGTGATCTGGCAATAGCCGCTGCGCTGGCTGACGAGGAAGCAATGCTGGTCGTTGTCGTGATCGGGGTTGGCCCGTACGCGCTTGATCAGGCCGGCATTGGTACGCAGGGAAGCCAGTGACAGGCAGCCCCGTGAGAGCGTCGACACCTCGCCGATGAACAGCGAACGGTTGAAGGCCAGTTCAGTGTCGAAATGGCCGCAGGCCGCTCGCAAATCCTGAGTCCAGGTGTCCAATCCAGGGTGCGCAGATTGATAGGTGCTCATGGCAACTCCACAGTGGCTTCTTGTTTTTGTCGGCCAATAGTTAACATGTTATCTATATAGGCGCAACAACTACGTAATGCCGTGTGCAGAAGCAGTAATGATGCCAAGTAACCAAAAATCAGAACGCGCCCAGCGCCCGCTTCAATCCCGTCAGGACATCGAACAAAGCCTCTCGCTGCGCACCGCTCAAGGCGATATAGCGACGAAACGCGGGCATGCGGTTGACCACCTCGCTGCCTCCCATGTGTTCAAGCCGTACCTGCCACTGCAGGCCGTCCAGTTCGATGCGCAGGCGCTTGAAATCCAGCACCATCAACGCGTGATGCAGTGCCTGATCCTGCTTCAACGCAACTTCAAGCCTGGGCAGCAAAGTCGGCGCACCCGCCCGCTGCCGAAACCCCAGCCCCGTGCGCCGAATCGACCCGCGGTGGTGCAGCTCAAAGCGTGCATTGCCCTGCTCTGAGGCGGGCACCTTGATCACGAATTCAGTCATGACCAGGTGCATCAGCAACTGCGATTCAGTGCGCTCGCCAACCGCCACTTGCAGGCCGCTATCACCCAGGCCGAACACCGCGCCTGTCGGTCCCGTCGAGGTGAAACCCGCCAGGCCAAGGTTGCGGCGCAGGTACTCAAGCGTGACGCCGGGGCGGTAGCCGGCCGGGGCGCGTTGGGCACTGAACAGCTCAGACAGCTTTTGCAGCATGCTCGATATACCCGTGGTGAGGGTTGCCAGGCTCATGGGAAAACTCCTTGGCCAGCACGTCTTCTACCGACGCCGGCTTGAATGGATTGACCTTCTGCACCACCAATGTCCAGAACAGCGCATAGGTCGCGGTGATCCCGAGCATCACGCCAAACGGCACATAGATGTCGGCGGGATTCATGCCCGGTGGGGTGATGAACCACATGCCCAGCAAGATGCCGACGCTGGACAGGATCTGCGGCAACGGGAAGAACGGCGAACGATAGGCCCGTGGCAGATCAGGACGACGAATGCGCAGGATCACCACCGACAGCGTCACCAGCAGGTAAGAGAAACTCCACGCACACACCGCAGCCAGCACCAGGTGCATGATGTTGTCGGTATTGCCGCCCAGCCACAGCGCATACAGGCACGGGATCAGCATCGCCACCAGGATGCACACCAGCGGTGTCTTGAAGCGCGGGTGCAGGTAGGTGAACACCTTGGGCAATGCACCGTCCACGGCCATGCCGTAGAGAATCCGCGGTACACCGGCCATCAGCGTGTTGATAGTGGCGGCACCGGCAAACAGAAAACCGATCCCCAGCCACAGCGGCCCGACTTGCCCCATGACCTGCTCGGCAAACCGGGGGATCGCCATCGGCGTGTCGAGCAGGTGCACGCCCGAGGCGGCGTCCAACAGCACGTTTTCGACTTGGCGCTTCATCGCCGCGCCATAGATGAACATGCAGGTGGCAACGCTCAGCAAGCCCAGAATCATCGCCTTGGGCATGACCTTGGCCGAGTTGCGCAAGTCCGGGGCCAGCGGCGTGACAAACTCACAGCCGACAAACATGAACATCGCCATGCCCACCAGCGACAGAATGGTGATCAGGTCAGTGCCCACCAGCGACACGCCGAACCAGCCATCCAGTTGCACCGCCGGTGCCGCAATCAGGCCCATCACGCCAAACACCATCAGCGTGGTCCACATGCCGAAGGTCAGGATGATCTCGGCCCGGCCAAAGGCGCTGACCCCGAAGGCATTGAGGATGCCGAACACCACGACGAACCCGACCCCCAGCAACCAGGAGCCGCCGGCCGATTCCGCGAGGGTATTGAGGTGCTCGAAGTTCACCAGGGCCATGACGCCGGACAGAATGGTCTCGGCGGTGCCGGCGAACACATGCACGATCAAGTAGGCCGACAAGGTGCCGGTGATCGCAAAGAAACGCCCCATGCCGCAATTGATGTAGTCGTAGACCGAACCGGTGGTCGGCAGGATCGAGGCGGCTTCGGCAAAGGTGGTCGCCTGGGCCAGCATCATCACCACCGCGATCAACATCGCCACCGCAAAGGCGCTGCCGCCGATCCCGAACCCCATGGTCGCGGTAAGAATCACCGGGCTGGCCATGATCAGGCCAATGGTGCTGGCCAGCGCGGTCGGAAAGCCGACGCTGCCTCGTTTCAAATGCTGTGTGAGCCGGTCATTGATCGACATGGTGCGGATCCTCGAAAGCGGATTTCTTAGTGGATGCATCGAGCCGTACAAGGAGCCGGCGATAACGCCCTCCCCAGCCAGTCCCTGATCGAAACGGCATCGAGCCAAATCACTGTGCGCCCAGGACATACCGAGCGTCTTGCCCATGTCTGCCGCCGCTTTTGTTGCTGCCTGCCAACGCGTGCGGCTGGTCTGCCTCAAGGCGACGCTGCTGGAAAGCCTCACGGTCGTACCCGCTTTCTAGTGTTCGTGCTGATGCAACATCGTCTGAATCTGATGGGTCGCCTGGCGGGTGTTTTCCGCCAGCTTGCGTACCTCATCGGCCACCACTGAAAACCCACGGCCGACCTCACCCGCCCGCGCCGCTTCAATAGCAGCGTTCAAGGCCAACAGGTTAGTCTGGTCGGCGATGCCCTTGATCACACTCACCACGGTGGCGATCTGGCCGTAGGTTGCCTGATTGTGCTCCAGCAACTGCTGATGGGTGGTCTTGGCCGACTGTTCATCACTGATGTCGCGCACCGCGCCGATTACCCGCGTCAACTGCCGCTGGGCATCACGCACTGCCCGCCCGCGCTCGCGACACCAGATGTAGCCACGGCTCTTGTGGCGCATCCGGTATTCGAATACATACTCGCCGCTGCCATGGGACGCGAGGATTTCCCGGTCGAAGATCGCCATGATCTTGGGTAAATCATCGGGATGGGTGACGCTCACCTGAGCATCCCAACCATCGGGCAGCTCATGGGGAGCATAGCCCAGCAGCAGGCGAAACTGATTGAAAATCCGCATCTGGCTGCCGGGGTTCTGCACGTCGCCGTTGACCACGGTGATGTCCCAGCAGCCTTCAGTCATGGTGGAGAGCAGCAGCTCCCAGATCTGCGTTTCCTGTTGATGCTGATCGCAAAGCTGCCGGTATTGGTGCACCTCAGCGTCCAATGTCCCCTCACGCTGGCGGGCCTGCTCCAGTTGTTGTCGAAGGGTTTGAAGCGCCTGTTCGCTGATTGCCTGCTGGGTAGCCTGGTCCCTGGCGGCGGCCTCGGCGAGAAGCCGTTGGTGATCTGCCTGTGCAAGCTGTTGAGCGAGCTGTTGCCTGAGAGACTCCGCGAGGTCCTGCATCGGCTTTTTTTTCTTGAAGAACATCGGTCTGTCCTTTGCGCATCGAGTCTAAACCCTGGATCTGATCGCAAACCGACAGTGATTGCTTGTACGAGCCTGCAAGGGACTTGCGCCTGGCTGCCACACACGATGTGGGAGGGGCTTGCCCCCTCCCACATTTGACCGGCTGTGTCTGCAGGACCGGTGAACTGCTCACCCGCTCATCAGCACTGGCTGATCAACTGCTTGAGCACCGTCTTGAAGGTTTCGATCTGGTCCTGGCTGAACTCGGCAAACACCTTCTCCTGCTGCTCCCGCGCAATCGCCCACAGGTCTTCGGTCTGCTCGACGCCGGCAGCGGTGAGGCGTACGCCGTGTTCATCGTCGTCCACCAGGCCCTTGCGCTTGAGGTTCGCCACCGCATCTTCAATTTCCCGCACTGGCATCGCCACTTCCCGCAACAGCTCGCTGGGGCTTAGCCGGGCATCATTCTCCAGCACCATCAGCATCCGCGCCTCGTTGGTGCGCAGGCCGGTGGACAGTTGCCGGGGCTGGTAGCTGGATTGGTAGGCGCGTACCGCCTGGGTCATCAGGTAGTACAGGTTGTGGCGCAGTCGCCCTTGGAAATGGCTGCTCGGCGGTTGGCTTTCATCACGTTTGGTCATGCGCGTATGGGGCAGGACCATGGAGTACGCGCCCTGATGGTAGAGCAGCGGCGCGCGGCCGAAATCGTCGAAGGCCACCACCTTGCCGATCATGATCCAGTGGTCGCCGCCATCCACTTGCTGGTAGTTCTCGCAGTGAAACCGCGCCGAACAATCGGCGAACACCGGTGCACCGCCCGCCCCGGGTTCGTACGCGATCTCGGCGAAACGGTCGTCCTTGGGCCGCGCAAAATTGTTCGACAGGTCAATCTGGTCTGCCGCCAGCACGTTGACCGCAAAATGGCTGGCCTGCTCGAACACCTCATGGCTGTTGGAGCGTTTGTCGAGGCTCCACAGCACCAGCGGCGGGTCGAGAGACACCGAGTTGAAACTGTTGGCGGTAACACCCACCTGGCGCCCGGTAGAGTCGGCGGCGGTGACCACGGTGACGCCCGTGGCGAAGTTGCCCAGGGCGCGGCGAAAGGCCCGTGGGTCGAAGGTCGATTCAGACATGCAAGACTCCCGGGCTGCGTCAGGCGCAGCCCTGATTGTTGTTTTCAAAAGCACCTTCAGATCATGCTTGGATCGGGCTCCAGGCCCATCAGCTCGCGGCCGAGGATCTGCGCGCAGACGTCGTAGTCGGTGTAGGCATGGGCGCCGGTCATGTGCGAATCGCGGAACAGGCGCTGCATCTCGTTGTGTTCGAACCAGGCATTGCCGCCGGCGGCTTCGAACAGGCGATCCACCGCCTGGATGCACATCTTGGTGGCATACGCCTGGTTGGTGCGCCAGAACGCCAGGGTTTCGCGATCGGGGTAGCGCTGCTGTTCACTGTGCTCGGCATGTTCGGCCCAGGTCTTTTCCAGAAACGCCCGCGCAGCGCCGACCTGGTGCGTCGACTCGGCCAGCCGCATTAACGCCGGAGTCGCCGCACCGACCGCAGCGCCGGTGTAGGCACGCACCCGCGTCCTGGTCTTTTCGCGGAACACCTCCAGCATCCGCTCGGCGACGCCCAGGCTCACCGTGGAAAAACCGCTGGCGAAATACGGACGGTAAGGCGAGTAAAACACCTTGCTGTCCGGGTACAAGCCGAAGCCTGCAGACTTGCCCTCCATCATGTCCTTGGCCTTCTGGATGCGATGCTCCGGTACGAAGGCCTTGTCGATGATCAGGGTCTTGGTGCCGCTGCCTTTCATGCCCGCCGCAAACCAGTCATCGCGGATCTGATAGTCGCTGCGGGGCAGCACCGCAAAGCAGTAATCCTGAGTGCCCTCGGCAGTGGGCCGACGGAAACCGACAATCGCCCATTCAGCGTGGTCGCAACCGCTGCTCCAGCCCATTTCACCGCTGAACAGCACACCGCCCTCGACCGCCTCGGTGCGCCCGAACGGCGCGATGCTGCTGCTGGCCGTGGCATTCGGGTCATCGCCCCAGACTTCCTGCTGCAACTGGGCCGAAAACAAGGCCAGTTGATGACTGTGGGTGCACAGCAAGCTCATGGCCCAAGCCGTGCTGGCGCAGGCTCCGGCGAGCAACGCAATACAGTCGGCAAATTGTGGCAGCGACAACTCCATGCCACCGAACGCCTTGGGCTGGAATGCACGGTGCAGGCCGATGCCTTTGAGCAGCGCAATGTTCTCGGCAGGCACCTTGCGGTCCTGCTCGGCCTGGAAGGCATTGGCGGCGATGGTTGGCAACACGGACTTGAGGTCTTCGAGGAGCGGGTTTGGCTTTTTCATGGATGGCCCTGCTTATTATTGGATGTCCGCGCAACCCCATGAAGCGAGGCGTGGCGCCGGATGCAGGGCCAGTATGGAGCGCGGCTTGCTGGCCGAACATGCACCTTCCAGAGTCAAGATTGTACTTTTCACAGGGCTGGCAGCCACAGACATAGCGCTCGGCAGGCACAGTCAAGCCGGGCACTCCCGTGAGGATTAACCTCGGGGCTTTCTTTGTTCGCGATCAGGAAAACCCCATGAGCGATATTTCACTGCTGCCTCAGGTCGACGCCTTCCTCGCTCGACACCACGCGCTGTTTATCGACGGTGGCTCTGTGCAAAGCCACTCCAGCCGCACGCTGGACGTGATCAACCCGGCCACCGGCCAAGTCATCGCCCAGGTCGCCGACGCCGACCCGGCCGATGTCGATGCGGCTGTAGATTCGGCCCGGCGTGGCTTCAAGCAGTGGTCCCAGGTGGCACCGGCCGTGCGCGGCAATGTGCTGCTTAAACTGGCCGACCTGCTGGAGCAACACCGCGAAGAACTGGCGCAGATCGAAACCTGCCAATCGGGCAAGATCATCCAGATTTCCCGCGCATTCGAAGTCGATCAGGCCGCGCATTTTTTGCGTTACTACGCCGGCTGGGCCACCAAAATCAGCGGCCAGACCATCACCCCGTCGCTGCCCTCCTTCGCTGGCGAGCGCTACACCGCGTTCACCCTGCGTGAGCCGGTCGGGGTGGTGGTCGGCATCGTGCCGTGGAATTTTTCGACCATGATCGCCATCTGGAAGCTCGCCTCGGCGCTTGTGACCGGTTGCAGCATCATCATCAAGCCCAGCGAGTTCACGCCGTTGACCATCCTGCGCATTGCCGAACTGGCGATTGACGCCGGCCTGCCTGCCGGTGTGCTGAACGTACTGACCGGTGGCGGCCTGGTGGGCAAAGCCCTGATCGAACACCCCGGCACCAACAAAGTGTCATTCACCGGCTCGGTGCCGACCGGGATCGCCGTGGGCCAGAGCGCCATGGGCGCCGGACTGACCCGCACTACCCTGGAACTGGGCGGCAAAAACTCGGCCGGATTCCTGCGCGATGTGGATCTGGACAAGGCCGTCAACGGCATCATAGAGGCGGGTTTCCTGCATTCCGGGCAGATCTGCGCCGCCGCCGAGCGCTTCTTTGTGCATCGCTCGCAGATCGAAGCCGTCATGGGCACGCTGGCCCAACGCCTGAGCAGCCTGAACATCGGTTCGCCCCTGGATGAGCGCACCGAATTCGGTCCGGTCACCAACCGCCAACATCAACTCAAACTCGGTGAGTTCTTTGCCAAGGCCCGCGCCGAAAACAACACCATTATTCACGGCGGCCACCTGATCGACCGTCCGGGCTGCTACGTCGAGCCGACGATCATCCTCGCCAACACCGTCAACGACACCTTGCTCAACGAGGAGACCTTCGGCCCTATCGCCACATTCTTCCCCTACGACACTGAAGAGGAGCTGCTGGCCTTGATGAACAACACGCCTTACGGCTTGAGCGCCAGCCTCTGGACCAATGACCTGGGCAAGGCCCTGCGCATGGTGCCCGCCATCGAAGCCGGCACGGTGTGGGTAAACATGCACACCATGCTGGACCCGGCGGTGCCGTTTGGCGGCAATAAATCCTCGGGGATAGGCCGGGAGTTCGGCAGCGCATTCATTGAGGATTACACCGAGCTGAAATCGGTGATGATTCGCTACTGAGCCCAACCGCGAGATTTTTCGGTTTCCTTGTGACGGCCTTTACGGTTCTGGCTATCAAACAACGCGCGCCTGGAAAAAGCATACAAGGTGTCCCATGGGACAGAGTCAAGCATGTCCGGGCCTGACTCTACCTGCCTCGACCACTGCACCGGCCATCAAAAATGTGCAGAATTGCTCGCCGCGTCCCTCCATGATCGGGCTATGATCGGCCGATATGAACCGGACGCCCGATGCCCCATGCCCGTAGACCTGCAAGCGCTCTACCCCAAACTGATCCACCTGATGCTGGATACGGTGTTTGTCGTCGACAGTGATAACCAGATTGTCTTCGTGAGCGACGCCTGCGAAGCCCTGCTCGGCTACCGTGCCGAAGAGCTGACGGGCACGCTGATCACCCGGTACATGCACCCGGAAGACCTGGCACGTACGCGGGCCTCGATTGTCCGGGTCATGAATGGCAAACCCCATGTCGACTTTCGCAACCGCTATATCCGCAAGGATGGCAGTGTCGTGCACATCCTGTGGGCGGCGTTCTGGTCCCAGGAAGTCGGCGCGCGGATCGGGGTCGCACGGGACGTGACGGCGCTTACCCAGGCCGAAGAAGAATTACGCTTCCTTGCCCATCATGATCCGCTGACGGCGCTGACCAACCGGTCGCTGTTCAATGATCGACTGGACGGCGCCCTGCTCGCCGCACGGTCTCACAACAGTGCCCTGGCACTGCTATTTCTGGACATCAATGACTTCAAGGGCATCAATGACGTGCATGGCCATGCCATGGGCGACCGCGTGCTGTGTGTGATTGCCCGGCGGTTGGAACGCTGCGTGCGCGAGGGCGACCTGGTGGCCCGGATGGGCGGGGATGAATTCACCGTGCTGTTGGCGGATGCGCCGTCGCGGGACGCGATTGGCGCAAAGGTGGCGCAGATCCTCGCGGTCATGGCCGAGCCGCTGGGCGCTGAGTTTGGTGAGGTAAAGATGCCGTCCTGCAGTATCGGCGTGGCGATCTATCCGGCGGACGGAGAAGACGCCGATACCCTGCTCAGCCATGCCGACAGTGATATGTACCGGATCAAAAGACACCGGTTTGCCGCTGAGTGACGAGGGGCATTGAGGCGGCTGGGCCTTGTAAACGACCCATCGCCAACCACACCTCGCCATTTGCGAAAGAAAGCACATCATTACGCAATCAGTGGTACGACAACATTCAAATCACATGATAGTATTTCTCATGCAGCGGACGTTCGATTCGCTGCACCAGTGGCAAGGACGTCCGCTCGAGAAACGCGCATGCCTGTGCGCGTTCAACTACTCAAGTTAATCAAGGATCTGATTACTCATGACAAAACCCTCAACTTTCACTGCCTGCAAACTGGCCAGCGCTGTTGTCGGCGCCCTGCTGTTTTCCAGCGTTCCAGCCCACGCAGCGGACATTTGGCTGGATTCGGCCACGACTGGCTGGGCCACTCAGAACGGCGGGACCAAGGGTGGTTCCCGTGCAGCAGCGAATAACATCTACACGGCAAAAAACGCCGCCGAACTGAAAACCGCACTGAAGGCTTCGGTCGGCGCCAACGGCCGCATCATCAAAATCACCGGCATCATCGACATCAGCGAAGGCAAAGCTTATACGACGACTGCCGATATGAAAGTACATGGTCGCCTGGATATTCCCGGTAAAACCACCATCGTCGGTACCACCAGCAATGCCGAAATCCGCGAGGGTTTCTTCTATGCCAAGGAAAACGACGTCATCATCCGCAACATCACCATCGAAAACCCTTGGGACCCTGAGCCGATCTGGGACAAGGACGATGGCAGCGCGGGCAACTGGAACTCCGAGTACGACGGCCTGACCATCGAAGGCGCCAACAACGTGTGGGTCGATCACGTGACCTTCACCGATGGCCGCCGCACCGATGACCAGAACGGCAGCGCCAATGGCCGTCCGAAGCAGCATCACGACGGTGCGCTGGACGTCAAGAACGGCGCCAACTACGTGACCATTTCGTATTCGGCGTTCAAGTCCCACGAGAAGAACAACCTGATCGGTTCCAGCGATTCACGCACCACCGATGACGGCAAGCTCAAGGTCACTATCCACAACACGCTGTTCGAGAACATCTCGGCCCGTGCGCCGCGCGTGCGTTTCGGCCAGGTGCATCTGTACAACAACTACCACGTGGGCAGCACCAGCCATAAGGTCTACCCGTTCTCGTACGCCCATGGCGTGGGCAAGAACTCGAAGATCTTCTCCGAGCGTAACGCCTTCGAAATCAGTGGCATCAGCGGTTGCGACAAGATCGCCGGCGATTACGGTGGCAGTGTCTACCGCGACAGCGGCTCGACCCTCAACGGCAGTGCCCTGAGCTGCTCATGGAGTTCGAGCATCGGCTGGACCCCGCCTTACAGCTACACCCCGCTGGCTGCCGACAAGGTCGCCGCCGACGTCAAGGCCAAGGCCGGCGCCGGTAAGCTCTAAGTGACGGTGCAACATCAGTGAAAGGAAAGCCCTCGGTGACGAGGGCTTTTTTGTGCGCGCGCCTACTGCACCAATTGGTTGATCTCGATGATCGGCAACAACACCGCCAGCACGATCACCAGCACCACCGCGCCCATCACCACGATCATCAGGGGTTCAAGCAGTGCGGTCATGCCCATCGCCCGGCGCTCGATATCGCGGGACAGCGTTTGCGCTGCACGATCCAGCATCGGCGGCAGCGAGCCGGTTTTTTCGCCACTGGCGATCAGGTGGATCAGCAGTGGCGGGAACACTTTCTCCACCGCCAGCGCCGTGGCCAGGCTGACGCCTTCACGCACTTTGGCAGTGGCTTCGTTGACACTTTGGCTCAGGCAATCGTTGGACAGGGTCTGGCGCGCAGCTTCCAACGCACGCAGCAACGGCACCCCGGCACCGCCGAGAATCGCCAGGGTCGACGCAAACCGCGCGGTATTGAGCCCCAGCACAAAGCGCCCGATCAACGGCAGGCGCAATACCCGACGATGCCAGCGCAAACGCGCCACGGAGTTGCGCAGGTACACTCGCCAGCCCCATAACCCTGCCACCAGCGCGCTGAAACACAGCCACCCCCACCCGCGAATGAAATCACTGGCGTTGAGCATGGCCAAGGTCAATCCGGGCAAGTCCTGGCGCGCCTGGGAAAATGCGCTGACCACCTGCGGCACCACGTAGCTGAGCAGGAAGATCACGATAGCAATCGACACCAGCCCGACGACTCCCGGATAGATGAACGCGGTGAGGATTTTACTGCGCAGGTTGTTACGCTCTTCGATGTAATCGGCCAGCCGCTCCATGACCTGGGCGAGGTCACCGGACTCTTCCCCGGCCGCAATCAGCGCCCGGTAAATCTCTGGAAAGTCCCGTGGCCGTGCGGCCAAGGCATCGGCCAGACGCATGCCACCGCGCACATCGGCACGCACCGCAGTCAGGGCCTGGACGATGTGCTTGCGCTCGGCCTGTTCCACCGTGGCACTCAACGCTGCCTCCAACGGCAGGCTGGCGCTGAGCAGGCTGGCCAACTGTCGGGTGGCCCAGGCCAGGTCGTTGTCGGAAAGCTTGGCGCTGAACATCCCCCCGCGCCCAGGCTCACTGTTCTCAAGCTGTACTTGCAAAGCGGTCAAACCGCGCCGGTGCAAAAGGCTGAATGCCTCGCGCTGGCTGTCGGCCTCCAGGTGCCCGGTCTCAACCTTGCCCGTGGCGTCAGCGGCCTCAAAACGGTAGCGGTTCATCAGGCGTCCCGTGTCACGCGCAGCACTTCTTCAGGCGCGGTCACGCCACTGCTGACCCAACGCTCGCCGTCCTCACGCATGCTGAACATGCCGGCGTTGCGCGCTGCGGCTTTAAGCGCCTGTTCGCCGGCGCCCTGATGGATCAGCGTGCGAATGTCATCGTCGATGCAGAACAACTCATGAATGCCGGTGCGGCCGCTGTAACCCGTGTGATTACATGCAACACACCCCAGCGGGCGCCAGGTGCCTGGACTGGCGGAATCTTCTTCCTTGCAGTGCGGACATAGCCGGCGTACCAGGCGCTGCGCCAGAACGCCGAGCATTGACGACGCCAGCAAGAACGGCTCGACGCCCATGTCGATCAAGCGATTGACCGCCGACACCGCGTCGTTGGTGTGCAAGGTGGCCAGCACCAAGTGCCCGGTAAGCGAGGCCTGCACGGCGATCTGCGCGGTTTCCAGGTCGCGGATTTCGCCGATCATGATGATGTCCGGGTCCTGGCGCAGGATCGCCCGCAGCGCCAGGCCGAAGGTCATGTCGATCTTGGCGTTGACCTGGATTTGGCTGATGCCCGGCAAGTCGTACTCCACCGGGTCTTCCACGGTGAGGATATTGCTGGTGCTCGCATCCAGCCGCGCCAACGCCGCGTAGAGGCTGGTGGTCTTGCCGCTGCCGGTGGGCCCGGTGACCAGCACGATGCCGTGGGGCTGGCGGATCAACGTATCGAGGCGCGCCAGCAACTGCGCTTGCATGCCCAGGGTTTCCAACTGCAAACGCCCGGCCTGCTTGTCGAGCAGGCGCATCACCACCCGCTCGCCATGCCCGGTGGGCACCGTCGACACCCGAATATCAATCGGCCGCCCGGCCACCCGCAAGGCGATACGCCCATCCTGGGGCAGGCGTTTTTCGGCGATATCGAGCTGGGCCATGATCTTGATCCGCGACACCAACGCACCGTGCAGCGCTTTGCGCGGCGACACCACATCGCGCAGCGTGCCGTCGACGCGATAGCGCACCACGGAATGGGTTTCGTAGGGTTCGATGTGGATATCACTCGCCTCATCTCGGGCGGCCTGGGTGAGCAAGGCATTGATCATGCGGATCACCGGCGCACCGTCCTGGGTGTCGAGCAGATCGGTGATTTCGGGTATGTCCTGCATCAGGCGGTCGAGGTCCACCTCGTTCTCGGCAGCACCGACCACAGCGGCGGCGCTGCCCGTGTCGGCATAAGCGCTGGCGAGCAGGCCGTCGAGTTCGTCGTCGCGTACCTGCTCAATCGGCGACTCGCCAAACTGGCGCTGGACTTCACTGATGGACCAGCCGGGGGTTGAAGGGCAGACGGTGAGCAGCATGCCTTCGTCGCCGGGCCGCAGAAGGATGCGCTGGGATTTGGCCCAGGCGTAGGGCAGAAGGCTCATACCAGCCTCCCCCAGTAAAATGCGGTCAAAATGTGGGAGGGGGCTTGCCCCCGATGAGGGAGTGTCAGTTGGCAAATTTTTAACTGACCCACCGCCATCGGGGGCAAGCCCCCTCCCACATTTAGTTCTGTGTACAGCAGGCTCATCGCCGTGTCCCTGCCGGAATCGCCTTCTCCACCGAAGGCAACTGCGGCGCCTGCACATCCGGCATCGCCCAACTATGCTCCGGCTGCAACCCACCTTGAGCCCGGCGCATATAGTCATAGCGATTCAACGTAATCGCCCGCCCCGCCCCACTGTCACGGATGATGTAAGGCCGCAAAAAGACCATCAGATTGGTCTTGTTCACCGCCCGCCGCTCATTGCGAAACAACGCCCCCAGCCCCGGAATACTCGACAGCCACGGCACCGCTTCATTGCTCTGGCTGTACCCATCCTGCAGCAAGCCACCCAGGACCATGATCTGCCCATCGTCGAGCAGAATACTGGTGTCGATAGCGCGCTTATTGGTGACGATACCCGCCGAGGCCGCGCTGCTGGAGGCGCGTTCGTCGATGCTGCTGACTTCCTGGTAGATATCCAGCTTGACCGTGCCGCCCTCGGAAATCTGTGGCCGCACATTCAGCTTCAAACCGACCTCTTCGCGGGTGACGGTCTGGAACGGGTTGTTGCTGGTACCGCCGCCGCCCGTCACGTAGCTGCCACTCACGAATGGGATGGTCTGGCCCACAAAAATACTCGCGGCCTCGTTGTCCAGCGTCAGCAAGTTGGGCGTCGACAGCACGTTGGTGCCGCCTTTGCTTTTGAGCGCCCGGGCCAACACCTTGAGGTCCATGACCTTGCCAATGCCGGGCACATCCACCGTGCCATTGATAAAGCCCAGGCTGAGCCCGCCGGGCAGCACGTCAACGCTGGTCTTGCCATTGAGGTTAAACCCCGTGCCGCCCAGGTTGGCGCCGCCGATCACGCCTTTGCCGGCCAGGTCGCCGCTTTGCCACTGCACGCCGAACTCATTGGCGTCGTCCTCACCCACTTCAACGATGAGGCTTTCGATCACCACCTGAGCGCGGCGCTGGTCGAGCATGTCGATGACTTCGCGCAGGTTGCGATACAAAGGTTCCGGGGCGGAAATCAGCAGGGTGTTGGTGGTCGAGTCAGCCTGGAGGGTAACGCCACCGGCACTGAACGCAACGTTTTGCTCGCTCTGTTGCGCACCGGCCTGGCTGGTCGAGTTGCTGGTTGTCTGCGCCGATTCACTGGTGCTGGTGGTACTTTGGCTGCTGCTCTGCCCGGTCTGGCTGCCCGTGGTACTGGCGCCCATCGTGCTGAGTACCGACCGCGCATTATCACCACTGCCGCTGTCGCTCTCGCCGGTCAGCAAACCGCGCAGGGTCTGCGCCAGTTTTGCCGCCTGGGCATTGCGCAGGTACACCACATGAAAATTACTCGGGTTGGCCTGGGCGTTATCGAGCTTATAGATCAGATTGCGTGCCAGCTCGGTCCGCTCGGGGCTGCCGGCGCGGATCACGATGGCGTTGGAGCGGGGATCGCCCACCACCGTGATTTTCTGCGTCGGGTCGCCGCCGGCCTGCTCCAGCAGTTGCGCAACCATCTCGGCGATGTCCACGGCGATGCCGTTCTGAACCTGCACCACATCGGTATCGATAGCACTCGGGGTGTCGATGCCTTCGATCAACTGCGCCACCCGCGTGAGGTTCTCGGCGTAGTCGGTGACCACGATGGTGTTGTTGCCCGGATAGGCGTTGATCGGGTTGTTCGGCGACACAATCGGGCGCAGCACCGGGATCAGGTTCACCGCGTTTTCGTAGTGCAGGCGGAACGTGCGCGTGAGCATGCCATTGCCGCCAGGTTTGTCGGCACTGTAGATCGGCCCGCCCAGTAGCTTGGCATCAGCTTCGGGCACCACTTGCGCGACGCCCCCCACGTCCACCACGCTGAACCCCTGCATGCGCAGCGCCGCCAGCAGCATGTCGTAAGCCTGATGCGCCGGCACCTGCCCTTCGGAAACCAGCGTAAGGCTGCCCTTCACACGTGGGTCCACCAGGAACTGCTGCCCGGTGGCGCGGGACAATGCCCGCACCACGGCCTGAATGTCGGCCTCGACGAAATTCAGCGTGACCGGCTGAGCACCCAACGGTGTGCTCGATACCGTGCCGTTACGACCCGCGCCGCTGCTGCGCGCAGGGCTGGCGACCTTGTGCAGCGGCCGCACCTGCCGTTCGATTTGCACCTGCGCACGTTGCCTGTCCACGAGCGCGTCACCGCTGCGCTGGGTGATGGCCAGGGGCACGCCGAGTTCACTGTCCAACGGCGAATCAACGCTGGGATGCACGCTGCAGGCACCCAACGCCAGCAACATAAACGGCGCCGCCGTCCTTACATAATGGGAACCTGACCACTTCATGAAGCTTCCTTAGCGACCTGCATCTGATCCATGCGGACGGTTCCTGAGAGAGTGCCTGCCGTGTTGTCGGGCGTGGCTTCGCCTGCACGCTGCAAATACGCCTCGACCACGTCCAGGGAAAATTGGTTTGGGTAACTCAATAACCAGCCGATCACCGCATCGGCGGGCGCAGCGTCCAGTGTCAGTTGCCAGCCCCCATCCTGGGCCTGCAAGCGGTAGTGCCCAGCCAATCCGCCGCTATCCAGGGATTGCGCCAAGGCGTGCGCACGGTTCAGCCCGGCAGGCGGGGCTACCTCGCGCAGCAACAGTTCCAGCGCCTGACTCTGGGAACGCAATTTCGGGGTTTCGACCTGCCAGTAGTCGAGCTGCCTGAGGGGGGGTTGGATCAATGAGACCCAGACCAGTAGGCTGGCGAGAAACACCGTCGCGCCACTGAGCATGATTTTTTCGCGGGGGGCCAATGCGTTCCAACGCCCTCGCAACGCCACCAGCCTCTGGCTATTCATCGCTGTCTTCCTGGCTGGCATCAGGCTCAGCGGGCTCGGCCAGCGCGGTGAGCGTCCATACGCGTCCCTCGCGGCTGGCGGAGAGTCCCACCGGGCTCAATGCGGCGTGCACCGTGCTGTCTGCAACGGGAGGCGCCTCGGCCGTCATCTGCACCTGTAACTGGCGCTGGCTGAACGTCAACGCCTGCACGCTGCCGACCATGGACGGCAACGCACTGGCGGCGTGTTTTACCAGGTACGCAAAATCATGCTGGACCTGCGCTGCCCCGCCCCCTTGCCGGGCCGCCAATTGCTGACGGGCCTGTTGCAGGGGATTGAGGATCACCGGCAGCTCTGGAAATGCTTGCTTCATGCGCTGGTTCATCTGCTGTTTGAGCTGTTGCCCCTGGGCGATTTCACGGGCGGCGTAAAGGTTCAGCCCGGCGACCCAGACGCCGACGGCCAGCGCACAACAAGCCGCTGCCCTGCCCCAGCCGGCTGCCGGTGCAGCGCCCTTGCCGATGCCTGCGTGCAAACTCCAACCTGGCGCGGCGCCGCTCCAGCACTGCTGATCCACGGGCCACAGCAGCGTTTCCCCGGCAGCCGCGAGCGCCTGCAGACGGTCCTCGGCCAACGGTTCCACCGCCGCGTGGGCTTGGGTGAAACGCAGCAGTAACTGGCCGTCCACCACGCACGTACTGACCTGCCCTGCCGGCGGCACAGGCAACCGGTAAGGTGCTGGGTACAGGCCGCGAAGCTTCAGTTGATGCAGGCCGAGCAACTGGCCGACCCGATCCAGGGCGGCCTTGGGCAGCCAGCCCAAATGCACCTGCCCAGCGCTGTCCCGAGCACTGTGTGCCACATGCATCTGCTCGCTGCGCCCCAGAATCAGCGCCTGCGCAGCACAGGTGACAGCCGCAGCGGTGCGTGCCGCAGAAAGAGGTGGCAAGTCAATACGGGTGAGGATGCTGTCGGTGGGGTGAAGGAAACACTCGACGCTGTGAGCCTTGAAGGTTTGCCCCAAGCGTTCCAGGGTGCTGCTGGCGATGTGGCGGATGCTGCCGTTGCGGTCCAGTTGCGCGAACTCAAGCTCGCTGTGTGACGTCAAGCCATCCAATGGCGGCAAGGCAATGCGCAGGCGCGTCATACGCCGAGCCTCGACCAGATGACCCTCGGCATCGCGTCTTCCGGGCGATACAGCAGCGCGTCCAACTGAACACGGCGCTGGTTGCGACGGGCCTGCCCGTGGAGCAGGAACCACTCACTGGTGATCCCCACATCAAGTTCATCCACGTTGAGTTTGGGCAATTGCACGCGGTTGACGAAATCGCCGCGATTGATAAACCACTGGCCTCTGTCGCGCCCCGCCACCAACTGGCTGGCCTGGGCCAGGGACAACCCCGGCACGACGGCCGCGAGGACCTCGGCACTGGCCGTGTTGCTGTTGACCCAGGTAGTCACCGGAATAATGCTGAAGTATTGCTCCAACCGGGCCAACAGCGGCTCGTCGAGGCCTTCGATACCGCGCAATTGGTCAAGGCTGCGCAGCATCGGCTGGGTGGCGGGTAACGCTGGCCCCGGCAGGCCTGATGCCGACGCAACCGGCTTGCGTGGGTAGCCCGCGATGACACGTTGGCTGATGCGCTGGGCCAGACGCGCATCTACACCGATCATTGCGCACAGCCGCTCGAAACTGCGCATCTGCCCGAGATCCACCTGCTCGCGGACGACCAAATTGCGCAGATTGAACTTGCCTTGCAGGTCTTCAAGACGGCCTTCGAATTCGCCGTCCTGCGCGGTACGGATCGGGCGCGCCCAGGGCTGGTCGAGCCGGGTCAGCACATCCTGCGCGCGGGCGTCCCGGAGCAATTGCCGGCTGACTTCCAGGCCACCGAGCAGCAAGGCGCTGCCCTGCACACGGGCCTGCTCGGCCTCAAGTGAACGGGTAAACACACTCTGGCGTGTGAGCATGCCAGCGGCGATCACCGCAACCACGGCCGTGATCAGCAAAGCGCTGATAATCGCCATGCCACGCTGTTTCGCCACGGTGGGCGACGGCGGTTTCATGGCGGCGCTTAGAGCTGCCAGGATCCGATATCGGCATTCACACCGTCGCCGTCAGGCTGGCCATCGGCGCCGAGGGAGAAGATATCGACTTCGCCGTTCGCGCCAGGATTCAGGTAATGGTAAGGACGGCCCCACGGGTCGTTGGGCAGGCGCTCCAGATAGGAGCGCCAGTTGGTATTTTTGGCATCTGCGGGGCGCTCGACCAGCACCTTGAGGCCCTGGTTCATGCTGGGATAGGTGCCGTGGTCGAGGCGATACAGCTTGAGTGCCTGCATCAGGCCAGCGACATCTTGCTTCGCCGCAATCGCCCTGGCCTGGTCTGGGCGGTCAAGCACTTTAGGCACGACAATCGCGGCCAGAATGCCGAGGATGACCACCACCACCATGATCTCGATCAAGGTGAAACCTTGCTGGGCGCGGCGGGCGCGAGGCCCACCCTTGCTGCGTGCGAAATCCATATCCACCATCCTTGGCTTGATCCTAATTCGGCGCGCAGTGTAACAAAACTAACTATCTGGATAGCAAAAATAATTGGCCACTGCCGACGGCTCCGCGAGTGCTATTCTGCGGCGTGTTTTTACACCACGAGTGACCCATGGAGCTGTCGCGCAAGGAGCAAGGTTTTACGTTGATCGAGGTGCTCGTCGCCTTGGCGATCATTGCCGTGGCGATGGCGGCGGCGGTGCGCGTGGCGGGCTTGATGACCCAAAGCAATGGGTTGCTGCGCGACCGTTCGATGGCGCTGCTGTCGGCACAGAGCAGGCTCGCCGAACTGCGCCTGGAGGCGCGACTGCCCACCGGACGCAAGGCGTTCGAGTGTGACCAGGGAGCGTTGCAGTTGCGCTGCGAACAACGCATCACTCCCAGCGCCGAAGGACGCCTGATGCGCGTCACCGTGCTGGTGTCGCAGCGCAAGGGCGAGGCACCGCCGTTGGCGCGCCTGGAAACGCTGCTCAACCCACCATCAGGCACACACGAATGAGCCTGCTCAGGGTTGGGTCAATCGCGGCAGCACCAGCGCGTCCGGCAACGTGCTGACCTTGATGCGCTGGGGCTGCGCACCACGCTCGATCACCACGGCATCGCCTTCGATCGCGGCCAGGCGCACACCTTGGGCCAACGACTCACCCACCAGAAAACTGCGCGGTGGGCCATCGTTCAGGCTCAGAATAGCGACCGCACCCCGCGCCCCGGCCATCAACCCGGAGACCTTGATATCCACCGCCGCCGGCTGGCTGGAAAACCACTGCAATGCCGACGTATCAGGGCGTGCGGCCAACACCTGTGGCGTGACCTGCGGCACCTGGGACTCGGCCGGTGTCAGCAACACCGAAGACCAGACCAGCACACCGGCGAGCGCCGTGACCAACGCCACGGCCTGCAACAGGCGCGGCGCCGATAAAGCAAAGAAAGCAACCAAGATACAACCTCCTTGTTGTCCAGCCGGGCAGTCTACAGGAGAGCGTCACAACGAAGGAGCGTTGCGTGATGACCAAGCACAACCAACACGGCTTCACCCTGATCGAACTGATGGTGGTGCTGGTGATCGTCGGCATTGCCAGCGCGGCGATCAGCCTGAGCATCAAACCCGACCCGTTGCAGATGCTGCGCAAGGACGCCAACCGCCTGGTCCAGACCCTGCAAATCGCCCAGGCCGAAGCCCGCGCCGATGGCCGTCCCATCACCTGGCGCGCAGACGCCAAGGGCTTTCGTTTGAGCCGTCGCAACGACACCGGCCCAGGCCTGGATCACTTCATGAACGACCCGCAACTGCGTCCTCGCCCCTGGGAAACACCGTCCATGACGGTACGTGTCATGCCCAGACAACCGGTGGTGCTGAACGCCGAATGGTTCGCCACGCCCTTGCAGTTGCAACTCTCGGACGGCCAGCACCGCCTCACCGTGCAACGCACGGCCACCGGCCAACTACGGGTGGCGAGTGAACCATGAAAACCGACCAGCGCGGCTTCACCCTGATCGAAGTGATGGTGGCGATCATGCTGATGGCCATTGTCAGCCTGATTGCCTGGCGCGGCCTCGACAGCGTGAGCCGTGCCGACAGCCATCTGCAGGCCAGCACCGAACAGACCGAGGCGCTGTTACGCACCTTGAACCAGTTGGACCGCGACCTGGCCCTGCGCGCCAGCGTGGAACTGAGAACCCCAGCCCTGACCCCTGACGAGCAGCCCGAAGGCACCGCCGCCATCAGCCTTCGCAGCGCCGACAATCAGGACTTCCAGTTGAACATCATCCGCAGCGCAGCGTCACCCGAGATCGGTTTGCAGCGCGTGCGCTGGTGGTTGGACGGTGACACGCTGTACCGCGCCACCTCCGTGACCAGGGATCGATACCCGTTGCCGGCGCCGAAAAAAGCGGTAGCGGTGCTGTCCTCCGTCAGCGACCTGCAAGTGCGTATCTGGGAGCCGGGCCAAGGCTGGCGCCAACTCGCCGGCAACCGCAAGGAAGATCCCATCGGCCTGGAGATCAACCTGACTCGCAGGACATTGCAGGGCGAGGAACGCTACCGGCTCGTCGTGGGGCCACTCCAGTAACCTCAGCTGCGTGTTGAGTACGCCGCCAAAGCAGGCACGCCGCAGGCATTGACCGGCGGTATCCGCCCGCGCCAGGGCTGGGCACGTTCCAACTGCGCGGCCAGGGCAAAGAGCGTGGCTTCCTCACCAAAACGCCCGGCGAAGTGGGCGCCCATCGGCAGGCCGGCGGCGCTCCAATACAACGGCACGGACATTGCCGGTTGCCCGCTGGCATTGAACAACGCGGTGAAGGGCGAGTAGCTGTGGAACCGCTCGATCAGTTCATCGAGGCTCAGGCGGTCGTCCTGCAGATCCAACTCACCAATCGGTGCCGGCGCGCGGGCCAGGGTCGGCGTGAGGATCACGTCGTAATCCTGCATGAACACCGCCAACTGCCGTCCCAGCGCGTGTATCCACTCCACGGCACCGGCATATTCGGCACCGCTGACATCGCCCTTGCTGCGCAAGATGATCCGGGTGCGCGCTTCAAGCTCCTCGGGCTGCACCGCAACGCCGCGCATCTGGCCCAGCACGTCGAGATAGTGACGTGTACTGGCGCCGATGATGGTGAAGACCTGATCGAGAAATTCCGGCAGTGCCACCGGCAATTTCACCGGTTCAACCCGATGGCCCAGGGATTGGCACAGCCTGGCCGCCTCCTGCACCGATGCCAGCGCTTCGCTGGAGGTCGGCCAAGGTCCGAGCTGCTCCACCAGCGCGATGCGCAGCGGTCGCGGGTCACGTTGCAACGCCAAGACATAGGGCTGCGCCTGCACCGGTGCCGCATAGGGCGCACCGAGGTCGATCCCGGCCGTTGCATCCAGCAAGGCGGCGCTGTCACGCACCGACAGGGTGATCCCATGGGGCGTGCCCATGCCGGCCCAGCCTTCGCCGACCATCGGCCCTGACGGCAATAATCCGCGACTCGGCTTGAGGCCGAACACCCCACAGCAGGACGCCGGTACACGCAAGGAACCGCCGCCATCGTTGCCGTGGGCGAACGGGACCACACGTGCCGCCACCAGCGCGGCCGCGCCACCGCTGGAACCGCCTGCGCTGTGGCCGGTGTTCCAGGGGTTGCGCGTGGCGCCGAAGCGGGTGGATTCGGTGGAATACGACGTACCGAATTCGGGCGAAGTACTGGTCCCGGCGATCACACAACCGGCCCGGCGCAAACGCGTCACGATTTCCCCTTCAAAGTCGGCGCGGAACCCGCCCAGCGCCACGGAACCATTGGTCATCGCCGCGCCGTTGACCGGCGAAAACAGGTCCTTGATCAAGGTCGGCACGCCAGCGAACACGCCTTGGCCGGGCTGCGCAGTGCGTGAAGCTTCCCGCGCAGAATCGTACAGACGCTCGGCCACCGCGTTGAGCTGCGGCTCCACCCGCTCAATACGATCAATCACGGCTTCAAGCAGCTCGCCGGGTTGCACCTCACCACGGCGGACCCACTCCGCCAGCCCGGTGGCGTCTTCGGTGTCCAACAAATTCTGGATGTGCATGTTCCTCTCCTCTTGATTACGAATGACTTGGCCCGATGGCACCGGGGACCGCTTTGCGTCGCGCATAAAAGCCTGCCAGTGCCCAGACCGATGCCGCGGCAAAACTGGCCAGTGCCAGCCACTGGATGGAGGCGCGCAGGTCGCCGGAGTAGACACTCAGCAGCGCCACCACCAACGGGCTGACAAATTGGCCGAAATACAGGCAAGACGTGAACCCGCCCAGGCCGCGTCCACGTGTCCGGGCGCTCAGGGCATTCATCACCGGCGCCATTACGTTGGGCACCAGCAGCCCGGCGCCCAGGCCGTGAATCAACACCGCCACCAGCACCGCGTTGTAGCTTTGCCCGCGCATCAGCAGCCACAGCCCTGACCCCAGCAAGGTCAGCAACAGCGCGTTGCAACCGGCGATCCCGATGCGTCGACGCAACAGTGGCCAGGCCAGCGAGCCGCCCAGGGTCGCCAGCAGGCCCAACCCCGCCGACAGCCCGATCAGCGTGCTCGACGTCACGCCCAGGCCGACCAGCAGAATCGGCGCCTGGATCGGCACGATAAAACTCAGGACCATACCGCTGAGAATCAACAGGTAACCGAGCACCAGGGGCACCACGGCAACCCTGCCCTCCTCCGGCACGTCGACAGACTGCTGGCGGGTTTGAGGCTCCCACAGCACCTTCATCATCAACGGCACCAGCAGCAATGGCAGCAGGTACAACAGGAACGGCAGGCGCCAGGAATGCTCGCCCAGCGCGCCACCCAGCACGAAGAACAGCGAGCCCACCAGGCCGATGGTCACCACTTGCCGGTTGATGTAGCGCAGCCGTTCCTCACCGTGCCAATAGTCGGCAATCAAGGTGGCGCAACAGGTCATCACCGCCGCTTCGGCGCAGCCGAACAACAGGCGCACACCGACGATGGCCTGCAAGTTGTCCAGCAGTGCCGGCAAGGCGCCGAGCACGGCATACAACAAGGTCGCAATGACCAGCAATGCCTTGCGCCCGACCCGGTCGGCCAGCCACCCGGCCAACGGCGCGCACAGCGCAATCGCCAGCGCCGGGCCGGTGACCGCCAGCGGCACCAGCACGTCGGCGCGGGGTTCCAGTGGGCCAAACGTCGCCCCCAGCTTGGGCAGGATCGGCGCAACCATGACCGCGCCCATGACGGTCAGGCTGCTGCCGAGCATCAGCACCAGCCCTTCGCGGCGACCGCTGGCCTGCCGGGGTGCTGCACACTCAGAACGTGATGGATTCATGACCAGCCCCTTAGAAACTCTGAGAAATACGCAGCGCCACGGTGTAACCCTCGGCACGGTTGCGCGCGTCGGTTTCCTTGTAGGCATGCAGCCAGATCGGAGGCAGGCCCGGCGAGAAGTAACTCACCGCCGGCCCGACCGCCAGCACCCGCGCCCGGTTGCCCGATTGCAGCCCTGGCGCATCGTCATCGCTGAACTGGCGGTAGTAGTAACCACCCACCCCCACCGTCCACGGCCCGAGATGCTGGCCCACGGCAAACTCGTGGCGGTACTCGACACCGTTTTTGTAATCGGTTGCAGGGTTGCGCGTGTTGACGTCGACTTCAAAGCTTGAGGAAACCTCGAAGCCACTGTCGCTGAGGTAGGTGGCGTTGACGATCGGCGAGAACGTCCAGTGATTGAGACCGGGCGAAATCAGCCGGTTCTTGTCGTAGTCACCGGTCGGCGCCTGGATCTGCAATTGCGTGTTGATGAACAGATTCGGCGAGAGGTTCCATTGCAGGATCACCGGCAAGAATTGCACATCAGCCAAGCGAAACGGGTCGGCTTCCAGGCTCAAGGGCCCCATCGGCGTCGGCACCTTGACCGAAGCGTCCATCTTGAAAAACGGCACCACCACGCCAAACCCATAATTGGCACCCAGGATGGTGTGATCGGTCATGCGCATGTAGGCGACGCCAATCGACAAGACGTCCAGCGAGAAATGGTTGTCGACAGAACGGCCGTTGCGGTCTTTCTGCACATTGGCCGAGTAGAACGCCGTGCGCAGGCCCAGGGTGCCGAACGGCGTGGCGGGCGGCATCATCCCCGCGCCAAAGTCATACACCCCGACCGCCGTAGTCGGCGCGCCGTTCTCGGTGGCCTGCACGCCGGCGCAGCAGCCGAGCAGCCCCAGGGTGAACAGCATCTTGCCTGCGGTGCGTGCGTTATTGTTATTGCTCATCGAATGCCCCTCCCATCAAGTGGTGTGGGTCATCCTAGGCAGCAGCGCAGTGGGCGGGTTATCCGTTTTCAGCAGAGTTGCGTGCGACGCAGGGTCTGTGACGGGCTTTCGCCAAACATGGCGCGGTAATCACCGGAGAACCGGCTCAAATGCCAGAAACCCCAGCGTGCGGCCACGTCCTGGACGCCCTGGGATTGCGTGCTCATTCGCAGTTCGCGACGCACTGCATTGAGGCGCAGCGCACGCAAATACGCCACCGGATTGATCCCCAGGGTTTCCTGGAAACAGTATTGGAGTTTGCGCCGGCTGGCACCGATGTGGTTGCACAGGTCGAGGATCGACAACGGCTCGTCGAGGTGACTCAGGGCATATTCGCGAGCACGATCAACCATCCGTTTGCGGGCCGTGGGGGTGAGCGTCGGCGCCTCGTCCGGCGCAATCAATTCGAGCAAGTGCAGCATGACCGCATCGCGCAGGCCACGGCGGATCGAGTCGTGACCCAGCAACGCCTCACGCCGCTGGTCACTGCCCGACAGGTCGTCGAACCACGCCGCGAGTTCACCTTGCACAGACGACTGGCCCAAGCGGTAACACTTGGGAAGATCGGTAATTCGAAAATGGCTGCCCTGGCGTTGCAAGACATGCTCCAGCGCCTGCTCTTCAATCGCCACGCTGAGCAGATCCAGGTGCTGGGGCGTGTGCAGTTCAGGAAGATTATCGCCACGGGCAACCAACAGGCTGGACTCATAAATCGGATGCCCCGAGCAATACACCGGGCCGTGGGCACTCAAGGGAATGCTGAAGGTGATCGCACCGTTCCAGGCCGCACCGCTCTTGATCAAGGCCTGATTAGAGCGGTCGCGCACCAGTTGCATCCAGCCCGAGCGGAACTCGATCAGTTCGCCTTCAAAGGCTCCCGGCGAGACTTGGTCGTAGCTGACGTGCCAACCCCCCAGGTTGCGCGCATGTTCATCGATGTCACGGGTCAGGAAACGCTGGAGAGGTAATGCCGATCCGACACCCGGTACGGGCACAGGCATCTGCCCATTTTTATTATTCATTGACCCCACCTTTCTCGGTTTCACGGTTTACGGTCGGGAATCACGCAAGTTCCATTCCGCGTTCAAGCTGTGCGGCGTATTTGTGCCGAAAACGGATAGCCGGCGCTCGCGGCGCCTCGAACGTTGAACGCGAATTACTGGATCCACAAACAAATAAAACGACCGATAATCGCCCAACAAAACAGCGGATACGCCTTGACTCTTCAACCAGCGAACAATTTAATGGATCCATTAAATAAAAATAACGCTCAGCCTGGAGAGTCACCATGTACCCCAAGAACACGTGGTATGTCGCCTGCACCCCCGATGAAATTGCGCACAAACCCCTGGGTCGACAGATCTGTGGCGAAAAGATGGTGTTTTATCGTGGTCAGGAAGGCGCCGTGGTCGCGGTCGAGGACTTCTGCCCCCACCGTGGCGCGCCGCTTTCGCTGGGCTATGTCGAAAACGGCAACCTGGTCTGCGGTTACCACGGGCTGGTGATGGGCGGCGACGGCAAGACCGTCGACATGCCCGGCCAGCGGGTGCGTGGCTTTCCCTGCAACAAGACCTTTGCCGTGGTGGAACGCTACGGCTTCATCTGGGTCTGGCCTGGCGATCAGGCCCAGGCCGACCCCGCACTGATCCATCATCTGGAATGGGCCGAGAGTGACCAGTGGGCCTACGGCGGCGGCTTGTTTGATATCCAGTGTGACTACCGCTTGATGATCGACAACCTGATGGACCTGACCCACGAAACCTACGTGCATGCTTCCAGCATCGGCCAGAAGGAAATCGACGAGGCGCCGCCCGTGACCACGGTGAACGGTGACGAAGTGGTGACCGCCCGGCACATGGAAAACATCATGGCTCCGCCGTTCTGGCGCATGGCCCTGCGCGGCAACAACCTGGCCGATGATGTGCCGGTGGACCGCTGGCAGATCTGCCGCTTCACCCCACCCAGCCACGTGCTGATCGAAGTCGGCGTGGCCCATGCCGGCAAGGGCGGCTACGACGCCGCGCCCGAGCACAAGGCCGCGAGCATCGTGGTGGACTTCATCACCCCGCAAACCGACACCTCGATCTGGTACTTCTGGGGCATGGCGCGCAACTTCAACCCCAAGGATGAGGCGCTGACCGCGAGCATCCGCGAAGGCCAGGGCAAGATTTTCAGCGAAGACCTGGAGATGCTCGAACGCCAGCAACAGAACCTGCTGGCCCACCCGACGCGCAACCTGCTCAAGCTGAATATCGACGCCGGCGGTGTGCAGTCGCGCAAGATCCTGGAGCGACTGATCGCTCGCGAACGCGCCGGAGAGCCAACATGATCGAGGTCGTGGTGACGTCCCGGCGCACTGAAGCCCAGGACATCTGCAGCTACGAACTGGCCCGCGTCGACGGCGCGCCGCTGCCCCCTTTCAGTGCCGGCGCGCACATCGATGTGCACCTGCCGGATGGGCTGATCCGCCAATATTCCCTGTGCAATCACCCTGAGGAACGTCATCGCTACCTGATCGGCGTGCTCAACGATCCTGCCTCCAGGGGCGGTTCACTCAGCCTGCATCAACAGATCCACGAAGGCAGCCGCCTGACCATCAGCGAACCGCGCAACCTGTTCCCTCTGGCCCACGACGCCCGGCGCAGCCTGCTGTTTGCCGGTGGCATCGGCATCACCCCGATCCTGTGCATGGCCGAGCGGCTGGCCCATACAGGCGCCGATTTCGAACTGCATTACTGCGCCCGCGCCAGTGAGCGTGCGGCGTTTGTCCAGCGCCTCAAGGCGTCGCCGTTTGCCGAGCGGGTGTTCTTGCATTTTGACGAGCAGCCTGACACGGCGCTCGATGCCGCCCAGGTATTGGCGGCCCCCGAGGCCACTGTGCACCTGTACGTCTGCGGCCCCGGCGGCTTTATGCAGCATATCCTCGACAGTGCCCGCGCCCAGGGCTGGCAGGAAGACTGCCTGCACCGTGAATACTTCTCGGCGGCGCCGGTGGACAGCAGCGCTGACGGGTGTTTTTCGGTGAAGGTCGCCAGCAGTGGCCAGGTCTTCGAGATACCCGCCGACAAAAGCGTGGTGCAGGTCCTGGAAAGCCACGGCATCGAGATTGCCGTGTCCTGCGAACAAGGGATTTGTGGCACCTGCCTGACCCGCGTGCTGGAAGGCATACCGGAGCACCGCGACCTGTTTCTCACCGAGCAGGAGCAAGCCGTGAATGACCAGTTCACGCCCTGCTGCTCGCGGGCGAAAACGCCGTTGCTGGTGCTGGATATCTGAACCGCGTCACGACGCGGGCAGGATCACCTTCATGCGCGCGTCGGCGGTGGCTGAGCTGAAAATCTCGGCGTAGCGCAGGGTCGCGTTGGCATGTTCGCGCATGATGGCTTCGGCCCGCGCACCCTGGCGGTTGACCAGCGCGTCGAAGACCGAATGGTGTTGCATATGGGCATAGTTGAAGCGCCGGTATTCGCGAACCATGTCTTCGCGGTCCACCGCCAGCGCGGTCACCGAGGCGAATGGCAGATGGTCATTGCGCGCCAGGGCGTCGGCAATGGCGGGGTTGTGGCTGCCTTCGACAATGACTTGGTGAAAACGCATGTTCAGGTCGTGATAGACCTCAAGATCGTCCTCGGTCACATAGCCTTTTTCGAACAGTTGATCGCCCTCGACCAGGCAGCGCTCCAGCGCGGCGCGTGCCTCGCTGGATAATCCCAGCTCGGCGGTTTGACGTGCAGCCAGGCCTTCGAGCACGCCGCGCACTTCAACCGCGCCGGCGATGTCGCTGGGGCTGACCGAGCGCACCTGATACCCGCGCCCGCCAAACGGCACCAGCAGCCCTTCCTGTTCAAGGGTGCGGAACGCCATGCGCACCGGCATGCGCGACACATCGAAACGTTGCGCCGTGGGGATCTCCATCAGGCGCTCGCCTGCGGCCAACTCCCCGCTGGCGATCATCTTGCGCAGTGCAACCAGCACCAATTGACCGGGCTTGCTCATCCAGGCAACTTCCAGAACTCGTGGGCCGCCATAGTACCGCAAGCGCCTGCCGCCGTCAGACGAACGCCAGCGCGGCCCGCGCGCCGTCTATCGCGCCCAGGTGCTGAGCCAGCCGCGATGGCAGGTAATCAAAAAAGAACCCGGCGCTTTGCAGCTTGGCGCCGCGCACCGGATCTCCTTCGGGCAATGCCCTGGACACCCGTGCGGCCCGCGCCCAGGCAAACGCCAGCAGCGCAACGCCACACAGCTGGAGGAAGTCCGGCGCGGCGCGATAAGGGTATTCGCTGTCTTCCTGGGCATGCTCACGGATGGCACTCACCACCGCATCCAAAGCGTCGCTCAGGCTGCCCAGTGCCAGGCAGAACGCCGCGCATTCGACATGCTCGCTGCCCTGCGCGGCTTCGGCACGCAACTCGTCCAGCAGCAGGCCGAACGAGCGACCTTCATCCCCCAGCACCTTGCGCAGCAACAGGTCATTGGCCTGGATCTCATTGCTGCCCTCGTAGATCATCGCGATACGGCTGTCGCGCAGGGTTTGCTCAATGGCGAACTCGGCGACGTAGCCGTAACCGCCAAAGACCTGCAAGGCATTGCTGGCCTGGCGAAAACCCTGCTCGGTGAAAAACGCCTTGATGACCGGGGTCAGCAACTGCGCCAATGGGTCGGCCTGATCCAGCAGGTGCGCCGCCCAATACCCAATGGCGCGCATGCCCTCGCTGGTGGTGCGCAGCTCCAGCAACACGCGGCGCATGGCCGGGTGATAACGGATCGGGTCGGCCGCCTGGGCTGCCACTTCTTCTGGCCTGGACGGTGCGCGCATCTGCACGCGCTCAGTGGCGTACTGCCGGGCGTTCTGCCACGCCGCTTCGGCATGTCCCAGGCCTTGCAGGCCCACGTGCAGGCGCGCCGAATTCATCATCACAAACATCGCCGCCAGGCCGCGGTTGGCATCACCGATCAGCCAGCCCTGCGCGCCCTCGAACACCAGGGAACAAGTGGCGCTGCCCTTGATGCCCATCTTGTGTTCAAGGCCGTCGCAACGCACGCCATTGGCCTGGCCGTCGTCCAACCGCTTGGGCACCAGGAACAGTGAAATCCCGCGACTGCCCGGCGGCGCATCCGGCAGGCGCGCCAACACCAGGTGCAGGATATCGGGCGTGAAGTCATGCTCGCCGCCAGAAATAAACAGCTTGCTGCCATTCAGGCGGTAACTGCCATCCGCCTGGGGCTCGGCGCGACAACGCAGCAAACCGACGTCGCTGCCGGCCTGGGGCTCGGTCAGGCACATGGTGGGCAAGGCCTGGCCGCTGACGATCTGCGGCAAGTAGCGCGCCTGCAACCAGGGTGCGGCGTGGGTCTTGAGGCACAGGTAGGCGCCGTGGGCGATACCGGTGTACATGGCCCAGGCGTGGTTGCTGGCATAGAGCATTTCTTGCAAGGCCGCGTCCAGCAGCTGCGGCAAGCCCTGCCCGCCTACTGCCTCGGCGCACGCCAGCCCTGGCCAGCCACCGTCGACGTAAGCCTGATACGCCTCGGCAAACCCGTCCGGGGTGCTGACCTGGCCCGCGTGCCAGCGGCAGCCCTGACGATCCCCACTGCTGTTCAGCGGCGCCAGCACGCCCTGGCTGAAGCGGGCGGCCTCCTCCAGCACTTGCATGGCCAGGGGCAGGTCCAGGGTTGCCCACGCAGCGGGCGCCTGCAGCCAATGTTCGAGGACAAACTGCATATCGCGCAGGGGCGCCTCATAGCTCCACATCGGGACACCTCATCGAATTAAAGTCTTGTGTTCAAGCGCGCCAGGCGGGGTTCTCGATCAGCAGCGCCATGCCCTGCCCGCCGCCTACGCACGCGGCGGCAATGCCGTAGCGCAGGTTGTGCCGGCGCAGTTGCCGGGCCAGCGTCATGACCAGACGCAGACCGCTGGCAGCCAAGGGATGCCCCAGCGCAAGTGAGCCGCCCAGGACGTTGAGCCGGGCGCTGTCCAGCTCCAGCTCCTGGGCCACCGCGAGCACTTGGGCGGCCTGGGCTTCGTTGATCTCGACGCGGCCGATTTCGTCCAGGCGCAACCCGCTGCGGTGCAGCAACAGGCGGATCGCCGGGGCCGGGCCGATGCCCATGAACGCCGGGTCCACGCCGACCACTGCGCTGGCCACCAACCGGGCCAGGGCCGGGCGCGTGCAGTCCGAGGCGCGTCCCACCAACGCTGCCGCCGCGCCGTCGACCACCGCACAACTGTTGCCAGCGGTCTGCACGCCATCGGCATGCACGGCGCGCAAACGTGCGAGTGCGTCAAGGTCGGTGGGCCGTGGGTGGCTGTCCTCGGTCACCGCAGCGGCCCGATGGGCCAGGGTGAGGCGCCGGGGTTGGTAACCGTCAAGCTCGAACACCTGGTTATCGACGGGGACGATCTCTTCAACCCAGGCGCCCTCACGCTGGGCCTGCAATGCGCGCTGATGGCTGTCACAGGCGTACCGATCAACCGTCTCGCGGCTCAGGCCATAACGGCGCGCGAGGTTATCGGCGGTGGCAATCATGTCCAGGCCGGGGGCCGGGTCGTAGAGTGCCTCCCACAGAAAATCCTTGAATTGCACCTCGCCCCCCAGGCGAAACCCGCCCCGGTGGGTGTAGGCCGCAATCGGGTTGCGCGACATCGATTCCGCCGCCACGCACAAGGCCAGTTGCACCTCGTCGCGCAGTTGTTCAGCGGCCTGGCGCAGCAGCTCGAAACCGGTGGCGCAGATGCGCTGCACCCCCAGCGCCGGGACCGATTGCGCCACACCGCTGTACAACCCGATGTGCCGTGGCAGCAAGTAGGCATCGAAGCTGGCCTGGGCCATGGAACCCGCCAACACGCTGTCCACCGCCTGCGGATCGATACCGGCCCGGGCCAGCACTTCACGGCCGACCTTGATCCCCAGGTCGATGGGCGACACGTGGGACAGCGCGCCGCCGAGATCGATCCACGGCGTGCGCACCGCCTCGAAAATCGCCGCGTCGGCAAACGCCGAATACTGCCCGGCCCCGCTCAAGGCTTGGGCCCGGCGCGCAGGATCGTTGGATCTTCACCGCGATACAGCGCCTCGACCTTGGCCGCACGCCATTGCAGTACGGCACGCTGGTTGATCGAACCTTTATCGGTGATTTCCCCCCGGTCGATGGATGCCGGCTCGTCGAGCACGGCGATCCATTCCAGGCGACTGGCATTGCCGGTGGCCTCGCGATTCAGGCGCTGCAACCAGTCGCCGAACCATTGGCGCACCGGCGCGCTGGCCAGCACCTCGGCGTCGCTGGCATCAGCGCTCAAGCCCGCCAGACGGCGGCATTCGTAAGCTCTGGGGAACACCAGCGCGCCCAGGCACTCGCGGTCCGGCGCGGCAATCACCAGGTCCTGCACATAGGGCGAGCCTTCGAGCACCGCACGATTGCGCAACGGGCCGACGCTGACAAATACCCCGGACGACAGCTTGAAGTCTTCGGCAATGCGCCCGTCGAACATCAGCCCCAGTTGCGGCTGACGGGGATCGGCAAGCTTGATCGCATCACCGGAACAGTAGAAACCCTGCTCATCGAACACTTCGGCGGTTTGCTCCGGCGCCCGCCAGTAGCCCGGCATGATGTGCGGTCCGCGAAAGCGCCCTTCGAACTTGCCGTCCAGCGGCACCAAAGCCACCTCGCAGCCCGGCGCGGGCAAGCCGATGTAGCCGGCCATGGACAACGGCCCGGTGGTGAAGGTGCAGGACGGCGCGGCTTCGGTCATGCCGAGCCCGGCCATCATGCGGATGCGCTCACCGCAGTGCAGCTCGGAAACCCGGTCGAGGCGGTCCCAGATACTTTGGGACAGGCCCGCCGCGGCGAAGAAGAACAGTTTCATCCGCGCAAAGAACCGTGTGCGCAACTCGGCGTCCTGCTCCAGGGCGCTGACCAGTTCTTCCCAACCCTTGGGCACGGTCAGGTAGGCGGTGGGCGAAATTTCCTTGAGGTTGCGCAAGGTCTCGGCAAACCCCTGGGCCGTCGGCTTGCCGTCGTCGAGGTAAAACGTGCCGCCGTTGTAGAGCACGATGCCGACGTTGTGGCTGCCGCCGAACGTGTGATTCCACGGCAGCCAGTCCACCAGCACCGGCGGTTCCTCACCGAACACCGGAAAGGTCTGCAACAGCATTTGCTGGTTGGCGCAGAGCATGCGCTGGGTGGTGATCACCGCCTTGGGCAGTTTGGTCGAGCCCGAGGTGAAGAGAAACTTGGCGATGCTGTCCGGCCCGGTAGCGTCAAACGCCGCTTGCGCCTCGGCGCCAGCCGGTGTGTTCAGCAAGCTGTCGAAGCTGACCCGAGTGCGCCCGGGCACCTCACCGCGCACCGAGATCAACGGCGTCTCGGCCGGCAATACCGCCTCGATGGCGCGCTGATAGGCAGCCGCATCACTGACAAACACCAGCCCCGGTTGCAGCAGGCCACACACATGCCGCAGCTTGGCGAAATCCTGGGACAGCAGCGAATACGCCGGCGATACCGGGCAATACGGAATACCGGCGTACATCGCGCCCAGCGCCATCTGCAAATGTTCGATGTCGTTACCCGACAACAAGGCCAGCGGCTTGTCCGCCGACAACCCGTAACTCAGCAAACCCTGGGCAATGGAACGCACGCTGTCGAGCATCTCGCGGTAGCTGACGTGGCGCCACTCGCCACCGGCCTGGCGTGCGGCGATAAATGTCTGCTCGGGCCGCAGTTGGGCCCAATGCACCAGGCGGTCGAGCAAGCGCGTGGGCAACTCGGCCAACGGCTCCAGGGAACGCATATGCAACACGCCCTGCTCTTCAGTGACCTGCACCGCTGCGTGGCCGATAGACACTTCGCGGTAGCGCGGCGCGGACGGGGGTTGCGGTCTGAATTCGGAACTCACAAGGGTGTCCTCCATCAAGGCGGATCAACGCCGCCTTGTTTTATTGTTATGTCGCGGTGCCGGCTCAGATCGGGTAGTGCCGTGGCCCGTTCTGCAAGGTCACCCAGCGCAACTGCGTGAAGTGCTCGATGGAGGCCTTGCCGCCAAAACTGCCATAGCCGCTGGACTTGACCCCGCCGAAGGGCATCTGCGCTTCGTCATGCACGGTCGGGCCGTTGATATGGCAAATGCCCGATTCCACCCGCTGTGCCAGGGCCAGGGCGCGGCCGGTGTCACGGCTGAAAATCGCCGCCGACAGGCCGAACTCCGAATCATTGGCCAGGCGCAGCAACGCTTCGTCGCCGTCACCGCGCAGCAGTACCGCCACCGGGCCGAAGGACTCTTCGCGGTACAAACGCATGTCTTCGGTAACGCCATCGATCAGCGTCGGTTGCAGGATGCTGCCGTCCAATTGACCGCCCGCCACTAGCCGTGCGCCCTTGCCCAGCGCATCGTCGATCAGCGCTTTGATGCGTGTACCGGCGCTGGCATCGACCAGAGAACCCAGCACCGAATCCGTCGCCGCCGGATCACCGGCGCGAAGGGACGCCACCTTGGCCGCCAGCTTGGCGACAAAAGCATCGGCAACCTTGGCATCGACAATCAGGCGCTCGGTGGACATGCAGATCTGTCCTTGGTTGAAGTAGGCGCCAAAGGCGGCAGCCTCGACGGCGGCGTCGAGGTCGGCGTCATCCAGCACCAACAACGGCGCCTTGCCGCCCAGCTCCAGCAACGCCGGCTTGAGATGGCGCGCCGAGAGCTCGCCGACGATCCGCCCGACATGGGTCGAACCGGTAAAATTGACCCGCCGTACGGCCGGGTTGGCGATCAGCCGTTCGACGATCGCCGCTGCATCCGCCGGAGCGTTGCTGATGACGTTGACCACGCCATCGCCCAGGCCGGCGTCCTGCAAGACCTGGCCGATCAGGCGGTGCACTGCCGGGCTCAGCTCCGAGGCCTTGAGCACCACGGTATTGCCGCAGGCGAGCGGCATGGCAATGGCGCGGGTGGCGAGGATCACCGGGGCATTCCACGGCGCAATGCCCAGCACCACGCCGCAGGGCTGACGCAGGGCCATGGCGAAGCTGCCGGGCACATCGGAAGGGATGACATCGCCGGTGATCTGGGTGGTCATCGACGCCGCTTCGCGCAGAATGTTGGCCGCCAGGCGCACGTTAAAGCCATACCAGTTGGCCATGGCGCCGGTCTCGCCGGCGGCCGCGATAAATTCATCGCTGCGCGCCTGTAACTGCTCGGCCGCCTTGAGCAACCGGGTACGGCGTTCGTTGGGCGCGAGCGCTGCCCAGGCGGGGAACGCGGCCTGGGCAGCGGCCACGGCGGCGTCGGCATCTTCCAGGGTGGCGGCGGCGACCCGCGAGACCACTTCACCGGTCACCGGGTTGCGACGCTCGAAGGTTCGGCCGTCGCGTGCGGGGCACGACTGGCCGCCAATCAACAGGGGCACGTCCAGCATGGTGATTCCTCTTTATTGTCTTTATCGGGAATACGTTCAAGCAGGGTAAAACGGTGCGGCCCGCAGGCCGCGTCCTTCAGCGTTTATACGCCTGCAGGCCAGGCTTGATGCTCTTGTCGTCGAGGAATTGCTTCATGCCCTGTTCGCGACCGCCTTCGGTGTCGAGCAAGCGCGATTGGTCGAGCTTGGCGTACAGGTAATCCTCGTTCTGCTCCCAGGTCAGTTCGCGGCAGCGCTTGAAGCCATGTTTGGCGGCACGCAGCACCACCGGGTTTTTCTCCAGCAGGTTGCGCGCCAGCTCAATGGTGACTTCACGCAGTTGCGCCAAGGGTACGCTTTCGTTGACCAGGCCCATTTCAGCGGCTTTCTGCCCGCCGAAGGTCTTGCCGGTCATGATGTAGTAAAGCGACTGGCGATGGCCCACGGTGTCGGCCATGGCCTTGCTCACCAGGTTGCCCGGCGGAATGCCCCAGTTGATTTCCGAGAGGCCGAAGGTGGCTTCGTCGGCGCAGATCGCCAGGTCGCACGCCACCAGCGGGCTGAAGCCGCCGCCGAAGCACCAGCCATTGACCATGGCGATGGTCGGCTTGGCGTACATGCGCAGCAGTTTCCACTGCCATTGCGAGGCTTCGCGGCGGATTTTTTCCTGGAGGATCTCCGGGCCGGCGTCCACTTCGCGGAAATATTCCTTGAGGTCCATGCCAGCCGTCCAGGCTTCACCGGCGCCGGTCAGCACCAGCACACCGGCGGCGGGATCCTGTTCCAGGGTTTCCAGCACGTCGATCATTTCCCGGTTGAGGGTCGGGCTCATGGCGTTGCGTTTTTCCGGGCGATTGAGAATGACCCAGGCGATGCCTTCCTCGATCTCAACCTTGACGGTGGTCCAACGGCCTTCGTAATTGCTCATGGCGGTGTGCTCTTGTTCTGGGTTTGAAGATGATTCGAAATTAAACCGCAAATATAGTTATGTCAATTAACTATTAATCAACGTAACCAATATTTAACGGCAGTGAAAAAACCGGCATAGCCACAGCGCGCCAACCCCGGCAAACTAGATAGCCTTCTTAACCGCTACTTTCTGAGGATTGCACTGCCAATGGCCAAGCCTTCCAACATCGCCGCCACCAGCCAGGCCCTGCCCGACAATGACGAGGTACAGCCGCCGCTGGATTCGGCCCTGGACGATCTGATCGGTTATGCCATGCGCCGCGCCCAGCTCAAGCTGTTCCAGAACCTGATCGGCCGACTGTCCGACCACGACCTGCGCCCCGCGCAGTTCTCGGCCCTGGCGATCATCGAGCAGAACCCCGGCCTGATGCAGGCCGACCTCGCCCGCGCCCTGGCCATCGAACCGCCCCAGGTGGTGCCATTGCTGAACAAGCTCGAAAGCCGCGCCCTCGCCGTGCGCGTGCGCTGCAAACCGGACAAGCGCTCTTATGGGATTTTCCTGAGCAAACCGGGCGAAGCCCTGCTCAAGTCCCTCAAGGACATCGCCGCGCAGAGCGACCTCGACGCCACCGCAGCCCTGGACGTCGAGGAACGTGCAGCGCTGCTGCGCTTGCTCAAGAAGGTCTATCAGGACTGATCCCGCGACCTACCACAGCGCCACGGTGTAGAGCACCAGGAAGCGGGTCTGGTTCTCATCGCGAAACGCCGCGCCGCCAGGGAAGTCGTTGCGGTAGATCGATTTGCGCGCCATCAGCCCGACGTTCTTCAGCGGGCCACTCTGGATCACGTAGCCCAACTCCATCTGGAACTCGCGCTCCTTGCGGTCCTCGGCATTGAACGCCGCCAGCTCGATGTTATCGCCGCGCACATAACGCAGCCGCCCCTTCAGCCCCGGCACCCCCGAGGCCACAAAGTCATAGTCGTAGATGGCCTGCCAGGTGCGCTCCTTGGCGTTGAGAAAATCCGAACTCATGGTCAGTTCGCTCATGCCCATCAGCTCGGTGCCGGAGATGTACGGTGTGGCCGTGTCCCCGCTGGAATGCATGTAGCCCAGGCTGACGCGATGCCCACCGAAGCGGTAGCCGAACAGTGCCGAGAGGTTGCGGTTATCTACATTGCCCGCCTTGGCGCTGCCGTCCTCGCGACTGAAAAAACTGCGCAGGTCGCTGGTGAAGACGCCCTCGCCCAGCGGCAGGTTGTGCAGCAACGCCAGGGTGTCCTGTTGGTAGAGGTCCGCCACTTCGGCGTGATAGGCGCGCAGGCTGAGGTCTTTATTGACCTGATAGTCACCGCCGACGTAAGCCAGGTGTGAGGTGGTCGCTGTCGCGTTGAACCGCCGATTGGGCGAGGCGATGGTCATGGCCTGGTAATCGGTGGAGTCGCGCTTGTTGATGCGGTCGATATAGCCGGTATTGAGGGTCAGCCCGTCGATGTCCTTGGAGCTCAACGTGGCGCCACGAAAGGTCTGGGGCAGCAGGCGCGATGGGCTGGCGAAGGCGAATGGCAGGAAGATCGACACGTCACCGGCCTTCACGGTGGTTTGGGCAAACCGCAATTTGGCCGTGGGCGCCAGGCGCGAGTATTCGTCGGCGGCGCGCTTGTCGCCGGCCGACACCGGCAACAGCTCGGTGCCGCTGCGGTCTGGCGACGAGTCGAGCTTGACCCCCATCAGCCCGCGCACATCCAGGCCAAAACCCACGGTGCCAGGGGTGTACCCGGACTCCAGGTTGAGGATGAACGCCTGGGCCCATTCGCGCGCGGCGGTCTTGGCGCCGTCGTCCTTGTAGTCACGGTCCAGGTAGTAGTTGCGCAGCGTCAGGGTGCCATGGCTGTCGTCGATGAACCCCGCCGCCCACAGCGGAGTGGGCAGCACACCGAGCATCAGCAGTGCACTGATCAGGCGTGGAGTGCGATTCGACACACAGCAGGGCGCCGCGACGGCGTCCGTGGGGAGGTTTGGCATGTTCGATGTCCATTTTTTGTTGTTGTTTTTGGGGTGGTACACACTTGGCCCAACGGGCTTGGCGGACAGAGAATGGAAACAGCCGCGGCGCTTCGTCAACCGCCACTGACCGATAATCGAACGTTAATAAACCTACCTATTTTCCTGTTGCCTACCCGCACTCATCCCAAACCGCTGAGTTAGAGGGCTTGCTCCATGATTTCGCGCAGGGGTTCGGCGCCGTTCTTTTTATAGTTATATTTGTTATCTTAATTGCCAGCAGCCGGTCAGGCTCGCCACCACAACAAAAACAACAATGAGGTTTGCCCATGAACAGTCCATCGCGTCGTTCGACGCTGACGATCGCTTTGTGTTTTATCGTTGCGCTGATCGAGGGGTTCGATCTGCAGGCGGCCGGCACCACCGCTGCCGGGCTGCGCCACAGCTTTGCCCTGGATCCGAAAATGCTCGGCTGGGTGTTCAGCGTCGGGATCATTGGCCTGCTGCCGGGGGCATTTTTTGGCGGGTGGATCGCCGACCGCATCGGCCGCAAGAAGATCCTGGTGATCGCGGTGCTGCTGTTCGGGCTGTTCTCCTTGAGCACGGCATTTGTGCAGAGCTACTCAAGCCTGTTGCTGGTGCGCTTCCTGACCGGCCTGGGCTTGGGCGCGGCGCTGCCCAACCTGATTGCGCTGTGTGCTGAAGCGGTGAGCGAGCGCAATCGCGGCACCGCGATCAGTGTCATGTACTGCGGCGTGCCGCTGGGTGGCGCATTGGCCGCCGTGGTGGCGATGTTTTCCAGTGAGCACTGGCAGACCACGTTCATCATCGGCGGCCTTGCGCCTTTGCTGGCCGTGCCGCTGATGATCCTGCTGCTGCCCGAATCCACCGCCTTTCGCCAACAGGTCGACCACACCCAAGGCGCCCGCCCTTCCACGGGCCAGGCGCTGTTCGGCGAGGGTCGCGCCCGTACCACGTTGGCGTTATGGCTCAGTTATTTCTTTACCCTGACCGTGATGTACATGCTGCTTAACTGGCTGCCTTCGTTGTTGCTGGAGCAGGGTTTCAGCAAACCCCAGGCGGGCATGGTGCAGATGCTCTTCAACATTGGCGGCGCCCTCGGCTCACTGCTGGGCGGTGTGCTGCTGGACCGTTGCAATGCGCTCAAAGTGGTGCTGTTCGTGTACGCCGGGTTGCTCGCGGCGTTGGCCGGGGTCGGTTTGTCGGTGGGCATCGTGCCGATGGCCATCGCTGGCTTCGCCGCCGGATTGTTTGTGATGGCGGCGCAATTGGTGCTGTACGCCAGCGCCCCGCCCGCCTACCCCACGGCGGTGCGTGCCACCGGCGTGGGTGCGGCCGTGGCCATCGGCCGACTGGGCTCGGTGGCCGGGCCGCTGGCGGCCGGGCAACTGCTTGCGGCAGGTGCCGGCACCGCCGGCGTGCTGCTGGCGACCTCCCCCGGCGTGGTGATCGCCGCACTGACCATCATCAGCGTGATGGTGCGTGCGGCGCCCCGGAACCTGCCTAGAACTGGTGCAACCAGTTAAGCACCAGCTTGTTGCCCTGAGTGCGGTTCACCGCTTCCTGCTCAAAGTACGCATTCACCGACAGGACATTCTCCTTGTTGAATGCGTACACCAGGCCTGGGCCGATGGCCCAGACCTTTTCCCGCCGCCCACTCACCCCATGCCCGTCCACCTGGGTGTCGGTGATCTGCTTCAACCAATAGCCATTCAAGCCCACGCTCAGTTGCTGGTCGATTGCGTACTGCAGCGTCAGGTTGGCATGCAGCGCCTGCCCGGCCTGGGTGTCGGAAACATCGCCAAAGCTGGCCGACGGTTGGTCATTCTTGCCATTCCACAGGTACATGAACCGCCCGCTCGTCGACCACTTCGGGTTGAACCAGTACGTCGCCGCGTAGTAAGGGTTGAAGGACCAGAAGTTGCTGCCGGGGTTGATCGAGCGCTTGCGGTCATAGGCACCGACCGGAATCGCCACATCGACTTCGACCCGCTGGGTCAGCAGCGGGCTGCCATCGGCGCGGCTCAGGGTCGGCAATTGCAGGAAGGGACCGACGACCACGTCGCCAAAGCCTGCACGGGAACTCAGCGCCGCGTTATTCAAACCATCGTCCACATCCACGTGGGCTAGGGATGTGTTGATCACGGTGAATCCGGGCATCGCACCATTGGCCAGGGGTTGGCCGACATAGATGATCTGCGTGGTAGGCGCCACCACTTCCACGTCCTGCCTGGGCAAGGCCAGCTTGTTGCCGTTGGCATCATTGAAGCGGCTGGCGCGCGAATACGTCAGGTATTCCTCCAGGTACCAACCGGGCCCGGCAGGCGCTGGCGAGCCATCGTAGAAACTGGTGCTGCCCAGGTTGAGTCCGGGCAGGTCGTAAGCGTGTGCAGCGGATGACAGTGCAATAAACGTGATGGCCGCAACCGGCCGCAAGATAGGCTTGAGCATCCTGGATGTCCTGTATTTTTGTTGTTGTTCAAGACCCCCGGCACGGTGGCTCCGCGCCGGGGCATGGCGCTGAAGCGCGCCCTACACGTAGGCGGCCGCCAACCCGCCGTCCACCGGCAGGTTGACCCCATTGACCCAGCGCGCCGCGTCCGAACACAGGAACGTGATCACCGACGCCACCTCATCGGCCAGGGCCGGACGGGTCATGCGCTGGCTGTCCTGGGCCACCCGCTCCGGGCCGAGCATGCTGACGAAATCGCCGAGGATCGGCGTGAACACCGGCCCCGGCGCGACGCAGTTGATGCGCACCGAATGGTCACGAAACCAACCCTGGGATTGCTGCAGGCTCCAGACAATCAGCGCCTCCTTGAAGTATTGATAACAAGTGGCCTGTTCGACCGGATTGGCCGCCAGCCACTGCTGCCCGGCGCTGAAGCTTTCGGTCGCCGCCAGCGCTTTGTGCAACGCCAACCGCTGCGGCCATTGCGCGCCGAGCACCGAGGCCACATTGACGATGCTGCCGCCCTTCGGCATGCGTGGCAGCAGCGCTTGAGTCAGATGGCGCAAGCCCAGGTAATTGACCTCGGCCACCGTTTGCACCGGCGCCGTGCCAGGCACGCCAGCAATGTTGCACAGCGCATCGACCCGCTGCGGCAGACGCGTCACCAGTGCATCGATGCTGGTGGGATCGCTCAGATCAGCATGGAAAAAGCCATCGAGCGTCAACTGTGGTTCATGGCGATCGACGCCGATCACGGTGGCGCCCTGGAAGCGCGCCAAGCGCGCGACCTCCGCACCAATGCCCGAGGCCACGCCGGTCACGATCAGGGTTTTGCGGTACAGGTTCATGTTCAAGCCCTCTTATTGTTTTGTTGTCTAGGCAGGTGTGAGCCGAGGCTCAGAAGGGATAGCGGGGCGGCGAGTTTTTTACGGTGACCCATTGCCACTGGGTGTATTCATCCCAGTCGGCCGGCCCGCCCACGCTGCCGCCATTGCCCGAGGCGCCGCGCCCACCGAAGGGGTTGACGCATTCGTCGGCAACGGTCTGGTCATTGATGTGCAGCAGGCCGCAATCCAGCCGTTCGCCCATGGCCATGGCACGCCCTACCGAGGGCGAAATGATCGCGGCCGAGAGGCCGTACTCCGTGCGGTTGGCCAGTTCGATGGCCTCCTCGTCCGTGGCAAAACTGACCACCGTGGCCACCGGGCCGAACACTTCGTCCTCAAAGGCGCGCATGCCCGGCCGTACGCCACTGAGCACCGTGGGCTGGTAGAACAGCCGGTCATATTCGCCACCGGCCTCAAGCCGTGCGCCTGCCTGCAGGCTGTCGCTGACAATCTCGTGCACGCGCTGCAGTTGGCGCTGGTTGATCAATGGGCCGAGTGCGGCCTCGCCCCGGGCGGCGTTGCCCACGGTGAGTGCCCGGGCCTTGTCCACCAGCTTGCGGGTAAGGCTGGCGGCGATGGACTCATGGACCAGAATCAACCCGGTGGCCATGCAGATCTGCCCCTGATGCAGCCACGCGCCCCACGCGGCATTGCTGGCGGCCAGGTCGAGGTCGGCGTCTTCGAGAATGATCAACGGGTTCTTGCCGCCCAGTTCCAGCGCGACTTTTTTCAGGTGCCGCCCGGCTGTCTCAGCCACTTTGCGCCCTGCCGCCGTAGAGCCGGTGAAGGCGATCATGCGTACATTGGGGTCGCGGCACAGCGCCTCACCGGCCAGCGCGTCGCCGGGCAATACGTGCAGCAGGCCCTTGGGCAAGCCCGCTTCCTCGAAGAGTCGGGCGATGAGAAAACCACCGCTGACCGGCGTCTGCGGGTCGGGCTTGAGCACCACCGCATTGCCTGCCGCCAGGGCCGGCGCCACCGAGCGCAACGACAGGATCAGCGGGAAATTGAACGGCGAAATCACCCCGACTACGCCGTGGGGCTGACGCCGCGCATAGGACAAGCGCCCCGCCTCGCTGGGCAGCACCAGCCCGTGAGGTTGGGACAACAGGCCCGCCGCCTGATGCAGCAACACGATCGCCTCGCGCACTTCGTGTTCGCCCTTGAACAAGGCGCCCCCGGTTTCCCGCGCAACGTACAGCGCCAGCTCGGCGAAGGACTGCTGCGCCACGTCCGCCGCCTTGCGAAACACCTCGGCGCGCTCCCGCGGACCGAGGGCGGCCCAGGCTGACTGGGCCAAGGCCGCGCTGCGACTGGCCACGGCAACATCGGCCGGGCTGGCCATGGCGCAGCGCATCAGCGGTTCGCCGGTGGCGGGTTCGATCACAGGGATCACGGCGCCCGAAGCGGGGATCCAATCGCCGTTGAACAGGCATTCGGACGCAAGGGCCCGCTGTAACAGGTGGGTGGTTTCAGACACTGACATGGCAACTCCCGGTTCTTGTAATTGTCATCGCCTGCACAAGTGCAAACGCCGCATCTGGGCTTGAGCAAAGGCTGTGCCGCTTGCGCACGGCGGCGCTGACATAAACCATCGAGGGCTCTGGGCCGGGGCTTTTCGCACAAAGCTTATTCACCGGCCGCCGGTTGGCGGCAAAAACCGGGGTGCTGGCACTTGTTCAATTGATAAGGTTATGTTTAGTAACTATCTGAGCAGTTACTCATTTCGTTCAATCGCTTTGCAGGGGCATAACAATGACTAATCCCCACAGCACGCCAGCCGATGCGCCCTACCATCCACGGGGCGACAGCCGCCAACTCAGCGACAGCAGCTCGCCGACGCCTGCGGAACTGACCGACTGCCTGTTCTTCTCTCCCGAAGACGGGCGGATCTGGCTCAACGACCAACGCATGCTGCTGCTGCACAGTTCCTCGTTCGGCGCCCTGCGCAGGGAAGTCATCGAGCGCCTGGGCCTGGAGCAGGCGCGTGGCCTGTTCACCCGTACCGGCTACGCCTCCGGTGCGCGGGACGCCAGGCTGATCCGCGAGCGCTGGCCACACGCCGATGCGGCGGCCGTGTTCCGCGCCGGCACGCATCTGCATACCTTGGAGGGCATGACCAAGGTCGAGCCGCTGCACTTCAAGTTCGACGCCGACTCGGGCTTTTATGAAGGCGAGTTTCTCTGGCACCACTCCTGCGAGGCCGATGAGCACGTGGGCGCGTACGGCATCGGGCAGGACCCGGTGTGCTGGACAGAAACCGGCTATGCCATCGGTTTTGTCAGTGGCCTGTTCGGGCAACTGGTGATTTTTCGTGAAGTGGAATGCCGAGGCATGGGCCACAGCAGTTGCCGGGTGGTGGGCAAGACAGCCGAACAATGGGGTGACGTCGAGCAGGACCTGCGTTACCTCAACGTGTCCTCAGCCATCACCCACACCGCCGCCGCCCCCGCACGCCACAGCCCGGTCGACCGCATTGCCGACTCCAGCCCGTCTCAACCCATGGTGGGCGCCAGCGCGGCGTTCAACGCTGCGATGCAGGCCCTGCAACGCGTTGCGCTGACGCCCGCCACCGTGCTGATCAGCGGTGAGTCCGGCGTGGGCAAGGAAATGTTCGCACGCCAGTTGCACCAGCTCAGCCGTCGCCACGATGGCCCGTTCGTGGCGCTCAATTGCGCGGCCATCCCGGACAACCTGATCGAAGCTGAACTCTTCGGTGTGGAACGCGGTGCGTACACCGGTGCCACCCACTCTCGCCCAGGGCGTTTTGAACGGGCGCAGGGTGGCACGCTGTTTCTGGATGAAATCACCTGTCTCAGCCTGGCCGGGCAAAGCAAACTGCTGCGGGCGTTGCAGGAGCGCGAGATCGAACGGGTCGGCGGCGTGCAGGGCATCAAGGTGGATGTGCGAGTGGTAGCGGCCACCAATATCGACCTGCGCAAAGCGGTGGCTGAAGGCACGTTTCGCGAAGATCTGTTCTATCGGCTGAATGTCTACCCCATCGCCCTGCCGCCCTTGCGTGAACGCCGCGATGATATCCCGCTGTTGATCAACGCATTCCTCACCCGCTTCTGCCAGGAATACGCCCGTACGCCCGTGGGCCTGACCATGCGCGCCCTGAAAGTGCTGCTGCGCTACGACTTCGCGGGCAATGTGCGCGAGCTGCAAAACCTGATCGAGCGCGGCCTGATCGCCAGCGACGAAGGCCAGGCCATTGATCTGGTACACCTGTTTCGCAATGAGCCGATGCCGGCGGACCCTTACGGCCTGGACGACCATGGCAGCCTGTCCAACACCGCGCCCTCGCAGCGCCCTGCACTGCTGGACACTCTCGGCCAGTTGGACCAGGGGTTTTCCATCGAAGGCCTTGAATCACGCCTGATCACCGAAGCGCTGCAACAGAACGCCGGCAACCTGGCGGCGGCGGCGAGGCTTGTGGGGCTTAGCCGCGCTCAATTTGCCTATCGGTTGAAGAAGCATCAGCGGCAAACCTCTTGAACGGTAATTAGTGCTTTAAAAGCTTTACCCAATTAAGTATTTTGCAGGCATATCGAGCCCCCTTTGAATCGTGACCAGGAGCACCCGTGACCGGACTGCGTGAACGTCAGAAAGCCGAGCGCCGGCAAGCCATCAGCCAGGCGGCCATCGAACTGTTTGAGCGCCAGGGTTTCCAGAACACCACCATCGAGCAGATCGCCAGCCAGGCTGGCGTGTCGGCGCCCACGGTGTTCAAGTATTTCGGCAATAAGCAGGAGATCATCCTGGAAATCCTGCACCACGCCGACCAGCGCGCAATCACCGACACTCGCAGCCTGATCCATGACTTCGAGGATCCGGTCGATGCGCTGTGCCACCTGGAACGGCTGCTGACGGGCTACGCACTGGAAGTCATGCACCCCAGCCTCTGGCGAGAATTGCTGCCGCTGATCCTGTTCGGCGGCACCAACGCATTACCCGCCGGCTACCGCGCCATGAACGATGCGCTCAGGGCCGAGATCAGCCAACTGCTGCGCGAACTGCAACTGGCCGGCAAGCTGCGCCCGCAACTCGATGTGGAACTGGCGGCGTTCCTGTTGAACGACTATTCACATTTGCAGCTGTTCAGGCTGGTGAATCAGGAGCAACCGGACATTGACGCGCACTCGCTGCAGGTCAGGCGTATTACTGAGCTGTTGTTCTATGGCATGCAGGCTTGAATCCATGGCCGACCTGGCAGCATGGCGGATTGACTGACACCCTGGGATCGGCTGTGTCGCCGACGCAGCCTCGCTTACGCTCGACAGCTACGACGGAGGGGCAGTTACGCGTGATCATAGTGAGGATAGTCGTCTGTCAGGCCGTCACGGGAGCAAAGGTCTCAGTAAAACCGATAACAACGAATCACTACTTGGTCGACACTGGGGTAATGCACCAGGCCGATAAAACTGGAACGCCCAAGCCAATCCAATCGTCCCTTGGGCACCTGGAACACCGGCGTGCAGGTGCAGCGGTATTCCGCCTCCGGAATCGGCCACTGCCCCTCACGTTCCAGTTGGCGCCCGTACTCAGTCATGTTCAGAACACCCCGGTTCCGCAGGTTGATCAACTCGCCCTGGTCGGTTTTGAGGCTGTAGCGCGCATCCAGCTGACCGACGCCATCCGGGCGCAAGACAAACAAGTCTTCGCCGCCCGCCAGGACTTGGCCTCTGACACCGACCCCGTCGAAATCACCGCCCACAATCGGGTAGTTGCAGCGCACGCCTTCAACGCTGTCACCCAGCATCACGCCAGGCCCTATCGCCACGCGCAACGTCAGCACGCGCTGCAGGTTGGGCGCGATATCCAGCAAGTCCAAATGTTCACTCATGGCACCCTCCAGGCCCGGCGCGCACACACCGGGCCACACTGATCAGCGGTTGGTCTTGATGTTGGTCCAGGTGCGAGTACGAATGCGCTCGATCGCGGCTGGAATCGGTTCAAGCGCGAACAGCGTCTTGCGCGCCTCCTCCGGCACGTACATGTTGGGGTTGTTGCGGATATTCGCGTCCACCAGTGCGGTAGCGTCCTTGTTCGGGTTGGGATAGCCGATCTTGTTGCTGATGCGGGCAATCACTTCCGGGCGCAGGATGTAATTGATGAACGCGTGGGCCTCAGCGACGTCGGGAGCATTGGCCGGAATCATCATCACGTCCGACCACATCGGCGCACCTTCCTTGGGCAGTGCCATCTCGACCTTGACGCCTTTGCCGGCGGCATCCGCCAATTGCTTGGCCAGCGCGACGCCGCCGGACCAGCCCACGCCCACACAGATATCACCGTTGGCCAGGTCCATGCCGTAGCGCGACGAGTTGAAGTAGGTGATGTAGGGACGGATTTTCATCATCACCGCCTGGGCCAGCGGATAGTCCTCGCGTTTCTGGCTGTTGGGGTCCAGGCCCTGATAGTGCAAGGCGATAGGCACGATCTCGTTGCCCGCGTCGAGAAAACCCACGCCACAACTGGCGAGTTTGGCGAGGTTCTCTTCCTTGAAGATGACGGCCCAGGTGTCCATTTTGACGTCGGGGCCAAGGGCTTTGCGCACCTTGTCGACGTTGTAGCCGATCAGCGTGGTACCCCACAGGTACGGCGCGGCGTAACGATTGCCTGTGTCACCCACGGCTTCCAGGGACTGCATGAACTGCGGGTCCAGGTGTTGCCAGTTCGGTAACTGCTTGCGGTCCAAGGGCTGGACGGCGCCAGCGGTGATCAGGTGCCCGAGATTCGCGGTGCCGGGGAACACCACGTCATACCCGGAATTGCCCGTCAGCAGCTTGGACTCCATGGTTTCGGCACTGTCAAACACGTCGTAAATCGGGCGAATGCCAGTGTCTTCCTGGAAGCTCTTGAGCACTTCCGGCGGCAGGTATTCGATCCAGTTGTAGATCCGTACGGTTCGTTCTTCAGCCACGCAAACGCCACTGATCAGCAATGAGGCAACCGTACCCAGCAAGGTGTGACGCAAAAACCTGTTCATGATGAAACACTCCAGCGCGGCCACGATGGCTCGCGGCACTTAATAGCGATAGGTGAAATACATTTCCAGCGCACTGAATGTCTGGTCATCGCCAAAGACCTGCTTGGCAGCGGCCAGTGGCTTGACCCAGTTATAGGACAGCGACGTATAGAACGACGGCGTGGGCGTCCAGTCGACAAATACCACGCTCTCATCGGCAAAACGCCGCTCACTGACTGCGGCGCCCAGGTAGTTTTTCTCGTCCAGCCAGAACTGGTAGTGAATCGTGCCGAGGGTCACGGTATCGCTGAGGTGGGTCTTGAGCGAGAACTGCTGGACCTTTTCGTTGCTGTTGAACAGCAGGTAATTGCCGACCACGTCGCCGACGAGCCACGTGCCCCAGTCGAGAAAACCTTTGCTCAGTGGGTCCCAGGCTTTCTGGCGGTTGTCGGTGAGGTTGTCATCCCCGGAAAAGCTCGCGTAGCGATAACCGATGATCGGTGTCAGCGGCAGCGTGCTGAAGGCGTAGTCGGCCTGGGCATACCAGGCGTTGGCAGCGTAATCGGCACCCTCGCCGCTGCCACGCTCCACGGCGTACTCGGCGTTGAGCGTCAGTGCTTGCACACCGGGCACCTTGGCGTTGAGCGCTCGCACGTTGTAGACCTGCATCCCGTCACGAAGACGCGGGAACGTGCTGCCTTTTGGCCCCAAGGCATGGACCTTCATGGCCATCGCCCCTAGGGTTACCTGGTCATCGAGGTTGTAATCGAGGTTGACGCCGGTCATGCGGAAGTCGCCCAAATCGTCGTCGGTGCGCAAGGTAAATGCCTGGGATTTGAATGCGCCATGGTTCCAGGCCAGGATCGCCGAATCCTTGAACGCGGTGCGAGGCCCCAGCCAGTAGGCGGCGTCCTTGTACTGGTCGAGGTTGCCGTCCATGACGATGAACCCCGTACCGATCATGTAGTTCTGGCGGCCTGCGGTGAGCGTCCATTCGCCGGTTCGAACACCCGCGTAGAGTTCTTCGACGGCGGCCTTGCCGTCGGAGCTGCGGGTGAAGCCGCCCGCGTCGCCGTCGCCGAAGGTGCTGGCCGCCACCAGGGAGCCGCCCGCCAGCAGGCTGAAGTCGGGTTGCAGCGCATAATCAAGCTTGACGCCGGGTTTGACGTAGAGCTCTTGCCAGTTGATGTTGGCGCCGCCATTTTTACCGCTGCGGGCATCAACCTGGCCACTGCCGAAGTTGACGCCACGGGTAAACAGCGTGCCACCGCCCGCCGTGAGATTGACTTCACCCTTGAGATTGCCGTCCTCAAAGGTGTAGCCCGCCAGCGCGACGTGGGTGGTCAAGGGTAAGCCGACCGCTAAGAGCGCCCGGGAAAAACGCTTGGTGAAAACCATAAGAAGCTCCTGTGGAATTATTGTTGTTACAGGGCAGTCAATGGCGACGCAGCGCGCCGCCAACACCTGGGCGGGCCAGGTGAATAGAACGCAAGACTCTTATTGTTTGGCGAGTTTCAGTGGTTCAGGTGGGCGGCAATGGCGCGCAGCATGCGCACGCTGTCGGCATCGAACGGGCCGACCGCCTCCGCCAGGGAGGATTGCTTGACGATCACCACGCCGGAGGGCTTGTCGATGAACAAGTACTGGCCGTGAATTCCGCCGGCCATCAGCGCTTGGCTGTGGTCGTTGAACACGTACCACTGGCTGCGATAGGACGCTCCCGGCGTCCAGCTGGAAAACTCGTCATTCTGCGCATAGATCGCCGGATCGGCGCCGGCAGCGATTCGGGCCACGGTGTCAGGCGACAGCAACTCAAGACCGTCGTGACGGCCATCGTTGGCCAGTAACCGACCGAAACGCGCCATGTCTCTCAACGTGGCGCTGAAGCCCGCCCCCGCCACATTGCGTCCCCAGGCATCGGCCATGAAATAACCATCACGGTCGCACCCCAAGCGCTTCCAGATCGCCTCCAGCATCTGACTGCAGGCCTTGCCCGAGGCACGTTCCATGACCCAGGCGAGGGCCTCGGTGGTCGCGGTCACATAGTGGAAAAACCCACCGTGGCTGCCGCGCTTCTTGAGGGACGGCAAGTACTGATACAGGGATTCGAACTGTGCGTAAGTCGCAGGCGCCGGCTGAAAACCGCAGGCGTAACCGTACTGCGAACTCTCTGAGTTGGGATCGTCATAGACCTCGCTGTAGTCGATGCCTACCGCCATGTCGAACAACTGGCGCACGGTGGCATCGCCAAACGCGCTGCCCGCCAGTTCGGGGACGTAGTACGCAGCGGGCAACTCGGGCCTGAGTACACCCTCGGTGACCAGTTGCTCGCCCAAGGTGCCGATTAGCGACTTGGTCACCGAGAACATGATGTGTCGATCACAGGCGCGCTGCCCGTTGAAGTAACGCTCGAACAGCACCGTGTCGCCCTGCATCACCAAAAAGGCGTCGGTCTGGCTGGCGACAAGGTGATCGATAACGCTGATGCTCAGCCCACATTCACTGTCAAAGCACAGCGATTCCAGGGCTTTGGGCGCGTCCTTGAGCGTACCCACGGGACCTGGGCCTGCCGCGACATCAATGGAGGGCCGCAGCCGCGCCAGGTTACGGAACCCCCACTGGTTGAAGGGCGCACGCATCCAGTTGTGCCACGTCACCCGGTGTTTCAGTTCGGCAGGAAAGCCCTGCATCAGTGAGGGGGCAACGCCTGTTGCCAATGACGATTCGTTTGCCTCGACGTAAAGAGTCGCTAGCGAGGACGCGATTGTTTGACTCATCGGGATAACCCTGAAGATGACTCTGCATGACAGCAGATGCCCAGGAATAATTATCCGATAATTTATTTTAGTCAATAAAACTTTTTACGAGGTAATCTGAATTTCACAGGACATCGAGCTACCGCGCTATCACCAGCCAGAGCAGGCATGAACGATTAGCCAAGCCTCATAATTTTACCGACACGTGAGGTTTGAGATAGCCAGAGGACAAACAACGCCAGCCTGGGCTTCAGCGGTTTATCGCAGAAACGAAAAAAGACGCCGTAGCGTCTTTTTCAGTGTGCCCTCATCTGGCGTAAATCGCGCCCTGAAGAAATCATTGCCTGGCTTGGCGAATCACAAGCTGCGTCAGACGGCTCTTGACTCGGAAGCAGAACTCACGAATTTGAAATTGATAAGCCGGCATCACCATATCGTTAATATCCGGGCTTATGGAGTCTTTGATTTCCATGTATTTACCCGTCTTGCTGGCGATTGCCTGGTATTCCGCCTCGTATTTATTGTACGACGCCTTGTTGTAAACCTTCAAAACATCGAGCTCTTTGCGGCATTGCTCAGCGCTATAGATGTTTGAGCTCGCTTCTGGTTCTGGCTGAGTCGTATGGGGCGAGACAGCGACCGGGGCCGCAGCAGCGGCAGACTCATACCGCACCGAATAACCCTCAGATGGGTTTGCGGCTGCAGGGGTGGAGACTTCAGCTGGTGATTGCTGGACGACGACAGGTTCTGGAGTCACTCCAGGTTTTTCTGGAGTTTTCGTAGCGCATCCAGAGAGGGCGAGCCCTACCGATACAACGATGCCACAAATTTTATTCATCGGTTTCACCAAGGGGTAATTATGGTTGGCTGAGTCATTACGTTCGGGGTAAAGGTAAGAACTCATTCAATGATCGAGGGTAAAGTTTCTACCAGCCTCAAGGCACTCAGCCTCTCTTCCTTGAGTGCGCAGCTAACCGATAATAGTAAAAAAACAACGACATGACGAGTAAAAGCTTGTCAAAAACGCCACAAGTACAATGGGACAATTGCTGCGGGTGCCGCGCATCTTGAGGCGAAACCATGAGCGACGCCTGAAACTCCAACTATCAAAATTGGCATCACCTGGTGTGCCTCATTGAGCGGCTGTGCCTTGAGGTGAGTCTTCCAGGAAAAGGTACATGAGCGTAGCGGATTACCCCGGATGCCAGTGGTTTTGCGCAGAAACGAAAAAGACGCGAAGCTTCTGTTTGGTGAATTTCAGGCAAAAAAAAGCCACTCGTTTGAGTGGCTTTTTCTTAATGCTTAGAGCGGGAAACGAGCTTATTACTAAACGTCTATCCCTTTGAAAACGTTGAACTCTTAAGTTCAACAACGCAATCTATGGACAGAATCATGGACTACTTCTTGGGGCACGACAAGCCTGTGAATTGGGCGGCTTACTGCATTAGCCGCTCTCATCGCCTGCGCCACTTCGGGAGACGCCGCAAAGCGCAGTTGACCGGTTAGTCAAGCCTTAGCTTCTCGTGCCTTTACATACGGGAAACTTGGAGCCCCCCAGAACTGACGCCCCGCATGCTTCCCCTTACGTGCGGTACGACGAACCATGGAAGCGCCGCAGCTCGGGCAAGCGTTCGTTGCAGATGAGCGCGTGGTAGTCGACACCGACGAACGAGAGGTCACCGGCGCTGGCTGGGCTCTGCTCGGCTGTATCTGCGTTCTTTTGGGAACAGCACCCGCCAATTGGTGCAGAACCGGATGGCCATGTCTTGCACTTATTCCAGATCTATCTAGAACTCGTCCTCTGAAAGGCCGTATGTCGCAGTGTTGCCGTTAGCAACTTTGTAGAGCGTGAGCGTGATTGCGCTGTATTGGATGTTCCGGCTGCTGGTGGTTTCAGTGATCGTCATTGATTCGGAGCGTGAAAGGCCCCCAGAGGTCAGGTCGCGATACCGAACGTCATAAGCACCAGCAGTGAGATTTTTGATGGTGAAGCGGCTTCGTGCAGGAATGTAAATCTGCCTTGCCGGCCTGGCTACCGCGCCTTGTAGGGAGACGAGTTTTAGAAACACGTCTGAGTTGTTTTGCCCATTGTCGATGGTTACTTCTGAATGGCCGGCTTTGTGCGTTTGTGGCGCATCTACTAGGTAACCGGCAGTACGGGGCCATGGGCGGCCATTGGGCGCGTTTTTTGTCGCACGTAGGCCGGCTTCTTCGCGGCCGCCTCGCGCTGATTTGCAACGCTTATAGGGCGTTGAGCTGCGTTGGTGCCTGAGCCGTTAGAAGCTGTAACCGATGGATCGGCCTGAGCGGAATACGGCATCGGACCACGCGGAGCGGAATAATGCGCTCCGGACGAATTCATTACCGTGATAATGATCACCGCAGCCACTGTAGCGATAGCGCCGAGATGGATGAAGAATCGGCTGTGAATGAAACTCCAACTACTCTTCAAACGATTGTCTTTGTCGCCGCCAAGTTCGTCTATGAAGGCTTCAAGGTTGCTGGTCAGGCTATCTCTTTCGTTGATCCCTGCCTCAGTGCGGCCAAGCGTCTTAGGGATCTTCTTGCAGTACGTTAACGCGTTTTGGGCGATTGACCGTGCTAGGTCTGGACGACAGGTTGAGTAGAAGTAATATGCTTGGTAACCCAACATTCTGGCGTTCTCCAGCGGTGGATGTGATCCACCGAACATGTTGGTGACCAATGCATGAACCGTATACAGCGGGCCCCATGGAAATCCCCACCATCCAAGCAGCCAACTGGTTGCTGACGCCTTGAGAGACTGCTTTTGGGCGCAGGGACTGCAATACACGCCAACGATGGGTTTACGAATTGTTAGTAAGAGTAAGCTCTTCACGGAACGGAACACCACTACTCGTGGCTGGGCTGATACCTTGGCGCAGACGGAGCACACGATGGGATCTGGTACTTTAGACGTCTCGGGTTCTACGGCCCTGCTACGAGTGGTCTGAGTATCGTAATCGGCTTTGGAAGCCGGGTCCGAAAGCACTGCGTACGCCTCATTCAAAAACTGAAATTGCTGAGTCGTGTTGTTGCGAGGGTTGCGGTCAGGGTGCAGCTCCATGGCGCGTCTGCGGTATGCCGTTTTGATCTGCTCGGCGCTGACGATCGATGTTAGACCCAAGACTGCGTAGTAGCCTTTAGGATCGTCCTTATCGTGGTGCATTGAACAGTCCTTGTCGCATTCATGGATAGGCAGAAAATTGGTTTTGAATCGATGGAGGCTATGCCACTTCGAGCCGTCGGCTTGGGGCAGGGCAGGTTTTGTTCAGCGATTGAAGCGGAGTCGCTCTATGAATGCGGCGGCATAGTAGCTAATTGCTATTTTTGGCGTCCAACTGAACCGATTGATGGTCATTACCGGTTTAAAAGATCGTGAGCTAATACGGGCCGACTTTCACAGCAGCTAACCTTACCGTCAGTCCGCTTTCGGCCCAGAGTGTGTAAAAACGCTAAATCGGGTTTTCTATAGTGACGCCAGGAGACCGTGCTCGGGTTTTGCAAACTGATCAAGGCCACGACGTTTCCAAGAACAGTTAAAACGGCTCAGTAGCCTCTTAACGTCCTTTGGATGGGGTAAAAAACCGGTTTTACGCCGTTAACGCTTTCATCAAGCCAGTGGTGCCGATGATTTTCATGACCCGTTTCAGGTTGTAGGCGAGCACATTCAGGCTCATCTCTGCACTCACCCCGTCAAGATTTCGGGTCAGGAAGTGCGTCGCCCCCATCCATTGCTTGAGCGTCCCGAAGGGATGTTCAACCGTCCGTTTTCGGATCCGCATCATTTCCGGCGCATTGCTCAGCCTGTCCTGCATTTCCTCCAGTGCGGCTTCATGCTCCCAGCGTCGAACCCGTCGTTCCGTGCTCGGTGTGCACTGCGGTTTCATTGCACAGCCCCGGCATTTCGAACTCCAATAGCGGTGTAACTTCAGGCCTTTTTCAACGTTGGTATAGCGCCAGATCAACGCCTCTCCCGCCGGACAAATGTATTCGTTTTTTGCCGCGTCATAGATGAAGGCATCGTTATTGAAGCGTCCGTCAGCCTTGGCTCCAGAGGTCATCGGCTTGGGCACATAAGCGCTGATGCCTGCATCGTGACAAGCCAGGATTTCTTCGCTTTTGAAGTAACCCCGGTCGGCCACTACCGACAGTGTTCCTGAATTCATCGCGTCGCGGGCCTGCTTGGCCATCGAGCTGAGTTGATCGCGGTCGGAACCGACGTTGGTGACCTCATGCGCAACGATCAAATGGTGCTGGGTATCGACCGCTGTCTGCACGTTGTAGCCGACGATTCCAGTGCCGCGAGTCATCATTGAGCGGGCGTCTGGATCGGTCAGTGAGACCTGTTTGTCCGGTGACTCGTTGAGCTGAATCTCGATTGCTTGAAGCTCCTTCATTTGAGTCTTCAGCTTGGCGATTTTTTCTTCCAATCGCACGGACTTGGGCTCAGAGGAAGTTGGTTCTTGCCGATCGGCAGCATCGAGCGCAGTCAGGTAACGGCTGATGCTCGATTCAATTTCTTCCAATCGCCGCTTTAGTTTGGCGCTGGTGAAGTTGCGGTCACGATTGTTGACGGCCTTGAACTTACTGCCGTCGATGGCAACCAGATTCTCTCCGAACAATCCTAGCTGCTGACAGAGCACGACGAACTGACGGCAGACTCCTCGGATGGCCTTGCTGTTGTCTTTTCGGAAGTTGGCGATGGTCTTGAAATCCGGCGTCAATCGCCCGGTCAGCCACATCAATTCGACATTACGCCGCGTCTCTCGCTCAAGGCGCCTGCTCGACTGAATGCGGTTGAGATAGCCATAGATGTAAATCTTCAGCAGGATCGCGGGATGATAAGCTGGCCGGCCCGTATCTGCCGGTATGACACCGTCAAAACCCAGCTTGACCAGGTCGAGTTCATCGACGAAAACGTCAACTACACGCACCGGATTGGTATCGCTGACGTAGTCGTCAAGGCCCTCGGGAAGCAAGTTGCTTTGGCCGCGATGTTCGCCTTGGATGAAGCGCTTCATTGACAATCCCTGAGTTAGCTCCCTCGGAAATCATAGCAAAGGTGCGTGGAGGTATAGGCTCCATAGCAGAAGCAGACTTCAGTGACCCCTCTCACCGGTGAACAATTTTTGAGGTGCTGACGATGACCCGCTTACAGGTTGTAAAGATTGACTTAAGTGGTGTGGCGAGTTCCGATGAACTCCATTCCACCTTGAGGGTTGCGCTCGGATTCCCCGGCTGGTACGGCTGTAATTGGGATGCTTTCTGGGACGCAATTACAGGACTAGTGCAAATGCCCGCGCAACTGAAAATTTCAGGGTGGGATACTTTATCCAGACGTTTGCCGGGGGATGCGAAGCTCATGCAAAAATGCCTTGCAGACATGAAGATTGAGTATCCAGAACTCGCATCAGATGTGGAGTTCGACTAAACGATTTTTCAAGCCTACATTCGGCCGGAGCCACGTAAAACCGTCAGCTTCACTCAGGGAAACTTTTAGCAGATCCAGCAACGATATCCTTGGTTCAGTGCCGTCGGCTGATCTGTTTTTACACACTCTGGGCCAATAGCGGTCATCCAGGTCACGAATCTGGCGCGGCGTCTATACACTGTACATACTCTGTCATTCAACTCCGAAATCCCACAGAAGCCGCATCTCTGGTATCAATTCTGAGTCATAAGCGAAATACGCCATGTAAGAGCCATTTTCCTGCTAATCATGGTGCTGCCTGGGGATACTCATCAATTCCGCTGCCCCTTGGTAAGTTGATCCGAGCATTCCCCTAAGCAGACACCTTTTATGCAACCCAAAGATCACTGCTACTAGATGGCAAGCCTGATTGCGTAATATCTACCGCTTCAATAGTTACAGTTGAAAAGTTGACGGCTACGGCTTCTTTGACCTCTCCAGCTTGAGTAAATCGCCCCACCGCAACGATATCATTTTTATTTCGCACATCTGCTAGCGGGTTGGTAAAATTTAGTTCTATTCGCGAGATGCTAAGCTCGTCTAATGAATACAGCTCGCTCACTATGCCGGACTCTTGGTCAAGATCTGTCCAGCTTTGACCGTCATGATTGGCGTCAATCCAAACTTTCACATCAGCCCAGGATTCATCTTGGCTATCAAATACAGCATCATTATTTGTATCTAGACTAAGTAGCGCAAAAAAAGCGTTCTCGAAGGTTTTTATGCTCGCCTCCCCATAACTACCCTGTGCAGCACCAAAATATTCTGAAAAGAGCTCCGATATATTATCAATCTTTTCATTTTTATCGAGATCCATGACTACAATACCCTCCGTAGCTGTGCTCCAACCAGTTTGGATCTTCTGACCATCATTTTTCATATCAAATTTAACAGGAGAATCATAAGCACTTGTAAGCTTTACGCCCGTACCCTCCAGATCCAGAATCAGAGGATCGACTTTGCCCTCCAACTTGCACTTCATTGCTGCAATTTTCTCCGGACTGATGTACTCAAGTCCACCGACGCTTTCTAAAAAAATATCGACACTTGCGGAGGGAGGGTCACCATTTGTCACTGGAGTTCCCCCTCCGGCTCCATAACCATCGGACGCTGAAGTCAAGCCACTTACCCCATTGCCCCCGCCACCTACACCGCCACTAGCACCGCTATCCTCTATAACTGGAAGCGAAATATTGATTTCTTCGTCACCGGCGAGCAAGTCACTCAGGAGAGCCTTTGCTGCGATAGGTATAATCATTGAAGCAGTACCAAAGTGCTTCTCGAAAATCATCCCCATCGCAGCGACGTTTTGTACTATTACAGTAGTCCAATTATCCATGGCTTCAAGAAAAGTATCGCCTGGCACCTCAACAAAATCGTGCCCTAATCCCCCCATCCATATAGGGAAAACATCTCCAAAGGTTCCTCCCCATTGCCATGGCTGTAGGCCTAACCCCTCCACTGCCGCTTTAACGTCTCTATCGATCACTTCTTGAATGGGCAAAATACCCTTGGCGTCGATGAAATCTCTAAACACGGTTCGAGCCAATTCATTAGAAGCATTTTGATACATTGCCCCAGTAAAGTCTCTCCCGGACTGCTCAACTGCATATTTCATGGAGTGCAGAACCATCTCACTCACCCAAGCACCGTCCACGTTATTAATGGACTTGGCTGAAATAAGCCAATTCGCGGTCATTAATAATTGATCTCTCGCAACTTCGTCTTTTTCATTGGGAATGGCTTTTTGGACTAGATCGTATAGGTAGTGGTACCCACCTGCGTAATCGTATACAGATAGCCTGCCTTTTAAAAAGTCAATGTCAGCATTCGAGAGGGGAAGCTGTATCATGTCTTTAGCCTCAACCTAATCAGTCATAAAATTATTTAAGAAGTCTAAAACAAACTCATCGACCTTTTTTATGTCTGAAAGCTTGTGATTGAATGTATATTGAACCATCAACTTATCTTTGTAAGCTCTTTTGCCCACAAAAATGGCTTGCCACTTGACAATATATGCATTCGTTCCATCGCTACCGGCTCGCCTGTAGGTTGTCTCGTTACCCTTTAATAAATCCACCCCATCTACAGAGCCTATGACTTTCATGTCGGAATAAGAGCGATTTATATCAAACGGTGGAACGTTGATCGGTGATATTCTCAATGTTACGACATTGTCAGTCTTATTTTTATAGCTAACTAACTTCATGGCAGGATATTCAACATGAATGGTCACCACGCTCTCGCCATTAAAGTTTATAAGCTTGCAATCTTCTTTAGACACTTTATAAGCAAAGTTATCAACCCCTTTACTGCTAACAAAAGAGCAGTCAGCACTTGCGGAAATTGACAGCATGCCAACAGCAAATATAAATATGCAGTTCTCTACACGCTTGCCCATCATTACTCACATTCTAATAGTTAACGGGGTGGCTATTTCTCAGACGATCGAATCGTTAGGAGAATTAGAATAAAAGTGACTGCAGATGTTACAGAATATTTCTTCTTCGGTCTGTGTCAAACGTGAAGAGTGCCACGAGATACGCGAAGAAATATCCGGTTAAGTGTTTGAGTGTGACATTAGACTGGTAGAAAACAGATCATTGATTTTTCCTATGCACATCTTTCCGATGCAAGCACCTTGGTGAGCCAGGCGCACCAAATTAATGCCATTCTGGGTCAGTTGAATCCCAGACTTTGACCTCGAACGCCTAACAATCTCAATTGACTCTAAAGCTGCGAACGCTGCTTCTGGGAGCTGGGCTCGCTCTTGCACTGGGCGGGGCTGTTGGAGCTATACGCTCGATCATGGAAGAGCGCTCCACGGAATTAACTGATGCCATGACCGGCAGAGAATTTCCGATAAAATGCGGGGGCGATAGGCAGAACCCAGCCAGAAGCAGTCATCCCGTGATCACTCTACAACCTCGACGCGCAGTATCAGCCAAAAGAGCATCAACGCAGTGAGGAACAATACGGTGTGAGCGGTTTATAAAATGCTCTATTGCACAAGCGCGCGGATGGGGATGGATAAGCTGGCATATTTGAGGGTGTGCTGCTGAAAGCCGACGCGATTTTTGCAGAGGAATTCCCTGAAGAGCGGTTTAGATGCCTATTGAGCTGACGGTCGGGTCGTTGTTCGCCGCAATCCGACTTCTGGGCACTTTGCGTGAGACCAGCGTGATGGTTCAGCCTCCAGATGATTCTGCATCGCACAAAAGCTCCAGCAAGTCATTCGCCAGGGCCGCCGCTTCTTGTCGATAGTCGGTATTCCAGCGGCTCGACCAGTTAATAGGCTTTCCCTCATCCTCCCAATGCGCCAACGCAAGCCCGTTGAGTATTTCAAGCTCGAACCAAATACGCTGCTAGGCGACGGCGTCCTGGACTGACGCTGTGTCTTTCCACTGGAATTCTGTTTGCTCGACAAATGCCGCCCATGCGAACACATCTTCTGAGGCTCGCTCGCCGAGCGTTCGGAAGTATTTCGCGCTAGCCAATTAACGATTCCTTGTAGTCGTGCACCTGTCTAGTAAATGTCCATCCCCGGATACAGAGGTTCAGGTGGATGATAATCGGGGTCCTCGAACCTACTGTTCTGGTAATAGGTTTGGGCCGTCGGTCCATCACCGTTGTAGGTCACCTGCGGATTCGGCTTGAGATGCCAACCGTTTCCTTCTGTGTCGCGCTCAATCAGCGATGCGTGCACCCTACAGCTGCCTGATGAGCCGGATGTCAGCCTGAACTGGTAATAGAGGCCGGCTTGGGGAGTAAACTTCGTCGAGATGTGGCAGGAGCGAGTGCGTGATCCCTCCCAGAAAAGATCCACCTGCGTTTCGATACCGGGTCGGATCCGCGTTTCGTAATAGTCCCATGTGAGGTCTTGCCCTGCCTTGGGCATGCCCACGTCTTGTGTGTGGGTGAACGGCAGGGGGCCGGTGCGAACGGCGCCGCCCGAACGTTTGCCGTTTTCGTATTGGTAAATTTCGGCGTGCTGCGTGTAGTCGACGATACGTACCCAGGCAGGGTTGGGCTCGTTTTCGGGCGCGGTGAAGTAGTTGGTGTGGGGCAAATACTGGCAACCTGCGAACAATGGCAGCGTCAGGAAACAGAGGGTACGGCGAATAGACATAAAACAGTCCTTTACGGGATTGTTGTACAGACCACAGAACTGCAGGTGAATTTCAAGGCTGGCTCCACTCTGAAGCAAAGTCAGCCGCCATCTGTGTGTTTCGGTGGGGGCGATGGCAAGGTGTCGGCGTCAAAAGAGGTGATTAACAGCATCAGGGCCACCAGTGCACAGGCGAGCCCGGAAACCATCATTGCCACATGAAACCCGTGCTCCATCGCGGGAACAAAAAGTGCAGAAACAATCAGCGAGTCACTTGATGCCACACCATGAGCAATCACATACCGCGCAATCTCAGGCGCTTTGGCTACCCCTTGATCACGCAACGCGGCAGTTAGCACTCGTGACGCCTCGCTGCTCATGAGCGTGCCCAAAAAGGCGACGCCAATTGTCATGCCCATCTGACGCAACGCGTTCATCGTGGTAGAGGCCACACCCATACGATCAATCGGTGCGGCGGTCATAACCGCCATGCTGGTGGCAGGTACTGCGAGACCGGCTCCGAGCCCCAGAAGCCCGAACAGGGTGCCCACAATCCAATAAGGGGTATGTGCTGTGAAGGTCACCATGGTAGACATCGCCAGCGCCGTCACGCCATAACCGGCCACCAGAAGTCTTCGCGATGTCATCACTGCGCTCAAGCGCCCGTACAAAATCGACACGCAGCCGGTGACCAGAAACTGCGGCATCATTCGCCAACCCGTTTCAACCACCGACAAGCCTTGAATCGTCTGTAAATAGATCGAGAAGAAGAACAGGCAGCTGTAGTACGAAAAACCCAGGGTAAAAGAGGCCAGGTTGACCACGGCAAACGAACGCCTGCGAAACAGCGAAAGTGGCAATAACGGTCGATCTACACACCGCTCTACAAACATAAACAAAAAAAACACCACCGGGGCAACTGCCAGCGCCGCTATGGGTATCAAAGGGTTCAAGCCCGGCTGGCCGATACTGATGAGCCCATAAGTCAGGCTGGCAAGACACACGACGCTGAGCACTTGCCCTGCCGGGTCCAGCGCTGTGCGCGCTTGCTGCTTGCGCTCCCTGATCCCCCAGATGCCCAGGCCTATGGCAATCATCCCAAGAGGCAGGTTGATAACAAAAATACTCTGCCAACCTATGCCATGGAGCAACAAGCCACCCAGCAATGGCCCCAGGATAAGCGCCAATGCGCTGAACGCCGACCAGCCACCAATGACGTGCGCACGCTCTTCAGCGTCTGGAAATGCATGGCTGAGAATTGGCAGGGCACCCGGGATCAGAAGCGCACCGGCGACTCCCTGCACCGCCCTCCCGAACAGCAGTAAATCCAGGTTGGATGCCATAGCGCAAACTGCTGAGCCGACAGTAAACAGCCCCACACCTGCCAGCCAAGCCCGCTTATGCCCATAACGATCGGCGATGGGCCCCGAAGACAAGATGAAGGCTGACAAACAGATCGTGTATGCATTGACGCCCCATTGAAGACCGGAAATATCCGTTTGCAACGCGTCTTGCAGTGTCGGCAGTGCCACGTTCACGATGCTGATATCCAGCGTGGCGAGAAACGTGCCCAAGTAGGCTGCACATAGCGCCGCTATGCGTGGAAAGGGGCGGGTGACCGGGTTATCTGAGGCAGAGCGATCAATGTTCATGCCTCATGATATTAACCGACTGACCGTCGGTCAATGGAGCTTTCCAACTTTTTGCCACCTCGATTGGTTCCCTCCTTTACACTGATTTCATTTGACGACCTGTTCGAAACGAGACGATGAAAACCAAAGCCCCCGTAAAAGCTCCGGTGACCGAACGTGCTCCCAAGCCCCGGACCAAACCCGCCGAAGTACGTCTTGATGAACTGATGGCGGCAGCCGAGAAGCTTTTTCTTGCCCAGGGGGTAGAGGCCACCACCATCAACGAAATCGTTGAGTCAGCTCAAGTGGCCAAGGGCACGTTTTATCACTACTTTTCTTCCAAGAACGAAATGCTTGACGCCCTGGCCGTGCGTTACACCGAGCGCTTCATGCTCAGCCTGGACAATGCAATGGCGCGCTGCGCTGCCGACGATTGGGAAGAGCGTCTTCGCGCCTGGATTCACGCCAACATCGAAACCTACGTCAAGACATATCGTATCCACGATATCGTCTACGTAAACCACCATCATCATGATCGTGCCAACGGCTCGAAAAACGCTATTCTCGAGCAATTGCTTGCGATTATTGAAGGGGGGAAGCTGGCCGGCAATTGGGCACCAGAACACCCGAACGTTGTGGCATTGCTCATTTATGCGGGCGTCCATGGCGCGACTGATCACATCATCGCCGCTAATACCGAGGGCTTCGCCCCGTTTGCCCATGCCGTTGCTGATGCTTGCCTGCTGATGTTACGCAACTGCGTCAAACAAGCCTGATCGGAGTCGGTGCATCGGCCAGAAGCAGACGCTCGCCGGAGCCTTCTCTGCAATCCGATTGCCCTACCCTGCACCGACGCCCTTCACCACCCCCAACGCTATAATTCTCCCCTCCCGCTCCAGCAAAAAACGTGAGCCGGCAGCCGCCGGAACCGGCGCGCTCAGTTGCAGGGACAGATCGCCGGTGTCGCCAGGATTGAGGGCATGGGTCGACAACACGCGTCCTTGGCTAACACATCCGTTTATCCACACTGTCACGGGACTATCTTTTTGCAGTGTCAACGTCAACTCCGACTCTTGCGGCGTAACCAGATAGATAAACGTCGCCAGTTGCTGACCGTTGATAAAAGCGAGAGATTGTTCTGGCCGATCCGGGGTATTTTTGAGGGCATCAAGTGCGCCGCTTAACCCATCGCCACCGCGCCGCAACGTCTTAGCCTTGAATACCGCAGCGCGATCGCCGTTCATATCATAGGCGCTCAGCAACTCCCGGGCCTCCTGCTCTTCCATCTTCAGCAATTGGCTATCTTTCACTTGGTCGGTGTTGACGAACAATAAAGATAGGCTAGGCACTCCCGCCTGCCGGGCGATCTGGATATGTTCACGCGTAATTTGCAGCGGGCCTCGAGTTGCGTCGACCACAATTACCGCATGTTTCGCGCGTTGGGCTAGGGAGGCGACGCTTGAAGCGGCACTACCCAGCGCTGCAGTCGCTACGCTGTTTGCGCCGGAACGGCATGGCTGCGTGCATTGTTTCATCAATAACACACGGGCGTCGTCACCAAGCACCACGATGTCAGGGAGCGCGTTGCTCCATGTGGGCAGTGGAAACATGGCTACCATGCAGGCGATGGCCTTACATATTGTCGAATTCATTAAGTTACTCCTAACGTCGGCTCTAGCGATCAACTGCTTTCTCCTGCCAATGCGCAAAGCTATCCTTTAGCGATTGGACAATAACCTGAGACGCCATGTACGTCCGGGTTGGTTAGAGGGGCGAGACACATCGCGGGTATTCAGCCTCAGCTCATTGTGAAGCGTAGGCCATACGAGGTAGCAGTTTTTGCGTTCATGTCATTACCTCCGTTGATGGAGGTTTAGCATGACCCTGTGCAAGAAGGGCCGCGGTCGGCCACTACCTGCTATGCATGATGTGCGGTATCCGTAGCGTTTTGGATGACTGATAGACAATAGGTTGTAAGGTCCCGGCGTCATATTCAGGGCGAAGCAGATGGGCAGGAAAAACGCTGGCGCATTCAGAAAGGTGCGCCCCCGGATGGTTACGAACGTCGATTATTAGTCGCTTCTCCTCCAACACTCCCGACCCACCCTTGCAATCAGGCCCAAATCACACCACCATTGCGAATAGTTTTCATTAACATGGACGCCACTCGCTGTGTTTCCTACTCATCCGGCAAACCAAGATCCCCGCCAGCAGGCGCTCCATCGCCTGTTCGGCGAGCACCACAGCTGGCTGCTCGAACGCCTGCGCCTGCGCCTCAACTGCCGCGAGGATGCCGCCGATATGGCTGCCGAAACCTTCGCTCAGGTTGTGGCACTGCCGGATCCCCATGCCATTCGCGAGCCCCGGGCGTTGTTGAGCCTCATTGGCAAGCGGCTGATGTTCGCCCGCTGGCGGCGCAATGATGTCGAGCGTGCCTATCTCGACGCCCTCGCTTCCCTGCCCGAGCCGACCGCGCCTTCGCCCGAGGAGCATTGGGTGGTGATGGAGGCATTGATGGCGGTCGATCAGTTGCTGGATGGCTTGTCGTCCAAGGCCCGCGCGGCGTTTCTGTATAGCCAGATCGATGGCCTGACTTACGCGCATATCGCCGAGGAGTTGGGGGTGTCGGTGACGCGGGTGCATCAGTATGTGGTGCAGGGATTGACGGCGTGTTACCGGGGTGCGTCGTGACGACGGTGTCCGCGGCGGCGGCGCAGGCGATCGAGTGGTATGCGCGGCGTGCTTCGGGTGTGTTCACCGAGCAGGATCAGCAGCAATTGCTTGTGTGGCTGGCCGCCGACCCGAGTCATCTGCGCGCCTGGCAGACCCTGCAACAGCAGTTGAACCGAAGCGTGACGCCGTTGGTGCAGCAGCAGGCCGCCATCCATGCGCTGTGCGACGCCGGGTACAGTCGTCGTCGCATGCTGCGTGGCGCTCTCGGCTTGGGTGCCCTGGCTGTCGGCGGGCAGTTGTTGACCATGCCGGGTGGGCCGTTACACGCACGTTTGCGCGCCGACCTGGGCACATCGACCGCCCAACGCCGAACGTTCACCCTTGATGACGGCTCGACCTTGCAACTCAATGCGCAGAGTTCCGTCGATCTGAATTTCGACCCTCAGCAGCGTCATGTCCAACTGTTGCGCGGCGCGGTGCAGGCCCAGGTGCGCAGCGATCCGGCGCGGCCGTTCGTGCTGGCATGCCCGTGGGGCGAGGTCTGGCTCGACAGTGGGCAGTGCCTGCTGGCGATGCAGGCCAGTCAGCCACAAGTGTGGGCGCTGGAAGGCTCCTTGCAGTTGCGCACGCCCCATCACAATCAGCACCTCGTTGCCGGACAGGGCCTGGCATTCAATGGCAACCGTTGGCAGGACCTGCCGTCGCATTATGTTGACGAGCGTAGTTGGACCAGAGGGCTGCTCGAAGTGCATGACCAGTCTCTGGGCCAAGTGATCGAGCACCTTGCGCCGTACCACCAAGGGCTGCTGCACGTTTCGGCAGCGGCGGCGGCGTTGCGGATATCCGGGGTGTTCACCCTGGATGACACGCGCGGCGCGCTGGCCGCGCTCAAGGATGTGCTGCCGTTGCGCATCGATACCTGGCTGGGCGTGTGGACGCGAATCGAGCGTGTCTGAATTTTTTCCTGACACCCTGAAAATATCCGGGACTCGCGTCACATATCTGATAGACGCGCGAATTCCGCGCACTCGTTTCCGTACTTCTGCGAGCCCGCTCATGCATCCCAACCTCCTTTTGCCGCTGTTTGCCGGCTGCTTGGCCAGCTTTACCCTGCAGGCGGCCGAAACCGCCTATGACTTCAACCTGCCCGCCAGCGCGGTGAGTAATACTCTGATCGGCATTGGCCAGGTGAGTGGCCAGCAGGTGCTGTTTATTCCGGCGGATGTGGCGGGTCGCCAGGCACCGGCGGTGCGTGGGCACCTGAGTGCGAGTGAAGCGGTGCGCCGGAGCCTGGCGGGCACCGGCCTGAGTGTAATGGTCACCACGAGCGGTGCCTTGAGCGTGCAACGAACCGGCGACGGCCTGACTCTGGACGCCATCAACATTGATGCAACCCGACAGGGCGGAGAAAGCGCCGACGTCGGCTATGTGGCGCAACGTTCGTCGGTTGGCACAAAAACCCGCACGGAACTGGTAAAAATCCCACAATCCGTGTCGGTGGTGACCCGCGAAGAACTCAACGCGCGCAAAAGCGACAACCTCTCCGACGCGCTCAGATACACCCCCGGATTCAGCAGCCAGCCCGCCAGTTTCAGCCGCACGGCCGACGACTACACCCTGCGCGGCTTCAACGTCGGCGCCGGTACCGGAGGCATCCTGCGTGATGGCATGAAACTGCAATCGAACCCCTACGACGGCAGTGTCGAAGCCTATGGTCTGGAACGCGTCGAGGTACTCAAGGGCGCCTCGTCCGTGCTGTATGGCCAGCTCTCACCGGGCGGCATGATCAATACCGTGAGCAAGCGTCCTACCGAAACGCCGCTGCACGAAATCGGACTGGAACTGGGCAACTACGACCGTCGCCAATACACCATCGACCTCGGCGGCCCTCTGGATGACCAAGGCCAGTTCAGCTACCGCTTGACCGGCCTTTGGCGCGACAGCGGTACCCAGGTTGACCACGTCGATGATGATCGTCGCTACATCGCCCCGGCCGTGACTTGGAAACCAGACGACGATACCTCGCTGACCGTCCTCGCCAGCCACCAGGACACCTATACCGGTTTCTCGCCGCCGATGAGCTACGCGCTTAGCAGCTACAGCAACACCGCCGGCTACAAGATCGGCCGCAATCAGTTTGTGGGTGAACCCGGCTACGACCACTTCACCAACCGCATGGACACACTCGGCTACCTCTTCGAGCACCGCTTCAACGACAACCTCACCGTCAACCACAGTCTTCGTTACTTCCAGGCCAATACGAATTGGGACTACCTGATTCCCGTGTCTGTCAGTGGTAGCCGACTGCTGCGCCGCTACAGCGCCCGCGAAGAGCGTTCCACTGGCTGGACCAGCGACAATAACCTCAACTTCACCTTCGACAGCGGGCGCTGGCAGCACGACTTGGTGCTGGGCGTGGACTACTACCACAAGACCTACGATTCGCACCGCTTTATCAGCTCGACCCTTGCCCAACTGGCACCGTCGTTGAACCTGGCCAACCCGCAATACACCGGTGTCGGCGCGAATACTGCTGCCGACACCGGCAGTGACCTGCACAGCAGCCAGGCTGGCATCTACCTGCAAGACCAGATCACCTTCGACGACAAATGGGTACTGCTGCTCGGCGGCCGCCAGGACTGGGCTGAGAGCGTCACCACCACCTTTGCCACCGACGCCCGTGCTACCCGCAACGACAAAAAAGCCACCGGCCGTGTAGGTCTGGTCTACCTCGCGGACAACGGCCTGGCGCCCTATATCAGCTACAGCCAATCATTCCAGCCGGCCAGCGTCAGCAACCCGGCCTTCGGCAACGCCTTTGCCCCGCTGGAAGGCGAACAATACGAAATCGGCCTGCGCTACCAGCCGCCCGGCACCGATACTCTACTAAGCGCCGCCGTTTACCAGCTCGACCAGGACAACTCGCTGAGCCTCGACAGCCTCACCAACACCTACGTGCAATACGGCAAGACCCGCTCCAAAGGCTTGGAGTTAGAAGCTAAAGGCAACCTTACCGAAAACCTTCAATTGAGTGTCGGCTACGCCTACACAGATACCCACGTGCTGGAAGATCAAACCGCTAGCAACGTCGGCAAACGCATCGAGGGCGTGCCCTATAACACCGCGAGCCTGTGGGCTAGCTACCGGCTGGCGAGCCTCGGCCTGGAGCGCCTGCGCGTGGGGGCTGGCGCCCGGTACATAGGGACTACGCGGACTACACCGAGTGTTTATGACGGAAAGATTCCGGCTTATACGCTGGTAGATGCGCTGGTTAGTTATGATGTGGACAGCAATTGGCAACTGCAGGCTAAAGCGCAGAACCTGTTTGATAGGAAATATCTGTACTGCAACACCACGTGCCGGTATGGCGATGAACGTAGCTTGATTGGTTCGGTTACGTATAAGTGGTGAAAGCCCACAGGCGGATGCTTTTTTGATCAACTGCCTAATGCCTCAATCGCTGGACCACTTTCGCGTAGCGGCGTTCGAACTCCGAAGTCGCTTCGCGCAAGTGAGGCGGTCGGCGACGCCTCAGGATTGGCCGAACCGAAATGGCAGCTTCCGGCCGAGGCTGTGTAAAAACAGTTTTGAGCGCGACAGCTACTCAAAACCTGACTGAAAATCGCGTTTCTACGCGAAATCCATATCTGCTGACGTGCCGATAAATTTCAGATTTGACGTAGGCGCGCACACTTCAATTTTGGCGAAGCGTTTTTACACAATCTGGGCCAAAAGCAGCCCGTGCCGACTGGCAAAAATGGCCGATAGCGTTCACTCACCTGAGCATGCTATTCGAAGGAAACGTTAGCTGCACCTCATCGCTTTCTCGTAACTCAGCATCTCCGTCCAGGTAGAACTCATCTAATTGCGGCGGTGCGACACGGGTGCCCGACAGCATTGTGTGAACCTGTCCCCGGTGATGGATCTGATGTTGAAACACGTGCAGTAGCAGCCGGTCTATGTGCTCCATGACGATTCCTTGGGGCCTTGCGACGCCTACACGTTGGCTTAATGCAGGCTGATCCAACCGCTCACAAAACGCTATCAGTTTATCGTCCAAGGCCGATTGAAGCCTTACGATCTGCTCCAGCGACATGTTCTCAAGCAGCACTTGATTTTGCGCCTCAAAATCAGAATTCAACGCCGCCAGGTAGAATTGGTCTACGTCGAGAATATGGAGCAGTGTTCGCTCTATGGAAGGAAAAAAGCCTGTCCGCATGGCGACGTATTCCTCATAACTCAACGCAAGACATGCCGAAAGTAATCGCCGATTCGCCCACTGGTTATTTTGTGCTTGCGCTAGAAAGTAGTTCACTCGCAATTGCTCACAGTGCCCGTTTGGGTTTAAGAATAGCGTTGATAGCAAATCTATGGCTGGCAACTGGTGAGCCTAGGCGAAACTTACGTGTTGCGAGCAAGCCATTCGCTCCGCGTATCGCCGTGGTATCGGCCAGTTGCAAGGGTGTGAGAGGTAAGGCGTGGGGTATCCAGTGTCGGCGTGCAATCCATTGCAGGAAGTCCTGTTCGAGTGTTCTGGAAACTTTGTCAGACCCCTCGCCCGGATGTCTAGGGGCTAGGGCTAGGGTTTAGTTCTGGCCGACTTCTGCCAATGGCCACGGGCTGCTTATGGCCGGTTAGCGACGGCCTGACTTCGACCGTCGCTATGCATGATCAAACCTCAGTCTGTTCCGCCATCTCCAGGGCGTCATCGACCTCAATCCCCAGATATCGAACAGTGCTTTCCAGCTTCGTATGGCCGAGCAGCAACTGAACCGCGCGTAGGTTCTTCGTTCTGCGATAGATTAGTGATGCCTTCGTACGTCTCATTGTGTGAGTGCTATACATGGCTGGATCAAGGCCTACGGCTTTCACCCAGCCTTTGACGATACGAGCGTATTGACGAGTGGATAAATGGTCTGAGGTATGTAGCCGACTAGGAAAAAGGCAGTCCTCGCTGCGAAGTTGTGCCTGACGTATCCAGGCCACGAGAGCTGACCGTGTTTGCTCAGTGATCTCAAACTGCACTGGTCGCTGCGTTTTCTGCTGCATCACCATGGCTCGTGATGATACGTGCTCGCCATGGGCGACATCGCGCACGCGGAGCTTGGTTAAGTCGCAGGCTCGAAGCTTACTGTCGATGGCCAGATCGAAGAGAGCCAGATCCCGGGTTCTTTTCGCTATTTGAAGCCTTACTCGGATGGCCCAGATATCTCTCAGTCGGAGTGGGGCTTTCTGCCCGACTAGTTTTCCTTTGTTCCAGGGCTGACGGCCGCAGGTAGCGATGATGTTCATGACAAGTCCTCCATGTGTGGAAAGACAAGGATGGCTAATCAGAGAGACGGTCGCTAACCGGCCAATAGCTGCCTGTCGTATCAACACCTTCTGGGACTTAACCATTTCGTAGTGCATAAGGGCCAGAACTTAGGTGTGCACTCAGAAACTCCAGGCATACCCTGATCTTCATCGATCCAGAAGCCCGAATGGTAGTGACTGCGGACACGTCCGCCGGCTGGAAATGTTCAGGCAGGATATGAATGAGCGTCCCATTCCTGATGCTCGGGGCCACATCCCAGGTTGATGCCATGATGATGCCGAAACCATCATGTGCCCACTCTCGAACGACATCACTGTGGTTGGACGCCATTGGCCCTGTGACTTTCACCGACTCAAGACCGTTTGGCCCCTCAAGCCGCCATACACCAAAGCTTTGATCCCTCCCACGAAACAACAGACAATCGTGGCGTTGAAGCTCGCTCAGAGAGCTTGGATTACCGCGCTCTTCCAGGTAGCTCGGAGCCGCACAGAGTATCCTCTGGCTATCCGCGATTTTGTGAATAATCAGATTTTGCTCGTTAACTTCTCCAACTCGGATATCGATGTCGAACTGCTCGCCAATAAGATCAGTTCGACGGTCAACCAGCTCAAGCCAGACCTCTAATTTTGGATAGCGTTTACGAAGCAAGGCCAGAACTGGAGCGATGTGAAATCGTCCCATTCGCTGGCTTGTGCTGATACGCAACGTGCCTCTGGGCTCGACCCGGTCTCCTAGTGATGTTTCAAGCATTCCATTGACGTTGTCCATGATCGTCTGCGCCCAAACGAGCATCGTCTCGCCATCTTTGGTGATCGAAACCCGCCTGGTTGTCCGGTTAAAAAGCTTGCAGCTAAGCGTTTCCTCCAACGCCAAAACACGCTTGCTGACATGCGCGGGAGAAATTCCAAGCTCTGTCCCGGCCGCGCTAAAACTCCCGCGTTTCGCGATGACGGAGAACAGAAGCAGATCCCGAAGGAAGGGATCATTATTCACTATGGGAGAATTCTGATTTTCCATATGGCTCAATTATAGCCTTACAGGTTGATAGTAACCTTGATCCTAGCAGATCGAATCACGACCTCAAGACGTCGAGATTCAAAACAATAACGCTCGCGAAGATCAAAGCATGTCCAAAATCAGAATTGCGGTAGCGGGTGCCGGCCTCATCGGTCGACGCCATATCGAACTTATCCAAGCGAGTTCTTCTTGCGAACTGGCAGCCGTTATCGATCCGTTCGAACTTGATGACTCATACCTAGACTCGCTGGGCGCCTCGCAGTATGAAAACCTTCTGGCTTGTTTCGCCGAGGACAAGCCTGATGGCGTGATTCTCGCCACTCCAAACGCCCTACATGTCGCACAGACATTGCAGTGCATTGAGGCTGGTGTTGCCGCGTTGATCGAGAAACCGGTGGCGCACAGCGTTGAGGAGGGCAAGCGATTACTCGCTGTCGCCGATGCAACTGACGCCAAACTGCTCGTAGGGCATCATCGGGCGCATAGCCCAATTCTTGCCAAGGCGCGAGAGATCATCCGAGACGACATTCTTGGAGACATCGTCGCTGTACAAGGCAGCGCTCTGTTTTACAAACCAGATGACTATTTCGACGCTGCCATCTGGCGACGCCAGGAAGGCGGTGGCCCTATCCTGATCAATATGATCCATGAGATCGGCAACCTGCGTTCGCTGTGCGGTGAAATTGTTGCTGTTCAAGCAATGCAGTCCAGTGTCGCACGTGGATTTCCTGTCGAAGATACCGTTTGTATCGGCCTGCGCTTTGAGAATGGAGCACTCGGTTCCTTCTTGCTTTCCGACAGCACCGGATGTGCCCGCAGCTGGGAACAAACATCACAAGAAAACGCGAGCTATCCGTCCTACGAGGATGAGGATTGCTACGTAATCAGTGGGAAGAACGGCTCACTTTCAGTGCCCACAATGCGTCTCAAATACTACCCGAAGGCCGAAGACAGATCATGGTGGAAGCCCTTCCAAACGGGCCAATGCGCTGTAGACCGCACAGACCCCCTTGAGATCCAGCTTGAGCACTTCTGCAACGTCATACGAGGTACGGAAACGCCTCTGGTCTCCGTGCGCGACGGCCTGCGGAATCTGATCATCACTGAGGCTATCTCACATGCCGCAAAAAGCGGCTCGATCATAGAAATCGACCGTATTTAAGCCTGGCATGGCTTCAGTCATGCCCTGTTTTACGTGTACCGGGGCGGTTTTTGCTGCCCTGCCAGATCTATAAAAACAATATCTGGAGTAGTCAGATGAACACAGCAACAGCGACAGAGCAGCATCGTTCCAAGCAAGCGAAGAAAGCCACCGCAAGTGGTTGGATTGGTTCCGCGTTGGAGTATTACGACTTTTTCATCTATGCCCAAGCGGCAGCACTGATCTTTCCACAACTCTTCTTCCCCTCAACCGATCCAAAAATTGCCATCGTGGCGGCTATGGCGACTTACGGGGTTGGGTACATTGCTCGCCCTATCGGCGCATTCTTCTTGGGTCACTGGGGTGATACCCGTGGCCGCAAGAACGTACTGCTGCTGTGCATGTTCCTGATGGGGTTCGCCACCATGGCGGTAGGCCTGCTGCCGACCTACCATCAGATTGGTATATGGGCACCTATCCTGCTTGTAGTACTGCGACTAGTGCAGGGGTTTGCTGTAGCGGGAGAGATCTCGGGAGCCAGCTCAATGATTCTGGAGCATGCACCCCAAGGGCGAAGAGGATACTTCGGCAGCTACACGCTTCAAGGGGTACAGGCAGGCCAGGTTCTCGCAGCAGCCATTTTCTTGCCTCTCGCCTATTTCATGTCCGATGAAGCCTTCAATAGCTGGGGCTGGCGTATTCCCTTTCTTTTGAGTGCTGTAGTGCTGATCGCTGGCTTCATCATTCGCAGGGAAGTTGAGGAACCGCCAGCATTCGTAGAGCAGACAACCAAAGATGAGAAGTCTGAATCGCCGATTATCGGAGCCTTCAAACACAGCTGGAGAGGCATGCTGGTCGTAGTTGGGGTTTCGTTGATGAATGTTATTCCAGTCATTACGACTGTGTTCGGAGCGGCCTATGCGGTACAACCTGCCTATGGCATCGGCTTCGATAAAAGCGTGTACCTGTGGATCCCGGTCGTTGGCAATATCGTGGCCGTGCTGTGCATCCCTTTCGTGGGCAGTCTCTCTGACAAGGTGGGGCGCCGGCCTCTGATCATCGCAAGCGCCTTTGGTTGCGGGCTGATGTCCTTTGCCTATCTATACGCAATCAGCATTCACAACCTCCCGCTCGCTTTCGGCGCATCACTGCTGATGTGGGGAATGATCTACCAAGGTTACAACGCGGTGTTCCCATCCTTCTTCCCAGAGCAATTTGAAACGCGCTACCGAGTGTCGGGGATGGCAATTTCGCAAAACAGCGGACTGTTCATCACCGCAATGTTACCTGCTCTGTTTGCCCTGATCGCAGGCCCTGGTACTGAAAACATACCGTTGATTGTCGGTGGGATCGCCTGTGTGTGCACGTTGCTAGCTGGTATCGCGGCCTGGTGCGCACCTGAGACCTCTCGAATTCCCACAGCCGACCTCGGTAACCGCGATGCCCAATCCACAGAAGCCGATGAATATCATAAGGCACGCCTGGCAGCCATGAGTACCGCGAAGAATTGAAGCGACTCACGAGGATTAAATGATGAACACCATTCTAGTTTTGAACGGCCCAAATCTGAACATGTTGGGACTGAGAGAGCCCGAGGTGTATGGGCGGGAGACATTGGCCGACGTTGAGCAGACGTGTCGGCAGTACGGCGAAAGACTTGGGTTTGTAATTGAGTTCCAGCAAACCAACCACGAAGGGCAAATGATTGAATGGATTCACCTGGCCCGCGGTAGGATAGCGGGGATTGTGATCAATCCAGGAGCATGGACTCATACATCGGCCGCCATCCACGATGCGTTGATTGCAGCCGAGGTACCGGTGATTGAGGTTCACATCTCAAATGTCCACAGGCGTGAAGATTTTAGGCACTTTTCTTACGTGTCACGCGTTGCTAAAGGCGTGCTCGCGGGGTTCGGCACCGATGGGTATCGAATGGCGATACAACACCATGCAAGCTGCCTTGAGCAATCAAAGACCTAACCGCGAGTCCCCGGTTCAGTGATCTGCTAGTGGTGTGTGGTATCTGTTGAATAAGCGCTCTCAATCCACGCAGCCCATGTTTACGGGGTAGTGGAGTCTGCAAGGATTGATAGTCGCTTGCTGGCACTGCCTAGAGCCAGCAAATTGACGAACTCGGCAGTACCTATCGCGAAAGCGGCTAGTGTGAGAATCCATACCTGAAAAGGCATCTTGGTTGTGGTGTACACAAGGGTGTCCAGAATCGCGGGTTATTGTCGTTCAGTTGTGTTTAAACGCTGGGCCGGGGAAAACGGTTTCCAACAACTGCCCGCCTGGGATGCGTAAAAAAATACGCCGCTCGTTAAGGCTAGGGATCTCTGTCGTTCTGTAGGCAATCCCGAGGTGCTCAAGTTTTGCTTTGAACGTGTCGTAGGCGCCCATGCGCAAACCGACGTGATCAATGAACTCGGCTGCTCTAAGCAGTCCTTGGCCGCGAGCCTCAATGATGTGAGCCAGAGGCAGGCCATCGCTGTACAACCAATGGCCGGGGATGCCGCTGATTTCGGTGGGACGACGACCTTCCTCCAGGTCAAAAACTCGCATCATGAAATCGCGAGTCCCTCTGAGGTCTTGGGTACGCAGAGTTACGTGATCGAGAACCATGACAGGTTCCTCATTAAGTCAATGAAGTAACGATATCGATGATTAACCTGGCGTAGAATCCGGCTGAAAGCGCAATCATATTCAGGGAAATCCGGATAATGCTCCTCGAGAATCTGGCACTGTTTTTGTTGATCGTCGAGAAAGGTGGTTTGTCCGCCGCAGGCCGTGAGATAGGGCTTTCGCCGACGTCTGTCTCGGAGCGGCTAGGGGCGCTGGAGAAGCATTACGGGGCGACATTGCTGACCCGCACCACCCGCTCGATCAGCCTGACTGACGAGGGCCGAATGCTGGTGGATGGCGCGCGTCGAATACTTGCCGACGCTGAAGACATCGAGAGCAATATCAAACTAGGGACAGAGCGTATTTCCGGCCTCATACGGCTGAGCGCACCGGTTGACCTGGGACGAAATCGTATCGTGCCCATCCTGGATCAATTTCTCGAAGATAATCCCAGCGTCAGCCTGGATCTGAATTTGACTGATGGCTTTCTGGATCTTGCTGGACAAGGCATCGACTTTGCCATTCGCTATGGTGCGTTGTCCGACAGCACGCTGCGTGTTCGAAAACTCAGCGAGGGGCGGCGTGTTGTGTGTGCATCACCGGCCTTATCTAAGCCCACCATTTTCATGGACTAGATTCTGGACTAAAAACGTCCGGATACCCGTGGCTTTCAGTGGATGTTGACGGAACGAAAAAAGACGCCGAAGCGTCTATTTCGTTGATCTTCAGAATCCAGTGGACGTCTGTAGATCTATATTTGGAGCGGGAAACGAGACTCGAACTCGCGACCCCGACCTTGGCAAGGTCGTGCTCTACCAACTGAGCTATTCCCGCTTGGTGATGCGCATTCTATAGAATCTTGAGCACCCGTCAACCTCTTGATTCAAAAAAGTTTTATTTCTTTTCAACCTCAGTGCGCAGATGCGGCCAGGCGGCGCGCAGATACTGGAGCATCGACCACAGGGTCAAGCCGGCGGCGATGAGCAGCAAGGCGTAGCCCAGCAGGACCCAGAAGGTGAAGTCCGACGGGTTTGCCAGCAGGATCACCAGCGCGAGCATTTGCGCGGCGGTTTTCCATTTGCCCATGTTGGACACGGCCACATGGGCGCGGGCGCCGATTTCGGCCATCCATTCGCGCAGCGCCGAGACGACGATCTCGCGGCCGATGATCACCGCGGCTGGCAGGGTCAGCCACAGGTTGCCATGCTCCTGCACCAGCAGGACCAGGGCGACGGCCACCATGAGTTTGTCGGCCACAGGGTCCAGGAAGGCGCCGAAAGGCGTGCTCTGTTCCAGGCGGCGGGCCAGGTAGCCGTCGAGCCAGTCGGTAGCGGCCGCAAAGGCGAACACTGAACTGGAGGCCAGGTAGCTCCATTCGTACGGCAAATAGAACAACAGTATAAAAATCGGAATGAGCAGGACGCGTAGAACGGTGATCAGATTAGGGATATTCATCGGCACAACTGGCTACGAGGTGGAAAGGCATTCTATTCGCTGTGCAGATTCGCATAAATCAGCTCAGCGAGCTTTTTACTGATACCGGGTGCTTTGGCTATCTCGTCAATGCTGGCACGGGACAGCTCCTGCAAGCCACCAAAATGTTTAAGCAAGTCACGACGTCGCGTCGGGCCGACCCCTGCCACCCCTTCCAGGGTTGAGGTTCGCCGGGTTTTGCCACGGCGGGCGCGGTGGCCGGTAATGGCGAAACGGTGGGCTTCGTCGCGAATCTGTTGGATCAAATGCAGCGCGGGTGAATCGCCCTTCAAAGTGAACTCATGGGCGGCATCATTCAAGTACAACGTCTCGAAACCGGCCTTGCGCGTGGCGCCCTTGGCGACGCCCAGCAGGATCAGATCGGGTACCGCCAACTCGTTGAGCACGTCGCGGGCCATGGACAGCTGACCCTTGCCGCCGTCGACCAGGAGGATATCCGGCAACTTGCCCTCCCCGTCCTTCAACTTGCTGAAGCGGCGCGTGAGGGCCTGATGCATGGCGGCGTAGTCGTCGCCGGGGGTCACGCCTTCGATGTTGTAGCGCCGATAGTCGGACTTGATCGGCCCTTCCGGCCCGAACACAACGCAGGAGGCCACAGTGGCCTCGCCGCTGGAGTGACTGATGTCGTAGCACTCCAGGCGCTGTGGCGGCTCGTCCAGGTTGAGGACTTCGGCCAGAGCGTCGAAGCGTGCGGCCACATGCTGTCGATTGGCCAGGCGTGCGCTCAGGGCTTGCTCGGCGTTGGTCACCGCCAGTTGCTGCCAGCGCGCTCGGGTGCCGCGTACACGGTGGCTGATGTCCAGTTCCCGGCCGCGAAGTTCGTGGATCGCTTCGATCAAGGTGGGGAAGTCTTCGTGCACCACATTGACGATCAGCTCCGACGGCAGGTCGCGCTCAGGGCTGCTCACATAGTACTGGCCCAGGAAGGCGGCCATGACTTCGGCCACTTCCTCGTCGATCCCGGTCTGCGGGAAGAAATTCTTGCTGCCCAGCACTCGTCCGCCGCGCACGCTGATCAGGTGTACACAGGCGCCGCCTGGGTTGACGAAGGCCGCGATCACGTCCACATCGCCAGTGCCACCTTCCATGCTTTGCTGGTCTTGAACCCGGCGCAGCAAGGAGATCTGGTCGCGCAATTCTGCTGCCTGCTCGAAATCCAGAGTGCTGGCCGCAAGCTCCATGGCCGTGGAAAGCTCGTCGGTCAGCGCGTTGCTGCGTCCTTCGAGGAACATCACCGAATGGCGCACATCCTCGGCGTACTCCGCCGGCTCCACCAGACCCACGCACGGCCCCTTGCAACGTTTGATCTGGTATTGCAGGCAAGGCCGCGTGCGGTTCTTGAAGAAGCTGTCTTCACACTGGCGCACAAAAAAGGTTTTTTGCAGCAGGCTCAGGCTTTCACGGATCGCCCCGGCGCTGGGATAAGGCCCGAAGTACTTGCCCTTCGCCTTCTTCGCCCCACGGTGAATGCTCAGGCGTGGGAAGTTACCGTCGGATAAAAACACGTAGGGGTAGGATTTATCGTCACGCAGCAGAATGTTATAGGGCGGTCGCCATTCCTTGATCAGCGTCTGCTCAAGTAGCAGCGCCTCGGTTTCATTGGCGGTGATGGTGGTTTCGACCTGGGCGATACGCGCCACCAGTGCGGCGGTTTTCGGCGCGAGACCGCTCTTGCGAAAGTAGCTCGCCAGACGGTTCTTCAGGTTCTTGGCTTTGCCGACGTAAAGCAGGCGTGCCTCGCTGTCGAACATGCGGTACACGCCGGGGCGGCCACTGCAGGTTGAGAGAAAGGCACTCGGATCAAACGGTGTGGTCATGTCAGGCGCTGGCGTCCACCATACCGTGGCGCACCGCGAGCAGGGTCAATTCAACATCACTGCTGATAGCGAGCTTCTCGAAAATGCGATAGCGGTAGGTGTTGACGGTCTTGGGTGACAGGCACAGTTTGTCGGAGATCGTCTGGACCTTCTGGCAACCGACGATCATCAAGGCGATCTGGATTTCCCGCTCTGACAGCGTATCAAACGGCGAGTCGCTGACAGGCTGGAAGGACTTGATAGCCAATTGCTGGGCAATCTGCGGGCTGATATAGCGCTGGCCGGCAAACACCAGGCGAATGGCCTGGACCATTTCCGCCAGGCCAGCGCCTTTAGTGAGGTAACCCGCAGCGCCTGCCTGCAGCAGACGTGTCGGAAACGGATCTTCCTCGCACACGGTCACCACTACGACTTTGATGTCCGGATGGCTGCGCAGCAATTTGGTCGTCGCACCAAGACCGCCGATCCCAGGCATCTTGACGTCCATCAACACCACATCGGGTTTCAACTCCCGGGCCTTGATCAGGGATTCCTCCCCTGACTCTGCCTGGCCGACTACTTGCAGGCCATCGATGTCAGCCAGCATTCGTGTAATGCCTGTACGAACGAGATCATGGTCATCGACTACTAGCACCCTAATCAAGCAGACACCTCGCGAAATGGTCTTATAGGTTGCTGAACACCTTAGCAAAAAACCAAGGCGCAGACCTAGTTGCACACGTCATATATATGGAGTTTGGTTAAACGACAGCCACCCGCTGGCAGGCGGGTGGCTTGATTTGCTGGGCGAAGGGTCAGGAATCCTGGGGCTGCGGCTTGGCTTTTCCGTTCATCGCGGATGAATGCTCGGCGAGGGTCGAGGTCAGACGACGGATCGCAGCCTGGTCTTCCTTGAACATTGCGCGGTAGTCCCCAAGCACCTTCTCTTCAATCTGGCTCAGGTTTTCCAATTGAATCGGCGTGGCCACACCGGTCAACACATACAGCACGTCCACGCCTCTTTCGGCGACCCGCGACAGGTAGTCCGCTTTAGGTGCCCGCCCTCCACTTTCGTATTTGCCTTGTGCGTTGGCCTCAACGCCTCCTATTTCACCAAATACTTTTTGCGACAAGCCAAGTCGCTCTCTTTCTTGCCTCAAACGCGAACCGATTCCACTCATTTGGATGTATGATCCTATTTGGCACACCCCAAGAGGTGACACACTCATCTCTTAGTTAAACAAATTTGAACGGTTTTGAACTATGCCCGGAATCCGTACTGCTGCACAAGCCAAGGCCTGGCTGGAACACCAAGGAAAATCAGTTCAAGCGTTCGCCCGAGAACATGGCGTCGATCCGGCAACCACCTATCAAGTGCTCGCTGGGCGCAAAAAGGGACGACGTGGAGAGGCCCATAAGGTAGCGGTCCTTCTGGGCATGAAAGAGGGGATTATCCTTTCTGAGGCTGATGGCCAAAACAACGATCAGGAAGTCGACTCCTGAGGCCAGTATGCGCTTATTGGGATTCAACGCAGGGTTTAACTACAGACACGTTCCATGCGCCAGAAGCAGTCTTCTTCACCCACGATATTGAACCCCATACGCAAATAAAGCGTTTTTGCCGGATTCGTCTTGAACACGGTCAGACGCAATAGGCCAAGCCTCTGTGCCTTGAGCGCCATCTGCCCCAACACCCAGGTCCCGGCGCCGATCCCGCGACAGTCTTCGAGCATATGCAACTCGCGAATGTAGAGCGCGCGGCTGTCTCGACTCAGGCTCACAAACCCCAGCACGGCGTCGTCGCGGCAGATCAGCCAATTTTCCCGACCGGCCCAGGCGGTGTCGAAGCCATCGTTGGACCACCACAGCCCGTACTGCACGTAATAGCGGGCCATCGCTTCGTGGGTGAGCGTTCGTGCGAAGGGCAAGTGCTGATCCGTCGCCGCGCGTAGGTGAAAAACCATTTAGAAGGCCATCACTTGGCTAGTCCAACGCTCACCGTCGCGACGGGCGATCAGCAACGCATCGCCTACCCCAGGCACAGCCGCAAGCAAACCGCCATCGGCGGCCCAGATCGCACTGCGACCGGCGCAGGCCCAGCCACCCGAGGCGCCGCCATGGTTGGCCATCAACACCACCATGCCATGTTCCGCAGCGTAGCCTCGGAGCAGCGCACTGTCCGTTGCGTAACCGCCCTCACTGATCAGCACACCGGCGGCATACACCGTGGCACCCGATTGGGCCGCAGCACGCGGATGGCCAGCATGGGAAAAGTCCGCACACACCGCCAGTGCAATCCGGTCATCCCCGAACTCAAGGGCCGCACCGCCCTGCCCTGGGACAAACGCGCCTTCTTCGCCATTATGCAGATGCTGCTTGGTATAGACCGCCAGTGAGCCATCTGCGCCCAACACCAGCGCACCGATCAACACACCTGTCTGCGGCGCCAGTCGGATCGGCATACCCACTACCACCGTCAGTCGCAGCTCCCGTGCCATTTCACGCAGGGGCGCCAGCATCTGGTCCTCTGGCGCGATCGCCAACTCAGCCGCCAGCGACGGTTCATAGCCCGTCAACGACAACTCGGGGAACACCAGCAATTGCACACCCTGCTGCGCCGCAGCGCGCATAAATGCCAGGTGGCGTTCGATATTGGCCGGCACATCGCCCGCAATGGAAATGGATTGAGCAGCAGCAAGGGTGAAGGCAGTCATGGTCGCGTCCAAGCAATCAATATCTAAGTGTTACCAGCATATCGGCACTCACCCCATAGCCGTAAGTACCCCACCGCAATAGAAATTACTGATTGAATCCCCCTGCGTGCCTCTAGTAAGCTCCCCCCATCATTTGGAGACATACCATGTTGCAACTCACCCACACTCAGGTTTGCCCGACTGCCAGCGCCCAGCGCTCGGTGTCGGCTACCCGTGTGAACGGTTTGAGCGCACTGGTCAGCTCTTATTTTGGGTATTGGTTTAGCCACTGGCGCGCCTGATACCTGAAATCGGCGCCCACTACTCAAGGGGTCGCCTACCAGAGAAATCTAACCCCCGGTCGGCTCCCCGACCGGGGGTTTTGTTTTTCAGGTCCCCACACACTTTTCAGCTTGATCAAGAACACTTAAAGGAATCACGACATGAACTACGCCACTTATTACCGCTACGACACTTGCACTGCATGGCGATTTAGCAAGCTCCGCTCGGGACAGCCTGCCGCCTCCGATCGGTCACCAATGGGTGGCAAGCCAACACACGTAGCCGATACGGCCAATTGTCGAACACCCCAGTAGGCCAAGCGCGCGGGAGCAACCCGCCGCTTGCCCAGGAAGCCTTGAATATGAACTCCTCCGTCGCCGCTCTGCCTGTTTCAAACCTGACCAGCGCCAATGAAGCCCTGACTCAGCGCCTGCCCAGCTCGCTTGAGCTCAAGCACCAGCTCCCTCTCAGCCCGTTCCTCAACGAACAGATCCACGCCCATCGCCAAGCCGTGCGCGCCATCCTCAATGGCGAAGATTCACGCTTGCTGGTAATTGTCGGCCCGTGCTCGATCCACGATCCGGAATCGGCCATGGAATACGCGCGAAACCTGAAGAAACTGGCCCTTGAGGTCAGCGACCAGATGTTGCTGGTGATCCGCGCCTACGTCGAAAAACCGCGCACCACTATCGGCTGGAAAGGCCTGGCGTACGACCCGCACCTGGATGGCAGCGATGACATGGCGGCTGGCCTGACCCTGTCCCGCGAACTGATACGCGAAATGCTGCGCCTGGGCCTGCCGGTCGCCACCGAGCTGTTGCAACCCATGGCCGCCGGCTACTTCGATGACCTGCTCAGTTGGGTGGCAATTGGCGCGCGCACCACGGAATCCCAGATCCACCGCGAAATGGCCAGCGGCCTGGGCATGCCCGTGGGCTTCAAGAACGGTACCGACGGCGGCGTCGCGATTGCCTGTGACGCCATGCGCTCGGCGTCCCACCCGCACCGCCACTTCGGCGTCGACAGCCAAGGCCACCCGGCCATCATCCAGAGCCCAGGCAACCCTGATACCCATCTGGTGCTGCGCGGCGGCCATAGCGGGCCGAACTACGATGCCCAGAGCGTGGCAGCGGTGAAACACGATCTCGCCAAGTCCAAGGTGATGCCACGGATCATGGTCGATTGCAGCCACGCCAACAGCAGCAAGGACCCACTGCGCCAGCCAGCCGTGTTCAACGATGTGCTGGAACAGCGCTTGAAAGGTGACACCGCGCTGATCGGCATGATGCTCGAAAGCCATCTGTTCGAAGGCTGCCAGCCATTGAGCCCGGCGATGAAATACGGTGTGTCCGTGACCGACGGCTGCCTCGGCTGGGCCGCCACCGAGCAGTTGTTGCGCAAGGCTGCAGAGCGCCTGCGCGCTCAAGAGTGATCGATCAAGGCGCTGCTACAGCGGGTACAGCGCCTCAACACCCCGCCCCACACACTTGCCATTCGTGATTTGCAGTCAAGAGTCCTTTTCGGATTCGGCTGTGTTTGCGAAGGAACGACGCGGGATACTTGACTCCATTGCCTACCACGCCACCCCGGCACAAGTGACCCTGGCCTGGGCCATGCAGTTGGGTTATGCGGTCATCCCTTCGTCGACCAAGCGCGCCAACCTGGAAAGCAACCTCAAGGCCGTGCCACTGACCTTGAGCGCTGCCGATATGGCGCAGATTGCCGGGCTGGAGCGCGGCCATCGCTTGACCAGCCCCAAGGGCATCGCGCCGAAGTGGGACTAAACCCCTGCTACCCGTGTGCGTGATAATTCACGCAGCCAGGGCAACACCCGCAGGCCGGCGCAGGCCTCGGGTGGGTCGATAATGTCCATGAAGTGTTCAAGATTGACGTTGTCCGGCACGCCGGGCAGCCGTACCAGCACCGCCGGTGTTACGCCGGGGGCTGCACCCAAATCCAGGTGATCGTAGACCAACACATGGCGCACCTGGGGTTGGGGCCCACAGGCATGAGTTGTCAGCCCCGCATTGATGATCAGCACGTCAAAGGGCTCGGCTGGGATGGCCGTCAGTATCTGGACCTCTTCGAAGGTTTGTACCGGCACGATCCGGTGGTACCCCAACTGATTGAGCATTTTCTCGATGTACAACCGTTGCAGGTGTTGTTCATCGGCAATCAGGATGGTCAGTGCTTTGTTCGGCATGGCAAACCCCTGGGCAGGCAGCGCTCGTCAGTGAGCGACGCCCATTTTCCAGACATATCCCGAAGACAAAATCAGGGATGTTCCCCCTTCGTGTAGGAGTTCTCCCAAATCCACCGAATGGCCATCCACCTCAGTCAAGCCTGATTGCGGTACCGACTCAGGCTGTGATGCAACTGTTCGATGGCCACGCCCAACGCCTCGACCGCAGCGCCCAACCCACTGCTGTCACGCCGCTCACACACGTCTTCCAACGTCTCGCAGCAAGTGATCAACACCTGGGCCTTGACCATGCGAGCGCCGCCTTTGACACGATGAGCCAAGTCATGAAGCTTGGCGATATCGCCTTGGCCGTTCAGCGCCGACAAGCGCCTACGGTCCTCTGCGAGACTGTCGAGCAACGGCAACAGCAGCTCGTTGAGGGCAGCGTTATCACCCTGCGTCAGCATAAGCAGCGGGTTTAAATCAAACGCCGGCGAGGCTTCATCCGTTACGGTTTCGGCGGTACGTGACGCCAAGGCCAACCTCAAGTCGTCAAGCCCGGTAGGCTTGAACAGGCAACCGTCCATACCTGCTTGCCGGCAACGTTCGGTCTCCTGCGGCTGGGCATTGGCGGTAAACCCCAGTATCAGGCACGGTTTCAGCCCACGCTCGCGCTCATCGGCGCGAATATCACGTGCCAGCGCATAACCGTCCTTCAAGGGCATATTGCAATCGGTGATCACGCCATCAAACTGCCCGGCCTGCCACAGTGCAAACCCTTGGATACCATCCTCGGCCGTGTTGATGCGATGCCCCAGAAAACTCAGTTGCCGCGCCAGCAGCAGGCGGTTGGCCGGATAGTCATCTACGACCAGGATGTTCAACGTGGCAGCCGGCGGAAGGTTCGCAGCCTCTGCGCCGGCCGATACCTGCGTGGTGGTCGTCAGTGCCACCGCCACGTCAACCCGAGTGCCCTTGCCCAGCACACTGGTCAGGTGCAGTTGACCGCCCATCATCTCGCACAGGTCCCGACTGATCACCAACCCCAGGCCCGAACCGCTGCGCGCCGACTGCCCGTTGTTGTGACCCTGGATAAAGGGGTTGAACAAACGCTGCTGATCTTCGGCGCTGATACCTATGCCCGAGTCTTCGACCCACAAGCGCAGGTTCAACAGGTCGCCAGCCACTGCCGGTGCGCACTGGGCGCCCAGGCGCACTTGGCCGGCGTTGGTGAACTTGATCGCGTTCCCGAGCAGATTGGACACCACTTGCTTAAAGCGCAGCGGGTCGACCAACACTACCCTGTCGATCAACGGGTCAAGCTCCACCTGCAGCATCAGGCCTTTGTCCCGCGCCAACCCTTCGAATACCCGCGCCACAGAGGCCAGCAGTTCATGCAGGTTGGCCGGCTCCAGGCTCAGGGACAGGTGACCGGATTCGATCCGCGCAATGTCGAGAATATCGCCGATCAACTCCAGCATGCTGCGGGATGCCACCGACGCAACCTCCAGCGCATCGCGGTCGGCCCTGCCATGCTCGGCGTTTTTCAGGGCCAACTCGATCATGCCGATCACCGCATTCATAGGCGTACGGATCTCGTGACTCATGGTCGCCAGGAAGGTGGTCTTGGCGCGATTGGCGGCGTCAGCCTCCTCCTTGGCCTCCTGCAGTTCGCCCAACAACCGCTGGCGCTCGCTGACATCCACCCAACCGGCAATCATGCCCACGACACTGCCATGGCTATCACGGTACGGCAGCATCCACTGGTAGATGGTCAGCACACCACCGGCAGGCAACTTGAGCACGCGGTCATGGATCTGCGGCTCGCCCTCTGCCATCAAGCGCAAGTAATCCGCATGGAACGACTGGGCCTGGGGCGGGTTACCGGTGTCGGTTTCCACCACGGTCTTACCGATGACGTCTTCCAATTTGAAGCCGAACACATCGAGATAGGCATTATTGCAGGCCATCAAGCGACCCTGGCGGTCGCGCACATAAATCGGGTGCGGCGTGCCATCGATCAGCACGCCCATAAACCGCATCTGGTCGCTCAAGGCACGCTCGGCCTGAGCGCGCTTGCGAATCAGGTTGCGCAGATAGAACACCCAGCCCAGGGTGACCAACAACAGCAGGGCGGCCAGGCCGAACCCTTGGATAATCACATTGCGATGGCGTATCCAGTAGCTGTCTTCGAGGATGATTTCACTGCGCCAGTGATTGGTCAGTTCGTCCATCTCTTCCGGGGAAATACTCAACAACGCCTTGTCGAGGATCGAGTACAACTCTAATTGGCTGCGACTGACCCCAAGGGTAAAACGCGCAGGCTCCCTACCGACGGTACTGGTGATACGCAGGCGCTCACGGTAATGGCGCGCGATCATATAGCGTGCACTGATCAGCGAAACGGCCGTCGCCTCGACACTGCCCTTGGCCACCAACTCCATGGCCTGTTCAGGACTCTCGACATCAACATACTCAATACTGGGGTAATCCCGGGCGATCTGCGCAGAAAGGCTGGTATCGCGAATAATCGCCAGGCGCTTGCCGGGCATATCTTCCAGGGTTACCAGATGTTCGTCGTCGGCGCGTACTACCAACACATAAGGGTTGGACAGGTAAGGCCGGGTAAAGCGAATTTTCTCGGCTCCCTCCACGCTCGGGGTGACGACCGCCAGCATGTCTACGCGACCTGAACTTGCCTGCTCAATCAGCTTGGGCAGTGAACTGCCGCGCTCCACATCAAATTTCAAGCCCGTGCGCAAGCTGATACGCGTCAGCACCTCGGCGCTCAACCCTTCGAATTGCTCTTGCTCGTTGAAAAAAGACAACGGCACGAGTTTGTCGGGAACCGCTACTTTCACCCGTGGGTTTTTCTCCAGCCAGCGCCGCTCACTTTCGCTCAGGCGCAACTGATCGGCCTCCAGAAAACCGCTGCCGCCAGCACTCCAACGGCGCAGGACTTCCATCTGCTGGCTGGCCGGGACAGCAGCCAGCGCGACGTTGACGATGTTCAACAGGCGCGGGTTATCTTTGGCGAAGGCAAATCCGAAAGGATTGACTTCCAACGCCGAAAAATCCGCCATGCGCACGTTATTGAGGTGGTTCTTGTTGATCAGGTAGCGGGCACTGATGGCATCGCCCAGGTAGACATCCGCCTGGCCGAACGCGACGGCCCCGATGGCTTCGAAGGTCGAGGCAAACAAAAGCAATTGCGCTTTGGGATAGAACGCCTGGACAGCGTCGGGCGGCATGTAGTGGTAGAGCATCGCTACGCGCTTGCCCGCAAGGTCGGCCGTGAGCGTGTGACTTTCCCCCGCGCGCGCTACCAGTGCGGGCTGGTCGTTGGCGTAAGAACGGGACAGCGCCAACTCAGGGTCGGCCGCCTCATACCCATTGGCCGACCCCACAAAATCCACGGCGCCGGTCTTGACGGCCTCGATCACCTCATCGCGGGTGTCGTAACGCCGCACCTCAATGGTAATGTTCAACGCCTGGGCGATCAGCGCCGCATAATCGGCGGTGATGCCCTCCAGCTCATCGTTGTTATTACTCAGATCAAAGGGCGCGTAATCGGGCGCCGACACCCCCATCGACAATGTGCGCTGGGTGCGCAGCCAAGACCAATCGGCTTCGTCCAGCACCACCGGCGGCCCTTCAAGGGTGGAGTGGCCCAACAGCCGCAGTGTGTGCGGCTCATCCAGGGCCATCACACCAGAGGGCATCAGCCCCACCAGCAGCATGGCCACGTACCTCAACAGACGGGTGGCAATCATTTCAGATCAAGTGATTGCGCTGAGCGAACTTGGACAGGTGCACCACCGATGACATTCGCAATTTCTCCTTGAGGCGCGTCTTGTAGGTACTGATAGTCTTGTGGCTCAACAGCATGTTCTCAGCGATCTCCTTGTTGCCCAGGCCAAGCGCCAGCTTCTGCAGCACGGCCAACTCACGGTCAGATAACGCCTCCACCAACTCCCGCTCAGTGGATTGCAAGTCGTCGCGCCGCACCGAGCTGGTAGGCAAGCTGGGGAAGCAGCTGTAGCCAGACCTGATCGCCCTTATCGCCTTTTGCAACTCATCGAGCTCGCCGGTCTTGGAGACGAACCCCATCGCTCCAGCGCGCATACAACGGGTGGAAAAAAACACCGCCAGGTACGAGGTCAGCACCAGGATTTTGCAGTCCAACCCAAGCGCCTTGACCCGACTGATCACCTCCAGCCCACCGAGTTTAGGCATCGCCAGGTCCAGAATGATCAGGTTCGGATGCTGTTCGCGCACAGCCTGCATGGCGTCGGCACCGTTATCCGCCTCGTAGATGCTATCGAAGCCTTCCTGCTTCAACAGGTACCTGACGGTGGCGCGTATAAAAGGGTGATCGTCCACAATTAAAGCTTTGTTGCTCATAAGAGTCCCCGGAGAACATCAGTACGCTGACATATCACGCGAGACCCAACTACCTGTGAAAAGTAACAGTTCCGACAAACGGTACTGACTACTCTGTACGACGCTTCAGGCAGAAAAGGCCCCTCCTTTGAAAAACACAGTAACTACGTGTAGTGCGACGCCTTGATTCCTGAGCAGACGCAAGCGCGCAACCTTATCAACCGTGTGCCGTTCAAAATGAAGGGATAATCTCGACTGCTTGTAGGACTTTTCCTCAATAACGCATAACCAGGTGTCCAGAACTACTCGGTCGTACTCGGGCTCCAGAAGGCCTGCACCACGAGGCTCGACCTGCAAATCCGTGCGACCAGAGCGTCCAGTTCGTCACCGTCCACAGAGGTCACCGCCAGCGTGGCTTCGATTTCCACCTCTTCGGTGCCGAACGGTCGCACATCGACATCGCTGGCCGGGTAATTGCACCGCGCCAATTCGGCTTCCAGCAACGCCAATACCGCGGTTTGCTGAGTGCGCCGGGCGATCACATAGAGGATGTTCGTGACCTCCGCAGACACCACATCAAGCGGCTGGCGGTTGATGTTATTGACGATGGGTCTCAGCAAGGTATTGGCCGCCAGCACAAACAGTGTGCCCAGCAACGCTTCAAGCACCAGGTCGGCGCCGGCACAGGCCCCTACCGCCGCCGACGCCCACAGCGTGGCGGCGGTGTTGAGCCCACGGACATTGCCTTCTTCGCGCATGATCACGCCGGCACCGAGAAAGCCAATGCCCGACACCACATACGCCACCACCCGCACCGCGCCTTCCGCGCCACCGAGGCGGCTGGCCATATCGACAAAAATCGCCGCCCCCACCGCCACCAGCACATTGGTGCGCAGGCCCGCCGTGCGCTGGCGGTACTGGCGCTCGAAACCGATCAGGCCGCCGAGGATAAACGCGGCGGTGAGGCTGACCAGGGTGTCGATCAGGGAATCGAGGTTGATGTTGTTGATTGCTTGCATCGGAAATCGTCCCTGCTCATTGCCAGCCAAACTTACGGATGTAGTAGCCCTTCACCGCCTGGGTCAGCGCCATGTACGCCAGCAGAATCACCGGCAAAAACACGAAATACAGCGACGGCAACGCCTGCAATTTGAAGTAGTGCGCCAGCGGCCCCATCGGCAGGAAAATTCCCACCGCCATGATCACGCCGGTCATCACCATCAACGGCATTGCTGCACGGCTTTGCAGGAACGGAATTTTCGGCGTGCGGATCATGTGCACGATCAGCGTCTGGGTCAGCAGCCCCACCACAAACCAGCCTGACTGGAACAGCGTCTGATGGTCTGGCGTGTTGGCATCAAACACGTACCACATGAGTGCAAACGTGGTGATGTCAAAGATTGAACTGATCGGCCCGAAAAACAGCATGAAGCGCCCCACATCCCCCGGCTGCCAGCGCTGTGGCTTGGCCAGCATCTCGTCATCGACGTTGTCGAACGGGATTGCGATCTGGGAAATGTCATACAGCAGGTTCTGCACCAACAGGTGCATCGGCAACATCGGCAGAAACGGGATAAATGCACTCGCCACCAACACGGAAAACACGTTGCCGAAGTTGGAACTGGCGGTCATCTTGATGTACTTGAGCATGTTGGCGAAGGTGCGGCGCCCTTCCAGAACGCCCTCTTCCAGGATCATCAGGCTCTTTTCCAGCAGGATGATGTCGGCCGCTTCCTTGGCAATGTCCACCGCGCTGTCCACCGAAATACCGATGTCCGCCGTGCGCAGCGCCGGCGCATCGTTGATGCCGTCGCCCATAAAACCCACCACATGCCCATTGGCCTTGAGCAGGCGCACGATGCGTTCCTTGTGGCTGGGCGTCAGCTTGGCGAACACATTGGTGGTCTCCACGGCCTTGGCCAGCTCGGTATCGGTCATGTCTTCGATGTCGTTGCCCATCAGCAGGCCCTGTTGCTCCAGGCCCACTTCGCGGCAGATCTTTGCAGTCACCAGCTCGTTGTCACCGGTCAGCACTTTGACCGCGACGCCGTGGGCTTTCAGGGCTTTGAGAGCAGGCGCGGTGCTTTCCTTGGGCGGGTCGAGGAAGGCCACGTAGCCGATCAACGTCAGGTTGTTTTCATCCGCCAGGCTGTAGGTGTCGCGCCCCGGTGCCATCGGTTGCGCGGCCACGGCCACTACACGCAGGCCTTCTTCATTGAACGCGGCGGTCACTTGGCGAATGCGCGCCAGCAGTTCCTCGGTGAGCGCTTCGTTGGTGTCGCCGTGGCGCACGCTGTTGCACACCGAGAGGATCTCCTCCACGGCGCCCTTGCAGATCAGCAGGTGCGGCAAGCCCTGCTCGGCCACGACCACCGACATGCGGCGGCGATTGAAATCGAACGGGATCTCGTCGACCTTGTGGAACGCGGTGCCGACTTTCAGCTCGCGATGCACCTCCACATGCTCCAGCACCGCCACGTCCAGCAGGTTTTTCAGGCCAGTCTGGTAGTAGCTGTTGAGGTAGGCCATTTCCAATACGTCGTCGGATTCTTGGCCCCACACATCCACATGGCGCGCCAGGAAAATCCGGTCCTGGGTCAGGGTGCCGGTCTTGTCGGTGCACAGCACGTCCATTGCGCCGAAGTTCTGGATCGCGTCCAGACGCTTGACGATGACCTTCTTGCGCGACAAAAACACCGCGCCCTTGGCCAGGGTGGACGTGACGATCATCGGCAGCATTTCCGGGGTCAGGCCCACGGCAATCGACAGCGCAAACAGGAGCGCCTCGGTCCAGTCGCCCTTGGTGAAGCCGTTGATGAACAGCACCAGCGGCGCCATCACAAACATGAAGCGGATCAGCAACCAGCTGACTTTATTCACGCCATGCTGGAACGAAGTGGTGGCACGGTCAGTGGCCGTCACACGTTGCGCCAACGCACCGAAATACGTGCTGTTGCCGGTGGTCAGGATCACAGCCGTCGCTGCACCGGACACCACGTTGGTGCCCATGAACAGGATATTGTCCAGGTCCAGGGGGTTGCGGGTGTGGGCGTCCTGCTGCTGGGCGAATTTCTCCACCGGCATCGATTCGCCGGTCATCGCCGCCTGGCTCACGAATAAGTCCTTGGCACTGAGCACGCGGCAATCGGCGGGGATCATGTCGCCGGCCGACAGCACGATCAGGTCGCCAGGCACCAACTGTTTGATCGGCAACTCGATGCGCTTGGCCGCATCGCGGCGCAGTACCGTGGCGGTGTTGCTGACCATGGCTTTCAAGGCGTCGGCGGCCTTGTTCGACTTGGCCTCCTGCCAGAAACGCAGCAGCGTCGAGAGCACCACCATGGAGAAAATCACCGTGGCGGCCTTCATGTCTTCGGTCAGCCAGGAGACCACCGCCAGCAAAGTCAGCAGCAGGTTGAACGGGTTCTTGTAGCAGTGCCACAGGTGCACCCACCACGGCAGCGGCTGCTCGTGCTCGACTTCGTTGAGGCCATATTGCACGCGCAGGGCGTCAGCTTCCTGAGAGCTCAAGCCCTCGCCATGGCTGCCCAACGTGCCGAGCAATTGCACAGTGCTGCTGTTGGCCGCGACCACCAGGGTTTGCGCCAGGGTCGGCGGCACTTCGCGGCTGACGCTGGCGTCGGTGACGGTTTCGAGCATGGCCAGGCGACGGAAATGCCGGGCAATGTGCCGGGTCCGCAGGAAGCCGGCGAAGAACTCTTTCAACAGAGTGAGGTTCATGGTGTTACTCCTGCGCGAGGAAAAAACCGTCGTGCAGGTACTGCCCATCCGCACCGTGCCTGTCAGACAGGCACAGCCGGCTTGGCCCGCCCGCCGCAAAAGGCAGGCGCGTCCGTAGCATCCCAAGGTTACTCAGGTGCTGGTCAGCGTCGATGAAAGAGGATCGAAACAGAGCCAGGACTGGCCGCTGCCTTGATGCCGCTTCTCGCTTTGATGGCGAGACAACGGCATCGGATAAATGCGCGTTACCTTGCCAAGCCTGTGCCGGTTACCGCAACCGGCCGACTACTGTCACTCGAACAAGTACCCACTGAGGGTCTCCGCTATTGATGAAAACGCGCGAAGCTTACGCCCCGATTTCAGGAGAGTAAACCGTAGGAAAGTTTCCGCCTGGTGAATAAGAAGATTCTTCAGGATGGGTTCAGGAACCGGCTCTGGGCACGCAGAAAATCAAATGCAGGAGCTGGCTTGTTGGTGAGCGGGCTTGCGCTGGGGCGCGAAGCGGCCCCAATAAGGAAGGCCATCGCGTCTAGGGTGTGCCTGGTCGATCCCGCTCAACCAACGCCAGGTAATCCTCAACCCTCCCACCCGCCAACGCCTTGATCTGAATCGACACCCTGTTCACCTGCCGCCCCATCGCAACCCCGTCACGAGTGCGCACCGGTACATACCCAAGCCTGGGCCAGAAGCGCTCGGCGCGGGTATTGCCCAGCACCACCGTCAGCCGCAGCCACTGGGCGCCGTTCCCTATCGCCCAGCGCTCAAGGTCAGCATGCAGGTGCTGCGCAAGGCCGCTGCCATGCCAGCGCGAGTCGACCAGCAACAGGCCGATATGCCAGACGCCCTCAGCGAGCAAATCCGCCGCGATATTCACCACAGCGACCAGTTGGCCGTGCGCCCCGCGATACCCCAGCCAGTAGATTCGGCTGCAACGCCAGCCCGGTGGAAGCTGGTTTAGCAACTCGTCGTGCGCTTCGGTTGGCGTGGCCGGCTCGCCATTGACCGCGATGAAGTAATCCGGCGCCTGCTCGAAAAAATGCTGTAGCTCGACATCGTCAGCCACGGTAAGCGCCACGACTCGAATATCGGGAAAGGTACTCAGAGGAAGAGGAGTCATGCAATCCATAACGTGCTGTCCTTACAAGCCACTAATCCACAATCCTGAGCTTCACCTGTGCGCCGTCAGGCAAATTCTTGATCTCACGCGCCAGATCACCGCAGAACCGAAGCTGCTCGACATGATCAAGCCGACGCACATTGTCGCTGGCGTATTCGCCGCCCAACACCGGCGAAATAACGAAATGGTAAACCTCACCCTGCGCCAACGGTCCCAGCATCTCCTCGGCGTGATCCACCATCGGTTGCAGATACCAGTCGTGCAGAAAGACCTGATCTTTGGAAACTTCATCCAAGGCCGCGCGGGTCTCGGCGATCACTTCGCAGGAAAGCGCCTCGGGGCAGACTCGCCAGTAGTGGCCCTGTTCGTCCCTGACCATCAAATTGCCGAACGCCGTAGCGCCTACGACCTCAACAGGGTCAATGCCCGCCCAACCCCAGCTGTCGCGCAATACGTGAAGTATGTTCATGCAGCCTCCTTGCGTCGAAACGACTCAATCATCCCGCGTCAGTACTTCCAGCAACTCAATCTCAAAGCGCAGATTACTGTGGGGCGTGATATGCGCACCCATCGACCGCTCGCCGTAGGCCAGGTGCGCCGGCACGTATAAGGTGCGCACCCCGCCGACCTGCATGCCCATCAGGCCCTGGTCCCAGCCTTTAATGACGCGCCCGGTGCCGATCACACACTGGAACGGCTTGCCCCGTTCCCAGGATGAATCGAACACCGTGCCATCTTCCAGGGTGCCGGTGTATTGAGTGGTGATCAGCGCGCCCTTCACCACGGCTTTGCCGGTGCCCTGGCGGATGTCGGTGATCTGGAGTTCGTCGTGATTCATCGGGTTCTCGTTGAAGGCGTAAAGGCTGGGGTTTTCCCAGAATCGGTGGGGTTTGGCAAGTGTAGGAAAAGTTGGAGCAGCGACATTTCCCTTTAACTTGCGGGACGTTTCCGAGAGAATCCCAACCGCTTGCGCCGCTCAAATCCGCTGGCTAGTCTTCGCCGGTCACTGCCAATTCAGTGATTCGGGGTTTGGTAGACCACGAGTGATTAGGCGCTAAGCGCCCCCTTCTGCAAGGCGCTTTTTTTCGGCCCTGCGTTATGGTGGCCGTGCGCAGGGCACCTTCGGGTGCACCGGGTCCTAATCACCGGTCTACCAATCTGCGTACGGTCACCACCCTAAAGTCGTTTGGTAGCGACGGTGGTGGCTTTCCAACTTAGATTAGGAGTTGAACCCATGGACAAACTTGTCCCCGCACCACCCACTTCAGAACTGCATTTCTTCACCACCACCCCAGACGTCAGCTTCGAAGACGCCCTGGCCCACGCCAGCAGCGTACTGCGTTGCGCAGCCGTGGCCGCACAAACGGCGGGGGATCAATTGGACGGTACTTCACGCACGCTGGTGCTGTCGGTCATGCATCTGGTGGACATGGCAAGCGTGATGGTGGATCGCTCGCTGGAATGCGTGCAGCCGCGCTAACCCTGCGCGACCTTATGACGAGCAAGCTTGCTGTGGCGGAGCGAGCTTGCTTGCACTGGGCTGCGCAGCAGCAGCAGCAGCAGCAGCAGCAGGACCTTCGCTTATTTCAGGAGCTACCTGACCCCCCAAGCAGAAGCGCCCGATATTCTCCGGCCTGCGCATCACCTCTTATGGACAGCCAACCCTATTCCCCAAAGAGGATACCCGTCATGAACCCATCCATAAGCCCTGTCCGTGTCGCTGTCGTGCAATTCGATCCCCAGGTGGGGATTGACCACCGCCGCGCAAACCTGCGCCTTAGCCTGGAGCTGGCGGCGCAGGCCGCCAACGGTGGCGCCAAATTGATCGTGTTGCCGGAGCTTTCAAACTGCGGCTATTTCTTTGCTGACCGCCAGGATGCCTTCGCCCACGCCGAAGCGGTCCCAGGGGGACCTAGCGTAAAAGCATGGGTCGACTTTGCCTGCAAGCATCAGGTTTACCTGGTGGCCGGTCTCAATGAAGTCGATGAACTGCAATTGTTCAACACTGCCGTGCTGCTAGGCCCGAACGGTATGATCGGAAAGTACCGCAAGGCTCATCTGTGGAACCTGGAGAAGTTATGGTTCACCCCCGGTAATACCGGTTTTCCAGTGTTCGACACGCCCATCGGCCGCATCGGGATGCTGATCTGCTGGGACATATGGTTTCCCGAAGTGCCGCGCATTCTCGGTCAGCAAGGTGCCGATATTATTTGCAGTTTGAACAACTGGGTCTGGACGCCTCCCCCACTGTTCGACGAAGCGGGCAAGTGCATGGCGTCTTACCTGACGATGACGGCGGCACACGTCAATAACGTATTTATCGCCGCCGCAAGCCGAATCGGCCAGGAACGTGATGCGCGTTATCTGGGATGCTCACTGGTCGCAGGCACCAACGGTTGGCCGATCGGCAAGGTGGCATCCGCCGATCAGCAAGAGGTGCTGTTTGCGGATGTCGACCTGAGCAGGGCACGCAGTGCGCCGATCTGGAACAACTTGAACGACTTGCAACGGGATCGACGTGCGGATCTGTACGATCAAATGTTGGGATACACCCGGCACCACGCGCTGCCTCGTTGAAACCAATATGCCTGCGGGGCTTGTTGTGGTTGTCGCTCGGCGCCGGCACAAAGGGCTAGCCCTGGCTCAAATGCACACTCCAATCGCGTGCATTCATACCTCCCCCCGACCGCATTTTCTTTGCACTATCCGGCCCCCTGGCTGTCGGAGTTTGCATGCGCTTTCCCAGGGAGACACCATGAGCCAGGACGTCCTTGCCAAAGAAACCAACCGCCGCCAACTGCAGCAGATCATCTCCGGGCTCTCGGATGGGATCATCCTCGCGGAAGTCGACCAGACCATCCTGTGGGCCAACGAAGCCGCGCTGACCATGCACGGCGTGGATGACGTGCAGGCACTGGGCGCCAACACTCAAGCCTACGCCGAGCGTTTCGCCCTGCGGTACCGCAACAACCATCCCGTACAGCTGGATAACTACCCCTTGGCCCGCGCGGCGGCCGGTGATGAATTCAGCGATGTGGTGGTGGAAGTCACGCCCACCGCCGACCCGGACAAAACCTGGGTGCACCGCCTGCGCAGCCTGGTGATCAGTGACTCCCACGGCGAGCCGGAGCTGCTGGTGTTGATCCTCAGCGACGCCACAGAATGGGCCAGCGCCGAGCAGCGCTTCGAAAAAACCTTCAACGCCAACCCCGCGCCTGCGGTGATCTGCCGCTTGAGCGACTTGCGCTACATCAAGGTCAACCAGGGCTTTTTGGAGATGACCGGTTACAACCGTGACCAGGTCATCGGTAAATCAGTGTATGAATTGGACGTGCTGGAGCAGGCCGAGCGCAAAGACCTGGCTATCCAGCGCCTGGGCGAAGGCGCGACGATCCCGCAGATGCAGGCCGAACTCAAACTGCCCGACGGCGGCAGCAAATTGGTGATCGTCGCCGGCCAGCCGTTGGACATGAACGAGGAAGACTGCATGCTGTTTTCGTTCACCGACCTGGAGCCGCGACGCAAGGCCGAAGTGGCCCTGCGCCAGAGTGAAGAACGTTTTGCCAAGTCGTTCCGCCTCACGCCGGTGCCCACGCTGGTGTGCAACGCCGCCAACCGCCAGGTGGTGGACGTCAACGAAGCGTTTATGAGCATCACCGGCTATATCAGCGAAGAGCTGATCGGCAAATCGATCGAAGACATCGACTTTATCGACAGCCCCCAGGCGGGCACGCAGTTGTTCACCACCCTGGAGAAAGCGGGCAACCTCGACGGCCAGGATCTCAAGGTGCGCAAAAAAGGCAACGAGGTGATCGACTGCGTGGTGTCCGCCGATACCGTGATCATCGAGGACGTGCCCTGCTACCTGCTGGTGCTGATGAACATCACCGAACGCAAGCGCTCGGAGCTGGAATTGGTGGCGGCCATTGAGGAAGTGATGCAGGACGCGTCCTGGTTCAGCCAGACCCTGATCGAGAAACTGGCCAACGCCAAGAGTGTCAACAGCCCCAACGCGCCGAATATCAGCTTCACCGACCTCACCGCCCGTGAGCGCGATGTGCTGGGGCTGATCTGCGAAGGCCTGGCCGACAAAGAAATCGCCTCACGCCTGAAACTGGCGCCCAACACCGTACGCAATCACGTGGCCACGGTGTACTCCAAGCTGGGGGTGCACAGCCGCAGCGCGGCCATCGTTTGGGCCCGTGAACGCGGGCTGTTTGCCGGCGAACTGCGCCTGAAAAACAAGTCCTGACAGTGCAAATGCACTAGAGCGCCTAGTGCGAATTCAACTTATGGCGCAGCAGTGCACGCAATAACCTTCAAGGCATCTAACCGGACGTCTTGAAGGAACACGCATGTTTACCCTCGCCCAACTGCGAAATTGCATCGAAGAAGGCCTGTCGCCACTGACCTGCGAATTCACCCTGTGCCGGGATGCGTCCTTGACCCTCAAGGTCTATGACGCCGATACCGGTCGGGTTGACCTGGTGGTGACCGGGATCAGCACCAACCGCCTGCAGACCCCGCAAGAAGTGGAAAAAATGGTGGAAGAGCTGCGCTACGAACTGCACAGCAACACCATGGGCAAACTTACGTTGGATGACTTTCCTTCAACGACGAACCAATGAAATAGAACACCCCGCCCGCCACAATGAACGCCCCCAGCATGTAGAACATGGTGTGCGCCGGCAGGTTGGCCAGCACCAGCCCACACAACACCGGCCCCAGTGCAGCGCCGAGGTTGGACAGGTTCTGCGCGCCGTAGTACATGCCCCGCAGGTGGTCCGGGGCGATTCGGTCGATAAACATGTACTCGGCCGGAAACACCACAATCTCCCCCACCGTGAACACTGCCATTGCCAGCACCCACCAAAGCACGCTGGTGGACAGCGCAAAGCCAATCAACCCCAGCATGAACATGCTCAAGCCGAAGATGAGCCATTGGCTCAAGTAACGGTGCGAGATGCGTCGGCCGATCACATATTGCAAGGCGATCACCATCACCGCGTTGGTGGTGAGCACGGCGCTGATCACCGTGTAGGTGTATTCAGCCGTGGTTGTGGTCACCAGGTACTGCGACAGGTAGGCCGTGAACTGGCCGAACACCACTGCGCTGAGCAAGCCGCCTATCGTGAAACACACCAGCCGACGGTCCTGCAGCAATACACGGCCAACGGCGAGAAACGACACCGGCTTCTGCGCCACGTCCACCGTGGTTAACCTGCGGTCGCCCCAGCGCCAATACAGCAGGAAGAACCCCGCCCCCAGCAGTGCTGACAACATGAACGGCAGGCTGATATCAAGCTTCGCCACCATCGCCCCGAAAAACGGCCCGACCGCGTAGCCGATATTGGTGAGGGTGTACTTGATGGAAAACACTTCACTGCGCGCGTCTTCCGGCAGCAGGCTGGCAAAACCGGCCTTCACCGCAATGTCGATGACTGCGTAGGCCAGGTTGATCAGGATCAGGCAGCTATAAAACGCCCAGATGTTCTGCGCCAATAGCGTGCCGACAAACCCCAGCACAAACAGCAGGCTCATCCAGAGCAATAAGCGGTAGCTGTTGATACGGTCGACGAGGAAACCGCCATACACACTCAGTAGCGAACCGACAATCAGCGAGCTGCCGATGACGAGGCCAACTTGAGTGATGTCGAGAGTGAAATGGTGGGTGAGGTAGATCACCAGGTACGGAAACGTGATGGCCTTGGCCAGCGTCAGCAGCAACGTGGCGCCCAGCAGCAGGTTCACGGTGCGGGGGTAGTTTCTTATTGTGGCAAGCATCCTGCTCTCATTCTTCGAAGGTAACGCGACCATTGCGGCCGGTTACCTTAACGCAAGAACAAGGCAAAAAGGAGGGTCACTTCTTGACGGGGGTGATCTCCAGAATAGTGCCGTTGGTGGTCTTGAGCAGCACGAACTTATCGCCTACCCGCGCCCATTGGCTGTCTTCCTCGGGTTGCTTGAGGCCGCGCTTTTTCCAGTCACTGACGGCCGACTCCTTGCGCATCAGGATATCCGGGGCGCGGTCGCCTTCTTTTAAATCACGGGCATTGATGTTGGAAGGTTGCACGGTTTCCTGGGGCGTATCACCGGCCTGGGCCACAAAGCTGACGGTGGACAGGCTGGCAGCGACTAAAACACAGGCTGCGAGGGTTTTGGACTTCATGGGTACTCCTTCAATGAATGGCGCGTACCCAGGTTCCGACCGCAGGCGCGCGCAATCATTCACCGTATGAAATCCGCCTGGTATCGCGCACTGTGCTTATGCCACTCCAGGTTCCCCGCCACCGTTCACCTGCTAACCTTGCGCCAGCCCTATTCTCGAGTCTGACAATAATGAAAACCGCCCTGACCCGAACCAAACTTCTTGCCAGCGCCCTGGTGGTGGTCGCCGTCATCGGCGGCGCGGCCTATTACCTGTTTGACCGGCACGTCATCACGGGCTTGGTCAGCGGCACCGAATACAGCGATGAGCAGCTCAATGAAGGCGCGGTGGACGACCTTCACAGCCTGACACTGGCGCAAGCGAAAAAACGCCTGAACTACCTGGAAATGGACGCGCGCGACAGCATCAACCAGATCGCAATGATCGAAAGCATGCGCCTGGAAATTTCGCCGGTAGCCGACACTGCCGCGTCGCCCGGCGAGAAAAAACAGCTGCGCTATGACGAACCCTTCGTACCCTTCCCCGCTGCCGAGCTGAAAACCGCGCTGGAAGATCTCGCACAGAAAAAGCCGACGTTCGAGCAGTTCTTTTTCGACAATCACTCGGGGCTGAAACTGGACGTGGAGCCGATCCGCGAGCTGCTCAAGCGTGGCGCCCTGCCCGACCAGCGCGAAGAGGAACGTTACGCGGTACACACCCTGTACTTTCGCGACGGGACGCAGCAGGCGTTTGCCGACGCTGGGCCCGACATCAGCGAAGAACAGGACACCTCCAAGGTCGAACTCAAGGTCAATAAGCCGGTAGAACGCGTCAGCGTCACCCTCACCTACCCAAGCTACCCTGGCTTCAAAAAGATCGTGCTGGACCCCAAGCATCCGAAAGTTACCGGCGACAACGGCGAGGTCTACCAATTGACCGCCCTGGCTGACGAGCGTGCGTCCCTGCTGCTGGCCACGCCAAAGGACAAGACCTACGTGATCGAGGGCTTGAGCGCCGACGGCAAGACACTCTACAGCGGCGGCAACAGCAGCAACTCCTCGCCTACCGCCGAGCAAAAGGCCAACCTGCGCGCTTACTACGACGAACTGCTGCGCATGCAGGACCAGTTCTCCCGCTATACCACCAGCGCCGAACTGCAGGAACACCTGGAGCAGTTCGTCAAAGGCCTGCCGGACAGCGACGGTGCCCTGACCAACGTGCAAGCCACCTACCAGTTCGAAGACACCCCGGCGAGCATCGTCATCTACTTGCTGGACCCCGCCCAACCGCAACCCCTGACGCTGGAGATGCACAACAGTGTGCCGGCCCAGGCTCGCTATATCGCTTACGACAATGCCACGAAAAAAAGCGGCTTTATCGACAGCAACGGCCAATGGGTGGTCAAGCCGCGCTTTGAGCGCATCGAGTACAGCCCCATGCCCGGTGTATTCAACATGCAGGTGGGCAGGACACCGCAGAAAGATGGCTGGAGCCAGTTGCAATTCAAGTACTTTGCGTTCGTGCCCGGCGGGCACACCTTGAAGGAGTTACCGTTCGAGATCATCGAAAAACCGCTCAATGATGAGCTGATGATCGTCGAACGCGAAACGAACGGGCCCTACGGCGTATACGACGTGAAGAAGCAGCAAGTGGTGGTGCCGATGAAGTACGTCAATGTTCAGGTAGTCGGCGACCTGTTCATTGCCCGGCCTGGGCTGAAGACCTACGGTGGCGACTCCTCCTACGGCGTGTGGAACCTGGCCGGCAAGGAACTGCTGGCGCCGCGTTTCTCCAACATCGACGTCGTCGGTGACCACCTCTACACCACCTCGGCTGACGGGGGGCAAATCGACATCTATACGCTGAAACTGCAAAAGCTCAATCCACCAGGCAGCACGGCCATTGGCGCGTTTATCCAGGGCCAGCCGCAACTGCTGCAAGACCGCAAAAACCGGAAATACCGCTTTATCGACGCCGAAGGCAAACCCTTGCCCATCAGCTTGCCCTATGACGAAGTCGAGCCGTTCTCCAATGGCATGGCCGTGGTCAAAAAAGGTGAACGCTACGGCGCGCTCGACCTGACCGGCAAACTGCGCGTGCCCCTGAAGTACACCCGTCTCAACCCCTTCCAGAAAAACCTCGCCTCGGCGGAAATGGACGGTTTCAGAGGCCTGGTGCTGATCGACAAAAACAACACCCTGGTGAAAAAACTCGGCTCGTACACCACCTACAGCCTGCCCACCAACAGCAACGACGCGACGTACAGCATCTGGGACGCGAAAGACGAAAACCGGGTGAATGTGTTCAATGCCGACGGCGTACAGGTGGACAGCTACCTACGCGAGTAACCGCCCCCGTGGCGAGGGCGCTTGCTCCCGCTGGGCTGCGCAGCAGCCCCAAAAGCCCCACCGCAGTCCGCCTGAGCGAACGCGGTGATCGGGTTGGGGCCGCTTCGCTGCCCAGCGGGAGCAAGCTCCCTCGCCACAAGTGCACCACCTTAAAGCCAGGCGGCATCCCAAAGCGGGTAGTCGCCAATATGCTCGACCAAGCCAGCACGCAACGGGTTGGCAATGATGTAGCGGGCGATACGGATCAAGTCTTCTTCGGCACGGACCGCACGGTCGTGGTAACCGCTTTGCCAAAAGGCGCCTCGGGTACGACAGGCTCGATTGATGGTCAACGTGCTGCATGACTTCACTTGCCTCATCACTTGAGACAAGGCCGCGTCTCGCAACTCAAACAGCCAATGGAAATGATCCGGCATGATGACCCACGCCAGCGAGTTGACCCGTTTCAGATCATGAACCTGCTTGAGTTCCGCAACCAATAACCGGCCGAGCTGAACGTTGGTGAATACTGGACGGCGCTGATAAACCACAGCAGTTACCAGATACGCACGGCCCGATTCCGAGTAACGGCCACGCCGTAATAAATGAGAGTTGGGTTTTTGACGCAATCCTTTGCTCACTCAAATCGATAAATGATTAATTCAAGCTAGCAGGCGCACAGGGTGACCCTGCCTGACTCAATTTCTCAATGTGTCACCCCCTGTGGCGAGGGAGCTTGCTCCCGCTGGGCTGCGCAGCAGCCCCAAAAAGCCGAACCGAAATCCCTCTGGAAAAACCCAGTGGCCGGAGGGGGGCTGCCTTTGAATCTCGGCCACCCATTGCCTGCGTGAAATTTATGCTGTAATTTTTCATGAAATTTCTCGATATAAATTTCATGAACCAACAAGAAGAACTCGACGCCCTGGCGAGCCTGGTCCACGACCTTCGCAAGCATAAGAAGCTGACCCTCGCCCAACTCGCGCAAAAGATCGAGCGTTCAGTAGGCTTCCTGTCCCAGGTAGAGCGCGGCCTGTCGCGCCCGACCGTGGCAGACCTGACTGCCATCAGCCACGCCCTCGACGTGCCCACCACTTATTTCTACAGCCAACCCAAGCCCAAAGCGGTGGACTGGATCACCCGTCCCAACGAGCGGCGCACGGTGTATTACGCCAATGGGATCACCGACATCCTGGTCTCCCCCAGCATGAAGGGTGCGTTTTCGATACTCGACAGCCTGTTGGCGCCCGGAGCCAACAGTGGTGAACAGACCATGAGCGACCGCGCCGAGCAGGCCGGTTTTGTGCTCGAAGGTGAATTGACACTGTGGGTCGAAGGCCAGGCCGACTCGGTCACCCTCGGCCCCGGCGACAGTTTCCACCTGGCCAGTTTCGCCCATTGCCGCTACGCCAACCTGACCGCCCTGCCCGCCCGCGTGTTGTGGGTTTACAACTAGGAGCTGCACCCGTGAAAAGCCATGCCGCCACGTTACTGGCCGAAGTACGGACCTTTCGCCAGAACCACCCCGACGTGCGCTACGTCGACCTGATCGCCCTGGACCTTCCCGGGCATTTCTACGGCAAGCGCTACCCGATCGAGATGCTGGAAAAGGTCGCCGCCGGCAGCCCGTTGAAACTGCCGCAGAACGCTGTGCTGCTTGGCGCCCAAGGCGGGCTGTTCAAGATTGGTGACTACTGCTTCAACGACGGCGACCCAGACGCCAACCGCCGCCTCGTGCCGGGCACGCTCAAGCCGGTGAACTGGGAATCGCAGCCCCTGGGGCAGATGCTGATCACTTCCGACGGCACCGAAGCGCCCATCGAGTTCGAGCCGCGTGAAGTGCTGGCCAAGGTGCTGGAGCGCCTGCACCACAAGGGCATTCACCCGGTGGTGGCGTTTGAACTGGAGTTCTACCTGTTCGACAAAAAACTCGACAACGGCCTGCCGCAATTCGCCCGCGACCCGCTGAGTGATGACGCCGACGACCAGCCCAACCTGCATATCGAACGGCTGTCGCGTTTCAGCGAAGTACTCGACGACATGGCCCAGACCGCCAGGGACCAGGGCATCGACATCACGGTGATCACCGCCGAACTCGGCCCCGGCCAGTTCGAGATCAATTTCGGCCACCAGGGCGACGGCCTGTGCGCCGCCGACTGGGCTGCCCTGTTCTGCCGCAGCACCCGCGGCGTGGCACTCAAGCACGGCTACCGCGCCAGCTTCATGGCCAAGCCTTACCTGCAATTTCCCGGCAGCGGCATGCATGTACATGTCAGCCTGTATGACGGCGCGGGCAATAACCTGCTGGCGGCGCATCAACAGCAGCCGCTGCGCCATGCCGTCGCCGGTTGCCTGGAACTGCTGCCCCACTGCATGCCGATCTTCTCGCCCAACCACAACGCCTTTCGCCGCCTGGGCGGTACGGTCAACGCCGCCACCCGCGCCTGCTGGGGCTTTGAAGACCGCGACGCGTGCGTGCGCGTCCCCGAGTCCGACCCGCGCAACCTGCGCATCGAACATCGCCTGGCCAGCGCCGACGCCAACCCGTATCTGGTACTGGCGGCGATTCTCGTCGGTCTGGAGCATGGCCTCGACGCCAAACAGGAGCCCATCCCACCGTTGAACGAGGACCGCGCAAGCGGCACCGACTTCCCCGTCGAAATGCTCGACGCTGTGCGCGCCATGCAGCATCAAGCGGTACTGCGCGATAAGCTGGGCGCCGAATTTGTCGACGTGTACTGCGAGAACAAGCGCCAGGATCACCTGGCCTTCCAGCAAGAGATCCACGCGCGGGAATACCGCTGGTTTCTCTGACTCAACCGCTAAGGAATCACCGATGACCGACCCAAGCGCCCCGGCCCTCAAGGACATCTTCAACGTCGAACGCCTGCAACATATCGCCACGGAAATGACGGCGGTGTACCCGGCGTTCGACGCCAACGGCTTCCTAGCACACGCCAAGGCCGGCTTGGCCGAGCTGTCGGTGATGCAGCGCGTGGCACGGGTCAGCGAAAGCCTGCATGCGTTGATCCCGCTGGATTATCCGCAAAGCCTCAAACTGCTTTACGCCCTCGCGCCCCGCCTGAACAGCGGGTTTGTCAGCCTGTTTCTGCCGCACTACGTGGCGAGCTACGGCCTGGCGGACTTCAAGCGCTCCATGGCGGCACTCAAGTACTTCACTACCTTTGGCTCTGCCGAATTCGCCATTCGTCACTTCCTGCTTCAAGACTTCCCACGCACCCTGGCGGTGATGCAGCAGTGGTCGCTGGATGACAACGACCACGTGCGCCGCCTGGCAAGCGAAGGTTCGCGACCGCGTTTACCGTGGTCGTTTCGTCTGGCCGACGTGCAGGCCAACCCAGCGTTATGCGCCTCGATCCTCGACAACCTCAAGGCCGATCCAAGCCTCTACGTGCGCAAGTCCGTGGCCAACCACCTCAATGACATCACCAAGGACCATCCCGAGTGGGTGCTTGGCCTGATCGAAGGCTGGAACCTCGATACCCCCCACACCGCCTGGATCGCCCGCCATGCGCTGCGCAGCCTGATCAAGCAAGGCAACACCCGCGCACTGACGATCATAGGCGCGGGGGCCAAGGCCGAGGTCAAGCTCCATCACCTGAGCGTGACGCCGGCGGTGATCAGGCTGGGGGAACGGATCAACCTGTCGTTCAGCCTGGAATCCACCGCGGTCACTGCGCAAAAACTGGTGGTGGATTACGCCATCGACTATGTGAAAAGCGCCGGGCACAGCGCGAGCAAGGTATTCAAGCTCAAGGCGTTTACCCTGGGGGCCGGAGAACAGCAGCGCATCAGCCGCGAGCAACACATCCGCGAACTGACCACACGCAAGCACTATCCCGGTCGGCATGTGGTGCATGTGATGGTCAATGGCGAAAGACTCGGCAGTGCTGCATTCGAATTGCGCGACTGAACCCACACCAGAGCACCCATGTGGGAGGGGCGGTTTCTTCAGTCAAGGTTCGCCGAGCAGCAATCCCTGCTCCCGCGCGCACAGTTCCACCACGTAATCCCACAACACCCGCAATCGTACTGACTTGTGCAGCTCCCGACGCGAGCTGATCCAGTAGCTGCGCTGGATCCCCTCCCCCGGCAACACCGCCACCAGATCCGGGTCGCCCGAGGCCATGAAGCACGGCAACACCGCAATGCCCAACCCGGAGCGCGCGGCCTGGTGCTGGGCGATGACGCTGGTGCTGTGAAACACCACTTTGGGATTGCGGCAGAAGCTGCTGAGGAGTTTCAGCTCCTGGCTGAACAGCAGGTCGTCGACGTAATCGATCCAGGCATGGGCGGCGAGGTCTTCGCGTTTTTCGATGGGTGGGCTGCGGTCCAGGTAGGCGCGGCTGGCGTAGAGCGCCAGGCGGTAATCGGTGAGTTTGCGGGTGACCAGTTGATCGACGCTGGGGCGTTCGAGATGGATGCTGATTTCCGCTTCGCGGTTGAGGATGCTGACAAAGCGCGGCACCGCCACCAGCTCCACCTCCAATCCCGGATAACGGTCGAACAACCCGCCCATGCGACTGGCGAGGAACATCACCCCCAGCCCTTCAGCCACGCCAAGGCGAATCTTGCCCAGGGGCGCGGCGCAATGGGTGAGTTCGTCTTCGGCCAGCAGTGCGACGTTTTCCATGGCTTCGGCGTGTTTGAGCAGCGCTTCGCCGGAAGGCGTCAGCTCATAGCCTTGGGCATGCTGCACGAACAACGCGGTGCCGAGGCTCTTCTCGATGGCCTCGATATGCCGGGCCACGGTGGCGTGGGTGGTTTTCAGGCGCTGCGCAGCGGTGAGCAGGCGGCCGCTGCGCTGGAGCTCAAGAAAGAACCGCAGGTCATTCCAGTCGAACATGTCGCCTCCATTCCATCAGCCAGGGCAGCGCTGTTTAAAAACGCACAGCAGCTGGGTAAAAACTAACATTTTTAAGACGAAAACTAACAACTAGGATGGAGCCAATAAGAAAAACAAGCGAGACCTCAGATGCCCATTGCAGCTGCTGAATACGATTACGTGGTAGTAGGCGCCGGCCCCGCAGGCTGCCTGCTGGCCAATCGACTGTCCGCCAACCCCGCCCACCGCGTGCTGCTGCTCGAAGCCGGTGGCCGCGACAATTACCCCTGGATCCATATCCCGGTCGGCTACCTCTTCTGCATCGGCAACCCGCGCACCGACTGGTGCTTCAAGACCGAAGCCCAGGAAGGCCTGCAAGGCCGTGCCCTGAGTTACCCGCGCGGCAAGGTGCTGGGCGGCTGCTCGTCCATCAACGGCATGATCTACATGCGCGGCCAGGCCCAGGACTACGACGGCTGGGCCGCTGAGGGCAACCTCGGCTGGGCCTGGAAAGACGTGCTGCCACTGTTCAAACAAAGCGAAAACCACTTTGCCGGTGGTTCCGAGTTCCACAGCGACGGCGGTGAATGGCGCGTCGAGCAGCAGCGCCTGTCGTGGCCGATCCTGGATGCGTTTCGCGAGGCGGCGGCGCAAAGTGGCATCGCCACTATCAATGACTTTAACGAGGGCGATAACGAAGGCTGCGGTTACTTCCAGGTCAACCAGAAGGCCGGCGTGCGCTGGAACGCCGCCAAGGCGTTTCTCAAGCCTATTCGCCAACGTCCCAATCTCACCGTGCTGACTGAAGTCGAAGTCGACCGCGTGGTCCTGGAAAACGGCCGCGCCTCGGCAGTGGTCGGGCGTCAAAACGGCCAGCAGATAAGCTGGAAGGCGCGCAAGGAGATCGTGCTGTGCGCCGGCTCCGTGGGCTCGCCGGGCATTCTGCAACGCTCCGGCATCGGCCCGTCCAGCGTGCTCAAGCCCTTGGGCATCGACGTGTTGCATGAACTGCCGGGCGTGGGCGGCAACCTGCAGGATCACCTGCAATTGCGGCTGATCTACAAGCTGGAAAACGCCCGCACCCTGAACCAGATCGCCGGCACCGTGTGGGGCAAGATGGGCATGGGCCTGCGCTACCTGTACGACCGCAGCGGCCCGCTGTCGATGGCACCCAGTCAGCTCGGCGCCTTTGCCCGCTCCGGCCCGGAACAGACTTCGGCCAACCTTGAATACCACGTGCAGCCGCTGTCCCTGGAGCGCTTCGGCGAACCGTTGCACGCGTTCCCGGCGTTCACCGCCTCGGTGTGCGACCTGCGCCCGCAAAGCCGTGGCCGTATCGATATTCGCTCGGCCAACCCGGCGGATGCGCCGCTGATCCGGCCCAACTACCTCAGCCATCCGCAAGACTTGCGCGTGGCCGCCGACGCGATTCGCCTGACTCGACGCATCGTCGCCGCCCCCGCCCTGAGCCAGTTCAAACCGGTGGAATACCTGCCCGGTGATTCGCTGCAAACCGAAGAGGAACTGCACGAAGCCGCCGCCCGTATCGGCACGACGATTTTCCACCCGGTGGGCACCTGCCGCATGGGCAGTGACAAAGACGCAGTGGTCGATGCGCAACTGCGGGTGCATGGCGTGCCCGGCCTGCGCATCGCTGATGCCTCGGTCATGCCGCGCATCACCTCCGGCAACACTTGTTCACCCACGCTGATGATCGCGGAGAAAGCCGCGCAGCTGATCCTTTCGCCGCCTACAAGGAGCCTCGCCCCGGAGAAAGAACTGGTTCATGCAATCTGAATAGCGGCGCCGCACCTGGCGCCGACAGTGGAACAACAATAAATAATCACTGTGAGGGCTACCCGATGTCAGAACATGCTCAACCCTTGGGCTCGACGGTCAACACCGCCAGCAGCACCAACGACTCAAAAAAGGTCATCTTCGCCTCGTCCCTGGGGACGGTGTTCGAGTGGTATGACTTTTTCCTCTACGGCGCCCTGGCGGCCGTGATCAGCAAGCAGTTCTTTGCCGGGGTCAACGACACCACGGCGTTTATCTTTGCCTTGATGGCCTTCGCGGCCGGCTTTGTGGTGCGCCCGTTTGGCGCGCTGGTATTCGGCCGCCTGGGCGACATGATCGGGCGCAAGTACACCTTCCTCGTCACCATCATCCTGATGGGCGTCGCCACCTTCTGCGTCGGGCTGCTGCCGACTTACGCCAGCATCGGCATCGCGGCGCCGATCATCCTGATCGTGCTGCGCATGCTGCAAGGCCTGGCGCTGGGCGGTGAATACGGCGGCGCGGCGACCTATGTGGCCGAACATGCACCGGCCGGCAAACGTGGCCTCAATACCAGCTGGATTCAATCCACCGCGACCATCGGCCTGCTGTTGTCGCTGCTGGTAGTGCTGGCCTGCCGTTACTTCACCGGTGACCAGTTCGAAGTGTGGGGCTGGCGGATTCCGTTCCTGTTTTCCATCGTGCTGCTGGGCATTTCCACCTGGATCCGCATGAGCCTGCACGAGTCGCCAGCGTTCCTCAAAATGAAAGAGGAAGGCAAGGCCAGCAAGGCGCCGATCCGTGAGTCGTTCGGCAAATGGGAAAACCTCAAGGTGGTGCTGATTGCACTGTTCAGCATCAACGGCGGGCAAGCGGTGACCTTCTACGCGTCGCAGTTCTACGTGCTGTTTTTCCTCACGCAGTTCCTGAAGATGGACCCGGCGCTGGCCAACATGCTGCTGATTATCAGCGTGGTGATCGGCGCGCCGTTCTTTATCTTCTTTGGCTGGCTGTCGGACAAGGTCGGCCGCAAGCCGGTGCTGATGCTCGGCCTGCTGCTGGCCACCGTGCTGTACTTCCCGATCTTCAAGAGCCTGGCGCACTACACCAACCCGGCGATGGACCAGGCCAGCACTCAAGCCCCCATCACCGTACTCGCCGACCCGGCCACCTGCACCTTCCAGTTCGACCCGGTGGGCAAGGCGAAATTTGACAGCCCGTGCGACAAGGTCAAGACCTTCCTGGTCAAGCAAGGCCTGCCCTATAGCAGCGCCGCCGCACCCGCCGGCAGCCCGGTGCAGGTGAGCGTGGGCGAGGTGCGCATCGACGGTTTTGACGAAAAGGCCCTGCGCGGCGCCGTGACCCTGGCCGGTTATCCGACTTCGGCGGATGTGGCTCAGGTCAACAAGGTCATGGTGGTGGTGCTGATCGTCGCACTGATCCTGATCGCGGCCATGTGCTACGGCCCGCTGGCGGCGCTGATGGTGGAATTGTTCCCGACGCGCATCCGCTATACCTCGATGTCCTTGCCCTACCACATCGGTAATGGCTGGTTTGGCGGGTTCCTGCCGACCGTGTCGTTTGCGCTGGTGGTGTACACCGGGGATATCTTCTACGGGCTGTGGTACCCGGTGGTCGTGACCGGGGTAAGCCTGATCGTGGGGATGATCTGCCTCAAAGAAACGCGGCATGTGGATATCGATAAAAACTGATCCCGAAGATCCCCTGTGGGAGGGGGCTTGCCCCCGATAGCGATGGTTCAGTCAGCGTTGCAGTGACTGGTATGCCACTATCGGGAGCAAGCCCCCTTCCACATTCATTCCCCAGCGCCTACATAAATAGCTGTATATCCATACAGATAATAGTTGCTCAATTCCCTTCTTATGCCCATCCTGCTCTCCATTCAACTGTGAAACGAATGGGCTGACCATGCGGCTGTACCTCTGTGAAAAACCCTCCCAGGCCAAGGATATCGCGGCCGTGCTTGGCGCCAGTCGCCGGGGCGACGGGTGCTGGCTGGGCAATGGGGTCACAGTCACCTGGTGCATCGGCCATCTGCTGGAAACCGCTCCGCCCGACGCCTACGACGAAAAGTACAAGCGCTGGGTGCTGGCCGACCTGCCAATCGTCCCGGAAAAATGGAAGATGCGGGTCAAGCCCAAGACCGCCAGCCAGTTCAAGGCAGTCAAGCGCCTGCTCGGGGAAGCCCAGGAGCTGGTGATCGCCACCGACGCCGACCGCGAGGGCGAGATGATCGCCCGCGAGCTGGTGGAGCACTGTCGTTATCGCGGGCCGATCCAGCGTTTGTGGTTATCGGCGCTGGACGACGCTTCCATTCGCAAAGCCCTGGCAGCGCTCAAGCCGGGTGCCGAAACCTTCAGCCTGTATCACTCGGCCCTGGGCCGCTCCCGTGCCGACTGGCTGATCGGCATGAACATGAGTCGTCTATTTACCTTGCTGGGGCGTCAATCCGGTTATCAAGGTGTGTTGCCGGTAGGCCGGGTGCAAACCCCGACCCTGCGCCTGGTGGTGGACCGCGACCGCAGCATCGCCGATTTCGTGCCGGTGGCTTATTGGGCCATTGATGTGGACCTGCGTCACGAGCGCATGACCTTCACCGCCCAGTGGCGTGCCGCCGAAGACGCCTGCGACGATCAAGGCCGCTGCCTCAATCCTCAGCTGGCCCGTGAAGCCGCCGATGCGATGAGCAACGCCGCCAGCGCACGCCTGGTAAAACTGCGTACCGAACGTATGCGCGAAGTGGCGCCCCTGCCCTTCGATCTCGGCACATTGCAGGAAGTCTGCTCCAAGAAGCTCGGCCTCGGCGCCCAGGAAACCCTGGACATCGCCCAATCCCTCTACGAAACCCACAAAGTCATCACCTACCCACGCAGTGACTGCGGCTACCTGCCCGTGAGCCAGCACAGCGATGCGCCGAAGATTCTTGCCGCTCTGGGCCGGGCCGACGCAGCGGTCAACGAGCTGATGCCCCATATCGATCCCCAACGCCGCTCGCGGGCCTGGAACGACGCCAAGGTCAGCGCCCACCACGGCATCATTCCAACGGGCGCCGGCAAGGACGTCGGGCAGCTCACAGGCAAACACAGAGCGGTGTACACGCTGATTCGTGCGCGCTACCTGGCGCAGTTTCTGCCCAACCATGAATACGATCGCACGCAGGCGGATTTCGACTGCGCGGGCTTTGCCTTGCGCGCGGTGGGCAAGGTGGTGATCGAAGCAGGCTGGAAACGCGCCTTGCCCGAAGCCCTGGCGCCGACCAAGGGCCGTGAAGCCCCCGCACCACAAGCCTTGCCGACGTTGGTACAGGGCCAGGACTATGCCGTGGCCAAGGTCAACCTCAAGGACTTGTGGACCCAGCCGCCCAAACCCTTTACCGAAGGCGACCTGATCAAGGCGATGAAAAACGTCGCCAAGCTGGTGGAAGACCCGCTGCTCAAGCAAAAACTCAAGGACACCACCGGTATCGGCACCGAAGCCACCCGCGCCGGGATTATCCAGGGCCTGCTCGACCGAGGTTACCTGGTGAAAAACGGCAAGGCGCTGTCGGCCACCCCGGCGGCGTTCAGCCTGATCGACGCTGTGCCTCGGGCCATTGCCGACCCTGGCACCACTGCCATCTGGGAGCAGGCACTGGACATGGTGCAAAGCGGTGAAATGAGCCTGGAAGAATTCGTCGCCAAGCAGGCGGCGTGGATGAGCAAGCAAGTGGCGCGCTGCAATGGGATGCGCATGACCATTACCGGGCCGGCGAGCCCCGCGGGTCGAGGCGCCACGCAGTGGAAAAAGAAGCGCAAGGCCGCCCCACGTAAGACCGCCGCCAGCCCCAAGCGAGCTAAAAAGCCAACAAATGCAGGCTAAATGCAGAAAAAATCCGGCGAATGACGTTTTTCGACGGGTTTAGCGCCGCTTTGGACCTTGCTCCCGCGTTGGACGTCTAGGATTCTGTAGGGACCTGCTGATTTCCTAACAACAACACCGGAGTGGCCGCCATGAAAACCGTTGCACAAGTGCTCAAAGCCAAGGACCAGAAGAACCAGGACGTCCACACCATCCGATGGGACCACACCGTGTTTGAAGCGCTGGTGCGGATGTCGGAGAAAAACGTCGGGGCCTTGCCGGTCGTCAAGGAAGACGTGGTGGTGGGGATCATCAGCGAACGTGATTACGCACGTAAAATCATGCTCAAGGGTCTATCGTCGGTCACTACCAAGGTCCACGAGGTGATGAGTTCCCCGGTGATCACCGTCGATACCCACAAAAGTGTCGACGAATGTATGAACATCATGACCGACAGCCACCTGCGTCACCTGCCCGTGGTTGAGGATGGCAAATTGCTCGGCTTGCTCTCCATCGGTGACCTGGTAAAAGAAGCCATTGCCGAACAGGCCGATCTGATCAAACAACTGGAGCAATACATCCGCGGCGAATAGGGAGCCCCCATGCTCGACAGCCTGCAACACCAGGAAGACCACCTCGACACCCTGCTCCGCGCCATGGCCGAACGGCGCTTTCTGGTGCTGACCGGTGCGGGGATCAGCACATCGTCGGGCATCCCCGATTACCGTGACAGCGAAGGCGTGCGCCGGGGCAAGGCGCCGATGATGTACCAGGAATTCCTCGCCACCCCACAAGCCCGCCGCCGTTACTGGGCGCGTGCGATGCTGGGGTGGCCGAGGGTACGTATTGCCGAGCCGAACAAGGCGCACCTGGCACTGGCGACCCTGCAACAACGCCAGCAAATCAGCGGACTGATCACCCAAAACGTCGACACCCTGCATGATCAAGCAGGCAGTCACGATGTGATCGAACTGCATGGCAGCCTGCATCGGGTGCTGTGCCTGGATTGCCAGCAACGCAGCGAGCGCGATGTGATCCAGCAACTGATGGAAGGCCAGAATCCCTACCTGGCTGGCGTCGACGCGGTGCAGGCACCCGATGGCGATACCCTGCTTGATCCTGCGTTTGAAGAGCGCTTCCTGGTTCCGAGTTGCCCCCATTGCGGCGGCCAGCGGCTCAAGCCGGACGTGGTGTTTTTTGGCGAGAACGTCGCTCAGGACACCGCAGCCAAGGCGATGGCTGCCGTGGAGCACGCCGAGGGGTTGCTGGTGGTGGGTTCATCGCTGATGGCGTATTCGGCGTTCCGCCTGTGCAAAGCCACGGTTGAACAAGGCAAACCGGTGATCGCCATCAACCTCGGCAAGACCCGTGGGGATGGGTTGTTGCAGGTGAAGATCCAAGCGTCGTGCGAGCGGTTGTTACCCCTGCTTGTCGATCGATTGACCTGACCTGCCGCAAGCCCGCTTGCCACAAAAGCGCCTTTACGGCTTGACCGTCAGCTCCAGAAAATGACGCCCAAGTCACGTTTTCCCGCATTTCCCCGTCCCCACGGCAATTTATGTAGTGACTAAAAATAATCACTACATAATCGTTGACGTAACCTTTTTGTCCTTGCATTATCGAGACGTCTCCCGGATCGGGAGCGTTGGTAACAAGCGTTTTGAAAGAGCTCGTCTGACCGCCGAGCTGTTTTTTCCGGATGTGCACTGCCCACAAGGCAGATTGATGAAGCTGACCCGTCTCGAAAGGGATAGGTACAAGGAGCTCAAACGCTGCTTGTCTTCGTTATGAAACCATTGCGTAGCAGTTCATCAGCAAGACTACATGCATCAGGTTCAAGACCCTGCCCGTATTCGGCAGACCGTCACTGACGCCCGGCTTTCAACGCCGGAGACAACTAAGCAGTTTTAACGGAATCAACTGATAGATCGCCAACTGGTCAAGGGGCTTACACATGAATCTGAACAACCAACCAACTATCGACGAATTGGCTGAGATGTTCGCAGCGCAGAAAGACACACTCGACGACCATATCCTGTGGATTGGCAAATCGGGCGAAGTGCAACTTGACTGCCTGGAGCCCAATACCGAAGAAGCCGAGTTTGACCGCAATAACCGTGAGCTGGCAGCGCGCCTGAAGGTGTATCGCCGTGGCCAGGGTTATGTCGGCAAGAAGGCCGCGGCTGATCGCAACTTTATCGAGCAGGTCTTTCATACATTGAATACCGAATGGCAGAACCTTAAAGGCCAGTCGCAAGTCAAGGTGATTGATAGATACTGCTGATCACTCAGCATTTAACATTCAAGCCCGCTCGTTAGTTCGAGCGGGCTTTTTAATTGCACTCTTACAACACTGCCGGAAATCGTCCTTTGCCGGCTTCGTCGCGAAAAATATCAAACAACACTTGTGCCGCCGCCGACAGCTCATGCCCCGGCTTGGTGAGCACACCAATCGGCCGCTCGATCACTGGACTGTTCAAGGTGATGCAATGGGCACCTGCCTCTTCCATCTGCCGTGCACACAATGCAGGCACGGCACTGACGCCCAGGCCACTGGCAACCATCTTGCCCACCGTTGCCAATTGATGGCTTTCCAACGCCACGGGCAGTTTCATCTGTAAGGCGCCCAAGTGTTCTTCCAGCATTACCCGCACCGTGGACGGCCGCTGCAAGGTGATGAACGGCTGCTCCAGCAAGGTCGCCCAATCGATCTCGGCACATTGCGCCAGAGGTGAATCACCCGGCACTACGGCAATGAAACGATCCAGGTACAACGGCGTGAACGCCAGTGACGAGCCTTCCGACGGCTCAAACGCTACGCCCAGTTCCACCTGGCGGTCGCGGACCATTTCCAGTACCTGTTCGTTGATCAAGTCGTGCACCGTCACATTCACCTGGGGGTAACGTGCGCGGAATATCTTCAGGATCGGCGGCAGCAAATTGCCCGCAAACGATGGCATCGCCGCCACAGTGACCCGTCCGCGTTGCAGGGTGAACCGTTGGCGCAATTCGTCCTCGGCATTGTCCCAGTCGGCAATCAGCCGGCGCGCCAGGGGCAACAGGGATTCACCTTCCGGCGTCAGCGCGACATTGCGGGTGTTACGGCTGAACAAGCGGCCCCCCAAGCCTTCCTCCAAACCTTTAATGGTCAGGCTCAACGCCGATTGAGAGAGGTGCAAGCGCTCGCACGCAGCGGCAAAACTCAGGCTTTGGGCCACGGCGAGAAACGCACGCATCTGCTTAACGGTCATGACGCTGCTCCGAACGGGAATGGACTATGCTGTTTTCTAAAACAATCAACCTTAAAAAACAACTTAACAAATCAATCCGTCGGCGCAACACTCGGTTCATTGGCTGGCCCACACACAATAACTAGAGGTGCATATGGCAGGTTTCGATAAACGCGTGGCGTCCTACGAGGAAGCGCTGGCAGGCCTGGAAGACGGCATGACCGTGCTCTCCGGCGGTTTTGGCCTGTGCGGTATTCCAGAGAACCTCATCAATGAGATCAAGCGCAAAGGCACCCGCGACCTCACCGTGGTTTCCAACAACTGCGGCGTCGACGGTTTCGGCCTGGGCGTGCTGCTGGAGCAAAAGCAGATCAGTAAAGTGATCGCCTCCTACGTAGGTGAAAACGCGCTGTTCGAAAAGCAACTGCTCAGCGGCGAGATCGAAGTGGTCCTCACCCCTCAAGGCACCCTCGCGGAGAAAATGCGCGCAGGCGGCGCCGGCATCCCGGCCTTCTTCACCGCCACCGGCGTCGGCACGCCAGTGGCCGAAGGCAAGGAGACCCGCGAATTCAACGGCCGTCCGTACCTGATGGAAGAGTCCATCACCGGCGACTTCGCCATCGTCAAGGGCTGGAAAGCCGACCACTTCGGCAACGTCATCTATCGCCACACTGCCCAGAACTTCAACCCGCTGGCCGCCACTGCCGGCAAGATCACCGTGGTTGAAGTCGAGGAAATCGTCGAACCGGGCGAGCTGGACCCGGCGCAGATCCACACCCCTGGCATCTACGTCGACCGGATCATCTGCGGCACGTTCGAGAAGCGCATCGAACAGCGCACCGTGCGCAAATAATCCGCCTGCGGCCCTAAGAATAAGAGGAACACAACCATGGCTCTGACCCGCGAACAAATGGCTCAACGCGTCGCCCGCGAAATGCAGGACGGTTTCTACGTAAACCTCGGCATTGGCATTCCGACCCTGGTGGCCAACTACATCCCCGAAGGCATGGAAGTGATGCTGCAATCGGAAAACGGCCTGCTTGGCATGGGCCCGTTTCCTACGGAAGAAACCATCGATGCCGACATGATCAACGCCGGCAAGCAGACCGTCACCGCACGCGTCGGCGCCTCGATCTTCTCCTCCGCCGAGTCCTTCGCGATGATTCGTGGCGGCCACGTCGACCTCACCGTGCTCGGTGCGTTTGAAGTCGACGTACTCGGCAACATCGCCTCCTGGATGATTCCTGGCAAGTTGGTCAAAGGCATGGGCGGCGCCATGGACCTGGTGGCCGGCGCGGAAAACATCATCGTGATCATGACCCATGCTTCCAAGGATGGTGAGTCCAAGTTGCTCAGCCAATGCAGCCTGCCGCTGACCGGCGCCAACTGCATCAAGCGTGTATTGACGGACCTGGCATATCTGGAAATCGAAAATGGCGCTTTTGTCCTCAAGGAACGCGCACCTGGCGTCAGCGTTGAAGAGATTGTGAGCAAGACCGCCGGTAAACTGATCGTCCCGGACCACGTTCCAGAAATGCACTTCCAGTGAGGACAGATTCCATGCAAGACGTCGTGATTGTTGCTGCCACCCGCACCGCCGTGGGCAGCTTTCAAGGTTCACTGGCCAACATCCCGGCACCGGAACTGGGCGCCGCCGTGATCCGCCGCCTGCTGGAGCAGACCGGCCTGGACCCGGCACAGGTAGATGAAGTGATCCTCGGCCAGGTGCTTACCGCTGGCTCGGGCCAGAACCCCGCGCGCCAGGCCTCGATCCTCGCCGGCCTGCCCCACGCTGTGCCAGCCATGACCCTGAACAAGGTCTGCGGCTCGGGCCTCAAGGCCTTGCACCTCGGCGCCCAGGCCATCCGATGCGGCGACGCAGACGTTATCATCGCCGGCGGCATGGAGAACATGAGCCTCGCCCCGTACGTATTGCCGGCCGCACGCACCGGTTTGCGCATGGGCCATGCCAAGATGATCGACAGCATGATCAGCGACGGGCTGTGGGATGCATTCAACGACTACCACATGGGCATCACCGCCGAGAACCTGGTGGACAAGTACGGCATCAGCCGTGAAGCCCAGGACGCCTTCGCTGCCGCCTCCCAGCAAAAAGCCAGCGCGGCCATCGAAACCGGGCGCTTCGCGGATGAAATCACGCCGATCCTGATCCCCCAGCGCAAGGGCGACCCAGTCGCCTTCGCCGTGGATGAACAACCGCGTGCCGGCACCAGCGCCGAATCCCTGGCCAAACTCAAACCCGCATTCAAGAAAGACGGCAGCGTCACCGCCGGCAACGCCTCCAGCCTCAATGACGGCGCCGCCGCCGTGCTGCTGATGAGTGCCGACAAGGCCAAGGCACTGGGCTTGCCGGTACTGGCACGTATTGCCAGCTACGCCAACGCCGGCGTCGACCCGGCGATCATGGGCATCGGCCCGGTCTCGGCCACCCGCCGTTGCCTGGACAAAGCCGGCTGGAAACTGAGTGACCTGGACCTCATCGAAGCCAACGAAGCCTTTGCTGCTCAAGCATTAGCCGTGGGCAAAGAGCTGGAATGGGACGCTGAAAAAGTCAACGTCAACGGCGGCGCCATCGCCATCGGCCACCCCATCGGCGCTTCAGGCTGCCGTGTGCTGGTGACCCTGCTGCATGAAATGATCAAACGCGACGCCAAGAAAGGCCTGGCAACGCTGTGCATCGGTGGCGGCCAGGGCGTAGCCCTCGCTCTCGAACGCAGCTGATATTGACGATCTGTGGTGAGCGGGCTTGCTGTGGTGAGCGGGCTTGCTCCGCGCTGGGCTGCGAAGCAGCCCCAATAGGAGTATCTCTTTTATATCGGCATTTTCAGTCCGAGCGCGGCACCGCAAACACCGCATTCGCCCGCGCCACCACTTTGTCCCCCACCTGCAGACTCACCGTCCCAAACGCCATCTGCCGCCCACGCTTGTGATGCTCCAGCCGCACCACAATCCACTCCCCCACCTGCACCGCGCCCAGGTAATCCACGGTCATGCTCGCAGTGATCAGCGGCAACGGCGGCTCACTGGAAAACGCCATCGCATAGCCCATGCCGATATCCGCTAGCGTCGCCAACACCCCGCCATGCACCGTGCCGCGCCCATTGGCGTGGCGATTGTCGGCGCGCAGGCCGACTTCCAGTTGCAAGCCTTCAGCCCGGCAATACGCCGGGCCAAGCAGGTCAAGCAATGGGCTGCTGCGAGGCAGTGGAACAAATCCTTCAGGCACGGCGTGAGCAATCATGGCAAGTCTTCCTTGGAGTCAGGCTTGACGTGTACGCCACGCTCCGAACGCTAGCCATCACCATCAGCCGCACAAATCTTGCGCGATGCTTTGCGTTAATCCGCCAGACCGGCTTTAATCGCCGCCCATTTCCCCGCACACCTCAAGGAACAGCAATGCGCCATCAGGACGGCAACCTTCACTCGCTTCGCGCGCCTCTGTTGATTTTGCTGGCCGGCATGGCCCTGGTCGGTTGCTCGCCCAAGGATCACTCCCGCGCCACGGTGGTCAATGGGGAACAAGGCAAGGCCGGCGCCCAATTGGCCTATGAGCATGGGCTGACCCTGGCTCTGCCCGGCGCCCTACTCGTGCCACGGATGCAGGCCACCCGTGAGGCCTGTGAAACGGCGCGGTTCGGCACGTGCAATATCCTGGGGATCACCGAAGACAGTAACGGTGGCGAGATGATCCTGCGTATCGCGCCAGCGGGTGTTGAGCCAATGGTCGCCATGGCGGCTGAAGGCGGCACGCTCGGCCAGCGCATCACCACCGCCGAAGACCTGGCCGATGCTGTCGACGATGTGAATCGCCGCCGAGACCGTCTGCAAGCCCAGCAAAACCGCCTCGATGAACTGGCCAAGCGCAAGGACATCACCGTCAGCGACCTGATCGTCTTGAGCAAGGAACAGGCCGGCATCGAAAACGACCTGCAGGCGCTGGCCCAGATTGCCGCCGGCCAGCAGCGCCGCCTGGATACCAACCGTGTCACCCTCAACTTCCGCTCTTCGGACGGCGCGAACCAACCGTCACGCTTCAGCCGGATGTTCAGCAACCTGGGCACGAATATGGTGGAAGGCACGGCTGACGCCCTGGAACGCGCCAGCTATGTCCTGCCCTTTGTGATCCTGGCATTCCCGGTGGTCTGGTTGTGGGTGTGGCTGTGGCGCAGGTTTGTGCGCCGCCGCCCCTGATCAGCGCTTCATACAGCGCTGATAGCGCTCATCCACGCGCTTGGCGAACCAGGCCGTGGTGAGGTTACGGGTGATCTTCGGGCTCTTGAGCACAATGCCCGGCAAGATCGCCCGTGGCAGCGGTTTACCGGCAGCCTTGTCGGCCAGGGCAAACACGCGCTTATAGAGCGTGGTGTCCTCAAAATCCAACTGTTCGCCCTGCTCCAACTGGCTACGGATGCTGGGGTTGCGCATATCCAGCTTGGCACCCAGGGAGCGCACTGCCAGCTCAGTGGTGCCGGGCAGCAGTGAGCCATAGCGGATCAAATCCCCGTCCAGCGCCAGCTCAGTGCCGGAAGCCCGGCTGACCGCCGCCTGGAACGCCGCGTTGCGGCTCGCATACCAACCCGCATTGAAATCGGCAAAGCGGTACAGCGGCTGGTCGTAATTCACTGGATAACCGAGCAAATGGGCGATGCCAAAGTACATACCGCCACGGCGGGTGAAGACCTCCCGACGAATCGTGCCATCCACCGTGTAGGGATAACCCCGCGCCTGTTTCTGTGCAAAGTCGATGCTGACCTGCATGGGGCCAGCGGTGTGCACCGGGTTGAAGCCGCCAAACAGTGTATTGCCCAAGGGCACCATGCTGATGAAGTCATCGAAGATGCCGCTGAGGTCTTTCTCGGTGCGGGCAGCATTCAACCGATCGGCGTAGGACTTGCCGGTGGGCGACCTCAATTGCAGCGCGCTGCGCACCACGAAGGCCGGCACATGCACCTTGCCAGCGCGGCGCAGGATCTCGTCCTGGGCGATCTTGCCCATATTGGGCACGGGCGGGTCGACCTGATAGGTCGACTCCTGCTCCGTCACCGCCAGCACAGCGCAGATATTCTCGGTGCTGGGGTAGATTTTCTGGGTGTCGAAAGCCGTGTAGATATCCTGAGCCCAACCATTGCGATCCGCCACCTTGGCCGGGAGCAGGCGCACAATCTGCGCCTTCACCTCGGCCTCGCTGCGCTCCGGTTGCTGCGGGCCGCGTGAGGTGGAGCAACCGGCCAGCACCAGCAAGGGGATGAGGCACAGGATCAGGCGGCGTGGGGACATGGGGCTTCCTTGAAGAACAATGGGCCGAGCGTTGCGGATATGGACAGGTAAGTCTAACGCGGGTTCGTCAACTCGCCCTCTCGCCAGCCCGAGCCGATCATGACAGGATCTTTCTTCGACCATTCGTACAAGGAGTTTGAATGCCATGCTGAGCCTGAACTTCCTCGTCACCCACCGCGACCGTCTGTATTCGCAATGAATCACGTGTTTCACTGCTGCGTTTGCAGGGCTGGAATTAGGCCTTGCGTTTGCGCGTCACAAAAGGCTTTTTTCAAGCTGACAAAAGCTGTCGAAGCTTCCCACGTGGACGCCGGATAAGCTCTACAGCTTCCCCCTGAAAACCTCTGCAAAGTCCCTCGCCTGAATACACAGTGCGAGGGATTGCAGATGGTTCTTTTCGTTAAGGCCCTGGTTGACGGGGCTGTCTCATGATCAACGCCACCAGCCAAGCCATTGGGTATCTGGTGCTGGCGGCCATGGATTCAAAGACGCGTGACGTCGAGTCCGTGCTCAGTGATTTCCGCAGTTGCCTCAATCACTACGATGCCTGGGCCGAAAGCTTTTTCAGTTTTTCGGCGCTGGATATCGAGCAGGTGTTCAAGGTTGGGGATGAGGTGGCGCTGGTGGCGCCAATCAACCGCTCCCTCTTCCCCAGTGCGACCGTTGCACAGTGTCCAGCCAGTGGGACGTTGACGCTGGTGCATATGTTTCAAAGTTCACGCTTCGTGCCCATTGGCAATACGCCGGTGGTGCTGCAGCGCATCGACCCAAACGGCGGCCCATTGGGCGAGCCCATTCATAAAACCATTGGCCCCAGCGGCATTCTTGAAATCAAAGAATGTGATCGCAACCAGCGGTATCGGATTAGCTTCTACCCCAACGTTTCCAAGGAACACTTCAAGACGCTCTACGCATCTTATCGGTTGGTGATCACGCCACTGGAAGTGTGGTTGCGTACTGAATGGAGCGAAACGTTTGAACCATTGTGGAAGGGCTATTCCGAGGCGGACTTCCTCAAGCGCTATCTCTCATTGCATCAAGCCTATGCCCGTGGTTTTGGCGACGCGCTGTACACACTCTGGGACAACCTCCAGCAGCTTTGCCAATGGCTGAGCGACCCCTTGGCCAACGCCGAAAAGCTGCTGCAATACCTGACCCAGGATGAATTTGAACAGTTACTGGCGTTGAGCACAGAGACCATCGCCAAGGGCCTGCTGGTGCTCAGTGATGAGCCCTTGATGTTCATCCATCTGGCCGCGCTGGTCAGCTGGATGAGGATGTTGCCGCCTCCGTACATGAACGAAATGCTGGGGGAGATCGGTGCCGAGGTGCTGATCTATCTACTGCTGGGGTTTGCTACCGCGGGCATGGGCATGGCGGTGCGTATGAGCACGAAAGTGCTCGGCAGTATCAAGTCTCAACGTGTGCGCAAGTGGCTGGAGCAAATAGCCAAACAGTTTGGCACCGCTCAACTGGATGGCCATGCCGAAGCGCTAAAGCCGGTGTTGTTCAAGAGTGAGGCTGTGCCAATCAAGGTGGTACCCGCTGCGCCGTTGAAGGCTGGGGAGAATCTGGTTTCGAACGCGGTGCCGGCGGTTCGTAACAAGACTCAGCGGACGGTGTTGGTTCGCCAGGAACATGTCGACGACGCGCCTGCCGTGGCGACGAATCCGAAGGGGGATGCTGCTGCGGCTTCGGATAAGACCGTGACCAACGGCTGCCCGGTGTCGATGGTCACCGGCGAAGAATTACTTACGCTGACTGACGGTGTTTTAGACGGGATTCTGCCGTTTGAGTGGACACGGTTGTATCGCACCAGTGCGGTGGAGGTGGATGTCGGGCTGGGGTTTGGGTGGAGTCATTCGCTCGCGCATCGGCTTTCGGTTGACGGTGATTCGGCGGTCTGGATCGACCATGAAAACCGCTCGACTGAGTTTCCACTGCCGACAGTGGCTCGACCTGCAATCACCAATAGCCTGGCCGAAGCTGCGATCTACTTGGGCTCGGAGCCAGATGAGTTGGTGCTGGCGCAGGCGTCGCGGTTTTATCACTTTCGCGATGGGGTGCTGGTTTCGATCAGTGATGCGTATGACAACCGGCTGCGGATTAGTCGGGACTATTTAGGGCGCATTGAACGGCTGGATAACGGTGCCGGGTGTGCGCTGTTTTTACGCTATGAGTCGGGCCGCATTGTGGCGGTGGACTACCAGGTTCAGCGGGCCAAGGGACATGAGCCTTACGTCTGGATCACAGAGCACAGCGTTGTTTCCTACGTCTACGACGACATAGGCCGACTGGTCTCAGCGACCAATGCCGTCGGCGAAAGCGAGATTTATCGCTACGACGATCAGCACGTGATTCTGGAACGTGGGTTGGCCGGTGGGGCGAGTTTCTTTTGGGCGTGGGAACGGTCTGGCAAAGCGGCGCGATGTGTCCGGCATTGGGCCAGTTTTTCGCAGATGGATACGCGGTATGTGTGGGGGGATGACGGCAGCGTTGTGGTGCACAACGCCGATGGCAGCCAGGAAGTGTATGTCCACGATGACCGCGCACGGCTGGTGCAGCGCATTGATCCGGACGGTGCCGAGCATTTCAAATCCTACGATGACAAGGGTCGGCTGACGGTCGAGCAGGACCCGTTGGGCGCGGTGACGGCGTATCAGTACGACGAGGCCGGACGCTTGGTGGCGTTGTTTCCGGGGGACGATGAGCCGACATCCTACGAGCATGACAACGGCTTCGTACGGGTTGTAAGGCGAGGCTCAGCGGTTTGGAAGTACGAGCGCAACGATCAGGGCGACGTGACGCGTAGGACCGATCCCGACGGTCACATCACCGACTACAGCTACAACAAATACGGGCAACTGATTGGGGTGTGGTACCCGGATCACAGTTGCCAGCGGCTGGTGTGGAATGACCGCGGCCAGTTGGTTGAAGAGCAACTGCCCAACGGGGGCATCAAGCGCTATCGCTACGACGACCTGGGCCGGCAGATTGCCCGTGAGGATGAACAAGGCGCGCTGACCCAATACCAGTGGGATGCAGCCGGTCGGCTGACTCGCCTCGTACTGCCCGGCGGTGCGTGCAGGGAATACAGCTACAACCCCTACGGAAAAATCACCGCCGAACGCGATGAACGGGGCCACGTCACCCGCTACGAATACGCGGACGGCCTGCACCTGATCAGCCGCCGCATCAATGCTGATGGCAGCCAGGTCAAGTACCGCTACGACAACGCGCGTCTGCTGCTGACCGAGATTGAAAACGAAGTTGGCGAAACCTATCGGCTGGCTTACCACGCTAACGGTCGGATCCAGCAGGAAATTGGCTTTGATGGGCAACGCACGGCCTACGCGTATGACCTCAATGGCAACCTGCAGGAAAAAACTGAACACGGCGATGATGGCAGTCAGCTAATGACTCGTTACGAGCGCGACCACGCCGGCCGTCTCGTAAGAAAAACCCTGCCCGACGGCAACAAAATCGATTACGCCTACGACCGCCAAGGCAATCTCCTAAGCGTCGACGACGGCCACTGGGCGCTGGCCTACGAGTATGACGTCCAGAACCGCCTCACCGCCGAACACCAAGGCTGGGGCACCTTGCGCTATGGCCATGACGCCTGCGGCCAGCTTCAACACCTGCGCCTGCCAGACAACAACCGTGTGGCGTTCAACCATGCCAAGGGCGGTCATCTCGCCACGGTAGAACTCAACGGTAAAACCCTTACCTCGCACCTGTTCAAAGCCGGTCAAGAACACCAGCGCCAACAAGGCCAACTGCTCAGCCATTACCACTACGACGACCAACAGCGCCTGCACGCCCATGCCGTAACACAGCAAGAACATCACCTGCTCCAACGCCACTACGACTACGACAGATCCGGAAATCTCACCCGCCTCAACGACACCCGCAAAGGCGAACACCACTACCACTACGACCCGCTCAACCGCCTGACCCGAGTCGACCACTCCCAAGACCTGCAGGAACGCTTCGGCCACAACCCGGCGGGCAACCTGCTCATGCAAGACCGCCCCGGCCCCGACATCGTCGCCGGCAACCGCCTGATGATCCAGGGCGACCGGCATTACGACTACGACGCCTTCGGCAACCTGATCGGTGAACGCAGAGGCAAAGGTCACCAACTGGTCACCCAGTACCGCTATGACTGCCAGCACCGCCTGATCGGCATTACCCAACCCAACGGGCAAACCGCCAGCTACCGCTACGACCCGTTTGGACGGCGTATCAGCAAAACCATTGATGGCGTAACGACGGAGTTTTTCTGGCAAGGCGACAAGCTGATTGCCGAGCACCATGCAGATCGCCACAGGAGCTTCGTCTACGAACCCGACAGCTTTCGCCCGCTAGCACTACTGGAAGGCTTTGGGCCAAGCGAAACCCAGCCCTACCACTACCAACTCGACCACCTCGGCACGCCACAGGAACTCAGCGACCCAGACGGCGAAATCGTCTGGTCCGCGCACTACCGCGCCTACGGCCAGATCAGTCGCCTCGACAAAAGCAAAATCGACAACCCGCTGCGCTTCCAGGGTCAGTACTTTGATCAGGAAAGCGGGCTGCACTACAACCGCCATCGCTACTACAATCCGGATATTGGGCGCTACCTGACGCCAGACCCGGTGAAGTTGGCGGGCGGGATCAACGCGTACCAGTACGTGCCCAATCCTACCGGGTGGGTGGATCCACTGGGGCTGAGCTCTTGTCCGGCTGAGGACGGGTGTAAACGTAAACAATGGTCTAAAACTGATAGCCCAAACGAACAGGTCAAATTTGATACTCAGTCACCATTACCTCCTGCGCCACATAAAAAACGTAGTTACCTGTATCGTGGAGATTTGAGAGAACCGGATGAGATATTTGAAAAAGGGTTTGAAAGCAGAGGAGAAAGCACCAATCTTTTCCTGCATTCTTTAAATAACGCCAGCCCGCCAAGTAACTTTGTTCCTACCTCAACATCTAGGAAACAAGCCTTGGTATTTGCGTCAGGCTTCGGATTTGAGGAAGGTTTTCTATACACACTCAGAAGAATCCAAGGAAGAGACGTGAATAAGGAGCTAGGCATACGATCAAAGCACAAGAATGAAGTAGAAATCGCTATACCTGGACGTATAGATTCTAAAGACATTTTAGGAGCCTCACCGGTCAACGAAGACGGCTCCTTCAAGGGATACACAATATTGAACCCCAAAAGAGAATACCCATGAAGTCACGTGAAATAACCATTATCCATAACGGCATACGTGACAGCGCAGTAGTCGAATACGAAGCGGGAAAGCCAACACTTAGTCTGCTTTTGAATAATGGCAAACGAAAAACCTATACAGCACCAGACCTGTTCGAAAGCTTTGGCTTATTGAGAGCCGAGTTGAAAAATATTAGTTTTTTGTGCAAAGGATCAAAAATCAATGTTCACACATCTGGAATGTCCTCACATATGTCGAATGGCCTTATTGCCTACGAACTGACTATGGGCAACCCAGACGGCGAATTCGTACATATTTTTACTTACGAGGAACGCAACCTCACCAACGACATTCAGCAACAACGTGATTTCTGCCAACGCTGGTCCGAATCAATTCAAGATTAATAACCTCAGCTCAACCTGCGTTGGGCTCAGAAGCAGCTCCCTCAGACAGATGCGAACCCGGTGAAGTTGGCGGGCGGGATCAACGCGTACTACCGTTTTCCCTAAGTGAGCACACAATGCTTAAATGTCCATTCATGAATACTCCTTACACCCCAAATATTTCTCACTTATTAGGAGCCCTATCGATATACGACCTTGAAAATACAGCTGGAAAAAAACTTCGGAAGTACAACCCCAACAATGAAAAGGATAGAGAAACCATCATAATTACCTTTATCCTAAAGGACCTTATGTATCTCTCATATAGGCATCGCTTCGCACTAATATCTGCACTCAGGGATACACTAAACAGATCCGATTTTGACTTTTCGAAAGAGTTCGAAAGCGATTACGACGAATACAGAACTATGGCTTGGAACGAAACTGAAATCGCCGACCCTCGAGGTTTCTTCGCCGATATTTAACGCCTAGCTAATGAGGTCTGGAAAGATGATCTCCAAAAAGCCAGCCTTGAAGACCAGTCAGCCTGGTGAGAACGGAATTAAATTTCATACTTATAAGCTCGTGTCCGGGTGGGGATGGATGCAAACCAGGAACAACCGCGCCCTCAAAACGCAAAGCGTTGATCACGGAGAACCGGCTTCACCGCAACTGACACGTGCGGAGCGACAGGCAAGGATTGATGAGATTGCAGAGTCAAATATCCACCGACGTCTATCAGATTTGGAAAAATTAATTCCGGACGCACACGTCTTGGAAAACACGGAGTTCGAACTTCATTAGGATCTCAACTTGAACGAGTAAAAACAGCTAAGAACCCTACTAACGGCACAGAGACGAAAAACCAATCACTGCATATGCGGAGTTTGAATAATGAAAAAAAACCAAGCCTACCAATATTGCGAGGCCTGCTATTCACTTACTGCATAGAAAACACTAAAAACTTAGAGAGAGAGGAAATAATCTCCTCAAAAAATATTAATGATGAAAGCGAACTCTCTGAGCTTTTTCATACTTTAACCAAACCGGAATTTCTTTCATATCGAGAAGATGAACAGAAGTGGTTTATAGAAACAATTGAAAACTACCTATCAACTGACGAAAGCCTTGAATCTGTTTTTCATCTTTTCGATACTTATTTTGAAGATGAAATCCTTGACAAAAGACGCTTCATAAAAGTTCTTTTAGACTGCCTCAAGCTCTATAGACTTGAGTTGAACGACACCAAAACCTAAGACCTTAAAATCTTACTCACTTTTTATTGAAGATGGAGAGTTCGCTACCCATAACAAAATCGACACCGAGGATATATTAGTCGCCACCCCAGTAAATCCTGATGGAACTTACGTCGGATACTCCATACCAAACCCCAACAGGAAATAAAATGAAAACTAAAAATATAAAAGCAATAGTCAACAAAGAACACAAGCAGGTCACCATCAAATATGACACAACGAAGCTCACGATGACATTTTCAGAGGCCGACAATTTTGAAAAGGTTTATGAAGGGCATGACCTATATATTTGCTTCGCGAAAATCCGGGCAGACTTCCCGCATATAACGTTTTTATGCAAAGGGGCAAAAATAAACGTTAAACCGTCAAGAATGGCTTCTCAGATGAGCGCGGGACTCGTCGCATACGAAATGACTTTAGGTCAGCAAGCTACCAACGACGACATAGTCCATTTGTTTGACTACGAAGAGGAGAATCTAACAAACGACCTACAGGAACAAATAGATTTCTTCAGGAAATGGTTGGCGTCATTAGGTGCTCAAGATTACGAAAAATTTAACTGATTCATGATTGCCCATCCCCTGTGATAAGCCAGTTCACCACAGGGGAGAAACGATGTCCTTAAATCCCCGCCAACGCCAAATCCATCGCAAAGTAAGTAAAAATCAAATCCGCCCCCGCCCGCTTGATCGACCCCAACGTCTCGCGTACCACTCGATCCTCATCAATCGCCCCCGCCTGGGCGCCAAACTTGATCATCGCGTATTCACCGCTCACCTGGTACGCCGCCACCGGCAGGCGTGAGGCTTCGCGGATGTCGCGGATGATGTCGAGGTAGGCACCGGCCGGTTTGACCATGAGTGCATCCGCGCCTTCCTGTTCGTCGAGCAGCGATTCACGCACGGCTTCGCGGCGGTTCATGGGGTTCATCTGGTAGCTTTTGCGGTCGCCTTTGAGGGCGCTGCCGCCGGCCTCGCGGAAGGGGCCGTAGAGGGCCGAGGCGAATTTGGTGGAGTAGGCCATGATCGGGATATGGGTGAAACCGGCGTCATCCAGGGCGCGGCGGATGGCTTGGACCTGGCCGTCCATGGCGGCCGACGGGGCGATCACGTCGGCGCCGGCGCGGGCAGCGGCCACGGCTTGTTTGCCGAGGTTGACCAGGGTCGCGTCGTTGTCGACGTGGGCGCCGTGCATCACGCCGCAGTGGCCGTGGTCGGTGTATTCGCAGAAGCAAGTGTCGGACATCACGATCATTTCCGGCACGGCGTCCTTGATGATCGAGGACATGCGCGAGACCAGGCCGCGTTCTTTCCAGGTGTCGCTACCGTTGGCATCCAAGTGATGAGACACACCGAAGGTCATCACCGACTTGATACCGGCACGGGCATAACGCTCGATCTCGGCGGCGAGCTTCTTCTCGGGGATGCGTTGCACACCCGGCATGCTGGTGATCGGCACGAAGTCGTCGATTTCTTCTTCGACGAAGATCGGCAGCACCAGATCGTTGAGGGTGAACTCGGTTTCCTGGAACAAACCACGCAGCTCCGGAGAGCGGCGCAGGCGGCGTGGGCGGGCTTGGGGGAACTGGCTGGTCATGGTTTTCCTGACATAAAGACTCAAACTTTGGGGCGAAAGCTTATGCCCACAGGCCCCGGCAGCACAAATACCAAGGGGCCAACAGTGTATTGCGGCGCTCGCAATAATGTATTGATCTAGAGCTGTAGACGCCCGTCGATGCACACCGCTACGGCGCCGCCGATCCAGATTTCCTCGCCCTGGCGCTCGACGCTGATACGCCCCGCGCGCCCCATGGCCGTGCCTTGGCTGACCACATAGCGCTCAGGCGCCAGGCCTTCACGCAACAGCCATTGGGCGACGCCGGCATTGAGGCTGCCCGTGGCCGGATCTTCCGGCGCGCCGTCGCCTGCGACAAAACCACGCACTTCAAACTGCGTATCCACATCGTCCTGCGCAGGGTCACAGGGGGCAATCACGCCCACGGCCAGCCCCATAAGCTGTGAATAATCAGGCTGTAACGCCAGGACCTGATCACGGTCCGCCAACATCACCACAAGCCACCCTGCGCCATTGTCGACCCATTGACTGCGTACGATACGGTCCGGCTCCAGGCCCAGTCCCAGGCGCACACGCTCCAACACATCGTCCTCCACCGCGCCGGAACGCAACAACGGCGGTGCTATAAACGCCAGTTCATCGCCTTGACGACGGATACGCACCAGGCCGATTTCGCACTCCTGGACGATCTCCTCGCCTTTAGGCACCCCGCCCGCTGCCAGCCACGCATGGCAACTGCCCAGTGTCGGGTGCCCGGCGAATGGCAGCTCCTGCAAGGTGGTGAAAATTCTCACCCGGTAGTCAGCCCGGGGGTCGCGCGGCGTCAGTAAAAACGTGGTTTCACTGAGATTGGTCCACTTGGCGAAGTCCGCCATCTGCTGGTCGCTGAGGCTGTCGGCACCCAGAACCACTGCCAGCGGGTTGCCCTTGAGGGACACGCGGCTAAAGACATCCAGTTGTTTGAAATCGAAAGTCGGCATGCTTCAGCTCGGACTATTCAGTCCACGGATCACTGCCGGCCGGGCCACAAAGCTGTCCAGCACGCGCAGTACGTTAGGGAAATCGGCAATGCCGACGATATCGCCCGACTCATAAAAGCCAATCAGGTTGCGAATCCACGGGAAGGTAGCAATGTCGGCGATGCTGTAGTCATCACCCATGATCCAGGTGCGACCGAGCAGGCGTTTTTCCAGCACTTCGAGCAAGCGACGGGATTCGGCAGCGTAGCGGTCGCGAGGGCGCTTGTCTTCGTAGGCCTTGCCGGCGAATTTGTTGAAAAAACCCAACTGGCCAAACATCGGGCCGATGCCGCCCATCTGGAACATCAGCCATTGAATCGTTTCATAACGTGTCGCCGGATCTTCGGAGAGCAACTGGCTGGTTTTTTCCGCCAGGTAGATCAGGATCGCGCCGGACTCAAACAGCGCCAGAGGCTGGCCGGCTGGGCCCTCGGGGTCGATGATCGCGGGGATTTTGTTGTTCGGATTGAGGGACAGGAACTCAGGGGACAACTGGTCCTGGGTCTCGAAACTGACCTTGTGTGCCTCATACGGCAGGCCCAGCTCTTCAAGCATGATCGAGACTTTTACCCCGTTGGGTGTAGGCAACGAGTACAGTTGCAGGCGCTCGGGGTGCTGGGCAGGCCATTTGCTATTAATCGGGAACGCGGCGAGTGGGTTCATCGGTAAGTCCCTGGCTAGGCAGAAAGTCCCCATGATAGCCATCTACCCGGTGTCCTGCATGGGTCATCAATGCGCAACATCGGCGGGCTATTATCCCGCGTGGGCGAACCAATACGCCCGCGTGCACTCTTAAGTGCGCTAAAACGGTGAATGGAGGCTCCTCGCTATACCGACAGGGAACACCGCAGGACGCCCCGGCGTCATTGGGGCCAGGCTTGTCCGCCTTAACGTGACGCACGAAGACTCGAACCTATAATGACGATCAAGCCTCTGCGCCTTGTGCAACGACTCAAAGACTATTCATACATCATGCTGCCGCTGCTGCTGGTCAGCGGTGCCATGGTTGCTGCCCTCGACGCCCGTGAAAGCCGCGCCCAGCCTGTGGACGGTGTGCAAACCCTGGTGTTCCTGCGCCACGGCGAAAAACCCGCCGGCGGCCTCGGCCAGCTCAATTGCCAGGGCTTGAACCGCGCAATGAACCTGGCGACCCTGCTGCCGGAAAAGTTCGGCAAGGCCAACTTTGTATTTGCCGCCAACCCGACACGCAATGTCGAGGAAGGTGAGCTGGACAATTCCTACAGCTACATTCGCCCACTGATGACCATCAGCCCCAGCGCTATCAAATTGGGCCTGCCGGTAAACATTAAATTCTCCGCGAATGACACCAGCGACCTCGCCGATGAGCTGGTCGAGGACAAATACCACAACGCCACCATCTACACCGCCTGGTCCCACGGCTACCTGCCGGAGCTGATCAACAAGGTGGCGAGTGAAGCGTCCGGCGAAAAACACACGATTACCGACGACTGGTCCGGCAGTGACTACGACACGCTCTATGTGCTGACGCTGACCTGGCACAACGGCAAGGCCTCGCTGCTGAGCCGCAACTACAAGCAGGGCTTGAACGACGGCGATGAAACCTGCCCGGAACCGACACAGGTGAGTGCTGACAGCTGACAGCGTATGATGCGTCGCTATTGACTCATCGGCGGATCATCAGCATGTCCAACCTCTCCTCCACCCAGCCCGTCCGGGGCTGGTCGTTCTGGTGGAAACCAGCGCTATTCCTCTTGGTGGCCTGCGTAGGCCTCTATTACGTTAAGTGGTCGCCCTACTACTTCAAGGCGTTTGTGGCGGCCGACAATCACAGCATCGGCGCCTCGATTCTCAACGATCAACAAAGCTCGCCACTGGCGGCAGCACTGGCCTATGCCCAGGTGTATTTCCTGGCGATCTGGAAAGCCGCGGTGCTGGCGGTGATCCTTGGCTCCCTGCTGCAAGTGCTGATCCCCCGTGACTGGTTGCTACGCCTGTTCGGCCGCGCCGGCCTGGGCTCGACTGTGCGCGGCGGGCTGTTCGCCTTGCCAGGCATGATGTGCAGTTGCTGCGCCGCGCCGGTGGCGGCGGGCATGCGCCGCCAGCAGGTGTCGGTGGGCGCGGCGCTGGCCTTCTGGATCGCCAACCCGGTGCTGAATCCGGCCACCCTGGTGTTTATGGGCTTTGTGCTGGGCTGGGGTTTTACCGCGGTGCGGTTGGTGGCGGGCATCGTGTTGGTGGTGGGTGTGTCGCTGGTGGCGCAGCGTATTGCCCGGCCGGATCAGGTGCCGGAAGCGGCATTGGAGGCTGTAGCCGAAGTCAGCAGCACGGAGTCGCAACCATTCCTGAGCCGTTGGCTGCGCACGTTGTGGCAGTTGTTCTGGAACACGATCCCCATCTACATCCTGGCGGTGCTGGTCCTGGGCGCGGCGCGGGTATGGCTGTTCCCCCATGTCGACGGCGCCATGGCCAATAGCCTGGTGTGGTTGGTACCGCTGGCGATTGTCGGCACGCTGTTTGTAATTCCTACAGCGGCTGAAATCCCCATCGTACAAACCATGATGGCGCTAGGCATGGGCACCGGCCCGGCCGTGGCCTTGCTGATGACCCTGCCGAGCGTGAGCCTGCCGTCGCTGTTGATGCTGCGCAAGGATTTCGATGCGCGGGTGCTGGTGACGGTAGCCGGGTTGACCATGCTGGTGGGCGTGGTGTGTGGGTTGATCGGGGCGTTTATCCTCTGAGGGCTCGCTCGCGCAGATAGGCCGTGACGGCGCCCTGCTCTCCCGCAAACTCGATCCGTGCGCCTTTGCTTTCACGCTGGAAGGCGTACATCGGGTCGTAATATTCGCGCAACAGCCCTTCTATCCAGGCGCGATGCAGGTCCACGGCGCCGCTGCGCGCCTGCTCCGCCAGGGCGTCCTGCATGATCGCGTGCAAGCGCTGGAAGCGCTCACCGCCCAGCCGCTTGTGTATATTCGCCAGACTTTGGGTAAGACGTTCGGCGAACAATGCGTAGCCGTCTTCGCCAAACACCGTATCAAACTCAACACACAGGTCGACTACATAGTCACGCAGGATACGTTCGACACGCCCTTCGACGCTGTCTTCCAGCCACACCATCGAGTAGCCCTGCATGCCTTTGTGCAGTGGCAGCGGCAGCGCGCAGCTGCCGATCATGCGACTTTCGTCCTCGACCACAAACTGCTCAATGCCGCCCGCGCGTTTTTTCAGCAGGTCCACCGCCAGACGGTTCTCGAAGTCGATGTTGGACGGCTGCGTGGTGGCGCGCTTGCCGAAGCTGGAGCCACGATGGTTGGCGTGGCCTTCAAGGTCCAGGGCATTGGGCAACTGGCCGAGCACTTCGGTCTTGCCGGTGCCGGTCATGCCGCCGAGCAACACGAAATCACACTGAACGGTGGCCTGTTCAATAGTGTTCACGAGGAACGTTCGCATGGCCTTGTAGCCACCGCCGACCCGTGGGTACTCGATGCCGGCGTCGGTTTTCAACCATTGCTGCACAATCTGCGAACGCAACCCGCCGCGAAAACAGTACAGGTAACCGTCGGGATGGGCTTGGGCGAATTGTGCCCACTGTGCAATGCGCTCGGCCTTGATGGCGCCGGACACCAATTCATGCCCCAACACAATCGCCGCCTGCTGCCCTTGCTGCTTGTAGCAGGTGCCGATGCGCTGGCGCTCGTCATCGTTCATCAACGGCAGGTTGACCACGCCGGGGAACGCGCCCTTGATGAATTCCACCGGCGCGCGGGTATCCATCATCGGCCGGTCGCTGAGGAAAATGTCGCGGTAATCGGTGATGTCAGTTGCCATCAAAACACCTCTACCGCGTTGGTCTGTCGCTCAACCAGAACGCCGATCGGCGCCATGCTCAAGCCCAGTTCCGCCGCCACGGCGTGGAACTCGGCGTCACCTTCAGGTGTGACGGCGATCAGCAGCCCGCCGCTGGTCTGCGGGTCGCACAGCACGCGCTTGTGCAGCTCTTGCACGCGCCCGAGCTTGCTGGCGTAGCTATCGAAGTTGCGTAACGTGCCACCGGGCACACAACCCTGATCCAGGTAGTACTCGACCCCAGGCAGCCGTGGGACTTTTTCATATTCGATGCGTGCGGTCAGGCCGCTGCCGTCAGCCATTTCCACCAGATGACCCAACAGGCCGAATCCGGTGACATCGGTCATGGCCGTTACCCCGGCCAGCTTGCCGAAGCGGCTGCCGGGCTTGTTGAGGGTGCACATCCAGTCGCGGGCCAGGCCGATGTCGGCCTCGCGCAGCTTGCCCTTCTTTTCGGCAGTGGTGAGGATGCCGATGCCCAGCGGCTTGGTCAGGTACAACTGGCAGCCGGCGGTAGCCGTGTCGTTGCGCTTCATATGGCGCTTTTGCACGATGCCGGTCACGGCCAGGCCGAAGATCGGCTCCGGCGCGTCGATGGAGTGGCCGCCTGCCAGGGGGATACCGGCGGCGTCGCACACCGAGCGGCCACCACGGATCACTTCCCGGGCAATCTCGGGCGCCAGCACGTTCACCGGCCAGCCGAGAATGGCGATGGCCATCAACGGGTCGCCGCCCATGGCGTAGATGTCGCTGATGGCATTGGTGGCGGCGATGCGGCCGAAGTCGAAGGGGTCGTCGACAATCGGCATGAAAAAGTCAGTGGTGGAGACCACGCCGCGCTCGTCGTCGATGGCGTACACCGCCGCATCATCCCGCGAGGCATTGCCAACCCACAGGTTGGGGTCGAGGTTCTGGGCGCCGCTGCCGGCGAGAATCACTTCCAATACTTGGGGCGATATCTTGCAACCACACCCCGCGCCATGGCTGTATTGGGTAAGACGAATCGGCTCGTTCATGTAGGACCTCACGCTATCAAGTGTCGGGATTCTAACAGACAGCAAAAAGCCGGCTGGGCTCTTGTGAGCACAGCCGGCTTTCAGGTTTCGGCGGTTACTGGCGGGCAGCGAGCAAACGCTTGTGGCGGTTACGTCGTGCGATGTTCAAGCACTCGATGGCCGCCGAGAAGGCCATGGCCGCGTACACGTAGCCTTTAGGCACATGGGCACCGAAGCCTTCGGCGATCAGCGTCATGCCGATCATAATCAGGAAGCCCAGGGCCAGCATCACCACGGTCGGGTTGTCGTTGATGAACTTGGCCAGCGGTTCAGCCGCCACCAGCATCACGATCACCGATGTCACCACGGCAATGATCATGATCGGCAAGTGCTCGGTCATGCCCACGGCGGTAATGATGCTGTCGATGGAGAACACCAGGTCGAGCAACAGGATCTGCCCGATCGCTGCGGCGAAGCCGATGGCCACGGTGTTGCCAACCGATGCTTTCTCTTCCGGCTCCGGGTCCATGCTGTGATGGATCTCGGTGGTGGCCTTCCACACCAGGAACAAGCCGCCGGCGATCAGGATCATGTCCTTCCACGAAAACGCCTGGCCGAGCACTTCGAACACCGGCGCCGTCAACTGCACGATGAACGCGATGGTGCTCAACAGGCCCAGGCGCAATATCAGCGCCATGCTGATACCGATGCGCCGTGCCTTGGCCCGGTGCTGCTCAGGTAGTTTGTTGGTGAGGATCGAGATAAAGATCAGGTTATCGATGCCCAGCACGATTTCCATGACGATCAAGGTGGCCAGTGCAACCCAGGCGGTGGGGCTGGCGGCCAGTTGTAAAAGGTAATCCATAGGTCAGTCCTGAGGTTGTGCTGGGAAATTAAGCTTCTTTACTGTTCGAGTCAGACTCTTTTTCTTCCTGATCGTCCTTTTTCTGCGGGCTGATCAGGCCTTGTGTCGCTTCACTCAATGCCTGCTCGGCGGCCTTGTGGGTGTCATCGATGGCTTGCTTGGCCGACTCGGTGGCCTTGCCCAACACCTGCTGCGCGCTTTTCTCGACCTGATCGCAACCGCTGATCACTACCAATGAAAGCGCAAGCAGCGATGCCGCGCCCAGGGAATTGAGTTTCATGATGTATTCCTCGTTAGAACCATTGGGTCCAAATAGTGGCCCCGCGATAGCGAGGCATTCTATGCAGGCGAACACTTCAGGAAAATTCGTATTTTTCTCGCGTATACTTCGTTTTTTACGAAGTGACGGCCGCGATGCTCAATTACCGACAATTGCACTACTTCTGGGTTGTGGCCAAGACCGGCAGCATTGTGCGCGCCTGCGAGCAACTCAACCTTACCCCCCAGACCATCAGCGGGCAGATCAGCCTGCTGGAGCAAACCTTCGGTATCGCGCTGTTCCAACGGGTCGGCCGCCAGCTGGAGCTGACCGAAGCCGGACGCCAGGCCCTGCCCTATGCCGAGCAAATGTTCCAGACCGGTAATGAATTGGAAGCGATGCTGCGCGCACAACCCAATGAACAGCAGATTGTGTTCCGGGTCGGGGTGGCGGATGTAGTGCCCAAGTCCATCGTTTATCGCCTGATCGCGCCGACCATGGAGCTGAGCGAGCCGCTGCGCATCACCTGCCGCGAAGACAAACTCGAACGCCTATTGGCCGACCTGGCGATCCAGCGCCTGGACCTGGTGATTTCCGACAGCCCCATGCCGTCGCACCTGGACATTAAGGGCTACAGCCAGAAACTGGGGGAATGTGGCATCAGCTTCTTTGCTACCCAGGCCTTGGCTGACCAACATGGCGGCGATTTCCCACAGTGCCTGCATGGCGCGCCGCTGTTGATTCCGGGCGCGGAGACGGTGGTGCGCAGCCGCCTGCAACGCTGGTTTGCCGAGCAGCAGATCCAGCCGAAGATCATCGGCGAGTTCGACGACAGCGCCCTGATGCAGGCATTTGGCCAATCCGGCAGCGGGATTTTTATCGCCCCCAGCGTGATCGCCGAAGAAGTCGTGCGCCAATACGGCGTGGCGCTGATTGGCCAGACTGACGCGGTCACCGAGTCGTTCTACGCGATCTCGGTGGAACGCAAGGTCAAGCACCCCGGCATCGTGGCGATTACCGAAGGGGCAAGGCGCGAGTTGTTTACCGCCCTGCCTTGACGGCTCAGGCCCTGGAGGCGACCGGTTGTTTGGCGGTCATCAGCCACAGCGCCAGCAGGATTGACACCAGAATAAACCCGGACGCTGCAAACCCCAGGCTGCCCAGGCCCAAGGTGTCGATCACCTGCCCACCGACCAACGCGCCCAAGCCAATCCCCAGGTTGGCCCCGGCAATGTTCAGCGACGCGGCAAACGCTGGCGCATGGGGCGCGGCCTTCATCAGCCGCACATGGCTGACCAGGAACATCGCTGCCTGGGTCACGCCCCACACCGCCATCGCCGCAGCCAGGCCGACGGTGGAATGAATCGCCGGGACCAATGCCACCATGCCGGCGATCATAAAGCCGCAGAACACCATCGACGCGATCAACGGGTGGCGATCCACCGCACGGCCGCCCAACGAGTTGCCGATCAATCCGACCGCGCCAAAGCCCATCAGGCACCAGCCCACCAACGTGCCATCAAACCCAGCCAGGCGTTCAAGGATGTCGGCCAAATAGGTGTAGGCCGTGAACATACCGCTGAACACCAGGATCGACAGCAGGATATGGCCCTGCATCAAGGGGTTGCGCAGGATCTTGAACTGCGAGCGCAGTGTCACCTCATCGTTCTTCGGCTTCGTCACCGGCAGGTAGATAAACAGCAGCAAAGCCTTGGCCAACGCCACCACCGCCAGGATAGCGAACGCGGTGCGCCAGCCGAACATATCGGAAATCAGCGTGCCCACCGGGATGCCGAACACGGTGGCGCAGACAATGCCGAAGCCGATTTTTTCGATGGCACGCCCGGCATATTCCGGGCCGACGATGTCGACCGCCGTTTCACTGGCCAAAGCCCAGAATACCGGCAGGCCGAGGGCCGGGATCAGCCGCGCCACGGCCATTACCCAGATATTCGGCGCCAACGCGGCCACGGTATTGGCCACCGCGAACATGATCAGGATGCTGATAAATAGGCGCTTGCGTGGGAAACGAGCGCAATACGCCGTCAGAAACGGCCCAAACGCTGCCACGGTGAACGCGAACAGCGTCACCAGCAGCCCCGCCTGGGACACGCTGACGTTCAGGTCCCGGGCAATCGACGGCAATAGCCCGACGATGATGAATTCTGTGGTCAGCACGGTAAAGCCGGCGGCCGACAGCAGCAGGATGGGAAACAGCATGAAAACTCCAGAAACAACGACATCAACGACAGCCCGAAGGGCCCGCTGACGGAATAGGAAAAGTGAGAGGGATGAATCTTAACAGAGTGTGTCCGGGTTTGACCAAGACCCTACGGCGCGGGTGACGGAATGCCGCATCGAGCGGGACGTGTCCTACAGCATGGTAGACTTGGCGCCTGTTCCTACAGCGCTTTCGCCTGCAATGCTGCGTCCTACTAAAAAAACTAGAGACAACTGTTTATGACTGCTGCCCCCTCCCTGTTGCAACGACTTATGCGCGTCAGCCTGGTTACCCAAATCGTTATCGGCCTGATCGCCGGTATCCTGCTGGCCCTGCTGATGCCCGAGGCCGCCCAGGCCACCGGATTTATTGGCAAGGTGTTCGTCACCGCGCTCAAGGCCGTGGCGCCGATCCTGGTGTTCGTGTTGGTAATGTCGTCGATCGCCAACCATAAACACGGCCAGGAAACGCACATCAAGCCGATCCTGTTCCTCTACCTGCTCGGCACCTTTGCCGCCGCAGTGGTGGCGGTGGTTGCAAGCATGTGGTTTCCGTCGCCCCTGGTGCTCGCCACCCACGAGGTGACCGTTACCGCCCCCGGCGGCATCGCCGAAGTGCTGCAAAGCCTGCTGCTCAGCGTGGTGGACAACCCGGTCAGCGCGCTGATGAACGCCAACTTCATTGGCATCCTGGCCTGGGCCATCGGCATGGGCATCGCCATTCGCCATGCGGGCGAAACCACCCGTACCGTGCTGGATGATTTGTCCAACGGCGTGACCCTGATCGTGCGCGTGGTGATCCGCTTCGCCCCGCTGGGCATTTTCGGTCTGGTCGCCTCGACCCTGGCCACTTCCGGTTTCGGCGCCCTGCTCGGCTATGCACATCTGCTGATGGTGTTGATCGGCTGCATGTTGTTCGTGGCCCTGGTGGTCAACCCGGCCATCGTGTTCTGGAAACTGCGCCGCAACCCGTACCCCCTGGTGCTGATGTGCCTGCGCGAGAGCGGCATCACCGCGTTCTTCACCCGCAGTTCGGCGGCGAACATCCCGGTCAACCTGGCGTTGAGCAAGCGCCTGGGCCTGCATGAAGACACCTACTCGGTGTCGATCCCGCTGGGCGCCACCATCAACATGGCCGGTGCGGCGATTACCATCACCGTGCTGACCCTGGCGGCGGTGCATACCTTGGGCATCAACGTCGACCTGCCGACCGCCGTGCTGCTCAGCGTGGTCGCGGCCGTGTGTGCCTGTGGCGCTTCGGGTGTGGCCGGTGGCTCGCTGTTGCTGATTCCGCTGGCGTGCAGCCTGTTTGGCATCCCGAGTGAAATCGCCATGCAGGTGGTGGCTGTCGGCTTCATCATCGGCGTGCTGCAGGATTCGGCGGAAACCGCGCTCAACTCGTCCACCGACGTGCTGTTCACCGCCGCCGCATGCCTGGGCAAGGAAGAACAGCCGGCTTAAACGCCGCTGACAAAAAAGCCCGGTGTGGTTCTTGAGTGAACCACACCGGGCTTTTTTATGGCTGGAGGCTTAGAAAGCGCCCATGTAGTCACGCTTGCCCACTTCCACACCGTTGTGGCGCAGCAAGGCGTAAGCAGTGGTGACGTGGAAGAAGAATTGCGGCAGGCCGTAGGTCAGCAGGTAGGACTGGCCGCTGAAGCGCTTCTCTTTCGGGGTGCCCGGGCGGGTGATGATCTCGATACCTTCCTTGCCGTCGACTTGCTCAGGCTTGATGGTGTCGACAAACGCCAGGACCTTGGCGATCAGCGCTTGCAGGTCGGCGAAGGTCACTTCGCTGTCTTCGTATTTAGGCACTTCGATCTCGGCCAGGCGCGCAGAAACACCCTTGGCGAAGTCGACGGCGATTTGCACTTGGCGCACCAGCGCGAACATGTCCGGGAACAGACGCGCTTGCAGCAGGGCGTTGGGTTCGATGTTCTTGGCGGTGGCGTGGGCTTCAGCCTTGTTCAGCACATCGCTCAAGGCGTTGAGCATTTGCTTGAAGACTGGGATGGAGGCGGCGTACAGGGAAATAGTCATGACAGTCTCATCGGTAATGGCAGGGTTGGAACCAGCGGCGATTATAGCCATGCCTGCGGCTTGTCTTTTATTTTTTCAGGATTAGGCTAGTGGCCTTCACTGCATAGGGAAAGCGCGATGACCGCCGAGCACGACACCGACACCCCTGAGCCGCGCCTGAACAGCACGGAAATCCGCATTCTGGGCTGCCTGATCGAAAAACAGGCGACCAACCCGGAAACCTACCCCCTGACCCTCAACGCCCTGGTGCTGGCCTGCAACCAGAAAACCAGCCGCGAGCCGGTGACAAACCTCAGCCAGGGCCAGGTCGGGCAAAGCCTTCGCGCTCTGGAAGGCCAAGGCTTTGCCCGACTGGTGATGGGCAGCCGCGCCGACCGCTGGGAACATCGCGTAGACAAGGCGCTGGAGCTCGTGCCGGCCCAGGTGATCCTGATCGGCCTGCTGTTTCTACGTGGACCGCAGACCGTCAATGAGCTGCTGACCCGTAGCGGGCGCATGCATGACTTCGAAGATGCCGAGCAAGTGGTGCACCAGCTGGAACGCCTGATTGCTCGCGGATTGGCGCTGCTGGTGCCGCGTCAGGCGGGGCAGCGTGAAGATCGCTATACCCATGCGCTGGGGGATCCGGCGGACATCGAGGTGATCATCGCGGCGCGGGGGAATCCGGTGGAGCGTGGGGCTGGCGTGTCTGCGGAGCGCATAGAAGAGTTGGAAGCGCGGATTGCCGCGCTTGAAGAGCGCCTGGCACACCTGGAACAGGCGTAACGCAGCAAACAATGTGGGAGGGGGCTTGCCCCCGATGGCGGTGGTTCAGTTGGAACAGCTTTGACTGACAGACTGCTATCGGGGGCGAGCCCCCTCCCACATTTGATCACCAGCAATCTTCAGCTTCGGGCGAAGGCCACGGCTTTTTCGAATTGATCCTGGGTTGGCCGCACCCCGGTATAAAGCACAAATTGCTCCAGCGCCTGGATTGCAATCACTTCCAGCCCGGTAATCACCCGCTTGCCTTGAGCCCGCCCACGCACGATCAACGGCGTTTCGGCGGGGATCGCCACCACATCGAACACAGTCTCGGCGTTATCAACCGCATCCGCTTCAAACGCCAGCGCATCGGCCTCGGCGCCGCCGGTCATGCCGATCGGTGTCACGTTGACCAGCATATGCGGCCGCATGTCGCCCAGTTCTGCACGCCACTCATACCCCAAGCTCTGCGCCAGCGCCCTGCCCGCGGCTTCATTGCGCGCCACGATCACGCCGTTGGCATACCCCCCGTCACGCAAGGCGCTGCCTACGGCCTTGGCCATGCCGCCGCTGCCGCGCAAGGCGAAGGTGGAATCTTTCGGCACAGCGTGCTTTTTCAGCAGTTGCTCGACGGCGATGTAATCGGTGTTGTAGGCCTTCAGGCGCCCATCGGTATTGACGATGGTGTTGAGGGAGGCGATGGCTTGAACCGAATCGTCGAGTTCGTCCACTAATTCAATGGCGGCCTCTTTGAACGGCATCGAGACCCCGCAACCGCGAATGCCCAACGCCCGGATACCGCCGATCGCGCCGGGCAAATTCTGGCTGCTGAACGCCTTATAGTAGAAATTCAGACCCAACTGTTCGTACAGGTGGTTATGAAACCGCAGGCCAAAATTCCCGGGGCGGGCCGACAGTGACATGCACAGCTGGGTGTCCTTGTTGGGGTGCATCTGCATGGATAACTCCTTTGAGTAAGCAAATCGGTACAGACCTTACACAACCTTTACCTAGCGGCCGTGCTGTTTTTCAGAAATATGTTGTCTTAAAAGTATCCCCGCGACGTTACTTGAGTCTATTGATTGCAGACCACAAGCGCAGGGACCAACCGAGGAATGACCATGATTCGTAAAATCCCCAAGATCGCCTTGCTGGTAGGTGCACTCGCTATGGCCGGCCAAGCCTCCGCCCACGGTGGTGGATGGGGTGGCCCGGCCGTCTTGGGTGCACTGGTCGGCGCCGCCGTGGTGGGCTCCGTGGTTGCCAGCCAACCCCGTGAGGTCTATGTGCAGCAGCCAGTCTACGTGCAACCGCAGCCGGTATATGCCGCGCCACCGCCGGTCTACTACGCACCGCCCCCGCCGGTGTATGTGCAGCAAGAGGTGTATTACCGCCCGGCACCGGTCTATTACGGCCCACCCCGTGGTTATTACGGCCCTCCCCACGGCTACTACCGTCGCGGTTGGTAAGCCCTTATCGTGATGTCGGAAACAGGCCTCGCCCTACAAGCGGGGCCTTTTTTTGTGTACGACGTCCGGATTTATCGTGCCAAGGTCGTTCTGAGGACAATGGCCAAGCGGCCATCCCACACTATTAAGGTCGAAAGTCTACTTGCCCGACCGGGGCTTACGCTGTCATGTTTGTGTCACCACACACTCCCACTATCGATCCAGTCCACCCAATAACAACCCAATAACAACAAGGACGACAGACCATGCCCACACAAAACCCGCACCGCACCGCTGGCCTCTGTACGTCCAGCAAGGTCTACAGCGCCCTCACGGAGCTCAAGCACCTGGAAGGCCACCGCACTGCAAAGTTCCTGGCGTTGTTGGCGGAAAACCTGGTGCGCAAAGGCCTGCTCAATGAGCAGGAAGTGGTGAGCATGCTCGATCAGGTAGTCGACTGACGCCTTTTGTTGATGTCGACTATTGACCCAGGTGATTTTTCCTAAATCGCCAGGCCCCGTAAGGTGACCCCCATAGCGATTGGAGGTCCTTATGCCCACTGTTCAAATCATGTCCGTCATCGGCAGCGCCGTCCCCGCCCCCCTTCGGGAGCTGGGCTTGCTCGCCTGCTGGTACCTGGTACGCGATGGCGAAACCATCAGCGGCCCGCTCACATCCCTGTCCGCCGCCGAAAAACAACGGCAACACGCCTCGAACTTCCGGCTCCACGCCTGAAGCTTATGGCAACGGCATCTTGACCCGCGGCTTGCTCTCCACAAACAGCGCCCAACTGGACATGAACAGCGCCGCCACCAGCGGCCCGATCACAAAGCCGTTGAGGCCAAACACCGACAGGCCGCCCAGGGTCGAGATCAGGATCAGGTAGTCCGGCATCTTGGTGTCCTTGCCCACCAGGATAGGGCGCAGTACGTTGTCCACCAGCCCGATCACAAACACGCCAAACAAGGCCAGCACCACGCCCTGCCAGATCGAACCGCTGAGCAGGAAGTAAGCGGCCACCGGCCCCCACACAATCCCCGCGCCCACCGCCGGCAGCAACGACAGGAACGCCATCAACACCGCCCAGAGCAACGCGCTGGGAATGTCCAGGAACCAGAAAATCAAACCACCCAATGCCCCTTGAGTCACGGCCACCAGCACGTTGCCCTTGACCGTGGCGCGCACCACCCGATTGAACTTGAGCTGCAAACGGCGCTTCTGCGGCTCGGCCAGCGGCACCGCCGTGCGCACTTTACGCACCAGTTCCGGGCCGTCGCGCAGCAGGAAAAACAGCAAATACAGCATGATGAAAAAGCTCACCAGGAAATCAAACGTGCCCTGGCCGAAGCTGAACGCCTGGGTGGCGAAGAACTGGCTGCCCTGCATCGCGCTCTTGACGATTTTCTCGCGCAGGCCTTCAAGGTTGCCCATGCCAAAGCGGTCCAGCAAATGCTGGAAATACGGCGGCAGGAAGTTCTTGAACTGCTCGATATAACCGGCCACGTCGAGCTTGCCGCTTTCAACGTTTTTGTAGAGCGTTGCGCCCTCTTGCACCAGCAAGGCGCTGGTGATGATCACCGGCAGGATCGCGATCACCAGGCACACCAGCAAGGTGGCCAGTGACGTTAGGTTGCGGTTCCAGCCAAACCGCTGCTGCAGGCGGCGCTGCATGGGCGCAAAGATGATGCCAAGGATGACCGCCCAGAACACCGCCCCGTAGAACGGCAGCAATATCCAGATAAAGGCGACGGTCACCAGGACCAGCAGCAACAACAGGGTTTTGAATTGCAGGTTGGTTTGATTCATGTTCGGTCCATGTCAAAAAAGCAGGGCGCGCGTTTACGTCCCGGTGCTTAGTCCGCCGCAACTCCTGGGAGTGCCATCTTTGTTGCGCTAAGCGTAGACCCAGATCAATAAAGCCCTGCACCGCTTCATCTACCCTCGCGCTTTTTTGCGACCCAAGCCCATGCCTCCTGTCATCGCCCCCGAACTGCTCGCCCCCGCCGGCACCCTGAAAAACATGCGCTATGCCTTTGCCTACGGCGCCGATGCGGTCTACGCCGGCCAGCCGCGCTACAGCCTTCGCGTGCGCAACAATGAATTCGACCACGCCCACCTGGCCCTCGGCATTGACGAGGCTCATGCTCAGGGCAAGCGCTTCTACGTGGTGGTCAACATCGCGCCGCACAACGCCAAGCTCAAGACCTTCCTCAAAGACCTGGCCCCGGTCATTGCCATGGGCCCCGACGCGCTGATCATGTCCGATCCCGGCCTGATCATGCTGGTGCGCCGGCATTTCCCGATGATGCCGATTCACTTGTCGGTGCAGGCCAACACGGTGAACTGGGCCAGCGTGGAGTTCTGGCAGCAGCAAGGGATTTGCCGGGTGATCCTGTCGCGGGAGCTGTCACTGGAAGAGATCGAAGAAATCCGCCGGCAGGTGCCGGCCATGGAGCTGGAGGTGTTTGTGCACGGCGCTTTGTGCATGGCCTATTCCGGCCGCTGCCTGCTGTCGGGCTACATGAACAAACGCGACGCCAACCAAGGCAGCTGTACCAACGCATGCCGCTGGAAATACCAGGCTACACCGGCGGTGGAGAACGCCACGGGGGATATCGTCCAGGAATATCAGCCAACCCTCGGGATCGGCGCGCCGACAGATCAGGTGTTCCTGTTGCAGGAAGCCAACCGTCCCGATGAGCAGATGCCCGCCTTCGAGGACGAGCACGGCACCTACATCATGAACGCCAAGGACCTGCGCGCCGTGCAGCACGTGGACCGCCTGACCCACATGGGCGTGCATTCGCTGAAGATCGAAGGGCGCACCAAGTCCCACTTCTATTGTGCACGCACCACCCAGGTGTATCGCCAGGCCATCGATGATGCAGTGGCCGGCCGGGCATTTGATCGCGACTTGATGACCCATCTGGAGTCCCTCGCCCAACGCGGCTACACCGAGGGGTTTCTCCGTCGGCACGTGCACGACGAATACCAGAACTACCAGAACGGCAGCTCCGTGTCCGAGCGCCAGCAGTTTGTGGGCGAGTTGACTGGCGAGCGCCGGGGCGAGTTGGCCGAGGTCAAAGTAAAGAACCGCTTTGCCGTGGGCAACCACCTGGAGCTGATGACCCCCGCCGGCAACTTCCACTTTGACCTGACCACGTTGCACAACGCCAAGGGCGAGGCCATCAAGGTGGCGCCAGGGGATGGGCACACCGTGTATGTACCGATCCCGACCGAGATGGACCTGCGCTTCGGCCTGTTGATGCGCGACGTTTAGATCCGGAACTGCCCGACCAACTGCCCCAGGCGCTGGCCCAAGTCCGCCAGGCTGCGAGAAGTCTGAGCGCCCAATTGGGTTTCATCGGCGACGCTGTCCACCGCCACCGCAATCTGGTGCACGCTGCGGTTGATCTCTTCGGCCACGGCGGTCTGCTCTTCGGCGGCGCTGGCAATCTGAGCGTTCATTGAGTTAATGGTGCCGATCAACTGGGCCATGGTGTCCAGGGACGCGCCGGCCTGGTTGGCCTGGGCCGAGGTGCCGTCACCGGCATCGCTGGAGCGGCGCATCGCGTCTACGGCGGCGACCGTGCCTTTTTGCAGGCGGTCGATCATGCCCTGGATTTCCTGGGTGCTGGTCTGGGTGCGGCTGGCCAAGGCGCGCACTTCGTCGGCGACCACCGCGAAACCACGACCAGCCTCCCCGGCCCGTGCGGCTTCAATCGCCGCGTTCAGGGCCAGCAGGTTGGTCTGCTCGGCAATCGAACGGATCACGCTCAATACGCTGACAATCGACGCCACATCCTGCTGCAAGCTGTCGAGGGACACGCCGCTGCTGCGGATGTCGCTCACCAGTGCATGGATCTGCGCGATGCTGCCGTCCACCACGCGCTTGGCGGCCTGGCCTTCAGCGTCGGTCTGTTGCGCCGCCACGGAGGCGCCTTGGGCACTGCGCGCCACTTCCTGCGCAGCCGAGGACATCTGGTTGATCGCGGTGGCCACCTGATCGGTCTCGTGGCGCTGGCGTTCCATGGCCTGCTCCGAGCGCTGGGCCTGGTCGGACACCTGGCTCACCAGCCCGGTCAGTTGCGCGGTCATTTCCGTGATCTGGCGCACCAGCCCGTGGATCTTGTCGACAAACCGGTTGAACGCACCGGCCAGGTCGCCCAACTCATCCTGGCTGGTGATGGCCAGGCGGCGGGTCAAGTCGCCTTCACCGGCAGCGATGTCATCGAGGTTGGCTTTCATCAAGTGCAGGGGACGCAGGATGGTATTGGCCAGCAGCATGCCCACGGCGGCGATCACCAGCAGCACCACCACCGCCACGCCGAGGATACTCAGCAACACGCCTTCCATGCGTTTTTCGACCTTGGCCTCGACCACCGCCACCTGGGCTTCGATGCCGTCGAGGTTCACGGATGTACCGATGACCATGTCCCACTTGGGCAGGTATTCGGTGTAGCCGAGCTTGGGCACCAGTTCGGTCTGGCCGGGCTGGGTGGAGCTGTATTGCAGGTAGTGGCTGCCGTCCTTGCCGACCTTGACCAGGTCGCGGTTGACGTAGACGCCGTTGGGGTCGCGGTTGTCCTTGAAGCTCTTGCCCACGCCATCAGGGCTGTTGCCCTTGAACAGGCGGATGGTTTCTGAGTCGTAGCCGAAGAAGTAGCCGTCCTTGCCGTAACTGGTGTTGGACAGCAGTCTGACCACCTCGGCCCGCGCCGCCGTGTCACCGGGGGCAGCTGCGTCGTAGAGCGGTTTGATGGTGCTCATGGCCACTTCCACATAACTTTGCAGGGTGGCCTTGGCGTTGTTGAGCAGACGCTGGCGGGTTTCATCCACCTCGTTGCGCGCCTGCCCCTGGAGGATCCACACAGTGGTCAGGCTGATCACCACGGCAAACAGCAACACCGGCACAACGGCAAGGGACAGGACTTTGGCCTTCAGGCTCAGACGCATGGCTTTTCTCTCTTATTAGGCGACTTGAGAGGTTATCGGCCAGCGGCGGTGAATCTGTAGATCAGAGTGTCATTGCCGCCAGCCAGCCAAATGCGAGCAATGGCAGGTTGTAGTGCAGGAAAGTCGGCACCACGGTGTCCCAGATATGGTGATGCTGGCCGTCGATGTTCAGGCCGGAGGTCGGGCCGAGGGTGGAGTCCGACGCCGGTGAGCCGGCATCGCCCAGCGCACCCGCCGTACCGACGATGCACACGATGGCCATCGGGCTGAAGCCCAGTTGCACACACAGCGGCACAAAAATCGCGGCAAGAATCGGCACCGTGGAAAACGACGAGCCGATGCCCATGGTCACCAGCAGGCCCACCAGCAACATCAACAATGCACCGACGCCACGGCTATGGCCGATAAACGCCGCCGAGGTTTCGACCAGCGAGCGCACGTCGCCGGTGGCCTTGAGCACTTCGGCAAAACCTGAGGCGGCGATCATGATGAAGCCGATCATGGCCATCATCTTCATGCCTTCGGTAAACAGGTCGTCGGTGTCGCGCCAGCGCACGATGCCCGACACCGAAAAGATCAGGAACCCGGCCAGGGCACCGATGATCATCGAGTCCAGCCACAGCTGAATGATGAACGCCGAGGCAATCGCCACACCAGCCACCAGCAGGGTCAGCGGGTTGTATTGCACCGCGACTTGCTCGACGCGCTCGATTTTTTCCAGGTCATACACGCGCTTCTTGCGGTAGCTGATAAACACCGCCACCAGCAGGCCAACCACCATGCCCAGGGCGGGCAGGCTCATGGCGTGGGTCACGTTGACCTGGCTGATGTCCACACCGCTCTTGGCCACATTGGCCAGCAGGATCTGATTGAGGAAGATATTGCCGAAGCCCACCGGCAGGAACATGTAGGGGGTGATCAGGCCGAAGGTCATCACGCAGGCAATCAGGCGTCGGTCCAGTTGCAGCTTGGTCAGCACGTACAACAGCGGCGGCACCAGTAGAGGAATGAACGCAATGTGGATCGGCAAGATGTTCTGCGAGGCAATCGCCACCATCCACAGCAAGCCGATCAACAGCCATTTGACGTGGCTGCCGCCGCTGGCGTCCTGGCGGTCCACCAGTAACAGCGCCTTGTCCGCCAACGCATGGGCCAGGCCGGACTTGGCAATCGCCACTGCGAAAGCGCCGAGCAATGCGTAGGACAACGCCACGGTCGCACCGCCGCCCAAACCGCCGTTGAAGGCTTTGAGCGTGGCTTCGATGCCCAGGCCACCGGTCAAACCGCCCACCAGGGCGCCGACGATAATGGCGATGACCACATGCACGCGGGACAGGCTGAGCACCAGCATGGTGCCGACCGCGGCGATGACTGCGTTAATCATGGTTACCTCAAGCAAAAACATAAAAAACAGGCATACCCTCGCTCAGGTGGCCATTGGCTGGCGACCCGCGTGCAGGCTTCAAGGAGGTCTTATTAGAGGGCGCGCACTTTGCAGGAGGTGGGGCTGCATGTCAAAAAACCGTGGCGAGGGAGCTTGCTGTGGCGAGGGAGCTTGCTCCCGTTCGACAGCGCAGCTGGAGCCGGCTTTTACCCCCCCCTCTAAGGCCCCGCCCAAGCAAGCTTGCTCACCAAAAAAGCAAATTTAAATTGATCGTTTGAATAAAGAACCCCCCAAAGCAGCCGACAACCTGACTCTATGTGCTTTCAGGTTAAGGATGTCCCGATGTCGCTCAGGCAGCTCTCCATTCAATGGAAAATCACCCTGCTCGCGGGCCTCTGCCTGCTGGGGATCGTGACCCTGCTGGTGGGTTTGTCGCTGTATCGCATGGCGCAGAGTTCGGAGCAGGTCCAGGCCTCCAGCATGCAGATGCTCAATACCTCCGCCCAGGCGCGCATCGAGGCTCAAGGCGAAGCCCAGGCGCTGGGTATCCGTCGTCAGTTCATGGATGCCTACCAGTACGGCCATGGCTTTTCCCGTCAGGTGCTGTTCCTGCGCGAGCAGGCCGAAAAGCGCTTCCTCGACGCCTTCGACACCCGCGAAGACCTGACCCGCCAGGTCAAGGCCGCCTTGCAGGCCAACCCGGACCTGCTGGGGTTGTCCCTGGTGTTCGAAGCCAATGCGCTGGACGGCAAGGACGAGTTGTTCGCCGATCAGGCAGAGTTGGGCAGCAACGACAAAGGCCGCTTCGCCCTGTACTGGTCGCAGCCGACGCCGGGCACGCTCACCTCAATGGCCCTGCCGGAAAGCGATATGGCCGACACAAGCATCGGCCCCAGCGGTGAACCGGCCAACGCCTGGTTCACTTGCCCGCGCACGACGCTCAAGCCCTGCGTGATCGAACCCTACTTTTATATGATCAACGGCCAGAACGTGCTGATGACCAGCATCGTGTTCCCGCTGACGGTCAATGGCAAAGTCATCGCGTCGCTGTCGGTGGACATCAACCTCAACAGCCTGCAGGCCGTGAGCCAACAGGCCAGCCAGAAACTGTACGACGGCCAGACTCAGGTGAGCATCCTCAGCGCTACCGGCTTGCTGGCCGGCTACAGCGCGGACGCCACCCAGTTGAGCAAACGCCTGGATCAGGTCGACACCGTCAGCGGCGCGCAAGTGCTCAGTGCACTGGCCAGCGGCCCACAGATCCGCAGCCTGCGCACCGACCATCAGCTCAAAGTGCTGGCGCCGTTCGCGCCGATTCCTGACGGCAAGCTGTGGGGCGTGTTGCTGGATGTACCGGAAAAAGTTCTGGTCGGCCCCGCCGAAGCGCTGAAGGCCCAACTGGATGCCGACAATGCACGTGGCACGCTGCTGGAGTTGGGGCTGGGCCTGCTGGCGGCGGTGATCGGTCTGATTCTGGTGTGGCTGATGGCCCGCAGCGTGACGCGGCCGATCCTCGGCGTGGCGCACATGCTCGAAGACATCGCCAGCGGCGAAGGCGACCTGACCCGGCGCCTGGCCTACGACAAGAAAGATGAACTCGGGCAGCTCGCGGGCTGGTTCAACCGTTTCCTCGACAAGCTGCAACCGATCATTGCCGAGGTGAAGCGCTCGGTGCAGGACGCCCGTGGCACTGCCGACCAATCCGCCGCGATTGCGACCCAGACCAGCGCCGGCATGGAGCAGCAATACCGCCAGGTCGACCAGGTGGCCACTGCCTCCCACGAGATGAGTGCTACCGCCCAGGATGTAGCCCGCAGCGCCGCCCAGGCCGCACAAGCCGCACGCGATGCCGACCAGGCCACCCGCGACGGTTTGACCGTGATCGACCAGACCACCACCAACATCGGTCACCTGGCGGCGGACATGAGCACCGCCATGGGCCAGGTCGAAGGCCTGGCCGCCAATAGCGAGAAAATCGGTTCGGTGCTGGAAGTGATTCGCGGCATTGCCGAGCAGACCAACCTGTTGGCGCTCAACGCCGCCATCGAAGCCGCCCGCGCCGGTGAGGCCGGTCGGGGCTTTGCGGTGGTGGCGGATGAGGTGCGCAACCTTGCGCGGCGCACCCAGGAATCGGTGGAAGAAACCCGCCTGGTGATCGAGCAACTGCAAAGCGGCACCGAGGATGTGGTCGGCTCCATGGGCAACAGCTATCGCCAGGCCCAGGGCAGCGTCGAACAGGTCGGCCAGGCCGTCACCGCCCTGCGCCAGATCGGCGATGCGGTCACGGTCATCAGCGACATGAACCTGCAGATCGCCAGCGCCGCGGAAGAGCAAAGCGCAGTGGCCGAGGAGATCAACAGCAACGTGGCGACCATTCGCGATGTGACCGAGTCGCTGTCGGAACAGGCCAATGAGTCGGCGCGGGTGAGCCAGGCATTGAATAGCCTGGCAAATCAGCAGCAGGGATTGATGGATCAGTTTCGCGTCTGATCTGAATCAGCCGTAGCTACGTCTTGACGCTCACCGGGCAACCGCACGCTTCGGGTCGTAGCAGCTGTCGAGCGCAAGCGAGGCTGCGTTGGCGCCCGCAGATCGCGGGGTGTCAATGCGTCCGTCACGCAGCCTCGCCAAGGCTCGACAGCTGCTACGGATGCTCAGATCTGGCGGTGTGGCAATTCGATCAGCACCTTGAGACCGCCCAGCTCGCTTTCCTGCAACTGCAGTACCCCGCCCCACACCTCGACGATATCCCGCACGATCCCCAGCCCCAAACCATGGCCGTCGATCTGCTCATCCAGGCGCGTGCCACGGCTGAACACCTGGTCGCGCTGGGTTTCGGGGATGCCGGGGCCGTCGTCTTCAACCGCCAGCAGGTAGCTGCGGGCGGTTTCACTGATCGTCAGCCGCACATCGGCATCCGCCCATTTGCAGGCGTTATCCAGCAGGTTGCCGAGCAGTTCCAGCAGGTCTTCCCGGTCCCAGGGCAATTGCAGGCCGGGGGCCGCGTGGTAGCTGAGGTCCAGGTGCTCGCCATGGACCATGTTCAGGGTGGCCAGCAAACCGGGCAGTTCTTTTTCACAGTCGAACAAGGCACCCGGCAGGGTTTCGCCGGCCAGGCGTGCGCGGTTGAGCTCACGATTAAGGCGTTGTTGCACCTGTTCCAACTGGTTGCGCAGCAGTTTGCTCAGCTCGGGATGATCCTTGAGCGCCTCGCTCGACGCCGCGCTCAGCAACACGGCCAGTGGCGTTTTAAGGGCATGCCCGAGGTTGCCGAGGGCATTGCGTGAGCGCTTGAGGCTGTCTTCGGTGTGGGCCAGCAAGTGGTTGATCTGCGCCACCAGCGGCTCCAGTTCCAGCGGCACCTGGGTGTCGAGTTGCGAGCGCTGGCCCTGTTGCAACTGGGCGATTTGATTGCGCGCAGTTTCCAGCGGGCGCAAGGCACGGCGCACAGTGACCCGCTGCAGGACCAACACCAGCAGCAACGCCGCCAACCCAAGCACCAGGCCGATCTGACGCATCAACCGGAAGCTTTCCCGCACTGGCGTGTAGTCCTGGGCCACGCTGATTGAGATCGACTGGCCAAAGCGTTTGTAGTCCGAACGCAACACCAGCAATTGCTGGCCTTCCGGGCCCAGTTGCAGGTTGCCCTTGATCCCGGCTTCGGGCAGTTGGGGCAACTCCTGGTCCCACAGCGAACGGGAGCGCCAATGAGTGTCGGCGAAATCAATCCGGAAATAATGCCCGGAAAACGGCCGCTGATAGGCCGGCGACAGGCGCTGCTCATCCAACTGCACGCCGTTGGGCCCGCGCACCAGCGCCACCAACAGGTTTTCAGCGTCGTTGCGCAACCCTGCTTCCAGATAGCGCTGCAAGCCAGCTTCGAATAACCACAGGCTGGTTTGTGCCAGCACCAGGCCGACAATCACCATCACACTGATCAGGCCCAGGCTGAGGCGGCGCTGAATCGACTTCATGCAGGGCTGGCGCCAAAGCGGTAACCCTGGCCACGCCGGGTTTCGATCACGGCGCGGCCCAGTTTGCGGCGCAGGTGGTTGACGTGGACTTCCAGCACATTGGAGTCGCGCTCGGTCTCGCCGTCATACAAGTGCTCGGCCAGGTGGCTTTTGGACAGGATCTGTTCGGGATGCAGCATGAAGTAGCGCAACAGACGGAACTCGGCGGCGGTCAGTTGGATCTCGTCACCGTCGCGCAGTACGCATTGACGGCCTTCGTCCAAGTGCAGGCCGGCGGCTTGCAAGGTGGGCTGGTTGGCCTGGCCGTGGGAACGGCGCAACAGCGCCTGGATGCGCAGGTGCAGCTCTTCAGGGTGAAAAGGTTTGCTCAGGTAGTCGTCGGCACCGGCCTTGAGCCCTTCGATCCGCTCGGCCCACGAGTCGCGGGCGGTAAGGACCAGCACCGGAGTGGCCAATGCGGCCGCACGCCATTGCGCCAACACCTCAAGGCCGGGCAGACCGGGCAGGCCGAGGTCGAGGATGATCAGGTCATAGGGTTCGCTGCGCCCCTGATACGCGGCGTCGCGCCCATCGGCCAGCCAGTCGACGGCATAGCCCTGACGCTGCAGGCCGGCCAGCAGTTCATCGGCCAGGGGTACGTTATCCTCCACCAGAAGCAGGCGCATCAGTCTTCCTCGTCTTTGATCAGTACACCGTTGGTGGCGTCGAGTTTAATCTCACGCACCACACCTTCGGTGGTCACCAGCTCCACTTCATAGGCATATTGGCCGTGTTTTTTCTCAAGCTCCGCCTCCAGCAAACGGGAGCCGGGATACCGTGCCATGGCCTGCTGCAACAGTTGCTCCAGCGGCAGGATCACGCCCTGCTGGCGCAGCGCGAGGGCTTCATCCTGGTTGAGGTCGCGGGCCTGCAAGCCCGAGCAGAACACCACCAACACCAACGCCACGCGACTGCCGGTGCGTAAATTTACCTTCATTACGTATCCTGATGATTCTTGAGAACCTGCCCGGTGAGCGCGTCCAATTCAACGTCCCATTCAATACCGTTGCGATCTTCCAGTTCGACCTCGTAGACATACTTGCCGTACGCTTCGTCCAGATCGGTGTCCAGCAGCGTCGAACCGGGGTGCAGGGCCAGCGCAGTGGCTTCCAGTTGGTCAAAGGCGACAATTGTAACAGTGGCCGGCACGGTCAGTGGCTTGTCGGGGTCCACGGCTCCGGCCTGGGTCGCCGTGGAGGCGATGATAGCGGCGGCGACCAGAGCAGTGAGGCGTTTCATGATAAGTCTCCGTTACACGATGTTATTCCTACGCCGGCCACGGTATCTGCTGCAACTTAACTGAAACTGAATTGCCACCATGGCAATTGCGCGGACAGCGGTTTTCCCACAGCTTGCGAGATTTCCTATACTGCCCCCTCGCTTCAACAGAGACCGGTATGACAGCCATCCACATCAAGTTTCCCGCCCTGACCCTCAAGGCCGGCAAACGCGCCCTCACCCGCATCCGCGAACAAGGCCTTGAGCCTGTCGATGTCGGCATCCTTCCCGGTGCGGCCGGCGGTCCCAAGGCGTTGGGCATCCAGGGCCTGGACCTGGCGCTGTTCGGCGACTGGCTGCCTCGGGCACCACGGGAACGGGCGCTGATCGGTGCGTCCATCGGCTCCTGGCGCTTTGCCAGCGCTTGCCTGCCCGACCCGGTGCAAGGCCTGCTGGACCTCGGCCGCCTGTACAACGAACAACGCTTTGCCAAAGGTGTGACCATGGCCGAGGTCACCCAGAGCTGCCAGCGCATGCTCGACGACCTGCTGGCCGGCCGCGACGCGCGGGTGCTGGACAACCCCGACTATCGGCTGAACATCATGGTAGTCAAAAGCCACGGCCTGCTCGCCGATGACCATCGCGGACGCCTGGGCCTGGGCCTGTCGTCGGTGATTGCCGATAACCTGCGTGGCCGCGCACGGTTGTCGCGGCACTTCGAACGGTTGATCATCCATGACCCGCGCCAGTTGCCACCGGTGCATCCGCTGAAGGATTTTCCGTCGAGGTTTCTTGAGCTGGATGCAGGCAACCTGCGCCAGGCGTTGCTTGCCTCGGGTTCGATCCCCATGGTGATGCAAGGCGTGCGCGACCTGCCCGGCGCAGGCGCCGGCACCTACCGCGACGGTGGCCTGCTGGACTACCACCTCGACTTGCCCTACCACGGCGAGGACATCGTGCTGTACCCGCACTTCACCGATCGGGTGATCCCCGGCTGGTTCGACAAAGGCCTGCCATGGCGGCGCAGCAATCAACAGGGTTTGCAGGACGTGTTGCTGCTGGCGCCATCCAGGGACTACCTGGCCCGCCTGCCCCACGGCAAACTGCCGGACCGCAGCGACTTCAAGCGCTTTTTGGGCGACGACAAAAGTCGCAATAAATACTGGCAAACCGCGATGAGCGAAAGCCAGCGGCTGGGGGATGAGTTTCTGCAACTGGCGGATAACGGTGGCTTGGGCGAGCGCTTGCAGGCGCTTTGACCCAGCGGTATGCGCGGCGCGTGATCAAGCTGTTAAACTCGCCGCCTGCCAGATACCTGACCGAGCTGAAAATACTGTGGAAATCTTCAAAGAGTTTACCTTCGAGTCCGCCCACCGCCTGCCGCACGTGCCGGATGGCCACAAATGCGGGCGCCTGCATGGGCATTCGTTCAAGGTGGCGATCCACCTGAGCGGCGACCTGGATCCCCATACCGGCTGGATTCGCGACTTCTCGGAGATCAAGGCGATTTTCAAGCCGCTCTACGAACGCCTCGACCACAACTACCTCAATGACATCCCAGGCCTGGAAAACCCAACCAGCGAAGTGCTGGCCAAGTGGATCTGGACTGAACTGAAACCGCTTTTGCCGGAACTCAGCGCGATCCGCATCCATGAGACCTGCACCAGCGGCTGCATCTATCGCGGCGAGTAAGCCGGCGTTATGAAGAAACCACCCTTGCGGTGGTTTTTTTGTGGCTGCGCACCAACTGTGGTGGCGAATCCACTGATCCAATTTGTATCACCCCCGCACCGCTTTCGTGCCCGATTGGGCACCACGGACACTCCCTCCTGCGTTGGCTCCCTGTTTGGCTATAAAGATTGTGCACCGTACCGTACGCCGGTCACTGCGACTGATTTGGCACGCGCGGTGCAACAGGCCTCGTCACTCATTCAGGGAGCAAGGCACATGACGCAGCAAGAACCGGGCAACGATTACCCCTTAAGCGAAGTCCCCATGCATGCGCGCAAGGGCCTGGCATCGACCGCCATGGTGCTGCTGGGCTTTACGTTTTTTACCGCAACCATGTTTGCCGGCGGCAAGTTGGGGGTGGCGTTCAGTTTCACTGAGATGCTCGGGGTAGTGGCGTTGGGTAACCTGCTGCTGGGTATTTACGCAGCAGCCCTGGGCTACATCGCTTTCAAGAGTGGTCTGAACTCGGTGCTGATGGGGCGCTTCTGCTTTGGCGAAGTGGGTAGCAAGCTCAGTGACTTGATCCTCGGCTTCACCCAAATCGGCTGGTACGCCTGGGGAACAGCCACGGCGGCCGTGGTGCTGGGTAAATATTTCGAGCTGAGCCAGGGCAGCGTGCTGGCCTTGATGGTGCTGTTCGGGCTGGTGTTCTGCGCCACGGCCTACGTGGGCTATCGCGGGCTGGAGATTTTGTCCTACATCGCAGTGCCGGCCATGGGCTTGTTGCTGTTTTTGTCGATGTGGGTCGCCACGATGAAAGTCGGCGGGCTGGATGGGTTGCTGGCGGTAGTGCCGAGCGCTGAACTGGACTTGTCCACGGCTATTACCCTGGTGTTCGGCACCTTTGTCAGCGGCGCGACACAGGCTACCAACTGGACACGGTTTTCCCGCTCGGCGAAGGTGGCAGTGCTGGCCAGCCTGATCGGTTTCTTTATCGGCAATGGCCTGATGGTGCTGATAGGAGCCTATGGCGCCATCGTCTATCAGCAACCTGATGTGGTGGAAGTCTTGTTGCTGCAAGGCTTTGCCATGGCGGCGATGGCGATGCTGCTGCTCAATATCTGGAGCACCCAGGACAACACCATCTATAACTTCGCCGTGGCCGGCTGCAATCTCTTGCGCACCAAACGCCGCAAAACGGTCACCCTGGCCGGCGCGGTGATCGGCACTCTGCTGGCGCTGCTCGGCATGTACGACATGCTGGTGCCATACCTGATCCTGCTGGGCACGGTGATCCCGCCGATTGGTGGCGTCATCATGGCGGACTTCTTCTACCGCTATCGCGGCCACTACCCTCGCTTGTCCGACGCACGCCTGCCGGCGTTCAACTGGCCGGGGCTGGTGGCGTATGCAGTGGGTACCGTGCTGGCATTCAACTCGCCATGGGTCGCGCCGTTGGTGGGGATCGCTGCGGCATCGCTCACCTACATCTCACTGAGCGCCGTACTGCGCGTGCGGGTGCCCCTGGCCGACGCTGACCCTGGAACCCGGGTTTCACGAGAATGGTAATCTGATGACCGTCTGGACATCGGCATCGCCCTGATGATCTGGCGACTGTCTGCCTGATTGTTTTTAGCCAAGAGGAACTTGCCCATGCACATCATCAACGCCCGCCTGCGCGACCGTGAAGGCCTGCATGATCTGCACCTGGAAAACGGCCGGATCGCCAGCATCACCCCACAAGCGACGCCGCCCGTACTGACGGCCGGTGACCTGGATGCCGCTGCCAACCTGGTGATCCCCCCCTTCGTCGAACCCCATATCCACCTTGACGCCACCCTTACCGCCGGCGAACCCCGCTGGAACATGAGCGGCACGCTGTTCGAAGGCATCGAGTGCTGGGGCGAACGCAAGGCCACCATCACCGAGCAAGACACCAGGACCCGCGCCAAGAAAACCATCCAGGCCCTCGCCGCCCACGGCATCCAGCACGTACGCACCCATGTCGATGTCACCGACCCCGACCTCACGGCGCTCAAGGCCATGCTGCAAGTGCGCGAAGAAAGCACGCACCTGATCGACCTGCAAATCGTCGCCTTTCCCCAGGAGGGCATCGAGTCCTACCGCAACGGCCGCGAGCTGATGGAAGAAGCCATCCGCCTGGGCGCCGACGTGATCGGCGGCATCCCCCACTTTGAATACACCCGCGACCAAGGCGTGAGTTCGGTGAAGTTCCTGATGGACCTGGCCGAACGCACGGGTTGCCTGGTCGATGTGCATTGCGACGAAACCGACGACCCCCATTCGCGCTTTCTCGAAGTGCTGGCCGAAGAAGCCCGCAGCCGCGACATGGGTGCCCGCGTCACCGCCAGCCACACCACGGCCATGGGTTCCTACGACAATGCTTACTGCGCCAAGCTCTTTCGCCTGCTGGGGCACTCCGGTATCAGCTTCGTCTCATGCCCGACCGAAAGTATCCACCTGCAAGGCCGCTTCGACAGCTTCCCGAAACGCCGGGGCGTCACGCGGGTCAACGAACTGCTCGAAGCCGGCATGAACGTGTGCTTCGGCCAGGACTCCATCGTCGACCCCTGGTACCCGCTGGGCAACGGCAACATCCTGCGGGTGCTGGAAGCCGGTTTGCACATCTGCCACATGCTCGGCTACCGCAACCTGCAAAGCGCCCTCGATTTGGTGACCGACAACAGCGCCAAGGCCATGGCCCTGGGTGATCGCTACGGACTGGAGCCTGGACGCCCGGCCAACCTGTTGATCCTTTCAGCGGACAGCGACTACGAAGTGATTCGCAGCCAGGGCCTGCCGCTGTACTCGATTCGTAACGGCAAGGTATTGATGAAGCGTCAGCCGGCACAGGTAGAGTTTGTGTAAGCGAGCGGGTCACTGGATTGGGTCGATATCCAGCGGTTGCGCCCTCCCCAACTCGCTCTGCGTGGCGGGAGGGATACTGGCGATCTGAGTCCGCGTCTGATTTTCACGATGGCGGAACCAGCGCTTGAGGCAAGGTTGCAACGTGACGGAGTGGGCATGGCTCCCGTAGATATCGCGGGCCTCAAGACGCCGCCAGCGCAGGGTTTGCAGGCGTTCGCGACTGCTGTTCAGGCGGTCGATCTCGGCGTTCAAGGGCTCGTGATATGCATAGGTCCGGTCGTTGGCTGGGCGATGTCGAGTCAATTCACGCCGCTTGTCTTGCAGTTGTTTGCGCATGGACGCCAGGGCATGGTCGAGCAGGTCGAATTCGCGCTGGGTCACCAGAGGGCCGTCGCTGTCCACCGCTTGTTGCCAGCGCCGCAACGTCGCCCAGGCGGCAGGTATGTAGCTGGCGGTCATGAAGTGCTGCTTGTATTGCACCAACTGTCTGATCAAACCTTCGCGGTCGGGCATATCCCCCTGCACTTGCAACGCCCGATTGCGGCCTGCCTCTTCGATGGACTCACAGCCGGGCTTCCAGAGTACCGACGAGTGCGTGCCATCGGGGAGCATGATCGGCATGAAGTGTTGCTGCTCGCCATGATGCTGGTAAGGGTTGCCGCCAATGCGTACCAGACCTGCGGCGAACAACAGGCCACCCGCCGTGGGCGCGCTGAATAGCGTAACGGCACCGGGAATCCAGAGTTTCGCGGTGGTGTTCATCCAGGGTGCCGGGACGCTGGGGACGGGGTCGTTGTGGTTGACGATGCGGTGGTGGACCAGCGTGGAAGCGCCAGCGGTGAACGCGGAGTCGGCGGCACGGGGCGCGCCGTAGGTATAGAGGAGGATGTTGTAGTTTGCATCGGGAATTCGTCGTAAGCCTTCAGCCAGAAGCAACGCAATCGCGCCGCCCAGGCTGTGGCCACACATCACAATGCGCTGGCCGGTGTGAAACTGATCGAGGTAGCGCAACACGAACTTACGTACTGCTCGGTACGCCTGATAGAAACCATCGTGCGCTTTGCCAACCCCCTCCGCGAAATGCACCTGGTGGGCGTTGGCATCGCGCAATCCATCTGCGGCACTGGCAGTCCCACGCACCGCTATCAGGATGACCTCATCGTGGTGAGTGATGAACGCTTGGGTATCAGTGCCGTCTTTTTCGTCATCGAAGAAATGCGAGCGCGCGGGGTGTTCCTGTTGATCGCCCAGTTCCGGGCGATTCTGGGGGTACAACGCAGGGTCGAACGGCAGGATTTCGAAGCGCCGGGAGTACGGGACTTCCTCATAGAGTGGGTAGAAACGCTGTGTTTGCTCAGGATCAACTCGCCACGCTTCCTGATGCCCAGCGAGCTGTTCGGCAAACAGATTCCCGACACTGGGATCCAGCGGAAAACGCACTTCATCCTGGGGTTTCTCCGGCGGCGCCTGACCGAAGCTGCAATAGCTAAGTGATGCAAATAACGCCAACTGGTATAGGTTCAAGGCGCAGAAATCATCCTGCGTTGACAACATCGGGCGCAGGGCTCGAAGCGGGCGGACTTCAAGAACGGTGTGGTTGTTGGGGAATAGTACGACCCCGAACAAGGTCGGCTGGGGGGGACCGAAGCTTAGGTCTGCCATCATTTTCAGGGCGTGGCGTTGGGGGCGGTGAGGTGAAGGTGCTGCCGGGGGGAGATGGGCGGTATGGCGAACTAGATCACTTACTTCAACCTGATAAAAACAATCCGTGTTCTGCCGTGAAATATTACTCTCGATACGTTTACCGTCAGGGTTTGAAAAAGCCGTTCGCTCAGCACGGAATTGAAGTTCGGAGATCGGCAATTGGTAAGTCCTACGTGTCATCAGTTCGCGGTAAGGTTCTTCTTGCCCGGTGTATTGATTATCTAAACTTAGAACCGCGGGGCCACAATAAAGACCCTGAAGCTTGGCGAATCCATCACCATTTAACCGTCCTTCGTATGGGGCCCCGGCACTGTCGTAGATAGTAAATGGAAGACCGCCATAGGGCTTTCCGCTACCTGTTTCATCCACTAAGCAAAAGCTCACCCATGTCCCTCGCAACGGGCACGCGGGCATCCTGTCACTGAAAAAAGCTCGCTTCCATGCGTTCTGCATCATGATTTCACTCCTTTACACTGCACGTTGGATAGACATCACATATGCGCCCATCCGGCATTTTTATGGGCGTGAAGTCCTTGGTATTACTGCCGCAATACGCGTGCAGATCGTCGAAACTTTTACCTCTGCAACGCCTCCACCCGCCAGGAACAGCTATCCATCTATCGTCAAAAGCCGGATGTTCCACCTCCGTTAAGGTCAGCACCACCCTGAGCGTCTTCCCACGTAGCTCATCACGCTGTGCAACCCCACCTGCGCCTTTTTTTTGCAGTTGACCCGCCGCGCCCAGTGAACGGCATTGCAGAATCTTTCTGATCCCATGAATAGTGCCTACCGTTCGAAACAACCACTGACATTGACCCGGCAGTACCTGAACACCGGACTCAGGCATCCGGGACGTATCAAGGCGATCAACAATGGAAACACCCCCAATATCCCCCCCAACATCCCCATCCCGTGTCCCCCATTTCGCATAAAAATCAAACTCCACGCCACGCAACACCAGCGGGCACCCGTCCACTGTTTCATTCAGCGGCAATTGATAACTCACCCGACTGGCCGCTGCTTTGTAGTCTGTAAAAAAGACCTTGCGCTCCGGCCGCTTGCCTCGGCGCCTTGGCAACGTGCAGGCCTCACCCGTCGCGGGCCCGTAATTGGCAGCTGTTTTAAGTTCAAATTGCGGCGGCAAATCCACCTGCAGCGTAAAGCTATCGACCGGCTTTGCCGCGCACCCCCACAGCCCCGCCATTCCCAGCGCAAGCGACACCCCCAAGATGCGTCTAGTCATCTGCTTTCTCCATCCGGTGCCACTGCTGCAACACCCGTTGGAAATGATCTTCGGGGGGTTCTCCAGCGGTTGGCTGCCAACGAATACCACTGTCGCGAGTGGCCTCTTCCAACCGTCGCACCACCAGAAACTCAAGTTGTTCAGGCCTGCGCCATTGCCAAGCGCGAGCTTGTTCCAGCACCTGGGTCAACCAGACTCTGGGGTCTTGGAATTCGACCAGCGCCGCCAGGCTTTCACTGTGCTCAGCCAGCAGATAACGCAAGATATTGGCGTGCAAAATGGCGTGGGCATTTGGGTTGGGTATGCTCAGCCAAGGCGCTGGATCAGGCACCGAATAGTCACCGGGTAACGGGTTGTTCCCACAGTGCCAGCGGCCTTCATGCCAGTAGCACACACTGATCAGCGGGCCAAGGAATGCTGGCCACTGCTCACTGCTCAGGTGGTTCAGCGCCCGCGCCAGCGTACGATTGTCGTGAAAGCGGTACAGCGCCTGGTTACCTTGCGGCCCGACCAGCAGCCGGTCGCGCCAATGTTGCGTCACGCCCGTCAGGTCCACGGCTGGCAAACTGCCCAACCAGCCCCAATTCGTCTCGGGGTTTTGAAGAAGATCCAGCAGCGCAGGCTCGCCGACCTGATCCAGCAACAGGATCAAGGGGCCCGCCGTGGCGATTTCCGCCAGCGGGGTTTGTGCGTAGAGGCTGCAATACTCGAGTAACCCCCGCGCTGCCAACATCGGCTGGCGGGCTGCGTTCTCGCCTTCAAGTATCAAGCACAACCTGCGCCCTGCCTGCAGTTGTTGGCTCATCCATTGGCTTGGAAGAGTGTCCATCAGGGCGCCCTCTCACTGACATTGCACAGCCCTTCTCGGCAGCACTCGCACACCGCACAGAAGTCCGCGCCCAGTTCCCTGGCCAAGTGCATGATGGCGCCCTGGACAACGGAGACTTTCGGGCGCTCGACAACCGATGCAGACTTCGCCGAACGAATGGCGGACGGAGTGCCACCCAAGGTGATGGGCCGGCTGGCGAAAATGCCGCCCGCTTGGATAACCAGGTGCTCTCCTCCGGCTTTGAAGCTCAGTTGCGCACCTGCGTCGATCACCAGGCTGACACCGGCCTTGAGATGCACCTGTTGCCCGGCTTCAATCACCAGGGTTTGTCCGACATACGTCTGGCTATCAGCCTGCACATCCAAGTGATCGCTGGCTTTAAGTACCACCTTGCGATCACCCGTGACGTGACGATGCTCTTCGCTTTCCAGGTGAACCGTGCTTAACCCCCGAATGATTTCCCGCCGCTCACCCGCGACTTCCAAGTGAGCGTCATGCCCCACCTGCTGCTCAAGATCCCGTTGAGCGCGGACGTAAATAAGTTCCTCGCCACGACGGTCGTCAACGTGCAACTCGTTGGAACCGCCGCCGCCCAGGGTACTGCGGCTGCGCAAGACACTGCGGGTCTTGTGTTGCGGCAAGGGATAGGTCGGCATGTGCAACGCGTTGGGCAGGCATCCGTGGACCAACGGCTGGTCCGGGTCACCTTCCAGGAAGGTCACCAGTACTTCCATGCCCACCCGTGGGAGCATCGTGGTGCCAAACCCGTCACCGGCCCAAGCCGACGCCACCCGCACCCAACCACTGCTTTTGTCGTCGGTCTTGTCCAGCCGGTCCCAGTGAAACCGCACTTTCACCCGGCCGTACGCATCGCAATGCACCTCCTCACCGGCAGGCCCGGTCACCGTTGCGGTCTGGGTGCCGTTGATGGTCGGCTTGGGGTGTTTGAGGGGCGGTCGATGCGTCGCCCTCCACGGTGTCGCCGTGAAGCGGTTGCGATACCCCTGGAAGGTGCCGTCCTCACCTACTGCCTCCTCCAGCACCTGCGGCTGATAGCCCTCATGACGGACCGAGGTAATCAACCACAAATCGTTGCAAAGCGGATCTGGATGGTCACGCAACTCAAGAAAGTGCCCACTGCACAGCGCCGGTTGGTCGCTTTCGCCCGACGCACGATAACGGTCGCGCTGATGGCGTTCCAAGCCTCTGCGAGCCAGGCGCAAACCCCGTTCATGGCCACTGAACCCGGCGGGATAGCGGTAGTCTTCAAGGGATTGTTCTGCTGTGGAACCCGTAGCGGCCTGCAGGCGCAGGGACGGATGCTCGAAATCATGATCACGCCGCACCGTTTGCCCACTGCGGGTACGAAGCCGCACATCGAAACGCTGGATAACCCGAGTATCAGCCTTCGGTCCGCCTGCAGGGGAATAACGCTGCGCGGGCAAGCGGCGAAACACAGTCTGGTCATCGCCAAACACCAGCACATGCGCGTCTGCGCTGTGACGGAAGTGGTAATGAATGCCCTCCTCTTCGCACAGCCGCTGGACGAACTGCAGATCGGTTTCCGCGTATTGCACACAGAACGTGCGCGGCGGGTACACCACCGGGCCCAGCTCAAAGACATGGCTGTCGGCCAAAATGCCGTGTTGTTCAAGGACTGTGGCGATGATCTGGGGAACGCTGCGCTGCTGGAAAATCCGCTGGTCGCGCCGGTGGGCAAGGTAGGCAAGACGCGGTGCCAGCGTCAGGTGGTAGCAGGTGAGTCGTCGACCCGGATCCTGCCGGCCGATTGCGTAAACCTGCCCGTGCAGGCCTTCGCTGGCTTCACCGAAATCCAGGTAGGCGGGTTGATGAAGCAACGCCTCCAGGTCAAGGTCGGGGTCTTCACTGACGCCCTTTATCTGGATGAAATACGGTTGATCGAGAAACTCCTGGCCTTTGAATTCAAGTACCTGGAAGTCTGTATTCATACAGGGAAATATCAACTTGAAACGTGAAGAAACAAACGCGTCAACCATCCTTTGTTACCCGCCAATGTTATTGCCAATCTGAATTTTTATCCGGCTGAACACTGAATAAATGCCGATAAAAAGCGCCTGAACGCCGCAAAGCTTAGCGATCCCAGGAAAAAAATCGGCCCTGTTAAAGTAAAAAAGAAGTTTCGTACGGCAAAGCTAGAAGTGTCTTTTAGGAAACAAAGAATCGAGGCCCTAGACCACTTAATTAAAAAAAGAAATCCCCTACAACAACTTGCAGTTAAATAACTAATAGATAGCGAAACGGCTGACAACCACTCCGGGCTTCAGCCGTTCAAACAGGTTTATGCCTGAGGCGATGCAGTCCCAAAAAGGCTGACGCTCAGTAGCGTTTCAGCCTGCGTCTGCAAACGCACTGGCGCAGTGCCACCCGGCATCACCACCGCCACTTCACCACCTTCGACCCAACCCGCTCGCCACGCCGCACATGCCACGGCACTGGCGCTGGTGCCGGAGGACGCCGTGGGGCCCTCTCCCCGTTCGAACACACGGGCAATAATCCGATTGCCGGACTGCCTGGCCGCCCACTGCAAATTGACCCCCGCCAAACAGGGCCGACCACTGCCTGCCGGGGGCGCAAAGGCTATCGCCTGCAGTTGTTCGAACAGCGCGGGCTGCTGCATCAGCAGGTTGTCCGGCAAGGCCGACACGTGCTCGACCAACGTCACGCAATGGGGGTTGCCCACGCGCACAAACTGGCTGTGGGTCCACTGCGAGTCAATCGCCGCCAACGCTGTTACGTGGCTCAGTTCAGTACCGCCGAGCAACGCCTGCTCGACCCCGTGCGCGCCCACCGCCGACGGCCCGAAAACGGGCAAACCCAATGCCAGCCAGAAGCCCTGGCGGTGCTCATGGACGGCTGGCTCGACCCGCGTTGCTACCGGCGACCCCGCATCAGGTTTGTCATGATGCACGCGCAATTCACAGGCTTGGGTCATCAGGCCCTGGTCGGTGAGTGCCTGGGCAAAAATCGTCAGCCCGTTGCCACTGCGTTCGGCCAACGAGCCATCGGTGTTGACGATCAACAGGTCAAACGGCGGCTCGGCCTGGAAAGGGCCAACCAGCAAGCCATCACATCGGTGGGCTTTCGCATTGGCTGGACGCGGCGTCGAACCCCAGTCGCACTCCGACGTTATCGCCAGGGACGCCCAACGCTCGCGAGCACACGCGGCCTGCGCGGCGCTATCGGGCAGCTCGATACCCCGGCCGCGTAAAAACGCAGGGCTGACTACGCCATAAATATTGCCCCGTGCATCATAGAACCGGGTCATGGCGCCGCATGCCTTAAAATCTTCATCGTTTAGTCCGTTCGATTGCCTACACACTGGACCAGCAGCGTATTACACAACAAAGCGTTTGTGGGAACCCGGCTCGATCCCCAAGGCCTGATGTGCAAGGATGTCGCGCCGGACATCGTTCGTTGAACGCAAAACCAAGGATTCTTCATGACTGCCATCCCCACCTCAGCGCCCGTGGTTCCCGGGCGACTGGAACAAATGTCGACCCGTATCGCATTTTTCATTGCCGGCTTCGGTATTGCAGCCTGGGCGCCGCTGGTGCCCTATGCCAAGGCGCGTGCGGCGTTGAGTGATGGCACGCTGGGTCTGCTGTTGTTATGCCTGGGGGTGGGGTCGATCATCGCGATGCCGGCTGCGGGGGCGTTGGCATCACGCTACGGTTGCCGACGTGTACTGAGCGCCGGCACGGTCATGATATGCCTGGCCTTGCCGATACTCGCCACGGTCAGCTCGATTCCTTTGCTGATCGCCGGGTTGTTTCTGTTTGGCGCGGGACTGGGCACGGTGGACTCCACGGTGAACCTGCAAGCCGTCATTGTTGAGCGCGCGAGTGGCAAAACCATGATGTCGGGCTTTCATGGTCTGTTCAGCCTGGGCGGCATCGTTGGGGCTGCGGGGGTTGCCGGGTTACTGGGGTTGGGCCTGTCGCCTCTGCAAGCAACGCTGGTAGTGATCGTCATCATGGCGGTGGCGCTGCTCAAGGCCGCGCCGCACTTGCTGCCCTACGGCAGTGAAAGTTCGGGCCCGGCGTTTGCGATTCCCCACGGCGTGGTGCTGTTTATCGGCTGCCTGTGCTTTATCGTTTTTCTGGCCGAGGGGGCGGTGCTCGACTGGAGCGCGGTGTTCCTCAGCGCCGAGCGCGGGTTGGATGAAGCCTACGCCGGCCTGGGTTACGCCGCCTTCGCTTTGACCATGACCGCGGGACGCCTGACTGGCGATGCCATCGTACGGCGCCTGGGCGCTACGCGGGTGATTGTGGCGGGGGGTTCCCTGGCAGCCGCCGGGGTCTTTCTCGCCACATTGTCGCCCGCCTGGGAGATGGCTTTGCTGGGTTACGCGCTGGTGGGGGCCGGCTGTTCAAATATCGTCCCGGTGCTCTACACCGCCGTCGGCAAGCAGACCCTCATGCCGGAGCATACCGCTGTACCCGCCATTACCACGCTGGGGTATGCCGGTATTCTGGCCGGGCCCGCCATGATCGGCTTCATTGCTCACGGCAGCAGCCTGGCAAGCGCCTTCCTGTTGATCGGTGGATTGCTGGTGGCCGTGGCAATCAGCGGAAAAATACTGCGGGTATAAATGATATAGAGCACGAGCTTCTTGAGTCGCTCAAGAAGCTCCCTCAGGAAGCGCGTTCAGAGGCCTTTTTCTTTTTTCTCGTTTTCCATCCAGCGGTCAACGCTGTAGTTCTTGATCCAGCCGTCATGGTTATGGCTGCCAAAAATATTGGTGCCGTTCGCCTTGTTACTGTCCAACGAGTCGAGCAAGCCTCGCTCAACCAAATTCTTGGTGATATACACCTGGTTCTCGCTGTATTTTTTCTTCGGGAACCCGGTCGCCGGATCCCGCACGGTCTGACCATTTTTATCCGTTTCGTCGGGGTCCTTGCTCATCTCGATAATCGTGTCTTTCTTTACATAGCGGTGCTTCTCAAAAAAGAAACTGTAGTCTTCCGACCTATCGCGTATGTCATCAAACATGGCTCTGAATGCCTGGACCAGCTGCAGATCGGTTTTCGCATGGTACGGATCTGCGCTCTGGGTGTTGGGGTTGGTATTGCCAACCAATGAACCCGAGGCCTTGGACAGACTTTCAGCGGTGAGGTGTCGATCCTTTCCAAGCACCGCCTGGTTCAAACGCGGGCGGTTGACTGTCTCCCGAAACAGCATGATGACGCGCTCGGGGACCGCGCTGGTGCTCGGGTCCTCGCTCGCGATCTTGTGCATCGATTGCTGGGTCAGGTGCCCGTCCTCCTTGAATGCATCCAGTACTGGCAACTTCAGATTGTTACTCAAGTCGGTCGCCAGCAGGTGGTCGTCCGAACTGACGTAAGGATTCCCGACTTTCGACATGCCACCGTACATGTTCTGACCGTCAAAATGCCGGGCGGCACCGTTGGCGAATCGATCGGAATAAGGCTGTGCAACGGGGAGTGGCTTGCCCAGCGCACGCGAATCTACCGAAAATCGAGCATGCCCCCCGCCTCCCGGTAGCGCATCAGCGGCTTTCGGTACTGTACGTAATAAATCATTAACCCTGCTAATCATGGTTCTTCTCCACTAAATGTTGACTCCATCGCCTAAGCACTGACACAGGCTGAGTGGCGTTCATGCATCAGTGGTTCCTCCGAAAGGCCGAGCAAAATTCGACTAACTGTAACCATCTGCCCGCCCAGGGACCGACTCGCATCACCCCGGCATACTTAACGCCTGGGCAGCTTGAGCTTGCTCCAGATACTCGGGAAGAGTGAGCACGGCGAACTGGACGCCTGTTCTTCTGCCACCGTTCGAGCGCCCTTGTCGAAATCCTCGGCGGTAGGTGCCTTGAAGCTGCTCTTGGGCGACGACGTGAGATTGACCTGCGGGGGTGGCATGACCAGCGTCGCAGCGTTGTACTGGGCGTGGCGGGGTTCAAATGATGGCGAATTCATGGTCAAGACCTTATCCGGTAGATAAAGGCACCCGCCGATAGCCAGTGGCGGAGGTCGTTTTCTAAGCCGTGGCGTTGCGTAGATGATGTGTTCATGATTGAACGTGCGGCTCATGCATGCGCATTTTGACTGCCGGGTGCCCCGTGCTGCGCGGCACGAGGCAGTCGGGTGGTCTAACGCAGCAGGCTCAGCAGCTTCAACAGTTCGGATCGCGTAGCCTTTCCGTCACGCAACGGTCCAAAAATATTGTCCATCAATCCACCTAGGTCCGAGCGCGCCATGACCTCCCTGGACAATTGGATGAGATGATCCCTATGCCGATCACCGGTCAAAGGTTGCGACGCGAGTTTTTCGAACGTACTCAGCTCTATTGAACGGTTCCAGAACCCCCCCTTCAACGCATTAAAATGCCTGAGCACGTCCAAGACGATGTCTTTGTCGGTGGCGAGTTTCAAGGGGTTGTCGGAACGCAGATAGCTCTTGATGTCATTCCTGGACAAGCGGTTATCCAATTCACCTGTCCGACCGTTTCGATCCAAGGCCTGCATCAGTTCCGGACGGCGCACCAGCTCTCTTGCCAGGCGAATATTGCTGTCAATGTGCGGATTACCGGTCAATGGGCGAGCCGCCATATTGTGTACGCTTTGGGTCGTGACCTCTCGCGACGGCCATGGGCCCCGAAAGGCATCATAATTTTTCAATAACTGCTCGGCCAGTTGCTCTCCAGTTCGCTTGGAATAATGAGGATCCGGCCGCGAGGGATTCGGACGCGGTGGCGGGCCTGGATTTGGTCGCACGCCCTCAGGCAGCGGACGCGCCGGTGGGCCCGGATTTGGCCGCACCCCCTCCGGAAGCGGACGTAACGGTGGGCCAGGGCGCAAGTGGCCGTGACACGGTGCCGGGTGCCTCGGTGCGCTATCAAACATCAGCCCGGATTGGCGGCCTTGAGTGTTGAAGGTCACGCCTACCGTCTGCTGGCGACTTGCAGACGGATGAGGTTGCGCAGGACCGGACGGGGCACCTGCGTGTGTGTCGTGATTGGGGGACTGTGTAGCAGGTTGGTTGAGTACTGATACCGACATTGAGCTCTCCAGTTCGGTTTTTTCAGGCGCCTCACCTCGCGGACCCAGCCCTCGACGTCAACTAACCGTCAAAAAAACCAGCGCAAGCAGGCTCTTTCTGTGTGGCAGAACAGGGGAAGTCGGTTCCTGAAAGTGCTGAAGTTTTCCAATACCTCGTAGGAAGAGCCCATACGGGCGCTTGCCGTGCAACCTGTGCATGGCCGCCCCTGGTCGGGAGGGGCGGCGACATCTGGATGTCAGCGCAGAATCAAAACCCGACGCTCGCCTGCACAAAGAACGTACGCGGCTCGCCCAGGTACAGCCCGGCGTTGTTGTCGCTGGAGCGCGTGTAGTGCTGCTGGTCATACAGGTTTTTCACGCCCACGCCCAGTTTCAGGTTCGACAGGTGCTCGCCGAAGTCATACCCGCTGCGCACGTTGACTGAAACATAACCGGGGATATCACCGTATTGGCCGTCTGCCGTGCCTTGGGTGACGTAGGTGCTGGTGGTGCCCGGTGCGCGCTGGCCGGACTGGGCGTAAACGTCCAGGTTATGGGTCCAGCGGTTGACGTCGTAGCGCAGGCCCAACGTGGCCACTTCCCGTGAATACAACGGCAGGTCACGGCCCTTGAAGGGTACGTCACCTTCGGAGGTGGCCTTGGTGTAGGTGAAACCGGCATTGGCGGTCAGGCCGTCCAGGCGTGGGTCCAGGTTCGACAGGTCATAGTGAGCCGACGCTTCGATGCCGGTGTGCTTGGTGGCGCCCAAGTTGGTCCAGCCCACGGCATTGCTGACGTATTGCAGTTCATCCGAGAAGTCGATGTAGAAGTACGTCAGTTCGCCGCCCCACACGCTGTCGTTGTAGCGAGTACCGACCTCGTAAGTCTTGGCCTTTTCCGGGTTCAGGCCGTTGGCGGTCTGGTCGCCGGTTCCGCCCTGGCCCAGTTGGAAGTACTGCAGGCTGCCGAAAGACGTTTCGTAGTTGGCGAACAACTTCCAGGCATCGGAGAGGTGGTACATCACGCTCAAGGCCGGCAGGGGTTCGTTGTTGTGGACCTCGCGGCGTTTTTCCGAGGTGCGGGTGCCGTTCAGTGCAACCACTGGGCGGTCGTGCCACTCGGTGCGGATATCTTCGAAGCGAATTCCAGGCGTCACCGTCCACTTGCCGATATCGATTTTGTTATCAATATAGAACGCGTTGGCTTCGGTACCGCCTGTGCGGTCTTGATACACGTGGCCGTCACTCTGCCCACCCGGTGTCGGCACGTTGTTGATCAGGTTCAGGCTGGTGGCCTGCTCATGCATGCCTTCTTTGAGGTAGCGATAACCGACGCTGACTTCCTGGGTGCTGGGGCCCACATCGAACACATGGGACACCCGCGGCTCGATGCCGAACGTGTAGTAGGTGCGCGGGTAGGAACTCAGGGTCGCGAGGTCGCGGTTGGCGATGTTGCTGCCACGGAAACTGTCGGAGTAGTAGGTCAGCACTTCGGCCTGGGTACGGTCGTCGATCTGCCGGATGTACTTGAAGGACACATCCTTGCGTCGCCCGCTGAAATTGTCCCAGTCGCGCACCGACTGGTACGGGTTGGCGTCGAACTGCTTCTGGGTGAGGCCGCCGGGCATGTCGGCGCTGGCGTCGTAGTAGTGGAAGTTCAGCGAGAAGTCGTCTTGATCGGTGGGTGCCCAGTGGGTCTTGAGGATTACGTCGTCGATGTCGTTGGAGTTGTTGCTGTTGCGATAACCGTTGCCATTGACCCCGGAGTACAGCAGCGCAACGCCGATGCCGTTGTCGGCCGTGCCGCCGATGAAGGCGTTCTCGATGTGCTTCCAACCGCCATGGGCGGAGGTTTGCAGGGTGGTGCCGACCTCGCCGGAAAATGTCTGCGGGATCGCACGGGTCACGAAGTTGATCACGCCGCCGACGTTCTGCGGCCCATAACGCACGGAGCCGGCGCCACGCACCACGTCGATGCTGTCAAGGTTACCGGCGGAAATCGGCGCCATCGACAGCTGTGGCTGGCCGTACGGCGCGAACGCCGCCGGCACGCCATCGATCAGCACCGTGGAGCGTGGCGACAGGCGTGACGTCAGGCCGCGCACGCCGACGTTGAGGGAAATATCGCTGCCGCCGGTGCCGTTGGATTCCTGCACCTGCACGCCAGGCACGCGACGCAGCACGTCACCGACGTTCATCGCGCCCTGCTCCACCATGGCTTCACGGCGAATCACCGTGCGTGCGCCAGGATGGTTTTGCACCACTTCGGCGTTGGCATCGCCGAGCCAGTCGCCGACCACGCGGATGTCGGTGGCACCCAGTTCCACGGGAGAACCGGCCTCACCCGTGCCGACGCTCAGCGGGCGCAGGGTCACGGAACCGGCGTCGATCTGATAGTCCAGGCCACTGCCTTGCAGCAGTTGGCGCAGGGCTTGTTCGGGAGAGAGGTTGCCGTCGACAGCAGGTGACTGTTTGCCCGCGACCATGTCGGGGCTGAAAAACACCTGCAAGGACGTTTGCTGGCCCAACTGGCTCAGCGCCGCGCCCAGGGGCTGGGCCTGGATATGGATAGCGTCGGCCGCATAGGCCGCAGGCAGTGCGGCGCTGACGGCAAGTGCCAGGGCCAATGGCGCCCAACGGGAGATTTTATTGTTGTTAACGGCGAGTATTTTCACGTCTGACCCAGTCCTGTGATCGCAAGAGTATGCGGCTGTTAATGCAAACCAGTTGCAGCTGCAGGAGAAGACGATGGACGCGGAAAAAACCTGAACCTCAGCGTGAAATAATTTCCTGGCTGCCATCCGGCAGGGTTCGCAGGGCTACAGGCAGAATGTGCGGCAATGCTTTGAGCAAGGCATCGGTGTCGTTGGCTTTGAACACGCTGGTCAGCCGCAGGTTACCGACGGCAGGCGAGCTGACGCGCAGCGGTTGCTCGCGGTAGCGCGACACTTCCCGCGCCACTTCCCCCAGCGTCGCGTCGTTGAACACCAGTTTGCCGCTGCGCCAGGCCGTCAGCTCATCGGTATTCACGGCGTAGGACGCCGCCACCAGCCCTTTGCGGTCCACATGCGTCCCCAGGCCCGCCGTCAGTGTCACCACCTCATCCGGTGAACGCCCTTGGACCTTCACGGTGCCGGCCTCAACCATCACCCGGGTCTGGTCGTCATCGCGGCGCACATCAAAGCGCGTGCCGGTGACCGTCACCTGCCCTGCCCCGGCCGCGACCACAAAGGGGCGGCTGGTGTCGTGCTCGACGCTGAACATGGCTTCGCCCTGTTTAAGCTCCACACCGCGCCGGCTTTTTTCGTAGTGCACCGCCACCACGCTGCGGCTGTTCAACTCCATCACCGAACCGTCCGGCAGTGCCACCTGGCGATGCTCACCCAGGCGCGTGCTGAACTCGGCACTGTAGGGCTTCGGATGATCAAGGCCACTGAACAGGCCCAGCCCCAGGGCAATCGCGACCACACTGGCCGCGACGGCATAACGCAGCACGGCCCGCCGCTTGGGAGGCGCCTCGCATAACGCCTGCAAACGGGCCTTGGGCAGCAGGTCGGTGGCACTCCACAGGCCTTGCAGCACATCGAATTCATACTGGTGTTCGGGGCTTTCAGCGCGCCACGCGTCGAAACGCTGGCGCTCGGTGGCGTCCAGCTCGGCGTCTTGCAGGCGTACAAACCATTGCGCGGCTTCATCGCGGGCACGGCTATGCATCATGGAAGGTCCTGTTTCAGAGCGAGCTTGAGTCATGGGGCCAGCGCGTCCAGGCGGTCACGCAGATGCCGCAGGGTGCGGATCATATACTTTTCCACCATGTTCTTGGACAACCCCAGGCGTTCGGCGATTTCCTGCTGGGTGAGGCCCTCGATTTTCTGCCAGATAAAAATCTTGCGGCAGTTGAGCGGTAACTCGGCCAAGGCCCGCTCGATGGATTGCGCCAACTGGATCGCGTGCATGGCATGCTCCGGGTCGCCACTGTGGGGTGAGCGCTGATCAAAGTCTTCCAGGGCGATGGCGTCGCGGCGGTCCTCGCGGCGGTAGGCGTCCACCGCGATGTTGCGCGCCGTTTGATGCAAATAGGCGCGCGGTTGCGTGATGTCGGTGGAGGTGGACTCCAGCACCCGCACAAAGGTGTCGTGGGCCAGGTCTTCGGCCTGCTGACGGTTTCTCAGGCGGCGCGTCCAGGTTCCGATCAACTCTTCGTAGTGCTCGAAAAAGCCTGTTCTGCGGGGCGGCTGAGGGATCATCGCGGAGGCACTGGGGAGGCGGGGCGTGAATAGTAATGCTTCCTATTAAGTGGAGCAATTGCTACCTGTCGCCCGCCGGCTACCACGCGGATGAACTTACCTTGCGCGCCATCAGTCAGCTAACTGAACTCATCAATTAACAGGCTGGGTGGGCAATGCACATCTCGTTGGAGCAACAAGTGGCACTGGTGACGGGCGCCAGTTCCGGAATCGGCGCTGGCGCGGCCAAGGCCCTGGCGCAGGCCGGGGCTGCGGTGGTGCTGAACTACAACCGCCAGGCCGCCCCGGCGCAAGCACTGGCGGCGCAGATCAACGCCGACGGCGGCCGGGCGATTGCCCTTGGCGCCGACGTGTCCAAAGAGGCCGATGTAGAACGGCTGTTCGCCCAGACCCTCGATGCGTTCGGCCACTTGGATATCCTGGTGGCCAACTCCGGCATGCAGAAGGACGCCGCCGTGGTCGACATGACCCTCGACGACTGGAACAGCGTGATCGGCGTCAATCTCACCGGCCAGTTCCTCTGTGCCCGCGCCGCGCTGCGTATCTTCAACCGCCAGGGCATCCGTGAAGGTGTGTCGCGGGCGGCGGGCAAAATCATCCACATGAGTTCGGTGCACCAACTGATCCCCTGGGCCGGGCACGTGAATTACGCCGCGTCCAAAGGCGGCGTGGAGATGCTGATGCGCAGCCTCGCCCAGGAAGTCAGCGAACAGCGCATCCGCATCAACGGCATCGCGCCAGGGGCGATTCGCACGGCGATCAACCGCGCCGCCACCGAAGGCGCGGCGGAAAAAGAGCTGCTCAAGTTAATTCCATATGGCCGTGTCGGCGATGTGGAAGACGTGGCCAACGCCGTGGTCTGGCTGGCCAGCGACGCCTCCGACTATGTGGTCGGCAGCACCTTGTTCATTGATGGCGGCATGAGCCTGTATCCGGAGTTTCGTGGCAATGGTTGATTTGAAGAAGGTTGATTTTAAAAACGAAGCCCAGAGCGCCATCGATGCCCACGGCATCATCGGCGACATGCGCAGCGCCGCGCTGGTGAACGATAAAGGCAGCATCGACTTTTTCTGCTGGCCGGAATTCGACAGCCCGTCGATCTTTTGCGCGCTGCTCGACACCCCCGACGCCGGCATCTTCCAACTCACGCCTGACCTGCCCAACGCCCGCCGCGAACAGATCTACCTGCCGGACACCAATGTGCTGCAAACCCGCTGGCTCAGCGATGAAGCCGTGGTGGAAATCACCGACCTGCTCAGCATCAGCGAAGAAGTCGATGACCTGCCCCTGCTGATCCGCCGGATACGCGTGGTCAGCGGCCAGGCCAACATTCACCTGCGCTGCGCCGTGCGCCACGACTATGCACGCACGCCAACCACCGCTTCCCTCGATAACGGCACTGTGTGCTTCAACGCCGATGGCCAGCCCGGTATGCGTCTGTCGAGCAGCCATCCATTGCAACTCGAAGACAACGCGGCCGTGGCGAGCTTTACCCTGACTCAGGAAGAAGGCGCCGAATTTGTCCTCGGCGGCCAGGACGATGAACGTGTCGACAGTCGCTGTACCGACCTGGCGCTCGCTCACACCTTGAAGTTCTGGCGTGGCTGGATCGCCCAATCGAACTACCGCGGGCGCTGGCGCGAAATGGTCAACCGCTCGGCGTTGGCGCTCAAACTTCTGACCTCGCGCAAACACGGCGCAATCATTGCTGCCGCCACCTTCGGGCTGCCGGAATCACCCGGCGGCGAGCGCAACTGGGACTACCGCTACACCTGGATCCGCGATGCGTCGTTTACCGTCTACGCCTTTATGCGCCTGGGTTTTGTCGACGAGGCCAATGCCTACATGCGTTGGCTCAAGGGCCGGGTCAGCGACTGCTGCGGCCAGCCGACCAAAATCAACATCCTCTACGGCATTGACGGTCGCCAGGAGTTGCCTGAAACCCACCTGGATCACCTGAGTGGCCACGGTGGCGCCAGGCCGGTGCGCATCGGCAATGAGGCGGTCGACCAGATCCAGCTGGATATTTATGGGGAGTTGATGGACGCGGTGTACCTCGTCAACAAGTACGGCGAAGCCATCTCCCACGAGGGCTGGAAACACACGGTAGAAGTCGTCGATCAGGTCTGCGAAATCTGGGACCAGAAAGACGTGGGCATCTGGGAAATGCGCGGCGAGCAACACCACTTCCTGCATTCGCGATTGATGTGCTGGGTGGCCCTAGATCGCGCAATCCGCCTGGCTTCCAAACGCTCGTTGCCGGCGCCGTTTGCGCGCTGGGACAAGACGCGCCAGGCGATCTACGCCGACATCTGGAGCAATTTCTGGAACGACGAACGCGGGCATTTTGTGCAGCACATCGGCAGCACGGCGCTGGACGGCTCGATGCTGCTGATGCCACTGGTGCGCTTCGTCGCGGCCACCGACCCCCGCTGGTTGAGCACCCTGGACGCGATCCAGAAAAGCCTGGTGCGTGACGGCATGGTCTACCGCTACCGCAACGACGACAGCCAGATCGACGGCCTGCAAGGCACCGAAGGCGCATTTACCGCGTGCTCGTTCTGGTACGTCGAATGCCTGGCCCGCGCCGGCCAGGTGGAGAAAGCCCACCTGGAATTCGAACAACTGCTGCGCTACGCCAACCCACTGGGGCTGTACGCCGAAGAGTTCGACAGCCATGCACGGCATCTGGGCAACACGCCACAAGCGTTGAGCCATTTGGCGCTGATCAGCGCGGCGACGTTCCTGGACCGCAAGTTGAGTGGGGAGAAAACGGTGTGGCAACCTTGAGAGCTGGTCGGTAAGGCGCCGATGCATCGCACTCCAAATGCGTGGCGCATTGACCGACACACACTCAAGGGCTGACACACGATTCTGTGGTGAGCGGGCTTGACCCGCGCTGGGCTGCGCAGCGGTCCCAATAAAGGCAACAAGGTTTTCCTATGAGAACTCAGCGCCTGGTTTGGGGGCTGCTGCGCAGCCCAGCGCGGGGCAAGCCCGCTCACCACAGAAGCCCGCTCACCACAGGGGGCTTGCTTCCCTTCAAATGTACTAACGCTGGCCAACCACGGAGCCCAACCATGACCCTGACCGCCCGATTGCACCACGTGCAAACCTCCGTGCTCGACATCCACTACGAGGCCCACGGTCCTGCCGATGGCGAGCCGGTGATCCTGCTGCATGGTTTCCCTTACGACCCGCGTGCTTATGACGCGATTGCGCCGGTGCTCGCCGAGCGCGGCTGCCGGGTGTTGGTGCCGTATCTGCGCGGTTATGGGCCAACGCGATTTATCAACGCGCAGGCCATGCGTTCCGGGCAACAGGCGGCGTTGGCCAAGGATCTGCTGGATTTCATGGATACTCTGTGCATCGCGCAGGCCACGCTGGCGGGTTATGACTGGGGCGGGCGCGCCGCGTGTATCGTTGCCGCGCTGTGGCCGCAGCGGGTACGCGGGCTGGTGACCGGGGACGGCTACAACATCCAGGACATTGCCAAGTCGCCCACGCCTCGGGCGCCGGTGACGGAGCATCGGTTGTGGTACCAGTATTACTTTCATACCCAGCGCGGTGTGGACGGGTTGACCGCCAACCGCCGCGAACTCTGCGAGCTGCTGTGGTCGCTATGGTCACCGTCCTGGGCCGAGGGGCCGGCTCTGTATGGGCAGACCGCACCGTCCTTCGATAACCCGGACTTTGTCGAGGTGGTGATTCACTCCTACCGCCACCGATTCATGTACGCGCCCGGCGATCCGGCGCTGGAAGCCATCGAGCAGGCGCTGGCGCTGCAACCGGCGATCTCGGTGCCGAGCATCTCGTTGTGCGGTGCCGATGACGGCGTAGGCCCGCCGCCGGAAGAGGACGACGACCTGGAGCACTTCAGCGGTTTTTACCGACGCCAGGTGTTGCCCGGCGTGGGCCACAATATTCCCCAGGAAGCACCGCAAGCCACGACAGCAGCGATCATCGAGTTACTCGACAGGGCTTAGGACACCGCCGCAATCCTGAAGCTGAACACGCTGCCCTGCCCCTCCACGCTTTCGGCCCAGAGCGTGCCGCCGTGGGCTTCGATGATGCCGTGGGAAATATACAAACCCAGGCCGCTGCCGGTGGGGTTACCTTCGCGGGATGTCCAGTAGCGCTCGAAGATGTAGGGCAATTGCGCTGCGCCGATGCCCACGCCGTTATCACAGATGCGAAACAGGACTTCGTGTTCTGCCGCCAGGGCGATCACCTCGATCGCGCCCCCCAGCTCGGTGAATTTCAGGGCATTGCCGAGCAAGTTGGAAAACACCTGGAACAAACGCTCCGGGTCAGCCTGGACCTGCAGGCCGGGCTGAGCCCGCCACGTCAGGTTGATGCCCTTGGCAGCCGCCAACGGCTGCCACATCAAGCCGAGTTGATCCAGGGTCGACTTCACATCCAGCGGCTGCAGGACCACCTGGTAACGCCCGGATTCGATGCGTGAAATATCAATCAGGTCTTCCAGCAGCGTATTCATGCGCGACGTGGCGGTCTGCATGGTTTCAATCGCCGTGGCCAGACGCAGGTTGGATTTGGTCTCGTCGGCGGGCACCAGTTTGCGCATCATGCCGCACTGCATCAGCAGGATCGTCAACGGGCTGCGCAGGTCATGGGAGACCACCGCCACCAGTTCATCCCGTGCCCGTACGGCCGCATGCTCGCGCTGCACCTGACGCGCCAGGTCATGTTCAAGGGCATTGCGGCGCAGGCTTTCCACGGCCAGCAATTCCGAGGCTGACCATTGCAACGCCTTGCCGTCGACTTGTTGCTTCCACAACTCGAGCGACTGGCGGGGGCTCAGCGCAACCGCCGCCGCTTCGCGCACTTTGATCGGCTCCCCGCTCCAGTGCACCGTGGTCTTGACCTCGGATCGAAACCACATCACCGCGTTGTCCGCAGGTTTAGGCAAGCGAAAGGCCAGCAGGCCGCTGGCGATCCCTTGATAAGCGGCCGCCGGCGCAAAGTCCGCACTCAGTTGGTGACTGCACACCACGCCTTTGCCCTGCTGCTGAACCCAAGGATACAGGGCGCGAATCTGCGCTTCGGTGGGGCACACGCCAACGCAGTGCAGACGCTCCTCCACCAGAATCGCCACGCCATCGGCGGCCGTCAGGTTCAACAGCGTTTGCGTGTGCGGCCGCAGGCTCTCCATCACATCGCAGGTCGCAACGGCCATCGCGCCGACTAACGCGTCGATCATGTCGATTTTTTGCTTCTGCTGGGCACGCGCCTCCTGTTCCTGGAGCACGGTGATCTGCATCGACAGTAACTGGCCGATGCTGATACAGGCCACGCGCAGTTCATGGGGCACACGCAGGGGCTCGCGGTGGCCGCAGGTGATCAAGCCCCAGAGTGCGCCGTCCTTGAGCAGGGAAATGCTCATCGAGGAGCGCACGCCCATGTTCTTCAAATAATGACAGTGCACCGGCGAGACACTGCGCAGCACTGCAAAACTCAGGTCCAAGGGTTGGCCATTATCCGGACGCAGCGCTGGCAGGATCGGCACCGGCGTGTAGGCCGCATCGGGAATCACCCGGATCCAGTTCAGCCGGTACAGCTCGCGGGCCTGGGGTGGGATGTCCGATGCCGGGAAACACAGGCCCAGGTAAGGTTGCATGCCATCGCTGAGGGATTCGCCGATCACCTGGCCGTGGCCTTCCTGCTCAAAGCGGTAAAGGGTCACACGGTCGTAACCGGTCAATGCGCGGATCTCGGTGACGCAGGTGCCATACAGTCCATCGAGGGTCTTGGCCGATTGCAGGCGGCGCAATGTCCGGGCCACCGGCAATACAGCCGTGTGCAAGGGTGCCACGAACCGCTCCAGCTCCAGAAACAACAGACTCTGGTGGCGATGCAGCAACACTTCAAAGCGGTCACCGTTGAGGGTCACCTGACGCGTTTCGTCCTCATCCGCCTCCAGGTCCGCGAGCGCCAAACGTACCAATGCCAGGGCTTCTTCGCCGATCAGGCGACCCAGCGCCTGGCCGGACAACGGCTCGGGGCCCAGACCCAATTCGGTATTGACGTTGGTGCTGGCCTGCAACACGTCCAGCGTGGGTTCACTGAGCGTCAACAACAATCCATGGGGCTGGATCGAGCCGGGAATGTGAATAGGCTCGCTCGCGCAATCGTCCCGCAGAGGGACCGCGCTGATCGCAGGTAATGGTTTCATGAGCAACATCACGCCGGGGGGCGGAGGGAGTAGCGGCGCAGGCGAAAGGACTCACCGCGGAAGGTAGTGCGGCCAACATAGCACCTTGATTCAACTGTGTACGTTTTCGTTCAGGCCAGCGCGCAAAAGCGCTCGCGATAGGCCTGGGGCGTGACTGACAAGGCCCGCAAAAAGCTGCGGCGCAGGGTTTCTTCACAACCAAATCCGCACTGCACGGCGATGCGTTTGATTGACGCGTTGCTGTCCGCCAATTGCCGGCGGGCGGTTTCGACGCGGATCAGTTCGACGGCGCGCGCGGGGGTCTGCCCGGTTTCGGCGCGGTAGTGGCGCACGAAGCTGCGCTCGCTCATGCCGGCCTGGGCGGCCAGGGTCGCAATGTTCAACTCCAGGGAGAGGTTTTCGGCCATCCAGGCGTGCAGTTCGGCGAAGCGGCTGTCGCCCTTTTGCAGCGACAGGGTCACGCTGAATTGCGATTGGCCGCCGGGGCGCTTGAGAAACACCACCAGGTGCCGCGCCACTTCCAGCGCGACTGCGCCACCGAGGTCTTCTTCCACCAAGGCCAGGCACAGGTCGATGCCGGCGGTCACACCGGCCGACGTCCACACCGCGCCCTGCTGGATGAAGATCGGGTTGGACTCCACCGTCAGCGAAGGAAACCTGCGCGCCAGTTCTTCGCAGCGCGTCCAGTGGGTCGCCACGCGGCAGCCGTCGAGCATGCCGCTGGCGGCGAGCAAAAAGGCGCCCGTGCACACCGAGGTCATGCGCCGGGTGTGCCGGGCCTTTTCCCGCACCCAGTCCACCAGTGCGAGGTCTTCAGAAGCGCCGTACACACCCCAGCCGCCGGCGATCACCAAGGTGTCGCACGGCGCATCGACGGCGGGCAACGGCTCGGCCACCAGGGCCAGGCCCGCAGAGGTCATCACCGGTTCACGCTGGGCGGCGATCACCGAGACGGCGTAAGGCAACGGCAGGCCGCGCTGGCGGGCCAAGTCATTGGCGGAGGCGAACACCTGCAACGGCCCGGTCACGTCGAGCACCTGGGCGTTATCGAAAGCGAGGACGTGGACAATTCTGGGCATGATTGGCGTGATTCGTGGGGTCAATGGCGTATTCGCCAAAGCCTAGGCCTCTAGAGTGAAGCCGTCCACCCCTTATCGGAGCATTCTTGATGACCTTGCAGATCGGCTTTGTGTTGTTTCCCGGCATCCAGCAACTGGACCTGACCGGCCCTTATGACGTGCTGGGCTCGCTGCCGGATGTGAAGTTGCACCTGGTGTGGAAAGACCTGGCGCCGGTCACGTCCAGCACCGGGTTGGTGTTCACACCGACCACCACCTATGCCGACTGCCCCAACCTGGATGTGCTCTGCGTGCCCGGCGGTTCTGGCGTCGGCGCGCTGATGGAAGACCCGGCCACCCTGGACTTCCTCAAGGCCCAGGCCCAGACCGCGCGCTACGTGACCTCGGTGTGTACCGGCTCGCTGGTACTCGGCGCGGCGGGTTTGCTGCGCGGCCGCAAGGCCACCACCCACTGGGCCTACCACGACATGCTCGCGCCGCTCGGCGCCATCCCGGTGCAGGAGCGCGTGGTGCGTGACGGCAACCTGTTTACCGGGGGCGGGATCACGGCGGGGATCGACTTCGCGCTGGTCCTGGCGGCTGAGTTGTACAGCGAAGCGGCGGCGCAACTGGTGCAGTTGCAGATCGAATATGCACCGGCCCCGCCGTTCGAGTCGGGCAGCCCCCAGACGGCGCCCGCCCACGTACTGGAAGAGGCGAAGAAGCGCACGGTGGAATCGCGCCGGGTGCGCGGTGAGATCACCGCACGGGCGGCGGCGCGATTGGGCTGACGCTGTAGCGGGCAAGGCTTGCCCTGATGCCAGTCAGTTGGGGCGCGACATCACCGCCAGGCGCACGGCGAGCAGCATCAGTACCGTCGCCAGACCCCACTTCTGCAGCCAGGCGCTGTGTGTGCGCCTGGCAAAGAACCGGCTGAGCCCGCCACCAAAACACCCCAGCAGTGCGTGAAACACACCGGCAATCACGGTCAGCACGCCGCCCAGCACCAGCAATTGCAGGGCGATAGGCCCGGCCTCGGGCCTTACGAACTGCGGCAGGAACACCAGAAAAAACAGCAATGCCTTGGGGTTGAGCAAGCTATTGAGCATCGCCTGCCAACCTACTCGGCCCAAGGGCACACGGTTGATGTGGGCCATGCCCAGACCAGGGCGTTTCTGCAAGGTCTTGAACACCAGCCACAACAGGTAGATCACCCCCGCATACCGGATCACATCAAAGGATGGCGGCCAACTGGCGACCAGCGCCGTCACCCCGCTGGCCGTCAATACCGTCAGCAGCAGGTCCGCCACAATGATGCCCAGCGCCGACGCTATTCCACCGCGCCAGCCGTGAGTCACGCCGTGGCTGACAACAAAGGCCATGTTCGGTCCCGGAGACAGCAGCAACAGCACCACTGCACCGGAAAATATCGCCAGGGTCGTCACGTCGATCATGCTCAGCCCTCCGTCGGGAAAGCACGCAGCCTAATCGGCCGGCCTTGGGCAAACAAAAAATTGTGCTGGATACAATGCCCCCCGGTGATTGCTCATTGCCACGGCCAACGTCTAGAATGCGAAACATTATCAATTAAGACTGCTGCGCCAGGATGCCCATGTCGAGCGATCACCCACTGGACCATGCCGCTATCGGCCAGCTGTACCATGCCCATCATTCCTGGCTGCGTAGCTGGTTGAGCCGGCGCACCGGTTGCCGCGAGCATGCCGCCGACCTGGCCCAGGAAACCTTCGTGCGCCTGCTCAATGCGCGCAAGCAGCAGACGGTGCAGCAGCCCCGCGCGTACCTGAGCAGCATCGCGCGCAGCCTGATGATCGACCAGTACCGCCGCCGTGAACTGGAGCGCGCCTACCTGGAAAGCCTCGCGCATTTCCCGCAGGTGCAAGTGCCGTCGGAGGAAACCCGGCGGTTGATCCTCGACAGCCTGGAACGTATCGACCGCCTGCTCGACCAACTCAAGCCACGTGTGCGCGAGGCGTTCCTGCTGGCCCAACTCGACGGCCTGACCTGCGCACAGATCGCCCTGCGCCTGAACGTATCCAAGGCCACCGTGGAACGCGACCTGGCCAAGGCACTGCACGCCTGTTATCGGTTGCGATATGCCGAACGATGACCCGCGCCTGGTCGACCAGGCCATCCAGTGGATGATCACACTGCGCTTCAACACCGCCGACGATGCCAGCACCGCCGCATTTGACCGTTGGCTGCACACCAGCGCCGAGCACCAGCAGGTGTGGCAGCGGGTGGCGACCATGAATGACGATTTCAGCCAGTTACCGGCCCAGGTTGGGCGCCATGCCCTGCGCGGTGCGCGCCAACGCATCAGCCGCCGTGACGGCTTGAAACTGCTCGGGCTGGTGGCCGGCACGGCTGGTTTGACCTGGCTTGGCCGCGACTACACGCCGCTGCCCGCCATGCTGGCCGATTACCGCACCGTCACCGGGGAACGGCGCTGGGTGGCGCTGAACGATGGCAGCCACATCCAGCTCAACAGCGCCAGTGCCTTCGATACGGCGTTTGATCTGGAGCGGCGCCTGGTGCACTTGCGCCAGGGTGAAATCCTGGTCAATACCGGCGGTGACAGCCGACCCTTCTGGGTGCAGACCCGCGACGGTTACCTGCGCGCCCTCGGCACCCGTTTCCTGGTGCGTGAAGACGCCCAAGGCACGTTGCTCGCCGTGCAACAGGGCACGGTGGCGCTGTTTGCAGGCCGCCATGACGCCAGCGCCCGGCAGTTGGTCCAGCCGGGCGAACAGGTGCTGTTCGACCGCCATGGCATTCGCCCTCCCCGCGCCAATGGCCTGGACCCTTGGGCCTGGAGCGACGGCGTGATCAGCGCCCACAACATGCGCCTGGATGACTTCCTTGCCGAGCTGGGACGTTATCGCAACGGCCTGCTACGTTGCAGCGAAGCGGTCGCCGGGATGCGCGTGTCGGGCACCTATCAGTTGGACGATACCGATCAAGTGCTCAGCCTGGTGGCGCATTCGCTCAAGGTCGACGTCACCTACCGCAGCCGTTATTGGGTGACCGTCTCGCCCCGCGTATAACCTGTCAAAAATAAATGAGGTGAATTCGCATTGCCGCTCGACCTGTAAGGAAAGGCCGATCAACAGGCCGGTTCTGTTCACTTCCTTCAGGAGCATCCCGCGGTCATGCAAGCGATCCCCTTCCAACGTTCCCCCCTCAAGCGCACGGTGCAGGCCGCTTTGCTCGGCGCCTGCCTGAGCAGCGCCGCCGTGCCGCTGGCCGTGAGGGCTGAAACCCCAGCCGGCGATACCCAGACCCGCGACTGGCAGATCGCCGCCGGCTCCCTGGCCAACGCGCTGGACCAGTTCGCCCGTCAGGCCGGTGTCAGCCTGTCGTACGACGCCACCAGTGTCGCCGGCAAGGCCAGCCCAGGCCTCAGCGGCCGCTTCGACCCGCAACAGGCTCTTGGCCAGTTGCTGCGAGGCCAAGGCCTGGACGCCCAGCGCCAGGGCAACAACACGTGGTTGCTCCTGCCGCAAGTAGCCCAAACCGGTGCCCTGAACCTGGGCGCCACAATGGTCACCGGCGAACGCTTGGGTGCCCTTACCGATGGCACCGGTTCCTACACCACCGGCGCCGTGACCATCGGCAAAGGTGAACATAGCCTGCGGGAAACACCGCAGTCGGTCAGTGTGCTGACCCGCCAACTGATGGATGACCAGAACCTCACCACCATTGACGACGTGATGGAACGCACGCCGGGGATCACCACGTACGAGTCGCCCATGGGCGGCAAGTACTTCTATTCCCGTGGTTTCAAGATGCTCGGCCAGTACCAGTACGACGGCGTGCCACTGGACATGGGCAAGGACTACGTACAAGCCGACAGTTTCAGCGCCAACATGGCGATCTACGACCGGGTGGAAGTGCTCAAGGGCGCAGCCGGAATGCTCAAGGGCGCCGGCACCGCCAGCGGCGCGGTGAACTTCGTGCGCAAACGACCACAGGCCAAGCCCACCACCAGCCTGTCGTTGTCCGCCGGCACCTGGGACAACTACCGCGCCGACGTCGACACCGGTGGCCCGTTGAATGACAGCGGCACCGTGCGCGGCCGCGCAGCGATCAGCCAGCAGACTCGCGATTCCTACATGGACATTCAGAAGCGCCAGGACCAGGCGTTCTATGGCGCATTGGACATCGACCTCAACCCCGACACCACCTTGGGCGTCGGCGCCAGCTACGAAGACGTCGACGCCAGCCCGTGCTGGGGCGGCCTGCCGCGCTACGCCGATGGCAAAAGCGCCAACCTCAGCCGCTCCACGTGTCTGGGCCAGTCCTGGAACGACTGGCAAAGCCGGCGCACCACGTTCTTCGCCGACCTGACGCATCAATTCAACGATGACTGGAAACTCAAGGTCTCGGCGGTGCACAGCCGCAACCTGCAAGACACCAAGTACGCCGCCAGCGAAGGCACCATCGCCTACGACAACCCGACGCCCACTGCCAACTCTTACGCGGCGCTGATGGACTACAACCATAAGGACTTCGGCCTCGACGCCTACGTCGACGGCAAGTTCGAAGCCTTTGGCCTGGAGCATGAGCTGATCGTCGGTGCCAACGGCAGCCGTGGTACCCAGGACGACGTGTACGCGATCCAGAACCTGCCCAGGCGCCAGAGCATCTACCAACCCGATCATCACTTCCCGGAACCGGCCAACAGCAGCTTCTGGCCGAACATGTACCGGGGTGGCACGGTCAAGGAGACCGCCACTCAATATGGCACCTATGCCACCTTGCGCCTGCGCCTGGCCGAGCCGCTGATGCTGATCGTCGGCAGCCGCGTCAGTTGGTACGAGAACCGCCGCCAATCCTACAACCTGGCCTGGGGCGAATGGGCCACGCAGGATGCACGCACCCGCGAAACCGGCGAAGTCACGCCGTTTGCCGCGCTGATCTACGACCTCAACGAGCACCTCTCGGTGTACGCCAGCTATGCGGATATTTTCCAGCCGCAAAGCTCTTACGCCACCGTCGACGGCGCGGCCCTCCAGCCGAAGGTCGGCGACAACTACGAGTTGGGCATCAAGGGCGAATGGTTCGACGGGCGCCTCAACAGCTCCCTGGCATTGTTCCGCGCGATTGAGAAAAACGGCGCCGAGTCCGACTACACCACCCAATGCGCGACCTCCGCCGACGGCTTTTGCTACACCGATAAAGGCAAGGTGCGCGCCCAGGGCGTGGAGGCCGAAATCAGCGGTGAAGTGCTCGAACGCCTGCAACTGTTCGGCGGCTATACCTACACCCAGACCCAATCCCTGAGCACCATCGACGTCGCGAAGCAGGGTGGCACGTCCAACACCTACGTGCCCCGTCACATGCTGCGCGTGTGGGGCGACTACCAGCTCGACGGCGCGCTGTCGAAATGGAGCGTCGGCACAGGGGTCAATGCCCAGAGCAGTAACTATCGCGTGCAGACCATCAAGCTCGAACAACCCGGTTACGCCACTTGGAACGCACGCCTGGCGTACCGCGTGGATGACACCTGGACAGTGGCGCTCAACGGCAACAACCTGTTTGATAAAACCTACTACAACACCGTGGGCACCGCCTCCTGGGGCAACTTTTATGGCGAACCGCGTAATTTTACAGTGAGTTTGAAAGGCAACTTCTAACCCCTCGAAAACCCCGCTGGCAGGGCACTTAGTGCGCCCTGCCTCCCCTCTTTGTCCCCCTTTCCTACCGCGTTTATAAAAAGGTTTTACCGTTAAGCAGGAAAAATCTCACATTTGTTCCTACACTCAAAAACACACCCCCCTTCACCGAGTGACTGGACAAGGAATGTCAATAAAATGCCGAAAAAGAGACTGATAAACCTGTCTAGCATGCCACCTCCGCACCATCGTCAATCCGTTGACTAGCATTGAAAAGGGAACACTCCTTTAGTCACGACACCCGCGAAAACCATTCAAATGAATATATATTTTTTGAATGAAAAGTTGCGTATTACCCAGCGTAGCCGTAGTTCGACGTGCCTCTAAAGCAGCCTGCTGCTTTATTGAATACATCAACCGAACAGCTGCGTCTGGAGTGCAATGAGGGATGTTTTATGCGAGAAAAGTCGTCCGTCGACAGCCTGTTTTTAACGCGTGCCGGTTTTGTTGAGTTCTTTGTTGTTTTCGTCAAATTCATACATGGTCTGAGCGCCATTCTGCCCCCGTTGGTGCTGGTGGTTTTCATCGACCCGATGGACCCGGAGCTACGTAGTCATTTCCTCGGCCTGCTGGTATTTTTCGCGGTCCTGACGATCATTCTGTTCCAGGCTCTGGGCATCTATTCCGAAGAATTGTTCAGTAACCGGCTGCGCCTGAAAACCAAGGTCAAGGCGTGGTCCGCGGCGTTTTGCATCCTGCTGTTCATGTACCAGATCCTGCAGTTTTTCCCGCAGTTGACCCCGCGCAACCTGGCCGCGTGGTACGTCGCCAGCCTGTGCCTGTTCTGCCTGGAACGCCTGCTGATGCTGCGCCTCTACCGCAACCTGATGCGCAAGGGCAAATATCTGCAACGCACGGTGATCCTGGGTTTTACCGACACCGCCGTGCACGTCGCCGACCACCTGCAACGCAATGGCGATATCCGTTCCGGACTGGTCGGTTTTATCGACGATCGCACCGAACGCATCCCCAAGGAATTGAGCAAGCTGCCCTTGTTGGGCAACACCCGCGACCTGGAAAAACTGATCCGCGCCGAACAGGTCAACCAAGTGATGATCTGCCTGCCGTGGGCCGCCGAGCAGCGCATCCACGGGTTGGTCAACCGCCTGCGGCAGATGTCGGTGAACGTGATGCTGGTGCCCGACATGGCGGCCCTGCGCTACGGCCACAGCAAAATCACCGACGTCGGCGGCATCCTGATGTTCAACACCTCGCAACTGCCGCTGCGTGGCTGGTCGCCGGTGATCAAGCGCCTGGAGGATTGCTTTCTCGCCAGCCTGGCGCTGGTGTGTCTGTCGCCGGTGATGGTGGCCACAGCGATTGCGATCAAGCTCGACTCCAAGGGGCCGGTGCTGTTCCGCCAGAACCGCTACGGTTACAACGACAACGAAATCCGCGTGTTCAAGTTCCGCTCGATGTACACCGACCAGAGCGATTTCACCGCCGAACGCCAGACCACCCGCCAGGACCCACGTATCACCCGCGTGGGCCGCATCATCCGCAAGACCAGCATCGACGAGCTGCCGCAACTGTTCAACGTGCTGCTGGGCAACATGTCGATGGTCGGCCCGCGCCCCCATGCCACCGCGACCAAGGCCGCCGGTGTTCCGTTTGAAGTGGCAGTGAGTGAGTACAGCTCGCGCCACCGCGTGAAGCCCGGCATCACCGGTTGGGCGCAGATCAATGGCTACCGAGGTGAGACCGACACCCTGTTCAAAATCCAGAAACGTGTCGAGTACGACCTGGAGTACATCTCCAAGTGGTCGGTGTGGTTTGACCTGTACATCGTTTTCATGACGGTCCCGGCCGTCCTTTCCACCAAGGAAGTCTATTGATGAATACCCTCAACGGATTGATTCCCTGCATCGTTTCCGGTGGTTCGGGCACCCGGCTGTGGCCGGTGTCGCGGCAGAACATGCCCAAACCCTTCATGCGCATGCGTGACGGCCAGAGCCTGCTGCAAAAAACCTTCCAGCGCGCCGCCAAACTGCCTGGGGTGCAAAGCGTACTGACAGTGACCAACCGCGACCTGCTGTTTCGCACCCTCGATGACTACCGGTCGGTCAACAACGCCCGCCTGCCTCTGGACTTGCTGCTGGAACCGTTCGGCCGCAATACGGCGGCGGCCATCGCAGTGGCAGCGTTGCATGTGCAGGAACACTTCGGCGGCGATGCGCAATTGCTGGTAATGCCTGCCGACCATCTGATTCTCAATGAAGTCGCGTTCGCCGACGCCGTGACCCAGGCCCGGGACCTTGCCGAAGCCGGCTACCTAGTGACCTTCGGCATCCAGCCCGACCATCCGGAAACCGGTTTTGGCTACATCGAACAAGGTGAAAAACTGCGCCACGGCAACCGGGTCAAACGCTTCGTCGAGAAACCCGACCTGGCGACCGCCCAAGGCTACCTCGACGGCGGCAAGCACTTGTGGAATGCCGGCATGTTCTGCTTCAAGGCCAGCACCCTGGTGGACGAACTGGCCGCCCATGCCCCGGCCGTGCTGGAAGCCGCACGCGCCGCGCTGGAACACAGCCAGAGCCTGCAAAACAACACCTCGCGCCAGCGTGAACTGGACGCCGACGCCTTCGGCAGCGCGCCGGACATTTCCATCGATGTAGCACTGATGGAAAAGTCCGACCAAGTGGCCGTGGTGCCCTGTGACATTGGCTGGAGCGATATCGGCTCGTGGGAAGCCCTGCGCCAGCTCACCCCCAGCGACGCCCATGGCAACCAGGTCAATGGCGAAGCGATTTTGCATGACGTGCACAACTGCTACATCGACTCACCCAAGCGCGTATTGGGCGCCGTGGGCGTGCGCGACCTGATCATCGTCGACACCCCCGACGCGCTGCTGATCGCCGATGCCCAACGCAGCCAGGATGTGCGCTACATCGTCGCCGAGCTCAAGCGCCAGAACCATCCGGCGTACAGCCTGCACCGCACCGTCACCCGGCCGTGGGGCACCTACACCGTGCTGGAGGAAAGCAGCCGCTTCAAGATCAAGCGCATCGTGGTCAAGCCCCAGGCATCGCTGTCATTGCAGATGCACCACCACCGCAGCGAGCACTGGGTGGTGGTCAGCGGCGCGGCGCAGATCACCAACGGCGAACGGGAATTCCTGATCAACGCCAACGAGTCCACCTACATCCCGGCCGGGCACAAACACCGGCTGACCAACCCCGGCATCATCGACCTGGTGATGATCGAGGTGCAGAGCGGCGAGTACCTGGGCGAAGACGACATCGTGCGCTTCGACGACATCTACGGCCGTGCGCCCGCCGACGTGAAAAAATGATATGCGCACGTCCCTGATCATCCCGACCCGTAACGCCTCCAGCCACCTGGCACGCCTGCTGCCGGCGCTGAAAATGCAAACCCTGCAGCCGGACGAGATGCTGGTGGTGGACAGCGCCTCCAGCGATGACACCGTGGCGCGTTTTCGCGAGTTCGGCGCTCGGGTCGAAGTGATCGACGCCCGTGACTTCAACCACGGCGGCACCCGCCGCTGGGCCAGCGAGCAGGTGGGTGGCGATGCGTTGATCGTGATGACCCAGGACGCCATTCCCGCCACGCCCGAGACCTTCGCCAACCTGCTCGCCGAGTTGCAGCAGGACCCGCTCAACGGCGTCGCCTACGGACGCCAACTGCCCCACCCCAACGCGGGGGTGCTGGGCGCGCAATCGCGGCACTTCAACTACCCCGAGCACAGCCGCAGTAAAAGCCTGGCCGATGCACCCACGCTGGGGATCAAGACCTGCTTCAGCTCCGACTCGTTTTCCGTGTACCGGCGCAGTGCATTGCACGCGGTGGGAGGTTTCCCCGTCGACGTGATCGGCAGCGAAGACGCCTACGTCGCTGCGCGCATGCTGCTCGACGGCTACAAGGTGCGCTACGCCGCCACGGCGCTGGTGCATCACTCACACGATTACAAACTCATGGACGAATTTCATCGCTACTTCGATATCGGCGTGTTCTATGGCCGCGAGCCGTGGATCAAACAGGCCTTTGGCGACGCGGGTGGCGAAGGCAAACGCTATGTACTGGCCGAACTCGCGGCCTTGCGCAAAGCCGGCGCCTTGCACCGCGTGCCGGAGGTGCTGGTACGCAGTGCGTTCAAGTTGCTCGGTTATCGCCTGGGCCATCTTGAGCGTCGCCTGCCTCTCGCCCTCAAGCGGCGCATCAGCATGTTTCCCGGTTATTGGAGGTGAGCATCATGACCCACAGGAAGTCCCCCTTGATGAAACGAACCCTGCTCGTCGTGGCCATGATGGCTCTGGCCGCCTGCAATACGCCGGCGCGCATCGTGCCGCCCGACAGCAAGACCGTCGAGGAAGGCAAGCGCGCCCTCGAACAACTGGCCCAGCTGCCGCCGGCGGTGGAACGCATCCGTATCGGCGACCAGTTGCGCATCGTGCGCGATGCCGGCGAGATGCCGACGCTGTCGGCGTTCAACGTCAGCACGATCTACGAGTTGACGCTGTACACCGTGCAGACCGACGGCAAGATCAACTACCCATTCCTGGGCCCGATCCAGGTTGCCGGGCGCCAGCCCTCGGAGCTGGCGACAGAGCTGACCGGCAAGCTTGCGCAGACGTACCGCGAGCCACGTGTGACGGTGAACATCAACCAGGCGCCCGGCAACACGGTGATTGTCGGCGGCGCGGTGAATAACCCGACGGCGGTGCAGATCGCCACGGCCAACACCTTGGAACAGGCGATTGTCGGTGCCGGCGGGGTGAGCCCGGCGGGCAACGCCAGCATGGTTGCGCTGCTGCGCGAAGACGCCCAGGGCGCCTATCGCGCCTATTTTCTGGACTTCAGCCAACTGCTCAGGACCGGCCCCAACGGGCGCAAACCGGTGCACCTGCAACGCGGTGATGTGGTGTTCGTGCCCAAATCCAACGTGGGCGAGCGCATTCAGGGAGTCGATACCTACATGAACCAACTGATCCCGTTCACCAAGTCCATTGGGGTTGGCTACAACTACACGCGCACCAGCGGCGGCAACAACTAAAGGAGCGACATCCCATGATCGAGATCCGTTCTTTTCGTGATCTGCTACGCCTGTTCTTCATCTTCCGGCACGAGTTCAAGCTGGCCGCCATTGCCGCGTTGGTGATCATACTGCTGGGGGCTTTCCTGCTGCCGGCCAAGTACGAATCCACCGCTCGACTGCTGGTGAAACCGGGGCGCGATTCGACCCTGCCCATTGAGATCAGTAACCGCCAGGCACTGGTAATGCCCAGCACCCAGCGCGACCCGATTGTCGATGAAGAGCGGCTGCTGACCGGGCGCCCTATCGTGAGGGCCGTGGCCGAGCACTACCTGGAAGCGATTGCCAATCAGCCGCCGCCCGAGGGCTTCTTGAAGCGCACCAAGTACTACGTCAAAAGTGCGGTCGACGGCGTCTTCGACGGCCTGCGCGTGGTCCTGGAAACGGTGGGCATCGTCGAAAAAACCACGCCGGTCGAACGCCTGGCTGCCAGCCTGGAGAAGAACTTCGACGTGAGCCATGCCGCGGGCTCCACGGTGATGGACATCAGCTTCACCTGGGGTGACCCGCAAATCGCCCAGGCGGTGGTCAAGGACTGGGTCGAGACCTACATCAACGAACGCACCCAGGCACTGGGGCGCAAGAGCCTGTATGTCTTCTATGAAGGCCAGGTGTCCACCAGCGCCACCGAGATCAAGAGCCTCAAGGAGCAGATTCTCAAACACCTCAATGAGATCGGCGCAGCCAGCATCACTGATCGCCTGGAGGACTTGTCCGAGCGCATCAATGTGTTGCGCGGCGAGACGTTCAATACTTCGCGCCTGATCGCGTCTTCCGACAGCGCCATCGGGAGCACCCGCACCCAGCTCAAGACGCAGCCCAAAGAAGTGACCACGGTGCGCCAGATCGCACTCAATCCGCAGCAGCAAGACTTGCGTCGCCTGCTCAACCAGAAGCTGCTGGAAAAGGCCGACATGCTGCGCACCTACACGGATAACGCGCCGCCGGTCAAAGCCCTGGATGCGTCGATCCGCGCGATGCAGGCCCACGTCGCCAGTGAAAGCAACACCGTGCAGAGCTCGGAAAACCGTGCGCCCAACACCCTGGAAATCCACTTGCAGCGGGTGCTGCTGGATGAAACGAGCAACAACCTGGCACTGCGCACCCAACTGCTCCAGCAGCAAAAGCAACTGAGCAACCTGGAAGCCCAACGCAAGCAAGCCCTGGAGATTGAACCGGAGTTGACCCGCCTGGGCCGCGAGCTGAGCACCGCCGAACGCAACTACGCGCTGTACGTGGACAACCTGGAAAAGTCGCGCATCGACCGTGAACTGGATAACAGCCAAATCAGCAACATCGCGGTGATCGAAGAGGCCACCCTGAACCCCGGTCGCATCTTCCCGAAAACCCTGATGATGCTGCTGTTGGCGATTCCGTTTGCCATCGTCGTGGGCCTGTTGGTGATCTACCTGTGCTACCTGCTCGACCAGCGCATCCACGACGGCGGTTTGGTGGAACGCAAGTTCGGCCTGCCGCTGTGGACCACCCTGCCGGAGCTGGACACCAGCACCGCCCAAGGCACCAACGCGTTCAACGCGAGCATCTACCGCCTGTACGGCTTGCTGCAGTTGGAGCGGATTGCCGAGCAAGGCATGACGCTGGGGCTGACCTCGGCGCGCCATGGCGAAGGGGTGACATTTGTGGTGGAACACCTGCGTAGGTTGCTTGAGGAAAACGGCATCACCGTGCGTGTCGGCGGGGCTGAACCCGCCCAGCCGGGCGAAGTGGTGCTGCTGGACGCGTCCGCACTGCTGGATAACCGCGATGCGTTTATCAACCTGCGCCGCGCCGACCTGATCGCCCTGGTGGTGGAAGCGAATACCAGCACAGTGCCCGTGGTCGAGCACGCGCTGTCGATCCTCAATACGGCGTTCGGCAAGGTGGACGGCATCATCATCAACCGGCGTAAGTTCGAAGTGCCGGCCAAAGTGCTCAAGACCATCGCCAAGTACCAGAGGGTGTTCTGATGCGCATCGCCCTGCTCGCCCCATTGCCGCCGGAAAAAAACGGGATCGCCGACTACGCGAACCATTTCCGCACGGCTTTGGAACACCTGGGTGTGACGGTGCTGACGCCGTTGACCTGTGTGGCGGGCAACAGCGAGGCGATCAAGCAGGCCATCGCTGCGTTCGACTGGCAGAGCGTGGACCTAGTCCACGCCGAGTTGGGCGGCGGGCGCCTGGGGGAGTTTCTGGCCCTGCGTGAACTGCGCAAGGCCCACCCGGCCTTGCCCTTGACCGCCACCGTGCATGACCCGGAACGGATCGTGTGGCGGCGCGAGCAGTTGCCGTTTCCGTTGAACCTGCTGGAGCGCTTGCCCAGCCCGCTGCCCCAAGCGGCGGTGGTGCTGGCCGACCCGCTGACCCTGCGTGAAGAGCGCCAGGTCGCAAAAGGCCTGACACGGCTGATCACCCTCACCCGCCTGGGCGCCGAATGCCTGAGCCAGCGCATGCAATTGCCGGCGGGCAAAGTGGCGGTGATCAACCACGCCAACCTGGCCATCCCACCCGTGCCGCTGCCGCCGCTGGACACGTTGCACCTGCTGTACTTCGGTTTTATCTACCGGGGCAAAGGCATCGAGGACCTGTTGCAGGCCCTGGCTGCTGTGTTCAAACAAGCCCCCGAACGGCGTGACCGTGTGCGCCTGACCCTGGCCGGTGGTACTGCTGCCGAAATGGCGTTCGGCGCAGGCGGCAATTACCTGGAACAGTTGAACAGCCAGATCGCCGACCTCGGCCTGACGGATGCCATCGACTGGCGACTGAACCTGCCGGCCGACGAGATCGCCCAGACTATCCAGGCGCACCATGTGATGGTGCTGCCGTACCGTGAATCAAAAAAACTCGGCCTGCTCGGGCGCCAACGCGGCACCAGCGGCGCGTTGTCCTGGGCAGCGGCGTGCGGTCGTGGTGCGATTACCTCGGATGCCCGTGCGTTTGCCGAAGAAGTCGCCAGCGGCAACGGCGCCATCTACCCCGAAGGCGACGTGGCCGCACTCAGCGAGCAACTGCTGCGCCTGGCGCGCACACCGCTGCTGGCCCGGGACTGGGCCGAGCGCGCCGGCGAAATCGGCCGCGAGCGCTTGTGGCCATTGACCGCGCTGAAATTCAAGACACTGTTTGAGCAGGCCATCGAGGGCACCCGCCATGGCACGTAAACACACCTACTTTGCCACCTTGGCCGTGGTCGCCGCCCTGGGTCTGACCGCGTTTTTGTGGGGGCGCCAGGCGGACGCCGAAAATCATGTGCTCAAGGGCAACAAAGAGGTGGTGTGGAAGGATTTTCTGGGAGTGAACGCGCAGTTCCTGTGGTTCAGCCCCGAGCGTTACCAGAAGCAGATCGACCGTCTCAAGGCGCTGGGCTTGGAGTGGGTGCGCCTGGACCTGCATTGGGATCAGTTGGAACCCGTCGAAGGCCAGTACCAAGTGGCAACCCTGGATCAACTGGTGGGCAAGCTGCAGGACAACCAACTCAAGTCGGTGTTCTACCTGGTCGGTTCGGCACCGTTCGCCACGACCGCACCGGTGGGTGCGCCGTATCAGGACCAGTACCCGCCGAAAGACCCGAACGTATTCGCCAACCGCATGGCATTGCTGGCCCAGCGCTACCCCAGCGTCGACGCCTGGCAAGTGTGGAATGAACCGAACCTGCTGGGCTTCTGGCGCCCGGTGGCCGATCCGGCCGGCTACGCCACGCTGCTGACCAGCACCGCCGCCGCGCTACGGGCCATGAGCCCGAGCAAACCGGTGGTCGCTGCCGGTATGGCGTTCTTCAGCGAAATGCCCAACGGCCAGACCATGTTGGACGCCCTCGGCGCACTCGGTGTGGCCAGCCTGAACACTGTTATCTCCTACCATCCCTACACCCAATTGCCCGAAGGCAACGACCCGGCCAACCTGGACTTTATCGCCAAGACCAGCGCGCTCAACCAGGCGCTGCGCAACGCCGGCGTGCAGACCCTTTGGAGCACCGAGTGGGGCTGGTCGACCTACACCGGTCCCAAGGACGCCCAGGACATCATCACCCCACAGGCCCAGGCCGATTACGTGGTGCGTCGCCTGGCACTGATGAGCGCGCTGGATTACGACAGGATCTTCCTGTTCACCTTGAGCGATCTGGACCAGCGCGCCAGCGTGCGTGATCAGTCCTACGGTTTGCTGGACATCGACGCCAACCCCAAGCCGGTCTACAGCGCGCTGAAAAACTTCCTCGACGTCAGCGGGCCAAAGCTCACCCCCGGCGATCCGCCCAGCGCCGACCAGTTGCCCGACGGCCTGTTCAGCATCGGCTGGACTCGCACCGACGGGCGCAAGTTGTGGTTTTTCTGGTCGGCCGAGGGCGGCAACGCCCACTTGCCCGGCTTGGCCAGCGCCACCCTGTATGACCCGCTGCGTGGCACGCAAACCCCGGTGAGCGGCACCCACGGGCTGACCGTCACGGTCAAGCCGAACCTGCAAATTCTGTTATGGGAGTGAGGCCTGCCATGCGCATTCTATGGATCCTGCCCTACTCGCCCTCGCCCGCCACCAGCGGCGGCAAGACGCGCCAGTTCCATCTGCTGCGCAGCCTGGCGGCGCGTGGGCACCGGATCACCTTGTTGCTGCATGACAAGCACCCGGTGTCGCTCACCGACCGCCAGGTGCTGGAAGCGTTTGTCGAACAGTTGATCATCCTGCCGCGCCGCCCGTTACGCAGCTTCACGACCCTGGTGGCCGGGCTGTTGGCGCCCTACCCGCTGCTGGCCAGCGTGAATGGCTTGTCGGGCGAGTTGCAGGACACCTTCAATTGGTTGCTGGGTGAGCCGTGGGACGTGGTGCAGATCGAGCACAGCTACAGCTTCCAGCCTTACGAAGATGCCCTGGCGCGTAGATCCCAGCCGTTTGTGCTGACCGAACATAATGTTGAGTCTGCCCTCGGCGCGGCCACTTACGACCGTTTGCCGCGCTGGGCGCTGCCCTTCATTCGCTACGATCAATGGCGCTATGCGCGCTGGGAACGCCGAGTGATGCGCCAGGCCGCGCAGGTGGTGGCCGTCACCGACAGCGACGCGAAGACCCTGGAAAAAATAGCCGGCAAACCGGTGCCCGTGGTGGTCAATGGCGTGGACTGCGATCACTTCGCCGGCGCCCATCCCGACCCGTCGACCCGCCGTGTGCTGTTCCTCGGCAACTATGAATACGCGCCGAACGTGGACGCCATCGAGTGGGCCCTGGATGAGATCCTGCCCAAGGTCTGGGTGCGCTGCCCGGACGCGCGCATGAGCGTGTGCGGTTTTGGCATGCCGGACAGTTGGCGCGAGCGCTGGAAAGACCCGCGCATCGAATGGCAAGGCTTTGTGCCCAACCTGCTGAATCTGCAATCGAGCTGCTCGGTGTTTCTGGCGCCGTTGCGCCACGGCGGCGGTTCGAAACTCAAGGTGCTCGAAGCCCTGGCCGCCGGCCTGCCGCTGGCAAGCACCGAGCAAGGCGTCTCCGGGCTGGACCTGGTGGAAGGCCTGGACTACCTCGGCGGACAAAGCGCCACCGAGCTGGCCGATGCGGTGGTGCGCCTGCTGCAGTTTCCCGGCGCCGCCACCCCCATGGGGGAATCGGGCCGCGCCTATGTGCGTCGCGCCCATGACTGGAGCGTCGCCGCCAGCCAGCTGGAGCAGGTCTACGCCACCCTCGTGCCGCAAAACCAAAAGGAGCCGGCATGCGTGTAGGCCTGGATTACCGCACCGTCGGCACCTCGCCGCAATCGGGCATCAGCCGCCAGGTGTATGCGCTGGAAAGTGCGCTGCACACCCTGCCGGGCACCGAGGTCGAGCGCTTTACCGTGGCGCCTTTGGGCGATGAAACCCGGTTGTGGGCCCATTGTCCGCCCTGGGGCTGCGCCAAGACGGCCATGCATCAGCCGCAGAATCGCCTGCGTTTCGAGGCGGGTTTCCTGCCGCGGGCCTTGCGCGAACAGCATATCGATCTGTACATCAGCACCTTCAATATGGGCTTGCCGCTGCCACCCAAACCGCCGGGGTTGCGCACCGTCGTGCTGTTGCATGATCTGTTTCAGATCACCCTGGACAACTACCACGCCAACCGGATGAAGGCGTTGATCTACAAGACCAGCGATCGCCTGTCGATTGCCTACGCGGTACACAGCGCCGACCGCGTATGGACGCCGTCGCAGTACAGCGCCGATGAAACCGCGCGGCTGTTTCCCAAGGCGGCGGGCAAGATTCGCGTACTGCCCAACCAGGTCGACGGGTTCTCTGCGCTGGCCGCCGACCTCAGCGCACGCCAGTTGCCAGCGCGTTACTGGTTGCTGGTGGGCACCCGCGAGTTGCGCAAGAACGTGCCGTTCCTGGTGGACGCCTGGCAGCAAGCACGCAGCCAATCATCCGCCGTGCCGGAGCTGGTCCTGGTAGGCAGCCTCGATCATTTGCCCGAAGCCCAACGCGCGCTGCCGGGCATTCGCGCCTTGAGCGGTGTGTCGGATGCAGAGTTGCACGCGCTGTACCGCCAGGCCTCGCGCCTGTGGCAACCCTCCTATGCCGAAGGGTTTGGCCTGCCGGTGATCGAAGCGCTGAGCGTCGGCACCCCCGTCGCGGTGGCCAGCGGTACGTCACTGGATGAAATCACCCCGCCCTCGGCCCCGCGCTTTTCGCCCACCGATGGCCCGGCGCTGGTGCACTTGATGGTCGGCCTGGGTGAGCAGGCCGACGAAGAATCCCCCGAGCAACGGCGCCAATGGGCGCAGCGCTTCAACCACCAAGCCTACCGTCGGCGCCTGGCCGAACTGATCGAGGAACTGACGTGAGAGACAATCTGGCAAGCCTCGTCGCGATCCTCTTCGGCCTGCTGTTTGGCGCCCTGGCCCTGCTGCTGTCGCCGGCCAAGGCGTTTGTGGCCGTGGCTGGCCTGGCGGCGGCGGTGACCATCCTGCGCTTTCCGTTCTGGGGCCTGTTGTTGTTTGCCGCCGTGGCGACGTTCATGCCGTACTCGACGGTCAACCTGGGCATTCGTACCACGGTGAGCGAGGCGATTCTGGCCCTGACCTGGGGCGCGATCCTGTGGCACAGCTTCCTCTCGCGCCTGCCCCAGGCGCCCAGCCTGGTCCGACGTCCCACCGATCAGATGCTGCTGTGGTTGATGCTGTTCAGCGTGTTCCCCTTCATCGTCGGGCAGGTCATCACCCAGGCCGACAGCAGCAGTGGCCTGGCCAACTGGCTGCGCTGGTTGCTGAACCTGTCGGGGGTGTTCCTCGCCGCTAAATTGCTGGTGGACCAGAAGCGCCGCGAGTCCCTGGTGATCGCCCTGTTGCTCGGCACCCTGGCGATGCTGGTGCTGTCCATCGCAGTGTTCGTAAGTACGCGCTCAGGGGCCGGGATCGCGCCCATCCTGGGGCTGTTCAACTACGCCAACTTCGACACGCTCAAATTTGGTCTGGAGGCCATGTCTTCGCGCATGGGCTCGCCGTGGACTCACCCGAATGCCATCGGCGGGATCATGGCGTTGCTGCTGCCACTGGCCTTCTGTTTCGGCATGACCGAGCAAGGCTGGAAACGCGCACTGGGCCTGGGCGTGGCCTGCTTGGGAGCGGCCGCGCTGCTGTTGGCCAGTAGCCGTGGCGCGATGGTCAGCCTGGCGCTGGTGCTGATGTGGATGGCCACGCGGCGCGTGCCGTACACCGGTCGCCTGTTGATGATCGGCGCGGCGCTGACGGTGGCGCTGGTGATGGCTTATCCGCCGTTGCAGGATCGTCTGGCGACGATTTTTTCCTCGGACAACGCCAGTACCGAAGTGCGTTTTGACGAGTACCGCATGTTCCCTCAAGCCGTGGCGGCGTACCCGTTGGGCATCGGTTTCAAGGTCGACCCGCCGGTGCCGGGCACTCACCTGCTGGGCATCTCCAACCTGTGGCTGAACTACATCTACAAGATCGGCCTCGTCGGCATGCTGCTGTTTGTGGCAGTGACCGTGCGCTGGTGGCGTGAAGCCCGCCCGGAGAAAGGCCCCATCCGCCTGACCAAGGACAACGCCCTGTGGCTGGGCACCACGGCGGGGATTCTGGCGGCGCTGGTGAGCGGCTTGTTTGACCACTACTTCAGTTTTGCAGTGGTGATGGTGGCGCTGTTCTGGCTGATGGTGGGCATCAACGTACTGGAAGCGCGGCGACTGTTTCCGGCGCGCCTGCCGCAGGTCAAAACGGTGGTCTATCGCAAACCGCTGCTCAACGGCGCACAGCCCTGATGCTCGGCTCCGCCGCATGGCTGACCCTGGTGACGTTGTTGGGCCTGTGCCTGGGGTTTGCACGTGAATGGTTGCTGGTGGCGGCCTGGGGCGCGGGAGAGCGCAGCGATGCGTTCCTGATTGCGCTGTTTTTGCCCGAGGCGCTGCGCATGTCATTGGCCGGCGGCGTGCTCAGTGCGGCGGCGTTGCCGTTGTACCTGGCGCGCAAGGACGGCGAACGGCTGGACTGGCTGGCGGTGTTGTTTCCGGCCTTGATGCTGATCGCCCTGGTCACCAGCCTGCTGCTGACGTTGTCGGCGCCGTGGCTGGTGCAAGTGCTCGGACCGGGCCTGGCCGACACTGCGACGGCGATGGCCAGCAGCAACCTGCAGATCGTCGCCTGGTGCGTACCGGGCTTGATGCTGCATGCGTTGTTCAGCATTCCGTTGCAGGCCAGCGAACGTTTTGTGCTGGCCGGGCTGGGCTCGTTGTTGTTCAACCTGCCACCCGTGACGTACCTCGCCCTCGCGGGCACCGCGACCCAACCTCACTCACTGGCCCTGGCGTGCCTCGCCGGGAGCCTGCTGATGCCGCTGGCGTTGCTGCCGTCGATGTGGCGCCAGGGCTGGCGGCCGTGGCGCTGGCAACTGACCTACGCGCCGCTTCGCGAGCTGGGCGAACGTATCGGTCCCTTGTTGATCAGCAACGGGGCCAGCCAGGGCTTGGCGCTGATCGAAAGACTCGTGGCCTCGCTGCTCGGCGAGGGCGCGGTGACGTGGGTCAACCTGGCCCGCAAGCTGATGAACCTGCCGCTGATTGCTCTGATGAGCCTCAACCAGGTGCTGCTGGGCATGATGAGCCGACGCCAGGGCGATGCGCGCCTGGCTCTGCTCAAGCGCGGCCTGGAAACCGCCAGCGTGCTGACCCTGCCCGCCGGCGTCGGGCTGGTCGCTGCGGCACCGAGCCTGGTGGCGCTGTTGTTGCCCCAACAATCGGCAGACTCGCCGTTGCCGCTGCTGCTGGCCTGGTTTGCCGTGCCGTTGGTGTTCGGCGCCTGGAACGCCTTGCTTGCGCGTTACGCCTACGCCGCCGGCGACACGCGCCAGCCGCTGCGTTGCGAATTGCTCGGCAGCCTGGTCAACGTGCTGCTGCTCGGCGTATTGCCGTTTGTGTTCGGCCTGGCCGGGATTCCACTGGCTGCGCTGGCGGGCGTGATGTGCACCGGGCTGCTGCTGATGCAGCGCCAGGCACTGCTCGGCGCCCTGCCCTGGGCACGGCACTGGCTGCTCAATACGCTGGCGCTGGGCGTGGCGGCACTGGTGTTGTTTCGTCTTGAAGGCGTGTGGCTGCAACTGGGAGTGGGCACACTGGCCGGCGCGGCGGTGTTGCTCGGGATGGGGCTGTGGCTCAAGCCATGGCGCAAGGCATGAAGGATCGACTGGGGAGACACCCATGAAACATCGCTGGATCCAGATGGATATCGCCAAAGGCATCGGCATCCTGGTGATCGTGTATGCCCACAGCTGGTTTGTTGCGACATCCCGGGAGCTGATGTATCCGATCCTCGCGTCGTTCGTGCTGCCGTTGTTCTTCTTTCTGTCCGGGGTGTTTTTCAAGCCAGAGCAGCCGTTTGTGGAAATGGCCGTGCGCAAGGCCGATGGCCTGCTCAAGCCTTTTTTCTTCACCATGCTGTTGTATGTGATCGTGCGCGATGTGTTGCGCGGCCAGCCGTTGCTGCCGGACATCGGCGGCGTGCTGTACGCCTCGGTGGACACCATCCCGTGGCAGGCGCTGTGGTTTTTGCCGCACTTCTGGGTGGCGATTCTGTTCAGTTGGCTGCTGTTGCGCCTGATCCAACGCCTGCCGCTCGCACTGAGTTGCCTGGTGATGCTGGTGCCGCTCCTGATTGGCATCTGGACGCTGCCGTGGTTCTGGCAATTGCCGGTAACCATCGGCGGCCACGCGTGGGTGTTGCCAGGGTTGCCGTTCAGCCTGGATATCACCCTGATCAGCAGCGCGTGTTTCGTCTACGGCTACTTGCTGCGCGACTGGCTGCGCACGCATGAGGGCTCCTTGCTGACCTTGCTGGTTTCCATCGGGTTGTTCGCTGCGGTGTTCCTCTATAGAGGCGATACCATGGACCTGGCGCAACGACGCTACGACCATTGGCTGTGGACCAGCCTGCTGGCGGTGATCGGCGTGTACCTGTGCTGGGCGTTGGCGCGGGTGCTGATGGTATCGGCACTGATCACCCGGGCTATGACCTATATCGGCCAGTCGACCCTGATCCTGTTGATCTTTCATGGCGAGATCCAACACAAGACCTTCGACCTGATGGAGCGTCTCGGGCTGCATGCATTTATCGCGGCCTGCATCGGTTTTGTCGTGGCCGTGGTGGTGCCGTTGTTGATCGGGGAAGTGATCAAGCGGGTAGCGTTCTTGCGGTTTTTCTACTTTCCGTTTCCGGTACGCAAAGCGCCTGGACAGCGCCGCTGAACCTATGTGGGAGCGAGCAGCGCCCACATAGGCCTGTGTTTCAATCGTCCAGTTGTTGCGGGGCGGGCTTGCTGCCCGGTTTGGCCGGTTTGGCGCCCTTGGCTGGCGCAGGTGGGGCCGGCTCGGGTTCTGCGGCGGCAGCGGCTTCTTTCTCCGCCATGGGCATCTGGTCGATGGTGCTGAAGAACTCCTTCAGGTCGAGGGTATCCGGTGGCACGGTTTTCTCGACTTTTTTCTCGCCGTCCTTGCCAATCAGGATCACCTTGGTGCCACTGCCCGCGCCCAGTTTGAGCGCACGGATCAGTGCGTTGGTTTCGGGCGGCGTGAGCTTTTTGTTGTCCTTGGGGTCTTTGGCGAACTTCTCGCCTTCGGCGCCGATACTGCCGAACTTCACGGTGTAGAACACCATGGCGCGCTCTTCAAAGGACTGCTTGGTGGCAGGTTCGTCCAGTTGTTTCTTGAGGGTCGCCAGCGTGGAGTTGCCTGAATCAAGCTCCACCACCACAAGCGGCCGGGCCTTGCCCAGGTCCTGCTTGAGCGGGTTGATATCATCAGCAGCCAACAGCGGCCCCGTAAAAGCCATCAAGGTAGCCAGGGTCAGCGACCGGATGAGCATGCGCACCTCCTTTGAATTCCATGCAGGGTTCTTGAGTTTCATGTCTGCGACAGTCAAATTCAAGGATGATTCCTACACGGCTTTAAGAAAGCGTAGGTCAGGGAGCCCGCTACGCAAGGGTTTGGCGCGAACATGCATGATTGTTTCCAGCCAGCGTTGCGGGTAGTCGATAATACCAATCGCCGAATAGCAATTGGCGGCGATGTACACCAGGCCCCTGATGACTTGCGCACGGTCGCCGCCCAGCAGCTGTGAGCCGGGAAACTCAAGGCCCAGGTGGATCAGGATCGCTGCACTTTCGGTCAGCACCTGGCCATCGGGCGTGACCAACGTAGGGATCTGCTTGAGCGGGTTGATGCGCGCCAGGGCATCGCTGCCCGCGCTTTCCTGCCACGAGCTGGCGTCCACCCGGTGCCACGGCACCGCGCAACGTTGCAAGGCAATCTCGATCATGCAGGAGCCGGATTCGTCAGTGCCGTAGAGTGTGTACATGGGCGTTTTCTCCTATCGCTGGGGATGCACCGTGGTTAAAGGTCAGAACAGCCCCATTTGTCCGCCGACCAAGGTGCTGAAATCGTCATTCACAAACGGCAGAATCGCGTCCGCCACCGGCTGCAACTGCCGGGTGACGTAGTGATCGTAGTCGATGGGGGCTTGGCGCACTTCCAGCGGCTCAGGGCCGTTGACACTGATCACATAGCTGATCCAACCGCCACGCTGGTACTGGCGCGGGCGCCCGAGGCGGTCGTTGTAGTCATCGGCCAGGCGCGCGGCGCGCACGTGGGGCGGCACATTGCGTTCGTAGTCATCCAACCGGCGGCGCAGGCGCTTGCGGTAGATCAGCAGTTCGTCGAATTCGCCGCTCAGGGTACGGCGCACGTAATCGCGGATGTAGTCTTGATGGGGCAGGCGGTGGAAGATGCGCTGGTAGAGTTCCTGCTGGAATTGCCGGGCCAGGGGCGACCAGTCGCTGCGCACGGTCTCCAGGCCTTTGTAGACCATGTCTTCGCGGCCATCGGCGCGGGTGACCAAGCCGGCGTAGCGTTTTTTGCTGCCCTCCTCCGCACCGCGAATGGTCGGCATGAGAAAGCGCGTGAAGTGGGTTTCGTATTGCAGTTCCAGGGCACTTTGCAGGCCGAATGCACTGTGCAGATGCTCGCGCCACCACGCATTGACGTGCTGCACCAATGCGTGGCCGATCCGGCTGGCATCCTCCTGGGAATGGGCCTTGCCGAGCCAGACGAAGGTGGAGTCGGTGTCGCCGTAGATCACCTCATAGCCTTGAGCCTCAACCAGCTCGCGGGTCTGGCGCATGATCTGGTGGCCGCGCATCGTGATCGACGAGGCCAGCCGGGTATCGAAAAAGCGGCAACCGCTGGAACCGAGCACGCCGTAGAACGCGTTCATGATGATTTTCAGGGCTTGGGACAGCGGCGCATTGTGTTCACGCTTGGCCACTTCGCGGCCCTCGGAGACACGGGCGACGATGGACGGCAGGCAATGACGCGTGCGGGAAAAACGCGCACCGCGAAAGCCTTCTACCGAGTCGCTGTCTTCCGGGTATTTGAGGCCTTCGATCAGGCCCACGGGGTCGATCAGAAAGCTGCGGATGATCGACGGGTAGAGGCTTTTGTAATCGAGTACCAGCACCGATTCGTAGAGGCCGGGACGCGAGTCCATGACAAAGCCGCCGGGGCTGGCCTGGGGCGGTTTGTCCCCCAGGTTGGGTGCGACGAAACCCTGGCGGTGCATCAGCGGCATGTACAGGTGGGTGAATGCAGCGACCGATCCGCCATTGCGGTCGGCCGGCAGCCCGGTGACGCTGGCCCGTTCGAGCAGGAACTTGAGCAGTTCGGTCTTCTCGAAAATCCGCGTGACCAGTTCGCAGTCCTTGAGGTTGTAGCGCGCCAGGGCAGGCTTGTCCTCGGCGAACATGCGGTTGATTTCGTCCATGCGCTGGTAGGGCGTGGAGATGTCCTTGCCTTCGCCCAGCAGGGTTTGCGCGACGTTTTCCAGGCTGAAGGATTCGAAGCTCCACGTGGCTGAGCGCAGGGCTTCGATCCCGTCGATGATCAGGCGCCCCGCCGCTGCGGCGAAGTAATGATTGCGGCTGCCGTGTTCGCGCCAGGCCATGGGTTCGTCGCCACGCCCGAGCATGAGCGGCACCTTGAGGCGTTGGGCATGCTCGTGGAGCACGCGCAGGTCGAACTGCACCACGTTCCAGCCGATGATCGCGTCTGGATCAAAGGTGGCGAGCCATTGGTTGAGGCGTTCGAGCAGTTGGGCGCGGGTGTCGCAGTAGTCGAGCTTGAAGTCGACTGAATCGGTTTTGTTCGGCGGGCCGAGCATGTAGACCTGGCGCTCACCGCAGCCTTCGAGGGCGATGGAATACAGGTCGCCCTGGGCGGTGGTCTCGATGTCCAGGGACACCAGTTTGAGCGGGGGGCGGTAATCGGGCGCGGGTTTCATCTGCGCGTCGCACAGCGCGCCCGTGGCGTCGGGCGTGCCGCCGAACCAGACGGGGGCGGTGATGAAGCGCTCCATCATATAGCGCTCAGGCGGGCGTACATCGGCTTCGTAGACATCGACGCCGGCCGCGCGCAGGCGTTTTTCCACATCCATCAGTTGGCGGTGCTGGCGGGTATACAGGCCCAGCACCGGACGGTGGTGGAAATCGCACAACTGCAGCGGGCGCAGTTCGATATCGCGCTCGCCCTTGAGCAGCCAATCAAGTGGCTTGCGGTGGGCTTCAGGGATAAACATCACCGAGGTCTGCACGGGTAGGCGGATAAACCTTGGCCCCTGGTCGGTGGCCAGCCAGAAACTCACCTCCGTGCCCGCCGGGGTATCGCGCCAATGCCGGGTCAGGACAAAACCCTGCTGTAAATCCACCGTACCGCACCTCAGGAATCGCTTTCAGGCGTTGATTCTACGCGGCATCGTGGCAAACGCCCCCATGAAAGCTGAAAGCGGCAAGCGCGGGCATCAGCAATGATGCCCGTTTGGTTCACGCCCGACGGGCTTTGTTCAGAAAGTCTTCGATATTACCCATTTGCTCGTCCCAGCCACGAGAGTTCATCTTGAAGGCCTTCTGGCGGCGGGCTTGGGGCACGTCGTCGAAGCCGGATTCGACCACCCGCAGCAGGATGCCCGGCGCGCGATCTTCAATGGTGAACTCCACCAGGGTGGGCGTTTCCTTGTCATAATCGACGCCCTTCTCCACCGCAAACGGATGCCACCAGAAGGAAAACAACGTCTGTGGCAGGATGCGTTCGATTTTGGCTTTCCAGACAACGTGCTCGTAACCTGGGTAGGTAATCTGGGCCTCGATGGTTTCTCCGGCCACAAAGACTTTGTCCTTAAGGGCGACGCCAAACCAATGACCGAATTGCTCGGCATTGGTCAGCGCGTCCCAGACCTGTTTGCGTGAAGCGTTGAGCAGGACCTTTCGCTCGATGCGATCTAATACGTGCATAAGTCACCTCCTCCATTGACAGTAGGCGACATCAAACAATGCGCAACCTGAGGTTGTAAGCAATGATGATGACCCCCTCCTTGAACCCGGCAATACGTTATGACTGAACCATTGAATGGAAGTTGCTTCTGCAAAGGTGTGCGCTATCAGGTGGACACATTGGATATGCCCATCAGCCACTGCCACTGTATAAGTTGCCGCAAAATACACGCGGCGGCGTTTGTCGCAACGGCCGGGGTGATGCGCGAGCATTTTCGCTGGACGCAGGGAGAGGAACTGCTCGTGGCCTTCCAATCGTCACCGGGTAAATTCAGACATTTCTGCAAGTGCTGCGGCTCACACCTGATGGCGGAACGCAGGCAGCAACCTCATGTCATTGTGCGAGTGGCGACGCTGGATGATGATCCGGGCGTCAGTCCTACCTCGCACATCTGGACGAGTCATGAAGTGCCCTGGCTTGCCTATGAGGACGTGGAGCACTGGGACGAGTGGAAGATATGACCTAGACGCGCGGATCGCCCGGTGCCTTGGCCGGCGTTGCATATTGCGGCTTCAGGTGACCTTCCTGGTCCAGCAACCAAGCATCCATGATCTGCCGCACCACCGGCCCCGCGACGCGACCACCCGCCTCGCCGTTTTCGATCATCACCGAAATTACGATTTTCGGATGTTCCGCAGGAGCAAAGCCGACAAACAAGGCGTTATCACGGTGGCGTTCCAGGGTTTTCTCGCGGTTGTAGCGTTCGCCCTGCTTGATCGCGACTACCTGGGCGGTGCCACTCTTGCCGGCGATGCGGTATTGCGCGCCTTGCGCAGCAGCCCGGGCGATACCGCGCGGATCGTGCATCACCAGTTGCATGCCGTGGTTGACCTGCTCCCAGTCACGCGGGTCTTTGAGCACAACGTTCGGCATGGGGTTTTCGTCAACGGGCGGTACGCCATTGATCGTCTTGGCCAGGTGCGGTCGGTTCCATACACCTTTGTTGGCGATCAGCGCAGTGGCCTGAGCCAGTTGCAGCGGCGTGACCTGCATGTAGCCCTGGCCGATGCCGAGGATCACGGTTTCGCCCGGAAACCAAGGCTGGCGGCGGGTTGCACGTTTCCAGGCCTGGGATGGCATCAGGCCGGCTGACTCTTCGAACATATCCAGGGAGACCTTCTGACCAAGGCCGAATTCCGCCAGATAGTCGTGCAGGCGGTCGATACCCAGCTTGTGGGCCAAATCGTAAAAGTAGGTGTCGTTGGAGCGCATGATGGCTGCGTCCATGTCCACCCAACCGTCGCCACTGTGGTTCCAGTTACGGTATTTATGGTCGAAGTCGGGCAGTTGGTAGTAACCGGGATCGAACACCCGGGTTTGAGCGGTGACTACGCCGCTGTCCAGACCGGCGATGGCCACTTCTGGCTTGATGGTCGAGCCCGGTGCATACAGGCCTCTAAGGACGCGGTTGAACAGCGGTCGGTCGATGGAGTCGTGCAGTGCAGCGTATTCCTTGAAGCTGATGCCGGTGACGAACAGGTTCGGGTCGAAACTCGGTTTGCTGACCATGGCCAGTACTTCGCCTGTCTGCGGGTCAAGGGCAACCACGGAACCACGGCGATCGCCAAGCGCCTCCTCTGCCGCTTCCTGGAGTTTAACGTCAAGGCTCAGGACGATACTTTTTCCAGGGATCGGATCGGTGTGCTTGAGCACTCGCAGCACACGGCCCTGAGCGTTGGTCTCGACTTCTTCATAGCCGACATGACCGTGCAACTCGGACTCGTAGAATCGCTCAATACCGGTCTTGCCGATGGATTGCGTGCCGCGGTACTCCACCGAGTCCAGGGCCTTGGATTCTTTCTCGTTGATGCGTCCCACATAGCCAATGGAGTGAGCGAAGTGCGCGCCTAGCGGATAGTGACGGACGAACTGCGGCTCTACGTCGACACCTGGCAGGCGAAACTCATTCACTGCCAGCAATGCGATCTGTTCTTCGGTCAACTCGTAAAACAATGTCACCGGGACAAAAGGATGACGTGCCTGCTTCAGGGCTTTGTCGAACAGTCCGCGGTCCTCGGCAGGCAGGTGCAGAAGGTTGACGATATCGTCCAATTCGCCCTTGAGGTCGGCGGTGCGCTCCCGGGTGATGGTCAGGTTGTAACTGGGGCGGTTGTCGGCGAGTACCACGCCGTTGCGGTCGTAGATTAGCCCACGCGTCGGCGTGATGGGCAGCACATGAACACGGTTGTTTTCAGAGATGGTGGAGTGATAGTCGAACTGCACGACCTGCAGGAAATACATACGCCCCACCAGGGCGCATGTAATGCCAATCACCAACAGCGCACAAGCGAGCAGGCGTTTATTGACCAGACGGTGCTCTTTTTCGTGATCTTTAATCGTTATAGGTTCAGGCATTGCTACCGCATCTCGTTGAAGAAGGTCGACGCCGCATCCTGCGATGAAAGATCAATCCTTGGGAAAATGTGCTGCACCATACCAAAAATGCAGAAACACTTTGCATTGAATTCCTCAACGGTACTTGGAGGAGGGTTTGCAGATTGATGGCTAGGGGGTCGTCCTGCCCCCCGGCGGATATACGAGAAGCGCCTCGGAGACAATCGCGGCGCTTTCCGAGCGCCCAAAACAAAACCCCATCTGCTTTCGCAAATGGGGTTTCGGAATTTAATCTTGACGATGACCTACTCTCACATGGGGAAACCCCACACTACCATCGGCGATGCATCGTTTCACTACTGAGTTCGGGATGGGATCAGGTGGTTCCAATGCTCTATGGTCGTCAAGAAATTCGGGTACTGAGTCGTGACCTGTTGGCCTCGCTTCAGCAAATTGGGTATGTGATAGCTTTCGGTGTTTTGTGAGCGTCGAACTTTCGGTTCATCTCGTCTTCAAACACCGCAATCTGGCCTTTCGACGCAAATTGCTTGGGTGTTATATGGTCAAGCCTCACGGGCAATTAGTATTGGTTAGCTCAACGCCTCACAGCGCTTACACACCCAACCTATCAACGTCGTAGTCTTCGACGGCCCTTCAGGGAACTCAAGGTTCCAGTGAGATCTCATCTTGAGGCTAGTTTCCCGCTTAGATGCTTTCAGCGGTTATCTATTCCGAACATAGCTACCCGGCAATGCCACTGGCGTGACAACCGGAACACCAGAGGTTCGTCCACTCCGGTCCTCTCGTACTAGGAGCAGCCCCTCTCAAATCTCAAACGTCCACGGCAGATAGGGACCGAACTGTCTCACGACGTTCTAAACCCAGCTCGCGTACCACTTTAAATGGCGAACAGCCATACCCTTGGGACCGGCTTCAGCCCCAGGATGTGATGAGCCGACATCGAGGTGCCAAACACCGCCGTCGATATGAACTCTTGGGCGGTATCAGCCTGTTATCCCCGGAGTACCTTTTATCCGTTGAGCGATGGCCCTTCCATACAGAACCACCGGATCACTAAGACCTACTTTCGTACCTGCTCGACGTGTCTGTCTCGCAGTCAAGCGCGCTTTTGCCTTTATACTCTACGACCGATTTCCGACCGGTCTGAGCGCACCTTCGTACTCCTCCGTTACTCTTTAGGAGGAGACCGCCCCAGTCAAACTACCCACCATACACTGTCCTCGATCCGGATAACGGACCTGAGTTAGAACCTCAAAGTTGCCAGGGTGGTATTTCAAGGTTGGCTCCACGCAGACTGGCGTCCACGCTTCAAAGCCTCCCACCTATCCTACACAAGCAAATTCAAAGTCCAGTGCAAAGCTATAGTAAAGGTTCACGGGGTCTTTCCGTCTAGCCGCGGATACACTGCATCTTCACAGCGATTTCAATTTCACTGAGTCTCGGGTGGAGACAGCGCCGCCATCGTTACGCCATTCGTGCAGGTCGGAACTTACCCGACAAGGAATTTCGCTACCTTAGGACCGTTATAGTTACGGCCGCCGTTTACCGGGGCTTCGATCAAGAGCTTCGCGTTAGCTAACCCCATCAATTAACCTTCCGGCACCGGGCAGGCGTCACACCCTATACGTCCACTTTCGTGTTTGCAGAGTGCTGTGTTTTTAATAAACAGTCGCAGCGGCCTGGTATCTTCGACCGGCATGAGCTTACGGAGCAAGTCCTTCACCCTCACCGGCGCACCTTCTCCCGAAGTTACGGTGCCATTTTGCCTAGTTCCTTCACCCGAGTTCTCTCAAGCGCCTTGGTATTCTCTACCCAACCACCTGTGTCGGTTTGGGGTACGGTTCCTGGTTACCTGAAGCTTAGAAGCTTTTCTTGGAAGCATGGCATCAACCACTTCGCTAACTAAAAGTTAGCTCGTCATCAGCTCTCGGCCTTAAGATCCCGGATTTACCTAAGATCTCAGCCTACCACCTTAAACTTGGACAACCAACGCCAAGCTGGCCTAGCCTTCTCCGTCCCTCCATCGCAATAACCAGAAGTACAGGAATATTAACCTGTTTTCCATCGACTACGCTTTTCAGCCTCGCCTTAGGGACCGACTAACCCTGCGTCGATTAACGTTGCGCAGGAAACCTTGGTCTTTCGGCGTGGGTGTTTTTCACACCCATTGTCGTTACTCATGTCAGCATTCGCACTTCTGATACCTCCAGCAAGCTTCTCAACTCACCTTCACAGGCTTACAGAACGCTCCTCTACCGCATCACTTACGTGATACCCGTAGCTTCGGTGTATGGTTTGAGCCCCGTTACATCTTCCGCGCAGGCCGACTCGACTAGTGAGCTATTACGCTTTCTTTAAAGGGTGGCTGCTTCTAAGCCAACCTCCTAGCTGTCTAAGCCTTCCCACATCGTTTCCCACTTAACCATAACTTTGGGACCTTAGCTGACGGTCTGGGTTGTTTCCCTTTTCACGACGGACGTTAGCACCCGCCGTGTGTCTCCCATGCTCGGCACTTGTAGGTATTCGGAGTTTGCATCGGTTTGGTAAGTCGGGATGACCCCCTAGCCGAAACAGTGCTCTACCCCCTACAGTGATACATGAGGCGCTACCTAAATAGCTTTCGAGGAGAACCAGCTATCTCCGAGCTTGATTAGCCTTTCACTCCGATCCACAGGTCATCCGCTAACTTTTCAACGGTAGTCGGTTCGGTCCTCCAGTTAGTGTTACCCAACCTTCAACCTGCCCATGGATAGATCGCCCGGTTTCGGGTCTATTCCCAGCGACTAGACGCCCTATTAAGACTCGCTTTCGCTACGCCTCCCCTATTCGGTTAAGCTCGCCACTGAAAATAAGTCGCTGACCCATTATACAAAAGGTACGCAGTCACCCAACAAAGTGGGCTCCCACTGCTTGTACGCATACGGTTTCAGGATCTATTTCACTCCCCTCTCCGGGGTTCTTTTCGCCTTTCCCTCACGGTACTAGTTCACTATCGGTCAGTCAGTAGTATTTAGCCTTGGAGGATGGTCCCCCCATATTCAGACAAAGTTTCTCGTGCTCCGTCCTACTCGATTTCATGACTAAGAGATTTTCGCGTACAGGGCTATCACCCACTATGGCCGCACTTTCCAGAGCGTTCCGCTAATCTCAAAGCCACTTAAGGGCTAGTCCCCGTTCGCTCGCCACTACTAAGGGAATCTCGGTTGATTTCTTTTCCTCAGGGTACTTAGATGTTTCAGTTCCCCTGGTTCGCCTCTTACGCCTATGTATTCAGCGTAAGATAACCATCTTATGATGGCTGGGTTCCCCCATTCAGACATCTCCGGATCAAAGTCTGTTTGCCGACTCCCCGAAGCTTTTCGCAGGCTACCACGTCTTTCATCGCCTCTGACTGCCAAGGCATCCACCGTATGCGCTTCTTCACTTGACCATATAACCCCAAGCAATCTGGTTATACTGTGAAGACAACATTCGCCGAAAATTCGAATTTCTCAATTAAGAGAACTCACAAATTTTACCTTAGCCTGATCCGTTACCAGTGAAAGTAACGTTCAGTCTATCTTTCTATCACATACCCAAATTTTTAAAGAACGATCTAATCAAAGACTAGAAATCAACATTCACCATCATCACAATGGAATGCTCATTTCTAAGCTTTCAACAAACAGAAGCAGTAGTGGTGGAGCCAAACGGGATCGAACCGTTGACCTCCTGCGTGCAAGGCAGGCGCTCTCCCAGCTGAGCTATGGCCCCGTATTTCTACAGGCGTTTCCCACACAAAATTGGTGGGTCTGGGCAGATTCGAACTGCCGACCTCACCCTTATCAGGGGTGCGCTCTAACCAACTGAGCTACAGACCCAATTTCGGGCTGCTTCTTTATCGTCTTCTTCAATGAATCAAGCAATTCGTGTGGGAACTTATGGAGCAGCTGATGTCGTCGATTAAGGAGGTGATCCAGCCGCAGGTTCCCCTACGGCTACCTTGTTACGACTTCACCCCAGTCATGAATCACACCGTGGTAACCGTCCTCCCGAAGGTTAGACTAGCTACTTCTGGTGCAACCCACTCCCATGGTGTGACGGGCGGTGTGTACAAGGCCCGGGAACGTATTCACCGCGACATTCTGATTCGCGATTACTAGCGATTCCGACTTCACGCAGTCGAGTTGCAGACTGCGATCCGGACTACGATCGGTTTTATGGGATTAGCTCCACCTCGCGGCTTGGCAACCCTCTGTACCGACCATTGTAGCACGTGTGTAGCCCAGGCCGTAAGGGCCATGATGACTTGACGTCATCCCCACCTTCCTCCGGTTTGTCACCGGCAGTCTCCTTAGAGTGCCCACCATTACGTGCTGGTAACTAAGGACAAGGGTTGCGCTCGTTACGGGACTTAACCCAACATCTCACGACACGAGCTGACGACAGCCATGCAGCACCTGTCTCAATGTTCCCGAAGGCACCAATCTATCTCTAGAAAGTTCATTGGATGTCAAGGCCTGGTAAGGTTCTTCGCGTTGCTTCGAATTAAACCACATGCTCCACCGCTTGTGCGGGCCCCCGTCAATTCATTTGAGTTTTAACCTTGCGGCCGTACTCCCCAGGCGGTCAACTTAATGCGTTAGCTGCGCCACTAAGAGCTCAAGGCTCCCAACGGCTAGTTGACATCGTTTACGGCGTGGACTACCAGGGTATCTAATCCTGTTTGCTCCCCACGCTTTCGCACCTCAGTGTCAGTATCAGTCCAGGTGGTCGCCTTCGCCACTGGTGTTCCTTCCTATATCTACGCATTTCACCGCTACACAGGAAATTCCACCACCCTCTACCATACTCTAGTCAGTCAGTTTTGAATGCAGTTCCCAGGTTGAGCCCGGGGATTTCACATCCAACTTAACAAACCACCTACGCGCGCTTTACGCCCAGTAATTCCGATTAACGCTTGCACCCTCTGTATTACCGCGGCTGCTGGCACAGAGTTAGCCGGTGCTTATTCTGTCGGTAACGTCAAAACAATCACGTATTAGGTAACTGCCCTTCCTCCCAACTTAAAGTGCTTTACAATCCGAAGACCTTCTTCACACACGCGGCATGGCTGGATCAGGCTTTCGCCCATTGTCCAATATTCCCCACTGCTGCCTCCCGTAGGAGTCTGGACCGTGTCTCAGTTCCAGTGTGACTGATCATCCTCTCAGACCAGTTACGGATCGTCGCCTTGGTGAGCCATTACCCCACCAACTAGCTAATCCGACCTAGGCTCATCTGATAGCGCAAGGCCCGAAGGTCCCCTGCTTTCTCCCGTAGGACGTATGCGGTATTAGCGTCCGTTTCCGAACGTTATCCCCCACTACCAGGCAGATTCCTAGGCATTACTCACCCGTCCGCCGCTCTCAAGAGAAGCAAGCTTCTCTCTACCGCTCGACTTGCATGTGTTAGGCCTGCCGCCAGCGTTCAATCTGAGCCATGATCAAACTCTTCAGTTCAAACATCTTTGGGTTTTTAAGAAACCCTAAACTTGGCTCAGCAATCGTTGGTTACATCTTTGATTTCTCGCGGAGTAACTTGTGATGCTGATAATCTTGTTGACTATCAGTCTGACTCCACAAGCACCCACACGAATTGCTTGATTCAGTTGTTAAAGAGCGGTTGGTTAAGATCTTTCGTCTCAACCGAGGCGCGCATTCTACAGCAGCCTCATTTGCTGTCAAGTGATTATTTTCAGAAGCTTTCGAAGACTTCTTCAACAACTTCAACCACTTGCGCTTCAGATCTCTCATCAGCGGGAGGCGAATTCTACAGCGTTACACGCTGCTGTCAACACCTCTTTTTCAACTTCCTTTTGGCTTCGATGAACTGAAGCAACTTGCTGCCGAAAACTGCGTAACTCATTGTTTACCAAGGAGTTTTACGTTTCGACTGCGCCGGAAGTGGGCGAATTATAGGCTTCCAGAATCTGGCGTCAACCTTTAATTTGGTTTTTCTATCAAACCGCCTATATACCCCCCTATCCCTCTATATACAGACAGCCAACCGCACAAAACTGAGCAATATATTGCTCAAAACCGTACTGTTAAGCATCATAGCGAACTCTGACTATCAAATATGACCTTGGACGCACACCGCCAATGACCACCTCCCCCCGCAGCCTGGCCTCTGCATTGTTTCCTGTCGGCCTACTGCTGATTGCCATGGCTTCCATCCAGTCCGGAGCCTCTTTGGCCAAGAGCATGTTCCCGATTGTCGGCGCACAAGGCACCACCACCCTGCGCCTGATCTTCGCCAGTGTGATCATGCTTCTTATATTAAGACCGTGGCGCGCCAAACTGACCGCCAAGTCCCTGCGCACCGTGCTCATCTACGGGATGGCCCTGGGCGGCATGAACTTCCTTTTCTATATGTCATTGCGCAGCGTACCTCTGGGCATCGCTGTAGCCCTTGAATTCACAGGGCCGCTTGCTGTCGCCATCTACGCGTCACGCAGAGCAGTAGATTTCCTGTGGATCGCCCTTGCGATCGTCGGGCTGCTTCTTTTGATTCCGATTGGGGAAGCCAGCAGCGGCATCGACTTGGTCGGCGCAGCGTATGCATTGGGGGCCGGCGTCTGCTGGGCACTCTACATACTGTTCGGACAGAAGGCCGGTAACGACAATGGCGTCCAGACCGCCGCATTGGGCGTGATGATCGCCGCCCTGTTTGTCGCGCCCATCGGCATCGTGCATGCCGGAAGCGCACTACTGACCCCTGCGCTGATTCCAATAGCCATCGGCGTCGCCATCCTGTCCACCGCCCTGCCCTACACCCTGGAGATGGTAGCGCTGACGCGCCTCCCCGCCCGAACCTTTGGCACCCTCATGAGCATCGAACCCGCATTCGGCGCGCTTTCAGGCCTGTTCTTCCTGCAAGAGCACTTGTCCCTGGCGCAATGGCTGGCCATCACCTGCATTATTCTGGCCTCGGTAGGCGCGACGCTGACAATGCGCAATGACTCGAAACCGTTGGTTCCGGCAGATTGAATCATCTTTGAATGTAGCTCTGGCATTTGCCACTCATTTAGGCCATGTTTAAGTGGTAAACGAATGTCATTAATGGAGTTTTTCGACAGGGACAGCGCGAACGCTACACTCGAGAGCGAGTAAAGCCGGCTTCAAGTATTGCGAAGTGGCTATTAAGGATGGGAATGAAACGAATTTTGATACTGTTAATGGTCGTGGCCATTGCTGGCTGTGCCGCGACTACCAAGACAGAAGTGAAACGTGGCAAAAAAGGGCTGCATATCAACTGCTCAGGCCTGTCCTCCTCCTGGGACCAGTGCTACACCAGTGCAACCAACTCGTGCGGCACCAAGGGTTATCGGGTTATCGCCAAGTCCGGTGACAACTCAGAGGAACCGGGGGACTACCCCTTCGGACTCAACCCTGCCGGCTACACCAGCCGCAGCATGATCGTCATCTGTAAGTAATCGCCTTCGAGCAGTCACCGATGACTGCTCAGTGCGTAATCAGCGCTCGATTAACACTCATCCTTGAACGCCGCTTGCAGCAGATCGCAAGCGGCGTTTGCATTAGATCAAATAGCCGCCGTACGCAGTTGTAACCACTCAAGCCCTGCGCCATCGAGCAAAGGGCTCAAGCGTTCACGCACCTGCGCGTGATACGCGTTGAACCACTCGCGCTCATCCGCCGTGAGCAGCGACGGCTCCAGGCAACGAGTGTCTATCGGGCACAAAGTCAGCGTTTCAAACGAGAGGAACTCCCCAAACTCGGTCTTGCCCGCTTCTCGGTTCAATACCAGGTTCTCGATACGTACGCCCCAACGCCCCGGACGGTAAGTGCCCGGCTCAATGGATGTGATCATCCCAGGCTGCATTGCCGTTTGCGGCGCAGCGGCAGCCTGGTAGGCGATCACTTGGGGACCTTCATGCACATTGAGGAAATAGCCCACACCATGCCCAGTACCGTGACCGTAGTCCACGCCTTCAGCCCAGATCGGCGCACGGGCAATGGAATCCAGCAACGGCGACAGAATCCCCTTGGGGAAATGCGCACGGGACAGCGCAATAACACCCTTCAGCACTCGGGTGCAGTCTCGTTTCTGTTCCTCACTCGGCGTACCGATAGGCACCATTCTCGTGATGTCTGTCGTACCGCCCAAGTATTGGCCACCTGAGTCAATCAGCAGCAAGCCATCACCTTCGATCACCGCATGCTCTTCTTCAGTGGCATGGTAATGCGGCATTGCCCCATTGGCGTTGAACGCAGCAATGGTATTGAAACTCAGCGACACATAGTCGGGGCGACGCGTGCGCGCAGCAGTCAGGTGTTCATCGATGGTCAACTCCGTGATGCGCTCCCGGCCCAGCGCACTGTCCAGCCAGGCGAAGAATTCGCACAGCGCCGCGCCATCCTGCTCCATGGCCCGGCGGATATGTTCCGCATCTGACAGACTCTTGCGGGATTTGGCCAATGTAGTCGGGTTAAGCCCTTCGATCAGCTTGACGCCAGCATCGAGGTTTTCCAGCAACCCGGCGGTTACGCGGGCGGGGTCAACCTGCAAACTGTCCCCCCGAGGAATTCCACGCAGGCCATCCGCTACCTCGCTGTAGTCGCGCAAGGTCACGCCATCCTGTTCGAGCACAGCACGCAGATCCGCGTCGATTTTGCTCAGCGCCACGAACAACGTGGCCTGCTGTTGATTGATCAACGCAAACGACACAAACACGGGGTTAAACGAAACATCACCGCCACGCAGATTGAACAGCCAGGCGATGTCATCCAAGGTCGCAATGAAGTGCCAATCGGCGCCCTTCTCTTTCAAACTGGCGCGCAGTGCAGCGAGCTTCTCGCCGCGGCTGACGGTCGCTTGCGGTGGCAGATGGGCATAAATCGGTTGGCTCGGCAGACTCGGCCGGTCAGTCCAAACCGCATCAAGCACGTCGATATCGGTACGCAAACGCGCCCCACGCTCCGCCAGCCTGGTGCCCAGGGTGCGCGCCGAAGCGACGGCCATTACCGCACCATCCACCGCCACCACACCGCCTTCCGGGGTTTGCTCGGCCAGCCACTCGAGCGGCCCCGGCTGACCTGGTTGCAGCTTGACCAACTCAATGCCACTGCCCTTGAGCTCCTTGGTCGCCTGTTCCCAGTAACGGCTATCCGCCCACACGCCAGCGAAATCCGCGGTGACAATCAGCGTCCCCACCGAGCCATGGAACCCTGACAACCATTGACGACCCTGCCAGTAACCCGGCAAGTATTCGGACAAATGCGGGTCCGCCGACGGTACCAGCAGGGCGTGGATGCCCTCGCGGCTCATCAGTTCGCGGGTGTGCGCCAGGCGCTGGGGAACCGTTCCATGGGTCAAAGGCTGCGTACTCATTGTGTCTCCTGCTAACCACTAATAATTGTTATATGAAAATCAGACGGCCCAGAACGCCGGCGCGCTGGCCAGTGCGGCCTTGATCAGTTGCACCGCCTGGTCAATGTCCTGTTCAGTGGTAAACCGACCCAGGCTCAAACGAATAGTGCGGCCGGCCGAGCGGGCGTCATGACCAAGGGCAAGTAGCACGTGGGACGGTGCATTACTCGCTGAATTGCAGGCCGACGTAGCGGAAAAAGCAATACCGGCGCTCAATGCCGCCGAATTGAATTCACCTTCGCCGAACGTAAGGCTCAGGGTATGGGGAATACGCTGCGTCGCGCTGCCATTGAGGCGCACACCGGCGACTGACGCCAACTGATCCAGCAGGCGTTGCCGCAACGCGACGATCACCGCTTTCTCCTCGGTGAACGACTGCGCTGCCAGGGCGAATGCCGCGCCCATCCCCGCAATCTGATGAGTCGCCAACGTGCCGGAGCGCAAGCCGCCCTCGTGACCGCCACCATGAATCTGCGCCAACACTTTCTGTTGCGCCCGAGGCCCGACGTACAGCGCGCCTATGCCCTTGGGGCCGTACAACTTGTGCGCAGAGAACGACATCAGATCCACCGGCCACTGCGCCAGATCGATCGCCACCTTGCCTGCACCCTGGGCAGCATCCACATGCAGCAGCGCCCCGTGTTCACGCACGCGCGCGCCGATGGCGGGGATGTCATTCAGGGTGCCAAGTTCGTTATTCACCAGCATCAGCGAAACCAGAAAGGTGTCTTCGCGCAACGCTTCACTGACCGCATCGGCGCTGATCAAACCGTCCGCGTCGGGCACCAGGTAGGTCACGGCCACCCCGGCTTCCTGCAACTGCCGTGCGGTGTCCAGCGTCGCCTTGTGCTCGATCTGACTGGTGATGATATGCCCACCCGTCACGCCCCGCGCCTGGGCCACGCCCTTGATGGCGAGGTTGTTGGATTCAGTGGCGCCGGAGGTCCACACGATCTGCTCAGGCTGCGCGCCCACCAACTCGGCCACCTGGCCACGGGCCTGTTCAACCGTTTGCCGGGCCGCCTGGCCGAACGCGTGGGAACTGGACGCGGGGTTACCGAAATTGGCGTTGAAGCCCAGACAATCGACCATCACCTGGATGACTCGCTCGTCCACCGGCGTGGTGGCGGCGTAGTCGAAATACAACGGACGTTTATTCATGACAGTTAAGACTCGCAGAGCAGGTTCCCGAGAGCAGCGTCTCAGGGGCATCGACCGGAACAGAGGTCGTCAGGTTTACCGGATTGGATGCCATTAAAGAAGGACGACTTTAAGTAAATGTGCGTAGGAACGCTCCTGAAATTCAGCTTAACAGGCTGAAGTCGCACCATGGCAAACAAAAAGCCCGAGGTTCCTTAAGGGGAGCCTCGGGCTTTTTGCTGCGCAGGACGCGATCAACTGGGACGACCATGAAGTACCACATTGCGCTCGGCATTCATTTCACCCTCGCGATCAAAGCTGAAGGGCTTCTGTGGCTGGCCGGTCAGCGCGGCACGCTGCTGTTGATATTCATCGAACGACAAGCCGCGACGACTCAGCGCTTCCAGGGCCAGCTGCTTGGTCTCTTCAGCCGAGTAGGGGCGCAATTCTGGCGATGGATGGCTCGCACAGCCGGCGAGTACGGAGCTGACAATCAGTAAACAAACGGCGAGAAATCGGTTCATGGCGGCGGCTCTGCGAAGGTGGTTTCGAGTCAATGAACACAGGCTACTCCTCGCCTTGCGCAGCGAAAAATCATCGTCCGTGATAGTTGCTATCAACCGCCCAGGCACTCTCGATAGGCCCTCCTCATATTTCTTTATGATCTATAAATATGGAAATAGATTCATTTACGGAATAACCATAACCTTCTATAAATAGCTCCACGCCTGCCGGGCACTGTTCGCCACGCAACTGTTGCCCAGGCAACAGCCATTCAACAAATCACCAGGCGGGCAACAGCAACACTTTTCAGCAGTAAAGCCGCAGCCCCCGCCAATCAAGGCCTTCAGCCGTTGGTACAGCTCTTGCTCAACACCTTGCACCTCACTTGCTATGAACCACTGTTGAAAAAGGAACTGTTCATGACCCGTCCCCTGAATGTCGTTGCCCTCTCCGGCGGAACCTGGCGCCCGTCGCGCACCCTGGTGTTGACCCAAGCCCTGCTGGCCGAACTGGCCACCTTGCTGCCGATCCAGACCACCCTGATCGAACTGGGCGACATTGCCCGTCCCCTGGGCGGCGCATTGTCGCGCGATGAATTGCCCGACGACGTCGAAGCCCAACTGTTGGCCATCGAACAGGCCGACCTGCTGATCGTCGCCGCACCGGTCTATCGCGGTTCCTACCCCGGCCTGCTCAAGCACCTGTTCGACCTGGTCGGTCTCAACGCCCTGGTCAACACCCCGGTGCTGCTCGCCGCCACCGGTGGCAGCGAGCGCCACGCGCTGGTCCTCGACCATCAACTGCGCCCGCTGTTTGCCTTCTTCCAGGCCCTGACCCTGCCGATCGGTGTGTACGCCACCGAAGCCGACTTCACCGACTACCAAATAACCAGTGAATTACTAAAAGCACGGATTCAACTGGCAGCAGAACGCGCGGCACCCTTGTTTGCGGCGCACTCCCCTTCTCTGCTGAAAATCGCTTAAGGATTGGTCATGGATGTTTTCTGGTTTCTGCCGACACATGGCGACGGTCATTACCTGGGTACCACTCAAGGTGCCAGGCCCGTCACCCTCAATTATCTGAAGCAAGTCGCCCAGGCGGCTGACAGCCTGGGTTACTACGGTGTGTTGATTCCTACAGGCCGCTCGTGCGAAGACTCCTGGGTCATCGCCTCGGCGCTGGTACCGCTGACCGAGCGCCTGCGCTATCTGGTAGCGATTCGTCCCGGCATCATTTCGCCCACCGTCTCGGCACGCATGGCCGCCACGCTGGATCGTCTGTCCAATGGCCGCCTGCTGATCAATGTAGTGACCGGCGGCGATCCCGACGAAAACCGTGGCGACGGCAGCTTCCTTGACCACGCCGAGCGTTACGAAGTCTCCGACGAATTCCTGCGGATATGGCGCCGCGTGTTGCAGGGCGAATCGGTAGATTTCGAAGGCAAACACCTGCGTGTGCAGAACGCCAAGGCACTTTACCCACCGGTGCAGAAGCCCTATCCACCGTTGTACTTCGGCGGTTCCTCCGACGCCGCCCACGATCTCGCCGCCGAACAGGTGGACGTGTACCTGACCTGGGGCGAGCCACCCGCCGCCGTCGCGGAAAAACTCGCGGATGTACGTGAGCGCGCCGCGCGCCACGGGCGCACCGTGAAGTTCGGCATTCGCCTGCATGTAATCGTGCGCGAAACCGAAGAAGACGCCTGGAAAGCCGCCGATAAACTGATCGAACACATCAGCGACGACACCATCGCCGCCGCGCAAAAGTCCTTCTCGCGCTTTGATTCCGAAGGCCAACGCCGCATGGCCGCCCTTCACGACGGACGCCGCGACAACCTGGAGATCGCCCCTAACCTGTGGGCCGGCGTCGGCCTGGTGCGCGGCGGTGCCGGTACCGCGCTGGTGGGCAACCCGCAACAAGTGGCTGAACGCATCAAGGAATACGCCGACTTGGGCATCGAGAGCTTCATCTTCTCCGGCTATCCACATTTGGAAGAGGCCTATCGCTTCGCCGAGCTGGTGTTCCCGCTGCTGCCGGAACCCTATGCCAGCCTCGCCGGACGCGGCATCACCAACCTCACCGGCCCGTTCGGCGAAATGATTGCCAACGATGTCCTACCGGCCAAGGCCTGATCGGCGCAGCGGCGGCAACTGCGCTGGCCGCTGCTGCTTATAGAGAGGAAACCCCGTGACAGCCAAACCCCACAGCGTCCTGCCATCCCCCTTGCAGACCGCCAAACTGCTGGCCGCCGAATTCGCCCTCAGCGCCGTCGAACGCGACGAGCGCGGCGGCACGCCCAAAACCGAGCGTGACGCCCTGCGCCAAAGCGGCCTGCTGGCCCTGAGCATTCCCACCCAATACGGCGGCCTCGGCGTACGCTGGAGCGACACCCTGGGCATCGTGCGCGAATTCGCTAAGGTGGACAGTTCCATTGCTCACGTCTTCGGCTTCCATCACCTGATGCTGGCCACCGTGCGCCTGTTTTCGCGCCCGGATCAATGGCAACCCTGGTTCGAACAGACCGCCCGCAAGAACTGGTTCTGGGGCAATGCCCTCAACCCGTTGGACACGCGCACCGTGGTCAAGGATTTCGGCGGCTGGCGCGAATTCTCTGGCAAGAAAAGCTTCTGCTCCGGCGCCAGCGACTCGCAGATGCTGATCGCCTCGGCCGTGGACGAAAATGCCGGCGGCAAGCTACTGATCGCCGCCATTCCCAGCGGGCGCAGTGGCATTACGCTGCACAACGACTGGAACAATATCGGCCAACGCCAGACCGACAGCGGCAGCGCCAGCTTCGAGCGGGTGCGCGTCGAAGAGTCGGAATTGCTACTCGATCCGGGCCCGCTGAGCACCCCCTTCGCCTGCCTGCGCCCACTGATCGCCCAGTTGACCTTCACCCATATGTTTCTCGGCATTGCCGAGGGAGCCTTCGAAGAAGCGCGCACCTACACCCTCACCGAAACGCGTGCCTGGCACAAATCCTCAGCCGAAGACGTGCGCCAGGACCCTTACGTGCTGCACCACTATGGCGAATTCTGGGTGGCCCTCGAAGGCGTGCGTCTGTTAGTGGAACGCGCCGCCGAGCTACTGGACCAGGCCTGGGCCAAAGGACCGAACCTCAGCGAACACGAACGCGGCCAACTGGCGATTGCCATCGCAACGGCCAAGGTCGCTGCCACCCGCCAAGGCCTGGACCTGTGCAGCCGTCTGTTTGAAGTCACCGGGGCACGTTCCACCCACGCGTCCCTGCGCCTGGATCGTCACTGGCGCAACCTGCGTACGCAAACCCTGCACGACCCGGTGGACTACAAGCTCCACGAACTGGGGGACTGGGCGTTGAACCAATCCCTGCCGATTCCTACGTTCTACTCATAAAAAAGAGGTGCCCATGCAGCTTCTAACCCTACCGCCCTCGCCCGCCCTTGCGACCTCGATCCGCGCCACGGCCCAGGTCTTCGAAGACCCGAAATCCCAGGCGCTGCTCGACCACATCCAGCAAGTGGCACCCAGCGAAGCCAGCGTGCTGATCATCGGCGAAACCGGGACCGGTAAAGAGCTGGTGGCGCGCCACATTCATAATCTCAGTGCGCGGCGCAACCGGCCGTTCGTGGCGGTAAACTGCGGCGCGTTCTCTGAATCCCTGGTGGAGGCTGAACTGTTCGGCCATGAAAAAGGTGCCTTTACCGGCGCCCTCAGCGCCAAGGCCGGCTGGTTCGAAGAGGCCGATGGCGGCACGTTGTTCCTCGATGAAATCGGTGATTTGCCGATGGCCATCCAGGTCAAATTGCTACGCGTCCTACAGGAACGCGAAGTCGTGCGCCTGGGTTCGCGCAAGAGCATTCCCATTGATGTGCGCGTACTGGCTGCCACCAACGTGCAGCTGGAGAAAGCCATCAACGCCGGGCATTTTCGCGAAGACCTCTACTACCGGCTCGATGTGGTCAGCCTGGAACTCAGCCCGCTGCGCGAACGCCCCGGCGATATCCTGCCGCTGACCCGACACTTTATCGAGGCGTACAGCCGGCGCCTGGGCTACGGCCCGATCACCATCAGCCGCGAAGCCGAACAAAAGCTCAAGAGTTACAGTTGGCCGGGCAATATCCGCGAGCTGGAAAACGTCATCCACCACACCCTGCTGATTTGCCGTAACGGCGTGATCGAACGGGATGATCTACGCCTGTCGAACATGCGCATCGAGCGCCAGGACGACAGCCAGCACGGCACCGACAACAGTGCCGAAGCCCTGCTCGCGCGCGCCTTCCAGAAGCTCTTCGAAGAACAGGCCGGCGCCCTGCATGAGAAGGTCGAAGACGCCCTGCTGCGGGCCGCTTACCGTTTCAGCCACTACAATCAGGTGCACACCGCCAACCTGCTGGGCCTGAGCCGCAACGTCACGCGCACGCGCCTGATCAAGATCGGCGAATTGGCGGTCAACAAACGGCGGCCGGGGGAAAACGTGCAAGGTGAACGGATGCTGCATTTATCCATATAGTCGGCAGTGCAATGCATTGTCGTGACTGCGCTCAAAACTGCGCAGCACCTGGAACGAACCAAAGGTCACCGCCGTGGCCTGATGGGCGCGAAGCAGCGTCCAGAAATCTTCCTCGCCCTGCTCAAAACGCTTGAACGCGGCCTCGCCGTCCTCGCGGGACGCCCATTGCAGGTAATTGAGCACCCGCCGTCCGTCATCGCTGACCTGTACGCTCGCACTGAGGAAACCGTCATGGCCCTCGGCCAAACGCTCACTCTGGACGGACAGGGCCGCCACCAGGGCAACGTGTTGCTGGGGCTCGATATGGAACTCGATCAACTGAGTGAAGCTGCGATTTTTCTCTGATACCTGCATGAACACTCCCCTTTCTCTGTAGGCAGAATCTTGCGATTCAATGCCACGCAGGGTAAAACCTCCAGTTAAGTCAAGGTCAAGCGCTTAATCGGAGTTTTTCATGATTACCAAGGAACTCACCGTCGGCCAACTGGCCGCCCGCAGTGGGGTGGCCGTCACGGCCCTGCATTTCTATGAAACCAAGGGGCTGATCCACAGCAATCGTAACGCGGGCAATCAACGGCGTTATCCACGGGATGTATTGCGCCGGGTGGTGGTGATCAAAATCGCTCAGCGCCTGGGCATTCCGCTGGCGACGATTGGCGAAGCGTTACAGACGCTGCCAAATGGCCGCACACCCACCGCCAAGGACTGGGAGCGTTTGTCGGCACTTTGGCGCGAAGACCTGGATGAGCGCATCAACAAGATGATGCTGCTGCGCGACAAGCTCAACGGCTGCATCGGCTGCGGCTGCTTATCGTTGGAGGCATGCCCGCTGCGCAATCAGGATGACCTGCTCGGTGAGCGCGGCCCCGGCGCGCAGTTGCTCGAACCGACTTAAGGGCACGTGAAGCGCCGTGGGGCGAAGTAAAAACACATTCAATACGCACCCGAAACATTTTCTTTCATTTCCGGGTTAGGGATTTCTCATTCTCATCCGTCTTAACTTAGATACAGCCTGTCGCGTCAGCAAAAGCTACGACTGGCCATTTCCGGGCCTCCCTCGCCCCCCTCCGATCAAGACCCTCATTCACATGTCGAAGAAGTCACGCTCCAAACTCTGGTTTCTCGTACATAGCTGGCTGGCGTTGCCCATCTGGTTCTTTGTACTGATCGTCTGCGTCACCGGCACCCTGGCGGTGGTCAGTCAGGAAATCGTCTGGCTGGCCAACCCGGATATCCGGGCGAGCAAGCCGTCGTCTGATGCCGAAATGCTGAGCTACGATCAACTGCTCGGCGCGATCAAACACTCCGACCCCCAAGTGATCGTCAGCTCCATTACTCGACCGGATGAGTCCCACTTTGCCCTGACCGTCAACCTCAACTACCCCGACGGCCGTTCGGTAGAGGCCTACGTCAACCCCTACACCGGAGCGGTCCAGGGCATCAGCCCTTCCTTTGACTTCCCCCAATTCACCCGAGCCCTGCACGGCTGGTGGCTGGTGCCGTTTACCAACGGATTCAGCTGGGGCTGGTACCTGGTGTCGCTGCTGGGCCTGCCACTGCTGGCGTCGTTGATCACCGGGCTGGTGGTGTACAAGCGTTTCTGGAAAGGTTTTTTCAAGCCGACCCTGCGGTTCCGCCACGGCGCTCGGATTTTCTGGGGCGACTTCCATCGCCTGAGCGGCATCTGGTCAATCTGGTTCATTGCCGTAATCTCCATCACCGGGACCTGGTTCCTGATCCAGGCGATCCTCTTCGATAACCAGATTTCGATTTCGAGCGAGCCGGTGGTGCCGGTGATTGCACGGGAGAAAGTGCCAATGTCCGCTCCCGGCGTGCCAGCGCCCATGATTGCCCTGGACGAAGCGATCGAAATCGCGACCCAACGCATCCCCGGTCTGGATGCCAGCTTCGTGCGACTGCCGCTCAATGCCTACAGCCACTTGCAAATCGGCGGACGCGGCTGGTATCCGCTGATGTACCAGACCGCCCAACTCAACCCCTATAACGGCGAAATCGCGGTCTCGCACCTCCTGTCCGACCGTACCGCGCTTGAGTTCGTCACCGAATCCATGCGCCCGCTGCACACCGGCGACTTTGGCGGGCTGTGGATCAAGCTGATCTGGGCGTTCTTCGGCCTGGTGCTGAGCATGATGGTCTTGAGCGGCTTGCTGATCTGGACCAAGCGCACGGCCCTGGCCACCCTCAATGCCCTCAGGCGCGAGGCCAAGACCCAGCGCAAGTCTGTTTCCACCCCGGCCTTGCAGGCTGAAACCTCGGAGAGCCACTGATGAGCAAGGTCGCAGCGACACCGCCGACACCCCTGCGGGCTTTCTGGCTGAAATGGCGTTTCCATATCAATGTGCTGCTATTGCTGGTGCCCCTGGGCTTCATGCCCAAGTATTTTGCCGACGCCGCGCTGTTTCGCGGTGACACAGGTATCGGCGAGCGGGTGGCCGGCGAGGTGAAGGTCGGCCCCTGGAGCCTGACCCTTGCCGAATTCCGCAATGAAGGCCCCAGACCGGACCCGGCCGGCCCAATGAAATTCTTCAACGCTGCCCTGTGCGACACCTGCGCCGACCAGGTCAAGGCCACTTACCTGCGCATCGGCAAGCCACGCAGCCTGCGGGCGGCCGGGGTGATCTTTTTCGGCACACCGTACCGCATGGGCGCCGCCCTGCCTGTCCCGGAACGCACGCCAGCCGACGCCGAGCTGTGGGTCACCATGGAAGGCTGGGACGGCACGATGCACCAGGGTTCCATCCCGCTGAGCCAGGCCTCGCCTGCCACCATCGCCTGGCTGAACAAGCAAGGAGTCAAACCATGATGATCAAGCACCTGTCCCGCGCTGCGCTGTTGCTGTGCGCGGGTTTCAGTACCGTGGCGCTGGCCCACAACCCGATGTGCGAATGCAAGGAAATCCCCGGCGAGCAGATCCAGTGCAAGGGCGGTTTTTCCGACGGCAGCGGCGCCCCCGGCGTGACCCTGGATGTGATCGGCTACGACGAGACCATCCTGGTACCGGGCAAGCTCGGCCAGGACTCGACCCTGACCTTCAAAAAGCCATCCGCCGAGTTCTACGTGCTGTTTGACGCAGGCCCCGGCCATGTCGTCGAAATCGACCAAGCGGATATCCAGCCCCAATGAGTACGACACAGGTTGTACGCCCCGCCGGTGCTGGTCACGAAACCCTCTATGTTCTACTGCTGTGCCTGATCATCCTCGCGGTGGCCGGCACGGTGGTGGCGCTGCACGGCGAATCCCAGGAAGTCGCCGCCGTACCCAGCCACCAACTGGACGCCCGCCGCGACCTGAACGCCGCCGAACAAGGCATCTACGCCGACCTGCGGGTGACCCTGGATGAAATCCACCTGCTGCAGCAGGAACAAAGCGCCCTGCCGACGCCTGAGCAATTGGCCGAAGAAGGCTTCGCGCCGTTCGCCCAGGATGCCAGTTCGGTCAGCCGCGGCGATCACCGCTGGCAGTTACTCGCGCCTGCGGCCTACTTCGGCTTGAGCCAGGCGCCGACCACCAGCGGTTCACTGCTGATGCGCGTTCAGGGCACCGAGCCGGACATCTGGCTCAATCGCCGCGTCGACCTGGCCGCCCCCTCCGACCTCACTGACCAGGCGCTGATCGCAGCCGGCTGGCAGCAAGTGGTTGCGCAATTCGACGCCGGCGTTACCCGCCAGCACCGTCACTGAACGAGAAGACCGATTGCCCATGTCTATTTCATCCCCCCTGTTGCGCCTGTTGCTGGTCAGTCTGCTGAGCCTGATGCTCGCCCCGCTGGCCAATGCCGAGGCGGCTAAACGCCTGCGTATCGGCATCACCCTGCATCCTTATTACAGCTACGTGGCCAATATCGTCGGCGACAAGGCCGACGTGGTGCCGCTGATTCCCGCCGGTTTCAACCCCCATGCCTACGAGCCGCGTGCCGAAGACATCAAGCGCATTGGCACCCTGGACGTGATCGTGCTCAATGGCGTCGGTCATGATGACTTCGCCGACCGCATGATCGCCACCAGCGAGCGCCCGGACATTACGGTGATCGAAGCCAACGCCAACGTGCCATTGCTGGCCGCCACCGGCAATGCCGCGCGCGGTGCGGGCAAGGTGGTCAACCCGCACACCTTCCTGTCGATCAGCGCCTCGATTGCCCAGGTCAACAACATCGCCCGTGAGCTGGGCAAGCTCGACCCGGACAACGCCAAGGCCTACACCCAGAACGCCCGTGCCTATGGCAAACGCCTGCGCCAGATGCGCGCCGACGCCCTCGCCAAATTGACCAGCGCGCCCAACCCGGACCTGCGCGTTGCCACGGTGCATGCGGCCTACGACTACCTGCTGCGTGAATTTGGCCTGGAAGTCACCGCCGTGGTCGAGCCCGCCCACGGCATTGAGCCCAGCCCCAGCCAGCTGAAGAAGACCATCGACGAACTGCGCGCCCTGGATGTGAAAGTGATCTTCTCGGAGATGGATTTCCCGTCCACCTACGTCGACACCATCCAGCGTGAATCCGGGGTCAAGCTCTACCCGCTTTCACACATTTCCTACGGCGAATACAGCGCCGATAAGTACGAAGTGGAGATGACCGGCAACCTCAACACTGTGGTCCGGGCGATTCAGGAGTCGGGCACATGACGGCGGCAGAACAGCTAAGGGTCGCCAACGTCGGCCCGACACTCGACTTCGACAACGTGTCACTGACCCTGGGCCGCACCGTGATCCTCGACGGCGTGAGTTTTCAGGTACAACCGGGCAGCATCCATGCGCTGGTCGGCCCCAATGGCGGCGGCAAAAGCTCGCTGATCAAGACTCTCCTGGGGCAAACCCCGCACCAAGGGCGCTTGAGTCTGGCGTGGCCGACAACGCCAGGCACCATCGGCTATGTGCCTCAGGCGCTGGAATTCGACCGGGGCTTGCCGATGACCGTGGATGACTTCATGGCCGCGATGTGCCAGCGGCGCCCGGCGTTTCTGGGTTTGTCCAAACATTACGCCGCTGCGATTGGCGAGGCCCTGGAACGGGTTGGCATGCAGGATAAACGCAAGCGGCGCATGGGCGCGCTGTCCGGCGGTGAACGCCAGCGCGTGCTGCTGGCCCAGGGCCTGATTCCGGCGCCGCAGTTGCTGGTACTGGATGAGCCGATGTCGGCGCTCGATGAAGCCGGTATCCAGGTGTTTGAGCGACTGCTCAATGACTGGCGCCTGGCCGGGATCACCGTGCTGTGGATCGAGCACGACCTGGAAGCCGTTGGCCGCCTGGCCGACCGCGTCACCGGCCTGAACCGCCGCGTGCTGTTTGATGCCACCCCCAAAGAGGCACTGACCCCGGACCGCCTGCTGACCCTGTTTTCCACCCACCCTCGGAGCCCGGCGCAATGAGTTATGAAGCGTTTCGCCTGATGGTCCAGGGCTGGGCCTCATCCGGTTATCTACCCGAAGCATTGGCCTATGGTTTTGTGGTCAACGCCCTGCTCGCCGGTTTGCTGATCGGCCCGGTGCTCGGCGGCCTGGGCACGCTGGTGGTGGTCAAGCGCTTTGCGTTTTTCTCCGAAGCAGTTGGCCATGCCGCGTTGACCGGCGTCGCCGTGGGCATCCTGCTCGGCGAACCCTACACCGGTCCCTACGGCAGCCTGTTTGGTTACTGCCTGCTGTTCGGCATCCTGCTCAATTACCTGCGCAACCGCACCGGCCTGGCGCCGGACACCCTGATCGGCGTATTCCTGTCGGTGTCCCTGGCGTTGGGCGCGAGCCTGCTGCTGATCCTGGCGGGCAAGATCAACGTGCACATCCTGGAAAACGTGCTGTTTGGTTCGGTGTTGACGGTCAACGGTAACGACCTGCTGGTGCTGGCGATTGTCGGCTCGCTGGTGATGGCCCTGGCGTTGCCGCTGTACAACCGCATCATGCTCGCCAGTTTCAACCCGCAACTGGCGGCAGTGCGCGGGGTAGCGGTGAAGACCCTGGACTACCTGTTCGTGATCCTGGTAACGCTGATCACCGTCGCGGCAGTCAAAGTCATCGGCGCGATCCTGGTCGGCGCCCTGCTGGTGATTCCCGCCGCCGCCGCACGCCTGTTGAGCCAGTCACTCAAAGGCTTCTTCTGGATCTCGGTAGTGATCGCCACCGTCAGCACCCTGTGCGGGATCCTGTTGCCGATCATCTTCGACCTGCCGATCCCCTCCGGTGCCGCGATCATCCTGATGGCCGGTATCGCCTTCGCCCTTGCCGCCATCGCGCGCGGCACCGTGCCCAGCCTCAAAGGGAACCTTGGATAATGCGCTCTGCTCTTCAACCTCTGGCCTTGACCATCGCCTGTTTAATCGCCCTGCCGCTGATGGCCGCCGAGGCAGTAAAACCGGCTGCCCATGCCGCCAGACCGGTCAAGGTGCTGGCCTCACTGCCCATCACTTACGGCCTGGCCGAGGTGCTGCTCAAGGGCACCGACGTGCAGCTTGAGCGCGCGGCCCCGGCCAACCTGCCAGGCTCGCGCCAGGTGTCGTACTTCACCGGCCGTGGCGCCCCCGCACTGAGCGCGCTGGCCCAGGACGCCGATGCCGCTATTGGCCTTCGCTCATTGTGGGCCGATGATCCGCTGTACCCCGTGGCACGGCGCAGCAACATCCGGATTGTCGAAGTCGATGCCGCTCGCCCGGTGGACGGCGGTTTGCCGGGGATCGCCGTGCAACCTGGCGTAGCCGATGGGCTGAACAGCCAGCCCTGGCAATCGAGCAACAATCTGGGGCGCATGGCCGACGTGCTATCGACCGACCTGAGCCGTCTGGCACCGAGCGCCAAGGCCAGGATCGACGCCAACCTGGCCGCGCTCAAGCAACGCCTGCTCAAGCTCACCGCCGACAGCGAAGCCCGATTGGCCAAGGCGGACAACCTGAGTGTGGTCAGTTTGAGCGATCACTTTGGGTATCTGGTCAGTAGCCTGAACCTGGAACTGGTTCGCACCGATGCACGGCCGGATGCCGATTGGACGCCTGAGGCGTTACAGGCACTCAGTGCCCAGTTGAAGGACAACGACGTGGCCGTGGTGCTGCACCATCGCCAGCCGAGTGAGGCGGTGAAAGCCGCCATCACGGCAGGTGGCTCGAAGCTGCTGGTGCTGAATGTCGACGGCGCCGACCCGGTGACTGAGTTGGAAACCAATGTGGATCAGGTGATCAAGACGCTGAGCTCATGACATCCACGCCCACATGAATCGCATCATGCCGCCAGAACTCCAGGTCGCAGTCGATCAACCGCTGGTGCTGGTCATAGTTGACCCGGGCAATCCTCAAGCCCGGGCTACCCACCGACACGCGCAATGCGGCGGCGGCTTCGATCGGCAGTGATGTCGGCACAATCTCGAAGCGCACCCGCCCGTAATGCAAGTCGTACTTGCGCGCATACAACTCAGTCATCGACTGATTCAGGTCACACTCAAGAATCCCCGGAAAATACTGCGGGTTCAGGTAGTGCTCCACGTACAACACCAAACGACCATCGATCCGCCGGTGCCGGCAGATCTGGATCACGCTGGACAAGGCCGGCAGTTGCAACCACGCACACACCGCCGCCGACGCCGGTTGCAGCCGCGCAGAAATCACTTCGGTGGAGGCCACGCGGCCCTGATCGTTGACCATTGCGTGAAAGTGGCTGCGCTGCATCAGGTTGTAGGCCAATCGCGGCGGGGACACGAACCAGCCACGGCGCTCCTCACGATAAATCTGCCCTTGGGCCTCCAGTTGTAACAAGGCTTCCCGCACGGTGATCCGGGTGGTACCAAACAACTCGCTGAGCTTACGCTCGGCGGGCAGTTTGCTGGCGGGCGGCAAAAGTCCATGATCGATCTGCTCTTGCAGCGCCAGGCCGATGGAGGTCACCGCCTTGATTGCCTCATCACGCATCAACGTTACCTTTCTGGACTAGACCAGCACCGTTCAGGTGCATAAAACACTGCGCAACCGGGCCCTTGCGACTGAGTGCCAGCGTAGGCATTGCAGATGACCGACAGATGACAGCTCGCCTGAAGTGTATGCCGCATGTCTTGCAATACATCGGCCAAGTCCCGAGCCTGCGGGCACTTGGGCATGGTCTACGCTCAGTCTGTGCTGAGCGACATCGACAGGTTAAAAACGACATCGACATGAAACTGTCATCCATCGAGCCTAGATTGGCTCAGGTATTGCTCTGACCTAGACCAACACCACCGCAAACGTTCATAAAAACGCAGCGTTGAAAACGCCCAAAGGAGCTTCGGATGAAACAGCTTTTCCTGGCATCACTGTTAGGCTCGACCATTGCCATGTGCACCGCCGCCATGGCCGCTGATACCGATCTAAAAACTCTCGAAGCCGCCGCGAAAGCGGAAGGCACCGTCAACAGCGTCGGCATGCCCGATGACTGGGCCAACTGGAAAGGCACCTGGGAAGACCTGGCCAAGACCTACGGCCTCAAGCACATCGACACCGATATGAGCTCGGCGCAGGAAATCGCCAAGTTCAAGGCCGAAAAAGACAATGCCAGCGCCGATATCGGCGACGTCGGCGCCGCGTTCGGCCCGATTGCGGTGAAGCAGGAAGTGACCCAGCCGTACAAACCGTCCACCTGGGCCTCGGTGCCGGATTGGGCAAAAGACAAGGATGGTCACTGGGCCCTGGCCTACACCGGCACCATCGCTTTTATCGTCAACAAGAAGCTGCTGCACGGTTCCGAAGTCCCCACCAGTTGGGCCGACCTGCAAACCGGCAAATACAAAGTATCTGTGGGTGACGTCAGCACCGCGGCGCAGGCGTCCAACGCCGTGCTGGCTGCCGCCATTGCCAACAAAGGCGATGAAAAGAACATCGCGCCAGGCCTGCAGTTCTTCACCAAGATCGCCCAGCAAGGTCGACTCGGCCTGTCCAACCCGACCATCGCCACCATGGAAAAAGGCGAAGTCGAAGTGGGCATCGTCTGGGACTTCAACGGCCTGAGCTACAAAGCCAAGATGGCCAACCCGGATGATTACGTGGTGCTGATCCCCTCGGACGGCTCGGTGAAATCCGGCTACACCACCATCATCAACAAATACGCCAAGCACCCGAACGCCGCCAAGCTGACCCGCGAGTACATTTTCAGCGACGCCGGCCAACTCAACCTGGCCAAGGGCAATGCGCGGCCGATCCGTGCGGAAACCGACCTGAAACTGCCGGCCGAGATCGCCAAGAACCTGATCCCGGGCGAACAGTACACCAAGGCCAACCCGCAACCGATCAAGGATGCCGATGCCTGGGAAGCAACTTCCAAGAAGCTGCCGCAACTGTGGAACGAGCAGGTCATCGTAGAGATGAAGTAAGCCGATCACCCACATTAGAGACACTGTGGAGATCCAATGTGGGAGGGGCTTGCCCCCTCCCACAGTTTTGACCTCGTTCCTCCAGGAAATGGAGTCAAGTCTATTGTTGCGGAGCGTCTCCCCCCCATGAAGCACAAAGTCATCCTTGTCGTGCTCGATGGCCTCAACTTCGAGGTCGCGAGGCACGCCATGGGGCACTTGCAGGCCTATGTCGGCGCAGGACGCGCAGCCCTCTACACGCTGGAATGTGAACTGCCCTCGCTGTCCCGCCCACTGTATGAATGCATCCTCACCGGCGTGCCACCGATCCAGAGCGGCATCGTGCACAACCAGGTCGCGCGCCTGTCGAACCAGCGCAGCATTTTCCATTACGCCACCGACGCCGGCCTGACCACCGCGGCGGCGGCTTACCATTGGGTCAGCGAGTTGTATAACCGCACGCCCTTTCTCGCGGCCCGCGATCGTCACACCGACGACAAGGCGCTGGCGATCCAGCACGGACATTTCTACTGGAATGACCATTACCCCGATTCCCACCTGTTCGCCGACGCCGAAAGCCTGCGACTCAAGCATTCGCCGGACTTCCTGCTGGTGCACCCGATGAACATCGACGACGCCGGCCACAAGCACGGCCTCGACAGCGCGCAATACCGCAACAGTGCGCGCTCGGCCGACATCATCCTGGCTGATTACCTGCAAGGCTGGATCGACGCCGGCTACCAGGTACTGGTAACCGCCGACCACGGCATGAACAACGACCGCTCCCACAACGGCCTGCTGCCGGAAGAACGGCAAGTGCCGCTGTTCGTCCTTGGCGACGCCTTCAGCCTGGACGCCAACGCTACGCCGAAACAGACCGACCTGTGCGGCACCGTCTGCGAACTGCTGGGCGTGCCCCACGACAAACCTGTATGCCGGGAGCTGTTGAAATGAGCCGAGGCAAATGGCTGGCCCTGCTATGCCTGGTGCCCTTCGCACTGTTCTTTATCGTGTTCGAGATCGCCCCGCTGGTGTGGGTACTGATCAACAGTTTGCAGACCGAAGAAGCCGGCTGGGGCCTGGAAAACTTCACCCGCATCTTCAGCTCGAAGTTCTACCGGCAAGCGATCCAGTTCAGCCTGGAGATCAGTTTCTACTCCAGCATTTTCGGCATCGTGATCGCCACCCTCGGCAGTTATTCGCTACGCCGCGTCGACGGGCCACTGCGCAATTTCGTCACCGCCTTTGCCAACATGACCAGCAACTTTGCCGGCGTGCCCCTGGCGTTCGCGTTCATCATTTTGCTCGGGTTCAACGGCAGCATCACGCTCATGCTCAAGCAGGCCGGGATCATTCAGGACTTCAACCTGTATTCCAAGACCGGGCTGATCATCCTCTACACCTACTTCCAGATCCCCCTCGGCGTGCTGTTGCTGTACCCGGCCTTCGATGCGCTGCGTGAAGACTGGCGCGAGTCGGCGGCCTTGCTCGGTGCGAATGGCTGGCAGTTCTGGCGGCATATCGGGTTGCCGGTGCTGACGCCTGCGCTGCTGGGCACCTTCGTGATCCTGCTGGCCAATGCCCTGGGCGCCTACGCCACGGTCTACGCCTTGACTACCGGCAATTTCAACGTGCTGCCGATCCGTATCGCAGGGCTGGTTTCCGGCGATGTGTCCCTGGATCCGAACATGGCCAGCGCCCTGGCCGTGGTGCTGGTGGCGCTGATGACCCTGGTCACGGTGGTCCATCAACTGCTGCTCAAGAGGAGCTACCATGTCTCGCGCTGAAGCCGGCCCGGCCTCCCTCTACCACCGTGTAGTGGTGTACCTGCTGTTTGCGATCCTGGTGTTGCCGCTGGTGGGCACCTTTGTCTACTCCATCGCCAGCAGCTGGTCGGCGACCATCCTGCCGGCTGGCTTCACTGTGAAGTGGTACGTGCAGTTGTGGAGCGACCCGCGCTTTCTGATGGCCTTCGGTCAATCGTTGCTGGTGTGCGTCGGCGCGTTGATCCTGTCGGTGGTGCTGATCCTGCCGTTGCTGTTCGTGGTGCATTACCACTTTCCCAAGCTCGACGCGTTGATGAACATCCTGATCCTGCTGCCCTTCGCGGTGCCGCCGGTGGTGTCATCGGTGGGCCTGCTGCAGCTCTACGGTTCCGGGCCGTTGGCGATGGTCGGCACGCCGTGGATTCTGATCGGCTGCTACTTCACCGTGGCGCTGCCGTTCATGTACCGGGCAATCACCAACAACCTGCAAGCCATCAACCTGCGCGACCTGATGGACGCCTCGCAACTGCTGGGTGCCAGCACTTGGCAGGCGGCAATCTTCGTGGTCCTGCCCAACTTGCGTAAAGGTCTGATGGTGGCGCTGTTGCTGTCGTTCTCGTTCCTGTTCGGTGAGTTCGTGTTCGCCAACATCCTGGTGGGCACCCGCTACGAAACCCTGCAGGTCTACCTCAACAACATGCGCAACAGCAGCGGCCACTTCACCAGTGCCGTCGTGATTTCCTATTTCTTCTTTGTGCTGGTGCTGACCTGGGCCGCCAATACCTTGAACAAGGACAAAAGCCAATGAGCTTCGTCAGCGTCCAACATTTGCAAAAGGGCTACGCCGGCACCCCGGTGTTCAGTGATATCAACTGCGAAATTGCCAAGGGCGAGTTCGTCACACTGCTCGGTCCGTCCGGGTGCGGCAAGTCGACCCTGTTGCGCTGCATCGCCGGCCTGACCTCGGTGGACAGTGGGAAAATTCTGCTCGATGGCCAGGACATCGTCCCGCTGAGCCCGCAGAAAAGAAACATCGGCATGGTGTTCCAGAGCTATGCGCTGTTCCCCAACATGACCGTGGAACAGAACGTCGCCTTCGGCCTGCGCATGCAAAAGGTCAACGCCGACGACAGCCACAAGCGCGTGCAGGAAGTCCTGCAACTGGTGGAGCTCAAGGACCTGGCCGGGCGTTACCCGCACCAGATGTCGGGCGGCCAGTGCCAGCGCGTGGCCCTTGCCCGTTCGCTGGTCACACGCCCGCGCCTGTTGCTGCTGGACGAACCGCTGTCGGCGCTGGACGCACGGATTCGCAAGCACCTGCGTGAGCAGATCCGTCAGATCCAGCGCGAGCTGGGGCTGACCACGATTTTCGTGACCCATGACCAGGAAGAAGCCCTGACCATGTCCGACCGCATCTTCCTGATGAACCAGGGCAAGATTGTGCAGAGCGGCGATGCCGAGACCCTCTATACGGCGCCGATCGACGTGTTCGCCGCCGGTTTTATCGGCAACTACAACCTGCTGGATGCCGATAAGGCCAGTCAGTTGCTGCAACGCCCGATCAGCGGGCGCATCGCAATTCGCCCCGAGGCCATCGAGCTGAGCCGCAGCGGCGAGCTGGATGCACTGGTGCGCAGCCACAGCCTGCTGGGCAACGTCATCCGCTACCGCATCGAAGCCCGTGGCGTGGAATTGGTGGTGGACGTGCTCAACCGCTCGGCCGACGATTTGCACCCGGACGGCCAGCGCCTGGCACTTTCCATCGACCCCAGTGCGCTGTGTGAAGTAGCCTGATGCAACGATTTACAAAGAGAGCGTGACGGATGGCATTGGTAATTTTTGATCTGGACGAGACCTTGATCCACGGCGACTGCGCCACCTTGTGGAGCGAGCAGATGGGCCGCCTGGGCTGGGTCGACCCGGAGTCGTTCATGCGCAAGAACAATGAACTGATGGAGGCCTACAGCCAGGGCAAGCTGCGCATGGAGGACTTCATGGACTTCAGCCTGGAGCCGATGATCGGCCGTACCCAGGAAGAGATTGATCACCTGGTCGGGCCGTGGGTGGAGGACGTGATTGAACCGTTGATCTACAGCGACGCCACCAAGACCATCGCCAGGCACCGAGCCAACGGCGACCGGATTCTGGTGATCTCGGCATCGGGCACCCATCTGGTGAAACCGATTGCCGCGCGCATCGGTATCGATGAGGTACTGGGCATTGAGCTGGACGTCAGCCATGGCGTGTACAGCGGCCATACCGTCGGTGTATTGACCTATCGCGAAGGCAAGATCACGCGGTTGCTGGAGTGGTTGGAGCAGGAAGGTGAAACGCTGGAGGGGGCCTATTTTTATTCGGATTCGCGCAATGATCTACCGTTGCTGCTCAAGGTGGACCACCCGCAGGTGGTGAATCCGGACCCGGTGTTGCGCGAGCATGCTGAAAAGGCAGGTTGGCCGATCCACCATTGGGTCTGACTCAACTGAGATCCAAATGTGGGAGGGGGCTTTCCCCCGATCGCGGTTCGTCAGATGAAACATTCTTCACTGAAACACCGTCATCGGGGGCAAGCCCCCTCCTACATTGACCCTATTCCAATCCGGGATCAGGCCAGGCTTTCGTCAATTACCAGCACCAGTTTCCCGGCGATCTGGTTAGTCGCCAACTCGGCAAACGCGGCCTCGGCATCCTTGATCGGGTACGTCTTGGCCAATTGCGGGCTCAGTCGCCCGTCACCAAACAGTGGCCACACATGCTGGCTCAGATCACTGAACAGGTCAGCCTTGAACTGATCACTGCGGCTGCGCAAGGTCGATCCGAGCAGTTGCACCCGCTTGCCCAGCACCTGCGCCAAATCGATCTGCGCCTCGCGGCCGCCCATCAAACCGATCAACACCCAGCGTCCATCCAGCGCCAGCAGCTTGAGGTCCAGCGCCGCATAGTTGCCACCCACCGGGTCGAGGATCACATCGAACGGCCCGAAGTCGCGCAGCCCTTCGATCCCGTCGGTACGGACCACGCCGCCCTGGGCGCCCAGTTCCTCGCAATAAGCCAGGCGCTCCGCCGAGCCAACGCTGACCCAGCACGGGCTGCCAAACGCCTTGCACAGCTGGATGGCCGCCGAGCCCACGCCACTGGCACCGGCATGCAGCAGCACTTTCTCGCCGGGCTTGAGGCCTGCCAGCTGGAACAGATTGAGCCAGGCGGTGCTGTACACCTCGGGCAAGGCCGCCGCTTCAATCAACGACAAACCTTCCGGCACCGGTAGCACGTGGCGCGCATCCACCACCACTTCTTCGGCCATGCCACCCCCGGCGAGCAGGGCACAGACGCGATCACCCACTTGCCACGAAGAACCTGGCCCCACTTCGCTGATCACGCCGGAACATTCCAGGCCCAGCACAGCGCTGGCGCCAGGCGGCGGCGGATAGAGTCCGGCACGCTGTAATAAATCGGCGCGATTAAGACCCGCAGCCGCCACGCGAATGCGAACTTGGCCTACGTCACATGTAGGACTTGGTTCGTCCAACCACTCCACATGACCTTCAACGCCTTGCAATGCTTTCACAGTGCCTCCATAGTGAGTCTGGACTGAGCCCGTAGCAGTAGCGCCGGGCTTTTTGCATTATGCGACCGGCCCCTATGGAACCGGCAACTTCAAAGACGGCCTAATATGCGTTATCAATTGCCCCCGCGTCGAATCAGCATGAAGCATCTGTTCCCCAGCACCGCCCTCGCTCTTTTCATTGGTCTCGGCTTCACGTCGATGTCGACCAATACGTTCGCAGCCAACAGCTGGGACAACCTTCAACCGGATCGCGACGAGGTGATTGCCAGCCTTAACGTGGTCGAGTTGCTCAAGCGCCATCACTACAGCAAGCCGCCGCTGGACGACGCTCGCTCGGTGATCATCTACGACAGCTACCTCAAGCTGCTGGATCCGTCGCGCAGCTACTTCCTGGCCAGCGATATCGCTGAGTTCGACAAGTGGAAGATGCAGTTCGACGACTTCCTCAAGAGCGGCGACCTGCAGCCCGGCTTCACCATCTACAAGCGTTACCTGGACCGCGTCAAAGCGCGTCTGGACTTCGCCTTGGCTGAGCTGAACAAAGGTACCGACAAACTCGACTTCACCCAGAAGGAAACCCTTCTGGTGGACCGTAAGGACGCGCCTTGGCTGACCAGCACCGCCGCCCTCGACGACCTGTGGCGCAAACGCGTCAAGGACGAAGTGCTGCGCCTGAAGATCGCCGGCAAAGACCCCAAGGCCATTCAGGAGCTGTTGACCAAGCGCTACAAGAATCAACTGGCGCGTCTGGACCAGACCCGTGCCGAAGATATCTTCCAGGCCTACATCAACACCTTCGCAATGTCCTACGACCCGCACACCAATTATCTGTCGCCAGATAACGCGGAAAATTTCGATATCAATATGAGTCTGTCGTTGGAAGGCATCGGTGCCGTCCTGCAAAGCGACAATGACCAAGTGAAGATCGTGCGTCTGGTGCCGGCCGGTCCGGCAGACAAGACCAAGCAGGTCGCTCCGGCGGACAAGATCATCGGTGTGGCCCAGGCCGACAAAGAGATGGTCGATGTGGTCGGCTGGCGCCTGGACGAAGTGGTCAAGCTGATCCGCGGGCCGAAAGGCAGCGTGGTGCGCCTGGAAGTGATTCCGCACACCAATGCGCCAAACGACCAGACCAGCAAGATCGTGTCCATCACCCGTGAAGCGGTGAAACTCGAAGACCAGGCCGTGCAGAAGAAAGTCCTCAACCTCAAGCAGGATGGCAAGGACTACAAACTGGGCGTCATCGAAATCCCGGCCTTCTACCTCGACTTCAAAGCCTTCCGAGCTGGCGATCCGGACTACAAGTCCACCACCCGCGACGTGAAGAAAATCCTCACGGAACTGCAGAAAGAAAAAGTCGACGGCGTGGTTATCGACCTGCGCAACAACGGCGGCGGTTCCCTGCAGGAAGCCACCGAGCTGACCAGTCTGTTCATCGACAAAGGTCCGACCGTGTTGGTGCGCAATGCTGACGGCCGTGTCGACGTGCTCGAAGACGAGAACCCGGGCGCCTTCTACAAAGGTCCGATGGCGTTGCTGGTCAACCGCCTCTCGGCCTCGGCTTCGGAGATTTTCGCCGGCGCCATGCAGGACTATCACCGTGCGCTGATCATCGGCGGCCAGACCTTCGGCAAAGGCACCGTGCAGACGATCCAGCCGCTGAACCATGGCGAACTCAAGCTGACGCTGGCCAAGTTCTACCGGGTTTCCGGGCAGAGCACCCAGCACCAGGGCGTACTGCCGGACATCGATTTCCCGTCGATCATCGACACCAAGGAAATCGGCGAAAGCGCCCTGCCGGAAGCCATGCCGTGGGACACCATCCGTCCTGCGATCAAGCCTGCTTCGGATCCATTCAAGCCGTTCCTCACGCAGTTGAAGGCTGACCACGACACCCGCTCCGCCAAGGATGCCGAGTTCGTGTTTATCCGCGACAAGCTGGCCCTGGCCAAGAAGTTGATGGAAGAAAAAACCGTCAGCCTCAACGAAGTGGACCGTCGCGCGCAGCACAGCGATATCGAAAACAAGCAACTTGTGCTGGAAAACGTCCGCCGCAAGGCCAAGGGCGAAGAACCACTCAAGGAGCTGAAGAAAGAAGACGAAGACGCGCTGCCGACCGAAGCGGATAAAACCAAACCGGAAGACGACGCTTACCTGGCCGAGACAGGCCGGATCCTGCTGGACTACCTGAAAATCACCAAACAGGTGGCCAAGCAGTAAATGATGGCGATTTAATGTGATCGCTCTCCGGAGTGTCATCATATAGACATCATTCTGTCGTGAAATGAAGGACCGCAGGCTCATCGCCTGCGGTCCTTTTTTTTCGATCGAGATCGCCATGACCATGACCGAACAGCTGAATGCATTGGGCTCTATCCTGGCTCAACGCAGTTTGCACAGCCTGTTCCAACCGATCATCTGCCTGTCTGAACGGCGCATCCTCGGCTACGAAGCCCTTAGCCGCGGGCCGTCCAACAGCCCGCTGCACTCCCCCGTCGCCCTGTTCTCGGTGGCCGGCCAGGCCGGGCGCCTCAGCGAATTGGAAATGGCCTGCCGCGAAAGCGCATGCCGCCGCTTCAGTGATCAAAAGCTGCCGGGCAAGCTGTTCCTGAATATCTCGCCAGAATCCTTGATGGAAACGGCGCACCAACCGGGACGCACCCTGCAACTGCTGCGCGACTTCGGTATTGCGCCGAGCCAAGTGGTGATCGAACTCACCGAGCAAACCCCCACCGACGATTTCGACCTACTGCAAACCGCCCTGCACCATTACCGCAACATGGGCTTTTCAATCGCTCTGGATGATCTGGGTGCCGGCTATTCCAGCCTGCGCTTGTGGTCGGAGCTGCGCCCGGACTACGTGAAGATCGACCGGCACTTTATCGACGGTATCCACCAGGATGCGCTCAAGCGCGAGTTTGTCGGCTCGATCCTGCAAATCGCCAGGGCGTCCCGTGCCCAAGTCATCGCCGAAGGTATCGAACTGCCGGAAGAACTGGCGGTGTTAACGGAGATGGGTGTCGATCTGGTCCAGGGTTACCTGCTCTGCCGCCCACAAGAACAACCGCCGCAGGAAGCACGGCTGATGCTGCCCAAACCGGACCAATCCACGGTGGTGCTCAACGATGAAGGCAGCGACCTCAGCGCCCTCCTCAACGAGCAACCAGCGGTGGACCAGGACACCGCCACGGCCAAGGTGCTGGAGGCATTCCGCCGCCAGGCCAACCTTAATTCCCTGGCGGTGCTGGATGAGCGCGGACACCCCGTGGGTATCGTCCACCGGCATTCGCTATCCGACGCGCTGCTCAAGCCGTTTGCCACCGATCTCTTCGCCCGCAAACCCATCAGCCGCTTGATGAGCACCGATTTTCTGGCGGTTGAGCTGAGCCAGTCACTGCAGCAGGTCAGCCGTTTGCTGACCAGCCGCGCACGGCAACGCATCGAAGAAGACTTCATCATCACGCTCAATGCCGATTACCTGGGCCTGGGTCGGGTGATCGATGTGCTCAAGTTGATCACCGAACTGAAGATCCAGCAGGCCCGCTACGCCAACCCGCTGACCCTGCTGCCCGGCAACGTACCGATCCAGCAGTGCCTCACGCGGCTGTTGCAGCAACAGCGTGAATCAGTGATCTGTTACGTGGATATCGACAGCTTCAAACCGTTCAATGACATCTACGGCTATGGCCGTGGGGACGAGGTGTTGCTGTGCCTGGCGCAGTGCCTGAACGACCGGGTCGACCCGAGCCGCGACTTTGTCGGGCATATCGGCGGCGATGACTTTTTGCTGGTGCTCGGGCCACAGGACTGGCGCAAGCGGCTCAACCAGTTGCTGGATGACTTCCACACCCAATGCCGGCGTTTCTACCGCGCGGAGCATCTGGACGCCGGTTGTTTCGTGGCACTGAACCGTCAGGGCGTGCGCCAGGAGTTTGCGCTGCTGTCGTTGTCGATTGGGGTGGTGCATTTGTATCCACAGGCCTGTGGACAACTCGATGCCAGCCAGTTGGCGGAATTGGCGTCGCAGGCCAAGCACCATGCCAAGGATGTGGCCGGTTACAGCATCCATGTGATCGACAGCATGGACGTGCTGCCCCAGGCGCTCTAAGCCTCGGCAGACTCCGGGTACTCGTATTCAAACACCCGCACCACTTCAGAGGCGTGCCAGGACGCAGCGGCCACGCCATCGGAGGGTCCGCTGAAGCGCCCAAGGCGCTCCACGCACTCAAAGAAACCGGTACGCGGCAGGCGGCTGGCGCCCTGGCTGATCACCAGGGAGCTGCGCAGCGGTTGCTCGGCCTTGGCGTCCAACGCGGCCAGATGCTCCAGGGCTGCGGCCAGGGTTTGCATCGCCGGCGTCGGAAATTGCAGGCGCTCCAGCAGCGCGCGGTAGGTCAACAGATGGCGCTGGCGGCGCGCCTGGTCCAGTTCGTTAAGCAACCCATCCCAGTGTTGACGACTGATACGTAGGCTCAAGATTCATCCCTCCAACCTGCAACGCCCAATTCCCAAGCCAGGCTGCGGCGGATCGCGGCATCCGGCTGGCGTTCACCACTTTCGATCAATCCGAGATACGACGGGCTGATGCCCACGGTGCGGGCCAGGGTTTCAATGGCCAGCCCCTTGGCTTCACGCAAGCCGCGTAGGTCTGCGAGCGCACGCAAGTCCTGGTCAGGTGCGGCTTGGACAGTAGGAGGAGGAGTCGGTGAAGGTTGTTGCTGACCGGCAGCTTTTAGCAGCGCCTGGTACTGATCCCATGGCAACACCGCGTATTCCGGTTCGCCATCGCGTGAAATTATCTGAATATCCATGACTGCCCCGTAGGATAACTGCACTTACTGAGTAAGTTCTTTCCTTAGGAGTGTAATCCTAACAGCCACAAAGGTCGCAGGGGATAGCCACCTCATCCGTTTTTTTGCGGGTTTTCCTTGGCCAGCAACGCGGGCGTCGCAGGCAGGCGCTCAACCACTGCAAGTTTTTCCGGGCGCTGCGCGTCACGCCAGGCGCGAAAAGCGCTCAGTTCGCCCTCCAGGGCCTTCATGACCCACGCAAGTACGGCGATGTCATCGAGCATGCCGAACATCGGGATAAAGTCCGGGATCGCGTCAATCGGGCTCAGAAAATACATCAGCCCCGCCACCACCGAGATCAGCGCTTTGGGGCTGATGGCTCGATACTCGCCCCGCCAGTAGGCCAGACACAGAGATTGGAGCAACTTGAAATCGTCCTTGAGCTTGCCCAGGCGATTGCCTTGGCTCGACCCCTTGGCGGCGACCGCGAACAGCAGGGTCGGCAGACGCCCACGGCCCAGCAAGCGTGCAGCCATGGGCAGGAAGCGGGTGAAATTGAAGGGTGGTTTCATCTGTCACTCCAGTTCCATCAAACAGAAAGGTTATCCACACAAATTGTGGATAACCTTGTGAACAGAGCCTGTTTTACTGGCTGAAAGCCACGGTTTACAAGGCCTGCAGTCAGATCGGGCGTTTTTTGCGCACATCAAAAAAACCCAAGATTTCATTGACTTGGCGATTGCGTGCGGCTAGTCGTGCGTCAGTCTTATATCAGACTGTTACCGCCCAGGGACGTTCGTTTGGATTTGCCCGAACCGCAATGTGCAAGCTTCAGATACAACAACGCCCCGTCGAGACGGGGCGTTGTGTGTTCAGGCGCCTGTTACTTCTTGGCGGCTGGTGCGTCAGGGGCTTCAGCCTTGGCTGGGTCCTTGATGGCCAGCAGTTCCAGGTCGAAAACCAGCACGGAGTTGGCTGGAATCGCCGGGCTCGGGCTCTGAGCGCCGTAGGCCAGGTCGGATGGGATGTACAACTCGACCTTCTCGCCGACGTGCATCAGTTGCAGGCCTTCGACCCAACCCGGGATCACACCGCTGACCGGCAGGTCAATCGGGCTACCGCGATCCACGGAGCTGTCAAAAGTGGTGCCGTTGGTGAGTTTACCGGTGTAGTGAACAGTCACCACGTCAGTCGGCTTAGGCTGGGCGCCATCGGCTTTCTTGGTGATCTTGTACTGCAGACCGGAAGCGGTGGTAACGACTCCGTCTTTCTTGGCGTTGTCTTCGAGGAATTTCTTGCCGGCGGTAGCCGACTCTTCGCTCATTTTGGTCATGCGTTCTTCAGCACGCTTTTGCAGTGCGGCGAACGCCTCTACCAGTTCGTCGTCTTTGAGCTTCTGCTCTTTCTTGCCGACGGCATCTTCGATGCCCTGGGCTACTGCTTTGGAATCCAGGTCATCCATGCCTTCTTGAGCAAGGCTTTTGCCCATGTTCAGGCCGATGCCGTAGGAAGCTTTCTGCGCCGGGGTTTTCAGCTCTACGCTGGTCTGCGAATCACAACCCGCAAGTACCAGGCTAACCAGGGCCACCGCCGCCGCCAACCGATGCTGTTTCATGCTATTTCCTTGTTCATGCGCCAATAGGGCATTCGAATAAAGTCGCGAGCTTATCAGGCGGCCACGACCAATGGCTACCGGCATGTGAGCAGGAAACTTCCGATAAGTTCACGTGTTTAAAAGCATTTTCATTCATGATGAGCACCCGCGAAGGATCGCGGGACCGCCTGCCAACGGGCTCATGGCCACTTGCCGCACTTGTGCCGTAGTGGCATAACAACGCGACAACTCGACAAGGATAGTTATCTTGCGCATTTTTTCCCGTGTTTTACTCCTGATATTCACCCTTCTGGTCCTGTTGCTGGCCGTGGTGATCTATTACACCGTCAACCCCAAGCTACCGGACTACGTGCCTGTGGAGCAGGTGCACTACCAGGACCAGTGGAGTGCCGCCGACCGCCAGACCTATTACTTCACGCCCCAGGGCACCCAGGTAAAAGGCCTGCATTACGACTGGTTCACCGCCCTGGAGCTGCCGTTCGCCGAGGAACGCTTTGCCACGCCGCAATACCTGGCGCGCTTCGGCTTCCTGGTGGATCCCAAGCAAGTGCCCACCACACAAAACCCCGGCAACCTGCCCGTAGGGTTTGCCCGCCATAAAAACGCTGGCAGCAACGTTGAGTACCTGGATATCACCTGCGCCGCCTGCCACACCGGCGAATTGCACTTCAAGGGCCAGGCTCTGCGGATCGACGGCGGCTCGGCGCAACATGTGCTGCCATCCAGCGTGCCCACCTTGCGCGGCGGCAGCTTCGGCCAGGCCCTGGTCGCCAGCCTGGCCGCGACCTATTACAACCCATGGAAATTTGAGCGCTTCGCCCGCCAAGTGCTGGGCGATCGCTACGAGGCCGAGCACAGCCAGCTGCGCCAGGACTTCAAGCAGTCGCTGAACCAATTCCTCAAGGTCGCCTGGAACGACACCCACCGTGGCCTTTACCCCACCGAAGAAGGCCCAGGGCGTACCGATGCGTTTGGCCGCATCGCCAACGCCAGCTTTGGCGATGCCATTTCCCCGGAAAATTATCGCGTCGCCAACGCACCGGTGGACTACCCGCAACTGTGGGACATCTGGACCTTCGACTGGGTGCAATGGAACGGCTCGGCCCAGCAGCCTATGGCACGCAATATCGGCGAAGCCCTCGGCGTGGGTGCGACCCTGACGTTTTTCGATGGCGCGGGCCAGCCCCTTCAAGGCGATGCACGTTATCCGTCCAGCGTACGCGTGCGCGACCTCAACCTGATCGAAGAAACCCTGCAACGCCTCAAACCGCCTACCTGGCCCGAGGAGTTGTTCGGCGCCGTCGACAAGCCGCTCGCCGCCCAAGGCCGAGCGCTGTTCGCCGAGAACTGCGCCGGCTGCCACGTGCCCACTGTCAGCCAGGAAGGTGGTCGCCCGGTGCAAACCCTGAAAATGCTGCCGGTGGACTACATCGGCACCGACCCCGGCACTGCCAGCAATATCGCCGACCAGCGCTACGACCTCAGCGCCCTGCAATGGGACCCGGCGGAGTTGGCCAAGCTGAATGTCCAATTGCACCCGACACCGACCGAGCCCCTGGACCCGAAAAGTATGTCTGTGGCCAAGGGCCTGGCCTATGTCACTGCCTTTGTCGAAGACCACGCCTACCGCGCCGCCGGTGTCACCCCGGCCGAGCGCCCGCGCATGGATGGCTACGGCCTGCCGATTGGCGTGCGCGAGCTGCGCGCCTACAAGGCACGCCCACTGGCCGGCGTGTGGGCCACGCCGCCGTTTTTGCATAACGGTTCGGTGCCGACAATCTACCAACTGCTTTCGCCCCAGGACGAGCGCAGCACCACCTTCTATAAAGGCACCTTCAATTACGACCCGCGCCATCTCGGCTTTGAGACCACGGCGTTCAAGAATGCCTTTGTCTTCGATACCAAAATCACCGGCAACCACAACAGCGGCCACGAATTCCGGGCCGGCGCTCGTGGCAACGGCGTCATCGGCCGCGGCCTGCTGCCGCAGGAACGCTGGGCGCTGCTGGAATACCTCAAAGTGCTGGGCGGCCCGCTGGAGCAACAACTGCCATGATGATCCGATCTCGATACGACCAACCGTCCCTGCTCGCCCGCCTGTGGCTGCGCATGGGTAGATTCCTCGGCAAGAGCTTGCTGTGGCTGATGGGCCTGGGCTTGCTCGGCTGGCTGGCCGCTACCGCCTGGTACGCCTGGCAGCACAGCGGACCGGTGTCGCCCAATGAGCAGATCCCGCCGGGTGAAGCGGCAATGACCCAGGGCATCATCCAGACCGCCGTGCGCATCGTCGACCAGCACCGCGAAGGCACGCGCTACCTGCGTGATGCCCACGCCAAGGCCCACGGTTGCGTGAAGGCCGAAGTCAGCGTGCTCGCCGACCTCGACCCGGCGTTGCGCCAGGGGGTGTTCGCCGAACCGGGCAAGACCTGGCAGGCGCTGATGCGGCTGTCGAACGGCAACGCCTACCCGCAGTTCGACAGCATTCGTGATGCCCGTGGCATGGCGATCAAGCTGCTTGGTGTGCCGGGCAAACAGTTGCTCGCCGACCAGCAAACCCGTGCCGAACAGGACTTCGTGATGTTCAGCCATCCGAACTTCTTCGTCAGCGATGTGGCGGAATACGCGCAGAACATCGGTGCCCAGGCCGATGGCAAGAAAGTCCTGGCGTTCTTCCCCAAGGCCGACCCGCGCAGTTGGCAAGTGCGCCATCTGTTTATCGCCCTGGCAACCCTGGCGCCCGCACCGGCCAGCCCGACGCAGACCACGTACTTTTCCGTATCGCCCTACAAGTTCGGCGCGGCCAACGCCAAGTTCCGCGTCGCACCCGACCCGCAAAGCTGCCCCGAATACGCGCTGCCCAAGCAGAACCAGGACCTGCCGAACTTCCTGCGCAGCGCCCTGAGCCAGCAATTGTCCACCGACCGCGTGCCGGCCTGTTTCGTGTTGCAGATCCAGCGGCAGAACCCGCAGAAATTCATGCCGATCGAAGACACGAGCATCGAATGGAAGGAAAGCGACGCGCCGTACGAAAGCGTGGCCAAGGTGCGGATCCCGGCCCAGGATTTCGATACGCCTGAGCTGAACCTGGCCTGTGACAACCAGTCATTCAACCCCTGGTTTGGCGTGGCGGAGCACCGCCCTATCGGCGGCATCAACCGCTTGCGCAAGGCGGTGTATGAGGCCGTCAGCGACTATCGTCACAGCCGGAACGCGCCGTAAAAAGTGCGTACCAATGGGCCCGACGCCGTAAAGAATGCGTCGGGTCTATTGAGCTGTTTGCGTCCCACCTCTACGGTGAAGGCTTACCCCGTCACGTCGGAAATAACCGTGGAAAGCTCGACCCTTGGCATGCTCTTACTGACCTTGATCGCCGTGTTCGGTACCGCCTCTTTTTTCTTTGATCACATGGCGACGCGCCGCCAGCCACGCAAGAAAAAACCAACGGTATAAATCGCAGGCAAAAAAAAGCCCGCTCATTGAGCGGGCTTCTTGTGGTGACCTGGCGTTCAGTGTTCCAGGTTACCGAATATGGCGCAGCGGACGGGACTCGAACCCGCGACCCCCGGCGTGACAGGCCGGTATTCTAACCGACTGAACTACCGCTGCGCGTAACACATGAAGCGAATGGTGGGTGATGACGGGATCGAACCGCCGACCCTCTGCTTGTAAGGCAGATGCTCTCCCAGCTGAGCTAATCACCCTTCGTTTCGGTGTGGGCGCATCATACACCAAAAAATCGTAATGTCTTGATTTAAATGCAATTTATTTAAAAAAAGTTCACCGCACGATTTTTTGCCATATTTCGGGCAAAAAAAACCCGCTCAATGAGCGGGCTTTCTGTGGTGACCTGGCGTTCAGCATTCCAGGTTACCGAATATGGCGCAGCGGACGGGACTCGAACCCGCGACCCCCGGCGTGACAGGCCGGTATTCTAACCGACTGAACTACCGCTGCGCGTAACACATGAAGCGAATGGTGGGTGATGACGGGATCGAACCGCCGACCCTCTGCTTGTAAGGCAGATGCTCTCCCAGCTGAGCTAATCACCCTTCGTCTCGGTGTGGCGCGCATTCTACGGAGCGACCTATGGTCTGGCAAGCACTTTCTTAAATCTTTTTTTTGAGGCCTTCCAATAGCTTAGGCAGGGTTGGCCTGGGGCGCTATCAAGAGAATAATGCCCCCCTTTGTATAAAGGAGAGACTCACCCCATGTGGTTCAAGAACCTGCTTATCTATCGCCTGACCCAAGATCTGCCTGTTGATGCCGAGGCGTTGGAAACTGCAATGGCCACCAAACTGGCGCGCCCTTGTGCAAGCCAGGAGTTGACCACTTACGGTTTCGTCGCGCCTTTTGGTAAAGGTGAAGACGCTCCCCTGGTTCACGTCAGCGGAGATTTCCTGCTGATTGCCGCGCGCAAGGAAGAACGCATCCTGCCGGGCAGCGTAGTGCGTGACGCGCTTAAAGAGAAAGTTGAAGAGATCGAGGCCGAGCAGATGCGCAAGGTCTATAAGAAGGAACGCGATCAGATCAAGGATGAAATCATCCAGGCCTTCCTGCCCCGCGCATTTATCCGTCGCTCGTCGACCTTCGCCGCCATTGCGCCGAAACAAGGCCTGATCCTGGTCAACTCGGCCAGCCCGAAACGCGCCGAAGACCTGCTCTCCACCCTGCGTGAAGTGATCGGCACGTTGCCAGTACGTCCGCTCACCGTGAAAACCGCACCAATCGCGATCATGACCGACTGGGTCACCACCCAGAAACCGGCCGATGACTTTTTCGTCCTCGACGAATGTGAGCTGCGTGACACCCACGAAGACGGCGGCATCGTGCGTTGCAAGCGCCAGGACCTGACTGGCGAAGAAATCCAACTGCACCTGACCACCGGCAAAGTCGTGACTCAACTGTCGCTGGCCTGGCAGGACAAGCTGTCCTTCATGCTCGACGACAAGATGACCGTCAAGCGCCTGAAGTTCGAAGACTTGCTGCAAGACCAGGCGGAACAGGACGGCGGCGACGAAGCCCTGGGCCAACTGGATGCGAGCTTTACGTTGATGATGCTGACCTTCGGCGAGTTCCTGCCGGCGTTGGTTGAAGCACTGGGCGGTGAAGAAACTCCACAGGGCATTTAAGCCATGTGAAGATCAAAATGTGGGCGGGGGCCTCCCCCCCTCCCACATTTGATCGCATGTGTACTTCAAGAATCTAACAACAAGGACACTGCCATGCGCGCACTCGCCGCCTTGAGCCGCTTCGTCGGCAATACCTTCGCCTATTGGGTGTTGATTTTTGCCGTGCTGGCCTTCCTCGAACCTAGCTGGTTCATCGGCCTGAAAAGCGCCATCGTCCCGCTGCTGGGGCTGGTGATGTTCGGCATGGGGCTGACCCTCAAACTCGATGACTTCGCCGAAGTCGCTCGCCACCCCTGGCGTGTGGCCCTCGGCGTGGTTGCGCACTTTGTGATCATGCCCGGCGTGGCCTGGCTGCTGTGCCAGGTGTTTCACCTGCCGCCGGAAATTGCCGTCGGCGTGATCCTCGTCGGTTGCTGCCCAAGCGGCACCTCGTCCAACGTGATGACCTGGCTGGCCCGTGGCGACCTGGCGTTGTCGGTGGCCATCGCCGCCGTCACCACCCTCCTCGCCCCGCTGCTCACGCCAGCATTGATCTGGCTGCTGGCCTCGGCCTGGCTGCCCGTATCGTTCATGGAGTTGTTCTGGTCGATCCTGCAAGTGGTGCTGCTGCCGATCGTGCTTGGTGTGGTCGCCCAGCGCGTACTGGGCGAACGGGTTCGCCATGCGGTGGACGTATTGCCCTTGGTGTCGGTGGTCAGCATCGTGATCATCGTCGCGGCGGTGGTTGCGGCCAGCCAGGCGAAGATCGCCGAATCGGGCCTGTTGATCATGGCCGTGGTGATGCTGCACAACAGCTTCGGCTACCTGCTGGGCTACTTCACCGGGCGCCTGTTCAAGTTGCCTTTGGCGCAACGCAAGTCGCTGGCGCTGGAGGTGGGCATGCAGAACTCCGGGCTGGGCGCCGCGCTGGCCAGTGCGCACTTCTCGCCGCTGGCTGCCGTGCCGAGTGCGCTGTTCAGTGTCTGGCACAATATTTCCGGGGCGTTGCTGTCGACGTACTTCCGTCGCATGAGCGAGAAGGAAGACCGTCGTATCTTGGAGAACACCCCACAAACTTGATCGCCTGATCCGTTTTCGGCACTCTACGGGCTTCGCGGGGACGACCTCGCGACGCCAACGAGCGTTGAATCCGGGGACGACCCCGCCTGAATAAGCGAGGTCATCATGTCCTGGATCATTCTGTTTTTTGCCGGGTTGTTTGAAGTCGGCTGGGCCGTGGGCCTGAAGTACACCGACGGGTTCAGCAAGCCACTGCCCACCGCCCTGACCATTGCGGCGATGGCCATCAGCCTTGGCCTGCTGGGGCTGGCCATGAAGGAGCTGCCACTGGGCACCGCCTATGCCATCTGGACCGGTGTCGGTGCCGTGGGCACTGTGATTGCCGGGATTATCCTGTTTGGGGAATCCATGGCGCTGTTTAGGTTGGCGAGTGTGGCGTTGATTATCTGCGGGCTTGTTGGGCTTAAGATCAGCACTTAGGCCGCTACCGCCATCGGGGGCAAGCCCCCTCCCACACTGGACCGCGCTTGTCAGAACAACTCGGTCAAATGTGGGAGGGGGCTTGCCCCCGATGAGGCCTCAACATCCAGCGCAGAACTACCTTGCACTCCCACGCAGAACACCAACCACAGCCTGCAATTGCGCAGGTGTCGCCTCCTCTACCCGAACAGGCTCACCGGCCACCAACACCACCCGCGACCAGATCCGATGGAAAATCCCCTTGTTCGGATCACGACTGAAGAAACTCCCCCACAACCCCTGCAACGCCATCGGAATCACCGGCACTGGCGTCTCCTCCAGAATCCGCGTCACCCCGCCACGGAACTCGTTCATCTCGCCATCAGCGGTCAACTTGCCTTCGGGGAAGATGCATACCAACTCACCTTCCTTCAGATACTGCGCAATTCGCGTGAAGGCCTTTTCGTAAATCTGGATATCTTCATGACGCCCGGCAATCGGAATCGCCCCGGCGGTGCGGAAGATGAAGTTGAGCACCGGCAGGCGGTAGATCTTGTAGTACATGACAAAGCGAATCGGCCGACGCACGGACCCTGCAATCAATAGCGCATCGACAAACGACACGTGGTTGCACACCAGCAAGGCCGCGCCTTCGTCCGGGATCAGGTCGAGTCTTTTATGCTCCACGCGGTACATGGAATGGCTGAGCAGCCAGATCATGAAACGCATGGTGAACTCGGGGACGATCTTGAAGATGTAAGTGTTGACCGCGATGTTGAGCAGCGACACCACCAGGAACAACTCGGGGATCGACAGCTTGGCCACGGTCAGCAGCAGGATCGACACAATGGCCGACACCACCATGAACAACGCGTTGAGGATATTGTTGGCGGCGATCACCCGCGCACGCTCGTTCTCGGCGGTGCGCGACTGGATCAGCGCGTACAACGGCACGATATAAAAACCGCCGAACACACCGAGGCCGAGGATATCGATCAACACCCACCAGGCTTGGCCGTAACCGAGCACCGCCAGCCAGTCATTGGCCTGCACGTTCTGCGGGAAGCCGCCAGAGTGCCACCACAGCAGCAGGCCGAACACCGTCAAGCCGAATGAACCGAACGGCACCAGGCCGATTTCCACCTTGCGCCCGGAGAGCTTTTCGCAAAGCATCGAGCCGAGGGCGATGCCCACCGAGAACACCGTGAGGATCAGGGTCACCACGGTTTCATCGCCGTACAACCATTCCTTGGCGTAGGCCGGGATCTGGGTCAGGTAGATCGCGCCGACAAACCAGAACCACGAGTTGCCGACAATGGAGCGCGACACCGCCGGCGTCTGCCCCAGGCCCATGCGCAGCGTGGCCCAGGACTGGGTGAAGATATTCCAGTTCAGCCGCAGTTGCGGGGTAGACGCCGCCGCCCGTGGAATGCTGCGGCTGGCCAGGTAACCCAGCACCGCCACGCCGACAATCGCCACCGCCACAATCGGCGCGTAATGGGTAGACGACATCATGATCCCGGCGCCAATGGTGCCGGCCAGGATCGCCAGGAACGTGCCCATCTCCACAAGGCCATTGCCGCCGACCAACTCATCGTCGCGCAGGGCCTGGGGCATGATCGAGTACTTCACCGGGCCAAACAGTGCCGAGTGGGTGCCCATGGCAAACAGCGCCAGCAACATCAATTCGAGGTGATTAGTCAGGAAGCCCGTGGCGCCAACAGCCATGATCACGATCTCGCCGATCTTGATCGCGCGGATCAATGCATCCTTGTTGAATTTCTCGCCAAACTGCCCGGCCAGCGCCGAGAACAGGAAGAACGGCAGGATAAACAACAAGGCGCACAGGTTGACCCAGATCGAGCGATCGCCGTCGATGGTGAGCTTGTAGAGGATCGCCAGGATCAGCGATTGCTTGAAAATGTTGTCGTTGAAGGCGCCCAGCAACTGGGTGATGAAAAACGGCAGAAAGCGCCGCGTGCGCAGCAAGGTGAATTGCGAGGGGTGGCTCATCGTCCGTGTTCCTGCGTGGCCTTTATTTATCAGGCCACGACTTTACCTAATCCCGCTTACTTATTCGCTAGCCCTGCAATACATGGCGAAACAAAAAGCTCACCTTTATAGGCGCCCTGCACGGTGCGCCTGGCGACGATCAGCCACATCAGCGCCAATGCCAGCACCAGCGCACTGCCAAATACGTAGAAAAATGTCAGATGCAGCACATTCGCCAACTTGAGCGTTGCCAGGGCGTACACGCCCAGGGGGAAGGTAAAGCCCCACCAGCCCAGGTTAAACGGGATGCCAGCGCGCAGGTAACGCAGGGTGATCAGCACCGCGATCAGCATCCACCACAAGCCGAAGCCCCACAGGGTTACCCCCGCGATCAGGCCGATGCCGTTGGCGATCTCGCCGACACCCGGCAAGCCATTGGCAGTGAAGATCGCGGGCGCGTCGCCACCGAGCAGCAACATGCCGAGGGCGCCGGTGCCGATAGGGCCGAGCGCCAACCAACTCGACGCGGCCATATTGGCGTGGGGCAATTTATGCAGGGCCATGCGCAACATCAGGATGGTCAGGATGCTGAACGCCACCGGCAGGGAAAACGCCCAGAGCACATAGCTGGTCACCAGCATCACCAGTTGCGAATGAGCGTCCGCCAGATGCGGCGCCAGCAAGCCCCCGCTGGCCGCAGCGACTTCGGCGGCGACCACCGGCAACAGCCACACGGCGGTCATCTGGTCGATGCTGTGTTCCTGGCGGGTGAACATCATAAATGGGATCAATACACCGCAGGCCAGGGCCATCGCGACGTCCAACCACCACAGGGCTTCGGCCACCGGGATCACCTCAACGCCCCAGCGCGGCAGGCCGAACAACAGCAAACCGTTGAGAATCGTCGCCAACCCCATGGGAATCGTGCCAAAAAACATCGAAACCGTGGAATGCCCGAAGATCCGCCGCGCCTCGTGGAAAAACATCACCCAGCGCGCGGCATACAAGACGCTGAACAGGATGAACAGCCCAATGGTAAACATCCACAGGCCTTCAGCGATGGTGTGCAATACGGGCAGGTTGACCGGCAATTGCGCCAGGGCCAGAGCCAGCACCCCCGTGCCCATCGTTGCGGCGAACCAGTTGGGGGTGAATTGGCGAATCACTTCCCGGGGACGGGTCAGGTGGCTGAGGGGTTTGTAGCTGATGGTGTTCGAGCAGGTCATGATGAAAATCCTCTTCCTCGCATGAGGTTGAGATCATCATAGAACCCGATCGAATATCCATATAACGGGTAATATCTCTAACTGTTATCTATTTTGCAGATATTCGATTGGCGTGAAGAGTCCTGCACCCGCAACCCCACCAGTGCAGCCAGGGCCAATATGATCAGCGCCGCGCCGTAGCCGTCGGTGGTCACGATCAGGCCGTAACTGCGGATCAGGTTGCCCGCCAGCAACGACGGCAGGCAGAACGCCAGATAACTGAGCACATAAAACGCCGACATCAACCCGGCTCGCTCATGGGGCAACGCCAGCGGCACCACGCTGCGCAACGCCCCGAGAAAGCCTGCGCCGAAGCCGCTACCGGCGATCAGAGTGGCGATAAAAAACAACGACAGGCTGGCGCTGTGTACCGCCGTCAGGATCAGCGCCACCCCCACTGCCAGCAATGCCGCGCCAAGGCGCAGCACCTTGTCGGCCGGGCGATTGCGCAAGGTGAAGATCATCAGCGCCCCGCTCAACGTCAGTACCGCGACCAGACCGCCACCGATGAGGTTGGACGTGGACCCCGTCGCCGCCCGCACCAACGAAGGCGCCAGGGACAAATAGAACCCACCCATCGCCCACACCGCCACATCCACCGGCAACGACAACCACAGCGCCCGGCGTGCCTGGGGCGGCACATGCAGGGTTGGCCGCAGCGATGCCCACGCACCCTGAATACGGCTGACGGTTTCCGGCAGCCGCCACACATATAGTGCCTGCACCAACATCAGTGCCAGCAGCGCCGCGTAGACCAACTGCGTCGGCAATGGCGCGAACTCCACCAGCAAACTGCTACCCATCGCCCCGCACGCCATCCCCAGCAACGGTGCCACACTATTGACCAATGGCCCTTGCTGGCGGTCGGTATCCAACAGCGCCGCGCCCAGCACCGCCGTGGCCATGCCGGTGGCAAAGCCCTGTAATGTACGCGCCGCGATCAGCCAGGCCACGCTGTCTTCATTGATAAACAGCAGCATCGCCAACATATTCAGCAGCAGCGCAGCAAAAATCACCGGCTTGCGCCCCAGGTGGTCCGACAGCGAACCCACCGTCAACAGCGCCGCCAGCAGGCTCAGCGCGTATACACCGAAGATCAGCGTGAGCATACCTGCAGAAAAATGCAGGCCTTGCTGATACAGGTGATACAACGGCGTCGGCGCGCTGGACGCGGCCAGGAATGTCAGCAAGGTGATCGCCAGAAACACCAGGCTGGAACGGTGGGAAATAGGACTGGACATCGGCACGCTCCGCTAAAGCTAATATATTGCTTTTGTGGAGTGTGCGACTGGTCAGCGCTTAAAGCAAATTCTTTGTGTTAAGGTCGTAAATATGGCGATTAAAGAAGGCCTCCGCCCGGGGGGCCGTAGTGCCCGGGTACAAGAATCCGTTCATTCGGCCGTGCGTGAGCTGCTCGGAACCCACGAGCGCTCCAGCGTCACCGTGCCGATGATTGCCACTCGCGCAGGCGTCACGCCGTCGACCATCTACCGACGCTGGGGCGACCTCTCCGTTCTCCTGGCCGATGTGGCCCTGGCGCGCATGCAGCCTGATAGCGAGCCGGCCAACACCGGCAGTCTGCGCGGCGACTTGCAAGCCTGGGCCGAGCAGTATCTGGATGAAATGAGTTCAGAACCGGGGCGCAACATGATGCGCGACGTGCAATGCAGCGTGACGCCTGGGTATTGCGTGAGCATCTTGAGTGGGCAGTTTCAGGCGATTGTCGAGCGCTACCCGGATGACAACCCGCCCAGCGTCGACCGCCTGATCAACTTGCTGGCGGCGCCGACGGTGTTTCGGATTCTGTTTTCGACGGCACCGTTGGCGGTTGAAGAACTGTCTGCACTGATTGAACTCGCCTTGGGGAGATAAAAGCCTCACTCATAACCCAATGTGGGAGGGGCAAGCCCCTTCCCACACTTTCCCACATGCATTCAGTGAGTTATGTACGCATCCCGCGTCCACTGACCAGCAACTTCGCGCAACCGATATACAAGACGATGGTCGCCACGATCATGAAGGTGATCGCCACGCTGATCTTGATATCCGACACGCCCAGGATGCCGTAACGGAAGGCGTTGACCATGTGCAACACCGGGTTGGCCAGCGACACGGTCTGCCAGAACGGCGGCAGCAAGCTGATGGAGTAGAACACGCCGCCCAGGTAGGTCAGCGGCGTCAGCACAAAGGTCGGGATGATCGAAATATCATCGAAGTTGCGTGCAAACACTGCGTTGATGAACCCCAGCAGCGAGAAGATCGTCGCCGTCAGCACCACCACCAGAATGGTGACCCCGAGGTGATGCACCTGCAGGTGAGTGAAGAACAGCGACAACAGCGTCACGATCACCCCGACCATCAAGCCACGCAACACACCGCCTGCGGTGTAGCCCAGCAGGATGGTGTGCGGTGACACCGGCGAGACCATCAGTTCTTCAATCGAGCGCTGGAACTTGCTGCCGAAGAAACTTGAAACCACGTTGCCGTAGGAGTTGGTGATCACCGACATCATGATCAGGCCCGGCACGATGTACTCCATATAGGTGAAACCACCCATGTCACCGATCTGCCGGCCGATCAGGTTACCGAAGATCACGAAGTACAGGACCATGGTGATCGCTGGCGGTAGCAGGGTCTGCGGCCAGATCCGGGTAAAGCGCTTCACTTCACGGTAAACGATGGTTTGCAGCGCGACGAGGTTGGGTTGCAGTTCGGAACTCATACCGCCACCTTCGTCAGATTTTTCTCCACCAGGGACACGAACAACTCCTCAAGGCGATTGGTTTTGTTACGTAGGCTCAGCACTTCGATGTTCTGGGTCGCCAACTGCGTGAACAACGCGGTGATGCCCATGGCCTTGTCGACCTGGACCTCCAGAGTGTGGCTGTCCAACAGCCGGCTCGGGTAGCCCAGCAGTTGCGGCGGCGCCGACAGATTGTTCTTCAGGTCGAGCAGGAAAGTTTCCACATGCAACTGGCCCAGCAGGTTACGCATGCTGGTGTTCTCGACGATGGTGCCGTGGTCAATGATGCCGATGTTGCGGCACAACTGCTCAGCCTCTTCCAGGTAATGGGTGGTGAGGATGATGGTGATGCCCTTCTCGTTCAGCTCGGTGAGAAAGGTCCACATCGAACGGCGCAACTCGATATCCACGCCAGCGGTGGGCTCATCGAGGATCAGCAGGCGTGGCTCATGCACGAGGGCGCGAGCGATCATCAGACGACGTTTCATACCACCGGACAATGAACGGGACGGCACGTCGCGCTTGTCCCACAGGCCGAGCTGGGTCAGGTACTGCTCGGCGCGTTCCTTGGCGACTTTCGACGGGATGCCGTAGTAACCGGCCTGGGTCACAACGATATCGAAGGTCTTTTCGAACTGGTTGAAGTTGAATTCCTGAGGCACCACGCCGATGGAGCGCTTGAGCGCCGCCGGGGATTTATCCAGGTCATGGCCGAAGATATTCACCGTGCCGCTGGTCTTGTTGACCAGGGTGGAGAGGATGCCAATGGTGGTGGATTTGCCGGCACCGTTGGGGCCGAGCAAGGCGAAGAAGTCACCTTCGGCAACATCCAGATCGATACCACTCAGGGCCTGGAAACCGTTGCCGTAGGTTTTGGTTAGCTGCCGGATGGACAGAGCGGAACTCATATCGGAATACGCACCAAAGAAGGAAATGAAAAGAGTAGATGAGCGCGCAGCCCACGTAGTTCAACGGCGGCGCATGACAAGCATGGTGCTTGCCCGCGCCGCACAAGTACAGTCACCTGTATTAATAGTCAGTATTAAGTCAACGCGGTCATGACCGCTTTGCGATAGGCCGGGCGTTGTTGCAGGCGCTGATACCAGGCTTCAAGATGGGGCATTGCCGGGCGCTCAATGGGCATTTCAAACCAGGCGTAGGCGAAGCAGCCCAAGGGGATATCGCCCATGCCGAAGGCGCTGCCGGACAGGTAAGGCTGCTCGGCGAGGGCCTGGTCGACTGTTTTGAGCGCATCGATACACGCTTGGCGCCCAGCATTGATGCTGTCCCAGTTCTGTTTTTCCGCCGGGGTACGCACGACACCCCAGAACACCGCCTTGAACGGCTCGGCCAGGGTCGAGGTGGTCCAGTCCATCCACTTCTCCGCGCTGGCTCGGGCTTGCAGATCGGTCGGATAAAATTCCGACGCTTGCTTAGCACATAGATAACGCACGATGGTGTTGGATTCCCACAACACAAAGTCATCGTCCTGAATCATCGGCACCCGGCCATTGGGGTTCAACGCCCGGTATTGCGGGGTGTCGACCACACCAAAAGCCCCGCCCGCATCAATCGCCTCATAGTCCAGGCCGAGTTCCTCGGCGCACCACAGTGCTTTCCTGACGTTTGATGAATTTTTACGACCCCAGATCTTCAGCATGACCGCGCCTTATCGTTGATGAACATGGCTTGATGGACGCAGCAGCATACGCCGGTTCACCCGCGGCTTAAATCGCTCTGCAGGTCGCCCAACAGGTTTGGCACGTCGTCGACAAACAGGTGCGGGTAACATTTCTGAATATGGGTGAAGAACAATTCCTCGGGCACATCTGCAAATTGCCCGTGGTCCACCACGTACTCCATCGAGCGCTGGCCCTGGCGATTGAACGCGTGAAACACACTGTCGTTGCGCCCGTCGAAGTCCAACGGCGGAACATCGAATACTTCGCACAATTGCTGATTGAATGCCGGCGTGGCTTTGACCCAGCGGCCGTTCAAGTACAGCTCGGTGTAGCCGTGCATGGCGAACACATCACTCTTGAGCAACGCAAGCAGGCGCGGGGTCGACAGGTGATTGCGCACATCCGCCAGGCCAATGCGCGCCGGGATCCCGCAGTGGCGCGCGCAGGCAGCAAGCAAGGTGGCCTTGGGCACGCAGTAGCTCTCACGGGTGGCCAAGGCAGAGCTGGCATTCAAGGTGTCTGGATCGCGGCTGAAGGTGTAGGGGTTGTAGCGCACGGCCTCACGCACGGCGTAGTAGAGACTGACTGCCTGGTCAGTTAAATCCGCACGGGTTCCGCGATGTTTTTCGGCGAACTCCACCACCGCAGGGTGGTCACTATCGATGAAGCGGCTGGGACTCAGGTACGTTTCCATGAGCGCTGTCTCCGAGGGAAGCCTGGAGTCTAACGACAGGTCGGCCGTGGAGATAACGACGAATCGGCCAAATCTCGTAACACCCTGATCACCGCGCTTTCTCGGATGCCGACTAAGCTCCCTGGTGGTTTCGCCCCTGGTTTCACGGAGGATTGAATATGCTGTTGTTGTGGATACTGGTTCTGGTGGTCGGCGTTGCCTACCTGGCACATCGCCGCACCGCGCCCCTGCCCGCCTTGGGCGTGGTCGCCGTCTACCTGCTGGCGATGGGCGCCTGGAGCCATGCACCGGGTTGGCTGTTGCTGATCTTCTGGGTGTTGATCGCTGTCGTGGCCGCGCCCTTGCTGCTGCCGGACCTGCGCCGCCAATATTTCACCAAGCCACTGTTCAGCTGGTTCCAGAAAGTCCTTCCGCCCATGTCCGAAACCGAGCGCGATGCCATCGACGCCGGCACCGTGTGGTGGGACGGCGAGCTGTTCAGCGGCCGCCCCGATTGGGACAAGTTGCTGGCCTACCCCAAAGTGCAGCTGACCGAAGAGGAACAAGCCTTCATCGACGGTCCCACCGAAGAACTCTGCGCCATGGTCAGCGACTGGGAAATCGGCCAGGCCATGGACCTGCCGCCGGCTGCCTGGGAGCACATCAAGACCCACGGTTTCTTCGCACTGATCATTCCCAAGGAGTACGGCGGCAAGGGTTTCTCAGCCTACGCTCACTCCCAGGTGGCGATGAAACTCGCCACCCGCAGCGGCGACCTGGCCTCCACCGTGATGGTGCCAAACTCCCTCGGCCCGGCCGAACTGCTGCTGCACTACGGCACCGATGAACAACGCAACCACTACCTGCCACGCCTGGCCCGCGGCGATGATATCCCGTGCTTCGCCCTCACCGGCCCACTGGCCGGCTCCGACGCGGGCGCCATGCCTGACACCGGCGTGATCTGCAAAGGTGAATGGGAAGGCAAGGAAACCCTCGGCCTGCGCCTGAACTGGGAAAAACGCTACATCACCCTGGGACCGGTCGCGACCCTGCTCGGGCTGGCCTTCAAAGCCCATGACCCGGACCATCTGTTGGGTGAAGAGGAAGATCTGGGTATCAGCCTGGCGCTGATTCCCACCGACACCCCCGGTGTGGAAATCGGCCGTCGCCACCTGCCGCTCGGCGCCGCCTTCATGAACGGCCCCAACTCCGGCAAGGACGTGTTCATCCCCCTGGAATTCCTCATCGGCGGCCAGGAAATGCTCGGCAAGGGCTGGATGATGCTGATGAATTGCCTGTCGGTGGGCCGTTCGATTTCCCTGCCGGCAGTCGGCACCGGCGCGGCCAAGTTCACCAGCCTGGTGACCGGCCAGTACGCCCAGGTGCGCGAACAATTCAACGTGCCACTCTCCGCCTTCGAAGGTATCCAGGAAGCCTTGGCCCGTATCGGCGGCAACGCCTGGCTGATGGACAGTGCGCGCATGCTCACCGCCAATGCCGTTGACCTCGGGGAAAAACCTTCAGTGCTGTCGGCAATCCTCAAGTACCACCTCACCGAGCGCGGCCGTGAATGCATCAGTCACGCGATGGACGTGCACGGCGGCAAGGGCATCATCATGGGCCCCAACAATTACCTGGGCCGCAGCTGGCAAGGTGCGCCGATCTTCATCACTGTCGAGGGCGCGAATATCCTCTCGCGCAACCTGATGATCTTTGGCCAGGGCGCCATCCGCTGCCATCCGTTCGTGCTCAAGGAAATGGCCCTGGCCGGTCGCGAAGACCATGACCAGGCGCTGAAGGAGTTTGACGGCCTGCTGATGCAACACATCGGTTTTGCCGTGAGCAACGCCGCGAGCACCCTGGTACTGAACTTGGGCTTTGGCCGCTTTGAGAAAGCGCCGGGTAACCGCTTGAGCCAGGGTTATTTCCGTGCACTCAATCGCCAGGCTGCGGCCTTCGCCCTGCTTGCGGACTTGAGCATGATGCTGCTGGGCGGCGAGCTGAAACGCCGCGAACGCCTGTCGGCACGCCTGGGGGATGTACTGAGCCATATGTACCTGGCTTCAGCGGCGCTCAAGCGCTATCACGATCTGGATTCGCCGGACCACCTGGAACCGCTGTTCGCCTGGGCCATGGAAGAAAGCCTCGGCGAGTCGGAACGTGCGCTGGATGAGTTGCTGGGCAACTTCCCGAACAAGGTGCTCGGCTGCCTGCTGCGGGTGATTGTGTTCCCGTTCGGCCGTCGCCATACCGGGCCGTCCGATGCACTGGATGCCGAGGTGGCCGCCGTCATCGGCCGCGCCAAAGGCGACCCGACACTGGAAGAATTGCTGGCCGGCTGCTACCGCCCACAATCGGCGGACGATCCGGTCGGCGCCCTGCAACACGCCTACGACCTGTTGGGTGCCAGCCACCCGCTGCAGAAAAAACTCCACACCGCGCTCAAAAGCGGCCAGGTCAAACCGACGGCCGGCGAGCATGCCATCGACGCCGCGCTGCATGCCAACGTGCTGCAACCGGGCGAGGCGCAGACGTTGCGCGACGCTGAAACAGCGCGGCGCAAGGTGATCGACGTGGATGATTTCAGCAAGGAAGAACTGACCCAGGCTGAGGGCACAGTCCGCTGATCCCAGCGGTCATATAAAAACGGGCGCGAGGGCTATATACTCTCGCGCCCGTTTTTGCTTTAGAGGACTTATCTCGTGTCCAACGTCGTTGCCGATCATCTCGTCTTGCTCGACCACCTGCGCAGCATCCTGGTTGCCGTCGGCGAAGCCGAACAGGTGCCCGAGGAAAGCCACACCCTGTTCCTGGAGCGCTTCGACGAACTGCGCGCCCTGCTGCCGATTGACCCGATCGAAAGCCAGTACCTGGGCCAGGACCTGATGAGCCAAGTCATTCTGCGCTACCCGCAAATTGCCCATCTGGTGCCACGCGATCTGCTGTGGTTCTTCGGCGGCGATTGCCTGCACTTTATGCCCGACGAAGAGCTGGACCTGTACCAGGCCCTGGAAGAACGTCGTTATGAGGCCGAACAGAACGACGAACCGTTCGACTGGAACCAGGAAAAGCAACTGCTGGCCATGCCCCAGGATCAGAGCAAGCACTGATCAGACAGCCGTACCAGAGGGCCGACGCAATGTCGGCTCCTTCGCCATACACTCCACCAGATAATCAATAAACACCCGCAGCTTCGGCGGCAGGTAGCGCGTGGGCGAATGCAGCAACCACGCCTCGCCATGGTAGGACGCAATAAAATCCCACCCTGGCAACACCTGTACCAAACGCCCCTCCTCCAGCGCATGGCGCGCCGTAAAGAACGGCAGGCTGCCAATCCCCACATGTTGCAACACCGCATCCAACCGCACGCCGGTGTGATTCGCTGCATAACGCCCGTGCACGCCGACGGTCACTGCCTTACCGTCCTGTCGGAATTTCCAACGCGAGTCGCCGGGGGTTTCGCCAAGGTAGATGCAGCTGTGTTCCAGCAAATCGTGGGGATGCTCCGGCATACCGTGATCGGCCAGGTACTGCGGCGTCGCACACAGCAAATGCTCAATCGGCAATAGCTGACGCCCCACCAGCCCCGGCGGCGGGCTGTCGGTGATGCGAATGCTCAGATCAACATTGTCATCGATCATGTCTACCTGCCGGTCCTCTAGGATCAACTGCACATCCACCTTGGGATACCGCCGCAGAAACTCCGGCATATGTGGGTGCACCACAAACCGCCCCACCGCCTTAGGCACACTGACCCGCACCAGCCCCTCGGCCTCATGGGTGAATTGGCCACTTATTTCCATCACCGAACGCGCTGCGCTGACCATCTCCTGGCAGCGCTTGAACACCTCTTCACCGCCTTCGCTCAAGCGCAGTTTGCGCGTGGTGCGTTGCAGCAACCGGGTAGCCAGGGCCTTTTCCAGGCGCGAAATACTGCGACTCACCGCCGAGGGCGAAACGCTCAATTGCCGTGCCGCTCCGGAGAAGCTGCCGGTCTCTACCACCTTGACGAAAATCGCCATTTCCCCCAGCAGCGGTAACGGAAGATTGATGCTCATGACGCACAGGTCCATTGATATTTGAGCGGATTATCACCTATCCAAGCACTATTTATACTGCCCGCAGAACCCTGATGCGGATGTAGAAGATGACCGAGCGCCTGTTTTTCACCCACGATTCCCTCAGTGCCGAGCTTGAAGTACTGAGCTGCACGCACTGCGACGACCAGTTTGCGGTCATTTTACAGTCGACGATTTTCCATCCCCAGGGCGGTGGCCAGCCGTTCGACACGGGCTGGCTCGGTGATGCTCAGGTCCTGCGCGTCACTCAGGAAGCTGATCGCGTAGTGCACCATGTCAACCAACCTGTAGCTGTGGGTCCCATCACCGCGCGGGTCGATGAACCACGCCGTACCCTGCACACACGCCTGCATTCCGCCGGACATTTGATCGGCAACGCCGGCGAAACCCTGGGCTGGATGCCGATCAAGGCGCACCACTGGCCGGGCGAAGGCAAGATCACTTTTATCCGTGGCGAAAGCGCGCAAGCCATTGACGCCGAGTCCCTCCAGCAGCGGATCAACCAATGGATCGCCGCAGATTATCCGCGCCATATGGCCCAGGATGACGGCACCCGCGAGGTGGGCTTCGGCGAGCTGCCCACCTACGCTTGCGGCGGTACCCATGTGCAAACACTTGGCGAGCTGGGTGAGGTAACTATCCTGGCCCTGTCGGAAAAAAAGGGCGCGCTGTCGGTGCGGTACAGCCTGGACTAAACCGCGACGATTCTTCGAGTACTGCGCCCAGAGACGCCTCTAAACCGCAGGTTACAGCGCTGCAACGTGCGCATTCGAGGGTGCTATCGAGTTTTTAGATAAGCCTCTTTTTGGCCTCCCTGGCACACCTTTGCAGTGTTAGTGTGTGGAAATGTTTCTGACACATTGATCAGAAACCCCCTACTCTCCCTTTGCAAAGGAATGCCTCTAACCATGCACTTTCCCCTCAAGCAATTGGCGGCTGCGACCTTGCTCGCGGCGAGCCTTTCGGTGATGAGCACCGCCGTTTTTGCCAACATTACGCCGGAGCAAAGCACGGCAATTCTGAAGGGTTTCAACGAAACGTCAGTTACCGATTTTCGTGGTTTCCTCAGCACCCTGGCCAAGGGCGACCTGGGTAAAACCGCTGACGTGGGCCCGGCCATCAGCGCCTTCCTCGACAACCAGACCCTGAGCGCCGACCAGCAGAACGACATCCATCGCTTGCTGGGCATTTACACCCGAGCGAAGTACGGCAAAGCCGCCCTCGACACCCTGCGCGAACTGGTGGAAATCCCGACCTTCAACGTGGACGGTGTGCCGCAATACAAGAACCCGGAATTCATCCGGATTGCCGACAAGATCCAGGCCCTGGCCGAGAGCTTTGACCTGAATTTCCGTAACGTCGACAACCGCGTGTATGAAATCTCCCTGGCAGGCAGCGGCGACGAGGTAGTGGGTATCCACGCTCACGCCGACGTGGTGCCGGTAACACCGGAAAACTGGGTATTGAAGGACGGCACCCACCTCGACCCCTTCAAGGTCACGCTGATCGGCGACCGCATGTATGGCCGGGGCACCGAGGATGATAAAAACGGCATTGTGGTAGCGATGTATGCCATGAAGGTGATCAAGGAAGAAAAGCTGCCGTTGGCGCGTAATTTCAAGCTGCTGGTGGACACCACTGAAGAAACCTCCGGCGACGCAATCCCTTACTACTTCGAACGCAACCCGACGCCGCAATACAACCTGGCGCTGGACGGCGGCTATCCGGTGGTGATTGCCGAAAAAGGTTATGGCACCGTCATGGCCACTTTCCCGCGCCGTAAAGGGGAAGGCAAAGGTGCAGAAATCATCGCAATGACCGGCGGCATGGCCACCAACCAGATTCCGTCGGCGTCGGTGGCCACGTTCGTCAGCGAAAAACCTGCCGAATTTGCAGCCAGCCTGCAAAACGCCGGCACGGCATACGCCAAGCGCAACGGTGGTGATTTTGAGGTGAGCGCCAAGGTCGTGGGCAAGGATGTCAAACTGACCGTCACCGGCGTGTCGGCGCACTCCTCCGAGCCGGAGGCCGGTATCAACCCGGTGGCGCGCATGCTGGAGTTGATCCACAGCGTCGACGGCAAGATTGCCCTCAAGCACAACCACATCACCGACGCAGCACGGTATGCGTCCGACAATTGGGGCCTGGATTACCTGGGTGGCAAATTGGGCGTGGGCTTCTCCGATGACTTCATGGGGCCGCTGACCACTTCGCTGACCTTTGTCGGGCTGGACGACAACGCCTTCAAGCTGGCGGTCAACCTGCGGGTGCCGAAGGGCAAATCCCCGGAGAAACTCAAGGCTGAGATCGCCGAGAAACTGAGCGCCTGGGACAAGAAGACCAAGGTCAACGTGGACTTCACCTACTCGGTGGCCGAGCCGATGTTCCGCAACCCGGAAGGTGAATGGGTGAAGGCCTTGCTCGCGGTCGCCAGCGAAAACCTGGGCATGGAACATAAATTCGGTACTTCGGCCGGCGCCACCTCGGTCCACGAGCTGCCGAACGGTGTACAGTTTGGCCTCGCGCGCCCGGAAGTGAAATACACCGGGCATACCGACAACGAGTTCAAGACGGTCGACCAGTTCTTGCTGGACTTGCAAATCGTCACCGAAATGATGGGCCGCATCGGCCAACTCCCCACGCTCTGACCCGCGTTCGCGCCCGTCGCCAGGCGGGCGTTGGTGCCTCACTTCAGGGTGTTGCTCAAATCCCAGGCAAAAAAAAGCCACTCGATTGAGTGGCTTTTTTCTTGAATATGGAGCGGGAAACGAGACTCGAACTCGCGACCCCGACCTTGGCAAGGTCGTGCTCTACCAACTGAGCTATTCCCGCAAATGGCGTCCCCTAGGGGACTCGAACCCCTGTTACCGCCGTGAAAGGGCGGTGTCCTAGGCCACTAGACGAAGGGGACACGCTACTGAAACACATGGTGTGTATTTCAGTGCCCAGAGGCCGAATCCGAAGATGAGGCCCTGGTTTCACTCAGCGCCGCCCGAAGGCCACACTGCTTAAAATGGAGCGGGAAACGAGACTCGAACTCGCGACCCCGACCTTGGCAAGGTCGTGCTCTACCAACTGAGCTATTCCCGCAAATGGCGTCCCCTAGGGGACTCGAACCCCTGTTACCGCCGTGAAAGGGCGGTGTCCTAGGCCACTAGACGAAGGGGACACGCTACTGAAACACATGGTGTGTGCTTCAGTGCCCAGAGGCCGCATCCGAGGATGGGGTCCTGGTTTCACTCAGTGCCGCCCTAAAGCCACACTGTTTGTAAATTGGAGCGGGAAACGAGACTCGAACTCGCGACCCCGACCTTGGCAAGGTCGTGCTCTACCAACTGAGCTATTCCCGCATATGGCGTCCCCTAGGGGACTCGAACCCCTGTTACCGCCGTGAAAGGGCGGTGTCCTAGGCCACTAGACGAAGGGGACACACGTACAACATTCACTACTCATCGCGTTTCGCTGTGTGCTTTACGCTTTAAGTGGCGCGCATTCTATGGATGGATTGGGAGGTCGTCAACCCCCAAGGATAAATTTATTAAAATCAATGACTTCGCCCGCGTTTACCGGCGCTTGCGGGCATTCTGCCGGTCCGCACCTTGACGCCTATATTCTGGCACCCGACAAGACGCTATAGTTCGCCCTGGCAAATGATGGCAATGTGCATTCACGCAGGGAGCGCGTATCTATATAGAAGAAACTACCTGGGCAACTGGTCGATCAGACCTATCCGATAGCCGGCTCAGTCACTACACTCCACTGCAAACCCTATAAAGAGGTCACACCGGTGACACCACTCATGATCACCCTGCTGGTAATAGCCGGGATCGCAATACTGATCGCCATTGGCTACATGAACCACGTGGTGGAAAACAACAAGCTGGAAAAGCAGCGCACCCAGATCGAGCTTAACGATCGCCTGCGCCGTTGCGGTGAGATCACCGAAACATTCCCAGGCCAACTGATGACGCCGGCGCTCAAACTGTTGTTGACCCGCCTGGAGCTCAACGTCAACCAGCGGTTGTTGAATCTCAACAAGACCAGTGCACCGATCAAGGCGCGCATCACCGAGCTGAACACCTTGGTGGCCCAGGGCGAATCCATCCCGGTAAACAACCCGCCGGCACCGATCCAGACCGAAGCCAAGGCCAAGGACGTGCGTTTCCTGCTCGAAGCCCTGCACGGCCAGGTAACGCGCGCGGCCCAGGATGGCTTCCTGCCCTCCAACGAAGCCAAGCACTGGATCAAGGAAATCCGCCATATCCTGGTGCTGCTGCACATCGAATTCTTCAACAATCTCGGCCAGCACGCGCTGCAGCAAGGCCAACCAGGCCAGGCACGACTGGCTTTCGAACGTGGCGTGCAGTACCTGCGCAAGCAGCCGGAGCCGGTGCTCTACAGCGCCCAGTTGCAACAACTGGAAGGCCAACTGGCCCGCGCCAACTCCACGGTGCTGGCTAACAGCCAACAGGCGGTAGAAGAAGTCAGCGAATTGACCGAAGGCATGAAAGAAGTCGAAGCCGACGCCGAGTGGAAGAAGAAAGTCATCTACGACTGATGCTCGCGAAACAATAGGTGCCATCACCCTGGCACCTATCCTCCACCCGCCGACTAGCGTAAAAAAGTGCCCCTCACTCCGTGAAGTCAGAGGCCTGCTATGCCTATCGCCGTCATTGATGGACATCCACTGCATTATCTCGACCAGGGCACCGGCCCGGCCGTCCTGCTCGGCTCCAGCTACCTGTGGGACCGCGGCATGTGGGCGCCGCAGATCGAAGCCCTGTCGCAACAGTACCGTGTGATCGTGCCCGAACTCTGGGGCCACGGTGAATCGGGCCAACTACCCACGCAGACTCGCTCCCTCGACGACCTCGCGCACCAGAACCTGGCCCTGCTGGATCACTTGGATATTACGCAGATCAACCTGGTGGGCCTCTCGGTCGGCGGTATGTGGGGTGCGCGCCTGGCGTTGCAGGCGCCCGAGCGCATCAACAGCCTGGTGCTGCTGGACACCTACCTCGGCGCAGAGCCCGAGGCTACGCGCCAGTATTACTTCTCGCTATTCAAGATGATTGAAGACGCCGGCGCGATTCCCGAGCCGTTGCTGGATGTGATCGCGCCGATCTTCTTCCGCCCGGAGATCGACCGCAAATCAGCGCTCTACCAGGACTTTCGCGCGTCGCTGCAAGCCTTTTCCCGAGACCGCCTGCTGCAGAGCATCGTGCCCTTGGGTCGGTTGATCTTCAGCCGCGACGACGTGCTGGAACAGCTGTCGTGCCTGGACGCTGACACCACCCTGGTGATGTGCGGCGAGCAGGACAAACCCCGCCCACCCACCGAATCCAAGGAAATGGCCGAACTGATTGGCTGTGCCCTGACGTTGATTCCAGGCGCCGGGCATATCTCCAGCCGCGAAAACCCGGACTTCGTCAACGAAGCGCTGCTGACCTTTCTCGCCAACCACGCCTGATCGCCCTCCCCTTTGATCGCAGCCTCTGCACTGCGGTCAAAGGCGGAAATGCCCCACCATCCCCTTGAGCTCCGCCCCCAACTGCGCCAGCTGGATGCTCGACGCCGCGTTGCCCTGCATGCTCAACGCCGACTGATCAGCACTCGCCCGGATACTGGTGACGCTGCGGTTGATCTCTTCAGCCACCGAGCTTTGCTCTTCGGCCGCAGCGGCGATCTGCTGGTTCATCTGCTGGATCAACGACACCGCGCCCGCGATGCTGCCCAGGGCACTTTCGGTTTCCAGGGCATCGCTGACCGCCAGTTTGACCAACTCGCCGCTTTGCTGGATCTGCTGCACCGAGGATTGCGCCGCGCTGCGCAAAGTGCTGACCAACCGCTCGATTTCTTCGGTTGATTGCTGGGTACGCTTGGCGAGCGCCCGCACCTCATCGGCCACTACCGCAAAGCCACGGCCCTGTTCACCTGCGCGCGCGGCTTCGATCGCCGCGTTCAGGGCCAGCAGGTTGGTCTGTTCCGCCACGCTTTTGATCACGCCCAGCACGGTGCCGATGTTCTGGATTTCGGCACTGAGGCTCTCGATGCTCGCACTGGCACTGGCGCTGGAAGTGGCCAGCAACTCGATGCGCTGCAGACTCTGGCGCACCACTTGCTGCCCACTGTCGACCTTGTCATCCGCCGTCTGCGCGGCTTGCGCGGCCTCTTCGGCGTTGCGCGCCACGTCGTGCACCGTGGCGGTCATCTGGTTCATCGCGGTGGCCACCTGCTCGGTTTCTTCCTTCTGGCTGCTGACCTCGACATTGGTTTGCTCGGTGACGCTTGAGAGCGTCTGCGCCGAGCTGGCCAATTGCTCGATTCCGGCCTGCAGGCCGCTGACCATCTGGCTCAGGCCGTTGCCCATCTGTTGCATGGCCTGCATCAACTGGCCGATCTCATCACGACGACTGACCTCCATGCGTCCGCTCAGATCCCCAGCGGCAATCTGCTGCGCCACCGCAATCACACTGCGCAGCGGCGCGACGATCAAACGGGTAATCACCCATGCGGCAATCAGCCCCACCAGCAAGGCCAGGGCCGACGAGCCGATGATCAACAGTGCGCTTTTTTTCAGTTGTGCCTGCATCGACAGGTCTTCGGCGTCATAGGCCTGATTGACCCGGCTGACCACCAGGGCCGCCCGGTCATGCAGTTGTTTGTAGACCACTTTTTCCTGCGCCAGCAGGCCGGTGTACTCACCCAGTTTCTCGCTGAACGCAGCAATATGCCCGGAGACTTCATTGAGCACTGTCTGATATCCGGAGTCCTTGACCGAGGTTTTCAGCTGTTCGACCTGAGCCAAGGCCTGGTCGGCCTGCTCGATCTTGCCTTGCTCGGCGTCCTCGGCGTCCACTTTGCGGCTCTGGTCCAGGCGCACATGGGCTTCGTTCATGGCTTGCAACATCAAGCGCGATACCTGACTGACCTGTCCGGCCTGCTCGATAAACTCGGCGCCCTCCTTGCCCTGGCTTTGCTTGAGGCCATAAGCCCCATCGTCCGCAAGGCCGGCCTGCAACACATCAAGGTTATTCGCCACGCTGGACACCGACCAGCTGGCCATTTCCAGCGCCAGATCCTTGGTCTGGGTCAGTTCGACAAACTCATCGAACGCTTTGCGGTAAGCGGCCAGTGCCTGCTCGACATCGGTCATCACCGGCACGTTCGCCGCAGACTGGGCCTTGAGGGCGGCGGCCTGGGCGGCCAAGGCGTCGACGCTTTCATGCAGCGCGTCGACCGCCTTGGGGTCGGCGTGCAGCGCGTAGTCCTGTTCGATCAGACGCACCTTGAGCAAGCCGCTATTGAGCGACGACATGGCCTTGAGCCCTTCGAAACGCTGGCCAACGGTCTGCAGGGACCACACGCCAATGGCCGCCACCAACGCGGTCAGCAGCAGCACCAGCATAAAGCCCAAGCCCAGTTTTTTCGCCATACCGAGGTTGGCGAAACGTCGTTGCACGCCTGAAATCATTGCACTTGAATCCTCTTGCAATGGCAGATGCCATCAAGCCCGATTGACATGCAGCGAGATTCGCAACCACAAGGCACTGAACACAAGACGCTGGCGCCACAATAATGGCAAAAAGCTACACGCTCGTCGTTTTCAGAATGGTCGAGGTCGATCTGGCGGGTCCCATGGCACTGAACAACGCCAAGGCCCGCGGATCAGTTGCATAAGCCACATTGATGCGCAGCCACTCGCTGGCCTGCGCCGTCGGGCTGAACAACGCCCCAGGAGACAACAACACCCCTAGCCGCCGGGCACACATCTGTAACAGCGAAGGCTGCACCTCTCCCGGTCGCGTCCACAGGAACATGCCCCCGGCGGGCACCGCGAACACCTCCCATTCTTCGTCTTCCAGCACTTGCAGGGTGGCCTTCATTTCGGTACCCAGTCGCTTGCGCAGGCGCTGTACCCATTTACGATAGGTGCCATTGGCCAGCAGCGTGGCCACCACTGCCTCGGCGAACCGCGAGGTGCCGAACCCGGTCAAGGTCTTGAGGCTGGCCAGTTGCGCGATGATCGCCGAACTGGCACTCAGATACCCCACGCGCAACGCACTGCTCAAGGTCTTGGAGAAACTCGCGACGTAGATCACCCGATCATCATGGGGCAACGCCGCGAGCCGCACGCAACTGGCATGTTGCAGGTCACCGTAGACGTCTTCCTCAATGATCAGGAAGTTTTCGCGGTGAGCCAGCTCCAGCAGGCGCTCGGCCACCTCGCGGCACAAACTCGTGCCCGTAGGGTTGTGATGAACGCTGTGGATGAACAGGCACTTGGGCCGATGTTGCTGCAGTAAGGCTTCCAGGACCGAGAGATCGGGACCGCCCTGTATACGCGGCACCTCCAGCAGTTGCACGCCCTGGAACACCAGTTGCTGATAGAGGTTGCCGTACCCCGGTGTTTCCACCACCACGCAATCGCCTGCCTTGAGCAGCGTGCGTATCAGCAAGTCCTGGGCATGGCCCGCGCCTGCGGTCGTGAGGATGCGGTCCACGCTGGAAGCGATATGAATCTGCGTCAGACGCTTGAGCAGTTGCTCACGCAACGCGGGCAGCCCCAACGGCGTGCTGTAGTTGAACAGGCCTGCAGTGTCGGTGCGGGTGACTTCACGAATCGCATAACTGATGTCATCGCTCTCGCGCCAGGCATCGGGTAACCAGCCGCAGCCCAGTTTCAACTCGCCCAGCGGGTTGTCGGCAAAGCTGCCCCATTCGCGCTCCGCCCCCTCATACCAATTGCCTTCGTGGGAATCCCCCGGCTGGGCCACCACAAATCCCGAGCCCTGCCGGGGCGCCAGCACCCCCTGCGCGACCATCCGTTCGAGTGCTTCGATCACGCTGGATTGGCTGAGCAGGTTATCCAGGGCCAACTGGCGGATGGACGGCAAGCGCGTGCCGGGGCTGATCCCGTCCTTGCGAATCCATTGCGCCACTGCACTGACGATTTGCTGCACCACCGGTACAAGGGCTTGTCGATCGATCCCTAAATCCATGAGCCACTCACTTCAACTGTCTGTTATCAACCCAAAGAGTTAAGCACAGAAGCGGTTGATTGCCGGGCGCATAAATTTATTAAAGTATTGATTTTATTGGGTTATTTACCTAATGACACATATTCGGTCGCGGCGTTGTGCCAGCTCTGGAAACGCCCCACAGCGCTCCAGCCTATTTCGAATGGGGGCCGACGCAAGGTCCTAGATCGCCGTCACGCCACCGTCCACGGCCAAGGCGTGGCCGGTGGTGAACGCCGCTCCGTCGCTGCACAGGTAAAGCACGGCGCTGGCGATTTCCTCGACCTTGCCGATACGTCCGACCGGGTGCATGGCGGCGGCGAATTCGGCCTTGCGGGGGTCGGCTTCATAGGCACGGCGGAACATGTCGGTGTCGATCACTGCGGGGCAGACGGCGTTGACGCGGACTTTCTTCTTGGCGTACTCGATGGCCGCCGATTTGGTCAGGCCGATCACCGCATGCTTGGAGGCCGCGTAGATGCTCATCTTCGGCGCCGCGCCAAGCCCCGCGACCGACGCGGTGTTGACGATAGCGCCGCCACCCTGTGCCAGCAGCAGCGGCAACTGGTACTTCATGCACAGCCATACGCCTTTGACGTTGACGCCCATGATGGCGTCGAACTCATCCAGGCTGCCGTCAGCCAGCTTGCCCTTCTCAATCTCGATGCCGGCATTATTAAAGGCATAGTCCAGGCGGCCATAAGCGCTGACGGTCTGCGCCATCAACTGCTGAACATCCGTCTCCTGCGTGACGTTGCAGCGCACAAACAGTGCCTCGCCACCGGCCTGGTGGATCAGCGCGACGGTGCCCTCGCCGCCCGCCACATCCAGGTCGGCAACCACAACCTTCAAGCCTTCGGCGGCGAACGCCAGCGCGGTAGCGCGACCAATACCGGCGGCGGCGCCGGTCACCAGGGCGACCTGGCCAGAAAACGTCATGCTCATGGGGGGATGTCCTATGGGAGAAATAGCCGTGGGACGAGTCTAGCCAACAGCACGCCGGACGCGTCAGCACTATCAAAAGCCCGGTTAGGGCAGCATGCGCACCAGTGATAACGACACCGGGCGCACTATCAACGCAGCCTATCGAGCAGCATTCGCACCCAAAGCCAGCCTTGCCCCCAAGCCGTTCAAGGTCTATCACTCATGCTCCACTTTTAAAGAGTCCCTGCCATGACCGCCCAGACCAACCGCCAATTCCTGCTCGCCAAACGCCCGGTCGGCGCGGCGACGCGGGACACCTTCACCTATCAGGAAGTGCCGGTGGGCACGCCCCGGGACGGGCAAGTGCTAGTACGCAATGAATACTTGTCCCTCGACCCAGCCATGCGCGGCTGGATGAATGAGGGCAAGTCCTACATTCCGCCCGTCGGCATCGGCGAGGTGATGCGCGCACTCGGCGTGGGCAAGGTGATTGCTTCGAACAACCCGAAATTCGCGGTCGGAGACTACGTAAACGGTGCCTTGGGGGTGCAGGATTATTTCCTCGGCGAGCCCCGCGGCTTCTACACCGTCGACCCTAAGCTTGCCCCGCTGCCCCGCTACCTTTCTGCACTGGGCATGACCGGCATGACCGCCTACTTCGCGCTGCTGGACACCGGCGCGCCCAAAGCGGGTGAAACCGTAGTGATCTCCGGTGCAGCTGGCGCCGTGGGCAGCATTGCCGGGCAGATCGCCAAGCTTAAAGGCTGCCGCGTGGTCGGCATCGCCGGTGGCGCCGACAAGTGCAGATTCCTGGTGGACGAATTGGGTTTTGACGCGGCCATCGACTACAAGAACGAAGACGTACCCGCCGCCCTCAAGCGCGAATGCCCGAAGGGCGTGGATGTGTATTTCGATAACGTCGGCGGCGACATTCTGGACGCAGTACTCAGCCGCCTGGCGTTGAAGGCACGCGTAGTGATTTGCGGCGCAATCAGCCAGTACAACAATAAGGAAGCGGTGAAAGGCCCGGCCAACTACTTGTCACTGCTGGTCAACCGCGCACGGATGGAAGGCTTTGTGGTGATGGATCACGCGGCGAACTTTGCCGCCGCCGGGCAGGAAATGGCCGGCTGGATGGCCCAGGGCAAGCTCAAGAGCAAAGAGGATATTGTCGAGGGGCTGGAGACGTTCCCGGAGACATTGATGAAGCTGTTCAACGGCGAGAACTTCGGGAAGTTGGTTCTGAAGGTCAGCTGATACAGCGCAAAACCAATGTGGGAGCTGGCTTGCCTGCGATGCGCAGGGCCATCGGGGGCAAGCTTGCTCCCACATGGGGTTCTCACAGCGTCAGGGATCAGGCGATCTCGGCAACAACCGCCGCCAACGCCTTGGCCGGATCCGCCGCCTGGCTGATCGGACGGCCGATTACCAGGTAATCGGAACCCGCATCCAGTGCCTGGCGCGGCGTAAGGATACGGCGCTGGTCATCCTGGGCACTGCCCGCCGGGCGGATCCCCGGGGTCACCAATTGCAGCGACGGGTGGGCGGTTTTCAGCGCCTGGGCTTCCAGGGCCGAGCACACCAGGCCGTCGAGGCCGGCTTTCTGGGCCAACGCGGCCAGACGCAGCACCTGCTCCTGAGGCTCGATGTCCAGGCCGATACCGGCCAGGTCTTCGCGCTCCATGCTGGTCAGCACGGTCACGCCGATCAGCAGCGGTTTAGGGCCGCTGCGCTGTTCCAGCACTTCGCGGCAGGCCGTCATCATGCGCAGGCCGCCGGAGCAGTGCACGTTGACCATCCACACGCCCATTTCGGCGGCGGCCTTGACCGCCATGGCGGTGGTATTCGGAATATCGTGGAATTTCAGGTCGAGGAACACTTCGAAGCCTTTGTCACGCAGGGTGCCGACGATTTCTGCGGCGCAACTGGTGAACAGTTCCTTGCCGACCTTGACCCGGCAAAGCGCGGGGTCCAACTGGTCAGCCAGCTTCAGTGCGGCGTCACGGGTGGGGTAATCCAGGGCGACGATGATAGGAGTCTGGCAGACGGACATTGGAATGGGCTCTCAGGCAAGTCGAAATCGGCGCGGATTGTAGCGCAAGCAGCGGCGTTGCGGGATCCGATGATCGGTAAATACTGACCAACCGCCATTTCACGGGCCTTTCGGGCAAATGTTTCAAAGCTGATACATTCACGACATGCCCCCAACACGCCCCGCCGCTAGCCTCGCCCGCACTACCCTCCGACCAGCACTTCCAGCCATGGGGCTGGGCGCCTATGCTGACCGCAACAACCAGGCAGATGATCGCATTATGCATACCCCTTTTGTCCCTGTGAACGACGAGCAAAAAGGCGCGGTGGCCGCCGATGACAAGCGCTGGAACACCCGTGCGCTGATCGTCGACGACGATGTGCCGATTCGCGAACTGCTGATCGACTACCTGGCACGCTTCAATATTCTCGCCACTGGCGTCACCGACGGCGCCGCAATGCGCCAGGCGATGCAAGCCGAAACCTTTGACGTGGTGGTGCTCGACCTGATGCTGCCGGGCGAAGACGGCCTGTCGCTGTGCCGCTGGCTGCGCTCGGATTCGGATATTCCGATCCTGATGCTCACCGCCCGCTGCGAGCCCACCGACCGCATCATCGGCCTGGAGCTGGGCGCCGACGACTACATGTCCAAGCCGTTCGAACCACGCGAACTGGTGGCACGTATCCAGACCATCCTGCGCCGCGTACGCGATGACCGCACCGAGCAGCGCGCCAATATCCGCTTCGACAACTGGCGCCTCAACAGCGTGCTGCGCCAACTGGTGGCGGACGATGGCCTCGTAGTGCCGCTGTCCAACGCCGAGTTCCGTCTGTTGTGGGTGTTTATCGAGCGCCCGCGCCGGGTGTTGAGCCGCGAGCAGTTGCTGGATGCCGCCCGTGGTCGGTCCATTGAAGCGTTTGATCGCAGCATCGACTTGCTGGTCTCGCGCCTGCGTCAGAAACTGGGGGATGATCCCAAGGCGCCGCAGTTGATCAAGACCGTGCGCGGCGAAGGCTACCTGTTTGACGCGCGGGATATCGGCTGATGCGTACCCCCTTCAATACGCTGTTCGGTCGACTGTTCGGCGTGTTGCTGGTGGCGATTGTGCTGGCACATGTACTGGCGATTTCTTGGTTCCGTTATTACGGCCCTCCCCCGCCGCCGCCTCAGGAAACATTTGTCGAGGAACCGGACGGTACTTTGATGCCGGTGCATAAGGAACATCGTCGCCCGTGGTTTGGCGGCCCGGTAGTCCCACTGACGTTCCAGTTCATCTGCCTGATCATCGCCGCCTGGTATGGCGCCAAGCTGCTGAGCCGACCGATCCAGCGCCTGAGCGAAGCCGCCGAACGCCTGAGCCTGGACCTCGACAGCCCGCCGCTGGATGAGTCCGGGCCGCAGGAAGCGCGCAAAGCAGCATCGACTTTCAACCTGATGCAACGCCGTATCCGCGAACAAGTCAGCCAACGTGCACGCATGCTCGGCGCCGTCTCCCACGACCTGCGCACTCCGCTGTCACGCCTCAAGCTCCGCCTGGAGCAGATCGACGACACCAGGCTGCAGGGCCAGATGCGCCAGGACCTGGACGACATGATCGGCATGCTTGATGCCACCCTGAGCTACCTGCACGAGCAGCGCACCAGCGAAACCCGACATTGGCTGGATGTGCAGGCGCTGGTGGAGTCACTGAGTGAAAACGCCCAGGACCAGGGCTGCGACGTGCAGTTCGCCGGCACTTGCGTGCCGTTACAGGTGCAACCGATGGCCTTGCGCTCGTGCTTGAACAACTTGATCGACAACGCCTTGCGCTATGCCGGCACGGCGCGGGTTGAACTGGAGGATAGCCGTGAAGCCCTGATCATCCGCGTGATCGACCACGGCCCGGGAATCGCGGCCGATCAGCGCGAAGCCGTATTCGAGCCCTTCTTCCGCCTGGAAGGCTCACGCAACCGCAATTCCGGTGGCGTCGGCCTGGGCATGACGATTTCCAAGGACGCCGCTGAGCGCCTCGGCGGTCGCCTGAGCCTGGAGGAAACCCCAGGCGGCGGTTTGACCGCCGTGATGTGGCTGCCCCGGGCTTAGAGAGGTTTGTCTTCGCGTCGCCCTTGAGCCTGGGTTGCGCTCCAATCCATCAACAGGCTGTACGCCACGGCCAACAGGGTCGGGCCGATAAACAGACCGATAAAACCAAACGCGATCAAGCCGCCGAACACCCCGAGCAACACAATCACCAGCGGCAGATTGCCGCCACGGCTGATCAGGTACGGCTTGAGCACGTTGTCCACGCCACTGATGATGAACGTCCCCCACACGCCCAGGAACACCGCGTAGGTGTAATCGCCCTTCCAGGCCAGCCACGCCGTGGCCGGGATCCACACCAACGGCGGCCCCATGGGAATCAGGCTGAGCAGGAAGGTCACGATGCCGAGCACCAGCGCGCCAGGCACTCCGGCAATCCAGAAGCCGATCAGCGCCAGCACGGCCTGGGCAGCGGCGGTGCCGATCACGCCGTTGACGACCCGTTGCACGGTCCCCGCGACCAATTCGATGTAATAACCGGCACGCTCCCCGATCAAGCGTTCGAGCAGCCGATGGACGAACATCGCCAACCGTGGCCCGTCGCGATAGAAAAAGAACACGAACACCAGGCTCAGGGTCAGCTCAAGGATACCGCCGCCGATCTGCGCGCTGCGCGCCAACAGCCAGTTGCCCACCTGGCCCAGGTACGGCTTGATGCTGACCATCAGCGCGGCGCCCTGCTCGTCGATGCTGTTCCACATCCCGACCAGGCGCTCCCCCAAAAAGGGGATTGAGCCCAGCCAGGTTGGCGCCTCGGGCAGCCCGTCGACCTGGATATCCTTGATCAACGCCACCGCATCGCGCACATGGTCCGCCAGGTTGAACCCCAGCCACACCAGCGGCACCGCCACCAACAGCATCCAGCCCAGGGTCAGGATGCCAGCGGCCAGGGATTCACGGCCACCCAGCCAGCGCGTCAGCAGCACCATCAACGGCCAACTGGCAAACGCCAGCACCGCGCCCCAGAACAGCGCCGACCAGAACGGCGCCATCACCCAGAAACTGGCACCAAACAGCACCAGCAGCAGGATTTGCACCAGCAGGCGATCGTTATTGAGCATGGGGTATCTCGGAAAAAAGGCTGTAGGAAGTAAGCTTAGGCGAACGGCTCGGGTCCGTTCGCCTTATAGGCGGTCAGCGTATCAGATGCAGGTGCAAGCCTTTGGTTTCACCGGTACCGGTTTCCAGGCGCGCAGCGCGCACGCCTTTGTCGACCAGGGCCTGGCGCCAGGCTTCGGCAGTGGGCCCGGACAGGCTGACACGCAAGGTAGTGTCGAGGTTCAAGCCACGGGAGATCAGCGTCAGCCAGGTGTCACTGGGCTCGGCGCCCAGCGCTGGAAGGTCCAGTTCGCCGGTGCTCTTCAACTCGCGCAACAGGGTGGCCGAGGTGGGCAACAGGTCGCCCAGCGGGGCGCTGGCGTCCAGTTGTTCTACGTGCAGATAGGCACGGCGGTTGCCTCGGGTGATGCCGTACAGCGCCACCAGGGAATTGTCCTGCGGGGCCGCCAGACGCAGCAGCAGGTATTCCTGCTGGCCATCGGCGCCGACCAGCTTGGCGTTGCCGAAGATCTCGTTGGCCCACAGGCTGCTTTCACCACAGTCGCGGGCCTTGCACCAGAACAACAGTTGCGCGCCCTTGGCCTGCAAAGCTTCGCGGGTAGAGGTAAATGCAGCGTCGGAGCTGTGTTCGGCGGGCAGTTCGTAGGTAATCGCCGTGGCTTGGCCTCGGGCGATGGCCTGGCCTTCATAGCGCAGTTGGCCGCTGATCTTGCGGATCGCGCCCATGGGGTAGATGCGTTCTTTTTCTTCAGCGGGGCGGTAATCGACGATTTGTGCGTCGACCTGCCGGGCCACGGCGGGCAGGTCCTGGCTTCCCGGTACGTCGGCGGCGAACACCAGTGGGCTGAGCAGGCTCAGCCCGAGGATACGGATACAGCCGTTACGCACGCTCATAAGCTCAACGAGCCCTGGCCATTGGAGGTCACAGCGGTGTTGAAAACATTCATGGTTGACTCCCTTTCAATCCGCCCAGCCTCGGCAGTTGACCGCCCCAAGTCAAGGCGCGGAGAAGAACCGATTGAAACAGTCTGCAACAAGGACCGCACCCGGCTCATCATTCAAGTGCAAATGATGGCCGCCTGGCAGTGTGGTTACCGTAAAGGGTAGCTGGGAAAGCAATTCAGGATGTTTCGCCAACATGCCGTCAGCGGCGACCACCAACTGCGTAGGGCATCCCACACGCCGCACGAAGGCCATCGCCTGCTCATCGGTCAGACGAATCGGTGAAGCCAGTGTCAGGCGACTGTCCGAACGCCAGGTGTAACCACCCGGCACCGGCATCAAACCGCGCTGGGCCAGCAGCTCGGCGGCTTCACGGCTGACGGCCACCAAGCCTTTCATGCGCGCTTCGACCGCTCGGTCCAAGGTGCTGTAGACCGGCTTACGCTTGTCCTGCAGGTTCAATTGCGCCTGCAAGGCCATGCCCAGGCGCTCGGCAGCGTTCTCGCCACTGGCGGTGGGTGGGATCACGCCGTCGATCAATCCCAGGTGAGTCACCCGCTCCGGCATGGCGCCGGCCAGCACCAGAGAAACGATGGCACCGAGGGAGTGGCCAAGTAATGCAAAACGTTTCCAGCCCAGTTGCTCAGCGACTTGCAGTACATCGTGGACGTAATCCCACAACGCATAACCGGCACCCGTAGGACGGTGCGCCGAATGCCCATGGCCGGCCATGTCCAGCGCCACGATACGCAAGCCCGTGAGCTTGGGCGCCAGGCGCGCAAAACTGTTGGCGTTGTCCAGCCAGCCATGCAGGGCAATCACCGGCAAACCGTCTTCGGGACCAAACAGGTGGGCCGCCAATTCGATATGGGGCAGGCTCAGGCGCACTTCTTCGACCGGCGCGCTCATGCGCAACTGCGCTCACGGGCTTCCCAGCGGGCAAACAGGGTCTTGATCAAGGTCGCAGTGTCCTGGGGGCGTTCGAGGGGGAACATGTGGCCGCCGGGCATGGTGAGCATTTCGCCCATGGGCAGACGGTCGACCCCGCTGGCATGGTGACGCATCACCACCCGGCTCTGGCGACCGCGCACCACCGCCAGCGGCACCTTCAACTGGCGCACCTGACCGGGGCTGGTGTGGGGCACGCCACGGTAGATGCTGATTTCGGTGGCCGGGTCGAAGCGCAGGCGCAGTCGGTCGCCCGCTTGATACAGACCATGTTGCAGGTAAGCGTCGAAGCACTCCGGGTCGAAGCCACGGAACAGGGTCTTACCGGCAAAATAGCTGCGCGCTGCGTCGAGGTCAGTGAACTCTTCACGACGGCCCAGGGTGCGACCGGCCGGGGTCAGGCGGTCGATAAAACCGAAGCGCTTGGCGGCGCGGATCACCCAGCGGTCTGCACGCGTCAATACCGGAGAATCGAGCATCACCACACCGCGATACAGCTGCGGGCAACGCATGGCCGCGTGCAAATGCAACACGCCGCCCAGGGAGTGGCCCACACCCCACACCGGTTCCGGCTGCTGTTCCAGGTGGTGGATCAACTCGTCGACCAGGTTCTGCCAGTTATCATCCACCGGAAACCTGGGGTCGTGACCGTGCTGTGGCAGGTGAGCCACTGTGTATTCCGGGGCCAGGGCGGCAAACAGCTTGCCGTAGGTGGCCGAAGGAAAGCCATTGGCGTGGGCAAAAAACACGTGCTGCGACATACCGGCCCCTCTATAAAAACATAGATTGATTGTCACCATGCCCGGGCAGCACAGCAATGACTGTAACTGCCAGGAATGGTGACACTCACGCCACGCCTATCGCGGCGGCGGGTTCTCGCCCAGCGGCACCACGGCCATGGTCAAGCGGGAAACGCAGTTGGCCTTGCCATCTTCGGTGGTCAGACGGATGTCCCACACCTGCGTGGTGCGCCCGATATGGATCGCCTTGGCCACCGCCGTCACTCGTCCGCTGCGCACACCGCGCAGGTGATTGGCGTTGATCTCCAGGCCTACGCAATAGAACTTGCTCCCGTCGATGCACAGGTAAGCCGCCATGGAGCCGACGCTTTCTGCCAGCACCACCGAAGCGCCGCCGTGCAGCAGCCCGTAAGGCTGATGGGTACGGTGATCGACCACCATGCTGGCGGTCAGGGATTCGTCGTCGAAGCTTTCAAAGCGGATATCCAGCAGTTCACCGATGGTGTTTTTCTGGCTGGCGTTGAGTTGTTCTATATTCGGTGGGTTGCGCCACAGGCTCATGCGATTGTCCTTGTTGGTTTTATTACGACCCTAATCCTGCCACACAACCGCATCGGAACGCTCGTTTCAAAATCGACGCCGCACAGCCGTTTACACCCCGCAGGGATAAAGCAGCGATATAGCCTACGGGTTCTTCACACTCACCAGGCTCATCAGCCCCGCTAGCGGGAAGTCGCCCTCCAGTTCCGCCAGGCTGGCGGTGTGCATCGGTTCTGGCTGGCGTGGGTGGCCGTGCTGCAAGAAGCTGATCAAGCTGCCGACCAAGGGTTGATGACTGACCAGCAGCACGTTGTCATCCGTGTCGAGCTTTTCCAGCACCTGCAGTGGATTGCCCTCCGGCGTCAGCCACGGCACCGTGCGGATTTCTGGTTCAAACCCCAACGCCTCGCGTACCAGTTGCGCGGTTTGCTGCGCCCGCACGTAGGGGCTGGCGATAATGGCGCTGAGCGGCTGGCCAATCAGATGCGCAGCACTGCGCAACACTTCGCCACGGCCATGTTCAGTGAGGTTGCGTTCGGCATCCGTACGCGCATGCCCTTGGGCCTCGCCGTGGCGCAGAATCCACAACTTCACAGTTTTGGCTCTTCATCGCGCACTGGGTGCGGCGCCGGGGGCACGCTATGGGCGGCTTCGCCCTCGGGCGCGCGCGGGGTTGGCCAGTCGGCGAAGGGCCAAGGCTTCTGCTCGCTATGGAAGCTGCCGAAGCGGCCGATCTGGGCGAGGAACTGGCTGAGACTGTCGCCGAAATTCATCAGGCCCAGGTTCGGTGCGCCGTAGATCAAGCGATAGATCAATTGCACCACGACCAGCGCGCCGAGAATGAACTGCGCGAGTTGCCACACCAGGGCAAACACCAGCATCCACAGGATGCGCAGGACAATGGATTCGTACTTGGGAGCTGCTTTCGGATCGTTCATGACGCGTTCCTCAGTTGAAACCACTGGTGGAAATAAAGTCGACATCGGTTTTCGGCTCGGCGCGCATCAGCAACTCGATGACCTGGTTCAAGGTGCGCCCTTCGAACAGGATCGCGTGCAGCCCCGCGACCAGCGGCATGTATACGCCCACCTCCTGGGCCTTCGCCTTGAGCACCTTGAGGGTGTTGACGCCTTCGGCCACTTCGCCCAGGCGCGTCACCGCGTCTTCCAGGCTCAAGCCTTGGCCCAGGGCGAAACCTACTTGGTAGTTGCGGCTTTTCGGCGAAGAACACGTGACGATCAGGTCGCCCACGCCTGCGAGGCCGAGGAAGGTCATCGGGTTGGCGCCCTGATTCACCGCAAAGCGCGTCATCTCGGCCAAGGCGCGGGTGATCAGCATGCTCTTGGTGTTTTCGCCCATGCCCAGGGCCACCGCCATGCCGGCGATGATCGCGTAGACGTTCTTGAGCGCACCGCCCAATTCGACGCCGAAACGATCGCTACTGGCATACACACGAAAAGTACGACCATGCAGCACCGCCTGGACGCGCTCGCACAGGGCTTCGTCTTCGCTGGCGACCACGGTGGCGGTCAGCGCGTGCTCGGCGACTTCCCGCGCCAGGTTCGGCCCGGACAACACGCCGATGCGTGCCTGAGGGGCAATTTCTTCAAGGATTTCGCTCATCAACTTGAAGGTCTGCGCCTCGATGCCCTTGGTCAGGCTGACCAGCATCTTGCCCGCCAGACGTTCGGCATGGGGCGCCAACACAGAGCGCAAGGCGCTGGAGGGCAGCGCGACAAAACACAGGTCGCAGTCCGTCAGGGTGGCCAGCAGATCGGTGACCGGCTCGACCGCCGGATGAATCTTGATGCCTTTGAGGTAACGAGGGTTCTCCCGATGCACGCGAATGGCCTCGGCCTGCTCGGGATCGCGCATCCACTGGCGCACTGCGTGACCGTTCTCGGCCAGCAGGTTTGCCACGGCGGTACCAAAACTTCCGCCTCCCAGGACCGCAATAGGGCGCTGTTCAGTCATATGCAATCCGTTAATCCATACCAGTGGCGATGGCGGCATTATACGGGGCGACCTGCTTGCGACCAGCCCCCGAATCAAATCGTGCGCCTGTCGGAAAATGCCATGGACGAGTGACGTAATTGCAAGTGTGGCGAATGGCAAATGGCCCCGCCTCAGTTAACATGGTCGGCTATCCGTCATTATCAAGGCCGTGTCGTGTCTTTGGGCCCTCCTTCCCACTCATCTCTATTGCTGCTGCTGTTGTGCAGTACCTCGGTACTGGCTGACGATCTGTTCCTTGACAGCCAGCCGCTGCCGCAGGTCTTGACCGCCACGCGCCTCAAGCAATCGGCCGCCGCCGTGCCCGGTAGCATGACCGTGATCGACAGCGAACTGATCAAAGCCAGCGGCGCACGGGACATCAGCGAACTGCTGCGCCTGGTGCCGGGAATGATGGTCGGCTACACCACCGGCAACCAGGCGGCGGTGAACTACCATGGCACCAGCGCCAACGATGCACGACGCATGCAGGTCTTGATCGACGGGCGCTCGGTGTACCGCGCCGGCCTGGCAACGGTGGACTGGAGTGACATTCCGGTGGCCATGGAGGATATCGAGCGCATCGAAGTGTTCCGCGGCCCCAATACCGTCAGCTACGGCGCCAATGCACTGATGGCGGTGGTGAATATTCTTACGCGCTCACCGGCCAACAGCCACGGATCAAGGGTCAAGGTGATTCGCGGCGAACGCGGGATCAACGATTTCTATGCCAGCCAGGGCGTAGGCTGGGAAACCGGTGATTTGCGCCTGTCGCTGTCCGGACAACAGGACGATGGCTTCGACAGCGATGCTGCCGGTGCCGACCGCCGTGACAGCCGCCGACTCAATCGCTTCAGCCTGGCAGTGAGTCAGACGCTGAACGCCCAGCAAAGCATCGACTGGCAACTGGACGCCAAGGAAGGCACCAATCAGCGTCCGTATACCTACACACCAGTATTCGCCGGGATTACCGAAGGCGGTAATAACTCCGACGTCACGGCCAAGGACTACGCCGGCTCCCTTCGCTGGAACATCGACTTCAACCCCGAACACAGCCTGTACGTCCAAGGTTCGGCGCAGCAGTGGGACCGCCAGCAAATCTGGAAGGCTTGCGACGCCAAGGTTTCGTTCAGCCCCGAGCTTACCCAGTTGTGGCAACTCAACCCCAACTACGCCGAATTGCTGGCCCGGCACATGGAAACCTACAGCCAAGGTTCCGCGCCGCCAGGCAGTGCCGCCGAGCAAGCCTTGGCCAATCAGGTGTTGGATCAATGGCGCAACGGCGCCAACCAGAGCGTGTGCGGTGACATCAACCAAAGCACACGCGAAAGCCGTTACGACCTGGAAATCCAAGACACCCTCAGCCTGTCCGACAGCCTGCGCCTGGTCAGCGGCATGAACTATCGCTACGACCGCGCCGACTCCGACACCTACTTCAACGGCACCCTGGACGACACCACTTGGCGCCTGTTCGGCCAGTTGGAATGGCGCGCCAGCGAGCATTGGTTGCTGCAAGGCGGCGCCATGTTCGAAGACACGCGCCTGAGCGGCCACTCACTGACGCCACGGGTGGCGGTCAACTATCTGATCAACCCGCGCCACGGCCTGCGCGCGGTGTATTCCGAAGCGATCCGTTCGCCGGACATGTTCGAGAACAACGTCAACTGGAGCTACCGCGTCACCAACCTCAGCTCCCCGGCCTACGGGCAAAGCACCGGGCAGTACTTCGTGAAGACCCGTGGCCCGGGCAATCTCGACAAAGAACTGATGCGCTCGCGAGAACTGGGTTACAACGGGTTCTTTGCCGACATCGGGCTGACCATGGACGTGAAACTGTTCTATGACGAAATCACCGACATGATCAGCTCGCCCCTGCGCAACAACCAGTACATCGCCAGCAACGCCAACAGCTCGCGGTTTACCGGCGCCGAATCGCAGTTCGACTGGCGGGTAAGCAACGCCGACCGTTTGCGGCTGACCTATGCTTACGTCGACGCCACCGCCAGCAACCCACGGGACAAAGCCCAGACGGCGCGCAACAGTGGCTCCGCCGGCTGGTTGCGCGAATGGGGCCGGGGCTGGTCGAGCGCGCTGTTCTACTATGGCGACGACGCACTCAATCAATATCGCTTCGAACGGGTCGACCTGCGGGTGGCCAAGCGCATTGCCCTGGGCAAAGCCAACGTGGAGCTGGCCGGCATGCTGCAACAACGTCTCGACAACCAGCCCACCACCTGGGCCGACAACACTTACGATCATCGCCACGTCCTCTACTTCAGCGCGGAGTTAGAGTTCTGACATGGGCGACTCGTCACGGATGACCTGCTTCTTTATCTATCAGGGCTGCCGACGCGCCGTGCTGCTGGCCTGCCTGTGGCTGGCCGCACCGGCGTGGAGCGCCGAGATACTGCTGACCGCCGACGAAGACGGTGCAGGGGTACAAACCTTTACCCAGGCCCTGGCCCGGCAACGCCCCGAAGACCACGTCACCTTCATGCCCCTCAAGGACTTGCCCTCGCCCAGCGACTTGCCTGCCAGCACGCGCTTGATCCTGCTGGACCTGCCCGGCCTGGACTGGCGCCTGCAGGATCCCGAGGGCCCGCCAACCCTGGTGCTGCGCATCAGCCGGCTACAAGCCCATCAGCGTCCGCAGGCATCCCGGCATGCGCGGATCAGCCTGTTGTGGAGCGATCCGCCGCTGGAGCGCCAACTGCGCCTGATCACCAGCATCCTGCCTCAGGCGCAGCGCATCGGCGTGCTCTACAGCACCGAGAGTGAGTTCCTGCTGCCCGAGCTGCGCCGCTATGCAGAGGCCCTGGAGCTGAAGATCGAGCCCCAGCTCTGGGACAACATCACCGACAGCCGCCCGCTGCAGGCCCTGCTCAGGGACAGTGACGTGCTGCTCGGCCTCGACGATCCGCTGCTGTACAACCCGAAGACCGCCAAGAACCTGCTGCTGAGCAGCTATGCCCAACAATTGCCGCTGGTGGGCCCGAACGCTGGTTTTGTGCGTGCCGGTAGCCTGGCCAGCACCTACAGCGACCAGGCCGACTGGCTGGCGGTACTCGACCGCCTGCTGGACCAGCCACCCGCCAGTTGGCCGCACGTGCTCTACCCCGAACACTTCAAAGTCGTGGGCAACCCGCAAGTCGCACGTTCACTGGGCATTGAACAGGTAGACGAAGCCAGCGTCGCCGCCCGATTGGCCGAAGGAGAAAAACGCCCATGACCTTGCGCCGTCGTTGGGACATCAACACCCGCACCCAGCTCATCACCCTCGGTCCGGCGCTGTTGCTGACGTTGCTGCTGATCAGCTTCTTCACCTTCGTGCGTATCCAGGACCTGCGCCAGGAACTGGACCACACGGGCCAGTTGATCGCCAACCAATTGGCCCCGGCTACCGAATACGGTGTGATCTCGGGCAACAACGATGTACTTGAGAGCCTGCTGCGCGCGACGCTGGCCACGCCCCATGTACGCTTCCTGGAAATTCAGGACAGCGGCGAAAACATTCTGGTGTATGTCGAGCAGGCATCGGAAAAACACGACCGCTCGCTGTCGGTGAAAGTGTTCCAGGCGCCGATTCGCCTGCAACACATCCAGCTGGGCAACGACTTTTTCCAGGACAACCTCAGCGAATCCAAGGCGCCACGCGCGGATTACCTGGGACGGGTAATTGTCGGCATGTCCAATGACGCCTTCAGCCAGCGCCAACAGGAGATTCTGTTCAAGGCCGGGATCCTGGCGCTGTTCGCCTTGCTGTTTACCTTCCTGCTCGCCCGACGCCTGGCCGCCAGCCTGTCGCAACCGATCAGTGCCATGGGCCATGCGGTCAAGGCGATCCAGCAAGGCGACTACAAGACGCCGCTGCCGATTGTCGACGATTCGGAGCTGGGCGACCTTTCGCGACACATCAACAACTTGGCCGAAGGCCTCAACCAGGCCAGTCGTGAACAACAACAGGCCATGGCCCAACTGATCCAGACCCGTGAAGAAGCCGAGCGCGCCAACAATGCGAAGTCGGACTTCCTGGCCATGATGAGCCACGAACTGCGCACGCCGATGAACGGCGTACTGGGCATGCTGCAACTGCTGGAAACCACCGAGATGACCGAGGAGCAGACCGAATACGCGGCGCTGGCCTCCGAGTCCACCGAGCACTTGCTCAAGGTGATCAACGATATCCTCGACTTCTCGCGCATTGAACGCGAGGCGCTGGAGCTGGAACATATTTCGTTCAACCTGGCCGACCTGATCAACAGTTGCGCCCAGGCGTTTCAGCACAATGCTCAGCAGCGTGGGTTGGAACTCAGGCTGGCGCTCCCGCCAGGCATGGATGAACTCAGGGTACAAGGCGATCCGACGCGGATCCGCCAGATTCTGGTGAACCTGATCGGCAATGCCTTGAAGTTCACCGAGCACGGCAGCATCAGCGTTGAGCCCCACTGGCAAACGCTCGACCATGAACTGGTGTGGTTCACCTGCACGGTGCGTGACAGCGGCATCGGAATTTCCACCGAGCGCCTGGAATTGATGTTCGATGCGTTCCAGCAGGCCGACAGTTCCATTTCAAGACGTTACGGCGGCACCGGCCTGGGGCTGCCCATCGCCCGCACCCTGGCCGAACGCATGGGCGGCACCCTGCGCGCCCAGAGCGAAGAAGGCCGTGGTTCGGTGTTTACCCTGGAAATTCCACTGGCGCTCGACCAACACAGCCTGCCCGCGGTGGCTGTGGATGCCGGTGGCAAACACAGCGCCGGCGATGGCCGTCATGTGCTGCTGGTGGAAGACAACCCCGTCAACCGCACCGTGGTGGAAGCCATGCTGCGCAGCCTGGGGTTTGAAGTGAGTCTCGCCACTGACGGTGCCGAAGCGATCCGCAGTGCCGAAAGCCTGATTTTCACGGCGATCCTGATGGATTGCCGACTGCCGCTGATCGATGGCTACGAAGCCACCAGACAGATTCGCCACTTGCCGGGCTGTGCCGACTTGCCGATCATCGCCCTCACTGCCAACGCGTTGCAGGGCGACCGCGAAGCCTGCCTGGCGGCGGGCATGAACGATTACCTGGCGAAGCCGTTCAAACGCACGGATTTGCAGCAAATCCTGCAGCGTTGGGTGCAGTAGCGCTGCGCCATCAACCAAGTCCGACTGGCGTGAAAGACGAAAGTGCGGCAGTCTTAGGCACCCGAACGGGCACCTTAAACGGGCCCGGTTTAAAATTTCAGTGAACAAGTGTACATTCAGTGCCTAACGCTGTGACTTTCACTACAACGCAATAGTCTATGTGTAGGCTGCCGACATGAGGCATGAACGCTTCATTCGGTTCGGGAAGATTTGCCCTACCCTGCCGCATGGGATTATTGAGGAGCTCGCATGACCAAACAAAACGCCTTTACTCGGGAAGACCTGCTGCGCTGCAGTCGCGGTGAGCTGTTCGGCCCAGGTAACGCGCAACTGCCCGCCCCGAACATGCTGATGGTGGATCGCATCACCCATATCAGCGAAGAGGGTGGCAAGTACGGCAAAGGTGAATTGGTCGCCGAGCTGGATATCACCCCGGACCTGTGGTTCTTCGCCTGCCATTTCGAAGGTGACCCTGTAATGCCAGGTTGCCTGGGCCTTGATGCCATGTGGCAACTGGTCGGTTTCTTCCTCGGCTGGCAAGGCTTGCCGGGCCGCGGCCGGGCCCTGGGTTCGGGCGAAGTGAAATTCTTTGGCCAGGTCCTGCCGACCGCCAAGAAAGTCACCTACAACATTCAGATCAAGCGCGTCCTCAAGGGCAAGCTGAACCTGGCCATCGCCGATGGTTCGGTGAGCGTCGACGGTCGCGAGATCTATACTGCCGAAGGCCTTCGGGTCGGCGTATTCACTTCCACTGACAACTTTTAAGGGTTATCCGCATGCGCCGCGTCGTTATCACTGGTCTGGGCATCGTTTCTTGCCTGGGCAATGACAAAGAGACCGTCACCGCTAACCTGCGTGCAAGTCGCCCTGGCATCCGCTTCAACCCGGAATATGCCGAAATGGGTCTGCGTAGCCAGGTTTCCGGCTCCATCGACCTGCCCCTCGAAGAGCTGATCGATCGCAAGATCTATCGCTTCGTCGGCCACGCTGCCGCCTACGCCTACCTGGCCATGAAAGACGCCATTGCCGACTCCGGCCTGAGCGAAGACCAGGTATCGAACGTACGCACCGGCCTGATCGCCGGTTCGGGCGGCGCATCCACCCTGAACCAGATGGAAGCGCTGGACATCCTGCGCGAAAAAGGCGTGAAGCGCGTTGGCCCGTACCGTGTAACGCGGACCATGGGCAGCACCGTTTCGGCCTGCCTCGCCACGCCGTTCGCCATCAAGGGCGTCAACTACTCGATCTCCTCGGCCTGCGCCACCAGTGCTCACTGCATCGGTACTGCGGTAGAGCAGATCCAGCTGGGCAAGCAGGACATCGTGTTCGCCGGCGGCGGTGAAGAAGAACATTGGAGCCAGTCGTTCCTGTTCGACGCCATGGGCGCACTGTCCACCCAGTACAACGAAACCCCGGAAAAAGCCTCCCGCGCCTACGACGCCAAGCGTGACGGTTTCGTCATCGCCGGCGGCGGCGGCATGGTGGTGGTCGAGGAGCTGGAACACGCTCTGGCCCGTGGCGCCAAGATCTACGCGGAAATCGTCGGCTACGGCGCGACATCCGACGGCTACGACATGGTTGCGCCGAGCGGCGAAGGTGCCATCCGTTGCATGCAGATGGCCATGTCCACCGTTGATACCCCAATCGACTACCTGAACACCCACGGCACCTCGACTCCGGTCGGCGACGCCAAGGAAATGGAAGGCGTGCGCGCGGTATTCGGCGACAAGGCCCCGAAGATCAGCTCCACCAAGAGCCTGTCGGGTCACTCCCTGGGCGCCGCCGGCGTTCACGAAGCGATCTACTGCCTGCTGATGATGGAAGGCAACTTCATGGCTGGCTCGGCCAACATCGACGAGATCGACCCGGTCGTCGCCGATATGCCGATCCTGACCAAGACCGTTGAAAACGCCAAGATCGACACCGTGATGAGCAACAGCTTCGGCTTCGGTGGCACTAACGCCACCCTGGTGCTGAAACGCTGGCAGGGCAAGTAAGACCTGTAGCTTGATCCACTGAAAAAGCCCCGACTGGTTCGGGGCTTTTTTATGGGCAACTGAATGAGACCGAGTCGCCTGCATCGGGGGCAAGCCCCCTCCCACAGTCGTGCGCATTCTTTGGGCAATATTGGAGAGGGCTTGCTCCCCGTAGGGCCTCCTCGGCCCCCAGCCCTACACCGAAAACCGCGCCACCATCGAATTCAAATCCACCGCCAACCGCGACAACTCCTGGCTCGCCGCACTCGTCTGGTTAGCCCCGGCAGACGTCTGATGCGCCAGATCACGGATATTCATCAAGTTACGATCCACTTCACGCGCCACCGCCGCCTGCTGTTCCGACGCACTGGCGATCACCAGGTTGCGCTCATTGATCAGCGTGAACGCCGAGGCAATCGCCTCCAACGCTGTCCCCGCCGACTTGGCGATGTCCAGGGTGGAACGCGCCCGGGTATTGCTCTGCTGCATTGAGCTGACGGCCTGCTCCGTGCCCTGCTGAATCCCACTGATCATCTGCTCGATTTCCTGGGTCGACTGCTGAGTACGATGAGCCAGGGCCCGCACCTCATCGGCGACTACGGCAAAACCGCGCCCCGCATCACCTGCCCGCGCGGCCTCAATGGCGGCATTCAGCGCCAGTAGATTGGTCTGCTCGGCAATCGAGCGAATCACGTCCAGCACCTTGCTGATGCCGTACACCTTCTGCGCCAAGTCTTCGACCTGGGTCACGTTGTCGGTCACATCGATAGCCAGCGCCTCGATTGACACGACGGTTTGCTGCACCTGCTCACGCCCTTGCTGGGCGATACGGTCCGACTCGCGGGACGCCTGGGACGTAGCCACCGCATTGCTTGCCACCTCCTCCACCGCCGCCGTCATCTGGTTGACCGCCGTGGCGGCCTGTTCGATTTCCTGGCTTTGCTGGTGCAAACCACGGGTGGCGTCCTCGGTGACGCAACTGAGCTCCTCGGAAGCCGACGCAAGCTGGCTCGATGACTCGGAGATACGCCGAATGGTGTCACGCAACGTGTCTTGCATGCCCTTGAGCGCCCGCTGTAAGCGCGCGGGCTCGTCCTTGCCACTCACGACGATCTCCCCAGTCAGATCGCCGCTGGCGACGTTCTGGGCAACCTGGAGCGACTGCGCCAGCGGCAGCACGATACTGCGGGTCAGCCAGACCGCCAGACCAATGGTAACCAGCGTGGCCAGGGCAACCATGGCGATGACCCAGGTTCGCGACTGGCTGAACACGTTCTGCGCCTGCTTCGCAGCCTCGTTGGCACTGGCCTTGTTCAGACTGCCCAGGGCGCGCAGGGTCAGCGCCATTTGATCGGCAAACTGGTTCATCTCGCCGTTGACCACCTGAATCGCGTCTTCCAGTCGATTGGCCTTGGACAGCATCACGACCTGTTCCTGGCGCTGTAGGTAGTGCTGTTGCTCGCCCTTGAAGCGGTCAAACAACACACGCTCCTCAGGCAGCACGATCAACGCTTCATACAGCTGTTCGGCGCTATTCAGGGCGGCTTTGGTCTCGGTGATTTTCTGCTCGTTCTGTGCCACGGCCTGGGGATCGCGACTGACCAGCAAGCGCAAGGTCAGCGCACGAATGCGCAGCACGTCCTGGCTTATCTCCCCCACCGCCATCACGCTCGGCAACCAGTTGTTCTCCACCTGATCCGACTGCTGGCGCATATTGCCCATCTGCAGCAGCGCAAAGCCGCCCAGCGCAAATACCATCAATGCCAGCACGCCAAACCCCAAACCGGCGCGGGGGGCGATATTCAAACTTCTGATACTCATGCCTTGGTTCCTTCCAAATGCGCTGCATCCATTTGCAGCTGGCTGCTTTGAAAGGTATCGGCGCCTCAGGGCGTTTGCGTAAGACCAAAACGCGATATCAACGGGCAGCGCCATCGCGAGTGGTTTTGGGCAGGATCGCCAGGAAATTATCCTTCGCCACCTTGTGGGCTACATCCTCAGGAAGCGCGTCGAGGAAGGGATCAAAGCGGCGCATTTCCTTACCCAACTTGTTGAAACGCCCTACCACGTCCGAGCCCAGCATGAAGCGCTCCGGGAAGCGCTCCACCAGCTTCACCCACTCGGGCCTGGGCTTGCCCGCGTCGTCCAGCAAGTACGGCGTGAGCATGCTCCACGACAGGTCGATGTACAGGTTGGGGTAGGCCTCCAGCATTCGGCTCAATGTGGGCAGCAAGAAGTCCATCTGGACCTGATGCCGGTGAATCTCCTTGCTGGTGCCGGCATGGGCCCAGATAAAGCGGGTGTGCGGATGATTACGCAGCGGCTCTTCAACCTCAGCCAGGTACAACGGGTTGCGCTCGCGCTTGGAGGTGATGTTCGAGTGCAGCATCACCGGCAGGTCATTTTCGGCGGCCAGATGGTAGATGCGCGTCATCGCTTCGTTATTGGCGCGCGGAGTGTCGCCCGAGGTCAGCGCGGTGAGGTCATCGTGACGGGTGAACACCTCACCAATGCCCTGCCACAGCCCTGGATCAAGATCGAGCATGCGTTGGATATGGGCAGCCGAGTTCTTGTCGTTGGGGTTGAAACCGCTCAGAAACGGATGAAAATGCGGGCGCTGTTCAGGGGTAAGCTTGTTTACAGCCGCCGCGACGATCACGTCAGTGGCGCTGTACCAATAGGCATCGGCGTCGTCACCGGCGTAGTAGCGCGGACGCTTGGGCTCGTCTTCGTGCCATTTCTTCGCCACGGGGATGCCGGAAATCATCACATGTTCGATGCGATTCTCGGCCATCGTCTTGAGCAATTTATCCATGCCCGCCGTTTCCTGGAAAAAATCCACGTAATGCAGGTGTGCATCGCTGTAGGCATAGTCGCGCGCCTGCACGGCAAGGCTAGTGGCGGCGAACAACAGGGCGAGACTCAGGCGGTTCCAGGGCACGGTAAAACCTCGATAAGGGCCAATACGGGTAGACCTTGCGCCCTATGCCGGGGTTCATCGCGCAAAAACGCGGAACACTGAAGTGCCAGCATGCTCTATAACTGCATGACCTTCATCCTGCCACCCTGTGAGGTTTGCCATGCCTGTTACCGTGAACACACTGAACGCTGAAAACTTCCGCCACAGCGTCAACATCAACAACCACGAGTTGTTTACCGACCTGCCCAAGAGCCTGGGTGGCGACGACTCGGCGCCCTCCCCCCACGACTACTTCGATGCGGCGCTCGCATCGTGCAAGGCCTTGACCGTCAGGCTCTACGCCCAGAAAAAAGACATCCCGCTGACCGGCGTGACCGTGGAAGTCACCCACGACGCTGCCGAAGAGCAAAAGGGCAAATACAAACTCAACGTCAAGTTGACCCTCAAAGGTGTACTCACCGACGCGCAGCGCGATGAGCTGCATCGCGTGGCAGACAAATGCCCGGTGCACAAGCTGATGACCACTGCTGAAATCAGCATCGAGACCCAGTTGTCCGAAGGCGCCTTCAGCCAATAGCGGCAACCTCGCGTCGGGCGGGTTATGCTCAGCAGCATCTAACCCGCTCAGACTGGGACGCACCATGACCACCCTCACCGTGATCCGCCCTCGCCCCGAGGATGTCGAAGGCCAGCCAATCCTGCGTCCATTGCCTTCGCGAGAATGCCGCAGCGTCGGGCCATTTGTGTTCTTCGACCACATGTTGCACACCCGCTACGCAGCAGGCAGCGGCATGAATATCCGCCAACATCCGCATATCGGCCTGTCCACGCTCACCTACCTGTTCGAGGGCGCGCTGCAGCATAAAGACAGCCTGGGTTCCGATCAGGTGGTAGAAGCCGGCGATGTCAGCTGGATGACCGCCGGTAGCGCGATTGCCCACGTGGAGCGCACACCTCAGGCGCTCAAAGCCAGTGGTTTCAGCCTGCATGGACTGCAAGTGTGGCTGGCGTCGCCCAAGGATCATGAGACCGGGCCCGGCCATTACAGCCACCATGCAGCGGCGAGCCTGCCGGTGAGTGACAATCTGGGCGTGCAGATTCGCCTGATCGCCGGCACTGGGTTTTGCCTGAAATCACCGGTGCCGGTGCTGTCGCCCACGTTGTATGCCGAGGTGCAGATGCAGACGGCCACTACCCTGCTGATCCCGGACGAGCATGAGGAGCGGGCGGTGTATGTGCTGGATGGCGAGGCACAATTGGACGGTGAGGCGCTGGACGTGCATAGCTTGGTGGTATTGCCGATCGGGCAGGAGATGACGCTCTTTGCCGAGTCCGATTGCCACCTGATGGTATTCGGCGGTGCACCGTTGGATGGGCCACGGCGGATCAATTGGAATTTTGTGGCGAGTGATCCTTTGAGGATTGAACAGGCGCGGCAGCGTTGGGCGGCTGGGCATTGGCCGACGGTACCGGGTGAAACTGAAAGAATCGAGTTGCCGGTGAGATAGCTATCGGGGGCAAGCCCCCTCCCACCTTGAATGTGTTCACAGTTCAAAATGTGGGAGGGGGCTTGCCCCCGATGAGGCCGGAACAGGCCCTACAGCCTTAGCCCTTGAACACTTCATCCAACAAGTTGTGCATCGACTGGAACGCCCGCTTGGCGGTCTTCGCGTCGTACATCATCTTGCCCGGCACATTGGCGTGCGGGTCGGTGAAGGAATGCACCGCGCCGCCATAGCTCAGCAATTGCCAATCCACGCCAGCGGCATTCATTTCATCTTCAAACGCTGGCAACTGCTCTTTTGGCACCAACGGGTCGGATGCGCCGTGCAGCACCAGCACCGAGCCCTTGATGTTCTTCGCATCCGCAGGGTTTGGCGTGTCGAGGGTACCGTGAAACGACACAGCAGCCTTCAACGGCGCGCCGGTACGGGCCAGCTCCAGGGAACAGCAACCGCCAAAGCAGAAACCAAAGGTTGCCAGCTTCGAGGTATCCACCGCCGCTTCCGCCTGGCCTTGCAGTTGCGCAAAGGCCGCCTGCATACGCTTGTTCAGCAACGGACGATCATTCTTCAACGGCATCATCGCCGCGCCGGCTTCGTCACCATTCGACGGGCGCACACTTTGCCCGTACAGATCAGCGATCAGCACCACGTAGCCTTTACCGGCAACGGCCTTGGCGATCTCTTCGGCATCCGCACTCACACCCATCCAGTTCGGCGCCATCAACAAGCCCGGCAACGGGCCCTTGTGGCTGGCATCGAATGCCAGGCGGCTCTCATAAGACTGGCCATCAATCTGATAGACCACGGAACGCACAGTGACTTGGCTCATCATTTACTCCAGTTGAGGTGCAGTAGAACGAAAAAACCCGCCGAAGCGGGTTTTTCTACATCGGGGTCAAACCGACAGTTCAACCAACAGCTTGTTCAGGCGGCGCACATACGCGGCCGGATCCTTGAGGCTGTCGCCAGCGGCCAGGGCCGCCTGGTCGAAGAGGATGTGCGACAGGTCGCCAAACCGCTCTTCGCTCTGCTCGCCGTCGAGTTTCTCGATCAGCGGGTGAGCCGGGTTGAATTCGAAGATCGGCTTGGAATCCGGAACCTTCTGGCCGCTGGCTTCAAGGATCTGGCGCATCTGCATGCCCAGGTCCTGCTCGCCGATGGCCAAAATCGCCGGGGAGTCCGTCAGGCGGTGAGAAACCCGCACTTCGCTGACCGCATCGCCCAGGGCCGTCTTGATCCGCTCAACCAGGCCTTCTTTGGCCTTGGCGACTTCTTCGGCTTCCTTCTTCTCTTCTTCGGAGTCCAGGTTACCCAGGTCCAGGTCACCACGGGCCACGTCGACGAAGGTCTTGCCGTCGAATTCGTTGAGGTAGCTCATCAGCCACTCATCGATACGGTCGGTCAGCAGCAGCACTTCGATGCCTTTCTTGCGGAAGACTTCCAGGTGCGGGCTGTTCTTGACCTGGGCGTAGGTTTCGCCGGTCAGGTAGTAGATCTTGTCCTGCCCTTCCTTGGCACGTGCCAGGTATTCAGCCAGGGACACTACCTGCTCGCCGTCTTCGCCTTGAGTCGAGGCAAAACGCAGCAGGCCGGCGATTTTTTCCTTGTTGGCAAAATCTTCCGCAGGGCCTTCTTTCATGACCTGGCCGAAGTTTTTCCAGAAGCCTTTGTATTGCTCAGGCTCGTTCTTCGCCAGCTTTTCCAGCATGTCGAGGACGCGCTTGGTCAATGCCGACTTCATCGAGTCGATGATCGGGTCTTTCTGCAGGATTTCCCGCGACACGTTCAGCGACAGGTCATTGGAATCGACCACGCCCTTGATGAAGCGCAGGTACAGCGGCAGGAACGATTCCGCCTGATCCATCACGAAAACGCGCTGCACGTAGAGTTTCAGGCCTTTCGGCGCTTCACGCTGGTACAGGTCGAACGGAGCACGGGCCGGCACGTAGAGCAGCGAGCTGTATTCCAGCTTGCCTTCGACCTTGTTGTGGCTCCAGCTCAGTGGGTTTTCGTAGTCGTGGGCGATGTGCTTGTAGAACTCCTGGTATTCCTCGTCCTTCACTTCAGTGCGAGGACGGGTCCACAGGGCGCTGGCACGGTTGACCACTTCCCATTCCTGGGCAGGCGCCTCTTCGCCTTCGGCCGCCGCTTGCTCCTTCGGCAACTCGATCGGCAAAGCGATGTGGTCGGAGTACTTCTTGATGATGTTGCGCAGGCGGTAGCCGTCGGCGAACTCATCTTCAGCGGATTTGAGGTGCAGCACGATGCGGGTGCCACGGTCGGCCTTATCGATGGTGGCGATTTCGAATTCGCCCTCACCCTTGGAGGACCAGTGCACGCCTTGGCTGGCGTCGAGGCCGGCACGGCGGCTGAACACTTCAACCTTGTCGGCAACGATGAAGGCCGAGTAGAAGCCCACGCCGAATTGGCCGATCAGGTGCGAATCTTTCTTCTGGTCGCCCGACAGATTCTTCATGAAATCAGCGGTGCCGGATTTGGCGATGGTCCCCAGGTGGGTGATCGCATCGTCACGGCTCATGCCGATACCGTTGTCTTCGAGGGTGACGGTCTTGGCGTCTTTGTCGAAGCTCACACGGATCTTCAGTTCCGCGCCACCTTCCAGCAACTCAGGCTTGGACAGGGCTTCGAAACGTAATTTGTCGACAGCGTCAGAGGCGTTCGAGATCAATTCGCGAAGGAAAATTTCCTTGTTGGAATACAGCGAATGGATCATGAGGTGCAGCAGTTGCTTCACCTCGGTCTGGAAGCCCAGGGTTTCCTTTTGAGTTTCCACACTCATGGTCATCAAACTCCAATTGGATGGCAGTGGCCGCGCCCTTGAGGGTTGGCGGCGGGTTGTCATCAAAGTTGGGGGCTAAGGCCAGGATTTCAAGGGCGACCGGTTTCCTCAATTTTGAAATGCGCGCGGGCGGTGGCGATGGGTTCTGCCGGGGTGCTCTGCCACGCGGTGATAGCCACATTCGCCACCCGTCGGCCCTGGCGCCAAACCTGGCAGGTAGCGTAAGTGTCGCGGAACTGGCCGGCCCGCAGGTAATCCAGGGAAAAATCGATGATTTTCGGCAAGCCCGGCGCACCGGTAAACACCAGCAAGTGCAACGCCGCCGCCAGCTCCATAAAGCCTGCAATCACCCCGCCGTGCAGCGCCGGCAATATGGGGTTACCAATGTTGTCTTTGTTGGCGGGCAGGCGAAACAGCAACTCATCACCCAGGCGCGTGCATTCAATGCCGATCAGCCTGGCGTAGGGGATCAGCTCCAGCAGCGCTTCATAATTGCCAAGCTCATGGGCCTGTTCCAGGCGCGTCTTGAATCGATGCGTCATGCCTGCTCTCCCTTGATTGCACTGCTCAGGCCTTGGGCACCCTTGAGGCGCTTGCCCATGCGCATGAAGGTGCCTACCACATGGGCGATGGGCTGCTGCGGGTCATCCTGGTAGGCGACGCCACGGGTGAAAATCACATCGGTGGTCACCCGGTAGCATTGGGCGAAGCCATAGACCGGTTTGTGAGGCTCGGCGGTGTGCATGTAATCGATGCGCAGGTCGAGGGTCGGGCACACCTCAAACTCAGGTAATACGCACAAGGTCGCCATGCCACAGGCGGTATCCATCAGGGAGGTCAGCGCACCGCCATGGATCACGCCGGTACGAGGGTCGCCGACGATAGAGGGGCCATAGGGCAAGAGCAATGTCATACCCTCCGGGTTGGCGGCGTGCACAGTAATCCCCAGCACCTGACAATGGCGCAGGGCCGAGACAAAGCGCGTCGCACGCTCTAACAATGGGTTTTCGGTCATTCGGTCTAGACTCTTATTAGCGTTGATCCGCGGAGTAGGCAGTGCGGGTGAAAGTTCCTTGGGGAGCGCTGTTTATATATCTGCGCAATTAAAGGAACTAATGCTGAACCCTCAGGCTCGAAAGGCCAGTAGATATCTTCAATAAGGAGAAACACCCCATGCGCAAGACTTTAGCTATTTCCATGATGCTCGCCGCTGCCCTCGGTCTCGCTGCCTGCGACAAAAAATCCGAAGACAAAGCCCAAGACGCCGCTGCACATTCTGAGCAAGCTCAGAAAGACATGGCGAAGGCTCAGGATAAAGTGAACGACGCTGCGAAAGAAAACGCCGATGCTGCCAAAGCTCAGGCTGAATCGAACGAAGCCGCCGCAAAAGAAGCAGCACCTGCTACTCCAGCCACCGGTTCTTAAGACCGCGGTTTGAAATAGCTTCGCTGTAAAAAGAAGCCCGCTTAAATAGCGGGCTTTTCTTTGCGTGCTGTTTTTATTGGCAGCGTTAATACGCTGAAGTTGACTAAGCCTGCTCTTTGACCGCCTCTGGCACTGGCGTATCAGTCTGCGTATACACCATCACTTGCAGCACGTCGGAATGAAACTCCCGGCGGTACAGCACGACCACTACCCCTGCACTCATCAACATGAATAACCATGGGCTGACAAACCACGCCAGCATGGTCATGCCGAAGTAGTAAGCACGCAGGCCAAAGTTGAACTGGTTGGCGGCCATGGAAATCACTCGCGCCGCCCTCGAAGCAAACGCTTTGCGCTCCTGCTCGGACACCTGGCGCTCACCGATCATTGGCGCCGACCCCACCAGCACTGCCGCGAAGTTGTACTGGCGCATGCACCAACTGAATGTGAAGAAGGCGTAGACGAACACCAGCGCCAGGCACAACAGCTTGATCTCCGACATCCCCTGGGATGCCTGCTGCACCATGGGAATGTCCGCCAACAACGAAACCGCCCGCTCGGACGCGCCGAGCACGGTGAGAATACCGGCAAGGATAATCAACGTGCTGGAGGCAAAGAACGAGGCGTTGCGCTCCAGATTGCCGATTACGCTGGCGTCGGCGATGCGGTTGTCGCGCAGCAGCATGCGGCGCATCCAGTCTTCGCGATACAGGTGCAGCACACTGGCCAGGCACGCTGTGTCCCGGGCCTTCCAGGTCGCATAACGGGTATAGCCGCCCCAACACAGGATGAACCAGAGGGCGGCAAGCAGGTGGACTTGATTGGTTTCGACGAACGACATGCGGGTCCTATTACACGAGGTGGTGTGACGAACGCGGTCAACATGTGGGAGCGGGCTTGCTCGCTCCCACACCTACCGCGTTTCACACTTTAGAAGCTTGTCGTCTACTAAGCATAAAAAATGCCCCATATCGATTGATACGGAGCATTTCTGCGCAGCCTTGAAAATGTGTTACGCGATCGCTTCGCTACGCTTGCCGAGCATACGGTCAATGACTACCGCAACCACCAGCACCATCACCGACGGCACCAGCCACGCCAGGCCTTGTTCGCTCAATGGCAGGTTGGCCAACGACGACGGCATCCAGCCAGCCAGGCCAGCGCCCTTGAGGGCGTCAATGCAGCCGAAGATAAACGACACCAGCATCACCGGGCCAACGATGCGGCCCTGCTCCTGCCAGAAGTCTTTGCAGAAGCTCAACGCCACCAGCACGATGCACGGCGGGTAGATCGCGGTGAGCACCGGGATCGAGAAGGCAATCAGCTTGGTAAGGCCCAGGTTGGACACAAACAGCGAGAACAGCGCCAGGATCACTACCAGTGTCTTGTAGGACAACGGCAGGATTTTGCTGAAGTACTCTGCACACGCGCAGGTCAGGCCAACAGCCGTAACCAGACATGCCAGGGAGATCAACACCGCCAGGAAACCACTGCCCAGGGAACCGAAAGTGTGTTGCACGTAGGCGTGCAGTACGGCAGCACCATTCGCCGCACCAGCGGCCACTTCGTGACTGCCCGCACCCAGGCGGAACAGGCTGACGTACACCAGCGCCAGGCCCACACCGGCAATCAGGCCCGCGATGATCGCGTAGCGGGTGATCAGCTTTGGCGACTCCACACCACGGGAGCGGATGGCGTTGACGATCACGATGCCGAATACCAGCGCGCCCAGGGTGTCCATGGTCAGGTAACCATTGATAAAACCTTGGGAGAACGGTGCAGCGACATATTCCGGGGTAGCGACGCCCACTTCACCGGCCGGCAGGGCAAACGCGGCAATGCCGAGGATGGCCAGCGCGATGATCTTCAGCGGTGCGAGGAAGCGACCCACGGTGTCCAGCAGGCGCCCTGGGTACAGGGACACAAAGAACACCACCAGGAAATACACCGAGCTATAGAGGAACAGCGCCAGCGGGCTTTCGCCGGTCAGCGGCGCCAGGCCTACTTCGAAGGACACGGTCGCGGTACGCGGGGTAGCGAACAGCGGCCCTACCGCCAGATACGCCGCCGCCGCGAGCAGGCCACCGGCGATCTTGCCGATCGGGCTGCTCAACGCATCCATACCGCCGCCGACCTTGGCCAGGGCGATAACGGTGACCACCGGCAAACCCACTGCGGTGACCAGGAAGCCCAATGCTGCCATCCAGACATGAGGCCCGGACTGCAAACCGACGATAGGCGGGAAGATGATGTTACCGGCGCCCACGAACAGGGCAAAGGTCATGAAGCCCAACGCCAGGATATCCTGGCTTTTCAACACTTTCATTTCGGGAAATACCACACTACTGAATCGGAATTTAGAGAGGGATTCCCTGTGGATGAGGGAAATACTGCCAGCCCTGATGGGGGCCGACCGGTCTGGCGCGGGGCTTCCTTTTGGGAGGCACACGCATAAAGAGGCGGCTAGGTTACAGAATTAGCGTGAAGAACGCACTGTTGCGGGGCGGTCTGTCCGATAAGCGACATCTCTATGTCGCGTTTTCATACTTAATCTGGCAATGCAGATAAATGTGGGAGGGGGCTTGCCCGCGATGGCGAAGTGTCAGTCACTGTATTTGTTAACTGACCCACTGCAATCGGGGGCAAGCCCCCTCCCACATTTTGATCTTTATTAAACCTCAGAAAGCACAAAGGCCACCCGAAGGTGGCCTTTGTGTTGGTGAAGCGTCAGCTAAGCGCGAGGCTTACTTGACAGCCCAACCGGTCAGCTCGGACAAAGCCTTGCCGATGTCTGCCAGCGAACGCACGGTTTTAACGCCTGCGTCTTCCAGGGCAGCAAACTTCTCGTCTGCAGTGCCTTTGCCGCCAGAGATGATTGCGCCAGCATGGCCCATGCGCTTGCCCGCAGGGGCAGTCACACCAGCGATGTAGGAAACAACCGGCTTGGTCACGTGTGCCTTGATGTAGGCAGCCGCTTCTTCTTCAGCCGAACCGCCGATCTCACCGATCATCACGATCGCTTCGGTCTTCGGGTCTTCCTGGAACAGCTTCAGGATGTCGATGAAGTTCGAACCTGGGATCGGGTCACCACCGATGCCGACGCAAGTCGACTGGCCGAAACCGGCGTCAGTCGTCTGCTTCACAGCTTCGTAGGTCAGGGTGCCGGAACGGGAAACGATACCGACTTTGCCTGGCAAGTGAATGTGACCAGGCATGATGCCGATCTTGCATTCGCCTGGGGTGATCACGCCTGGGCAGTTAGGGCCGATCAGGGTAACACCCAGCTCGTCGCACTTAACTTTAGCGTCCAGCATGTCCAGGGTAGGAATGCCTTCGGTGATGCAGACGATCAGCTTGATGCCGCCGAATGCTGCTTCCAGGATCGAGTCCTTGCAGAAAGGAGCTGGAACGTAGATCACGCTGGCGGTGGCGCCAGTGGCAGCTACAGCGTCTTTCACGGTGTTGAACACTGGCAGACCCAGGTGCTCGGTGCCGCCTTTGCCCGGAGTTACGCCACCAACCATCTTGGTGCCGTATTCGATGGCTTGCTGGGTGTGGAAACTACCTTGCGAACCGGTAATACCCTGGCAGATAACTTTGGTGTCTTTATTGATCAGGACGCTCATTATTTGCCCTCCGCAGCTTTGACAACTTGTTGAGCAGCGTCGGTCAGGCTGGTAGCCGCGATGATGTTCAAACCGCTTTCTGCCAGTACTTTAGCGCCCAGTTCAGCGTTGTTACCTTCAAGGCGAACAACAACCGGGATTTTCACGCCGACTTCTTTCACTGCACCGATGATGCCTTCGGCAATCATGTCGCAACGAACGATGCCGCCGAAGATGTTGACCAGTACTGCAGCGACGTTGGAGTCGGACAGGATGATCTTGAACGCTTCGGTAACGCGTTCTTTGGTAGCACCGCCGCCTACGTCGAGGAAGTTGGCTGGTTTGCCGCCATGCAGGTTGACGATGTCCATGGTACCCATGGCCAGGCCAGCACCGTTGACCATGCAACCGATGTTACCTTCCAGGGCTACGTAGTTCAGTTCGAACTTGGCAGCGTGCGCTTCGCGCGGATCGTCTTGCGACGGATCGTGGAAAGTCTTCAGCTTAGGCTGACGGTACATGGCGTTGGCGTCGATGTTGATCTTGGCGTCGAGGCAGTGCAGATCGCCATCAGCCTTGATCACCAGCGGGTTCACTTCCAGCAGGGCCAGATCGTGATCCTGGAACAGTTTGGCCAGACCTACGAAGATCTTGGCGAACTGGGCAACTTGCTTGCCTTCCAGACCCAGCTGGAAAGCCAGCTCGCGACCCTGGAATGGCTGAGCGCCAACCAGTGGATCGATAGTGGCTTTCAGAATTTTTTCTGGGGTTTCTTCGGCGATCTTCTCAATGTCCACGCCACCTTCGGTGGAAGCCATGAACACGATGCGACGGCTCGAACGGTCAACGACAGCGCCCAGGTACAGCTCTTTAGCGATATCAGTGCACGATTCAACCAGGATCTTGGTGACTGGCTGGCCATTGGCATCAGTCTGGTAAGTCACCAGACGCTTGCCCAGCCACTGCTGTGCGAAGGCCTTGGCGTCTTCTTTGCTGCGAACCAGCTTAACGCCGCCCGCTTTACCGCGACCACCTGCGTGGACCTGGGCTTTGACAACCCACTCGGTACCACCGATTTTGTCGCAGGCTTCTGCTGCTGCTTCCGGGGTGTCTACTGCGTAGCCCTTGGAAACTGGCAGGCCGTATTCAGCGAACAGCTGCTTACCCTGATACTCGTGAAGATTCATGCTTTTTACCGTCTTCGTTAGGTACTGCGCATTCGGCGCTGCGCTCATTATGAGTGCCGCGCCACCTGTGACTGCTGCTTGCGCAACTTGCTGGGCTTATGGCCCGTAAAGCTGCGCAAGGCTGCGTCCAGCGGATATTCCGCGGTGAGTCTTGCGCGCAAGGCTCACGACGGGCAACTCCGCCGTGGTTTCTTATTATCTCGCTTAGCGCTTCTTGCGGTTGGCGATGTGGATGGCGCCGCCATTCACCGCCAACGCTGCTTCGTGCAACGCTTCGGACAGGGTCGGATGGGAGAAGACCATCATGCCCAGGTCCTCGGCACTGGTGCCGAATTCCATACCGATCGCGCCTTGCTGAACCAGTTCTGCAGCGCTCGGGCCAATCACGTGGACGCCCAATACGCGGTCAGTCTTGGCATCAGCGATGACTTTGACAAAACCACCGGTGTCGTTGGCTGCCATGGCACGGCCAGACGCAGCAAACGGGAAGGTGCCGACGTTAACTTCAACGCCTTCAGCTTTCAACTGCTGTTCGTTCTTGCCGACCCATGCAATTTCCGGGTGGGTGTAGATAACCGATGGGATCAGGTCGTAGTTCATCTGGGTTTTGTGGCCCTTGATGCGCTCGACAACCATGATGCCTTCTTCGGACGCCTTGTGCGCCAGCATCATGCCGCGAACCACGTCGCCGATGGCGTAGACGCCAGGAACGGTAGTCGCGCAGTGATCGTCAACGTGGATGAAACCGCGCTCGTCCATGTTCACGCCGCTGTCGGAAGCCAGCAGGTCGGTGGTCACCGGACGGCGACCCACGGCTACGATCAGCTTGTCGAACGTGATGGTCTGCTCGCCGTCTTTGTCGGTGTAGGTCACAACGACTTCTTCGCCGTTGACCTTGGAACCGGTAACGCGGGCGCCCAGCTTGATGTCCAGACCTTGTTTGGTCAGGGTTTTCAGCGCTTCCTTGGAAACTGCGGTGTCGGCAGCCAGCAGGAACGTGTCCAGGGCTTCCAGCACAGTCACTTCGGAACCCAGGCGGGACCAGACCGAACCCAGTTCCAGGCCGATTACGCCAGCGCCGATCACGCCCAGACGCTTAGGAACCGCTTGGAATTCCAGGGCGCCGGTCGAATCAACGATCACGTTCTGGTCAACTGGAGCCGGTGGAATGTCGATTGGGCGCGAACCTGGAGCCAGGATCACGTTCTCGGCTTCGATGACTTCTACGGAACCGTCAGGCTTGGTGATTTCAACTTTCTTGCCGGCCAGCAGTTTGCCGTGGCCTTGCAGGGAAGTGACGCCGTTGGCCTTGAACAAGGTCGCAACGCCGGAAGTCAGGCCTTTAACGATGTTGGCTTTACGGCCGACCATTGCTGGCACGTCCATGGTCACGCCAGCATGGTTGATACCGTGGATCGCGAAGCCGTCTTGGGCTTCGTGGAATTTCCAGGAGCTGTCCAACAGCGCCTTGGAAGGAATGCAACCAACGTTCAGGCAGGTACCGCCCAGTGCCAGTTTGCCTTCCTTGTCGGTGTATTTTTCGATGCAAGCAGTCGAGAGGCCCAGTTGTGCGGCCTTGATGGCGGCAACATAGCCGCCAGGACCTGCACCAATCACTACAACGTCAAATTTCTGCGACATGAAAATAGTTCCTCTATTTAGCAGCAAGCTTTCAAGCCACACGCCCCAGGTCAAGCCGCCCTATTCTGGCGGCCAGCCCGGAGCCTGCAGCTGCTTCTATCAGATATCCAGCAGCAGACGAGCCGGGTCTTCCAGCAGGTTCTTGATGGTCACCAGGAAAGTCACGGCTTCTTTACCATCGATCAGGCGGTGATCGTAAGACAGTGCCAGGTACATCATTGGGCGGATCACGACTTGGCCGTTGATGGCCATCGGACGCTGGATGATGTTGTGCATGCCCAGGATCGCGGCTTGCGGCGGGTTGACGATCGGGGTCGACATCATCGAACCGAAGGTACCACCGTTGGTGATGGTGAAGGTACCACCGGTCATCTCGTCGATGGTCAGCTTGCCGTCACGGGCTTTCTTGCCGAAGCCGGCGATGCCGCCTTCGATTTCAGCCAGGCTCATCAGCTCGGCGTTACGCAGAACCGGTACCACCAGGCCACGGTCGCTGGACACGGCAACGCCGACGTCTGCATAGCCATGGTAAACGATGTCGCCGCCGTCGATGGAAGCGTTGACTGCCGGGAAGCGCTTCAGCGCTTCAGTGGCCGCTTTCACGAAGAACGACATGAAGCCCAGGCGCACGCCGTTATGAGACTTCTCGAACAGATCCTTGTACTTCGAACGCAGGGCCATGACTTCGGTCATGTCGACTTCGTTGAAAGTGGTCAGCATCGCCATGTTCGACTGTGCTTCAACCAGGCGCTTGGCCACGGTTGCACGTACGCGGGTCATCGGCACGCGCTTCTCGGTGCGGTCGCCAGCAGCGAACACAGGAGCGGCGGCAGCTGGAGCAGCAGCCTTGGCAGGCGCGGCAGCCGGAGCGTTTTTCTTGGCTTCAACAGCAGCAACCACGTCTTCCTTGGTCACGCGGCCGTCTTTGCCGGTGCCTTTGATGGAAGCCAGGTTGATGCCATTTTCTTCAGCCAGCTGACGTGCAGCCGGTGCAGCGATTGGATCTTCGCCACCCGCAGCCGGAGCAGCCGCTGGAGCCGAAGCAGCAGCCGGTGCAGCGGCGGCAGGAGCAGCAGCGCTGCCCGCTTCGATCGAGCCCAGTACCTGGTTGGACAGGACGGTGGCGCCCTCTTCGGCAACGATTGCGCCCAGTACGCCGTCAGCCTCGGCCAACACTTCCAGAACGACTTTGTCGGTCTCGATGTCGACGATCAGGTCATCACGCTTTACAGCGTCGCCTGGTTTCTTGTGCCAAGTGGCAACGGTGCCATCGGCAACCGATTCCGGGAATGACGGGGCTTTGATTTCGATAGCCATTATCTGTGGGTCCTTAAAATTCGGTTTCAGTCAGCGCGAAGGCGTTAAACAGTGAAAGCATCTTGCAGCAGTTTTTCCTGCTGCTCGGCGTGCATCGACGCATAACCACAAGCAGGTGCAGCAGACGCATCACGACCGGCGTACTCCAGGCCCAGGGCCTTGTTGTGGTTGCCGATGCTGCGACGCAGGTGATGCTGGCTGCTGTACCACGCGCCCTGGTTCATCGGTTCTTCCTGACACCACACCACATTGGTGAGGTTGGTGTAAGGCGCGATGATCTCCATGAGGTCATCTTCCGGGAACGGGTAAAGCTGCTCGATACGCACGATGGCGATGTCTTCGCGGCCTTCGGCACGACGTTTTTCCAGCAGGTCGTAGTAGACCTTGCCGCTGCACAGGATCAGGCGAGTGACCTTGGCCGCATCCAGCGTGTCGATTTCTGGAATCACGGTCTGGAACGAACCTTCGGCCAGATCTTCCAGGGTCGAGATGGCCAATTTGTGACGCAGCAGCGATTTCGGAGTCAGCACTACCAGCGGCTTGCGCAGCGGGCGGATCACCTGACGACGCAGCAAGTGGTAGATCTGGGCCGGGGTAGTCGGCACGCACACCTGGATGTTGTGCTCGGCGCACAGCTGCAGGTAACGCTCCAGACGGGCCGAGGAGTGCTCCGGACCCTGACCTTCATAACCGTGTGGCAACAGCATGGTCAGACCGCACAGACGGCCCCACTTGTGCTCGCCGCTGGTGATGAACTGGTCGATAACCACTTGGGCACCGTTGGCGAAGTCGCCGAACTGGGCTTCCCAGATCACCAGCGCCTGCGGCGTGGTGGTCGAGTAACCGTATTCGAACGCCAGTACGGCTTCTTCGGACAGGAACGAATCGTACAGGTCGAAACGCGGCTGGCCTTCGTACAGGTTCTGCAACGGGATGTAGGTGCCCGCATCTTTCTGGTTGTGCAGCACAGCATGACGGTGCGAGAACGTACCGCGGCCGATGTCCTGGCCGGTCATGCGGATCGGGTGACCTTCGAACGCCAGGGTCGCGTACGCCATGGTTTCGGCATAACCCCAGTTGATCGGCAGGCCGCCGGCTTGCATCTTCTGACGGTCTTCGTAGATCTTCGCAACCTGGCGCTGCACCACGAAGCCATCCGGGATTTCCAGCAGCTTGGCGGACAGTTCCTGCAGGGTCTTCAGATCGAACGAGGTGTCGTGACGCGCCGTCCAGGTGTGACCCAGGTACGGACGCCAGTCAACGAACAGCTCTTTGTTCGGTTCCTTGACCAGGCTTTTTACTACATGCAGACCATTGTCCAGCGCGTTGCGGTATTCATCGATCTTCGCCTGAACACGCGCATCGTCAACAATACCGGCCTTGGTCAGGCTTTCGGCATACAGCTCACGGGTGGTGCGCTGCTTGGTGATCTGCTGGTACATCAACGGCTGGGTGCCGCTTGGTTCGTCAGCTTCGTTGTGACCACGGCGGCGGTAGCACACCAGGTCGATCACCACGTCACGCTTGAACTGCATGCGGTAGTCGACAGCCAGTTGGGTCACGAAAAGCACGGCTTCCGGATCATCACCATTCACATGGAGGATCGGCGCCTGGATCATCTTGGCAACGTCGGTGGCGTACTCGGTGGAGCGCGCATCCAGCGGGTTGCTGATGGTGAAGCCAACCTGGTTGTTGATGACGATGTGAACCGTACCGCCGGTCTTGAAGCCGCGAGTCTGCGACATCTGGAACGTTTCCAGGACCACGCCTTGACCGGCGAATGCCGCGTCACCGTGGATGGAAATCGGCAGGACCTTTTCACCAGTGGTGTCGTTACGACGATCCTGGCGCGCACGGACCGAACCCTCGACCACTGGAGAAACGATTTCCAGGTGGGATGGGTTGAAGGCCATGGCCAGGTGAACTTCACCGCCGGTGGTCATGACGTTGGAGGAGAAGCCCTGGTGATATTTAACGTCACCGGAACCCAGCTCGACCTTCTTCTTGCCTTCGAACTCGTCGAACAGCTCACGCGGGTTCTTGCCGAAGGTGTTGACCAACACGTTCAAGCGACCACGGTGGGCCATGCCGATCACGATTTCCTTGGTGCCGTAGGAACCGGAACGCTGGATCAGCTCGTCGAGCATCGGGATCAGGCTTTCGCCGCCTTCCAGGCCGAAACGCTTGGTACCCGGATATTTGGTACCCAGGTATTTTTCCAGGCCTTCCGCTGCGGTCACGCGCTCAAGCAGGTGGCTGCGTACGTCGGCGGACAGCACCGGACGGCCACGCACGCCTTCCAGGCGATGCTGGAACCAGTGGCGTTGCTCGGAATCGGTGATGTGCGTGAACTCAGCGCCAATGGTGCGGCAATATGTCTGCTGCAACGCTTCGTGAATTTCGCGTAGGCTCGCTTCCTCTTTGCCGATGAACAGGTCGCCGGCACGGAAGGTCGTATCAAGATCGGCATTGGTCAAGCCGTAATGATTGATCGACAGGTCAGCAGGTGCAGGACGCTGCCAGAGCCCCAGCGGGTCAAGCTGGGCCGCCTGGTGGCCACGCATCCGGTAGGCCTGGATCAGTCGCAGTACTTCAACTTGCTTCTTCTCGTGCTCACTGCTCACGCTGCCGGCGGAAACCGGTTGGGCGCGGCGCTGGTTCTTTGCCAGCAGCACAAATTGATCGCGAATCGTTGCGTGCGATACATCGGTGGCAGCGTTGCCGTCTGAAGACAACGTCTGAAATTTGGTGCGCCATTCTTCTGGCACAGCGTTAGGGTCGTGCAGGTAGAGCTCATAAAGCTCTTCCACATAGGCAGCGTTACCACCTGAAAGATAGCCGCTGTTCCACATGCGCTGCATCACGCTTTCTTGCATGCTTGGTCACCCTCGATTTGGGGACACCACCGGCGAAAACACCGAGTTTGCTTGCAAAAGGCCAAGTGCAGCGACCAAAACAAGCCACTTAGGATCACGCTGATAGTTCGGGTACCAACCCGAATGCCCCTGCTTGTCTCATTTCTTCAAAATAAGAGCCGCGGCTTTGTAAGTCGCTGCTCAAGTTAAAACTACGGCGCCGGTTGAAGCCTGCGCCGCAGCATTTACGGGCACAACGGTCCTGCTTTGTTACAACGTCGGTTACACGCCGCTTTGCAGCAGCATGTTACGGATGTGACCAATGGCCTTAGTCGGGTTCAGGCCTTTGGGACATACGTTGACGCAGTTCATGATCCCGCGGCAGCGGAATACGCTGAACGGGTCATCCAGCGAAGCCAGACGCTCGGACGTCTTGGTATCACGGCTGTCTGCCAGGAAGCGGTACGCTTGCAGCAGGGCAGCTGGACCCAGGAACTTGTCCGGGTTCCACCAGAAGGACGGGCACGAGGTCGAGCAGCAGGCGCACAGGATGCACTCGTACAGACCGTCGAGCTTTTCACGCTCTTCAGGGGACTGCAGACGCTCGATGGCCGGAGCCGGCGTGTCGTTCTGCAGGAACGGCTTAACTTTTTCGTATTGCTTGTAGAAGATGCTCATATCGACGACCAGGTCACGGATAACCGGCAAACCTGGCAGAGGACGAACGATCAGCTTGTTGCCTTTCACCACGGCGGACAGCGGCGTGATGCACGCCAGGCCGTTTTTGCCGTTGATGTTCATGCCGTCGGAGCCGCAAACGCCCTCACGGCAAGAGCGACGGTAGGAGAAACCTTCGTCCTGCTCTTTGATCAGTGCCAATACATCCAGCACCATCAGGTCTTTACCACCGGTATCGACCTGGAACTCCTGCATGAACGGCGCAGCGTCCTGATCAGGGTTGTAGCGATAAACACTGACTTTCAACATGGCAGCCACCCTTAGTAAGTCCGAATCTTCGGTTCAAACGTCGGAACCGTCTTCGGCGAGAAGTTCACGGCACGCTTGGTTACGCGCTTGTCACCCGGGAAGTACAGGGTGTGGCACAACCAGTTTTCGTCATCGCGGTCTTCAAAGTCTTCACGAGCGTGGGCGCCACGGGATTCTTTACGAACCTCGGCGGCGATCGCCGTCGCTTCAGCCACTTCCAGCAGGTTTTGCAGCTCAAGGGCTTCGATACGAGCGGTGTTGAACGCCTGGCTCTTATCGTTGATCTTGACGTTGGCGATGCGCGTACGCAGGTCAGCCAGCTGGGCAATACCCTTCTGCATGTATTCGCCGGTACGGAACACACCGAAGTAGTTCTGCATGCAGCTTTGCAGCTCGCGACGCAGGGTTGCCACGTCTTCGCCATCAGTGCGCTCGTTCAGGGCGTTCAGGCGGGCCAGGGCAGTTTCGATGTTGGCGTCGGTGGCGTCATCGTATTCGATGCCGTCAGTCAGCGCTTTTTCCAGGTGCAGGCCGGCCGCACGGCCGAATACCACCAGGTCGAGCAGCGAGTTGCCGCCCAGACGGTTGGCACCGTGTACCGATACGCAGGCGACTTCGCCTACTGCGAACAGGCCATGGATGATCTCATCCACACCTTCAGCGTTCTGGGTGATCGCCTGGCCATGAATGTTGGTCGGCACGCCGCCCATCATATAGTGGCAAGTTGGAACAACCGGAACCGGAGCCAGTACCGGGTCAACGTGAGCAAAGGTCTTGGACAGCTCACAGATACCTGGCAGGCGGCTGTGCAGCACTTCCTCGCCCAGGTGATCGAGCTTGAGCATCACGTGGTCGCCGTTCGGGCCACAGCCGTTACCGGCGATGATCTCTTTAACCATGGAACGGGCTACAACGTCACGACCTGCAAGGTCCTTGGCGTTCGGAGCATAACGCTCCATGAAACGCTCGCCGTGCTTGTTGATCAGGTAACCACCTTCACCACGGCAACCTTCAGTCACCAGTACACCAGCGCCGGCGATGCCGGTCGGGTGGAACTGCCACATTTCGATGTCTTGCACCGGCACGCCAGCACGCAGTGCCATGCCGACGCCGTCACCGGTGTTGATCAGAGCATTGGTGGTCGACGCGTAGATACGGCCTGCACCGCCAGTCGCCAGAACAGTCGCCTTGGCGCGGATGTAGGTGGTTTCACCGGTTTCGATGCAGATGGCGATCACGCCGACGAACTCGCCCTTGCCGTTCTTCACCAGATCGACGGCGTAGTACTCGTTCAGGAACGTGGTACCGGCTTTCAGGTTGCCCTGATAAAGGGTGTGCAGCAGCGCGTGACCGGTACGGTCGGAAGCCGCGCAAGTACGGGCAGCCTGGCCGCCTTTACCATAATCCTTCGACTGGCCGCCGAATGGACGCTGGTAGATACGACCTTGCTCGGTACGGGAGAACGGCAGACCCATGTGGTCCAGCTCGAACACCGCCGCAGGGCCTTCCTGACACATGTATTCGATAGCGTCCTGGTCACCGATGTAGTCGGAACCCTTGACGGTATCGTACATGTGCCAGCGCCAGTCATCGTTCGGGTCCGCAGACGCGATAGCGCAGGTGATACCACCCTGAGCCGATACGGTGTGGGAACGGGTCGGGAACACCTTGGTGATCACGGCAGTCTTGTGACCACCCTGGGCCAGCTGCAGCGCTGCGCGCATGCCAGCACCGCCGCCGCCAATAATGATGGCGTCGAAGGAAATAGTTGGAATGTTAGCCATGAATCAGATACCCCAAAGAATCTGCACACCCCAGACGAAGTAAGCGAACATCGCAATGCCGCAGACTGCCTGGAAGAGAAAACGGACTGCAGTCGCGGACTTGCCCAGCGCCATCGGCGTCAGGTAGTCAGTCGCGATGGTCCACATGCCGACCCAGGCGTGAGCGCCCAGGGCTACAAGGGCCAGCAGACTGAAGATTCGCATCGCATTGTGGGCAAACAGGCCGTGCCATTGCTCATAGCCGATGCCCGGGTTTGCGACGAGGTATCCGATCAGGAAAATGAAATAAGCCGCGAGAACGACCGCAGACACACGTTGTGCCATCCAGTCATAGAGGCCCGAACGCGAAAGGTTCGTAACGCTGGTTACCATATCCAAACTCCTGCCAGAACGATCAGCACCACGGAAATGGCGATGATGATTTTCGAGCCCAGGCGGCCGCCTTCCAGCGTCTCACCGATACCCGCATCCATGATCAAGTGGCGCACACCGGCTACCAGGTGATACAGCAGAGCGGACAGGAGGCCCCATGCTACGAACTTGGCCAGCGGGCTGGTCAAGCATGCCTTCACCTCGGCGTAACCTTCCTCGGAACCCAGGGATTTGCTCAATGCATAAAGCATGATGCCCAAGCCCAGGAACAGGATGATGCCGGAAACACGGTGCAGGAACGACGTAACGCCGGTGATGGGGAGTTTGATGGTCCTTAGGTCTAGGTTTACAGGTCGTTGGCTATTCACGGCTTTTTTTCACACTGAAGAGCCCCTAACAATCAGGGCAAAGTTGTTGGGGAGTGCACTGGTCAGGTAAGCACCACCCAGGGAGTGCGACCCCCAATGAAAGCAAGCCCAAAAGCCCTTGGCGGTCGGTGGCCGAGTATAGACAGTTAGGTTACTAATGACAACGCGCGCACCTCACCCTAATAGCGGATTGCGCTGGCGGGATAAAAGGCGTAAATGGCAGCCAATTTCGAGGAAAAAGTACGGTTAAAGCCTTCTGGGGCAAGACTTTAGGCAAATTGACATCTGAATTTATCTCACTATAGTGGTGCGGGCCCTGCGTGGGGGGTCTGTCTGATGATTTGAAGCATAAATAGGAGGCCACATGGCTGACAAAAAAGCGCAGTTGATCATCGAGGGCGCAGCCCCCGTCGAGCTGCCCATTTTAACCGGCACCGTTGGTCCCGATGTTATCGACGTACGGGGCCTGACGGCCACGGGCCGTTTCACTTTCGACCCAGGCTTCATGTCGACCGCCTCTTGCGAGTCGAAGATCACCTATATCGACGGCGACAATGGCATCCTGCTACATCGGGGCTACCCGATCGAGCAACTGGCTGAAAAGTCGGACTACCTGGAAACCTGCTACCTGCTGCTAAATGGCGAACTGCCAACAGCCGAGCAAAAAGCCCAGTTCGTCAGCACCGTGAAGAACCACACCATGGTTCACGAGCAGTTGAAGACCTTCTTCAACGGCTTCCGTCGCGACGCCCACCCGATGGCCGTCATGTGCGGCGTGGTTGGCGCCCTGTCGGCCTTCTATCACGACTCCCTCGACATCAATAACCCGCAGCATCGCGAAATCTCCGCGATCCGCCTGGTTGCGAAGATGCCGACGCTGGCCGCAATGGTTTACAAGTACTCCATGGGTCAACCCATGATGTACCCGCGCAACGACCTGACGTACGCGGAAAACTTCCTGCACATGATGTTCAACACGCCGTGCGAGATCAAACCGATCAGCCCGGTGCTGGCCGCTGCGATGGACAAGATCTTCATCCTCCACGCCGACCACGAACAGAACGCCTCGACGTCCACCGTACGCCTGGCAGGCTCTTCGGGTGCCAACCCGTTCGCCTGTATCGCCGCCGGTATCGCCGCACTGTGGGGCCCTGCCCACGGCGGTGCGAACGAAGCCGTATTGACCATGCTCGATGAAATCGGCGATGTCTCGAACATCGACAAATTCATCGCCAAGGCCAAGGACAAGAACGATCCGTTCAAGCTGATGGGCTTCGGTCACCGGGTCTACAAGAACCGCGACCCGCGCGCCACCGTGATGAAGAAGACCTGCGACGAAGTGTTGAAGGAACTGGGCATCAAAAACGATCCGCAACTCGAACTGGCCATGCGCCTGGAAGAGATCGCCCTGACCGACCCGTACTTCATCGAACGCTCGTTGTACCCGAACGTCGACTTCTACTCGGGGATCATCCTCAAGGCGATCGGCATTCCTACCAGCATGTTCACCGTGATCTTCGCCCTGGCGCGGACCGTGGGCTGGATCTCCCACTGGAAAGAAATGCTCTCCAGCCCGTACAAGATTGGCCGCCCGCGCCAGCTGTACACCGGCTACGAGTCGCGTGATATCTCCAAGTTGGAAGATCGCAAGTAAGCAATCCGCTTAGTTGTACTGAAAACGGCCTCCCTTAGTGGAGGCCGTTTTTGTTGGTGTTGCCTGGTCTACCGCTATCGGGGGCAAGCCCCCTCCCACATTGAGCTGCATTCCAAAAGATGGGCTCGGTTAACTGTGGGAGGGGGCTTGCCCCCGATGGCATTGGCACAAACACCACAAAACCCAAGGCAAAAAAATACCCCGGCCTTTCGACCGGGGTATTTCTTATTCAGCTACATCTTAGTGATTAACCGCCCCGCTCGCCCCCAGGCCAGTCTGCGAACGCACAAACTGCGGGAAGTACAGCGCACGCTCTTTCTCTGCCGCCGCCGACTTGTCGGTGATGGAGAAGAACCAGATACCCACGAACGCGATGATCATTGAGAACAGCGCCGGGTATTCGTACGGGAAGATGGCTTTTTCATGGTGCAGGATCGAGACCCAAATGGTCGGGCCAAGGATCATCAGGCCAACGGCGCTGATCAAGCCCAGCCAGCCGCCGATCATGGCGCCACGGGTGGTGAGGTTTTTCCAGTACATGGAAAGCAGCAGTACGGGGAAGTTACAGCTCGCGGCAATGGAGAACGCCAGGCCAACCATGAACGCGATGTTCTGGCTTTCGAACAGGATACCCAGGCCGATTGCCAATACACCCAAGGCCACGGTGGTGATCTTCGACACGCGAATCTCATCCTTGTCGTTGGTTTTGCCTTTCTTGATCACGCTGGCGTACAGGTCGTGGGACACCGCCGAAGCGCCGGCCAGGGTCAAACCTGCAACCACGGCCAGGATGGTGGCGAAGGCCACGGCCGAGATGAAGCCCAGGAAGATACTGCCACCCACCGCGTTGGCCAGATGCACCGCTGCCATGTTGTTACCGCCCAGCAAGGCGCCAGCTGCATCCTTGAACGCCGGATTGGTGCTGACCAGCAGGATCGCGCCAAAGCCGATGATAAAGGTCAGGATATAGAAGTAGCCGATAAAGCCAGTGGCATACAGCACGCTCTTACGCGCTTCCTTGGCGTCGCTTACGGTGAAGAAGCGCATCAGGATGTGCGGCAGGCCGGCGGTACCAAACATCAAGGCCAGGCCCAGGGAGAATGCGGAGATCGGATCTTTCACCAGACCGCCGGGACTCATGATCGCCTCACCTTTAGGGTGAACCTTGATCGCCTCGGAGAACAGCATGTTGAAGTCGAAGTTGACGTGCTTCATCACCATCAGCGCCATGAACGAAGCACCCGACAGCAACAGCACCGCCTTGATGATCTGCACCCAGGTGGTCGCCAGCATGCCGCCGAAGAGCACATACATGCACATCAGGATGCCCACCAGGATCACTGCAACGTGGTAATCCAGGCCGAACAGCAGTTGGATCAATTTGCCCGCGCCCACCATCTGCGCGATCAAGTAGAACGCCACTACCACCAGCGACCCACACGCCGACAGGGTGCGGATCTGGGTTTGCCCCAGACGGTACGACGCCACGTCGGCAAACGTGTATTTGCCCAGGTTGCGCAGGCGCTCGGCGATCAGGAACAGAATGATCGGCCAGCCCACCAGAAAGCCGATCGAGTAGATCAGGCCATCGTAGCCAGAGGTGTACACCAGCGCGGAAATACCCAGGAACGACGCCGCCGACATATAGTCGCCAGCAATCGCCAGGCCGTTCTGGAAACCCGTGATCTTGCCGCCAGCCGCATAGTAGTCGGCTGCGGACTTGTTACGCTTGGAAGCCCAGTAAGTGATGCACAAGGTGGCACCGACGAACGCGACGAACATCACGATGGCCGAGACGTTCAACGGTTGCTTTTGCACTGCACCGGTCAATGCGTCCGCCGCCCAAACGGCCGGAGCAAACAGTGAAGCGCCGAATATTGCCAATAGACGCCGAATCATTGCGCAGCCTCCTTGAGAATCGCATTGTTCAGGTCGTCAAACTCGCCGTTGGCCCGGCGCACATAGATGCCGGTCAGGATGAAGGCGGACACAATCAGCCCGACGCCCAGGGGAATGCCCCAGGTAATCGACGAACCGGGGCTGAGCTTGGCCCCCAGCACTTGTGGCCCGTAGGCGATCAACAGGATGAAAGCGGAGTAAAGCCCTAGCATGATTGCCGAGAGAATCCAGGCGAATCGTTCCCTTTTTCTCACCAGCTCCTTGAAACGCGGGCTGTTTTGAATCGAGAGGTAAATGCTGTCGTTCATTGTTTTTATCCTCGCAGCACAGCTTTTTTATTATTGGAACATAGCTACTGTATGCGGCTGCGGAACAGGTTCCAGACGACCTTAGTAGTAGATCGAGTGTAGCGAGGGTTTGTGAGAACACAGGAAGATTTGCGGGGGACAAATATTAATGTGGGAGGGGGCGTGCCCCCTCCCACAAAGGTGCATCGGGGAAATTACTTAGCGAGCCATTCGGCTACACGCTCAGGGTGCTTGGCGACCCAATCCTTGGCCGCTGCGTCAGGCTTGGCGCCTTCCTGGATAGCGAGCATGACTTCGCCGATTTCATCCTTGGAGGCCCACTGGAATTTCTTCAGGAAGGCCGCGACTTCCGGCGCTTTCTTCTCCAGGCCCTTGCTGCCGATGCTGTTGACGGTTTCAGCAGCACCGTAGATCCCTTTTGGATCGTCCAGGAAGCGCAGTTTCCACTTGGCGAACATCCAGTGTGGCACCCAACCGGTAACCGCAATGGATTCCTGCTTGTCTTCGGCACGGGTCAGTTCGGCGATCATGGCTGCGCCCGAACTGGCCTGCAGCTTGTAGTCCAGGCCGTAGGCCTTGATCGCTTCGTCGGTCTTGAGCATCACGCCTGAACCGGCGTCGATACCGACGATTTTGTTCTTGAAGGTGGTATCGGTCTTGAGGTCCTCGATGGACTTTGCCTTGACGTACTCCGGCACGATCAGACCGATCTTCGCATCCTTGAAGTTGGGGCCGTAGTCGACCACCTTGTCCTTGTTCTTGGTCCAGTATTCACCGTGGGTCACGGGCAGCCAGGCGGACAGCATGGCGTCGAGTTTGCCGGTGGCCACGCCTTGCCACATGATCCCAGTGGCGACCGCTTGCAGTTTCACGTCATAACCGAGCTTTTGCTTGATCACTTCTGCCGCCACATGAGTGGTGGCAACGCTGTCCGACCAACCATCCACGTAGCCGATGCTCAGGGTTTTGCTGTCGGCGCTGGCCAGTGTGGAGCTCATCGCAACTACCAGAGTGGCAACTGCGCCCAAGAGTCGTCGCATCTTCATCGTACTTCCCCGAAAGTGCTGCGCCCGACGGATGCCGAGCGACGTCAACCTGTTGTTATGTGGTGCACCGCGCCGCCTTCACGCGCATCGATCCGGTGGCTGCGACATCAGTGGAATGCTGACACCCTGATCATCAACCTGCCGACGCCGTCGACCTGCTCTGTCAGCGACCTTATGCAAGCAAGAAACGACATCACATCGCCAGCAGGACGTTTCCTGGAACATGGCGTCAATATTCCGCCCGAACTTTGCATGTCAAAATCATGCAGCCCCACTGGGAAGGGACAAATCCGGGTAAGATGCGCGCCTTTGCTCCCCCAGATAAGCCGACCATGCCCGCGACTGCCCGCTTCCCTGCCCTGCCCTATTGCTTCGCCCTGATCCTCGGCCTGCTGGCCCTGGTCGGCTATTGGTATGGCCTCGGCCGTCCAGTGGTGCTGCCGGATGTCGCCAGTGCCAGCCATAAACTGCAATGCGCGTCCTACACGCCGTTCGATAAAGACCAATCCCCCTTCGACCAGCCGTTCAAGCTGCGCCCCGAGCGCATGGACGCCGACCTGGCCCTGCTGGCCACCCGCTTCGAATGCATCCGCACCTACTCGATGACCGGCCTGGAAGCCCTGCCCGACATGGCGCGCAAACATGGCTTGAAGGTGATGGCCGGCGCGTGGGTCAGCAGTGATCCGGTGGCCACCGAAAAAGAGATCGATGAGCTGATCGCGGCGGCCAACGCCAACCCGGACGTCGTGACCTCGGTGATCGTCGGCAACGAAGCCCTGCTGCGCAAGGAAGTCACTGCCGCGCAACTGGTGAAGCTGATCCAGACCGTCAAAAGCCAGATCAAACAACCCGTCACCTACGCCGACGTCTGGGAGTTCTGGCTGCAACACCCGGAAATCGCCCCGGCGGTGGACTTCCTGACCATTCACCTGCTGCCCTACTGGGAAGATGATCCGTCGAGCATCGACCAGGCCCTCAAGCACGTGGGCGATGTGCGCCAGACCTTCGGCAACAAGTTCGCGCCCAAGGACGTGCTGATCGGCGAAACCGGCTGGCCCAGCGAAGGCCGCCAGCGTGAAACGGCCGTGCCGAGCCGGGTCAATGAAGCCAAGTTCATGCGCGGCTTTGTGGCCATGGCTGAAGCCAATGGCTGGCGCTATAACCTGATCGAAGCGTTCGACCAGCCGTGGAAGCGCGCCAGCGAAGGTGCGGTAGGCGGCTACTGGGGCCTGTTCGATGCTGATCGCCAGGAAAAGGGCATTCTCGCCGGGCCCGTGACCAATGTGCCGTACTGGCCGCTGTGGTTGGGGGTGGGCGGGATCATCCTGCTGGGGACACTGGCGCTCGGCGGCCGGGTTCGCAGGACACGTGCCGCGATCCTGCTGCCGTTGCTCGGCGCAGTGGCAGCCTGTTCCATCGGCTCCTGGGCCGAGCTGACCCGTGTGACTGCACGCTTTACTGATGAGTGGGTGTGGGCCGGCTTACTCGTGGCGCTGAACCTGCTGGTGCTGGCTCACGCGGCCCTGGCCTTGAGTGCCCGTGAAGGCTGGCGCGAACGGGCGTTCATCTGGTTGGAACAACGTGCAGGCTGGCTGGTGGCAATCGCTGGGTTCGCGGGTGCGGTGATGATGCTCGCACTGGTGTTTGACCCACGCTACCGCAGCTTCCCGAGTGCGGCACTGCTGCTGCCGGCCCTGGTGTACATGGTTCGCCCGGTGACCGGGCCGCGTCGGGAAATCGCGCTGCTGACCTTCATTATCGGCGCCGGTATCGCGCCGCAGCTGTACCGAGAAGGCCTGTTGAACCAGCAGGCATGGGGTTGGGCGCTGGTCAGCGGGTTGATGGTGGTGGCTTTGTGGCGGTGCTTGCGGGTGCGCAGGGCCTAAGACCGCTATCGGGGGGGGCAAGCCCCCTCCCACATGAGAACGCATTCCAAAGGTGGGAGGGAGTTTGCCCCCGATTGGCCCTATCAGGCGCCCCGCGGCTGCCTGACCAACCGCAATCCCGCAATCACCACCGCAAACACCGCAAATGTGGTGTTGTACAACGCCAGCGCCGGCAACCCGAACACCAGCCCCAACACCGCCAAACCCCAGCCTGCGCGGCCCGGCACGAAAAACGCCAGCACCGAGGTGATCAGCGCCGCCCAGCCCAGCACCTTGAAGTGAATCATCAACCCCAGGTTCCCACGCAGTTGGCATTCCCAGCGGCTGGCCTCGTCAGCGCAAATCCCCACCCAGCGGCCATCTTCCATAAAACCGTAGCGCGCACCATAACTGGCGGCCAGCCATAATGGCAGGGCAATAAGCAGCAAAATCAGCGGCAAACGACGGGACATGGGGCACTCCGATAGGCAAAAACGGCGCCCAGCTTAATCCCCCCGCAGCCGTTATCAAGGGACATACACACAATTAGTGTTCACCAATGCGTGGCAAAGTGTATCGTCTGGCTACTATTACCCCGATTCCGACGTTTATTTCCGACTTTTCGTGCCGAAGGCTGGCACTTCGGAGATAGCACGGTGGTCATAGCCTGCGAACTTCATTCAGCACGTTTCCTCTTAGGGATTTAGTCATGCTCCGTTCCTTGCGCTGTGCCGCCCTGTTGGGCAGCCTTTTTTTGAGTGCGTCAGCACTGGCGGTCGACATTGACCAAGCCAGCTATGGCTACCCTTTGACCAACCCGTTCGAAGCGACCATCGCCACCACCCCGCCTGACCTTCGGCCGACATTGCCCAGCGATGACGAGATCAATCAGTCCGACTACACCCTGAACATGCGCCCCGAACGCGAGTTCAGCCTGCCGGACAACTTCTGGGCGGTGAAGAAACTCACCTACCGCATCGCCAAGCAGGACCGCGCCGCGCCGCTGATCTTCCTGATCGCGGGCACCGGCGCGCGGTTCGATAGCAGCATCAACGAATACCTGAAAAAACTTTATTACCAGGCCGGCTACCACGTGGTGCAACTGTCGTCGCCCACCAGCTTTGACTTCATCAGTGCCGCCTCCCGCTTCGCCACTCCGGGGATCACCCAGGAAGACGCCGAAGACATGTACCGCGTGATGCAGGCCGTACGTGCACAGAACGCTTCGCTGCCGGTGACTGATTTCTACCTCTCCGGCTACAGCCTTGGTGCCCTGGATGCGGCATTTGTGGCCAAGCTGGACGAGACCCGCCGCAGCTTCAACTTCAAGAAAGTGTTGCTGCTCAACCCGCCGGTCAACCTCTACACCTCGATTACCAACCTCGACAAGCTGGTACAGACCGAGGTCAAGGGCATCAACAACACCACCACCTTCTATGAACTGGTGCTGAACAAGCTGACCCGCTACTTCCAGCAAAAGGGCTATATCGACCTCAACGACGCCCTGCTCTACGACTTCCAGCAATCCAAGCAGCACCTGACCAACGAACAGATGGCCATGCTGATCGGCACCTCGTTCCGCTTTTCGGCGGCCGACATTGCCTTTACCTCGGACCTGATCAACCGTCGCGGCCTGATCATCCCACCGAAGTACCCGATCACCGAAGGCACCAGCCTTACGCCGTTCCTCAAGCGTGCGCTGCAATGCGATTTCGACTGCTACCTCACCGAACAAGTGATCCCGATGTGGCGCGCCCGTTCCGACGGCGGCAGCCTGTTGCAACTGGTTGACCAGGTCAGCCTGTACGCCCTCAAGGATTACCTGCACGCCAGCCCGAAAATCGCCGTCATGCACAACGCCGACGATGTGATCCTCGGCCCCGGCGACCTGGGTTTCCTGCGTAAAACCTTCGGCGATCGCTTGACCGTCTACCCACTGGGCGGCCACTGCGGCAACCTCAATTACCGCGTCAACGCCGACGCCATGCTGGAGTTCTTCCGTGGCTAAATACTTTCTGCTGCTCGCCGCCCTGATGTGTGCGGGCGTAGCCAATGCCGACAACAGCAAGGCTAACGCGCCGATCGTGGTGGATTCCGACGGTTTCAAAGAGCCGTTGAGCAAACTCAAATTCAACCCGGGCCTGGACCAGCGCGAATTCGAACGCTCATCTGTCAACGCGCTCAACGTGTATGACCCGCTCGAATCGTGGAACCGGCGCGTGTACCACTTCAACTACCGCTTCGACCAATGGGTGTTCCTGCCCGTGGTCGACGGCTACAAGTACGTGACCCCGAGTTTCCTGCGCACCGGCGTAAGCAACTTCTTCAACAACCTGGGCGACGTGCCCAATCTGTTGAACAGCCTGCTGCAGCTCAAAGGCCACCGTTCCCTGGAAACCACCGGGCGCCTGCTGCTCAACACCACCGTCGGCATCGCGGGCCTGTGGGACCCGGCTACCGCCATGGGCCTGCCGCGCCAGAGCGAAGACTTCGGCCAGACCCTGGGCTTCTACGGTGTTCCTGGCGGGGCCTATCTGGTGCTGCCGGTCTTCGGCCCATCGAACCTGCGCGATACCGGCGGCTTGCTGGTGGACTACACCGCAGAATCCCAGATCAACTTCCTCAACGTTTCCGAAGTCAGCTCCAACCACCCGGAAGTCTGGGCCCTGCGCGCGGTGGACAAGCGCTACCAGACCAGCTTCCGTTATGGTCAGATGAACTCGCCGTTTGAGTATGAGAAGGTGCGCTATATCTACACGGAATCGCGCAAGTTGCAGATTGCCGAGTAAATAGCACCGACAAAAAAGGCCATTCGAATGAATGGCCTTTTTTATGTCTGCGATTTAAGCCCTGATTGCTTTCCAGGCCTTGCCGACCACACTGACCAGCGCCAACACCACCGCCCCCGCCATAATCCCCGCCACCGCATTGAGCAACGTCGGCATCAACCACGCTACGGCACCCGCGCCCTGGCTCACCGATTCTATCCAGTGATGCACCACCGGCACGCCGTGGGTGAGGATGCCGCCACCGACCATGAACATCGCCGCCGTGCCGATCACCGACAGGCTTTTCATCATGTACGGCGCTGCACTCAGGATCGCGCCGCCGATGCTGCGCGCCACCTGCCCGGGCTTCTGGGTGAGCCACAGGCCCAGGTCGTCCAGCTTGACGATACCGGCCACCAGCCCGTAAACGCCCACGGTCATGACAATGGCGATGCCCGACAGCACGATGACCTGCTGGGTCAACTGCGCGTCGGCGACGATGCCCAGGGTGATGGCGATGATTTCCGCGGAGAGGATGAAGTCGGTGCGGATCGCGCCTTTGATCTTGTCCTTCTCGAACGCCACCAGATCGGTCGCCGGGTCCGCGACGGCGTCGGCCAATTGCGCGTGTTGGGCCTGGTCTTCGGCTTTGCTGTGGAGGAATTTGTGGGCGAGTTTCTCGAAGCCTTCGAAACACAGGTAGGCGCCGCCGAGCATCAACAGCGGCGTCACCGCCCAGGGCGCAAAAGCGCTGATCAGGAGTGCGGTGGGCACCAGGATCAGCTTATTGACGAACGAGCCCTTGGCCACCGCCCACACCACGGGAATTTCCCGCTCGGCACGCACGCCGGAGACCTGTTGGGCGTTGAGCGCCAGGTCGTCGCCCAGCACGCCGGAGGTCTTCTTCGCGGCCACTTTTGTCATCAAGGCAACGTCATCGAGTACCGCGGCGATGTCGTCGATCAACACCAACAAGCTGCTTCCTGCCATGAATCGGACTTCCTTAAAGGGGGATGGCGCGAGCATAACGCGGCGCAGGGCTTTACGGGCACATTGTTGAGGCACGCGGATGGCCGGTGCTACCATGCGCAACCGCCGGTATTGGCAAGGAAACTCCTGGTTTATGAGCAGCATTCGCGAGCGCAACAAAGAAAAAATCCTGCGGGCGGCGAGCGAGGAGTTTGCCGACAAGGGCTTCGCCGCGACCAAAACCAGCGATATTGCCGCCAAGGCCGGGCTGCCCAAGCCCAACGTCTATTACTACTTCAAGTCCAAGGACAACCTCTACCGCGAGGTGCTCGAGAGCATTATCGAGCCGATCCTGGCGGCTTCCACGCCGTTCAATCCGGACGGCGAGCCTTCGGTGGTGCTGAGCAACTACATCCGCTCGAAAATCCGCATCTCCCGCGACCTGCCGTTTGCCTCCAAGGTGTTCGCCAGCGAAATCATGCACGGCGCGCCGCACCTGAGCGCCGAGCAGGTCGAACAGCTCAATGCCCAGGCCAAGCACAATATCCAATGCATCCAGAGCTGGGTGGACCGGGGCTTGATCGCGGCCATCGACCCCAATCACTTGATGTTCAGCATCTGGGCGGCGACCCAGACGTACGCGGACTTTGACTGGCAGATCTCGGCGGTGACCGGCAAGGCCAAGCTGGATGAAGCGGATTATGAAGCGGCGGCGCAGACGATTATTCGGTTGGTGCTCAAGGGCTGTGAGCCGGACTGATACACCGAGGAGCCTGTGCCAATCGGGGGCAAGCCCCCTCCCACAATTTATGTGGGAGGGGGCTTGCCCCCGATGAGGCCTTTTCAGTCAGCAGAGAATCAAGCTGACACCCCCGCATCCGCCAACAACCCCACCCCCTCAATCGCCGTAATCGCACACTGCTCGTCAATATCCGACGTATCCCCGCTGATCCCGATCGCCCCCAGCACCACACCGTCCTGATCCCGTATCAACACGCCACCCGGTGCCGGCACCACGCTGCCCTGCCCCAGGCTGTTCAACGCTGCGATAAACGCCGGTCGTTGCTGCGCATCCAGCGCCAGCAAGCGTGAGCCCTTGCCCAGGGCAATCGCGCCCCAGGCTTTGCCGATGGCGATTTGCGGGCGCAGCAGGCTGGCGCCGTCTTCGCGCTGCAGGGCGATCAAGTGGCCACCGCTGTCGAGTACCGCGATGGTCAACGGTGCCGCAGCAATGGTGCGGCCTGCGGCAAGGGCCTGGCCGGCCAGTTGGGTGGCGAGTTTCAAGGTTAAAGCGCTCATGGTGCCGTCCTTCTTTTGTTATTGGGAAAGCGGTTTGGATCTGTTTGATCAGATGCACGATCAAACAAATAGAACACAATGACATTTGTTTTTGTATACAATATTTTCGCACAAAGTCTCCATACGTCGAAAAAGTCCGCTGAAAATGCCTTCCGACGAACGCCAAGGCCCAGGGAGAAAATCCATTGACCTCTGACGCTCGCCATGAATACACTTTGACCAGACACCACTTGTATACAATTACAAAACGCAAGAGGCACCAAAACATGAGCAAAATGAGAGCAATCGAAGCCGCCGTCCTCGTCATGCGCCGTGAAGGCGTGGACACCGCCTTCGGCATCCCAGGCGCGGCGATCAACCCGCTGTACTCAGCCTTGCAGAAGGTGGGTGGCATCGATCACGTCCTTGCTCGCCACGTTGAAGGCGCCTCGCACATGGCCGAGGGTTACACCCGCACCAAGGCCGGCAATATCGGCGTGTGCATCGGCACTTCGGGCCCGGCGGGCACCGACATGGTCACCGGCCTTTACAGTGCCTCGGCCGACTCGATCCCGATCCTGTGCATCACAGGCCAAGCCCCGCGCGCACGGATGCACAAGGAAGACTTCCAGGCCGTGGACATCACCAGCATCGTCAAGCCGGTGACCAAGTGGGCAACCACCGTTCTGGAACCCGGCCAGGTGCCCTACGCGTTCCAGAAAGCCTTTTATGAAATGCGCTCCGGTCGCCCAGGCCCAGTGTTGATCGACCTGCCGTTCGACGTGCAGATGGCCGAGATCGAATTCGACATCGACGCCTACCAGCCGCTGCCCCTGGCCAAGCCATTGGCGACACGCATCCAGGTCGAAAAAGCCCTGGCCCTGCTTGACGCCGCCGAACGCCCGCTGCTGGTCAGCGGCGGTGGTGTGATCAACGCCGATGCCAGCGAACTGCTGGTGGAATTCGCTGAACTCACCGGTATCCCGGTGATCCCTACCCTGATGGGCTGGGGCACCATCGCCGACGATCACCCGTTGATGGTGGGCATGGTTGGCCTGCAAACCTCCCACCGTTATGGCAACGCGACGATGCTCAAGTCGGACGTGGTGCTGGGCATCGGCAACCGTTGGGCCAACCGCCACACGGGTTCGGTGGAGGTCTACACCGAAGGCCGCAAGTTCATCCACGTGGACATCGAGCCGACCCAGATCGGCCGCGTGTTCACGCCGGACCTGGGCATCGTTTCCGACGCTGGTGCGGCACTGACGATGTTTATCGAAGTGGCCCGCGAGTGGAAAGCCGCCGGCAAGCTCAAGGACCGCAGCGCCTGGCTGCATGACTGCCAGCAGCGCAAAGCCACCCTGCACCGCAAGACTCACTTCGACAACGTGCCGGTCAAGCCACAGCGCGTGTACGAAGAGATGAACCAGGTGTTCGGCAAAGACACTTGCTACGTCAGCACCATCGGCCTGTCGCAGATTGCCGGTGCGCAGTTCCTGCATGTGTACAAACCACGCCACTGGATCAACTGCGGCCAGGCCGGCCCGCTGGGCTGGACCATTCCGGCTGCACTGGGCGTGGTGAAGGCCGACCCGAGCCGCAAGGTGGTGGCGTTGTCCGGCGACTATGACTTCCAGTTCATGATCGAAGAACTGGCCGTGGGCGCGCAGTTCAAGCTGCCGTACATCCACGTGGTGGTGAACAATTCCTACCTGGGTTTGATCCGTCAGGCACAGCGTGGGTTTGAAATGGACTACTGCGTGCAGTTGTCTTTCGACAACCTCAACGCCCCGGAACTCAATGGCTATGGCGTCGACCACGTGGCCGTCGCCGAAGGCCTGGGTTGCAAGGCCCTGCGCGTATTTGAGCCAGGCCAGATCCAGCCCGCGCTGCGCAAGGCCCAGCAGATGATCGAAGAATTCAAGGTGCCGGTAATCGTCGAGATCATTCTGGAGCGCGTGACCAATATTTCCATGGGCACCGAGATCAACACCGTCAACGAATTCGAAGACCTGGCCCTGGTCGGCAACGATGCGCCGACTGCCATTTCCCTGCTCGATTAAGGAGAACCCTATGCCGCGTTTTGCCGCCAACCTGTCCATGCTGTTTACCGAACAGGACTTTCTTGCCCGTTTCAAAGCGGCCGCCGAAGCCGGTTTCGAAGGAGTGGAATACCTGTTCCCGTATGAATTCAGCTCGGCTGAGATCAAGGCACACCTGGACGCCAACGGCCTGACCCAGGTGCTGTTCAACCTGCCGGCCGGTGACTGGGCCAAGGGCGAACGCGGCCTGGCGTGCCACCCGGACCGGGTCGAGGAGTTCCGCGCCGGGGTCAAGCTGGCCATCGCCTACGCCCAGGTGCTGGGCAATACCCAGATCAACTGCCTGGCAGGGATTCGTCCGGCCGGCGTGGATGATGAAACCCTGGAAAAGACCTTCGTCGCCAACCTCAAGTACGCCGCCGACAAGCTGCAGGCAGCGGGCATCAAGCTGGTGATGGAGATGATCAACACCCGCGACATCCCCGGCTTCTACCTGAACAACACGGCGCAGGCCCTGTCGATTCGCGAGCAGGTGGGCAGTGCCAACCTGTTCCTGCAATACGACATCTACCACATGCAAATCATGGAAGGCGACCTGGCCCGGACCATGACCACGCACCTGGATGCGATCAACCACATCCAACTGGCGGATAACCCTGGGCGCAATGAGCCGGGCACGGGCGAGATCAACTATCGCTTCCTGTTCGAGCATTTGGACCGCATCGGTTACCAGGGTTGGGTCGGCTGTGAGTACAAGCCGTTGACCACCACCGAAGCGGGTTTGGGTTGGCTCAAAACTCACAACGCGATCTAACAAACACCACCGAGTCAATGTGGGAGGGGGCTTGCCCCCGATAGCGGTGGGTCTGTCAGTCCTGTTTTATCTGACGCACCGTCATCGGGGGCAAGCTCCCTCCCACATAGGACCTGCTGTGTAATAACAAGAGGATTTCATCATGGCTAAAATCGGATTTATCGGCACCGGCATCATGGGCCAACCCATGGCCGCAAACCTGCAGAAAGCCGGTCACCAACTGTTCCTTTCCGAACACCACGGCAAGGCACCGGCTGAACTGATCAGCGCCGGCGCCGTGGCCCTGGCCAACCCGCAGCAAGTCGCCCAGGAAGCCGAGTTCATCATCGTGATGGTGCCCGACACCCCACAGGTCGAAGACGTGCTGTTCCGCGCCGACGGCGTGGCGGCTGGCCTCTCGCCGAACAAGGTGGTGATCGACATGAGTTCGATCTCGCCCACCGCCACCAAGGCATTCGCGGCGAAGATCAACGAGACCGGCGCGCAGTACCTCGACGCTCCGGTGTCCGGCGGTGAAGTCGGCGCCAAGGCGGGCACCCTGAGCATCATGGTCGGCGGCGAGTCGCAGACCTTCGAACGCGCCCTGCCGCTGTTCCAGAGCATGGGCAAGAACATCACGCTGGTCGGCGGCAATGGCGATGGCCAGACCGCCAAAGTGGCCAACCAGATCATCGTTGCGCTGAACATCCAGGCGGTGGCCGAAGCGCTGCTGTTCGCCTCGAAAAACGGCGCCGACCCGGCCAAGGTGCGTGAAGCGCTGATGGGCGGGTTTGCCTCCTCGAAGATCCTGGAAGTGCACGGCGAACGCATGATCAAGGGCACCTTCGATCCGGGTTTCCGCATCAACCTGCATCAGAAAGACCTGAACCTGGCCCTGGCCGGTGCCAAGGAGCTGGGGATCAACCTGCCGAACACCGCCGGCACCCAGCAGGTGTTCAGCACATGCACCGCGATTGGCGGCGGGAATTGGGACCACTCGGCGCTGATCAAGGGCCTGGAGCACATGGCGAATTTCTCGATTCGCGACAAGTAACTCCCCACAGATCTCACTCTGAAATGCAGTCAATGTGGAAGGGGGCCTGCCCCCTCCCACATTTGTTCCCATTCCAAGTCTGAAATTGCTGCATCTCTAAAAACAAGAATCCCCCCGGGAGCCCGCTTATGTCGGTCGATCCGCAACACCTGCTTCGCGAGCTATTTGCCACAGCCATCGACGCCGCCCATCCCCGGCTAGTCCTTGAACCTTATCTGCCCGCCGACCGCAGCGGCCGTGTGATCGTGATCGGCGCCGGCAAGGCCGCGGCGGCCATGGCGCTGGTCGTCGAAAACTGTTGGCAGGGCGAAGTCAGCGGCCTGGTGGTCACCCGCTACGGCCATGGCGCACCGTGCCAGAAAATCGAAGTGGTCGAAGCCGCTCACCCGGTGCCCGACGCCGCCGGCCTGGCCGTGGCCGAGCGCGTGCTGGCATTGATCAGCAACCTCGGCGAAGACGACCGTGTGATCTTCCTGCTTTCCGGCGGCGGCTCTGCCTTGCTGGCCCTGCCCGCCGAAGGCATCACCCTGGCCGACAAACAAACCATCAACAAGGCCCTGCTCAAGTCCGGCGCGACCATTGGCGAGATGAACTGCGTGCGCAAGCACCTCTCGGCGATCAAGGGCGGTCGGTTGGCCAAGGCCGCGTGGCCGGCGACGGTGTACACCTACGCCATCTCCGATGTGCCGGGCGACCAGGCCACGGTAATTGCCTCCGGCCCGACCGTCGGCGACCCGAGCACCTCGCAACAAGCCCTGGCGATCCTCAAGCGTTACGGGATCGACGCCCCAGCGTCCGTGCGCAGTTGGCTGCAAAACCCGGCCTCCGAAACCGTCAAGCCCGGCGACCCGATCCTCGCCCGCAGCCACTTCCAATTGATCGCCCGCCCCCAGCAATCCCTGGAAGCCGTGGCCGTGAAAGTACGCCAGGCTGGCTTCAGCCCGCTGATCCTCGGCGACCTGGAAGGCGAAGCGCGGGACGTGGCCAAAGTGCACGCGGGCATTGCCCGCCAGATCGTGCAGCACGGCCAGCCGTTGGCGGCGCCCTGCGTGATCCTGTCCGGCGGTGAAACCACCGTCACCGTGCGCGGCAATGGCCGTGGCGGGCGTAACGCGGAGTTCCTGCTGAGCCTGACCGACAGCCTCAAAGGCCTGCCCGGCGTGTATGCCCTGGCGGGCGACACCGACGGCATCGACGGCTCGGAAGACAACGCCGGCGCAATCATGACGCCGTGCAGTTACCGCCGCGCCGAAGCCCTGGGCCTGAGTGCCAGTGATGAGTTGGATAACAACAACGGCTACGGCTATTTCGCGGCGCTCGACGACTTGATCGTCACCGAGCCGACGCGCACCAACGTCAACGACTTCCGCGCCATTCTGATTCTTGAGACTGCCAAACATGACGCCTGACAAAAAAGTCAAAATCCTCGCCACCCTGGGCCCGGCCACCGACGGGATCGATGACATCCGTGAGCTGGTGGAGGCCGGGGTGAATATCTTCCGCCTCAACTTCAGCCACGGTGAGCACGCCGATCACGCCCAGCGCTACCAGTGGATTCGCCAGGTGGAGCGCCAGCTCAACTACCCGTTGGGCATCCTGATGGACCTGCAAGGGCCGAAGCTGCGGGTCGGGCGGTTTGCCGAGGGCAAGGTGCAACTGGTGCGCGGCCAGGCACTGCGCCTGGACTTGGACGAGACTCCGGGCGACCAACGCCGGGTCAACCTGCCCCACCCGGAAATCATCGCAGCCCTGGAACCGGGCATGGACTTGCTGCTGGACGACGGCAAGCTGCGCCTGCGGGTGATCACCAAGCATGCTGATGCCATCGACACCACCGTGCTCAATGGCGGTGAGTTGTCCGATCGCAAAGGTGTGAACGTGCCCCAAGCGTTGCTGGAGCTGAGCCCACTGACCGCCAAGGACCGGCGTGACCTGAGCTTCGGCCTGGAACTGGGCGTGGACTGGGTGGCGCTGTCGTTCGTGCAACGCCCGGAAGATATCCGCGAAGCCCGTGAGCTGATCGGCGACAAGGCCTTTCTGATGGCCAAGATCGAGAAGCCCTCCGCCGTGCAGCGGCTGCGCGAAATCGCCGAGCTGAGCGACGCCATCATGGTGGCCCGGGGCGACCTGGGTGTGGAAGTGCCCGCCGAAAGCGTGCCGCAGATCCAGAAGGACATCATCAGCACCTGCCGCCAACTGGGTAAACCGGTGGTGGTGGCCACGCAGATGCTTGAATCCATGCGCTTCTCACCGGCGCCGACCCGTGCCGAAGTCACCGACGTGGCCAACGCCGTGGCCGAAGGCGCGGATGCGGTGATGCTGTCAGCCGAAACTGCATCGGGCGAGTACCCGCTGGAAGCCGTGCAGATGATGAGCAAGATCATCCGCCAAGTGGAAAACGGCCCGGATTACCAGGCGCAGTTGGACGTCAGCCGGCCCAAAGCCGATGCCACCGTGTCGGACGCCATCAGCTGCGCGATCCGTCGTATCAGCAGCATCCTGCCGGTGGCGGTGCTGGTGAACTACAGCGAATCCGGCAGCTCCAGCCTGCGCGCGGCGCGGGAACGGCCAGTGGCGCCGATCCTCAACCTCACGCCGAACCTGTCCACGGCGCGACGGCTGAGCGTGGCGTGGGGCGTGCACTCGGTGGTCAACGATCGGCTGCGCCAGGTGGATGAGGTGTGTTCTACGGCGCTGGAGATTGCCCAGGCTCAGGGCATGGCGCAGCGTGGGGATACCTTGGTGATAACGGCGGGGGTGCCGTTTGGGCAGCCGGGGTCGACCAACTCGCTGCGTATCGAGATGTTGATCTAGCGCTTATGAAGGCCCCATCGGGGGCAAGCCCCCTCCCACATTGGACTGCATTCACACTTGTCGCTATGTGAACCCAATAAAGTGTGGGAGGGGGCTTGCCCCCGATGGGGACAACCCGGTCTCACTGAATACCCACCATGCACAACCAGACCTGCCCCGACTGGGCCGAAGCCCTGCTCAACGGCTTCAGCCAGATCTTCCTCCAACGCCAACCGCTGTGCGGCCTGCTGTGCCTGCTGGCCATCCTGATCGGCGCTCCGGCCTTGCTCGGCGGTGCGCTGCTGGGTGGCGTAGCCGGTTTGCTCACGGCCCAGCGCCGGGGTTATCCCAAGGCTGAACGCCAAGCCGGTTTGTATAGCTATAACGGCGTATTGCTGGGCCTGTTGATCAGCCAGCATTTCGCCTGGTCGGCCCTGTTGCCGCCGCTGATCCTGGCGTGTGGCGGCTTGAGTGCGATCCTCACGCGGCAATGGCTCAAGCGCGCGACGCAACCGGATGACTTGCCCGCCTACACCGCGCCGTTTGTGCTTCTGGGTTGGATGCTGCTGGGCACTGCGGCGCCAAATACTTTCGCCCTGGGCGAGCCCGATGCGCTGGCATTGCTCAGCGCCCCCTTCACTGGCCTGGCGCAAATCATGCTGCTGGACCAGCCCCTGGCCGGCGTGCTGATTGCCCTTGGCCTGTGGCTGGCCAACCGCCGCGCAGCCCTCTGGGCCTTGATCGGCGCCAGCGCCGGCGTGCTGATCGGCGTGCTGCTGGATGACAGCACCGGCGCCCTCCTCGGCCTGCACAGCTACAACCCAGCCCTCGCGGCCCTGGCCCTGAGCCCATTGCATCGCCAACCCTGGCTGCCGCTGCTCGGCATCCTACTGGCCAGCCTGCTCACGCCGGGCTTTGCCGCCCTGCACCTGCCCGCGCTCACTGCGCCGTTTATCCTCGCCTGCTGGCTGGTGCGCGCCGGTTGCCGCAGGCTTCAGAAACCGCGCATGGACAGCCCCTTCGAATCCCCCTAGGCTTGCTCGATCTTCGATTCGGGCGGGATTTATGGACAGCAACAACGACTGGCGCCAGCGGCTCTACGTCATGATTTTCCAGAGTGACACCCTGGCCGGGCGGCGCTTTGACGGCATCCTGCTGCTGATCATCCTCGCCAGCCTGGTGATCGTGATGCTCGACAGCATCGACCAGGTGCATCAGAACTACGCCGATATGCTGGCGTATATCGAGTGGGGCTTCACCGTCATCTTCCTGATCGAGTACGGCTTGCGCCTGTATTGCTCGCCCAAGCCCTTGCGCTATGCCTTCAGCTTTTACGGGCTGGTGGATCTGCTCGCCATTGTGCCCGGCATCCTGGCGCTGTATTACAGCGACGCGCAGTACCTGCTGATCATCCGCATCATCCGCATGTTGCGGATCTTCCGGGTGCTCAAGCTCAGCCCGTACCTCAAGCAGGCCAACTACCTGATGGCGGCGCTGCGCGGCAGCAAGCAGAAGATCGTGGTGTTCCTGGTGAGCGTATGCACGCTGGTGACGGTGTTCGGCACCTTGATGTACGTGATCGAAGGCCCGGAACACGGGTTTACCAGCATTCCCAAGGGTATCTATTGGGCCATCGTGACGCTGACCACCGTGGGCTTTGGCGATATCGTGCCGAAGACGCCACTGGGCCAGGTGATTTCGTCACTGGTGATGATCACCGGTTACTCGATCATCGCCGTGCCCACCGGGATTTTCACCGCCGAGCTGGCCAGTGCCATGCGCGGTGAACAGCTGCAAACCGACTGCCCGGTGTGCAAGAAAAACAGCCACGAGCCCAACGCCGCGTTCTGTTCGCGTTGCGGCAGTAATCTTTTCAAGAAAGTGGAATAAGCAAAGTTCTTTTTAATCTTTAAGCGACTATGGCGCCCCGGCTATAGTCGCTGGCAAATGGCCTTACCCCTTCTTTCGAACAACAAGGAATGAGCAGTGAAAAAACTCGTTAGCGCCTCTCTCCTGGCCGCCGGCCTTGCCCTGGCGGGCGCCGTGCATGCCGCACCGGTCACACTGCTCAACGTCTCCTACGACGTCATGCGCGATTTCTACAAGGACTACAACGCCGCCTTCCAGAAACATTGGGACGCCGAGCACCCGAACGACAAATTGACCCTGCAAATGTCCTTCGGCGGTTCCAGCAAACAAGCCCGCTCGGTGATCGACGGCCTGCCGGCTGACGTGATCACCATGAACATGGCCACCGACATCAATGCCCTCGCCGACAACGGCAAACTGGTGCCGGACAACTGGGTCACGCGCCTGCCGAACAACAGCGCGCCGTTCACTTCCGCCACCGTGTTCATCGTGCGCAAAGGCAACCCCAAGGCCCTGAAAGATTGGCCGGATCTGCTCAAGGACGGCGTGCAAGTGATCGTGCCCAACCCGAAGACCTCGGGTAATGGCCGCTACACCTACCTGTCGGCCTGGGGTTATGTGCTCAAGAACGGCGGCGATGAAGAGAAAGCCAAGACCTTCGTCGGCAAGCTATTCAAGCAAGCGCCAGTGCTCGATACCGGTGGCCGCGCCGCCACCACCACGTTCATGACCAACCAGATTGGCGACGTGCTGGTGACCTTCGAGAACGAAGCCGAAATGATCGCCCGTGAATTTGGCCGTGATCAGTTCGAAGTCATCTACCCAAGCGTCTCCGCCGAAGCCGAGCCGCCAGTGTCGGTGGTTGACAAAGTGGTCGACAAGAAAGGCACCCGCGTGGCCGCCGAAGACTACTTGAAGTACCTGTGGTCGCCTGAAGGCCAGGAAATTGCTGCCAACAACTACCTACGTCCACGTGATCCGAAAGTGCTGGCCAAGTACACCGACCGCTTCCCGAAAGTCGACTTCCTGTCGGTGGAGAAGACCTTTGGCGACTGGCGCACGGTGCAGAAGACTCACTTCAATGATGGTGGGGTTTTTGACCAGATCTACTCCGGTCAGTAACTGAACAATGTGGGAGGGCCGGTGCGACGATTCGACTTGCCCCCTCCCACATTTGTTTCTAGATGTATCATCAGCCAGCATAAGTGATATCACCCCAAGCGCCCTACCCGCGCTGACGCCTTGCCTTTATTCTCGCTCGCCATCTTCCTTCGCTTTTATGAGACAACCATGAATGCCACCCCCCACGCTGCAAGCACCATGACCCGCGGGATGGTGATGCTGTTTGCGTTCTGCTGTGGCGCCATCGTCGCCAACATTTACTACGCACAACCGATCATCGAACTGATCGCCCCGGACATCGGCCTTACGCCAGCCATGGCCAGCCTGATCGTGTCGCTGACGCAGATCGGTTATGCCTTGGGGCTGTTCTTCCTGGTGCCGTTGGGCGACCTGCTGGAAAACCGCAAGCTGATGATCCTCACCACCGTGGTGGCCATCGCCAGCCTGCTGGGCGCAGCGTTCACCGAACAGCCGAACCTGTTCCTGCTGGTGTCGCTGCTGATCGGTTTCAGTTCGGTGTCGGTGCAGATCCTGATCCCGCTGGCCGCGCACCTGGCGCCCGCTGAGTCCCGTGGCCGCGTGGTCGGCAGCATCATGGGCGGTTTGCTGCTGGGTATCCTGCTGGCACGGCCGGTGTCCAGCGTCGTGGCGGACCACTTCGGCTGGCGTGCGATGTTCATGGCCGCGGCAGGGTTGATGGCGTTTATCAGCGTGGTGTTGATGCTCACGATCCCCAAGCGCCAACCCGATCACAGCGCCAGTTACGGCCAATTGCTGGGCTCGCTGGGCACTTTGTTGCGGCGCCAGCCGGTGCTGCGCCAACGCGCGTTTTATCAAGGCTGCATGTTCGCCGCCTTCAGTCTGTTCTGGACCGCCGTGCCCCTGGAACTCGCACGTAATCATGGCCTGAGCCAGAGCGAAATCGCGCTGTTCGCCCTGGTCGGCGCACTGGGCGCCGTCGCAGCGCCCATCGCCGGGCGCCTGGCGGATGCCGGTCACACTCACCGCGCTTCGTTGCTGGCGATGCTGCTCGCGGTGTTGAGCTTCCTGCCTGCGTTTGTGCATCCGCTGTACAGCGTGATCGGCCTGGCGGTAACCGGTGTGGTCCTGGACTTCTGCGTGCAGATGAACATGGTCCTCGGCCAACGCGCCGTCTACGCCCTCGACGCCCATAGCCGCAGCCGTTTGAACGCGCTGTACATGACCAGCATCTTCATCGGCGGCGCTTTCGGCTCGGCGATTGCCAGCAGCGTCTATGAGCACGGCGGTTGGCTGGGGGTGATTCTGGTGGGGAGTGCATTCCCGCTGGTGGCGTTATTGCGTTTCGTCAGTGCCTCGCGCCAGACGTCGGTGGCCACCGCCTGAGGGGACGGCACACCGGGCGCCGATCAAGAACGCACTAGTTTTTCCAATGCGGCATCCGCCAGAAATGACGAGCGACTTTTGACTTTGTGCTCCCGCACGTAACGGTCGATGCGTTGAATGACATAACCGGGCAAGGTCACATTGACCTTCTCGGTCTTGCCCAGGTAGGGCGAGATGTCCAACTCCAGCATCCCCCAGCCCATCCCCGCGTAGTCCTCATGGGCTTGATGGGTCGCGACTGACGTTGGCATCGGAATCGTCCCACCCTCCGCGGCGATCTCCTGCAGCCGGATGTGCGCCACTTCCACGGCAGCGTTGTAAGCCTCTTCAAAACTGTCCCCGGCGGTGACAGCGCCTGGGATATCGGGGATCTGAATACCGGTGGCGGTAAAGTCATCGCCCCATTCGATACAGATTGGGTATTGCATGAATGCTCTCCTTAAAACTGAAACAACCCGGCGCGTTTTCTGATAAAAGCAACCCTAGAGTTATATTCACTCAAGCACAGAATGCGTCAGCCCGACTGACGGGTGTTTTACCGAATGTTGAGCGAGGGCCAGTAACCGAATGAGCCGGCGCCGGAACAGCGTCAGGCGCAGACCGAACGCCCAAGGTCCAGGCAGCACAGCAAGCGGTCGACGGTATGCTCCAGGGGGCCGGAGTTATCCAGCACGAATAACCCCGAACTATTGCCGGCGATCAGCGCTTGGGTAAACCGCGCATTGCGCGCCAGGCGTTCCTCGATATCCGCCAGGGATTCACGGCCCCGCGCGATCAAGCGCTGGCGCAGCTCGGCTTGATCCACGGTCAACAGCAGCACCAGCAACTGCGGATAACGTGCGCGAGCCTGCGCCAAGTGGGCACGCGAGCCGTTGACCAGCACATCCTCCCCCGACGCGAGCCAGGCGTCGATATCCTTGGGAATGCCGTAGGACAACCCATTGGCGTGCCAACTGAGGGCAAACGCGCCTTCGGCGTCCAGCGCGGCAAACTGCTCCGGGCTCACGCCCTGGGCCGCTTCGCCCACCGCTTCGGCCGAACGGGTGATGACCCTTCGCACAATGCGGCAGCCACGCTCGGTCAGGCGCGCACGGGCGGCATCCAGCAGGCTGTCTTTGCCTGAGCCCGATGGTCCGATGAGATAGATCAACCTGCCCGCCATCAAAACACCTTCTTTGCCTGTTGCCAGATTTGTTGCAGTACCGGCTAGGCCGGATGGTAGCCACTGGAAAGTATATCCACTAATCCTTCCCATCAACGTGCCGCTTTCACCGGCTGCAAAGGTGAGAAACCGGACTTGGCCTACAGCAGCCGCAATGGCAGGTACTCATACTGCCGGCCGAGCGGCACGCAGCGGGGCTGCCCCGCCGGGTTTCCATCCCCCGGACGCCCCGTCTGCGTGCAGCTCGCCCTCTTGTATATCCGTAAAGCTCCCGCGTCACAGGCACAGTGTTCGCCCTTAGCATCAGGGCAAGCACCACTTCCACATTTGTTCGGTTGTGTTTGGAATAACGGATTTCAATTCAAAAAAAGGCGACCCCCACAGACTGTGTGAAAACCTAGCAATCTGCCGGCCGGTTAAACAAAATGCCTGTATCGCAAGATACGGGCATTTTGCTTATGCGCTATATCCAAGGTGATGGGCGCCCATCAGTCGATGGCATTGATGGGCTGAAAGGCCCTTTTTTCGTGCCGCCTGTTAGAAAAACCAATGCCCCGACAAGTCGGGGCATTGGTTTTTGACCTTGGCAGGCTGTGTTTTCACACAGTCTGCAACGCCTCCGGTATTCCTTTGAGGCCATCCGTGACGGCGATCAGAACATCTTCAACGCCACGAGTCTTGAGGTCGTTGAACACCTTCATCCACGCTCGACCAGGCGTGGGCGCGCGGCGTCCAGCAGGCTGTCCTTGCCCGAACCCGATGGCCCGATGAGATAGATCAACCTGCCCGCCATTCAAAACACCCTCTTCGCTTGTCTTCAGACCTGTAACGGCGCCTCGGTGTCAGTTCCCCACGCGTCGAGCGTCGTAGACGCTGGAAAGTATTTCCAGCCAAAAGACCCTTGCAGGCCGGCGCCGGCCACATTACCCGAGTGTGACCCACCGCGCACCACGCGCGGCACCTGCACCCAGGCTTTCCGGGCTTGTTCGAGTAAATATGTGAATTTGTAACAACGATACAACATGAAACAAATGCTCGATGGTCGCCCCTTCTCACAATCTATAAAAAGCTCAGCACGTTCCTACATGGGAATGTTTTTCATCCTACAGCTGACAGTTTAAACAAGGATCTAGAACATGGAGTTCGACGTAATTGTAGTAGGCGCAGGCGCCATTGGCGGTTCTATCGCGTATGAACTGAGTGCACGGGGCTTGAAGGTTTGCCGGGTCGGTGAGACCGCCCGCACCAACGCTGCATCCAAGGCAGCCGGTGCCATGAATGGCTGTTTTGGCGAAGTCACCAGCGGCCTGTTGGCCAGCGAGCATGGCCGCCTCAAACTCAATATGGATCGTCAGGCACAAGACCTCTGGCCCGCCTGGGCCGAACGCCTGGCCGCCGACTCCGGCATCAGCACCCCGCTGTTCAGTGCCAGCGGCACTCATGTGTTGCTCAACAGTGCCGGCATGGACGAAGTCGATACGGTCAACTACGAAGCCATCGAGCACACACTGCAAGCCTATGGGGAACAGTACGAAACCATTGATCCAAGAGCCATGGAATGGCTGGCACCGGATCATCTGGTACGTCCGCTGCGCGGGCTGTTTATCCCCAATGAACACGCCGTTGATTCGCACTTGCTACTGCAAAAGCTCGACGCCGCGCTGCTCGCCAACCATGGCACCTTGATCAATGAGAACGCCCGCCGGGTGATCGCCGAAGGCGCAATCGCCACAGGGGTGGAGCTGCTCAGCGGTGAGGTGCTGTGGGGGAAAAAGGTGGTAGTGGCTGCCGGTGTTCAGTCTCTGGACCTGCTCAGCGAGTTCGACACGCTCGTCAACAAAATCCCACCGTTGTTCAGCGGATATGGCGTGTCCATTCTGGTCAAGCTGCCTGAGGGCATGGCGTTACCCCAATCGGTGATCCGCACCCCCAATCGCGCGTTTGCCTGTGGCCTGCATTGCGTGCCACGTGGTGACGGCGTGCTGTACCTGGGCGCGACCAATATCCTGTCCGAGCGCCCCAAGCACCGTGCGCTGATTTCGGATGTACAGTTTTTGCTCGATTGCGCCGTCGACCAATTGAACCTTGACCTGCACAGTGCCGAAATTATTTCGATCCAAGTGGGCAACCGTCCCATTCCAGCCGACGGCTTCCCTCTGATCGGCGAATGCGGCATGCAAGGGCTGTGGCTGGCAACCGGGACATACCGTGATGGCCTGCACCAATCGCCGCTGCTGGCAGCCTACATCGCCGACTGTTTGACCAGCGTCAAGAGCACCGGCCTGGACTTGAGCACCTTCAATCCTGTGCGCGCCCCACTGACCGGGCTTGCTCGCGAGCTGACGGTTGGCGAAACCGTCAAGCAGATGTTTGCCACCGGTTATGAATATCGCTGGGACGTAAAACCTTACTGGCTGCCCATTCTCGATAAAGGACTGTCGAGCAATTACCAGCAACTGATCGATGAACTGCACCCCTCGTTCACTCCCCCTCCGGAGCTGGTCGCATTCTCCTACCTCTATGAGTCCATGCGCGTGAAGCTGGCGCAGTACTACAAGGAGTGGTCATGAGTCTGGGCAAACAGGAGCAGGAGGCGATCGCCCTGGCCCGCGTGCAGCTGGAAGCGGCCGGCGTGTGGGACCCGGACAATGACCTGGATAGCCTGGTCGATCGCTTTATCGTGCGTGCCGACAAACAGCGCGCACTGGATGAGTTCAGGCTGGCGGTCAGCGAGCGCTGCAATCGGATTCCGTTGGGGCATATTGTCGGCACGGTCGCGTTCGACGACCTGCCCCTGGTCGTGGGCAGCGGCGTATTTATCCCGCGCCCGCACAGCACGGTGATTCATAAGTGGCTGGACGATGCCCGACTGGCGACGGGAACCTGCGTGCTGGACCTTTGCGCCGGCAGCGGCGCCATTGGCCTGGCCATCGCCCGGCGCCGGCCAGACCTGCGGGTGACCTGCGTGGAGTTTGAAGACGTGGCTGTCCACTACCTCAAACGCAATATCGCCCGGTTGGCCACCCACGACGTGCATGTCAACGCGATGCAGGCGGATATCCGTGAAACCCCTGCATTCGCTGGCTTCAAGCACCAGGTCGGGCTGATTGTCGCCAACCCGCCGTACGTTCCTAGGCAAACGCAGTTACAGCCCGAATGGGGCAGCCATCATCCCTCGGCGGCCGTCTATTCAGGTGCCGATGGCCTGGACCTGACACGGCACATCATCGCCCTGGCGACCACTTTGCTGACACCTGAGGGATGGCTGGTGATCGAACACGGCGAGGATCAAGCATTCGCCGTTCGTGAATTGTTCCAACAGCACCACTTGCTTGACGTCAGCACTGTGATTGACCGTGAGTCATCAGACACCACAGGCACGTCCGTCATGACCGTGGGCCGCTTATCGAACGCTGTTCAAGCATAGGAGTTTTTGAGCCATGGATGCACACACCAAACCAGACTGGATGACCATTCGCCGTGACAACACCACCAGCGCCCTGGAGAGCGCCTATGCGGAGGGCCTCACGGGTCTCACCGTCGCGAGCCGTGAAGGCAAGCGTATCACCCTGGCGCAGGGCGGCACGTTCACCGAGTTCGTTTCCTGTTCTTATCTGGGCCTGGAAACCCATCCTGCACTGATCGACGCGGCGCACCAGGCACTGGGCACCTTTGGCCTGCACCTGTCCTCGTCACGCAGTGCCATGCGCCCGGTCTATTTGCCAGAACTGGAGTCGCTGCTCAGCCGCGTCTATAAAGGCTGCGGTGTCAGCGTGTTCACCTCCACCAGCAGCGTGCACCTTGGCGTACTGCCACTGTTGGGCAGCAATTCGCTCAAGGGCTATCCGATCAAAAAGCGCGCCCACTGGTTGATCGATAAAACCGCTCACGCCTCGATGCAGGTGCTGCGCGGCATTCTGCAGCAGTTTGGTGAAGTGTCCCGTGTCGAGGCCACAGATCCGGAGTCGATGCGCGTGGCCTTGAAACACTGCGCTGATCGCCAGGAAACGCCGATTCTGTTGATCGACGGTATCGGCTCGATGAGCGGCCTGGTGCCCATCGCGCACCTCGCGCGCCAACTGGCGGACGCCGCAGGCTACCTGTATGTGGATGATGCCCACGGCATCTCGATCGCAGGGCGTCATGGTGCTGGCTACGCCCTGGCGGCGGTAGATAACCAGTTGCCGCACAACATGATCCTGGCCGGTTCTTTGTCCAAGGCCTTTGGCGGAGCGGGCGGGTTTGTGGTGGTGAGTGACCCGCGGGACATCCCGTCGATACACACACTGGCCAACCCCCTGGTGTTCGGTCACTCGATCATGGTGCCAATGCTGGCCGCCAACGTGGCGGCCGCGAAGATTCACCTGAGCGACGAGATAGACAGCCTGCAAGACCGCCTGTGGAGCAACGTGCGCCTGTTTGATTCGCTGACCCACAATCGCCTGCTCAACGCCGGGGTTCAATCCCCGGTCAGAGGCGCATTCTTCGAAACCGAAGAAGACGGCCTGCAAGCCTGCCGGATCCTGCGCGACCACGGCATCCTCATGTTCCCGGTGTTCTACCCGATCATCGCCAAGGGAAAAGCCATGCTGCGCTTCGCCTTTTCGGCCAGCCACGGCGATCACGATATCCGGCAACTGGCCCAAGCCTTGAACGAGCTCACCCGTGCAGGCTTATGGAACGCCACTGCGCTACCCGAGGCCACCGCCTGACCCTTCACACACCCGCACTACGTCGTACACATCAAAGGAATGAATATGACACGGCACCAGCAAATTTCACGTGCAACTCCGTCCACCATCCTGCAACCCATGCGGGATCAGTTGGACCGGATCAACACCCACTTGGTCGACCTGCTTGGCGAACGCATGAGCGTGTGCATGGAGATCGCCGAACTCAAGGCGGCCCATGACATCCCCATGATGCAGCCCAAACGTATCGTTCAAGTGATGGATCAGCTCGCAAGCCACGCCTCGAAAGTCGGCTTGAGGCCCGATTACGTTCAGTCGGTGTTCAAGCTGATCATCGAGGAAACCTGCAACCAGGAAGAGCGGTTGATTCAGCAGCGCCTGGGCCAGGGGCAGCGCTCATGAAAATATTGCTGATTGATAATTTTGACTCCTTCACTCAGAACATCGCCCAATACCTGTACGAGGTCACAGGTGTGTGCGTCGATATCGTCACCAACAGCGTGGCGTACGAACACCTGCACATTGAACAATACGATGCCGTAGTGCTTTCACCGGGCCCTGGGCACCCGGGCGAGTACCTGGATTTTGGCGTGTGCGGGCAGGTTATCCTGTGCTCCCCGGTACCCTTGCTCGGCATTTGCCTGGGGCACCAGGGTATCGCCCAATTCCTTGGCGGAACCGTCGGCCACGCGCCCAACCCGGTGCACGGTTACCGCAGTAAAATCCAGCACGCCGGCAGTGGTTTGTTCCGCGACCTGCCAGAGCAGTTTGAAGTGGTGCGCTACCACTCCCTGATGTGTACCCATCTGCCTGAGGAGCTGCGCAGCACGGCGTGGACGGAGGAAGGTGTGGTGATGGCGATCGAGCACCAAAGCCGTCCGATCTGGGGCGTCCAGTTCCATCCTGAGTCCATCGACTCGGAGTATGGGCATGCGCTGCTCAGTAACTTCATCCGTATGGCACTCGAGCACAATGGGCGCCAGCGCGTGCCGACGCGACAGAGCCCGGCCAGTGCTCAATCGGCCAAGGAGCACTACGTCGCGGTAGGCGGTTTGCTCAACCTGCAATTGGCCTATCGAGTCCATTCGGCTGCGTGCGATCCATTGGCGCTGTTCACCACGCTTTATGCCAACGATCAGCATGCTTTCTGGCTCGACAGCGAAAAATCCGAACGGCCCAACGCGCGCTATTCAATCATGGGCAGCGGCCAGGCCCAGGGAGCTATTCGTCTAACCTATGACGTCAACAGCGAAACCCTCACACTCGAAGGCCCCAAAGGCAGCAGGCGTGTGGCGGGTGATTTCTTCACCCTGCTCGGCCAGCTCATCGAATCGGTCAACGTGGCAGTCCCGCAATACCTTCCGTTTGAATTCAAGGGTGGTTTTGTCGGGTACCTGGGGTATGAACTCAAGGCCCTGACCGGCGGGAACAAGGTCTATCGCTCCGGGCAACCGGATGCCGGCTTTATGTTGGCGCCGCATTTCTTCGTCTTCGACCACCATGACCAAAAGGTCTACGAGTGCCTGTTAAGCGCGACGGGCCAGCCCCCGCAGTGGCCGACGTTGCTGACCTCAATGCCCCCACCTCAGAGCGCCACGAACACACGGCGTTTTGTCCCCGGTGCAGTGAATGAACTTGAGCTGTCACTCGAAGACAGCCCCGACAGTTACATCCGTAAGGTCAAGCGGTCGCTGCAATACATCACCGATGGTGAATCCTATGAAATATGCCTGACCAACCGCGCGCGGATGAGCTACGACGGCGCGCCCCTCGCAGCCTATCGGAGAATGCGCGAAGCAAGCCCAGTACCTTATGGGGCCTATCTTTGCTTCGACAGCTTCAACGTGCTGAGCGCATCACCCGAGACCTTTTTGAGAATCGATGAAGGCGGCCTGATCGAATCCCGCCCCATCAAGGGCACCCGTGCACGCAGCAAAGACCCTGAGCAAGATCAGCGCCTGCGAGATGACTTGCACGCCTCGACCAAAGATCGCGCCGAGAACCTGATGATTGTCGATCTGGTACGCCATGATCTGAACCGCGTATGCCGTTCAGGGAGTGTGCATGTGCCGAATATTTTCGCCGTGGAGAGTTTTTCCTCGGTACACCAGCTCGTCTCTACGGTACGTGGACATCTACGCAGCGACATCTCGTCAATGGAGGCCATCAGAGCGTGCTTTCCGGGAGGCTCAATGACCGGTGCGCCGAAAAAGCGCACGATGGAAATCATCGATGGGCTGGAGACCTGTGCACGGGGTGTTTATTCCGGAGCGCTGGGCTGGATCTCCTTCAATGGCAGTGCGGAACTGAGCATCGTCATCCGCACAGCGGTATTGCATAAACAACAGGCTGAGTTCGGCATTGGTGGCGCCATCGTCGCCCACTCCGACCCGAAAGAAGAACTTGAAGAGACGCTGGTCAAGGCCAGCGTGCCGTATTACAGCTTTTGCGCAGGGAGCGACACATGAATACCCAAGCAGTAGTCGTATTAGGAGGCGCTGGCCTCATCGGCTCACTGATCAGCCGTATTCTCAAGCAATACGGATACATCGTGCGCGTCGTGGATCGCCGTCCGCCGGATTCCGACTGTGAGTTTCACGAAATGGACGTGACTCAACCGTTCAATCATTCAGGGGCTGTTTTTCGCGACGCCATCGCCGTGGTGTTCGCTCTGCCTGAAAGCGTCGCGGTCAGCGCGATTGCCTGGGTGACCCGGTGCTTGCCTTCAGACGCGGTAATGATCCCCACCTGCTCGGTGCAGGGCCCCTTTTTCAAAGCACTGAAAGCAGCGGCGCCGCAGCAAAGGTTTGTGGGCGTCAACCCCATGTTTTCGCCCAAGTTGTCCGTCCAGGGGCGCACGGTGGCGGTCTGCGTGGAAGACGTGCAAACCCCGCAATCCTTCATCGAACGGCATTTGATGGAGGCCGGGATGAAGGTCCGTCGAATGACGCCCGCCGCGCATGATGAGCTGATGGCCCTGTGTCAGGCCTTGCCCCATGCAGCCATTCTCGGATTCGGCATGGCCCTGGCCCAATCTTCGGTCGACCTGGACATCGTGGCAGAGGTCATGCCGCCGCCCATGCGTACCATGATGGCGCTGCTGTCGCGCATCCTGGTCAACCCGCCCGAGGTGTATTGGGACATACAACTGGAAAACGACCAGGCGACCGCTCAGCGTGAAGCGCTGGTGCAGGGCCTGGAGCGCCTGCAGGAAAACATCGTGGAGCAGGACTATGAGCGCTTCAGAAGCGACTTACAGAGTGTTTCAAAGGTCTTGGGCAAACGCTTGAATGCAGGCGCCGTGGACTGCCAGCATCTGTTTTCATTGCTGAACTGAACGATGACCTCGCCAGGGAATGGCGAGGTGTTTTTTTACAACTCGCCACTTTTCCAAGAAGGAGCCGGTGATGTCTTTAGCGGCTGATGAAGTAACACAACAACCACGCTCACGCCGGTGGTTGGCGCTCGCGATATTGATGCTGCCAGTCTTGCTGGTGACCGTGGATAACACCGTGCTGGGTTTTGCCCTGCCCAAAATCGCCGAGGCCCTGCACCCCAGTGCCAGCCAGCAATTGTGGATGATCGATGCCTACTCACTGGTGCTGGCAGGGTTGCTTATTTCCATGGGTAGCCTGGGTGATCGCAAAGGCCATCGCAAACTCCTGCTGATCGGCTCACTGGGGTTTACCCTGGTGTCGGTGATGACCGCTTATTCCAGCACCGCCACGCAGCTGGTCGCGGGACGGGCGTGCATGGGGATCTTCGGGGCAATGTTGATGCCGTCAACGTTGGCGTTGATTCGCTCAGTGTTCGACGACCGGGAAGAGCGTCGCCTGGCCGTGGCGATCTGGGCAACCACCTTGACCGTCGGTTCTGCGCTTGGGCCATTGGTCGGCGGCATATTGCTGGAGTTCTTCAACTGGGGGTCGATTTTTCTCCTGGCCGTGCCGGTGCTGGTGCCTCTGTTGATCCTCGGCCCCTGGCTGCTGCCTGAGTCCGAACCGGACGCCTCGGGGCCGATGGACGTCATCAGCATTGTGCTCTCGATGGTCGCCCTCAGTGCCCTGGTGTACAGCATCAAGCATGTCGCCAGCGAAGGACCGGATGCCTGGGCACTGGCGACACTGGCCGTTGCAATCGTGAGCGGCTGGCAATTCGTACGCCGTCAGTTGCGCCTCCCTACCCCCTTGATGGACCTGAGCCTGTTTCGCAACAAGACGTTCAGCGGCTCGGTGACCATTAACCTGATGAGCCTGGCCTTCCTGATCGGTTTCGTGTTCTTTGCCACGCAATTGCTGCAAATCGTCCTGGGCATGTCGCCCTTGAACGCCAGCCTGGCGCTGATACCGGGCCAGCTCATGGCGATTGTGGTGGGGATCCTGATAGTCCCGGTCGCCCAGCGCGTATCGGTCAATGTCCTGATTCCCATCCTGCTGGCCTTCACTGCCGGCGCGTTTTTGCTGGTCGCCAGCCTCGGCAGCAGTTTGACGGTGATCGTGGTTGCGTTTGCCTTGTTGAACATTGGCGTGGGTGCCATCGCCACGGTCTCTAACGACGTGATCCTGTCGGCCGCACCGGCCAACAAGGCAGGAGCCGCGTCAGCCATCAGCGAGACGGCCTATGAAGTCGGGGTAGTACTCGGCACCACCGTGCTCGGTGGCCTGGTGACGGCGTACTACCGCGGCACGCTGCACCTACCGGACTTCTTGACCCCGGTGCAAATGCACCTGGCAAGCGAAACCTTGGCAGGCGCCCACGCAATTTCGACCACCCTGGCTCACGACCAGGCCAGTGAAGTCATGGGCAACGCTATACAGGCATTTGTCGCAGGGACTCAACTGATGGCCTGGGCCACCTTCAGCTTGGCGGTGCTGGCCATTGTCATCGCCCGGCGCACATTGAAGGCACAGGAGGCAGCGTCGGTGTGACGTGGGTGCGGGCGGGCGAACCAAGTGCAACTTGAATTCGGGGGTAACCCGGCAGGACGCCTGGTTAGATCCAACATCCCGATCGACTGTCAGGCCGCCTTCGCAGGCAAGCCCGCTCCCACAGTTGATAGCCTTTCAAATCGAACATAAAAAAGGCGACCCTAACACGGTCGCCTTTTGTCATTGCGCGTACTGCTTGCTCAACCCCGGCGGCACGCCTTGCACGTTGGTGTCTTCCCACGGCCCGTTGGGGCTGATGGAGCGGCTCCAGCCGTTGCTCCAGCGGTAGTAGGTGCGCTGGCGGTAGAAGGTGTCGGGCTGGTCATCGAGCACGTATACCTGCATCTTGCCGTCCCAGTGGCTGGCGGCGCCCGGTGGCGGGGCGAACGTCGGCGATTTGGTCGGCACAGGCTTTGGCGGCGGGGTAACCGGGCCGGAAGGCCTGGTGCTCGGCTGAGTCGAAGGGCCGGACGGCGGGATCGTCGGGCCGGTCGGGCCAGGAGGTGGCCGATGGACCGCACAGGCGCTCAGGCCCACTACCAGGCTGAGCAGGGTGATGCGTGCGAATGCGGTCGTCATGGGCGTTTCCTCAGGATTACTTGTCCGGACTGTCGATGGTCAGCTGTTGCAGTGCAGTAGTGCTGCTTGCCAGGGGTTGACTGCGGCCGATCCACTCGCCAGCGGTCGGAAGACCTGCCCGGGATATGCGCGCAACCAGTTGGACTTCGGCGAAGTTGGACAGTTTCAATTGCGGCATCATTGCGTCGGCGTCACCCAACTCGACGGTGACCGGCAGTTCGGCGACGGTTATGCGTTTGGCCGCCAACGGCGCCGGAGGGCCACTGACGGCGCGGGCGAAGATGAACACAGTGTCGCTCGGCAGCGCCTTGGCCTTCACATCGGCGGACACATCCACCCGCACCTTTATCACGGCTTTTTCGGCGACGGTGCCCCCGCTTTCCTTCAGGCTCTGCGCCGCCCGGTCGATGCCGCCTTGCAGCGCTGCACGGGAATTATCCTCCGGTGGCAGTTGGGCCAGCAGGCGTGTCCAGTAGTCGATGGCCTCTTGATAACGCTTGCCTTCAAACGCCGCGATACCCAACAGGCCGAGGCTGGTGACTTCCTTCGGATCCAGCTTCAGGGCTTCATCGGTCAACGCCTGAACCTTGGGCGACCACTGCTTATCGTCAGCGAAGTATTGCGCCTGGGCCCACTGGCCAAGCAGCTCCGGCTGGCGGCCAGCCAACGCCACGGCACGCTCGAAGACTCTGGCCGCATCGGCCGAACGATCCTGGGCCATATAGGCACGGCCGAGGAAGTACAGGCCTTCGGCTGAATCCGGTTGGGCCACAGCCGCGCGCTCCAGGCGCTGGGTCATGTCTTCCATGGACACCGGCGGCTGGGAGAACTCGCGCGTCAGTTCGACTTTGTCGCTGGCGCCAAAGTGCAGGTACAGGCCCAAGCCAAGCACGGGCACGAGGACGGCGGCGAGCAACGGCAGCGGTTTGCCCAGACGGGACTCGCGGGGCTTTTCGACGCCTTCGGTATCAGCCAGCAGTTCGCGGGCCGCTTCGGCGCGACCGGTGTCGAGTTGCGCGGCGTTGAGCACGCCTTCGTCCTGCTGCACTTGCAGCTCGGCGACACGCTCTTGGTACAGCGCCACGTTCAGCGCGGTGCGATCCTCTTCGCGCTGGGCACGACGGCCACGCAACACAGGGATCAACAGGAAACTCAGGGCAATCAGAAGCAGCAAGCCGGCTGCGAGCCAGAAATCAATCATCAGTCTTGGTGTCCAGCAATTGGTCGAGGCGTTTACGCTCTTCGGGGGACAGCGCGTCGGAACCATCGGTTGGTGCCGCGCGGCGACGGCGCACGATCACCGCCATGACGACCACGCCCGCCAACAACAACCCGGCGGGGCCGAACCAGAGCAGCGCGGTCTTGCCGGTGAGGGCCGGTTTGTAGCGCACGAAATCACCGTAGCGGTCGACCATGAAGTCGATGATCTGCTGGTTGTCCTTGCCCTCACCCAGCATGCGGAAGATCTCCTTGCGCAGGTCGGCGGCGATGGGCGCGTTGGAGTCGGCGATGTCCTGGTTCTGGCACTTGGGGCAGCGCAGTTCCTTGGTCAGTTCGCGAAAACGCTCGCGATCACCGTCCTTGGCAAACTCGTAGGTGTCGATGGCCGCGTGGGCCACACCGACCAAGCCCAGCGCCAGCACGGCAGCGGCTAACAGACGTTTCATGGTTTGGCCTCATCGACCAGCGCCTGGTACTTGGCGGCCAGTTGCTCACGCCACACGACTTCGTCGATCACGCCGACGTACTTGTCGCGGATCACGCCCTTGGCGTCGATAAAGAAGGTTTCCGGGGCGCCGTAGACGCCGAGGTTGAGGCCGAGATTGCCTTCTTCATCACGGATATCCAGCTGGTATGGGTTGTGAAACTCGGCCAGCCATTTCAAGGCTGCTGCGTTGTCGTCCTTGTAGTTGATGCCGTAGATCACCACACCCTTCTCGGCCAATTTGTTGAGCACCGGGTGTTCGACGCGGCAGGAGATACACCAGGTGCCCCACACGTTGACCAGCGCCGGTTTGCCCAGCAGGTCGGCACGGGTCAGCGTCTTGTCGCCTTGCACGTTCGACAGAGAGAACTCGGGGAACGGCTTGCCGATCATTGCCGAAGGCAGCTCGGCCGGGTCCAGGTACAGGCCGCGATACAGGAACACCGCCACCACCAGGAACAACGCCAGCGGCAACACCATCAACCAACGCTTCATACCGCCGCTCCTTGCAGACCGAGGGCTTCACGCACCCGGCTCTTGACCTTGACTCGATACCGCCGATCCAGCGCGGCCAGCAAACCACCAAAGCCGGTGAGCAAACCGCCAAACCAGATCCAGCGCACAAACGGCTTCACATGCACGCGCACGGCCCAAGCGCCCTCGCCCAGCGGTTCGCCCAACGCCACATAGAGGTCACGGGTGAAACCGGCGTCGATACCGGCTTCGGTCATCATCGAGCTCTGCACGGTGTAGAGGCGTTTTTCCGGGTGCAGCACGCTGATTTCCTTACCGTCGCGCACTACCCGCACAGTGCCTTTGTCGGACGTAAAATTCGGCCCTTCAAAGTGCTTGGCGCCCTCAAAGATGAACTGATAACCGCCCAGGTCCATGGACTCGCCCGGCGCCAGGCGCAGGTCGCGTTCGGCGCTGTTCTGGCTGGACAGCACCACGCCCAGCGCACATACGGCGATGCCAATGTGGGCGATCTGCATGCCCCAGTAGCTGCGGGTCAGCGTCGGCAGGCCTTTGATCAAGCCTTTGTGGCGGGTCTTGTCGAAGAGGTCGCGCACACCGGCCAGCAGCACCCAGGCGGCGAGCATAAAGGTGGCCAGTACCGCCCAGTTGAAGTCGCCATAGGCAATGCCGGCGATCACGGCCAGCGCGACGCTGCCCAGCAGTACCGGCATCAGCATGCCGGCCAGCCATTTCACCGGTGTGTCTTTCCAGCGCACCAGTACGCCGACCGCCATCACCACCATCAGCAACCCCATCAACGGGATAAACAGCGCGTTGAAATACGGTGGGCCGACGGACAGCTTGGCGCCGCTCAGGGCATCCAGCACCAGCGGGTAAAGAGTGCCGAGCAGGATCATCGACGCAGCGACCACCAGCACCAGGTTGTTGCCCAGCAGCAGGGTTTCCCGCGACCACAGGTTGAAGCCAACGTGGCTCTTGACCACCGGCGCACGCAGGGCGAACAGGGTGAGTGAGCCGCCCACCACAAACAGCAGGAAGATCAGGATGAACACGCCGCGCTCCGGGTCGGACGCAAACGCATGCACCGAAGTCAGTACGCCCGAACGCACGAGGAACGTGCCGAGCAGGCTGAGGGAAAATGCGGCGATGGCCAGCAGCACCGTCCAGCTCTTGAACACGCCGCGCTTTTCAGTGACGGCCAGGGAGTGAATCAGCGCGGCGCCCACCAACCACGGCATGAACGAGGCGTTTTCCACCGGGTCCCAGAACCACCAGCCGCCCCAGCCGAGTTCGTAGTACGCCCACCAGGAGCCCAACGTAATGCCAATCCCCAGGAAGGCCCAGGCGACGATGGTCCACGGCCGCGACCAGCGCGCCCAGGCGGCATCCAGGCGCCCGCCCAACAAGGCGGCGATGGCGAAGGCGAAGGCCACGGAGAAACCGACGTAACCCATGTACAGCATCGGCGGGTGAACGATCAGGCCGATGTCCTGCAGCAAGGGGTTGAGGTCATGCCCATTCGACGGGATCTGCGGCAGGATGCGGCTGAACGGATTGGAGGTCATGATCAGGAACAGCAGAAAACCAATGCTGATCATGCCCATCACCGCCAGCACCCGCGCCAGCATCACTTGCGGCAGTTGGCGCGAGAACACCGACACGGCGAAGGTCCAGCCGCCGAGGATCAATGCCCACAGCAGCAACGAACCTTCGTGGGCGCCCCACACGGCGCTGAACTTGTAGTACCAAGGCAGCGCGGTGTTGGAGTTATTGGCCACGTAGGCGACGGAAAAATCGTCGGTCATAAACGCGTAGGTCAGGCAGCCAAACGCGAACAACAGGAAGGCGAACTGACCCCAGGCGGCCGGCTGCGCCAGGCTCATCCACAGGCGGTCACCACGCCAGGCGCCGAGCAACGGCACCACGGCCTGCACGATGGCGAAGCACAGGGCGAGGATCATCGCCAACTGGCCCAACTCGGGGATAAACAGTGCGGACGTCATCACTCAACCCTCCTTAACGGGTGTTGGCGCGGATTGGCCGCTTTCTTTCAAGGCCTTGGTGACTTCCGGCGGCATGTATTTCTCATCGTGCTTGGCAAGCACTTCATCGGCCACCACCACGCCGTCGGCGTTGAGTTTGCCCAGGGCGACGATGCCCTGGCCTTCGCGGAACAGGTCCGGGAGGATGCCGCGGTAGGTGATGGTCACGGCCTTGTTGAAGTCGGTGACCACGAAGGTCACGTCGAGGGAATCGCCGGAGCGTTTAAGCGAGCCCTTCTCCACCATGCCGCCGGCGCGGATGCGCGTATCGACAGGCGCTTCGCCATTGGCGATCTGGGTCGGGGTGTAGAACAGGTTGATGTTCTGTTGCAGGGCGCTCAGGGCCAGGGCCACGGCAATGCCGACGCCGGCCAGGATGGCAAGGATGATCAACAGACGCTTTCTACGCAGCGGATTCACTTTTCGGTCTCCCGGCGCAGACGACGCGCCTCTTGTTGCAGGTAACGCTTGCGGGCCAGGATCGGCGCGGCGACGTTGAGGGCCAGCACCGCCAGGCAAATGCCATAGGCCGTCCAGACATACAGGCCGTGGTGGCCCATGGCGAGAAAATCACTGAAAGAAGCAAAGCTCATCCACGCGCTCCCAGGCAGGTTTGCACTTCGGCCTTGACCCAACTGGCGCGGGCTTCACGCTTGAGCACTTCAAGGCGCATGCGCATCAGCAGCACGGCGCCGAAGAAGCAGTAGAACCCCAGCACCATCAACAGCAACGGCGCCCACATTTCCACCGGCATTGCCGGTTTTTCGGTGAGGGTGAAGGTGGCGCCCTGGTGCAGGGTGTTCCACCACTCCACCGAGTATTTGATGATCGGGATGTTGATCACACCGACAATCGCCAGTACCGCACAGGCCTTGGCGGCGCTGTCACGATTACTGATCGCGTTGCCCAGGGCAATCAGACCGAAGTACAGAAACAGCAGGATCAACATGGACGTTAGTCGCGCATCCCAGACCCACCATGATCCCCAGGTGGGTTTGCCCCAGATCGCACCGGTGACCAGCGCCACGGCGGTCATCCACGCGCCGATGGGCGCAGCGCATTGCAGGGCCACGTCGGCCAGTTTCATCTTCCACACCAGGCCAACGATGCCGCACACCGCCAGCATCACGTAGCAGGACTGGGCCAGCATCGCGGCGGGCACGTGGATATAGATGATGCGAAAGCTGTTGCCTTGCTGGTAGTCCGGCGGCGCGAAAGCCAGGCCCCAGACCAGGCCGATGCCGATCAGCAACACGGCGAAGAGGCTCAACCACGGCAGCAGTTTGCCGCTGATGCCATAGAACCATTTGGGCGAGCCAAGCTTGTGAAACCAGGTCCAGTTCATTGCTGTTTCTCACGGTTGCTTCGCGTCATGGCGAGAAGCGTAGGGTCTTTACTGACTCAGCGTGTCACGCTGGGTCAGACCTCATTATTCACCGACGCTGATCTTCAGGCCGGCGGCTATGGCAAAGGGTGTCAGGGTTACCGCCAGGGCGGTCAGGCTACCAAGCCACAGGAGGTAACCGGTCGCCGGCATGCCCATGAGCGCGGCCTGCAAAGCGCCGCTGCCAAGGATCAGTACCGGGATGTACAACGGCAGAATCAACAGGGCCAATAACAGGCCACCGCGCTTCAAACCGACGGTCAACGCTGCGCCCACGGCCCCCAACAGGCTGAGCACTGGCGTGCCGAGTAACAAGGACAGAAGCAAAACCGGCAGGCATTCAACGGGCAAGCCCAGCATCATCGCCAACAGCGGCGAGAGCAAGACTAGCGCGAGGCCGGAAAAAGCCCAGTGTGCCAGCACCTTGGCCAGTACCAGAAGTGGCAAAGGGTGCGACGAAAGGACCCACTGTTCCAGGGAACCGTCTTCGAAATCACTGCGAAACAGCCCGTCCAGCGAGAGCAGAACCGATAAAAGCGCCGCCACCCACACCAGTCCCGGAGACAAGGTTTGCAACAGTTTAGTCTCGGGGCCGACCGCCAGCGGGAACAGCGCAATCACAATGGCAAAGAACACCAGCGGGTTGGCCAATTCAGCCGGGCGACGGCACAACAGCCGCGCTTCACGGGCGACCAGCAGGGCGAAGACACTCATGCCGACCACCGGCCCAGGTCGAGGTCGCGGTAACCGGCGGGCATGCGAGCCAGGGTGTGATGGGTGGTGAGCACAACGGTGCCGCCCTGCTCGCAGTGCCGCGCCAGGTGCTCTTCCAGTTGGGCGACACCTTGTTTATCCAGGGCAGTAAAGGGCTCGTCGAGAATCCACAACGGCGGGCCCGGCAGGTACAGGCGCGCCAGGGCCACGCGGCGCTGTTGGCCGGCGGACAGGGTATGGCAAGGAACGTCTTCAAAGCCCTTGAGACCGACAGCGGCCAGGGCCTGCCAGATGGCGTCACGGGGAGCGGGATGATGCAGGGCGCTGAGCCAGCTGAGGTTTTCTTCGGCGGTGAGCACGTCCTTGATGCCGGCGGCGTGGCCGATCCAGATCAGGTTTCGCGCCAGTTCAGTGCGTTGTTCGCTGAGGGGTTTACCGTTGAGCCGCACTTCGCCCGCCGTCGGCTGCATCAGCCCGGCCAGCAGGCGCAGCAGACTGGTCTTGCCACTGCCGTTGGGGCCGCTGACCTGCACCATATCGCCACCCGCCACACGCAGGTCGAGGTGCTCGAACAGCAGGCGCAAGTCGCGTTCACAGGCAAGCGCTACGGCTTCAAGAAGAGGGCTGGTCAAGAGATCGCGGGCCTTTACGGTTCAAGTCGGCGGTGCAGCGGCCGTTAAAGAGAGATGCACAATAACGGCTTTGGCGACCGATTTTAGAGAGCTGGATCAAATAGTTGTGAGGTTTTTACCGCTCTCTTTGCAGACGGGCGGCATTATACATGTGATGCCCTACGCTAAAGAGGGCAATTTCCCCAGAGACGATGCGCACGATGACCGGCGAGATCAACCTTCCTACGCTCCCTCCCACCCCGACAGCCGGGCAAAGCCCCGCGCCTGCGACGGGTGAATTGCTGAAACTGCTGGAGCCGCAGATCGGGCTGATCGACCCGGGAAAAACCGCGAACGCCGAAGTCATCGCGCTCAAGCAAGGCGGTGAAGCCTTTCAGCTTCTGCTCAAGCTGACCCTTGAAGGCGGCCGCCAGACCCTGGTGCAAGCCAGCAGCGCCCAGCCGTTGCCATTGGGCAGCAATGTGGCGGTGAGCCAGACGCCGGCGGGCAACCTGACCTTGAGCCTGCAACAGGCCTTGAGTGCCAATGTGGCGGCCCTGACCCGCATCGACACTGATCAGATGCCAGTGGGCACGCTGTTGCAGGCCAAGGTGCTGACCACCCAGATGTTGCCCCAGGGCACCGCACAACCGGCGATCTACCGCTCGCTGGTGACGGTGCTCAACAACGCCTTGGCCGGTGCGACGCTGACGGTGGAAAGCCCTCAGCCCCTGCGCGTGGGCAGCCTGCTCAGCGCCGTGGTGCAGAACGCGCAGACCCTGAGCTTCGTACCGTTGAGCGGGCTCAAGGATCAATTGGCCGTCACTCAACAACTCTCGACCCAGCAAAGTCGGCAAGGCTCGCTGGATGCGGTGTTCACTGCACTGCAGAACCTGCCGCGCGGCGACAGCACCTCCGCCGACCTGCGCGCCGCCGCCGACCGCTTGCTCGCCGCCCTGCCGGACCTGGCCCAGGTAAGTAATCCCAAAGTGCTGGCCCAGGTGGTCCAGAACAGCGGCGCATTTCTTGAAGCCAAGCTGCTCGCCGGGCAAAACCCGCAAGTGCCGCCCCTGGATATGAAGGGCGCGCTGCTGCGCCTGGTCGCGGATCTGCTGCCTGCCCTGCCCACCAGCACCAACTTGAATGCGATCCTCGCCGCCAACACCCTGGCCCAGGTGATGCCGAATTTCGTGCGCAGCCCGCTGAATACGCTCGGCCAAGTCAGCGCGCGACAGGCACCGGTTGGCTTCCCACTGCCGGAGCGGCTGATGGCCAAACTGGAAGGCGAAGGCGACCTGGAGAACCTGCTGCGCCTGGCTGCGGGGGCCATCTCCCGCTTGCAGAGCCATCAGTTGTCGAGCCTGGAACAAACCGGCACCACCGCCGATGGCCGCCTGCAAACCACCTGGCAGTTGGAAATCCCCATGCGCAACCTGCAAGACATCGTGCCCTTGCAGGTCAAGTTCCAGCGCGAGGAACCGGCGCAGGACAAGGACCAGCCCGAACGCAAGGACAGGAAAGACCCCAGGCAAATGCTCTGGCGCGTCGAGTTGGCGTTCGATATGGAGCCGCTGGGGCCATTGCAGGTCCAGGCGCAACTGACCCAGGGCAAACTGTCCAGCCAACTGTGGGCAACCCGCCCGTTCACCGCCAGCCTGATCGAAAGCCATTTGGGCAGCCTGCGCGAGCGGCTGGTGACCTCTGGCATCAACGTCGGCGACCTGGATTGCCACCTCGGCACGCCGCCACGCGGGCCGAAAACCGGACTGGAGCAACGCTGGGTGGATGAAACCGCATGAACAACGCAAACCCGCCACGCCAGGCGATTGCCCTTAAGTACGACGGCCAGCAGGCACCCACGCTCACTGCCAAGGGCGACGATGCCCTGGCCGAAGCCATCCTGAAATTGGCGCGGGAAAATGAAGTGCCGATCTATGAAAACGCCGAGCTGGTGAAGCTGCTGGCACGCATGGAGCTGGGCGACAGTATCCCGGAAGAGCTGTACCGCACGATTGCCGAGATCATTGCGTTTGCCTGGACGCTGAAGGGCAAGTTCCCGGTGGGGTATGACCCGCACGCCGCGCCGGTAGAGCGCGACGTGACCGAACGCGGGGATGACTACTGAATCAGCCCGGCACCACACTGGCCAATACGCGGGCCGCTACCGAGGTGGTAACCGGCTTGCGCTGAGCGTGCTGTTTCAACGCCTGCTCGAACGTCTGCCCCTCATACCGCCGCAATGCCGCACCAAACGCACTCGCCTGCGCAGGCGGAAGTGGCGCGGTGAAGGCCTCGATGAACGGCGCGTCAATCACGGTGTTGCGAACACTCTCTACCTCTGCCTGTACGGAACGGCCATCCCGGGCAGTGACCTTATCGAACAGGGCTTGATCCTTGATCACAAAATCCTTGGCACCGGGTGCGCGTTGAGCAACGAGCACATTCTGCTGACCGTTCCAGGCCGACAGTGAATACTCCTTAAGCCTGTCCTGACTGTTCTTGACCGACTCGATACTCGGGCCACGATGCTCCAGACCGGCACTGAAAAACTGGCTCAGGACATTGAAGTCCATCACCGCCTCATCGGTGCCGCGCTTGAGAATCCGACAGCACAAGGTCGCGAGGTCCACCTGGATATCGTGGAAATGCAACTTGGGTTCCTGGCTCAAGCGTGCGATATCGGCGATTTTCTGGTTGAAATCGTTTGGCCACAGGTACAACGCATCCCGCGTCAGTGGCTGCCCCAGGCGCTTTTCCATGGGGCTCATGAACTGCTGAACCAACGCCGCGCCCTGGTCATGCACCTGCAACATGCTCGTGCCGGGCATACGGTTTTGGATCATGTTCTTGACAACATCGGTGTTGAGCGCGAACTGGCCGGTGAGAAAGGTGGTTTTACCCGCTGATGGCGCACCCCGAACTATCGAGACATCCTGCGACAAGGCAGGTGCCGGGTCTTGAAGAATGGACTGGAATTGCGTCAGGTATTTTTCTGCCACCTGTGCGGTCAGGTTCTTCAGAATGTTGGCATTAAGGCTGTCCACCTCGGGCAGCCAGACATTTTTCTTGCCCAGGGCCTGCGCCAGTGTCGGCAAGGTTTTGTCAGCCGCAGCCGGGTCGGCCCACCGCAGCCGCTCATTGTCCTGCAATCGTTGCAACTGCCCAGGATCACCCGTCAGCGCCTGCCAGGAGGTAATGCTCGGATCGGCGATCATGCAGGCAAGCCGCTCCCGATAAGTATTCTCGGAAAGCGGCGTGCCGATCAGTTGATTCAAAACCCCACGTGCAGTGCTTGAATTGATCGACGCTGCAGTGAGCAAGCCGGGTTCGGCGAGAGCGGGTGCCGCCACGCCAGGAGCGGAAGTAGCAGGTTGGATAGTCATCGTCAGGCCTCCAGTAACCAAGACTCAGAAAATTAACCTGCCCGTTCTGGATGGCTCATAGGACTTATCTTGACTGTGCCCCCGCCACCGGTGAATTGTGTGTCAGCCAAATACCTCACTCAACGGAATGAAGTTGACCCGATCGCCGATAGCCAGCGTCGTGCCTTCCAACACCTCCACAAACCCTTCCGCCCACGCCGCACTGCGCAGCACACCGGAGCTCTGGTTGCGGTAGATGATCGCTTTGCCTTGCTCGACGCGACCGCGCAGGTATTCGCGGCGGTTGCCTGGCTTGGGCCACTCGAACCCTACCGGCACTTCAAAGCGCAGCGGCTCGACGTCTTGCACCCCTTGGCGGCGCAGCAGATAAGGGCGTGCCAGCAGTGCGAACGTGACCAGCGTCGACGCCGGGTTGCCGGGCAGGCCGATCACCGGCACGCCACGGAAGTGGCCAAAGGTCAGCGGCTTGCCGGGTTTGATCGCGAGTTTCCACAACGCCAGCTCACCCTCTTCACGCAGGGCGATCCCAAGGAAGTCCGCCTCGCCCACCGACACACCGCCCGTGGACAGGATCAAGTCGACACGGCCCAAACCGCCCAGGCGCGCGCGGGTTTGCTCCAGGTCGTCAGGCAGGATGCCAGCGTCAATCACTTCGCACCCCATGCGCGTAAGCCATGAGCACAGCACGCGTCGGTTACTGTTGTAGATCTGCCCCGGCCCGAGCGGTAAGCCGGGTTCGATCAATTCATCGCCAGTCGACAACACCGCCACGCGCGGGCGACGTATCACCGCCAAGCGATCATGCCCGAGGGACGCCGCCAGTCCCAGTTCAATCGGGCCCAGACGCGTGCCGGCCGACAATACCAACTCGCCTACGCTAGTTTCCTGGCCCTGGGGACGGATGTTCTGGTCGAGGTGCAGGGGCTCGGTGAAGCTCACGCGCTCATCGGCGTGGACCACGGCGTTCTCCTGCATTTCCACGCAGTCTGCCCCTTCCGGTACCGGGGCGCCGGTGAAGATGCGGGCGCAGGTGCCGGCGGCCAGGGGTTGTGGCGCCTGGCCTGCGAAAATGCGTTGGCTGACCACCAGCGGTTCGCCGGTCCAATCCGCCAGGCGCACGGCATAACCGTCCATGGCACTGTTTGGCCAGGGCGGCAGGTCGAGGGTTGAGATCAAGTCTTGCGCCAGTACACGGCCGTCGCACTCCGCCAGCAGCAGGGCATCCTGCTCACGGATCGGCGCGGCGTCGGCCATGGCCAGCAGTTGGGCCAAAGCGTCCTCTACCGGCAGCAGCGCGCCGGTCTTGCCGGGCTTACCCACGGGATTCACAGGGTTCGGCCTGTTTCAGGTGCGGGACGAAGTTGCATGGGCGGTGACGGTTGTCCAGTTGCTCGGCGAGGATGCCGTCCCAGCCGGTACGCACCGCATTGGTAGAGCCCGGCAGGCAGCACACCAGGGTGCCATTGGCCAGACCGGCCAGGGCACGGGACTGCACAGTGGACGTGCCGATGTCGGCCACGGAAATCTGGCGGAACAGTTCGCCGAAACCGTCGACCTGCTTGTCCAGCAGGCAGCTCACCGCCTCGGGGGTGCTGTCACGGCCGGTGAAGCCGGTGCCGCCGGTGATCAGCACGACTTGCACCACGTCTTCGGCGATCCAGTGGGCGACCTGGGCGCGAATTTTGTAGAAGTCATCCTTGAGCAGCACGCGCTCGGCCAGGTTATGGCCGGCGGCTGTCAGTCGGTCAACGAAGACCTGGCCGGAGGTATCGGTTTCGAGGTTGCGGGTGTCGCTGACGGTCAATACAGCAATGTTCAGGGGTACGAAGGGCGCATCTGCCTTGGCTTTCATGGCACGGTCCGGTTGTCGAAGGAACAGCCCGGTGTTATATCACAGGCCCCTGTTTACCTGCCGTAGCGGAACCCCTATGTCGTTAGATTCTTCGCCCCTGCCCTGCTCGATTCTGCTGTTGTCAGGTGGACGCGGCCAGCGCATGGGCGGCCAGGACAAGGGCCTGCTGGCGTGGCGCGGCCAGCCCTTGATCGCCCATCTGCAAGGCCTGGTGCGGCCACTGACGGATGACCTGATCATCTCGTGCAACCGCAACCAGGACCGCTACGCGCCCTATGCCGATACGCTGGTGAGTGACGACAGCCCGGACTTCCCGGGCCCCCTCGCAGGTATCCGCGCCGGGCTCGCCGTAGCGCGCCATGAGCACCTGCTGATATTGCCGTGCGATGTGCCGAATATCGACACACGACTACTGGCCGACCTGCGTGAGACCGCGCGGCAAAACCCATTGGTGCCCGTGATGGTGCGTCACGGCGCATTCTGGGAACCCTTGATCTGCATCATCCCCACCCACCTCAAAACCGAGGTAGAACGGGCCTGGAACACGGGTGAGCGCAGCCCGCGCAAGATCTTCCTGCAGTTGGGCGGCGTGGGCCTGGCGTGCCCGGCAGATGACCCGCGCTTGGCAAACCTTAATACGCCCGAGCTGTTAAAGCCGAGCGCTGACGTGTCAGAATGAAATTTCGCACAAGGAACTTTGGCGACGTCTTACACGTCTCAAGGTCAGCAATCAAAAAGTATTCTCTCGGAGACAAACCCATGACTCAACGGACCATCGCCGCTCTCATGCTTGCACTGGGCCTCGCCACCCTCGCCGGTTGCGCTTCGCCAACAGTGATCACACTGAATGACGGTCGCGAAATCCAGGCCGTCGACACCCCGAAATACAACGAAGATTCGGGTTTCTACGAATTCGAACAACTTGACGGCAAGCGCACCCGCATCAATAAAGATCAGGTTCGCACCGTAAAAGACCTGTAAATCTTAGCGTTTGCCAACAAGGCCCGCCTCGCGCGGGCCTTGTCGTTTCTGGCGGTTACCAGTCGAGGGTTATCTGGCTGCGGAAACTGCGTTCTTCACCCGTAACCGGGTCGATGAACCGCACCCCCTGGGCGAGCAGTTTGAGGGGGTTGGCGTAGTCGTCTACCGCGTCCTTGATCACGTCGGGGTAGAACGGGTCGTTGCAAATACTCGCGCCGAGGGCGCTCATGTGCACACGCAACTGGTGTTTCTTGCCGGTCACCGGGAACAGGCCGTAGCGCCACAGATCGCCGTTTTTCTCGCGCACCTCCACCGCCGTTTCGGTGTTGGCGGTGCCAGGGCCTTCCTGCATGCGAAAGAACGGCTCGCCATCGACCAGTCGGCTTTTATGCACCCTGGGAAAGCTCAGGTCAGGCAACGCTGGTGCAATGGCTTCGTAGAATTTATCGATCTGACGCGTGGGAAACAGTTGCTGATAAGCGGAACGACTGGCGGGGTTGGCCGAGAACAGCACCAGCCCGGCGGTGTGCCGGTCGATGCGGTGCAAGGGCACCAGTGACGGGTTGTCCAGGCGGCGAATCAGGCGGCGCAGCAGGGTTTGCTCGACGTACTCGCCGGCCGGGGTCACGGGCAGGAAGTGCGGTTTATCCGCCACCACCAGATGCTCGTCGGCATACAGGATGGTTTCCTGCGCCGGGATCACCTTTTCGTTCGGTACTTCACGGAAGTAGTAAATGCACAGACCTTCCTTGTAGGCCAGGTCCAGCTGGATGGGGCTGCCGTTGATATCCAACACCCGCCCACGGCCGATGCGGTCCAACCAGTGTTCACGGCTGATCGCCGGGAAGTGCCCGCACAGGCAATCGAGCACGGTCGCCCAAGGGCCAGGCGGCAGGTACAGGGTGCTGGCTTGATGTTGGGACGCGGAAAAACCGGAAGTGGACATGCCGATGCTCGAAGCCTTGAAAAAACCGGCGGGCATTATCCCGCATGAAGCGGGACTCAGCCTAGGGCGGATCTCAGGCTTTGGCCAATTGCGCCCGCAGGACAGGCGACGCACTGGCCGCGTCGGTGAACTCCTTCAGCCAGCGCAGCACATCAACCGCGTCCCAGCGGCCCGGATCGTACAAGGCGTAAAGCAGCCCCTGATAACCCACCACGTCCAGTTGCTTGTGGTAACCGGCGCGCTGGAACAACGCTTCGATCTCCGCGAAGCAGGTATTGAAATGCACTTTGTTAAAGGGCGTCTTGCCTTCCGTGACCAGGCCATCGAGGCGCAGCTCGTTCACCGCGTCGCGCACGACGTCGGCGGACATGCGATTGACGCTGCTTTTCAGTTGTTCAACATTCACCACGGGCGTTCCCTCTATTCAATCGCTGTACAAACATACAGTAACGTAATAATTGGAAACCCGCCATCGCAGAAGCGTCAGCGCAAGAAGGCGACAACCTGCTCAGTGTCGAAGGGCCAATCCAGCTCGGCACCGGTATCCACCCGTCTAAGCACCGGAATTCGCAGGCTGTAGGCTTCGGTGAGGTCAGCGGGATCGGTGATATCCACCAGTTCCACCAGCAACCCGCGTTCGACGAGCGGCATGATTTCGGCTTCGGCAATCTCACAAAGATGGCAACCCAGGGTGCCGAACAGCTGGCATTCAGGAAGCATGACGAAAGCACCTGATCAGATAACAGATCAACATTCTAGGCCTGCTCAGTAGCGGTGGCGAGCCGATAAACCCTGATCCAGATCAGCATGGCCTATAACTGATTCAGCGATTCTCGCGGCTTTTTGCCCGCTCACCCTGCAACGGAGATGCTTGTGTTCGCCAACCTGCTGATCATTCTGGCCTCATCCCTGGTGGTGATTGCGCTGTTTCGCCGGCTGCAACTGCCGCCTGTGCTGGGCTACCTGTGCGTGGGCCTGGCGGTGGGGCCTACGGCGCTGGACTGGGTGAATGACAGCGAAGAGCTGCCCGATCTCGCCGAGCTTGGCGTGGTGTTCCTGCTGTTTTCCCTGGGCCTGGAGTTCTCCCTGACCAAGATGCTCGCCCTGCGCCGCGTGGTGTTTGGCCTGGGCAGTTTGCAGGTGCTGGGGTGCTGTACGTTGCTGGGGGGCTTGTTGATGGGCTTTGGTGTGGCGCCCGGCATCGCCTTGCTGCTGGGGGCGGGGTTGGCGTTGTCCTCCACGGCGATCGTCAGCAAAGAGCTGGGCAGCCTTGGGGAAATCTTCAGCAGCCATGGGCAGAATGCGATTGGCGTACTGCTGTTCCAGGACGTGGTGGCCGTTTTGCTGTTGACCCTGGTGCCGGTGTTTGCCGGCACCAGCGACCAGGCCTGGTACTGGGCGCTGCCGCTGACCCTGGGCAAAACCGTGGTGCTGTTTGTTGGCCTGCTGCTGGCCAGTCGCTGGTTGTTGCCGCGCCTGTTCCGTGAGGTCGCCGCGTCCCATTCGGCAGAACTGTTTGTGCTGCTGGCGCTGGTGATCGTGTTGCTGACCGCCTGGCTCACCCACTTGCTTGGCCTGTCCCCGGCCCTCGGTGCGTTCCTGGCCGGTATGCTGCTGGGAGAGAGCCATTACCGTCACCAGATCGAAGCGGATATCCGCCCGTTTCGCGACATCCTGCTGGGGCTGTTTTTCGTCAGCATCGGCATGTTGATTGACCTGCAGTTGTTCATCAGCCACAGCCTGCTGATCCTTGGCCTGACGCTTACACTGATGCTGGTTAAAGGTTGCGTGGTGGCGGTGCTGGTCAAGCTGCGCGGCAGCGACAGCGAAACAGCCTGGCGCAGCGGCCTGGCCCTCGCCCAAGGCGGTGAGTTCTGTTTTGCACTGATGGCGCAAATGCAGCAAAGCCGGCTGATCCCGGATCAATTCAATGGCCTGCTGCTCGCCGCCACGTTTTGCTCAATGCTGCTGACGCCACTGCTGTTGCGTGCCGCACCGGCAATTGCCCTGCGCCTGCACCGCAAGCCCAACCAGCAAGTGCAACTGGAAGAAATCACCGCGCTCAATGCCGAGCTGCGCGACCACGCGGTGATCTGTGGCTACGGCCGCGTCGGGCAGTCCATCGGGCGTTTTCTGCGCCACGAACAACAAACGTTTATCGCCCTGGATGACGACCCGGAACGGGTACAGGAAACCGCCACCGAAGACAGCAGCGTGCATTACGGCGACTGCCGTCGCGGCGCCTTGCTCAGTGCAGTGGGGCTGGAACGCGCGCGGTTGGTGGTGATTGCCGTGGACAACAGCGATGTCGCCCTGGTGGTACTGAAGGAGGCGCGTCGCATCAACCCCGATGTGCCGATCCTGGTGCGTACCCGCGATGACAGCCAGTGGGCCGAGTTGAAAGCTGCGGGCGCCAGCGAGGTGGTGCCCGAGCTATTGGAGTCGAGCCTGATGCTTGCCTCCCACGCCTTGATCCTGCTGGGCCTGCCGGACCAACAGGTGCAGGCGCGGGTCGATGAAGTGCGGCATAACCGCTATCGATTGCTCCACGGCTTTTACACGCCGCCGGACAGCGACGACGCGCCGATCAATCCTGACTGACCGCGCCGATCTTGTGGATCGACAGATCCGCGCCGTAGTACTCCTGCTCCTGGCTCAGGCGCAGGCCGCCGACGCGCTTGATCCCGCCGTACACCAGCAGGCCTCCGCCAAATGCAACCGCCACGCCGAGGCCGGTGCCGATCAACTGGCTGATCAGGCTCACGCCGCCCAGGCCGCCCAACGCCGTCTGGCCAAAGATGCCGCAGGCAATCCCGCCCCACACACCGCACAGGCCATGCAGCGGCCACACACCCAGCACGTCGTCAATCTTCCAGCGATCCTGGGCGGCGATGAAGCACCACACAAACAGCCCACCGGCGACTACCCCAGTGACCAGCGCGCCCACCGGGTGCATCAAGTCGGACCCGGCGCAGATCGCCACCAGCCCGGCGAGCGGGCCGTTATGCAGGAAGCCTGGGTCGTTACGCCCGATCACCAACGCAGCCACTGTGCCACCGACCATCGCCATCAACGAGTTGACCGCCACCAGGCCGCTGACGCCGTTGAGGGTTTGCGCGCTCATCACGTTAAAGCCGAACCAGCCGACGATGAGAATCCACGACCCGAGCGCCAGGAACGGAATGCTCGACGGTGCAAATGCAACCAGGCGCCCTTCCCTGTAGCGCCCGTTACGCGGGCCGAGCAGCAACACCGCCGCCAACGCCAGCCAGCCGCCCATGGCGTGTACCACCACGGAGCCGGCAAAATCATGGAAGCTGGCACCAAAGGTCGCAAGCAACCAGGCTTGCAGGCCGAAATTGCCGTTCCAGACCATGCCTTCGAAAAACGGGTAGATAAACGCCACGATCAATGCGGTGGCGCACAACTGCGGAGCGAACTTTGCACGCTCGGCAATGCCGCCAGAGATAATCGCCGGGATTGCCGCCGCGAATGTCAGCAGGAAGAAGAACTTCACCAGGCCATAACCGTGGTCGGCGCTGATCACCGCCGCCGGTTGCATGAAGCTCACGCCGTAGGAGATCCAATAGCCTATAAAGAAATAGGCCAGGGTGGAGATGGCGAAGTCGCTGAGGATCTTCGACAGTGCATTGACCTGGTTTTTCTGGCGTACCGTGCCGACTTCCAGGAACGCGAAGCCGGCGTGCATGGCCAGCACCATGACCGCGCCGATCAGGATAAACAGGGTGTTTGAGCTGTGGACCAGGGTGTCCACCGCACTTTGCAAATTTTCCATGGAGGTTGGCAGGCCTGCATTAAAGGCAAAAAGCACCAAAGCGGTTCAGGCCACGATTGCACGCACTAAATTGGCACCGCCGGCTCCGCCCCTCTTGAGAGGGCGTGAACCGCTTTAGCGCAGCGATCAACACAACAGGCCGTTGCCGACAGGGTTTTTCCGCGAGTTTCAGTTATTTAGGGTAAGGTTTTTGATGGCTTGAGGCCTTACCGCCCAGATTCAGCGCAGGCACTCGTGCATGCGCACCATGGCAAAGCAAAAGCTGTACCACACAATTGCACTGAACCTTCACCGATGCGGGTGACTCGAAACCACACGTACCGATCAGCCAATCACGGAGATAACCATGGCCAGAAAAACAGCACAGACAGCCCAGGAAATACTGATGGCGGATTTTCAAACCCTGGTCAGTGACACCGAAAAACTGCTGGATGACACGGCGATCCTGGCCGGCGACCAGGCCGACGAGCTGCGCAGCAAGATTCATGAAAGCCTGCTCAAGGCCCGCGAGACCCTGCAACTGACCGAAGATTCCTTGCGCGAGCGCGGTCAGGCGGCGGTCACTGCTACGGAAGATTACGTACAAGCCAACCCTTGGCAGTCGGTGGGTATCGCGGCCGGCGTGGGCTTTTTGATCGGCCTGCTGGCTACAAGGCGCTAATCATGTCTATCGGCGAAAGCGGCTCGGCTACGGGCGCAAGTTCTACCTCACGACGCCTGGGCGCGGCCGTTCTAGGCTTGCTGCACAGCCACGTCGAACTGTTCGGCATCGAATTGCAGGAGCAGAAAGCACGCACCGTCAGCCTGCTGCTGTTTGCCGGCTTGGCCTTGGTGTTTGCCCTGTTATTGCTGGTGGGGTTGTCGACACTGGTGATGATCCTCGTCTGGGACACCGGCTACCGTCTGACCGGCATCATCTGCCTCTGCGTGTTCTACAGCCTGGCCGCCGCGTTCTGCGGGGTGCGCTTGAAAGCTGCGGTGTTCGATGAATCCACGCCCTTCCACGCCACGCTTGAAGAGCTGGCCAATGATCGGGAGCGCCTGCTGCCATGAGCCTGACTGAGATCCCGCACAACACTTCCCGTCGCGAAATGCGCAAGGCGCTGATCCGCCTGCGCATGGAAATGCACCGCCAGGAAATCCGTCACGAGTCCCAACAATTGATGGCACCGCTGCACAAAGTGCGCGACATGCGCCACAACTGGCAGGACAGCCTGGGTATCAAGCACGCGCCGCTGTGGGGCGTGGCGGCGGTGACGCTGATGGGTTTCTTTACCGGCAAGGGGGCCAAGGGCGGCAGTATCAGCAGCATCACCCGACTGGTGCGGCTGGGCGCCGGTTTGATCCCTCTGATCAAATTGGCGATGGCGGGGACTTCACGCAAAGGATAAGCCCTGCTGGCTGCATTCTTGCAAACAGAATCGGCCCGGCCTTCGTCATTGAAGGCCGGGCCTCTTTTTTTCGCTATCTCCCATAAGGAGGCCCTGTGATTGACGGGCAACCGCTCGCCTGCTTCCAGCCGTTTATCGACACTGCCACCGGACGCATTGCCGGCGTAGAGGCACTGGGACGCCTGCGCCAGGCCGACGGCAGCTTGCAGTCGGTGGGCCCGTTGTTCGCCGACCCGCGCACGCCAGGCACGACCTTGCGCCGCCTCGACCGGCAGCTGCGCGACAATGCCTTGAGCCGCCTGCATGAAGCGCCCCAAGACTGGTTTCTGAGCCTCAACATCTCCCCGCGCTGGATCAACCGATTGCGTCCGGGCCAGGCCCTGCCGAGTCTGAAACAAATCCACGCCCACGGGGTTGACCCGCAGCGCATCGTGTTCGAGATCACTGAACTGGGCGGTGATATCCAGCGCCTGGCCGATGTGGTCGCGCGGTATCGCCAGGCCGGTGCGCGCATCGCGATTGATGACTTCGGCGCGGGCTACTCCCAGCTTGACCGGGTACTGGCGTTGCAGCCGGATATCCTCAAGCTGGACATGCGCCTGTTCCAGGAAGCCGCCAAGGGCGGGCCGAGCAGTGATGTGGTGCGGGCACTGGCTCAGATGGCGGAAAAAACCGGCTGCTGGATCATTGCCGAAGGCGTGGAAACCGAGGCACAACTGAGCTTTGCCCTGGAATGCGGCTCGCGCTATGTACAAGGCTATCTGTTTGCCCAGGCACAGTTGGACTGGTTTGCCGCCGACGCTTTCGTACCGCGCTTTGCCCAACTGCGCACGACATACGTCCAGCAGAAACTGGCGGAGCGTGGGCGCATCATGCACCTGCGCCAGCAATTGACCGAGTTGATGAAAATCCTGCAAAGCTGGGCCCTGGGCCAGGCGCCGCTTGACCAGTTGCCGCAATTGCCGGATTTCCCCTGGCTGCTGCGTTTTTATCAGTGCGACCGGCATGGCACACAGCTCACACCCAACCTGGAATGGCGCCATGACGCCTGGCAAGCCGACAACCGTTACCTGGGCCACAACTGGTCGTGGCGCCCGTATTTCTACCACCTGCTGGCCGAAGGGTGGGACGAGCGGCGCCTGACGTTGTCCTCGACTTATCGCGACGCCACCACCAACCAGTATTGCCTCACCGCCGGACAATTCTTCGATAACGGTCAGCGCTTGCTGTTAATCGATATCGACGCGGCCGGGTTGTAGATTTTCGCTTGCCCCGCCAGGGCGGAACCGGGAAGCTGGGCGGGTCATTCACCGCACGGAGAGTACCCGCCTTGGATTGGCCTACCCTGCTTACCCGCGAACGGCTTGGAAAGCCCCTGCACAGCCCGGAAGAACTCGGCCGCAGCCCCTTTCACAAAGACCATGACCGCATTATTTTCTCCGGCGCGTTTCGCCGCCTGGGCCGCAAGACCCAAGTGCACCCGGTGTCCAGCAACGATCATATCCACACCCGCCTGACCCACTCCCTGGAAGTCAGTTGCGTGGGCCGCTCCCTCGGCATGCGCGTCGGCGAAACCCTGCGCAGCGCCCTGCCCGACTGGTGCGACCCGAGTGATCTGGGCATGGTGGTGCAATCGGCCTGCCTGGCCCACGACATCGGCAATCCGCCATTCGGGCATTCTGGGGAAGACGCTATCCGCCACTGGTTCCAACAGGCAGCCGGGCGCGGCTGGCTGGATGACATGAGCAGCGCCGAGCGCAATGACTTCCTCAATTTCGAAGGCAATGCCCAAGGTTTCCGGGTACTGACCCAGCTTGAATACCACCAGTTCGACGGCGGTACGCGGCTGACGTATGCCACCCTGGGCACTTACCTGAAATACCCCTGGACCGCTCGCCACGCCGACGCTCTGGGCTACAAGAAACACAAGTTCGGTTGCTACCAGAGCGAGCTGCCGATTCTCGAACAGATCGCCCACAAGCTCGGCCTGCCACAACTCGAAGAACAACGCTGGGCCCGTCACCCACTGGTCTATCTGATGGAAGCCGCGGATGACATCTGCTACGCCCTGATCGACCTGGAAGACGGCCTGGAAATGGATCTGCTGGAATACGCCGAAGTCGAGTCGCTGCTGCTTGATCTGGTGGGCGACGACCTGCCGCAGACCTATCGGCAACTCGGCCCCCAGGACTCGCGCCGACGCAAGCTGGCGATCCTGCGCGGCAAGGCCATCGAGCATTTGACCAACGCGGCGGCGAGAGCCTTCGTCGAACAGCAGGATGCCTTGCTGGCCGGCACCCTGCCCGGCGATCTGGTGGAGCATATGCACGGCCCGGCCAAACGCTGCGTGCTGGATGCCAAAGACATGGCGCGCAAGAAGATCTTCCAGGACAAACGCAAGACTTTGCATGAAATTGGCGCCTACACCACGCTGGAAATACTGCTGAACGCCTTTTGTGGCGCGGCATTGGAGCAGCATGGCGGGCGTACGCCGTCCTTCAAGAACCGGCGCATTCTCGATCTGCTGGGCAACAATGCGCCGAATCCTGCTTGGCCACTGCACGCCTCGTTCCTGCGCATGATCGACTTTATCGCCGGCATGACCGACAGCTATGCCACTGAGATGGCGCGGGAAATGACCGGGCGTTCAAGCCCTCAGTAACGTCATGCATCAAGTTGCCTGTTCCCTGAAGAGAATCGCCCTACGAAGGGAACAGAGCGGCCTGATCGAATTCGCACAAACACCCGAGGAATAATCGCGCACGCTCCGGGCGAATCTGGCGAACCGTTCTTGCGTGCCTCCCATCGACGCTTGACTCACCGTGTGCCTTCTATGCCCAAGTACCCCCTTCGGATCCTGTTGGTAGAGGATCACCCCTTTCAATTGCTCGCCACCCAATGCCTGCTCAAAAGCTTCGGCTTTGAGCATCTGACCCCGGCGGAAAACGCCGAACAGGCGATTCGCTTCATGACGCAGGCCGAGGCGCCCTTCGACATTATCCTGTGCGATCAGTGCCTGCCCGATCTGCCTGGGCTTGAACTGATTGAAATCGCCAGCCGCCGTGGCTTTATCAAGGCCGCCATCCTGCTCAGCGGGCTGCCCGTGACAGAACTTTCAACGCTGCAGGCCCTTGCGCTCAAACGGGGCCTGCCGTTGCTCGGCTACTTGCCGAAGCCATTAAACAAAGATGAACTTGCAGGTTTGACCCTGCCATTACTCACACTATAAATGTAGGACTTAAAACATATAAACCCGTCGAAAACTGCACGCATAACGTCCGCAAAATCCCTGGCACCACGATTCAGTTCACGCCCCTGCGAAATATAGGCTTTTCGCCCTACAACGCCTTATCAGCCGGTAGGCCTTTACCTTTTTTGATGTAGGAATTTTCCTGTTTTATACCTACTCCCCTTCAAGTTCATGCTCCTGCCTTAGCTTCTGAGCTAATGTGCCCGCTTTATTTGCACACGCATGGAATACGATCATGAACACAGTTTTTATTATTGATGACCACCCGGTTATAAGGCTCGCCATACGAATGTTGTTGGAACATGAAGAGAATTTCAAAGTCGTCGGCGAAACGGATAACGGGTGCGACGCCATCCAAATGGTCCGCGAATGCATGCCGGACCTGATCATCCTCGACATCAGCATTCCGAAACTCGATGGACTGGAAGTGCTGTGCCGGTTCAACGCCATGAACACCTCGATGAAAACCCTGGTGCTGACGGCTCAATCGCCCACCCTGTTTGCCACACGCTGCATGCGTTCAGGCGCCGATGGCTATGTGTGCAAGGAAGGCGACCTGAGTGAACTGATGAGCGCCATCCGTGCCGTCTTGTCAGGTTACAACTACTTCCCCAGCCAGGCCTTGAACACCAATGACGAAAGCGGCAAGGAGCTTGAACTGTTCAAGGCCGTTAACGATCGCGAGTTAATGGTATTGCAACTTTTCGCACAAGGTCGCACCAACAAGGAAATCGCCAAAGGCATGTTTCTGAGCAACAAAACAGTAAGCACCTACAAAAAGAGGTTAATGCAAAAACTTCAAGCCAAGTCTTTGGTAGAACTTATCGAGATGGCAAAACGAAACGCGCTAGTGTGAGAAAGCGGATGCCCAGCCGTATAAAGGACTATTTGATTATATTGAGTGCCGGTTTGTGCTTCAGCACTGCCGTGCCTGCAACCCCTCCAGCGAGCCCGGAACATTTCGACCTATTGAGTCGCGCAAACTCCATGCAACTGGAAACCCACCTGAACAAGGCCCAGCGCCAATGGCTCCAAAACAAACGGGAATTGGTGCTGGGAACGGCATACCCGGACTATCCGCCGTTTGACCTGACCTCCAGCGGGCACGACTACGAGGGACTCACCGCGGACTACGCCGGCCTCCTGGCCACGGCATTGGCCTTACCGATAAAGGTATTGCGCTACCCCTCCCGAGAAGCCGCCATTCGGGCCCTTGAAGCTGGGGATATCGATTTACTGGGCTCCTCCAACAGTTTTGAAGCGGCAAACCCCAACCTGACCCTGTCTGAGCCCTATGCCGCAGACCGGCCGGTGCTGGTGACCCGCGAAGGCGAGACCCGCAGCCTGAGCGACGGACTGGCCGGGATGCGTCTGGCACTGGTCTACCACTACCTGCCGCTGGGCGAGGTGGAGAAGCTGTACCCCAAGGCGATCATCCGCGCCTACCCCTCTTATCAAAACGCCTTGAATGCGGTGGCTTTCGACCAGGCAGACGTTTTTCTCGGCGATACCATCTCCACGCACTACATGATCAACAAGGGCTACCTGAAAAACATCCGCATGGCGAACTTCGGCAAACATGAAGCCTATGGATTCAGCTTTGCGATGCCCCAGGAGCAGCAAACCCTGTTGAGCATCGTCGACGCAGCACTGAGGGCCGTGCCTACCACCGAAAGGGAAGCGATCGCCAAGCGCTGGAGTGCCGGCAGCGACATCCTGTTGACCGACCAGAAGCTGCAACTGACGCAGCGCGAGGAACGCTGGCTCAGAGACAATCCGGTGGTCAAGGTGATCGTGAACCCCACCTTTGCGCCGCTGACGTTCTTCGATGCCGATGGCAATTTCCACGGCGTCACCGCCGACCTGCTGGAACTGATTCGCCTGCGCACCGGGCTGCGCTTCGAGATCCAGCGCGGGCAGGATGTGAACGCAATGATCGAAGACGTCGAGACAGGCAAAGCGGACATCATCGGGGCGATCATCCCGAGCGTCGAACGCGAGGCTCAAATCAACTTCAGCCGCCCTTACCTGGAAAACTCCTACGTAATGCTGACGCGCAAGGACGGCCAGGCACCCACAGGTCTGGAGGAAATGGAGGGCAAACGCCTGGCGATCACTCAGGGCAGCCCGCTGAAAAAATTCCTGCGCGAGCAGTTCCCAAAGATTCAACTGGTAGAAGCCGGTGACACCTTCAAGTCAGCCGAGATGCTCGTACAAGGCCATGTGGAGGGCGCCGTGAATACCCTGGTGGTCGCCAATTACTTTCTGACCTCGCAGATGTTCCAGGACAAGGTTCAAATCAGCTTCAGCATTGGCACCATGCCCGCCACCTTTGGATTGGCGACGTCACGCAGCGCCACGGAACTCAGCTCGATCCTCGACAAAGCCCTGCTCAGCATCGCCCCGGATGAGCTGGGGGTGATCAACAGTCGTTGGCGCGGCTATACCGCCGCCTCAGACAGTTACTGGCGTGACTATCACCAACTCATTGCACGCATCATCATCGGCACCGGGTTGCTGCTGCTGATTTCCCTGAGCTGGAACGCTTACATGCGCCGCCAGATCAGTCACCGGAAAATGGCCGAGCGCGCCCTCAATGATCAGTTCGAGTTCATGCGCGCACTGGTCAATGAAACCCCGCACCCGATCTATGTACGTGATAGCAGGGGGCTGCTGCAGACCTGCAATGACAGCTACCTGCAGGTGTTCGACGTCAAGCGCGAAGACGTGATAGGCAAAAGTGCGGTCCAGATCAGCACAGCCCTTGCAACGGAAGCGGCGCAATACCATGCCGACTATCAACGCGTGGTGGCCGAAGGCAAACCGATGATCCTGGACCGCCCCCTGCATATTCGCGGAAAAAAACTCACGATCTACCACTGGATCCTGCCGTACCGTGACTCGGTCGGTGAAGTTCAGGGCATCATCGGTGGCTGGATAGACATCAGTGAGCGACGCCAGCTGTTCGACGAACTTCGTACCGCCAAGGAACGAGCCGACGAAGCCAACCGGGCCAAGAGCACGTTCCTTGCGACCATGAGCCATGAAATCCGCACACCGATGAACGCGGTGATCGGCATGCTGGAACTGACCCTCAAGCGGGCGGACCAGGGCCACCTTGATCGCCCGGCCATCGAAGTGGCCTATAACTCAGCCAAAGATCTGCTGGAACTGATCGGCGACATCCTGGACATCGCGCGTATCGAATCCGGGCGCCTGAGCCTGGCACCGGAGCGCGTCAACCTGCGGGAAGTGATCGAGTCGGTGGTGCGTGTCTTCGACGGCCTGGCGCGTCAAAAGAGCCTCAGCCTGATGCTGGAGTTCACGCCAGACCTTGAAGACACTGAAGTCTTGATCGACCCACTGCGCTTCAAGCAGGTGCTGTCGAACCTGGTCAGCAATGCCATCAAGTTCACCGAGCGTGGCCAGGTAAAAATCAAGGTACAAGTCTTACCCACTGAGCTGGCGCAACAGGTCGAGATGAAACTGGTGGTGGAAGACACCGGCATCGGTATCAGCCGGGACGACCAGAAGCGCCTGTTCGAACCCTTTGCCCAGGCCGACAATTCCGGGCAACTGGCCAGGAGCGGCGCAGGCCTGGGGCTGGTGATCTGTCGCAGCCTGTGCGCCATGATGGGCGGGCAACTGAGCCTGAGCAGCGTGCCCATGGTGGGTACCCAAGTGCATGTGAGCCTGAGGATGACACGCCTGCAACCGGTGACGACGGCGGACGAACTCAAATCCGAGGCGCCTGCAAGCGCGACCGTGCTCAATGTGCTGGTGGTGGACGATCACCCGGCGAACCGTTTGCTGATGTGTCAGCAACTCGGTTTCCTGGGCCACCAGTTCACTGCCGCACAGAACGGGGCCACCGGTTTCCAGGCGTGGCGCCAGGAGCACTTCGATCTGGTGATCGCCGATTGCAACATGCCCATCATGAACGGCTACGAGTTGAGTCGCTCAATCCGCGAATATGAACAACGCGAACACCTGAAGCCCTGCGTCGTGCTGGGCTTCACCGCCAATGCACAGCCCGAGGAGAAGCACCGCTGCGCAGAAGCAGGCATGAACGACTGCCTGTTCAAACCCATTAGCCTCACGGCGCTGGAACGGCAACTGGCAAAGATCAGTCCGCAACCCACCCACATGATCCTGGACCTCGGCAATTTCGAGAACCTTACCGGTGGCGACCCGCACATGAGCCGTCGCTTGCTGGAAGAGCTACTGAAAAGCAGCCGTCAGGATCGCCAAGAGTTGGTCGCACTGATGGCTGCGCAGGCCCCGGCCCAGAACATCATCGAACAGGCTCACAAGATCAAGGGCGCTGCCCGCATCGTTCAAGCCAGTACGCTGGCCTCGCACTGCGAAGCCCTTGAACAGACCTGTGCCCACGGCGATGAACGACATCTGATCAATGCGGGTGTGAAATCCCTGGAAAAGCTGATGCTGGAGATGGAGAGGATGCTGCAGGTGCAGCTTGACAGGATGGAGGGTCAATAAGGGGGCGTGCTACGCCCCCCCCTGCTTGATCAGCAGTCGGTCAAGCGCAGGAAGATTGCCGCCAGATGTTCGATTCCCGCCTGGTCCTGAGGGGTAAAGCGGGCCAGCAAGGGGCTATCGAGGTCGAGGACGCCAATCAACTTGCCGTCCTTGACCAGTGGCACCACCAGTTCGCTGTTGGACGCGCTGTCACAAGCGATATGCCCGGGGAACGCGTGCACATCTTCCACCCGTTGGGTTTGCCGCGAGGCCGCAGCGGCACCGCAGACCCCTCGGCCAAACGGAATACGCACACACGCGATCTGCCCCTGGAATGGGCCGAGTACCAGCTCTTCATTGCGGTTAAGGTAAAAGCCGGCCCAGTTCAGGTCATCCAACTGGCTAAACAGGAAAGCGGAAAACTGCGCGCTGTTGGCAATGAAATCGCGTTCATCCGCCAGCAGCGACTCCAACTGGGCACACAGCAGGGCATAGCCACCGAGACCGGTGCCGGCTTGTTGTAAATCGATCATGGTTGACGCTCCAATAATTTGAGGCCCACCCAATAACGGGCGAATTGATACGCGCAACGGCCGTTGCGGTTGCCGCGCCCGGTCGCCCAGCGCACGGCCAGAATGTCGAGGGCTTCATCGCGCTGCCACTGCAAACCCGCCTTGTTCGCCAGCTCACCGATCCAGTGCTCGACCACATCCAGGTAATGCTCCTGGGTGAACGGGTAGAACGACAGCCACAAGCCAAAACGGTCGGACAGGGCAATCTTGTCTTCCACCGCCTCACTGGGGTGCAGTTCGCCATCCACGCGCTTCCAGTTGTCGTTGTCGCTCTGGTTTTCCGGCACCAAGTGACGGCGGTTGGACGTGGCATACAGCAGCACGTTTTCAGGCGCCTGTTCCAGGGAGCCATCCAGTACGCTCTTGAGTACCCGGTAGTCGCCCTCGCCGGCCTCGAACGACAGGTCGTCACAAAACAGGATGAAACGCTGCGGCAGCTTGAGCAGTTGCTCAACCACACGGGGCAAGTCGGCCAGGTGGTCACGCTCGATTTCGATCAGGCGCAAACCGGCCTCGGCATGTTGGGCGAGCAACGCGCGCACCATGGACGATTTACCAGTACCGCGCGAACCCCACAGCAACGCATGGTTGGCGGGCAGCCCATCCAGAAACTGCTGAGTGTTGCGCGCCAGTGTTTCACGTTGCTTGTCCACGCCAATCAGGTCGGACAGGCGCATGTCCAGGCTCACATCCAGGGGCAACAGGAAACCACTGCGGCCTTCACGCTGCCAACGGGCGGCCAGGCAATGGTTCCAGTCGATGGCTTGGCGTGGCGCGGGCAACAAGGGTTCCAGACGAGCGAGCACTGCATCGGCCCGCTCCAGAAAGGCATTCAATCGAGAGTCCACGATTATTCCTCTGGCAAGTTCTTGTAAAAGATGGCGTATTGGCAACCCTGCGACAGACCGCTTGGGGCTGCGTAAAAAACGATTTATGCCGGGCAAGCCTGAGCCTGTGGATGTTCAGCTATGCTTGCCGGGCGAAGGGAAACGTGAAGTGGTTCAACACTCGATGGATATCAAATTCGCCCACCGCTTGTCTTTTAAACAAGCCAGATTGACTGTGCTGGTCGGTTTCGTCTTGGGAACCTTGCTCAGCCTGATCCAAATCGGCATTGATTATGCCAGTGAAGACGCATCCATCAACCGTGAAATACGCTCGCTGATCGAAATCAGCCATAACCCGGCGTCACGTATTGCCTACAACATCGATGCCGAACTGGCCCAGGAGCTGACCCGCGGCCTGTTGCACTCCCCAGCCATCATTCGCGCGCAGTTGATCGACAACAACGGCGTGGTACTCGCCGATGTCGACCGGCCACGCAAGGAAAGCACTTACCGGCCTATCAGTGACTTCATGTTTGGCGCCAACCGCCAGTTCGAAGATCAACTGTTCCTGAGCCACATGCCCAACGAGTCACTGGGCGTACTACGTCTGGATGTCGACACCTACGCTTTTGGCAGCCGGTTCCTACGCCGCGCCGAGATCACCCTGCTCAACGGATTTGCCCGCAGCCTGCTGCTGACCGGGATTCTGCTGGGCCTGTTCTATGTGATGCTGACTCAACCGCTGGTGCGCATTATCCGTGAACTGAGCACCCGCAAGCAGGCCCGCCTGGATTGCCCGCCGGGGCATGAGCACGATGAAATCGGCGTGTTGGTGAATGTCGCCAACCAGCAATTCGAAAACATGGAAACCGAAATCCAGCAACGCCGTCACGCCGAAGACCGATTGACGGAATACCTGGGGCAACTGGAGGACATCGTCTCCGCTCGCACCCTCGAACTCAAGGCCAGCAACCAGCGCCTGACCCAGACCAACAATGAGCTCGAAGCGGCAAAGATGAATGCATTGGCCATGGCTCAGGCCCGGGCGGCTTTCCTCGCAAACATGAGCCACGAAATCCGCACCCCACTCAACGGCCTGCTGGGCATGATCGCGCTGTCGCTGGACAGCCCGCTGAACGCCGAGCAACGCCAGCAACTGTCTATCGCCCACGACTCGGGCAAAGTGCTGGTGGAATTGCTCAACGATATTCTCGACCTGTCCAAGTTTGATGCCGGGCAGTTGGAGCTGGAGCGCATCCCGTTCGACCTCGGCGCGCTGGTGGAAGACACCGCGAACCTCTTGTCACAGAACGCAGCGCCGAGCGTGGAACTGACGTGCCTGATCGACCCGCAGTTTCCGGCCCAGGTACTGGGCGACCCGACCCGTGTGCGGCAGATTGTCAGCAACTTACTGTCCAACGCCCTCAAGTTCACACGCTTCGGTCGCGTTGATGTGCGCCTGCACACCCACGACGGCGGCGTGCGTATTGAAGTCTGCGATACCGGCATCGGCATTGCGCAGGATGCCCAGGTGAAGATCTTCCAACCGTTCACCCAGGCCGGTGCCGGTATCACTCGCCAGTTTGGCGGGACGGGCCTGGGTCTGGCGCTGACCCACAACCTCTGTGAAGCCATGAAGGGACGGTTGAGTATCAGCTCGGAGGTGGGCTTTGGCAGCCAATTCTGCGCAGACCTGCCGCTGCCCACCCATTTGCCCGCCGTGCAGCCGCCGCCGCTGAGCGGCCAGGTCATCGCCATCACCAGCGCTGGCGGCGGCCTGACGGAGTTGCTCACCACACTGCTGCCCAGTTGGGGGCTGACACCGCGTTGTTTCACCATGGATGACGATTTGAGCGGGCAAACGCCTGACCTGCTTATTACCGATTGCCCGGAATGCCTGTTCCGCATACGGCCGGGCATTACCGCACCCATTTTGCTGGTGACGGCCTATGGCAATTTCATGCCCAGCGAGGAAGTGGCAGCGCTGGTACCCCTGCACCAACAGGCGCGTCCTTTGAGCCGCACCGCGCTGTATCAGATCCTGCTGCGCAACATGCACAGAGGCACGCAGTTGATCCTTGATCCGATCCAGCTGGATGCCGCCCCCCTCGCGCATCGCGCGCGCATCCTGCTGGTGGAGGACAACCCGGTCAATCAACTGGTGGCCAAGGGCATGCTCAGCAAACTGGGCTGCGAGGTGATTGTGGCGCCCCATGGCGGCGAAGCGCTCAAACTCCTCGAAGAGCAACCCTTCGACCTGGTGCTGATGGACTGCAACATGCCGGTGATGGATGGCTATGAAGCCAGCCGACAGATTCGCCGCAGCGGGCGCTGGCCGGACCTGCCGATTGTCGCGTTGACCGCCAACGCCCTGTCCGAGGAGCGCGAGCGGTGCCGTGCGGCGGGCATGAATGACTACCTGGCCAAACCGTTCCGCCGCGAAGAACTCAATGCCCTGCTGGACCTGTGGGTGCCTCGGACGACAACGCTCTGATCTGCACCAGCAACTGATCCAGACCGTCACGCAAGGCGTCAGCCTGGTTCAGGTCAACCCCACTGGCGCACAGCAACCGGGTTTTCAGGGCGAGGGTCTGATCACGCAGCTGTACGCCGCTGTCACTCAGGCTCAGGTGAACCTCCCGCTCATCCTGGGCACTGCGCCGGCGCCGCACCAGCGCAAGTTGCTCCAGACGCTTGAGCAAGGGCGTCAACGTACCCGAGTCGAGCATCAGGCGTTCGCCCAGGGCTTTGACTGTTGGTTGCGACGTTGGCGTGTCGTGCCACTCCCACAACACCAGCATCACCACATATTGCGGATAGGTCAGGCCCAATTGGTCGAGCATCGGCTTATAGGCGCGTGTAACAGCCCTGGAAGCAGCGTAGAGCTTGAAACACAGCTGGTTGTCCAGGGCCAGGGACACGGCGGGCGGCTGGATCATTTGAGCAGGGCTTCGATCTCTTGGGTCAGGTCCTGCGGCTTGGTGGTGGGGCCAAAGCGCTTGACCACCTGGCCGTCGCGGCCGATGAGGAACTTGGTGAAGTTCCACTTGATGCCTTTGGAACCCAGCAGGCCCGGCGCCTGTTTTTTCAGTTGCACGAACAGTGGATGGGCATCGCTGCCATTCACGTCGATCTTCTTGAACAACGGGAAGCTGACACCGAAATTCAGCTCGCAGAATTCTGAGATCGCACCTTCGTCACCCGGCTCCTGCTTGCCGAACTGGTTGCAGGGAAAGCCCAGCACCACCAAGCCCTGATCCTTGTATTGCTGCCAAAGCTGTTCCAGCCCCTTGTACTGCGGGGTGAAACCACACTTGCTGGCAGTGTTGACCACCAGCACGGCCTTGCCGGCGAAATCGGCCAAGGTCTTTTGCTCACCTTTGATGGTGGTGCAAGGGATGCTCAGCAGGTTGTCGCTCATGGCAGTGCCTCAAGAAAAAGGGAGAAGAAGGAGAAAGATAGTAGGCGATTCAATTGTGTGCAATTGAATTGATCGGAATGATAGTGCCTTATGGGCACGGGATGAGGGAGCAGGCTCCCTCACCACGAAGACTCAGCGCGGGACCAGGTCAAGGCACACCGAGTTGATGCAATAACGCAAACCGGTCGGCGGCGGACCATCCGGGAATACATGGCCCAGATGCGCATCACACTTGGCGCAGGTGACTTCGGTGCGGATCATGCCGTGGCTGACGTCACGGATCTCGATCATCGCGCTGTCGGCAATCGGCGCGTAAAAGCTCGGCCAGCCGCAGCCGGAATCAAATTTGGTGGCGGAGTCGAACAGCGGCGCATTGCAGCAGATGCAGTGGTACACGCCGTCGGTCTTGGTGTCGTTGTACTTGCCGCTGAACGGGCGCTCGGTACCTTTGAGCCGGCACACGTTGTACTGCTCGGGATCGAGCATGGCTTTCCACTCTTCAACGGTTTTCTGCAACTTATCCATCGGTACACCTCGGCAACTGAAAAAGCCTGATCTGTGTCTTTTCCATGGATCAGGCGGCACGTATGATTGCGCCTCTTCAAAACGCCAGTCTGGCACCCGCGCTATCGGCATTCAAACGTATTTATGGGTGCGGGCCCCGCAGGTTTCACAGTACGGTAGTGTCCACACCGTCTGGATCGTTCATTTTCAGGATCACATCGCCATGCAGGTCAGCAAATCGAACAAGCTCGCCAACGTCTGCTATGACATTCGCGGCCCAGTGCTCAAGCACGCCAAGCGCCTGGAAGAGGAAGGCCATCGCATCCTCAAGCTGAACATTGGCAACCCGGCGCCCTTTGGTTTCGAAGCGCCGGACGAAATCCTCCAGGACGTGATCCGCAACCTGCCTACCGCACAGGGCTACAGCGACTCCAAGGGCCTGTTCAGCGCACGCAAGGCGGTGATGCAGTACTACCAGCAGAAGCAGGTTGAAGGTGTCGGCATCGAAGACATCTACCTGGGCAATGGCGTGTCCGAGCTGATCGTGATGTCCATGCAGGCGCTGCTCAACAACGGCGACGAAGTGCTGGTACCAGCACCGGACTATCCACTGTGGACCGCCGCCGTGACCCTGGCCGGTGGCCACCCGGTGCACTACCTGTGCGACGAGGGCGCCGATTGGTTCCCGGACCTGGCCGACATCAAGGCCAAGATCACCCCGAACACCAAGGCGCTGGTGATCATCAACCCGAACAACCCTACCGGCGCGGTTTACTCTAAAGAAGTGCTGCTGGGCATGCTCGAACTGGCCCGCCAGCACAACCTGGTGGTGTTCTCCGACGAGATCTACGACAAGATTCTCTACGACGATGCGGTCCATATCTGCACGGGCTCCCTGGCGCCGGACCTGCTGTGCCTGACCTTCAACGGCCTGTCCAAGTCCTACCGCGTGGCGGGCTTCCGCTCCGGCTGGATCGCCATCTCCGGTCCCAAGCACAACGCCCAGAGCTACATCGAAGGTATCGACATGCTGGCCAACATGCGCCTGTGTGCCAACGTGCCGAGCCAACACGCAATCCAGACCGCACTGGGCGGCTACCAGAGCATCAATGACCTGGTTCTGCCCCAGGGCCGCCTGCTGGAGCAGCGCAACCGCACGTGGGAACTGCTCAACGCGATCCCGGGCGTGAGCTGCGTGAAACCCATGGGTGCGTTGTACGCGTTCCCACGGATCGACCCGAAGGTGTGCCCGATCCTCAACGACGAGAAGTTCGTGCTCGACTTGCTGCTGTCGGAAAAACTGCTGGTGGTGCAGGGCACCGCGTTCAACTGGCCGTGGCCGGATCACTTCCGCGTGGTTACCTTACCGCGTGTGGATGACCTGGACATGGCGATTGGACGTATCGGCAATTTCCTCAAGTCCTATCGCCAGTAGGGGATATGACGCTGTACGACCGACATTCGGTCGTACAGCGATTATCTGGCAACACTTCTCTGTCTTCACCCCTCCCCTCATACCGCCCGTGCCGCTCTATGGCCTCAAGCCCCCTATAATTGTTGGGCCACAAGACCATGAACGGCTTGTAAGGGGTAGCATTCCCGGTCGGAAAATCCCTTCAAGACTCTACATTCGAGCTGTAGGACACAGTTTGAAATAGTCGCTCGGTTGAATCACCCCATGCCGCACCTTATATACCCCGCAGTAAGCGACATATTAAGCATGAGGAGAACTCTACAACCATGATGCGCATCCTGCTGTTCTTGGCCACCAACCTGGCGGTCGTGCTGATTGCCAGCATCACCCTGAGCCTTTTCGGCTTCAACGGGTTCATGGCGGCCAACGGGGTTGATCTGAACCTCAATCAGCTGCTGATTTTCTGTGCGGTCTTTGGTTTTGCCGGCTCGCTGTTCTCGCTGTTCATCTCCAAGTGGATGGCGAAGATGAGCACCAGCACCCAGGTCATCACCCAACCACGCACTCGCCATGAACAATGGCTGATGCAAACCGTGGAGCAGTTGTCCCAAGAGGCAGGTATCAAAATGCCCGAAGTCGGGATTTTCCCTGCTTATGAGGCCAACGCCTTTGCAACGGGCTGGAACAAGAACGACGCGCTCGTGGCCGTCAGCCAGGGCTTGCTCGAACGTTTCTCACCCGATGAAGTGAAGGCAGTACTCGCGCACGAGATTGGCCACGTTGCCAACGGCGACATGATCACCCTGGCACTGGTGCAAGGCGTGGTGAACACCTTCGTGATGTTCTTTGCGCGGATCATCGGCAATTTTGTCGACAAGGTGATCTTCAAGAACGAAGGCGGTCGCGGTATCGCCTACTTCGTGGCGACCATCTTCGCCGAAGTGGTACTGGGCTTCCTGGCCAGTGCGATCGTGATGTGGTTCTCGCGCAAACGCGAGTTCCGGGCAGACGAAGCCGGCGCACGCCTGGCGGGCACCAGCGCAATGATCAGTGCGCTGCAACGCCTGCGCTCCGAACAGGGCCTGCCGGTGCACATGCCTGACAGCCTGACCGCCTTCGGCATCAACGGCGGCATCAAGCAGGGCCTGGCGCGCATGTTCATGAGCCACCCACCGCTGGAAGAGCGTATTGACGCGCTACGTCGTCGGGGCTGATACCCGGTAATGCAAAAAAGGGGCGATGGATCGCCCCTTTTTTGTGGGCGCCCCTTTATACCCGCGCCATTTTGTAGACGCGCTCGTCCAAGCCCGTGACGCCGTCCTGCACGAACTTCCAGCTCTCACCAAGAATGTCTTGCTCCTCGATCACCTGCAGGCTCCAGTGCGCTTCCAGCAGCACCTTCACCTCGTCATCCGTCACGGCAAACGGCGGGCCGGCCTTTTGCGTCTGGTCGTAGTCGAGGGTGATGAGCAATCCTTGGCAGCCTGGGCGCAAGCGGCTGTTCAGATGCTCGGCGTACTGCGCGCGCATCAGCGGTGGCAAGGCGATCAGGGCGGCGCGGTCGTAGAGCGCAGTGCAATCAGCCAGCACCTCAGCGTCCAGGGCGAAGAAATCACCGCACCACACTTCGATCAAATCCGCCTGGTACACCTTGAACGCGCCGCGCCGAGTGGTTCGCGGCGTCAGGTTCTGCTCACTGAAGAAGGCTTCAACCGCTTGCTCCGACAGTTCAACGCCGAGCACGCGATAGCCGTGGCTGGCCAGCCACATCAAGTCCAGGCTTTTGCCACACAAAGGCACCAGCACCTTGGCGCCCTCAGCCAACGCCAAAGAAGCCCAATGCCTTTGCAGGTAAGGGTTGACCTCGGACCGATGGAAGCCGATCTGATTGCGCGCCCAGCGCTCCTGCCAAAACTTAGGTTCCATGGATCCCCCAGAAATCTCGATCAAAAGGCACTAAAACTTATATTAGATTTAGATCAATGATCTGATTGAAGATGGGCCCATGTTAACGCTCAGGACCCAACTTATGCTCCCTAGCCTGTTTATCTCACACGGTTCGCCCATGCTCGCCCTGCAACCTGGCGCCAGCGGCCCGGCGCTGCAACGCCTGGCGGCCGAGCTGCCCCGCCCGAAGGCAATCGTGGTGGTGTCGGCGCATTGGGAAAGCCAGGATTTGCTTGTCAGCGGCAGCGCCGCACCGGAAACCTGGCACGACTTCGGCGGCTTCCCCCGTGAACTGTTTGCCGTGCAATACCCGGCGCCGGGCGACCCGCAACTGGCCCGCGAGATTGTCCAACTGTTGCACGCCGATGGCCTGAATCCGCGCATTGACGACCAGCGCCCTTTCGACCACGGCACTTGGGTGCCGCTGTCGCTGATGTACCCCGCCGCGGATATCCCGGTGGTGCAGGTGTCCCTGCCCAGCCACATGGGCCCTGCCCTGCAGACACAAGTCGGCCATGCCTTGGCCAGCTTGCGCGAGCAAGGTGTTCTGCTGATCGGTTCGGGCAGTATCACTCACAACCTGGGCGAACTGGACTGGCACGCCGGGCCTGAAAGCATCGAGCCTTGGGCGCGGGGTTTCCGCGACTGGGTCGTGGAGAAGCTTGTTGCCAACGACGAAGCCGCACTGCACGACTATCGCCGCCAAGCGCCCTACGCAGTTCGCAGCCATCCAAGCGATGAACACCTGTTGCCGCTCTACTTTGCGCGTGGTGCGGGCGGGGGTTTCAGCATCGCGCACCAAGGTTTCACCATGGGCGCGCTGGGCATGGACATTTACCGCTTCGGCTAACTCGTAATGGTTAAAACAGCGACGCAAAAAAAATCCCCGAACCAGTCGGGGATTTTTTATGTGCGATCAATCAGCCCAAGGGCGGATCAATCTTCGCGGTAGCGACGCAGCTTCAGCTGCTTACCGGCAACGCGAGTGTCTTTCAGTTTGGTCAGCAGCTTTTCCAGACCGTCTTCCGGCAGCTCCACCAGGGAGAAGCTGTCACGGACCTGGATGCGACCGATGGCTTCACGTGCCAGGCCACCCTCGTTGAGGATAGCGCCCAGCAGGTTCTTGGCAGCGATACCGTCACGCGCGCCCAGCGCGGTACGGCAACGAGCACGACCTTCAGCCAATGGAACCGGAGCACGACGCTCACGATCACCACGGTCTGGACGGTCGCCAGTACGCTCTGGACGATCACCGCGTGGCGCGTTGTTCGGTACCAGCGGGCGTTCTTTCTCGATGGCTGCCAGGGTCAGGGCCTGACCGTTTGTTGCCTTGCGCAGCAGAGCTGCAGCCAGGGCACGTGGGGTGCAGCCGATATCGGCGGTCAGGCGGTCGAGCAGGTCGCCGTGGGTCGATTCAGCGTCAGCCACCAGTGGCGACAGGCTGTTGGTCAGTTTCTTGATGCGGGCATCGAGAACAGCCTGGGCATCCGGCAGGCGGACTTCGGCAACTTTCTGACCGGTTACACGCTCGATCACTTGCAGCATGCGGCGCTCACGTGGAGTCACCAGCAACAGTGCACGACCTTCGCGACCTGCACGGCCGGTACGGCCGATGCGGTGAACGTAGGACTCTGGATCGTAAGGCATGTCAACGTTGAACACGTGAGTGATACGTGGAACGTCGAGACCACGAGCGGCTACGTCGGTCGCTACAACGATGTCCAGACGACCATCCTTGAGGGAGTCGATCACGCGCTCGCGTTGGTTCTGGGCGATGTCACCGTTCAGCGCAGCGGCTTTGTAGCCTTTGGCTTCCAGGGCACTTGCCAGGTCCAGGGTCGCTTGCTTGGTACGCACGAACATGATCAGGGCATCGAAGTCTTCGACTTCCAGCAGGCTCAATACAGCCGAGGTCTTCTGGTCAGCGTGAACCAACAGGTGAGCCTGTTCGATCGCGGTAACGGTCTGAGTCTTGGTCTGGATCTTCACGTGTTGCGGATCGCGCAGGTGGCGTTCGGCAATGGCACGGATCGACTGTGGCAGAGTGGCCGAGAACAGTACGGTCTGACGGGTCGGTGGCAGCGCCTTGAAGATGACTTCCAGGTCATCCATGAAGCCCAGCTTCAACATTTCGTCAGCTTCGTCGAGAACCAGGTGGTTCACGGTCGACAGTACTTTTTCGTCGCGACGCAGGTGGTCGCACAGGCGGCCTGGGGTCGCCACAACGATCTGAGCGCCATTACGGATGGCTTTCAGTTGCGGGCCCATCGGCGCGCCGCCGTAAACGGCAACAACGGTAACGCCTGGCATTTGCTTGGCGTAGGTTTCAAAAGCGGTTGCTACTTGCAGCGCCAACTCACGGGTTGGCGCCAGGATCAGGGCTTGCGGCTCGCGCTTGGCAGGATCGATGCAGTGCAGGATAGGCAGGGCGAACGCGGCGGTTTTACCGGTACCGGTTTGCGCCTGGCCAATCATGTCCTGGCCGGCCATGATGATCGGGATCGATTGCTGCTGAATCGCCGAAGGTTCTTCGTAGCCGGTCGCAATGACGGCAGCAAGAATGTTCGGGTTAAGATTAAAAGCGGCGAAGCCGCCGGTTTCCTGGGTCATGGGTCTGCCTCTAAGTGCATCCGCAAAGACCCATGCTCCAAAGCTGCGCATGCCGTGTTGAGACTCAAGAGTCGCCCTGGCTGCTTTGTCGGCGGGGATTTGCGAAAACGAATGAATGAAAAAGATTCGTCAAGGGAGAGTCCGCTGTGCGGACGTGCAGCCGAAGCTGACTTCGGGGAATTGCGCTACCTAAACGCGGCCCGGTTAAAGGCCGGCGCGCACTATACCGGAAATACCTGAAAAAGGGAGCTTTTTTTATCGCAAAGCGCCGATAAACCGCGCTGCGTCACAGTCTTTGCAGATAAGCCGGCCAGGGTCTATTTTTCAAAGGCCCGGCCCTGTTGGTGATAACGCTTAAACGATTCACCCAATGTTCGAGACCTTTGGTCTGAAATCCTTCCCTGCGCCCGAGGGCACACCCGATGAATCAAGCCAGCAGCAGCCGCGTCAGCCGTGAACTCCAGGGCCATGTCCTGCTGTTGGGCCTGGACCGGGTGGCCAAGCGCAATGCCTTTGACCTGGATTTGCTCAATGAGCTGAGCCTGGCGTATGGCGAATTTGATCGAAACGACGCTGCGCGGGTCGCTGTCGTCTTTGCCCACGGCGACCACTTCACCGCCGGGCTGGACCTGGCCAATGTCAGCGCCGTGATGGCCGGCGGCTGGCAACCGCCGCTGGGGGGCTGCGATCCGTGGGGCGTGTTCGCCGGTCCGCGGGTAAGCAAACCGGTGATCGTCGCCGCCCAAGGCTACTGCCTGACCATCGGTATCGAATTGATGCTGGCGGCGGATATCAACCTCTGTGCGAGCAACACGCGCTTTGCGCAGATGGAAGTACAGCGTGGGATCTTTCCGTTTGGCGGTGCGACATTGCGCTTCCATCAGATCGCCGGCTGGGGCAACGCCATGCGCTGGCTGCTCACTGGCGATGAGTTCGACGCCCATGAAGCCCTGCGCCTGGGTCTGGTGCAGGAAGTGATGGCCAGCGAAGACTTGCTGCCCCGCGCCATTGAACTGGCCAACCGCATTGCGCGCCAGGCTCCGCTGGGCGTGCAGGCTACCTTGATGTCGGCGCGACTGGCGCGCATGGAGGGTGAGACCGTGGCCGCCGCTGCCTTGCCGCCGATGGTCGACAAGCTGTTCAACAGTGCAGATGCCAAGGAAGGTGTACGGGCGATGATCGAGAAGCGGCCGGGGGTATTCAAAGGCATTTGAGTGGGCAACTCCGGCGCCATCAGGGCAAGCCCCCTCCCACAGGAGAATGCGCTCCAATGTGGGAGGGGGCTTGCCCCCCGATGACGTCAGCACAGACAACTAAGTAGCCGGCCGAATCGCCTTGATCAACGGTTGCAACGAATACCCCAGACGCGGCGCCAACACTTCGGCCCGATTAGAAAGCGCAGCCAGATCCAGCACCTGATCCAACTCCGAAGGCACCAGCAAAATTACATTGCCCTCCTTCACCGGCAGCTCCCAGTAATGCCGGTGATACAGCCCACGCAACAACGCCGCGCCCAGTGGTTTACCGTCGTCAGTCGCCCACTGGTTGATCACCAGCCAACCACCGGGGTTGAGCTTTTTCTGGCAGTTTTCCAGGAAGGTCCAGGCCAGGTGCCCGACGCCTGGGCCGACATCGGTATAAAGGTCGACGAAAATCAGGTCGGCCGATTCGGCAGTCTCCAGCAATTCCAGGGCGTCGCCGATGCGGATGTACAGGCGCGGATCATCGTCCAACCCCAGGTACTCGATGGCCAGACGTGGTACGTCCGGGCGCAGCTCGATGGCTTCGACGTCTTCCAGGGGCAAGAACTTCAGGCACGCCTGGGTCAACGTGCCAGCGCCGAGACCGAGGAACAACGCGCTTTCCGGCTGTTCATGGCACAACGCGCCGATCAGCATCGCGCGGGTGTAGTCGTACTCCAGCCAGCTCGGATCGGCGGTGAACACGCAGCTCTGCTCGATGGCGTCGCCGAATTCGAGAAACCGGTAATCGGCCACTTCGAGCACACGGATCATGCCGAAGTCATCATGGACCTCGGCCAGCAGGCGCTCGACACGCTCCTCTGTCATCACTACTCCTAACGGGTTTGCTCTACGCCAAAGGCGCGATTGTCGGCCAACCGGCAGCAGCAGGTCACGCACTAATTGCTGATAACATTGGCGCCCGACCGTCAATCAGCCAATCGAGTTCATGATGAGCCAACCCTGGAGCCCCGACAGCTGGCGCGCCCTGCCGATCCAGCAACAACCCCAGTACCCGGACGCCGCACACCTGTTGCGGGTGGAGCAGAACCTGGCCAGCTACCCGCCGCTGGTGTTTGCCGGGGAAGCCCGTGAGTTGCGCCGCCAGTTTGCCGAAGTGACTCAGGGTCGCGCCTTCCTGTTGCAAGGCGGTGACTGCGCCGAAAGCTTCGTTGAGTTTTCTGCGGCGAAAATCCGCGACACCTTCAAGGTGTTGTTGCAGATGGCGATTGTGATGACCTTCGCCGCCGGCTGCCCGGTGGTAAAAGTCGGGCGCATGGCCGGCCAGTTCGCCAAGCCGCGCTCATCCAACGACGAGACCATCGACGGCATCACCCTGCCCGCCTACCGTGGCGATATCGTCAACGGCATCGGCTTTGACGAAAAAAGCCGCGTACCCGACCCTGATCGCCTGTTGCAGTCGTACCACCAGTCCACCGCCACCCTCAACCTGCTGCGCGCCTTCGCCCAGGGCGGTTTCGCCGACCTGCACCAGGTTCATCAGTGGAACCTGGACTTTATCGCCAACTCCGCTCTGGCCGAGAAGTACAGCCAACTGGCGGACCGCATCGACGAAACCCTGGCCTTCATGCGTGCCTGCGGCATGGACAGCTCGCCGCAACTGCGCGAAACCAGCTTCTTCACCGCCCACGAAGCGCTGCTGCTGAACTACGAACAAGCTTTCGTACGCCGTGACAGCCTGACCAACGACTACTACGACTGTTCGGCCCATATGCTGTGGATCGGCGACCGCACCCGCCAGTTGGATGGCGCCCACGTCGAGTTTCTGCGCGGCGTAAACAACCCGATCGGGGTCAAGGTCGGCCCGAGCATGAACCCCGACGACCTGATCCGCCTGATCGACATCCTCAACCCGGACAACGACCCAGGCCGCTTGAACCTGATCGCCCGCATGGGCGCAGGCAAGGTCGGCGACCACCTGCCCAACCTGATCCGCGCCGTACAGCGCGAGGGCAAGCAGGTGCTGTGGAGCTCGGACCCGATGCATGGCAACACCATCAAGGCCAGCAGCGGCTACAAGACCCGCGACTTTGCGCAGATCCTCGGCGAAGTGAAAGAATTCTTCCAGGTGCACCAGGCCGAGGGCAGCTACGCCGGCGGAATTCATATCGAGATGACCGGGCAGAACGTCACCGAGTGCATCGGCGGCGCGCGGCCAATCACCGAGGATGGCTTGTCGGACCGCTATCACACCCATTGCGACCCACGGATGAATGCCGATCAGTCGCTGGAGCTGGCGTTTCTGATTGCCGAGACCTTGAAACAGGTCAAGCGCTGAGATTTAGGCTGACAGGACTGAGGCCATCGGGGGCAAGCCCCCTCCCACAGTTTGACTGCGTTCACAAATCCAAATGTGGGAGGGGGCTTGCCCCCGATGGGGCCCTAGAGCCCAGCAAGCCGCAGCCGAGCGGCACTTGGCCGCTGGCAATTGAGCTGCACCTGCTCAAGCCCCAACCATTGCGCCATTTGCCGCAGATGCTGCGCCAGCGCCAGCATCCCCTCCTCATCCAGCCCAGACTCTTCCTCGTGCACCGCATGCACCGCCAAGCGCCCATTGGCGCGTTCGGCCCGCAGGTCGACGCGGGCGGCGATCCGCTCGTTGTGCAAAAACGGCAGCACGTAATAGCCATACACCCGTTTGTCTTGCGGGGTGTAGATCTCCAGTCGGTAACGGAAATCGAACAGGCGCTCAGTGCGGGCGCGTTCCCAGATCAACGAGTCAAAGGGCGACAGCAAGGCGCTGGCCGGTACGTTGCGCGGCGTTTTTGGCTCCGGCAAGCAATATGCCGACTGCTTCCAGCCCTGAACCCGGCAGGTCAGCAATTGGCCGTCCTCCACCAGCTCAGCCAAGCGAGCGCGACTGTCGGCAGGGTCGAGGCGAAAGTAATCACGCAAATCTTTTTCAGTGCTGACCCCCAGGGCGGTGGCACTGTGCAGCAACAACCCGCGCTGGGCCTCGGCTTCAGCCAACGGGGCTTGCTGGAGAATGTCGGCGGGCATGACGCGCTCGGGCAAGTCGTAAAGGCGCTCGAAACCGCGTCGACCGGCCACGGTGACCAGCCCGGCAGCAAACAACCATTCCAGCGCGTGCTTTTCATTACTCCAGTCCCACCAGGGGCCGGCGCGCTCCTCACGGGTGGACAGGCTGCCGGCGCCGAGTGCGCCCTGTTGTTCAACGGTCTTGAGCACACGCTGAATGATGGCCTGCTGCTCGCGCCCAAAACGCGCCATCTGCGCATAAATGCCCTGGCCCTGCTGCGCCCGCACCATGCGCCACCGCATCAATGGGTACAACGCCATGGGCAATAGCGAGGCTTCATGCCCCCAGTATTCGAACAGCGAACGCCGCCGGCCCTGGCTCCAGGCAGCCTCCTCAAGCAGTAAAGGGGAATAGTGACCCAGGCGGGAAAACAGCGGCAGGTAATGAGAACGCACCACGGCGTTGACCGAATCAATCTGCAACACGCCCAGGCGGTCGATCAATCGGTTGAGGTGCGCGGCCTTGATCTGCGCAGGCGGCTGGCGCCCGGAAAAACCCTGAGCCGCCAGCGCCATGCGTCGAGCTTGCTTGAGTGAAAAGGACAGGTCGGCGGGCATGGAAAACTCCTTGAGGGCTCGCGACCTACCCTACTGCATCCCCAGTCATTTTCGCAGCGGGTCTTCCCAGAAATGCCGATGGGTTTCCTGTTCCACGTCGGCGCGGCTGAGGCCGATGTCCTTGAGCGCATCATCGCTCATGCTCGACAGCATCTGGCGTTCGTAGCGCAATGCCTGCCAGCGGGCAATCCTTTGAAACAACCCGGCAAACGGATGCTTCGCCATCAACACGTAACCTTTCTGACCTTTCATCTTCTCGCCCTCCCTTGGGGATGACGCCAGTGTGTGCGGGGCACTATGATCAATCCAACGAATGTTTCTTATGCAATACATCTCGGAGATTGATCAATTGTCCGGCTACCCGAGCATCGACACTGAAGTGCTGCGCACCTTCGTTGCCATCGCTGACCAGGGCGGTTTTACCCGCGCTGGCGAGCTGGTCAACCGCACTCAATCGGCGGTAAGCATGCAGATGAAGCGTCTGGAAGAAGACGTGTTGCAGCGCAAGCTGTTCGAGCGCGATGGCCGGCAGGTGCGACTGACACCCGAGGGCCAGGTGCTGCTGGGTTATGCGCGGCGCATCCTGAAACTGCACAGCGAGGTGTTCAACACCCTGCGCGAGCCGCATATGGTGGGGCTGGTGCGGATCGGCACGCCAGACGACTACGTGATGCGCTTCCTGCCGGGGATCCTCAAGCAATTTTCCAAGGCGTACCCGCTGATCCAGATCGAGCTGCATTGCGAGTCGTCAACGGTGCTGATGCAGCGGCGGGACCTGGCGCTGACCGTGATCAGCCGCGAGCCCGGCAAAGAAATCGGCGAACTGTTGCGCACTGAGCGGATGGTCTGGGCAGCAGCGCCGTGCTTCTGCGTGGAGGAACACGACGCCGTGCCCCTGGCGGTTTCCGGCGACGACTGCCTGTATACGCAGTGGACGCGTGCCGCACTGGATGCCTGCGGCCGGGACTATCGCCTGGCGTACCACAGCACCAACGTCGCGGCGATCCAGGCGGTGGTGAGTGCCGGCCTCGCCGCGATGATCTGCATGGAAAGCCTGGTGACCGACGACTTGCGCATACTCGGCAGCGACGAGGGGTTCCCACCGCTGCCGTCGATGAATCTGCACTTGCTGCGCAACCCGCACATTACCTCGCCGATCACCGAATGCCTGGCCGAGTACATTCTGGAAGGCTTCAGAGTTTAAAGGTCAGCATCACCGCGCACACCACCAGGAAGCCGCAGAACAGGCCACGCAACAAACGCTCGGGCAAGGCATGGGCAACTTTCACGCCCCAACTGATACTGAGCAGGCCACCCACTGCCAGGGGTATGCCGATCATCCAATCCACTTCGTGGTGCCAGGCGTAGGTGACCAGAGTCACGCCGGTGCTGGGCAGGGCCAAGGCCAGGGACAAGCCTTGGGCGACCACTTGGGTAGTGCCGAACACGCTGGTCAGCACCGGCGTGGCCACCACGGCCCCGCCTACACCAAACAAGCCGCCCATGGAGCCGGACGCGGCGCCCAGCACGCCCAGCCATGGCCAGGAATAACGCATCTGCGCGGTCGGCGGTGCGTTGCGGGTGAACATGCGCAACAGGTTGTAGGCCGACAACGCCACCAGAAACGCAATGAAGCCAATCCGCATCGCCCCTGCATCCAGGCCCACTGCCCAGATCGAGCCCAACCAGGCAAAGCTGAAACCCGTGATGCCCAGCGGCAGCGCGTGACGCAGTTCAATCCGGTTGCGCTGGTGATAACGCCACAGGGCGAGCATCACGTTTGGCACCACCATCACCAGCGCGGTGCCTTGGGCGATCTGTTGATCCAGGCCAAACAATACGCCGAGCACCGGGATCGCAATCAGCCCGCCGCCGATGCCAAACAGCCCGCCCACTGTGCCCAAGGCCGCGCCCAATACGAGGTACATCGCTAAATCCCACACCGCTCATTACTCCATAATCCCAGGCCTCGCATGCTACGCAGTCGGCCCTGGCGCGGAAACGCACAGCAACGCACAATGGCTGTGCCAATCTCGCATAAGCATTCAGTCATGAACCCCAATACCCTTACCGACCAGCTGAGTCTGTTTCTCGATGTACTGGAAACCGGCAGCTTTTCCGCCGCCGCACGCCGTCATCCGTTGACGCCCTCCGCGGTAGCGCGGCGCATCGACAGCCTGGAAAGCTCCGTGGGCAGTCGCTTGTTCCAGCGCAGTACCCACGCGGTAGTGCCGACGCCAGCGGGCCTGGCGTTTGCAGAGCGGGCGCGGCGGATTGTCAGCGAGTTGCAACTGGCACGGGCTGAAGCGGTGTCTCTGAGCCATGCGCCGGAGGGCTTGATCCGCGTGGATGCGCCCGCGGCGTTTGGTCGACGGCACCTGGCGCCAGTCATCGCGGATTTCCTGAAGGTGTACCCCGGCCTGGATGTGCACCTGCATCTGATCGATAGTTTCGTGGATATGCAGGGCGCGCATCTTGGCAAGGTCGACCTGGTGCTGCGGGCCGGGCATATCGTCGATACCCGTCTGATCGCCACGCCCCTGGCCAGCATCGTGCGTATCGCCTGCGCCAGCCCGGCCTACCTCAAAAGCCGTGGCACGCCGGCCCATCCCCGGGAGTTGAGTGATCATGATGGCCTGGACTGGGATGGCCTGGCGCCGATGTTCGCGTGGCGCTTCGAACTGGACGGGCGCCGTGCGACCTATCGACCACAGCGCATCCGCATGAGCGCCAACAACGCAGAAGCGCTGCTCTCAGGCGCCTTGGCCGGCTTGGGCATCGCCCATCTACCCACTTGGCTGGCCAGCGAATACCTGGTGCGTGGCGAATTGCTGCCGCTGTTTTGCGAAGATGGTCTGCCCAGCCCGGAAACTACCGGGATCTATGCGCTGCGCCTGGAACAACAGGCCAACGCACGCAGCCGCTTGCTGCTGGAATACCTCAAATCCCGTTTCAGCCCTGTTCCGCCATGGGATCTGGCGCTGCAGAGCGGCCTGGTCTGACCTTCTGGACAGAATTGTCTGGCGCATTAAAGATTTGCTCGCTAGATTCCAGCCCATACACGTATTTAAGGCACCGCCATGAGCAAAAATCCTGACCCGTGCGAACCCCTGATGCTGAATAACCAGCTGTGTTTCGCGTTGCACTCCACTTCATTGCTGATGACGAAGGTCTACAAGCCTCTGCTGCAAGCGCTCGGCCTGACGTACCCGCAGTACCTGGCCATGATGGTGCTGTGGGAAGAGGATGGTTTGACTGTCGGCGAAATCAGCAGCCGCCTGCTCACAGACCCTGGCTCCCTGACGCCACTGCTCAAACGCCTGGAAGCCGAAGGCCTGCTCAGCCGAACGCGCAGCCGCGAGGATGAACGCGTGGTGGTGGTGGAACTGACTACCGCCGGCCGTGCCTTGCAGGACAAGGCCATGGATATTCCACAGTGCATCCTTGGGGCCAGCGGGTTGGAGTTGGAACAATTGCGCAAGCTGCAAGCGGATCTGATTGCATTGCGCAGCAACCTGCAAGGCGCCGTTTAATACGCCCAATGAAAATGCGGGATGTGGCGCTTCACGAAAAATACTTTTAAATTTATCTTGCGCACTAAACATTAGCGCTATACATTCGCCTCACCAATTACTTAGCGCGCAAATATTTAGCGCTATATACCAATGAGGACGACACCATGCAAACGCTCTATACCGCAGTAGCCACCGCCACCGGCGGCCGTGATGGTCGCGCTGTTTCCAGCGATAACATCCTCGACGTCAAGCTCTCCACACCAAAAGAACTGGGCGGTGCCGGTGGCCAGGCGACCAACCCGGAACAACTGTTCGCTGCCGGCTACTCGGCCTGCTTCATCGGCGCCCTGAAATTCGTCGCCAGCCAGACCCAACGCAAAATCCCGGCTGACGCCTCGATCACTGCCCACGTCGGCATCGGCCAGATCCCCGGCGGTTTCGGCCTGGACATCGACCTGCATATCAGCCTGCCTGGCCTGGCGCAGGATGACGCGCAAAGTCTGGTCGACGCAGCTCACCAGGTCTGCCCGTACTCCAACGCCACCCGTGGCAACGTCGATGTGCGCCTGCATGTAACCGTCTAACCCACGCTGCAGCTCAAGGAGAAGAACATGAACACATTTGGTAAAGCGCTCACCGGCACCCTGCTCGCCTTGTCCATCAGCCACGCGTTCGCTGCCAATGGCGACGTTGAGCACAACACCCAGGCTTTCCTGGATGTATTGAACGCCGGCACCGGTAAGCCGATGGAACAATTGACGCCCAAGGAAGCGCGCTCGGTGCTGACCGGCGCCCAAGCCGGGGTGAAGCTGACGCTGCCCAAGGCTGATGTGAGCCAGAAGACCATCCAGGTCGATGGCAAGCCGCTGGACCTGACCATCGTGCGTCCGGCCGGGGTCAAAGGCACATTGCCAGTGTTCATGTTCTTCCACGGCGGCGGTTGGGTGCTGGGGGATTATCCGACCCACGAACGCCTGGTGCGTGATCTGGTCGTGGGTTCCGGGGCGGTGGCGGTGTTCGTCAACTACACGCCGTCACCCGAGGCACATTACCCAGTGGCGATCAACCAGGCGTACGGCGCAACGAAATGGGTGGCCGAACACGGTAAAGAGATCAATGTCGACGGCAAGCGCCTGGCGGTCGCGGGCAACAGCGTCGGCGGCAATATGGCGGCCGTGGTCAGCCTGATGGCCAAGGACAAGGGCACGCCGGCGATCAAATTCCAACTGCTGTTATGGCCGGTGACTGACGCCAATTTCGAGACCGCGTCCTACAACCAGTACGCCGAAGGGCACTTCCTCACCAAAAATATGATGAAGTGGTTCTGGGACAACTACACCACCGACGCCAACCAGCGAGCCGAGATCTATGCCTCGCCGCTGCGGGCCACCACGGACCAACTAAAGGGTTTGCCGCCCGCGCTGATTCAGACGGCCAGCGCCGATGTGCTGCGTGATGAAGGCGAAGCCTATGCCCGCAAACTGGATGCAGCCGGTGTGCCGGTGACCGCCGTACGTTACAACGGCATGATTCACGACTACGGTTTGCTCAATGTAGTCAGCCAGGTGCCGGCGGTGCGTTCGGCCCTGCTGCAGGCATCGGATGAGTTGAAGCAACACTTGAAGTAAAAACAACGCCCATAAAAAACCCGACTCATGGTCGGGTTTTTTTATTTCGTACGGTAGGGCCAGAATTACTTCTTGGCGCGACCTTTGTACGAACCGCCTTCGCGGGTGTCGATCTCGATCAGGTCGTCGATTTCGATGAAGTCAGCGACCTGCAGCTCGGTACCGTTAGCCAGCTTGGCTGGCTTCATTACCTTGCCCGAAGTGTCGCCGCGAGCGGAACCTTCGGTGTAAGCAACTTTACGCACGATAGTGGTCGGCAGCTCTACGGAAACCAGGCGCTCTTCGAAGAAGATCGCTTCGCAGATGTCTTCCATGCCTTCTTCCACGAACGGCAGAACGGCTTCGATGTCTTCAGCGTTCAGCTCGTACATGGTGTAGTCGGTGGTGTCCATGAACGTGTAGGTGTCGCCGCTGATGAAGGACAGGGTCGCTTCTTTGCGGTCGAGGATTACGTCGTCCAGTTTGTCATCGGCGCTGTAGACGATCTCGGTCTTGTAACCGGTCAGCAGGTTCTTCAGCTTGGTCTTCATGATTGCGCTGTTACGACCAGACTTGGTGAACTCAGCTTTCTGAACCAGCCAAGGGTCGTTTTCGAGACGGATCACTGTACCGGGTTTCAGTTCTTTACCAGTTTTCATTGCATATATCCGAAATTTGGATGGGATTTACAAAAATCAAGGTGGCGTATCATATCCAACTTTCATAAAACTGTACCAGCGCCGTCGCAAGATCGGCCTGCAAGGCCTGCTCCAGGCACCACGCTTCGGCGTTCTGGCTGACCTCTGGCCAGTGTTCCAGCAGCATTTTCCACGGCTGCGCCATGTCGCCCTCGGTGTTCCAGGCCTGCCAAAGCGCGACCAGTGCCGCCTTTGCAGCGGGTGACAAGGCGGCGGTGTACAGCTCCAGGAAGGCATCGAGCTTGTCGAGGTGGATGTCTTCGTCCTGGCGATAGATGTGCCACAGCAGCGGGCGCCCGGCCCACTGGGCGCGCACGAACGAGTCTTCACCGCGCACGGCGTTGAAGTCGCAGCACCACAGCAGGTGGTCATATTGCTCCTGACGCACGAACGGCAGTATCTGCACGGTCAGTGCATCACGCTGATGAACATCCCCGGCGGCGAGCTCTTCTACTCCAAGCCAGCGCTCTACATCGCCGAGGATGCGCCCTTCCGGCACCAATAGATGAGTGGCACGCCCGTCCGTCGACAATACGTCCAGCCAACTGGCCAGTCCGGCATTTTCATACGCAAAAAGTGAGAACAGACGCGCACCATCAGGTGGAAACACTCCCAGCGATTGCAGGAATTGTCGCTGCGCAACAACATCCCGCTGAAAAGCCCGACGCTGCTCCAGCAACCCGGCCTCACGCAACAGACCGCCCGTACCGGGCCGGAAGCCAGGGAAAAAGAAATACTTTTGTACCCCCTTGAACTTCACCGACGGCAGGCGATGACAGACCACTACCCAATCCTCGGCGCTGAGATAATCCAGGTTCATCCACAACGGCGTGCGCTCACACTCGGCCATGGCTTCCATATAGTCAGGCGGTAACTGGCAAGCGAAAGCGGCTATCACCGCATCAGCGGCAGGGGTTGGTGACCAATCGGCTGGCCAGTGGCGCACATCGACGCCCTCTTGCCATTGTTGCTCGCGCTGCACATCCACCTCGGGGCACATGCGTTCGAAGGCCCGCAGGTCATCGACCCACAAACGCACCTCGCAGCCATGCTCCGCCACCAATTGCCGGGCCAGGCGCCATGTCACGCCAATGTCGCCGAAGTTATCGACAACGCTGCAAAAAATATCCCAGCGGGCTTTCATTCCGGGCTCCAACACTCAAAGGCTCGATTGTCCGCATAAATGCGCCGATGCAGAAGGCTTGATCGCGATTATTCTGCATGGAGGCTGTGCGACAATCGCCGCCATTATCCCCGTAGCAAGGAGTTCCACATGCCCTCTAGCGCGCCTTTGTCGCTGCTCAAGCTGTGCATCACTATCGCCTTGGGCGTATGGCTGGGGTTTGTCGCCATTGCGCTGACCACTTGGCTGGCCTCGCGCTACCTGTTTCCGCAAAGCCTCGCGCCGGTGGCCCAGGCGGTCCAGCAATTGGGTAAACCGGCCGTTGTCGCGCCGGAGCCGCCCAACCGCATGTTCGAGCAGTACCAACAAAACCTGCAAAAGCAGGAACAGCAACAAACCCTGGACCAGGCGCGTAGCAACGCACGTAACCTGTCCAACCCCAAATGCCAGTTCTGGCTGCAACAAGACCAGAATGCGCCCAATGAAAAAAGCCGGGCCAATGTCCTGCAATTCTGCGAATGATCAAGCACAGCCATGAATAAGCACGCCGTCCTCCAGTTGATCCTGGAAAAGCTCACCGTCGACCTCGATATAGCCCAACGCGCCGCGCAGACTGCCTACGAAACCGCGACTCATGAAGAAAACATCGCGGAGAACAAGTACGACACCTTGGGGTTGGAAGCTTCTTATCTAGCGGCCGGGCAAGCCAAACGGGTCGAGGAAATCAAGCAGTCGCTGGCGCTGTGCCAGAACCTGCCCCTGCGCGCCTACGATGATCAGCGAGGGATAGAAGTCGGTGCACTACTGGGTCTGGAGGACGAGAACGGTCGCCAGCAATGGCTGTTCCTGGCGCCTGATGCTGCGGGCTTGAAGGTGGATGTGGTCGGGCAACCGGTGACGGTCATCACCCCGCGCTCGCCTCTGGGCAAAAGCCTGCTGGGCAAGTTCGAAGGGGATGAAGTGGAGATTCTGGTGGCAGGCGCTCGGCAACTGTTTACGGTTACCGAGGCCCGATAAACCACTCAGTGAACAGGCAGTTCAACGCCGTCGAACAGCTCTTCCAACTCCTGCTTGTTGTGGCACTGGATCGCCTTGGCCATGACTTCGCGGGTCAAGTGCGGCGCAAACTTCTCGATGAAGTCGCACATGAAGCCCCGCAGGAATGTGCCACGGCGGAAGCCGATCTTGGTCACACTGGATTCGAACAGCTCGCTGGCGTCGAGTACCACCAGGTCTTTGTCGAGGTTGGTATCGACCGCCATCTTGGCGACGATACCCACGCCCAGGCCCAGGCGCACGTAGGTCTTGATCACGTCGGCGTCGGCGGCGGTGAACACAACTTTCGGCGTGAGGCCGCGATGGCTGAAGGCTTCGTCCAGCTTGGAACGGCCGGTGAAACCGAACACGTAGGTCACGATCGGGTATTCGGCCAGGGCTTCGAGGGTCAGCTTCGGCAACTTGGCCAATGGGTGACCCTGAGGCACCACCACGCAACGGTTCCAGCGGTAGCACGGCATCATCACCAAATCACCGAACAGCTCCAGGGCTTCAGTGGCGATGGCAAAATCGACGGTGCCGTCAGCGGCCATCTCGGCGATTTGCATCGGCGAACCCTGGTGCATGTGCAGGGCCACGTCCGGATATTGCTTGATGAAATCGCGAATCACCGGAGGCAATGCATACCGCGCCTGGGTGTGCGTGGTGGCGATCGACAGGGTGCCTTTCTTCTCGTTGGAGAACTCCTGGGCAATCTGCTTGATGCTTTCGACTTTACGCAGGATCTCGCCGGCGGTGGTGATGATGCGCTCACCGGCCGGGGTGACGCGGGTCAGGTGCTTGCCGCTGCGCGCGAACACTTCAACGCCCAGCTCGTCTTCGAGCAGGCGGATCTGCTTGCTGATACCGGGTTGCGAGGTGTACAGGCTTTGAGCGGTAGCGGAAACGTTGAGGTCGTGGTGCGCCACTTCCCAGATGTAGCGCAGTTGTTGAAGCTTCATATGTGTCCCTCAAAGCAGATAGACGCCACGGGTATCAGCGACGGTATATAACTATATTAAAGGTTAGACAGATAAATCTAGAACTTTTTATCGTTTCCTACCGATCACATGTCATCACTGCGGCGACGTTGTAACGACGGCACCAGGTAAACCGGTACGCTGGACAGTTGCAGTACCCGTGCCGCGGTACGCCCCAGAGGCGTGGTCGCACCCGTTGCGTGGCTGTGGCTGCCGACTATCAGCAGATCTACCGACAGTTTGCGCAGTTGGTCCAGAATCACCTCGCACGGATCTCCCTGGATCACGCGTACCGAACGGATCAACTTCAGGTCCTGCTCACCCTCCCCCAACTCCTCGCGGAAACTGTCGAGCACCCGCTGCTCGATAGTCGCCATCACCGTGTTCAGCCCCCGGCTCTGCCACTCGCTCAACGCGGCTTCATCAAGGTAGCTCTGCAACACCGATTCGGCGAACAGCCCGATCGGCTCGACCACGTGAATCACATACAGGTCAGCCTTGAACGTTCGCGCCAGCGCCAGCGCATGTTGCATCACATAGGGCGCGTAAAGACCGAGGTCCGTGGCGTACAGCATCGAACGAATCATAAAACCTCCTGGACTGCCAGGCTGGAGGAGATTGAATGAGCTTAGCAGCGCGCCTAACTCTCGGCCTGAATCCTCAATTCATTACTGATGCCATGGGGCACGTGCCCAGTGGCCACCACTTCCCTGGCTTTCTCGCAATGACCGGCCTGGTCATCGAAAAACACATCAGCGGCAAACGCCTCCAGAAACGCGGACTTCTCCAGGCCGCCAAGGAACAACGACTCGTCCAGGCGAATATCCCACTCACGCAACGTGCGAATCACCCGCTCGTGAGACGGCGCCGAACGGGCGGTGACCAATGCGGTGCGGATCGGGCAGGCCTCGTCAGGGAACTCTCGCTGCAATAAGTTCAGCGCCGCCAGGAACCCCTTGAACGGACCGCCAGGCAACGGCTGGCGTGCGGATTCGCGCTCACTGGCCTGGAACGCCGCCAACCCGTCGGCCTGGTACACGCGCTCCGACACATCGGAAAACAACACCGCGTCACCATCAAAGGCGATGTGCAGCTCCTCGCTGGACGCCCGGCGCGGCCCGCCCGACAGAATCGTCGCTGCTGCAAAGCCCGCATCAAGGGCACTGCGCACATCTTCAGCATGGGTCGAAAGAAACAGATGGCAACCAAATGCAGCCAAATAAGGATAAGGACTACGCCCTCCTACGAAAGCAGCGCGGGAAATATCCAGGCCGTAGTGCTGAATCGAGTTGAATACACGCAGGCCTGTGTCAGCACTGTTGCGCGATACCAGCACCACTTCGACCCGAGCGCGCCCTAGGCTGGCATTGAGGCTCAGCAGCTTCTTGACCAGTGGGAAGGCGTCGCCGGGTTCGAGGATTTCTTCCTCGTGTTCGATCTGGTATTTGCGATAGGCCTCTACTCCTTGGGCAAGATAGACCTTGTGGCTGTCGCCCAGGTCGAACAAGGCCCGCGACGAAATCGCCAACACCAGTTTGTCGCCCAATCCCTTCGCCATGCGTTTACCCCCGACTCAGCGGTTATGCCGATCAATAAAGCTCAAGGCCTGGTACAGCGCCTGCATTCGCGGCAACTCGCAGCCGGCGGCCTTGGCAGCGGCCAGCGGGCGCGCGTAGATCGCTGCCAGTTCCAGCGGACGTTTGTGCACGTGGTCGTGATACATGCTCGGCAGGTAGTCGTCCATGGATTCAGTCATGGTGAACATCTGCCCCGCGTAACTGGCGGGAATCTCATGGCCGCAGGCGTGCGCGCCCTGCACCACTTCGGCCATCAGCGCCTGGATCAGTTCGCGGCTGGATTCGTCCGCCATCAACGCTGTGGTGCCGCTGCCCAGCAAGACAGAGAGGCCGTTGAAGGGCACGTTCCACACCAGCTTGTGCCAGCGCGCCTGATGCACATTGGCCATGGCCTGGGATTCGATGCCGGCCTGGTGAAACAAGGCGGCACCGGCCTCGACGATGGTCTTTTGAAGGGGTTCGTCGTTGGCCGCCGAACCGCTGTGATAGCCCAGGTTGACGCGCCCCAGCGCCTGATGCTCGACAATACCGGGGCCCGAGCGGTGCACACCGATGTAGCACAGCCCACCCAGCAAATGCAGTGACGGCGGCAGGTGTTCGCGCAGGCTGTCCTCGACGTCCAGGCCGTTCTGCAGCAACACCACCTTGGCATCCGGCGCGGCGACCTGGGCGAGCGTCGGCGCAAGCTCCACGTTACCCGTGGACTTGGTGCCCACCAGCAGCCAGTCGCAGGGTGGCATATCGGCAGCGCTTGCATACGCCTGCACCGGCTGCAAGTGCAGTTGGCCATGCACGTGGCTGTTGACACGCAGGCCATGCTGGCTGACCACCGCGTACTCGCTGCGCAACAGGAAGTGCACATCGAATCCGGCACGCGCCAGCATCACACCATAGAAACCACCAATGGCGCCGGTGCCGATAATACCGATGCGTGGCGATTGAGCTGTCATGGCAAGTCCTCAGGAATACGGGTAAGCGCTTGTTTTACAGCGCTGGCAAGGTCAGAACGTGTAAGACGTGTCTGTAATTGCCCGAGGAACTGACCCTCGCACACCACGAACAACGCGGGCAAATGAAAGATCTGGTAGCGTTCGACCGCGCCGCCGTTATGCCCGGCATCTACCCAGCACACGCGGTCCACCGGCAGCTGCCAACCGGGCAACTGCTGGCGCGCCCAACGGCAACTGGAGCATCCTACGCTGGTGAACACCACGAGCGAAACTCCTGGCAATCCCAGCAATTGCTGGTCAATATCCAGGTCGGTCAATTCCAGTTCGTTCACTATACTGCTGCCACCGCCGTCTACAGGACGGTGCTCGGAGTCCGTGTACATGGGTCGTTTTTTACCTCACCCTGATGATGTCGCTGTCGAGTTAATCCAACGCCCCTCTCCCGCCATACCGCGCCAACGCCTGCTCACTCACGGCCTGGGTGGCATTGCCTGCAACTGGCCGCGCGCCTGGCGCCAGGGCACGGCGGTTGACTTGCGCATCCCTTCCCTGGGCGCCACCGCCCGATATCCAGGCTACATAGCATGGTGTCGCAAAGTGGAAAACGGCTACCGCGTGGGTATCTCATTTACCGATGAACATGCATTGTTTGGCGCACGCATGGGCGAGCAAGCATGCCGGATAGAGCGCTACTGCCGCCAGCACGAAGATGCCGAACCGACGCCCGAGCAGATCGAAGCCCTGGCCCGGGAGTGGGTGTCGCGCCATGCAGGCGAGTTCTCCCATGAGGCGTTTGTGCAGCCAGCACTGGATTAAAGCGGGCTTTGCCCATTGTCGCGGGCCCGTGTTACGCGCTAAGGTTCCTCCCCCCTGCATCCAAATCATGCTGTGCTCCGCCGCACGGGGATGGCTGGCGGCCGGCACCCGTGACCCTGACGAGTAACACGATGGCTGATTTACCGATCAATGACCTAAACGTCGAATCCAACGAGACGCTGATCACGCCCGATCAGCTCAAGCGCGAAATCCCCCTGAGCGACGCTGCCCTGCAGACCGTCACCAAGGGCCGCGAAGTCATCCGTGAGATTCTCGACGGCACCGACCACCGCCTCTTTGTGGTGATCGGCCCATGCTCGATCCACGACCTCAAGGCCGCCCACGAATACGCTGAGCGCCTCAAAGTGCTGGCGGCAGAAGTGTCCGACACCTTGTACCTGGTCATGCGCGTCTATTTCGAGAAGCCGCGTACCACCGTCGGCTGGAAAGGCTTGATCAACGACCCGTACCTGGACGACTCGTTCAAGATCCAGGATGGCTTGCACATCGGTCGCCAGTTGCTGCTGGACCTGGCTGAAATGGGCCTGCCCACCGCTACCGAAGCACTGGACCCGATCTCCCCGCAGTACCTGCAGGACCTGATCAGTTGGTCGGCCATCGGCGCGCGTACCACCGAGTCCCAGACCCACCGCGAAATGGCGTCCGGCCTGTCCTCGGCCGTGGGCTTCAAGAACGGCACCGACGGCGGCCTGACCGTGGCGATCAACGCGCTGCAATCGGTCTCCAGCCCTCACCGGTTCCTGGGCATCAACCAGGAAGGCGGCGTTTCCATCGTGACCACCAAGGGCAATGCCTATGGTCACGTGGTGCTGCGCGGCGGCAACGGCAAGCCCAACTATGATTCGGTCAGCGTTGCGTTGTGCGAGCAAGCGCTGAACAAGGCCAAGATCAAGCCGAACATCATGGTCGATTGCAGCCACGCCAACTCCAACAAGGATCCGGCCCTGCAGCCGTTGGTGATGGAAAACGTTGCCAACCAGATCCTCGAAGGCAACCAGTCGATCATCGGCCTGATGGTCGAGAGCCATTTGAACTGGGGTTGCCAGGCCATTCCAAAAGACCTGGCCGACTTGCAGTACGGCGTGTCGATCACCGATGCCTGCATCGACTGGGCCGCCACCGAAAATACCCTGCGCAGCATGCACGCCAAGCTCAAGGACGTATTGCCAACACGCAAACGCACCTGAACCTCAATTGCGCACACAAAAACGCCGGGCTAAACCCGGCGTTTTTTATTGTCTGCTGATCGCTCAGAGCTTCGCGGCATGGCGCTGGTGGCGCTCCATGTAGCGTTCCACATAGGAGCAGGACGGGATCACCGTGTAGCCAGCGTCTTCGGCGAACTTCAGGGCCTCTTCGGTCAGCGCCGCCGCAATACCACGGCCCCGCAGTGCGTTGGGCACGAAGGTCCGATAGATATCCAGGGTCTGCTTACCGAGGTCCATATAGGTCAGATAGGCACGATGACCGTCCACATTGGTCTCGAACTGATGACCAGCCTGGTCATGGTGGATGGACAACGCCTCGCTCATCACTACTCCTCGCGGGTCTTGAATTCTGACCCCTACCTTACCGATGTTTTTCCGGCGAAGGAACATCTACGCCACCCCGTGCCGGTTTCGACAACGAGAAAACCTTGAGCGCTCACAACCAGCACGTAGGGAATAGTAGGCACCAATCCTGCAATTGCTCAAGGCGCACTCGTCATTCCCTGCCGCTGGTGGATATAGAAAGGGCCTCGACCAAACACTGGTCGAAAGCCTGAACATTGCCGGCAGTTGAACCTTGAGACGAACAGGCGCTCTTAAAGTCACCTCTACATGCGTAAAAGATACCCGGCCAAGCAACGCCAAACGCAACGTAAGTGTCGGCGCGGATATATAAATCCCCACCTGTTTGCAAAGCTTAACGCATGCAGGCCGGCCCTTTCAGCCTGGATCCAATCTTCACCCAAATGAAAAAATCTGGATGGTTTTTATACAAACCTCCAAAAGATTAGCCAAAATAGATTCGGCGCGAGAATTTTTTTTGCTTCTTGCGCTACGTCAGTTTACTTACTACAAGTAATGGGTAGTATGTACGCCGGCTATTTGCTCACTCTGAGAAAGTAGCCATTTAATAGAAAGTCCTTGAAGGGGAACACGATGAACAACGTTCTGAAATTCTCTGCTCTGGCTCTGGCCGCAGTTCTGGCTACCGGTTGCAGCAGCGTCTCCAAAGAAACCGAAGCTCGTCTGACTGCAACTGAAGACGCAGCAGCTCGCTCCCAGGCCCGTGCAGACGAAGCCTACCGTAAAGCTGATGAAGCTCTGGCTGCTGCTCAAAAAGCACAACAGACTGCTGACGAAGCTAACGAGCGCGCTCTGCGCATGCTTGAAAAAGCTAGCCGCAAGTAATAATCCCTCGGGGTTGTTATCAAGCCGATCCATTTATGGGTCGGCTTTTTTATTGCCTGAATGTGGGAGGGGGCTTGCTGCCGATGGCGGTGTCTCAGTAAACGCATCCGTTACTGAACCACCACATCGGGAGCAAGCCCCCTCCCACACGTTTTACTGCTGAAGATCGATTGGCGCGCTGGAGGCCACAGGTGCGCCACCCGGCACACCGATCTCGGTCGGCAGGCCATCTTCCGCCGCGACCACGTCGCGTACCTGATCCCAGTTCACCCGCAACTGGTTGGCCAGGTCTTCACGCTTGAGCAAGGCGTTGATCACCGCCGTGTGTTTGTCGACAACCGATGGCGTTCCGTCATCGTTCAACGGTGTATGCGCTTCCAGATAAACCTTGCCGCCGCTGCTGCCGAACTTGTAGGCATCGTTGATGATGCGCACCGAAGTGCCCACCGGCACCATGCCAGCCATCTCCAGCACATTATTGTTGAACATGCGGAAGCAACCGTGACTGGTACGTGTGCCGATGCCGAACTTCATGTTTGAGCCGTGGATCAGGTAACCCGGTGTGCCCAGGGTGAACTTGAACGGGCCCAACGGGTTATCCGGGCCGGCAGGCACCACGTTCGGCAATGGATCACCGTTGGCAGCGTGTTCGGCCTTGATCGAGGCCGGCGGCGTCCAGGTCGGGTTAGGCGTCTTGGCGATGATGCTGGTATGGGCAATCGGCGAGCCCCAGCCTTCACGGCCAATCCCTAACGGGAAGGTGTAGACCACGTTTTGGCCCTTGGGGAAATAATAGAGCCGGTATTCCGCCAGGTTGATAACGATGCCCTCGCGAGGCCCCGGCGGCAGGATAAACCGTGTCGGCAGCACGATCTCGGTGCCCGCCCCCGGCAACCAGGCATCGATACCCGGGTTGGCCGCGACCATTTCCGAATAGCCCAGGTCGTACGTGGTGCCCAGGTCGGCGAAGGTGTCTTCGTACTTGGCCTTGATTACCTGGACCTGACCGACGATATCTTCACCCGGTGGTGGCAAGGGCAGCTGCAAAGCGGATGCAGAGCCCGCCGCACAGAACGCAGCGAGAGACAGGCAGCAGGTGACGACGGAGAGGCGCGACAACATCCGGAAAATCCTTCGCAGAACGACGGGTAGGTAAAAATCGATTGTATACGTGATGTGAGCTTCTAGCTGCAAGCGTGTAGCGGCTCCTAGAGCTCGAAACGCAGCTCCGGCCAGATGGGCGGCGTGCCGCGCTTCTGGGACTCAAGAATGGCTCGGCACAAGGGGCACAGGCGCTGATCCTGGAAAATCGAGCGATCGACCAGCGACCAGCGAGGTTGCGCTGGCAGCAAGGTACCGCACAGCGTGCGATCGATGGAGCCGCCCAGTTCCAGCTGACGCGTCACCAGATGCACCCGCACTTCCTGGCAGGCGAACAGATCCAACTGCTCGTCCGGCTCGATCAGTTGGTAGTTAAACAGGGACCAGGCAGGACGCGACATCGGGGGCTCCAGATCGGGGGGGCGCCACCTTAGCCGAAAGCCTGCCGGTAGAAAAGCGTCATAGCAGCGGTTTTAGCGTCGGCCAGACATTTTCCAGCAACTTGCCCTGGGCAGCGACCGCCGGGTGCAGCCCGTCCGCCTGCATCAACTCCGGATGGCCGCCGACGCCTTCAAGGAAAAACGGCACCAAAGGCACCTTTTTTTGCTCGGCGACATCGCCGAATACCTTCGCGAAGGCATCGACATAACGCTTCCCGTAGTTGGGCGGAATCTGCATGCCCAGCAACAGCACCTTGGCGCCGCTGTCCTGGGACTTCTCGATCATCGAAGCAAGATTTTGTTGCAATTGCGCAGGGGGCTGGCCACGAAGGCCGTCATTGCCACCCAATTCGATAACCACTACGTCAGGCTTATGCTCTGCAAGCGCCGCCGGCAGCCGCGCGAGGCCTCCAGCACTGGTATCGCCACTGATGGACGCGTTGACCACTTTATCGTCGAAACCTTCCTTCTTGAGCCGTTGCTCCAGCAAGGCAACCCACCCTTTGCGTGTATCCAGGCCGAAACCGGCACTGATACTATCGCCAACGATCAGGACTGTACCCGCCGCTGCGTTCTGGACCATGCACATCAAGGCCAGGCCAGCACTCAAAAACCACATTCGCATCGGATTCTCCATGGGCGCAAGCATTCTCACCGCGCGGAACCTTAGCAAAGTGGTTCCCAGCGCGGAAGGTGAACTGACTATCCTGCACGAACTGAGCCTGGAACTGAACAAGGGCGATAGCCTCGCTATCGTCGGCAGTTCCGGCTCCGGCAAATCCACCCTCCTTGGCCTGCTGGCCGGCCTCGACCTGCCCAGCAGCGGCGAAGTCACCCTCGCCGGGCAAGCCCTCAGCACCCTCGACGAAGACCAGCGTGCGCGTATCCGCGCCGAACATGTGGGCTTTGTATTCCAGTCTTTCCAACTGCTCGACAGCCTCAATGCGCTGGAGAACGTCATGCTGCCGTTGGAGCTGGATGGCCGCAAAGATGCCCGCGAGCGCGCCAGACACCTGCTGGAGCGCGTGGGCCTCGGCCAACGCCTGACCCACTCGCCGCGACAACTCTCCGGTGGTGAGCAGCAACGGGTAGCCATTGCCCGTGCCTTTGCCGCCGAACCGGACGTGCTGTTTGCCGACGAACCCACCGGCAATCTCGACAGCCACACCGGCGAGCGCATCAGCGACCTGCTGTTCGAACTCAATAAAGAGAGCGGCACGACCCTGGTGCTCGTCACTCACGACGAGCGCCTGGCCCACCGTTGCCGACGCCTGATCCGCCTTGAAGCCGGCCTGATGGTCGCGCCACTGGAGCCTTGATGGCACGTATGCCGCTGTTGCGCCTGTTCAGCCTGGCCATGCGCCAATTACTGCGCGATGCCCGCGCCGGCGAATTGCGCGTGTTGTTCTTCGCCCTGCTGGTGGCTGTGGCCGCCAGTACCGCTATCGGTTATTTCGGCGCCCGCCTCAACGGCGCCATGATGCTGCGTGCCACCGAGTTCCTTGGCGCCGACCTGGTGCTGGAAGGAAGCTCACCTGCCCGCACCGAGCAAATCCGCTCCGGGACCGAGCTGGGCCTGGATCACGCTCGCGTCGTAGAGTTCTCCAGTGTTATCGCCACCGATAACGGTATCCAGCTCTCCAGCATCAAGGCGGTCAACGAGCAATACCCGTTGCGAGGCGAACTGAAGAGCGCGGCCGTGCCCTTTGGCGATGAAACCCCAGGCGGCGGCCCCAAACCCGGTGAAGCCTGGGTCGAGGCGCGACTGCTGACGGCATTGGATCTCAAGGTCGGCGACAGCGTCGATGTCGGCATGAAAACCCTGCGCCTGGCCCGCGTGCTCACCTACGAACCGGATCGCGCCGGCAACTTCTACAGCCTCACGCCGAGGGTGATGATCAACCTGGCGGACCTGGATGCCACCGGCGTGGTCCAGCCCGGCAGCCGCGTCAGCTACCGTGAACTGTGGCGCGGGCCTCAGGGCAGCACAGCGCTGCAAACCTATCGTGACCTGCTCAAGCCGGGCCTGGCCGCCAACCAGCGCCTGCAGGACTCACGGGACGGGAACCAGCAGATTGGCGGCGCCCTGGGCAAGGCCGAGCGCTATCTGAACATGGCCAGCCTGGTCGCCGTGCTGCTGGCTGGCGTGGCCGTCGCCTTATCGGCCAACCGCTTTGCCACCCGACGCTTCGACGCCAGTGCACTGCTGCGCTGCCTGGGATTGTCACGACGCGAAGCCATGTTGCTGTTCAGCCTGCAACTGACGGTGCTGGGTTTACTGGCGAGCCTGGCCGGCGCCCTGCTTGGCTGGCTGGCGCAGTTTGGCCTGTTCTATTTCCTGCACGACTTGCTGCCGGCAGATGTGCCCCCCGGCGGACTGCTGCCGGCCGTTGCCGGGATCGGCACCGGGCTGGTCGCGCTCGCGGGTTTTGCCCTACCACCGCTGGCCGCACTCGGGCGCGTACCGCCGCTGCGCGTATTGCGGCGCGACCTGCTGCCCATCCCGTCCAGCACCTGGATGGTCTATGGCGCTGCGCTGTTTGCCCTCGGCCTGATCATGTGGCGCCTGAGCCTGGACCTGGTGCTGACCTTCGCCCTGCTGGGCGGCGGCGTGGTGGCGGCGCTGGTCCTTGGCGGCTTGCTTCTGCTGCTGTTGCAAAGCCTGCGGCGTCTTCTGGCTCGTGCCTCCCTGCCCTGGAGATTGGGCCTGGGCCAACTGCTGCGCCACCCATTGGCAGCTGCCGGCCAGTCACTGGCGTTTGGCTTGATCCTATTGTCCATGGGCTTGATCGCCTTGCTGCGTGGCGAATTGCTCGATACCTGGCAAAACCAGTTGCCCAAGGATGCGCCCAACTATTTCGCGCTGAACATCCTGCCGGCCGACAAGGACGCCTTTGGCGCCCGCCTGCTGGAAGTGCAGGCCCAATCCGCGCCACTTTACCCTGTGGTGCCGGGGCGGCTGATCAGTATCAACGGCGAGCCGGTGCAGGACATTGTCAGCAAGGACTCCAGCGGCGACCGCGCAGTACAACGCGACCTGAGCCTGACTTGGGCCGCCGACCTGCCGCCTGGCAATGCCCTGACCTCAGGTTCGTGGTGGTCACAACAACCGACTGATGAGATACCGGGTGTGTCGGTAGAGGCCAAGGTCGCAGAAAGCCTCAAGCTCAAGCTGGACGATCACCTGGTGTTCACCATCGCCGGGGAGAATCGTGAAGCGCGGGTCACCAGCCTGCGAACCATCAACTGGGATAACTTCCAGCCGAACTTCTTCATGATTTTCCAGCCGGGGACCTTGAAGGACCTGCCTGCCACCTACCTGACCAGCTTCTACCTCGCGCCAGGGCATGACCAACAGATCGTCGATCTGTCGCGAGCCTTTCCGGCGGTGACGATCCTGCAGGTCGAGGCTCTGCTGGAGCAGTTGCGCAGCATCCTCGCCCAAGTGACCCTCGCGGTGGAATACGTGCTGTTGTTTGTGCTGGCTGCGGGAATGGCCGTGTTGTTCTCGGGCCTACAGGCCACTTTGGACGAGCGCATCCGCCAAGGCGCACTGCTGCGGGCGTTGGGCGCTGAGCGCAAGTTGCTGGTCAAGGCGCGGCGTATCGAGTTTGGCTTACTAGGCGCCGTCAGTGGCTTGCTGGCAGCACTGGGCACCGAACTGGTGACGCGGGTGCTGTACCGTTATGCCTTCGACCTGGCCTGGCACCCGCACCCGTGGTTGTTGCTACTCCCGGTAATCGGCGCCGTACTGATCGGTGCCGCCGGTGTATTCGGCACACGCCGCGCGTTGAATGCCAGCCCGCTGACGGTATTGCGCGAAGGCTGAAACGCCGATGGCCCGCACTCTTTAACGAATCCGGGCCATCATTGCCTACTTCACATATTCAATTGCAGTGATCCACCAACACACTTCACCACCTGGCGTCTGCACGATGGCCTCATCGTCGACTTCCTTGCGCAACAAGGCACGAGCCATCGGTGAGTCAATGGATATGTAATCCATCCGATCGTAAATCTCGTCATAGCCAACGATGCGAAAACGCTTGGTCTCGCCCTGCTCGTTTTCAATATCCACCCACGCGCCAAAAAAGACCTTCCCTTCCTGCTCGGGCATGTACTCCACCACGCGCAGGTCTTCCAGGCGCTTGCGCAAGTAGCGCACACGTCGGTCGATTTCGCGTAGCAGCTTCTTGTTGTACTGGTAGTCGGCATTCTCGCTGCGATCCCCCAGAGAGGCGGCCCACGTCACCTTGCGCGTGGTATCCGGGCGCTTCTCGCGCCACAGATAATCCAGCTCTTTCTTCAGCGCTTCATGACCTTCTTTGGTAATCAGCTTGGTACTCAAACGCTTGCATCCCCAGGCAATGTCCACAGGTGCCGATAGACCAGGCAATCACACCCGGCTTCGGTTGGCTGGCACTGATAATAAATGAACCCGGGAAAGTAGCCAGGCCAGTCTAACCATCCATGGCCTGATCCAGTTCAAGCAGCATACCGCGCAAACTCTGGCGCAAGCCTGACACTTGCGAGGTCATCGCCTTCAGGACTTCGGTCCGCTGGCTGACAGCCAACGACTGGTCATGCAGTTGTGTGATGCGCTGTTCCAATTCCCGGCCCCTTTCATCCAGTTGACGTTGCTCTTGCTGCAATCGGGCCTGCCATTGATCAAGCGCCGTTTCCCGTTCGATGGCAGCAAGTTTTTGTTGGGTCAGTTCCTGAGCGACGCGAGCAAGGTTGGTCAGCGTACTGTCCACTTCGAACAAAGTACTCTGGGACAGTGGAGCCAGATGCTTCGGCTGCTCCGGGACGTCTGGCACATTCGGGACAACAGGCTCTGCCGGCACCATGGTCATGGGCATCTCGACGGGGGCCTGTCGCGGCTCTTCCACCGTAGGCTCATGAATCGGCAGCCGGGGAGGCTCAACCGGATTTACACCCCTGGTAGGCGCACTCATTTTCGATGAGAAGCGAATGGAGGGCACGATTAATGAAGCGCTTTCGATTGCCGGCATCACCGGAGCAGACATACCCAGAGTAATGACTTTCATCACCAACGCCTTCTTGATGATCACCGAGTGATGTTCCTCGGGCCTGGCGGGTGGCAGCTTGCAGCCTTTCAAATCGACGAAATGGTAAGGCACCTGGGTTTCGGTAACAGCACCCGCCTTGGCCCCCGATGCCGCTGATATGAGAATCTGCTTGAACACATGCATTGCCACTTGCAGGTCTTCCTTGGATTCAACACCGCCCAAAAAATACCGATCAAGTTTTTTGCGCAAGGCCGCGATATACACCCTGGAACTCGCCGGTTCCACCTCTTCATCCAGGCTATAAACAAGGAAGTTGGAGGCAATCTGACCTACAGCAAACCCACAGAGCAATGCACCGTTGACCGGAGCATCCTGACCGTCGCGTTCAAGAACAAGGGTACGTAGAAGCATCATGGTAATCAGGCCTCATTACAAAATTCGGAAAGTCTCTATAACCTTCAGATAAACCCTCGACATCAAAGGCTCAAAAAGCACAAAACAATTGTTCCAGCGATTTACTCGGCACGCACGTAGGACTTTCCTTATTAAGGCTGATCGACGTTCCCAAAAACAGCTATTACTCGTACCCTTTTTCAACCCCACTTATAAGTCGCATTAAAATAAATGATAGAAATAATCAACCTGACAAAACATTCAAACAAGAAAAAAATAATCAGCGATTTCTCATTTAGCGCAAACAAACAGGAATGCCTGGGACTGTTCGGGAAAGATCCTACAGTTAAAACCGCACTACTCGATTTGATTTCGGGTTCGAGCGCACCGTCCAGCGGACATATACTTATTCAAAACCTCAACACTAAAGCCCATCCACTTAAAACAAAAAAAATCATTGGTTACCAACGCCAGAGGTGCCTCAGTCATCCTACGATGTCGGTTAAAGAGTTCCTCGACTATATGGCCACCCTTCGCGGACTCCGTGGCAATGAAAAACGCGCACGGGTAGAACAAGTCGCTACACAACTGGAATTATTGCCAGTACTCAACGCCTCCCTTGATGTTCTTTCTACTGGATTAAAGCGCAAAGTCGCGATTGCCCAGGCCATCCTGCATGCACCGGCCTTGCTATTGCTGGATGAACCTACCGAGGGATTAACGCCTGACCAGAAACACAAACTCAGGGTGCTCATACAGTCATTGACGCAAGACATGACGGTGATCGTTGCGTCCCGCCATTGCGATGAATTGTCCGAGTTCTGTACGCGCGCGCTGGTTATCGCAGGCGATCGCTTGGTAACCGATACCCCCATGCCGGATTTACAAAGCGACTCCCGCCATTTCCAAGCCGTGACCCTGGCTTCAGACATGCCCTTGGACTTGCTCGCCCTCGCTGTGCTGCCTGGGGTCGCGGGCATCGAGGAGCATCGGCATGCCCCTGGCACGGTGACCGTCCTGGCCATGCCAGGACATACCATCTACCCGCACATCAACACGCTCATTGCCAATCGCCGCTGGAAAATCAACTCACTGAATCTAGAGCCTGGTCGCATAAGCGATGTGGTTCACCATCTGAGCCGAGAGGCCTCTCTTTGAAACTGCTGTCCGCCATTTTCAAGCGTCAGTTCGCTCACTACGCCAGCACACCCGGCACCTACGTGAGTGTCGCCATCTTTTCAGTAACGTCCGTGACATTGGGGTTGCACATGAGCCCGTGGCCGGCACAAGACAACAGCCACTTGCAGATTTTCTTCCAGTTACACCCCTGGCTCTATTTGTTATTGATCCCCCTACTGGCGGCGCAACTCTGGTCGGACGAGTCCAACTCAGGATTTCTAGACCTGATGAAAACATTGCCGATCACACCATTTGAATGGGTAGTCGGAAAGTTCCTGGCCGCCTGGGTCGTGGTAGGCATAGCCCTGATGTTGACATTCCCCCTCGTCATCATTGCCAACTACTTGGGCAAGGCAGACAACAGCGTTATTGCCTCACAATTTGTGTCGAGCTGGCTGTTGGCAGGGAGTTATTTATCGGTCGGTTGTTTCATGTTCACACTAGTACGTCAGCGCACCGCCCTGTTCATACTGACAGTGGCCTTGCTGCTCGTCGTCAGCGGCCTTTCTTATTTACTCGATGCACTTGAGCATCAGGCCCCGATCTGGGCGGTAGACAGCCTGGTCTCGCTCAACCCTTTTTCAAGGTACAGCGCGATCGACAATGGAAAACTCGCGCTTCGCGACACGCTTTACTTCATCAGCACAATCCTGACCTTTCTAGCAGCGACGACAGTAACCCTCAACTACAAGCACAGCTGAGAAGGAAAGCCCTCCATGCGACCTACTCTGCGCACCGGCATGACTCTTATCGTCATTTTGTTATTATTTTTGGCGTTCAACTTAGTGTGGGTCGCAAAGCTTCCTGATATCCGCTGGGATTTATCACGAGAGAAAACCCACACCCCGTCTCCTCAAGCCCAACAATTACTCGCATCATTGGAAAGTCCCCTGGACGTGTATTACTTCAATGCCCACAACGACCCGAAACGAAGCTACGCCTTGAAACGCTATGGCAAGCGCATCGAGGACGTATTGCTGGAGTACGAAAAAGCAGCGAAGGGCATGATCAACCTACACCTTATTGATCCCAAACCTTTTTCAGAAGATGCCTACAAAGCCAAGCTGTTCGGTCTCGACGACACTGCGGGCTTCCTGGGGCTGATCGGCACTCGCGCCGGGCACGGAGCGCAACGCATCGAATCGTTCAGCCTTGACCGGGAGCCATTGCTCGAATACGAAATCAGCCATCTGATCCATAAACTGCAACACCCAGAGCGAGCCGTCATAGGGCTGGTGCCAGGGTTGGAGATAGGGGCGTCAGCTGGCCGCTTGCTGAAGGAACTGCAGCGACACTTCAACCTGGTCAATCTGGGCGCAAGCGCCGAGCGCATACCGGAGCAGGTCAAAACGCTCATGGTCGTGCATCCACGGGCACTGCCTGAGCGGTCACTGTATGAGATTGAACAATTTGTATTGAAGGGCGGTAGATTAATGATGTTTATCGATCCCCTCAGCGAGCAACACTCGAACACGCGTGCGCCCCATAACCGGCTGACTGAGTTGCTTGCGGCTTGGGGTATACAGATGCAGGAGGACAAGTTTCTAGTCGACAACCGCTATGCCGCGTCAATGACATCAGCACCCGGTCAGCCAGCAACGCCGCACCCAGGCAGTTTGGATCTGCCTCCCCAGGCAATGAATGCACACGACATCAGCAGCCGCAAAGTGAACAACGTAGCGGTATCGAGTAGCGGCGCCCTCACGCGTCGCCAAAAAGCGCGCACCACCTTCACCCCTCTCTTGGAAAGCTCTGGCCAATCTGTGTTGGTGGAAACCAACCGATTTGCCTCTCCAAACGAGTTCGACTCAATGGCCGATGAGGCGTCCACTCAAGCGCAACGCCATGTGATTGCCGCTCGCATAGAGGGTCCGGCTTATTCCGTATTCCCAGACAGCCTCGAAGGGCAGCCAGCAGGTGTGCAAAAAGCGGCGCTCATCCATGTGGTGGTGGTTGCCGACACTGACTTGCTGACAGATCAAGTCAACAGCACGGTACCCCACGGCAACACCCTGTTTGTGTTGAATACACTGGATAACTTGTCCGCAAGCGATGCGCTGCTCAATATCCGCCCACGTGCGGTGGCGAACAGGTCACCGAACATGCTCGAACGAATGCGTGACGACGCTGCACACACATACAGTGAGAAGGCGAGTGAGTTGGAGCGGCGCCTGCTACGTACTGAGCAGGAATGGAAAAGGCTGAGCCCAGAGCCCACCAACCTCAGTTCCCAGGCAGTAGACAGCACCGCCCAACTGCTTGCACTCAACAAAGAGCGCCTGCGCTTACCCATGGAATTGCATGCCTTGAAGGCCGAGGCATACGCACGCGTGCACTTCCTGGAGTTCGCTATGAAACTGGTGGTGGCGTTGGCGATCCCGCTGACGCTGTGCCTGATTGCCTGGGTGGTGTTTCTAGGTAACCGACGACGTCGCTTGCGAGCGGACGCCGTACGTCACTGAGGCTCTAACGCCTGGCAATCAGCCCCTGACGGGCAATGCGGGTCAACTCTCGGATGACCTCCTGCGCGTTGCTGGCGCTGGGCGCCTGAATAACCGCCAGGTCGAAGCTGTTATTTGCAAAGCGGGCCAGGGAATCGCCGTCTTCGACAAACTGGATCAGGAACGCCGAAGGCCGACCGGTGCGACGTGGCCAGCCGTCCAGATAACGTAGCAACGTCGGCTGGTGCTTGCCGCCCAAGAGGATTTTTGGATTGCGTTGAGTGAGGTCCGCAGTGATCGGAGCCAGGCGTATCAGGGGGCGTAGTGCATTCATCGTGTCGTGTCTCTGCCTCAAAAGTCTGCGGGCAGGTGAGAGGCAACACCGAACCAGCGCTTTAGCGGTATTTCGAAGCTGTCTCCTCAGGGGAAAACACGCTTCTGTCGGGCTGCATTGAGTCCCAGTGGCGCCCCGCAATTAGCTGTTTAAATCGGCGCATGGACAGCATCCTAGAGAAGCCGAAGGGCCGATGTCAAGAATCCAGAGCAATGAAAAGGCCCGCACATGGCGGGCCTCTTCGGGGTGCTGCAGAGCGGTCAGTTAGCGATGGCGCGGTCGGCAGACAGTTTGCCCGCACCTTCCAGCAGCACCGCCAGGGAACCGCCCAACAAGGCCAGTGCGAACTCATAACCGTTGTTGGCCATGAACAGGCCGTTGTGGATGTGTACCGAGAAGATCGCCACCAGCGACAGAATGGTCAGGCCCAATGCCGCCGGGCGCACCAGCAAACCGATGATCAGCGCCAGGCCGGCGAAGAACTCGGTTCCGCCCGACAGCAGCGCCATCAGGGTACCCGGTGCCAGGCCGATGCTTTCCATCCATTGCGCAGTGCCCGCCAAGCCATAGCCGCCAAACCAACCGAAGAGTTTTTGCGAACCGTGGGCGGCAAAGATGATGCCGACGACAATGCGCAGGACAGTCAGACCGTAGCCGGCACGGGTGGACAGCAGGCTTTTAATCATTGGGCTCATGGGGTAAATCCTTTTCGAAGTAGGTTGGGTTGGCCGCTATATTAATCAGTTTAAGCAATGATAAAAGCCGAAAAAATGCCTAATTAATATCGATAAAATAGATTATTTGCGTGAGACAATCTTCGCCGCTGGCGGCTCCAGGGACTCCCGCTCCCGATCAAACGCCAAGTAGTACTTGTTCACGCTATTAACATAGCTGACGCCGCCCATCCCTACCTGCTCCATGGCAATGCGCTCCACCTGGAAGAACCATTGGTTGGGATTCAGTCCCCGGCGCTTGGCCTCGGTGCGCATCCCTTGCACCCGCTCCGGCCCCATGTTGTAGGCCGCCAGTACAAAGGCCATGCGTTCGCGCTCGTTGAGCTTGGGGCTGGAAAAGAACTTGCGACGGATCAACGCCAGGTAACGCGCGCCTGCCTGTACATTACTGTCGAGATTTTCGATGTTGCTGACGCCCACCCGTTGCGCCGCGGAGGGTGTGATCTGCATCAGCCCGGTAGGGCCGCCGCTGTTGCGCGCCCCAGGGTCGAGGGCAGATTCCTTGAAGGCCAGTGCGGCCAGGTTCAGCCAGTCCATGCCCTGTTCACGGGCGTGTTTTTGCAGCACAGGGCGTAGTTTTTCCAGGCGCTGACGGTCTGCACGGGCCAGCGGATTACGCACTTGGTAGAGGCGTCTATAGATACGCTGGAATGCCACGTCCTGATCTGATGGCGTGCGATAGGTCTTGAGAAATCGATCAATACTGGCCCGCAGCATCGAAGCATCCTGGCGCACAAACCAGTATTCATCGCCGGGCTCGCTGATGACGACTTGTTTGTCGAAGCGCAACTTGGGCAGGATCTTCGACCAGCGTTCGGCAATCGGTTTCTCGACGATAGTGAGATGAAAAATCCCCGCCTGGACCATTTCCAGTACGTCTTCAACCGCCAGGGTCGGGTCCACCCATTCCACCTTGACCGGTGGCTGCTTGTGCAGGGCCAGCTTCTGATTGATCTGGCTAATGGCGTCCGCCGCCGCACTGCCGGTGGTCAGGGCCAGGGTTCGCCCAGACAATTGCTCCAACTTGGTAAACCGTCGCTCACCCTTCACCCCCACCAGCCACAACGGAACATCGCTGGCAATCGGGTCACTGGTGCTGACTTTATGAGCCGCCTTCACATCCAGTAATTCGCCAGGCGCCACCAGATCGCCTTCGCCACGGGCCAGCGCGCCGAGCAACTGGTCCTTGGCCTTGGGGATAATCTTGAGGTTGATTTCCTGGCCATCCCGGGCGTGACCATTGAGGTATTGCTCAAAGGCGCGCAGGCGGTGGTATTCGACACCGATCGCCTGGCCCTGCACTTCGCCTGAGCTGTTGCGGCTCTGGTTGACCAATACCCGCAGGGTGCGGCTGGAACGAATCTGCGCCAGGTCACGAACCTTGCCGGGTTTGGTCACTTCCAGCGGCCCGTCCAGACGCGCGACCGCTGCCATGGGCAGCAGTAACGTCAGGCACAACATAAGCAACGCCGAGGGTCGGATCATCCGCTCTCCGGAAAGAATACTGGCCAACGCGCTCGCGAAAAACGACGCGGTGGGGGTCGGAAACAGAGCGCTTTATGCGCAGGCTTTGCGCGCAACGGTGGCACAGTGCAAGGCGTTCAGCCAACCACCATGTCACTTGCGACGTTCAAAGACAGCTATAACTCGTTGTAGTTCTTCGTTTTTCTTATAAATCTACAGCTCTGATATGCTTTCCGGCCGCAGGCGGAGATAGCACCATGCAACTCATTGATATCGGCGTCAACCTGACCAACTCCAGTTTCGACGACAAGCACCAGGCCGTTCTCGACCGCGCCTACGCCGCCGGTGTGCAACAACTGGTACTCACCGGCACCAGCGTCGACGGCAGCGAACAGGCCCTGGAGCTGTGCGTCAAACTCGACGAAAGCGGCCAACGCCTGTTCAGTACCGCAGGTATCCACCCCCACTCCGCCAGCGACTGGAACGGCGATAGCGCCCAGCGTTTGCGCGGTTTGCTCGGTGAGTCCCGGGTACGTGCGGTGGGCGAATGCGGCCTGGATTTCAATCGGGATTTCTCACCGCGCCCACAACAGGAAAAAGTCCTGGAAGAACACTTGGCCCTGGCCGTCGAACTAAAGCTTCCGGTGTTTCTCCATGAGCGTGACGCCAACCAACGCCTGCTGGAGATCCTCAAGGACTACCGCGACCACCTGACCGCCGCCGTGGTGCATTGTTTTACCGGCGAACAGGCGGCGCTGTTCAGCTACCTCGACCTCGATTTGCACATTGGCATCACCGGCTGGATCTGCGACGAACGCCGTGGGACACACCTGCACCCGCTCGTCAGGGAAATTCCCCGAGGCCGTCTGATGCTGGAAAGCGATGCGCCTTACCTGCTGCCCCGCACCCTACGCCCCAAACCGAAAAATGGTCGTAACGAGCCGGCCTACCTGACAGAAGTCCTGCGCGAAGTTGCCCTGCACCGCAATGAAAGCGCGCAAGACCTGGCCGAACACAGCACTGCCTGTTCCCGCGCTTTTTTTGGGTTGCCGACCGTGGATTGATGCGGCGCATTGACCCATGTCAAAACCGGCTTTCTGAATAGCGGCACAATAATGGCACCTTGCCAATGCTGTTTCCGCTATCAGAGAAAACCTTCCATGGGTGCCTGGCTTAGCAATATCTCGCTGAAGTACAAATTCTGGGCCGTCAACGCGGTTGCCTTCATCACCACCCTCCTGCTGGTGCTGTACGCCGTGCAGCTCGAACAACAGGCGCGCATCACCGCGTCCCAAGCGTCGGCGCAGGCCCAGGGGCGATTGCTGGGTGCCTGGCCAACCGATCAGCCACTGCCGAAGGACGCGCACTGGCTGACGTTTGCGCGAGGCCAAGTCCCACAGCTCGGCGATCTGGATCTGTCAGCCCTGAGCACCACCACCGGTTGGGTCGAACTCAATCACATGCCGCTGTTTGGCGAGAATCCATTGATGGGCGCCGAAGTCATCGCCCGCCCGGACGGGCAATATATTGGCGTGCTTGCCTATGCACCAAGCTTGAGCCAGGTGTTCGGCGAACGCTTCGCCAATTACGCCGTGGCGGTGGCAATCTTGATGCTCGCGATGCTGGGCGCTTCGCAGTTGCTGATCCGCTTCCTGCTCAGTCAGCTCAACACGCTCAAGGACGTCATGCTGCACGTGGAAAAAACCGGCGATCTATCGGCCCGCGTCCCCCTGGCCTGCAAAGATGAAGTCGGCCAGATGGCCAGCGCGTTCAATGCCATGCAGGCTGGCTACCAACGCGTGGTCAGCACCGTGGCGCGCACTGCCCGGCAACTCGACGAAGGCGCCGCGCGCCTGGCCAGCAGCATGAACGAGGTACAGCACGGCATGCTCGGCCAGCAAAGCGAGACCGACCAGGCCGCCACCGCCATCAACGAGATGACCGCCACCGTCTATCACATCGCCCAACATGCCGGCGCCACCCGGGACTTGTCCCAGACCGCCGACACCCTCGCCGGCAGCGGCCAGGAAGTAGTGACGCGGGTAAGACACTCAATTGCCGGGCTGTCCAGCGGTGTGCAACAAACTGCCGAAATGATCCAGAAGCTCGCCGAAGACAGCCAGAAAATCAACGGCGTGGTCAGCGTGATCCACAGCATCGCCGAACAGACCAACCTGCTCGCCCTCAACGCCGCCATCGAAGCCGCCCGGGCCGGAGAAATGGGCCGCGGCTTTGCCGTGGTCGCCGACGAAGTGCGCAACCTGGCCAAACGCGTGCAAAGCTCCACCGACGAAATCACCCGCATGGTCTCAGCGCTACAAGCGGGCACCCGCGACGCGGTGGACTTTATGCAGGAAAGCTCGTTCAAGGCAGACGACTGCGTGCAACAAGCCCAGGAGGCCGGCGCGGCACTCGCCGAAATCACCGGCGCCGTGGCGCAAATGCGCGAGAGCAACACCCAGATTGCCGTCGCCGCCGAGCAACAAAGCCACGTGGCCGAAGAGATGAACCGCGCAGTGGTGAGTATTCGCGATGTGACCGAAAACACCGTGCAGCAGACCGTGGATTCGGCCACGACCAGCAATGAGCTGGCGACGCTGGCCGGGGAGTTGAGCAAAGCGATTGGGCAACTGAAGCTGTAGGACTTCCGTACCTGTAATCCGACTCCTACGCTAGCCCCACCATTTACCCGAAATTTTGGCGAAACCTCCTAGCCATGCTGGCGAATAACGCCGACTTCTTTATCTGACGAACCTCTCCAAAGTCTCTCGCCTGATGATTCAGTGCGAGGGACCGCCGATGTACTTCTCAATGACCGCCCTGCCACATAGGGCTGCCTCTTGATTCCCGTCATCGCCAGCTTCGTCCTGGCCCCCATGGATCCCAAGGCGCCAGATAGTGAGCGCGTCTTCGGAGACTTCCGTAATTGCCTGAACACCTTTGATGCCTGGGCCGAAAGCTTCTGGAGCGGTTCGGCGCTGGAGGTCGAGCAGGTCTTCAAGGTGGGCGACGAGGTAGAGCTGGTCGCGCCGGTTTCGTCCAAGGCACCCAGTAAAACGGTCGCCATGTGCAGTGCCCAGGGCTCGCTGACCCTGGCGCATATGTTCGAAAGCACCCGCTTTGTACCTATCGGCAATACGCCAGTGATGCTCCAAGCCATTGCGGCGGATGGCAGCCCGATGGGCCCGCCGCTGCATCGGACCATCGGCCCCAGCGGCATCCTCGAAATCACCGAGTGTGATCGAAATCAGCCGTACCAAATCACCTTCTACCCCACTGTTTCCCAGGATCACGTCAAGGCGCTGTATGCGTCTTATCAGTCGGTGATTGCGGGGCTAGAGGGTCGGCTGCGGGAAGAGTGGACGGCGACTTTCCAACCCCAATGGAAGGACTTTGCCAGCGCCAGCTCTTTGCAACGCAGCGCGATGCAGGGCGTGGCGTTTTCCAGCGGGATGGCCAAGGCGCTCTACAGCCTGTGGGACAACATTTCCCAGCTGTACGACCTGTTGGCGGATCTCAAGGCCAACAGCCAGAAGTTGTTGGCGTACCTCTCTCAGGCTGAGCTTGATGAGCTGCTGAAGCTGGGTAGCGACGCGATTGCCAAGGGTTTGTTGGTGCTTAGCGATGAGCCGCTGTTGTTCATTTATGTCTCGGCGATCGTCAGTTGGATACGCCTGCTGCCACCGCCGGAGATGTATGAATTGCTGGGCGAGATCACCGGTGAAGTGCTGATCAACCTACTGCTGATATGGGCGACGGCCGGGACGGGTGTGACGCTACGCCTGGGTGCGCAGACGCTGAGCGCCATCAAATCCAAACGGGCGCGGGCGTTGTTGGAGTTGCTGGCCGATCACCTCGTGGGGCCGAAGTTGGACGCGCACTCGGAGGCGCTCAAGCCTTTGCTCTTGGGCAGTGCAGCGACGCCGATCAAGGCGGTGGCGGCTGCGCCGTTGAAGGCTGGGGAGAATCTGGTTTCAAACGCGGTGCCGGCGGTTCGCGGCAAGACACAGCGGACGGTGTTGGTTCGCCAGGAACATGTCGACGACGCGCCTGCCGTGGCGACGAATCCGAAGGGGGATGCTGCTGCGGCTTCGGATAAGACCGTGACCAACGGCTGCCCGGTGTCGATGGTCACCGGCGAAGAATTACTTACGCTGACTGACGGTGTTTTAGACGGGATTTTGCCGTTTGAGTGGACACGGTTGTATCGCACCAGTGCGGTGGAAATGGATGTCGGGCTGGGGTTTGGCTGGAGTCATTCGCTGGCGCATCGGCTTGTCGTGTCAGGTAATTCGGTGGTCTGGATCGACCATGAAAACCGCTCGACTGAGTTTCCACTGCCGACAGTTGCTCGACCTGCAATCACCAATAGCCTGGCCGAAGCGGCGATCTACTTGGGCTCGGAGCCGGATGAGTTGGTGCTGACGCAGGCGTCGCGGTTTTATCACTTTCGCGATGGGGTGCTGGTTTCGATCAGTGATGCGTATGACAACCGGCTGCGGATTTCCCGGGACGTTTTAGGGCGCATTGAGCGGCTGGATAACGGTGCCGGTTGTGCGCTGTTTTTACGCTATGAGTCGGGCCGCATTGTGGCGGTGGACTACCAGGTTCAGCGGGCCAAGGGACATGCGCCTTACGTTTGGATCACAGAGCACAGCGTTGTTTCCTACGCCTATGACGACATGGGCCGACTGGTCTCAGCGACCAATGCCGTCGGTGAAAGCGAGGTTTATCGCTACGACGAGCAACACGTGATTCTTGAACGTGGGTTGGCCGGTGGGGCGAGCTTCTTTTGGGCGTGGGAACGGTCTGGCAAAGCGGCGCGATGTGTCCGGCATTGGGCCAGTTTTTCACAGATGGATACGCGGTATGTGTGGGGGGATGACGGCAGCGTTGTGGTGCACAACGCCGATGGCAGCCAGGAAGTGTATGTCCACGATGACCGCGCACGGCTGGTGCAGCGCATTGATCCGGACGGTGCCGAGCATTTCAAATCCTACGATGACAAGGGTCGGCTGACGGTTGAGCAGGACCCGCTGGGCGCGGTGACGGCGTATCAGTACGACGAGGCCGGACGCCTGGTTGCGTTGTTTCCGGGGGACGATGAGCCGACGTCCTACGAGCATGACAACGGCTTCGTACGGGTTGTAAGGCGAGGCTCAGCGGTTTGGAAGTACGAGCGCAACGATCAGGGCGACGTGACGCGTAGGACCGATCCCGACGGTCACATCACCGACTACAGCTACAACAAATACGGGCAACTGATTGGGGTGTGGTACCCGGATCACAGTTGCCAGCGGCTGGTGTGGAATGACCGCGGCCAGTTGGTTGAAGAGCAACTGCCCAACGGGGGCATCAAGCGCTATCGCTACGACGACCTGGGCCGGCAGATTGCCCGTGAGGATGAACAAGGCGCGCTGACCCAATACCAGTGGGATGCAGTCGGTCGGCTGACTCGCCTCGTACTGCCCGGCGGTGCGTGCAGGGAATACAGCTACAACCCCTACGGAAAAATCACCGCCGAACGCGATGAACGGGGCAACGTCACCCGCTACGAATACGCCGACGGCCTGCACCTGATCAGCCGCCGCATCAATGCCGACGGCAGCCAGGTCAAGTACCGCTACGACAACGCGCGTCTGCTGCTGACCGAGATTGAAAACGAAGTTGGCGAGACCTACCGGCTGGCTTACCACGCCAACGGCCTGATCCAGCAGGAAATCGGGTTTGATGGCCAACGCACCGCCTACGCGTATGACCTCAATGGCAACCTGCAGGAAAAAACTGAACACGGCGATGATGGCAGTCAGCTAGTGACTTGTTACGAGCGCGACTACGCCGGCCGTCTCGTACGAAAAACCCTCCCCGATGGCAACAAGGTCGATTACGCCTACGACCGCCAGGGCAATCTCCTCAGCGTCGACGACGGTAACTGGGCGCTGGCCTACGAGTACGACGTCCAGAACCGCCTCACTGCCGAACACCAAGGCTGGGGCACCTTGCGTTACGGCTATGACGGCTGTGGCCAGCTTCAACACCTGCGCCTGCCGGACAACAACCGTGTGGCGTTCAACCACGCCAAAGGCGGTCATCTCGCCACCATCGAACTTAACGGTAAAACCCTAACATCGCATCTATTCAAAGCGGGTCAGGAACACCAACGCCAACAAGGCCAACTGCTCAGCCATTACCACTACGACGACCAACAGCGCCTGCACGCCCATGCCGTAACACAGCAAGAACATCACCTGCTCCAACGCCACTACGACTACGACAGATCCGGCAACCTCACCCGCCTCAACGACACCCGCAAAGGCGAACACCACTACCACTACGACCCGCTCAACCGCCTGACCCGAGCCGACCACTCCCAAGACCTGCAGGAACGCTTCGGCCACAACCCGGCGGGCAATTTGCTCATGCAAGACCGCCCCGGCCCCGACATCGTCGCCGGCAACCGCCTGATGATCCAGGGCGACCGGCATTACGACTACGACGCCTTCGGCAACCTGATCGGTGAACGCAGAGGCAAAGGTCACCAACTGGTCACCGAATACCGCTACGACTGCCAGCACCGGCTGATCGGCATTACACAACCCAACGGGCAAACCGCCAGCTACCGCTACGACCCGTTTGGACGGCGTATCAGTAAGACTGTCGACGGTTTAACCACGGAGTTCTTCTGGCAAGGCGACAAGCTGATTGCCGAACACCATGCAGACCGCCACCGCAGCTACCTTTACGAACCCGACAGCTTTCGCCCTTTGGCACTACTGGAAGGATCCGGTCCAACCGACACCCAGCCCTACCACTACCAACTCGACCATCTCGGCACGCCACAGGAACTCACCGACCCCGACGGCGAAATCGTCTGGTCCGCGAATTACCGCGCCTACGGCCAGTTCAGTCGCCTCGACAAAGATAAAATCGACAACCCGCTGCGCTTTCAGGGTCAGTACTTCGACCCGGAAAGCGGGCTGCACTACAACCGTCATCGCTACTACAATCCAGATATTGGGCGTTACCTGACACCTGACCCGGTGAAGTTGGCGGGCGGGATTAACGCGTACCAATACGTGCCCAATCCTACGGGGTGGGTGGATCCGCTGGGACTGAATGCCAGCTGCACTGGCGTAGTAAAGAAAAATCCAACCTGCGCGATACCTGCTGAACCTGACGCACCTGATGTATCTCGTAAAGGAGCATTCCGCGCAGCAAAAAGGGACGCCAACATACCGATGTCGCAACAACCTGATGTATTTACCAACGCGCGTTCTGGCGTAAAAAAGCAATACAAAATCGTGAAAATGTCGGATATAAATGAAAAAGCAATTTTAGATAGCTCAGGAAAACCAATTCAGACAAGGGTCTACCAATATACGAGAGCCGATGGCTCCAAAGTATTAATACAAGACCATTCAGCGGGGCATAATTTCGGCGCGCAAGACGGAGCAGGCGATCAAGGCTCTCATTTCAACCTACGCCCATTTGATACACCGCGGACCGGCAAAGTCCCGGGAACAAAAGACCACTACACATTTAAGGGTAAAAAATGAAACATTGGAATGATCTTGAAGGAACCATATTTTTTAATAAATTGTTCAGTCAACCAATTGAAATTCGCGAAATTTATATACACTCGCTGACGATAGAAAACGACCAACCCTCTCTCGGCATTGGCTTTGACATACCAGACTTTCCAGATTTCTTACCTCCAAAATTGCAGGACAAAGGATACAACACATGCAGAATTGGACTGACCTGTCACGGAATAAGTAACCTGCAGATAATCAATCTTCCTCGCCGAGAAATTTTCATTGCAAAAATTACGCGAGAAAATGAGCACTATCTTTTCAACGCAAAATCAGAAAATACCTCTATTGAATTCAAAGCAAAATGGTTGTCTATGGATGGGCCGTCAGTTTATATAAATTGTCCCGAACCAGGAGATCATAGCTGGTCACCTTAAGTTATCTAGAATGGATTTTTTTGGGGGGGGGTTAAATGTTTTAGATAACAGAAACTATGAGCTCTATAGCCAGCCCCAATTCGCCCACCCGCCCACCCCCGCCTAAACTCCATCCAAGTTATTTCAACGGACAGAGGACTCACCATCATGGGCAAACGGCACCCCAATCTCCCCGCCTGGCAATGGCGTAACTACCCGCAGAATCACCAGCACCCCACCAACCTGGCCTTGCACCTGATCGCCGTGCCACTGTTTATCGTCGGGTTTCTGTTGATCGTTTCCGGGGTGTTCAGCCTGAGCCTGGCCAGTTTCGCCATTGGCGTGGTGGGCATCCTGGCCGGCCTGGGTTTGCAGCGTCATGGTCATAGTCTGGAAGCCCAGGCCAGCGAGCCTTTCAGTGATCGCAACGATGCAGTGCAACGCCTGGTGGTCGAGCAGTTCGTGACCTTTCCGCGCTTTGTGTTGAGCGGTGGCTGGTGGCGCGCCTGGCGGCAGCGCCATCGGCACTGATGCTCAGGCGAACACTACAACGGTCTGGCGGCTGATCGCGATCAACTCGCCGGAGGGGCTCCACAGCGCTGCGGCAGCGTGGCCGTAGCCGTCGCGGGCGTGTTCGATGTTGACGTAGTACTGGCACCAATCGAGGGTTGTCAGATCCTGCAATGGTTGGATGAACTCGATGGTCCAGGTCAGGGTGCTGCCCGGAGCCGGTTTGTTCAGATGCGGGAGCAAGGCCGGTGGCCAGGCGTCGACCAGGGCGAGGATATGCGCTTCGGTCAGCGGCTCTTCTTTCACATCCCCACGCAAGCGAACCCAGCCGCCCATGTCGCGAGACTTATTGCCGGTGAATGGCAGGCCGCCGACGCTCCAGCGCATTGCCAGGTGCCGCATGAATTCAGGCGTGACGCCCTTGATATAGGGCAACTCCTGGCACTCGTCCCAGTGTTTGAACGCTGGCGGTGCTTCGCTTGCCACATCAATGACTGATTCACGGGAAGCGCCGAAGCTGGCCTGTACCAGCGTCGCCACTTCACCGTTCTGCATGACCCGGCCGAGCAATTGGCTGACCGCCTTGCCTTCGCGCAACACTTCGACTTGATAGCTGGCAGGGACGTCGGGCGCCACCGGGCCAACGAAGGTGATTGCCAACGAGCGCAACGGTCGATCCGCAGGCACCTGGGCGCGCAGGGCTTCGTATTGCAAAGCGGCAACCAGGCCGCCGAACGTCGCGCGACCTTGTGCCCATTCAGCAGGAATGGTGACATCCAGCGGGTGGCTACGGGCAGCGTCGAGCAAGTCACTAAAGCGCATGGCAACCTCAGGTCAAAGGAAACAGATGAGGGATCTTAACCATCGTGGGGGTGAGGTACAGCGCCTATTCCGGCCAAAAGCCGGACCGATTCAGAAACAATCGGAGCTGAGTTTATCCAGCACCCGATCCGCCTGCCCCTCGGCTTTGGCCATGGTTTTGTGCCATACCGCCACACAAGGTTGCAGATCGGCCTGGTGTTCAGCTTGGGCCAGCCACTGCCAGCAGTCGTGCCAATCGCCCAGGGCACCTTGGGCTTTCTTCAGGCGCGACATGGCGTTGGCGGGCAACTTGTCCAATTCGGGATAGGCCTCGGCGGCATAACGCACGCGCTTGATCAACAGCCGCAGACGGTGGCGATCATGGCCAGGATCCTTGAGGGCTTCACCGAGGGTATGCCATTGCTTGGCCAGGCGCTTCTCGATCCGCGAGCGCACGCCCTTGAGCAATTTCTGATGCTGGGAGGCGCGAATAAAGCGTGGGAAGGCATCCAGAATCTGCAGCAAGTGCGCCAACTCCGGACTTTGCGCTACCTGGCGATAAGCATCGGGCTGCAGGCGCAGACGCCGATCCGCCGCGTCGTGATGACCATGCTGGTGCAGATAGGCGGCCAGCACCTCACGATCACGCAGTGGGGTGGTCAATTGGCCGACACTGCTGGCGGCCAGCTCAAGCTGTTCGACGCCCGGCAGCCCGCGTAAGGGCCGCAACAGACTACGAAGGCGCCGCACCGTGGTGCGCAAGTCATGCAGCGCTTCGTCGTCGGTGACGGCAGCGAGGCGAGCCTGGCAGCTCAGTAACCCTACTTCCAGGCCAATGACCTGAGCGACTAACTGATCGACCAACGCTGACATCCTGCCCTCACTTCTTGATGAAAAATCCTACTATCTGCCGACGGCTCAACGCCCGGCGCGCGACTCACGAATATAGAACCGTGCCTTTTCAGCCTTGTTGGAGCAGCCTTCAAACGCTTCAAACTGCTGCTGAGTCTTGGCACCGGTCAACAGGGACAACGCCTTGGAATAGCTGACGGTACCGGCGAAGCCTTCGGCCTTGGCCAGGTCGAGCTCTTTCCAGGCAGCGTCCAATTGCGCACCGCAACTGTCGCGGTAAGCGGTTTTGCCGGCACAACCGGCCAGGGCCAACAGAATCACAGGCACACACATCCAGGCTTTCATCGATGACACCTCAAAATAAAGAAAAACAGTCGTACGGTTGTAGACGTTACCTACAACAAAAAGTGCCTTGTCCTTAGCCTGAAATCGATAGTACCTATTGCCAGAGCATACCCGAGCCTAGTCGCTACTCTGGAAAAATATTACGCCGCTTAGCGAAGATTGAAGCCGCCCCCTCAATGGGTGCATTGTGGCTACCTGCCGATCAAAGGATATGGACCATGAAAAAACGTGTTGCCTTGGTGCTGGGCTCGGGCGGAGCCCGGGGTTATGCCCATATCGGAGTGATCGAAGAAATCGAACGACGCGGCTATGACATTGCCTGTATTGCCGGCTGCTCCATGGGCGCGGTGGTGGGTGGAATCTATGCGGCAGGCAAGCTGGACGAGTATCGAAACTGGATTGAAAGCCTTGACTACCTCGACGTGCTGCGCCTGGTGGACGTGAGTTTTCGCCTCGGTGCAATTCGTGGCGAGAAGGTCTTCGGCCAGATCCGCAAGATCGTCGGCGAGATCAATATCGAAGAGCTGCGCATCCCCTACACAGCCGTGGCCACCGACCTCACCAACCAGCAGGAAATCTGGTTCCAGGAAGGCTGCCTGCACCAGGCCATGCGCGCCTCGGCGGCAATTCCCAGCCTGTTCACCCCCGTGATGCAAGGCAACCGCATGCTGGTGGACGGCGGCCTGCTCAACCCGCTGCCCATCGTGCCGGTGGTGTCGAGCCATTGCGACTTGATCATCGCAGTCAACCTCAACGCCACCAACCAGAAGCACTACCACTTGCCGGTGATCCAGCGGCCGCCGGCCTTCAAGAGCCGCTTCAACAGCCTGGCGAAATCACTGGGCTCGCACTTGCCGTTTCGCCGCAAGCAGGCCGAGCAGTTGATGAAGCTGGAGCAGGAGGCCTTGCAGGCCCAGGCGGCCGAGATCAACCCGTGGCTGGATTCGGCTGAACCCGAGTCCCAACAACCCGCCGCCGCACCGGAAAAACCCGGCGCACCGAAGTCCGCCACTGGATCGTTCATCATCGATAATGTGGGGCCAGCGTCGTTGCTGGACCTGATCAACCAGAGTTTCGAGGTGATGCAGACGTCATTGGCCCAGTACAAGATTGCAGGCTATCCGCCGGACGTGTTGATCAACGTGCCGAAGCGGGTGTGCCGGTTTTTCGAGTTCTACAAGGCGCCGGAGTTGATCGCGTTGGGCCGGGAAATAGCCAGTGACACGTTGGACCGCTATGAGAGTGAGCAGTCCTGAGTACTTCGCTGTTGCCCGCGATGGCGATGGATCAGATAACAAACCTCTTCAGGCTCAAGCCCCCAACAACCGATACCCCACCCCCGCCTCGGTCACGATAAAACGTGGCTGAGTCGGATCATCCGCCAGTTTCTGGCGCAGATGGCCCACCACAATCCTCAGATAGTGACTGTCCTCGGTATGGGTCGGCCCCCAGATATCCTTGAGCAGTTGCTGCTGAGTAATCACCCGCCCTGGATGCCGTGCCAACTGCGCCAGCACGGCATATTCCTTACGGGTCAGCGCCACTTCAGCGCCGTCCAGCAGTACGCGGCGATAGGCCAGATCGACCGTCAGCGGGCCGAAACTCAATGCTGCTTCCTGCGCTTCGCCTGCAGGTGCCTGGCGCAAAAGCGCGCGAACCCTGGCGAGAAATTCCTGGATACCAAAAGGTTTGGTCACATAGTCATTGGCGCCACCGTCGAGGGCTTCGACCTTTTGCCCTTCGCTGGCGCGCACCGACAGCACCAATACCGGCACCGTCGACCACTCACGAAACTCCCGCAGCACCTGCTGGCCGTCCATGTCCGGCAGGCCGAGGTCGAGCACCAGCAAGTCCGGCTTGCTCAATGCCGCCTGGGCCAGGCCTTCGTTACCGGTACCGGCCTCGATCACTTTGTAGCCCTGGGAGGCCAGGCTGATGCGCAAGAACTTGCGGATCTGTGGTTCGTCATCAATGACCAAAATCGTCGCGGTCTGGCTCATGGTGTTCCATCAAAATCCGTGGAGAAAAGAGGGTAGCTCACGACTCAGGCTCCAGGCCAGGCTGTGTCGGCAATGGCAAAAACAAGGTGATGCAGGTGCCGCGCCCTTCAATGCCATCGGCCACGCGGATATGCCCTCCGTGCGCCCCGACCATGCCCTGGCAGATCGCCAAGCCGAGGCCGGTGCCCTGCCCGCCCCGATCACCGCGTGCGGCGGTGTAGAACATATCGAAAATTTTCGCACGCTCGTCTTCGGGAATACCCGGCCCCTCATCGGCCACCGCGAAAAACAGTTGGTTATCCGACACGCCGGCACTCAATTGCAAGCGTCCCTGAAGAGGTGAAAAGCGTGCGGCGTTCTCCAGCACATTGACCAGCGCCTGCTCGATCAAGGCCGCATGCACATACAGCAATGGCAGCTCAGGCGGCACCTCGGTGCTCACCTGCAACGGCGCCAGCACCGCACGCAAACGGCCGAGGGCACTGCCGACGATATCGCCCGGCGACACCCAATCCCGCGCAAGTTTGAGCGCGCCATGGCCCAGGCGCGTCATGTCCAGCAGGTTCTGGATATAACGATCGAGGCGCTCGGCTTCATCGCGCGTGCCTTCGAGTAATTCGCGACGGTCCTCCAAGGGGATGGCTTCACCCAACGCCAACAGGCTGTCGATACTGCCGCGCATGGACGTCAGCGGCGTGCGCAGATCATGGGACACCGACGCGAGCAAGGCGCTGCGCAGTTGCTCGGTTTCGCCGTGCAGACGTGCGGATTCAAGCTCCTGCGCCAACTGCGCACGGGCCAGGGCCTGGGCCAGTGGCTGGCTCAACGCGGTGAGCAGGCGGCGGCGTTGACCACTCAACGCCTGGCCCGGTTTGGCACTGACACCCAGCAAGCCCAGCGGACCTTCCTCGCCCGACAATGGCCACCACCACCAACGCCCAAACGGCAAGGTGCCAGTGCCCATGCCAGCGGGCTGGTCATGTTGCCAGGCCCAGTCGGCCGCGGCGCGTTCGGCTTCGCTGAGGGTCAGCGGGCCGCCGGTCTCGACCTTCCAGCCGCCCTGACCGTCGCGATTGACCAGGCACAGGTCCAGATCGCTCCAGCCTTCCAGGTGATGGGCCGCCGCGCTGACCACCGCTTGGCGATCGGTGGCGGCCGTGAGTTTGCGTGACAGGTCGAGCAGCTCGCTGGTTTCTTCCTGAGTGTCGCGCAATGCCTGCAATTGTCGACGCTGGCGCGCCGCGAGGTTGCCGGTGAGCGCCGCCATCAGCAGGAAGAACAGCAGGGTCAGCACATCTTCTTCGCGCTGGATGGAGAAGGAAAAATTCGGCGGAATAAACAGGAAGTCGTAGGTCAGAAATGACAACGCCGCGCACACCAGGGATGGCCCCAGGCTACTGCGCACCGCCACCAGCAAGACGGCGGCGAGGAACACCAAAGAGATATTCGGCAACGGCAACACACTGGACACCGCCCAGGCCACGCCCGCAGCCACCAGCGTTGCGAACACCGCCAAGGCGTAATCGAACCACACCAGCCCGCGCACCTGCGGCATACGCGGCGGTGTGGGAATGTCGTCGCTGTCGAGCACGTTGATTTCCAGACCCCGCGCATTGCGTAACAGACGCGCCGCCAGGCCGCCCCCAAACAGGCGACGGCGCCAGCGCATCCGCGATTGCCCGACCAACACCAGGCTGGCGCGGCGTTCGGCGGCGTGCTGGATCAACGTTTTGGCCACCTCCCCCGCCCGTAGCAACACGACTTCGCCGCCGAGACGCTCGGCCAATTGCTGGGCGTTTTGCAGGCGCAGACGCGACTGTTCATCCCGTGCGCGGCCGTTATCGACATGCACCAGGCTCCACGGCAAGTGCCGACGCTGTGCCACCCGACTCGCATGCCGTACCAGGCGTTCAGCCTGGGCATCACCGTCCACGCCCACCAGCAAACGACCGCGCACCGCCGGTGCCGCCTGACCAAGCTGGCGATAGCCCTGGGCCAAGTCGTCGTCTACATGGGCGGCAGCGGTCTGCATCGCCAGCTCGCGCAGGGCCATCAGGTTGGTCTGGGTGAAAAACGCATCGATGGCCGCTCGGGCCTGTTCCGGCACGTAGACTTTGCCGTCGCGCAGACGCTCCAGCAGCTCGCGGGATGGCAGGTCGATCAGCAGCAGTTCGTCGGCCTCTTGCAGCACCCAGTCGGGCAGAGTTTCACGCACGTGCACGCCGGTAATGCCGCGCACTTGGTCATTAAGGCTTTCCAGATGCTGGACGTTGACCGTGGTAAACACGTTGATGCCGGCGGCAAGCAGTTCCTGAATGTCTTGCCAGCGCTTCTCATGACGGCTGCCCGGGGCGTTGCTGTGGGCCAGTTCGTCCACCAGCACCAACTTGGGTTTGGTGGCGAGCAGGCCGTCGAGGTCCATTTCTTCGAGCATCACGCCGCGGTATTCGCTGCGCAGCAACGGTTGCTGTGGCAGGCCGCTGAGCAAGGCTTCGGTCTCGGCGCGGCCATGGGTTTCCACCACGCCGGCGACCAACTTGACGCCCTGGCGCAGTTGGGTGTGGGCGGCCTGCAGCATGGCGTAGGTCTTGCCCACGCCCGGTGCGGCGCCGAGGAAAACTTTGAGCCGGCCACGGCCGTTGCGGGGAAGATCGGCGAGCAGGGCATCGGCGCGGCCGGAGTCGCTCATGCGTGGGGGTTCCTTCAGGTGTTTGTATAAAGTTTTTCAGGGCTCCATCGGGGGCAAGCCCCCTCCCACATTTGGAATGCATTTCCCTGTGGGAGGGGGCTTGCCCCCGATGGTGGTCTTAATGCCTACAACTTTTCCAGGGCCATGTTCAGCGCCAGCACATTCACTACCGGCGGCCCCACCAACGGGCTTTCGATGTGCTCATCCAGCAGCCGTTGCAAGGTCGACACCGGCACATTCCGCGCCGCCGCCACTCGCGCCAGTTGATAGGCAATCGCCTGAGGTGGCAAGTGTGGATCAAGACCGCTGCCAGAGGTAGTCAGCGAGGCCAACGGCACCGGCCCCTGACTGGGCACCCGCTGTTTATTCGCGTCATCGAATACACGGGTAGCCAACGCTGGGTTACTCGGGCCGAGGTTACTGGCGCTGCTCGACACGGTCGCAAAAGCACCCGCCGATGGGCGCGGGTGGAACCAGCTGTCACCGGTAAAATCCTGGGCGATCAGGCTGGAGCCGCGCACCTTGCCATCGGCGTCGCGCACCAGGCTGCCGTTGGCCTGGTCGGGGAAGGCCACTTGCGCCACGCCGGTGACCACCAGTGGGTAGGCCACACCGGTGATCAGGGTCATGAGGACCAGCAGGCTCAGGGCCGGGCGGATCATGTTAGTCATAGTCAAATCCTCAATAAATCGGCAAACCAAGGTAGCCAGTTCAAACCAGGTGCAGCGCGGTCAGCAGCATGTCGATGGCCTTGATGCCCACGAATGGCACCAGCAACCCACCCACGCCATAGATCAACAGGTTGCGCCGCAGCAACGCCGCTGCACTCGCCGCCTGTACGCGTACACCGCGCAATGCCAGCGGGATCAACACCACGATAATCAGCGCGTTAAACACAATGGCCGACAGAATCGCGCTCTGCGGACTCTGCAGGTGCATGACGTTGAGCACACCCAGTTGCGGATAGATCGAGGCGAACAGCGCAGGCAGAATCGCGAAGTATTTGGCCACGTCGTTGGCGATGGAAAAGGTGGTCAGCGCGCCACGGGTCACCAGCAATTCCTTGCCGATCTGCACCACATCCAGCAGCTTGGTGGGGTCGCTGTCGAGGTCGACCATGTTGGCGGCTTCACGCGCTGCCTGGGTGCCGTCGTTCATGGCCATGCCCACGTCGGCCTGGGCCAGTGCCGGTGCATCGTTGGCGCCGTCGCCGCACATGGCCACCAGACGACCGTCGTTCTGCTCATGACGTATACGTGCAAGTTTTTTCTCTGGCGTGGCTTCGGCCAGCACATCATCCACGCCCGCCTCAGCGGCAATCGCAGCAGCCGTCAGCGGGTTGTCGCCGGTAACCATCACGGTGCGGATGCCCAGTTTGCGCAACTCGGCGAAACGTTCGCGGATGCCGGGCTTGACCACGTCCTTAAGATGAATCGCACCGAGCAACTTGCCATCGGCGCACACCAGCAACGGGGTGCCGCCGCTTTGGGCGATCTTGTCGATTTCCCGCGACAACGCAGGTGCAAGGTCAAGGCGCTGCTGGCCGATAAATGCCAGCAGTGAATCCACTGCGCCTTTGCGATACACGCGGCCTTGGCAGTCAACGCCGGATAGCCGGGTTTCGGCGCTGAACGGCACGGCGGTCAACTCGTCCGGCGCAGGCTCGGCCTGAGGGTGCAAGGCGCGCAGGTATTCAACGATGGATTTGCCTTCCGCCGTGTCGTCCGCCAGGGACGCAAACAGCGCGCCTTCGGCCACCTCGCGGCCGCTGACGCCAGGCGCCGCGACCACCGCTGCACAGCGGCGATTACCAAAGGTGATGGTGCCGGTCTTGTCCAGCAGCAACACATGCACGTCACCCGCGGCTTCCACGGCACGGCCGGACTTGGCGATCACATTGAGGCGTACCAGGCGGTCCATGCCGGCGATGCCGATGGCCGACAACAAGCCGCCAATGGTCGTAGGAATCAGCGTCACCAGCAGTGCGACCAGAAACACCAAAGGCAAGCTGCCATTGGCGAAGTGGGCGAACGGCTGCAGCGTCACGACCACCAACAGGAAGATCAGCGTCAGGCCGATCAGCAGGATATCCAGCGCAACTTCATTGGGAGTCTTCTGGCGCTTGGCGCCTTCCACCAACGCGATCATGCGGTCCAGGGTCGACTCGCCGGGGTTGGCGGTGATGCGGATCAGCAGCCAGTCCGAGACCAGCCGCGTATTACCGGTGACTGCCGAGCGGTCGCCGCCGGACTCGCGGATCACCGGAGCGGATTCGCCAGTGATCGCCGCTTCGTTCACCGCCGCGATGCCTTCGATCACCTCGCCGTCACCGGGGATCATCTCCCCGGCGGCAACGCGCACCACGTCGCCTTTGCGCAGGCTGGTGGCGGGCACGACCTTGAAGCTGCCATCGGCTTCCTTGCGCCGTGCGCTGAGGCCTTCGCTACCGGCCTTGAGGCTGTCGGCGCGCGCCTTGCCGCGCCCTTCGGCCAAGGCTTCGGCGAAGTTGGCAAACAGCACGGTGAACCACAGCCACACGGCGATCTGCACGGCAACGAAAGTCGGCACGGTGGTGTCGGGCACGAAGCACAGCACCGTGGTGAGGATCGCAGTCAATTCGACCACCAGCATCACCGGCGAGCGCTTCAGCTGGCGCGGGTCAAGCTTGACGAACGCCTGGACCAGCGCCGGGCGCCACAGAGCAGAGATGGCGGTTTTGGCAGGCTCCTGGGGTTTGACCGGGGCCGCGTTTTTTGCAGGCATATTCATGTTCATATCCCTTCTCAGAAGCCCATGCTCAAGTGTTCGGCGATAGGACCCAGCGCCAGCGTCGGCAGGAAAGTCAGGCCCCCTACCAGCAAGATGGTGACGGTCAACAGGGTCACGAACAGCGGGCCGTGGGTGGGGAAGCTGTTCTGGCCAATCGGTGCGCTCTTTTTCATCGCCAGACTGCCGGCCAGGGCCAGTACCGGGAGGATGTAGCCAAAGCGGCCGATCAACATGCCCAGGCCGAGCATCAGGTTATGGAACGGCGTGTTGGCGCTGAAGCCAGCAAACGCCGAGCCGTTGTTGGCACTGGCCGATGTATACGCGTAGAGCAACTGGCTGAAACCGTGGGGGCCCGGGTTGCTGATGGCGCCGGCCGGACCTGGCAGGCTGGCGGCAATGGCACCGAGCACGAGCACGCCAACCGGCATCACCAACAAGGTCACGACGAGCAGTTTCACTTCCTTGGCCTGTAGCTTCTTGCCGAGGTATTCCGGGGTGCGACCGATCATCAAACCGGCGAGGAACACCGCGATCAACACGTTGAGCAACATGCCGTACATGCCGGCGCCAACGCCGCCGAAGATAACCTCACCGACCATCATGTTGACCAGCGCCACCATCCCGCTGAGGGGGCTGAGACTGTCCTGCATGCCGTTGACCGAACCGTTGGACGCCGCGGTAGTGGTCACCGACCACAGCACCGTGCCGGTGGTACCGAAGCGCGTTTCCTTGCCTTCCAGCGGTGCGGTCTGCTCCACGGCCGGGTTGTTCAGGGTCGGATTGGGCTGGTATTCGGACCAGAGAGACGTCGCGCCGCCGATCAGGAACAGCGCCAGCATGCAGCCAAGGATCGCGCGGCTCTGGCGCAGGTCTTTGACGTAGTGACCGAAGGTGAAGACCAGCGCCACCGGGATCAGAATGATGGACGCCACCTCAAACAGGTTGGCCCACGCGGTCGGATCTTCAAACGGATGCGCCGAGTTGACCCCAAAGAAGCCGCCACCGTTGGTGCCCAGTTGCTTGATCGCAATCTGACTGGCCGCCGGGCCGAGGGGGATGACCTGATCCACGCCTTGCAGCGTCACGGCATCGACGTAATGGGCGAAAGTCTGTGGCACGCCCTGCCACACCAGGAACAACGCCAGCACCAGGCACAGCGGCAACAGGCCGTAGAGGGTAGCGCGGGTCATATCAACCCAGAAGTTACCCAATGTCTGGGCCGACTTGCGACCGATCCCACGGCACAGAGCGACCAGGACTGCCAGACCGGTCGCCGCACTGACGAAGTTCTGCACGGTCAGGCCGGCCATCTGGCTGAGGTAGCTCAGTGACGCCTCGCCGCTGTAGGACTGCCAGTTGGTATTGGTCATGAAACTGACCGCGGTGTTGAAGGCCAGCGTCCACTCTTGCCCCGGCAATTTCTGCGGGTTGAGTGGGAGATAGTCCTGGAACACCAGGATCGCGAAAAGCAGCAGAAAACCCGCGAGGTTGAATGCGAGCAAGGCCAGCATGTATTTCTGCCAGCTCTGCTCCTGCTGCGCGTCGACACCCGACAGGCGATAACAGGCTTTTTCGACAGGCCCCAGGACCGGAGTCAGCCACGTGCGCTGGCCCTCCATCACCTTGTAGTAGAACCGCCCCAGGAAGGGGGCTGGCACCAGTACCACGGCAAAGAAGGCAATGATCAGCCAATAGTCATAACTGTGCATGGCCAGCTCCTAGTTCCGATCCGCGCGTAGCAGCGCAACCAGCAGATAAATGAACAGCGCCACGGCCAATAGCAGTGACACCCCGTCCAGAACGCTCATGGAAGTCTCTCCGTTCAGCGGCGAGTGCCGCGTGTGGGGCAATTGTCCGCAGGAGTGGTGTAAAGGAACGAGAGCGAGGGTGCAGGCGGGGCGTAAAGACGGCGTAAAGAGTGGGTTTATACGGGGTTTACAGAGGGATTTGCAGTGGCTGGGAGGGCCTCATCGGGGGCAAGCCCCCTCCCACACTTGGCCCTGCATATACCGGTAAAAATGTGGGAGGGGGCTTGCCCCCGATAGCGTCGGCACAGTCCCCCCCGCACTTATCTGGTGCAACAAGGCAAAGTTTCAAACGCCAAACCGTCCCCCAGACGACAGTTGCGCGCCTTTACGACAATGATTCTCAGGCTGGCATGGCCGCTGCAACACCTTGAATCATTCCAAACCGTTCAGGGAGCAACACAATGAACACACAACTCAAACCCACCCTAGGCACCCTGCATTTATGGGGCATTGCCGTCGGGCTGGTGATCTCCGGGGAATACTTCGGCTGGAGCTATGGCTGGGGCGTGGCCGGGACCTTGGGCTTTCTGGTGACCTCGTTGATGGTCGCCGCGATGTACACCTGCTTTATCTTCAGTTTCACCGAGCTGACCACCGCAATTCCCCATGCTGGCGGGCCATTTGCCTACAGCCGTCGGGCGTTTGGAGAGAAAGGCGGTTTGATCGCCGGCCTTGCCACACTGATCGAATTTGTCTTCGCGCCACCTGCCATTGCCTTGGCCATCGGCGCTTATCTGAATGTGCAGTTTCCAGCGCTGGACCCCAAACACGCGGCCGTCGGTGCATACATTGTGTTCATGGGCTTGAACATCCTTGGCGTGAAGCTCGCCGCGACCTTTGAACTGGTGGTGTGCGTGCTCGCTGTCGCCGAGTTGCTGGTGTTTATGGGCGTGGTTGCGCCGGCCTTCAGCTTCAGTAACTTCGCCCTGAACGGGTGGGCGGGTTCCGACACGTTTGGCGCTCCGGCAATTGCGGGCATGTTTGCCGCGATTCCCTTCGCCATCTGGTTCTTCCTCGCCATCGAAGGCGCAGCCATGGCGGCTGAAGAAGCGAAAGATCCGAAGCGCACGATTCCAAAGGCCTATATCAGCGGCATCCTGACCCTGGTGATCCTGGCCATGGGCGTGATGTTCTTCGCGGGTGGCGTGGGCGATTGGCGCACCCTGTCGAACATCAACGACCCGTTGCCACAGGCCATGAAAACAGTGGTCGGCGAAAGCTCCGGCTGGTTGCACATGCTGGTGTGGATCGGCCTGTTCGGCCTGGTGGCGAGCTTCCACGGCATTATCCTGGGCTACTCGCGCCAATTCTTCGCCTTGGCCCGCGCCGGCTACCTGCCGTCATTCCTCGCCAAACTGTCGCGTTTTCAGACACCACACCGGGCCATCATCGCCGGCGGCGTGGTCGGCATCGCCGCTATCTACAGCGACGGCCTGATCAACCTAGGCGGCATGACCCTGACTGCAGCGATGATCACCATGGCAGTGTTCGGCGCGATCGTCATGTACATCATGAGCATGCTCAGCCTGTTCAAATTGCGTAAGACCGAACCGCTGCTGGAACGCACCTTCCGCGCGCCGGGTTATCCGATCGTGCCAGGCATTGCGTTGGTATTGGCGGTGGTGTGCCTGGTGGCCATGGCGTGGTTCAACACGCTGATTGGGTTGATCTTCCTGGGTTTTATGGCAGTGGGTTTCATCTACTTCCAACTGACCGCGCAAGACCGTGCCGATGCGCCGGCAGATGCAATGTTGACCGGGCTCTAAGGTTTACGAGGCAGAACGGGCCTACACTGAACTACTCAGAAAGCCCGTTACTCAAAGCAGCTATTGCCGTGGGAAAATTCTCCCACGGCAATCTGCCTCAAGGAGAGCCTTATGCCGTGGTATGCGTGGTTGATTATGGTGGTCGCGATCGGGTCGATCGTCGGGGGGCTGATGATGCTGCGAGACAGCGCCAACAAAGTGGAGCTCACCGACGAGCAACGCAAACGCGTGGCCGAACGCAACGCCCAGGCGGATGCCAAGGATTCACAGGATCGCTAGGATCGATTACTCCCAATCCGCCTTGGCAATCTGCAACCCGTGCTGCCCCTTGTAGGCAGCACGCTCTGGCTGGCTCCAGCCATTCAGTAACTCATCCTCCAACTGATAGATCTCGACACCCAGCGGACGGCACACCGTCAGTGGATCCTGCGCATCCGGGCCCCACATCGGCAGTGATAAATCCCCACCCGGGCAGGTCGACAGCGCACACAGCAAATCAATTTCGGCAAAAAACTCCAGGTAATCGCCCTTCTGTGCAGGACACGCCTTCATGAAATACATGTCGTCGTGATTGAGACCGGTGCACTGGAAAATATTCAACACGTCATGCACGTCGAATTCCGTCAGACCGTGGGGCAACACCGCACGCGTCAAGTTGGAGTGGCAGTGGTGATGGAAATCCTCACCCGTCAGCATGCGGTTCACGTAAGGGTCGCAACGCGTGCCAAGCAAGTCATGCAAGCGCCCGCCGTGCTCGTCGATACCGTAACCGGCCAGGCTGTCATCAGTGATCGTAACCAAAGGCCGCAAAAACGGCAGGTTCGACCACAAGCGGTCATGGGTGCTGACATGAGCGCCCTGCAATTGGCGGGTGCGCGCCGCCCAAAGACGTTCACGAGGGTCATTGGCATTCCATACGTTAAAGTCACCCACCTGCGGCCCCACCGGCGTGGTGACACGAAACACATGCCCGGCCGGCACCTTCCACGCCCTTCCAGTGCGAATCGGCACTTCAAACTGTTCGATCAACGTGCGCTGATCCGCCCGGTCACGAATACGCTCGTAAAACGCCGTATCGACCTGCAACGCCGAGCCTTTGCTGACCTGATAAGCGGCCGGATAGTCTTTATACATGATGCAGATCCTCAATCAGGGGTGGGTAAAAAGAGCCAACGAGATGCGTTCGGAATCCTCCAGGTACAGGCTCATCGCCTCCCCTGCCGCGGCTTTATTCGGCTGGACCAGTAACGTGTAAATCTCGCGGTCACGTTCCAGCCAGGGCGACTGGAATCGCTGCTCATCGAGCGCCGCGCAAAACACCAAGCGTAATTGGGCGATGACCTGGGCGAAAAACTCATCGAACAACGGGCTGCGCATCAACCCGACAATGTGCTGATGGAACAACAAACTGTGGGTGGCCACGGCGCGCCAGTCTTCGCGCTCACGGGCCAGGGTGGTGGCGTCGATGGCGTTTTGCATGCGTTCAGATTGTTCATCCGTCAACGCGCTGCTGTCGGCGATGGCCTGCAATTCGAGGGTGCGGCGCACGACAAACAGGTCGCGAACCTCCTCCCGCTGCAGTCGCCGGACCATCACACCCTTGTTGCGCACGTAACGGGTCAGCCCTTCCTGACCCAAACGGTGCAGGGCTTCGCGAATGGTGTTACGCGACGCACTGTAGGCCCGGACCAGATCCACCTCGACCAATGCCATACCTGGCAATAACCGCCCGCCGATAATGTCGGCGCGCAGCTCCAAGGCAATCTGGTCGGCTAAAGACAAACTGGGAGTCATCATTCCCTCACGATTGTTGAACAATCTTTTGCGTAGAGGTAATCACTTTTCATGCCAACACCTTAGCTTCGCCAACCGTGTAAAAAAGTTCAGGTTGGTTAAAATGCCAGCCTGTCACCGAGGCCGCCCTATGCGTTATTCCCAAGAGCACAAAGCCCAGACCCACCAACGCATCATCAAGGAAGCGTCAGCCCGCTTTCGCCGTGACGGCATCGACGCCACCGGCCTGCAGCCGCTGATGAAAGCGCTCAACCTGACCCATGGCGGCTTCTACGCGCACTTCAGGTCCAAGAAAGAGCTGGTGGAAAAAGCGCTACAGGCTGCGGCGGCCGACCTGGATGCCCATTGCGACATGCTGTTCAGCCAGGAACGGCCGCTGGACGCGTTTATCGACAGCTACCTGTCGGAATGGCACCTGACCTCACCGGACCAGGGCTGCCCGTTGCCAACGATGTCTTCCGAACTGGGCTTGAGAGGCCAACCCAGTGCAACCACCGACCACGTGCTCGACGCAAGGCTCAAGCAAATTGAAACGGCACTGGGCGCGGGACGTTGCGACGCAGAAAGTCTGATGATGATGTCGACACTGGTAGGCGCATTGGTCTTGGCCAGAAGTGTTGAAGATCCACAATTGGCAAGACGGATCATGGAAGTAGTACGGGAGAACCTGAAAACGCAAAATCTGCAGGAGAAAGAGGCCGATCAATGACCGGCCTCTTGGACGTTTAGTTGATCACCAACCTGTCGCGGTTCTTCTCCAGCAACGCCTTGCCGATCCCCTTCACTTCCAACAACTCATCCACCGCCGTGAACGGACCGTTGCTTTCGCGGTAGGCAATGATCGCCTTGGCTTTGGCCGCGCCAATGCCGAACAGATCCCGACGCAGGGTCTCGGCGTCGGCGGCGTTCAGGTTGACCTTGGCGGACTGCTCGACCTGAGTCATCTGCGCGGTGACAGGGGTTGGGGCTTCTGGCTTGATGGACGGCGCAGCGGTGGCGGCGACGGAGAGGGTTGTGAGGAAGGCGAAGATCAGCGAAGAAATGTAGGTTTTCTGCATGGGTGACGCTCCTTGACATCGTTGAGGGAAAAGCAGCTTTTCCGAAGCTGCTTTTCAAACTTAGGTGATGTTGGGGATTCGTCAAAAATGCTTGCGTAACAGAGTGTTAAATCAGGGTTCCAAGCGACGTTGCTGGTAGATCCAGTCGACGATTTCTCCGTCAGGGGAGTAGCCGCTTACAGTGTCGCGCAGGAGTTGGCGGACGCGGGTGTAGTCATCTTGTTCCACCGCGGCCAGCAGCTCCGTCAGCTTGTCTTTGAGCACATCCCAGGATAAATGATCTTCGTTGGCGCTCATGATCATGGGGTGTCGTGTAGCGACAACGTTGTCGCCGATCAGTAACTCTTCGTAAAGCTTTTCACCGGGGCGTAGGCCGGTGAATTCGATGGCGATGTCGCCATGAAGATTTTTGTCCGAGCGCACACTGAATCCTGATAGATGAATCATCTTTTCAGCCAGTTCAACGATCTTTACCGGTTCCCCCATATCCAACACAAATACGTCGCCGCCCAACCCCATCGAACCCGCCTGGATAACCAGCTGCGCAGCTTCAGGGATGGTCATAAAGTATCGGGTGATTTTCGGGTGAGTGACCGTCAACGGACCACCGGATTTGATCTGCTTATGGAACAGAGGAATGACTGAGCCCGACGAACCCAGTACGTTGCCGAAACGAACCATCGTGAAACGGGTTTTGTTGACGTGTGAAACGTTGGCTCTGTCACCAAATAAAACAGGGGCCAACTCACGACTGAGCGCTTGCAACGTAAGCTCTGCCAAGCGTTTGGTACTGCCCATCACATTGGTCGGGCGTACTGCTTTATCTGTGGAAATCAGGACGAAATTGGCAACCCCAGCCTGCAGGGCAGCCTGTGCAGTGTTAAGCGTTCCAATGACATTATTCAACACGCCTTCGGCAATATTGTGTTCAACCATCGGTACATGCTTATAAGCCGCAGCATGGTAGACCGTGTCGACGTGCCAGGTTTTCATGACGTCCATCAGCTTAGACTGATTACGAACCGAGCCCAGAATTGGCAAGACCTTGACCGGCAACGACTCACGCAAAACCCGCTGTTCGAGTTCAGAAAGAATGCTGTAAAGGTTGAATTCACTGTGTTCAAACAGCAACAGGGTTTTGGGCGTTAGAGATAAGATCTGCCGACATAATTCAGAGCCGATAGAGCCGCCAGCGCCAGTGACCAAAACGCTCTGCCCTGCAATGCAATGCTCCAGTAAATCCGCCTGAGAAGGGACCGCGTCACGCCCTAGCAAGTCCGCAATGTCAACCTCTTGGATATCATCAACCTTGACCCGGCCACTGGCGAGATCCATGAAACCTGGAACACTTCGCACATGAAGAGGGAATCCTTCAAGAAAACCGAGAATTTCACGGCGTCTGCCTCGGTTTGAGGACGGAATCGCAAGCAGGATTTCCTCAGCCCCCGTCATATCAATCATGCGTTGAATATGTTTGGGCTTGTAGACCTGAAGTCCCGAGATAACCCGATCAGAAATACTCGTGTCGTCATCGATAAACGCGACGGGTCTCATCACTCGCCCCATGCGCAGCGCCGCGACCAACTGGTTACCCGCAGCACCAGCGCCGTAGATGGCTACTTTCGGCAAGCCGTTATCGCGACGGGTGAAGGGGACATGTTGCGCCGCAGTGAACCAGTCCCCTAAAAAGTACTGACGCATTGCTAGGCGCAGGCCGCCGATGGTGATAAGGCTGAGCCACCAATAATTGAAAATAATCGAGCGTGGCACCACGTTCTGGTGGTTGCTGTACCAATAAACCACCAATGCCAATATCAAAGATGAAAGGCTCACGGCCTTGATGATCGCAATCAAAGCATCATTACCAAAATAACGCATGACGGCGCGGTACATACCAAAACGGACAAACAGGGGAATGGCGATCAGCGGTGCGGAGAGAAACAGCCAGAGGTGCATACGGATAGGATTGATCATGTCGTCTATCCCTAAACGCACCAGAAACGCCATCCAGAGTGCAAACCAAACCAGTATGACGTCAGTCAGTACTTGGATAAATCGTTTATACCGGCGAGGCAGGCCCAACAAATAGGTCCGTAACATATCCATAATTACCTCCGAACAAGCACCGCAATACAAAAAAACGAAATGACTGAATACACTGACAACTTACTACACCGGTTCGTTTTTCTCGACGGCGCCCGCATGAAACATGCTGGCCAATATGAGTAACGGAATGTACGCAATTATCACGCCCAGTAAGCCATCCAGACCAAGCAGGGCAACACACAGCGCGATAGGTAGCAGCCAGATCAGATTCACCAGACCGACAGTCAACGTAACAGGTAAGTGACGACCATACTTTCGGGATGCGTACTGATAGGCATGGCTTCGGTGGGCTTCATAGACTTTGTCTCCCCGAACCAGGCGCCTGATCAGTGTAAAGGTGGCATCCACTATAAAAACACCCATCAGGATCACCCACACCCAAATGAGTGAAGGAGAGACCCAGGCCGCTTGCACGGAAAAAATCCCCAGCGTTACACCTAGAAAACCACTGCCTGCATCCCCCATGAAAATTTTCGCAGGGGGGAAGTTCCAATACAAAAAACCGCCGACCGCGAATGACAACAGCAACGGCGCCCAGGCCAGAGAACCAAGCCCCAGCAATGCATAGATCATCGCCGCACTCAGGCAAACAAAAATAGCTTCAAGGCTGGCTAATCCGTCGATTCCATCCATGAAGTTGTAAAGGTTGAGCATCCAGACCAAATAGAGCGCGACCAGCACGATGCCAAACCAACCCATGTCAAATGTAGTGCCCATTACAGCCAAAGGGGGCGCTCCACCTAACCAGAAAAGTGCCCACACGGCAGCACTGAAATGCCCAAGAAGCCGCCAACGTGCTGCGATATGCCCATGATCATCCAGGAAACCCAGTACTGCGATGCCGGCGCCAGCGCCTAACAGCGCCCAGGTAAACGACCAAGATAAAAGCGAAAATATCGCAAGAACAGGCAACAAGAACAAAAAGCTCAACACGATCGCCACGCCACCACCACGAGGCGTGGGAACCGTGTGGGAACTACGCGCGTTGGGCACGTCTATCAGGCTTTTAGCAAGCGCGTAGCGTCGTAAAGCACTTGTCAGCAGCAGAGAAATGCCGCCCGTAATAATAAAAAACAGCCAAACCATCACTCAATACTCCAAACGCTTTACGAACCGACGATGCGGTTATTGAACTCTTGCCCAGCCCTGATCATTGCAGCCTCAGCTGACAGGGGCGGCGTCCAGCCAAGCAATTGCTTGGCTTTGGATGCGTCTATCTGCAAAGACCCACACAATTGGGTATAGACCCCCTGCTTCCCCAATAGTCTCGCAGACACCCGCAGCACCGACACTGGAACCGGGATTAGCGCCGCTTTTCGCCCCATGCCCTTGGCTAAAAGCCTGACCATTTGTCCCGTAGAGAAGTCAACACCATCTGATGCCAAGAAAACCTGATTAGCCGCCGCTGGGTGATCTATGCAAAAGGCGATGAAATCAACCAGGTTTTCCAAGGCAATCATGCTTCTGCTGTTATTAACTCGCCCAAAAGGCAAAGGAATGCCTGAATGAACCAGCTTGAGCAGCCTGCGAAAGTTCCCAGGGGCATGAGCGGCATAGACTAAAGGCGGCCGAATGATCACCACGTCCATCTCAGTAGTCTGTGCGAGTTGCAATAACCCGACTTCCGCCTCCTGCTTGGAGATTGCGTAATCTGCGTTAGGCGTAGGCGCGGACGACTCAGAGAAAGGGAGATCGGTGGTATACCCCCCGTTTACGCCAATTGAGCTGATGAAGATAAACCGTTTGACACCTTCGGCGGCCGCCTGCGAGGCCAAATTTAGCGTCGCCCGCGTATTGGCCTCTCGGAAGAGTTCAAGCGCGTTGGGCTCCTGTGTCAGGACGTGTGCACGCCCTGCCATATGAACTACGCAGCCAACGCCCCTTAGCGCGGGATGCCAGTTCGTTTGCGCGCCAAATTCGCCGAGGTTGAAAACCTGACAATCACGTTCAACCCCTACGGGTTCAGAACGGGAGGCAATAGCCACAGGATGACGCGCCTGCTCTTGCAAATAGGCCAGAAGCGCCGAACCAACAAAACCAGTCGCGCCGGTGAGCAAAACCTTGTTCACAGGCATCACTTAAAAAAGTAGCTGGCAAGCTTGAAAGGAATTTTCAAGGCAACCATAAGAATGTTGGTATAGATCCCGTTTTCTTTGCACGCCCTGACGATTTCCAAATTTTGGTGCACTTTCCACCAAAATCCCGTCGTGCTGATCCCGCCCTGTCGCATCTTGACCATGTTAGCGTCATGCCTTGAGAGCTTGATGCCTTGGGTAATGAAGCGCGTCATCAGTTCGAAGTCTGCCGAAACGCGATAACCCAATTTATAGTATCCAAATTGATCGAACAGGCTGCGACGAGCATAAAAAGTCGGGTGCGGAATCATGAATCCGAAACGGATTTTCCAGGTCGAGAAGCCAGAGGACGAATATTTGCGGGTAACGACATCAGTATTGTCCCGCTGGACGAACACCAGGTTTGCATAGGATGCATCGCACGCTGGATTGGCCTCCAGAAACTTGACCAAGTCTTCAATCGTGGACGTACTTGAGAACACGTCATCCGAGTTGAGGATGCCGACATAGTCGCCCGTCGCCAACTTGATGCCTTTGTTCATCGCATCATAAATGCCCTTGTCAGGCTCGCTGAGAACCGTCGATATACGCCCTTCATATTCCGAGATAATCGCCAGTGTCGAATCTTTGGAGGCGCCATCTATGACGATGTACTCAATATCCTGGTAGGTCTGGGAGAGTACCGATTCCAGGGTGTCGCGAATGGTCGAGGCGCTGTTATAGCAAACGGTGATGATCGAAATTTTCACAGTATCAGCCTTTCACCCGACCATAGATGTCTTCAAAACGGACGATATCGTCCTCTCCCAGGTATGAACCTGATTGCACCTCGATCAATTCGAGTGGAATCATTCCAGGGTTTTCCAGCGCGTGAATCTGACCAATCGGGATATATGTCGATTGGTTTTCAGTGACCAAATAGGTTTTTTCACCATTGGTAACGCGCGCTGTTCCGCTCACGACAATCCAGTGTTCGGCACGATGGTGATGCATCTGTACTGAAAGCTTCTCACCGGGCTTAACGGTGATTCGCTTGACCTGGTAGCGCTCTCCATTATCAATGGAATCGTAGACGCCCCACGGACGATAGACTTCACGGTGATTCGCATGCTCTTGACGCTTGCAACCCTTGAGCTGGTCGACGATTTTCTTGACGTCTTGCACCTGATCTTTATGGGCGACAAGTACAGCGTCCTTGGTCTCTACAATAATCAGGTCTGTCACACCAACCGTAGTCACCAAACGATGTGTGGCATGAACATAGCTACCCGACGTATTTTCCGAAAGTACATCGCCCTTGAACAAGTTGCCTTCGGAGTTTTTTTCACCCGCCTCCCAGAGCGCAGACCAAGAGCCGATATCGCTCCAGCCAGCATCCAGAGGCACCATCACCGCGTCTGAGGTCTTCTCCATGACGGCATAGTCGATCGAATCATCTGGGCTGGTAACGAATATCGAACTGTCGACGCGGGTGAAGTGCATATCCTGCTGGCCGCCAGCCAACGCCTCCCGGCAAACAGAAACAATCTTCGGCTGAAACCGCTCAAGCTCTTGAAGGTAGCGGCTGGCCCGGAACATGAACATGCCACTGTTCCAAAAATAATCACCGTCAGATAAATACTGTTCTGCCGTTTTAAGGTCTGGCTTTTCAACGAAGCGATTGACCTTGAAGCCCCCCTCTCCTACAGGCGACCCCATTTGAAGATAACCGTAGCCCGTTTCAGGATGCGTCGGGGTAATTGCGAATGTCACGAGCTTACCCGCCTCAGCGAGAACCTGGGCTTTCGCAATGCTCTGATGAAACGCATCAACATCCTGAATCAGGTGATCTGCTGCCAACACCAACAGGATAGGGTCTTCCTGATCGGTCAGCGCTTGCAACGCAGCCAGCGCAATCGCGGGGGCGGTATTTCGTCCGACCGGCTCAAGAATAATGTTGGCTTCTTCCAGCCCTAACTGCCGAAGCTGTTCCGCCGCAAGGAAACGGTGATTTTCATTACAGATCAGACGAGGGACAGCATGCTCCAATCCATCAAGACGCTTGATGGTAGCTTGCAACATGGTCAGGTCCGCATCTACCAACGGCAGGAACTGCTTAGGGTTCAACTGACGAGACAAAGGCCAAAGACGAGTGCCAGAGCCGCCCGCCATGATTACCGGAAGAAACATTAAATCATCCTTTGATTCTTACTTGATCAGCACAACGGGACACTCGCGGAGGGGCTTATGCACGATGCGGTGACATTTACTAATAAGGGGCGTGGCGCTCATCATACGCCTGCCGGTGAATCACTGGCATTGCTAAAACTCCGGCATCACGCCCTACTTAGCACACGCATAGAAGATGAGTAAGGCGCCCTCGGTTCACCCAGGCACTAAAGGTCAGATTTCCAAAACGTATGGGATAGCGCCAGCGTTGTTACGCAGGCGCTATTCCCACACACTCAGCCTCGAGCATCCAGACGATTGGCGACAAACCACTTGTAGGCGTCTCTCAAGCCATCCTCAAGCCCAATGCTCGCCTGCCAGCCCATAGACCTGAGCCGAGATACATCCATCAACTTGCGTTGCGTGCCGTCCGGCTTACTGGCATCAAACGTCAACGCCCCCTTGAAACCGGTAACTTTCGCGATAGTTTCCGCCAGTTCACGAATCGTGCAATCAATGCCGGTGCCCACATTAATATGGGAAAGCATCGGCTGAGTATTGGCACGATAGACCTCCCCCTCAAGCTCCATCACATGGACGCTGGCTGCCGCCATGTCATCAACATGCAGAAACTCACGCATGGGTTTGCCGCTGCCCCAAATCGCAACTTCTTCGACTGCTTTCTCGACGGCATCGTGGAAACGCCGTAACAACGCTGGAATTACGTGGCTGTTATCCGGGTGGTAGTTGTCGTGCGGACCGTACAAGTTGGTCGGCATCACGCTTCGATAGTCGCGACCGTGCTGACGGTTGTAGCTCTCGCACAACTTGATCCCGGCAATCTTGGCGATCGCATAAGGCTCGTTGGTCGATTCGAGCGTTCCCGTCAGCAGCGCCTGTTCAGTCATTGGCTGCTCGGCCAATTTTGGGTATATGCACGAAGAGCCCAGAAACAGCAGCTTCTGCACACCAGCACGATGCGCGGCTTCGATGACGTTCGCCTGAATCATCAGGTTGTCGTAAATGAAATCTGCGGGATAGGTATTGTTGGCATGAATACCCCCAACACGCGCAGCAGCCAGATAGACCTGATCGACCTTGTGCGAATCGAAATACCCCCGCACAGCGCCCTGATCAAGCAAATCCAGATTCTCGCGACCAAGAGTCAGGACATTTGTATAGCCTAAGGCAGACAAGCGCCGCACGATGGCTGAACCCACCATGCCGCGATACCCGACTACCAACACCGATTCGTTCAAATCACGAGCCACTGATCAGTTCTCCGTTGCAACAGGAACCTCGTGCCCGTGCTGCTTGAGCAAGGCATGACGCTGCGCTACTTTCAAGTCTTCACGCACCATTTCGGCACACATTTCCTGAACGGTAATTTCCGGGGTCCAGCCCAGCTTGGTCTTGGCTTTGGTCGGATCACCCAGCAAGGTTTCCACTTCGGCAGGTCGGAAGTAGCGCGGGTCAACCCGAACCACAACATCACCCACATTCAACGCCGGTGCTTTGTCACCGTTGATCGCAGCAACGACAGCAACTTCGTCAACGCCCGTACCTTCGAAACGCAACTCAATGCCCAGCTCAGCAGCCGACCAACGCACGAACTCACGTACCGAGTACTGGACGCCCGTGGCAATCACGAAATCTTCAGGCTCGTCCTGTTGCAGCATCATCCACTGCATGCGCACGTAGTCCTTCGCATGACCCCAATCACGCAGCGCATCCATGTTGCCAAGAAAAACGCACTTCTCCAGGCCCTGCGAGATATTTGCCAAAGCACGAGTGATCTTGCGGGTTACGAATGTTTCGCCACGGCGCGGAGATTCATGGTTGAACAGAATGCCGTTGCAGGCATACATGCCATAGGCTTCGCGGTAGTTGACCGTGATCCAGTACGCATACATTTTCGCTACCGCATAAGGGGAGCGAGGGTAGAAAGGCGTGGTCTCTTTCTGGGGAATTTCCTGTACCAGACCATACAGCTCGGAGGTCGACGCCTGGTAAAACTTGGTTTTCTTTTCAAGACCCAGCAGACGGATGGCTTCCAGGATACGCAAGGTGCCCATGGCATCAACGTCAGCGGTGTACTCAGGCGACTCGAAACTCACGGCAACGTGGGATTGTGCGCCGAGGTTATAAACCTCGTCCGGCTGCACTTCCTGAATGATGCGGGTGAGGTTGGAGGAGTCGGTCAGGTCGCCGTAGTGCAGGACGAAATTCTGATTGTCGACATGCGGGTCTTGGTAGATGTGGTCCACGCGCTGGGTGTTGAAGGACGAGGCACGGCGCTTGATGCCGTGGACTTCGTAGCCTTTCTCAAGCAAGAATTCAGCCAAGTAAGAGCCATCTTGCCCAGTGATGCCTGTGATTAATGCCTTCTTCATAAAAACCCTTATCTATTTTCTCAAGATGATTCTAATACATCTTTTTAGAAATGGAAGACTCTCGTAGACCAGCCCCACAGCTAAACCAAAGCGCTGTCGACGAATATCAAAAATCTGACGATCTCTATCATAAATACGCTTCGCACTGACACCCACAGCATCAAAAAAAACATATCCAACCGATGGGAGCATAGTTATTTTATTATCATAACCATGATCTAAAAAGTACTTGTAGTCGGCACAAATGTCGTAAGCACAATCGTATTCGATAGCTTTAGCTTCAAATATAATTCCCTGATGACAGTTGGAAATCCCCGTACGCGGATTTTCTATTGGGCGATTACGAAATCGGCCAAGAACATCAACATATTTAACTGGAAGGAACGCAGGAGCAGTACGAAACGAGCCTAATACATTACCAACAAAATAGTCACCTGCATTCAAAAACAACAACGCTGACCCTGTAGCCGCTTGAATGCCTTTGTTCATCGCATCATAAATCCCTTTATCCGGCTCGGAAACCCAATAATCAATTCCGCTGGACGCTTCAGCAATAGCTTCGGCTGTGCCGTCCCTGGATCCTCCATCAATTACGACGTACTCAATCTCAGAATAAAAACCTCGCTGCTCAGCGACGCTATTAGCCGTTTTAATAAAGCCCGCACGATCATTGTAAACCACTGTAATAATGCTCAACTTCACCATCAGTCAACTTCCTCAAACCGAACTCGCATACGCTCATGATTTTCAGCAGAATATGCGATCAAAAACAGATAGTAGGCATACTGAAAGTTCAGCAAGGAACCCATTGTAAGTAGCGCCAAGAAAACAATTAAACTTGATAAGTTTTTTTGTACAAGCGTAAGAGCACGAGCATTTCGGAAAACCCATAGAACCAATGGACCCAACAACACCAATGACCCTAGAACACCATTAGCGTATATATAGGTTGAAAAAAAATCAATTCCGCGCATAGGCCCTTCAAAATCGCCACTGATTAACTGCGCGCTCGAAACAAAACCGTACCCGAAGAGCAAACCGAATACACTAGAGGAAAAATCGAAAAAAAGCTCGTAAAAAGCACTCAATCGCACCCACAAACTTCCAAATGAATTGGCTTCCACTATCAAATTTAACAAAATAGGCGCAAACATCAATAACATTAAGACACCAGCGATCATGAATTTTAGAAGTCTAAAACCCATTCTGCTAACTATAAGGCTAGCCATCAAAAGCAACAAAAATACATAACCAACTTTAGCACCTGCAAAAAAAATCAAAACCAAATTAATCCACTTCAACCACCTAGATACTCCCATGACAGAGAATGCCAAATGCGTAATCATTAGATAGATCACAAATGGTGCAGACTCTATAAATAACCCTGTTACACGATAAAGGGACGGAAAGAGTTCAACGGGTGGAATGGTGTATGATAGATCGTGTGTATTCTCGTGTATTAAAACCCAACTTTGACCACCGCCCAGCATTAAAACAAGGTCCTGATATAATGCATATACAATATTAAAGCACCAAAAGCAAATTACAAACATGCGAAAGGCGCGTGGATTTTTCCTGACAACACTCACACCCAATAGAATATAGACAAAACCCAAAACGTAACTAAAATCTATCACTGCAAAGGGCCTTACTCCCGCCGCCCCTATACAGTAAACAAAATGAAGGATCGAGCAAAACAAAATCAAAAAATCAACTTTCTTAACTTTTGAGAAAGAAACAAGCATTGGTAGTGCCAAGTACCTAATAGGAACATTCCCCATCCCAAAATTAAAAGCCAAAGCGGGAAAGCTTGACAACATATAAAAAACTAAATACATACCCCCCCCTAAATTAAGCGCAGAATCTAAATAGGAAAATATCTCCTGAAGACCTTGCGAACGAAAAGCTGAACCACATAAAGCCGAGAAAAAGAAAAATTCTTATTATTTACATAAAAATCAGATATGCCGCGCACTCCGTACTCCTTGGAATCAGGATACCGGAGCAAGTGGAGGTATAAGCTGGCGTTGAGCTTATATATCAAATCCCGCCTGAACGACTCAACAAAATAAGCACGCGCTAAATTGTAATGAAGTGGCAACTTACAGTTTTTTGATGCAATACTAATTGATCCTTCATGCGCTCTAAAAAAAGATAAAACATCAGAAACATAGGCAAATTTCGGATACTTATTTGAAACCAATAGGAACAAAAGAAGGTCGTTTCCGATCGCATGCATCGAAAAATCACTACCCACGGAGTTTTCAATTTGCAGCAATAGATTATCCCGCAAATCCTGTAACCGGAACAGTGCACAGCCAGGCGATACCGGGTACCCCGCCCCCTTCATATCCCCCTCTATAAAGCTTTCAGCACTGTATACGCCACTCACCCCAATTGAATGGTGCAACTTCCCCTGACTTGGATCGGAACTGAAAACCCTAGTGGCCGTAAAGACAAAACCCACACTATCATTTTCAAGGAAGGGCAAAGTAGCTTCTAAAAAGTTAGGAGCAATAAGATCGTCAGACCACAAAATCTTACCATACACGCCTTTCGCCTCTTGCAGGCACCTTAACCAATTTCGAACAGGGCCGAGATTAGTGGAATTGCGGAAAACCTTTAATCTATCATCCGTTTTCGCCAGAGCAGAAATCAACTCCCATGTACCATCGACGCTGCAATTATCGACAACTACGACTTCAATATTTTCGTGAGTTTGAGATAGCGCAGAATTTAATGTCTCAACAATTATATCTTTTCGATTATAGACCGGTACCAAAACACTCACTAAACTCTTGAAATCCATCATTCAAAACCCTTAAAATAATAAATACAGTCCAAGTCTAAAAACACAGCTAAATCAAATCAGGGCTGCCTTCCCCCCCAACAATCTATGTACCTGTAGAGGTAGGAGTACAGCAGAAAACAACAGACTCAGTGTCGCGGCCAAAACAATGCCGCCCACCCCCATCCCGAAAAACTTAACCATCAAAAACGCTAGAGGAATATTAGTAATCATTGCTGTTATCGCGGTATAAAGTTGCACACGAATAGCGCCAGCACCATTAAGCATTACTGCAAAAATATTGTTCCACGTAGTCACAGCTACAAAAAGCGCAACAAGAGCAACCAACGAAATAGATACTGGAAATTCATGACCAATCCAAATACTTATAACCAATGGCGCTAATAGCACAAGACCCATTAAGCAGACCACAACAAAACTATATAGTTTCAACTGCGCTCGAAGCATTCGCACAATCCAAGCAGTGTCGTGACGATGGTAGGCGTCAGTATAGGCCGACCACAGCGGCGAACAAATCATTGTATGCAAAAATGTAATGATACTGAACAGTTTGAAAACAACCTCATACTCTGCCACATACTCTGGACCAAATAATTGAGTTATTAAAATCTTATCTGTGGCGAATACGACCAGAACAGCTAACTGAATAACAAAAAACTGAATACCTACCGACAGCAATGGCGTCACGTGATCACGCCGCAATTTGAAAGCTGGAATCAAACCTTTATACTCTCGGAAAAACCAAATACTTAAAAAAACATTCCCCCCCAGCAACCCAACCCCATACATCCAAGAAAGCTTAATAATACTCGCATCACTAAAAACACCTAACAGGTAAACCGCAACCAGCGCAAATACATTTGTAAATAGCTGACCTAACGATACAAGAGCAGTCCTTTGCACCGCACCCAATAGCGCAGTGACCAAACCAATCCAAAAATTAATCAACATAAATGTTATGGCAACTTGAACTGCGCTCCTAAGGTCCTCTTCAGCTACCAACTCCGTATTGAAGATACGCTGCCACGAAACAGAATATGAGAAATAAGTAAACAACAACCAAAGCAAAACAGCAACGAGAGCAATCAGACTATAAGCGGACGAAATATAGTTGCGTGCTTCGCTTGAATTGTTTTTAGCAAGAGACTCCGCAACTTTATTACGGAGCCCGTTACCTACCCCCAAATCAAAAAAAACCACCCAAGACATAATAGTCAGCAATGTTGACCAGATGCCAAACTGAGCGACTCCCAGATAAGAAATCATAAGAGGAATTGCCAAAAATGAGGCAGCGACCGCCCCCCCTTTATATAAGACAGCGCCCTTGATCTGCCTTAGGTAGTTGCGAGTCCGCTCAACATTTACATTCTCAGGCATTACTGCTGGCTCACCCAACCGACCATGCGTGCTACACCATCTCTTGCTGAGACCTTCGGCTTCCAACCCAACAGATCGTAGGCCTTAGTAATATCGGCCACAAAGACTCGCTGATCGCTTTCTCGAACGGGAAGCCGTGTGTAATTTAACTCAATATCGTTTATTTCATTCAGCAGAGAAAACAACTCAAGTAGCGAAAGGCTATTAGAAAACCCACCACCCACGTTAAACGCCTGCCCCCTGGCCAATTTAATATTGCTCACAGCACTCATATATAGAGTTTTCATATCGTCGGCATGCAGTACATCACGAACTTGTTTGCCACTACCTGAAATCGTAAACGGACTTTTTGCTTTTCCCTTCTTGGTTTCAATGGCTTTTTGACAAAACCACCCCACCCATCCTTGATCGTACGTAGCAAATTGACGACCGCCATACATAGAGGAATGGCGAAAGACGACGGTGTTTAAACCAAAGATCCGCGCATAATCCAGCATATATTGATCAGCGGCACCTTTGGAGCAGCCGTAGGGAGAATGAAAGTCGAGCTGAGTAGTTTCATCGAAGCCGTTCAATTTATCAGTACACTCATAGCGAGTGGTCGTCTCACGATAGCTATATTGCTCAAGATCGCCATAAACTTTGTTGGTGGACGAATATACGACGGTAGCGTCCGGCACATGTAAACGTACTGCTTCCAGTAAATTGTGTGTCCCCATGACATTAACCTCGAAATCCATACGAGGGTTAGCGATGGAGGTAGTCATCGCGACTTGTCCAGCAAGATGAAAGATTACATCAGGCTTATAGAGTTGAATAATCCGGGTAATATCATTTTGATTACGTATGTCGCCATGCTCAAATATAATCCCTCCTTGGCTCTGCAGCCAAGTAAGATTGTCCCTTGAGCCACTACGATATAAGCTGTCAAAAATGACGACTTCATCACCGCGCTGAATGGCATCAGACGCCAAATTACTACCTAGAAAACCACAACCACCCGTAATGAGTACTTTCATCATGCACTATCCTTATTGACCGTCATTTTTATGCCCTCCTCCAGCGAGATCGAAGGTACCCAACCGAATGAACGCATACGACTAATATCAGCTTCAAATAACATTGCTTCATTAATACGGTATGGAATTGCACCGAACTCCAAGATCGTTTTAGAAGCTGTAAGCGAATGAACAAGCTCAACAAATTTTCTTACGTACACGGCCTCGCCAGAGCCGACTTCAACATCTTCAAAATCAGCGATACTCCCAACATTCGAAAGAATCGCATCGTAGGCGCTTACGACATCACTTATAAAGATAAAGTCTCTTTTTTGAGTACCAGATGTTAACTTCAAATTTTCTTTATTTTCCAAGCAGGAGCTTATAACATGAGTTGTAAATTTACTCTTGTCGTCGCCAGGCCCATACATGTGCTGCAAGGAGATATTAATAAACTTAATCCCTGAGCCAATTTGCCTGGCCTGCTGCGCTCCCAGTGCACTGAAACATTGTTTTGACATCGCATAATTGCTGACAGTCGGATCAAGTATTGTCCCGGTATTGACGAAGAAAACTTCCTTACCAAGAAGTTTGGCTCCCTCCATCAACAGCAGTCCAAGGCGCACATTCACGTCAAATATTTCGACAAGTGATTCTCCTGCACGACCATACGAACACGCCGTATGAATAATATAATCCGGCGCAACCTTAGCAACTGCACCGAGCACATCCTCATCCCCATTACAACAGATCAATTGGATACCATCCAATAAATCTTGGATCCGGACTGTATTCGTTGTCGGACGTGTTAGAGCGGAAACCTTGTAACCGCTACGTATCCAATGACGTGCAAGTGCGCTTCCCAAAAAACCGGTGGCGCCTGTCAGCAATATATTCTTCATACTTAAAAATTAATACCGAAAAACTCTTCCAGCTTCTCGCCAATATACTCGAACTGCTCCGAGCCCAAGCCAGGATAGATACCCAGCCAGAACGTCTGGTTCATTGTGCGATCCGTATTCGTCAGCTCGCCGACAACGCGATACTCAAGCCCCTGGAAGTAAGGTTGACGTGTCAGGTTGCCTGCGAACAACAGGCGTGAACCGATGTTGTTCTGATCCAGGAACTTCAACAGGTCAACACGCTGGACGCCCGCGCTCTCTTTCAGAGTTATAGGGAATCCAAACCACGATGGATCACTGTTTGGCGTAGGTTCGGCAATTTCCAAGAAATCAGACAGGCTGCTCAACCGCTCTTTCAGCAGCACATAGTTGCGCTTGCGGGTGTCAATAAACTCCTGAGCCCGATCCAGCTGTGCGAGGCCACAGGCAGCTTGCATATCGGTGATCTTGAGGTTGTAACCCAAGTGCGCGTAAACGTATTTATGGTCGTAACCGGCCGGCAGGCTGCCGAACTGTTGGCCAAAACGATCGCCACAGGTGTTGTCGCAACCCGGCGCGCAATAGCAGTCACGGCCCCAGTCGCGAAAGGACTCGGCAATCACTTTCAACTGTGGGCTGTTAGTGAATACTGCGCCACCCTCCCCCATCGTGATGTGGTGAGCCGGGTAAAAACTCAGGGTACAGATATCACCGAATGTACCGACCAGCTTACCGTCGTACGTAGCACCCAGCGCGTCACAGCAGTCCTCGATCAGCCACAGGTTATGCTTTTCACAGATCGCTTTGACCGCTCCCAAATCGAAAGGATTGCCCAGTGTATGGGCGAGCATGATGGCTTTGGTCTTAGGTGTAATTGCAGCTTCGATCAGGCTCACATCAATGTTGTGCGTCTTCATATCGACGTCGACAAACACTGGGATGGCGCCGAACTGCACAATTGGGTTTACCGTGGTCGGGAAGCCAGCGGCTACGCCAATCACTTCGTCGCCCTTCTTGATTGCCCGCTCGCCCAGCTTGGGCGACGTCAGCGTGCTGAAGGCAACCAGGTTGGCGGAAGAGCCCGAGTTGACCGACAGCGCAAACTTTACGCCCAAGAACTCAGCCAGCTTGCGCTCAAACTCAGCATTGAAACGACCCGTTGTCAGCCAACCATCCAGGGAGGCTTCAACCATCAATTGCAGCTCGCGAGCCCCAATAACTTTTCCCGAAGGCGGGATAACGCTTTCACCGGCCACAAAAGGTTTTGGCGCCAGGGCGACTTGAGCGTACTGCTCAACGAGCTTACTGATTTCCTGGCGAAGCATATCGGGTGTCATAGCGTTTCCTGCTTAAAAAATATGAGTTACTTGCCGCATGAAGACATAGCGGCCATATAGGCATTGATTTCTGCGAGGCACAGAGCGTGTACGTCATTTCCGCTGAGCCAAGCTCTGTGCCACTTCACGATATAAGCCAGCGTTGTCTCCAAAGACCACGTGGGCGACCAGTGCAGATGTGCGCGGGCTTTTGACACGTCGAGCTTTAAATAACGAGCTTCATGAGGCTGGGGATTTCGGTCCAAAGCCCAGCTTGCACCCTCGCCCCACGTGTTCACCATATGGTCCAAAATCCAGTCCACGGGGCGGGCATCTTCGTCCTTAGGACCGAAGTTCCAGCCCTGTGCGACATCCTGACCACGCGCCCATAAATTCTCAGCCAATACCAAATAGCCACTTAGTGGCTCCAGCACATGCTGCCATGGTCGGGTTGCCTGGGGATTGCGGATAACCACTGGTTGCTGCTTTTCAAAGGCGGTGAGTATATCTGGAATCAGACGATCTTCCGCCCAATCGCCACCACCAATCACATTGCCAGCCCGCGCAGATGCCAGGGCAACGGGTTGATCCTTGCAAAAAAATGAGTTCCGATAAGCCGAAGTGACCAGTTCCATACAGCCTTTGCTGTTGCTGTACGGATCATGCCCACCCATGGGTTCATCCTCCCGATAACCCCATTCCCACTCACGGTTTTCGTAACACTTATCCGTGGTCACGTTGACAATCGCCCTCAGGCCAGGGCATTGGCGTGCCGCTTCAAGCACGTGCACCGTGCCCATCACGTTCGTGGCATAGGTCTCGACCGGTTGTTTATAGGACAGCCGGACCAATGGCTGGGCAGCCATATGAATCAGGATATCCGGACCATAGTCGACCATGCTGCGGGTGATTGCCTGCAAGTCTCTAATGTCGCCAATGTGCGACTGCATGCCATCACCGACACGGGCCTCGTCAAAAAGGGCCGGCGTCGTGGGCGGCGCAAGAGCGTAGCCCATCAAATCGGCGCCCATGCTCTGCAACCATAGCGAAAGCCAGCTCCCCTTGAAGCCAGTATGACCAGTCAGAAATACCTTTTTACCTTTCCAGAAGTCAGGTGTGACAGTAGCTTTCATCTTCACTCCCAAGTTTTCCAGGGCGCCCTGCCCGACGTCCAGAGGTCTTCGAGATGGTGCTTGTCGCGCAGGGTGTCCATCGGCTGCCAGAACCCCTGATGCTCAAAAGCCATTAGCCGATTCTCGGCAGCCAGATTCATCAAGGGCTCCTGCTCCCACACACTGCTGTCGTCGGTGATGTAATCCAACACTTCTGGGTTCAAGACAAAAAAGCCGCCATTGATCATAGCGCCGTCGCCCTTAGGCTTTTCCTTGAAGTTCAGTACCTGCCCTTGGCGAATGTCCAATGCGCCAAAGCGCCCTGGCGGATACGTCGCTGTGAGTGTCGCCGCCTTGCCGTGCTGCTTGTGGAACGCAATGGATGCACTGATATCGATATCGCCGACACCATCGCCATAGGTGAAGCAGAACGACTCTTCATCCTTCACGTAGTCGGCGACCCGACGAAGGCGTCCGCCAGTCATGGATTCATCGCCGGTGTCGACCAGGGTCACACTCCAGGCTTCGGCGCGCTTGTCATGCACTTGCATGGTGTTGTCACGCATGTTGAACGTCACGTCCGACATGTGAAGGAAGTAGTTAGCGAAGTACTCTTTGATGACGTAGCCTTTATAGCCACAGCAAATAATAAAATCGTTAATACCGTGAGACGAATACATCTTCATGATGTGCCACAAAATTGGCTTACCACCAATCTCGACCATCGGTTTAGGCCGGGTGCTGGTTTCTTCACTCAGACGCGTGCCTAATCCGCCAGCCAAAATCACAGCTTTCATCTTTTATCCTTAATTAATTCGAGCTCACAAAAGCGTCGGAATAGAAATTTTTGTGTGGAAGGCCAAGCGTCACAAGCTTTTCTTTGGCCGAGTGAATCATCTGTTCGGAACCGCAGGCGTATACCACCGACTTCGCCAAATCGACCCCATCGCACTCGAGCGCATCTTGCACGTAACCTATGCGCCCGGTCCAATTACCATCTGGACGTGAAAGCACCGGAATGAAGCTGACCGGCAACAGTCCGAGCTCTGGCTGCCAATAGATATCTGCGGCGTGCCGCCCCCCCCAATACACCCATATCTTTTTATTCGACACTTGCTCAGGGTTAACCATTAGTTGCTCAAGAATGGCCTTCACAGGTGCGATGCCAGTCCCAGTCGCCAAAAAAATGAGATTTGTCGGCTCAGTATTGCGCAGAGCAAACGTGCCCTGCGGCCCCTCCAACCGAAGCAAATCATTGGCGGCGAGTTCCTCAAACCAGTAGCGACTCATGACGCCTGCAGAAACCTGACGGATCTGAAGCTCCAGTTTCCCATCCTGCCGAGGCGCGTTGGCGAGAGAGTAACTTCTTCTCACACCGCCCTTGCCGATGATGTCAACATACTGGCCAGGCAGATAATTCAATGAGTCTTTCGGTGGCACCCTCAGGATTACCTGCATTACATCGTCAGCTAGACGCTTGAAAGAGTCCACCCGACAAGGAAGAGTCTTGCTAGTGATATCTGCAAATTGGCTCAGATCTTCGATCTCAAGGCATACGTCGCTCAACGCCGTTCGGCAGCAAGTAAGGATGTAGCCGGACAGAAGCTCGTCTGCGGACAGAACAGACTCGTCATGACGGATAACCTCCGTCTCCCCCACCGCGCGAGATTTGCAAATTCCACAACGCCCCGAACGGCAGCTGTACTCAAGCGTCACGCCATGCTTTTTCGCACTGTCTAGAAGCGTTACGCCCGCCTCACAGAGAAATGTCTTTTGGTTGGACAAGGTTATAGTTGACATTGCGCCTGCAGCTCGCTCAAAAAAATAATATAAACAACAGCTTAGCGGATCAGCCCGCTCAGAAAACTCACGCCCAGAGCGTTACCCGACGTTCTGCGATTCAGAAGGCGAGAGGCTAATTCAACTGTACACATTACCATGTACGCCTCCTTAGCTTGCCGACCAATTTAATCCCAACAGCAAAAAAAGCTGTCATGCATGTGCACCTGAAACGGTAATTTTTTGATTATAGTGTGTACAATTCTGTTTTAGTAACCTCAGCCAGCCCCTTCGAAGCATGCAGCGTGAATGCACACTCAAGCAGGATACGCAAACGATATAGCTGTCGAGCAAAAAAAAACCAGCACATTTTGCCAAACCAGCACTCACCCACCACCCGCCTGAAAAAGCTCAGCTGAATTTGACGTGTGTCATCACCTCGCCTCAACCAAGAGAAATGCGGAAAATCTGCTGGAAAGCCGATAGAATTATCTTTCCGACACAAAATACATGCGTCTAAACTTAATGGACTTTAGGGAAAAAAAATGTCCTCACACTTCAAATGTGCAATTCTTTCATTTTGCGCTGCATCGTGCCTATTTTTATGGATTCCCTTATATTCAGTTTACTTATCGATTAACGATATAAATTTCAGCATTAGAGACTTCTTTTTTACCTCTCTGATCATCACGGCAATATTCAGCATACTTCTATATGCAACGTCCACACTACTAACAAAAATAAAACTTCAATGGCTTTCATTCGGGGTTCTGCATTTCATAATTTTCTGGTCCTCTATTTCCGGGTTAATGCTGCCTCTTGCAGCCACTGCCGGAATGACTTCCCCAGAAGAGCTCCCTATCAACTTCATCAACCTTACACTGACAGCAACAGCTTCGATTATCCTCACGCTATTGACCTATACAAAACTAAAGCCAGCAACTCACATATTCGCGCTGATACTGGTAGCCACTTCACTAGCCGCCGCAGCACCGTCGCTTTACGAAACGGGTTCGTCATCTGCCCGATTTTCCGAGCTATCTAACACCGACAACATTATTGTACTCAGCTTCGATGGTTTGGCCGGTGTAATTGCCAAACAGGTCATTGAAGAAAACCCAGAGCTCAAGTCCACATTTCGAGATTTCCAATTCTATGACAATGCCATATCACTTGCTCCTGCAACTGTCGCCTCACTTAGATCTGAGCTTTATGGGAATATAAACTTTAGAGCACTTTCCTCGGATTCAAAAGACCTTTCAAAAAAACTTTCAGACAAAACCAACTCCATCGCTAGAGAGCAAAATTTGCACTCTGACGTCATGACCTACGGTATGTATAGCAGTTTCAACACGACTCTGTCAGAAGTGATCGTTCCAGGCACTATCATGCCAAATAGCCTTGATGAAAAAATATCACTCACTTTGAGTTTTTATCCCCACATCGCAGCGCGCGTGGCTTCCCCAATCATCGCAGCCATCGTAAACGCAGAGGTTCATGCGATACAGCTGAACTACTTACGAGATGGCAAAGCGGAGAGAGCGGCCAACCATAAAGGCGCTTCATGGGACGCGCTGAGTACACTACAAAGCGATGAACTGGTTGCGCTCACTCAGGCCCTACATAGCGGCAATAGCAGGCGCACTGTTCGATATATGCATTTTTTACATACCCACTTCCCGGTTGACCTTGATGAAGCTTGCAATTATCGAAGCAATGACAGCGAGTGGTTTAACAAAAATCAAAATTACACAGGCCTAGTTAACGAGACACACTGCGCCCTCCGACAAACTGCCGACCTTATTGAAAAACTACGAGCACTTGACCTTTACGACAAGACACTTTTTATCGTAAAAAGCGATCACGGCGCGACTGCAGACTACTTTAACGACGCTCCAACTTCCAACAAACTTGATGGCATTCAGTTTAATGGCAATACGCTCTGGGGATACAATAGATATCGCCCCTTACTCATGATTAAACCTTACTCTACTTCCAACGATACAATTACGTATAATCACAATCCTGTCAGCCTGAGCGACCTGGCAAAAACTTTATGCCGGCAGTCTCCAGAACATCAGACGTGCGACCAATACAAGGGCACCGACCTATTAAATCCAACAGCTGAAGACAGTGCTAAAATTCTTTACATGGACGTAGTAAAGGATGAGACCTCAACCTTTGATTTTGACACCCAAATCACAATAGACCTACCAAGAAATATTAATTTTGAACAGGCACTCAAGGACACCGGAAAAGTAACGCTTGATAATCCAATGGCATATTTCAAGCAACGCAAATCCCATTTGGATAAAATCCGAGAAACCTTGGACGCCTACCATACCGCTTATGGCGCCTACCCTCAGAGTTTGGGATTTGACGGCATTCACTCCGATTGGGGGCGTTCATCAGAGAACTGGATTTCAGGTGTGGTACCCGATTTCATTGATGCCCTACCTCGGGATCCGGGGCTCAGCGCGACCGCATTACCGCAGTATCTGTACTGGTCAAACGGCACCGACTATAAACTCATTGCTCATGGAGTTCCTCAGTCCTGCTCTGTCGCATCAACGCTCAACCCGGAGATGGTGGATCCCGTACGTCAGTGCTACGCATTTGGCTACTGGACTCAAAATGCCCAGTCTCGATAGGGCGTTTATAGTGGTTAATGGATAAAACGAGAAGGTAGTCATGCAGTCAGCCGTAATTTTTCTCGGGGCAGGTAAGCCCTTCCAAGGTGATGAGCACGCTGCGTTACGCAGCGCCTCCGGACACACGCGTGTGATCGACTGGCTGCTCCACGCCACGAGCTCACGGTCTCCGGATGTTCATTTTGTGGGCGGCTATAAGGTCGACTCAATCAAGGAACGCTACCCAGAGTTCAATTATTGGATCAACACGGACTGGCGGGTGACTCAATCCGCCTATTCATTTCTGCAAGTCGATCTGACCGACAAAACCAGGAGCCTGGTCTCCTACTCCGACATCCTGTTTCGTCGCAGCCTGATCGACACGATGGTGGCATCGCAGGCCGACATCAGTGTTGCCGTCGATAGCCATTGGCGTACCCGCTTCGCAGGTCGGACACGTTCGGATCTGGAGCGCAGCGAGAAGGTGTGCCTGTTCGGGCAATTGATCACACGGCTGGGGCCAGATATTCCGTCGACCCTTGCCTCGGCGGAATTCGTTGGCTGCGTCCATTTCGGCCCCCGAGCCGTCAAATACTTGCAGGAATCCAAAGTTGACCTGCTGCAGCGCTTCCAAAAAGGTCATCTCTCGGATCTCGTCGAGGCGCTGCGTTGCCAGGGGATGAATGTACAAGCGGTAGATGTGCAGGGCGATTGGGCTGAGCTCAATGCGCCTCAAGATTTGGCGCACTTTGTGTTAGGCACCAAGGCGCAAACGCTGCGGCGCCTTCGTCGAATGGTCACGCTCAGCAGGATTGAAGCCCAAGTCAGTTTCACCGTAGCCCAGTGGCGGGAAATTCCCGACTCGCTAATCGACACCATCCAGCGAGACTTCCCCGATCAGCACTTAGTGGTACGCAGTAGTGCGCTGTCCGAAGACGGATTTGCCAACTCCAACGCGGGCGCCTACACCAGCCTGTTGAACATCGACGGACGCAATGCGTCATGCCTGAGAGACGCAATAGAGCATGTGATTGCCTCTTATAGTGATACCAACCCTGACAATCAGGTATTGGTTCAACCGATGCTGGAAAAGGTACTTGCCAGTGGCGTGGTGTTTACACGTAGCTTGAGCAGTGGAGCCCCTTATTACGTCGTCAATTACGATGACACCAGCGGCAGCACCGAATCCATCACCAGCGGCAGCAGCCACGATGACAAGACTCTTTTGTTACGACGTGATGCGTGCACGCGCAGTCCAAACATTCCAGAGCGCATGCAAGGCCTGCTTCCTGCATTGCGAGAGATTGAATCCTTGCTGGGCTACGATTCCCTCGACGTCGAATTTGCGATTACCGCCGACGCGGGGCTGCACATCCTGCAGGTTCGCCCGATCGCGGTTGACCATTCCAAGTGGGACGGCAGCGACCAAGATATTCTGACGCGCCTGGACGATGCACGCGCAGTGTTCAACCGACTGCAACAACCAGCACCGTTCATTGTGGGGCAGCGGGGCATATTCGGGATCATGCCGGACTGGAACCCTGCCGAAATCATTGGTACCAAACCGACAGCACTCTCCGTTAGTCTCTATCAATATCTGATCATGAATGAAACGTGGGCCACTCAACGCGCCGAGTACGGCTACCGGGATGTTCGGCCCCAGCCACTGTTGATCAGTTTCGCCGGCCACCCCTATGTCGATATTCGCGCCAGTTTCAACTCGTTCATCCCTCAACGTCTTGACGACGCACTGGCAGGCCGGCTGGTCGACTTCTATCTGAATTGGCTGGAGCTCAACCCACACCTTCACGACAAGGTAGAGTTTGAGGTAGTGCCCACGTGTTTTGCCTTGGACTTTGATCGCTGGCATCAGCGACTGATTGCAGAGGGCGGTTTTTCCCCACAAGAAGTTGAACAACTTCGTGACTCTCTACGGGAAATCAGCCAGAACGCCCTCTCACGCAACGGTGCTGACCTGGCAGTTGTCAATGAACTGGAGCGGCGTTTTGCACAACTGGCAGCACACCCTATTGCGCCGCTGGAACAGGTCTGGACGCTGCTTCACGACTGTCGTCGATACGGGACCCTGCCTTTCGCACATTTAGCGCGCAGTGCTTTCGTTGCCGTTACCTTCTTGCGCTCTGCGGTCAGCACCGGAGTGTTGACCGAAATGGAAATGGACGATTTCCTGAGTTCAATCCGGACTGTCAGTCACACGCTGACTCAGGATGCGTTTAGCTGCTTCAACGGCAAGATGAGCAACGAAGACTTTGTGCACAAATACGGTCATCTGCGTCCGGGCACCTATGACATTAATTCGTTGAGCTATCGTGCAGATCCTGAACGCTACCTGACACCCATCATCGAAAGTGCAGCCCTGCAAGCGTCGACCCACTTGGCCAGTGGCCAATTGTGGCAGCAAGCCCGACTACGATTTACAAACGCCCTGAACGAACAGGGAATCGTCTGCAGCGCTGACGAACTGGAGCTCTTTTTAAGAGAGGCCATCGAGGGCCGCGAGTACGCCAAATTCGCTTTCACCCGCAACCTGTCCTTGGCGCTGGACGCCTTAGTGGACTGGGCCGAGCCCCTAGGTATTTCAAGGGAAGACTTGGCCCATATCGAAATCCATAAACTCATGGCGCTGAGGGGAGCGACGTCAGATCCAAAGGAACTCAGCCGGAACTTGCTCGCAGCAGCCAATAAAGGCAGAACCGAACATGAGCAAATTCAAGTTATCGAACTTCCACCCTTGTTGTGTACCGCAGAGGATTTCAACGTATTCCTCTATCCAGCCACGCAACCCAATTTCGTAGGCACTGGCCTGGTGCGAGGCAACTGCGTAGACCTGAGCCAAAGCACGGCCGAGCAAGACCTTGTTGGGAAAATCGCAATGATCCCCCAGGCTGATCCAGGTTTCGACTGGCTATTCGGCAGACAGATTGCTGGCTTGATCACCATGTATGGCGGTGCCAACTCGCACATGGCCATTCGTGCGGCAGAGTTCGGACTACCCGCGGCGTTAGGGATCGGCGAAACGCAGTACCGCGTACTGGCAGCGGCCCAAGGGCTGGAATTGGATGCTGGCAACCGTACGATCAGAGTGATCCGGTAATGCGTATTGCGATCACCCAACGCGTCGAACGGATCCCTGGATACGACGAACAGCGCGATTGCCTTGACCAGCGCTGGTCTACGTTGATGGAAGGACTTGGTATCGATTTGGTACCCGTGCCCAACGGAATGTCATCCGTTAGCGGCTGGTTCGAACGTCAGAATGTTACCGGCCTGATCCTGAGTGGAGGCAATGATCTTTCCCACCTCCCGGCTGCGAGCAATGCCTCACCCGAACGTGATGCTGTCGAAGCCTGTCTGTTGGCCAAGGCTAGAGAACTGGCCCTGCCGGTACTGGCTGTTTGTCGCGGAATGCAGATGCTGAATCACTTTCTGGGCGGCGACCTCACACCGCTTGTCGGACACGTCAACTGCGTGCACGCCATCAACGTTGCAGCTAGCGCACCATTGTTAGCCACTTATAGACGAGTCAATAGCTTTCATGGCTGGGGCATTCGACCTGATGGTCTGGCAGAAAACTTGCTTGCTCAGGCTTGGGCAGATGACGGATCCATCGAAGCGTTCGTTCATAACGAACTACCCTGGACAGCCATCATGTGGCATCCCGAGAGACCCTCCGATAACGCCACTCACGATGCTCAGCTTATTCGTCAGATCTTTTTTGGTAAGGACACACCATGCGCGTAATTATTCTCGCCGCTGGCCAAGGCACACGGCTACGCCCGTTCACGAATGATCGGCCAAAGTGCCTGGTTGAACTGAATGGGCGACCTCTCCTACATCGCCAATTGGAGGTTTTGAGGGCTGCGGGACTGCACACGATTGCCGTGGTAGGTGGCTATCGAGCCGACTGCCTTGAGGGTCAAGGCGTCGAAGTACTGCACAACCCCTACTTCGCCACCACTAATATGGTGTCGACGTTGTTCTGCGCAGAAGAATGGATGGATGACGCAGAGGACCTGTTGATTGCATACGGCGACATCGTCTACGAGCCTTCAGTTCTTGCAAGCTTGCTCGCCGCCGAAGCACCACTCGCAATCTCGATAGATCGAGAGTGGCGCAGGTTCTGGGAGCTGCGCATGGAAAACCCTCTTTCCGATGCCGAGACCTTGAAGCTCAACAACGATAACTGCATCACTGAGCTTGGCAAAAAACCTACAAGCTATAGCGAAGTCCAAGGGCAGTACATGGGATTGATCAAGGTCCAAAAACGCTTTGTAAAAGCGTTTCGCGACGCTTGGCACGCGATGGACCGCACTGTTTTAAGAGACGGAAAGGATTTCGACAACATGTACATGACCACGTTTTTGCAGCACCTCATCGACACCGGATGGACTGCCCGGGCTGCGTTCACTGATAACGGCTGGCTGGAAGTCGATACCGTCGACGACCTGAACCAGTATCACGACCTGCTTCGCAGTGGGCGCCTGGATACATTCATCCAACTTAAGGACTGAGCATGCTCACGGCATTTCGCAGAATGCTCCGTGAATGGAGCGGCTTGCAGGCATTCAAACGCATCCCGCGTAAAGAGCGCACGCTGGTTTTCTATTCCGAGGGGCGTGGCTACTGGACTTACTTCGAGCCAATCTACAAGGCTCTTCAAGAGAACCATGCCGCGCCCATCCTGTACGTGACATCAGCTGAAGACGATCCATTGGTGCAAACGCCGCTGGCAGGAATGCGCTCCTTCTATGTTGGTGAAGGCAGCGTGCGAACACTGTTTTTTTCAACCCTGGACGCCGATGTTCTGCTGATGACCATGCCGGACCTGCAGAGCTTTCATATCAAACGCTCGCCTTTTTCGGTCCATTATGTGTATCTGCATCACTCAATCGTCAGCACACACATGATTTATCGTGCAGCGGCATTTGATCACTTTGATTCAATTCTATGCGTGGGCCCTCACCATGTGAATGAAACCAGAACCAGGGAGCAACAACTCGGGTTACCTAAAAAAATACTGATAGAGCATGGTTACGGGCGTCTCGATACGATTCTGGATAACGGCCGCCAAGGCCCACCCGAACGTCATGGAGCTCCCATCCAGATACTGGTCGCACCGACATGGGGTGAGAATGGGCTGATTGAGCGCCACGGCCTTGACGTGATCAAACCGCTGATCGATGCGGGCCTGCGGGTTGTTTTACGCCCGCACCCACGCACGCGCAAATTAAATCCCGAGATGCTGGACAAGATGATCGCACCCTATATCGACGATCCTCGGTTCCGGCTGGATGAGAACGCCGACGCCACCACCTCGCTGCTTGAATCGGATATTATGCTCAGCGATTGGTCCGGCGCTGCCTTGGAGTTTTCATTGGGACTGGAACGCCCTATCATCTTTATCGACGTGCCACGCAAGGTACTCAATCCGAAATACGCCGCCATGGGTATTGAACCTATTGAAGTTCAAGCACGTGAACACCTGGGCGTTGTGGTAACAACAGATAAATTAGCGCAGCTGGGGGAGATTGCATGCACCGTGGCTGCGGAATCGAAAAAATGGCAAACAGCACTGAAAGATGCACGTGAGCGCTGGATCTATAACACAGGGAAAAGTGGCGAAACAGCCGCTGCCTATTTGGTGTCTTTAACTAAGCAATAATGGGGTGTAGTTCATGAAAAATTCTAACTTCTCAATGGTCGCCTTGCTGTGCCTGGCCCTGTTGCCAATTAATGCATTCGCCTACCTTGATCCAGGTACCGGCAGTGCCATGTTACAGGGCATCTTGGGTGCATTGGCCGCAATCGCGATGGTCATGAAACTATATTGGCACCGACTGCTGCGCCTACTCGGGCTACGCAAAGATGTCATGAAAAAAGAAACTGATACTGAGAAAAAATAAGTTAAACCGTATCCGCAAGCAGCCAGCCGCAATCGTTTAGCGCGCCTGGCGCTTGCGCGGATTAGCTCGCCTGCGATCTGAAATACCCTCCCGTCAAACGCAGCCAAAAGTTGTTCTTATGCCCACGTTTAAAAATCGTACTTCGCGCAATTGGCTTTGTTGGTTAATGCTCCTGCTTACTCCGGTAGCGCAGGCAATAAATACACCAACAACCCAGCTTTCAAATGCGAACGTGCATTTGGGCTTCAATTTATCATCAGGCGCAGTCGAACACTGGACGCTGCCACAACTCCACGGGGCATCTGGACAAGCACAGGACATGGCTGCCCCCAAAGGACAACTGTTTTTGCTGCGTGGCGAGCTGGGCGGAAAACCTCTTTCTGACTGGGAAAAAATCGCGGGCGGATGGAGGGTCGTCGAACAGCAACCCAACTCCATCGTGCTTGGCCTGGAAAGTCCTGACCTACCTTTCAGTATCAGAAAAACCTGGCGCCTGCTGGAAAACCAGTGGCGTGTGGATTTCTTTCTGGATCTGAACCTAGAAAACCTACCGCCTAGACAGACGGATCAACTGACCCTGGAAATTGGCCCCGGCATTGGTGAAACGCCTGCCACGGGTTTAGGCATGGGGCAAGACATCTACTCGTTTACCGAGGTCGTCTATAGCAACCCAGAAGGCATTACCACTCTTCGGCTAAACCACACAGACCAACCGGGTGGTTATGCATCCAGCGATGCAGTCCAGTGGACTTGGGTCGGCCTACAAAGCCGATACCTGGCGCTGATCATGGCCCCCTCCAACGATTTAGCGAGACGTGCGGGCTGGCTTGCCAGCCTACCGCAGCCCACGGAGGGTGCGGCTGAACCGAGCGAATTCGAAACTTCAATCAATGTTCAACTACCTATTCGGGAGTCGGGCAGCCCCCCCCAGCAGTCTTATCAATGGAACGTTTTTGGCGGCGGCAAAGCCTACTCGGCACTAACAGTTCAAGCACCCGAGTTAAGCGGGCTGTTGTTCTCCAATCTGTGGGGTTGGATGCGTTGGTTGAGTTTGACCATCATGCATTTGCTGCATTTTATTCAGGGAATCGTAGGAAATTGGGGCGTTGCGATCATCCTGCTTGCGGTGCTCGTGCGCATGGCGGTATACCCAATCGCCAAGAATGCAATTCTGGCACAAAAGAAGTTCGCCGCTATTCAAGCCCGCATCCAGCCTGAGCTACAAGAAATCAGAAAAAGGTATAAAGGAGGAGAGCAAAGCGAGAGAATTCTTCAACTTTATGAGCACCATAAAGTAAACCCGCTGGCAGGACTGAAACCACTATTGATCGTATTGATTCAGGTGCCCATATTTATTTCACTGTATCACCTGCTGGGCCAGACATTCGAACTGAGAGATGCGCCTTTCTTGTGGATAAAAACATTGGCTGAACCAGACCAATTATTTTCGCTAGGGGTAGACCTTCCACTGTTTGGCGCCTATTTCAATTTACTTCCCGTACTGATGTCACTTACGACAATATTGAGCATAAAGCTGAACCCAACACCGACGCAAGATGGGCAATCAGTTCTACGCCAACACCTTACTACTGGATTGATGGGACTAGGGTTTTTCCTACTGTTCTACTCTTTTCCCTCTGGGATGGTATTGTACTGGACTGTCGCTAACATCTTGCAAGTCGCCCATCAAAAAATAACAAAGGCTGCATAACCCCATGATGATCGAGCGCTTTATCAGCGATTGCGCGTCCACCCTAAATACGCCTACCAATCTGGATGTTTATTTTGACACGGCGTCAGTGTTGCGTGCGACAGCTCAGACCATCATTTGGGGGGATGAAGAGTATCGAGCAATGGAGTTCCTCTCAAAGCGCGTAGAGATTTCTCGATGCCTCTACGAGAGCTACCAAGAGAGCGGTGCGCGTACCTCGACCAACTCCTTGGCCGACGCACTGCAACCGTTAGCGTTGGCGCTGCTGTTCAAAGACTTTAGCCGCCTATCCAATAGCCGGGACACGCCAAGCGCAGTCAAAAGGCTCAATGGCGTACTTAAATTACTGGATACCCTGACGACAAAGAGCGTCACTTTGGATCCAGCCTTGGTTTCCCTGATTAAAACGCAAGCCCAGCAGTTTCTGGCAACGCTTCAACCAGTCGCCCCTGCCCCTACGACAATCAGCAACACCATCATCCCCCCTGCCCCCCGCACGCTGCCTTTAACCGTATTATTTTGGGAAGGACCCATTGCAAGGGCTTACTTGGCAACCCTAAAAAGTATGGGATTAAAGCCAGATAAAATAATCCATCTTGTATCCAAAAATGATTTGGTGACCCAAAAACCTATCGGGCGATTCGTGCCTAGATACTTTAAGTTGGCCTACGCACATTCCCGGCAAAAAAACAGCATTCACTATTGGTCATCAACACTTCAAAAAAACGAAAATACACTCTATCGCGCGATGAGGAGCACCATTGAAAACGGACTGAAATTTCCACCAAGCGTCATCGACGACGCGTTGGCACTAGTTGAATTGAGCGAATACTCGCCACACATAGAAACATTAATGATAGACAACCTATCAGACAATGTACTGCACGAATACCTGAGCAAACTCCAGCAAACACAAATATTATTCACTGGAGGCGGGATAGTACCAAAAAAACTTCTGGAAATTCCTACTCTGAAGTTTATTCACATTCATCCGGGCCACTTACCTGAAGTACGTGGCGCCGATTGCGTGTTATGGTCAAACCTTATGATGGGACGCACCTCAGCGACATGTTTTTACATGGCGCCGGGCATCGATGATGGCGATGTAATCCTGGCGAGCTATTTACCGCCCCTGACGCCTAGGTTGCACATAGCCCAACGAGACATTAAAACTCTTTACAGGGCTACTTATGCGTTCTTTGACCCTTGGGTGCGCGGATTTGTATTAAGACAAGCACTGATTGAGACGGACGGATTTACGCGCATTAGCGCCACACCACAAGTCGAAGCCACCAGCGTGACTTATCACTTTATGCATGCACAAATTCAACACGCCGTATTTTCAAAACTTTTCGCAGACATATAAACAAATACTCTGGAGAGCCCCGTTAACCTTAGGGATCCAGGAGACCTGGATGCAGAAATTGCGCATTCAGGCATCCTTCAGTCTTCAGTTGCTGAGGGACCGCCCAGCATGAGCAGTGTCGGACACAGCATCACCCTGCCCTCGAGGCTGCAACAGCGGCACTGAAGAGGCTGTTGCCCTAATCTTTGCGTGGGTACTGCCTGCACCAAAAATGAGTCTGCTGAGCGCAATGCAAATCCCCAGAACCAACCCCGCAAACAGGCCAAGCGCTATGACCAGTATACGATTGGGACTAACTGGCGCTAGCGGCTCAAGAGCTTGCTGGTCAACCGTCACCAACTTCAGCCCCGTCATATCAGTGTTCAAGTTACTCAAACGAGCTAGCTCTGCGCGCAATGGCTGAACGCCCGCGAGAAAAACATCCTCATTTTTCCGTGCATTCAGCACTTCAACTTCTCGATTGGAGGCTAGTAACTGGAGCTCCTTGGCAATCTGGCTGACGCGTGGATCAGTAAAGTCATCCGACCGACGCTGGTCCAATGCAACAAGCTCAGCCTTAAGTGCGTCTACCCCCATAAAATACAGAGGGACTTGTTGGTTAGTGACTTCGGTACGGATCACGCTGCCACCACCAGCATTAACCGATTCGCCAAAAGAAGATGGTGTTGTCGGCTTTTGTATACCCAACGACTTGGCAATTCCAATCGCTTCCTTCAACTGATCGATACGATCGTTGCGCAATGCTTTCAATTGAGTACGCAGAGCTTTTAACTCATCTTGCAATTGCGCGCGCTTCAATGAGTCAACTTCACGCAACGTAGCAATTTTGGCTTCTTTATCAACATTGTAGTTAAAACGAGCCGAGTCAAATTTACCTTTTATCTCATTGAGTCGGTTTTTAACAATAACATTCACATCTGCGGCTATTTGCTCTCGCTCATTACTTATAGCGTAATCAACAAAGCCATTCATAATAGCAACACCATCAATACCCTTTGGATAAGTCATGTGAAGCTTTACGTAAGCATTCAATGAAGTCTTTTTATCCGAGTCGGGCATAGTCAAATTAATTGAGTCGCGGTTGAACGCCTCAAAGCTCTGCTCAAGAGTCTGTCCAGGCCGTACAAATTTCTCGAATAAATTTTGATTGGCTCTAAAAAAGGCCAAGCGGGTATCGTATGATTCCAGCGAAGCGCCAACTTTGAGAAGCGCATCACCAGGTGACAGCTGGTAAACCTCAGATCGATTCAGCGCATCCAGTTCATTGATAGCCGCAGGGCGCAACACTGCACTAATCTCATACTTCGGAGTTGCCAGAAACGCGTAGGAGGCCGCAATAAGCCCACCTGCCAACGTTATTAGAAGCAGTAATTTTTTTTGAGGCCAAAGGGACTTAAAAAATACAACGAGATCTATTTCATCCGAAGATCGAATAGGTGGCGCCCGAAAGTTGCTACTCACAACAAAAACCTGCCTTTAAAGAGAAACTGCGGGCTCGCTATCCAGACAAAATTTTTTGTGTGTACGTTAAAAATGGATGCACGCCGAATCTAGCGCACCTGCCAAATCACACACATGAAATGCCCATACTCGAGAACAATTAGCATTTTGCCATTTATCTGGCATTTTACAAGCACCGACTGGTTTGCGCGCGGCATCAGAGCTACCTGACGACAACCCTCTCAAAATCGGCCCACTGATAAAGAAACGAAAAGCATCAGGAAAACAATATAGCGCCCAATGAAACCTCCAGGCCCACTACTGGTAGATCCGCAGCATCAAAAGATTGGGCGACCACTGGGTTGCTACTTGGAGGACAACATTTGAGAGATAGCAGCTGTGCTCACCTAACCACAGAGCCGCCAGGCCCCATAGTCAATCTACGACCGACGCAAACGAATCACAGCGCCAAGTACCGGCCCCACCAACATCCCCAGAATCAGCGCCACCACCAGGTATACCGATACCGGCAGTTGCTCAGTCGACAAACCTAGGAACGAAAGGGAAACACCTTGTTGATTTTCCAGCACAAACGCTAACACCACCAGCACAACCACTAGCGTTGAAAACACAGCAACAACACGCTTAATCCCACGCATACTCTTCTCCCCCAAAAAACGTCAGACGCCCTCTTCTTCGTCTTCGTTCACTCGATCCCGCAACTCCTTGCCTGGCTTGAAGTGAGGCACGAACTTACCATCAAGACTCACAGACTGCCCGGTCTTGGGATTTCGCCCAACCCGCGGCGCGCGATAGTGAAGGGAGAAGCTCCCAAACCCGCGAATCTCAATCCGATCGCCGGTAGCCAGACATTGGGACATTTGTTCAAGCATGGTCTTGATAGCCAGCTCCACATCCTTGGATGAAAGCAGCCCTTGATGGGTGACAATTCGTTCGATCAACTCCGACTTCGTCATATTTTTCCCTTCTTTTTCAAGCAGCTAGGAAAAGCGCTTCGAAGGTTTTAGCATGACTTGATGAATTTGAACAGCCCATGCATCAACTTATCTGCTGGCTGAATAAGCACTCGTGGCGAACACGTAACGCGCTTAATTGCAGATCACAAGCATCGTGCGAGTAACTGCCCCAGCCGGGTTCCAGCCGAACAGGTAGTCGCCCTCCTCATCCTTGGCCTCGCTTGACCTGGTGATGACCTTGTAGCCTTGCATCTTGCATTCGCGGGCGGCGCGCTGCTCGCATCTCTCCCAATGATTGCCAAGTCCCGAGCAGTCGACTTCAATCCCGCTGACGCCGCGCCTGGCGTGAGTTTTGGCGCTGGTGGCGGAGCAGCCTGCAAGCATTACCACTAAGAACACTACGATAAGCTTGTTCATTGGGAACCTTATTAAAACAGCAACAGGAGAGTGCTTTTATCAAGACTATAGTCAGCTCTGACACTGAGCTGTAGGCCTTGGTTCTCACTTGTTGATTCAACGAATTTCAGGCACAAAAAAGGGCGACCGAAGTCGCCCTTTTTACAGCTTTACAGAACTTAGTTCTGCTTAGCCATTGCTTCGCGCAGCAGGGAGGCCATGGTGGTCTCGCCAGTTGCAGCTTCCGGAGCGGATTTCAGGCTCTGGATAGCTTCTTTCTCTTCAACTTCATCTTTCGACTTGATGGAGAGTTGGATCACGCGGCTCTTGCGGTCAACGCTGATGATCTTGGCTTCTACTTCCTGGCCTTCCTTCAGAACGTTGCGCGCGTCTTCAACGCGGTCACGGCTGATTTCGGAGGCTTTCAGAGTCGCTTCGATATCGTCGGCCAGAACGATGATGGCGCCTTTGGCGTCAACTTCTTTCACAGTGCCTTTAACGATGGCGCCTTTGTCGTTCTCTTGAACGTACTCGGAGAACGGATCGCTTTCCAGTTGCTTGATACCCAGGGAGATGCGCTCGCGCTCTGGGTCAACCGACAGGATAACGGTGTCCAGCTCGTCGCCCTTCTTGAAACGACGAACAGCTTCTTCGCCAACTTCGTTCCAGGAGATGTCGGACAGGTGAACCAGGCCGTCGATGCCGCCGTCCAGACCAATGAAGATACCGAAATCGGTGATCGACTTGATGGTGCCGGAGATTTTATCGCCCTTGTTGAACTGGCCAGAGAAATCTTCCCATGGGTTAGATTTGCACTGCTTGATGCCCAGGGAGATACGACGACGCTCTTCGTCGATGTCCAGAACCATAACTTCCACTTCGTCGCCGACTTGTACGACTTTCGAAGGATGGATGTTCTTGTTGGTCCAGTCCATTTCGGAAACGTGCACCAGGCCTTCCACGCCTTCTTCCAGCTCAGCGAAGCAGCCGTAGTCGGTCAGGTTGGTAACACGAGCGGTTACGCGGGTGCTTTCTGGGTAACGAGCTTTGATAGCAACCCATGGATCTTCGCCCAGCTGCTTCAAGCCCAGGGAAACGCGGTTACGCTCACGATCGTACTTCAGAACCTTGACATCGATCTCATCGCCAACGTTGACGATTTCGGAAGGATGCTTGATACGCTTCCAAGCCATGTCGGTAATGTGCAGCAGGCCATCGACGCCACCCAGATCGACGAATGCGCCGTAATCGGTGAGGTTCTTGACGATACCTTTGACTTGTTGGCCTTCCTGCAGGGATTCCAGCAGAGCTTCACGCTCGGCGGAGTTCTCTGCTTCCAGGACGCTGCGACGGGAAACGACAACGTTGTTGCGCTTCTGGTCGAGTTTGATGACCTTGAATTCGAGTTCTTTGCCTTCCAGGTGCGTGGTGTCGCGCACAGGACGAACGTCGACCAAAGAACCTGGCAGGAACGCACGGATGCCGTTAACGTCGACAGTGAAGCCGCCTTTAACCTTACCGTTGATAACGCCCTTGACCACTTCTTCAGCTGCGAAGGCTGCTTCGAGAACAATCCAGCATTCAGCGCGCTTGGCTTTTTCACGGGACAGCTTGGTTTCACCGAAACCGTCTTCAACCGAGTCCAGAGCAACGTGAACTTCGTCACCGACATTGATTGTCAGATCGCCAGCATCGTTGTAGAACTGTTCCAGCGGGATCAGAGCTTCAGACTTCAGACCAGCGTGAACGGTTACCCAGCGAGCTTGGTAATCGATATCAACGATAACACCGGTGATGATGGAGCCTGCCTGAAGGTTCAGGGTTTTTAGGCTTTCTTCAAAGAGTTCCGCAAAGCTTTCGCTCATTTTAATTCCTGTTGATAAGGGCGAAGAATACGCCCATCTCCACACCCCAGACGGTGTGGGTCAGTTTCAGTTAAAAGAAGCCACCGCAGGACTATGACTGGTCCCCTGCGGCCTTCTTGATCACCCGGCGATATCGCGAATGGCGATTTCACTCATGATGCGTTCCAGCACCTGCTCGATGGACAACTCCGTGGAATCCAGCTGTATGGCATCAGCCGCCGGCTTTAGCGGGGCTACTGCGCGCTGGGTATCACGCTCATCGCGTGCACGGATCTCATCTAGCAGACTCGACAGACTAACACCATCGACTTTGCCCTTCAACTGCAAGTAGCGGCGGCGCGCCCGCTCCTCAGCGCTGGCGGTGAGGAAAATCTTCAGCGGCGCCTCGGGAAACACCACCGTGCCCATGTCACGACCATCTGCCACAAGGCCCGGTGGCTCCTGAAAAGCCCGCTGACGCTGCAGCAACGCGTCGCGCACCGCCGGCAGCGCGGCGATTTGGGAGGCCCAGGAACCCACTTGTTCGTTACGCAGATCATCGGTCACATCATCCCCTTCCAGGATAATGCGCTGAGGATGACCTTCCGTCGCCCCGACGAACTGCACATCAAGGTGCGCCGCCAGGAGTTTCAAGGATTCTTCGTTGGTCAGGTCCACGCCATGGTTGCGTGCGGCAAATGCCAGCAGGCGATACAGCGCGCCGGAATCCAGCAGGCACCAGCCCAGGCGCTTGGCCAGGATGCCGGCGATCGTGCCTTTGCCCGAGCCACTTGGCCCGTCGATGGTAATCACCGGTGATTTGATATTCACAATTGAGCCTCTTGGGCAACACGGATGCCGACTTGGGCACACAGTGTAAGAAAATTCGGAAAAGACGTAGCAACATTGGCGCAGTCACGGATACGAATCGGCGCAGTCGCCCTGAGGGACGCTACGCTGAACGCCATGGCAATCCGGTGATCACCCTGGGCATGAACTTCACCCCCGCCCATCAGGCCGCCGTCAATGATAATCCCATCGGAGGTGGCTTCACACTTCACGCCCAGCGCGAGCAGACCGTCGGCCATCACCTGGATACGGTCAGACTCCTTTACGCGCAGCTCCTCAGCCCCACGCAAAATGGTCCGACCCTCTGCGCAGGCCGCCGCAATAAACAACACTGGAAATTCATCGATGGCCAATGGCACAAGGGCTTCTGGAATCTCGATACCCTTCAGCGACGCAGCACGCACATGCAGGTCTGCGACAGGCTCACCACCGACTTCGCGCTGGTTTTCCAGGGTGATATCTGCGCCCATCAGCCGCAGGATATCGATTACCCCGGTGCGAGTAGGGTTGATGCCGACATGCTCCAGCAGCAACTCGGAACCCTCGGCAATCGACGCCGCCACCAGGAAAAACGCAGCAGAGGAAATATCCCCTGGCACTTCAATATGGGTAGCCGTCAGTGCATGTCCCGATTCAACCGACGCAGTAGCGCCCTCCACCAGCACCGGATAGCCAAAACCGCGCAACATGCGCTCGGTATGATCGCGGGTCGGTGCAGGCTCGGTCACTGCAGTTTTGCCGTCGGCATACAACCCGGCCAGCAACAAGCAGGATTTGACCTGGGCGCTGGCCATCGGCAACGCGTAGTCCAAGCCTTTAAGCGACTGCCCGCCACGAATGGTCAGCGGCGGACGCCCTTGCGGCGCGGTCTCGATCACTGCGCCCATTTCCCGCAGCGGCTTGGCCACCCGGCTCATCGGCCGCTTGGACAACGACGCATCGCCTGTCAGCACGCTGTCAAAGCGTTGCGCCGCCAGCAACCCGGACAACAGCCGCATGGACGTGCCCGAGTTCCCCAGATAAATCGGCCCCGGCGCTGGCTTCAAGCCATGCAAGCCCACGCCATGAATGATCACGCGCCCATGGTGCGGGCCCTCAATGACCACACCCATGTCGCGAAACGCCTGCAAGGTCGCCAGGGCATCTTCGCCCTCAAGAAAACCTTCAACCTCGGTCACGCCATCAGCCAATGAGCCCAACATGATCGACCGATGGGAGATCGACTTGTCACCCGGCACCCGGATACGCCCGCTCAAGCGGCCGCCCGGATTGGCGAGAAAGGCCAGCTCATCGACGTTCACAGCGGTTTCCATATAGGCACGCCGCGCCAGGATCTTGCTGAAATGCTCACGCGCCACCCGCGCACGGGTGAACACGCCCAACAACTGATGACCATCACCCGCATCGACCGCGTCGCGCAGCGCATCGAGATCACTGCGGAAGGTGTCCAGGGTGCGCAACACCGCTTCGCGGTTGGCGAGGAAGATGTCGTGCCACATCACCGGGTCGCTGCCGGCAATCCGCGTGAAATCGCGGAAGCCACCGGCGGCGTAGCGGAAAATGTCCAGGTTTTCGTTGCGCTTGGCCAGGGAATCCACCAGACCGAATGCCAGCAAATGCGGCAAATGGCTGGTCGCCGCCAGCACTTCGTCGTGGCGTTCGACTTGCATGTGTTCGACGTCCGCTCCCAGCGCGCGCCAGAGACGATCCACCACGGCCAACGCAGCCGGGTCGGTTTGTTCAAGCGGCGTCAGGATCACCTTATGCCGACGGAACAGCTGCGCATTGGACGCCTCCACCCCGCTCTGCTCGGAACCAGCAATCGGGTGGCCCGGCACGAAGCGCGCAGGCATACCGCCAAAAGCCAGTTGCGCCGCGCGCACCACATTGCCTTTGGCACTGCCGACGTCCGTAAGAATCGCCTGACCCAAGTCCATGCCAGCCAGCACTGCCAGCAACTTCTCCATCGCCAGGATCGGCACCGCGAGTTGGATCACATCAGCCCCCTGGCACGCGAGCGCCAGGTCTGCTTCACAGCGATCCACCACGCCCAGCTCAACCGCGAGCTTGCGCGACTGCGGGTCCAGGTCGACGCCGACCACTTCGCCACACAGCCCGCTTTCACGCAGGCCTTTGGCGAAAGAGCCGCCGATCAACCCCAGCCCGACCACCACCAGGCGACCGATCATAGGCACAGCAGGTTGCAATGCAGTGACATCAACCACGAGCCAGAACCTTGGCCAGCGCCTCCAGGAAACGATTGTTTTCAGCCGGCAAACCGATAGTGATACGCAGGTGGTTCGGCATGCCGTAGTTGGCCACCGGACGCACAATCACGCCTTCGCGCAACAGGCCCTGGAACACAGGCGCAGCCACTTGGCCGAGGTCGACGCAAATGAAGTTGCCCTTGGACGGAATCCAGCCCAGGCCCAACTCACGCAAGCCTGCCTGCAACTGCAGCATGCCGCTTTCGTTGATCCGGCGACCCTCTTCCAGGTACTCGGCATCCTTCACCGCCGCACAGGCCGCCGCCAGGGCCAGGCTGTTGACGTTGAACGGTTGGCGCACGCGGTTCAGCACATCAGCCACGACCGCCGTGGACAGGCCATAGCCAACCCGCAGCGAGGCCAGGCCGTAAGCCTTGGAGAAGGTGCGCGACACCAGCAGGTTCGGGTACGCCGCCAGGAAGTCCAGGCCATCCGGCAGGTCGCCGCCTTCGGCGTATTCGATGTAGGCCTCGTCCAACACCACCAGCACGTGCCCTGGCACATCCTGCAAAAACTCGTTCAGCGCCTGCTCATCGAACCAGGTGCCGGTCGGATTGTTCGGGTTGGCGATAAACACCACGCGGGTCTGGGCATCGATGGCCGCCAGCATCGCTGGCAGGTCATGGCCCCAATCCTTGGCAGGAATCACACGCGCGTCAGCACCGACGGCCTGAGTGACGATCGGGTAGACCGCAAACGCGTGCTCACTGAACACCGCATTCAGGCCCGGCGCCAGGTAGGCACGACCGACCAGCTCAAGGATGTCGTTGGAGCCGTTGCCCAGCGTCACCTGGCTCAGCTCGACCCGACATTTTTCCGCCAGCAACGACTTGAGGGCAAAGCCGTTGCCATCGGGATAACGGGTCAGCTCGGCCAGCTCTTCACGAATCGCCGCCAACACTTTGGGGCTCGGGCCCAGCGGGTTTTCGTTACTCGCAAGCTTGACGATTTTGGACGGGTCCAGGTTCAACTCACGCGCCAGCTCGTCCACAGGCTTGCCCGGGACGTAAGGCGACAGTTGTTGCACGCCCGGCTGAGCCAGGGCGAGGAAGTTGCCACTCATGTTAACGCCTCACAAAACCGCTTTCGGGTAAGAGCCCAGCACCTTGAGTGCCACGGCCTCTTGACTGATTTTCTCGAGCACACCTTTGACCAGCGGGTCGCGGTGATGGCCGATGAAGTCGATAAAGAACACGTAGGTCCATTTACCGCTGCGCGAAGGACGAGTCTCAATGCGCGTCAGGTCAATCCCGTTGTCATGGAACGGCACCAGCAGCTCATGCAGCGCGCCGGGCTTGTTGCTCATGGAGACGATGATCGAGGTCTTGTCGTCGCCGGTCGGCGGCACTTCCTGGCTGCCGATCATCAGGAAGCGCGTGGAGTTATCCGGGCGATCCTCGATTTTCTCGGCCAGGCGCGTCAGGCCGTACAGGCCTGCGGCCATATCGCCGGCAATCGCCGCCGAGTTCCACTCCCCCTTGACCCGCTTGGCCGCTTCGGCGTTGCTGGACACCGCCACGCGCTCGACATTCGGGTAATGGGCATCCAGCCACTTGCGGCACTGGGCCAGGGACTGGGCGTGGGAGTAGATGCGGCTGATGCTGTCGGTCTTGGTGTTCTCGCCCACCAGCAGGTGGTGGTGGATACGCAGCTCGACTTCGCCGCAGATCACCATGTCATGCTCAAGGAAGCTGTCCAGGGTGTGGTTGACCGCGCCCTCGGTGGAGTTTTCCACCGGCACCACGCCAAAGTTCACCGCACCGGCCGCGACTTCACGGAACACTTCGTCGATGGCCGCCATCGGCTTGCTGATCACCGCGTGGCCGAAGTGCTTCATGGCTGCCGCCTGGGTAAACGTACCTTCAGGACCGAGGTAAGCCACCTTCAGCGGCTGCTCCAGCGCGAGGCACGACGACATGATTTCACGGAACAACCGCGCCATCTCTTCGTTGCCCAGCGGCCCCTTGTTGCGCTCCATCACGCGCTTGAGCACCTGAGCCTCACGCTCGGGACGGTAGAACACCGGCACTTCGCCTTCAGCCAGGGACGCCATCTTCACCCGTGCCACTTCCTGGGCGCATCGCGCACGCTCACTGATCAGTTCCAGGACTTTCTCGTCCAGGCTGTCGATGCGTACACGCAGGGCCTTGAGCTCTTGTTCAGACATTAGCCGTGTTCCTTTTCGAACTCTGCCATGTAGGCCACCAGCGCGTTGATCGCGTGGATGTCGACAGCGTTATAGATGGAGGCGCGCATGCCGCCGACTGAACGATGGCCTTTGAGGTTCAGCAGGCCACGCTCGTCGGCACCGGCCAGGAATGGCTTGTCCAGACGGTCGTCAGCCAGGCGGAACGGCACGTTCATCCACGAGCGGTCGGTCAGGTTGATCGGGTTGCTGTACAGGCCGCTGGCGTCGATGAAGTCGTACAGGGTGCGCTTCTTCTCTTCGTTGAGCTTGCCCATGGCGGCGACACCGCCCTGCTCTTTCAGCCACTCGAACACGAGGCCGGACAGGTACCAGGAAAACGCCGGCGGGGTGTTGTACATCGAGCCATTGTCGGCCGCGACCTTGTAGTTGAGCATGGTCGGGCACAGCGAACGCGCACGCCCCAACAGGTCTTCGCGGACGATGTTGACCAGGATGCCACTTGGGCCGATGTTCTTCTGCGCACCGGCGTAGATCATGCCGTACTTGGACACGTCGATCGGGCGCGAAAGGATGTCCGAAGACATGTCGCACACCAATGGCACATCGCCAACTTCCGGCACCCAGTCAAATTCCAGGCCGCCGATGGTTTCGTTCTGCACGTAGTGCACGTAGGCGGCGTCCTTCGACAACTTCCATTCGTTCTGACCAGGAATGGCGAAGTAGTCGTAGGGCTTGGCGGTGCCGGCCACATTGACGTGACCGTAGCGCGAGGCCTCTTCAATAGCCTTCTGACCCCAGATGCCGGTGTCGATGTAGTCGGCCGTGCCGTCTTCCGGCAGCAGGTTCAGCGGGATCTGAGCGAACTGCTGGCTCGCGCCGCCTTGCAGGAACAGCACTTTGTAATGGGAGGGGATGTCCAGCAAGTCGCGCAGATCCTGCTCGGCCTTGGTCGCAATGGACACGAACTCATCACTGCGATGGCTCATTTCCATCACGGAGAGGCCTTTTCCATGCCAGTCGAGGAGTTCACCCTGCGCACGCTGCAGGACTGCTTCAGGAAGCGCCGCGGGACCGGCACAGAAGTTATAGGCTCTCTTGCTCACATCCAATCTCACTCTGATCTGGTGGGGTGGTGCAATAAACGGGTATTTCAATACTTTCATAAGGGACAAACAACAAGGGGGCGAATCTTCATCCGCCCCCTGTGTGTCCGCTTATTCCTGCGGTTCTTCTTCGTCTGCGGCAGCGTCGAGGGTTGGCTCGTCGACGATATCATCGCCGCTTGCCATTACCTCACGTGCGAACTCGGCATCGGCCTCGTCCAGCTCTTCACCTTCCACTTCCGATGGTTCCTGGACACGCTCCAGGCCAACCAGTGTCTCGTCGCTGGCCAGCTTGATCAGCGTCACGCCCTGGGTGTTACGGCCCAGGCTCGACACTTCAGCCACACGGGTACGCACCAGGGTGCCCTGGTCGGAAATCAGCATGATCTCCTCGCCGTCGAGCACCTGGACCGCGCCGACCAGACGGCCGTTGCGATCGTTGCTGACCATGGCGATAACGCCCTGACCGCCACGCTTGTACTCCGGGAACTCGCCGATGGCCGTACGCTTGCCATAGCCACGCGCCGAAGCGGTCAGGATCTGGCTGCCTTCTTCCGGGATCAGCATCGAAATCAGCTTCTGCCCTTCCGGCAGACGCATGCCGCGCACACCGCGGGCGGTACGGCCCATGGCACGCACGTCGGATTCCTTGAAGCGCGTGACCTTGCCGCCGTCGGAGAACAGCATGACTTCACGCTCGCCGTCGGTGATGGCGGCGGAGATCAGCACGTCGCCTTCGTCCAGCTCCAGGGCGATCAGGCCCACGCTGCGCTGGCGGCTGAAGGATTCCAGCGGGGTCTTCTTCACGGTGCCTTTGGCAGTCGCCATGAAGATGAAGTGACCTTCGGTGTATTCATCTACCGGCAGCATGGTGGTGATGTATTCATCACTGTCCAGCGGCAGCAGGTTGACCAGCGGACGACCACGGGCGGCGCGGGAGGCTTCCGGGATTTCGTAGGTTTTGAGCCAGTACACCTTGCCTTTGCTGGAGAACAGCAGCAGCGTGGTATGGCTGTTGGCGACCAGCAGGTGAGCGATGTAGTCCTCATCCTTCACGCCAGTAGCCGATTTACCTTTACCGCCACGACGCTGGGCCTGGTACGCAGCCAATGGCTGGGTCTTGGCATAGCCGCCGTGGGAGATGGTCACCACGCGCTCTTCTTCCGGGATCATGTCGCCCAGGGTCAGGTCGAGGCGGGCATCGAGAATTTCGGTGCGACGCACATCGCCGTATTCGGCGCGGATCACTTCCAGCTCTTCGCGGATCACTTCCATCAGGCGCACGGCGCTGTTGAGGATGCGGATCAGCTCGCCGATCTGGTTGAGGATCTCCTGGTACTCGGCCAGAAGTTTCTCGTGTTCCAGGCCGGTCAGACGGTGCAGACGCAGTTCCAGAATGGCCTGGGCCTGTTCCGGCGACAGGAAATACTTGCCTTCGCGCAGACCGTATTGCGGGTCCAGCGTCTCCGGACGGCACGAGTCGGCACCGGCACGTTCAACCATGGCCACTACGGCGCTGGATTCCCACGGCATCTTGATCAGTGCTTCTTTTGCTTCCGACGGGGTCGGGGAAGCTTTGATCAGGGCGATAACCGGGTCGATGTTCGACAGTGCAACCGCCTGGCCTTCCAGGATGTGGCCGCGTTCGCGGGCCTTGCGCAGTTCGAACACGGTACGGCGGGTGACCACTTCGCGGCGGTGACGCACGAAGGCTTCCAGCAGGTCCTTGAGGTTCAGGATGCGCGGGCGGCCATCGATCAGGGCAACTACGTTGATACCAAACACACTTTGCAGCTGGGTCTGGGCATAGAGGTTGTTGAGGATCACCTCAGGCACTTCACCACGACGCAGCTCGATCACCACGCGCATACCGTCTTTGTCGGACTCGTCGCGCAGTTCGGTGATGCCTTCCAGCTTCTTCTCTTTGACCAGCTCGGCGATCTTCTCGATCAGGCGCGCCTTGTTGAGCTGGTACGGGAGTTCGGTGATGACGATCTGCTGGCGGCCACCGACCTTGTCGATGTCTTCGATCATCGAGCGGGCACGCATGTAAATGCGGCCACGGCCGGTGCGGTAGGCTTCGATGATGCCGGCGCGACCGTTGATGATCGCGGCAGTCGGGAAATCCGGACCCGGGATGTACTGCATCAGCTCATCGACGGTCAGCTCGGGGTTGTCGATGAGGGCCAGGCAACCGTCGATGACTTCACCGAGGTTGTGCGGCGGGATGTTGGTCGCCATGCCCACGGCGATACCGCTGGAACCGTTGACCAGCAGGTTGGGAATACGGGTCGGCATGACAGCCGGGATCATTTCGGTGCCGTCGTAGTTCGGCACCCAGTCCACGGTTTCTTTATGCAGGTCGGCCAGCAGCTCGTGCGCCAGCTTGGTCATGCGCACTTCGGTGTATCGCATGGCCGCGGCGTTGTCGCCGTCGACGGAACCGAAGTTACCCTGGCCGTCTACCAGCAGGTAGCGCAGGGAAAACGGCTGGGCCATCCGAACGATGGTGTCGTACACCGCAGTGTCGCCGTGAGGGTGATACTTACCGATCACGTCACCGACAACACGGGCAGATTTCTTGTACGGCTTGTTCCAGTCGTTACCCAGCTCGCTCATCGCGAACAGCACACGCCGGTGCACGGGCTTCAAGCCATCGCGCGCATCAGGCAGTGCCCGACCGACAATTACGCTCATCGCGTAGTCGAGGTAGGACTGTTTCAGCTCGTCTTCGATATTGACCGGGAGGATTTCTTTGGCCAGTTCGCCCATGAGAAGCCTGATTCCTTTTTCGGGTGAAACCTCGTCACATCCATATGGGACGAACGAAGCTCGCCGCTGCCGGCAGAGTGCCTGACAACGACTTACGACAAATCAACGAGTTATGACACGGATCTGCACGTTATAGGCAACCCCTCGGGGCGGCCCTGGAAACCGCCGGATGTTATCACAATCGCCGCCACGCACCTATCCCCCTGATGCGCATGGAGACTAGTAATTTGACGGATGACAGGCGTGAGGGAGACGAGAGGGGCTCAGAGGCGCGGTGGTGCCATTTTTTGAGATCGGATCCGAGGGTTTTGTTGACTTTATAGACCCATCGGGGGCAAGCCCCCTCCCACATTTTGACTGTGCTCACAATCCAAGTGTGGGAGGGGGCTTGCCCCCGATAGCATTTTCACAGACGCCAAGACCCTCAATGCAACCGCTTACGGCACATCAGCTTGGCCAGTTTGGCTGTATCCGGCCGCTCGACAACCCCCTTCTCGGTCACGATCACATCAATAAGATCAGCCGGGGTCACATCAAATACCGGATTAAAAGCAGCCACTTCCAGGCGCTGACCCTTCACGTCCAGCAACTCGCCGGGATCACGTTCTTCCAACGCAACATCATCGCCAGTGGCCATCATCAGATCCAGAGTCGAACTCGGCGCCACCACCATAAAGCGCACGCCGTGATGCATGGCGCACACCGCCAACTGGTACGTGCCGATCGGGCCGATCACATCGCCATTGGCCGCAATGCAGTCAGCCCCGACGATTACCCAGGTCACGCCTTTGGTCTTGAGGATATGTGCGCCCGCAGAATCAGCATTCACCGAAACCGGGATGCCCTCGCCCGCCAACTCCCAGGCCGTCAGCCGCGAACCTTGCAGCCAGGGCCGGGTTTCATTGGCATAGACGTGCTCGACCAACCCCTCAAGAAAGGCGGCACGCACCACCCCGAGGGCCGTGCCGACACCCCCCGTCGCCAATGCGCCGGCGTTGCCATGGGTCAGGATCGCCTGGGCGTTGCCTTGGTGCTTGCGAATCCGCTCGACGCCCAGTTGGGCCATCACCAGATTGGCTTCGCGATCACTTTCATGGATTGCAATGGCCTCTGCTTCCAGGACAGCCAGCGGGTCAGCGTGTGTCTTGACGCGATCCAGGCGGTCACGCATGCGTTTGAGGGCCCAGAACAGGTTCGCCGCAGTGGGACGCGTATCGGCCAACAGCGCGTAGTCTTCCTCCCACGCGGCCTGCCAGTCACCGCCCTCGGCAACGCGATCACGGGCGGCCAGCACCAGGCCATAGGCCGCACTGATACCGATGGCCGGCGCACCGCGCACGACCATGGCGCGAATGGCGGCAGCGACGTCATCGACGGTGGAGCAGGCCACCCAGGTTTCCTGGGAGGGCAAGGCACGTTGATCGAGCAGGTACAGCGTGCCATCACGCCAATCGATGGCCTTCACTTTCTCCGCTGCCAACAGTCGATCGCGCATCCCTTACTCCGCACTCATGAACAAAAGCCGCCGATTATAGCGATCCGCCAGCCAGGACGCTCGGGTATACTTCGCGCTTCTTTTATAGCTGCCCGGGAAGAAGCCTGCGATGACCTCCACTGCCGCCCCGCTCGACTTACTGCTACTGCCAACCTGGCTGGTACCTGTCGAACCTGCTGGCGTGGTGCTCAAGGAACATGGCGTGGGCATCCGCGATGGGCGCATTGCCTTTATCGGGCCACGGGCCGCGGCGTTGAAGCTGGCGGCCAGCGAAGTGCGCGAACTGCCGGGCATGCTGCTCAGCCCCGGCTTGATCAACGCCCACGGCCACGCGGCGATGAGCCTGTTTCGCGGCCTCGCCGATGACCTGCCCCTGATGACCTGGCTGGAAAAACACATCTGGCCCGCCGAGGCCAAGTGGGTCGATGAAGCCTTCGTTCGTGATGGCACCGACCTGGCCATCGCCGAACAGCTGAAGGGCGGCATCACCTGCTTCTCTGACATGTACTTCTACCCCAAAGTCGCCAGCGATTGCGTGCACAACAGCGGCATACGTGCACAGATCGCAATTCCGATCCTCGACTTCCCGATTCCCGGCGCCAGCAGCGCCGATGAGGCGATCCGTCAGGGCATCGAGCTGTTCGGCGACCTCAAGCACCACCCGCGCATCAAGATCACGTTCGGCCCCCACGCGCCCTATACCGTGTGCGATGCCAACCTTGAAAAGGTCCGGGTAATTGCCGAAGAGCTGGACGCCGCAATCCATATGCATGTGCACGAGACCGCCTTCGAGGTGCAGCAAGCCGTCGAACAGACCGGCGAACGCCCGCTGGCACGCCTGGGCCGCCTCGGGCTGCTCGGTCCGCGCTTCCAGGCCGTTCATATGACCCAAATAAGCGAGGACGACCTGGCTTTACTGGTAGAAAGCAACACCAGCGTCATCCATTGCCCGGAATCCAACCTTAAACTGGCCAGCGGCTTTTGCCCGGTGGAGCGTCTGTGGCAGGCTGGGGTCAATGTGGCCATCGGCACCGATGGCGCCGCCAGCAATAATGACCTGGATTTGTTGGGTGAAACCCGCACCGCTGCGATGCTGGCCAAGGCGGTCGCCGGCTCGGCGACTGCCCTGGACGCGCACCGTGCACTGCGCATGGCTACGCTCAACGGTGCGCGAGCCATGGGCCTGGAAAGCGAGATTGGCTCACTGGAAGTGGGCAAGGCAGCGGATATCGTCGCGTTCGACCTGTCAGGACTGGCGCAACAACCGATCTACGATCCGGTCTCGCAGCTTATATATGCCACCGGACGCGATTGCGTGAAACACGTTTGGGTCGCCGGCAAGCAGTTGCTCGACGACCGGCAATTGACCCGCATGGATGAACACCAGTTGACCGCCACGGCCATTGCCTGGGGCAAACGCATCAGCGGGCACACCGAATAACGCCGGCCCTGGACCCGCGTGTCCAGGACCGACAAACCGATTTATCAGATTTAGAGGATGCACCATGAGCAACGTCGACCACGCCGAAATCGCCAAGTTTGAAGCCCTGGCCCACCGCTGGTGGGACCGCGAAAGCGAGTTCAAGCCCCTGCACGACATCAACCCGCTGCGGGTCAACTGGATTGACGAACGCATCAACCTGGCCGGCAAGAAGGTGCTGGACGTCGGCTGCGGCGGCGGCATTCTCAGCGAAGCCATGGCCCAGCGCGGCGCCACAGTAATGGGCATCGACATGGGTGAAGCGCCGCTGGCCGTGGCCCAGTTGCACCAGTTGGAGTCCGGCGTGAGCGTGGAATACCGCCAGATCACCGCCGAAGACCTGGCTGAAGAGATGCCCGAGCAGTTCGACGTGGTCACCTGCCTTGAGATGCTTGAGCACGTGCCGGACCCGTCCTCGGTGATCCGCGCCTGTTTCCGCATGGTCAAGCCCGGCGGCCAGGTGTTCTTCTCCACCATCAACCGCAACCCCAAGGCTTACCTGTTCGCGATCATCGGCGCCGAATACATCATGAAGCTGCTGCCGCGCGGCACCCATGACTTCAAGAAATTCATCCGCCCGTCCGAGCTGGGCGCGTGGAGCCGCCAGGCCGGCCTGACCGTCAAGGACATCATCGGCCTGACCTACAACCCGCTGACCAAGCACTACAAGCTGGCCAACGACGTTGACGTCAACTACATGATCCAGACCCTGCGCGAGGAGTAAGCCTGTGAAGTTGCGAGCGGTTCTCTTCGACATGGACGGTACCCTGCTGGACACCGCGCCGGACTTTATCGCCATCTGCCAGGCCATGCGCGCCGACCGTGGCCTGCCACCGATCAACGACCAGCACATCCGCGATGAAATCTCCGGCGGTGCGCGGGCGATGGTCGCCGTGACCTTCTCGATGGACCCGGAGTCGCCGGGTTTTGAGGAACTGCGCCAGGAATTCCTGGAGCGCTACCTGAAGGACTGCGCGGTGCACAGCAAGCTGTTCGACGGCATGGCCGAGCTGCTGGCAGACATCGAGAAGGCCAAGCTGGTCTGGGGCGTAGTCACCAACAAGCCACTGCGCTTCGCCGAACCGATCATGCAGCAGTTGGGCCTGGCCGAGCGCTCGGCCTTGCTGATCTGTCCGGACCACGTGACAAACAGCAAGCCGGACCCGGAGCCGATGATCCTGGCGTGCAAGATGCTCGGCCTGGACCCGGCCAGCGTGTTGTTCGTGGGCGATGACCTGCGTGACATCGAGTCCGGCCGCGATGCCGGCACACGCACGGCGGCGGTGACCTATGGCTACATCCACCCGGACGACAACCCGCGCCATTGGGGAGCGGATGTGGTGGTGGATCACCCGCTGGAACTGCGCAAGGTGCTGGATAACGCGCTGTGCAGTTGCTGACTATTCAACGCCCCCTATGAAGATGCAATGTGGGAGGGGGCTTGCCCCCGATAGCGGTGTGCCAGCCCGCACCTCTATTACTGACAGGCCCTCATCGGGGGCAAGCCCCCTCCCACAGGGGATCTTCAGTGTTTTCAGATTTGGGGTTCATAAGCTGCTGAATTCTGTCGAGGCTATTTATGTTTGATTACTCCGCACACCCAGAACTGCTCAAAGGCCGGGTGATCCTGGTGACCGGCGCCGGTCGCGGAATCGGCGCGGCGGCGGCGAAAACCTACGCCGCCCATGGCGCCACCGTGCTGTTGCTGGGCAAGACCGAAGCCAACCTGGCCCAGGTGTACGACGAGATCGAAGCCGCCGGCCAGCCGCAGCCAGTGGTGATCCCATTCAACCTGGAGACCGCCCTGCCCCATCAGTACGATGAGCTGGCAGCGATGATCGAAAAGGAGTTCGGCCACCTCGACGGCCTGTTGCACAACGCCTCGATCATTGGCCCACGCACGCCCATCGAGCAGTTGTCCGGTGAGAACTTCATGCGGGTGATGCACATCAACGTCAACGCGATGTTCATGCTCACCAGCACCTTGTTGCCGCTGCTCAAGCTGTCCCAGGATGCGTCGGTGGTGTTCACCTCCAGCAGCGTCGGGCGCAAGGGCCGGGCGTACTGGGGCGCTTACGGGGTGTCGAAGTTTGCCACTGAAGGCTTGATGCAGACCTTGGCGGATGAGCTTGAAGATGTGGCGGCGGTGCGGGCCAACAGCATCAACCCCGGCGGCACACGTACCAGCATGCGGGCCCAGGCGTATCCGGGGGAGAACCCGATGGAAAGGCCGGCGCCGGAAGAGATCATGCCGGTGTACCTGTACCTGATGGGGCCGGACAGTACCGGCATCAACGGGCAGGCGTTTGACGCGCAGTAACATCTGACACGCCCTGGATTTGAATGTGGGAGGGGGCCCCCTCCCACATTGGTATTGCAGTTCTCTAGAACTTAGTTCTTCACCACTTCTTCAAGCGTGAAACGCCCCAGCGGGTTCTGCAGGAAGTTGCTCACGTTCTTGCGAGAGATGTTGATGTAGGGGCTGTAGTACAGGTCGATCCAGTTCACATCCTGTTTCGCCAGTTTCTGCAGCTCAACATACATCTGCTCACGCTTGGCCGGGTCGGCCTCGATACGCGCTGCGGCCACGAGGTCCTTGACCTTGTCGTTCTTGTAGCGGGTCATGTAGTTCTGGTTGGTGTCGTGGCCCAGCACGAAGGTGGTTTTCTGGTCCGGGTCGAGAATGTCGTTGGTCCAGTACATCACCGAAATATCGTACTCACCGTCCACCAGCATCTGCCAGCTTTGGGTCGGGTCGACCTTCTGCAGGTTGGCCGTCACACCCACCTTGGCCAGTTGGTCCTTGATGATCACCGCAATCTGCTCGTCAGCCTCATTGCCCGCGTTGACCACGTAGTTCAGCTTCAAATCCTTGGCACCGGCAGCGGCCAGCAGTTTCTTGGCTTCGGTCGGGTCGTACGGGCGTTGCAGATTGTTGGCGTAGTGGTACAGCGAGCCTTTTGGAATGTAGGAATAAGCCACGGTGCCCTGACCGTAGGTGGCGGTCTTGACCAGCGATTGTTTGTCGATGGCCATGTCCAGCGCCTGACGCACTTCGGGCTTGGCCAGCAGGCCGTGGGCGTGGTTGATCAACAGGTGATCTTCACGGGTGGACGGGTCGGCGTGGATCACCACGTTCTGGTCTTTCTTGAGCTCTTCAACACGGGAGAACGGCACGAAGATCGCCGTGTCCAGTTCGTTGTTCTGCACCATGCGCATGCGCGTGTTGTCGTCGGTCACCGAGACCCATTCCACACCATCCAGGCTGACGTTCTTGGCCTGCCAGAAGTTCGGGTTCTTCTTCAGAATCACCCGATCACCCTTGCGCCACTCTTCCACGGTAAACGCGCCGGACGTCACCGGGTTTTCCGAGTAGGCGTCTTCGCCCATTTTGGTCATGGCTTTTTCCGACAGGACCGAGACCGTCGGCGAAGCCAGTTGCGAGAGGAAAGCCACGGCCGGCGTCTTCAGGGTGACGACCAGGGTTTTCGCGTCGGCGGCCTTGGCCGTGTTGATCAGGTTGAACGGATCGGCCCACAACGAGGCTTTGTTATCGCGGATGCGCAACAGGCTGAACGCCGCGTCTTCAGCGGTGATCGCCGAGCCATCGGAGAATTTCGCATCGCGCAGTTTGAAGGTGTAAGTCAGGCCATCCTTGGAGATGTCCCAGCTTTCGGCGAGGCCCGGTTCCATTTTGGTGCCCAGGTTATCCACGCGCACCAGGGTGTCGTAGACGTTGGCGAACACCCAGGTGTCGCGGTTTTGTGCACTTTTGATCGGGTCGAAGGTGGTGCTGTCTTCACGGCAGCCGATGGTGAGCACGCCAGCGGCCTGAGCCAAACCAGCGGTCAGTGACCAAGCCGTAAGCGTAGCGGCGGCGAGCAACTTCAAGTGACGGGATTGCATGTCATAACTCCTTGTTCATGAATGGCAGGGAAAGGTCAAAGCAAAGGTGCTTCAAGCACGCAACTGTATCGATGCTCGTGCAGGAAATGAGTAGGCGGCAACACCACGGAACACATCGCGCGCGCATACCGGCAACGTGGGTGAAAGGCACAGCCGGTGGGTAAACTCAGTGGGCTCGGCGGCTCACCGGGCAAAGGTTCTGCAGGCAACGGTCGATGGGGATCGATCTCCGGGATCGCCTGGATCAACGCCGCGGTGTACGGATGGCGCGGTGCGCTGAACACCGCCTCCACCGGCCCTTCCTCGACGATCTTGCCCAGGTACATCACCGCCACGCGGTCGCACAGGCGCCGCACGATGGCCAGGTCATGGGCGATAAACAGGATGGCCAGGTTCATGCGCTGTTGCAGTTCCAGCAGCAGGTTGATGATCTGCCCCTGGATCGACACATCCAGCGCCGCCACACACTCATCGGCGATGATCAACCGCGGCTCTACCGCCAGGGCGCGAGCAATGCCCACCCGCTGGCATTGGCCGCCGCTGAGGGAACCGGGCTTGCGATTGGCCAGTTCGGGGCGCAAGCCGACCAGATCAAGCAGTTCGTTGACACGCGCCGGGATGCGCTCGGCGGGAACCTTGCGCTGTACCCGCAGCACTTCAGCGATGGTTTCGCCGATAGTGTGGCGCGGGTTCAACGCCGCATAGGGGTCCTGGAAGATCATCGCCGTTTCATGGCGCAGGCGGGCGATGTCGATGGCACTGCCATGGGCCATGTCGACGCCATCGAACAACACCTGCCCGGCGCTGATCGGGTTGAGGTGCAGGATCGCCCGGCCGAGGGTGCTTTTACCGCTGCCGGACTCGCCCACCAACCCCAGGGTTTCGCCCGCCGCCAGGTTCAGCGATACACCGTTCACCGCCCTCACCCACTGCTTGTTCAGGCCAAACAAACCGCTGCCGGACGCCGCGAAGCGCACCTCCAGATCCTTGATCTGCAACAGGCTCATGGACGCTCTCCCAGCGGATAGTGACAGGCTACGCGCGCGCCTTCGGGCAGCAACTCGGTACATAAGGCGCCGACCTGCGGACAGCGCGGGTTGAACCGGCAGCCATCGGGCAACGCATCCAGCAACGGCGGCTGGCCGGGGATGGTGCGCAACAAGGCGTGGCCGCTGCTGTGGGCCGGCTGGCAGTCGATCAGGCCAGCGGTGTAGGGATGTTGCGGATGGGCCAGCAGGTCGTACTTGCTGCCGTGCTCGCACAGGCGCCCGGCGTACATCACCGCGATGGAATCACAGGTTTGCGCCACCACGCCCAGGTCGTGGGTGATCATGATGATCGACAGGCCACGCTGGTCGCGCAGGTCCAGCAGCAGGCGCAGGATTTGCGCCTGCACGGTCACATCCAGGGCGGTAGTCGGCTCGTCGGCGATCAGCACCTTGGGGTTGCAGCCCAAGGCCACGGCGATCATGGCGCGCTGGCGCATGCCGCCGGAAAACTCGTGAGGATAATTGTCGACCCGCGCCAAGGGATCGGGAATGCCCACTTGGCGCAGCACGTCGATGGCCAGTCGCCGGGCGTCTTTTTTCGACGCGCCCTGATGCAGGCGAATACCCTCGGCGATCTGCTCGCCGATGCGCATCAACGGGTCGAGGTGGCTGCTGGGGTTCTGGAAAATCATGCCCAGTTGCCCGCCGCGTATGGCACGCATGCCCGCGTCATCCAGTTGCAACAGATCCTGGCCGGCAAGGCGCACCGCACCGCCCTGCACCCGCAGGCTGGGCGACGGCAGCAAGCGCATCAGGCCGCGACAGGCCATGGTTTTGCCAGAGCCGCTTTCGCCCACCAGACCCAGGATTTCGCCTTCGGCGAGGTCGAAAGACACACGATCGACCAGTGTCACATCACGCCCGGCATTGTTGGCGATAACACTGAGGTCGCGCACTTGCAGCAGACTCATGCGCGATCCCCCAGCACTTGGGCAACGCCATCGGCCAGCAGGCTGAAGCCCATGGCCAGGGTCACGATGGCCAGCCCAGGAAAGGTGCAGATCCACCAGGCCGTGGTGATAAAGGCCTGGCCCTCGGCGACCATCGTGCCCCACTCCGCCGTCGGCGGCTGCACGCCCAGGCCCAGGTAGCTCACGGCGGCGCCGTTAAGCAGCACCAGCACCGCATCGGACATGGAAAACACAATCGAGCCAAACATCGCGTTGGGCAGCAAATGCCGGAACAGAATGCGCCCGTGACCAAAGCCCAGGCTCTTGCCCGCCAGGGCGAAGTCGCTTTCCTTGAGTACCAGGATCTGCGAACGGATCAGCCGCGCATACGAAACCCACCCCACCAGCGCCATGGCGATATAAAAGCTCTTCAAGCCAGGGCCGAGGATGGCCATGATCGCCAGCATCAGCACCAGGAAGGGGAACGCGAGGATCACATCAATCACTCGCATGCAAACACTGTCGAAACGCCCGCCGATATAACCCGAGACTGCGCCCACAAAGGTGCCAATCATGAACGGGAAAATCACCCCGATGATCGCCAGTTGCAGGTCGATGCGTGCGCCCCAAATCACCCTCGAAAGAATGTCACGACCGTAGTTATCAGTGCCAAATGGATGGGCCAGGCTGGGACCGATCAAGCTGATATCGGTGTTCTGCGCAATCGGATCAAACGGCGCGATCCACGGCGCGAACAGCGCCAGGGCCAACCATATCAACAGGATCAACAGCCCCCACGCGGCCGTCAGCCGGCCATTGCGAAAACCAAAACGCAGGCGCAAGCGCCATGGGGCGATCATCGGGCGGCTGCTCATTGCATCTTCACCCGTGGGTCGAGGGCCACTGTCGCCACATCCGCGATGAAGTTGACCACCACCGTGGCGCAGGCCAACACCATAGCCACGCCCTGCACCACCATGTAATCGCGGGTAAAGATGCCGCGCACCAACAACTGGCCGATACCGGGAATGGCGAACAGGCTTTCGATCACCACCGTGCCGCTGATCAGCCAGCCGATGTTCACCGCCAGCAGATTGACCGCCGGCACCAGGGAGTTGGGCAGCACATGGCGGCGAAACACCGCGGCTTCCGACAGCCCGCGCGCACGGGCGGCGGTGACGTGGTCCGCCTGCAACTCCATCAACATGCTCGCCCGCAGGTTGCGCACCAGCACCGCCGACAGCGCCAGCGCGATGGTCAGGCACGGCAGGACCATATGGTGCGCCTTGTCCAGCCAGGTGCGACCGTAGCCGGACACGGGGAACAGGCCCCATTTCACACTCAGCAGCAGGATCAGCATCAAGCCCAGCCAAAACGCCGGCATGCCCAGGCCCACCGTGGTGAACACGCGAATCAGGTTGTCCGCCCAACCGCCTTTATTGCGCGCCGCCCAGGTCGCCAGCGGCACCGCGATCAGCAGCGCCAGCACCACGCTGCCGAGTACCAGCACCAAGGTCGGCTCGATACGGGTGACGATCAGCTTCAGCGCGTCGACTTTGTACAGCAGCGATTGCCCGAGGTCGCCCTTGAGCAGGTTCTTGAGAAAGTAGAAATATTGCAGCCACAACGGCTGATCAAGGCCGTACTGGGCGCGGATCTTCAGCAACGCGTCCGGTGTGCTGCGCGAGCCGAGCAAGGCTCGCGCGGGGTCGCCGGGAATGGAGCGCACCAGCACAAAGGTAATCAGGCTGATGCCAAACAGCACCGGCAGCAATTGCAGCGGCCGGGACAGCACAAAACGGTAGCGCGCCAGGTTCATCCGTCAGCCTCGGTGGCGAGCGAGAAAGTCCAGCAGCACCGGGAAATATGCCTGGGGTTCTTCGTAGAACGGCATATGGCTGCTGTTGGGGAATACGTGCAGTTCGGCGTGCTTGGCCGCCATCTTCATGCGCATGGCGCAGGCCGGGGTGAGCTCATCGTGCTGGCCGGTGGTGATCAGGATCGGCATCGTGAAATCGGCCATCTCGGGGATGCGGTTCCAGTCCTTGAGGTTGCCGACGTAGAGGAATTCGTTGGGGCCTTGCATGGTTTCGTAGGGGCCCATGTTCCAGTCGCCGAGGGAACGTTTGACCGGCTCCGGCCATTCGTCCAGGCGGCACACATGGCGATAGTTGAGCAACGTGATCGCGGCCTGGTACTGCGGGTGGTCGAGGGTGCCCATGGCTTCATGGCGTTGCATCATGGCCACGGTTTCGCTGCCAAGGGCACCGCGCAGGCGCTCCAGTTCCTGGGACAGGTGCGGAATGTCGCCGACGGTGTTTTCCAGGATCAGGCTTTTCAGCGCGTCGGGGTAATGGATGGCGTATTCAATGCCCAGCCAGCCGCCCCAGGAATGCCCGAGCAAATGCACGCGGCCCAGGCCCAGTGCCTGGCGCACGGTTTCGACTTCTTCGACATAACGGCGGATTTCCCACAGCCCAACATCGGTCGGTCTGGCTGATGCGCCCGTACCAAGCTGGTCGAATGCAACCACTCGCAGGTTATGCGCCTTGAGCCAGCCATGGGCGTCGCGCAAGTAGTCACACGGCAGGCCCGGCCCGCCGTTGAGGCACAACAGCACCTCATCGCCTTCGCCAAAGCTGTAGACCACGAGGTTATAGCCGTCGACTTGCACGTTGTACTGCTGGTCGGGGGCAATTTCACGCCACATGCATACATTCCTTGTGTTGTATCGGCCTGGCGGGTAGCGGCCGTTTGCCAGGCCAACACTACCGAGGATGCCGCGCGTCCATAACCTAGTAGTTCTTATAGGTTTGGCCTGGCAGTCCTTCGCCGGGGCGTGGCATTCTACTTGCAGCAAGTCGAGATTCAAATGAATTCAGGAGCAGAACGGATGCTGGCCAAGCTGACTGCCTTCAACAAACGTCTGATGCCGGGCAGGAGCCTGGACGAGCAGATGGACAACGCCTTTATCCTCGCTCAACAGCTGGGTTTCGATGCGCTGGTCTACGACTACTCGCCCGTGCCGATCGACCAGGACGGCGCCTTGATCACCCCCTCGGTGCTGGAACTGCGCAATACCCCGCCCGACTGGCACGCGTTATGGTGCAGCAAAGGGTTTTACCAGATCGATCCGGTGCAACATCTGGCCCTGAGCACGGTGTCGCCGTTCGTGTGGTCCTACGAAGCCAAGACCGATACCCCGCTGCAAAAAATCATCGATCCGTGCCACGCCCCGGTTTCATCCTACCTGCATGACCAGCAACTGACCTGCGGCGTCAGCGTACCGATCCACCTGCCCCGTGGCGGTTTTGCTTCGCTGACCGGCCTGCGCATCGGTAGCGCCGGCACCGTGCTGCAGGAGGCACAGCAGACCCTGTCGGACTTCAGTGTGATTTCCCATGCATTGCAGGAAGCGGCCTACCCGCTGTTCAGCAAGGAACTGCGCACCTACCCCCATATCCACCTGACCAAACGCGAGCGCGAGTGCCTGAAATGGGCCGCCGACGGCCTGACGGCGGCCGAGATCGCCACTCAGTTGAGCCGCTCGCTGGCGGTGGTCACCCTGCATCTGGCCTCGGCAATGCATAAGCTGGGGGCAAAGAACCGCGTCCAGGCGGTGGTTCGTGCCACCCATTACCGCCTGCTGGAAGATTGATCCATCGGCAAAACCTAGCTGTTTTGCTAGTTACCTAAATTTCATGTGCAGACTATCGTGTCCCTGATCCTTTTTTTCAGAGCAGGGTACGAAATGGAATTCATCGAACAAATCCGCGAAGGGTATGCCGCGTTTGGCGACTACCAGACCTGGTACCGCGTAACGGGCGACCTGGCCAGTGGCCGTACACCGCTGGTCGTCATCCACGGCGGCCCCGGCTGCACCCATGATTATGTTGACGCCTTCAAGGACGTCGCGGCCAGCGGCCACGCCGTCATCCACTACGACCAACTGGGCAACGGCCGCTCCACGCATTTGCCTGAAAAAGACCCGTCCTTCTGGACTGTCGATCTGTTCCTCAAAGAACTGGATAACCTGCTGGACCACCTGCAGATCAGCGACAACTACGCGATCCTCGGCCAATCCTGGGGCGGCATGCTCGGCAGTGAACATGCGATCCTGCAACCCAAGGGCCTGCGCGCGTTTATCCCGGCCAACTCACCGACCTGCATGCGCACCTGGGTCAGCGAAGCCAATCGCCTGCGCCAATTGCTGCCGCAAGGCGTGCACGAAACCCTGCTCAAGCACGAAGCCGCCGGCACCTATCAGGATCCGGAATACCTCGCCGCGTCGCGGGTGTTCTATGACCAGCACGTGTGCCGCGTGAACCCTTGGCCGGAAGAAGTGGCGCGCACCTTCGCCCAGGTCGACTCAGACCCCACGGTGTATCACGCCATGAGCGGCCCGACCGAGTTCCATGTGATCGGCAGTTTGAAGGACTGGAAATCCATTGGCCGCCTGTCCGCGATCAACGTGCCGACCCTGGTAATCTCCGGCCGACATGACGAGGCGACGCCACTGGCGGTCAAGCCGTTTCTGGATGAGATCGCGGATGTGCGCTGGGCGCTGTTCGAAGACTCCAGCCACATGCCCCATGTGGAAGAACGCCAGGCGTGCATGGGGACGGTGGTGAAGTTTCTGGATGAGGCGTGTTCGAATAAAGTGCTTAAAATTGCGTAGATACCGTCTTGACGCTCACCGGGCAAGCGCCCGTTTCGCCCGGTAGCAGCTGTCGAGCGCAAGCGAGGCTGCGTTGGGCGCCCCGCAGATCGCGGAGTGTCAATACGCCCGCTACGCAGCCTCGCCAAGGCTCGGCAGCTGCTACGGATGCCAAGGACTCCCGTCGTCGCGTAGCAGCTACCGGGTCAGGCCTGGCTGACCTCAGTTTTTACCGCTTTCTTCGGCACCTGCGCCACTAATGGAATCTCCTTGCCCTCGGCATCAAACAACTTGCCGCCCCTGAAGTAATCCCCGTCCCGCAGGCCTGCAACGTCGTGGAAACACAAACTGCGCTCAGTCCCTGCCACGAACACCGACTGCTGGTCCGAGTTACCCGCCGTGAAGTGGTTGAACGCCAGATTCAGCAGGATCGCCATGATCGCCGACGAGCTGATGCCCGAGTGAAATATAGTCGCGAACCAGCTGGGGAATTGATCGTAGAAACTCGGCGCCGCGATGGGGATCATGCCAAAACCGATGGAGGTGGCGACGATGATCAGGTTCATGTTGTTGCGGTAATCCACCTTCGACAACGTGCGAATACCACTGGCCGCCACCGTGCCGAACAGCACAATCCCGGCACCGCCGAGCACCGAGGTCGGCACCGCCGCGATGACCCGGCCCATAAACGGCAGCAGGCCGAGGATCACCAGGAACAGGCCACCGGTGGCCACCACGAAGCGACTCTTCACCCCGGTCACCGCCACCAGGCCGACGTTCTGGGCGAATGCACTCTGAGTGAATGAACCGAAGATCGGCGCGAACATGCTCGACAGCATGTCGGCGCGCAGGCCGTTACCCAGGCGTTTGGAGTCAACTTTGGTGTCGATGATTTCGCCCACGGCCAGGATGTCCGCCGAGGTTTCCACCAGGGTCACCATCACCACGATGCACATGGAAATGATCGCCGCGATGTGGAAGGTCGGCATGCCGAAATGGAAGGGCGTCGGGAAACCAAACATCGGGCCCTGGGTTACGCCGGAAAAGTCCGCCATGCCAAGGAACACCGCGATCACCGTGCCGATCACCATCGCCAGCAGGATCGACAGGCGCGAGATGGTCGCGCTGCCAATCTTGCTCAATAGCAGCACCAGCACCAGGGTCAACGCCGCCAGGCCGATATTGGACATGCTGCCGAAATCCGCCGCACGGCTGTTACCGCCCATGGCCCAGCGCGCTGCCACGGGCATCAAGGTCAGGCCGATGGTGGTGATCACAATGCCGGTCACCAAGGGTGGGAAGAACTTGGTGATCCGCGAGAACACCGGCGTGATCAGCAGCCCGATAAACGACGCGGCCATCACCGCCCCGAGAATCGCCGGCACCCCGCCAGCACCGTCGCTGCCGACAATCGCCACCATGGTGGCCACACCGGCAAACGACACGCCTTGCACCAGCGGCAACTGACAACCAAAAAACGGCAGGCCAAGGGTTTGCAACAGGGTCGCCAGGCCACCGGCAAACAGCGAGGCGGCGATCAACAGACCAATATCGGCAGGTGACAACCCGGCCGCCTGGCCGACGATCAAGGGTACCGCGACGATGCCGCCGTACATGGTGAGCACATGCTGCAGGCCGTAAGCCATGTTGGCGGCGACGCCGAGATTCTCATCTTCTGGCCGCTGCGGTGACGCCTTCGGGATAGTCATGGTGAGGGGTTCTCTGTTTTTGTTGTGCGGCCACTGTATGCAATGTTAGGACTAGATGTCCATAGAGTTGTATACAATCAATCGAACAAGATACCCTCCTTCGGCGTTACAAAAACAATCCGGCCGTGATGAGCCAGAACGCCAAAGGACCACAACCATGAAAAAGGTATTACAAGGCGCCACCGTTGCACTCACCCTCCTCGGCGGCGGGGAGGCTGTCGCGGTGGAATGGATGAACAACAGCCTAGGCTTTCGCTATGGCCAGCAGTTCACCAACCCGAACAATCCCGACGACTTCAGCAAACGCATCTACAGCTTCACCCACGCCAGCGGCTACCAATACGGCAGCAATTTCCTGAATCTGGATGTGTTCCTGTCCGACAGCAGCGACCCACGCAAGGGCACCGATCACGGTGGCAGCGAGGTGTATGCCGTATACCGGCATCAGTTGTACGCCTCACGTGTATTGGATGTGCCGCTGGGCACCGGGCTGATCAAGGATTACGCGCTGACCCTGGGCTTTGATGCCAACCGCAACAACAACTTTGCCTCGGCGAAAAAACGCGCGCTGGTGATTGGCCCGACCTTGAAGTTCAACACCGTGGGCGTACTGGACCTGAGCCTGATGTACTACAAGGAAAAGAACCACACCGGCATCCCCGGCGCGCAGGAATCGAACCACACCTTCGACGACACCTACCTGCTTAACCTGACCTGGATGCGTCCATTCGAGATCGCCAGCCACGCGGCGAAATTCCAGGGGTTTATCAATTACGTCGGGGAAAAAGGTGAGGACTACCATGGCCGCGACACGGCGCCGGAGGCCTTGATGCGCACAGCGTTGATGGTGGCGGTACGGCCGGGTAAAAGCGTGAAGCCGAACCTGTACCTCGGGGTGGGTTACGAGTACTGGCATAACAAGTTCGGTGTAGACGGCGGCCGGGGCAGCCGCACGTCGACGCCGACGGTGAATATGGAAATAACGTTCTAGGCAGCGGCCAACTCGGAGTCGTCCGCCTTCGGCCGCGCCAGCCAGTAGCCCAACACCGCCAGTGGCGCAGTCGCCAGCATCACGATCACGGTAATCAGCAGCGGTTGCTCGATCATCGACGACACCAGCAGGCTGCTGAGGAAACACAGGCCCAGTTGCAAGGTGTTTTGCAGCGCCGCCGCCTTGCCGGAGTTTTCCGCAAACGGCATCAGCGCATTCGCTACCACAATCGGATAACTCGCACCGTTGACCAACGCCATCAGGCAGAACGGAATCAGCAACGTGGTGAGGGTCGGCACGCTCAAGGTCGCAACCAGGTACAGCGCCAGCATGCTGATGCAATAGGCCACCAACAACCAGGGCAGCAGCGTCTTGCCCTGGAAACGCTGCAGGGCACTGCGGCAACTGTAGCCACCCACCAGAAACGCCAGTGTCGGCAGTACGTAGCTCAGGCCGATGTCATTCGGGCTGTAGCCCATGTCGCCAAGGATGAAGGGCGAAGCGGTCAGCCAGGCAAAGAAACTGGCGGAGCAGGCAGCGAAGATCATTACGTTGCCGGTGAACACCCGAGACGTCAGCAACTGCATATAACCCAGGCGCGATGGTGCTTCAGTCCGCAGCTTCGGCACGTTGCGCAGGAACAACGTCGGCAGCAGCAACAGCAGCGAAACGCCCAGCAGCACCCCGAAGATCGCCTGCCAGCCAAAGTGATTCAGCACCATCGCGCCCAGCAGCGGCGCCAGGGCCGGCGACAGCGACATCAACGGCATGATGCTGGCGAACACCCGGTGAGCCTTGTCGGCCGGATAGCGATCAATCACCAGCGCCTGCCAGCTCACGGCAGCCGAGCACACGCCAATCGCCTGCATAAAACGCAAGGCCAGCAGTTGCGGTGCTGTCTCGACCCAGAACATCCCGGCGCAGCCCAGCACAAACAGGTTCAAGCCTGCGAGCAGAATGGGCTTGCGGCCCAGGCGGTCGGACAACGGCCCCCACAACAACTGTCCCAGGGCAAAGCCGGCGAGGAAAATGCTCAAGCTGGCACCCACCGCGCCCGCGCCAATCTGCAACTGTTCGCCCATGGCGCCGAACGCCGGCAAGTACATGTCCATGGCCAGATAACCGAGCATGCTCAGCCCCGCCAGATACCAAGTGAAACCAAAAGAATTTTTCATTGAAGCCTTGTCGATCCTGCCATCAAACTATTTGCTGACTGGCGCCCATTATGAAGCTGACAGATTGCCTGTGAAGCGATAATAATTGGACGCTCCTATCAATAATTTTGAAGACAAGCATTATGTGGTCTGAATACTCCCTGGATGTCGTCGATGCAGTGGCACGCCACGGCAGCTTCAGCGCCGCCGCTCAAGAATTGCACCGCGTCCCATCGGCTATCAGCTACACGGTGCGCCAGCTTGAAGAATGGCTGGCGGTGCCGCTGTTTGTGCGGCGCCATCGCGACGTCGAGCTGACCCCCGCAGGCCGTCTGTTTATAGACGAAGCCCGAGGCGTGATGAAAAAAATGCTCGGCACGCGGCGATTGTGCCAGCAGGTGGCGAACGGTTGGAGCGGCCAGTTGAAGGTGGCCGTGGACTCCATCGTCAAACCTCAGCGCTGCCGGCAATTGGTGCTGGATTTCTATCGACAGTTTCCCGAGGTGGAATTGTTGCTGGAGTACGAGGTGTACAACGGCGTGTGGGATGCCCTGGCCGATGAGCGCACCGACATTGTGATCGGCGCCACCAGCGCGGTGCCGGTGGCCAGTCACTTCACTTTCCGCGACATGGGCTTGTTGAACTGGCTGTGCGTGGTCAGCGCCAGGCATCCATTGGCGGCCGTGCAAGGCCTGCTCAGTGATGACCAACTGCGCCCGTTCGCCTCGCTGTGCATGACCGACACCTCACGTAACCTGCCCAAGCGTGATACCTGGACGCTGGATAACCAACGGCGGCTGGTGGTGCCGAACTGGGCATCCGCCATCGATTGCCTGCGCGATGGCCTGTGCGTCGGCATGGCGCCGGCGCATCAGGTGTTGCCATGGATCGAACGCGGTGAACTGGTGGCGCTGCAATTGACCCGGCCCTTCCCTGCCAGCCCATCGTGCGTGGCCTGGGCACAGAACAAACTGTCCCCGGCCATGGCGTGGTTGCTCGAATACCTGGGCGATAAAGAAACCATGAACCAGGAATGGCTCAATGGACCTGATCCAATAACCGGGTGATGGCCCGCACGATCATCTCGACCTCTTTGGCATCCAGGGTCAGCGGCGGCAACAGGCGAATGACCTTGCCCCGCGTCACGTTGATCAATAGCCCATGTTCCTGGGCGGCGCGCTGGGCAAGGTCGCGGCAGGGGCTGGCCAATTCGATACCGATCATCAAGCCCTGGCCGCGAATTGCCAGCACCTGCGGGTGCTCGTCCAATTCCATGCGTAACCGCGCCAGCAAGCGTTCGCCTTGTTGCGCAGCGTTCTGCAACAGGCCCTGCTCGTCGATGATGTCCAGCACGGTGCAGCCCACCCGACACGCCAGCGGGTTGCCGCCGAAGGTGCTGCCATGGCTGCCCGGCGTGAACAACTGAGCGACCGCCGACCGGGCCAGGCAGGCGCCAATGGGCACGCCGTTGCCGAGGCCTTTGGCCAGGGTCATGACGTCCGGCACGATGCCTTCGTGCTGGAACGCAAACCACGCGCCGGTACGGCCGATGCCCGTCTGGATTTCATCGAGCATCATCAACCAGCCGTGACGCGTGCAGTGGTCGCGCAAGGCTTGCAGGTAACCCGGTGGGGCTGGCAACACGCCACTTTCGCCCTGGATCGGCTCCAGCAAGACCGCCGCGATCCGCGTACCAAGGGTTTTGGTGAGCGCTTCGATGGCCGCCAGATCACCAAACCGGACTTTGAGAAAATCTCCAGGCAAGCGCTGAAAACCAAGACGCACCGATGGCCCATCACTCGCGGCCATGGTACCGAGCGTGCGGCCGTGGAAGGCGTTTTCCATCACCACCACCAACGGTTCTTCGATGCCTTTTTTCCAGCCGTGCAATCGCGCCAGTTTCAGTGCGGTCTCGTTGGCTTCGGCGCCGGAGTTGTTGAAGAAGGCACGGTCCAGGCCGGACAGTTGTGTCAGGCGCTGAGCCAGCCGCTGCTGCCAGTCGATGCTGTAGAGGTTGGAGGTGTGCAGCAACAGGCCGGCTTGCTCGCTGATGGCTGTCACCAGTTTCGGGTGGGAGTGACCGACGTTGGTTACTGCCACGCCCGCTACCGCGTCCAGGTACTCTCGGCCCTGCTGGTCCCATAGGCGTGTGCCCAGGCCACGGGTAAAACTCAAGGCCAAAGGTTGGTAGGTGGTCATCAGGCAGGCGGCGGTCATGGTGGCAGGCTCCGGTTGGGGTGGTTGAAGTATCGTTAGCCACCTCAGCTGGATAAACTGTACTTTCCTGCAATGACTTTAAATCAGGGATTGATAATGGATCTGTTCCAAGCGATGTCGGTTTACGTGAAAGTGGTGGAGACCGGCAGCATGACCGCCGCCGCCCACGCGTGCGGGATGTCGACCACCATGGTCGGCAACCACCTGCGCGCCTTGGAGCAACGCCTGGGCGTCAGCCTGCTCAAGCGCACCACGCGCAAACAGAGCCTGACGGAGTTCGGTGGCCAGTATTACCAGCGTTGTCTGGAAGTGCTGGGGCTGGTGGCCGATTCCGAGCAATGGGCTGAACAAGCCCACAGTGAAGTTCCCAAAGGCACCCTGCGCATCACCGCCCCACCTGCCTTCGGCACCGAACGCCTGGCGCCCGCCTTGAGCGAATTCTCCCAACGCTACCCGTTGATCAAACTGTACGTGGTGCTCAGCAATCAGCGCATGGACATGGTCGACAGCGGCTTTGACGTCGCGATCCGCCTGGGGGAACTGGAGGCGTCGAGCCTGATCGCGCGGCCGATGCAGGACTACACCATCACTCTCTGCGCCTCACCGCACTACCTGGCACGGCGCGGCACGCCACAGACGCCCGAGGACCTGCAACACCACGACTGCCTGGCCTTCGCCTACCCGTCCACCGACGACTGGCGCAATGCAGACAAGCTCTGGCGCATGACCGGCGCAGAGGGCGAAGTGGAAATCCCGGTGTCCGGCTCGCTGACCATCAACAGCTCCCAGGCCCTGCGCCAGGCGGCGGTGCAAGGCATGGGCATCGTCATGCTGCCCGACGCCCTGGTACAACCCGACCTGCAGACCGGCAAGCTGGTGGCATTGCTGACCACCTACCAACTGCCCAGCCGCCCCATGCACTTGTTGTACGGCCAGGACCGTTATCGCCTGCCAAAGCTGCGCGCCTTTGTCGATTTCGCCCTGGAGAAGTGGGCGCGCTAGAACCCCACGCCCAACTCACGCAGCCGAGCCGCCGTGTGTTCAGCCGACACATGGTGAATGCCTCGCCAGCCGAGCGCGACGGCAGCGTCGACATTGTCGGCAACATCGTCGATAAACACGACTTCCCCTGGCTGGATATCGGGCAAATAGGCACGAACCTGACTGAGGCTGGCGTCGTAGATGGCCGGATTGGGCTTGATCAGCTTCAATTCGCCAGACACCACTATGTCGCGAAAACAGTTTAGGAATGGATAGTGGGCACGGGCATAGGGAAAGGTTTCGGCCGACCAGTTGGTGAGCCCGAACAACGGCATGTTCGCCGCGTACAGCGCCTTGAGAATCGCCACACCGTCAGGCAACGGACCACGCAGCATCTCGTGCCAACGGTCGTAGTACGCGGTGATCAAGGCTTTATGGTGCGGGAATTGATCGACCAGCACTTGCGTGGCTTCGGCCAACGGCCGACCGGCATCCTGCTCGGTGTTCCAGGCCTGGGTGCAGATGGTATCGAGGAACCATTGCCGCTCGTGTTCGTCGACAATCAGCTTGCGGTACAGGTGTTGCGGGTTCCAATCGAACAAAACACCGCCGAAATCAAAAACTACTGCACGAATCGTCATCAGATCCTCCGTTAGCGTGGCTTGATAGCGGGGGAAGTCTGGCAGATTGAGGCGGGAATGGGAGCGCAACGGCGTGTAGGAATGTTCCCATAAGGAAGCATCTACACCAATCAAATGTGGGAGAGGATTGCTCCCTCCCACAGTTTCAACCGTGTTTAGGCCTGGACCAGACCGTTGATCTTGACGGTCGGGTTCACATCAGCCTCGTAATCCACGCCGTCGATTTCAAAGCCGAACAAGCGCAGGAACTCTGCCTTGTAGCCGGCAAAATCGCTGATCTCGTTGACGTTTTCGTCGGTAACCTGATTCCACAGTGCCGCAACGGCGTCCTGGACCTTTGGCTCCAACTCAGCCAGGTCGGCACGCAAACGACCGTCGGCGTCGAGTTTCGGCTCGCTGCCGTACAGGCTGTCTTTGAACAGGCCGTAGACTTGCTCGATGCAGCCTTCGTGAGTGCCCTGCTCTTTCATCACGCGGAACAGCAACGACAGGTACAACGGCATGATCGGGATCGCCGAGCTTGCCTGGGTAACCACCGCCTTGAGTACCGACACACGGGCGTCGCCTTTCAGTGCGGCCAGGTTGTCGCGCAGGGTCAGGACTTTCTTGTCGAGGTCTTTCTTGGCTTCGCCGATGGAGCCGTTCCAGTAGATGTCCTGGGTCAGCTTCTCGCCGAGGTAGGTGAACGCCGTGGTCTTGGCGCCTTCGGCCAGGACGTCGGCGTCACGCAGGGCGTCGATCCACAATTGCCAGTCAGCGCCACCCATGACATTCACGGTGCCGTCGATTTCTTCCTGGGTCGCAGGCTCAAGGGTGGTGTCGACCACAACGCCTTTGTCGGTATTGATACCGCGCAGGGTCACGGCTTTGCCGATCGGCTTGAGGGTGGAGTTATAGACTTCACCGGTTTTAGGATCGGTACGGCGTGGCGCGGCCAGGCTGTAGACCACCAGGTCGATCTTGCCCAAGTCTTTCTTGATGGTTTCGATGGTCAGGCGCTTGATGTCGTCGGAGAACGCGTCGCCGTTGATGCTCTTGGCGTACAGGCCTTTTTCGACGGCAAACTTCTCGAACGCAGCACTGTTGTACCAGCCGGCGGAGCTGAGCTTGCCTTCTTCGCCTTCTTTCTCAAAAAACACGCCCAGGGTATCGGCGCCGCAGCCAAACGCAGCACTGATGCGCGCGGCCAGGCCGTAGCCGGTGGAAGCGCCGAGGACCAGCACCTTCTTGGGGCCGCCTTCGATGACGCCGTTTTCAGTTACGTAGTTGATCTGCTCTTTGACGTTCGCTTCACAGCCAACAGGGTGAGCGGTCACACAGATAAAGCCACGAACCCGCGGTTTGATGATCATAAAAATTTCTGCCTCTTCCAAGGTGCCGAAGGCCAATGGTGGCCATTCAACTTCAATCGTACCGGTCTATGACGCCCGAAAAACCGAAGCGTCACGATAGACGTAAATCTTCCGTTTACAAAATCCAATCCACACAGGGCTGGCAAGGCTTGAAAACGGTGCAAAGCCTTCACAATTTCGCACTATTTAATACGCCCTTGCGGCGCAGAACGTCTTATCATGACGCAGTTGTTTCAATATGTTTCAAAAACCCCACCACTCGCGGCCACGGATCCGACTGTCGAATGGCGTCCTCCTGGAGCTGAGATGCATGAACAAGCCTGCTTTACGTAAAAAAGCGGTATCGGTCGCCTGGGTACTCGGCGTGCTGCTGATTATCGATGTATTCCCCGAAACCACACTGGTGTTCCTCTGCCTGGTACTGGTGTGCGGTATTTACGACTTCCTGCGTAACGGCCTGTATGACAAGAGCACCATCAAGAAATACTTTATTGGCAGTGGCCGCAACACCTGGCTGTTGGCGCCGTTCAACACGCTGTTCGACCTGCTGAGTTCGCGTAACCGCCACGTTTACACGATGCATGACCTGCCACTCGCCTGGCGACAGGACCTGCAACAGGTGATCGACGACGCTATGGCGCACAAGGATGAAATCATCGGGTACCTGGACGAACGCATGGCCGAGAAGAAGCGCGGCATGTTGTTTTTCCAATGGTACGGCCGGCCGATCGAGACCACCCTGGACATCCCGAAACTGCGGGAGAAACTGCCGTTCGTGAAGACCATCGGGGTGTCGGTCTTCAACGAAAACCGCTCGACCTCCTTTCACTTCGGCCCGCTGCGCATGATGTTCCGCGTGCTCTACAACATGGCACCGGCGCCCCACCACGAGGGTGTCTACATCCAGGTGGGCAAGCACAAGCATTACTGGCATGACGACCCACTGTTTATCTTCGATGACACGCTGATGCACGCGTCCTTCAACAAAAATGACGCCAAACGTTACTGTCTGTTTATCGATATCGTACGGCCGACGCCGTTGCCGTCCGTGCTCAACGCCGTGATCGCTGGGTTTTCGGGGATGGTCTTTACCCTGCGTCGGGTTTTCTACAAAAACTGGAAGCTGATTCAGTAAGTTCTGCGGCATGATGGGGGTGGACGGTATTTGCGCTGGGCCCTGCGCCTGAGGTAAATATCCGGCTCGTGCGACCGTTTACGGCGCCCACCATTCTCAAGCCATCGCGCCTCCACGGCTGCGGTGGCTGTGCTTTCAAGGAATCAGAATGCTCCAACGCCAAGTCATCAATGCCTCCGTCAGCCCCAAGGGCAGCCTCGAAACCCTGTCCCAACGTGAAGTCCAGCAACTGAGCGAAGCCGGTACCGGCAGCATCTATACCCTGTTCCGCCAGTGCGCCCTGGCGATCCTCAACACCGGCGCGCACATCGACAACGCCAAGACCATCCTCGACGCCTACAAAGACTTTGAAGTGCGCATCCATCAGCAGGATCGGGGCGTGCGCCTGGAACTGCTGAACGCCCCAGCCGACGCGTTTGTCGATGGTGAAATGATCGCCAGTACCCGTGAGATGTTGTTCAGCGCCCTGCGCGACATCGTCTACACCGAGAACGAACTCGACAGCCAGCGCATCGACCTGAGCAACTCCCAGGGCATCACCGACTACGTGTTCCACCTGCTGCGCAACGCCCGCACGCTGCGTCCGGGCGTGGAGCCGAAGATCGTGGTGTGCTGGGGCGGGCACTCGATCAATACCGAAGAATACAAATACACCAAGAAAGTCGGCCACGAACTGGGGCTGCGCAGCCTTGACGTGTGCACCGGTTGCGGCCCCGGCGTGATGAAAGGCCCGATGAAGGGCGCAACCATTTCCCACGCCAAGCAACGCATCACCGGCGGGCGCTACCTGGGCCTGACCGAGCCGGGCATCATCGCCGCCGAAGCGCCGAACCCGATCGTCAACGAACTGGTGATTCTGCCGGACATCGAAAAACGCCTGGAAGCCTTTGTGCGTGTCGGTCACGGCATCATCATCTTCCCGGGCGGTGCCGGCACGGCTGAAGAGTTCCTGTACCTGCTCGGCATCCTGATGCACCCGGACAACCGCGACGTGCCCTTCCCGGTCATTCTCACCGGGCCGAAACAGGCCGCGCCGTACCTGCAACAGCTGCACGCCTTCGTCGGCGCCACCCTCGGCGAAGCGGCGCAGGCGCACTACCAGATCATCATCGACGACCCGGCCGAAGTGGCCCGCCAGATGACCGCCGGCCTCAAGGCGGTGAAACAGTTCCGCCGCGAGCGCAACGATGCGTTCCATTTCAACTGGCTGCTGAAAATCGACGAAGGCTTCCAGCGCCCCTTCGACCCGACGCACGAGAACATGGCCAGCCTGCAACTGAGCCACACGCTGCCACCCCACGAACTGGCGGCCAACCTGCGCCGGGCCTTCTCGGGGATCGTGGCGGGCAACGTGAAGGACAAGGGCATCCGCCTGATCGAAGAGCATGGCCCGTACGAGATCCATGGCGACCCGGCCATCATGAAGCCGCTGGATGAGCTGCTGCAGGCGTTTGTTGCCCAGCACCGCATGAAGTTACCGGGCGGCGCGGCGTATGTGCCTTGTTATCGCGTGGTGCAATAAGGCAACAGGGCTGGCGGTAGGTCATAGTTTGTATCGCTTTGGCCCATGGCCAAGGGTGTGAGTACGGGGAATCCGGACTAGGGTTTGACTATTGCGACTCACTCACACCTGCGAGCCACCCTATGGACCAACGGATATTGTCCTCCATCATTCCTTACCCTAAGGTAAGGAGCATCATGTTGGAGATACTCACTATGGCCACCGCCACACTCACCTCGAAAGGGCAAATCACCATCCCCGTACAAGTCAGGACCGCACTCGGCCTCGAAACAGGAGACCGCGTCGAGTTTGTCGAAATGGAAGACGGCAGGTTTTCGATCATTGCAGCGAGCAAGACGGTGCAGGACCTCAAGGGGCTGATCCGCAAGCCTGCAGAAGCGGTGTCCATTGACGATATGAACCGCGCCATCGCTGCACGGGGAGCGAATGGCGGATGATCGGGTTGGATACCAACGTACTGGTGCGCTACGTCACCCAGGATGATCCGGTGCAGTCCCCCAAGGCATCCGCCCTGATCGAATCCCTCACCACCCTTGCGCCAGGCTTTGTCAGCCTGGTGTCCGTGGTGGAGTTGGTCTGGGTGTTACAAAGCTGTTACCCGTGCACGAAGACTGACGTGGTCACCGTTCTGGAAACGTTGCTGCGCACCCGTGAGCTGACCATCGAACACGCCGAAGTCATCTGGCAGGCGCTTCGGCGATTCGCGGCGAACAACGCTGATTTTGCCGACTGCCTGATAGAACGCTGCGCCCATGCAGCCGGGTGTGAATACACCGCCACCTTTGATCTCAAGGCCGCCAAGGCGGCGGCTATGAAACGACTGACCTGAGTCACGGCGTTGCGGCACCGGGCAGGTTTTGTTGATACGAGGCTCAGCGAACCCAACCCCCTACCTGCCAGTGATACCCGTCATTGCGCGGCACCCAGTGCGGATGCACATAGCGATAGCCTTCGCGCACCGGCTCCCAGTGGCCGTGTACCGCCACGTATCGCCCGCCTTCCCAGCGCCAGTAACCGCGCGACCATATGTAACCTTCGCGCACAGGTGGCTCGACTTCAATCACCTGCACCGGCGGCGGTTGCGGCGCAACCACCTCGACATATTCACGCTGCGGCGGCCGGCGCTCATGCACCACACGCTCTTGCACACACCCGGATGCCGCGACGACCACCGCCGCCAATGCCGCATAACGTAGCAACATAGAAAACCCTCGGGCGCTGACGCCCAACACCTGCACCAGTAAAAAATCCTCCTGTGTTACAGCCGCGCTCCTGCGTGGCATGGGTACTTTTTTAACAGGCAGTATCTGTCAGGTTGCTGAACCCAAGGGCATCAAGAGGCACATGCGACAGTCGGTCGTTTCGACCGTACCAGCACCAGGCCTGCGATCACTACGGCAATACCGACAGCGCAAACCATTTGGCGCTGCATCTGCATGAGCAACTGAAAAAAGGCTTCAATATTTGAATACTGATCTTCAAGAACCGCTGAACGTTAGCGGTTAAACGTGCAGACCAAATTCCCAGGCTGGCTTGAATGAAGCGCTTGCGTACTTAACACGCACAAAAAAACCCGCTGACCGTTATCGGTTCAGCGGGCTTTTTGTTACCGGTAGGGTCCTGATTCAGCCCCCCACGAGCGATTTACAGCGCCAGGTCAGACGCCGGCTTGCTCGGCTCAGCCGCAGGCTTGGCAGCCTCGGTCGCCTTGGGAGCAGCCTTCGCCGGGATTACCGGCGGTGTAGGCAGTTGCAGGATATTGGCGGTGTAAGCCCATTCCTTCGCAACAGCTTCAGGGCTGTCATTCAGCTTGGTGCCGTAGCTTGGCACGATCTGGTGCAGTTTTTCCTGCCAGGCCGGGGTAGCGACCTTGTCCTTAAACACTTTCTGCAGCACGGTCAGCATGATCGGAGCCGCGGTGGACGCGCCTGGCGATGCACCCAACAGGCCTGCAATGGTGTTGTCGGCGGAGCTGACCACTTCGGTACCGAGTTTCAGGACGCCGCCCTGCTCTTCGTCACGCTTGATGATCTGCACGCGCTGACCGGCTTGCCACAGGCGCCAGTCGGATTGCTTGGCGTTCGGGAAGTACTCTTGCAGCGCCTTGAAGCGGTCGTCATCGGACAGCATCAGTTGACCGGCGAGGTACTCGACCAGTGGGTATTCACGAATACCAACCTTGGTCATCGGCCAGATGTTGTGGGTAGTGGTGCTGGTCAGCAGGTCCAGGTACGAGCCTTCTTTCAGGAACTTGGTCGAGAAGGTCGCGAATGGGCCAAACAGGATCACGCGCTTGCCATCCAGCACGCGGGTGTCGAGGTGCGGAACCGACATCGGTGGCGCGCCAACCGAAGCCTTACCGTAGGCCTTGGCCAAGTGCTGCTCGGCCACGGTCGGGTTATCGGTCACCAGGAACGAACCACCCACTGGGAAGCCAGCGTATTCCTTGGCTTCAGGAATACCCGACTTTTGCAGCAGGTGCAGTGCACCGCCGCCCGCGCCGATGAACACGAACTTGGCGTCGGTTTCAGTCTTGGTGCCGTCTTTCAGGTTTTTGTAGCTGACACGCCACGAACCGTCGGCGTTCTTGGTGATGTCCTGCACTTCGCTCGACAGCTTCAGGTCGAACTTAGGCGTGGTTTGCAGGTGAGCAACGAACTGACGGGTGATCTCGCCGAAGTTCATGTCGGTACCCAGCGGGCTCCAGGTGGCCGCGATTTTCTGGTTCGGGTCACGCCCTTCCATCATCAGCGGAACCCACTTGGCGATCTGCGCCGGGTCTTCGGAGTACTGCATGCCGGCGAACAACGGGCTCGCTTGCAGGGCTTCGTAGCGTTTCTTGAGGAACTTGATGTTGTCATCGCCCCACACAAAGCTCATGTGCGGAGTGGTGTTGATGAACGAACGCGGGTTCTTCAGCACGCCCTGCTGGACCTGCCAGGACCAGAACTGACGGGAGATCTGGAACGCCTCGTTGATCTCGACCGCTTTCGGGATCTCAACGTTGCCGTTCTTGTCTTCCGGGGTGTAGTTCAGCTCAGCCAAGGCCGAGTGACCGGTACCGGCGTTGTTCCAGCCGTTGGAGCTTTCTTCGGCCACGCCATCGAGGCGCTCGACCATTTCCATCGACCATTCCGGTTCCAGCTCGTTAAGCCAGACACCCAGGGTCGCACTCATGATGCCGCCGCCGATCAGCAGCACATCGACTTTCTTTGCCTCTTCCGCGTGAACGGACGTGATCCCCATCGACAAAGCCAGCCCCAGCAGGGCAGTGTTTACTTTCTTAAACATCAGTAGCACCTATGATAAAACGCCATCCGCCCCGCTACCCCAGAGAACGGGCAACCCTCGATCACGCTACGCCAGGCAACGTACCGCGGGGTTTGCACATTCACACGAGGGCCGCAGGGTGGGCACACAAGGCCGACGTATCGACCTCACTTTTATGTCCCTTCTGCGCTGACTTCTTATCATTATTGGCTTCAGCTACCTGGGCGACAGCCAATCGCTGGGACGTATACGGGTGTACGCACCAGGGAAAGACTAGCCCAGGACGGCGCGCAGAATATCACGCTAAACAGCGTTTATGCGCCGTTTGGCCAATTGACAGCTCTAAATCGCGGCTTTTATCGGGCCGGTGTCAAGTATGGTAGGCGCGACGTGGGGTCACAGGCACGGAACTCTGCCTGAATCAGCGGTTCTAGACACCTTCGCCGCAGCTTGCGTAGCATCGGCGGCTCTCCTTTATGCACTCCTTCCAAACAGGCGATCCATGTCTATCCACCAAACACCCGGGCACGTGCTGCCCGCGCGCAGTGCCGCCAAAATGGAAGCGGCCATGGCTGTGGGCGCTTTCGCAATCGGCACCGGCGAATTCGCCATCATGGGCCTGATGCCCGACATCGCCCAGAACCTGGGTTTAAGCGAACCCCAGGTCGGCCACGCCATCAGCGCCTACGCGCTGGGTGTGATGGTCGGCGCGCCCCTGCTGGCCATCCTCGGCGCCAAGCTGCTGCGCAAACACATGCTGTTGTTGTTGATGGGCCTGTATGCCCTGGGCAACTTCGCCACAGCCTTCACCCCGACCTTCGGCTCGCTGGTGGCGTTCCGCTTTATCAGCGGCCTGCCCCATGGCGCCTACTTCGGCATCGCCGCCGTGGTCGCCTCCAGCATGGTGCCCAACGACAAACGTGCCGGCGCCGTCGCCCGGGTAATGCTCGGCCTGACGCTGGCCATGTTGCTGGGCAACCCCATCGCCACCTTCCTCGGCCAACACCTGGGCTGGCGCTCGGCGTTTGCGCTGGTCAGCGTCATCGCCCTGTGCACCATCGTGCTCGTCTGGCAATTCGTACCCCACCGCCACGACGAACAACGCAGCGACCCGCGCAAGGAACTACGCGCCTTCACCAAGCCCCAGGTGTGGATGGCCCTGTCCATCGGCGCGATAGGCTTTGCCGGCATGTTCTGCGTGTTCAGCTACCTGGCGCCGACCATGCTCGAAGTGACCAAAGTGTCACCGCAGTGGATCCCCTTAGGCCTCGCCGCGTTTGGCGTCGGCGGCATCATTGGCAACATCGCCGGCGGCAAGCTGTTTGACCGCATGCAATTTCGCGCGGTGGGTTGGATTCTGGTGTGGTCGATGGCCGTGCTGGTGTTCTTCCACTTTGCAGCGAGTTCGCTATGGGGCGTGCTAGTGGGCATCGCATTGGTCGGCACCATGATCGCCCTGGCCGCACCGTTGCAAATCCGTCTGATGGACATCGCCCATGAAGCACCGAGCCTCGCGGCGGCATCCAACCACGCGGCCTTCAACCTGGCGAACGCGCTGGGACCGTGGTTTGGCGGAATGGCGATTACGGCGGGGTTAGGCTGGACCAGTACCGGCTATATAGGTGCCGCTACGGCGCTGGTCGGGCTGGGCATTTACCTGATAGCGCGGCGCATGAAAGGCGGCCACTGACATTTCCCGCCCCAATCTCAGTTCCAATGTGGGAGGGGGCTTGCCCCCGATAGCAATGGGTCAGTCACCACCCCAGTGACTGCCCCACCACTCCATCAATCATCATGCAACAACCCCGACCCATACTCTCCATAACTACTCCCCAACCCACTGCCACCAGCATTCATCTTGGTGGCTTTGTTGGGACTGTGGTCGCCAAATGCCTGGCATCCACCTGAAAAGCACGGGTCACTGCTCACGGCTGGGGAAGATGAACAAGCGCTCAACAACAACGTGCCGGTGATCATTGTGATTTTGACGAGGTTTGAAATCATGGTTTCAGTTCCCTGTGGGCTGGAGGCGCTGGGGTCCTCTATTGCAGGGAATCGTAGACCTCAACGGCCCAGGGAATTATGAAGCTTTGCTGGGCGACAGGTAGGGTTCAGGTTGCCTGATTTGGGGATGACGCCAGGTTTTCGCAGGCATTGGCAATGATATAGTCCATTAATGTCCACCCCATCGAAGCCTTGAACATGTCCAGCATCAAAGTATTTGAATCCAACCCAAAGGGCCGCGACTTTGTGGTGGGTGATATTCACGGGCATTTCAAGCTACTCGCGTCACTCCTGGAAAAAGTAGACTTCAACACCCAACAGGATCGTTTGTTTTGTGTGGGCGATCTTATTGATAGAGGCCCTGACTCTATTGACGTGTTGAAGTGGCTCAGCGAACCATGGTTTTACGGCGTACGTGGCAACCACGAGCAGATGCTTATTGATTGCCTATCCGGTCGCGGCGACATCAACAGGCACACCCGAAACGGCGGAGCGTGGCTTTACGCGCTGTCGCCCAGCGTCCAGAACGAGATCTACAACCTACTGCAAACGCTCCCAGTCATGATTGAGGTCAACTTATCGGATGGTCGAAAAATCGGCATTGTCCATGCTGAAGCCTTTCTTTCATGTGCTACCCAAAGTTGGCAAGACGCCAAAGACGCTATCAGCGGCATGCGCGGAGAATCCGCCCAACAACAAGCGTTGAAAACCGCACTCTATGCCAGGGAAAGAATAGAACAGCAAAACCAGGCACCGATCATAGGTCTGGATAAGTTATATGTGGGCCACTCGACAGTCCCCCATGTGCATACATTGGGCAATGTCGTTTATACCGATACTGGTTGCTCTTTTTCAGACGGTACATTGAGCGTGATAGATATTGTTACTGGAGAGGTTAGCCATGTAAGCATGCGTTTATTGCATGACTCTCTTGGCGCCGGGTTGTGATAACTGACTCTGCTTTATGCCGACTACCCTAGGTGAAGGGCTTGGGTTCTACCCGCGTCACCGTGCGTGGCGGATTGCGTTTCAGGAGTGGTTTTCGCCCTGGCAGAATCGGCACATTCCACCCTTGCGCCACGCCATGGCGACGCAGTTGAAGACGGTTTCCGAGGGTTGGAGGCGCAGGGTTACTTGACCAGTTCAAGTTGCCGCCTTGGGGTAAGGCGGCAGGTTGCGTGTCAGGCTGTGGTCGTACTTGACGTCGCGTCGACTTGCTCTAGAGCTCGGTCGATAAGCAGAGAGCTCAACTCGATCAGTTGCTGAATGCCCAAGGCGATGGAGCGCTGGGAGTCGTCGAGATCGAAAGCCAGGGTTGCGGCCATTTGGTTCGCGGATGCGAGGTTTTCGGCGGCGTTGGCTAGCAGCGTTTCGGTGTCGATGTTGGGGCTGACGAGGAATAGATTGCCACTGGGTTGGTTGATCGGTGCATTTTCATCAGACGGTGGAAAGTAATGATGAATCGCACGCCCAGCCGCTGCGTACAGCTTGGCGTCGGGGGTTGCTGCATTTGAGGCATGAGGCGGATTAGGTGTGACCTTGTGCATGGCGAAGCTCCTTTAGCGTTTCAGGAACTGCCTATCTCACTTCCACATGAGGGGTGGCAGCTGTACGCAGGTGTGGAAGACCAGGGCTAAAGGACCCGGCGCACCGAAGTGCCCCGCGCACAGCCGCCATAAGCAATCATACAGACGTAAAAAAACGCCGGTAGGTGTTTATGGGCGATTGAGCGCCTTCAGCTTGGTCGGACTTCCACATCCGGCCGCTGGATTGGCAGCGGCTTGAGAAGACTAGCTAGGGGAGGTCTGAGCTGCAAGCCCGTGAAAGCGTGGGAAATATCTTCAGCGATTTTACGCTCCCGTGCGGCCATGTCTTGGTTCATATCTACCATCCCCTAGGGCTAGCCATGTGCCACCATTCCACATACGATGTGTACAACCGGCACGACCAAGTAGTACCTAGACTCATCGAATAAACAACTGGCAAATGAATCAAGATAATAAGGGAATATGAAATGGCGGGGATGGAAATTACTGAGTGGACTCTAGAAGGCGTTCTGGACGAGATGGAGGTGATCCATGGCGCAATGAAGGACAGGCAGTTCGCATTTATTCTAGGCGCAGGTGCATCCTTCACCTCCGGCATTCCCACAGGTCAAGGCTTGGCACAAAAGTGGCTTAAAGATCTTCACTTGCGCGAATGCTCAGATGGTCGCTCATTAGAACAATGGATCGCAGAGTGTGGTATCGGGAACGGCGAACTAACATTCCAGACGGCAGCAGAGCATTACCCACAAATCTTCGAGCGAAGATTTGATGGCGATAGAGAGGCCGGATATGCAGAGCTGGAGTCCGCCATGGAGGGTAAGTCACCTAGCCTAGGTTACTCATTGCTTGCTGAAATTATTCAGCACACCCGTCACAAGGTAGTAGTAACTACAAACTTTGACAATCTTGTGGCAGATGCATTAGCGATGCATGCTCATCAATCTCCATTAGTCGTTGCTCACGAATCGCTTGCTGGATTTGTACGCCCCCAGATGCGGCGCCCCTTAGTAGCCAAAATTCATCGCGACTTGTATTTACACCCTATCAACGATTTAGATGGGGTCTCAACCATGGAGCAGGGTTGGAAGGTTGCGCTAAAGAAACTCTTCCAATATTTTACCCCCATAGTTGTAGGATATGGCGGCAACGATGGCAGTTTAATGGACATGCTAATGGAGTTAGATGAGGACGATATAGCCGGGCGTATGATCTGGTGTTATCGCGAAGGCTCGCCGCCACCAGAAAAAGCGCGCAGCGTATTACGCAAACATAAAGGAATTTTAGTTAAAATCCCAAGCTTCGACGGTTTCATGCTCCAGCTAGCCGATAAGTTGGTAACTAATTTCGATGTAGCAGCTATTGCAGAGCGAACCGCTAAATTAGGCATGGACAGAGCAGATCGATATCGGGAGCAAGCTAACAGGCTAACCGAGTCTTCCTTGCATGGGTCTCCGGCAGAGCAACGCACAGGTGAAATTCTCACACAATCTGTACGTTCAAGCCAAAGTTGGTGGGCATGGGAAATCAAAGCAAAAGCTGAGCCGGACGAAGTGAAGCGCGATAAAATTTATCAAGAAGGAATCAAACAGTTCCCTTCCAGTGCTGAGCTTATCGGTTATTACGCGGCGTTTCTAGAGTTACCTCGAAGAAACTACGACCTAGCTGAATCAATGTTTATTAAGGCACTTGAACTAGACCCTAACAACGCGCGAAATATTGGAAACTACGCATCTTTTCTAGAGGATCGACGTGAAGATTACGAACAAGCAGAATCGCTGTACAAAAAGGCAATCGAGCTAGAACCAAATTTTGTAGGCAACCTGAGCAATTATGCAAACTTTCTAGCAGAGCACAAAAAAGATTTTGATGCCGCCGAACTCCTTTACAAAAAATCCTTAGCGCTAGAACCAAAAAACAGCTGGAGCAACTGCAACTATGCAAACTTCCTAGTAGAACGAAGAAAAGACTTCGACGCAGCAGAAGCTTTATATGAAAAATCAATAAAACTAGACCCTGAAAGTGCTTGGAATATTGGAAATTACGCTAACTTCATAACCAATCATCGAAAAAACTATGAAAAGGCTGAAGCTTTGTACAAGCGAGCCCTTGTACTCAAACCCCAAAGCCCTTGGCATATTGGAAACTACGAAAGATTCAAAGCAAAACGTGCCAAAAAAAAAGTAACATATAAGTCTTAAAGCTATCCGTCCAGCACTCATTCGGGAAGGATATTGAGGCCTGGCCACAATATCCGACGAATTGATTACCCAGATATCCTCAGTATCTTCCGAACGGTAAAAACTGGTGACCGCTACAGATCACGCACCGCCCAATTATCCCTGATAAACTGCGCCCCACTCGCCCCGCAAACTCAGATCCCCCATGCCCCTACAAACTGCCCCACTCTCCCGCCGCTTCTCCGTCGCCCCAATGATGGACTGGACGGACCGCCACTGCCGGTTCTTCCTGCGCCTGCTCTCCAAGCACGCCCTGCTCTACACCGAAATGGTCACCACCGGCGCAATCCTCCACGGCGACCATGACCGCTTCCTGCGCCACAACGAAGCGGAGCACCCGCTGGCCCTCCAGTTGGGCGGCAGTGTCCCGGCCGATCTGGCCGCCTGCGCCCGCATGGCCGAAGCCGCCGGTTACGACGAAGTGAACCTGAACGTCGGCTGCCCCAGCGACCGCGTTCAGAACAACATGATCGGCGCGATCCTAATGGCTCACCCTGCTCTGGTGGCCGATTGTGTGAAGGCGATGCGTGACGCGGTGTCGATTCCGGTGACGGTGAAGCACCGTATCGGGATCAACGGGCGGGACAGTTATGCCGAATTGTGTGATTTCGTCGGGACGGTTAAGGACGCGGGTTGCACCAGTTTCACCGTGCATGCGCGGATTGCGATTCTGCAAGGGTTGTCGCCGAAGGAGAATCGGGACATTCCGCCGTTGCGCTATGACGTGGCGGCGCAGTTGAAGCAGGACTTCCCGGAGTTGGAGATTGTGCTCAACGGGGGCATCAAGACGTTGGAGCAGTGCCATGAGCATTTGCAGACGTTTGATGGGGTGATGCTGGGCCGGGAGGCTTATCACAATCCGTATCTGCTGGCGGAGGTGGATCAGCAGTTGTTTGGCAGTGAGGCGCCGGTGATCAGCCGGGCTGAGGCGTTGGCGCAACTGCGGCCTTATATTGCTGAGCATTTGGCCGGTGGCGGGACGATGCATCATATTACGCGGCATGTGCTGGGGCTCGGTACCGGGTTCCCTGGGGCGCGCAAGTTCAGGCAGTTGTTGTCGGTGGATATTCATAAGGCTGCGGATCCGTTGGCATTGCTGGATCAGGCTGGGGCTTTGTTGGAAGGGCGTTGATTGGTTGGCTTGCAGCGGGTCAGTGGGTATGGACCGACTGATACAGTGCTATCGGGGCAAACCCCCTTCCACATTTTTAACAGTGTGCATCACGGGACCGCGTTGCCCACATGGCAGTTGGGTTGAACCTGCGGTCAGTTTTGCCCTCCTATTGAGCAGTATGGCCGAGCGTTCAACCGGCTGTTTTCAGGTTGTTGCCCTCGCAAACGATCGAACGCATTTGCGCCCTTGAGCACCTGTCGGCGCTCGGGTAATGTCATCAGACCCATAGGACAGAGCACGCCCATGACTTCCAAGCTGGAACAACTCAAGCAATTCACCACTGTCGTAGCCGATACCGGCGATTTTTCTACCCTCGCCAAGCTCAAGCCGCAGGATGCGACTACCAACCCTTCCCTTCTGCTCAAGGCCGCGTCGATTCCGGGCTATGCCAAGCTGCTCGATGAGTGCGTGCAAGATTGCAACGGTGATGTGGGCCTGGCCAGTGACCGTTTCGCAGTGGCGGTAGGTCAAGAGATTTTGAAAGTGGTTCCGGGCCGTATTTCCACTGAGGTGGATGCGCGCTTGTCCTTCGACGAAGGCGCGATTCTCAAGCGTGCGCACCGTCTGATCGACCTGTACGACAAAGCCGGCGTTGGCCGTGACCGCGTGCTGATCAAGATCGCTTCCACCTGGGAAGGCATCCGCGCGGCGGAGAAGCTGGAAAAAGAAGGCATCCAGACCAACCTGACGCTGCTGTTCTCCTTTGCCCAGGCCGTGGCGTGTGCCGAGGCTGGGGTCTTCCTGATTTCGCCGTTCGTGGGCCGTATTTACGATTGGTACAAGAAGGCCAATGGCAACGACTACACCGGTTCCGATGATCCGGGCGTGCAGTCGGTGACGCGCATCTACAACTACTACAAGGCCAATGGCTACAAGACCGTGGTGATGGGTGCGAGCTTCCGTAATCTGAGCCAGATTGAAGAGCTGGCCGGGTGTGACCGCCTGACCATCAGCCCGGACCTGCTGGAAAAGCTGGCGGCGGATGAAGGCAAGCTGGAACGCAAGTTGTCGCCAGGGCATGCCGGTGAAGCGCGGGTGCATATGACTGAAGCGCAGTTCCGCTGGGAATCCAACGAGGATGCGATGGCGACTGAGAAGCTGGCGGAGGGGATTCGTCAGTTCGCGCGGGACCAGGAGAAGCTGGAGGCGTTGTTGTCGGCCAAGCTGTAAAGGCGGATAGCGGCAAAAAGGGCGGTACCTTTGGGGTACCGCCCTTTTTTTGTGCGCCAGTCTCAAGCCAGTCGCAAACTAAATGTGGGAGGGGGCTCGCGATAGCAGGGGGTCAGTCAACTTATTTGTAACTGACACTCCGCCATCGGGGGCAAGCCCCCTCCCACTGTTTGATAGCGTTTGAATTGGGATCAGTGACGTTCCAGGGCATTCACAAGGTCGTGGAACGCTTCGCGATTGGACTCGTTGAGGCCCATCAGGATTTTGTGCGCTTCCAGCACCTTCACCCGCACGACTTCCTCGGACTGGTCCTGGGAAGGCAGGTCGGTCAGGCATTCCGGGCACGGGATCGGGCGATCAACGATGTTGAACACCTGGTCGAAGCCCATGGATTGCAGCAGCCGGGTGATGTCTTCGTGGGTGGTGACGACTGTCGGCAAGAGGCCGACCTTCTGCCGAGACAGAATGGACAACTTGGCCAGCAGGCCAAGGGTGGTGCTGTCGATGCTGCGGGTTTCGGTCAGATCGATCACGATCGCCGAGAAGTTCAGCGCAGTGAAGATCCGCTCAATCGTCGCATCCAGCGCCGAACACAAGGTCAGGCGCACTTCACCGACAAATTTCAGGACGAAGGTCCCGTCTTGCTCAGCGAATTGGATTCTTCCGGTACTCATCAAAGATTCCTGCTCAACACCAATAGGGCGATATCATCCGGCATCTCCCCTAGCGTGGCCAATCCAAAAACCTGCCGCAGGCCATCCAGGCTGCCGCCCGCTGCCTTGACCCGTTGGGGCAAGGCGGCTTCTTTCTCTTTGAGTGTAGGCTCTGGAAGAAGGTCCAGAATGCCGTCGGACATCAGCGTCAGGCTGAAGGTCGGCGGCAGTTCCAGGATGTGGTCTTCGTAGGTGGCTTCATTGAACAAGCCGACGGGCAGACCACGCCCTTCCAGGTAACGCACACTGTCGGGAGTGTATAAAACAGGCATCGGCAGGTGACCGCCAATACTGTAGGTCAAAAGACCGGTTTCTTCATCGATAACGCCGCCGACCATCGTCACGTGCTTGCCCAGCTTGCAGCTGATCAGGCCTCGGTTGATGTGGCCCAGCACCTCGGACGGGGTGAACTCCGGCAAGGTGCCATTGCGCTTGGATTCAAACAACAGCCGCGTGGTCATGAACTTCAACAACACGGTGACAAAAGCAGAAGACGCGCCGTGGCCCGAAACGTCGGCCAGGTAAAACGCCACACGTCGCTCATCCACACGGAAATAGTCGACAAAATCACCCGACAGGTACAGCGAGGGGATGATCTGGTGCGCAAACTTGAACTCGTCGATAGTCCAGGGGCTGACCGGCAGCATGTTCATCTGCACCTGGCGACCGGCGTTCTGGTCTTCCTGGAGCAGGTTGAGGCTGGCTTCGAGTTCGCGGTTGGCGGTTTCAAGCTTTTCGCGGTAACGCTGGTTCTCGACCAGCAAACGTGCACGATCCAAGGCGCGGCGCACCGAGTGCTCCAGCACCGCCAGGTCTTCCAGGGGTTTGATCAGGTAGTCGGCCGCCCCCAGGCGCAAAGCCTCGACAGCATCGTTCATCACGCCAGCGCCGGACACGACAATCACCGGCGTCTGAGGGGCAATCTCGGTCACCTGGCGAATCAGCTCCAAGCCGCCCATCTGGGGCATGCGCAGATCGCAGATCACGAGGTCGGGCTGGTCGCGCTCGAATACCTGGAGACCCTGTTGGCCATTGCTGGCCTGCAGGACGCTGAAGCCACTGTCTTCCAAATAGGCCGCGAGGCTCGCGCGCACTACTTCGTCGTCATCGATTATCAGCAGCGTGGCACTGGTTTTTTGCATGTGGGCAAACGGCGCCAGAATTAGGTTGGCGTAGGCGACTCGGCAATGGCCGGGCTCACACTACTGGATTCGCTTTCTAGCCTCTCTGTCCTACAAAGCATAGGCGTATTGCCCACGCACAACTGTAAAGCAGAGGTGCCCTTCTAAGGCGCAGACGGTACTCCCATCCGCCAGGTGTTTCAAGCTCATGCCGATGGTCGCCGGGCGTCTTTACATCGCAAATCACCGGGAGTTATAAGAACAGCCACGACCACAACACAAAGTAAGGATGGAACCCATGAGCGAACACGAGCGCGACTACGCCGAAAAACGCGATTTCATCCGCATGCGAGTGGATGCCGAGGTGTCTTTGATCCACGCCGGCCAGGAGATTGCCGGGGTTTGTGTGGACCTTTCCAGCTCTGGGATGCAGGTGCAGGCACCCCGCCAGTTCATCGTGGGAGGTAAACTGACCGTACGCATCGATTCGGAGCATGCAGCCCTTGCCGGCCTGGAAGCAGATACCCAAGTGGTATGGGCCAAGAACGAGGGCGAAAACCAGCACCTAGGCCTCAAGATCCTGAAAATGCGCTGAAACCCGCGCATAAAAAAGGCGACCGCCAAAGGTCGCCTTTTTTTCATTTCAAAACATCACGGCTTAGAAGTCGTCGACGACCTTGCCATCCTTGACCTTGAACTCACGGTTCTGCAGGTAGGCGTTACGAATGAAGGTGTACTTGTCGCCGGTGATCAGCTTCTCACTGTCGAGCAAGCTGGCACGGGTATCGACAATGTTCAGGCCCATGGTGCTGTTGCGCCAGCCAATATCGTTCATGTAGCGATACGGTTGAGTGTAGCTGTCGACGTATTTGGACGGTGCATCACGCAGTGTGCTCGGGCCCAGCAAAGGCAGCATCACGTAGGGACCGCTGCCCACGCCCCAGTAACCCAGGGTCTGACCGAAGTCTTCATCGCTGCGTTGCAGCCCCATTTTGGTGCCGACATCAATGAAGCCCAGCACGCCGAAGGTGGTGTTGACCAGCAAACGCGCCGTATCAACGCCTGCGTTATGCGGCTTGAGTTGCAGCACATTGTTGGCCAGGTTGCCGACATCGCCGATATTGCGGAAGAAGTTGTGGATACCGTCTTCGACAAATTGCGGCGTGATCCACTCATACCCTTGGGCCAAAGGCTTGAGGGCATAGGTATCAACGGTGTCGTTGAAGGTAAAGATCGGGCGGTTGACGCTTTCCCATGGATCATCTTCCGTCGCAGCCTGGGCAGCGAACGGGGCCAGCATGACGGTGGCACACACCGACAGCTGAGCGAAGTAATGGCTCCAGCGCATAGCTTTTGCTCCTTGAATGGTCTGTCATGGGCGCTATGCCCTGAATGAGGCCGTCAGTATATGACGGAAGCGTCCATTTAGGCAGTCGTCAGGAAACGACACACAGAAAATGGACAAAATTCCTACAATTAACCTCCCTGTCATCGGCTTGTCATCCGACCCCGATAGCGTCACAGCTATTTCAGGGATGTCGACATGCCTCACGCCGAGATAGCCATCGCCAGCGCACCCGCCTTGACTGCTGTTCTGTTTGGCCTGAGTGGTTGCCTGGTGGACTTTGGTTCCCAGGCGCGTACCGATTCACCCTCCCAGGACTCCCAAGCCACGCCCGGCGCCCTGAAAATCCTGCGCAGCCTCAAGGAACAAGGTGTCCCCTGCGCCTGGCTGGATGAGCTGCCGCCTTCGGTGACCACACCATTGGCCGCCGTATTACCTGGTTGGCTCAAGGCCGCCTCTCCCTCTTCCATCCGCTGGCCCGCGCCCCATGCCTGTTGGGAAGCCTTGATGGAACTGAACATTCAACGCCTTGAAGGCTGCGTACTGGTCAGTGGCGAACCGCGATTGCTGCAATCGGGGCTCAACGCCGGGCTGTGGACCATCGGCCTCGCCTCCTGCGGCTCGCTATGCGGACTGCCACCCGCGCAATGGCAAGCGCTGAGCGACAAGGAACGGGAACACAAGCGTGGTAAAGCCACCGTGGCGCTGTATGGGCTGGGCGTACATTCGGTGATCGACCACCTCGGCGAACTCGGCACCTGCCTGGCGGACATCAGCCTGCGCCAGCTCAAAGGCGAAAAGCCCTGATCGAGATCATGCACAGTCGGCGCCGGTGGATTAATCTGCAGGTCAGCCCGTAGACCTTTCTCGGCGTGCCGCGGTCTATGCCAGTGCCTATCGATAAAAGGAAGAACGTCATGCCTGATCGCGAGAAATTACAACAGCAGGCCGATATTGTGCGTGAGCAACTGGAGAACCATCCCGAGTTGCCCCCCGAGAAACGTCAAGCATTGGAAGAGCTGATCGCCAAGTTCAACGTACAGCTGGAGATGGAACCTGCCACTCAAACACCCAGCATTTCCGACGATGTGAATAAAGCGGCCATAGAGTTCGATGAGGAGCACCCGGTGATTTCCGGGACGCTGCGCAATATCATGATCACCTTGGGCAATATGGGCATCTAACCCGAACCCAAGCCAAGGACAACACTAAAATGTGGGAGGGGGCACCCTCCCACATTTACTTACTGACGAGCCAGGCGCACATTCTGGAACGGCACATCCTCCGTACTGCGATACGGGTTGATATCCAACCCGCCGCGTCGCACATACCGCGCATACACCGTCAACTTCTCCGGCTTCAGCAGACGCTGCAAGTCCAGGAAGATGCGCTCCACACACTGCTCATGGAAGTCCGAGTGCTGGCGAAAACTCACGATGTACTCCAGCAGGCTCGCATGATCCAGCGCGTGACCACGGTACTCCACCACCACGCTACCCCAGTCCGGCTGGCTGGTGACCGGGCAGTTGGACTTGAGCAGATGACTGTGCACGCTCTCCTCGACGATCCGCGAGTCATCGCAACGCAGCAGTTCCGGCCGCGGGTGCTCGTAGTTGCTGACACTGATGTCGAGGTCGTCAATGCACACACCCGGCAACGCCATCACCCCTTCGGCCTCGATCTCGGCCAGACGGCGGATGCGCACGGTCACCGGCTTGCCGGCGGCGGCGCTCAGGTCGGCGCGCAGTGTGGCTTCCAGGCTTTGGGTATCGGCAAAGGCCGTCTGGTTCAGCGAGTTGAGGTACAGCTTGAAGGACTTGGATTCGATGATATTCGGCGAGTCTGCCGGGATACTGAATTCACCGATGGCCACCACCGGCTTGCCCGACGGCAATAACCAGGACAGTTCGAAGCAGTTCCAGAAGTCCACGCCCTTGTAAGGCAGGGTCGCGGCACTCAGGCCCAGCTCGGCCCACTTGGCGGCGCGCGGAATCGGGAACAGCAATGAAGGCGTGTAGGTGCTGATGTATTCACTGGACTTGCCCAGCGGCGAATGTTCGGCTGCGGGATGCATGGCGGAAACCTGGCTAAATAAACCGCGCCAGTCTACCAGCCTTTGCGCTGCCTCAAAAACCGCACCACTACCCACACCCTCCGTAGATACCGCCTTGAAGCTCGCAGGGCAACTGCGCGTTGCGGTCATTCGACGTTAAGCTTTCCGACCATGCCAGCCTGGTAATGCCCGGGCAGGTTGCAGGCGAACTCCAGGCCGGTGGCCTTGCTGAACGTCCAGGTCAGCTCAGCGGTTTTACCGGGCTCCACCAACACGCTGTTCGGGTCATCGTGCTTCATCGCACCATGGCCCATGGCGCTGTGGTCCATCTTGCCCATGCCGGTGGACGTGAGCATGCCGCTAGCCTGCATCTGCAACATTTCTTTCTGATGCGCCGCATGCATCGCCGCGTCGCCGAGGTTGAATTCATGGAGCAACTGGCCTTTGTTGACCAATACGAAGCGCACCGTCTCACCGGCTTTTACATCCAGGGACTTGGGCGCAAAGGCAATGTCCTGCAGCGTCACTTCCACGGTGCGCGTGGCCTTGTCAGCCGCAGCGGGTTGACCAAACGCGTAGGTATGGGCGGCATCCGCCATCGCATTGAAACTCAACGCCAACAGGCAACCCGCCAACAACAGGGGTGTACGCAACGTCATCTTCGTTCTCCAAAAATATAAAACCAGCCTGCGCGGCACTTTAAGATTACGCCGCTGCCAGCCAGCTGACTGCTAGATTACAACTTTGTCAGGTTGCGCCCTTGCCCTCGCCTCCACGGTATAAAGCCCCTCGTCACCCGCTGCCAAGAGTTGCCCATGAAACTGCTGATCGTCGAAGACCAACCGAAAACCGGCCATTACCTGCGCCAGGGCTTGGCCGAGGCGGGATTTACCACCGAACTGGTGGCCGACGGCACCAGCGGCCAGCACCTCGCGCTGACTGGCGACTACGACCTGCTGATCCTCGATGTGATGCTGCCTGGCCGCGATGGTTGGCAGATCCTGCAAGCCGTGCGCAGCGCGGGCCTGGATATCCCGGTGCTGTTCCTCACCGCCCGCGACGCGGTAGAAGACCGCGTGCATGGCCTTGAGCTGGGCGCCGATGATTACCTGGTCAAGCCGTTTGCCTTCTCCGAACTGCTCGCGCGGGTGCGCAGCCTGTTGCGGCGCGGCAGCAGCGCACCGCAGGAAACCGCCCTGCAACTGGCCGACCTGCGTCTGGACCTGATTCGCCGCCGGGTCGAACGGGACGGCCAACGCATCGACCTGACCGCCAAGGAGTTCGCCCTGCTGGAACTGCTGCTGCGCCGCCAGGGCGAAGTGCTGCCCAAGTCGCTGATCGCCTCCCAGGTGTGGGACATGAACTTCGACAGCGACACCAACATCATCGAAGTGGCGATCCGCCGCCTGCGCCTCAAGGTCGATGACAGCTTCCCGACTAAACTGATCCACACCGTGCGCGGCATGGGCTATGTGCTGGAGGAACGTTGCAATTGATCAAGCACCTGTCCCTCGCCAGCCGCCTGGCGCTGTTGTTTGCCGCCTGCACGGCGGTGGTCTCGCTGATTGCAGGGGTGCTGTTCAATCAAGCCAGTGAGGCGCACTTTATCGAGTTGGACCAGCAGCAACTCGACAGCAAACTGATGGCGTTGCGCAGCACTTTGCAGGGCGTAGACTCGCTGCAAGGTTTCAGCCAACGTGAGGCGCAACTGCGCGCTGAGCTCAACCGACAGCCCGACCTTGCACTACGCATTACCTACGCCGGCCAGCGCTGGCTGGACGATGCGCCGAGCGTCACCCTGCCCTCCGCGCCTGGCCTGCATAACCTGCAAAACGCCGGCACCGACTACCGCGTCTACAACGCGCCCCTCAACGCTGGCCAAGCCGACTCACCGCAACTGAGCCTGATGCTCGACATCACTCACCATCAACATTTCTTGCAACGCATGCAGCATTTGATCTGGCTCACGGTCGGACTCTGCGCCCTGGCCACCGCGCTCCTCGGCGCCTGGGCTGCACGCAGCGGGTTACGGCCGTTGCGGCGCATGGGTGAAGTGGCCGCCAGTGTGTCGGCCCACTCCCTCACCCAACGCCTGCCTCAGCAGCATATGCCGATGGAACTGGCTGAGCTGGCCCAGGCCTTCAACGCCATGCTGGGACGACTGGACGATGCGTTCCAGCGCCTGTCGGCGTTCTCTGCCGATATCGCCCATGAGCTGCGCACGCCGCTGTCGAACCTGCTGACCCAGACCCAGGTCATCCTCACCCAGCCGCGGCCGCTGGAGGACTACCGCGAGGCGCTGCACAGCAACCTCGAAGAGCTGCAATGGATGGCGCAACTGGTCAACGACATGCTGTACCTGGCCAAGGCGGATCATGGTTTGTTGGTGCCCAAGCGCGAACCTTTGGCACTGGCTGATGAAGTGGAGGCGTTGTTGGAGTTTTTTGCGTTGCTGGCGGAGGACGCGCAGGTCTCGCTGGTGCGCGAAGGCACTGCCCATACAGCGGGAGATCGCGGCATGTTGCGCCGGGCCTTGTCGAACTTGCTGGATAACGCGCTGCGGTTTACCCCGGCAGGCGGCGAGGTGCGTGTGCGCATGAGCGAAGATGAACGGGGTGCGAAACTGACCGTGGAGAATACCGGCGCAGGCATCCCGGCGAATGTGCTGCCGAGGCTGTTTGATCGGTTCTACCGGGCCGATCCGGCACGGCATGAAGGCAGCAGCGAGCACGCGGGGCTGGGGCTGGCGATTACCCAGTCGATTGTGCGGGCGCATGGGGGGAGGATTTTTTGTGAGTCCGAGGCGGGGGTTACTCGGTTTGTGATTGAGTTGCCCAACCAGGATTGATGCAAGCTGGGCGGGCGCTATCGGGGGCAAGCCCCCGATAGCGGTCTAAAACACTAGGAGTATCTCAAGGCATGCGCCGGCTCAATCTTCGCCGCCCGATACGCCGGATACAACGTCGCCAAAAAGCTCAACACAAAGCCCGCCGTGCAGATCAGCAGCACATCCCCACCCTGCAGCTCCGAAGGCAGGTTGCTGACGAAATACACATCAGAACTGAAGATATGCTGCCCGCTCACCCGCTCGACCCAGCCCACCAGTTCGCTCACGTTCAGCGCTGCAATCACGCCCAACACGCCGCCGATCAAGGTGCCGACAATGCCAATCACAGTGCCCTGCACCATGAAGATCGCCATGATCTGCCGGGGCGTGGCACCAATGGTGCGCAGGATCGCGATGTCCGCGCCTTTGTCGTTTACCACCATGATCAACGTAGCGATGATGTTGAACGCCGCCACGGCAACGATCATCAGCAACAACAGGCCGATCATGGTCTTTTCCATCTTCATCGCGCTGAACAGGCTGCCCTGGGTGTGGGTCCAGTCATCCGCCTTGTAGGCCGCGCCGAGGCCGGTGGCAATGTCCGTCGACACCTTGGGCGCCGCGTACAAATCCTTCACGGCCAGACGCACGCTCTGCACCTGGTTCGGCTGCCAATGCTGGATTTCCGCCGCGTCAGCCATGTGGATCAACGCCATGGAGCCATCCAGCTCGGCGCCGACCTTGAAGATCCCGACCACGTTCAAGCGCTGCATACGCGGGGTGATACCCCCTGGCGCGGTACTGATTTCCGGCACGATCAGCGTGAGCTTGTCGCCCACATTCAAGCGAAAACGCCGTGCAGTGATTTCGCCGACCACCACGCCGAACTCGCCGGGCTTCAGGTCTTCGAGTTTGCCCTGCACGATGTGCTGGGCCACGATCGACACCTTGCCTTCCTGGGCCGGGTCAACGCCGCTGATCTCGATCGGCTGCATGGCGCCCTTGTAGGAAAACATGCCGTCCATCTGCGTGAATGGCACCGCAGCGGTGACTTGTGGATTCTTCATCGCGGCGGCGGCCACCGGCTGCCAATCATCAATCGGGTTCACACCGACGATAGTGGCGTGGGGCACCATGCCGAGGATGCGCGAGCTCATTTCGCGCTGGAAGCCGTTCATCACCGACAGCACCACGATCATCGCCAACACGCCCAGGGCGAGGCCGATCATCGAGGTCATCGAGATAAATGAAACAAAACGATTGCGGCGCTTGGCGCGGGTATAGCGCGTGCCGATGAAAATCGATAACGGTCTGAACATTCGCGGGCACCGCCTGAAAAATTGAAAAAGCCCGACGCCAGGCGTCGGGCTTGAAACGGGTCAGATGGCGACCAGATGACCTTCCTGCAGGTGCAGCACGCGGTCCATCTGGCGGGCCATGCTCATGTCATGGGTCACCACCAGGAACGCGGTGCGCATCTGGGTGCTCAGTTCCAGCATCAAGTCCTTGATGCCTTGGGCGGTGTGGGAGTCGAGGTTGCCGGTGGGCTCGTCGAGCATTACCAAGCCTGGGTTGTTCACCAGGGCGCGGGCAATTGCCACACGCTGGCGCTCGCCGCCGGACAGCTCGGCCGGCTTGTGCTCCAGGCGATGGCCGAGGCCGACGCGCTCCAGCAGCGCCTTGGCACGCTGACGGGCTTCAGGGATCGCAGTCTTGCCGATCAGCAGCGGCATGCACACGTTCTCCAGGGCGGTGAATTCCGGCAGCAGGTGGTGGAACTGATACACAAAACCCAACGAACGATTGCGCAGTTGGCCTCGGGCCTTTTCATTCAAGGCCGACAACTCTTCGCCGGCCAGCCACACGCTGCCCTGGGACGGCGTATCAAGGCCGCCCAACAGGTTCAGCAAGGTACTTTTGCCGGAGCCGGAACTGCCGACGATCGCCACGCGTTCGCCCGGATGCAGTTCCAGTTGCAGGTTGGACAGCACCACCACCGACTCCGGGCCTTCCTCGTAGGATTTGCCCAGGTTGCGGCAGCTCAGGATTGCTTTTTCACTCATGCCCGATTCACTCATAACGTAAGGCCTGTGCTGGCTGGGTACGTGCCGCGCGCCAGGCTGGATACAGGGTGGCAAGGAAACTCAGGACCAACGCAGCGCCGCCCACCATCAACACGTCCTGGGCCTGAACCTGGGACGGCAAGTAGTCGATGAAGTAGACGTCGGCGTTGAGGAACTTGTGGCCGATCACTTTCTCTAGCAACGCGATGGCGGCGCTGACGTTCAGCGCGGCCAGAATGCCCACCGCGGTGCCGATCAAAGTGCCGACCACGCCGATCACGGTGCCTTGCACCATAAAGATCGCCATGATCTGCCCCGGCGTGGCGCCAAGGGTACGCAGGATGGCGATATCGCCTTTCTTGTCGTTCACCACCATCACCAGCGTGGAGATGATATTGAACGCGGCGACAGCGACGATCAGCAGCAGCAGTAGGCCGATCATGGCTTTTTCCATGCGGATGGCCTGGTACAGGTTGCCGTGGGTACGGGTCCAGTCACGGGCGTAATACTGGGTTTCACCCAAGTGCTGGGCAATGTCCCAGGCGCCGCGCGGGGCGTCGAACAGGTCGCTGAACTTCAGGCGCAGGCCCTGCACCTGGTCCGGCTGCCAGCGCTGCAGGCGGGCCAGGTCGGTGAGGTTGGTCAGGCCGAGGTAGCCGTCGATTTCGCCAGCGCCCACGTGGAAGGTGCCGATCACGGTAAAGCGCTTCATGCGCGGGAACATGCCGGCCGGGGTCACGGTGACTTCCGGCGCGACGAAGGTCAGCTTGTCGCCAAGGCCCACGCCGAGCTTGGCCGCCGCCTTGTCGCCGATCACGATGCCGAAGCTGCCGGGGGCCAGGTCGTCGAGTTTGCCCTGCAACATGAACTTGTCGATGATCGACACGTTACGTTCCTGGGCCGGGTCGATGCCATTGAGCAGGATCTTCTGCACCTTGCCATCATGGGTCAGCAGCCCCTGCATCTGGGTAAACGGCGCAACGGCGACGACCTTGGGGTTCTGCTTGACCTTGGCGGCCAGGCTTTGCCAGTCGTTAATCGGCTCACCGGACTCGATGGTCGCGTGGGGCACCATGCCCAGCACGCGGGTGCGCATCTCATGATCGAAGCCGTTCATCACCGACAGCACCACAATCATCACGACCACGCCCAAGGCGAGCCCGATCATCGAGGTCAAGGAAATGAACGACACAAAATGATTGCGGCGCTTTGCACGGGTATAACGCGTGCCAATAAATACGAAGAGAGGTCTGAACATGTCGGGGCTTGTTCGGAGGAAAAGAAGACGTCCCGGTGGCGGGGTCTGGTAAGCAGCTTTACACTCTGACCATTACCGTTACCTGGGGTTCGCCATGTCGACATTAGATGAAGAAGAGCGCCGCGAATACTACCGTATCGACGACATGATCGCACTCCAAATCAAAAGCCTGTCGGCCCCCGAAGCGGCGAGCAAGGAAGTGTTGCTGGATGATTCCCCGCTGTTCAACCTGCTCAGTGAGCTGCACCTGAGCGAGTTCGAAGCCCAGCACCTGCTGCGCCAACTGAGTGAAAAGGACCGCACCCTCGCCGCCTTCCTGCGTGTGCAGAACAAACGCGTGGACCTGCTCAGCCAGATCATGGCGCGCGGCCTGCTGGACGAGGTGGGCGCACCGCAGCCGGTGATCATCTCCGAAGGCGGCATCGACTTCCAGCACCCTGCCCCGCTGGCCACCGGCATCCATCTGGCGGTCAAGCTGGTACTGATGCCCCAGGCGCTCGGCCTGCTGCTGCGGGCGCGGGTCACCCATTGCGATCCCAAGGGCGATGGCTTTGACGTAGGCACGGAATTCGAGTCCATGACCGATGCCCAGCGCCAATTGCTGGCCCGCTACATCCTGCAGAAACAGGCCCAGGAACGCCGCCTGGCGCGGGAACAAAGCGACGATCTCTGAATTCGTATTCACTCCGCCAGCCAGCCTGGCGCATAGGAGCAACTGTGACCCTGATTTACGGCCACCGCGGTGCCAAAGGCGAAGCACCGGAAAACACCCTGACCAGCTTCCAGGAGTGCCTCAAGCACGGCGTACGCCGCTGCGAACTGGATCTGCACCTGTCCATGGACGGCGAGCTGATGGTCATCCACGACCCGACCCTCAAGCGCACCACCGACCGGCGCGGCAAGGTCGTCGAGTATTCGGCGGCAGACCTGGTGAAGATGGACGCCCGCAAAGGCGGCCCAGGCTGGGTCAAACCCTGCCCGATCCCACGTCTGGAAGAGCTGTTCGAACAATGCGACTTCGATCACTGGCAACTGGAAGTCAAAAGCGCCTCGCGCACCCGCGCCGCAACTACGGTGCTGGCAATCCGCGAGATGGCGGTACGTTTCGGCTTGATGGACAAGGTCACCGTGACCTCAAGCTCGCGGGAAGTGTTGAAAGCGGCGGTTGATCTCACCCCGGACCTGTCACGTGGACTGGTGGCCGAATACGCCTGGCTCGACCCGCTGAAGGTCGCGCAGAACTATGGCTGTGAGTATCTGGCGTTGAACTGGACGCTGTGCACCCCTGAACGTCTGGAGAAAGCCCAGCGCCAGGGTCTGCATGTGTCGGTGTGGACGGTCAACGAACCTGCGCTGATGCGCAGGCTCGCCGACTTCGGCGTAGATAGCCTGATTACAGACTTTCCCGGTTTGGCCACTGCCACTCTCGGGAATTACTGAAATCGGTCTCCCCGGCCGGCTCAGGCCACCGGCCGGAGCCGCTCAAAAAAGCCGATTGAGGCCATCGTAGGCCGCTACCCGATAGGCTTCAGCCATGGTCGGGTAGTTGAACGTGGTGTTCACAAAATACTTGAGGGTATTTTGCTCGCCCGGCTGGTTCATGATGGCCTGGCCGATGTGCACGATCTCCGAAGCCTGGTAGCCGAAGCAATGCACGCCGAGCACTTCCAGGGTCTCGCGATGGAACAGGATCTTCAGCATGCCCTGGGGCTCGCCGGCGATCTGCGCACGCGCCATGCTCTTGAAGAACGCCTTGCCCACTTCGTAAGGCACCTTGGCCTTGGTCAGCTCGTGCTCGTTCTTGCCGATCGAGCTGATCTCGGGAATCGTGTAGATCCCGGTCGGTACGTCGTTCACGTAGCGCCAGCTGCCATTGTCGACAATGCTGCCAGCGGCCGAACGGCCCTGGTCATGTGCCGCACTGGCCAGGCTTGGCCAGCCGATCACGTCACCAGCGCCGTAAATGTTCGGCACGCAGGTGCGGTAGTTCTCATCCACTTCGATCTGGCCACGACTGTTGACCTTGACCCCGATGTTTTCCATGCCCAGCTTGTCGGTGTTGCCGGTACGACCGTTGCACCACAGCAAGGCGTCGGCCTTGATCTTCTTGCCGGATTTGAGGTGCAGAATCACACCGTTATCCAGGCCTTCGACCCGCTCGTACTCTTCGTTGTGGCGCACGGTGATGTTGTTGTTGCTGAAGTGGTAGCTCAACGCCTGGGAAATTTCCGAGTCGAGGAAGCTCAGCAACTGGTCGCGGTTATCCACCAGTTCCACCAATACACCCAGGCCGCTGAAGATCGAGGCGTATTCACAGCCAATCACGCCGGCGCCGTAGATGATCAGTTTGCGCGGGGTGTGGCCCAGGCTCAGGATGGTGTCGCTATCGTAGATACGCGGGTGGTGGAAATCGATGTCCGCCGGACGATACGGACGCGACCCGGTGGCAATGATGATGTGCTTGGCCACCAGCTTCTCGACCACACCGTTGGCGCAGACCACTTCGACGGTTTGCTCGTCGGCAAAACTGCCGGTGCCGAAGAACAGGTCGACGCGGTTACGGGCGTAGTAGCCGGTACGCGAAGCCACTTGTTTGGAGATGACTTTCTCGGCGCTCTTGAGCACGTCCGGGAACGAGAACCAGCGCGGCTCACCAATGGCCCGGAACATCGGGTTGGTGTTGAACTGCATGATCTGGCGGACCGAGTGACGCAAGGCCTTGGACGGGATGGTACCCAGGTGGGTGCAGTTACCGCCGACCTGGCGACGGCTATCGACCATCGCCACCTTGCGCCCTGCCTTCGCGGCGTTCATCGCCGCACCTTCTCCAGCCGGGCCGGAACCCAGTACCACCACGTCGTAGTTGTAGACAGCCATGCGTACTCCTCAGAACAGGCCAGGCGTACGGTTGGACGCCTGGCTAAATCATGCCGCGGCCAGCGGTCATGAAGGACAATTTGGCTCAAGTGTGTGAACCGGGGCACAGTCTATATAAGGGTCAACGCCGCGCACATTAACCCTTGGTCGCGTCGTAGGCCAGTCTTGCCATACTACATGACGCAAATCAGCGCCAATTTCAGGATGAGCCATTATGCGACAACTCTTTATCTGTTTGATGCTGATGATGTCGATCACGGCTCACGCCAATGACGCCGACCGACTCAAGCAGGCTGATTTCCCCGCACAGTTCGAGGGCCTGGCCCGCAAAAACCAGGCGGTGCTCACCTACCTGTGGGCCGATGTGTACGCTGCCGCGTTGTATGCCTCTGCGGATGTGAGCGCCAGACAGGCCTGGTCACAACAACAGGACCTGCGCCTTGTGCTGTATTACTTTCGCGACATCGACCGCAACGATGTGATAAAGGCCGCCACCGCGACGTTGGAGCGCCAGCAAGCCAGTGCTCGTTTGAAGCCTGAGCTGGATCAACTGCATGCGCGCTTTCGCAATATCCGCAGCGGGGATCGTTACGCCCTGGATTTTCGGTCGGGGCGCGGTTTGAACTTGGAGATCAATGGCCAGGTGGTGTTCAGCAGTCGAGATACTGAATTGGCGAAAGCCTATATGGGTATCTGGCTGGCGCCGAAGGGGTTGTCGGACAGCTTGCGCGGGCAGTTGCTCAATTGATGCGTCGGCTGAACGACCGCTATCGGTGGCAAGCCCCCGCCCACACTTGAATATATTCACAAATCAAACTGTGGGAGGGTGCTTGCCCCCGATGAGGCCCTCACAGACAACACAAAACCCACAGCCATAAAAAAGCCCCGAACCAGTCGGGGCTTTTTCATCTACTGCTGATGCTTAGCGCGGAAACGCAGGCGGGTTGACCCCGGCCATGTCTTCCATCACACGAACCACTTGGCAGCTGTAGCCGAACTCATTGTCGTACCACACGTACAGCACAACACGGTTGTCCTGGCTGATGGTTGCTTCGGCATCCACCACACCGGCGTGGCGCGAACCGACGAAGTCGGTGGATACCACTTCCTGGGAATTGACGAAGTCGATTTGCTTATGCAGATCGGAGTGCAGCGCCATGTAGCGCAGGTACTCGTTCATCTCTTCACGGCTGGCGGCAGTCTCAAGGTTCAGGTTGAGAATGGCCATCGACACGTTTGGCGTAGGAACGCGGATCGCGTTACCGGTCAACTTGCCGGCCAGCTCAGGCAGCGCCTTGGCAGCAGCGGTAGCAGCACCGGTCTCGGTGATAACCATGTTCAGCGCGGCGCTACGGCCACGGCGATCGCCTTTGTGGAAGTTGTCGATCAGGTTCTGGTCGTTGGTGTACGAGTGAACGGTTTCGACGTGACCGTTGACGATGCCGAACTTGTCGTTCACAGCCTTGAGCACCGGCACGATGGCGTTGGTGGTGCAGGAAGCGGCAGAGACGATCTTGTCGTCAGCGGTGATTTCACCGTGGTTGATGCCGTGCACGATGTTCTTCAGCTTGCCCTTGCCAGGCGCGGTCAGAACAACGCGATCAACACCAGGGCAAGCCAGGTGCTGGCCCAGGCCTTCGGCATCACGCCATACGCCGGTGTTGTCCACCAGCAGGGCGTCCTTGATGCCGTACTGGGTGTAATCCACCTCGGACGGGTTCTTCGCGTAGATCACCTGGATCAGGTTACCGTTGGCGGTGATGGTGTTGTTTTCTTCGTCAATGACGATGGTGCCGTTGAACGGACCGTGTACCGAGTCGCGGCGCAGCAGGCTGGCGCGTTTGGTCAGGTCGTTGTCGGCGCCTTTGCGCACAACAATGGCACGCAGGCGCAGGCCGTCGCCGCCACCGGTTTTTTCGATCAGGATACGCGCCAGCAGGCGGCCGATACGACCGAAGCCGTACAACACAACGTCAGTGCCTTTGCGGGCTGCTGCGTTTTGCTGGCCAACCACATCGGCCATTTCTTCACGCACGAACTGCTCGGCGGTGCGGCCGGCGCCTTCCTTGCGGAATTTGTACGCCAACTTGCCCAGGTCTACCGAGGCCGCGCCGAGCTTGAGCTCGCTCATGGCCTTGAGCAGTGGGAATGTTTCGTGGACGGAGAGTTCGCTGTCGTCGGCAGAGCGATGGCGCGCAAAGCGGTGCGCCTTGAGAATCGCGATGACGGACTGGTTGATCAGGCTGCGGCCATAGATCGAGCTCACCACATTGTTATTGCGGTACAGCTGACCGATAAGCGGGATCATCGCTTCTGCGAGTGCTTCACGGTCGATCCATTCACCAAGACACTGGTCGGGCTTCTGAGTCACGGGAACCTTCCACATGTAGGGGCTGAAAAAAGGGGCTACATTATGCCGCCCGACCGCCCTCGTCGCAATGCGCGCCAGCCAACAAAAAGTCCTTGCTAAAAAATACCGCCCCGCTGCAGCCCAGTAAATACGCGGGTTCCAGAAGGCCACTAGTTGGACGAGTCGTCCGACTTGTCCGTAACCCTCCTAAACATTCGCGCTTTTTGGCACTACATATTGAGTCAAAACACGCCATTGTTTGTCTTAGCCACTACATTTCCTACAAACCGTAATAGGCACAGTCAGCAACTGACAGGCGGCACCTTGGCCCGTTACAATTACCGACTTTGTCGCAACGCTTGGAGCTCAACCTTCCGTGCCCGTTCTGCGTCTACCGCTACTCCCTGCCGCGGCAGGTAAACAGCACTGGGGCAATCTGCCCGGTGCCGCCCTGAGCCTGGCCATTGCCGAGGCTGCCAGCGCAGCCAAGCGCTTTACCCTGCTGCTCACCGCCGACAGCCAAAGTGCCGAACGGTTGGAGCAGGAGCTGAGCTTCTTCGCCCCCGATTTGCCGGTGCTGCATTTTCCCGACTGGGAAACCCTGCCCTATGACCTGTTCTCACCGCACCAGGACATCATCTCCCAGCGCATCGCCAGCCTGTACCGTCTGCCGGAACTGGCCCACGGCGTGCTGGTGGTGCCGATTACCACGGCGCTGCATCGCCTGGCCCCGACCAAGTTCCTGCTGGGCAGCAGCCTGGTGCTGGATATCGGCCAGAAGCTCGACGTGGAACAGATGCGCACGCGCCTCGAAGCCAGCGGCTACCGCTGCGTGGACACGGTGTACGAGCACGGTGAGTTCGCGGTGCGCGGTGCGCTGATCGACCTGTTCCCGATGGGCAGCAAGTTGCCGTACCGCATCGACCTGTTCGATGACGAAATCGAGACCCTGCGCACCTTCGATCCGGAAAACCAACGCTCCATCGACAAGGTCGACTCGGTCAAGCTGCTGCCCGCACGGGAATTCCCGCTGCAAAAGGACGCGGTCACCCGCTTCAAGGCGCGCTTTCGTGAACGCTTCGATGTCGACTTCCGTCGCTGCCCGATCTTCCAGGACTTGAGCAGCGGGATTACCCCGGCCGGTATCGAGTACTACCTGCCGTTGTTCTTCGACGAAACCTCGACCCTGTTCGACTACCTGCCCCAGGACACCCAAGTGTTCTCGCTGCCGGGCATCGAGCAAGCCGCGGAAAACTTCTGGAACGACGTGCGCAACCGTTACGAAGAGCGCCGCGTCGACCCGTCCCGTCCACTATTGCCGCCGGCCGAGCTGTTCCTGCCGGTGGAAGACTGCTTCGCCCGCCTGAAAAACTGGCCGCGCGTGGTGGCCAGCCAGCAGGATGTGGAAGCCGGAAGCAGCCGTGAGCGCTTCCCGGCGGCAACGCTGCCGGACTTGGCGATTCAAGCCAAAGCCACGCAGCCCCTGGAGGCCTTGTCCAACTTCATCAGTGACTTCCCAGGCCGCGTGCTGTTTACCGCCGAGTCCGCCGGCCGCCGTGAAGTGCTGCTGGAGTTGTTGGAGCGCCTGAAGCTGCGGCCAAAAACCGTCGACAGCTGGCCGGATTTTGTAAAAGGCAAAGAGCGCCTGGCGATCACCATCGCCCCACTCGACGAAGGCCTGCTGCTGGATGACCCGGCGCTGGCGTTGATTGCCGAGAGCCCACTGTTCGGCCAGCGCGTGATGCAGCGTCGCCGTCGCGAAAAACGTGCCGACGCCAACAACGACGCAGTCATCAAAAACCTCACCGAACTGCGCGAAGGCGCACCGGTGGTGCACATCGACCACGGCGTGGGTCGCTACCTCGGCTTGCAGACCCTGGAGATCGATAACCAGGCCGCCGAATTCCTCACCATGGAATACGCCGAGGGCGCCAAGCTCTACGTGCCGGTCGCCAGCCTGCACCTGATTGCCCGCTACACCGGCAGCGACGACGCCCTGGCGCCGTTGCACCGCCTGGGCTCCGAGACCTGGCAGAAGGCCAAGCGCAAGGCTGCCGAGCAGGTTCGCGATGTTGCCGCCGAGCTGCTCGACATCTATGCCCGCCGCGCCGCCCGCGAAGGCTATGCCTTCGCCGACCCGAAAGCCGACTACGCCACCTTCAGCGCCGGCTTCGCGTTCGAAGAAACCCCGGACCAGCAAACCACCATCGAAGCCGTGCGCGCCGACATGCTCGCGCCCAAGCCGATGGACCGCCTGGTGTGTGGCGACGTGGGTTTCGGCAAGACCGAAGTGGCCATGCGCGCCGCCTTTATCGCCGTACACGGTGGCCGCCAGGTCGCGATCCTGGTGCCGACCACCCTGCTCGCCCAGCAGCACTACAACAGCTTCCGCGACCGCTTTGCCGACTGGCCGGTGACCGTCGAAGTGATGAGCCGCTTCAAGTCGGCCAAGGAAGTGAACGCTGCCGTCGCCGATTTGGCCGAAGGCAAGATCGACATCGTGATCGGCACGCACAAGCTGCTGTCGGACGACGTAAAGATCAAGAACCTGGGCCTGGTGATCATCGACGAAGAACACCGCTTCGGCGTGCGCCAGAAAGAGCAGCTCAAAGCCCTGCGCAGTGAAGTCGATATTCTTACGCTCACAGCAACGCCGATCCCACGCACGCTGAACATGGCGGTGTCGGGCATGCGCGACCTGTCGATCATCGCCACGCCGCCGGCGCGCCGCCTCTCGGTGCGCACCTTCGTCATGGAGCAGAACAAAAGCACGGTAAAAGAAGCCCTGCTGCGGGAATTGCTGCGCGGCGGCCAGGTGTATTACCTGCACAACGACGTGAAAACCATCGAGAAATGCGCCGCCGACCTCGCCGAACTGGTGCCGGAAGCGCGGATCGCCATCGGCCACGGGCAGATGCGCGAACGTGAACTCGAACAGGTGATGAGCGACTTCTATCACAAGCGCTTCAACGTGTTGATCGCCTCGACCATCATCGAGACCGGTATCGACGTGCCGAGCGCCAATACCATCATCATCGAGCGCGCCGATAAATTCGGCCTGGCGCAGTTGCACCAACTGCGTGGCCGCGTCGGTCGCAGTCACCACCAGGCCTACGCCTACCTGCTGACGCCGCCGCGCCAACAGATCACGTCCGACGCCGAAAAGCGCCTGGAAGCGATCGCCAACACCCAGGACCTCGGCGCCGGTTTTGTACTGGCCACCAACGACCTGGAAATCCGTGGCGCCGGCGAACTGCTGGGCGACGGCCAGAGCGGGCAGATCCAGGCAGTGGGTTTCACCCTCTATATGGAGATGCTCGAACGTGCGGTGAAAGCCATCCGCAAGGGCGAGCAACCGAACCTTGACCAACCCTTGGGCGGCGGTCCGGAAATCAACCTGCGCTTGCCGGCGTTGATTCCCGAAGACTACCTGCCGGACGTGCACGCACGGCTGATCCTGTACAAGCGCATCGCTTCGGCCACCGACGAAGAAGGCCTCAAGGACTTGCAGGTTGAGATGATCGACCGCTTCGGCCTGCTGCCGGAACCGACCAAGAACCTGGTGCGCCTGACCCTGCTTAAATTGCAGGCCGAGCAGCTCGGTATAAAGAAAGTCGACGCTGGGCCGCAGGGCGGGCGTATTGAGTTCGAAGCGCAGACGCCGGTAGACCCGTTGGTGCTGATCAAGCTGATCCAGGGCCAGCCCAACCGCTACAAGTTCGAAGGGGCTACGCTGTTCAAGTTCATGGTGCCGATGGAACGCGCCGAAGAACGCTTTAATACCCTGGAGGCGCTGTTTGAGCGCCTCATCCCGAAATCTGTTTGAAGGACGCCCCAATGCGCCTGTTCCGCATGCTGAGCTTGTTGTTGGTGGTCTTGGCGCCTTCGGCATTTGCCGACAGCCCCTACCAGGTAGAAATGATCCTGGTGCGCCAAAATGCGGAACCGGTGATCAACAGCCGCGCCGCGCCGGAAAACTGGGATGCCGGGGCCGTGCGCCTGGGCGATAAAATGAGCCCGCCGCGCCTGAACAACATCGTCGACAAGCTCAGCGCCGATAACAGCTACACCGTGCTGGCGCACAAGGCCTGGGAACAGAACCTCGGCGAACAACCGGTCAAAATCGCGATCACCGACGGCCAGGAACAGTTCGGCCAGTTCCCTATCGAGGGCACGCTGAACCTGCAACTGGGGCGTTTTACCGATATCGACGCGCAATTCTGGGTCAATCAGTTCGACAGCAACGGCAGCGTGATTGCCAGCGAGCACCTGAACCAGACCGACGTGCGCACCAAGAACAACCAGCTCAACTACCTGGATGGTGGTCACCTCGCACTGCTGATCAAGATCACTTCGCTGACCGCCAAGCCGCCCAGCGCACCCCCGCCTGACATTCAGGACTGATCCAGCGCCATGCCCCAGACGTCGTCGTTGACCAAACCCCTGGCCCCTTCGTGGGCCAATCGCTTCAAAGAGCAGAGCCTGGAGCGCGGGCGACGTTATGCGCTGGAGAATCGGGTACGCATCGTCGAATCCGGTGACAGCACCATCATCGCCAACTGCGAAGGCTCGGGCGGCAACGTTTACCGACAGACCATCTCGCTGCGCGAATCGGCCAAGGGCTCGCTGATCCTGGTGGACAGCCGCTGCACCTGCCCGGTGCATACCAATTGCAAACATATCGCCGCCGTCTTGCTCAAGGTCCAGGAAACCCTGGCCTACCCGGCCGCCGCCCAGGATGCCGAGCTGCTGGAGAAGCTCCAGGCTGTGCTGGACAACCGCGTGGTGTTACCGCAGGTGGTGATGGAAGACGTGCTGCCGATCCCGCGCCTGTGGCTGGCGAGTGTCGAGTTCAGTGCGTTCGAACCGCGCAACGGCAGGATGCAGCGCTATATCCAGCACCGTGCGGCGCTGTCGTTCAACTACTTGGGCCACTATGTCAGCGGGCAAAAGAACGCCGACATTATCGTACGCCAGGAAACCCAGAGCCTGCGCATCAAGCGCCACCCGGGGCTGGAACAACCCTATCGCGAACAACTGCGCCTGCTGGGCTTCAAGATCGCCACACGCCAGAGCAAGGCACTGCCGGAAAGCGCTGGCGAGCTGTTCGAGATGGTCAATGACAGTGCCTGGCTGAACTTCACCCTCAACGTTTCGCCCACTTTGCGCACCGAAGGTTGGGAGTTGCAGATCGATGAGGATTTCGGTTTCGACCTGAGCACGGTGGACGACTGGTACGCCACCGTCGACGAAGGGCCGGAGCGCGACTGGTTTGACCTGGAACTGGGGATCATCGTCAACGGTGAACGGCTGAGCCTGTTGCCGATTCTGCTGAACCTGATGCGCTCTCACACCGAGATTCTCAACCCGGAGAAACTCGCACGCCGTCGCGATGACGAACTGATCCTGGTGAACATTCCTGGCCTGCCCAACGGCCACGGCCCACTGCAAGTGGCATTGCCTTACGGACGCCTGAAGCCAGTACTGGCGACGCTTGGCGAGTTTTACCTACAGGAAGCCGGCACCACCACGCTGCGCCTGGCCAAGGCCGATGCGATTCGGTTGAACCCGCTGGAAGACCTGCCGCTGCAATGGGAAGGCGGTGAGAAGATCCGCAACTTTGCCCAACGTCTGCGGGATATCAAGGACTTCACCTGCGTCGCGCCCGAAGGCTTGAACGCGACTTTGCGCCCGTACCAGCTGGAAGGCCTGAGCTGGATGCAGTCGCTGCGCCAGCTGGACGTCGGCGGGATTCTTGCGGATGACATGGGCCTAGGCAAAACCCTACAGACCTTGGCGCATATCCTCAGCGAAAAGATCGCCGGGCGCCTGGATCGACCGTGCATGGTGGTGATGCCCACCAGCCTGATTCCTAACTGGCTCGACGAGGCAGCCCACTTCACTCCGCAACTCAGGGTGCAAGCCCTGTACGGCGCGACACGTAAGAAACATTTCGCCAATCTGCAGGAATATGACCTGCTGCTTACCACGTACGCGCTGCTGCCAAAGGACATCGACACCCTCGCTGCCCTGCCCTTGCATGTGCTGATCCTCGACGAAGCCCAATACATCAAGAACCCGTCGAGCAAAGCGGCCCAGGCAGCGCGTGAGTTGAATGCACGACAGCGCCTGTGCCTGAGTGGCACGCCGCTGGAAAATCATCTGGGCGAGCTGTGGTCGCTGTTCCACTTCCTGCTGCCGGGCTGGCTGGGCGACGTAAAAAGCTTCAACCGTGACTACCGCGTGCCCATCGAAAAGCGCGCCAGCGAAGTGCGATTGCAGCATCTCAACGGTCGGATAAAACCCTTCCTGCTGCGCCGCACCAAGGAACAAGTGGCGACAGAATTGCCGCCCAAGACCGAAATCATCCACTGGGTCGACCTCAACGAAGCCCAGCGCGATGTGTACGAAACCATGCGCCTGGCCATGGACAAGAAGGTCCGCGACGAGATCACCCGCAAAGGTGTGGCGCGCAGCCAGATCATCATCCTTGAAGCGCTGCTCAAGCTGCGCCAGGTGTGCTGCGACTTGCGCCTGGTCAACGACGCCACCCTGCCCGCCCGTGGCAGCAGCTCGGGCAAGCTCGACAGCCTGCTGGACATGCTCGACGAGCTGTTTGCCGAAGGCCGGCGGATCCTGCTGTTTTCCCAGTTCACCTCGATGCTGAGCCTGATCGAAGTCGAACTGAAAAAGCGCGGCATTGCCTACGCACTGCTCACCGGCCAAACCCGGGATCGGCGCACGCCGGTGAAGGACTTCCAGAGCGGCAAGTTGCAGATTTTTCTGATCAGTTTGAAGGCCGGCGGTGTAGGCCTGAACCTCACAGAAGCAGACACGGTGATCCACTACGACCCGTGGTGGAACCCCGCAACGGAAAACCAGGCGACCGACCGTGCGTATCGCATCGGGCAAGAGAAGCCGGTGTTCGTCTACAAGATGATTGCCCGAGGCACGGTGGAAGAGAAAATCCAGCACCTGCAAAAAGAAAAGTCCGATCTGGCGGCGGGTGTGCTGGATGGACGAACCACCGGGGATTGGCAGTTGGGCAACGAGGATATTGAAGCGTTGTTTGCGCCGCTGCCCAATAAGCAAGAGAAGCGCTGACTGGCGGATCGCCATCGGGGGCAAGCCCCCCACATACAAATGTGAGAGGGGGCTTGCCCCCGATAGAAGCGACTCAGTCTTCAGTCGATCAGCTGGGCATCCCGCAACGCCCTAAGCGCTGCCAACCAGCGCGGATCCTGCTTGTACTCCGCCGAAGCAATCCCTTGCCCGCGCATCCGCGCAATACGGGCAGACGGTGTGACCTTCATCCGCTGCGCCGCAGTCAGAGCAAGCTCGGCTGCTGCACGATCATTGCACACCAGCCCCATGTCACAACCGGCCGTCAATGCCGCTTCGATACGACTGGCCGCATCGCCAACCACATGGGCACCAGCCATGGACAGGTCATCGCTGAAAATCACGCCGTCAAATTGCAGCTCGCCGCGCAGGATGTCCTGCAACCATCGGCGCGAGAAGCCGGCGGGCTGGGCGTCAACCTGTGGGTAGATGACGTGCGCCGGCATCACTGCTGCCAACTGCTTGCTCAGGCGTGCGAAAGGCACCAGGTCATTGGCGCGAATCTGTTCCAGGCTGCGTTCGTCATTGGGAATGGCGACGTGGGAATCGGCCTCAGCCCAACCATGACCCGGAAAGTGCTTGCCCGTGGCGGCCATACCGGCGCTGTTCATGCCACGAATAAAGGCGCCCGCGAGCACGGCGGCACGCTCGGGATCGCCCTCGAAGGAACGGGTGCCGACCACGGCGCTGCGCTGGTAGTCCAGGTCGAGTACCGGGGCGAAACTCAGGTCCAGGCCGACGGCAAGCACTTCCGTGGCCATGACCCAGCCGCACTGCTCGGCGAGGTATTCAGCGTTGGAGTTGTCCGCCAGTGCGCGCATGGCCGGCAGGCGCACAAATCCCTGGCGCAGGCGCTGTACACGACCGCCTTCCTGATCGACGGCCAGCAGCAGGTCTGGGCGCACGGCACGAATCGCCGCACTCAACTCCCGCACCTGGCGCGGGTGCTCGATATTGCGCGCAAAAATGATCAGGCCGCCCACTTCAGGCTGGCGCAACAAGTGGCGATCCTCGGCCGTCAGCCAGGTACCGGCAACGTCGACCATCAAAGAACCTTGCAGGGCAGCAGTCATAAACCTTCCTTAAATAACGCAAACAACCCGTTGCCCTTGCTTCACGCGATAAGCGCAGCAAGCACAACGGGTTGCGAGTAAATAGCTGAATTCGACATGGCGGCTAGCTTAGCGGATGCAAGCTGCCGCGCACACCCGGCACCGTCAAACCTTGGCGGGGGCTGGTGCAGATTTGCTGCGTGGGCGCAGTTGCGCGGCGGCCATGCCAGGGTCGGTCACGCCGGTCTCGGCGCGCATGCCGGCGGCGAGAAACGGCACCATCAGGCGCATGACCTGTTCGATGGAGGTGTTAACGCCGAAATCGGTCTCGGCAATCGCACGCAATGCCTTGATCCCGGACATGCTGAACGCTGCCGCACCGAGCATGAAGTGCACGCGCCAGAACAGTTCGATAGGAGGAATACGCGGCGCCGCTTCGTTGACCAGCAACATGTAGCGACGGAAAACCTTGCCGTACATGTCTTCCAGGTAGCGCCGCAAGTGGCCTTGGCTCTGGCTGAACGCCAGGCCTAGAAGCCGCATGAAGATCGACAGGTCGTTACCGCTGCGAGGCTGAACCACCAGGGCCTGCTCGACGAGGATCTCCAGCAGCTCTTCGAGGCTGGGTTTGTGGTCGGCCTTGGCTTGACGACGCTCAAGTTCACGATCGAGACTGGCGCAGAACGGCCCCAGGAAGCGCGAGAACACCGCCTGGATCAGGGCTTTTTTCGAGCCGAAATGGTAGTTCACGGCAGCGAGGTTGACCCCGGCCTTGCTGGTGATCAGCCGCAATGAAGTTTCAGCAAATCCTTTTTCCGCGAACAATTGCTCGGCAGCATCGAGAATGCGTTCAACGGTTTCCGACTGGGCCATGACTACTCCGCCTGACAAACACTTGTTTGAAACATACGTTTCAGGGTGTGTCTTGTCAAGCCTGCGGGTTCGCTTTCCGGCCGGGTAGTCATCTATTTCATCACTATTTAATCACATCCTTACGGGTCTGTAGGCAGCGCTATCTCTGCGCTGTAGGAAGGATGGCGAACGACCGTCCAGCGGAGGCGAACAAAAGGATGATTGCCAAGCGCAGTCCACTGTATATAATCCCAGTCACTGTATAAAAAGACAGAGCGATCAACATGCTAAAACTGACGCCACGCCAAGCTGAGATTCTGGCTTTTATCAAGCGCTGCCTCGATGACAACGGCTACCCGCCGACACGAGCCGAAATTGCGCTGGAACTGGGGTTCAAGTCCCCAAATGCCGCTGAAGAACACCTCAAGGCCCTCGCTCGCAAAGGCGCGATCGAGATGACGCCCGGTGCCTCGCGCGGTATTCGTATCCCTGGCTTCGAAGCCAAGGCCGACGAATCGACACTCCCGATCATCGGCCGTGTTGCCGCTGGTGCGCCGATCCTGGCACAGCAGCACGTCGAGGAGTCCTGCAACATCAACCCCACCTTCTTCCATCCGCGTGCCGACTACCTGTTGCGGGTACACGGCATGAGCATGAAAGACGTGGGCATCTTTGATGGCGACCTGCTGGCCGTCCACACCACCCGCGAAGCCCGTAATGGCCAGATCGTCGTCGCTCGCATCGGCGATGAAGTCACCGTTAAACGCTTCAAGCGCGAAGGCAGCAAGGTCTGGCTCATGGCTGAGAACCCTGAGTTCGCTCCAATTGAAGTGAACCTGAAAGATCAGGACCTGGTGATCGAAGGCTTGAGCGTCGGCGTCATTCGCCGCTAGAGGAGGCACCATGCAGCTCATACACACCCCACAACACACTCAACTGTCGCTGTTCGAGGCCTTTATGGCCCAACCCCTTTCGCCCATTCTCAAGGAAACGGTCGAGGCGCCCTGGAGCGCCGAACCCGAGGCGTTCAGTGAACTGTCGTTGCGCGGTGCGGCTGGGAGCTGCCTGAGCCTATTGGCGCCGATTCTTCGTGATCTGAGCGAAGAGCAGGATGCACGCTGGCTGACCCTGATCGCCCCACCCGCCAGCCTGACCCAGGCCTGGCTACGGGACGCCGGTCTTAACCGTGAGCGTATCCTGCTGCTACAACCGCGTGGTGCGCAAAGTGCGCAGCAGTTGACATGTGAGGCGTTACGCCTGGGTCGTAGTCATACGGTGGTGAGCTGGCTGAACCCGCTGAATGCGGCAGCCAAGCAGCAATTGGTCAGCGCAGCACGCACGGGCGATGCACAGAGTTTGAATATTCGATTGGGATAAAAGGCCAGGCCTTATAAGGGAACGGAGCGGGCTTCTGTGGTGAGCATGCTCATTATGGTGAGCCCGCTCACCACAGAAGCCCGCTCACCACAACAGCGAATCCACATTCAGTGGAGAACCCGCGAACCATCCTCTTTTTCCGGTTCGCCTTCCGCCAGGCGGCCAGCCATCTGCACGCCCACGCTTAACATGGCTTTTGCCACTTCCACATGTTGGCCTTGCAGGAACGCTTTTGCGTCCTCAGAAAAATCCAGGATAACCAGAGAACCCTCGTCCTCAGCCCGGCGCAGCTCGATTCGGCCGTCAGGCAACTCAACAATTTCCAGAAAGGACGTCGGCATAAAAGTCTGTTCTCCACCAAAGGCCGGGATTATATCAGTCATCCTCCCAGCCTCGTTGAGGTTCTGGCGAGGTTTCTTTACAGCTTGATGAACGGTGCTTTCTGCGCCCGCCCAAGCTTCAACACTCGTTCAGGCCTTCACGAAAGCGCAGCGCCATCTTTTTCAGCTCCTGACGCCAGCCTTCCAACTCTTCCCGGCTCAGCGGCTTCGGCTCGTCCTCTTCCAGCGCAATTGCCACGATCAACGGCTGAGTCACATCCCCCTTAGGTACGTGGGGAACACGCGGCGGCTGGAACATATCGGCATGGGCCTTGAGCAGGCGCGCCACCCAGCTGTCCGGGCTCTGGGCCATTTCTACCAGTTCCGACAGTTCAGGAATCGCCATGCTCTCCAGCACTTCACGGTTCATGATCATTTCCGCACGGGGCGAACCGGCCTGTGGCAAACGGTAGAAGCCAGCGATTTCATGACACAGCCCCAGCAACGCGCCGTACAGGTGAAATAAAGCTGCTTCACGCCCCGCCTGGACCAACGCGATAGCATTCATCTCCTTCCCTTCCTCGGCACGGCCAAGGGCTTCCAGGGACAAACCCGCGAAGTAAATTTTCTGATTGGTACGGGTATAGAGTTCGTTGGCCATGACGGCAAATCTCCACAACGAATAGGCGTGATGCTGGCTCAACAGTGTCACGGATCAGCCGAGTCGACTGCAAGTGCCATGTACGGCTGCTTACGTGAGAAGGAACTTCACTTACACAAACACGCCGATGCAAATGTGGGAGGGGGCTTGCTCCCGATAGAGGTCTATCAGCCGACATGTGTATGACTGATGCACCGCTATCGGGGGCAAGCCCCCTCCCACATTGGATCTTCGGCGTATTCGGCGGATCAAGCGCCCTGGCGCTTGTCTTCGACCTTCCACTTGCCGCCGTCGTAGAACGCTTTCCAGCCAGTAGGCTTGCCGTCCACTTCGGTCTGCACGTACTGCTCCTTGGTCTTGCGGCTGTAGCGGATCACGGCTGGACGACCATCCGGGTCCTTCTTCGGCGCTTCACACAGGAAGTGGTACTTAGGATCGATCTCGTCCTTGTGCGGCACGATCTCCAGCACCAGCGGCGCACGGGTCTCGCGGTTTTTCGGGAACTGGCTCGCTGCCAGGAACAACCCCGAGGCGCCGTCACGCAGGATATAAGTGTCGTTGACCTTCTCGCACTTGAGTTCAGGCATCTTCACCGGGTCCATCTTCGGCGGCGCTGCGTCACCGCTTTTCAGCAGTTTGCGGGTGTTCTTGCAGGTCGGATTGGTGCAGCCGAAGAACTTGCCGAAACGGCCGGTCTTGAGCTGCATCTCGCTGCCGCACTTGTCGCATTCCAGGCTCGGACCTTCGTAGCCCTTGATGCGGTAAGTGCCCTCTTCGATCTCGTAGCCGTTGCAATCCGGGTTATTACCGCAGATGTGCAACTTGTGCTTCTCGTCCAGCAGGTAGGCGTCCATCGCCGTGCTGCAGATCGGGCAACGGTGCTTGCCACGCAATACCAGCGACTCGGATTCACCCTCGTCGTCGGCGGCGATTTCATCACCAGGGACCAGGTTGACCGTGGCCTTGCAGCGCTCTTTCGGCGGCAGGCTGTAGCCCGAGCAACCGAGGAACACGCCGGTGGACGCGGTACGAATCTGCATCGGACGGCCACAGGTCTGGCACGGGATGTCAGTCATCACCGGCTGGTTGGCACGCATGCCGCTCTCAGGGCTTTCAGCTACCTCAAGTTTCTTCTTGAAGTCGCCGTAGAACTCGTCGAGTACGTTTTTCCAGTCGCGTTCGCCCTGGGCCACGTCATCGAGGTTCTCTTCCATGCCGGCGGTAAAGCCGTAGTCCATCAGGTTGGAGAAGCTCTCGGACAGGCGCTCAGTCACGATGTCGCCCATCTTTTCCGAATAGAAACGACGGTTATGCAGCGCCACATAGCCACGGTCCTGGATGGTCGAGATGATCGCCGCATAGGTCGAAGGACGGCCGATACCGCGCTTTTCCATCTCCTTGACCAGGCTGGCTTCCGAATAACGCGCCGGCGGCTTGGTGAAGTGCTGGGACGGGTCGAGCTTGATCAGCTTCAACGTGTCGCCCTGGGCCATGTCCGGCAACACATCGTCGTCACCCGGCTTGGCGATTTGCGGCATTACGCGGGTGTAACCGTCGAACTTGAGGATACGGCCCTTGGCACGCAGCTCGAAGTCACCAGCACCCACGCTGACGGTCGTCGACAGGTATTGCGCCGGCAGCATCTGGCAGGCCAGGAACTGGCGCCAGATCAGCTCGTAGAGGCGCTCAGCGTCGCGCTCCATGCCGCTCAGCTTGCTTGGCTCGGTGTTGGCATCGGAAGGACGAATCGCTTCGTGAGCCTCCTGGGCGCCTTCCTTGCTGCTGTAGACGTTCGGCTTTTCCGGCAGGTACTTCTTGCCGAACTCGCTTTCAATATACGTGCGCGCCATCGCCACCGCGTCTTGCGACAGGTTGGTGGAGTCAGTACGCATATAAGTGATGTAGCCGGCTTCGTACAGACGCTGGGCCATCATCATGGTTTTCTTCACACCAAAGCCCAGGCGGTTGCTCGCGGCCTGTTGCAGGGTGGAAGTAATGAAGGGTGCCGACGGCTTGCTGCTGGTCGGTTTGTCTTCGCGCTTGACGATGCTGTAGCTGGACGCCTTGAGCTTTTCCAGCGCGGCCATGGCCTGGGCTTCGTTCAGCGGCTTGAAGGCTTCGCCTTTCTCGCGGGCCACTTCAAAACGGACGTTGTTGCCCTTGGCAGTACCGAGGTCGGCGTGGACTTCCCAATATTCCTCAGGGTTGAACGCACGGATCTCGCGCTCACGCTCCACCACCAGCTTGACCGCTACCGATTGCACACGGCCGGCGGACAGGCCACGGGCGATCTTCGCCCACAGCAGCGGCGAGACCATGTAACCCACGACGCGGTCGAGGAAACGACGGGCCTGTTGGGCGTTGACGCGGTCAATATCCAGTTCACCTGGCTTGGAGAAGGCTTCCTGGATGGCTTTCTTGGTGATTTCGTTGAACACCACACGCTTGTAGCGGCTGTCGTCACCGCCAATGGCTTCCCGCAGGTGCCAGGCAATGGCTTCCCCTTCGCGGTCCAAGTCCGTTGCGAGATAGATGGTGTCAGCATCCTTGGCGAGCCGGCGCAGCTCTTCGATGACCTTTTCCTTGCCCGGAAGGATTTCGTACTTGGCCTTCCAGCCATGATCCGGGTCCACACCCATGCGCGAGACCAGCTGCTTGCGCGCTTTCTCTTTTGGCGTGAGCACCGGGCCTTCGCCCGCAGCCGCCTTGCCGCGCTTGGCGGCAGGCTCCTTGCTGGCGCTAGCCGAACCGCTGGTGGGCAGGTCTCGGATATGGCCGATACTCGACTTCACCACGTACTCGTTACCCAAGTACTTGTTGATGGTCTTGGCCTTAGCCGGGGATTCCACAATGACCAGCGATTTGCCCATGGATCGGAAAATTCCTGAATTCGAGAAGTGAAAGGCAGTTGGCGCCTGACGCGGCAACGCTATATATAGTGGCAACAAGGTGAGGTCAAGCGCAGCATTCTGCGCGGCCTGCCGTTATTGCCCTGAAAAAAGACTGGGTTCGGCCTGGACCAAAGCAAAGCGCGGGACCTGTTCGCCGTCAACTTCGACGGTCTCCAGGAACATGCTCAAGGGGCGCACCCAAAAGCCGTATTCACCATACAGCGCTTGGTAGAACACCACTTCTTCTTCAGTTTCAGAGTGCCGTGCCACATTAAAAACGCGGTACTGCGGCCCCTTATAATGTTGGTAGAGCCCTGGTTCAACTTTCATGCTCTGGCCCTCTTACAAAATTTGTTAAAAAAAAAATACAAGACCACCCAAAAACAAAAACCGGGGCACTGGGCCCCGGCTTCCGTCAACTCAACGCTTAGACGCGTTCGAAGACGGTGGAAATGCCTTGGCCGAGACCAATGCACATGGTGGCAACCCCAAGGTTGCCGCCATTTTGCTTCATCACGTTAAGCAAAGTGCCGGAAATACGTGCACCGGAGCAACCGAATGGGTGGCCCAGGGCAATCGCACCGCCGTGCAGGTTAACCTTCTCATTCATCTTGTCGAGTACTTTCAAATCTTTCAGCACTGGCAGGGCCTGTGCGGCGAAAGCTTCGTTGAGCTCGAAGAAGTCGATATCAGAGATGGTCAGGCCCGCGCGCTTCAAGGCTTTTTGTGTGGCCGGTACTGGACCATAGCCCATGATTGCCGGGTCCACACCCGCCACGGCCATCGAACGGATCACCGCCAGTGGCTGGATGCCCAGGTCCTGGGCACGCTGCGCCGACATCACGATCATGCATGAAGCACCATCGGTGATTTGCGACGAAGTGCCGGCTGTCACGGTGCCGCCCTTTGGATTGAAGGCAGGTTTCAAGGCTGCCAGGCTTTCCAGGGTGGTATCCGGACGAATGGTTTCGTCGTAGTCGAACAGTTTCAGGAAACCGTTCTCGTCGTAGCCGTTCATCGGGATGATTTCATCCTTGAACTTGCCTTCCACCGTCGCCTTGTGGGCGAGTTGGTGGGAGCGTACGCCGAACGCGTCCTGGGCTTCGCGGGTGATGCCGTGCATTTTGCCGAGCATTTCCGCGGTGAGGCCCATCATGCCCGAGGCTTTCGCCGCGTAGAGGGACATGTGCGGGTTAGGATCAACGCCGTGCATCATGCTGACGTGGCCCATGTGCTCCACACCACCGACCACGAACACATCACCGTTGCCGGTCATGATCGCCTGGGCGGCGGTGTGCAGCGCGCTCATCGACGAACCGCACAGGCGGCTGACGGTCTGGCCCGCCGCAGTGTGCGGGATCTGGGTCATCAAGGAGGCCATGCGCGCGATGTTCCAGCCCTGCTCCAGGGTCTGGTTGACGCAGCCCCAGATCACGTCCTCGACTTCGTTCGGGTCGACCTTGACGTTGCGTTCCAGCACTTTGCTGATCAGGTGCGCGGACATGTCTTCAGCGCGGGTGTTGCGGTGCATGCCGCCCTTGGAGCGGCCCATCGGCGTGCGACCGAAGTCGACAATCACCACGTCTCTTGGATTCAAGCTCATAAATATTCTCGCTCTAGTCGTCTGGGCGCTTAACCGAAGAAGCTCTGGCCATTCTTGGCCATTTCACGCAGCTTCGCGGTCGGGTGGTACAGCGGGCCCAGATCAGCGTATTGATCAGCCAGGGCAACGAATTCAGCCACACCGATCGAGTCGATGTAACGCAGCGCACCGCCACGGAATGGAGGGAAGCCAATACCGTACACCAGGCCCATATCGGCTTCGGCGGCGGTCTCGACGATGCCGTCTTCCAGGCAGCGCACGGTTTCCAGGCACAGGGCGATCATCATCCAGTTGATGATGTCCTCGTCGGACACCTCACGCTGTTCGTAGATGACCGGCGCGAGCACTTCGTGCACCGATGGATCGGCGACTTTCTTCTGCTTGCCCTTCTTGTCCGCCTCGTAGGCGTAGAAGCCCTTGCCATTCTTCTGGCCCAGGCGCTTGGCCTCGTACAGCGCGTCGATCGCCGAGCGGCGGTCGTCTTTCATGCGGTCCGGGAAGCCTTCAGCCATTACGTCGCGACCGTGGTGGCCGGTGTCGATGCCGACCACGTCCATCAGGTACGCCGGGCCCATTGGCCAGCCGAATTTTTCCATGACTTTGTCGATACGCACGAAGTCCACACCGGCGCTGACCAGCTTGGCGAAACCGCCGAAGTACGGGAACAGCACGCGGTTGACCAGGAAGCCCGGGCAGTCGTTGACCACGATCGGGTTCTTGCCCATTTTCTTGGCGTAGGCCACGGTGGTGGCAACGGCCAGTTCGCTGGACTTCTCGCCACGGATCACTTCCACCAGCGGCATCATGTGTACCGGGTTGAAGAAGTGCATGCCGACGAAGTTTTCCGGACGCTTAAGAGCCTTGGCCAGCAGCGAGATGGAAATGGTCGAGGTGTTCGACGCCAGGATCGTGTCGTCTTTGACGTGGCTTTCAACTTCAGCCAGTACCGCCTGCTTGACCTTCGGGTTCTCGACAACGGCCTCGACTACCAAGTCGACATGGCCGAAATCGCCGTAGGACAGCGTAGGACGAATGCCGTTAAGCACTTCGGCCATTTTTGCAGCGGTCATGCGACCTTTATCAACGCGACCTACCAGCAGCTTGGCCGCTTCGGCCAGGCCTTGCTCGATACCGTGCTCGTTGATGTCCTTCATCAGGATCGGCGTGCCTTTGGACGCCGACTGATAGGCGATACCGCCGCCCATGATACCGGCGCCGAGTACGGCGGCCTGTTTCACGTCCTTGGCGATTTCGTCGTAGGCCTTGGCCTTTTTCTTCAGTTCCTGATCATTCAGGAACAGGCCGATCAGGCTTTGGGCCGCCGAGGTTTTCGCCAGTTTGACGAAGCCTGCCGCTTCTACTTCCAGTGCCTTGTCGCGACCGAAGTTCGCGGCTTTCTGGATGGTCTTGATCGCTTCAACCGGCGCCGGGTAGTTCGGGCCGGCCTGGCCAGCCACGAAACCTTTGGCGGTTTCGAACGACATCATTTGTTCGATGGCGTTGAGCTTGAGTTTTTCCAGCTTCGGCTGACGCTTGGCCTTGTAGTCAAATTCGCCGCTGATGGCGCCCTTGATCAGGTCAAGTGCAGCTTCGGCCAGTTTGTCCGGGGCAACCACGGCGTCGACAGCACCGACTTTCAGCGCGTCTTCAGCACGGTTTTCCTTGCCTGCGGCAATCCATTCGATGGCGTTGTCGGCCCCGATCAGGCGCGGCAGACGTACGGTGCCGCCGAAACCTGGGTAGATGCCCAGCTTGACTTCAGGCAAGCCGATCTTGGCAGTGGCCGACATGACGCGGAAGTCTGCGGCCAGGCACATTTCGAAGCCGCCGCCCAGCGCGATGCCATTGATCGCGGCAACGGTCGGTACGTTGAGGTCTTCGAAATCGCTGAAAATCTTGTTGGCTTCGAGGTTGCCAGCCACCAGCTCGGCATCGGGCAGCTTGAAGTTGTCGACGAATTCGGTGATGTCAGCGCCGACGATAAACACGTCCTTGCCGCTGGAAACGATCACGCCCTTGACCGAAGCATCTGCTTTGATGGTGTCTACGGCCTGACGCAGTTCGTTCAGGGTTAGACGGTTGAACTTGTTGACGGACTCACCCTTGAGGTCGAATTTCAATTCGACGATGCCACTTTCAAGAGCCTTAACCGTGATGGCTTTACCTTCGTAAATCATCAACTGATCTCCACGATATGGAAGCTGAACAGTACACATTGGACGCTGGCCTCTGGTTGGACACTGGCCGCTAGGTCAATGCTCACTCCAATCCGCCAGGCACACCCGCCAATGCGATAGTCGGGATGCATGTATGAGCGGTCTGACAGACAAACGCTCAATTCATACGCCCGTTTGATTTGGGTACGCCACCTTCATCCAATTCCAGGCAATTGTCAATCGCTCGAAAGGCTAGGAAAAACGCGACTTTCCAGTCATTTCAGAACCCCAACCATAGGCCCACGCTTCGCCAATATTCAAATATTCACGAAATCAATTATAGGAAAGATGTGGGAAAAGACTGTACAGAACGGGATATCCGGCTAGGCTAGCCGCAACCGTAACGCGCCTGGATGAACATCCGACGCGGCAACCAGAGATTTACCGGCCTGCCTGGCCAACTCCAGCCCGATGATGATGTCGGGCTTTTTATTGCCTGGCTTTCATGCCAACGCCTTGAGCAGTGCATCAATGGCGAGCAGATCACTCGCTTCGCCCTTCTCGCCCCAATACAGGGCGATCATCTGCTTGTCAGCCTCGACTTTGTAGACGTTGGCCGGCAGCGTTGCAAAATACGGCAACAACTTCTCGTCCTCACAGACTTCGCGCCACTGGTTGACCCACATCCCCGGCTCCAATTGCAAGTAGCTCCAGATGGCCGGCGTGCTGCCACGCCGTGGCCGGCAGTACTGCGCGCAGGGGCTCGGCGGCTCCTGTTTGAGCCAGTGCGGCCACTCCTGGGGTGCCAACTGCATGGCCAGCCCGATGCGGCGCGCCTCCATGCGCAGGGCCATCCGCCCGCTCTGATGGCGCGACGGGCGCAGCCATGCCAAAGGGCTCAGAACCACCACAAGGATTGACACCACTATCCAGACCGTCATATGTGTACTCCCGAATTTCTAGATGAGCGGATTTGACCGGATACAACCCGATCCGCTTGAAAGCAGCCATACTTAATTTATTGCAGTCCCCTGGAGGAACGCCTCATGCCCTACCAACATATTCTGGTCGCTGTCGACCTGACCGAAGAGTGCGATCCAGTGATCAAGCGCGCGCAGGAATCTGCATTGGCCAATGGCGCCATACTGTCGCTGGTGCATATCGTCGAGCCCATGGCCATGGCCTTTGGCGGTGACGTGCCGATGGACCTTTCCCAGTTGCAGCAACAACAATTTGACCAGGCCAAGGAGCGCCTGGATCGTTTGATTCTCAAATACCCGCACCTGAAAAAGGAAGACTGCCACCTGACATACGGCCAACCGCGCCAGGAAATCCATCACCTGGCCAAGGAAAAGGCTTGCGACTTGATCGTGGTGGGTAGCCATGGTCGTCACGGCTTGGCGTTGTTGCTGGGTTCTACTGCCAATGATGTACTGCACGGCGCGCCGTGCGATGTGCTGGCCGTGAAGCTTGTAAAAACCTCATAAGGCGAATGAGGACCAAATGTGGGAGGGGGCTTGCCCCCGATAGCAGTCTGTCAGTTGATACATTTGGAGACTGATACACCGCCATCGGGGGCCAGCCCCCTCCCACATTTGAACTGCATTTCATATGAAAAACCCGGTGTTCATACTAGTGAACACCGGGTTTTTTATTGCATGCGGATCACTCAGGCATCCAGCTCGGCCCAACGCTCCATCAACACTTCCAGTTCCTGGTTCAGCGCCTCCAGGGAAGCAATGACCTTGGCAGTTTCCGCTGCCGGACGCAGGTAGAAACCCGCATCAGCCATGTCCGCTTCAACAGCAGCAATCTGCTTTTCCTTGGCGTCGATATCACCCGGCAACGCTTCCAGCTCGCGCTGCAGCTTGTAGCTGAGCTTCTTCTTGGCCGCCGGCGCAGCTTCGGGTGCAGGAGCCGCGGCGGCAACCGGTGTTACCACCGCCGAGGTCAAGTCGGCCTTGCCGGACTTGCTCTCGGTCACGCCCAACAGGCGCGGTGAACCGCCCTGGCGCAGCCAGTCCTGATAACCACCGACGTATTCGCGAACCTTGCCTTCACCTTCGAAGACCAGGGTGCTGGTAACCACGTTGTCGAGGAATGCCCGGTCGTGGCTGACCATCAGCACGGTGCCGTTGAAGGTCAACAGGACCTCTTCCAGCAGTTCGAGGGTTTCTACGTCGAGGTCGTTGGTTGGTTCGTCGAGTACCAGCAGGTTGGCCGGCTTGCTGAACAGCTTCGCCAGCAGCAGGCGTGCGCGCTCACCACCGGACAACGCTTTGACCGGCGTACGTGCACGCTGCGGGCTGAACAGGAAGTCGCCCAGGTAACTCAACACATGGCGGCTCTGGCCGTCGATATCGATAAAGTCGCGGCCTTCCGCCACGTTGTCGATCACGGTTTTTTCCAGGTCCAACTGATGGCGCAACTGGTCGAAGTAGGCCACGTCGATGCGCGTGCCCTCTTCGACTTTACCACTGGTCGGTTGCAGGCCATTAAGCATCAGCTTGAGCAAGGTGGTCTTGCCGGTACCGTTGGCGCCCAGCAGACCGATACGGTCGCCGCGAGCCAGGACCATGGAGAAGTCCTTGATCAGGAACGGGCCATCCGGGTGATGGAAGCTGACGTTCTCCAGCACCATCACCTGCTTGCCCGACTTGTCGGCGGTATCCAGCTGGATATTGGCCTTGCCGGTACGCTCGCGACGTTCGCTGCGCTCAACGCGCAGGGCTTTCAGCGCGCGTACACGGCCTTCGTTACGGGTGCGGCGGGCCTTGATGCCCTGGCGGATCCAGACTTCTTCCTGGGCCAGCTTTTTATCGAACAGGGCGTTGGCGGTTTCTTCAGCCGACAGCGCCGCTTCCTTGTGCACCAGGAAGCTGGCGTAGTCGCCGTTCCAGTCGATCAGGCCACCACGGTCCAGTTCGAGGATGCGCGTGGCAAGGCTCTGCAGGAAGGCACGGTCGTGCGTGATGAACAGCACGGCGCCCTGGAAGTCCTTGATGGCTTCTTCAAGCCAGGCAATGGCGCCGATGTCCAGGTGGTTGGTGGGCTCGTCGAGCAGCAGCAAATCCGGTTCGGACACCAAGGCCTGGGCCAGCAGCACGCGGCGACGCCAGCCGCCGGACAGTTCGGCGAGGGTCTTGTCGGCAGGCAGTTGCAGGCGGCTCAGGGTGCTGTCGACCAGTTGCTGCAGGCGCCAGCCGTCACGGGCTTCGAGGTCCTGCTGGACGTGCATCAGCTTGTCCAGGTCTTCCTCGGTGACGCAGTTCTGCGCCAGGTGATGGTATTGCGCAAGCAACTCGCCCACGCCGTCCAGGCCTTCGGCAACCACGTCGAACACTGTCCGTCCGTCGGCCACCGGCAATTCTTGCGGCAATTCGCCAATCTTGAGGCCTGGGGCGCGCCAGACAGAGCCGTCATCGGGCTTCTGGTCGCCTTTGACCAGCTTCATCATGCTGGACTTGCCGGTGCCGTTGCGGCCGATGATGCACACCCGCTCACCACGGGCGATCTGCCAGGACACCTTGTCCAACAACGGCATAGCGCCGAAAGCAAGGGACACATCGCTGAATTTGAGCAGGGTCATACGCTTCTCCAAAAACTGGGCGCGCATTCTACCTGACTTGAGGGTGGGATGCGGCCAGCATTTTCAAGGCCGACACGTTCTGTAGGACATTTCCGGTAAACCTGAACGAACCGGCCGGCAAAGCTTTCGCCGGTCGCTGGCAAAAGGCTAAGCTAGGGGCAATCAGCGTCGGCGGTGCCGACGCTAGTCGTGATTTCTCTGCACGGACGTCTCATGCGCAGTCGCCTTTTCAACTTTTTATCTTGTCTGCTTCTTTCCGCCACCGCCGTTCAATCCGCCCAGGCCGTGGACCTCACCACCCAACGTCAATATTACGATGAAGCCAAGCGCGCACTGGCCAAGGGCGATACCGGCCCCTATATGCAATACAGCCAGGCCCTGGCCGACTACCCGCTGACGCCGTACCTGGCCTACGACGAGCTGACCGCGCGCCTGAAAACCGCGAGTAATCAGGAAATCGAGCAGTTTCTCGCCAAAAACGGCGACCTGCCCCAGGCCAACTGGATGAAGCTGCGCTGGTTACGCTGGCTGTCCGAGCGTGGCGATTGGCAGACCTTTGAAAAGTACTACGACCCCAAACTCAATTTCGTCGAACTGGACTGCCTGCACGGCCAATACCAGCTCACCCACAACCTGAAGGCCGAAGGCTACAAGACCGCCGAAAAGCTGTGGATGACCGGCAAATCCCAACCCGCCGCCTGTGATGCCACCTTTGGCCAGTGGGCCGCCGACGGCCAACTCACCGAACAGAAAATCTGGGACCGCACCAAGCTCGCCGCCGAAGCGCGCAACTACGCGCTCGCCAACAGCCTGGTGAAAACCCTGCCGACCCTCGGCGCCCAAGGCCGCCTGATGGTGGATGTGGCGCAAAAGCCCGACATGCTCAGCGATCCATCGCGCTTCCAGCCGGCCACCGAGGCTATGTCTGACGCCGTGGGCCTGGGCCTGCGTCGCCTGGCCCGCCAGGACCCGGACAAGGCCATGGCCCTGCTCGACGGCTACGCCAGCAGCATGCACTTCTCCCGTGACGAAAAAGTGTCGATCGCCCGCGAAATCGGCCTGACCCTGGCCAAGCGCTTCGACCCACGCGCCCTTGAGGTGATGACCAAGTACGACCCCGAGCTGCGCGACAACACCGTCTCCGAGTGGCGCCTGCGCTTGCTGTTGCGCCTGGCACGCTGGGAAGATGCCTACCAGTTGACGCGCAAACTCCCACAAGACCTGGCCACCACGAACCGCTGGCGCTACTGGCAGGCCCGCAGCCTGGAACTGGCCGAGCCGAAGAACCCGCAAGCCCTGGTGCTCTACAAGAACCTGTCGCGGGAGCGGGACTTCTACGGATTCCTCGCGGCTGATCGCTCCAAAGCCCCGTACCAACTGAACAACAAGCCGCTGGTGATGAGCCAGGCGCTGGTCAATAAAGTCCGTAACACCCCCGGCGTACGCCGCGCCCTGGAGTTTTACGCCCGTGGGCAGATCGTGGACGGTCGCCGCGAGTGGTACCACGTCAGCCGCCACTTCAACCGCGATGAGATGGTCGCCCAAGCCAAGCTGGCGTACGACATGAAGTGGTACTTCCCGGCGATCCGCACCATCAGCCAGGCCCAGTACTGGGACGATCTGGACATCCGCTTCCCGATGGCCCACCGCGACACCCTGGTGCGTGAAGCCAAGGTTCGTGGCCTGCATTCGAGCTGGGTATTCGCCATCACCCGCCAGGAAAGCGCCTTTATGGACGATGCCCGCTCCGGCGTTGGCGCCAGCGGCCTGATGCAACTGATGCCCGGTACCGCCAAGGAAACCGCGCGCAAATTCAGCATCCCCCTGGCCTCCCCGGCCCAGGTGTTGGACCCCGACAAAAACATCCAACTCGGCGCCGCCTACCTGAGCCAGGTGCACAGCCAATTCAACGGCAACCGCGTACTCGCCTCCGCCGCCTACAACGCCGGCCCCGGCCGAGTGCGCCAGTGGTTGCGCGGTGCCGATCACTTGAGTTTCGATGTATGGGTGGAGAGCATCCCATTCGACGAAACCCGCCAGTACGTGCAGAACGTGCTGTCTTATTCAGTGATCTACGGGCAAAAGCTCAACTCGCCACAGCCGCTGGTGGATTGGCATGAGCGGTATTTTGATGATCAGTAACACTTGAAACGGAAAGGAAAAATGCCCGCATTGAAAAATGCGGGCATTTTTTATGAGCCTGCCCGAGGCTCGCTTTGCACGGCTTCAGCCAAGGCCAGGCTCAACGCCTGCAGCATGAACTCAACGAAGGGCGTGGCCTCGGCCTGCCGGTCTGCAGTTGAAAGCGCGGCATAGTAAGCGTCCTGCTGTTCACGAATAACCGCTTCCACTGGCAGGTAGGCCAATACAGGACGCCATTGGCTGAGAATCAGCGTTTGCCAGAGCCGTCCCATGCGCCCATTACCATCGGCAAAAGGGTGGATAAATTCAAACTCATAATGGAATACACAGCTGGCGATCAACGGGTGCCAATCGGAAACCGACAACCATTGGAGCAGGTCATCCACCAGATGCGTTACACGGCTCGCGGGCGGAGCCATGTGTACCAATTGCTCGCCACGATAGATACCAACACCCGCCTGCCGAAACCGTCCGGCATCGTCGATCAAGCCATACATCAGCAGTTCGTGAGCCTGCAACACATCCGCGCGATTACTCGGCAGCCACTGCGGCATTGCCTCGTAGGCAGCAAACGCATTACGCACTTCCTGGATTTCTCTAGGCAGCCCCAATACTCGTCGGCCTTCCAGAACAGCAGTCACCTGCTCGACGCTGAGGGTATTGTTCTCGATCGCCAATGAGGCCTGAATCGTACGGATTCGATTACCCCGCCTGAGCTGTGGCGTCTGACGGGTGTCGTCACCGACTGAGAGCTGACCAATCTGCTCACTGATATCAGCCACCAGGGCCAGCATCTTTGTGGTCAGTGTCAACGGAGGTTGATAGCGGCTCATGTCCTCATCCAGATCAATAGCGAAAGATTGCATAATGCCTTAAGGAGCAAGCACACCGCAGCTTCATTCCATATCCCCACCAGCACTGAACTGCAACGCCGCCAACCGCGCATACAGCGGATTGCTCGCAATCAGCTGCTGATGCGTGCCCACCGCCACCAGCTTGCCCTGGTCCATCACGGCGATCCGATCAGCATTCTTCACCGTGGCCAGGCGATGGGCGATCACCAGCGTGGTGCGCCCTTGCATCAGTTGCGGCAAGGCTTGCTGGATCAGGTGTTCACTCTGGGCATCGAGGGCGCTGGTGGCTTCGTCCAGCAGCAGGATCGGTGCGTCCACCAACAAGGCGCGGGCGATGGCCAGGCGCTGGCGCTGGCCGCCGGAGAGGCCCTGGCCACCGTCGCCCAGGTGAGTCTGGTAGCCGTTCGGCATTTGCAGGATGAAATCATGGGCGTGGGCGATGCGCGCAGCGGCTTCGACCTGCTCGCGGGTCGCGCTCGGGTTGCCGTAGCGGATGTTTTCTTCGACGCTGCCGAAAAACAGCGCCGGGCTCTGGGACACCAAGGCGAAATGGCGGCGCAGATCCAGGGGGTCGAGTTCGGTCAGCGGGTGACCTTCGAGCAGTATGCGGCCGTGCTGGGGGTCGTAGAAACGCAGCAGAAGGTCGAAAATGGTCGACTTGCCCGCGCCGGAGGGCCCGACCAAGGCCAGGGTTTCGCCGGGGTTGATCGTCAGATTCAAGCCGTCGATGGCGTAGCTGTCGGGTCGTGACGGGTAGGAAAAACGCAAGTCCTGCAGCTCCATACGCCCACTGACCCGCGCCGGCAACTGCACCGTGCCTGCGGCCGGCGCCTGGATTTCGTTAGTCGACTGCAACAGCTCACCAATGCGCTCGGCTGCACCGGCGGCACGTTGCAGCTCACCGAGCACTTCGCTCAGGGTGCCGACGGCGCTGCCGACGATCAGGCTGTAGAACACAAACGCCGCCAGTTCGCCGCCGGAAATACGCCCACTGATCACGTCCATGCCGCCCACCCACAGCATCACGCCCACGGCACCGAGCACCAGCATGATCACCAAGGTGATCAGCCAGGCCCGCTGGGCAATACGTTTACGCGCCGTGGCAAAGGCTTCTTCGACGGTCACGGCAAAGCGTTGTTCGTCCTGGACCTGGTGGTTGTAGGCCTGCACGGTCTTGATCTGGCCGAGGGTTTCGGACACATAACTGCCCACATCGGCGATCCGGTCCTGGCTCAGGCGCGACAGGCTACGCACGCGGCGACCGAAAATCAGGATCGGTGCCAGCACCAGCGGCAGCGCCACCACCACGATACTGGTGAGCTTGGGGTTGGTGACGAACAGCAGCACAATGCCGCCGATGACCATCAAGGCATTGCGCAGGAACAGCGACAGCGACGAGCCGATCACCGATTGCAACAAGGTGGTGTCGGTGGTCAGCCGCGACTGGATTTCGGAGCTGCGGTTGTTCTCGTAGAAGCCGGGGTGCAAGTAGATGAGGTGGTTGAACACCTGCCGACGAATATCCGCCACCACCCGCTCGCCAATCCAGGACACCAGGTAAAACCGTGCAAAAGTACCCACCGCCAGGCCCAGCACCAGGATCATGAACAGGCCGATGGACTGGTTGAGCAGGTGCGGCGACTGGGTCATGAAACCCTGGTCCACCAGCAGGCGGATGCCCTGCCCCATGGACAAGGTGATGCCGGCGGTGACGATCAGCGCCAACAGGGCGCCCAGCGCCTGCCAGCGATAGGGCGCGATAAAGCGGCTGGCCAGGCGAATTGCGCGGCGTTGACGGACTGAGAACATGGAGGGCATTACCGATGAGGGGTCTATACCTCAACATTGGGGGAACTTGGGTAAATAACAATGAGTCAGGTTAATTATGCCCGCCGATGCTGGCCCCTAGAGGCTATCGGTCTAACACCCGGCTGGAAATCGACAGCGGTTTCTGGTGGACTGGATGTTCGAACCGGTGGTCGTGCAGGGAGTTGTCACAGCGCGGTCACGCGGGGGGTTCAAAGTAGGTACACAACCTGATGAGGAGACAGGCCATGACCTTGCAAAACAGTAGCGATGCCAAGATTGAAGTGATCCGCCAACCCCAGCAGTTGCCTTGCTCCGTCATCGACGCCCAAGGCCATGAGGTTCAGATCACCGAAGAGATGATCCAGCAAGCGTGCCGCGAACTGGAAGAAAAACTGGTCAAGCCTGCCCAGCAAGGCTGAAACGCCCAAGCTCTTTCAGACCCGGCCGCGATGGCCGGGTTTTTTATGGGCGCTTAAATAGCCACTGCGCCCAATGCGGACACAATCTTCGACAGCGCCTCCGACTCCCCATTGATACGTACCTTCAAGCCCTCGATCTCCCGACGCTCCGGGTAATGCTTGCGCAGCAGGTCGAACGCCTTACGCTGTTCTTCCACAGTTCCCACCAGGCTGCGACGGAAATCCGCATCATCCCGGCGCGGGTCGTACACGCTGCGGCACAAGGTCGCCAGCGCCCAGGCGGGGTCGGTCGAAGCATTCAGGTGCACTTCAGACAACCACGACGCCGGCAACAGTTCGCTCAAGTGGATGCTCGGTGCCTGGCCCAGGTACGCGCAAAACGCCTGGTAGATCTGCGCCGTGCCGCGCTGACGGCCTTCCAGGCTGTAACCGGCGATATGCGGCGTGGCCAGCACGCACAAGTCGGCCAGGTCCGCATCCACTTCGGGCTCGCCTTCCCATACATCCAGCACCGCTTGCAGGTCTTCGCGCGCCAGCAACACCTCGCGCAGGGCAGCGTTGTCCACCACCGGGCCGCGGCTGGCGTTGATCAGCCAGGTGCCGGGCTTGAGCTGCTCCAGGCGCTGGCGGTCGAACAAATGCCAGGTCGAGCCATTGCCGGACTTGGTCAGCGGCGTGTGCAAGCTGATCACGTCGCTCTGCTCGACGATCTGCGCCAGGCTCACGTAGTCGCCGTCTTCGGCGATCTGCCGTGGCGGGTCGCACACCAGCACGTTCCAGCCCAGGCCCTTGAGCACCTTGACCAGGCGCCCGCCCACTTCACCGGCACCGACGATGCCGTAAGTACGCTTATTGAGGTCGGCGCCTTCGATCTCGGCGAGGGTCTGCAGGCTGCCCAACACGTAGTCCACTACCCCACGGGCATTGCAGCCGGGGGCGCTGGACCACTGGATACCGGCTTGCTTGAAGTAGTCCAAATCCAGGTGGTCGGTGCCGATGGTGCAGGTGCCGACAAAGCGCACGTTGGAGCCCTCCAGAAGCGCGCGATTGACGTTGCTCACCGAGCGCACCAGCAGCACATCCGCCTGCTCGACCGTGGCGCGGTCAAGAGAACGGCCGGGCACCCGGCGAATCTCGCCAAATCCTTGGAAGAAGGCATCGAGCAGCGGGATATTTTCGTCGGCAACAATCAGCATGGCAGGCTCCTTTGGCGGACCCGCAGTGTACAGGCTTGCGTGGATTCAATGTGGGAGGGGGCCTGGCAGGTTGCTTACAAATCCCCAACACAGGTTTTTTCCTGACCATTGCGTCAGGGCGTAGAATCCGCCGTCCTTGCGCTCCTCTCAATTGGACACCTGTACGTGAACACTGCCACCACCGCCCTCACCCGCCCCGCCCGCATCAGCCGGGAAGTGCGCGACCTGCTGACGCTCGCCCTGCCGATCATGATCGGCCAACTGGCCACCACCGCCATGAGTTTTGTCGACGCGGTCATGGCCGGGCGGGTCAGCCCCCAGGATCTGGCGGCGGTGGGCCTGGGCAACTCGATCTGGATCCCGGTGTACCTGCTGATGAGCGGCACGCTGCTGGCCACCACGCCGAAAGTCGCCCAGCGCTACGGGGCAGGCCAGTTCAACGAGATCGGGCCGCTGGTGCGCCAGGCGTTGTGGCTGGCGGTGGTCGTGGGGATCATCGGCGCATTGCTGCTGCTGTGCGCCGAACCGATCCTGCATGCCATGAAGGTCGAGCCCGACCTGATCGAACCATCCATGGGCTACCTGCACGGCATCGCCGCCGGGATGCCGGCGATTGCGCTGTATTACGTGCTGCGCTGTTTCAGCGACGGCCTGGGCCGCACGCGGCCGAGCATGGTCATGGGCCTGGTCGGCCTGGCGCTGAATATTCCGCTGAACTACATCTTCATCTACGGCCACTTTGGCGTGCCGGCCATGGGCGGCGTGGGCTGCGGCTGGGCCACGGCCATTGCGATGTGGGTGATGATGCTCGGCCTGGCCGTCTGGACGCGCTGGGGCCCGGCCTATCAGAGCAGTGAATTGTTCAAACGGTTTGACTGGCCGCAATGGGCAGTCATCAAGCGTGTGCTGGGGATTGGCCTGCCGATTGGCGTCGCGATCTTCGCCGAATCGAGCATTTTTGCGGTAATCGCCCTGTTGCTCGGCAGCCTGGGCGCCACGGTGGTGTCCGGGCATCAGATCGCACTGAACGTCAGCTCGCTGGTGTTCATGATCCCCTACTCCCTGAGCATGGCCGTCACCGTGCGCGTCGGTCAGGCCCTCGGCCGTGGCGAGGCACGGGAAGCACGCTTCGCCGCCGGTGTCGGCATGGGCACCGCGCTGGCGTATGCGTGCCTGTCGTGCAGCCTGATGCTGTTGTTCCGTGAGCAGATCGCGACGATCTACACCCCGGACCCAGTGGTGATTCACTTGGCTTCGACGCTGATTGTGTTCTCGGCGCTGTTCCAGTTCTCGGACTCGATCCAGGTCACGGCAGCCGGCGCCTTGCGTGGCTACCAGGACACCCGCGTGACCATGGTGCTGACCTTGTTCGCCTACTGGGGCGTGGGGCTGCCGGTGGGTTATGCCCTGGGGCTGACCGACTGGCTCGGCGCCCCAAGCGGCCCCAGCGGTTTGTGGCAAGGGCTGATCGTGGGCCTGAGCTGTGCGGCGGGGATGTTGCTGGTACGCCTGGCGCGCAGTGCACGCCGGCGTATCCGGGCGGACAAGGCGCGGGGTTAGTCGGCCTTCTTGCGAATCCAGTACAGATAAGTGCCAGCCTGTTCCTGCTGATCCACCAGTTCGTGGTCCAGGAACACGCAGAACTTGGGAATATCGCGGCGGGTCGACGGGTCCGTTGCGATCACCTTGAGCAAACCGCCCGCCGGCAGGTCGCGGATGTGCTGGTGCAGCATCATCACGGGTTCCGGGCAGTTGAGGCCGGTGGCATCGAGAATGCCGTCGACAGGGCTTTCGTTGATATCGCTCATTGATGACTCCTCGTTAACGGGCCTTGGTTTTCTTCGCATCCACCAGGCGGCGCAGGTGGCAGGTCACTTCCTCACGGTCGTGGTACAGCTGCTTGCAGCCGATTTCCACGCGAATGCCGCGGGCCTTGAAGCCCTCTTCGATACGCTCCAGCAGGCGTTTGACTTCGGCATAGCGCTGCTTCATCGGCAACTTCAGGTTCACCACCGCCTCGCGACAATGCCCCTCGCCGATCCAGGTTTCCAGCAACGCGGCGTTGCGCGCCGGTTTCTCGACGATGTCGCACACCATCCAGTCCACCGGCTGCTTGGGCACGAAGGTGAAGCCGTCGGCCATCAAGTGCTGTACCAGGCCGGTGTCCATCAGGCTTTCGGCCATGGGGCCGTTGTCGATGGCGGTCACCAGCATGCCACGGTTGACCAGTTGCCAGGTCCAGCCGCCCGGCGCAGCGCCGAGGTCGACGCCAGTCATGTCGCCGTGCAGGCGCTCGTCCCATTGGTCGCGGGGGATAAAGTGGTGCCAGGCCTCTTCCAGCTTCAACGTCGAACGGCTTGGCGCGTCACGCGGGAACTTCAGGCGCGGGATGCCCATCGGCCACATGGCCGAATTGTTCGACTCGGCCAGGCCCATGAACACTTCGCGGCCGCTCTTGAAGGTCAGCAGCAGGCGCGGCTTGCTCGGGTCGTCCACCAGCTTGCCGGCACCCAGCAGGGCTTTGCGCAGGTGCACTTCAAATTTCTTGCAGAAGTTCGACAGTTCCTTGCCATCGTTGGTGTCAACCATCTCCAGCCACAGGCTGCCGCACACCGGGAATTCGCGCAGGTGAGCGAGGATCACGCTGATGCGGTCGGTTTCCGGCAGGTCGATAAACACCCCGCGCGCCCACTGCCGGGGGAAGATCAGCTCGGCAAAGCGTTGGCCGTGCATCAGGCGCTGGGCGCCGTCTTCTTCGGTGCAGACAAATTCGGCGCAGGCGCTGCCGGTCTTGGCCTTGGCGTAGCCGGAAACGTTCAGGCGCGCAGCGAGGTCCGCGATCTCGGAACAGACTTCGCCTTCAAAACCCGGGCGGCAGTGCATAAAAAGGGTGTTCATTGAATCTCCTGGCAACTGGCTTGCTCTATCGCAATGCCTGTCATGAAAACGCGCGCATGATAGCCGAGTTCGGAACCTTGGACTTGCCCATAGAGTCCAGTTATTAGCCTGCTAATGAAAACGGGGCTAGTTTGATAGCTCTGTTCGTCCCGTCAGGTCCGTAGCCGTGCGGACCATAAGGAGTCGCGTCATGTCATCGCTTGATAGCCTGAGAACCCTTAAAACCCTGCAAATCGACGACAAAACCTACCACTACTTCAGCCTGCCCGAAGCCGCCAAGAGCCTGGGCGACCTGGACAAGCTACCGATGTCGCTCAAGGTGCTGCTGGAAAACCTGCTGCGCTGGGAAGACAACAAGACCGTCACCGGCGCCGACCTCAAGGCCATTGCCGCCTGGCTCAAAGAGCGCCAGTCCGACCGTGAGATCCAGTACCGCCCCGCCCGCGTGCTGATGCAAGACTTTACCGGCGTACCCGCCGTGGTCGACCTGGCCGCCATGCGCGCCGCCGTGGCCAAGGCCGGTGGCGACCCGCAGCGCATCAACCCGCTCTCCCCGGTGGATTTGGTGATCGACCACTCGGTGATGGTCGACAAGTTCGGCAATGCCGATGCCTTCGAGCAAAACGTCGATATCGAGATGCAGCGCAACGGCGAACGCTACGCCTTCCTGCGCTGGGGCCAGAGCGCCTTTGACAACTTCAGCGTGGTGCCGCCGGGCACCGGCATCTGCCATCAGGTCAACCTGGAGTACCTGGGCCGCACCGTGTGGACCAAGGACGAAGACGGCCGCACCTACGCCTTCCCCGACACCCTGGTCGGCACCGATTCCCACACCACCATGATCAACGGCCTTGGCGTACTTGGCTGGGGCGTGGGTGGCATCGAAGCGGAAGCGGCAATGCTCGGCCAGCCGGTGTCGATGCTGATCCCGGAAGTGATCGGCTTCAAGCTCACCGGCAAACTCAAGGAAGGCATCACCGCCACCGACCTGGTGCTGACCGTGACCCAGATGCTGCGCAAAAAAGGCGTCGTCGGTAAGTTCGTTGAGTTCTACGGCGACGGCCTGGCCGATCTGCCTCTGGCTGACCGCGCCACCATCGCCAACATGGCCCCGGAATATGGCGCCACCTGCGGCTTTTTCCCGGTGGATGAAGTGACGCTGGACTACCTGCGCCTGTCCGGCCGCCCGACAGAAACCGTGAAATTGGTCGAGGCCTACACTAAAGCTCAAGGCTTGTGGCGTATTGCCGGCCAAGAACCGGTGTTCACCGACAGCCTGGCCCTGGACATGGGCAGCGTCGAAGCCAGCCTTGCCGGGCCGAAACGTCCGCAGGACCGCGTGGCGCTGCCGAATGTCGGCCAGGCCTTCAGCGACTTTCTCGACCTGCAATTCAAACCCACCAACAAGGAAGAAGGCCGCCTGGAAAGCGAAGGCGGCGGCGGTGTCGCCGTGGGCAATGCCGACCTGGTGGGCGAAGCAGATTACGAATACGAAGGCAACACCTACCGCCTGAAAAACGGCGCGGTGGTCATCGCCGCGATTACGTCGTGCACCAATACCTCCAACCCCAGCGTGATGATGGCCGCCGGGCTCGTGGCCAAGAAAGCCGTGGAAAAAGGCCTGACGCGCAAGCCGTGGGTCAAAAGCTCCCTGGCGCCCGGCTCCAAGGTGGTCACCGACTACTACAACGCCGCCGGCCTCACCCACTACCTGGACGCGCTCGGTTTTGATCTGGTGGGCTATGGCTGCACCACCTGCATCGGCAACTCCGGGCCATTGCCCGAGCCGATTGAAAAAGCCATCCAGAAGGCCGACCTCACCGTGGCCTCGGTGCTGTCGGGCAACCGCAACTTTGAAGGCCGCGTCCACCCACTGGTGAAAACCAACTGGCTGGCTTCGCCGCCGCTGGTGGTCGCCTATGCGCTGGCCGGCACGGTGCGCATCGACATCAGCAGCGAGCCGCTGGGTAACGACAAGGACGGCAAGCCGGTCTACCTCAAGGACATCTGGCCGAGCAGCCAGGAGATCGCTGACGCGGTGGCGCAGGTCAGCACTGGCATGTTCCACAAGGAATACGCCGAGGTGTTTGCCGGCGACGCGCAATGGCAGGCCATTGAAGTGCCTCAGGCTGCGACGTACGTGTGGCAGAAGGATTCCACCTACATCCAGCATCCGCCGTTTTTCGACGACATTGCCGGCCCGTTGCCGGTGATCGAGGACATCAAGGGCGCCAACGTGCTGGCCCTGCTGGGGGATTCGGTGACCACCGACCACATCTCCCCCGCCGGCAATATCAAGGTCGACAGCCCCGCCGGCCAATACCTGCGCGAGCAAGGCGTGGAACCGCGGGACTTCAACTCCTACGGCTCACGCCGGGGTAACCATGAAGTGATGATGCGCGGCACCTTTGCCAATATCCGGATCCGCAACGAAATGCTCGGTGGCGAAGAAGGCGGCAACACGCTGTACATCCCCACCGGCGAAAAAATGGCGATCTACGATGCGTCGATGAAATACCAGGCGTCGGGCACCCCGCTGGTGGTGGTTGCGGGGCAAGAGTACGGCACCGGCTCCAGCCGCGACTGGGCGGCCAAGGGCACCAACCTGCTGGGCGTCAAGGCGGTGATCGCCGAGAGCTTCGAGCGAATTCACCGTTCCAACCTGGTGGGCATGGGCGTGCTGCCGTTGCAGTTCAAACTCGATCAGAACCGCAAGACGCTCAAGCTCAGTGGCAAGGAGAAGATCGACATTCTTGGGCTGAGCGAGGTGGAGATCGTGCCGCGCATGAACCTGACGCTGGTGATTACGCGAGAGGATGGCAGCAGCGAGAAGGTCGAGGTGCTGTGCCGGATCGATACGCTCAATGAGGTGGAGTACTTCAAGGCGGGCGGGATTTTGCACTACGTGTTGCGCCAACTGATCGCCAGCTAAAGATCACCGGAGATCAAATGTGGGAGGGGGCTTGCCCCCGATGAGCATGGGTATCTACACATCTTTGGTGAAAACGTACCCTTAGCGAACGAGGGTCTTGTGGTGAGCGGGCTTGCCACAGGGTTTTATGCCAGCCTTTAAGAGCTGTGTAGATACCCATGCCCCGATGAGGGTGTGTCAGCTGATAAATCTGTAGCTGACCCACTGTCATCGGGGGCAAGCCCCCTTCCCCATTTTTGACCGCGTTTAAACTTTCAGATCAGCCGAACAGCCATTTCCACAGCAGTACCAGCACGACCACCGCCAACACCGGCCGCGCAATGCGGTAAGCCTTGGGATGTTTGCGCTTCCACTGCTTGACCTGGCCGCTGAACTTGTCGCTGAAGGTCTTGCTCCAGGCATACGCCTGGTTGATCCCGCCCACGCGCTCGTCATCCAGGTTCTGCGGCGCGGTCGCACGGCCCAGTTGCTTGCTGACCCAACGGTTGAGGCGGGTCATCACGCGGTTGCTCAGGGGACGCTCAATGTCGCAGAACAGAATCACACGGGTCTGTTCGGTTTCATTCTTCACCCAGTGCACGTAGGTTTCGTCGAACATCACGTCGTCGCCGTCGCGCCAGGCGTATTCCTGGCCGTCGACGAAGATGCGGCAGGCATCGGAGTTGGGCGTGGACAGCCCCAGGTGATAACGCAGGGAACCGGCAAACGGGTCGCGGTGCGGGTTGAGGTGGCTGCCGCCCGGCAACAGCGCAAACATCGCGCCCTTGACGTTGGGAATGCTGCTCACCAGTGCCACAGTTTTCGGGCACAGCGCCTCGGCCGATGGCAGGGGTTTGTCGTACCACTTGAGGTAGAAACGCTTCCAGCCCTTCTTGAAGAACGACCCGAAACCGGCATCGTTGTTCTTTTCGGCGGCGCGGATGTAACCCTCGTCGAACAGGTGCATGGCCTCTTCGCGGATCACCTCCCAGTTGTCCTTGAGCACATCCAGTTCCGGGAACTTGCTGCGGTCCAGATAGGGTTTGGACGGCACCGCCGAAAACAGATACATCAAGGCGTTATACGGGGCGAACAGCGCCGAATGGTTTACGAACTGGCGCAACATCGGTAGACGGGCCTTGCCGCGCAAGTGGACATACAGTGTGCTGCCGATAAACAGCAGCAGCACCGACAGTTTGGCGGCCAAAGAAAAGGTCATGCAGCAACTCCTGGAAATATGCGCCGGGCATCATAAACACTTGGGCCAGTATGCAGAAGGCCCAAGGTATCGGCGCTGACATACATCAAGCCTGGTTTTCCTGCTCGGTGAACAAATCGCTGAACAGCATGCTCGACAGGTAGCGCTCACCGGAGTCCGGCAGGATCACCACGATGGTCTTGCCCTGCATTTCCGGTTTCTCGGCCAGGCGCACGGCCACCGCCATCGCGGCACCGCAGGAGATGCCGCACAGAATCCCCTCTTCCTGCATCAGGCGCAGGGCCATGGCCTTGGATTCGTCGTCGGTCACCAGCTCCACGCGGTCAACCATCGACAAGTCGAGGTTTTTCGGTACAAAACCGGCGCCGATGCCCTGGATTTTATGCGGGCTCGGCTTGATCTCATCGCCAGCCAGCGCCTGTGTGATCACCGGCGACACCACCGGCTCAACGGCCACCGACAGAATCGGCTTGCCCGCGGTGTTCTTGATATAGCGCGATACGCCGGTGATGGTGCCGCCGGTGCCCACGCCCGCTACCAGCACATCCACCGCACCGTCGGTGTCATTCCAGATTTCCGGGCCGGTGGTTTTCTCGTGGATCGCCGGGTTGGCCGGGTTTTCGAACTGGGCCGGCATAAAGTAGGTGGCCGGGTCGCTGGCAACGATTTCGCCGGCCTTTTCGATAGCGCCCTTCATGCCTTTGGCCGGCTCGGTCAGTACCAGCTCGGCACCGAGGGCCTTGAGCACTTTGCGGCGCTCGATGCTCATGGACGCCGGCATGGTCAGCAGCAACTTGTAGCCACGGGCGGCGGCGACAAACGCCAGGCCGATGCCGGTATTGCCCGACGTCGGCTCGACAATGGTCATGCCCGGCTTGAGTTTGCCGGTGCTTTCCGCGTCCCAGATCATGTTCGCGCCGATGCGGCACTTTACCGAGTAACCCGGGTTACGCCCTTCGATCTTCGCCAGGATGGTCACGCCACGCGGGGCGATGCGGTTGATCTGCACCAGGGGCGTGTTACCGATGGAGTGCGCGTTGTCTGCAAAAATGCGGCTCATGACGGGTCCTTGTAGGCAATTTCAAGAAGGCAACAAGGGTATGCCTCGTAGTACAAAGCGTCCAGTCAGAGGAACGTTGCGCGGATCAAGACAGTCCATGTTTCATCTGCAAGGAGAACTGCCCGATGAAACGTCGCTACAGCTGGCCACTATGGACCGTCGCCGGAGTGCTGGTGGTCCTGGTCGCCTTGAGCATCGCCCTGCCCTACCTGGTGCGCAATTATTTGAATGACAAACTCGCCAATATGGGCGATTACCGAGGCCAGGTGACCGACGTGGACCTGGCGCTATGGCGGGGCGCCTACCGGATCAACGGCCTTGAAATCATCAAGGTCGACGGCAAAGTGCCCGTACCGTTCGTCAACGCCCCGCTGATCGACCTGGCGGTGAGCTGGCATTCGCTGTGGTACGACCATGCAGTGGTCGCCAAGGTGCGGTTTATCAAGCCTGAAGTGAACTTCGTCGACGGCGGCGCCAACAAGCAGGCGTCCCAGACAGGTAAGGGCACCGACTGGCGCGAGCAGTTGAGCAAGCTGGCACCCATCACCCTCGATGAAGTGCGCATCGAAGACGGCAAGATCGCCTTCCACAACTTCAGCTCCAAACCTGCGGTAAAAATCGATGCCACTGACGTCAACGCCAGCTTCTACAACCTGACCAACGTGGTCGACGTCAAAGGCAAGCGCGACGCCCGCTTCGACGGCAAGGCACTGCTGCAAGGCCAGGCCCCGCTGGAAGCCAGCGCCACCTTTGACCCACTGAGTAATTTCGAGAACTTCGAATTCCGTTTCCGCGCCAAGGACCTGCAGCTCAAGCGCATGAATGACTTCGCCTCGGCCTACGGCAAGTTCGACTTCAAGGCCGGTAACGGCGACGTAGTGATCGAAGCCCAGGCCGAAAAAGGCCAACTGACCGGCTACATCAAGCCGTTGTTAAGGGATGTGGAAGTGTTTGACTGGCAGCAGGACGTGGAGAACAAGGATAAGAACATCTTCCGCTCGATCTGGGAGGCGGTGGTTGGCACCAGCGAGACGGTGCTGAAGAACCAGCAGAAAAACCAGTTCGCCACCCGCGTCGAGCTCAGTGGCAGCGTACATCAACAAAATGTCAGCGCGTTCTCTGCGTTTTTGGGGATTTTGCGCAATGGTTTTATCCAGGCGTTCAATGCACGTTATGAGCAACCCAAGCCATCGGCAGACTGATATCCCATGTGACCGGCCATTCAGAGACTGAATAACCCGTCTGCGTTCACAGTCGCCGGGGCTGCGCGGTATAGTCGGGGCATTGATGAATGCGAGGAAACACCGATGAAGTTCGAAGGCACCCAGGCCTATGTGGCTACCGATGACCTGAAACTGGCCGTCAACGCCGCCATCACCCTGGAGCGGCCGTTGCTGGTCAAGGGCGAACCGGGCACCGGCAAGACGATGCTCGCCGAGCAACTGGCCGAATCCTTCGGTGCCAAGCTGATCACCTGGCACATCAAGTCCACCACCAAGGCCCACCAGGGCCTCTACGAGTACGATGCGGTCAGCCGCCTGCGCGACTCGCAGTTGGGCGTGGACAAGGTGCACGATGTGCGCAACTACCTGAAGAAGGGCAAGTTGTGGGAAGCGTTCGAGTCCGAAGAACGGGTGATCCTGCTGATCGATGAAATCGACAAGGCCGACATCGAGTTCCCCAACGACCTGCTGCAAGAACTCGATAAGATGGAGTTCTACGTCTACGAAATCGACGAGACCATCAAGGCCAAGAAGCGCCCGATCATCATCATTACCTCCAACAACGAAAAAGAGCTGCCGGACGCATTCCTGCGCCGTTGCTTCTTCCACTACATCGCCTTCCCCGACCGCACCACCCTGCAGAAGATCGTGGATGTGCACTACCCCAACATCAAGAAAGACCTGGTCAGCGAAGCCCTCGACGTGTTCTTCGACGTGCGCAAAGTCCCGGGCCTGAAGAAAAAACCGTCCACCTCCGAACTGGTCGACTGGCTCAAGCTGCTGATGGCCGACAATATCGGTGAAGCCGTGCTGCGCGAACGCGATCCGACCAAAGCCATCCCGCCGCTGGCCGGCGCCTTGGTCAAGAACGAGCAAGACGTGCAATTGCTGGAGCGTCTGGCGTTCATGAGCCGTCGCGGTAATCGCTGATGTTGCTCAACCTGTTCAACGAGATGCGCGCCGCCAAAGTGCCGGTGTCGGTGCGCGAGTTGCTCGACCTGATCAACGCGCTCAAGCAGCGCGTGACCTTCGCCGACATGGACGAGTTCTACTACTTGGCCCGGGCGATCCTGGTCAAGGACGAGCGGCATTTCGACAAGTTCGACCGTGCCTTCGGCGCCTATTTCAACGGCCTGGAAAAGCTCGACGACCATTTGCAGGCGCTGATCCCCGAAGAGTGGCTGCGCAAGGAATTCGAGCGTTCGCTGAGTGACGAAGAACGCGCGCAGATCCAATCCCTCGGCGGCCTCGACAAGCTGATCGAAGAGTTCAAGAAACGCCTGGAAGAACAGAAAGAACGCCACGCCGGCGGTAATAAATGGATCGGCACCGGCGGTACCAGCCCGTTTGGCTCCGGTGGCTACAACCCCGAAGGCATCCGCGTCGGTGACGCCGGCAAGCGCCAGGGCAAGGCGGTGAAAGTCTGGGACCAGCGCGAGTACAAGAACCTCGACGATCAGGTGGAACTGGGCACGCGCAACATCAAGATTGCACTGCGCCGCCTGCGCAAATTCGCGCGCCAGGGTGCCGCCGACGAGTTGGACATCGACGGCACCATCGACCACACCGCCCGCGACGCCGGCTTGCTGAATATCCAGATGCGCCCGGAACGGCGCAATACCATCAAGCTGTTGCTGCTGTTCGATATCGGCGGCTCGATGGATGCCCACGTGAAAATCTGCGAAGAGCTGTTCTCCGCCTGCAAGACCGAGTTCAAACACCTGGAGTACTTCTACTTCCATAACTTCGTGTATGAGTCGGTGTGGAAGAACAACCAGCGCCGCACCTCGGAGCGCACTTCCACCCAGGACCTGCTGCACAAGTATGGCGCCGACTACAAAGTGATTTTTATCGGCGACGCATCGATGGCGCCGTATGAAATCACCCAGGCCGGCGGCAGCGTCGAGCATTGGAACGAAGAGCCGGGCTATGTGTGGATGCAGCGTTTCATGGCCAAGTACAAGAAGCTGATCTGGATCAATCCGTATCCGAAGGACACTTGGGACTTTACGGCGTCGACGGGGATTGTGCGGGAGTTGGTGGAGGATCAGATGTACCCGCTGACCCTGCGCGGGCTGGAAGAAGGCATGCGCTTCCTGTCCAAATAAACGCCGATCCCCATAATGCAGGAGATCTAATGCGGGAGGGGCAAGCCCCCTCCCACCTTGGACCGGGTTGGGCGTTAAAGACCTTTCAGGTCCCGCTCTTCAATCGGCCGGCTCTGGCGCAGGCGCTTGCCGCCCAACACCACCCAGTCGATCAGGCGGAACAGGCATTCCAACCCAAACGACAGCAGCATCGCCCCGCCCAGGCCCCAGCCCATGGCTTCAGGGGTCAGCAGGATCTGGTAGCTGTAGCCGTTCCAGGTTTCCTGGCGGATATCCGGGTCGGCAGCCACCGCCACTTGCAAGGCGCGGATGTACCACGGGCCTTGCATGGCCTGGAATTGCTTGTCCAGCGCCACCTGGCGATCAAGCATCGCGCCCAGGCTATTGGCGTCGCTCTGGAACACGGGGTCGTCACTGGCGCGGTAATGCGCCACCAACGCTTTCAAATCACCGTTGAAGAACTGCCGCGCAGTGGTTTCAAACCCGCTCAGCCCCGTCTGGGCCTCGATCAGGTGGGCTTCGACGCGCTTGGCATAGTCGTTGATAAAACCCGGCACTTGCACGCCGACCAACAGGCCAATGGCAAACAGCACCAACCGCAGATAGCTGAGCAACATAGTCGATATCCTTACTCAGTAATGCCCTGGCTGACGCATTCACCGCGTCGCCACAGGCTCCATTGGCCCGGTTCGTAACGGGTCCAGTTTTCGTTGTCGGTCAACGGTTCGGTGGCGATCACCGTCACTACATCATTGGGTGTGGTTTCGGCCTGGAAATCGACGATCACGTCGACATCCTTCAACCGCGCCGGGCCGAACGGGGCACGCCGGGTGATCTGCGCCAACTTGGTCGAGCAGTAGCAGAACAGCCAGTCGCCATCGCTGAGCAGGCAGTTGAACACGCCTTTGCTGCGGTATTCGGCACAGGCGGCGATCAGGTCGGGCAGCATCTGCTCGATGTCCACCGGCTCGGGAAAGGCCTCGCGCACGCGGTTGAGCAAGTCGCAGAAGGCTGCCTCGCTGTCGGTATCGCCGACCGGGCGGTAGAACGTGGCGCGCGGGTTGAAGTCCGCCAATTGGCCATTATGGGCGAAACACCAGTTGCGACCCCACAGTTCACGCACGAACGGGTGGGTATTGGCCAGACTCACTTTGCCCACGTTGGCCTGGCGGATATGGCCGATCACCACTTCACTCTTGATGGGATACCGCTGCACCAGCAGCGCGACTTCCGATTCACTGCTCGCGGCCGGGTCCTGGAACAGGCGCAGGCCACGGCCTTCGTAGAAGGCGATACCCCAACCGTCGCGGTGGGGGCCGGTGCGCCCACCGCGCTGCATCAGCCCGGTAAAGCTGAACACGATATCGGTGGGGACGTTGGCACTCATGCCCAATAATTCACACATGCCAGGGCTCTCGCTGCAACGTTAAAGGCGCGGTTCGACCCGCATGCCGCTGACAGGCGCCGGACGGCGGAATGGCTCGTCGTCTTCTTCCACCGCTTCAGCGGCCAGGGCTGCATCGGTGGCGGCCTTGCGCTCACGACGCGCATTGGCGGCGCGCTCGATGGGCCAGCGGATCAACACGATCACCAGGTACACGCCAAAGGCGATCATGGTGTACATGAACAAATCGGAAATCGCCCGCCAGGCGTTGTTGCCGACCTTGAGCACCAGGTCCAGGGCGGTAATGGCCACGGCCGGTGCGAACTGGGTCTTGACCGGGTCGACGATGGTCGGGCTGAACAGCAACACGGCCATCAGCAATTGCAGCGGCTCGCGCAGCCAGCGCCAGATCCAGCGCGTCATGCGCCACCACACCAACAGGCAGCCCAAAGCGGCGAAGGCGTAAAGGCCCCAAGCGGTCAGATAGTCGTTCTCGGTCATGGTGTCCATGGCAAGGCTGGCAAAGAGGCGGCTATGATAACGGCTTTTGCGTGTCGCGGCTGCAAAGCCTGCCACCGTCCGCCAGATAGAGAATAATCCATGCCTGTATCGCGCCCCCCGATTGCCCGCAAGGCCCCAGGCCAGGATCCTTACGCCTGGCTGCAAGAACGCGACAGCACTGAAGTGCTCGATTACCTCAAGGCCGAAAATGCCTGGCAGGAAGCCCAGCTCGCCGATCAGGCAGACTTGCGCGAAAGCCTGTTTGAAGAGATCAAGGGCCGCATCCTCGAAACCGACCTGTCGCTGCCCTCCCCGTGGGGCCCGTACCTCTATTACACCCGCACCACCGCCGGTGACGAGTACGCCCGGCACTACCGCTGCCGCCGTCCGGCCGATGACAGCAACCAGGTCGACGACAGCAGCGAAGAGCTGTTGCTGGACCCGAACGAACTGGCCAATGGCGGCTTTTTCTCCCTCGGCGCGTTCAGCATCAGCCCCGACCACCAGCGCCTGGCCTACAGCCTGGACACCAGTGGCGATGAGATCTACACCCTGTTCGTGAAGGAATTGGCGACGGGCAAGGTCAGCGAACTGGAGTTCCAGGACTGCGACGGCAGCATGACCTGGGCCAACGACAGCCTGACCCTGTTCTTCGGCGAACTGGACGACACCCACCGTCCGCACAAACTGTATCGCTATCGCCTGGACGGCACGGCAGCGCAGGAAGTGTTCCACGAGCCCGACGGGCGTTTCTTCCTGCATTGCTACCGTTCCAGCTCCGAGCGCCAGTTGCTGCTGGCCCTGGGCAGCAAGACCACCAGCGAAGTCTGGGCGCTGGACGCCGACCAGCCGCACCTGGCCTTCACCTGCCTGGCGCCTCGGGTCGAGGACCACGAATACGACGTCGACCACGGCCAACTGAATGGCGCGTGGACCTGGTTTATCCGCAGCAACCGGGATGGCATCAACTATGCGCTGTTCGTTGCAACCGACATTGGCGATGTGCCCACCGAGGATGAGTGGCAAAACCTGATCCCCCACAGCGATGACGTGATGCTCGACGGTGTGAGCCTCAATACCGGCGCCATGACCCTGAGCCTGCGCATCGGTGGCCTGCCGGTGATCGAAGTGCACCCGCAGGGCCTGCCCGCGTATCGCGTGCAATTGCCCGACGCCGCCTACAGCCTCTACGTACAGAACAGCCTGGAATTCGTCAGCGACAAAATTCGCCTGCGGTATGAGGCCCTCAATCGCCCGGCCCAGGTGCGTCAGCTGGAACTGGCCAGCGGCGCGCAACAGGTGCTCAAGGAAACTCCGGTATTGGGCGTGTTCAACGCCGACGACTACGTGAGCCAACGCCTGTGGGCTACCTCTGCCGATGGCACCCAGGTGCCGATCAGCCTGGTGGTCAAGCGCGACCAGCTCGGCAAAACCACGCCGCTTTACCTGTATGGCTACGGCGCCTACGGCCAAAGCCTCGACCCGTGGTTTTCCCACGCGCGCCTCAGTCTGCTCGACCGTGGCGTCGCGTTTGCGATTGCCCACGTGCGTGGCGGCGGCGAGCTGGGTGAAGCCTGGTACCGCAACGGCAAGCAGGAACACAAGCAGAACACCTTCAGTGACTTTATCGCCTGCGCCGAACACCTGATCGCCCAAGGCTTGACCACCGCCAAGCAACTGGCCATCAGCGGCGGCAGTGCCGGCGGCCTGTTGATCGGCGCGGTGCTCAACCAGCGTCCGGAGTTGTTCCAGGCGGCGATTGCCGAAGTGCCGTTCGTCGATGTGCTCAACACCATGCTCGACCCGGATCTGCCGCTGACCATCACCGAGTACGACGAGTGGGGCAACCCCGAAGAGCCCGAGGTGTATGAGCGCATCAAGGCCTACGCGCCTTACGAAAATGTCCAGGCCCAGGCCTACCCGCATCTGCTGGTGATCGCCGGCTACAACGACAGCCGCGTGCAGTACTGGGAAGCCGCCAAGTGGGTGGCCAGGCTGCGTGACACCAAAACCGACAACAACCTGCTGTTGCTCAAGACCGAACTGGGCGCCGGCCATGGTGGGATGAGCGGTCGTTACCAGGGATTACGTGACGTAGCGCTCGAATATGCATTTGTGTTCAAGGCGCTGGGGTTAATTTAGGAACTTAGTGCGGCGGTTCTGTCTGAACACAGGACCGCTTACCGATTGATGGACCAGTCATGCCACAACCGACTTTACTGAACGATGAAATCCGCGACATGCTCATGGACTGCGGCCTGTTCGACCCTCTGTTGCCGGAGGATTTTCACGTCGCCGCCGGCTACTTCAATATCAGCAGCATTGCCCAGGACGAAGCGATTTTCCTCGAAGGCGATGCCGGCACCTTTATGTGCATCATCCACAGCGGCCAGGTGGCGGTGCAGAAAACCAATCACGACGGCCAGCGCCTGACCATCGCCACCCTGCGCAGTGGTCGGGCCTTTGGTGAGATGGCGGTACTTGACGGCGAGCGGCGCTCCGCCAGTTGCGTGGCGGCCAGCGACTGCGTGTTGTTGAACCTGGGCAAGGACTCCCTGGAAAAAATGCTCAACGAAACACCACGGGTGGCCGCCAAGATCATCCGGGCGATTGCGATTGCCTTGTCCAAGCGCCTGCGCATGGCGGATGGGCAGTTACTGTCCCAACCGTTTTAACCGCCGGGGGTTTTCGGTTTGCTGTCGTTCTGCTGCAGGCCGGGCACCGTCTGGTCCTTCGGTGGCGTCGGCAGCACGATGGGCGCCAAGGGCGGCGAGCCGTTGGTCTTGGGCAGCGCTGGCGGGCTGACCTGGGGATACAGCGTCGGCGTCGGCGTGCCCGGCGCACCTGGGGTTGGCGCGGGCGCGACCGGTACGGTTTGCAACTCCTGAGCCTGCGCCGCACCCAATGCGAGCGCGCTCAACACAATGACCGTTAGAATGCTGCACTTCATCGATGGCTCCATGGCCTGACCGGAATGTCGTAAGGCTACTCCCAACCGCGCAAGAATGCCCTTCCCAATGAGATTTCCATGAAACGTTTCGTTCTGCTGGACACCACCCCGATCCCCGACAACGGCGGTGCCTTGTGCCTGTTCGAATACGGCGAGGATTTTGTCATCAAGATCCAGGGCGGTGACGGCGGCCAGTTGATGAACACGCGCATGCACGGCTCCGAAGATGCGCTGGCAGAGATCCCCTGCCGCAAGGTTGCCGGTCGTCCGGGGTCTCGGGTGTTGATTGGTGGTCTGGGCATGGGCTTTACCCTGGCCTCGGCGCTCAAGCATCTGGGCAAAACCGCCGAAGTGGTCGTGGCCGAACTGGTGCCGGGCGTCGTGGAATGGAACCGTGGGCCGCTGGGGGAAAAGTCCGGCCGTCCACTGCTGGACCCGCGCACCGTGATCCGTCTGGAAGACGTGGCCAAGGTGCTGCAAGCCGAGCCCCAGGGCTTTGACGCGATCATGCTGGATGTGGACAACGGCCCCGAAGGCCTGACGCAAAAAGCCAACAGCTGGCTCTACTCCGCCGGCGGCCTCGCAGCCTGCGCCAAGGCCTTGCGGCCCAAGGGCGTGCTGGCGGTGTGGTCGGCAAGCGCCGACAAACTGTTCAGCGACAAACTGCGCAAGGCCGGTTTCAAGGCCGAGGAAGTGCATGTGTTTGCCCATGGCAACAAGGGCACGCGTCACACCATCTGGATTGCGGAAAAGCTCAAGGGCTGAGCATGCGTCCCCGACAGCGTAAATCTAATGTGGGAGGGGCGGTGCGACGATTCGACTTGCCCCCTCCCACATTTTTGATCCCTGGTCAGTTGTGGGATTTGCGGTAGTCGATGACATACGGCACTTTTTTATCGAAGGTCTTTTCCAACTCATCGCGATCCAGTTTGCTCATGCCGCCCAGTTGCTGCGCAGTGAAACCGCTGTCCCCGACCTGTGAGCCGGGCGCCAGGCTGACCATGCGCTTGGCCACCGCTTCGATAGCGGCCTTGTAGCCGCCTTTTTTATTCAGGTCGTACTGGCCCAGATCAATCTGCGTGCGCAGCCAGTTGCCCCAATAGAACTCCAGAAATTCCGGTGCGACCTCCCCCACGTCCGGCTTGCCGTAGGCAGCCTTGCGGGTGAAATACACCAGGCTGCGAAAGGTGTCGTCCTGCAGGTTCTTGAACCCCAGGTGGGCCGGCAGTTGCGCAGGCGGCAGGGTCTGGCCCTGATTGTCCTTGAGCCAGACCTTGCGGGCCGCTTCCATACGCAGCCAGAAGGTCGCAAGGTCTGGGTTGCTGCTGAAATCGTCGGTCACCCTTACCCACATTTTCAATCGAGGGCCGGCCCCCGGCGTTTCCCACAGGGTGGTGAAGCTATGATGACCATCGGTCAGGTACAACTGGCCGCCGGGGCCGACCACTACGGTTTTCATATCGTCGGGGTGGGTGCCTATTGGGTCTTTGCAGGTGAAGCTGGTGGGCTGGAGCAGCTTGGCGTTCTTGGGCACCTTGTCGGCCTCGCCCTGACCGTTGGTCTCGCAGTATTCATCGAAGGCTTTGGCAGGTTTGTCGGCAAACAACCCGAGGCTGTAATAGATCTGATCGAAGCCCACTACGGTCTGGGTCGGGTGCAACTGTTCGAGGGCGACCTCGATCACCTGGCCCGGCTGAGGTGTGGAGAACGCCTGGGCGTGAGCCGCCAGGGCGCCGAAGAGCAGTGCAACTGTCCATGTGTGCCAACGCATAGGTTTCAGATCCTTGTGAAATGAATGAACCGATACTACAAACGCCCGCCGACGGCTAGAATCAACGCTATCCGTGACCCACCAAATAGCCAGGAGCCATGATGAGCTCGACCAACCCGCCCTCCCACACCGCCAAGCTGGACCGCATCCTGGCCGATGCCCAGCGCGACCGGGAAATGGGCTACCGCGACAAAGCCCTCAAAATGTACCCCCACGTGTGCGGCCGCTGCGCCCGCGAATTCGCCGGCAAGCGCCTGAGCGAACTCACCGTACACCACCGTAACCACAATCATGATGACAACCCCCAGGACGGCTCCAACTGGGAGTTGCTGTGCCTGTATTGCCACGACAACGAACACTCGCGCTACACCGACCAGCAGTACTTCGGCGAAGGCTCCACCAGCAGCCCGACGATTGCCAAGGCGACGCACAACCCGTTTGCGGCGTTGGCGGGGTTGATGAAGAAGGACGACTGAAAGCTGTAAGTTGGGAGCTGCAAGAAAAAGCCGCCCTGCTTTTAACTTGCAGCTCGTAGCTTGCCGCTATAATGCTGCCTTTTTAAAGGCACTCCCGTGGGCAATAAACGCTACAGCTGCATCGGCCTGTATAACCCCAAATCCCCCGAAAACGTCGGCTCGGTCATGCGTGCCGCCGGCTGCTACGGCGTGGCCTCGGTGTTCTACACCGGCGTGCGTTACGAGCGCGCCCGGGACTTCATTACCGACACCAAGAAGGTCCATCACGACATTCCGCTGATCGGCATCGATGACCTGAAAAAAATCCTGCCCCTGGGCTGCATCCCGGTCGCCGTGGAACTGGTGGAAGGCGCCCGCCCGCTGCCCGAGTACACCCACCCCGACCGCGCCCTGTATATCTTCGGCCCGGAAGACGGTTCGCTGGATAAAGAGATTCGTGACTGGTGCGAAGACGTGGTCTACATCCCGACCACCGGCTGCATGAACCTCGCCGCGACGGTCAACGTGGTGCTTTATGACCGCCTGGCCAAGGGCAACAACACCCGTTCGGGCCCCAAGTACTGATTTTTTGGGAACATCCGGCGCCCGCCAGCAGTCAGCTACTTACACTTGCCCTTGTTGGAGACAGATCATGAGCGACAGCAAAAACGTGCGACCTATCATCGAACACACGCCGTTCCAGACTCAGCCCACGCAAAACGTGCACGGCTGGGAACGCATCGGCTCGGTGGCCGGTGGCGTGATGATGGTGGGCAAAGGCCTGCGCCGTGGCGGGATTTTCGGTTTGATTCAGGTGGCGATCGGCGGTGTGGCACTGGCCCGTGGTTTTACCGGGCACAGCTCGCTCAAGGACAAGCTGGAACAGGGTCGTCAGGAAATGAACAGCCTGCGCACCAAGGTCGAGCGTGCCGGGGCAGAGCTGAAGAACCTGAAGACCAAAGCTGAAGTGGCGGCTGAGAAGGCCGTTAAAACCACTGGTTAGATTCAAATGTGGGAGGCGGCAATTCCCCTCCCACATTTTGTTTCGTGCATGACGGGGACTTCAGCGCAGTAACTTGCTGTCCAGCACCACCGACGACTCGCCAATGATGCTTTGGGCCAGTTGCACAAACTCTTTCGTCGTAATGCTATTGGCCCGCATCACTGCCTGCGCAAGGTCGTCGAGCGAGCGCTTGTTATGGGTTTTCACCCGAATCTCGCGGTCCAGCTCCTGCAATACCACCACTGCGCGCGCCACGGTTGCGCCGCTGACGTGCTCGCCGCGTAACGTCGTGACGTCCTTGCCTTCCTTGCTCAAGCGCACCTGTATTGCCTGATATCGCTCATCAGTGATCCCGCCGGCACGGCGCAGCAGTTCAATGGCGTAATACTCGCCAAACCCTTCGCTGATCCAGTCACTGGTGTCGTGATCGTTGAAGCGTGCAATCGCCTGCACCACTTCACGAATCAACGGGCTGCTGCCGTTTTCGCTGACCAGCGGCGTGCGGCTGTTGAGGTAGATCGAGTCATGGGCCGAGAACACGCCCCGGCGCATCGGGTCGCTGGCGCCCACCACCAACAGCTTCGCCGGATGACGCGGGAACGCAGCCTCGACCTGCGGCCAGACAAAGGTCAGCAACGTCAGCACATCCATGCGGCGCATGGCCTGGCCCTTGGGCGACGCTACGGTGACTTCAGTTTCGCCCAGGCGCACGCGGCGGCTGCCCAAGGTGCCGGCGAGCATCCAGCCGGTGGGCCGGTCGAACAGGCGGGAAACATTGTCGATGCGGAATTTGTGCTTGCCGATACGCGGCCAGGCGGTTTCGACGCTTTTCCAGCCCGCCGGCAGTTCGAACACCAGGCGCGAGACCAACTCGACGCCGTCCTGCTGGTCGAGCCGCGCCGTCGGCACCAGGTCTTCGCCGCGAAACAGCGCCCAACTCGGGGTCATGCGCGCTTCATAGCTGCCCGGCTTGCGCGCTTGGGTGAGGTGCACGCGGTAGGTCAGGCTGGCCTTGTCGGCGCTGGGTTGCCACACGCCACGCTCGCCGCTGACCTGCCACTGGCCGTCGGCCTTGAAGTCGCTGTAACTGCCGGTGCGGCCCAGGTCGAAGTCGAGGCTGCGCACCGCCGAGCCTTGTGACAGGCTCAGGCGCACTTCGGCCTGATCGCTCTGGGGCAGCAGTTTGACGTGATAATCCAGGTCGACTTTCCTGGCGCACCACGCAGGCACGCTCAGCGCCAGCAGCACAAAGCTTGCCGCCAGCTGGGTTGCCACCTTCATACACACTCCTTTTTCAGCCTGCGCGGAAGATCAGGTAATCCTCCCAGTCGTCTTCGGGCACGCTGCCTTCGCTGAGCATGCGCCCGGACTGGGAAATGCGTTCGTGGTGCACGGCGTCGCGGTCGCCGCAGACCAGGTGGTGCCACAGCGGCAAGTCCTTGCGCTCGCTGACCAGGCGGTAGCCACAGGTGGGCGGCAGCCATTTGAACTGGTCGGCCTGGCCTGGGGTGAGCTGGATGCAGTCGGGCACCGAGGCGCGGCGGTTGGGGTAATCGGTGCACTGGCAGGTCTTGAGGTCGAGCAGTTTGCAGGCGATACGCGTGTAATAGACGCTGTTGTCGTCTTCGTCCTCGAGCTTTTGCAGGCAGCACAGGCCACAGCCGTCGCACAACGATTCCCACTCCTCCTGGTCGAGGTGTTCAAGGGTTTTGCGTATCCAGAAAGGTTCGACTTTGGCGGCCATGGCTCTACATCAGTTTCGGTAGGTGAAAAGGCCGCCAGTCTAGTGCCCAAGCCCCTTGGAACCAAGCGCTTACGACTGGCGGTGTTACAACACTTGTCAGTCTAGCGGGCGCGCAGTAGCTTTGAGCGCCGAATTGACGATCAGGAACAGCTCATGACACGTGTTGCCGACTATCCGATCCACACCCAGTTCACCGACCGCTGGTCGCCCCGCGCCTTTACCGGCGAGAGCATCTCGCAAGAGACCCTGCTGAGCTTCTTCGAAGCCGCCCGTTGGGCACCGTCGGCCTACAACTCGCAGCCGTGGCGGTTTCTCTACGCGCGCCGTGACACGCCGGACTGGGAACGTTTCCTGGGTCTGCTCAACGAGTTCAACCGCGGTTGGGCGCAGCATGCGTCGGCCCTGGTGATCATCGCCTCGAAAACCGACTTCGTCGCCCCCGGCGCCACCGAAGAAACCCCGGCGCTGTGGCACACCTTCGACACGGGCTCGGCCTGGGGCCACCTGGCGCTGCAAGCCAGCCTCAGCGGCTGGCACACCCACGGCATGGCCGGTTTCGACCAGGAGCTGACCCGCAAGGAACTGAAGATTCCAGAAGGCTATGCACTGCATGCGGCCGTGGCCGTTGGCAAGCTGGGGGATAAGTCGACCCTGCCGGAGTATCTGCAAGGTCGTGAAGCGCCAAGCCCGCGCAAGCCGCTGAGCGAGCTGGTATCGGAAGGTGACTTCAGCCTTTAAGACGGACGCTTTGCCACTGTGGGAGGGGCCAAGCCCGCTCCCACAGTTCAGTAACCCCGCTCGAAATCCACGGTTCCGCGCAGCGCTTCATTGGCCTTATAGGCCCGCAGGTTCTCCAGAAACAACTCCACCATCATCGGCGGCGACGTCGGCGCAGAGCTGTGCCCGGTCAACAGCAAACCCCAGGCGGTCCAGAACGGATGGCGCTGTGGCAGCGGTTCCTGGCGGCACACGTCGATCACGGCGCCGGCCAGGTGCCCTTCTTTCAGAGCTTCGACCAGATCAGCATCCACCACCGCCACACCGCGCCCGACATTGATGAACAAGCCGGTCGGTTTGAATTGTTTGAACAGCGCCGCGTCGTACAGATCGTGGGTGTTCGGCGTGTTGGGCAGCAGGTTGATCACGTAGTCCACTTCGCCCACCAGACGCCCGAGCTGATCAAGCCCGGCCACTTCGATAAACGGCGCTTGCTCACGCTCAGTACTGGCAATGCCATACAGCTTGACGCCAAACGGCACCAGGAACTCGGCCACACTCTGGCCAATATCGCCGGTGCCCACGATCAATGCCTTGCGCCCCGCCAGGCTCTGGCCGGTGCGGCTGTCCCACTTGCGTTCGACCTGGCTGACCAGCCGCGCCAGCACTTCGCGCTCATGGCCGAGCATATACGTGAGGACAAACTCAGCCATGACCTGGCCATAAATGCCGACGGCGCGCGTCAGACGGTAGTCGCGGGGCAAGCCTTCGGCCAGCAGGGGCGTGATACCGGCCCAGGTCGATTGCAGCCATTGGGGTTGGTGGCCCTGGCGCAGCAATGTCGCCAGCAGGTCCGGCTGGCCCAGCCAGACCGGGCAATCGGCGGCCAGGCGTGACAGTTCGGCCGAGTCGCCACTGGTGAGCACCTCAAGGTCCGGCGCCACATCGTTGAGCAGTTGGGCGTAGAGCGGGTGATCCTGTTCAGCAATCAGAACACGCATGGTTCAAACCTTTCAAAAACAATGCAGACGGCCGCCCGCATCCTTACGGCCACCGCCCACTAATACGATTCCATTGAAACCTGTGCCCTGAAGCAGGCACTGACCGATTACATCGGGTCGTTGCGGCGCAGCAGCTCTTCGGGCAAGTGTTCGATGTACTCGTCCTCGGCCGGCGGCATTTGCAGGTGGTAGCCCTGTTTGTCGAGGTTTTCCAGGACCACCAGGATGTCTTCGCGCGACAGCTTGCGCTCCGGCGTCAGGATCATCTCGAACGCCAGATGGGCCTTGCCGAAGGCGGCCATCAACGGTTCCGGCACACGCTCAAGGGCATCGCTCTTGAGCACGTAGAGGTACATGCCGTCTTTTTTCAGGCTGCGGTAGATGGAGCAAATACGTTTCAAGGCTGTTCTCCGGCAGTGGCCAGGCTGTCGAGCAGCGCCTGGCCCATCAACTCGCGGCGCCAGCCACGCAGCGAGTCTGGCAATTTATAAGGCCCATCGGGGTAGCCGCTTTTAACCAGGGCTTCGAGGGTTTTCTTGCGCAGCATCAGTTCCGGCGCCATCTCCAGGCGTTCGGCGAACGTCTGGCCCAGGGCACGCAGTTGCTTGATCAGGTTGGCGGCGTCCACCGGCAGCGGTTCCGCCACGGCCGGCGGCCATTGGTCCATGGACACACTGCCGGCACGTTTGATCAGGTCCAGCAGGAACTGGCCATCCTGACGCACGGTGCGCGGGTGCATGTCTTCGATCTTGCCCAGGGCCGCGAGGTTATCCGGCTGGGATTTGGCCAGGGGCCACAACGAGTGCTCGCGAACGATGCGGTTGCGCGGCAAGTCACGGGCGCGGGCTTGCTGTTCGCGCCAGGCGCACAGTTCACGCAGCACGGCGAGTTGGGCGCGAGACAGTTTCCACGCCAGCTTGGCGTCGCGGTACACCTCGTACGGGTCGACTTCGCGGCGCAGGTTGGCCACCAGTTCGGCGCCGTCCTCCAGCACCCAGGCGTATTTATCGTCCGACAGCTGCGGACGCAGGCGAATGTAGACCTCGGCCAAGTGCACCGCGTCTTCGGCGGCATAGCTGACCTGGGTCTCGGACAATGGTCGCTGCAGCCAGTCCGAGCGGGTCTCGCCCTTGGGCAGATCGATGTCGAGCACGGCGTGGACCAGGCGCGAGTAGCCCATGGAGAAACCGAGATTCAGGTACGCGGCTGCCAATTGGGTGTCGAACAACGGCACCGGCAGGCTGCCGGTCAGGCGCAGCAGGACTTCGAGGTCTTCGCTGCAGGCGTGCACCACCTTGATCACCGCCGGGTTTTCCAGCAGGTCGGCCAAGGGTTGCCAGTTGTCGATGGTCAGGGGATCGATCAGGTAAGCGCGTACGCCATCACCGATCTGGATCAGCCCGGCAATGGGATAAAAGGTGTCGACCCGCATGAATTCGGTGTCGAGGGCGACGAATGGCAACTGCTGCCATTCGGCGCAATGCTGGCCGAGGCTATCGTTGTCGCAGATCCAGTGAATATCGATGGCCACACGGCTCTCCCTTGAAGAATGGCGCGCAGTATATATCGCGAAAGGGGCTAGCGAGCATCCGCAGTGCACTGGCAACCATGAAAACTCAGACAGGAGATGAAGAATAGCCCTACGGGACGGAGTTATCCTTTCTTACGCAGCACATAGACCCGCCACAGGTTTGAGCCTGGCATGAATTCCTGCTGGTTCAGGACTTTGAAGCCGGCCTGGCGAAACTCGTCGTCTACCGCATTGCGCGAATTGACCGAGACAATCACCGTATCGCGGCTCACGCGGTGAAACTCGCGCAGCAACGCCAGGCGTCCCTCGCTGTTGGGCACATGGCGAAACAACTCCAAACAGAAGATGCAGTCCACCGCGTTCTCCGACAAACCGATGGAAAACGCCGAACCCTGAAAGGTCTTGACCCGCTTGAGCAGCGCCGCCGGGTGGTGGGTGCACGCGTGGTCGAGCATGTCCTGGGAATTGTCCGAGGCGAGGATCACCCGGTTGATGTGTTCGGCCAACACCGGCCAGAAACGCCCTGAACCGCAGGCCAGGTCAAGGATCAACCCCGGTTCGCCGGCAACCTTGAGCGCCTGGCGCACCAGCCACTCGTCACGCCACGACGCCAGCCGCCGACGCAGTCCCGGTGGGCGCGTGTCTGCGCAGACCTTGGCATGTTCAAGGCCGCAGCGCTCGGCGTATTCGATCTCGATGGAGGATGGTGGTTGTGGCGACATCACGGGCTCATTGGGGTTAAACAGGGGTGAACGACCTTGATTCGCAGCTTAACCAGCGCAACGTGAAAAAAAGGTCGAAGCGTCCACTCCCCTTCATCCACTCAGGCCTGATGCAGGTACCAACGCCAATCCTGCTCGCCCACCTCGCCCATGAACTGGCGATACTCAGCGCGTTTTACCGCCAGGTACACACCGAGGAATTCACTGCCAAACGCCTCTCTGGCCCAGCTTGAGCCTTCCAGCGCACGCAAGGTGGTGAGCCAATCGGTGGGCAGAAACTCCGTAGCCTGGGCGTAGCCGTTGCCTTCCACCGGCGCGCCGGGGTCGCGCTGTTCGCGGATCCCTCGGTGAATGCCGGCCAGGATCGCGGCAGCGGCCAGATAAGGGTTGGCGTCAGCGCCGCAGATGCGGTGTTCGATATGCCGCGAATGTGCCGGGCCACCGGGCACGCGCAAGCTGACGGTGCGGTTGTCCACGCCCCAGGTGACGGCCAGGGGCGCGTAGCTGTTGGTTTGGAAGCGGCGATAGGAATTGGCGTTGGGGCAGAACATCAGCAGGGAATCGAGCAAGGTGCCGAGCATCCCGCCCACGGCCTGACGCAGCAGCGGCGTGCCGTCGGCCGCCTCGCTGGCGAACAGGTTATGGCCTTGGGCATCCGCCAGGCTGACGTGCATGTGCATGCCGGTGCCTGCCAGGTCGTCGAACGGCTTGGCCATGAAGCACGCCGTCATCCCGTGCTTGTGCGCCACGCCCTTGACCAGGCGCTTGTAGCGCACTGCTTCGTCCATGGCTTGCAGCGCGTCGGCGCGGTGTTCCAGGGTGATTTCCACTTGGCCGGGGGCGTATTCGGAGATGGCCGTGCGCGCCGGGATGCCTTGCAGCTTGCAGGCGCTGTAGAGGTCGGCGAGGAAGGGCTCGATCTGCTCCAGTTCGCGCAGGCCGTAGACCTGGGTCGAACGCGGGCGACCGCCATCCCTATCCCGCGCTGGTTGCGGGCGGCCGTGGCTGTCGGGCTTCTGGTCGAGCAGGTAGAACTCCAGCTCGGCCGCCATCACCGGGTAATAGCCATCGGCGTTGAGCCCATCGATGACCCTGGCCAGCACATGCCGGGGGTCGGCCACGGTGGCGGGCAGGCCTTCGGTGGGGTGCATGCTGACTTGCACCGCTGCGGTGGGGATCAGCCGCCACGGCATGCGCTGCAAACTGCCGCTGATGGGGTAGGCGCGGCAGTCGATATCACCCACCTCCCACACCAGGCCGGAGTTCTCGACGTCATCGCCATTGATGGTCAGGCCGAGGATGGTGCTGGGCAATGGCCGGCCGCTTTCATACACCGCCACCAGTTCATCGCGGTGCAGCAACTTGCCACGCGGTACGCCGTTGTTGTCGAGGATAAACAGCTCGAACATCTCGATGTCCGGGTGCTGCTCAAGGAAAGAGTGGGCTTCGTGCAGGCTGGCGAAATCGCGCATAGGGTTTCTCATACGTTTGCTTCAGGCAGATGCGCACACAGGCGCGTCATCCATGGGGTAAATCAACGTAGGAGAAAGGCATCCGGCGGGCGCGCATGCCGGCAATGGAACAGCGCCCAGAATGCCAGTATGGACGGCAGTGTCGCGAGGTGAGTGGCGGCGGAACCGTCCATGGGCGCATCACGGTGATGGAGATGCCCGCAGCCTCACACGCCGGGATAGGCGCGTAAATTCAGGGATGACGGAGTTTGGTTACGCGCCGGCTAAACATTCGCCACGCCTTGCCACCCTGCCCCGCGCTGGAAATAATGGCTGCCCCCACCCTGCCCCAAGGACTCGACCGCATGAAAGCACCCTTAGCCCTGTGTGTACTGGCGAGCCTGGCCACCAGCGCCCTGGCCGACACTGCCCCGTCACGCCTCGACGAGGTGCTCCAGCGCGGCACCCTCAGCGTATGCACCACCGGCGACTACACGCCCTACACCAAGCTGCGCGCTGATGGCACCTATGAAGGCATCGACATTGCCATGGCCGAGTCCCTGGCCAAGAGCCTCAACGCGAAGATCACCTGGGTGCCCACCACCTGGAAAACCCTGATGCCGGACTTCCTCGCCCAACGCTGCGATATCGCCGTCGGGGGGATTTCGGTGTCCCTGGAGCGCCAGAAAAAAGCCTTCTTCAGCCAGTCCCTCGGCGTCGACGGCAAGATTCCGCTGGTGCGCTGCGCCGATGTGCAGCGCTACCAGACTGTCGAGCAGATCAACCAGCCCCAGGTACGGGTGATCGAACCGGCAGGCGGCACCAATGAAGTGTTTGCCCGTGCCCACCTGGGCCAGGCGCAGATCCGCCTGCACGACAACGTGACCATCTTCGACGAACTGCTCGCTGGCAAGGCAGACGTCATGATCACCGACGCCAGCGAAGCCCGTTACCAGCAGAAGCAAAAGCCCGGCCTGTGTGCAGTCAATCCTGAGCGGCAGATGCAGTACAGCGAAAAAGCCTTTTTGCTGCCCCGCGATGACGTGGCCTGGAAAAGCTATGTCGACCAGTGGTTGCACCTGAGCGTCGCGACCGGTGTGTACCAAGGCATTGTCGACCAATGGTTGGCAGCGCCCTAGCCAAGGCCGTCTACGCTCTTGTCACATCAATAACAACGAGGACGGACCATGAAGGGAATGCTCCGCGTCACCTGGCTGCTGCTGTTGTGTTTCAGCCAAGTGCACGCCGCCACAACTCAGGATGAGGACGCGCAGGCGGCCAAGGCCCTGCTGGAAAAAGCCCTGGCCTACTACCAGAGCAATGGCGACAAGGCCTTTGCCGCGTTCAGCCGCCAAGGGGAATTTATCGACCAGGACCGTTACGTGTTCGTGATCGATACCCAGGGCGTACTGCTGGCCAGCGGCGGTCCCTCCTCCGTGTTGATCGGCCGGGACGTCAAAGAGGTACTGGGGCCGGACTTGCGCGAGTCGTTCAAAACCGCGCTCACGACACCGCAAGGCCAGGGCATCCAGCAGGCGGATTATCGCTGGCAGAACTGGAACGACGGCAAGGTCGAGCACAAGCACGTGTTTTATCAGCGGGTGGGTGAACGCATCCTGGCCGTGGGCTATTACCTGCCACGGGCGACCCCGGAACAGGCCCGGGCCTTGCGCAACAAAGCGGTTAACGCGTTGCTCAAGGATGAAGCCGGTACGCTCAAGGCCATCAACTCATTGCAGGGCGGCTTCCTGCAGGATGATCTCTATGTGTTCGTGGTCGACCTGGACACCCAACGCTACGTGGCCCACGGCACCACCCTGCGGCTGATCAACACCGACTTCAGCAAGATCAAGGACCCGGACGGCAGACCGGTCGGCGAGCCGATCCTCAAGCTGATGGCGGAGCAGGATCAGGGAGAATACAAATACCGCTGGAAAAACCCGGTGACGGACAAGGTCGAGAACAAGCATGCCTATGTGCGCAAGGCCGGGCATTTCATGGTTGCGGTGGGTTACTACAGCCCGTGATCTGGACGCGGATGCCTGAAATTGTGGGAGGGCGCTTGCTCCCTCCCACACGTTGATCTCTATCGCGCCAGTTACTTCGCTTTGTCTTCCCGCCCGCGCAGCACCCGATTCGGCATCGCAATCGCCGCCGCCAACCCCAGCAACGACACCGCCGCACTCACCATCAGCAAATGCCTGAACGTCACCCCCAACTCCCCGCGCAGTGCATCCTGCGCCGGGCCTGGCGCGGCGTTCAGACCGTCGAGCAGCACATTGCCAGAACTGCCCTCGGCCACCAGCGCACCGCTGGCCAGATGCGCGAAGCTCGAATCCTGCAACAACGCCAGCAGCAGCGCCGACATGCACGCCACGCCCACCGCACCGCCGAGGGAACGGAACAGGTTGGTGGTGCTGGTGGCGACGCCGATGTCGCGCTGTTCCACCGAGTTTTGCGAGCCCACCAGGGAGGTGGGGAATTGCATCCCGGCGGCGATCCCGCACAGCAGCATGAACACACCGGTCAGCAGCACATCCTGGGGCGCACTGAAGGCCATGCCCAGGATTGCCAGCGGGCTTAACAGTGCGCCACTGAGAATCATCGGTTTATAGCGCCCGGTCACTGAGGTCATGCGCCCGGCGGAATACGCGCCAATCGGCAAGCCAATCGCCAGGGGCAACAAGTGCAAGGCCGCACTGTCGGCACCGCCTCCGGTTACGGTCTGAAAGCGCAGGGGCATCAGCACCGTCAGGGAAATCGCCTGGAAACTGGTGAAAAACACCGTGCACCAGCACAACACTGCGCTGCGGTTGACGAACAGGTGCATCGGCAGCAAAGGCTCCCGCGCACGGCGCTCGTGCCACACAAACAGCGTCAACGCCACCAGCGCGCAGGCCAGCAAGCCCAGCACCTCAGGGTCACGCCAATGATGGCCCTGGCCGATTTCGGTAATACCCAGCAACAAGCCGGTCAGGCCGACGATCATCAAGACGGTACCGAGGTAATCGATGATCGGCTTGCGCTGCGGCACCGGCAGCCCTACCAGCGTGCGATGCGCCACATACCAGGCGCCGGCGCCCAGCGGCAGGTTGATCAAGAACACCCAGCGCCACGACAGATACTCGGTCATGTAACCGCCCAACACCGGCCCGGCCACGCTGGCCACTGCGTACATGCTGCTGAAATAGCCCTGGTAGCGCCCACGCTCACGGGGCGGAATGATGTCGCCGATGATCGCCTGGCTCACCGAGATCATCCCGCCGGCACCAATGCCCTGCAGCACCCGCGCCAGCACCAGTTGCTCCATGTTTTGCGCCATGCCACAGAACAGCGATGCCACGGTGAACAAACCCATGCCGATCAGCATCATCGGCCGGCGCCCGTACAGGTCGCCAAGCTTGCCGTAGATCGGCACCGCCACCGTCATTGCCACCATGTAGCCGGAGATCACCCAGGCCAGCAGGTTGACGTCGTGAAATTGCGCGGAGATAGCGGGCATGGACACAGCGACGATGGTCTGGTCCAAGGCACCGAGAAAGATCGCCATCATCAACGAGGCGAGGATACTGCGCACCGCCGGGAGCGGTGGCGTAGGCTGATTGAGCTGAGTCACGACAGAACCTTCAAGCAAGGCCCGTAGGAAAAGACGGCCCACGGGAATGCTGAATACGATAGCAGGCTATTCGATAGCCTCGTAAGGAAGCCCGACGTAATTTTCCGCAATGGTTTTGCGCCCGGCTTCGGAGTGGATGAAGTACTCCAGTTCGCTCTGAGCGATGCGCTGGCTGAAACCGTCCGCCTCCGGGAATTGATGCAGCATCGAGGTCATCCACCACGAAAACCGCTCGGCCTTCCACACCCGGCGCAGGCAAATGGCCGAATAGCGCTCCAGCAAATCCACGCGCCCCTCGCCATAGACCTTGAGCAGAATCCGGAACAAGGTGCTCACATCACTGGCCGCCAGGTTCAGGCCCTTGGCGCCGGTGGGCGGGACGATATGCGCGGCATCCCCGAGCAGGAACAGGCGCCCGTACTGCATCGGTTCCACCACAAAACTGCGCAGCGGCGCGATGCTTTTTTCAATCGATGGGCCGGTGACCAACTGCTCGGCCAGGCGGCTGGGCAGGCGGGTTTTCAATTCATCCCAAAAGCGTTCGTCCGACCATTCGTCCAACGGTTCTTCGGCAGGCACTTGCAGGTAATAACGGCTGCGGGTCGGCGAGCGCATGCTGCACAGGGCAAAGCCACGGGGGTGCTTGGCGTACACCAGTTCGTCGTGTACTGGCGGGGTGTCGGCGAGGATGCCCAGCCAGCCGAAGGGGTAGACGCGTTCAAAGATTTTCAGTGACTCAGCCGGGATCGACTGGCGCGCCACGCCGTGAAAACCATCACAGCCGGCGATGTAATCGCACTCCAGGCGGAACGCCTCGCCCTGGTGTTCGAAGGTCAGCCAGGGTCGATCAGTTTTAAGATCATGGGGCTGCACGTCACGTGCTTCGTAGAACGTGACGGCGCCGGCCGCGTCACGGGCGGCCATCAGGTCGCGGGTGACTTCGGTCTGGCCGTAGATCATCACCGATTGGCCGCCGGTCAGGGCCTTGAGATCGATGTGGGTGAGATGCCCGTCCAGCGCCAACTCAAAGCCGTCATGCACCAGGCCTTCGGCATCCATGCGTTGGCTGACACCCGCCTGGCGCAGCAGGTCGACCATGCCTTGCTCCAGCACCCCGGCGCGAATGCGGCCTTGCACATAATCGGCGCTCTGGCGCTCTAGGATAAGGGTCTCGATGCCGGCATTGTGCAGCAGCTGGCCGAGCAACAGTCCAGAAGGACCGGCGCCGATAATGGCGACTTGGGTTTTCAGCGTTTTCATTATTTTTATCGCCCGCAAGTTCCACTCGAACGGATCAAGTGAAAGAGTTGTCATTGATCTTATGGCTGACATTTTTCACTTGAGTGAACGGCATAAGAAGGTGAAAACTGCGACAAACCCTGCGCTTTTTGCCAATTTGGGCGATTACCGCACAACCGTCCTGAGTATCGGATTGAAACCATGACAGACACTGCGATTCCGGTCTTCAAGCTTTACGGGGAAAACCAGCAATGGCCGACCCCCGATTTGTTGCACTGCGAAACCATTTCCCGGCGCAGTCGGGAATACCAGTGGGAAATCCAACCCCACCGGCACGCGGATCTGTGCCAGCTGCTGTATGTGCACAAGGGCCAGGCCCAACTGGAAATCGAAGGCCAGCGCACCACGCTCAACGAAGCCACGCTGCAGGTATTGCCGCCGTTGTGCGTGCATGGCTTTCGTTTTGCCGAAGATGTCGAAGGGTATGTGGTGACACTCTCAGCGCCACTGGTGAGCCACTTGCAGGCACAACTGGGTGCCACGGCGGGCGGTTTGCAAACCTTGGGAAGTTACCCGGCCGGCAAGGACAGTGACTACCTCAACGCCCAGTTCGCCCGCCTGCAGGACGAATACGCCGACGACCAACCGGCCCGGGACATGATGATGCACGCCCTGGTCAGCGTGCTGCTGGTGTGGGTCAGCCGCCAGGCCATCCAGCGCCGCCATCCGCGCGCGCCAAGGGGCCGCGAGTATTTCCGGCGGTTTACCCAATTGGTCGAACAGCACTATCGGGAACACCCGAAGATTGAGGATCTGGCCCACAAGCTGGGTATCTCGGTCTCACACTTGAATGGGACATGTCGGGAACTGGGTGGGCAGCCTGCGTTGCAGATCATGCATGACCGCCAATTGCTGGAGGCCAAGCGCCTGCTGACTTACACCAGCATGACCATCAATGAAATGTCGGAGGTGCTGGGGTTCTCCGACCCGACCAACTTCTCTCGGCTGTTTCGCCGACGGGTCGGGTTCTCACCCAAGGCGTTTCGCGAGCAACTCAAAGCCGAATCGCCGGCTACCTGAGCGCGCTGAAACTGCCGGTGTGGGGCACGCATTGGTCCTGATGGCAGCTGATCGCAAAGGTCGGCTGCATGCGGGTCTGTTCGACGCGGTAGGCGGCAGTCCCGTACAGCGCACTGGCCAAGGCGCAGAGCGTAACAATCATCAGGTATTTTCTGGTTTTAATGCTCATGGCACAGACCTCTGGACGGATCCACACGGTGCTGTTTAAAGCATAGGCCAGCCAGGGCGAGTTGCCATTATTGGACGACATTCAACAGGCTTATGTCGCCTTACAGACCGACGTCCCACGCCGGCTCTTCAGGGAATCTCAATACCAGGAAATCCAGCAGGCTGCGCAGCGCCGACGGCATGTGTTTGCGTGAGGCGTAGACCGCGTAGATATTCATCTGCCGAGGCTCGGCGTGGGGCAGCAGGCGCACCAGTTCGCCACGGCGGATGTGATCGCCGGCCTGGTAACTGGGCAGCATTGCCACCCCGGCGCCGGCCAGCGTCAGGCGTAACAGCGTGCTGGCCTCGTTGGCCGTGATATTGCCGTGCACTGGCACCGACACGTGCTCGCCGTGCTCCTCGAAATGCCACAGGTTTTTGCCGAAGTACGAGTGGGTCAGGCAGTTGTGCCGGGCCAGGTCTTCGACTTTTTGCGGGGCCGGAAGCTCGCGCAGGTACGCCGGGGTGGCGCAGACCACCGAGCGACAGACCGTCAGGCGCCGTGCGATCAGGTTCGGGTCCAGATCATTACTGGTGCGGATGGCCAGGTCGATGCGTTCATCCACCAGGTTCACCGTGCGGTCGAGCATCTGCAGGTCGACAGTGACCAAGGGGTAGCGCTTGACGTACTCGGCAATGGCCTCGGCCAATTGCGCCTGGCCGAACGAGGTGCTGACACTCAGGCGCAGCAGGCCACGGGGCGCGTCATCCGGTTCGCTGACGGCGGCCTGCATGTCGCCGCACAACTCCAGCAATTGTCGGCAGCGCGGCAGGGTTTCGCTGCCTGCCGCCGTGAGGCTGAGTTTGCGCGTAGTGCGGTGCATCAGACGCGCACCAACCCAGTCTTCCAGCTCGGCCAGGTAACGTGAGACGACCGGGCGCGACAGGTCCAGGTGGTCGGCGGCGGCAGACTGGCTGCCCAGGTCCACCACGGTGACAAACACGCGCATTGCTTGAAGACGATCCATGATTTGCCCGATTTCAGAAACAAACTATGTTCCAGCATCGCATTTTTAGTCCCGTTTGGTGCAACTAAGCTCTGTGCATCCTTTGAACCGATTGCTGGAGCTGTCCGATGTTCTCAACCCTCAAGCGCTTGACTCTGGCCACCGCCGCCCTGGCATTTGCCGCCCATGCGTCGGCGGCCGACCTGACCCTCGATGTGTACAACCCTGGCGAAGCGGCGATTTTCCCAGTGACCTCGGTGCTGGTCAGCGGCGCCAAAGACGCGATCCTGGTGGACGCACAATTCGGCAAAGGCCAGGCCGAGCAACTGGTACAGAAGATCCGCGCCAGCGGCAAACACCTGACCACCATCTACATCAGCCATGGCGACCCGGATTACTACTTCGGCCTCGACACCCTGACGGCTGCGTTCCCGGAGGCCAAAGTGCTCGCGCCACAACCGGTGGTCGACCATATCAACGCCACCGTGGCCGGCAAACTTGAGTTCTGGGGCCCGAAAATGGGCGCCGACAAACCGGCTAAAACCATCGTGCCGCAGGTGCTGCAAGGCCACAGCCTGACGCTGGAAGGTAAGCAGTTGGAGGTGATCGGCCTGGACGGCCCGCAGCCGGATCGCAGCTTTGTATGGATCCCGTCGATCAAGGCCGTGGTTGGTGGCGTCGTGGTCGCCGAAAACATTCACCTGTGGATGGCCGACACCCAGGGCGCGCAATCCCACAAGGACTGGCTGGCCACCCTGCAACGCATCGAAAACCTGAAACCGCGCACCGTGATTCCGGGTCACTACCTGGGTACGCCGTCCCTGGCTTCGGTCAAATTTACTGCTGACTACATCAAGGCCTTCGACGTAGAAACGGCCAAGGCCAAAGACTCCGCCGCCCTCATCGTAGCCATGAAAACGCGTTACCCCACCCTGGCCGACGAAAGCTCCCTGGAGCTGAGTGCAAAAGTTGCCAAGGGCGAAATGAAGTGGTGAAACCTCTCACACCTTAACCGTACTGGAGAACGTCATGAGCAAGATCGCAATCATTGGGGCCACAGGCCGTGCCGGCAGTCAATTGCTGGAAGAAGCGTTGCGTCGTGGGCACAGCGTGGTGGCTATCGCGCGCAATACCGAATCCATCGATGTGAAGCCAGGTGTGACCGTCAAAAAAGCTGATGCCTTGAATGCTGACGAGCTGCAAAAAGCTGTCAGTGGAAGTGATGTGGTAATCAGTGCCGCACACTTCGCGACCGTGCCAGCCGAGGCGTTGATCGGTCCGGTGAAGAACGCCGGTGTGAAGCGCCTATTGGTAGTGGGAGGCGCTGGCTCGTTGTTGTTGCCGACGGGAGAGCGCGTCATCGACAGCGCCGGATTCCCTGAGGAATATCGGGCTGAAGCAAGTGCTGGCAGTGTGTTTCTCGACAAACTGCGTCAAGAAAAGGAGTTGGATTGGTCCTTTCTCTCGCCCTCTGCGGAGTTCGTTGAAGATCTCCGCACTGGCGACTTCAGGTTGGGGCAAGACCACTTGCTCATAAGTGAGAAAGGAAGAAGCTGGATCAGCTTCTCCGACTATGCGATTGCACTAATCGACGAAGTAGAAACGCCAAAACATTCGCGCCAGCGCTTCACCGTCGGTTACTGACACAACTAGGTCAAGAAATGTGGGAGGGGGCTTGCCCCCGATAGCGGTGGTTCAGTTGGAGCATCTTTGACTGACACATCGCTATCGGGGGCAAGCCCCCTCCCACATTTACCCTTCAATGCTCTGGAAATTGCGCCTGGCTCACCAACCAATCCATCAGCGCTTCAAGCCCGGTCGACGGCTTCGTCCCCGGCGGATACACCAGGTAATACCCCATCCCCGTCGACACCCGCAGTGCGAACGGCATGACCAACCGTCCCGCCTTCACGTCCTCGCCAATCAACGCGCTATCGCCAATCGCCACCCCGGAACCCTGGGAGGCCACCGTCATTGCCAAGTCCAGCGTTTCGAAATGATGACCCTGGCTCAGATTGCTCACATGGGTATTCGCCGCCTTCAACCATAACGCCCAATCCCGCTCATCCCGCGTGGGATGCAGCAGCACCTGTTGCTGCAAACCCTGCGGTGCGTGCAAGCCCGTCAGTAAACCCGGCGCGCAGACTGGCGTGAGTTGCTCGTCGAACAAATGCCGCGCCTCGGCGGACTGCTCGGCGGCGGGCGCGTAGATCACCGCTGCGTCGAACTGCTCGCGGCGAAAATCCACGGTGTAGGCCACGGTGGTGGTGAGCTCCACCGGCACGTCCGGACGCTCCTTTTGCCACTGCATCAAGCGCGGCAGCAACCAGCGCATCACGCAGGTGGACGCCTTGAGCTGCAAGGTCTGGCGGCGATTGCCGATCTGCTCCACGGCGTCACCGAGCAAGCCAAACACCTGCTGCGCCCGCAGTGACCATTCGCGCCCCTCTTCGGTCAGGCTCAAGCCCCGCGCCTGACGCTGGAACAGGGCGTAACCCAAGTGGCTTTCCAGCCCGGCGATCTGCCGGCTCACCGCGCCCTGGGTAATGTGCAGTTGCTCGGCTGCGCGGGTGAAATTGCAGCACTGGGCCGTGACCCAGAAGGTGTGCAGCGCGGGCAGCGGTGGAAGGCGTTTCATCGAGTTCAGCCATGACGTGAGGACATGGCTAGTATGACTTTTAATCGATTGTTGCCGCTATGGGCCAGCCGTTCCAATACCGCCTCGAATCCATAACAAGAGCGACCTGTATGGCGACCTGCGGCGAAGTGTTGGTCAACCTCCTCGAAGGCTACGGCGTGGACCAGGTGTTTGGCATCCCCGGCGTGCACACCGTGGAACTGTATCGTGGCCTGGCCCGTTCCAGCATCCGTCACGTCACCCCGCGCCACGAGCAAGGCGCCGGGTTCATGGCCGACGGCTATGCGCGTACCCGCGGCAAGCCCGGCGTGTGTTTCATCATCACCGGCCCCGGCATGACCAACATCACCACGGCCATGGGCCAGGCTTACGCCGACTCGATCCCGATGCTGGTGATTTCCAGCGTGCAATCACGCAGCCAGTTGGGCGGCGGGCGTGGCAAGTTGCATGAACTGCCGAACCAGAGCGCGATGATCGCGGGCGTGGCGGCGTTCTCCCATACCTTGATGTCGGCGGCGGAGTTGCCAGGTGTGCTGGCAAGGGCGTTTGCGCTGTTCCAGGCCGGGCGGCCGCGCCCGGTGCATATCGAGATCCCGTTGGATGTACTGGTGGAAAACGCCGACGCCCTGCTGGGCAGCGAGCCGATCAACGTGGCGCGTGCGGGTGCCGCACCTGCGGCGATCAAACAGATGGCTCAGTTACTGGCCTGCGCCAAGCGTCCGCTGATTCTCGCCGGAGGCGGCGCCATCGATGCCGCCTGCGCGTTGACCCGCCTCGCCGAAACCCTCGGCGCGCCAGTGGCGCTGACCATCAACGCCAAAGGCCTGCTGCCCGCCGCGCACCCGTTGCTGATCGGCTCGACCCAGACCTTGGTCGCCACCCGCGCATTGGTCGCCGAAGCCGACGTGGTGCTGGCCATCGGCACGGAGCTTGGGGAAACCGATTACGACGTGACCTTCGCCGGCGGCTTTGACATTCCCGGCGCGCTGCTGCGCATCGACATCGACCCCGACCAGACCGTGCGCAACTACCCCCCTCAAGTTGCATTGGTCGCCGATGCGCAAATCGCCGCCGAAGCCTTGCTGGCCGAGTTGGACAGCACATCGTTACCGCCGCGCTGCAGCAGTTGGGGCGGCGAGCGCGTCGCCCGTTTGTGGGCTGAACTGACGCCCACCTGGGACGCCGCGACCCGCGCGCAAACCCTGTTGCTCAACACGGTCCTGGAGACACTGCCCGGCGTCGTCATGGTCGGCGACTCTACCCAACCGGTGTACAGCGGCAACCTGACCCTCAACCTCGACCACCCGCGCCGCTGGTTCAACTCCTCCACCGGCTACGGCACCTTGGGATACGCCTTGCCCGCCGCCATCGGCGCCTGGCTGGGGCGCGGCGATGGGCAACCGGTGGTGTGCCTGATCGGCGACGGCGGCCTGCAGTTCAGCCTGCCGGAACTGGCCAGCGCGGTGGAAGCCCGCACGCCGATCATCGTGTTGCTGTGGAATAACCAGGGCTATGAGGAGATCAAGAAATACATGCTCAACCGCGCCATCGAGCCGGTCGGCGTAGACATCTACACGCCGGACTTTATCGGCGTGGCCAAGGCCCTGGGTTGCGCGGCTGAACGCATCCAGGGCGTCGGATCTTTGCACAGCGCACTGCTGGCCGCCGCTGAGCGCCAAGGGCCGACGCTGATTGAAATCGACCAGGGGCTTTGGATGAAGGAGGTCGCGGTATGAACGCAGTCATAAACGGTGTGTATATCGACGGCGAATGGCGTGCAGGCCATGACGTGCTGGAGGTGATCAACCCGGCGACCGAAACCCGCTTGGCCGAGGTCAGCGCAGGCGACAGTGTTGCCGTGACCCAGGCCGTCGACGCCGCCAGCCGGGCGTTTACCGAGTGGTCAAAAACCACCGGCCACGAACGCGGTGCCCTGTTGCGCAACATCGCCCAGGGCGTGCGCGAACAGCGCGAACCGTTGATGCACCTGCAGTCGCGCAACAACGGCAAGCCGCTGTTTGAGGCCGGCATCGATGTGGACGACGTGATTGCCACCTTCGAGTACTACGCAGCTGTCGCCGAGGACCTGGACGCCGGGCAAGACCGCCCGGTGGCGCTGCCCGGCGATGATTTCAGCGCTCGCCTGCGCCGTGAACCCTGTGGCGTGGTGGGGCTGATCGTGCCGTGGAATTTCCCCATGGTAACCACCGCCTGGAAACTCGCCCCCGCCCTCGCCGCCGGCTGCTGCGTGGTGCTTAAACCCTCGGAAGTCACGCCGCTGGCGGAGCTGCAATTGGCGCGGATCATCGCCTATTCCGGGCTGCCCGCCGGCGTGTTCAACCTGGTCTGCGGCACGGGCCTGGCGGTCGGGGCGCCACTGGCAGCGGACCGTCGCGTGGCGAAGATTTCCTTCACCGGCAGCAATGCAGTGGGCGTGCAGGTGATGCAACGCGCCGCCGAAACCATCAAGGGCGTCAGCCTGGAACTGGGCGGAAAATCTTCGTTGCTGGTGCTGGCGGATGCTGATCTGGACTTGGCGGTAGAACTGGCGTGTGGCGGTGGATTTTTCAATGCCGGGCAAATGTGTTCCGCGACAAGTCGCGTACTGGTGGCCGACAGCCTGGCGGATGAATTCCTGCAACGCCTGCAGGTGCGGGCTGAAGGGATTCACGTGGCGGACCCGTTTGCCGAGGACGTGGAAATGGGCGCGCTGATCAACCGCGCGCAGTATCAACGGGTACAGGCGCATATCCAGCGTGGCATCGAGGACGGCGCGCGATTGCTGTGCGGCGGTGAACGTCCGGCAGCTCTGGCGACAGGTTTTTTCATCCGCCCGACCGTGTTCACCGAGGTGCCGCTGGACAGCGCGTTATGGAACGAGGAAATCTTCGGCCCGGTGCTGTGTGTACGACGTTTCGCGACTGAGGATGAGGCGATTGCCCTGGCCAACGACAGCGATTTCGGCCTGGTGGCCAGTGTGGTCAGCGCCGACGCCGGGACCGCCGAACGCGTGGCGAATGCCTTGCAGGCCGGGCTGGTGTGGATCAACGCACCGCAAGTGATCTTCCCGCAGACCGCGTGGGGCGGCTACAAGCAGAGCAGCATCGGCCGCGAGTTGGGGCCGTGGGGGTTGGCGGCGTTCCAGGAGATCAAGCATGTGATTCGGTCTAATTGACACCGCTTCGACCCATGTGGGAGGGGGCTCGCCCCCGATAGCCATAGGTATCTACACAACTTCCCGTGGATGCTGAATCTATGGCAACTCGGCTGTTGTGGTGAGCGGGCTTGTCCCGCGCTAGGCTGCGAAGCAGCCCCATCAAAGCCACCGCGTTTTTTCAGAAAAACCAAGTTGCCTGGTTTTGGGGCTGCTGCGCAGCCCAGCGCGGGACAAGCCCGCTCACCACAGCGTTATGTATAAGCCTTTGAGAGTTGTGTAGATACCCATGCCCCGATAGCGGTGGATCAGTTACAGATGCTTAGACTGAAACACGGCTATCGGGGGCAAGCCCCCTCCCACATCTCGATTTGCGGTGTTTGTGGGAAATGCATTTTTTAGATACTCCCTGCGACTTTCTCATTTGCCCCCCGCCTCCATGCGTGGCCTGATTCGCCCTTGTTCACTCAAGGTCGGCCCATGGAAAACGTTCAGGCAAAACCCACCACCGCCGTTTGGCTGATGATCAGCGTGGTGCTGGTCGCCCTTAACCTGCGCCCGTCGATGGCGGCCGTGGGGCCATTGTTGTCGTCGATTCGTGGCGATGTGCCGTTGAGTTTCAGCAGCGCGGCGTTGTTGACCATGCTGCCGGTCATGGCCATGGGCCTGGCGATGTTCCTAGGCATGGGCCTGGCCAAGCGTTTCGGCGAGCACCGCAGCATTGTGCTGTCACTGCTGGTAATTGGCGTGGCGACGCTGTCGCGGCTGTTTCTGGATTCGGCGCTGGAGCTGATCGTCAGCGCCATTGCAGCGGGGGTCGGTATTGCAATGATCCAGGCGTTGATGCCAGCGCTGATCAAGTCGCGCTTCAGCGATAACGTGTCACTGTTCATGGGCCTGTACGTCACCGCCATCATGGGCGGCGCGGCGCTGGCGGCTTCGTTTTCCCCTTTCGTGCAAATGCGCACCGGCAGCTGGCGTATCGGCCTGGCGATCTGGGCCGTGCTGGCGTTGCTCGCCCTGATGTTCTGGCTCGCCCAGCGCTCAACTATGCCGCCATTGCCCCAGGCCGGTTCCGGCCCGCAGGCGTCATTTTTTGGCAACCGTCGTGCCTGGTTGCTGGCGATCTTTTTTGGCCTGGGCACCGCGTCCTACACCTGTGTTCTTGCGTGGCTGGCGCCGTACTACGTGGAGCAAGGCTGGAGCGAGCAGAACGCCGGGCTGCTGCTGGGCTTCCTGACGGCCATGGAAGTGGTCTCCGGCCTGATCACACCCGCCATCGCCAACCGTCGCCGGGATAAACGCGGCGTGGTGGCGGTGTTGCTGGTGCTGATCGTCATCGGTTTCTGCGGCCTGATTCTCAGCCCGCAAGCCCTGAGTTTGCTGTGGCCGTGCCTGCTCGGCCTGGGCATCGGCGGCCTGTTCCCCATGAGCCTGATCCTGTCCCTCGATCACCTGGACAACCCGCGCCGTGCCGGCGGCCTCACGGCCTTCGTGCAGGGCATCGGCTACCTGATTGCAGGCTTGTCGCCGCTGATCGCCGGGATGATTCGTGACCAATTGGGCAGTTTCGAATGGGCCTGGTGGTCGCTGACAGCGGTGGTTGTACTGATGCTGCTGATCGTCACGCGCTTCAACCCAAGGCACTACGCGCACCATATCCGCTGAGGTCGTGTTGCAAACATTATTTGTCCCACGGCAAACATAGAAACGCCCTACAGAGCTTTCTATTGGCACGTACGTTCCGTTAAGCTTTTGCGCTGTCTTGTACTGAATTCGGTACAAAGGGTTTACGGACGAAACCGATGTTAAACAGTAACTTGCTCAGAAAACTCGATATGCAGGACTTGATGGTGTTTATCGCCGTCTACGACCAGAGCAGCGTTACCGAGGTGTCCGAAACGCTGTTCGTCAGCCAGTCCACCGTGAGCTACAGCCTGAAGAAGTTGCGCACCAGCTTTGAAGACGAGCTGTTTATCAACACCCGGGCGGGCATGCGTCCTACGTACAAGGCCACCACCATGTACGGCCATGTGCAGAAAATCCTCGAAAGCATCAACCTGTGCCACGCCGGTGGCCAGGCCTTCGACCCGACCCAGAAGGCGGTGACCTTCAACGTCTGTGCACCGGAATACTTCGAACAGTTGATCCTGCCGCGCCTGCTGAAAAGCTTCGACCGTGCTGACCTGCCGGTGATCGTCAATGTGCAGAAGCTGGAAACCCAGATCCCCGCCGATGACCTGCGCGAAGGCCGCCTGGACCTGGTGATCTGCTTCGGCCCGCACTTTCATCGCGCCCACAAAGACTTCAAGACCCAGATGCTGCTGGAGGACGACCTGGTGTGCGTCTTCGATAAACGCTCGGCGCCCAGGGAGCCGGCATTCAGCCTGCAATCCTTCGTCGAACGACGCCACGTGTTCCCCACGCCGTGGACCTCCGACACCAACATGATCGACGGCTGGCTGGCGCGCCAGGCCCACAAGCGTCATGTGGTTGCCCGGGCCAACAGCTACAGCGCCGCCTTGAAGATGATCACCGGCACCGACTTTATCGTCACCCTGCCGCGCCGCGTGCAAAAGCTGTTGGCGCCAGCGGCGGTGTTCGGCCATTGCGAGGCGCCCAACGGGTTGCCGGGGTTCACCCTGGACATGCAGTGGAACGAAACCAGTGAACAGGACAGTGCCAATACCTGGTTTCGCGAGCAGGTGGTGAAGGTCTGCGCAGACCAAGGATTACTCTAAGCCCTGCGCAAGGGTGTCAGCCGATGGCGGCTTTGCTGTAGGAATCACGGTCCATATCCACCAACTGGACGCTCAGTTGAACCTGTAAAGCCGCTGGCCAATCGCCGAGATCCTGCAACGCCGCCAGCAGGCTTTGCGACAACTGCTGCTTGACCTGCGGTGACCGCCCACTGAGCAGCGACAGCTTCACCGCGATAAAGCCACGCGGATTGAGGGAAGTGCCCACCTGAAAACTCTCAAGCTTCACCGCACGGCTTTTGATATCGAACTCGGAGCCGAACTGACCGGACGCCATCAGCACATTGTTGAGCCGCAACAGGGTTTTATCGACGGCCAGGTCTGTCAGGTTGGCGGTGTATTCCAGGTGCAGGTGTGGCATGGGTTGCTCCGAGCTTGTTGTAGGAAGATTCTTGAATATATCGCGTCAGGCCTTGGTGCCCAAGCCTCTATCGCTCATGAATGCCTCCAGTCGCGAGCGCACCCAACGCTCGGCCGGGTCGGTGTCGACGTGGCTGAGCCAGACCATGGACAAATCCAGCGTCGGCGTCTCGAACGGAAACGGCTCACAAAACAGATTGCCCGACACCGCCATGGCTTCGGCGGTGTAGTCCGGCAGGCTGGCGATCAGGTCGGTGCCGGCCAGCAAGGCAGGCAACGCGCTGTATTGCGGCACCGACAGCACCACGTGGCGCTTGCGGCCGATCTCGGCCAGCCACTCATCGGCAAACCCTGACACGTTGGCGGTGTGGGACACCAGCACATGGGGTCGTGAGCAATATTCATCGAGGGTCAGCGGCGTGTCCGAGGCATCGGCGCGCAGCAGTCGCGGGCGGATATGGCGCAGCAACTTGCGCTTGGCATTCGCCGGCAGGCCACGGGTTTGGGTAATGCCTACGGTGATGTCGCCGGACGCGAGCAGGTCGGGAATGCGCCAGTAATCCACATGCTGCACCACGAACACCACTTGCGGCGCCTCCTGGCGCAACGCGCGCAGCAGCGGCGGCAACAGACCGAACTCGACATCATCGGACAGCCCGATACGAAAGGTCATGGTGCTGATGGACGGGTCGAAATCGTGGGTCAGGCTCAAGGCCGACGACAACGAATCCAGGGCCGGCGACAAATGCTGGATGATTTCCTCGGCGCGCGCGGTGGGCTCCATGCGATGGCCGACACGAATGAACAACGGGTCGTTGAACAAGGTACGCAGGCGGTTGAGGGCCGAACTGATGGTCGGCTGGCCGAGAAACAGCTTCTCGGCAACCCGCGTCACATTGCGCTCCAGCATCAGTGCTTCGAAGACCACCATCAGATTGATGTCGGCCTTGCGTAATTCATTGCGATTCATCGGCGCCTGCCCTTTCCCCAAGACAGGTCGCAGTGTAGAAAGCGCGGCGTGCGGCGTCTATGCGCATCGTGGGGTGCTCCGTCGCCACAGTGACAGCCACACAAAACGCTTCAGCATTTTCTGATTGATAACTTGAACGCATCAATAAATCCAAATCTTTCACTTATCATTTCTAAATGTGTCAGCCACTATCCTCAGTCTTAAGCGAAACAAGCACTTTAAAAAGAACGCTGGAGACACAAAACCATGACTAGCCCTTCCCGGCCCGACGCTGCCAGCTCGAAAATTGGCGCGGTATTTCGCGTTACTTCGGGCAACTTCCTCGAACAGTTCGACTTCTTTCTGTTCGGCTTCTACGCCACCTACATCGCGGCGGCGTTCTTCCCGGCCGCTAATGAGTTTGCGTCATTAATGATGACCTTCGCCGTGTTCGGCGCAGGGTTCCTGATGCGCCCCCTCGGCGCGATCATTCTGGGTGCCTATATCGACGACGTGGGTCGCCGCAAAGGGCTGATCGTAACTCTGTCGATTATGGCCAGCGGCACGCTGCTGATCGTGCTGGTGCCGGGTTATCACACCATTGGCCTGTGGGCTCCGCTGCTGGTGTTGCTTGGGCGCTTGCTGCAAGGCTTCTCGGCCGGTGCGGAACTGGGCGGCGTGTCGGTGTACTTGTCCGAGATGGCCACACCCGGCCGCAAAGGCTTCTACACCAGTTGGCAGTCGGGCAGCCAACAGATCTCGATCGTGGTCGCCGCTGCGCTGGGTTACGGCCTGAACGTGTGGATGGAACCGGCGGTGGTTGCCGACTGGGGCTGGCGCATTCCGTTTGCCGTCGGTTGCGTGATCATCCCGTTTATCTTTGTGCTGCGTCGCAACCTGCAGGAAACCGAAGAGTTCGCCAACCGCAAGCATCGCCCGACCATGCGCGAAGTGCTGGCCACCCTGGTAAAAAACTGGACCGTCGTGATCGGCGGCATGCTGATGGTGGCCATGACCACCACCGCGTTCTACCTGATCACCGTGTACGCGCCGACCTTCGGCAAGACCGTGCTGCAATTGAGCACGTCGGATGCCCTGCTGGTGACCTTGTTGGTGGCGGTGTCGAACTTTGTCTGGCTGCCCATCGGCGGCACCTTGAGTGATCGCTTTGGCCGCAAGCCGGTACTGATCGCCATGACTGCGCTGACGGTTCTTACCGCGTATCCAGCTCTGTCCTACGTGGTAAATGCACCGAGCTTCGGCCATATGCTGGAGACCCTGCTGTGGTTCTCCTTCCTCTATGGCATGTACAACGGCGCGATGATCCCGGCGCTGACCGAAATCATGCCGGTGGAAGTGCGCGTGGCGGGCTTCTCGCTGGCCTATAGCCTGGCAACCGCGATCTTCGGTGGCTTTACCCCGGCGATCTCCACCTGGTTCATCCACATCACCGAAGACAAGGCTTCGCCGGCCTACTGGATGATGTTTGCGGCAGTGTGTGCGCTGTGTTCGACCCTGGCGTTGTACCGCCGCGCCAACACGCGCGGGCAAGTGATGCAGGGGGCGGCATGATGCAGCCTCTGTTCAAGACCCTGGCGGGCCTGGCCCTTGGCGCGCTGGCGCTGACGGCCCAGGCCGAGGAGCTCAAGGTGATGACCTCCGGTGGTTTCACCGCCGCCTATAAATTGCTCGGCCCGCAGTATGCCCAGCGCAGCGGTGACACCCTCGATACCATTCTCGGCCCGTCCATGGGCAAGGCGCCGGAAGCGATTCCCAATCGCCTGGCCCGGGGCGAACACGCCGATGTGGTGATCATGGTCGGCTACGCACTGGATGACTTGATCAAACAAGGCAAGGTCGATCCGGCGTCCCGCGTGGAACTGGCAGACTCGCGCATCGGCCTGGTGGTGAAGGCAGGCGCGGCGAAACCCGCCATCAGCACCGACGCAGAATTGAAAGCGGTGCTGAGCAAGGCCAAATCAGTGGCCTACTCGGACAGTGCCAGCGGTGTGTATGTTGAGAAAGAGCTGTTCAAGAAGCTCGGCATGCCGGCCAAGGGCACGATGATCGAACGCATCCCGGTGGCTGAACAGGTGGCCAAAGGTGACTACGAAGTGGGTCTACAGCAGGTAGCAGAATTGTTACCGGTAGCCGGCGTGACCTATGTGGGAAAAATCCCCGAAGACGTGCAATCAGTAACGCGCTTTGCCGCAGGCATTCCGGTGAACGCCGAACACCCCGCGCAGGCCAAGGCGCTGCTGAAGTACCTGGCGTCGCCCGAGGCGCAACCGGTGGTGCAATCCACCGGCCTGGACTCGGTGTCACGCTGACCGAAACGGCATCTCCCGCACCAACCGCTCCAACTCCAGCGCCGCCGGCGGCAATGTCCGCCCGCGGCGTTTGATCAAGCCAACATTGCGCATCACCTGCGGCTCTACCAGCGGCACACTGACCAGAATCGGGTGTTCGCACGCCGGCATCGCAATCGATGGCACCATCGCCACGCCCAACCCCGCTTCCACCAGACCAATCATGGTGGTCACGTGGTGCGTCTCGCAGATACTCGGCTTCTTCACTCGCACGCCGCGCAAGGCCTGGTCCAACAGGAAGCGGTTGCCCGAGGTCTTGTCCACGGTGATGTAGTCGTGCTCGTAGGCTTCGGCCCAGGTCACGCTGTCCCGTTCTGCCAACGGATGATCACGCCGACAGGCCAACACGTAGCGCTCCTGCAACAGCAATTCGAATTCCACTTCATCGGCCAGGCTGCCGCTGAAACTCACGCCAAAATCCGCCTCGCCACTTTCCACCGCCTGGCACACTTCGCCAGCACTGGCGTCCAGCACCCGCAGGCGAATCTTCGGATACAGTTTGTGGAATTCGGAGATCACATGGGGCATGAAGTAGTACGCGGTCGAGGGCACGCAGGCGATGGTGACATTGCCCATGCGCGTGGACGCGACGTTACTGATGCCCATCAGCGCGATGTCGAGATCGTCGAGCATGCGCTCGACTTGCGGCAGGAAGGCACGGCCCACCATGGTCAGGCTGACCCGCCGCGTGGTGCGTTCGAACAGCTTCACGTCGAGGGCGGATTCGAGTTTTTCGATGCGTCGGCTGAGGGCCGGTTGCGAGATACGGATGGCCTCGGCGGCGCCGCGAAAACTGCCCTTGTCCACCACGGCGCGGAAGGCTTGGAGGTCGTTGAGGTCGAAGTTGATGATCACGGGAGTCGCCAGTGTGGTCGATTTGACCGGCATTATCTTACGAATGCGTTAGCGCATGGCCCACGCGCATTGAAAAAAAACGCACCTGCGTAGGCTGCACGCCCTCAACCTGACCTCACTACAACTGAAACCGTGCGACCGCGTCGTTGAGCGCCACCGCCAACCGCGCCAGCTCCTGGCTTGAGCCGTTGATCTGCCCGGCGCCGGAAGACGATTGCGCCGACAGGTCGCGGATATTGACGATATTGCGGTCCACTTCCTTGGCCACCTGGGCTTGCTCCTCGGCAGCGCTGGCGATGACCAGGTTGCGTTGGTGAATCTGGTCGATGGAGTTGGTGATCTGACTCAAGGCGCCACCCGCCCCTTCGGCCAGGGTCAGGGTGTCGGCGGCGCGCTGGGAGCTCGACTGCATCGAGGTCAATGCATCGTTGGAGCCGGTGCGCATGGCAGTGACCATCTGATCGATTTCAAGGGTCGATTGCTGGGTGCGATGGGCCAATGCACGAACCTCATCGGCGACCACCGCGAAGCCACGCCCGGACTCACCGGCCCGCGCCGCCTCGATGGCGGCGTTAAGTGCCAGCAGGTTGGTCTGCTCGGCGATGGAACGAATCACATCGAGCACTTTGCCGATGTCCCGCGATTGCTCAGCCAGGTTCTGCACCAGGGTCGAAGTCTCGCCGATATTGCTGCTCAGGGCCTGAATCGCGCCGACCGTTTCACCGACGCGGTGCTGACCTTCACGCGCGGTTTCATTGGACAGGCGGGTGGATTCGGAGGTGGATACCGCATTGCGCGCGACTTCTTCAGCGGCCGAAGTCATTTCATTGACCGCCGTCGCCGCCTGCTCGATCTCAGCCGTCTGCTGTTGCAGGCTGCGGCTGCTCTGGTCGGTAATGCCGTTGAGGTCAGTGGCAGAGGCCGCCATCTGTGCCGCCGACTGCCGGATCAGTTGCAAGGTGCTGCGCAAGCTGCCTTGCATGGAGTGCAGGGCTACGAGCAGGCGGGTTACCTCGTCGTTTCCACTGACCTCCACCGTCTGGGTCAGGTCGCCTCGGGCCACGTTTTCGGCTGCGCGCATGGCCTGCCCCAACGGACCGACAATGCTACGCGTGAGGAGCCAGGCCAGGGCCACCGTGCTCAGGCCCGCCAGGATCACGAAGCCAAACACCATGGTGCGCGAACGACTGTACTGCGACTCGGCCGCCTGCCCCTGTTGGTTGATCTGGGCGTTGTAGTAGTCGGCGAGTGCGTTGAGCTGGGCGCCGGAGCCATCGACCACAGTTTTCATGTCCACCAGCAGCAGCTTGTTGAGTTCGGCGCCCTGCTGTTTATCGGCAAGGATGAACGACTGCGCCAAGCCCTGTTGGTACTGGCGCAGCGAAACCTGGAACTGGTCATAGAGCGTGCGCACCTCAGGCGTGTCGATCACCTTATCGAGGTCGGCCAGCCGTTTCGTCAGGTCCTGGCTGCGGGTGTCCATCTGACTGCGGTATTGCGGGAGGCTCGTAGGGCTGGGGTCCAACGCCATCCGCAAAGAAATCGTACGAATGCGCAACATAATCTCGCGAATGTCAGCCACCAGCCGCATCTTCGGCACCAGCCCACTTTCCACCTGCACCGCACTGGCACGGATGCTTGCCATGTTCGACAGCGCGAAAAAACCCAGCAGGGCCACGAGCAAAGCAATCAAGGCAAAACCCAAACCCGCACGGCGGGCGATGGACAGGCTGCGAAGGGACATTTAGGGGGGCACTCTTATTAGGGATACGACATCGTATGACAGCGTTTCGGCCGCGTGGGGGAGTACTTTAGGCGGGACGGAAACTGATGGGCATTCCTAGTGAAAAATGGACAGCCTTAGCCAAGTAAGGCGGTCCATGAGTAAAGAGTTCTTTGGCCGGAGGGCCTTAGCTCAGCTTCTGCGCTCTTTATTGGATTGAGAGAGGACCGAGGCGGCAAGGGCTTTCGTCTCATCGCTGTACTTATCACTGTGAAGCGCCTTGCCAGCTTTCGCCTCCATCTCCGCACTTGTCTGCTTATCCGTACCACTCTGGGCCAGTGCTGACGCGGCAAGACTTTTGGCGATGGCTGAAGCCTTCGGATTACCGAAGGTTTCAGCTGCGAGGGTCGCCATTTTTTCGGAGGTTTGTTTTGTGTTCTTGCTCATTACGCATTTCCTTTGCCGTTTGAGGTGAGACGCACGTGACAACGAAGCCAGAGCCCTGAACGTAGGGCCTGGCTCGCACGAACCAAACGATAGTGAAGTGCTGGCGGGGCCACAACGCCCTACCTGTAGGCAGCATCGTGGAAACACAGAAGAAAGGTGCATCCGTTGAGTAGTACGAGTTTCGAATGGCAAACAGCCCAAGCAAACGCCAGAAACGAAAAAGCCCCGTAGCTTATTCAGCTACGGGGCTTGTTCTGTGTAATGGCGGAGAGATAGGGATTCGAACCCTAGGTACCGGTGAAGGTACAACGGATTTCGAATCCGTCCCATTCGGCCACTCTGGCATCTCTCCAACGGCGCGCATCATAACAGCGTGAATCAGGAAAGCAAAGCGCCGAAGCGATTTTTTTCCGTGCTATCAGATGCTTGCGTCGATTACAGCGGTACGCCGAGACGATTGGCGACTTCTTCGTAGGCTTCGATAACGTCACCGAGGCCTTGGCGGAAGCGGTCTTTGTCCATCTTCTTCTTGGTGTCCTTGTCCCACAGGCGGCAGCCGTCCGGGCTGAATTCGTCGCCCAGGACGATGGAGCCGTCGTGGAATACGCCGAATTCCAGTTTGAAGTCGACCAGCAGCAGGCCGGCGTCGTCGAACAGCTTGTTCAGCACGTCGTTGACCTTGAGGGACAACTCTTTCATGCGGGCCAGTTGTTCAGCGGTGCCCCAGCCGAATGCCACGACGTGGGACTCGTTGATGAACGGGTCGCCCTTGGCGTCGTCTTTCAGGAACAGTTCGAAGGTGTAAGGATTGAGCTTGAGGCCCTCCTCCACACCCAGGCGCTTGACCAGGCTGCCGGCGGCGTAGTTACGTACGACGCATTCGACCGGGATCATGTCCAGCTTCTTCACCAGGCACTCGTTGTCGCCCAGCAGTTTGTCGAATTGGGTCGGAATACCGGCCTCTTCGAGTTTCTGCATGATGAAGGCGTTGAACTTGTTGTTCACCATGCCTTTGCGATCAAGTTGTTCGATGCGCTTGCCGTCGAACGCCGAAGTATCGTTGCGAAACAGCAGGATCAGGCGGTTGGCGTCGTCGGTCTTGTACACCGACTTGGCTTTGCCGCGGTAGAGTTCTTCACGTTTTTCCATGATGGGCTCCGCTTTGAGTGAGGTGGGCTAGGCGATATGTCGCCAGTCGAGCCCTGAATCTTGATCGGCCAGTTGCAGCCAGTCCGGGTCGCACCCGAGGGTGTCGACAAAACATTGCCGGGCAAGCGTCGGCAGGTTGTTCTTGCTGCTCAGGTGGGCCAGGACCAGGTGTTGCAGGTCTTGCCAGCCCAACTCATACACCAGGTACGCCGCCTGATGGTTGTTCAAATGTCCCAGTTCGCCGCCCACCCGCTGCTTGAGAAAGTAGGGGTAGTGACCGCGAGCCAGCAGGTCTCGGCAGTGGTTGGACTCGATCATCAAGGCATCGAGGTTCCGGTAACCGTCCAGCACCTTCGCGCAGTAGGAACCCAGGTCGGTCAGCACGCCGAAGCGCCGCTGGCCATCACTGAATACATACTGTGTCGGCTCCTGGGCGTCGTGCGCCACGGCGATCACATCGATGCTCAAGGCGCCGATTTGCAATTGCTCACCGCCAGCCAGGAAACCTGCGGGTTCAATGGGTTTGCGCATCCCGCGCAAGGTGCCGCGACTCAGGTACACCGGAAGATTGTAGCGCCGAGACAGCAAACCCACGCCATGCACGTGGTCGGCATGTTCGTGGGTCACCAGAATCGCGCTCAGCTGCGCGGGGTGAACCCCCAGGCGCAGCAGGCGCCGCTCGGTTTCTTTTAACGAGAAACCACAATCCACCAATACGTACGTGTCGTCGTGGGCGACCAGCGTGCCGTTCCCTTGGCTACCGCTACCGAGAACAGCAAAACGCATCGGATCAGCCCAGGTTGTCCTGAATCACACCCAACACTTTGCGCGCTGTTTCAGCTGGCGCAACGGTGTTGATGTTCTTCTCGACGGTGACCTGCACGGTCTCGCCAACCTTGCTCAAGCGAACCTGATAACGCTCGGCGCGGGTCTCGATTTCTTCCTTGGTCGGCTGGCTGCCGAACAGCTTGCCGAAGAAACCAGGCTCGTCGTCTTTACGCTCGGCCTTTTCAGCCACGTTGATGTAGTAGAGGCCCAGGCTGCGGTTGATGTCTTCAACACGCCAAGGGCCCTGCTCCAGGGCGCGACCAACGCTGGCCCAGGCACGATCCAGGTCTTCGCCCAGGTTCAGCACCACGTTGCCGCTGCCGTCCTCGGTGAGGCTGACGCGGCTCGGGGTGTCGTAATCACGGGCGGCAAGCAGGGAAACGGAACCGCCCTTCTCGGAGATACGGCTCATGCTGGCCAGCATTTCGTCGACCAGCGCCGAGTCAACGCCGGTGTTGACCGAGCGGTTGGTGAAGTCGACATTGGCCGTGCTGCCGGCAGGACGCTCGGCGCTCACGACGTAGACTTCACTGGTGTTGCGCTGCACACCTGGCTCGATGCGCACACGCACGCGGGCTTCGCTGTCAGCAGCAACACCGCCGGCCTGCAAGCGTTTGGCCATCGTGGCGGACAGCTCGTTGCCTTGCTGCCATGCCGTGGTGAATTCACCGGTCTGCGGGCGCTGCTCGTCAATACGGAAACCGTTGTCCTGGAAGAACTGCACGGCCACTGGCCAGACTTCGGCAGGTGGACGCTGAGCCACGATCCAGCGGGAATCACCGCTCTTCTGCAAGCTGTAGTCGCTGGCGTCCGCCACGGCCGAGATCGGCTGCGGACGTGGCACCACGTACTCACCTTTAGTGGTGTCGTCGGCGACGTTGCGTGGAATCGGCAGCAACGGATCGAGGCGCTTGGCGACGTTGACGTCCGGCGGCAATTGCATCGGTTTGGTTGCTTGTGCTTCCAGGTAATCGCTGCCGCGGTCACGGAAGTAGCCTTCCGGGCCCCAGATCCAACCGCAGCCACTGGTGCTGGAGATAATCAAGGCAAGTGCGGAAAGTCCGGCCAATCGCTTCATGCGTAGTGCTTCCTCAATTAAACCAGGACGCCGGACTGGCGCAGGGCCTGTCGCAGCGGTTCGTGACAGGCTTCGCTGAGGCGGGTGAGCGGCAGACGGATACCGTCCGGCATCAGGCCCATCTCGAACAGCGCCCATTTCACGGGAATAGGGTTGGATTCGATAAAGAGTGTCTTGTTGAGCGGCATCAGCTTCTCGTGGATCGCACGAGCAGTGGCTGCATCGCCGGCAATGGCGGCGGCACACATATCGCTCATGGCGCGCGGGGCCACGTTGGCGGTCACGGAGATGTTGCCCTTGCCGCCCAGCAGGATCAGCTCGACAGCGGTGGCGTCGTCACCGGAATACACCAGGAAATCGCTGCTCACGCCGGCCAGGATGTCCTTGGCGCGCTGCAGGTCGCCGGTGGCTTCCTTGATTCCGATGATGTTCGGTACGGTGGACAGGCGGATCACGGTATCGGCCTTCATGTCGCACGCGGTGCGACCCGGTACGTTGTAGAGGATCTGCGGGATCTGCACAGCTTCGGCAATGGCTTTGAAGTGCTGGTACAAGCCTTCCTGGGTCGGCTTGTTGTAGTACGGGGTTACCAGCAGGCAAGCGTCGGCGCCGGCCTTCTTGGCGTTCTTGGTCAGCTCGATCGCTTCACGCGTCGAGTTGGCGCCCGTACCGGCAATGACGGCAATACGGCCCGCGACACGCTTGACCACGAATTCGATCACCTGAATGTGTTCTTCCACATCGAGGGTGGCCGATTCACCTGTGGTGCCGACCGCCACAATGGCGTTGGTGCCTTCTTGCAGGTGGAAGTCCACCAGTTTGCCCAGGCTGTCCCAGTCGAGATGACCTTGTGCATCCATGGGTGTGACCAGTGCCACCATACTGCCCGCAATCATGCAACCGCTCCTGCCGGAAAAAGAGAGCCGTAATGGTACTGGCGCCAAGATGCTTGTACAAGCGAAGTACCGCGTGAGGATGCGTTATGGAGCAACTAAACGATGGGCAATGCCATCATTGGATGAAAGCAAGGCTTACAGCGGGGTGTAATCACGCCGTTCACGTAATGAAAACGCCACCTCCTATCCCTTGGCGGCGCTTTTCGCTACCCTTCATGCTTTGATCGATACGGCTCTCAGAGTATCGACCGCTCATCGTTTAGGAAGGCTGCATGTCCACCCCCACAGTTCGCGAACAATTCCTTGTTATCAGTGCCCTCGGCGCCAACCCCATGGAGCTGACCAACGTCCTGTGCCGCGCCAGCCATGAAAACCGCTGCGCCGTCGTGACTTCCCGCCTGACCCGCCACGGCGAGTGCAGTGCGCTGGTCCTGCAGATCTCCGGCACCTGGGACGCCCTGGCACGCCTGGAAACCGGCCTGCCGGGCCTGGCCAAGAAGCATGACTTCACCGTCAATGTTGTGCGCAGCGCCGCGCTGGAAAATCGCCCGCAAGCGCTGCCATACGTCGCTTACGTCAGCTCAGCCTACCGCTCGGACATCGTCAATGAGCTGTGCCAGTTCTTTATCGACCATAACGTCGAACTGGAAAACCTGACCTGTGACACCTACCAGGCCCCGCAAACCGGCGGCACCATGCTCAACGCCACCTTTACCGTGACCTTGCCGGCCGGTGTGCAGATCAGTTGGCTTCGCGACCAGTTCCTGGATTTCGCCGACGCCCTGAACCTAGACGCGTTGATCGAACCATGGCGCCCACAGAACCCAATGTAAGGAAGTACCCATGGCAGTAGTCATCGACCAACCCGTAGCCGACTTCGAAGCCCAGGCCACCAGTGGCCAGACCTTCAGCCTTGCCGCCCTCAAGGGCAAGCAGGTGGTGATCTACTTCTATCCGAAGGACAGCACGCCGGGCTGCACGACCGAAGGCCAGGGTTTTCGTGACCGGTACGCGGCGTTCAAGGCGGCCAACACCGAAGTGTTTGGCGTGTCGCGCGACAGCGTGAAGTCCCACGAGAACTTCAAGGGCAAGCAGGAATTCCCCTTTGAGCTGATCAGCGACAAGGACGAAGCGGTCTGCCAGCTGTTTGATGTGATCAAACTCAAAAAGCTGTATGGCAAGGAATACCTTGGCGTGGATCGCAGCACCTTCCTCATCGACAAGAATGGCGTGCTGCGTCAGGAATGGCGTGGGGTGAAAGTGCCTGGGCATGTGGATGCCGTATTGGCAGCGGCACAGACTCTGAACAGCTGACTATTGTAGTGAGCGGGCTTGCCCCGCGCTGGGGTGCGGAGCGGCCCCGATAAAAAACGCCGCGTTCTTACAGAAAGAACGCGGCGTTTGGTTTTAGGGCTGCTCCGCAGCCCAGCGCGGGGCAAGCCCGCTCACTACAATAATGGCGCAACAACGGGCTCCTGCCGAGGCCATGCATCCAGCACGGCCTTGAACAGCGTTGCCAGGGGAATCGCAAAGAACACTCCCCAGAATCCCCACAACCCGCCAAACAACAACACCGCGCAGATGATCGCCACCGGGTGCAGGTTGACCGCCTCCGAGAACAGCAAAGGCACGAGCACGTTGCCATCCAGTGTCTGGATGATCCCGTACACCGCCATCAAGTAGATGAACTGGTCACTCCAACCCCACTGGAACAGGGCAATCAGTGTCACCGGCACCGTCACCACCACCGCGCCGACATACGGTACCACCACTGAAATACCGACCAGCAATGCCAGCAGGGCTGCGTAATTCAGGTCCAGGGCAATAAAGGCGATGTAGGTAACGCCGCCGCAGATAATGATTTCGATGACTTTGCCACGAATGTAGTTGGCGATCTGGCGGTTCATCTCCTCGGCCACCCGCGTGATCAGCGCTCGCTCACGCGGCAGGTAGCCACTCACCCAGCGTCCGATCATTGCGCGGTCCTTGAGGAAGAAGAACACCAGGATCGGAACGAGCACCAGGTAGATCATGATGTTGACCAGCAGCGGCAGACTGGACAGGGAAAACGTCAGCGCCCACTGCCCGAATTTTCCGATTTCGCCGCGCGCCACTTCGATAGCCTGCAACACCTGCTCATCCGACACCAGATGCGGGTAGCGCTCCGGTAACAGCAGCAACAGCGACTGCCACTTGGCAAGCATGCCCGGCAGCTCATTGAACAGCGTAATCAGTTGATGCCACAGCAGCGGCAACACCACTACGACAAACACCACCAGCAGGCCCATGAACAAGGCAAATACCAACCCCACCGCCGCACCACCCGGCAAGCGCAAGCGTTCAAGGGTAGTGACCAGACCCTGCATCAGGTAAGCCAGCACCATCCCCGCGAGTACGGGCGCCAGCATGCCGCCCAGGGTGAGCACGGCAGTAAAGGCCAGGAACAGCAGGACGGCCAGCACCACGGCCTCTTCATCGGAGAAGTAGCGCTGGATCCAGTCTCGTAACACTTTGAACATCAATCAACCTCGGTTGGTAGGGGCAGCGGCTCAGGCCTTGCGCAACCAGTAACGGTAAACACCGGCGGCATCTTCTTCATGCAGCAGGGTGTGGCCGGCCAGTTTGGCAAAGGTGCGGAAATCGCGCTGGGAGCCTGCGTCCGTGGCGATCACCTTGAGCACAGCACCGCTGGCCAATCGATTCAATTCCAGCTTGGCCTTCAGCAAAGGCAACGGGCAATTGAGGCCGCTGGCGTCAAGCTCGGCATCAAAGGCTACAGCGTCGGTCATGGGTTTACTCCGGGCAAGCGTTCGGGGCGCTTAGAATATCTGGTCCGACGCTCAGTGTCCGGCTACAGTAACCTCTTTGTCCAAAGGCTCTGTGCATGACTTTTTTGCGCCCTACCCTGCTGACGCTGGCTTGCCTGCTGGCCTCTCCGGGCTTTGCTGACGACCTGCCGTCGCTTGGCGACGCCAGTTCTGCCATTGTCTCGCCACAACAGGAATTTCAATTGGGCCGTGCCTGGCTGGCTTATCTGCGCGGGCAGGTTTCCCAACTGAACGACCCGCAACTCAAGGATTACGTCGAAACCAGCGTGTACAAGCTGGTAGAAACCAGCCAGGTGAATGACCGACGCCTGGAGTTCATCCTGATCAACAGCCCGCAGCTCAACGCCTTTGCCGCGCCAGGGGGCATCGTCGGCGTGAACGGCGGCCTGTTTCTCAACGCCCAGACCGAAGGCGAATACGCCTCGGTGCTGGCCCACGAATTGGCTCACTTGTCCCAACGTCACTTCGCCCGGGGTGTTGAAGCACAACAGCGCATGCAAATCCCGATGATGGCTGCCCTGCTTGGCGGCATCATCGCGGCAGCCGCCGGCGCAGGCGATGCGGGCATTGCTGCGATTGCCGGCACCCAGGCGGCGGCGATCCAGGAACAACGGCGGTTTTCTCGGCAGAATGAACAAGAGGCGGACCGTATCGGCATCGTCAACCTGGAGAAAGCCGGTTACGACCCGCGCTCCATGCCGACGATGTTCGAGCGTTTGGGACGCCAATACCGCTTCGACGCCAAGCCACCGGAATTCCTTCTGACGCACCCGGTCACCGAATCGCGGATCGCCGACACCCGCAACCGCGCCGAGCAATCCAAGCCCGGTGGCAAGGAGGACAGCCTGCGCTACCAACTGATCCGCGCACGGGTGCAGCTGCAATATGAGGACACCTCGGGACTCGCCGCCAAGCGCTTCCAGGCGCAACTGGACGAGAACCCGAAAAACGATGTGGCGCGCTATGGCTTGGCCATCGCCCAAATCAAGGCCTCACAGTTCAAGCTGGCGCGAGAGAGCCTGCAGCCCTTGCTGGCCAAAGCACCCAATGACATCACGTACAACCTGGCGCAGATCCAGCTGGATATAGACAACAGCCATCTGCCCGATGCCCAGCAACGAACCGATCGGATGTTGACCCAATACCCTGGCAACTACCCACTGAATCAGATCCGGGTCGACTTGCTGCTGAAACAGAATCGTACAGCCGACGCGGAAAAGGCCCTGGACGGCTTGCTCAAGTCCCGCCCAGACGATCCAGACGTGTGGTATCAAGTCGCCGAGACCCGTGGGTTGTCAGGCAACATCATCGGCCTGCATCAAGCACGCGCCGAATACTTTGCCCTGGTGGGTGACTTCCAGCAGGCGATTCAGCAATTGGACTTCGCCAAGCGCCGCGCGGGCAGCAACTTCCCGCTGTCGTCACGTATCGACGCACGCCAACGTGAACTGATCGAACAGGAACGTCTGGTAAAAGGGATGATGGGCTAAACCCATCACCCATAAAAAAGCCCCGCCATCGTTAACCGACGGCGGGGCTTTTTATTGGCTTAGCAGATTACTCGGCCAGCTTGAAGGTAATGAAGCTGGCACGCCCCTGACGCAGCACACGCATCGACACCGAGCGATTCTTCGGCAGCGCTTTGGCGATGTCGGTGAACTGCTTGGTGGTGTCGATTGCTTGATTGTTCAGGTGGGTGATCACGTCGCCTGGCTGCAGGCCGATCAAGGCAGCGGGGCCATCCTGCACTTCCTTGATCACTACGCCGCCCTTGAGGTCGAAAGTTTTCTTCTGCTCGTCGGTCAGCTCAACCACTGCAATGCCCAGGCGGTTACTGCTGCGCTCAGCCCCCGGCTTGTTATTGCCCAGGGCGTCCAGGGTGGCACCCTCTTCAGGGATGGCGCCTACGGTCAGCTCAACGTTCTGGCGCTTACCCTCACGAATCACTTCCAGCTTGGCCTTGCTGCCCGCCTTCAGTGCACCTACCAGATGTGGCAGGTCTGCCGACATGACAATCGGCTGGCCATTCATGCTCAGGATCACGTCGCCGACTTGCAACCCGCCTTTGGCGGCAGGGCCATCATCCTGGATCTGTGCAACCAGGGCGCCGGCCGGTTTGTCGAGACCGAAGGACTCAGCAAGGTCTTTATTCACTTCCTGGATCACCACGCCCAACCAACCACGGCTGACCTTGCCACCGCTTTTCAGCTGGTTGGAAACATCCATGGCGACGTCGATCGGGATAGCGAACGACACGCCCATGAAGCCGCCGGAGCGGGTGTAGATCTGCGAGTTGATACCCACCACTTCACCGGCCAGGTTGAACAGCGGACCACCTGAGTTACCCGGATTGATCGGCACGTCGGTCTGGATGAACGGCACGTAGTTTTCGTTCGGCAGGCTGCGGCCAATGGCGCTGACGATGCCCTGGGTCACAGTGTGGTCAAAACCAAACGGCGAACCGATGGCCACAACCCACTGCCCAGCTTTCAGGTCCTGGGATTTGCCCAGTTTCAGCACCGGCAGGTCCTTGCCTTCGATCTTCAGCAGCGCAACGTCGGAACGAGGATCGGTACCCACCAGCTTGGCTTTCAGCTCGCTACGGTCGGCCAGGCGCACGAGAATCTCATCGGCGTCGGCAATTACGTGGTTGTTGGTGAGGATATAGCCATCAGGGGAAATGATGAAGCCCGAGCCCAGGGACTGCGCTTCACGCTGACCGCCACCGCCGCCACGAGGCGTGCGGGGTTGTGGCATGCCTCGCTCGAAGAACTCGCGCAACATCGGCGGCAGGCCTTCCAGGTCAGGCATCTGCTGATTCGACACTTTGCGATCCGGCAGTTTCTGCGTGGTGCTGATGTTCACTACGGCTGGCGAGGCTTGCTCAACCAATTGGGTGAAATCAGGCAACTCGACCGCTTGCGCAGGCACGGCCTGGCCCAGCACAAGCACCGTTGCGACGATGGATAGGTAGGATTTCAAACGTGGTATCGACATACAGCTCCCGTTACGACGAGCAGGGTTGAGCGACAGGGTTCAAGAAACGCCGAAAACTGCGACCGACATTTTTGTTCCGCGAACAAAACAAGGCCAGAGCCGACAAGCCCTGACCTATAAAAAACATGGGGGATTTTTGCAAGTGAAAATGCTGATCCAGACATTTCATGCTCTCGGCAGCCAACCTGGCATGGACGTACAGTGAAAGAGCCGGATGAACATAGGATTAACAACTCACGGCTGGATGGGGGCCTTTTTTTCACCGCGCACCGACAGCGCGATACGCTCGGCGGTGCCGATAGGAATTTCACCAACGACCGTCACCATCATTTCGCCGTCCACCGTATTAAGACGACGGGACACTGCAACCGTAGGGCCTAACTGGGTGCGAGTCTCGGTCACGCTCACATCGCTGATCGGTTCAAGAAACACCGAGAAGCGCGCCAGCCCATCTTCATACATCAGACTGTCGACCGTGACTTTGGTATGGGGATCCTTACGCGCACTGCTATTGGCCAACTGAAAACCCGATGGCAACCACTCCAAGTGCCAAGCCTCGGTGGGCTCGACTTCTGGCGCCTTTACGTCGGCGACGGCAATCGATGTGCACTCGCTGCTGGGCTGCAAGTCTCGATCACTGGGCGCGGTGGACGTATCCAGGCGGGTGAACTGAAAGCGCTCCAGCAACTGACCTTGATCGTTCAGCAACAAGGATTTAAGTGGCAGTGCGGTCTCGCGATCCAGGTGAAGTTCAAACCCATAACGGTATTGATCACGCGGCACGATCGACACAATGACTGCATTACGACCGGCCACGCGGGATTTTCCGATGACGGCCAGCTCATAGAGTTGATTGAGTTTTTGCGGATCAAGGGAGCGCGAAGGGGCATCAGGCGAATTGCCAAGACCGGCGACCAGCGTGCCACTGACACATCGGGTATGACCATCCACTCGCACAACTTCCTGTGCAGAACCATCAAGCTGCAAAAGCCGCTCGCGGACCTGACCATTCTGGACGCGATGCCAGATGTCATGGGTGGAAAAACTGCCGTTACGCTCGTAGACGAACGTACCTTCAAAGCTTTGTTTCTGCTCGGCACGCCCAAGTCGAGTCAGCCAGTCTTGGGCTTCATCGGCATGGGCGGGTAGTGCAAACCAACCACTGAGCAACAGCGTAAGGAGCGGTATGGCGCGCATAATGCTCCCTAGCGGTTTAGCGGTTTTCCAGGCTTGCAGCGCGAGCGTATGGCAGAGCGCTTTCAGTGCCTTTCAGGGCCGATTCCTGTGCGTGTTGGCGCAGGTAACCTGGAAGACGCTGGTCTTGCCAGCCGGATTGCCCTTGAAGTACACCGTTGGCCATAGGACCGGTGGTGTCCGAGCTTTCCTTGTAGCCTGCCAGTACTGCTGGGCCTTTGACTTGCGGACCGGCCATGACCGGTTGCTGAGTCTGTTGGGCCAGTTCGGCACCAGCGATATCGTCCTGGTTGTACAGGCGAACACCGGCAAGCACTGCAACTGTCACCGAGGCAGCGACTGCCAGGCGACCGAGGCTACGCCAGGGACCACGAGCAGCTTTTGCCGGAACGGCTTCATCGGCCAGCGCAGCAGAAACGGCCGCAGCAATATCCAGACGAGGGATTAGAAGATCCTTGTGCATCACCGCCCGAGCGACTTGGTAACGAGACCAGGTATCACGGGTTTCGGCATCATCAAATGCGTTGAGCACTCGACGAAGTTCCAGTTCATCCGCTTCGTTATCCATCACTGCGGACAGCGATTCCTGCAGGGCATCACGACTCATGGCGGTTCCTCTCTTGGCTGTCGCCGCTGTCTTTAGTTCTCTTGCAACAACGGTTGCAAGGCTTTATCGATGGCTTCCCGGGCCCGGAAAATCCGTGACCTTACAGTCCCCACCGGACACTGCATGACGCTCGCAATGTCTTCGTAACTCAGACCATCGAATTCACGTAAAGTTAACGCTGTACGCAAATCTTCTGGCAATTGCTGAATAGTGCGATGGACGGTGCCTTCAATCTCGTCGCGCAGCAATGCACGCTCCGGCGACTCGAGATCTTTGAGGCCGTGATCACCATCGTAAAATTCTGCATCTTCCGAACTAACATCACTATCCGGTGGGCGGCGTCCGCGAGACACCAGATAGTTCTTCGCCGTGTTGATGGCGATGCGGTACAGCCACGTGTAAAACGCACTGTCACCGCGGAAATTGCCCAGTGCACGGTAGGCCTTGATAAAGGCCTCTTGTGCAACGTCCTGCGCTTCATGGGTGTCGTGCACAAACCGCACGATCAACCCGAGAATTTTGTGCTGGTATTTCAGCACTAGCAGATCAAATGCTCGCTTGTCGCCGCGTTGAACGCGCTCGACCAGCTGCTGATCCTCTTCCTGGGTTAGCATGAACACTCCTCGTTGTACTTGAAGGAGGCTTGCATAACTAAACGATCAGGCTTGCAAACATAGACTCGGACTTTTCGCAAAAGTTCTCCCCCCTCAAGCAAGTTTCCGGCATGCACTGATTTGGCACGCACGAAAAACGCAGCGCGGGTAACGCCGGCTGCGCGAATAATCTTGTCGCCGGTTTTCTGACGCGTCCAATGCTCCCGACGGGCCAATAAACTCAACGTTTCCCAGCTTTCGGGCAACCTGCTATTGAGTCAGGGCTTATGCAAAAAGTTCCCGCCTCAATAACCAGCTGATTTTACCCAAGCCGTGCACCGTAATCTCACATTGCCACGAATGCCTGGCTATTGTGCCGCTCCCCCCCTCTATATACTAGTGGCCCGTGTGACCCTTTGATTCGCCGATCCAGGCGTCCTGTTTGCGCCTGTCCTCTGGATCGCTTTTTGCGGAATCCTTCAAATGAGCCAACAGTTTCAACACGATGTCCTGGTGATCGGCAGCGGCGCGGCCGGATTGAGCCTTGCGCTGACCCTTCCCAGCCATCTGCGCATTGCGGTCCTGAGCAAAGGCGACCTGGCCAACGGCTCCACATTCTGGGCCCAGGGCGGCGTAGCCGCTGTGCTGGATGACACCGATACGGTGCAATCCCACGTCGAAGACACCCTTAACGCCGGCGGCGGCCTGTGCAACGAAGACGCGGTGCGTTTTACCGTCGAGCACAGCCGCGAGGCGATCCAATGGCTGATCGACCAGGGCGTGCCGTTTACCCGAGACGAACACGCGAGCAGTGACGACGGCGGCTTCGAATTCCACCTCACGCGCGAAGGCGGCCACAGCCACCGCCGCATCATCCACGCCGCCGACGCCACCGGTGCCGCGATCTTCAAGACCCTGCTCGACCAGGCTCGCCAGCGCCCCAACATCGAATTGCTGGAGCAACGCGTCGCCGTGGACCTGATCACCGAAAAACGCCTGGGCCTGGACGGCGAGCGCTGCCTCGGCGCCTACGTGCTCAACCGCGCCAGCGGCGAAGTCGACACCTATGGCGCACGCTTCACGATTCTCGCCTCGGGCGGTGCGGCCAAAGTCTACCTCTACACCAGCAACCCCGACGGCGCTTGCGGTGACGGCATCGCCATGGCCTGGCGGTCGGGCTGCCGGGTCGCCAACCTGGAATTCAATCAATTCCATCCGACGTGCCTGTATCACCCACAGGCCAAGAGTTTCCTGATCACTGAAGCCCTGCGCGGAGAAGGCGCACACCTGAAACTGCCAAATGGCGAACGCTTCATGCAGCGCTTCGACCCACGTGCCGAACTGGCCCCACGGGATATCGTGGCCCGCGCCATCGACCACGAGATGAAACGCCTGGGCGTCGACTGCGTATACCTGGACATCAGCCACAAACCGGAAGACTTCATCAAGACCCACTTCCCCACCGTCTATGAGCGCTGCCTGGCGTTCAACATCGATATCACCAAAGGCCCGATCCCCGTGGTGCCGGCCGCGCACTACACCTGCGGCGGCGTGATGGTCGACCAGCATGGCCGCACCGACGTACCCGGCCTGTATGCGATCGGCGAAACCAGCTTCACCGGCCTGCACGGCGCCAACCGCATGGCCAGCAACTCGTTGCTCGAATGCTTTGTTTATGCCCGCTCAGCCGCTGCGGACATTCTCGACCAACTGCCGCGCATCCCCGTGCCGGCGGCCCTGCCCCGCTGGGATGCCAGCCAGGTCACCGATTCGGACGAAGACGTGATCATCGCCCACAACTGGGACGAACTGCGGCGTTTCATGTGGGACTACGTGGGGATCGTGCGCACCAACAAGCGCCTGCAACGGGCTCAACACCGCGTGCGTTTGCTGCTCGATGAGATTGATGAGTTCTACAGCAACTATAAAGTCAGTCGTGACCTGATCGAATTGCGCAACCTGGCGCAGGTCGCTGAACTGATGATTCGCTCAGCCATGGAGCGCAAGGAAAGCCGGGGCCTGCATTACACCCTCGACTATCCGCAGATGCTGCCTGAGGCCCGCGACACTATTCTGGTGCCAACCACCTACGGCGGCTGAACTTCAGGCGTACCCGCAGGCGCCGATGCACATCGGCGACCTGCGAATCCCGCGGCACACAGACCGAACGCAGCCACCACTCGCCCTGCACCCGATAGCGCAACACGACAATCAGCGGCAACGCCAGGCTGTCAGGGCGCAACTGCACGCTGTGCCATCCCAGCTCATGACTGAACAACTGCCAACCCTCCTCATCACGACGCAGGCCAACAACCGACGAGCGGTGGGTCAAGAGGATATGACGTGGCAGCACCCAGGCCGCATGGGCCAGGCACACCAGCACGCCAAGGAAAGCAAAGGGAACATCGAGGACCAAACAGGCGCCCAGCGCAAACAGCTGGGCAAGCACATACGCCGCCAGCAACAGCCGTGAGGCCTGCCAGCGGCATTCAAAGCGATTACTTGGGCTGAACACGGTCCAGAATAATCCGAACCATACGCTGCAGCTCAGGATCTTCCGATTCGGCGCGCTCCATGAACCAGCCGAACATGTCCTGGTCTTCGCATTCCAGCAGACGGACATAAAGGGCGCGATCTACCTGATTGAGCGTCGCATAAACCTCTTTGGTGAAAGGCACCAACAACACATCCAGTTCCAGCATGCCACGACGGCTGTGCCAGTAGAGGCGATTGATTTCTACATCTTCGACCATGGAGCGCTCCTCAAATAGAGCGCAAGTATACAGGCCCGACGGCACCGGAACAGTCGGCTTTGGTCGCCCCATATGGAAACTATCCATTTGCCGGGCGCCCCTCTATGATGCACCCATGACTTTTTGACCTGCGATGACCCATGGCTGACTCCGCTTTTTTCTGCTCGCTGTCCCACGAAGGCGTTCTGGCCGTCCGCGGTTCCGACGCTGCCAAGTTCCTGCAGGGCCAGCTCACCTGCAACCTCAACTACCTGAGCGACACCCAGGCCAGCCTCGGCGCGCGCTGTACACAAAAAGGCCGCATGCAGTCGAGCTTCCGCATCCTGCTGCAAGGTGACGGCGTATTGCTGGCGATGACCACTGAGCTGCTGGAACCCCAGCTGGCCGACCTGAAGAAATACGCAGTGTTCTCCAAGTCCAAGCTCACCGACGAAAGCGCCGCCTGGGTGCGTTTCGGGCTATCGGACGCTGACCAGGCGCTTGGCAGCCTGGGCCTTGAGCTACCGGCCGAGACCGACAGCGTGGCGCGTGCCGAAGCGCTGGTCGCCATCCGCGTCTCGCCAGCCCGTGCCGAACTCTGGGTGCCTGCCGATCAAGCTGACACCGTGCGCAGCCAACTCGCCGCGCACTTGAAGGAAGCCGACTTGAACGAATGGCTGCTCGGCCAGATCCGCGCCGGCATCGGCCAGGTCATGCCGCAAACCCGCGAAGTCTTCATCCCGCAGATGCTCAACCTGCAAGCGGTGGGCGGCGTGAGCTTCAAGAAAGGTTGCTACACCGGCCAGGAAATCGTCGCGCGCATGCAGTACCTGGGCAAACTCAAGCGTCGCTTGTATCGCCTGAGCCTCAACGCGGCTGACATGCCCGAGCCAGGCACCCCGCTGTTTTCACCCAGCCACAACAGCTCGATCGGCGAAGTGGTGATTGCCGCAAAAGCTGACCAAGTGATTGAACTTCTGGCCGTATTGCAAGCCGAAGCAGCCGATAGTGGCGATGTGCACTTAGGCACGCTGGAAGGCCCCGTTTTGCAGCTGCTTGAGCTGCCTTACACCCTCGACCGCGATCGAGAAATCCAGCGTTAGTCGCCGTACCTTTTTGCAGCACCCTAGAGAGCATGAATGAACAAACTGGCGGAAAAAATCCAACAGGCGTTGGTTAAGGCCATCAACAACGATGACCTGGTTCTGCCGACATTGCCGGAAGTGGCCCTGAACATCCGTCAGGCCGCTGAAGACCCGGAAATCAGCATCAGCCACTTGAGCAAAGTCATCGGTCGCGACACCGCGCTGTCGGCGCGCCTGATCAAAGTGGTCAACAGCCCGCTGTTGCGCGCCACCCAGGAAGTCACCGACCTGCACACCGCCATCACCCGGCTGGGCACCAACTACAGCAGCAACCTGGCCATCGGCCTGGTGATGGAACAGATCTTCCATGCCCGCTCCGAAACGGTAGAACAGAAAATGCGCGATGTGTGGCGCCGCAGCCTGGAAGTGGCGGGCGTCAGCTATGCCCTGTGCCGCAGCCACAGCCAGCTCAAGCCGGACCAGGCTGCGCTGGGCGGCTTGGTGCATCAGATCGGCGTGCTGCCGATCCTGACCTACGCCGAAGACCATTACGAACTGCTGTCGGATCCGGTCAGCCTCAACCATGTGATCGACAGCATCCACCCGGCACTGGGTGACAAATTGCTCAGCGGCTGGGACTTCCCGGAAATGCTGGCGAAACTGCCGGGCCAGTACCTGAACCTGGAGCGCGACTCCGCCAGCCTCGACTACATCGACCTGGTGCAGATCGCCGTGCTGTACTGCCATCACGGCACCGACCACCCTTTGGCAAGGGTAGAAGTCTCCAACGTGCCGGCAATGAAGAAACTGCGCGTCGACCCCTACAGCGAAAAACTGCGCGCAGAGCTGGATGAAGCCCGCTCGATGTTCGATTGATCAACCGGCGATAAAACTCACCCGCACCTTCAACCCCGCCTGCGCACCATCGTGCAGGCTGATCTGCGCCAGATGGGCGCGGCAGATTTCGCCGACAATCGCCAGCCCCAGGCCGGAGCCCATGCCTTGCTGGCTACGGCGGTAGAAGCGCTCGAACACCCGGTCGCGCTCATCCAGCGGAATACCTGGGCCGTCATCTTCCACCTCCAATACCGCCGGCGCCGTCACCCGCAGAATCACGTTGCCGCCCGGCGGCGTGTGGGCCAGGGCGTTGTCCACCAGGTTGCTCAGCAATTCGTTCAGCAGCGTCGGCTCGCCGCGCAACCACACCGGCTCGTCGGCCTCCAGCGCCAACGCCACACCACGTGCATGGGCCAATGGCGCCATGGCCATGCCCAGCTCGCGGGCCAACTGGCTCAAATCCAGCAACTGCGCGCCACCTTCGGCAATTGCTCGGGCGCCGTTTTCGATACGCGCCAGGGACAGTAATTGATTGGCCAAATGGGTCAGACGGTCGGTGCCTTGGGCTGCGGTTTCCAGGGTGCTGCGCCAGGTCGCCGGGTCTTCGGCGCGCAGGCCGAGCTCCAGGCGTGCCTTGAGTGCCGCCAAAGGCGTACGCAGTTCGTGGGAGGCGTCGGCGATAAACTGCGCCTGGCGTTCGAACTGCCCGCGCAGGCGTTCAGTAAAGTGATTGAGGGAACGCACCAGCGGGCCGAACTCGTGCTGCACTTCCACCAGCGGCAATGGCCGTAAGTCGTCGGGCTGGCGCTCTTCGACTGCCGTGCGCAGGCGCTCCAACGGGCGCAGCGCCGCACTCACGGCAAACCACACCAACAGCAACGCGCCAATGGCCAGCATGCCCAGGCGCAGCAAGGTGTCGGCCATCAGGCTGCGGGCCATGCTCACGCGAGCTTCGTCGGTTTCGGCCACGCGGATTTCCGCCATGCCGTTCATGTTCGGCTCCGAGACAGCCTTGAGCAGGCTGACCACGCGCACCTCCTGGCCCAGATACATGGCGTTGTAAAACCGCGCAAGCGCCGGATAGTCATCGGTGCGCGGCGTGCCAGGCGGCGGGCCGGGCAGGTTCTCGTAACCGGAGATCAGCTTCTGGTCGATGTCATTGACCTGGTAATAGATACGCCCGGCGCTGTCGTAGGCGAAGGTGTCCAAGGCCACATAGGGCACGTTGGCGCTGAGGGTACCGTCGACTTGGGTCAGCCCAGCGGCGATAGTCCGCGCCGAGGCCAGGAGCGTGCGGTCGTACGCGGTGTCGGCGGCTTCGCGACCGTTCCAATAAGCGCTCATGCCGCTGGCCAGCATCAGCAGCACCAGCAACAGCGCCAGGTTCCACAACAGGCGCCAGCGCAGGCTGCTGGGCTTATGCATCGCGGGCTTCCAGCAAGTAGCCGAGGCCTCGGAAGGTCACGATGGCGATGGGCTGGCCATCGAGTTTCTTGCGCAGGCGATGCACGTAGATTTCGATAGCATCCGGGCTGGCCTCTTCGTCCAGGCCGAACACCTGGGACGCGAGTTGCTCCTTGCTCATCACCCGGCCGGGCCGGGCGATCAACGCTTCGAGCACGGCTTGCTCGCGGGAGGTCAGGGTCATCAGCTCGCCGCCCACGGTGAAGCGCCGCGTATCGAGGTCGTACACCAGCACGCCACAGGCCTGCTGGCGCTCGCCGCCCAGCACACTGCGGCGCAGCAGTGCCTTGACCCGTGCTTCCAGCTCCGTCAATTCGAAAGGTTTGGCGAGGTAGTCATCGGCGCCCAGATTGAGGCCATGCACGCGGTCTTTCACATCGCTGCGGGCGGTCAGCATCAGCACCGGCAGATTTTTTCCACGGGCGCGCAGACGGGCCAGCACCTCGAAACCGTCCATGCGCGGCAGCCCCACATCAAGGATCACCGCCGCGTATTCCTCGCTGCTCAAGGCCAGGTCTGCGGCCACGCCATCGTGCAGTACATCGACGGTCAAACCCGTGCTCTTGAGCGCCTGGGCGACACTTTCGGCAAGTTGCAGATGGTCTTCAACCAGGAGGACACGCATGGATTTCTACCTCGTTCATGGGTGGTCGATGCCACACCTTGGCGGGCAGTTTACAGGCGCCGCCTGCTCTGTGAAGCCCGAAAACATTGAAAGGCAGTTGAAAGGTTAGTGAAAGCTTCGCCCTTTAGCATCCAGACACGGTAGGCCCTGCCTGCCCAGCTACCTCAACCGTAGCGCCCGAAAAACGCCTCGATGCGTTTTCGCCAGAATAAGAACAATAACGGAGTGCACCACGATGCTGTCGACCCAGCCCCAGGCTTGCCCGCCTGTTCGTTTTTCCCGCCTGACTCACACCGCCCTTGCCAGTGCCGCGGCCCTTGCCGGCTTTTCGCCGCTTAGCCAGGCTGCCTTCTTCGAAGACAGCAGCGCGACCCTGGAAACCCGCAACATGTACTTCAACCGCGACTTTCGCGATGGCACCAGTGCGCAGCAATCCAAGCGCGACGAATGGGCCCAGGGCTTCATGCTCAACCTGCAATCAGGCTACACCGACGGCACCGTCGGTTTTGGCGTGGATGCGCTGGGCATGCTCGGGGTCAAGCTCGACTCCAGCCCCGACCGCACCGGCACCGGCCTGCTGCCGACCCATGACGATGGTCGCGCCGCCGATGAGTATTCCAAGCTGGGTTTGACCGGCAAGGTGAAGATCTCCGCCACCGAGTTGAAGATCGGCTCGCTGATGCCTGAACTGCCGATCCTCAAGCCCAACGACGGCCGCATCCTGCCGCAGACGTTCAACGGTGGCCTGCTGACCTCCAGGGAATTCAAGAACCTGACGTTCACCGGCGGCCGCCTGGACAAAGCCAAGGACCGCGACGACAGCAACTACGAGGAAATCGCCCTCAACAACAAGAACAGCCGCTTCCTCAGCGGCGCCACCGGCAAGCACTTCAACTTCGGTGGCGTGGACTACAAGTTCGCCGACAAGATCACCGGCAGCTACCACTTCGCCCAACTCGACGACGTGTACCGCCAGCACTTCCTCGGCCTGGTGGCCGCACGCCCGATGGGCCCCGGCACCTTCGCCACCGACCTGCGCCTGGCCATCAGTGATGACACAGGTGCCGCCCGTGGCGGCAAGATCGACAACACCTCTCTCAACGGCCTGTTCAGCTATGCCCTCAATGGCCATAAGCTCAGCGCCGGCTACCAGCACATGTCCGGCGACAGCGCCTTCCCGTATGTGGATGGCAGTGACCCGTACCTGGTCAACTTCGTTCAGATCAACGACTTTGCCGGCGCCGACGAGCGTTCCTGGCAGGCGCGCTATGACTACGACTTCGCCAAGCTGGGCATTCCCGGCCTGAGTTTCATGAGCCGTTACCTGTCGGGTGACAACATCAAGCTCAAGAACGGCGAAACCGGCAAAGAGTGGGAGCGCAACACCGAGATCAAGTACGTGGTGCAAACCGGTACGTTCAAAGACGTTGCCGTGCGCCTGCGCAACGCCACCTACCGCTCCAACTATTCGGCCCGTGACGCGGATGAAATGCGCGTACTGGTCAGCTACAGCGTTGCCCTTTGGTAAGGGTGCTCAGGCAGTAGAACCTCACAACAAAAAAAGACGGAGATAACCATGACCCCTTCACTGCGTAAGTTTGCCCTCGCCGCCGGCTGCATGCTGTTTGCCGGCCAACTGTTGGCCGCCGATGAACCCAAGCGCCCGGAATGCATCGCCCCGGCCTCCCCCGGCGGTGGTTTTGACCTGACCTGCAAACTGGCGCAAAGCGCGCTGGTCAACCAGAAGTTGCTGAGCAAGCCGATGCGCGTGACCTATATGCCTGGCGGCGTGGGTGCGGTGGCTTACAACGCGGTGGTCGCCCAGCGCCCTGCCGATGCGGGCACTCTGGTGGCCTGGTCCAGCGGGTCGCTGTTGAACCTGGCACAAGGCAAGTTCGGTCGTTTTGATGAAAGCGCCGTGCGTTGGTTGGCAGCCGTCGGCACCAGCTACGGGGCTATCGCCGTGAAAAGTGATTCGCCCTACAAGACCCTCGACGATCTCGTAAAAGCCTTGAAGAAAGATCCGGGCAGCGTGGTGATCGGTTCCGGCGGCACCGTCGGCAGCCAGGACTGGATGCAAACCGCCCTGATCGCCAAGGCTGCCGGGATCAACCCCCGCGAGCTGCGGTATGTGGCCCTCGAAGGCGGCGGCGAAATCGCCACGGCCCTGCTCGGTGGTCACATCCAGGTGGGCAGTACCGACATCTCCGACTCCATGCCGCACATCCTGAGTGGCGACATGCGCCTGCTGGCGGTGTTCTCCGAGAAGCGCCTGGACGAGCCGGAAATGAAGGACATTCCGACCGCCAAGGAGCAAGGCTACGACATCGTCTGGCCAGTGGTGCGCGGCTTCTACCTCGGGCCAAAAGTCAGCGATGCCGACTACGCCTGGTGGAAAGACGCGTTCGACAAACTGCTGGCCTCCGAAGAGTTCGCCAAGCTGCGCGACCAGCGCGAGCTGTTCCCGTTCGCCATGACCGGCCCGGAGCTGGACACCTACGTGAAGAAACAGGTGGCTGACTACAAAGTGTTGGCCAAAGAGTTCGGCCTGATCCAGTAATCGCCCCCCTGTTCGCGCAGCCACGTCTGTGCAGAGCACAGACGTGGCTCAGGAGTTTCCCATGCTCTTACAACGCATTTTCGCGGCCGTGCTGTTACTGGCCTGTGTCGGCCTGGCGCTGATGGCCTGGCCCTATCAGGCGGCTTTTTCCTACGAGCCCGTAGGCCCAAGGGCCTTCCCATTGCTGCTGCTCGGGCTGATGGGCCTGGCACTTTTTTACATGCTGATTCGTCCGCAACCGACCAAACACACCGACGATGAACCCGCGCTGGACCGACCCACGCTGATCAAGATCGGGATCTGCGTGGCCTTGTTGCTGGTGTTTGCCGGCACTTTCGAATCCCTGGGTTTCATCCTCAGCAGCATGCTGATCGGCATTCCGATGGCTCGGCTGTATGGCGGCCGCTGGCTGCCCGGTGCGGTGATCATCACATTGATGAGCGTCGGTCTTTATCTGCTGTTCGATAAAACCATGGACGTACCGCTGCCCCTCGGTCTGCTCGACGTTCTGGAGAACTGATATGGATACTTTTGGCTATTTGGGCCAGGGCTTCGGCATCGCGCTGAGCCCCTACAACCTGGTGACCGCGTTGTGCGGCACCTTGATCGGCACGGTGGTCGGCCTGTTGCCGGGCCTGGGCCCGATCAACGGCGTGGCGTTGTTGATCCCTATCGCGTTTGCCCTGGGCCTGCCGCCGGAATCGGCGCTGATCCTGCTGGCGGCCGTGTACCTGGGCTGCGAATACGGCGGCCGTATCAGCTCGATCCTGTTGAACATCCCGGGCGAAGCCTCCACCGTGATGACCACCCTCGACGGCTACCCGATGGCCCGTAAAGGCCTGGCGGGCGTGGCGCTGTCGTTGTCGGCATGGAGTTCGTTCATCGGTGCGTTTATCGCCACCTGCGGCATGGTGCTGTTCGCCCCGCTGCTGGCCAAGTGGGCGATTGCTTTCGGCCCGGCTGAATATTTCGTCCTTATGGTGTTTGCGATTGTCTGCCTGGGCGGCATGGCCGGTGACAAACCGCTGAAGACGTTTGTCTCGGCGCTGATCGGCCTGTTCCTCGCGTGTGTCGGCATCGATGCCAACAGTGGCGTGTACCGCTTTACCGGTGACAACATCCATCTGACCGACGGCATCCAGTTCGTGGTGCTGGTACTGGGCCTGTTCTCGATCAGTGAGATTCTGCTGCTGCTGGAGAAAACCCATCGCGGCCAGGAAGCGGTGAAAGCCACCGGACGCATGATGTTCAACGCCAAGGAAGCCTTGTCGGTGTTGACCGTGAACCTGCGGTGCGGCGTGTCGGGCTTCATCATTGGCGTCTTGCCAGGCGCCGGCGCGACCATGGCTTCAGCCGTTGCCTACATGACCGAGAAACGTATCGCAGGGGCCAGCGGCAAGTTCGGCCAAGGCGACATGCGCGGCCTGGCCGCGCCGGAAACCGCGATCGGCGCGTCGGTCTGCGGCGCCATGGTGCCGATGCTGACCCTCGGCGTACCCGGATCGGGCACGACAGCGGTGATGATCGGCGCACTGTCGCTGTACAACATCACGCCAGGCCCCCTGCTGTTCCAACAGCAACCGGACATCGTCTGGGGCCTGATCGCGTCGTTGTTTATCGCCAACATCATGCTGGTGATCCTCAACATCCCGATGATCCGCATCTTCACACGCATTCTTGCCGTGCCGAACTGGGCGCTGGTGCCGGTGATCGCCATCATCACCGCGATTGGCGTCTACGCAGTGCATGCCACCACCTTCGATCTGTTCCTGATGATCGCCATCGGCATCTTCGGCTACATTCTGCGCAAGCTGGACTTCCCACTGTCGCCGCTGCTGCTGGGCTTTATCCTCGGTGGCCTGATGGAGCAGAACCTGCGCCGTGCCCTGTCGATCTCCAACGGTGCGCTGGAAATCCTCTGGTCGAGCCCGATCACCTTTGGTGTCTGGGTACTGACCGCCATCATGCTGCTCGTACCGTTGCTGCGTATCTGGCGCAAACGTGCGCAACAGCGTCGTGCCGTGGCCGATGTCTGAGGTCACCTTCAGACATTGGTGGGGAACACCGCTGGTCGGCCTGGCCGGCGGTTACCTGGCCAGCCTCGTCGGCTGGCCGTTGCCGTACATGGTCGGCTCGTTGCTGGCGATCATCCTGGTGCGTTGTCTCACGCCTTGGCAGTTGGCCGAGATTCCCGGCGGGCGCAAATGCGGCCAATGGGTGGTGGGCATCGGTATCGGCCTGCACTTCACCCCGGTGGTGATTGAGCAGGTGATGAGCCACTTCGGCCTGATCTTCTTCGGCGCGCTGGTCACCAGCCTGTCGAGCGTGGTCGGCGTGTGGCTGATGCGCCGCAGCGGTGAAGACCGCGCCACTGCGTTTTTCTCCAGCATGCCGGGTGGTTCCGGCGAGATGGTCAACCTCGGCGCCCGCAATGGCGCGGTGCTCAGCCGTGTCGCGGCGGGTCAGAGCCTGCGGGTGCTGGTCGTGGTGTTGTGTGTGCCGGCGATCTTCAAGTACTTGCTGGAGGGCGGTGCGCCGCAGTTTCATCCGGCGCCGGTAAGTTGGGCCTGGCTGGCGTTGCTGTTTCCAGTCGGTGCGCTGGTAGCCTGGGGATGGCAGCGTTTGCGTCAGCCAAACCCGTGGTTGTTCGGGCCGTTGCTGGTGAGTGCCACCGCCAGCGTGGTGTGGGATCTGCATATCGGTTTGCCTGACGGCGGCAGCCAGATCGGCCAATGGCTGATCGGCAGCGGTTTAGGCTGCCACTTCAACCGTCAGTTCTTCCGGCGCGCTCCGTCGTTCATGGCGCGCACCCTGATCGGCACCGCGCTGACCATGGCGCTGGCGACGCTGGCGGCGGTGGGCTTGAGCGCCCTCACCCATCTGGACCTGCGCTCGTTGACCCTGGGCATGATGCCCGGCGGCATTGCCGAGATGAGCCTCACGGCCGAAACCCTGCAACTGTCGGTGCCGCTGGTTACGGCGATGCAGGTGATGCGGTTGTTGTTTGTGTTGTTTCTGGCGGAGCCGTTGTTCAGGTACTGGAACCGCCAGCCCTGATCTTGTGGAAGTGGCTCTTGAAGGGCCACAACCGTTTGTCTGAACTGTCAATTCTCACAGCTAGGCAAGCTCATCGCTGTGATCCTCAATCGTGCTACTGAACCCTTGAGGATTAAAACATGACGCCCCTCCCCCCTACCGTCGCGGACAACGAGAATGATGAACCCGCTGCGATCATCAAAACGATTTCCGTGCAGGGATCTCCTAATCGCCTTGTACTTAACAACGATGGAAGCAAGCTGTATGTCGCCAGTTCAACAACTCCAAAAGGCATTACGGTCATCGATACTGCAAATATGAGCGTCCTCAAGATGATTATCGGGGTGGGTTCGCCCATCTGGCTCGCCATGCACCCAACTGCCCAACGCCTCTATGCCAGCGACAACAGCCGGGCGGCCGGTACCCCCATTACGGTGATCGACACTTCGAACGACACCGTTATCGAGCAAATCAGGGGGTTCACCACCATCAATGGCATGGCTTTGAACTCAACCGGTGCAAGCCTTTACGTCGCCGACGATGGCGCTAGCCAGATCGTCGCAATCGACACCACCAACCACCAACGAATCAGCACCACCGCCGTGCGTTATCCCAAGGACATTTGTGTAGCCCCAGGCAATGCCCGCTCACACGTTGCATCACTAGGCGAGGATTGGACCAGTATCAACCTAGGCACCAACCAGCGCGTGTTCCAAACCAGAACGGGTGCTGGAGAACCCACCTGCATTGCTCATGCTCGCTTCGCCGCTCGCGTCTACATCACCTACCGAGCGGCTCGCAGGCTCTATATCGGGGATACCACCACCACGCAGACAAGCTCGATCCTCAACGATTTACTCGGCCCTTTTCAAATAGCTTTTCACACAATGCTAGAGCGAGCCTACCTCACCGAAACCGATGGCAACCAAGTCAGCATCATCGATACCCGTACCCAAACCGTGACGGGCACAATCCAAGGCTTCTACAAGCCGCGCGGCATCGTTGTAGCCCCCAGCGGCCGGATGGCGTACGTCGCCAATATCGGTAACTCAACAATCGCAGAGGTCAGGCTGTAAGCAAGGGCTACCGTATTAGAGCGGCGGCAACCGCCACTCAATCGGCGTCTCGCCATTCTGCTCAAGAAACTTGTTGGCGCGGCTGAAATGCCCGCAGCCCAGAAACCCGCGATACGCCGACAGCGGCGACGGATGCACTGACGTCAGGACCAGATGCTTGGTGGCATCGACCAGTTTCTGCTTGCCTTGCGCATGGGCGCCCCACAGCAGAAATACCAAATGTGGCTGGTGCTCGCTGACCACTTCGATAATCCGATCGGTAAAGAACTGCCAGCCCTTGCCCGCATGGGCGTTGGCATTGGCGCGCTCGACGGTCATGGTGGTGTTGAGCATCAACACGCCCTGGTCGGCCCAGCTTTGCAGGTAGCCGTGGTTGGGGATGTCGATGTTCAGGTCGCGCTTGAGTTCTTTATAGATGTTGACCAGCGACGGCGGTGTGGGCACGCCCGGTTGCACCGAGAAGCACAAACCGTGGGCCTGGCCGGGGCCGTGGTACGGGTCCTGGCCAAGGATGACCACCTTGACCTTGTCCAAAGGCGTGGAATTCAGGGCATTGAAAATCAAAGGGCCAGGCGGGTAGATCTCTTTGCCAGCGGCATGCTCCAGGCGCAGGAACTCGCGCAACTGGGCCATGTAGGGCTTATCGAACTCCTCACGCAGGGCGTGTTTCCAGCTGGGTTCGAGTTTGATACGGTCGCCTTCGGTCATAGTTGAATTGTCTTGTAAAAAAGAATGAGGCGAACCCTAGGAAAGCCGGCCTTGCTTGTCAATTGATCTGACACACCATCGGCACCTTCCCACGAAGCGATCATACTGATCCTTCACCCTCCCGAATGAGGTCACAATGAACCTGCACTTCGAAGAGCTGACTGGCAGCGACGGTGCCCGCATCGGCATCGCCAGCCTTGATGCTGAAAAATCCCTGAACGCCCTGTCCCTGCCGATGATCCTGGCCTTGCACGATCGCATGGATGTCTGGGCCAAGGACCCGAATATCGTTTGCGTGCTGCTGCGCGGTAACGGACCCAAGGCCTTTTGCGCCGGCGGCGAGGTGCGCAGCCTGGCCATGGAATGCCGTGAACAGCCCGGCGAAGTGCCCGCCCTGGCGGCGCAGTTCTTTGCCGCGGAATACCGCCTTGATTACCGACTGCACACTTACCCCAAGCCGCTGATCTGCTGGGGCCACGGCTATGTGCTGGGCGGCGGCATGGGCCTGCTGCAAAGCGCCGCCATCCGCATCGTCACGCCGAGCAGCCGCCTGGCCATGCCCGAAATCAGCATCGGCCTGTACCCGGATGTGGGCGCCAGTTGGTTTCTGTCGCGCCTGCCGGGCAAGCTCGGTTTATTCCTGGGCCTTACCGGCGCGCACATCAACGGCCGTGACGCCCTGGACCTGGGTCTGGCCGACCGTTTCCTGCGCGATGATCAACAGGACGAACTGCTCGATGGCCTGCTGCAACTCAACTGGCAGGAACAGACCGCGATGCAGCTCAACAGCCTGCTCAAGGCCCTGGCCCAGGAAGCAGTCGCCCAACAGCCCGAGGCCCAATGGCTGCCGCGCCGGGCGCAGATCGACGAATGGCTGGACGTTGGCGACGTGCGCTGTGCCTGGCGCGCCTTGAGCCCGCTGCGTGACCACGCCGATCCGCTGTTCAGCCGTGCCGGCACGACCTTGAGCGAAGGCTGCCCGCTGACCGCACACCTGGTGTGGGAGCAGATCCAGCGCGCCCGGCATTTATCCCTGGCCCAGGTATTCCAGATGGAATACACCCTGAGCCTCAATTGCTGCCGTCACCCGGAGTTCAGCGAAGGCGTGCGCGCGCGCTTGATCGACAAGGACCACAAACCTCATTGGCATTGGCCAGATATCAATACAGTTCCGGACGCCGTGGTGCAGGCGCACTTTCACAAGGCGTGGGAAGGCCGCCATCCGCTGGCGGACCTGTCCGATTACTGATTGTTTCACCAAAAAAAACGGCGCTTCCTGCGCCGTTTGCATTCAACACCGGTCAGCGGTGACCGCCGCGACCGCGGCCATGGTCACCATCGCGTCCGTGCCTGCCATTACCCCCGTGATCACCCCACCCCTGGTTCGGATAAGGCCGGTAGCCCGCCCTTGGCCCCGAAGGGTAATAGCGAGGTGCCGGCTGATAATAACGCGGCGCCGAGTAGTAACGCGGTGCGGGTGCGTAGTAGCGCGGCGATGGGTAGTAGTCACGGCGGTATTGATACGCCGGGCCACCCCCGTAGTAATACGCCGGCGCCGGTGAGGTGTAGACCTCGGATCGATAGTAGCTCTGGCCTCCATCGTAGTAGGGCACACAAGCGGAAAGGGTCAGACCGAGTAAAGCGCTGAGCAGCAGTCGTCGATACATGGCGGCCTCCTGGACCGCGAAAGAGCACCTCCAGCGACGCGGGAGGGCGGCATTCGGCTTTCACCGAATGACGAAATATCTGACATCAAAAACCGAATCTGGTGCGTTTTGGTAACAGCTTGATACATCTGCATCAGACCAAACTGTGTTGGCGCCGCAAGTTTGCCAATTGGTCGGGCTTTGAGAGTGGGTGGAACATTTGTGGGTGTATTGAAACTTTAAACAATTGAATAGTGTCACTATGACATCGCACAATAGCACGGAGGCTCTAGCGCGAGCTTTATACCCCTATAACCTCGGATTCCAGCTATGAAGATTTCAACCAAACTGTTGCTTTCCTTTCTACTGTGCGCAGTGGTAACCCTGGGCGTGGGTGTACTGGGTATCAAAGGGGTCGTTCGCCTCGCCACTGCACTGGAATTGACGTTTTCGAACAATCTGGTCTCCGTCAGCACCACCTCGGCCACCCTCAACGGCCTGGTCGCTCATAACCGTGGCCTGTACCGGTTGATGGATGCCAGCCAGGGCGACGTGTCCCAGCAAGACCGCGATCGCGTGCGCCAGGACATCACCAAAGAACTCGCGAACAGCCAGGCCGCCTACAAAACCTACCGCACCACGCCGCTGGAAGACGACGAACGGGCAGCCGGCGATAAGCTCGACCAGCTCTGGCCCACCTACATCAGCAACTCCGAACGCATCATGTCGATGCTTGAAAACAACCAGCTCGACCAGGCCCGTGCACAGCTCAACACCACCAACAATGAGATTTTCCGCCAGGCACGCGACTTGATCCGCGTGCTAATCGACTCCAACAACCGCCAGATCAAAGAAGGCTCCATCGCCGCTGATGACCTGCGCAACAGCGCGCTGACCTGGATGATCAGCGGCATCGTGCTGGCCTTCATCATCGCCATCACCATTGGTGTATTGATCACCCGCCTGATCACTCGCCCCATCGCCCAGGCCGTGGAGAGCGCACAACGCATTGCCAGAGGCGACCTGACCCAAGCCATCGTCACCGAGCGCACCGACGAAGCCGGGCAACTGCTGATGGCGCTGGCCGACATGCAGGGCGGCTTGAAAAGCACCCTGGTGGAAATCGCCAACGCCTCTGACCAGCTTGCTTCAGCAGCAGAGGAACTCAGCGCAGTCACCGAAGAAAGCAGCCGGGGCCTCACCCGCCAGAATGACGAAATCCAACAGGCCGCCACCGCCGTCAACCAGATGACCGCTGCGGTGGACGAAGTGGCGAGCAACGCGGTGTCCACGTCGGAAGCCTCGCGCCAGGCCACCACCGAAGCCGAAGAAGGTCGTGAGCAAGTGGCCCAGGCCGTGTCCGGCATGGGTTCGATGGTGGTAGAGATCAATGATTCGACGCAATCGGTCGCCGACCTCGCGGGCCAGGTCCGGGAAATCGGCAAGGTGATCGATGTGATTCGCGGCATCGCCGACCAGACCAACCTGCTGGCCCTCAATGCGGCCATCGAGGCAGCCCGTGCGGGTGAGCAAGGTCGAGGTTTCGCGGTGGTTGCCGATGAAGTGCGGGCCTTGGCCCATCGCACCCAAATCTCCACCGTCGACATCGAAAAAATGATCGGCGAAGTGCAGGTCGGTGCCGATGACGCCGTGGCCGCGATGAACAAGAGCCTGACCTGGGCCAACAACACCCAGACCCTGGCACAGAACGCCGGCGAGGCGTTGGAGCGCATCACCAGCAGCGTGGCGAAGATCAATGAGCGCAATCTGGTGATCGCCTCCGCTTCCGAGGAACAGGCGCAAGTGGCCCGAGAAGTGGACCGCAACCTGCTCAACATTCAGGACCTGTCGACCCAGACCGCCGCCGGCGCCCACCAGACCAATGCCTCCAGCCAGGACCTGTCGCGCCTGGCTACGTCGTTCAATCTGCTGGTCAGCAAGTTCCAGCTGTAAGTAGCCTGCCGTGGGTTGGCGCTGTATCGTGCAAGGCCAAGCGAACCTTGCCCGATGCAGCCCATGACCACGCCAACCCTCTGCCCCGCCTGCGGCGCCCGCAACGACTGCACCCTGGCCGACCCACGTACCGCCGACCAGGCCTGCTGGTGCTTCAGCGTCACCATCGATACCGCGGTGCTCGAAGCGTTGCCGGATGAACTGCGCAATACAGCCTGCCTGTGCCCGCGCTGCGCCCAAGTCGATGAACAGCTGCGCAGCCGCGATGCGAGTTGATCGTTTCCTCAGCAACCTGTCGCAGTTCAACCGCAAGCAAGTGCGTTTGCTATTGGTAGAACGACGGGTGACCGTCGATGGGCTGGCCGTCAGCGACCCTCACCATGAAGTACGGGAATTCAGCCGCGTGTGCGTTGATGAGAACGTGCTGCAGGCGGGCAAACCTGCGCGGTATTTCATGCTGCACAAGCCTCAGGGGTGTGTGAGCGCGACGTCGGACCCGCAACACCCCACGGTGCTGGACCTGATGCATGAACCGGACACCGCCGACTTGCATATCGCCGGCCGTCTGGATTTCAACACCACCGGGCTGATGCTGATCACCAATGACGGCCAGTGGTCGCGCCGCCTGACGCAACCGACGACCAAATTGCCCAAGGTCTATCTCGTTGAAACAGAACAGGCCATCGGCGCCGAGTACGCGAATACGTTTGCGGCGGGCCTGTACTTTGCGTTTGAAGACCTCACCACCCAGCCCGCCGCATTGGAACTGCTGGGACCGACGACCGCGAGACTGAGCATTATCGAAGGCCGTTATCACCAGGTGAAGCGCATGTTCGGGCACTTCAACAACAAAGTGATCGGCTTGCATCGCGAGCGCATGGGGCCGCTCGAATTGGATGCTGCGCTGGCGCCGGGCGAATATAGGCCGTTGACGCTTGAGGAAATCCGCCAGGTCTGATGACCGTTCAGCCGGTGATGGCAAAAACCCATTTTTACGCCTTGCGACATCCCGAGTCTGTGCTTGAATCAAGCTCACCAGTTTAAATATGACTGGCGAGTCGCCTATAACCTCCAAGAAACACCTTGCCCCCGCCCGCGCTTTATCCCACGGGCCTTCCAGGCAAACAGCCCGCCATAACAACACCCGTCGGCCAGCCGTCATCGGACCGACATGGGCCTCCATTTTCAGGCGTATGCCTACCTGTCACAAAGCTCGTGCAGAGTTATCTGCGCGCCCTACCCGCTTGCCAGGAGTCTTACGACATGAGGCCAGAAATCGCTGTGCTGGATATACAGGGTCAGTATCGGGTTTACACGGAGTTCTATCGCGCGGACGAGGCTGAAAAGACCATCATTCTGGTCAACGGCTCAATGGCCACCACGGCATCCTTCGCCCAGACCGTGAAAAGCCTGCACCCGCAGTTCAACGTGGTTTTGTACGACCAGCCCTACGCCGGCCGCTCCAAAATCCATAACCGCCATGAGCAAATGCTGACGAAGGAAGTCGAGGGCCAGATCTTGCTGGAACTCATCGACCACTTTGCCGCCGAGCACGTGCTGTCGTTTTCCTGGGGCGGCGCCGCTACCCTGGTCGCCCTCTCCCACCGCCCCCGTCGCGTGGAAAAGGCCGTGATCAGCTCGTTCTCCCCGGTGATCAACGCGCCCATGCGTGACTACCTGGAGCGCGGTGTCGACTACCTCGGCAACCTCGACCGCGACCGTGTCGGCCACCTCGTCAACAACACCATCGGCAAACACCTGCCGTCGCTGTTCAAGCGCTTCAACTACAAGCATGTCAGCAGCCTGGCCGAGCACGAATATGGGCAGATGCACTTCCACATCAGCCAAGTGCTCACCAGCGACCGACTCTGCTACCTCAAGGCCGCCAAGGCGATCGACATTCCCGTGCTGTTCCTCAACGGCGAGTGGGACGAATACACCAGCGCCCAGGATGCCAGGCAGTTCGGCAACTACGTGGCCAACAGCAGCTTCAGCACCATCCAGGCGACGGGGCATTTTCTGGACATGGAGCATAAAGCGGCATGCAAGGACAGCCGGGAGGCAGTGGTGGGCTTTTTGAAACCGGCGCGGCAGATCAGCCGATTGCGTTATCACCAAGGTCAGGCACAGCATGCATTTGCGGTTTGAAATGACGACTCAACGCCACGCTCGTTGTGGCGAAGGAGCACACGCCTTCGCCGCAACCTGCACATTTTCAAAGAAAAACTTCAAATCCACGTGAACATCTGGTACAAAGTCAGCCGCTCTGAGCGGGTATAGTTTAATGGTAGAACAGTAGCTTCCCAAGCTTCCGACGAGGGTTCGATTCCCTCTACCCGCTCCACTCAGACATAGATCCCACGCCAACATGGTTTTGGCGGGGGATGCATAAAGAAACCGGTCCCTGGAGGCCGGTTTTTTTATGCCAATATTTTCCCGCCCGCAAACCTGTACAAATACAGAATTCTGTACAACTATCAGACCTTGAGCGCAGGCACCGAGCCTCGCACGATCAAGGAGCCGGGCAATGACGCGCCTGCTGATTTCACTGTTGCTGGTTTTGAGCCTGGCCAGTTGCAGCAATGTAGAGGTCGGACACTACGCCGACCAGAAACCTGCGCTGGATCTTGAGCGTTTCTTCAGCAAACCCGTGAAAGCCTGGGGCATCTTCGAGAAACGCTCGGGCGAAGTCGCCAAGCGTTTTGAAGTGGATATCGCCAGTCATCGCGAGGGCGAAAAACTGATTCTCGACGAAAAGTTCCTGTACAGCGACGGCACTCGCCAGCGCCGCGTGTGGACGCTCACGCCCGATGGTCCGGGGCGCTGGCGCGGGCGAGCGGGTGATGTGGTGGGCGAGGCCATCGGCGAGGTCGCCGGGAACGCGTTGCGGTGGCGCTACCGCCTCAACCTCCCGGTGGATGGCTCGGTGTACGAGGTGAGTTTTGACGACTGGATGTACCTGATGGACGAGGACACGATGATCAACCGGTCAAGCATGTCCAAGTTCGGCGTGGAATGGGGCCAGGTCACGTTGTTCTTTCGTCGCCAATAACAGTCAACGCGGGGGTGAAAAATGAATGTGCAGAAGCTGGCCAAACTGGCCGAGAAAGGTGAAATACGGGGTCTTGAGTTGCTGTCCCTGGAGGGCGGTTTCTATATTGCCCGTGTGAAGCTCGATCACGTCGAGATGACATTGCTGGACGATAACGGCAAGACCCTGCGCCTGCGCTCCAGCACGCATTTACGCGACCTGTTGCAGGACGTTCCACCGTTTCCCTGTGTGTTGGTGCAGCAGTGCGCCCATGACGAAATGTGTGGCACCCGCGAGGGCGCTGTCGGTGCGTTGCGCATTCCATTTTCGCTGGGTGCGACTCTTTAGGACCGTTGCAACCAGCCATCCAGGCCCGGCAGGCAACGTCATGAGGGTTGGCCCCGCATAGGTTCGTAGGGTCGCCAACCTGTCAGCGCGATCAACAAGATCAACAGCTGGAACACGATGATAAGCGCCACGCAACCGTCCCAGCCCCAACGCTCCCAGATCAGCGCTGGCACGACTGCACCGCAACTGCCGCCCAAGTAGTAACACGTGAGGTAGACGCCAACGGCGCCGGCCTTGTTGTCGTGCGCGGTGGCGGTGGTGAAGGCATTGGCTGCGGCCTGGGCAAGGAACACGCCGGTGGAACTGAGGGCCAGGCCCGTCACGATGCACCACAGAGAGGGGATCAGCGTCAGGGCTGATCCGCTTACGCCAAGCACGGCAGCCACCGTCAGCAATTGGGCATGGGGACGGGCCTTGCTCAGGCAGCCGGCGATGGGGATCACAATCAGCGCCAACAAAAACACCATGTACAGCGTGCCTAAGGCCGCCGGTCCAAGGTTGAATGGCGGTAGGCCGAGGTACAAACCTGCGTAGGTAAACGCTGCAACCTGGGAAAACAACACACAAAAACCTACGGCGTAAGCAGCCAACAATGGTTTGCGAAAAACGCTCGAAGAAGGAGCGCGGACTTGGACCTCCCGCGCGCGGTTGGCCGGCAGCAGAAACTGGATAAACCCACCGACCATCAAACTCAACACCGCCAGCACTTCAAAGGCTTCGCGCCAACCGAAGTACTCAGTCACCATCCCCGTGACGAAGCGTCCGGCAAACCCACCCAACACGGTGCCGGCGACATACAGGCTGGTGACTTCGGTGACGGTGCCGCCATGCCAACGGTCGCCGATATAGGCCACGCTGGTGGCAAACACCACCGGTATGACCATGCCCTCCACGAAGCGCCACACCAGCACTTCGGCAAAGCTGCCGGCATAGGCGGTCATCAATGTCGGCACCGCCAGCAACAGCGCGGCCACGCAGATCACCGTGCGTTGCTCGAAACGACCGGTCACACGACTGACAAACGGCGCGGTGATCGCCACGGCGAGAGTGGTCACGGTGATGCTCCAACCTGCGGCCTTGGGACTGAGGTGGAACTGCGCGGCAAAGGTCTGGAGGATACTCTGGGTTGCATACAGGTTGAGAAACGCCGCGCAGCCACACAGGAACAGGGCAAGGCGGGCGCAATGCAGGCGCGATTTCATGAAACCTCTCGTCTTATTTTGAAAGGTCTTTATAGAATGGCCTGCGGGTCTGGGACCAATACCGAATTCCGACCGATTGATACCCAAGGACCAGGATGCTCGACCTACGCAAGCTGCGTTACTTTCTGACGGTCGCCGAGGAATTGCACTTCGGCCGTGCTGCCATTCGCCTGCACCTCGCGCAACCACCGCTGACACGGCAGATTTCAGCGCTGGAAGCAGAGTTGGGTTTCAAACTGTTTGACCGCACCAGCCGCACGGTGACCCTCACGGCCCAAGGACGAGCGTTTCTGCCCTATGTACGCGGCGTGTTGGAACAGATCGACGTGGCACAGGTGATCGCAAACAAATTGGCCGCAGGCACTGCCGGGCAGCTGGCGCTTGGTTATGCCAGCTCAATAGCCCTCTCAGATCTGTTCAGCCAAGCGATCCAGTCTTTTGCCCAGCGATATCCAGATGTGCAGTTGACGCTGGTGGAGTGCGCTTCCGGCAGCCTGGGCGCTCAGGTAGCGGATGGGCGGCTGGATATCGGCTTGAGCCGACTGCTACCGCCCCCCGCAGAAGTGCAGGTGCTATCCCTGGGAGAGGAGCGGTTGGTAGCGGCGGTGTCCACAGACAGCCCACTGGCGAGCCTGGCCGAGGTCAGCTTGGCGCAGCTCAGTGCCTACCCACTGATATTGTTTCCGGCGGATTATGGCTCGGGGCTTAACCAATCCATCGAACAGCTTTACCGACACCACGGCGTGCCCCTGCGCCCTGGCCCGACTGGGCGGCAGATCACCTCGATCATCGCGCTGGTGGCGGCTGGCCAAGGGGTGGCGCTGGTACCGGAATGCACGCAAAGCTTGATGAACAAGGGCATCAAGTACAGGCCGCTGATCGAGGCGGACGCCTGTGCGCAGTTGTTAGTCTTGACCGCGACTGAAACGAAAAGTGTGTTGGTCGAGGCGTTCCTCAGCGTGATTGCCGGGATCTCGTCGACTGCGCTTAAAGTGCTGCAGCAGGACCGCTGACGCCGCCGAATTCCACCGCAAGAAACGTAGTTTTGACCGGGGCGGCATGCTTTAGATTGGCACTACACCCGCCCATAGGAGCCCGCTCATGGTGTACGAATACAAACTCATGCCCTCCCCCGTTGGCCAACTCACCCTGGTGGCGCGCAATGGCAAGCTCGGTGCAATCCTGTGGGAGACAGAACGCGCCAACCGCGTGCGCCTGGGCGAATTGCACGAAGCCAATGAAAGCCCCGTGCTATTGGAAACCGAGCGCCAGTTGCAGGAGTACTTCGCCGGCACGCGCAGCACCTTCGAGCTGGAACTGGATTTCAACGGCACCGCGTTCCAGAAGCAGGTCTGGCAGGCATTGCTGACCATCCCCTTCGGCGAAACCCGCAGCTACAGCCAGATCGCCCTACAGATCGGCAACCCCAACGCCGTGCGCGCCGTGGGTGCGGCCAATGGGCGTAATCCGATTTCAATCATCGCGCCGTGCCATCGGGTCATCGGAGCCTCGGGAACCTTGACCGGCTTTGCTGGAGGGCTTGAGGCCAAGCAGTATCTATTGACCCTTGAGAACCGCGGCCAGGTGAAAATGGCCTTCTGATCACGTGCCTGCGACCGCTCCACGGTTAAAGTACTGGTAATCGAACAACGGTTTGAAACCCAGCGTGCTGTACAACGAGCGCCCCGCCATCGACGCCTCTAGAAAGCATCGCTGGGCGCCCAGGTTCGAAGCGTGCAGCAGCGCAGCGTTAATCAATTGAGTGGCATGACCCTGCCCACGAAATTCCTTGATCGTGCCGACATCGTTAAGCCGTGCGACGCCATCACATAGCGACAACGTCAACGAACACGCCACCCTCTCCTCGACGGACAAAGTGAAGTGGTGAAGTGATTGACCGGCGTCCAGGGCACGCTGGTGCCGGGCCTGATAATGCGCCACCACCTCGGGCGGGACCGCGAACGCATTGCCAATGGGAAGCGCCCAGTCATTCAAGTTCCGAGTCAGGCTGATCTGCGAAAAACGCTCACTTACCGAAGGCACCCGACGCGACAGTTCGAGCGCCATCGTGGTGGTCCTTTCGGCAGGCTGCAAGCCGAGCTCCGTCAGTGCCTCATGCACTCCCTCGACCTTTTCCTCATGAATCACCACCTGTATCGCCAGGCAGGTGCGGCGAATCAGACCCAGAGGCTCAGTCATTGCGTCACCCGACGGGGCGTTGCCCATGCGGATAAGCAACAGGTTCGACGGGTTGCAAAATAGATCGGTGAAATAGGCAGTGATGCAGGCGCCATAGCGCCGACGTAACGGACAGGTCACGGTAAAAAAATGATCTTCAGTCCGGTAATAGAGCGTGGGCAAATCGCGGGTAGGAATGGCGCGCATGGGCAGTCCAGGCAAAAGCAAAGTCTTGCGCCCGCCACTGCTGGTCGATGTAAGCCCTTGCCTTGAAACCCGAAGAAAAAGCGCACCGTTTGGTTCATCAGCCAAGTTGTAAAAAGAAATTTCAAAGAGCACCTGCTGTCCATACGTTCATCACCCCTTCACTCCAGGAAAACGGTCATGAAATTCTCCACAGTCTCGCAATCCCTGTCCCGCTGGGCAGGCAGCCCCCGCACCTTCTACGCAGCGACGGCATTGATCCTGGCGTGGAGCCTGAGCGGGCCGTATTTCCACTACAACGACACCTGGCAGCTGATCATCAACACCTCGACCACCATCATCACCTTCCTGATGGTGTTCCTGATCCAGAACACCCAGAACCGCGACAACGATATCCTGCATATCAAGATCGACGAGCTGCTGCGCGTGTCCAAAGATGCACAGAACGCCGTACTCAGCCTGGATGGTCTGGACCGCAAAGAGCTGGAAAAACTGCGCCAGGAATACCGCAGCATTGGCAACGCCGGCACCCTGAACCTGAACAGCAGTTGCGGCCACGCTGCCGACGACGCGGCGCCCACTAAAACCGATCTGAACCAGGCATAAAAAAACGGCGGTTGGAGAGGATCCAACCGCCGTTTTTCAATTCAGGTGACGACCTTAACCGTCGCCTTGATGACCTTTGCCATAAGTCGACGCCAAGGCGCGGGCCTTCTGCAGGCGCTCTTCCAGTTTTGGCAGTGTCTCATCGACCAACGCTTTTATTTCCGGTACATCCGACGCGGCGCCTTCCTGTTTGAACAGTGCAATAGCGTCTTCGTTTTCCTTGACCTGTTGTGCGGTATAGGCGGCGTCGAACGAGTCGCCGTCCTTGAGCTCGGGCATCAGGGTCTCGGCTTTGTCGACAATTTTCTCACGTGGCGCCACGGGCAGATCGAGCTTCTTGGCGATGGCTGCCAAGTGCTGATTGGCCAGGGTGCGCTCGTTGATCACCTCGATGGTGTAGTCCTTGATTTCCTGGGACGAGGTTTTCGCGTGGGCCATGCGGCTGGTCTCGATATCGGCCATTCCTTTGGCCGAGGCCTGCTCGATGAATTCAGCAGGCGACTGGGCGAAAGCATTGCTGGCGCCGAGGCCCAGCAGCATCGCGAAACTGGCGGTGCGTAACCGGATAGCCATGCGGCTCATGATGGGTTCCTCCAGGGCAAAAATTAGGGCGGGGAACACACCCCGCCCTGAATTCGAATTTTCAGGGCGGTAAAGGTTTAGAAAAAAAATTGCCGACGCGACGAACGGTCGTCGACATCTCATGCCGGTTTGCTGGCGAACAGGCCTGGCACCGCATGGGCCAGCGCATTGATGGCGAAGCCGATAAACATCACGCCACAGAGCTTGGTGATGAGGACTTCATGACGCTGATACACCGTGCGTACACGTTGGGCGCCGACCACGCCGATCAGGATTGCATAGGCCAGCAGACCGCCAACGAAGCTCAGGAAGATCAGCGACGGCAGCATCGACCAGGTCAGCAACTCGGCGCGGCTGGACAGCAACGCAGTGAAGGTCGCGACCGCCACCGGGTAGGCTTTCGGATTGGTCAGGCCGAACACAATCCCGTGCCAGAACGGATGCCGCGCGGCGCCCTGAGGGTCGTCACTGCTGCGCCGTTGCGTGCGGATGGCCCGCCAGCCAAGCCAGAACAGATACAGGCCGCTGAGCACGCCCAGCACATCAAACGCAGTGCTGCCCACTTCCCGCGCACCGACAATGGCGATCAACGCGGTGCTGCACCACACCACATCGCCCAGCAGATGCCCGCACAGAAAACCTGCCCCGGCGCGGCGACCACGGGCGGCACCGATACCGAACACGGCCAACACGCCAGGGCCAGGTGTAATGCCATAGATAAAACCCGAGGCGAGTACGGCGAGCAGCAGGGATAGGGTCATGAAGGCGACTCTGAAAAAAGACTGTGAGTTGGATGGATTCTGTATGTTCCGGTGCTAGGGGTAAAACTTCATTCCTGGATAGGCCTTCTGTCGACAGGCCTGCAGACGCGATGCCAGATCACCTACATGGGCTTCGAGCTTGTGTCCATCGGGGTCAAGGAAGTAGAACGAGGCGCCTTCACTACGATTGTCGCGCCACTCCTGAACACCGGCAGCCCTCAAGCGCTCAACCAGTGCAGCGAAATCGCCCGCATCGGTGGTAAATGCAAAGTGGGTGTAATCAGGTGCAGGCGTCGAGACGCGCAGCGGGTCCAGAGACAAGCATAACCATAAACCCGGCAATGAGAGATAGGCGCCGTTGCTCCAAGTGGCATCAAGCCGAAGCCCCAGCAGGTCATGGTAAAAGCACAGGCTGCGGTGCAAATCAGTGACAGCCAACGTTAGGTGATTGAGTCCTGTAAGCATGAAGATGTCCTAGACCATAATGACTCTGACGAACGGTGCAAACTGCAAGCATGATGACAAGGTAGTATGTTTCACTACACATCACTACATCGAGATATATATGTCTGTTATGTCCCTACGCATACCGGAAGAAATCGCCGATACGCTTGCCAGTCTTGCCAAGGCCACCGGGCGCAGCAAATCCTTTCTCGCAGTTGATGCGTTACGCGAATACTTGACGCGCGAAGCCTGGCAAATTGAAGAAATTCAAAAAGCCCTCAAAGAAGCTGATGCGGGTGACTTCGCAACGGCAGCAGAGGTAAAAGCTATCGCCGACAAATGGCGCAACAATGCAGGTTGAGTGGCTGAGGGTAGCCCTCAGGAACCTTGACGACGAAGCGGCCTTCATTGCCGAAGAAAATCCCAAAGCGGCCTATGAGTTCGTCCAGGCAATTTTGAGCGGCCTTGAGAACATCGCGCAATTTCCCGCAATGGGGAAAGAGGGCCGAGTATCCGGTACTCGCGAATGGGTGGTGCCTCGATGGCCTTATATCGTTCCCTACCGCATTCGAGAGGGGCGGTTGCAGGTCATGCGGATTTTCCATACCCGTCGTCAGCCACCCGCGTCTTGGTAGCGATCCTTATTCAGTCTTGTAAAACTCTGCGCACCTGCCCCATCAACCACTGCAACCCCGAATCCCCTCCCCGCCGCGCATGCCACGCCAGCTCAAACGCAAACGATGGAATATGAAACGGCGGCGCTACGGCCAATAAGTGCGGATGCTCGACAGCGCGCAAGCCCCGCGACGATACGGTCAGGATCAGGTCCGTGCCCTCGATCAATTGCGGCGCCACGCCCCAATGCGGCAGGCTGATCGCCACATGCCGCCGCTGACGAATCGCCGTCAGCGCACGTTCGATTTCCGGCGTGCCGCTGCCGCGCATTTCCAGCAGCACGTGGGGGCGCGAGAGGTAGGTGGGCAGGTCGAGTGTGCCGTCCGGCGGCAGGCTGTTACGGTCCACCAGGCAGGTGTAGTGCTCTTCGAACAAGGGCGTGGTGCGCAGTTCGGCGGGCATGTCGGGGAACACACCGGCGGCCAGGTCAAGGTCGCCATTGAGCACACCGTCGACCATGCCTTCACGGCTGGCCTGGATGACTTGCAGGTCGATGCCCGGCGCCTCACGACGCAGAACGCGGACCAATCCCGGTAGGAAAATCGCCGCGCTGTAGTCCGACATTGCCACACGAAACCGGCGCTTGGCCGACGCCGGATCAAAACAATTCGGCGCCAGCAACGCCTGCACCTGGGCCAGGGCTTCGGCCAGCGGTGCGGCCAATTCCAACGCACGCGCAGTGGGCACCAGCGCGCCGCCATGGCGCACCAGCAACGGATCCCCCAACACATCCCGCAACCGCGCCAGCGCATGGCTGACCGCCGGCTGGCTCAGGTGCAGGCGCTCGGCGGCGCGGGTAACGTGTTGCTCGCTGAGCAAGGCGTCGAGGATCACCAACAGGTTGAGGTCGATGCGGCGCAGATCATTCATCAGCTGCATATCCAGCATAAGAACTAGGAATTTAAATTTGCGCGACGAATAGCCTAGAGTCCAGCAAAACCTCTGGGAGATACCAAATGACAACATTGCAATGGCTGGGTTTATTGGTGCTGGCGGTAATAGCCGGGGCGGTGGTGCCGTTTCAGAGTGCAATCAATGCCAACCTCGGGCGCGGGCTGGGCCATCCATTGTGGGCCACGCTGGCATCGCTGCTGGTGAGCATTATCGTGCTGCTGCCGGTGATCATCGCCCTGCGCCTGCCCTTGCCGAGCCTGGCATTCATTACCCAGGCGCCGTTATGGATGTGGGCCGGTGGCGCGTTTGGCGTGTGCTTTATTTCCTTGGCGCTGATGCTGCTGCCCAAGCTGGGGGCATCCGGGTTCATTGCCCTGGCGTTGGCGGGGCAACTGATTGCATCACTGCTGCTCGACCACTTCGGGCTGTTTGGCCTGGTGGAGCGTCAACTGACAACGCCCCGGGTGCTTGGGGCGTTGTTGTTGATAGGTGGGGTGGCGCTGATTCAATTCGGCGGCGCACCAGCCAAAGCCCTGGCTGCCGCGTGAAATACCGTCAGCGCTTGTCGGACGTACGCAGCTTGTGTGGCAAACCCCACAGCAACAGTGCTGCGGCAATCAAGGCGCACACAGCAATGACATAAAGCGCCGGCGTGGTACTGCCCGTGATGTCCTTGATGCGCCCCACCATGACCGGGCTGACGATGCCGCCCAACTGCCCCAACGTGTTGATCAGCGCAATCCCGCCAGCCGCCCCGGCACCCGCGCCCGCCAGCAGTTTGGGCGGCAAGGTCCAGAAGGTCGGGATCGACGCGATAATCCCCGCGCCCAGCAGGCCCAGGGCGATGATCAGGAAGGTGGTGTGGTTATCAAAGATCCCTGCACAGAAGAACCCTACAGCGCCCAACGCCACCAGACCGCTGACGAACTTGCGCCGCTCACCCGTGGCATCCGACCAACGCCCCACAAGGACCATGGTGATCGCCCCGCAGATGTAAGGAATGGCCGTCAGCAAGCCAATCACCACCGGGCTTTCGACCCCCGCACTGCGGATCAATTGCGGAGCCCAGAAGTTGAGGCCGTAGGACGCCACCTGAATCAGAAAGTAGATCAGCCCCAGCATCAGGAAACCCGGAATGCGCAGGGCCTGGAGCAACGAGCCTTTCTTGTGCACTTCGTGCACGGCGATACGGCTGGACAGCAAGGTTTTTTCCTCGGCGCTCAGCCAAGGTGCATCTTCGATGCGATCCTTGAATTGCGTCAGCACCATCCACGCCAGCCCTATACACGGCAAGCCGCCAAGCAGGAACAACCAGTGCCAGCCGCGCATCTGCAGCACGCCGTCCAAGTGCTCCAGCACCAGGCCGGAAAACGGCGCGCCCACCAGCCCGGCGAACGCAGAGGCCAGGAACAGTAAGGAAGTAATCCGCCCACGGAAATCCTGGGGGAACCACAGCGTCAGGTAGTACAGCACGCCAGGGGCAAACCCGGCCTCCATCGCGCCGATCACAAAGCGCAGTGCATAGAACTGCCATTCGGCCGTGACAAATACCATGGCCGCCGTGGCCAGGCCCCAGGACACCATGATCCGCGCAATCCAGCGGCGCGCACCGACCTTGTAGAGCATCATGTTGCTCGGCACTTCGAAGATCACGTAACCGATCACGAACAGCCCCGCGCCCAGGCCATAGGCGGTGTTGCTCAGGCCCAGGTCGGCTTGCAGTTGGAACTTGGCGAAGCTGATGTTGATGCGGTCAAAAAACGCAAACAGGTAGCAGACCATGATCAGTGGCATCAGGCGCCAGGCGACCTTCTTGACCACGGCTTTGATGGGATCGACTTCACCGGCCGGGCGCGCGCCGGCCTCTAACGTATTAGTGCTCATTGTGCTTCTCCAGCGGACTGCTCACAGGCGTCCGATTGTTTTTGTTGTCTGGCAGGCGTTACAACGTGGCGATGTAAGCCGGGGGTGGATGCAAATCACCATTGCGCCCGGCCTTGGCCAGTTGACCGGGCAACTCATGGCCCAACAGCGCCGGCAGGCGCCGGGACATGTCCAGCAGGTGCGCCAAGTCGATCCCGGTGTGAATCCCGACTTCCTCACACAGGTTGACCAGGTCTTCGGTACAGATATTGCCCGAGGCTCCCGGCGCAAATGGGCAGCCGCCAAGGCCGCCAAGCGCCGCATCAAAACGACGGGCACCGGCCTCGTAAGCGGCCAGTACATTGCACAACCCCAGGCCGCGGGTGTTGTGGAAATGCAGCGTCAGGTCACTGGCGGGAATGCGCTCCAGCACGCGCTTGACCAGGCGTTGCACCTGACGGGGGTTGGCCATGCCGGTGGTGTCAGCCAGGCTGATGCCCTGAATGCCCAACTTGCGACAGGCGTCAACGATCTGCAGCACGCGGTCTTCGTCGACCTTGCCTTCGAACGGGCAACCAAAGGTGGTGGCGATACTGCCGTTGAGGCGCACCGGATGCTCGGCGGCAAAGCTGACGATGTCGGCAAATGCTGCCAACGATGCTTCGCAGCGCATGCGCATATTGGCCAGGTTGTGGGTCTGGCTGGCGGACATCACCAGGTTCAGCTCATCGGCGCGAGACGCGATGGCGCGCTCGGCGCCCTTGAGGTTGGGGATCAGCGCCACGTAGATCACACCGGCTTTGCGCTCGATACCCTGGAACACCAGCTCGCCATCGCGCAGCGCAGGGATAGCCTTGGGTGAGACGAACGAACCGGCCTCGATCCGCGAAAAACCGGCAAGTGACAACCGGTCAATCAGCGCGATCTTATCGGCGGTCTCAACCCAGGTCGGTTCGATCTGCAAGCCATCGCGCGGGGACACTTCCTGCACGATCAGCGGGTCGGAATAATCAGTGATCATTGCACCACTCCGGTGGTTTTCAGGCGTTGAATATCGGCGCCGGTGAGGCCCAGCCCGGTGAGAATGTCGTCAGTGTGCTGGCCCAGGGCCGGGCCCGACCAATTTACACCGCCGGGGGTTTGCGAGAGTTTGGGCACAATGCCCGGCATCTTCACCGAAACGCCGCCAGGCAGCTCGGCGTCGAGCAGCATGTCACGTGCCTGGTAGTGAGGGTCGCTGACGATATCCGCCACCGAATAGATACGCCCGGCCGGTACTTGCGCCGTTTCCAGGGCGCTGAGCACCTGCTCGATGGGCAGGCTGCTGGTCCAGTGGGTAATCGCCGCATCCAGCAGGCCGCTCTGCGCCGCACGCCCATCGTTGTGGGCAAACTCGGGGGCTTCGGCCAGGTCGATACGGCCGATGGTGGTCATCAGCCGCTTGTAGATCGGGTCACTGTTGCCGGCAATCACCACATAGGCGCCATCGGCGGTGAGGTAGGTATTGGACGGTGCAATGCCGGGCAAGGCCCCGCCGCTGCGTTCGCGCACATGACCGAGCATGTCGTATTCCGGCACGAGGCTTTCCATCAGGTTGAACACGCTTTCAGCCAGGGACACGTCGACAATCTGCCCATCGCCCTGGCCGGTCTTGACTCGCAGCAACGACATCAAGGTGCCGATCACTGCGTGCAGGGACGCGAGGGAATCGCCCAGGCTCACCCCCACTCGCGCCGGTGGCGAATCCGGGTTGCCCGTGGTGTAGCGAATGCCGCCCATGGCCTCGCCGATAGCGCCGAAACCCGGACGGTCGCGGTAAGGGCCTGTCTGGCCGTAGCCGGAGATGCGCACCAGGGTCAGCTTGGGGTTGAGTGCGTGCAGCACGTCCCAACCCAGGCCGAGTTTTTCCAGGCCGCCGGGGCGCAGGTTTTCGATGAGCACGTCGGCGTCGCCAAGCAGTTGCTTGATCAGGCCCAGGCCTTGCGTGGACTTGAGGTCCAGCGCCAACGACTTCTTGTTGCGTGATTGCAGGTACCACCACAGCGACGTGCCGTTGTGCAGCTTTCGCCATTTACGAAGCGGATCGCCCTGGCCGAGGGATTCGATCTTGATCACCTCGGCGCCAAACTCGGCCATCAACCGTGCGGCGAACGGCGCGGCAATCAAGGTACCGATCTCGATCACCTTGATACCGCTCAGGGGAGCCGTCATGGGGTGTACCTCTTATTCTTGGAATGTGGACCAAGGCTAGAGGACGGGGGCGGAAGAAATCCAACCGTCAGTTGGCAAGGAGCGTTCGCGAAAAGCGAACGCTCAGCGAATTTTCCGTAGGACCAGGCTGGCAGGCTGCTCCAGGGAAGGCATCGACAGACTCAGGTAATCGAACAACAGCCGACTCACTGGCGACAATTGCGCTTCGTCGCGCACCACCAGGATCAAACGGCGATCAGACCAACTGTCCGTCAACGGCACCGCGTGCAAACCCAGTGCGCGCCCAAACAATTCGTAGGCCTTGTGCGGCAGGATACCGATGCCCATATTGGCCTGGACCATCCGGCACATCGCATCAAAGCCCGGCACATGGATACGCAGGCGCAGCATCTTGCCGGCCTCACGCGCAGCGGCGTGGGTACGCATGTTGATTGAGCTCGCGGCGTGCAGGCCGACGTAGTCGCTGTCCAGGGTTTCGGCGAACGCCACGCTCTGGCGCGCTCCCAACGGATGATCCGCCGGCATCAGCACCACCAGTTTGTCGAGCCGATAGGTCACGCTGGGCAAGCCTTTGGTGTCTGTGTCGCACGAGCAGATACCCAGGTCCGCGACGCCGTCCAGCACGCCCTGCACCACGCCGGTACTGGGGCGCTCTTCCAGATCGGTTTTCACTTCGGGATGCAGCTCGGAAAAATCGCGCAAATCTTCAGGAAGGAACTGAATGATCGCCGAAAGATTGGCCAACATCCGCACATAACCGCGCACACCGTGGCTGTGTTCGCCCAGTTCCAGGCCCATCTTCTCGACGTTGAACAGCATCTGCCGTGCATGGTGCAACAGCGTTTCGCCAGCGGCCGTCAGGTCCATGCCCTTGGCCCGGCGCACAAACAGGCTTACGCCCAACACGTGCTCCAGTTCCATCAGGCGCTTGCTGGCGGCCGATACCGCAATGGCCTCACGGGCAGCGGCACGGGTCAAAGTGCCTTCTTCGAACACCGCGACAAACAGCTGCAGGGTGATCAGGTCCAGGCGACGCACCAGGCTCTTGTGCAACATCAGCGACGCTCGGCAGCCAGACGGTGGATCTCGCCCTGCTCTACCACCGCTTGCGGCGCGCCGTGGCTCACCGCCTGCAACATCGCCCGCCCAACGGTCTCGGTACTCACCACCCAGCTCGGTTTGACCCGGCGCACAAACGAGAGCACAGGCCCCAGCACGGAATAAAAGGCCTGGTACAACGGCGTCTTCGAGCGCACACCGTGCAACGGCTGGATAATCCCCGGCCGGAACAGGTACACCGCCTTGAACGGCAAGCGCAGCAAGGCGTTCTCGGTCTTGCCCTTGACCCGCGCCCACATCGACTTGCCCGCCTCGGAGCTGTCGGTACCGGCGCCGGACACATAGATAAACGTCATCTGCGGATTGAGCCGCGCCAAGGTGCTGGCAGCGACGAGAGTCAAGTCATAGGTGAGATGGGTGTACCTGGTTTCATTCATGCCGGCCGAAGACACGCCGAGGCAGAAGAAGCACGCATCAAAGCCTTGCAGCAGGTTTTCCAGGGGCTGGAAATCCAGCATGTCACCGTGCAATACCTGATGCAGCTTGCCGTGTTCCTGGGTCAGTGGCGTGCGGCCAACGGCGACGATTTCCTGCACGTCGGCAGCCAACAGGCATTCACGCAGAACACCCTGGCCGACCATGCCGGTGGCGCCGAATAACAGAACTCTCATAAGGGGACCTCAGCGGCAAGCCGCAAGCTCAAGTTAAACGCATTCGACTTGTAGCTTAACGCTTGCCGCTTGCCACTGCCCCTATTCAAAACGCGCTGCGAAAAATCTCCTCAATCTGACGCTGATCCGCGCGCCGTGGGTTGGTCAGTCCACACGCATCCTTCAACGCATTGGCCGCCAGCAGCGGAATGTCCTGCAACTTGGCGCCCAGTTCACGCAGGCCGGCGGGAATTTCAACGTCCTGGGCCAGGCTGCGGATGGCGGCGATGGCGGCTTGGGCGCCCTCTTCTGCGGTGATGCCCTTGATCTCGGCACCCAGTGCGCGGCCCACGTCGCTCAAGCGTTTGGCGCTGACGCTTGCGTTGAAGCTTTGCACATGGGGCAGCAGCACCGCATTGCACACGCCGTGGGGCAGGTCGTAGAAACCGCCCAACTGGTGGGCCATGGCGTGCACAAAGCCCAGGGATGCGTTGTTGAAGGCCATGCCGGCGAGGAACTGCGCGTAAGCCATGTTTTCCCGCGCGACCTTATCGCTGCCGTCGCGTACGGCCAGGCGCAAGTTGGCGCTGATCAGTTCGATGGCCTTGATCGCGCAGGCATCGGTGATCGGCGTGGCGGCGGTGGAGACGTAGGCTTCGATGGCGTGGGTCAGGGCGTCCATGCCGGTGGCGGCGGTGAGCCCCTTGGGCATGCCGACCATCAGCGCTGGGTCGTTGACCGACAGCAGCGGCGTGACGTTGCGGTCAACGATGGCCATTTTCACGTGGCGGGTTTCGTCGGTGATGATGCAAAAGCGCGTCATCTCGCTGGCAGTGCCGGCGGTGGTGTTGATGGCGACCAGCGGCAGTTGTGGCTTGGCCGACTGATCGACGCCTTCGTAGTCGCCGATATGCCCGCCGTTGGTGGCGCACAGGGCAATCCCCTTGGCGCAGTCATGGGGCGAGCCGCCGCCCAGCGACACCACAAAATCACACGCACTGTGCTGCAACAACGCCAGGCCTTTCTCAACGTTTTCCACATTGGGGTTGGGCTTGGCGCCGTCGTAGATCACCGAGTCAATGTCCTGCATCGCCAGTTTTTCGGCGATCATGCTGGCCACGCCCGCCTTGGCCAGGCCGGCGTCGGTGACGATGAGCGCCTTGCGAAAACCGTAGTTGCGGATAGCGTTCATGGCTTCGTCGAGGCAATCGGTGCCCATGATGTTGACGGCAGGAATGAAGAAGGTGCTGCTCATGGCGAATCCTCGGATAACGTTTATGCCTACAGCATCGACCTCACTGGCCTGCGGCATCTTGATCAGGATCAACGCCCGCTCGTGATAAAGTCACCGCCCAGCCGATTTCGAGTAGCCCGCCGCAATGAAGGATTTCCAGGATATTGACGCCCACCTTGAAGACTGGAGCGCCCTGCGCAGCGCCATCGACTTCACTGGGATTCTGATCGGCAACGGCGCGAGTCGTACGATTTGGGAAGACTTTGCCTACGACTCGCTGTTTGAAAACGCCCGCACCGTCGAAGAAAAACCCCTGAGCCCCTCTGAACTCAGCGTGTTCGACGCCCTGCAAACCCGCAGTTTCGAGCAAGCCCTGGGCGCGCTGAAAACCACCAGCCGGGTCAACAAGGCGTTGGCAGTCAGCTCGGCGGCACCGCGCAATCGCTACTACGCGATCAAGGAAGCGTTGATCAACACGATCCACGCGGTGCATATCCCGTGGCGCCTGGTGCAGCCATCGACACTGGCAGCGATCAACACGGAACTGGCCAGTTATGCCACTGTGTTTACCAGTAACTACGATCTGCTCAACTACTGGGCGATCCTGCACACGCCGGGCATCGACGACCTGTTTCGCAACGCCGACGCCAGCTTCGACCTGCGCAACACCCGCACCGACGCCACACGCATCCTGTACCTGCACGGCGGCCTGCACCTGGTGCGCAACCTCGACGGCACTGCGCGCAAACTGCCGACGACCGACAGCACCTTGCTCAGCAGCTTTGCCATCAACAACACGATCAAGACCCTGGACGATGTGCCGTTGTTTGTCAGCGAAGGCAAGATGGAGGAGAAGCTCAAGACCATCCGCAGTTCGGATTACCTGTCGTTCTGCTATGAGCAATTGCTGACTCACGAGGGCGCGCTGTGCATCTTCGGGCACGGTCTGGGGCCGCAGGATCAGCACTTGGTGGACGCGATTCGCCAGGCCAATGTGAGCACGCTGGCGATCTCGGTGTCGGGCCGCAGTGAAGGGTTTATCCGCCAGCAGAAGCGCCGGTATTTCGAGTTGTTTGATGGCAGCGGTGTGGCGCTGAAGTTTTTTGCGGCGCGCACGCATCCGCTGGGGAATGCAGCACTGTCCGTCCCTGTCGAACGCTGATCAAAAATTCGGATCGTGATTATTCTTCCGCGCTGTGCACCACCACCAGCAGCTGCGCCTGCACGTCCCCCACCGAACGAAGCCGGTGCGGCTTTTGCGCGTTGAAGTGCAACGCATCGCCTCGCTGCAAAATCACCCGTTCGTTCATGAAGTCCACCTCTACCGCGCCTTCATGCACGAACAGAAACTCCTCCCCCAGATGCTCCTTGAAGGTCTTGTCGCTGAACTCCGCCGGCGGGTAAATGATGAACGGCAGCAAGCTGCGCTCGCTGACTTGATGGGCCAGCACCGCGTAACCCGGCGTGGTATCGGGCCGCTCGTGACTGCGCACCAGGCTGTAGCTGTCGAGGCTGACGCGATCCTCGCTGAACAATTCCTCGACGTTCACGTTCAACGCCTTGGCCAGTTTCAACGCGGCGGCAATGGACGGCGTGTTGAGCCCGCGCTCGACCTTGGACAGGTAACTCTTGGTCATCCCGGATTTTTCAGCCAGGGCCTCCAAGGTCACGCCGAGTTTTTTCCTTAATAATTTCAAACGGATAGACATGCGCTGCGGGTAATCCATGCAGTAAACGATAAGCTGTGCTTGCCAATGACACAAAGTGTCATATAGCATCTTTAGTGTCATTTGCTCTAACCCAAAGGACACCGATATGGCCAAGACATTAGCACTCCCCAAAGACCAACTGGTCAAGCACGCACTGAATCAGATGCAAAACAGCCTGGCGGATAATACGTGGACCGACCGGCAAAAGCTGGCGCTCACCTGCCGCATCCTGTTCGAGAACGGCCACGACTCCGGCCTGGCCGGGCAGATCACCGCACGCGGCCCCACGCCAGGCACCTATTACACCCAACCATTGGGCCTGGGTTTTGATGAGATCACCGCCAGCAACCTGTTGCTGGTGAACGAGGACCTTGAAGTGCTGGAAGGTCACGGCATCCCCAACCCGGCCAACCGTTTCCACAGCTGGGTGTACCGTGGCCGGCCGGATGTGAACTGCATCATCCACACGCACCCCACCCATATCGCGGCGTTGTCGATGCTCGAAGTGCCGCTGCAGGTGTCCCACATGGACCTTTGCCCGCTGTACGAAGACTGCGCCTTCCTGGAAGCCTGGCCAGGCGTGCCGGTGGGCAATGAGGAAGGCGATATCATCACCACGGCGCTCGGCGACAAGCGCGCGATTTTGCTCTCGCACCACGGTCAACTGTCCACCGGGGCGAGTATCGAGGAGGCCTGCGTAATCGCCCAGTTGATCGAGCGCGCCGCCAAATTGCAGCTGCTGGCGATGGCGGCGGGCACTATCAAGCCGATCCTGCCAGCGCTGGGCCGCGAGGCCCATGACTGGATTTCCCGACCCAAGCGCCATGGCGCCGCGTTCAACTATTACGCCCGGCAGAACCTGCGCCAACACGCCGATTGCCTGAACTGACCCGCCCCTCTCAGACCGGAGACTATCCATGTCCAGCCCCACTCTTCACGGCATCATCGGCTACACCATCACACCGTTCAGCGCTGACGGTCAAAGCATCGACCTCGGCGCCCTCGGCCGCTCCATCGACCGTCTGATCGACAGCGGCGTGCATGCCATTGCTCCACTGGGCAGCACCGGCGAAGGCGCGTATCTAAGCGATGCCGAGTGGGACGAAGTCAGCGCCTACAGCCTCGCAAAAATCGCCCGGCGCGTGCCGACCATTGTCAGCGTGTCCGACCTGACCACCGCCAAGGCTGTGCGCCGCGCCCGTTACGCCGAAGCCAACGGCGCCGATGTGGTGATGGTGCTGCCAGCCTCGTACTGGAAACTCAGCGAGGCGGAAATTCTCGCCCACTACGCGGCGATCGGCGACAGCGTCGGTGTGCCGATCATGCTCTACAACAACCCGGCCACCAGTGGCACGGACATGTCGGTGGAACTGATCCTGCGCATCCTCAAGCAGGTCGAGAACGTGACCATGGTCAAGGAAAGCACCGGGGATATTCAGCGTATGCACCAGTTGCATCGTCACAGTGATGTGCCGTTCTACAACGGCTGCAACCCGCTGGCGCTGGAAGCCTTCGCGGCGGGTGCCAAGGGTTGGTGCACGGCGGCGCCGAACCTGATCCCGCAGCTCAACCTGGATTTGTATAACGCTGTATTGGCCAATGACCTGACCCTCGCACGTGAACTGTTTTATCGTCAGTTGCCGCTGCTGGAATTTATCCTCAAGGGCGGGTTGCCGGCGACGATCAAGGCTGGGCTGCGGTTGACCGGATTGGAGGTGGGTGATCCGCGGTTGCCGGTGTTCCCCTTGGGTGAAGCGGGGATTGAACAGCTGACGACGCTGCTGCGCTGACGCGGCGATCCAGTGTGGGGCGGGGCCTCCCTCCCACATTTTAAATAGAGTGGATCCTTCAAATAGAGACAAATGACAATAGTTCTCGATATCATTCACGACTTTTCCCACGTCGTGCTTCGTCAAGAAGGATATCCATGTCTCGTCCCAAGCCCGACCCGGTGTCGGCCGATGCCTTTCGCGCGTTTTATACGGATATTCTGTATTTCCTGCGTAAACGCACGGACAACGCCAGCGACGCGGCGGACATGACCCAGGATGTCTTTACCCAATGGCTGGACTACCGCGACCGCGCCAAGGTCGAGCAGCCCCGAGCGTTTCTGTTCCAGATGGCACGCAACCTGCTGCGTGATCACTGGCGCAAACAGAAGGTACGACACACCGTCCATCAAGATCAGGCCGCCATGGACGTCGAACCTGTCACCGACGAGCAAAACGATCCCATGGCCGCCGCGCAACGCTTGCAACGCCTGGAACAGTTGAAAGAAGTCCTCGCCGAACTCTCGCCCCGCAGGCGAGAAGCCCTTATGCTGCACCGCTTCGAAGGCCTGAGCCAGGCGCAGATTGCAGAACGCATGGGCATTTCGACCAGCATGGTGGAAAAGCACATCGCCTTTGCCCTGCTGCATTGCAAGCGACGCCTTCAAAACGACCCCGGCACGGAGCAGCCAGAATGAACCGCCTGAGCGACACCGACGACCTGGATATCGACGATAGCGACGCCATCGACGCCCAGGCCGCCAGCTGGTTTGCGCGCAACCGCAACGACACCGACCGCGCCGACCGCCGGGCGTTTGCCGCCTGGGTGGCCGAACCGGCCCATGCCCGCGCCTATGCCGAATTCGAGCAACTGTGGGCGGACCTGGCCCAGTTGCAGCAACTGAACAAACCCGTGGCGCTGCCCAAGCGCAAACCATCGGTATGGCGCCCTGCGCTAGCGGTGGCCGCCGCATTGCTGTGCGCGGTGCTGGCCACGCATATCGGCGCGCCGCGTGAGCTCTATCACACCCAGGTCGCTGCCCATGCCAAGGGCATGCGCACCGTGAATCTGCCGGATGGCAGTACCTTGTACGTGAATGCCAATACTCAACTGCGCGTGGACTTCAATGCGCACCAACGCATCGTGCACCTGGACAAGGGCCAGTTGTACATCGAGGTGGCTGCCGACAAGGAGCGCCCGCTGTTCGTGCGGGCCGGCGCGGCCACTGTGCGGGTGGTCGGTACCGGTTTTGACGTGCGACGCAGCCAGCAGCAACTGGTGGTCAGCGTCGCCCACGGCCAGGTCGCGTTCGAACCGGACACCAAAAGCCCCGTCACCCTGCTCGGCGCCCGGCAACGCGCCAGCTATAGCTACACCAAAGGCACCTTGCAGCAGCAAACCCTCACGGCTGAAGAAGTGGCCGACTGGCGCAGCGGGCACTTGTCGTTTCGCAACCGCGAACTGGTCAGCCTGATCGATGAACTGAGCCTGTACCGCCCCCAGGCGCCGTTGCAGGTGAGCAACGCCGTGGCCCACCTGACAGTGTCGGGCAATCTTGATGTGAATGACCCCGACGCCCTGCTCAATGCCCTGCCCGCCCTGCTGCCGGTGAAAACCGTGGCGTCGGCCGACGGCATTGTCCGGATAGAACCGAGCAAGTAAGCCAGCCAAAACCACACTTGAGAATATTTTTCATTCGCAGGTGTGGTTTTTTTGGCCAGCCCCGTCTTCCTCCGGTCTGCGTTTGATACGCACGCATTTTCGGCCATTTGGCCACACTGGGGGATTTCATGTTTCGCGCGCCTTGCCACGCTACGCATCTGTTTCTGCGACCAACCCTTATTGCCAGCTGCCTGGCCTTCAGCCTCAGTGCCCAGGCCGAGTCGTTCACCCTGCACCTGCCCGCCCAGTCGCTGGCCACCTCCCTGAGTCAGGTGGCGCAGCAGGCGAAAATCCAGTTGCTGTTCGATGAAACGCTGCTCAAGAACGTACAGGCACCGGCGCTCAACGGTGATTTCACCCCGGAAGTGGCGATTCGCACCCTGCTGAAAAACGCTGCGTTTACCTTGATCAAGGTGGGCAGTACCTACGTGGTCAAGCCCGAAGAGGCCAAGACCACCAACAGCGGTACGATCCTGCTGGATGCGCTGAGCGTGATTGGCACGGGCAATGAAGTCGACTCCAGTACGGTCAACCGCTCAACCCTGACCCAAGCCGACATCGACCGCTACCAGGCCAATAACATCCCGAGCCTGCTGCAAACCTTGCCGGGCGTCAGCCAGGGTGGTTCGCTCAAACCGGGCGGCCAGACCATCAACATCCGCGGTTTCGGCGATGCCGAAGACGTACCGCTAACCGTCGACGGTGCCACCAAAAGCGGTTTCGAGCGCTACCAGCAAGGCACAGTATTCATCGAGCCCGAACTGATCAAGACGATCGAAGTGGAGAAAGGCCCCAATTCGCCTTTCACCGGTAACGGCGGTTTTGGCGGCACCGTTAACATGGTCACCAAGGATGCCCCCGACCTGCTCAAGGACGGCCGCAATAGCGGTGCGATGGTCAAATACGGTTACTCCAGCAACGACCATGAACAGGTCTACAGCGGCGCCGTGTATGGCCGGACTGACGATGGGCGGTTCGATGCATTGGCGTACCTGACCAAACGCGACGGCGACGATATGAAAGTGGCCGCCAAGTTGCCCAACGAGAACAATCAGTACCCGATCAACCCCCAGCGCCTGCCCAACACCGCCCAGGATGTGGACGGCAAACTGTTCAAGATCAACGCACACCTCACCGATGAACATGCCGTTGGCCTCTCTTACTCACAGTCCCACAGCAATCGCTGGACACCGTTTTCCGCCGCAAGCTACCCCACTCCCCCGACCCAGGCCAACATCAACCGCTACGGATACGAAGGGGCACTCAAGCGTTTTTTAGCCCATCGCGACACCGTCGATACCACATGGTCGGGCAAGTATGAATACCAGCCCCTGGATAACCCGCTGGTAGACCTGACCGTCAAGTACTCCCAGTCCAACACCGACCAGACCGACGAGCGCGACGCCACTGCGTTTTTCCAACTGGCCACCGGCGGGCGCAAGATGGACACGGCCTACACCGACAAAAATCTCGATATCCGCAACATCAGCCTGTTCGACACCGGGCCGTTGCAGCACGCAGTGACCGTCGGCGGGCAGATCCGCAAACACGTGCGCGAGACCGAAATGTGGATGCCCGGCACCACCTACAACACGCCGCTCTACAACTATGGGCACTTCCAGCCGGGCTTCATGCCCCACGGTAAGGTCGATACCAACAGTTTCTTTATCCAGGACGCGGTCACCTTGGGCAGCCTGACGGTCACCCCATCGCTGCGCTACGACCATGTGCGCAACCGCGGCGAAGCCAACGATGCGCCGTATTACAGCAACCCCGCCCCGGCGGTCGGCCACGATTACAGCGACCGCACCTACACCGGTTGGTCACCCCGCCTGGCGGTATTCTGGACCGTGACCCCGCAGATCGGACTGTTCGCCAACTGGAGTCAGACCTGGCGTGCGCCAGTGATCGACGAGCAATATGAAGTTCAAGGCCTGGGTAACCGTACCGCCACCAGTGTGGACCTTGACCCCGAGCGCATCACCTCGATCACCGTCGGTAACGTCACCAGCTTCGACAACCTGATCACGCAGGACGACAGCCTGCAACTGCGCACCACGCTGTTCCATAACAAAGTCGAGGATGAGATTTTCAAGGCCACCGGTGTGGGTTGCCAGAACCAGGCCGTCAATGGCGGCACTATCGCCACCGCTTGCCCGCCGGGCGCGATGTCCAACTACCGCAACATCGGCAGCCTGACCATCAAGGGCTTAGAGGTCGAGTCGCTTTATAACTCCACCTACCTGTTTGGCTCGGTATCGTATGCCTACGCCAAAGGCCAGCACGAAGGCGCCTACACCAACCCATGGGGTCCGGATGTGGCCGCGCGGGATATCCCGCCGACCAAATGGGTGCTGGTGTTGGGTACCAACATTCCGGCCTGGGACGCTCAGGTGGGTTGGATGGGCCAGTTCATCGGCGCGACCGACCGCCTGCCCAGCGACAAATATTCTGGCGGCCCGGGCACCAGCGTCGGTGACTTGTTCTACGACCAGTACGGCAACAAGCGTTACAACACACAGGGCCTGTTCGCTAAATGGCAACCGCAGCAGGCTTACCTCAAGGGCACCGAGGTCAACTTCACCCTGGACAACATGTTCAATAGCAACTTCCGGCCCGCGTTGAGCGGCGATCGCGCCTACACCAAAGGTCGCGATGCGAAGATCAGCGTCACACGCTTCTTCTAAAACTGTACGGATAATTCCGTACCCAGCTGTAGGCCCGCATTCGGCGGGGGTTGTGGCTAGATGGGCTTCCCTTGAAGCCCTCTGGATTTCGGTACCCCCATGAGATCGCGTGAAAACACCGGCATGGCCCTCGGCCTGCTGGGCGTCATCATCTTCAGCCTGACCCTGCCCTTCACCCGTATCGTGGTGCAGGAGATCCACCCGCTGCTCAACGGCCTGGGCCGTGCCTTGTTCGCGGCGGTCCCGGCGGCGGCGCTGTTGCTGTGGCGTCGCGAGCGCTGGCCCACCTGGCGCCAAGTGCGCGGGCTGTGCCTGGTGATCGCGGGCGTCATTCTTGGCTTTCCGGTGCTGTCGGCCTGGGCCATGCAAACCCTGCCGGCGTCCCATGGCGCGCTGGTCAACGGCCTGCAACCGCTGTGCGTGGCGCTGTATGCGGCGTGGCTGTCCCACGAGCGACCGTCCAAAGCCTTCTGGGCCTGCGCCGCATTGGGCAGTGCGTTGGTATTGAGTTATGCGTTGATCACCGGCGCCGGCAGTATCCAGGCGGGTGATTTGCTGATGCTCGGCGCGATTGCCGTGGGTGGCCTGGGGTATGCCGAAGGCGGCAGGTTGGCCAAGGAGATGGGCGGCTGGCAGGTGATCTGCTGGGCGTTGGTGCTGTCGACGCCGGTGTTGATCGGGCCGGTGTGGTACCTGGCGGCGCAACATCAAGGCGCGATTTCCATGCGCACCTGGTGGGCGTTTGGCTATGTGTCGCTGTTCTCGCAGTTCCTGGGGTTCTTTGCCTGGTACGCCGGGTTGGCCATGGGCGGTATTGCGCGGGTCAGCCAGATCCAGCTGTTGCAGATCTTCTTCACCATCGCGTTTTCGGCGTTGTTCTTTGGGGAACATATCGAGCCGATTACGTGGGTGTTTGCGTGCGGGGTGATTGTGACGGTGATGCTGGGGCGCAGGACATCCGTGCAACCGGCCCCAGCGCCTAAACCGAGCACGGTCTAAATGTAGCAGGGGGCAAGCCCCCTCCCATATTGAGCAGTATTCAGGCCAGGTAGCCGTCGGCGCGCAGCAGGGTTTCCAGGCAGTGTTCGGTGATCTGGTAGAACGCCTTCAACTGCTGAATCTTCTCCAGCAACTGCGCATTGTCCACCGGCTCCGCGCGCTTGACCGCGAGGATCATCTTGTTCTTGTTGGTGTGGTCCAGGGAGATGAACTCAAACACCTTGGTCTCGTAACCACAGGCTTCAAGGAACAATGCGCGCAAACTGTCAGTGACCATTTCCGCCTGCTGGCCCAGGTGCAAACCGTATTGCAGCATCGGCTTGAGCAGCACCGGGCTCTGGATCTGCAAGCGGATCTGCTTATGGCAGCACGGCGAACACATGATGATCGACGCGCCGGAGCGGATGCCGGTGTGGATCGCATAGTCGGTGGCGATATCGCACGCGTGCAGCGCGATCATCACGTCCAGTTCGCTCGGCGCCACGCTGCGTACATCGCCGCATTTGAACACCAGCCCCGGGTGTTCCAGGCGTGCGGCAGCGGTGTTGCACAGGGTCACCATGTCTTCGCGCAGTTCCACACCGGTAACTTCACCTTCGGCCTGGAGGGTGTTGCGCAGGTAATCGTGGATCGCAAACGTGAGGTAGCCCTTGCCCGAACCGAAGTCGGCAACGCGCACCGGTTGGTCCAGCTTGAGCGGTGACGAGGTCAGCGCATGGCTGAACACTTCAATGAACTTGTTGATCTGCTTCCACTTGCGCGACATCGATGGGATCAGCGCCTGCCTGGCGTCTGTCACACCCAGGTCGGCGAGAAACGGCCGGCTCAGATCGAGGAAGCGATGCTTCTCGCGGTTATGCTCGGCCGAAGGTGCCTCACGCAGTTGCTGGGGCTTGCTTTTGAACAGCGAGCTTTTGTTCTTCTTGCTGTATTCCAACTGGGCTTCGTCGGTCAGCGACAGCAAATGCGCGTTCTTGAACGAGGCCGGCAGCAGCTCGGCAATCGCCGCCACGCCATCGGCCAACGGGAAGTTCTTGGTGATGTCGCGGGTCTTGTAGCGGTAGACGAAGGACAGGCACGCCTGCTCCTTGACCGTCACGGGCTTGATGATCAGCCGTTGCAGCTCGGCGTCCTCACCAACGTACTTGGCCAGCACCAGCTTGATAAAGGCGTTCTGCGCGAGGCTCGTGTCCAGCAGTTCGATGAACTGGGCGTGATGATCCGGCGCGGGGCTGGCAGGTTGAGCGATAACGGACATGAACAAAAACGCCTCGGGCTAAGAATGCCGGGCATTTTAGGGGGGATAGAGGTTTAGGGCACGGGGTTATTTGACCAGTGGTCAACACAGATCCAAATGTGGGAGGGCAAGCCCCTTCCCACATTGTTGTTCAGCGGCGCCTGGGTTATTCGAGTACGACCAGACGGTTGGGCAGTTCATTCCGGGCTTGCGTCACCGGTACATGCACCTTCAACAACTCGCCACACGCTTCGATACAGGAGATGAACCCGGCCAACGTCTGCCCCTGCTTCACCTGCTGGGTAAACGTCTTGACGATGGCATCCCAACTGCTGTCATCCAGGCGTTTGGAAATGCCGTCATCCACCAGGATTTCCACGTAACGCTCGGCCTCACACACAAAAATCAGCACACCGGTACTGCCCAACGTGTGGTGCAGGTTCTGCTCCAGAAACTGCCGGCGCGCCAGGTTGGACGCCCGCCAGTGGCGCACCGAGCGCGGAATCAGCCGCGTGGTCACCTTGGGCAAACGAAACACCAGGCACAGCACAATGAAGGTCAGCCACTGGGCCACTAACAAGGTGTACATGGTCAGGTAGCCCGACAGGTAATGCACCACACCCGGCACCACCAAGGCGATCAGGCTGGCCCACAACAACGGGATGTAGGCGTAATCGTCGGCACGCGCGGCCAGCACGGTGACCAGCTCGGCGTCGGTCTGTTGCTCGACCCGGGCAATCGCCTCGGCGACTTGGCGTTGCTCGTGTTCAGTCAGTAATGCCATGGTTGTACATGCTCTTTTCTAGTTATTGTCATCACCAGCCACCTGAAGCGCCGCCGCCGCCGAAACCGCCACCACCGCCCCGGAAACCACCGCCGCCACCGCCTCCCCCGCCGCCGCGTCCGCTGCTGCTGAGAATAGCCAGCAAGATCGCGCCCACCGGCAGCCCCATACGGTTGCACAGCCACAACACGCCGATCAGCAGGATAAACAGGCCAATGGAAAACCCGGGATTATCCTTGGCAAAGTTGGCGTCCGCCACATGGGCCGGCACGGCCAATGGCTCACCACCAACCACCTGGATCATCGCGGCCACGCCATCGCTGATGCCCTGGCTGAAATGGCCGGTTTTGAATTTTGGGGTGATCACTTGATTGATGATGACCCACGACTGCGCATCGGTCAGCACGCCTTCCAGGCCATAGCCGACTTCGATGCGCAATGTGCGCTCATCGCGGGCGACGATCAACAGCGCGCCATTGTCCTTGCCCTTCTGGCCGATGCCCCAGTGGCGGCCCAGTTGATAACCGAAGTCTTCAATGGGCACGCCTTGCAGGTCGGGCACGGTGACGACTACGATCTGGTCGCCGGACGTTTGCTCCAGCGCCTGCAACTGCTCGGTCAACTGCGCGCGCACCGCCGGGTCGATCATCTGGGCGTTGTCCACCACCCGCCCGGTCAACTCCGGGAAGGTCAACGCCGCCTGGGCCGCCCCGACGCAGGCCAGCAGCCACAGCGCCAGGCCTATCCGTAATAAGCGCATCGGCTTACTTGAACTTCACTTGCGGCGCTTTATCGGCATCGGCACTGGTGGCTTCAAACGTCTGGCGGATCGGCAAGTCGCTGTACATCACGCTGTGCCACAGGCGACCTGGGAAGGTGCGGATCTCGGTGTTGTAGGCCTGAACGGCCTGGATAAAGTCGCGGCGGGCCACGGCGATACGGTTTTCGGTGCCTTCAAGCTGGGATTGCAGGGCCAGGAAGTTCTGGTTGGCCTTCAGGTCCGGGTAGCGCTCGGACACCACCATCAAACGGCTGAGGGCGCCGCTCAAACCGTCCTGGGCTTGCTGGAACTGCTTGAGCTTCTCGGGGTTGTCGAGGGTGCTGGCATCCACTTGGATCGAGGTGGCCTTGGCCCGCGCTTCGATCACCGCAGTGAGGGTGTCTTGCTCATGGGCAGCGTAGCCTTTGACCACTTCCACCAGGTTGGGAATCAGGTCGGCGCGGCGTTGGTATTGGTTCTGCACCTGGCCCCAGGCGGCTTTGGCCTGTTCGTCCAGGGTGGGAATGGTGTTGATGCCGCAACCGCTCAGCACCGTGCTGATCAATAGCAAAGCCGCGGCCTTGACGCCCCAGCGGTAACCTTGTGCTGCTTGCATGGTGTTTCTCCTGAGCAATCTTGATGGAATGTGACGACTGACCCTATAAACCGCGCGCTTGGGGCATAATCCGCTCCCACTACTGGATTGCATCGAATCATTCAGCTAAAAAGATGCCCAGCGCAAATAAGAGTTCAGAAGTGTGGTGCATTTTCTGCAATAACACTCGAACAACACCATATGTTCCCCACATTTTGGCAGAACAGCGCCTGTTCGCTGTGCAGTGAGCCGAAAAAGGATATTCATGAAAAAGCTGTGTTTGCTCGGCCTTGTTGCCACGCTGGCCACCCACCCCGCCTGGGCAGAAACAAAGCCTGCTGCGCTTAAAGACAAGGACGCCTTTGTCAGCGACCTGCTCAAGCAGATGACGCTCGACGAGAAGATCGGCCAATTGCGCCTGATCAGCATCGGCCCCGAAATGCCCCGCGAGATGATCCGCAAGGAAATCGCCGCCGGCCGCATCGGCGGCACGTTCAACTCCATCACCCGCCCGGAAAACCGGCCGATGCAGGACGCGGCCATGCGCAGCCGCCTGAAGATCCCGATGTTCTTCGCCTATGACGTGATCCACGGCCACCGCACGATCTTCCCAATCAGCCTGGCCCTGGCCTCCAGCTGGGACATGGACGCCATCGGCCGCTCCGGGCGCATCGCCGCCCAGGAAGCCGCCGCCGACAGCCTCGACATCACTTTCGCGCCGATGGTCGATATCTCCCGTGACCCGCGCTGGGGCCGGACTTCCGAAGGTTTCGGCGAAGACACCTACCTCGTCTCGCGCATTGCCGAAGTCATGGTCCGGGCCTTCCAGGGCGCCAGCCCCGCGAATGCCGACAGCATCATGGCCAGCGTCAAGCACTTCGCCCTGTACGGCGCGGTGGAAGGCGGGCGCGACTACAACGTGGTCGACATGAGCCCGGTCAAGATGTACCAGGACTACCTGCCGCCGTACCACGCGGCGATCAAGGCCGGTTCCGGCGGCGTGATGGTGGCGCTCAACTCGATCAACGGCGTGCCCGCCACCGCCAACACCTGGCTGATGAACGACCTGCTGCGCAAGGACTGGGGCTTCAAGGGCCTGGCCGTCAGCGACCACGGTGCGATCTTCGAACTGATCAAGCACGGCGTGGCCAAGGACGGGCGTGAAGCCGCCAAGCTGGCGATCAAGGCCGGCATCGACATGAGCATGAACGACTCGCTCTACGGCAAGGAATTGCCGGGGCTGCTCAAGTCCGGTGAGATCGAGCAAAGCGACATCGACAACGCGGTGCGCGAAGTGCTCGGCGCCAAGTACGACATGGGGCTGTTCAAGGACCCGTACCTGCGCATCGGCAAGGCCGAGGATGACCCGGCCGACACCTACGCCGACAGCCGCCTGCACCGCGCCGAGGCCCGTGACATCGCGCGCCGCAGCCTGGTCTTGCTGAAAAACCAGAACAACACCCTGCCACTGAAAAAATCCGCGACCATCGCCCTGGTCGGCCCGCTGGCCAAGGCGCCGATCGACATGATGGGCAGTTGGGCCGCAGCCGGTAAGCCGGAACAGTCGGTGACCCTGCTCGACGGTTTGAATGCGGTGATCGGCGAGAAAGGCAAGATCATCTACGCCCGTGGCGCCAACATCACCAACGACAAGGCCGTGGTCGACTACCTCAACTTCCTCAACTTCGATGCCCCGGAAGTGGTGGATGACAAGCGCGCGCCGCAGGTGCTGATCGATGAAGCGGTCAAAGCGGCCAAGGATGCCGACGTGATCGTCGCCGCCGTGGGCGAGTCCCGTGGCATGTCCCACGAATCCTCCAGCCGCACCGACCTGAACATCCCGCAAAGCCAGCGCGACCTGATCAAGGCGTTGAAGGCCACCGGCAAGCCGCTGGTACTGGTGCTGATGAACGGTCGCCCGCTGTCGATCCTGGAAGAGAACCAACAGGCCGACGCCATCCTGGAAACCTGGTTCGCCGGCACCGAAGGCGGCAACGCCATCGCCGATGTGCTGTTCGGCGACTACAACCCGTCGGGCAAACTGCCGATCACTTTCCCACGCTCCGTGGGGCAGATTCCGACTTACTACAACCACCTGACCATCGGCCGGCCGTTCACCCCAGGCAAACCGGGCAACTACACCTCGCAATACTTCGATGACACCACCGGGCCGCTCTTCCCGTTTGGGTATGGCCTGAGCTACACCACGTTCAGCCTGTCGGACATGGCACTGTCGTCCACCACCCTGAACAAGACCGGCAAGCTCGACGCCAGCGTCACCGTGCAGAACACCGGCAAGGTCGACGGCGAAACCGTGGTGCAGTTGTATATCCAGGACGTGGCCGGCTCGATGATCCGCCCGATCAAGGAGCTGAAGAACTTCCAGAAAGTCATGCTCAAGGCTGGGGAAGAGCGCACCTTGCACTTCACCATCACCGAAGAGGATTTGAAGTTCTACAACACCCAGCTCAAGTTCGCGGCGGAACCGGGTGAATTCAATGTGCAGATCGGGCTGGATTCCCAGGATGTGCAGCAGCAGACCTTCGAACTGCTCTAAACCTCAAATGCGCTAAAAACTGTGGGAGGGGGCTTGCCCCCTCCCACATTTGGCCTCGTTGTTCTTGTCAGCCGCGTCGATCCAGCAGATTGACCACCAACCGATCCACCCATCCCCACACTCGCTGCTTTACCCGCCGCCACAATGGCCGCGCCTTCCATGCTTGCAGGCTTACCGCCTGGCTCTGTGCAAAGTCCCGCTCGAAGCTGTCCACCACCGCCGCCGTCAATTGCGGGTCCAACGCTTCAAGGTTGGCTTCCAGGTTGAAGCGCAGGTTCCAGTGATCAAAATTGCACGAGCCGATGCTCACCCAGTCATCCACCAGCACCATTTTAAGGTGCAAAAAACACGGCTGGTATTCAAAGATCTGCACGCCCGAGCGCAACAAACGCGGGTAATAACGATGCCCGGCGTAACGCACGGACGGGTGATCGGTGCGTGGGCCGGTCAGCAGCAAACGCACATCCACCCCGCGCCCAGCAGCCCGGCGCAAGGCACGGCGCACGCCCCAAGTGGGCAGGAAATACGGCGTAGCCAGCCAGATTCGCGTCTTGCTGTTGTTGAGTGCACGGATCAGCGATTGCAGGATGTCGCGGTGCTGACGGGCGTCGGCATACGCGACGCGGCCCAGACCCGGCCCGGTCGCCGGCACTTTGGGCAAGCGCGGCAAACCGAAATGGGTGGCGGGCTTCCATTCCCGGCGCGCCACGTTGGCGTGCCATTGGCGGTCGAACAGCGCCTGCCAGTCCTGCACCAACGGGCCGCTGATCTGCACCATCACTTCGTGCCATTCGGCGGTGTCTTCGCCCGGCGTCCAGAATTCATCGGTGACGCCGGTGCCGCCGACCACGGCGATGTTTTGGTCGATGAGCAGCAGCTTACGGTGGTCGCGGTACAGGTTACGCATCCAACGGCGCCAGCTCAGGCGATTGTAGAAACGCAGCGTCACACCCGCATCGGTCAAACGCTTGCGCAGCCCCAGGGTAAAGGCGAGGCTGCCGTAGTCATCGAACAGGCAACGCACCTGCACGCCGCGTTCGGCGGCCAGCACCAGCGCCTGCACCATGGCTTCGGCACAAGCGCCCGCCTCCACCAGGTACAACTCCAGATCCACCTGGCGCTCGGCGCGCGCAATGCCCACCAGCATCTGCGGGAAGAAATTCGGTCCGTCGATCAACAACTCGAAACGGTTGGCGCTGCGCCACGGGAACACTGCGCCGCTCACGTCAGCGCGCCGTGAAAATCAGCACCGCACCCACCGGCACCGACAAACTGATCGACTTGAGCCCCGCGGCTTCACGCAATGCCGCCACACCTGGCGCCAGGTCGAAACCCTCGGCGTGCAGTACCACAGGCTCCAGGGTCACTACCTGGAAGCGCCGGTCATCCAGGCGCGTGGCCAGCAATTCGGCGCTGTAGGTCTGGGTCTTGCCGTGCAAGGTCACGCTCAGCGGCAGGCGCAACTCCAACTGCGCGCCGGGGGCCAGGTCATTGATGGGTTGCAGATTGATCTGTGTACGGATCAGCGCATCGGGAAACGTCTTGATCTCGAACAGCTGGTTGCGCATGCGCTCGTCACGCAGCGGGATGCCGCTATTGACCGACTCCAGTTCCACTTCCACCTGCGCCGCGCCCTTGCTGTCGACCTTGCCATGCAGCACCAGAAAGCGCTGCACTTCAGCGATTTCGGTGTTTTTGGTGGTGACAAAGGACAGCCGCGAGGATTCGTTATCCAGGTACCAGTCGGCGTGGGCGGGGATAGCGGCGCAGGTCAGTAACGTGAAGGCCAGAGGTTTGACATTGAACATAAAGACTCGTGGGGCAAAAAACCTGCACGAACCTTAAGCGCATGTCAGGAACGGCGCAAATCCAAATGTGGGAGGGGGCTTGCCGGGTCAGGGTGTCAGGCGGCAGCCCTGCCGCTCCCCCAACCACCTGGCACTGTGCGTGCGCCCCAACCCACTCGCCGTCACTTCACTGCGCTCAGGGTTATCGCTGAATGCACTGGTCGGCACGTACTGCTTCACATAACCCCGGCAATAGTCGGCTGGATTGTTCGCCACATACCGGCACGAGCAATACTCCTTGGCCGTGTACGCCGCGATGATGTCGGGGAAGGCTTGCAGGTTGACGCGCTCGTGCCAGATCCAGCCCAGCAGGGCTGCGACCAACAATAGAAACACGGTGGTAAACGGCCGACGACGGATCATGGCTGCACCGCCGCAAGCACGCGCTTGAGCAGTTCGTTGTGTTGGTAGCTGCCGTCGCGATCATCGCCGTAACGCACGATCACCAAGTGGTCGGCGGGCATCACGTACAGCGCCTGGCCCCAGTGGCCGAGTGCGGCGAACGTGTCAGCCGGGGCGGCGGGCCAGGGTCGCGGGGTGCCTTGGTTCAGCCACCAATGACCGCCGGGCACGGCTTCGTCCTGGCCTGCCTGGTATTTGTCGAAAGGCTGGCGGTTGAAGGCGACCCAGTCTTCTGGCAGCAATTGTTGCTCGCCCCAACGACCGTTGCGCGCCATCAGCAAACCGACGCGGGCCAAGTCGCGTGCAGTCAGGTAGGCATAGGACGAGGCGACGAAGGTTTCATCGGCATCGGTTTCCCACGTGGCATTACGAATGCCCAGCGGTTTGAACAGCGCGTCCCACGGGTAGCTGATGTAAGCCTTGTGTCCGAGCATGCCTTTGAGTGCGGCGGATAAGATATTGCTGTCACCGCTGGAGTAACGGAAGACCTGGCCCGGCGCGCTGAACGATCCGGTGTTGGCGGCGAACTCGGCCATATCGGCGTGGCCACGGGTATAGAGCATCGCCACCACCGAGGATTTGAGCGGCGCGTATTCGTAGTCCTCCTGCCAGTCCAGGCCTGTGGCCCAGTGCAGCAGGTCGGCCATGGTCACCGTGGGGTGTTGCTTCATCGGCGGGTAAAAACGCCACACAGGGTCAGTCAGTTTGAAGCGATTATCGCCGTAGGCTATGCCCAGCACAGTGGCCATCAGGCTCTTGCTGATGGACCAGGTCAGGTGCGGCGTGTCGGCGGTGGTGGGCGCGGCGTAGCGTTCATAGATGATCTGGCCGTCGCGGATCACCAGCAGCGCATCGGTGCGAATGCCTTGGCGGGTGGCATCGTCACGCGGCGGGAACGCGTAGGCGTCCAAGGCTTCGACGGCGGGCCCGGCAAGCGGCGTGCCCTTGGCCCAGTCCTTGTCTGGCCAGGTGTCGGCATCGGCGGTAACGGTGACGAACAGCAGGGCAACACACAGCAGGCCTCTGACCATGGACACAGACTCAAGGGGGCATTCAAGCCCGCGAGCCTAGCCGAGGGTGATGACAGATTTGCGACAGGAAGGGCTGTCATCCAAGCGTCACCATAACTTCATGGAGATGACACCGAGCCTACATAGCCTGAGTTTGGACAAACAAGTCGACCGGCCGAAAGGTGGCTGGCACTCGGAGATTCGCCATGACTCAGATCGCCCGCATCAGCGACACCGGCAATGAACGCCGTCTGCAAGCCGAACGCCTGGTTGGCGCACAAGCGTTGCAGGAAGCCCAGGCCCTGCGGTTCAACGTGTTCAGCGGCGAGTTCAACGCCAAGCTGAAAGGCGCGGAACACGGCCTGGACATGGATGACTATGATGTTCACTGCAGCCACATCGGCGTGCGGGATTTGAACAGCGGTCGACTCGTCGCCACTACCCGCTTGCTCGACCATCAGGCCGCCAGCACCTTGGGCCGGTTCTACAGTGAAGAAGAATTCAGCCTGCATGGCTTGCTGCACCTGCAGGGCCCGATCCTGGAAATCGGCCGCACCTGCGTCGATCCGGCCTACCGCAACGGCGGCACCATCGCCGTGCTGTGGGGCGAATTGGCCGAAGTGCTCAACCAGGGCGGCTACAGCTATCTGATGGGCTGCGCGAGCATCCCGATGCACGACGGCGGCATCCAGGCCCACGCGATCATGCAGCGCCTGCGCGAACGCTATCTGTGCAACGAACACTTGCGCGCCGAACCGAAAAAACCGCTGCCGGCGCTGGACCTGCCGTCCAACGTGATCGCCGAAATGCCACCGCTGCTCAAGGCCTACATGCGCCTGGGTGCGAAGATCTGCGGCGAGCCGTGCTGGGATGAAGATTTCCAGGTGGCCGACGTGTTCATCCTGCTCAAACGCGATAATTTGTGCCCGCGTTATGCGCGCCACTTCAAGGCGGCCATGTGATGAGCCGTTTGCGCGTGTACGGGCGCATCGCCCGCGTGCTGGTGGTGGTGGCGCTGGGCTTGAGCATGGCCAGTGTGTTCGGCGTGTTCGAGCGGCTGGGCATCGCCAACTCGATGGTGCGGCGTCAGCGTTGGTCGCGGTTTTTTATGGCGCGGCTGACCAATGCCCTGCCCTTTCGCGTGACGGTGCACGGTGAGTTACCGACGCAGCCGATGCTGTGGGTGAGTAATCACGTGTCCTGGACGGACATTCCACTGCTGGGTGCGGTGGCGCCGATGTCGTTCCTGTCCAAGGCCGAAGTGCGCACCTGGCCGGTGGCGGGATGGTTGGCGGCCAAGGCCGGCAGCCTGTTTATCCGCCGTGGCTCGGGCGACAGCCAGTTGATCCGCAAGCAGATGACCCGCCATCTGGAGCAACAGCATCCGCTGCTGATGTTCCCCGAGGGCACCACCACCGACGGGCGTAGCCTGCGCACCTTCCACGGGCGCTTGCTGGCCAGTGCGATCGATGCGGATGTGGCGCTGCAACCGGTAGCAATTCGTTACCTGCGCGATGGGCAAGTAGACCCGCTGGCGCCGTTTATTGGCGATGACGATTTGTTGTCGCACCTGATGCGGTTGTTCGCCAATGATCAGGGCGATGTGGAGATTCACGTGCTCAAGCCGATTGCGTGCGCCGGGCAAGAACGCGCGGCATTGGCGTATCAGGCGCAGCAGGCGGTGCAGAAGGCGTTGTTTGGGCCGCTTCCAGAGGCTGAGCAAGTGGCGGTTCGACCAGCATTCGCCGCCTGATATGAGCTAAACACGGTTCCAATGTGGGAGGGGGCTTGCCTCCTCCCACATTTAGACCCCACTAATCAGCTGGGCTTGTGAAAAGGCTTGCAACTCAGGGTAGAACTCACTGAAGCCTTTGCTCAGCGGCTCATACAGAATCCGCAATTCCTGCATCGCCTGCCCCAGTTCCTCCGGCTGCGTCAGCCGCCGCGAAATCCCGCGCAACACCTGCTCCATCACCTCGAACTCACGGTACGAACCCAGCCAGTCATCCGCTGCCATCCAGGGCGCAATCTGCGCCAGCCGCCCCGGCAACTGCGGCTCGGCCGCGAGCACGCGATACACCTGCGAAGTGAACTGCTCCAGCGGCTGATCGGCATACAACGCCCAATCCCGCGCTAGGCAATGATCGAAAAACACATCGAGGACGATCCCCGCATAGCGCCTGCGGGTAAGGCTGAAACGCGACAACGCTTCGCCGACCAGCGGGTGGCTGTCGGTAAAGCGGTCGATGGAGCGATGCAACTGGATCGCCGACTCGATTTGCGGGCTGAACTGCCCTTGCAGGCGACCTTTGACGAAATCGCCATAGAGGCTGCCCAGCAGTTGCGCAGGAAGTTGGCCGCCCAGGTGCAGATGTGCGAGATAATTCATGGCGCGCAGTCTAGCACTGCCGTCAACGTATCGTTATAACCCGATATACCGATTTGACCTGTCCTCAGACCAAAATCATATTGGTATATCGAGATACAACGATTTAAGGTTCGCCTCATCGCGATATAACGCTTTACGACACCGAGCACCTGCCATGTCCATCGACCTCGACGAAATAATAAAAGCCCTGGCGCACCCAGTACGACGAGACATCCTCACCTGGCTGAAAGACCCGAAAGTGCAATTCCCCGAACAGCTGCACAACCACGAATACGGCATCTGCGCCGGGCAGATCGACCAGCGCTGCGGCTTGTCCCAGTCGACCGTGTCGGCCCACCTGGCCACCTTGCAACGGGCGGGTTTGATCAGCAGCCAGAAGGCCGGGCAGTGGCACTTTTTCAAACGCAACGAGGAAACCATCCAGGCCTTCCTCGCAGCGCTCACCACCGAACTCAGCGCTGACGACAACGCAGCGCTGTAACAAAGGAAACGCAAATGCCCCTCTCGCTACTCATCCTGGCCCTGAGCGCCTTCGCCATTGGCACCACCGAGTTCGTCATCATGGGCCTGTTGCCCGATGTGGCGGCGGACCTCGGTGTGTCGATTCCCGGCGCCGGCTGGCTGGTGACTGGTTACGCCCTGGGCGTGGCCATCGGCGCGCCGTTCATGGCACTGGCCACCGCCAAGCTGCCTCGCAAGGCCGCGCTGGTAGCGTTGATGGGCATATTCATTATCGGCAACCTGCTCTGCGCCCTGGCCAGTGACTACAACGTGCTGATGTTTGCCCGCGTGGTCACCGCGTTGTGCCACGGTGCGTTTTTCGGGATCGGCTCGGTGGTGGCGGCCAACCTGGTGCCTGCCAACAAGCGGGCGTCCGCCGTGGCCTTGATGTTCACCGGTCTGACCCTGGCCAACGTGCTCGGTGTACCGCTGGGTACTGCGCTGGGCCAGGAAGCCGGCTGGCGCTCGACCTTCTGGGCGGTGACGGTGATTGGTGTGGTGGCGTTGATCGGCCTGATCCGCTTCCTGCCGGCCAAGCGCGACGAAGAAAAACTCGACATGCGTGCCGAACTGGCCGCCCTCAAAGGGGCCGGGATCTGGTTGTCGCTGAGCATGACCGCGCTGTTCGCCGCGTCCATGTTTACCCTCTTCACCTATGTGGCGCCGCTGCTCGGTGATGTCACCGGCGTGTCGCCCAAAGGCGTGACCTGGACCCTGCTGCTGATCGGCCTGGGCCTCACCGTGGGCAACATCATCGGCGGCAAGCTGGCGGACAAGCGTCTGGCCGCGACCTTGATCGGCGTGTTTATCAGCATGGCGGTGGTGTCCACGGCGCTGACCTGGACCAGCGTCGCCGTGATCCCGACTGAAATCACCCTGTTCCTGTGGGCCACCGCCTCGTTTGCTGCCGTGCCTGCGTTGCAGATCAACGTGGTGACCTTCGGCAAGGCCGCGCCAAACCTGGTGTCCACCTTGAACATCGGCGCCTTCAACATCGGCAACGCCCTTGGTGCCTGGGTCGGCGGCAGTGTGATTGCCCACGGCTTCGGCCTGACCAGCGTGCCATTGGCGGCAGCTGCCCTGGCGATCCTTGCGCTGGTAGTGACCCTGATTACTTTCCGTCAGGGCGGCGATGCCGACCTGGCCCCTGCGACCAACTGATCAACTTCAAAGAGAAAGGTGTATTCCCATGACGACTATTTTCGATCCGATCACACTGGGCGACCTGGAACTGTCGAACCGCATCATCATGGCGCCGCTGACCCGCTGCCGTGCCGATGAAGGCCGCGTACCCAACGCGCTGATGGCCGAGTACTACGTGCAACGTGCGTCCGCCGGGCTGATCCTCAGCGAAGCCACCTCCGTGACGCCGCTGGGCGTGGGCTACCCGGACACGCCAGGCATCTGGTCCAACGACCAGGTGCGTGGCTGGGCCAACGTCACCAAGGGGATTCATGGCGCGGGCGGCAAGATCTTCCTGCAACTGTGGCATGTGGGCCGCATCTCCCACGAGTCCTACCTGAACGGCGAAACGCCGGTGGCACCGAGCGCGATCCAGCCCAAGGGCCACGTCAGCCTGGTACGCCCACTGGCTGACTACCCGACCCCGCGCGCCCTGGAAACTGCAGAAATCGCCGACATCATCGACGCCTACCGCACCGGTGCCGAGAACGCCAAGGCCGCCGGCTTCGACGGCGTGGAAATCCACGGCGCCAACGGCTACCTGCTCGACCAGTTCCTTCAGAGCAGCACCAACAAGCGCACCGACCAGTACGGCGGCTCCCTGGAAAACCGTGCACGCCTGCTGCTGGAAGTGACCGACGCGGCCATCGAAGTCTGGGGCGCCGGCCGTGTGGGCGTGCATTTGGCACCGCGTGCCGACTCCCATGACATGGGCGACGATAACCTGGCAGAAACCTTCACCTACGTCGCCAGCGAATTGGGCAAACGTGGCATCGCGTTTATCTGCTCACGTGAAAAGGAAGGCGCGGACAGCCTCGGTCCACAACTGAAGAAAGCCTTCGGCGGCGTGTACATCGCCAACGAACGCTTTACCAAGGACAGCGCCAATGCGTGGCTGGCCGAAGGTAAAGCGGATGCGGTGGCCTGGGGTGTGCCGTTCATTGCCAACCCGGACCTGCCGGCACGCTTGAAGGCCGATGCGCCGCTGAACGAAGCACGTCCGGACACCTTCTATGGCAAGGGCCCGGTCGGCTACATCGATTACCCAACGCTGGCGCTGTAAACCAAATGTGGGAGGGGGCTTGCCCCCGATGGCGGTGCATCAGTCACTATAGGTGTTGACTGACCCACTGCTATCGGGGGCAAGCCCCCTCCCACATTTTTGACTGTCTGTAGCCTTGGGAAACATCGCTTCACAGAACCGCAACAAAATCCCTACAAAATACTTAGGCGGCTACCTATCAACCGCCCGCCAGCCCGTATATAAAGTCACCCCACCAATCAGGCAGAAGGACGATTGACTGTCCTTAGGCTTTACTGTTGACACACCCTGATGCAATTACGCATTTTGTTTCAATTGCGCAGGCTTGGGCTCAGACGCAGCATGTCTAGCCCTGCGTCTACCCAGCGTTCCGCTTCCTGATGCAATTGGAAGCTGTCGGGGACCAACAGCCACTGGCCAATCAGCCCATTGATGTAGGCATGAATGCACACGGCGCCGCGGGTGGTGTCGAGGTTTTCCGGCAGTTGCCCGCGATGGACCGCGTTACGCAGGGTCAGGCCGATGCGCAGGTTGCACTCCAGGCTGTGGGTCTGACGCTGGCGGCGCATGTCGCACATTTCATCGGTGAATTCGCACTTATGAAACAAAATCTCATTGATGCGCCGGGTTTTCGGGTCCAGGGCCACTTGATGAAACAAATGAATCAGCAGCTTGCGCATGCAGCCCAGCGGGTCGAGTTCATCCTCGCTTTCACTGGCCCTGGCCAATTCATCCAGCGGCTCATGCAAGGTGTCGAGCAGCGCCTGCAACAGATCGGATTTGTTGCTGAAGTGCCAGTAAATAGCGCCCCGCGTCACACCGGCCAGCGCGGCGATGTCCGCCAGCGTCGTGCGTGCAACGCCGCGATCGTAAAAGGCTTGCTCGGCGGCTTGAAGAATTTGGCTGCGCGTTTCTTGAGCTTCCTCTTTAGTGCGACGAACCATGGCAGTAGAACCTCAATCAGGACACTTGAGACTATCGTTAACGCAACGTTAATAGACGCGAACGATCATCTGAATATTTGTGGGACGACACCGTCATGGGTGCCGAACGTAATGGAATCGAGGCTTCGGACGTTGCTTTGTCAACATTCCCCGCAGCCTGTCAAGAGTTTACAAACAACCATGAACGTAAGTATATTGCGTAGCAAGCTACTTATCCACTCACGGCTTGTTTTTTACCCTTCCACCCTTCTTGTGCGCACCCTGCGCGCCTGACCCGAGGATCTTCATGCAACTTAAGCCAGCTGTTACCGCTCTGGTCACTGCCGTCGCCCTGGCATCGCTGCTCAGCGGATGTAAAAAGGAAGAAGCGGCTCCGCCCGCTCAAACCCCTCAGGTCGGCGTGGTCACCATTCAACCGCAAGCCTATACCCTGACGTCCGAGCTGCCAGGCCGCACCACCGCCTACCGCATCGCGGAAGTTCGTCCTCAGGTCAATGGCATCATCCTCAAGCGCCTGTACAAAGAAGGCGCCGACGTGAAGGAAGGCCAACAGCTTTACCAGATCGACCCGTCGGTCTATGAAGCCACGCTCAAAAGCGCACAAGCGACGCTGACCCAGACCAAGTCGATCACCGATCGCTACAAACAGTTGGTGGATGAACAAGCCGTCAGCCGTCAGGAATACGACACCGCCGTCGCTAACCGCATGACTGCCGAAGCAAACGTTCAAACCGCCCAGATCAACGTGCGCTACACCAAAGTCTACGCGCCGATTTCCGGGCGTATCGGCCGTTCTGCCGTCACCGAAGGCGCGCTGGTCAGCAATGGCCAGGCCGATGCCATGGCCGTGATCCAGCAACTGGACCCGATCTACGTCGACGTCACGCAGTCTTCCGCTGAAATGCTGAAACTGCGCCGCGACCTGGAAAGCGGCCAACTGGAAAAAGCCGGCGCCAATGCCGCCAAGGTCAAGCTGACCCTGGAAGACGGCACCGACTACGGTCAGGAAGGCAAACTTGAGTTCTCCGAAGTGTCGGTCGACCAGACCACCGGTTCCGTGACCCTGCGCGCTGTGTTCCCCAACCCTGACCACACCCTGCTGCCGGGCATGTTTGTTCACGCCCAACTGCAAGCCGGTGTGAACAGCAAGGCGATCCTGGCACCGCAGCAAGGCGTGACCCGTGACATCAAGGGCATCCCGACCGCGCTGGTGGTGAACAAGGACAACAAGGTCGAGCAACGCACCCTGGTGGCCAACCGTACCGACGGCGCCTACTGGCTGGTGGAAAAAGGCCTGAACGCCGGTGACCGCGTGATCACCGAAGGCCTGCAATTCATCAAGCCGGGCATCGAAGTCAAGGTCAAGGACGCTGACAACGCCAAGCCCGCAGGTTCCGCTGCTGCTCCTGCTGCCGCTGCCGGCAAAGGGGAGTAATCCATGTCGAAATTTTTTATCGACCGTCCCATTTTCGCCTGGGTAATTGCCCTGGTGATCATGCTGGTCGGGGCACTGTCGATTCTGAAGTTGCCCATCAACCAATACCCGGCCATTGCGCCAACCGCCATCGACATCCAGGTGACCTACCCAGGCGCGTCCGCACAAACCGTGCAGGACACCGTGGTGCAGGTCATCGAGCAACAGCTCAACGGTATCGACAACCTGCGTTATGTCGCCTCGGACAGTAACTCCGACGGCAGCATGACCATCACCGCGACGTTCAACCAGGGTACCAACCCGGACATCGCCCAGGTCCAGGTGCAGAACAAGCTGAACCTGGCAACCCCGTTGCTGCCGCAAGAAGTGCAGCAACAGGGTATCCGTGTGACCAAGTCGGTGAAGAACTTCCTGATGGTGATCGGTCTGGTGTCGGAAGACGGCAGCATGACCAAGGACGACCTTTCCAACTACATCGTGTCCAACATCCAGGACCCGATCTCGCGTACTGCGGGTGTCGGTGACTTCCAGGTGTTTGGTTCGCAGTACGCCATGCGTATCTGGCTGGACCCGGGCAAGCTGAACAACTACCAGTTGACCCCGGTCGACGTCAGCACCGCCATCTCGGCACAGAACGTACAGGTGGCCACCGGTCAACTGGGCGGCCTGCCTGCCCTGCCCGGCACCCAACTGAACGCGACCATCATCGGCAAGACCCGCCTGCAAACCGCAGAAGAGTTCGGCAAGATCCTGATGAAGGTCAACGCCGATGGCTCGCAGGTGCGTCTGCGTGACATCGCGCGTATCGAACTGGGCGGCCAGAACTACAGCATCAGTGCACAGTTCAACGGCAAGCCGGCTTCCGGCATGGCGATCAAGCTCGCCTCGGGCGCCAACGCCCTGGACACCGCCAAGGCCATCCGTGCGACCGTAGCATCCCTGGAGCCGTTCTTCCCGCCAGGCATGAAGGCGGTGGTGCCGTATGACACCACCCCTGTGGTGACCGAATCGATCTCCGGCGTGGTGCACACCCTGGTCGAAGCGATCGTGCTGGTGTTCCTGGTGATGTTCCTGTTCCTGCAGAACTTCCGCGCCACCATCATCACCACCATGACCGTACCGGTGGTATTGCTGGGCACCTTCGGGATCCTGGCGGCGTTCGGTTTCACCATCAACACCTTGACCATGTTCGGCATGATCCTCGCCATCGGCTTGCTGGTGGACGATGCCATCGTCGTGGTGGAAAACGTCGAGCGGGTCATGGCCGAGGAACACCTGTCGCCGAAAGAGGCGACGGTCAAGTCCATGGGCCAGATCCAGGGCGCCCTGGTGGGTATTGCCCTGGTGCTGTCGGCGGTACTGTTGCCGATGGCGTTCTTCGGTGGTTCCACCGGTGTGATCTACAAACAGTTCTCCATCACCATCGTTTCGGCCATGGCGTTGTCGGTACTGGTTGCCCTGATCTTCACCCCGGCGCTCTGCGCCACCATGCTCAAGCCCATCGATCCCGAGAAACACGGCCAACCCAAGCGTGGTTTCTTCGGCTGGTTCAACCGCACCTTCGACCGTGGCGTCATCAGCTACGAGCGCGGCGTGGGCAACATGATCAAACACAAATTCCCTGCGTTCTTTGTGTACCTGATCATCGTCGTCGGCATGATCTGGTTGTTCACCCGGATTCCAAGCGCGTTCCTGCCCGAGGAAGACCAGGGTGTGATCTTTGCCCAGGTGCAGACGCCGGTCGGTTCGTCGGCTGAACGTACGCAAAAAGTCATCGACGACATGCGTGCCTTCCTGCTCAACGACAAAGAAGGCGAGCCAGGCGAAGGCAAGGCTGTGAAATCGGTGTTTACCGTCAACGGCTTCAACTTCGCCGGCCGTGGCCAGAGCTCGGGCCTTGCGTTCGTGATGCTCAAGCCATGGGATGAGCGCGACGCTTCGCAGTCGGTATTCGAAGTGGCCAAGCGTGCCCAGGGTTACTTCTTCGGGGCCTTCAAGGACGCCATGGTCTTCGCCATCGTGCCGCCTTCGGTTCTGGAATTGGGTAACGCCACCGGTTTCGACGTGTTCCTGCAAGACCAGGGCGGTGTCGGCCACGAGAAGCTGATGGAGGCGCGTAACCAGTTCCTCGGCATGGCGGCCCAGAGCAAGATCCTGGCCGGTGTACGCCCCAACGGCGTGAACGATGAGCCGCAGTACGAGCTCACCGTCGACGACGAGAAGGCCAGTGCCCAAGGCATTACGCTGTCGAGCATCAACCAGACCCTGGCGATTGCCCTGGGTGGCAGCTACGTCAACGACTTCATCGACCGTGGTCGCGTGAAGAAGGTGTACGTGCAGGGTGAGGCCGCTGGCCGTATGTCCCCTGAAGACCTGAACAAGTGGTTCGTGCGCAGCGACTCCGGGAAGATGGTGCCGTTGTCGGCTATCTCGTCGGGGAAGTGGATCTACGGTTCGCCGAAGCTCTCGCGCTATAACGGTGTAGCGGCGATGGAAATCCTCGGTACCCCGGCTCCGGGCTACAGCACCGGTGATGCCATGGCTGAAGTCGAACGCATCGCCAAGCAACTGCCGGCGGGCGTGGGCTATGCCTGGACGGGCCTGTCGTACGAAGAACGTCTGTCCGGCTCCCAGGCACCTGCGTTGTACGCCTTGTCGCTGCTGGTGGTGTTCCTGTGCCTCGCGGCCCTGTACGAAAGCTGGTCGATCCCGATTGCAGTTGTCCTCGTGGTGCCGTTGGGTGTGGTGGGTGCGTTGATCGCCACCAGCATGCGCGGCTTGTCCAACGACGTGTTCTTCCAGGTGGGCTTGCTGGTGACGGTGGGCCTGGCGGCGAAAAACGCCATCCTGATCGTCGAGTTCGCCAAAGAGCTGCATGAACAAGGCAAGGGCATTGTCGAGTCGGCCATCGAAGCCTCCCGCATGCGTCTGCGCCCGATCATCATGACCTCCATGGCGTTCGTCCTCGGCGTACTGCCGCTGGCGATCTCCTCGGGCGCCGGTTCAGGCAGCCAGCACGCCATCGGTACCGGCGTGATTGGCGGTATGATCACGGCCACTGTCCTGGCGATCTTCTGGGTGCCACTGTTCTTTGCAACCGTGTCCGCCGCGGGCGAGCGTAAAAAGACTGAACCTAAGCAAACTCCTAAAGAGGCTGGCCAATGAGCAAGTCGCTACTTTCCCTAGCCGTCACCGCCTTCGTGCTCAGTGGCTGCTCGCTGATACCTGACTACCAGCGCCCCGAAGCGCCGGTGGCGGCACAGTTCCCGCAGGGGCCGGCGTATTCGCCAGCCCAGGCGCCGAACCAGGCGGCTGCCGAGCAAGGCTGGAGGCAGTTTTTCCATGACCCGGCCCTGCAACAGCTGATCAAGACCGCGCTGGAAAACAACCGTGACCTGCGCGTTGCGGCGCTGAACATCGATGCCTATGCCGCGCAGTACCAGATCCAGCGCGCCGACCTGTTCCCGGCCGTCTCGGCCACGGGCAGCGGCAGCCGTTCGCGTACACCGGCCAAGCTGTCGCAGACCGGTGAGGCGACCATCGCCAGCCAGTACTCGGCAGGCTTGGGGATCAGCTCCTACGAGCTGGACCTGTTCGGGCGTGTCCGCAGCCTGAGTGAAGAAGCGCTGCAGAAATACTTCGCTACCGAAGAAGCGCGCCGCAGCACCCAGATCAGCCTGGTAGCCAGTGTGGCCAACGCCTACCTGACCTGGCAGGCCGACAAGGAGCTGCTCAAGCTCACCCAGGACACCCTGGGCGCGTTTGAGCAGAGCTTCAAACTGACCTCGCGCAGCAACGAAGTCGGCGTGGCCTCGGCACTTGACCTGAGTCAGGCGCGCACCTCGGTGGAAAACGCCCGCGTGCAACTGGCGCGTTACACCCGCCAGGTGGCCCAGGACGAAAACAACCTGACCCTGCTGCTGGGCACCGGCCTGCCGGCGAATATCGCCAGCCAGCCGCTGTCGGATGACCTGCTCAGCGACGTGCCGGCCGGGTTGCCATCGGACCTGCTGCAACGTCGTCCTGACATCGTGCAGGCCGAGTACAACCTCAAGGCGGCCAACGCCAACATCGGCGCGGCCCGTGCCGCGTTCTTCCCGAGCATCACCCTGACGGCCAGTGCTGGCACCGCCAGCCCAACCTTGGGTGGTCTGTTCAAAGGCGGTTCGGGCACTTGGTCGTTTGCACCGCAGATCAACATCCCGATCTTCAACGCCGGTAGCCTGCGCGCCAGCCTGGACTACTCGAAGATCCAGAAAGAGATCAACGTGGCGAACTACGAGAAGGCCATCCAGACCGGCTTCCAGGAAGTCTCCGACGGCCTCGCCGCACGTGAGACCTACAAGCAGCAACTGGACGCCCAGCGCGGTTTCGTCGAGGCCAACCAGGATTACTACCGCCTGGCTGAGCGTCGCTACCGTATTGGTGTCGACAGCAACCTGACCTTCCTCGACGCCCAGCGCCAGTTGTTCAGTGCCCAGCAATCGCTGATCACCGACCGCCTGGCACAGTTGACCAGCGAGGTCACCCTGTACAAGGCCCTCGGCGGCGGCTGGAACGAGCAGACGGCGAAGAATGAGCCGTTGAAAGAAGAAGCGCCGGCGTTGAAGTTGTTCTGATCACGCTGCAGTAAAGAAAAAACCGCCTCCCTTACAGGAGGCGGTTTTTTTATGTCCATAGTGGTGAGCGGGCTCATCACAAAACGCCCTGTCGCCTTGCTTTCGCTTCAACCTTTCAGGGTAAAATTGGTCACAGATTCTTACAGACCACAGAGGGAGCTTGTCGTAATGATCGTAGGAATCGACCTGGGAACCACCAACAGCCTCGCCGCCGTCTGGCGCGGCGACGCCGCCGAACTGGTGCCCAATGCCCTTGGCCAGTTGCTGACCCCAAGCGTGGTCGGGCTGGATGATCAAGGCCGTATCCTGGTCGGCCAGGCCGCCAAAGAGCGCCTGCACACCCACCCGCACCTGACCACGTCGCTGTTCAAGCGCTACATGGGCAGCGCCACTGAGGTACGCCTGGGTGATCGCTCGTTCCGCCCCGAAGAACTCTCGGCGCTGGTGCTCAAGAGCCTCAAGGAAGACATCGAGCGCACCTACGGCCATACCGTCACCGAAGCCGTGATCAGCGTGCCGGCCTACTTCAGCGACGGCCAACGCAAAGCCACGCGCATCGCCGGTGAACTGGCGGGGCTCAACGTTGAAAAACTGATCAACGAACCCACCGCCGCCGCCCTCGCCTACGGCCTGCATCAGCGCGACAAAGAAACCTCGTTCCTGGTCTTCGACCTCGGCGGCGGCACCTTTGACGTGTCGATCATCGAGCTGTTCGACGGGGTGATGGAAGTGCGCGCCAGCGCCGGCGACAACTTCCTCGGTGGCGAAGACTTCGACACCTTGCTGCTGGAACACTTCGTCGAGAGCCAGCGCAACAGCGCCGGTTTTCCGCCCACCAACAGTGTGCTGCAAGCCCTGCGCCGCGAAGCCGAGCGCGTGCGCAAGGCCCTCGGCCAGGACGACAGCGCCGAGTTCGCCCTGCGGGTCGATGGCCAGCAATGGGTGCAGACCATCACCCAACAGGACATGGCCAAGCTCTACACGCCACTGCTGGAACGCCTGCGCGCCCCGATTGAACGCGCCCTGCGCGATGCGCGGATTCGCGTCAGCGACCTCGATGAAATCCTGCTGGTGGGCGGCACCACACGCATGCCGCTGGTGCGCAAACTCGCCGCCGGGTTGTTCGGGCGCTTTCCGTCCATCAGCCTTGACCCCGACCAGGTGGTCGCCCACGGCGCGGCGATCCAGGCGGCGCTCAAAGCCCGTTCCGCCGCGCTTGAAGAAGTGGTGCTGACCGACGTGTGCCCCTACACCCTGGGCATCGAAACCTCGAACCAATACGGCGGCCATATCGAAAGCGGCCATTACCTGCCGTTGATCGAACGCAACAGCAGCGTGCCGGTGAGTCGTGTCAAAAGCGTAGTGACACTGCACGACAACCAGAGCCAGGTGCTGCTGAAAATCTACCAAGGCGAAAGCCGCCTGGTGAAAGACAACATCGAACTGGGCCAACTGGACATCGCGGTGCCCAAGCGCAAGGCCGGTGAAGTCTCGCTGGATGTGCGCTTCACCTACGACAACAACGGTCTGCTGGAAGCCCAGGTGAGCATCCCGCTGACCGGCGAGCAGCACTCCCTGGTGATCGAGAACAACCCCGGCGTGCTCAGCCCGCAAGAGATTCAGCAACGCCTGCAAGCGCTGGCGCAGTTGAAGGTTCACCCACGCGATCAGCAGGTCAACACGGTGCTGACTGCGCGCCTCGAACGGCTCTATCAGGAAAACCTCGGCGAGCTGCGCGAGCAGCTCGGCCACTGGGCCGCGCAGTTCCAGCAGATCCTCGACACCCAGGACGAACGCCGCATCCGTGAAGCCCGCAGTGAACTGACCCGGCAACTTGAGCAACTCGACAATGGATCGTGGCGCTGAGGGAAAGGCGCTGTAGTCATTCACTGGCGTCATAAATGCCGTCCATGATTGTCAATTTCATGGACGGCCTGTGTGCTCACACGGGCAATCTATCCCAAGCGTTTATCCGCTCAAAGTCGTTCGATCACCGCCCAAAACCCGCCCGCCCCCACTTTCATCGCCCCCGTACCGCCCCGCACCATGGCCGCCACCTGCATAACCCCAATAACAACAGGTCCAACGCCATGAGCACGTTCCGTCCCTGCCAGCTCTTGCTGGCCACCGCTGTCGCCAGCCTGGCAATTCCCGTCGTCGCCGAAGAGCACGGCTTCCTGGAAGACGCCAGCGCCAACCTCAACTTGCGCAATTTCTTTATCAACCGCAATTTCACCAACCCGACCAAGACCCAGGGCGGCGCGCAGGAGTGGACGCAGAGTTTCATCCTTGACGCCAAGTCCGGCTTTACCCAGGGCACAGTTGGGTTCGGTGTGGATGTGCTGGGGCTGTATTCGTTGAAGCTCGATGGCGGGCGCGGCACCGGCGGCACACAGCTGTTGCCGTTGGATCGCGACGGCCGGCCGGCGGATGAGTTCGGGCGCCTCGGTGTGGCGTTCAAGGCCCGTATTTCGAAGACCGAAGTCAAGGTCGGCGAGTGGATGCCGGTGCTGCCGATCCTGCGCTCGGACGACGGCCGTTCCCTGCCGCAAACCCTGCGCGGCGGGCAGATCACGTCCAGGGAAATCGACGGACTGACCCTCTACGGCGGCCAATTCCGCGCCAACAGCCCGCGTGACGACAGCAGCATGACCGACCTGTCGATGACCGGCAAAGCCGCCTTCACCTCTGACCGCTTCAACTTCCAGGGCGGCGAATATACGTTCAACGACAAACGCACCCAGGTCGGCCTGTGGAATGCCCAGCTCAAGGACATCTACAGCCAACAATACGTCAACCTGACCCACAGCCAGCCCCTCGGTGACTGGACCCTGGGCGCCAACCTCGGGTTCTTCTACGGCAAGGACGACGGCAGTGCCCGCGCTGGCGAGTTGGACAACAAGACCTGGTCCGGCCTGTTCTCTGCCAAGTACGGCGGCAACACCTTCTATGTCGGCCTGCAAAAACTCACCGGCAACAACGCCTGGATGCGCGTCAACGGCACCAGCGGCGGCACCCTGGCCAACGACAGCTATAACTCCAGCTACGACAACGCCCAGGAAAGATCCTGGCAACTGCGCCACGACTACAACTTCGCCGCCCTCGGTGTGCCGGGCCTGACCTTGATGAACCGCTATATCAGCGGCAGCAACGTGCACACCGGCACCATCACCGATGGCAAGGAATGGGGTCGCGAAAGCGAATTGGGCTACACCGTGCAAAGCGGCAGCCTGAAAAACCTGACGATGCGCTGGCGCAACTCCAGCATGCGCCGCGACTACAGCAACAACGAGTTTGACGAAAACCGGTTGATCGTCAGTTACCCGATAAGTCTGCTGTAATCCAGCGTCGCACTTGCTGTATGGTGCGCGCCTGCCGCTGCTGATCCGCCCAGCAGCGGCCTCTTTTTCGAGCCCGCATACACCATGAAATCCTTCGCCATCGCATCGGCCGTGCTGGCCCTGGCCGTGAGCCTCAGTGGCTGCATCGGCGCGCCCGTCGCCCTGACGCCCCAGACTGAGCAGCGCCTGCAAAGCCAGGCGCCGATCCGTTTCCTGCTGACCTTCGATGACGGTCCCAGTGCCTCGGGCTACAACAACCCGAGCCGTTCGGTGGTGGCCGACCTGGCGCACAACCCGGTGTTGCCGGGGATCAAGGCGGTGTTCTTTTTGCAGACCGAGGCGGCCCGTTCCGGCGGCAGTTCACGGGGTCGCAAGACCATGGAACGTGAGTACGCGGGCGGGCATATCCTGGCCTTCCACACAGCCACGGCGTTTCATACCAACCATCGCTGGCTGAACAACGCCGAACTGGAAAGCACCCTCGCCCAGGGTTCTGCCGATATCGCCGCGATCACCGGCGCGCCACCGGTGCTGGTGCGCCCGCCGTTCTGGAACTACGACCGCCGCACCTTCGCCGCCTACCAGCGCCATGGCCTGCACGTGCTGCTGACGGACTTGAGCGCCAATGACGGCAAGATCTGGGGCTTCAACGGCAGCCCACGCCGCCGCGCCAACCTGTATCGGCAACTGTCGGTGGTGCGCGAGCGCATTGCATTGGGCGAGTTGCCAACGGTAGATGGGGTGATACCGGTGGTGGTGACCTTCCACGACATCAACCGCTACACCGCGCGGCATATGCAGGAATATCTGCAGATCCTGCTGGACAGTGCCCAGGTCACCGGCATAAAGACCGCCGCCGAGCCGTTCTATACCGACCATGATGCACTGCAGCGTGCGGCGCTGGCGCGGACGGTCAAGGATGTGAGTGAAGCCGTGCACCTGCCAGGGGTATGGAACTGGGTGTGGGATGCTGATTCCCACTGAAACTTGAAGCCTTGTGAAATCAAACAGGTGGGAGCCCCCTCCCACATTTTGAGCGCAGTTCAAATCTAGTCGGGTTGGCGGGACTCAACGCCCAGCTCATCCCACACGGATTCAGCCAGGTGGAAGGTGGCATTCGCCGCCGGGATCCCGCAGTAGATCGCGCTCTGCATCAGCACTTCCTTGATCTCGGCACGGGTCACGCCATTGCTGGCAGCGGCGCGCAGGTGCAGCTTGAGCTCTTCGGCGCGGTTCATGCCGATCAGCATGGCAATGGTGATCAGGCTGCGGGTGTGCCGAGGCAGGCCCGGGCGGGTCCAGATGTCACCCCAGGCGTGGCGGGTGATCATTTCCTGGAATTCGCTGTTGAACTCGGTCAGGGCATTGAGGCTACGGTCGACATGCGCGTCGCCCAGCACGTCGCGGCGTACTTGCAGCCCCTCGGCGTAACGTTGTTTCTCTTCCACAAAAAGCTCCTCAACGGGCCAGCAAAAATTCAATTACACGGTCGCTGAATGCAGCACCGGCCTGAACGTTGGACAGGTGCGCCGCATAGAACTCAGCGTACTCGGCACCCCTCACATGGGTCTGAATAAAGCGGCCACCCTCTGGCGGTGTGACGGCATCTTCGGTGCCGGCAATCACCAGGGTCGGCACTTTGATCGTGCGCAGTTGCTCACGGAAATCCGCATCCCGCACGGCGCCGCAGTTGGCCGCATAACCCCCGGGCGAAGTGGACGCGAGCATGTCGGTGATCTGCTGGGCCTGGTGCGGGTTGGCCGCTGCGAAGTCAGCGGTGAACCAGCGCGCAATGGAGGCATCACGCAAGGCCACCATCGCCGCTGCACCGTCGCGCGACACCATCTCGATGCGCGGGTTCCAGATCTCCGGCGTGCCGATCTTGGCCGCGGTGTTGCACACCACCAGGCTCTGCAAACGCTCACCGGCGTTGATGCCCAGCCATTGGCCAATCAGGCCGCCCATGGACAGGCCGCAAAAATGCGCGCGTTGAATATCCAGTGCGTCCAACAGCTCCAGCACATCACGGCCGAGCTGTTCGATGCTGTAGGGGCCCTCGGTAACCAGGGATTTGCCATGGCCACGGGTATCGAAACGCAACACGCGAAAATGCTGGGTGAAGGCCGGAATCTGGATGTCCCACATATGCAGGTCAGTGCCCAACGAGTTGGACAGCACCAATACTGGCGCGTCCACGGGGCCATCGAGTTGGTAATGCAGGTCGCCCTCGGCGAGTTGTGCAAATGGCATGGTGGCCTCCTCAGGCAGTCAGTTCAAAATGTTCGGTGACAGCACGGGTGACCCAAGTGTGCGCCTGGCCCAGATAGTGGGCCGGGTCGAGCAGGCGGTCGAGTTCGGGTGCAGACAGCTCGGCGCTGACCTGCGGTTCGTCGGCCAATACGGCGCGTAGATGGCGCCCTTCGGCGACTGCTCGCTTGCAGCACTGCTCCAGCAAATGGTGTGCGGTTTCGCGGCCCAGGCGCTGGGCAAGCACGATGCTGACGGCTTCGGCCAGGACCAGGCCCTGGGTCAGATCGAGGTTCTGCTTCATGCGCTCGGGGTCGACTTCCAACCCCTCGCTCACCTGCAGCGCCTGTTGCAAGGCGCCGGAGACCAACCGGCAGATCTCCGGCAAGGTTTCCCATTCGGCATGCCACAAGCCCAGGCTGCGCTCATGCTCCTGGGGCATCGCGCTGAACATCGTCGCGACCAACCCAGGCACGCGGGTGGCCGTACTGATCAGCACCGCAGCGCCGACTGGATTGCGTTTGTGCGGCATAGTCGACGAGCCACCCTTGCCCGGCGCCGACGGTTCGAACACTTCCGCCGCTTCGGTCTGCATCAACAGGCTGATGTCGCGGCCCAGCTTGCCGAGGCTGCCGGCGATCAACCCCAGCACGCTGGCGAACTCCACCAGGCGATCACGCTGAGTGTGCCAGGGCTGTTCGGGCAAGCTCAGTTGCAGCTCAGCCGCCAACGCCTCGGCCACCGGCATCGCCTGCTCACCGAGTGCGGCCAGGGTTCCGGAGGCGCCGCCGAATTGCAGCACCAACAGGCGCGGTTTCAGCTCGGTAAGACGTTGACGACTGCGCGTCACGGCGCCCAGCCAACCGGCGATTTTCATGCCCAACGTCACGGGCGTTGCGTGCTGCAGCCAGGTACGCCCGGCCATCGGTGTGGTCGCATAACGCTGGGCCTGGGCGGCGAGTACATCCCCCAAGCGAGCAAGGTCGGTTTCGATCAACACCAGGCCGCGCCGCAATTGCAGCACCAGCCCGGTGTCCATCACATCCTGGCTGGTCGCGCCCAGATGCACGTAGCGTTCGGCCCCGGCATCTTCGCTGGCGATCAACCTACCCAGCGCCTTGACCAACGGAATCGCCGAATTGCCCGCGGTGGCAATCGCCACGCCAAGCGCGTCCACGTCGTACAACGACGCCAGGCATGCCTGGGCAATCGGTGCAACGGCGGCCTGGGGAATCAACCCGACCCGCGCCTCGGCGCGGGCCAAACCTGCCTCAAAATCCAACATGCCCTGCAAGCGCCCCTGGTCGCAGAACACCTCGGCCATGCTGTCAGCCGTGAAGTAAGCGTCGAACAGCTGATTGCTGGTGCGCAGTGTCATAACGCGTTCCTTACAAATCGTGGTGCAAGTACTCCGCCTGTTTCGGCAGACGCAAGCTGAACAGGAAAGCCACGGCCATCATGCCGGTGACGTACCAATAAAAGGTGTTTTCCATGCCCATGGATTTCAGACCCAAGGCCACGTATTCCGCCGAGCCGCCGAAGATCGCATTGGCCACCGCATAGGCCAGGCCTACGCCCAAGGCACGCACATGGGGCGGGAACATTTCCGCTTTCACCAGGCCGCTGATCGAGGTGTAGAAGCTCACGATAGCCAACGCCAGGGAAATCAGCACAAACGCCAGGAACGGGCTGGTCACGGTTTTCAGGGTCAAAAGGATCGGCACGGTGCACAGAGTACCGAGGGCGCCAAACCAGAGCATCGAGTTGCGTCGACCGATCTTGTCCGAGAGCATGCCGAACAGCGGCTGCATGCACATGTACACAAACAGCGCGCCGGTCATGATGTAGCTGGCGGTCTTGGCGTGCATCCCGGCGGTGTTCACCAGGTACTTCTGCATGTAGGTGGTGAACGTGTAGAAAATCAGCGAGCCGCCGGCGGTGTAGCCGAGCACGGTGATAAACGCCGCTTTATGGTTGCGAAACAGCGCAGCGATGCTGCCGGCGTCCTTGTCCTGGCGCATTTCCTTGCTGGTGGTTTCCTTGAGGGTGCGACGCAGCAACAGCGAAATCACCGCCGCAATCGCGCCGATCACGAACGGAATCCGCCAGCCCCAGGCGCGCAATTCTTCTTCGGTGAGGATCTGTTGCAGGATCACCACCACCAACACCGCCAGCAGTTGCCCGCCGATCAGGGTGACGTATTGGAACGAGGCGAAGAAACCGCGCTGGCCCTTGAGGGCGACTTCACTCATATAGGTTGCGGTGGTGCCGTACTCGCCACCCACCGACAACCCCTGGAACAACCGCGCCACCAGCAGCAACGCCGGAGCCCAGGCGCCGATGTCTTTGTAGGTGGGCAGGAAGGCGATGACCAGCGAGCCGGCGCACATCATCAGCACCGAAATCATCATCGAATTTTTGCGACCGTGTTTATCGGCCACCCGGCCAAACAGCCAGCCGCCGATGGGGCGCATCAGGAACCCGGCGGCGAATACGCCGGCGGTGTTGAGCAGTTGGACCGTGGGGTCGTCCGAGGGGAAAAACGCCGGGGCGAAGTAAATGGCGCAGAAGGCGTAGACGTAGAAGTCGAACCATTCGACTAGGTTGCCGGAGGAGGCACCGACAATCGCGAAGATCCGTTTGCTGCGTTCTTCTCCGGTGTAGTGACTGGTGGTTGTTGTCATGATTTTTCACTCAGTGGGAACGGTTATAGCCTAGACATACTTTGCAACAACCATGTTCCGCAAGCAGACATTTGGATAATGGGTTGCCTGAACCGGCCCTATCGGGGGCAAGCCCCCTCCCACATTTGAATTGTGAATACATTCAAGTGTGGGAGGGGCGGTGCGACGATTCGACTTGCCCCCGATGAAGCCCTCCAGACTTACTCAATAATCAAAAAACACCGTCTCCTTATCCGTCCCCTGCAAAATCACATTCCACTGATACACACCCTGCTCATCCTGCCTGGCAATCAAGGTGCTACGCCGCTCGGCCGGCACACATGCCAGCAGCGCGTCATCGCCATTGAGCACCTCACCGTCAAAATAAATCCGCGTCAGCAAGTGCTTCACCAAGCCTCGCGCAAACACCAGCACCACCAAATGCGGCGCCTGGGTCGTGCCTTTCAGGCCCGGAACAGCCCCCGGCTTGATGGTGGTAAACCGGAAGCGCCCTTCGGCGTCCACCGGCACCCGGCCAAACCCTTCAAAGTTAGGGTCGACGGCCTTGTCCTGGTCATCTTCCGGATGGTCGTACTTGCCGGCGGCATTGGCCTGCCAGACTTCGAGCATGGCGTCGTTGACCACATCACCGTTGCCATCCACCACTTGCCCGCTGATCGCCACGCGCTCGCCAAGGGTGGCGGCGACGGTCAGGTCTTCGCGGTTCAGCCAGGTCAGGCCGATGTGGTAATACGGCCCGACGGTGTGGGACGTGGTTGCGTAAAGGCTCATCTCATTTCTCCATCGGCGTGGCGTCGCGGCCGCGCAGGACGATGTCCCAGCGGTAGCCGAGGGCATAGGAAGGAATGGTTTTTTCCAGGTCGAAGCTGGCGATCAAGCGCTGCTTGGCCGAAGTGTCCGGCACGCAGTTGTAGATCGGGTCGTATTCCAGCAACGGGTCGCCGGGGAAATACATCTGCGTGACCAACCGCGTCAGCACACTCGGGCCAAACAGCGAAAAGTGGATATGCGCCGGGCGCCATGCGTTGTGATGGTTGCCCCACGGGTAGGCGCCGGGCTTGATGGTCTGGAACTGGTACCAGCCATCGGCGTCGGTGACGGTGCGGCCGGTGCCGGTGAAATTCGGGTCCAGCGGCGCGTCGTGCACATCGCGCTTGTGGTTGTAGCGACCGGCGGCGTTGGCCTGCCAGATCTCCACGAGGATGCCCGACACCGGCAAACCGTTTTCGTCCAGCACGCGGCCATGAATAATGATGCGCTCGCCCTGTGGCTCGCCTTCATGCTGCGCGGTGAGGTCGTTGTCCTTCTCGTTGATCCGCTCGGCACCGATGGTCGGGCCGGTGATTTCCGACAAGGAATGGGGCAGGAACACCAACGGCTGGGACGGCGAACGCAGGTTCGTCGACTGGTAGGCCGGGTGCAGGTAATCAGGTTGAGTGCCCGCTTGCGGGCGCCGGTAACCGGGCTTGTCACTCATGGAGCAGTCCTCTCTTATTAGATGCGTTCAATCGCCAGGGCCAAGCCTTGGCCGACGCCGACACACATGGTCGCCAGGCCTTTACGGCCACCGGTTTTTTCCAACTGATGCAGGGCTGTCAGGACCAACCGTGCACCGCTCATGCCCAGCGGATGCCCAAGGGCGATGGCGCCACCGTTCGGATTGACCTGGGGCGCGTCGTCGGCGATCCCCAATTCTCGCAGCACCGCCAAGCCTTGGCTGGCGAAGGCTTCGTTGAGTTCGATCACGTCAAAATCGGTGACCGCCAACCCCAGGCGCTCTACCAGTTTGCGCACCGCCGGCACCGGGCCGATGCCCATCACACGCGGGGCGACACCGGCGCTGGCCATGCCCAACACGCGGGCACGGGCGGTGAGGCCGTGTTTCTTGACCGCTTCGGCGGACGCCAGGATCAGCGCGGCGGCGCCATCATTCACACCCGAAGCATTACCAGCGGTGACAGTTTTGTCAGGGCCGTTGACCGGCTTGAGCTTGGTCAGGGCTTCGAGGGTGGTGTCCCGTGGATGCTCATCGTGCGCCACCACGGTTTCGCCTTTTTTATGGGCGACCCGCACCGGCACGATTTCTTCGGCAAAGAACCCGGCCGCCTGAGCGGCTGCCGTGCGTTGCTGGCTGCGCAGGGCGAAGGCGTCCTGATCGGCGCGGGACACTTGGTAATCGTCGGCGACGTTATCGGCGGTCTGCGGCATTGCATCCACGCCGTATTGTTCCTTCATCAGCGGGTTGATAAAACGCCAGCCGATGGTGGTGTCTTCCAGCTTCATGTTGCGCGAAAACGCCGCATCGGCCTTGCCCATCACGAACGGTGCACGGGACATCGACTCGACGCCGCCGGCAATCGTCAGCTCCATTTCGCCGCTGGCGATGGCGCGAAACGCGGTGCCGATGGCGTCCATGCCCGAGGCGCACAACCGGTTGAGGGTCACGCCGGGAATAGTCTCGGGCAGGCCCGCCAGCAACAGCGCCATGCGCGCAACGTTGCGGTTGTCTTCGCCGGCCTGGTTGGCGCAGCCGAGGAACACCTCGTCCACCGCACGCCAGTCCACCGACGGGTTGCGTTCCATCAGCGCCTTGATCGGCAGCGCCGCCAGGTCGTCGGCACGCACCGTGGCCAGGCCACCGCCAAACCGGCCGATGGGCGTGCGGATGGCATCACAGATAAACACGTCGCGCATCAGGCTTCTCCGGGTGCTTGGCCATGGGCGGCGGCCGTGCGGGCTTCGAGGTCACGCAGGGCGGTCAGTTCGACGTCAGTCGGTTCGGCAGTGGTGCTGACCTGGTCGGCAAAGCGGATCGCCCAACCCGTGGCGGCCACCACTTGCTCGCGGGTGACGCCAGGGTGCAGCGCGGTGACCACAAATTCATGGGTGCCCTCTTCCGGCTCCATGATGCACAGGTCGGTAATGATGCCGACAGGACCGGCGCCCGGCAGGCCCAGGCGCTTGCGTGAATCGCCGCCCTCGCCGTGGCCGACGGAGGTGATGAAGTCCAGCTTGTCCACGAACGACCGGGACGACTGCTTGAGGATGATCAGCACGCTCTTGGCGGAACCGGCGATTTCCGGCGCGCCACCGGCACCCGGCAGGCGTACTTTGGGCTGGTGATAGTCACCGACCACGGTGGTGTTGATGTTGCCGAAACGGTCGACCTGAGCCGCACCGAGAAAGCCGACGTCAATGCGCCCGCCTTGCAGCCAGTAGCGAAAAATCTCACCGGTTGGCACCACGGTGTCAGCGGTTTCCGCCAGTTCACCGTCACCGATGGACAACGGCAGTACCGAAGGCTTGGCGCCAATTGGGCCGGACTCATAGATCAACACCACGTCGGGCGACGAAGTCAGGCGCGCCAGGTTGGCTGCTTTCGAGGGCAGGCCGATGCCGACAAAGCACACCGAGCCGTTTTTGAGGCGGCGCGCGGCGGCGACGGTCATCATTTCATTGGTCGAGTAAGCCATTACTTGGCCTCCTGCGCGGTGGCCAGTTTGGCCTGGAATTCACTGAAGTCGGCAGTGCCGTGGATGTATTCGTCAATCCAGGCGGTAAACGTCCCACGGTCGCGGGCAATCGGGTCCCACGCCTGGTAGAAGCGATTGTCGCGCTCGTTGTAACCGTGGGCGTAGGAAGGATGCGCGCCGCCGGGTACGTGGCAGACAGCAGTCAGGGCCCAGGTCGGCAATACGCAGCTGTTCATCGGTGCATTCAGGTCGTCAACAATTTCCTCGACGGTGACGATGCAACGCTTGGCCGCCAGGGCCGCTTCCTTCTGCACACCGAGAATGCCCCAGAGCAACACGTTGCCCTTGCGGTCGGCCTTCTGGGCGTGAATCACGGTGATGTCCGGGCGTACCGACGGCACCGCCGCCAGCACTTCGCCGGTAAACGGGCAAGTCACACTTTTGATCAGCGGGTTGACCTTGGGCAGGTCGGAACCGGCGTAGGCACGCAGCACCGCGAACGGCAGGCCTGAGGCACCAGCGACGTAGGCATTCGCCAGGTCGGCATGGCTGTGTTCTTCGATCTCCAGCGGCTGCGGCCATTGCTTCTCGACCGCGTCACGCAGGCGATGCAGGGAGCCCACACCAGGGTTGCCGCCCCAGGAGAAAATCAGCTTGCGTGCACAGCCGGCGCCGATCAACTGGTCGTAGATCAGGTCAGGCGTCATGCGTACCAGCGTCAGGTCTTTCTTGCCCTGACGAATGATTTCATGGCCTGCGGCGGTAGGGATCAGGTGGGTAAAACCTTCGAGGGCGACGGTATCGCCGTCGTTCACGAAGCGCTTGACCGCATCACGCAGGGTGAGAATGTCAGCCATGGGGTTGGGCTCCCGGGTTATCGAAAAAGGCGCTGAGGTGGCGCCGAAGTGCTTGAAGATTAAGCTGGGGAAATGCGCCAAACAATCCGATAATCGACTAAGCGTTCGATTATCGAACCGATTGTTGGCAAGCTATCAATCAACCTCAAGTCGCATCCGCGTGGCTGACCATGCCCTTGATGACCACTGCCGCGGTGGCTACTGCGGCCGGGATCACCAGGGCGGTGAGCACCTGCTCGAAGTTCCAGCCCAGGCCCAGCAAGGTGGCGCCCATCCAGGCGCCGAGGATCGCGCCGAAGCGGCCGATGCCGAGCATCCACGACACGCCGGTGGCGCGGCCTTGGGTCGGGTAGAAACGCGCCGCCAGGGACGGCATCGCCGATTGCGCACCGTTGACGCACATCCCGGCAATCAGCACCAAGGTCGCCAGCACGGTGATATTGCCCAGGCTCTGTCCGACCGCGTAGGCAAACACCCCAGCCAGCAGGTAGAAAATGCCGATGACTTTGTGGGGGTTGAACCGGTCCATCGCCCAACCCACGCCAACGGCGCTCAGTACTCCACCGAACTGGAACAACGCACCGATAAACGCGGCTTGCTCCATGCTCGCGCCGCTGTCACGCATCAGCGTCGGCAGCCAACTGGTCAGCAGGTACACAATCACCAGGCCCATGAAGTAGGTGAGCCACAGCAGCAAGGTGCCGGCGCTGTAGGTGCCGGAGAAGATCACCGCGAACACATTGCGGGCCTTGACGGTTTTCTGTTCGGGTACGCTGAAGGCCGTGGCCTGGGCAACGATAGTGGGCTCGATGGGTGACAAGGTTTTGCGCACCTTGTCAGTGCCACGGTTGCGCACCACCAGGTAACGCGCCGACTCCGGCAGCCAGAGCAGCAGGACCACCACCAGGATCAACGGCAGGATGCCGCCGATCATCAACAACGCATGCCAGCCGAACGCCGGGATCAGCTTGGCCGAGATAAACCCGCCACCGGCCATGCCCAGGTTGAAACCGCAGAACATGCTGGTCACCAGCAACGATTTATGACGTTCGGGGGTGTATTCGGACAGCAGCGTGGTGGCATTGGGCATACCCGCGCCCAGGCCCAGCCCTGTGAGGAAACGCAGCACCAGCAACTGGTCGACATTGCTGCTGTAGGCCGAGGCGAGGCTGAACGCACCAAACACCAGTACGGCACCGACCAGCACCACTTTACGGCCAAAACGGTCGGCCAGCGGGCCGGAACCCAGCGCGCCGAATACCATGCCAATCAACGCAGCACTCATCACCGGGCCGAGGCTGGCGCGGTCGATGCCCCAGTCCTGGGACAGCGCAGGCGCAATAAAGCCCATGGCTGCAGTATCGAGGCCGTCGAGGAAAACTATCAGGAAACACAGGATGACCACGCGCCACTGATAGCGTGACAGTGGCTGGGTGTTGATGAAGGACTGCACGTCCAGCGTGGTACCGACAGAAGGCTGATTCATTATTTTTATTCCACACCGAGGGCGGGCCAACGACCTGGGGTCGTCATTATTATTGGGGCGCCCTTGAGAGCGCTGCCGCACAATAATAAGCCGGGTGAAACACCGTCAATTGATCAAGCCGGGATCTGTGCGGTCACCGAACAGCTTAGGCAAACAGTTGCGCACTCAGCTCACGGCTGGCGCTGAGCATGCTCGGCAGGAAGCGCTGTTCCAGCTCGCTGCGGCTGACCCGCCCTGCATGGGTGCTGACATTGAGTGCCGCCAATACCTGGCCCGAGGCGTCATACACCGGCACCGCGATGGAGCGCAGGCCTTGTTCCAGTTCCTGGTCGACGATGCACCAGCCCTGCTGACGCACTTGTTGCAGGCATTCGAACAAGGCTTCAGGTGTGGTGAGGGTGCGACTGGTCTTGGTTTGCAGGTCGGCGTGATCGAGGTAGTCCTGCAGCGAAGCGTCGTCCAATGCCGCGAGCAGGATGCGCCCCATGGAAGTGCAATAGGCCGGCAAACGGCCGCCCACCGAGAGGTCCACCGAAATCAGGCGCTGGGTCGTGGCTGAGCGGGCGATATAGAGGATGTCATCGCCTTCCAGGGTGGCCATGTTGCAGGCTTCGTGCAGTTGTTCACTCATACGGTCCAGGTACGGCTGGGCCGACACCGCCAGTGGCGTGGATGAGAGGTAGGCATGGCCCAGGGTCAGGACTTTGGGCAACAGTGAATAGGTGCGCCCGTCGGTGGTGGCGTAGCCCAGTTTGATCAGGGTATGCAGGCAACGGCGCACAGCGGCGCGGGGGATTTCGGTGCGGTGACTGATCTGGGCAATCGTCAGGTGGCGCTTGCGCTCCTGGAATGCCTGCACGACGGCCAGGCCACGGGCCAGGGAGGTCATGAAGTCGGGGTCACCGGTAAACGCCTGGATCCGCTTGGCCGGCGAGGCAACGATCGGCGGCGCCACTGACGCGAAGGAGTTGCGCAATTGATCGTTCATCTCAGGTTCCTTTCTCTTATTGTCAACCGCAGGGATTGGGCGGGTATTACAAGCCGCACTGGCCGCCCTGCACAAGGCAGGGCCGGCAACATTGGGCGATTATCGGACGATCATGCGATTATCGCAATTTGAGCCGTGCCCGCACCCTCACCTGCCTGGCCGAGTAAAGTTGCGATGAGAAGGTTGAATCTTTAGTTCCTTGTTGACTTTATGGCGCCAGAATTTCAGCAATTGCTGACGTCTGCGTGTAACAAAACGCTCACACAAAGTTGACGCTTTTTAACTTTATGCCGATAGTGTTATTCAAATGCGCCGCTATAATGCACGCTGTGCGGAGGTCAGCCCGGTTTCACTATCGGGACCAGAGCTCGCCAGCCCAGGCACATGCCGTGCATGGAAGGTCGCAACTACCTGCCTTGAATGACAGTTACCACCAACGGTCTTTAGTATCAGCGGTTCAAACTTGAGCGCATCACTGGTTCAACTTTGAACAATCCGAAGGCGACATTCAGGCACTACGCTGCCGGGTAATTACACTCAACTCGATTAGGTAACAATGTGACGAAAGATGAACTGCGCGCGGAACTTGAGCGCCAGGAGCAACGTTACAAGGACGTTTACGGCGGGGAAGTCACCACCTACGCCGCCCAGCCTGAACCTGAGCGCAAACCCTGGCGCAAGCGAGCCAGCCTGCTCGACCAGGCGTTTACCCAGGAAATCCAAAAGATTGAACAGGAACTCAAGGCCGAAGAGCCATAAGTGCTTCGGATTGAGCCAGGGGCGCGGCCCAGGCTGCTAGCGCTTAGCCAGCAGCCCGGACCCTGAATCCCACAGCCGCCAGTAAAATTTCATACAAATGTTTCAGGCATGACGATTCGGTGACAAAACCCGGTCTTTTCAGCCCTGTACTTTATAAATCAAAGACTTGCCAAAGCCCCGAAAACCCTGGGATCGCCCGGTTTCGCCCCTGGCGTTTCAATGAAGTTTGTTACCGATGAGCAGCTAGTGCATCGATTACTGAGGTTTTCTGGCATAATCGCGCCCCCTTACGACCGGGTCAGAAAACCTTCATGATCGATTTATTCAGCGGACTGGATGCTTGGGTTCTCGTGAGCCTGTTGCTCGCCCTGGCCTTTGTCCTCGCCTTCGAGTTCATCAATGGCTTTCATGACACCGCTAACGCGGTGGCCACAGTCATCTATACCAAAGCCATGCCGCCGCATCTGGCCGTGTTCTTCTCCGGGGTGTTCAACTTCCTCGGCGTATTGCTCGGTGGTGTCGGTGTCGCCTACGCCATCGTGCATTTGCTGCCGGTGGAGTTGCTGATCAATGTGAACACCGGCCATGGTTTGGCGATGGTCTTCTCGTTATTGGCCGCAGCGATCACCTGGAACCTGGGCACCTGGTACTTCGGTATTCCTGCTTCCAGCTCACACACCCTGATCGGCTCGATCCTCGGTGTCGGCCTGGCCAACGCCCTGATCAACGATATTCCCCTGGCTGACGGTGTGAACTGGCAGAAGGCTATCGATATCGGCGCCTCCCTGGTGTTCTCGCCGATGGCCGGCTTCCTGGTCGCAGCCCTGGTGCTGATCGGTCTGAAATGGTGGCGCCCGCTGTCGAAGATGCACAAGACCCCGGACCAGCGCCGCAAGCTCGATGACAAGAAGCACCCGCCGTTCTGGAACCGCCTGGTCCTGGTGATCTCCGCCATGGCCGTGAGTTTCGTGCACGGCTCCAACGATGGTCAGAAAGGCATCGGCCTGATCATGCTGGTGCTGATCGGTATCGTGCCGGCGCAGTTCGTACTCGACTTGGGCAGCACCACCTACCAGATCGAGCGTACCCGCGACGCCACCGTGCATTTGAGCCAGTTCTACCAGCGCAATAACGCCACCCTCGGCGAATTCCTGGCCCTGGGCAAAAGCGTGAAGGACGATCTGCCGGGCAAGTTCCAGTGCAACCCGCAGCAGACCGAGCCCACCATCAAAGCGCTCGTCAGTACGCTGAGCGGGGTCTCGGACTACCATTCGCTGACCTCGGACCAGCGTATCGAAGTGCGTCGCTACCTGCTCTGCCTGGACGACACCGCGAAGAAAGTCGGCAAGCTGCCGGGCCTGGATGCGCGTGAGAAGTCCGACCTCGACAAGCTTCGCAAAGACCTGACCGCGACGACCGAGTACGCGCCGTTCTGGGTAATCCTCGCCGTCGCACTGGCCTTGGGCCTGGGCACCATGGTGGGTTGGAAGCGTGTGGTACTGACCATCGGTGAGAAGATCGGCAAGCAGGGCATGACCTATGCCCAGGGCATGTCAGCGCAGATCACCACCGCTACCATGATTGGCTTTGCCAATATCTTTGCCCTGCCGGTGTCCACGACACATGTGCTGTCTTCCGGCGTGGCCGGCACCATGGTCGCGAACAAGAGCGGCCTGCAAGGTGGCACGGTCAAGACCATCCTGATGGCTTGGGTGTTGACGTTGCCTGCGACCGTTGGCCTGTCGGCCGGGTTGTTCTGGCTGGCGTCCAAGGCGCTGGGCAACTGATAGCCAGGCGCTGAAAAAAAGGTGCGGCCTCTGTGAGGACCGCACCTTTTTTTATGGATCAGTATTAACCGACATCATTAAATACCAGGCAAAAAAAAAGGCGACCGAAGTCGCCCAAAATGCCTTGCGTGCTCATGTAATCCAGAAAGACTTACGGTTCTTTACGCTTATTAGCGTCCTTCCAGATAAAAATCCCAAACCCTACAAAAAACAGCACCATGAGGCTGACAGTCAGCACCCCGGCGAATACCACATTATCGATAAACATGACCGGCCTCCTGCACTTGCCCTGTTGCGATAGGGCTAAGTTACTGGAGAAGGCGAATTGGAAAATTGACGGGGATCAATGTCGCCCGCAACGGGGCGTAAAGAAGGGCAATAACTGACCTGCATCAACAGACGCAGGCCGTATTAACGCTTTTTCGGTTTGTTCTTTGATTTTTTCTTGGCTTTGCCTAAAGGCATTGCGTGTTCAAATGCCTGGCGCACTTCATTCAGGCGTTTGTCATTGAGGTCATGCACGCGCTTGGCGCGTTCGGCATTCAGGTCGATCAGCTTGTCGTCATCACTCATGGTTTGTCTTACGTCGTGGCAAGTAGGGCTCAATAATGCGGGCTCCTGTGCCCGACGGCAAATCAGCACGCGACAAAAGGCAGACCGTCGCCCAAAATCGGTACTTTCCGCCCAACCCAGGAGGCGCACTCAGGTGTCACTGCACAAGGATCTTCCCCCGCTGCTGGCCCTTCGTGCTTTTGAAGCCGTGGCCCGGCACTTGAGCTTTATCAAGGCGGCCCAGGAGCTTTCAGTGACCCAAAGCGCCCTCAGCCATCAGGTCCAGAAACTCGAACAGCACCTGGGCAAACCGTTGTTTATCCGACGCACCCGCGCCATCGATCTGACCGCAGACGGGCAGCGTTACTACGATGAAGTCCGCCCGGCCCTCGATGCCATCGCCACCGCGACACGCGCCCAACGGCAGGTGCCCAGCGCCACGGTATTGCGCGTCGGCCTGCTGGCGTCTTTCGCCACGCTGTGGCTGGCGCCGCGCCTGGCGGGGTTTCTCAACCGCTACCCACACATCCAGGTGGAGCTGTTGCCGTCAATTCAACTGGCCAATGTCGCCGCCGCCGAGGTCGACCTGGCCATCCGCTACGGCAAGGGCGATTGGCCGCACGTGCAGGCCACGCGCCTGATGGCTGAAGTCATTTCACCGGTCTGCAGCCCGACGTTCAAGGCCAACTCACTGGGCAACGGCCCCTTGCTGATGGCAACCTCACACCGGCCGTTCGAATGGACGGATTGGTCCCAGCACTATCAAGTCAGCCTTGAACATCACCCGCGCGTCATGCTGCACGACTACAACATCGTGGTCGAAGCCGCCGTGGCCGGCCAGGGCATCGCGATGGGTCGTCACCATCTCATCCAACGCCGACTCCAGGACGGCAGCCTGGTGCAAGCCTTCGACTGGCCGCCCTACCACAGCGATATCGGCTATTGGCTGATCACCCCTCAAGGCCCTGCCCACCAAGCGGTCGAATGCTTCAGCCAGTGGCTAAGGGAGATCTGCGCCGACGCGTGAGTTATTTCGATACGTCGAGTGAGATCTATCCGTTTGTCGCAGTCCCCCCCGGAACAACATGCTCAACCCTCTTGAAACCAGAGGACTCAGCATGAGCAACTCCCTGCGCCAACGCGTGCACGCCCTTGGCCTGACGCTGCCAGCTCCCAGCCAGCCGATTGCCAACTACATCAACCATGTCATCAGTCAGAACCAGCTGTTTATCTCCGGGCAAATCCCCCTGCTCGACGCAAGGCCTGCTTACCTCGGCCAAGTGGGCGAATCCCTCAGTGAAGAAGAAGGTGTCCAGGCGGCAGAACTAGCGGCACTGAGCTTGCTCGCGCAATTGAGCGATGCCTTGGGCGATGACCTGTCGCGCCTGGTACGCACTGTGCGCCTGGGGGTGTTTATCGCGAGCAGCGCCGATTTCCAGCGCCAGGGCGCGGTGGCCAACGGTGCGTCGAACCTGCTGGTCAATGCCCTCGGTGAACAAGGCCGGCATGTGCGCACCGCAGTGGGGGTTGCCAGTCTGCCAGCCGGTGTGGCGGTAGAGATTGACGCGATTTTCGAGCTGCAGCCGTGAGCTCGCTCGATGTTCAACGATTAAGGGAGGCCACGCCTGGCTGCCAGTCGGGCCTGGTGCACTTCAACCCTGCCGGCGCCTCGCTGCCAAGCCAGGCGACACTTGACGCCATCATTGACCAACTCCAGCGCGAAGCCCGGGACGGTCCGATGGAAGCCGGTGAACATGGCGCCATGCTCGTGGAAAAAGCGCGCCACGCCGCCGCGCGACTGCTCAACGCGCCCGCCGCGTCGATAGCCTTTGCCGGCAGCGGTTCGACTGCCTGGAGCATGGCATTCCAAGCCCTGGGCCCGTGGCAACCGGGTGATCGCATTCTGGTGGGGCGCCACGAATGGGGCGGCAACCTGGCGAGCATGCAATTGGCCGTGCAAGCAGGTGCGCGGGTGGAAGTCATCCCCTGCGACGCCACCGGCGCGGTGTGCCCGGTGGCACTGGAGGCGATGATCGATGCCAGCGTAAAGCTGATCGACCTCACCTGGCTGCCGGCCAACGGCGGCCTGATCAACCCCGCCCAGGCCATCGGCGCAGTGGCCCGGCGTCATGGCATCCCCTACTTTATCGACGCCGGCCAAGCGGTCGGCCAGGTGCCGGTGGATGTGCAGGCGTTGCAGTGTGATGTGCTCAAGTCGGCCGGCCGCAAACACTTGCGCGGGCCGCGTGGCACGGCGCTGTTGTATGTGCGGCCGGACTTTCTCCAACAGTTGAACCCGGCCCAACGCGATGTGTTTTCAGCCCCCTGGACCGCCGCCGGTTTCGACCTGCGCGACGACGCACGGCGCTTTGAAACCAGCGAAGTGTCTTTCGCCCTGTTGGCGGGGCTGGGGAATGCGCTGCACGAGATGAATGACTGGGGGATTGAGCGAGTATGGAAACACGTCGCACAAACCAGCGCGCAAATTCGCGCAGCATTGTGTGAGATTCCGGGGGTTTCCCTGCATGACCTGGGCACGTTTCAATCAGGGCTGATCGCCTTTAACCTCGCTGGCTGCGACGCCTTCGAGCTGAAACGACAATTGGGACTCAGGCACATCAATATTGGCGCCAACGGCGTGGCCTACACCCCGCTGGATATGCAGGCGCGGGGCCTGGCAAGCGTTGCACGAATCTCCGTCAGCCCCCTCAACAACGATCACGACATCGAGTCGCTGCTAGCAGCCTTGAGGCAACTGCGGGTTTAAACCTCGACGTCCACCCAAAGGCCCTGGCGCGGCGCGTCTTCGATCAGCGGCACAACCGGTACGGTGTTGTCGGCATTGAGCAGGTCGCCCGGGATCGCCAGGTGCTGGTCCGGATCCTCATCGGCTTCGCGCCGGCGTTTCTGCTGTTCCTGCTGGCGGCGTTGCTCTTCGCGCAGCAGAAAGGTCGACTGCTCGGCATCGCCTTTTTTCAAGTCGATAGTGCTTTCACTGGAGCCCGCTTGAACAGGGACCACGGGCGGAATATCTGGTTTCTGACGGACCGGGTCGAGTTGCGACGTAACCGGTATAACGCTGACGGGCAGCATAGGTGGCAGCATGATAGTTGTTCTCCTGTCAGCAGGCTGTCGGCGGGGGCCACGGCGACTTGAGCGCGGACTCGCCAACCTGTGACCCAGTCGACACTCGCAAGTGCCCGCCACCCGTCGATTCAGCACTCTGCCCTGCACTCAAACGGAGTAGTTTTTGTCAGAGTCCTTTGGCTGCGGGCCTTGTTCCGTTAAGATAGTCGGCTTTTTCACGGCGGGAGTCAGGCAGCATGGCGCAGCAGTATCAACCGGGGCAACGCTGGATTAGTGACAGCGAAGCAGAGCTGGGGTTAGGCACCGTTCTGGCACAGGACGGCCGCTTGTTGACCGTGCTCTATCCGGCCACTGGCGACACTCGCCAGTATGCGCTACGGAATGCGCCCCTCACCCGTGTGAGGTTCTCGCCGGGTGACTCCATCACCCATTTCGAAGGCTGGAAAATGACCGTACAGGAAGTCGACGACGTCGACGGTCTGCTGGTCTACCACGGCCTCAATGGGCAGAACGAACAGGTCACCCTGCCGGAAACCCAACTCTCCAACTTTATCCAGTTCCGCCTGGCCAGCGACCGTCTGTTCGCCGGCCAGATCGACCCGCTGGCCTGGTTCTCGCTGCGCTATCACACCCTGGAACACACCAGCCGCCAGTTGCAGTCCACGCTGTGGGGCCTGGGTGGCGTACGCGCGCAACCTATTGCTCACCAACTGCACATCGCCCGTGAAGTCGCTGACCGTATCGCACCGCGGGTATTGCTGGCTGACGAAGTCGGCCTGGGCAAGACCATCGAAGCCGGCCTGGTGATCCATCGCCAGTTGCTCTCGGGCCGCGCCAACCGCGTGTTGATCCTGGTCCCGGAAAACCTGCAACACCAGTGGCTGGTGGAAATGCGCCGCCGCTTCAACCTGCAGGTCGCGCTGTTCGACGAAGAACGCTTCATCGAAAGCGATGCCGCCAACCCGTTCGAAGACACCCAGTTGGCCCTCGTGGCCCTGGAATGGCTGGTGGACGACGAGAAGGCCCAGGACGCGCTGTTCGCCGCTGGCTGGGACTTGCTGGTAGTCGACGAAGCCCACCACCTGGTCTGGCATGAAGAAAAAGCCAGCCCGCAATACTCTCTCGTCGAGCAACTCGCCGAAGTGATACCAGGCGTGCTGCTGCTCACCGCCACCCCGGAGCAACTGGGCCAGGACAGCCACTTCGCGCGCCTGCGCCTGTTGGACCCGAACCGCTTCCACGATCTGCAGGCCTTCCGCGCCGAGAGCGAAAACTATCGTCCGGTGGCCGAAGCCGTGCAGGAACTGCTCGATAAGGGCCGCCTGTCGCCGACCGCCCACAAGACCATCCAGGGTTTCCTCGGTAACGAAGGCGAAGCGCTGCTCACCGCCGTCAACGATGGCGACGCCGAAGCCAGTGCGCGTCTGGTGCGTGAGCTGCTCGATCGCCACGGCACCGGCCGCGTGCTGTTCCGTAACACCCGTGCCGCCGTGCAGGGTTTCCCGGAGCGCAAGCTGCACGCCTACCCGATGCCGAACCCGGATGAATACCTGGAGTTGCCGCTGGGCGAACACGCCGAGCTGTACCCGGAAGTCAGCTTCCAGTCGCAGCCGGACATTGACGAAGAAAACCGCTGGTGGCGCTTCGACCCGCGCGTCGAGTGGCTGATCGACCAGCTGAAAATGCTCAAGCGCACCAAAGTCCTGGTGATCTGCGCCCACGCTGAAACCGCCATGGACCTGGAAGACGCCCTGCGCGTGCGCTCCGGCATCCCGGCCACGGTGTTCCACGAGGGTATGAACATCCTCGAACGTGATCGCGCCGCCGCCTACTTTGCCGATGAAGAGTTCGGCGCCCAGGTGCTGATCTGCTCGGAAATCGGCTCCGAAGGCCGCAACTTCCAGTTCTCCCACCACCTGGTGCTGTTCGACCTGCCGTCCCATCCCGACCTGCTGGAACAACGCATCGGCCGTCTGGACCGGATCGGCCAGAAACATGTGATCGAACTGCACGTACCGTACCTGGAAACCAGCCCGCAAGAGCGTCTCTTCCAGTGGTACCACGAAGCGCTGAACGCATTCCTCAACACCTGCCCGACCGGCAACGCCTTGCAGCATCAGTTTGGCCCACGCCTGCTGCCGCTGCTGGAAAACGCCGACGACGGCGAGTGGCAAGCCCTGATCGACGAGGCCCGTGCCGAACGCGAGCGCCTGGAGCAAGAGCTGCACACCGGTCGCGACCGCCTGCTGGAACTCAACTCCGGCGGCGCCGGCGAAGGCGATGCACTGGTTGAAGACATTCTTGAGCAAGACGACCAGTTCACCCTGCCGATCTACATGGAAACCCTGTTTGACGCCTTTGGCATCGACAGCGAAGACCATTCGGAAAACGCGCTGATCCTCAAGCCCAGCGAAAAAATGCTCGACGCCAGCTTCCCCCTGGGCGACGACGAAGGTGTGACCATCACCTACGACCGTAATCAGGCACTGTCACGCGAAGACATGCAGTTCATCACCTGGGAACACCCGATGGTGCAGGGCGGCATGGACCTCGTGCTGTCCGGTTCCATGGGCAACACCGCCGTGGCGCTGATCAAGAACAAGGCGCTCAAGCCGGGCACCGTGTTGCTGGAACTGCTCTACGTCAGCGAAGTAGTTGCACCGCGTGCGCTGCAACTGGGTCGCTACCTGCCGCCGGCGGCACTGCGCTGCCTGCTGGATGCGAACGGTAATGACCTGTCGGGGCGTGTGTCATTCGTGACCCTCAACGACCAGCTGGAAAGCGTGCCGCGGGCCAGCGCCAACAAGTTCATCCAGGCCCAGCGCGACCAGTTGACGCCACGGATCAACGCGGGTGAAGAGAAGATCACCCCGCAACATGCCGAGCGCGTGGCCGAGGCCAAGCGTCGCCTGGCAGCGGACACCGACGAAGAGCTGGCGCGCCTGACTGCGTTGCAAGCGGTCAACCCGACCGTACGTGACAGCGAGCTGGTCGCCCTGCGCAACCAACGCGAGCAAGGCCTGGCCATGCTCGACAAGGCGGCGCTGCGACTGGAGGCGATTCGGGTGCTGGTAGCAGGTTGATTACCGCCCTGCCCCGCTGAACAAGAAGGCCCGCGCAATGCGGGCCTTTTTTATTGGCTTTGGGGGCCTCATCGGGGGCAAGCCCCCTCCCACAGTTGACCGAGCGGTCTTGTCTATCACCGATCAATGTGGGAGGGGGCTTGCCCTAATGCCGGTCAGTTAAGAGATAAAAGGGCAAAAAGTAACCTGTGGCGAGGGAGCTTGCTCCCGTTGGACTGCGCAGCAGTCCCATTTTTGGGGCCGCTTCGCGGCCCAGCGGGAGCAAGCTCCCTCGCCACAGGTACGGTGTTCGTCCTTAACTGACTGGCATTAGGGCTTGCCCCCGATCGCCATGGGTATCTACACAACTCTCAAAGGCTTACACATAACACTGTGGTGAGCGGGCTTGCCCGCGCTGGGTGGCGAAGCCGCCCTAAAACCAGGTGGTCGGGTTCTTGCTGATGCTACGCGGTGTTTGTTATTGGGGCTGCTTCGCAGCCCAGCGCGGGGCAAGCCCGCTCACCACAACAGCCCATTTGCCATAGATTCAGCATCCACTGGAAGTTGTGTCGATACCGATGCTCATCGGGGGCAAGCCCCCTCCCACATTGATCGATGATCGACAGAGCAACACGGTCAACTGTGGGAGGGGGCTTGCCCCCGATGGCATCACCTCCATCTCAAGCCGTCACCGCAGCCGCCGGCACCTCGTCAGCCACCAGTCCGGCCTTCATGCGCTTGGCATCGCGCACAAAACTGCGCGAGGCCTGGAACAAGAACAGCATCGTAAAGAACAGCGCCACCGGAATCAGGTACATGGCGTCATGCAGACCCACGGCTTTATAAGCCTCGGTCATCTGCGCAGCCCCATCGGCATACATCGCCGAATGAGCAAAGTGATCGGACAATCCGCCCACCACAATCGGCCCCATGCCCCCGCCCAGCAAGTACAACCCGGCAAAGAACAACGCCATCGCCGTGGCTCGCAGGCGCGGCTCGACCACGTCCTGGATCGCCGTGTACACACAGGTGTAGAAGTTATAGGCAAACAACCAACCCACACTGAACAGCGCCACAAACACACCAATCTCGATGCGCCCGGCATGCAAGGCCCAGGCGGTCGTGACAGTGGAGATGATCAGGCTGCACGCGGCAAACAGCAGCCGCCCATTGGCAACCCGTTGGTGAATCTTGTCGGCGATCCAGCCGCCCAGGGTCAGCCCCACCAAGCCGGTCAAACCGACAATCACCCCGGTGGCAACGGCCGCATCCTGTAACGGCATAAGGAAGTACCGTTGCAGCATCGGCACCAGAAACGAGTTGCACGCGTAGGTGGCAAAGTTGAAGCACAGCCCGGCCAGCACCAGCCACAAAAAAGTCGGTACGGCCAGCACGCGGCGGATCGGGCGGTCGACGCGCTCCTGGGAGACTTGTACGGTTTCGGCAGCGCCGCGCTTGGGTTCCTTGATATAGAACATGAACACCGCGAGGATCATCCCCGGCACGGCGGCGATAAAAAACGGGGCGCGCCAGCTGTCGAAGGCCTTGACCATCCAACCAATGGTAAAAAACGCCAGCAACAGGCCCAGCGGCAGGCCCAGCATGAAAATCCCCATCGCCCGGGCGCGACGATGCGCCGGGAACAGGTCGCCAATCAGCGAGTTGGCGGCCGGCGCATAGCTGGCTTCACCAATACCGATGCCCATGCGCACCAGCAAAAACGTCCAGAAACTGCCGACCAGACCGTTGACCGCCGTCAGCCCGCTCCATGCAAACAGGCCCCACCCCATCAGTTTGCTACGCGAGCCGGTATCGGCCAGGCGCCCGAGCGGCAGGCCGGCAATGGCGTAGACGATGGTAAAGGCCGTGCCGATGATGCCGAGCTGGAAGTCGCTCAGGTGCCATTCCATGCGGATCGGCTCGATGATGATCGCCGGAATGGTGCGATCGAAGAAGTTGAACAGGTTGGCCAGAAACAGCAGGAACAGAATGCGCCAGGCATTCGCCGCTTGGGTCGAGTTCTGCATGGGTCCGTCTCTTTTATTGTTATGAGAGCTGCGATGCCCGATGCATCCTGCCCGGTACCTGCAACATAGTCAGGCGAGCCCAGGTTGTCTGTAATGATTCGTAAAGCTGATAGGGCATGATTTCACCCGGCGCTACGGGACTTCGCCTACAAAAATATAAGTGCGCGCCCCTCTTCCCAACGGCCATGGCACGGATAGAATGGCGAGCCTTCCCGTAGCCCCCCTTCTTACTTTTCTTATTGACGACGCCCATGTCCGAAGCCAGTCCGTGTCTGAGTTGCGGTGCCTGCTGTTCATACTTCCGAGTGTCTTTCTTCTGGGGTGAGTGCGCCTCGTCGGGCGGCACAGTGCCCGATGACCTGGTGGTCCAGATCAACCCGACGCGCGTCGCGATGATCGGCACCGACCAGAAGCCCGCGCGCTGCTGCAGCCTTGAAGGCGAAGTCGGCAAAGGCACCAGCTGCTCAATTTATGAGCAACGCTCAAGCACCTGCCGAGAATTCGATGCGTCGTGGAGCCAGGGCGAGCAGAGCCTCGATTGCGATGCAGCCCGCGCCGCATTTGGCCTGCCGCCGTTGCAAGCGCCATTCGAATTGGAGCTGCCCATCAGCGCTTAGCATTAATCGCTATGAGCGGCATGCCAAAATCATTGAGAGCAAAGTGCCATTATCCCTGGCAAATCCTTCGAGGCTTCTATACTCGACCTCATAGGTCGCTGCCGTAGGCTGTGACGTGACGCTATGACAGGACATGCTATGGAATGGCTGGGTCTGCACTTCTTTACCGACCTTCCAGAGAACGGGCACTTATTACTCAATTGCAGTCATAACCCTTTCCTGGTGCTACTGGCCTACCTGGTCGCCTGTGCGGCGGGGTTCGGCACGCTGGACATGGCCGAACGCGTTGGCCATGTCGAAGACCCCACCGCGCGCCGCCACTGGCGCTGGCTGGGTGCCGGATGCCTGGCGGGTGGCATCTGGTCCACCCACTTCATCAGCATGCTGGCCTTCCAGGCGCCCATTGCCATTCACTACGAACTGATCACCACGTTCGCGTCGCTGCTGATCGCCCTGATCGCCTCATTGTTCGCCATGAAAACCCTCAGTCATACCAATGTGCGCTTGCACCAGTACCTGCTGGCGTCGGTGTGGATGGGGTTTGGCATCACCTTGATGCACTACGTCGGCATGTCGGCCATGCACTCCCAGGCTCAGATGTACTTCGAGTCGGGGCTGTTCTTTGCGTCCCTGGGCATCGCCATGGGCGCCAGCCTGGCGGCGTTGTTGCTGTCCAGCTACCTGCGCACCGGCGCCGGGGTCTTTCATCAACTGCTCAAATACGCCGCCAGCCTGGTGCTGGGCGCGGGCATTCTGAGCATGCATTTTACCGGCATGGCGGCGATGCGACTGATTGTGCCCACGGGCGCCGACCTTTCGTTGACGCAGGACAACAACCCCATCCAACTGGGTCTGTCGGTCGCCGTGATCACCTTGCTGGTGATCGGCAGCAGCATCAGCGCGGCCCTGGCGGACAAGAAGCTGCAACACAAGGAGCGCGACCTGCGACGGGTCAACGCGCTGCTCAGCGAACTGGACCAGGCGCGTGCCTCCCTGCAACAGGTGGCCCATTACGACGCCCTGACCAGCCTGCTCAATCGCCGGGGTTTCAATCAGATCTTTGCGGAAAAAATCGCCGAAAAGACCGCGTCAAACGGCATGATGGCGGTGATTTTCCTGGACATCGACCACTTCAAGCGCATCAACGACAGCCTCGGCCATGACGCCGGCGATCAATTGCTCACCGTACTCGCCAGCCATATCAAAGGCTCGGTGCGCAGCCACGCAGACGTGGTCGCCCGGTTTGGCGGCGATGAGTTCTGCATCCTGATCAGCGTCCACCACCGCGACGAAGCGCGGCACCTGGCCCAGCGCATCATGCAGAAAATGAAAGAGCCCATCGAACTGGCCGGCCGGCGCATGGTAATGACCACCAGCATCGGCATCAGCCTGTTTCCCGATGACGGCGCGACCTGCGAAGAGCTGCTGAAGACCGCCGATCTGGCGCTGTACCAGTCCAAAGAAACGGGACGTAACAGTCTCAACTTCTTCAGCTCCAACCTGAAAACCAGGGCCTTCCTCGAACTGCAATTGGAAGAAGAACTGCGCAGCGCCCTGCGCGCCCAGAACCAACTGGTGCTGTTCTACCAACCGATCTTTGACATGAAACTGGGCAAGGTCACGCGCCTGGAAGCCTTGGTGCGCTGGCAACATCCGCAACATGGGCTGCTGGCCCCGGACCGTTTTATCGGCATTGCCGAAAGCAACGGGCTGATCGCCGACCTCGACCACTGGGTACTGCGCCAGGCCTGCCACGACTTGAGCCTGCTCTGCGACCGAGGCTATACCGACCTGACCATGACGGTGAATTGCTCGGCCCTGAACCTGGCCCGCGATGAGCTGGCGGACGAAATCGAGGACGCCCTGCGCTTCAGCGGAATCGGCGCCGACCGCCTGGAACTGGAAGTGACTGAAAATGCGCTGATGGGCAACATCAGCAGCACCCTGGCGCTGTTGCGGCAAATCCGGGCGCTGGGTGTGTCGCTGTCCATCGACGACTTCGGCACCGGCTACTCCTCCCTCGCCTACCTCAAGCGCCTGCCGCTCAACACCTTGAAGATCGATCGTTCGTTTATCCAGGACATTCCCAAGTCGGCGACCGATATCGAAATCGTCCAGGCGATCATCGGCATGGCCCATACCCTGCACCTGCACGTGGTGACCGAAGGCGTGGAAACCCAGGCCCAGTTCGACTTGCTGCTCAAGCACGGCTGTGATTACGTCCAGGGCTACCTACTGAGCCCGGCGGTGCCCGCCAGCGACATCATCGGCGTGATGCAGGGTATCGATATGCGCAACCCGCTCAATCCGTTGAGCGGCACGGCGGCCAAGGACACCAGCCCGCCGAAAGAACCGTCCCCGGCGCGCTCAGGCACCCCTTCCATCGTCAGGCCAATTCGCTGACGCCGAATCTTTGGCATTTCGCCATCATTTATCTCAAGATTCCCGACAAACGGCCGATTCATCAGAGTCCGGCCAGGTTTGTCCTGAGAACACAGGGTCAAACCCGATTATCCCGGACAAGGACGCACTGCAAAGTCGCGAACTCCCACTCCGTGATGGCCGTTTTATTCTTTTCAGCCATCCGCCCAGGCACATGGCGCACCATGACTTCTAAAAATAACTCTGCCACCGTGGTATCCGACGTGTTGCCCACAGCTCCTGCGGAAAAATCCTCAGGTTCAAAGTCATCGAGCAGCGCCCGCCCGCTGTCCACCCAGCAATACCTGTACTTCACCGAGACCAATACCGACCGCATCCTCGATAACCTCGACGGCCTGCGCGACATGGTGTTCCCGCGCCCGGCTCAGTTGGAAATGGACGGCGAGCAGCGCAGCGAGCAGGAATTCCCCTCGGTGTGCCTGATCGGCCTGGGGCGCTGCGGTTCGAACATTGCGCTGGACGTGGCGGAGTTGGTGTACAACGCGCGCAAGTTCTACCTGAACGAGTTCAGCAACGAAGATAAGCTTCAATTTAAAAAGAGCCATCAGGACAAGGGTTACAGCCCCACCCAGTGGATCCGCAACAACCTGCGCCTGGGCGGCGGCAAAGCCAGCAAGCCGGTGTTCCTGGTGGAACCATTGGTGATGCTCGGCGACCTGGACAAGGACATTGCCGGGCGTATCCGCTTCTCGCGCAAGAGCGAAAAAAGCGGCTTCCTGCGCGACTACAGCAAGATGAAAATCATGGACCTGTCGGAAGTCCATGCCGGCGGCGCCGGTAATGCGCCGATCCTCGGCCAGTACCTGGCCAAGATCATTCTCAATAAAGACACCCAGCGTTTTTCCAGCCCTGACTGGAAGATGATCCACTCGTACCTGATCGACTCCTGCGGTATCAAGGCCAACCAGTCGCGCCTGTATTTTTCGATCTTCAGCGCCGGTGGCGGCACCGGCTCGGGCATGGCCTCGGAATTCGGCCTGGCCCAGCAGCACTCGTACATGAACAAGACGTTCGACACCAAGCCCGCCGACGAGCACGACAGCAAGAGCGGCCACGCTTTCGTCTTCGAACCGATCTTCACCAGCGGCATTTGCGTACTGCCGAATATTTCCGATCACCGCAGCGAAATGTCCGAAGCGTTGCACATCAATGCCGGACGGCTGCTGTGCAAATACCTGTCGGAAGAGTGGGACTTCTCGTATAACTTCGACAACGAGGACAGCAGCGAAGCCAGTGTGAAGGGGCGTATCCGTCCGTGGAACGCGATGATGCTGATCTCCAACGACATCATGCGTTACGCCGAAGAAAGCGATGACGGCAACATCCAGAACATTGACGTCAATGCCATGGAAAAACACGCCAACCAGTACATCTCCCAACAGATCTTCAACATCCTCACCGCCCAGGCCGTGACCACCGACTACGACCAGAACTACTTCCGTCGCGCCGGCATCGACATCGGCGAAACCATCCGCCTGGACGCCAACGACCTGTTCATGAGCCTGGCCGGCCCGGTGGCGATTGCTTACGCCGAGTCCGTGGTCCCGGAAACCCCGGCGCCGTCGAATGACAAGTTCAAAGTCTTCGAAAAAGAGCCGCAACGCCTGAACATCGACGACCTGTTCTTCCGCTCCATCGACCTGCCGCACTTCAACAAAGTCACCCAGGCCATCGAAGGCATCAGCCTGTTGCCGATCGAGTCCAAGCGCTACAAGGCGTCCCTGGAGCAGTACAAGAACTCCGGCTATGACGCGGCGGCGCTGCACGACCTGCACTTCTTCAAGAACTGCTCGTCGGTGGTGTCCATCGTCTCGCTGCCCAAGGACTACAAGCTGTCCTATATGGACCTGAACCGGCTCAAGACCCACCTCAACAGCCTGTTCCCCAACACCACCCTCAAGCGCTATGCCCTGGTGATCGGCGCCTCGGCCAACCTGTCGCTGACCACCTTGATCGCCAAGAGCCCGTGCCTGTCGGATGACTTCCTGACGCTGATCGTGGCCTTTATCAAACGCTGCTTCGCACGCAACCCGTACCGCTTCGACGACACCCTGGACAACTCGATCCTGGACTTCATCATCCACGAGGACTTCGACGAAGACCGGATCGACGAGTTGCTCAACGAGTTTGAAAACCCGGCGAAGATCCTCGACACCAACTGGTACGCGATCAAGCCGATGTATGAAAAGAAGTACCGCGAGTTGATCAACGACAAAGACAAGTTCGTGTCGATCAATGACATTCGTCTGTCACGGGACTGCGTGAAGAAAGCGATCAAGTACCTGCGCGAGATCTACCGTCACCGCATCGGCAAGACCAAGGTAATTTCGTTGAACAACCACACCGGCAAAACCGCCTAGCACTGTGCGACGGCGCCGCGTGGCGCCGCCGCAACCTCAGTGCGTCATGCGTTGGCGCAGGAACGCAATGATGGTCTTTTCGTCAGCGCGCTTGGCAGGCCGGGGGAAATGCTTCGGCCAGCCAGCGTCTTTCGCGCCGAAAAAGCGCTTCTGCTCGGCCTCATTCCAGCCGCGAATCTCCCGCGATGCCGATTCCCACCAGCCATGTCGGCACACGTCGTAGTACGGATGCTCAGGTGCCGAACTGCCGTAGAGCAAATCGCGGCCGACCTTTTTGACGTGTTTGCGCTGATTGCGCAGCTTCCATTTGATACGCAGCCGCTGCCAGGGCGACGGCACGGGCTTGACCTGCGGCACATCCAGGCAACGCGCTACCAACTCGGGACCGAATACCTCACCGTGCAGCGTGAAGAAGTGCGCCTGCATGGCATGGAAGAAGCGCTTGTCGGCAAAGTAGTGATGCACGAACTTGCGCGCCTCGCGCACCTTCTGATCGCGCATCGCAAAGGAAATCGCGATTTGCTCGATGGTGTGGATATCGAACGTGTGCTGGGTCCACTCGTCGATCAGGCGGATAGACGCTTCGAGCAGCGGCGCATCACTGGCGCGCACACCGCACAGGCCACTGTTGTAGAGCTTGAAGCTGTTATCGGCACAGATGCCGTGGGCCTGTAGGTGTTCGCCCAGCTTGAGGTAGTCCGCACGCTGGCAGACGTAACTCCAGTCGTACTCGAAGCCATCCATCACGTACTGGCCCGGCTCGATCAACTCGAACACACGATGGGGGGATTTGAGGAACAGGGTGTCGGTGTCGACAAACAGGGTTTTGTCCGCCAGCGTCAGCCCGTGGGCAATCGCGCAGGCCTTGCGGCGGTGGGTATAGCCGTTCTCACCCTGCCATTGGGTCAGGGTCTGTTCATCCAGGGTGATGGTTTCAACCGGCCAGCCGAGGTAGTCCTGGGGGCGATCGGTCATGACCCGAATGCACAACGACTCGCCCGCTTTCAGCTGGGACAAGGCGGTGAGGATGCTGAATTTGGCTTCGCGCCGATAAACGTCCTGATTACCGTAGATAAGGTAAAGCAGTTGGTGCGAGGGCTTGGCTAAAGGGGGCAGCGCTGACGGCATAACTAGCTCCGGGTAACAAGCGGCGAACTTTACCGGAATTCACCGCTTCCTACGGAATGTTCTGACCTCCGACTTCCATCTATTAACACCGAGAAACAATTCTCCCAGCCGTTCGCCCACGGGAAAACTGTTCCCATGACGCGCACGTCACCCTGAGCTGTGACCTTTCTTCACGGCAACATGCCATCACGTCGATTGCGGTTACTCGGCTACACACTTTTGCAGCGGGATTGCGCGCACCGTTTTGGTGCCAACAGCTATTGCGCCGCCCTTTCCTGGATCAGTATCCACGGCGAAACTACCACCGCCCACAAGCCAGGGTCACGCGCCACAAGGTCCAATGCCCGCGTTGCAGACACTTCGCCCAGGCTGCCCGAGGCCAGCCAGGCAGCGACTTTGTCACGGTTGTCCTCGGCCATTCCCTCGGCGGCTTCGATCAAATCCAGATCGGCGTCGACCCACAATAGGGCACCCTTGGCAAAGAACGGCTCAAGCTCCTTCCAGGAAATTTCGGCCGTTTCACCGAGCAGCTTGGCATAGAGGGTGCTAGGTTCTTGCGTCATGGGAATTCACCTTGGGAAAAAATCGGCGCAATCATAACGTCGCGACCAAGCTAGAAAAACCCAGTTGCAAATGAGTCATCGATAGAAAGTGTCAGGAAAGCCAAGGATTGCCCGAAACTCTGGCATCACCCCGCCGCAATTCTGTCTTTTTCTTTCATTATAGCGACACACCCGGCTTTTGCCCCCAGCAGCCAGCTTTTCAAGCGATGAATCGGCGCTCTACACTGTACCGGTACAGTTGCCAGGGCACTGCCGGGGGGATATCCGAAATATCTGATCCGGTTCTGCAGCTCACAAGGCCGCTAGAACTATAAAAAATACAACAGTAAGAGTGGAGCACTATGAATAAGGCTACTAAGCAGATTTCCAAACTGTTTGCCGCTATGGTCCTGGCTGGGGTTGCCGGCCATTCGTTCGCAGCTGACACCATCAAGATCGGCATCGCCGGTCCGAAGACGGGTCCTGTAACGCAATACGGCGACATGCAATTCATGGGTGCCAAGCAGGCAATCGCCGACATCAACGCCAAAGGCGGCGTCGACGGCAAAATGCTTGAAGCCAAGGAATACGACGACGCTTGCGATCCTAAACAAGCCGTGGCCGTGGCCAACAAAGTAGTCAACGACGGCGTCAAGTTCGTGGTCGGTCACCTCTGCTCCAGCTCCACTCAGCCAGCGTCCGACATTTATGAAGACGAAGGCGTGATCATGATTACCCCGGCAGCCACCAGCCCGGATATCACCGCCCGTGGCTACAAGCTGATCTTCCGCACCATTGGCCTGGACAGCGCCCAAGGCCCAGCGGCCGGCAACTACATCGCCGACCACGTGAAGCCGAAAATCGTTGCAGTCCTGCACGACAAGCAGCAATACGGTGAAGGTATCGCCACCGCCGTCAAAAAGACCCTCGAAGGCAAGAACGTGAAAGTGGCCGTCTTCGAAGGCCTGAACGCCGGCGACAAAGACTTCTCCTCGATCATCCAGAAGCTCAAGCAAGCCAACGTCGACTTCGTCTACTACGGCGGCTACCACCCTGAGCTGGGCCTGATCCTGCGCCAAGCCAAGGAAAAAGGCCTGAACGCCAAGTTCATGGGCCCGGAAGGCGTCGGCAACGACTCCATCTCGCAAATCGCCCAGGGCGCTTCCGAAGGCCTGCTGGTCACCCTGCCTAAGTCCTTCGACACTGACCCGGCCAACAAAGCCATCGTTGAAGAGTTCGCCAAGAACAAGCAGGACCCAACCGGTCCATTCGTGTTCCCAGCCTATTCGGCCATCGAAGTGATTGCCGGCGGCATCAAGGCAGCGAAAAGCGAAGACACCGCCAAAGTGGCCGAAGCCATCCACGCGGGCACCTTCAAGACCCCTACCGGCGACCTGAGCTTCGACGCCAAGGGCGACCTGAAGGACTTCAAGTTCGTGGTCTACGAATGGCACTTCGGCAAACCAAAAACCGAAGTTTCCCCTCAGTAAGCCAGGCGTTACTGGTCCAACAAGCCCACTGTGAGAGCAGTGGGCTTTGTTTTACGAGGTTTATGGGCCTGTCACCCGCGATCCGGGCGCTGGCTCACCTGAAAATCTTAAAACCGTCACCAGCGGTTCGCTGGCAAACGCTTTGTGCAACCTGGTCACAGAACAGGGCACAGGCCGGAAATGACTCCACCAGTGAAATGCGTATCGGGTTTTTAGGAGCGCTGTAATGCCTGAGATCTATCATTTTTTCCAACAGCTGGTTAATGGCCTGACCATTGGCAGCACCTATGCCTTGATAGCCATTGGCTACACAATGGTTTACGGCATCATTGGAATGATCAACTTCGCCCATGGCGAGGTGTACATGATTGGTTCCTACGTGGCCTTCATCGCCCTTGCCGGGCTGGCCATGATGGGTATCCACTCCCTGCCTCTGTTGATGACCGCTGCGTTCCTCGCGTCGATCATCGTGACCAGTGCCTATGGCTACAGTATCGAGCGTGTTGCCTACCGTCCCTTGCGTGGCAGCAACCGCCTGATCCCGCTGATTTCCGCCATCGGCATGTCGATTTTCCTGCAGAACACCGTACTGCTGTCCCAGGACTCCAAGGACAAGTCCATTCCCAACCTGATCCCGGGGAGCTTCTCCTTCGGCCCGGGTGGCGCACAAGAAGTGCTGATTTCGTACATGCAGGTCCTGGTTTTCGTCGTCACCCTGGTGGCGATGCTGGGCTTGACCCTGTTCATCTCCCGCTCCCGTCTGGGGCGCGCCTGCCGGGCCTGCGCCGAAGACATCAAGATGGCCAACCTGCTGGGCATCAACACCAACAACATCATCGCCCTGACCTTCGTGATCGGTGCCGCGCTGGCCGCTGTTGCGGCGGTGCTGCTGAGCATGCAGTACGGCGTGATCAACCCCAACGCCGGTTTCCTGGTAGGGCTCAAGGCCTTTACCGCGGCGGTATTGGGCGGCATCGGCAGTATCCCGGGCGCGATGCTCGGCGGGCTGGTGCTGGGTGTGGCCGAGGCGTTTGGTGCCGATATCTTCGGCGACCAATACAAGGACGTCGTCGCGTTCGGCCTGTTGGTTCTGGTGCTGTTGTTCCGTCCGACCGGCATCCTGGGCCGTCCGGAGGTTGAGAAAGTATGAGCAGATATCTTAAATCGGCGTTTTTCAGCGCCTTGCTGGTATGGGCCGTGGCCTTTCCGGTACTCGGCCTCAAGCTGAGCATTGTCGGCATCAACCTGGAAGTGCATGGCACCGGTCCCGTGACCCTGACCATCATTGCCCTGTGCTCGGTGCTGATGTTCCTGCGCGTGCTGTTCAGCGATCAGGTCGGTGCCTTGCTCAAGCGCAACCGCGGCCCGTTGGTATCGCCCAAGGTCAGCCAATTCCTGACCCTGCCGCGTACCCAGCGCTACATCATCATCGGCCTGATCGTGGCCGCGTTGATCTGGCCGTTCTTCGGCTCGCGCGGGGCGGTGGATATCGCTACCCTGATCCTGATCTACGTGCTGCTGGGCCTGGGCCTGAACATCGTGGTGGGCCTCGCCGGCCTGCTCGATCTGGGCTATGTGGGCTTCTACGCCGTGGGTGCCTACACCTACGCGCTGCTCTCGCACTACCTGGGCTGGAGCTTCTGGATCTGCCTGCCGCTGGCCGGCATGGCGGCGGCCACGTTCGGCTTCCTGCTGGGCTTCCCGGTGCTGCGCCTGCGCGGTGACTACCTGGCCATCGTGACGTTGGGCTTCGGGGAAATCATCCGCCTGTTCCTGCGTAACCTCACGGACATCACCGGCGGCCCCAACGGCATCAGCAGCATCCCCAAGCCAACGTTCTTCGGTCTGTCGTTCGACCGCACCGCCGCCGAGGGCATGCAGACTTTCCACGAGTACTTCGGGATTGCCTACAACCCGGTGAGCAAAGTGGTGTTCCTGTACCTGGTTGCGCTGTTGCTGGCGCTGGCAGCACTGTTCGTGATCAACCGCTTGCTGCGCATGCCGATTGGCCGTGCATGGGAAGCGCTGCGCGAAGATGAGATCGCCTGCCGCGCCCTGGGCCTGAACCCGACCATCATCAAGCTCTCCGCCTTCACCCTCGGTGCCGCGTTCGCCGGTTTCGCCGGCAGCTTCTTTGCTGCGCGCCAAGGCCTGGTCACCCCGGAGTCGTTCACCTTTATCGAATCGGCGATCATCCTCGCCATCGTGGTTCTGGGTGGCATGGGCTCGCAACTGGGCGTGATCCTGGCGGCAATCGTGATGATCCTGCTGCCGGAAATGATGCGTGAGTTCAGCGAATACCGCATGTTGATGTTCGGCGCCATGATGGTGCTGATGATGATCTGGCGCCCTCAAGGCCTGCTGCCCATGCAACGTCCACACATGGAGCTGCGCAAATGAGCCGCGAGATCCTGAAAGTCGAAAATCTGAGCATGCGCTTTGGCGGTTTGCTGGCGGTCAACGGCGTGGCCCTGACCGTCAAGGAGAAACAGGTAGTGGCATTGATCGGCCCCAACGGCGCCGGCAAGACCACAGTGTTCAACTGCCTCACCGGCTTCTACAAGCCGAGCGGTGGCAGCATCCTGCTGGACGGTCAGCCGATCCAGGGTTTGGCCGGCCACGAGATCGCCCGCAAGGGCGTGGTGCGTACCTTCCAGAACGTGCGGTTGTTCAAGGACATGACGGCGGTCGAGAACCTGTTGATCGCCCAACACCGTCACCTGAACACCAACTTCTTTGCAGGCCTGTTCAAGACCCCGGCGTTCCGCAAAAGCGAGCGCGAGGCCATGGAGTATGCGGAGTACTGGCTGGACAAGGTCAACTTGACCGAGTTCGCCAACCGCCCTGCCGGCACCCTGGCCTATGGTCAGCAACGTCGCCTGGAAATCGCCCGCTGCATGATGACCCGCCCGCGGATCCTCATGCTCGACGAACCAGCGGCCGGCCTGAACCCTAGGGAAACCGAAGACCTCAAGGCGCTGATCGGCGTGCTGCGTGAGGAAAACAACGCCACGGTGCTGTTGATCGAACACGACATGAAACTGGTCATGAGCATTTCCGACCACATCGTGGTGATCAACCAGGGCACGCCGCTGGCCGACGGGACGCCGGAGCAGATCCGCGACAATCCTGAAGTGATCAAAGCCTATTTGGGGGAAGCGTAAAATGCTGCAATTCGAAAACGTTTCCACTTTCTACGGCAAGATCCAGGCCCTGCACAGCGTCAATGTGGAAGTGCGCCAGGGTGAAATCGTGACCCTGATCGGCGCCAACGGCGCCGGCAAGTCCACCTTGCTGATGACCTTGTGCGGTTCACCCCAGGCCCACAGCGGCAGCATCCGCTACATGGGTGAAGAGCTGGTGGGCCAGGAGTCGTCGCACATCATGCGCAAGAGCATCGCCGTAGTGCCGGAAGGCCGCCGCGTGTTCTCGCGCCTGACCGTCGAAGAGAACCTCGCCATGGGCGGGTTCTTCACCGACAAGGGCGACTACCAGGAGCAGATGGACAAGGTGCTGCACCTGTTTCCAAGGCTCAAGGAACGCTTCAGCCAGCGCGGCGGCACCATGTCCGGCGGCGAGCAGCAAATGCTCGCCATCGGCCGGGCGCTGATGAGCAAGCCCAAGCTGCTGCTGCTGGACGAACCGTCCCTGGGCCTGGCACCGATCATCATCCAGCAGATTTTCGACATCATCGAACAGCTGCGCAAAGACGGTGTGACCGTGTTTTTGGTGGAACAGAACGCCAACCAGGCGCTGAAAATCGCCGACCGCGCCTATGTATTGGAAAACGGTCGGGTGGTGATGCAGGGCACGGGTGAGCAGTTGCTGACCGATCCGAAGGTACGGGAGGCGTACCTGGGCGGCTAAGAGACGGTTGCTGAATAAACCGGATCTAAATGTGGGAGGGGGTTTGCCCCCTCCCACATTTGTTTCGCGTGATCCCTGAATAATTATTTTCGATCCGCATGTAACGAACTCAGCCCTCCCCTCTCTAGTGGTGCATGCAGGCACTCAAGCCTGCCCACACGACCACTACTGGAGATACACCATGACCACCAAACTGTCCGCCTCCGCCCTCATCCTGGCCCTGGGTTCCGCCCTGAGCCTGTCCGCCCTGACCACCACCGCCCATGCCGCCGACGACATGCAGAAATGCTTCGGCGTCGCAGAAGCCGGCAAAAACGATTGCGCCGCAGGCGCGGGCACTTCCTGTGCGGGCACGTCGAAAACCAAGGATCAGGCCAACGCCTGGAAACTGGTCCCCGCCGGCACCTGCACCCAAACCCCAAGCTCTACCTCGCCGACCGGCTTCGGCCAGGAAGCGGCCTTCACCGCCAAGTCCTGAAACCCTGCATAGCCTGAGTACGGATGATGACGCTTTCCACTCTGCACAAGGTCTCAACGGCTCAGGCACCCGGCCTTCCTTCCAGGGCCGGGCTGGGGCTTAAGAGCGAGCACTTCAACGAGGTGCTCCAGACCCTTCCCGATATCGGTTTTTTTGAAGTGCACGCCGAGAACTACATGGTCGCCGGCGGCCCTTTCCATCATTACCTGGGGTTGATTCGCCAACAGTACCCGCTGTCGCTGCATGGCGTGGGCCTGTCCATCGGCGGCGAAGGCCCGCTCAACCGTGAGCACCTGGCACGGCTTGCGGCGCTGATCGAACGCTACCAACCCCACTCTTTTTCCGAACACCTGGCTTGGTCCAGCCACGGCCCGGTGTTTCTCAATGACTTGCTGCCCCTGGCCTACGACGCCAGCACCCTGAACCGGGTCTGCGAACACGTCGATCAGGTGCAGAGCGCCCTCAAGCGGCCGATGTTGCTGGAGAATCCATCGACCTACCTGCAGTTCGAGCGCTCCACCCTGGACGAGACCGACTTCATCAGCGAGATCATCCGCCGTACCGGCTGCGGCTTGCTGTTGGACGTGAACAACGTCTACGTGTCATGTATCAATCACCAACGCAGCCCGCTGGCCTACATCGACGCCCTGCCGTTGCACGCCGTGGGCGAGATTCATCTGGCAGGTTTTGCCGAAGACACCGACAGCCTGGGTGATCGCCTGCTGATAGATGACCACGGTGCCCCCATCGACAACAGGGTATGGCAGCTTTACGAGCAGGTGCTCACACGCACGGGCCCGGTCGCCACCCTGATTGAGCGTGACAACCAAGTGCCTGCCTTCAACGTGTTGCACGCTGAAGCCCATCAGGCCGAACGTTATTTATCCAAGGTCCGCCCATGAGCCTTCACGACGCATTCACCAGCGCCTTGCTGGCGCCCGATCAGCCCTGCCCGGACGGCCTTTTCAGCAGTAACGGCGCCGACCCGGCCAGTCGTTTTACGGTGTATCGCAACAATGTCCACAGTGCACTGATCAATGCACTGGCCACGGCGTACCCCGTAACGGTGCGCCTGGTAGGTGATGATTTTTTCCGCGCAATGGCCAGCTTTTACGTCCAGGCTTCACCACCCGACAGCCCGTTGATGAGCGACTACGGCAGCACATTTGCCGACTTCATCCAGGGTTTTGAACCCGCCGCCAGCGTGCCTTACCTGGCCGATGTGGCCCGCTTGGAACGCCTGCGGGTTCGTGCCTATCACGCAGCGGATACGCCGTCGGTGAATCAGCAGGTCGTACTACAACACCTGCAAGCCCAAACGGCGCTGGGCGCATTACGCCTGAAACTGCACCCATCCCTCGCCACGTTGAACTGCGCCTACGCGGTGGTCGCAGTTTGGGCGGCGCACCAGACCGAGGGCGCCCTGGCCAGCCTTGATCCCTGGCAGGCACAAAGTGCACTGGTGCTGCGCCACGGACTGAGCGTCAAGGTCTTCGCCATCGACGGCGGCTCGGTCGCGTTTATCAATAGCCTGAACCACGGCGCTGCATTGGAAACGGCCGTGGCAGACGCCCTTGAAGCCTGCGCCGAGTTTGACCTGCACCAATGTCTGTCACTGCTGATCAACCACGACGCCATCACTCACCTGCTCCCAGAACAAAAGGTATCGCCATGAACACCACCCCTTCGTGCCTCATCAGACGTGCCATCGCGCTTTTCGAGAAAATCCCCTACAGCCTGATCGCGTTTATTGCGCGGTTTTCCATTGCAGCCGTGTTCTGGAAATCCGGGCAAACCAAGGTCGAAGGTTTCGCGATAGACCTGATCAGCGGCACGTTCCAGCTGGGCGAACCGAAACTCGCCGCGTCGACATTGCCGCTGTTTCGCAGTGAGTACCACGTGCCGTTGTTGTCGCCGGAAGTGGCCGCGCACATGGCGGCGTTTGCCGAGCACTTTTTCCCGGTGCTGATATTGGTGGGGTTCGCCACGCGGTTCTCGGCCCTGGCCTTGATCGGCATGACGTTGGTTATTCAGCTGTTCGTGTACCCGGACGCCTACCCTACCCACGGCACTTGGCTTGCCTTGTTGTTGCTGTTGGTTGCCAAGGGTCCAGGCTGTTTTTCCATCGACCACTTGATTGCCCGCCGCTCCCGTTAAAGCCGATCCAGCGCCTCGCCGCTGCGCTTGAACCAGTCCACCAGGTAGTCAGCCAGTACCTGGGTACGCCTGGGCAGGCCACCTTGATAAGGGTGAACCAGGTACATCGGCAGGCTTCGCGTCTGATAATCGCGCAGGAGCCAGCGCAATCGGCCGTCAGCCAATTCCGAGTGCAGTACGTAGGACGGCAGCCGGGCGATTCCGGCACCGACCAGCGCGGCCTTCTTCAACAGGTTGTAGTGGTTGGACGCGAACGTGCCACTCACCCTGACCCGCAACAACTCGTGCTGCTGGTGATACAGCCATTCCTCACGACCGCTGTAGTGGCTATTGAGCAAGCAGGTATGCGCCGCAAGATCCGCCGGGGTCAGTGGTTCGCCGTGCTGTTCCAGATAGGCGGGGCTGGCGCAGGTCATCTCATGCCAGGCCAGCAAAGGTTTGGCCACCAGACGCTCGTTTTCGATCGCCCCCGAACGCACCCCCAAGTCAAAACCGTCCCGCGCTAGGTCTCGGTAGCTGTTGTTGAGCTCAAGCTCGATCTGCACCTGGGGGTACTGCCTGGAAAACTCCAGCAACAAGCCATCGAAGAAGGTTTCGCCTAATGAAACGGGAACGGTCATACGCACCGGCCCGGCCAGATCGTCCTTGAGCCGCGCCAATGCCTGACGCGCACGTTCTACTTGCACCACCAATGCCTGGGCCTGCGGCAGCAACGCCGCGCCAGCGGCCGTCAGGCTGAGCTTGCGTGTGGTGCGGTGCAACAACACAACGGAAAACTGTGCCTCCAACTGGGAGATGCGCTTGGACAACTGGCCTTTGCTGCAGCCCAGCTGTTCGGCCGCCACGGTAAAGCTGCCCGCTTCGATCAGTACGGCAAAGGCCGCCAGGTCATCCATCTCGCTCATGGATTGTTTCCATTTGAAAACCAAAGGTTGCCTATTAGCACGTTTATCCGCTTGAAAAGCCACTCTAGACTGAACCTTCACTTACCCGTGGAGGAACTGCACCATGAAAATCCTATTGATTGGCGCCAGCGGCACCGTCGGTTCAGCCATTAAGGCCGAACTGGCGCAGCGTCATGACGTGATCAGCATCGGCCGCAGCAGCGGCGACTTCCAGGTGGATATCAGCGACAGTGCCTCGATCCGCACGCTGTTCGAGCAGACCGGCAAGTTCGACGCCCTGGTCTGTGCCGCTGGCAGTGTGAATTTTGTGGCGCTGGGGGACATGAGCGAAAGCGACTTTGAACTGGGCCTGCGTGACAAGCTGATGGGCCAGGTCAACCTGCTGCTGATTGGCCGTGAATACGCCAACGACGCAGGCTCGTTCACCTTCACCAGCGGCATTCTCAACCGCGATCCGATTCGAACTGGCGCCTCGGCCGCATTGGTCAACGGTGCAATCGACGCCTTTGTGAAGGCCGCCGCCATTGAATTGCCCCGGGGCCTGCGGATCAACTCCGTCAGCCCCACGGTACTGGTGGAAGCCATGGGCAGCTACGCGCCGTATTTCCGTGGCTATAAACCGGCTCCGGGCGCTGATGTGGCATTGGCCTACGCAAAAAGCGTGGAAGGCTTGCAGACCGGCCAGACCTTTATCGTAGGCTGAATTCTACGCCTGTCAGAAATGGCTGAAGCTGGCGGCCGGGCTTGTGATGCATCGCCAGCCTGCGTAACGTGGCGGCACTTGTCTGGAGACCCCTTATGCGTGCCGTCCGTAACCTCGCCCTGTTTGCCTTGCTTCCCCTGTTCGCCGCTTGCCAGATGTTCGAAAGCGAGCCGGCGAAGCCCTCTCTCGCGGGGCTGACCCGCATGCAGGGGGAACTCACAGCCGTCGGTGGCAAGCTCTTGTTCCAGCCGTGCAACGACAAACGCAACTATGTGATCAACGACACCGGTGGCACCAGCATCCTGCAGGAAGCGGCCTCCCTGGCCGGTCAGCAGGGTGCATTGTTTGCCGACCTGCGCGGCAAGTTCTCCGGCGTAGCCAGCGGCACTCAGGGCAGTGTGGACCTGCAACAACTCTATCGCGTAGAACGCTCGACCGCCGCCTGCGACGACCCGGACTTCAAGCGCATGACCCTGCGCGCCAACGGCCACAAGCCCGCCTGGGCGATGAACGTTACCGCCAAGGGCATGGTGCTTGAGCGCGAAGGCCAGCCGCCACTGGCGGTGCCGTATGTAGAGGAGCAGATCGGTGACGGTCGCTTCAACCTGATGACCGAAGCCAACAACCAGCACGTCGAGCTGTGGGTGGCCCCGCAACGCTGCGTGGACAGCGTCAGTGGCAGCCTGCAACACATGACCGCTGAATTGCGGATCAACGGTCAAGTCCAGCGTGGCTGCGCGGCTTTCGGTGGTTCGCGGGACGATTGATCGCATCCTGCGCTTTTTAGCATGACGGGAAACCACGGTTGGGGCTTATAATCGCCGGTTTGCAAAACCGCCGGCCTCACCGAACGCCGCACACCGGATCCTGTCATGTTACGAATCACCGAACTCAAGCTGCCCATCGACCATCCCGAAGAAGACCTGCGGCCTGCCATCTTGCAGCGCCTGGGCATCGCCAGTGATGACCTGCTCGATTTCACCTTGTTCAAACGCAGCTACGACGCCCGTAAGAAGACGTCGGAGCTGTGCTTCATTTACACCATCGACCTAGACGTGAAGGGTGAAGCCGCCCTCCTGCTCAAGTTTGCCGATGACCGCAACGTCAACCCGGCGCCGGACATCAGCTACAAGGTTGTCGGCCAGGCCCCCGAAGGTTTGGTTGAGCGGCCGATCGTCGTCGGTTTTGGCCCGTGCGGCATCTTCGCCGGGCTGCTGCTGGCGCAAATGGGCTTCAAGCCGATCATCCTCGAACGCGGCAAGGAAGTGCGCCAGCGCACCAAGGACACCTGGGGCCTGTGGCGCAAAAGCGTGCTCAACCCCGAGTCCAACGTGCAGTTTGGTGAAGGCGGCGCCGGCACCTTTTCCGACGGCAAACTCTATAGCCAGATCAAGGATCCGAAATTCCACGGCCGCAAAGTGCTGCACGAATTCGTCAAGGCCGGCGCGCCGGAAGAAATCCTCTACGTCAGCAAACCGCATATCGGTACATTCCGCCTGACCGGCGTGGTGGAAAACATGCGCGAGCAGATCATCGCCCTCGGCGGTGAAGTGCGCTTTGAACAACGCGTGACGGACGTGTTGATCGAAGACGGCCAACTGAACGGCGTGGTGGTGGATGGCGGCGAGCAGATCCTGTCCAGGCACGTGATCCTGGCCCTGGGCCATAGCGCCCGCGACACCTTCCGCATGCTCCACGGCCGCGGCGTGTACATGGAAGCCAAGCCGTTCTCGGTGGGCTTTCGCATCGAGCACCCGCAGTCGCTGATCGACGCTGCGCGGCTGGGCAAATACGCCGGGCACCCGAAGCTGGGCGCCGCCGATTACAAACTGGTGCACCACGCGAAGAATGGCCGCTCGGTCTACAGCTTCTGCATGTGCCCCGGCGGCACCGTGGTGGCAGCCACCTCCGAGCCGAACCGCGTCGTGACCAACGGCATGAGCCAGTACTCGCGTAACGAGCGCAATGCCAACTCCGGCATCGTGGTGGGGATCACGCCGGAAGTGGATTACCCAGGTGGCCCACTCGCGGGTATCGAGTTGCAGGAACGTCTGGAATCCCACGCCTACATCCTCGGCGGCAGCAACTACGAGGCGCCGGCACAGCTGGTGGGTGATTTCATCGCCGGCAAGCCGTCCACCGCCATCGGCAGTGTGGAACCGTCCTACAAACCGGGCGTGTCCTTGGGCGATCTCGCACTGGCGCTGCCGGAATTTGCTATTGAAGCTATCCGCGAAGCGTTGCCAGCCTTTGAAAAGCAGATCAAGGGCTACTCGTTGCACGACGCCGTCTTGACCGGCATCGAAACCCGCACCTCATCACCGCTGCGGATTACCCGTGACGAATCGATGCAGAGCTTGAATGTGAAGGGTCTGTTCCCGGCCGGCGAAGGCGCCGGTTATGCCGGTGGGATTCTGTCGGCAGGCGTTGATGGGATTCGGATCGCCGAAGCGTTGGCGCGGGATATGCTCGGCATCCAGGCCTGAGAACAGCGCAAATTGAATGTGGGAGGGGTAAGCCCCTCTTCCACATTCGGGTCAACGTCGGGTCAGATATTTGCGCGCAAGACGCTGGCCGGCAACGGTTCGCCCCGCTCCACACTGGCCGCAACGGCCGCCATCAACCCATCCAACTCATACCCCTGCCCTGCCAGCCATGCCTGGTCGTAATAGGTCGTGGCGTATCGCTCCCCGCCGTCGCACAAGATCGCCACGATAGAACCCGACTCCCCCGCAGCCTTCATCTGCTGCGCCGCCATCAGTGCACCCACCAGGTTGGTCCCGCTGGAACCACCGACTCGCCGACCCAGCCGCTCGGCCAGGTAATGCATGGCTGCCAGTGACAGCGCGTCCGGGACCTTGACCATCGCATCGATCACCTTCGGCAAAAACGACGCCTCGACCCGTGGCCGGCCAATGCCTTCGATGCGCGAACCGCAATCGAGGCGCAGGCTGGCATCACCCGTCTGGTAATAGTCAAAAAACACTGAACGCTCGGCATCGGCGCATAGCACGCGGGTGCAGTGCTGGCGATAGCGCACGTAGCGCCCCAGTGTCGCCGTGGTGCCGCCGGTGCCGGGGCTGGAAATCAGCCAGCTCGGCTCGGGATGCTGCTCAAAGCGCATCTGCTGGAAGATCGACTCGGCGATGTTGTTGTTCGCGCGCCAGTCAGTAGCGCGTTCGGCATAGGTGAACTGGTCCATGAAGTGACCGCCACTTTCCTGCGCAAGACGTTCGGATTCGGCGTAAATCTGCGTCGGATCCTGCACCAAATGGCTCTTGCCGCCATAGAAAGCAATCTGCGCGATTTTTTCCTGGGAGGTAGTGGCGGGCATCACCGCGATAAACGGCAGGCCCAGCAGCCGTGCGAAGTAAGCTTCGGAGATCGCCGTGGAACCGCTGGAGGCCTCGATCACCGGTGCTCCGGGCTTGAGCCAGCCGTTGCACAGCGCATACAGAAACAGCGAGCGGGCCAGCCGGTGTTTCAGGCTGCCGGTGGGATGGCTCGACTCGTCCTTGAAGTACAACTCGATACCGGGCAACCCCGGCAGCGGCAAGGGGATCAGGTGGGTGTCAGCGCTGCGCTGGAAGTCTGCTTCGATGATACGAATGGCTTCGCGAGCCCAAGGACGATGGTCACTCATGGTGGGTTTCTCTAAGGATTTCCAGGCCAATATTAGGATCTTTCCTACACTCGACACAGATACAGTAACGACTCAATTGGACACACAATTCCCGGCCCCTGACGCAACGCTGAACCCGTCCATTGCTTATAACAAATAAGAATATAACTTTTGTTTTAACAACTAACGGTACGGGTTAGGGTACCCACCTATTGAATCCGGATTGGAGAGCATCCCTTGGCTCTGCGTAGCACTTTCACCCGTTTCTTCCAGCTGGAAGCCGCCAGCGGTCTGTTGTTGATCGCCGCTGCGGCCCTGGCACTGATCATCAACAACTCACCGTTGTCGCACCTGTACGGCGCATTTCTCGACGTGCCCGTGGTGGCGCAGATCGGCGCGTTGAAAATCGACAAGCCGGCCTTGTTGTGGATCAACGATGGCCTGATGGCGCTGTTCTTCCTGTTGATCGGCCTGGAGGTCAAGCGCGAGCTGCTTGACGGCCATCTGTCCAAGCCATCGCAAGTGGTACTGCCCGGCGCTGCTGCCATCGGCGGTATGGTGGTGCCGGCGCTGATCTACTGGGCGATCAACAAGGACTTCCCGAGCGCCCTCTCGGGCTGGGCGATCCCGATGGCCACCGACATTGCCTTCGCCCTGGGCGTGTTGGCGCTGCTGGGCAAACGCGTGCCGGTGTCGCTGAAGCTGTTCCTGATGACACTGGCCATCATCGATGACCTCGGTGCAATCATCGTGATCGCTGTGTTCTATTCCGCCGATTTGTCCGGCGCAGCGCTGGCAGGCGCAGGCGCGTGCCTGGTGGCCTTGATCGCGATGAACCGCCTCGGCGTGATCAAGCTCTGGGCCTACCTGATCGTCGGCCTGATCCTGTGGGTCTGTGTACTCAAGAGTGGCGTGCACGCCACGCTGGCCGGCGTGACGCTGGCGTTCTGCATCCCGATGCGCACCAAGAATGCCGAACCCTCGCCGCTGCTGACCCTCGAACACGCCCTGCACCCGTGGGTGGCTTACGGCATCCTGCCGCTGTTTGCCTTTGCCAACGCCGGCGTATCCCTCACCGGTGTCAGCCTGGAAAGCTTCACCCATCACGTGCCCATGGGTATTGCCGCGGGCCTGTTGATCGGCAAGACCGTCGGTGTGTTCGGCCTCACCTGGCTGGCCATCAAGACCGGCCTCGCAGCACTGCCAAGTGGTGCGAGCTGGGGCCAGGTCTTTGGTGTGGCAATCCTGTGCGGCATCGGCTTCACCATGAGCCTGTTTGTCGGCTCCCTGGCGTTTGTACCAGGCGTCAGCGAGTTTGCCGGCGAGGATCGCATGGGGATTCTGACCGGGTCGATATTGGCGGCATGTATCGGGTATATGGTGACGGCGATGGCGAGTCGCAAGAAAGCCTGACCCCCCTGAACAACGCCCACAAAAAACCCCAACCGGTCACCCGGCTGGGGTTTTTCTTTGCCTGCTGCTTACTGCTTAACGGGTAACGCGGCTGGTGCCATCCACCGTCATGATCCGCACGCGGTCGCCAATGCGGAAGATTTCATTCTCCTGCACGGCCTGCACGTAGGCGCGCATGCTGCCGTCGTCTTCGCGAACGGTGATTTCCACGCCTTGGGTGCGGGTCAGGCCTTCTTCGGTGGCCGAACCCAACAGGCCGCCGGCGACTGCACCGATCACCGCAGTGACAATGCTGCCACGGCCGCCGCCGATGGCGCTGCCGCCAACACCGCCGATGACTGCGCCGGCAGCGCCGCCGATTGGGGTCTTGGTGCCTTCGATTTTCACCGGACGCAGAGATTCGATGGTGCCCATGCGCACGGTCTGTACACGACGCGCTTCATCACGGGAATACGAATCGCCGGTCAAACTTGAGGCGCAGCCACCCAGCAGCAGCGACAGGGTGGTAAAGCAGGCAACCAGTAAAACGGACTTACGCATAGCATCAACTCCAAAGGACAGGTGTTCATTAGACGCTGCGGCTTGGCGCCTGTCACGGCAAGCACCACAGAAAACTGCTTTCATTCAGCCTGAGTACAGACTGCACACACCAGAAAACTCGACAAACGGTAGCTCAGTTTTTGCGCCAACAGATGTCATGACGCTTTCATCATTGTAGCCGGGCAGCCGCATGCGACCGAAGTCTCTCCCATAGAGACGTCGGTGCTGCGAACAACATTCAGGTGAGGTGACGAAAGGTGCCGCTCAGGGTGCCAGGCGCTCGCGGGCCCATTCGGTCCCTTGCAGGCGGTAATTCAGGCGGTCATGCAGGCGGCTGGCGCGGCCTTGCCAGAACTCGATACGCTCCGGCAGCAGACGGTAGCCTCCCCAATGCTCGGGGCAGTCGGGCTGGGTATCGCTGAAACGCTGTTCAGTGGCCGTGAGCAAGTCTTGCAGTTCTGCACGGTCACGAATGACCTGGCTCTGCGGGGAGGCCCAGGCGCCCAGGCGGCTGCCCAAAGGCCGGACCTGATAATACGCGTCCGACTCCTCAGGCGTGACCTTGACCACCCGCCCTTCGATGCGCACCTGGCGCTCAAGGGTCGGCCAGAAAAACGTCATGGCTGCGAACGGCCGCGCCGCGAGCTGTTGACCCTTGGCGCTCTGATAGTTGGTGAAGAAGGTAAAGCCCTGCGCATCCAGGCCCTTGAGCAATAGGATGCGGCAGTGCGGGCGACCGTCCTGGTCGACCGTTGCCAGGGTCATGGCATTGGCTTCCACCGGTGGCTGCTCGGTTTTCACCGCGTCGGCAAACCACTGGTGGAACAACGCAAACGGCTCGTCCGGGGCCTGGGCCTCGCTCAAACCGTCCCGTGTGTAGTCACGGCGCATATCGGCCAGTGCCTGGGTCATGCGGCTTTATCCTTCTGGTTCAGCGGATCAGTTTTTGGCCTGGTCGTTCGCCGGTGCAGCAGCCTTGGCTTTGGCCGGAGCCGCTTTCTTGGCCGCTGGCTTGGCCGGCGCCTTTTTAGCGGCTGGCTTGGCGGCAGCTTTCTTGGCAGCAGGGGCTTTTTTCGCCGGTGCTTTGGCAGCAGGAGCCGGTGCAGGTACGTTCTGTACCGCAACCATTTCAGCCACAGGCGGCGTCTTGCCCGAGTTGTACTTGCTCAGCAGCGCCAACATAGTTGTACGCTGAGTGAACATAATTTCCATGCGACGGTTCAGCGCACGGCCCTGGGTGCTGTCGTTGGCGGCACGTGGCATCAGGTCACCCATGCCACGCAGCATCAGTCGATCCTGCTTCAAGCCGCTGAGGCTGAAAATCGAAGCGATCGACTGTGCGCGTTCCTTGCTCAACGCCTGGCTCGCCGGGGCGGTGCCGGTGGCGTCTACGTGACCAAGAACCAGCACGGCGGTCTTGGGATCGGCTTCAACAGCCTTGGCAACACGTGTGAACGGCCCAAGGGTAACCGGCAGCAGCATGGCTGGACGTTTCGGGTTGTAGGAGCCATCAACCGGGGCAATCACGACGAGCACGTTGTCGCGACGTTCCAGTTGCAGGTTGCTGTCCTTGATGGCGGCGCGCAGGCGCGGCTCATAGTCGTCCAACCAGGCCTGGGTGATTTTCGGATCAGGCATCGGCACGTTGGTCACGTCGACCTTGGACAATGGCTTGGGTTTGCTTTCGAACGGCCACCACCAATGGGTTTCGCTGTCAGTCTTGGCAACGGCTGGCGCAGCGGCAGGTGCCGGAGTGGCGGCCTTGAGGTCGGCTTTCAGGTCTGCAGCCTTGGCATCGGCAGCTTTTTCGTCGGCGCTTTTGGAGGAGAACGGCCACCAGCTGGAGCCAGTGTCAGCCTTGGCTGCCGGAGCAGATGCGGGTGCAGGTGCAGCAGCCGCTACAGGTGCGGCAGGCTTGGCGCCAGCAGCAGGCTTGGCATCTGGCTTCGCGTCGGTTTGGGTCACTGCGTCCTTGGTAGCGGCCTTATCAGATCCAAATGACCACCAATGCCCACCCTCGGCATCATTCTGTGGAGTTTGTGCGCAGCCAGTAATGGTGAGGCAAAGCGCCAGGGCCAAGGACTTGTTCGATAACATGAGATATCCACAAAATGAGAAAAGAAACGGGGGTCTGGATGACCCGTTAAACAGACGCTTACAGAACTTTAAAGTTACAAAATTTCGTTCAGCGCCTTCTTATAGTTGCCTTTGTAACAAAAAAACGTGAAACAGCAAGGGGTTTACAGACAACCGGCCAATATTCCGACCAACTTCTGTGCACGGGGGTCCATAAGTACATAAGGCCCCAATGTATTAGTCACGAAACCAAACGCTACATCATGCTCAGGATCGGCAAAGCCGACCGAGCCGCCGGCGCCTGGGTGCCCGAAAGCCCGTGGGCCCAGGCCAAACGTGGCGTTGGGCAACTGCGGTTGATCCAACATGCAGCCCAGGCCAAAACGAGTTTGTGTCAATAATGTTTTATCCAGCCCGATACTGTGTTCACGGGTCAACTCTTCGAGCATTTCGGCTTCCAACAAACTACCGTCCAACAAACCACTGTAAAAACCCGCCAGACTGCGTGCATTACCGTGACCATTAGCCGCGGGCTGCTGCATGCGTCGCCATTCAGGTTTATTAGTACTGGTCAGAATAGACGGTGGGTTGGCAAATGCCCGTGTAGTCATGGCGGTGGGCTCACGCATCATTACTTGCAGTAACCGTTGCGCGGACTCATCGCCCATATTGCCTTTGCTGCGTGCAATATGGGCAACACGATAAAACTCTTCGTCTGCCAGGCCCACATGAAAGTCCAGGCCCAACGGCCTTGCAACCCGCGCCACAATCGACTCACCCGGCCCACGCCCATCGGCGCGACGCAGCAATTCGCCGACCAACCAACCGTAGGTAATCGCTTCGTAGCCATGGCCCTGGCCTGGCGTCCACCAAGGTGCTTCGGCAGCCAGGGTGTCTACCATCAATTGCCAGTCGTACAGGGCTTCGGTGGGCAGCATTTCGCGGATCGCCGGCAAACCGGCCTGATGGCAGAGCAACTGGCGCAGCGTGATGGTTTCCTTGCCGGCAGCGGCAAATTCCGGCCAATACCTGGCCACGGGAGCGTCCAACTGCAACTTGCCCTCGGCCACCAGTTGCAGGGCCGTGACGGCGGTGAAGGTCTTGGTGCAGGAGAACAGGTTGACGATGGTGTCGCTGTGCCAGGCCTCGGCGCCGTCCTTGTCCGCCGTGCCCGCCCACAGGTCGACGACGGTTTCGCCGCCGATCTGGATGCAGAGCCCGGCACCACGCTCCTGCGGGTCATCGAACAGCGCGGCAAACGCTTCACGTACCGCTTCGAACTGGAGTTCGTAATGACCCTGAATCTGCACGTAAGCCGCCTCGAAAAACACCATGGAAAGTGGCCGACATTGTTCCAGCCCTTGTGGCTTTTGTGAACCCGTCAGCCCTCAATCAGTGACCGTTTCCGGCGTGCCCACCAGCATGCCCGGCGCCCTGCCCCGCGCTTTTGCCGTCATGCCCAGATTTACCGCCTTCGCCTTCACGAACCGCGCCGGCCGCCTTGGCCTTTTCTGCTTCCTTGCCCAGTTGTTCTACCGTCGCCAGGTTGCTTTTACGCACGCTGTCGACAAACCCCTGGTAAGGCACATCGGTGATGCCCACCAGGCCGAAGTGGCCGTTTTCACCGTCCAGCAAACGGCCGGTCACCGGCTGGTCCAGGTACTGGAACCAGTGCACGCCGACAATCGACGGCTGGGCCATGGCCTGCTTGAGGAAGTTGGCGTACGCCGCAGCGCGATCTTCTTCCCTGGCCAACTGGGTCACACCGCCCCAGAACGGGCCACGGTCGGCAGAGCCAAAGTTGAATTCAGTGATCAGCACCGGTTTATCCAGTGCGCGCAACGCGGCGAAGTCGTAACCGTCCTGGGGCTTGAGGGTGTACATGTTGAAACTCAGCACATCGCAATACTGCGCGCACGACGCCACAGCTTCCGGAGTGCTCACCGCATAACGACCGCCCAGCAGCAACTGGTTCGGCGCGTGCCATTTCAGGGAATCGGAGATGGTCTTGAAGTAGGCATCGGCGAAGGTTTTCTGGAAGTATTTGAAGTCCGCCTCGATTTCCGGGTGCTCCGGGTTTGGCATGGGTGGCTCGAAACCTGGGTCTTCCATCAGCTCCCAACCCGCCAATTCGATGCCCCACGCTTTCGACAGGCCATCTTCGTTGCGGTACTTGTCCCGAAGTTGCTTGAGGAACGCACGTTTGGCCGGAACGTCAGTGGTCATGCGCAGCGTGCCGTAGGCCAAGGCGTAACGGGATTTCGGATCATCACCCGGCCCGGCCCAGGCCAGTTCGTTATCGGCAAAGAAGCCGATCAACCACGGGTCGTCACGGTGATCGCGGGCGGCGATGGCCACGGCACGCTCGGTGGCCATGGCGAAGCGCGGGTCGAACGGATCGGGCATGCCGCCCCACCAGTCCGTGCCGGTGCTGATGCTGGCGTAATCGCCGACGATCGACAGCGGCAAGGTGTACGGCACACGGTCGGCGCGGGCCAATTCTGCATCGCTCCAGTTGCCAACGGTGTTGAAACCCCAGGCTTGCAGACGATCAAGGGTGTGGGTCACCCAACGCTTCTGGTCGAAGCCTTCGCCGCCGTAAGCGCGCTGCAGGTTGGCACCGTAGAAATCGTACCAACGCCCGGCACCGAAGCTGCGACCTTCACCGGCGCCGTTGCCAGTGCGGTTATCGCCGCTGCCGTAATACTTGTCCAAAGGTTCACCGGCCTTGGGCAAAGCCGCGAACATCCATTCGCGGCCCGCCACATAGGTCTGGCTGTTGTCGGCAGCCACGGTATTGACGCCCAAGGAATAGAACGGATGCCCCTCCGGCGTCACCAGATACCAGCGGCCGTCACGCTTTTCGGTGTGGAAAAAACCGCTGGCCTTGAATACAGGGCCTTTGTTCCAGCCGCCAAACCGGTCCAATGCGGATTTATCCCGCGCAGCCAGCCAACCCTGGAGCTGGGCTTGCTCCTTGGCGACGGCGGCCTTGAGTTGCTCGTCGCTGCTGACTTTCTCCGGCCAGCGCGCACGGGTGGATTGCCCGTACGTATCCACCAGCTCGCTGTAGGCAGCCTTCAACACCGGCTCACTGTCCTGCACGCCAAAGCGCTCCAGCAGAATGCTTTGGGCCGCATTGGGCTTGATCATCGACAGCGTCACCGAAACCACTTGGCTGCGGTCGATTTCCCCCGCACTGCCGGCCAGCAATACGCGTTGGCCGTCCACGGTGATCGGCATCGGCGGGCCGGCCTTCATGCCCTGGCTCAGTGGCGTGTTGGCTTGCAGCGGGATCAGCAGGGTCTGGGCCGGGCCGGCCGGCAGGTCGATGCGGCTGACCAAGGTCTTGCCGTCACTGCTCTGCACCTTGACGTAGAGGGTCAGCGCCCAGTCCATGGCGCTCTGGATACGCAGGCTCATGGCGCCGGACTGCGACCAATCCCACACGCCGGTCTGCGGGCTGAGCACCAGGCTGGGTTCGGCAGCCGGGTTGAACGTGATGCGGCGCAACACCTCACCTTCAGGGGTTTGCTCGGCGTTGTATTGCGGCAGGCTGGCGTCCTGGGTCGCCACCTTGACCACATCGGCAGGCCGGACGAAGTTGAACAGGGTTTGTTGCCCGGCAGGCGCGGCCATCAAGGGCGCAGTGAACAGCAGGGCAAAAAGGGCGGGCAGCGTGCGAATCATACGAGCAAGGTTCTCCCAAACGGCCGGTGAATGGCCTGATGACATTGATGAGATAGACCACGAAGTGGGCGAATCCGCCCACGGTGGCTTAAGAAATTTCGCGCCGGAACGGCGGTAAAGCATTGAGGATAGCTTTACCGTAGCGCTGGGTGACCAAACGACGGTCGAGCAAGGTGATGGTGCCCCGGTCTTCTTCGGTACGCAGCAAGCGCCCGCAGGCCTGCACCAGCTTCAGGGAAGCATCCGGCACCGAGATTTCCATGAACGGGTTACCGCCCCGGGCTTCGATCCACTCGGCCAACGCGGCCTCCACCGGATCATCCGGTACCGAGAACGGGATCTTGGCGATCACCACGTGCTCGCAGTACGCGCCCGGCAAGTCGACACCCTCGGCAAAGCTCGCCAGGCCGAACAGCACGCTGGAGTCGCCGCCATCGACGCGCGCCTTGTGCTTGTTCAGGGTTTCCTGCTTGGACAGGTTGCCCTGGATAAACACTTGCTTGCGCCAGTCGCGGTCGAGGCCGTCGAACACGTCCTGCATCTGCTTGCGCGAGGAGAACAGCACCAGCGTGCCCCGGGAGCCTTCGACCAGGCCCGGCAAGTCACGAATGATCGCCGCAGTGTGGGCCGGCGCGTCACGCGGATCGGCCTTGAGGTCCGGTACCCGCAACACACCGGCGTCGGCGTGGTGGAACGGGCTCGGCACCACGGCGGTGACGGCTTTTTTCGGCAGCCCGGCACGCATGCGGAAGCGGTCGAAAGTGCCCAGGGCGGTCAGCGTGGCCGAGGTCACCAGGCAGCCGTAGGCCACGTTCCACAGGTTGCGCCGCAGCATTTCGGCGGCAAGGATCGGGCTGGCGTTGACCTCGATATCAAACAGCGCGCCGCTTTCCGACAAGGTCAGCCAACGCGCCATGGGCGGGTTGTCTTCCGGGTCTTCGACGGTAAACGCAGTCCACAGCTCCCAGTTGCCCTGGGAACGGGACAACAGGCTGCCGAACAGCGGGTACCACTCCTCGGCCTGGTTGCTGGCGATGCCGATATTGACCTCGCCATCCATGCCTTCCTTGAGCAGATCCGTGAGACGGGTGAACAGGTCGGTCAGGCGTGAAAAGCCCTTCTTCAGCTCAATGCCCATTTCGCGCATATGCTCGGGGATCATCCCGCCGACAAAGCGGTGTCGAGGGCGTTCACGGCCTTCCACATCTTCGCCGGGCTTGAAGTCGGCAACCTGCTCGCAGGCGCTGAACATGAACTGCTGCTGGGTCTTGATCTCCCGCGCCAGCTCTGGCACCTGCTCGATCAGCTTGCCCAGGTCACCGGGCAGCGGGTGCTGGGCCAGCAATTTGGTGAGGTTCTTCGCGGTGGACTCCAACCAGTCGGCGGTGGAGCGCAGGCGCGTGTAGTGGGCGAAGTGGCCGATGGCCTTGTCGGGCAGGTGATGCCCTTCGTCGAACACATAGAGCGTGTCGCGGGGGTCCGGCAACACAGCGCCGCCGCCCAGGGCCAGGTCGGCCAGGACCATATCGTGGTTGGTGACGATTACGTCGACCTTGCCCATGCCCTCGCGTGCCTTGTAGAAGGCGCATTGGCCGAAGTTCGGGCAATGGCGGTTGGTGCACTGGCTATGGTCGGTGGTCAGGCGCGCCCAGTCGGCGTCTTCCAGGGCGGTGGGCCAGCTGTCGCGGTCGCCGTCCCATTTATTGCCGGCGAGTTTCTCGATCATGCTGGTAAACAGCTTCTGGCTGACTTCATCAACCTCAATCTTGAAGCCTTCTTCTTCGAACAGCGACGCCGTGGCCGTCTGCGCGTGGCCTTCCTGCAACAACACGTCGAGCTTGGACAGGCACATGTAGCGACCGCGGCCCTTGGCCAGGGCGAACGTGAAGTTCAGGCCGCTGTTGCGCATCAGGTCAGGCAGGTCTTTGTAGACGATCTGCTCTTGCAGGGCGACGGTGGCGGTGGCGATCACCAGGCGTTTGCCCGCGGCCTTGGCGGTAGGGATCGCGGCCAGGCTGTAGGCCACGGTCTTGCCGGTACCGGTGCCGGCTTCGACGGCCACGACCGCCGGGTCACCCTCGCGGCGACCTTCGTCGTCGGTGTCGATATCCCCGAGGACCTTGGCAACTTCGGCGATCATCAGGCGTTGGCCATAGCGCGGTTTCAGGCTCTTGGCTTCGAGAAAACGCGAGTAGGCGCCCTGGATCGTGGTTTTGAGTTCAGTGCTGATCATGGATAGTCGGGCGCAAAAAACGCTGGATAAATTTTCAGTGGTTCGGATCGGCCGCTATCATACCCCGCTAATTAATCCCGCGCAGAACGGAGTACCACAATGACCGCGTTTAGCCTCGCTTACACCCTGCATGTATTGGCCGCCCTGGTATGGGTGGGCGGTATGTTTTTCGCCTGGATGATCCTGCGCCCCGCCGCTGTGGCGGCACTTGAGGGCCCTGCCCGGCTGACGCTGTGGGCGAATGTGTTTCAACGTTTTTTTGTATGGGTGTGGGTCGCGGTGCTGATTTTGCCGATCAGCGGTGTCGGCCTGCTGCACCTGCGTTTCAGCGGGTTTGAGACTGCACCCCGTTACGTGCAGGTGATGATGGGCTTGTATCTGGTGATGACGGCGCTGTTTATCCGCATCCAGGCGTTGAAGTTTCCGCAGTTGAAGGCAGCAGTGGCGGCACAGGATTGGCCGGCGGGCGCGGCTGCGCTGGGGCAGATTCGCAAGTTGGTAGGGATCAACCTGATTGTGGGGCTAGTGGTGGTGGCGATTGCTTCGGCTCGGCCGATGTTCTGAGGCGAGTCTTATATCGCAATCGGGGGCAAGCCCCCTCCCACAGTTAGATGCATTCCAAATGTGGGAGGGGGCTTGCCCCGATAGCGTCAGACCTTTCGACTCAAAGCCGCTGGATGGTCACAGTCCCCGCCGGCCCAACCGGCCCCGGCTGCCCTTCCAACCCTGGCCGGCCTTTTTCGCCACCATCGGCGCGGTACACCAGGCAGCCTTTGGATTCGCCGCCCTTGCCCGGTTTGCCTGCTACACCGGCCAACCCACCGGCGCCGCCGTCCACCCAGACCTTGATATGTTCAGCCGGGAAGTCCTTCGGCAACTCCACGCGTACCTGTGCGCCCGCGCCACCTGGCAGGCCATCACCGCCGTTATCCCCATTAAAACCGCGCCCTGCCGAGCCCCAGGTGCAGCCAGGGTCCACGCCGTTGGCGCCATCAAGCCCGGCATACCCTTGGGCGCCGGCGCCGCCACGGGCATCTACCGACAGCTCTTCAGCCGTCAGCGAGTTGATGCGCAAGGTCAGGTCTCGTCCGGCCTTGGCCGGTTTTTCATGAGTGCCAGGCGCGCCGCGCGAAGTGATCTGGCTGCCATGCTCCAGTTGCGCTCGACCCACCTGCAATTGCAGCCCGACAGCACCGGGGACAATAGCGATGCGTGCGTCACGACCCAGATGCAGCTCATCGACGTTGACCTGGCTGATGGTCGCCGGAATCAGCAACGTGCCGTAGTCGGCGACCTCCAGGCGCTCCAGTTGCAACACGCTGGTGCTGCTGGGCAGGCGCATCAACGAGTTGGTTTCGACACTGACGCTCTGGGCCAGGGCAACGGGGCTGACCAGCAGGGCCAACAGAAAAACCTTACGCATCATGGGGCTCCTGAGTGTTTTCAAATTTTTCTTTGGACGCACAGTAACGACTTCTACCGGCGATTTGCCAGTGAAGGTTCAAAAAACTTGAGAAGGGCATGGGTTAAGCGAGGATCACCGCCCCTGGAGGATTTTTCGCAGCCTCTCGCTCTAGGCCCGCACGCTCAGCCGCGCTAGTCTCTACGGTCCTGATGTGAGGATCTCTGATGACCGCTGGTATTTCTGCCCGTACCCCCCAGCAAGCCCTGGCCGCTTTGCTCGATCTGCACCAGCCCAAACGCCTGTTGCTGTTGGGCGCCAGCCAGTTCCCGGCGCTGGATGCCTTTAAGGAGGCGCACCCCGACACCCAAGTGTCCGTGGCGGCGCCTGGGCCGTTGCCCGCAGAACTGGCGGCGCAGCGCTTTGACCTGGCATTGGTGGTCGATTGCCTGGAGCACCTGTCAAAACCGCAGGGCCTGACCCTGCTCGGCGGTATTCGCAACCTCAACGCCAGCCGCATTGCGGTACTGGTGGACCTGGGTGCCTGCGACTGGAAAGACACTGACTTTTTCTCCCTGGCCCTGCAGGCCGGCGAGCGTTTCCAGCGCGATGAACAGGTGTTGACGCTGTTTACCTACGATCTGCTTGACTATAAACAGGTGCCGGACTGGCTCAACGCCCGCTTCTGGGCCAACCCGGAAAACTTTGGAAAGTATTGGTGGTAACCCAATGAGTACATCCATTTGCCCCTGCGGCAGTGGCAACCTGCTGGATGCCTGCTGCGGCCATTATCACGCTGGCCATCAGGCGCCGTGCGCCAGCGCGTTGATGCGCTCACGCTACAGCGCCTATGTTCTGGGCCTGGTCGACTATCTGGTAGCGACCACGTTGCCAGCGCAACAAGCAGGTCTGGACCGCGCCGCCATCAGCACCTGGAGCGCCCAGAGCACCTGGCTCGGCCTTGAAGTGGAAAGCTCGGAAGTGTTCGGCGGCCAGCCCGAACATGCCTTCGTGACCTTTACCGCGCGCTGGCACGACAGCACCGGCGAACATAGCCACCGTGAACAGTCCTCTTTCGTACAGAATGACGGGCGCTGGTACTTCATCGACCCAACGGTTGAGGTGAAGGCCGGACGCAATGACCCGTGCCTGTGCGGCAGCGGGCAAAAATTCAAGAAGTGCTGTTCCAGCTACTTCTAACCCCACGAGGACCCACGCCATGCTCCGGATCTACAGCTTGATGCTGGCGTTAACCTTCGGCCTGAGCGGCTGCGCGTCGTGGTTCGAGGACGACTCACCGCCGCCCCACATTTCCCTGGTCAAGGTCGAAGTGGTGCGAGCCAAGTTGCTGGAACAGAAATTCAAACTGTACTTTCGCGTGGACAACCGCGACGACGCCGACCTGACCGTGCGCGGCCTGGTCTACAAGGTCACCCTGGATGATTTTGTGCTGACCGAAGGCGAGTCCAACGAGTGGCTCACCGTGCCGCCCCGAGGCCACGCTTTTTTCAAAGTCTCGGTGCGCACCAACCTCTGGCCGCAGATACGCGATGTGGTGCAATTGTTGAAAAAACCCGACCAACCCGTGCCCTATCGCCTGGAAGGCGAGCTCAAAACCGGATTATTCATCGGTTATGACGTGCAGGTCGCCCACAATGGCGTAATAATCCCCGGCGATTTTATTCCGGAGCGACATCGATGACTCAGCAACCCCATGTCCATGGTCCTGACTGCAACCACGATCACGACCACGATCACAGTCACCATGACCACGATCACGGCCATGTCCACGGCCCGAACTGCGGCCACGCTCACCAGGAACCCGTGCGCAACGCGTTGAAGGATGTTGGCCGCAACGATCCTTGCCCATGCGGCAGCGAGAAGAAATTCAAGAAGTGCCACGGGGCCTGAGCCACACTGAAAATCTCCATGTGGGAGCAACCACGCCCCACATGGCCCGAGCCAGTCTCAAGATCTAACGCTTAACCCAAAACTCCTGCTTGCGTCGCTTCGCCGCGCTCACTAACGTAGCGCCTTTACTGACGCTACCCCCCGCAGGAGCTTTGCCATGGCCTCGCCAGCCCTCTCACATTTTCTTCCCCGGTTCGGCGTTGCCGCGGCAGTGGCCAGTGCATTAAGCCTGGCCGGTTGCCAGCTCCAGAGCACCCAGGACACCCTGCCGCCCGTTGCGGGCGTGCAACCGATCAAAGGTCTGGCACAAAACGTGTCGGTGCGTCGCAATGCCCAAGGCATGCCGCTGATCGAAAGCAACACCTTCCACGACGCGCTGTTCAGTCTCGGCTATGTGCACGCCAGTGACCGCATCACCCAGATGGTCACCTTGCGCCTGCTGGCCCAGGGCCGCCTGGCGGAAATGTCCGGCCCTGAGGTGCTGGATGTCGACCGCTTCATGCGTGCGGTCAACCTGAAAAAAAGCGCCGGCGAGCTGTACAACGCCTCGTCGCCGCGCCTCAAGCGGTTCTTCGAAGTGTATGCCCGTGGCGTCAACGCCTACCTGTACCGCTACCGCGACAAGCTGCCGCCGGACCTGGCCCAGACCGGCTACAAGCCCGAGTACTGGAAACCGGAAGATTCGGCACTGTTGTTCTGCCTGCTGAATTTCAGCGAGTCGGCCAACCTGCAGGAAGAAATCGCCTCCCTGGTGCTGGCGCAAAAAGTCGGCGTCGACAAACTCGCCTGGCTCACTCCAAGCGCGCCGGATGAGCCGATCCCAGTGGCCGAGGCCGAGAAACTCAAGGGCGTGAACTTCAGCCAGATCACCGGTCTGGCCGGGCTTGATACCGTGACCCAGCAACTGAGCAGCCTCAATGCCCTGGGCGTGACCACGTCGAGCAACTGGGCCATCGGCCCGCAGCGCAGCCGCAGTGGCAAAAGCCTGCTGGCCAACGACCTGGCCGCCCAACCGCAAGCGCCGTCGCCCTGGAGCTACGTGCAGATTCGCGCCCCGAAATACCAGGCCGTCGGCGCCTCGATTGCCGGCTTGCCGACGCTGCTGTCCGGGTTCAACGGCAAAGTCGCGTGGAGCCTGAGCACGGTCAAGGGCGACACACAGGACCTGTTCCTGGAAAAAGTCAGACGCCAGGGCAACGCGTTGTACTACGAGAACAATGGCAAATGGCTGCCGGCCGGCGTGCGCAACGAGACCTTCTTCGTCAAGGGCCAGCGCTCAATTCGCGAAGTTGTCTACGAAACCCGTCACGGCGCCCTGCTCAACAGCAGCCAGGCACTCACCAGCGGCCTGGGCCTGGCGTTGCAAACAGCCGACTTTAAAGACGACAAGAGCCTGGATGCGTTTTTCGACCTGTCCCGTGCGCAAAACGTCGGCAAGGCCTCGGACGCAACCCGCGAGATTCGCGCCATCGCGTTGAACATGGTGTTTGCCGACGCCACCAATATCGGCTGGCAGGTTACTGGCCGCTTCCCTAACCGCCGCGAAGGTGAAGGTTTGCTGCCGTCGCCGGGCTGGGATGCGCGCTTTGATTGGGACGGTTACGCCGACGCAATGCTGCACCCCTATGACCAGGACCCGGCCCAAGGCTGGATCGGCACCGCCAACCAGCGCACCGCGCCGCGTGGCTATGGCATGCAGTTGTCCAACTCCTGGGATGCCCCGGAGCGCAGCGAGCGCCTGGCGCAACTGGCCAATGCCGGCAAACATGACAGCCGCAGCATGATCGCCATGCAGTACGACCAGACCACCACCTTCGCCGCCAAGCTCAAGAGCATGTTCCAGGCACCAGGCATGGCCCAGCCGCTGAAGCAGGCGATTGATGGATTGCCCGCAGCCGAACAGGTCAAGGCGCGCGAAGCGCTGAAACGCCTGATGGCCTTTGACGGTCGCCTCGTTGCGACGTCTGCCGACGCGGCGCTCTATGAGCTGTTCCTGCAGGAAAGCACCAAGCAGATCTTCCTCGACGAACTCGGCCCGCAAGACAGCGCCAGCTGGAAGGCCTTCGTCAGCAACGCCAACCTGTCCTACGCCGCCCAGGCGGATCACTTGCTGAGCCGCGAAGACAGCCCGTTCTGGGACGACGTGCGCACACCGCAAAAAGAAGACAAACCGGCGATCCTCGCCCGCAGCCTCGCGGCCGCGATCAGCGCTGGCGACAGCCAATTGGGTGCCGATCACAAGGCCTGGCAGTGGGGCAAGCTGCACAGCACCACCTGGAAGAACACCGCAGGCCAAGTCATCCGTGGCCCGCTGGCGTCCGGCGGCGACCACAACACCCTGAATCCCGCGCCCTACAGCTGGGGCCAGGATTTCAATACCACCCAAGTCCCTGCGCTGCGCATGATCGTCGACTTCGGCCAGGCGGAGCCGATGATGGGCCAGGGCGGTATCGGCCAATCCGGCAACCCGGCCAGCCCGAACTACGCCAATGGCATCGACCCGTCGCTCAAGGCGCAATACCTGAGCTTCCCGATGCAGCCGCAGAACTTCGAGAAGGTCTATGGGAAAGCTCGGCTGACCCTGACGCCAGGCAAGTAACTGAATGTATGTGGTCCAAATGTGGGAGGGGGCTTGCCCCCTCCCACATTTTTAGCTCTCTGCATTTAGATAGAACTTCTCCAGGCTCATTCTCCTCCTACCTGATAAGCCCATCGCCCCCGGCACGCGTCCATGGATCTTGTCATCGCCCGCCCCGAAGGTCTCTACTGCCCCTTTGGCGATTTCTACATCGACCCCTGGCGCCCGGTGGAACGCGCCGTCATCACCCACGCCCACGGCGACCATGCACGCACCGGCAATCAGCATTATCTGGCCGCCGCACCCGGCGAAGGTATCCTGCGCTCGCGTCTGGGCCAGGACATCAACCTGCAAACCCTGGCCTATGGCGAGCAACTGCTGCACCACGGTGTGACCTTGAGTTTCCATCCCGCCGGGCATGTGCTCGGTTCGGCCCAGGTGCGCCTCGAATACCAGGGTGAAGTCTGGGTGGCGTCCGGTGATTACAAAGTCGAGCCCGATGGCACCTGTGCGCCCTTCGAGCCGGTGCGTTGCCACACCTTTATCACCGAATCCACCTTTGGCCTGCCGATCTACCGCTGGCAGCCCCAGGCGCAGATTTTTGCCGGGATCAACGATTGGTGGCAGGCCAATATCGCCGCTGGCAAAGCCAGCGTGCTGTACTGCTATTCCTTCGGCAAAGCCCAGCGCATCCTGCATGGCATCGACGCCAGCATCGGCCCGATCCTCAGCCACGGCGCGGTCGAACCGCTGAACCGGGTGTACCGCGAGGCCGGCATCTATATCCCCGACACGCTCTACGCCGGGGACTTCACCAAGACCGACCCACTGCTGCGCCAAGCCTTGATCATCGCCCCGCCCTCCGCCGGCGGCAGCAGTTGGATCAAGCGCTTCGGCGACTACAGCGACGCGTTCGCCAGCGGCTGGATGCGCCTGCGCGGCACACGGCGGCGGCGCGGAGTGGACCGAGGTTTTGTACTGTCGGACCACGCCGATTGGCCGGGCCTGTTGTGGGCCATCGAACAGACCGGCGCAGAACGGGTGATGGTGACCCACGGTTCTGTCGGCGTATTGGTGCGCCACCTGCGGGAAAAAGGCCTGGACGCCCAGGGCTTCACCACCGAATACGGTGATGACGAAGAAGAGGCCAGCGCATGAGGGCCTTCGCCGAGCTGTACGCCAACCTCGACGCCACCACCTCCAGCAACGCCAAGCTCGCGGCCCTGCAAGCCTACTTCCTGCAAGCACCGCCCGAGGATGCGGCATGGGCGGTGTATTTCCTGTCCGGCGGACGCCCTCGGCAACTGGTGCCGACGCGCCTGCTGCGAGACATGGCCACCGAAGCGTCCGGCATCGAGCCGTGGCTGTTCGAAGAGAGCTACCAGTCGGTGGGTGACTTGGCCGAGACGATTTCCCTGCTGTTACCGGAATCGACCTACACCTCAGAAGACGGCCTGGCCGTGTGGCTGGAAGACAAACTCCTGCCCCTGCGCGGGCTCTCGCCCCTGGACTTGGCTGAACGCCTGCCAGCGTTATGGACACAACTGGATCAACCAAGCCTGATGGTGTGCATCAAATTGATTACCGGCAGCTTCCGCGTTGGCGTGTCCAAGCTGCTGGTCACCCGCGCCCTCGCGGCCATGGCCGGACTGGACAGTAAACGCGTGGCCCAGCGGCTGGTGGGCTACACCGATCTGTCCAATCGCCCTACACCTGAGGGCTACCTCAAGCTGATCGCCGCCGAATCGTCCGACGAACATGCACAACGAGGCGGACAGCCGTATCCGTTTTTTCTCGCTCACGGGTTGTCGCAGCCAGTGGAGCAATTCGATGCCCTGCTCGGCTCTCCAGCAGACTGGCAGGTGGAGTGGAAGTGGGACGGCATTCGTGCGCAGTTGGTCAAGCGTGACGGGCGCCTGTGGATCTGGTCCCGAGGCGAAGAATTGGTGACTGAACGGTTTCCCGAACTCCACAGCCTGGCGAGTGGCCTGCCCGATGGCACGGTGATCGACGGCGAAATCGTCGTGTGGAAAGACTCGGTGCAACCCTTCGCCCTGCTCCAACAACGTATCGGCCGCAAGACCCTGAGCAAAAAAGTGCTGGAGGATGCGCCGGTGGCAGTCCTGGCCTACGACCTGCTGGAACATCAGGGCGACGACTGGCGCAACCACACCCAGGCCAAACGCCGCGCACAACTGGAGCAGGTGATTGCCCAGTGCAACCAACCGGTGTTGCAGCCCTCACCGCTGCTGACGGGTGCAACCTGGCAAGACCTTGCCCAACAACGCGAAGCCTCCCGCAGCCTCGGCGTCGAAGGCATGATGCTCAAGAATCGCCAGGGCCTGTACGGCGTGGGCCGCACCAAGGATATGGGCCTGTGGTGGAAGTGGAAAGTCGACCCGTTCAGCGTCGACGCCGTGTTGATCTACGCCCAGCGCGGGCATGGCCGACGCGCCAGCTTATACAGCGACTACACCTTTGCCGTGTGGGACGGCCCGCCCGGCAGCGAGCGCACGCTCGTGCCGTTTGCCAAGGCCTATTCCGGGCTGACCGACGAGGAAATGCGCAAGGTCGACGCGATTGTGCGCAAGACCACGGTGGAAAAATTCGGCCCGGTCAGCAGCGTGACGCCGAGCATGGTGTTCGAGCTGGGGTTTGAAGGGATTGCACTGTCCAAGCGCCACAAGAGCGGGATTGCCGTGCGCTTTCCCAGGATGTTGCGTTGGCGGCAGGACAAGACAGTCGACGAGGCCGACAACCTTGCCACCCTGCAGGACCTCCTGGCCTGACATAAATCCCCGCGTTGAATTTCCGTGTGACCTGAAATGGTGCGCTCATTTTCCCGCGCCCACTTTCGGGCATCTCCTACACTCAGATTTCCCTTATCCCACCTTTTAAAACGCTCATTCGGAACTATGGTGCAGAAATTGCTACTTGTGATCCGTCTGACACCGTTCAGTAACAGTCCTAAACGCGCCACAAGCGCTTATCTTGGTTTCCAGGGATTACATAATGAAAAAAGCATTGCTGACCCTTTCTGCACTGGCTCTGTGCATGGCCGCCGGTACCGCGCTGGCCAAGGAATACAAGGAATTGCGTTTTGGTGTCGATCCGTCCTACGCGCCATTCGAATCCAAAGCTGCCGACGGCAGCCTGGTGGGCTTCGATATCGACCTGGGCAATGCCATCTGTGCGGAGCTGAAGGTCAAGTGCAAATGGGTCGAAAGTGACTTCGACGGCATGATCCCAGGCCTGAAAGCCAACAAGTTCGACGGCGTGATCTCGTCCATGACCGTGACCCCGGTGCGTGAAAAGGCCATCGACTTCTCCAACGAACTGTTCTCCGGCCCGACCTCGCTGGTGTTCAAGAAAGGCGCTGGGTTCTCTACCCCTGAGTCGCTCAAGGGCAAGTCCGTGGGCTACGAGCAAGGCACCATCCAGGAAGCCTACGCCAAGGCTGTGCTGGACAAGGCCGGTGTGACCACCAAGGCCTACGCCAACCAGGACCAGGTTTATGCTGACCTGACGTCCGGCCGTCTCGATGCGTCCGTGCAGGACATGCTGCAAGCCGAACTGGGCTTCCTGAAGTCGCCAGCCGGTGCCGGCTACGAAGTCAGCGCGGCCATTGACGACCCATTGCTGCCGTCGAAAACCGCGATCGGTATCAAAAAAGGTAACACTGAGCTCAAGGCACTTTTGGATAAAGGTATCAAAGCGTTACACGATGATGGCACCTACGCCACTATCCAGAAGAAACACTTTGGCGATCTGAACCTGTACAGCGGCAAGTAATGCCCGGGGCGCCCCTCCACTGGAGGGGCGCTTTTTTATCGCCATAGGTCCTGATTTATGTTCGAAGATCTGTTGCAAACCCTCGGGCTGAGCGCGTTCAGCTTGAAGGGTTTCGGCCCGCTGTTGCTGCAGGGCACCTGGATGACCCTCAAGTTGTCGGTGCTGTCCCTGGCCGTCAGCGTGTTGCTCGGCCTGCTCGGCGCCAGCGCCAAACTCTCCAGCCTGCCCTTCCTGCGCATTCCCGCCCAGCTCTACACCACCCTGATCCGTGGCGTGCCTGACCTGGTGCTGATGCTGCTGATTTTCTACAGCCTGCAAACCTGGCTTACCGGCCTGACCGACTTTATGGAATGGGAGTACATCGAGATCGACCCATTCAGCGCCGGGGTGATCACCCTGGGCTTTATCTACGGTGCCTACTTCACCGAGACCTTTCGCGGCGCGATTCTCGCCGTGCCCCGTGGCCAGTTGGAAGCTGCCACCGCCTATGGGCTCAAGCGCGGCCAGCGGTTTCGCTACGTGACCTTCCCGCAAATGATGCGTTTTGCCCTGCCCGGCATCGGCAATAACTGGATGGTCATGCTCAAGGCCACCGCGCTGGTGTCGATCATCGGCTTGGCGGACTTGGTCAAAGCGGCCCAGGACGCGGGCAAAAGCACTTACCAGCTGTTCTATTTCCTGGTGCTGGCCGCGCTGATCTACCTGGTGATCACCAGCGTCTCCAACTTTGTCCTGCGCCGTCTTGAACGTCGCTACTCCGCAGGCTCCCGGGAGGCAGTGCGATGATCGAACTCTTGCAGGAATACTGGCGCCCGTTCCTCTACAGCGACGGCCAGCACATCACCGGCCTGGCCATGACGATGTGGTTGCTCAGCGCCGCCTTGGTGATCGGGTTTCTGGTGTCGATCCCACTCTCCATCGCCCGCGTATCGCGCAAGCGCTGGGTGCGCTGGCCGGTGCAGTTCTACACCTACCTGTTTCGCGGTACACCGCTCTATATTCAGTTGCTGATCTGTTACACCGGCATCTACAGCATCGCCGCCGTACGCGCCCAACCGGTGCTGGATGCGTTTTTCCGCGATGCAATGAACTGCACCATCCTCGCCTTCGCCCTCAACACCTGCGCCTACACCACGGAGATTTTCGCCGGCTCGATCCGCAGCATGGCCCACGGTGAAGTCGAGGCGGCCAAGGCCTACGGCCTCAGCGGCTGGAAGCTCTACGCCTATGTGATCATGCCGTCCGCACTGCGCCGCTCGTTGCCGTACTACAGCAACGAAGTGATCCTGATGCTGCACTCGACCACCGTGGCGTTTACCGCGACGATCCCGGACATTCTCAAAGTCGCGCGGGATGCCAACTCGGCGACCTTCATGACCTTTCAATCGTTCGGCATTGCCGCGCTGATCTACCTCGCCGTGACCTTTGCCCTGGTCGGCCTGTTTCGGCTGGCGGAACGTCGCTGGCTGGCCTTTCTCGGGCCAAGCCATTAAGGAGCCTTCATGCGTCATCAGCGACATGAACTGATTGCGCCGGTGCCAGGCACGGCGCGGCAGATCCACAGTTTCCACTTCGGCCCGCAGCAGGCCGCAGGCAAGGTCTACATCCAGGCGTCGCTGCATGCCGATGAGCTGCCCGGCATGTTGGTCGCCTGGCACCTGAAGGTGCGCCTCGCCGAATTGGCGGCGGCCGGACGGCTGTTGAGCGAGATCGTAGTGGTGCCCATCGCCAACCCGGTGGGCCTGGAACAGGTGTTGATGGATATCCCCCTGGGCCGCTACGAGCTGGAAAGCGGGCAGAACTTCAATCGCCTGTTTGTCGACCTCAGTGACGAGGTGGGCAACCGGGTCGAGGCGCTGCTGGGGGATGATCCGCAACGCAATGTCGAACTGATTCGCGCCGCATTGAGCAGCGCCCTCGCCGGGCAAACCGCCGCCACCCAATTGCAGTCTCAACGGCTGGTGCTGCAACGCCTGGCGTGCGACGCCGACATGGTGCTGGACCTGCATTGCGACTTCGAAGCCGTGGCGCACCTGTACACCACGCCTGAGGCCTGGCCGCAGGTGGAGCCGTTGGCGCGTTATCTAGGCTCGGAAGCCAATTTACTGGCCACCGACTCTGGCGGGCAGTCGTTCGATGAATGTTTCACCCTGGTCTGGTGGCAGTTGCAGCAACGGTTTGCCGAACGCTTCCCGATCCTCATGGGCAGTTTTTCGGTGACGGTCGAACTGCGCGGCCAGGGCGACGTCAACCACGGCCTGGCGGGCCTCGATTGCCAGGCGATCATCGACTACCTGATTCACTTCGGCGCCATCAGCGGCGAAGCGGCGCCCTTGCCCGACCTGCCCTACCCGGCCACCCCACTGGCCGGCGTCGAGCCCGTTGCAACACCCGTGGGCGGCCTGCTGGTGTTCAGCGCCCTGCCCGGCGAGTACCTGGAAGCCGGGCAACTGATTGCTGAAATCATCGACCCCATTACCGACCGCGTAACGCCTGTGCACTGCCATCACGCAGGCCTGCTTTACGCCCGTTCGCTGCGCCGCATGGCCACTGCCGGGATGGTCATCGCCCATGTCGCCGGCTCAGAGGCCTACCGCAGCGGCTACCTACTTTCGCCTTGAGGATGCACGCCCCATGTACAAATTGACCGTTGAAGGCCTGCATAAAAGCTATGGCGACAATGAGGTGCTCAAAGGTGTCTCGCTGAAGGCCAGGACCGGTGACGTGATCAGCCTGATCGGCGCCAGCGGCTCGGGCAAAAGCACCTTTTTGCGCTGCATCAACTTCCTGGAAACCCCCAACGACGGCGCCATGACCCTCGACGGCAAGCCGATCCGCATGGTCAGCGACCGCCACGGCATGCGCGTGGCCGACGACGCCGAATTGCAGCGCCTGCGCACGCGGCTGGCGATGGTGTTCCAGCACTTCAACCTGTGGAGCCACATGAGCGTGCTGGAAAACATCACCATGGCGCCACGCCGGGTGCTGGGTTGCAGTAAAAAGGACGCCGAGGACCGTGCCCGTCGCTATCTGGACAAGGTCGGCCTGCCAGCGCGAGTGGCCGACCAGTACCCGGCGTTTCTCTCCGGTGGCCAGCAGCAACGGGTGGCCATCGCCCGCGCGCTGGCCATGGAACCGGAGGTGATGCTGTTTGACGAACCCACCTCGGCGCTCGACCCGGAGCTGGTGGGCGAAGTGTTGAAGGTGATCCAGGGCCTGGCCGAGGAAGGCCGCACCATGATCATGGTCACCCATGAGATGAGCTTTGCGCGCAAGGTGTCGAGCCAGGTGCTGTTCCTGCACAAGGGCCTGGTCGAAGAGCAAGGCGCGCCTGAGGATGTGTTGGGCAATCCGAAGAGCGAGCGTTTGCAGCAATTCCTGAGTGGCAATTTGAAGTAAACCTTTGCGGTGCCTGGAGGGTCTGTGGGAATAGACCTTCCAGAGCGTCAGCCGCCGCATGGCAAAACCCCACGACTTCGCCAAGACATGGTTCGCCGCCAAGGGCTGGAAGCCGTTCGACTTCCAGAAAGCGGTTTGGCAAGCGGTCAAGCAAGGCCGGTCAGGGCTGCTGCACGCCAGCACTGGCGCGGGTAAAACCTACGCACTGTGGTTTGCCGCCCTCAATCGCTTCGCCACCACCCGACCGCCTGCTACGGGCAAACGCAAACCGCCTGCCGAGCCGCTGACGGTGCTGTGGATCACGCCGATGCGTGCGCTGGCCGCCGACACGGCTCGCGCCCTCGAAGCGCCGCTGGCGACCTTGCAGATTCCGTGGAGCGTCGGCCTGCGCACGGGCGATACCAGCAGCAGCGAGCGCGCCCGGCAAACCCGGCGCCAACCCACCGTACTGATCACCACCCCGGAAAGCCTGACCTTGATGCTCGCCCGCGCCGACAGTGAGGCGAGCCTCGCGCACCTGCGCATGGTGGTGGTGGATGAATGGCATGAGCTGATCGGCAACAAGCGCGGCGTACAGTTGCAATTGGCGTTGGCGCGGCTGCGGCGCTGGCGCCCTGACCTGATGGTGTGGGGCATTTCGGCGACCTTGGGTAATCAGCCCCACGCGCTGGAGGTATTGGTCCCACAAGGCGGCGGAATCAATGTGCAAGGGCAAACGGCCAAACAGCTGAAAGTCGACACCTTGTTGCCACTGGTTACCGAGCGTTTCCCGTGGGCCGGGCATATCGGTTTGAAGATGTTGCCGCAGGTGGCCGCCGAGGTCGAGGCCAGCAGCAGCTGCCTGGTGTTTACCAATACGCGGGCGCAGTCGGAAATCTGGTACCAGGCCTTACTGGAAGCGCGGCCGGAGTGGGCCGGGGTCATTGCCCTGCACCACGGTTCGTTGTCTCGGGAAACCCGCGATTGGGTAGAACGCGCCCTGAAAGACGGGCAGCTCAAGGCGGTGGTCTGCACCTCCAGCCTGGACCTGGGGGTGGATTTTTTGCCGGTGGAGCGGGTGTTGCAGATCGGCTCAGCCAAGGGCATCGCCCGTCTGATGCAACGTGCCGGGCGCTCCGGCCATGCGCCGGGGCGGCCATCGAGGGTGACGCTGGTGCCGACCCATAGCCTTGAACTGGTCGAGGCGGCGGCGGCCCAGGATGCAATTGCAGGGCGGCGCATCGAGGCCCGCGAATCACCCTGCAAACCGCTGGATGTACTCGTACAACACGTGGTGAGCATGGCCCTGGGCGGTGGCTTCACGCCGGATGCATTGCTGGCGGAAGTGCGCGGCGCCTGGGCGTATCGCGAGCTTACGGACGCGGATTGGGCCTGGGCGCTGGGGTTTGTACGCCATGGCGGGCTGTCGCTCACCGCTTATCCGGATTACCGCCGGGTGGAGCCCGACGAGCAGGGCATCTGGCGCGTGCCCGACGCCCGCTTGGCGCGACGCCATCGCATGAGTGTGGGCACCATTGTCAGCGACGCGAGTATCCAGTTGAAATTCTGGAGCAAGGGCGGCGGCGGCAAGAATCTGGGCAGCGTCGAGGAAGGTTTTATCGCACGGCTCAAGCCTGGGGATGGGTTTCTGTTTGCCGGGCGCCTGCTGGAACTGGTGCGGGTAGAAAACATGACCGCCTACGTGCGGCGCAGCACCGCCAAAAAGGCCGCCGTACCGCGCTGGAATGGCGGGCGCATGCCCCTTTCCAATGAGCTGGCCCAGGCCGTGGTGGAACGCTTTGACGCGGCGGCGCAGGGTCGCTTCGAAGGCCCGGAAATGCAGGCGGTGCAACCATTGCTACAGACGCAGTTGCGCTGGTCCGGCCTGCCGACGCGGGAACATCTGTTGGCCGAAGTGCTGAAGTCGCGGGAAGGTTGGCACCTGTTTCTGTACCCGTTTGCCGGGCGCCAGGTGCATCTGGGGTTGGCGAGCCTGCTCGCCTGGCGGGTCAGCCAAGGACAGGCAGTGACTTTCTCCATTGCCGTCAATGACTATGGCCTGGAGTTACTGAGCGCCACGCCGGTGGATTGGTCTGTATGGCTGAGCGAAGCGCTGCTGAGCCCGGCCAATTTGCTGAGCGACGTCGCCGCCAGCCTGAATGCCGGGGAACTGGCCTTGCGGCGCTTTCGTGAAATCGCCCGTATCGCCGGGCTGGTGTTTGCCGGCTACCCCGGCGCGCCGAAAAGTACGCGCCAGGTGCAGGCGTCCAGCGGATTGTTCTTTGAAGTGTTCAAGCAGTATGACCCGCAGAACCTGTTGCTGGCCCAGGCCGGGGAAGAAGTCCTGCGTGACGAGTTGGATATTCGCCGCCTGGAAGAGACCTTGCTTCGCTTGTCGGCGCTGAAACTGGACATGCATATGATCGAACGTCCTACGCCCCTCGCCTTCCCGCTGCTGGTGGAGCGGATGCGCGAAAGCATGAGTTCGGAAAAGCTCTCGGAGCGCATTGCACGGATGGTCAAGGATTTGGAAAAAGTAGCGGAGAAACGATGACGCACTGCTCGGTGACGCTTGGCGGCGAAGAACTGTGGTTGCTGGCGGAGAAAGCCGTGTACTGGCCTGCGCGCCAGTGTTTGTTGATTGCCGATGCGCACTTTGGCAAGGCATCTGCCTATCGCAGCCTGGGGCAGCCAGTGCCGCAGGGCACTACTACCGACAATCTGCAGCGTCTGGATCACTTGTTAAGCGCCCTGCCGTGCGCGCAGGTGATCTTTCTGGGCGACTTCCTGCACGGTCCCGGCTCACACGCCAGCGGCACACTGAGCGCACTGCGGGCCTGGCGAGCACGGCATTGCGACCTGGCGATGACGTTGATCCGCGGCAATCACGATAAACGCGCGGGCGATCCACCTGCTGACTTGAGGATCGAGGTGGTGCCTGAGCCGCTGCTGATGGGACCTTTCGCCCTGCAACACGAACCGGATCCCCATGCCAGCCACCTGGTGCTGGCGGGGCATGTGCACCCGGTGTATCGCTTGCGCGGCAAGGGTCGGCAGAGCCTGCGCCTGCCGTGCTTCCTGCTGGGCAGGCACGTCAGCCTGTTGCCAGCGTTTGGCGCATTTACGGGCGGATACGCAGTAGATCAGGGCGATGATCACCAAATTTTTGTGATTGGCGATCACCAGGTCTGGCCAGTTGGCTGAAACACCGACTGGGCTTGCAGGTATCAGGCAACCGGTGCGGGTGGCGGCTCATCGGGAAGGGTCGGCTCACCGGGTTCGGTAGGCTGTGGGTAATCCGGCTCGGGTTGGCCGGGGATGCCGCCCGCATAAGCGGGATCGGCCATCAGGGACCAGGCCAGAACGCCAATCTGGTTGGGTTCAAGCCGGGCAAGTTCTGCGCTGATTCGCGGGTCGATCTTCATAAGGCACTCCTCAAGCGTGGCCCGGCGCGTTTTGCACGCGCCGAGGCAGTACACCCAATAGAGTCACTTTCTGCGGACTAATTCCCTTTACGCGTAGGACCTTTCGATCAAGCGCGTGGCAAGGTGACGCCGCGCTGGCCTTGGTACTTGCCTGCGCGGTCTTTGTAGGACACTTCACAGGCCTCGTCGGACTGCAAGAACAGCATCTGCGCTACGCCTTCATTGGCGTAGATCTTGGCCGGCAGGGTGGTGGTGTTGGAGAACTCCAGGGTGACGTGACCTTCCCACTCAGGCTCAAGCGGCGTCACGTTAACGATAATGCCGCAGCGCGCGTAGGTGCTTTTACCCAGGCAGATGGTCAGCACGTCGCGGGGAATACGGAAGAATTCCACGGTGCGCGCCAGGGCGAAAGAGTTTGGCGGAATGATGCAAACGTCGCTCTTGACGTCGACGAAGCTCTTTTCGTCGAAGTTCTTCGGATCGACGATCGCCGAGTTGATGTTGGTGAACACCTTGAACTCATCGGCGCAGCGCACATCGTAGCCGTAGCTGGAAACGCCATAGGAGATCACTCGGTCGTCGCCTTCACCACGAATCTGGCGCTCGACGAACGGTTCGATCATGCCGTGCTCTTGCGCCATGCGGCGAATCCACTTGTCCGATTTGATGCTCATGGCGGGTGTCCTGAATAGCGAGGTGGAAAAATTCTGTGTGGCATCTTACCGGTGCCGGCGTTGGGGTTCAAAGGGCGTCGGGCTTTTCTTGATGAATGCCCCGCCGGCTGTAAGGCGCAGCCAGCAGGGCCGGGGGCCGTATTGCCGCCAGCGGTACCGGTAAATACCACCGCCAGTCACGAAAATAGAGAAACCTTCGGAAATACCATTGGCACGTTCCGGAAAAAGGGTTAAGGTGGCGCCACTGTGCTGCTTGTGTCACTGAGAATCTCTACACGATATGTTGAATTTCGATCCAACCATCTCCAAGAATTTTTCCTGCTCTTTGCACTCAGTCTCGGCCAGGGCTTTTCCTGAGTCGCAGTTAACTTTGTCCAAGGAGATACACCATGTCTAATCGCCAAACTGGTACCGTTAAGTGGTTCAACGATGAAAAAGGCTTCGGCTTCATCACTCCACAATCCGGTGACGACCTGTTCGTTCACTTCAAAGCTATCCAATCCGACGGCTTCAAAAGCCTGAAAGAAGGCCAACAGGTTTCTTTCATCGCTACCCGCGGTCAGAAAGGCATGCAAGCTGAAGAAGTTCAAGTTATCTAACTTGTACTGACTTAGTCGAAAAAACCCCGCCCTTAAAAGCGGGGTTTTTTTATGCCTGGAACAAAAAAATGTGGGAGGGGGCTTGCCCCGATTGCGGTGTATCAGTCGATATAGCTGGCGACTGTGACACTGCTATCGGGGGCAAGCCCCCTCCCACATTCAAATAATCAAGCTGCGCCGCTTATTGGAACAGCGATTCACTCGACAAGCCATTCTTCTCCAGGATCTCACGCAAGCGCTTGAGCCCTTCCACCTGGATCTGCCGCACCCGCTCACGGGTCAGGCCGATCTCCAGGCCTACGTCCTCCAGGGTGCTGCTCTCATGACCACGCAGGCCGAAGCGGCGAATCACCACTTCACGCTGCTTGTCTGTAAGCTCCGACAACCACTGGTCAATGCTTTGGGACAGATCAACGTCCTGCAACAGCTCGCAAGGATCTGTAGGGCGATCATCCGTCAGGGTGTCCAGCAGGGTTTTATCCGAATCCGGACCCAGCGAGACATCGACCGAAGACACGCGCTCGTTAAGGCCCAGCATGCGCTTGACCTCCCCTACCGGTTTTTCCAGCAGGTTGGCGATTTCTTCGGGCGAGGGTTCATGATCGAGTTTTTGAGTGAGCTCACGCGCTGCCCGCAGGTAGACGTTGAGTTCCTTGACCACATGGATCGGCAACCGGATCGTGCGGGTCTGATTCATGATCGCCCGTTCGATGGTCTGGCGAATCCACCAGGTGGCATAGGTTGAAAAGCGGAAGCCCCGCTCAGGGTCGAACTTCTCCACTGCCCGGATCAGGCCCAGGTTGCCCTCCTCGATCAGGTCCAACAGGGACAGCCCACGATTGACGTAGCGCCGGGCGATTTTCACCACCAGGCGCAGGTTGCTTTCAATCATGCGCTTGCGCCCAGCCGGATCACCCTTTTGCGACAACCGCGCAAAATGGACTTCCTCTTCGGGGGTCAGCAGGGGGGAAAAGCCGATTTCATTGAGGTACAGCTGGGTCGCGTCGAGCGCCCGTGTGTAATCAATGTATTTATGTTGCTTTAACGCGGAGGAGTTTTTGGATTTGGTGCGAACTGAAGGTGTTGCAGGTCCCTCATTCGACATCGATTCCATAGCGATACCGGTCTCCATAAGGAGAACCTCATCGTCGATGTCAAACTCCGGCGCTTCTTTACTGAGAGCCATTGTTATAGTCCTTTGGTGAGTTCGACCTCAAGCTCAAGCGACGCCTTTATCCTTGGCAACGCTGGAGCCTGTTCCTTCTACGTGAGGGAACAGGCTGGCAACACATCAACGACGGGGTAAGAATTGCAGCGGATCTACAGGCTTCCCTTGACGGCGAATCTCAAAGTGCAGTTTCACCCGGTCTGTACCCGTTGAACCCATTTCGGCAATTGTCTGTCCGACTTTGACTTGCTGCCCCTCCCGAACCAACAGCCTGCGGTTATGACCGTAAGCACTGACGTAGGTATCACTGTGTTTGATGATGACCAGCTCGCCGTAGCCCCGTAAACCACTCCCGGCGTACACCACTGTCCCATCAGACGCAGCTAAAACAGGCTGTCCCAAATCCCCGGCGATATCAATGCCTTTATTCAAACTACCGTTTGAAGAGAATTTTCCAATCAACACTCCGTTTGAGGGCCATCCCCAACCGGTCGGCGCAGGTCCGGCAGGCGGCAACGGCGCGGCTGTCGGCTTGTTCGTAGCCGTCGGCGCAGCAGTGCCGGCAGGCCGTGTAATGATGGTGGTTTTGCTCGAAGACGACGGTGAAGATCCGGTGTTTGTCACAACCGCCGTAGGCGCGGAACCGGTGCGACCGTCGAAGCGAATCGTCTGACCCGGATGTATCGTGTAGGGCACAGGAATATTGTTACGGGCTGCAAGCGCTTTGTAGTCCCACCCATAACGGAAGGCGATCGAGAACATCGTGTCGCCCTTGCGCACCACATATTGCCCGGTAGTTACCGTCGGCTTTTGCGGTGCGGCATTATTACGGTCAACGACCCGTGCACCGCTGCTTGGCGAGCTGGAACAGCCCACCAACAAGGAACCGAAGACAAGGCCAAGCACCAGTCGCTGAAAACTTGTTTTACCCATACGCTGCGCAAGACCTGTGAGACTCACCCGCCGCTCCCTTTATGGTGGCTGAACATGAACGCCTGTATCAGGCTTGAAATATGTCGCAAGTATAACTGGGCATTGAAGTTTTACCGGCACGCGACTGAAACGAATCATTCAACGTGTTGAATCGATGAAGCCATCATGTTGACTTGATGGACCCCGCCGTAAGACACATCCCCATCCGCAGAATTCACTGACGGCGAAAATTCATCAGGCCAGTGGGCCGTTGAGTAACGGAACAAAGCGCACTGCGCCCAATACATGCCGGGAAAAACCGTCGTCCTCACGGACAATAAGCATCAATTGTTGCACTTCGCCGGAGCCCACCGGGATGACCAGGCGCCCGCCCGGGGCCAACTGGTCGAGCAGCGCTTGCGGAACATCGGTGGCCACGGCGGTGACGATGATGCCGTTGTAAGGCGCCAGCGCCGGCCAGCCTTCCCAGCCATCCCCCCAGCGAAACACCACGTTGCGCAGGTTCAGTTCCACCAGGCGTTCCTTGGCACGATCCTGAAGCACCTTGATGCGCTCCACCGAGAACACACGCTCCACCAGCTGCGACAGCACGGCGGTCTGGTACCCGGAACCGGTGCCGATCTCCAGCACCTTGTCCAGCGGCCCTGCGGCCAGCAGCAGCTCGCTCATGCGCGCCACCATGTAGGGCTGGGAGATGGTCTGGTTATGCCCGATGGGCAAGGCCGTATCTTCATAGGCGCGATGGGCCAGGGCCTCATCGACAAACAGATGGCGAGGCGTACGGCGGATCACTTCCAACACCTGGGCGTTGGACAAGCCTTCTTCGTACAGGCGCTGGATCAAACGCTCACGGGTGCGCTGGGAGGTCATCCCGATGCCCCGACGCAGCAGGTCGTCTTGTTCACGAGCCATCAGCGCAATCCCTCCAGCCAGCCTTCGAGACCACTGAAGGCATCGCTGAAGGTTCGGTCGAATTGCAACGGGGTAATCGACACATAACCTTGCATCACCGCATGAAAGTCCGTGCCCTCGCCCCCGTCTTCGGCATCACCGGCGGCTGCAATCCAATAGCCTTCCTTGCCGCGCGGGTCGACCACTTTCAACGGCGCTGCTGCACGGGCGCGATGGCCCAGGCGCGTCAGTTGGATGCCACGGATATGGTCGAGGGGCAAATTGGGAATATTGACGTTGAGCACTGTACGCGGCGGCAGGTCCAGAGAGGCGTGGGCCTCCACCAGCTTGCGTGCGAAATAGGCGGCGGTGGGCAGGTTGTCCAGTTGCCGCGAGGCAAACGAAAAAGCGAACGAGGTACGGCCCAGGAAGCGCCCTTCGAGCGCTGCCGCCACGGTGCCGGAATACAGCACGTCGTCGCCCAGATTGGCGCCGAGGTTGATGCCCGACACCACAAGGTCCGGCTCTTGATCCAACAGGCTGTTGATGGCCAGGTGCACGCAGTCGGTGGGCGTACCGTTGACGCTGATAAAGCCATTGGCCAGAACCTGCGGGTGCAGGGGACGGTCGAGCGTCAGCGAACTGCTGGCACCACTCTTGTCCTGGTCGGGGGCAACCACCACGCACTCGGCGTAATCCTGCAGCGCAGCATAGAGCGCGGCAAGGCCGGGTGCGGTGGCACCGTCATCGTTTGATATCAGAATACGCATGGGCTGTCCGTCTGCCCCACCGGCACCAGATCAACAAGCTCGCGCACCAAGACAGTGGCGAAGCATCCGGCCGGCAGGACGAATTCCAATTGCAGAATGTCAGGCCCGGGATAATGCCACGTCAACCCGCCAATGGGCAGTCGCAGAATGCGACGTTCCTGGCTCATGCCGGCATTCACCAGCCAATCGCGCAGGTCGGCTTCACTGGCGGCGATCGCCTGCTCCAGTTCATGGGTGGCACCGGTCGCGGGCGAATCGCCTTCGCCCCACTGCGGGCCAGTGGGGTGCAGGTCCAGGATCGCCAGGCGCGGGTCACTGCACTCAGCCTCTCCCGCCGGGAAAAAACTGCGACTGTCAGTAAACGCCAGCAGATCACCCACTTGCGCACGCTGCCAGGAACCGTCGGCGACCCGTGCTGCCAGGACCTTGTTGAACAGGAAACTGCGCGCCGTAGACAACAACCGCGAACGCACGTTGCGCTGCTCTGGCAGGGCCTTGCGCGCGGCCCACTCACGGGCGTCGACCACATTGCCACCGTTGTGGCCAAAACGCTGGGTGCCGAAATAATTGGGAATGCCGTGCTGCGCAATCAGCTGCAAACGCGCATCGATGGCGGCGGTATCGCCGGCCAGCTGGGTCAGGCGCAAGGTGAACCCGTTGGCCGCGTGCGCGCCGCGTTGCAGCTTGCGCTTGTGGCGGGCGGTCTTGAGAATCTTGAGGGTGTCATTTTCTGCAGCGCTCATGTCCGGGTCGGCCTTGCCCGGCAGTTGCACGCTGAACCACTGGCGGGTCAGCGCCTGGCGGTCCTTGAGCCCGGCATAGCTGACGGTGCGCAACGGCACGCCGGCAGCTTTGGCGATACGGCGCGCAGCTTCCTCAGTATTGAGGCCACGTTTTTCCACCCACAGCCACAAGTGCTCGCCCTCGCCGGTCAGCGGGATATCCAGCACTTCGTCGACCTGGAAATCTTCAGCCGTGGCCTTCAGGACCGCGCTGCCCAAAGCCTCGCCGTAGGCACGCGGGCCCAGCAATTCCAGATCATTCATGCGCGCAGCAACAAGGCGACGGAGTGCACCGCAATGCCCTCTTCACGACCGGTAAACCCGAGCTTTTCGGTGGTGGTGGCTTTCACGTTGACTTGATCCAATTCAATTTGCAGGTCTGCGGCAATCAGTGCGCGCATCGATTCGATATGGGGCGCCATCTTCGGTGCCTGGGCGACGATGGTGTTGTCGACGTTACCGACCTTCCAGCCCTTGGCGTGGATCAGGCCGACCACATGGCGCAGCAATACCCGGCTGTCCGCGCCCTTGAAGGTGGGGTCGGTGTCCGGAAAGTGCTTGCCGATATCACCCAACGCCGCAGCGCCGAGCAAGGCATCGCTCAAGGCATGCAACACCACGTCGCCGTCGGAATGAGCCAGCAGCCCATGGTGGTGCGCAATGCGCACGCCGCCCAGAGTGATGAAATCGCCTTCAGCGAAACGGTGCACATCGTAGCCGTGGCCAATACGCATAAAAAAAACGCCCCGATTTAATTCAGGGCGTGATTCTACCTACTTTTGCCTCACATTAACCGAGCAAAGCACGGCCATGGTGTCGCAAATGGTCTTCGATGAAGCTGGCGATGAAGAAATAGCTATGGTCATAGCCAGGTTGCAGGCGCAGTTCCAGCGGATGCTTGGCCGCCTTGGCTGCTTGCCGCAGGGCTTCAGGCTTGAGCTGCACCGCGAGGAAATCGTCGCGATCGCCCTGGTCCACCAGCAAGGGCAGCTTTTGCGAGGCTTCGCTGATCAATACGCAGGCATCCCATTCACGCCACTTCGAGCGCTCTTCGCCCAGGTAACGGGAGAAGGCTTTCTGGCCCCACGGGCAATCCATCGGGTTGTTGATCGGCGAAAACGCCGACACCGACTGGTAACGCCCCGGGTTGCGCAGCGCGCACACCAGCGCACCGTGTCCGCCCATGGAGTGGCCGCTGATACCGCGTTTATCCGAAGCAGGGAAATGCGCTTCAACCAACGCCGGCAATTCCTGCACCACGTAGTCATGCATCCGATAATGCCTGGCCCACGGTTCCTGCGTGGCATTCAGATAGAAACCGGCCCCCAGACCGAAGTCCCAGGCGTTATCCGGATCACCCGGCACACCGGGACCGCGAGGGCTGGTGTCCGGCGCAACGATGATCAACCCCAGCTCGGCGGCCATGCGCTGTGCGCCAGCCTTCTGCATGAAGTTCTCGTCGGTGCAGGTCAACCCGGACAGCCAATACAGCACCGGCAGCTTGCCGCCCTGCTCCGCTTGCGGCGGCAGGTAAACGGCGAAGGTCATGTCGCAATCGAGCACGTCGGAATGGTGCTTGTAGCGTTTATGCCAGCCGCCGAAGCTCTTCTGGCAGGACAGGTTTTCCAGACTCATGGCCGACCTCAGAAGTGGATGACGGTACGAATGCTTTTGCCTTCATGCATCAGGTCAAACGCTTTGTTGATGTCTTCCAGACCCATGGTGTGGGTGATGAAGGTGTCCAGCGGGATCTCGCCGGTCTGGGCCATTTCCACGTAGCTTGGCAATTCAGTACGACCGCGCACGCCACCGAACGCCGAACCACGCCAGACGCGACCGGTCACCAACTGGAACGGACGGGTAGCGATTTCCTGACCAGCACCGGCTACACCGATGATCACCGACTCGCCCCAGCCTTTATGGCAGCACTCAAGTGCGGCACGCATCAGTTGCACGTTGCCGATGCATTCGAAGGAAAAGTCCACGCCGCCGTCGGTCAAATCAACAATCACGTCCTGGATCGGGCGGTCGTAGTCTTTCGGGTTGATGCAGTCGGTTGCGCCCAATTGCTTGGCAATTTCGAACTTGGCCGGGTTGATGTCGATGGCAATGATGCGACCGGCCTTGGCCTTGACCGCGCCGATCACCGCTGACAGGCCGATGCCGCCCAGCCCGAAGATAGCCACGGTATCGCCCGGTTTGACCTTGGCAGTGTTGAGCACCGCACCGATGCCTGTGGTGACGCCGCAACCAAGCAGGCAGACTTTTTCCAGCGGCGCGTCTTTAGCAATCTTGGCCACGGAGATTTCCGGCAACACGGTGTACTCGGAGAAGGTCGAGGTGCCCATGTAGTGGAAAATCGGCTGGCCCTTGTAGGAAAAGCGCGTGGTGCCATCCGGCATCAAGCCTTTGCCCTGGGTAGAACGGATGGCCTGGCACAGGTTGGTCTTGCCCGACAGGCAGAATTTGCACTTGCCGCATTCCGGGGTGTACAGCGGGATCACATGGTCACCGACGGCGACCGAGGTAACGCCCTCGCCGATGGCTTCAACCACCGCACCGCCTTCGTGGCCGAGGATCGACGGGAAGATACCTTCCGGGTCGGCGCCCGACAGGGTGTAGGCGTCGGTGTGGCATACGCCGGAAGCCACCACGCGCAACAGGACTTCGCCAGCCTTGGGCATGGCGACATCCACCTCAACAATCTCAAGGGGTTTCTTGGCTTCGAAGGCGACGGCGGCGCGGGACTTGATCATCCGGTGTTTCTCCAGGGAGTTTAAAACTGAGACGGCGAGTGTAAAACATGCCCCACTGATTAATAATCCAGGCAAAAGCAAAACTTTATTGCTGTACAGGGACAATCACCATGTTGGAAAACCGCTGGGAAGGCATCGATGAATTTGTCGCCGTGGCCGAGTGCAGCCAATTCACGGCAGCGGCCGAGCGCCTGGGCGTGTCCTCATCCCATATCAGCCGGCAGGTGGCCCGCCTGGAAGAGCGACTGCAAACACGATTGTTGTATCGCAGTACGCGCAAGGTGACGCTGACCGAAGCCGGCCAGACTTTCCTGCAACACTGCCAACGCTTGCAGGACGGTCGCGAAGAAGCCCTGCGTGCGGTAGGCGACCTCGCCAGCGAACCCAAAGGCATGCTGCGCATGACCTGCGCCGTGGCTTACGGCGAACGTTTTATTGTGCCGTTGGTGACGCGATTCATGGGGCTTTACCCTCAGTTGCGGGTGGATATCGAATTGAGCAACCGACAGTTGGATCTCGTGCATGAGGGCCTGGACCTGGCGATTCGCCTGGGGCGCCTGCAGGATTCGCGAATGGTCGCCAGCCGCCTCGCGCCGCGCCGCATGTACTTGTGCGCCTCGCCGTCCTACTTGGCACGGTACGGTCGGCCACATAGCTTGTCGGAATTGAGCCGGCACAACTGCCTGATCGGCAGTTCGGATATTTGGCAACTGGCCCAGGACGGGCGCGAATTCTCCCAGCGGGTGCAGGGAAACTGGCGCTGCAACAGTGGGCAGGCGGTGCTGGACGCGGCGTTGCAGGGGGTTGGGTTGTGTCAGTTGCCGGACTATTACGTGCTGGAGCATTTGCACAGCGGCGCGCTGGTGTCGCTGCTTGAGGCGCATCAGCCGCCGAATACGGCGGTGTGGGCGCTGTATCCGCAACAGCGGCATTTGTCGCCGAAGGTCAGGAAGCTGGTGGATTTCTTGAAGGAGGGGTTGGCCGGGAGGCCGGAGTACAGTCGTTGATTGGGTGTTGCTTGGGCGGGCCTCATCGGGGGCTTGCCCCCGATAGCGGTTCCGCTGATTACCGCCGATTCGCCCACCGCAACCGCAACCACTCAAGATCCTCCGGCCGGGTCACCTTGATATTGTCCGTACGCCCTTCTATCAGGCGCGGCGCCTGGCCGGACCACTCCATGGCCGAGGCTTCGTCGGTGATAAGCGCATCGGCCACCAGGCTGTCAGCCAATGCGCGGTGCAAGGCGCCGAGGCGAAACATCTGCGGCGTGTAGGCTTGCCAGATGAGACTGCGATCCACGGTTTCCACCACCCGACCCTGCTTGTCGGCACGCTTCAGGGTATCGCGCGCCGGCACAGCCAAAAGGCCGCCGACGGGATCGTCAGCCAGTTCGCTCAATAAATTGTCGAGGTCCTCACGACTCAGATTAGGCCGGGCAGCATCATGCACCAGCACCCAATCCTCATCGCTGGCGCCCAGGGCATTGAGCTGCAGCAACGCGTTAAGCACAGAACCCGAGCGCTCGGCGCCACCGTCCGCACGCTGGATACGCGGGTCAGTGGCACATGCCAGGTTTGGCCAATAGGGGTCATCACAAGCAAGACTGACCACCAGGCCCTTGAGCGCTGGGTGGTCGAGAAAACAGCCAAGGCTGTGTTCAAGAATAGTGCGCCCGCCCAGTTGCAAATATTGCTTGGGACGGTCCGCAGCCATACGGGCACCGACGCCCGCGGCAGGAATCACGGCCCAGAAGGCCGGCAAACTGTTACTCATTGGGCCAACTGGTAGAGGGTTTCGCCCTCCTTGACCATGCCCAGTTCATGACGAGCCCGCTCTTCAACGGTCTCCGTGCCTTTTTTCAGCTCAAGCACTTCAGCATCCAGGACGCGGTTGCGCTCCAGCAAGATCTCGTTTTCGGCGTGCTGTGCCGCAATTTGCTCAGTCAGGTCTTTTACCTGCGCAAAGCTGCCATTACCCACCCACAGGCGGTACTGCAGGCCAGCCAGCAACAAGAGCAAGACGAGGAACAACCAATTGGGACTGCGCATCGAATATCGGGTATCCAGTGAAAAAAGACAGCCATGCCTAACTTTTGAAGCAACTGATAGCACGAAGCCTGGAAGAACCAGGCTTGTGCTTGATAGCCATCAGATTAGCGTCGAAATGTTCACTTTCGTGAACTTTCCGACGCAATCCGCCGACTTTTTAGCATTTACAGATCAGCCGCGAAACTCACCGCGACCGTTGTACTTGGCTTTGCCCGCCAGTTGCTCTTCGATACGCAGCAATTGGTTGTACTTGGAAACGCGATCGGAACGGCACAGGGAACCGGTCTTGATCTGGCCCGCCGAGGTACCCACGGCCAGGTCGGCAATGGTCGAATCTTCGGTTTCGCCGGAGCGATGGGAGATTACGGCGGTGTAGCCCGCAGCCTTGGCCATCTGGATGGCTTCCAGGGTTTCGGTCAGGGTGCCGATCTGGTTGAACTTGATCAGGATCGAGTTGGCGATCTTTTTATCGATGCCTTCCTTCAGGATCTTGGTGTTGGTCACGAACAGGTCGTCGCCCACCAGTTGGACTTTCTCGCCGATCTTGTCGGTGAGGATTTTCCAGCCGTCCCAATCGGACTCGTCCAGGCCGTCTTCGATCGAGATGATCGGATAGCGCTGGGTCAGGCCCTTCAGGTACTCAGCGAAACCTTCGGAGTTGAACACCTGGCCTTCGCCGGACAGGTTGTATTTGCCGTCTTCATAGAATTCGCTGGCGGCGCAGTCCAGGGCCAGGGTCACGTCGGTGCCCAGCGTGTAGCCAGCGTTGGCCACGGCTTCGGAGATCACTTTCAGTGCATCTTCGTTGGACGCCAGGTTGGGTGCGAAACCACCTTCGTCGCCTACGGCAGTGCTCAGGCCACGGGCCTTCAGGACAGCTTTCAGGTGATGGAAGATCTCGGTGCCCATGCGCAGGCCTTCGGAGAAGGTCTTGGCGCCAACCGGCTGCACCATGAATTCCTGGATGTCGACGTTGTTATCAGCGTGCTCGCCACCGTTGATGATGTTCATCATCGGCACCGGCATCGAATAGACACCCGGCGTACCGTTCAGGTTGGCGATGTGAGCGTACAGCGGCAGGTCCTGGTCCTGAGCAGCAGCCTTGGCAGCGGCCAAGGACACGGCGAGGATGGCGTTGGCGCCCAGGCTACCTTTGTTTTCGGTGCCGTCGAGCTTGATCATCGCGTGGTCCAGGGCTTTCTGGTCCAGCGGATCCTTGCCCAGCAACAGGTCACGGATCGGGCCGTTGATGTTGGCTACAGCCTTGAGTACACCCTTGCCCAGGTAACGGCTCTTGTCGCCATCACGCAGTTCCAGCGCTTCGCGCGAACCGGTGGAAGCACCGGACGGCGCGCAGGCGCTGCCGATGATGCCGTTATCGAGAAGCACGTCGGCTTCGACGGTGGGGTTGCCACGGGAGTCGAGAACTTCACGACCTTTGATGTCGACGATTTTTGCCATTGTTGTAAACACTCCAAAGTTGACGAAAACGACGCAGCTGAAGGGAAACTTTTGACCGACCGCAAGGGTGGAACAACGGGGCAGGCTTGCAGGCGACAAGGCTCAGGCCCGAGGGCCTGAACAGAAAACATGGGAAAGTCTACCGGAGAAACGACGCTTACGCGGTCTCTACCGTCGGAAAACTCTTGACCAGTTCGTCCAACTGCTTGAGCTGGGCCAGGAATGGCTCCAGCTTATCCAGGCGCAAGGCACATGGACCGTCGCATTTGGCGTTGTCCGGATCCGGGTGGGCTTCCAGGAACAGGCCAGCCAGGGACTGGCTGATGCCGGCCTTGGCCAGGTCCAGTACCTGGGCACGACGCCCACCGGCGGAGTCGGCGCGACCACCGGGCATTTGCAGCGCGTGGGTCACGTCGAAGAACACCGGGTATTCGAACTGTTTCATGATGCCGAAACCGAGCATGTCCACCACGAGGTTGTTGTAGCCGAAGCTCGAACCGCGCTCGCAGAGGATCAACTGGTCGTTACCCGCTTCCACGCACTTGTTCAGGATGTGTTTCATCTCCTGGGGCGCGAGGAACTGGGCTTTCTTGATATTGATCACTGCGCCGGTCTTGGCCATCGCGACGACCAGATCGGTCTGGCGCGACAGGAAGGCCGGCAACTGGATGATGTCGCATACTTCGGCGACCACGGCGGCCTGTTCAGGCTCGTGGACGTCGGTGATGATCGGCACACCGAAGGCTTGCTTGATGTCCTGGAAGATCCGCATGCCTTCTTCAAGGCCTGGGCCGCGATAGGAGGTCACGGACGAACGGTTGGCCTTGTCGAAGCTGGCCTTGAACACGTAAGGGATACCCAGTTTCTGGGTAACCTTTACGTACTCTTCACAGACCTGCATCGCCATGTCACGGCTTTCCAGCACGTTCATGCCGCCGAACAGCACCATGGGCTTGTCGTTGGCAATCTCGATGTCGCCTACGCGAATGATCTTCTGGGCCATCAGGTTTACGCCTTCTTCTGATGTTGCGTCAGTGCAGCTTTGACGAAACCGCTGAACAACGGGTGACCGTCGCGTGGAGTCGAGGTGAACTCTGGGTGGAACTGGCAAGCGACGAACCATGGGTGATCCGGTGCCTCGACCACTTCAACCAGCGCGCCATCACCGGAGCGACCGGAGATTTTCAGGCCGGCTTCCTTGATCTGCGGCAGCAGGTTGTTGTTCACCTCGTAGCGGTGACGGTGACGCTCGACGATCACGTCCTTGCCGTAGCAATCGTGAACCAGCGAGCCCGGCTCCAGCAGGCAGTCCTGCGCGCCAAGGCGCATGGTGCCGCCCAGGTCGGAGCTTTCGGTACGGGTTTCAACAGCGCCAGTGGCGTCTTCCCACTCGGTGATCAGGCCCACGACCGGGTGACCGCTCTTGCTGTCGAACTCGGTGGAGTTGGCGTCTTTCCAGCCCAGCACGTTACGGGCGAACTCGATAACGGCCACTTGCATACCCAGGCAGATACCCAGGTACGGCACCTTGTTCTCACGAGCGTACTGCACGGCGGTGATCTTGCCTTCCACGCCACGCAGGCCGAAACCGCCGGGAACAAGAATCGCGTCAACACCTTCGAGCAGCGCAGTGCCCTGATTCTCGATGTCTTCGGAGTCGATGTAGCGCAGGTTGACCTTGGTACGGTTGCTGATACCGGCGTGGCTCATCGCTTCGATCAGCGATTTGTACGCGTCCAGCAGCTCCATGTACTTGCCGACCATGGCGATGGTGACTTCATGCTCAGGATTGAGCTTGGCGTCGACCACGGCTTCCCATTCGGACAGGTCCGCGCCATTGCACTGCAGGCCGAAACGCTCGACCACAAAATCGTCCAGGCCTTGCGAGTGCAGGATGCCCGGGATCTTGTAGATGGTGTCGGCGTCTTCCAGGGCAATCACCGCACGTTCTTCGACGTTGGTGAACTGCGCGATCTTGCGACGCGAGGAAATATCGATCGGGTGATCGGAGCGGCACACCAGCACGTCCGGCTGAAGGCCGATGGAACGCAGTTCCTTGACCGAGTGCTGGGTTGGCTTGGTCTTGGTTTCGCCGGCGGTGGCGATGTAAGGCACCAAGGTCAGGTGCATCAGCATCGCGCGCTTGGCGCCGACTTCGAAACGCAACTGGCGGATGGCTTCGAGGAACGGTTGGGATTCGATGTCACCCACGGTGCCACCGATCTCGACCATCGCCACGTCGGCATCGCCTGCACCCTTGATGATGCGGCGCTTGATTTCGTCGGTGATGTGCGGGATCACCTGGATGGTTGCACCCAGGTAGTCACCACGGCGCTCCTTGCGCAGCACGTGCTCGTAGACACGGCCGGTGGTGAAGTTGTTGTTCTGGGTCATGGTCGTGCGGATGAACCGCTCGTAGTGGCCCAGGTCCAGGTCAGTCTCGGCGCCGTCGTGTGTGACGAACACTTCACCGTGCTGGAACGGGCTCATGGTGCCCGGGTCGACGTTGATGTACGGGTCCAGCTTGAGCATGGTGACTTTAAGCCCCCGCGCCTCCAGGATGGCCGCCAATGAAGCGGAGGCAATGCCTTTCCCCAATGAAGAAACAACACCGCCCGTGACGAATATGTAGCGCGTCATGAAAAACCCTAGAAGTCTGCGTTAAAGCGGTCCGAGCCGCCGGGGAAAGCGAAGAGAGGCCGAAGCCCCCGATCACCTGCATTAATCACAGTGCACCTTTCAAAAAAACCGCCGCGTTGTGACAGACCAGCAGTGAAACTGCCAGTACGTTGATCGCTACACATTTTTTGGAATCGCCCAGCAAAGACTGCTTGGTAATCGGCAACTGCTGCGATTCAGGCGAATCCACAGAAGTTGTATCAAGAAGGGAGCGTAGTCTACCGGAAAGGCGCTATCAGCTCAAACCTTGATCGCAGGTCTGTGGCATCCAATGTAATTGCCAGCCTCGACTGGGTGCCGCCCAATGTCCAATGAGGCTGGGCACGCCCAGCAATTGCTCGCCCCGATACAGCAGCGGCAATCTGCCACGGACGAAACCCGGCACGCCACTTTCGTTAAGCAGGCGCTTCAAGTCACGCCGACCTCGGCCGGGCACCTCGACGATTTCACCGCCCTGGCGATAACGCACCTCCAGCGGACCTTCGGGCGCCTCGCCGATAATGCTCAGCAGGCCATTGCCGGGTAACTCTAGTGGGTTTTGCGGATCGGGCCAGCTCACCGTTGCGTCGGAAAATTCCGACCAGATCGCAGGCAACCACCAGATGCGCTCGCCACAGCGGTGCAACTCGCCGTCAGCCAAGCGCCATAGCGGCTGTGCGTCGGCCTTGGCATCACGTAAGGAATACCAACTGGCCCAGTGATCACTGTCGGGCAACCGGGTGAGCGGAGCCAGCCAGTGACGCAGGGCGTTGCGCTGGCGGGCATCGGAAAGCTTGCGCAGTGCTGCCAAATCCAGGGATGGCAACTGAAGCCAGGGCAACGGCGAAGGTCGATCCGCGAACTGCAAGTCCATACGGGCCAGCTCATCAAGCAGTCCCTGCGCGTCGCTCAGGTGCTCGGCGGTACGGGCCAGGCTTGAGACAGCCTGGGGCCAGCGTTCCGTGAGGACAGGGAACACTCGGTGGCGCAGGTAGTTACGGGAGAACCGTGGATCGGCATTGGATGGATCCTCGATCCACTCCAATTGATGCTCGTGGGCGTATGCCTCCAGTTCCGCACGGGAGGCATCCAGTAACGGGCGCAGCAGATGCCCCCCCGCCAATGGACGCTGCACCGGTATTGCCGCCAACCCGCGCACCCCAGACCCGCGCAAGAGGCGAAACAGCAGGGTCTCAGCCTGATCGTCGCGATGCTGGCCCGTGAGCAAGACCTCCCCTGCCCCGACCACCTCGGCCAACGCCTGGTAACGCGCCTCACGGGCGGCACGCTCAAGACTCGCGCCTGGCTGGACCTGTACGCGCATGACGCGCAAGGGCACGCCCAGGCTGTCACAAACTGACTGGCAATGACTTGGCCAGGCATCAGCAGCAGCCTGCAGGCCATGGTGGACATGAACGGCGCTGAGCGGCGGGAGGTGTTCGGTGTTGGCGAGGAGGTGGAGCAGGACAGTGGAATCAAGACCGCCGGAGAAAGCGACATGCAAGGCGGGGGCGTTGCGCCAGGGGGCCAAGGCGTGCCGTAGTCTGGCGGTTAAGCAGGGCTTCATGGAAAGTACCGCCATCGATCTGTAATGCGATAACCCAGCATACACAAAGCAAATGTGGGAGGGGGTTTGCCCCCGATAACAGTGGGTCAGCCACCCGATTGGTTGACTGACACCCAGCTATCGGGGCAAGCCCCCTCCCACACTTGGTCTTGCTGCGACTTTAGAGACCGTAGCTCATCAGGCGCTCGTAACGACGGGCCAGCAGTGCTTCGTTATCCAGCTTCTTGAGCATCGCCAGTTGCGAGCCCAACTCGGCACGGATGGTCGCAGCGGCAGCAGCCGGGTCGCGGTGGGCGCCGCCCAAGGGCTCGGCGATCACTTTGTCCACGATGCCAAGGCCTTTGAGGCGATCGGCGGTGATGCCCATGGCTTCAGCAGCGTCCGGCGCCTTTTCTGCGGTTTTCCACAGGATCGAGGCACAACCTTCGGGGGAGATCACCGCGTAGGTCGAATATTGCAACATGTTCAGTTGGTCGCACACGCCAATGGCCAGTGCACCGCCGGAACCACCTTCACCAATCACGGTGGCGATGATCGGGGTCTTCAGGCGGGACATGACACGCAGGTTCCAGGCAATCGCTTCGCTCTGGTTGCGCTCTTCAGCGTCGATACCTGGGTAGGCACCCGGCGTGTCGATGAAGGTCAGGATCGGCATTTTGAAACGCTCGGCCATTTCCATCAGGCGGCATGCCTTGCGGTAGCCTTCCGGACGCGGCATGCCAAAGTTGCGGCGGACTTTCTCGCGCACTTCACGGCCTTTCTGGTGACCGATCACCATCACCGGCTGGTCGTCCAGGCGAGCGATACCGCCCACGATGGCCGCGTCGTCGGAGAAGTGGCGGTCGCCATGCAGCTCGTCGAACTCGGTGAAGATGTGCTGAATGTAGTCCAGGGTGTATGGACGGCGCGGGTGGCGGGCCAGGCGCGCGATCTGCCAGCTGGTCAGCTTGCCGAAGATGTCTTCGGTAAGGGTGCTGCTCTTGTCTTGCAGGCGGGCGATCTCATCGCCGATATTCAGCGAATTGTCATTGCCGACCAGGCGCAGCTCTTCGATCTTGGCTTGCAGGTCAGCGATCGGCTGTTCGAAATCAAGAAAATTCGGGTTCATAAGCGTCCGTCTTGGGTCGACGGCCAGGGCGTGCCTGGCCAGCCGGTTGTCTGTTCGCGCCCTACCTTAAGGGAGAGGCGCGTTCAGGTCGAGATTAAATGTTCAGCCGAGGTCAGACGTGCTGACCGTCAGCGGTATTGGAGGAAGACGTTGTCTCGGCCGAACTGGTCACGCAAAGCTTGAATCAAGCCATCAGCAGGATCAATTCGCCAGGTCTCGCCGAACTGCAACATGGCCTTGGCGTCATTGCCGGTGTACTCCATGGTCACCGGGCATGCGCCACGGTGGCGCTTGAGCAGGTCGCCCAACCAGCGTAGCTGATCGCCCTTGAGCGCCTCGGTTTTGACCTTCAAACGCAGGCTTTCAGCCAGGTTGGTACGTGCATCTTCCATGCTCATTACCCGCTTGATACGCAGGCGCAGGCCACCGGAGAAGTCATCGTTGCTGACCTCCCCCTCCACTACCACCATGGCATCGGTCTGCAGCAGCGATTGCGCCGAATGGAAGGCGTCGGCAAACAGCGACGCCTCGATGCGACCCGAACGGTCGTCGAGGGTGATGAAACCCATCTTGTCGCCCTTCTTATTTTTCATCACCCGCAGGGCGATGATCATGCCCGCGACGGTTTGGGTGTCCCGCGCCGGTTTCAGGTCGATGATGCGCTGGCGGGCGAAACGGCGGATCTCGCCTTCGTATTCGTCAATCGGGTGACCGGTGAGGTACAGGCCCAAGGTGTCTTTTTCACCCTTGAGACGTTCCTTGAGGGTCAATTCCTTGGCCTTGCGGTGGTTGCCGTACACGTCCGCGTCTTCTTCGACGAACAACCCGCCAAACAGGTCGGCATGGCCGCTGTCATGGGTGCGGGCAGTCTGTTCGGCAGCCTTGATCGCTTCCTCCATGGCGGTCAGCAGCACCGCGCGGTTGCGGTCGATATTCGCCTGGTAGGCTTTCGGCTCGTCGTGGAAGTACGGGCCAAGACGGTCCAGCGCGCCGCTGCGGATCAAGCCATCAAGGGTTCTCTTGTTGATACGCTTGAGGTCAACCCGTGCGCAGAAGTCGAACAGGTCCTTGAACGGCCCGTCCTGACGCGCTTCGGTGATCGCCTCCACCGGGCCTTCGCCCACGCCCTTGATCGCGCCCAGGCCGTAAATGATGCGGCCTTCGTCGTTCACCGTGAACTTGAACTCCGAGGCGTTCACGTCCGGTGCATCGAGGCGCAGCTTCATGGTGCGCACTTCCTCGATCAAGGTCACGACCTTGTCGGTGTTGTGCATATCCGCCGAGAGTACCGCCGCCATGAACGGCGCCGGGTAGTGGGCTTTCAGCCACGCGGTCTGGTACGACACCAGGCCGTAGGCGGCGGAGTGGGATTTGTTGAAGCCATAACCGGCAAATTTTTCCACCAGGTCGAAAATGTTACCGGCCAGGTCGGCATCGATATTGTTGGTGGCGCAACCTTCAATGAAACCGCCGCGCTGCTTGGCCATTTCCTCGGGTTTCTTTTTACCCATGGCTCGACGCAGCATGTCCGCGCCGCCGAGGGTGTAGCCCGCCATGACCTGGGCGATCTGCATCACCTGTTCCTGGTACAGGATGATGCCGTAGGTCGGCGCCAGTACGGGCTTGAGGCCTTCGTACTGATAGTCGGAGTGCGGGTACGCCAATTCGGCGCGGCCGTGCTTACGGTTGATGAAGTCGTCAACCATGCCCGATTGCAGTGGGCCCGGACGGAACAGGGCCACCAGTGCGATCAAGTCTTCCAGGCAGTCGGGCTTGAGCTTTTTGATCAGCTCTTTCATGCCCCGCGACTCAAGCTGGAACACTGCGGTCGTTTCAGCTTTTTGCAGCAACTGGTACGTCGGCTTGTCGTCCAGTGGGATGAACGCAATATCCAGCGGCTCTTCGTCGACCTTGGCGCGCTCGCGGTTGATGGTCTTGAGCGCCCAGTCGATGATGGTCAGTGTCCGCAGGCCGAGGAAGTCGAACTTCACCAGGCCAGCCGCCTCCACGTCGTCCTTGTCGAACTGGGTCACCAGGCCGCCGCCCTCTTCGTCGCAATAGATCGGCGAAAAGTCAGTGAGCTTGGTCGGCGCAATTACCACGCCACCCGCGTGTTTACCGACGTTACGCACCACGCCTTCGAGCTTGCGGGCCATGTCCCAGATTTCAGCGGCTTCTTCATCGATCTTGATGAAGTCACGCAGGATTTCTTCCTGCTCGTAGGCCTTTTCCAGGGTCATGCCGACTTCGAACGGGATCATCTTCGACAGGCGGTCGGCCAGGCCGTAGGACTTGCCCTGCACTCGCGCCACGTCGCGGATAACCGCTTTGGCGGCCATGGAACCGAAGGTGATGATCTGGCTGACGGCATTGCGGCCATATTTCTCGGCCACGTATTCGATCACACGGTCGCGACCGTCCATGCAGAAGTCGACGTCGAAGTCGGGCATGGAAACCCGTTCCGGGTTGAGGAACCGTTCGAACAGCAGGTCATATTCCAGGGGGTCGAGGTCGGTGATCTTCTGTACATAGGCCACCAGCGAGCCGGCGCCCGACCCACGGCCAGGGCCGACGGGCACGCCGTTGCTTTTAGCCCACTGGATAAAGTCCATTACGATCAGGAAGTAACCGGGGAACCCCATCTGGATGATGATATCCAGCTCGAAATTGAGCCGGTCGACATACACCTGGCGCTTGGCTTCATAGTCCTCGGTGGTGTCCTTGGGCAGCAGCACGGTGAGCCGCTCTTCCAGGCCATCGAACGACACCTTGCGGAAATACTCATCGATGGTCATGCCATCGGGGATCGGAAAGTTGGGCAGGAAGTGCTTGCCCAGCTTCACTTCAATGTTGCAGCGCTTGGCAATCTCGACGGAGTTTTCCAGGGCCTCGGGCAGGTCGCTGAACAGCTCGGCCATCTCGTCGGCGCTTTTGAGGTATTGCTCTTCGCTGTAGTTTTTCGAGCGACGCGGGTCATCCAGGGCCCGGCCTTCGCCGATACATACCCGAGTTTCGTGGGCTTCGAAATCTTCCTTCTTGATAAAGCGCACATCGTTGGTAGCAACCAGTGGCGCGCCCAGCTTATCGGCCAGGGCTACCGCGGCGTGCAGGTGCTCTTCATCATTGGGGCGATTGGTGCGCTGCACTTCCAGGTAGAAACGGTCGGGAAAGACCTGCATCCACTCCTTGGCCAGCACTTCGGCTTCCTGGGGGTTGCCGCCCAGCAGCGCAAGACCAATCTCACCCTCTTTAGCGGCCGACAGCATGATCAGGCCTTCGCTGGCCTCGGCGACCCATTCACGCTCGATAATGATCGAACCGTTGCGCTGGCCATCGATAAAGCCGCGGGAGATCAGTTCCGTGAGGTTGCGATAACCGACGCCGTTCATCGCCAGCAGGCTGATGCGGCTCAGCGCATTATCCGGATCTTTATTGGACAACCACAGGTCGGCGCCGCAGATGGGCTTGATGCCGGCGCCCATCGCGTTCTTGTAGAACTTGACCAGGGAGCACATGTTGTTCTGATCGGTCACCGCCACCGCTGGCATGTTCATGCCCACCAGGGTTTTGACCAGGGGTTTGATCCGTACCAGGCCGTCGACCAGGGAGTACTCAGTGTGCAGGCGCAGGTGAACGAATGAAGCCGGCATAGTGATCCTGTCTTATACGTGGAAACAACAAGGCCCGGATTGTACCGGGCCTTGGCAAAAACATCAGCCTCGCGACTACACCTCGCTGAGACTCTCCCGCGCCTCGTAAGCCAGGCGTACCGGGGCAAACGAGCGGCGGTGGATCGGCGTGGGGCCGAGCCGGGCCAGGGCTTCCAGATGAACGGGCGTCGGATAGCCCTTATGCCCACCAATGCCGTAGCCAGGGTAGATCAACTCGAACGCCGCCATTTCCCGGTCACGGCTGACCTTGGCCAGGATCGAAGCCGCGGCGATGGCCGGGACCTTGCTGTCACCCTTGACCACCGCCTCGGCCGCCATCGCCAGTTTAGGGCAGCGGTTGCCGTCGATCATCGCGAGCTTGGGCGTGATGTGCAGGCCTTCAACGGCACGCTGCATGGCGAGCATGGTGGCGTGAAGGATGTTCAACTCGTCGATTTCCTCGACTTCGGCCCGGGCAATATGCCAGCTCAGGGCTTTCTCACAGATCTCGTCGTAGAGCTTTTCGCGGCGCGCTTCGGTGAGCTTCTTCGAATCATTCAGGCCGAGGATCGGACGGTTCGGGTCAAGAATCACCGCTGCCGTGACCACAGCGCCGCACAGGGGGCCGCGCCCTACTTCGTCAACACCGGCCACCAGTTCGTCGGCTTGGGCAACGAGGCTGAAATCCATGCCCATTTGCGTACTCATAAAGCTTCCTGTTTGTGGCCGATCAAGGTCAATACGGCATCCGCCGCCTGGTTCGATGCGTCACGGCGCAGGGTGCGATGAATCTCATCAAACCCTCGGGTCTGTTCTTCGCCGCCATCGATCAATGGCAGCAGTGTCTGTGCCAAAGCCTCGGGTTTTGCATCGTCCTGCAACAACTCCGGCACCAACAGGCGCTGGGCCAGCAAGTTGGGCAAAGAGATGTAGGGACTTTTGACCATGCGCTTGAGAATCCAGAACGTCAGCGCCGCCAGGCGATACGCCACGACCATTGGACGCTTGTAGAGCAAGGCTTCCAGGGTGGCCGTGCCTGAGGCAATCAGCACCGCATCGCAGGCCGCCAGGGCCAGGTGCGATTGGCCATCGAGCAGGGTCAACGGCAGGTTGCGACCTTCCAGCAGCGTTTCGATCTGCGCACGGCGCTGCGGGCTGGCACAGGGCAATACGAAACGCACACCCGGCTTCAAGGCTTGCAGGCGTTCGGCGGCATCGAAGAACACGCTGGCCAGCCGGCCGACTTCGCCACCCCGACTGCCCGGCATCAACGCGACAAGCGGGCCATCGGGCAAGCCCAACTGCGCGCGGGCCGCTGCACGGTCCGCCTGTAACGGGATGTCGTCCGCCAGGGTATGCCCGACAAACCGCACCGGCACGCCCTGTTCTTCGTAGAACCTGGCCTCGAACGGCAGCAGGGTCAACATCAGGTCACAGCCTTCACGGATCTTCAGCACACGTTTCTGTCGCCATGCCCACACGGAGGGGCTGACGTAATGCACGGTCTTGATCCCGGCCTGACGCAACTTGAGTTCGATATTGAGGGTGAAGTCCGGCGCGTCGATTCCGATGAAGACGTCGGGCTTTTCTTCGATCAGAGTCTGAATCAGCAGCTTGCGGCGCGCCAACAGCTCACGCAGGCGACCCAGCACTTCCACCAACCCCATGACCGACAGGCGCTCCATGGGAAAGTAGGACACAAGGCCTTCAGCCTGCATCAGCGGACCACCGACGCCAATAAACTCCACCGCCGGATGCTGGGCCTTGAGGGCCCGCATAAGACCTGCGCCCAGAATATCGCCGGAAGCTTCTCCGGCCACCAGCGCAATACGCAGATTGGCCATGATCAGCGGGTGATGCCGCGGGTCGATGCCTGGATCGAATCACGGAACACCGCGACTTCCGGGAACAACGCTGCCGGCTCGGTCAGTTGGGCCAACGCCTGGTCAACCGTCAGCCCCTGGCGGTAAACCACCTTGTAGGCACGGCGCAGGGCATGGATGGCCTCTTCGCTGAAGCCACGACGGCGCATGCCTTCGAAGTTCATGCTGCGGGCTTCGGCGGGGTTGCCGAACACCGTGACAAACGCAGGGACGTCCTTGCCAATGGCGGTGCCCATGCCAGAAAAACTGTGGGCGCCGATATGGCAGTACTGATGCACCAGGGTGAAACCAGACAGGATCGCCCAGTCGTCAACGTGCACATGGCCAGCCAACGCCGTGTTGTTGACCAGGATGCAGTGGTTGCCGATCACGCTGTCGTGGCCGATATGGGCATAAGCCATGACCAGGTTGTGATCACCCAGAGTGGTCTCGGCACGATCCTGCACGGTGCCACGGTGAATGGTCACGCCTTCACGGATGATGTTGTGATCACCGATTACCAAGCGTGTCTCTTCACCCTTGTACTTCATGTCCGGGGTGTCTTCGCCTACCGAGGAAAACTGGTAGATGCGATTGTGTTTGCCAATGCGGGTCGGACCTTTGAGGATCACGTGCGGCCCGATGACAGTCCCCTCGCCGATTTCCACACCTGCGCCGATGATCGACCAAGGGCCGACCTCAACGTCGGCGGCCAGAACGGCCGACGGATCGATGATTGCGCGAGGGTCAATCAAACTCATAGTTTGCGTTCCGCACAGATGATCTCGGCAGAGCACACCGGCTTGCCGTCCACCGAGGCCTGGCATTCGAACTTCCAGATCTGGCGCTTGCAGCTGATGAACTTGGCTTCCAGGATCAACTGGTCACCCGGGGTGACCGGATTGCGGAAACGCAACTTGTCGGAGCCCACGAAATAGTAAAGCGTGCCGTCGGCAGGCTTGAGGTCAAGCATTTTGAAACCAAGGATACCGGCAGCCTGGGCCATCGCTTCGATGATCAACACGCCCGGCATGATGGGATGCGCGGGAAAGTGACCATTGAAGAACGGTTCGTTGATGCTGACATTCTTGTAGGCACGAATGCGCTTTTCCTCAACATTGAGGTCCACTACGCGGTCCACCAGCAGGAACGGGTAACGGTGAGGCAGGTATTCGCGAATCTCGTTGATGTCCATCATTTCGGGGGGAAGCCTGTAATAAAGATTGGGGGCGGGCGACTAAACGCACGCCCCGCTAGCAAATCAAGGAGGCAAGTCTAGCGGCTGTGCACACTTGATATGGAAATGGTATCAGCCTTCTGATGAAGCATTACCGCCAGGGGTCACGTCCCCAACACGCTTTTCCAGCTGTTTGAGACGTCGAGCCATGTCGTCGAGCTGCCTCAACCGTGCTGCACTCTTGCGCCATTCAGCCGCAGGCTGCATGGCGGTACCGGATGAATAGGCCCCCGGCTCGGTAATCGAGTGGGTCACCATGGTCATGCCGGTGATGAAAACGTTGTCGCAAATATCAATATGCCCCACCAGCCCGACGCCACCGGCAAGCATGCAATGCTTACCGATCCTGGTGCTGCCGGAAATCCCCACGCACGCCGCCATGGCGGTGTGATCGCCAATCTGCACGTTGTGGGCAATCTGGATCTGGTTGTCGAGCTTCACACCGTTGCCGATCACGGTATCGGCCAAGGCCCCGCGATCGACAGCTGTGTTGACACCGATTTCCACGTCGTCGCCGATCAAAACGCCGCCGACCTGGGCAATCTTGTTCCAGATACCTTTGGAGTTGGCAAAACCGAAGCCCTCCCCGCCGATCACAGCACCTGACTGAATGACCACACGCTCACCGATACGCACATCGTGGTACAGGGTCACGCGCGGTGCCAGCCAGCCATCGGCACCGATTTCACAGCGCGCACCAATAAAGCAATGCGCACCAACGGTTACACCGGCCGCAATGCGCGCACCACTCTCGATCACCGCAAAGGCGCCAATGCTCGCACCAGGATCAACCTGGGCATCATCGGCGATCACCGCCGACGGGTGAATACCGCTGGCTGCCTTGGGTTTCGGATCGAACAGGTGCGACACCTGCGCATAGGCCAGGTACGGATCAGCTACCACCAGCGCATCCCCGGCAAACCCTTCGGCGTCAGCAGCCTTGAGCAATACGGCTGCGGCTTGGCTGTCGACGAGGTATTTACGGTATTGAGGGTTTGCGAGGAAGCTCAACTGAGCTGGGCCAGCCTCCTGCAAGGTGGCTAGCCCAGTGATTTCCTTCTCCTGGGAGCCACGCAAGGTGGCCCCCAGGAACTCGGCCAACTCGCCGAGCTTGATAGTCGCGGTCATGGCTTACTTCAGCTGGTTCATGCGCTCGATCACCTGACGGGTGATGTCGTATTGAGGCTTGACGTCGATCACTGCGCCACGCTCGAACACCAGGTCAAAGGCACCTTTCTTGATGACTTCTTCCACAGCGCTGTCGAGTTTCGGCTTGAGCTGCTTGAGCATTTCACGGTCGGCAACAGCCTTGGCTTCGTTCAGTTCCTTGGATTGGAACTGGTAGTCGCGGGCCTTTTGCTTGAATTCAAGCTCCAGGCGCTCGCGCTCGCCTTGCTGCATTTTATCGCCACCGGCTACCAGACGATCCTGGATGCCCTTGGCGCTGCTTTCCAGTGTCTTGAGCTTGGTCAGTTGCGGACCGAATTTCTTCTCGGCATCCACGGCGTATTTCTTGGCCGCGTCGGATTCCAGCAATGCCATCTGATAGTTCAGGACGGCGATTTTCATTTCGGCGAAGGCCGGTGTGGTTACCAGCACGGTGGCCAGCAGAACCAATTGAGTCAACTTACGCACGATGTACTCCTACAGAATCCGTTGTCGTTATCTTGGGTCAGACGTTTAGAACGTCTGGCCGAGGGAGAATTGGAAAATCTGGGTTTCAGCGTTATCCGGTTTCTTGATCGGCATGGCCAGAGCAAAGCTCAACGGGCCAAGCGCAGTCACCCATGTCACGCCAACACCCACTGAGCTCGCCAGGTTGCTGAGGCTCACGTCGTTGCATTGAGTCTTGGACTTCACGCCGCTTGGGTTGGTGATCTGCTCACACTTGGAGTCGAACACGTTACCCACGTCCCAGAAGACCGAAGTACGCAGGGATCGCTGATCTTTGACGAACGGGAGCGGGAACAGAATTTCCGCACCACCCTGGATCAACACGTTACCACCGAATGGCAGCGGGTCATCGTCCGAGTCGACGACAGTGCCCGAGTTACCGGTCACACCTGCACCACGGCTCGGCGTACCACGCGGGCCCAAGGTACTGTCCTTGAAGCCACGTACCGAGTTGAAACCACCGGCATAGTAGTTCTCATAGAACGGCAAGCCGTTGGTCGAACCATAACCATCGCCATAACCCAGCTCAGTGTGCAGGCGCATGGTGTAGTTATCGCTCAGCGGCTGGAACAACTGGCCACGGTAGTCGAGTTTGAAGAACGACAGGTCGCTGCCCGGCGTGGTGGTTTCCAAGGTCAGGCTCTGGGAGTGACCACGGGTCGCCAGTACACCTTTGTTCAGGGTCGACTCGGACCAGCCGGCAGACGCCTTGAAGTTCAGGAACTTGTCACCTTCACGACGGGTGAAGTCGAAGATTTCGTCCACGGTGTAGACACCGGTCTTGATCTCATCCTGCTGCGCGGTCAGGCCGAAGGTCAGACGCGAGGTTTCGCTGATCGGGTAGCCAACGTTGACACCCGCGCCGAGGCTGTCGATCGCATAGCTTGCAACGTCAACATCGAGGTCTTTGTAGTCGGTGGTGCGGTAGAAGGCGTTGTAGCCCAGGCTCACACCGTCAGCAGTCCAGTAGGGGTCGGTATAACCGAAGTTATAGCGGCTCTGGTATTCGCTGCGGGTCAGGCCGATGGAGACACGGTTACCGGTACCGAGGAAGTTGTTCTGGGTGATGGACCCACCCAGGATCAGGCCCGCGCTCTGCGCAAAACCGACGCTGGCGGTGATGGAACCCGACGCTTGTTCCTCTACGGCGTAACTCACGTCAACCTGGTCATCCACGCCCGGTACAGCCGGGGTTTCGACGTTGACTTCCTTGAAGAAGCCCAGGCGTTCAAGACGGGTCTTGGACTGGTCGATCAGGTACGTCGACGCCCAGCCACCTTCCATCTGGCGCATTTCACGGCGCAGCACTTCGTCCGCAGACTTGGTGTTGCCACGGAAGTTGATGCGGTTCACGTAGGCACGCTTGCCTGGGTCAACCACGAAGGTGATGTCCACAGTGTGGTCATCATCGTGCGGGGTCGGTACGCCGTTGACGTTGGCGAAGGTATAGCCTTCGTTACCCAGGCGACGGGTGATCAGTTCGGACGTGGTGGTCATCAGCTTGCGCGAGAACACTTGGTCTTTCTGAACCAGCAGCAGGGCCTTGACCTGGTCTTCAGGCACTTTCAAGTCGCCGCTCAGCTTGACGTCACGAACCTTGTACTTCTCGCCTTCGTTGACGTTGACGGTGATGTAGACGTGCTTCTTGTCCGGGGTGATGGACACCTGGGTCGAAGCGATATCCATATTGATATAGCCACGATCCAGGTAGTACGAACGCAGACGCTCCAGGTCACCGGAGAGTTTCTCACGGGCGTACTTGTCATCGTTCTTGAAGAACGACAGCCAGTTGGTGGTCTTGAGCTCGAACAGGTCGATCAGGTCTTCATCAGCAAACTTGGTGTTGCCCACCACGTTGATGTGCTGAATGGCCGCCACGGTGCCTTCGTTGATATTGACCTTCAGGCCGACACGGTTACGAGGCTGCGGGACCACTTCCGTTTCCACGGTCGCGGAGTAGCGACCCTGGGCAACGTACTGACGCTGCAGTTCGTTACGTACACCTTCAAGGGTGGCACGCTGGAAGATCTCGCCCTCGGCCAGGCCGGATTGCTTGAGGCCCTTCATGAGGTCTTCAGTAGAGATCGCCTTGTTGCCCTCGATCTCGATACTGGCGACGGAAGGTCGCTCGACAACAGTGATGACCAGGACGTTACCTTCGCGCCCCAGTTGGATGTCTTGAAAGAAACCGGTTTTGAACAGCGCACGAGTGGATTCCACCAGGCGACGGTCATCAGCCTGTTCACCGACGTTCAACGGTAACGCACCAAAGACGCTACCCGCGGAAACCCGCTGGAGGCCGTTGACGCGAATATCGGAGATGGTGAAGGACTCGGCGTGAACTTCGGCGATCATCAATACGGTGAGAACCGCAGTTAGCAGCAGACGTTTCATGAAGTCCTTTCTTATTCCAACTGGCAATAAACAAACTGCCGCAAAATGCGGCAGATTCGCAATTCAGCGAAGCGTTACAGTCGACCCAGATCGTTGACAAGGGCTAACAACATCACCCCGACCACCAAACTGATACCGATCTGTATCCCCCAACCCTGCACCCGATCCGACAAGGGGCGACCACGCACCCACTCGACCAGATAAAACAACAGATGCCCCCCATCCAATACAGGAATGGGCAGCAAATTCAGAACACCCAGGCTAATACTCAGATAAGCCAGGAAATTCAGGAAATCCGCGACACCCGACTGGGCAGAAGCGCCCGCCACTTTAGCAATGGTTATCGGTCCACTCAAGTTTTTTACCGAGAGCTCGCCGAACAACATTTTCTTGAGGGATTCGAGGGTCAGCACACTCATGGTCCAGGTGCGTTTTGCACCCTCGCCAATTGCCGCCAACGGCCCGAAGCTGACCTCACGCACCATCGATGGCGGCCACTCGGGGCTCTTGACGCCAGCACCCAGGTAACCCCCGGCCGCCTTGGCTTCGCCACGTACCGCCAGGGTCACGGGGACGTCGATTTGAGCACCATCGCGCTCAACTTTCAGCACAATTTTGGTATCAGGGCGTACACGCACCAGATCGACCACTTGTTGCCATTCCCCCAGCGCCTGGCCATCGAGGGCCAGCAGGCGATCGCCGGTTTTCAGGCCTGCGGCCTGGGCCGGGCCCTTCGGATCCAGCTCGGCAAGCACCGGAGGCAGCGCAGGACGCCACGGACGGATACCCAGGGATTTGATCGGATCAGGCTCATCAGCGCCTTTGAGCCACTGGTCCAAGGCCAACGAACGCGGGGTTTCAGCATTGGAATCCTGCTCACGCACCACGACATTGACGGTGCCGCTTTCACCCAAGCGGCGCACCAGTTGCAGATTGACCGCGCCCCACCCGGTGGTCGGCTCGCCATCTATAGAAACAATTTCCTGGCCGGCAACCAGACCTGCCTTGGCCGCGATACTGTCTGCCTCGACCGCGCCGATGACTGGACGCACCTGCTCGCTGCCGAGCATGGCCAAGACCCAGAAGAAGAACATTGCCAACAGGAAGTTGGCGATCGGGCCAGCAGCAACGATAGCGATACGCTGACGAACGGTCTTGCGATTGAAGGATTGATCCAATTGGTCAGCCGGCACTTCGCCTTCGCGCTCATCGAGCATCTTGACGTAGCCACCCAACGGGATGGCCGCAATCACGAACTCCGTACCATGACGGTCGTGCCAGCGAACCAGCGGCATGCCGAAACCGACGGAAAAACGCAGTACCTTGACGCCGCAACGACGCGCCACCCAGAAGTGGCCGAATTCGTGGAAGGTGACCAGCACACCCAGAGCAACCAGGGTGCCGACAATCATGTAAAGCGCACTCATCTAATTTCTCCGCATTCCAATCCAGTGCCTGAAGGCTCAAACGCGCCCACAGACTAACGCGTGTTGCGGCTCAACCATTGCTCGGCCAAGGTCCGCGCCTTGGAGTCCGCCTCAAATACTGCCCCAAGGTCATTCACAGCCACCACAGGCTCAAGACTCAGGACGTCCTCGATAATACTCGCGATCTGCGGAAAGCGGATGCGCCGTTCGAGAAACGCCGCCACGGCCACCTCGTTAGCTGCATTGAGCATCGCCGGCGCACTGTTACCCGCCTCTGCCGCGTGTCGCGCCAAGCGTAGACAAGGAAAGCGCTGCTCGTCCGGTGCTTCAAAGTCCAGGCGAGCGACTGCAAACAGGTCCAGAGGCGCCACACCGGAATCAATCCGCTCCGGCCAGGCCAGGGCGTTGGCGATCGGCGTGCGCATATCGGGATTGCCCAACTGGGCCAATACCGAACCGTCCACATAGTCGACCAGCGAATGAATCACGCTTTGCGGGTGAATGACCACCTCAACCTGGTCCGGCCGTGCGTCGAACAACCAGCAGGCCTCGATCAACTCCAGACCCTTGTTCATCATGCTGGCCGAATCCACGGAGATCTTGCGCCCCATGGACCAGTTCGGATGAGCGCACGCCTGATCCGGAGACACCTGCTCCAGGTCTGCCAGCGGAGTTTGTCGAAAAGGACCACCGGAGGCCGTGAGCAGAATCCGACGCACGCCAACCTGGCTCAAGCCACGGGCATAGTCACCGGGCATGCACTGGAAGATTGCGTTGTGCTCACTGTCCAGAGGCAGCAGCACGGCACCGCTTTTACGCACCGCCTGCATAAAGAGTGCACCGGACATCACCAGCGCTTCTTTATTGGCCAGCAGGATTTTTTTGCCCGCATCAACGGCAGCCAAGGTTGGGCGCAGGCCCGCGGCACCGACGATAGCGGCAACCACTGTATCGACTTGCGCATCGGCCGAGACCTGGCACAACCCCTCCTCGCCCACCAGCACCTGAGTGGCCAGCCCGGCAGCCCGCAAGTCATCCTGCAGACTGCGCGCCGCTACCGCTTCAGGCACCACCGCAAAACGCGGCACGTGGCGTACACACAACGCCAGCAATTCGCTCAGGCGGGTGAATCCGGTCAGGGCAAACACTTGATAGCGGTCAGGGTGACGTGCGATCACGTCAAGGGTGCTCAACCCTACCGAGCCGGTTGCACCGAGCACGGTCACTTGTTGCAGACGGCTCACGAAGCAGTCATCCACAACAGCACGGCAAAGATCGGGATGGCAGCGGTAAGGCTGTCGATACGGTCCAGCACCCCGCCGTGGCCCGGCAGCAGGTTACTGCTGTCCTTGATCCCGGCCTGGCGCTTGAACATGCTTTCGGTGAGATCGCCCACAACCGAAATAAAGACGACGATGGCCGTGCCCAGCAGGGCGAGGAAGATGTCCGTGACCGACCAATCCCGCACAACGCCGACCACCAAGGTGATCAGCAGGGTCAATGCCAGACCGCCGTACACCCCTTCCCAACTCTTGCCCGGACTGACCGCCGGCGCCAGCTTGCGCTTGCCGAATGCCCGACCCGAGAAGTAGGCGCCGATATCCGCGCCCCACACCAGCACCATCACCGCCATGATCAGCCAATTGCCCATCGGCGCATTCTTGATCTCCACCAACCCTTGCCAGGCAGGCAACAGAATCAACAAGCCAATCACCAACTTGCTGGCCACACTGGACCAATGCCCACTGCTGCGCGGGAACGTCAGCACCAGATAGGTCGCAAGCGCCCACCACAGTACCGCAGCGCCCAGCACCCAAGGGACGATGATGCTCGACAGGGTATGCATGAGAAACAGCAACACCGCCACCACTGCGGCATACGCCACGCGTGGCAACTGTGCGTTGAACCCTGCCAATCGCGCCCATTCCCAGGCACCAAGGGTTACAACCAGGCCAATAAACAGGGCAAAACCGGAACCGTCGAGCAGGAAAAACCCACACAAGGCGATCGGCAACAGGATCAGTGCTGTGATGATTCGTTGTTTAAGCATTTAAACCCGGGCTCCAGCTTCGACCTGCTCGCTCGTTTTACCGAAGCGACGTTGGCGGGAAGCGAAATCGGCCAGCGCGGTGCGCATGGCATCGTGTTTGAAGTCCGGCCAGAACAGGTCGGAGAAGTACAGCTCGGTGTAGGCCAACTGCCACAAGAGGAAGTTGCTGATGCGATGCTCGCCGCCGGTACGGATGCACAAGTCTGGCAACGGCAGGTCGCCGGTCACCAGGCAGGTTTGCAACAGCTCAGGCGTGATGTCGTCCGGCCGCAGATGACCGGCCTGCACTTCGCGAGCCAGCCGCTGCGCAGCTTGGGCGATGTCCCACTGGCCGCCGTAATTGGCTGCGATCTGCAACACAAAACGGTTGGCGCCAGCCGTGATGGCCTCGGCTTCGCGCATGGCCGCCTGCAGTTCCGGGTGGAAGCGCGAGCGATCACCGATGATGCGCAGGCTGATATTGTTGTCGTTAAGACGCTTGGCCTCACGACGCAACGCCTTGAAGAACAGATCCATCAAGGCGCTGACCTCTTCGGCAGGCCGCTGCCAGTTTTCACTGGAAAAGGCGAACAAGGTCAACACCTCGACCTTGGCCTCGGCACACACCTCAATCACAGCCCGCACCGCATCAACACCCGCTTTATGCCCGGCGACACCGGGCATAAAGCGTTTCTTCGCCCAGCGATTATTCCCATCCATGATGATCGCGACATGGCGCGGCACCACAGAGGGTACAGTCTGCTTGGTCTTTTCCATGAAGGCGTCCTGACCCCTTATACGGCCATCAGGTCCTTTTCTTTATCGTCGGTAGCCTTGGTGATCTGGGCCTCGGCGTCCTTGGTCAGCTTATCGATATCGGCAACGGCGCGACGCTCTTCGTCTTCGCTGATTTCCTTGTCCTTGACCAACTTCTTCAGGTCACCCAAAGCATCGCGACGGATGTTACGCACAGCAACGCGTGCATCTTCAGCTGCGCTACGCGCCTGCTTGGTGAAGCCCTTGCGGGTTTCCTCAGTCAGGGCTGGCATGGAGATCAACAGCAACTCACCCAGGTTGGTCGGGTTGAGGTTCAGGCCCGCGCTCTGGATTGCCTTGTCGACAGCACCGAGCATGTTGCGCTCGAAGGCCACGACTTGCAGGGTGCGCGAGTCCTTGACGGTGATGTTGGCCACCTGAGTGATGGAGGTGTCGGTGCCGTAGTACGGGACCATCACGCTACCCAGGATGCTCGGGTGCGCCTTGCCGGTACGAATCTGGCCAAATGCATGGTTCAGGGAGTCCAGGGATTTCTGCATACGCTCTTGAGCGTCTTTCTTGATTTCGTTGATCATTGTTGGCCTTCCTCGATCAGAGTCCCTTCTGCGCCGCCGTGTACGATATTCAGCAGGGCGCCGGGCTTGTTCATATTAAATACGCGCAGCGGCATCTTGTGGTCGCGGCACAGGCAAATAGCCGTCAGATCCATCACACCCAGCTTGCGATCCAGCACTTCATCGTAGGTCAGATGATCGAACTTCTCGGCATGCGGGTCTTTGAATGGGTCTGCGGTGTACACACCATCTACCTTGGTCGCCTTCAGTACCACATCAGCATCGATTTCAATGGCACGCAAGCACGCCGCGGAATCAGTGGTAAAGAACGGGTTACCGGTACCGGCGGCGAAGATCACCACTTCTTTTGAGTTCAAATGGCGCATGGCTTTGCGGCGATCATAGTGATCGGTCACGCCTACCATGGAAATAGCCGACATCACGATAGCCGAGATATTGGCACGCTCCAGGGCATCACGCATCGCCAGGGCGTTCATCACAGTGGCCAGCATGCCCATGTGGTCGCCAGTGACCCGATCCATACCGGCCGCACTCAGTGCCGCGCCACGGAACAGGTTACCGCCACCGATCACCAGGCCGACTTGTACGCCGATGCCGACCAATTGGCCGACTTCCAGCGCCATGCGGTCGAGCACCTTGGGATCAATCCCGAACTCTTCCGAGCCCATCAGGGCCTCGCCGCTGAGCTTGAGTAGAATGCGTTTATAGCGAGCCTGATAACCACTGCCCTGCTGAGCCATTGCGAATCTCTCCTGCGGCGTATTTTTAAAAATTCTTGGCGAGCCGTTTACGGCTTGCGTTCACTCTAGCTGGACGCTGTCACAGCGCCATCGGAACACGGCTTTGTAAGCCAGTTCCGAGGGTAAGCCAAATAAATTCGGCCTGCCCATTTGAAAAGAGGCTGCGCGCGTGAGCGGGCAGCCTCTTTCGGGCGACAGTTGAAAACTGTCTTATTGCTTGGCGGCAGCCAGCTGGGCAGCAACTTCTTCAGCGAAGTTGTCGACCGGCTTCTCGATGCCTTCGCCTACTTTGAAGTAAGTGAAGGAAACGATTTCAGCACCGGCTTTCTTAGCCAGTTCGCCAACCTTGATTTCAGGGTTCTTGACGAACGCCTGCTCAACCAGGCTTGCTTCAGCCAGGAACTTGCTGATACGGCCTTTGACCATGTTCTCAACAATGTTTTCTGGCTTGCCTTTGATTTTTTCTTCGTTCAGCTGCAGGAACACAGCTTTTTCGCGCTCGATGGCTTCGGCAGAAACTTCCGAAGGCAGCAGGAACTCAGGGTTGCTGGCCGCTACGTGCATAGCGATGTCTTTGGCCAGTTCAACGTTGCCGCCTTTCAGGACAACTGCAACACCGATCTTGTTGCCGTGCAGGTAACCGCCAACAACATCACCTTCAACGCGTACCAGGCGACGGATGTTGACGTTTTCGCCAACCTTGCCGACCAGTACCAGGCGAGCAGCTTCTTGAGCCTCGATCAACGGAGCGACGTCAGTCAGTTTGTCGGCGAACGCTTTTTCAACGCTGGCAGCAACAAATGCCTTGAAGTCGTCCTGCAGAGCCAGGAAGTCGGTCTGCGAGTTCACTTCCAGCAGAACGGCAGATTTGCCGTCTTCTTTCAGAGCGATAGCGCCTTCAGCAGCTACGTTGCCTGCTTTCTTGGCAGCCTTGATGGCGCCGGAAGCACGCATGTCATCAATGGCTTTTTCGATGTCGCCGTCAGCCTTTTCCAGGGCTTTCTTGCAATCCATCATGCCTTCGCCGGTACGCTCACGCAGTTCTTTAACCAACGCTGCAGTAATTGCTGCCATTTTCAAATTCCTCTTGGATAGGTTTTCAACCATTCCACCCGATCGAACGGGGGATCAATTCTTCCCGAACCACCCTTGTAGGCCGCTGCACGTTACAGATGATGTAGCTGCGCCGCTCACAAATGGTTTTCGAGGTGGCAAAAAGGGGGCCAAGCCCCCTTTTTGCTTACTGAGTCAACGCCAGGGCGTCAATTACTCAGCTGCGGCTACCGGAGCTTCTTCAACGAACTGCTCGGTACCACCAGCAACGTGGTTACGACCACGGATTACAGCGTCAGCCATCGAACCCATGTACAGCTGGATAGCGCGGATTGCGTCATCGTTGCCTGGGATGATGTAGTCAACGCCTTCCGGGCTGCTGTTGGTATCGACTACGCCGATAACAGGGATGCCCAGCTTGTTGGCTTCGGTGATCGCGATGCGCTCGTGATCAACGTCGATAACGAACAGTGCGTCAGGCAGACCGCCCATGTCCTTGATACCACCCAGAGAACGATCGAGCTTTTCCAGGTCACGGGAGCGCATCAGCGCTTCTTTCTTGGTCAGCTTGGCGAAAGTACCGTCTTCGGCTTGCACTTCAAGGTCACGCAGACGCTTGATGGAAGCACGGATGGTTTTGAAGTTGGTCAGCATGCCGCCCAACCAGCGGTGATCGACGTACGGCGAACCGCAACGTGCTGCTTCTTCAGCAACGATCTTGCCAGCGGAACGCTTGGTGCCGACGAACAGAATCTTGTTTTTGCCCTGGGCCAGGCGCTCTACGAAAGTCAGAGCTTCGTTGAACATTGGCAGGGTTTTTTCAAGGTTGATGATGTGGATCTTGTTACGCGCGCCGAAAATGTATTTACCCATTTTCGGGTTCCAGTAACGGGTCTGGTGACCGAAGTGCACACCGGCCTTCAGCATATCGCGCATGTTGACTTGGGACATGATAGTTCCTTAATAAGTCGGGTTTGGCCTCCACGTATCCCAATGACCAACCAGCGGCATCAAGGCCTCCGGCACCCAGGTCATCGTGTCGACACGTGTGTGGATTTAAGCTCTTCGGGGCATCCCCGGAAAGCGGCGCATTTTATACCACACGAAGGGCGAAAACGGAACCCGCAATCACATTTGGCGTGCGCGAGTGATGCGCAATCCTTTGAATAGAGCGGATATAGCCCCACCTCATAGATAGAAGCGATCGTCAGGGGCTCATGATTTGCCGCCCGCGTCTGTTAGAATCGCGTTTTTTGGGGCTTGTGCGAATTCTGTAACCTTTTGTCGCGCGCCCGTAAACCGTATTGATTTCAGCGCGCCGCGCTAGAGAGAGCCTGTATGACTGTTAGTTTGAAAACCGCCGAAGACATCGCCGGCATGCGCATTGCCGGTAAATTGGCTGCCGACGTACTGGAAATGATCGCTGAACACGTCAAGCCCGGCGTCACCACCGAAGAACTGAACCGGATCTGCCACGACTACATCGTCAACGTGCAGAAGGCTATCCCTGCCCCGCTCAACTACAAGGGCTTCCCCAAGTCGATCTGCACCTCGATCAACCACGTGGTCTGCCACGGCATCCCGTGCGACAAACCCCTGAAAGACGGCGACACCCTTAACATCGACGTCACCGTGATCAAGGACCGCTACTTCGGCGACACCAGCCGCATGTTCCACGTCGGCAACGTGCCGGTCTGGGCCGAGCGCCTGTCCCAGGTCACCCAGGAATGCATGTACAAGGCCATCGAAATCGTCAAGCCCGGCTGCCGCCTGGGCGATATCGGTGAAGTGATCCAGAAACACGCTGAAAAGAACGGTTTCTCGGTGGTACGTGATTTCTGTGGCCACGGCATCGGCACCGTATTCCATGAAGAACCGCAGATCCTGCACTACGGCCGCGCCGGCACCGGCATGGAGCTCAAGGCAGGCATGACCTTTACCATCGAGCCGATGATCAACCAGGGCAAGGCGGACACCAAGGTGCTGGGCGACGGCTGGACCGCCATCACCAAGGACCGCAAGCTCTCGGCCCAGTGGGAACACACCCTGCTGGTCACCGAAACCGGCTACGAGATCTTCACCCTGCGCGCCGACGACACGATCCCTCGCATTTCGGCTTGAAGGTTGCCCAGGTTTTCCCACAGCGTGTTGTGACTGACTATAGATAGAAAGGAAAGCCGATCGATGCCCCAGGTGGATCCCGAACTCTTCGACCGTGGCCAGTTCCAGGCCGAACTGGCCCTGAAGGCAAGCCCCATCGCCGCTTTCAAGAAAGCGATCCGCCAGGCCCGCGAGGTGCTCGATGAGCGCTTTCGCAGCGGCCGGGACATCCGCCGACTGATCGAGGACCGCGCCTGGTTCGTCGACAACATCCTGCAAAAGGCCTGGGAACAGTTCAACTGGAGTGAAGACGCCGATATCGCCCTGGTGGCCGTCGGCGGCTATGGCCGTGGCGAACTGCACCCCTACTCCGACATCGACCTGCTGATCCTGCTGGACAGCGCCGACCATGAGACCTTTCGCGATTCCATCGAGCGTTTTCTGACGCTGCTGTGGGACATCGGCCTTGAAGTCGGCCAGAGTGTGCGCTCGGTGGACGAATGCGCCGAAGAGGCCCGCGCCGACCTCACCGTAATCACCAACCTGATGGAAAGCCGCACCATCGCGGGCCCCGAGCGCCTGCGCCAGCGCATGCTGGAAGTCACCAGCACCGCGCATATGTGGCCGAGCAAGGAGTTCTTCCTGGCCAAGCGCGCCGAGCAGAAGACCCGGCACCACAAGTACAACGACACTGAATACAACCTGGAACCCAACGTCAAAGGCTCGCCGGGCGGGCTGCGCGACATCCAGACGATTTTGTGGGTAGCCCGTCGCCAGTACGGCACCCTGAACCTGCGCGCCCTGGCTGGCGAAGGCTTTCTGGTAGAAAGCGAAAACGCCCTGTTGGCCTCATCCCAGGAATTCATCTGGAAAGTGCGCTACGCCCTGCACATGCTCGCCGGCCGCTCCGAAGACCGCCTGCTGTTCGACCATCAACGCTCCATCGCCACCCTGCTGGGCTTTGAAGGCGAAGACGCCAAGACCAGCATTGAAAGCTTCATGCAGCAGTACTACCGGGTGGTCATGAGCATTGCCCAGCTCAGCGACCTGATCATCCAGCACTTCGAAGAAGTGATCCTCGCCCCCGAAGACGAAGCACCGCCGCAGCCAATCAATTCGCGCTTCCAACTGCACGACGGCTATATCGAGGCACGCAACGACAACGTGTTCCGCCGCACCCCGTTCGCCATGCTGGAAATCTTCGTATTGATGGCCCAGCAGCCGGAAATCAAAGGTGTGCGCGCCGACACCATCCGCCTGCTACGGGAAAACCGTCACCTGATCGACGATGATTTCCGCAATGACATCCGCAACACCAGCCTGTTTATCGAGCTGTTCAAGTGCAAGATCGGTATCCATCGCAATCTGCGTCGCATGAACCGCTACGGCATTCTCGGGCGCTATCTGCCGGAGTTCGGTTTTATCGTCGGGCAGATGCAGCACGACCTGTTCCACATCTATACGGTGGATGCGCACACCCTGAACCTGATCAAGCACCTGCGTAAGCTGCAGTACACCCAAGTGTCGGAGAAATTCCCGCTGGCCAGTAAGCTCATGGCCAAGCTGCCCAAGCCGGAACTGATCTACCTGGCCGGCCTGTACCACGACATCGGCAAGGGCCGGCATGGCGACCACTCCGAAGTCGGCGCGGTCGACGCGGAGGCCTTCTGCCAGCGCCACCAACTGCCGCAATGGGACAGCCGCCTGATCGTCTGGTTGGTGCAGAACCATCTGGTCATGTCGACCACGGCCCAGCGCAAGGACTTGTCCGACCCGCAGGTGATCCATGACTTCGCACAGGCGGTCGGCGATGAAACCCGCCTCGACTACCTGTACGTGCTGACCGTCTCCGACATCAACGCCACCAACCCGACGCTTTGGAACTCGTGGCGCGCCAGCCTGTTGCGCCAGCTGTACACCGAGACCAAGCGTGCGCTGCGCCGTGGCCTGGAAAACCCGGTGGACCGCGAAGAGCAGATCCGCCGCACCCAAAGCGCGGCGCTGGATATCCTGGTGCGCGGCGGCAACGACCCGGACGACGTCGAGCAGCTGTGGTCGCAATTGGGTGATGATTACTTCCTGCGCCACACTGCCGGCGATGTAGCCTGGCACACTGACGCGATCCTGCAGCAGCCCGCCGATGGCGGCCCGCTGGTACTGATCAAGGAAACCACCCAGCGCGAATTCGAAGGCGGCACGCAGATTTTCATCTATGCGCCCGACCAGCACGACTTCTTCGCCGTGACCGTGGCGGCCATGGACCAGCTCAACCTGAACATCCACGATGCCCGGGTGATCACTTCCAGCAGCCAGTTCACCCTCGACACCTATATCGTGCTCGACACCGAAGGCGAGTCCATCGGCGACAACCCGGCGCGGGTGAAAAAGATCCGCGAAGGCCTCACCGAGGCCCTGCGCAACCCGGACGACTACCCGACCATCATCCAGCGCCGGGTGCCGCGCCAGCTCAAGCACTTTGCATTTGCGCCCCAGGTGACCATCTCCAACGACGCGCAGCGCCCGGTCACCGTGCTGGAACTCAGCGCGCCGGACCGCCCGGGCCTGCTGGCACGTATAGGCGGGATCTTCCTGGAGTTCGACCTGTCATTGCAGAACGCCAAGATTGCGACTCTCGGCGAGCGCGTGGAAGACGTGTTCTTTATTACCGACGCCGACAACCAGCCACTGTCCGATCCTGAGCTGTGCCTGCGGTTGCAGGAAGCCATCGTGCAGCAGTTGAGCGTGACTCAGGAACCCGGTGTCGAGCTGACGCGCCTGACGATCTAAACCTCATTCCAGTTTTTAACGCCTTGCACGAGATTCCCATGAACAACGCCCTGAACCAGCTGCAACCCTACCCGTTCGAGAAACTGCGCGCACTGCTGGGCAGCGTCACGCCGAACCCGGACAAGCGCCCGATTGCGCTGTCCATCGGCGAGCCCAAGCACAAATCCCCGACCTTCGTGGCCGAGGCACTGAGCAGCAACCTCGACCAGATGGCGGTGTACCCTACTACCCTGGGCATCCCGGCGCTGCGCGAGGCCATCGGCGCCTGGTGTGAACGTCGCTTCAACGTGCCCAAGGGCTGGCTCGACCCGGCGCGCAATATCCTGCCGGTCAACGGCACCCGCGAGGCGCTGTTCGCCTTCACCCAGACCGTGGTCAACCGTGGCGACGATGCTCTGGTCGTCAGCCCGAACCCGTTCTACCAGATCTACGAAGGCGCCGCGTTCCTGGCCGGGGCCAAGCCGCATTACCTGCCATGCCTGGATGAGAACGGCTTCAACCCGGACTTCGACGCTGTGACGCCGGACATCTGGAAACGCTGCCAGATCCTGTTCCTGTGCTCCCCCGGTAACCCGACCGGCGCGCTTATCCCGGTCGAGACCCTGAAAAAGCTGATCGCCCTGGCCGACGAATACGACTTCGTCATCGCCGCCGACGAGTGCTATAGCGAGCTGTACTTCGACGAACAGACCCCGCCGCCGGGCCTGCTGAGCGCCTGTGTCGAACTGGGCCGCCAGGACTTCAAGCGCTGCGTGGTGTTCCACAGCCTGTCCAAACGCTCCAACCTGCCGGGCCTGCGCTCCGGTTTTGTGGCCGGCGACGCGGACATCCTCAAGGCCTTCCTGCTGTACCGCACCTATCATGGCTGCGCGATGCCGGTACAAACGCAACTGGCCAGCATCGCGGCCTGGCAGGACGAAGCCCACGTGCTGGCCAATCGTGACTTGTATCGCGAGAAATTCAACGCTGTGCTGGCGATTCTCAAGCCGGTGCTCGATGTGCAACACCCCGATGGTGGTTTCTACCTGTGGCCGAATGTGAATGGCGACGATGCCGCGTTCTGCCGGGATTTGTTCGTGCAAGAGCACGTGACCGTGGTGCCGGGCTCGTACCTGTCGCGGGAAGTCGATGGCTTCAACCCTGGGGCCGGCCGTGTGCGCCTGGCGTTGGTTGCGCCGTTGGCGGAGTGTGTGGAAGCGGCTGAGCGGATCCGGGCGTTCATTAACCGCCGAAAATAAACGCTATGGCCCGTGGTATCTGACAGATATCACGGGCCAAGTTAAACATTGCATACACTCCATGCTGGAACTTCCCCTGCGTTCAGGACAAATCAGTCAACAGATTCGTCACTGACTCCAACGGGAAAAAGCCATGATCTCAGCCACCGTTTTTACCCCCTGCTCCCCTCCCCCCACTGATCGCTCGAACGACCGCGTCGATCAACCCGAACGCCTTTCCAGAAGTCGACGCAACGTGGGTGAACCCGCTAAATACTGGCCGCAAAACAGCACTATCAAGATCGCGATGTACGATTACCCGATGGATGACCCCTATGTGCGGGCAGTCAAAAACGCCGCCAACGAGTGGTCAACCCATATCAACCTCACGTTCGAGTTCGTATCGGGCGACGAGGGCGACGCTAAAATTACGCAGAACATGGTAGGCGACGCGGGCGGCTCCTCACGGATAGGTAACGACGCTCAACGTGCTTTGTATGGCGCCCCAACGATGAGCCTGCCGAGAGATCATACGTTACCGTCATTCAACCAAACCGTGCTGCATGAGTTCGGGCACATGCTGGGCGCACACCACGCGCATCAACATCCCGATGCCAATGTCCAATGGGATCACGCTGTTCTTGACCTGAACTACCCACAACCCGATCAGCAAACCAACTTTCTACCGCTACCGCGCAGCGAGTCCTACGATTTTTTGCCCTACGATCCAGACTCGATCATGCATTACGCCATCGACCCCGGCTTGACCACTAGCAACGTGTACCACTCAGGAGGCTCGACACTCAGTGCGGGGGACATTGCCTGGGCGAAAAAAACCTACCCCAGGCCCAATAACGGCGAAGACGCTACTTTCTCAATCCCAGGTTCGCCTCACTCATATCAAGCTCCGCCAATGCCTCCCGCAATACATCGTCCGCGATTTCGTGATGCCGACTCAGACTGCTTAACTCAAGGCGTTGCGCACGCAGGGCTTTGAGCCGAAGCTTGCGCTGCCACAATAGGCGCCCTCTGCCCATCGCTCATTGTTTATAAACTAATGCGTCAACCACAACGCCAAATGCGGATGAATGCTCACGTCGATTCGGATAGTAAAGATGGTAGCCCGCGAACGGCTGGCACCAATCTTCCAGAACCCGCACGAGACTGCCCTCCGCAAGTTCGTTGGCCACCATGTCTTCTGGAAGAAACGCCAAACCACATCCCGCCACAGCCGCACGCAAAATTGGCACGCTGCTGTTGAATGTCCATTGCCCTTCTACGCGTGCCTTGAGTTCGTGACCGTTCTTCTCGAAATCCCACTGCATGAGGCTCCCATGAGTCGGGAGACGCAGATTAATGCAGTTGTGCGCGGCCAGATCCGCCGGCTCCATGGGGATTTGCCGCCATCAATGAGATAGCTTGTTGGGTGTCCGTAGCGGGGCCGTAGCCATGGCTCAAGCCCATGCAGCCTAAACCCAAGGCGCAGACTTCAAGTGAACTGGTTCCGAGCGCGCGCTTGTGCATTTCGATCTCCCGACATTTAACGTTGGCAGAACAGTAAGCGCGCTGGCGAATATGGACTAGACGGGTAAATCGGCAAGGGCTCATGAGGCACACTCATAAACCCCAGCTCGATACTTTGATAGTCGTGATAGCTTCGTCCGAATGCCGTAATCCTGGTGCAGGCCGGGAAATGAATAAGAACGGTGTAGGCGGTTTGCCTAACGCGGTTTTCCCGGACAATCGACTTGCAACGACACACATCAGGCAACAACTGGCCACTGAAGTGCCATATTAACCGGCTATGTTACGCGCTGGCTTTTGCACAAAAGTCGCACAGCGCAGGACGACCGGCACCCAAACCCGCTGGTCGTGGCATAATCCCGGACCTTTCGTTTTGAGCATCCTAAAAGGGGGCAATTCCTTGACCGCTTCAAGCAAAACGTTGCACCTTTTCGGCATCAAAGCCTGCGACACCATGAAAAAGGCGCGCACCTGGCTCGATGAGCACGCTGTGAACTATGAGTTCCACGACTACAAAACGGCCGGTATCGACCGCGAACACTTGACCCAATGGTGCGACGAGCACGGTTGGCAGGTGGTTTTGAACCGTGCGGGCACCACCTTTCGCAAACTCGAAGACGAACGCAAAGCCGATCTCGATCAGTCGAAAGCCATTGAATTGATGCTCGCGCAACCTTCGATGATCAAGCGCCCGGTGCTTGATCTCGGTGACAGAACCCTGATTGGCTTCAAGCCAGATAGTTATTCGGCGGCCCTCAAGTAGGCCAGCCCTTCCATTTTTGTAGAGGTAACAGCATGTCCCATTCCCTGTTCAGCCTGGGCTTCGGCGTTGGCACTCAGAACCGCCAAGGTGCTTGGCTGGAAGTGTTTTACGCACAACCGCTGCTTAATCCATCGGCTGAAATCGTCGCGGCCATCGCGCCGATCCTCGGTTACACCGAAGGTAACCAGGCGATCACCTTCACTGTGACCCAGGCGCTGCAACTGGCCGACGCGCTCAAGGGCGTCGACGCCACCCAAGCCGCTCTGCTGAGCCGCCTGGCGGAAAGCCACACGCCGCTGGTCGCCACCCTGCTGGCCGAAGACGCCGCACTGACCTCCACGCCTGAGGCCTACCTCAAACTGCACTTGCTGTCCCACCGTCTGGTCAAGCCCCACGGCCTGAGCCTGGCTGGCGTGTTCCCGCAGCTGCCGAACGTGGCCTGGACCAGCCAGGGCGCGATCGACATCGGCGAACTGGCCGAACGCCAACTGGAAGCACGCCTGCGTGGCGAGCTGCTGGAAGTGTTCTCGGTGGACAAATTCCCGAAAATGACCGACTACGTGGTTCCGGCCGGCGTGCGTATCGCTGACGCGGCACGTATCCGCCTGGGCGCCTACGTGGGCGAAGGCACCACGGTGATGCACGAAGGTTTCGTCAACTTCAACGCCGGCACTGAAGGCCCGGGCATGATCGAAGGCCGCGTGTCGGCAGGCGTGTTCGTCGGCAAGGGCTCGGACCTGGGCGGCGGCTGCTCCACCATGGGCACCCTGTCGGGCGGCGGCAATATCGTGATCAAGGTTGGCGAAGGCTGCCTGATCGGCGCCAACGCCGGTATCGGTATCCCGTTGGGCGACCGCAACACCGTGGAATCGGGCTTGTATGTGACTGCCGGGACCAAGGTTGCGCTGCTGGATGAGCAGAACCAATTGGTCAAAGTGGTCAAGGCACGTGAATTGGCCGGTCAACCGGACCTGCTGTTCCGCCGCAATTCCGAGACGGGTGCCGTGGAGTGCAAAACCCACAAATCGGCCATCGAACTGAACGAAGCGCTGCACGCTCACAACTAAGCAGCCACTCGATGCCACTAGCGGGCCCCGATCCTGGGGCTCGCTTATACGAGTCTTGACCACCATGCTTGTGCCCTCCCCCTGGCGCGCCGATTTTCCGGCCATTGCCACCCTGCAACGGCAAGACCAGACCTATCTGGACAACGCCGCTACGACGCAAAAACCCCAAGCCTTATTGGATGCCATCAGCCATTACTACGCCAACGGCGCAGCCAATGTGCACCGTGCCCAGCATTTACCGGGCGCCCACGCGACCCAGGCCTTCGAGGACAGTCGCAGCAAAGTTGCGCAATTGTTGAATGCAGGTGACACCGGGCAAATCGTTTTTACCCACGGCGCTACCTCTGCGCTGAACCTCCTGGCCTACGGCCTTGAGCACTTATTCAGTGCGGGCGATGAGATTGTCATCAGCGCCCTGGAACACCACGCCAACCTGCTGCCCTGGCAGCAACTGGCCAAACGTCGCGCGCTCACGCTGGTGGTATTGCCACTCAGTGATGACGGCGTGATCGACCTGCACGCCGCCGCCGAGTTGATCGGCCCACGCACGCGCCTGCTGGCAGTGAGCCAGTTGTCCAACGTGCTTGGCGCCTGGCAACCGCTGCAAGCCTTGCTGGCTTTGGCGCAGCCCCACGGCGCCCTGACCGTGGTCGACGGCGCCCAAGGCATCGTCCACGGTCGCCATGACGTGCAAGCGCTGGGATGCGACTTTTATGTTTTCTCCAGCCACAAACTTTACGGCCCGGACGGCGTCGGCGTGCTCTATAGCCGCAACGAAGCCCTGCATCACCTGCGCCACTGGCAGTTCGGCGGGGAGATGGTGCAGCAGGCGGACTACCACAGCGCGAGCTTTCGCCCCGCGCCGCTGGGCTTCGAGGCGGGTACTCCGCCGATTGCCAGCGTGATCGGCCTGGGCGCCAGCCTGGATTACCTGAGTTCCCTGGACCCGCAAGCGGTCATCGCCCATGAAGCGGCCTTGCATGACTACCTGTTGCACGGCCTGAAGGCGCGCAACGGCGTGCGGGTGCTGGGCTCGCCGCAGGTGGCGCTGGTCAGCTTTGTGGTCGAGGGCGTGCACAACGCCGACCTCGCGCACCTGCTGACCGAGCAAGGCATTGCGGTACGCGCCGGCCATCATTGCGCTATGCCGCTGCTCAAGGCGATGCAACTGTCAGGAGCGATCCGCGTTTCCCTGGCGCTGTACAACGATTCCGACGATCTTGAGCGCTTTTTTGAAGCGCTGGATCAGGCACTGGACATGTTGCGATGAGTTTGCCCGTGGATGCGATTGCCGCCTTGGAAGCCTTCCAGGCCGCAGGAAGTTGGGAACAACGCGCGCGGATGTTGATGCAGTGGGGAGAACGCCTTCCCGCCTTGGCCGATGAAGAGAAGGTCGACGCCAATCTTGTGCACGGATGCGAAAGCCAGGTGTGGTTGGTGGGGCGCTTGCACGACGGCCATTGGCAGTTTTCCGCCAGCAGTGATGCGCGAATGATCCGGGGGCTGGTGGCGTTGCTGCTGGCGCGGGTCAATGGGTTGTCGGCTGCTGAGTTGCAGGCCGTTGATCTGCCGGAGTGGTTCAATCAACTTGGGCTTTCGCGCCAACTCTCCCCGTCACGCAGCAACGGTTTGAATGCAGTTCTGCAGCGGATGCGCGAACTCAGCCGAACACAAAGCTGAATGTGGGAGGGGGCAAGCACCCTCCCACATTTTGAACTGTGTAAAGTCCTGAGATTCAGGCGGGCTTGACCCGCTCCGAAGGCCGACGCACCCCAGCCACAATCTTGTCCACCGCCTTGGTCGCCGCCACCATACCGAACGTGGCCGTGACCATCATCACCGCGCCAAACCCACCGGCGCAGTCCAGCTTCACACCATCACCCACAAAACTTTTCTGCAAACAGATGCTGCCGTCCGGCTTGGGATAGCGCAGCTGCTCGGAAGAAAACACGCACGGCACGCTGTAATGGCGGGTCACGGTGCGGGAAAAATTGTAGTCACGACGCAGGGTGGAGCGCACTTTCGACGCCAATGGATCATTGAAGGTGCGGTTCAGGTCGCACACCTGGATCAGCGTCGGGTCAATCTGCCCACCAGCGCCACCGGTGGTGATGATCTGGATCTTGCGACGCTTGCACCAGGCAATCAGCGCGGCCTTGGCGTTGACGGCGTCGATGCAGTCGATCACGCAATCAATATTCGGCGTGATGTATTCGGCCATGGTGTCGCGGGTCACGAAATCCGCCACCGCGTGCACGGTGCAGTCCGGGTTGATGCCGCGCAGGCGCTCGGCCATTACCTCGACCTTGGGCTTGCCCACGGTGCTGTCCAGGGCGTGCAACTGGCGGTTGCTGTTGCTGACGCAGACATCGTCCAGGTCAAACAGCGAAATCTCGCCTACCCCACAACGGGCCATGGCTTCCGCCGCCCAGGAGCCCACGCCGCCGACGCCGACGATCGCCACATGGGCCGCTTTCAAGCGTTCCAGGCCTTCAATGCCATACAAGCGGGCGACGCCTGCAAACCGCGGATCTTCTGTACTCATGACCATTACCCCAAAAACCGGCGCGCATTATAGGGCTACGCAGCGACAAGTTCGAAGCTTCAAGCTACAAGTAAAGAACTTAGATGGCCTTTTGCTGACTAACGTCCGGCTTTTCTCTGTCTGCTGTACGCTCGGGGAAAGGCCGGTGTAGGATGCGCGCCGTTCGGTGCAGGCCGACACCTCTTTTCGTTCCACACCCTTTGGAACCCGACATAACCATGGCATCGCGTAAATTTGGACTCAACCTGGTGATCGTGCTGGCAATTGCCGCGCTGTTCACCGGCTTCTGGGCGCTGGTCAACCGCCCGGTCACTGCTCCCAACTGGCCTGAGCAAATCTCCGGTTTTTCCTACTCGCCGTTCCAGCAAGGCCAGTTCCCGCAAAAAGACCAGTACCCCACGGACGAGCAGATGCGTCGTGACCTGGAGATCATGAGCAAGCTGACGGACAACATCCGTACCTACTCGGTCGACGGCACCTTGGGGGATATCCCCAAGCTGGCGGAAGAGTTCGGCTTGCGCGTCACCCTGGGAATCTGGATCAGCCCGGACCTGGAGCGTAACGAGCGCGAAATCCAGCGTGCCATCGAGATCGCCAACAGCTCGCGCAGTGTCGTGCGCGTGGTGGTCGGCAACGAGGCGCTGTTCCGCGAAGAAATCACCCCTGAAGCGCTGATCGTGCTGCTCGACCGGGTGCGCGCTGCGGTGAAAGTACCGGTGACCACCTCCGAGCAGTGGCACATCTGGGAAAAGAACCCGAAACTGGCCAAGCACGTCGATCTGATCGCCGCGCACATCCTGCCGTTCTGGGAATACATCCCCATGGACAAGGCTGGCCAGTACGTACTGGACCGGGCCAAAGACCTGAAAAAACTCTTCCCGAAAAAGCCGCTGCTACTGTCGGAAATTGGCTGGCCGAGCAACGGACGTATGCGCGGGGGTAACGAAACATCCCCGGCAGACCAGGCGATTTACCTGCGCACGCTGGTGAACAAGCTCAATCGCCAGGGCTACAACTACTTTGTGATCGAAGCGTTCGACCAGCCGTGGAAAGTCAGCGACGAAGGCTCTGCCGGCGCCTATTGGGGCGTGTTCAACGCCGCACGCCAGCAGAAATTCAACTTTGAAGGGCCTGTCGTCGCGATCCCGCAATGGCGCGTGCTGGCCATCGGTTCGGTGGTGCTGGCACTGCTGTCCCTGACCCTGCTGATGATCGACGGCTCGGCCTTGCGCCAGCGCGGCCGGACCTTCCTGACCTTTATCGCGTTCCTGTGCGGCTCGGTACTGGTGTGGATCGGCTACGACTACAGCCAGCAATACAGCACCTGGTTCAGTGTCACTGTGGGCATCCTCCTGGCGCTCGGCGCCCTCGGCGTGTTTATCGTGTTGCTGACCGAAGCCCATGAACTGGCCGAAGCCGTCTGGACCCACAAGCGTCGTCGTGAATTCCTGCCGGTCGAGGGGGAGTCGGACTACCGCCCGAAAGTCTCGATCCATGTGCCGTGCTACAACGAGCCGCCGGAGATGGTCAAACAGACCCTCGACGCCCTGGCCGCCCTCGATTACCCGGACTACGAAGTCCTGATCATCGACAACAACACCAAGGACCCGGCGGTTTGGGAACCGGTGCGCGACTACTGCGAAACCCTCGGCCCGCGCTTCAAGTTTTTCCACGTCGCGCCCCTGGCCGGCTTCAAGGGCGGCGCGCTGAACTACCTGATCCCGCGCACCGCCAAGGATGCCGAAGTGATCGCGGTGATCGACTCGGATTACTGCGTGTCGCCGAACTGGCTCAAGCACATGGTGCCGCACTTCGCCGACCCGAAAATCGCCGTGGTGCAGTCGCCCCAGGATTACCGCGACCAGAACGAAAGCACCTTCAAGAAGCTCTGCTACGCGGAATACAAAGGCTTCTTCCATATCGGCATGGTCACCCGTAACGACCGCGATGCGATCATCCAGCACGGCACCATGACCATGACCCGTCGCTCGGTGCTCGAAGAACTCGGCTGGGCCGACTGGTGCATCTGCGAAGACGCCGAACTGGGCCTGCGGGTGTTCGAGAAAGGCTTGTCGGCGGCGTATTACCACGACAGCTACGGCAAGGGCCTGATGCCCGATACCTTTATCGACTTCAAGAAACAGCGTTTCCGCTGGGCCTACGGTGCGATCCAGATCATCAAGCGTCACACCGCCAGCCTGCTGCGCGGCAAGGACACCGAGCTGACCCGTGGCCAGCGCTACCACTTCCTCGCGGGCTGGTTGCCGTGGGTGGCGGACGGCATGAACATCTTCTTCACCGTCGGCGCGCTATTGTGGTCGGCGGCGATGATCATCGTGCCAACGCGGGTCGATCCGCCGCTGCTGATTTTCGCGATCCCGCCGTTGGCGTTGTTCGTGTTCAAGGTGGGCAAGATCATCTTCCTGTACCGCCGTGCGGTGGGCGTGAACCTCAAGGACGCATTCTGCGCGGCCCTGGCAGGCCTGGCGTTGTCCCACACCATCGCCAAAGCGGTGCTGTATGGCTTCTTCACCACCAGTATTCCGTTCTTTCGTACACCGAAAAACGCGGATAACCACGGCTTCTGGGTGGCGATTTCCGAAGCCCGCGAAGAAATGTTCATCATGCTGCTGTTGTGGGGCGCGGCGCTGGGGATCTACCTGGTGCAGGGCCTGCCAAGCAACGACATGCGCTTCTGGGTGGTGATGCTGCTGGTGCAGTCGCTGCCGTATGTGGCCGCGTTGATCATGGCGTTTCTGTCGTCGCTGCCCAAACCGGTAGCGGCGCCTGAGCCAGCGCCTGCGGCGTAAAAACTTGCGCAATGCACTAAACGGCGGCCTCTGGTCGCCGTTTTGCTATAAGATAACGGCCGTTTTGTTGGATCAGGCAAGCACCGATTGCCTTATGTGGGAGGGGGCTTGCCCCCGATAGCAGCGTGTCAATCAGCTAAATTTGTTGCTGATACACCGCCATCGGGGGCAAGCCCCCTCCCACATTGAATCTGCGCCCATACACGCTTCCGGAGTTTTCCCATGACGGCCCATGCCGACCTTTCGCCGACCCTTCAACTTGCCATCGACCTGATCCGTCGCCCCTCGGTCACGCCGATCGACGCCGATTGCCAGAAGCTGATGATGCAGCGTCTGGGCGACGCCGGTTTTGCGCTGGAGCCGATGCGCATTGAAGACGTGGACAACTTCTGGGCCACCCACGGCAAGCACGATGGCCCGGTGCTGTGCTTCGCCGGTCACACTGATGTGGTGCCGACCGGCCCGGTGCAAGCCTGGCAGAACGATCCGTTCGACGCGCTGATCGACGAAAACGGCATGCTCTGCGGGCGTGGCGCGGCGGACATGAAAGGCAGCCTGGCCGCAATGCTGGTGGCAGCGGAGCGTTTCGTCACCGATTACCCGGACCACAAGGGCTCGGTGGCCTTCCTGATCACCAGCGACGAAGAAGGCCCGGCGCACCACGGCACCAAGGCCGTGATCGAGCGCCTGGCCGCGCGCAAAGAGCGCCTGGACTGGTGCATCGTCGGCGAACCGTCGAGCACGACGCTGGTCGGTGATGTGGTCAAGAACGGCCGTCGCGGTTCCCTCGGCGCGACCCTGACCGTGCGCGGCGTGCAAGGTCATGTGGCCTACCCGCACCTGGCGAAGAACCCGATCCACCTCGCCGCACCGGCCCTGGCGGAATTGGCCGCCGAGCATTGGGACGACGGCAACACGTTCTTCCCGCCGACCAGCTTCCAGATTTCCAACCTCAATTCCGGCACCGGCGCCACCAACGTGATTCCTGGTGACCTGACGGCGGTGTTCAACTTCCGTTTCTCCACCGAATCCACCGTCGAAGGCCTGCAGCAGCGCGTGGCGGCGATCCTCGACAAACATGGCCTGGACTGGCATGTGGAGTGGGCACTGTCGGGCCTGCCGTTCCTCACCGAACCGGGCGCCTTGCTCGATGCGGTGTCCGCCAGCATCAAGGCGATTACCGGTCGCGAGACAAAGGCGTCCACCAGCGGCGGGACGTCGGATGGCCGTTTCATTGCCACCCTCGGTACTCAAGTGGTCGAGCTGGGCCCGGTCAACGCGACAATCCATCAGGTCAACGAGCGCATCCTCGCCAGCGACCTCGATGTACTGACCGAAATCTACTACCAGACCCTGATCAAGTTGCTCGCCTGATGCTTGCCTGCCCCATTTGCAGCGCCCCGCTCAACGCGGTAGACAACGGCGTGGCGTGCCCGGCCGGGCACCGTTTCGACCGGGCTCGCCAGGGTTACCTGAACCTGTTGCCGGTGCAGCACAAGAACAGCCGCGATCCGGGCGATAACCTGGCGATGGTCGAAGCGCGCCGCGACTTCCTCAACGCCGGGCACTACGCGCCGGTGGCCAGGCGCCTGGCCGAGCTGGCCGCTGAACGCGCGCCGCAGCGCTGGGTCGACATCGGCTGTGGCGAGGGTTACTACACCGCGCAGATTGCCGACGCCCTGCCCCACGCCGACGGTTATGCGCTGGATATTTCCAGGGAAGCGGTCAAGCGTGCGTGCAAGCGCAACCCGGCGCTGACCTGGTTGATCGCCAGCATGGCCCGCGTTCCATTGGCGTCAGGCAGTTGCCAGTTTCTCGCCAGTGTTTTCAGTCCATTGGATTGGCAAGAAGCCAAGCGCCTGCTCAGCCCCGGCGGCGGTTTGATGAAGGTCGGTCCTACACGTGGCCACCTGATGGAACTGCGCGAGCGCCTGTATGACGAAGTGCGTGAATACACCGACGACAAACATCTGGCCCTGGTGCCGGACGGCATGAGCCTTGCCCACAGCGAGACGCTGGAGTTCACCTTGAGTCTGGCCGAGCCCCAGGACCGCGCCAACCTGCTGGCCATGACACCCCACGGCTGGCGCGCCAGCGCCGAGCGCCGTGCCGAGGTGATCGAAGCCGCTGAGCCGCTGCTGGTCACCGTGTCGATGCGCTACGACTATTTCGTGCTTCAATAACCGATTTTTAAGCATCCGCGAATGGATTTTCGAATCCCGCAACGAGGAATATCCATGCGCCAACCTGATATCGAGATTTACCTGAAGGACGCCGACGTCGACTACAAGGCCATCGCCGCGTGGCTGGGCACCGCGTTGGGCCCGTGCACCGACTGGGTCCAGCGCGGCCAGACCTACAAGTGCAAGGCCGGCGATGTGCCGGTCACCTGGTTGCCCAAAGCGGTAGGCAAATGGAACAGCCTCTACTTGGAAAGCGACCAGACGCCGTGGGACGACGACATCGCCTGCGCCCGTGCGGCATTTGCTGCACTGAACGTCGAGGTGCGCTGCGCGCCGGGGACGTGGGTCGAGGAAGAAGGTGAGGAAAGTGCCGACACCTGGATTCGCATCAGCGCAGACGGTGAAGAACAGATCACTTGGAAAACTGCATAACCTGAAGTGCAAATGCCGTCAAAAATGTGGGAGGGGGGCTTGCCCCCTCCCACATTTGATCTGCGATGGGCCTACAGGCCAACCACATCCTCCGCCTGCAACCCCTTCTCGCCGGTCACCACGGCGTATTCCACCTGCTGGCCCTCGGCCAGGGAACGGTGGCCATCACCGCGAATAGCGCGGTAGTGCACAAACACATCCTTGCCATCTTCACGCTGAATGAAACCATAGCCCTTTGCATCGTTGAACCACTTCACATTGCCGGTTTCGCGCGTTGCCATCTGTATTACTCCCACGTACGTTTTTTATTGTTGAGTCGCTTGCGTTGAACTGCCGAGTATAAGACAGGCTCAAAAGCGATCAACTCAAGTTTACATCGCTGCTTTTTTGCCGATTTTCGGCGAATACGGCACACTACCCGCCCGAGCGCCTGCTCGGTTTTTTCCACTTCAAGCAGCTCGCCTATGACCCGCTCCCCGTTCCGCCGTCTGGTGTTTGGCACCTTGCGCCGACTGTTGTACCTCTGGGTTCGCTCGGAGACGATCAACCAGTCGTCCCTTACCCTCAACCTGGACCGCAGCCGGCCGGTGTTTTACGTCCTGCAATCGCCCTCTCTCACCGAATTGGCCGTGGTCGATGCCGAGTGCACCAAGGCCGGCCTGCCGCGCCCGGTGCTGCCAGTCTCCGTAGGCCCGTTGATGGAGCCGGCGGCGTTCTTCTACCTCACGCCGGAGCCGGACTGGCTCGGCCGCCAGGACAAGCGCGGCGCACCGCCGACCCTGACCCGCCTGGTCAACACCCTGAGCGAGCACGCCGAAGAGAATGCACAAATCATTCCGGTCAGCGTGTTCTGGGGGCAAACCCCGGCGAGCGAGTCGAGCCCTTGGAAACTGCTGTTTGCCGACAGCTGGGCCGTCACCGGCCGCCTGCGTCGGTTGTTGAGCATCCTGATCCTGGGTCGCAAGACCCGTGTGCAATTCTCCGCGCCCATCAACCTGCGTGAGTTGATCGAGCACAATAAAGGGCACGAACGCACCGTGCGCATGGCCCAGCGCATCCTGCGTGTGCACTTTCGTAACCTGAAGACCGCCGTGATCGGCCCCGACCTGTCGCACCGCCGCAACCTGGTCAAGGGCCTGGTGAATATGCCGTTGGTGCGCCAGGCCATTCTGGATGAAGCCGAACGGGAAAAAATCAGCCCGGAAAAAGCCAAGGCTCTGGCCCTGCGCTACGGCAACGAAATCGCATCGGATTACACCTACACCGCGATCCGCTTCCTGGAAGTGGTGCTGAGTTGGTTCTGGAACAAGATCTACGACGGCATCAAGGTCAATAACGTCGAAGGTGTGCAAAAGGTTGCCCAAGGCTACGAGGTGATTTACGTGCCTTGCCACCGCAGCCATATCGACTACCTGCTGCTGTCCTACCTGCTGTTCAAGAACGGCCTGACCCCGCCGCATATCGCCGCGGGCATCAACCTGAACATGCCGGTGATCGGCAGTCTGCTGCGCCGTGGCGGGGCGTTTTTCATGCGCCGCACCTTCAAGGGCAACCCGCTGTACACCTCGGTGTTCAACGAATACCTGCATACCCTGTTCACCAAGGGTTTCCCGGTGGAGTACTTCGTCGAAGGCGGACGCTCACGCACCGGGCGCATGTTGCAGCCAAAGACCGGGATGCTCGCGATTACCCTGCGCAGCTTCCTGCGTTCTTCGCGCATGCCGATCGTGTTTGTGCCGGTGTATATCGGCTATGAGCGTGTGCTCGAAGGCCGCACCTACCTGGGCGAACTGCGCGGCGCGAGCAAGAAGAAAGAGTCGATCTTCGATATTTTCAAAGTGGTCGGCGCGCTCAAGCAGCGGTTTGGCCAGGTCGCGGTCAACTTCGGCGAGCCGATCAAGCTGGCGGAATTTCTCGACGGCGAACAACCCGACTGGCGCACCCAGGAGCTGGGGCCGAACTACAAGCCGGCATGGCTCAACGAAACCACCAACCGCCTCGGCGAACGGGTGGCCCGCCACTTGAACGAAGCGGCGGCGGTGAACCCGGTGAACCTGGTGGCCCTGGCGCTGCTGTCCACCACACGCCTGGCCCTCGACGAACAGGCCATGGCCCGCCAGTTGGACCTGTACCTGGCGCTGCTGCGCCGCGTGCCTTACTCGCCCCACACCACCCTGCCCGAGGGTGATGGCCTGGCGCTGATCAAGCACGTCAAGGACATGGACCTGCTGTCGGAACAGAGTGACGCCCTCGGCAAGATTGTGTATCTGGACGAGCAGAACGCCGTCCTGATGACCTACTACCGCAACAACGTGCTGCACATCTTTGCCCTGCCGGCGCTGCTGGCGAGCTTCTTCCAAAGCAGCTCGCGGATGAGCCGCGAACAGATTTTGCGCTACACCCACGCGCTGTATCCGTACCTGCAATCGGAGCTGTTTATCCGCTGGTCGCTGGAAGAGTTGGACACGGTTGTCGACCAGTGGCTGGAAGCCTTTGTCGAACAAGGCCTGCTGCGCTTCGAAAACAACGTGTACCTGCGCCCGGCGCCAAGCTCGCGGCACTTTGTGCTGCTGACGCTGCTGTCCAAGAGCATCGCCCAGACGCTGCAACGCTTCTACATGGCGATCTCGCTGCTGCTCAACAGCGGCCAGAACAGCATCAGCGCCGAAGAACTGGAAGACCTGTGCACGATCATGGCCCAGCGCCTGTCGATCCTGCATGGTCTCAATGCGCCGGAGTTCTTCGACAAGAGCCTTTTCCGACATTTTATTCAGACATTGCTGGAGCAAGATGTGCTGCGCCGCGACGAGGCCGGCAAATTGAGCTATCACGATCTGCTCGGTGAGCTGGCGGAAGGCGCGGCCAAACGTGTGTTGCCGGCCGAGATTCGCCTGTCGATCCGCCAGGTGGCCCTGCATCGTGTCGATGGCGCAGCCGAACAACCGGATGAGCCTGAAGAAACCCGCTAGATTGAATAAGGCGCCAGTGGGATGCTGGCGCCGCTGACAAGGAGCCGCACCATGAAAAAGATCATCCTCCTGGGCCTGACCGCCCTGCTCGGAGCCTGCCAATCCATGACCCCTGCTCCCAAGGCCAGCCTTGATGGCGAAGTGTTCTACCTGCAACGCATCGCCCTGCCGCCGACAGCAACCTTGAGCGTCAGCCTGCAGGACGTATCCCTGATGGACGCCCCGGCCGTGATCCTTGCCGAACAGAAAGGTCCGATCAAAGGCCAGGTGCCGCTGCCGTTTCACTTGAATTACGACCCGACCCAGGTCAAGCCGGGCCACAGTTATGCGGTGAGTGCTCGCATCGAACAGGATGGCAAGCTACTGTTTATCACCACTGAACGGCACGCTGTGCAGCTCAACGGCCAGGATCCACAGCCGCTGCGCCTGCGAGTTGATGCGGTCGCACACTGATATTCTCCAGATCATAAGGAAGCGCCCATGCTCCGTAATTCCCTTCGCCTCACTGCCCTGTGCGCCGGCCTGCTGTTCGGCGCCAATGCCATGGCCCTGGACCTGAGTAGCCTGTCCCAGGGCGATGCCAGCGGCGGTCTCAAGGACGCCCTGACCCAGGGCGCGCAGATCGCGGTGAAACAACTGGGTGTGCCCGGTGGTTTCAGCAACAACCCCGAAGTAAAAATCGGCCTGCCAGGCAAGCTCGGCAAAGTCGCCGACAAGCTGAAAATGTTCGGCATGGGCGACCAGGTCACGCAACTGGAAGACAGCATGAACAAAGCGGCCGAAACCGCCGTGACCCAGGCCCAGCCGATCCTGGTCAACGCCGTGAAGAACATGAGCGTGACCGACGCCAAGGGCATCCTCAGTGGCGGCCAGGACTCGGCAACCCAATACCTGAACAAGAGCAGTCGCGAACAGATCCGCGCCAAGTTCCTGCCAATCGTCAAGGCTGCCACCGATAAGGTCGGCGTGGCCCAGCAGTACAACGCGCTGGCCGGCAAGGCGGCAGCCTTCGGTGCCGTGGATGCCAAGAGCGCCAACGTTGAAAACTACGTGACCGAGCAGGCGCTGGATGGTTTGTTCAAGATGATTGCGCAGCAGGAAGAGACGATTCGCAAGAACCCGGCGGCAGCAGCGACCAGCTTGGCGAAGAAAGTCTTTGGGGCGCTATAAAAGCTGATTAAAAAAACGCCCTGACTTTGTCCGGGCGTTTTTTGTTGCATGTACTTTTTAACACCCCTTGCTCTAATGCACAGCCTAGAAACGGTAGTGCGGCAATGGCCGGGATGAGCCATACGAAACACTGGTATTGCCGTTCGAGCTGGACGAGTTCGAATTGACGTTGTTGTTCTCGTTGTTGTTCTCGTTATTGATGTTGATATTCACGGGTTGCTGCTGGCTCTTTCCACAACACCGACCAAGGCCCATCATCGCCCCCATCATTTGTAGCGGTAACGTCAGTATTGGCAGAATCATCTACATTCCTTCCTAATTAAATTCACACAATAGTCCAGACCGCTGCACTCCAAACGCCAGTACTTTTCGGCCAGGTAATTCTGTGTGGTGCGTTAGTTGAAATAGTTCCTGCCTATGCGTTGGAACGAGCCGCTACCCAGTCAGCGCGTCCATCGCCTGGGGCCTGAGCGGAATGCGCAAGCCTGACGCCCCTTCGGATTGATAGCGTCAGTGGAGGATCGAATCAGCCACGCGGCCGAGCAGGACAGTAGCGAAACAACCAATGGCGATTGCAGTGACGCGATTGATCGTAAGTGAACTCAACCAGCGAGAGTGGCGCCCGACTACCCCGGCACCGAAGCCTATCCATGCCATTCCAATCGGCACTACCACCAGGGCCAGGAGGGTCATAAACGCCATATAGTCAGTCCAGTTGCTGAACGTATTGGCGGGGGCGATCAAAGATGCGATCAACAACCCTTTGGGGTTCATTACCGTCAACGAAAAAAAATAGATGCCTGAAAACCGATCCCCGACAGCCTCATCCGGAGCCTGTTTGCGGCGCCACAACTGATAGGACGCCAGAAGCAAGTAACAACCGGCGGCCAACTGAGTCAGTTTAAGCGCCCACGGCGAATACACCGCGATGTAGAGCAAGGCCGCGCCCCACAGAGTTACCTGTAGCAAGTAGGCCAGACACTCGATGAAGGCCAACTTCCACGAAGCCCGAAACCCGAACAACACCCCTGCGCGCAATAGCAGGGTGTTGGTCGGACCAGGGGCAAGCAACAACAACATCAGGGCAGAAACAGTGGCCAACATGATTACGCGACGTCCTTCCTCACTCGGAACCACGCAGCATACAGGGCCGGCAAGAACAATAGGGTCAACGCCGTCGCCACAATCAACCCACCCATGATCGCCACCGCCATCGGCCCGAAGAACACACTGCGCGACAGCGGGATCATCGCCAGTACAGCGGCGAGTGCCGTCAGCACAATCGGGCGGAAGCGTCGGACGGTGGCTTCGATAATCGCCTGCCACGGCGCCAGGCCGGCCTTGATGTCTTGTTCGATCTGGTCCACCAGAATCACCGAGTTGCGCATGATCATGCCCGACAAGGCAATGGTCCCCAGCATGGCCACGAAACCGAAGGGCTGGCGGAACGCCAGCAGGAACAGCGTGACGCCGATCAAGCCCAGCGGCGCCGTGAGAAACACCATTGCCGTGCGTGAGAAGCTGCGTAGTTGCAGCATCAGCAGGGTCAGCACCACCACAATAAACAGCGGTACACCGGCCTTCACCGAGTTCTGCCCGCGCGCAGAGTCTTCGACGGTGCCGCCTACCTCCAGCAGGTACCCGTCCGGCAACTCGGCGCGTATGTCCGCGAGGGTCGGCAGAATTTGTTGAACCAGGGTCGCCGGTTGGTCCTTGCCGTAGATGTCGGCGCGCACGGTGACTGTCGGGAGGCGGTTACGGTGCCAGATGATGCCTTCCTCGAATCCGTATTCGAGGGTGGCGATCTGGGACAGGGCCACGCTTTTACCGTTGTCGGTCGGCACCGCCAGGCTAGGCAGCAGCGACAGTTCGGTGCGCTCGTGAACGGTGCCGCGCAGGAGGATCTCGATCAATTCGTTGTCCTCCCGGTATTGGCTGACGCTGGAGCCGGTGAGTGAACTCTGCAGGAATTTCGACAGGTTGGCAGTGCTCACGCCAAGGGCGCGTGCGCGATCCTGGTCGATATTGAGGTAGACGATTTTGCTCGGCTCTTCCCAGTCCAGGTGCACGTTGACCACATGGGTGTTTTCGCGAACCTTGGCCGCGACTTTACGTGCAAGGGCGCGGACTTCTTCGATGTGCTCGCCGGTCACGCGAAACTGCACCGGGTAGCCCACGGGCGGTCCGTTTTCCAGGCGTGTGACGCGCGAACGCAGGTCGGGGAATTGTTCGTTGAGGGTTTCGATCAGCCAGGTGCGCAGGCTTTCACGCTCCTCGATGGTGTTGGCCAGTACCACAAATTGCGCGAAGCTGGCGGCTGGCAGTTGCTGGTCCAGCGGCAGGTAGAAACGCGGCGAACCGGTGCCGACGTAGGCCACGTAGTTCTCGACGCCGGCATGGTCTTTGAGCATGGCTTCCAGGCGTTTGACCTGATCGGCGGTGTTGCTCAGGGAGGCGCCTTCGGCCAGTTTCAGGTCGACCATCAGTTCCAGACGGCCAGAAGCCGGGAAGAACTGCTGCGGCACAAAGCGGAACAACGCCACCGAGCCGATAAACAGCAGCAGTGTCAGCACAATCACCGTTTTGCGTCGACTGACGCACCACTCCACCAAACGTCTTACACGCTGGTAAAACGGCGTTCCGTAGGGATCCGGGCCATCAGCGCCGTGTTTGGCCGCATGAATCTTCGCCAAGTCCGGCAGGAGTTTTTCCCCCAGGTAGGGCACGAACACCACGGCGGCGACCCAGGAGGCCAGCAACGCGATGGTGACCACTTGGAAGATCGAACGGGTGTATTCGCCGGTGCTCGACTGCGCAGTCGCAATCGGCAGGAAGCCAGCCGCCGTGATCAGCGTGCCGGTGAGCATCGGGAAAGCGGTGCTGGTCCAGGCGAAACTTGCGGCCTTGAGCCGGTCGTAGCCCTGCTCCATTTTGATTGCCATCATTTCCACGGCAATGATCGCGTCATCCACCAGCAAACCGAGCGCCAGTACCAGTGCGCCAAGGGAAATCTTGTGCAGACCAATGCCGAGGTAATACATGGTGGCGAAGGTCATCGCCAATACCAACGGAATCGCAAGGGCCACCACCATGCCGGTGCGTACGCCGAGGGAAAAGAAGCTCACCAGCAATACGATCGCCAGCGCCTCGGCCAACACCTGGACGAATTCTCCGACACTGGTTTTCACCGCTGCCGGTTGGTCCGACACCTTGCGCAGCTCCATGCCAGCCGGAAGGTTCTTCTGCAAACGTGCGAATTCGCCTTCGAGCGCCTTGCCCAGTACCAGGATATCGCCGCCGTCGCGCATCGCCACGGCCAGGCCGATTGCATCAGCGCCCATGTAACGCATACGCGGTGCCGGTGGATCGTTGAAGCCACGGTGGATGTCGGCTACGTCGCCGATCCGAAAGGTCCGGTCGGCGACTCGAATGGGAAAGTCGCGGATCTGCTCCACCGTCTTGAAGTTGCCCGACACGCGCAGTTGCACGCGCTCGCTCGGGGTTTCAAAGAAGCCGGCGGTGGACACCGCGTTCTGCTCCTGCAACGCCTGCTGCACAGCGGCCAGGGGCAATCCCAGGGTGGCGAGTTTGAGATTGGACAGCTCGATCCAGATCTTCTCGTCCTGCAGGCCGAGCAACTCGACCTTGCCCACATCCGCCACCCGTTGCAGCTGAATCTGGATGCGGTCCGCGTAATCCTTGAGTACGGCATAGTCGAAACCGTCGCCGGTCAGGGCGTAGATATTGCCGAAGGTGGTGCCAAATTCATCATTGAAAAACGGGCCCTGGATATCTGGCGGCAAGGTCTGGCGGATGTCGCTGATCTTCTTGCGCACCTGGTACCACAGCTCGGGAATCTGCGCCGAGTGCATGGAGTCGCGGGCGATGAAGGTCACCGTGGACTCACCAGGGCGCGAGAACGAGACAATGCGCTCGTACTCGCCGGTTTCCATCAGCTTCTTTTCGATGCGCTCGGTGACCTGGCGCGAGACTTCCTGGGCGGTAGCGCCCGGCCAGTTGGTCTTGACCACCATGGCTTTGAAAGTGAACGGCGGATCTTCACTTTGTCCCAGCTTGGTGTAGGACAACGTGCCGACAACGGCCAGCAGGATCATCAGGAACAGTACGATCTGGCGATTACGCAACGCCCATTCGGAAAGATTGAAACCCATCGGGGACTACTCCTTGGCCGCCAGATTCACGACACGGTTGGAGCGATCCACAGGTCGCACTTGCTGGCCCTCGTGGAGCACATGCACGCCCGCGGCGATCACCCAATCGGTGGGCGTCAAGCCTTCCAGCACCGGTACGGTTTTTTCGCCGAAGGCACCGATGCGCACCGGCGTGCGCTTGAGGGTATTGTCCGGCTCCACACGCCAGACGTAGGACGCCCCATTCTCCGCACTAAGGGCAGACAGCGGCACCGACAGCGCAACAACGCCATCGGCCTGAATGAATACGCGGGCACTCTGGCCAAGTTCCGCCGGGACTTTGCCTGCGGTAAACGCCACGCGGGCGGCAAAAGTGCGTGATTTTGGATCGGCCGCCGGGGACAGTTCACGAATGCGTCCGGTAAAACGCTGGTCGGGCTGGCTCCACAACTCCACAGCTACCGGCTGGCCGACCTTGAAGCGACCAAAGCCCTGTTCAGGCAGGCTGATGAGCACTTCACGCTCGCCATCGGTGGCCAGTGTGAACACGGTTTGGCCAGCCGACACCACTTGGCCGACTTCCACCGCACGCTTGGCAACGACCCCGTCCTGGGGGGCACGGAGCACGGCGTAACCGGCCTGGTTGCTGGCCACATCGAATTCGGCCTTGATCTGCTTAAGGCGCGCTTCGCCGGATCGGTAGAGGTTTTCGGAATTATCGTACTGGGAACGACTGACCATCTGACGGTCCATCAGGGTCTTGTAGCGGTCGCGCTCAGCACGGACCAGGCTCAGATTGGCCTCGGCGGCGGCGACCTGGGCGCGGGTGGCCTCCAATTGCAGGCGTACATCCTGAGGGTCGAGTTCCGCCAACGGTTGGTTGGCTTTGACCCGCTCCCCCTCTTCCACCAGGCGTTTAATGACTTTGCCACCGATGCGAAAGGCCAGGTCCGGCTCGTAGCGAGCCCTTACTTCGCCGGGGTAGCTGTCCATCGACTGGGCCGACGGTTGCGGTTGCACCACCATCGCTGGACGGACGATGATCTGGGCCGGTTCTTCATGGCCGCAGGCGGCCAACAGGAAGACCAGACTGACAGGCAACGCAAAGGGCAGGAAAGTGCTGCGCATGCTGAAGGACCTTTCGCAAATGAAGCTAGGAATAATTATACTGGCCAGTATGTTATTAATACCAAACTCACCAGTCCAGTATTAAAGGTGAAAATGTCCGACAATCGCGTTAACACCAATAGCCCCGGGCGTCCCAAGGACATGGCAAAACGCCAGGCAATTCTCCAGGCAGCGAAAACCCTGTTTTTGGGGAATGGTTATGCCAGTACCAGCATGGATGCCGTGGCCCTTGAGGCGGGCGTGTCTAAACTGACCGTCTACAGCCACTTCACCGACAAAGAGACCTTGTTCACCGCCGCCGTGGTGGCGACGTGCGAGGAGCAGTTGCCAGTGATGTACTTCGAGCTGCCTGAGGGCATGCCGGTCGAGACTGTGTTGCTGAATATCGCGCGGGGGTTCCATCGGCTGATCAACAGCGAGGAGTCGGTAAACCTGCACCGCCTGATGATGACCACCGGCAATCAGGACGTGAAACTCTCCCGGATTTTCTTCGACGCCGGACCGATGCGCATGCTCCAGGGCATGGAACGCTTGCTCAGCAAAATCGACCAGAGTGGCGCCCTGAGCATCGATAAACCGTTTACCGCAGCCGAGCACTTCTTCTGCCTGCTCAAGGGCACCGCAAATTTTTGCCTGCTGTATGGCTGCGGCGGGCAACTGAGTGAAACCGCCGCCGAAGCCCATGTGCAGGAGGTGGTGGGGTTGTTTATGCGGGCTTACAGGCCTTGAACATCAGGGCTTGAGCGCTTTCTTGGGATAGATGTCATACCGGCTGGACTTGCCATCCAGCGCATGGCTCGGCTTTGGCCCTTCGATGCACGGCGCCTTGCGCGGGCGCTTGACCACTACACGGTGGCTGGCCAGGGCCAGGGCGGCGGCCAACAAGGCCGGTGCGTCCGGGTCATCGCCTACCAGCGGGCGGAACAGGCGCATTTCCTTCTTCACCAAGGCGGTTTTCTCACGGTGAGGAAACATCGGGTCGAGGTAGATCACCTGCGGCGGCTCGCCTTCCCAGTTGAGCATCACGTCGATGGAGTTGCCCTTGAGCAGCTTCATGCGCGCCACGATCGGCGCCACCTCAAAATCCTCTGCACCGCGCGCCAGGCCATCTTCGAGCAAGGCACCGATCAACGGTTGGCGCTCGATCAGGCTCATCTGGCAACCCAGGCTGGCCAGCACAAACGCGTCCTTGCCCAAACCGGCCGTGGCGTCCAGCACCCGTGGGCGCACGCCTTGGGCAACGCCTACGGCTTTGGCAATCATCTGCCCGCTGCCGCCACCGTAGAGCCGACGATGGGCCGCACCGCCTTCAACAAAGTCCACCCGCACCGGCCCTGGCGCGTCAGGCCCGAGCTGTTGCAGCTGTAGGCCCTGCTCGCCAACTTGCAGGGAAAAGTCCGCGTCCGCGAGCTGTAAAGGCAAGCCAAGCAGCGCTGCCCATTGCTCGGCGCGGGCCTTGAAACCTTCGCCCAAGGCCTCGACCTGAATGCGGCTGGCCGCTGGTTGTTCGCTCATCAATCACTACGCTCAAAAATATTAAGGATCGGCAAACAACGGCCGATAAAAATAACAGTCAGGTATTTTGCCAGAGCTGAGCGTCGACCGAGAAAAATGTCAGACATTCTCCCCCTAACCATCGGTGTACTGCCGACCCACAACCACTACGGCCTGCGCAATACTCAAGCGCTGGCCGGGGTGAGTCATGTGTGGCAGGATTTCTTCGCCCGCGCGCTGGCCGAGCAGCTTGGCGATACGCCGGGCGCGCTCGCCGTGCAGGCGCCAGCACCGGTGGACCCAGCGGTAGAACCTCACGAAGGCGCCGACCTGCTGTCGCAGATCCTCACGCAGCGTGAGTGCGACGTGAAAGACACCGAAATCGCTCCGCCTGAGCCACTGTTCCTGCCGATCGCCGAATTCGAAACCGAGTTGCTGCCACCGGCTGCGACGCCGTTCCCGGACGACGAAATCGTCGCCCAACAACGCCAGCAGAACTTCGAAAGCGGCTGGGTACGCCCCATCGTGCTCACCGCAGGCCAACCACTGCCCGAGCCAAGCCCGGCGCCGCAACCTCGCCCACTGCATTTGCCGATTGCCGAGTTCGAACTGGACCTGCTGCCGCCGCCCGCCACGCCGTACCCGACTGAAGAGCTGGTGGCCCAGCAAAAGGCCCTGGACTTCGACTACTACTGGGCACGCCCATTGATCGCCAACAACCTGCGCCTGGCCGCCTGAGCCTCAGCGACAGACCCACCAGCGCCCCATGTCCAGATGGAAGTGGTTGCGGTGCGCGGCATTGTAGTCCGGGCTCAACACCACGTTGAAATCATCACAGGCGCTATCGCGCACCTGACGCAAAAACCGTGCGCTGTCGCCCTCCCCCGGCCAATCCTTGAGCACGCTGATACTGCGCCCATCCGCCAGCCGAAACCCGGCGATATCCAAAGCATTGGCAGACGCATGCTGACTGAGGCGCCCCTCGGCACGACCATAGATATTGCGACAGGCGAAGCTGCCCAGATGATCGACCCGCGTGACCGCCTGGCCGAACACCGCCTGCGCCGCCGGTTGCAGGCTGTGACGCTCAAACAGCGCGAACGCCACCGCCAACGGGCAACTGGCGAGAAAGCTGCTGCTCAAGGCCACGTCGGCGCCCTGCACGCGCAAGGTATTGCGCAAAGGGCAAGCGGCGTCGGCGGGCGTGTCGGCCTGATGGCTGACGCGCAGGCCGGAGGTTTTCAGCACCTGGTCGCACAACGCCGGATCCTCCTGCAAACGCCCCAGCTTGTAGCGGGTCAACAGGTTAGGGCTGGCGCGCACATCCAGCGGCGCCCAGGGGTTCCATTCAGCGGGCAGCGGTACCCAGCCTCGCCATACGCCCACGCCAATCGCGCCGCCGAGCAGCAGTAACACGGCCAGTACTTTGAAAAAACGCACCGCTTAGTCCTTGAAGAACTGATTGGCTTGGCTGAAGGGCATCGAGCGTTCGGTGAAGGTAAAGGTGCCGAGTTCATAGACTTCCTGGGCCGCCCGGTAGAACTGACCATAGGCCGCCAGCGCCATGGCCGATCCCACACTGATGCGCTTGACCCCCATCGCGCTCAGTTGCGCCACGCTGAGTTTCAGCCCACCGGACATCAACACATTCACCGGTTTTGGCGCCACGGCCTTGACCACCGCCAACACCTCCTCGGCGCTGCGCAGGGCCGGCGCATACAGCACGTCGGCACCTGCTTCGGCGTAGGCTTGCAGGCGGCGAATGGTGTCAGGTAAATCCAGACGACCATGCAGGAGGTTTTCCGCACGGGCCGTCAGAGTGAAAGGGAATGGCAGACTGCGCGCGGCGGCGACGGCGGCTCGCACACGTTCGACGGAGAGGTCGAAGGCATAGATCGGGTCAGCCGCGATGCCCGTGGCATCTTCGATGGAGCCGCCGACGATGCCGCTCTCAGCCGCGCGCAGAATGGTCTGGGCACAGCCTTCGGGGGTGTCGCTGAAGCCGTTTTCCAGGTCGGCCGCCACCGGCAGTGCGGTGGCCTTGGCGATCATGGCGGCATTGAGCAAGGTGTCTTCCAGGGACAGCGCGCCTTCCGCATCCGGGCGCCCCAGGCTGAACGCATAACCCGCACTGGTGGTGGCGAGGGCTTCAAAGCCGAGGCTGGCGAGCATCACGGCGGAGCCCGCGTCCCAAGGGTTGGGCATCACGAAGGCGCGGTCACGCTCGTGCAAGGCCTTGAAGGTTTCGGCGCGTCGGGTTTGGGCATCCATGACTGACTCCTGGCGGGAAAAGGAGCCCTAGAGTAACCCCAGTTGTTCGGCTTCGGGTTGCCGATCCAGCGTTGGCAGCGCAGGCAGACCGGGCAGGCGTGCCATCAACTGGTCGTGGAAGCGCAGGGCCAGTTGTGCGGCGAGGCGGTTGTCCGAGGTGTGCAGAAACACATAGGGCGTGCGGCCCTCTTCGATCCAGCCGGCAATTTTTTCCACCCACGGGCCCAGGAACGGGTCGTTGGCCTCAAGCTCCGGATGGCCGATAAAGCGCACCTGGGGAAACTGGGTCAGCGCTGCAGGGCGCGGTGGTACCTTGGGCTTTTTGGATTGGGCATGCAGCACCGCTGCCGAGGTGGACGTGCAACTGAACAACGCACGCGGATCGAGGCAGATACGTTCGACGCCCCGATCACGCAACAGGCGGTTGAGCATGCGCTCGGCATCGCCCTTGGCGAAGAACTCCGGATGACGCACTTCAACGGCCAACGGGCGCGCCAGGCCATCAATAAAACCGGCCAGTTCCGCCAGGCGTTGTGGCGAGAAACTCGCCGACAGTTGCAGCCACAACGGCGAAACCCGCTCACCGAGCGGGCTCATCAAACTGACAAAACTTTCGGCCGCAGGCAATTGCTCACGCAAGTCGCCGCCATGGCTGATATCACCGGGGAATTTGGCGGTGAAGCGAAAATCGTCAGGCATGATTTCAGCCCAGCGCTGCACGGTAGCGACGGAAGGTCGGGCATAAAAAGTAGTGTTGCCTTCAACGGCGTTGAAGACTTGGGAATAGAGGGCCAGATAGTCGCTGGAACGCGCATCGGCGGGATACAGGTACTCGCGCCAGGCGTTTTCACTCCAGGACGGGCAACCGAGGTAGTAAGGCAGGCGCATCAGATGTGGATGTCGAGGCCCAGCACTTCCATATCCCATTCGACAAAGCCGGCGGTGGTCAGGTAGCTGGCCAGGGCGGTGGCAACGCTTTTGCTCATGGAGCGCGGGAAGACCATATCTTGTTGGCGGGCCGGAAGGCCGCTGATGCGTGCCTGGGAGTTGGGCTGTGCATCGGGCTGGACTTCGATGAAGTCCGGTGAGTCTTCGACGGACTCGTCTACCGTGACGTTTGCCTTACGCGGCTTGCGCTTGATTGGGTAGGACTGTGAGGAAAAGCCGTCTATACGCATCGATGCGAACTCGGTATCGGTGATGGCATTTTAGTGGCGCAATCCGTAGCGCGCAAATGCTCTGGTGATAACTAGAACACATAATTTGAAAAAGGTTTAAAAGCAGGGGCAAATTCTGACGATTGGCGCCGGATCACATCAAATTGCCACCACTTTTGATGTCACGCGATCCCGCGTTCTGCTTTGGTTTGTGCCACTTTATCGCGCAGATAAACCGGTGCAGCCAGATCAGCAGCAATTGCCTCACCGCGCTCGAAAGCAAAACGCGCAAGGCTCAACAAGTCTTCGGCGTGAGGCAACATGGCGGCGTCCTGGCCAACCAACCGAACGCCGATACGCTCGCCATAACCCCAGCCAGTGCCGGCACCGAACCAATCGCCGCTGGCATCGTCCGGCAATACCGACGACTCCGGTGGCTGCACAGCCTCAACACCCACCAGGCGCATTTCGCCAGCCGTTTCGCGGTAGCAGCCCCAGTACACCTCATCCATCCGCGCATCAATGGCCGCTGCCACCTGCGAAGCACCGTGCTCACGCCATGCGCGCTGAGCCAGGACGGCAAGGTTGGACACCGGCAGGACCGGGCGATCCAGCGCAAATGCCAGGCCTTGCACAACGCCAATGGCGATCCGCACACCAGTAAATGCACCCGGACCGCGGCCAAAGGCGATGGCATCGACGGCGGCCAGGGTGGTGCCCGCTTCGTCCAGCAGTTGCTTGATCATCGGCAACAGCTTCTGCGCGTGCAGGCGCGGGATCACCTCGTAGTGGCTCGTAACGGTGCCATTGTGCAGCAAGGCAACGGAGCAAGCTTCAGTCGCGGTGTCCAGGGCCAGCAGGGTGCTCATCGGTGTGGGTGTCCAAGTCGAAAAAAAGTGCGCCAGTATAAACAACAACGGCCCGCAAGCGGGCCGTTGTGTCGCAAGCCGATCGAAGGATCAGCTCAGTGCTTGCAGCACCTTGGCAGTGATGGCTTCTACCGAGCCAACGCCAGGGATGTGGCTGTACTTCGGCTTGCCCTGGGCAGCGGACAGCTTCTGGTAGAAGTCCACCAGCGGCTTGGTCTGCGAGTGGTAGACCGACAGGCGATGACGCACGGTTTCTTCAGTGTCGTCTTTACGCTGCACCAGGTCTTCACCGGTGACATCGTCCTTGCCTTCAACCTTCGGCGGGTTGTAGACGACGTGGTACACGCGGCCCGAGCCTTCGTGAACGCGACGACCGGCGATACGCTGGACGATTTCTTCGTCTTCAACGGCGATTTCGACCACTGCGTCCAGCTCAACGCCGGCCTTCACCAGGGCTTCAGCCTGGGGAATGGTGCGTGGGAAGCCGTCGAACAGAAAACCGTTCTTGCAGTCGTCCTGGCTGATGCGTTCCTTCACCAGGTTGATGATCAGGTCATCGGAAACCAGGCCGCCGCTGTCCATCACGCTCTTGGCGATCAGGCCCAGCTCGGTGCCGGCCTTGACGGCCGCACGCAGCATGTCGCCGGTGGAGATTTGTGGAATGCCGAATTTTTCAGTGATGAACTTTGCCTGAGTACCTTTACCGGCCCCGGGAGCTCCCAGCAGAATGACGCGCATTGATGTGCTCCTCAATTTTTATATAGAGATGACGCTCGGATTCACCGCGTTGGGGCAAATCTCGTAGAAGTGTGGCTCGTAGCAATAGGATTCGGGCCGCCCAAACGGCCAAAGGCTGATCAAGATACACAGCAGGCCTTAACCACACAAGCCGCCAAAAGTCGCAGGAACCGCGCCCGGCATGCGTCATAGGTAGGGTGTGCCTGAGTGCAACCCGGCCCTGTAAACGCCGACCGCCCTGTTCCGGGCGGTCGTTGTGGTTTATCTGCAAGCCGTTGAGAACACGCAAAAAACCTCAGCCGGTATTACGTAAACCGGCGGCAATACCGGCCACGGACACCAGCAGCGCTTGTTCCAGAGGGCTGTCCTGCGCCGCTTCCTGCTGGCGCGAGCGTGCCAGCAACTCAGCCTGCAACAGGTGCAAGGGGTCGAGGTAGGTGTTGCGCAGGCGGATGAACTCCAGGGTGTCAGGGCTATGGGCCAGCAGTTGCGACTGGCCAGTCAGGCCAAGCACCACGCCACAGGCCTGCGACAATAGGTCGCGCAAGTGCACACCCAATGGCAACAGATCCGGCTGGACCAGGCGCTCGTCATACAGGCGCGCGATATCGGCATCTGCCTTGGCCAGCACCATTTCCAGCATATCAATGCGGGTACGGAAGAACGGCCATTGCTCACGCATCTGTCCCAGCAGTTCGCCCTCGCCGCGTTCCAGGGCCTTGCTCAACGCGGCTTCCCAGCCCAACCACGCCGGCAGCATCAGGCGGGTCTGGGTCCAGCCGAAGATCCAGGGGATGGCGCGCAGGCTTTCTATACCACCGGCGCGGCGCTTGGCCGGACGACTGCCCAGCGGTAAACGGCCAAGCTCCTGCTCGGGGGTGGATTGGCGAAAATACTCGACGAATTGCGGATTTTCCCGCACCACGGCACGGTAAGCACTGACACCATCGGCGGCCAATTCGTCCATCAAGTGGCGCCAGGCCGGCTCGGGTGGAGGCGGTGGCAGCAGCGTCGCTTCCAACACGGCGGCCAGGTACAGGTTGAGGTTCTGCTCGGCAATGTCCGGCAGGCCGAACTTGAAGCGGATCATCTCGCCCTGTTCAGTGGTACGGAAACGCCCCGCCACCGAACCCGGCGGCTGCGACAGGATCGCCGCGTGGGCCGGGCCGCCGCCACGGCCGACGGTGCCACCGCGACCATGGAACAACAGCAATTCCACCTGCTGCTCACGGCAGATATCGACCAACCGTTCCTGGGCGCGGTATTGCGCCCAGGCGGCTGCGGTGGTGCCGGCGTCCTTGGCCGAGTCGGAGTAGCCGATCATCACTTCCTGCGGGCCCTGCAAGCGCGCACGGTAGCCCGGCAGCAGCAACAGTTGCTCGATCACCGGGCCGGCGTTGTCCAGGTCGGCCAGGGTTTCGAACAGCGGCACCACGCGCATCGGCCGCTGAACGCCCGACTCTTTAAGCAACAATTGCACGGCAAGCACGTCCGACGCAGCCCCGGCCATGGAGATGACATACGAGCCCAGCGATGCAGCGGGCGCGGCGGCCACTTCCTTACAGGTGTTGAGCACTTCGGCCGTGTCCGCCGATGGTTTGAAATAGCTCGGCAGCAGCGGTCGACGGTTGGCCAGTTCCTTCATCAGAAAGCTGATGCGTGCGTCTTCGTCCCACTCTTCGTAACGGCCCAGGCCCAGGTAATCGGTGATTTCGGTCATGGCCGCCGAATGGCGACTGGAGTCCTGGCGCACATCCAGCCGCACCAGGAACAGGCCAAAGGTGACGGCCCGGCGCAGGCAATCGAGCAGCGGGCCGTCGGCGATCACGCCCATGCCGCACTCATGCAGCGACTGGTAGCACAGTTCCAGCGGCTCCAGCAGATCGCGGTTGTTCTGCAACACCTCGGCCGGTGCCGGTGTGTTGCTGCTCAACGCGGTGTGCGCCCACTGGCGTGTGGCGCGCAGGCGTTCGCGCAGCTGCTTGAGCACGGCGCGGTAGGGTTCGACACTGTCGCCCACTTTGGCCTGCAATGCCGGGCTGGCGCGTTGCATCGACAGCTCGGAGGCCAAATGATCGATATCGCGCAAATACAGATCGGCGGCCATCCAGCGCGCGAGCAATAGCACTTCGCGGGTGACCGGCGCAGTGACGTTCGGGTTGCCGTCGCGGTCGCCGCCCATCCAGGAGGCAAACCGAATCGGCGCGGCTTCCAGCGGCAGGCGCAGGCCCGTGGCAGCGTGCAAGGCCTGATCAGCCTTGCGCAAGTAATTGGGGATGGCGTGCCACAGCGAATGCTCAATCACCGCAAAGCCCCACTTGGCCTCATCCACCGGCGTGGGTCGGGTGCGGCGGATTTCTTCGGTGTGCCAGGCTTCGGCAATCAACCGTTGCAAGCGTTGGCGGATCTGCTCGCGCTCGGCGGTAGTGAGGTCGCGGTGATCCTGCAGCGCCAGTTGCGCGGCGATGGCATCGTATTTCTGGATCAGGGTGCGGCGCGCCACTTCGGTGGGGTGGGCCGTGAGGACCAGGTCAATCTCCAGGCGCCCCAGTTGGCGGGCCAGGGATTCGTTGCTGTGACCTTCGCTTTGCAGGCGGGCCAGCAACTCCGGGAGTACGCGCGATTCGAAAGGCGCCGGCTGCGACTCATCGCGCCGGTGAATCAATTGGTACTGCTCGGCGATATTGGCCAGGTTGAGGAACTGGTTGAAGGCCCGGGCTACGGGCAGCAGTTCGTCTTCCTGCAATTGGTTGAGGCTGGTACTCAGCTCATCGCCAGCGCCGCGACGATCGGCCTTGGCGCCTTTGCGGATCTGCTCGATCTTGTCGAGGAAATCATCGCCGTACTGCTCTCGAATCGTGTTGCCCAGCAGTTCACCCAGCAGGTGAACATCCTCACGCAAGCGTGCATCGATATCACTCATCAGCCAATCTCCAGCCAGAAATCCGGGACGCGCAGGCCTGCCAGAGTGCCGTCAGCATCGTTTTATGACAAGACTTTAAACCTTGCCGCTTGCAGCTAGTCTCAACTGTGAGCCGCCGCGTTATCCATGCGCGCGACTGGTCACTCATCACCGCCTGCCATCCCAGGCTTTATTGAGGTTGCCATGAAAATTCGAGAACTGGCCCAGCATTGGGAAGAGAACGCCAAGGGTCGCTTGACCAAGACCGAGTACGCCATCCATCTGGATGTCGAGGCCGCCGCTCGGTTGGCGGCCATCGCCGAGATGTACCCCAAGCGCAATACCGAAGAACTGCTCGGCGAGCTGATCGGCGCCGCCCTTGAGGAGCTGGAAGCCAGCTTTCCCTACATCAAGGGGCAGCACGTCATCGCCACTGATGAAGAAGGCGACCCGCTGTATGAAGACGTCGGCCCGACGCCACGTTTTCTCACGCTGTCTCGGCGCCATCTGCATGACTTGTCGGCCAGTGCCGACGAACCCAAGCACTGACAACCCCTGACTAACCCTTGTACACCGGGCCTCCCAAAGGCCCGATGTACTTCTGCGCGCAGCAAAAGTTCCAATTTTTTACGCTGACCATTCAGTCAGTTATTTTTTTAGGCAAATCGCCATCTTCTCTGAACTATTCAAAAAAGCCTCCGGTCACAGCCAGTAAGCCATCACTTGGAACAGCCGTTTGAATCGGTGCCCCGCGCTTAACCGCAGAGCCCGCCACAGCTGACCACCTACGATGGATGTTGAAGTTTTTCAGGAGTTATCCAATGGAGTTGAAGACGATGAAGACCAGCACTGCCAAATCCTCGTTTAACCACCTGCGCGGGCTTAAATTGGCCGCGCTGGCAATCGGCACCAGCTTCGTTCTGGCTGGCTGCGCCGGCAACCCTCCGACCGAACAGTACGCCGTTACACAATCTGCGGTGAACAGCGCTGTCAGCGCCGGCGGCACCGAGTACGCGGCCGTAGAAATGAAGTCGGCCCAGGACAAGCTCAAGCAAGCCGAAATCGCGATGCACGACAAAAACTACGACGAAGCCCGTCGCCTGTCTGAACAAGCTGAATGGGACGCTCGCGTTGCAGAGCGTAAAGCTCAGGCCGCCAAGGCTGACCAGGCTGTGAAGGATTCTCAGAAGGCTGTTGACGAGCTGCGTAAGGAAGGCATGCGCCCGGCTGCTATCCAGCAGAAATAAGCCGCCGCCCCTGACTGCATCGCACCTGATATCGAATTGAAAGGACGACACGACTATGCGTAAACAATTGATGATCCCTGCCCTGCTGGCGATGAGCGTTGCCCTGGCAGCTTGCTCCACCCCGCCGAACGCGAACCTGGAAAACGCTCGGACCAATTTCTCGGCCCTGCAGGCCAACCCTAACGCCACCAAAGTAGCGGCCCTGGAAACCAAGGACGCGCAAGATTGGCTGGACAAGGCTGACAAGGCCTACCGTGACAAGGAAGACGAGAAGAAGGTCGACCAGTTGGCTTACCTGACCAACCAGCGCGTCGAGGTGGCCAAAGACACCATCGTGCTGCGCGAATCCGAAGCCAAGCTGAAAAATGCCGGCGACGAACGTGCCCGCGCCCTGCTGGACGCCCGTGATGCACAGATCAAGCAACTGCAAGACAGCCTGAACGCCAAGCAGACTGATCGCGGCACCTTGGTGACCTTCGGTGATGTGCTGTTTGCGACCAACAAGGCCGACCTGAAATCCAGCGGTCTGGTCAACATCAACAAGCTGGCGCAGTTCCTCCAGGAAAACCCGGATCGCCAGGTGATCGTCGAGGGTTACACCGACAGCACCGGCGCCGATGCCTACAACCAGAGCCTGTCGGAGCGTCGTGCTGCTTCGGTACAGGTTGCACTGATCAAGATGGGTGTTGATCCACGCCGCATCGTGACCACCGGTTACGGCAAGGAATACCCGGTTGCCGATAACGGCAGCGTGTCGGGCCGTGCCATGAACCGCCGCGTTGAAGTGACCATCTCCAACGACAACCAGCCGGTCAAACCACGTTCGTCGATGGCGAACTGATTAACCGATGCTGAAAAAAAACCCACCTGACGGTGGGTTTTTTGTGCGTGTCAGACCTGGACCTGACGACCGTTATCACTGTCCGGCATCATCGCCTCCATCCCTTGGCGCCCACTCATCATCTTCCTGATCTGATCAGGGTCAGGCTGACCACCCGAACCACCAGATGAACCTGATCCGCCACCGCCCTGAGCGCCACCGGCGCCGCCGGAGAGCATTTCGAGCAGCTTCTTGAGCAGCTCCGGGTCTACTTTATCGTTTTGATGACCAGCGCCTTCAGCACCATCTCGCCCAAGGCTTTCCTGGCCCCTTGCCATTCCCAACATCTTGCCTATAGCACTAATGCCACTCACGTTTACACTCCAGAGTCCATATTCATAAGTTATTTGCCAGTCGTACTGACAGGCTAGTCAGTGGCACCTTACGAAAAACGGTTCCAGATATGTCCGGCTATTTGGAATGACGAACCTGCTACTGCTGCAGTTGCGGCGTTTCCTGCCCCAAGCAGCGCACGGCCTGTTTCTTGTTATTCACCAGCACGCCGCTCAAGCCTTTTTGCTCGGTATCGAACATCACCAGCACGCCATCGACGCACTGCGCCACCTGGGCCGCGGGGGTCAGCGAGATTTTGTAGTCCTCGCCGGGTACGGTCTTGAGCATGGTGAAGTCACTGAGCAGTAACGCATCTTCCGGTTTGGCGAAGTGCAGGTAGCCGTAGTACCACAGGCAGCCGATGGTGCCGATGATGGTGCCGATACCGGTGAGAATCAGCGGGATCATGTTGCGTTCTTCGCTCATTGCGGGCTCTCTGATGAATCAACTTTAGGAATGGGGTAGTTCGCAATTTCGCCCAGGCGGCGCAGGCCGTTGAAGTGCTGCGGGTCGTCCAGGTAGCGCAGCATCACGGTTTGCCAGGTCTTGTCGGCAAAGGTCTGCACATGGCCGCCCCGGGTCAACTGCAACACCCTCGGCGCTGGCGCGGCCTGGTACAGGCGGATGCCATTGGACAGCGGCACGATCGGGTCATCCAGGCTGTGGAACAGTAGTTTGGGTACGCCGGTCAGTTGCGGCATGGCGTTGATTGCGCTGTCGGCGTCGGGCACCAGCCAGGACAAAGGCACCTGGAACGGCCATGTTAGCCAAGAGGTGCTGAGGGCGAATTGTCCTACGTCACGATAACTGGCGGGCACGCCATCCAGTACCAGCGCTTTGAGCCTGGCCTGACGCTCAGGATGCGCCGCCAGATAGTGCACCGCCAGCGCACCGCCCAGGCTCTGACCGAGGACAATCAGCGGCTGGCCTTGGGTTTCCGGGGCCGTGTCGATCCAGCGGAACGCCGCATCCACATCCTCATAGATCGCCGGCAACGACGGTTTGCCTTCGGACAAACCATATCCGCGATAGTCCACCAGCAGCACTTGATAGCCCTGCTCCGGCAACCACCAACTGCCGCCGAGGTGCCAGGCCAGATTGCCGCCATTGCCGTGCAGGTGCAGCACCGTGCCTTTGACAGGCACGCCAACCTTGGCCGGCAGCCACCACGCGTGCAGCTTCACGCCATCAGCGGTGGTGAGGGTAACGTCGCGGTACGCCAGACGGGCCTTTTCCGGGGTAAAGGGCAGGCCGGGCTCGGGGTAGAACAGCAGCGAGCTGCAGCCGTTCAAGGTGAGTAGCAGGCACAGAATGCCGAGGATTCTCATCCGATGAAGCCTCGTGAATAAACGTGTTTAAAGGATATTGGAGTAATCCGCTTCGATCCGATCCAGGCTCAGGTGGTTGAGGAAGTTGGAGAAGCACATCCACGCGGCCAGCGCGTTCATGTCGCGGAACTGCTCCGGCAGGTACTTGGGTGGCACCACCAGTCCTTCATCCACCAGTTGGCGCAGGGTCCGCATGTCTTCCAGGGTGGTCTTGCCGCAGAACAGCAGCGGCACTTGCTCCAGCTTGCCTTTGCGCACGGCCAGTTGGATGTAGTTGTAGACCATGATAAAGCCCTTGAGGTAGGACAAATCCTTGGTAAACGGCAGGCCATTGGGCACCGAGCCACGGAATACACGGCTGGCGTTGCCATAGCTTTCGGCCATTTCAAAGCCTTGCTCGCGGAAGAACTCGAACACCTGCAGGAAGTCGGCGCCCTCTTCCACCATGTGGATGGCGCGGGTGCGGTTGGTCAGTTTGCGCAGGCGACTGGGGTATGAGGCAAACGTGATGATCTCCATCAGAATGGCCAGGCCTTCCTGGGTCACAGTGGACGACGGCGGGCCCTTGGACAGAAAGGTGCAGATCGGCTGGTTCTGGCCGTTGAGGGTGGTGCCGACGTGTACCAAGCCTTCATGCACTTCCAGGGCGCGTACGTCGCGATTGTTGAACATTGCATCGGCGCGGATCTTGATGTAGTCGGCCCCCGCCGCCGCGTCGGCGACGATGCCGTCGGACTCGAACACGCGGATAGTCTCTTCCGCCTCGCCGAACACCTTGTTCAAGCGGGTTTGCAGCAGGGCGACGGCGTCCTTGGCGGTGAGGGTCTTGGCTTCGTCCTTGAGGTCGCCACGGCCATCGATATTGTTCAGGTAGTCAGAGAGCATCAGCCCCAGGTCGGCCAGGGTCGGGTCGCCAGCATGAAACGCATCGGAGGCAGCGCCGTACAATTCCTGGGAAATCAGGCCGAAGTCCTCGGTGCCGCGTGCTTCGAGCATACGCACCACCATGCGGTATTCACGGCACATGCGACGCATGATCTGCCCCACCGGGCTGAACTGGCCGAGCCGCCGGGTGATATCACGCTCAATGTTCTGGAATTCCAGCTTCACTGCGCTGGAATCGAACGACAGCGGTCGGTTCAGGTAATAGTCGCGGTCCACGGCAGGCATTGCCTTGCCCTTGGCCTTGAGGAATCCCTGGCGAATGTTGTCGTCCCACTTCACGGCGTCGAGGACGCGAATCGGTGTTTGCGCCAGCACAATGCGATCGGACAAGGTGCGTATCGTCTGCTGGTAATCGTCCACCGGGTGCTTCCTTCTTTAAACGTTATTTGCCCGCACGCCGGTAGCGCACGGCTTCAACGAACACATCGGCATTGGCCGGGTTGTCCAGGTAGGCAAACACCTGGTCCATGGGGCTATCCACCAACACGCCGTCGCCTTCGACGGTTTCTACCGTATGACCACGCAACGCCTGTTGGCCGATGGCCTGGTGGATCTGGTCCAGATCCAGGTTGTAGACCACCAATTCGTGCTTTTCGTCGAATTCGAAGCCGGCCAGGATAAAATTCCCACCGAGCTCTGTAGGCAACGGCGCCGACAGGTACCAGCGGTTGCCATGGCGCGACACGCTGAACAGGTACTCGTCGCGCTGCTCCGGCGTGGCCTTAGGGTAGCTCACGGCTTTGTAACGGTGCTCACCGGCCCGCGTGATGTGCAGGTTGAGCGGCTCGCCCCAGGCATTTTTGCTGGACCATTGGCCCAGCAACTCATCCGGCGCCGCTTCACGGGTTGCCAGCGGCTCCTTGAAGGTCACCAGGCAACCACTGAGCAGCAGGAACGACAAGGCGATTACTGCGCTGCGCCAGGTTTTCATCAGACACCCTCCGGTGTCAGACCGAGGCCAACACCAAATGCATGTAACGCTTGAGAATCTCAAGCATCTCTTCACCGGTCAGAGGCTCTGCGCCGCCCAACAGGCCCTGATATTCCATCCGACTGATAATCGCCGTCAACACCTTGGCGTCCTGCTGCGGTTCGCGGGAGCCCAGAACCTGGAAAAACTGCCCGGTGCCCTGCAACAAAATCTGCTGGTGGGAGCGCACCAGTTCGGCCAGGCGCGGGTTCAGCAGCGCCTCCTGGCGGAACGCCTGTTCCGCCATCAGGTATTCGCGGCGGTTGATCAGTTGGCGCTGCACATAATCGGCGGTCAGGCGCGCGATGTCATCGGCCAGCTGTGAGCGCGACTCCGGGCTGCCATCGCCGTAGGCGACCATCTCGCGCAACAGGCCTTCATTACGCACCCACAGCTTGCCCATGAAGGCGGCGCTGCGTTCGACGTACTGGGCGAAGGTATCGGTGAGCAGGTCATCGATGTCTTTGAAATAGTAGGTGGTGGCCGACAGCGGCACACCCGCCTCCGCCGCCACCGCCCGATGGCGCACGGCACGCACGCCTTCGCGCACCACGATGCGCATGGCCGCATCGAGAATGTCTTGCCTGCGTTGCTCGCTGCCCCGACGACTGGCCTTACGGCCCTGGTACTGGACGCTTTCAGCCACGGCAGCAGCAATGCCGGCGGCGCCTTCTTGTGCGATTACGCGGTTCACGACTCACATCCTTGAATAGATCAAACCCTGGCGCTGTTTGCTTGACGCTTAAAAACGCCACATAAAAAAGCCGCCTTATAAAAGGCGGCTTCGGATTTCGTTACGTTTACACTTCTGGCCGCATATGCGGGAACAGGATCACGTCGCGGATCGACGGCGAGTTGGTCAACAACATCACCAGACGGTCGATGCCGATGCCTTCGCCGGCGGTTGGCGGCATGCCGTATTCCAGGGCGCGCACGAAGTCGGCGTCGTAGTGCATGGCTTCGTCGTCGCCAGCGTCCTTGTCGGCCACCTGGGCCATGAAGCGCTCGGCCTGGTCTTGCGCGTCGTTAAGCTCGGAGTAGGCGTTGGCGATTTCGCGGCCGCCGATGAACAGCTCGAAACGGTCGGTGACGTTCGGGTTGTCGTCGTTGCGACGGGCCAGCGGCGACACTTCGAACGGGTATTGGGTAATGAAGTGTGGCTGTTCCAGCTTGTGCTCGACCAGTTCCTCGAAAATCATCACCTGCAATTTGCCCAGGCCTTCAAAACCCAGCACCTTGGCGCCGGCTTTCTTGGCAATGGCACGGGCCTTGTCGATGTCGTTGAGGTCGTCGGCGGTCAGCTCAGGGTTGTACTTGAGGATCGAGTCGAACACCGACAGGCGCACAAACGGCTCGCCGAAGTGGAAGACCTTGTCGCCGTACGGCACGTCGGTGCTGCCCAGGACCAACTGTGCCAGTTCGCGGAACAGTTCTTCGGTCAGGTCCATGTTGTCTTCGTAGTCGGCGTAAGCCTGGTAGAACTCCAACATGGTGAATTCTGGGTTGTGACGGGTCGAGACGCCTTCGTTACGGAAGTTGCGGTTGATCTCGAACACCTTTTCAAAACCGCCGACAACCAGCCGCTTGAGGTACAGCTCAGGCGCAATGCGCAGGAACATTTCCAGGTCCAGCGCGTTGTGGTGGGTTTCGAACGGCTTGGCTGCGGCACCACCGGGGATGGTCTGCAGCATCGGCGTTTCCACTTCCAGGAAGTCGCGCTGCATCAGGAAGCTGCGGATGTGCGCGATGACTTGGGAACGTACACGGAAGGTCTGGCGCACCTCTTCGTTGACGATCAGGTCAACGTAGCGCTGGCGGTAGCGCTGCTCGGTGTCGGTCAGGCCGTGGTGCTTGTCCGGCAGTGGGCGCAGGGACTTGGTCAGCAGGCGCACGCTGGTCATCTCGACGTACAGGTCGCCCTTGCCGGAACGGGCCAGGGTGCCTTCGGCGGCGATGATGTCGCCCATGTCCCAGGTTTTCACCGAGGCCAGGGTTTCTTCAGGCAGCGTCTTGCGGTTGACGTAGACCTGGATGCGCCCGGTCATGTCTTGGATCACCATGAACGAGCCACGGTTGAGCATGATGCGACCTGCCACCTTGACCGGGATCGCAGCCTCTGCCAGCTCTTCCTTGGTCTTGTCCGCGTACTGTTTCTGCAAGGCATCGCAGTAATTGTCGCGGCGGAAGTCGTTGGGGAAGGCATTGCCCTTGGCGCGCTCGGCAGCAAGCTTTTCCTTGCGCAGGGCGATCAGGGAGTTTTCTTCCTGTAGCAGGGCTTGCGGGTCGAGTTGTTGGTCGCTCATGTCTTTTGAAATTCCATCACAGGTTCGTTGCCCTCAGCCTACGGCTGAGGATCGCGGGCAAGCCCGCTCCTACAGGTTCTTTAGAGGCCGGACTTCAGGCTGGCTTCCAGGTATTCGTCGATATCGCCGTCGAGCACCTTGTCGCAGTCGCTGCGTTCGATGTTGGTGCGCAGATCCTTGATCCGCGACGCATCGAGCACGTACGAACGGATCTGGTGACCCCAGCCGATATCCGACTTGGTGTCTTCCAGCGCCTGGGAAGCGGCGTTGCGCTTCTGCATTTCCTGCTCGTACAACTTGGCCCGCAGCATTTTCATGGCGGTGTCCTTGTTCGCGTGCTGGGAACGTTCGTTCTGGCAGCTGACCACGGTGTTGGTCGGTACGTGGGTAATACGTACGGCCGAGTCGGTGGTGTTTACGTGCTGGCCACCGGCACCGGATGAACGGTAGGTGTCGATGCGCAGGTCGGCCGGGTTGATCTCGATTTCCACTTTGTCGTCGATCTCTGGCGAGACGAACACCGCCGAGAACGAGGTGTGGCGACGGTTGCCGGAGTCGAACGGGCTCTTGCGCACCAGGCGGTGCACGCCGATTTCGGTACGCAACCAGCCAAAGGCGTATTCACCCTTGATGTGCACGGTCGCGCCCTTGATACCCGCCACTTCACCGGCCGACAGTTCCATGATGGTCGCGTCGAAACCGCGCTTGTCGGCCCAGCGCAGGTACATGCGCAGCAGAATGTTGGCCCAGTCCTGGGCTTCGGTGCCGCCGGAACCGGCCTGGATGTCCAGGTAAGCGTTGTTCGGGTCCATTTCATGGCTGAACATGCGGCGGAATTCGAGTTTGGCGAGGTTTTCCTCTAGACGGGCCAGTTCGGCGACGACATCGCCCACTGCGCCTTCGTCGTTTTCTTCGACGGCCATGTCCAGCAGGTCACGGCAATCGGCCAGACCGGTGTTCAGTTCGTCGAGGGTGTCGACGATCTGCGCCAGCGCGGCGCGCTCGCGGCCCAGTTCCTGGGCGTATTCGGGTTTGTTCCAGACAGCCGGATCTTCAAGCTCGCGATTGACTTCGGTCAGACGCTCATGCTTTTGATCGTAGTCAAAGATACCCCCGAATAGTTTCGGAGCGCTCGGACAGGTCCTTGATGGTGTTCAGGATCGGGTTGATTTCCATGGCGGGCAGCACTCGTTGGCGAACTTTTGAAAGCCGGCGAGTATAACGGCAAACGGGGGGGAGCGGCAGCCCGCTGGGCGAAAAGGGGGGTTGGATTATGTTGGGGGCATATCCGTTGCTGCGGTAACGGCTGCCTATGGTTCCGCCCTTACGGCGGGTCACTTTTGGAAAGGCACAAAAGTAACCAAAAAGCCACGCCCAGTATGACTCACCCACATGGGTTAAAAATGTGGGAGAGGGCTTGCCCTCGATAGCTGTGGATCAGTCACAGCTGCATCAGCTGACACTCCCTCATCGGGGGCAAGCCCCCTCCCACATTTTATCTCCATATATCAGATAGATCTCAGCCTGCTTTGAATCTGCTTTGGACCTGCTTTGGATCTGCTTTTGCTCTGGCCCTTACATCCTTTTCGCTGACGAAGTCAGCGCTCTTTTGATCTGCGCTTTTGATCTTAGGCGCCCCGTTAAACACGCTGGCCGAACGCAGGCTTGAATCCGTGGGTAACCCGGCAGGACGCCGGGTTAGCCGCGCTGGGCCAAGGATGGCCCATCGCGGCGGCCCACGGATTCAAGCCTTCGTTCGGGCACACCGAGCCTAAGCGAGGTGCCGAGTGTTGGGGCAAGAGCCCTTTGGTTACTTTGGGGCTTTTCCAAAGTGACCCGCCGTAAGGGCGGAACCATACGCAGCCGTTACCGCAGCAACGGATATGTACTCAGCCCCCTCCCACATAGCATTAGCAAAGGCCTGAGCCTACTCAATCCCCACCTGGTTACGCCCATTATGCTTGGCCGTATACAAACCCTTGTCCGCCGCCATGATCAACTGGCGGCAATCCGTACCCTGCACCGGCGTCATGGTCGACAGGCCAATGCTGACGGTCAGGCTGGAGCCTTCAGTCGGCGCAATGTGCGGGATTTTCAGCGCCGCCACGGCCATGCGCAGCTTCTCGGCGACCATGCGAGCACCGCCCGGTGACGTATTGGGCAGCACCAGGGAAAATTCTTCGCCGCCGTAGCGTGCCGGCAGGTCCGAAGGGCGGCTGCTGGCGTCGCGGATGGTAGCGGCGACTTTGCGCAAGGCTTCATCCCCTTCAACGTGGCCGAAGCTGTCGTTGTAGGTCTTGAAGAAATCCACATCGATCATCAGCAACGACAACTGCGTCTGATCACGCATGGCCCGCCGCCATTCCAGTTCCAGGTATTCGTCGAAGTGGCGACGATTGGACAACCCGGTCAACCCATCGGAGTTCATCAACCGCTGCAACACAAGATTAGTGTCCAGCAGTTGTTGCTGGCTGACCCGCAACGCGCGGTAGGCCGCGTCCCGCTGCAACAGCGTCATGTAAGACCGCGAGTGATAGCGGATACGCGCTACCAACTCGATATTGTCCGGCAGCTTGACCAGGTAATCATTGGCCCCCGCCGAAAACGCCGCGCTCTTGATCAGCGGGTCTTCCTTGGTCGAAAGCACAATGATCGGGATATTCGCCGTGGCCGGGTGATTGCGGTACTCGCGCACCAGGGTCAGGCCATCGAGGCCGGGCATCACCAGATCCTGCAGGATCACCGTCGGTTTGATACGGATCGCCTGGGCAATCGCCTGGTGCGGATCGGCGCAGAAGTGGAAGTCGATGTTTTCTTCATGGGCCAGGCCGCGCCGCACCGCTTCGCCGATCATGGCCTGGTCGTCGACCAGCAATACCATGGCGGCATTTTCGTCGGTCTTGACGTCGTCGATCTGTAAATCATTCATCTGCAGTCACCTGAATTACCACCTGCAAGCCAACATCACGCGAGGTCATGTTCATTGTGCAAAGACCTCCAGCAATCGGGGCGCAATTCTGTCCAGTGGGCGAATTTCAACAGCAGCATCAATTGCCGCCGCCGCTTTGGGCATGCCATACACCGCCGAGCTCTGCTGATCCTGGGCGATGGTCAAATAACCTTCTTCACGCAATAACTTGAGGCCCTGGGCCCCGTCGCGCCCCATGCCGGTCAGCAGTACGCCAACGGCATCGCCATTCCAGTGGCTGGCCACGCTTTCAAAGAACACGTCGATCGAAGGCCGGTAAATCTCGTTCACCGGCTCTGCGGTATAGGCTAGCGTGCCATTCTTCAATAGACGAATGTGATGATTGGTACCGGCGAGCAACACCACGCCGCTTTGTGGCGGTTCCCCTTCGCGGGCCAGGCGCACCGGCAATCCCGAGGCACTGCTGAGCCACTCGGCCATGCCGGCGGCGAACACCTGGTCCACATGCTGCACCAGCACAATGGCGGCGGGAAAGTCCCGGGGCAAACCCTTGAGCAGGATTTCCAGGGCAGCCGGGCCACCCGCCGACGAGCCGATAGCCACCAGGCTCTGGCGTTTGCCGGTGGTGCGCGCTGATGGGGTTTCGGTGCGCACGCGGCTGCCACGCTGGCCGATCAGCCAGCCGATGTTGAGGATTTTGCGCAACAGCGGCGCCGCCGCATCCTTGGGGTTGCCCACGCCGAGGGCCGGCGTGTCCACCACATCCAGGGCGCCGTGCCCCATGGCTTCGAACACCCGGCTCATGTTGGCCTGGCGGTCGACAGTCACCAGCAGGATCGCGCACGGCGTCTCGGCCATGATCTGCCGCGTGGCCTCCACGCCGTCCATCACCGGCATGATCAGGTCCATCAGGATCAGGTCAGGGGTCAATTCGGTACAGCGCTGCACCGCTTCCAGGCCATTGCCGGCCACCCACACCACCTCGTGCGCGGGCTCGAAGCTCAAGGCGCGGCGCAAGGCCTCTACCGCCAGGGGCATGTCATTGACGATCGCAATCCTCATGCCCGCGCGCCTCCAATCAGCTCCACCACGGCGTCCAACAACGCGTCGTCGTGGAAGCTGGCTTTGGCCAGGTAGTAATCGGCACCGGCGTCCAGCCCACGGCGACGGTCCTCTTCACGGTCTTTGTACGACACCACCATCACCGGCAACGATTGCAGGCGAGTATCCCGGCGCAAGAGTGTGACCAATTCAATACCGTCCATGCGAGGCATATCAATGTCAGTGATCAGCAGGTCGAAGTCTTCGGAGCGCAAGGCGTTCCAGCCGTCCATGCCATCGACTGCAACGGCCACTTCGTACCCGCGATTAAGCAGCAATTTACGTTGCAACTCACGCACGGTGAGCGAGTCATCCACCACCAACACGCGCTTGCGCGGCGCCTCGGTGACCTGCTGGCTGCGCCGGGCGATGCGTTCGAGGCGTCCGGTGTTAAGCAGCTTGTCCACCGAACGCAGCATGTCTTCCACATCGACAATCAACACCACCGAGCCATCATCGAGCAAGGCACCGGCGGAAATGTCCTGGACCTTGCCCAGGCGGTCATCCAGCGGCAATACCACCAGGGTCCGCTCGCCGATGAAGCGTTCCACGGCGATACCGTACACCGCATCGCGCTCGCGGATCACCACGACTTTCAGGGTCTCGTCGTTATTCTGCCCCGGCGGGCGCTGCAACAACTGGCTGGCGGCGACCAGGCCGACATGCCGGCCCTCGTGCCAGAAATGCTGGCGGCCTTCCAGTTGCACGATCTCGTCGGGGGCCAGGTCGCACATGCGTTCGATATGCGCCAGGGGGAATGCGTAGGCTTCTTCGCCGACTTCCACCACCAGGCTGCGCACCACCGACAAGGTCAGCGGCACTTCAAGATGGAAACGGCTGCCCTGCCCCGCCGTCTGCTCCAGCACCACCGCGCCGCGCAGTTGGCGGACCATATGCTGCACCGCATCCAGCCCGACCCCGCGCCCGGACACTTCGGTGACCTTGTCACGCAGGCTGAACCCCGGCAGGAACAGAAACGTGAGCAACTCCTCTTCACTGAGGGTCAGCACCGTTTCCAGAGTAGACAGATGCCGGTCGACGATGGTGCCGCGCAGGCGCTCCAGGTCGACGCCGTTGCCGTCGTCGCTCAGTTCCAGCACCAGTAAACCGGCCTGATGAGAAGCACGCAGGCGGATCAAGCCTTCGGCGGGTTTACCGGCGAGCAGGCGCTGGTCAGGCATTTCGATGCCGTGATCGACGGCATTGCGCAATAAATGGGTGAGTGGCGCTTCAAGTTTTTCCAATACGTCGCGGTCGACCTGGGTCTTTTCGCCCTCGATCTCCAGGCGCACTTGCTTGCCCAGGCTGCGGCCGAGGTCACGCACCATGCGCACCTGCCCGGCCAGCACATCGGCAAACGGACGCATGCGACAGGCCAGCGCGGTGTCGTAGAGCACCTGGGCGCGCTGCCCGGCCTGCCAGCCGAACTCATCCAGCTCGGCGGTTTTTTCCGCCAGCAGCGCCTGGGCTTCGCTCAGCAGGCGGCGGGTATCGGCCAGGGCTTCCTGGGCTTCGAGGTTCAGATCCAGGGTCTTGAGCTGGCCGTCCAGGGCATCCAGGGCGCGCACGCTCTGGCTTTGAATGCGTTTGAGGCGCTGCATGCTCGCCAGGTACGGCTTGAGACGCTGGGTTTCCACCAGGGACTTGCTCGACAGGTCCAGCAGGCTGTTAAGCCGCTCGGCGGTCACGCGCAGTACACGCTCGCCGCCTTCGGTCATGCGTTTGCCCTGGCGCGGCGGATCGCTGGCCACTGGCGGCGCGGGTTCGGGTTCCGGCGGGAGCTCTTCAACCACCGGCGCCGGCACAACGGGTGGCGGCGCGACCTTGGCGGTCGGCTGGGACGGGTCCAGCAGACGCTCCATCAACGCCACATAAGCTTCGATGTCCGCTGGCCCCACGGTGTTGCCCGGGGTGGCGATGCGCATCAGCAGGTCGGTGCCTTGCAGCAAGGCGTCGATATGTTCAGGTTGCAGGTACAGACGACTTTCCTGGGCGCTGACCAGGCAGTCCTCCATGACATGGGACACGCTGACCCCGGCGTCCACCCCCACGATGCGCGCCGCGCCCTTGAGCGAGTGGGCCGCGCGCATGCAGGCTTCCAGTTGGTCGGCCTGGGTCGGGTTGCGCTCCAGGGCCAGCAGGCCCGCGCTCAGCACCTGGGTCTGCGCATCGGCTTCCAAGCTGAACAGTTCCAGCAGCGAGGCATCGCGCATCTGGTCGGGGGTCATGTGAGGCTCCGGGTCACGGCGGACAACAATTGCGCCTCGTCCAGCCAACGCAGGCTGCGGCCCTTCCACTGCAACACACCCTGGGTGAACCGTGCGCTGGCCTGGGTGCCGGACGCCGATGCAGCCTGCAAGGTGCGTTCGTCGATAGCATGGATGCCGTCCACTTCGTCCACCGGCACCACCACCGGGCCATCCTGCGCGGCGATGATCAACATGCGCGGCATGATCCGCCCACCGCTGGCGCCGTTGCCGGTGTTGTCCAGGCCGAGCAGTTCCACCAATGACAGGCACGCCACCAGCGCCCCCCGCACATTGGCCACGCCGAGCAAGGCGCGGGACCGCTGGTGCGGCAGCGAGTGAATCGGTTGCAACGGCGCCACTTCCACCAGGCAACGGGTAGCGATGCCCAACCATTCTTCGCCGAGACGGAACATCAGCAACGAGCGGGTGACGATCTCTTCGTCGACTTCAGCCGCAGCGGCCGGACGACGGTCGTCCTGCTGCAAGGCGTAGCGATCCAGCAGGCGCGTGGCGGCCGCCGAATACACGGCGCAGTTGCGGCAATGAATATGATCCACCAGCAGCGGGCAGGACTTGTCGCCGTGGATACCGATGCGGTTCCAGCAGTCGTCGATGGCCTGGGTGTCGGCCAGGGTCAGGTCCAGGCCGGCGGTGTCGAGCGCGTCGGGGCTACTCATCGTTTGGACTCACTGTCTGCTCGCTCGCTACGGGCGGCCCGCGCCTGTAAACGGCGCGCCCCCGCACTGTCGCCCTGGGATTCGAGCAACGCGGCCAGGTGCATCAAGGCCTGCGGATGCTGGGGTTCCAGGTATAAGGCTTTTCGATAAAAACCCTGGGCTTCCAGAGCGCTGCCGGCCACATCGCTGAGCAGCCCGAGCCAGTAAAACACCTGGGCGGCTGGCGGGTGGCTGTTCAAATACTGCTCGCAGGCGGCACGGGCCTCGGCACTCTTGCCTTCGTTGGCCAGGGTGGCGATACGACTGAGCAAGGTGCTTGCGTCGAAAGGCGGCGGGGCCTTGATAGGCACCACCTGGGCGCTGACTGTGCTGAACGGTCGCGGCTTGACGGGGATCGGTGCCGCGCTGCGCTGAGGCGCCGGCATGGGCACGAACACCGGTTCAGGCTGGATCGGCTCGGCGTGCCGGCTGAAGGCAAAGGACTGCGGCACCCCAATCGAACGCATGCCGTGGCGCCCCAACAGGCTGCCCTCGGCCGGGCCGATAAACAGGACGCCCTCCACGTGGGTCAGGCCCTTGAGCACATCGAACACTTGTTTTTGGGTGGGCTGGTCGAAATAGATCAAAAGGTTGCGGCAAAACACGAAGTCATAGCTCGCCTCGTTCGCCAGCAGCGTCGGGTCGAGCAGGTTGCCGACTTGCAGACGCACCTGCTCGCGCACGCGGTCGGCGATGTGGAACCCGTCGTCGTGTTCAATGAAGTGGCGGTCTCGATAGGCGATATCGCTGCCGCGAAACGAGTTCTTGCCATACACGCCGCGCCGCGCACGCTCCACCGACAGCGGGCTGACGTCCAGGCCCAGCACCTTGAACTGGTGCGGCGCCAGGCCAGCATCAAGCAGGGCCATGGCGATCGAATAGGGCTCTTCGCCAGTGGAGCACGGCAGGCTGAGGATACGCAGTGCACGCATCTGCTTGATCTCGGCCAGACGGGCAATCGCCAATCGGGCCAAGGTCGCAAAGGATTCGGGGTAACGGAAAAACCAGGTCTCGGGGACGATCACCGCTTCGATCAGCGCTTGCTGCTCGTCGTGGGAGCTTTGCAGGTGCTGCCAGTATTCACCTGGCGTTCGCGCCTGCACGGCCTGGCTGCGCTGGCGCACCGCACGTTCGATGATGGCCTCGCCGACCGACGCAACGTCCAGGCCGATACGTTCCTTGAGGAAGGCAAAGAAGCGCGGGTCGTTGCTCATACGCTCAGCTCGGCAGAAAACAACAGGGCGCGCACGTCGTCGGTGAGCACGTCATTCACGCCAATCCATTGCATCAAGCCCAAGGCATCCTCCCGCACAGGCCCCAGGTAGCGCGCCTGGTGGTTATCCAGGCCATAGGGCTGGAATTCGGCGGGGTCGCAACGCAGGGTATCGGTGGCCTGTTCGAGGATCAGCCCCAGCCGGCGGGATTCGACCCAAGGTTGCGGCTGGTAATTGACCAGCACCAACCGCGTGCTGGTGCGAGCCTGCGCCGGCGTACCGAAGGTCAGCGCGCTCAGGTCGATCACCGGCACCAACGCCCCACGGTGGGCAAAGATGCCAGCCACCCAGGAAGGCGCATGGGCGATGGGCTTGAGCGGCAGGCGCGGCAGCACCTCGGCCACTTCGGTGGCCTTGAGGACATAACGTTCGCTACCGATGTGAAACACCAGGAACAACGCCTTTTTCGCTGCCGGGACGGCGCCGCGTTTAGCCGCGAGGTCGCTCATCAGACTTTGAAACGCGACACGCCGCTGCGCAGACCCACCGCAACCTGGCTCAGTTCATCAATCGCAAAACTGGCCTGGCGCAGGGATTCCACGGTCTGGCTGCTGGCATCCCCCAGTTGCACCAGCGCGTGGTTGATCTGCTCGGCGCCGGTGGCCTGGGCCTGCATGCCTTCGTTGACCATCAACACCCGCGGCGCCAGGGCCTGTACCTGATGGATGATCTGCGAGAGTTGCTCGCCCACTTGCTGCACTTCGAACATGCCGCGGCGCACTTCTTCGGAGAACTTGTCCATGCCCATCACGCCCGCGGACACCGCCGACTGAATCTCGCGCACCATCTGCTCGATGTCGTAGGTGGCCACGGCGGTCTGGTCGGCCAGGCGACGCACCTCGGTTGCGACCACGGCAAACCCGCGCCCGTATTCACCGGCCTTTTCAGCTTCGATGGCGGCGTTCAGGGACAGCAGGTTGGTCTGGTCGGCGACCTTGACGATGGTCACCACCACTTGGTTGATGTTGCCGGCCTTCTCATTGAGGATCGCCAGCTTGGCGTTCACGAGGTCGGCAGCGCCCATCACCGAGTGCATGGTCTCTTCCATGCGCGCCAGGCCTTGCTGGCCGGAACCGGCGGCCACCGAAGCCTGGTCGGCAGCAGTGGAGACTTCGGTCATGGTGCGCACCAGATCCTTGGACGTGGCGGCGATTTCCCGCGATGTGGCGCCGATCTCGGTGGTCGTTGCCGCTGTTTCAGTGGCGGTGGCCTGTTGCTGCTTGGAGGTGGCGGCAATCTCGGTCACCGAGGTGGTGACCTGTACCGAAGAGCGTTGCGCCTGGGAAACCAGGGCAGTGAGTTCGGTCATCATGTCGTTGAAGCCGGTTTCCACCGCACCGAATTCGTCCTTGCGCTCAAGGTTCAGGCGTTTGCTCAGATCGCCCGTGCGCATGGTGTCGAGGATTTCGACGATACGCTGCATCGGCGCCATGATTGCGCGCATCAGCAGCAGGCCACACAGGCCGGCGGCCAGGATGGCGATGATCAGCGACACGCCCATGCTGATCTTGGCCGACAGCACGGCGTCGTCAATGGCCGCGGTGGCACGGTCAGCGACGTTTTTGTTCTCGGTAATAATGTCATTGAGCTTCATGCGACCTTCGGTCCAGATCGGCGTCAGTTGCTCTTCAAGCATTTCACGCGCAGCGGGCAGGTCATTGTTCTGGACGCGGTCCAGCACTCGCTCAAGGACCTTGTTGTAATTGATGTGTGCGGCCTTGAAGTTGTCGAACTCCATGCGGTCAGCCTGGCTGTGCACGGTTTTTTCGTAGCTGGCCATCTGCTGCTCGATGCGCGCTTCGAAGGCCTTGTAGTCGTTCTTGTCGGTATTGGTGAAGGTTTTATCCTCGCGCAGACCAATGATATCGATGGTCTGCAGATAACTGTCGACCCACGCACTGCGGATCATGGAACTGAGGTAAACCCCTGGCACCGCATCGTCTCGGACAGCTTCCTGGCTGACTTCAATCTTCAGCAACCGTGAATAGGAGACCACGACCATTAACAGCATGATGGCGATAATGACCGCAAAACTTGCCAGGATGCGTTGGCGCAAGGTCCAGTTCTTCACAGTATTTCCTCGAAGGGCCATTCAAATGGAGGGGAGTATAGCTGAGCAGAAGGCCTCATTAATCAACGGGTTTTGATGTAGCGCTCACAGAATGCAAAAACACCCTGATGGTGATTACAGAACCCGCCTACGCCAAGCCAAGAATCGTCCGACTACCAAGCTTTTTTTTCCTCACCTAGCGTGCCTGTCCCAGCTAACAAAAGGACATATCTGGCATGCGACGCTACTTTATTACCCGAGGGGCCAGAACGACTGCAGGCGGTACCGTCGTCGGTGGTTTGATTGGCTTCGCCATCAAGCAAGTCGACATTGCCCTTGAAGGCCACGAAGTGCGTTGCCCTGTGTGTAAAACCACGGGCACCATTGTCTGCGTGGGGCCACGCCGGGAGCAGTGGGCACGGGGACAAAGAGTGGCGCTATCGGACGATATATGTCAGTGCAAATGCGATCCGCCCCCTCGTCTGATTGCCGACCAGTTAGAGCGTTATCAGACGCTTAGCGGCGAAGAAACCTCCGTACAAAACAGTGCCGCTCCTACATCGCCCCCAGCGTCAATACCTCGCACGACGCCTGCCTCAGCGTCAAAGCCAGCGCCTGCGATATTCAGCGAGGTGCTCGACTCTTCTTGCGAACGCAGTTGGCGCACCTACCAGAAGCAGGCAGAAGAAATTGTGGCGCCGGGCGGCACGCTGATCGCTGATCCCAGATTGCGCAACCAGATCATCAACGCCGCTTACGCCCAGCTCTGGCGGCTCGATAATCGCTTTCAGTGGGCGGGCCTTGCGGCGTTTGCATCCAAGCAGGTGGGGTGCGGCTTACTGCATGCGGCTGACTCCATCGAAAAGATTCAAGCGGAGTACGTAGCGGCGCAGCAATTGAAAAGGAGTGCCCGCAAAGGAGTTTGGGGGCTGTTCAGTGCCGACGAGCGTGAGCGGCGGGTAAAACTGAGGGAGTACGAGAAGCGACAGCGTGAATATGAACTGGCCGCCCGCAATAACCCAATGCCTGATGTTGATTGGCGACGCGAGGGCGAGCCGTTATCGAGCGTGCAGCAGCTTTATCAACATGTGTACGAGATGATGGCAATAGGGAACACCACGTTGTTTCTGGACGTGTTTCCGCTGCACGCGTTTTATAGGGATCGGGGGTTGGGGTTGCTGGAGAAGTGTCTACGGTCTCGTAAAAACATCTTTGAAAATGGTCGGCCGCCTGTGCTGTGGCCTATCGGGCAAGAGGTATTAGAGTTCGGGACGGGCCAAAGAGAGATCCTGCTAGCTTTTGAGGCGATTGAGAAAGGCAATATTGCCATGAGCGTTGAGTATCTAGCTGACCATGAACAACGAAACATCCTTCAGCCAACCCTATATACCGACCAGAAACTGGTAGCCCTGCTGCTCGGCAACCATCTTTCCTACGTCACCGGTATACCCTCAGGCACCGCGCAGGCCATTGAGCTGACGCTGGCAAGCCAATGCGTCCCTGTTGATGACGGGCGCACCATTACGTTCAGCAACAATCCCGTCGCTAGCCTGGCCGATATCGATCAGCGAATGGCCTTCGTAATAAGGGCCGCGGCTCAGTTCAACAAGCTTTTACATAGCGATGATCGGTATCTGATCGAGCAAGCACTTGAAGATATCGCCGAAGGTCGTGGCGTCCAATGAGGTGGATCGCGCAGATGAATTGGCGACGTGTCGGCCTCTGGTCGGCCGCCGTAGTCCTTTTCGTATGGCTCGCGATATTCTTCGGTGCCGATGATCCGGAAATCGCGCTGACGCCCGGCGAGCCCTGGGAAGACATGCGACAACGTTCCAGCGCAAAGATCGGCCCCTCCATTACCGGGCATCATTGGTTCAGGACTCCCAGGTCAAATGCCCGATTGCGACTCGTAGACGCTGAATATGGATTCGTGACACCTCTCGCTCGCTTTCTCACGGTAGGCTTCGGTAACGGACGGGTCGAAGGCATTCGCATGTCCCCTCAAATCGAACCGCTGTTGCTAGACGACACCCTGCAGGTCGTACTGGACCTACAGGAACAATGGCGCAAAGGCGGCTGGATCCCCATTCACGTAAAAGACGACCCTCCCTTTGCCGACACACCTCAATGGCGTGCGCGACTACGCAACGTAAACAAAGGGGGTACGTCTATATGGCAGGCCGCAGACAAATATCAGGTAATGCTGGTGGTTAATCGCTTCAAGGATGTTCGAAATCCCACTCAAGAACGCTATCTGATCAAACTACAGCTGGCCGCACCCTGGATACCGCAATGATCCAATACCTGCTTGGACGACACAGGAGAGCGGGAATGGAATAGCGCTCGCAAAGCAAATGTGGGAGGTGACTTGCTCACCTCCCACATTTGGATTTGTGTGCATGCGTGCTTATTGGTTGAGCCGCACCTGCTTTTCCAGCTCCAGCTTCAACCCAGGCTCCAGTTTCAGTTGGCGGGCCAGTTCGTCCAGATACGCTTTTTCCATGAAGTTTTCTTCGTCTACCAGCATCACGCTGGCGATGTACATTTCGGCAGCCATTTCCGGGGTGCTGGCGGCACGGGCGACATCGGCGGGGTCCAGGGGTTTGTTCAGCTCGGCGTGCAGCCAGTTGTGCAGTTCGCGGTCGTTGTCCAGCTTGGTGAACTCGCCTTCGATCAGTTCGCGCTCGCGTTCGTCCACATGACCGTCCGCCTTGGCCGCTGCGACCAGCGCCTTGAGAATGCCCTGGCTGTGTTGCTCGACCTGGGCCGGTGGCAGGCGGTCGATGGTCTGCGGTTCGCCCTTGGGCGCATTGGCTTGGTTGGCCTGCCAGTTGCCGTAGGCCTTGTAGGCAATCACACCCAATGCGGCCAGCCCGCCATAGGTCAGGGCTTTGCCGCCGAATTTGCGCGCCTTTTTATTGCCCAGCAACAGGCCCATGGCCCCCGCCGCCAGGGCGCCACCACCGGCACCGCCGAGCAGGCTGCCCAACCCAGCGCCGCCCAGCAGACCGCCCAAAGCACCTTTATCGTCTTGCTTGCGTTGGCCACCAGCCTTGTTTTGCAACATGTCCTGGCCGGACTTGAGCAACTGATCGAGCAATCCACGGGTATTCATTCGTAGCCTCCAGACACTTGGGTTCATTGGACCAATAGGCCACCAGCGTAAAACTAAGTGCCAAAAAGCCCCGATCTAGAGTGCTTCCAGATGTAACGCCGCTGCCGTTCGCTAAAACCGATATACACTCGGACAAATCTATAAAAACACCCCACTGGTAATTCCAGCATGATGACCTTGCGTCAAATCCGGCACTTTATCGCCGTGGCCGAGACCGGCTCAATCTCGGCCGCCGCGCAGACCGCGTTTATTTCCCAGTCGACGCTGACCCTGGCGATCCAGCAATTGGAGCAGGAAATCGGCGTCAACCTGTTCAACCGCCACGCCAAGGGCATGACCCTGACCCACCAGGGCCACCAGTTCCTGCGCCAGGCGCACTTGATCCTCGCCACCGTGGACAACGCCAAACGCAGCCTGCAACAAAGCACCGACCAGGTCGCCGGCCAATTGATCATCGGCGTGACCAGCCTGGTGGCCGGCTACTACCTCGCCGACCTGCTCACCCGTTTCCAGCGCGCCTACCCCAATGTGGAGATCCGTGTGATGGAGGACGAGCGCCCGTATATCGAACACTTACTCGTCAGCGGCGAGATCGATGTCGGCGTGCTGATCCTTTCCAACCTGGAAGACCGCCACGCCCTGCAGACCGAAGTGCTTACTCACTCGCCCCACCGCCTGTGGCTGCCAGCGCAGCATCCGCTGCTGGAACACGACAGCATCAACCTTGCCGATGTCACGCGCGAGCCGCTGATTCAGCTGAATGTCGATGAAATGGGCCACAACGCCCAGCGCATGTGGGCCAGCGCCGGACTACAACCGCGCGTCACGTTACGCACCGCATCGACGGAAGCCGTCCGAAGCCTGGTGGCGGCAGGACTGGGCCTATCGATCCAGCCGGACATGACCTACCGCCCATGGTCCCTGGAGGGCGACATTATTGAGGCGCGACCGATTGCGGATCTCAGCCAGACCCTCGACGTAGGCCTGGCGTGGCGCCGTGGCACGGCGCGACCGGCACTGGTGGACCCGTTCCTCACCGTCGCCCGGGAACAGCCCCATCCACGCAAGCCATCTATTTAATCGAATGCTGCATTCAGTATTTAGTATTTGTTGACCTCGCGCCTGACCTCTAGTCTCTGTGCATCCATAAGAGAAAGGTCAGGCCCTCGTAAGAGAACGCCCATGGCCACACAAGAAAAGAGATCGCGAAAAATGTCCGGCGCGTCTACCCCGCTGCTTACTGCGTTGCTGATTGACGGCGAACTGGTCCACGGCCAGGGTTTTGCCGAGCCGATCCTCAACCCGGCCACCGGCGAAGTGCTCACCCAGATCGCCGAAGCCAGCACCGAGCAGGTGGAATCGGCCATCCTCGCCGCCCACCGTGCATTTGCCGGCTGGTCGCGGACCACGCCGCAGCAACGTTCGAACATTTTGCTGGGCATCGCCGATGCCATCGAAAAACAAGCCGACTACCTGGCCCGCCTGGAATCCCTGAACTGCGGCAAGCCACTGCACCTGGCGCGTCAGGATGACTTGAGCGCCACCGTCGACGTGTTCCGCTTCTTCGCCGGGGCCGTGCGCTGCCAGACCGGGCAACTGAGCGGCGAATACCTGCCGGGCTACACCAGCATGGTGCGGCGCGACCCGATTGGCGTCGTCGCCTCCATTGCGCCGTGGAACTACCCATTGATGATGGCCGCGTGGAAGATCGCGCCCGCCCTGGCTGCCGGAAATACCCTGGTATTCAAGCCGTCGGAACACACACCGCTGTCGATCCTCGCCTTGGCCCCCGTGCTGAAGGACTTGTTACCACGCGGTGTCATCAACATCCTGTGTGGCGGCGGCGAAAGCGTGGGCAGCCATCTGGTCAGCCACCCGAAAGTGCGCATGGTGTCCCTGACCGGCGATATCGTCACTGGGCAAAAAATCCTGCAGGCCGCGTCGAAAACCCTGAAACGCACGCACCTGGAACTGGGCGGCAAGGCGCCGGTGATCGTGTGCAACGACGCCGACCTGCAAGCCGTGGTCGAAGGCGTGCGCGCCTACGGTTATTACAACGCCGGCCAGGACTGCACCGCCGCCTGCCGCATCTACGCCCAGGCGGGGATTCACGACAAGCTGGTCGCCGACCTCGGTGCGGCGGTCAGCAGCCTGCGCTTTGCCGGCAAGCGCGATGCCGACAACGAATTGGGCCCGCTGATCAGCACACGCCAGCGCGACCGCGTGGCCAGCTTTGTCGAGCGCGCCCTCGGCCAGCCCCATATCGAACGGGTCACCGGCGCCGCGGTGCATTCCGGCGCGGGCTTCTATTACCAGCCAACGTTGCTCGCCGGTTGTAAACAGAATGATGAGATCGTGCAGCGCGAAGTGTTTGGTCCGGTGGTCACGGTGACCCGCTTCGACGAGCTGGAACAGGCGGTGGACTGGGCCAACGACTCCGAGTACGGCCTGGCCTCCTCCGTATGGACCCAAAACCTGGACAAAGCCATGCAGGTGGCAGCGCGCCTGCAATATGGCTGCACCTGGATCAACAGCCATTTCATGCTGGTCAGCGAAATGCCCCACGGCGGCTTGAAGCGCTCGGGGTATGGGAAAGATCTGTCCAGCGATTCGCTACAGGACTACAGCGTGGTGCGCCACATCATGGCCCGCCACGGCCAACATCTTTAAAACAACAACTAAGCTTCTGCGTCACCGGTTGCACACAACTGCCCCGACCATAATTAAAGAAGAGGGAACCCCCATGTCCGCGCACAAGACCGCACTGCTCAGTGCCTTGACCACCGCGCTGCTGGCCAGCGTCAGCATTCAGGCCGCCGAACCGCTCAAGGCGGTAGGCGCCGGTGAAGGCCAGCTGGATATCGTCGCCTGGCCTGGCTATATCGAACGTGGCGAAAGCGACAAGGCCTACGACTGGGTCACTGGTTTTGAGAAGGAAACCGGCTGCAAGGTCAATGTGAAAACTGCCGCCACTTCTGACGAAATGGTCAGCCTGATGGCCAAGGGCGGGTATGACCTGGTCACTGCGTCGGGCGATGCGTCGCTGCGGCTGATCGTCGGCAAGCGTGTGCAGCCGATCAACACCGCGCTGATCCCCAACTGGAAGAACATCGACCCACGCCTCAAGGATGCGCCGTGGTACGTGGTCGGCCAGCAGACCTACGGCACCCCGTACCAGTGGGGCCCGAACGTGCTGATGTACAACACCAACGTGTTCAAGACCGCGCCCACCAGTTGGAATGTGCTGTTCAACGCCCAGAACCTGCCGGACGGCAAGCCGAACAAAGGCCGCGTGCAGGCGTATGACGGCCCGATCTACATTGCCGATGCGGCGCTGTACCTCAAATCTACCCAGCCGGAACTGGGCATCCAGAGCCCGTATGAGCTGACCGAAACCCAGTACAAAGCCGTGCTCGACCTGTTGCGCGCCCAGCAACCGTTGATCCACCGCTACTGGCACGACACCACCGTGCAAATGAGTGACTTCAAGAACGAAGGCGTGGTGGCCTCCAGCGCCTGGCCGTATCAGGTCAACGGGTTGGTCAACGAGAAACAGCCGATTGCCTCGACTATCCCCAAGGAAGGCGCCACCGGCTGGGCCGACACCACCATGTTGCACAGCGAAGCCAAGCACCCGAACTGCGCTTACAAGTGGATGGACTGGTCGCTGCAGCCGAAGGTCCAGGGCGATGTCGCGGCGTGGTTCGGCTCGCTGCCGGCGGTGCCTGCGGCCTGTAAGGAAAGCGAACTGCTGGGTGCCGAAGGGTGCAAGACCAACGGGTTCGACCAGTTCGACAAGATCGCCTTCTGGAAAACCCCGCAGGCAGAAGGCGGCAAGTTCGTGCCCTACAGCCGCTGGACCCAGGATTACATCGCGATCATGGGCGGCCGCTAAAGGTCCCTGCAGAGACTGCTTCTTGTGGTGAGCAGGCTTGCCCTGCGCGGGGCAAGCCCGCTCACCACAAAAGCCCGATTTTCACCGTTCAGCGCAGCACACATGCATCCTCGTTTTTTCAGAAGCCCAGACCGGGCCGCTGCGACGGCCCATGCTTTTTTGGAGCACCGCACCATGACGCTTGCAGTCCAATTCACCCACGTTTCCCGTCAGTTCGGCGAAGTGAAGGCCGTTGACCGGGTTTCCATCGATATCCAGGACGGCGAGTTCTTTTCCATGCTCGGCCCTTCCGGCTCGGGCAAGACCACCTGCCTGCGCCTGATCGCCGGGTTCGAGCAGCCGAGCGCCGGCTCGATCCGGATTCATGGCGAGGAGGCCGCCGGCCTGCCGCCGTATCAACGCGATGTAAACACCGTATTCCAGGATTACGCGCTGTTCCCCCATATGAACGTGCGCGACAACGTGGCCTACGGCCTCAAGGTCAAAGGCGTGGGCAAGACCGAGCGACTGAACCGCGCCGAAGAAGCCTTGGGCATGGTCGCCCTCGGCGGTTATGGCGAGCGCAAGCCGGTGCAACTTTCGGGCGGTCAACGCCAGCGTGTGGCCCTGGCCCGCGCCCTGGTCAATCGCCCCCGCGTGTTGCTGCTCGACGAACCGCTGGGCGCCCTCGACCTCAAGCTGCGCGAGCAGATGCAGAGCGAGTTGAAAAAGCTGCAACGCCAGCTGGGCATCACCTTCATCTTCGTCACCCATGACCAAACCGAAGCCTTGTCGATGTCTGACCGTGTGGCGGTCTTCAATAAAGGCCGCATCGAACAAGTCGACACCCCACGCAACCTGTATATGAAACCGGCCACCGCATTCGTCGCCGAATTCGTCGGCACCTCCAACGTGATTCGCGGCGAACTGGCCCAGCGCCTGAGCGGCAGCGCGCAGCCGTTTTCGATCCGCCCGGAGCATGTGCGGTTTGCCGAAGGCCCGCTGGGTTCCGGCGAAGTTGAAGTCAGCGGCCTGCTGCATGATATCCAGTACCAGGGCAGCGCCACCCGCTATGAGCTGAAACTGGAGAACGGCCAGGCGTTGAACATCAGCCAGGCCAACAACCAGTGGCTGGACATCAGCAGCGGCCATCAGGTCGGCCAGCCGATCACCGCGCGCTGGGCGCGGGAAGCCATGACGCCGCTGACCGACACTGCAGGCGAGGTGTGACATGAGCCTGGCCCTTTCCCAACCGCCGATGCGCAGGTTCTCCAACCTGCTGTACCGCAAGCCCAACCTGTACCTGGCCATGCTGCTGATACCGCCGCTGATCTGGTTCGGCGCGATCTACCTCGGCTCGTTGCTGACCCTGCTGTGGCAAGGCTTCTACACCTTCGACGACTTCACCATGACGGTCACGCCGGACCTGACCCTGGCCAACTTCGCCGCGCTGTTCCAGCCGTCGAACTTCGACATCATCCTGCGCACCCTGAGCATGGCGATTGTGGTGTCGATCGCCAGCGCCATCGTGGCCTTCCCCATTGCCTACTACATGGCCCGCTACACCACGGGCAAGACCAAGGCGTTCTTCTACATCGCGGTGATGATGCCGATGTGGGCCAGCTATATCGTCAAGGCCTACGCCTGGACCTTGCTGCTGGCCAAGGGCGGCGTGGCGCAGTGGTTTGTGCAGCACCTGGGGCTGGAGCCGGTGTTGCAGTTCGTGCTGGGCATTCCCGGCGTGGGCGGCAGCACCTTGAGCACCTCGCATTTGGGGCGGTTCATGGTGTTCGTCTATATCTGGCTGCCGTTCATGATTTTGCCGATCCAGGCATCCCTGGAGCGTTTGCCGCCGTCGTTGCTGCAAGCCTCGGCGGATCTGGGCGCCAAGCCGCGCCAGACCTTTATGCAGGTGATTCTGCCGCTGTCGATTCCGGGGATTGCGGCCGGGTCGATCTTCACGTTTTCGCTGACCCTGGGCGATTTCATCGTGCCGCAACTGGTGGGCCCGCCGGGTTACTTCGTCGGTGGCATGGTGTATGCCCAGCAAGGTGCCATCGGCAATATGCCCATGGCCGCGGCGTTCACCCTGGTGCCCATCGTGCTGATTGCGGTGTACCTGTCCATCGTCAAACGCCTGGGGGCCTTCGATGCACTCTGACTCTTCACCTCAAATGCAGTCATCAATAGGCTTGAAGATCGCGGCCTGGGGCGGGTTAGTGTTTCTGCACTTCCCGATCCTGATCATCTTCCTCTATGCCTTCAACACCGAAGAAGCCGCGTTCAGCTTTCCACCCCAGGGCTTCACGTTGAAGTGGTTCAGCGTGGCGTTTGCCCGGCCGGACGTGCTGGAGTCGATCAAACTGTCGCTGCAGATCGCCGCCATCGCCACCCTGATCGCCATGGTGCTCGGCACCCTCGCGTCGGCGGCGCTGTATCGCCGCGAGTTCTTCGGCAAGCAAGGTGTGTCGCTGATGCTGATCCTGCCGATTGCGCTGCCGGGCATCATCACCGGTATCGCGCTGCTGGCGACCTTCAAGACACTGGGCATTGAGCCTGGGATGTTCACCATCATCGTCGGCCACGCGACATTCTGCGTAGTGATCGTCTACAACAACGTCATCGCCCGCTTGCGCCGCACCTCCCATAGCCTGATCGAGGCCTCGATGGACCTGGGCGCCGACGGTTGGCAGACCTTCCGCTACATCATCATGCCCAACCTGGGCTCGGCGCTGCTGGCCGGCGGCATGCTCGCGTTTGCGCTGTCGTTCGACGAAATCATCGTCACCACCTTCACCGCTGGCCACGAGCGCACCTTGCCGCTGTGGTTGCTCAACCAGCTCAGTCGCCCTAGGGATGTGCCGGTGACCAACGTGGTGGCGATGCTGGTGATGCTGGTCACGATGTTCCCGATTCTCGGTGCCTATTACCTGACACGCGGCGGTGAAAGCGTGGCGGGAAGTGGCGGTAAATAACTCTGTGACTGGAGGAACGCGGCTCTAAATGTGGGAAGGGGCAAGCCCCTCCCACATTTAGAACCGGTTTCTTCAGGGAAATAACATTAGTTTGAGGAGAGCTGAACCATGCAAACCAAACTGCTGATCAACGGCCATCTGGTCGAAGGCGAAGGCCCGGCCCAGGCGATTTTCAACCCGGCGTTGGGCCGGGTGCTGGTGGAAATCAACGAAGCCAGCGAAGCCCAGGTCGACGCGGCCGTGCGTGCTGCCGACGCGGCTTTTGAAAACTGGGCGCAAACCGCGCCGAAGGACCGCTCCCTGCTGCTGCTGAAACTGGCCGACGCAATCGAAGCCCACGGCGAAGAGCTGGCCAAGCTGGAGTCGGACAACTGCGGCAAGCCCTACAGCGCGGCGCTGAACGACGAGATCCCGGCGATTGCCGATGTATTCCGCTTCTTCGCCGGCGCCAGCCGTTGCATGAGCGGTTCGGCCGGCGGCGAATACCTGCCGGGCCACACGTCGATGATCCGCCGCGACCCGGTGGGCGTGATCGCCTCTATCGCACCGTGGAACTACCCACTGATGATGGTCGCCTGGAAAATCGCCCCAGCCCTCGCCGCCGGTAATACCGTGGTGCTCAAGCCGTCGGAGCAAACCCCGCTGACGGCGCTGCGCATGGTTGAACTGGCGTCGCAGATCTTCCCGGCCGGTGTACTCAACCTGGTGTTCGGTCGTGGGCCAACCGTAGGCAGCCCGCTGGTGAACCACCCGAAGGTGCGCATGGTGTCGCTGACCGGCTCCATCGCCACCGGCGCGAATATCATTTCCAGCACGGCCGACAGCGTGAAGCGCATGCACATGGAGCTGGGCGGCAAGGCGCCGGTGATCATCTTCAACGACGCGGACATCGAGGCCGCCGTGGAAGGTATCCGCACCTTCGGCTTCTATAACGCTGGCCAGGACTGCACGGCCGCGTGCCGCATTTACGCCCAGGCGGATATCTACGACGCATTTGTCGAGAAGCTCGGTGCGGCCGTCGCCACTATCAAATATGGCTTGCAGGATGACCCGGCCACCGAACTGGGCCCGTTGATCACCGCACAGCATCGCGACCGTGTCGCCGGGTTTGTCGAGCGTGCCGTGGCGCAGCCGCATATCCGCCTGGTGACGGGTGGCAAGGCGGTGGAAGGCAACGGGTTCTTCTTTGAACCGACGGTACTGGCCGACGCGCAACAGGACGATGAAATCGTGCGCCGCGAGGTGTTCGGACCGGTGGTGTCGGTGACCAGGTTCACCGACGAAGCGCAGGTATTGGGCTGGGCCAATGATTCGGACTACGGCCTGGCGTCCTCCGTATGGACCGCCGATGTAGGCCGCGCCCATCGTTTGGCTGCGCGCTTGCAGTACGGCTGCACGTGGGTGAATACCCACTTCATGCTGGTCAGCGAAATGCCCCATGGCGGTCAGAAACTGTCGGGTTACGGCAAGGACATGTCCATGTACGGGCTGGAGGACTACACCACGGTTCGCCACGTGATGTTCAAGCACTGATCGAGCGCCTCCCGGCACCTGCCTTGGGTGCCGGTCCTACAACAATAAAATCTCAGGTTGCCCCCCATGGACATCACCCGCCGCGACTTCCTCAACGGCGTCGCCATTACTGTTGCCGCAGGCATGACCCCGCTGCAACTGCTCCAGGCTGCACCCGATGGCCGCTACTACCCCCCTGCCCTCACCGGCCTGCGCGGCAGCCATGTCGGCTCGTTCGAAGTGGCGCACCAGATGGGCTGGGAAAAGAAGGTGTTCGACACCGAAAAACTGCCGATCACCGAGGATTACGACCTGGTGGTGGTCGGCGGAGGCTTGAGTGGTTTGTCGGCGGCGTGGTTCTACCGGGAGACACACCCGAAGGCGAAGATCCTGATCCTGGAAAACCACGACGACTTCGGCGGCCACGCCAAGCGCAATGAATTCCAGGCCGGTGGCCGCATGATCATCGGTTACGGCGGCAGCGAGGCGTTGCAATCGCCGAACCATTTGTACAGCAAGGAAGTGAACGGGCTGCTGAAGAAGCTCGGCGTCACTATCAAGCGCTTCGAAACCGCCTTCGACCGCCAGTTCTACCCCAACCTGGGGCTGTCGCGCGGGGTGTTTTTCGACAAGGAAAACTTCGGCGAAGACAAACTGGTGACCGGTGACCCGACGCCCATGGTGGCTGATGACATTGCGCCAGACCAACTGCATGCGCGGTCCATCCACGAGTTCATCAATGACTTTCCTCTGCCGGCAGCAGACCGCCAGGCGTTGATCGACCTGCACACGGCGCCCAAGGATTACCTGCCGGGTAAAACAGCCGAAGAAAAGGCCGACTACCTGGCGGCCACCAGCTACCGCAATTTCCTGCTCAAGGACGTAGGGTTATCGGAAGGCGCGGTGAAGTACTTCCAGAGCCGAACCAATGATTTCATGGCACTGAGCATTGATGCCGTGGCAGCGGCCGATGCCTATAGCGTGGGTTTCCCAGGCTTTGCGGGGATGAACCTGGCGCCAATCAGCGAAGAAGCCGCAGCGGAAATGGAAGAGCCCTACATCTACCACTTCCCGGATGGCAATGCCTCGGTGGCGCGGTTGCTGGTGCGCAGCCTGATACCCGGCGTGGCGCCGGGGCACACCATGGACGATATCGTGCTGGCCACCTTTGATTACGCCAGGCTCGACCAGCCCAAGGCGGCGGTACGGCTGCGCTTGAACAGCACGGCCGTCAGCGTGCGCAACGTCGACGGTGGCGTGCATATCGGCTACAGCCGCGGCGGCCAGCTCGCCCAGGTGCGCGGCAAGCGCTGCATCCTGGCGTGCTACAACATGATGATTCCGTACCTGCTCAAAGACCTGCCGGCGCCTCAGGCCCGTGCGCTCAGCCAGAACGTGAAATACCCGCTGGTGTACACCAAGGTAGTGATCCGCAATTGGCAGTCGTTCCAGCAACTGGGGGTGCATGAGATCTACGCGGCGACCCAACCGTACAGCCGCATCAAACTGGACTACCCGGTGAGCATGGGCGGCTACGATCATCCACGCGACCCGACGCAGCCGATTGGGCTGCACCTGGTCTATGTGCCTACCAGCCCCGACAGCGGCATGAACGCCCGCGACCAAGCCCGCGCCGGACGGGGCAAGCTGTATGGGCAGACGTTCGAGCAGTTGGAGGCGCAATTGCGTGACCAGTTGCAACGCATGCTCGGGCCGGGTGGGTTCAAGCATGAGACGGATATTCTGGCGATCACGGTCAACCGTTGGTCACATGGTTATGCGAGCTTCTCCAACAGCTTGTTTGATGACGCCGATGAGAACGAAGCGTTGATGAATTTGGCGCGCAAGCCTGTAGGACATGTGAGCATCGCCAATTCGGATGCGGCGTGGAGCGCGTATGCCCATGCGGCGATCGATGAGGCTTACCGGGCAGTTGGTGAAGTCGCCTGAAAGACGCTCTGACAAGCACTGCAATAGTCAATGTGGGAGGGGCTTGCCCCTCCCACATTAGGCGCGGAAATGTCTTGTCGCACTTGCAATGCCATCAACCCGCCATCAATCAATTTTCCTACGTCATCGAACCGCTTAAGCTATCCGGCGTCTGTTTAATGTCCGTTGCGTTTGGCCGAAGGCATGTCCGAACCGTAATTTCTGATCCGCTACGTGCCAGGAACGGCGCGGGATTTGCTCACGACAGGTTGTCTCTATGCACCGCAGGAATTTGCTCAAAGCGTCCATGGCCATTGCGGCTTACACCGGTTTGTCGGCCAGCGGCCTGCTGGCCGCGCAGGCCTGGGCCGGGAACCGTGCCGCCGACGGCAAGGCCGTGGCGTTCGACTTCGACGCACTCAAGGCCCAGGCCAAGCAACTCGCCGGGACCGCTTATAAAGACACCAAACAGGTGCTGCCGCCGACCCTGGCGACCATGACCCCGCAGAATTTCAACGCCATCGGCTACGACGGCAAGCATTCGCTGTGGAAAGAGTTGAACGGCCAGTTGGACGTGCAGTTTTTCCACGTCGGCATGGGTTTCAAGACGCCGGTGCGCATGCACAGCGTTGATCCGAAAACCCGTGAAGCCCGCGAGGTGCACTTTCGCCCATCGCTGTTCAACTATGAAAAAACCACCGTCGACACCAAACAGCTGACCGGCGACTTGGGCTTCTCCGGTTTCAAACTGTTCAAGGCCCCGGAACTGGATCGCCATGACGTGCTGTCGTTTCTCGGTGCCAGCTACTTCCGCGCCGTGGATTCCACCGGCCAATACGGCCTGTCTGCCCGTGGCCTGGCCATCGACACCTACGCGAAAAAACGCGAGGAATTCCCTGACTTCACGCAGTTCTGGTTCGAAACCCCGGACAAGGACGCCACGCGTTTTGTGGTCTACGCCCTGCTCGACTCGCCAAGTGCCACCGGCGCCTATCGCTTCGATATCGACTGCCAGGCCAACCAGGTGGTGATGGCGATCGACGCGCACATCAATGCGCGCACCGCCATTGAGCAACTGGGCATCGCACCGATGACCAGCATGTTCAGCTGCGGCACCCACGAACGCCGGATGTGCGACACCATCCACCCGCAAATCCACGACTCGGACCGCCTGGCGATGTGGCGCGGCAACGGCGAGTGGATCTGCCGCCCGCTGAACAACCCGGCCAAGCTGCAATTCAACGCATTCGCCGACAAAGACCCGAAAGGCTTTGGGCTGGTGCAGACCGACCATGAGTTCGCCAGCTATCAGGACACCGTGGACTGGTACAGCAAGCGCCCAAGCCTGTGGGTCGAGCCGACCACCGCCTGGGGCGAAGGCTCCATCGACCTGTTGGAGATCCCCACCACCGGCGAGACCCTGGACAACATCGTGGCCTTCTGGACTCCGAAAAAGCCCGTGGCTGCGGGTGAGTCGCTCAACTATGGCTACAAGCTGTACTGGAGCGCGTTGCCACCGGTGAGCACGCCGTTGGCCCAGGTCGACGCGACCCGTTCCGGCATGGGCGGCTTTACCGAAGGTTGGGCACCGGGCGAGCATTACCCGGACGTATGGGCGCGGCGTTTTGCCGTGGACTTCAAGGGCGGGGGCCTTGACCGTTTACCGCCCGGCACCGGGATCGAGCCCGTGCTGACGTGTTCCCATGGTGAGGTCAAGGACTTCAGCGTGCTGGTGCTCGACAACATCAAGGGCTACCGCATCCTGTTCGACTGGTACCCGACCAGCGACAGCGTGGAGCCGGTGGAACTGCGCCTGTTTATCCGCACCCAGGACCGCACGTTGAGTGAAACCTGGCTGTATCAGTACTTCCCGCCGGCACCGGACCAGCGCAAGTACACCTGATATCCAATGTGGGAGGGGCCTGCTCCCTCCCACGCGGTTCACCCGTGGGTTCTAAAACCGCGACACGCTCTTCATCGCTCCAATGAGATAACGCATCGCCACCTGATCGCTCTCGTTCAGGGCGCGATACTGCGCGAGCAACTCAACCTCATCACGACTTAAACGACGGCCACGCATGGACACCCTGCGGGTCAAAAAAGACGCCACCCAACCTGCTACGCTATCGGACTTGGCCATGGACTGCTTCTCCTGATATCAATCAAATACTCCGGTGCCCACCAACCGAATCCCGTGAGGCGCAACGCCTGCGTGGACAAACAGACTGACTCCCTGGGCCAGAAATCGGTCATATTCTAAGCGTAGAAACAATCTCGTTACGTGTGGGATTTTTTTAGAGTATTCACTTAAAAAAATACTTCGGTAACAAATACCTACACCCTGATCCCACAGCAACGGACAGAAAAAACCCACCGGCTCAGGGTGGGTTCAGATGGCGCCTGTGGCGGATCAATCCCTCAAGTCAGACTCATGAATCGGCTGGTCCCGGTGGGTCGCCCGTTGGTACTGCGCTGGCCAGATTGCCTTGCGCCCGCCCAAGTCATCGTCGGCATGCAATGGCCAGTACGGATCGCGCAGCAGTTCGCGGGCCAGGAAGATGATATCGGCCTGACACGTGCGCAGGATGTGCTCGGCCTGGGCCGGCTCGGTGATCATGCCAACGGTGCCGGTGGCGATGCCCGACTCCTTGCGCACACGCTCGGCAAAGCGCGTCTGGTAGCCCGGCCCGGTGGGGATCTCGGCATTGGCGGCGGTGCCGCCGGAGGACACGTCGATCAGGTCCACGCCCAGGTCTTTGAGGCGACGCGCCAGCTCGACGGTTTCATCGGGGTTCCAGCCGTCCTCCACCCAGTCGGTGGCCGACACCCGCACGAACAGCGGCAATTCCTGGGGCCAGACCTCGCGCACCGCCTGGGTCACTTGAAGCACCAGGCGGATACGGTTTTCAAAGGAGCCGCCGTATTGGTCCTGCCGTTGATTGCTGATCGGCGACAGGAACTGGTGCAACAGATAACCGTGGGCCGCGTGGATTTCCACCACCTCGAAACCGGCGGTGAGCGCACGCTTGGCGGCAGCAACGAAGTCGGCGATCACGTGCTGGATCTGCTCTTCGTCCAGTTGCCGGGGTTGAGTGTGTTGAGGGTCAAAGGCAATCGGCGATGGGCCTACCGGCACCCAACCACCGTCCTCGGGTTTGACGCTGCCGTGCTTGCCGATCCATGGCCGATGGGTGCTGGCCTTGCGCCCGGCGTGGGCCAACTGGATGCCGGCCACCGCGCCCTGGGCGGCAATAAAGCGGGTGATGCGCTGCAGCGGTTCAATCTGTTGGTCGTTCCACAGGCCCAGGTCCTGGGCCGTGATGCGCCCATCGGCCGTCACGGCAGTGGCTTCGGTGAAAATCAGCCCCGCGCCACCGACGGCACGGCTGCCGAGGTGGACCAGGTGCCAGTCATTGGCCAGGCCATCATCACTGGAGTATTGGCACATCGGCGAGACGGCAATGCGGTTCAGGAGGGTCAATTGGCGCAGGGTATAGGGTTCGAGCAGCTGACTCATGGCGCACCTCTTCTGGGTTCTATGGGCACTGTTCAACAGTGCTTAGAGCCTAGTCGACAACGATGGATTGCACAGGGTTCAGAAGCAAAGCGGGAGCCGATGGCCGGCTCCCGTGCAGCAGATACTTACATTTCGACCTGGGTGCCCAGCTCGATCACCCGGTTTACCGGGAGTTTGAAGAAGCGCAGGTTACCGTTGGCATTCTTCAACATGAACGCAAACAAGCCTTCGCGCCAGCGCGCCATGCCTTCGATCTTCGAGGCGATCACCGTCTCACGGCTGAGGAAATAGGTAGTGCGCATCGGGCTGAAATCCAGATCATCCAAGTGGCACAACTTCAGCGCTTCGGGCACATCCGGCTCGTCGGTGAAACCGAAGTGCAGGATCACACGGAAGAACCCTTCCCCGTAGGAATCCACCTCGAAACGCCGTGAAGCCGGGACGCGCGGGATGTCTTCGTACACCACCGTAAGCAGCACCACTTGCTCGTGCAACACCTGGTTATGCAGCAGGTTGTGCAACAGCGCGTGGGGCACGGCGTCGGGCCGCGCAGTCAGGAACACCGCCGTGCCTTGCACGCGATGGGGTGGCTGTACGCGGATGCTGCTGATAAAGATCGGCAGCGGCAGCCCGCCTTCGTCGAGGCGTTCCACCAGCAATTGCTTGCCGCGCTTCCAAGTGGTCATCAACACGAACAGCACGATGCCCGCGATCACCGGGAAGGCGCCACCCTGGATGATTTTCGGCACGTTGGCGGCGAAGTACAGGCCGTCCACCAACAGGCAGCAGAGCAGCACCGGCACGGCCAGCACGGGAGGCCATTTCCACAGCAGCAACATCACCGCCGAGACCAGAATGGTGGTCATCAGCATGGTGCCGGTCACCGCCACGCCGTAGGCCGAAGCCAGCGCGTTGGAAGACTCAAAGCCCACCACCAGCAGGATCACGCCTACCATCAGCGACCAGTTCACCGCGCCGATGTAGATCTGGCCCTGTTCGGCGCTGGAGGTATGTTGAATGTGCATGCGCGGGATGTAACCCAGCTGGATCGCCTGGCGGGTCAAGGAGAACGCACCGGAAATCACCGCCTGGGAGGCAATCACCGTGGCCAGGGTCGACAGCACCACCAGGGGGATCAGCGCCCAGCTCGGCGCCAGCAGGTAGAACGGGTTGCGCGCGGCTTCAGGATCGCCGAGCAGCATGGCGCCCTGGCCGAAATAGTTGAGCACCAGCGCCGGCAACACCAGGATAAACCAGGCGCGGGCGATGGGTTTGCGGCCGAAATGGCCCATGTCGGCGTAGAGCGCTTCGGCGCCGGTCAGGGCCAGCACCACGGCGCCCAGGATGGCCACGCCAATGCCTGGGTGAGCCTCGAAGAAACGCACGGCCCACATCGGGTTCAGTGCCTTGAGCACTTCGGGGTGCTGGCTGATGCCATAGATGCCCAGCCCGCCCAGCACCAGGAACCAGGTCACCATTACCGGCCCGAACAACTTGCCGATGCGGTCGGTGCCGTGTTTCTGGATCAGAAACAGCGCCACCAGCACGACCAGTGCAATCGGCACGACCCATTTCTCCAGGCCGTCGAACGCCAGCTCCAGGCCTTCAACCGCCGACAACACGGAAATCGCCGGGGTGATCATGCTGTCACCATAGAACAGCGCCGCGCCGCACAGGCCGCAGACCACCAGGAAACTGCGCAATTTCTTGCGCTCTCCCGCTGCCCGGCGTGCCAATGCGGTCAAAGCCATGATGCCGCCTTCGCCCTGGTTGTCGGCGCGCAGCACAAACAGCATGTATTTGATCGATACGACCCAGATCAGCGACCAGAAGATCAGCGCCAGGATCCCCAATACACCGTCATGGTTGACCTGCACCCCATAACCACCGTTGAACACCTCTTTGAGGGTGTAGAGCGGGCTGGTGCCGATATCGCCGTAAACCACCCCGACCGCTGCCACCAGCATGCCGATCGGCTTGGTGTTTGAATGCTCGGCACCTGCCGCCTGACTACTCGCCTGACCCATCAACCACTCCTGCCCTTTGACCTGAGGTCTCTTATAAACAACGCGCCTAAGCTGACCCTAGCATGCGCTGTTTTACTTCTCGTAACAGACGTTTTATTGACCCAGGGGTTTTACCCGTGTGCAACGGCGCGAAGCATAGCGCAGCGCTCGTCGCATTTCCCTGCTCACGTGATGTGGGCGTCGTTTTAGGTCGTGAGCCATAGATGACGGGGCATTTTGGAGCCTTTATGCCTCCATTGATCGCATTACGGCCGACCGTATATTTTTCGCCCGGCGCATAGGGGCTGCCTTCGCTGTGTATACAGGAATTCCTTGGCCGGCTTACCTGATCAATTAATCGCGGGCCTGCCTGGGGCGCGCAGTCGATATAAAAACTCAATTATCGATCTGTCTCTTTTAAGGTACATTTCTTATGTACGAAGTGAAACACGTACTGTCAGCCAATGGCGTAGATATCTATCAAGCTTGGCTGGATACCGTTCAAGATAAACGTTCAAAGGCAAGGATCACCACCAGAGTGGACCGAGCGTCCCTCGGCCACTTCGGCACTACCGAGCCGGTGGGTGACGGGGTCTTTGAGATGAAACTCGACTTCGGTCCTGGGTTTCGCGTGTATTACGCAATTGAGGACCGACGAATTGTTTTCCTGTTGGGCGGTGGCTCAAAGGCAAGGCAGCAGAACGACATCAATCAGGCCAAAGTTCTCTGGAAATCTTACAAGGTGCAGCAAAAATGACCATTCGTACTCGCTCTCATGAAGACAGCGTGCTTGAAATGCTTCGAGACGACGAAGCGTTCGCCCTCGAATATCTATCTGTGGCGCTTGAGGAAATAGATGTGGCGGGAGGCGAGGACGCTTTTCTTGTCGCTATCCGTCGAGTGGCGGAAGCCCGTGGAGGAATGCTCAGCTTGTCGCAGAACACGGGCCTCAATAGAGCTAATCTCTACAGGTCCATCGCTGTCGGCGGCGACCCAAAGCTGTCCACCCTCCTGAAAGTGCTGCAGGCATTAGGCGTAGGCATGTCTAAAGTTGTATCGCACCGCACATAACAAGACGCATGGCCTCAAGCGCGCGTTAAGCGCCGGGCGAATTACCCAATACAGCACTCGTCGCATTTCCCTGCATAAAGCTGGTCAAGTGGATTGCCCGCCGCTAGAATTGCGCACTTTTTGATCAGAGGCGCACCAAGCGCCCATCCGTTGTCTTGTCGTGCACGACCGGCAGCGTCATTCAATACCGAGGTTAGACATGTCCACCACCATCGCAAAAGCCAACCCCAAGGTTGGCTTTGTTTCCCTGGGTTGCCCAAAGGCTCTGGTCGACTCCGAGCGCATCCTCACGCAACTGCGTATGGAAGGCTATGACGTTGTGTCCACGTACCAGGACGCCGACGTGGTGGTGGTCAACACCTGTGGCTTTATCGACTCGGCCAAGGCGGAGTCCCTGGAAGTGATCGGCGAAGCCATCAAGGAAAACGGCAAGGTCATCGTGACCGGTTGCATGGGCGTGGAAGAAGGCAATATCCGCAACGTGCACCCAAGCGTGCTGGCCGTGACCGGTCCGCAGCAGTACGAGCAGGTGGTCAATGCCGTGCACCAAGTGGTGCCGCCGCGTCAGGATCACAACCCGCTGATCGACCTGGTGCCGCCGCAAGGCATCAAGCTGACCCCGCGCCACTATGCGTACCTGAAGATTTCCGAAGGCTGCAACCACAGCTGCAGCTTCTGCATCATCCCGTCGATGCGCGGCAAGTTGGTCAGCCGCCCGGTCGGTGACGTGCTCGACGAAGCCCAGCGCCTGGTCAAATCCGGCGTGAAAGAGCTGTTGGTGATCTCCCAGGACACCAGCGCCTATGGCGTCGACGTGAAATACCGCACCGGTTTCTGGAACGGCGCGCCGGTGAAAACCCGCATGACCGAACTCTGCGAAGCCTTGAGCAGCCTCGGCGTGTGGGTGCGCCTGCACTACGTTTATCCGTACCCGCACGTGGACGAGCTGATCCCGCTGATGGCCGCCGGCAAGATCCTGCCGTACCTGGACATCCCGTTCCAGCACGCCAGCCCGAAAGTGCTCAAGGCGATGAAACGCCCGGCTTTCGAAGACAAGACCCTGGCGCGCATCAAGAACTGGCGCGAGATCTGCCCGGAGCTGATCATCCGTTCGACCTTCATCGTCGGCTTCCCTGGCGAAACCGAAGAAGACTTCCAGTACCTGCTGGACTGGCTGACCGAAGCCCAACTGGACCGTGTCGGCTGCTTCCAGTACTCGCCGGTGGAAGGTGCTCCGGCCAACCTGCTGGACCTGGCCGTGGTGCCGGACGACGTCAAGCAAGACCGCTGGGAGCGTTTCATGGCGCACCAGCAGGCGATCAGCTCGGCGCGCCTGCAACTGCGCATCGGCAAGGAAATCGAAGTGCTGATCGACGAAGTCGACGAGCAAGGCGCGGTAGGCCGCTGCTTCTTCGACGCGCCGGAAATCGACGGTAACGTTTTTATCGACGATGCCAGCGGTTTGAAGCCGGGCGACAAGGTCTGGTGCACCGTGACCGACGCCGACGAGTACGACCTGTGGGCCGAAAAGCGCGACTGATGGCGTAAAAACATGAAAAAGCCCTGCCTCTGGACAAGATGCGGGGCTTTTTTACGTCTATCGTTTTGCCCATCGGCACGGATCTCAGCAAGGGGCAGCGGGCATGCGTCAGCATTCGGTTATCCATACACCCAACACCAGCGACTACGCGCAGTTGGCGCAGATCTGGGAAGCCTCTGTGCGGGCCACCCATGACTTTTTACCCGACAGTTACATCGTGCTGCTCAAAAACCTGGTGCTGACCCGCTACCTGGACTCAGTGATGCTGATCTGCACCAAGGACTCGCGCCAGCGCATCACCGGGTTTGCCGGGGTCGCGGCGGGCAAGGTGGAGATGCTGTTTATCGACCCGCACCACCGGGGCCAGGGCCTTGGCCGACAACTGCTGTGGTACGCGATCGAGCACCTGAATGCCGAAGCGCTGGATGTCAACGAACAGAATCCCCAGGCATTAGGGTTTTATTTGAAGCTCGGGTTCGAGGTGATCGGACGCACGGAGCATGATGGCCTGGGCCAGCCTTATCCGTTGCTGCATATGCGTCTGCGCCAGGCGCATCAGCAGGAGCGCCAAGGCTAAATGAAATGGGGCCGGGATTAACCGCGCCCGCACAGGTACAATACCCGCCCCCTTTTGTTACGGCCCTTGTCATGACTGACCCCATACGCCTCTCCAAACGCCTTATCGAACTGGTCGGTTGCTCCCGTCGGGAGGCTGAGCTGTTTATCGAAGGCGGCTGGGTCTCGGTGGACGGTGAAGTGATCGACGAGCCGCAGTTCAAGGTCACGACGCAGAAAGTCGAACTTGACCCCGACGCCAAGGCGACGGTGCCGGAACCGGTGACCATCCTGCTGCACGCTCCCGCCGGCGTGGATGCCGAGACCGCCATGGCCTCGATCAGCGCCGAAACCCTGTCTGAAGAACACCGCTTCAGCAAGCGCCCGCTCAAAGGTCACTTCCTGCGCCTGACCGCCAGCGCCGACCTGCAAGCCAAGGCCAGCGGCCTGTTGGTGTTTACCCAGGATTGGAAGATTCTGCGCAAGTTGACCGCCGATGCCGCCAAGATCGAGCAGGAGTACGTGGTGGAAGTCGAGGGCGACATGGTTGCCCACGGCCTCAACCGCCTGAACCACGGCCTGACCTACAAGGGCAAGGAGCTGCCGGCGGTCAAAGCCAGCTGGCAGAACGAAAACCGCCTGCGTTTCGCGATGAAAAACCCGCAGCCAGGCGTGATCGCGCTGTTCTGCGAAGCCGTTGGCCTGAAAGTCGTGGCGATCCGTCGCATCCGTATCGGCGGTGTATCGATCGGCAAGGTGCCGGTCGGTCAATGGCGTTACCTGTCCGGCAAAGAGAAGTTCTAAGCCGCTCCCCTTTTCTCGACACCGCCTGATGGGCGGTGTCCTCAGTTGAATACCAGGATTGCCCACCATGATTCACAACGACGTACTGCGCAGCGTGCGCTACATGCTCGACATCAGCGACAACAAGATGGTCGAGATCATCAAGCTCGGCGGCATGGACGTCACCAAGGACGACCTGCTGACCTACCTCAAGAAAGATGAGGAAGAAGGCTTCGTCTTCTGCCCGGACGAGGTCATGGCCTACTTCCTCGACGGCCTGGTGATCTTCAAGCGCGGCAAGGACGAAAGCCGTCCGCCGCAGCCGATCGAAACCCCGGTGACCAACAACATCATCCTCAAAAAGCTGCGCGTGGCCTTCGAGCTGAAAGAAGACGACATGCACGCCATCCTCAAGGCTGCCGAGTTCCCGGTCTCCAAGCCGGAGCTGAGCGCGCTGTTCCGCAAGTTCGGCCACACCAACTACCGCACCTGTGGCGACCAGTTGCTGCGCAACTTCCTCAAGGGTCTGACCCTGCGGGTTCGTGCATAAGCCATGAGTTACCAGGTCTCGCCCGTCGGCTTCGTCCGCTCCTGCTTCAAGGAGAAGTTCGCCATCCCTCGCCAACCGCAACTGGCGCCCGCCGCCCGGGGCGTGTTGGAGTTGGTGTCGCCGTTCGACCAGGGTGAGGCGGTGCAGGGTTTGGAACAGGTCAGCCATGTGTGGCTGTTATTCCTGTTCCACCAGGCCCTGGAAGACAAGCCGCGCCTGAAAGTGCGGCCGCCGCGTCTGGGGGGCAATACGTCCATGGGCGTATTTGCGACCCGCGCGACTCATCGACCTAATGGCATCGGCCAGTCGGTAGTGAAGCTGGACAAGGTGGAGCCGGGGCGGCTGTGGATTTCCGGGATCGATTTGCTCGATGGCACGCCGGTGTTGGATATCAAGCCGTATGTGCCGTATGCCGATAGCGTTGGTGCGGCCACCAACCACATCGCCAGCGATGCGCCCGAACTGATCGGCGTGCAATGGCTCAAGGCTGCACTGCAACAGGCGCAAGGCCATGCCCAGCGCCTTGGTGAACCGTTGGTAGAGTTGATTGATCAGTGCCTGGCGCAAGATCCGCGACCGGCCTACCAAACGCCCGGCCCTGAGCGTGAATACGGTGTGCGGTTCTGGGATGTAGATGTGCGCTGGCACTACCCGGAGCCGGGGATGATCTGTGTGCTGGAAGTGGTTCCGGCTAAATAGGACGAAAACCAAATGTGGGAGCTGGCTTGCCTGCGATAGCATCACCTCGGTTCAACTGAACCACTGAGGTGTCTGCATCGCAGGCAAGCCAGCTCCCACATTTTTTGGATCGCTGGTGTTACTGACTCTGTATTACTTTTCGACGAACGCACGTTCGATCAGGTAGTCACCCGGCTCACGCATCCGTGGCGAAACCTTCAAGCCGAAGCTGTTCAACACTTCGCTGGTTTCATCCAACATGCTTGGGCTGCCACACAGCATGGCGCGGTCGTCCTCGGGGTTGATCGGTGGCAGGCCGATGTCCGTGAACAGCTTGCCGCTGCGCATCAGATCGGTCAGGCGACCTTCGTTTTCGAACGGCTCGCGGGTCACGGTCGGGTAGTAGATCAACTTGTCACGCAGGGCCTCGCCGAAGAATTCGTTCTGCGGCAGGTGCTCGGTGATGAACTCGCGGTAGGCGACTTCGTTGACGTAACGCACGCCGTGGCACAGGATCACTTTTTCGAAACGCTCGTAGGTTTCCGGGTCCTGGATCACGCTCATGAACGGAGCAAGGCCAGTACCGGTGCTGAGCAGGTACAGGTGTTTGCCCGGTTTCAAATCGTCAAGCACCAGGGTGCCTGTCGGTTTTTTGCTGATGATGATCTCGTCGCCTTCCTTCAAGTGCTGCAATTGGGAAGTCAGCGGACCATCCGGCACCTTGATGCTGAAGAACTCCAGATGCTCTTCCCAGTTTGGGCTGGCGATGGAGTAAGCGCGCATGAGCGGGCGGCCGTTGGGCTGTTGCAGGCCGATCATCACGAACTGACCGTTCTCGAAGCGCAGGCCCGGGTCGCGGGTGCACTTGAAGCTGAACAGAGTGTCGTTCCAGTGATGAACACTGAGGACACGCTCGTGGTTCATGTTGCTCATGTACGGGGGACTCCTGGAAATGGGTCTGCGCCAAAGATGAAGTGCGCAATTGCACAGCATTCTAATGGCGGCGACAATATCTGTTAACTGGATTATTAAGATAAGGGTTATCGGTTATATCGATATGCGATTTACTCTCCGTCAACTGCAAGTCTTCGTCGCCGTCGCCCAGCAGGAAAGCGTCTCGCGCGCTGCTGGCCTTCTGGCCTTATCTCAATCCGCTGCCAGCACTTCGATCACCGAGCTGGAGCGTCAATCCAGCTGCCAATTATTCGACCGCGCCGGTAAACGCCTGAGCCTGAACGCCCTCGGCCATCAGCTGCTGCCTCAGGCGGTAGCGTTGCTGGACCAGGCCAAGGAGATCGAGGACCTGCTCAACGGCAAGTCGGGCTTCGGCTCCCTGGCCGTCGGCGCTACCCTGACCATCGGCAATTACCTGGCCACCCTGCTGATCGGCAGCTTCATGCAGCAGCATCCCGAGAGCCAGGTAAAACTGCATGTGCAGAACACTGCCAATATCGTGCACCAGGTTGCGCACTACGAAATTGACCTGGGTCTAATCGAAGGCGACTGCAGCCACCCCGATATCGAGGTGCAAACCTGGGTCGAGGATGAGCTGGTGGTGTTCTGCGCGCCTCAGCATCACCTGGCCAAGCGCGGCGTGGCCACCATGGAAGAGCTGACCCATGAGGCGTGGATCCTGCGCGAGCAAGGCTCAGGCACGCGCCTGACCTTCGACCAGGCCATGCGTCACCACCGCAGCACGCTGAATATCCGCCTGGAGCTTGAGCATACCGAGGCAATCAAGCGCGCCGTGGAATCGGGATTGGGGATTGGCTGCATCTCGCGCCTGGCGCTGCGCGACGCGTTCCGCCGAGGCAGCCTGGTGCCGGTGGAAACCCCGGACCTGGACCTGGCGCGTCAGTTTTACTTCATCTGGCATAAACAGAAGTACCAGACCTCGGCGATGCGCGAGTTTCTGGAGCTGTGCCGCGCCTTCACCGCAGGGGTTCAGCGCAGCGACGAGATCGTGCTGCCGAACATCGCCTGATCGTCAGATCAGGATCACGGCCCACACCAGGGTAATCATGGTCAGTGCCACGAATTGCGCGGCGCTGCCCATGTCCTTGGCATTTTTCGACAGGGGGTGACGGTCCAGGGAAATGCGGTCAATGGCCGCTTCCACGGCCGAATTGAGCAATTCGACGATCAAGGCCAGCAGGCACACTGCAATCAGTAACGCCCGTTCGACCCGGCTGACGTTCAGGAAAAAGCTCAGCGGGACCAGGATGACGTTGAGCAACACCAACTGACGGAAAGCAGCCTCGCCGGTGAACGCCGCACGCAGGCCATCCAGGGAATAACCCCCAGCATTGAAGATACGTTTGATACCGGTTTGACCCTTGAAAGGCGACATAGACGTAGGCAACTGAACCAAAGAAGTGGGAAAACTAGATCACGCAAAGTCAAAAAAGCGTGAATCGGCAACAGCTTAATGCTGCGAAATTGACTCAAGTTGTTGCAAGAGCAGCGCCGCCTGGGTCCGCGTACGCACGCCCAGCTTACGGAAAATCGCCGTAACGTGGGCCTTGATGGTCGCTTCGGACACGTTCAGCTCATAGGCGATCTGCTTGTTCAGCAGGCCTTCACAGACCATGGTCAGCACCCGGAACTGCTGCGGCGTCAGACTGGCCAAGCCATCGCGGGCGGCCTTGGCTTCGTCGGAGACGTTGATTTCTTCAAACGCTTGCGGCGGCCATGAGACATCACCGTCCAGCACCTTGCGTACGGCGTTCTGGATGTCTTCCATGGCGCTGGACTTGGGGATGAAACCGCTGGCACCAAACTCCTTGGAGCGCACCACCACATCGGCTTCTTCCTGCGCCGACACCATCACCACCGGTATTTGCGGGTATTGCCCACGCAGCAGCACCAACCCCGAGAAACCGTAAGCGCCAGGCATGTTCAGGTCGAGCAGCACCAGGTCCCAGTCGGATTTTTCGGTGAGGCGGGTTTCCAGCTCGGCAATGCTGGCCACTTCAACCAGACGCACATCCGGGCCGAGGCCCAGCGTTACAGCCTGGTGCAGCGCACTGCGAAACAACGGGTGGTCATCGGCTATCAGGATTTCGTATGTGGCCATTGATTAAATGATCCTGTTTTTTATGGCAGCCTTGATGGGTTCAAGGTTCGCCAGTACACACGGCAATGGCCAGGCAGCCATCGCCATAGGGCACATTCAACGTCAAATGCACGTGAAACGACGTCGAAAACTCACGGTTGCGCCCCAATCGGCGCCCAGCATGCCCAGCGTAGCCTGGGGGGTCAAGCACTACGCCCGTGGGCATTTTAGCGGGTTGCGGGTTTACAGTGCCATCATGCAAACGTCGTCTGGCTATACCGCCGGTATATAGGGCGCAAGTCGCGTATGGACGACATCGCAGGCGTCCAAAGGCATCTGGAACTTGGCGGCCAGATAATGGGTGCTGAACACATCGAGGTAGGCGTCCAGCATTTCGCTGGCAACTTCATCCCCGGCCAACTCCAGGCACAGCGCCGCGACTTCGGCGGTGCAGAAATGATCATCACGCTTGGAGCGGCGCAGTTTGTAGCGCGAGAGTTGCTCAGGTGCCAGGCTCAGGACTGGCAAGTGCTCCAGATACGGGCTTTTGCGGAACATCTTGCGCGCTTCACTCCAGGTGCCGTCGAGCAGGATGAATAACGGGCGCTTGCCCTCCGTCACGATGACTTCGCTGACCACCCGTTCAGGCGCCACGAATTCGCCAGGGAATACGATATAAGGCTGCCATTGCGGGTCTGCGAGCAAGGTGAGCAAATCCGGCTCGACTTCGGTGCGCGCCCAGGGGAACGCGGTGGTATCGGCGATGACGTCGGCGATCAGCCAGCCGGTGTTGCTGGGTTTCATCGGGCTGAAACCCGGCATAAAAAAACAGCAAAAAAATCATAACCTACTGTATCTAAAAGGTTAAACACGTTGACTTAACACCATTAATTTTTCTAGCAAAAACTTGCCTACCTATAGAGGGCGGCGGACCGAGGAAATAATTAGACTAAAGTCCTACTACACAGCTTGAACATATTGCTACTCTAGGAAAACCATGGACGGCCTCTCGGAGTAAAAAGTGAACCGAGTTAATAAATTACTAAACGTTGACTATCAAGACAGAACTACAAAAAATTTGATGTACGCATTCTGCTTCTGTTTATCACCTCAAGAAGCATGTGAGCTTTTCAAGGCAGTCCCTAGGGAAAACAAAATACTCCTTGAAAAAACCTTAAGAAAGATATGCTCTGACATTGAATCAAATTTCCTACCGTGCCATGGAGAACTAATTCTGTCGCTTGAAAAAGAACTTGCCTCCGTCAAGTCCACACACAGACAAAGCATTGGCTATTACTTAACTAGTCTCTCAGACCCAGCGCCTTCAGAAGTAAGAAAAAAGACTCAAGAAATCTTCCTAACTTCAAAATATATAGGAGTTCGTAAAAGAGGCTACAAAAGCATAATTAAAAATCAGGACACAGATCACGAAGCGCTACTTAAATGTTGGAAAACATACAACGATACTGAATGTGCGTGGACAATAACCAATACATTTCCCGCTGAGCTAATAATCCCAATCAGAAAAGACCTTATACTTACATTTTCTGAAGGGTGGCAGTACTCAAGAATTTACAAAAAAATCGGCGTAGTACGACCAGAACTAATCAACGAACTAAAAACAATTGATGAAATATCATTTTGCTATGTACTTGCAAAACTCGATAAAAAACTCACATCAAAAGATGCAAAACAAATAATAGACAACAACATAGATGACGAACGTCTAGGCTTACTTATATGGGCCTTAGGACAGTTAGGGTTATGGGACTCATTACTTCGCATTGAATCCAAACTCTTTAAAACCAATTAAAGCCACAACAATTCCTGACTTTCAATAGGAAGTACTCTAATGCTGACAAAAATTAAAAAAATAAAAAACTTCGCAATATACGAAAACTTTGATTGGGATGTTTCCACAAGAGATCACGGAAACAACATTGCGAAATTCAAAAAACTGAATATCTTATATGGCAGAAACTACTCTGGAAAAACAAGTCTATCTAGGATATTCAGAACATTAGAAACCAAGCTTCCTCACGATAAGTATGGACTATCAACCTATGAGTTCACCCACAGCGGAAATCAAAAACTTGACAACACCAATCTAGCCAACTGCCCATATCACGTCCGCGTTTACAACAAAGACTTCGTCGAGGAAAATCTAAAATGGCTTTCTGATTCTGACGGAACAATAAAACCTTTCGCAGTATTGGGAGAACCAAACATAGCTTTGGAAAAAGAGATTGAGGGAAAGGAAAAAACCCTTGGTTCAGAACTCGATAAAGCAGGTTTAAAGCACGATCTGAAACTCAAAACAGAAGAAATCGCAAAAAATTCAAACTTACTCGCCAAAACCTCAAATTCACTAGACGAAAAGCTAAAGACAAAAGCCAATACAAGTATAAAAACAAACTCTATTTACAAAGAAATAACGTACAACATTCAAAAAATAAAGATTGACATAATTGCGGTACAGTTACTATCCCCACTCACACTCAGCCCAGAAGAAAAAATAAGGCTAAGCAAGCTTCTCACGGAGAGCAATAAAGAGAGGATTAGTTTCAAGGCCGAATTCAAAGATGAGAAAAATACTCTTTGCAATGAAACTTATGGACTTTTAGAAGCAGAGATAAAGCCAACAGAGACCATTCAAAAACTACTCAACGATGCAATTTTGCAAGAGTGGGTACGCACAGGTGCTCGACTGCACAAAAAAGACGAGACACATTGTAATTTTTGCGGCAACCCTTTACCCAATGATCTTTGGAGAAAAATTGATGCTCACTTCAACAAAGAGTCGGAATTGCTAAGAGGCTCCATCTCAACTCAAACAAATAAAATTGATACAGCAATAAAAAACGCCGATTTTGTGCCCACCCTCAACCCAAATTTGTTATTCTCAGAGTTAGAAACTGACTTCTTGAGTCTTTGTAACAACCTTAACGCAGCTCAAACGGCTTACAAACAAGACCTGCTAAAATTAAAGGCATCATTACAAGCACGCGAAACAAATATCTTCAATACTCAATCTAGGCCAACCATTTCAAATACTCCGAATGAGATCAACAACATCTTTAAGGAAATTGAGGATCTGATCGAAAAACACAACATAAAAACAGGAACAATAGAAAAAGATCAAAAAGCAGCCCAAACTACTTTAAAATACGACGAAATAGCAAACTTTATAAAAGACATAGACTACAACACCACGATCTCCAATATCGAAGCACTTACACGCACACAGAACACCTTAGCGAATCAGAAGGAAAAACTTTCAGAGGAAATAGCTGCCACAGAAAAAGATATCGGAAAGCTTAAGAACCAACTTAAAGATGAACGAAAGGGCGCTGAAAAAGTCAATCATTATCTACAACATCACTTTGGGCACTCTGGATTACAGCTTTCTGCTATAGACGAAGACGCAACACTGGGTGTTCACTTTAGAATTAATCGATCAAATGAAATAGCTCACAATCTTAGTGAAGGAGAATGTAGTCTCGTAGCGTTCTGTTATTTCATGGCAAAACTTGAAGATATAGAAGCACAAAATAAAGACCTCATAATCTGGATTGACGATCCAATTTCCAGCCTTGATAGTAATCATATATTTTTTGTGTATAGCCTGATAGAGGCTGTTTTAGCTAAACCGATAAAAATCGCCAACAAGCCTAATACCTTTAGATATAATCAATTATTTATATCAACGCACAGCCTAGACTTCTTAAAATACTTAAAAGAATTTCAAAACCAAAAGATGACTGCGAGTACTTTATAATAGAGCGCACGGAAACAAATTCGACAATAAAACTAATGCCAAAATACTTAAAAAATTACATAACAGAATTCAACTACCTCTTCAATCAAATTCATAAATGCACACAGCCTATAGCTGGTGATAACAACCATGAAGCTTTTTATAACTTCGGGAATAATTTAAGAAAATTTCTTGAAGCTTATTTATTTTATAAGTACCCTTCACACTCAAGCACGGAAGATAAACTCTTGAGATTTTTCGGAAATGACCAATTAGCTACAGATCTCTCAAACCGACTGTACAACGAACAGTCACATTTGGAGGAGATTTTTGATAGAAGTATTAAACCTTCTGAAATACCAGAAATACCAAAGCTCGCCAGCTACGTGCTAAACACAATAAAGGAAAAGGACCCAGACCAGTACAACTCACTTATTGAAAGCATTGCATAAAATAAAGGGCGGTCTGCCGCCGCCCTACATTATATATTGCTATTCAATATACCCTTTCAACTCTTGATGAGCATCGCTAAACAAGTTAAGAGGTGATTGATTTTTTGCATCTAAATAATGCTGACTAAAAACATCAAAGTAGCAGCTCAACGCCAAGGATGCGTCAGTATCACCAGCTAAATCGAAGCACAGTGCGGCCACTTCAGCAGTACAGAGGTGCTCGCTGCGCGTGGATCTTCTTAATTTGTATCGTGAAAGCTTTTCTGGGATTAAGCTTAATATGGGGATGGAGTCAAAATAAGCGCTTTTCCGGAAAATCTTCCTCGCTTCAGTCCATGTAGCATCAATTAGCAAAAACAGCGGCTTTTTATCTTCATTAATCGTAACAGAATTAGTTACACGTTCAGCAGCTACATACTCTCCCGGAAAAACTAGATAAGGTTGCCATTGCGGATCAGTGAGCAATGCAATCAGCTTTTCATCAACCTCAGTACGCGACCATATGAATGCATAGTTATCCGGAATAACATCTGCAATAAGCCAACCAGTATTGCTAGGTTTGAATACCTCTTTTTTCGTCATTATGAGGCAAACCCCTGATCGAGCCTCGACCTTAGGACGCCATCTGCAAAGGCAATGACTTTCGATCACTCGACAGTAATGGCACCTTGGCGCGCGTGATCCGCGAGCTAGGTAAGGCTTTGTACTCTCTTCCTCCCGCTCATCTCTCAGACATGCGACAGAATTCTTCGGAAAAATAGTCTGGGTCATTTTTTTACTTCGTGTCGGGCTTCATCGGTTCAACATCATGCATCAGCAAGCACATCGCAGACCGGGCCTCGACCTTGGGTCGCCAGGCGCACAGGCAGTACTCTGGAATCACCCGGCAGCCGGGGCAGCGTTCGGCGCGGGAGCCGCGGTTGACGAAGGGCTTGATGGCACGCGCCAGGCGCTGGGTGCGCAGACGTGAAACGGCGTGACTCATCGGATGCACCGCTGGAACGGGTAAATCGACACGGATAGAACTCGTGAAAGGCTGAAGTGGGCGCAGTTTACCAGCGATACGCCTGGCTGTAGTGGCAAGGGCTCACCTATAATCGCGCGCCACTGAACGCACAGCGCAGTGGCTGGTCTATGCACCAGTAACCGAATCAGGAGAGTTTCATGCTGCGTTCCATGCTGCGCTTTGTCGCCCCATCCATCGCCCTTGCGCTGGTGTTGCCTGTGGGCGCACATGCGGCCTCGCTGCTGGAGGCCCAGATGAACAGGAAACTGCAAAGCGTCGCGGCTGAGAGCAACAAAGACCTGCCCCGGGAAATCGACGAAAAAACCCTGGAAGTGGCCTACACCGTTGAAGGCATGCAGTTGATCGATCACTTGAGTGTGATGTCCGACCGCGCCGAGCAAATGCGCGCCAACCCCAAGGCTGTGTATTTCCAACTGGGGCAAAGCGTTTGCCTGAACAAAGGCTACCGCGAGCTGATGGCCAAAGGCGCCGTGATGCGCTACGAAATCACCGAGAACAAGACTAACCGTCCTGTGGCATCGGTGAAGTTCGTGGAAGCGGATTGCCCGGCACCGCCAAAAAAGAAAAAGTGATTCTATCTGACGTTCGCGCGCTGCTCTCAGTGGCGCGCATCCCCCCGCTCCAACGCCCCTCAAACAGCTAGACTCCGTATTGAGCAACCAATAAGCGGTTGCCAGCCAACGGTTTTTCGGCTCATGATCAAGCCATCCCAACCGCTCACTCACAGCACTTTTCATGCTGTTCTGTAACATTTTCAGGGCAAAAGAAGGTTGCCCCCTGCGGCAAGCAGCGACACATGTAGTGTCGTAGCCTCCGGCGAACTTCTCGTCGGCTACCCGGCCCTGCAAGAAGGAGAAGTTGAATGCCTTACGCACCGAATGACAGCCTGCTCCAGCATTTTGAAAAAAACGGGGCCGACCTCACGCAGCAGGTCGAAGCCCAACTCCAACTGATCGCCCCCGACAGCCCGAATATCCCTCTGTACCGCGACATGATCCTCACCGTGCTGCGCATGGCACAGGACGACCGCAACCGCTGGAATGCCAAGATCACCCTGCAAGCCATCCATGAACTGGACAACGCCTTCCGTGTGCTCGAACAGTTCAAGGACCGGCGCAAAGTCACCGTATTCGGCTCGGCCCGCACGCCGGTGGAAAGCCCGCTGTACGCGCTGGCCCGAGAAGTGGGCGCAGCACTGGCGCGCTCGGACCTGATGGTGATTACCGGTGGTGGTGGCGGCATCATGGCCGCGGCGCACGAAGGCGCAGGCCTGGAGCACAGCCTGGGGTTTAATATCACCCTGCCATTTGAACAGCATGCCAACCCGACGATTGATGGCACCGACAACCTGCTGTCCTTTCACTTCTTCTTTACCCGCAAGCTGTTCTTCGTCAAGGAAGCCAATGGACTGGTGTTATGCCCTGGCGGGTTCGGCACGCTGGATGAAGCGCTGGAAGTGCTGACGCTGATCCAGACCGGCAAGAGCCCGCTGGTACCGGTGGTGTTACTGGATGCGCCGGGTGGCGGGTTCTGGCAAGGCGCGCTGGACTTTATCCGCAGCCAGCTGGAAGCCAATCGCTATATCTTGCCAACTGACCTCAAGCTGGTGCGACTGGTGTATAGCGCTGAAGAGGCCGTGGAAGAAATCAATCAGTTTTATGCAAACTTCCACTCCACTCGCTGGTTGAAGCGTGAGTTTGTGGTGCGCATGAATCATCCGCTCAGCGATCGGGCGCTGGCCCATTTGCAGAGCGAGTTCGCCAGCCTGCGGTTGAGCGGTGAGTTTCGGCAACTCGCTTATACCGGTGAGGAGCATGATGAGGCACGGTTCAGCCATCTGACGCGGCTGGTGTTTAACTTTAATGGTCGCGACCAGGGGCGCTTGCGGGAATTGGTGGATTACATCAATTTGCCGGAGAACTGGGTGCAAGCTCAGGGCAAGGCGCAGCAACGGATGACGCCAGAGACAGCGTGACTTTTTACAGCCGAAAAAAAAGGCCCACTATTTTCATAGTGGGCCTTTTGTTTTTTGGCGTTCAGTCGTCCATATCCCGACCACTTAACAAGCGGCTGATCATGTCCATCGAAAACCCGCGATAACTCAAGAAGCGACCTTGCTTCGCACGTTCCCTGGCATCAATCGGAAGGTGGCCCGCAAACTTGCGACGCCAGGTTTCCTCCAACTGCGACTGCCAACTGATACCGCACTCACGTAGCGCGAGGTCAATATCGGCACGTTGCAGTCCACGCTGGCTCAACTCTTCGCGAATCCGCGCAGGGCCATAACCGGAACGTGCGCGGTAGGACACAAAACTTTCAAGGTAACGGGCTTCCGACAACAGCCCTTCTTCCGTCAACCGGTCGAGGGCTGTTTCGATCATCTCAGGCTCTGCACCACGCTGACGCAACTTACGTGTCAGCTCGACTCGCCCATGCTCGCGGCGAGCGAGCAGGTCCATCGCAGTGCGCCGAACGGCGACGAGTGTATCCAGTACAACAGTCATCTTTTGCTTCAGACGTCAGTATCGGCTTCTTCCACTTCTGCAACCGGCTCGCGGTTGGCAGCAGCTTTCACGTCAGGGGCTGCGGTCAGCAGCTTGTCGCGGATCTGCTTCTCAAGCGTGGCGGCGATATCCGGGTTGTCTGCCAGGAACTTGGCCGAGTTGGCCTTGCCCTGACCGATCTTGCTGCCGTTGTAGGCATACCAGGCACCGGACTTCTCGACGAAACCGTGCAGCACGCCCAGGTCGATCATCTCGCCGTTCAGGTAAATACCTTTACCGTAGAGAATCTGGAACTCAGCCTGACGGAATGGCGGCGCCACTTTGTTCTTCACAACCTTGACGCGGGTTTCGCTACCAACAACCTCGTCACCTTCCTTCACCGCGCCAGTACGGCGGATATCCAGACGGACCGAAGCGTAGAACTTCAGCGCGTTACCACCGGTGGTGGTTTCCGGGCTACCGAACATCACGCCGATCTTCATACGGATCTGGTTGATGAAGATCACCAGGCAGTTGGCGTTCTTGATGTTACCGGTGATTTTACGCAGTGCCTGAGACATCAGACGGGCTTGCAGACCCACGTGCATGTCACCCATTTCGCCTTCGATTTCAGCCTTGGGTACCAGGGCTGCCACGGAGTCGACCACGATCACGTCGATGGCGTTGGAGCGCACCAGCATGTCGGTGATTTCCAGGGCTTGCTCACCGGTGTCCGGCTGGGAAACCAGCAGGTCGTCAACGTTGACGCCCAGCTTGCCGGCGTATTCAGGGTCCAGGGCGTGCTCGGCATCGACGAACGCGCAAGTGGCGCCCATTTTTTGCGCCTGGGCAATCACCGACAGCGTCAGAGTGGTTTTACCGGAAGATTCAGGACCATAGATTTCAACGATACGGCCTTTTGGCAGGCCGCCAATGCCGAGTGCGATGTCCAGACCCAGAGAGCCAGTGGAAATAGCCGGGATCGCCTGACGGTCGTGATCGCCCATACGCATTACGGCACCCTTGCCGAATTGACGTTCGATCTGACCCAGGGCCGCAGCCAAGGCTTTCTTCTTGTTGTCGTCCATTAAAGTCCTCACGTAATCAATAAGGCCGGGGCGGCCAACACCTGTATAAGTAGACAGTATTGTTCCACAAAGATCGTAGATCGCCTACCCCTGATTTTCTATTTCTGCTGCAGCTCGTCGCAACAAGCCCTCTAGCGCAGCCTTTACCGTTTGTCGGCGGACCTCATCGCGGTTGCCGGGGAAGTGCTCAAGCTCGGCCGTGACCTCGTCGCCCACGCCGAAGGCCAACCACACTGTACCCACCGGTTTATCTGGCGAACCGCCGTCGGGCCCGGCCACGCCGCTGACTGCCACGGCGAATCGGGCCAGGCTTTTTTCCTGGGCGCCGCGGGCCATCGCTTCCACCACTTCCTGGCTGACGGCCCCGACTTTGGCGAAGAGTTTTTCCGGCACATTCAGTTGCCGGGTCTTCTGCCGGTTGGAATAGGTGACATAACCCGCCTCGAACCAGGCCGAACTGCCCGGAATCCTCGTGATGGCTTCGGCAATACCGCCGCCGGTACAGGACTCGGCAGTGGTGACGTGGGCACTGAGCACCTGCAAGCGGCGCCCCAGTTCGGCAGCCAGTTGAGTGATTTCCTTCACGGTCGTCTCCAGGAATGGGCGGGGGTTTGCCTACCCTACAGGAGCCCGTCGACCATGCAAGACACAGAGTGCATCAAGAGACTAATGCGCGACGGCCTGCACGTAGGCCTGGCAAGCACGCAAGGCGATCAGGGCGTTATCGCCGTCGTCGGTGATGCGGATAATTCGCTGAGCATGCGCCGGGTCAAGTCGGGCTCGCGAGGTTGCATGAACCACGCCGCTGGCGGTGGGGGCGGCAGGCACTGTGCAGCCACTGGCGACGGTGTCGAGAAGGACTGACAGCCGCACATCAGCAGTGGCCAGGCGGTCGCGCAGAGCAGCTTGGTTGCGTTGGGCATCGTTCAATTCCTGGGTGTGGTGCTGGTCGCCGGTGTTGAGCTGTTGTTCAAGAACCAGGCGTTTGGCCTGTTCGGCCTGTTGTTGCTGAAGAATTGCCTGGCTTTGCTGGCTGAGCGCCTGTGCATGGACCACCGATTGCAGCTCCAACTGCGCCCCGTATCGCCACGCTTGCACCTGCCACACAAGCGCCATGAGCAGGCACACACCGACCAAGCGAAACACACCTAGGAAACGCATAGCACCGCCTTCGCCCGCGCCCACAACTGCAAACGGTCGTCCAGGCCGTTGAGGCCGCCGTTGATGCGCCGGGTGATGGTGGTGAACTGGCCTTTGTCGGCGAGCTCGTTGAGGCCGCTGCTTTGCCAGAACCAGGCGGCGGATTCGCAGGCCCATTGAGGCTGCTCCAGCAATTTCGGTTGTCGCAGCAGACGATCGTCACCAAACAGAGCTTGGCTGCACGCCAGGTAATTACGGCGCCCGGTGATCTGGATCAGCCCCCTGCCCCGATACATTTGCCCATCACCGTCCGCCTCAGGGGTGTTGCCCAGCCGCGCGGCCAAGCTGCCGGTGTCGTACTTGCTCAGGTATTGATCGCTACCCAATTCGCGCACGTACTGTAACTGGGCAGACTCGTGACCGATTTGGGCGAGGAAGGCGGCGACGCGACGGGCCGTATTGATCTGGTGCCCCGCAAAGGCCGCATTTAGAAAGGTTAAAAAAATGCCCGCGCGAAGGCGGGCTCCAGGCATTACACCCAGAAGCTGAGCATGTGTGATTACCATGGGTTTTACTCTAAGAAAGGATCTACACCGACAAACCGCTGGCCTGGACCGTACTCCGATAGCCACCTTTTCGCTCGCCCCTGGATTTCACCGTTTTAATCGACCAGCGCCCTTGCATGAACCCCGGCCACGACTCATCCAACAGCAACAGGCCTTCAGCAGCCAACGAAGGATTACCAGGGCAGACCACATCGATTTGCAACCCTTCGCGCCCCACCCGCCGCATCTCTCCCTGCGCCGCCGAGCGCGCTTCGTCCTCGCTCTGGTATCGCTGTGTCACCACTTTGAAGGGTGCGATGCCCACATTGACGACACGCTGTTTTCCGGCTGCCGCGTCCCACCATGACGTTTGCGCGCCGTTGTATTTGGCACGGCTGGTGTCGGTGAAACTGGCGCTGATGAACGCGCGCTCGCCTGGACGATTGTCATGGGTAATCGACAACCGTACATCCGGCAATGCCTTGCCCGACAGCGTCTTGATCTGGCCTTTACGCCCCAGTACATACAGCTCATCGACAGGTTTGGCCACCGCATCGAAGCGCTTTGCCAGGCGCGTCAGAAAAGCCATGTCGCTTTCATTGGTCTGATCGATGTGCGCGATCGGCTCACCGTCGAGTTCAGGCGCCACACGCGGTGAAAAACCGTATCGGGTGGTCAGTTGGCGAAACAGCGCACCCAGGGTTATCGGCCCATGGCTGGCGGTGCGGCGCTGTTTGAATTCGTGCTCGTCGAACGGTGCCGCCGTGGCCACCAGCACCAGTCTCAATGGGAACATCGAGGGCGTGCGCTGGGTAATCTTGAACACCCCCTTATCCACCAGGCCCGATTCCAGGTAGCCGATACGCAGGCCGATTTTGCCGCCCAGATCGGGCAGCCCTTCAAGACCCTCGATATCAAGGGTCAGCTTCAGTTGATCAGACACAAACCCCGCTGCGTCGGTGTGTTCCCACTCCAATAGCCGCTCGTTAAATAGCGCGGCATTAGTTCCGTAAAGCTCCACTACAGGTGTAAATCCGAGTGCCATAATGGCTCCTTAATCCCAGGCGGAAACCGGTCGACTTGCGACCGGTTGCGCATCCAATTCGGGCACCAGCACACTGACGCCCGCAGGCAGTACTGCGCCCTGTTCGGCCAACTTCGGATTCAAGCGCCACAACGCCTCTTCTGCGGCATCATCACTGCGCCCCAGTTGGCGGTAGAGCAACAGGTTCACCGAGTCGCCGGCAATACTTCGAACCCTACGCATTGACGAACTCCTCCAGTACCAACGACCAATTGATCACCATGGCCGTACCGTCGTCGATCACGCTGGCTTGTTTTTCACTGATCGACTTGATGGTCCATAACCCCCAGTTACGCCCTAATCCGTCCACCAACGGCAACGGCGTCCGCAGGGCCTGCAGGGCGCGCAACTCATCCAGGCGCGCCATGCCCTTGGCGCGCGCAGCCTTGCCGCCGAATGCCAGCGTTTCGAGCCCCTGGCCGACCTGGCTGGATTTAGGTTTGCCGGCAATGATGTCGAGACTGACCCAGCCCCCGCTGCTCCCACGATCAAGCGTGTCGTAGGCGAACCCACGGGACAGCCCGAAAATAAAAGTACCCAAGACCATCTGTTGTCGCATCACACAGCTCCATCGGTGAGTGCTGCGCCGCGTCGGGTCGCCAGCAGGTTGTCCATCGACAGCGGGGTAAATTGCGCTTCGATCTGTTGCACCACGAGCGCCGCCAGTTGTTGATGGCTGGCTTGCTCAGGCGCGGTGATGGTGATTTGCGGGGCGAAGTTGATTTGGCGGTTGTCGGCTTGAGGGGCGTTGAGGTTTTTGCTGACCTCTGTGGGCGATGGCAGGCGATCGCCTGTCCCCATCACTTTTTCAGCGAGCCACGCACCGACGTCACTGCCCACGAAAGTGCCCACGGCACCACCGACCACCTTACCGATTGCGCCCCCGGCGACGCCGCCCATCACACCGCCCAAAACTGTGCCGGCACCCGGAACGACCGAACCGATAACAGCTCCCGCCAGCGTGCCGACCGCTCGGCCAATCGCCATCCCGGCCACATCACCGACGACACCGCCGGCAACACCGCCGCCGATCGAGCCCACGCTAGTGCCAACCGCTTGACCCAGGTTTCCGGTCATCGCGCCTTGCGTCATCTCGACACCGGCCTGGGCCACCACCAAACCCAGGGGGACCCCTTTGGCCAGCTTGCTCACCTTCGCCGCTTTGCCAGAGATGCCAGGGCCGGAGGCCGACGGGCGATTAGCGTTGTGCCCGTCATTACTCGGGGCTTTGCGCTGGCTGTCCGGCGGCGTGGTTTTATTCCCTGCGGCCGGCCCCTCTCCGAGCACTTTCCCTGCGACCTTTTCGAAAATCTTGTCCTTCACGGCACCGAAAACACCGGAAACCACCGGGATCAGCACCGCCCCCGCCAGGGTGACGGCAGCGGCAGCCTTGGGCAGGCCTTCCGCGAGCCAAGCCACGCCACTGACCAGGCCGTTCATTGCGGTCAGCGAGGCATCCACAACGGGGGCCAGCGCTGCATCAGAGGCGGTGCTCAAGCGTGTGGTACTGGCCTCGTAGGCTTGCCGACGTGCGTAAGTTGAGTCCGCACGAACCGTGGCCGAGCGCAGGACCGATCCCTGATCGCCCAACGTGGAAGTAGCGTAGGTGGACTTCTCGGCCACCAGCGAAAAGGCCTGTTTCACGCTGTCGATCACCGGCACCAGGCTCAGAATGGTCTGGTTGCCGTCAAACAACTGCGTCGCCAGCATCGCCTGCCGTTCTGCAGGTTGCGATTTGAGGGCCTCCAGCACCGTAAGTACGGCCTGCGGGGCGTCCTGCTTCATGCCCGCCGCGAGTACTTTTGGATCAAGCTTGAGCTCTGCCCAGGCGCTGCGTTGCCCTGCAGAGGCGTTGTCGCCTTTAGCCAGGACCGCGCTGATTTTTTCCAGCCCGGCACCGGCAACAGCCTTGCTGTTACCTGCGCTCAACAACGCCGCCGAAAGCGCTGCAGCCTGTTCGGGGCTCATGCCCGCAGCCTTCGCGGCAGCGCCCTGGAGTTGCACAATAGCGCCGATATCCGCCGATTCGGCCTTGAGCGAAACCTGGGTGCCCAGCACGTTTGTTGCGTCGGCAAGGTCCAAGGCTTGTGCGCGATCAAGGTGCATTGACTCGCGCCAGCCGCCCATGAGTTCGCCGGCATTTTTGACGTCGATCTTGAACGCCGTCGCCATGATCGCAGCGTCGCGAGCGAACTGCTGCAGGTCTGCCCGGCGCCCAACGGGGTCGATATTGCCCGAAGCGTCCTTACGATCACTGCCGATACCGGAACGGGCGGCGGCATACTCGACCTTCGCGAGGTCGACGGCACTGGCACCACTGGCAGCCACCACCGGCTCGGACGCCATGGCAAGGTTAGCTTCACGCAATGCCTTGCGCTCATGCCGGGCAAACATCAACAGTTGATCAATATCGGTCATCGCGGCGTCCAGCGCCTGCGAGGGTGTGCGCTTGTCTGTAGCCGCGACGGTCTTCGTACCCTCTGCGTTCCCGGCAGCTTCGGCTTGCCGGGCGTCCATCACCTTGAGCAACGAGACGTTGAACAGCTCCAACGTATCGACCAACCGTACCTGCCCGTCCGCCAGATGCTTGATCTGCAAGCTGGCATCGGCCAATGCCAGTGCCAAACTCGCCGCACTCCCCGGTGCCACCTCAAGTGGGCTCGGCAGCGCTTGGGTGATAGGTTTGAGACTGGCCTGCATTCCTGTCATCTGAAGTGCGCCCTGAGTCAACACGCCGTCCTTGGCAATGGCTGACCCTGCTCCATGATTACTATCTGCCATTGCGCTCTACTCCTGTTTAACACCAAGACGACTGATTGCGATGTCGTAGCGGCGCATTGCTTTTCCGGCTTCCCAGTCGAGGATTTCCGCTTCGCTTACTGAGTAAACCAGCGGCACTACATCGAGGATCACTTCGATGTCGCGTTCCGAAAGAAGTCCGCCGGTTTGTTTAAAAAATCGTCAATGCGCTCCTGCAGCTCGGTCCAGTCGGGGACGGTCAGGCCGGCAAGATCGGGAATCATCAGGCCGGTGCAGTGAGCGGTGATGAACTCGGCCCGGTCTTTGTTAGTGGCCAGTTTTTTCATCACCTTGGTAGCGCGCAAGGCGGGCATTTCCAGGGTGACGCTGGTGAGAGTGCGACCGCTCGCGTCCAGCGGCAGCAGCAGGGCAACCTGTTCGCACGTCAACGACTCGCGCGGGCTATCGGTTTGCGCGAGAAAAAACGATGCAGGCCGGGTCGACATTTCGTGTACGTACTGCGCAATGCTCACGTAGTCCGGGCGCTTGAGTTGGTCGAGCTCTTTTTCCGACAGGCCGGTGGCGAGTTTCGCCAGTTCGAAGAACTGGTCGTCCTCGTCATCACCGGCCCGGGCCAGCGCGTCTTTCTGCGCGGCGTAGAACAACGGCTTGAGTTGAACTTGCTCGATCATTGCACCGGTGTCGGCGGTGATCGGGGACAGCAGGATGTGCAACGGTGGCATCCAGGCCATGGGGAATTCCTTGTTGAGCGGTGTTGAAAAGTGTGAAAAATCTAAACCTGAGCACGGCCCCTGTGGGAGCTGGCTTGCCTGCGATGGCATCCACTCGATGCTCCAGGGATACCGAGTCGCCTGCATCGCAGGCAAGCCAGCTCCCACCTTGCCCGTGCTCGCTTCAGATTGCGCCGGCCCTTAAGGCATCAGCACCGCGCGGCGGGCATCGCCAAGAATGTCGACGCCGTTGAGCACGAACTTCTGGGTACGCACGTCGATGTCGATCACTGGAATGCCATTTTCCAGACGGTTGTAGGTACGGCAGGACAATTCCAGAGTGGTGACCGGCTTGGCGTTCATGGTCAGCGCCGTCTCGGCCAGGGACTTCAGCTTGCCGCCCACGGTGTGGTAGGTGAAATAGGTCTTGCCGTCCTGATCCTGACCGGCTTCACGCACGTTCAACAGGATGTCGTCACCCTGGGTGACGCCAAGCGCCAGCAGGACTTGGGCGCCAACACCTTGCAGTACCAAGGTTGCATTCAGCACTTTGGCGCTTTTGGAGACCTCCTCGGCGATGAAGCGCCCACCGGTCATCGGGTCCATCTCGAACTCGATCTTCGGCGGCGTAAAGGAATCAACGGTTGCCGACAACGGCAGGCCTTGAAGGGTGGCCGCAATGGCCTGTCTGACTCGGTTGGTAAACATTAGAGAACGTCCTCCAGGAACTGCTCGATGATTTCATCGCGGGCGTTGAGTTGATAAACCATGTGTTCATTCGGCGCGTAGCGGCCGTAGTCGATGACGATGAACCAGGTGCCGTTCTTGTACTTCTCGACGCTGTTCAGTTCCGGGTGCAGGTACACGCTGCCGCCGGGAATGGTTTCGTCGGCCACCAGGGTTTGCAGCCAGTCGTTGATGCGCTTGACCTCCTGGTCCATGAAGGACTTGGTGAGGTTCTTGGCCATGGCTTTCTGGCCGGCCTTGACCAGCTTGCGGCTGATGGCATCTTCCAGGCCGACGTAGCTGATGAACTTGCCGGTGATGGAGCGGTTACCCAGCAGCGAGAAACCGCCGAGGATGGTGCGCGCGTAGTAGCTCACGCCATAGCGGTTGAGCAGATCGCCTTCGGTGGAGGTGTCGAGGATGTTGTACTCGACGACGCGGGAAACATCCTCGGCGAACGTCACCTGATTGCCCGGGCTTTCCCACTGTTTGACCTTGGCCAATGCGGCGATGGCCAGGGACGACGGCGACAGGAACACGTTTTTCTTGGCCGCCTTGGAGTACACCGACGGCATGTTGTGCACCAGCAGGCATCGGTCGAAACCGAGGTCGGCACCGCCCAGCTCGCCGCTGTAGGTCACTTGGTCAGCGACGGACGCGTCCTTGCCATCCAGCACCACACGCGCCTTGATGCGCTTGCCGAAGGAGGCGAACTCACCCGCCACAGCCTTGGTGGCGGTAAAGCCCGGTGCGCCAATGATGGTCAAGTCTTCAGGAACACTGCTCAAGGCCGCCAGGCCCAGCTTGCGGCCGGTGACGGGGTCGTTGCCGCCGATCACGTTATTGATGGTGTCGGCCGGGGTCGCGCCTTCTTCGACGATCACCACGTAGACCGGCACCTTCACCACTTTAAGAATCTGGTACACCGCCTGGAACAAAGTACCCGACTCCGTGCCGGTAGGGTCCAGCAGCGCCTGGGTGGTAAAGCTGTTGATCCGGAACGGTGCGTTTTTCGGGATCGACGCATGGGCCTTCGGCGCGGTGCCGACCAGACCGATCACGTTATCGCCCAGGCCACCCATGGCCTCGGGGGATTCGGTGGCATTGACGGTGATGCCGTTGTGCTCGAAGTTCAAAACCTCAGCCATGATTAGTCAGCCTTCTTGGGGGTGGAATTAAGGACGCTGGTCAGTTCCAGGCGGCCAGCGGTGCGCAGGGCGGTTGCTTCGACGTCCAGTAGTTCAAGCTCATCGCCGACGGTGGACCAGTGGCCGTTGCCGGTGGGGAATGGGATGAGGACGGTGTAGGTTTGGCGGTTGGCCATGGGTGGAATTCTCCGAGTGGAAAATGCCAAAGCCCCTGCGGGGAGGGGCTTTGGGGAGGCGAAAAAAAACCGCTTTCGCGGTGGGGGGTTACTTCAGGAAGGTTGGCAGCTCGGGCCACACCAGCTTCGAAGGTTCGCTTGCCTGCTCAGGGATATCGCGCAATGCCTTGCGATACGCAGCTACCTCAGCACGTTGTGCGTCGGTGGCTGGGTGGTCCGGCAACTGGGTGAAATCAGTAGCACGTAGAAATTGATCACGACGGGCGCGAATAGCTGCCCACTCCACTTCCGGCATTGGATACGCAAGCGGCGAAGTTTGAAGCGTTTCAACAGATGTATCAGACATATCAATCACCTCAGTTAAATACCACGTTCTCAGCGCGCGACAACCTCGATTTCAGTTCACCCACATTGAAGAGGCGACCATTACCCACTCGCATCGTGTCGATACGCACAGTTGTATAGTAGATATTTGGCACCAGAATACGCATCACGACGTTTCCGTTGGTATCTGCATAAACGGCAGGCGTCATATTACCAAACGTCGAAATATTCATAAGAGCCCTGTTAGGCTTATAGCAATAACCCACCACCGTCTCATCAATAATCTTGGCGGTTCCGTAGCTATAACCCTGAATATTGAACCAGAACATTTCCGCGCTGACGTTAATATTCAATGGCAACTTGAAATGTATGTATACCTTTTCAAGGCCTCCCAGATCGGTTGAATCGAAATCGCCTACAGACAAGACACTGATAGGAGTCCCCTGCCCGTCGATACCTCCGGTAGTGTAAACATGACCTTGGAAAATATTCCGTCGAACGGAGCCAATTGCGTTGGCACTCCCCTCGACATCCTTGAGATTTCGCCACTCATTGAACTGCGCCAACGCCCCGGCCATGGTCGTATTGATACTGCCAATCTTTCCATTGACCGCAGTGGTCAAGTTATTTGCCGCTGTCACCAGCGACGTAATAGTCGTTTCTAGACTCACGTTTAAAACTCCTTAAATGTTAATGCCTTAACGGCTCGCTTCCAGCGACATCAAACGAAACAACAATTCGGTGTGACGAGCCATATTGTCGATATTAGCTGTTGCGAGTACCGCAATATCCTCCCCCAACAATATATTGAGGTTGTCACTCCCCACCACAATCGTCACGCTATCCGCCGGCAACGGCGAAATATCCAGCGTGAACTTTTGCAGCACTCGCGCCGCCGCCGCTTTATACGTCAGCAACTTCCCCGCCACGGAATACACCGCCAACAGGGTGCCGCTGGCGAGGTAAAACCCGAACTCGCCAATCTCATACTCGCCGTCGCCATCAAACAGCGCGGCCATCCTGAGTTGGCGCTCGCCCAGGTCTTCGTAATCGACGATAGCCACCCGTTGGCGCTCGTCACGCAAGGCCACTTCCGTGCCGTTGGGGTTGTAGCGGCCGGTGCCGGCGCCGATGTGGGTGATTTCGCCTTTGAGGCCCTGGTTCTTTGCCTGCAGCACTTCATCCAAACCTTTGGAGGTGAAGCGCACCAGGCGCGTGATTTCATATGTCATGGCTGCGCCCTGAGGTCGTAATCGTTAATGGTGTAGTGCTGGGCAACCCCGGCGCTGTTTAGGCGAGCCACCAGCGCCAATTCCGGCAACGCGCCGTTCAGGTAGAACTCGCCGTCGCTTAAAGGCGCGTCGAGCACTTGCGTGAGTGCGAGCTGGCCTTCGGTCTCATGCACGATGGTGATCGTCGCCTGATCGCGCTCACTTTTGGCTGCGTTGATACGCCGGATCAGCCGGTTGTGGTCGCCACTGGACCAACTGCGCCCGATGATCGCCTGCACGTCGAAGGTGTAAGGCACGCCCAGCGGGCGTTGCTGGTACCAGGCGCTGATATTGGGCGTGAAGCCCAATGATTCCACCGCGTGGCTCAGCGCCTTGGGCGTACCTGCCTGGCGCTGGATCTGCCAGGACAAAGCCAAGGTCAGGCGTTTTTCCGCTTCGCTGGCCTCGGCATCCCATTCGCTGACGCCACGATCGGCGGCCAGGTAAGGTAGGAACTCACTAGGGGTATACAGCGGGTTCATCAGCGCCGGAAACGGCGGGGTGACGCGCTCGAGCAATCTGCCGAAGCCCAGGTCCAGGGCCTTTTCCAGCGGTGAGCTGTTGGCCGGTAGCAAACTTGCGTTGGGTTCACTCATAGCGTGCGCACCTCCACCTCGACACCCGTGCAATACGGAGCCTGGAACGCGGTGCTGACAATCGGCGCCAGCGGTTCGAGGATGTGCAGTTGCGCAGCGCCGGCACTGTGGATGGCGTAGTCGATCCAGCTGGGGTCCACCCGCCCTTCCAGGCGGTGGCAGGACTCTGCGTAGTCTTGCAGCAGTTTCTGCGCCGCCACTTGGGTCAGCCCCGAGTCCGGGCCGGCGTTGATCTTGGCCACCACGCGAATTTTATAGGGTTGAATCTGCGCGCCTTGGACGCTGACCAGATCGGTTTCGGGCCTTACATCCGGCCGTACGAAATGTCGACGCACACCGTCAAGCAAGTCGGCAGATGGCGTGCCGTCGCCCTCCCTCGAAAGCACAGTGACCATGACTTCACCCGGTGCGGTGCGGCGAGCGTTGCCGTCCTTGACCTGGGCCGCGTAACCGTCCGGGTCGAAGGTGTAGGTGACCGTGACCACACCGGGCGTCGCACTTTGCACTTTCACCGCCGGGCGCTCACCCAAAGTGAACACTTCACGGCGATACTGCATGCGCGAGCCCGCCGCCGGAGCGTGGGGCGCCAGGTAGTAACGCAGGCGGGCGTCGTCGTCGCTTTCCAAGGTGGGCGGCACCGGCGGGAATGCGGCCGGGTCGCCGGGGTCGAGTACTTGGCGTTCCAGGCCCATATCGGCCAGGCGTGCATCCAGGTTGCTGCCGGTGGCCCACCACGCCAGCATCTGCTTGATGCGGGCGTTATATTTGCGCTCATGGGTTTGCAGGCGCACGCAAAAAGCTTCCAGCGCCAGGGTCAGCAGTTCGCTTTCGTTGTCGAGGCTGACCTGGAGTTTGGCTGCGCTTTGCGGCGCGCGGGTGGCGACGTAGTCGATGACAAACGCTTTGAATTCGGCCAACAACGGTTCGAACTCATCGACCTTAATAATGGCCGGTTCCGCCAGTTGGTTCTGGCCGGGGATCAGCATGCTCATGTCACGACCTCGAAGGATTGTTGGCGGTTTTTCCAGATGCCGGCAAACCGCAACAGCAGGCCGGCGCCTTGGCGGGTGGCGACGATGACCTGAGGGTCGAAGTCGCCGATGCCGTTGTGGGTGTTGTAGAAGGCTTGCGCGGCGTGGCTCTGGGCGAGGATCAACAGGTCATCGCCGAGGTTCTGGCCGAGCAACTGCGGGATCAGCGAGCCGTACAACGGGCGTTTTTGCCGAGTGCCCACAGGGGTGGTCAGCGCTCGGGTGGCGCGCTGCACAAATTGCAGCCAGTCGTCGACGGCCGCCCCGGTGTTCCTATCGATTCCGAGCATGGGGTGTCCTTATCGGGGGCTGATGACGCGTCCTTGATGGTCCACCACCGGGCCGCTGAAGTGCGCGCCGCCGGCATCCAGCAACAGGCTGGTGCCACCGACTTGCAGGGTGATGCCCTGGGCGCTGAGGGTCAGGCTGGTGGCGCCGACTTTGACGTCAACCTGTTCGCGGGAACCGCTGAACGTGGTCGGGCCGTTGACCCAGTTGAAGGTGTGGCTGGCGTCGTCGTAGTCGCTTTGGGTGCCGTCTTGATGTCGGCGCCGGGTCAGCGTCGCCACGCTGGAGACCGGCGGGAAGCGATCACTGTTAAGGCCGAACAGAGCCACGGATTGCACACCGCCCTCCCCCCCGCCGTAGTTGAGCAGCAGGCATTGCTCACCCACCGTGGGGATGCGGGTTTCGGTTTGTGCACCGGCACTGGGGTTGAAAAAACGGATCGCCGGGGTGAGCAAGTCACCGTGGCTGACCTTGCAGGTGTTGCTGGCCGCATCGACCTGCTGGCAAACACCGATCCGGCAGAAGCTCTCGGCGCGGCGGTAGAGGTCTTCGAGCTGGGACTCCATCTCGGCCAGGCGTTCGACGATCGGTCCCAATTGCATGCGTAACAGCGCGTCGAACATGGGCTACTCCGCCAGTGGCTGGTATCGGGTTGGGTCGTCGATGTTGGAGACGTCCCAGGTGCAGGCAAATAGCGGTTGGCCTGTGGGATCGTCGAGTAACGCCGGCCCCAGATAGAGGGTTTGCGTGAAGGAAACCGTCCAGGTGTCGTAGTCCGTTTGCACGGAAGTGCGCACAGCGGGCGCAGCGACGATATTCGCCGGCAAATCGCACTGTGCCTGGGGCAGGTTCCAACTGTTATCCAGCACCAGATCCATCAGTTGGCTGGCCAGGTCGCAGGCGTCGAACGGCAATGCACCGGGTGCCACCATGGCCCTGAGCGAAATGGCCAAGACGTGGGCCTTGCGCCCTTCACGGGAGCGAATGCCCGGGCCATTGCCTTCGACCGTAACCATTACGCCGGTTTGTTCAGCATCGCCTTGAAAGTCTTGGTGACTGCCGACCTTGATGTCCGGGAAGGCCGCATGCAGCATCGAGCCGATGGCCTGGGGCAGTTGGGATGGCTTTTCGATAAACGTCATTTTAAGTCGCGTCCTTGCAACGGTTAGTGCGGGTCCTGGCCGGAGCCTTGGTTGATCCCGATGCGCTTGGCCGCCCATCGTTCATAAAGGCCGATGGCCACATCAGCACCGGCCATGGCGGTCAGGCAACCAATCGCGCCGGCGGTCCAGATCGACATGCCGGCGGCGTAGCACAGCATCAGGGCCGACACCCCGCAAACCATGCACGCTCCGGAACGCAGGGCCAATCGGCGGATCAGCGACCAGCCACGTGCGCCTTCTTTATCGGCGCGCCACATTTCACCTGAGACCCCGCCGATCAGCGCCAATATGATGACCAGCCAGATAGGCATTTCCGCTAACGCTTGCTGTTCATTTGTCATGTCACGCCTCCTGGCTGAGCAATAAATAGTCCGTATTTCATTTACAAATGCTTGGATAGGTAGGCATTCCAAAAAGCCCGGTCGCCCGGGCTTTTCAGTAATGATGTCCTCGGACTTTCGGCGCTACTGGCGCGGTACGGTCCTTCCCTCGATGTTTTTCCGACCACGATCCCTGTCTGCCGGATAACTGCTTCTGGTGCTTTACGCTGCACACCCGGGTCAGTTGCCAACCCTCTGAACCGTTAAGGCCGGTTCATCGCTGCCTGTTGTTGAAGCGTTGAAACTTAAGAGCGTCGGCATCCTTGCCGGTGTTGCCTGGCATCCCTGCCATCGCTTCGATGGCGTCCTTGCCGGTATTGCGTGCCTTCCTTGTCTTCCTTGGCAGCATCCTTGCCGCCTCCACCAGGCCTTGTTGGCTGGCTTGAGATGAAGAATATGCATGTATGCATATACAGTCAATGCATAAACGCATTTATTTTTGCCAAGGAAATGCATTGATGCATTGGAAGCCTTGCGGGCTTGGGCTTGGCCGGTTTTCCAGGGGCGAAAAAAAACCCGCACATGGGCGGGTTTCTTCTTACGCGTGGAGGTTAGCGGGCGTACATGCCCCACCAGAAAACATGACCGAGGATACTGATCTGCTCATCCTGGATCTCCTGGAAGCTGTAGTCCTCATCCGGATGTTCATCACGATTGAAGCTGCGCAGGCGAATGCCGGAAGGCAGGCGGTAGAGCTGTTTAACCCGCAACTGGCCGTTGTGATTGATGGCATACAGGTCGCCATCCACAATATCGCCAATGCCGCTCTTGCCGGCATTCACCCCCACCGTGGCGCCGTCGCGCAACACCGGCAACATACTGTTGCCGCGCACTGTCACGCACTTGGCCTGGTCGAACTGCACACCGTTATGCCGCAGGCTGCGTTTTCCAAAACGCAAGCTGGCCTTCTCGCTTTCCTCGATGACGAATCTTCCTGATCCAGCAGCCAATTCAACCTCGCGCAGAAAGGGGATCGACACCTCGTCATCATTAACGGGCGTGTCGTCGTCCCACAGGCTTATGTCCTTGAGTTCAGAATGCATAGGGTCGCGCTCGTCGTCCCGCGAAACGCCGACCGCTACGCGCCCGCGCAGTTGGTCGGTGCTGACGCGAAAGTACTCGGCGATGCGGGAAATATGCTTGTCCGACGGGTCGACGATCTTGCCGCTGAGAATCCGGGACAACGTGGATTGAGGCACGCCGGTACGCCGGTGAAGCTCCGTGGGGGAGATCCGGTCGCGATCCAGCAGTTCTCTTAAGACGATAGAAACGTTGCGTTTTTGCATGATGCGGATACTGACGGGAGATTGAAAGGTTAGCAAATGCTAAACGGCATACATTATGCACTTTTTTATGCATTGACGATGCCCTTAGCAGGTCTGCGAAGGGCAAGTGTTGAGTGATAACCTTATCGCCATCGCAAAACCGACGGGAGACGAGCAAGGATGACTCAATGGAGAACTTACAATTTCTGGACCAAGGCATGGATACTGAGCCTGATGGCACTGATTACCCTCGTTTCCGACGATGCAGATCCAGGCTCATGGGGCGATGGCTCGTCTAATCGCAAACGCGTCTTCAGCCCCGGCTTCATTGTGCTCTGCACTTTGGTGGCGGCGTGCGAACTGATACTCCTGAACCATTTCTACGGTAAGTGAACTGATTTGAAACGCTGTAATTGAGTCATACCCCTTTTGCGTTTTACCTATCAGCTTGCGACCTGCGAAGCCCCGACCTCGCGTGTTAACCTTGCCGCCATCGCAAAATCAGCAGGGCCAGGTGCCCCATCTTTGCCCCACTCCTTTTAACGAATTTGCTAACTATCTGATGAGTAAGAACACTTCCGATCTGTCCTCCCATACCCCAATGATGCAGCAGTACTGGCGCCTGAAAAACCAGCACCCTGATCAGTTGATGTTCTATCGCATGGGCGACTTCTACGAGATCTTCTACGAGGACGCGAAGAAGGCCGCCAAGCTGCTGGACATTACCCTGACCGCGCGTGGGCAATCGGCAGGGCAGTCGATTCCGATGTGTGGGATTCCGTACCATTCGTTGGAAGGTTACCTGGTCAAGCTGGTGAAACTGGGTGAGTCGGTGGTGATCTGTGAACAGATCGGCGACCCGGCCACCAGCAAAGGGCCGGTGGAACGTCAGGTGGTGCGCATTATCACGCCGGGGACGGTGAGTGATGAAGCGTTGCTGGATGAGCGTCGCGATAACCTGATCGCCGCGGTGCTGGGCGATGAGCGTTTGTTCGGCCTTTCGGTGCTGGACATCACCAGCGGCAATTTCAGCGTGCTGGAGATCAAGGGCTGGGAGAACTTGCTGGCGGAGTTGGAGCGCATCAATCCGGTGGAGTTGCTGATCCCGGATGATTGGCCGAAAGACTTGCCAGCCGAGAAACGCCGTGGGACCAAGCGCCGCGCGCCGTGGGATTTTGAGCGGGACTCCGCGTTGAAAAGTCTGTGCCAGCAGTTCTCGGTGCAAGACCTCAAGGGCTTCGGTTGCGAGACGTTGACCCTGGCCATCGGCGCCGCCGGTTGCCTGCTCAGCTACGCCAAGGAAACCCAGCGCACTGCCCTGCCGCATTTGCGCAGCCTGCGCCATGAGCGCCTGGACGACACGGTGGTGCTCGATGGCGCCAGCCGCCGAAATCTGGAACTGGACACCAACCTGTCAGGCGGGCGTGACAACACCCTGCAATCGGTGGTCGACCGTTGCCAGACCGCCATGGGCAGCCGCCTGCTGACGCGCTGGTTGAACCGTCCGTTGCGGGATCTGGCGGTGCTGCAAGCGCGTCAGACCTCTATTACCTGCCTGCTGGATGGCTACCGCTTCGAAAAGCTGCAACCGCAGCTCAAGGAAATCGGCGATATCGAGCGGATTCTGGCGCGGATCGGCCTGCGCAATGCGCGCCCTCGTGACCTTGCACGCCTGCGTGATGCCCTCAGCGCCCTGCCGCAGTTGCAAGTGGCAATGACCGAACTGGACACGCCGCACCTGCAGCAATTGGCCGAAACCGCAGGTACCTATCCGGAACTGGCAGCCCTGCTGGAAAAGGCCATCATCGACAACCCGCCGGCGATTATTCGTGACGGTGGTGTATTGAAGACGGGTTACGACAGTGAGCTGGATGAACTGCAAGCCCTGAGCGAAAACGCCGGGCAGTTCCTGATCGACCTGGAAGCCCGCGAAAAGGCCCGCACAGGCCTGGCCAACCTCAAGGTCGGTTACAACCGCGTGCACGGCTACTTTATTGAACTGCCAAGCAAGCAGGCCGAGTCGGCACCTATCGACTATCAACGCCGCCAGACCCTCAAAGGCGCCGAGCGTTTTATCACGCCGGAGCTCAAAGAGTTCGAAGACAAGGCGCTGTCGGCCAAGAGCCGCGCCCTGGCTCGGGAAAAGATGCTCTATGAAGCCTTGCTCGAAGACCTGATCAGCCAACTGGCGCCGCTGCAAGACACTGCCGCCGCCCTGGCGGAACTGGATGTATTGAGCAACCTTGCCGAACGTGCGCTGAACCTTGACCTGAACTGCCCGCGTTTTGTCAGCGAGCCGTGCATGCGCATCGTGCAGGGGCGCCACCCGGTGGTCGAACAGGTGTTGACCACGCCGTTTGTCGCCAACGACCTGTCGCTCGACGACGATACCCGCATGTTGGTCATCACCGGTCCGAACATGGGCGGTAAATCCACCTACATGCGCCAGACCGCGTTAATCGTATTGTTGGCGCATATCGGCAGCTTTGTACCCGCGGCCAGTTGCGAGCTGTCCCTGGTCGACCGCATTTTCACCCGAATCGGCTCCAGCGACGACTTGGCCGGTGGCCGTTCCACCTTTATGGTGGAAATGAGCGAAACCGCCAATATTCTGCACAATGCCACCGAACGCAGCCTGGTGTTGATGGACGAAGTGGGGCGTGGCACCAGCACCTTCGATGGCCTGTCCCTGGCATGGGCGGCAGCCGAGCGGTTGGCGCATCTGCGGGCTTACACGCTGTTTGCCACCCACTACTTCGAGCTGACGGTACTGCCGGAAAGCGAGCCGCTGGTGGCCAACGTGCATCTCAATGCCACCGAGCACAATGAGCGCATTGTGTTCCTGCACCATGTGCTGCCAGGGCCGGCGAGCCAAAGCTACGGCTTGGCGGTGGCGCAGTTGGCCGGTGTGCCGAACGACGTGATCCTGCGTGCCCGCGAGCACCTCAGCCGGCTGGAGACCACGGCCTTGCCCCACGAAACGGTGGTCGCCAGCCCGGTCAAAGCCAACAGCAAACCCGCCGCGCCGCACCAGAGCGATATGTTCGCCAGCCTGCCCCACCCAGTGCTGGATGAGCTCGCAAAGCTCGACCTGGACGGCTTGACGCCACGTAAAGCGCTCGAAATGTTATATGCACTGCAGGTTCGGATATAACGCAGACGCTTGCAAGCTGGTAGACTCTCGCGCGGTTTGGGATGCTGCAGGCTTTTAGCCTGGCCTGCAGACTATCGCTCCCGAACCTCGCGAGCCCTGCCGTAAAGGGTTTCGCCGCCGCCGCCTGAGGAGAAAATTAGAAATGACCTTCGTCGTTACCGACAACTGCATCAAGTGCAAGTACACCGACTGCGTCGAAGTGTGTCCGGTGGACTGCTTCTACGAAGGCCCGAACTTCCTGGTTATTCACCCGGATGAGTGCATTGACTGCGCCCTGTGTGAACCAGAATGCCCGGCCAACGCTATTTTCTCTGAAGATGAAGTGCCCGCAGGCATGGAAAATTTCATCGCGTTGAACGCTGAGCTGGCTGACATCTGGCCTAATATCACTGAAAAGAAAGACGCGCTGCCTGACGCTGAAGAGTGGGATGGCAAAACGGGTAAGATCGCCGACCTCGAACGCTGAAAGCTTCACTGATCGTCCAAAAGGCCCCTTGCGGGCCTTTTTGCGTTTCTGGATGAAGGGTTTCACTTTTCTACAGGCAAAAAAAAGGGGCGGTATGACCCGCCCACATTTTTTCCCTAGTCCCTGTGTTCCTTTTCATCATCCTGATGAATCGCATCCTGCGACGTTCCTTCAAACCATCGTTCCTTGATGGCTGTGCCAATCCGTGGACACAGGGCTGATGTTAGAGGGTTCCCTGGGAAGTTCAACGGGGCACAACTCACCCCGCCATACAGTCACACCCGCAACACGCTATAAAATACTTCTTATATATCAATAGCATAGAGATATCTTTCGATATTTAGAGCCATAAGTATCTGATAGAAAAACCGAACACTTACGCAAAAGTAAGTTAATGCTTACACGCACGACTGAGTAAATGCGCACCCGATACCGCCTGCGCCTTGCGTAGACAAGAAAAAGCCCCGACAACGCGAGGCTCTTTTGCCCTTCAACCCTCTCAGTCGTCGGTGACGGTAATGGTCGGCATGGCCGGTGCCGCCGCTTCCTGCAATACAATCCGCGCGCCCACGTGACGGGCCAGTTCCTGATAAACCATCGCAAGCTGACCGTCCGGCTCGGCCGCTACGGTAGGTTTACCGCCGTCGGCCTGTTCACGAATGGCCATCGACAACGGCAACGACGCCAGTAATTCAACCCCGTACTGGGTCGCCAGCTTCTCGCCGCCGCCTTCACCAAACAGGTGTTCGGCGTGACCGCAGTTGGAGCAGATGTGCACGGCCATGTTTTCCACGACGCCCAGCACCGGGATGTTGACCTTGCGAAACATCTCCACGCCTTTTTTCGCGTCGAGCAGCGCCAGATCCTGGGGTGTGGTCACGATTACCGAGCCAGCCACCGGGACTTTCTGCGCCAGGGTCAGTTGGATATCGCCAGTGCCTGGCGGCATGTCGATGACCAGATAATCCAAGTTGCCCCAAGCGGTCTGCGTAACCAATTGCAGCAAGGCGCCGGAAACCATCGGCCCACGCCACACCATCGGCGTGTTTTCATCGGTCAGGAACGCCATGGACATGACTTCCACGCCCAGGGATTCGATGGGCACGAACCACTTCTGATCCTTGACCTTCGGCCGCGTACCTTCGGCAATCCCAAACATCACGCCTTGGCTTGGGCCATAGATGTCGGCGTCAAGAATGCCTACGCGGGCGCCTTCACGGGCCAGGGCCAGCGCCAGGTTGGCCGCCGTGGTGGATTTACCCACACCACCCTTGCCGGAGGCCACGGCCACCACGTTCTTGACGTTAGCCAGGCCCGGAATCTGTGCCTGGGCCTTGTGCGGCGCGATCACGCACTGGATGTCGACCTTGGCTGAACGAACACCGTCGAGACCTTCGATAGCCATTTGCAACATCTGCGCCCAGCCACTTTTGAACAGCCCGGCGGCATAACCCAGCTCCAGCTGCACCGACACCTGATCCCCCTGGACCTCAATGGCGCGCACACAGCCGGCACTGACCGGGTCCAGATTCAAATAGGGGTCGGTGTACTGGCGAAGAACGGCTTCCACCGCTGCGCGATTCACGGCGCTCATGGGCTACTCCCGAAAAAGACTGACTGAAACAGGCGGCTATCCTAACCGTTCCGGCCGCTGAACGGCACGCTTTCGAAGGCGCGGAAAATTCTGAAACAGCACCACGGGGTGAAATAAATTTCCCGGCGCTTTATAGTGGCCGACCTCCGTTTCATCAAGTAGCCGAGCCCCATGTCCGAGCCACGCAAGATCCTCGTCACCAGCGCCCTGCCCTATGCCAATGGTTCTATCCACCTTGGCCATATGCTTGAGTACATCCAGACCGATATGTGGGTGCGCTTCCAGAAGCACCGCGGCAACCAATGCATCTATGTCTGCGCGGACGACGCCCACGGTTCGGCCATCATGCTGCGCGCCGAAAAGGAAGGCATCACCCCGGAACAACTGATCGCCAATGTGCAGGCTGAACACAGCGCCGACTTTGCCGAGTTCCTGGTGGACTTCGACAACTTCCACTCCACTCACGCCGAAGAAAACCGTGAGCTGTCGAGCCAGATCTACCTCAAGTTGCGTGATGCCGGGCACATTGCCCAGCGTTCGATCACCCAGTATTTCGACCCGGAAAAGAAAATGTTCCTGGCCGATCGCTTCATCAAGGGCACCTGCCCGAAATGCGGCACTGAAGACCAGTACGGCGACAACTGTGAAAAATGCGGTGCCACTTATGCACCGACTGACCTGAAAGATCCGAAGTCGGCAATCTCCGGCGCCACGCCGGTACTCAAGGATTCCCAGCACTTCTTCTTCAAACTCCCGGATTTCCAGCAGATGCTGCAAACCTGGACCCGCAGCGGCACCCTGCAGGATGCCGTGGCGAACAAGATCGCCGAATGGCTGGATGCCGGCCTGCAACAGTGGGATATCTCCCGCGATGCACCGTACTTCGGCTTCGAGATCCCGGATGAGCCGGGCAAGTATTTCTATGTGTGGCTGGACGCGCCGATCGGCTACATGGCCAGCTTCAAGAACCTCTGCGACCGCACGCCGGAGTTGGACTTCGACGCGTTCTGGGGCAAGGACTCCACCGCCGAGTTGTACCACTTCATCGGCAAGGACATCGTCAACTTCCACGCCCTGTTCTGGCCGGCGATGCTCGAAGGTTCGGGCTACCGCAAGCCGACCGGTATCAACGTGCACGGCTACCTGACGGTCAACGGCCAGAAGATGTCCAAGTCCCGTGGCACCTTTATCAAGGCGCGCACCTACCTGGACCACCTGTCGCCGGAATACCTGCGCTACTACTACGCGTCCAAGCTGGGCCGTGGCGTCGACGACCTGGACCTGAACCTGGAAGACTTCGTACAGAAGGTCAACTCGGACCTTGTCGGCAAAGTCGTCAACATCGCCAGCCGTTGCGCCGGTTTCATCCACAAGGGTAATGCCGGGTTACTGGTTGCAGAAAATGCCGCACCGGAACTGACCGACGCGTTCCTGGCCGCCGCGCCAAGCATCGCCGACGCCTATGAAGCCCGCGACTTTGCCCGCGCCATGCGCGAGATCATGGGCCTGGCCGACCGCGCCAACGCCTGGATCGCCGACAAGGCCCCGTGGTCGCTGAACAAGCAGGAAGGCAAGCAGGCAGAAGTCCAGGCGATCTGCGCCACCGGCGTCAACCTGTTCCGCCAGTTGGTGATCTTCCTCAAACCGGTGCTGCCATTGCTGGCGGCCGACGCCGAGGCATTCCTCAACGTCGCCCCGTTGACCTGGAACGACCACACCACCTTGCTCAGCAACCACCAGTTGAACGAGTTCAAGCCGCTGATGACCCGTATCGACCCGGTAAAAGTCCAGGCCATGACCGACGCTTCGAAAGAAGACCTGGCCGCCAGCCAGACCGACACCGGCTCGGCTGCACCAGCGGGCAACGGTGAGTTGGCCAAGGACCCGCTTTCTCCGGAAATCGAGTTTGACGCCTTTGCCGCCGTTGACCTGCGTGTTGCGCTGATCATCAAGGCCGAAGCCGTGGAAGGCGCCGACAAACTGCTGCGCCTGACCCTGGACATCGGTGACGAGCAGCGCAATGTGTTCTCCGGGATCAAGAGCGCGTATCCGGACCCCTCCAAGCTCGATGGTCGCCTGACCATGATGATCGCCAACCTCAAGCCACGCAAAATGAAGTTCGGTATCTCCGAAGGCATGGTGATGGCGGCTGGCCCTGGTGGTGAAGAGATCTACCTGCTCAGCCCCGATAGCGGCGCCAAGCCGGGTCAGCGCATCAAGTAACCCTGCAAATCAGCCCTGCCGTCTTGGCGACAGGGCTGTTGAGCTAGTGCCCCTTTCTCGCTTGCCGGATAATCAGGCCCTGTTTGTTTAACCGGCTTGCCAATGATCACCCCATGAATCTGATTCAACGTATCGACGCGCTGCTGCCGCAGACCCAATGCGGAAAGTGCGGGCACCCGGGTTGCAAGCCTTACGCCGAGGGCATCGCGCAGGGCGAGGCCATCAATAAGTGCCCGCCCGGTGGGCAGGAAACCATTGCAGGCCTTGCGCTGCTGCTGCGCGTACCGGTGCTGGACCTCGACACCAGCCGTGGCGAGGCGCCAGCGCAGGTTGCGTACATCCGCGAGGCTGAGTGCATCGGGTGCACCAAGTGCATCCAGGCTTGCCCGGTAGATGCCATCGTTGGCGCCGCCAAGTTTATGCACACGGTGATTATCGATGAGTGCACGGGCTGCGACCTGTGCGTCGCACCGTGTCCGGTGGACTGCATCGAGATGCGCCCGCCGATCACCGTGCTGCCTATCGTAGGTGGCCTGGCGGCCAACGACGAAGAACGTCATGACCGTGAAATCAAGCGCAACCGCGCACGGCGGCGCTTCGAGCAACGTAACGCGCGCTTGCAACGAGAAGAAGAGCACAAGCTCGCCGAACGCCTGGCCCGAGCCAGACACGTGGTACCGGAGCCTCCCACACAGCTGGATACTCACGAGGCCGCGAGGGATGCGTCGATCAAGAAAGCCAAGATCAACGTTGCAATGAGCCGCGCCCAATTACACAAATCGCTGAAGGCATTTGGGCATCCGCCAACATTTGAGCAGCAATCACAGTTGATCGTTCTGCAACAGCAGTTCGAAGCAGCAGAACAGGCACTGGCCGCCTTGGACCAGAACAACGCGCTCGCGACGCCGCTCCCCAGCAACAACAACGCCGCCCTCAAACGCGCCAAGATCCAGTTGGCGATGCGCCGCGCAGAGCTGAAGAAAGCCCAGGACCAACAGGGTGATGCAAAACAATTGGCCGACGCAAGAAGCAAGGTCGATGAGGCCCAACGCCAGCTGGATGCCCATGGTGACTGACGCGCCCTGGGGTGGTTGATCGCCATTGCCGCCCCCCGTTGATACCTGTCGGGTTTATGCTCCTCGGGTCGTTGCTCGCAGGGTTCCAGGCCTGGACCCACTATTCGAAACTACGCTGATCGCCTGCAAGGAATCCTAAGCCCGATGAACGCCGCAAAACGCCTGGAAATTTTCCGCAGGTTTCACGAAGACAATCCGGAACCCAAGACCGAACTGGCCTACTCCTCGCCGTTCGAGTTGCTGATTGCGGTGATACTGTCGGCCCAGTCTACGGACGTTGGCGTCAACAAGGCCACGGCCAAGCTGTATCCCGTGGCAAACACACCAGAGGCAATCTATGCCCTGGGTGTGGACGGGTTGTCGGAGTACATCAAGACCATAGGCCTGTACAACAGCAAGGCCAAGAATGTCATCGAGACCTGCCGCCTATTGGTGGAACTGCATGGCAGCGAAGTGCCACGAACCCGCGAAGCCTTGGAAGCCCTGCCGGGCGTGGGACGCAAAACCGCGAACGTGGTGCTCAATACCGCATTCCGACAACTGACAATGGCCGTGGACACCCACATTTTCCGGGTCAGCAATCGAACCGGCATTGCGCGCGGCAAGAACGTGGTTGAGGTGGAAAAGCAGTTGATGAAATTTGTGCCCAAGCCTTACCTGCTCGACTCCCACCACTGGCTGATCCTGCACGGGCGTTACGTTTGCCAGGCACGCAAGCCACGCTGCGGCAGCTGCCGCATCGAAGACCTGTGCGAATACAAGGAAAAGACATCGGACGATTGAGAGCTCATTGGTTTTCTCGATCAATCGATTGAAAAAATCTTTTTTACCCGTCCCTGGATTATCGTTATAAGGAGCGCCAACGGCAGTCTTACTCCGGAGTTAACGTTATGAGCACTGACAAAGAACAGTTGGATGTGGAAGACGACCTCGTTGAGTCGGATGACGATGACGCGCAAGCCCCTGTGGCCGAGGTGGCCAAGACCAATCTGAGCAAACGCCGTACTATCGACAATCTTCTGGAAGAACGACGCTTGCAAAAACAACTGTCCGACTACGACTTCGATCTCTGAGGAGCGCTAGACGGCCGGAAGCCTCCCTGACGGAGGCTTTTTTATGCCGACGGTCCCGGACTATGTGCAGGCTGCCCCCCTCTATACCAAGCCATTACGCTGGGCGAGCTCGATCAGGTCCACGAGGGAACGAGCATTGAGCTTGAGCAGCAGGCGAGTCTTATAGGTGCTGACCGTCTTGTTGCTGAGGAACATTCCGTCGGCGATCTCCTTGTTGGTTCTACCCCGGGCCAATTGCTGCAACACCATCATTTCGCGACCCGACAAACGCTCGACCATATCGGCCTCGCTGGCATTGCCCATGGTAGAGCGTACCGAGTTGAGTGCCTGGTTCGGAAAGTAGCTGTAGCCCGACAACACTGCCTTGATCGCACTCAGCAGCTCGGTCAGGTCCTGTTGCTTGCACACATAGCCGGCAGCACCGGCCTGCATGCAACGCATGGAAAAATGACCAGGGGCCTGCGAGGTGAGCACCAGCACCTTGAACGGTATTGCTTGCTTGGTAGATGACAGCCGGCAAATAACTTCCAGGCCATCGAGTTTGGGAATCCCAATATCCAGTATGACAATGTCCGGCATATGCTCCCGTGCAAGTTGCAACGCATCGACACCGTTATCGGTCTCGGCAACGACCTCATAACCATGGCGTTCCATTAGCATACGCACAGCAAGACGAATGACGGGATGATCATCCACGATCAGCACTTTATTCATGAGAAAGTCCAATTTCGCTGTTCGAATTATTTAGAGCAAGCACAATAGCCTAGTCGTTTGCTAGTTGGCATAGCGCTCCCCCCCAGGCAAGAGCAAGCAGAGACCCACCCCACAGCGATAAAGGAAATGCCCTACAAAAAAACGCAGACTTGGATGTTTCCAGTTTTATAGAGCCTTTCAGACCTTTCCGGCATTTTTCATATTTTGAGTGAAATCTCCCTAGGAACCCCGACACCAAGTAACCATGCTGCACACCGCTATCAGGAAATGCCTCTTGCACATCGACTGCAGAGGCGCGGGCAGGGGTAAAAAAATCAACATTTTCAGCTCCATTTAACATATTTATTTACATCCTTATTTCCTACAGACCCATGTGCCTTTTACATACTCCCGTAACTACATGAGTGAATTATCTGTAAGACTGGTTCCTACACATATGTAAAAAATTCATTCCTCCCTACAAAAAACGCAGATAACGCACGACAATCAAGAGTCGAGTTTCCGAAAAGTTTGAACACTGGGTTTAAACAACCTTGAACAACACCGACTTATTTAAAATCCTGGGCAAAAAAAATGGCCCCTTGAAAACAAGGGGCCACTCTTCACAACCGGCGAAACCCTCAGAACAACGAGCGGCCTTTGTTGGCAGCGATGCGCATGCGCAATGCGTTCAACTTGATAAAGCCTGCTGCATCCGCCTGGTTATAGGCGCCGCCATCTTCTTCGAAGGTGGCGATGTTGGCGTCGAACAGCGAGTCATCGGACTTGCGACCGGTAACGATCACATTGCCCTTGTACAGCTTCAGGCGCACAACGCCATTCACGTGGGCCTGGGAGGCGTCGATCATCTGTTGCAGCATCAGACGCTCTGGGCTCCACCAGTAGCCGGTGTAGATCAGGCTGGCGTACTTGGGCATCAACTCGTCTTTGAGGTGAGCCACTTCGCGGTCCAGGGTGATGGACTCGATGGCGCGGTGAGCGCGCAGCATGATGGTGCCACCTGGAGTCTCGTAGCAGCCACGGGACTTCATGCCCACGTAGCGGTTCTCGACGATGTCGAGACGGCCAATACCGTGTTCGCCACCGATACGGTTCAGGGTCGCCAGCACGGTGGCCGGAGTCATTTCGACGCCGTCCAGTGCGACGATGTCGCCGTTGCGGTAGGTCAGTTCCAGGTATTGCGCCTTGTCTGGAGCGTTCTCCGGGGAGACGGTCCACTTCCACATGTCTTCTTCGTGCTCGGTCCAGGTGTCTTCCAGCACGCCGCCTTCATAGGAGATGTGCAGCAGGTTGGCGTCCATCGAGTACGGGGATTTCTTCTTGCCATGACGCTCGATCGGGATTGCGTGCTTTTCAGCGTAATCCATCAGCTTTTCACGGGAGAGCAAATCCCATTCACGCCAAGGAGCAATCACTTTCACGCCAGGCTTGAGTGCGTAGGCACCCAGTTCGAAACGCACCTGGTCGTTGCCCTTGCCGGTGGCGCCATGGGAAATGGCGTCGGCGCCGGTTTCGTTGGCGATTTCGATCAGGCGCTTGGCGATCAGCGGGCGTGCGATGGAGGTACCCAGCAGGTACTCGCCTTCGTAGACGGTGTTGGCGCGAAACATCGGGAAGACGAAATCGCGGACGAATTCTTCGCGCAGGTCGTCAATGTAGATCTCTTTCACGCCCATGGCTTGCGCCTTGGCACGTGCAGGTTCGACCTCTTCGCCCTGACCCAGGTCAGCGGTGAAGGTCACCACTTCACAGTTATAAGTATCCTGCAGCCACTTGAGGATCACCGAAGTGTCCAGGCCGCCGGAATACGCGAGAACGACCTTGTTTACGTCGGCCATGCCATCACTCCACGGGGTTGTACGGAAAGGCGTCGATTCTACCGACCAAAACCGTGAATTTACAGGGGCGCGACAGCAAATGAAGATAAAGCGACAGATTATGTCGAGGGCGCGACCGACGGCCGCCCCTTAAGAAGTGTGCGCGGGGTTGCTCGGCCCAGCAGCCTGAGGCGCCGGTTTCTCGGGGGCAGCCACCCGCTCAAGCTGAATATTCACCCGGCGGTTGCGCGCCCGGTTGGCGGCATTTGTATTCGGTGCCAAAGGATAGCTCTCGCCATGGAAGCGCAGGGTGATCTGGGATTCCTGAATGCCATTGGCCTTGAAGTAGTCCATCACCGCCAGTGCACGACGCCGTGATACATCGCGATTGCTCAGGCGATTGCCGCTGTTGTCCGAGTGACCGTTCAATTCGATGTGGTTGACGGTAGGGTCCGCTTTCAGGAACTCGAGAATCACCGCCAGCTTCTGCTTGGCCGCCGCGTCCAGCTCGATACCACCGCCGGGAAAACCGACTTCGGTCTGCTTGACCTGATCGTAATTCATCGGCAGCAACTTGGCCGTGCACAGCTGATAGTCACTGTAGGCCTTGTTGAATTTCACCGGCAGCAGGCGAATCTCTGAATAGCCGCCCTCGCGCCCGTAGTGACGCACGGTGGGTGAACGGCCATCGAGCAAGCCATTGAACAGGCGCCCGGCCTGGGCCTGGGAGCTGTTGAACAGCACATCGCCACTGCCTGCGCGCACGGCGCCGAGATTGATATCGCCACGACCAGGCTGCCACGGCGCCGCAGCGGCCAACAAGGTGGCGGATCCTGAACCCAGCGAGCCGTTATAGGCTTTCAGGCGGAATGTCGCCTGCTCACCGGCCCGGCGCACGAACTCACCCGAACCGAAATCGGTGATCGGTTGGGTCAGGCGGCACTCGAACTTGTCACCCTCCACCTTCCACTCAATATTCTCCAGACGTGTCTGGAACGTGAGGGCCATTGCAGGCAGGCTGGCGAACACACTGAGCAGGGCTAGATAATGCTGGCGCACGGGAGGCTCCACTGGTTTCTACAACACTTCAAAGCGTCATACATCGATAAGGCATACGAAAGGCTATCGGATGCATCCTGCAAAACTTGATAGCGAGTGCCTGCAAGAGTCTTTTCCGGTAGCATTCCCACCAGATTGACCCGCCTGGAATCCCCAATGTCCGACCGCCTGACCCTGCTGCGTCCCGACGACTGGCATATTCATCTTCGCGATGGTGCTGCGTTGCCCCAAACCGTGGCCGATGTAGCGCGCACGTTTGGCCGCGCCATCATCATGCCTAACCTGGTACCACCGGTGCGTAACGCCGCTGAAGCCGATGCCTATCGCCAGCGGATCCTCGCTGCACGACCGGCCGGCAGCCGCTTCGAACCATTGATGGTGCTCTACCTCACCGACCGCACCCAGCCCGAAGAAATTCGCGAGGCCAAGGCCAGCGGTTATGTACACGCCGCCAAGCTTTACCCGGCTGGCGCGACCACCAACTCCGATTCCGGCGTGACCAGCATCGACAAGATCCTGCCCGCCATCGAAGCCATGGCCGAAGTCGGCATGCCGCTGCTGATCCACGGTGAAGTCACCCGTGGCGACGTGGACGTGTTCGATCGCGAGAAGGTCTTCATCGACGAGCACATGCGCCGCGTGGTCGAGTTGTTCCCGACCCTCAAGGTGGTGTTCGAGCACATCACCACGGCCGATGCCGTGCAGTTCGTCACCGAGGCCTCGGCCAACGTCGGCGCAACCATCACCGCGCATCACCTGCTCTATAACCGCAACCATATGCTGGTGGGCGGGATTCGGCCGCACTTCTATTGCCTGCCGATCCTCAAGCGCAATACCCACCAGGTGGCGCTGCTGGATGCCGCGACCAGCGGGAACCCGAAGTTCTTCCTCGGCACTGACTCGGCGCCCCACGCCCAGCACGCCAAGGAAGCCGCGTGTGGCTGTGCCGGTTGCTACACCGCCTATGCCGCCATCGAGCTGTACGCCGAAGCGTTCGAACAACGCAATGCTCTGGATAAACTCGAAGGTTTCGCCAGCCTCAACGGCCCACGTTTCTATGGCCTGCCGGCGAATACCGACCGCATCACCCTGGTCCGGGAAGACTGGACCGCCCCTGCCAGCCTGCCATTTGGCGAGCTGACCGTTATCCCGCTGCGCGCCGGTGAAACACTGCGCTGGCGCCTGCTGGAGGAAAGCAAGTGAGTGAAGACCATTACGATGACGACCAGGAACACGGTGGCGGTGGTTCACGCCACCCGATGGCCGAACGTTTCCGCGGCTACCTGCCTGTCGTTATCGACGTAGAAACCGGCGGCTTCAATTGCGCCACCGATGCGCTGCTGGAAATTGCCGCGACGACCATCGGCATGGATGAACAGGGCTTCGTTTATCCAGAACACACCCATTTCTTCCGCGTCGAGCCGTTTGAAGGTGCCAACATCGAAGCGGCAGCCCTGGAGTTCACCGGGATCAAGCTGGATCACCCCTTGCGCATGGCCGTCAGCGAAGAAGCGGCACTGACCGACATTTTCCGTGGCGTTCGCAAGGCGTTGAAGGCCAATGGCTGCAAGCGTGCGATCCTGGTGGGGCATAACAGCAGCTTCGACCTGGGCTTCCTGAATGCTGCCGTGGCCCGCCTGGACATGAAGCGCAACCCGTTTCATCCGTTCTCCAGCTTCGACACCGCCACCCTGGCTGGCCTGGCTTATGGCCAGACCGTACTGGCCAAGGCGTGCCAGGCCGCCGGTATCGACTTCGACGGTCGCGAAGCCCACTCGGCGCGCTACGACACCGAGAAGACCGCTGATCTGTTCTGCGGCATCGTCAACCGCTGGAAACAAATGGGCGGTTGGGAAGACTTCGGCGACTGAGGCTGACTCGAACGGGCTTTCATGGCTAGGCGGGCTTGTCGTGGTGAGCGAGCTTGCTCGCTCACCACAACTAAAGGTCAAAACCCGCACATAAAAAAAACCGGCCCTCACAGGCCGGTTTTTTTTCGCCGCGAATCTGGCTTACAGCTTGCCAGCGTTCTCGGTCAGGTAAGCCGCAACGCCTTCTGGCGAAGCGTTCATGCCTTTGTCGCCTTTCTTCCAGTTGGCAGGGCAAACTTCGCCGTGCTCTTCGTGGAATTGCAGCGCGTCAACCAGGCGGATCAGCTCTTCCATGTTACGGCCCAGCGGCAGGTCGTTGATGATCTGCGAGCGAACAACGCCCTTGTCGTCGATCAGGAACGCGCCACGGAAGGCAACGCCGCCTTCAGACTCAACGTCGTAGGCCTTGGCGATGTCGTGCTTCATGTCAGCAGCCATAGTGTATTTGACTTTGCCGATGCCGCCATCGTTGATTGCGGTGTTGCGCCAGGCGTTGTGGGTGAAATGGGAGTCGATGGAAACAGCAACCACTTCAACGTTACGCGCCTTGAAATCGTCCATGCGGTGGTCCAGAGCGATCAGCTCCGAAGGGCAGACGAAGGTGAAGTCCAACGGGTAGAAGAACACCAGGCCGTATTTGCCTTTGATGGCTTCAGACAGCTTGAAGCTGTCTACGATTTCGCCATTGCCGAGGACGGCTGGTACGTCGAAATCCGGGGCTTGTTTGCCGACGAGTACGCTCATTGGGTATCTCCTGATGGGGGTGACTTGAAGTAAAAGGATCCCTTCCAGTGTGTCGTGGGTAAACGACAACGCTGTGACGGGATCACGCTTCGTGAAGACCGACCATCATACACGGCTCGGGAAAAAACCGTTCGTCAGCGGGTAATCATTCTGACCAGAGAAAGACAGAATCTACTTTGACAATCATTCTCGTTAACATTAAGATCCATCGCACTTAAGCCTTAACCCGCGACGGTTCTCCCTTATGTATGTGTGCCTGTGTACTGGCGTCACCGACGGACAAATCCGCGAAGCAATCTATGAAGGTTGCTGCAGCTACAAGGAAGTGCGCGAAACCACCGGCGTTGCCAGCCAATGTGGCAAATGTGCTTGCCTCGCCAAGCAAGTGGTTCGGGAAACCCTGACGCAGCTGCAGACAGCCCAGGCCGCGCTCCCGTACTCAGCAGAATTTACACACGCTTAAAACAGCGTGTTTTAAAGAACCGGACTTAGTGTCCGGTTTTTTTATGCCTGTAATTCAATTAGTTAGCGTCAAGACGCGGAACACAAACATTCTTATTCCGATTAATTTTCATTTATTATTCAATAACTTAGGTTTGACACTAGGGTTTTCGCCGCTCAAACTCCGCCCTATATACAGCTATTACAGGGCAGGACCCCAGTCATGAAAGGCGACATCTCAGTCATCCAGCAACTCAACAAAATCCTTGCCAATGAACTGGTCGCGATCAATCAGTACTTCCTGCATGCGCGCATGTATGACGACTGGGGCCTGGAAAAGCTCGGCAAGCGCGAATACAAAGAATCCATCAAGGCGATGAAGGACGCAGACGCGCTGATCAAGCGCATCCTGTTCCTCGAAGGCCTGCCGAACGTGCAGGACCTGGGTAAGCTGAACATCGGCGAGCACACCCAGGAAATGATCGGCAGCGACCTTGGTTTTGAACGCAAGAGCCACAGCGACCTCAAGGCCGCCATCGCTCACTGCGAAGCTCAGGGCGACTTCGGCAGCCGCGAGCTGCTGGAAGATATCCTGGAAGACCAGGAAGAACACATCGACTGGCTGGAAACCCAACTGGGCCTGATCGACAAGGTCACCCTGGAAAATTACCTGCAATCGCAGATGGGTGAATAACCCTCTCTCGCAGGCGTAAAAAAGCCCCGCTCTCTCACAAGAAGCGGGGCTTTTTATTGCAGGCGAATCAGGCGTCGGTCTTTGCCGCTGCGTCTTTGATCAGCGCCTGCAACGAACCATCAGCTGCCATTTCAGTGATGATATCGCTACCGCCAACCAGCTCACCGGCTACCCACAGTTGCGGGAAGGTCGGCCAGTTGGCGTACTTTGGCAGGTTGGCGCGGATTTCAGGGTTTTGCAGGATATCCACATAAGCGAACTTCTCGCCGCACGCCATCACAGCCTGGGACGCCTTCGCGGAGAAACCGCACTGAGGAGCGTTCGGAGCGCCCTTCATGTAAAGCAGAATGGTGTTGTTGGCAATCTGCTCTTTGATCGTTTCGATGATATCCATGGAACACCTCGGCTGGAACTTTGCGACTCACAGGTCGGCACGGTGGCGCATTGTAACGCAAAATTCCAGCCGGGTGCTCAGGCGGCTGCTACCTGGACCGGAACCCCATTGAGCGCAGCGTTGCCCGATAACTCATCCAACTGCCGTTCGTCGGTCAAATCATTCGCACTCGCCCCCGGTTGCGCACTGGCAATGCTCATCTGCACGCCTGGTCGGCCATGGCCCCAGCCATGTGGCAGGCTGACGACACCGGGCATCATCTCCAGGCTGGCCAGCACTTGCACCTCGATCATGCCGATGCGCGAACTCACGCGCACCTGCTGACCGTCACTCAGTTGCCGGCTGGCCAGATCATCGGGATGCATCAACAATTGATGCCGGGGCTTGCCCTTCACCAAGCGATGATAGTTATGCATCCAGGAATTATTGCTGCGCACATGCCGACGGCCGATCAGCAGCAGTTCGCCAGTCACGGGCGGCGGTTGCGCCGAGAAACGCGCGAGGTCAGCAAGAATCACCGCAGGCGCGGCCTGCACCTTGCCGTCAGGCGTTTTCAAACGCGCAATAAGGTTGGGCTGCAAAGGCCCCAAATCTACACCATGGGGATGATCGGCCAGCATCGCCACCGACAGCTTACGACTGGACCCATCACCGTACGCCCCGGCACGTAGTCCAAAGTCGATCATCTTGGCCGGCGGCATCGTCGGTTTAAGCACCGCCCCCGTCTGCGCCGCAAAGGCCGTGGCCAGGCCGACGAAAATTTCCCAGTCATGCAACGCCCCAGCAGGCTTGGGCAGGATCGCGCGGTTGAAACGGGTGACGTTACGCACCGCAAACATGTTGAAGGTGGTGTCGTAGTGATCGTTTTCCAGCGCGGAGGTGGACGGCAGGATCAGATCGGCATAGCGCGTCGTTTCGTTGATGTAGAGGTCGACGCTGACCATGAACTCCAACCCGTCCAGCGCCTGCTCCAACTGGCGACCATTGGGCGTCGACAGCACCGGATTGCCCGCCACGGTGATGAGTGCGCGGATCTGTCCTTCGCCTTCGGTAAGCATTTCTTCAGCCAGGGCCGACACCGGCAACTCGCCACCGTACTCTGGACGCCCGGAAACCCGGCTCTGCCAGCGGTTGAAATGCCCGCCACCGGTCGACGCCACCAGGTCCACCGCAGGTGAGGTGCACAAAGCGCCGCCGACCCGGTCCAGATTGCCGGTGACCAGGTTGATCAATTGCACCAACCAATGGCACAGCGTGCCAAACGCCTGGGTCGACACGCCCACGCGTCCGTAACACACGGCCTTGTCCGCGGCGGCAAAGTCCCGCGCCAATTGGCGGATCTGCTCGGCCGGCACCGCACACTGGCGGCTCATGGCCTCGGCAGTAAACCCAGCGATCGCACGGCGTACGTCCTCAAGACCTTCCACCGGTAAATGGCTGGTGCGTGTCAGGCCCTCAGTAAACAAGGTGTTGAGCACGCCGAACAACAGCGCCGCATCGCCGCCCGGCCGTACGAACAGGTGCTGGTCAGCCATGGCCGCCGTCTCACTGCGCCGAGGGTCAACCACCACGACTTTGCCGCCCCGGGCCTGAATGGCCTTTAGACGCTTTTCCACATCCGGCACGGTCATGATGCTGCCGTTGGACGCCAGCGGGTTGCCGCCCAGGATCAACATAAAGTCGGTATGGTCGATGTCCGGGATCGGCAGCAGCAGGCCATGGCCGTACATCAGGTGGCTGGTGAGGTGATGGGGCAACTGATCCACCGAGGTCGCGGAAAACCGATTGCGCGTCTTGAGCAAGCCGAGGAAGTAGTTGCTGTGGGTCATCAGCCCATAGTTGTGCACGCTGGGGTTGCCCTGATACACCGCCACCGCATTCTGCCCGTGGCGGGCCTGGATGCCGGCCAGCCGCTCGGCTACAAGCGCAAAGGCCTCGTCCCACGGGATCGGCTGCCATTCGCTGCCCACCCGCAACATGGGCTGGTGGAGGCGATCCGGGTCATTCTGAATATCCTGCAACGCCACTGCCTTGGGGCAGATGTGACCCCGACTGAACGTGTCCAGCGCGTCGCCCTTGATCGAGGTGATCGCCAGGCTGCCGTCTTCGGCTTGGGTGGTTTCCAGGGTCAGGCCACAAATGGCTTCACACAGATGGCAAGCACGGTGGTGGAGAGTCTTGGTCATGGCCAGTCTCTTTATAGGGGCTTTGATCTGACTATGAGCCGCGACCATGACGGGCGCCAGCATCGTTCGTCCCGTGAATCGCCGGCCATCAGGCCAAGCCATGACCAAGCATGAGCAAATGTTACGAAACCCCGCCCACAGCCTCCGAAACCGACTCAGCCTGATCCAAGCCCGCCCCCGCGCATTGCAAAAGGTTGCGACGCCAGTGTACAAATGGCCCGCTGCTGTCAGGAATTCGTCTTCAAAAGCGCTCTCGCGCCCTTCTTGAACACCCCTAAAAACGTAGCCCTATTGGTAAGACGCGACATTTAATGTCAATATCGCGCCTTCCCCTATTTCGTCGCCCCGTGCGGCTTTCGCCGCAGGTCTCGCCCGTTGTCACAATAAACAAGGCTTTGAGTATCTGCGGTCTGTTGCAAAAAGGTAGTTAATGATGAGCGCAAGGCACTTTCTCTCCCTGATGGATTGCACGCCCGAAGAGCTGGTCAGCGTGATCCGTCGAGGCATTGAGCTTAAAGACCTGCGTAACCGCGGCGTACTGTTCGAGCCTTTGAAAAACCGCGTTCTCGGCATGATTTTCGAGAAGTCGTCGACCCGCACCCGTGTGTCCTTTGAAGCCGGCATGATCCAGTTGGGTGGCCAAGCTATCTTTCTGTCCTCGCGCGACACTCAATTGGGCCGTGGCGAACCAGTCGCCGACAGCGCCCGTGTCATGTCGCGCATGCTCGATGCGGTGATGATCCGCACATTTGCCCATAGCACCGTTACCGAATTTTCCGCCAACTCACGGGTTCCGGTGATCAACGGCCTGTCCGATGACCTGCACCCCTGCCAGTTGCTGGCTGACATGCAGACGTTCCTGGAACATCGCGGCTCGATCCAAGGCAAAACCGTGGCCTGGATCGGCGACGGCAACAACATGTGCAACAGCTATATAGAAGCGGCGATTCAGTTCGACTTCCAGCTGCGCATTGCCTGCCCGGAAGGCTACGAGCCGGATGCGCGCTTCCTGGCACAGGCTGGCGATCGCGTCACCCTCGTGCGCGACCCACGTGAAGCCGTACTCGGCGCGCATCTGGTCAGCACCGACGTCTGGACCTCCATGGGTCAGGAAGACGAAACCACCAAGCGCCTGGCCCTGTTCGCACCATTCCAGGTGAACCGCGCTTTGCTCGACCTGGCCGCGCCGGATGTGCTGTTCATGCACTGCCTGCCCGCCCACCGGGGTGAAGAAATCAGCCTCGACCTGCTTGACGATGAGCGTTCGGTCGCCTGGGACCAGGCCGAAAACCGTCTGCACGCCCAGAAGGCCCTGCTCGAATTCCTCGTCCCACCGTCGTACCACCACGCATGAGCCAGCCCCTTCTGCTGAACCTGCGCAATCTGGCATGCGGCTATCAAGATCAACGGGTGGTGCAGAACCTCAATCTGCACCTCAACGCGGGTGATATCGGTTGCCTGCTCGGTTCCTCGGGCTGCGGCAAAACCACCACCTTGCGTGCCATTGCAGGCTTTGAGCCAGTGCACGAAGGCGAAATCAGCCTGGCGGGCGAAGTGATCTCCAGTGCCGGTTTTACCCTGGCACCGGAGAAACGTCGCATCGGTATGGTGTTCCAGGACTACGCGCTGTTTCCCCACCTCAGCGTGGCCGACAACATCGCGTTCGGTATCCGCAAGCATCCGCAAAAGGACCGCGTAGTCGCCGAACTGCTGGAGCTGGTCAACCTGAAGAATCTGGGCAAGCGCTTCCCCCACGAACTGTCCGGCGGCCAGCAGCAACGTGTCGCCCTCGCCCGCGCCCTCGCCCCGGAGCCGCAACTGCTGCTGCTGGACGAACCCTTCTCCAACCTCGATGGCGAACTGCGGCGCAAGCTCAGCCATGAGGTGCGCGACATCCTCAAGGCACGCGGCACCAGTGCGATCCTGGTCACCCATGATCAGGAAGAAGCCTTCGCCGTCAGCGATCAAGTGGGTGTGTTCAAGGAAGGCCGGCTGGAGCAGTGGGACACGCCCTACAACCTCTACCACGAACCGCAGACACCTTACGTCGCGAGCTTTATCGGCCAGGGTTATTTCATTCGTGGCCAACTGAGCTCGCCCGAATCCGTCAGCACCGAACTGGGTGACCTGCGCGGCAATCGCGCCTACACCTGGCCGACCGGCGGCGCGGTGGATGTGCTGCTACGCCCGGATGACATCGTCTATGCGCCGGACAGCGCGTTGAAAGCACGGATCGTCGGCAAGACGTTCCTCGGCGCATCGACCTTGTACCGCTTGCAACTGCCGACTGGCGCGCAACTGGAATCGATTTTCCCCAGCCATGCCGATCATCAGGTAGGGGCGGATGTGGGGATTCGCGTGGCGGCTGAACATCTGGTGCTGTTTCAGGCCTCGGGCAGCGTTGCCGCGCAGATCCCTCAAGCCGAATCCGGCGTACGACGCCACAGCCCGACCTGAAAACACAGAGAACACATGTGGGAGGGAGCTTGCCCCCTCCCACATTGGAGTTCACCGGAGCCTGAGATTACTCCCTGCCAATCGGCGCGAACTTGGCCTGGGTGTGTTCAGCCAGCACCTGCGCCGACAGCTCCACCTCCAGCCCCCTTCTGCCCGCACTGACAAAAATCGTTGCAAACGGCTGCGCCGTCACATCGATAAACGTGCGCAGACGCTTCTTCTGCCCCAGCGGGCTGATGCCTCCCAACAGGTAGCCGGTAGAACGCTGGGCCGCAGCCGGGTCGGCCATTTCTACTTTTTTCACCCCCGCCGCCTGCGCCAAGGCTTTCAAGTCCAGACTTCCGACGACCGGCACCACCGCCACCAATAATTCGCCCTTTTCACTGCTGGCCAATAAGGTCTTGAACACCTGCGCCGGGTCTAGGCTCAATTTCTCTGCGGCTTCCAGACCATAGGAAGCGGCCTTGGGATCGTGTTCATAACTGTGGATGCGATGTTCGGCGCGAACTTTTTTCAACAAATCCAATGCGGGGGTCATGACGTCTCCGGCGGTGGCTAACAGATGGCCAATTCTAGGCCAAGCCCACGTAAAACGCTCTAGTGCGCACCTCTCTCCAGCCGATAGTCCATGGAGCAAGCATGATCATTCATCAAACCCATAGTTAGAAAGTGACTGACCGTTCACTTTCGACCTTTGACAGCGGTCATTCTTGTCTATATTTTTTCGCTTACGAACACTGTACGAATGTTCCTACAGCGCTCCAGCAGTAAGCCGTGCCTTGGATGGGGATCCTCGTCACGGTGAAAATCGCGCAACCGTCCGTTGAGGCGGTGCGCCAGACAAGAACAACAATCGAGGTTTTCCATGACAACTGCTCTTCAACAGCCTTCACTTTCGAGCCAATGCATGGCCGAATTCCTGGGGACTGCGCTTCTGATCTTCTTCGGTACAGGATGTGTCGCTGCGCTCAAGGTCGCGGGTGCCAGCTTTGGTCTGTGGGAAATCAGCATTATCTGGGGGATCGGCGTCAGCATGGCGATCTACCTGAGCGCCGGTATTTCCGGGGCTCACCTCAATCCAGCCGTCAGCATCGCCCTGTGCCTCTTCGCCGATTTCGAAAAGCGCAAACTGCCTTTCTATATCCTCGCCCAAGTGGCCGGCGCGTTCTGCTCCGCTGCGCTGGTGTACACGCTCTACAGCAATCTGTTTTTCGATTACGAACAAACCCACCATCTGGTGCGCGGTACGCAGGCCAGCCTGGAATTGGCCTCAGTGTTCTCCACGTATCCACATGCCCTACTGAGTACTGCACAGGCGTTCCTGGTGGAAATGGTCATCACCGCCATCCTGATGGGCGTGATCATGGCCCTGACCGATGACAACAATGGCTTGCCACGCGGCCCGTTGGCTCCGCTGCTGATCGGCCTGCTGATTGCAGTGATTGGCAGTGCCATGGGGCCGTTGACCGGCTTTGCGATGAACCCGGCGCGGGATTTCGGGCCCAAGCTGATGACCTTCTTCGCGGGTTGGGGTGAAATGGCCTTTACTGGCGGGCGCGATATTCCTTACTTCCTCGTACCCGTTTTCGCGCCGATTGTCGGCGCATGCCTGGGTGCTGCGGCCTATCGCGGGCTGATTGCCCGTCATCTGCCGAGCGCCGCACCTGCTGTAGCTGAAACCCAAGACACCGCCGTCACTGGCGAAACCCGTATTTCCTGATAAGACCGCCTGGTCCCTACTGCCCTTTTAGTGGCCCAGGCTGTTGATCCACTCCCTTATTTCTCGTCCAAGGCAATCGACATGACCGACATTCAGAATAAGAACTACATCATTGCCCTTGATCAGGGCACCACCAGTTCGCGGGCGATCATCTTTGATCGTGACGCTAACGTGGTCTGCACCGCCCAGCGTGAATTCGCTCAGCACTACCCGCAAGCTGGCTGGGTCGAACACGATCCGATGGAAATCTTCGCCACCCAGAGCGCGGTCATGGTCGAAGCCCTGGCCCAGGCTGGTCTGCACCATGACCAGGTCGCCGCCATCGGTATCACCAACCAGCGTGAAACCACCGTGGTGTGGGACAAAATCACCGGCCGCCCGATCTACAATGCCATCGTCTGGCAATGTCGCCGCAGCACCGAGATCTGCCAGCAGCTCAAGCGTGACGGCCACGAACATTACATCAGCGACACCACCGGCCTGGTCACCGACCCGTACTTCTCCGGCACCAAGCTCAAGTGGATCCTCGATAACGTCGAAGGCAGCCGCGAGCGCGCACGCAACGGCGAGCTGCTGTTCGGCACCGTGGACAGCTGGCTGATCTGGAAATTTACCGGCGGCAAGACCCACGTCACCGATTACACCAACGCGTCACGCACCATGCTCTTCAACATCCACACGTTGGAGTGGGACGCGAAGATGCTGGAGATCCTCGACGTTCCGCGCGAAATGCTGCCGGAAGTGAAATCCTCCTCGGAAATCTATGGCCGCACCAAAAGCGGCATTGCCATTGGCGGTATTGCCGGTGACCAGCAAGCCGCGCTGTTCGGCCAGATGTGCGTGGAAGCCGGCCAGGCCAAGAACACCTACGGCACCGGCTGCTTCCTGCTGATGAACACCGGCGACAAAGCGGTGAAATCCAAGCACGGCATGTTGACCACCATCGCCTGCGGCCCGCGTGGCGAAGTGGCTTACGCCCTGGAAGGCGCGGTCTTCAACGGTGGTTCCACCGTGCAGTGGCTGCGCGATGAACTGAAGATCATCGCCGACGCCACCGACACCGAATACTTCGCCGGCAAGGTCAAGGACAGCAATGGTGTGTATCTGGTCCCAGCCTTCACCGGCCTGGGCGCTCCGTACTGGGACCCCTACGCCCGTGGCGCGCTGTTCGGCCTGACCCGTGGCGTACGTGTTGATCACATTATTCGTGCAGCCCTGGAGTCGATTGCCTACCAGACCCGCGACGTTCTCGACGCCATGCAGCAGGACTCCGGCGAACGCCTCAAAGCCCTGCGTGTGGACGGCGGCGCGGTCGCCAACAACTTCCTGATGCAGTTCCAGGCCGACATCCTCGGCACCCAGGTCGAGCGCCCGCAAATGCGCGAGACCACGGCATTGGGCGCCGCCTACCTGGCAGGCCTGGCCTGTGGTTTCTGGGGCAGCCTGGACGAGTTGCGTGGCAAGGCAGTGATCGAGCGCGAATTCGAACCACAGCTGGATGAAGCGGCCAAAGAGAAACTCTACGCCGGCTGGCAAAAAGCCGTCAGCCGCACCCGCGATTGGGAACCGCACGAAGGCGCCGAATAAGCCAAGCGCCGGTTGTAACTGGTCGGGAGCAGATTCCTGCGTCATCATGGGCCACTTTTGTATGGCAGCCCAAAGGACGCCCCATGAATCTGCCTCCCCGCCAACAACAAATCCTCGAACTGGTCCGCGAACGCGGCTACGTGAGTATCGAGGAAATGGCGCAGTTGTTCGTTGTCACCCCGCAAACCATCCGCCGCGATATCAACCAACTGGCGGACGCCAATCTGCTGCGCCGCTACCACGGCGGCGCAGCCTATGACTCCAGCGTTGAAAACACCGCGTACGCCATGCGTGCCGACCAGATGCGCGACGAGAAACAGCGCATCGGCGAAGCCATCGCCGCGCAAATCCCCGATCACGCCTCGCTGTTCATCAATATCGGCACCACGACCGAGTCCATCGCCCGTGCGCTGCTCAATCACAACCACCTGAAAATCATCACCAACAACCTCAACGTCGCCACCATGCTCAGCGCCAAGGATGACTTCGACGTGCTGCTGACCGGCGGTAACGTAAGGCGTGACGGCGGCGTGGTGGGCCAGGCCAGCGTGGACTTCATCAACCAGTTCAAGGTCGACTTTGCCTTGGTGGGTATCAGCGGCATTGATGAAGACGGCAGCCTGCTGGATTTCGATTACCAGGAAGTCAGGGTTTCCCAAGCGATCATCGCCAATGCGCGCCAGGTGATCCTGGCGGCCGACTCCAGCAAATTCGGGCGCAACGCCATGATTCGCCTGGGGCCGATCAGCCTGGTGGACTGTTTGGTGACCGACCAGCAGCCGGTGCCGGCGTTGGTGCAGTTGCTCAATGAGCATAAGGTTCGGCTGGAAGTCGTGTAGCGCCTGCAACACCGCCATCGGGGGCAAGCCCCCTCCCACCTTTGAATGTGCACACCGATCAAAATGTGGGAGGGGGCTTGCCCCCGATGGCGATCTATCCGACACCCACCCTTCAGGAATCATGTTCACAATTCTTCCTTTCCCTACCCTTTGATGAGTTTTTTCAATCAAAGTCGGGTGGCTGTGCCCGCGTTTATCAGCTACCATTTTCGCAAATGAACATTAATGTTCGAATTCAAAGACGAAAAAATCGCGAGGCCAGCCGATGAACCCTTCCACCTTGCCTGCCCCACCGCTTGCCGAAATCTATGACGTTGCCGTGATCGGCGGCGGGATCAACGGCGTCGGCATAGCAGCGGACGCAGCCGGTCGCGGTTTGTCGGTGTTCCTTTGCGAAAAGGACGACCTGGCCAGCCACACCTCCTCCGCCAGCAGCAAGCTGATCCACGGTGGCCTGCGCTACCTGGAGCATTACGAATTCCGCTTGGTGCGTGAAGCGCTGGCCGAACGTGAAGTGCTGCTGGCCAAGGCCCCGCACATCGTCAAGCAGATGCGCTTTGTATTGCCGCACCGCCCGCATCTGCGCCCGGCGTGGATGATCCGCGCAGGCCTGTTCCTGTACGACCACCTGGGCAAGCGTGAAAAGCTCGCCGGCTCCAAAAGCCTCAAGTTCGGCGCCGACAGCCCGTTGAAAAGCGAAATCACCAAGGGTTTCGAGTATTCCGACTGCTGGGTCGATGACGCCCGCCTGGTCGTACTCAACGCCATGGCCGCCCGTGAAAAAGGCGCGCACATCCACACCCAGACCCGTTGCATCAGCGCACACCGCAGCAACGGCATGTGGGACATGAACATGGAACGCGCCGATGGCAGCCTCTTCTCGATCCGCGCCCGCGCGCTGGTGAATGCCGCTGGCCCGTGGGTCGCCAAATTCATCAAGGACGACCTGAAGCTGGATTCGCCCTACGGCATCCGCCTGATCCAGGGCAGCCACCTGATCGTGCCGAAACTGTACGAGGGCGCCCACGCGCACATCCTGCAGAACGAAGACCAACGCATCGTTTTCACCATTCCGTACCTGAACCACCTGACCATCATCGGCACCACTGACCGCGAATACACCGGCGACCCGGCGAAAGTGGCGATCACCGAAGGTGAAACCGACTACATGCTCAAGGTGGTCAACGCACACTTCAAGAAGCAACTGAGCCGCGATGACATCGTCCACACCTACTCAGGCGTGCGTCCGCTGTGCAACGACGAGTCGGATAACCCATCGGCCATCACCCGCGACTACACCTTGTCACTGTCTGGTGGTTCGGGCGAGGCGCCGATCCTATCGGTTTTTGGCGGCAAGCTGACCACCTATCGCAAGCTTGCCGAGTCGGCGATGGCGCAATTGGCCCCGTACTTCACCCAGATGCGCCCGAGCTGGACCGCCAAGGCCAGCCTGCCGGGCGGCGAACACATGACCACGCCAGAAGCGCTGGCCGAAGCGATTCGCAGCAAATTCGACTGGGTGCCAAGCGAAATCGCACGCCGCTGGTCCACCACCTACGGCAGCCGCAGCTGGCGCCTGCTGGAGGGCGTGCAATCGCTGGCCGACCTCGGCGACCACCTGGGTGGCGGCCTGTATACCCGCGAAGTCGACTACCTGTGTGCTGAAGAATGGGTGACCCAACCGCAGGACGTGCTGTGGCGCCGCACCAAGCTTGGCCTGTTCACCACCCCGCAAGAGCAGGACAACCTGCAACGCTATCTGTCCCAGGTTGAGCAGAACCGCAGCAAGATCCAGGCGGCCTGACAGACGCATCGTACAAAAGCCCCTGCGCCGTGAGGCCCAGGGGCTTTTTTATGCCGGCCAGATCATTCGGTTTTCCGAACGCGACACCCCAGCCTAGTCGGTTTGCCGGATTAAACAGTTACGTATTTACCGTCACACAAAGTTAATAACCATATAAATCAACCAGTTAAGCTTTTACGCCTGGCCTGGCACGACTCATGCTCTACACTCTTGGACGATTGCCTGGGACGCCTCAGGAGCCGTCAAGGGCATTCGCTGTACAAGAGAGCCGTCTAACTGGCTTCATAAAAAAAACAAATGTCGAGGAAGTATTGATGCGCATCGTTCCCCATATCCTGGGCGCAGCTATCGCTGCTGCTCTGATCAGCACTCCAGTTTTTGCCGCCGAACTCACCGGCACACTGAAGAAAATCAACGACTCCGGCACCATCACCCTCGCTCACCGCGACAGCTCCATTCCGTTTTCCTACATCGCGGATGGTTCGGGCAAACCCGTTGGTTACTCCCACGACATTCAAGTGGCTGTCGTTGAGCAACTGAAAAAAGACCTGAACAAGCCCGACCTGAAGACCAAGTACAACCTGGTCACCTCGCAAACCCGTATCCCGCTGATCCAGAACGGCACTGCGGACCTTGAGTGCGGCTCCACCACCAACAACACCGAGCGCGCCCAGCAAGTCGACTTCACCGTCAACATCTTCGAAATCGGCACCCGCCTGCTGGTCAAGAAAGACAAGGAAGGCAAGCCTTCCTACGCTGACTTCGCTGACCTCAAAGGCAAGAACGTCGTGACCACCGCCGGCACCACGTCCGAGCGCATCATCAAAGCGATGAACGCCGACAAGCAGATGGGCATGAACGTCATCTCCGCCAAAGACCACGGCGAATCCTTCCAGATGCTCGAAAGCGGCCGCGCCGTTGCGTTCATGATGGACGACGCCCTGCTGGCCGGCGAAGAAGCCAAGGCCAAGAAGCCGGACGACTGGGTCATTACCGGTACTCCGCAGTCTTTCGAAGCCTACGCTTGCATGGTTCGCAAAGGCGACCCGGACTTCAAGAAAGCCGTGGATGACGCCATTGTCGCCCTGTACAAGTCCGGCGAGATCAACAAGATCTACGCCAAATGGTTCGAAAGCCCGATCCCACCGAAAGGCCTGAACCTGAACTTCCCGATGAGCGACAAAGTCAAGGATCTGATCGCTAACCCTAGCGACAAACCAGCGCCAGAAGTAAAAATCTGATACCTGACTAAGCTTATGTCCTGAGGGAGCCAACCCTCCCTCAGGCGTCTGTAATTACCTGCTGGCTTTAACTTGGAACACTCGACCTGGCGGTTTTCGAGCCGATCGCGTGTGCCTGGCGTTCATCGTCAGGTGGGAATGGATCTTCCCCAAGCGGGTGCTTGTACATCGATCGACTTCGAGGGGAGACCCTAATGAATTACAACTGGGACTGGGGCGTGTTCTTCAAGTCCACCGGCGTGGGCAGCGAGACTTATCTCGACTGGTACATCGCCGGCCTGGGCTGGACCATTGCCATCGCTGTCGTGGCGTGGATTATCGCCTTGCTGCTGGGCTCCATTCTGGGGGTCATGCGCACGGTGCCTAACCGCCTCGTATCGGGCATCGCGACCTGCTACGTGGAACTGTTTCGTAACGTGCCGCTGCTGGTTCAGCTGTTCATCTGGTATTTCCTGATACCCGACCTGCTGCCGCAAAACCTGCAGGATTGGTACAAACAGGACCTCAACCCGACCACCTCGGCCTACCTGAGCGTCGTCGTGTGCCTGGGCCTGTTCACCGCTGCCCGTGTGTGTGAGCAAGTGCGCACCGGCATCCAGGCGCTGCCACGGGGCCAAGAGGCCGCTGCGCGCGCCATGGGCTTCAAGCTGCCGCAGATCTACTGGAACGTGCTGCTGCCCCAGGCCTACCGCATCATCATTCCGCCGCTTACCTCGGAATTCCTCAACGTGTTCAAGAACTCTTCCGTGGCGTCCTTGATCGGCTTGATGGAACTGCTGGCGCAAACCAAACAGACCGCCGAGTTCTCGGCCAACCTGTTTGAAGCCTTCACCCTGGCCACGCTGATCTACTTCACCCTGAACATGAGCCTTATGCTGCTGATGCGTGTGGTCGAGAAGAAAGTCGCGGTGCCCGGCCTGATCTCCGTGGGGGGTAAATAATGGAACTCGATTTCAGCGGCATCATCCCCGCCATCCCGGGCCTGTGGAACGGCATGGTCATGACCCTGCAGTTGATGGTCATGGGCGTGATCGGCGGCATCGCACTGGGGACGGTCCTGGCGCTGATGCGCCTGTCGTCCAGCAAACTGCTGTCGCGCGTGGCCGGCGCCTACGTGAACTACTTCCGCTCGATCCCGCTGCTGCTGGTGATCACCTGGTTCTACCTGGCGGTGCCGTTCGTGTTGCGCTGGATCACCGGCGAAGACACCCCGATCGGTGCGTTCACCTCCTGCGTCGTGGCCTTCATGATGTTCGAAGCCGCGTACTTCTGTGAGATCGTGCGGGCCGGCGTGCAGTCGATCCCCAAGGGCCAGATGGGCGCAGCACAAGCGATGGGCATGACCTATGGCCAGACCATGCGCCTGATCATCCTGCCCCAGGCGTTCCGCAAGATGACCCCGTTGCTGCTGCAACAGAGCATCATCCTGTTCCAGGACACCTCGCTGGTCTACACCGTGGGCCTGGTGGACTTCCTCAACTCCGCCCGCTCCAACGGCGACATCATCGGCCGCTCCAATGAGTTCCTGATCTTTGCCGGTGTCGTCTACTTCATCATCAGCTTTTCCGCCTCGCTGCTGGTCAAGCGTCTGCAAAAAAGGTTTGCCGTATGATCTCTATCAAGAACATCAACAAGTGGTATGGCGACTTCCAGGTGCTGACCGATTGCAGCACTGATGTCAAAAAAGGCGAAGTGATCGTGGTGTGCGGGCCTTCGGGCTCGGGTAAGTCCACGCTGATCAAGTGCGTCAACGCGCTGGAACCCTTTCAGAAGGGCGACATCGTGGTCGACGGCACCTCCATCGCCGACCCGAAGACCAACCTGCCGAAATTGCGCTCGCGCGTGGGCATGGTGTTCCAGCACTTCGAACTGTTCCCGCACCTGACCATCACCGAAAACCTGACCATCGCGCAGATCAAGGTGCTGGGCCGCAGCAAGGAAGAAGCCACCAAGAAAGGCCTGCAACTGCTGGAGCGCGTCGGCCTGTCGGCGCACGCCCACAAGCACCCCGGCCAACTCTCCGGTGGCCAACAGCAACGTGTGGCGATTGCCCGCGCCCTGGCCATGGACCCGATCGTCATGCTGTTCGACGAACCGACCTCGGCCCTGGACCCGGAAATGGTCAACGAAGTGCTGGACGTGATGGTGCAACTGGCCCATGAAGGCATGACCATGATGTGCGTGACCCACGAAATGGGTTTCGCCCGTAAAGTCGCCGACCGCGTGATCTTCATGGACGCCGGCAAGATCATCGAAGACTGCCCGAAAGAAGAATTCTTCGGCGACATCAGCGCCCGCTCCGAGCGTGCACAGCACTTCCTTGAGAAAATCCTGCAGCACTAAGCCCTACACAGCTGCCACTGTAGGAACATGACCAATGTGGGAGGGGCTTGCCCTCTCCCACATTGGATCGCGCAGGCCGGTAAGCTCTGGTTGACCCAAGGCATCTGTGATGAAATGCGACCCCAACCAATTTCGCGCCGCACCGCCATCACTTGCCGTGAAGCCTCGTCTGATTCGCCAACTGTTCCTGCCGCCGTTGATCGTCGCCCTGATGATCGGCCTGGGTTATATCGGCTTCTGGATCAGCGAGTACTACGGCATCCGCACCCTCAGCGACACCGGCGAACGCCAGTTGGAGCTGCATGCCCGCACCGTCGAAAGTGAACTCAGCAAATACACCTACCTGCCCAGCCTGCTGGAGCTGGAGACCAGCGTCTCGCAGTTGCTCGCCGACCCGAGCCAGGAAACCCGTAAAAGCGTCAACGATTACCTCGAAGGCCTGAACCGACGCAGTCGCAGTCGGGCCATTTATGTGATGGACACCACCGGCCGGGTACTGGCCACCAGTAACTGGCGCGATGCCGACAGTTATCAGGGCGAAGACCTGTCCTTCCGCGCCTATTTCCAGAACGCCGTGCGCGGCCAGCCCGGACGTTTCTACGGTATCGGCAGCACCAACGGCGAACCCGGCTATTACCTGGCCCACGGCCTGGAAGAGCACGGCAAGATCATCGGCGTCGCAGTGGTCAAGGTGCGTCTCGAAGCCCTGGAAGAACGCTGGCAACGTGCGCGCCTGGAAGCGTTCGTCAGCGACGAGAACGGCATCATCATTCTCTCCAGCGACCCGGCCCGCCGCCTCAAGGCCGTGCGCCCGCTGAGCGATGAGACCAAGGATCGCCTGGCCCACAGCCTGCAATATTACTGGGCAACACTGAACGAGCTGGAACCGCTGGCCCGTGAACGCCTGAACGAAGGCACCGAAAAACTGACCTTCCCGGCCAACAGCGAAGTGGTCAACGACGAACACGAAGTCAGCTACCTGGCGCAAACCCGCCCGCTCTACGACACGCCGTGGAATTTCACCCTGCTCACCCCGCTCAATGACCTGCGCCGCGCAGCGATCAACCAGGGCATCCTGGTGGCTGTGGCCTTTGGCCTGGTGGCTTTCCTGCTGATCGCCTGGAACGAGCGGCGCAAGGTCATCGCCACCCGCCTCGCCGCGCGTGAAGCGCTGCAGGAAGCCAACAGCCAGTTGGAACGTCGGATTGCCGAACGCACCGCCGACCTGCGTGCCAGTAATGAACGGCTCAAGGGCCAGATCCGCGAACGGCGCCAGGCCGAAGAGACCCTGCGTCGCGCCCAGGATGAGCTGGTGCAGGCCGGCAAACTGGCGGCCATCGGCCAGATGTCCACCAGCATCGCCCACGAATTGAACCAACCGTTGGCGGCGTTGCGCACCTTGTCCGGCAACACTGTGCGCTTCCTGGAGCGCGGCGCCCTGGACACCGCCAGCGCCAACCTCAAGACCATCAACGAACTGATCGACCGCATGGGGCGCATCACCGCCAGCCTGCGCTCCTTTGCCCGGCGCGGTGATGACCAGGGCGAAGCCAACCTCGCCAAGGCGGTGGACGCCGCGTTCCAGGTACTGGGCGCACGCCTGGACAGCCTGGCACTGACGGTGCACCGCGACTTCGCAGCGGCCCAACTGCAGATCGACCAGACGCGCCTGGAGCAGATCCTGGTCAACCTGATCGGTAACGCCCTCGACGCCATGCAGGCCCAACCCACCCCTGAACTGTGGCTGGAAGGCAGCGTTGCCGAAGGCAAATACCGCCTGTATGTGCGCGACAACGGCCACGGCATCGACGCCGAGGCGCGCAAGCATTTGTTCGAACCGTTCTTCACCACCAAGCCCGGCGAGCAAGGCCTGGGCCTGGGCCTGACCCTGTCCGCCAGCCTCGCGGCGGCCACCGGCGGCAACCTCGCCGTGGAACACCCGGCCAGTGGTGGTACTGCCTTTGTCCTGAGCCTGCCATTGGTGGGCGCTCAAAAAGCTGAGTCGACATGAATATTGATCCTCAAGACCTCACCGTGCTGATCGTCGAAGACGACCCCCATGTGCTGCTCGGCTGCCAGCAGGCGCTGGCGCTGGAAGATATTCCCAGCGTCGGCGTAGGCAGTGCCGAAGAGGCGTTGAAGCGCATCGGCGAGAACTTCGCGGGCATCGTGATCAGCGACATCCGCCTGCCGGGCATCGACGGCCTGGAGCTGCTGACCCGCCTCAAGGCCCTGGATAAAAGCCTGCCGGTGGTGCTGATTACCGGGCACGGCGATATTTCCATGGCCGTCGGCGCCATGCGCAACGGCGCGTACGATTTCATGGAAAAGCCCTTCTCTCCCGAACGCCTCGTGGATGTCGCCCGGCGTGCCCTGGAGCAACGCGCACTGGCGCGGGAAGTCTGGTCACTGCGCCGTCAGTTGGCCGAACGCGACTCCCTGGAAGGCCGCATCATCGGCCGCTCCCCGGCCATGCAGAACCTGCGCGAGCTGATCGCCAACGTCGCCGACACCTCGGCCAACGTGCTGATCGAAGGCGAGACCGGCACCGGCAAGGAGCTGGTCGCCCGCTGCCTGCATGATTTCAGCCGGCGTCACTCGCACCAGTTCGTCGCGCTCAACTGCGGCGGCCTGCCCGAAAACCTGTTCGAAAGCGAGATTTTCGGCCACGAAGCCAACGCCTTCACCGGCGCCGGCAAGCGGCGTATCGGCAAGATCGAACACGCCCATGAAGGCACGCTGTTCCTCGATGAAGTGGAAAGCATGCCGATCAACCTGCAGATCAAATTGCTGCGGGTCTTGCAGGAACGCACCCTGGAACGCCTGGGTTCGAACCAGAGCGTGGCGGTGGATTGCCGAGTGATCGCCGCCACCAAGTCCGACCTCGACGAACTGAGCCGCGCCAGCCAGTTCCGCAGTGACCTGTACTACCGCCTCAACGTGGTCACTCTGGAACTGCCGCCTTTACGCGAGCGCCGGGAAGACATCCTGCAACTGTTCGAACACTTCCTGCAGCAGTCGTCCCTGCGCTTCGACCGCAGCGTGCCGGAGTTGGACAACCAGACCCTCTCCAGCCTGATGAGCCACGACTGGCCCGGCAACGTGCGTGAACTGCGCAACGTCGCCGAACGCTTCGCCCTCGGCCTGCCCGCCTTCAAGAAGAGCGGCGCCGGCAGCGGCAACCAGGGCGTGGCCTTCACCGAGGCGGTGGAAGCGTTTGAACGCAACCTGCTCAGCGACGCCCTGCAACGCAGCGGTGGCAACCTGACCCAGGCCAGCCAGGAGCTGGGGATGGCCAAGACCACGCTGTTCGACAAGGTCAAGAAATACGGGTTGAGTCACTGATGGATCTATTCCTGAAGGCCGCCCTTGGCGCGGCGGTGGTACTGATCCTGGCCGCGCTGGCCAAGACCAGGAACTATTACATCGCGGGGTTGGTGCCGCTGTTTCCAACCTTTGCGCTGATCGCCCATTACATCGTCGGCAAGGGCCGTTCGGTGGACGATTTGAAGACCACGATCCTGTTCGGGATGTGGTCGATCATTCCGTACTTTGTGTATTTGGCGACGTTGTATGTGCTGGTGGATCGGATGCGGTTGGAGGCGTCATTGGCCTTGGCGGCGGTAGCCTGGTTGATGGCGGCGACGGTGCTGGTCAGCGTCTGGGTGCGCCTCCACACCTGACACACCACAGTCAAAATGTGGGAGGGGGCTCGCCCCCGATAGCGGCGTGTCAGTCACCTTATCTTTAACTGACCCACTGCCATCGGGGGCAAGCCCCCTCCCACATTTTTTATCCCGGTTGGGTCAGCGGACTATTTTGTCGACTTGAATGCCCAGCTTCTTGAGGCGATACCAGAAACTGCGTTCAGAGATCCCGATCTTCGCCGCCGCCGCGGCCTGCACGCCATTGCTCTCGTGCAACGCCGCCAGTATGTAGGCCTTCTCCACCTCCGCCAGCGCCGCGTCCAGGTCCTGGGGAATCCCCGGTCCATCGCTGAGGATCGCCGTCACGCCGCCCTCGCCCGGCTTCGACGCAAACAGATACCCCGGCAAATCTATATCCTCGATCACCGGCGACGCCGCCACGATGGTCGCGCGCTCCACGCAGTTTTGCAGCTCGCGGATATTGCCCGGCCAGTGATACGCCGCCATGGCCTGCAACGCCTCGGGGCTGAAGCCGGTGATGCGTTTGCCGGCGGTGGCGCTGAGGCTGTGGGCGAAGTGACGCGCCAGCGGGGCGATGTCTTCCACGCGCTCGCGCAGGGCCGGTAACGGGATCGGGAACACGTTGAGGCGGTAATACAGGTCTTCGCGAAACTCCTTATTGGCTACCGCTTCCAGCAGGTTCTTGTTGGTGGCCGCGATCACCCGCACGTCCACTTTGCGTTCGCGAGGGTCGCCCACCGGCTCGATGACCCGCTCCTGCAAGGCGCGCAGGATCTTGGCCTGCAACGCCAAAGGCATATCGCCGACTTCATCAAGGAACAGCGTGCCTTTGTCGGCCTGCATGAAGCGCCCTACCCGGTCCGCGACTGCGCCAGTGAACGCGCCCTTGCGGTGGCCGAACATTTCGCTTTCCAGCAACCCTTCCGGGATCGCCGCGCAGTTGACCGCCACGAAAGGTTTGTCGGCACGGCTGCCGTGCTTGTGGATGGCACGGGCGACCATTTCCTTGCCGGTGCCGCTTTCGCCGGTCAGCAGGATGGTGGCGCTGCTGTCACGTACCGAGTCCACCGCTTGCAACACCGTGCGAAACGCCGGGCTGTCGCCCACCAGGCTGTCGAACTGCGCATGCTCATCCAGCTCGGCGCGCAGGCGTGCGTTGTCGCGCATGATGTCGCGAAACTGCAACGCCTTGCTGACGGTGATGTCCAGCTCATCGATATCGAACGGCTTGGCGATGTAGTCATAGGCGCCGTTGCGCATCGACTGCACCGCATTTTTCACCGTGCTGTAGGCGGTCATCACGATCACCGGCACGTGGGGGTAGCGCACCTTGATCTCCGCCAGCAGCGCCGGCCCGTCCATGCCTGGCATGCGCCAGTCGCTGATCACCAGGTCAATGTCTTCCTGCTCCAGCACCTTGAGCGCATGCAGGCCGTTACCGGCGATAAATACCTGGATGCCGTTCTGACTCAGGGCCGACGTCAGCAGGTCACAGAGCTTGGGTTCGTCGTCGACCACCAGAATGTTATGCGTCATGACTGTCCTCGTCGTCTTCGCCCATCGCCGGAATGTACAGGCTGAAGGTGGCGCCGGCATCTTTCTCGCTGGCGCATTCGATGCTGCCGTCGTGACTTTCCATGATCGAATAGACTTTGGCCAGGCCCAGGCCGGTACCTGAGGCCTTGGTGGTCACGAATGGCGTAAAGATGCGCTCGACCATCTCTGCTGCAATGCCCTGGCCGGTATCGGCAATGCTGATAACGGTGTGGTCGTTTACCGTGCGAATCCCCAGCGTCAGGCGCCCGCCGTCGGGCATCGCGTCGATGGCATTGAGAATAAGGTTGAGGCACGCCTGTTTAAGCTGCTTGGCATCCGCGTAGATCGTCGCGCCCGGTGCCTGGTCGTCGATCTGCGCATCAATGTTATGTGTCGCCAGTTCCGGCGCGCAGAAGCCGAGGATCTCCTCCACCAGCGCACGCACCGGCTGCACCACCCGTAGCGGCGGGTTGGGCTTGGCGAAGTCGAGGAACTCGGTGATCAGGTCGTTGATGCGGCTGACTTCACTGATCACGTATTCCAGGTGGCGCTTGTCGGTGTCCGGCAGGTCGGCGCGGCGGTGCAACAACTGGGTGGCGGTCTTGATGATGCCCAGCGGGTTGCGGATCTCGTGGGCGAGGCCCATGGCGACTTCACCCAACGCGTGCAGGCGGTCACGTCGGCGCAGTTGGGCCTCAAGGTGATGCAACTCGCCAAGGCGCTCGGTCATATGGTTAAAGGTGCTGCTCAACTGCGCCAGCTCATCGCCGCCGCTGACCGCCACGCGGTGCGTGTAATTGCCCGAGATCACCGCCCCCACGCCTTCGGACAAATCCCGCAGCGGCCGGGTCAGGCGCCGCGACACCAGCACCCCCGCCGCCAGCGACAGCGCCGAGCTGACCAGGAAAATCAGCACGAACAGGTTGCTCTGGTTGACCAGCCCCATCAGGCTGCTATGGCGCAGCAGACCGCTGAAGATCACGCCTTGCAAATCGCCGGCATCGTTGAAGATCGGCCAGTACAAACCGCTGTAGTTGTTGGTGAACTGCTCGCTGGGCTGGCGAGTGGCGCGCATGGCGGTTTCGACAGTCTTGGGGATGCGCGACGGGTGATCCTCAAAGCGCTGGGTCGAGAAGATTTCCGAGAACCCCTCCGGGTTGGCCAGGTACAGGCGCAGGTCGAGGGAATGCACATCGGCCACGCTGGTCAGGAAACTGCTGTCCAGGTAGGTGCCGACCAGCAGCAGGTAGTCGACGCCGTCCCGGCTGGTCTCGAAGGTGGAGACCACGATACCGGTGGTGGCCCCGCCCACCTTGACCGTTTGCAGCACCGTATTCTTGGCCAGGCTGATCTGCTGCACGATGTCATCGGCGGCGGTGGTGAACACCACTTTTCGATCACTGGCGCGGATCAGCGCCACCACGTCGATGTCCGTGGCATCGGCAATGTCGGCCGTCAGCCGGTCGTGTCGGGCGGCTTGCTTGTTGTCCGGCGGGCTGATGTAGCGCAGGAACAGCTTGGCCATGCGCGCGTTGTCGTGAAGGATGTCGCCGATCTCGTCCTTGACGATCTTGGTCGACTCTTGCAGCCAAATGCGCACGTTACTGTCGAAAATCTGCGACAGCGTGCTAGCGGCCAGTTCCGCCGCGATCATGGTGGGAACCACGCTGACCAACCAGAACGCCAGCACCAGCTTGCGCTGGACGCTCCAGCGCGAAATGGCAAAGGGGCGGGCTTTCTGGCGGGTCTTGGTGATCATCAGGTTTCGCTTATCGCAGCAGCCATGGCAGGGTCGGAACGATCCGGTCGAATAAACAGTTTTACCAACTTGAGCAGGCCGTTGACCAGCCGGTTGCGATGCCGGAAGAACACGCTGTTGCCCTGGAACTCGCAGCCCAGGCGCAGCTTACTGGCATACCCGGCCTGGCCGCACTCGTACAGCGCAATCTTGTGCTCAATACAGTAGTCGACGTTGGTCAGCCAACTGCGGAAATACAGGTTGTAGTCGCGGGTAAACGCCACGTCATGCCCGAAAAACTTATCCACCAGCCGGTGCTCGTCCACCAGCATCAGGTTGAACGCCACCAACTGCTCGTCCACCCAGTAAAGCGCACACACCGCGCGCGATTCAAGGCGTTCGAGCACACCGGTGAAGTAGCTCGCAGGCAGGCGTTCGAACTGCAATTCGGCCCGTGTCAGCGTGGCTTCGTACAGGCGCATGACCTCAGGCAGCACGTCGTCGATATTGCGCCGCCATTCCACCCGTGGGCCGGGCGCGCGCAGTTTGCGGCGCAGGTCCTTGCGCGTGGATTTGCCCAGCGAGCCGAGGTAGGCGTCCACCGAACCATAGGGCAGCGGCAATACGCCTGTGGGCAGGCTCGGCATGGCCTGGAAACCGGCGGCGCGGCAGCTGTCGACCCAGTGCGGATCGTTGCTCGGTGCGTCCTTGACCGCCAACAGGCCGATGCCGAAATCATCGGCGTCGTGGCGCGCGGCTTGCAGCACATGCTTGAGCAACAGCGGGCGGCGCGACTCGGGCACGTGGCTGGCAAATCCGGCATCACAGCGCTCGGCCACCGGCGAGCCGATGGCGTACAGCCCCAACTGCAAGACGCCGGGCCACAGCCGCTCCAGGCGTTCGGTCAAGCGCTTGCCGGCGCCGGACACCGTGGTGTCGAGGCGGTAATGGGTGATGAACGCGGGCGCGACCGCCACCAGGGTTCCATCTTCGTAAACCGCCAGGTAGCGCCATTGGAAATCATCGATGGCGGCGTTTTCCACGGCGACGTAATAGTCCCAGTCCTCCAGGGCACCCGGAAAACAATCGTTCCATGCACTGCGCTGGAGGGCCCGGATGGTGGGGAAGGCTTGGGTGGTGATCACATTGGCTTCCAGTTGGAGTTGTTGTGGTGAAAGTGCTTTTGTGGTGAATGGGGCTTCTTATGGTGAGTATGCTTTCTGTGGTGAGCGGGCTTGTCGAATCGTCGCACCGCCCGCGCTGGGTGGCGAAGCAGCCCCAATCCAGGCAATGAGTTTCTCCAGCTAGACCGCAATGGCAGGTTTTGGGGCGGCTTCGCCACCCAGCGCAGGGCAAGCCTGCTCACCACAACAGCCCTGCTCACCACAACAACCCGGTTCACCACAACAGCGCTGCTCACCACAGGAAACTTGCCGGCTGATGAAGTCAGCACTCAACTCAATCACCCGCCGGTATTGCAGGTCGACGGTGATCATGTGGTAGCAGTTGTCCAGCAGGATCTTGGTCACCGGCCCGCCGAGGTGGCGCTCCACGTAATCGGCGTTCCAGCGGCTGGTGATGTCGTCCTCGATGGAGTGCAGCACCAGCGCCGGCACGTTGATCCGGGGCATGCGTTTCTTGACCACCGCGTTCATCCAGTGCAACTCGCGCACGGTGACGCCTTCCATGGTCAACAACCCCGCTTCACTGCTCTCGCCCTCCTTCATCTGCCGCTCGACGATCGCCCGCAGCCGTTCATTCTTGATGCCGTACGGCGGCTTCTCGGTGAAGCGGAACAAGCGCACGCCGAAAGGAATGCGGATCAGCAACGGCGTGATAAACGCCATTTTGCTGATGCTCCAACCGTCGTACTTCAAGGTGGTGGAATACATCAGCAGGCCGGCGACCTGGCCCGGATGCTCGGAGGCCAGGTACATCGACATCACCGCGCCCATGGACAAGCCACCGACAAACACCTGCGCGTGCCGCTGCTTGATCTGTACAAACGTCTTGCGCACGCCTTCATACCAGTCACGCCAGCCAGTGGCCTGCAGGTCACTGTTATCACCGCAGTGCCCGGCCAGGGTGGGCACGTACACCGTGCAATTGCCCGCCTTGGCCAGGCCCTTGGCGACCTGGCGCAGTTCGGTCGGAGTGCCGGTCAGGCCGTGGATCAACAGGATCCCGACCGGACCTTCACCGAGAACGAAGCCGGCATCACCTTCGCCGAGGTCGATCTCTGCCCGGCTCACCGCGTGGTCGCTCGCACCAGCAGTTGCTCAAGCAGCTTCAAGCCGAGGTCGATTTCCGGGTAGCTGATTTCCAGGGACGGCGCGAGGGTGATCACGTTCTTGTAGTAACCGCCCACGTCGAGGATCAGGCCGAGTTTCTGGCCATCCACCACCATGTCGCCCTTCATGCCTTCTTCGACCATGTAGTCCAGGGTCGCCTTGTCCGGCGTGAAGCCGTCCGGGCCGCAGATTTCGCAGCGCAGCGCCAGGCCCAGGCCGTCGACATCGCCGATGATCGGGAAGCGCTTCTGCAAATCCTGCAGGCCTTCCAGAAAGTATTTGCCCTTGGCCATGACCATTGCGCCGTAGTCGACTTCGTTGGTCATCTTGAACATTTCCAGGCCCACCGCCGTGCCCAACGGGTTGGAGGCAAAGGTGGAGTGGGTCGAGCCTGGCGGGAAGATCTTCGGGTTGATCAGCTCTTCACGGGCCCAGATGCCACCCAGTGGGTTGAGGCCGTTGGTCAGGGCCTTGCCGAACACGATCACATCCGGCTGCACGTCGAAGTGCTCAATCGACCACAGCTTGCCGGTGCGGTAGAAGCCCATCTGGATTTCGTCGGACACCATCAGAATGCCGTGCTGGTCGAGCACGTGCTTGAGCTCACGGTAGAAGTTCATCGGCGGGATCACGTAGCCGCCGGTGCCCTGGATCGGCTCGACGTAAAATGCTGCATATTCGCACTGGTTGGTTTTCGGGTCCCAGACGCCGTTGTATTCGGTCTCGAACAGACGTGCGAATTGCTGCACGCATTGGCTGCCGTACTCTTCTTTCGTCATGCCTTTGGGGCCACGGAAGTGGTACGGGAACGGGATAAAGTTGGCGCGCTCGCCGAAGTGGCCATAGCGGCGACGGTAGCGAAAACTGGAGGTGATCGACGACGCGCCGAGGGTGCGCCCGTGGTAACCGCCTTCGAAGGCGAACATCAGGCTTTTGCCGTTGCTGGCGTTACGCACCACTTTCAGCGAATCCTCGATGGACTGCGAACCGCCGACGTTGAAGTGCACGCGCCCGTCCAGGCCGAACTTGTTCTTGGCGTCCACCGCGATCATTTCCGACAGCTCGATCTTGCCCTTGTGCAGGTACTGGCTGGCGATTTGCGGCAGGGTATCGATCTGCTGTTTCAGCGCGTTGTTCAGGCGCGGGTTGGCATAACCGAAGTTGACCGCCGAGTACCACATTTGCAGGTCGAGGTAGGCCTGGTCTTCGGTGTCCCACACGAAGGAGCCTTCGCAGCGGCTGAAAATACGCGGCGGCTCGATGTAGTGGACGGTGTCGCCGTAGGAGCAGTACTTGGCTTCTTTATCCAGGAGGATCTGGTCTTCGGCGGTAGCGATGCGGATATCAGACATGGTGGAAAATTTCCTGTGTGTCGGCAGTGAAGGAGGTCGCGTTGGCGGCAATGCCCTGAGGCAGTTGCGCGAGCAGCGCAGGCACTTGGGCAAAGCTGTCGAAGCGCGCATGGGGAATCTGGTGGGCGACGCAGTACTCGGCGAGGCTGCCCTTGGCGAACACGAAGTCGGCGGTGGAGGCCACGCACATGTCGGACTTGCCGTCGCCGATCACCAGCACGCGCTTGTTGCGCGGCGTGGATTTGCACTTGCAGTTGCCGGACGCGGCGCGGCAGGCGTCGCTGGAATACGGGAAATCGATGCGCCAGCTGTTCTGGTCGACCTGGCGCAGGCGGTTGGCGAGGATCGGCAGCAAGGTCACGTAGTTGCGCGACAGGATCCGCGCAATGCCTTGCTCGATACCATCGCTGACCACTTCGATGGACGCGCCGAGGCCAATCACGTGATCGACGAAGTCCGGAAAGTCCGGGTCGATCTCGACGCTGTCGAAGTACGCCAGCAACTCGCTGGGGGTGGCCTTGATCAACGCCAGTTGGCGGCTCAGGCATTCGCGTGAACCGATATGCCCATCCAGCCATTGCTGCTCGATGGTTTCCCACTCGGGGCCGGCGAAGCGTTGGAGGACGTTGTCGATAACATCGGTGGGGGTGATGGTCCCGTCGAAGTCGCACACGATATGCCAGTCAATCATTGTGGTTACCTTGATGGAGTGCGCTGTCTGCGCGTTCACCAGGGGTAGAGCAGGGAGTGTGCCAAGTGGCTGAAGCCCAGCGGGGCTGGGCGCGGGAGGCGCAATGTGTCGTGGAAGCTACAATTTTTGTAGCTTGCTACAAACAAGATGAGTGCTTGCGTGGGGCCGGGGGTTTGCGCGTTCATGCGCGTGTATTCACTTAGGAACTGTGACCATGTTGAGGATCACATGCGCGGCACTCGCCGGTTTACTGAGCCTCGCCGCCCACGCCGAAGGCATCAGCGGTGACGTCGGCGCAGGCGTCAGCTACCAGCCCCACGACCCGACCGGCAGCCGCTACGAAACCCGGCCCGTCCCCTACCTCGACCTGGACTGGGGCAACGTGAGCCTGGGCACCGATGACGGTTTGAGCTGGAGCGCCCTGAACACCAACGGTTTCAGCGCCGGCCCGTACATCAATTACCTGCAGGGGCGCACCTCCAACGGCTCGTTGCAGGGCCTGCGCAACGTGTCGGACATGGCTGAAATAGGCGGGTTCATCCAATACGCTCCGGCTGACTTCTGGCGGGTCTATGCCCAGTTGGGCCAGGCTGTCGGTGGTGGTCATTCCCAGAGCGGCGCGCTGGGCAAGGTCGGCGGCGAGCTGGGCTATCCCCTGGGCGGTGGGATCATTGGCAGCAGTGGGCTGGTGGCGCACTTCGCGGATGCGCGGCAGACCCAGACGTATTTCGGGGTGGATGAAAACGAGGCGGCGGCCACGGGTTTCAAGGCCTACAACGCCAGCGGCGGTTTCCAGAACATCACCTTGAGCCAGAGCTTCCAGTTCCCCCTGGCGCCCAACTGGTCACTGCTGACCAGCGCCAGCTGGGTGCATCTGGTGGGCTCGGCGGCGGACAGCAGTATCGTCAGGCAGGCCGGTGAGGTGAATCAGGGCCAGGTGCAGACGGCGATCAGCTACACCTTCGACTGATTCACTTGATGCATGGAGATATAAATGTGGGAGGGGGTTTGCCCCCTCCCACCTTGGCCTGCAGTTCATGGCCTATCTCAGTTTTCTTCGCCCTCAGCCAGCAGCACTATCCCGCCGATAATCACTGCAACGCCTGCCCAGTGCAGCGGGCTGATATGTTCCCCCAGCCCCAGCCACGACCCCAGCAGCACCACCACAAACACCAGTGAACTCAGCGGAAACGCCAAGGACAGACTGCTGCGCCGCAGGATCAGCATCCACACGAAAAACGCGCCGATGTAGCAGGCAATCGCCGCCAGAATCCCTGGGTTACGCGCCACATCGGCCAGCCACTGCAGGTTGAAATCCATCTGCCCCAGTTGGTCACCGGCGACTTTGGTAAACAACTGCCCGGCGCTCTCGGTGCAGATCAGTAAGGCCCAGAGCACCACGGTGCCGAAACGCCCATGCAACCATGCGTGCGCATTCATGCCTGACTCCCGGCAATCGCCACCAGCATCACCCCCAAGGTAATCACCAACGTGCCCAGCCAGCGGCGGCGGCTGACGGTTTCACCCAGCACCACTTTGCCCGCCAGCACCACCCCGCAATACGCCAGCGCGGCGGCTGGAAACAGCAGGCTCAACGGCGCACGGGACAAGGCTTCCAGCCAGATAAAAAACTCGATGACGTAGGCACCGATCCCCGCCCACAGTAACGGCGCATTAAACACCTGGCCCCAGAATGCGTTCAGGCGAAAGCCGCCTTCCAACTCCGGCAAACGGTCCAGGCCGAGCTTGAAACACAACTGGCCGATCACATCGAGCACGATGGAAAACGCCACCAGCAACACCACGGTCAAGGTCACGGGAACAGCTCCTCAAACAGGTCGATCAGGGCTTCATTGGTGGCCGCATTGCGCTGCAAATCCTCGGGGCTCCAGCGCCCCGCTGGCGGCTGGTCGGACTTGGCTTCCCAACGCTTTAACGCATTGCTGAACGCCGGCGTGGCGAACTCGCCGCACACGTCGATGCCGATGATGCGTTTGCGTGCCGCCAGCGCGCGCAGGGCCTGGAGCAAGTGGGTCAGGCGCATGCCGCCCTGGTCCCAGTTAGTGGCCGCGTCTTCACTGGCGAGCACGTCCTTGTCGATAGTGATCCAGATCGCCTCTGTGGGCAGGCTGCTGATCATCTGTTCAAGGAATGCGGCCCAATCCAGCTCCGCCAGATTGCGCCAGTGCAGGTGGTTTTCCTGCTGCTGGTGACCGGCGCCATCGCCGACCCGGCCCCAGACTTTCGACGGCGGGTGCTGCCAGGGAAACAGCTGCAACTGCCCACGCTTGAGGGCGCCAAGGTTGCCGCCGCGCAGCTGCGGGTTGTGCAAGTCATCGCTGCACGGGCCGAGGGTGACGATGCGTTTGATCGCCGGCATTTTCAGCGCGCGGTTGACCCACGAACCGCAGTGTCGCTTGGGCGCAAAGCGCACCCAATCGGGGTGGTTATCGAAGTGGATCAGGCTGATGGGTTCTTTGAGATCGGCAAGGAAGGCCGGCGTGAGGTGGTGATAATCGCCGGAGCCGACAAACAGGATTTCCGGTCGCGCATCCGTAGGCCGTGGCCGTCGGGCCAGGCGTTCGGTGAAGCGTTTCCAGGTTTTTGCGGTGGACCACAGGCGCAGCTTCGGGCCCAGGTCGAGCAGGTCGATGCAGGTAGCACGGCCACTGGCCAGGCGCCGGGCAATCGGCGCCTGGGCCGTGAGGCTGTGATCGAGGTCGAGAATGTTCAAGGTCATGTGTCCCCTATGGCTTTAGGGGGTCAATGCAAGGGGCGGGCCAGTGAGATATTTGTGGGAGGGGGAAGCCCCCTCCCACATTTTGACTTGTGCTCGGCTTCAGTTCTGGGATTCGCGAATGATCTGGCGAATCGCCTCCACAAACGCCTCAACCGGCTGACCACCGCTGACCGCGTACTGGTCGTTGAACACGATGGTCGGTACCGACGTCACGCCACGGGATGTCCACAGCTGCTCTTGCTCGCGGACGTCGGCGGCGTATTCATCGCTGGCGAGAATCTCGGCCGCGCGCTTGATATCCAGGCCGACGCTCTCGGCAATGATCGCCAGGGTGGCGTGGTCGGACGGGTCCTGGCCATCGGTGAAGTAGGCCTTGAACAACGCTTCCTTGAGGTTGTACTGCAAGCCTTCCAACCCGGCCCAATGCAACAGGCGATGGGCGTCGAAGGTGTTGTAGATGCGGCTCTGGCCATCGGTGCGGAATGCAAAGCCCAGCCCGGCCCCCATGTCGCGGATGCGCGCACGGTTGGCCTGGGATTCTTCGGCGGTCGAGCCGTATTTTTCAGTGATGTGCTCGACGATGTTCTGCCCTTCGGCAGGCATGTTCGGGTTCAGTTCGAACGGCTGGAAATGGATCTCGGCCTGCACCTCGGTGCCCAGTTGGTCGAGGGCTTCGGTCAGGCCACGCAGGCCGATGATGCACCAGGGGCAGGACACGTCGCTGACGAAATCGATTTTCAGGGGAGTACTCATGGTAGGCAACCTCGTTGGCAGTCATACGCCGCAAAGGTTGCACGATACACCACCTCACAACAGCTTCGCAGGCGCCACCTGATCAATCTGTGCCCAATGGGCCGCGTCTTCACGATGGGCTTGCAGGTACGGCAACACCGCCGTCAACAGCGGCGCCTTGAAAGCCTCCTGGAAACGATGGGCCATGCCGGGAATCAGCTTCAATTGGCTGCCCTGGATATGCGCCGCCAGGTGCACGCCGTGCATCACCGGCAACAACGGGTCGGCGGTGCCGTGGACGACCAGGGTCGGCACGCGCAACTGGTTGAGCAGCGGTACGCGGCTGGGCTCGGCGAGGATCGCCATGATCTGGCGCTTCACGCCCTCCGGGTTGAAGGCACGGTCGTAAGAGAGCGCCGCCTGGTGCAGCAGCGCCTGGCGATCATCCTTGATCGTCGGGCTGCCCAGCGCGGCCAGCAGATCGGCCTGTTGTTCCAGGGCCACCTCGCGATTGGGCGCGCCGCGCCTCGACAACAGCTGCACCAACGCCGCACTCGGTGCCGGCAAGCCCTCGGCGCCGGAGCTGGTCATGATCAGGGTCAGGCTCTCCACCCGCTGCGGTGCCATGGCCGCCAAATGCTGGGCGATCATGCCGCCCATGCTCGCGCCGAGCACGTGAAATTGCTCGATCTGCAACGCGCTCATCAGCCCGAGTGCATCATCGGCCATATCGGTCAGGGTGTACGGCGCCGCCACCGGCAAGCCGAGCTTGTAGCGCAGCACTTCAAAGGTGAGATTGGCGTTGGCCGGCGCCTGGCGCCAGGTGGACAGGCCGACATCGCGGTTGTCATAGCGGATCACCCTGAAGCCTTGTTGACACAGGGCTTCCACCACTTCGTCCGGCCAATGGATCAATTGCCCACCCAGGCCCATCACCAGCAGCAACGCCGGATCGGACGCACGGCCGATGCTCTGGTAGGCGATGCTCACCGTTTCCAGGTCGACCGTTTGGGTCGGGACATTGACATCACATCGAGACGCCGCAAAAGACGGCAGGCCAAACCAGAAGGCGGCCAGTAAAAGCAACACGCGCATGAAAAACACCGAAACGCAGAACCCCAGTAGAGCGCGAGTCTGATGAAGTTTGTTCAAGCGCGCTGCCACACTTGTATGACAGTTTGATGAAGAGTGCCCAGTGGTCGTGGTCGACACGCCTTGCAACATGAGACAAACTCACGCTATTCAACTTCGTCACAAATTGTCTTCATGGAGAGCCCGTGCTCGAAATCCGTCACCTCAAGACCCTGCACGCCCTGCGCGAAGCCGACAGCCTGGTGGAAGCCGCCGAGCGCCTGCACCTGACGCAATCGGCGCTGTCCCACCAGTTCAAGGAGCTGGAAGAGCGCCTGGGCATGCAGCTGTTCGTGCGCAAGACCAAGCCGCTACGCTTCACCAGCGCCGGCCTGCGCCTGCTGCAACTGGCCGACGCCACCCTGCCGTTGCTGCGCGGCGCCGAACGCGATATCGCACGATTGGCCGGTGGCACCGCTGGGCGCCTGCACATGGCCATCGAATGCCACAGCTGCTTTCAGTGGCTGATGCCGACCATCGACCAGTTCCGCGACGCCTGGCCGGAAGTCGAGCTGGACCTGGCGTCGGGTTTTGCCTTCGCCCCGCTGCCGGCCCTGGCCCGTGGCGACCTGGACCTGGTAGTCACGTCCGACCCGCTGGAACTGCCGGGCATCACTTATGTGCCGCTGTTCACCTACGAAGCCATGCTGGCCGTGGCCAACCAGCACGCGCTGGCGAACAAGTCGTTCATCGTGCCTGAAGACTTGCTGCCCGAAACCCTGATTACCTACCCAGTGGAGCGCGACCGCCTGGACATCTTCACGCGCTTCCTGGAACCCGCCGACATCGAGCCGGCCCAGGTGCGGACCTCGGAGCTGACGGTGATGATGATGCAACTGGTCGCCAGCGGTCGTGGCGTGTGCGGCATGCCCCATTGGGCGCTGCATGAATACAGCTCGCGTGGCTACGTGAAGGCCAAGCGCCTGGGTGAGAAAGGCTTGTTTGCGACGCTGTATGCGGGGATTCGCGCGGACATGCTGGATGCGCCGTACATGCGCGACTTTTTGCTTACGGCCAAGGACACATCGTTTTCGACATTGGACGGGGTAAGCGCAGTTCGCTGATCAAACCAGCCCTCGCTCCCACAGGTAAATCTCAGTCGGTCTTCAGTTCACGCCACATGTGGATCTTGTCGAAATATTCGACGCCCACCCGCACCGCCAGCGGCTCCAGGCCGTATTGAATGAACCCGCAGCGTTGGTACAACGCAAACGCGGCATCATTGCCGGCGGTGACGGTCAGCTGGATCACTTTGAGGCGCGGGTGCTGGCGTGCTTCATCGAGCGCCGCTTCCACCAGGCGTCGGCCCAAGCCCTTGCGCTGATAAGCCTCGGTCACGTACATGCCGAACAACGTTACCTTGTGCCGCGCCTTTTCCCGAGGCTCGAACGCCAGGCCGACAATCCCCGCCAGTTCATCCCCTTCGAAACCGCCCAGCAGCCGATCCAACGGGTTGTCGAGGCGCTTCTCCCACCAGCTCAGCGGCATCAATGCGCGCTCGGCCACGCTGGAGGTAAACGCCTGTGGATAAACCTCATAGGCCTGCAGCATCAAGGCCCGATACACCTGCGCATCAGCCGCCCCGAGTGCGCGAATGTTCATGCGCTGCGCCGTTGCTCAACCACCAGCCGCACGGCCAGGGCGGCGAGGACAAAACCCATGAAATAGCGCTGCACCGACAGCCATGTGGGGTTGTGCATAAACCACGCGGCGATGGAGGCGGCAAACAGCGAGATCAGCATGTTCACCAGGAAACTCACGCTGATCTGGGTGAAGCCCAGCATCAGGCTCTGGGTAAACACCGAACCGTGTTCCGGGGTGATGAACTGCGGGAACACCGAGAGGTAGAACACCGCGATCTTGGGGTTCAGCGCGCTGGTAAGAAAGCCCATGGTCACCAGTTTGCGCGTGGAGTCCGGCGGCAATTGCTGGGCCTCGAACGGCGAGCGTGCGCCCGGCTTGACCGCTTGCCAGGCCAGCCACAGCAGGTAGAGCGCGCCAGCCCACTTGAGCACTTCATAGGCCATCGGCACCGCGAGAAACACCGCCGTCAAACCGACCGCCGCCGCGAACAGGTGCACAAAGAACCCCGCCACCACACCGAGCAACGACACCATACCCGCCTTGCGGCCCTGGCAGATCGAACGGGAGATCAGGTAGATCATATTCGGGCCGGGGGTGAGCACCATCAGCAGGCACGCGGCGGCGAAAATCAGCAAGTCGTTGAGTGGGATCACGGGTCAGTCCTTGAGCCTGTGCATCAGGCAGTGGTAGTCAGCGATGAGCGATAGAACGGCAGGATCAAATCACGCGTCAACGGCGCCAAGACCAGGCCGCCATCACCGGCAGGGTCGATCCAGCGGACTTCTTCGATTTCGGCGGCAGGGGCGACGGGCACGTCAATCTGCACTTGGAACAACTCGGCTTCCACGGTGAACCCCGGCTCGTTGGCCGCAGGGGCAGAGAAGTTGCCAAGATAGGCGGCCGCGTTGGGATCGATACGCAGGTTCAGCTCCTCAAACAGTTCCCGGGCCAGGGCCTCGGCCGGTTGCTCGCCGGCATCGATCTTGCCACCGGGCTGCATAAAGGCCTGGGTGCCGCGCTTGCGCACCAGCAGGGTTCGGCCGTCAGCACCGATCAAAAGGGCGGCGGCGATGCGGATAGTGGTGGACATGAAATAAAAGCCTTGAAATCAAAAGAGTGAACAGTAATGGAACGCGGCTCACGCCTCCTCCGGTTCCTTGATAAATACGCTGTACTTGGCCCCTTCCATCGCCTCGAACGCAATCAGCTTGTCCACCAGCGGCAGGTTCAGCACCTTGCCGGCGTTGAGCAGCAGCATGCCGTTGTCGGCATTGAGATTGCGCGCCAGGACCATCCCGGCGGCCAGCTCACGGGTGCTCAAGACCTTGACGGTCGGATCGCCCAAGGTCACGTCGCTGAGAAACGCCGCGCAGGCCTGGACGAAGTCTTCGATCAGCTCTGGGTCATAGAGGCGGCCGGCATATTTGCGGATATATAAGAGTGCTTCATCACTGTTCAGGCGCCGTTCGAGGATCAGGCCTTTTTGCAACTCGATGAAGTCCACTGCCAGTTTCAGCAGGCGAGCACCGAACGGAATCGCCTCGCCCTTGAGGTGGTCGGGAAAACCGCTGCCATCCCAGCGCTCCTGATGATGACGAATCATCCGCGCCGCATCCTTCATCGGCTCCAGCGTCATCAACAGCGATTCGCTCTGCGCCGGGTAGCCGCGGTAACGCTCGCGATCGGTGCTGTGCAGCTTGTCGGCCGGCTCAACCAACATGCTGTCGCTCCAGCTCAGCTTGCCAATGTTGTACAGCGCCGCCGCCATGGCCAGGTCGCGGGTACTGGCTTCGTCCATGGACTGGGCGGCGCAGTAGACCCGGATCAGATCGATCAACGGGCGGTTGGTTTGTTTGTCCTTGGGTAAACGCAGGTTGGCCAGCAGCGAAAACACTTCGGTGCCCGTCACGTAGCTGCGTTTGAGTTCGTCGTAGGCCAGGTCGAGCATGTCGGCGGTCTGTTGCAGCTCACTGGTGCGTGCCACCACGCGCTTTTCCAGGGTGGAATTCAATAGCTTGAGCTGCTCGTTCTGCTGATGCGTCAGGCGCTCCAGGCGCTGATGCTCCAGGGCCTGTTGCAGGATCAGCTTGAGTTCCTCGTCATTCCAGGGCTTGCCGATATAGCGGTGGATCTGCCCTTCGTTGATCGCCTTGATGATCGTCGGCAGGTCGGCATAACCGGTGAGCAGGATGCGGCTGGTGGCGGGGTAGAGGCGATGAACCTCGGCCAGCAACTGCGCGCCGTCCATGCCGGGCATGCGTGCATCGCTCATCACCAGGTCGATGGGCTGGGCGGCCATGATTTCCAGGGCCTGGGCACCGCTGCCGGCGAGCACCACATCGAATGGCTGGCCGCGCAACAGGCGGCGCAGGCTGTTGAGGATCGACTCTTCATCGTCGACCAGCAAGACTGTGGGTTTCGTAGCCAGTTGTTCATCCATGCGTGCTGCGCCTTCCAATTAAACTGAGTTGAGCTAAATTGAACCCTTGTGCCAAGCCGTCTTGCCTCGCTTAACGCGCGGGGTTGATTTGACGCCAACTGGCCGCCAATTTCAAGGGAACCCGACTATGCTGACACAGCAGGTCCGCGCCCCGCGCAGCAATGGAACCAGGGAAGGAATCGTTATGCAGTCGACCCCTTTGCAGGTGAGGAGAGCGTCATGAACTCGAGCTCAGGGCGGGCCAACCGTCGCATCCTGATCGTCGATGATACGGCCTCGATCCATGAAGACTTTCGCAAGATTCTCTGCCCGGCTGTACACGACGAAAAGACCCTGGACAGCCTCGAAGCAACCCTGTTCGGCACCACAGCCGCCCCGCCGCGCCAGTTATTTGTGCTCGACTCTGCCTACCAGGGGCAGGAAGCCCTTGAGCTGGTGAACCAGGCCCTGGCCGCCAACGCGCCTTACGCCATGGTGTTCATTGATATGCGCATGCCGCCCGGCTGGGACGGCCTGCACACCATCGAACAGCTGTGGAACGCCGATCCCAACTTGCAGATCGCCCTGTGTACGGCCTACTCCGACTACTCTTTCGAAGCCATCGAGGCACGGCTGAAATACAACGACCAGTTGCTGATCCTGAAAAAACCCTTCGACCACTTGGAGATCCGCCAGATGGCCAGCGCGCTGACCTGGAAATGGCAGCTCGCCCAGGACGTCGCGCTCAAGATGCTTGGCTTGGAGCGCACCATCGAAGAACGGGTGCAGGAATTGCTCAAGGTCTCGCACCTGCTTCAATACGACGCGCTCACGCAGTTGCCCAACAGCACGCTGCTGGGCGACCGCCTGACCCAGGCCATTGCGCTGGGCCGTCGACATGACACGCAATTGGCGGTGATGTTTATCGGGCTGGACCGATTCAAACGTATCAACAACGCCCTGGGCTATCCGGTAGGCGACGAAGTGCTCCAGCAGGTCAGCCAAAGCCTGATCGCGACAGTGCGTGCGTCGGACTCGGTGTTTCGCTATGGCACCGACGAGTTTGTGATCCTGCTCAACGATGTCCAGCATCCTCAGCAAACCCAGCACATTGCCCAGAAGCTGCTTAAAACTATCAGCGCCACCCGCCATGTGGCGGGGCATGACCTGAGCGTCACCGCCTGCCTGGGCATCAGTATTTACCCGAATGACAGCGGCAACGCCGTAGAGCTGATCAAGCATGCCGAAACCGCCATGCACACCAGCAAGGAACGCGGCCCGGATAATTTCAGTTTTTATACCGAAGACATGAACCTGCGCGCCCAGCACCAGCAAAACCTGGAAAGCGCGATACGACAGGCACTGGAACGCGATGAATTTGTGTTGCATTACCAGCCAAAACTGGACCTGGCTTCCGGCAACATTGTCGGTGCGGAGGCGCTGATACGCTGGTTCCAGCCGCGCTCGGGGTGGGTCAACCCGGCTGATTTCATTGCAGTGGCTGAAGACAGCGGCTTGATCGTTCCGCTGACCCAATGGGTACTGCGCCAGGCGTGCGAGCAAGCACAGATTTGGCGGGTGATGGGCCTCCCCCCCTTGCGCGTTTCCGTGAATATCTCGGCCATCGACTTTCGCCAGCGCGATTTCGTTGACAACCTGGCGGCGGTTCTCAAGGAAACAGGCCTGCCATCGGCACAACTGGAGCTGGAAATCACCGAGAGCGTGCTGATGCAGAACGTCGACGAAACCGTGGATATCCTGCAGCGAATCAAGGCCATGGGCGTGCGCCTGGCACTGGATGATTTCGGCACGGGTTATTCCAGCCTCAGCTACCTGCGCCGTTTTCCCATTGATGTGCTGAAAATCGACCAATCCTTCATACGCGGCTTGAACACCAACAGCCAGGACGCGCAGTTGATCACCGCGATCATCGGCATGGGCAAGAGCCTGGAACTCAATATCATCGCCGAAGGGGTGGAAACCACCGAACAACTGGACTTCCTGAAAACGCTGGAGTGCGAGGAAGGCCAGGGTTTTCTGTTCAGCAAAGCCGTGCCGGCGAAAGATTTCGCCCAGTTGCTGCAGGTCGGCCGTGCGATGCCGATAACCCGACAATAGCCCCACGCTTGCAAGGAGTGCTCGCTTGAATGAAGTCTCAACCTATGGTTTGGGTCTGGCCGTCATGGTGGGACTCAGCATGCCACTGCCGGCCGCCCCTCTGGAAGAGGCGCTCAAGCCTTTGCCGCCAGTGCCGGTGCTGGACGCAGCCAAAGTCGAACTGGGCCGCCAGTTGTTCAATGAGCCACGCCTGTCGGTGAATAACACGCTCTCCTGCGCCAGTTGCCATCAGCTGGAAGCCGGGGGTGCTGACAGCAAGCCTTTCTCCATCGGCTTCGACGGCAAGCCGGTGGAGATCAATACCCCCTCCGTATTCAACGCCAGCCTGAATTTCAAGCAGTTCTGGAATGGCCGGGTGGACACGCTGGAAGCCCAGGTCGAGCAAGTGGTCATCAGCCCGGCGGAAATGGGCAGCGACTGGAAAACCGTGGTGCAGAATCTAACCGCCCTGCCCGCCTACCAGAACGCCTTCAAACAGGCCTACCCCGACGGCGTCACCGCAGCCAATGTGCAAAACGCCCTGGCCACCTATGAACGCACGCTGCTCACCCCCAATTCGCGCTTCGACCAATACCTGCTGGGCAACACCGACATCCTCACGAAGCAGGAAAAATACGGCTATCAGCGTTTCAAGGATTACGGCTGCATCGCCTGCCATCAGGGCGTGAATATCGGCGGCAATATGTTCCAGAAATTCGGGGTGATGGGTGACTACTTCAAGGCGCGGGGCAACCCGGTCGAATCAGACCTGGGGCGCTACCTGCTGACCAAGGACGAAGAAGACCGCCATGTGTTCAAGGTGCCCAGCCTGCGCAATGTGGCCGTCACCGCGCCGTACTTTCACGACGCCTCGGCCAAGACCCTGGCCGAGGCGGTGGACGTGATGTTCAAGTACCAGCTGGGGCGCAACCCGTCCCAGGAAGATAAAGACCTGATCATCCAGTTTCTCAAGACCTTGACCGGCGAATGGGCGGGCAAGCCTCTATGACCCTTACCCGCCGCCGCACCAGCCAACTCTTGCTCGGCCTGATCGCCCTGCTGCTGGCCTCGACACTGGTATTTCTGTACCTCAAGTCCTCCCGCGACCAAACGGCCACCTATACCCAGTCACGGGACTTGATCCGCCAGCTCAAGCAGCTCAATGCCCAATGGGACAGCGAAGTGCTCAAGGCGCGGATCGCGCTCACCCACAACTATGACCCGCTGGTTACGCCGCTCGCGGACATGACACAACTGTGGGCCAAACTGGGCAGTGACGCGACTTACCACGACCCCGAAGACCTGCCCCGCTGGAAGGCCAGCACAGAGGCGTATGAGGCAGCCATCCAGGAGAAAGCTCGCCTGGTCGACCAGTTCAAATCCCACAATGCCGTGCTGCGCAACTCACTGGCGTTTTTGCCGACCGCCGAAGATGACATCCAGGCGCAGTTCAATCGCATTGACGACGCAGGCCGCCTGCAACTGCAAGATGTGGCCACCGACACCTACGATCTTCTGCTCAGCAGCCTTGAATTCGCCCAGGTCACCAGCGACGAGCGCGCCGCCGATATCCTGGTGGGCCTGGGCAAGCTGGCGATCAACAAGGATCGCCTGCCGATCGAGTTCCAGGCCCCGGTGGAGATCCTCAGCAACCACATCTCGTTGATCCTGCGCGAACAGCCGGTGGTCAACGGCCTGCTTGAACGCATTGCCGCAGTCCCTGTGGCCGACCGCCTGGACGAGCTGAACAACCACCTCAATCAGGACCAGCAAGCCGCCGACCTGATCGACCATCAATACCACCTCTACCTGCTGATCTTCTCGACGTTGTTGGTGGTATTGCTGCTCTATCTGGCGGTGCGCCTGCTGCGCAGTTTCGCCGAGATCAACCGGGTCAACCGCGCCTTGCAAGCAGCCAATGAAACCCTGGAGCAACGGGTGGAACGGCGCACCCAGCAGCTCAAGGATGCCCAGAGCGAACTGCTGGACAGCGCCCGCCAGGCCGGCATGGCGGAGATCGCCACCAACGTGCTGCACAACGTTGGCAATGTGCTCAACAGCGTGAATATCTCCGCCGACCTGGTCACCCGCAAACTGCGCAGCAGCAAGGCATTGGGATTGGGCAAGGCCATGCAGTTGATCAACGAACACACGGCTGACCTGGGCACCTTCCTGACCCAGGATGAAAAGGGCAAGCTGCTGCCGGGCTACCTCAACCAATTGGTGGAGGCCATTGCCATCGAACAGCAAGGCATGGCCGATGAACTGGCGCAACTGAGCAAAAGCGTTGACCACATCAAGGACATCGTCTCTACCCAGCAATCCTATGCCGGAGCATCCACGCTGATGGAGCCGGTGCATATCAGCGCCCTGATGGAAGACGCCCTGCGCATGAACGCCGGCGCGCTGAGCCGCCACCACGTCACAGTGGTCAAGGAATATGCGCAAGTGCCGGAAATCATGGCCGACAAACACCGGTTGCTGCTGATCATGGTCAACCTGATCAGCAACGCCAAGTACGCCATGTCCAACCTCACCGACCGGCCACGGCAGATGACCCTGGCGGTGCAACAATTGGACGACACCACCTTGCAGATCAGCGTGAAGGACGAAGGCGAAGGCATCCCCGCCGAGAACATGACCCGGATCTTCACCCACGGTTTCACCACCCGCAAGGAGGGCCACGGCTTCGGCCTGCACAGTTGCGCCCTGGCCGCCGTGGAAATGCACGGCCAGCTCAGCGCCCGCAGCGACGGGCCGGGGCTGGGCGCAGTGTTCACCTTGACGATTCCTCTGACCCTTGCCGGAAGCCCGCCATGAACCAACCACCTAACCGGCGCATTTTGCTGATCGACGATACCCCGTCGATCCACGACGATTTCCGCAAGATCCTGATGCCCACCGGTGAATCGAACCAGGCGCTGGATGATATGGAGTCGGCACTGTTCGGCGACACCAGCAAACCCACGGTACAACCCTTTGAGCTGCACTCGGCCTATGGCGGAGAGGAAGGCCTGCAATTGCTCGCCACGGCCATGGCAGAAACCCGGCCCTATGCCCTGGCGTTTGTGGACATGCGCATGCCCCAAGGCTGGGACGGCGCCAAGACCATCGAAGAGTTGTGGAAAGTCGACCCTGGCCTGCAGGTGGTGGTGTGCACCGCGTATTCGGATTATTCCTGGGATGACCTGCTGCATCGCCTGCAGGGCTACGATCGTTTGCTGATCCTGAAAAAACCGTTCGACAACATCGAAGTCCAGCAGATGGCCAATACCCTGGCCAACAAATGGGACATGGCTCGCCGCGCCTCACTGCAAACCGCCCACCTGGAGCAGTTGGTGGAACAGCGCACCCTGGCGCTGCAAGTGGAAATCGACGAGCGCAAGCAACTGGAAAGCCAACTGGTACAGTCGGAAAAGCTCGCATCCCTGGGACAGTTGGCCGCGGGCGTGGCCCATGAGATCAATAACCCGGTGGGGTTTATCTCGTCCAACCTCAGCACGCTCGATGGCTACTTCAACCAGCTGCAACAGATGCTGGAAGCTTACCGGCTGGCCGAGGACAGCCTCGCGCAGGGCGAGCAACTCAAAGCCCTGCGCGCCGAACTGGAACTGGATTTTCTCAAGGACGACATTCCCCTGTTGATCAGGGAGTCCAAGGAAGGCATCGGGCGCGTGGTGCAAATCGTCAAGGACCTGAAAAACTTCTCGCGGGTCGACAATGACCAGACCTGGCAATTTGCAAACCTGCAGCAGGGCATCGACTCCACGCTGAACATCGTCGCCAGCGAGCTCAAGTACAAGGCCGACGTGATCAAACGCTATACGCCATTGCCGGAAATCGAATGCCTGGCCTCGCAACTCAACCAAGTGGTCATGAACCTGGTGATCAACGCCGCGCAAGCCATGGGGCCGGAGCGCGGCACCATTACCATCAGCAACGGCGTGGAAGGCGAGAACGTGTGGCTGGAAGTGGCGGACAACGGCTGCGGGATTGACCCGCAGGCCATGCAGAAAATCTTTGATCCATTCTTCACCACCAAACCAGTGGGCGAAGGGACGGGGCTGGGGTTGTCACTCTCCTACGGCATCGTCAAAAAACACCGTGGCGATATCTCCGTGAGCAGTGAGCTGGGCAAAGGCACGCGGTTTCGCGTGGTGCTGCCGATTCGGCAGACGGCGGCGTAGGGCACGCCGCCGCATCATGCTCACGCCTCGGCTTTTTTCGGACTCGACCCAAACGCCGCAAAGCGCTTGTTGAACCCGGCAATCCGGCCTTCGACCTGGGTCTTGCGCTGCTGGCCGGTGTAGATCGGATGCGACGCGCTGGACACGTCCAACGGGATGTACGGGTAGGTGTTGCCGTCGCTGTGTTGATGGGTGCGATCGCTGTCGGCGGTGGAGCCGATCAGGAAGAACACGTCGGCAGCGGTGTCGTGGAACAGCACTGTGCGGTAGTCGGGATGGATACCAGCTTTCATGGGGCCTCCGGGGCGTTTGGTTGCGACTTGATTGTTATACAGTAACACCAAATAAGCCTCCAAACGAGAACCGATTGCAATAAGAAACGACCGGGGCGGCATATGAAGAATAATCCCCCAGGTTGTTTGTGGTTTCCGGACTGGCGCAGAATGCCCCATCGACCTCAGAGTCCGAACCAAGGAAACCGTATGAGCCTGTCCTTGCTAAGCCGCTACGCCTTTTTTGCTGTGTGCGTCATTTTTACCCTCGCCAGCCTCCCCTTTATCGAACATGAATGGCTGTGGCCCATCACCCTGGTCACCGGCGTGCTGAGCCTGATCGGCATTTTCGACCTGCTGCAAAGCCCCCACGCGGTGCGCCGCAATTACCCGATCCTGGGCAATATCCGTTATTTGGTGGAAGCCATTCGCCCGGAAATCCGCCAGTACCTGCTCGAATCCGATAGCGACGCCCTGCCCTTCTCCCGCTCGCAACGCTCGCTGGTCTACTCCCGCGCCAAGAACGAAACCGCCGACAAACCCTTCGGCACCCTCATCGACGTGTACCAGTCGGGCTTCGAATTCATCGGCCACTCCATGCGCCCGGCGCCGCTGAGCGATCCCAGCACGTTTCGTGTGATGGTCGGCGGCCCGCAATGCACACAGCCGTACTCGGCGTCGGTGTTCAATATCTCGGCAATGAGTTTTGGCTCCCTGAGCGCCAACGCCATTCGGGCGCTCAACCATGGCGCCAAGCTGGGCAACTTTGCCCACGACACCGGCGAAGGCAGCATCAGCCCCTATCACCGTGAAAACGGCGGCGACCTGACCTGGGAACTGGGCAGCGGCTACTTTGGCTGTCGCACCAGCGATGGCCGTTTCGACCCGGAACGTTTCGCTGTGCAGGCGCAGAACCCGCAGGTGCGCATGATCGAAATCAAGATGAGCCAAAACTTATACTGTCAACACGTTGATCCTTTTTTTCGCAAATATTTTCGCGCTGAAAGCCATGAAGTACAAGGATTTTCCCTCACTGCTTAGCTTGGAAGGCAGGTCAACATAATACGCACTTTTCATCTCCACGTGTTGACTCGAACTTAACACCAAACTCCCCCCGCAGCCCCCATTACGACTCTCATATTCCAGATCTCTGAAGCAGGCTGCCCGACCAATATTTCAGCAGCTGAAGCGCTTATCACCGAAGAATGCACGTCCAATCAGAAGCACCTGCAAGCCCTTCGGCCATCGCCAAGACCCTGGATTACAGCCTCAAACGCTGGATAGCGCTGACGCGCTATCTCGATGACGGTGCTGTGCCCATAGATAATAACTGGTGCGAGAATCAAATTCGTCCGTGGGCTCTTGGTCGCTCGAACTGGCTGTTCGCGGGATCGTTACGCAGCGGTAAACGTGCAGCGGCGATCATGAGTTTGATCCAATCGGCGCGACTCAACGGCCATGATCCGTATGCTTATTTGAAGGACGTCCTCACGCGCCTGCCGACGCAGCGGGCAAGTGAGATTGCGGAGCTACTACCGCATAGGTGGCGACCGGTTTAGTTGCGCAAGACGGGATGCCCGGACGCACCTCCAACTGGTGCCATTACCGGTCTACTTAGCCTTTATGCTGGTTATCCATGCATTCCTCCCTACAGCTTCGCCCGGTTCAGCCGATAGTTTTCGTACCAAGAGAAACGCGGCAATTCGATCCTGTAACAAAGGAGGGTAAGCGGCTTTTGAGGAAGATCTCTTGGAATGCTTTCATTACCTCATAACCATAAATGAGAGATGGGCACTTTTTAACGCCTAAGAAAGCACTCACAGACCTTGAGTGATAGAGAACCCGATGAATTTATTAGCGCCTGCCCTGTTCGTTACCAACCGTGTTCGATTCCCCATGAAATTCGTAATTTTGGGATTTATTGTCCTGATTCCTCTGCTCCTGCTAGGCACCCGGGTGATGCTTTCACTGAACACGAGCATCACGGGCATCAAGCATGAACAGGTGGGTCAACAATACTTGTTGGACGTCACCCCTATCCTGCGTCTAACCATGATTCAGAGGGCGCTGACACACGGCATGCTCAGCGGTGATACCAACGCAGTAGCCAATGCAGCACGCAATGCTGAAAAGCTTAACGATGCCTATGCGACTCTTGCTGCGCAGGACGCAAAATTTAGCACCCAACTGGCAACGACAGACCGAGTTCAGACGTTGCGTACCGCTAGTGTGCAGCTGGTTGAACGCGCCAAAGCAGGCGAAGCACCTTTGGTGATCTTTTCCGCGTGGAACGACCAGTTAACCGACCTAATGAATTTCGTTTACTACATTACGGCCACTTCCGGCATGATTTTGGACGAAGAAGCAGGTTCGTTGTACCTCATCGATCTAAGCTCTATACGTCTACCTCGGCAAATAAATCTGGTCGGACAGATTCGCGGTCTGGCCAGCGGTTTTAGCGCTGACCGTCCTCTGGACGACACCACTCGTATTTTTGCCCAGACTTTGTTGAAACAGGAGCTGCTAATGCGTCAAGAGTTGCAGCAGAGCCTTTCCCTGCTTCGCCGAGAAGAGCCGAAATTATCTGGTGTAGTTCAGCCGTCTGTAACAACAGCCATTACCGACCTGGAAAATCTGCGTAAAGACCTGGTGGACTACCTTGATCCGAGCAAGCGCTCAACCGTGAATGCCAACACCTTGGGCGAGCGTGGAAACGCCGTCGTTGCTCAGTTTTACAAAGCTCAGGATCAGATGCAGGAATCGCTGCGAATTCGAGTTGATGAGCGTCTGAATACACTGAGTAATGAGCGTACTTTCGGCACTGAGCTATTTATCGCCATTGCGATACTGCTGCTCTATGCGTTCGTCGGCATCTACAAGGCTCTGCGGATTGGGGTTGATGAGCTCCTAGCTGTGACGGCACGTATTGCTCAAGGCGATCTGAGCGCGCGCGTCCGAATCAACAGCCACGATGAAATCGGTGATGTAGGCGAGGGACTTAACCGCATGGTAACGGCCTTCTCGGGCTCACTGAGCCAGGTGGAGCGTAGCTCGCATTCAGTCTCAGATGCGGCAAAGCGACTAGAGATCTCCATAGGCCAAGCCAAAGCCTCAATGAACTCACAACAGGCTGAAACCGAGCAGGTTGCTACTGCCATCAACGAAATGACCGCGAGCGTTGCCGACGTGGCCCAGAATACCGAGGGCGCAGCACGTGCCGCTGAATCTGCAAGCAGTGCGTCTAACGACGGCTTGAAAGTTATGATTGAAACAAGTGCCGCTATTGAGGCGTTGGCTAACGAAGTGGAGCTCAGTGCAAGCAAAGTCGAAGCGTTAGCGACACACAGCAAAGAAATCGGTGGTGTCATCGAGGTCATCAGTACCATCGCGGATCAGACTAACCTGCTGGCCCTTAACGCGGCCATCGAGGCGGCGCGAGCTGGCGAGCAAGGCCGTGGTTTCGCGGTCGTGGCTGACGAAGTGCGGACTCTGGCCTCGCGCACACAAAACTCCACAGAAGAAATTCGACGGATCATCCAACAGTTGCAAGGCGCTACTGATGCCGCTGTTCAACAGATGAAGGCTGGGCAAACCCGAGCTAGGGAATGCATTCAGGCAGCGAGCCAAGCGTCTGGCAGCCTGAACCAGATCAATGAAGCAGTAGACGGAATTGTGGGCATGAACACTCAGATTGCAAGTGCGGCGGTGCAGCAACATTCGGTCTCAGAGGATATCAATCGCAACGTCATCGGCATTCGAAACAGCAGCTTAATCGTCATGGAAGGCGTAGAGGACAACGCCGTAACGGCTGACGAGCTTTCATTGCTCGCTAATGAACTTCGCAGCGTAGTCGGCAAGTTTAAGTTATCCAGCAACGCTTGAAAGGAATCTCAAGCGTTTCAATTGTTGATAGCACGAGAAAGTGCTTTGACAGGGTCTGACTGGGGTGATGATGCCCGGCAGTCCCTGATCGACATTGAGGGCTGAGCTTCATCGTTGCGCAATCTCGTAAAACAATAGAGCCAGCTACGCTAGATGACTTGCCCGGACGGTTACGCAACGATACTCGTTTGAGCAGGAGCATCGCGGCTACCGAATAAGGCTTCGCGCATCTCGTTTTCAGTCAGATTTTTACTCATGGATTCCACGGGCTAATTCAAATTCTACGACTTGAACAGCAGTCGCTGTTGGCCGTGCAGGGGCTTGGGGTGGGTCTCACCTGCGAACAGGCGAGCCTGATAGAACTTCCTAGTTACGCAGCGAAACCATGTTCCAACCGGGCCAGAAATTCCAATGCGGTCTCAACGTCGACATCGAGGGGGCGCTTACCGCCCAGTGCTAGGACTGGCTTTGTCAGCCACTTCATCGCAAGCGCCTGATCGCCGAAAAAGCGTATCGCATACTTGCGTAAGCTTGAATCAATCTCTGCCATCGCTTCAAGCTCCTGTAGTCCAGAACCCAAATCTGGTGAAGGTTGCGCATAACTACAAGGCTAGATGATCGCAAGCGCACGGCCCAGTCAGCCGTTGAACCTGACCTTTCGTGCGTCTGACCACGGATGGTGTAAACCTATTTTTTGACGTGTAAACCCCAGCGGTTTACACGTCAAAAAATAGGTTTGCACCGTTTCCGAGTGACAACAAAAAGGCTGGGCTCTAGCGGCTAGCCTCTTAACGTCACACAGATTCAATATGCGCGTCGAACGGGGCAAGGATACATCGCTTGCCAGTGTTGAACATGTACTCAACGTGCAGCCCCTTACACCCAACGATCAAGGCCAGCAAAGGACGGGCGTCGCGCCGGTCAGCAGCCAGGATCTGCCACTCAGTCAAATCTATCGAGGACGGCGTTGGATAATTTTGCGGATGGGTATGCCACTCTCCAACATAGCGCACCAGCCCCTTGCTTTCCTTCCAGCGTTTCATCGCGAGCTTGTGGTGAAAATAGGACATCCGCTCAAAAAGGAACCTGAAGCGCCTGTCCCAGAAAGAGGGCTCTGTCGCCTCGATAATCTCCAAGTGCTCGCCGCGCACATGGCCAAGCAAAATCCCACCCGCCTCGTTCGCGTTGATGCCTTCCTGGATGTACCGGTTGAATACCTCCAGCGGTTGTTCGTGCAGATACACAAGCCGTTGAGTACCAGGTACTACCCACGTCGCTATGTGGTAAGCGGATGGCGAACACACCTACCGAACTCCAGTATTTAGGGCGATGGTGTCCGCGTATTTTAAGCGGACGCGATCACCCTTATCGCCAGGATTTCCATGCGCCAACGCAGCTCTTACCCCAAACCATTTAAAGCCCAGGTCGTCCAGGAATGCTTGCAACCTGGAGCGACGATTTCCAGCGTAGCCATCCATCACGGCATCAACGCCAACGTGATCCGCAAGTGGCTACCGATTTACCGGGATCAATCACCCGCAACTCTGCCGGCCTTCATCCCCGTACAAGCTGCATCCAAGCGCGCAACAGAAGAGACGGTGATCATCTCACTGGTTCTGGGCGATAAATCCGTCACCGTAAAATGGCCAGCCTCAGATCCGGACGGCTGCGCGTGTTTTATCCGTGGCCTGGCCCAATGATTCGTATCGACTCCATCTGGCTCGCCACCCAGCCCATGGACATGCGGGCCGGCACTGACACTGCACTGGCCCGGGTGGTTGCCGTGTTCGGTGCGGCGAAGCCGCACTGCGCCTACCTCTTTGCCAATCGCCGGGCCAACCGCATAAAGGTGCTGGTGCATGACGGCGTTGGTATTTGGCTAGCGGCGCGACGCTTGAATCAGGGCAAGTTTCATTGGCCGGGCATCCATCTTGGCGCGGAGGTCGAACTCGACCCCGAACAACTCCAGGCGCTGGTACTTGGATTGCCTTGGCAGCGAGTAGGTGCAGGCGGCGCAATTACATTGCTCTAATACCTGGCTTATAGCTGTGACCGGAGGACTGCTTTGGTAAAATCCACGGCATGACTTCTTTGCCCGATCTCGATCAAATGCCCCCTGAACAACTGCGCGCGCTGGCTGCGCAGCTGATGTCCAAGGTCGACACCATGGGCAGAAAGATCCATCGTGATGAGACGATCATCGAGCAGCTCACCCACGAAATCGCCATTCTCAAGCGACACAAGTTTGCTAAGCGCAGCGAGCAGATCAGCCCGGCGCAAGGCAGCTTGCTCGATGACCTGCTTAATACCGACCTCGAAGCCATCGAGGCCGACTTAAAAGCACTTCATCCCGCACCCGCGCAGATAGAACCACGCCAGCAACCCAAGCGTGCGCCGTTGCCGCCGCAGTTCCCGCGCACTGTGATCCATCACGAGCCGGACAACACTCAGTGCGCTTGCGGCTGTCAGCTTCAGCGCATCGGTGAAGACGTCAGCGAGAAGCTGGACTACACGCCGGGCGTGTTCACCGTCGAACAGCACGTTCGTGGGAAATGGGCCTGCCGGCAGTGCGAAACACTGACCCAGGCCCCGGTGCCGCCGCAGGTGATCGACAAGGGCATCCCCACTGCCGGCCTGCTGGCGCAAGTGATGGTGGCCAAATTCGCCGACCACCTGCCGCTCTATCGACAGGAAAAGATCTTCGGCCGTGCCGGCCTTGCCATCCCGCGCTCGACACTAGCGCAGTGGATGGGTCAAACCGGCGTGCAGCTTCAGCCGCTGGTCGATGCGCTGCGCGAAGCAGTGCTGGCCCAGCGCGTAGTCCACGCCGATGAAACACCGGTACAAATGCTGGCTCCAGGAGAGAAGAAAACCCACCGCGCTTACGTCTGGGCCTATAGCAGCACGCCATTCTCGGCACTCAAGGCCGTGGTCTACGACTTCAGCCCCAGCCGTGCCGGCGAACATGCGCGTAACTTCCTGGGCACGTGGAGCGGCAAGCTGGTCTGTGACGACTTTGCCGGCTACAAGGCAAGCTTCGAGCTGGGCATCACCGAAATCGGCTGCATGGCCCACGCGCGCCGCAAGTTCTTCGACCTGCACGTCGCGAATAAAAGCCAGTTGGCTGAGCAGGCGCTTCACTCGATTGGCGGGCTGTACGAAGTCGAGCGACACGCTAAGGAAATGAGCGACGAAGACCGTTGGCGATTACGCCAGGAAACGGCGGTGCCCATCGCTGAAAAACTGCATGAGTGGATGCTGGCCCAACGCGAACTTGTGCCCGAGGGCTCTGCTACGGCCAAGGCCCTGGATTACAGCCTTAAACGCTGGGTAGCGCTGACGCGCTACCTGGACGATGGTGCTGTGCCCATCGACAACAACCAGATCGAGAACTTGATCCGGCCGTGGGCGCTTGGGCGGTCGAACTGGTTGTTTGCTGGGTCGCTGCGCAGCGGCAAACGGGCGGCGGCGATCATGAGCCTGATCCAGTCGGCACGTATGAACGGGCATGATCCGTATGCTTATCTCAAGGATGTGCTGACGCAGCTGCCGACGCAGCGGGCCAGCGAGATCGAGCGACTGCTACCACATAGCTGGGCGCCTGCTTAGCTACAGGTAAAGCTTTGCTGGTTTCAGCCGAAACATTCCGAACGGAGAAAAAACTGGCTACGGCAGGCTACTACTGAACCATCCTGGGCTCTATCAGACGTCGACTTCATAGAACGTTCGCCTTGGATAGCTTTAAACAACATCTTCAAGCCCTGAGGCCTGCCATGCTTAGAAATGCTCCTTTGAGTACAAAGCTACTGCTTATTTTGATGTTTCCCCTGTTGGGCTTTCTGGTCTTCGCCGGGATTTTTGTAGCTGACAAACGAGAGACACTGAGCGAGATGAACCGAGCGGTCACCGCTACCGGCACCGCGCAGAAACTCAGTGACGTAGTAACCACTATCCAGCGTGAGCGCGGCGCAAGCGGCGTGTTTCTGGGCAGCGGTGGTAAGACGATGCAGGACAAGTTGAAAGTCTTACGCCAAGAAACCGACCGTGCGGTGAGCGCGATGCATGCGCAATCGACCGAGGGTCTTATCGCGCCTGACAAGATGCTGCGCGCAATTGATGGTTTGGCCGGACTGCGTCAGCAGGTGGACACGCTCGCAATCAATAACGGCGAGTCCGGCACCCGATTCACCGATGTTATCAAAAATTTGATCGGCTTCTCTTACTCACTGGAAACCAGCATTGAGGATCCGGAAATCCTGCGTGGGCTGAGTTCACTCAATCAGTTCGTAGACATGAAAGAGCGCTCTGGTCGAGAGCGTGTACTGCTTGGCCTGGCATTCAACCAAAACCGTTTTGATGCGCCGCTGTTGTCACGTTTCAGCCGCAACATGGGCGAGTTCTCCGGCTATTTCGAGGCCTTTCAACGCTGGGCTCCTGCCGTGTTCAAAAATAAGCTGGATGCGGTTCTACAACAGCCCGCATCCGTCGATGTAGCTCGCCTGCAAAAACTCGGATTTGATACGCCTCTAGGCGATCCGCTTAATATCAAACCCGAAGACTGGTTCAACCTTTCCACCAGCCGTATCGACATGATGGCTCAGGTCGAGGCTGAACTGGGCCAGACGGTCGTGAGCCTAGCCAATGTCGCGCGTACCGATGCCCAGCGCAGTCTGTATGTCGCAATAGCCACCGTCATTCTGATGTTGATTGCGGTGCTGTGGCTCGCTTCGGTGATTATTCGCAATATCAAAATCGCTGTGGTCGACGTGAACCGCACCCTTATTTCGCTATCCACGCGTGACCTAACTGCCAGAACCCGTTACACCGGCAGAGACGAGTTTGGCGAGATCTCGCGTAACCTGGATAACATGGCCATACAGATCGGTGAAGTGATCCGTGAGATCGGGAGTGCCACGGCGCAGGTCGCGACCGCCGCCGAGCAGTCTTCGGCTGTGGCCCTGCAAACTAGCAATAACGTCGTCCAGCAGCGTCAAGGCACCGATCAGGTGGTCACTGCCATCAGCGAGATGAGCGCCACGGTCAAAGACGTGGCGCGCAGCACTACCGACGCCGCAGAGATGTCGCAGCGCGTTAATGCCAGCACTATGCAGGGCAAGGCTGAAATCGAGAACACCATCAGCTTGATCAAAGGGCTTGAGGTTCAGGCCGAACAAACATCCCGAATCATTGAGGAGCTCAAGGGTGAAAGCTATTCCATCTCCTCGGTTTTGGATGTGATTCGTGGTGTAGCAGAGCAAACCAATCTGCTAGCTTTGAACGCTGCCATTGAGGCTGCCCGTGCCGGTGAGCAGGGTCGTGGATTTGCCGTGGTCGCCGATGAGGTGCGGAATCTGGCCAAAAAGACTCAGGATTCCACCGTCAGTATCCAGAAGATGATCGCCAATCTGCAATCCGGCTCCGACCGTGCCGCCACTTCCATGCAGGAAACTCTAGGGAAGGCTCAAGAAGGCGCGAGCAACGTAGTGCGCGCAGGGGAGTTGCTAGAAGAAATAGCCGAGGGCATCGCGACCATCAGCGACAGCAACATACAGGTCGCCTCGGCGGCAGAACAACAGAGTCAGGTTGCCGAGGAGATCCACCGCAACGTAAACGACATCAACACTCTGGTTATCCAGGTCAGCGCCGGTGCTGAACAAACCGCCGTCACCAGCCGCGAGTTAGCCCGCTTGGCCGAGCAACAGCAGGGGCTGGTGGGACGGTTCAAGGTGAACTGAGTTACAAGTTTTTTTACCGGATGCTCAAATGCCCGAGAGAATGACTTTCGGGTATTTGAGGATTGGTAGGTGAGAGGGTGACGCGCCTATAAGGGCTACTTTGCTCAACGCGATAAACGAGGCTTTTCATGACGCCGGATGAGGTCAGGCCATGGATTATCAGCCGTCCTACGGCTTTCTGAAGGACTGCTTATACCGTTCTGAGTCATACAAGGTGACTTTGGCAGACGCTTACGCTATGTGCGGCATACTGGGCAACCAATGTGCGGGAGTGGCGAGCAATCTGGAGTCGCCAACTCATAGCGATGATCGGTCAGCCGAGTGCAGAGCGAAGGCCAAGGTTTGTAATCTACCCACGCCAATGCAGCGTCCAATCCAAGGGCCGCTGCCTGGATCGACACCGATGCAGGGAATGGCACATAGAGGCCTTCACACCCCTGCCCCGCAAAGATCGGCTCCACTCCATCTATCACGGATAACAACTCTCCCTGTTTATTGGCTTCAGTTACGCAGCGATAGCACCCTTGCTCAGCGCGGTGCTTGATCAGCGAGCGCACTGCTACCCCTGCCCCCTCTATCCAAACGTGCAAGGTAGGACAGGACGTCGACTTAGCGAGCCAGTGTCCGAATGACTCCTCACCGGTGGCATCGATGATGAGATCTAAGTCAGCCAAATTGACGTCTTTGGCGTCATTGTTGAAGCCTCGCACCTGGACACTGGGCATGATGATCTTCAACTCGTCCGCAAGCGCATCAGATTTAGGACGGAATAGATAGTTGAAGCCAAGCCGGTGGCGACCCAGGTTTTGAGGCGTTAAGTAGTCATTATCGATCAACGACAGCTCGCCGCCACCGATTCCAGCGCCCGCCTTGACCAGCATCTCAGCCAGGAACCCCCCGATCGTGCCGCAGCCGATCAAACCGATCCGCCTACCTGCAAACGTGGTCTGCCCGGGGATGTTGCGTTCCGCCAGGTATTTATCATCGAGACGAAGCATCTTTAAGGGTTTTATAGGACATTCGAAAATGGGGAGGCGTTGGTCGACCGATCGCCGACCAGGAGGGCGGTTACGCTGCAGGTCGTGCACGATGAACCCATAGCTGTATCTCGTTTTCTCAGACTCGATGACAATCATCAGAGCGCGAGTCCCTTCACGGTAAGCTGCGGTAACTCTGTCGCGAATCTTCCGCCTGCAGGCATCGTCAAGTTCGTGCTGCCAGTCAAGAACCTCATCCAGCGTTTTGGGAGGCCAGTTGTCCTGCAGAGGTCTAGGGGCTGCGCTGGAGGTGATCATCGCGACCTTCGATGTGATTCTGTCAATCGCCCGACCTGGACGCGCAAACTTGGCCCGACTTCGCTCAGCATCGTCCGTCAGCACGTACATCGTGCTGTCCGAGAGCTGAAGAAGCTCCACCAGGCCGGATTCGCGCCTCTCGATATCATGGAAGCAGTAATCACCGTTCCAGTAGACGAAGAACTCCTCTTGCAGATCTTCTTTCATCTTCCCGGCCAGAATCTGTTCAATAACCTCCGTCGCCTGAAGCAGGGATGTACGGGTTTGAGTGACCGGGTCAAAGATATCGATGACCTCGGTACCCGGCGCCGAGTAGCACAGATAGCCGTCAGGCGAGAGGTGGGGCACGACACGAGGAAGGGCCTTCGGGAGCCCAGTGAGCCAAAGCTGGAGTGGCCTTTCGAAGGATGCGTCTAGCCATACCTCACACTGGACTGTTCCCTGAGTGGCCGTGACCAGCTCACCCGCCATCGCGAGCCAGCCCGTACTCGGCTGAGGCTCCATCTTGGTGAATCCCCACTCCTTCATGTGACGCAGCACCTCCGGCATCGCGCTCATGGATCAGCCCGCCTTGGTACGCTTCACTGGCTCCGCAGGCCCGACCAGAGGCGCGATCGCAGCCATCGAGGCCGGCATGCCCTCAGGGTTCGACTTCATACGATATGGGGCATAAGGGAATCGGTCACCGAGAATCTGGTGCAACCAGTTATTGGCGGTATGGGCATCGGTTGCGTCAATTGCGCCTTCAAGGTAGCGAGCAAACTCTTCAAAAAACTCTACGGCATCTGCAAGGGCCTCCTTGGACATGTGAGCCGTGAGCGATGCGCTTGGATCAATTGGGCTCGCGACCCCGTTGCGCAAAGCATCCGGAATGCCCTTGGCTACGTTCAAGAGCGCACGGTCATCACGCTTGTCGAAGAACTGGAACAACGGACAGGCTGCAGCCATGAGCAGAATCGAGCTCGGCCCCTTGTCCTCCCACTGTTTGTCCCGAAATGCTTTCAAGTAGCGCACGACGCGAATGAGCTGATCACCTTTTTCAAGGCACTCGCGCTTGAACCAATTTTTCATCGCCATAGGATCAGACTTACGCCACCCCTGCTCGCGGTCAGCCAGCAGAATTTTGTCAGAGGGCAATGTCTTCCAGCTGTCTCGTTCAGAATTGATCGCGCTATCGAAGACCGCATGGCCACGACTCTCCATGTTGGCTTTGATCAACTGAAACAAGGTGTCAGGGATCACATACAGCGGGAGATCGATGTGTGCGGAAGGTGAAATAGTGACCCGCACGCAAGTGTCCTTAGCCTGGGTATGCCAACCCCTTTCAGCACACATAGGGCCGAGCACATCAATGACTGCGTCAAAGAATAAAGCGATAGCGAGCTTGGGGCTGCTCTCTTCACGCATGACACTCAGCGGAAGGTACACGCCGTCATCGATATCGGACTGCTGGGGAGGGGTTGTACAGGGGCTGTTCAACGTTTTGTAGGCGCGTGATCCCTGGATATAAAATCGTGGTTCGCAGATATCGCCTTCCAAACCTTTGTCACGAAGGGCGCCAGGAAGCTCGGCCTTCAGGGCCTCCCGGATATCTTTACGGGCACAATCGATCTGGGCCAACTCTTCGGGTGCGAGATTAAGCTCGTCAAGGAAGCAAGCTTCCCCAGTGGTAGTGAACAACAAGGGACTGAAATTGGGCATGAAGCCTCCGCTCAGGCGCTAAATGAACGGTGCCTCCAGCAACTGCTGACCATCACATCGAGACTACCGAGCGCGCTATGCACCCCTGAATCTCGTCACTGCCACCCTACGCCAACCACGTAATTCCAGAGGGTGCAGTCCTTCCCGGTTTGTCAGCTACCATGCTCGATGACACGTGAGATGACATAGTGCCATGACACAACATATAGATCAACAACAAGAAAATAACACTACATGTAGTTACAGCCGGCACCTGATCAACTCTGTGACCAAGATGGTCAGGCTGCTTTAGATCTTGTGAAGGTCACCAAACCTGCGGTGTTCAGCCCCTCAGTCCACTTGCGATCTGTAAAGTAAGTGCCTTCCATGTACAGGTCACCACCCGACTCCTTCACGAAGACTCGGGCAGCACCAGTGTGGGTGCTGGTATCGGTAGCCACGGGAATTTGGGTGTAGTTTACGAACATGTAATTCAGTTCCAACAGACCTGTCTGATCGCTAGGCCGCACAGAGACGCTAATGGTCTTAGATTCTGAATAGCCATCGGCTGATGCGAATTCCATTTTGACGCTGAACAGACGCGCTTTGATTTTGACTTTACCAGGGACGGTGATGAGAGAAGCCCCATCGCCTTGGCCGAGCCATTTCTGCATGATCCCCCAGTTGGATTTAAGCTGCATGTCCCACTCCCCATCGATGGGGGGTAGATACCCTCGGACAAAAGGTAGCCTGCAGATCAAAACGAACAAGTGGGTCTGACCTAACACCCAGAAAACGCCAGCTGCGATCGTGACTGTTGACGTAATGGGTCGTCGTAGATCCATAAGCGGCCCCGCGACCAAGGCCGAGATGTCGCTATGGTTCATGACCAGGAAAACCACCACACAGGTGGTAGCGAAGTACCCTAGGGTCTTGGTGATCCCCATGACTTGATACATTCCGTACCTCAATTTCGGCTGTCAGCGTCTTACCCTATACGCTCGCCAAGATGGTGTACATGACAATCCAGATTGCGATTGCTTCGGCGCATTAATGACGCTTAAGAAGGTCAGTTGGCCAAACCCGAACCTCCTTGAATTCGTGCTCGCGCCGCCTATCTGGAGCCCTGTTTTGGTTTGTCCCCGCCCCTTCACTGCGACTGACCACCGGCCTCCCAGAGCATTCAGAAATCGCTTCACCTTTCGATCCGCGTACGCCCCCATGTGAAACTGGGCCTCCGGGTCGGAAACCGCCTCCCCTTCTGGGCAGGTTGGCATTATCATCACCGCAGATTTTGACGAAGGATGCTTGCACGGCATCCATATATGTAGATGCAGCCCCGGAGGCTAGGGCGCCGGAGGCTACTGAGCAACTGCCCTGATCGGATAAGCGTGTCGGAAATGGTTGATATTGAAAACGGTACGTTTGCGGTCGAATGGCTTCTGACGCTTGCTCGGGATGACGGCTTGTTCTTCAACCCAAGATCAGATGACAAGAATATCAAGGCAATCATGGAGCGCTTCATGCCAGGATCAACCTTGGAAGGCGTCTACGATGTGGATGATAGGCCTGATACCCACAGATTCGATTTCGCCTACACCACCACCAAGCGAGACATTTTTTTTAACGTCTACGTCAATTCCATGGAGACCTGGCTTGATGTCTCCGAAAGCAGCCCAGGTCTCGGTGGTTCTGCCATCTACGCAGGAGTAGCAACCTTTGCGTTCAACACCGGTCTTACCTTCGTCGGGGATCCCGACGGGCTGTCCGACTTTGCGCTTCGTAGACGGCTCGACAACATGCTATGCTCTGCTATCAAGTACGGCAGTACAGATCACATTGCTCCACACCCTGACCAAATCAGCGGTAACAAGAGCTTAGGCGTTCCTCCTCTGACCTGGGTCAGGGGACAGACGCTAGACAACATCCAGTCCATGATCGACACTGTAATCGTGTCCCTAGAAAACGTTGTGCCGGAGGTGGCTCATGCCCATTACGACTTCCACGCGAAAACCTTCCGAAATTCTGAAGGCGGACAGCTATTGGAGCCAGTTCTGGGAAGCTGGGGTCATAACCTTGCAAGAAGCGGAAAGGCGAGCGCGGGGATCACTACGTTTAAAAGATGCATACTTCTCCGATCCCTTGTACGCCAGGAAAGCGTCTCGCGACCCCTCCTTCTGGAGCAAGTTCTACGCGACTCGGGTCAATTCGTAGACCACGGAGAGCTCTTGGGCATTTTCTACTAATGCCTCTTTCACCCGTTTCTAGAAGGCCCCTTACGGGGCCTTCTTCTTGGAAGCACCTGATCAGCCGAGTAACCCTAGGCAATCAGTCTACGAATTGCCTGCGCATCAAAAAACCCTTCCCGGCTCGTACCTGAAACCTGCCCTGGTATTCGCCTGGCCCAACCTCGCGCACACCGTATAGACGCACGAATGCGCAGCCCACCTCAACTTGCAGCCTCGGAAGCTGACAGGGCACACCCAACAACCAAATCACCTTGCCCTTCGGTTCCACGACTGTAAAATCAACCTCTTGTTCCGAACTCATCATCCGCATAGATTGAAGGCTTTTACGCTCAGGCGTGGTGAACTCTAGGCTAGCTGGCGCCATCGTTGTCTCCAACGTCACACCGTTGAGAATTGCCTGGACTTCGAGCATGTCGGCGGCAGGGCTCATTTCGTCGAGCTTGTTGAAACTCCAGCGAATCGCAGGGTTGAAGGCCATGGAGATCTGACGGGCAGCAGCAGCGACCCTTAAAAAATTGTAGGTTTGTCGTACATACTGTGTGTATTGTTGGGAGCCAAAACTAACATCCCAGCACTCTTGGCCATTCACCGCGATGATCAAATGAAGCTCAGGTGCTGAAACGAGCTTCTGGTACAACTTCAATAACCTTCCCAGATGCGGCAACTCCGCTAGCCTCATACCCTCCCAGTTGACCAATGAAGCCTCTAGGACGATCGAGCATGATCGTACTGCTGGGGCCAGGTTGATCGGGACGGAGAGCTTCAAACATCCGTCCAGCGCCGTACCGCTGAACGTCGCGCTCTTTGACCCATTGACTAGGTCGCCTTCCAGCTCAACCAAAAGCTCGGTGATATCCAAGTCGTTGTGCCGAACTACGATCTGCGCGCTGGCGGGAATGCTTCGGGGTGTTAGGACAACCCTCCCTTTCTCCTCAGAAAAGATCTTCTCCAGCAATGGCGAACCTTGGATGGTCACATCTGCGGCATCGAACTCGAAAGACTGCCCATGCTCGATGAGTGAGCGAAGACTCGACTTGTAGTGCTCCTTGGCGTCCAGTTTGAAATGCCATGAGGCCTTGACCGGCGCAGTCGGGACGATTTCGAAGCTTGTTACGCCGTGCTGCCAAGACGGCGTGACCTTGAATCTCGGATCAAGCGCTTCCATCGATCGGCTCTCTGAATACAGAGCTTCTGAAACTGACGTAGGCAATGATTTTTGCGTTTGTGCAGAAAGAGCCTGCTGCAGCAGGTCTTGAAGACCATTTGCGACCGGTCTCAACCCTTGCACCCTTCTGGCCTTCGCTTCGGCATCAGCCTTCCAAGTATGCAAGGTGTGTTTGGGATAGGTGCTGAAATCGCCGTCGATCTTCGAGCTGCACCCGCCGCAAAGCCATATGCCGTTGTCAAATCCACGCCGCTCCTCTCGACTCATACCATCTTCATAGCGGGGGCCACCGGGGGCTGCTGCACATATGTGAGCGGCGTGGCCAGTATGGAAGGCCTTATCGGCCCCCTTGGGGCCGAACGTGGGCGCTTCGCACGCAGGATTCGAGCATATGCCTGCCACGCGTTCCCTCAGCGCTTTCTTGACTGCCTGGGTGAAGTCATCGCGCTTATCGAGCTTCTTAGGTTTGGCGGTATTGGCTCTGGGCAAGGACGTAGCTCGGAAAGACAGTGAGTCTGGATTCTAGGCGATGCGATGGCGCGTTTGTATCGCTAAGCGTTGACCCTGTCGTCGATTGACGCGCGTTACTGCTTTAATGGCATCCTGCCACCCAGGCTAGCTGAATATGCCTTGGATGGGCTTGCTTGATGGGATGATCATTCAGTGGTTACCGCTCAACTGGCGCGATTGCGCTCGGTGATCAGGTTTGCGAATTGCACAAGGTCGCTGATATGCCCCTGGCCTGACCGATCCAAGTGATACCCCACGATTCCCACAGCTCTGGGGCCATCTCTGTCGCATTTTCTGGAGTCGCCGATCATCACCATTCGGTCTTTCTCTCGGGCTTTTTCAAGCTTGGCGTGGCGAGCCTCCACGCCCAGCTTCCGGCATAGGCTCAGGTAGATACTGGGGTCAGGCTTCATGACCCCAAGCTCGTAACTGAAAGCGTGACATTGCACGTGCGGGAAGGCTTTCCTGATCACAGGGCCGTAGGGCTGGGCTAGGTTCGAACAGATGCCAATGAGCAGCCCCGCTTCCTGCAGTCGGTCAATCACCTCAAGGGCATCAGGGTATGGCTCGATAGATGCCAATTCCTCGCCCAACGCATCGTTCATCTCCGCTCGCTTCGAAGAGGAAAGTTCGATCCCCAGATGATCAGCTACCTGGTCAAAACTGAGGTTCGCTGTCATCACGAAATGAGTGCTGTCGGGTGTTAGCGCCAAACCCTGTCGGCGGCCTTCTTTAAGCAAAGCGCCGTAAGGGTTGGTGCGTTGACCGATGCGAACAACAGTACCGAATGCATCGAAAACGACTGCTGAAATCATGTGCCCTTCTTCCTGTCCAGCCTGATTCAAAAGCCATTGTTCGGATCAAGTAGTAGCAAGACGGAACTGAGCCCGAGCCTGTTCCGCCACCCGTTTTCCTCAGGATTTAGCCCCGCCAGAATTGGACTGTAAACCATTTTTTTGACCTGTAACCTAACTAGGTTTACACATCAAAAAACCGGTTTACACAATCCAGAACTAGAATCGACAGTCCACTGGCTGTCATCCGAACCCGACTCCGCGCGAAAGCGATTGCCTCATCCAAGAGCACACTGACCCCGGCCAAACCCTCCTCTGGATCGATGATCCGGATCATTTCAGGGGCAGGGATGAGTGCTAGCTTCATCGGCTTCGAGCCAACTCACGACGACGTAATGATCACGCCCACAAAGGCTCTGGAGCAACACGAAGCCCTGCAGCTCATCGACAGTCTTAGCCGGCGGGGTGGCGACTGTCTCTCCGTCCTGAATGAGGCCCGAGCGATCCGAGAAAGCCATGGCCGAGTAGCGTGCCCCTACCCTCGCGACATCGATCAAGTAGGCATCGATGATCACACCCCACTTGATACGCTTCGCAGCTAAGACTTTCAGAGGGGTGGGGGGCTCGTCGTTCACCGAGCACCTGGCAACTTTCGACACTTCAAATCTCCAAAATTTTGTACGGGTTAAAACCGGTTTCTTCTGATGGGTATCCACGTGGATTCGAGATCAGCCGGCACCGTCCGAAAGACCGATCGATCGCATGGTGGGTATGCCCGAAAACCCAGACATCAGCCTGGTCAACGAGCTGGTGCCAACGATTGAAATAGGCGGCACTCAAATGCCCAGAATGCTCTGACCCAGAGACCTCAGGGAGGGGGCAGTGATGGGTTACGACGACGGTCTGGCCGACGTAGGGGGTCGCGAGCTTTTCGCGGAGAAACTCGTACGAAGCGCGATTCAATTCGATGAGATCTGCAGGCCGGATACGCCGATACTCACTGCCCGTACGGATCATTCGGAAATCGTTCATTCCCCGCACACACGCACTGGAGGCGGCCATCACATCCCCGGTACCACTGAAATCTGTCCAACACGTCGCGACCAGAAATCGGACGTTGTTCGACGTCCAGACTTGGTTATCCAGGACGTGGATATGCGAGGCGGCTACAGCCTGCATTTTTTCGCGAGTACGGGTGAGATGGCCTTTGTAAAACTCGTGGTTGCCGCTGCAATAGATCACATCACTACTGAACGCCTCATTAGCCCACTTCACACCTCGGTTAAGCAGGTCGATATCCCCAGCCAAAATCACAAGATCTACGTCAACACTCGGCGGGGTGAAGCAGTCAAATTCGTTGTGCAAATCCGAGTAGATCAAAATCTTCATTCAGGAACCTTTGCCTGGGCCGGGGCCGCATGCCTGGCCGACCACAGAGGCTGCAGAGAAGCATCTGCATGGCCTTCAAATTGACGGTTTATCGCTATATTGAAGCTCGGTGGAAGCTGTTCATGTGGAATATCCTTGCTGGCCTGGGTAGAGCGACTACAAAAGACCTGCAATTTACTCAATCAGCGACTGTCAGAAGCTAAGTATCTACATGCTGATGGTGCATGAACTATTGATGCGGGAGGCCAATCAGAGTGACGTGCACTGAGTGGGTACTTTCGTAGCCTTCAATTGCTTACATACACTCACTACATCAGACGTCTAGCGTGACCACCCCTCACCCACACTAATTCCTAACTGGGAAAAATCCTCCAGCAGCCGCTTTCGACTCAGGATGGCTGGGATCCTGAAAATCTGCTTGTAAGCTTGGTACAGACCCAATGGAATCAGCAGGAGGCCGGCACCGAACGTGGCAGTCGCGATGACAACGCCAGCCGGAATCGACACGACTCCAATCACAAGCCCCGCCCAAAAACCGGATCGTGATAGCTGACGAACTTCGTCAAGGTCATATTCGACCGTACCGTTTTTGGTTTCAAACGCGACCAGCACAACGGCGGACTTATGAATATTTTTTACATACCACGTCCTTGGCACATCAGATGCAAACGCACCTTTGCCCTCAAGGTACTTAGGAATGATTAGATTTTTATAGTAGAAAATTTTGCCTGACTCATCCAACAAGCGAACCTTCTTGTAGAGGCGCGCGCAATCTTGAGATGAGTGAAATTCATAATTTTTTACAGTAACGATTATTTTCCTCAGCTCTGACATCTTAGCTTTCCTTAGGGCCTAATGCTTTGCTTAAACCAATTTGAGCCCTGATCCGCCTCCACAGGAACGCGCCAGAAGAGCGCCGACTTGGAGCCGTGGCACCCATCGTAGACGAGTGATTGCGGCACCGCTCCAGACGACACGCGCTGAGCTAGCCGTATGGCGGGTTAAAACCCATTCGAATCAATATATAGATTTGTTCGATCTCAAGCAAACGGGGCATACCGTCTGCTTTTGAGACGGTTCAATGTCGATTCAACATGGCTTCGCCGCAGCGCTGCGCGTGATACGGTTGGCGAAAGGTCTTAAGCAAAAAGATCTCAGCGGCACCGTGGCTGCATCGCATGTCAGCCAATTGGAAGGTGGGAAGACCACGCCAACACTCAAAGTGGCAGCAGATCTAGCCCAAATGCTCGACCTCTCCCCATCCGCACTAGTTGCCGTTGCCGCAGCTTCTGATTCCCAGCACTCACCCAGGGCTGTACTGCTTGAGGCACTCAGCGAACTGGAGGCATTGGGACTGGCCGACCAAATTCCACCGGCATCAGCAGAGGCCGTGGATAGCACGCACCCAACTAGCGTTCGCGCTGCCGCCACGCGCGCGCGGGTTCAGAAACTCAAAATCCTGGGACTTACGCAGATAGACGCGGCTAAAGAGCTGGGGCTGCCAAGATCGACCGTTCAGAGGCATTGGCATGACCTCTGAGCGATTTATGGGCGAAGGTAATTTCGGGAATTCTGACAGGCGCTAAATCAGACACAATTTTTGCTAGGCACCAAAGCCGTGCTCTATACGCCCTATTAGATCCATGACTTCTTCAACGTCCGCCTCTGCTGGCGCTTGCGCACGTTCGGCCAGATGCCTCTGGCTTCGAGATCTTGCATCATCGTGCGCAGCAAAGTTTCGCAGTTTTGAACGGCTTCGTTAGGTGCCTGGGACACTCGGGGATACCTGTTGAAATAATGTGTGCCAAGGCTAACGTTTCACGTCAGAGACCTCGGTACCTATTGAAAATTCTTTCTAGAACCAATAGGTACTTGCTTACGGCTCGCGAGGCCAGCTGGCTATTTCGTGAGATCTTTAGTCCACGACCCACCTGTATCCGTTGAACTCCACCGGGACGAAGCACTGCGCTGCTGGCTGTGGCGCAAGGCATCAGCGCCCAGAAGAAGCAGAGTTTTCTGCTGGTTCTCCGCGCTGGGCTTCTGGCCTTGCGTCCAGTAAGACCAGCAGTTGAAGTAAGGCTTTTCTCTGTCCTCAACGATATCGGGCCGCAAGCGCACAATTTCTGAAGGTTTCGGATGCCGCTTCTCAGTGGCCTGGGTCGGAATGGCGTCGTTGAGTTGAGTCAGGAATTCCCTGGGTATCAAGCGTTGCCCACTAGAGCCATCCTCCTTGAGCACCTCCAAAAGATCGCCGTACATATCGCCTAGGTAATCACGAATCCGATAACCTGCAAGGACGTCGAACCGGAAGAACCCTCGGACTTTCCCTCGGGCTGTGAGTGTGAGCACAAAGGGCGTGTCCCGTGTGGAGAAGAGGCAGTCGAAACTCGCCGCCCCCGTTCTCACCAAGAATTGCTGCATGTCACTGCCAATCGAAATCATGCTGCGGTGGAGCAGCTTCAGCGAGGTCATTTCCATGTGATGAGCTCCTTGATCAAGAGCTCATGATGATGGAGAGGTTCGCTGGGATGGACAAGTAGCCACTGGCCATATTGCTTTTGCCTGCCGCCCCTCTCTGGATGACCGGTGTCGCTCAGAACTCAGAGTCCACAAGGAACGTTGTCTTCCCATCCGGCAAACGCGTGTCTTCGGCTTTGTACTGCACCTCACAAATAGCATGCTGAACAAGGCTGCCGCCTACATATTCAATGCAGGGCCCATCAGACTGCCCTTCTGCATTGATACCGAAGCTATCTTGTATTCGCCCCCAGGACGCCGTAATAGGACAGGCCACGTGCGAGAACAGGACGATGTTGCTGCCCGCGCTCTGCTGCACGGACTTGAAGATCACACCATCGATCCGAGGCTTGCAGTGGGTCGCCAAGTACTCCGCAATTACCTGTGTCGTCAGGTAGTCTCGTTCAGCCCCTGGCAGCACTGGTACTGTGATCTCGTTGTGCAGGTATTTCAGAAGCTCCTGGCGTCCAATCTTCGCTTGATGCTTTGGGTCAAAGAAGCTCGGTGCAGGGCCAAGATCCGCCTCCTCAAAACGCCCGAAGTCCAGCACCCTCACCGCCCTGTTCAACCTGAACTGGCCACTCACCACCGTACCGCCAACTGGTGGGCGTAACTCAGCAATGCACGTCTCTCGCTCGAATGCGCCATAAAAAGCAGGGACGCCACCTGGATTCATCCTACCCTCCCCTGCTCGATCTCTGGGAGGAGCGGCTAGGTTGCGCGACGGGTCGACGGCAATATCGCTAACGCTCGATGAGCTCATGCAGGTACGAGCCCTGAAAATGGATGGGGCCTCCCCTGGCGTCAATAGTCGAACCACAGCGTGCTCATCGGAGGAGGCAGAGTATTTGCCTAAGTCTTTGAAAATCCAGTCCAGGAACTTTTTGGCGCTGACGTTGAAAAAGCGGTTACCGTGCTTCATCCCGTCCTGGAACTCCCGCCACTGGTGACCGATGTCGTCCAGGCTGTATGGCCGTGCGGAGTAATTAGTGTCCAAACTGTAGAAGAACAGGCCATCACACACGACCTTCACGATAGGCTCGATGTTGTCGCAGCCGAAGATCACGCTGACCCAAGTATCTAGGCTGTCCCCCTCCTGACTGTCGCCCCCGTCACTAAAACGTCGGTAGTACTCGCCTTCCATGACATAGCCATCAAGGATCCTCTCAACGCGGGACACGACCTTGGACAAGAGAATGCACTTTCGAGTGGCGTTGCAGAGGGTGCAGGCGGCAGACGTCCCGGTACGCCTGATCTGGCCGCCAAGGTAGGCATCGTGAACACATTTGTAGCAGACCTGTTCCCCATAAGTGCTTGAAGCCACGTAGTCCTCACTTGTCAATTCACCTCATCCCCTCAACGGGATGCCCTTCTCAGAAGCTGGGCATGATCGCCGAAGTTGCGCTAGGAACCAATGGGGCAGACTGGTCGGTAAAGAACGGAGCTGGTAGTAGGGTGTAGAGAGCATGGATGGACTTGCAGCTCGCCTTTCGGCGCGCCGCAGCTTCTTCCCAATGATCTCGACCCGACTGGAAGCTTTCGCCCACGCCAATCACATGTACCACCCTCCAGGTTGAGCGCTGTTCAAAACCGACGGCAAGAATCCAATTAGTGAAGCTACTGATTAGGCCGCCCTCAGCAGGCATCGTGCTATTGTCAGGCAGTGGCGTTTTGGCATCAATGAACATCTTGGCATCGACTTCAAGGAAATGAGCTCGAATATGAATGTACAACTAAATACTCGGTACAACTACCCACAGCGAAATAAAGTTTATGAGAGTGAAATTGATCTAATACTCGCGACTGAGCTAATGACAGTCCAAAGCATTAAAGTGTACCTAGACGCATTAGAGACCCTACTAAACAAATATCACGAAGAGCCAGCCACCCACACACTAAGAAACTTGTCAAGATACGTCCTTCGAAACAACATCGACTTACGACTTATCCACCCCAGGTATTACTTAAGCGGCAATCATCAGCAGTATTTAACAGAAACCGCTGAATACATAAAATCCCTTGCGGAGTTTCTAAGACCCAGCAATGAAAACCGCTGGGACACCATAGATCTAATCACATACAACATTGAGACCCTTATCAGCCAGAAGAACGCCACAAACGACGATATCAAAAAATTTATTCAAGAGAAATTCAAAATCCACCCTGACAAAGACTACATTGAATTAGGGCCTAATCTGGAAATCCGGTTATTTTTCCCGGAAACCATTATATACATCGTACGCTCATGGGAAAATTTCAGCCTACCTACAAGTAGGCATGCGGTCGCCTTAATTGCATGCACAACTGATTTGAGCTCCGCCCCAGAGGAGGTTTTTGCTACCGGGCGTCTCCGCACCCTTTCTAGCCTTAACCATTTCAATAAATTTGAAAAAATTTGGCTACGAAACCCAATACAATCATGTATAGACATGACCGAAAACTCAATCTATCGCATGAAATGGAAGCACAGTGAATTTGAGCAAATCATTATTCAGCTAGAAAATCTGCTCAATGAACTAAGACAGATCAGCATACAGTCACATGTCGCAATAGAGCCTAAGGGACACTTAGTCCTAACCGGCACAAAGAGCTGCTTGAACCTTATTCATCCATTGCTAAAATCTGTGGAAATACTCCCTGACTCAGAGGTCAGAAGAACAACCACTAATAGACTAGAACAAACCGCATTTTCACTATCTGCATTTTTCACAAATCTTTCAACCAGACTAAACACCAAGAAATATATCACTAACTCACTGAGCAACATACTTATCAATGACGGGCTCTACAAACACAAGCAAAAGCCCAGAACTCTAGAGAACGCATTCAGCGAAGAAAACCTAAATACCATTTTAGCTGGCAACCTAGCGTGCTTCTATCACAATCAAAAATCTATAGATGTTTTAACTGAAGTCCCGATGGGCGCCGGATTTGCAGACGTGGTAGTGAAATATGAAAAAACAGTGAGCGCGATCATCGAAGGAAAACTAATAAAACAACTTAATCAAACGGAAGCCAAAGTTCTAGATGGCCTCAACCAGCTTTACAATCGCTACGGTGACCACAACAGCATTCTCGACACATTCGGTGTGGAGCTTTATTTGGTAATATTTGCTTATGACCAAGTCCTTAACAGCCTATCAAAGGCAACACTTGAAGCAGTAAAAAAATTCAGCGAAGACCATAATATTGAATTGCAAACTCACGTTGAAAACCTAGGCCACCTACACTTCAGTTACCTAGACAGCCGCGTAGGTACTGGGCTCCCAACAAAGAGACGCTCAATTTACGTATTCTATTGCAACATGGAAGTCGTGAAGAAAAACGAGCCAGAATACCGAGCCCAGCGAAAGCTATAAACTTCCACCCAACACACCAACATCGCCAAGCGACCGCTCTCTTGTATTCAGAGAGCGATCAAAACATCGACATACCGTGCTTGCCTGGCTGCAGAGAGTCCTCAGCGGCGCCTATCTGCAGGGTCTTGGCAATTGACCGGAGGCTCCTCCGAGCGCCGTTGATACTCAGTGGTGGGCGGAGGTGGCGGAACGCGCGTTTGCTCGTTATTGCTTGGTTTCTGCTTGTCGGTCACGTAATTAGCTCCCTTAAGATGACTAGAACAGCAAGCTTCGCAAAGGCCCCTGCTCCGATTATGATTTCCTGGTATGCGAGATCGAGTGGTTTGGTCTTCTCAGCTACCGTGACCTTCAGCGACTCCAAGGTATCGATGTAGCATTTGTAGATGTGCGTCTTCTGCGCCTCTTCATCTACCGCAATCAGGTACTCGCCAGCCGGTCGGGAGGACGGCAGGTTTGGATAGTCCTTGATTCGCAGTGCGCTCAGCGCGTGCCCCCATGCACAGGCGATTGCGAACGCTGCCACGGCGAAGGCCATGAAGATCACTATGGCCAGGGGTGTCATAGATAGTCCCTATCTTAATTTTTCGAGGTTAGCCACGGATTGCCAGGCCAAGACTCGGCTACGGCAGTTCCAACTGAGGGATCGGTCGCGCGCCCAAGCTACTGGAACCTGAACGAGATTGCCGATAAGTGCTCATTGCACATCCAGCTACGACTCGAAAAATTTAACGACCGACGCCAAGGCGTAGGCCGGTATATTCTCCAGTACGACCTGACTCACAGACTTCAATAGCGCGCGGATCGATTGGTGGGAAATTGCAACCCATTTGACCAGCCATTTGCATTCGACTTGACCAGTCGTTTGCATCGGAAGTGACCAGGCATTTGCATTGGACTTGACCACTCGCCTAGCGAGTCATTTGAAAGGCTAAAGCAGCGGTACTGGTGGCACTGTCTGTGGCGCGCCATCGATGATGCACATCCATCCCCAAGTTCTCAGTGCCGACGTCTTCTTAAACTCCTCGACCAGCTCGGCCGCAATTTCCCCTATGTCCGTCCGCAACTCGAACTGAGGGCGCATTGCGTGCAAAACGTCAATTCCCATGTCCCCGGCAAGCAGCTTGCACATCAGCTTATTACGAAGCTTCCAAGGTAGGGCTTTTCCGCGCCTTTCCGGATGCTGGTAAACCATGGTGTTCAAATGCGCCGACGCGTGGATGTAGTCAGCGCTGCTCATCCAGATATGCAGATGGGCAGGCACTCCAAGGGGTAGGACGTTGAACACGAGCCAATCGATTAGGCCAACGGCAACACCGCGCGCTTGAAGCTCCATTGCCAGCATCAGAAGTACTTTGTGCAAGGTGCCTGCTGCCTTGATAGCAACGGTTTTTCGACCTAGGAGATCTGCTTCGACCACTATCGCGATCAACGCAGCGAGGGCATCCAAGCTTGCCCTGCGTTCGAGTTTTTCGAGTAGAACTTGAGTGATTGGTTCGCGCTGAACACTGTCCCAAATCATGTTGCTGGTGCTGCGATAAAGCACCAGTTGGACATCGGTATTTAACGCACGGAAGTAGCTGTCGAAGCTGATTTTCTGTTGCCGGGAGATCAGCTTCATCAAAGTCCATATGGGATGATTCAGGTCGCGGGACGATCCAGGTGCTAGCAGTTCCACCCTACTCAAGGTCTTGGCCTTGGGGGAGATCATTTTCTGTTCGTACCTAGACCACTTGCTTCGGTAATGCCGGATCGTGCCATTCGTATTTCTTCGAAATGACTCTTTTTCGAAATACAGCTCAAGGGCATAGGCAGTTTTGAGGCCTGTCCGCTGCCTCAGTCCTTCGAACCAGTAGCCCACTGCGAGCATTTCCACTGTGTTGCTTCGGGGGCGGCTATTTTCCGGAATTTGTTCGCGCAAGCTGCCTGCGAACTCCGAATAAATGTTTGCAATTCTCTTAAAATCAGACACTTAAAAATCCCCGAACGATCTTTGTACCGTAAAAAATGTAGAAGTCTTACGGCTGGAGCGCAAGGGGGCGGTTTATTACTATCAACTGTGACCAAACCGGACATTAAGTGCGATGCGCGAGCCCCTTGAAATCCAATTTCTGTCATTCGAATTAGAGCTCGACCTCAAACAGCGATATGGCCTGATGGTGGGTGGCAGCGCGCTGTGGAGAGAGTTGGGTTACACATCGTACGACGCGTTTCGTAAAGCTAAACAGCGAGGGACAATTGAGGTGCCGCTATTTGAAGTGCCTAATCGTCGGGGGTTCTTTGCTCTGTCCAAAGAGGTCGCTTGGTGGATTGCTACGCAGCGCTGCGCACGGCAGCAGGCCGTATGAACTAAGCATATGAGGAGTATCACAATGAGATCAGGATAGGAGCTAGCCGGTGGATTTGGAGCACAAAAAAGCCCAGGGGTGGAGCCCTAGGCTTTTTTGATGGTGTTAGGTTTCAGCCCTACGCGCCGTCATTCTGTGTTCCCTCGCGTTCGGCGTCAAGTCGATCACATTCCGTTTGTCTGCAATTTTCACACGGCGCGACCTGTGAGGTGTTCACACACCTGTCGCGAGGAGAACATATGAGGCTGCCAATAAGTACGCAGCGCGAGGTGCTACGCCTTACGAGCGACCCCAAGCTGTCGAATAGGGCTATTGGCCTATTAGCCAAAGTGTCCCATAACACTGTTCGCACCATTCGGGATCAGTTGGCACAGTGTGGACAAAGCTGGGAAGAACTGAAGCACCTTGACGACAAAGCGCTGGCGGAGCGTCTGCATACCCAGCCAAAAGTCTCATCTCAAAGGAAGGCTTACCCGTCATGGCCTGCCATCCATGAACAGCTAAAACTTCCTGACATCACCTTGGAACTCCTATGGCAAGAGTTTCGTACAAGCGAGCCAGAAGGCGTGTCTTATGCTCAGTTCACACGGATTTATCGTGAATGGGTCAATAGGCAAAAGCTGAGCATGCGACAGACTCACCTCCCCGGAGACAAGTGCTTCGTGGACTTTTGTGGCAGGACAATGCCTGTGACCAACCCGGATACTGGAGCAATCAGCCAAGCTCAGGTGTTCGTGGCAACGCTAGGTGCCTCGGGATACATTTTTGCCACCGCCGTGAGAAGTCAAACGATCCCAGACTGGCTCAGATGCAACATTCTGGCCCTGGAGTTCTTCGACGGGGTTCCACGGTTCGTTGTGCCTGATAATTTGAAGTCAGCAGTGACGAAAAACACGAGAGATGTGGTGACCCTAAATCGTGCCTACGCCGAGTTTTCTGAGCACTACGGATTTCAAATTTACCCCGCCAGACCGCGTAAACCGCAAGACAAGTCGCTAGGTGAGATTGCTGTTCAACTGGTACAAAGATTCGTTCTCGCAAGGCTGAGAGCGAGCACCTTTTTTTCCTTAGAAGAGCTCAACGAGAAAATCAGCTACTGGGTTGATGAGCTAAACAGTCGAATCACTCGAACGTACCCTAAGAGCCGAACCAGCCGCTTCCTTGAGCTTGACTATCCAGCCCTCAAGCCGCTCCCAGAACATAAGTACAGCTACAGCAAGTGGGTGTATCAGGTTAGGGTAGGCAGCGACTACCACGTACAATTTGAAGAGCACAGCTACTCGGTTCCTTACCACTTCGCGAATCTTCTTGTCGATTTGCGCGTGCGAGACGATTGGCTCGAAATCATTCATCAGCGCCGTCTCATCGGCTCGCACAAGCTCAATCGTCAGCGGGGCACTAGCACTCTCAAAGAGCACTTGGCCCCGAATCACAGATATTTCCAGGACTCCCAGCCGGAAGCTCTGATTGTCTGGGCTGAGACTATTGGGCCGGAAACGCTCCGTTTCGTGAAGGACAACCTCAACCTGCGGAAAGATTTCTCGACCGGTTTGAAGGTCGTTGTTGGCCTGAAACGTGACGTTCGCAAAGGGGCAATCACACCGTCACGCCTTGAGTCCGCGTGCGGCTATGCGAATAGCTTGAACATCCTAAGTTCTGAGCGGCTGCGTTCGATCCTTCGGAACGAATCTGACCTGCGCCCCAACTACCGAAGATCCGCCCCCTTGGTCGAACACGCCAACATACGTGGTGCTGAATACTACGCCTCACAGGGAGATGAGCCGCTATGAAGTCAATCCTCGATACTGCCCAAAACCTTATGTCTCTTGGTCTGCACGGGATGGCAGCAGCCTACGAGCGTCAGCTTGAAACACCGGCGCTGCTGAAAGAACCATTCGAAACAAGGCTTGGTTTAATGATGGATGCCGAAAATAGCGAGCGTGAGAGCAGAAAGGTTGGACGTTTGCTAAAGAACGCAAGGCTTCGTGAGAATGAAGCCACAATAGACAGCATTGAATTCAAGGCGTCTCGAGGCATAGACCGCAATACGGTCATGTCCCTTGGTGAGTGCGAGTGGTTAGCGCGACGTCAGAATGTGATCATCACGGGCGCTACGGGCACTGGCAAAACCTGGCTCGCTTGCGCACTCGGAAACCAAGCCTGCCGCCTTGGGCGAGCGACGCTGTATCGCACTGCCACGAAGCTTTTTGAAGAAATCTCACTTTCTTACGCTGACCACACCACGCCTAAACTACGTCGGCATTTGATCCGCGCAGAATTATTAGTCATAGATGATTTGGGCATCGGTGGCATTGACGCCCAGTTGGGCCCGTTCCTCCTGGACGTTATCGACGAGCAGTCACAGAACGGCTCATTGTTGATTACAAGTCAGTACCCTAAAGAAAAATGGTATGACCTGTTCTCCGACCCCACGATTGCCGATGCAATTCTTGACCGTATCGTTCACAAGTCCCACTTTATAGAACTGAAAGGCGAATCAATGCGAAGGATCAAAAGTCGCAAACGGTTGCAATAGGATCCGGTGTTTATCCAGGTGGGCAATACGAATGCAATTGGTCAAATTGAATGCAAGCAGTTGGTCAAATGCAACGCAATCACCTGTTTTTTCAATAATGTATAATTGGCGGGATTAAGATTTTTGCTATGCTCTTTGAATCATCCTACCTTAATCAGATCTGAGGGTTGAAACCTTTAGTAAGTCCCAGCCCCAGTGCTAGCCCTATTTAAATTTAACAGTCCAGAGGTGATCCAGCTGGGTTGTGCAAATGGGGCTTAGCATCTGGCGCTTCATACCCCAGTATGGCGTTATGGGAACATCTCAAGAGCGTACGGTGCCTCGGCCCCATTTTACGTTGATCTGATCCATCATGCTTTGTGAGGCGCAGCGGCCGCACGTTGGCGGAACTATCAGGTAGTTAAACTTCTAGTTTGCGCCACTGACAAAGCCAGGGCGCATGCTAGCCTGTTAATTAATGAGGTTACGGTTTAGCAACGTGCCAGACTTGGTTGACACCGTCGCCGGTTGTATCCCCTGGCTTGGTATCTTTGACCCAGCTGTAAAGTGGCATGCCTTTGTAAGCCCATTGTTTTGTGCCATCGTCTCGAGTGACGACAGAATAATCATGATCCGCTTTGGCGTTTGCCGACACTGCCAGAGGTGGCCAGTTTGCAGCGCATGGCCCAGTGCAGACCGACTTGCCCGAGGTGTCCTTACCGAACGTGTACAGAGTCATTCCTTTCGCGTCTACGAGTACTTTTCCCTTGTCTGTTTCAGCAACCTTGACTGGCGCGTCGGCGAACGCAAAACCAGATATGCAGCAGACGGCAACAGCAGCGGTGAGGATCATTTTTTTGAACATACGTATTCCTTTGGTTTTTGTGAATTTTTGTAGGCTCGCCTGCTATTTGAAATAGTACGCGACCAGACAGTAGACGAACGCCAGACAGTTCTATTCCAGTTCCGTAAAAAACTTCCCAATATTATGTTTTACCGGAACCCTGATCTTTCCCCCCCTGTTGATCCAATGGCGTTCTTATTTGAGCAAAACGACGTTCACGCTCAAGCATCACGAGCTTGGGCGCCTCACTCCACAGCCGAAGTTCAGGGCTGACCCACCAAGCTACAACGAATGCAGAAACGATCAGGGTCATCACAATTACCATTGAAGCAAACATGATTCACTCCTGCTCGGTAGGTTGGTATAGCGTACGCAAATAGGTAACTACAGCAGTTCGTTGTTCGTCCGAGAGCACTGCTTTCCAGGGAGGCATTGCCGTACCTGGTATGCCTTCACGCAAGACGTTCTCCAGATACGCCGTGTTGCCTTTCTTCTCCCAGAAGTTCGCGGGGCGTGGGGAGAGCCCGCGAGATGCAGGCCCATTGCCCTGGCCACTGGCACCGTGGCAGCTAGCACAATTGGTGGAAAATAGAGACTGCCCAAGCGCTACGTCGCTAGACGGCAAGGCGCGCTCGTCCGCTGTATGCAGGCTTTGCACATAAAGCGTGAGTGCCACCAGCGTTGAGTTATCAAGGTCTCTCCAAGCGGGCATTGCTGTCCCGGGCCTGCCGTTCCACAAAACATCGGCTAAATGCCGGGTTGTAAATTGTGCATCGCGCAGGTTAGCCGGACGTGGCAGCAACGTCGGCGCCGCTAAGCCATCACCTGTTCCACTCGGACCATGGCACCCGGCGCAGTTCTCCGCGAAAGCCGCTTGTCCCAGACGTAATGCGATCGAGCGGTCATTTGCGTTAGTAGGTATCACAAAGCCAGGCACTGGCCCATCCAAGCGAGGTCGCGCGGCGATTGCATCTTGGCTTACATTGAGTGACGCCGACATTTCTTCATCTGCCATGCTGTCGTGCGACATCGCGTTACTGCTCTTCTGGGTTGATTGTTGAGCGTCAACCTGCGCCTGAAGCGGATCGTCATAACCCGAAACTTTTCTAGCTCTACCAAGCGTCTGTAAGTAGGCAACGAGGTCAATTCCATCCGATGTCGGTTTGTTGGCATCACCTTTAAACAACCAGGGATAGCCAGGCATTACAGAGTCACGAACGACATATCGAGGATTGAATAGGTGGGTCAGATGCCAATCATTACTTCGTACCTCGGTTTCCCGAGCTAAATCAGGACCAATGCGGCGAGTCCCCCAGAGTTGTGGGTAGTCGTATTTCGTTTCCCATGCTTCAGTGGGCGCCCCCCAGCGACTGACGTCCTGAGCTACGAATCGTACTTGTTGAGTATGACAATAACCGCACCCTTCGCGGGCATATACAATGCGCCCTCGTTCTTCTTTCGCGGAATACTGTTGCATGTTGGCAGGTGCACGGGCCTCGATTTCCTTTTGCAGTTGCTTCCCAGGCAATATCCCGAGCAGCATAAACGACAAGATAAAGAAGCCGATACCGGCTACAAATATGATCAGATAGGCGCTATTGAACAGGCGATGCTTGGTAACCGTTTGCATACCTTAAACTCCCGCTAACGTAGGGTGAATGACGGGAGAGGTACTTACGGCAGCACCGTTGTTTCGGGCTCCTGTAGTTAGGCCCAGGAAAAACGCGATGAAGCCTGCCAGAATCGGCAATCCGCTTAGGTCTCTGATCCACCAGTACGCCAGAGATGCGCGTACAGAGTCCATCCACGGCGCGGTGGTTTCCCATATTTGTGCCTGTACCAAACCGCCGGCCGTTAGTGTGGTGAACATGGCCAGTAGGCCGATAGTTATCAGCCAGTAAGCCCAATTCATCGCCGCTGCGCTGTAGCGGTTGTTTGGTATACGCTGCCAGGCATGGGCAATCCCGCCAGCGGCAACGAAGGTTGCAAAACCCAGCATCGCGAGATGCGAATGGCCAATTACCCAATCGGAAAAGTGAGTCAATCGGTTGACCGGCATCAGAGCCTGGAACGCGCCCTGCAAACTGACGATTAAATAGAACACCGTGCCCGTCCAGACAAACCTCAGAGGGACATCGCTTGCGACTGTCGAAGCTTGGCCTCGCAGTGACATCAGTTGGTTGAATACAACTAGTATCACGTCCATGCCCAAATACACGGAGGCGATAATGGCCGCCTTCTGCGCGTCCATGGGGATAGCCGAATAGACGTAATGGTGAGTGCCATTGAGCGGATAAAAAAAGAATAGAAACCAGAAACCGATCATTGACAAAAAGTGGCTATAGATAGGTCGATTGGTGGCGGCCGGAATAATGTAGTAAGAGATCGCAAGTACAAATGGCGTAACGAACAAACCCACTGCGTCGTGAATCCAAAGCCCGCTGAATGCAGCACCTTGCGCGCCGGGGATAAATGCAGGCGCGAAATTTCCTACTGGATATGCAAGCAGCGTAAATACGGCTCCGCCGATCAGGTACCAAGCCGAAATATACAAGCCTCCTCGTTGCCGCTTAAGCAAGAAAGGCCCCGCGAATTGGGCACATACCAAAATCAGACCGAGTACTACCACTAGGTCCACGATCATTGGGAACTCCGCCCATTCTAAAGACTGTATTGCGAACCATGGGCTATCGAGCCCGAGGGAAATAAGTAACCATCCGGGCAAAAGGACACCAAGATTCCAAATATAGAAAATGACCCAGCCCAATCTGCGACTGAACACCGGGCGATCAGCCAGGCGCGGGACCATGTGGTAACAGAACGCAAAGAAAGCATTGGCAAGCCAACCAAAAAAAATACCTTGTGTGTGATCGAACCTCAGGCGACCCCAGGTCAGCGCTGCGTGGCTACTCAGCAGATCGGGCATTGTCAGCTTCAGAGCAACAAGCAGGCCCGCAAGAGCTGATAGAAACAGTGTGATCACTGCTGCATAACCGTGGGCTTTGATAAGATCGTAATCAATGCGCGGCAAAATATCCGAGGGTTGATTCGCGTCTAGAGCATGCTCTGTTCCAGCTATCAGTCTACTCATGGCTTAGCTCCTTCAACGAAACGGTTTTGGAGCGGCTTAGAATCCATGCTGCCGTTCCTGATCGCTCCTCCGGCGTCAGTGTTATGTCCGTAGGCCCTGCAGAATAACCATCCCATCCTGGTTGGGGATGGGAAATGGCAGCGACCATGACAGCCAATGCTTCGTGATTAAGCGGCTTCGTCCCAATTACAGATTTATATCGTGCAAGGACTGCATTCCAGCTAGGACCTACCGAACGTTGAGTCGCGTCATGACACCCTGCGCAACGCTGTTGGACCACAATTGCGCCTGCGCCGACCAATGCAGTGGTCAACTCGACCTTATCTGTTGAGTCCACTCGCGACGGGAGAGCATCTCCTCGTCGGGTGATATCCGAGGCGCCGTGGGTGCCGATGACCTTCCAAGATATCAACGTGCCGAGCGCCAATACACCAATCAACATAGCCAATGCAGTTCGGGAAATCCCATGGGCCGATGTGTCGCGAACAGGATCACTCATGGTGTCTCCTTGCCATTGAAGAACATCAGATAATCGATGATTGGTTGTACGGCTTCGTCGGGGATGGGCGCTCCATATTCGTCGCGCATTTTGGCGACCTCAGCCGCCCAGGTTTTACGCGGAAATGCAGGTTGGTTGGTAACGTAACGAGGAGAATGGCAGATCACGCATTGTGCCAGAAATTCGCTGCGCCCCGGACCGTCCGGCAAGTAGGGCTCGTCGTGGGGAACAGTGATTGAGTGCACGGGAGCACCAAAATCGACCTTCGGTTCCTCGGCCGCAAAGGCGCTTGGTATCCAAATAGGTAGGCTACACATCAAGGCAAAAAAGAGCATTCTAGGCTGGAGAAATGTCGTCATCTCACACCACCATTCCAGTGGTTTGTTCGATAACCCGGCGCGCATAGCCTCCCCGATTCCACTGGGTGGTCAGTTGACCTTGCCCGGCGCGGTTGGTGGCGCGGACCTTGAACGTGTATCGGCCTTTGTCAAGGGGGGTCCATACGAAGCGCCACCGACGCCAAGAGAACCGGCCGATCTCGGGGTCGAGCGTCGCATCTGCCCAAGTACGCCCGCCGTCAACTGAAACCTCAACCCGAGCGATACCATCGCCGCCATCATTGGCTAAGCCCTCTAGCATGTATGGATGATTTACAAGCAATAGTTCTTCGGGTTCTGGACGTACGAATACGGAGTGAGTGACAAAGCGGTTGATGGGTACCGTTTTCTTGGAGAGGTTTCCTGGCTCCTCGTTGATCTCTGGATTATCAGGAATTCGGTAGGCTTGGTTCATCCAAATATTGCTTAAAGGTTTATCTAGCACCTCAATGTGAGCCAATGATTTAATCCAGTAAGTCGCGTACCAACCGGGTACCACTAAGCGCAATGGAAAGCCATTGAGCATCGGCAGTGGTGCGCCATTCATTGCGTATGCAACCATCACATCACCATCATTGGCATGGTCAAACTTCAATGACTTCACGATCTTTGGCAAGCCTGGCATTGGCGACTCATCCAGCCCAGAAATTGCCACCTCGACTGCTCCTGCTTTAACACCTGCACGATCAAGGAGGTCCTTGAGGCGAACGCCTGTCCACTGTGCATTTCCCATCGCGCCAAATTGCCATTGCCCACCAGGAGGTTTAGGACCAAACAAGCTTCTGGCATTGCCTGAACATTGGTTCATGGCCACCAGTGTCACGGGCTCGAACTCGTTGACCAAGGCATCAAGAGAAAAAGACTGAGGATTGGCAACCTGGCCATCGAGACGCAGTCGAAAGGTTCGCGTATCGACCTGAGTTGGATACCCCGACAGATGCCACCGAACAAAATAGGCTTCGTTAGGCGTCAGGTCCTGGCGAAAATAATGCAGCGGCGTTTCCAACTGCGGCGGACGATCAGTAATCAGAATCAGTCCCGTTTTCTCTGGAAAACGTACAAGGCGTCGTTCGGACTCTGCGGATTCGATCCTATCTAGTTGCGCCAAGTCCGTTCCAGAAAGGGCTTGGCGCGGAAGCAGGCTAGCGAGACCAGCGCTAGTGGCCAACCCGAGTAAACGACGGCGATTCATCATCCAGAACTCATCACTTCCATTCATTATTATTCACCAGGTCGTGGAGTATCAGCAGGCCCTCGAGAAGGCCTGCGTTGTTTCGATCAGTCAGCCTTGAGCGTCGATACCACCTTGTTGCTGGCGAGATCGACGGTGGAGATGCTCAGGTCCTCGTTGAGGACATAAGCCTTCGACTTGTCTTTGGTGAAGACAATGGCCTGGCGGGGTGCCTTCAAACCGGTCACAGTGGTCGTCACTTTCAGCGTTTTGGTGTCTATCACTGACAGGGTGTTGTCACCCAGGTTACCCGAGTAGACGTGCAGTCCGTCTGGAGTCAGGGCTGCACCGTAGGGGTCTTTGCCCACCATAACGGTGGTTGTGATAGCGCGTTTTTGAGTGTCGACAACTGCGATGCTGTTACTGCCGCTGTTAGCCGCGTACAGCGTATTGCCGTCGGCCGATATGGAGATGGCGCGCAACTTGTTGAAGCCAGTGATCTCACCTTCGATCTTATTGGTCTTGCTGTCGACCAGGGTGATTTTGTCGCCAAGAAAGTTGGTGACATAGACGGTTTTGCCGTCAGGGCTTACTCGGATGCCTTGGCGCGGTTGGGAGAAGCCAGGTACCACAGCTACTGGTCGTTGGTGATCAAGGTCAATAACCGACAAGGTGCTGGCGGCCTCGTTGTTGACGTAGAGCAGGCTCCCATCCTTGCTGAGCGTGGTACCAAAAGCACCTGCACCTAACGGAAGATCTGCGATGACTTTTAATGTTTTGGTGTCGATCTTACGAACGACCCCTAAGCTGCTGTCGGAAAGGTAGAACACATCGCCGTTTGGAGAAAAGACAATGTTGCGTGGCGTGATATAGCCGGTGAGAACCTGACGAACCTTGCCGGTTTTCAAGTCGTAGACCACCACGTCAGGACGCTGACTGTAGGAGACTACGGCTGTCGATTCGTCAGGGCTGACAGCCAGTGAGTTGTTATGAATATCACCATCGAAGGTCCAGCGATCTTCCGCTGCCGACGCACTCATTGATGCGGCGAGCGCGATACCCAACGCCAGTGCAGTCACTGTTTTCTTGATCACATTCATCAGAGGTTCCTCACAAGGGGCAGCCAGGCGTGAGATTGCGCCTTGGCAAATGCAGCTCGCTGATTGCTGCTAGACAATGAGTTGACCTTAAGCGCTTGGGATAAATTCCGAAAACAAGTTGTTGTGGTAGTAGTTACCTACTTTTCAAATAGATTTCGTTAGCTTTGGCTCGCAAACTGAGTGCAACTTTGCCAGAACCGTTCAAGTCCGGACGAGATGAATTTTTCCCGGTGGCGGATCAGAAAAAAGCGCCGGCTCAGCCCAGGCAACGCATGCGGCAGTTCAATCAGGTCTTGAGAAGTCAGCAGATCCCGAACGACCCTGCTCGACAGGCAACTGATGCCGATGCCTTGTGCAAGGACGTGTTTGATGGCTTCTGAGCTGCCGATCTGGCGGGTTTCAGCGAGGTCGTGCAGGTGACGCAACAGCAACTGTTCGACTTCCTCCCGAGTGCCCGAGCCAGGTTCGCGGAGAAGCCACTCAGCAGTACGCAGGTCATCAAGGGTGACCTGCGACTTGAGTGCTAAAGGGTGACGTTGGCCCGCTACAATGAGCAGTTCATCTACAAGCCAAGGTTCGGCACTCAGTTCGGGCAAGTGGCACGGTCCCTCAATCAGTCCCATATCAATCTCGAAATCTGCGACCTTCCGGGCGATAGCCATGCTGTTGGCCATATCAACATCGACCCGCAGGTGCGGAGCCGATTGGCGTAACTCGCCAAGTATCAATGGCAAAACATAGTTGCCTATAGTGGTACTACAGCCTACCCGCAAGCGAGTCTTCAGCTCTGCATGCCCTGGAAGGAAGCTGTTTTCTATCTGCAACGCGTTCTCAAGCATGCTTCTGGCCTGGGGCAGTAATGCTTGGCCGTTATTGTTTAACACCAAGCGTTTGCCTACGCGATCGAAAAGCCGGGTATCCAAGGCGCTTTCCAACTCGTTGAGTGCGGCGCTGGTGGCCGATTGCGAAAGTGACACAGCGATGGCCGCGCTGGTGGTGCTGCCCTGTTGCGCAATGGCGCAGAAGATTTGCAATTGACGTAGGCTTAACTTCAATTTTCTACCTCTTTAACAGGTAACGTAAACCTATACTATCCGTTTAGCCGCTAACCTCATCAAGCTATACTTCAGGCAAGTCACATTGAATGAACACTGAAGCGGGAGCGCGAAAATGAGTGATACACGACTCGCAGCGATTATGGGCGGCAGCCATCCACTGGCAGCATTGTCCAATCCACGAGAAGCGATCCGGCAGTTCACACCTAACTGGTTCGCCGCCACGATGGGCACCGGGATTCTGGCTCTGGCTTTGGGCCAACTGCCATTTGCCGCGCAGTGGCCCAAAGTGTTAGGTGAAGCCTTGTGGTTTTTCAATATCGCGTTGTTTTGCCTCTTTACGGTGTTGTACGCAAGCCGCTGGGCCCTGTTCTTTAATGAAGCCAAACAGATCTTCGGTCACTCCACCGTGTCGATGTTTTTTGGAACCATCCCCATGGGGCTGGCGACAATCATCAACGGATTTCTCCTTTATGGCTTGCCACGCTGGGGGGATGGGGTTGTCGCTTTAGCTGAAGTCCTGTGGTGGATCGATGTCGCCATGGCGTTGGCGTGCGGGGTTCTGATCCCGTTCATGATGTTTACCCGCCAGCAGCACAGTATCGACCAGATGACAGCAGTATGGCTGCTACCTGTGGTTGCGGCCGAGGTAGCCGCCGCCAGTGGTGGGCTACTGGCGCCGCACCTTGCTGATGCGAGTGCACAGTTCACCCTGTTGATCACCAGCTACGTGCTATGGGCATACTCAGTGCCCGTTGCCTTGAGTATTCTGGTGATTCTGCTGCTGCGCATGGCATTGCATAAATTGCCTCATGAGAGCATGGCGGCATCGAGCTGGCTTTCATTAGGGCCCATTGGTACTGGTGCGTTGGGGATGCTGGTACTCGGCAGCGACGCTCCGGCGATCTTCGCCGCTCATGGAATGGCCGGCATCGGAGGCGTTGCCGAGGGCATTGGCTTGATCGGTGGTGTGCTGTTTTGGGGGCTTGGATTGTGGTGGATGGTTTTGGCGCTGCTGATTACCGGTCGCTACTTCAGGGAGGGTATTCCTTTCAACCTCGGCTGGTGGGGTTTCACCTTTCCGCTAGGCGTGTATGCGGTGACTACCCTTAAATTGGGCTCCATGTTGCACCTCGCGTTCTTCAATTTTGTGGGCGTGGTACTGGTATTGCTGCTTGCGATCATGTGGATCATCGTCGCGGCCAAAACTTTGGTAGGCGCGTATCGCGGCAACTTGTTCATCTCGCCCTGCATCGCCTCGCTGAACAAGATGAGCAAACCCTGAACCTTTGGCTACTCAATCGACTGTTTGGCGTCACGCAGCGTGGATAGGATGCGTTGCCGAACACTCGGGTGAGTGCAAACAGAAAGCGGGCTGGGGTGTGGCATCTCGAGCAATGAGATATCGGGAAAGGCGTGTCGAACCCGCAGCATCGCCTGCTGAGCGACACGTCCGGCAAATACGACAGTCGCGAGATCAGGAAAATGCGGAAGCAGCGTGATTAGCTTCTCAATTCCCTCCTCAATTTGCGCCCTGCGGAGCGACGCCTTGGGCTTTTCAAGATCGGGCAGCCAAGGATATAGATTCCAGATAACGGTCTCTCGGCGTTCCAACCCAACCTGTTCCATGAAACTTTTGAGGTTGCGTTGTGCAGGCCCCGGATTGTCTCGTGAGACATACCGTGCACGACTGACCGTTCGCGCGGGTGACTCTAGCAATATCAATATTTTGGCGTAGACGCCGCCATCCAACGGATCGAAATACGGCAAGGTTTTGTCGCCCGTGGACTGGGAAATCACCCAGCGCGTCAGTTGCGCAACGTTCGGCATCAGCAGAAAAATTTCTCGCGCTTCAAGCGAAATCCCGAGGGGGGCGGTGCCTTGGTGAGTCGACACTGACAAGACGCTTCCTCTATTGATACGAAATTGCCATTAGGAGGCCACGATATGTTCGATCTTCAAGCTCTTGACCTCGCGCGAATGCAGTTCGCTTTCACCGTTTCATTCCACATCCTGTTCCCGGCAGTTACCGTCGGGCTGGCTGCTTATCTAGCAGTGTTGGAAGGTCTTTGGTTGAGGACGCATGACAATACCTATCGGACCTTATACCACTTTTGGATCAAAATCTTCGCAGTCAACTTCGGTATGGGTGTGGTGTCAGGATTGGTCATGGCGTATGAGTTCGGTACCAATTGGAGCAGATTTTCGTATTTCGCCGGCCCTATAACGGGGACCCTACTGACCTACGAGGTACTGACGGCTTTCTTTCTTGAAGCTGGATTCTTGGGTGTGATGCTTTTTGGTTGGAGTAGAGTCGGCCGTGGCCTACATTTCTTTTCTACCGTGATGGTGGCCGTTGGCACCTTGGTTTCCTCGTTCTGGATTCTCGCCTCTAATAGCTGGATGCAAACCCCACAGGGCTTCAAAATTGATCATGGTCAAGTGATTCCGATGGACTGGCTGAAGATTATCTTCAATCCGTCTTTTCCTTACCGCCTGGTGCACATGTCGATTGCTGCCTTCGTGGCAACGGCGTTCTTTGTCGGCGCTTCAGCAGCCTGGCACCTGTTGGGAGGTCGCGATAACCCGGCCGTCCGTCGAATGTTATCAATGGCGATGTGGATGGCGTTGATTGTGGCGCCGATACAAGCCGTGGTGGGCGATGCTCACGGGTTGAACACTTTGGAGCATCAGCCGGCAAAAATTGCGGCAATAGAGGGCCACTGGGAAAACGTGGGCAATGAGCCGACGCCGTTGATCCTGTTTGGCTGGCCCGATATGAAGGCTGAGAAGACCCGGTTTTCCGTCGAGATTCCCTACTTGGGCAGTTTGATCCTTACCCACAGCCTGGATCGTCAGATTCCTGCCTTGGCATCCTTTGCGCCGGAGGATCGCCCCAACTCGACTATCGTGTTCTGGTCGTTCCGTATCATGGTTGGCTTGGGAATGCTGATGATTTTCACTGGACTGTGGAGTCTATGGTTGCGAAAGCGCGGCACGCTCTACCGGTGCCGCTCGTTCTTATACTTCCTGATGCTTATGGGGCCGTCAGGGCTGATCGCCCTATTGGCCGGCTGGTTTACCACTGAAATCGGTCGTCAGCCTTGGGTAGTGTATGGACTGCTGCGCACTGCCGATGCTTCGTCGAACCATAGCGTGGCGCAGATGAGCATTACCTTAGTGCTGTTTGTCCTGGTTTATTTCGCGCTTTTCGGAACCGGCTTGGGCTACATGATGCGCCTGGTACGTAAAGGACCCCAAAATCACGAAGGCGACGCGCTTAGCCACGGTGGGCCTGGCCATCTGCGAACACCTGCCCGTCCTCTATCTGCCGCCCACGGTGGCGATGCTGATAGCCATCACAAGGGGCATTGACTCATGGGCATTGATCTTCCGCTGATTTGGGCCGTGATCATCATCTTCGGCATCATGATGTACGTAATTATGGACGGCTTTGACCTAGGGATTGGCATTCTTTTTCCTTTCATGAAGGGCTCGGGCGATCGCGACGTAATGATGAACACGGTCGCGCCTGTCTGGGACGGCAACGAAACCTGGCTCGTGCTTGGCGGCGCGGCGTTGTTCGGCGCCTTCCCGCTGGCCTATTCGGTGGTCCTGTCGGCCCTGTACCTGCCGCTGATTTTCATGCTGTTCGGGCTGATTTTCCGCGGCGTGGCCTTCGAGTTCCGTTTCAAGGCCACTGACGAGAAGCGCCACATCTGGGACAAGGCCTTTATCGGCGGCTCCCTGGTGGCGACCTTCTTCCAGGGCGTGGCGTTGGGCGCCTACATCGACGGCCTCCCGGTGGTCGATCGCCAGTACGCCGGGGGCGGCCTAGACTGGCTGACGCCGTTCAGTCTGTTCTGCGGCGCTGCGCTGATAGTTGCGTATGCCTTGCTTGGCTGCACCTGGCTGATCATGAAAACTGAAGGCGTGCTGCAAAAAGCCATGCATAACCTGGCCCGTCCTTTGACGTTGGCACTGCTGGCTGTGATCGCCGTGGTCAGCTTATGGACGCCGCTCGCCCATGGCGATATCGCTGCACGCTGGTTCTGCCTACCGAACCTGTTCTGGTTCCTGCCGGTGCCAGTCCTAGTGTTGGTGACTATGTGGGGGTTGTTCAGGGCCGTGGCGAGCAGTGCTCACTACGCGCCTTTTATCTTGACCCTGGTATTGATCTTTCTGGGTTACAGCGGCCTCGGCATCAGCCTGTGGCCGAACATCGTCCCACCGTTGACGTCGATCTGGGATGCCGCAGCCCCCCCGCAAAGCCAAGGTTTTATGCTTGTAGGTGCTCTGCTCATTATCCCGATCATTCTGGGCTACACCATTTGGAGCTACTCCGTGTTCCGAGGAAAGGTTAACGATCAGGCAGGCTATCATTGAGTGAACTGACACCCTTTAAATGCCTCGGGAATCTCTAGTCCGTTCAGGAATGCAGTCCTTGGGTTACTTCGCCATCAGTGACATTATTGCAGTGCTTGGAGCGTAGCTCGGTACACAGGTGGCCACATCCTTTAATGTGGCGAGTGGTCCCCCTTTTTTGGTTTATACGTAGCTACCGATTTGCGAATCTCTTCTCGGGCCTCATCTGCGCTCCCCCAACGGCCCATCTTTACCCACTTACCCGGCTCCAATGCCTTGTAGCTTTCGAAGAAGTGCTGGATCTGTGCGAGGAGTAATGCAGGGAGGTCAGAGAATTCCTTTATGTTGCTGTACACAGAGCTTAGTTTTTCATGAGGCACCGCGATCACCTTGGCATCCGCTCCAGCTTCGTCCGTCATGTACATCACGCCAACCGGGCGACTACGAATGACAACGCCAGGCGATACCGGGTAAGGGCAAATCACCAAGACGTCCAACGGGTCTCCGTCATCGCTCAACGTATTTGGAATGAACCCGTAGTTGGCCGGATAGAACATGGGCGTGCTGAGGAAGCGGTCTACGAAAATTTGTCCACTCGGCTTGTCCACCTCGTACTTGATCGGCGAGTGGTTTGCAGGAATCTCGATAACGGTGAAGAAGTCATCGGGGATCGCGTTACCAGCTGGAATATCCGTGTAGCTCATGCTCATATCTCCAAGCGTCTAGGAAAGGCCAATGCCACTGACGTTTTTGCCAACAGCGATATGTGGTTCGTTTTTTACGGTAACCAGTACAACAGGTTTACCGGCTATAGGCCGTCAGCGCACGAATGCATCATGTCCTGCATAAAACGCATGGCTGCCAAGATGCTCTTCTATTCTCAGAAACTGATTGTATTTCTCGACCCGCTCCCCTCGACATGGAGCGCCCGTCTTGAGATGGCCAGTACCCATGGCAACAGTCAGATCTGCGATGAAGCTGTCTACAGTCTCCCCGCTACGATGAGAAACCATAGCTCCCCAATTTGCCCCGTAAGCCATTACGATGGCGGCTTTGGTCTCAGTCAGGGTTCCGATTTGATTGGGTTTAATCAGTACAGCATTGGCGACGTTTTCTTTGATGCCTCGTTGAATCCGTTCGACGTTGGTGACAAACAGGTCATCTCCAACCAACTCGATCCGGTTACCCAGCGCAGCATTCAATTGCTTCCAGCCCGACCAATCGTCTTCCGCGAGGCCATCTTCCAGTACCGCAATCGGGTACTTGTCGACCCAGGAGGAATAGAGACTAATCAGCTCTTGAGCATCGACCTTACGACCTTCAGAGCGCAGATGGTAAAGACCGTTCTCATAGAAACCGCTGGATGCTGGGTCGATAGCGATCTCGATCTGAGATCCAGGGGTATAACCGGCCCTTTCAATTGCCTTAATGATCAGCTCAATGGCATCTGAGTTTTTCTTGAGCGTCGGCGCAAAGCCGCCTTCATCTCCGACCGCTGTTGAGTAGCCGGCGTCCTTAAGCACCGCTTTCAGCTCGTGGTACACCTCAGCGCCCCAACGCAAGGCTTCCTTGAAACTGCCAGCCCCTGTAGGTGCAATCATAAATTCTTGGAAGTCAGGGCCTTGCCAGTTTGCGTGAACACCGCCATTGAGAATATTGAACATTGGGACGGGCATTCTTGCTGCTTGCTCGCCGCCCAGATATTGGAACAAGGGCACTTTCATCGCAGAAGCCGACGCTCTGGCTACGGCGAGGCTGACGCCCAAGATGGCGTTTCCTCCAAGCCTAGACTTATCAGGTGTTCCATCCAGCTTAATCATCAGATGATCAATCTGTTCCTGGTCAACTGCATCCTGGCCTCTCAGAGACTCAAGTATTTCGGTATTCACATTGCTAACGGCCTTTAACACTCCTCTGCCGGAATACCTCTTTGGATCATGGTCACGCAACTCAACAGCTTCGTGAGCGCCTGTAGAGGCACCGGACGGGACTGAAGCCCGGCCCAGTGTTCCGCACTCCAAGGTGACGTCGACTTCAACGGTAGGGTTACCGCGTGAATCGAGAATTTCACGTGCATGAATAGCCTGGATTTGCGTTTTCATTGATTTTCTCCAAGGGACGATTCGGGAACGTCATTAACCATGTGAATAAGTCGAGAGGCCTCGATTTCGGAAGTCAGCTCTCCATGAGTATTCTGAACAGCTGCACTGCCGACACCGCAATTGCGGGAACCAAGAAGCCTCCAATAATTAGCTCAGGAATCTCTCCCACCAAGGGCATGAATTGCCCTCCCTTTGCCATCTGGAAAAGCTCCAGCATTTGGTTTGACGCAACCATCACAGAACAGCAGTACGCAGTCTGGGCTTGTAGCATGGCCCGCCTTTGATCTAGCAGATGAAACGTCAGCAACGACACTCCAATGCTTACGATGAAAAGCGCGACGAATTCATAGACGGATCCTGTAAAAAGCCTGCCCATCACAAGCCCGAATACGATGCTCAGCATCACTGCGCTCATGTGGTATCCCATTTCTCTAAAGTGGTTTTGATGAGCCGACGTCGGTGAGTTCCATTTCGCAATCTCATCTTTGGATTGCCCACCACCATCGCGCTCGTAACGTTCAACGTTGCTGTGCTCTCAGCTCGTAGCCAGGTACGCAGGTGATGGTCACGTCTGCCTTGCAGGATTTCTCACTGGGCATGCGCATCGTGACCAAGGCGCCTTCGAGCGAGGTGACGATGTACCAACCCTCGCTCGATACCTTTTGGCTGCCTGCAATGCCCGCCAAAAAAAGCGCCCAAAAAACCAGTCCTACGAGGAGCGGCCTGTTGTCACGAGCCCAGTTGACGGGGGCTGGCTGTGGACGCAGGTTATAAATTCGGTACATGGCGTTTATCCTTTTTACTGGTTGTCCAACAAACCGTGGTTTTCAGCTTTTCGCCTGGCCCACTCGACCGTACTCGATGGGCAATTTGATAAAGCTCAGCGAAAACGCCTCCTTGGCCAATGCTTCCAGCAACTTCTCGCACCCGGGCTCATCAGTGGATATCGTCACTGTGACCGGATGATCAGCACCGCTGAGGAAATGCGCGGTATGCAAATGTCCTAAATGATCCAGGCCTTCCGTACCGCTCACCAGCGTCGCTCCCAACATGCCCTCTCGTTTGGCGAACTCAACCAGCCACTCCCCGAGTGGAAGATGCTGGTAGTTGGTACTCTGTTCAGTGAAAAACGTCAGTTGAAAGCCATTCATGGCAACATCCTCTAATGTGGCGAGAGCGACCAACGGTTAGTCGGCTATGCCTCTTCATTTGCGAACTGTTTCTTCGAACTGAATTACAAGGCTTCACTGAGCGGTAACTCGCATAAGAGAAGAACTGCTCGCACCTTGCGCAACTCGTCAGCGTGGTCGCGCAGGAAGGTGCGCAGCTTGACCTCTGTATCCAGCAATTCCAGACACTGCGGATGACGCATATCACCAAGCTCCGGGTGATGATGGGAAATGCGATGGCCCGTCAAATAGCCCGCAGAAATCGGTTTGAGCATGACCTGATCAATCTTGGCTTTCTGCGCGACTTTAAGAAGGTGTTGGGCAAGTGCGGGCGCACTCAGGTGATGCCAGAAATTTGTAACTCGAGCCCGACTAGCGCCAGGGAAATAGAGCTGCAAAGCTGTCAGGCGATCTTGGCGATGTTCGGTCATTTCTCTTCCCCAATAAAAGTCACTTTGCGCTCGCTGGCGGATTCACTTTGAGCATGAAATTGCTTGATATCGGAGAGCCGGATTTCCTTCGGCAGAGGACGGTGATGCTTGCTGTGACCGACGCGCTGGGCGTGATAGATCCCGGTATGCCCGGATACGAGGTAACTTGCGATACAGGCAATGGCTGCAAGCGGAGCAATTTCAGGCCCGAAGAGCTCCATGGCCATGACAATGGTTGCCAGTGGCGTATTAGCTGCACCAGCGAAGACAGCGACAAAACCGATACCAGCCAGCATGCCGAAGGGAAGATGTAAGAGGGGCGCTAGCGCGTTCCCCAAGGTGGCTCCAATGTAAAACAGCGGAGTGACTTCGCCGCCCTTGAATCCAGTCCCCAGGGAGACAACGGTGAACAACATCTTTCCAAGCCAGTCCCAAGGAGCCATTGGCATTTGAAAGGATTGGACGATGCTCGGAATCCCCAGTCCGATGTACTTATCGACATCGGTGTAATGGTTGCTACCAAGCGCCCACACTGCCACTGCGATCAGAAGGCCGCCGGCGAATGGTCGTAATGGCGAATAGGAGATAAGTCGTTTAACGAAAGCCCCTAGCTTATGGGTGGTCGTCGCGAATAGCAGGCCAGTGAGGCCGAAGATAATCCCAGCGGCGACCACAGCCATGACGCTCCAGAGCTGCACGGGAACCACTTCGCCAATGACGTAATGCGTATGAACCACTCCCCAGGCTTTCCCCACCTGGTCAGCAACGATTGCCGCAACCACGCAAGGGAAAAGCGCGTCGTAACGCATGCGTCCGATGGCCAACACTTCAAGTCCGAACAAAGCCCCGGCAAGAGGGGTGCCGAAGACGGACGCAAAGCCAGCACTGATACCGGCCATGAGAATCACCCGGCGATCTTCGCGGCGTAGCCGAAAGACATGCGTCAATTGATCCGCAAGAGCGCCGCCCATCTGCACCGCCGTTCCCTCACGTCCCACAGATGCACCGAAGAGGTGGGAAACCACGGTTCCGATTAGCACCATCGGCACCATGCGCAAGGGAATAGTCTTTTTAGGATCGTGGATCTCATCGATGATCAGGTTGTTTCCGGCATCAACTGGTTTGCCTATCAGGTGATACGCAAGTCCCACGGCAAAGCCAGCAACTGGCAGGAGCCAGAGCACCCAGGGATGGGCTTCTCGCCACTGGGTGGCATGATCCAAAGAAAGGAGGAATAACGCAGAGGCAGAGCCTGCCAAAAGAGCTACAAGACCAGCAAGCGCAAGCCATTTCGCAATATAGGGCAGTAAGTCGAGTTGTTCAGGTCGTCGAAATTTAGACATTTGGCCAGCCACAAAAATGTAAGTGGGCCTGACCAAAAAGGGGATTCTGGGCGCGAACGCCTACAGACCTGGTTGATCAGGTTTCTGTAGGCATCATCAGCTGCTACGGGCACAGCGGTTGGTTAATGGAGGAATGCCATCTCCAATGAGCCGATCTTAGCGAGCTCTGTCCAAAATGTAAAATCGTGTTTCGGAGCACGAGGCAAGCGTAGGCGTCTTCGAGTCACCGCTTATGAAAGCAGGCCAGACTAGGTGACTTCTGTTCCGGCGAAGCCCATCTCAACTGGGGTTTTTATGTAAAATAACGAGATATCTTCAAGCTCCAATCGCTTGAATAACTGCACAGATTCGTCCTCGGTAATGGCCATACGAATTTCGGTAGGCTGATCCGCTAGTTCAAAAAAATGCGAGGAATGCAGCCGGCCGGTATGCCCAAAGCCTTCGATACCTGTGGACAGAGTCGCACCCCGCAGTCCCATTTCTTTCGCCAAATCAACGATCCAGTCGCCGAGCATCTTTCCCTGATAGCGACGATTCTGTTGAGTAAAGAAAGTGACCAGAAAACCTTTCATGTTCCTCTCCTAAGCGCGTGCTGATTATTTGATAGGACAGAAGCCCGGCAGCCGTCATTGCCACCCGGGCAGGATTCACACTGGCATCATGCGCACTGGTCAAGTCGGATGCAAACGACTGGTCAAGTCGAATGCAAATGGCTGGTCAAGTTCATGCAATTGCCCAATTGGCTCAACCTTCAGTTGCCTGCCACTTCCCAACATAGCCAAGAAACTCTTCATGTGGCCTACGCACGGTTTTCCAACTGCTGATGTCGGCGAGTTTGTCTCTTGTCTTAGCCGTTGTGACCACAAGACGTCTCTTGGCGCGGGAAATACCCACGAAGAACGTGCATCGAACTTCATGGGTGTCATTGCCCCAATAGGCCTCTTTCTCCAGACCTAGCAATATGACCGAATCAAACTCAAGGCCCTTGCTCTTGTGAACGGTCAGGATGCGGATTGACTGGTCATCAGACAGCTGGGCAAGGGCTTTGAGCAGGTCAGGCTCCTGGTCTAGTGCAGCATCAATATGCTTCTTGAGATCACGGATGATCTCCTTCAAACGATCACGCGACTCGTAATCATGGGAAAGGCCCGTCAGCAGGCTCACACCCACCATGGACAGAAACTCTTTTAGTAGCTTCCATCTCTGGGCATAGCTTTTTGCGGCGAGATCCTCGGCAGCAGTCTTGCGTGCTTCCTTGATGAACCTGTTCCAATCGTTTCGCACGGAGCCCCCGTGGTCGTCGTCATCGGCTGGAATGATCCGCCTCAACAACCGCGTCCAGGCTTTCGGCTCCCGCGAACCATAAAGGCACAGCAGGAAGTCCACGACGACCAAGGCAATGGGCTCGGTGGTGATGTCCTGCATCTGATTTTCGTTGCGATAGGCGATACCAAGCCCATCAAGCGCAGAGGTCAACCGGACGGTGTAGGCCTCAGGATAACTCCTGACCAAGACCGCAATTTCGGAGGGCGCCACACCCTCGACGTTGATCCAGGTGTTGATCTGATCGGCAAGACTGAAGGCCTCGTCGGCGCAGTCCTTGAAAGACTGAAGCAGGATCTCGCCGCCCTCACCGCCCAAGAGTTCTGCGGGCATTTCAGAACCGGGATCGAGCACTTTGATGAGGTCGTTCTGCAGCCTGAGAAGCTGAGGTTGCGAGCGAAAATTGCGGTAGATGTTGAGATGGTTGGCTGCAAAATCCACTTCAAACTTTCCGAATACGCCGTCGAGCGCGCCGGCCCAGCCCATGATTTTCTGCTTCACATCCCCGACCGCAATGATCCGGCGCGCCGTACCACCAAAAATCTTGCTGACCAGCGCGTACTGCTCGTGCGTGCAGTCCTGAAATTCATCGAGAAACACATCACTGTAGGTTTGCCTGATGGCATTCACTGCCATGGGATAGAAGTCGAGGATCTTTAGAGCCAACGGGATCAGAAGTCCGAACTCGGTCTGGACAGGGTGTGCCTTCCCTTTGGGCACCACTCGAAAACCCGCGTCTAGCGCATCGTCGCCGGTGAGAACAGGACGAAATCGCTCAATAATCCGCTTCGCGAAGCCATGGAACGTGTAGCTGTCGAACCGGCTGGCGTAGTCGGGCCCGCAACGCCGCCAAACCCGTTCTTTGAGGTTGTTGCTCGCATCCACCTTGAAAGCGATGGCCAGAATCCTCTTCGGGTAACGGCATGCCCCCGTGGTCAGCAAGAAGTCAGCGCGCTGGGCAAGTAGTTCAGATTTGCCGGCGCCCGGGCCAGCAGTCAACGCCACGCACTGTTTGACCTCCCTTATGGCTGCCTCCGCATTTGGCTCCAAAACAATGCCTTCGGATGGCTTCCAATCCTCGGCGGAGATCATTCCGACAGCCCTTCAATCTTGGCGATCACAAAGTCTGCTAGACGACTTAGGGATGCGGGCATCTTGGCTATCAACTGATCGTCCGTCAGTTTGGAAAGCGCTTCGATATGTGATTTGGGCTTGCTATCGAGCTTGAAGCGCTTGTGGTATGCGACAAAGTGCTTTCGCTCGATCAACGAGTATTGGAAACGATCGTGATGACTATCGCCCAGCACTGACCTGGTTTGTCCCTGCTTCGGAACAACGAGGCCTTCAGGGGCTAAACCGTACGCAAGCGGATAAGCCCTGAGCATAGAAAAATCCAGATCCATCGGCGCTGAAAAAAATACTCCCAACGGCTCCAGGTTCGCTATGCAGGATTTGTATTTCGGATCCTTCTCAACTTGCAGAATTTTATGGGTCAGATCATTCCATGCAGGTAGACTCTTGAGCTCATCGTCTGTCAGGTACAGATCGCCTGGGCGATGCTTTTTCATCTCCGCCGCAACGTACTTGATACGACCCCATCCCCCACCGAAACGCGCCACATCCAGATCCAGCAGCGTGACGTAGGGGATCTTGAGACCACTCAGCAGCCTCCAGAAGTGATTGATATGGCGACCACCTAGGGGAGCGATGGTGATGGCTGCTTCATCGACCTGCAGATTCTTTGCTGCGAGCAGCCGAGGCAGGACTATTTCCTCACTGTCGCCCTCCCCCAAGATCACCAGGCGGGAAAAATACACTTCTGGATAGGCTTGAACGGCCTCCCTCACGAACTTGTAGGCCTCACCCTTCTCATTGGGTGGCATTTGAATCTTACTCACCACAGTGCAGCGCGACTCGTCCAACCTCAAATACCTGATGGCCGAAGGATCTACTCGCCGAAGCATCGATGGAGCATGAGTTGCAATGAGAGCCTGAGAGTCGGCAAATTTCGAGTCGCCCACCAGCGCTTTGAGGGACGATACGATTCGTCCCAGGTAATGCGGCGACAAGCTGTTCTCAGGCTCCTCCAAGGCAACGATGGTGAACACCGCAGGCCTCAGCTTCTCAGCATCAAAGGAATCGTCATTACCATGCAGCACCGCTCGCCCAACAGCCTGGGAAGACAGAACCAGCGATAGGTACAGCATCGATTTTTGGCCATCGCTAAGCCTTGAGAAATCGACCAACTGCTCGCCATGACCTGGGGAAAACGACACCGAAAGATGGCGCAGCAGTGACTCAATTTCGTTAGCCATGAATGTCACGCTCGGCTGCGTGAAAAACTGGCCCTTGTGGAGCTCTTTCCAAGTCTTGGTCAAGCCGGCACTAAGGCTGAGCACCGATTCATTCTGAGTAAGGCTCTGGGAAATATCCGTAGTGAGCTGCTGGATCGTCTCGCGCTGCTCTGTCCAGTTCACCGCTCTAAGCAAACGCCCGAGCAAGGCGTTCGCTCCATAGGCGATGTGGTCAGCCGGATCCCGGCGAGCTGGAAGGTAGTGAACCTGGATAAAGTTTCGCTCGTTTCTGGGCACCGGGGCAGTGTCGACCGGAACGTCATCTTCATCCACATCAAGGACGTACACGAGGCTCTGCTCGATTTCATCGTCAATGCCGATCGTTGCATCCAGACGGTACCTCACACGGGGCACACCATCAGGGGCATCTAGACGCATATGCCCAAAGTGAGTAGGAATCGTCGAGTGTTCATTCTCGTCGTCACCGAGCTCGGGGAAGATGAACTCAGCTTCAATCCAAAGCGCTCGCTGATCTGGAGCGTCCATTTCATCGTGTGGTACGAAGAAATCCGACTTACGCAATCGCCGTTGATTGGGGTCAAACGAAAAAAGGCGACAAAGCGCTTGGAGAGTTGCGGTCTTGCCAGAGCCGTTCGGCCCGATCAGAAATGTGAGATCGGACAAATCAATAGGGACTGGTTCCGCACCAAACGACTGAAAACCACAGATGCGAACGAACTGAAGCTTCAAAGTAGAATCCTTTCCGTGTGAGGTCAGCGGTGCGGGAAGAGATACGCTTCAATCTCAACCAGACGCTCAATTAGTCCAACCGCAAACATTGCGGGCGCGATCGCGTGAGAATGACCGACGCGATAGGACATACAGCAGCCAGTGGCCCCGAGGCCATTACTACGGCTAGGGGCGGGTCTTTGTAGGACGTGACAAAAGGTCGTTTGCCGCTAAGCGTAGGAAAGCATCTGGCGGATCCTACGCCCCCAGGCTTTATCGTGGATAAAACGTTGATGATCGTGATCACCGTTAATGATCTCGTCCTTGGTCAGGGTCGATAGGACTTCCCAATCCTCACCAAACTTATAGGTGGCGTTGTCCAAATGTGAGCTCTCAAGGAGGTAAATCCCGCGCTTGGAAAAGCCAAAGACGAAGTAGCCTTGGTAGCCTCCTCGGCCCGTCGCGAAGAAATCAGGCTCGAACCGAGTGATCTCCCTGATCCGGTGTTCGATCACCCCCTGCTCTGACGCCCGCAGACCGGCCAGATAGGGTTTTACGATGGCCTCAGCGCTCTTCCAAGGATATTTACCAGGGGGAAGCAAATCCCACTGCAACTGACGTGCCTGCACCTTCGCGATGCGCTGACGCTCAACGTCGAAGATCTCAAACTCCTGGAAGAATTCAAGCATGAGGTTCGCCAGGTGAATAAGCGCCGTAGGCGGCTCATCGACTTCCACCCGGCGAGTCACAATGTACTCCTTCCCATCGATGACGCTTAGAGAAAGGCGCTCCATGGGAGGGCGAACAAAATCGATGGGATACACATCCATTGTTCGAATTTGCACACCGCTGTGCTCTTGACCATGCCAGTCTTTCCAGCTCCGGTATTGCGGCACTGATTTTTTGATTAGCGGGAGATCTCGCCTTTTAATCTCCTTGCCGCGAGCATTGAATTCGCTGATTTTTCCAATCACCGCAGGAAGGATCGAATCACCGTCTTTTTCGAGGTGAGCAATCGCCAGCCGCGCCTGGACGTCTTGATCGACTTTGTCTCGCTCAATCACAAACAGCATCTCGCGAGCACCATGCGAGTGCGCGATGATTCTGTTGACGCTATTGATTGACTTGCCTGTGACCATTGCTTTCGTCCTCGCCATCCGTGAGAGAAGCCAAAGGTAGCATACTGCCAGCAGAACTGAAGTGACTAGTCGGTTGGCCCAGAGCCATGTGTCTCATGCTCAAGCTTTGGGTTGCTCTGGCGGTTCCTGTTGCATAATGAGCTCTCACAACCAATCAGATCCTCCACTTGAGGAAGCCGAAATAGGGGGCAGTAGTTCGCCTCCATTTCGCGGTCGACCGTGCTATCACTTTTCTCTACGGGGTAGATTGGCAAGTACCTGCATCATTCCAGCCAATGACTCAACCAGCGACTCAAGCATTTGACGCCCTTGCGTCACGGGATCAGCTTGTTGATCAACACCGACCAGCTCAAACGCTTCGGCAAACCCCGAAGACGGTAAATGCGCATCAGCCTGCCTCAGTTCCTTGATTCCAACCAACACCTTGGTCAGCGCCCTCGCTTCATCCGAGGTCGCTCCGCGCTTCATCAAGCCAGCTTCCAAATGCTTTATAGACCCTGAATTCGTCTTTCCAGATTGCGCCCCCATCGCGGTCAACGCATCCCCATCAAGAGATTCAACCGTCAGCCTCGCTAGATCTTTGGCAAGCTCAAGTACTCCAGTTTTCTCCAAGGAGCGGAACCGGTGAACACGCTTAAAAATTTCATCAGTCGCGTGGTGTGGGGAGAACAGCGGCTTTCCACTGACTTTCTCAAACGTGGCATTGATCTCGTCGTAGGCCGGACGCAGCCGCGCCTCAGCCGCTTTCGTCGCTGCCGGGAGAGCCGTGGCCTGCGATGCCAATAGCTCCTCCGAAACCCCACCGTCAGGAACTACGTTTGCACCCGCCCATACGCGCTGCTGCCAAGGTGGAAGCTGGCCAATGTCCTTGGCATATACGTTGATCAACCCAAGAGAGTTCAGACCGAAATGGACGCTATCCCCGCATGAGATCCCGATGGCGCCGGTGTCCCGGGTATACCACCGCAAGCTAGAGCCCCGGTAGCTGCCGAGCAAAGCTGTAACGTGCGGGCGGAACCACAGCCAGCCCCCAGCGGAGGCAAGCTCGTCACCGCTAACGCGCTCGCCGGAGCCATTTATAGCGAAGTCCACCTTGGTCAGCGGCGCTTCACCCTTAACTCGTTCGCTTATACGCCCTGGCTCAACAACCTCGGTCACCCAAAGCGAACCACTCAGGGAATGGAGCTTTCTCCCCTCGTGCTGGATCGACCAGGATTTTGACTCGACAGAGTCGTCGTCGGGTAAACCGAGCTTGGGCACGTCGTCATCAGCGTCGACGTCTGTGCGCGAGACATGGAAGACTCCCGTTGAGGAGCCATATGGCTTACCACCTTCATGAATTTCAGAATTGACTCCCTCCCACTCCCTTCCATCCTTTTTCTCCTGCACGAATGCCGAAGCCCAGTCGATATGGGATGCATCCGACACAGTTTGAATGCGACTTCGGAAGCTGGCGAGCTGTAGGTACATGCCACGGGCCTTCAAGTAATCACGGAGGTGCTCAGTGCGCGCCTCTAAAAGCACAGGCTTACCGTGCTCGTCACGCTTAAGTCTCACGACCTCCAGGAAACCCTCGACTGGCCTCAACCAAACGTCGCCTTCGCGCTGCAGGCCCAGTGAGATGACAAAATCCTGATGCAGATGCCACTCATTAGGCGCCGCACCATCGAAGTTCTGCTCAATAACCAATCCAGTGCCTATGGCATCAGAGTGATGACTGGCCCAGTCACCCGCCCAATAGTAAGTTTTTACGAATGCAGGCTCCGCTGGGGCCACTGGTTGAGGAGCTGCTGACTTCGCTGAGCGAGTGCTTAGGGACACGTTCAGGTCTGTGAATGGCACACGGAAGCTTGCGAGCGATTTCCGCTGCTCAGTGGCAGTTGGACTCGGACTCTGTGACGTGTCGTGGGCATGTTCTTTCGGCCATACACGATGCGATTCTTCGCCGCCGGCAAAGGTGTTACCACCAAGGTCGCCCCAACTCAGTTTGGATACTTCATCACGATGCAGTAGGTCGAACATGACCGAGCCAACGCCGAAGTACTCTTCAACGTAGCCTTCATAGCCGTAATCCCCCTCCGACGTCATCGTCCAATCAGCACGCAGTGGAATCCAGACTTTGTCCGAAACGGACGACTTCCGGATTTTGGTCATTTCAAACCAAGCCTGCGGCTTGCAGATAGCTGTCTTTGGAATTACCGACATCGCGGCTCCAACGTCCCCTTTTAAAACGATGACGGCCACCAGGTCGCTTTCAAGGTCGGTCTCAGCCAGACACTCCCGCAGCGCTCCGCGCATCCCGGCGTGCGGGATTTTCTGGTCAATCGCTTCGGCAGGGAAAAAAGTACCGGGGCTGTCGAAACCGTTTTTTTCATAACGCCACAGGACAAAGCTCGGGCCTTGGGCGACAACGGCATCCGTGCGACTTAGATCGCTCCAAGCACCGCGCCAGTGTTCTGCGATAGCTTGGGCCTGCTCATTCGCATCCGCAGGCGGAGCCGCCACCTTAGGGTCGCTGTCAATGGCGTCCGTGCCTACCTTGCCCACCTCTACCTCGTGATCCTTGCCCATCAGCCCCTCGCCTCTGCTGCCTGCTTGTCAAAGAGTAATTTAACCACGGGCCGTGACGCCTGTTGTAAAAGCGTTCTTCATCCCGACGCCGTGACGGTAGCATCAGGGACGAAGAGGAAGGGGAATCCGGCGGAGTGCGGCTTCCCATCGCCTCAGCCTCCCGGCGCGCACGGCTGGGACGTTAGTAACTCCGCCCCCCGGTTGGCCCCCTCGTTACCATTTAATAACCAGGCTAGAGCGTGGCAGCCCCCAAGTAATGGTGTCTTCAAAGATAATAATGCTCAAGCAATTGAAAGGGGTGCGCCAGGGGCGCGAGGCCGACAAAATTACACAATCGAATCCGCTTCTCAGCAGGCGGGAGCCATAGAATCTCCCACGCTTTTTTGCTTTTCGTGAACTGCTGATAATTCAGGTGAGAGATGCAAGAGATTACCTGGCGTCAGGGCCAGCTTGTGGTGAGCATCGTTTGAAAAGTACCCCAACTATTCGTCCGCTGCGCCGAGCCCGCGCACTCTCTCTCCACTAATAGCTTTTTTTGGGGGGGGGCATAATTCTTGACTCTATAGCATCACAGGCACTGAAATAACTTCCTCACTTTATCCATCAGTTGAGCATCGCAAAACCTTTCCATGTCCAAAGTGGAAATCAAGGCTTGAATCTGGGCTTCACTTCCAAGTTCAAATGACATTATTTTTTCAATCTGCTCTGTCGTCAAATAACGCGCCAAGTATTGAAATGGGTTAAGACCTTGAGGTACGTGACCCAATATCGCATTCCAACTCATCCTCCGATTCAGACCATCATGAGTTCGCTTGTAGTCAAAATAGCGCGTCAAAGTCTCAGCATAATTAACGAGCACTAAACCTTTATGCCACTCGTAGAAAGCCTTCACCTGCTTAGCGTACTCAGCTAAAGCAGCGCCAACATCAACATAGTTATCTGAACTTTCGATAAATGCCCTAGCCTCAGATGTCCATCTACCCCATGCAAGGAGATTATCGCGGGTTACCACGAATCGAGTGACGCGACTCCCTTTCTCAAAATCGTAGTCAATCCTCCAGTTGGCCTCAGCAATCCGCCAGTGAGAGTTGTAATTGCGTAGGTCTTGAAGGAATTTATGCAAGCCGGGCGTTGAAAAACAAGAAACCAACTTATCAGTAAAGCCCCCCACGGGATATTTCTTTTCAAACACTCTTGAGACCTCAACCAAAGCCATAACAGAGGTCGTGGTATAAAAGAGCTTTCTCTTCACCTCTCTAGTGAAATGCTCTGCATTCGTTCTATTCGTCAAATCCCAGAAGCCAGGCTCTTGTGTTTTCTGCGCAAACAAACTAATAATTCTGAACAGATCTTCCGCACTACTCTGAAAGATCCAGACCGTATCATCCAGCTCCTTCACTGCTTGCCACAGCTGCCCTCCTTCAGTCTCCTCGATTGAAAGCCGAGCATCAGTAAACTTATGCATGATTGCAGATCGAATATCGTCGACAGACCATGGCTCAGGAATTGTGTCGAGGTAACGAGTCATAGAACCTTATTCGTATGGTTAAGTACTGTAACTTTAGCTTACACTTGAATAGCATCCGGGGAGTGGTTTCGACTGTCGGCCAAAAGACGAATGTGATGAACAACGACCGCTCACGATTATTGAGTCTAATGAGCCGGTTTAGACTCGAAGAACCTGACCACAGAAGCGAGCACATGAGCGGGCATGTTCTCCTGTACGACCTGGTCAACATGGGGGGTCAGAACAGGTAACCAAGCATCAGCCTCGGTTCGAATAACGGTGCGGATGTATCGTTTGGTGACCTCTATGTCCATATGGCCAAGCTGGATTCTCAGGGCTTCATGAATGTCGTGAGCATACGCCAGATTGGGCTTCAAGCCATGAGCTTTGAAGTAGTGGTAGACCACATAAGTCGCATAGGTATGGCGCAGGTGATGAGGAGTGATCCGTCTACCTACCACGCTGGAGGCATCCCTGAATGCTCTCCAGATATCGTGAAACTCGACTGGTTTACCCACGGCAGTCAGCCACAACGGGGCAGTCTCACCTGGGAACCGTTTAGCGAAGAGCTTGAGACGCTCCTTGCGATGCCCAGCAATGTATTCGGTATGTAGGCGCTTGAGAGACTCAGTAAGGACTGAACACCTCAACAAATGCTTTTTGCCTTTCGGCATATAGGTGAGCTTCTGGAACGTTACGCCCATCGCTTTCAATTCGGGATAGCGAAGCCATCCGGGGTTTCTTGTATCGCTACCTAAAGGCACCTGAACAACACCTCCGATACGCAGCCCGGTAGTCACCATCATGAAGGCGATGAGATCGTAAACTGGGTCAATTTCAGTCAACGCAGCTGACAGCCCTGCGTATTCATCATTGCTGAGAACGACATCCTTGTAATCTAGGATATGCACCTCTGGCTCCAACCCTGGGTCTGATCTGTCAGCCCTGCCCGTGTGCCTGGATGGAGCAACGATAGATTTACTGGAATGGTAGTTTGAGGGCCCTTGGATTTTTGGCGGAAACTCAATCATGCAGACGATCGTGGCTTCTTCACACCAGTCATAGAAAGCTCGCCACGAGCGGTAGTAGGCATTGATAGATTGAGACAGCACGCCACTGTCCTTCAAAGCCCTCTTGAAAGCAGCCATGTGCACTTCGTACGTTGCCTCATCGAATCGCACTCCCATGTCCGCGCAGCAATCGAACCAGATTTTCAGATGTTTGAAATTGTTGACTATCGTTGTTGGCTCTCGACGCCCTCCTCGTCTCATTGACGTCTTTCGCAGGTGAACGAGGTAGTGGGCCAACGGATAGTGCAGCACACCATTGATGTGTGGGATGGGCGTCCCATCTGTGTGCGTGACAGATTCAACGTACATGGGCACCTCTCATACGCGTAGCATAATGATTTCGTCGAATGATTCATCACTTCCAACAAGTGATGGATGCTCGACAGACCTATGCATGGCACGCAGTTTGGTGACTGGCACCCGTCTGACCTCTTCTCGTGTCCTGTTTCGGGATTCAAGTGTTTTCAGCTCAGCACAGAAAACTACCGCGACCACCTTGGTCTTCTCATACTGCCGAGCAAGATCCAGAAGCTCATAGCGATCACTTTGCGTGAGGTTGCACGCATCAAACAAAATCGTGAATCCACGACTGCCGCTGAAGCTTCTGCACCAGGTAGACTTCCCACTCGCAGGAGCACCAATGGTAATGAATAGTGTCTTGTCCACCGGCCTAGTCAGTGCATCCCGCACATGGTTGAGCGCTTGAACCCAAGCTTTTTTCAGCGAGAGCTGATCGTTCCCATGCCGCTCGGCATCGGGACTGATTATCAGAGGCTTGCTCTGAAGGTTGACGATCACAGGAGCTGCCTCTTGGAGCTGTACAGACTTAGCCTCAAGCCTACGCGTGCGATCTTCCAGCTCATCAACCTTCTTCTGACTAGCAGACAACAGCATCTGTAGGCGCTCTTTGATGTGCTTAAGATCCCTAACATTCTCAAGCAAGCTGTAATTTTCAATGAGCGCATTGTGTAGCTTGGTTGCTACCGGAACCTCGCCGATCTCCTGACCAGGATTTTTCTGAAGCTTGCGGAATGAGGTGATTTCCTCGCCGAGCTGCACCCACTGTTTAATGGTCTCTTTGTCCGGAGTGTTGATTTTACCGTACAGGTACTTTCTATCGATGTTGGCTCGCTGAGCTATCGAAGAAATCGTCACTTTCGCGCCAGTTGACTGAAACTCGATTTTCATCTGCTCGAAAGCAGCACGAGCCTCTGCCAGACGATTTCTGTTATTCATCATTTCACCGACTCCAGGATGGGAGTGTAGAGTTCAACGAACTCCCGCGCGGATGCCATGATATGCAGATTCTGGGCGTAGTCCTCGTCAATGGCTCCGGCGATAAGCGACTTATAGAAGCCCATCGATTGCTCCAGGGCCTGAGACTCGAATTGCGTGATAAGGCAATGGTCACATTTCGCCCCGACGCATTTGCTTACGAACGGCAAGCCTCCAGCGTGATGCGGACTGGCCGTTATCTCATCGAGCTGGATGGCTGGGATCAAATTGACGCATGGCTTCTCGGTCTCGTCATTAGGGTCGAACGCGCAGATCGACAATGGTGTGAGCAGAAAATGCATGGAGCCGTGCATTGCACGTTCGCGCAGGTACTCTCGCATCGTCGCGCCGAGCTCATCACCCGTGATCCCCTCGAAAATGGGATCTTGCTGAATCCCCGACTTCAGGCGCTCGCCCGCTCCGCCAGCGAGCTTTCCATCCTGAGCCGACCTCCCGATTGAATTCACAATCTTGAGAGATTGCTCGACCAAGACCTCTTGGCGCGCCTCAACGATCAATGGATTGTTTCGCAGGTACATTTCCGTCATGTTCATCGAGCGGTGGGAAAACAAGCGCATGACCAGCAATGGCCCCAGAACAGGGCTATTCATGACAAACCAGCCGGCGATGGTTTTGCGAAACTGATGCGGGTGCGGCTCATAGTCGACACCGATATCACGCGCAAACGCTTTGACGTAGTTGACGAGGCTCTGAGTGTTAAGTTGACCACTCACATGGTCAGATTTTTCATTAGACTGGAGTGGCGTGAGGAGGTAATCCTCACGACGTTTCAGCGTTCCGAGCGCTTCCAAAACCTTCACAGCCTGGTAGGTAGTTTTGGGTACTGGAATCGAAATGACCTGCCCCTGCTCGTACTCCCTGCTCGTTTTACGGACAGTCACTGTCAGCCGGTAGAAGTCCTCAACGCCCATCGTCAGATCGGGTACACAGCACCCAACCCTGAGATTTCGGATCTCCCAACTTCTCATCCCCGTGGTGAAAAGAATGATGGTGATCGCCGCCCTTTTTATGTGAGACAGGCTTCGCTCAGCATCTTTCCGATCGAGCCGGTAGGTGAACTTATCGGGATAGGACGGGGCAGCATATCGGCTAAACTCAAACTTGAATGGCAAACCATGGCTCAACTCTTCGAAGCTAATTCCGCGTGCAACGCAAGTTTTCTCAAGACGCCCTTTGGTCACGATGCTGCCAGAATTGTGTTGAACGATCCCTTCGTAAATGACCTGGTAAAACTGTATTAGTGGCGCGGAATACTTCTCCACATATTCCAAAGCAGCATTTGCTATCGGGAAAGCATACTCCAAGGGAATGGCCTGCCAACCAGAAACATCCTCCGGCAAAGCAAGCTCTTCATCAGGCTCAAAGTCCTTGAAATCGACAAGACGCTTGCCATCAAATGGATCGCTAGCCAGTCTCAAGAATGAGGGCAGCAAACCGTCTCCTATTGATAGCTTCCACCACTCGGAAAGTAATCGCACCTTGTCCCACTTGGTGTTGTCATGGAATCCTGAAGAACTGATTGCATTGAGGACATCCTGAAACTGATCCTGCGCCAGCTCTCTTGGCAATTTGAAATATCCGCCATCATGCTGAGCGACCAAGCAACCGTGTTCACCAAGCCAAGCCACAACCTCTTTCGCCGAAGAAAAAATGTTGTACACGGTACGTGGACTGCGCTCTGTGATGGCATGGCGACCCAATAGGCAGAACGCGATCAATTTCAACACCATCACGAGAGGGAAGTGGGTACGTGCTGAGGAGCCGACTATCGATTCGAAATTGATTAAATACCCCAAGCCCTCCTTACGAAAATCCCAAGTATTCTGCCAGAAGAAACTCGCTTGGCTTACAGACGTGTTTTTCAACCGTTCCAACTCATCATTGAGCAGCTCCCAGTAATCTACTGGGGCTGAGTCAAAATTTCCGTTGCTGTGGGCCGAATGACTACTGCTGTTATTGGCGCCGCTAGAAATATTGGCTCGGGTGGTGATGTTAGTTTTGGTCGACATATAGTTATCCTAGAACGATTATTGCCGGCAGAAATACAGCGCCGCTATTTGCAGATGCCCAGGCCTCAGCAACAGCGTCGTGGTCTGACCATTTCGTTAGCAGGTCGTGAGCGCGGGCATGCTTGCGTCCGTACTCAGTCTCCCAGCGCTCGCCGCTCATGGTGGGTCGCAGCGATTCATACTGGAGGATCCGGGTGGCAATCCTCGGCAGGTGCTGTTCGAACACCCGACTCTGGCTACATCCCATGCACATGTCGTATTCGTGGCAGCTTGAGCCAGTCGCTACCATGGCACCTTCAAAATCTGGCTCGGTAGGGTCAGCGCATGACGCGTAGAAACCCGCCACATCTGTGGATGCCGATTGCTCAGAGTCGCTCAGCATGACTCCTCGGAATTTGCGAGCCTCCTCAAGGTACTTGTGCTGAAGGGTAAAGATCGCGATATCGGTGATCCTTCGGGATGCACCTTGGGCGAGGTAGCTGCCCAATGTGGTATCAAAACTCTTGTGGTTCAAAGCATTCGACAGGGTCGCGTGAAGCTCCTGGTGGTTTCGGGACTCACCAATGGCCTTCATCAGCTCCTTGTCAGCAAACACCTTCCGGAACCGACGGGAGTCGAGGTTCGTAACACGCTCCTTTGTGAGGTTGCCAGAGGCATCTGTCTTCAGATCCCAAATTTCATGGCGCTTGAGGAATGTCTTCGCGTCGAAGTTGAAGATGCCTTCCTGACGGTAATCCCAGGCCTTATCGTTACGAAAGTACAGCCAAAGAGAGTCAGCCGATTTCGAACTTGCCATCGCCGACAAAGGCTCCGTATACCACAGCAAGAACGATAAAATAGGATAGATGCCCTCATCTGAAATAGTGATGTAGGTATCATCAATTTCAATTACACCGAGTCCTTTGCCACGACCTTTGTACCCCCGTAACCTGCACTTATTTGGATCAAATGGATCTTTCCAGTCAAGCGGAGAAATGGTGAAACCCTTGACTGTGTAACGACGCTTCCACGTCATTACGACCTCTAAATTTTTACCTGAGAAAATCAAGAGAAAAATAAGAAATGGAAACAACGACTCCCTGCTTGGAACCTCCCTCTCAGCCAGACTCATCAAATGATAGGTACCGGGTAATTTCGGGTTTGGACACATATAGGGAAAAGATGCTTCAAACACTGATTGATAAGTAGAGTCCCAGTCCCACCCTGACAAATCCAATTGGTATTGGGCAGAAGCAAACGAAGTGAGGTTCACGTCGCTAGCGCGAAATGAAAGCTCATTGCGGTACACATCAAATACCCGGCCTAAGTACTCATCATGCAGAGCGTAATTCGCATTACCGTAAGGATCTTCCATGATCTGGGAAAACTCTTTGGCATTATTCATCAACGCTTCAATGTCAGAGGTGACAGCACTTATTAGCTGATACATCACCGCATCACTGTAAGGTGCCAACGCTTCAGGAGCATCTGCCGTATAAACTGGGAGGACAAAAGTGTTGGGCATTAAGGTGGTGCCCATGATTCGCTCAATGACTATGCTGCAACGACGGAACATTGATGCCTTATACCGGCTGTCCATGTCCACCAAACGCATGTCTGCTCTCCACTCGCACATGAGAAGGAAGTTCAGATCTTCCGGGCCATTGAGCTGTACCTGCTTCCGTCGACAGAACTCAAAGAACATCCCGACGGCGTTTCGCTTGTAAGAACCCTCAGCCTTAGAGCAGCGGCTTTCGAAGCATACGGTTTTCAAACCACGCCCCATGGCATTGACTGCCCAAGAGAACTCGTCTTTGTGTTCGGAGTAGAAAACACGATGACGATTCCCAAGCGTGAATAGTTCATGTGGCGAAGCACTCAGGGAGTCGATGGTGAGAGATACGAGTTCTCCACTCCTCTTCCCTGATTGAGGCCGCCAGCGCCAGACCTTGGAAAACGGGTACAGACCATCCTCTTCCTTCAGATCTAGAGAGTGAAGACTCCCCTCCTCATCAATGACTTTTTGAACGTTGTGCTGTGTACGTTTGCGGCCCATCTGAAGCTCCCTAGATCAACAAACCTATAGTACATAAGTTTATGAGCCAGGGTGCCAAACCTGGCCATGGCGGGATCCTGCCCAAGCATAAAGTGACGAAAGAAATCGCCGAAACCCGTGGCATCCTGATGGGCGAAGACTGCGTTTCACCGTCGCGCCACAGCGCGTTTTCCACGCCCATCGAACTGATGCAGTTCATCGCCCAGCTGCGCGAACTGTCTGGCGGTAAGCCGGTAGGTTTCAAGTTCTGCCTGGGCCATCCGTGGGAATTCATGGGCATCGCCAAGGCCATGTTGGAGACCGGCATCCTGCCCGACTTTATCGTGGTCGACGGCAAGGAAGGCGGTACCGGCGCCGCGCCCGTGGAGTTCACCGACCATATCGGCGTGCCGCTGCGTGAAGGCCTGTTGTTTGTACACAACACCTTGGTGGGCTTGAACCTACGCGACAAGATCAAGCTCGGCGCCAGCGGCAAGATCGTCAGCGCCTTCGACATCGCCAGCGTCCTGGCCATCGGCGCCGACTGGGCCAACTCGGCGCGCGGCTTTATGTTCGCCATCGGCTGCATCCAGTCGCAAAGCTGCCACACCAACAAATGCCCGACCGGCGTCGCCACCCAGGACCCATTGCGCCAACGCGCCCTGGTGGTGCCGGACAAAGCCCAGCGCGTGTTCAACTTCCACCGCAACACCCTCAAGGCGTTGGCAGAAATGCTCGCGGCGGCGGGCCTGGATCATCCGTCGCAGCTGTCAGCCAAGCATTTGGTGCGACGCATGTCAGCGACCGAGATCAAGTTGTTCTCGCAACTGCATGTGTTCCTCAAGCCGGGTGAATTGCTCACCGGTGAAGTGAACGGCGAGTTTTATTCACGTATGTGGCAGATGGCGCGGGCGGACAGTTTTGAGCCGCATGAGTCAGCAGTCGCCTGATGGACGCGTTCTAACCCCCCTCTGCTGAACCGGACCATCGACGGCATCGTTGAAACAAGGAGATTCACATGCCGTTAAGGTCGTGCGCGCAATTGAGACATTCAGTAATACCCAACCTTTGCAATTGCTTACAAATACCGCCAACCTGCGCCCGCCCGACGCACGGCGTACGACATCACCGCCGCCTGCCTGTCCTTAATAAACCTACTTGTTCAAGAGCCCGCTGCCATGCTGAACGGACGCGACCCGCGCATCGATTTTTTTCGGGGCCTGGCGTTGATCTTCATTTTCTGGGATCACGTCCCCCACAACCCCCTCGGTCAAATCACCTTGCGCAACATCGGCTTCAGCGATGCCGCCGAAGTGTTCGTATTCCTGGCCGGCTATGCTTCGGTGCTGGCCTACGGCAAGGTCCTGCAGCGCGAGGGTTACTGGATGGCTGGCCTGAAGATCCTGCGCCGGACCTGGGTGTTGTACGTGGTGCATATCTTTTTGCTGGCGATGCTGATGGGCATCGTGTTCTTCGCCAACAGCCATGTGGAAACCCGCGACCTCGTCGAAGAGATGGGCCTGACGCACTTCGTCACCCACCCGCAGCAGGCGCTGACCGATGAGTTGCTGCTGCGCTTCAAGCCCAACCTGATGGACCCGTTGCCGTTGTATATCGTGCTGCTGGCCGGCCTGTCGCTGGTGCTGCCGTTGTTGCTGCGCCAGACCTGGCTGGTGGTGGGCGCGTCGATGACGGTGTACCTGCTGGCGCCGTGGATGGGCTGGAACCTGCGGGCGATTGCCGACGGCGTGTGGTACTTCAACCCGGTCACCTGGCAGTTGCTGTTCGTGCTCGGCGGCGCAGCGGCGATTCATGCCAGCCGGCCACGCCCGCTGCAAAACCAGGCCTTATCCCGGCAGCCGTTATTCCTCGCCGCAGCCGCCTATGTGCTGGCCGCTGGCGTAATCACCCTGTCGTGGCGCTGGCCCGAGATCCATGACGCGTGGATGCCATCGGCCCTCAGTGACTTGCTGTACCCCATCAGCAAGACCGACCTGTCGCCGGTGCGGTTGCTGCACTTCCTGGCCCTGGCCTACGTCACCGCCAAACTGCTGCCGGGCCGCGGCTGGACGCAAAACTGGCTGGCGCAACAAACCTGCCGCATGGGCCGTTACTCTCTGGAAGTGTTCTGCCTCGGCGTGTTGCTGGCACCGTTGGCGGACATGGTCAACGCCATGGCCGGCGATGCGTTCGCCATGCAGATTTTGACCGCTCTGGCAGGCACTGCCTTGATGGCCTTGCTGGGAGCCTGGCTGGAGTTCAACAAACGCCTGAACCAATCTACAAAAATGGCCCAGGCCTGAAAAACAAAAAGCCCCGATCAAGGGGCTTTTTGTTGTCCGTCTGGCTATCAGGCCGCTGAACGCACCGCCGCGTTCGTCGGCTGCAACTTGAACACATAGAACAACACCGTCAGCAGCACCAGGAACACCGGCCCCACATACAGTGCAATGCGCGTGTCCGGGAAGTACGCCATCAAGCCCACCACCAATACCAGGAAGGCCAGTGCCAGGTACGAACTGACCGGGTACAGCCACATGCGGTACTTGAGGTTTTTCTGTTCGGCCGGGCTCAGGCTCTTACGGAACTTGAGCTGGGCCAGCAGGATCATCACCCAGGTCCAGATCGCGCCAAAGGTGGCAATGGAGGTCACCCAGACGAAGACTTTTTCCGGCACCAGGTAGTTGAGCAACACGCCCAGCAACAACGCGCCGATGGACAACAGCAGCGCCTTGCGCGGAACGCCGTTGCTGGAGGTGGTGCCGAACGCGGCCGGTGCCTGGCCGTTCTGCGCCAGGCTGTAGAGCATGCGCCCGGTGCTGAAGATGCCGCCGTTGCACGACGACAGCGCCGCTGTGATCACCACGAAGTTGATGATGCCGGCAGCGGTCTTGATGCCCAGGCGCTCAAAGGTCATCACAAACGGGCTGCCCTGGGTGCCGATTTCGTTCCATGGGTAGATCGACAGAATCACAAACAGCGCGCCGACGTAGAACAACAGAATGCGCCAGAACACCGAGCCGATGGCATTGGGAATGGTCTTCTGCGGGTTCTTCGCTTCACCGGCGGTGAGGCCGATCATCTCCACACCCAGGTAGGCGAACATCACCATTTGCAGGGACATCAGCACACCCTGCACACCATTGGGCATGAAGCCGCCGTGGGCCCACAGGTTGGAAATCCCCAACGCCACGCCATCGTTGCCAAAACCGAACGCGATGATGCCCACGCCGCCGATCACCATCGCAATGATGGTGACGATCTTGATCAACGCGAACCAGAATTCGAACTCACCGAAGGCCTTGACCGCGATCAGGTTGATGGTGCCCATGCTGATCAGGGCCGCCAGGGCCCAGATCCAGCGCGGCGTATCGGGGAACCACACGCCCATGTACACCGCCACGGCGGTGATCTCCGCCACGCAGGTCACCAGCCACAGGAACCAGTAATTCCAGCCGGTCAGAAAACCCGCCAACGGGCCGAGGTAATCCTGTGCATAGCGACTGAAGGAGCCGGCCACCGGATTGTGCACGGCCATCTCGCCAAGGGCGCGCATGATCACCAGGATGGCCAGGCCACCGATGATGTAGGAGAGCATGATGGCCGGACCGGCCATTTCGATGGCCTTGGCCGAACCGAGGAACAGGCCGACACCGATACAGGCGCCGAGCGCCATCAGGCGAATATGCCGCTCGCCCAGTTCGCGTTTGAGCGGGCCGCCCGAAGCGGTCTCGCCCTGGGGCAGGTGATTGCCGACTGGCATAGGGATACAACCTCGTCTTGTTATTGGATATGAGCCTGCGACTCCGATACCTCGCGACGGGTCTGTCATGAGGTACGGTTCCCGGTTCACTTCTTGGGTAAACCGGTCTGGCCGGGCCAGATCAGGGAGTGCAGTATAAAAAGCTCAACCCAGTGATTTTCACTCTATAAATGGCAATATTCAGCGGGAGTTCCCGTCTAAATCCGATTGCACAGTTGGAGTATCGCACAGCAATGGTGCGCCATTTCACGCAAATACACGCCTGCGCCTACCACTCCTGCGTCCACAACGGCGCGTCGAAAAACAACTTGCGCGCCATTCTCAGGTTGATCTCGCCGCGATGAATCTCCAGTGTCTGCACCGCCCGCCCGCCTTGCCCGGCCTGAATGCGGGCAAAAGCCTGAGCCTGGGCCTGTGCCTGGGTCTGTTTGCCCATGCGATGCTGCGCCGGTGTCTTGAGGTGCGCAGCGGTGAAATGATCGTCCGGTCCGGTCTGGCGCTCATAGTGAAAGTGCCCGTAGCACAAGGCCTGCCGCGTGTGCACATCCATCACCACATAGGTCTGCAACCAATCATTGGCGTTGGCGGCCAGCGCGATCCGCCCGCCTTGGCGCAAAATGCGCGCCTCACGGTGGCTGACCAGCACTTCCAGGCCCGACTGAGTGGGCGCACGCGCCTTGATGGCATTCAGGCGGGCCCGCAAACCCTGCTCCGACAAACGACTGGCCCCAGCTCGCAACTCGTCGGCCACGGTTCTGGCCCGAGCCTGTTGGGTAGCCGCCAGGGGGGCCGGCTCGGTGTGCTGCAGGCGTTGGTGGATGGCGTCGGCACACTGGCGCAACGTTTCGGCGCGCTGCTCCAGAATGTCCTGCAGCGACTGGGGCTCGTTGGCGTTGCGCGCCATTTTCAGCACTTCGGCAATTGCCTGCTCCACTGCCCCCTGCAACGCCTTGCCCTGTTCAATCAAACGGTTGAGGTTGGGCAGCGGGGCAGCGCCTTTGGGAGCAGGCTTGGTGACGGGCTCCCACACCCCATCGGCGGCGTGGGTAAACGAAGCGATCACGGTGTCCTGGTTATCCATCACCTCGGCCAGCTCGACCGGCTGTTCGTCCGTCGCCAGCGTGAGGCGGGCGACATACATGTCCTGGTTGCGGGTGCGGATGATGCTTTTGCGTACCGCACGAGGGGCGGCAGCAGGGGCCGAGGCAGCGACCGGCTCAGGGCTCGCGGTGGTCAGGGCGGCGGCCAATTGACGCTCGGTTTGCGCGTGCAGTTGAGTGAACAAGCGTTGCAATTTATCCAGGTAGCCCAGGTGGAATTTGTCTGGCTCCATCGCTCGCCAGAATTCGATGCGGTCATCGGTCAGCGCGTAGACGCGGCTGAAGCTCTCCAACAACTCGATACGCAACTGCGGGCTATGGGGCGCCAGCTCGTCCAGTTGCGCCAGGGAACTGCTGGCCCAGCGTGCGCGATGAACCGTGTCATCCAGGCTTTGGAAGAAATCATCGTCCAGACTCGGCCCTTCGGCCTTGAGCGCCACCGCCCACAGGGTCGTCACCTGCAATGACTGCAACTCCAGTACCGTCGGGCCTGTCGGCTGGTCCAACAGCAACGCGCGGACCTTGTTCTCCCCGTACTTGGGTACGCGCTTCAATTCCTGCAGGAAATCGAGTTCTCGGACGCGCAAGTCGATGGCATTTTCATTGCTGTCTGCCACCTGTCGCATACACTCACCCAAGGTGCGGTGAGCCTGTTGATTGATATCCGACAGGGCCTCCTCCGCTGTCTCGAACTGCACCTGGTCCAGCAGCGACAAGATCCTGGCATTGATAGCGGCGGTCGTATCACGGGCCAGCGACTGCAACTGCCACAGGTTACGAATCAGCCCCTCAAGCGACGTCGACAATTCAGCTTCATAGCCCGGGCGTGGCTTGAGGGCGCGCAAGTCTTTGAGGCTCTGCAACTCCAGCAATGAAGCGTCCAGCTTGTTTCGCAGCTCTTGAGCATATCGGTCGGCGGCTGTGGCGCGCTGCTGCTCGGTGATGCGCGGGTCGGCACTGGATTTCAGCTGACGAGCCACGGTCATTGCACGATTCGCCGCTTCCCGACGCTGAGTGTATTGACGGTACTCCCGCTCCAGTTGCTCGTAGCGCGACGCCGTGTCCGGCACAGCCACCGGCTTGTCAGCCTGCCCTCCCAGCAGGCGCAGGCGCAAATCCACGTCCCAGACGCGAGTGTCCAACAACCTGAGCCATGGCCCCAGCTCGCGACCATCGGCACTGATCACCCGCACACTGTTATCAGTGACCTTGACCCGGTACACATGGCCGCGCACCGGCACCTGCCACTGCGGCGGTTGTGCGGCGGCGTTGAACAACACCCCATCGAGCCGCCCGCCGACCTGCGCCCCCGGCAATCGCTCAGACAAGGGCAGTGCCCTCAGGCTCAGCCGTTCGAGCCGGGCTTGCAGGGGCGGCGTGAGGGTGTCGCGTGCATTGCTCCAGCCACTGGGCGAGCGCAAGGGCACGTCGAGCGGGCCGCGGACCACGGTCGTCGGCGCAACTCTTGGCGGTGTCGGCTCGAAGGCCGGATGTTGCAACGCCAGCGTCGATGGCCATTCGTGGGGCGACGCCCGATGCGCCAGAACCAACACCAGGTTGGTCAACAGGTCCATGACCCCTTGGGCCTGGGCTGCCGCGTCATCGCTGCTGATGGCGTGCACGTCCTGATAGACACTGTCCATCACCTGAACCATCCACCCCGCCAGCGCCACCGGCCCCCTGACAAAGGGCAAAACGCTGTTGAACAGCAACCACCCACCTTCTTTCAACGTCATCCAACGCTGCTCGGCGTTGGACACCGACTGGCGCTGCGCCAGGCTGACCAGCGCCTGAACCGTGGCGGCGAACACCTGAGGCAACGGGTCACCGCTCTCCAGGGATTTGCTCAGTTGAGCCGGCGCCGGGCGCTCGGGGGTGCTGAACTCATCGCCGGCCAGAAAGTGCCGCACATGCGGCTCCTGAAAACCGCCATTGGCATACACCGCCCGGCGCGTCGCAGGCAGCCAGGCCAGCACCAGGTCCTGCAAGGGTCCCGGTGCCTTGATCGCCTCGAACAAGGCTTGGGCGGATGAAAACTCTCGCAGGCAGGGGCTGAACAACGGTTGGTAGAGCACGTGCGGCCCCAACTCGGAACGCCGGGCGCCAATCACATACATATTCACCACCGTGTCCGGGGTGGACGTGGGCGTGGCGCTGAATGCCAACGGCCATAACGCCGCCTCAGGTTGCTGCGTCACGGCGGCCTGCACCAGGCGATACCCGGCCTCGGTCATGCCGTTCTCGGCGTTGATCTTCATCTGCACCGCCAGCAGCGGCAATTGGGCGCGCACTTGCTGGATAAACAACGCTTCGCGGCGCAACCGTTCGGCGCCATCGTCTATCAATGTGTCCTTGAGCAACTGCGGGTACGCCTGGCCAATATCCACTTCGGTCACGCAGCCCTTCAGCAACGTCGCCGTCAGCCAGGCAGGCGCGGGATTGCCCTTGAGGGTGATCGCTGATGGCAAATGAGGGAAACCACCGAGATTCTCCAGGGCCAAGTCCGTAAGGCTCAGGGTCACGTGACGCACGTCACCGCTGGCAAAGCCGCCCGGCGTCATGGCTGCGGTCACAATCCGGTAGGTCAGCTTGATGTCATCCGGCTCGACCCCGTTGGCCCTGCGCTCCTTGTGCAGGCACTGCGTCAGGGCTCGCGCGGCGAAGGTCCGAATCGGCGCGATGCCGTCAAGAAAAGTCCGCCCGCCCGCCGAAGCCTGCGCCACGACCAGAACCTCAAGCGCGCGGGCGTAGGCCAGGCTGTCTGCCGTCGACGCATGGATCAGCCACAGCGGCAGTTGGTCCTGCAGCCGTTGCTGAAACGGCGTCAGCACTGATTCGAACCAACGCATAGGGTCCGTCACATAGTCGAGCATCTGCTGGAATTGGCTGGGCGTACGCGGCACGGTGCAGTCGATGGCCAACACATCCGCCCGCTGGCGTTCGGCATAGCTGGCGGCCAGGGCGTCGAACGGATCGCCCCAAGGCTCCTGAACAAACCATTCGAGCGCCTGACCGGCCAGACGCTCGTTCAGGTAGTCGGGGATCAACGCCTCGATGTCCTCCAGGCGCGTAAGCGGCTGAACGCCCGTCGCCAGGCTGAACAGCAACAACGTACGCAACTCGGCGCCGAACAACCGATGGTCGAGGATCAACAGCGGCAGCATTTGCGCAGTCTGCAGCGTGCCCTTGGGCCGGACGTGTACGGTCCAGACCTGCAACGAAGCGCCGTGAAGGCTCCATTGCCGATCAGGACGAGTGGCACGTAATTCCGTGACTGGAAAAACCTTGGCGAATTGCTGCGCATCCATGCCCGGTGGTGGCGAGCTGTCATACAGCAACGCCAGGCAATCGTCGGACAGATAGCCCCATCGCGTCATGTTCACCGGCAGCGTCTCACGCCACCAGCCCTGCAGTCGTGCAAGCCAGGCGTCCAACAGGTCCGGCCCGAGTTGGTTGACGAGGTTTTCAATGTCCGCCAATGGCGGGCCACCCTTTACATAGACTTCGCGCTGGTGCAAGAAGACTTGATCGTAACCCTCGACATACCGCACTGGCCGTGCGCTGGTGAGGCGCAGCACGACCTCGTCCGCAAGGCGGCTGTAGCGGTGCTGGTCGGTTTGGGTTGGGGTGCCGATGGCGACCCGCTCGGCGAGAAAGTTGCAGCTGCCAAACTGTCGATCCAGCGTGGCCTGTACCTGCTCGATCGCCACCTCCCGCAGTGTTGGGGCGTCAGAAAACAGACTGACGACTTGCTTGATGTGGCCGCGACGTAATGAAGGTGTTTCCGGCATGGGGTGGGCTTCCTTATGACGGCCCCGGAGTTGGGTCCGATAAACCCTGTACGTTAAGGAAGACCGTCGCCCCGACTGTGGTAGCCGGATAGCGCCGTCCACGCCGACAATTTTCTCGGCTGCGCCAATCAGCGTCTAAGCTTCAATCAAGTCCGATCAATCTGCCGGGATGGATCAATCGACTATGGGCGCTTTATGGCAAACCGATTCGACCAAGGCTGCGGCTCCCGCCGACAGCCTGGATGAACAGCCATTGCCACGACGCCCCCGCAAGCCGTTGTATCGGTGGCGAATGGTGTGGCTGCTGCTGGTAATCGCGCTGATCGCTGCGGGTTACGCCGCCCTGCGCGAAATGCGCACGTCGCATTGGCAGGCGCAGCAACTGAGTCACCTGGCCGCGACGCTCGGCTACACGCTGGAGCCCGGCCCCAGCGATGCCATGGTCTATCCCGGTGAAGGCCCCTTCGACAAACGCCTGGGCTACAGCGACCTGGATGAATTCCTGCCGCGCCTGCTCAAGCGCAATTACCTGATTGATCGTCAGGCACGGTTCTCAGCGCCGTTGATGGCGTACACCGAGCGGGGCCTGTTCGTGCCCTATGCCGAGAAAATCCAGGCGGGCCTGTCGATCAGCGACTGCCGAGCCGAGCCGCTGTACCGCTTCACCTATCCACACCAGTCGTATCAGGACTTCGCCGCGATCCCGCCGGTGGTGGTCAACAGCCTGCTGTTCATCGAAAACCGCGACCTGCTCGACCCGGCGCAACCTGAAGCCAACCCGGCGGTGGACTGGCCGCGTTTCGCCAAGGCAGCCTGGTCACAAGTGGCCAAGCTGCTGCATTTGCCGGGGCAGACGGCGGGCGGCAGCACCCTGGCCACCCAGTTGGAAAAATACCGCCACTCGCCCGACGGCCTGACGTTGTCCGGCGGCGAGAAACTGCGCCAGATGTTTTCCGCCAGCGTGCGCGCGTATCAGGACGGCCCGCAGACCTTGCAGGCACGCCAGAACATTGTGCGCGACTACCTCAACAGCGTGCCGTTGTCCGCCGTGCCCGGCCACGGCGAAGTACATGGTATGGCCGAAGGCCTGCGGGTGTGGTACGGCGCCGACTTCAACCGCACCAACGCGCTGCTCGCCGACAACTCCGCGCAACACCTCGCGCAAAAAGGCGTGGCGCTGCGTGAGGTGTTGTCGTTGATGATCGCCCAGCGTCGGCCTTCCCATTACCTGTCCAAAGGCCACGCCGAACTGGAAACCCTGACCGACAGCCATATCCGCCTGCTGACGCAGAACAACGTCATCGAACCGGCCTTGGCGGACGCCGCCCTGGCAAGCCGGGTGAGTTATCGCGACTGGCAGCAACAGCCGACGCTGCAACCGATTGAAACCAACAAAGGCATCAGCGTCGCCCGCAGTCGCCTGGCCGCCCTGCTCAACCGCCCGCTGTACGACCTGGACCGCCTTGACCTGACCGCCACCACGACCTTGCAGGACGATCTGCAAAACCAGGCCACGGCCTACCTCAAGCACCTGGCAGATCCCGCCTTCGCCGGCCAGATCGGCCTGCTCGGCCCGCGCCTGCTGACGCCCGCCAGCACCTCGCAAGTGCGCTACAGCTTCACCCTCTATGAGATGACCGCCGACGGCGCACGGGTACGGGTACAAACTGACAACACCGACCAACCCTTCGACATCAACGAAGGCAGCAAGCTGGAACTGGGCTCCACCGCCAAGCTGCGGGTGCTCACCACCTACCTGCAAATCATCAGCGAGCTGCACGACCGTTATGCCGACCAGACCCCCGCCGCGCTGAAAACCGTCAGCGTCGACGAGCAGGATCGCCTATCGCGCTGGGCCGTAGATTACCTGGCGCAAAACAGCGACCGCAGCCTGCCGAAGATGCTCGATGCGGCGCTCAACCGGCAGTATTCGGCCAGCCCCGGCGAGCGCTTTTTTACCGGCGGCGGCCTGCATCACTTCAATAACTTTCGCAACGAAGACAACGGGCGCAACCCCACCTTGCGTGAGGCCCTGCGTGAGTCGATCAACCTGCCGTTCATTCGCCTGATGCGTGACCTGGTGCGCTACAGCACCTATCAAGGCCCCAACAACAGCGCCGAGCTGCTCAAGGATGACAACGACCCGCGTCGCCAGGAATACCTGGCCCAGTTCGCCGACCGCGAGGGCACCACTTTCCTGCTGCGGTTCTGGAAGCGCTACCGCAATAAAGACACCCAGGCCCGGCTCGACACCTTCCTCGACAGCATGCACCCCACCGCCATGCGCCTGGCGGCGGTGCACCGATACCTGCTACCGCAGGCCAATCAGGACAGTTTCAACCGATTCGTGCGCGCCCATCTGCCCACCAAAGCCCCGGAAAAACTCACCGACGAACGCTTGGCCAAGCTCTATAACGACTACGGCCCCGGCGCCTACGACCTGCCGGATCAAGGCTATATCGCCAAGGTCCATCCATTGGACCTGTGGCTGCTCGGGTACCTGCTCAACCACCCCGACGCCACCTTCACCCAGGCCGTCGCCGCCAGCGAGCACGAGCGTCAGGAAGTCTACGGTTGGCTGTTCAAAAGCCGCCACAAAAGCGCCCGCGACAGCCGCATCCGCACCATGCTGGAGATCGAAGCCTTCCTCGACATTCATCAACGCTGGCAAGCCGTCGGCTATCCCTTCGACCACTTGGTACCGTCCCTGGCCACCGCCATTGGCAGTTCGGGCGACAGGCCCGCAGCCCTCGCGGAATTGGTGGGAATCATCCTCAACGATGGCGTGCGCCAACCGACCGTGCGTATCGACAGCCTGCATTTCGCCGCTGGCACGCCTTATGACACCCGCCTGGTGAACAACCCCGACAAGGGCAAACGGGTGATGCCCAGTGAAGTCGCCAGCGCCTTGCGCTCGACCTTGTCCCAAGTGGTGGACGACGGCACCGCCAAACGCGTGGCCGGCAGTTTCAAACTGGCGGACGGCACGCCGCTGATCATGGGCGGCAAGACCGGCACCGGTGACAACCGCATAGAAGCCATCGGTGCCGGCGGGCGCCTGCTCAGTTCCAAATCGATCAACCGCACCGCCACCTTCGTGTTCTACATCGGCGAGGAGCACTTCGGCACGCTGACCGCGTTTGTGCCGGGCAGTTCGGCGCAACAGTTCACCTTCACCTCCGCACTGCCCGTACAGGTCCTCAAGGGCATGGCCCCCTGGCTGACACCTTATCTGCAACCCGGCGGGCAGACCTTGTGCCAAGTATCCACGACACAATAAACGTCACAGTAGCCGAGCAAGCCCGCTCACCACAGGGTTCTGTGTCAGCCTTTAAGCGTTGTTTAATTACGGCGCCAGGAAATCGAACACCAGATGCACCGTGCCGTAATAATCCCCGCCCCGGTAGCCGCCTTCGGGCTTGATCGCGGCGATGTCCAATTCGGCACGGCGCCCTACGCGGGCGTCATCGGCATTGACCACTTCAGTGGCGTCCAGGGTCAAGGGCACCCGGTTGAACAGCACTTGCAAGTCGATGCGGTTGCGCCCATTGAACAGGTAAGGCTCAGCCCCCAAGCGGGCTGCAACGCCGCCGTTGATATTTTTCACGTCGAAGTTCTTGCGCAGGCGACTGAGTTCAGAGGTCACCAGGTTCCAGGCGAGCAATTGGTCCTGGCCCATCCAGTCGGGCTCCGATGGCAGTACATAAGCCTCGTGGACCGGGATCGTCACCGACACATCAAAGGAATGGCGCTCCTGAATCGCTCCGGCATGTGTGCCAACCACCGTCAAGGCGGCCAGCACAGCGAGTCTTGTCAGTTGCTTGAACATCATGATCACCCGTTACGTTTTTCGAACTTCAGCGGTTTTTTGCCCTGCCCTTCAACCAATACGAAGTTGTAGCGCCGGCCCGGTTTTTTCTCGAATTTCAACTGGCGTCCCGGCAGGATGTGGTGCTTGGTAGTCGGCACGCAGTCGGTGGCATTGCTCGCCGAACAGTCATGAAACTCGTCCAGCACCACCACACTGTTACCGGCGTTGCGCAGTCGGTACTCATCCGGGGTTTCATTGATCTGGGTATCAAAGCGGGTGTCCTTGGGGCGCACGAAAAACACCGTGCCGTAGCCGGTCATCACGTTGATCCCGGCAGCCAGGTCATCCTTGTATTCGGCCTGTTCCTCAGAGCTGATCCCGAAGTTGTCGTCTTTTTCCGGCACCACGGGGATAAAGCGCAGGCGGAAATAGCGCTCCTTGTCCCGCGCGCCCATGTACAACAGCCGTGTGCCCTGGCGCCCGTTCACCGGCACGATCAAGCGCGCCGGGCTGGCCATCAGGCCATCGCGGTTGGTGGTCACGCCTTTATCGTCCACCTGCGAACCAACCGGTACCTCTTTAGAGGTGCCGTCCTCGTTGTAGACAATCTCCAGCACATTGACCTTGACGAACGCGGTGCTGGTGCCGCCGTTGAACACACGCTTGAGGTATGAGCTGCGCTCACCCTCCAGGTAGTCGTACACCACCCCGACATTGATCTGCGGCCCGGCATGGGCCGTGAGCGACAACAGGCACAACCCGATCCATAACACTGCACGCTTCATGTTTACTCCACCTCATTGATTGAATGCGGCGGGCCTGGCCCGCCGTTGTTGCGGGGCCGACCTAAATTTGTGAATCCCACATCACGGTCGCTACACCTGAGTAGGTACTGCCCGGCTGCTTGAGCATTTCGCCCATATCGTCACGCAACACTTCAAAGTGCAGGGTGCCGGGCCGGTCGTTGACGTAGAACAGCGGCTGGAACAGTTCGGTACCGCTGCCATCCAGGCGCAGCGGGCGTCTGCGCACCGCCTGGTCGCCCTGGCCGTCGATGCCGCCGGGCAGGGTCACGGCCACCTGCACCGGCACTTCATCACCAGTGCCGTTGCGCAAGCCGCAGGTGTTGCCCATGACAATCGAGCACTCCAACTGCATCTTGAAACGCGAACTGGCGGCGATCCTGAAGGTTTGATCGCGGTACAACCGGGCCGGTGTGCGGCCGCGATTGAGCCAGGCTTGCCAACCACCTTCGGGGATCAGTTCGATGCGATTGCCGCCGGGCGGGATGTCGACCCTGAGGGAGTGCTCGACACTCAAGGCAAAGTTGAACGTAATAGCGTTCTGCACGGGAATGACCACATCGCCAAAATCAAAGTCCGCGCCGGGGCCCATCGAATAGGTGAGGCTTCCTCGGTACAGCCCCGAAGACATACCCAATGGGTTAGGGGTCTTGATTTCGTAGGCGTACTCCATCTGTGCAAGGTTTATATAAGAAAGATCCTGCGCAGTTTTTCGGCTGCACGCTCCCGCACCTTCGGGCACCAGCCAAAAATAGGCAGCAGCATTAGTGCTGGCCACCAGGAAGCCGGTACTTACACATGGGCTCGGAGCGTTCGCCCATACTGACTGCCATGACTGACCCGGCCGCGCCCATGCGCTGACTCCTGGAGGACGTGGAACGTCCCATGGCGTACCGATACCGGCCATACGCATCTGGACTGTTTCGGTCTCACCGGTCATGACATGTGTGACCTGTAAGTCCCGCCAGTCGGATGGCACCTTCACCATAAACCCTTGCCGCTCATCCTCATGATTGGCCAAAACCGGCGCATTCGTTCTCGCCCGGAACTCAGGCGCCCTGAGACTGAAAATATTCAATTGCTTGCAGCGGGAGGGCATATGGTTTGCGCAGACCGTGCTCAGAGGCGTGGTGTTTTCGAATTTGTTCTGCATCGGGTTAGCTGGGTCCGGCCTGAATACCGCCGTGATTTCCCGGGTGATACCGACCGCTGATGTACTGAACAACAGCGCTGCGCCGATGCCCCCCAATTGCTTGATCCATGTGTTGCTGCGTTTCATCGTGAGTTGTCTCGTCATTGATTGATCGTGGCCGCTCTAGACCTGCGAATCCCAAATCACGGTCACCACACCTGAGTAGGTACTGCCCGGCCGATTGAGCATTTCGGCCATGTCGTCACGCAACACTTCAAAGTGCAGGGTGCCGGGCCGGTCGTTGACGTAGAACAGCGGCTGGAACAGTTCGGTACCGCTGCCATCCAGGCGCAGCGGGCGCCTGCGCACCGCCTGGTCGCCCTGGCCGTCGATGCCGCCGGGCAGGGTCACGGCCACCTGCACCGGCACTTCATCGCCGGTGCCGTTGCGCAAGCCACAGGTGTTGCCCATGACAATCGAGCACTCCAACTGCATCTTGAAACGCGAACTGGCGCCGATCTTGAAGGTTTGGTCGCGGTACAACCGGGCCGGTGTGCGGCCACGATTGAGCCAGGCTTGCCAACCGCCTTCGGGGATCAGTTCGATGCGGTTGCCGCCGGGGGGGATGTCGACTTTGAGGGCGTGTTCCACGCTCAGGACAAAGTTGAGGGCTACCGTGTCGATACTCGGGATCAGCGCATCCCCCATATCAAAGTCCATCCCCCGCCCAATGGAGTAAGACAGCGAGCCACGGTACTCACCGGCGCGCATGCTCAACGGATTGGGGGTACGCAGTTCATATACATAGTCAATGCCACTCCAACGGAAGTAAGGAATCGTCAGCGACGGCGTTCTTGCACAAGCCCCGGCCCCCTCGGGCATCAACCAGAAAAACTGGGCATAAGAGGCACCCGCCGCCAGGAAATTGGTACTCATGCAGGGGGCAGGTGCCGATTGCCACATCGATTGCCAGCTAGCCCCAGGCCGGGCCCAGGCACTCACCCCGGGTGGATAAGAAAGGTTCCAACTGCCACCGATACCGGCAATGCGTATCTGGACGACTTCCGTCTCACCTGTGCTGTGGCGCACCTCCACATCCCGCCAATCTGAAGGTAGGGTGAGCATGAACCCCTGCCGGGGATTTTCATGATTAGCTTCAATCGCCTCTTTCGTAACGAACGAAAGCCCTGGAAGCCTCAGGCTGAAAATACCCAACGCCTTGCAACGTGCAGGCATGAAGGAGACGCAGACACCCCCTTGGGGCGTTTTATTCTCAAAGCGGTTGACCATCGGGTTAGACGGATCCGGGACAAACGTCGCCCGAATCTCCTGAACCGCAGCCTGCGCCGACAAACTGAACAACAGCGCCGCGCCCATCGCCCCGATCTGTGTGATCACTGTATTGCTGCGTTTCATCGTGGTTGTCTCGTCATGGCACTCAACCGGCGGTCTGCGCGCTGAGCGTGTTTTCAGCCAGGGTGTCCGGCGTGCAACGCAGGTCGCCGATCATCAACACATCGTTTGCATTGGCGGTGGTGGCCGGGTCCAGGCGGAACTGACACAGCAGTTGGTTCTGGTAGCGCACTTCCAGCGTCGGCGCGCTGGCGCTCATTTCCATCGAGAAAAACCCGTCCGCTTCGCTCACGCCACGGCTGGCGTGATTGATCACGTGGTGGCCTCTAAGCGGCTGCCCCTGGGCATCGAGCAGGCGCCCGAGCACGCTGACGGTTTTCATCACGGTGATTTTTCGGTAGTCCACCCCGCCTTTGTTCAGGTGGTACGTGGCGCGCGCCGGCTGGATGTTGGCGGCCGGTGGATGGTTGCCTTCAAAGTCGAAGTTCACGGTGCTGCTCTTGTAGGCCGACACCGGCACAAAGTTGCGCCCAGGCCGCAGGATCGCGCCGCCGCCACTGAAGTCATCGGCGCGCAGGGCAATGCTGTCCAGGTCGGTCTCGACGTCGATGATCATGCCCGCGCCGTTGCTCTGGTATTGGCTGGTCAGCAGCATCTTGTCGGCGCCGGCAACGAAGGTGCTGTTCAGGTTCAGGCCGCCGCTGATATCACCGTTGAACGAGCTGCGCTGGACAAAGCCGTCGCCGCTGACCACATCGGTGTCGAAGCTGGCCATGCCGGACAGCCCCACCCCGTAGGTGTCGGTGATCGCCGTGGCCGAGACGCTTTGCAGTACATGACCGTTGAGGTCCTGGCGGTAGGTGACCGAGGCGTTGTTATCGCGCCCCCCTTCACGGGCGGTACGGCTGCCGATGCTGCCGGATATTTGCCGCCCATCGCTGCCCAGGGCCAGGCTCAGGCTCAGGTCGACGCCGCGATTGCGCTCGTTACCGGTGCCGGCGCTGGCGGGACGGTCGAACACCGAAAGCCGCCAGTTGGCGTCGCTGCCCATCAAGGTATCGCGACGGCTCCAGCCCAGGTCCACGCCTGCGCCCTCAGTATTGCCTTCGCTGTGGGACAGCCGCACGTTCCATGAGTTTTTGGTGTCGACATGGTGGTTCACCGAGAGCGCCGAATTGCTGGTTTGCCCCACGAAGGTATTGCGCCGCAGGCGGGTGCCGTCCGGCAGGGTTTCGTAGGTGTCGCGGGTATCGAGCCAACTGCGGTTGTGGCTGAATACCAGGTTGGTGGCGCCGAAGCTATAGAGCCCTTGCAGGTCCATGCCGGTGCCGTGTTCGCGGGTCTGGTAGACATTGGCGTAGAGACTGGTATTGCTGGCTACTGTCCAGTCCGCCGAGCCGCCATATTGCAATTGCTCGCGCACTTCACGGGCCGACAGACCGAGAATTACCCGTGGATGCACCAGGTAGTTGACGGAGGCGCCGGCGGTGATCGCGCCACTGGCCTGTTCGTCCCAGTTGCTGAACAACTTGGTTTCACGCCCGGCGAACACGTTGTAGCGCCAGCGATCATCAGCGTTGCGCCAGTTACTGGGCTTGTACACCAGCTCCTGGGTGGTGCTGACGGTCAGGCCGTCTTCCACCAGGCGCACCTCCACTTCATAGATGCCACCGGGCAAGGGGCGCGTGTCCAACGTCTGCAAGCCGGCCGACACCGCCTGAGTGTTGATCAGCAGGCCATTGCGGTAAATCTCCACGGCGGCCTGGCGGTTGGCGGTGACGTAGATCGGGTACACGCTGGCTTTGCCGCTGTTGATGGACAGGCTGTCAGAGCTGCCATACATGACACCCAGCGCCGTGTCGGGGCTGGCGCCAAAGCTGCGCAACTGCCGCGTCAGGCCATCGGAATTGGGGGTGAAATGCCCCAGGCGCAAAAACTGGCCTTCCAGTTCACGCTGGGTATACAGCTCATGGATCGCGTGGCGCAGTTGCTCTTCGTCGCCACTCTGGCGCGCCAGTTGCAGGTTGAACACCTGGGTCCAGTTACCCAGGCTGGCACTGGCCTGCAAGCCATAACGTCCGCCCAGGTCTTCGTCCTGGCCGCCGTTGAGGTTGAGCTGATTATTGATGATCAGGCCCCGGCTGCCGCCTTCGGGCTGCTGGTAGTAACGCGGCGCATCACCGGTGCGTTCGACGTTTTGGGTGATGATCGACAACTGCGAGCTTTCCAGGCTGTAGTGCATCGACACCAACTGCTGCGGGCACGATTGGGTACACGCACCCAGGGGCAGGCCCTTTTCCAGCAAGCCTTGCCAGGTATCACGGGTAGCGGCGGGCACCTTGCTGTCGCCCGACTCAGTGAACTCAAGCAGCGTCACGCGCTCATCGCGGGACAGGACAATCAGCGCCTCTCCCAGCAATTGCTGATCAAGATCGACCCGCACAGCCAGTGGCACATCAAAGAAATGGTCGACAAACCCCGCCGGCAAACCCTGGGACTGGGTGAGCAAGTTGGCGGGCGTCACGGCGATGGGTGTCGGCGCAGCCAAGGCACTCGTACAAATCACTAGCGCAAGCGCAACCGCGATGGGCGTCATCGGGAACATGAAAGCAATACTCTGAGAGCCAAGAGACAAAGTGATAAACAGGCCGGACTCCCGGTGGACAGAAGCCCGGCCTGAGCGCCAATGCCCGAGAGCGCAAGGCTCATCGGGCACTTACGCCATCAGGGAGCAGGCGTTGGCAGTACGGCGTCGAACACCAGCGCCACGGCGGAGGTGTAGGCACCGCGCTGGGTCTCCGTAGGCTTGGCGGCCGCGATGCGCAGTTGAGCCCCGACGCCTGGGGTCGAATCAGCCTCGTTCACCACTTCTTTTGGCGTGCCATCCAGCTCCACGCCGTGCAGGGTGGTAGTCAGCGGGATGTTTTGTGCAGGGGTACCGTTGAACAACACCGCCGGGCCACCTTCGATATAAGCGTGGACCGAGCCGTTGGTGTTCTTCAGGTCGTAGATGGCGGTCAACGGTGCCAGCTCACCACTCACCAGGTTGTAGCTCATGGTTTCGTCCCGACCAAAGTTGGGATCACGTGGCTGAGCATGGAACACGGTGGTCGGGATGTTGGCCTTGATGTTGACGGTGTGGTTGGCCTCGCCGGCTGCGAATGCAACCGACGAACTCAGTGCCAGAACGGCCAGGGGGGCAGCAATCACAAACTTCTTGAACATGGTGGATACCTGTTTCTTGGGTATTGGATTAACCACCACAAGTTGAACTTGACGTTAATAAACAAAATCAACCTGCAATGAGAGTCATGACTGCCCGCAAGTGGTCAGCACAACACCCAGGTATGATCCACCGATTTCAATTTCAAATATGCCAGCAACTTCCCATAACCACGTAGCCCTTACACTACGCGGCTTGCGTGAATTTTATGGCAATTTGCCAAAACTTTAAAAGTATCCGTAAGATTTGTACTACACAACTACCCGACACTAAAACAACTTGAATAGCCTGTAAGAACAGTACCACAAAGATAATAAAAACCGGCCAAGCACTGCATAAAAAACTAGAGCAGCAACTCTAATCAATAGTTATAGCGCAAACGTTAAAAGTTGCACTGCACTTGCCCCATGCACCTAGGCGAATGACCGTTGGTCGCCCAGGCATACCCAAACCATAAGATATATCTTACGTTATGTCTAAACCTGCAAAGAGAGCGCACAGAAATGAGAGACCCTCATCACCACCGAGACCACGGTGACAGCCACGACGGCTTCGAAAAACGCCCCGGCCGTGAACGCGGCGGGCGTGGCCCCCGCGTCTTCGCACCGGGCGACCTGAAACTGCTGCTGCCGGCGCTGATTGCCGACCAGCCTTGCCACGGCTACGACCTGATCCGCCAGATCGAAGCCCTGTTCGACGGCGCCTACAGCCCCAGCCCTGGAGTGATCTATCCCACCCTGACCTTTCTTGAAGAAAGCGAATTGATCACGGGCGACGCCGAGGGCGGAAAAAAACGCTACACAATCACCGACGCCGGTCGTCTCTTCATCAGCGAACAGGCGATTGCCCTTGAGGGTATCCGCATGCGCATGGATGTGAGCAAACGCTCGCTGCGCGGCCATGACCGCCCGCCGCAAATCCATGAGGCGGTGCATAACCTGCGCCACGCTCTGCATTCGCACCACGGGCGCTGGAGCCCGGAAGAAATCCAGCGTGTCGCCGCGTTGCTCAACAGCACCGCCCAAGCCATTGCCGACGGGAAAGCCCAATGAATACGCAAGTCATCCATCGCGTTAGCCACGAAATCAAATTGCGCCGCCTCGACGTACTGCGCGTGGTCGACATCACGCCGCGCATGCGCCGCGTCACCGTGGGCGGCCCGGAGCTGGCAGGCTTTATCAGCCTGGGCAGTGACGATCACATCAAGCTGCTGTTCCCGCAGACCGCCGCCGAACGGGATGCCCTGGAAAGCCCGACGTTCAGCCTCAAGGGCGACGGCCCGCAACCACCCATGCGCGACTACACGCCGCGCCGCTATGACCTGGGCATCGGCGAACTGGACATCGACTTCGTGCTGCACGGTGATGGCCCTGCGTCGACCTGGGCCGCACAAGCCGCAGTCGGTCAGCGCCTGTACATCGGCGGGCCGCGCGGCTCGATGATCGTGCCGGATATCTTCGACAGCTACCTGCTGATCGGCGACGAAACCGCGCTGCCGGCCATCGGTCGCCGCCTGGAAGAACTGCCGGCGGGCCGCAAGGTCTTGGCGGTGATCGAGATCGAAAATGCCGCGGAGCAGCAAACGCTGCGCAGTGCTGCCGATGTGGACGTGATATGGGTGGTGCGCGGCCAGGACACCCTGCTGGAAGTGGTGCAGAACCTGACGCTGCCCGGTGGCACGCTGTACAGCTTTGTCGCCACCGAAACCAAGCTGTCGCGCCAGGTACGCCGGGTGCTGCTGGACACCCACAAGGTCAATGAAGAGTTCCTCAAGGCCGTCGGTTACTGGCGCGCCGAAGGCAGTGAAGAAGATTGAATCAAGTAGGGGGCTTGATGACTTTATCCAGCCCCACCACTGCCACCGCAATCGCCACAAACCCCGCCAGAATCCCTCCGGCATTCACGAACACCTGTGGATAACCGAGGGTGCCGACGTCAATGAACGGGTACTGATACTGCCCGAGCAAATCCCCGCGCAGCAGCGCATAAGCGAAATACACCAGCGGGTACAGCACCCAGGCGCCGATATGCTTGAAGCGCAACGTACCCTTGGGCACACACCGCAACCAGTAGATAAAAAACAGCACCGGCATCACGTCGTGGAGCAGTTCGTCGGCGATGAACTGAAAGCCTTCGGGCTGCCATAAATGCCGCAGCAACAGGCTGTACGCCAACCCCACCACCAGGATGCTCACAGCGATCCCACTGCTGATCGCCGGCCTGAGAAAAAACCGCTTCGCCGCTGAATCCGATTGGACCAGGGCATGACTCAATACCACCACCGCCAAGGTGTTGGTGAGCACCGTGAAGAAACTGAAAAAGTTGATCAGCCCGCCCAGCAGGCTGGCGCCGGCTTCCCAGCGCGAATAGAAAATCAGGTACTGCTGAGTCGCCAACCCCATCCAACCGGCCAGTGCCGCTGCCGCTATAAACCGCTTCATGGGTTCAATCCAGCGGGCGTTTGGTGCGCATCAGCTTGACGTACAACCCTTCGACTTTTTCCCGCGCCCACGGCGTTTTGCGCAGGAACGTCAGGCTCGACTTGATGCTCGGGTCGCTCTTGAAACACCGCACATCAATGCGCTCGGCGAGGCCTTCCCATTCGTAGTGTTCCACCAGGGTAGTGAGGACGTGCTGCAGGGTGACGCCGTGAAGGGGGTCGTTGCTTGTCGCGGTCATGCCGGGCCTATGAAAAAAGTAATCACGAAGGCGCACACCTTATCACCCCGCCCACCCACTGATAAAAAGTTCCCGTGGATCACGAAAAAGAGATGTTATATTGTAACCATAACTTTCAAATCTTTTCGTCGTTTTGCCAAGGAATGTCCGATGTCCCTCTCTTCCCTGTGGCGCTTGACCCCGCTTGCCGCCGCCCTGCTGATCTGCTCCGAAGCCCACGCCCTGGAACTGCAACCCCAAGTCATCACCGGCAACCCGCTGGGCAGCGAGCAGCTCGCCTCACCGACCACCGTGCTGGAAGGCGACGACCTGACCCTGCAACAAAAAGGCAGCCTTGGCGAAACCCTGAACAAGCAGCCGGGCGTGTCGTCTTCGTACTTTGGCCCAGGCGCCAGCCGGCCGATCATTCGTGGCCAGGACGGCGACCGCATTCGCATCCTGCGCAACGGCGTGGGCGCGCTGGATGCCTCGTCGCTGTCTTATGACCATGCGGTGCCGCTGGACCCGGTCAACGTCGAACGCATTGAAATCGTGCGTGGCCCGGCCGCGTTGCTATATGGCGGCAGCGCCATCGGCGGCGTGGTCAACACCTTCGACAACCGCATCCCCACCGAGGCCATCGAAGGCATTCACGGTGCCGGTGAATTGCGCTACGGCGGCGCCGACACCACCCGCAGCAGCGCGGGCAAACTGGAAGCCGGCAACGGTACGTTTGCCTTGCACCTGGACGCCAATGCGCGGGAATTCAACGACCTGAAAATCCCAGGCCAGGCCCGCAGCCGCCACGCACCGGACAGCGAAGACGGCCCCGGCAAGAACGGGCGCCTGGGCAACAGCGACGGGCGCCAGGACGGCGGCGCGGTGGGCGGTTCCTACACCTGGGATGACGGTTATGCCGGGCTGTCCTACAGCAGCTACGACAGTAACTACGGCTCGCCTGCCGAACAGGCAGTGCGCATCCGCATGAAGCAGGATCACTACGCCTTTGCGTCCGAGATCCGCAACCTGCAAGGCCCGTTCACCTCGGTGAAACTCGACACGGGCTACACCGACTACGAGCACCGCGAAATCGAAGGCGGCGAAACCGGCACGATCTTCAAGAACAAGGGCTATGAAGCCCGCGTGGAAGCGCGTCACCAGCCCATCGGCCCGTTCAACGGCGTGGTGGGCGCCCAGGTAACCCGCAACGAATTTTCGGCCCTCGGTGAAGAAGCCTTCGTGCCGCAGACCGATACCAACGCCGGCGCGCTGTTTATCCTTGAAGAAATGCAGGCCACCGAGCGCCTCAAGCTCAGCCTCGGCGGGCGCCTGGAACACACCAGCGTCGACCCGGACGCCAAGGGCAACGCACGTTTTGCCGGTGCCGACACATCCAACGACTTCACCGCCGGCAGCCTGTCGTCGGGCGCGGTGTATACGCTGACGCCGATCTGGTCCCTGGCCGCGACCCTGGGCTACACCGAGCGCGCGCCGACCTTCTACGAGCTGTATGCCAACGGCGCCCACGTCGCCACCGGCACCTATGAACTGGGCGACGCCAACCTGAAGAAAGAAAAAGCCGTGTCCAGCGACCTGGCCCTGCGCTTTGACAATGGCACCCACAAAGGCAGCTTCGGCGTGTTCTACAGCCGCTTCTCCAATTACATCGGCCTGCTGGGCACCGGTCGTACGCTGAACGATGACGGTGAAGAAGACGCGGGTGGCATTCCCGAGTACGAATATTCCGGCGTGCGTGCACGCTTCGCCGGCTTTGAGGCACAGGATCACATCAAGCTCGGCGAAGGCGCCTACGGCAAATTCGCCCTGGAGTTGTCGGGCGACTACACCCGCGCCACCAACCTGGATACCGGCGAAGCCTTGCCGCGCATTGCGCCGCTGCGCTTGAACAGCGGCCTGCTGTGGGAACTTGACCGCTGGCAGGCGCGCATCGACGTGGAACACGCAGCGGGCCAGGGCCGAGTACCGGATAACGAAAGCGGCACCGATGGCTACACCACTTTGGGCGCGAGCGCGGGTTACCACTTCAACATGGGCGGCAGCCAGTGGCTGGCATTTGTGAACGGTGAAAACCTGACCAACCAGACCGTGCGCTATGCCAGTTCGATCCTGCGCGATGTGGCGCCCGCCCCGGGCAGGAGCGTGCAAGTGGGCCTGCGCACCAGCTTCTAAAAACACTGGAAATCTCCTGTGGGAGGAGGCTTGCCCCCTCCCACATTCATTTTTGCAGCGACACTTCGTCACTGTTACCAAATCTGAAATGATGCATCTTGCGATTCAGGCTTTCTCTAAAGGCCTCCGCGCTTTATCCTTCGCAACAACCTGAAACGTTTCATCTCCCGGTCGACCCCATCTTGCTGAATATTCCTAGCCATCAAGACAGCGCTGTCTTACACCGAGCTGCGCCCAAGGATAAATCGCCGGCCTGTGGATAACCCTCCCGATCCTCAGAAAAACCGAATTAACGCTGAACCAAGCCTGTGCCGAATCGTCATTTACAGTGAGTGAAGCACGGGGTTACACAATTATTCCAACGTCACGGAGAAACACACTATGAGCACTGATGGTGCTTCAAGCCCAAGCCGCCTGCTGCCCAGGTTGCTAGGCGTCTTGCTGCTGATCATGGGCCTGGCCCTGCTGGCCGGCGGTATCAAGCTGACAATGCTCGGCGGGTCGCTGTACTACCTGCTGGCCGGTATCGGCATCGCCCTCACCGGCGTCCTGCTGCTGGCGACCCGCCGTGCGGCGCTGGGTCTGTACGCGCTGGTGCTGTTCGCCAGTACCGTGTGGGCATTGTGGGAAGTCGGCCTGGACTGGTGGCAGTTGGTGCCACGCCTGGCGCTGCTGTTCGCCCTGGGCATCGTCATGTTGCTGCCGTGGTTTCGTCGTCCGTTGCTGCGTGGCCAACCTGCCCCGCTGGGCACTGGAGCGCTGAGCGTGGCCGTGGTGCTGGCCGGCGCTGCCGCCCTCGCCAGCCAGTTCACCAACCCTGGTGAAATCAAAGGCCAACTGGACCGCGACGCGGTGCCGGGCATGGCCAATGCTGCGCCGTCCCAGGCTGATGGCGACTGGAATTCCTACGGTCGTTCGTCCTTCGGTGACCGTTACTCGCCGCTGGCGCAGATCACCCCGGAGAATGCCCACAAGCTGGTGCCGGCGTGGACCTACCGCACCGGCGACATCCCTGGCCCGAACGATCCAGGCGAGACCACCGCGGAAAACACCCCGCTGAAAGTCAACGGCATGCTCTACGTGTGCACCCCGCACAGCCAGGTGATTGCCCTGGACCCGGACACCGGCAAGGAAATCTGGCGTTTCGATCCGAAGATCAGCAGCCAGGGCGCTGAGAACTTCAAGGGTTGGGCGCACATGACCTGCCGTGGCGTGTCGTATCACGATGACGCCGCCTACGCGTCCGAGCAGAGCCCGACCGGCAGCGCCAGCCCGGCCGCCGCGCCGAATGCCTGCCCTAAACGCATCTTCGTGCCGACCGCCGACACCCGCCTGATCGCCCTGAACGCCGACACCGGCAAGATGTGCGAAGACTTCGGCGACAAAGGCCAGGTCGACCTGCGTGCCAATATCGGCAGCTTCGCCCCAGGCGGTTACTACTCCACCTCGCCACCGGCCGTGACCAAGAACCTGGTTGTGATCGGTGGTCACGTGACCGATAACGTCTCCACCGACGAGCCAAGCGGCGTGATCCGCGCGTTCGACGTGCACACCGGCAAGCTGGTGTGGAACTGGGACAGCGGCAACCCGGACGACACCACCCCGTTGGCCGAAGGCAAGACCTACACCCGCAACTCGCCGAACATGTGGTCCATGTTCGCCGTGGATGAAAAACTCGGCATGCTCTACCTGCCGATGGGCAACCAGATGCCCGACCAATACGGCGGCGACCGTACCGACGATTCCGAGAAATATTCCGCCGGCCTGACCGCCCTGGACATCGACAGCGGCCACGTGAAGTGGACCTTCCAGTTCACTCACCATGACCTCTGGGACATGGACGTGGGCGGGCAGCCGTCGCTGATCGACATCAAGACCGACGCCGGCGTGAAGCAGGCCGTCATGGCATCGACCAAGCAAGGCAGCATCTACGTGCTGGACCGTGCAACCGGCCAACCGGTGGTGCCGGTCCATGAAGTGGCCGTGCCGCAAGGCGCAGTCGCGGGCGACCGTACCTCCCCTACCCAGCCGAAGTCCGAGCTGAACTTCATGCCGCCGCCGCTCAAAGAGCGCGACATGTGGGGCGTGACGCCGTTCGACCAACTGCTGTGCCGCATCGATTTCAAATCCCTGCGCTACGACGGCGCGTTCACCCCGCCATCGCTGCAAGGCTCGATCGTTTACCCAGGTAACTTCGGTGTGTTCGACTGGGGTGGTATTTCCGTCGACCCGGTACGCCAGATCGCCTTCGTGAACCCTAGCTACATGGCGTTCAAGTCCAAGCTGATCCCAGCCGCCGACATCGCCAAGCAAGGCCCTCGCGTCAGCGAAACCGAAGGCGTACAGCCGAACAAAGGCGCGCCGTACGGTGTGATCCTCGAAGCCATGCTGTCGCCAATGGGCCTGCCGTGCCAGGCACCGGCGTGGGGTTATGTGGCGGCGGTCGACCTGACCACCCACAAAACCATCTGGATGCACAAGAACGGCACCGTGCGTGACAGCTCGCCGGTTCCGATCCCGCTGAGCATGGGCGTGCCTAGCCTGGGCGGCACCTTCACCACTGCCGGTGGCGTGTCCTTCCTGAGCGGCACCCTCGACCAGTACCTGCGTGCCTACGACGTGAAAAACGGCAAGCAACTGTGGGAAGGCCGCCTGCCAGCCGGCGCGCAAACCACACCGATGACCTACACCGGCAAGGACGGCAAGCAGTACGTGCTGGTCGTGGCGGGTGGTCATGGTTCCCTGGGTACCAAGCAGGGTGACTATGTGATGGCGTTTAAACTGCCGGATTAAGCTTTATCGGCGGTAAAAAAAGGCGGCTACCCTAAACAGGTAGCCGCCTTTTTCATAAACAACACAGATCAATATGTGGTGTTCAGGTGACTAGTGCTCGATCACTTCCCCACGCATCACCGCCAACCGGGCAATCAACCGATTCTGCACCGGCACCGCAATGCCTTCGCTGTCCATCGCCTTGATCAAATCCTCCACCAGCGCATTGAAGTCACTGCGGCTCACGTTCTGGCCCTTGTGACTCTCGGCCATGCTGTCGCCGGTGTAGGTGCACGGCCCGCCGGCTTCGACGCAGAACTGTTCGATCAATTTGTTGCGCAGGCGCTGGATATCGACGCGCCGGAAGCGTTCGACGATGCGCTCATCCCGGGCGATGTTGAGCAGCATGCCTTCGACAATCCGGGTGATGCCGGGCATGGCGCCAAGGTCGCGGTACAGGCTGTCGTCCTTGGGCGGTTGCTGGGCGCAGGCGCTGAGCAGCAGCACCAGGGCGATCGGTAGGAAACGCATCAGAAACTCCCTTGCACCGACAGGTAGGTGCCGTTCTGGTTATCCAAGGTGGCGATCTCCCCAAGCCGGGCATAGGCCAGCACAAACGACAGATGCTTGGTGGGAAAGTAGCCGACAAACACATCGGCCCAGTCGCTTTCGCCGGCGAACGACAGGTTGTCGGGTTTCTCGCGGTACTCCACGCCCACCGCCCAGCGCGGGTTGAACAGCAGCGCCACCGAACCTTCCTTGAGCAGGCTGCGACTGTCACGGCGGTCGCCGCCAAAGCCTAGCAGACCGGTTTCGTTGGCGCGGCTGTAGCGCAGGCTGCCGTTGACGAGCACGTTGTAGCCGAACGCGGCGCCCATGAACAAACGGCTCGCGGCCAGGTAGCCTTCCACGTCGCTGTCGCGCCTGGCACCGACCAGGCTGGGGATGTCGAAGTTGGTCTGGTGCTTGTATTCCAGGCCGAGGGACACCTGGGGCAAATGGTCGTAAATCACATCACCGAACAGGCGCACCTTTACGCCGAGCACATCCTGGCCAAGATTGTCTTCCGGCAGATTGAGCTTGTGCACCAGGCTGCCAAGGTCAAAGCGCTGGCGGGCGAAAGACACTTCGACGCGGTTGTCATAGGCCAGCGCCAGCCCCGCCACGTCCAGCCGATAGTCCGGCAGGTTGACCGTGGTGGCGAACGCCGTCGCGCCCCATTCGTGCTGTTCACCGTAGCCGGCCAGTACCGCCCACGGCGTGATACCGCCGCCCGCCGTGCCCTCGATGCTGCTGGCACCGCCGGTGGCGATCAGGCGGCCGTTATCGGCCAGGGTGGTTTGCACAGTCAGGGCGGCCAGGCAGCCGAGCAATAGAGAAAAACGCACGTCAGCCACTCAATGAACCAGGGAAGTTTGCGCACTGAGGGGCAACGCCACCCAGGCTTCGAAAGCGTCGGCGCTCAAGGGCCGGCTGATCAGGTAACCCTGGGCCGTGTCGCACTGCCAGCGCTCCAGAAGACGCAGACTGTGGGCGTATTCAACGCCCTCGGCGACCACTTTGAGGCCCAGGTTGTGGCTCATCTCGATGGTGGAACGCACGATCACCGCGTCCTCACTGGTTTCATCGAGGTTACGGACAAAGGATTGGTCGATCTTCAACTCTTGCACCGGCAGGCGCTTGAGGTGAGCCAGCGACGAATAGCCGGTGCCGAAGTCATCCACCGACAGACTGATGCCGCAATCACGCAGCAGGTGCAGGACTTTCAGCGCTTTTTCCGGCTCACGCATCACTGCGCTTTCGGTGATTTCGAACACCAGTTGCTCCGCCGGCAAACCATAGCGACGCAGCAACGCCGAGACGCGGTGGGCCAGCTCATCGCCGAGTAAATCGTCCGCCGAGATGTTCAGCGACAACTGCAGGTACAGGCCACGGCGGTTCCATTCACACAGCTGACGAATGCCCTCTTCGATCACCCAGTGGGTCAGCAGTTGAATGCTGCCGGAACGTTCGGCCAGGGGAATGAATTCCGCCGGCGAGACCATGCCGAACTGCGGATGCTGCCAGCGCAACAGGGCTTCAGCCTGACGTACGGTGCCCTGGCGGATGTCCAGCTTGGGCTGGTAATGCAGCAGCAACTGGCCCTGGTTAGGCGCGTGGCGCAGGTCGCGGATCAGGGTGATCTGGCGACGGTGCGCCAGGTCACGGCCGTGCTCGTAGATTTGCAGGCGACCGGGCATTTGCGCGGCGTCTTTCATGGCGATGGCCGCACGCTCAAGCAGGGTGTGCGGGCTTTCACCGTCGGCCGGGAATGCCGCGATACCCAGGCGACAGTCCAGCGCCAAGTCATGGCCGTTGATGCGCTGGGGGCGCAGCAACAGTTGTTGGAGTTTGTCGGCCATGCCCACCGCCTCGTCGCTGCCGGCGCCTTCGAGCAATAGCAGAAACTCGTCGGCGATCAGGTGCGCCAGGGTATCGCCAGGACGCAGTACCGCCTCCAGGCGACGGCAGACGGCCAGCAGCAATTGGTCCACTGCATCCGGCCCGGCGGTTTCGCTGGCGGCACGCAGGTTGTCGATGCCCAGGTAGATCAAGGCGACCGGTCGATTCAACGCAATGGCACTGCCCAGGCGCTCCATGGCCAGTGCGCGGTTCGGCAGGCCGGTGAGGCGATCATGCAAGGCATTGTGGGCAAGCTGCTGTTCGCGCTCGGCGATGCCGCTTTGCATGGAGTTGACCGCACTGGCGAGCAAGCCCAGCTCGTCGCTGCGGGCCAGGGCGACGGGCGTCTGGTAATCGCCCTGACCAATACGCTCGGCCGCCAACGCCAATGCCTGTACCGGACGCGACACGCTACGCGCCAGCAGCAAGGCACCCATCAGCGACGCCAGTAACGCGACCAACGCAATGACCAGGATCTTTTCATCCAACGGCACAAAGGCTTGCATCGCCGCGTCCAGCGGGCTCTGCAGCAAGGCCAGGACTTTGCCGTTTTCATCGCTGGCCAACACCAGCGACTGACTGAGGAAGCTCTGTTCCAGGTGATCGGTGGTGGACACGCCTCGGCGCGTGGAATCGCCCTGCATCAGTGCCTGGATGCTCTCGTGCAGCGCTTGGGGTTGGGTAGTAACCAACTCGCCAGGCTGGTCTTTCTCGATCGCCAGGAACGACACTTCCAGGTTGCTCAACGAACGCAATTCACCGGCGAACGCGCCGTCCATGCTGAAGCCCATCACCACCCGCGCAATCGGCAGCGGCGCCAGCACCGAGGCTTCCACCAGCAGGTGCGGCTTGCCTTGCAGCGGCACGATCAGCATGGCCTGGCGATTGCGCCGGGCTTCGCGCAGCGACTGGTCATAGGTGAAGGTCGAGCCTTCGGGCACTTCGCTCAGAGTACTGGCCAGGACTTTGCCGTCCATGCCCAGCAGGATCATGTCACTGGCGTTGATGCGCTTGCCGTGATTGAGCAGCACCGAGCGCATCGTCGCCGAGTCGCCGCTGGCCACGGCATCGCGAAAACCGAAGTCGGCCGCGAGCAGTTGCACGCCGTCGGCGAGGCGCCGACCGCGTACGTCCAGCAAGCGTTCGAAGACCCGCGCCCCCACATCCAGCTGGGCCAGCGCCTGGCTGCGCACCGCTGAGCTGGTGGCTGCCTTGACGCTGAAATACAGCGCACCGATCACCACCAGCAACAGCAGGATCAGGACGCTGGCGACGCGCGCCTGGAAACTACTGCGCAGTTTCACGGGCAGCTCGATTGAAGGCATCACCAAAGGCGCTTGGCGTGGGCGGAAGGTCTTCGGACGCGGGCTCCAGGGCCAGCACTACGTTGTGGCTCAGGCCTGCGGCGGGCACGTGCAAGGTGCCGCCGTCCAACGGCTGCATATCCTTCAGTTGCGGGTGCCACAGGGTGGCGTGGTAATCACCGGGCGCCAGCTGCTCCAGGCGTACCTGGCCCTGGGCGTTGCTGGCGCCAAAGTGCGGGTCGTCGGTGACGTAGATGTAGCCGAGCATCCAGTCATGAATATTGCAGCCGAGCACCACCACGCCGGGTTTGTCGAACAGCAACGGCTCGGCGGGCGTGCCTTCGTACAGGCGCAATTCGAAACGTTTGGCCGTAGAAAAGGAATACACCTGATGCCGGATGTTATCGCTATTGGGGAAACGCACCTGGGTGCCGGTATGGACCGCCAGCACATGGGGGGCGAAGCGCTGGCCACGTTGGTCCATATTGGCCGTGAGCACGCCGGCCGATGCGGCGGGCGGGCCTTGCAGTGTGACTATCGCATCCGCCACCGGGCTGCCATCGGCCTGCTTGAACGACAGGTCCAGCGTGGCCGCCGAGGCAGAGCCCGCCAGCATCAGCATCAGGGAGATCGAAGGAAAAATTCGGGCCATGGTCGATCCGCAAAAAATGGAAAATGAGCGGCCAGCCTTGGCACAGCGATGTGCGGTCATGATGCCGCAATCAAGGCATAATGCCATCACTCAATAGCGCTGGATACTTGACCGTTGGTCGGTAAATAACTGTGCAAACGGTCAAGCCTTGTAAAGCCTATCGGCCTGGACCATAGAAACTGTAGCAGCGGGTCATCAGACCTGCGCGTGCTCGCAGCGCATCCACCTCTCGAACGCCATGGCATTCAGTGGCCGGCTGATGAGGTAGCCCTGGGCCGTATCGCAGTTCCACTGTTTGAGCAGCTTGAGACTCGGCTCGAACTCCACGCCTTCGGCCACCACCTTAAGCCCCAGGTTGTGGCTCATTTCGATGGTGGAGCGCACGATCACACCATCGCCCGTGGCGCTGTCGAGGTTGCGCACGAACGACTGGTCGATCTTCAACTCCTGCACCGGCAGACGCTGTAATTGCGCCAGCGACGAATAGCCGGTGCCGAAGTCATCCACCGACAGGCTGATGCCACAGTCGCGCAGTTGCTCCAGCACGCTGAGGGCCTGCTGCGGGTTGTGCATGATCGCGCTTTCGGTGATCTCGAAAATCAGTTGCTGGGCCGGCACGTTGTAGCGCGTCAGCAAAGTGGTGACACGGACCGCCAGTTCATCATCGGCCAGGTCGTCCACCGAAATATTCACCGACAGCTGAATAGGCAGTCCGCGCTGCGCCCATTCGCCGATCTGGCGAATCGCTTCTTCAATCACCCACTGGGTCAGGCCACCCATGCTGCCGGTGCGTTCGGCCAGGGGGATGAATTCGGCGGGCGACACCAGCCCCAGCGTCGGGTGCTGCCAGCGCAGCAAGGCTTCGGCCTGGCGTACCTGGCCGTGCAGCAGGTCGAGCTTGGGCTGGTAGCACAGGTACAACTGACCTTCGACGACCGCACGACGCAGGTCGCGGATCAGGCTGATCTGCCGTTGGTGTGCCAGGTCGCGGTCCTGTTGGTAGACCTGCAGATAGCCGGGCAGCGTCGTTGCATCGTGGCGCGCAATCGCGGCGCGGCTGATCAACTCTTCCACGTGCTGGCAGTCGGCGGGGTACGCGGCGATGCCGATACTGACCTCGTGGCGCACTTCGTGACTGCCGATGCGCTGGGGTTCGGTGAGCAGCGCGTAGAGGCGGTCGGCGCGGGCCACGGCGCGGTCGATCTCGGTGTTTTCCAGGAGCAACAGGAATTCGCTGCCGGTGATGCGTGCAGCCGTGTCGCTGGCCAACAGGCTCATGGACAGACACCGGCTGGCTTCGCGCATCATCTCTTCCACGCCTTGCGGGCCGAAGCCTTCGTTGATGACGCGGTAGTTCTCGATGCCCAGATACAGCAACACCACCGGCCGCCGCGCACTGATCGCACTGCCCAGGCGCTCCATTGCCAGGGCGCGATTGGGCAGGCCGGTCAGTGGGTCGTGGAGGGCGTTATGGGCCAGTTGCCGCTCGCGCACGGCGATGCCGCTTTGCATGGCATTGAAGGCACGGGCCAACAGGCCGAATTCATCGTGGCTGCGCACCCGCACCGGCGTGCGGTAGTCACCCGCGCCGATGCGCCCGGCCGCCTCCACCAGCGCGTTGAGCGGGCGCGACACCCGCCGCGCCAGGAACAACGCGCCGGCCAACGACACCAGCAGCACCGCCAGGGCAATCCCGAGGAACTGCCGATCCAGTGGCGCAAAGGATTCCAGTGCGTGGTCCAGCGGGCTTTGCAGCAGTACGCGCACGTCGTCGCCGTCACCGGAGTTGGCGAGCGGCAACACTCGGCTGAGCACGCGCTGACCGTAAAACGACTGGATCTGCGCCTGCGGGTTCAGCGGCGCATCGTGCAGCAGGCTGAGGATGGCGGCCTGATAAGCCTCAGGCTGGGTGCTGAACAAGGGACCAGGCTTGCCGCCCTGCACGCTGAGGAACGAGACCTCCAGGTTGCTCATGGAGCGCAGTTCATTGGCAAACAGTTGGTCCATGGGAAAGCCCATGACGACGCGGGCGATGGGCAATGGATCGAGTACTTGATCCTGCACCAGCAAGTAAGGTCGCCCGTCCAGGGCCACAATCAGCATTTGCAAGCCGTTGCGCCGTGCCTGGCGCAAGGCGTTGTCATAGGGAAAAAGCTGCCCGCGCGTAAAGATGGGCAAGGTGCTGACCACGACCTTGCCCTCCGGGCCCAGTACAAACACTTCGCTGGAGCGGATGCCGGTACCATGCCGCCGCAGCGCGGCCAGAATCGGCACCGTCTTGCCTTCGGCCACGGCCTGCTTGAACGGGCCGTCGGCGGTGAGCCAACCGAGGCCGTATTGCAGGCGACGGCCGCGCAGGTCCAGCAGGCGTTCAAACACCTGGGTTCCGGTTTTCAATTGGACCTGTGCCTGGTTCTCCACCGCGCGGGTGGTGGCGGCCTTGACGGCGAAATAGGTGGCGGCGACCACCACCAGCAGCAGCAACGCCAGCACCCCGGCGATACGGGTTTGGAACGTATGGCGCCACGTCATGGCGGTGCCCTCTGGCAGTGTTCGCCGCTTTCTGCCACTACGTCGTTGTGTCATGTGCATTCCTTGCGACAGCTGACCCGGCGTCAAAAAAACATCTATTTGGAGTGAGTATTTGGTTTGAGGAGATTAGCTGGGAGTTGGGGGGAGTGCATCCAATAAAATCGGGGAGTTGGGTGGCGGTTTATTGGCGACCCTGGGGTTGAGTGTGGGCATATCCGTTATTTGGGTGATGGCGGATATTGGTTCCGCCCTTACGGCGGGTCACTTTGGAAAAGCCCCAAAGTAACCAAAGGGCTCTTGCCCCAACACTCGGCACCTCGCCTAGGCTCGGTGTGCCCTCACTCCGGCTTGAATCCGTGGGCCGCCGCGATGGGCCATCCTTGGCCCAGCGCGGCTAACCCGGCGTCCTGCCGGGTTACCCACGGATTCAAGCCTGCGTTCGGCCAGCGTGTTTAACGGGGCGCCTAAGATCAAGATCACGATCAAAAGCGCAGATCAAAAGACCGCTGACTTCGTCAGCGAAAAGGATGTAAGAGCAAGAGCAAAAGCAGATCTAAAGCAGATCTACAGCAGTCTGAGATCTATCTGATATATGGAGATCAAAATGTGGGAGGGGCGGTGCGACGATTCGACTTGCCCCCGATGGGGGAGTGTCAGCTGATGCAGCTGTGACTGATCCACAGCTATCGAGGGCAAGCCCTCTCCCACATTTTTAACCCAGTACATCCGACACAACACCGGTCGGCTCTAAGGCCGCCGCGCTCTTGCTTTTGATCGGGAATCGCCCCGTCAACCACGATGGCCGGAATTCGATATTGATTTGGGGGGTAAACCGGCAGGGATGCCGGTTTAGCCGCCCTGCGCCATGGATGGCGCGTGGCGGCGGCCCCCCAAATCAATGTCGGATTACGGGCATGCCGAGCCTAGGCGAGGCACCGAGTGGTGGGGCACACATTTTTTATCCGAGCGATCACCCAGCCCACTCAATCAAACACAGCGCGCCCGCATGAAATCCCCCCACCGGCGCACCAGGTAGTTGTGCTCATCCATCACCGAATTCCACACAGCGATATGCCCCATCCGCTGCTCATACGACCCCCCGTCCCGCACCTCACCCACATCAATCAACGGCAACCCATCACTCCCCAACAACTCTTCCCGAGCAGCCTTCCCGGCATACCAATAATCCCACTCAGCGCTGCTCAGGTGATCGCGGCTGCGCGCCGGGTTGCCGATGTAGTAACCCTGGCGGGCCATGACCGCGCCGGGCCAGCCGGACAGCCACCAGTTGAGGTAGGCATAGGCCGCATCCAGCACCGGGCCTTGGGCATGGCGCGACAGCGACAAACCGCCAAACCAGGCGCGATAGCCTTCGCGGGGCACGGCCAGGCGGTATTTCACCCCGGCGCGATGCAAGCGCATCAAGGTCGGCGACCACAGGCTCTGGATATCAACGTTCGGGCTGAGCATCAATTGCGCCGCCTCTTCATCGTCGGACCAGAACGCCGCGAAGTGCCCCTCCTTCTGCTTGCGCACCAGAATGTCAGCCAACACGTCGATCTCTTCGATGCTCATGTTGCCGATGTCGTTAAAACGGGCCAGCCCTGCGCCCTGCACCGCCAGCGCGGCATCCAGGGCGCCGATGGCGGCGTCACTTTGCAGCGCCGTGCGTGCGCGCCAGGCCGGGTCCAGCAGCCAGCCCCAGCTCTCGTTGCCGTGGCAAAAGCCTTCGGGCAGACGCTCGGGGCGGTAGGCGAAACTGTCGGCATTGTGGGTCAGGGGCAGCATGCTGATGCGTTCGGTGACGGTGCTGCCGAGGCTGCCGTCGTGCTGCACGAATAAGCGCTCGCTGGGCACGCTGCCACTGCCCAGGCGGTCGCTGGAGGACAGGCGCCCGCGCTTGGGCAGGTCGTTGATCTCATGCCACAGCGCGATGCGTCGTGTATCGATGGGCTGGATCGCACGGGCCGGCCACACAAAGTCGACGTTGTGAAACCACTGGTCGTACAGGTCGTAGCTGTCGGGCTGCATCACCGCAATGCGCTGGGCCTGTTCGACGTCGTGTACCTGGTAGATCAGCCGAATGCCCAGTTCCTGTTCAGCCCGAACGCGCAAGGTTTCGAGCAAGGTCACGGAGGTGCCGAGGACACGTAGGGTGATCATCCGGCGAACCGCCGCGAGAACGCCTCAAAGGATCGCCGGAGCAGCGCCGGGTCCAGGCCGCGCAGGATAAACACCAGGCGCGATTGCCGATCCGTGCCCGGCCACGCAGGCAGATGGACCGGGGCATGCAGGCAGTGCTGCACGCCATGAATGACGATGGGAGCGTTGCTGGCGTTCACGTTGAGCAGTCCTTTGACGCGAAGGATTCGTTCGCCGTGGCATCTTAACAGCATCGACAACCACACCCCGAAACCCACCCAATCCAGCGGCTGGTCGAAGGTCAGGCTGCACACTTGCGCCGCGCCGTGGGTGGCGCTGGTGGTTTGATGCAGTTGCCAGCGGCTGACTTCCACCGTCGGCTCGGCGCTGCGCAGGCCCTCGCCGAGCAGCAGTTGATCGCCGCTGTGGATGTCATGGGTGTTGAGGATCGGCGTGCCGGCGTTGAGTGCCCGCAGGTGCGCCCGCAGTGGCTCGCAGTCGCCCGCCAGGTCCGTCTTGCTCAGCAGCAAACGGTCCGCGGCCGCCACCTGGGCCAGCCACTCCGGGTGCAGGCGTTCTTGCAGGGCGGCGTGGCTGGCGTCGACCAGAGTGATCACCAGGCCAATGTGAAAACGCCCACGCAATTGCACATCGTTGTTCAGGGTGGCGAGGATCGGCGCCGGGTCGGCCAGGCCGGTGGTTTCCAGGATCACCCGTTTGAACGCAGGTATTTCGCCACGCTCGCGGCGTTGCAACAGGCCGAGCAGCGCGTCCTTGAGTTCGCCACGGATCGAGCAGCACACGCAGCCGCTGGGCAGCAGAACAGTGTCGGGCGCGACTTCTTCGACCAACAGATGGTCGATGCCGACGTCGCCGAATTCATTGATCAGCAGTGCGGTATCGCCAAGGCTTTCGCCTTGCAGCAGGCGCTTGAGCAAAGTGGTCTTGCCGCTGCCGAGGAAGCCGGTGATGACATTCAGGGCGATGCTCATGGGGCGGACTCCAGGTGATCCAACAGCCGGGCATCGAGGGGGTCCAGCGGGCGGCCGAGCATGGTTTCGGCCGCTTGCCAGAGTTGATCCAGGCCGCTCGCCAATGCTTGTTTGCCGGTGGCGCCCAACAGCAGATAGGAAGCGCCCTGGAAGTCTTCGACCTTGAGCCGGAACACCGCCAACACCTGGTTGATCGCCGCAATACGGCGCAGGCGCTCGCGGCGCCGGGGCAATTCGTCGCCCAGGGGGTCGCTCCAGTGCAGGTCTTCGCCGAGCAATCCGCAGAGTCCGCACATGGCTACACCTCACTCATGGCATGACGTCGCCGGAGTTCGGGCCCAGGGTCTGGCCGACGAACAGATTGCCGCCCGGCTCGCTGGCGAGCAGCACGGCGGTGGGCGCGACTTCATCCGCCAAACCGAAGCGGCCCAGGGGCAGTTCGGCGGCCTTGGCGCGCTTCCAGTCGTCGCTGATACCGCCGACCAAAGGCGTTTCAATCGGGCCGGGGGCGATGGCGTTGACCAGCACATTGTCCTTGGCCACTTCCAGCGCCAGGGATTTGGTAAAGCCGATCACGCCGGCCTTGGCGGCTGCGTAGTGAGTCAGTTCGGCGCCGCCCTTGATGCCCAGTTGCGAGGCCACATTGATGATCCGCCCCCAACGCTGCGCGACCATGTGAGGCAAGGCGCGCTGGCTGGCGACGAACACACTGGTGAGGTCGACGCGCAGCATGTCGTTCCACATTTCGATGGACAGATCGACGCAACGCGCCTGGGTCAGCATGCCGGCGTTGTTGACCAGAATGTCGATGCCGCCGAAGTGTTCGACGCAACGGTCGACACTGGCTTGGGCGCCTTCGACGGTGCCCACATCGGCCAGGCATTCAAAGACCTCGGCGCCGAGGTTGCGGCAGGTGATCGCGGTTTCGGCGAGGCTGGCCGCGTTGCGGTCGGCCAGCACCAGCCGCGCGCCTTCGGCAGCGTAGGCACGGGCGATGGCGGCGCCAATGCCGCTGCCAGCGCCAGTGATCACGGCCCGGCGGTTAGTCAGTTGGTTCATGCAAAAACTCCTGAAAAAAACCACTTCCAATGTGGGAGGGGGCAAGCCCCCTCCCACATTTTGATCGAGTACACCTGTTAGTCAGGCCAGCGCACAGTGAGGCCGCCGTCGATGACGATGCTCTGCCCGGTCAGATAACTCGACGCCTCACTGGTCAAAAACTGCACCAGCGACGCCACCTCATCCGCCCGCCCTACCCGGCCCAACGGAATCGCCCGCGCTGCTTTCGCCAAGCCCTCCGGCCCCAGCGAGTTTTTCGCGTCCAGGGACTGCGGCGTCTCGATCAACCCAGGGATCACCGCATTGCAACGAATGCCCAAGCCCGCCAATTCCACCGCCAGCGACCGGCACAAGCCCGGCACACCGGCCTTGGCGGCGGCATAGTGCGAGTGTTCCTGCCAGCCGTACACGCCACCGGCAATCGAGGAAATCGCCACCAGCGCGCCGCCTTCCTTCATGTGCCGCGTCGCCGCACGGAAGGTGCGCATCACCCCCGTCAGGTCGACGTTGAGCATCTCGTCCCACAGCGCATCGGTCATCTCCAGCAGCGGCGCGCGACGCAGCAAGCCGGCGTTGGCGACCGCGTAATCCAACCGGCCGAAGTGCTGCACGGCCTGTGCGGCCAGGGCGTCCACCGAAGCGGTATCGCCCACGTCCAGCGGCAACATCAGGCATTCGCCACCGGCCTGTTCCACCAGGTCGACAGTGGCTTGCGGGTCGTGCGGGTCGGCCGGGTAATACCCGCCCACCACTGCCACGCCGCTGCGCGCATAGGCCACGGCGAGGGCTTGACCGATGCCGCTGGCGGCACCGGTAATCAAGGCAACTTTACGACTCATCAATGGCTCCTTATTGAACGGTTTCCGGACGCACATGGCGGGCGGCAAACATCAACATGCCGGACAGGAAGCACGGCAACGCGCCGAACCACAGCGCAGCGGTCTGCCAGTCGCTGCCGGCGGACAACACTTGGGTCGCACCGAAGCCTGCGACCACTGCACCAATCGGCCCCATGGCATGGATGATTGCGCCACCGGTGGCGCGGATGCTGGTGGGGAAACTTTCGCTGATAAAGAACAGCGCCGCCGAGTACGGCCCGATCAGGAAGAACAGGCCCAGGCTGTAAAGCCCGACCACCATGGCCATGTTGCTTGGGCCGAACAGCATGCCGGCGAACGACAGCCCGCCGAGCATCCAGCCCAGGCCGATCACGTTGCGGCGGCCGATCTTGTCGCCCATCCAGCCATGGCTGAGGTAGCCGCAGTAACCCACCAGGTTCGACAGCACGAGGATGATCAACGAGTTCTCGAACGAGATGTGGTGCACGCTGACGATCACCGACGTGCCAAGCACGCTGAACACCTGGATCGCTGCCCAGTTGAGCAGCAGCGCCGCGCCGATCACCAGCGTGGCGCGACGGGCCGGGCCACGGAACGCCGCTTTGAGGCCAGCCTTGCTGTGTTCGTCGTAATCCACGCCGTAGGTCACGGCGACGTTCTGCGCTTCTTTCACCGCGCCGCTTTTACGCAGTTCGCTGATGCGCTGGTGGATCTGGAACTGTGGGCTCTCCTTGAGCTTGCGCGCCATGATCGCGATCACTACCGCAGGGATCGCGGCGAAAATGAAGCAGCCCTGCCAGCCGATGATCGGCAGCAGCAACGCGGTCAAACCGGCGGCGATCAACGCACCGACCGGCCAGCCGCCCTGCACCAGGCTGTAGATGAAACCGCGGCGTTTGGTCAGGCGCGGGTCTTCCGAGGCGCCATACAGTTCGGTCAAATAAGTGGCGTTGACGGTTTCCTCGGCATACCCCAGGCCACCCAGCGAACGGATCAGAATCAGCGGCGACTTGCCCCACGCGCCGCCAATGGCCGTCAGCGCCGAGCACAGCGCAGAGCCGGCCACGGTGAAAATAATCCCTTTACGGCGGCCCAATTTATCCACGATTGGGCCGATGGCCAGGGCAACCACGGCAGTACCCACCGCCACCCAGGTCGCGATTTCAGCTTGCTCCACTTCACCCCAGCCAAAGTGTCGGCCGATCTCCGGCAACAACGTGCCGAACAGGATGAAGTCATACACCGCAAACACCCAGGCAAAAAACGCGATCCAGGTGGCGAAGCGCACTTCCTGGGACGTCAGTTGCCGGGGTTTCCAGCCAGTCAGGTCAAGCTTGTTGTAGATGGACATAATCGCGCCTCGGGAGGTGGGGGCTGCTTGGGTTGGGATCAGGTACGCGGCTGGCGGCGGATAAAGTCGTCGGCGATTTCGTCGAAGGTGACGAAGCGCACGCCGGCATGGCTCTGGATGTGTTCGATCAGGCGCTCAAGCATCAACAGCACTTGCGGGCGGCCGGACACGTCGGGGTGAATGGTCATGGTGAACACCGCGTGTTCGTGTTCGCGGTAGACCCAGTCGAACTGGTCGCGCCACATTTCTTCCAGGTGACGCGGGTTGACGAAGCCGTGGCTGTTGGGGGCTTTCTTGATGAACATCATCGGCGGCAGGTCGTCCAGGTACCAGTTGGCCGGGATCTCCACCAGGTCGGTTTCTTCGCCGCGTACCAAGGGTTTCATCCAGGTGTCGGGGTGCTGGCTGTAGTCGATCTTGGTCCAGCTGTCGCCCTTGCGCACGTAGTAGGGATGGAAGTCGTTGTGCATCAGGCTGTGGTCGTACTTGATGCCTTTTTTCAGCAGCAGTTCGTTGGTGACCTTGCTGAATTCCCACCACGGCGCGACGTAGCCGGTCGGGCGCTTGCCGGTGACCTGGGTGATCAGCTCGATGGATTTATCGAGGACGATTTCTTCCTGCTCGGCCGTCATCGCGATGGGGTTTTCGTGGCTGTAGCCATGCACGCCGATTTCGTGACCGGCGTCGGCCACCGCCTTCATCTGCTCGGGGAAGGTTTCCATCGAATGGCCGGGAATAAACCAGGTGGTGCGCAGGCCGTAGCGTTCGAACAATTTGAGCAGGCGCGGCGCGCCGATTTCACCGGCGAACAGGCCACGGGAGATGTCGTCCGGCGAGTCTTCGCCGCCGTAGGAACCGAGCCAGCCGGCGACGGCATCCACGTCGACGCCGAATGCACAGAGAATGTCTTTAGCCATGATGTGTCTCCTTAAATGTTGAGTACGGATTCGACAGACAAGGCCGCGCGCAACAGCCGCGCGTCCTCCCCCGTCGGGGCGCTGAGCAGCAGCCCGGTGGGCAGGCCCTGGGCGTCGCGGCCGCTGGGCACACTGACGCCTGGCATGTCGAGCAAACTGCCGGGCATGGTCAGGCGCAGGGTGGCGAGGTTGGTGCTGATGAACAGGTCATCGTCGGCTTCCAGCGGTGCCAGTGGCGGCGCGACATGGGCCACGGTGGGGGTGATCAGGATCGCGCCGTCGAGGTCGTCGAGCAGTTGCTGTTGCAGGCGGCGGCGCGCATCGGTCAGGTGGATAAGTTGGCTGGCCGGCAACGTGCGCGCAGCTTCAAGGCGGCGGCGCACACGGGGGTCGAGTTGCTCGGCATCGGCGCTGTCGAGCAGGCTCTGGTGCAGGGCGAAGGCTTCGAAGGATCCGAGCCAGCCGTGGTGTTTGATCAGGTCGAGGGTGGCCTGGAAGGTCGGGCATTCACGTTCTTCGATCAGCGCGCCTTGGGCCTGGAGTTGCGCCACGGCGCGCAGCAGGTTGTTGCGCACCGCAGGCTCGACGTCCTGCTGCGCCAACACAAAGTGCTGACCCTTGAGGCTGCGGGCGTTGTGGGTCTGGGCGCGGCCATGGAGCAGGTCGTCGATGGCCAGCGCATCACGCACGCTGCGGGTCAGCGGGCCGAGGCTGTCGAGGGTGTGGGCCAGGGGAAACACGCCGTCACGGCTGTAGCGCCGACTGCTGCTGCGATAGCCGACCAGGCCGTTGAGGGCGGCCGGGATGCGAATGGAGCCAGCGGTGTCGGTGCCCATGGCAATCGGCACAATCCCGGCGGCCACGGCCACGGCCGAACCCGAGGACGAGCCGCCGGGAATACGCGCTTGGTTCGCCCCATGAGGGTTGTGCGGCGTGCCGAAATGCGGGTTCAGGCCCAGGCCGGAATACGCCAGTTCGCTGAGGTTGGTTTTGCCGACGCTGACCATCCCGGCGCGGCACAGCAGGCCCACGCTCGGCGCATCGAGCAAGGCAGCAGGCGCGTTGCGCCGGTAAGCCGCGCCGGCGGTGGTGACGCTGCCAGCCACGTCGAACAGGTCTTTCCAGGCCACGGGCACACCGTCGAACCTGCTCAAAGGTTGGCCGGCGCGCCACCGGGCAGCGGACGCTTCGGCTTCACGGCGGGCGCGCTCGGCGGTCAGGGAAATGAAAACGCTGGCCAAGCGGCTCGCTTGATCGAGTGCCTGTTCGAGGGCTTGCACCGGGTCGCTGCGACCGCTGGCGAAATCCTCGGCCATTGACGTGGCGTCTGACATCAGGAAAACCTCGTAAAACGTACATATTCATAAAATGTACATCTTACAAAGGCAGCTTTCGTGCCAGTCTCTATTTTGCCTCGTGGAGCTGATTGCGGTTTTCCGTCCAGAACTGCGGGATAGATGGTTTGGATAAGGGCAAAAAAGTCTTGCGTTGCGTTCGTGAGTCGCCCTCAATGAAATAATGTATCTTTTATTAATAAGTACATTTTGGTGCAGAAAAGTAACAGCCGTCACTTTCAGGCCCCAAAAAAGTGCCAGCGACGTAGCACAGAGTGACAGGTGCAACTTATGAGAGAATCCCCGGCCACCGTCCTACAAGCCCCAGGGAACGTAATGAAAGCAGTGTCCGCCTCGGCCTCCCGTTACGCGATGATTCACCAAGTGTTGCGCGACGCGATCGTCAACGGCACCGCTCGGCATGGCCTGGTTTTACTGGAAGCGCCGTTGGCCGAATTGTTCGGCACCAGCCGCGTGCCGGTGCGCAAGGCCCTGGACCTGCTGCATGCCGAAGGCTTGATCTGCCGTTTCGCCGGCCGAGGTTATCTGATCAACCCCGAGGGGCTGGCCATGGAGCCGCTGCGGCTGCCGCTGAGCCATGCGCATCTGGGCCTGAACGGCGAGGCTGAACTGGTGGACACCCGGCCCTTGGGTGAGCGCATCGTCGAGGAGATCGGCGCGGCGCTGTCCACCTGCATTGCGTTCGGCCATTACCGCCTGGATGAACAAGCCGCCGCCGACCATTATGGGGTCAGCCGCGCAGTGGTACGTGAAGCGCTGATGCGCCTGCGCGACCGGGGCCTGGTGGAAAAAGAGCCTTATTCCCAATGGCTGGCCGGGCCCTTGACCGCACGGGAAGTCACCGAAGATTACGAATTGCGCGCCTGCCTGGAGCCCGAGGCCCTGCGCCAGAGCGCACCGGACCTCGACCGCGAGATGCTTGAAGCGATGTTGCGGCGGGTACTGGATGCCCAGGACAGCGCCGAGTGCAGCCTGGAAGCCATCGAACAGATCGAGGAAGACTTGCACCAGCGCTGCCTGGCCGGGATGCAAAACCGCAAGATCGCCGCACTGATTCGCCAGGGCCAGAGCCCGATGATCATCAGCCGGATTTTCTACCGTTTGCTGGGGATCGGCGCTGATCCGGCGATGTTGGCTGAACATCGCTTGATTCTGGAGCTGTTGCTGCATGGCGCGTTTGATGCGGCGGCGTTGAACCTGCGCGAACATTTGCAACGGGCACGCCAGCGGATGTTGCAGCGGTTGAAGGTGTTATCGGTATTGCCGGAGCAACCCCTACCCGCCTACCTGCACAAAATCAGCTGAATGCTCCCACATCGACCGCATGGCAGCAGATAATTTATGCAATATGTTGCTATCTCACTCCCACCATTGAAACCACTGCTGGCCCGCCCCATCTAACCTCCATACTTCCTTATGCAGGTGCCCCATGAGCGACCAGCAAGAATTCCCTGATTACGACCTCAACGATTACGCCGACCCAGAAAACGCTGAAACCCCTTCGTCCAATACCGGCCTGGCCCTGCCTGGGCAAAACCTGCCGGACAAGGTCTATATCATCCCGATTCACAACCGGCCCTTCTTCCCGGCGCAAGTGCTGCCGGTGATCGTCAACGAAGAGCCGTGGGCCGAGACGCTGGAACTGGTGAGCAAATCCGACCACCACTCCCTCGCCCTGTTCTTCATGGACACGCCGCCGGAAGACCCACGTCACTTCGACACCTCCGCGCTGCCGCTGTACGGCACCCTGGTGAAGGTGCACCACGCCAGCCGCGAGAACGGCAAGCTGCAATTCGTTGCCCAGGGCCTGACCCGCGTGCGCATCAAGACCTGGCTCAAGCACCACCGCCCACCGTACCTGGTAGAGGTCGAATACCCGCACCAGCCCACCGAGCCGACCGACGAGGTCAAGGCCTACGGCATGGCGCTGATCAATGCGATCAAGGAACTGCTGCCGCTCAACCCGCTGTACAGCGAAGAGCTGAAGAACTACCTCAACCGTTTCAGCCCCAACGACCCGTCGCCCCTCACCGACTTCGCCGCCGCCCTCACCTCGGCGACAGGTAATGAGCTGCAGGAAGTGCTGGACTGCGTGCCGATGCTCAAGCGCATGGAAAAAGTCTTGCCGATGCTGCGCAAGGAAGTCGAAGTGGCGCGCCTGCAAAAAGAACTCTCCGCCGAGGTGAACCGCAAGATCGGCGAACACCAGCGCGAGTTCTTCCTCAAGGAACAGCTCAAGGTTATCCAGCAAGAGCTGGGCCTCACCAAGGACGACCGCAGCGCCGACGTGGAGCAGTTCGAGCAGCGCCTGGAAGGCAAGGTGTTGCCGGCCCAGGCGAAAAAACGCATCGATGAAGAACTGAACAAACTGTCGATCCTGGAAACCGGCTCGCCGGAATACGCCGTGACGCGCAACTATCTGGACTGGGCCACCTCGGTGCCATGGGGCGTGTATGGCGAGGACAAACTTGACCTGAAACACGCGCGCAAGGTGCTGGACAAGCACCATGCCGGCCTGGATGACATCAAGAGCCGCATTCTCGAATTCCTCGCGGTGGGCGCCTATAAAGGTGAAGTCGCCGGTTCCATCGTACTGCTGGTCGGCCCGCCGGGCGTGGGCAAGACCAGCGTGGGTAAATCCATCGCCGAGTCCCTGGGCCGGCCGTTCTATCGTTTCAGCGTCGGCGGCATGCGCGACGAGGCCGAGATCAAGGGCCATCGCCGCACCTACATCGGCGCCCTGCCGGGCAAGCTGGTGCAGGCGCTCAAGGATGTGGAAGTGATGAACCCGGTGATCATGCTCGACGAGATCGACAAGATGGGCCAGAGCTTCCAGGGCGACCCGGCTTCGGCGCTGCTGGAAACCCTCGACCCGGAGCAGAACGTCGAATTCCTCGATCACTACCTGGACCTGCGCCTGGACCTGTCCAAAGTGCTGTTCGTGTGCACCGCCAACACCCTGGACTCGATTCCCGGCCCGTTGCTGGACCGTATGGAAGTGATTCGCCTGTCGGGTTACATCACCGAAGAAAAAGTCGCCATCGCCAAACGCCACCTGTGGCCAAAACAGCTGGAAAAAGCCGGGGTCTCGAAAAACAGCCTGAGCATCAGCGACGGCGCCCTGCGCGCGTTGATCGACGGCTACGCCCGCGAAGCCGGGGTGCGCCAGTTGGAGAAACAACTGGGCAAGCTGGTGCGCAAGGCGGTGGTCAAGTTGCTGGATGAGCCGAAGTCGGTGATCAAGATCGGCAACAAAGACCTGGAAAGCTCCCTCGGCATGCCGGTGTTCCGCAACGAACAAGTGCTGTCCGGCACCGGTGTGATCACCGGCCTGGCCTGGACCAGCATGGGCGGCGCGACGTTGCCAATCGAGGCGACACGTATCCACACGCTCAATCGCGGCTTCAAGCTCACCGGGCAGTTGGGTGAGGTGATGAAAGAGTCCGCCGAAATCGCCTACAGCTACATCAGCTCCAACCTGAAGTCGTTTGGCGGTGACCCGAAGTTCTTCGACGAAGCCTTCGTGCACTTGCACGTACCGGAAGGCGCTACGCCGAAGGACGGCCCGAGTGCCGGGGTGACCATGGCCAGCGCGCTGTTATCCCTGGCGCGCAATCAAGCGCCGAAAAAAGGCGTGGCCATGACGGGCGAACTGACGTTGACCGGGCATGTGCTGCCGATCGGCGGGGTGCGCGAGAAGGTGATCGCGGCGCGGCGCCAGAAGATTCACGAGCTGATTCTGCCGGAGCCGAATCGCGGTAGTTTTGAAGAGTTGCCGGACTATCTGAAGGAAGGCATGACGGTGCACTTTGCCAAGCGCTTTGCGGATGTGGCGAAGGTGCTCTTCTGACAAACTTCTAGCGTCTGTGAAGGCCTCTGTGGTGAGCGGGCTTGCCCCGCGCTGGGTGGCGAAGCCGTCCCTGAAAAACGCTGCGCGCTGTCAGACAAAACCTGGCGTTCGGTTTTGGGCCCGCTGCGCAGCCCAGCGCGGCAAGCCCGCTCACCACAACAAGCAAGCTCACACTCACTTCTGTCATTTCCCTCCTGTCACACCTTGTCTCATCTTCGGTTATGCTCCCCCTTCGTCGTGTATTAACGGAGCCTTCATGACCGCTGCCCGCCTGTTTCTCCCCTTGAGCCTTGCCCTGCTGGCCGGATGCGCCAGTGCCCCCAAGCAAAACGTCAGCGTGGACAACCAGAGCGCCTGCCCGCTCCAGCTTAAAACCGGGCAAAACCTGATCCTCACCCTGCCCAGTAACCCCACCACCGGCTACCGCTGGGCCATCCAGGATTCCGCCGGCGGTGTGCTGCGAGCGCTGAGCCCGGAGGTATACAGCAGCTCAGAGTCCGGTGTGATCGGCGGTGGCGGCCAATCCACCTGGCGCTTCCAGGCGTTTACTGCCGGCCAGGGCCGTTTGCGCCTGACCTCCCAACAACCTTGGGAGCCGGAAGCCGAGCCGGCCAAGACTTTCGACTGCGCCATTACGGTGAACTGATATGCCCTGGCTGATTCTTGCGTTGATGGGCGCGGCCACGTTTATCTACGGCTTGAGCACCCACGCGATGTTGCTGTGTCTGCTGGTCAAGCCGCTGCCGATATTGGCGTTGTTGGGTTGGCTGCATGACGCACCGCCCACCGACTATCGACGCTGGATCAGCCTGGGGCTGATTTTTTCCCTGGTCGGCGATGTGTTGCTGGCCTGGCCGGGCGACCTGTTTATCTTTGGTCTCGGCGCGTTTCTGTTTGCTCACCTCGCGTACCTCAAAGCCTACTTCAGCGATTGCCGTCGTTTGGCGTTGTTGCCATTGGCTCTCGCACTGGGCGTGGGCGCGATTCTGCTGAGCATCCTGATTTCCCATGGGCTCGGCGACTTGCTGATACCCGTGGTGGTTTACGCCTTGGTGATCAGCGCCATGCTCTGGCGCGCGCTGGCACGATTGGGCAGCGACGTGCCGAAACGCTCGGCAGTGTTGGCGGCGGCGGGCGCGGTGTCGTTTGTGTTTTCCGACGCACTGATCGGTATCAATCGCTTCGTGGTGGCATTCGAGGCGGCGCCGTATTTGTTGATCGCTACTTATTGGCTTGGCCAGTGGGGGATCACCGCATCAGCATTCCATCAGACAACCCGCGCACACGAGGGCCAACTTGGCTAAAATGCCGGCCTTTCCCCCATCGTCGCCGGAACAGCCGTGAGCAAAGAACCCGATCGCCTATTCGCCCAGCCCCTGCCCCAGGTGCCGGACTTCGCCTTTAACGAGGATGTGGTGCGGGTGTTCCCGGACATGATCAAGCGCTCGGTGCCGGGTTACCCCACTATCGTCGAAAACCTCGGCGTGCTGGCCGCGCAATTTGCCCAACCGGGTAGCGTGCTGTATGACCTGGGCTCTTCCCTGGGTGCCGTGACCCAAGCCCTGCGTCGCCATGTGCGCACCGAGGGTTGCCGGGTGATCGCTGTGGATAACTCGGCCGCGATGGTCGAGCGCTGCCGCGAATACCTCAATGGCCAGGACTCGATGTTCCAGGAGCTGCTGCCGGTCGAGGTGATCGACGGCGACATCCTCGCGTTGCAGTTCCAACCGGCCTCGGTGGTGGCGCTGAATTTCACCCTGCAATTTATCGCGCCCGACGAGCGCCTGGCCTTGTTGTCGCGTATTCGTCAGTCGCTGCTGCCCGGCGGTGCATTGATCCTCTCGGAAAAGCTGCGTTTCAATGACCTTGAAGAACATGCGCTGCTCACCGATCTGCATGTCGCGTTCAAACGCGCCAACGGCTACAGCGAACTGGAAATCGCCCAGAAGCGCAGCGCCATCGAAAACGTCATGAAGCCCGACAGCCTCGAAGAACACCGTGAGCGCCTGCTGGCGGCCGGCTTCTCGAAAGTCGTGCCGTGGTTCCAGTGTCTTAACTTTGCCTCGTTGATTGCCCTGCCATGATTGATCTGTCCCCCCTCGCCCGCCATTTGGTCGGTACTCCCCTGGCCGTATGGGCCCAAGGGCTGCAAGCGCAGCTCGACAGCAAAATGGAAAAAGGCCATGGCGACCTGGAGCGCTGGCAGAGTGCGTTGGATGCGCTGCCGAAGATCATGCCCAGCAACGTCGACTTGCTGAACGACCTGGTGCTGGACACCGACTGCGACGACGAAACCCGTGCGCAAATGCGCACCGCATTGTTAGGCCTGTGCCCGTGGCGCAAGGGGCCTTTTCACCTGTTCGGCGTGCATGTGGACACCGAATGGCGTTCGGACTGGAAGTGGTCGCGGGTCGCGCCGCACCTGGACCTCAAGGGCAAACGCATCCTCGATGTGGGCTGCGGCAACGGTTACTACATGTGGCGCATGCTCGGTGCCGGTGCCGACAGCGTAATTGGCGTGGACCCGAACTGGTTGTTCTTCTGCCAGTTCCAGGCGGTACAGCGCTACCTGTCCGAACCCAAGGCCTGGCACCTGCCATTCCCGTTTGAGGATTTGCCGGCGAACCTGGAAGGCTTCGACACGGTGTTTTCCATGGGCGTGTTCTATCACCGCCGCTCGCCCATCGAGCATTTGCTGGCGCTGAAGGACACCCTGGTCAAGGGCGGCGAGTTGGTGTTGGAAACCTTGGTGGTGGAAGGCGATCAGCAGCAGGTGCTGGTGCCGGAAGACCGTTATGCACAGATGCGCAATGTGTGGTTCCTGCCGTCGGTGCCAGCACTGATGCTGTGGCTGCGCCGCGCAGGATTCAGCGATGTGCGTTGTGTGGATGTGAGCGTGACCACAGTCGAAGAACAGCGTGGTACGGAGTGGATGAAGTATCAGTCGCTCAGCGACTTCCTCGACCCTGAGGATCACAGCAAGACGATTGAAGGACTGCCGGCGCCTATGCGGGCGGTGATCATCGCCAGGAAATAATCCCCAATCTCTCTGAAAAAGTGGAGATCAAAATGTGGGAGGGGGCTTGCCCCCTCCCACATTTGCTCATCCGTGTTCTTTAGATTGGCGGCTTGGCTCGGCGGGCCTTGAAGAATTCGCTCAAGACTGTGCCGCACTCTTCAGCCAGCACACCACCTTCAAACAACACCCGATGATTCAAAAAGCCCTGGGTAAAAAACTGCCCCTGGCTCTGCACAATCCCCGCCTTGGGCTCCAGCGCGCCATACACCACCCGCGCAATACGCGAATGCACGATCAACCCCGCGCACATGCTGCACGGTTCCAACGTCACATACAGCGTACTGCCCACCAGCCGATAGTTGCTGATGGCCTGGGCGGCGGCGCGGATGGCGACCATTTCGGCATGAGCGCTAGGGTCGTTGCCGCTGATGGGGCAGTTGAAACCTCGGCCGATGATTTCGCCGTCCTGCACCAGCACCGCGCCCACCGGCACTTCGCCCAGTGCCGCGCCTTGGGCGGCGAGGGCCAGGGCTTCGCGCATAAAGTCCTGGTCGCGGCTGCGGTCGATGATCGCCGTGGGGCGAATCTGGCGCATCACGCCACCTCGATGGCGGCCATCAGGCCGGTTTCCATGTGGTCGATCACGTGGCAGTGGAACATCCACACCCCCGGGTTATCCGCCACCAATGCCACGCGGGCGCGCTCGTTCTTGCCCAGCAGGTAGGTGTCGGTGAAATACGGGATCACCTTGTGGCGGTTCGAGGCGATCACCTTGAAGCTCATGCCGTGCAGGTGGATCGGGTGCTGGTACTGGGTCATGTTCTTCAATTCGAAAATGTAGCTTTTGCCCTTCTCCAGCTTGGCTATCGGGCGGTCGGCGCAGGTCTTGTCGGTGATGTCCCAGGCTTGGCCGTTGATCTGCCACAGGCTGGGCGGCTTGCCGTTTTCGACGTTGACCGACACCGAGCCGACCCACTCGAAATTGAAGTTGAGTTTTTCCGCATTGGCCAGGTCCGGCTCGGCGACCGGGTTCGCCGGCAGCGCGGGCGGCCATTCGGTGGGCGCATCGGTGTTGGCTACCGAGCGGAAGGTGCCCAGGCGCACCGGTCCATTACGGATCGACAATTCTTCACCCGCAGGCGGTGCCTTGATCGCCAGGCAGATGCGCATGCCCGGGCCCAGCCAGTATTCCTTGCCCAGCGGGCGCGGTTCGATGGGGTTGCCGTCCAGCGCGTAGATCTGCGCTTCGACGTCGGGAATGTTGATGCGGTAAGTCAGGGTGTTGTCGAGATTGAGCAGGCGCACGCGAGTGATCTGCCCGGCGGGCAAGTCGATCACTGCCTGGGACACACCGTTGATGGTCGACAGCCGCCCAGCCGTACCGCCACGCGCCGCTTCACGGGGGATGCTGAAGGCGACAAAGGCGCCCTCTTCATCGACGTGCCAGCTTTTCAGGCTGAGGGTGCGTTCGTGCTTGAAACCGGTGGGTTCGCGTTCTTCGATGATCAGCGGGCCGACCAGGCCACGGCCGAGTTCTTCGCTGCTGTTCACATGGGGGTGATACCAGTAGCTGCCGGCGTCGGGCACGCGGAATTTGTAGTCGAAGTACTCGCCGGGCAGTACCGGCAATTGCGAGACGTAGGGCACGCCGTCCATTTCCAGCGGCAGGCGGATGCCATGCCAGTGAATGGTGGTGGCGACCGGCAGGTGGTTGATAAAGCGCACCCGCAGCCATTCGCCTTGGCGCACACGCAACTCGGTACCCGGTGCCGAGGGGCCGAACGCCCAGGCTTGGGTCTTGTGGCCTGGCACCAGTTCCACGTCCAACGGTGCGGCAATCAGCTCGTAATCGTGACCCGCTTCGGATTCGGCGACTTTCCCCAGCCAGTAGCGGTAGGCGCCACCGGCACCGACGCCCACTACGGCCAGGCCTGCAAGACCACCCAGGATTTGTCGACGGGAAAAGGATCGGGACACAACAACCTCACGTATCTGCCACAGGCGCACGGCCTGCAAAGGGCAGATACGATACACCTGCATCGGCTAAACAGTAAGACTTCGCATTGCCGCACAGCTGAATTGTGGACTGCGATGAAGATCAAAAATGTGGGAGGGGGCTTGCCCCCGATTACGGTGCATCAGATAAGAGTAGGCTGACTGACACACTGCTATCGGGGGCAAGCCCCCTCCCACATGTTGATCTCCATTGAATCTTATAGTGTGCTCGCTCAGGTCCTGGAAGCGGCCAGGATCAGGGCCTTCATCTCGGCCACTGCGCCTTTGAAACCGACGAACAGCGCGTGAGCCACCAGCGCATGACCGATGTTCAGCTCGTTGATGCCCTTGATCGCGGCAACAGCTTCCACGTTGTGGTAATGCAGGCCATGACCGGCGTTGACGATCAGGCCTTCATTGAGGCCGCAGTTCACACCGTCGATGATGCGCTGCAGTTCATCCGCCACTTCAGTCGGCGTGGTGGCATCGGCGTAACGGCCGGTGTGCAGTTCGATGGCCGGCGCGCCGACGCGACGCGACGCTTCGATCTGGCGCTCGTCGGCGTCGATGAACAGCGACACTTCACTGCCGATCTTCGACAGGCGCTCCACAGCGGCCTTGATCCGCGCTTCCTGGCCGGCCACGTCGAGGCCGCCTTCGGTGGTCAGCTCCTGGCGGGTTTCCGGGACCAGGCAGATGTGCGCCGGACGGATGCGCTCGGCAAACAGCATCATTTCTTCGGTGACGCCCATTTCGAAGTTCATGCGGGTTTGCAGCACGTCCTTGAGCAGCAACACATCGCGTTCCTGGATGTGGCGGCGGTCTTCGCGCAGGTGCACGGTGATGCCGTCGGCGCCTGCTTCTTCGGCATCCAGCGCGGCCTTGACCGGATCAGGGTAACGGGTGCCCCGGGCCTGGCGCAGGGTGGCGACGTGGTCGATGTTGACGCCAAGAAGAATGCGATTGCTGGTGGTCACGGAAGCGCTCCTGAATAGGGAAAGAAACGGTGCACAGCATACACGGGGATGTCAGGGCTTTCGAAACAACTCGCGGCTGACCAGCGGCCGTCCGCCCAGGTGCACGGCCAGGGCCTGGCGCATCAGGCGCTTGGCGGCGGACAAGGCGCCCGGCGCCGTCCAATCCGCTTCGCTCATGGCCAACAGCTCAGTGCCCTGGAACAGGCCCGGTTGCAGCAGATAGACACGCTCAAGGCCAGCGTCGACTTGCAGGCGGTACATGCCATCGGCGGCGATGGGCGCGCCGTGCAGGTCGTAGTGCAGGTCGAAACCGTAGCCGAGGTCATCCAGCAGGCGCCATTCGAACGCACGCAACAGGGGTTCCAGAGGACGGCCTTCGGCCAGGGCCAACAGCGTGGCGGCGTAGTGATCGAAGACCGCTGGGTGCGGGTCTTCGGCGGGCAGCAGACGAATCAGCAGTTCGTTGAGGTAGAGGCCGCTGAACAACGCATCGCCGTTGAGCCAGGCCGACGTGCCGACGCTTTCCAGGCGGCCGACGTTTTTCAGCTCACCCTTGCCGCGAAACTCCACATCCAACGCAACGAACGGCCGCGCCAACGTACCCGCCTTGCCCCTCGCACTGCGCAAGACTGCACGCAGGCGGCCTTGGGGCGTGAGGAAATCTACCAGCGCGCTGGTCTCGCGATAGGCGCGGCTGTGCAGGACATAGGCGAGTTGGCTGGGGGGTTGGGATTGGGACATGGGTTCTCTATCTTGAAAACAATACAAACCTAATGTGGGAGGGGGCTTGCCCCCGATGGCGGTGGTTCAGTCACTTATCTATTAACTGACCCACCGCTATCGGGGGCAAGCCCCCTCCCACATTTTTTGCCCTGCCGTGTCCTTACAGGTCGCCGTAGCCCAGGGAGCGCAGTGCACGCTCGTCATCGGACCAGCCGCCTTTCACCTTCACCCACAGGTTGAGCATGATCTTGGAATCGAACAGCAATTCCATGTCTTTGCGCGCTTCGGTGCCGATGCGCTTGATGCGCTCGCCCTTGTCACCAATGATGATTTTCTTCTGGCCGTCACGTTCGACGAGGATCAGCGCATGGATATGCAAGGTCTTGCCCTGCTGCTTGAACTCTTCGATTTCAACGGTGATCTGGTACGGCAGCTCGGCGCCCATCTGGCGCATGATTTTCTCGCGCACCAGTTCGGCGGCGAGGAAGCGGCTGCTGCGGTCGGTGATCTGGTCTTCCGGAAAGAAGTGCTCGTTCTCCGGCAGGTAGCCGGCGATAACGCGCTCCAAGGCTTCGAGGTTGTGACCGTGCTGGGCCGAGATCGGCATGATCTGGGCGTTCGGCAGTTGTTCCTGCAACCAGGTCAGGTGTGGCATCAACTCGGCTTTGTCTTCGATGCGGTCGGTCTTGTTCAGCGCGACGATCAATGGCCCGGTGACGTACTGCACGCGCTCAAGGACCATCTGGTCTTCGTCAGTCCACTTGGTGCGGTCGACCACGAAGATCACCACGTCGACGTCTTTCAACGCCGCCGAAGCGGTCTTGTTCATGTAGCGGTTCAGGGCTTTCTCGCCGCCTTTGTGCATACCAGGGGTGTCGACGTAGACCGCTTGCACGGTGCCTTCGGTCTTGATGCCCAGCATGTTGTGGCGAGTGGTCTGTGGCTTGCGCGAGGTGATCGCGAGCTTCTGGCCGAGGATGTGGTTGAGCAGCGTGGACTTGCCCACGTTCGGGCGGCCAACGATGGCAACATAGCCACAGCGTGTTGCGGTTGAATCAGTCATGGCCATTCTCCACGCCCAGGGCAATCAGTGCTGCAGCGGCCGCTACCTGTTCGGCAATACGACGGCTCACACCCTGACCTCGGCTTTTTTCATTCAGTAAGGTGATTTCACATTCCACGAAGAATACGCGGCAATGGGGCTCACCCTGGATATCCACCACTTCGTAGCGTGGCAGTTCGCAACCACGGGACTGCAGGTATTCCTGCAGGCGGGTCTTGGGATCTTTGTTGGTGTCGACCAGCGTGAGGCTTTCAATCTCCGAAGCCAGCCAGGCGACCACGCGCTCCTTGGCCGTTTCCATCCCTGCATCGAGGTAGATCGCACCGATCAACGCTTCGAGGGCATCGGCCAGGATCGACTCGCGACGGAAGCCGCCGCTTTTCAATTCGCCGGACCCCAGGCGCAGGTACTCACCCAGGCCGAAACCACGGGCCAGTACGGCAAGGGTCTCACCTTTTACCAGGCGCGCGCGCAAGCGCGACAGCTGGCCTTCGCGCGCTTGGGGGAAGCGTTCGAACAGCGCCTCACCGGCGGCGAAATTGAGAATGGCATCACCGAGGAATTCCAGGCGCTCGTTATTACGCCCTGCAAAGCTGCGGTGTGTGAGGGCAAGGATCATCAATTCCTGATCCTTGAAGGTGTAGCCGAGCTGGCGCTCTAAACGACTTAGCGAAACGGTCACGGTTTATCCATACCTAGTTGCTGCATATCTAGTGGGTGGCACCGGCGGCCATCGACGATTGACGCAGTGTTCAAATTCACATCCTGATGGTTACAGCCTGGAGCCGGAATTGTCCAAGCCCCAGAAAAGCAGTCGGCGCTGTGTTCACAGCGCCGCTTGTATTACTTGATCAGCCCGACCCGCGAGAAATTCGGCAGGTGGCTGAGCTTGGGTTCCGGCCAGCTCATCCAGACCGCGAAGGCCTTGCCGACGATATTCTGGTCGGGAACCATGCCCAGCAGCTCCTTGGGAATGCTCGGGTCATCCCAGTAGCGACTGTCATTGGAGTTGTCACGGTTGTCGCCCATCATGAAATAGTGCCCGGCCGGCACTTTCCACTCGCCGTCAGGCATGGCGCGGTAGCGGCTCATTTCCTTGCGGATTTCGTGCTCTACCGCACCGAGTTTTTCCTGGTACAGCTCGGCGCTGCCCAGGCTGTTCGGTTCGGAACCGAGCAGTTTCTCGGACACCGACTCGCCATTGATCAACAGACGCTTGTCGCTGGTATAGCGAATCACGTCGCCCGGCAGGCCCACCACACGCTTGATGTAGTTGACGTTCGGGTCGCTCGGATAGCGAAACACCATCACATCGCCGCGCTGCGGATCACCGACTTCAATGACCTTCTTGTCGATCACCGGCAGGCGAATCCCGTAGGAAAACTTGTTCACCAGGATGAAGTCGCCCACGTCCAGGGTAGGTTTCATCGACCCCGAAGGGATCTGAAACGGCTCCACCAGGAACGAACGCAGCACCAGCACGATGAACAACACCGGGAAGAACGACTTGCCGTATTCAACCAGCAAAGGCTCTTTGTTCAGTTTCTCGATCACCACGCCATCGGGCTGGCTGACGCTGCCCTGATAGGACGCGATAGCCGCCCGCCGACGCGGGGCGAAGAACACCAGATCGAGCAACGCCAGGAGACCGCAAACGGCAACGGCGATGACCAGCAACAGCGGGAAATTTAGCGACATAGGACCTAACTATCCAACCTGAGCACCGCAAGGAAGGCTTCTTGTGGAATTTCCACGTTGCCCACTTGCTTCATGCGTTTTTTACCGGCCTTTTGCTTCTCAAGCAGCTTGCGCTTACGGCTTACGTCGCCGCCGTAGCATTTGGCCAGTACGTTCTTTCTGAGAGCCTTGACAGAGGTCCGTGCAATGATCTGCCCGCCAATGGCGGCCTGGATCGCGACGTCGAACATCTGGCGCGGAATCAGTTCTTTCATCTTCTCGGTCAGTTGGCGACCTTTGTAGTGCGCGTTGTCCTTGTGCACGATGAGTGCCAGGGCATCGACCTTGTCGCCGTTGATCAACACATCCAGTTTCACCAGATTCGCCGATTGGTACCGGTCGAAATGGTAATCCAGGGAAGCATAGCCGCGACTGGTGGATTTGAGACGGTCGAAGAAGTCCAGGACCACTTCGTTCATCGGCAAATCGTAGGTCACTTGCACCTGGGTACCGAGGAACAACATGTCGTGCTGCACGCCACGCTTTTCGATACACAGGGTAATGACGTTGCCCAGGTGTTCCTGCGGCACCAGGATATTGGCGCGCACGATCGGCTCGCGCATGTCTTCGATGGAAGACAGGTCTGGGAGCTTGGACGGGTTGTCGACGTAAATCGTTTCACCGGTTTTCAACAACAGTTCAAAAATAACCGTTGGCGCGGTGGTGATCAGGTCCAGGTCGTATTCGCGCTCAAGGCGCTCCTGGATGATTTCCATGTGCAGCATGCCGAGGAAGCCGCAACGGAAGCCGAAGCCCAGGGCGTCGGAGCTTTCCGGGGTGTACTGCAACGACGAGTCGTTGAGGGTCAGCTTCTGCAGGGCTTCGCGGAAGTCTTCGAAGTCATCGGAGCTGACCGGGAACAGGCCGGCGTAAACCTGCGGCTGGATGCGTTTGAAGCCCGGCAGCACGTCAACGTCAGGGGTGGAGCTCAAGGTCAGGGTGTCACCGACCGGTGCACCGTGAATGTCCTTGATACCGGCGATGATGAAGCCTACTTCACCGGCTTTCAGATCAGTGGTGGCGGTGTGTTTCGGGTTGAATACACCGACGCTGTCCACCAGGTGGATCTTGCCGGTGGACTTGACCAGGATCTTGTCGCCCTTCTTCACACGGCCGTGGCGCACACGTACCAGGGAGACAACCCCCAGGTAGTTGTCGAACCAGGAGTCGATGATCAACGCTTGCAGCGGATCTTCGTAGTTGCCGGTGGGGGCGGGGATGGTCTTGACCAGGCGTTCGAGCACTTCGTCGACGCCCAGGCCGGTCTTGGCGCTGCACTCGACGGCGTCGGTGGCGTCAATGCCGATGATTTTTTCGATTTCTTCTTTTACCCGGTCCGGATCGGCCTGCGGCAGGTCGATCTTGTTCAGCACCGGCATGACTTCCAGGCCTTGCTCGATGGCGGTGTAGCAGTTGGCCACGGACTGGGCTTCAACGCCCTGGCCCGCGTCCACCACCAGCAGCGCACCTTCGCAGGCCGCCAGGGAGCGGCTGACTTCGTAGGTAAAGTCAACGTGGCCCGGGGTGTCGATGAAGTTCAGTTGGTACTTGATACCGTCTTTGGCGGTGTAGTACAGGGTAACGCTGTGGGCCTTGATGGTGATCCCGCGCTCGCGTTCGAGGTCCATGGAGTCCAGTACCTGGGCTTCCATTTCACGCTCGGCAAGGCCGCCGCACATCTGGATGAATCGATCGGCCAGCGTCGACTTACCATGGTCAATGTGGGCGATGATGGAGAAATTGCGGATATGACTCAAATCACTCACGGATCAACACTCAAAAAGGCTGCAGGCAGATTGCCCGCTGAAAAATAGCCGGGAATTGTACCTGAAGCTTCAGCCAGACGTCATCTTTGCTGACCAGAACAAAAATGCCCCACTCATTCGAGCGGGGCATTTTTTGTGCATAAGCGCGGTATCAACCGGCTCGGCGCAGCAGCCAGAACCCGGCCAGGGCGCAGATGGCGGTCGGCACCAGCACCGCAAACAGCGGCGAGAAACCGAACACCAGGCTCGACGGACCGAGCAGATCCTGGGCAATCCGGAAGGTAAAGCCCACCAGCACACCGGTAAATACACGCTGCCCCAGGGTCACGGAGCGCAATGGGCCGAAGATGAACGAGATCGCCATCAACACCAGCGCGGCAGTCACCACCGGCTGCAACACCTTGACCCAAAACGCCAGCCAGTAGCGGCCGTTGTTCAGCCCTTGCTCCTTCAGGTAGTGGATGTAACTCCACAACCCGGAGATCGGCAGGCTTTCGGGAATCATCACCACGGTATTGAGCAATTGCGGTTTAAGTGCAATGTCCCACTCTTCACTTGGCACATTGATCACTTCGGTGCTGGCCTTGGTGCCTTGGCCGACATTGCGAAAGTGCGTAGTGGTGATATCCGTCAGTTGCCATTTTTCGCCGCTGTACTGTGCACGTTTGGCGAAGCTGGACGACAGCATGTGGCGTTCTTTATCGAAGGTGTAGCGCGTCACACCGATCAACAGGCCGCCCGGCTGCACGGCGTTGATGTGGATGAACTCATCACCCTGGCGGTGCCACAGGCCATGCTTGGCGCTTTGTGCATCGCCCGAACCCTGGGCCAGGGCGCGATTGGCCTGGGCAGTGGTTTCGGCCGGCGGTGCGACGTATTCACCGATCAGTACGCTGCACAGCATCAGCAGCAGCATGGGCTTCATCACCGCCCAGACGATACGACCGATGGACACCCCGGCGGCACGCATGATCGTCAGTTCGCTGTTGCTGGCCAGGCTGCCCAGGCCGATCAGGCAGCCGATCAGCGCGGCCATCGGCATCATGTCGTAGAGACGACGCGGCGCGGTAAGTGCCACGTAGCTCAGCACATCCCACACGGTGTAGGTGTCGCTGACGTTGCCCACTTCATCGATGAAGGCGAACAACGAGGCCAGCCCGAGGATGATGCCCAGTACCGCCAGGATGGCGATCAGGACGCTGCTACCTATATAGCGATCGAGCTTAGCCACGAGCCAACTCCTTCTGGCCACGACGGCTCAACATTTTCAAACGGATAGGCTCCCAGTACAGCAGGCCCAGGCCGATCACCAGGAAGATCCCATGCACCCACCACAACCCCAGGGTCGGCGACAGCTTGCCTTTCTCCAGGGAGCCGCGGGCGGAAATCAGGATGGTGAGGTAAGCCATGTACAGCAGGATCGCCGGCAACAGCTTGAGGAAGCGGCCCTGGCGCGGGTTGACGCGAGACAGCGGCACGGCCATCAGGGTCACGATAAACACCAGCAAAGGCAGGGAAATACGCCATTGCAGCTCGGCGATGGAGCGCAGCTCCTGGCTACCGAGCAGCTCCGTCGTAGGAATGGCGTCGCGGTCGGTCACCTCGTCGCTGACATCCGGACGGGCGAGCAACACGCCGTAGGTGTCGTACTTGATAGCCCGGTAATCGGCCTGGCCAGGGCTGCCGTCGTAGCGATAGCCGTTTTCCAGGATCAGGTAGCGGCTGCCGTCCGGCCGTATGTCCTGGCGACCTGACTCGGCGACCAGCACCGAGATACCCCGGTCTTTCTTGTCCTGACCCAGGCGTTTCTCGGAGATGAATACCCCGCCCAGGTTGGCGCGGTCTTCGGTCATGGTTTCGGTGTAGGTGACCCGCGTGCCGTCATTGAGTGCCTGGAAGCGGCCCGGTTCGAGGGTGTCGAACTCGGTCATCGCGTCCTGCTTGTTCAGCACCAGCTGGAACTGCATGGCGCCCTGGGGGGCCAGGCTCAGGCTCAGCCAGGCGACGATCAACGCGACGCCCGCGGCCGGAATCATGGTCATGCCGAGCAGGCGCTGCTGGCTCATGCCGGTGGCCGAGAGCACGGTCATTTCGCTTTCGAGGTACAGGCGGCCGTAGGCCAGCAGGATCCCGAGGAACAGGCCCAGTGGCAGGATCAGTTGCAGGAACCCTGGCAGGCGAAAGCCCATGATCAGGAACAACGAACCTGGATCCAGGGCGCCGGAAGCAGCCTGGGCCAGGTATTTGACGAAACGACCACTCATGATGATGACCAGCAGGACCGCACTCACGGCACTCAGGGTCAACAGGACTTCGCGGGACAGATAACGGAAGACAATCAAACCAGACACTCCAGGGTTGTCAGGCTAAGGCGGCCAAACAAGCAGCATACCGAGTCAGCCCCTTACACAGGGCCGGCTAAAAAGATGGCGCATTATCCTGTGATTGACCGCGCCTGTCACTGCGCAACCTCACGCACACCTACAAAGCGTGCGCCAAGGGTTGTCAGGCTCCGTCGGCGAGGTTCAAACTGCGGCCTTTGTCGCTGGCGGTTTACGTAACTGCCACGCTTTAAAGCCTGGAGACAGAACCCAGGCTCTCAGACCTTTATAAGGGACCCGAAAATGGAATTGGTTGTAAAAAGCGTTAGCCCCGAAACGTTGAAAACCGCCACCCTCGTGGTCGCCATTGGCGAAGGCCGCAAGCTCGGCGTGGCCGCCAAGCAACTCGACGAACTCAGCGGCGGCGCCATCAGCGCAGTGCTCAAGCGCGGCGACCTGGCTGGCAAAGTCGGCCAGAGCCTGCTGCTGCAGAGCCTGCCTAACCTCAAGGCCGACCGCGTATTGCTGGTCGGCGTGGGCAAGGATGCCGAATTGGGCGACCGCCCTTTCCGCAAGATCATCAGCAGCATCCTCGGCACCCTCAAGGGTCTGGGGGGTGGCGACGCCACACTGGCCCTCGACGAAATCGTGGTCAAAGGCCGCGACAGCTACGGCAAGACCCGCCTGCTGGCCGAAACCCTGGTGGACGGCGGCTATATCTTCGACCAGTTCAAGAGTCAGAAAGCCGAACCCCGCGCCCTGAAGAAAATCACCCTGCTGACCATCAAGGCCGCGCAGGCTGAAGTCCAGCGCGCCGTGACCCACGCCACCGCAATTGCCAACGGTATGTCGTTTACCCGCGACCTGGGCAACCTGCCGCCGAATATCTGCCACCCAACCTTCCTGGGCGAGCAGGCCAAGGCATTGGGCAAAGAGTTCAAGGGCCTGAAAGTCGAAGTGCTGGACGAGAAAAAGATCAAGGAACTGGGCATGGGCTCGTTCTATGCCGTGGGCCAGGGCAGCGACCAGCCACCCCGCCTGATCGTGATGCAGTACAACGGCGGCAAGAAGTCCGAGAAGCCTTACGCCCTGGTCGGCAAAGGCATCACGTTCGACACCGGCGGCATCAGCCTCAAGCCGGGCGCCGGCATGGATGAGATGAAGTACGACATGGGCGGCGCCGCGAGCGTGTTCGGCACCCTGCGTGCCGTGTTGGAACTCAAGCTGCCGATCAACCTGGTGTGCATCCTGGCCTGCGCCGAGAACATGCCGAGCGGCGGCGCTGCACGCCCAGGTGACATCGTCACCACCATGAGCGGCCAGACCGTCGAGATCCTCAACACCGACGCCGAAGGCCGCCTGGTGCTGTGTGACGCCCTGACCTACGCCGAGCGCTTCAAGCCGCAAGCAGTGATCGACATCGCCACCCTGACCGGTGCGTGCATTGTTGCACTGGGCTCCCACACATCGGGCCTGCTGGGCAACAGCGACGAATTGATCGAGCAACTGCTCAGCGCCGGCAAGGCTGCCGACGACCGCGCCTGGCAACTGCCGCTGTTCGATGAGTACCAGGAACAGCTGGACAGCCCGTTCGCCGACATCGCCAACATCGGCGGCCCGAAAGCCGGCACGATCACGGCGGCCTGCTTCCTGTCGCGCTTTGCCAAGAACTTCAACTGGGCGCACCTGGACATCGCCGGCACCGCGTGGACCAGCGGCGGCAAGGACAAGGGCGCCACTGGCCGTCCGGTACCACTGCTGACCCAATACCTGCTGGATCGCGCCAAGGCCTGAAACTGAAGATGCCGGGGCGGCCATCACACCGCCCCGGCCTCAGGAACCGCAATGACCCAAGTCGACTTCTATATATTGCCCAGCGCCGACCCGCTCGCGCGCTTGGACTTTGCCTGCAAACTCACCGAAAAAGCCTGGCGCATGGGCCACCGCATCTACCTGCATTGCAGCGATAGCGCCCAACGCGACGAACTCGACGCCCGCCTGTGGCGCTTCAAGGGTGAAAGCTTCGTACCCCATGGCCCTGCCGAATCCGAACCCGAAGGCCTGGTAGTACTGGGTTTGGGCGACAGCTGCGGCGATCACCATGACCTGCTGGTCAACCTGGACCTTAAAGTACCGCCCTTCGCCAAGACGTTCGCCCGTGTGGCGGAAGTGGTGGTGGAAGATCCGGCTATTCGTCAGGCCGCGCGGGAGAGTTTCCGTTTCTACCGCGAACAGGGCTATCCTTTGCAAGATCACCGGCTACAACGACTTTGAGCACACGATGGACACTTCCAACCCTGTAAAAAAAGATGACCACCTGCTGGATGACCTTGAGTCGATCCGTCAGTTGCTGGGTGATGATGGCTTGCAACCGCCGCTGCTGACCGAATCGGTCGACGGCGAGGTACAGATTCCGTTGCTATTTGACATGGTGGGCGGCAAACCCACCCCGGCCCCGGTCGAACCGCCCGTCGTAGCCGCTGCACCCGTTGCGGCCGCCGCCGAGAAAACGCCTGACGCCCTGCTGCTGCACCTGGACAACGAACTGCGCGCCGCCGCGCAATTGATCATGCAAGACGTGATCGACGACTTTGCCCCGCACATCGAAACCGAGATCAAGCGCCGGATGGATGCGCGCATGGAGCGGTTGCTCAGCCAATACCAGTCCTAAGCCACACATAGATCCAATGTGGGAGTGGGCAAGCCCCCTCCCACATTTGCCCCCATACACCTCAAGCCCGTCTTCGCCTCGCCCTGCGCCCTATCCCCCGTTATACTTGCCGGCTTTCCTGAATAAATGCCAACTAGGGTCCCGCCGCGCATGGATAAGACCTACCAGCCGCACGCTATTGAAACTTCCTGGTACAACACCTGGGAGTCCGAGAACTATTTCGCTCCGCAAGGTGCGGGCGAGTCCTACACCATCATGATTCCGCCACCGAACGTCACTGGCAGCCTGCACATGGGCCATGGCTTCAACAATGCGATCATGGATGCGTTGATCCGTTTCCGCCGCATGCAGGGCCGCAATACCCTGTGGCAACCAGGCACCGACCACGCGGGTATCGCCACCCAGATGCTGGTCGAGCGTCAACTCGAAGCCACCGGCCAGAGCCGCCACGACCTGGGTCGTGAGAAATTCCTGGAAAAAATCTGGGAATGGAAAGACCAGTCCGGTGGCAATATCAGCCGTCAGATCCGTCGCCTGGGTTCGTCCGTCGACTGGAGCCGCGAGCGCTTCACCATGGACGACGGCCTGTCCGAGTCCGTGAAAGAAGCCTTTGTGCGCCTGCATGAAGACGGCCTGATCTACCGCGGCAAGCGCCTGGTCAACTGGGACACCAAGTTGCACACGGCGATTTCCGACCTCGAAGTGGAAAACCACGACGAAAAAGGCTTCCTGTGGAACCTCAAGTACCCGCTGGCCGACGGCGCCAAGACCGCTGAAGGCAACGACTACCTGATCGTCGCCACCACCCGTCCGGAAACCATGCTTGGCGACGCCGCTGTCGCGGTTAACCCGAACGACGAACGCTACCAGGCACTGATCGGCAAGTTCGTTGACCTGCCATTGGTTGGCCGTCGCATCCCGATCATCGCGGACGACTACTGCGACCCTGAATTCGGCACTGGCTGCGTGAAAATCACCCCGGCCCACGATTTCAACGACTACGAAGTCGGCAAGCGCCACAACCTGCCGCTGCTGAACATCTTCGACAAGAATGCCGCCGTACTGCCGGCCTGCCAGGTGTTCAACCTGGATGGCACGCTGAACGACAGCATCGACGGCAAGATCCCGGCTGAATACGCCGGCCTCGACCGTTTTGAAGCACGCAAGCAGATCGTGGCCGCGTTCGACGCGGCCGGCCTGCTGGTGAGCGTTGACGACCACGGCCTGAAAGTGCCGAAAGGCGACCGTTCCGGCACCGTGATCGAGCCGTGGCTGACCGACCAGTGGTACGTGTCCACCAAGCCGCTGGCTGAACCTGCCATCGCCGCCGTGGAAGATGGTCGTATCCAGTTCGTGCCCAAACAGTACGAAAACATGTACTTCTCGTGGATGCGTGACATCCAGGATTGGTGCATCAGCCGTCAACTGTGGTGGGGCCACCGCATTCCGGCCTGGTACGACGAGTCGGGCAAGGTCTATGTAGGCCGCGACGAAGCCGAAGTGCGTGCCAAGCACAACCTCGGCCCGGACGTAGCGCTGCAACAGGACAACGATGTTCTGGACACCTGGTTCAGCTCGGGCCTGTGGACGTTCTCCACCCTGGGCTGGCCGCAGCAGACCGAATTCCTCAAGAAATTCCACTCCACCGACGTCTTGGTCACCGGTTTCGACATCATTTTCTTCTGGGTTGCCCGGATGATCATGCTGACCATGCATTTGGTGAAGAACGAGGACGGCACGCCGCAGGTTCCGTTCAAGACCGTCTACGTGCATGGCCTGGTACGTGATGGCCAGGGCCAGAAGATGTCCAAGTCCAAGGGCAACGTCCTGGACCCACTGGACATCATCGACGGCATCGACCTGGAAACCCTGGTGCAAAAGCGCACCTCGGGCCTGATGCAGCCGAAACTGGCGAAGAAGATCGAGAAGCAGACCCGCGACGAGTTCGCCGACGGTATCGCCAGCTACGGCACCGACGCCCTGCGTTTCACCTTCTGCTCGCTGGCGTCCACCGGTCGTGACATCAAGTTCGACATGGGCCGCGTCGAAGGCTATCGCAACTTCTGCAACAAGATCTGGAACGCCGCGCGCTACGTGCTGGATAAAGGCGAAGACTGCGGCCAGAACGGCGAAGCCTACGAGCTGAGCCTGGCTGACCGCTGGATCATCTCGCAGTTGCAACGCACCGAAGCCGAAGTAACCCGCCAGCTCGACCAGTTCCGTTTTGACCTGGCGGCCCAGGCCTTGTACGAGTTCATCTGGAACCAGTATTGCGACTGGTACCTGGAACTGTCCAAGCCCGTGCTGTGGGACGAAAACGCGCCGGTCGAACGCCAGCGCGGCACCCGTCGCACCCTGGTGCGTGTGCTGGAAGTGGCCCTGCGCCTGGCGCATCCGTTCATGCCGTTCATCACCGAAGAAATCTGGCAGCGCCTCGCGCCGCTGGCCGGTATCGAAGGCAAGACCATCATGCTGCAGCCTTGGCCGGTGGCCAACGAAGCACGCATCGATGAAGCCGCCGAAAGCGATATCGAATGGCTCAAGACACTGATGCTTGGCACGCGCAACATCCGCGCCGAGATGAACATCGGGCCGGGCAAGCCATTGGCCGTGTTCGTGAAGAACGCCAGTGCCGAAGATCAGCGTCGCCTCAGCGAGAACGACGCGCTGCTCAAGAAGCTGGCGAAGCTGGAGTCGATCACCGTATTGGCTGACGGCGCCGAAGCACCACTGTCCGCCACCGCACTGGTCGGCGAGATGGAAGTGCTGGTGCCAATGGCCGGCCTGATCGACAAGGGCGCCGAACTGGCCCGCCTCGACAAGGAAATTGCGCGCCTGCAAGGCGAAGTGCAGCGAGTGGGCGGCAAGCTGTCCAACGCGGCGTTCGTCGACAAGGCGCCGGCTGAAGTGATCGACAAAGAACGCGCCAAACTGGCTGAAGCGGAACAGGCTTTGGGCAAGCTGGCGGAGCAACATGCGCGGATTTCCAGCCTGTAAGGCTTGAGCCGTGTGAAAAAAGAGACCTTCGGGTCTCTTTTTTTGCCCGAAATTCCCCGGTGCCAGGCTGGCAATACACCCCATGTGGGAGGGGCTTGCCCCCGATAGCAGTGTGTCAGCAACCTACAAATTGGCGGGTACACCGCCATCGGGGGCAAGCCCCCTCCCACATTTGACCGAGTTATCCTCGGGAATGTGTGACAATGGCCGCCACTTTGAGCCAACACCAGAATCATCATGACCACCCCCAGCACGCCCAAGCCTCCACGCAAAAAGCCTAAAACCGCCGCCACGGCCAAACCCGTCGCGCCGCGCAAGGAGGCCACCCTGCACCCGCGCAACCGCCACACAGGCCGTTACGACTTCCCGGCGCTGATCAAGACCACGCCGGAACTGGCGAAATTCGTGATCCTCAACCCTTACGGCAAGGAAAGCATCGACTTCGCCAGCCCGGATGCGGTGCGGGTGTTCAACCGGGCGCTGCTCAAGTCGTTCTATGGCATCCAGCATTGGGATATCCCGCAGGACTACCTGTGCCCGCCAGTGCCGGGGCGTGCCGACTACGTGCACTTCCTCGCCGACCTGCTGGCCAGCGTCAACGACGGCAAGATTCCCCGTGGTTCCATCGTCAAGGTGCTGGACATCGGCATGGGCGCCAACTGCGTCTATCCGCTGATTGGCTACATGGAATACCGCTGGAACTTCCTCGGCTCCGAGGTTGACCCTATCGCCGTCGCGGCGGCCAAGGCCATCGTGCAGTCGAACGACCTGAGCAAGGTCATCCAGTTGCGCCAGCAAGCAAATCCCAAGCACATCCTGCTGGGCCTGCTGGAGCCGGGCGAGCGTTTTGACCTGACCATGTGCAACCCGCCGTTCCATGCGTCCATGGACGAAGCCACCAAAGGCAGCGAACGCAAGTGGCGCGCCCTGGGCAAGGCGGATCCCAAGCGCAAATTGCCGGTGCTGAACTTCGGTGGCCAGTCGGCCGAGTTGTGGTGTGAAGGTGGTGAAGCGCGTTTTGTGACGCAGTTGATCGCCGAAAGCGCGAATTTTGCTCATAAAGTGCTGTGGTTCAGCACCTTGGTGTCAAAAGCGTCGAACTTGCCCGCGATTGAAACAGCCCTGAAAAAAGCCGGCGTGCTGGAAAGCCAGGTAGTGGAAATGTCCCAGGGCCAGAAGCAAAGCCGCTTCGTGGCCTGGACCTTCCAGACCAAGAACGAGCAGCAGATCTGGCGACAGCGCTGGGTCCGCGACTAAATCGCAGGCAACAAAAAACCGCGCCCGGATCACTCCGGAGCGCGGTTTTTTTTGCTGCGTCTTACTTGTTAACAGCGTCGGTCAGGCCTTTGGCCACAACCAGCTTGATAACTTTCTTGGCAGCGATTTCGATGGCAGCGCCAGTCGAAGGGTTACGGCCAGTACGGGCTGGACGCTCAGTCACTTTCAGTTTGCCAACGCCTGGCAGAGTGATTTCGCCGCCGTTTTCCAGCTGATCAGCAACAACTTGGCTCAGTTGGTCCAGCAGAGCGCGCACGGTAGTTTTCGGTGCGTCTACAGATTCAGCCAGGTCAGCGATCAGTTGGTCTTTAGTAATAGCCATTGTGGTGTTCCTTCCCTATCAAATTCATATGGATTGCAGAGTGCAGTGTCAGCCGTCGAGCCCGACCGTCTAGGCCTGGCACCCCAGGCTTATAACCTCGGAGAACGGGGTTATAGATGCTTGAAACGGGGATTGGTTCGACCTGACAGATGCTGAATGCACGCTTAACGCCGAGACTTGGCGTAAGACGGGGCAAAACTAGCACAGAGACGGGGAAATATCCGCCTCTACCTACCCATTTGGTCAGCTTTATCGCTCTAAACCGTGAAAAAAAGGCATATGCAATGTCAGACGGCGGTCAAAACCGCCTTCGAGGCGTGTCTTGACCAATGGGTGCGGTACACTGGGCGACTTTTCGGGGAGGCCAACCGCTCCCCTTCAACCAGCCGAGAAGCCCATGCCGATCCGTCATTGCATCGTCCACCTGATCGACAAAAAACCCGACGGCACGCCCGCAGTTCTCCACGCCCGCAACTCGGAGCTGTCCGAATCCGCTGCCATCGAGAACATGCTTGCCGACCTCAACGAGAGCTACAACGCCAAACAGGGCAAGGCCTGGGGTTTCTTCCATGCCGAGTCCGGCGCGCACCCGTTCAGCGGCTGGTTGAAGGAATATTTCGAGGGTGGCCAGGATTTCACCACCTTCAGCCGCACCGCCGTCGAGCACCTGCAAAAGCTGATGGAAGAGTCCAACCTCTCCACCGGCGGCCACGTGCTGTTCGCCCACTACCAGCAAGGCATGACCGATTACCTCGCCATCGCCCTGCTGCACCACAGCGAAGGCGTGGCGGTGACCGACGAACTGGACGTGACCCCGTCGCGTCACCTGGACCTGGGCCAACTGCACCTGGCGGCGCGCATCAACGTCTCCGAGTGGCAGAACAACAAGCAGTCCAAGCAGTACATCTCGTTTATCAAAGGCAAGAACGGCAAAAAGGTCTCGGAGTACTTCCGCGATTTTATTGGCTGCCAGGAAGGCGTCGACGGCCCGGGCGAAACCCGCACGCTGCTCAAGGCCTTCAGTGACTTCGTCGAAAGCGAAGACCTGCCGGACGAGTCCGCCCGCGAAAAAACCAAGACCCTGGTGGACTACGCCAGCAGCCAGGCCAAGCTCGGCGAGCCCATGGGCCTGGAAGAATTGTCGGGCCTGATCGATGAAGATCGGCCAAAAGCGTTCTACGACCATATCCGCAACAAGGACTACGGCCTGTCGCCGGAAATCCCGGCCGATAAGCGCACCCTCAACCAGTTCCGCCGTTTCACCGGGCGCGCCGAGGGTTTGTCCATCAGCTTTGAAGCGCACCTGCTGGGCGACAAGATCGAATACGACGAGGCCGCCGGCACCTTGATCATCAAGGGTCTACCCACCCAACTGACCGACCAGCTCAAGCGCCGTAACTGATGCTCGGCGGGGTCCTTAAAAAAGTCCTGCTGGTGTTGCTGGTGGTTGTAGTGATCCAGAACTGGGGCAAGATCGAGCGTCTCTTCAACCCTTCGCAGGTGGTTTCAGAGCAGGTCCGCACCTCGGCGCGGGTGGTGCTCTATGCCACCGAGTGGTGTGGTTACTGCAAGCAGATCCGCCGCTTTCTGGATCAGAAAGGCATTCCGTACCAGGCGTTCGACATCGAGAAGGACGCCCAGGCGCGCAAGGCGTATGAGGCGTTGGGTGGCGGTGGGATTCCGTTTGTGCAGGTGAATGGGACGTTGATCCGGGATTTCAATCCCGACGCGATAATGGCCGCGCTGAAATAATCAGCGCACCACGATCACCCGCCCCAACAGGCTGTGCTGCTCAAACCCCAGCACCGCCTGCAACGCATTCAGTACTGCCTGCGGGTCTTTGCTCGGGAAGCTGCCGCTGACGCGTTTGGCGCCCAGCTCTTCGTTGAGCAACAGGATGCGGCCGGGGTAGTAACGCCCCAGATCCTTCACTACATCGGCCAGCGGCGTCTTGTAGTAATTGAGCCAGCCGTCGCGCCAGGCCAGGCGGGATTCGCTGTCCACACCATGCATCGGCTCGGCAATGCCATCGGCGTAGGCCACTTGCTGGCCGGCCGTCAAAATCTGCTGCGGACCCTGTTTCGACGGGGTCACACCGACGCGCCCCGACAACACCGTCACTTGCGCCCCCGCCGGTTGCAGGCGCACTTCGAATTGCGTGCCAAGCACCCGCGCTTCACCGCTGCCCGCCTCCACCACAAAGGATTCGCCGGTGTGGGTCACGCTGAAAAAACCGGCACCACGCCGCAACTGGATATGCCGCTCGCCCTGGCTGAAATCCACGGCAATCGCGCTGTCGGCGTCGAGGGTGACTTTGGATTGATCGACCAGGGTGATGGTCTTCACCTCCCCCGGCGCGGTCACGTAATCAGCGCCAATGTCGTCGATCCAACGAGACGGCTGCCAACCGGCGCCCATGGACACCATCAACAGCAGGCAAGCAGCCATGGCCAGGGCGCCGGACCAGCGCACTACACGCGAACGTTTGGAGGTGTTCATCGCGTTGAGATAGCCCTGCAACGCCAGGGCGTCTTCGTCGGCGAGTTTGCGTGCGGGCACTTCGCTCAACTCCCACAGCACCTGGGCCTGGGCGTAGGCCTCGACGTGTGCCGGGTCGGCGCGCAACCAGTGGCTGAACGTCGCCTGGTCGCCGCTGCTCGGCTGATCGTGCAACAGGCTCAGCCAGGCCAGCGCGGCGTGTTGCTGGTCGGGCGTGGGGGTGACGTTCACGGTGCTTTCCCTGGCGTGCGTGGAGGCAATGGGTCGCGAAGGCTGGCCTTGCAGGCTTCGAGGGCACGCATCATATGTTTTTCCACGGCACTTTGGGACAACCCCATGGCCTTGGCGATTTCCGCGTATTTGCGGCCATGGATGCGGTTGAGCAGGAAAATCTGCCGCGTGCGTTCGGGCAGGCTGCGCAAGGCCGCTTCGACATGGCGCAGATCGTTGCCCGCCTCCAGTGCGGCCTGGGGTTCGCAGCCCTGGTTATCCTGCTGCTCGGGCAACCAGCCTTCGCTGCTGCGCACCCGTGCGCCTTCGCTGCGCAGATGGTCGATGGCGATATTGCCGGCGCAGCGCAGCAGGTAGGTGCTGAGCTCTTCGACCTGCACCAGGGGCCGGCGCCAGAAGCGCAGGAACAGGTCCTGCACCAGGTCAGCCGCCGTGGCGCGGCAGCCGACGCGGCGGCTCACCAAGGCTTCCATCTGCGAACGCTGGGACAGAAACACCTGCAGAAAATGCGCACGCCCACCCGTCGCATCAGTGTGCGGGCTGTCCTGGGATTCGGGTGGGGTACTGATCATCATGGCAAGGGCTCAGAGGGTGGCGAAGGCCGCAACGGGGCTGGCCAGCAGGCCGACGCCCGCCAGAATCAAGGCCAGCCTTGGCCGATACGGCAACAACAGCACCAGCAACAGGGCGCTGAGCATCAATACGGCGCACCACTGCACCAATCCCTCACCCCAACCAGCCACACTCACGGCGGGCCAGAGCGCGACGGCAAGCAGCGACCATCCGGCCACACGCAAACCCAGGCGTCGACGGGGCGAGGGCTTGCTGTGCAGTAGTTCGCCGTGATGCCGGTCGGTGGCCAAGCACAGTGCGGTAAACCCGGCGTAGCACATCAGCAGCGCGAGGAGCATTCAGTTGGCCTCTTGCTTGAGGTTGAGCGCACGCGCCCGTTCAGCCTTGGGTTGCGCCGCCGTGCGGTGCTGCATCTTCCAGGCGGCCCAGGCGAGGAACACGCCGCTGCCCAGGCAAGTCAGGTCGAAGCCGGCCATCGCCCAGTCGCCACTGGGCAGGGACACGCCCAAATGGTGATCGGTGGTGATTGCATTGAGCAGTGGCACGGCGACAAACATCAGCGCACCGACGCTTAATTGCTCGATCCACCCCTGGCGGCCGCGACGCACAATAGCGTGCATCAGGCTCAGGCCCCAGGCGATGAAGAACGCCTGCACTTCCCAATCGGAGCGATCGGCGAAGCTCACCGGCAGCAGACGGTTGGCCCAGAAGAACGCCGCAATGGCGATCAGCAGCCCGGACATGCTGGCGATATTGAGCACTTCCACCAGTCGCAGCTCAAAGGGCATCACACCGCTCCTGGCATGTTTGAGTTGGCGCTTGCCGAGCCAGATCACCAGCCCGGTGCCGATCATCGCCGTGCCCGCCAGGCCGCAGATAAAGTACAACCAACGCAGCACCGGCCCGGCAAAATGGCCCATGTGCAGGCCGTAGAAACTGCCGCCGACAATCGCGACCAACGATTGCCCGTCGCTGGCGCGCAACAGTTCGCCGGTGTGTCCGTTGAAGGACACGATGCTGTCGAATTCATGCACCACGCTGTCGGAACCTGCGCGGAACACATTGACCGACGCGTTGACATCACTGGGGTTGTTCACCCCGATGCGCCCCACGTGGCCGCCGTCCCAGTGCGCCCGCGCTTGCTCGTACATCGGCAGCAACGGCGCCAGTTCGCCCGGCTGGCCCGACGCCGGCGCATTGTTGGTCGCGGGGAATATTTCGTTGAAGAACGCACGGGTGTCGTTGCCATAGGAGGCCATGATCGGCGCCGGCATCACCATGCTCATAAAGATCACCAGGCTGCTGTAGGTGATCATCAGGTGAAACGGCAGCACCAGCACACCCACCGCGTTATGCCCGTCGAGCCAGGAGCGCTGGCCTTTGCGGGGGCGGAAGGTGAAGAAGTCCTTGAAGATTTTCTTGTGGGTGATGATGCCCGTGATCAGCGCCACGAACATCACCATCGCAGCGATGGTGGACAGCCAGCGGCCCCAGGGATGAGGCATTTGCAGCTGGAAGTGGAAACGGTAGAAGAAATCCCCGCCCATGCTTTCGCGGGCCTCTACGGCTTGGCCGCTGACGGGATCAAGGGTTTTGCGCATGAAATTGCCGCGCCGGCCAGGGTCGACCTTGTCTTGCCACATGACCGACAGGCCAGGGTCGCGACTGTCCGGCAGGGCGATAAACCAGCGCGCCGCTGTCGGTGCCACTTGCTGCAGGTAGTGTTGCGCGACGCTCAGGCTGCGCGCATTGTCCAGCGGATGGGCCTGCACCTCGGGTTGCATCCAGTGGGTGATCTCATCCTTGAAGTACGACAGGGTGCCCGTGAGGAAAATGGCAAACAGCAGCCAGCCGAAGATCAAGCCCGCCCAGGTGTGCAACCAGGCCATGGCCTGGCGGAATCCCTCTTTCATGTGCGCGCCATCCACAAGCCTAAGCCCGCCAGCGCGGCAAATGCCGCGCTCGGCAACATCACGCCAAACCAGGCGCGCCACGCCGTACGGCAGGCGAAGCACCAGAGCACCGCCAGCAGATAGAACACAAATGAACTCATCATCCCGGTGATCACGGCATCGGCGCGGGACGTCGGCATCCACAATGCCAGGCAGATGGCGGCGAGCGAGGCCATGAGGTAGCCGCCGACCACGGCGGCCAGCACGCGGGACGTGACAGCCAGGCGGTACAGCGCGGTAAGTGAAGTTTTGCTTTTCATGCGGGAGGCGCCAGGTTCATCAGCGCGCAATATTAATGATAAATATTCTCATAAGCAAAACAGAACGGATGAATCACCTGCCCTGACGGATTGCCGAACGGTGTTACGAGCCATACAATGCGAACAATTCTTGTTCTCTAAAGCATGCCGATGCTTGTGGAGTGTTTGCGTTGAGCCCGTCCAACACCGTCGAAGTTCTGTACAACGACCATCACCACTGGCTCACCGGCTGGTTGCGACGCAAGCTCGGCTGCCCGGAAAGTGCTGCCGACCTGGCGCAAGATACGTTCATCCGTGTACTCACGGCACGGGAAACGCCCACGCTGGTCGAGCCGCGCGCGTTTCTCACCACTATCGCCAAGCGCGTGCTGTTCAACTTCTACCGCCGTCAGGACCTGGAGCGCGCCTACCTCGACGCCCTGGCGCAGATGCCAGAACACGTGGCGCCGTCGGAAGAAGAACGCGCAATCATCCTGCAAACCCTGGTCGAACTGGACCAATTGCTCGACGGCCTGCCCACCCAAGTCAAACGCGCCTTCCTGCTGGCCCAACTCGATGGCCTGACCTACGCGCAGATTGGCGCTGAACTGGGCATCTCCATCGCTACCGTCAAACGCCACCTGAATAAAGCGGCCCTGCGCTGCTACTTTGCCCTATGAATTTCTCCACTCAAGTTGCCGAACAGGCCGTGCACTGGCTGATGGAAATGCAGCAAGGCGCCCTCAATCCTCGCCAGCAAGCCGCCTGGCAGCGCTGGCTGAATGCCCACAGTGAGCACCAGCGCGCCTGGGACCATATCCAGCGCGTCAACCAGCGCCTGCGCGGCATGCCCTCGCCCCTGGCCCATGCCGCATTGAACGCGCCGACCTCCACCAGCCGGCGCCAGGCGCTCAAGCTGCTGCTGATCCTCGGCGCGGGCTCGGCCGCCGCCTGGAGCCTGCGCCAGCAACATATTCTGCCGCCCCTGACCGCCGACTACCGCAGCCCCGTGGGCCAGCGACGCAAGGTGCAATTGGCCGACGGCAGCCAGTTGCAGCTCAACACCGGCAGCGCGGTGGATGTGCATTTCGATGGCCAGCAGCGACTGATCCGCCTGCTCGAAGGCGAGATCATGCTGAGCGGCAGCGCCGGCAACGCCCCTTTGCGCGTCCTTACCGGCCAGGGCCTGCTCAGCAGCCAGGCGGCGCAACTGAACGTGCGCCAGTTCAACGACCACACCCAGTTGGCGGTGCTCGACGGCCAGGTCGAGGTGATGCCCAACACCTACAGCGGCCTGCCGTTGACGGTGGGGGCCGCGCATCAAGTCAACTTCACCCGCAAAGGCTGGGATACCCCACGCCCGACCGACGCCAACAGCGGCGCCTGGGCCGACGGCATGTTGGTGGCCGCCCATATGCGCCTGGAGGACTTCCTCGACGAACTGGGCCGCTATCGTCGCGGCCAGGTCAATTGCGACCCGCAGGTGGCCAACCTGCTGATCTCCGGCAGCTACCCGCTGGACGAAAGCGAACGCATTCTTGACCTGCTGGAAGTCAGCCTGCCGGTCAAAGTGCGGCGCTTTACCCGCTACTGGGTGACGGTCCAGGCGCGCGCCTGAAATTATTTTGCAAACCTGTGAGCCGTTTTCCACCCCTCGCGTGACAGAGAAGGAAAGCCACCTTGATCCTTCCTTCTCAGGACCGCTCTTCATGCCCCAGCAGCCGACCCTAATCGCCCGCACCCTGCGCCACTTGTTACTGGGCGCCAGCCTCAGTTTCGCGGTATTGCCTTCTGTGATGGCGGCCGACGCGAAGCCTTATCACATTGCCCCGACGTCGCTGGAAGCGGCCCTGAACCAGTTTGGTCGCGAAGCCGGCGTGTTGATTTCCTTCGGCTCCGAAGTCACTGCAGGCATGCAGAGTCGTGGGCTGTCTGGCAATTACAGCACCGCCGAAGGCCTGCAAAAACTGCTGGAAGGCACCGGCCTGCAAGCCCGCCCTGAAGGTGACAACGCTTTCAGCCTGCAACCGGAAAAAGCTCCGGCTACGGTAGAGCTGGCGACGTCCAGCGTGGTCGGCGACTGGCTCGGCGACGCGGCACAGACCAATGTGTTCGAACACCCCGGCGCCCGTGATGTGATCCGCCGCGAAGCATTCGAACGCCAGGGCGCCACCCAGGCCAAGGACGTGCTCAACCGCATCCCCGGCGTCAACGCCCCGGACAACAACGGCACCGGCAGCCACGACATGGCGCTGAACTTCGGCATTCGTGGCCTCAACCCGCGCCTGGCGTCGCGCTCGACCGTGCTGATGGACGGCATCCCGGTGCCCTTCGCGCCGTATGGCCAGCCGCAACTGTCCTTCGCGCCGATCAGCATGGGCAACATGGACGCGGTGGACGTGGTGCGCGGCGGCGGCGCGGTGCGTTACGGCCCGCAGAACGTCGGCGGCGTGGTCAACTTCGTAACCCGCGCGATCCCGGATGCGCCCACGGTCAAAGGCGGCTTGCAGACGGAAACCAGCCCGTCCTCCAGCCACGACGGCTTCAAGACCACCGGCAACCTGCTGGCCGGCGGCACCGCCGAGAATGGCCTGGGCGGCGCGATCCTGTACTCCGGCACACGGGGCGGCGACTGGCGCGAAAACAGCAACACGCGCATCGACGACCTGATCCTCAAGGGCAAATACCAGCTCGACGACGCCAACAGCTTCAACGCCATGGCGCAGTACTACGAAGGCCAGGCCGACATGCCCGGCGGCTTGAACGTGGCGGACTACAAAGCCGACCCGTACCAGTCCACCCGCCCCTACGACAAGTTCTGGGGCCGCCGTACGATGTTCAACGTCGGTTACCGCTACGAGCAGGATCGCCGCGAATTCACCGCGAATACTTTCTTCACCAAGACCCTGCGCAGCGGCTACCTGGACCAGGGCACGTTCCTTTCGCTGTCGCCACGCGAATATTGGGTACGCGGCCTGGAAACCCGCTTCGCCCAGGGTTTTGACCTGGGCCCGACCAGCCATGAAGTCGGCGTCGGCTACCGCTATATCAACGAAGCCGGGCATGAACTGCGCTACCGCACGCCGATTTCGGCCAACAACCAGCAAATCCCCAGCACCGACAGCCGCAACGACCGTGACACCCGTGGCGGCACCGAGGCCAATGCTTTTTTCGTCGATGACCGGATTGATATCGGCAAATGGACGATCACCCCGGGCATTCGCTACGAGATGATCGAGTCCCAGCAGAGCAACAACCTGACCAACGTCCAATACAAGGGTGACTACAACACCGCGCTGCCGGCGTTGAACGTGCTCTATCACCTCACCGACAGCTGGAACCTATACGCCAATACCGAAGGTTCGTTCGGCAGTGTGCAATACAGCCAGATGCCCAACCGCGTCACCAGCGGTGAAGTCAAACCGGAAAAAGCCCGCACCTGGGAACTCGGCACCCGCTACGACGACGGCACCTTGCGCGCAGAGATCGGCGCGTTCCTGATCAACTTCGACAACCAGTATGAAAGTAACCAGACCAACGACTCGGTAATCGCCCGTGGTGAAACCCGCCACCAGGGCATCGAGACCAGCGTCAACTATGCCCTCGACGGCTTGAGCCCGGCGCTGGCCGGCTTCGATGTGTACGCCACCTACGCCTACGTCGACGCCACCATCCGCGAAGACGGCCCGAACAAAGGCAACCGCGTGCCCTTCTCGTCCAAGCACAAAGGCACCCTCGGCGTGGGCTACACCGAAGGCCGCTGGAAGCTCAACCTGGACAGCAGCTACCAGAGCAGCCAGTTCGCCGACAACGCCAACACCCAGGCCGAAAGCGCCAACGGCGCCAACGGCCGCATCCCCGGCTACATGCTGTTCAGCAGCCGCGCGGGCTACGACTTCGGCCCGCAACTGTCGGATCTGAATGTGGCGGTGGGCGTGAAAAACATCTTCAACACCCAGTACTTCACCCGCTCGTTCGACGACAACAACAAGGGCAAATACGTGGGTGAGCCGCGTACGGTGTATGTGCAGACGTCTATCGCGTTCTGATCAGCTGCCCGCCAGGCACGACGGTGTGCCGGCCACCAAGGCGTCGATGGCACAGCGCGTCTTGGCCGGCATATGGGTTGCCGTGGGCCAGATAACATGGATCGGTGAAGGCTGCTCGCGGTAGGCGGGCAATACGGCTTCCAGTTGTCCGCGCAGCACATAGTGCGCAACCAGCCAACTCGGCAACCAGGCCAGGCCCACGCCCGCGATAGCGGCGTCGGCCACGGCCTGGAGGTCGTCCATCAGCAGCGGGGAGACCACGCGGGAACGGTGTGGGGTATTGCTGCGGTAGGCGATGCCTCGGTGGCCGGCGAGGTCGTCGATGGATGCAATCGGCCCCACACGCTGCAAATACGCCGGTGCAGCCGCCAGGCACACGGACTGTTCACCCAGGCGTCGCGCGCTCAGGCGATCGGTGTCGGGCAGCGGGCCGATTCGCACGGCCACGTCGAAGCCTTCCTGGGCCAGATCCACCAGCCGGTCGGCGAAGCAGATCTCGATCTCCAGTTCTGGATAACGCGCCATCAAGCCCCACAGGGCGGGCGCCGCGTAGTGATGCCCGAACGCCAGCGGCAAGCTCACCCTCAAGCGTCCGCGTGGTTGTTGGCGGCCACTTTCCAACACCGATTCGGCCGCCTCCAGTTCTGCCAGTGCGCGCAGGCAATGTTCGTAGTAGGCCTGACCGTCTTCGGTGAGCCGTTGGCGACGGGTCGAACGCTGCAACAGGCATGTGCCAAGCCGCGCTTCCAGCCGCGCCAACCCTTTGCCCACCGCCGAGCGCGTGAGATTGAGCCGTTCGGCGGCCTCGGTCAGGTTGCCGCTTTCGACGATCTGCAAAAAGAGTTCAACGCCATCAAATCGTGGTGTGGCCATGCTGTAATTGTCGCCCTTGAGTCCCTTATCCAAAGAAAACTTATCACGAATAAAGAAATGGATTCCCCTGAGAATAATTCCGTCGTTTATCCACAGGAGAATCCCATGCCACCCGCCGCCACGTTATCGGCCGCCAGCACGCCCAGTCATGCCAGAAACAACCTGGCCCTCACCGCCGTGTGCCTGGTGGCGCTGATGTTCGGCCTGGAAATTTCCAGCGTGCCGATCATCTTGCCTACGCTCGAACAGCAACTGGGCACCGGTTTCCAGGACGCCCAATGGATCATGAACGCCTACACCCTGGCCTGCACCAGCGTGCTGATGGCGGCCGGCACCTTGGCCGACCGTTTTGGCCGTCGACGCATGCTGGTGCTGTGCCTGTGGGTATTCGCCCTGGCCTCGCTGGCGTGCGGGTTGGCCGACAGCGCCGCCACGCTGATTGTGGCGCGGTTTGTCCAGGGCATTGGCGGTGGGGCGATGATGATTTGCCAGTTCGCCATCCTGTCGCACCTGTTCCGCGAACCGGCGGCACGGGCGCGGGCGTTTGCCATATGGGGTGTGATTGCCGGCGTGGGCCTGGGCTTCGGGCCGATGATCGGCGCGTTGATCCTGGCCGTGGCGGATTGGCGCTGGGTGTTCCTGGTGCATGTGCCACTCACGCTGTTCACCTGGGTACTGCTGCGCGTCAGCGTGGAAGAATCCCGCGACCCGGCCGCCCATCGCCTCGATATCGCCGGCATGCTGACGCTGACGCTGTCGGTGTTTGCACTGGTCTACTTCATCACCCAGGGCAGCGAAAATGGCTTTGTGCCGGGTTGGGCGGGCTTGTCGCTGGCTGCGTTGCTGTTGTTTATCGTGATCGAGCGGCGCAGCGCGCACCCGATGTTCGACTTCGCGGTGTTTCGCATCCGGCGCTTCAATGGCGCATTGATGGGCTCGATTGGCATGAACTTCAGCTTCTGGCCGTTCATGATCTACCTGCCGTTGTACTTCCAGGCCGGCCTGGGTTACGACACGCTGACCACCGGCGCAGCCCTGCTCGCCTACACCTTGCCGACCCTGCTGGTGCCGCCGCTGGCCGAGCGCCTGGCCCTGCGCTACGGCGCCGAACGCATCATCCCTTTGGGCCTGGGCCTGATGGGCGCAGGCTTTCTGGCCATGGCCGCCGCCAATATCGCCGAACACCCGAGTATCAGGCTGATACTGGCCAGTTGCGTGATGGCGGGCGTGGGCCTGGCGCTGACCAACTCGCCTACCACCAATACCACCACAGGCTCGGTATCGGCCGACCGCGCAGGCATGGCGTCGGGTATCGACCTCAGCGCAAGGCTGATTACCCTGGCAATCAATATCGCGTTGATGGGCTTGGTGGTGTTGCTGGGTATCAGCCATCAACTGGCAGAGGTGATGCCGGCGAGCACTGCATTGGAATGGCCTACCATCAGTCAGGGCATTGCAGCGGGCAAATTGGAATTGCCAGGACTGACAGCTAACGATGCCCAGGCGGCACTGCGCCGCGGCGCCGGTCGGGCGATGCTGTTCGCGGGGTTGGGGGCTGGCGGACTGGCATTGCTGAGCCGGTATTTTTTCCGACGCAGCTAAACGAAAACGGGCCTGCAAATGCAGGCCCGTTTGTAGGGGATGAAAAATCGGTCAGCCGTTGATCACAGCGTTTTCGTTTTCCAGGAATTCCTGTTCCAGTGCGTCTTCATTCACTTTGTTGATTGGCTGGTTTTTCCCGGCAGCGCGTGGCTTGCCTTGCAGTCGGCCAAACAGATGTTCCAACGCGTGATCCAGTTTGGTGGCCGCGCTGTCGATCGCCTGTTCCAGGGTATCGCCCTTGGCGGACACCGACAGTGGCTGGTGACCTTTAGGCCGCGCTTCCAGGCGGCAACTCAAATCGTGGGGGCCGGGCTTGTCGCCGTTCTCATCCCGCAGGTAGACCTCAACACGAGTCAGGTCTTCTTCATAACGTTCGAGCGTGCTCTCAATGGTAGTACGTACCCACTCCTCCAGTCGGATGCTGCTTTCAATATGGTTATCGCTATTGACTTGGATTTGCATAGTTCTTCCCTTATTTCAGCTAGCTCGCGAGAGGTCACAACTGCGACACCGGGGTGGTGAAACCATGACCTCTTGATTACACAATTGAGCAGCCAGAGAAACAATTCAACCCCTTTGCAAAGATAAATCCTACATTACAAATTAAGCCTGACGACGAGCAAAAACGCTGTTAGGGTGGGGAGTTAGTTACATCTTCTTACGCTCTGTAAACGTCACAATTGCCCGTCTCCCAACGGGTGCAATCCGCGAAAAATCCCCGCTTCCTCTACCAGCCAGTCATGCACCGCACGCACGCCCGGATGGCTCAGCGCGCCCGGCGCGTAGAGCAATACGTAACGTTTGTGATTGGGCACGGCCAGGCCGAACGGCACGATCAAGGTGCCGCGCTCCAGCTCATCGTTAAGCAAGGTACGCCGTGCAATGGCCACACCCATGCCGGCGATCGCGGCTTCGATGGTCAAGTGGTTGCGGTTGAAGGTATGGCCGCGACGAACATCAGCTTGGTGGTAGCCGATAGCGTTCAGGTAAAACTCCCACTCGGCGTACTCATAACTCCCACGCCAGGCGGTGATGTCGTGCAGCAAAGGGAAATGCACCAGGTCGGCCGGCCCGTGCAGCGGCGGGCGGCCGCGCAACAGGCTCGGCGCGCACACCGGAAATATCTGCTCATCCAGCAGGGCTGTGGATAACAGGCCGGGGTAGCTGCCGTCGTTCAGGTCGATGGCCAGGTCGAAGTCGCCCTCATGCAGGGCGATACTGCTGTCCTCGGCGACCATGCGCAACTGGATGTCCGGAAAGCGTTGCTGCAAGCGCGGCAAGCGCGGGGTCAGCCACTTGCCCAGGAACGACGGAATCGAGCGCAGGCGCAAGGTGCCGCTGATCATCCCCGCATCCAGCCGCTGCAACTCCGCATCAATGCTGCCGTAAGCCTCCCCCACCGTCGCCGCCAATCGCTGGCCCTCGGCACTCAGCTCCACTCCCCGAGCCCGTCGATGGAACAGCCGAAAGCCCAAACGCTCCTCCAATTGGCGGATTTGCTGGCTCACCGCCCCCGGCGTGATGTGCAGTTCTTCGGCACAACGGGTGAACGACAGATGCCGTGCAGCACAGGAAAACACGTGCAGCCAGACGTAAGTCTGACCATGAAGCGGGCGAGCCATAGGGTTTAGTCCTGCTAAAGGGTGTCTTAGGATAATTCGTTGGTCAGTGCCGATCCAGAGGCTCAGTATCGCGCCAATTGCGCTCGTCCTACAAAACATGGCAGCGATTCCTACTCCATTGCTTGTAAGGGTTTAGCATGGCTATCAGTGTTTTTGATCTATTCAAGGTCGGTATCGGCCCGTCCAGCTCCCATACCGTCGGCCCCATGCGGGCAGCGGCGACCTTCGCCCAAGCCCTCAGCGACCAGCAAGTGCTCACCGAAACCCGACGGGTGGAAGTGCGTCTGTACGGCTCGCTGTCCGCCACTGGCGTTGGCCATGCCACCGACCGCGCCTGCGTGATGGGGCTGATGGGCGAATGGCCGGACCGTGTCGATCCCACCTCGATCAACACACGTATCCAGCAATTGCGCGAGTCCGGCCGCTTATTGCTGGCCGGCACCCAGGACATTGCCTTCAACTGGCGCACCGATCTCCTGCTACTCGACGAAAGCCTGCCCTACCACCCCAACGCCATGTCCCTGCACGCCTATGGCGACAGCGGCCTGCTCAGCGAGCAAACGTACTACTCGGTGGGCGGCGGTTTCATCATCGAAGCGGCTGAGGCGGCGTCAGGCATCGCGCCGACCAGCGATGTGCAGTTGCCCTATGACTTTTCCAGCGCCGTCGAACTGCTGGCCTTGTGCAACAAGCACGGCCTGCGCGTCTCCGAACTGATGATGGCCAATGAACGCGCGTGGCGCAGCGACGAAGAAATCCGCAGCGGCCTGCTGCATATCTGGTCGGTGATGCGCGAATGCGTGGAGCAGGGCCTGCGTGATGAAGGCATCTTGCCTGGTGGCCTGGATGTGCCACGCCGTGCTGCGAAACTGCACCGCAGCCTGTTGGAAATCGGCAAACCCAACGTCATCACCTCGACCTTGTCGGCCATGGAATGGGTCAACCTGTTCGCCCTCGCCGTCAACGAAGAGAACGCCGCCGGCGGGCGCATGGTCACGGCCCCCACCAACGGCGCGGCGGGGATCATCCCGGCGGTCTTGCATTACTACATGAAGTTCAACGCCGACGCGTCCGACGATGATGTGGTCAATTTCTTCCTGGCTGCCGCCGCCGTCGGCATCCTGTGTAAGAAAAACGCCTCAATCTCCGGCGCCGAAGTCGGCTGCCAGGGCGAAGTCGGCTCGGCCTGTGCCATGGCCGCCGCTGGCCTCGCCGACATCCTCGGCGCCACACCCGAGCAACTGGAAAATGCCGCCGAAATCGGCCTGGAACACAACCTCGGCCTGACCTGCGACCCGGTCGGCGGCCTGGTGCAAGTGCCGTGCATCGAGCGCAACGCCATCGCGGCGGTCAAGGCCATCAACGCCACGCAAATGGCCCTGCGCGGCGATGGCAAACACTTCATCTCCCTCGACCGCGTGATCCGCACCATGCGCGATACCGGCGCCGACATGCATGACAAATACAAAGAAACTTCACGGGGCGGCCTGGCCGTGAGCTGGGTGGAGTGCTGAGGAGCACCCCCTGACCGCCCCAACGTGAGCCCGCGCAAAAATAATAACGAGGCAATAACGATGACCGATGTACGTACACCTGCTGCCGAAAATCCTGTTGAAGTAGAAAATACCGTAACCACCGGCTGGACCAAACACGACACCACCTGGATGCTTGGCCTCTACGGCACCGCCATCGGCGCGGGCACCCTGTTCCTGCCGATCAACGCCGGCGTCGGCGGTTTTTGGCCGCTGATCGTGCTGGCGCTGCTGGCCTTCCCGATGACCTTCTTCGCCCACCGTGGGCTGACGCGCTTTGTGCTGTCAGGCAAATCCGGCGACATCACCGAAGTGGTCGAAGAACACTTCGGCGTCGGCGCGGGAAAGCTGATCACCTTGCTGTATTTCTTCGCGATCTTCCCGATTCTGCTGGTGTACAGCGTGGCGCTGACCAATACCCTGGGCAGTTTCATGGAGCACCAGTTGCACATGACGCCGCCGCCACGGGCAATTCTGTCGCTAGTGCTGATCCTCGGTCTGATGGCCATCGTGCGCTGCGGCCAGGGCGTGATCGTCAAGGCAATGAGCGTGCTGGTGTACCCGTTCGTCGCCGCCCTGCTGTTACTGGCGTTGAGCCTGATCCCCAACTGGAACGGCGCATTTTTCGCCTCCGCCAGCGAAGGCATGCCGCTGCCCATCTTCTTCAAGACCCTGTGGCTGGCGATCCCGGTGATGGTGTTCTCGTTCAACCACTCGCCGATCATCTCCGCGTTCGCCGTCGACCAGAAACACGTGTACGGCCCGCAGGCCGAGCGCAAAAGCAGCGGCATCCTCGCCACCGCCCACGGCATGATGGTGCTGACGGTGATGTTCTTCTGCTTCAGCTGCGTACTGGCACTGTCACCGGCGGACCTGGCGGCGGCCAAGGCCCAGAACATTTCCATCCTGTCGTACCTGGCCAACCACTTTCAGACGCCCGTGATTGCCTACGCCGCGCCACTGATTGCACTGGTGGCCATCACCAAATCCTTCCTCGGCCACTACATCGGCGCCAGCGAAGGCTTCCAGGGCTTGATCGTCAAATCCCTGCGCGGGCGTAACCGCTCCATGTCGGCCAAGTGGCTGGAACGCAGCACCGCACTGTTCATGGTGCTGACCTGCTGGGCCGTGGCCACCTTTAACCCAAGCATCCTGGGCATGATCGAAACCCTGGGCGGGCCGATCATCGCGTGCCTGCTGTTCCTGATGCCGATGTACGCGATCCGCCGCGTGCCAGCTTTGCGCCAGTATTCGGGCCAAGTGTCGAATGTGTTTGTGGTGGTGATCGGGTTGATTGCGCTGTCTGCGATCGTTTTCTCCGTACTGCCCTGAAATAGCCCACGGACTCAGCACAACCCAAATCAAATGTGGGAAGGGGCTTGCCCCCGATAGCAGTCTTTCAGCCAAGCATCTATTGGCTGACACACCGCTATCGGGAGCAAGCCCCTTCCTACATTGCGTGTACGGCACGCCCCTTGCTGTACAGCTTTTGAGGGAAACGGACTTTGGCCGGTGGTCAGGAGACGCGAACTAATCCCGATACCGGTCGTCAATGACTGCATGTTCTTATCAGGCGGTAACGCACCATGGACAATCCTTTTCAGATCATCACCGACACCTTTACCCCAACCTACCGGGTCAACCTGAGTATCCAACGGCTGGACGGCAGCATCATGCTCACCCTCTCGAATGAGGATGGCGTGGTCGCCAAACGCATGATCAGCGCCGAACAACGCAACGACCCGCAACGACTCAAACGCCTGGTGCAGAGCATCCAGTTCGGCATCGCCATCGAGCAGGGCCACAGCGCCATGGAGATCCTGGCGGTGATGACGGATGGCGATCACCAATTGTTGCAACGACCGCCCAGCCGCACCCTGCCCTTCAGCGTCGGGCTTTAAAGCTCGCCCTTCTCGGTTTCCAGGCTCGTCTGGCCCTTGCGGCGCGGGCCTTCGACCTTCACCGATGGGAACGCCGACGAAGCGTAGCGCACCACCAGAATCGCGAACGCCAACAGCAAAATCCCACCGCACAGGTAGATGATGCCTACGTCCGGCGGGTTGTGATGGGACACGTTGGAGATCAACAGACGGGTCAGCGCAGTGATCGCCACGTAGATCAGGAAGCGTACGGGCATGTGGTTGGTCTTGAAGTAAATCCCGACCATGGCGCCCAATTCCAGGTAGATGAACAGCAGCAAGATGTCATCGATCTTGATGTGTCCGTTCTCCAGCATCCCCAGAAATTCCATCACCGCCGCCCAGGCGGTTACTGCACCAATGGCGAACAGCGCCAGGTAGTGGAACGACTCCACGAACAGATTGCCCAGCGACTCAGCCAGCCCATGGACTTGCAGACGCAGCTTTTCGGCCCAGTTGATTTTCACGAGGGTACTTCCTTAGGTCGACTCGACCGGATAATGCGGGTTGGACGTGACGGTTGTTCTGCATGCAGAAAAAAGGCCAGCACTGGCATGAGATGATGGCGGGGTGATATGAGGCACGCCAAACCTGTATTTACGGGCTACATTAAAAAACTGCTACCCAAACCCCACGGTTTGGCTTACCCTTTTCGCTGTATATAAATACAGTAGTCGCAAAAGACAACTATCGTGAAGGCATGTGAGGTGGTGAATGGCCGTCGAAGTGGTATACCGCAGCAGCCGAGATCTGGAGCGTTTGTTCATGGATAAAGCCGAAGCTGACCGTCATGACAAAATGCTTGAACTCGCTGAGTTGCTGGCAGAAGTGTTGCAAAAAGCCGTGCCGTCCCTGAGCGAGCAGCAGGTGGAAGAAGCCGGGATCTACATGGCGAAGAATCGCGATGTGTTTGCCAAGGCCTTCAAGAGCCAGCCGGACGCGTTGTCCGAGTTGCTCAACGCAGCGGCGGAATAAAGCCCGAATTGAACAGGCCCTGAATCATTGGTTCAGGGCCTTTTTAATGCGTGCTCATCCATAGAGCAGGCGTTCGGCCAGTTCATCCGCCACCCGTGCCGGGGAGCGTTTTTCGGCTTGGGCGTGGGCGTAGATTTCGGTCAGGCGCTTGCCGATGTTGGACAGGTGCGCGGTGATGGTCGGCAGTTCGGCACCGCTGTGCTTGAGGGCGACGTAGATCAGGCCGCCGGAGTTGATCACGTAGTCGGGGGCGTAGAGGATGCCGCGCCCTTCCAGTTGGTCGGCCACTTGCAGGTTGGTCAGTTGCGCACTGGCGGACCCGGCCACGGCGGCACAGCGCAGTTGGCCCACGCTCGTGCGGTTGAACACCGCGCCCAGGCCGCAGGGCGCAAGGATGTCACAGGGGGTGCTGAGCAACGCGTCATTGGCGATGGGGTGCGCGCCCAGTTGTTCCATGGCCAGTTGCACCTTGCCGTGATCGATGTCGCTGACCAGCAATTCGGCACCGGCGGCGTGCAGTTGTTCGGCCAGTGCATAACCGACGTTGCCCAGGCCCTGGACTGCCACGCGCAGCCCTTCGAGGTTGTCGCTGCCCAGGCGGGCCATGGCGGTGGTGCGAATGCCGGCGAACACGCCCATGGCCGCATGGGGCGAAGGGTCGCCAGCGGCGGTGGTGCTGGTGACGAAACAGGTGTGTTGGGCGATGCAATCCATGTCGGCCACCGAGGTGCCGCTGTCGATAGCGGTGATGTAGCGCCCATTGAGTTGCTCGACACAACGTCCAAACGCTTCAAACAACGCAGCCCGGTTTTCCACATGGGCGGGACGCAGGATTACCGCCGTGCCACCGCCTACCGGCAGCCCGGCCAGGGCCGCCTTGTAGCTCATGCCTTGGGCCAGGCGCGCGGCATCGGCCACGGCGCTTTCGTCGTCGGGGTAGGCGATATAACGACAGCCGCCCAAGGCAGGCCCCAGGCGGCTGTTGTGAATGGCGATGACCGCCTTGAGCCCCGTCACCGGGTCGACGCTCAGGTGCAGCGATTCAAGGCGGGTGCTGTGCATGAGAGCAAACATCGTCAAGCTCCCGAATCACTTCTGGTGTCGCCAAGTATAGGCTGGCGGCAGAAAACTGCCGAAGTGCACTGGAATAAGCCGCCCGATTTTGCAGAGCTTGCGACATAAGAACGTGGGATATTTCTTAAGCCACTAGACGAACATTCTCAGCAAGGCTAAAACGGGGGCATCCGCCGGAGAACGCAATGAAGCCCCGCCAAGCCTTTTTCGCCTGCCTGCAACGTTCGCCGCCAGCGCTGTTCGAAGCAGCGCTGTGGATCGCCGCCGAGCACGACCCGGCGGTGCAGCCGCTAGAGATCCTGCAGAACCTGGCCTTACTGCAACAACAGGTCAGCCTGAGCATGCCCATGCTGCCGGCAGATGAACTGGGTCAACCGCTGCTGCGGCGCATGAATGACCTGGGGTTTGCCCAGGATGACTTCACCCCGCTGCGCCCTGCCGCCGCACTGCTGGACAAGGTGCTACAGCGCAAACGCGGGCAACCCCTGGCCATGGGGTTGATTGCCATGGAGCTTGCGCGACGCCTGGAGATACCGATGGTTGGCGTGAACTTCCCCGGGCACTTCCTGCTGCGGGTGCCCGGTGCCGATCACTTGCTGGACCCGTGCGGCGGGCGGCGCCTGTACCCCAACGATTGCCGTGAATTGCTGCAACGCCAGTACGGACCCAACCTCAAGTTGCAGGCCGACCACCTGCACACCGCCGACGCGCGTTCTATCCTGCAACGACTGTCGCGCAACCTGCGCCAGTTGCACCTCGCCAACGACAACCCGCTGGCAGCCCTGGTGGACGCCGAGCGCGTATTGGAACTGGGCAGCGCCAATGCCGCCGACTACCTGGCACGGGCCAGCCTGTATCAACGCCTGGACTGCCCGAACGCCGAGCGTTTTGACCTGGAACACGCGCTGATGCTCAGTGAAGATCCGATCCAACGCCTGCGCCTGACCGAGCGGCTAGGGCACCTGCCGCCCAATTCAGTGGTGCACTAGCCCTCAGGCGCCTTGAGAATATCGCCAGGCAGCGCGCTCTTCGGCACATCACCCCCTGGTGATCGGACCTGAATAATCAACAATGCCGCCATCACCGCCGGTATCGCGCAAAAGAAAAAAATCTGCTGCACCGGAATATGCATCGCCAGCAGCATGCTGCCAAACAACGGCCCCAGGATCGAACCAAAGCGCCCGACACCGAGTGCCCAACCGGTACCGGTGGCACGCACATGCGCCGGGTAAAAGTTGCTGGCGAAAGCATTGAGGGTCAATTGTCCCCCGATGATGCAGAACCCGGCCGCAAACACACAGGCCACCAGATAGTGCGAATTGTCGTGGTTCAGCCCCAGCAAAACGGTGCACACCGCAGCCGCCGCCAATACAGTGGACAGCAGGCGCACCTTGCTTTTGAGCCTGTCGGCAAACCAGGCCATGCCGATCGCGCCCAAGGTGCCGGCAAACAGGAACATCGACGTCACCAAATTGGCCTGATTCAGCGCCAGGCCACTTTCCAGCAACAGCGACGGCAGCCAACTGATCATGAAATACAGCAAGATCAGACTGACAAAGAAGGTCGCCCAGATAAGCAGCGTCGGACGTGCATAGCCATGGCGGAACAGCTCGACCACCGTCAGCTTGCTGCCCTGCGCTTGAAGGTGTTCTGCCTCGTTCGCCGGCGGCGGTTGCCAGTCGGGCAGCATGCGCGAGGTCACGTTGCGCAATCGCCGATACGGCGGTGCATCGCGCAACAGGCGCGGCAACGATTCAGGCAGCAGCCACACCAGGAACGGAAACAACAGCAACGGTGTGACGCCACCGGCCAGGAACACCGCTTGCCAGCCGAAGCTGTCGATAAACCCCGCCGCCACAAACCCACCCGCCGCACCGCCGAACGAGAACCCGCACGCCGCCAAGGTCACCATCAGAGTGCGCAGGCGCGGCGGCGAATATTCCGACATCAACGCCATGGCGCTGGGCATCGCGCCACCCATGCCGATGCCGCAGATAAATCGCGCAGCCATCAGGGAGGTCAGTGAGTGGGCGAACACCATCAGCAGAGTCAGGCAGGCATAGATCAACACGCAGCCCAGCAAGATGCGCCGTACGCCAAATCGGTCAGCCAAAGGCGTCACCAGCAGCGAGCCTAATGTGAGCCCCAGCAGGTTGGCGCTGAACACCGGGCCGAACGCAGCTTTTTCCAATCCCCAATCCGACGCCAAAGCCGGCACTACATAGCCCAGCACCTGAGCATCGTAGCCATCGGTCACCAGCAGCAACGCCAGCAACAGGAGGATCAACCACTGATAGCGCGACACCGGACGGGCGTCGAGTGCCGCGCGAAAGCTGGCAATCTGATTGTGCATCGCAAGGTACCTGTTTATTTTTATTGGTAGGTGACGCAAATCCCCTGCGGGAGGGAGGGTGCAAGCCTTGAGCGTTATGGGGTGTCAGGTTGGTTGGCGGGGTGGGCCTGAATGAACGCCGGATGCTGCGCCGCCAATGCCGCCACCCGGCCAATGCGCGGATACGCCGCCAACGGCACTTTGAAGCGCTCCGCCGCGTACAGCTGGGGAATCAGAAACGTATCCGCCAGCCCAGGCTGTTCACCAAAACAAAACCCCGCATCGCCAATCAACTGCTCCACCGCGCCCAGCCCCTGGCTGATCCAGTGACCGATCCATTCCAGCAATTGCGCCTCATCGTGCCCCCACTGCCGCAACAGGTTCTGGGTGCTGGAGTTGTGCAGCGGGTGGATATCACAGCCGATGATCGACGCCACGGCACGCTCATGGGCGCGGGTGGCCAGGTCTTTGGAAAGCAACGGCGCCTGTGGATAACGTTCGTCCAGGTACTCGATGATCGCCGGCGACTGAATCAACAGTTCGCCGTCATCGGTGCGCAAGGCCGGCACGCGGCCTTGAGGGTTGATTGCCAGGTACTCCGGCTGGCGATTGGCGCCGCCCGCCGGTACCAGCAGGTTCACCGGCACCGCCGTGAAGTCCAGGCCCTTGAGGGCCAAGGCGATACGCACCCGGTACGACGCGGTGGAGCGGTAGTAGGTATAGAGTTCCATCACCCTGCCCTCTTAACGTGCGGCGACCACAGTGCCACGGCATTCGCCGAAGCCGATGGAGGCGAAACCTTCCCGGTTGCAGCGGGCGCGCAGGATGATTTCATCACCGTCTTCCAGGAACCTGCGCACTTCGCCGGATGGCAATTCGATGACCTTCTTGCCGCCTTCGGTCATCTCCAGCAGGCTGCCGAACTGCCCTTCCTGCGGCCCGGACAGGGTCCCCGAACCGAACAGATCACCGGCCTGCAACTGGCAGCCGTTGACGCTGTGGTGTGCCACCAGTTGCGCCACAGTCCAGTACATATGCAGGCTGTTGCTCAGGGCCAGGCGCTGGGCCGGCAGGTTCTGTTCGCGCATGGCCGCGGTGGTCAGCAGCACTTCCAGTTCAATGTCCAGGGCACCGGCGGCCTGGTCACGTTTATCCAGCAAGTACGGCAGTGGTTGCGGATCGCCCTCGGGACGGGCCGGTTGCGCCTTGCGGAACGGTTCCAGTGCTTCGGCCGTGACAACCCAGGGCGAAATCGTGGTGATGAAGCTTTTCGACAGGAACGGCCCCAGCGGCTGGTATTCCCAGGCCTGGATGTCCCGCGCAGACCAGTCGTTGAGCAGACAGAAACCGGCAATGTGCTCGGCGGCGTCGCCGATGGCAATCGAGTCGCCCATGGCATTGCCCTGGCCAATCCAGATGCCCAGTTCCAGCTCGTAGTCCAACCGTGCGCAAGGGCCGAAGGTCGGTTCGGTCTGGCCGGCGGGCAGGGTCTGGCCCTTGGGGCGACGCACATCGGCACCGGAGGCGCGAATGGTCGAGGCGCGGCCGTGATAACCGATCGGCACGTACTTGTAGTTGGGCAGCAGAGGGTTGTCGGGACGGAACAGCTTACCGACGTTCTGCGCGTGCTCGATGCCGACGTAGAAGTCGGTGTAGTCATTGATCCGGGCCGGTACATGCATCTGGCAATCGGCGGCACGGTGCAGTACCTGCGCCTCACGCGCTTGCAGCGGGCTGCCCTCGGCAAGCAGTTCCAACAGGCGCTCACGCAGCGCAACACGCGGGCCACGGCCCAGTTCAAAAAACGCATTCAACTGGCCGCCCGCCGTCGCTTCAACCGCTCGGCGTGCTTCACCCTCAAATGCTTCCAGAGCGGCATGCAGGTCGAAGATGCAGTCCCCAATCGCCACGCCACTGCGCGGGGCCGAACCGTTGATGCTGAACACGCCCAACGGCAGGTTCTGCAAAGGAAAGTCGCGGTGGCCATTGGCGCAGGCCACCCAGCTTTGGGTAGAAGTGGGCTGAGTCATGGGTTATCTCCGGTTCGGGTTGAAGGTGTTGGGCAGCGAGGCCCAGCACGCGTCATAAGCAGGTTGAAGTTGCGGGCAGTCCAGGGCGAACTGGGTGGGACGCAGCACTTGGCTGGTCTCGAACATGAACGCCATGGTGTTGTCGATCTTGTGCGGCGCCAACTCGGCGTTGATCGCCTTGGTGCAGGTCTCGCCGTCCGGGCCGTGGGCGCTCATGCAACTGTGCAGCGACGCACCGCCGGGCAGGAAGCCCTCGGCCTTGGCGTCGTAGGCGCCCTGGATCAGGCCCATGTATTCGTTCATCAGGTTGCGGTGGAACCACGGCGGGCGGAAGGTGTTTTCGGCGACCATCCAGCGCGGCGGGAAGATCACGAAGTCGAGGTTGGCCAGGCCGTGCACGCTGGTGGGCGAGGTCAATACGGTGAAGATCGACGGATCGGGATGATCGAAACTCACGGTGCCGAGGGTGTTGAAGCGGCGCAGGTCGTATTTGTACGGCACGTTGTTGCCGTGCCAGGCGACCACGTTCAGCGGTGAGTGGTCCAACTCGCAGGCCCACAGCTCACCGAGGAACTTCTGCACCAGGGTTGTAGGCTGTTTCAGATCTTCGTAGTGCGCAACCGGGGTAAGGAAGTCACGGGGGTTGGCCAGGCCGTTACTGCCGATAGGTCCAAGGTCCGGCAGGCGCAGCGGCGCGCCGTGGTTTTCCGCGACATAACCGCGTGCTTGCGCATCCAGCAGTTCGACGCGGAATTTGAGACCACGCGGGAGCACGACGATCTCCAACGGCTCCACCTCCAGCACACCGAGTTCGGTGGCGATACGCAAGCGGCCCTGCTCGGGGACAATCAACAGTTCGCCATCGGCATTGAAGAACACGCGCTCCATCGAACGGTTGGCGCGGTAGGTATGGATGCTGATGCCTGAGGGCTTTTCTGACCCGGCGTTCGCCACCATTGCGACGAGGCCGTCGATAAAGTCTGTCGGCTCGCCGGGAATATCCAAAGGGTTCCAGCGCAGGCGATTGGGCGTTACCGCGCCCAGAGGGCCACCGGCCAGCTGTCGCTCCAGCTTGATGAACGCCGGGTGATTGGCCGATGGCTGGATGCGGTACAGCCAAGTGCGACGGGCTTCGCTGCGCACCATGGTGAAGGCGGTGCCGGAAAACAGTTCGGTATACAGCCCGTAGGGCGCTTTTTGCGGGGAGTTCTGGCCGACCGGCAAGGCGCCGGGCAGGGCTTCGCTGGCGAATTCATTGCCGAAGCCCGAAAGATATTCGAGGTTCATGGAGCTTCCTCTGGGGTCAGTTGTTTTTATCGTAATCCAGTTACGCATAACGTAATTTGATCACCATCAACCGTCAAGCTATAAAGACGCCCATTCATCTCTCGGATTCTCGCCCTTCCATGGAAAAGCCTCGCGACACCGGTAAACAGAAAGTCCGCTCGGCCGAAGTGGGCACCGACATCCTCAAGGCCCTGGCCGAGTTGTCGCCCGCCACTTCGTTGTCGCGCCTGGCCGAACATGTGCAGATGCCGGCAAGCAAGGTGCACCGCTACCTGCAGGCGTTGATCGCGTCTGGTTTTGCCGAACAGAACACCGCCACCAACCATTACGGCCTGGGGCGCGAGGCGCTGCGGGTGGGCCTGGCCGCACTGGGCAGCATGGACGTACTGAAAGTCGGCGCGATGCCCCTGGCAGAACTGCGCGACGAGTTGAATGAAACCTGCTTTCTGGCGGTATGGGGCAACCAGGGCGCGACGGTGGTGCAGATCGAGCCGGCGGTGCGCGCAGTCACGGTGGTGACGCAATTGGGTTCGGTGTTGCCGCTGCTCAGCTCGTCCACCGGGCTGGTGTTCAGCGCCTTCCTGCCGTCGCGGGAAACCGTCGAGTTGCGTGAGCGTGAAATCCAGGCCGGTCTCGCCCACGCCCTGGCCGACGACCAGGCTTACGCCCTCACCTGCGAGCAGATCCGCAGCCGTGGCCTGCACTTTGTGCATGGCCTGCTGATGCCGGGGGTGGATGCGCTGTCGGCGCCGGTGTTCAACGCGGTTGGGCAAGTGGCGGCGGTGATGACCGTGGTTGGCCCCACCTCGCTGTTCCATGCCGACGAAGATGGCCCGGCGGCGCAGCGCTTGCTGGCGGCGACCCAGGCCGTGAGTTGGCGGATGGGTTATCAGGCCTGAATCAGTCGTGCCAGTGCGCCAGGGCCACGGCCAGGCGGTTTTCCAGGGCTCGGATCGGCGCTGCATCGCTCAAGTAGTTATTGCTGATCATCGAAAACACCAACCGCCGCCCTTCGGCATCGGTGATGTAGCCGCTCAATGATGACACCCCGGCCATGGAGCCGGTCTTGGCGTGCAGGTTGTTTTCGGCAGCCGTCCCGCGCAGGCGATAACGCAGGCTGCCGCCGGTCATACGGTCGGCATTGCCGGCAATCGGCAAGGCGTTGTACCAGGCGTCGAACCAGGGTTGTCTGGCGCTTACCAGCAACAGGTCCGCCAGGTTCTGCGCCGACACCAGGTTGCGCCGCGACAAACCCGAGCCATCCACCTGGCTGAGCGTCGCCGGGTCCAGGCCCTGGCGCTGCATAAATGCCGCTACCGCCGCCACACCCGCCGCCGCCGTCCCCGCGTTGGCCGTTTTACGGCCCATGGCCTTGAGCAATGCCTCGGACATGTTGTTGTTCGAGAGCTTGAGCAGCGGCGTGATCAGTGCCTGCAACGGTGCCGATTGATGCTCCGCCAGCACCCTGGCGGTCCCAGGGCTTGCACCGCCAATCACCCTGCGCCCCAGCACCTCGATACCCTGCTGCGCCAAGGCTTGCTCGAACAGATGGGCCACCAGTTGCGTCGGCTCCCACACGCTCACCCACTGCCGGCTTTGCTTGCCCGGCGCCAGCGTGCCTGTCAGTTGCAGCAGATTGGTGCCGTGCTGACGGGTGATGCCATAGCTGTTGCCGGGGCCGCTGACGGCGCGGTTGCTCAGTTGCACGTAATCCGTGGGTGGGCTTAAAGAAACAGTCACCGGCTGGCCGGCAATGACCGGCGCCTTGGCTGTGACGATCAGGGTGCCCGCGTCAAAATCCGCATTGGGTGACACCGTCAGCGCGGAAATCTGCGCGCCATAATAGGTACTTTCATCGTCCTGGGCCCAGTCGACGCCCAGCCGTTCGGCGTCAAAAAAGCTGTCGTCGAACACCAGGTCGCCCTGCACCTGGCGCACGCCCTGGCTCGCCAACTGGGCGGCGAGTGCCTGGTAGTCGGCAAACTGGGTGGTCGGGTCACCCAAGCCGCGCAGGTAGAGGTTGCCGGTCAGGCGCTCACCTTGTTGCGGGCCGTTGCTCAGCAGTTGCGTGGCGAACCGATACTGCGGCCCCAGCACATCCATCGCCGCAGCAGTGGTGAGCAACTTGAGGTTGGAGGCAGGGATCAGGCGTGTGCGCGGGTTGTGTTGATAGAGGGTGCCGCCACTGCGGGCGTCGCGCACCATGACCGAAACCGTGGCGCCGTTGAGGGCAGGATCGGCCAACAGGCGGTCCAGCGTCGAGGACGTGGACGGCTGCGAAACACTCGCACAGCCGCCCAGTAAAATGCTCAGGCACAGCAGGTGTAGCCATCGTCCAAAGTGCATCGGTACCGTGTTCCGCAAAGCCATCAATGGCCGCAACGCTAACAGCTCCGTACCTTTGTGGCGAGCGGGCTGGGGTTTAGAACTCCAGGGTGCTGGACACCGACACCTGCCGCGCATCGCCCATGGACACAAACAGGCGGCTGGCCGCCGAGGTGTAGTAGACGCGGTCGAACAGGTTCTTCACGTTGACCTGGAACTTGACCTTCTGCCCGTCGATCCGGGTGTCGTAGGTGGCGAACGCATCCGCCACGGTGTAGCCCGGCAGGTCGAAATCGTTGGCGGCGTCGCCTGCGCGCTCGCCGACATACCGCGCACCCGTGCCGACGCGCAACTGATCACCGCCGAAAATGTTGCCGAAGTCGTAGGCCACCGACAACGAGCCGGTGTGCCTGGCCACGTTTTGCAGGCGGTTGCCTTGCAGCGTCGGGTCGTTGTCCTTGATGTCTTCGGCATCGGTGAAGGCGTAGCTGCCGATCAGGCTCCACTTGTCGGTCAATTGGCCGCTGGCATCCAGTTCCAGGCCACGGGAACGCACTTGACCGGCGATGCTGTAGACGGTGTTCGCACCAGAGCCCACCGACACCAGCACGTTGCGCTTGTCGATGTTGAACAACGCCGCGCTGGCGGTGATGCGCCCAGGAATGTCGAGCTTGGCGCCCAGCTCCCACGACTTGGATTCTTCGGGCGTAAGGTCGCCGGTCAAGGTGCTGCCATCGGCCAGGGCGGCGATGGTGGAGTTGGGCTTGAACGATTCGGTGTAGCTGCCGTAGAACGACAGCTCATCGGTGTAGCGATACACCAGCCCTGCACGCGGCACCCAGGCCTGGCCGTTGCCGTCGGTGTTGGCCTTGAACGGCACGCCTTTGCCTGCGTATTGGTCGTACATCTGGTAGCGCGCGCCCGCCACGAATATCCACTGGTCGGTGAGGTGGATCGCGTCCTGGAAGAACAGCGAGTCACTGCGCAGCAGGTCGGTCTGGGCGCTGTCGGCGGCGCTGACCGTAGTGCCCGCGACTTCGTTGCCATACACCGGGTTGTTGTAGTTGAACGTGGTGCGCGAGGCCTGGCGAATCAGGTCCGCGCGGTAGACCTTGCGGTACTCGTCGTCCAGGCCGAACACCAGGTCATGCTGCATGCCCAGCACATTGACCTTGCCTTCCAGGCTGGCCGTGGTGAAGCGGTCGGTGGTGATCGCGCCCTGGGTGCCGTCCATCCTGCGGGTCAGGGTGCCGTTGGTGTTCACCGCGCTGACGCGCACCTGGCTGGCGTCGTAGGTTTCGCGGTTCCAGCTGTAGCCGAAGTGGGCTTTCCAGTCGTCGTTCAAGTCGTGGTCGGCTTCAAAGCGGTACAGGTCGGAACGCCCTTCCATATTGTTGAATGGCTCATCCAGACGGCGGGTGGCCGGGATGTCCAGCGGGTGGTTGGACTTGTCGATGGCCGTGCCGCGGTCGAACGGCGAAAGAAATTCGCGGTGCTCGTAGGCAAACAACAACTTGGTGGTGTCGCCGTACCAGGCCAGGGATGGCGCCACCAGCGACTCGCGGTGAGTGCCGAAGTTGCGCCAGTAGTCTTCGTCTTCATGGTCGACGATCAGGCGATACGCCAGGCCCGAATCGCCGATGGGGCCGGTGGTGTCGAGGTTGCCGCCGCTGCCGTTCTTGCCGTCGCCGAAGGACGAGCCGCGCACGGTCAGGGACGTGGCCTGGGTCAGTTGCGGCTTTTTACTGACGATATTGACCACGCCGCCCGGGTCCTGGATGCCATACAACAGCGACGACGGGCCTTTGAGCACTTCGACCCGCTCCGCGGTTGAGTTCAATGCACGGCCCTGCACCACCGGCATGCCATCGCGCATGATCGAGCCGTTCCGGTTGTCGCCAAAGCCGCGCAGCATCACGGCGTCCTGGGTGCTGGCCAAGGTGTTGGCCTGAGTAATGCCGCTGACGTTGGCCAGGGCGTCATCCAGGTTGCGCGGGGTCTGGTCGCGCAGCACTTGGGCGGGTACCACATTGACGGTTTGCGGGGTTTCCAGCAGCAAAGCACGGGAGCGCATCACCGAACTGGTGGGCGGCGGCTGGTAGCTGGTGCTGTCCTCGGTTTGGCCGACACCGCTGATGGTGGTCGCGCCGAGGTTGAGCGCACCCTCGGTGGGCACGGGTTCCAGGGCCAGGGTGCGGGCGTCGATCTGACGGAAGGTAAAACCGGAGTTCGCCAGCAAGTGTTGCAGGGCCTGGGTCGCGCTCATTTGCCCGCGGACCGCCGGGGCACTGAGGCCGTAAGGCGCTTCATCGGTATAGATCACGCTGATCCCGGTGACCCGGCTGAAATCGCTCAAGGCCTGGGGCAACGGTTTGGCAGCCAGGGCAAAGGTGAACTGGGCGCTTTGCTGCTCCTGCGCCTGAGCCACGCCCAGGGGCAGCATTGCCAACCCCGACACCGCTAATACCGAGGCTCCCAGCCACTGTTTAACCAAACCGCCTGCCGTCGACTTCATGCTGTGAGAACCCGTGTAGAAAACGCCGTTAATGCGAATAGATCGCAGTTTCAAGCACTACACGGATGGGCTGGCGATTTACCTCACCTGTATTTGCAAATATTTTTATTTATTGCGCCTGAATGCGAAATCCGAAACGCGGGAAATGCACGTGAACGGTACCGGCGCGTTCGTCGGTGCGGCGCAGAATCAGTTCTTCGCGCCCAGCGAAGAGCAATTCGCCAGCGACCGGGTCGACACCGTAATCGATGGCGCTGATGGTCACTTGCTGGCCGACCTTGAAGCCATTCAAGTCATCGAACACTTCTTCCGGCAACGGCGCCGGTGTGGCCTTTTGTGCGATTTCCAACGCCTGCTCGGCGGTCATCTGGCTCGCGGTGCCATGGCCAAAACCGAGCACACGGCCCAACCACGCCGACACGGCCGGATACGCGTCCACCAACGGCGCGGTCACCGGCGTGGCCTTGAGAAACCACAGCGGGTGGGCCAGGGCAAAGTCGGCAATCGACGGTTCGCCAAACAGGAAGTCGCCCGGCTCTCGCTGCAATTGCTGCTCCAGCCGCGCCATAATCGCCGGCCATTGATGCTTGGCCAACTCGGCCGGAAGCTTGCTCGCCGTCCCACCGCTGAACAGCGCGGCACGGTCGGCAAGAAACGCCTTGATCGCTTCCGGCGGCAACTTGCCAAAACGCACCGCCACCGACTCCGGCTGGAACACCAGGCTTACGGCGTGGGCAAACACCACGCTGTCGGCCCAAGTGGCGAAGGTTTGGGTGATCATTTCCTGGCCCAGGGGAAACAACGCAGGTGCATTTTTTTCCTGTTCCAGGCGGCGGGCGATCAGGGCCGTGTCGCAATAAATGTCGGCGCCCACTTGCAGCACCGGGGTTTTACGATAGCCGCCCGTCAAGGCCGTCAGATCCGGTTTTGGCATCACCGGGGAGATATGCACCGAATGCCAGGACAACCCTTTGAAGCCCAGCAACAGCCGAGCTTTTTCCGCGAAGGGGGATGTGGGGTAGTGATGCAGAATTAGCTCAGACATGCTGGGGTCCACCTAACAAATGAACCCGCAGCTTAGCGCGCATCTTGCTCAGGTGGCGTGATGGGAACCCATCAGTCAGATCAATGAACCACTCGCCGCCAGACACTCCTTCGCACTCTTCTTCAGCTTCTTGATCAAGCGTTCCTGACGCAACGCGTCGCCCTTGCTCGCGCACTGCTCGGTGTACACCAGCGCAACGGCAGGGCTGGAGAGAAAAAACCGTGCGCCCTTGCCGCTCTGATGCGAGGCAAAACGGCGCACCGGGTCGTTGCTGATGCCGCAATACAGCGAGCCATTGGCGGCGCGCACCAGGTAGACGTACCAGGGTTTGGGTTCGACGGGATCAGTCACGGCCAGGTTCAACAGACAAGTGGAACACCCAGCGTATCAACGACTGGCCTGGAATGCCTTCAAGCCTTTATTGGCCTGGGCACGCACGGCGTTTTTCACCAACGGCGTCCAACCCAACAACAGGCCCTTGGTGCCGAGTGCCTGCCGCGACCAGCGCCACAAATCAAAGTGATCGTGGTGCTCGCAAATCTTGCCGTCGCGGAACACAAACCGCGCCTGGATATCGTTGACCACGGTGTTGCCCGTGGCGCTGAACAGGTAGGTGGCGACCCAATGCGCGCCGCCGCTGTGGTCATCACTGCGCACGTTGTCGAAAGTCAGGGAGAAGTCTTTGGCGCGGGTGGTGAGCATGCGCCACATATCGCCGGCATCACGTCCGCGCAGTTCGCCGAAGGCCGGGTCGCTGAACACCACATCATCGGTGTAGCAGGCCGCCATCGCCTCGGCGTCAAGGCGCTGGAAAGCGCTGTAGAACTCGGTGATCAAAGCGTTATGGGCGTCGCTCATGGACAGGTTCCGAAAAGCCATAGGGGTTGCGTACGATAGTGCGCAAACGCGCGGAACACTATCGGCATTTACCAGGCTAATACCGCAGGCAAAGCGCTAAGGCACCATGCCACAGCTACGCGCGTAGGCGAACAGGTCCACATCGGTGGAAATGCACAGCCGATGCATCGCCGTGCTTTTCTGTTTGCTGATGGTTGAAATACTGCGATTGACCCGTGCGGCGATCTGGCTCACGGTCATGCCGCTGGCCAGCATGCGCACCACCTCCCGCTCCTTGTCCGACAGCTGCGGCTGCTGAGACTGATCCCCGGTCCCCGCCTCCACCATTTGTACTCGCAGGCATTCGCTGGCAAAGGTCTTGCCTTCACTGACCGCCTTAATCGCCAGAGGCAGTTCCTTGGCCGAGGCACTCTTGGCCACAATGGCCTGTGCCCCGTGGGCAAACGACGCACGTAACGTGGCCACATTGGCGAACATCGTCACCAGAATCACCGGCAACCCCGGGTACTGGCGCTGCAACAGGCTGAGCAGGCCGTAACCGTCAGCCTGCTGGCCACCCGGCATGGCGAAATCGGTCACCAGCACATCGCAGGGTGTGCTGCCCAGCAGCCTGAGCAACTCATCGGGCCCATCGGCCTCCCCCACTACTTTGCACCGTCCATTCGCCTCGATCACGACCCGCTGCCCGATACGCACAATGGGATGATCGTCAGCAATAATTACTTGAAGCATAGGCACCCACGGATGATGGCAACTTGGACGCAGGCAAAATAGCGCCGTGGGCGATCCTCAACAACCGCTCACGACAATGAGCCGGGAGTCTGGTCCAGTGTTTGGTAGCCAATAAGCAACTCCCCACAAAACAAAAAGAAAATACCTACATAAAAAAACCGATCAACACTCGGCAAACCGTCGGCCCCCTACAGGCTGTTCAAGTAGGTGATGTAGGCCTGCAGGTCCGCCTGGAACACTTCCAGCTCGGCCCTGACCGACATCACGCCGTGAGCCTGGACCTGCTCAATCAACTCAACGCCTCTGGCCTCAAGGCCAACCCCACCCAGAAACGCCAGACTGCCCACCAGGCGATGCAAACGCTCGGCAGTCATTGCCGTATTGCACGTGAGGCGCGCATGTTCCAGCAGTGCACTGTCCTCCCGCGCGGCGACCAGCAGGCTTGCGAGCATCATGTCCACCGCCGATTGGCTGCCGAAGGTCTGGACAAGATCAGCACGGGTGGGCCATGCCACGCCGGGCGGGGTGGGCTTGCGCACCGGCGGCAGCGCACCGGGGCCGGGCAACCAGTACAGCAACACCTTGCGCAGTTGTTGCAGCATCAAGGGTTTGCGCAGCCAGGCGTCCATGCCAGCGGCGCGACATCGTTGCTGATCGTGGAGTGTCAGGTTGGCGGTCAAGGCAATCACCGGCATGCGTGCCAGGCCGTTGATGCGCTCGCGAAGACGGATGGCGCGGGTCATCCGGTAGCCATCCATCAGGGGCATCTGGCAGTCAGTGATCACCAGATCAAAGGGCCGGCTGACGATCGCTGCCAGGGCGCTGCGCCCATCGCTGAACAGCTCAAATCCCAGCCCGAGCGCCCCCAGGTACCAGCCCAGCAAGGCGCGGTAGGTGGAATGGTCTTCCACCACCAATACGGTCACATGCTGCCAATGGGCCGACAGTGCCGATTGCAGGTCAGGCACTTCGCCAGGCGGTGGGCAGGACGGCATGATCACCTCGTTGTTACGGTCGGTCCTACTGCCCTCTTTTGACATTCAAATGACTGCTTAAAAACCCACCAAGTATCCCTATGACCATTTTTATGGCGATACAACAACTACGAAAGCTCAACACTTCCTACACATGCTCGGATTTCTTCCGACGCTATTCAGTGCACTCCAGCATTGTCGTAATAGTTGTATTCCCCCGCCTCAGGTCGCCCGATAAATTGCGCCCCTCTCCAACGTCAGGCTTTGCCCTGGCACTGTAATTCGTCTGTTTTTGCACTGGAACAACCTGAAATGAAGATGTCCCTGATGAGCACCGCCCTGTTGCTCGCGACCACTCTACCCGCCTTTGCAGCCAGCACTGTGGACCTGACCGTAAAAGGCGTGATCACCCCAAGTGCCTGTACGCCTGTAATTGCAGGCGGTGGCGTGGTCGATCACGGAAAGATCGCCTCAAAAGATCTGGTGCAGGACAACCCTACGTCCCTGCCAAGGGTTATGTTGCAATTTTCCCTCAACTGCGAAGCACCAACCCACTTCGCCATCAGGCCCATCGATAACCGCACGGGTACCTCCATCGGAGGCAGCGACTTCGGCCTTGGCCTGATTAATGGCAACAAGAAGTTGGGGAGGTTTTCCCTGACGCCAAGAAACATGATTGCTGACAACACCGCCGTTCAACCGATCGCCTCTATAGATGGCGGGCAAACATGGTATGCGGAGTGGGCCTGGGAACTACAGACCCTATGGGGCGTAGGCGCCCTGGACGACGCCAGCATGCCGATTCCGGTGAAGGACCTGACCTTGGATTTTGAAGTAGGGACCCAGATCGCACGTGCAGACCAGTTCGACTGGAGTAACGAAGAGCCCATCGATGGCTCCGGCACTCTGGAAGTGGTTTACCTGTAGCCCTAACCCCCCCGTCCATCGACCTCTTCTCACAAAGGTTCTTTATCCATGAGCACATTTGCCACTCGCGCTGCGCTGGTACTGCTATTCACGCCAACGGTGTTTGCAGCCAGTAACACGGACCTCGCCATCAAAGGAAGCATCACTCCCAGCGCCTGCGAACTCTTGATGTCGAGTGGCGGCGTGGTCGATTTCGGCAAGATGTCGGCCAAGACACTCAATGCTGAACAATTCACCTCACTGCCCAACCAGGCGATGGAGTTTAGCGTGCGCTGTGAAGGCCCGACCTTTTTTACCCTGAACACCATCGACAACCGCGCCGGCAGCTCGGCCAATCATGATAACTGGCATGGGTTGGGCATGACACCCGACGGAGAGAAATTGGGGGGCGCAGCCCTTGCCTTGCGCGAGCTGGTCGCCGACGGCATACCCGCCCGCCCCATCGTCTCGGAGGACGGCGGCATGACCTGGAAAGCGGCAGTGGCGCTCAATCACGTCATGCTGACCGCTGTTGCGATGGGCAACGAACTGGTGCCCATCGCCGTCAAGAACCTGGACGCACAGCTCAGCCTTTATACCCATATCGCACCTGCCGAGCGCCTGACTCTCATCGATGAAGTCCCCGTGGATGGTCATGCCACTGTGCAACTCAACTATCTGTAATTACTGCAGAAAAATGCAACCGAAAGGAACTCGCCAGCCATGAAAAAAATTTTTAGCACTCTCTCTGCCTGCCTGCTACTCGCGTCCCCAGCCGCTTTTGCGGCCTCCACGGTGGACTTGGCCGTCAAAGGCCTGATCGTCCCCAGCGCCTGCACCCCTAGCCTGTCTAGCGGCGGGGTGATCGATCACGGCAAGATTTCGGCAAAAGACCTGCGCCCGGACAACCCGACGCTGATCGGCACTCACACCATGACCATCGCCGTGATATGTGATGCGCCCATTCAGTTTGCCCTGCACTCGGTCGACAACCGCGCCGGCTCAGCCACTGGTCCTACCAGCTACGGCCTGGGACTGATCAACGGCAACCAGAAACTGGGGCGGTATAACCTGATCCTGAGCAACCCGATTGCCGACAGCGTACCAGTGCAACCGATTGCCTCCAATGACGCGGGTAACACTTGGTACAGCGAGCGCTTCTGGGACCCGGGCCTGTACATGTCCGTTGCAGCCATGGATGACGACACTCAACCGCTATCCGCCAAAGAGGTCGTCATGGATATGCAGGTCGAGACCGTCATCGCCCGCACCGACAGCCTGGACCTGAGCAACGAAGTACCCATCGATGGCTCGGCCACACTTGAAGTGAAGTACCTGTAATGCCTTGCCCACCATGCCGGGGCATATGCCCGGCATGGGTTTTCCGACAGTCGTGCTTATGTGTGCCAGTGATGAACCGATGAATTCGTATGCTCGCTTTCTAGTACTGCTTTTGCCGCTAACCACCAACGAAGTCATTGCCGACTCGCTTGTCGACCTCACGGTTACTGGCAGACTCACGCCCGATGCCTGCCGCGTCGAGCTGTCCGATGAAGGCACCGTCGAACACGGCAAGATTCCCACCTACCGTCTGAACGCCTCGGCACCTACCGCACTGCCCGGGCGGGTGCTCGAATTAAGCGTGATCTGCACACGCCCCATGCTGTTTGCCCTGGTGGGTATCGACAACCGTCCGGAGTCCGCGATAACCCCCGGAACATTCGGCCTTGGCGTCAACGCTCATGCACCGGGACAACGCCTGGGGTCGGTGTCGCTCAGCTACCGCGACTCGATAGGGGATGGACAGCACATGCAGGCGTTGGCATCGATCAACAACGGCGAGACCTGGGTCCCGCAGTCCGCTGCCACACCACAGACCTATATGGGCTTTGCACTACCAGGCGAGCGCCAGCCCGACTTCATCAGCCAGTTGTTCAGCCAGCTCTGGGTCGACACGGTAATCGACGCCACAGAGCACCTGACCCTGGATCGAGACGTGCCGCTTGATGGTTCTATCGTGCTGGACTTGCGCTACCTCTAACTTTTTTTGCCTCAACGGATACCCCGTCATGACGACGTTATGTTCAAACACCGCCGCCGGTTTTATCGCCCTGATGCTCTTGCTCGGCACTCAAGTCAAAGCCGACGGCATGGTGCCCGAAAGCTCTGTGGTGATCGTTCACGAAGCCGAGGGCGAGGTGGCGATTTCGGTGACCAATACCGACAGCAAACTCGCCCTGCTGCATGTGACCCTGCAAGACGTCCCCGAAGACACTGAGCCGCTGCTGGTGGTCACGCCGCCGCTGTCACGGGTGGAACCGTCCAAATCGCAACTGGTGCGTTTCATTCTGCAAAACCAGACGCCACTGAAAACCCAGCGCCTCAAGCGCGCGATTTTCGAAGGGATGCCCCAGGGCCGGGCCGCTACGCAGGCAGGCCATGCACGCGTGGGTGTAACCGTGCGCCAGAACCTGCCGGTGATCGTGCATCCCAAGGGCCTGGCACTTAACCGCACGCCCTGGACCGACCTGACCTGGTCATTGCGCGATGGCATGTTGCAGGTGCGTAACGACACGCCCTATGTGGTGCGCCTGGCCCAGGAGCTGCGTTTGCTGCCCGGTGACGGCAAGGCCATGTTGCCGCGCACCTATGTGCTGCCGGGTGAAGCATTGAGCGTGCCGGCCAGCGGAGGGCCAGCTAGTACAGTCCAGTTACAGCCAGCCACGGTGTACGGATTTGCCGTTGCGGCCTACGAAGCACCCATCACGCCCTGACCCCACAAAACAGGCGCGCCAGATGCCTGGATAACGAAGTGATAGCTCATTGACTATCACCGGAACGCCTGCATGCGCCGGAAAAACCGGGCCTGGGCGTTCACTATTCGAGTGCCTTTCGTGAAAACAGTATTGAGTTACCGTGACGGCAAAGCCATGCCCGAAACACCGCCTCGCCCCGCCTTGCCGATCACGTTGCTGCTGTGCGCCTTGCTGCCGGCCAAAGGCTGGGCAGAGGGCGCTCCGGCGTCCGGCTTCGACGCCATAACCCTGCACCAACGGGGCATCGACCCGCAATTGGCCAGCCTGCTGCTGGATGCGCCGCGCTTTACCGCCGGGCAACATCTGGTCAGCCTGCGGGTCAACGGTCAGCAACGTGAGCGGGTGCGGGTCAGCTTTGATCAGCAGGGCACACTGTGCTTCGACCGCGCCTTGCTGGACGCCGCCAACCTGGTGGTTCCCGACGACGACCAGCACTGTCATGACTTCATCGCGCGATACCCGCAAAGCCTGGTGGAGCCTGATCCCGCCAACCTGTCGGTGCAGCTGGTGGTGCCCACCGAAGCCCTGCGGCCAACACCCCAGGATGTATCGGGTTATCAAACCGGCGGCTTTGCCGGGTTGCTCAATTACGACCTGACCGGGTTCTACAACCGCTATGGCGGTGACGCCAGCCGGTTTGGCTCGGCCAATACTGAAGTCGGCTTCAATGCCGGTGACTGGATCGTGCGCAGCCGTCAGGTGCAGACCTGGCAGGATGGCCTCTCGCGTACGACCCATCTGGAGGCCTATGCCCAGCGCACCTTTGCCAGCCATCAAGCGGTGTTGCAGGCCGGGCAGATCAACCTCTACAACCCGGTGTTGTCCGGCGCACAGGTCACTGGCGTACAGGTGCTGACCGAGCAGGCCCTGCTGGAGCAAGGCCAGGGCGCGGTGATCGAAGGCATCGCCAACAGTGCGGCGCAAATCGAAGTCCGGCAGAACGGCGCGCTGATTCACTCCACCGTCGTACCCGCCGGGCCGTTTGCGCTGAACGACGTACGACGCTTGAACACCCGTTCGGACGTGGAGGTCACGGTCAAGGAAAGCGTCGGCGGCGAACGACGCTTCACCGTGCCGGCCGCCATGCTCGGCCTCGGTTTGCCTGCACCGGGTTACTCGGTCGCCGCCGGACGGGTGCGGAATATCGGCGATGCCCAGGGCGATGATCCCTGGGTGGTGAGCGCCGGCTGGACAGGCACCGTGCACCCGCAAGTGACTTTGGGCGGCGGCCTGCTGGCGGCCGATGAGTATCGCTCTGCCGGTGCCAGCCTGGGCTGGCTGCCGTGGCTGGACAGCCAGATCCAGCTGTCGACGCAACTGTCCGATGCCAGTGGCAGAGAACAGGTCAGCGGCGCACAAACCGATCTGTCCTGGTCCCAGCGCTTGAGCGAACAATGGTCATTCAGCGCGGCCAACTCCTGGCGCACCCCCGGCTATCGTGAACTCGAAGAAAGCACCTACGAACGGGACACCGGCCAGCAGCACTCACGCTATCGCGATCAACAAAGCATAACGCTCGGCTGGGCCCATCCGTGGCTCGGCGCATTCAGTGCCGGGTTGTCACGGGCCAGCCGTTTCGATGGCGATAGCAGCAGCCGTGCCTTGGCCTCCTGGGGCACCAATGTAGGCGGCGTGTCATTGTCGGCCAGTGCCGAATGGCAAATGGGCGGGCGCCAGCAACAGGACAATGCGGTGTACCTGAACATCAGTGCACCACTGGGCGAAAATCGCCGGGTGCGTGGCTGGGTGCGTAACTCAGCCGGTGAGAACCGCACCGGTATGGGCGTCACTGAACAGCTGGACGATCAACTCAGCTATCGGGTCAGCGCCGAACACGACAGCCGCGACCGTCAAGTGGAAACCACCTTGGGCGTGTCGGCATTGCCGCGCTACAGCCAGTTGGACGTCAGCTACAGCCGCTCCGACAGCGAGCGCTCCAGCTATCAAGGCGGCGCCCGTGGCGGCGTGGTGATGCACGGCGACGGCGTGACGTTTTCACCCTACCCCGTGCGCGACACCTTCGCCCTGGTGTCGGTGGGCGACATGAGCGGCGTCAAGCTCAGCACCCCCAGCGGCCCGGTCTGGACCGACTGGCAAGGCCAGGCGGTGGTGCCCCAGGTCAACGCCTACGGCCGCAGCCTGGTGGAAGTGCAGACCCGTTCGTTGCCGCGCAATGCCGACATCAGCAACGGCCTGGCGATGATCTCGGCCGGGCGCGGTGCCGTGGACCGGGTCGAGTTTGGCGTGGGCCTGACGCGCCGCGCCCTGCTCACAGTCAGCACTGACCAGGGCGCACCGCTGCCCACGGGGGCCTCCGTCAGCAGCGCGCGTGGCGAGTTTGTCACCCTGGTCCAGGAAGGCAGCCAGGTGTTCTTGCCCAATGTGCTTGAGCAGCCAGCCTTATGGATTACCCGAGCGGACGGCAGCCGCTGCCAGTTGCGCTTCGAACTGCCGGAAAAAGCCGACCCCTCGGTGTATTTCGAAACCGCACCCGCCCGCTGCCATCAACCTTGAGGACACTGCCATGCCCCTTGTCACCCGTCTGCATCAACTGAGCCTGTGGCTATTGATTGGCGTTGCCGGCACCGCCCTGGCTGCGGACGAATGCCAATTGAATGTGAGCGAACCCTTGGTGGATTTCGGCCTGATGAGCCGCCTCGCCCAGGACGACAGCGCGGCTGAACGCTTGCTGGGCGAGCGCCGCCTGAGCCTGAGCTTCACCTGCCCCAAGGCCGACGACATGAGCCTGTTCTACCGCGCCCTGGCCGCCAATGCGCAGCGTCTGCAATTGACCGAGCACGGCAGCTACGCCGTCGAAGCCGGCCATGCCGTGCTCGATGGACACCGCGTGGAACTGGGCCTGCTCCCCGCACCTGGCCAGCCACCGTTGACCAGCGCGACAGCTCTGGACTGGCTTCCCGCTCATGGCATCGCGCCCGTGCAACGAGGTGCGGTCGTCACCGGCCAGAATCTGTCGTTGCAACTGACCCTGCGCGCCTGGGCCGACCCTGCCGCCACCCAAGTACGGGATGCCACCACCTGGGAAGCCACCGGGACGCTCTATAGCCCCCAGCATGGCCGCTCTCGCGAACTGAACCTGCGTGCGCACTTTGCCCCCGTGGCCTGCCAACCCGCGCTGTCGGATCATGGCATCGTGGACTACGGCACCTTGCTGGCCAAAGACTTGAATACCACCCTCGAAACGCCTTTGCCCGGCAGAACCTTGCGCTTTAGCGTGATGTGCGACGCCGCTACGCGTTTTGCCCTGCGCATGCATGACAACCGCCAGGGCTCGGCCACCGGCGGTATCGATGAGACCGCCTATGGCCTGGACCTGGATGCCAGCCACAACAAAATCGGGCGCTTCTATCTGACAATCGACCCAGGTGAATTCAACGCCGACACCTTCAGGACCCTGTACCGCACCGACTCCACCAGCAATGGCGCGGCGTGGAGCAGTTCCAGCCAACGGCAAATCCCCATGGCCGCCAACAGCTACATGGGCTTTACCGACAAGGCCGGCAACACCCAGGGCCCGATCGCGCTGCGCAACCTGTCCGGTACGGTGCGCATCAAAACCTACCTGGCGCCCACTCAATCCCTGGACCTGCGCCACGTAGTGCGCATCAACGGCTCCGGCACCCTCGAAATCATCTACCTGTAACCCTTGGGATCAGCCTCATGAAAAAGCACGACATCGCCCTTTTCACCCTGCTGCTGCTCGGTAGTACGCCCAATGCACAGGCCGCTTCGATCGTGGATCTGGCGGTCAAGGGTCGGATCACGCCCACCGCGTGCAATCCATTACTGTCCAACGGTGCAATGATCGACTACGGCAAAATGTCCCACCAAGACCTGAGCCCGGACAAAAGCACCCGTCTGCCGGTCAAGCTGCTGCAAGTCAGCATCGACTGTAGCGCGCCAAGCCGTTTCGCCTTGCGCATGCACGACAATCGGGACGGCTCGGCCATGGTCAACAGCGAGATTTACTACGGCCTGGGCTTGGACAAGAGCGGCAACCGCATCGGCCTGTATTCCATGACCTTCGACCCTCGCCAGACTCAAGTCGACAGCACCACGCAGGTCTACGGCACCGAGTCCACCACGGGCGGGCTGGCCTGGCGTACCGCCAACCTCAACCCGATCAACATTGGCGCCAACAGCTACCTGGGCTTCACCGCCATCGCCGGCAGCACGGCCGGCCCGTCGGCGATCCAGGAGCTGATCAGCACGGTCAAGGTCGAGACCGTGATCAACGCCACGCAAAACCTGGACCTGAGCAGCGACACCCGACTCGATGGCCTGGCCACCTTGGAGGTCGTGTACCTCTAGCGTTTTTCGCTGCTGACTTGCACATACCGCGCACGCCCGGCGCCCAGCCCAGCGATGATCGCGCCCAGGCCGATCACCGCGAAAATCCAGCCGATGGCCGCCCAGCCACCGGTCCAGTCATGCATCAGCCCAACCGCCAACGGGCCGAGGGATGCCAGGGTGTACCCGATGCCCTGGGCCATGCTCGACAGGTTGGCCGCCACATGGGCATCTCGCGAACGCAACACGATCAAGGTCAGCGCCAGGCTGAAGGTGCCGCCCTGCCCCAGGCCGAGCAGAATCGCCCAGCCCCACAAACCGTCCAAAGGCGCATACAGGCAACCGAACAGCCCGCCCAACGTCAGCAGCATCACCACCAGGATTGCCAGGCGCTGGTCTTTGCCACGAGTGGCCAACCACGGGGCCGCCAGGGAACTCAATAGCTGCACAATAATGGAGCCAGACAGCGCCAACCCTGCTTCGGTGGCACTCAAGCCTCGGTCAATCAGGATCGAAGGCAACCAGCCGAACACGATATAGGCCAGGGACGATTGCAGCCCCATGTACAGGGTCACCTGCCAGGCCAGCGGATCACGCAACAAGCCCTTGACCCGATACGCGACACGGTGAGCGCCGTGTTTCTGTCCGATCTGCGGCAACCAGAACAGCGCCGCCACCAGCGCCGGCAGCATCCAGAAGCCCAGGCCCACAGTCCAGTTGTCGCCGAAATAGTGACTCAACGGCACCGTCGCCCCCGCCGCCAGCGCTGCACCCAGGCACAGCGCCATGGTGTAGACGCCCGTCATGGTGCCCGCGTGCTTGGCGAAATCGCGCTTGACGATACCCGGCAGCAACACGCCGATGATGCCGATGCTTGCGCCGGCGATCAGGCTGCCGACGAACAGACCGACCTCGCCGAAGGAACTGCGCAGGATGATACCGGCAGCCAGTGTCAGCAAAATCCCCAGCACCACGCGCTCAGCGCCAAAACGCCGCGCCAGGATCGGAGCCATGGGCGCAAACAGCCCCAGGCACAGCACGGGCAAGGTGGTCAGCAGACCGGCCTTGGCCGCCGACAAGCCCAGGCTGCTGGATACGTCACCGAGCACCGGCGCCATGCTGGACAGCGCCGGACGCAGGTTCAGCGCCACCAGCACCAGGCCCAACAGCAACAGCCAGGGGCGGTTCACCGTCGCAGGCGCGTGCTGCACGACGTCATCGTCGGCTTCGGCGTCAATCAACAGTTCTTCGAGTTCGGTCGTGTGTTTGGATGGAAGGTTCATTGATCAACTATCGGCAGAGGGATTTGGCACGGGGTCCACCAGGCGTCAGACCGACGCTGGTCGTCTGTCGTGGGATGCGGACTTTCGCCCAACCATAGGATGAATTTTCCTACAGCCTATTCAGCGCTGCCTACAAAGGCAACGCACTACGGTTCTTAGGCAGGAAAAGGAGCAGTATTTTCGATTGGTAAAATTACCCTTAGAGGGTAATTATTCGGCTCAGGTGTCTTATGGAAAAGTACACACCTCATTACGATCTGGCGGGGATAAAGGCGGATGTCAGGCGGCTTGGAAGGAAGGCGTTTACCCGCACTGCAGAAGAGTGCGGCGATGCTCTTGGCCTTAGTATCAAGGATATGCAGGAGGTCATCTATGAGCTGCAGAACTGGATGCTGCACAAGTCGATGACCACCTATGGAGACCATCGAGTTTGGCAAGATGTGTATCACATCCACTCAAAAGGTAAGGAGATTTACATCAAGGTCACATACCGCACTGACGGTAGGCCTCCGGTAGTCTCCTTCAAGGAGAAAAACCCATGAAAGAAAAAGAGCTTTGCTACATCTGTGGCGCTCCTGATGCGTTGAGCTATTACGAGGGACGCAGTGAAACCATCCGCATCAAAGGCATGGAGCGTCGGGTCGATAATCTTTCAGGCTGGGAATGCGAGGTGTGTGGCGACGGTTTCTGGGATCCCGACAACGACAGCGCTGACCGTTACGGCGAAGCGAAAGACGAACTCACCCTCGCCGCTCGGAAAATGATCGGCGCCGAGATTAAACGTACCCGCCGCAAACTGCACCTTACGCAAAAAGAGGCAGTAGATTTGCTGTCCGGGGCCGGCCACAACGCATTCTCTCGCTACGAACGCGGCGAGCTTCTTGCGCCCAAGCCCTTAGTGCTACTGATTCGGTTGTTGGATCGCCATCCGCATTTGCTGGCGCAAGCAAGAATTCTGGCCGAAGGTGCTGATTTGCGTGGCGCTTTCACCTATACCGTCCACGACGAGACTGAAACGCTGAAAGCCTCATAGATCACAAATAATAAACCCGGCGCCAAGGCCGGGTTTATTTTCAAGCATCATCTATCGATTAATGCAAAATCTGGCTCAAGAACAACTTGGTCCGGTCATTCTGCGGGTTGTCGAAGAAGTCATTCGGCGCTGCCTGTTCCACGATCTCGCCCTTGTCCATGAAGATCACGCGGTTGGCCACGGTGCGGGCGAAGCCCATCTCGTGGGTTACGCACAACATGGTCATGCCGTCTTCGGCCAGGCCGATCATGGTGTCGAGTACTTCCTTCACCATTTCCGGGTCCAGCGCCGAGGTTGGCTCGTCGAACAGCATGATTTTCGGCTTCATGCACAGGGCGCGGGCAATCGCCACACGCTGTTGCTGGCCGCCGGACAGTTGCCCCGGAAACTTGTGGGCCTGCTCCGGAATGCGCACGCGCTCCAGGTAGTGCATGGCGATTTCTTCGGCCTTGCGCTTGGGCATCTTGCGCACCCACATCGGCGCCAGCGTGCAGTTCTGCAGGATGGTCAGGTGCGGGAACAGGTTGAAGTGCTGGAACACCATGCCGACTTCACGGCGGATCGCTTCGATCTGCTTGAGGTCGTTGGTCAGTTCCACGCCATCGACCACGATGCGGCCCTGCTGGTGCTCTTCCAGACGGTTGAGGCAGCGGATGGTGGTGGACTTGCCCGAACCCGACGGGCCGCACAGCACGATACGCTCGCCCTGCTTGACGTTGAGGTTGATGTCTTTCAACACGTGGAACTGGCCGTACCACTTGTTGACGCCCTGCATCTGGATAATGCCTTCAGGGCTCACAGGCTGTTTGATTGCTTCGCTCATAACAACAACTCCTAACGCTTGTGGCCTGTGTCGAGCTTGTGTTCCAAATGAATGGAATAGCGCGACATACCAAAACAGAAAATCCAGAACACCAGGGCGGCGAACACGTAGCCTTCAGTGGCCATGCCCAGCCATTTCGGGTCGGCGGCGGCTTGCTTGACACTGTTGAGCAGGTCGAACAGGCCGATGATGATCACCAGGCTGGTGTCCTTGAACAGCGCAATAAACGTGTTGACGATACCGGGGATCACCAGCTTCAGGGCTTGCGGCAGAATCACCAGGCCCATGCTGCGCCAATATCCGAGGCCCATTGCGGCGGCCGCTTCGTACTGCCCCTTGGGAATCGCCTGCAAGCCACCGCGCACCACTTCGGCCACATAGGCCGACTGGAACAGGATCACGCCGATCAACGCCCGCAGCAGCTTGTCGATGCCCATGCCTTCCGGCAGGAACAGCGGCAGCATCACCGAGGACATGAACAGCACGGTGATCAACGGCACGCCGCGCCAGAATTCGATGAAGGTCACGCAGACCACTCGAATCGCCGGCATGTTCGAGCGCCGTCCCAACGCCAGCACGATGCCCAGGGGCAAGGCGCCGGCGATACCGACAGTGGCGATCACCAGGGTCAGCATCAAGCCGCCCCATTGGCTGGTCGCCACGTTGGCCAGGCCGAAGATGCCGCCGTGCAACAGGAAGTAGGCGATGATCGGGTACAGCACCAGGAAGCCCAGGCCGTAGATCGCCTTGCGCTGAAAGCGCGAGATGAACAACGGCGCCACGCCAACGATGGCCAGCCACACGGTCAGGTCTACGCGCCAGCGCAGGTCGCCGGGGTAGTAGCCGTACATGAACTGCCCGAAGCGCTGTTGGATAAACACCCAGCAGGCGCCCTCTTTGGTGCAATCGGCGCGTGTGGTGCCGACCCAGTTCGCATCGAGGATGGCCCAATGCAGGATCGGCGGTACTACCAGGTAGACCAGGTACAGCGACAGCAAGGTCAGCAGGGTGTTGAGCCAACTGGAAAACAGGTTGGCGCGCATCCATGCCACCGGGCCGAAGACTTTGTTCGGCGGCGGCATATCAGGTTTGAACGTATGCGTACTCATGGGCGTTTCCTCACCGCTCGATCAGCGCAATGCGCTTGTTGTACCAGTTCATCAGCAGGGAAATGCTGATGCTGATCGCCAGGTACACGCTCATGGTGATGGCAATGACTTCGATGGCCTGGCCGGTCTGGTTGAGCACCGTGCCGGCAAACAGCGAAACCATTTCCGGGTAACCGATACCGGCGGCCAACGACGAGTTTTTCGCCAGGTTCAGGTATTGGCTGGTCAGCGGCGGAATGATCACCCGCAAGGCTTGCGGGATGATGACCTTGCGCAGCGTCGGCCCAGGGCGCAGGCCCAGGGAGCGCGCAGCTTCGGTCTGGCCGTGGCTGACGGACTTGATGCCCGAACGCACGATCTCGGCGATAAACGCTGCCGTATAAACAGTCAGTGCCAGGGTCAGTGCCAGCAGTTCAGGGATCAGCACCCAGCCGCCGACAAAGTTGAAGCCTTGCAGCTTGGGCATTTCCCAGTGCAACGGTGCACCGAAGATCAGGGCGCACAACGCCGGGATCACGATGAACAGCGCCAGGCCCGCCCAGAACTTGTGGAACGGAACGCCAGTGGCTTCAAAGCGCTTGTTGGCCCAACGCGCCATCAGCACAATTGCCACGATCGCCACCACCACGCTGGCCACAAAGGGCCAGAACCCGTCAGCGGCCAGTGCTGCCGGCATGTTCAGGCCTCGGCTGCTGACAAAGAAGGTGTCACCGAAGTTATGGCTATTGCGCGGCCCCGGCATGGTCAGGAACACCGCGAAGTACCAGAACAGGATCTGCAGCAACGGCGGAATGTTGCGGAACACTTCCACGTACACCGTCGCCAGCTTGTTGATCATCCAGTTCGGCGACAGGCGCGCCACGCCGATGATGAAGCCGAGCAAGGTTGCCAGGACCACGCCGATCACGGTCACCAGCAAGGTATTGAGCAGGCCGATTACAAAGACGCGGGCATAGCTGTCCGATTCGGTGTAGTCGATCAAGTGCTGCGCGATGCCAAAGCCGGCACTGCGCTCAAGAAAGTCGAAACCCGAGGTAATGCCCCGGTGTTGAAGGTTGGTCTGGGTATTGTTGAAGAGGTACCAGCCCAGCGAGACCACCGCCACAATCGTGATGATCTGGAAGAGCCACGCACGCACTTTGGGATCGCTGAAGCTGAGCTTCTGCTTTGGTGCGCCGATTTGATTTTGCATGAAGTGCCCCGGAAAGAATGGAACAGAACATCACCCGGCGGTTGGCCCACCGGGTGACAGAACCATCAGCGATCAGCGCACAGGGGGTGCGTATTGAATGCCGCCGTTGTTCCACAGCGCGTTCAGGCCACGGTCGATTTCCAGCGGGGTGCTCTTGCCCAGGTTGCGCTCGAACACTTCGCCGTAGTTACCGACTTGCTTGACGATCTGTACGACCCAGTCTTTCTTCACTTTCAGGTCTTTGCCGTATTCGCCGTCAGCACCGAGCAGACGTGCAACGTCCGGGTTCTTGGTGGACTTGGCTTCAGCTTCAACGTTTTTCGAGGTGATACCGGCCTCTTCAGCGTTGAGCATGGCGTAGCCTACCCAGCGCACGATAGCCAGCCACTCGTCGTCGCCATTACGCACGACCGGGCCCAGGGGTTCCTTGGAAATGGTTTCCGGCAGAACCACGTAGTCCTTCGGCGAGGCCAGCTTGCTGCGCTGGGCGAACAGTTGGGACTTGTCGGAGGTCAGCACGTCGCAACGACCGGATTCCAGCGACTTGGCGCTTTCGTCGGAGGTGTCGAAGGTGATCGGGGTGTATTTCAGACCGTTGCCACGGAAGTAGTCGGAAACGTTCAGCTCGGTGGTGGTACCGGCCTGGATGCAGATGGTTGCACCGTCCAGTTCCTTGGCGCTTTTGACGCCCAGCTTGTTGTTTACCAGGAAGCCGATGCCGTCGTAGTAGGTAATGAAGCCCGGGAATTTCAGGCCCATGCCTGCGTCACGGGAGCTGGTCATGGTGGTGTTGCGCGAAAGGATGTCGACTTCGCCGGACTGAAGCGCGGTGAAACGCTCCTTGGCGTTCAACTGGCTGAACTTGACCTTGGTCGCGTCGCCGAACACAGCAGCGGCTACAGCGCGGCAAACGTCAGCGTCGATCCCGAGGATCTTGCCACTGGCATCCGGTACCGAGAAACCCGGCAAGCCGTCACTCACACCGCATTGCACAAAGCCTTTCTTCTGCACGGCGTCCAGAGTGGCGCCAGCTTGGGCGAAACCACTGACACCCAGTACAGCGGCCGCGGAAACGATGGCCAGGGTGGATTTCAATACCTTCATTCAAACCTCCAAATACGCTCTTGTTGTGTCGAAGCTCCGAACCTCAGCGCACCCTTATGAGGCGATATCGACCCGTGTTGGTTTTTTTTAGGGCCAAGCGGCATGAGGCTGTCGCGATAATTCCAGCTGCTTTCCTACAAGCGGCACTCACTGATAGTGTTACCGTCACAAGAAAGTTCTGACATCGACCTACACGTAGCAAGGCGCGTACCAGAGTCGCGGCTGAGTCGTTTCAGCCCATCGTCAATAGAAAAAGATTCAGCCTTGCGACATTCTCTTAACAGATCAACCTCTAGCGCACCGTTCCGTCGCACTTAATCGGAGCGCACGCACCTTTATGGAGCAGACATGACCGACCCCTTGATTCTTCAGCCCGCCAAGCCCGCAGACGCCTGCGTAATCTGGTTGCATGGCCTGGGTGCCGATCGCTACGACTTCTTGCCGGTGGCTGAAGCGTTGCAGGAAGAATTGCAGACCACCCGCTTTGTATTGCCCCAGGCGCCGACCCGTGCGGTGACTATTAATGGCGGCTACGAGATGCCGAGCTGGTACGACATCAAGGCCATGAGCCCGGCGCGTTCCATCAGTCTGGAAGAGCTGGAAGTATCGGCAAAAATGCTCACGGATTTGATCGAGGCCCAGAAGAGAACCGGAATAGACGCTTCGCGAATTTTTCTTGCGGGTTTTTCCCAGGGCGGCGCCGTGGTCTTCCACACTGCGTTTATGAATTGGGAAGGCCCGCTGGGTGGCGTCATCGCCCTCTCCACTTACGCGCCTACCTTTGGTGATGAGCTGGAATTGTCGGCCAGCCAGCAGCGCATTCCGGCCCTGTGCCTGCACGGCCAGTACGACGACGTGGTACAGAACGCCATGGGCCGTACGGCGTACGAGCACCTGAAGAGCCGTGGTGTCACCGTGACATGGCAGGAATACCCAATGGGTCACGAAGTGTTACCTGAAGAGATACGCGATATCGGCACTTGGCTGGCCGAGCGCCTGCGCTGAAATCCACGTTTATGTAGCCGTATGACAGACGCACTACGCCGCGCCCGATTCTTGCATTACACTGGCCGGCGTACATTCCTTAACCAATTAATGAGATCACCGTGCTCAAAGCACTCAAGAAGATGTTCGGCAAAAGCGAGGCTGAGCCGCTCGCGCCTGTTCCCAGTGCTCCTGTCCCCTCCTCCGGCAGCCGCAATGACGGCCAACAGCCCGGCCGGACCGCACCTGTCGCGCAGCCGAAGACGCCGCCGGTGACACCGCCCGAACAGGCGACACCTCAGGCTGAAGCCGCGCCAGCCCCGAAGCCGCGCCGGGAACGTGCGCCCAAACCGGTCGTCATTCCCTGGAAACTCGAAGACTTCGTCGTCGAGCCCCAGGAAGGTAAAACCCGCTTCCACGATTTCAAACTGGCTCCGGAACTGATGCACGCCATCCAGGACCTGGGCTTCCCTTACTGCACGCCGATCCAGGCGCAGGTGCTTGGCTTCACCCTTGCCGGCAAAGACGCCATCGGCCGTGCCCAGACCGGCACCGGCAAGACCGCCGCGTTCCTGATCTCGATCATCACCCAGCTACTGCAAACACCGCCGCCGAAAGAGCGCTACATGGGTGAACCGCGCGCGCTGATCATCGCCCCGACCCGGGAGCTGGTGGTACAGATCGCCAAGGACGCCGCCGACCTGACCAAGTACACCGGCCTAAATGTGATGACCTTCGTCGGTGGCATGGACTTCGATAAACAGCTCAAGCACCTCGAAGCCCGCCACTGCGACATCCTGGTCGCCACCCCCGGCCGCCTGCTGGACTTCAACCAGCGCGGCGACGTGCACCTGGACATGGTCGAAGTGATGGTGCTGGACGAAGCCGACCGCATGCTCGACATGGGTTTCATCCCGCAAGTGCGCCAGATCATTCGCCAGACCCCGCCGAAAAACGAGCGCCAGACGCTGCTGTTCTCCGCGACCTTCACCGAAGACGTGATGAACCTCGCCAAGCAGTGGACCACCGACCCGTCCATCGTCGAGATCGAAGCGCTGAACGTCGCCAGCGAAAACGTCGAACAGCACATTTACGCTGTGGCCGGTGCCGACAAGTACAAGCTGCTCTACAACCTGATCAACGACAACGGTTGGGAGCGCGTCATGGTGTTCGCCAACCGCAAGGACGAAGTACGCCGTATCGAAGAGCGCCTGGTGCGCGACGGCGTCAACGCCGCGCAACTGTCGGGCGATGTGCCACAACACAAGCGCATCAAGACCCTGGAAGGTTTCCGCGAAGGCAAGATCCGCGTGCTGGTGGCCACTGACGTCGCCGGGCGCGGGATTCATATCGACGGCATCAGCCACGTGATCAACTTCACCCTGCCGGAAGTGCCGGACGACTACGTGCACCGGATTGGCCGTACCGGCCGTGCGGGTGCTGCGGGTGTGTCGATCAGCTTTGCGGGAGAAGATGACTCGTATCAGTTGCCATCGATCGAGACCTTGCTGGGCCGCAAGATCAGCTGCGAGACACCGCCGACGCACTTGCTGCGTGCCGTGGAGCGCAAGCGCCCCTAAGGCTTGGAATGCAGTAAAAATGTGGGAGGGGGCTTGCCCCCTCCCACATTTGATTTGAGGTGATTTTAAGAGAGGTGTTCGGCGGGCTATTTCCAGCGATCCGCGGCAGCGTGGTCGCTGTCCCGCCCTTCCACCCAGCGCGCCCCTTCGGGGGTGTTCTCTTTCTTCCAGAACGGCGCCCGGGTCTTCAAGTAATCCATCACAAACGCACACGCATCAAACGCCGCCTGGCGATGGGCACTGGCGGCCGCGACAAACACAATCGGCTCACCCGGCTCCAACGCGCCAACGCGGTGCAGCACTTCGAGCTTGAGCAGCGGCCAGCGTTGCTCGGCTTCCACGGCGATCTTGGCCAAGGCCTTTTCGGTCATGCCGGGGTAATGCTCCAGGAACATCCCCGACACATCGCGGCCGTCATTGAAGTCGCGCACATAACCGACAAAGCTCACCACCGCGCCCACGCCCACGTTGGCCGCGTGCATGGCGTTGACTTCGGCACCGGGATCAAACGCCTGGACCTGCACACGGATGGCCATGCTCAGCCTCCGGTCACGGGCGGGAAGAACGCGACTTCATCGCCTGCTTGCACCAGTTCGTCGAGGCTGCACAACTCCTCGTTGCGGGCGCACATCAGGCTCGTCTCGTTGAGGACGGCAAACTCGGGGTCACCGGCCAACGCCAGGCGCACGGCATCAACGGTGGCAAACTCACCTTCCATCTCCAGCGAATCGAAGCCCACCGCTTCGGCATAGCGCGCAAAAAACAGTACGTTAATGCTCATACTTGATCCGCCTTGAAATGCCCGCTCTTGCCGCCCAGTTTTTCCAATAGGCGAATACTTTCGATGGTCATGCCGCGATCCACGGCCTTGCACATGTCGTAGATCGTCAGTGCAGCGACACTGGCAGCGGTCAGTGCTTCCATCTCTACGCCGGTCTGCCCGGACAGTTTGCAGCGCGCCACGATATGCACGGCGTCCACGCCATCGGCGCTCAGTTCAACCTTGACGCCGGTGAGCATCAACGGATGGCAAAGGGGGATCAAGTCACTGGTTTTCTTGGCAGCCTGGATCCCGGCGATGCGGGCCACGGCAAACACGTCGCCCTTGGGGTGGGCGCCGTCGACAATCATTTGCAGGGTGCCTGGCAACATGCGCACCCGCGCTTCAGCCACCGCCTCACGGAACGTCACGGACTTGTCGGTGACGTCGACCATATGGGCGCGACCTTGGGAATCGAGATGAGTCAGCACAGCGATACTCCTGATCAGGAGCCGCGAGTGTAAACCATGTGGGAGGGAGCAAGCGCCCTCCCACAGTGACCGCGTTTACAGATGGGATTCGGCGTATTCGGCCAGAATCGAGCGAGGCACCCCTTGCAGCGCAATGTGCACGCCGTTGGGGAAGTCTTTGAAGCGTTCCGTCAGGTAGGTCAGCCCGGAGCTGGTCGCGGACAGGTAAGGGGTGTCGATCTGCGCCAGGTTGCCCAGGCACACCACTTTTGAACCGGCGCCGGCACGGGTGATGATGGTCTTCATCTGGTGCGGCGTGAGGTTCTGGCATTCATCGATCAAAATCAGGCTTTGCTGGAAGCTGCGACCTCGGATGTAGTTGAGGGATTTGAACTGCAACGGCACTTTGCTGAGGATGTAGTCGACGCTGCCATGGGTGTTTTCGTCATCCATGTGCAAGGCTTCGAGGTTGTCGGTGATCGCCCCCAACCATGGCTCCATTTTTTCCGCTTCGGTGCCGGGCAGGAAACCGATTTCCTGGTCCAGGCCCTGCACGCTCCGGGTGGCGATGATGCGGCGATAGCGCTTGGTGACCATGGTCTGCTCGATAGCAGCGGCCAGGGCGAGGATGGTTTTACCGGAACCCGCGGCGCCGGTCAGATTGACCAGGTGGATGTCCGGGTCGAGTAGCGCGTACAGCGCCAGGCTCTGGTAGATGTCACGCGGTTTCAGGCCCCAGGCTTCCTGGTGCAGCAGGGGTTCCTGATGCAGGTCGAGGATCAGCAGCTTGTCGACCTGAATCTCTTTGATCCAGCCTACAAAACCCTGTTCGTCGATGATGAATTCATTGATGTGCACGGCCGGCAGGTTGTCGATCAGTTGCACCTGATGCCAGGTGCGGCCGTGGTCCTGACGGGTTTCGACCTTGCTCACGAGGTCCCAGAACGAGCCGGTCACCGTGTGATAACCCCGGGACAGCATTGAAACGTCATCGACCAGTTGGTCGGTGCTGTAGTCCTCGGCCGCGATCCCGCACGCTCGGGCCTTGAGGCGCATATTGATGTCTTTGGTCACCAGCACCAGGCGCAGGTCCTTGTCGCGCGCGTGCAGGTCGATCAATTGGTTGATGATTTTGTTGTCGTTGAGGTTTTCCGGCAGCAGGCTGTTGGGCTCGCTGCGCTTGCTCATCAGGATCGACAGCAAGCCCTTGGGCCCGCTTTTGCCACGCTGGATCGGCACGCCGACTTCAACATCCTCGGGTGAGGCTTCGCCCAGGGTCTTGTCGATCAGGCGGATGGCCTGGCGGCATTCGGCGGCAACGCTGTGGTGCCCACTTTTGAGCTTGTCGAGTTCCTCAAGCACAATCATCGGGATGGCGACGTGGTGTTCTTCGAAGTTAAGCAGTGCGTTTGGATCGTGGATCAGTACGTTGGTATCAAGCACATAAAGGATTGGCTGGTCGGAAGAAGGGGTGCGTCCATGATCATCCATACTCGGTCACCTTTGTGGGAGCCAGTCGACGCAATACCACGACAGTGCTGCGCCTCGATTGACCGCCGAACACACCGCAAAAGGAGTCTTGGAAGACGCCACCTGTGGTGCAGGTTTCGGCGATCTGACTTCGTAATACCGCAAAACCCATGACAGAAAAAAGCACTTTGACGCTTTTTTGAAGTTTATTTTTCAGGATGACGAATAGCACTAGCCGAGTGCCATGCACCCCGTTAAAGTCGGAAGTCCGCCTGCCTCGAAACGTCGCACAAAATCACCCCCATTTCGCCTTAAACCCAACAGGGGCGGGCACTTCATATTTTTAACGAAAGGCTTCCCGGCAGTCCTGCCAACCCAAGCCACTCTGCGCCGTTGCCTGTAGCAACAGAGGCAATGCCACCCGCGCCTTGTCCTGGGTATCGTGGAATACAATCACCCCTTTGCGCCACAGCAGCATCAGCGTGAGCACGCGCTGCATCGACTCATCGGCCTTGAGCTTGCCCGGCTCGTCCTGGGAATCGATGTCCCACAACGCCACCTGCAAACCCTGGGACTGAAAGAAACCCTGGCTGTCCGCACGACGCTGCCCATAGGGCGGGCGGAACAGCGGCACATAGTTTTCCGGCATCAGGTTCTGCACCAGCGCGGCACTGCGGGTGATGGAGCTTTGCCAGTCGACCCAATGGCTATGGGACCGGTACTGCCAGCCCTGGGTGCCGACGCACTGGCCCTGGTACAACGCCTCCACCTCAGCGGCGGAACTGCGCTCAACGCGGGTTTGCAGGCTGCTGCCGAGGGCAAAGAAGGTGGCGTTCATCTTCTGCTTGCGCAGGTAATCGACGAGCCAGTCGGTATTGCCACTGACCGGCGCCGGGCCGCCGTCGAAGGTCAGCAGAAACAGACGGTCGTTGAACTCGTCGCCGTTACGTTCATGGTCGCCGAACCGCGCGACTTCGCTGCTGATCTGCGGGAACAACGCGGCTTTGCGCAGCAGTTCGTCCAGGTAGCGTTCGTGGAAGGTATGGCTGGGGGCGGACCAGCCTATATAGAAGGAGTCTTCGCTGACTTCGAACTTGCCGGCCTGTTCGCGCAGGTCGTCCATGTTTTCCACCAGGTAGCAGAACGAGGCATCCACCTCGCAGCTCTGTTGGGCGACGGTGTAGTTTTCCAGCAAGCGTTGCCAGAGCTGGCGGCGCAGGTCGTCGATGGCGGCCTGGTTGATGATCTTCAGGCCCAGGCGCTGTTTGAGCGCTGCGTCGCCCAAGGACTCACTGGCCAGCAGGCTGCGGGCGAACATCAGGATTTCGGCGCGCGAGGCGACGTCGAACAGCGCAGGGCTGCTGAGTTTTTCGGGCCAGGTGCCACGGTCCAGGCTGGCGACGTCCATCGGCGCCGCATGGGCGTTCAGGCTTAACAGGCACGCGGCCAATAACAGTGCTATTCGCACACAGGGTCTCCCTCTCCAGAGTCGTCGGCCACTATAGCGGATCGCGCCTATCGGCATCATAGGTGGAGTCAAACCGCCCCAGCCCCTAGAATCCCCCCACGATTACAGGAGACGACTTCATGCTGACGGTGATTTCCCCCGCCAAAACCCTCGATTTCGAGTCAAAACCGGCGACCCCACGCTTCACCCAGCCGCAATATCTCGACCACTCCCAGGAGCTGATCGAACAATTGCGCGAGCTGAGCCCGGCGCAAATCAGTGAGCTGATGCACGTTTCCGACAAAATCGGCGGCCTCAACGCCGCACGTTTCGGCAGCTGGACGCCGGCCTTCACTCCGGAGAATGCCAAGCAGGCTCTGCTGGCGTTCAAGGGCGACGTATATACCGGCCTCAATGCCGAGACGTTCAGCGATGCCGACTTCAGCTACGCCCAAGACCATCTGCGCATGCTCTCGGGCCTCTACGGCCTGCTGCGCCCGCTGGACCTGATGATGCCGTACCGCCTGGAGATGGGCACCAAACTGGCCAACACCCGTGGCAAGGACCTGTACGCATTCTGGGGCACGCGCATTAGCGAATGGCTCAACGAAGCCCTGGCCGAGCAAGGCGATGATGTACTGCTCAACCTGGCATCCAACGAATACTTCTCGGCGGTCAAGCGCACGGCCCTGAAGGCACGGATCATCAATACCGAGTTCAGGGACTTCAAGAACGGCCAGTACAAAATCATCAGTTTCTACGCGAAAAAAGCCCGGGGCATGATGAGCCGCTTCGTGATTGAGGAGCGCATCAACGATCCGGCCAAGCTCAAACAGTTCGATGTGCAGGGCTATCGCTTCAATGCGGAGCAGTCCAAACCGGACAACCTGGTGTTTTTGCGCGATCACGCACCGGAATAAGGCCTCGCAGCCTTCTTTCAGACAATGAGATCCAAATGTGGGAGGGGGCGTGCCCCCGATGACGGTGTGTCAGCCAGAGATAACTTGGCTGATCCGCTGCAATCGGGGGCAAGCCCCCTCCCACATTTTTGTCCGCATTTCCCACCATGAATCGTCAAATTTATGGCGTCAAAAAAAATCCAGACACATCCCTAACATTTATTTCACTCGACATTTCCGATTTTTTTTCGTAGTGGCACCACTTTTTTTAAACACTAGTGGCACAAAACTATCCCACCGCGCCAACTCCCTGTAACTACTGGCTCAAATAGCAAGTGCTATCAATATAGTACCAGTGCCATCTCGGTTAATATTTCAAGAAATTTCCACGCTCGGGATAGGCGGTCTGGAACTTCGTCCAAAAGCACGGCTCATACCACCGGTAACGAAATTCTCTGATTCTGTAAGAGATGACTTACATGGCGACCAACGGAAGTAGCGAAGTTGTCACATTGAACTTTGACTCATTGGTCATATTGCCAACCGATTAATCAAGAGCGGCGACAAGGATGATTTGCTTCTCCCTATAAGGCCAGGGCCAAACCTCCCCTAATGGTCAGTGAGTCAACCCAAGGCATTGATATTTAAAGGTTTGCAGCCTCTATCAAAGCCCTGCGGCACTGGCGCCAGGCCCTTCTCCCAGGAAGGCCGGCTGCATTTGAGGGCAGGTCCCAACAACAAGGCCACGTTGCGCACAACTTGAGTGCACTAGTTAGCCACTCACTATTTAACATGCCTGTACGCGGTAAGTCGGCGTCTATTCGCCCAACTTTCGCGGCATCAGTGACGCTTGCAAACATGAACTCCGGCCATTAATTGGCATGTTTAACACAGTCTTGAATGACAAAGAGGTAAATGCGATGCGCATCAGCATATTTGGTCTAGGTTACGTTGGCGCAGTGTGTGCCGGTTGCCTGTCTGCCCGTGGCCACGAAGTGGTCGGCGTAGACATCTCCAAGGATAAGATCGACCTTATCAACGCTGGCAAATCGCCAATCGTTGAACCGGGTCTGGGCGAGCTGTTGAGCCAGGGTATCGAAACCGGTCGACTGCGCGGCACCACCAACTTCGCCGAAGCCATCCGCGATACCGACCTGTCGATGATTTGCGTCGGCACGCCGAGCAAGAAAAATGGCGACCTGGAACTCGACTACATCGAAGCCGTGTGCCGCGAAATCGGTTTTGTCCTGCGTGACAAAGCCACCCGCCACACCGTAGTGGTGCGCAGCACCGTGCTGCCGGGCACCGTGGCCAACGTGGTCATCCCGATTCTCGAAGACTGCTCCGGCAAGAAAGCCGGCGTCGACTTCGGTGTCGCGGTCAACCCGGAATTCCTGCGTGAATCCACCGCCATCGCCGACTACGACCTGCCACCGATGACCGTCATCGGCGAGTTCGACAAAGCCTCCGGCGATGTCCTGCAGTCGCTGTACGAAGAACTCGACGCGCCGATCATCCGCAAGGACATCGCCGTTGCCGAGATGATCAAGTACACCTGCAACGTGTGGCACGCCACCAAGGTGACCTTCGCCAACGAGATCGGCAACATCGCCAAGGCCGTCGGCGTCGATGGTCGTGAAGTGATGGAAGTAGTCTGCCAGGACAAGACCCTCAACCTGTCCCAGTACTACATGCGCCCAGGCTTCGCGTTCGGCGGCTCGTGCCTGCCAAAAGACGTGCGTGCCCTGACCTACCGCGCCAGCTCCCTGGACGTGGAAGCGCCGTTGCTCAACTCGCTGATGCGCAGCAACGAGTCCCAGGTGCAGAACGCCTTCGACATCGTTTCCAGCCACGACAAGCGCAAAGTCGCCCTGCTGGGCCTGAGCTTCAAGGCCGGCACCGACGACCTGCGTGAAAGCCCGCTGGTAGAACTCGCGGAAATGCTGATCGGCAAGGGCTACGACCTGAGCATCTACGACAGCAACGTCGAGTACGCCCGTGTCCACGGTGCGAACAAGGACTACATCGAAGGCAAGATCCCGCACGTGTCGTCCCTGCTCAACTCGGACTTCGACGACGTGATCAACAACTCCGACGTGATCATCCTGGGCAACCGTGACGAGAAATTCCGCGCCCTGGCGCAGAACGCACCGCACGGCAAGCAAGTGATCGACCTGGTGGGCTTCATGTCCAAGGCGACCTGCACGACCGGTCGCACCGAAGGCATTTGCTGGTAACAGCAACGGCAAGTTCCGCGCTGCACCTGTCCTGATCCCCAGCAGGTGCAGCCGGAGCCTTCTTCACCTTCGGATGACGCTTATGTCCAAGTTAAAACACGTACTGCTCCAATCCGCCGGCTGGCTGTTCTTTCTGAGCCTGCTGATGGGTCTCGCCCTGCTGTTGCCGGCGAGTACGTTCGACTCCGAGTCGAAGAATTTTATTTTCCTGATTGGCGCCGTCGGTATCTGGCGCTACTCGATGGGTGCTACGCATTTCTTTCGCGGCATGCTGTTTTTGTACGTGGTCTACCCGCACCTGCGCCGTAAAGTGCGCAAGCTGGGCAAGGCCGCCGACCCGTCCCATGTGTTCCTGATGGTTACCAGTTTCCGGATCGATGCGCTGACCACCGCGCAGGTCTACAGCTCGGTAATCCGCGAAGCCATCGAATGCGGCTTCCCCACCACCGTGGTCTGCTCGCTGGTGGAAATGTCCGATGAGCTGCTGGTCAAGAGCCTCTGGGAAAAAATGAACCCGCCGGACCACGTCAAGCTCGACTTCGTGCGCATCGCCGGCACCGGCAAGCGTGACGGCCTGGCTTTCGGTTTCCGCGCCATCTCCCGCCACCTGCCGGATGACCGCGCCGTCGTGGCGGTGATCGATGGCGACACCGTGCTCGCCGAAGGCGTCGTACGCAAGACCGTGCCGTGGTTCCAGCTGTTCGGCAATGTCGGCGGCCTGACCACCAACGAGTTCTGTGAAGTGCGCGGCGGCTACATCATGAGCGAGTGGCACAAACTGCGCTTCGCCCAGCGCCACATCAACATGTGCTCCATGGCCCTGTCCAAGCGCGTGCTGACCATGACCGGGCGCATGTCGGTGTTCCGTGCCAGCGTCGTGACCGACCCGGGCTTTATCGCCGACGTGGAAAGTGACTCGCTGCAACACTGGCGCCTGGGCCGCTTCAAGTTTCTCACCGGCGACGACAAGTCCAGCTGGTTCAGCCTGATGCGCCTGGGCTACGACACCTTCTACGTGCCGGACGCCGCGATCAACACCGTGGAACACCCGCCGGAAAAGAGCTTTATCAAGGCCAGCCGCAAGCTGATGTTCCGCTGGTACGGCAACAACCTGCGCCAGAACTCCCGCGCCCTGGGCCTGGGCGTACGCCGCCTCGGTCTGTTCACCAGCGTGGTGTTGTTCGACCAGCGCGTGTCGATGTGGACCTCCCTGCTCGGCCTGACCGTGGCGATCATCGCCACCTTCAAATACGGCGGCGCGTTCATCCTCGCGTACCTGCTGTGGATCGGCATCACCCGCCTGATCCTCACGCTGCTGCTGTCGTGCTCCGGCCACAAGATCGGCCCGGCTTACCCGGCGATTCTCTATTACAACCAGATCATGGGCGCGCTGGTGAAGATCTACGTGTTCTTCCGCCTTGATCAACAGTCCTGGACCCGCCAGGACACCAAACTGACCCGCGATTTGGCCAGCTTTCAACGTTGGTTCAACACCTGGTCGTCTCGGACCATGACCTTCTCCGCCGGCAGCATCTTCGTCGCCGTTTTGCTGATGATGGTCTGAACCTGCCAAGCCTGAATTAACTTAGGAATACACCTGATGAATAGCCAAGCAAACGTCAACGTTGTCCACGAATCCGAAGCCCAGCGCCAACACGCACGGGTCAAAATCCCGGCCAAACTGCGCTTTTTCGGCAATGACGGCAAACCCACCGAAGCGCGGGTGATCGACCTCTCCGCCGGCGGCCTGGCATTCACTGCGACCCAACCGCTGAACGTTGGTGAAGTGCACAAGGGCCGCCTGCAGTTCGTGATTGATAACCTCGGCCTGGCGATGGACGTCGAGTTGCAGATTCGCTCCTACGACCGCCAGAGCGGCCGCACCGGTTGCCAGTTCCAGAACCTGGAGCCACAGGATATCTCGACCCTGCGCCACCTGATCACGTCGCACTTGTCCGGCGACATCGTGTCCATGGGCGACGTGCTGGCGACCCTGCAACGCGACAACTTCACCAAGGCACGCAAGGTCAAGGACAGCGGCAGCGGCATGACCGCGTTCGGTCGCCTGCGCGCCGTGGTGTTCAGCGCCGGTATCTTCATCGTTGGTCTGGCGGCGTTCGGGTTTGTCTTCAAGTCGGTGTACGGCATGTACTTCGTCAGCCACGCCCAGGCCGGCCTGGTGAGCGTGCCCGGCATGAACGTGACCATGCCGCGCGACGGCACCGTGCAAAGCCTGCTCAAAGGTGACGCGATTGCCGCCAAAGGCGCGCCACTGGCGACCTTCAGCACCAGCATGCTGGACGTGCTCAAGGGCCACTTGGACGAAGACCAACTGCAACCGGCCAAGGTCGAAGAGCTGTTCGGCAAGCAAATGACCGGCACCCTGACTTCGCCGTGTGATTGTGTGGTCGCCCAGCAAATGGTCGCCGACGGTCAGTACGCCAGCAAAGGTGATGTGATCTTCCAACTGGTGCCACGCGGCGCCCCGGCCAATGTGGAAGCACGCTTCACTTATCGCCAGTTCGGCGACGTGCGCCCAGGTACGCCAGTGAGCTTCCAGGTCGCCGACGAAGACCAGGTGCGCACCGGCACCATCGTCAGCAGCACCAGCCTGAACAGCGCCGACCTGTCCTCCGACATCCGCGTCCAGATCAAGCCTGATGCACCACTGGACAGCGCCTTCGCCGGCCGCCCGGTGGAAGTCACCAGCGACCGTGGCCCATCGCTGAACTGGCTGATCGATAAAGCCATGGCGCACGGTCTGTAAGCGAGGACATGCCTGTGAACCCTATCTCAATAACAACACCGACCCATGTGGGCGCCGGGCTTGCCCGCGATGCAGGCGACTCGGTACATCAGTTGCACCGCGCCGATACCATCGCAGGCAAGCCAGCTCCCACACAAAGCAGATCGCACTTCGCCTCGGCCTATTGCGCGCTGGCCCTTGCGGTCAGCCTCGCCGGTTGCGCCGGCCTGCCCGACCAACGCCTGGCCAATGAAGCGCTCAAGCGTGGCGACACGGCCACCGCGCAGCAGAATTACCAGCAACTGGCAGACCTGGGTTACAGCGAGGCCCAAGTGGGCCTGGCCGATATCCAGGTAGGCACCCGCGATCCGGCGCAAATCAAACAGGCCGAAGCCACTTACCGTGCCGCGGCGGACACCTCGCCGCGCGCCCAGGCGCGCCTCGGCCGCCTGCTGGTGGCCAAGCCTGGCGCCACCGAAGCCGAGCACCATGAAGCCGAAGGCCTGCTGAAAAAAGCCTTTGCCAATGGTGAAGGCAACACCCTGATTCCGCTGGCGATGCTGTACCTGCAATACCCGCACAGCTTCCCGAATGTGAACGCCCAGCAGCAGATCAGTAAATGGCAGGCCGCCGGTTATCCGGAAGCCGGCCTGGCCCAAGTGCTGCTGTATCGCACCCAGGACACCTACGACCAGCACCTCGATGATGTGGAGCGCATCTGCAAAGCCGCGTTGAACACCACCGACATCTGCTACGTCGAACTGGCCACGGTTTATCAGAAGCAAGCCGCGCCGGAAAAACAGGCCGAGTTGCTCAAGCAGATGGAAGCCGGCTACAGCCGTGGCACCGTCACCGCCCAGCGTGTCGACAGCGTCGCTCGTGTGCTGGGCGATGCCACCCTCGGCACGCCGGACGAAAAAACCGCCCAGGCCCTGCTGGAAAAAATCGCCCCTGGCTACCCGGCATCCTGGGTCAGCCTGGCGCAGCTGCTCTACGACTTCCCGGAACTGGGCGACGTCGACCAGATGATGAAGTACCTGGACAACGGCCGCGCCGCCGACCAGCCGCGCGCCGAATTGCTCCTGGGCAAGCTCTACTACGAAGGCAAGTGGGTCCCGGCAGATGCCAAGGCCGCCGAGGCGCATTTCGAAAAAGCCGTGGGCCGTGAAGTGGCCGCCGATTACTACCTCGGCCAGATCTACCGCCGTGGCTACCTGGGCAAGGTCTACCCGCAAAGAGCCCTGGACCACTTGCTGACCGCTGCGCGCAACGGCCAGAACAGTGCCGATTTCGCCATCGCCCAACTGTTTTCCCAAGGCAAGGGCACCAAGCCCGACCCATTGAACGCCTATGTCTTCAGCCAATTGGCCAAAGCCCAGGACACCCCGGAAGCCGTTGAGCTGGCCACCCAGCTCGAAGCGCCCCTGACGCCGGAACAACGCGCCCAAGGCCAACGCCTGGTGCAACAGGAACTGGCCACCCGCGGCACCCTGGCCCAGAGCTCGTTGCAACTGCACGCCCTGGATGAAGAAGAAGACGGCGAGGAATCCCTATGAAGCTCAACCCATTCGTCAAGGCCGGCATTGGCCTGACCTTTGCCCTGCTGTGGTCGTGCCCGACCCTGGCCGCGCTGACCGAAGCCAAGAACTTCGGCCTGGAAGTGAAAATCACCGGCCAGTCCGAAGATGACCGCGACCTGGGCACGCAAAAAGGCGGCGACGTCAACGGCGTCGGTATCGACCTGCGCCCGTGGATCTACGGCGAAAGCGGCAACTGGAGCGCTTATGCGATGGGCCAGGCGGTTGCCTCCAGCGACATCATCGAGACCGACACCCTGCAACAGTCGGCCGATGACGAAAACCAGCAAACCACCAACAACGACCGCAAGACCAAGAAAAACTACTTGGCGATGCGCGAGTTCTGGGTCGGCTACAGCGGCTTCACGCCCTACCCCGGCGAGATCCTCAAGCTCGGCCGCCAACGCCTGCGCAATGACGACGGCCAATGGCGCGACACCAACATCGAAGCGCTGAACTGGACCTTCGACACCACCTTGCTCAAAGCCAACGTGGGCGTCGCCGAACGCTTCAGCGAATACCGCACCGACCTCAAGGAACTGGCGCCCGTCGACAAGGACCGCCAGCACCTCTACGCCGACGCCGCCTACCAGTGGACGCCCGGCCAGTGGATCGGCCTGCGCGGTCACCACACCCATGACAACGGCAAGCTCGACTACCCGGAACCCGGCCAGCCGACCGACTCGTTGGACAAACGCGAGAACGGCGACCTGACCTGGCTCGGCATCGAAGCCAACAGCGACGCCTACAACTGGCGCAACACCAACACCGTCAACTACTGGGCAAGCATCACGGGCATGCGCGGTGATCGCGACAAGGTCAACGCGCTCAAGTCTGACGGCACCCGTCCCGACCAGGCCAAGAACAGCGACGACCTGAGTGGTTGGGCCACCGATATCGGCGTGCGTCTGCGCCTCGACCCGCAATGGCAAGTGGGTGCGGCCTACGCCCGCGCCAGCGCCGACTACGAGCAGAACGGCCTGCAAAGCAACCGTTCGAACTGGACTGGCACCCAGTCCCGCGTGCACCGCTTCGGCGAAGCGTTTCGCGGCGAGATGAACAACATGCAGTCCATGAGCCTGTTCGGTTCCTGGCAGCTGCGCGAGGACTACGACGCCAGCCTGGTCTACCACAAGTTCTGGCGCGTGGACGGCAACAAGCCGGTGAGCAGCAACGGCATCGCCGCGCTGGATAACACCACCGACGCCGCCGGTGACATTATCGCCAGCACCTCCCTGCCACTGGCCGACGGCAAGAAAGATCTTGGCCAGGAGATGGACCTGGTCGTCACCAAGTACTTCAAGAAAGGCCTGCTGCCGGCCGCGCTCAGCCAGTCGGTTGACGAACCCTCGGCCCTGGTGCGTTTCCGTGCCGGTGTGTTCAAACCGGGCGACGCCTATGGCAGCAATGTCGACTCCTACATGCACCGCGCCTTTGTCGACGTGGTCTGGAAATTCTGATGGGAGCCTGCGCCATGAATCCTCAAAGCCTGCTCGTCGCGGCCATGCTGCTGGCCAGCGCCTCGGCCCTGGCAGACACGCCGGCCAAGGCGCCGACCATCGCCAAGGAACTGCAACAGGCCAAGACCTACACCATTTCCAGCCCGCCCACCGCGCCGCTGGAAATGGCCAAGCCGGCCCTGCCGGACCTGTCGGGCTACACCGCCGCCGCGATGGAAAAGAAGATCGTGCGCAGCAAGCCCGGCAAAATCAGCATCCGCCGCATGATGCAGGAAGACGCCCTCAAGGACTTTATCGGCGGCGACAACAAGATGGCCGAATGGGTGGTGCGCCAGCACGGCATTCCCCAGGCGATTTTTGTCGACGACGGCTACATGAACCTCAAGGACTTGCTGGGCAAAGTGCCCAAGCAGTACTTCAGCGAAACTTCGCCGGGCGTATTCCTGGCCAAGTTGCCGATCGTGGTCGGGCGCAAGGGCATCCTGGACATCGACAACAAGACCCAGGAGCTGCGCCTGTCCCAGCAGGCCGGTTCGTTCCTGATCAACGACGGCCAGCTGTTTGTGCGTGACACCAAAGTCACCGGCTGGGACGAGAAGGCCAACGGCCCGGCGCTGTTCAAGTCGCCCAAGGAGTTCCGCCCGTTCCTGCTGGCCTGGGGCGGCACCGAGACCTACATCTCCAAGACCAAGATGGCCAGCTTCGGCTACGCCAACAGTAAGTCGTACGGGGTGAGTATTTCCCAGTACACGCCGAACATGGCCAAGGTGCTCAAGCGCGCGGAACCGACCGGCTGGATCATCGATTCCGAGTTCTCGGACATGTGGTACGGCTTCTATTGCTACGAGACCACGGGCTTTGTGATCAAGGGCAATACCTACAAAGACAACATCGTCTACGGCATTGACCCCCACGACCGTTCCCACGGCCTGATCATCGCGGACAACACCGTCTACGGCACCAAGAAGAAGCACGGCATCATCATTTCCCGGGAAGTGAACGACAGCTTCATCTTCAATAACCGCAGCTACGACAACAAGCTCTCGGGCCTGGTACTGGACCGTAACAGCGTCAACAACGTGGTGGCCGACAACGAGTTCTACCGCAACCACACCGACGGCATCACGCTCTATGAGAGCGGCGATAACCTGCTGTGGGGCAACAAGGTGATCAGCAACCGTCGCCACGGCATTCGGGTGCGCAACAGCGTGAACATCAAGCTGTACGAAAACACCTCGATGGCCAACGGCCTGACCGGCGTCTACGGCCACATCAAGGATTTGACCGACACCGACCGCGACATCGCCCTCGACCCGTTCGACGCCAAGGTCTCGCTGATCGTGGTCGGCGGTGAGCTGGCCGGTAACGGCAGCGGGCCGCTGTCCATCGACTCGCCGCTGAGCATCGAGCTGTACCGCGTGTCGATGCTGGCGCCGACCAAATCCAGCGGCATCAGCTTCTCCGGCGTTCTTGGCGAGCGCCAGGAAGAAATTCTCGACCTGCTGGTGCGCCAGCAGAAAGCCGTGCTGATCGACCCTGTCGAACGCCAGACCGAAATGCAGGACTGAGGATGACCCTTATGCACCCACACATGATCAAACTGCTGAGCCTCTCGGGTCTGACGCTCGGCCTGCTCGCGGCCAGCCAGGGCGTACGCGCCGACGAGCTGAAGGCTCCGACCTTCACCGCCGAGCCGTGCTGCAGCCTGTGCCCGGCCGCCCATGACGCAAAGAACTACACCACGCGCTACCAGCAGAACTTCACCACCCTGGTGCAAGCCCAGGGCGACTGGCTGTTCCGCACCCAGGAAGACCTGCGCACCGAATTCGACACCAGCCCCGCCGGCTACAAGCGCATGCAACAGCTGCACGATGCGTTCAAGGCCAAGGGCGTGGAACTGGTGGTGGTCTACCAGCCGACCCGTGGCCTGGTTAACCGCAACAAGCTCAACCCGGAAGAGAAAGCCAAGTTCGACTTCGACAAGGCTCTGGGCAACTACAAAACCATGCTCGGTCGTTTCGCCAAGATGGGCTACGTGGTGCCGGACCTGTCGCCGTTGACCAATGAGCAACTGCCGGATGAACTGCCGGCCCACGATTTCTACTTCCGTGGCGACCAGCACTGGACCCCCTACGGCGCCCAGCGCACCGCGAAGATCGTCGGCGCCAAAGTGCGTGCCATGCCCGAGTTCGCCGATATTCCCAAGCGTGAATTCGAGACCAAGCGCTCCGGGCGCATGGGCAAGACCGGCACCCTGCACAACATGGCCGGGCAACTGTGCGGCACCAGCTACGCGATCCAGTACATGGACCAGTTCACCACCGAGCCCAAGGGCGAAGCCGGTGACGGCGACCTGTTCGGCGATTCCGGCAACCCGCAGATCACCCTGGTGGGCACCAGCCACAGCGGCAAGAACTACAACTTCGCCGGCTTCCTGGAACAGGAAATCGGTGCCGACATCCTCAACGTCGCCTTCCCCGGCGGTGGCCTGGAAGGCTCGATGATCCAGTACCTGGGCAGCGACGAATTCCAGAAAACCCCGCCGAAAATCCTCATCTGGGAGTTCTCGCCGCTGTACCGCCTGGACCAGGAGACCATCTACCGCCAGATGATGTCGCTGCTGGACAACGGCTGCGAAGGCAAGACCGCGCAGATGAGCGCCAGCACGACGTTGAAACCCGGCAAGAACGAATTGATGGTTAACAGTTCGAACAAAGACCTGCGCAACGCCAACCATCAGGTTGATATCCGCTTCGCCGATCCGTCGGTGAAAACCTTGCAAGCCACCCTCTGGTACATGAACGGGCGCCACGAGGACATCAAGATCGAGAAACCCGAAACATCCGATACAGACGGGCGTTTCGCCTTTGAACTGCGCACCGATGAAGACTGGGCCTCGCAGAACTTGCTGGCCGTGGAAGTGCAGGGCCCCGAAGCGGGCGCTGCGGCGCAGAAGGTCGAAGCGAAAATTTGCACACGCAACGTATTCGCCGCCGGTGGTCAACAGACTGCATCAACGGGGCAATGAGGTTACTTATGCAGAAGTTATTGATTCCATCGTTGCTCGGCCTGGCGATCTTTGCCGGCGCAGCCAACGCCGCCGCGCCACTGCGTCCGCCCCAGGGCTATTTCGCACCGATCGAAGCGTTCAAGACCGGCGACTTCAAAAATGATTGCGACAGCATGCCGACGCCGTACACCGGCCCGCTGCAATTTCGCAGCAAGTACGAAGGCTCTGACAAGGCCCGTTCGACGCTGAACGTGCAGTCGGAAAAGGCCTTTCGTGACAGCACCGCCGACATCACCAAGCTGGAAAAAGACACCAGCAAGCGCGTGATGCAGTTCATGCGCGACGGCCGCCCGGAGCAGCTTGAATGCACGCTGAACTGGCTGGTGTCGTGGGCCAAGGCTGACGCGTTGATGTCCAAGGACTTCAACCACACCGGCAAGTCCATGCGCAAATGGGCGCTGGGCAGCATGGCCTCGGCCTATGTGCGCCTGAAGTTCTCCGACTCGCACCCGCTGGCCAACCACCCGCAGGAAGCCCAACTGATCGAAGCCTGGTTCAACAAACTGGCCGATCAGGTGGTGAGCGATTGGGACAACCTGCCCCTGGAAAAAACCAACAACCACTCCTACTGGGCCGCCTGGTCGGTGATGGCGACGTCCATCGCCACCAACCGTCGCGACCTGTTTGATTGGGCGGTGAAGGAATACAAAGTCGGCGTGAACCAGGTCGACGACCAGGGCTTCCTGCCCAACGAATTGAAGCGTCAGCAGCGGGCCTTGTCGTACCACAACTACGCCTTGCCGCCACTGTCGATGATCGCCAGTTTTGCCCTGGTCAACGGTGTCGACCTGCGCCAGGAAAACAACAGCGCGCTCAAGCGCCTGGGCGACAAAGTGCTGGCCGGGGTCAAGGATCCGGAGATCTTCGAGCAGAAGAACGGCAAAGAGCAGGACATGAAGGATTTGAAGCAGGACATGAAATTCGCCTGGCTCGAACCCTTCTGCAACCTCTACACCTGCGCCCCGGATGTGGTGGAGCGCAAGCATGGGATGCAGCCGTTCAAGACGTTCCGCCTGGGGGGTGACCTGACCAAGGTCTACGACCCAGCGCACGAAAAAGGCAACAAAGGTTCCTGACGAAACGCGGTGAATAAAAAATGCGGGAGGGGGCTTGCCCCCGATAGCAATGGCGACTGTTACACCGCCATCGGGGGCAAGCCCCCTCCCACATTTGAAGCCGGTTTCGACAGTGAGATTGCAATACAACCCTCCCCGAAATTCGTGGGGGGTTTGGGGGGGCTGCGGCCCTTGACTGTTGGTTAAACATGGAGAGATCGGGATGGTTTTCTCGTCCAATGTGTTCCTGTTTCTGTTCTTGCCGATCTTTCTCGGCTTGTACTACTTGAGCGGGCAACGCTATCGCAACCTGCTGCTGCTGATTGCCAGCTATGTGTTCTACGCCTGGTGGCGAGTGGACTTCCTGGCGCTGTTCGCCGCCGTCACGCTGTGGAACTACTGGATCGGCCTCAAGGTCGGTGCAGCCGGCGTGCGCACCAAGCCGGCCCAACGCTGGCTGCTGCTCGGCGTGGCCGTCGACCTGTGCATCCTCGGCTACTTCAAGTACGCCAACTTCGGCGTCGACAGCATCAACGTCATGATGAAGTCGGCGGGCCTTGAGCCGTTCATCCTCACCCACGTGCTGTTGCCGATCGGGATCTCGTTCTACATTTTCGAGTCCATCAGCTACATCATCGACGTGTACCGTGGCGACACCCCGGCGACCCGCAACCTGATCGACTTTGCGGCGTTCGTGGCGATTTTCCCGCACTTGATTGCCGGCCCTGTTCTGCGTTTTCGCGACCTGGCCGACCAGTTCAACAACCGCACCCACACCCTGGATAAATTCTCCGAGGGCTGCACGCGGTTCATGCAGGGTTTCATCAAGAAAGTTTTTATCGCCGACACCCTGGCGGTGGTGGCCGACCATTGCTTCGCCCTGCAAAACCCGACCACCGGCGACGCCTGGCTCGGCGCGCTGGCCTACACCGCGCAGCTGTACTTCGACTTTTCCGGCTACAGCGACATGGCCATCGGCCTGGGCTTGATGATGGGTTTCCGCTTCATGGAAAACTTCAAGCAGCCGTACATCAGCCAGTCGATCACCGAGTTCTGGCGCCGCTGGCACATCAGCCTGTCCACCTGGCTGCGTGACTACCTGTACATCACCCTGGGCGGTAACCGTAAAGGCACGCTGACCACCTACCGCAACCTGTTCCTGACCATGCTGCTGGGCGGCCTGTGGCACGGCGCCAACATCACCTACATCGTGTGGGGCGCCTGGCACGGCATGTGGCTGGCGATTGAAAAAGCCATTGGCCTGAACACCGCGCCGCGCAGTTTCAACGTGTTGCGCTGGGCCTTCACCTTCCTGCTGGTGGTGATGGGCTGGGTGATCTTCCGCGCCGAAAACCTGCACGTCGCCGGCCGTATGTACGGTGCGATGTTCAGCTTTGGCGAGTGGTCGCTGTCGGAACTCAACCGCGCCAACCTCACCGGCCTGCAAGTGGCAACCCTGGTGGTGGCGTACGCAACCCTGGCGTTCTTCGGCCTGCGCGATTTCTACACCAACCGCCCTGCGGAAAAAACCAAGCCTGTCGACCCAAGCCTGATCAAGGCCGTACCGGGCGACAACCCCGGCAGCATCCACCAGCCAGGTTTCACCGTTGGCCAGGACGCCGCCGTGCAACCGGCCTACTGGACCGCTGACTGGCCACGCTACGCCATGCGCGCTGCGGTGCTGCTGCTGTTCGTGGCGTCGATTCTCAAACTGTCGGCGCAGAGTTTCTCGCCGTTCCTTTACTTCCAATTCTGAGGGAGCCGACCATGACCCGTTCATTACGCGTCCTCTATATCAGCCTGTTCATGGTGCTGCTGCTGGCACTCGGCGCCTGGTCGCTGCGCAGCTTTCTGGGCTTCAGCACCAACGCCGAGGCCACCGTGCTCAATGGTCGCTGGACCAAGGCCGTCGAGACGCACTACGACGACGAGTTCCCGATCAAGCGCATCGGCACCAACCTCTGGGCGGCGCTGGACTACAAGCTGTTCAATGAAGGCCGCCCCGGCGTGGTGCTGGGCCGCGATCATTGGTTGTACAGCGACGAGGAGTTCAACCCCGCCGTCAACGAGGACCAGAACCTGCAAGGCAACTACGCGCTGGTCGAAGGCGTACGCCAGAAGCTCAAGGCCCAAGGCATCCAACTGGTGATGGCGATCGTGCCGGCCAAGGTGCGTCTCTACCCGGAACACCTGGGTGAAGTGAAACCGGCGAGCATCCACGCCAACCTGTACCGGGACTTCCATGCCCGTGTCGCCGCCGACAACATCCCGGCGCCCGACCTGCTCGGCCCGTTGCAACAGGCCAAGCTGGGCGGCAAGCAAGTGTTCCTGCGCACCGACACCCACTGGACGCCGGATGGTGCCGAAGTCGCGGCCAAGCAGTTGGCCAAGGCGATTGCCGACAAGACCCCGCTGAGCGGCGAGCCGCAGCGCTTTGTCACCGAGGCCGAAAAGACCGAGCCGCACAAAGGCGACCTGCGTCTGTTCCTGCCCCTGGACCCGCTGTTTGAAAACCTGATGCCGCCTAAAGAGCCGCTGGAAAAACGCGTCACGCACCTGGCCGAAACCAAAGGCGACGACGCGCTGTTCAGCGACAGCGAAACCCCGGTGGCACTGGTCGGCACCAGTTACAGCGCCAACCCCAACTGGAACTTCGTCGGTGCCCTCAAGCAAGCCCTGGGCAGCGACGTGGTCAGCTACGCAGAAGACGGCCACGGCCCGATCCTGCCGATGCTCAGCTACCTGAAAAGTGACGACTTCAAGAACAGCCCGCCACAGGTGCTGATCTGGGAGTTTCCTGAACGCTATCTGCCTGTGAACAACGAAATCGGTGATGCCGACCCTGCGTGGGTTGCGCAACTTAAACAAGCCGGTTCACGCCAACAAAACATGGCACTGAACACCCCAGTTAAAAACCAAAAATCCGAGACGCCCGACCGGGCGCAAAACTGAAAGAGAGGTAACTCACATGACTTTCACTACAACTCCTCGTCGTCTCGCTAAAACCCTGGCCATTGCTGCCGGTCTGAGCTTCGTATCGATGTCCGCCTTCGCCGGTGGCGATGCGGCGCTCTACGGCCCTACCGCGCCAAAAGGTTCGAGCTTCGTACGTATCTACAACGCCAGCAACCAGGAAGTCAGCGCCACCGTGGGCAACACCAGCCTCAGCGAGGTTGCGCCACTGGCCAGCAGTGACTTCAGCTTCATGCCGGGCGGTGACTACAGCGCCAAGGTTGGCAGCCAGACCCTGCCGGTCAAACTCGCCGCCGACCACTACTACACCCTGGTCAACAGCGGCAGCGGCCAGCCTCAGCTGATCGAAGAACCGCCGTTCAAGAACAAGCAGAAGTCCCTGGTGCGCGTGCAGAACCTCAGCGACAAGGCCCTGACCCTCAAGACCGCTGACGGCAAGACCGACGTGGTCAAGTCGGTAGCCGCCAAAGGCCGTGGCGAGCGTGAGATCAACCCGGTGAAGGTGAGCCTGGCGCTGTATGACGGTGACAAGAAAGTCGGCGATGTGAAGCCGGTTGCCCTGGAGCGCGGTGAAGCAGCGGTGCTGTATGTCACCGGTTCCGGCAGCAGCCTGTCGCCAGTGTGGGTGAAACGCCCCGTGTCGACCCGCTAACTATTCCCCTGTGGGAGCCGGGCTTGCCCGCGATGGCATCACCTCGGTGTCACTGACAGACCGAGTCGCCTGCATCGCAGGCAAGCCAGCTCCCACAGGGACCGAGACAAAAACAAGAGTGAAACGACAAACCTTCGTAGCTCTGACCCAAATTGATTCAAGGAGAAACACATGATCCCAGTAATCCTTTCCGGTGGTAGCGGCTCACGTCTTTGGCCGCTTTCCCGTAAACAGTTCCCCAAGCAATTCCTGGCCCTGACCGGTGAGCACACGCTGTTCCAGCAAACCCTGGAACGCCTGGTATTCGAAGGCATGGACACCCCGATCGTGGTCTGCAACAAGGATCACCGCTTCATCGTCAACGAGCAGTTGAGCGCGCGCAAGCTCGAATGCCAACGCATCCTGATGGAGCCGTTCGGTCGCAACACCGCGCCGGCCGTGGCCCTGACCGCGATGATGCTGGTCAACGAAGGCCGCGACGAGCTGATGCTGGTGCTGCCCGCCGACCACGTGATCGATGACCAGAAAGCCCTGCAACGCGCCCTGGCCCTGGCCACCGTGGCAGCCGAGCGTGGCGAGATGGTGTTGTTCGGCGTACCGGCGACCCGTCCGGAAACCGGCTATGGCTACATCAAGTCCACCAACGATTCGCTGCTGCCCGAAGGCGTGAGCCGCGTCGAGCAGTTCGTGGAAAAACCCAATGAAAAACGCGCTGTCGAGTTCGTCAAAAGCGGCGGCTATTTCTGGAACAGCGGCATGTTCCTGTTCCGCGCCAGCCGCTTCCTCGAAGAGCTGAAAAAGCACGATCCGGACATCTACGACACCTGCGTGCTGACCCTGGAACGCAGCGAACAGACCGCCGACACCGTGTCCTTCGACGAAGCCACCTTCGCCTGCTGCCCGGACAATTCCATCGACTACGCCGTGATGGAAAAAACCCAACGCGCCTGCGTCGTACCGCTGAGCGCCGGTTGGAGCGACGTGGGTTGCTGGGCCTCGCTGTGGGCGGTCAACGATAAAGACGCCAACGGCAACGTCACCAAGGGCGACGTGGTGATCCAGGACAGCAAGAACTGCATGATCCACGGCAACGGCAAGCTGGTGTCGGTGATCGGCCTGGAAAACATCGTGGTGGTGGAAACCAAGGACGCGATGATGATTGCCCACAAGGACAAGGTCCAGGGCGTCAAGCAGATGGTCAACACCCTCAACGAACAGGGCCGCAGCGAGACCCAGAACCACTGCGAAGTCTACCGTCCGTGGGGCTCCTACGACTCGGTGGACATGGGCGGCCGCTTCCAGGTCAAGCACATCTCGGTCAAGCCGGGCGCGTGCCTGTCATTGCAGATGCACCACCACCGCGCCGAACACTGGATCGTGGTCAGCGGCACGGCTGAAGTGACCTGCGACGAGAACGTGTTCCTGCTCTGCGAGAACCAGTCGACCTACATCCCGATCGCCTCGGTGCACCGCCTGCGCAACCCGGGCAAGATCCCGTTGGAGATCATCGAAGTGCAATCGGGCAGCTACCTGGGCGAAGACGACATCGAGCGTTTTGAAGATATCTACGGTCGCTCGACGCCGGTTGAACGTGGTGTGTCGGTGAAAACTATCGCGCAGTAAAACAGTCGTACAAGAAGCCCTCGCCCAGCCCATTGCGTCCCCTATCCGCAGTGGGTTGGGTGGGGGCTTTTTTATTCAGTCATTGCCAGCACCGCAGAACGTCCGTCAATTGCGTCAAGCGTTACCGAACTTGACAGCACCGTACAACTGGGCCGCCTTACCACCCTCGGTCATGAGCGCGCCTAAGACTCTGGACAACGTACCACTACTGTTGGCCAGGTTTTTCCCAGCCTCTTGCGCAGCCATGCCACCCAAGGCAATACCCGCCCCCTTGGCATGCTTGGCATTCATACCGCTGTTACACAGCTGCGACGAAGGCCCTTGCAGCAGGGTTTGACCCAAACTTGTAAGTTTGTGGTCCCGCATGCGACCAGACGGAGGAGAATTCGCCGCGTGGTCCATTTGCCGGGACGCTCCAGCAGCGTTCTGCGCTGGCGCTTTAGGAGCAGTGATGAGGGAGGTCACCACCGACGACAAGACATTGGAGACAACGGGCACAAGAAGAGCTGAAGCAACCATAGTGGGTCTCACTTATTCTGACTTCGGTTATTACCCTCCTGGGCGGTCTGTATTTCCCTATGTTCGCTCTGTGGAGACAATGCGCCATCGGGTTCCTTCGTAAACGAAAACTGATGCCCACGATAGGCACCAAGGCCAACCCACAGGTAGGATGTTTTATCCGCGTATGAGGTTGTCATCATGTTTTTCGGCGTCCTACTGATCATCACCTGGCTGATCCTGCTGCTGCGCTACCCTGCCAAAGCCTTGCCGGTATCGCTGGCCGCCGCTGTCGGCCTGGGTTTTGTCGCAGTGTGGGTGGTCTGGCTGGACAACCGCGAGGCCTCGCAGCTGGCGCGCCTTGAACTGCGCATCGCCTACGCCCCACAGGACTGCCCCGCCGACCGTCCGCTGAAACTCACCCTGAACAACGGCAACGACGTACCACTGACCGAACTGCGCTGGCGCGTCGCCGCCTATGCGCCCGGTGACACGGTGAATCTCGCCGACAACGTCTATGCTGCCCCGCGCTATCGCGGCCCCGGTGAGTTGCAGGCTGGCGCCACCTGGGACGATTGCCTGCCCACCCCGCCGCTGCGCCCCGGCTACCGCCCGCAAACCCTGGAATTTCGTGCCGAGCACCTGCAAGGCAGCTTCTCGGACTGACAAAGGATTGATCCATGCCCAATGTTCTCATCACCGGTTGCTCCAGCGGCATCGGCCGTGCGTTGGCCGATGCCTTCAAAGCTGCCGGCTACGACGTATTGACCAGCGCCCGCCGCGAAGACGACGTGATCGCCCTCAACGACGCGGGCTTCCACGCTGTGCTGCTGGACGTGAATGACGCTGCCGCCCTGCAGACCCTGGCCGCGAACCTGGACGAATTGGATGTACTGATCAACAACGCCGGCTACGGCGCCATGGGCCCGCTGCTCGACGGCGGCACCGAGGCGATGCAGCGTCAGTTCCAGACCAACGTGTTTTCCATCGTCGGCGTCACCCAAGCGCTGTTCCCGGCGCTGCGCAAGCGCAAAGGCCTGGTGGTGAATATCGGCAGCGTTTCCGGGGTGCTGGTCACGCCGTTTGCCGGTGCCTACTGCGCCTCCAAAGCGGCGGTGCATGCCTTGAGCGATGCACTGCGCATGGAACTGGCGCCGTTTGGCATACGGGTGATGGAAGTACAACCCGGCGCCATCGATACACGCTTTGCCAAAAACGCCGGGGCCCAGGCCGAGTTGCTGATCAACGAGCAATCGCCATGGTGGCCATTGCGCGAAGGCATTCGCGCACGCAGCCAGGCCTCCCAGGACAAGCCGACACCTGCCACGGTGTTTGCGGCGGATGTGCTCAAAGCCGTGCAACAGCCGCAGCCAACACGCCTGTTGCGCTCGGGCAATGGCAGCCGGGCGCTGCCGTTGATGGCGGCGTTGTTGCCCAAGGGGTTATTGGAAACCGTGTTGAAGAAACGCTTTGGCTTGAAGGGGAATTTGTAAATGATCGACTACAGCGACTTTTTCGAAGAAGTCATCCAGACCCACGTCGAGATCGAACAGTGGTTTGCCGGCGTTGCACCTGACGGCACCTTGCAAAACCTGCTTGCGCGCTTCTCGCCGGAATTCAGCATGATCGCTCCCGCCACCGGCACACGCGTCAATGCAGCCGGGGTGAATGCGCTGTTCACGCGCCTGGGCGGCATGCGGCCGGGGCTGAAAATCACCTTGAGTGAAATGGCTGGGATTGACCGGCATGCACGCGGTGCGACAGTGACTTATCGCGAGCATCAGGTGGACGACAGCGGCACCCAAACGGATCGGCGGGCCACCGTGGTGTTTGAGAAGCAGGCGAGTGGCGCGCTGTTGTGGCGCCATTTGCATGAAACCTATGTAGCTCAATGAACTAACTGCCCAGCTGGATCCTACGAAAAACAGCGAATGGGCTGACAGCATTACAAGGAAACTAACCCCAGGCTCTTTCACCTCTGTCTACTCACAGGTGAAAGGATGCCAAGGGATTTTATGCGAAGCGGTGTGCCGGATGCGCACACCACGACTCGCCAGCGGCTGACCAGCCTGCTGGACCTGCCCAAACTTTATCGAACCATTGACGCCGACCCGGCCATCGTCGGGGCAGGTGTGGTGCATATCGGCAGTGATTATCAGGTGACGGTGCTGCGTGAGTTTGTGCCGCTGTGCAGTATCAAGCCCAAGCGGGTGATTCTGCGGGAGGTGGCGGGGCCGATGATGGCTGCCGATGATTATGCGCAATGGGTGGCAAACTCACCGCGCGAGTCGCATTTATGGCGCGAGGCGGCAGGGTTGGCCCTGGCATGCGGTGGAGCCGTGATAGGCATTGTCGTTGCCAAGGTAGGCATAGCGTCAGCGCCGCTCAGTGCAGGTTCCAGCCTTGCAGTTACTTACATTGCTTATACAGCGGCAGCCGCCAGTGCTATGCAATGTGGTAACGGCCTATGGCGGACATACAAAGAACTGACCAACCCGGCTGAAAACGATTATTACGACAGCCTTGCTTGGTATCAGGCAATGACCGTAGCCTTGGATGGCATTTCGCTGGTGGGGGCGGGCAGCACGACGTTTGTCACGGTAAAGACTGTCATGACTATCAAAAATACGTCAGGCCGCAACCTGACCGACATCTTGAGGCACATGAGCCGCCAGGAACGCGCAAAACTGACAAACGAAGTCCTGCGTTTGCAGAACCCTCGTCGTCCTCGCGAAATGATCCGGTTAAAGCAGTTGGCAGGAACACTCCCCAAGCGCTTCAGCAATGCCCAATTACGTCAGGACCTCCTCACTCAGTTAGCCGATCAAGTGGGCGCCGCTCTGGCGGCCACTGGCAGTGGCCTGTCCGGAAACGTCAATTCTCTCGTAATTGGGATTTATGAGGAGTTCGGCAGCCATGAGCAATGACGTTATCAGCGCCCAGGATCCCCGAACTTTACGTTATTACACCCGACGTTTTGCGTTCACGGTGGGTATGGGGGTATCAATGAGCCTCGTCAGTACTTCCGGCAACTTGTCACATAGCCTGTCGTATTACGCCCGAATATATTACCTGCCAAGCGAATATGCGGTTTTGGCGGCTCTTGTATTACTACTGGTCATCTGCATTGGGATGGCGCTGGTGGCGGCGGGGTTCCGTTTTGGCCCTGTCCTACTGGTGGGCGTCGCAGCGTTGAACGCTATGCTTGCGGCCGACTACCTGGGTAACCAACGAGTGACGATGTTTGCAGTGTTTCCTTTATTTCAAGCGCTGTTCTGGTTGTTCCTACTCCACACAAGAAACCACCGCCGCTACGTCAGTATGTTGCGGGTCAGGCGTCGACGAAAAATCAGAGCCTAAGTCCTCATCTGAGACAAAGCCCGATCTGCCTATCAACAAAAAACGAATGTGGGAGCTTGCCAGCTCCCACAATTTAGTTTCGTGTCTGGTCAACGATCACCGTGCACGTAATCCCCGCCGCCAACAACACTCCGTCTGGCACTTCATCAATATGAATCCGCACCGGCACGCGCTGGGCCAGCCTCACCCAGTTGAAGGTCGGGTTCACATCGGCAATCAGCTCGCGGCTTTCGGGGTTGTCGCGGTCGTAGATACCACGCGAGATGCTTTCTACGTGCCCCTTCAACGTCTCGCCGCTCATCAATTGCATATCGGCTTTGTCACCGACTTTCACATGGGGCAGCTTGGTTTCTTCAAAGAAACCGTACACCCAGAACGAGTTCATATCGACCACGGCCATCTTGGCTTCGCCGATGCGCGCGTAGTCGCCGCGATGCACGTTGAGGTTGGTGACGTAGCCATCCACGGCCGCCACTACCTGGGTGCGTTTCAGGTTGAGTTCGGCGGCTTCCAGCTGTGCCAGCGCGTGTTGGTAGTCGGCCAGGGCCGAGTCGGCGATGTTGCTCGCGTCGTCGCGGTTTTCCCTGGAGATCACCAGGGCGTCGAGGTCGGCACGGCGATGCGCGTTGACCTTGCGCATTTCCCAGGTGGCTTTGCGCGAAGCCACCAGCGACTGCGCCTGCTTGACCGCAATGCGGTAGTGCTCGGGGTCGATCTGCATCAGCAGGTCGCCCTTTTTCACCAACTGGTTGTCGCGCACCGGCACGTCGACCACTTCGCCGGTCACGTCGGCGGCTACGTTGATGATGTCGGCGCGAACACGGCCATCGCGGGTCCATGGGGTTTGCATGTAGTGCACCCACAGTGTGCGGCCTATCCAGATCGCCAAGGCCAGTACCAGCAAGGTGGCGAGCAGGCTGAAAAACTTTTTCATCGGGGCATTCTCAACGGTAGACGGTTAGCGCCAGGGCGCCGAACAGGCAAACGAACAGGCTCAGGCGCAGCAACGCCGGGTGCCAGAAAAAGCGGTACAGGTCGAAGCCGGCCAGAAAGCGGTCCAGCGCCCAGGCAAGCGCCGCCGCGATCAGGAACATCAGGGTCATGGTCGGCATATAGATGCCGTGGAATGCGATTTCACGGGGCATTCGGGGTTCCTTTGAGGGCCGCCAGCGGTGACTGCGGGTCGAGCAACGAGGTGCGGATAAAGTGCAGGTAGCTTTTCACCCGGCGCAGGGCCGAAGTGTCGAAGTGCGGGGCGAAGGGCTCGTCGGTGGCCTGTACTCGGCTGATCGCATGGTCGACGGCAATGAGGCCGCGTTCCAGGTTGCTCGCGCTGGGCTGCAGGAACAGCCGTACCAGCGAGCGCCCCATCACGCGGATCGCCTGGCGCCATGGCTGGGATTCGGCATACGCCGGGTGTACCGGCAGGATCGCCTGTTCCTTGCGCAACTCAATGATCGCGTGGCCGACTTCCAGCACCACGAACATCCAGCGCAGCAGATCGCGCTGCACCTGCGGCTGGCCGACGGCGAGGCCGTAGGCCTGGTGCAACAGGTCACGGGTGCGGCTTTCAAAACTCGACGCCAAGCCCTTGAGTTTGCCGCTGATGGCGTACACCACTTGTTCGCGCAGGTCCTGCTCCAGGCGCCGCCACAGCCAGCGGCTGTTGGGCGGCAGGATGATCGCACCGGCGGCGGCGCACACCAGCATGCCGAGGATCATGGCGATGTAGTCGTTGATAAAGGTGTACGGGTTGTAGACCGTGAGGTTGTCCGGCACCGAGCCGGTGCTGAAGAAGATCAACAGGCCCACACCAACACCTGCGTACTGCGGGCGTGACGCCAGGAAAGCACCGAAGATGATCACCGGCGCGAGCATCACGCACAGCAGCGGGAAGCCGTCGATCCAGGGGAACACGAAGAACATTTCGACAAACCCCACCAACGCCCCGATCAACGTGCCGCAGGCCATCTGGAACGCCATGCGTTTCGGGTTGGGCGTGGCGGCGGACAAGCCGACGGTGGCGGCCGCGATCAGGGTCATGGTGGCGCCGCTGGGCCAGGCGGTTGCCACCCAATAACTGCCCAGCACAATCAGGATGAATGACGCGCGAATCCCCGAAGCGGCGCAGGCCAGCCAGTTGGTCTTCGGCGTATAGGCTTCGTCCCAGTCTTCCCGTGCGTGGCTGTGATCGGCGAGGGAGGCGTGGGTTTGCGCATAGTTGTGCAAGTCGTCGACGAAGCGGTAAAGCAGCTCGTAGGCGGTGTGGAAATCCAGTTGTTCGGCTTCAGTCGGGTCGCCTTCCTGAAAGGCCGTGCGCAGGCTGCGCACCTTGGCCGGCAGGCTGTCTTTATAAATGCTCAGTTGGTTGACCAGCCGTGCAGCGTCGGGGCTGGTGAGAGCGCGGCCGGAGAACCCATCGAGTACTTCGGCAAGGTCTTGCAGGCCGGGCTTGATCGCCGCCGCCACATGATCCGCAGCATCCGTGCGCAGCCGTTCCAGCAACTGGTGCAAGGCGTTGAAGCGCGTGGTGATGCTCATGAATTCGCTGTTGAGGCGACTGAGCCGACCGTTGCGTCGGCGCATATGCGGGTCTTCGAACACGGTGACGCTGCGCAGCCCTTCCAGGCCAACGGCTTCGGCGATGAAGCGCACGTTACTGGCCTCGAAGCCGTCACGCTGGCTGCGCCCGCGCAGGCCATCGGTGACGAACAGCGCGAACACGCCAAAGCGCTGATACAACGCATTACGCATGGCAGCGCTGGCGGTCTGCGGCAAAATCGCGGCGCTGACCAGGGTGGAACAGATGATCCCCAGGGAAATTTCCAGCACCCGCCATACCGCCGCCATAAAAGCGCCGTCCGGATGGGCCAGCGCCGGCAAGCCGACCATCGCCGCCGTGTAGCCGGCCAGCACAAAACCATAGGCGCGAAAGTTACGGTTGCGCGTCGCCCCGGCCGTGCAGATGCCGACCCAGATCGCCAGGGCGCCGAGAAACAGTTCGGTGTTTTGCGCAAACAAGGCGATCAGCAACACCATGACCGCCGAGCCCATCAGGGTGCCGAGGAAGCGGTAAAAGCTCTTGGCGAACACCTGGCCGCTCTGCGGCTGCATCACGATAAACACTGTGATCATGGCGGTGCGCGGTTGCGGCAGTTCCAGGCGCATGGCCAGCCACAGGGTGAGAAACGCCGCAATCAACACCTTGAAGATATACACCCAGGTCACGCCGTCGCTGCGTGCCCAGTCGAAAAAGCCACGGCGCCACTCAAGGGAGTGCAGCCAGCGCAGCGGTGCGGGCAAGGGAGTCATCACAACCTACTCAGTGATCGAATACGGCAAGGGCCGTCGGGGTTTTGCTCGGGAGGGTCTTGGCGTTTTGCGGTGCGTCCTGGCCTGCTTCAAGGCCGCCGCCCAAGGCGGTCACCAGTTCCGCATGGGCGCTCAGGCGCGCCGCCTGGACTTGCTGCTCGATCTGTTGCTGGCGCAACAGCAACGTCTGGGCGTTGAGCACAGTGAGGTAATCAGTAAGGCCGCGCTGGTAGGCGATCATCGCGATGTCATAGGTTTTCTGCGCCGAGGCCACCGATTGCGCGGCGAAGCATTGTTGCTTGTCCAGGGATTCGCGGCGGATCAACTGGTCGCTGATGCCCTTGAGCGCAGTGACCAGCGTCTGGTTGTAGCGCGCCACGGCGATGTCGTAACCAGCGCTGGCCTCGCCCAGCTCGGCACGCAAGCGGCCGCCGTCGAAGATCGGCAAGGTGATCGCCGGGCCGACGTTGTAATTGAATTTCTTGCCCGCCAGAAACGCCAGCATGCCGCCGCCGGTGGCCATGTAGCCGAGGCTGCCTACCAGATCGACGTTGGGGTAGAAGCCGGCGTGCGCCACATCAATGCCCCGCGCCTGGGCCGCCACTTGCCAGCGGCTGGCAACTACATCCGGGCGCTGGCCGAGCAATTGCGCGGGCAACGCGGACGGCAGTTTAAGCGGCGCGGCGAGGGACAGGCTTGGGCGTTGCAACTGCGCGCCCTCCCCCGGGCCTTTGCCCGCCAACGCCGCCAACTGGTTACGGCTCAGAGCGATTTCCTCGTCGAGGGCGTCCAGTTGACGATGGGTTTCAGGCAGCGGGGTTTCGGCCTGGCTCACATCGAAATGCGTGCCGATACCGGCGTTCAAGCGTTTGTTGGCCAGGTCAAGAATCTGCTCTTGCTGGGCCAACGTGGCGGCGGCGATATCGCGGTTGGCGTAATGCAACGACAGCTGGATATAGGCGCGCACCACGTTGTTCTGCAGTTCAAGTTGGGCCTGGCGTGCTTCGGCGGCGCTCATGTGGGCCAGGTCGACGGCGCGCTCGGTGGCATTGCTTTCGCGGCCCCACAGGTCGAGGGCGTAGCTCAGGCCCAAGGACGCATTGTTGTCCCAGGTGTTGGCACCGCTCAATTCGCCAGGGCCGTAGAACTGATCCTTGGGCCAGTTGTGACGCTTGAGGCTAGTGTCGCTGTTGATCTGCAACGACTCAGCCGACTCGGCAACCCCGGCCATGGCCCGCGCTTCACGCACCCGCGCGGCGGCCATGGCCATGCTCGGGCTGCTTTGCGTGGCGAGTTCGACCCAGTGATTGAGCTGCGGGTCGCCGTAGGCTTGCCACCATTGTGCGGTGGGCCAGTGGGCGTCCTGGGCGGCGCTCTGGATCGCTTCATCGGTGGCCAGGGCATTGGCGCTCAAGGCGTGGCCTTGGGGAGCGATTCCTCCGGTTCCGATGCAGCCGCTGATTGCTAACGATAAGGCCCAAACACTGAGAGTCTTAAGCTCTCTGCTGATGCGACGCGGCACGGCAAGCGAATTCCTGAGGTGGTAAAGCGCGAAGGTGGCGCAATTCTAGGCGGCGGGAGGAATGGCGATAAGCGGGCATTCCTGTGAATCTTTGTTACCGTTCGGGCGATAATCCACGCGGCTGCGCACACTGTTCGGATATTTAAGCGATGGCCTCAGCACTCGCCCTACATCACGCGGCACCGAGGGGTATCACACTAGGGAGCATCACCGCCTCTGGAGCACACGATGCTGACGGTCCCCGGCATATTGAACCCGCACGGTCGGGTACACACGCCAGCGCAAGAAACTGTCGACGCGTTGCGCAGGCAGTTGCACATAGCGCCCAAACCTCTGCGCCCCGACATGCTGCCTCTGCAACGGGATGTACGCTGGATCGCCGACACGGTGCTGGAGAAGCTCGTACTGCTTGCGGGCTATCATCGCGATCAATCAGCAATAGAAGCGCTGCACTACACGCTGACCCACAGCGCACCGAGATTAGAGGTGTCGACGCAGGAGCTTGCAGGTTTCTACGCGTTTTTCAAAAAAGCCGAGCGCCTGCTTGACCGGCATCGCAGCCATGAAAATCCGCAGATCGAGGCAGACCATACGCTGTGTCGCGCCCTTAAATGGCAATTCCGTGCGGCGGCCGGTGAGGAGCGACACCAGCGCCTGACCCAGCGGTTGCTGCCTTCTCTTGCCTACATTCGCGCCGGGGGCGAACGCATCAACCACCGTCATATTGGCTACAACGTGGCGCTGGATCCGGCGCGACAACTCCAGGCCGGACCGCAACTGGCAGCTGACTCCCGCCTGCAAATCACTGACGATCAGCACCTCAAGAGCACGCGGGTGATTGCCCTGCAGGGCACGCTCAAATCAACGCTGGCTACCATGACTAAAGCTCAGACCCACCAGCAAATCGCCCTTGGGCATGTTTCGTCCCGCACGTACGCGAACCTGGAGCACTACGCCGACGCCCGCAGCCATTCTGTCCGTACCTCCTTGAGCGAAAGCATCGGTCAAACGGCCCGGCACCTGAGCAGCATCGTGAGTGACCATTACAATCTGCCAAGGGACAGGGCTTACTCTGCCCTGAGCCAACCGTATCTCAGGCAAGCGCTGGCCAGTGCCGGCCTGCCAGACGTTGAACTGCCCTGCCTGCAGAACACACCTGCACCGGTCATGACCGAAACAGGCATCGCATTCAGTGCTCGCAGTAAAGTGGCGGCTGATTTTTTCAGGTTCCTGAAGCTGAACAGCGCCCTGTCGCTGACATTACACCGCACCCACCAACACAAAACCTTGGACATTCTCGGCCTGCACGAAACAGCGCCGGCAATGGCCTTGCAACAACTGGCGGCGCTGACGCACCACGGCGATACCCCGGCAAGGCTGCTGGACGACATGAAAAACCACGTTACGTCCAACAGCTACCAATTCACCCAACACGCCAGCACCTGCGCGCTGGCATCCGGGCTGAATGCCAGCCTGCATGCGAGCACCAGACAAGCGCGAGCCTTGATGGAGCGCTATGTGCTGCTTCAGACACACTCGCGCATCGATCCCGATGTGGATAAGCACCTACGCGAAGTCATACATCAGAACCGGGCGCTGCTTCGGCCCGAGGCGTTGAAAGTGTACAAGCTGACAGCCCAGGCCCAGATACTCAGTGGCTACGTATCTGCCACGGCCTCGTCGCAGGCCGAGGGCGGCAAAGGGGTGACGATCGCATACAGTCATCGAAAGCTGGACGACCCCCACCTGAGTGGCGATTACCTGGAGATCGATATCGCTGCGCTCAAGTCCATGAACGTTGTGAAAGGAGTCCTGCGAAACGTCTTGGCGGCCCTGGGAAACCAGGCGTTCGATTGGGAAAACCTTATCCGCTCGATCACCGAATCACTGCTCATGCCCAATAAGTCGCCGTCCACCCATATATTGGTCAAGATCAAACATGGAGAGCCGGTGGTGCTGCTCACCCGCTACACGGTGAACAAATCCCGCGACTTGGCGCTTCCAGAGAGGCTTGAGCACTTAAGCGGTGTTGAAGCGCAGTCCCTGCGCACACGCCAGACCCTAGTCCGGGAACAATTGGGCAGCGAGTCGCTGGATCACCTGCTGCCAATCGCCCGCCGCTACCTGGGCGCCCCTGGGCAACGATCGGGTTGGGATGATTACGTACAGCGGCATGCCAATGACCTGCATGGGTTACTCGACACCATCGCCCGACAGGCACACGGTACGGTGTTGAGCGCAGAACTGGATGCGCTCAAGCGCGTCAGCCCGGCACTGACCCAGGCGGTCGAAACCCTGACGCAACATGCACAGACCGCCTTGCAAGCACCTACCGCTGAAAACCGCAGCCAGGCGCGGGAGGCATTCAATCATCTGGTGGTGGAATACCTGCCGCACTATGAGGCGAACGTCAGTAAGGCCTGGACATTGTCTTGAGCCATGGAGGCTTATGCCCAGGAAGAGCAGTGGCCAGCGGATACACACCTTCGCGCAACTTCATGTCACAATTTGCTATCTCCCCTGAGAACACTCCATGGACACCTTGCAAAACATGCGCGCCTTCAGTTGTGTGGCCGAAGCGGGTAGCTTCACCGCCGCCGCAGCGCAACTGGACACCACCACGGCCAACGTCTCGCGCGCGGTCTCCAATCTGGAGGCCCATCTGCAAACCCGCCTGCTCAACCGCACCACCCGACGCATTGCCCTCACCGAGGCGGGTAAACGCTACCTGCTGCGCTGTGAACAGATCCTCGCCTATGTCGAAGAAGCCGAGGCCGAAGCCAGCGACGCCCACGCACGCCCCGCCGGGCAATTGAAAGTGCACACCATGACCGGGATTGGCCAGCATTTCGTCATCGACGCGATCGCCCGCTACCGCCGCACCCACCCGGACGTAACCTTCGACCTGACCCTGGCCAACCGCGTGCCGGACCTGCTCGACGAAGGCTACGACGTGTCCATCGTACTGGCCAGCGAGCTGCCGGACTCGGGGTTTGTGTCCCAACGCCTGGGCATCACCTACAGCATCGCCTGCGCCTCGCCGGATTACGTCAAGGCCAAGGGCTGTGCCCACCGCCCCCATGATCTGCTAAACCACGCCTGCCTGCGCCTGGTCAGCCCGGTGATTCAGTTGGACAAGTGGACCTTCAACGGCCCGGAAGGCCAGGAAAGCGTGGCGATCAACACCTCGCCATTCCTGGTCAACTCGGCCGACGCGATGAAAACCGCGATCACCAGCGGCATGGGCATCGGCCTGTTGCCGGTGTATGCGGCCATCGAAGGCTTGCGCAATGGCACGCTGGTGCGGGTGATGCCCAACTACCGCTCCCAGGAATTGAACCTGTACGCCATCTACCCATCGCGCCAGTACCTGGATGCGAAGATCAAGACCTGGGTGGAATACCTGCGTGGCTCGTTGCCGGAGATTCTGGCGGCGCATCAGGCGGAGTTGGTGGCGTACGAGTTGAGTGGCAGCCTCAGCGGCGCGCGGTTGGCGAACTGATTTCTACCAGGCGAATTTCACTGCCCGCTTTAGATCTGCGGTGTCCTGACAATTGCGGGCAAGAATGTTAGCTTGCTTGGCATTCTTCCGTAGTCGATGAGCCCGCCTGCCATGAAAAAGACTGTCCTCGCCTTCAGCCGCGTCACCCCGCCAATGATCGAACGCCTGCAACAGGATTTCGAGGTGATCGCGCCCAACCCCAAGCTGGGTGACATCAATGCGCAATTCAACGAAGCCCTGCCCCACGCCCACGGCCTGATTGGCGTGGGTCGCAAGCTGGGCCGTGCGCAGCTCGAAGGCGCGAGCAAGCTGGAGGTGGTGTCCAGCGTGTCGGTGGGCTACGACAACTACGACGTGCCGTACTTCAACGAGCGCGGGATCATGCTGACCAACACCCCCGACGTGCTCACCGAAAGTACCGCCGACCTGGCCTTCGCCCTGCTGATGAGCAGCGCACGCCGGGTAGCCGAACTGGACGCCTGGACCAAGGCCGGCCAGTGGAAAGCCAGCGTTGGCGCCCCCTTGTTTGGCTGCGATGTGCACGGCAAGACCCTGGGCATCGTCGGCATGGGCAATATCGGCGCGGCCGTGGCTCGTCGCGGGCGCCTGGGCTTCAACATGCCGATCCTGTATAGCGGCAACAGCCGCAAGCTTGAACTTGAACAAGCGCTGGGCGCACAGTGGCGCAGCCTGGACCAGTTGCTGGCCGAGGCGGATTTCGTCTGCCTGGTGGTGCCGCTCAGCGACAAGACCCGTCACCTGATCAGCACCCGCGAGCTGGGGCTGATGAAATCCAGCGCGATCCTGATCAACATCTCCCGTGGCCCGGTGGTGGACGAGCCGGCGCTGATCCAGGCCTTGCAGAACCAGACCATTCGGGGCGCCGGGCTGGATGTGTACGAGCAAGAGCCACTGGCGCAATCTCCGTTGTTCCAGTTGAGCAATGCGGTGACCCTGCCGCACATCGGCTCGGCGACCCACGAGACCCGCGAAGCCATGGCCAACCGGGCCCTGGACAACCTGCGCAGCGCGCTGCTGGGCCAGCGCCCACAGGATCTGGTGAACCCACAGGTGTGGAAGGGCTAAGACAGTAGGCACGAACGGTGGCGAGGGAGCTTGCTCCCGCTCGGCTGCGAAGCGGCCCCAAAAGCCTGGGAGCGCTGCGCACTCCAGCGCGAGCAACAACAAGCAAGGCGCCTACAGTTTTCTGTGTTCACGTCGATAACCTTCCATAGAAGATCGTCATCCCTGATCCACAGAAGGTTTTTATGTCCACCACCAAAGCCCGCGCAGACTCCCTCTCGCTTCTGCTCTTTACCTTGCGCAGCGGCAAGCTGATGGCCATCAACCTGCTGAAAGTCAGCGAAATCATTCCTTGCCCGCCGCTGACCAAGCTGCCGGAGTCGCACCCTAACGTCAAAGGCATCGCCACCCTGCGCGGTGCCTCGCTGTCGGTCATCGACCTGAGCCGCGCCTTGGGTGAACGCCCTCTGGAAGATCCAGACGGCGGCTGCCTCATCGTCACCGACGTGAGCCGCTCCAAACAGGGCCTGCATGTGCAGGCCGTGAGCAAGATCGTGCACTGCCTGACGACTGACATCCGCCCACCGCCCTACGGCTCCGGCGGCAACCGTGCATTCATCACTGGGGTGACTCAGGTGGAAGGCGGCCTGGTGCAGGTGCTGGATATCGAAAAAGTCATCCACGGCATCGCGCCGGCACCGATTGAAGCGGCGCCGACCGACCTGACCATGGAAGAAGCCGAAGTGCTCGGCAATGCGCGAATCCTGGTGGTGGATGACAGCCAGGTCGCCCTGCAGCAGTCCGTGCATACCCTGCGCAACCTCGGCCTGACCTGCCACACGGCGCGCAGTGCCAAGGAAGCCATCGATGTACTGCTGGAGCTGCAAGGCACTGCCGCGCAGATCAATGTGGTGGTTTCGGATATCGAGATGTCCGAAATGGACGGTTACGCCCTCACCCGCACGCTGCGTGAAACGCCGGACTTCCAGCACCTCTACATATTGCTGCACACGTCCCTGGACAGCGCGATGAACAGTGAAAAGGCGCGCCTGGCCGGTGCCAATGCGGTACTGACCAAGTTCTCCTCCCCTGAGCTGACCAAATGCCTGGTGGTGGCCGCGCAAACCGTGGCGCAACAGGGCCTGTAATCGATGGCGGCGTATTACCAACTGCTGCGCCGCGACCTCACCGGCGGCCTGCCCGCGCCACAATGGCCGGCAGGGACCGTGCTGGACCACTACCGTGCCGATCTGGCGCCGGCGATTCACGCCGTACTGAGCATGACCCAGGAGCAGGGCGGCGGCCGTGTCGCCAGCCTGGATGAATGGCGACAACAGTTCGTCACTGATGCCGAATTCGACCCCTCGCTGTGCCTGGTCGCCAGCAACGCCGACGGTATTCTCGGCGTGGCCCAGTGCTGGACCAGCGCCTTTATCAAGAATCTCTCCATACATCCGTGCGCCCAAGGCCAGGGGCTGGGCCGCGCGTTGTTGCTGCACACTTTCCAGGTGTTCAAGCAACGCGGCGAACCCTATGTGGACCTCAAGGTGCTGGAGAGCAACCTGCGCGCCCGGCATCTGTATGAAAGCGCAGGCATGGTGTTTGTACTGCGGGATGTCGTCGCAGAGGACTGACAGGCGCTGGCGCATAACTTGCTTCCAGACTGCCATACCGGTGCAAAGAGGTAAAAACCCGTCACCGTGATTGCGTGCCCTCTGACCTAGCCTGGTAACAGATCCGCCATGAACACTCATTTTTCCTGCGTTGGTTGCGGTAAATGCTGCAGCGACCATCACGTCCCCCTGACCCTTGCCGAAGCCCGTATGTGGGCGGCGGACGGCGGTAACGTCATTGTTCTGGTAGAGGGATTCCTCGGTAACGGACTGGGCCTGCCCCCACTGCAACGCGAGCACGCCGAGCGCCGTTCGGTGGTGGTGCCCAGCGGCAGCACCGAAGCGTTTGTGGCCATTACCTTTGCCGCCTATAACGCCGGGCGCTGCCGGAATCTTGACGAAGACAACCTGTGCCGCATCTATGAGCGTCGCCCATTGGTGTGCCGCATCTACCCGATGGAGATCAACCCACATATCCCGCTCAACCCTGCCGCCAAGGATTGCCCGCCGGAATCATGGGAGCAGGGCCCCGAGCTGATCGTCGGCGGCGAACTGGTGGACCCGGAACTCGCGATACTGATCCAGCGTTCGCGCCAGGCCGACCGCGACGATGTGCAGACCAAGGAAGCGGTGTGCGCCTTGCTGGGCATTCGCACCACGGCGCTCAAGGGTGATGGGTTTACCGCGTACTTGCCGGACATGGGCGCATTTGCCCAGGCGATCGAGTTGGCGGTTGAGCAGCCGCCCGTGGCCAATGAATGGGTGTTTCATGTATCCGGGCTGGACATCGCCGAGCAGATACTCGATGCAGGGGCGCAGATTGCCACGCAGGTGCCGGCCAATTATGCGTTTATCTCGTTGCGGGCTGCGTAGGCCTTATTGGCCATCATGACGCAGCGGGAGCAGCGTCCAGTCGGTAGGATTGAATGATCCGCTGGTACTCACCACTCTGCTTCAACTGTTCGAGGGCGCAGTTAAGCTCCTGGCGCAATGCGGTGTCGGGCTTACGCACGGCAATCGCTACACCATCGCCGAGCAGCGGCGCCGAAATGGGTGGGCCGAGGAAGTCAAAATCCCGGCCTTCGTCGGTGTCGAGCAAGGCTTCACGGATTTCTACGGTGCCTTGCAAGGTTGCGTCGATTTCGCCGGCCACCAGACTGCGCACCAGATCGTCATTGAGCCAGAAGCTCTTGATGATGACGCCCCGGCGCGCCCACTTCGTCCGGGCAAAGGCTTCACGGTTGCTCCCCAGCAATACGCCGATCCGCTTGCCCTTGAGCGACCTTACTTGGGGCAGCAGGCCGGATGTGCTGCGGCCCACCAGGCGTGTGGTAAAGGGGTAGAGGTGATCGGTGAAGCTGACCGAACGCCGCCGCTCCAGCGTAGGTGCCATCCCCATGATTGCATCGAATTTTCTGGCTTCGAGGGCGGGAAAGTCTTCGACAAGCACCTGATCGACCCAGACGCAACGTGCATTCAACTGCACGCACAGGGCATTGCCCAGCTCGATGTTCAAGCCCACCAACTGCCCTTGCGGGTTACGGCTCTGGAAGGGTGGGAATTGCGCAGCAACCCCAAAACGGATTTCGCGACGCGGTTGATCAGCGGCCGCGAGCGCATCAGCCGAAAGCAACAGGGCAAACATGACACAGATGTGTATCAGGGCCACGGGAAACGTCCTTTTCCGGAAAGACCAGCGCCGCCCTGTTCCCCCTTGAATCACGGGGACAGAGCAAAGGCGGTGCAAGCTTTCAAGAAAGGGCCGTAGACCTGCAATCAGAAATATCAGCGGAGGCTGTAGGCAACAGTCGACACGACGTGCAACGGGTTAATCTCAGCGTTTACCCATCGAACGACGAGTGCCCGGTGGTGCCATGCCCGGTGACTTGGTGTGGCCATTCTTGGCGCCGTTTTTGTACCAAGGCTGGGCGGCATTCTTGGCCCCGGCCAGCTCACCCGGCTTGAACGGAAACTTGAACGCCGGGATCTCGGCTTTTTCAACGCTTTCGGCGCTGGCCGGATCGACGATGTCGGTCGCTTCAACAGAGGGTTGTGTCGGGGAAGTCATGGAAGCTCCGGAGCGTGCAAAAAATGATGCGGGGCCGGCTTGCGGGCCACAGTGGCGCGCAGTATACCTGCGCGCCTCAGATCTTTAACCACCGCCTGTACGAATGGTCGGAGTTTGCTGACAGCGCTGTCAGTTAGCAGTCACCGTGCTGACCGGGTTGAAGGGCTATAAAGACCGCTCACTCTCCCCATCCTTTGCCCCCGGCGCCTCACCCATGCAGATTCAACGAAAAACCGCCCTGATTGTGGGTGTCCTCGTGGTCGCGGCGATTGCAGCCTGGGCGCTGACCCGGCCGGCCAAGGCCAAGCTGGCAGTACCGAGCGCAATCCCGGTACGGGTGGTGAGCGTGGCGCAACAGGATATCCCGCGATTTGTCAGCGGCATCGGCACGGTGTTATCGCTGCACAGCGTGGTGATTCGCCCGCAAGTCGACGGCATTCTCACCCAATTGCTGGTCAAGGAAGGCCAACGGGTCAAGGCCGGCGACCTGCTGGCGACCATCGATGACCGCTCGATCCGCGCCAGCCTCGACCAGGCCAAGGCGCAACTGGGCGAGAGCCAGGCGCAATTGCAGGTGGCCTTGGTCAACCTCAAGCGCTACAAGGAATTGAGCGTCGACGACGGCGTGTCCAAGCAGACCTATGACCAGCAACAAGCCTTGGTCAACCAACTCAAAGCCACCGTCCAAGGCAACCAGGCCGCCATCGATTCGGCCCAGGTACAGCTTTCCTACACCCAGATCCGCTCTCCCGTCAGTGGCCGCGTGGGTATTCGTAATGTGGACGCAGGTAATTTCCTGCGCACCAGCGATACGCAGGGCTTGTTCTCCGTGACCCAGATCGACCCGATTGCCGTTGAGTTCTCGCTGCCGCAACAGATGCTGCCGACCCTGCAAGGCTTGATCGCTGCAACCACCCCGGCCAGCGTCGACGCCTACCTGGGCGCCGACACCGACGGCCAGACCGGTGACTTGCTCGGTGAAGGCCATTTGAGCCTGATCGACAACCAGATCAGCTCCACCACCGGCACCCTGCGCGTCAAGGCCGAGTTCAACAACGCCTCCCAGCGCCTGTGGCCGGGGCAATTGGTGACCATCAAGATCCAGGTCGCCCTCGACAAAAACGCCCTGGTGGTGCCGCCAACCGTAGTGCAACGCGGCCTGGACTCGCACTTCGTGTACCGGCTCAACGGCGACAAGGTTGAGGTGGTGCCGGTGCAAGTCACCTACCAAAACAGCGATGTGAACATCATCAAGGGTGTGCAGGCCGGTGATGTGCTGGTCAGCGATGGCCAGTCGCGGCTCAAGGCCGGTGCCCAGGTGGACGTGCTCAAGGAGCCGCCGCAGGTGATCCAGACCGTCGATGCCAAGGTGCAGCCATGACCGGTAGCCGTTCGCCGTCAGCCTGGTGCGTCGACCACCCGGTCGCCACGCTGTTGCTGACCTTCGCCCTGGTGCTGCTCGGGATGATTGCCTTCCCGCGCCTGGCCATCGCCCCACTGCCGGAGGCGGAATTTCCGACGATCCAGGTCACCGCGCAATTGCCCGGCGCCAGCCCGGACACCATGGCCTCATCGGTGGCTACGCCGCTGGAAGTGCAATTCAGCGCCATCCCCGGCATGACCCAGATGACCTCCAGCAGTGCCTTGGGCTCAAGCCTGCTGACCCTGCAATTCACCCTCGACAAGAGCATCGACACTGCCGCCCAGGAAGTGCAGGCGGCGATCAACACGGCGTCGGGCAAGCTGCCCAGCGATATGCCGAGCCTGCCGACCTGGAAGAAGGTCAACCCGGCGGACAGCCCGGTGCTGATCCTCAGCGTCAGCTCCGCCAGCATGCCCAGCACCGAGCTGAGCGACTACGTGGAAACCCTGCTGGCGCGGCAGATCAGCCAGATCGACGGCGTCGGCCAGATCAACATCACCGGCCAGCAACGCCCGGCGATCCGCGTGCAGGCCTCGCCCGACAAACTCGCCGCCATCGGCCTGACCTTGGCCGATGTGCGCCTGGCGATCCAGCAATCGAGCCTCAACCTGGCCAAGGGCGCGATCTACGGGGAGAACAGCGTGTCGACTCTGTCGACCAACGACCAGTTGTTCCACCCGGAGGATTACGCCCAACTGATCGTGTCCTACAAGGACGGTGCACCGGTTCAACTGAGCGATATCGCCAAAGTCATCAACGGTTCGGAAAACGCCTACGTGCAAGCGTGGTCCGGGGATACGCCCGGCGTGAACCTGGTGATCTCGCGCCAGCCCGGCGCGAACATCGTCGAGACCGTGGACCGCATCCAGGCCGAACTGCCGCGCCTGCAAGGCATGCTGCCGGCGTCGGTGCAGGTCAGTGTGCTGACCGACCGCACCAAGACCATCCGTGCCTCGCTGCATGAAGTGGAAGTGACGCTGCTGATCGCGATCCTGCTGGTGGTAGCAGTGATGGCGCTGTTCCTGCGCCAACTGTCGGCGACGCTGATCGTGTCCAGCGTGCTGGGTGTGTCGCTGGTCGCCAGTTTTGCGCTGATGTACCTGATGGGGTTCAGCCTGAACAACCTGACCCTGGTGGCGATTGTGATCAGCGTGGGCTTCGTGGTGGACGACGCCATCGTGGTGGTGGAGAACATCCACCGCCATCTGGAAGCAGGCCTCGACAAACGCGCAGCGGCGATCAAGGGCGCGGGCGAGATTGGCTTTACGGTGGTGTCCATCAGCTTCTCGCTGGTGGCGGCGTTTATTCCGCTGCTGTTCATGGGCGGCGTAGTCGGGCGGCTGTTCAAGGAGTTCGCCCTGACGGCGACCTCGACCATCCTGATTTCAGTGGTGGTGTCCTTGACCCTCGCGCCAACCCTGGCCGCGCTGTTCATGCGCGCCCCGACCCACCCTGCCCACGGCAAACCCGGTTTCAGCGAACGCCTGCTCGCCGGCTACGCGCGCAACCTGCGCCGCGCACTGGCCCATCAACGCACCATGGCGGCAATTTTCGTGGTGACCCTGGCCCTGGCGGTTGTCGGTTATGTGTTTATTCCCAAGGGCTTCTTTCCGGTGCAGGACACCGGCTTTGTGCTCGGCACCAGCGAAGCCGCAGCCGATGTGTCGTACCCGGACATGGTCGCCAAGCACAAGGCCCTGGCCGAGATCGTCAAGGATGACCCGGCGGTACTGGCGTTTTCCCATTCGGTGGGCGTGACGGGCAGCAACCAGACCATCGCCAACGGCCGCTTCTGGATTGCGCTGAAGGATCGGGGTGATCGTGATGTCTCCGCCAGCCAGTTCATCGACCGCATCCGCCCGAAACTGGCCAAGGTGCCGGGCATCGTGCTGTACCTGCGCGCCGGCCAGGACATCAACCTCAGCTCCGGCCCCAGCCGTGCCCAGTACCAATACGTGCTCAAGAGCAACGACGGCCCGACGCTCAACACCTGGACCCAGCGCCTCACCGAAAAACTGCGCGCCAACCCGGCGTTTCGCGACCTGTCCAACGACCTGCAACTGGGCGGCAGCATTACCCACATCAGCATCGACCGTCAGGCCGCCGCGCGCTTTGGCCTGACCGCCACCGATGTCGACCAGGCGCTGTATGACGCCTTCGGCCAGCGCCAGATCAACGAGTTCCAGACCGAGATCAACCAGTACCAGGTGGTACTGGAGCTGGACAGCCAACAACGGGGCAAGGCCGAGAGCCTGAACTACTTCTACCTGCGCTCACCGTTGACCAACGAGATGGTGCCGCTGTCGGCGCTGGCCAAGGTTGACCCACCCACGGTGGGGCCGTTGTCCATCAGCCATGACGGCATGTTCCCGGCCGCCAACCTGTCGTTCAACCTGGCGCCCGGCGTGGCATTGGGTGATGCGGTGATCATGCTCAACCAGGCCAAGAATGAAATCGGCATGCCGGCGACCCTCATCGGCAATTTCCAGGGCGCGGCCCAGGCGTTCCAGAGCTCGCTGGCCAGCCAGCCGTGGCTGATCCTTGCGGCGCTGGTGGCGGTCTACATCATTCTGGGGGTGCTGTATGAGAGCTTCGTGCACCCGCTGACGATTATTTCCACCTTGCCTTCGGCCGGTTTGGGCGCGTTGATCATGCTGTGGTTGATGGGCCAGGACTTTTCGATCATGGCCCTGATCGGCCTGGTGCTGCTGATCGGCATTGTGAAGAAAAACGGCATCCTGATGATCGACTTCGCCCTGGAAGCCCAGCGCGTGCGTGGCTTGCCGCCGCAAGAAGCGATCTACGAAGCCTGCGTGACGCGGTTCCGCCCGATCATCATGACCACCCTCGCCGCCCTGCTCGGCGCAATGCCGCTGATGCTCGGCAGCGGCCCCGGCGCAGAAATGCGCCAGCCGCTGGGGATCGCCGTGGTCGGCGGCCTGCTGGTGAGCCAGGCGCTGACGCTGTTCACCACGCCGGTCATATACTTGTACCTTGAGCGATTTTTCCACCGGCCCAAACCAGCTGCCGAGCTGGCGACCACATATTGAGGCGGGTCATGCGCGTACTGATTGTTGAAGATGAAGAAAAAACCGCCGACTACCTGCATCGCGGCCTGACGGAACAGGGCTACACCGTCGACGTGGCCCGCGAAGGTGTCGAGGGACTGCACCTGGCGCTGGAGAACGATTACGCAGTGATCGTGCTCGACGTGATGTTGCCCGGTCTCGACGGCTTTGGTGTGCTGCGCGCCTTGCGTGCACGCAAGCAGACGCCGGTGATCATGCTCACCGCCCGCGAGCGCGTGGAAGACCGCATTCGCGGGCTGCGCGAAGGCGCCGATGATTACCTGGGCAAGCCGTTTTCATTCCTCGAACTGGTGGCGCGCCTGCAAGCCCTGACCCGGCGTAGCGGCGGCCATGAGCCGGTGCAGGTCACCGTCGCCGACCTGTGGATCGACCTGATCAGCCGCAAGGCCAGCCGCAATGGCGTGCGTCTGGATCTGACCGCCAAGGAGTTCTCGCTGCTCAGCGTGCTGGCGCGGCGCCAGGGTGAAATCCTGTCCAAGACGGCGATTGCGGAGATGGTCTGGGACATCAATTTTGACAGCGACGCCAACGTGGTCGAGGTCGCGATCAAGCGCCTGCGCGCCAAGCTGGATGGGCCGTTCGACCACAAACTGCTGCACACCATTCGCGGCATGGGTTACGTGCTGGAGAACCGCAGTGTCGTCTAATTCCATCGCCCTGCGCCTGAGCGGCATGTTCACCCTGGTGGCGCTGCTGATCTTTGTGTTGATCGGCGGAGCGCTGTACCAGCAGGTCGACCGCAGTCTCGGTTTATTGCCGGGCGCAGAGCTGGATGCGCGCTACAGCGTGCTGGAGTCTTCGATCAACCGCTTCGGGACGCCGGATCATTGGCTGAAGATCAGGGCCAAACTCAAACTCTTGAGTGAGGAAGACAAGCGCATCCGCTTCTGGGTGGTCAGCAGTGATCCGAGCTACGAATACGGTGAGCCGGATGCGCAGATCCGCGCCTTCGCCGAGGGCCCCAGCGGCAAGCGCGATTTACACCTGCCTGGCCATTCTCCTCCGTTCAAAGTGCTGGTGAGCCAGTTTCCCGCCAAGGACCAACGCCCGCCGTTGCGCTTCATGATTGCCATCGACACCGAGAATTTCCGCGCCACCCAGCATCACTTGCTGGTGGCACTGATCAGCCTGGCGCTGGTGGGCGTGGTGCTGGCTGCGCTGCTGGGGTTCTGGGTGTCGCGCATTGGTCTCAAGCCCCTGGGCAAACTCTCGGATGAAGCGCGCAAACTTGCGCCGCCCAAACTCTCCGGACGGCTGCAACTGGCGCCATTGCCGCCGGAACTCAAGCAATTCGTCAATTCCTTCAACTCCACCCTCGACCGGGTTGAGCAGGCCTACTCGCGACTGGAGTCCTTCAATGCCGACGTGGCCCATGAACTGCGCTCGCCGCTGACCAACCTGATTGGGCAGACCCAAGTGGCGCTGACCCGAGGGCGCTCGGCCGAGCATTATCTGGAAGTGCTGGAGTCGAACCTGGAGGAGCTGGAACGCTTGCGTTCGATCATCAACGACATGCTCTTCCTCGCCAGCGCCGACCAGGGCAGCAAGGCTACCAAGCTGATCGAAAGCTCCCTGGCCGATGAAGTGGCCACCACCCTCGACTATCTGGATTTCATTCTCGAAGACGCCCAAGTGCGGGTTCAGGTGCACGGTGACGCGCAGGTACAGATCGAAAAAGCCCACCTGCGCCGGGCGCTGATCAACCTGTTGAGCAACGCGGTGCAGCACACGGCGCCGGGGCGGGTCATTGAGGTGAATATCGGCGTGCAGGAGCAGTTTGTGGCGATTGGGGTGACCAACCCGGGTGATGAGATCGCCAGTGAGCATCTGCCGCGGTTGTTTGAGCGGTTTTATCGGGTGGACGCGTCGCGCAGTAACAGCGGGGCGAATCATGGGTTGGGATTGGCGATTGTCAAGGCGATTGCGCTGATGCACGGGGGGGATGTGTTTGTGCGTAGCGAGGGAGGTGGGAATACGTTTGGGATTACGCTGCCCGTTTAGGCTGAGGTTGTGTACATATCCGTTGTTTGGGTAACGGCGCGTATTGGTTCCGCCCTTACGGCGGGTCACTTTGGAAAAGCCCCAAAGTAACCAAAGGGCTCTTGCCCCAACACTCGGCACCTCGCTTAGGCTCGGTGTGCCCTCACTCCGGCTTGAATCCGTGGGCCGCCGCGATGGGCCATCCTTGGCCCAGCGCGGCTAACCCGGCGTCCTGCCGGGTTACCCACGGATTCAAGCCTGCGTTCGGCCAGCGTGTTTTACGGGGCGCCTAAGATCAAGATCACAATCAAAAGCGCAGATCAAAAGAGCGCTGACTTCGTCAGCGAAAAGGATGTAAGGGCCAAATCAAAAGCAGAGCAGTTTCGCTCTTGATCTAACCACTCAGGTCGGCTACCAGGCCGCCGTGCTCTGCTTTTGATTTTGATTTTGATCTGAGATCGCCCCGTCAACCACGATGGCCGGAATCCGATATTGATTTGGGGGGTAAACCGGCAGGGATGCCGGTTTAGCCGCCCTGCGCCATGGATGGCGCGTGGCGGCGGCCCCCCAAATCAATGTCGGATTACGGGCATGCCGAGCCTAGGCGAGGCACCGAGTGGTGGGGCGAGGACCTTTTGGTGGACTTTTGGGTCCCTCCAAAAGTGACCCGCTGTAAGAGCGGAACCCTAAGCCGCCGTTACCGCAGCAACGGATATGTACACCACCAAACTGTTGCGATTTGGGCAACAGTCATTCTCTTGTTACACTCTGTATCACACCGCCCGCCTGCGTTAATTTGACGCATCGACGAGCGCTACGGCAAAGACACCTACCCGCTTACCCGAATTTCCCTCGACTTATTTCCAGGGCTCTACACTGGGAATCTGTCTTAAAGCCGCTGATATCAGCGGCTTTTTTTTGCCGTAAAAAAGGCCAGGCACACCCCCACGACATTGGCCGTTTTCGATTGACCAAAGGAGCTTTACCGGTGAAGAACTCGCTGACGCTGACCCCGTTATTCCTCGCGATTGCAGCAACTATCGTCCCCCTTGCCCACGCGGCAGACACTCCCCCCACTGAAGGTTTCATCGAGGGCTCGCACCTCAACATCAACACCCGCAACTACTACATGAACCGCGACCGGCGCGACACTCATACCGATGACAGCAAGGAGTGGGGCCAGGGCTTCCTCGGTACGTTCGAATCCGGCTACACCCAAGGCACCGTCGGCTTCGGCCTGGATGCCCACGCCATGCTCGGCCTCAAGCTCGACGGCGGTGGCGGCACTGACGGTTCCAGCATTCTTCCCTACGGCAGCACTGACGGCAGCGGCAAAGCGCCCGGATCGTTCTCCACGGCCGGTGGCACGTTGAAGGTGCGCGCCTTTGATACCGAGCTGAAAGCCGGTGACCTGTTCCTCAACAACCCGGTCATCGCGGGCGGCCAGACCCGCATGCTGCCGCAGACGTTCCGAGGCGTGAGCCTGAACAACCACAGCTTCGACGGCTGGATGTTCGAAGGCGGCCAGGCCAGTTTCACCAAGCTCTACAACCAGAGCGGTCACCGTCGCATCGGCACCAGCTACGGCGCTTTGCCGAGCAACACCGACAGCCAGCATATGAACTGGGCCGGTGTGTCGTTCAGCGGTATTCCCGGCCTGACCAGCAACCTGTACGCCTCCGAACTCAAGGACGTGTGGCACCAGTACTACTACGACCTGGACTACACCTACGCACTCAATGACCTGGTCAGCCTCAACCCGGGCCTGCACTACTACCACACCCAGGACACCGGCCGGTCGTTGCTGGGGGATATCGACAACAACACCTACAGCCTGCATTTCACCGTGGGCGTGGGGAACCACAGCGTCACCGCCGCCTACCAGCGTGTAAACGGCAACACGCCATTCGACTACATCGCCCAGGGCGACAGCGTGTACCTGGACAACTCCCAGCAATACTCGGACTTCAACGGCCCCAACGAGCGCTCGTGGAAGCTCAAGTACGCCTATGACTTCGCAGGCTGGGGCCTGCCCGGCCTGACCTCGGCCGTGTCCTACATCAGCGGCAAGACCGACCTGACCCAGGTCGACCCGCAAAGCCGTGGCTACAGCGCCTGGTACAGCGCCGATGGCAAAGACGCCAAGCATTGGGAGCGGGACATCGACGTGAAATACGTGGTGCAGGGCGGCAAGGCCAAGGACCTGGCAATGCGCTTTCAATGGGCGACCAACCGCGGCAGTAACGGCTACTCGGCGGTGGACCGGGATGTGGATGAGTACCGGGTGATTGTCGACTACCCCATCAACGTCTTCTGACCTGCTGATCTTTCTTTCCAACTCAGCATTTATTTTTCATCGGGTAGAACTAAACTGCCAGCATTCACACCGCTGAAGTCTGCCCGATGAGTCAACGTCCTGCTCGTACCTCGCCTGCACATCCGGAGTTGTTTTTGATTCTGGGCAGCGGCCTCACCGTCGCCCTGATTGTAATTATCGTCGCGGCGTTGCTGATCCGTGAACACGCCAGCACCCTGCAGGCGGCCAAGCGCTCGACCACCAACATTGCCCAACTGATCAATGCCGATGTGCTGCGCAACGTCGAGTTGTACGACCTGGCGCTCAAAGGCTTGATCGCAGCCAAGCAACGCGAAGACCTGACGCTGGTGGATGTGAATATCCAGCACCTGGTGCAGTTTGACCTGTCCACGGCGGCGCCTTTCAAGGGCGAGGTCCTGTTGTTGGACGCGGAGGGCGCAGTCACTGCAGACTCATCAACCTTGCACCCCAGCCCGCGTAACTTTGCCGACCGCGACTATTTCCAGGTACATGCACAGGACGCCCAGGCCGGCTTGTTCATCAGTCGACCGTTCAAGATCCATTGCGATTGCGACCAGGTCTGGCGCATGGCATTCAGTCGACGCGTGTCAGGGCCCAACGGAGAGTTCGCCGGCGTTGCGGTGGCGACTATGCGCCTGGCGTATTTCGACCAGTTGTTCAGCACCCTGACCATCGGCAACGGCAGCAGCGTCAACCTGATCAACAAAAAAGGCATTCTGCTGGCCCAGCAGCCGCTGCTCGAACGCGACATGATCGATAAGGACCTGAGCGAACGACCGAATTTCAAACGCATGCTGCTCGAAGGCAGTGGCAGCTTCCAGGCGATCTCTGCCATCAGCGGCAAGGAGCGCCTGTACACCTTTACCAACGTCGGAGAGCTGCCATTGATCGTGGTGGTGGCCCTGTCCAGCCAAGACGTGTTCGCCCCTTGGAAACGCGCGGCGCTACTGACCGGCGGCGCCACCGGCATCCTGTGTATAGGCCTGTTGTGGCTGGCCTGGATGCTGCGTCGTGAACTGCGGCGCCGCTACCGCGCGGAGCGGGTGCTGTCAGAACTGGCAGCCACTGACGCCCTCACCGGGCTGCCCAACCGCCGCATCCTCGATGAGCGCCTGCGCCTGGAGTGGGACCGCGCCCAACGTTCAACAGAGTCGCTGACGCTGCTGATGATCGACGTGGACCACTTCAAGGCGTTCAACGATCGCCATGGCCATCAGGGCGGTGATGAGGCGCTGCGCACGGTGGCCCAAGTGATCGGCAACAACATCCGTCGCCCTGCCGACCTGGCGGCGCGATATGGCGGCGAGGAGTTTGCGGTGGTGCTGCCGCATACCGATGCCAAAGGTGCCTGGGTGATCGCCGAGCACATCCGCAGCAGTGTCGAGCATTTGCCACGGGTGGCGGGGAGCGAACGGCCGATTACCGTGAGCATTGGCATGAGTACTTGGGATAAACGCAGCCGCATGTCCCTGGAGGCGTTACTGCTGAGTGCGGACCAGGCGCTGTATGAGGCCAAGCACAGTGGGCGTAACCGGATTGTGGATGCCACCACCTTCTAATTGTTAATCAAATCCAATGTGGGAGGGGGGCAAGTCCCCTCCCACATTTGGATTTCCAGTGTTCTGAAGGTTTTTCACATAAAAAAAAGGCCACCCGAAGGCAGCCTTTAAAAACTAAAGAAAGAGAGTTGTTACTTACACCGCCGCAACGGGACGCATGTAAGAGATCGGTGCGGTGCTGGCATCTTCGAAGGTCACGACTTCCCAAGCGTCTGTCTGCTCAATCAACTTGCGCAGCAGCTGGTTGTTAAGGGCGTGGCCCGACTTGAAGCCTTTGAACTCGCCTATCAGGCTATTGCCCAGCAGGTAGAGGTCACCGATTGCATCGAGGATCTTGTGCTTCACGAATTCGTCTTCGTAGCGAAGGCCGTCTTCGTTCAGTACACCATCCGCGTCGACCACGATGGCGTTTTCAACGCTGCCGCCGAGTGCGAGGTTGTGCTTGCGCAGGTACTCGATGTCACTCATGAAACCAAAAGTACGGGCGCGGCTGACTTCTTTTACGAACGAAGTGCTGGAAAAATCCACGCTTGCACTTTGGGTGCGGTCACGGAATACCGGGTGATCGAAATCGATCTCAAAGCTCACTTTAAAGCCTTCGAACGGGACGAAGGTGGCGCGCTTGTCGCCGTCTTCTACTGTCACTTCCCGCAGAATGCGTATGAACTTCTTGGCTGCGTCCTGTTCTTCCAGGCCGGCAGATTGAATCAGGAATACGAAGGGTCCAGCGCTGCCATCCATGATAGGGACTTCGGACGCGGAGAGCTCGACGTAGGCGTTATCGATGCCCAGGCCAGCCATGGCCGAGAGCAAGTGCTCCACCGTGTCCACTTTGACGTCACCGTTGACCAGTGTGGTCGACATCGTGGTTTCGCCAACGTTTTCCGCGCGAGCAGGAATCTGCACCACAGGGTCCAGGTCGGCACGAACAAACACGATGCCGGTGTCGACAGGTGCAGGTTTGAGGGTCAGGTATACCTTCTCCCCGGAGTGCAGACCTACACCTGTGGCACGGATAATATTCTTCAGGGTGCGTTGTTTAATCATGGCTTGGACCGCTTGAGCGCAAATTGCGAACTGGTATCAACAAAGGCTGGCGATAATAGCAGACCAGACCTTTGCTGAACACCAATCACCTTCATAGCCCTGATACATTCCATCAATCGGCCTGACGACGCAGGAATGCCGGGATGTCCAGGTAGTCCAGGTCATCTTGCGGATTCGGGCTACGGGACGCCGCAGCACCGGCCTGAGCCTGGTTGCGCATCACGGTCGGACGGTCCAGGTCACGGTAGTTCACCGACGGCATTTCCGGGCGCACAGGCGCTGGAGCTGCAGCCGACTGGCTGGCGTGGCTGGTATGGACGGTGTTGTCGATGACCTTGACAGGTTTCTCGATCTTCGCGCCCAAGCCGGTAGCAACCACAGTCACGTGCAGTTCGTCGCGCATGTCTGGATCGATAACGGTACCGACTTTGACCATCGCGTGCTCGGAAGCGAAGGCTTCGATGATGCTACCCACGTCGGAGTACTCACCCAGGGACAGGTCAGGACCGGCGGTGATGTTCACCAGGATGCCGCGTGCACCTTGCAGGTTCACGTCTTCCAGCAGCGGGTTGCGGATGGCCGCTTCAGTGGCTTCGCGCGCACGGTTCGGACCGCTGGCGCAGCCAGTGCCCATCATCGCCATGCCCATTTCGCTCATGACAGTACGTACGTCGGCAAAGTCGACGTTGATCATGCCTGGGCGCTTGATGATGTCGGAGATACCGCGAACGGCACCGGCCAGCACATCGTCAGCCTTGGCGAACGCGGACAGCAGGCTTGCGTCCTTGCCCAGGATGGTCAGCAGCTTCTCGTTGGGAATGGTGATCAACGAGTCGACGCTTTCAGACAGCAGACGGATGCCTTCGTCGGCGATCTGCATACGCTTGCGACCTTCGAACGGGAACGGACGGGTCACGACTGCGACCGTCAGAATGCCCATTTCCTTGGCCACTTCGGCAATGATCGGCGCTGCACCGGTACCGGTACCGCCGCCCATGCCGGTGGTGATGAACACCATGTTGGTGCCTTGCAGCACTTCGGCAATACGCTCGCGGTCTTCCAGGGCGGCTTGACGGCCGACTTCCGGGTTGGCGCCAGCGCCGAGGCCTTTGGTCACGGCTGTGCCCAATTGCAGGATGGTCCGCGCGCCAATGCTTTTCAGCGCCTGGGCATCAGTGTTGGCGCAGATGAATTCAACGCCTTCAATGTTGCTCTTGACCATATGGTTGACAGCGTTGCCGCCGCCACCGCCGACACCGATCACTTTGATGACCGGGCTGGCGGGGATGTTGTCTACGAGTTCGAACATGTTCCCTCTCCTTTCGTTATCTCTAGTTTTTTCGCCTACTGCTTCTTTCTGTGTTGCGGTGTAGCGGTAAATCTTTAGAAATTGCCTTTTACCCAAGCCTGCAACCGCTCGAACAACGGCGCCTTGGCCTCGTCGTCACTGCGATAGCTGTCACGGATGCTCGGGCCCGACAGGGAAATGCCGTCGGTCTGCTTTTGCAGTCCGTACAACAGCAAGCCCACACCGGTGGAATAAATCGGGTTGCGCACTACGTCGCCCAGGCCTTTGACACCATGGGGCACGCCCAGGCGAACCGGCATGTGGAAGATTTCCTCGGCCAGTTCGACCGCGCCTTCCATCTTCGAGGTGCCACCGGTCAGCACGATGCCGGCCGGGATCAAATCTTCGTAGCCACTGCGGCGCAGTTCAGCCTGAATCAGGGTGAACAGCTCGTCGTAGCGCGGCTCGACCACTTCGGCCAAGGCCTGGCGCGACAGTTCGCGCGGTGGACGGTCGCCCACGCTCGGCACCTTGATGGTCTCGCCGGCACCGGCCAGCTTGGCCAGGGCGCAGGCGTAGCGGATCTTGATTTCTTCGGCGTACTGGGTCGGTGTACGCAACGCCATGGCGATGTCGTTGGTGACCTGGTCGCCCGCAATCGGGATCACGGCGGTGTGACGGATTGCACCCTCGGTGAAGATCGCGATGTCAGTGGTGCCGCCGCCGATGTCCACCAGGCACACGCCCAGTTCCTTTTCGTCGTCGGTCAGTACCGAATACGCGGAAGCAAGCTGCTCCAGAATAATGTCGTCGATTTCCAGACCGCAGCGGCGCACGCATTTTTCAATGTTCTGTGCAGCGTTTACGGCGCAGGTCACCACGTGGACCTTGGCCTCCAGACGCACGCCCGACATGCCCAGGGGCTCGCGAACGCCTTCCTGGTTATCGATCACGTAATCCTGCGGCAAGGTGTGCAGCACGCGCTGGTCAGCCGGGATCGCCACGGCTTGGGCGGCGTCAAGGACGCGCTCAAGGTCGGCGGCGCTGACTTCGCGGTCGCGGATCGCCACGATGCCGTGGGAGTTCAGGCTGCGGATATGGTTGCCGGCCACGCCGACGAACGCCGAGTGAATCCGGCAACCGGCCATCAGCTGCGCTTCTTCGATAGCACGCTGGATCGACTGCACGGTGGACTCGATGTTCACCACCACGCCCTTCTTCAGGCCCCGGGACGGATGCGTGCCAATACCGACGATCTCGATCACGCCGTCTTCCCCGACCTCGCCCACCAGCGCCACCACCTTGGAGGTGCCGATATCGAGACCGACGATCATTTTGCCGCTTTGCACGTTTGCCATGGGTCCTGCCTCTTCTTAATTCTTCGCGACAGCGGGTTGCGCTGCCGTGGGCGCAGCCGGTTCACGCCAGCCGACGGCAAGGCCGTTGGCGTAACGCAGGTCGACGCTCGCAATGTTCGTAATCTGTTCTTTCAAGGTCTTGTCGTAGATGGCAATGAAGCGGCGCATCTTCTCCACCAAGCGGTCGCGTCCCAGCAACAACTGGATGCCCGGGCCGGAACTGCCTGCCCCGGTCGTCAAAAACCAGCTACCCCGTTCACGCAGTTCCAGGCGTGCAATGGAGAAGCCCATCGGCCGCAGCATCTGGCTCAAGGCCTGGTACTGCTGCATGACTTGCTGCTGCGCCCGCTGCGGCCCGAACAACTGCGGCAGGTGCTCGTAGTTGGCCAACTCACGCGGGGTGAACGCCTGCCCCTGGTTGTTCAACAGCGCCTCTTCACCCCAGCGGGCCACGGGCAGTTGTTCTTCCAGGCGGATCGTCACCTGGTCCGGCCAGACACGGCGGACTTCGGCGTGGGCGATCCACGGCATCTGTTCCAGCTCTGCGCGCATACCGGCCAGGTCGATGGTGAAGAAGCTCGCGGCCAGGTACGGGCCGATGCGCTGCTGCACCGCTTGCTGGCTGATGTAGCTCAAATCGCCCTGCACGCTGATCTTGGTGATCGGCCGGTCGGCATACGGCAACAGCCGCTGCGCGCCCTCATACGTGCCGAAGCCCAACACCACCAGCAACACCGGCCAGAACAACGCCTTGAGGAAACCAAAGTTGGCTTTCGGCAGGCGCGCCGACATCGGCTCTTTAGCCACCATTCGGCTGGCACCCCGTGGCACCGGCTTGCGGCTCGGTGCTTGTGGGGGCTGATGACGAAGCGATGCGCCTTTCATGTCCTTAGCCTCTTGGCTCAATGCTGTCGGCCAGGATCGCCAGCACCAACTGCTGGAAGTCCAAACCGGCCGCACGGGCTGCCATAGGTACCAGGCTGTGGTCGGTCATGCCCGGTGCGGTGTTGACTTCCAGGAACCAGAAATTCCCCTGGTCATCCTGCATCACGTCTGCCCGCGCCCAACCGGCGATACCCAGCGCCTCACAGGCTTTCGCCGTGAGGTCCATCAATTCCTGTTCTTTGTTTGCATCAAGGCCACATGGGATCCGGTACTGGGTATCGGAAGCCAGGTACTTGGCGTCATAGTCGTAAAAGGTGTGGGGCGTGCCCAATGCGATAGGCGGCAATACCTGGCCACGCAGGGTGGCGATGGTGTACTCGGGACCCTGGATCCACTGTTCCACCAACACTTGCGAATCGTAGGTACTTGCCGCTTTCCATGCGTCGATCAATTCAGCGGCCGAGTTCACTTTAGCCATGCCGATACTGGAGCCTTCATGGGCAGGTTTGACGATCAAAGGCAGGCCCAGTTCCTTGGCTGCAGAAATACAATCGTCTTCGCTGCACAGAACACTGTGACGCGGGGTTGGAATGCCCAGGCTGTGCCACACCTGCTTGGTCCGCAACTTGTCCATCGCCAGTGCCGACGCGAGAATGCCGCTGCCGGTGTAAGGGATGCCAGCGCATTCCAACAAGCCTTGCATGCTGCCGTCTTCACCGCCACGGCCGTGCAGGATGATGAAGGCACGGTCGATCTTCTCGGCCTGCAAGCGGGCGAGGAAGTCATCGCCCACGTCGATACCGAAGGCGTTTACGCCGGCGCTTTGCAGCGCTTCAAGCACGGCATTGCCGGACTTGAGCGACACTTCGCGCTCGGCGCTCTTGCCGCCGAACAACACGGCCACACGGCCGAAATCGGCAGGCGCGATAGTGGAGAACAGGGAGTCGTAGTTCGTGATCATTTCGACTTCCCCTTCGCGGCGGCAAACAGCGGGCTCGCCAGCAATTTAGGGGCAAGGCCACCAATGTCACCGGCACCCTGGCACAGCAAAATGTCACCGGCCCGCAGCAGCGGCTTGACGATCGGTGCCAGGTCCACACCACGTTCGATGTAGATCGGGTCCAACTGGCCACGCTGACGAATGCTGTTGCACAGCTTGCGGCTGTCGGCGCCCGGAATCGGCTCTTCACCGGCCGGGTACACCTCCATCAGCAACAGCACGTTGGCATCGGCCAATACATTGACGAAGTCGTCGTACAGGTCGCGGGTGCGGCTGTAGCGGTGCGGCTGGTAGACCATCACCAGACGGCGCTCCGGCCAGCCACCGCGGACGGCCTTGATCACCGCCGCCACTTCGGTCGGGTGGTGACCGTAGTCGTCCACCAGCATCACGTCGCCACCTTCTACCGGCAACTGGCCGTAGACCTGGAAACGACGGCCCACACCGGCAAAGCGCGACAGGCCTTCGACGATGGCTTCATCGCTGACACCTTCATCGGAGGCGATGCAGATGGTCGCCAGGGAGTTCAAGACGTTGTGGTTGCCCGGCATGTTCACCGACACATCCAGCGGCTCACGCTCGGGACGCAGCACGGTGAAGAAGGTTTGCATGCCTTCCTGGCGCACATTGATTGCGCGCACGTCGGCGTCTTCGCTGAAGCCGTAGGTCACGGTCGGACGCTTGACCAGCGGCAGGATTTCGCGCACGACCGGATCGTCCAGGCACACCACGGCCAGCCCATAGAACGGCAGGTTGTGCAGGAACTCGACGAAGGTTTTCTTCAACTTGTTGAAGTCGCCGTCGTAGGTCGCCATGTGGTCTTCGTCGATGTTGGTCACGACGGCCACCAGCGGTTGCAAGTGCAGGAAGCTCGCGTCGCTTTCATCGGCTTCGGCGATCAGGTAGCGGCTGGTGCCGAGCTGGGCATTGGTGCCCGCTGCATTCAGGCGGCCACCGATGACGAACGTCGGGTCCAGGCCACCGGCGGCGAACACCGAGGCGATCAGGCTGGTGGTGGTGGTTTTGCCATGGGTACCGGCGACGGCAATGCCGTGGCGGTAGCGCATCAGCTCAGCGAGCATCTCGGCGCGTGGCACCACAGGAATACGGCGCTCCAGGGCGGTGGCTACTTCCGGGTTGGAAGTGTTCACAGCGCTGGATACGACGAGCACGTCGGCCTCGGCGGCGTTCTCGGCGCGGTGGCCGATGAAAATCTGTGCGCCAAACGACTTCAGGCGGTCGGTGACCGGCGACTCTTTCAAGTCTGAACCGGACACCTGGTAGCCCAGGTTCAGCAGCACTTCGGCAATGCCGCACATGCCCACGCCGCCGATGCCGACGAAGTGGATACGACGGATGCGGCGCATCTCGGGTTGCGGCATGGCTTTCTGATTCTCAACCATGGGCCACCTCCAGGCAGATATCGACCACGGTGCGGGTTGCGTCAGGTTTGGCCAGGCGGCTTGCGGTGCTCGCCATGTTGTTGAGTCGTTCCGGTTGCATCAAAACCTCGGTCAGGCGTGCGGCCAAATCGGCGGCGCCAGTCGTTCTTTGCGGCAGCAGGAAGGCAGCGCCCTCCCCGGCCAAATATTCGGCGTTGCGGGTCTGGTGATCGTCGATGGCGTGGGGCAAAGGCACCAGCAAGGACGGCAGACCGGCGGCGGCCAGTTCACTGACGGTCAGCGCACCAGCGCGGCAGACCACCAGGTCGGCCCAGCCATAGGCTTGGGCCATGTCTTTGATGAAGGGCTGTACATTCGCCTCGACACCGGCCTCGCGATAACGTGTGGCGGTGACTTCATCGTGGTTCTTGCCGGCCTGATGGAAGATCTCCGGGCGCAATTCCACAGGGAGTTGCGCCACCGCTTCCGGCAGCAATTTGTTCAACGGCTCCGCGCCCAGGCTTCCACCGAGGATCAGCAGGTGCGCCTTGCGCCCTGCCAGTGCATTGCGGGCGATATCCATAAACAGCTCGGTACGCACCGGGTTGCCGGTGGTACGGCGTTTATCCGACGCGCTGAAGGTGTTGGGAAAAGCTTCACACACCCGCGCCGCCAACGGCACCAGCAGGCGGTTGGCGGTACCGGCGACGGCGTTCTGCTCGTGCACGATCACCGGCACGCCGGCGAGCCTGGCCGCGACGCCGCCAGGGCCCGTCACATAACCGCCAAACCCAAGCACACACACCGGCTGCAATTCACGAATGACCTTGCGCGCCTGCCACACCGCCTTGAGCAACACGAACGGCGCCTTGAGCAGGGACAACTTGCCCTTGCCACGCAAGCCGGTGACGTTGATCAGATGCAACGGCAAGCCGGCACCCGGTACCAGTTCGTTTTCGATGCCACGGGGCGTTCCCAACCAGTGCACGGTGTAGCCACGGTTCTGGAATTCACGCGCACAGGCCAGGGCCGGGAACACATGGCCCCCGGTGCCACCCGCCATGATCAGCACATTAGCGCCCATGGGTCGGCTCCTCGGCGAAGTCGCTTTCGCTGAACTCCATCTCTTCACTGCCCAGGTGGGTTCGACTCTCCCACTCGATACGCAGCAACAAGCCCAGGCAGGCGCAGCAAATCACCAGGGAACTGCCGCCGTAACTGAGGAACGGCAAGGTCAGGCCCTTGGTCGGCAGCAGGCCGACGTTCACACCGATGTTGATCAGGAACTGGCCGATCCACAGGAACGACAAGCCGTACGCCACATAGGCGGCGAAATACTGTTTGGCCTTCTCGGCCCACAAGCCGATGTACATGCCGCGTACACACACGAACACGAACAGCGCGACGGTGCACAGCGAGCCGACCACACCCAGCTCTTCGGCGAGTACCGAGAACACGAAGTCGGTGTGGGCTTCCGGCAGGTAGAACTGCTTCTGCACGCTGTTGCCCAGGCCTACGCCCAGCCACTCACCGCGACCGAAGGCGATCAACGCCTGGGTCAACTGATAACCGGAACCGAACTGGTCGGACCACGGGTCGGTAAAGGTGATCAGACGTGCCATACGGTAGGGTTGCGCCTGCACCAGGATGGTCACGGCGGCCACGGCCAGTACCACCATCAAACTGAAGCGGAACAGGCCCACGCCACCGAGGAATAGCATCGCCGCTGCGGCCCCCATCATTACGACGGTGGCGCCAAAGTCGGGCTCCATCAGCAACAGGCCGGCCATGGGCAGCAGCACGATGAATGGCTTGAAGAAGCCCATCCAGCTTTCGCGCACTTCCTTCTGGCGACGCACCAGGTAACCGGCGAGGTAGATCACCACGAACACCTTGGCGATTTCCGAGGGTTGCACGTTGAACGCACCGAAGCCGATCCAGCGCATCGAGCCGTTCACCTCGCGGCCGATGCCGGGCAGGATCACCATGATCAGCAAGCCGAACGCGCCGATCAGCATCAACCAGCCCAGGCGTTGCCAGGTGGCGATGGGGATCATCATGGTCACGATGCACGCACCCAGACCGATGATCAGGTACACAAGGTGACGGATCATCATGTACAGGGTGTTGCCCGACTGCACGGCAGCCACTTCGGACGACGCCGAGGTGATCATGACCAGGCCCAGGCCCAGCAGCGCAAGGCAACCGGCGAGCATCGGAAAATCGAGGTCGATGCCGCGCCCGGTGATGATCGGCGACGGGTATGGCTTGATGATGTTTCTGAAATCAATGCTCATGCCAAGCCCTCCACGGCGCGGGCGAACAACTGGCCGCGCTCTTCGTAGTTCTTGAACATGTCGAAACTGGCGCACGCCGGTGACAACAGCACGGCATCGCCTGCCTGGGCGAGGGCTTTGCACTGGGCAATGGCGTCGTCCAGGGAAGTGGCGCGCACTTGCGGGACGGCGTCACCGAGAGCGGCGGCGATTTTGTCGGCGTCGCGGCCGATCAGCACCACGGCACGGCAATGGGCGGCGACGGGGGCTTTGAGATCCTTGAACTCGGCACCTTTGCCATCCCCACCGGCGATCAATACCAGCTTGCCCTCGATATCAGCGCCAAGGCCCTCGATGGCAGCCAATGCGGCACCCACGTTGGTGGCCTTGGAGTCGTTGTAATAACTGACGCCGTCCAGGTCGCGCACCCACTGGCAACGATGTTCGAGGCCGCCAAAAGTGCGCAGGCTCGACAGCATGGCGTCGAATGGCAGGCCAACCGCATGGCCGAGGGCCAATGCCGCCAGGGCATTGGATTGGTTATGGGCGCCACGGACTTTCAGCTCGCGCACCGGCATCAGGTTCTGGAATTCGAAGGCCAGGTATTTCTCGCCATTCTCTTCGCGAATACCAAAGGCCTTGAAGTCGGGTTTGCCCAGGCCGAAGGTCCAGCACGGCATGCCCTCGCCCATCAGCGGACGGCTCAGGGCATCCTGGCGGTTGACCACAAATTGCCTGGCGCCGCGGAAGATCCGGTGCTTGGCCAAGTGGTACGCCGGCAGGCCACTGTAGCGATCCATGTGGTCTTCGCTGACGTTGAGCACAGTGGCCACTTCGGCGCCGAGGTCGTGAGTGGTTTCCAGCTGGAAGCTCGACAGCTCCATCACGTACAGCTCGACGTCGTCGCTGAGCAAATCCAGGGCTGGCGTGCCAAGGTTGCCGCCCACGGCCACGCGCTTGCCGGCCGCAATGGCCATCTCGCCGACCAGGGTGGTCACGGTGCTCTTCGCGTTGGAACCGCTGATGGCCACGATCGGCGCCTTCGCGTTACGCGCGAACAGGTCGATATCGCCGGACAGCTTCACGCCACGCGCCGCTGCCGCTTGCAGGGCCGGGGTCGCCAGGGCCAGGCCGGGGCTCACGTAGAGCTCATCGGCGCGGCACAGAAACTCGACATCCAGCTCGCCACAACGCACTTCCACGTGCGGGTAGTCACGGCGCAGCGTGACCAGCTCCGGTGGATTTTCCCGCGTATCGGCCACGGCAAACGACGTGCCCCGGTTCGCCAGGAAGCGAACCAGGGACATGCCGCTCTTGCCGAGGCCGACAACGATGCGGAAGTGGTCTGAAGCGATCAGGGACACTCGTTTCTACCTCAGTTTCAGGGTGGCAAGGCCGACCAGTACCAGAATCACGGTGATGATCCAGAAACGGACAATCACGCGTGGCTCCGGCCAGCCCTTGAGTTCAAAGTGGTGGTGAATCGGCGCCATGCGAAACACCCGGCGCCCGGTCAACTTGAAGGAGGCCACCTGGATGACCACCGACAGGGTTTCCATCACGAACACGCCGCCCATGATGAACAACACGATTTCCTGGCGAACGATCACCGCAATGGTGCCCAAGGCTGCGCCCAGCGCCAGTGCGCCGACGTCGCCCATGAAGACTTGTGCCGGATAGGTGTTGAACCACAGGAAACCCAGGCCGGCACCGATCAAGGCGCCGCAGAACACAATCAATTCACCCGCGCCCGGTACATAAGGGATCAGCAGGTATTCGGCGAATTTCACGTTACCCGACAGGTAGCAGAAGATGCCGAGCGCGCCGCCCACCATCACCGTCGGCATGATCGCCAGGCCGTCGAGGCCATCGGTCAGGTTCACCGCGTTGCTGGAGCCGACGATCACGAAGTAGGTCAGCACCACGAAGCCGATGCCCAGTGGAATGCTGGCGTCCTTGAGCATCGGAATGATCAGGGTGGTTTCCACTGCGCTTGGCGCGGTGGTGTACAGGAAGATCGCCGCGCCCAGGCCGAATACCGACTGCCAGAAATACTTCCAGCGGCTCGGCAGCCCTTTGGAGTTTTTCTCGATCACTTTGCGGTAGTCATCGACCCAGCCGATGGCGCCGAACAGCAAAGTCACCAGCAGCACCGTCCAGACGTAACGGTTGTGCAGGTCTGCCCAGAGCAGGGTGCTGATACCGATCGACGACAGGATCAGCGCGCCGCCCATGGTCGGGGTGCCGGACTTGGACAGGTGCGACTGCGGGCCGTCATTACGTACCGATTGACCAATTTGCAGGTTCTGCAGGGTGCGGATCATCCACGGCCCCAGAAACAGCGACAGAGACAGCGCGGTCAGCACACCCAGGATCCCGCGCAGGGTCAGGTACTGAAAGACCGCGAAGCCTTTGTGGAACTGTTGCAGATACTCAGCCAGCAGCAGCAGCATTAATGTTTCTCCGTACTTGAACCGCACAAGGCCGCGACGACGTTTTCCATCACCGCGCTGCGCGATCCCTTGATCAAAATGGTTGTGTGTTTGTCTTGTTCTGCTGCGTCCAAGGCCTGGATCAGCTCGGCCTGGGTTGCGAAATGCCTCGCACCGGGGCCGAAAGCGTTGACCGCATGGGCCATGTTCGTGCCAACGGCGTAGAGCGCGTCCACTTTGCCAGCGGCATAGGCGCCGACTTCACGATGGCCTTGTTCAGCCCAATCGCCCAACTCGCCGATATCGCCCAGTACCAGGACTTTGCGCCCATCAAAGCCTTTGAGCAGATCCACAGCGGCATTGATGGAGGACGGGTTGGCGTTGTAAGTGTCATCAATCACCCGCATGCCGTTGCTGGCAAGTTGCGCCACGGTGCGGCCCTTGACCGGCTGCACCGCGCCCAGGCCCGTGGCGATACCGAACAGCGACACACCCAGGGCATGGGCGGCAGCGGCGGCGGCCAAGGCGTTGGCGACGTTATGGTTGCCCAGCAGATTCAACTGCACGTGCTCGTTACCTTGCGGGGTGTGCAAGGTGAAGGCTGGGCAGCCACGGGCATCCACCGTGATCTTGGAGGCATGGAAGTCTGCGGCGGCATTCAATACGGCGAACGTCAGCACCTTGCGACCGGCAGCGCGTGCACGCCAGGTCGCGAAAGCCTTGTCGTCGAGGTTCAATACGGCGGTGCCCGAAGCGTCGAGGCCTTCAAGGATTTCGCCCTTGGCTTCGACGATTTTTTCCGGACCGCCGAACTCACCCACATGGGCGGTGCCGGCATTGTTGATGATCGCAACGTGGGGCTTGGTCAGCGCCACGGTATAGGCGATTTCGCCGACGCGCGAAGCCCCCAGTTCTATCACCGCCGCCGTGTGTTCCGGGGCCAGTTCGAGCAGGGTCAGCGGGGCGCCGAAATCATTGTTCAGGTTGCCACGGGTCGCAAGTACCGGGCCGCGTGTGCGCAGTACACCGGCGAGCAGTTCCTTGACCGTGGTCTTGCCGCTGGAGCCAGTGACGGCGGCGACAGGCTTATCGAACGCTGCACGGTTGAGCGCACCCAATTGGCCAAGGGCCAGCCGGGTATCGGCGACCAGCAGTTGCGGCAAGGTGGAGTCTGCGACTTCGCGCTGCACCAAGGCACCCACGGCACCTTTGGCAGCGACGTCGTTCAGGTAATCGTGACCGTCAAAGCGTGGGCCGGCCAAGGCGACGAACAGTTGCCCCGGCTTGATCGCCCGGCTATCGATGCTCACGCCATCGAAGCGGCAATCGCTCGACAGCACGCGGGCCGACAGGGCCTGGGTCAGTTCACCGAATGTCATCACCTTAAGCATGGGCAACCTCCCAAGCGGTCAAGGCATGATCGGCCTCGACCAGATCGGAGAAGGCATGGCGCTCGCCGTTGATTTCCTGGTAGTCCTCGTGACCTTTGCCGGCCAGTACGACCACGTCGTCAGCGCTGGCGCCGGCGATCAATTGCGCGATGGCCGCACCGCGACCAGCAACGAACGTCGCCTTGGAGACGTCTTTGAAGCCTGCGCGGATATCGTCGAAAATCTGGCTCGGGCTTTCGCTGCGCGGGTTGTCATCAGTGACCAGCACGCCGTCGGCCAAGCGCTCGACAATCTCGGCCATCAGCGGACGCTTGCCGCGATCACGATCACCGCCGCAACCGAACAGGCACAGCAACTTGCCTTTGGCGTGAGGGCGCAGGGCTTCGAGGACTTTTTCCAGGGCATCCGGGGTATGGGCGTAATCAACCACCACCAGCGGCTGCGTGCCGCCACCCAGGCGTTGCATGCGACCGGCCGGACCTTCCAGCTTCGGTAGCACCTTGAGGATCTCGTCCAGGGCGTAATCCAGGCCAAGCAACGCGCCGATGGCGGCGAGGACGTTGCTCAGGTTGAAACGCCCGAGCAACGTGCTGCGCAGGTGGTGTTCGCCCTGGGGCGTTACCAGCGTGGCGCGCACGCCTTCGTCATTGAATTGGGCTTCGCGGCAGTACAGGTATGCACTGGCGTCCAGCAGGCTGTAGCTGATCAAACGCGATTCGCTGTCCTGGGCAGCCAATTGGCGACCGAACTCATCGTCAAGGTTCACGACCCGGCACTTCAAGTCACTCCAGGCGAACAACTTGGCCTTGGCGGCGGCGTACGCCTCCATGGTGCCGTGGTAGTCCAGGTGGTCACGGGACAGGTTGGTCATCACTGCCACGTCAAAAGCCAGTGCAGTCACGCGGCCCTGGTCGAGGCCGTGGGACGAGACTTCCATGGCAACCGCCTTGGCACCGGCCTTTTTCAGGTCGGCCAGGGTCGCTTGCACGGCGATAGGATTCGGCGTGGTATGCAGGCCGCTTTGCAGCGCGCCATAAAACCCGGTGCCCAAGGTACCCACGATGCCGCAGTGCTGGCCGAGCAGGTCAAGCGCCTGGGCAACCAGCTGGGTCACGCTGGTTTTGCCGTTGGTGCCAGTCACGCCCACCAGATTGAGGTGACGACTCGGGTCACCATAGAAGCGCCCGGCGATGTCCGACAATTGCTTGGCCAGACCTTTGACCGGGATCAGCGGCACGTCGGTGATCGGCAGCACGGTGGCGCCTTCCACTTCATAAGCCACGGCGGCTGCACCGCGCTGCAAGGCGTCGGCTATATGCGCACGGCCATCGACCTTGCCGCCCGGCACCGCCAGGAACAGGTCACCAGCGCGCACATTACGGCTGTCCAGAGTCAACTCGCGAATCAGCAGATCGCGGCCGGCATGGGCGAAAATCTTGTTCAGGCTAAGAGACATCAGCCGCGCCCTCCATTGGCTTTGACTGCAGCGGCCGGTGGTCCGGCGTTCGCTTGTTGGGTCGGCGGCAGGTTGTCCGGCGTGATGTTCATCAGGCGCAGGGTGCCGGACATCACTTTGCTGAACACAGGCGCCGAAACCAGGCCACCGAAGTAACCGGCTTTGCTCGGCTCGTCGATCACCACAACAATCGCGTAGCGTGGGTCGCTCATCGGGCCGAAGCCGGCGAACAGCGAACGGTAGGAGTTTTCGGCATAGCCCTTGGTCCCCACCGACGTCTTACGTGCGGTACCGGACTTGCCTGCTACGTGATAAGCCGGCACCTGGGCACGGAATACGCCACGTGGCGCTTCGATCACTTGTTGCAGCATGCCTTGCATGGTCTTGGCGACATTTTCCGGGATGACCTGCGTGGCTTTTGGCGCTTCGTCAACGTGGATCAGGCTCAGCGGCACCATGCGGCCATTGTTGGCCAGTACGGAGAAGGCGTGAGCCAGTTGGATAGCGGTTACCGACAGACCGTAACCATAGGAAAGCGTGGCGGTCTCGGCCTTTTTCCAGTCGCGGTAGTTCGGCAGGTTGCCGACGCGCTCACCGGGGAAGTCCAGGCCGGTGGGTTGGCCCAGGCCGATTTTTTGCGCCAGGTGGTAGATGGTTTCGCCGCCGATATCGAAGGCGACCTTACTCATGCCGACGTTACTGGAGTTGATCAGGATGCCTGTCAAATCCAGCACTGGACCTTCGGTGCGCGATACGTCACGAATGGTGTATTTGCCCAACTGCAACGTGCCGGGGTACACCTCGACCTTGTCGCTGGGCTTCCAGCGTCCGGTTTCCAGGGCGGCACTCATGGAGATGGCTTTCATGGTCGAACCCGGCTCGAACACGTCGATCATGGCGCGGTTGCGCATCATCGCCGGTTGCAGGTTGCGACGGTTGTTCGGGTTGTAGGTCGGCTGGTTGACCATGGCCAGGATCTCGCCGGTCTTCACGTCCATGATCACCAGGCTGCCGGCCTTGGCGCCGTTCTCGATGATCGCGTTACGCAGCTCGCGGTTGGCCAGGTATTGCAGACGCAGGTCAATCGACAACGCCAAGGGCTTGCCGGCCTTGGCGTTTTTGGTGACTTGGACATCCTTGATCAGTCTGCCGCGCCGATCCTTGATGACTTGTCGTTTGCCGGGAACCCCGGCCAGCCACTCATCGTAGGCCAGCTCGACGCCTTCGCGACCGTGGTCATCGATGTCGGTAAAGCCGACCATATGGGCAGTGGTTTCACCGGCCGGATAGAAACGACGGAACTCCTCGATGCCGTAGACACCGGGGACTTTAAGGTCGAGCACTTGCTGGCCTTGTTCGGGGGTGAGGCCGCGAACGAGGTAGATGAATTCTTTGTTGGCCTGGGCTTCAAGACGCTCAGCCAGGGCCTTTGGGTCCTGGCCCAAGGCGGCAGCCAGTTGTGGCCACTTGTCCTTGGCCACCTGCAATTCCTTGGCGTTGGCCCACAGGGTAGTCACCGGCGTACTGACGGCCAGAGGCTCGCCGTTACGGTCAGTGATCAGACCGCGGTGCGCAGGAATCGGGATATGACGCAGGCTACGGGCATCGCCCTGGCCGATCAGGAAGTCGCGGTCAACCACCTGCAGGTCAATGATCCGCCAGGCAATCGCACCCACCATCAATGCCAGCAAGCCGAGCATCAGGCGGAAGCGCCATGGGTAGAGTGCGCCTTCGAGCTTCATCATGGCGCCACCATGCGGACGTCGGCCGCGCCCGGGATGTGCATTTTCAGTTGTTCGGTCGCCAGCACTTCGATACGGCTATGGGCCGTCCAGGTGCTTTGCTCCAGGATCAACCGGCCCCACTCCGCCTGCGCTTTGTCGCGCACGCTCAATTCCCCATAGAGGGTATTGAGCAATTGGCGGTTGTAGTGCGCGCTGTAGGACACCGCAATCGCGGACACCAGCACGCCGACGTACAGCAGCATCATGAAGAAGCTGCCGCCCGGCAGGGGCTTGGCGAAAAGCTTGCTCACCGCAGCTTCTCCGCGACGCGCATGACGGCGCTACGGGAGCGTGGGTTGGCCTTGAGTTCCGCTTCGGAAGCGAACTGCGCTTTGCCATGGATTTTGATTTTCGGCACAAAGGCCTCGAAACGCACCGGCAGGTTGCGCGGCAGGTTGTCGGACTCACCCTTGACCAGGCGACGCATGAACAATTTGACGATGCGGTCTTCCAAGGAGTGGAAGCTGATCACCACCAGGCGACCGCCGACTTCCAACGCGTCCAGAGCGGCTTCGAGGCCTGCTTCCAGATCGCCCAATTCGTTATTGACGTGAATACGCAGACCCTGGAACGCACGGGTCGCCGGGTTCTTGCCCTTTTCCCAGGCAGGGTTGGCGACTTTCAGCACTTCGGCCAGGTCGGCAGTGCGCTCGAACGGCTGGATCTCGCGGCGCTCGACCACGGCACGGGCCATGCGACCGGCGAAGCGCTCTTCACCGTATTCCTTGAATACGCGGGTGATTTCTTCATGGGGAGCGGTGGCGATGAACTGTGCCGCGCTGATGCCACGGGTAGGGTCCATGCGCATGTCGAGGGGGCCGTCGTTCATGAAACTGAAGCCGCGCTCCGGGTCGTCGAGCTGTGGCGAAGACACGCCCAGGTCGAGCAAAACCCCGGCCACCTTGCCCGCCATGCCGCGCTCAGTCACTTCGGCACCCAGCTCGGCAAAGCTGCGCTGCACAACGACAAAGCGGCCGTCTTCGGCCGCTAGCGCTTGCCCGGTGGCAATCGCTTGGGGGTCTTTGTCGAACCCGAGGAGCTTACCGTCGGACCCGAGCTGGCTGAGTATCAACCGACTGTGCCCGCCCCTGCCGAAGGTGCCATCCAAATAGCAGCCATCCGCGCGTACGGCGAGAGCCTCAACGGCTTCGTCAAGCAGTACGGTGATGTGGTTAAAGCCGCTATCAATAGTCACAGGATCAAATCACGCAGTTCATCAGGCATAGCGCCCGGTTGTTGAATAGCAGCCAGGTCAGCTGCAGAAACAGCATCCCAGGCATCTTCGTCCCACAATTGGAACTTGTTCAGTTGGCCGACCAGCATTGCGCGCTTGTCCAGCTTGGCGTACTCGCGCAGACGCGGGGGCACCAGGAAACGACCGCTGCCATCGAGTTCAAGGTCGACGGCATTACCGATCAGCAAACGCTGCAGGCGGCGGTTTTCTTCACGCAATGAAGGCAGGGCGCGCAATTTGGTTTCGATCAACTCCCACTCATCGAGGGGGTAAACGCATAAACAAGGGTCAACGGCATCGATCGTGATGATTAACTGCCCGGAACTTCGCGAAATCAGCTCGTCACGATACCGGCTCGGCATAGCGAGACGGCCTTTTGCATCGAGACTGATAGCGTTAGCTCCGCGAAACACAGATGCGTTTCTCCAAATTTTAGCGTTTTACGTTCAAAAAACCCACTTTGTGCCACTTTCCGCCACTTGCGCACACTATAGGAATGCGCCCACCACACCGTCAAGGCGCGGATTCAAGGAAAAGCCTTACAGAACGGAGATTTAGGAGCGTAAAAGCAGGAGAAACCAGAGTTCGACGGTGTTTTTGACCCAGCAAGGTCAAATAGCTCAAAGAGCTACGACTTAAAGTTAAAGTAATTTATTAAGAGTAAGATTTTTTTGGTATTACGAAGATGCATCTGCCAATGATTTGGCAGGGAGGGATTCTTGCGCTACTACCGAGTTTCTGCCTGAGATTCAGGCAGAGGGAAAAAGGTGGAGAGTCGATCTGTAAGCCGGGTTCTGTCTTGAACAGTCATTCGTCTACGATGGCCATCACTGGACACCTTTAGCAACCTACCCGGTCCCAGCGCGGGCCACGCCTTGGGACCCTATTTGGTCTTGCTCCAAGTGGGGTTTACCTAGCCACGAACTGTTGCCAGTCGTGCGGTGCGCTCTTACCGCACCTTTTCACCCTTACCGGCACCGAAGTGCTTAGGCGGTTATTTTCTGTGGCACTTTCCGTAGGCTCACGCCTCCCAGGCATTACCTGGCACTTCGCCCTATGGAGCCCGGACTTTCCTCCCCCCCCTAATTTTCATAGAGGGCAGCGACTGTCCAATCGACTCTCCGCCGCGCAGGTTAACGGCACGGCGGCCTCAGGACAAGTACTAAAAATGCAGCATCGCCATCACGTTCAGACGAGATACAGCTATAACCCCGGAACTATTCAGCTTTTTGTTTATCCAGCGCGACTTGATACAACACGTTCTTACGTAAGCCGGTGATTTCCGCCGCCAAGGCTGCGGCACGCTTGAGGGGCATTTCCTTGAGCAGCAGGTCCAGGATACGCATGGCCTCGCTGCCGACTGCATCTTCGGCTTCCGGCGCCGTCCAGCCCGCCACCAGCACCACACACTCGCCGCGCTGCTGATTGCTGTCACCTTCGACAAACGCGCGCAGTTCCTCCAGCGGCAGCCCCTTGAGGGTTTCGAAGGTTTTGGTCAGTTCACGGGCCAGCAATGCCAGGCGCGCGCCGCCAAACACCAATTCCATATCCTGCAGACATTCAAGGATGCGGTGCGGCGCTTCGTAGAAGATCAGGGTCCGTGGCTCTTCCTTTACCGCCTCAAGGCGCGCACGCCGCCCCACAGCCTTGGCCGGCAGGAAACCCTCGAAGATGAAGCGGTCCGAAGGCAGGCCTGCCGCCGACAATGCAGCAATCAGCGCGCACGCCCCCGGAACAGGCACTACATTGATACCAGCGGCCCGCGCTTGGCGAACCAAGTGGTAACCCGGATCGGAAATCAGCGGCGTGCCCGCGTCGGAGATCAGCGCCACATCGTCACCGGCCAGCAGGCGTACGATAAAGCGGCTGCCTTCTTCGCGTTCGTTATGCTCGTGGCACGCGGCTAATGGCGTGCTGATACCAAAATGCTGCATCAACCGTTGGGAGTGCCGCGTGTCTTCCGCCGCGATCAATTTAACCTCGCGCAACACTTTCAGCGCCCGGGCACTGATGTCGTCCAGGTTGCCAATGGGCGTCGCCACGACAAAAAGCGAGCCTGCAGTGGAATTCAAAGGACCTGGAGCAGTCAAAACGCACACCTCGATGGTTGGCAAAAGCCACATTGTAGCGCGTAGACGCCTTGAAAATATGCCATCACGGCCGACGCCTTTTCAGCCGCCGATTGCCAACGGCAGCCCAATAGCAACATTTGCACGACCTAAATCGACGGTTTCACGCCAGTAACATCGCGCCTGGGCCAGTGCTTGGGTACAATTCCACGCTAATTTGATCGGTATCAGGAACACTTACATGATCGCTTGCCTGCGGCTGCTCTCCGCCCTCTGCCTCGCTGCCTTACTGGCGGCTTGCGCCAGCTCGCCCTCGTCCAGCCTTGGCGAACTTCCACGGACCCCGGATGCCAGTATCGAGCAACTGCTCGAACAGGCCACCACCGCCAAGACGCCAGAAAAGGCCGCATTGCTGCGCCTGAGTGCGGCAGACATGGCCTACAAACAGAACAATCCCGGCCGCTCATCGCAGATTCTTGCACAAGTGCCCCTGGATACCCTCAAGCCAGCCGCACAAGTATTTGCCAGCACACTGGCCGCCGAACTGGCCATGGCGCGCAACCAGCCCAAAGCCGCGCTGACGGCCTTGAACCACCCAAGCCTGCAAAGCCTGAAGGATCTGCCGACCGAACAGCAGATCCGCACCGGTACCGTGCATGCCCGCGCTTACGAAGCCGATGGCCAGACCCTCGCCGCTGCCCGCGAGAGGGTCGCGATGGCGCCACTGCTGACTGGCGAGGCCGCCAACAGTAATCACGAAGCCATCTGGACGCTGATTGCCGCACTGCCGGCCGAACAGCTGCAAGCCAGCGGCACCCCGATCCTGGACGGCTGGATCACCCTGGCCCAGGCGGTCAAGGGCGCCGGTACGCTGGAGCAACAACAGGCGGCTATCGACACCTGGCGTGCGCAGAATCCGGGCCACCCGGCCGCCGTGCAGCTGCCTACGCCGCTGACCAAACTCAAGGAACTGGCGAGCCAACCCCTGAACAAGATCGCCCTGCTGCTGCCACAAGAAGGCCCGCTGGCCTCCGTCGGCAAGGCGTTGCGTGAAGGCTTCATGGCGGCTCACTACCAGGCTGAACAAGCCGGCCAGAAGCCGCCGGTGATCGAGTTCTATGACAGCTCGCGCCTGACCTCCATCGACGACTTCTACGCCAAGGCCCAGGCCGCCGGCGTGCAATTGGTTGTCGGCCCACTGGAGAAGCCGCTGGTCAAACAGCTCAGTGCGCGCCCGCAACTGCCGATCACCACCCTGGCGCTGAACTACAGCGAAACCGATCAAGGCCCCGCGCAATTGTTCCAGTTCGGGCTGGCCGCTGAAGACGAAGCCCGCGAAGTGTCGCGCCGTGCCCGTGCCGACGGCCTGCATCGCGCAGCCGCGATGGTGCCGCGTGGCGAATGGGGTGAGCGCGTCTACAAGGCGTTCCGCCAGGACTGGGAAGCCAATGGCGGCACCGTTATGGGTGTCGAGTATGTCGACCAGCCGGTCGCCCTGGCCCAGCAGATTGCCGATCTGTTCCAACTGCGTAAAAGCGAAGGCCGCGCCAAGAGCCTGCAAAGTACCGTGGGCACCGACGTAGCGGCACAACCGTCGCGTCGCCAGGACATCGAGTTCATCTTCCTGGCCGTCACCCCGCAGTTGGCCCAGCAGATCAAGCCGACCCTGAACTTCCAGTACGCCGGCGATGTGCCGGTCTACGCAACGTCCCACGTGTTCAGCGCCAGCGGTGACCGCAACCAGTATCTGGACATGACCAACGTCATGTTCTGCGAAACACCTTGGCTGCTCAACACCACCGATCCGCTGCGTAACCAGGTTGCTGCACAATGGCCGCAAGCCAATGGCAGCCTTGGTCGCCTGTATGCAATGGGCGTCGACGCCTACCGCCTCGCACCACGCCTGGGCCAGCTCAAGGCGCTGCCAGATACACGGGTTGACGGTCTTTCGGGCAACCTGGGTATCAGCGCCAACCAGCGCGTCGATCGCCAGATGCCTTGGGCCAAGTTCGTCGGTGGCGAGGTCCAACGCCTGCCGGACACACCGCGCTGATGCCCGAGCGGACCAGCGCGCAATGCGGCAAGGATGCCGAACTTCAAGCTCTGCAACACTTGCAGCAACAGGGTCTGCGCCTGCTGGCGCAGAACTGGTTGTGTAAACGCGGCGAGCTTGATCTGGTCATGCTTGACGGCGATACAGTAGTATTCGTCGAAGTCCGCTACAGAAAACACGCACAATGGGGTGGCGCGCTCGCCAGTATCGACGGGCGCAAGCGTCAGAAGCTGATACTCGCCGCGCAGTTTTTCCTGCAGAAAGAGCATCGGTGGGCCGACGCCCCCTGCCGCTTCGACGTGGTTGCCATAGAAAGCACACCGTCTGGCAAGGCTGATCTGAACTGGCTCAAAGATGCCTTCGACAGCTGACTCACCGGACATCTTCACCACACACTTTTGCTCTTTGCTTTGCGGGCTGCACATTCCTGTGCCAAACAGCCGCGCTACTTAAGGTCACACAGATGGACATGCAATCCCGAATTCGCCAGCTTTTCCAGGCCAGCATCGACACCAAGCAACAGGCGATGGACGTACTTGCACCGCACATCGAGCAAGCCAGTCAGGTCATGGTCAATGCCTTGCTAAACGAGGGCAAAATGCTTTCGTGCGGCAACGGCGGTTCGGCTGGCGATGCCCAGCATTTCTCGTCCGAGCTGCTCAACCGCTTCGAGCGTGAGCGTCCGAGCCTGCCGGCTATCGCCTTGACGACCGATTCGTCGACGATCACCTCGATTGCTAACGACTACAGCTACAACGAAATCTTCTCCAAGCAGATCCGCGCCCTGGGCCAACCGGGCGATGTCCTGCTGGCGATTTCCACCAGCGGCAACTCGGCGAATATTATTCAAGCGATCCAGGCCGCACATGATCGCGAAATGATTGTCGTAGCATTGACCGGACGCGATGGCGGCGGCATGGCCTCGCTGCTGCTGCCCGAAGATGTTGAAATTCGCGTCCCGGCCAATGTCACCGCACGTATTCAGGAAGTCCACCTGCTGGCGATCCACTGCCTGTGCGATCTGATCGACAGCCAACTGTTTGGGAGTGAAGAATGACCGTTAACCGCCTCGGCCTCTTGGCCATTACGCTGTGCCTCGGCATCAGCGGCTGCAGCACGGCGATCACTGCAACACGTGACACCCCTATTCAGGATGACAAGGGCACCCGCACCTTCGGCAGCAAGATCGACGACTCGTTGATCGAAACCAAGGTGGAAGTCAACGTCGCCAAAGCCGCCACGGATCTGGGCAACGGTGCGTCGCGCATCGTCGTCACCAGCTTCAACGGTGTCGTACTGCTCGCCGGTCAAACCCCGCGGGCCGATCTCAAGGCTCAAGCAGAACAAGCAGCCGCCTCGGTTCAGCGCGTCAAGAAGGTCCACAACGAATTGCAGGTCATGGACCCTATCACCCTGCTGGCCATCAGCAACGACGCGCTGCTGACCACCAAGATCAAGGCACAGATGCTGACCGACAACGCGATCCCTGGCTCGCGGATCAAGGTCGTGACAGACAACGGCATCGTGTACCTGATGGGCTTGCTGACACAGGCAGAAGCCACCCGAGCCTCCAACCTGGTACAGGGTGTATCCGGCGTGCAGAAAATCGTGAAGGTGTTCGAATACATCGACTGATGTAACCGACAGGCACAAAAAAGGGCGCCGTGCATTGATTGCACGGCGCCCTTTTTATTTCGCTGTTTACTGGTACTGCTGGTACGGGTTGCCCTGGAACTGGTTGTTTTGTTGAGGCGCCTGCTGCTGACCGCCGTATTGCTGACCTGGAATTGGCCCAAGGTTGACCTCTACGCGACGGTTCTGGGCGCGACCGTTAACGTCGGCATTGCTGGCAATCGGGTTATCCGGGCCGGCACCTCGTGCGCTCAGGTTGGCACCGTTGACGCCTTGGGAGGTCAGGTAGTTGGCCACGCTCTGCGCACGACGCTGGGACAGGTCCATGTTCAGCTGGCGGCTACCGGTACTGTCGGTGTAGCCCACGATCTGGATGGTGTTCTGGTTGAACTGCTTGAGGGAGTTGGCCAGGTTGTTCAGCGACTGATAGAAGCTGCTGGAGATCGCGTCCGAGTTGGTGGCAAAGGTGATGTTGCCCGGCATGATCAGCTTGATCTGATCGCCTTGGCGCTGCACTTCAACCCCGGTGTTGGCCATGCTCTCGCGCAGTTTCTTTTCCTGTTGGTCGGCGTAGTAGCCGTAACCCGCTGCGCCAGCACCTGCAACCACCGCACCGATCAGTGCGCCCTTGCCACGGTTGTTATGGTCGATGGCAGCACCGGCCAATGCACCGGCCAGAGCACCAAGGCCGCCGTACTTGGCGGTTTTGCTCATACCGCTGGATTCATTATTCGCCTGTCCCTGGCTGCTGCCGTCATAAGGATTAGGTGAAGCGCAGCCGGACAACAGGGCTACGGCGGTGGCGACAACAAGCAGACGACGCGGAGTGAACATGAAGAGAGCTCCTACTTTTGCATTCTGTGGTGCAGAGGACATTGGCAATGGACCAGTGCCGAGTTTTGAACACGACAAATGGCAAAAATTCCGTGACCACTCGCGCAGCTGTAACAAAAGGTTAGCCACATTACCGCTATAGAAAACGTAGCAGACCTCAGCTGAACGCGACCTGCGTATTTGCTACAACAGATTGCCCCTCAGAGAACAACCTCAGCCTGCAGCCATCCCCTCAAGCCCGCACAAATGGATTCTCGCGCATCTCCTCGCCCAAGCGCGTATCCGGCCCGTGACCGGTGACCACCGTGGCGCCCTCGTCCAGCGTGTAAAGCCGCTGTTTGATCGAGCGCACGATAGTGGCCTGGTCCCCACCCCACAAATCCGTGCGCCCCACGCCACGCCGGAAAAGCGTGTCGCCGGCGATCAGCAGCTTGGCATCGGCAAACCAGAAACTCATCGATCCCGGCGTGTGACCCGGCGTATGCAAGGCTACGCCGCAGCCGCAGGCCAATTCTTCGTCATCTTCCAGCCACCGGTCCGGCGACGGCACCGGGGTATAAGGCACGCGAAACATCTGGCACTGCATTTCCAGGTTGTCCCACAGGAACTGATCTTCCTTGTGCAGGTGCAACGTGGCGCCGGTTTTCTCTTTCAACTGGCCGGATGCCAGGAAGTGATCGAGGTGGGCGTGAGTGTGGATGATGCTCACAACCTTGAGGCCCAGCGCATCGAGGCGCGCCAGGATCAGCTCGTGGTTGCCGCCGGGGTCGACCACGATGGCTTTTTTGGTGATGGGATCGCCGATGATAGTGCAGTTGCATTGCAGGGGTCCGACGGGGAAGGTTTCGCGGATGAGCGCGGGCGTTGTGGGTTCCATGGGCAGTCCTCGGGTGCAAATCAAATAGCGCTGAAGTAAACGCACTATTAAAACAGAAGGGGAGAGCTTGCCGCTCCAGCGCGAGTAAACACGCTAGCCAATCAACCTAAGCTCCTGCGCCCGCGCCACCGCCTGGGTGCGTCGCTCCACGCCAAGCTTGCTGTTGATGTGGCTGGCGTGGGTCTTGACGGTGTGCAGTGAGATAAACAGTCGGTTGCTGATTTCCTGGTTGGAGCAGCCTTGGGCAATGAGTTGCAACACGGCCAGTTCCCGGACGCTCAGGGCCTCATGGTTAGGTGACACGTCAGCCGCCACAACGACGGGCAGCAGCACCACAAGGCTCTGATTCAGCACGCCCTGGGGATCCTTGCCAAGTTGCTCGCGCATCCAGTCCGGGTGGTTTTCCAGCAGCCTCTGGAAAGGTTGCAACGCTCCTCCGGCACCGGCCTCAAGCGCTCGCGCCAATACCGGCCGCGCCTTGGCTTCCTGACCGCCGTCCAGCAGCAACTGTGCCTGCTGGGTAAGCGCCATCAAGGCAATCATCTGGCGCCCACTGTCATGGGCCTGTTGCGCCAGTGCGTCGAGCCGTTGCAATGCGGCCTCGGGCTGATGGCGGATGGCATCGAGGGCGGCTTGTTGCAGCCCGATATGTTGCGGCAAATGCGGGTGGAATTCCGGCGCAGCGGCAGCCTGCTCGCCATTGTAGGTCTGCCCCAGCCGCGTCAACCAGGCGTCGGCCAGGTCGGTGCGGCCCTGGGCCAGCCACAGCTCGCATTTGATCAGGGTGATCATCGCCAGGTAGTAGATGGGCGGCACGTCCCAGATATGCATCAAACGTTCGGCCTCGGCGAGCTCGGCGAAGGCTTTGGAGAAGTCATTGCGCCGCCCTTCGAAGCTGGCGATCACGCAATGGCCGATCAGGACGCTGATGTCGCGACAGGCGCGCGCCTCCGCCAGGCCTGCGCGCAGATGGGCGATACCGGCTTCCGGCTGATTGCGCACCAACAGCAGATAACCTTCGTACAACGACAAACGCGCACGTACCGCGTAAAGCCGCTGCGGCGCCAGCCCGTGCAAACGTTGCAGGCCCTGGCGTACTTCATCAAGAGCCCGCAGGATTTCGCCGCGTGCTTGCAATACCCGCGCACGATCGTAATGGGCCAAGGCTTCAAACAACGGGTTGCCGACGCGCTGCGCCAACTCCAGTGATTCGCGGTTCAGCCCACGGGCGCGCCACAAGTCACCATTGGCAATCGCCAGATTGGACAGCGTCGACAGGCACACCAGACGTTGCCCGTAACGCCGTTGCGGCAGACTTTCCAAGGCCTCGCTGCAATAACGCTCAGTCAACTCACGGTCACCCCGGCCACGGGCGATAATCCCGCTCAGCGCCAGCCACTGGGCCAGCATCGACTTTTGCGCCGTGGCCGACGGAGCGGGCAGGAAGCGACTGAGGTAGCCGGACAGTTCTTCCGCAGCATCCAACTGACAGGCCAATCCCAGTGCCCAGCTGTACAGCACGATCAAACGCGGTGTGCTGATCAACAGACTGTCGGGCAAGTCCATTTTCCAGCGCAGCAACATGCCGACATTCTGCTCGGCCAGCAGCTGCTCTTCGGACAGGTTCTGCACCAGGCTGGCCGCAACGTCCAGGTGCCTGGCGCGTAACGCCTGCTCTACCGCCTCGTCGATCAAGCCTTGGCCGTTGAACCAGCGGCAAGCGCGCAGGTGCAGGCTGGCGGCCGGCAGTACATTGCTGCTCGCACGGCGGGTGCGCAGCAGGTCGGAGAATAAATGATGGTAGCGGTACCAATGGCCCTGCTCGTCCAAGGGCACCAGGAAAACCTGGTGGGCTTGCAGGTAACGCAGGATCTCGGCGCTATCATGGGCTTCGCGCACGGCGTCGCACAATTCGCTGCAGAAACGATCCTGGGGGGCCGTATCGAACAGGAACGCCTGCACGTCGGGCGGCAGGCAGTCGATCACCTCTTCCAGCAAATAGTCGCGGATCAGCCCTTCCCCACCGTGCAGGTTTTGCGGCAAGGCGCCTTCGTTGCCAGCTTCGGAAGCCGCCAGCAGCCAGAAGCGCAGTCCCGCCACCCAGCCTTCGCTGCGGCGGATCAGGTTGTCGAGGGCCTCACCGCTCAGGGAACTGCTGTGGCGATCCAACAGCGCCTGGGATTCGGCATGGGTCAGGCGCAGGTCTTGCTCGTGCAACTCCAACAGGTGCCGCGACAGGCGCAAGCGTGCCAGATGCCAGTCCGGGCGCTGGCGACTGGTAACCAGTACCACCAGGCCGTCAGGCAGATGATTGAGGAAAAACTGCAGGCAGCGGTCCAGCACCGGGCCCTGGGCCAGGTGATAGTCGTCCAGCACCAGCAGCAACGGCGCCCGCGTGGACAGATGGACCGCCAGCTCATCAAGCAAGCCATCCAGCCATTCTTCAAAGGCAAAAGGTTGGTGACGCTGGCGCATTTTCAGCAGGCCCAGGGATTGAGCGCCGAGTGCGGGGAAGTACTGCTGCAACCCTTCGAGCAGGCGCTCAAGGAAGCGTCCTGGGTCGTTGTCCCGAGGGTTCAGGCCCAACCACAGGCTTTGCCAGTGGGACGGCAGGCTCTGGCAGAACTCCACCGCCAGCGAACTCTTGCCGAAACCCGCCGGGGCGCTGACCAGCAGCAACCGCCCGTCGAGGCCAGCGCTCAGCCGTTCACACAGGCGGGGGCGCAGCACGTAGCCGTCAGGCAGCGGAGGCCTGTAGAAACGAGCTTCCAGGGTCGGGACTACCACACTGGCAGGCCCATGGATTCGAGACAGATCAGTCATCGCCGGGCTCTTGTAGAAGGCTGTTGTCGGCATTGCAGATGTCCGCAGACTAGCGGTAAAAGCAGCAGGTTTGTAGATCTTTGAAACATTTGCCTGAAAAAGAACTGCGACAAAAAATATCGCGACAAACAAAAAGTGGGAGGGGGCTTGCTCCCGATGGCGGTGGATCAGTCAATGCCCAGGCTGACTGTCACACTGCTATCGGGGGCAAGCCCCCTCCCACATTGGGTTACAGCTGCAGCTTAGCGAACACCGTCCTGGCGCAAAGCCGCTGGAGTGAAGTCGCTGGTGGTGGCGGTGAAGCCGAAGTCATACGCCTGCTTCTCTTCGTTCTTCATGCCCAGGGCCAGGTAGCGGCCGGACTGCAGGTCGTAGAGGGTTTCCAGGGCGTACCACGGTACTTGTTTGTCGTAGTAGTTCTCGGCATGGGCTTCGGCGACGCGCCACAGTTGGCCACGACCGTCGTAGTGATCGATCACCGCGGCTTGCCAGGTGTCTTCGTCGATGAAGAAGTCACGCTTGGCATAGATATGGCGCTGGCCTTCCTTCAAGGTGGCGACCACGTGCCAGACGCGGCGCAGCTCGTAGCGTGTCAGGTCCTGGTTGATGTGGCCGGCCTTGATGATGTCGGCGTACTTGAGCTTCGGATCGTCGATCTTGTAGCTGTTGGAGGCGATGTAGATTTCCTTCTTGCCTTCCAGTTTCCAGTCGTAGCGATCCGGCGCACCGTTGTACATGTCGAGGTTGTCGGAAGTCCGCAGGCCATCGGCGGCAGTGCCCGGCCCGTCATAGGACACTTGCGGCGCCCGGCGCACACGGCGCTGGCCGGCGTTGTAGACCCACGCCGAACGCGGTTCCTTCACCTGGTCCAGGGTTTCGTGCACCAGCAGCACACCACCGGCCAGGCGTGCTGGCGCGGTCACTTGCTGCTTGAAGTAGAACAGCACGTTGCCTGGGTTTTTCGGGTCGAAGTCCTTCATCTTGTCGCGGAACACGAACTGGTCGCGGAAGTACACCAGGCTGTAGGAACCGTTGGTTTGCGGCGTGGCCTGGGTCACCAGGCGGGTCACGCTGCCACCGCGATAACGGGTGATGTGGTTCCAGATAACCTCGACGCCCGTTTTCGGAATCGGGAACGGCACGGCCGTTTCGAAGTTCTCAAGGCCGTTGCCGCCGGACACCAGGTTGGTGGTGGTGGCGTTCTTCTTGATGGAGGCGAACACCTCCGCCGGCACGGTGGCGCCACGATGGGTCGGGTAGACCGGCATCTTGAAGGTTTCCGGGTAACGCTTGAACATCGCGTACTGCCCCGGTGCCAGCTTGTCTTTGTACTGCTCGACGTTTTGCGCGGTGATGGTGAATTGCGGCTGCTCGCTGGCGTACGGGTTGGCGAGGAAACCTTTGGCATCCACTGCACCGGCATTGGTCGGCAGCGGTGACCATTTCGGGATGGTGCCGGCGGCGTTACCAGCCATTTCAGCGCCCATCGGGGTCAGGGAGGTGCCCAGCTTGGCGGCTTCATCCGCCGACACTGCCGCCATGACGTTGCTCGCCAGGATCGACAGTCCAAGCACACCCACGTGCAACAGACTTTTGGTTATTTTCATGTTCTGGTTCTTCCTGAAAATACAGTGTGCTTAGAAGTTCGCGCCGAAGCTCAGGGCGACGAAGTCGCGGTCATTCGACGTGTTGAAGTCGCCACCAAAGAAGTTGGTGTAGGCAAGACTCGCCGTGTAGGTGTTCTGGTATTCAGCGTCCAACCCCAGGCTCACCGCCTTACGACCCTCTTCAAAGTTGCCGCCAGGACCTGGCGAGTAACCACTCACGTCATGGGACCACGCCACGTTAGGCTTGAGGTTCACCCCTGCGAAGACATCCGGGTACTCCCAGATTGCGCGGCCACGGTAGCCCCAGGAAGTGGACGTGGTGAAACCGTCGTTATTGCAATTTGCAGTACGGTTACTGCCGTCGGCGCCAGCACCAGCCCCAGTGATCGTGCCGGTGTTAAGCGCTGCACACAGGGCACCTTGTCCAGGACCATAAACGGGGTCACGCCCGTAACGTGCCTTGTCACGGCTTTCCAGGCCACCTACGTGAGTCACACCCACTTCGCCTACCAACGTCAGGCGGCTTGCCCCCATGACCTGATCGAAAAAGTGCGTAAAGGTTGTCTGGAACTGAGTGATTTCCTTACGACGGTAGCCATTCAGATCCGTGTCGGCAGCCCCTTTAAGCGGAGAAGCTGCACCCAGGCCGATCAACGGCGTGACGCCCGCATAGAGAATGTCGGTTGTGTTGAGCTGCACCGGAGCGTTTGGCCGGTAGCTGAGTTCTCCGCTCCAGGCTGTGCCGGTAGGTAACGTTGTGGAGAAGCTCAAACCATAAAGGCGGATATCCTCGGGGTACTCGACGAAGTAGCTGGAGTTACCCGCGACAATAAGCGGACGAAGGCCCGCCGCTGGCGTAGGTGTCAGAGAGTTGGCCGCTGCATAAGTCGCAGCCGACGCCCCCCGAGCACTGAAAATCGGAGCCCGGCTGTGATAATTCATGAAGTAGGCGCCGAACTCGGTGTCCAACGGCTCGTAGTTATAGTGAAACGCCACGCCGAATTGACCGCTGTCGCGGGCATCGCGATCCGGTCCACGCTTGACCAGCACGCCTTCTTCGTTGACGTTGACCCCAAAGTTATTCAGCAGCGGCAACGCGCCGGGCTGAGTCGCGAGGAACGAACGCTTGCTGAGCAGTCGGAGGTTATCGGTACAGCCATCGGAAATAACATCAGGCTGCGAGAAGAACGTCCCGCAGTTATCCGTAACGGTCTGGTCCCATTCCAACTGATAAAAAGCTTCCGCCGACAAGTTATCGGTCAGGGTTTGCGACACATAGAACATGTTGACCGGAATCAAGCCTTCCTTGATTTCTGCACCCGGACGACGGAATGCGGACACATCAATTGGGTTAACGGAGTTGATGCCGCCGCCAATGAAGGTGCTTTCACCCCAGCTAACGACTTGCTTACCGAACCGCACGTTGCCGGGCTGATCGGCAATGGAATAGTTGTGGTAGATAAACGCATCGAGTATCTGCCCACCGGAAGACTTGGCGCCCTCTTTGCGATTGTTATCGCTGATGTCCTTGAACTCGCGGCTCTCGTCCTTGAGTTCGAAGTCGTACCAGTACTTGCCACGCACAAACACACCGGTATCGCCGTACTTCAGCTCCAGGTCATGAATCCCCTTGAAGATCTTCGAGAACGTTTCGCCACGTTTGAAGTTCAAGTGACCGTCATCGGAGGTCTGGGACAACCCCTTGCCACCGTTGTTGACGCCGATGAGATCCCGGTCAGGCTTGGCTGTCGACCAGCTCGCCCCCACAGAAAGCGACGAGTCAAAACTCCCTTCGATTTCACCGATATTGAAACTGACGCCGAATGCGGGCCCGGCGAGCGTAGAGGCGAGGCTGACGGCCAATGGCAATCTTGCCCGGCGCCAGAACTGGTTTACTGAGGTCATCGACGCTACTCCATGTGCATTATTGTTATGGCAGTGAGTTCTTTTGTGATGCTTGTAACGGCCGGAATACAACGATTCCAATGCCGCCCTGGCAACTGAACCTCCATGGCCCGAAGCGACGCATCCTTGAAAAACTCTGAGTAGGACTATAGCCAGCAGGGGGTACCGCTTGATCCCTCTAAAGTGTGATTCGCATCACCGACCCGTCTGCCACAGCCCTTTCGCCATGTCGGCAAAGGCCGACGCGGAGAGGATGGCTGAAAATCGGCAAATCACAAGTAGAGGCGCAAGATAGAGCATTGCCGTGCCCGAACGGGCACGGCGAGGGGCATCAGAGGGTGGACAGGAAGGTACTGTTGTTGGCCTGCCATTCGATGATGTCGATACGGATACGTTTTTTATCGAGTTTGCCGACACTGGTCTTGGGAATTTCAGTAACAACGGCGATCTGGCTCGGAATCGCCCACTTGCTCAAATGGCCCAATTCCACAAATGGCTTGAGGTGTTCCTTGAGCTCGCGGGCCCCTATCATATGGCCATCATGCACCACCAACAGCGCAAACGGGCGCTCGCCCCACTGCGGATCGGCGATGCCCACCACCGCTACTTCGCGTACCGCCGGGTGACGGCTGACCAGGTCTTCGAGGGCCAGTGAGGAGATCCACTCGCCGCCGGTCTTGATCACGTCCTTGATGCGGTCGCGGATATCGATCACACCAAATGCATCCAGCGTGGCCACGTCGCCGGTGTGCATCCAGCCGCCAGCCCACAGCTCGGCGCCCTTCTGCGGCTCGTTGAAATAACCTTCGCTGAGCCACGGCGCACGCAACACCAACTCGCCCTGGGACTCGCCGTCGGCGGGCAGGAAGTTACCCTCAGTGTCCATGATCGCCGCTTCCACCAACGGTCCGGGCACGCCGGCTTTAATGCGATAGGTGATGCGCTCGTCTTCGCTACCGGCCAACAGCTCTTCGTTGAGGTGAGCGCATGACACCAACGGGCCAGTCTCGGACATGCCGTACGCGGCGGTCAGTTGAATCCCACGCGCCTTCGCCGCCTCATACAGCGAGCGATTGAGTGCGCTGCCGCCGATGACGATTTTCCAGCCGGCAAAATCCACGCCTTGGGCGGCCTTGGCGTTGAGCACCATTTGCAGGATGGTCGGCACGCAGTGGGAGAAGGTGACCTTTTCCTTGCGCCACAGCTCCACCAGGTATTCCGGGTCGTAGCGGCCAGGGTAGACCTGCTTCAGGCCAAGCATGGTCGCCACATACGGCAGGCCCCAGGCGTGCACGTGAAACATCGGCGTGATCGGCATGTACACGTCGTTGGTGCCCAGCAGGCGCACGCTGTCGATGCTGCCCATGATGGTCGCCACGCCGATGGTGTGCAGTACCAGTTGGCGATGGGTGAAATACACGCCCTTGGGATTGCCGGTGGTGCCGGTGGTGTAGAAGGTGGTCGCGACAGAATGCTCGTCGAAATCCTCGAAGTCATACTTGGGGCTGGCGGCGGCGAGCAGGGTTTCGTACTCGCCCACCAGATTCGGCAGCTCGGCAGTCTTTGATTCGCCATCAGTGAGCAGCAGGGTCTTGTCGACGGTAGTGAGCTGCCCGGCGATGGCCTGGTACAGGCCCACGAACTCACTGTTGACCAGCACAAAGCGGTCTTCGGCGTGATTCATGGTGTAGAGAATTTGCTCCGGCGACAGGCGCACGTTGATGGTGTGGATCACCGCGCCGATCATCGGGATGGCGAACATGCATTCCAGGTAGCGATGGCTGTCCCAGTCCATCACTGCCACGGTGTCACCGGCCTTGACCCCGGCTTCGGTCAGCACATTGGCCAAGCGCGCGACCCGTTCGATCAAGGTCGGGTAGGTGTAGCGCAGCTTGTCGCGATAGACGATTTCCCGGGTCTTTTCGTAGCGAGCACCGGACATCAGCAGGCGCTTGATCAACAGTGGATATTGGTATGCACCTTCGGCGGGGGGAATAACACGGGTCTGCAACATACGAATCCCTTTTATGACTGCACGGTCTTGGCTGAACGATCTGCACTGTAGAGCGCTTATGTTTCAGCCAAATCAGCCAAAGGAATGATTTGCAGAGGGGGGGAATGCTAGCGTTGAGCCGCACCAACCCTTTTCTATATACCTTCAGATCAGGAAGTCACCTGCTTTGAAAAGCGAACCTTCCGACATTCGTCACCGATAGCAACTCTTTACGCTTTGGGTTTTCGCCATATCCATTGCTAAGGACCGCCATGTACAACGATCCCATACACCGCACGGACACCCTCAATCCGTACAAGGATTTCATTGGCGGTGAACAGATAAAGCATTGGATCGAGTTCCAGTTGCTGGACGAGCAGGGCGAGCCCTTGGCAAACCTGCCCTATTACGCGAGGAATGAAGCCACTCGCGAGGGTTTTGTACCCGAGTTCGTTGGCTACAGCGATGCCGAGGGCGTGATTCGCATTGAAGGCCTGCATCCGCTGGCCATTACGCTTCTGATGCAGGCCAACCCGCTGGCCGAGCAACTGAAAAACCGTCGCTTGCGTGCCGAACGTGCCGAGCCGCCCCGGCCGGGTATTGGAGACCGCACACCGATGTATGTCCCGCAACGCTCGGGCTTCTCGCCCATCGAGCAGCAGGCGCTCGCTGCCGGGCATGGCTATCACTATTTGCGTATCGGCCAACTCTGCGACAAGTTGCCGACTCTTGACCCGCCTGTGCCAAATCCCGAGCGGCCCCCGGCCTTTCACTTTCCTGAGCCAGGCTGGCGCGGCTTCACCGTCAGCGATGAGGAACTGGACCGTCGCCATGTGCTGGAGGTCTGCCCCTTTCGCGCCTGGTCTCTGGTGTTGCATCACCAGCCTGAGTACAGCCTGGTCAATGCCTACAACCTGGGCTTGATGAGTATTTTGTCGTATAGCAATGGGGATGAGCACGAACTGGGGTCCGTCAAGCAGCTCTTCGAACAGCAATGCCTGGATCTGTCGCGCACACCTAGGGTTTGGGACAACGGCCAGGCTTGGCCCTGTGTCGTGACGGATGTGCCTTTTAGTGATCGTTATGTCACGGTTGAACCCTTGGATACTGGTAAGGCAGATCCACCGGAAGGTCACACTCAGTTGTTTTACGCTATCAGTGCTTCTCAGGTTTTGGTGGCTTGGCGCGGTACTGAAATGGAAGGGGTCGCAGATCTAATTACTGATGCTACCTTTCGTCCTGTGAAGCCCGAGATCGCTGCGGTTTGCGAGCCGAAGGTTCCTTGTCCTGACCTTACTTCTGTGGGCAGTGTGCATCTTGGGTTTCGTGATGCCTTTGAAATGGCGAGACGGGTGTATGCCAAAGATTTGGGCAAGACGATTTTTGAGGATATTGAAAGTAAAAAGCTCTTCATCTGCGGCCATAGCCTAGGCGGCGCACTCGGCCTCATCCACGCTGCCTCGCTGATAGACTATAACCCTCTGCTCTACACCTACGGCATGCCCCGCACCTTCACTCTCCACGCCGTGCAGTTCCTGGGCGACCTATGGCACTTTCGTCATGTCAATGACATGGACGCTATTCCTCGCGTGCCTCCCGAGGCCGCGCTAGACAACTACCTGTATGACATCTACGGCCCTATGGGCCTGCTGGCCGGGTTTAGTTGGTCGCTACGTCAAGCTGCTACCAGCGCCCTGTTCAAGCATGAAGACCCATACAGCCATCACGGTGAGATCGCGTTGTTTCTCCGCACCGAACAACACCAGCAACAAGAATTCACCCCATACCCCGCTTACCGCAGACCTGACGGCTCGCCTTATCGCAGCACGCTCACTTATGAACTGCCGGTAAAAGCCAAGTTGTATTTGGTCCCGAGCCTGAGCGAGGACAGTGATCAGCAGGCTGAGCAGGCCACGCAGCGCCTCAACACCTCCCTGACTGCAGAAAGCCGAGCCAGGTTCTTCCCGCGCTACAGCCTCCCGACGACGTGGCGAATGCCGCGTATTGGCGATCATTACATGTCGCAATACCAACCCTATATCCACAACCAATTACTGGAGTCGATTGACGCCGAGCGCGATCCGTTACTGGAGCGGCAGATAGAAAGGCATAAGTTCGAACAGCAGATAAAGTACTACTACGGGAGCATTCATGCAGACGAATTGGCCCGCAGTCGCATTTTTCTCGACTTGCAGGCTCTGGTAGACCAGGCCCTGCATGTCACCCAGCAAATGGAGGGCGGAGCGGAAGCGCTGCAACGCTTTAATGCCATTGCCGACCCCAAAGCGTATTACGAGAAAATTTATGGTTAAGCCTATCAGTTCGCTAAAAGTCGAAACCGGGTTTACCCGACTGCTCAGTTTCGCGTGTGTGATGTTTTTCAGCCTCAGCGGCTGCCGCCAGGACTACAGCCTGGCGCCGCCGGCCAACAGCGAAACAATAACCGTCACCGTGAAACTGCCCAAGGAACTGAAAACCGAAACCATGTGGGTGATGTATCGCTCGCCCATCTGTAAGAGCATCAGACGCGGCCCCAGCGGCCAACGTATGGAACGGGATGGGCATCAGTCGGTTTACAAGGAACTGGAGCGTCAAGGAGAGAGCGATCTTTACCAGGTGAAGCTGCCAAAAGATGGTGGAGGGGCGTGTCGCTGGCATTTGGCGAATGTGACCTTTGGTGTGGAGTATGCCGATCCAACGCGTTTTGGCGAGAACGTGACTTATGGCGCCGGAGGAGGCGTGGTCGTGATATTTGACTACAACAACCCACCCCGGGGCGGTTTTGGTATCAAAGTTGATGGGGATTTGACGATTAAGAAAGACTACTACCCGTGGATACATGAAAGATTCATAGGTGGGTACAGCAAGACTATAAGTTTGGCGGGCGAGGGTGGTATCTATATTAACTATCATGCATTACAGGCGCGAGAAGTGTATTTCGAGCCTATTTTTCATCCTGCGGTACTGGTTGTTTCAGAAGGGGCAAAAATACACAAAGTTGGAAACTTCATTAAATTCACCTATCCCGACGGCAGCGTCGTAGCTGATGGCCAATCGAAGCCAGACTTCTGGAAACTACAAAGCCTGCGCACAGGACGCGCCCGTGAATGTTTATCGGTTTGGCAATACGAAAGATGTCCAGACCGTCGCCCACGGTTATTACCTGAATGGATTCCGTCCCCTGAAAAGCCTGGTTTCGGGCAGTACCTCATTGTGGATGAGTGGGGTAATGCGCTGCCGATATATGACTATCGACTGGTCGGCGCTGACGGGCGGATTTCCCGTGAAAGGACAACGAATAAGGGGCTCACGCAACCCTTGCCGAGCAGCGTTCATCCCTTGCGCGAAGTTGTTTTCCCTGTTGTATGGAAGTGATGAGGTCGACCATGCCAAGTTCGATTGTCGAGTCCGTGGATGCCGCCAAGCGCAGGCCCATATTGCAGCGCCGGTTAATGGTTTTGTGCGTGATGTTTTTCAGCGTCAGCGGCTGCCGCCAGGACTATAGCCTGGCGCCGCCGGCCAACAGCGAAACAATAACCGTCACGGTGAAACTGCCCAAGGAACTGAAAACCGAAACCATGTGGGTGATGTATCGCTCGCCCATCTGTAAGAGCATCAGACGCGGCCCCAGCGGCCAACGTATGGAACGGGATGGGCATCAGTCGGTTTACAAGGAACTGGAGCGTCAAGGAGAGAGCGATCTTTACCAGGTGGAGCTGCCAAAAGATGGTGGAGGGGCGTGTCGCTGGCATTTGGCGAATGTGACCTTTGGTGTGGAGTATGCCGATCCAACGCGTTTTGGCGAGAACGTGAGCGCTGGAGGAGGTGGCGGTGTGGTCGTGATATTTGACTACAACGACTCACCACGGGGAGGAGCTGATTTCAAGGTTGATGGTGATCTGACGATCAAGAAGGATTACTACCCTTGGGTCGATGAAGAGTTTTTGGGACCTTATAAAAAAACTGTGGGCTTGACCGGCGAGGGCAGCATCTACCTTAGTTATCGGGCTTTACAGGCGCGGCAAGTATATTTCGAACCGGTCATACACCCGGATTTCGTCGTCTATTCGGCGGGGCCAAAGGAAAAAAAAGAGGGAAACTACACCGTTTTCACCTATCCCGACGGCAGCGTCGTAGCTGATGGTCAATCGAAGCCAGACTTCTGGAAACTACAAAGCCTGCGCACAGGACGCGCCCGTGAATGTTTATCGGTTTGGCAATACGAAAGATGTCCAGACCGTCGCCCACGGTTATTACCCGAGTGGATTCCGTCCCCTGAAAAGCATGGTTTCGGGCAGTACCTCATTGTGGATGAGTGGGGTAATGCTCTGCCGATATATGACTATCGACTGGTCGGTGCTGACGGGCGGATTTCCCGTGAAAGGACAACGAATAAGGGGCTCACGCAACCCTTGCCGAGCAGTTTTCACCCCTTACGCGAAGTTGAGTTCCCTGTGGTATGGAAGTGATGAGGTCGACCATGCAGAGTTCGGCTGTCGGGACCGTTCGATTCCGCCAAAAAGAACACCCTAGTCCACCTTAATCTATCGTAGAGAGTTCGACTCACTTCATACTGGTAAACGCCAACTTCACCCCAATCACAATCAAAACCGCCCCCATGGTCCGATCAAACCAATGCCCCATCCGCGCAAACCCGGCGCGCACGCGCTGTTGGCTGAACAGCATGGCCACGAGGCAGAACCACAACGCCGTCGCCACCGCCAGGTACACACCGTAACCCGCCTGTACGGCCAGCGGCGTGTGCGGGTTGATCACCACGGTGAACAGCGACAGGAAGAACAACGTGGCCTTAGGGTTCAAACCATTGGTCACAAAGCCCGCAGTAAACGCGCCGCGTGGTGTGCGCTCGCCCGCTTCACGGTGCAATTCGCCCTCGGCGGCGGGCTTGGCCGGCTGCGCGCGCAGGGCTTTGAAGCCGATATACAGCAGGTACGCGGCCGCCGCCCATTTCAGTGCATTGAACAGCACAATGGACTGGGACACGATCAAGCCGATCCCCAGCAACGAGTAACCCACGTGCAGGAAAATCGCCGAGCCCACACCCAGTGCGGTCCAGGTGCCGGCGCGACGGCCATGGGTCACGCTTTCGCGTACTACCACGGCGAAATCCGGGCCTGGGCTGGCCACTGCCAACAGGTGGATCAGGGCCACGGTCAAAAACTCGGCGACGTACATACTCACTCCATTAAGTAACGGATTATTTCATCTGATAGGCTCGGCAGATTACGCCTTCGAACCCTGTCGCAAAAGGTACAGTTGATGACGAACAATCGCCGCGCCGTCTTCCTTGATCACCCTTCCCTGGACCTGGGGGACCTCGACCTCAGCGGTCTAAGAGACTGCTTCAGCGACCTGCAGTTGTACTCGGACACCACGCCGCAGAATGTGATTGAGCGCCTGCAAGGTGTGCAGGTGGTCATCAGTAACAAGATCGTCCTCAACAGCGAAACCCTGGCGGCCTGCCCGGAACTCAAGTTGATCCTGGTATCGGCCACCGGCACCAACAACGTCGACCTTGAGGCCGCCCGCGCCCAGGGCATCACCGTGAGCAATTGCCAGGGCTACGGTACGCCATCGGTGGCGCAGCATACGATCATGCTGCTGCTGAACCTGGCGACGCGCCTGAAGGACTATCAACGGGATGTGGCCGCCGGCAAATGGCAACAGGCCAAGCAGTTCTGCCTGCTCGACCATCCTATCGTCGAGCTGGAAGGCAAGACCCTCGGCCTGCTGGGCCACGGCGAACTGGGCGGCGCGGTAGCCCGGCTGGCCGAAGCGTTTGGCATGCGCGTACTGCTTGGCGCGATTCCGGGTCGCCCTGCCCGTGCAGACCGTGTACCTCTGGATGAGCTGCTCAGGCAGGTCGACGCCCTTACCTTGCATTGCCCACTCAACGAGCATACCCGCGACTTTATCGGCGCCCGCGAACTCGCACTGCTCAAGCCCGGCGCGTTGGTGGTCAATACTGCACGCGGTGGTTTGATCAACGAACAGGCGCTGGCGGATGCCTTGCGCAGCGGTCACTTGGGCGGCGCAGCCACCGATGTGCTGAGTGTGGAGCCACCGGTCAACGGCAACCCGTTGCTGGCTGATGACATTCCCCGGCTGATCGTCACCCCGCACAATGCCTGGGGCAGTCGCGAAGCGCGGCAGCGCATCGTCGGCCAACTGACGGAAAACGCCCTGGGCTTTTTCAGCGGCGCCCCGCTGCGCGTCGTCAGTTGATAAACTGCGCCCCTTTTCAAGGAGCAGACCATGGATCCGCGCAGTGAAGTACTGCTTCGTCAGGCCGAACTTTTTCAAGGCAACCTGTTGCTGGTGGGCTTGCCCGCCGACGACCTGCTGGGCCGCCTGCCCAACGCCCACGCCTGGTGCTGGCATGCCGGCGATCAGGCAGCGCTTGATGCGCGGTTCCCCGAGCGCAGCCAATTTGGCGTGAACGTGCCGGAGCGTGAGTTCGACGCTGCGGTGATCTTCCTGCCCAAGTCCAAGGACCTCACCGATTACCTGCTCAACGCCGTCGCCGCACGCCTGCCCGGCGCCGAGCTGTTTCTGGTCGGCGAGAAAAAAAGCGGTATCGAAAGCGCCGCCAAACAGATGATCCCGTTCGGCAAACCGCGCAAGCTCGACAATGCACGGCACTGCCAGCTGTGGCAGATCACCGTGGCTAACGCGCCGCACGCGGTGGAACTGGAAAGCCTGGCGCAAGTGTTTGAAGTGCCGCTGGCCGAAGGCCCGCTCAAAGTCGTGAGCCTGCCGGGGGTGTTCAGCCATGGTCGCCTGGACCGTGGTACCGAGTTGCTGCTGGAGCATTTGGACAAACTGCCGAGCGGCCATCTGCTGGACTTCGGTTGCGGCGCAGGCGTGTTGGGGGCTGCGGTGAAACGTCGCTACCCGCACAACAGCGTGACGATGCTGGATGTCGACGCCTTCGCCGCCGCCAGCAGCCGCCTGACACTGGCTGCCAACGGCCTGGAGGCCGAGGTGCTGACCGGTGATGGCATCGATGCTGCACCGATGGGCTTGAACGCGATTCTGAGCAACCCACCGTTCCATGTCGGGGTGCACACCGATTATTTCGCTACCGAGAACCTGCTGCGAAAAGCGGCGAAACACCTGGCAAAAGGTGGCGAAATTCGGCTGGTTGCCAACAGCTTCCTGAAGTACCAGCCGCTGATCGAAGAGCATTTGGGCGTGTGTGCGATCAAGGCTGAGGGCAATGGTTTTCGCATCTACCGTGCCAAGCGCCCCTGATGGCGCTTTGAAAAAGAAGGCTTGCCGAATGGATTTTGCCTAGGCAGAATCCGCTCCGTCCTAGGGGAGTAGTCTCCCACGAGCACCACGCTCGTCCGGCATACGTCAACATACTTGGTCAACAGACCATGGCGTATGCGACCCAGGAGTCCGCACAGACGGACCGGGGTTTGACAAGACCTATGACACGCACACCTTACCCGGGGCGGGAAGGCTGTACGTGTCATAGCCGTGTCGACCCGCCCCTGGAAACTTACCTGATGCTGGATTCATTACTCGTTCCTACCGCAATCGTTGCCTTGGCCGAAATCGGCGACAAGACGCAACTGCTCGCGCTCATTCTCGCTGCTCGCTTTCGCAAGCCCTGGCCCATCATCGCTGGCATCGTCGCCGCGACCCTGGCCAACCATGCGGCCGCCGGTGCCGTGGGTGCCTGGTTTGGCAGTTTCTTCTCCGACGCGGTGTTGCACTGGATCCTCGCGGCGAGCTTCTGCGCCACCGCCCTATGGACCCTGGTGCCGGACAAACTCGATGACGACGAAGCCAGCACCACACGCAAGTTCGGGCCATTCCTGACCACGCTGATTGCGTTTTTCCTGGCGGAAATCGGTGACAAGACCCAGATCGCCACGGTGATGCTCGCCGCGCAGTACCCGGAGCTGTGGCTGGTGATTATCGGCACCACCCTGGGCATGTTGATTGCCAACGTGCCGGTGGTTCTGGCGGGGAATTTTGCGGCGGAGAAACTGCCACTGACGATGATTCGTCGACTGGCGGCGACGGCGTTCTTTGTGTTGGCGATTGTCGCGGTGTACAAGGCCATGCAAAGCAGTGGCTGGATCTAAGGATCCAAGCCTGCAAACCCAATCAAATATGGGAGGGGGACAAGCCCCCTCTCACATTTAGATCCTCATCAAGCCTTAGGACTTCTTGGCCTGCTGGTAGAGCGGCATCACCTTCGGAATCGCCGCCTGCAACGAGGCAATCCGGCTGTCGGACGCGGGGTGAGTGCTCATGAATTCCGGCGGCGAACCTTCCGAAGCCTTGGCCATCTTGTTCCACAGCGTGATGGCAGCGTTCGGGTTGTAGCCGGCGCGGGCTGACAGCTCCAGGCCAATCAGGTCTGCCTCGTTTTCATTGCTGCGGCTGTTCGGCAAAGTCATGCCGTAGTTGGCCACGGTGTCGGCCAGTGCCAGGCTGTCCTGGCCCAAGCCGAACAACGCACCGGCGCCCTGCTTGGCGATCTCGATACCATACGCCTTGGACATTGCCTCACGGCCGTGCTCGCGCAAGGCATGGGCGATCTCATGGCCCATCACCGCTGCCAACTCGTCATCCGTCAACTTGAGATTGTCGATCAATGCGCTGTACACAAAGATCTTGCCGCCTGGCCCGCAGTTGGCGTTCATCTCATCGCTCTTGATCAAATTCACTTCCCACTTCCACTGCGCTGCGTCAGGGCGGAAGGTGGGCGCCTGGGCGATCAAACGCTTGGCGATAGCCTGCACACGCTTGGCGTTGGCACTGGTCTTGTCCAACTGGCCTTTGGTACTGGCTTCACCCAAGGTCTGCTGGTAGGACTGGGCATACATCTGGTCGACTTCCTGACTCGACAGCATGCTGAACATGTACTGCTTGCGCTCAACCCCAACGGCGCCACCGCTGGTGGTATTGACCGACTGACACCCTGCCAGCAACATTGCCGCCGCCAATACGCTTACCGCCACTGTTTTTTTCATCAACACTCGCTCCCTGAAAAACACCCATAAAACATCGCGCGTATCGTAGGCGCTCATTTGTATCGGCGCCAGATACAACAGACGCTTAACCGCTGATTTTCAGATACATCCCACAGCGGCCTTCAGGTTCAGGCCGGCGTCAGGCACTCCGGCCCGTTGAGCTTGGGATCGTTGACCATGTTGGCCAGGACACGCTCGCGCAGCGCGACGGGCTCACTGGCCAGCAAGCTTTGCAGCACATGCAACGGCGTTTCGGGATCAAGCCAGGCGGCCTGCCCAGCCGCGTCCAGGATCAACGGCCGGCGCTGGCTCTGGGCGGCCTGCGTCACCGCAGCAGTGCTCAGCCACACTTGCTCCTGCACCGGATAGGCCTCCCAGATCGCCGCAAAAAACAACGTGGAGCCCTCCCCCGGCGTCAGCCAATAGGGGCGTTTGCGCTGGGTACCGCGCCATTCATAAAAGCCGTTGGCCGGCAGCAGGCAGCGACGCTGGCGGAAGGCTTCGCGGAACATCGGCTGCTCGGCCAGGGTTTCGGCGCGGGCGTGGGCCGGTGTGCGGGAAAGGTCAGTCAGCCAGGGCGGCGTAAGGCCCCAACGGGCGCGGGCCAGGGTGCGCTGGCCGTCGTTCAGGCGCTGGATGAGCACCGAATCATTCGGGGAGATGTTCCACTGGGCCTGCTGGTCGACGGGAAACCCCGGCAAGGCCGCAAAGGCAGGATTCCAGCGAAACAGGGCATAACGTCCACACATGGGGCAACACGACTCTTGGGTAAACCGGCCGACAGCCTAACAGACCAGCACGTCAGGGAAGCTGTCGGGTTCATCGCCGGGCACGGGCTGTGCACCGATGTAGGTGGTGATCAGCTCGCGGGCATCCACGGCCCGGTCGTTGTCCACCTCCAGCCCCAGCAGGCCGAAAATCGGCAGCTCGCCGGTGCCGCCGAGCAAATGCCGCCCCACCAAGTGCGCCTCGATGCCCTCGCTGGCGAGCATTTGTTGCAGCAACTCGCCTTCCATCAGGTTTTCCGGTTCGTAGATTCGCTGCATAGGTTTGCCTGTTATTCGTTTTCGCTGCGGGTTTCGAGCATCCACTCATCACCATGCACCTGCAGGTTGCACGTGATCGGCCTGCAACACACCTGACAGTCTTCTATGTAAACCTGATCACCGCCGGACAAGTCCACCGTCGTCTCGACCTCTTCACCACAATAAGGACAATCGTAGGTCGCAGTTTCCAGCATCGCAGTCTCCCAAGTGACTTGTGCGTATAATCGCCGGTCTATTTACAGGGCTATTGTCCGGCCGGGCCAATTACCCGTACCGCGCCCTGGTATTTCCTTTACTTACCCTAGCCGTTTCTAACAAGAGAGCATGATGGGCGAATTCGATACCATCCGACCTTACAACGACAGCGAAGTCCCGGCAGTGCTGGACCGGCTGTTCAGTGACAAGGCCTTTCTGGACATCCTGACCCACTTCCGCTTCCCGCGCTTTGCCGGCGCCCTGGGCTGGCTGCTCAAGCCGATGATCGCCCGCAAACTACGCCGTGAGTTCGCTGGTGTCACCACCGTGGCGACGCTGCAGGACAAAGTCGAGTATTACGTCGACCATACCATTGACCGGGCGACCGACGGCGTGACCTATAGCGGCGTCGAGCAACTCAAGTCGGGCAGTGCCTACCTGTTTCTGGCCAACCACCGCGACATCGTGATGGACCCGGCCTTCGTCAACTACGCCGTGTACCACGCCGGCCTGCCGACGCCGCGTATCGCCATCGGCGACAACCTGCTGCAAAAGCCGTTTGTCAGCGACCTGATGCGCCTGAACAAGAGCTTCATCGTGCACCGCTCGATCACCGGGCGAAAGGAGAAGATGGCCGCGTTCAACTTGCTGTCGGCCTACATCAACCATTCGATCCGCAACGACTGCCAGTCGATCTGGATCGCCCAGGCCGAAGGTCGTGCCAAGGATGGGGATGACCGCACCGAGTCGGCGATCCTCAAGATGTTCCACGTCAGCCGCAAGGACGAACCGTTTGCCGAGGTGATCCAGTCGCTGAACCTGACCCCGGTGTCCATCAGCTACGAGTACGACCCGTGCGATACGGCCAAGGCCCGCGAGCTGTATATCCGCGCCACCACCGGCACCTACGTCAAGGCGCAGGGTGAAGATGACGTGAGCATTGCGCTGGGCATTACCGGCTACAAAGGCCGCGTACACATCAACTTCGCGCCGCCGATTACCGAGCGCTTCGAAGACACCAAAGTGCTGGCCGTGGAAATGGATCGACAGATTCTCGGCGGTTATCGGCTGTTCCCAGTGCACTACCTGGCGTATGCCCAATGGAGCGACGCCGACCCGCAATTACAGGTGCCAAAGGCGGCCGAGGTGTTCCCGGCGGATGAACTGGCCAAGGCGAAGGCCGAGTGGGAGCGGCGCCTGAATGAATGCCCGGAGGAACACCGGCCATTTCTGGTGGTGCAATATGCGACGCCGGTGCGCAATCAGTATCGGGTGAAGGCCGGAATCCCTCTCTGAACACCGATCAAAAATGTGGGAAGGGGCGGTTTTTTAGATTCGGGTGCTGAGCCAGGATATGGCCAGCCCCAGCCCCAGACAGGCGAAGCCGATCCGGTAAGCCACCCGATGCGCCCGTTCGGTGCGCACATCCAGGAACAGCATGGGCTGATCGATGGCCCGGTCTTCGCTTTGTGCGGTCAACTCGGCCATGGCGCGTTGTTCGCGCAGGCGGGTAATGAACAGAAGCGCCGCACCGGGGCAGGCTACCAATAAAGCCACAGCATTGATCAATAGTGCGGGCAGCGCCATCACAAACCTCAGGAAAACAGTGTCTGGGTATCCGTGCAGATACCTACATAAACGGACAGTGGCCTCCAGCGCCTAAAACACTCCATCCCCCATGGACGGTTAATGTATCCAGTAATTTACAGCGTCACCTGAACGTCACCTTAACAAGCCACTCTGTTGCCCTTCGAACGTTCGGGAGCTTGTCATGCTGCACGCGCACAACCAGGATCGGCTGTATCTGATTGCCCAAAGCGATGAGCAAGAGGCGCTGGTCGGCGGCCTTGCGTTCAACGTGCAGGACCGCCATTGGCTGGTGTATTGCGCCCTTGGCGGGCACCAGCATGCGGACTTGCCGGAGGCCGATCTGTTGACCGGGGTGAGCATGCTGGACTTCTGTATCGACACTGCCGCGTGAAACTGAAGACGAAAAAAAACCGGGCTCATCACTGAGCCCGGTCTTAATCTGGACAGTTACTGCGCGCTGAGCAAGGAACCGATGCTTGGGTCCTTGAACAGGCGGGTCAAGGCGTCACTCAGGACATCGCTGACCAGCTTGGTGTTGGTTTCCTGGTTCGGCGACATGCCGAAGCGCTGGTTCAACGATGCGCCGTAGCGGCCGCTGTAGCGACGGGTACCGGCGGTGACGTCGGACTTGAACGTTGCGCCGATGGCAGCTTCAGTCACGTACAGGCCTTCTTTAGGCGACTGATACTTCAGTTCCGCCAAGGTGATGGTCAGCTGAGGAGCGCCTGGTGCGTTGGCGCTCGGCGTGAAGCCCAGCAGGCGCACGGCCGCTTCGGCCTGGGCCTGCAACTTGGGCAGCACGTCCTGGCCAGTCACCGAGATAAGCGCGGTCTCCGGGTACAGGCCACCGCGAGAGCCCAACGTAGGCGAAGGACGACCATCCACGACACGCACCGACACCGGCTGACCGTGACCTACCGGGGCCAACTGCGTGGTGAGCTTCGGTTGTGGGCTCAGTTGTTGCGGGCTGTTGGCGCAGCCAACCAAGGTCAAACTGGTCACAGTGATCAAACCGAACAACAGGCGTTGCAACATGCGCTTCTCTCCAGAAATCAGGTACCGACAGGCCGGCAGTATAGCGGGGCGCCCCCGCAGGGAACTAGCGTCAGTTACAACCTATGACTCGTCGCCTCGGCAGCGGTTCGCTGTCATTGATATGTCATAGCCGTTACATCGACTCGTCATCCCCACACGGCATGCTTAGCCTCAATCTCAGGAGGGCTCTCGCCATGCAATTTCTCTGGTCACTGTTTACCCGCAAGCCGGCCCTTCGTCAGTTCGCCCGGCTCGATGCACAAGGCCGTTGCCAGGCGTTCAAGGAATGCAGCCAGGCGCCTGTGGGCGACGGTTGGGTGGAAATCGATGAAATCCGCCTGAGCTGGATGCATCACCCGCTCCCCGCCCGTGCCCGTGTAAGCCCACGTCCTGTGCGGTCGCCACGTCACCAGCCGTTGGCCGCCTGACCGAATACCTAATAAAAGTCATAAAACACGCCCATTTCCCTGACGTTCTTCGCTACAATCTCCCCCCGATTATAAGGACGTCTCCTGATCGGGCCTCGCAGCACGTTAATGCCTCGGTATTAACCCCCCAAGAATCGCCCACAGAGAGCCGCCCACACAGATCGAGTGAAGCTGGCGCGCTTGCTGTTTCCTTTGCAAACCACCCGCCTCTACCGAATCTGCCAGAGCTGCCATTGCGCCCGGCCACTGTGCCAGCCCGCGGCAGCCCTTTTTTGAGGTTCACGTCTTCAAAAGAGCGTGAAAAAACGGGTTTTCACAACTTCACAAGAGTGTGGCGAGCAAATGAATAGTTTGGCGTTTGTACAAGCACCATCAGCGTCTGGAACAGCCCAATCACACAGGACCGAGTATTCCTCAATCACCGGAGCTTGAGCCTGTCCGCTACGGATTGATTGCACGAATTGCACGCTTTGACCATAAGTCGAATTGCCACAGGCGCCCATGAATGCGTTCATAGGCGAATGAGGCAGGCAGGAAGCGTGCGCTGACGTTGCAAAGAATTGCGAAACGGACATGGCGATCCTGGCCATGGGTAACCTGGGGCAACACGTGAACCGCCCCGTCACTCCTGGCAGCCATGCCGTCAATTTGGTGCTGCAGATTTTGGAGACGCGTTAAATGGCGCATAACGAAGCAGTCGACGTAGTACTGGTAGGGGCCGGCATCATGAGTGCCACCCTGGCCGTATTGCTCAAAGAGCTCGACCCCGGCCTCAAGCTGGAAGTCGTTGAGCTGATGGATTCGGGTGCCGCGGAGAGTTCCAACCCGTGGAACAACGCCGGTACCGGCCACGCCGGGCTGTGTGAGCTGAACTACACGCCCCAGGCCGCCGATGGCTCCATCGACATCAAGAAAGCCGTGCACATCAACACCCAGTTCGAGGTGTCGAAGCAGTTCTGGGCGTACCTGACCAAAAAAGGCACCTTTGGCTCGTCCAAGTCCTTTATCAGCCCGGTGCCGCACCTGAGCTTCGTGCAGGGCGACAAAGGCGTGTCTTTCCTCAAGAAGCGCTTTGAATCCCTCAGCCAGCACCATGCGTTTTCGGACATGCACTACACCGAAGACCGCGGCGAAATGGCTGAGTGGATGCCGCTGATGATGCCAGGCCGCCCGCTTGACGAAAAAATCGCCGCCACTCGCGTCATGAACGGCACCGACGTCAACTTCGGCGCCCTGACCAACCAATTGCTCGGCCACCTGACCAGCTCCCCGGATGCCCAGGTCAAGTACAGCAAGCGCGTCACCGGTCTCAAGCGCAACGGCGCCGGCTGGACCGTGAGCATCAAGGACGTCAACAGCGGCACCAGCCGTGAAGTGGACGCCAAGTTCGTGTTCCTCGGTGCCGGTGGTGCGGCCCTGCCGTTGCTGCAAGCCTCGGGCATCGAAGAAAGCAAAGGTTTTGGCGGCTTCCCGGTCAGTGGCCAGTGGCTGCGTTGTGACAACCCGGAAGTGGTCAAGCACCACCAGGCCAAGGTCTACAGCCAGGCCGCCGTCGGTTCGCCACCGATGTCGGTGCCGCACCTCGACACCCGCGTGGTGGATGGCAAGAAATCCCTGCTGTTCGGGCCCTACGCCGGCTTTACCACTAAGTTCCTCAAGCACGGCTCGTTCCTTGACCTGCCGATGTCGATTCGTGCCGGCAACATCGGCCCGATGCTGGCCGTGGCCCGCGACAACATGGACCTGACCAAGTACCTGGTCAGCGAAGTGCGCCAATCCATGGAGCAGCGCCTGGAATCCCTGCGTCGCTTCTACCCTGAGGCGAAAGCCGAAGACTGGCGCCTGGAAGTGGCCGGCCAACGGGTACAGATCATCAAGAAAGACCCGAAAAAAGGCGGCGTGCTGCAATTCGGCACCGAGCTGGTCGCGGCCAAGGACGGCTCCCTGGCAGCGCTGCTGGGCGCTTCTCCGGGCGCTTCGGTGACCGTTTCGATCATGCTGGAGCTGATTGAACGTTGCTTCCCGGCCAAGGCTGCGGGTGAGTGGGCAGCCAAGCTGCACGAGATCTTCCCGGCACGGGAGAAAGTCCTGGAGACCGACGCCGAGCTGTATCGCAAGATCAACACGCAGAACAACATCAGCCTGGAGCTGGTGGAACAAAGCAACGAGGCCGAAAGCTACGCTTGAGGCATTGCTGCCATAAAAAAAACGCCCCCCCGGGGCGTTTTTTTATGGCTGGGGAAAATCAGCCGCGGGCGTTTTCGATCAGCTCTATGTACTCAGGCGCATTGCGCTGGTCCTTGATCAGATCAACAAACGTCTGGCCATGCTCATCCTTGCCATCCAGGTCCAGCCCGGCTTCCTTGAAAAAGCCCAGGAACCGCTCGAAATCGTCGATGCGCAGGCCACGGTAGGCCTTGATCAGTTTGTGCAGGGACGGTGAAGTCGCGTCAACCGGCTCGAAGTCCAGGAACAACTTGATCTGATCGTCGCCGATCTCGTCACCAATCACCTGTTTCTTATCTTTACGCATTACCGACTCCAGCCTGCAGACATTTACACGGGATTTGAAGTCTACCTGTGTGACGCAAGCTCCGAAAGCAGTGGAGATCCAAGGTGTTTTGATTATTTGGTGCGGACTGCACCGGTGTGCAGGTCCGCCCAGATATGCCCGTTGGCATAACTGAGGAACTGCACATACACCGTGTCATTGCGCAGCAAATCGACGATCACCCGGTATTGGGCCACCGGATACGACAGCGTCAGCGTCTTGCTCTTGTCATCAAACACCGGCTTTTTCAGGCTTTTGCTTTCGGCATCGAAATTGAGCACCACCTGGCTGATTATCGCGCCTTTGTTCAGGGACTTGCCCTTGAGGCGGATCATCAACGGCGACGTCACCGGGATCGGTTGCTGGTTGGATTGGCGCTGGTTGCCCACCACCACCGCGTACTCGGTGACTTGCAGCAACTGCTGCTGGTCAGGGGTTTCAGTGCGCAGCGTCAGGTCATCCGGCGGCAGGAATTGAGCATGCATCGGCGCCGGAGCGGCGGCCAGGGGCAAACTCAGGGTCAGCGCCAGGACGGCGCACGTGCGAATCAACAGGCTCATGTACAGCTCCAGGCGCGGGGGCCACGCACGATAGCATGACAACCCTGCGCCGGGCCTGGGTCACATGCCTTTGACGGCGTAGATCCCATTGGCGTTGCGCCAGTAGCCTTTATAGTCCATGCCGTAACCGAAGATGTAGCGGTCAATGCATGGCAGACCGACGTAATCGGCTTTCAGGTCCGGACGGGCCTTGCGGTCGTGGTCTTTGTCGATCAGCACGGCGGTGTGCACTTTGCGCGCGCCGGCGTGTTTGCAGAAGTCGATGATCGCGCCCAGGGTGTGACCTTCGTCGAGGATGTCGTCGATGATCAGCACGTCGCGGTCAATGAACGAGACTTCCGGCTTGGCTTTCCAGAACAGGTCGCCGCCGGTGGTTTCGTTGCGATAGCGGGTCGCGTGCAGGTAGGACGCTTCCAGCGGGAATTGCAGGTGGGTGAGCAATTTGCCGGCGAAAATCAGGCCGCCGTTCATCACGCAGAAGACCACCGGATTGGTGTCGGCCATTTCGCGGGTGATGTGGGCGCCGACCTTGGCGATCGCAGCTTCGACTTGCGCTTCGGTGTACAGGCAATCAGCCTCACGCATGATTTGACGGATATGCTCAAGATCAGCGGACATGGCGCTCTCCAAAGGGGTGCTGTGGCAAGAAAAGCGGGCGAAGGTACGCTTCTCATGCGCTCCGAGCAAGCCTTAATGGACTAACGTACTAGATGTCTATAGGACAACACCCTCGGATAGATTAATCTAGGCCGGTTTTTTTGCCCGCCGCCGGAGCCTTTCCCATGCCCACTCGCGAGATCCGCCACCCGCTGATCCAGCACAAGCTCGGCCTTATGCGCCGCGCCGACATTAGCACGAAGAACTTCCGTGAGCTTGCTCAGGAAGTCGGAGCGTTGCTCACTTACGAAGCCACCAAGGACCTGCCGCTGGAAACCTACGAGATCCCCGGTTGGGCCGGTCCCGTACAGGTAGAAAAAATCGCCGGTAAGAAAATCACCGTGGTGCCGATCCTGCGCGCCGGTATCGGCATGCTCGAAGGCGTCCTCAGCCTGATTCCGGGCGCCAAGGTCAGCGCCGTGGGCGTGGCCCGCAACGAAGAAACCTTGCAGGCTCACACCTACCTGGAAAAACTCGTTCCGGAAATCAACGAACGCCTGGCCATGATCATCGATCCGATGCTCGCCACCGGAAGCTCCATGGTTGCCACTATTGACCTGCTGAAAAAAGCCGGTTGCCGGGACATCCGCGCCATGGTGCTGGTCGCCGCGCCCGAAGGCATCGCCGCTGTCGAGAAAGCGCACCCGGACGTGCAGATCTACACCGCGTCCATCGATGAGCGCCTGAATGAACACGGCTACATCATCCCAGGCCTGGGCGACGCCGGTGACAAGATCTTCGGCACCAAGCAGAAGGACGCGTGAGCATGCAGGATGAATTCAACGACCCGCTTTGGCGCCAGATCCTGTCTGGCGCACAAATGCTCTTCGTAGCATTTGGCGCGCTGGTGTTGATGCCGCTGATCACAGGCCTTGATCCAAACGTCGCACTGTTCACCGCAGGCCTGGGCACGCTGTTGTTCCAGGTGGTGACGGGGCGGCAGGTGCCGGTGTTTTTGGCATCGAGCTTTGCGTTTATCACGCCAATCATTCTCGCCAAGGATCAGTTCGGCCTTGCCGCGACGATGGGCGGGGTGATGGCCGCCGGTTTCGTCTACACGTTTCTCGGCGCTGCGGTGAAGATCAAGGGCACCGGTTTCATTGACCGCCTGCTGCCGCCCGTGGTCATCGGCCCGGTGATCATCTCCATTGGCCTGGCCATGGCACCGATCGCCGCTAACATGGCGATGGGTAAAGGTGGCGACGGCGCCGAACTGATCCCCTACAAGACGGCCATGCTGATCTCGATGCCGGCGCTGCTCACCACGTTGATCGTGGCGGTGTTCGGCAAAGGTATTTTCCGCCTGGTGCCGATCATCTCCGGTGTGTTGGTGGGATTTGCCATGGCGTTCTACTTTGGCGTGGTCGACACGGCCAAGATTGCCGCCGCGCCCTGGTTCGCCCTGCCCCACTTCACCGCGCCGGAATTCAACTGGCAGGCGATCCTGTTCATCGTCCCGGTGGCACTGGCCCCGGCGATCGAACACATCGGTGGCGTGATTGCAGTCGGCAGCGTGACCGGTCGCGACTACCTGAAAAAGCCCGGCCTGCATCGCACGCTGCTCGGTGACGGTATCGCCACCACGGCAGCCGGCCTGTTTGGCGGCCCGCCGAACACCACCTACGCCGAAGTGACTGGCGCGGTAATGCTGACCAAGAACTACAACCCGAAAATCATGACCTGGGCGGCAGTGTTTGCCATCAGCCTGGCATTCATCGGCAAGTTCGGTGCATTGCTGCAGAGCATTCCCATCCCGGTAATGGGCGGAATCTTGTGCCTGCTGTTCGGCTCGATTGCTGCGGTAGGGATGAACACACTGATCCGCCACAAGATCGACCTGGGCGAGGCGCGCAATCTGGTGATTGTGTCGGTGACCCTGGTGTTCGGGATTGGCGGGGTATTGGTGGGAACCGGTACAGGTCCGAACGACTTCGGCCTGAAGGGCATCGCCTTGTGTGCGGTCGTAGCGATTGCTTTGAACCTGCTGCTGCCGGGCAATGATGGCTGGAAGAACAAGAAGCCTGACGAACCGCTGCTTTAACTGCCAACGCAAAACCAAATGTGGGAGGAAGCTTGCTCCCTCCCACATTTTTACATCTTCAGTGTGGCTTAGAGCTCACCCAAGCCATCGATCAGCGCCTGGTTCTGCTCCGGCGTACCAATGCTGATCCGCAGGAACTGGGCAATCCGCTCCTGCTTGAAGTGCCGCACGATCACCCCTTGCTCACGCAATTTGGCCGCCAGGCCGGCAGCATCGTGCTTGGGGTGACGAGCAAAGATAAAGTTGGCCGCTGACGGCAACATTTCAAAGCCTTTACCTTCCAGTTGCGCAACCATCTGCTCACGACTGTCGATGACCAACCGGCACGTCCTCTCGAAGTACTCACGATCCTCAAACGCCGCCGCCGCACCGACAATCGCCAGGCGGTCCAGCGGATAGGAGTTGAAGCTGTTCTTGACCCGCTCCAACGCCTCGATCAGGTCCGGGTGGCCCACGGCCAGGCCCACGCGCAAACCGGCCAGCGAGCGCGATTTGGACAGGGTCTGGGTCACCAGCAGGTTCGGGTAGCGATCCACCAGGCTGATGGCGGTTTCGCCACCGAAGTCGATATAGGCTTCATCGACCACGACCACCGAATCCGGGCTGGCCTTGAGGAGCTGCTCCACCGCGTCCAGCGCCAGCACGCAGCCAGTCGGCGCGTTGGGGTTGGGGAAGATGATCCCGCCGTTAGGCTTGGCGTAGTCCGCTACACGAATCTGGAACTGCTCATCCAGTGGCACCGGGTCGGACTGGATGCCGTAGAGGCCGCAGTATACCGGGTAGAAGCTGTAGCTGATGTCCGGGAACAGCAGCGGCAGGTCGTGCTGGAACAGGCCGTGGAAGATGTGCGCGAGCACTTCATCCGAGCCGTTGCCGAGAAACACCTTGCCAGCGTCGACCCCGTAGTACTTGGCCACGGCCTGCTTGAGCAGGTCGCTGTTGGGGTCCGGGTACAGGCGCAGGTTGTCGTTCAACTCGGCCTGCATCGCGGCCAGCGCCTTGGGCGACGGGCCGTAGGGGTTTTCATTGGTGTTGAGCTTGACCAGCTTGGTCAGCTTTGGCTGTTCGCCGGGTACGTAAGGCACGAGGTCCTTGACGAAGGGGCTCCAGAATTTGCTCATGACTTAGTTACCCTTCTCTTCGAGGATTCGGTATTCGGCACTACGGGCGTGTGCGCTCAACGACTCACCACGAGCAAGCACCGACGCGGTCTTACCCAGTTCGGAAGCCCCTTGAGGCGAGCAGAAGATAATCGACGAACGCTTCTGGAAGTCATACACCCCCAGCGGCGAGGAGAAACGCGCAGTGCCGGAGGTCGGCAGCACGTGGTTCGGGCCGGCGCAGTAGTCACCCAGGGCTTCGCTGGTGTGGCGCCCCATGAAGATCGCACCGGCGTGGCGAATCGACGGCAGCCAGGCCTGTGGATCGGCCACGGACAGTTCCAGGTGCTCTGGTGCGATACGGTTGGCCACTTCGATAGCCTGCTCCATGTCGCGCACCAGGATCAACGCGCCACGGCCATTGATCGATTTCTCGATGATCTCGGCGCGGTCCATGGTCGGCAGCAGCTTGTCGATGCTGGCGGCCACCTTGTCGAGGAACTCGGCATCCGGGCTGACCAGAATCGCCTGGGCGTCCTCGTCGTGCTCGGCCTGGGAAAACAGGTCCATGGCGATCCAGTCCGGGTCGGTCTGGCCGTCGCACACCACGAGGATTTCCGAAGGGCCGGCAATCATGTCGATGCCGACCTGGCCAAAGACATGGCGCTTGGCGGTGGCCACGTAGATGTTGCCGGGGCCGACTACTTTATCGACCTTCGGCACGCTTTCAGTGCCATAGGCCAGGGCCGCGACGGCTTGGGCGCCACCGATGGTGAACACGCGGTCGACACCGGCGATGCAGGCCGCAGCCAGCACCAGCTCGTTGATTTCACCGCGAGGGGTTGGCACGACCATCACCACTTCGGTCACGCCGGCCACCTTGGCTGGAATTGCGTTCATCAACACCGATGACGGATACGACGCCTTGCCACCGGGGACGTACAGCCCCGCACGGTCCAGCGGCGTGACCTTCTGGCCCAACACAGTGCCGTCGGCCTCGGTGTAGCTCCAGGAGTCCTGTTTCTGCTTTTCGTGGTAGCTGCGCACACGCGCCGCCGCGACTTCCAGGGCTTCGCGCTGAGGCGCGGTGATGCGCGTCAGGGCCAGCTCCAGGCGTTCGCGGGGCAGAATCAGGTCGGACATGGAAGCAACGTCCAGGCCGTCGAACTGGCGGGTGAAATCCACCAGCGCCGTGTCACCGCGCTCGCGCACGGCCTTGATGATGTCGAGTACTCGCTGATTGACCGAGTCGTCGGACACGCTTTCCCAGCTCAGCAGATGATCCAGATGATGGGCGAAATCCGGGTCGGCAGCGTTGAGTCGGGCAATTGCGGTGGACGTGGTCATAGCGAGGGCCTCAATAGAATTGGCAAAAACTCAGGCGCCCTAAACTAGCAGTCGTTTCCGCTTGGGCACCTGAGAATTCTGGCTATGAGGCGGATAGACGGGCGTAGCTCTTCAGCTACGCGGGTAGGTCAACCGCGGTGTCGAGACTCCACTGCGGTGCGCAGGGTGTCGATCAACGCCTGGATACGAGCGTGCTGCATCTTCATCGACGCTTTGTTGACGATCAGGCGAGAGCTGATGTCGGCGATGAAGTCCTGTGGTTCGAGACCGTTGGCACGCAGGGTGTTGCCGGTGTCGACCACGTCTATGATCTTGTCGGCCAGGCCGATCAGGGGCGCGAGCTCCATCGAGCCGTAGAGCTTGATGATGTCGACCTGACGGCCTTGCTCGGCGTAGTAACGCTTGGCGACATTGACGAACTTGGTGGCCACGCGCAGGCGGCCCTTGGGCTCGACATCACCGACACGGCCCGCGGTCATCAGCTTGCACAGGGCAATGCGCAGGTCCAGCGGCTCGTACAGGCCCTGGCCACCGTATTCCATCAGCACGTCTTTACCGGCGACACCGAGGTCGGCCGCGCCATGCTCAACATAGGTCGGCACGTCGGTAGCCCGCACGATCAGCAGGCGAACGTCTTCCTGGGTCGTGGGGATGATCAGCTTGCGGCTCTTGTCCGGATTCTCGGTCGGCACGATGCCCGCTTCAGCCAGAAGCGGCAAAGTGTCGTCAAGGATGCGGCCCTTGGACAGTGCGATGGTCAACATGGGAAACGTCAGTCCTTCATCAGGCTATTGCTGTCCGGTCGCAAACGGCGCCAGACGCAGATCGAGGCCATGACAGCCTCGATTTGAAACAAATTCAGCATACTGCTTCTTTAATTTGTAGTGAGCGGGCTTGCCCCGCGCTGGGCTGCGAAGCGGCCCTAAAAATCTTGGGAGCGCTTCGCACTCCAGCGCGGGCGGTGCGACGATTCGACAAGCCCGCTCACTACAAACAGCAACTAGCCCGGTACGCGGCGGATTTTAGCGCCGAGCATCTGCAGTTTTTCTTCGATGCACTCGTAACCACGGTCGATGTGGTAGATGCGGTCGATCAGGGTGTCACCTTCAGCGATCAACGCCGAGATCACCAGGCTGGCCGATGCACGCAGGTCGGTGGCCATGACTGGCGCGCCCTTGAGCTTCTCGGTGCCCGTCACGATGGCGGTGTTGCCTTCTACCTGGATCTTCGCGCCCATGCGGTGCAGTTCGTACACGTGCATGAAGCGGTTTTCGAAGATGGTCTCGATCACGGCACCGGTGCCTTCGGCAATCGCGTTCAGCGAGATGAACTGCGCTTGCATGTCGGTCGGGAACGCCGGGTACGGAGCGGTCCGCACGTTAACGGCTTTTGGCCGCTTGCCGTGCATGTTCAGCTCGATCCAGTCTTCGCCGGTGGTGATTTCAGCGCCAGCTTCGCGCAGTTTTTCCAGGACCGCTTCCAGGATGGTCGGATCGGTGTCCTTGACCTTGACGCGACCACCGGTAACGGCGGCAGCAACCAGGTAGGTACCGGTCTCGATGCGGTCAGGCATGACCTTATAGGTGGCGGTGTGCAGACGCTCTACACCATCAATGGTGATGGTGTCGGTACCAGCACCGGCTACCTTGGCGCCCATGGCGTTCAGGAAGTTGGCCAGGTCGACTACTTCAGGCTCGCGCGCGGCGTTTTGCAGGACGCTGCGGCCTTTGGCCAGGGCAGCGGCCATCATGATGTTCTCGGTACCGGTCACGCTGACGGTATCAAAGAAGAAGTTAGCGCCACGCAGGCCGCCTTCCGGTGCCTTGGCCTTGATGTAGCCGCCTTCAACGTCAATGACTGCGCCCATGGCTTCCAGGCCACGGATGTGCAGGTCCACTGGACGCGAGCCGATGGCGCAACCGCCAGGCAGGGCGACTTCGGCTTCGCCGAAACGAGCAACCATAGGGCCGAGTACCAGAATCGACGCACGCATGGTTTTCACCAGTTCGTACGGGGCGATCAGGGTCTTGATGGTGCGCGGGTCGATTTCGACGGACAATTTCTCGTCGATCACCGGCTCAATGCCCATGCGACCGAACAGCTCGATCATGGTGGTGATGTCGTGCAGGTGCGGCAGGTTGGCCACGGTGACCGGGCCATCGCACAGCAGGGTCGCTGCCAGGATCGGCAAGGCAGAGTTTTTCGCACCGGAAATGCGAATCTCGCCATCAAGGCGGGCACCGCCGGTAATAATCAATTTATCCATAAGAATCTCGACGCCTTGGGGGCTCAGGTGCGCTCGGCCCAGGCCGCGCGGCTGAAAAATTTCATAGTGACCGCATGGATGCTGCCATCGGTGATCCACGGGTTCAAATGGGCATAGATCTGCTGCTGACGCTTGACTGGGCTCAATGCCGCCAGTTCATCGCTAATCACGTTCAGCTGGAAATTGCAGCCTTCGCCCTCAACTTCTACGCTCGTATCGGGCAGCTTTCCTTCGAGAAAGCTTTTAACTTCTAGGGCCTGCATGATCAACCTCTATCGGCGCCCAGTGCGCACGGGTCGCACATCATACAAAAAAGCCCCGCGCCTGCGAACCCCGCATAGCAGGACTCTGACGGGGGGCCTCAATGATAATGTGTATTAAGGATGCGCCAGCAGCTCGGTCAGACCCGAAACTTCGGCAATTTCACGCATGTCTTCGGGCAAAGCCCGGATGCTGACCTGCTTTTTCGCCGCTTCGGCGTCACGCATGAAGCACAACAGCAACGACAAACCGACACTGCTGGACTTGGTCACCGCCGAGCAATCGAGCACCAGCGCAGAAGCCGTGCTGGTCTTGATCAGCGCCTGACCCTGCTTGCGCAGGTCAGGCCCGGTGCGGTGATCCAGCACACCGCTGAGGAACAACTCGCCAGCGTCGCCGAGACGAATAGCCGACTCGGTCATTGCGCAGGCTTCCCGGCAGCTTTGTCGGTTTCTTCCTTGGCCTTGGCAACTTCACCGGCCCAACCATTGATGGTCTTGTCCAAGTCGTTGCCATTGCGCTGCATCGCGTCGGCGAACTGATCACGGAACAGCTTGCCAATGTTGATACCGTTGATGATCACGTTACGCAGTTTCCACTCGCCGTTGATCTTCTCCAGGGTGTACTGCACCGGGTAAACGGCGCCGTTGTTGCCCTTGACGCTCATGTTGACGCTGGTGCGATCACCGGATTCGTCACCGGCTGGAGCGACGGTAATACCCTGGTTGTTGTATTCCAGCAGGGCGTTGCCGTAGAACTGGAACAGGCCTTTCTTGAAGTTTTCCTGGAACGTCTGCATCTGCGCAGGTGTTGCCTTGCGCGAGTACTTGACGGTCATGATGCTGCGCGAAATACCCTCGGCGTCCACGACGGGGCCCACAATGGTATTGAGCGCGTCGTAAAACTTGCTCGGATCCTGCTTGTACTGTTCTTTATTGGCCGTCAGGTCAGCCAGCATCTTGCTGGTGGTGTCCTGCACCAGTTCGTGCGCAGAACCTGCCGCGCTGGCCATCAAGGGCAGTGCTGCAAGCAGTACCAGCAGGCCACGTCGCAAGGTAGAGATCATGAACAGATTCCTCATTTGGCGTCTTTATTGACCGTATTGAGCAAAAATTTTCCGATCAGGTCCTCAAGCACCAGCGACGACTGCGTGTCGTGGATGGTCGAACCATCCTTGAGCAGGGCTGTTTCCCCGCCCACGCTGACACCGATGTACTTCTCGCCCAGCAGCCCCGCAGTGAGGATAGATGCAGTGGAGTCGGTCGGCAGATTATCTACCTTCTTGTCCAACTGCATGGTCACTCGCCCGGTGAAGCTGTCGCGGTCCAGATCGATTGCCGTGACCTTGCCGATGGTTACACCGGCCATGGTCACTTTAGCTCTGACAGTCAAACCGGCGATATTGTCGAAGTATGCGTAAAGTTTATAAGTATCGGCGGTGGGGCTGGCCGAAAGGCCGCTGACTCGAAGAGCCAGCAACAGTAAAGCCAGGATGCCAGCCAGCAAGAAAAGGCCGACACCGATTTCCACAGTGCGGTTTTGCATCAGAAATCTCCAAACATCAAGGCGGTCAAAATGAAGTCAAGGCCCAGTACTGCCAGCGAGGCGTACACAACGGTCTTGGTGGTGGCGCGACTGATCCCTTCTGAAGTGGGCTCACAGTCATAGCCTTGGAATACGGCGATCCAGGTCACTACAAAGGCGAAGACGATGCTCTTTATAACGCCATTGAGCACGTCACCGCTAAAGGTCACGCTGTTTTGCATGTTGGCCCAGTAGGAGCCGTCATAGACACCCAGCCAGTCTACCGCCACCCACGAACCGCCCCAGATACCAACCACGCTGAAGATCATCGCCAGCAGTGGCAGGGAGATGAAGCCGGCCCACAGGCGCGGGGCAACAATGTATTTGAGGGGGTCCACGCCGATCATTTCGAGGCTGGACAGCTGTTCGGTGGACTTCATGTTGCCGATTTCGGCAGTCAACGCGGAGCCCGCACGACCGGCGAACAGCAACGCGGTCACCACCGGCCCCAGTTCACGCAGCAGCGTCAGGGCAACCATCTGCCCCACAGCCTGCTCCGACCCGTAGCTGGACAGGATATTGAAGCCCTGCAATGCCAGCACCATGCCGATGAAGACCCCGGAGACCACGATGATCACCAGGGACATCACGCCCACCGAATGCAGTTGCTTGAGCAACAGGCCAAAGCCGCCACCAATGCCACCGCGGCCGAGCAAGGCGTGAAACAGGAAAATCGTCGAACGACCCAGCACCTCGACGATGTCGATGCCCGAGCGACCGAAAAGGCGAACCTTTTCGATAAGAGATGTCTTGCGCATCAGCGCTTCCCCAGAAGATCTGAGCGGTAATCCGCTGCCGGAAAGTGAAAAGGCACAGGGCCATCGGGATCGCCAGTCATGAATTGGCGAATGCGCGGGTTATCGGCGTTCATCAGCTCTTCGGGCGTACCCTGCCCCAGCACCTGGCCATCGCCGACTACATAGAGGTAATCGGCAATGCTCGCGGTTTCTGCGAGGTCGTGGGACACCACGATACTGGTGATGCCCAGGGCGTCGTTGAGCAGACGGATCAGGCGAACCAGCACGCCCATGGCGATCGGGTCCTGACCGACGAAGGGCTCGTCGTACATGAGAATCTGCGGATCGAGCGCAATGGCGCGCGCCAGGGCCACACGACGCTTCATGCCACCGGACAGTTCGTCGGGCATCAGGTCAATGGCACCACGCAAGCCCACGGCCTGCAATTTCAGCAACACAATGTCACGAATCATTTCATCGGACAGCTGGGTGTGCACCCGCAGCGGGAACGCCACGTTCTCGAACACATCGAGGTCGGTAAACAGCGCACCGCTCTGGAACAGCACGCCCATGTGTTTGCGCGCATCGAACAGATCGCTGCGCGACAGCGTCGGCAGGTTCTGGCCGTTGACCCACACTTCGCCGGCGCTGGGGCGCAATTGCATGCCCATCAGCCGCAACAGGGTGGTCTTGCCGCAACCGGACGGCCCCATGATGCCCGTGACCTTGCCACGGGGAATGCGAATATCGACGTTATTGAAGATGCTGCGCGTCCCGCGCTTGAAGGTCAGTCCCTTCAGCTCGACCGCGTAGGCGTTATCGGCACTCATCTAAACTCCTTGGGATGCAGCCTCTCACTCAGACACCACGCATGCGACAAACGTTTGCAACGGCGACGCATATAGATAGCCTCATGGGCTGGGCGGACCGAACTGGCGGCGAACTATATCACTGCTGGTACAACGCGCCCAAGGCCGGAACGGCGCTAGTTCAGTTTCAGGACAGGGAAAAAACGTTGCCGACTGTGTTACTGAGGATCGATCTCAGGAACCCAAAGAACAAAGCCCGACGAACTTGCGTGAGGGAATTGATCATTACCGCTATAATCGCCGACTTTTCGTCAGGCTATACGATTTCAGACATGAGCCAATCCAGCGACCTTATTCAATCCGCACAACGCACCATCCGCCTCGAAGTCGAAGCCGTAGAAGGCTTGCTGGCCCATATCGACGCGGATTTCGTACGCGCCTGCGAGATGATTCTGGCCAGCAAAGGCCGCGTTGTCGTGGTCGGCATGGGCAAATCGGGCCACGTCGGCAACAAGATCGCCGCCACCCTGGCCAGCACCGGGACCACCGCATTTTTTGTGCATCCCGCCGAGGCGAGCCACGGCGACATGGGCATGATCACCAAGGATGACGTCATCCTGGCACTGTCCAACTCTGGCACCACCAACGAAATCGTGACCCTGCTGCCGCTGATCAAGCGTCTGGGCATCCAGATGATCAGCGTCACTGGCAATCCAGAGTCGACGCTGGCCAAGGCGGCCGAAGTGAATCTGAATGTTCATGTGGCCCACGAAGCCTGCCCGCTGAATCTGGCGCCGACTTCCTCCACCACCGCAGCCCTGGTCATGGGCGACGCCCTGGCCGTTGCGCTGCTTGAAGCCCGGGGCTTCACCGCTGAAGACTTCGCATTTTCCCACCCTGGTGGCGCACTGGGCCGCCGTCTGCTGCTGAAAGTGGAAAACGTCATGCACTCGGGCGATGAATTGCCCCACGTCCAACGCGGCACGTTACTGAAGGACGCGCTGATGGAAATGACCCGCAAGGGCTTGGGCATGACCGTGATCCTGGAAGCTGACGGGCGTCTGGCCGGGGTATTCACTGACGGTGACTTGCGCCGCACCCTGGACCGCACCATCGATATCCACACGGCGACCATCGACGCCGTGATGACCCCGCACGGCAAGACCGCCCGCCCTGAAATGCTGGCAGCCGAAGCCTTGAAGATCATGGAAGACCACAAGATCGGCGCCCTGGTGGTGGTCGATAGCGACGACCACCCGGTCGGCGCCCTGAACATGCACGACTTGTTGCGTGCGGGAGTGATGTAAATGACCAGCGACCTGTTGCAACGCGGCAAGAACATCAAGCTGGCGATTTTCGACGTTGACGGCGTGCTGACCGATGGTCGCTTGTACTTCCTCGAAGATGGCAGTGAATTCAAGACATTCAACACCCTCGACGGCCAGGGCATCAAAATGCTGATGGCTGCGGGCGTGCAGACCGCGATTATCAGCGGCCGGAAAACCCCCGTTGTGGAACGCCGAGCACAAAATCTGGGGATTCCTCACCTGTATCAGGGCCGCGAGGATAAACTGGTGGTTCTGGACGAGCTTCTTGGCCAACTCAACCTAAGCTATGAGCAGGTCGCCTACTTGGGCGATGATCTGCCCGACCTGCCGGTCATTCGCCGAGTGGGCCTGGGCATGGCCGTCGCCAATGCGGCGGCGTTTGTTCGCGAGCACGCCCATGGCATCACCTCTGCCCGTGGCGGCGAAGGTGCGGCCCGCGAGTTCTGCGAACTGATCCTGCGAGCCCAGGGCAGCCTTGAAGCGGCACACGCCGCCTACCTATAGAGCGTTTTATGCTGAGTAAAAAGATTCGCAACTTCCTGCTATTCGGGGTCATCGCCGCGCTGCTGCTCGCGGTGGGCTACTGGAATATCAGCCCGGGGCGCTTCCTCGACCAGCCTGCTGCACAGGTCGACGGAGGGGCTATCGACTATTACGCCACCAACGCCTATAGCGTGCAGTTCCTGCCCGATGGCAAGTTGCAGTACGAAATGACCTCGGACAAAGTCGAACACTTGAAGGCCACCGAAGTCACCCTGCTGACCAACCCGGACCTGAACCTGTACCGCGGCACCGAATTTCCGTGGCATGTCACCAGCAAGCGTGGCGAGGTGAACCCTGACGGCACCGAGGTAGAGCTGATCGACTCGGTACGCGTTGCACGCACGGACGCAAAAGACCGCGACACGGTGATTACCAGCAGTCGCATGACCGTATTCCCGCAGAAGCAATATGCGCAGACCGAGCAAGACGTTAGAATCGACGGCGCTGGCGGTGTATCGACTGGCAAGGGAATGAAAGCGTATTTGAAAGAAAGCAGGATACACCTGCTATCGAACGTAAGAGGACAGTATGAGGCTCGTTAAAACTCTCCCTATTTTGCTCGGTTTGGGCGCAGCACTGGGAAGCGTGAGCGCCTGGGCTCTGCCGAACGATAGCCAGCAACCGATCCACATCTCGGCTGACGATGCGCAACTCGATGACAAGCAAGGTGTTGCCACCTATACCGGCGGTGTGATCATCACCCAAGGGTCGATGAAAATCACCGGCAATACCGTGACACTGACGCGCACCCAAGCCGGTGATATCGACGTCGTGACCTCGGTTGGCAACCTGGCTTACTTCGAACAGAAGCAGTCCGCGACCGACACCGGCCCGATGAAGGGCTACGGCAAGACCATCCAGTATCACGCGCAACAGAATCGCATTGTGCTGATCGACCAGGCCAAGGTGCTCAGCCCCGATGGCAACTCCACGGAAGGTGAAAAGATCACCTATGACACCGTGAAACAGATCGCCAACGCCGGCCGCGCCAATGGCAGCAAGGTGACCGCACCGCGTCCGCGTATCGACATGGTTATCCAGCCGAAGAAGAAGGCCGAGTAATGGCAACCCTGAAAGCCCAGCATCTGGCCAAGGCCTATAAAAGCCGTCAGGTCGTGCGCGACGTCAGCCTGTCGATCGACAGCGGCCAGATCGTCGGCTTGCTCGGCCCCAACGGCGCAGGCAAGACCACATGCTTCTACATGATCGTCGGCCTGGTCCAGGCGGATCAGGGTCGCGTACTGATCGACGACCTGGATGTCAGCCACCAGCCAATGCACGGTCGTGCCCGCGCCGGTATCGGTTATCTTCCGCAAGAAGCGTCGATCTTCCGCAAACTGTCGGTTGCCGACAACATCATGGCCATCCTTGAAACCCGCAAGGAACTGGACCGTGACGGCCGCCGCCAGGAACTGGAAAGCCTGCTGCAGGAATTCCACATAAACCACATTCGCGACAACCTTGGCATGAGCCTGTCCGGTGGTGAGCGGCGTCGCGTGGAAATCGCCCGTGCCCTGGCCACTGCCCCCAAGTTCATCCTGCTGGACGAACCGTTTGCCGGCGTCGACCCTATCTCGGTTGGCGATATCAAGCAGATCATCCATCACCTCAAGGCCAAGGGCATCGGTGTATTGATCACCGACCACAACGTGCGTGAGACCCTCGATATCTGCGAAACCGCTTATATCGTCAACGATGGACAACTGATCGCCGAGGGCGACTCCGCTACCATCCTGGCCAATGAACTGGTCAAGGAAGTGTACCTGGGTCACGAGTTTCGCCTGTAAACCCGCCTGTAATAACAAGGCGGTGGCAGGTCGTTTGCCCGATGCGCGGGAGTCAATAAGAACCTCCGGTTTTTTATTGTTACCGCGCTCTAGGCAAAGCCCTCGATATCAGGCATATAATTTGCTTATGTTTGGCGCTCACGCGCCCTGTCGTGGATGGCGCATTGCGCCGGCGAATAAGGTGTTAAGCCCCTGCCATGAAACCATCGCTAGTCCTGAGAATGGGCCAGCAGCTGACGATGACACCGCAGCTGCAACAGGCCATCCGCCTGCTCCAATTGTCGACCCTGGACCTGCAACAGGAAATCCAGGAGGCCCTGGAGTCCAATCCGATGCTCGAACGCCAGGAAGAAGGCGACGACTTCGATAACGCAGACCCGTTGGCCGACAACATCGAGCAAAAACCCAACGCGGACGTGCAGGAACCGTCCTACCAGGAAACTGCCCCTACGGTGGACAACCTGGAGGAAGGCGATTGGAACGAACGCATCCCCAACGAGCTTCCAGTAGATACCGCCTGGGAAGACGTCTACCAGACCAGCGCCAGCAGCCTGCCCAGCAACGACGATGACGAGTGGGACTTCACCACCCGCACCTCCGCCGGTGAAAGCCTGCAGAGCCATCTGCTGTGGCAACTGAACCTCGCACCGATGTCTGATACCGATCGACTGATCGCCGTCACCTTGATCGACTGCATCAACAACCAGGGTTACCTGGACGAGACGCTCGAAGAAATTCTGGAGGCTTTCGACCCGGAACTGGACATTGAGCTGGACGAAATTGAAGCGGTGCTGCACCGCATCCAGCAGTTCGAGCCGGCCGGCATCGGCGCCCGTACCCTGAGCGAATGCTTGCTGTTGCAACTGCGCCAGCTGCCAGCCAAGACGCCATGGCTCGCTGAGGCCCAGCGCCTGGTTACCGACTACATCGACCTGCTGGGCAGCCGCGACTACAGCCAACTGATGCGTCGCATGAAGCTCAAGGAAGACGACCTCCGCCAGGTCATCGAGCTGGTGCAGAGCCTGAACCCGCGTCCGGGCTCGCAGATCGAGTCGAGCGAAGCCGAGTACGTGGTGCCCGATGTAATCGTGCGCAAAGACAACGAGCGCTGGCTGGTTGAGCTGAACCAGGAGTCTGTGCCGCGCCTGCGCGTCAACCCGCAATATGCCGGCTTTGTACGCCGGGCCGACACGAGTGCCGACAACACCTTCATGCGCAACCAGCTGCAGGAAGCCCGCTGGTTCATCAAGAGCCTGCAGAGCCGCAACGAAACCTTGATGAAAGTGGCCACCCAGATCGTCGAGCATCAGCGCGGCTTCCTGGAATACGGCGACGAAGCAATGAAGCCTCTGGTCCTGCACGACATCGCCGAGGCGGTAGGCATGCACGAATCGACAATTTCACGCGTGACCACGCAAAAATTCATGCATACCCCACGGGGTATTTATGAGTTGAAATATTTTTTCTCCAGCCATGTAAGCACCTCCGAAGGCGGCGAATGCTCGTCAACGGCGATCCGCGCGATCATCAAAAAACTGGTTGCTGCGGAAAATCAGAAAAAGCCGTTGAGTGACAGCAAGATCGCTGGTTTACTGGAGGCACAAGGCATTCAGGTCGCCCGTCGAACCGTCGCCAAGTACCGCGAATCCCTTGGGATCGCGCCTTCCAGCGAGCGCAAGCGTTTGATGTGACGGGCGGGCCACAGCGTTCCAGTGACGGGTATTCCTACCCGTCGCTTTATGCACTGGCAACGAAGGAGAAGCTGTATGCAAGTCAACATCAGTGGACACCATGTAGAAGTCACCCCTCCCCTGCGCGAGTATGTCGAGCTGAAGCTGAAACGCCTGGAGGGGCATTTTGACAAAATCACCAACGTGCAAGTCATCATGAAGGTCGACAAGCTTCAGCAGAAAGTTGAGGCGACCCTGCAGATTCCCGGTGGCGAAGTAGTCGCCAATGCCGAGCATGAGGACATGTATGCATCAATTGATGCCTTGACTGACAAGCTTGACCGCCAACTTAAAAAGCATAAGGAAAAGCAGCAGAGCCTTCTTAATGGCACTGGCCGCTAACACCCCCAACCCATGATCCGACTTGAAACCATCCTGACCCCCGGCCGTTCCCTCGTGAACGTGCCGGGCGGCAGCAAGAAGAAAGCCCTCGAACAAATTGCCAACCTGATCAGCAGCCAAGTGCCTGAGCTGGAGATGCAAGATGTCTTCGAGGCTCTGATTGCCCGTGAAAAACTCGGCTCGACCGGTTTTGGCAACGGCATCGCCATTCCTCACTGTCGCCTCAAAGGCTGCGAAACACCTGTCAGCGCCCTGCTGCACCTGGACGCCCCTATCGATTTCGACGCCATCGACGGTGCCCCGGTCGACCTGCTGTTTGTTCTGCTGGTCCCGCAGGCCGCCACCGATGCGCACCTGGAACTGCTTCGGCAGATCGCCAGCATGCTTGACCGCAAGGAAGTACGCGACAAACTGCGCAGTGCCAGCAGCAACGAGGCGCTGTACCAAGTTGTCCTGGATGAGCAAAACGGGCAGTAACCATGCGTTTGATCATCGTCAGCGGCCGCTCCGGCTCGGGTAAAAGCACCGCCCTCAACGTTCTTGAGGACAATGGCTTCTATTGCATCGACAACCTGCCTGCCGGCCTGCTGCCAGAGCTGGCGGAACGTGCTCTGATCCACACCGAGCTGGCGCAACCCCTGGTTGCCGTTTCGATCGACGCCCGCAACCTGCCGAGCCACCTCTCGCGATTCCCGGAATTGCTGGAAGAAGTGCGCGCCAAGCACATCCATTGTGATGTGCTGTACCTCGATGCCGACGAAGAGACGCTGTTAAAGCGCTTCTCCGAAACCCGCCGGCGCCACCCGCTCAGCAGCCCCCACCGCTCCCTGGCCGAAGCCATCGAGGACGAAACCAAGTTGTTGGGGCCGATCATTGACCTCGCCGACCTCAAGATCAACACCACCAGCCTTAACCTGTATCAACTGCGCGATGCCATCAAGCTGCGCCTGCTGAATCAGCCGGAGCCTGGCACGGCGTTTCTTGTCGAGTCCTTTGGGTTCAAACGCGGCATGCCAGTGGATGCGGACCTCGTGTTTGACGTGCGCTGCCTGCCCAACCCTTATTGGAAACCGGAATTGCGTGACCAGTCAGGGCTGGATCTACCCGTAGCCGAGTACCTGGCCGCGCAGCCGGATGTGGAGGAGATGTTTCAGGACATCTCCAGTTACCTGCTCAAATGGCTGCCGCGCTTTGCTGCCAGCAACCGGGCCTATGTCACCATTGCCATTGGCTGCACCGGTGGTCACCACCGCTCCGTATACCTGACCGAGCGCCTGGGCCTGGTACTGCAACAAACCCTCAAGAACGTCCAGGTTCGCCACCGCGACCTCAGCTGAAAGGAACACCTTCGCGATGCCCGCTCTGGAAATTGAAATCATCAACAAGCTGGGCCTGCACGCCCGCGCCTCAGCCAAATTTGTCGGCGTTGCCGGGCAGTTCCCCTGTCAGATCAGGGCAGGGCGTACACCGGAAAGCATGGTCGATGGCAAAAGCATCATGGCAATGATGATGCTGGCGGCCGGTAAGGGCACCAAGATTCACTTGAAAACGGAAGGCGAACAGGAACAGGAAGCGATGGATGCCCTGGTGGCACTGATCAATAACTTCTTTGACGAGGGTGAGTAACCTCACCCTTTGAGGTAGGCGTGAAGCCGCAACGGCTTCACCCCAAGGCAGTATCCATCACCATCATCAAACAAAACCCGATACACAATCCCAGACTGGCGAGTTTTTCATGGCCATTGCGCCGTGACTCAGGGATGACCTCATGGGTCACCACCAACAACATCGCCCCAGCGGCCAATGCCAAACCCAACGGCAACAGCACTTCGGCCAGGCTCACCAACCAGGCGCAGAGCACGGCAAACACCGGCTCCACCAAGCCTGACGCAGCGCCAATCAGAAACGCCCTGGCCCGCGACATGCCTGCCCCGGCCAACACCAACGCAATCACAAGACCTTCGGGCACATCCTGCAGGGCAATGCCCATGGCCAGGCTATCGGCGTCCGGCATGCCACCGCCCGCCGAGACGCCAACCGCCATGCCTTCGGGGATGTTGTGGGCAATGATGGCGAACACGAACAGCCAGATTCGCGGCGGGATCACCGGTTTATCCGGCGTGCCCACCAACATTTCCGGACTGGCGCCGGAGACCTTGCGGTCAACCAGATACAGTCCGAATGCCCCTGCCATGATGCCGAAACTAATCAACCCGCCCGCCCCCCAGGGCGTAAGCCCCAGGCTTTCGGCAGCGGCGATGCCTGGCACCACCAGCGAAAAGGCGGTGGCGGCCAACATCACGCCCGCCCCAAAGCCCAGCAAGGTATCGCTCACGGCCACCGGCATCCGCCGAATCACCAATACAGGAACCGCGCCCAGCGCGGTGCCGAGCGCGCAGATCGCACCGCCCTGCAAGGCGCGCAAGATACGCGGTTGCAGGTCCAGCCAGGCCAGCCCGTGGGCCACCAGCAATGCAGTACCTGCCAGTAGCAGCAGCGAGCCCAGCGCATAACGAAACATCCGCACGCTGCCGATCGCCAGTGTTTCAGTGCCCATAGTCGGCCTTAGATCTTGTTATGGAGGTCAATGTCAGGCCAAAGCAGCCTGATAGCGTGCGGCAACTTCTGGCCAGTTGATAACACTGTAGAAGGCATTGATGTATTCCGGGCGGCGGTTCTGGTAGCGCAGGTAGTAAGCGTGCTCCCACACGTCGAGGCCGAGGATCGGCGTGTTGCCGTTCATCAACGGGCTGTCCTGGTTACCGCTGCTTTCCACGACCAGGGTCTTTTGCGGGGTAACGCTCAGCCAGGCCCAACCGCTGCCGAAGCGGGTCAACGCAGCTTTGGTGAAAGCCTCCTTGAAGCTTTCAAAACCACCGACTTGCTCGTCAATTGCCTTGCCCAGCGCGCCTTCAGGCTTACCGCCCCCCTGAGGTGACATCACCGCCCAGAACAGCGAGTGGTTAGCGTGGCCGCCACCTTGATTGATCACCGCTGCGCGCAGTTTTTCCGGCAGTTGCTGCACGCTGGACACCAGTTTTTCTACCGGCCAGTCGGCGAACTCGGTGCCCTCGACCGCGGCGTTAAGATTGTTGATGTAGGTCTGGTGATGCTTGGTGTAGTGAATTTCCATGGTTTGCGCATCGATATGCGGTTCCAGGGCATCGTAGGCATAAGGCAAGGCAGGCAAGGTGTAAGTCATATCAATGTACTCCGTATTGAGGCGTGGTCGGTTGCGCCGCAGTACCGCCCAGCAAGCGATGGGTGCGCGGGTATTCGCCGTGATCGCTGATGAAATTCAACAGTTCGACGTAAGTCTTGCTGCTCTGGCGCAGGGCCGCTTCCCGCAGTTGCGGGCTCAAGCGCGCGTCCTGCATGGTCTGCAGCAAGCGCTGGTGAATGGCGCAGAGGTACTCGGCGCTTTCCTCAGGCTGATTCAGGCGCAAGTGCAGATCCGCCAGGTTGTGATGTGAAATGACGCAGGCCGCCACTGCTTCGTCGGCATCTGCCCAGCGTTCGAACAACACTTGAGCCAGGGCCAGGGCTTGCAAATAGGCCTCGCGAGCGTCGACCAGTTCGCCCTGCATAAAGCAGCGATTAGCCCGTTCGATCGTGCGTTTCCAGTGCTCCATATGAGCCTCCAAAGCAGAGTCGGTGATTACACGCCGCCGGCCGTAAGCTTTTCCGGATCCAACAGGATTTCCAGTTGGCTACGGGACAAGTCGGTGTGTTCAAGGGCGACATCAATCACTGGACGGCCCTGCTGATAGGCCTTCTTGGCGATTTCAGCAGCCTTTTGGTAACCAATGATCGGGTTGAGCGCGGTGACCAGAATCGGGTTGCGCGACAGCGCTTCCTTGAGCTTGGCCTCATTGACCTTGAAGCTGGCGATGGCTTTGTCCGCCAGCAGGCGACTGGCGTTGGCCAACAGTTCGAGGCTGCTGAGCAGGTTCTGGGCGATGATCGGCAGCATCACGTTCAGCTCGAAGTTGCCGGATTGGCCGGCAACAGTGATCACCGTGTCATTGCCGATGACTTGGGCAGCCACCATGGCAGTCGCTTCCGGGATGACCGGGTTGACCTTGCCGGGCATGATCGAAGAACCCGGTTGCAGGCCTTCCAGCTCGATTTCACCCAGGCCGGCGAGTGGGCCGGAGTTCATCCAGCGCAGGTCATTGGCGATTTTCATCAACGATACGGCGGTGGCTTTCAGTTGGCCGGAAACAGCCACGGCCGTGTCCTGGGAGCCAATCAGCGCAAACAGGTTTTTGCCCGGGGTGAATTTCACATCCGTCAGGCTGCTGAGCTGTTGACTGAAACGCGCCGCGAATTCCGGGTGCGCGTTGATCCCCGTGCCCACCGCAGTGCCGCCTTGGGCGAGGGCCTGCAGGCTTGGCAGCAGGTCTTGTAGATGACCGATATTGGCCTTGAGTTGCTGCGCCCAACCATTGAGTACCTGACTCATACGCACTGGCATGGCGTCCATCAAATGCGTGCGGCCGGTCTTGATGAACGGGTGGACTTCTTCAGCCTTATGCTCGATCACCTGCACCAGGTGCAACAGCGCCGGCAGTGTTTGCTCGTGCAATACCAGCGCCGCACTGACGTGGATGGTTGTAGGAATGATGTCGTTGCTGCTTTGGCCGCAGTTGACGTGATCGTTCGGGTTGACCGCCTCGCCGAGCAGACGGCTGGCGAGGGTCGCAATCACTTCGTTGGCGTTCATGTTGGAACTGGTGCCGGAACCGGTCTGGAAGATATCCACCGGGAAGTGCTGCATGAAGTCGCCTTCCAGCAGACCTTGGGCAGCATCGACGATGGCCTTGCCCTGCCCTTCGCTGATTTGCTTGAGGTCGATATTAACCTTGGCGGCAGCAACCTTTGCCAGGATCAGTGCGCGAATGAACTGCGCCGGCATGCGTTGGTGGCTGATCGGAAAGTTATTCACCGCGCGCTGGGTCTGTGCGCCATACAGGGCCTCGGCAGGTACTTGCAGTTCGCCCATGCTGTCGCGTTCGATACGGGTGTTAGGGTCTGCCATCACTTATTTCCTGTGTCGCGTTGAGGTCTGAAAGCGGGCCAGGCAAGGCGCAGTCCGCTGGTAATGGTTGTTCCCTTGCCAAGGACTGCAACGCAGCCTGGCCCGCTTTCAGACACAACCCGAAGGGCCGGGCCTGCAATAGCGCTGGCCCGGCGCGGCACAGGAAATAAGTGATGGCAGACCCTAATCATCGGAGGATCCTTGCACCAGGTCAGAAACAGAAAGGGAAGGCAGCAATTGGCAGGTCGCCAATTGCCAGGCAAAGGTCTGCCAGCGCTTGAGGCGACAGGCACAGTGGGAGAGTTTTTCCAGATCGCGCAGCGGGCGCCACGCCTGGTCCAGGCAGGTGGATCGCCAATGCCACGGCAAGGCGATATCACTGGCGGTGTCGATCAACAGGCGGAATGACGTTTCGGCGATCGTCCACGGATGGGTTGCGGTGCAACACGCCAGATATCGACCCTCATTGAGGTAATGTTCGATCAGGCGAGGTTCATTGGGATCGAGGCCGCAGCGAATCTGACGACTCATCCAGCGCCAGCTTTCCAGATACGGATCCTCATGCAGGACAGAACTCATGATCCACACTCATTCGGTAATGATATTTATTATTAAATGATATTGAGAATCAAAGCAACGCTGACACAGTAATCCGTTTTCGAGAAGGCATAAAAAAAGCGCGCTATCGACGAGATAGCACGCTTTTTTTGTAACGCGTAGATTAGCTGCCGGCGACAGTCATCCGCTCGATCAATACCGAGCCTGTGCGGATATTACTGCGCAGTTCCAAGTCATTACCCACCGCAACAATCTGCTTGAACATATCGCGCATATTGCCAGCAATGGTCACTTCCTGGACGGCGAACTGGATCTCGCCGTTTTCCACCCAGAAGCCCGCCGCGCCACGGGAATAATCCCCGGTGACCATATTCAGGCCGTGGCCCATCAACTCGGTCACCAGCAGGCCACGTCCCATCCGCCGCAACAGCGCCGCCTGGTCTTCGTCGCCATGGGTCACGAACAGGTTATGCACGCCGCCGGAGTTGGCCGTGCTTGGCAGGCCGAGCTTGCGGCCTGAGTAGGTGCCCAACACGTAGGAAACCAGCTCACCGTTTTCGACGAACGGCTTGGCATACGTGGCCAGGCCATCGCCATCGAACGCCGAGCTGCCCATGGCGCGCATCAAGTGTGGGCGCTCATCGATGGTCAGCCACTCGGGAAACAGCTTCTGGCCGATTGCACCTTCCAGGAACGACGACTTGCGGTACAGATTGCCGCCGGAGATCGCCCCCAGAAAACTGCCAAACAAACCGCCCGCCAACTCCGCCGAAAACAGCACCGGTACTTCGCAGGTAGGCACCGGGCGCGCACCCAGGCGGCTCGCGGCACGCTGTGCAGCGCGCTGGCCAATGCTGACCGGGTCGGCCAGCAATTCACCCTGGCGGCTCACGTCATACCAGTAATCACGCTGCATCTGGCCATTGGCCTCGGCAATCATCACGCAGCTGAGGCTGTGGCGAGTGGACGCATATCCGCCGATAAACCCGTGGCTGTTGCCGTATACGCGACAACCCTGGTGCGTGTTCAATGTGGTGCCATCTGCGTTCTTGATGCGGGCATCAGCGTCGAACGCGGCGGCTTCACAGGTCAGAGCCAGCTCAATAGCCTGCTCAGGCGTGATGTCCCAGGCGTGGAACAGATCGAAGTCCTTCAAGTCCTTGGCCATCAGCGCTTTGTCTGCCAGACCTGAGCTCTCATCTTCAGAGGTGTGCTTGGCAATCGCCAACGCGGCTGCAACCGTCTCGCGGATCGCTTCCGGGCCACTGGCAGAGGTACTGGCCGAGCCTTTGCGCTGCCCCGAGTACAAGGTGATACCAAAGCCTTGGTCGCGGTTGAATTCGACGGTTTCCACTTCCCGCTGACGCACCGACGTCGACAACCCTTGCTCCAGCGACACCGCGACTTCACAGGCACTGGCCCCCTGGCGCTTGGCCTCGGCAAGGATCTGCTCGACTTGTTCCTGAAGTGCCGGTAACGCTTGCGGACCGACGCTTTGGGCTGCACTCATGGTTTTCTCCACTCAAATTCTGCTTTCGGTTAAGGCCATCGAGCGACCGGGCCGGACAAGCGGCCCCCGACTGGTTATCATGGCGGCGTTTCTTTGCGGACTTCCACCATGGTTGATTCTTACGACGACTCCCTCGATGGGGAGAAAAGCAAAACCCAGGTCAAACGTGAGCTGCATGCTCTGGTTGACCTTGGCGAGCGCCTTACAACGCTCAAGAAAGACTTGATTGCAAAACTGCCACTGACCGACGAAATGCGCCGGGCGCTTGCAGACGCACCCAAGCACACCGCGAATATCGCGCGTAAACGGCACATCATGTTTATCGGCAAGCTCATGCGCGATCAGGACACTGACGCCATTCTGGCCTTGCTCGATCAAACCGATGCCTCCACTCGCCAGTACAACGAACGTTTCCATAACCTGGAACGTTGGCGTGACCGCCTGATCTCGGGCGATGACGCCGTGCTGGAGAAATTCGTGTTGGACTACCCGGATGCGGACCGCCAGCAACTGCGCTCCCTGATCCGTCAAGCCCAGCACGAGCAGGCCCATAACAAGGCGCCAGCCACCAGCCGTAAAATCTTCAAATACATCCGTGAGCTGGACGAGACTCAACGCGGACTGCGTTGATGCCCTTCCCCGGGTGGCGATCTTCGCCACCCGAAGCTCCATCCCTTACGACCCCGTGCCACCTACGGTGATCGCATCAATTTTCAGCGTTGGCTGGCCCACACCGACCGGCACCGACTGACCATCTTTCCCGCACATACCCACGCCGCTGTCCAGCGCCAGGTCGTTGCCGACCATCGATACCTTGCTCATGGCTTCCGGCCCGTTGCCAATCAATGTCGCCCCTTTGACCGGCGCGGTAATCTTGCCGTCTTCGATCAGATACGCCTCGCTGGTGGAGAACACGAACTTGCCGCTGGTGATATCCACCTGGCCGCCGCCGAGGTTGGCGCAGTAGATACCGCGTTTTACCGAGGCGATGATTTCCGCCGGGTCGCTTTCGCCACCGAGCATGTAGGTGTTGGTCATGCGCGGCATCGGCAGGTGCGCGTAGGACTCACGGCGACCGTTACCGGTGCGCGCCACACCCATCAGGCGGGCATTGAGCTTGTCCTGCATGTAGCCCTTGAGCACACCGTTTTCAATCAAGGTGGTGCATTCAGTAGGTGTGCCTTCGTCATCGACGCTCAACGAGCCACGACGACCGGCCAAGGTGCCGTCATCGACAATGGTGCAGAGCTTGGACGCAACCATCTCGCCCATGCGCCCGCTATAGGCAGAACTGCCCTTGCGGTTGAAGTCACCTTCGAGGCCGTGGCCCACAGCTTCGTGGAGCAACACTCCAGACCAGCCCGAACCCAGTACCACCGGAAGCGTACCCGCCGGGGCCGGAATGGCTTCCAGGTTCACCAGCGCCTGGCGCAGTGCTTCACGGGCATAGCCCATCGCACGATCTTCGGTGAGGAAATAACGGTAGTCCGTACGCCCGCCGCCGCCATGCCCGCCGCGCTCGCGGCGGCCGTTCTGTTCAACGATCACGCTGACATTGAAGCGCACCAGCGGCCGCACATCTGCCGCCAGGCCGCCGTCAGTGGACGCGACAAGGATTCGCTCCCACACACCGGCCATGCTCACGGTGACCTGTTGGATACGTGGGTCCAGGGCACGGGTGGCTGCGTCGATACGCTTGAGCAGGTCAACCTTTTCGGCACGGCTGATCACTTCAAGTGGGTTATCCGGCGCGTATAACTGGGCCACGTCCTGGGTGCTGAACGCCTGCACCGTGCCATTCTGGCCGGCGCGGGAGATCGAACGCGCCGCACGGGCGGCGAGGCCAAGCGCCTCCAGCGTGATCGCATTGCTGTAGGCAAAACCGGTCTTTTCACCGGATTGCGCCCGCACGCCGACACCCTGGTCGAGGTTGAAACTGCCTTCCTTGACGATGCCGTCTTCCAGGGCCCAGGATTCGGAAATCTGTCCCTGGAAATACAAGTCGGCGGCGTCGATGCCAGGCCCGGCGAGATCGCCCAGCACGGTTTGCAAGCTTTCGATGGTCACGCCACCGGGTGCCAGGAGGTGTTCACTGACTGAGGACAACAACTCGCTCATAGGTTTGGCCTTAAATTCATCGTTCTGAGGCAGGTCGCTGTGCGCCCTGCGAGAAAAAGCGCCGATGGTTGACCACCGGCATGCGCGCCCGTATCGACGCCTGTTCACTGCTATCGCGCTCGGCCAGCAACACCGCTTCGCCTTGATCCTGTTGTGTCAGCACACGCCCCCACGGGTCGACAATCGCGGCATGACCATGGGTTTCCCTTGGCCCCGGATGCACACCGCCTTGGGCGGCCGCCAGCACATAGCACTGGGTTTCAATGGCTCGCGCACGTATTAGCACATCCCAGTGCGCAGCACCGGTCACTGCGGTAAAGGCCGAGGGTGCGGTAATCAATTCAGCTCCCGCCGCACGCAGCTCGCTGTACAGCTCGGGAAAGCGCAGGTCGTAACACACCGTCAGGCCCAAACGGCCGACCGGTGTGTCCGCCACCACCACATTGCTCCCGAAAGCATAGTCGTCGGACTCCCGATAGCGACCCCGGGCATCCGCCACATCCACATCAAATAAATGCAGCTTGTCGTAACGGGCGACGATTTCGCCGCGATCGTCGATCAGCAGTGAGCAGGCATTGGATTTGGCGTGGGGTTGACCGTCAGGCGGCAACGGCAATGTGCCAGCCACTATCCATAAGGTGAGGTCGCGGGCGGCCTGTTTCAACCATGGCAGGATCGGACCTTCGCCCAGAGCCTCGGCGCGACCGATGTCCGCCACGTCGCGGCGACCCATGGCGGCAAAGTTTTCCGGCAGCACCGCCAGCTTGGCCCCGCCCTCGGCGGCTTGTTCCAACAAGCGCCGAGCCTGGGCCAGATTGGCCAGCACGTCGCTCTGGCTGACCATTTGAATTACCGCGAAGGACATGGGCCGACACTCCGTATGGACATTTACCAAAAAAAAGAGAGCCCCATGCTACTCCGCAGGCTCTCAGTTTGGTTTTTCAAATGGCTTGTCGAAGGTGATTTTTGGATCCTTCCACGGCCCTTCCACCTTGTATTGGACGCTGGCAAAACGCGAGACACGGTCACCGATCAGCTTGTCGATCAGGAACAACGCCCCGCCAATGGCGGGCGCGCCGACGATCAGCGCTGCGATCGGCAGGTTGTTGGTCACCGGCAATGTCACCAACAGCTTGGCATCGACGCGATCAGCCACCAGGTCCAAAGTACCGTTGAGTTCCAGGTTGCTCGACGGCCCGGTCAGCGTGATCGGCTCACGAGTGACGAACACACCATCGCTCGCTGCCAGCAGGCCTTTGACCCGGTCGTAACTCAACCCCTTGCCGAGCAGATCGGAGAAATCCAACCGCAGGCGGCGCCCGATGGAGTTGAAGTTGAGCAGGCCGAACACGCGCAGCGCCCGGGCACCCCCTTCCACTTCAACAAACTGACCTTTGCGAAACGCTGCATCCAGGCTACCGGAAAAGCGCTTCGGCCCGACCCAAGCCGGCGAACCCGGCCAACGTCCGTCCACATCCAGATGGAAGTCTTCGCTGGTGACCGTGGGCGCATATCCCCAGCCCTTGAGCACATCGGCGATGTTCTTGCCGTCCAGACGGCCTTTGTACCAACTGCTGCTGGTCCCCGCAGCGCCTTCCCATCCGCCGGCGCCCTTGAGCTGCATGCCCTTCAGGCCCAGGTCCAGATCGCTGAAAGCCAGGCCTTTGGTGGTTGGACGGATTTTCAGCGACCATGCACCCACCAGATCGGGCCCCTGGAACAGTTGCGCAATGGCGATATCCAGCGCCGGAATGTCTTTTGGATCAATGCTGGCCAACGGGTCCGGCGCGTTTTCATCAGCCTGCACCGTCGGGTCCACCGCGGGTAATTTTACGTATTGCAGGTTGACTGCAATCGGCGCGCCCTTGGCATCCGGCAAGCTGACGCTGCCCTTGGCCTGCTGGCTGTCGAACTGCATGCCCCAGGCGGCGGGTTTTCGGTCCAACTGCAGACTGACCTGATCGAACTGAGTGCCCAAACCGGTGAGTTTGCCTATCTTGAAGTCGGCACCGCTGAGCAGTTGCTTTGCACTGCCGCCCGGGTCGTTGCCGGCATACCGGTTGACCAGTTTTTTCCATGGGTCGATGTCCAGCTCCGAGAGCACCCCACGAATACGCAAGCCCTTGGCGGCGGGCAGCACGGCGTCGCCATCGCCGAGGAACAACTCGCCACGGCCATCATTGAATTTGTCCGGCGGCGCGGCAAAGGTGAAATTGGCCAGCTCGCCGTAATCAAACCAGTAGCGGCGCTCGGCGCCCTGCAAGGTCATGCGGAACACGCTGTCACGCCCCTGGCTGGCTGGCATGCCGAACGGCGCCGGCAGGTCCACTGCAACGCCCTTGAGGTTGGAGCTGACCATTAGTTGGCTGTCGGCACCGTCCAGGTTGAGTTGCAACTGGTACGGGATATCGCCGGACACCGGCAACGGCTGGCTGATTTTCAACCAATCCGTCAACCGCTTGACCGTCACCTGCCCCCTGGCGGCGACACGGGTGCTGATATTGCCCGGTTTGCCGTCGGCAAAAATCTGCGCAGTGATCGGCCGATCAAACGCCTGGGCCGTGATTTTCTCGCCACTCAGGCCCTTGGCACTGTCGAAGCGGAAGTTGCCCTTGAGCTGGGTCAGGTCAAGGGTCGGCTCAGCCAGTTGCAGGCGCGCATTGTCGGTCTGGAAATCCACCACGATCTTGGGCTCGATGCCTTTGGCCAGCGGAACGTCCAAGTCCAATTTGCCTTGCAGGTCACCTTCGCCTTTCCAGCCCGCGAAGGTGGAAGCAGTGCCAATCGGCGCTTCCTGGAGAATCTTCAGCCCATCACCCAAGCCGCCGGCAAAACCACCCGTGAGCAGCAGATGGCTTTCCTTGCCGGACGGTGCGTGGGGAATATTGACGTAGATGTCATTGACTTTGGTATCCAGCAACTGACCCTTGCTGGCCAGGATGCGCACGCCGGTCTCTTCGACAAACACCTCACCCTTGACCTTGCTCACATGGGGCCAGCCCGGCTGGAACGCCAATTCGGCGTCATGCACCTTGAAGAACAGGCTGATGTTGCGCGCAGCCGGCAACGCGTCGTGGTTCAGCGAACCCTGGTACTGGAAGAAACCTTGATCCACCGCGCCCTTGAGAATCGCCGTGCGCAGCCACTCATCCAGGGCTGGGCTCAACACCGCTGGCAGGTACTTGGCAGTGAAACGCCCATCGCCGTCGACCATGCCGACCCGCAGGTCCATATAGTCTTCCTGGCTGTGGTCGAAATGCAGGCGGATCAGGAAGTCCGCAGCGATCTTGCCCTCTTCTCCCAGCACCTTGATGTACGGGGCGATCAGGGTGAAGCCTTCTTTGTCCAGCTTCCAGGTCAGGCGCGCATTGGCCTGAAGGTACTGCCAGGGCTTGGCGAAGATTGGATCGAGGTGCAGGGAAAAATCCTTGCTGTCCATGCGCAACTCGCCACCGCCAAGGTCCCCGCTGATGCTGCCGGACACGTTTCGCGCCGCCGGTGCGCCGAAATAGGCGTCGAAGCCGACCCGCTCAAGGTTGGCGGCAAAACTGACTTTTTGATCGGTGGTGTCTTCAGGGCGAAAATCCACCAGCACATTACGTAGCAGGCCGGTGGCCTTCAGATGTTCGAGGGTCTTGGCGAAACCTTCGGGCAGCGGCGCCAGGGCGTTGAGCAACGGCGTGATCGGGGTCAGGTCGAGGCGGTCCGCCTGCAGCTTCCAGACTTCCTGCGCCTTGTCGGTGGCCAGGGTCTGCTGCAATTGCAGGCGCGACTCCCAACGGGTTTCGCCCAGGCTCATCGCCAGCGAATCAAACAGCACCTTAAGGCCGGTATCACTGCGTTGCAGGTAAGCCGTGAGGGCAAGGTTTTCGATGTGCACCGGCTTGCGCTCGGCGTAGCGGCCCTTCAGCTGTGGCGAGTTGAGACGTACCACCGCACTTTGCACAGTGCCTTTGCTCCAGTTCAGCCAGAACTCACCGCCGGCCTTGAACTGCGAAAGTGTCCACTGCTGGGTCAGCCTGGCCGGGATCCACTTGGCCCAGTCGCTCTGCGGCAGGCTGAGGTAGGCCTGAATCTCAGCGTCCTTCCATTGACTGGCACGAATGCGGCTGCGCAGGCTGAGCGCCAGGGGCTGGCCGTCCGGCAAGGTCAGGCGTGCGTCCAGGCGTTGACGGGTGATGCCGGTGTGCAAGCTCAGGCCCACGTAGGTCAATGTGACCGGTGCCTGATCGAACGGTTGCAAGGTGACCTGGCTGTCGAGCAAGGACACGCGCTTGACCATCTGCATGCGCTTGAGTAACTGCTGCGGATCCAGCGGCTGATCGTCCTGCACCGGCAGGCCCTGAAGCGCCCAATGGCCGTCCTTGTCTTCCTTGGCGCTCAGTTGCAGGCCACTGACCTGCAGGTGCGAAAGACGCACCTCACGCGCCATCAGGCTGTCCCAGATAGCCGGCACCACCTCGACCTGATCCAGGCGCAAGGCACTGCTGCCCTCGCCGACCATCACATCATGGGCCAGCAGCACCGGTGCGAAACCGCTCCAGCGCCCTTCAAGGCTGCCGATGTGCAGTGGCATGCCCACCGCCGCCTGGGCCTTGGCTTCGACTTCGGCGCGGTATTCAGCCACCAGCGGGGTCAATTCACGACCCAGGCTCACATACACCGCAGCCAATACCAGCAGCAAGGCACAGAGGCCCAGGCCCCAACGGGTCAAAGCGGCAAAAAAGCGTATCAGACGCTCCATGTCAGGCGACCCTCAAGGCAGTAGGCGGACGGCAGATCAAGGTCTGCCCGTCTCGAAGAAAGAAAGCGAATGGGGATCAGAGCAGCACCACGTCGTATTGTTCCTGGGAATACATGGTTTCAACCTGGAAACGGATCGTGCGGCCGATAAACCCCTCCAGCTCGGCAACGTTACCGGACTCTTCGTCCAGCAGGCGATCGACCACTTTCTGGTTGGCGAGGACTCTATAACCTTCAGCCTGATAAGCCCGTGCCTCCCGTAAGATTTCCCGGAAAATCTCGTAGCAAACCGTTTCGGGGGTCTTCAACTTACCGCGACCCTGGCAACTGCTGCACGGCTCGCACAGCACCTGCTCCAGGCTTTCGCGGGTGCGCTTGCGGGTCATCTGCACCAGGCCCAGCTCGGTTATACCGATGATGTTGGTCTTGGCGTGATCGCGCTCCAGTTGTTTTTCCAGGGTGCGCAGCACCTGACGCTGGTGATCTTCGTCTTCCATATCGATGAAGTCGATGATGATGATGCCGCCCAGGTTGCGCAGGCGCAGTTGGCGCGCAATCGCGGTGGCCGCTTCGAGGTTGGTCTTGAAGATTGTCTCTTCGAGGTTGCGATGACCAACGAAAGCGCCCGTGTTGACGTCGATGGTGGTCATGGCTTCCGCCGGGTCTACCACCAGATAGCCGCCGGACTTGAGCGGCACCTTGCGTTCCAGGGCTTTCTGGATTTCGTCTTCGACGCCATACAGGTCGAAGATCGGCCGCTCGCCGGGGTAGTGTTCCAGGCGGTCGGCAATTTCCGGCATCAACTCGGCCACAAATTGCGTGGTTCGCTGGAAGGTTTCCCGCGAGTCGATGCGGATTTTCTCAATCTTGGGGCTGACCAGATCGCGCAATGTGCGCAGGGCCAGGCCCAGGTCCTCATAGATGACACTTGGCGCGCCGATGGTCTTGATCTGCGCGCCGATCTGGTCCCACAGGCGCCGCAGGTAACGGATGTCCATCAGGATTTCATCAGCACCCGCGCCTTCAGCGGCAGTACGCAGGATGAAACCGCCGGCCTCCTTGATGCCTTCGGCGGCCACGCAGTCGCTGACCACCTTTTTCAGGCGTTCGCGCTCCGCTTCATCTTCGATTTTCAGGGAAATGCCGACGTGGGCGGTACGCGGCATATACACCAGGTAACGCGACGGAATCGACAACTGGGTGGTCAGGCGTGCGCCTTTGGAACCGATGGGGTCCTTGGTGACTTGCACCACCAGGCTCTGCCCTTCATGCACCAGGGCGCTGATGCTTTCTACCGTCGGCCCTTCACGCAGGGAAATTTCCGAAGCATGGATAAACGCAGCGCGGTCCAGGCCGATGTCGACGAATGCCGCCTGCATCCCCGGCAATACCCGCACGACTTTGCCTTTATAGATATTGCCCACGATCCCGCGCTTTTGGGTGCGCTCGACGTGCACTTCTTGCAGAACACCGTTCTCTACCACCGCCACGCGCGATTCCATCGGCGTGATATTGATCAGAATCTCTTCACTCATGGCTGGGTCTCGTTCAGGCGTTTTCACAATAGTGGCCGGTCGCTTAAGGCTGGGCGCTGGTGCAAGGCGTTTAGCGCACGGTAAGGTTTTGCCAACAGGGTATGCCGAATCGGGCAAGCAGTTGCGCGGTTTCGCACACCGGCAGCCCTACAACGGCGGAATAGCTGCCATTGAGACCGGCGACAAACACCGAGCCAAGCCCTTGAATAGCATAGCCGCCCGCCTTGTCCTGGGGTTCGCCGCTGTGCCAGTAGGTTGTTGCTTCTTCGACAGAAATCGCGCGAAAACGTACACGACTGCTTACACATTGGGTTTCACAGCGCTGGCCGTCGGTAAGGGCAATAGCGGTGAGCACTTCATGCTCACGTTCCGCCAAGGCCATCAACATCGCCAGGGCATCGGCCTGGTCAACCGGCTTGCCGAGGATCTGACCGTCCACGATCACTGCCGTGTCAGCGCCCAACACACAGGCGCCCGGCGAATGCTCAAGCGCAGAAAATCCCGCCGCCGCCTTGCCGCGCGCAAGACGCTCGACGTAGGCAACAGCCGATTCATTGGTAAGAGGAGTTTCATCGATAGCGGCGCTGACCACGGTGAAGGGCACACCGATCTGGGTCAGCAGTTCACGCCGTCTTGGGGAGCCCGAGGCCAGATAAAGCGAATTCATTGCAGTCTCTCCCTGTGGGGTTCGATAACCAGGCAGAGCCTCGCAATCCATTCAATTGATTTTATAGCGCCGACTCAACCCACGCAGACCGAAGCTGATCCAGGGCCACAAGAGCGCACTGACCAGGGCTGGCAATACCAGCGCCAGGGTTGGCTGACGGTTACCGGTCAAGGCGCTGAGCCACAGTTGCACCAACTGCGCCAGGCCGAAGATTACCAGGATCACCAGGCACTGCTGCCACATCGGGAACATGCGCAAACGCTGCTGCAACGACAGCACCAGGAAGGTGATCAGGGTCAGGATCAACGCGTTCTGGCCCAGCAAGGTGCCATACAGCACATCTTCCGCCAACCCCAGGAACATGGCCGTGACCATACCCACTTTATGCGGCAGGTTCAGCGACCAGAAGGCCAGCAGCAAGGCCAGCCAGAGCGGTCGCAGGATTTCCATGAATTGGGGCAGCGGGGAAACGCTGAGCAGCAGCCCGACAGCGAATGTCAGCCAGACGATCCAGCCATTGCTCGAATGAGTACCGGCCATTATTCCTCCCTCTGCCGCGTGGTGGCCGGGGCTGCGGCCGCAGGCCTCACAGCAGGCGTCGTGGTGGCGGGTGGTTTCGCCGCTGTCGGTTTCACCGGCGTTGCACTATGGGCCGCTGGTTTGGCCGGCGTGACCACCGGAGCAACTGCCGGAGCAACAGGAGTCGCTACTGCGGGCTTGGGTACGGTCGCAGGAATCACCGGCGCAGTGCCGTTCTTCTTGTCTTCCGCTTCCTGAGCCTGGGCGGCGTCGTTGGCACGCTCTTCCGGCGTGCGGTTGTCGCTGAACACCAGCAGTAGATAGCGGCTACGGTTCAGGGCGGCAGTGGGCACGGCGCGCACAATGGCGAAAGGCTGGCCGGAATCGTGGATCACTTCCTTGACCGTCGCCACCGGGTAACCCGCCGGGAACCGCTGGCCCAGGCCGGAGCTGACCAGCAGGTCACCTTCCTTGATGTCGGCCGTGTCGGCGACGTGACGCAATTCCAGGCGCTCAGGGTTGCCGGTGCCGCTGGCAATCGCTCGCAAGCCGTTACGGTTGACCTGCACCGGAATGCTGTGGGTCGTGTCCGTCAGCAGCAGCACCCGCGAGGTGTAGGGCATCAGCTCGACTACCTGCCCCATCAGGCCACGGGCATCCAGTACCGGCTGACCGAGGACCACACCGTCGCGCTCACCCTTGTTGATGATGATGCGGTGGGTAAAGGGATTCGGGTCCATGCCGATCAACTCGGCCACTTCGACCTTTTCGTTGACCAGTGCCGAAGAGTTGAGCAACTCGCGCAGCCGAACGTTCTGCTCGGTGAGGGCCGCGAGCTTTTGCATGCGCCCCTGCAACAGCAGGTTTTCGGTCTTGAGTTTTTCGTTTTCGGCGACGAGTTCGGTGCGGCTGCCGAATTGGCTGGCCACCCCCTGGTAGAGCCGTTGCGGCAGATCGGTGACCCAGTATGTCTGCATCAACACCAGCGACATCTGGCTACGCACCGGCTTGAGCAGTGAGAAGCGGGCATCGACCACCATCAACGCGACCGAAAGCACGACCAGCACCAGTAAGCGCACGCCCAATGAGGGGCCTTTGGCGAAAAGCGGTTTAATAAGCCGCTCCTCCCAGGCAAATGTTCTCTTTATTCATACGGCATCTAACCGGCCTGGATGCAGATTGAAGAAGATGAACGCCAACAGGCAGCACTGCAAAGTGCTGCCTGCGGGCGAAACATGGAGTAACCAACGATCTTATTCGCTGGAAAGCAGGTCCATGGTGTGTTTATCCATCATTTCCAGTGCACGACCACCGCCACGCGCAACGCAGGTCAGCGGGTCTTCGGCGACGATCACCGGCAGGCCAGTTTCCTGGGCCAGCAACTTGTCGAGGTCGCGCAGCAAGGCGCCACCACCGGTCAGTACCAGGCCACGCTCGGCGATATCGGAGGCCAGCTCCGGCGGCGATTGCTCCAGGGCGCTCTTCACAGCCTGAACGATGGTGGCCAGGGACTCTTGCAGAGCTTCCAGCACTTCGTTGGAGTTCAGGGTGAAGGCACGTGGAACGCCTTCGGCCAGGTTGCGACCGCGAACATCGACTTCGCGCACTTCGCCGCCTGGGTAAGCGGTACCGATTTCCTGCTTGATGCGTTCGGCGGTGGATTCGCCGATCAGGCTGCCGTAGTTACGACGCACATACGTGATGATCGCTTCGTCGAAGCGGTCGCCGCCCACGCGCACGGATTCTGCGTACACCACACCGTTCAGGGAAATCAGGGCGATCTCGGTAGTACCACCACCGATATCCACCACCATCGAACCGCGGGCTTCTTCAACCGGCAGGCCGGCACCGATCGCAGCAGCCATTGGCTCTTCGATCAGGAACACTTCACGGGCACCGGCACCAAGGGCCGATTCACGGATGGCACGACGCTCAACCTGGGTGGACTTGCATGGAACGCAGATCAGCACACGAGGGCTGGGCTGCAGGAAACTGTTTTCGTGAACTTTGTTGATGAAGTACTGCAGCATCTTCTCGCAGACACTGAAGTCGGCGATCACGCCGTCCTTCATCGGACGAATGGCGGCAATATTGCCTGGTGTACGGCCGAGCATGCGCTTGGCCTCGGTGCCGACGGCAACGACACTTTTCTGATTACCATGGGTCCGAATGGCCACAACCGATGGCTCATTCAGAACGATACCGCGCTCGCGCACGTAAATAAGGGTGTTGGCAGTGCCCAGGTCAATGGAAAGATCGCTGGAAAACATGCCACGCAGTTTCTTGAACATGGGGAAAGGACCCTAGGCAACGCGTGGGTAAAAAAGTGCGGCAAACTCTAACAACGACAGGGATTTTGGGCAAGGCGCCAATGTGCTAAATTGGCCGACTTTCTGTGCACCAACCCCCACAATCGCGGCCATATGACCGTAGAAATGCGGTAGTGTTCCGACAATCTAACACACGGACAGCCTCCGTTCTGTTTTCCACTGGAGATTCCCATGGCGCTTGAACGCTCCGACGTGGAAAAAATCGCGCATCTGGCCTCGCTTGGCCTCAATGACGCCGATCTTCCACAGACCACCGCAGCCCTGAACAGCATTCTCGGGCTGGTTGACCAAATGCAGGCCGTGAACACCGACGGCATCGAGCCCCTGGCTCACCCGCTGGAAGCCAGCCAGCGCCTGCGCGCAGACGTCGTGACCGAGCGCAATAATCGCGAGGCCTACCAGTCCATCGCACCAGCGGTCGAAAACGGCCTGTACCTGGTTCCGAAAGTCATCGACTAAAGGGAAAGAGCCTTTCATGCATCACATGACTCTGGCCGAGATCGCCCGCGGTCTCGCCGACAAAACGTTTTCCTCCGAAGAGCTGACCAAGACCCTGCTGGCGCGTATTACTGCGCTGGATCCCAAGGTCAACAGCTTCATCAGCCTCACCGAAGAACTGGCCCTGAGCCAGGCCAAGGCCGCCGACGTACGTCGCGCCAACGGTGAAAACGGCGCACTGCTGGGCGCTCCAATCGCCCACAAAGACCTGTTCTGCACCCAGGGCATACGCACCAGCTGCGGCTCGAAGATGCTCGACAACTTTAAAGCGCCCTACGACGCCACCGTGGTGTCCAAGCTGGCTGCCGCCGGGGCCGTGACCCTGGGCAAGACCAACATGGACGAATTCGCCATGGGTTCGGCCAACGAGTCGAGCTACTACGGCGCGGTAAAAAACCCGTGGAACCTGGAACACGTGCCAGGCGGTTCGTCCGGCGGTTCGGCTGCTGCCGTCGCCGCGCGCTTCCTGCCGGCCGCCACGGCCACCGACACCGGCGGCTCCATTCGCCAACCGGCTGCCTTCACCAACCTCACCGGGTTGAAGCCGACCTACGGTCGCGTTTCCCGCTGGGGCATGATCGCCTACGCATCCAGCCTCGATCAGGGCGGCCCGCTGGCCCGCACCGCTGAAGACTGCGCAATATTGTTACAAGGCATGGCTGGCTTTGATCCACAGGACTCAACCAGCATCGATGAGCCCCTGCCGGACTACAGCGCCAGCCTGAACACCTCGCTCAAAGGCCTGCGCATCGGCGTGCCGAAGGAATACTTCAGCGCCGGTCTCGACCCGCGCATCGCCGAATTGGTGCACAACAGCATCAAGACGCTGGAAGGCCTGGGCGCCGTGATCAAGGAAATCAGCCTGCCGAACAACCAGCACGCGATTCCTGCCTACTACGTGATCGCGCCGGCAGAAGCCTCCTCCAACCTGTCGCGTTTCGACGGCGTGCGTTTTGGCTACCGCTGCGAAAACCCGAAAGATCTCACCGACCTCTACAAACGCTCCCGTGGCGAAGGCTTCGGTGCCGAAGTACAACGCCGGATCATGGTCGGTGCCTACGCCTTGTCGGCGGGTTATTACGACGCGTACTACCTCAAGGCGCAAAAGATCCGTCGCCTGATCAAGAACGACTTCATGGCGGCCTTTGAAGAAGTCGACGTGATCCTCGGTCCAACCACGCCGAACCCGGCCTGGAAGATCGGCGCCAAGACCGGCGACCCGATTGCCGAGTACCTGGAAGACCTCTACACCATCACCGCCAACCTCGCGGGCTTGCCGGGCCTGTCCATGCCGGCCGGCTTCGTCGACGGCCTGCCGGTGGGCGTGCAATTGCTCGCACCGTATTTCCAGGAAGGCCGCCTGCTCAATGTGGCGCACCAGTACCAGTTGAACACCGACTGGCACACTCGCACCCCTACCGGCTTCTGAGGAGAACACTATGCAATGGGAAGTTGTGATCGGGCTGGAGATTCATACCCAGCTCGCCACCCAATCGAAGATTTTCTCCGGTAGCGCCACCACGTTCGGCTCCGAGCCCAACACCCAGGCCAGCCTGGTCGACCTGGGCATGCCCGGCGTTTTGCCGGTGCTGAACCAGGAAGCGGTGCGCATGGCGGTGATGTTCGGCCTGGCGATTGACGCCGAGATCGGTCAGCACAACGTGTTTGCGCGCAAGAACTACTTCTACCCGGACCTGCCCAAGGGCTACCAGATCAGCCAGATGGAATTGCCGATCGTCGGCAAGGGCTACCTGGACATCCCGCTGGAAGACGGCACCATCAAACGTGTCGGCGTCACCCGCGCCCACCTGGAAGAAGACGCCGGCAAAAGCCTGCATGAAGAGTTCAACGGTGCCACCGGCATCGACCTGAACCGCGCCGGCACGCCGCTGCTGGAGATCGTGTCCGAGCCGGACATGCGCAGTGCCAAGGAAGCCGTGGCCTACGTCAAGACCATCCACGCACTGGTGCGCTACCTGGGCATCTGCGACGGCAACATGGCCGAAGGCTCGCTGCGTTGCGACTGCAACGTGTCGGTGCGGCCAAAAGGCCAGGCCGAGTACGGTACCCGCTGCGAGATCAAGAACGTCAACTCGTTCCGTTTCATCGAGAAGGCGATCAACACCGAAGTGCGTCGCCAGATCGAACTGATCGAAGACGGCGGCAAGGTGATCCAGCAGACCCGCCTCTACGACCCGAACAAAGACGAAACCCGCGCCATGCGCAGCAAGGAGGAAGCCAACGACTACCGTTACTTCCCCGATCCGGACCTGTTGCCGGTGGTCATCGAGGACTCGTTCCTGGATGACATCCGCGCCACCCTGCCGGAATTGCCGCCGCAAAAACGCGAGCGCTTCCAAGAGCAGTTCGGCCTGTCGGTCTACGACGCCAGCGTATTGGCGTCCAGCCGCGAGCAAGCCGACTACTTCGAAAAAGTCGTGAGCATTGCCGGCGACGCCAAGCTGGCGGCCAACTGGGTCATGGTTGAACTGGGCAGCCTGCTGAACAAGCAGGGCCTGGAAATCGACGAAGCCCCAGTGACCGCCGAACAGCTGGGCGGCATGCTGCTGCGCATCAAGGACAACACCATCTCCGGCAAGATTGCGAAGACTGTGTTTGAAGCGATGGCCGCGGGCGAAGGCAATGCTGACGAGATCATCGAGAAACGCGGTCTCAAGCAGGTCACCGACAGCGGCGCCATCTCGGCGGTACTGGATGAGATGCTGGCGGCCAACGCCGAGCAGGTCGAACAATACCGCGCGGCAGACGAAGCCAAGCGCGGCAAAATGTTCGGCTTCTTTGTCGGACAAGCCATGAAAGCCTCTAAAGGCAAGGCCAACCCCCAACAGGTGAACGAACTGCTGAAAAGCAAGCTCGAAGGCTGACAGCGGTGAAGGGGCCAAGCCAGATTTCATGCTCGGCTCGGACCTCCTGTGGGAGGGGGCAAGCCCCCTCCCACATTTGATAATGGGGATACCTTGAATGACCCGTTTACTTGGCCTTTTAGCCCTGTTCTCCCTGTTGACCGGCTGCGCCAGCGGCCTCATCAATCCCAACGGCTACGACGAAACCGGCACCGCTTCCTATTACGGCGCCCGGCACCATGGCAAGAAAACCGCCAGCGGTGAACCTTTCAACCAGAACGCCCTGACCGCCGCCCACCGGCAACTGCCGTTCGGCACCCGAGTCAAGGTCACCAATCTCGACAACGACAACTCCGTCGTGGTCCGCATCAATGATCGCGGCCCGCATACCCGTGGGCGCCTGATCGATCTTTCCCGCGAAGCCGCCGAGCAACTCGGCATGCTGCGCAGCGGTACTGCGCGGGTTCGCGTGCAGGCCATGAGCAACTAACCAGGAGGGCTCTGACCATTTTTGGATTATCCACCCTGTCGCCCTGGAGCCTGCTCGAACTGGTCAGCGGCCTTGTGCTGCTGATCGTCGGCGCCGAAATTTTGGTGCGCGCGGCGGTGCGCCTCGCGGCCAGTCTCAAGGTACGGCCATTGATCATCGGCCTGACCATCGTGGCATTCGGCAGCAGCGCGCCGCAGATGACCGTCAGCCTGCAGGCGACCCTGGCCGGCAATACCGATATAGCCGTGGGCAGCGTGATCGGCAGCAGCATCTTCAACATCCTGGTGACCCTCGGCCTGTCCGCGTTGATTATTCCCCTGCGGGTCTCGCGCCAGTTGGTGCGCCTGGATATCCCGGTGATGATCCTCGCCGGCCTGTTGGTGTTTACCCTGGCGGCCAATGAAGAACTGACGCCGGTCGATGGCCTGCTACTGCTGATTGCACTGATCGCCTATCTTGGCGTGCTGCACTACCAGACGCGTCATTCGCGCCGCCCGCGCACGCTGGACACGGTGGCCCGAGCGCCCTGGCTGAGCAGCGTATTGCTGATGCTCGGCGGCTTTCTGATCCTGGTGCTGGCCGGCCACCTGTTGCTCGGCGCGGCGGTGGACGTGGCCAGCGACCTGGGCCTGTCGGAACGCATCATTGGCCTGACGCTGATCGGCGTCGGCACCTCGCTGCCGTGCCTGGCCACTTCGCTGATTGCCGCCCTGCGCGGCGAGCGGGAAATTGCCGTGGGCAACGTGATCGGCAGCAACCTGTTCAACCTGCTGGGCGTGCTGGGGCTGACGGCACTGCTGGCGCCATCGCCGCTGTCGGTGTCGCCCAACGCCCTGGATTTCGACCTGCCGGTGATGCTCGGCGTGGTGGCGCTGTGCCTGCCGGTGTTCTATACCGGTTACCGCGTGACCCGCGCCGAAGGCCTGGTGTTACTGGGGTTGTACCTGGCGTATGGGCTGCATGTGATGGCGTTCACCACCGGCATGCCCCTGGCCACCAAACTCGAAAAATTGATGCTGCATTACATGCTGCCAGCGCTGGTGGTGTTCCTGGTGCTCACCTCGCTGCGCGCCTGGCGCCGCCAACACAAGAGGGAATCGCAATGACCGATCAGAAAAAACCCGGGGTTGAGATGCGTCGCCAGGTCATGGGCGATGTATTCGTCGACCGCGCATTGGGCAATGCCACCGAGTTCAGCCAGCCGCTGCAGGATTTCGTCAATGAACATGCCTGGGGCAGTGTGTGGAACCGCGAAGGGTTGCCGCTGAAGACGCGCAGCCTGATCACCCTGGCGGCGCTGACTGCGCTCAAGTGCCCACAAGAGCTGAAGGGGCACGTACGCGGCGCACTGAACAATGGCTGCACCGTGGAAGAGATTCGCGAAGCATTGCTGCACTGTGCGGTGTACGCAGGGGTGCCGGCGGCGATCGATGCGTTTCGTGCTGCCCAGGAAGTGATCGATACCTACCAGAAAGAAGCTTAGATCCAGCCACCCGCCTGCAACACAAAAATACCGATATTCGTGGTCACCGCCGCCATCAAGGTGGTGATCACAATAATCGCCGCCGCCAGCTCGTGATTACCTTCGGCCGCCCTCGCCATCACGAAACTGGCGGCGGCCGTCGGCGCGCCGAAGTACAGGAACAGAATCCCCAATTCCGGCCCGCGAAAGCCCAGCAGCCAGGCGCCCAGCGTGGCGACCACCGGCAACCAGACCATCTTCATCAGGCTCGCGCTCAGCGCCATATTGCCGCTTTTGCGCAACGCTGCCAGGGACAAGGTGCCGCCAATGCAGATCAAGGCCAGCGGCAAGGTGGTGTCCGCCAGGTATTGCATGGATTTTTCCAGCCAGCCAGGCAGGCCAATCTGAAAATACGCAAACGGCGCCGCCACGATCACGCTGATGATCAGCGGGTTGGCCACCACACTCTTGAAGATGCTCCAGGGGTCGGACTTGATCACCGGGCTGTACACCGCCAGCACAATGGTCGATAGGGTGTTGTAGAACAGGATCACCAGCGCCGCGAGGATTGCACCGAGAGAGATGCCGTAGTCGCCGTACATGCTGGCGGCCAAGGCCAGGCCGATCACCCCGTTATTGCCGCGAAACGCGCCTTGGGTATAGATGCCCCGGTCTTCGCGCTTGCAGCGAAAAATCGCCCAGCCCCAGGCCAACACAAAGCTCACCAGCGTGGCGACGGCGAAATAGATCAGCAGACCCGGCTTGAGCGCCGAGTGCAGGTCGGCATGCAGGATGCCCAGAAACAGCAGCGCCGGCATGGTGACGTTGAACACCAGGGACGAAGCCGTGTGGATAAAGTTGTCGTTGATCCAATTGATGCGCTTGAGCAGCACACCCAGAAACAGCATGGCGAATACCGGCGCGGTGATGGTGAGGGTGGTGAGGAAGATAGCCAGCATGCCGGGGAGAACCTTGGTGAGCGTCGTTAGGTGGCTAATGATAAGCCATACAAACGCGCAGTGCCCGATAGACCACTATCGGGGGCAAGCCCCCTCCCACATTCGACCACATTTCAAAGTTAGAACTCGGTCAAGGTGGGAGGGGGCTTGCCCCCGATGCAGGCGACTCGGTCTCAGGTAATCGGCGCCGGGTTGAACAACGTGATGTCATTGTGCAGCTTGTGATGCTCAGCCCAGGTCTGCTTCTTGCCGCTGGCCACGTCCAGGTAGAAGTGGAACAACTCCCAGCCCAACTCCTCGATGCTCGCGCGCCCGGTGGCAATGCGCCCAGCGTCGATATCGATGAGGTCCGGCCAACGCTGCGCCAATTCCGTACGGGTCGACACTTTCACCACTGGCGCCATCGCCAGCCCATAAGGCGTGCCACGGCCGGTGGTAAACACGTGCAGGTTCATCCCCGCCGCCAATTGCAGCGTACCGCAGACAAAATCACTGGCCGGCGTCGCGCAGAAGATCAGGCCCTTGCTCTTGAAGCGCTCGCCAGGGCCCAGCACGCCGTTGATCGCGCTGCTGCCGGACTTGACGATCGAGCCCAAGGACTTCTCGACAATGTTCGACAACCCGCCCTTCTTGTTGCCCGGCGTGGTATTGGCGCTGCGATCTGCTTCGCCCTTGGCCAGGTAACGGTCGTACCAGTCCATTTCCCTGACCAGTTCCTCGGCCACTTCCTTCGTCTGCGCCCGAGATGTCAGCAAGTAGATGGCATCGCGTACTTCAGTGACTTCGGAAAACATCACCGTCGCCCCGGCTCGCAGCAACAAGTCCGAGGCGTAACCCAGCGCGGGGTTGGCGGTGATGCCGGAAAACGCATCACTGCCGCCGCACTGCATGCCCAGGATCAGTTCGGACGCCGGCACGGTTTCGCGGCGGCGCTGGTCGAGTTTCTTCAGGCGGATTTCGGCCAGTTCCATGATCTGCTCGATCATCTCGGTAAAGCCGTGGCTGGAATCCTGCAGCTTGTACAACCACGGCTCGCTCAGGTCGACCGAGCTGTCGTTGTCGTGCATCACCTGCCCGGCCTGCAATTTCTCGCAGCCCAGGCCGATCACCAAGGCTTCGCCCCCCAGGTTTGGGTTGCGCGCCAGGTTGCGCACGGTTCGGATCGGGATGTAGGCATCCGTCGCGGTAATTGCCACGCCACAGCCGTAGCTGTGGGTCAGCGCCACCACGTCATCGACATTCGGGTACTTGGGCAGCAATTCGTCCTTGATGCGCTTGACCGCATGGTCCAGCACCCCGGTCACGCACTGCACCGTGGTGGTGATGCCAAGGATATTGCGCGTGCCCACGGTCCCGTCGGCGTTGCGATAACCCTCGAACGTAAACCCTTCCAGCGGCGCCTGGGTTTGCGGCACATCAGTGGACAACGGCAAGCTGTCCAGCGGCGGCGCGGTAGGCATGCGCAGTTGATCTTCCTGGACCCAACTGCCGCGTGGAATCGGCGCCAAGGCATAACCGATGGTCTGGCCGTAGCGAATAATCTGACCGCCTTCGGGGATATCTTCCAGGTTCACTTTATGGCTCTGGGGGATGAACTCCACGGTCACCAGGCCGTCCGGGAACTCGGTCCCGGCCGGTACGCCCTGGTCATTGACCACGATCACTACGTTGTCACGCTCGTGCAAACGAATCGAGCGCGGCGAGTCGGCATGTTCAATCAACTGCATCACGGTGCCTCTCAGGAATGCGCTTCGGTTAGGTTGGTCAACTCTGGCCCCTTGCTTGGCGGCTCTTTGAGTACTACACGCTTGATCGGGCCGACGATAACCAGGTAGCTGAACACCGCCACCAGCGCGTTGGCGCCGACGAACACCAGGGCCCATTTGAAGGAACCGGTGGTGCTGATGATGTAGCCGATCACGATGGGCGTGGTGATCGAAGCCAGGTTACCAAAGGTGTTGAACAAGCCGCCGCTGAGGCCGGCGATCTGTTTCGGCGAAGTGTCGGACACCACCGCCCAACCCAGTGCGCCAACGCCTTTGCCGAAGAAAGCCAGGGCCATAAAGCCCACCACCATCCATTCAACGTCGACGTAATTACACGCGATGATACTGCTGGAGACCAGCAGGCCAGCGATGATCGGCGCCTTGCGGGCGAAGGTCAGGGAGTGGCCCTTGCGCAACAGGTAGTCGGAAATCACACCGCCGAGCACACCGCCGATAAACCCGCAGATCGCCGGTAACGAGGCAATGAAACCGGCCTTGAGGATGGTCATGCCACGGTCCTGTACCAGGTACACCGGGAACCAGGTCAGGAAGAAGTAAGTGATGCCGTTGATGCAGTACTGGCCCAGGTACACGCCGAGCATCATGCGATTGGTCAGCAACTGCCGGATGTAATCCCACTTCGGCCCGTCAGTTTTCTTACCTTTGCCTTTGTCCTGGTCCATATCGACCATCGCACCATTGGCGGCGATGTGATTGAACTCGGCTTCGTTGATCATCGGATGCTGGCGCGGGCTGTGGATAACTTTCAGCCAGATCAGCGAGAACACGATGCCGATCACGCCCATCACGATAAACACGTGCTGCCAGCCGAAGCGGTAGACGATCCAGCCCATCAATGGCGCGAACAACACCGTGGCGAAGTACTGCGCCGAGTTGAAGATCGCCGACGCCGTGCCGCGTTCAGCGGTCGGGAACCAAGCCGCGACAATACGCGCGTTACCGGGGAAGGACGGCGCTTCGGCCAGGCCCACCATGAAGCGCAGCATGAACAGCGCAACAACCGCAGTGGAGACGCCAAACTCACCGACGTAGCCTTGCAGCACAGTGAACAGCGACCAGGTGAAGATGCTCAGGGCATAGACTTTTTTCGAGCCGAAACGGTCCAGCAGCCAGCCGCCGGGGATTTGCCCGGCCACGTAGGCCCAACCGAATGCAGAGAAGATATAACCGAGGGTGACCGCGTCGATGCCGAGGTCTTTTTGCAGGCTGGAGCCCGCGATGGCGATGGTGGCCCGGTCGGCGTAGTTGATCGTGGTCACCAGGAACAGCATGAGCAGGATCAAATAGCGGACGTGGGTCGGCTTGGTCGCTTGCATGTAGAAGTACTCCCACTAATTATTTTTTTTGCGGGTAATAGTTATGTGTGTTCAGTGTGGGAGCCGGCAGGCGTCCGGCTCCCACGGGTAGTGCGTGTTACGAGCCGATGTAGCTGGTTTTCACCACGGTGTAGAACTCTTGTGCATAGCGACCTTGCTCCCGCGAGCCATAGGATGAGCCTTTACGTCCACCGAATGGAACGTGGTAATCCACGCCTGCCGTCGGCAGGTTGACCATCACCATCCCCGCCTGGGAGTGGCGTTTGAAGTGGTTGGCGTATTTCAACGACGTGGTGGCAATGCCCGCCGACAGACCGAACTCGGTGTCGTTGGCCATGGCCAGCGCCGCCTCGTAGTCCGCTACGCGCACCACGTTGGCCACCGGGCCGAAGATCTCTTCACGGCTGATGCGCATGGCGGCTTCGCTGTCGGCAAACAGTGTCGGCGCCAGGTAGTAGCCTTCAGTGTCGCAGGTCACCAGGCCGCCACCGCTGACCAGCCGCGCGCCTTCGCTTTGGCCGATGTCGATGTATTTCAGGTCCTGGTCCAACTGAGCCTGGGAAACCACTGGGCCGATGTCGGTACCGCTTTTCAGCGCGTGGCCGACCTTGATCGACTTCATGCGCTCGGCCATGGCCGCGACGAACTGGTCGTGAATCCCGGCAGTCACGATCAAACGGCTGGACGCGGTGCAACGCTGGCCAGTGGAGTAGAACGCGCTCTGCACCGACAGCTCGACGGCCTGCTTGAGGTCGGCGTCGTCGAGGATGATCTGCGGGTTCTTGCCGCCCATTTCCAACTGCACTTTGGCCTGGCGCGACACGCAGCTGACAGCGATCTGACGGCCCACACCCACGGAACCGGTGAAGCTGATGCCGTCGACTTTCGGGCTGTTGACCAGCACGTCGCCAACCACACGACCACTGCCCATCACCAGGTTAAACACGCCGGCCGGGAAACCGGCGCGGGAGATGATTTCGGCCAGCGCCCAGGCGCAGCCCGGAACCAGTTCCGCCGGTTTGATCACTACGCAGTTGCCGTAGGCCAGGGCCGGGGCGATCTTCCACGCAGGGATGGCGATCGGGAAGTTCCATGGGGTGATCAGGCCGACCACGCCGAGGGCTTCGCGGGTGACTTCAACATTGACGCCCGGACGCACCGACGGCACGTAGTCGCCGGACAAACGCAGGCATTCACCGGCGAAGAACTTGAAGATGTTACCGGCGCGGGTCACTTCACCGATGGCTTCCGGCAGGGTCTTGCCCTCTTCACGGGCCAGCAGGGTGCCGAGCTCTTCGCGGCGGGCGAGGATTTCGCTGCCGACTTTATCCAGCGCGTCGTGACGCGCCTGGATGCCGGACGTGGACCAGGCCGGGAATGCAGCACGGGCGGCGTCGATGGCGGCGTTGACTTGGGCGACGTCTGCCTTGGCATATTCACCAATGACGTCAGACAACTCCGAAGGATTGAGGTTGGTGCAGTAGTCGGCGCCGGTTACCCACTCGCCATTGATGTAGTTTTCAAAACGCTTTGCTTGGGACACGAATCTTCTCCTGACGCAAAAGGCCGCTGATTACTCAGCGGCCTTGTTAATGGGTTATTGCGGACCTTGCTTGTCGATCAGCGCGGCCAGGGCTTCGTATTCTTCCGGCAGCAGGTCGGTCAGCGGCGTACGCACCGGACCTGCGTCATAGCCGGCGATTTTTGCACCGGCCTTGACGATGCTCACGGCATAACCGGATTTGCGGTTACGGATGTCCAGGTAAGGCAGGAAGAAGTCGTCGATGATCTTGGCGACGGTGGCGTGATCATCCTTGGCAATGGCGTGGTAGAAGTCCATCGCGGTTTTCGGAATGAAGTTGAACACCGCCGAGGAGTACACCGGCACGCCCAGGGCCTTGTAGGCAGCGGCGTAAACCTCTGCAGTCGGCAGGCCGCCGAGGTAACTGAAACGGTCGCCCAGACGACGGCGGATCGACACCATCAACTCGATGTCACCCAGGCCATCCTTGTACCCGATCAGGTTCGGGCAGCGCTCGGCCAGGCGTTCCAGCAGCGGAGCGGTCAGGCGGCACACGTTACGGTTGTAGACCACCACGCCGATTTTTACCGATTTGCACACGGCTTCAACGTGGGCGGCAACGCCGTCCTGGCTGGCTTCGGTGAGGTAGTGCGGCAGCAGCAGCAGGCCTTTGGCGCCCAGGCGTTCGGCCTCTTGGGCGTATTCGATGGCCTGGCGCGTGGAACCGCCTACGCCGGCGAGGATCGGCACGCTGGTGGCGCAGGTATCAACAGCGGTCTTTACCACTTGGGAATATTCGCTGGCCGCCAGGGAGAAAAACTCACCCGTGCCACCTGCGGCGAACAACGCGGTGGCGCCATAAGGGGCCAGCCATTCAAGGCGCTTGATGTAGCCCGCTTGGTGGAAGTCACCCTGGGCGTTGAAATCGGTCACCGGGAAAGACAGCAGACCGTGGGAGAGGATGGACTTCAGCTCTTGTGGATTCATTATTCGAACACCCTGGGTAAAGACTTTCTGTCGAAAGATTGTTGTTGGTTTTGGTGATGTCGTACGTCATCGTACAACTATAAAAAGATTCGTCAACTGCAATTCATCGGCCTTCACCTGAAACCGTGTTGAGACAGCAGTTCTTGACGTAGGAAATTTATCCTCTATGCTCGCAATATCTGTATATACATACAGTTATTAAGGAAGATTCCTACGACATAGCAAGGAGCTAACATGTCAGGTCTTGATCTCGCAGTACCCGAAAGAACCCAACCGGCCCTGCGTTTCGAAGGCGGCGAACACACCGCCATCGGCGACGACACGCTGTTGCGCTTTACCACCGACGCCCCACCCATTCCCGCCCGGCAAGTCGAACTGCACCTGCCCAACGGGCTGGCACTGAGCTACGGCCAAGTCATTGCCCTGGGCGGTGACTTCTATGGCATTCCCGGCAAGCCGATCAGTGATGGCGCCTCCCCTGCCGAGCGCGTGCAACGCTTTACCGCCGCCTTTAACTCGCTGGCGGTGCTGCCTGCCTCGCGGCAAGAAGCCGGCAAGATCCTCGCGGTGATGCAAAAGGAAATCAGCGCGGTCAACCAAGCCATCAAAGATGGCAAACAACCCCATGAAGCCTACGACGCGTTGGGTGACACGTTGTCCGAAGAATGGAACCGCATCACCGGGGGCGGGAGTGCGGTCTCGGCACTGGTACCGCTGGGGCGTTACCTGAAACTGGCGGCGGACAACGCCGACCACTTCGGCGAATGGGCACTTTCGGCCTACCTGGCAGGGCACACGGCAGCGTTGCAACAGGCGGTGGTCGCTCATCAAACCGGTACCGATCAGGCACTGGAACTGGCCTACGCAATGAACAGTTTTGCTGATCACTTCTTGACCGATCTGTTTTCCGCCGGTCATCTGCGGGTGCCGCGCAAGCAACTGGCAGCGGTGGTCACGCCGGGCGAGCTGGGTTCATTGATCAGTCGCTTCATGCACGATGAAGACAGCAAATTCGGACTCAAGGTGCGCAATGCCATGGGTGACGAGTGGCATGCCTATGGCGATAAACGCTACTTCGACGCCATCGATGCGGCCAATCGCGTACAGGTCAAACGCGCCGTCCAGGCATCCGCCGATGAGATCTTCGAGACCTTCATCAGCGGTGTGGCGCCCTCCCCGGCCAACTTCAAGGCACCGTTGTATGTGCCGGACCTGAATGCAGCACAGAACCCGGCGAATAACTTCTCGCCGCTGTTCAAGCTGGAGGGAGACAAAGTACTGCGTCGCAAGGACGTGAATGACCTGAACGACAAGCACTGGACGGATGATTGGTGGGGGTGGAGTACGTATTTGTTGCTGAAGGATTACAAGCCGAATACGCCCCTGCCTTGACCGCCGCCCGTCGCGACTGTGATTTCTGACAGTTACGCTAAATCTCAATAAAGAGGATAACGCCGCGTAGGAGCCAGGCTCTCTGGCTTCTATGCAGAGGAGTAAACAACTATGTCTTATGAAGCCCCCAGCATGGCTGGCTCCACCTCTTCAAACAATGCCGAAGTGAGGCTGGCGAGCAACCAACTACTCGAATTTTCCATTCCTGAACCCAATGACATTCCGGCCAGCGCAAGCGTATGCCTCATTGTCAGACAGGATCCTGAATTACCGGACTTCAAAAGCGATTTTCAGCCCGCAGGAACGTTCGACGACGACCAGGAAGACTTCGTGAAAACCAGCAACCTCAAGTTTTCCCTGTCGTCCAACGACCTGAAGGGCTATTCCAACAAGACGGTAGAGATTCGCTACCTCATACGCAGCGAGTCGGGGGATTGGGACTCGGAGCCACTCACGGTAAAAATCTTGTCGTGACACCACCTATCCGCGCTGCGCCTCCGCCTCTTCATGGGCATGGCGCAGCCGCTCGCGGCTGTTGGTCAGGTGCAAACGCATGGCCGCCCGGGCCGCATCCGAATCCTGACGGGCGATCGCCTCGTAGATCTCTTCGTGCTCGCGGCTCAGGCGCCCCATGTAATGTTGCTGGTCATCATGGGCCAGGCGCGCTGAATTCAAGCGGGTACGCGGAATGATGCTGGTGCCCAGGTGGGTCATGATGTCGGTGAAGTAGCGGTTACCGGTGGACAGCGCGATTTCCAGGTGGAACGCGAAGTCGGATGCGACCGCATCGCCGGCGTGCGCCGCACTTTCATTCAGGGCATCCAGCGCCGCGCGCATGGCGGCCAGTTGCTCATCGCTGCGGCGCAGGGCGGCCAGGCCAGCGGACTCGACTTCCAGACTGATGCGCAACTCCAGGATCGCCAGTACATCGCGCAATGTCACCACTGTCGCCGGGTCAATGCGGAAACCGCTTGGGCTTGGCGTGTCCAGCACAAACGTGCCGATGCCATGGCGGGTTTCCACTTGCCCTGCGGCCTGCAAACGGGAGATGGCTTCACGCACTACCGTGCGACTGACGCCATGGGCTTCCATGATCGCGGACTCGGTGGGCAGCTTGTCGCCCCGTTTGAGTTCGCCGTCACGGATCTGCTCGGACAGCACCGTGACCAATTCCTGGGCAAGGCTGCGGCGCTTGCGGGGAAGACGAGGGGCGGTGCTGGCGTTTTCCATGTGGGGTCATCTATCTCGGTTGAGTAAAGAGGCATCATAGCCCATGGTGGTTGTACGATCACTGTTCAGTCGCGACTTTCACTTATATCCTGCGCGCAAAAAAATGCCTCGATACAGATCGAGGCATTTTTCCAGCACCCCCGAAGGCGAATGCCGCTTACTTCACCACTTTCAGGCTAGGCCGGCCGCTTGGACGCGGTGGCTCGGCATCCGGTGGTGGCAAATCATCACCGTCTTCGTTTTCGATCGATTCGTCGTCCTCGAAAGGCGACTCCAGATCAAACACCATGCCTTGGCCATTCTCACGGGCGTAGATCCCGAGAATGGCGCCAATTGGCACGTAGAGCGTATGCGGCACACCGCCAAAACGCCCTTCGAAGCTGACCGCTTCATTGTCCATGTGCAGGTGGCGCACGGCACTCGGCGATACGTTCAGCACAATCTGTCCGTCACTGGCAAAACCCTGCGGTACCTGAACCGCAGCAAATTCGGAATTGACCAGCATGTGCGGGGTGCAATCGTTATCCACAATCCACTCGTAGAGCGCGCGGACCAGGTAAGGTCGACTGGAGTTCATCAACGGCTCCTTAAGCCTTAGCGCATATCGCGTTCGACACCAGACAGACTCGCCTGGAAAGCCTCACGCGCAAACTGGCGCTCCATGTAATCAAGCAGCGGCTTGGCGGGCCGCGGCAGTTCAATACCGAGAATCGGCAAACGCCAGAGTATCGGTAATAGGCAGCAATCCACCAAACTTTGTTCCTCACTCAGGAAAAAAGGTTTGTCGGCGAACAGCGGCGAAACACCGGTCAGGCTCTCGCGCAATTCCTTGCGCGCCACGACACGGGCCGCCTCTTTACTGCGCGAATCCAGAATCACATCCACCAGCCCACACCAGTCGCGCTGGATCCGATGGATCAGCAGGCGGCTGTTGGCACGCGCCACCGGATACACCGGCAGCAAAGGCGGATGAGGGTAACGCTCATCCAGGTATTCCATCACCACGGTCGACTCCCACAACGCCAGGTCACGATCGACCAGGGTGGGCAAGCTGCCGTAAGGGTTCACTTCGATCAGCTTTGGCGGATGACGGCCCGCCTCCACAGTGATGATCTCGGCGCTGACACCCTTCTCTGCGAGCACGATACGTACTCGGTGGGAATAGTGGTCGGCGGGGTCGGAGTAACAGGCCAACCGATTGGTCACGCCCATGGCGGTCCTCCTCGCTTGTTGAAATTATCGAAAGCTCAAAAACGAGCGCGCCCAGAAAGCATCTCTGTAACGGCGGTTCAACCCGTCGCTACGTGTTCAGAGATGCCGCTGGGCGCGCAAGATTAACAGCAATTGCTTACGGTTGGATCAATGCACATCCTTCCAATATTCGCGTTTGAGCAGATAGGCGAATACAAAGAAGAAAGCCAGGTAGAGCAAGACGTAAGTACCGATACGCTGGTGCTGCAGTTTGACCGGGTTGGCCGAGTAAGCCAGGAAGGTCACGAGGTTCTTGACCTTCTCGTCGAACTGTTCGTCAGTCAGCGAACCGGGGGTTTCGATCTTCAGTTGATCGCATGCTTCATGAGTCAGAGGCGTGCCAGTCAGCGGATCGTATTGCTTCTTGCCGTCTTCAACGACCTGGATCTGCTTGCATCCTACCACTTGCTTGCCTTGAAGGCCGACCAGAACGTTAGGCATGCCGACGTTCGGGAATACGCGGTTGTTCACGCGGTAAGGGCGCGTCGGATCCTCGTAGAACGACTTGAGGTAGCCATATAGCCAATCGGTGCCGCGCACACGGGCCACCAGGGTCAGGTCAGGCGGTGCCGCACCGAACCAGGCCTTGGCATCCGCCGGTTGCATGCCGATGTTCATGTGGTCGCCAATCTTGGCACCGGTGAACACCAACTTATCCAGCATCAGTTCGTGGGGAATGCCCAAATCATCGGCAACCCGCTCGTAACGCTGGAACTTGGCGCTGTGGCAGCCCATGCAGTAGTTGGCGAAGGTGCGCGCACCGTCCTGCATGGCGGCCTTGTCCGACACGTCGATATCGACTTTTTCCAGCTCCGCGCCGTGCTCGGCAGCGAAAGACAGTAGCGGCAGCGCCGCAAGCATCAATGCAACAAATAATTTTTTCATCAGCCAGTCACCCTTTCCGGAACCGGTTTGGTCTTCTCAAGCCGGGTGTAGAACGGCATCAGAATGAAGTAGGCGAAGTACAGGAAGGTGCAGACCTGCGACAGCAACGTACGCTCGGGAGTCGGTGCCAATACGCCCAACACACCCAGGATCACGAACGAAATACAGAACACCCACAGCCAGATCTTGCTCAGCCAGCCTTTGTAGCGCATGGATTTGACCGGGCTGCGGTCGAGCCAAGGCAACACAAACAGCACGGCGATGGCCGCGCCCATGGCGATTACGCCCATCAGCTTGTCGGGGATTGCCCGCAAGATTGCGTAGAACGGCGTGAAGTACCAGACCGGGGCAATGTGCTCGGGGGTCTTGAAGGCGTTGGCCTGTTCGAAGTTAGGCTTCTCCAGGAAATAACCGCCCATCTCCGGGAAAAAGAACACGATCGAGCAGAACACGAACAAGAACACGACTACGCCGACGATGTCTTTTACGGTGTAGTACGGGTGGAATGGAATGCCGTCCAGCGGGATGCCGTTCTCGTCCTTGTGCTTCTTGATGTCCACGCCGTCCGGGTTGTTGGAACCCACTTCGTGCAGCGCCAGGATGTGCAGCACCACCAGGCCCAGGATCACAATCGGCAGGGCCACCACGTGCAAGGCGAAGAAGCGGTTCAGGGTGATGCCAGAGATCAGGTAGTCACCGCGAATCCACTGGGTCAGGTCGTTGCCGATGACAGGGATGGCGCCGAACAGCGAGATGATCACCTGGGCGCCCCAGTACGACATCTGGCCCCATGGCAGCAGGTAGCCCATGAAGGCTTCAGCCATCAGCGCCAGGTAGATCAACATGCCGAACACCCACACCAACTCGCGGGGCTTCTGGTATGAGCCGTAGAGCAGGCCGCGGAACATGTGCAGGTAGACGACGATAAAGAACGCCGACGCACCGGTGGAGTGCAACAGGCGCAGGATGGAACCGTATTCGACGTCACGCATGATGTATTCGACGGAGGCGAACGCCTCTTCCGCCGAAGGCGTGTAGCTCATCGTCAGCCAGACGCCGGTGACAATCTGGTTGACCAGCACCAACAGCGCCAGGGAGCCAAAGAAGTAGAAGAAATTGAAGTTTTTTGGCGCGTAATATTTGCTGAGATGGTCTTCCCACATTTTAGTGGCGGGGAAGCGCGCATCCACCCAATCCATGAACTTGCTCATCACGCGTTCTCCTTATCGAGGCCAATGACTATGAGGTCGTCAGTTTCGTAGGTATGCGGCGGCACGGGCAGGTTCAGTGGCGCAGGCTGGGACTTGTAGACGCGGCCGGCAAGGTCGTAATGGGAGCCGTGGCACGGGCAGAAATAACCGCCGACCCAGTCCTTGCCCAAGTCGACAGGCGCTACTTCCGGGCGGAAGGTGGGTGAGCAACCCAGGTGGGTACACAGACCAACCAGCAGCAGGATCTCTGGCTTGATCGAACGCGCTTCGTTCTTGGCGTAGGCGGGTTGGTCGGATTTCTCGGATTGGGGGTCAGACAACTGGCCTTCAATCTTCTTGAGATTCCCCAGGATTTCCTCAGTACGGCGAACAATGAAAACCGGCTGGCCGCGCCACTCAGCAATCATCTGCTGGCCTGGCTCGATCTTGCTGACATTCACCTTCACCGGTGCACCTGCGGCTTTCGCCTTGGCACTGGGAAACCATGACCCCACGAACGGGACCGCAGCCCCCACCGCTCCTGCAGCACCCACCACGGATGTGGCTGCTACCAAGAAGCGACGCCGGCCTGCATTCACGCCGTCATTGCTCATTCAGTCCTCTCCCATCAGCTTTTTGGCCTGTTAAATCAGGCGTCTACTAAGTGTTGAATCTTTACTTATAAAAATTTTGTCGGATGGTAATGAAAAGCCCCACGTATGACAAGGGAATTGCCCAGGACTCAGCCTCCAGGCCTTGTAGTATAGGGGGTCTACGGATGTGGCAAGTTGTCACGGCAAAAAATGTGGATAAATCGCAGGCAATAAAAAACGCCCAGCTCCGTGAGGAGGCTGGGCGTTTTTGTGGAACGTAAAGCGAATTAACGCTTCGAGTACTGCGGACGCTTACGCGCTTTACGCAGACCGACTTTCTTACGTTCAACTTCACGGGCATCGCGAGTAACGAAGCCAGCTTTGCGCAGAGCGCCACGCAGGGTTTCGTCGTACTGCATCAGAGCGCGAGTGATACCGTGGCGGATTGCGCCAGCTTGACCACTTACACCGCCACCGATAACGGTGACGTAGATGTCGAACTTCTCAACAGTCTCGGTCAGTTCCAGCGGCTGACGAACTACCATGCGGGCAGTTTCGCGACCGAAGAAATTTTCCAGAGTGCGGTTGTTGATCGAGATGTTGCCAGTGCCCGGACGCAGGAAAACGCGTGCGGTTGCGGTTTTGCGACGGCCAGTGCCGTAATTTTGAGTCGCCGACATAATGAACTATTCCGTTAAAACTTCAGTTCTTGGGGCTGCTGAGCAGCATGAGGGTGTACAGCGCCCGCATAGACTTTCAGCTTGCGAAACATATCGCGACCCAGAGGGCCCTTAGGCAGCATACCTTTGACCGCGATTTCGATCGGGGCTTCAGGCTTCTTGGAGATCAGGCCTTCGAAGTTCGAAGACTTGATACCGCCTGGGAAACCGGAGTGACGGTAGTACATTTTGTCTTGCGCTTTGTTGCCGGTAACACGTACCTGCTCAGCGTTGATGATCACGATGTAGTCACCGGTATCAACGTGAGGGGTGTACTCAGGCTTGTGCTTGCCACGCAGACGGCTGGCGACTTCAGTGGCCAGACGACCCAGGGTCTGACCAGCGGCGTCGACGACAAACCAGTCGCGCTGAACTGTTTCCGGTTTTGCAGTAAAAGTTGTCATTCTTTAATAGCCTCAGGGGCCGCCCTGTAAATTAGACGGCGGATCTTACTGAATAGTGCGTACTTTGACAAGTCAAAGGCAGCCGGATACAGACGCTATCGGGGGCTCGGGTCGGCGCGTCCGTTCAACGGCAAGATTCTTCGGCAGGCGGCGCATCACTTCCACTGCAGAAAGAGGTGGGCAATTATGCAGATTGCGAAAAAAAATTCAACCTGCTTTTATGATTGTTTTCCCCGAAGGAGTACCCGATGGATTATCGACAGCTGGGCCGTACGGATCTGAACGTGAGCGCGATAGCCTTGGGCACCATGACCTGGGGTGAGCAGAACAGCGAGGCAGAGGCCTTCGCGCAGATCGAACGGGCCAAGGCCGCGGGGATCAACTTCCTCGACACGGCGGAAATGTACCCGGTGCCGCCCAAGGCCGACACCTACGCCACCACCGAACGTTACATCGGTAATTACTTCAAAAGCCGTGGTGACCGCGCCGACTGGATCCTCGCCAGCAAGATCGCCGGCCCCGGCAACACCATCGACTACATCCGCGACGGCCACCTGCGCCACAACCGCAAGCACATTGTCGATGCCCTGGACGCCAGCCTCAAGCGCCTGCAGACCGACTGGATCGACCTCTACCAACTGCACTGGCCAGAGCGCAGCACCAACTTTTTCGGCCAATTGAGCTACAAGCACAAGGACGAAGACGACCTCACTCCACTGGAAGAAACCCTCGAAGCGCTGGACGAACAGGTGAAGGCCGGCAAGATCCGCCACATCGGCCTGTCCAACGAAACCCCGTGGGGCACCATGAAATTCCTCGCCCTGGCCGAAGCCCGTGGCTGGACCCGCGCAGTGTCGATCCAGAACCCCTACAACCTGCTCAATCGCAGCTTTGAAGTGGGCCTGGCGGAAGTCGCCATTCGTGAACAGTGCGGCCTGCTCGCCTACTCGCCCCTGGCGTTCGGCATGCTCAGCGGCAAATACGAAGGCGGCGCCCGCCCGGCCAAGGCACGCCTGACCGAGTACAGCCGTTTCAGCCGCTACTTCAACCCGCAGTCGGAAGCAGCATGCAGCCGTTATGTGGCATTGGCGCGGGAACATGGTTTGGACCCGGCGCAGATGGCGCTGGCGTTTGTGACGCAGCAGCCGTTTGTGACCAGCAATATCATTGGCGCAACGTCGCTGGAGCAACTGGACAGCAACATCGCCAGTGCTGATCTGAAGCTGTCGAAGGAAGTGCTGGAAGGGATAGAGGCGATTCAGAAGGATCATCCGAATCCAGCGCCTTGATTGATCTTTGGATCGTTATCGCAGGCAAGCCAGCTCCCACATTTTGACTTGTGAATACATTCAAATGTGGGAGGGGGCTTGCCCCCGACAAGGCCTTCAGCAACACCACACAATCAAAGCGCCCGCGCAATAATCTCCTTCATGATCTCGTTGGTCCCCGCATAAATCCGCTGCACTCGCGCATCCGCCCAGGCCCGCGCGATCGGGTATTCCCACATGAAGCCGTAACCGCCGTGCAACTGCACACACTCGTCGAGCACCTTGCATTGCAGGTCGGTGGCCCAGTACTTGGCCATCGCCGCCGTAGGCACATCCAGCTTGCCCTCCAGGTGCAGCGCCATGCACTTGTCGACGAACACGCGGCCGATCTGAATCTCTGTCGCCATCTCTGCCAACTTGAACCGGGTGTTCTGGAAATCGGCAATCGCCTTGCCGAACGCCTTGCGCTCGCGGGTGTAGGCCAGCGTCCACTGCAACGCCGCTTCGGCTGAGGTGATCGCGCCGATGGCCACGGTCAATCGCTCTTGGGGCAGTTCCTGCATCAAGTAGGCAAAGCCCATGCCCGCCTGACCCAACAGGTTTTCCTTGGGCACCCGCACGTCCTGGAAGAACAGCTCCGAGGTGTCCTGGGCCTTCATGCCCACCTTCTCCAGGCGCTTGCCCTTGGCGAAGCCCGGCGTATCGGCCTGCACCAGAAACAGGCTGGTGCCCTTCGCGCCAGCCTTGGGATCGGTCTTGGCCACGACGATCACCAGTTCGGCCAGATAGCCGTTGGTGATGAAGGTCTTGGAGCCGTTGATTACATACTCATCGCCGTCCAGCACGGCCGTGGTCTTGACCCCTTGCAGGTCGGACCCGGCGCCCGGCTCGGTCATCGCAATGGCGGTGACCATCTCGCCGGAGATCAATTTTGGCAGGTATTTGTGCTTCAGCGCCTCACTGCCGTAATGCAGGATGTAGGGCGCGACGATGTCCGAATGCAGGGAGAAACCAATCCCGGTCAGGCCCAGCCGACTGATCTCCTCGATCACCACCGCGCTGTAGAGAAAGTCCGCCCCCAAGCCGCCATATTCTTCCGGCAGATGGGAACACAACATGCCCGCCTCCCCCGCCTTGCTCCACAGACTGCGGTCGACATACCCCTGTTTTTCCCATTGCCCATGGAACGGCGCGGCGTCTTTTTCAAGGAAAGTGCGCACGCTGTCGCGAAAGAGTTCGTGTTCGGGGCTGAACAAAGTTCTGGGAATCATGGGTCACCTGCGGGGATTGTCGGACAAAGACCAGCCAACAGAGCCTATGCCGCGAAGACGTCACAGGACACTGGACACATGCGACAAAAAATAAGACGATCCAGCCGTCTGGTGACCACTTTCCCCTATAAGAATAAATGAAATTATGTCTAACCAAATCTCCACGCCCCTGCGGCGCGTCAGCATTTTGGCCATTGATCGGGTATTCGCTTCAACCCTCATGCAAGCCAAGGATTTCTTCCACCTCGCGAGCCTGCGTTACGGCAAACAGCAAGGCCTGGGCCTGACGCCGGCGTTCGAAACCCGCCTGGTCAGCCCCGACGGGCAATCGGTGCGCAGCTTCAGCGATGTGATCATGCCGGTAGACGGCGGCCTAGAAGACGCCGACATCATTGTGCTGCCGGCCTTCTGGGATGACTTCGACGCCCTCTGCACCCGCTACCCCCAAGTACTGCCGTGGCTGCGCGAACAACACGCACGCGGCGCCGTGCTCTGCGGCGAAGCCACCGGGGTGTTCTGGCTGGCCGAAGCCGGGCTGCTCGATGGCAAGGAGGCGACTACCTACTGGCGGTTCTTCAATGCCTTCAGCGAACGCTTTCCCAAAGTGCAGCTCAATCAGGACAAGCACCTCACCGACGCCGACAACCTGTATTGCGCCGGCGGCACTACCTCAGCGTGCGACCTTTACATTTACCTGATCGAACGCTTCTGCGGCGCCAACATCGCCCAGGCGGTGGCCCGCGACATTCTCTATGAAGTGCAGCGCAACTATTCGCCGGGACGCATTGGTTTTGGCGGGCAGAAGCTGCACCAGGACGTGATCATCCTGCAGATCCAGCACTGGCTCGAAGAGCACTTTGCCGACAAGTTCCGCTTCGAAGACGTCGCCCGCGAACATGGCATGAGCATCCGCAACTTCATGCGGCGCTTCCAGACGGCGACGGGTGACAAACCGCTGCATTACCTGCAGCGCCTGCGTATCGAGACGGCCAAGGGCCTGCTCTCGGGCAGCCGCAAGAGCATCAAGACCATCAGTTATGAGGTGGGTTACGACGATGCGAGTTTCTTTGCGCGGTTGTTCAGGCAGCACACGGAGTTGTCGCCGAACCAGTATCGCCAGCAGTTCCAGCAGGCTGCGTAAGCAAATGTGGGAGGGGGCTTGCCCCCGATGGCAGTGTGTCAGCCAGTACATCTATCACTGACACACCGCTATCGGGGGCAAGCCCCCTCCCACATTGGATCTCCAGTGCTCTGGAAATCGCTTAGGGTTTGTGTCCGCGCGACAGGAACTCGTGGGACTGCATTTCCAGCAAGCGGCTCAACGTGCGCTGGAACTCAAAGTTCAAACGGCCACCGGTATACAGGTCCTTGAGCTCGACTTCCGCCGAGATGATCAGCTTGACGTTACGGTCGTAGAATTCGTCGACCATGTTGATAAAACGTCGCGCGATGTCGTCGGTGGTGACGCTCATCTGCTCCACGCCACTCAGGATCACCGCGTGGAAGATCTTGCCCAGTTCGATGTAGTCGTTCTGGCTGCGCGGGCCGTCGCACAGTTGGCGGAATTCAAACCACGCCACGTCATCGCAGGTACGCAGCGCGATGATTTCGCGGTTCTCGATCATCAACTTGTCGTTTTCCACCGCCTGGGTGCATTCCGGCGTCAGCGCGCGGAAGCTCTTGCGCAGGCTTTCGTGGGCGGCTTCGTTCAGCGGAAAGTGAAACAGCTCCGCTTGCTCCAGGTGACGCAGGCGGTAGTCGACGCCGCTGTCGACGTTGACGATTTCAGTGTTCTGCTTGATCAAGGCGATGGCCGGCAGGAAGCGCGCACGCTGCAAGCCGTCCTTGTACAGGCCGTCCGGCACGATGTTCGAAGTGGCGACCAGGGTCACGCCGTTCTTGAACAGCTCTTCCATCAGGGTGCCGAGGATCATGGCGTCGGTGATGTCGGAGACGAAGAATTCATCGAAGCAGATGACCCGCGCTTCATCGGAGAAACGCTTGGCGATGATGGTCAGCGGGTTTTTCTCACCCGGCAGGGTCTTCATTTCTTCGTGCACACGCTTCATGAAGCGGTGGAAGTGCGTGCGGACCTTTTCCTTGAACGGCAGCGCTTCGAAGAAGGTGTCGACCAGGTAGGTCTTGCCACGGCCCACGCCGCCCCAGAAGTACAAGCCTTTGACCGGCGTGCGGTCTTTCTTGCCAAACAGCTTGCCGAGCATCCCTGGCTTGCTTTGCGAGGCCGCGACCAGGTCGTCGTACAGGCGCTGCAAATGACGCACCGCCGTTTCCTGGGCCGCGTCATGGAAGAATTCAGGGCGTTTCAGATCAGCTTGATATCGTTCTAGGGGCGTCATAATTTCGTTAGCAAGGCAACAAAAACGGGCCGTCACTGTAACGACGGCCCCGGATAATGGCAATCAACCCTTGGTCGGGTTAATCCTCGATGGGGGTCAACGCAATGCGTAATGCCTGCACGGCCGCATCGCGGGTCGCGCTGTCGGCGAACTGAGCGCTGTCGGCCACGGCCGCACCGTCCAGCCAGACGCTGAAGCCCAGGGCCTCGGGGCGCACGTCCAGCATCACACCACTTTGCAATTGCTTGGTTACCGCGCCAGCGGCTTTGCCGTCGGCAAAGTTGCGCGACAGCAGCAGTTGCTCACCATCGGCAGCCAACAGGCGGAAGCGGAAGCTGCCGTCGTCTTCGCGAAAGCTCACAAAGCGCGCAGCTTTTGCGGCTTTCTTCTTGGTGCTGACCGGCGCCGCAGCCTGCTCGACGAACGAACGCAAGCCCACCGCTTCACGCAACTCGGCGAGGAACGGCGCCGCTACGGCACGGGCCTTCTTGGCGCCGACCAGCAGCAGGTCTTCCATGTCCGACGGGCGCGACATCAGTTGATGGTAGCGCTCGCGGGCTTCGCCCAGTTGGCCGTCCAACAGTTGGAACAGACGGCTCTTGGCCTCGCCCCAGCCCAGGCCTTGCAGCAGTTCGCCGCGGAATTCTTCTTCCTGGGCCTTGGTCGCGAATGCCTGGTACAAGGTGAACAGGTGCGAGTTGTCCGGGTCCTTGGCTTCGCCCGGCGCGCGCGAGTCGGTGACGATCCGCGAGATGGCGTCTTTCATGTCCTTGGCGCTGGTGAACAACGGGATGGTGTTGTCGTAGCTCTTGGACATCTTGCGGCCGTCCAGGCCCGGCAAGGTGGCGACGCTTTCTTCGATCAACGCCTCGGGCATGGTGAAGAATTCTTTGCCATTGCCGAACAGGTGATTGAAACGCTGGCCGATGTCGCGGGCCATTTCCACATGCTGGATCTGGTCACGGCCGACCGGCACTTTGTGGGCGTTGAACATCAGGATGTCCGCCGCCATCAGCACCGGGTAGCTGTACAGGCCCATGGTGATGCCCGCATCCGGGTCCTCGCCGGTTTCCACGTTCTTGTCCACCGAGGCTTTGTAGGCGTGGGCGCGGTTGAGCAGGCCCTTGGCGGCTACGCAGGTCAGCAGCCAGGTCAGCTCGGGGATTTCCGGGATGTCGGACTGGCGATAGAAGGTCACCCGGTTTACATCCAGGCCGCCGGCCAGCCAGGTCGCGGCGATTTCCATACGCGAGCGCTGGATGCGCTGCGGGTCATCGCATTTGATCAGGGCGTGGTAGTCGGCCAGGAAGTAGAAGGAATCGGCATTGGCGTCCTGGCTGGCAAGGATCGCCGGGCGGATCGCACCGGCGTAGTTGCCCAGGTGCGGCGTGCCGGTGGTGGTGATGCCGGTGAGGATACGGGTACGCGTCGTCATGGGTAATCGCTTATCAGACTGCTATCAATTCGAGAGGCGCGGCAGCACCAGATCCTTGAGATCGGTGAGCTTGCCATGAAAAAAGTGTCCGCATTCTGCCACTTTCAGAAGCGTATGGGGGCGATTCAGGGCGGCGGACCAGTCGTAGACGGTCTGTGGGTCGACCACTTCGTCGGTTTCCGGCTGGATCACGGTCAACGGGCAGCCTTGGGGCAGCACATCGGTCTCGCGCAGGCGCATCACAGCAGCGGCGACCATGAACAGATGGGCGAGTTTTTCGCCCTTGGCTTCCAGGCGACCACCGAGGCTGGCGGCCACATAACCACCGAAGGAAAAACCGAGCAACGTCATCGGCAGGTCGGGGTGTTTTTCCCGCAGCCAGGTGGCGGCCGCTTCGGCATCGTCGACTTCGCCGGTGCTCATGTCGTGGGTACCGGCACTCGCGCCGACACCACGGTAATTGAAACGCAACGTAATCAAACCAGCATCGCGGGCGGTGCGTTGCAGGGTCGAAACGACTTTATTGAGCATGGTCCCGCCCTGCACCGGGTTAGGGTGGCAGATCAGCGCCAGGCCACGTGGCTCGGGGTGATCCAGGTACAGGGCTTCCAATTGGCCTACCGGGCCATCGATCAAAACGGGGGTTTCACGCATGAGCAAGGAATGAACTCCGTGACCTCTCAAAGGGTCGACTCGTCTAGCTAAAAGTCTGTGCATGGCATCATTGCGAGCTTAATCGCGGTATACAGCGCAGGTTTGAGCCGTTAACGTAAAGCAAAGCCGTTTATAGAGGAAGGACTCGTGGAACACTCGCTCTTAGTTTGGTTGTTGCCGACTCTTGCCCTGGTTGCCGGTGTCGCCATTGGTTTCCTGGTTGCTCGCTTGCTGCCGAATGCCGCGCCTAACCGCACGCAGCGTCAGTTGGATGACATTCAGGAACGTTTTGACAGTTATCAGAACGAGGTTGTTACCCACTTCAACAGCACCGCCAACCTGGTCAAGAAGCTCACTCAGAGCTATCAGGAAGTACAGGATCACCTCGCCGATGGCGCTAACCGCCTGGCCCTCGACGACATCACCCGTCAGCGTCTGCTGGCCGCGTTGCATTCCGATGCACCGCAAACTCCACGGGAACGCCTCACCCCTCCCCGGGAAAACCAGGAGCCACCACGGGACTACGCGCCAAAAACGCCGAACGCCCCAGGCATGTTGGATGAGCATTACGGCTTGAAGAAGTAAGTCTATTCAAGCAATACAAAAAGCCCGGCTGATCAATGATCAGCCGGGCTTTTTTGTGGGAACTCACTCTCCAGATCACATTGACCGAGTCAGGTCTCAAGCCAGGGGTTGTTCCTGAAGCAGCCCACCCTCGATCCGCACATGCCGCCCGTGGAAACGCTTGAGGCTGCTGCGATGCCCCACGCTGACGATGCTCAGCCCCGGCAACTGGTCGATCAACGCCTGGTACAACGTCGCCTCATCCTCTTCATCCATGGCCGACGTGGCTTCGTCCATGTACAGCCACTGCGGCGCGAACAGCAACGCGCGGGCGAAGGCCAGGCGCTGCTGTTCGCCCGGTGAGAGCATGCGCTGCCAATGGTTGGCTTCGTCCAGGCGCGAGATGAGGTGCGGCAAGCGGCAGGTCTCCAGGACCTGTGCATAACGTTCTGCCGGATAGGCGCCATCCGCCTGTGGATAACTCAACACCGCCTTCAACGTGCCAATCGGCAGATACGGCTTTTGCGGCAGGAACAGATAACGCTCGGCTGGCAATCGAATATTGCCGTGGCCGTTGGGCCACAGGTTGCCCATCGCCCGCAGCAGGGTTGACTTACCGCTGCCGGAGCGACCACTGAGCATCAAGCGCTCGCCCTCGGCCACCGTCAGGTTGGCGCCTTGCAGTAAATGGCGACCGTCCGCCAGATCCAGGTTCAGATTGCTCACCTGCAAATCCCCGCCCTGCTGCTGCAACGCGATGCCCATGGCGCGGGTTTCGTTTTCTTCCATGGCCTGGCCGAAGCTCAGCAGGCGGTCACAAGTGGCACGCCAACTGGCGAGCACGGTGTAGGCGTCGACAAACCAGCTCAGGCTGCCCTGCACACTGCCAAACGCCTGGGCCACCTGCATCAGCACGCCCAGTTCGATCTTGCCGGCAAAGTAACGCGGTGCCGCGACCACAAAGGGAAAGATAATCGCGATCTGGGAATAACCGCTGGTGAAAAAACTCAGGCGCTTCTTGACCTGCATGATGCTCCAGAAGTTGCTCCACACCCGCCCGAACCGCGCACTCAATTGCTGGTGTTCATTGGGTTCGCCATTGAACAGCGCGATGCTTTCGGCATTCTCCCGCACCCGCACAAGGCTGAAACGCAAGTCGGCTTCGAAGCGTTGCTGGCGGTTGCTCAGCCCGATCAACTTTCGACCGATCAAGTGCGTCAACCAACTGCCGACCACCGCATACACCAGCGCGGCCCAGAACATGTAGCCCGGAATCGTGATGCCCCCCACCTCGATGCTGCCGGACACACCCCACAGAATCACCGAGAACGACACCAGGGTCACCAAGTTACTGACAAAACCCAACCCCAGAGTCAGCGTACCATTGGTAAACGCGTTGAGGTCTTCGGAGATCCGCTGGTCAGGGTTATCGGTATAGCCGCCGTATTCCAGGTGGTAGTAGTTCTTGTGGCCCAGCCACCGAGCGAAATAGGTTTCCGTCAACCAGCGACGCCAGCGGATGGTGAGCATTTGCTGCAGATAAGAGGTGAACACACCGGTCACAATCGCCACCACGGCGATCACGCTGAAGTACATCAGCAGGTGGGTGAAGGCGTCGTAGTCTTTGTGTTCGAGGGCGTTGTAGAAGTCGCGGTTCCAGCTGTTGAACCACACAGAGACGGCCACGCTGAACAGCGACAGGCCCAACACGACCAACAACAGCAGCCAGGCCTGGCCCTTCTCTTCACTGCGCCAGTAAGGGGTGATCAGCCGCCACACCCTGGGTAGGAATTGCCCGCGCACAGCATCGTTGACCGCAGAGTACTCAGCGTTCTGATTCATGGTTCAGGCTCGTTAGGAAAGAGGAGACAGGTGTTTGAACCGATCATAGTTGATCGGTTCAGGGCTCCGTGCGGCCTGAAGCGGGTTGTTCAGCCTAGGTTCAGCGTCGTACCGGACGCTTCTGCAATTTGCGCTGCAGGGTGCGGCGGTGCATGCCCAACGCACGGGCAGTGGCGGAGATATTGCCTTCGTGTTCGGTCAGCACACGCTGGATGTGCTCCCACTGCAAACGGTCCACCGACATCGGGTTTTCCGGCACCAGGGTGTCGAGGTCGGCGTGTTCGGAGAGCAACGCCGCCAGCACATCATCCGCGTCCGCCGGCTTGCACAGGTAGTTGCAGGCGCCGCGCTTGATGGCCTCAACGGCGGTGGCGATGCTGGAGTAACCGGTGAGGATCACCACGCGCATTTCCGGGTCGAGTTCCAGCAGCTTGGGCAGCAGCACCAGGCCGGAATCGCCGTCCATTTTCAGATCGAGCGCGGCGTAGTCCGGCAGGTCGGCCTGGGCGATGGTCAGGCCTTCTTCGGCGGAGCCTGCGGTGCTCACGCGGAATCCACGACGGCTCATGGCGCGCGCCATCACGCGGGTAAAGGTGGCGTCGTCATCTACCAGCAGCAGGTGCGGCAGTTCTTCGCCTTCGACTTGGATCTCGTCACTCATCGATATCTCCTCGTGCGACACGGGGCAGGCGCAGCTCGGTGAGCGTGCCACCTTCCTCATGACTATAGAGTTTCACTGAGCCGCCCGCGCGGGTCACGCTGGCCTTGCTCAAAAACAGGCCGAGGCCGAAGCCTTTGCCCTTGGTGGTAAAAAAGGGTTTGCCGATTTGCTCGGCAATGGCCAGCGGCACGCCGGCGCCGTGGTCACGAATGCTGATGGTCACGTTTTCCGCGTCCCAGTCCAACTGCACGCCCAGGCCTTCCGGGCAGGCGTCGGCGGCGTTGTTGAGCAGGTTGAGCAGCGCCTGGGTCAGGTCCGGCGGCGGCGCCATGCGCGGCACGGTGCCCTGCCCCAGCAGGTGGAATCGGTAGCTGGCTTCAGGCCGCATCAGGTGCCAGCGGTTGAGCGCTTCGTCGAGCCACCGGGTCACGTCCTGCATGTCGACCGCCAGGCGGCGATTGGCTTCGGCGGCGCGCACCAACTGCTGCAAGGTCTGCTTGCACTGCTTGACCTGCTCGCGCAGCACGCCGAGGTCTTCTTGCAGCGCCGGATCATGATGATCCTGGACCATTTCGTTGAGCAGCACGCTCATGGTCGCCAGCGGTGTGCCCAGCTCATGGGCGGCCCCCGCGGCCTGGGTGGCGACGGCCAGCAATTGCTGGTCGCGCAGGCCCTCTTCACGGCGTATGGCGCGCAGTTCTTCCTGGCGGCGCAGCTCTTCGGCCATGCGTGCGGCGAAAAAAGTAATGACGGCGGCCGACAGCGCAAAGCTCAGCCACATCCCGTAGATCTGCAGGTTTTCCCGGGCGATGGGGAACGTTTGCAACGGGTAGAACCGCGCCAGCAGCAGGGTGTAGAGGGTCAGGGCGATGCCCGAGAGCACTACCGAATAGCGCCACGGCAAGGTCACCGCCGCGATAGTCAACGGCACCAGGTAATAAGACACAAACGGGTTGGTGGAACCGCCGGAGAAGTACAGCAACACACTGTGGATAAACAGGTCGCAGGCCAGTTGCAGCGCATATTCAAGTTCGGTCACCGGCCACGTGGTACGCAAGCGAATAGCCGTGAACACGCACAGCACGGTGGAGAAGCCCAGGGTCACGCCCAGTTGCAGCCACGGCAGCGGCAGCAGGTCGAACCAATAGGCAAGCCCGACCGAACCGGCCTGTGCGGCCAGTACCAGGGTACGGATGAACGTCAGGCGCCAGAGGTTCTGGCGGGTGGCGGAAGTCAGTTTTACGGCGGCGAGCATGAGCTCTCCCGATGAGCGCTGCAGGCGGATCGGCAGGAGTATAAACGAAGCCGACCTGCTGGCACGGCGCGTGTGGCTCTTTGCCGCAGGCCGGCAAACGACCGTTCGTCGGCGCCACGAACATTTGTAGGTGATGTGTAAACCCGAAGAACCCGATGCGTGCGTCTACAGTCATACCGATACGAACACCCCTAAGGAGCTTCCATGTCTCGTTTCACTCACAGTGCAGTCGTCTTCACCCTCAGCGCCGCGACCTTGGCCAGCCTTCCAGCCATGGCCGCCGACGCACTGAACTACAATCAGATTTCCTTGCGCGCCGAGGTCAGCCAGGAGGTGGCCCGCGACAAGATGATCGTTACCCTCTACACCGAATCCCAGAATGCCGACCCGGCCAAGCTCGCCGCCGAAATCACCACCACGATGAACAAGGCCCTGGGCCAGGCCCGTGAAGTGAAGGCCGTGACCCTGCGCCAGGGCAGTCGCAACAGCTACCCGATCTACGACAACAAGAACCAGAAAATCACCGGCTGGCGTGAACGCGCCGAACTGCGCCTGGAAAGCGCGGACTTCCCGGCCCTGTCCAAACTCACCGGCGAGTTGCTGAACACGCTGAAGATGGAAAATATGGACTTCGCCATCGCCGACACCACGCGCAAGACCAGCGAAGATGCCCTGCTCAAGGACGCGGTTGCCGCCTTTAAAGCCCGTGCACAACTGGCCACCGATGCGCTGGGCGGCAAGGGCTACAAGATCGTCAATCTGAATTTCAACACCAATGGTTATCCACAGCCCTACGCCCGTGGCGGGATGATGATGAAGGCCGCCATGATGGATTCCGCGCCGACGCCTGAAGTGGAAGCCGGCACCAGCCAAGTCAGCATGAGCGCCGACGGGGTGATCGAAGTCTTGCAATAATCTCCTTACCCCAAAAAAAGCGCAGTCCTTGCAGGATTGCGCTTTTTTTCGGCAATTCGCTACCCAATCACGTTATATCCAGCAGCATATCCGTTGGAATCAACCACTCGGTTTTCGATACACAAATAGTGCCGCAGCCAACAGGGAGTGCTGACTCGGCATCTATTTAGATAACGAGAACTGAAACCATGCCCCTAACAGCCAGTAACGCCAACGTTGTCGCACAGCTCCATCTCCCCCGTTTATCGACCGAGCCGCCATCACGGGCCGCCCCCCCTATTGTCCAGGCGCCAATAGCCGAACCCAGCCTGACGGCCGCACCTCACGAAGCAGCCCTCCTTGAGGCTTACATCGGCGCAGTGCAAAGCAAAGTTTTGGGCAAAACACCAGAGCTTATAAAAGTCCCACCCTTGAGCGTTATGGGCCAGTGGCTGGGGGTGTATCGCGCGCAAGTGGAGCACCCTGTCGTTCAAGGCTGGATGCAGGAACAGAAGATCGACCAGAGCGCCTTGCTCACCGTCAACCCCCGCAAAGGCACCCTGACCGCCACCGTAGAAGGCCAACTGAAAACGTTCTCCCTCACCGATAACTCAGGCTGGGGGAACGTCAGCGGCCCGTTGCTGGAGGCCGCCAAAGTGATTGCGCCGGGCACTGCTGAACGGTTGCAGATACGATTTGGCGACGATTACATACAAGTCGCCGCGGGGGTGGTCGCCAACTTCCAGGGCACGCCCCTGCCGTCATCATTGCGCCAGGCCAGGGCGCAAATCAGGCAGTTGGAAGAGCAAAAAGGCTTTAACCCCATCGCGCCGGATGATCGCGTGCGCCCGGCGCAGAGCCGCTCGGCACACGCCCTCGAAACGCTCAAACTCAACGCCCAGACGTATTACACCCAAGCGCCTCAAGCATTGGCCTACAAGCACCTGGCGACAGAGGTTGCCGGCGCCCTGCCAAACGTGCGCGCCCATGCAAAAATCTGGGCGGAGTCCGTCATCTTCAAATTAACCGGCGAACATGTGGATGCCGATACCCTGTACTTGAACCGTTTCAATGGCGCGCAAAGCGCTTCGACCGTCACAGGCTGGGAGCACCTGAACGAGGAGCCGACCTCCTCACTCCGCCTGCCGGACGCATTGTTGAAGAACTTTTCTGAAAACGATTGGACCCCAGGCAACCTCGACTCTGAGGCAGGCATCTACACCGACGGCCCCGGGAAGAGCCAAGCAGGGGGTTATGGCGCGCACAACCAATACCGTGTGGCGCCCTCCGACCTCATGCATGCCAGTTGGCAAACTGACTTCCAAACATTGATGACAAAAAAAATCGACGAATTCTGGAACACCCGCAGTTCGGACTACCAGACATCGATCAAAGGCGAGTTCGCCTATCAGGCCCGAAAACAACTGAAGACTGCTCAAGCCCGGCCACCTGCCGAGCAGGCACTGCAAGCTCCGGAGCATCGCTTCAGCCGTGAAGACTACCGCTTGGTCATGGGCGCGATGTCCAACGTTCCAATCGACGAAAATGCACCACTCACTGTCGAACAGCTCAGGGCCGAAGCCCCGGTAAAGGGTGTCGTGCAGGCGCACGCGTTCAATATCAAGGGTTTCTTGTCTAACGACATCGTGCGATTCAGTGCCGACGATGGCGGCAGGCAAGTCCTCTACATCCCAGGCGCCGAGCCGGCGTTTCTGCGATTTGACTCCCTTGAGAAGCTGGATCAATGGGTGATCGATCAAGCCAAGGCTCCCAAAAAGCGCGCGGCCCTGCTCGCTCATTTCCCATTGATCAGCCGCCAGGACCATGAGGCAGGCACCATTGAGCGCTTGGCAAAAGTGTTCATGCCCATCTTGGCGCTGGCCAATGTCGGCACCAAAACAGAAGGTCTGGACACAACGCTCGAAAAACTCGCCACTGGAAAGCTGAAAGACCCGACGTTCGATGGTGATGGATCGCATATCGAAGGCGATGTCTTCGCCAGCATGACCTCCGCGAGTAAAGCGCGAATGACCAGCGATGCCGACGTCATGATCAAGTCCAACAGCGAGGTGACGCGGGACATATGGCTTAACGACATTACCGTCGCAGCTGGCTTGCTGGCCAAGCTGGCCCCCATCGCTGCGCCCGTTGCGGCCGCCGCAGTCGTGGCGGGAGTGACCGAACTGGCGCTGGGTGCAGAAAAACAAGCCTCCGGCGATACGCTGGCTGAACGCAACGACGGTGCGTCCAAGGCGTTTGATGGGTTGTTGAACACCTTGTTCTCGGTCGGTGCCAGTGGCCCAGTCGAGGATCCGTTTGTTCCGCCAGAAGAAAAACCGTACACGCCCATCCCAGGCACGCGCCCTCGGGTTGAAGCGCCGCAAACCGTATCTGTTCCCAACCGCTTGCAGCCAAGCCAGGCGGGCAGCATCCGCCAATACGCGGTGCCGGACGGCGAACGGCTGATTGAAAATGCTGTGCGTAACGCCAAGGGAATCTACCAGGCGAAAGATGCAGCAACCGGTGCTGATCGTTGGTTTGTCCCCTACACAGACACCTCCGGGATTCGCCAGATATATGAGATAAAAAGCGACTTCAAACTGAGCAATGATTATGTGCAGATCATTGATCCAGATACCGGCAAGCCGGTAATGACGGTGCACGCCACTGGAGATGGCGAGTGGGCCCGAGCCTCAGCCGATGGCGGGGCGCGCTGGCCCTGGAATCGCCCTCCATCTCCGACACCCAGCAACCACTCAGCGGGCTCATCCAGCTTTTCAGAGCGTTTTGTCGAAAGCGATGGATCGAAAATCGAGGGTGCAGAAAAGTTCGACGACTACCTGAACCTCAAGGAAAACACCGACTATCAATTCACTGACAGCGTTTATGAGGATGGCTCAAACATCAAGCGCAAGCTCATTGCTTCGTGGCAAGTCGATGATGGTGCGTTTAGCGTCACTGAGGGCGAACGCGCCCAGCCCACAACATTCTCAGACAGCCAGTACTCTTCCAGCTTTGCACCCGATCTGAATCGTGAACGCTACAGCGTGATCACAAAACAACCGAATGGCGAACTGCGTACTGACCTCGATTACCGAGGGGACACGTTTGAGGACACCGTAGGACAACGGATCGCAACACTGGAAAAAACGATTCCGAACCCGGAACTTCGAGCCCGCGTCTCCGAGGTAGCCCACCAGGGAAGTTCGTTCCCCGCTCTTGTCGAATTGATGCCTCCAGCCCTTAAAGAGGGATTCTCCGTGGCCGCAAGGGAGAAAGACTTCATCATCACTTATGACCCGGACGGCGGCGCTCATAGCGTCAAGGCTATTACCCGATGGCAACTCAGACAGGTCACCGATGATGGGCTAATCAACGCTAATGACCTGAATATTGTCAGCACCAGAACCTTCACGATACGTGAGAACAATGATCTGACCGGTGACGTGTTCACGATCGACCCCAAGGCACCCACCAAGATAGAGGTCTCGACACCTTCACTGATGTGAGCCCCTGAACCCGTAGATAAAGCGATTTAACCTATCTAGCGCGCCATAAACGGCGGTAACCTCGGGTTATCGCCGTTTGCATTCAGGCAGTCTTCTGCCTCGCCACTTCAGGGGTCTCCATGGAAAGAATCGCCTTCAAACCGCTCCTCCTTGCCGCCGGCCTGCTGGCCTTTATGCCGATGGCCCACGCGGCCAGCACCCTGGTTTACTGCTCCGAAGCCAGCCCCGCCGGCTTCGATCCCAGCCAGTACACCAGCGGCACTGATTTTGATGCGTCCGCCGAAACCGTGTTCAACCGCCTGACCCAGTTCAAGCGCGGCGGCACCGAAGTCGAGCCCGGCCTGGCGACGAGTTGGGACGTTTCCAAAGAGGGCCTGACGTATACCTTCCACCTGCGCGAAGGCGTCAAGTTCCACACCACCGACTTCTTCACGCCAACCCGCGACTTCAATGCCGACGACGTGCTGTTCACCTTCAACCGCCTGCTGGATGCCGAGAGCCCGTTTCGCAAGGCCTACCCTTCCGAGTCGCCGTACTTCACAGACATGGGCCTGAACACCACGATCAAAAGCGTCGATAAACTCGACGAACACACCGTGCGTTTCAACCTGAACAACGTCGATGCGTCCTTCGTGCAAAACCTGGCCATGAGCTTCGCCTCGGTGCAGTCCGCCGAGTATGCCGCGCAGTTACTCAAGCAAGGCAGCGCCTCGGACATCAACCAGAAACCGGTGGGCACCGGGCCGTTTGTGTTCAAGCGCTACCAGAAAGACTCGCAGATTCGCTACGTGGCCAATAAACAGTATTGGAAACCCGAGGACGTGAAGCTCGACAACCTGGTGTTCGCCATCACCCCGGATGCCGCGTCGCGCCTGCAAAAGCTCAAGGCTGGCGAATGCCAGGTCAGCGGCTACCCGCGCCCCGCTGACATCGACGTGATGAAGCAAGACCCGAACCTGCGCGTGTTGCAACAAGCCGGTTTCAACCTGGGCTTTCTGGCCTACAACGTGACCCACCCGCCACTGGACCAGCTCAAGGTGCGCCAGGCCCTGGACATGGCCATCGACAAGCCGGCGATCATCAAAGCCGTGTATCAAAGCGCCGGACAATTGGCGCAGAACGCACTGCCACCGGCGCAGTGGTCTTATGACCCGACGATCAAGGATGCACCCTACGATCCCACCAAGGCGCGGGCGCTACTAAAAGAAGCAGGGGTTGCACCCGGTACCACCATCAACCTGTGGGCCATGACCGTACAACGTGCGTCCAACCCGAATGCGCGCATGTCGGCACAGATGATCCAGCAGGATTGGGAAAAAGTCGGCATCAAGGCCAATATCGTCAGTTATGAGTGGGGCGAGTACATCAAGCGCGCCAAAAACGGCGAGCACGACGCCATGATTTACGGCTGGACCGGCGACAACGGCGACCCGGATAACTGGCTCGGCGTGCTCTACAGTTGTGCTGCGGTCAAGGGCAGCAACTATGCGAAATGGTGTAACCCGGCCTACGACAAGCTGGTGCAACAGGCCAAGGTCAGCAGCGACCGCGAGCAGCGCATCAAGTGGTATCAACAGGCGCAAAAAATACTTAAGGAACAAGTACCTATAACGCCTATTGCGAACTCGACGGTTTTCCAGCCCCTGCGCAAGGAAGTCAAAGACTTCAAGATCAGCCCGTTCGGCTTGACGCCCTTCTACGGCGTGAGTCTAGATAAGTAACAGCTGCGCCCCAACCGAGTGCGCCAGACGCCTCGGCTGGGCTTTTTTGGTGCGCCATCCGCACCGAAAAAACCCTCTAAATAGATACAAATATGTCGAAAGTTTCATAATTGCGACATTCCTGTACGTTCGTACCACTCTTTCCGGCCTGCAGTGGTTCAGCATCTTGCAATGGGTATGGCGCCTGCATAAGTATCCGCAGGCCGACTCACGAGGTCGCCCTCACCACCAAAAATGACAACAAATCATGAGGCCAACATGCTTAAACACGCAGTCCTTCCGTTATTAGTGAGCGCTGGCCTTATGGCCGCGGCCCCTTTCGCCCAAGCGGCGACTAACCTGGTGTTCTGCTCCGAAGGGAGCCCGGCCGGTTTCGATCCAGGCCAGTACACCACCGGAACAGACTTCGATGCTTCGGCCGAAACCATGTTCAACCGTCTGAGCCAGTTCGAACGTGGCGGCACCGCCGTGGTTCCTGGCCTGGCCACCAGCTGGGACGTATCCCCGGATGGCCTGACCTACACCTTCCACCTGCGCGAAGGCGTCAAGTTCCACACCACCCCGTACTTCAAGCCGACTCGTGAATTCTCGGCTGACGACGTGCTGTTCACCTTCAACCGGATGATCAATAAAGACGATCCTTTCCGTAAGGCCTACCCCACTGAGTTCCCGTACTTCACGGACATGGGGATGGACACCAACATCAAGAACATCGAGAAAGTCGATGCCCACACCGTCAAGTTCACCCTTGGCACCGTGGACGCCGCTTTCATCCAGAACCTGGCGATGAGCTTCGCGTCGATCCAGTCGGCCGAATATGCCGCCCAGTTGCTGAAAAACGGTACGCCCCAGGACATCAACCAGAAGCCGGTCGGCACTGGCCCGTTCGTGTTCAAGAGCTACCAGAAAGATTCGAACATTCGCTACACCGGCAACAAGGACTACTGGAAACCTGAAGACGTGAAGATCGACAACCTGATCTTCGCCATCACCACCGACCCGTCGGTGCGTATCCAGAAGCTCAAGAAAAACGAATGCCAGATCACCCTGTTCCCTCGCCCGGCCGACCTCAAGGCGCTGGGCGAAGACAAGGACCTGAAACTGCCGAACCAGGCCGGTTTCAACCTGGGTTATGTGGCCTACAACGTCATGGACAAGGTCAAGGGCAGCGACCAGCCCAACCCGCTGGCTGACCTGCGCGTACGCCAGGCGCTGGACATGTCGGTGAACAAGCAGCAGATCATCGACTCCGTGTACCAGGGCGCCGGCCAACTGGCCGTCAACGCCATGCCGCCGACCCAATGGTCCTACGACACCACCATCAAGGACGCCGCCTACAACCCCGAGAAAGCCAAGGCGCTGCTCAAGGAAGCGGGCGTCAAGGAAGGCACCGAGATCGTGCTGTGGGCCATGCCGGTTCAGCGTCCGTACAACCCGAACGCCAAACTGATGGCTGAGATGCTGCAGAACGACTGGTCCAAGATCGGCCTGAAGGTCAAGATCACCAGCTACGAGTGGGGCGAGTACATCAAGCGTTCCAAAGGCGGCGAGAACCAGGCCATGATCATTGGCTGGAGCGGCGACAATGGTGACCCGGACAACTGGCTGAACGTGCTGTTCGGCTGCGATTCCCTGTCCGGCAACAACTTCTCCAAGTGGTGCGACAAGAAATTCGACGGCGTCGTGAAAGAAGCCAAGGCCACATCGGATGTCGCCAAACGCACCGAGCTGTACAAGCAGGCGCAACATATCCTCAAAGATGCAGTCCCGATGACACCTATCGCGCACTCGACGGTGTATCAACCCATGCGCAACACCGTGCAGGACTTCAAGATCAGCCCGTTTGGCTTGAACTCCTTCTACGGCGTGAGCGTCAGCGGCAAGTAAGGATCATTGACGGCGACGTTTCATAACGTCGCCGTTATTGCATCCGCCTGGCCCTTAGGAAAATGAGCACGTTCGCAGTCGATGCTTCCTACAGCAAAAAACCGCGACACCTGACTCCGTTGCCTACAGGGTCAATCCGATTTGGCGCATTTACTCTGAAGTCCGCGGCTCATAACGTCGTAGGACAGCAGAGGCTCCAACTCGAGAAAGGCACTTGCTGTGTGTGGGATCAGCGTTGTCCCCCAGGCCTTGCGCCTGGGTGATTGTTCGCTGATGACAATTACAAACAAGGATCGGGATCGTCATGCGCCATACCACCGTTCTATCCGCCATTTTTGGCACCAGCCTGCTGGCCATGGCCACCATGGGTCACGCCGCCGACAAGAAGAGCCTGGTGTTCTGCTCCGAAGGCAGCCCGGCAGGTTTTGACACCGCGCAATACACCACCGCCACCGACAACGACGCAGCCGAGCCGCTGTACAACCGACTTGTCGAGTTTGAAAAAGGCGCAACCAACGTAGTGCCTGGCTTGGCCACCAAGTGGGATATTTCCGAAGACGGCCTGACCTACACCTTCCACCTGCGTGAAGGGGTGAAATTCCACAGCAACAAGGAGTTCAAGCCGACACGCGACTTCAACGCCGACGACGTGCTGTTCACCTTCAACCGCATGCTGGACCCTGATCACCCGTTCCGTAAGGCCTACCCCACCGAGTTTCCGTACTTCAACGGGATGAGCCTGAACAAGAACATCGCCAAGGTCGAGAAAACCGACGAACACACCGTAGTGATGACCCTGAACACGGTCGACGCCGCGTTCGTGCAAAACATCGCCATGAGCTTCGCCGCGATCCTGTCGGCCGAATACGCCGAGCAGTTGCTCAAGAGCGGCAAGCCCAGCGACATCAACCAGAAACCGATCGGCACCGGCCCGTTCGTGTTCCAGCGCTACCAGAAAGACTCGCAGATACGTTACGTGGGCAACAAACAGTACTGGGACCCGAGCCGCGTTCAGCTCGATCAACTGATCTTCGCCATCAACACCGACGCCTCGGTGCGGGTGCAGAAGCTCAAGGCCGGCGAATGCCAGGTGACCCTGCATCCGCGTCCGGCTGACGTCGATGCGCTCAAGGCCGACCCGAATCTGCAACTGCTGACCAAGCCTGGCTTCAACCTCGGCTACATCGCCTACAACGTGCGCCACAAGCCCTTCGATCAGCTCGAAGTGCGCCAGGCGCTGGACATGGCGGTGAACAAGCAGAGCATCCTGAACGCCGTGTACCAGGGCGCGGGGCAACTGGCGGTCAACGCCATGCCGCCGACCCAATGGTCCTACGACGACACCATCAAGGACGCCGCCTACAACCCGGAAAAAGCCAAGGAACTGCTCAAGGCTGCCGGCGTCAAGGAAGGCACCGAGATCACCCTGTGGGCGATGCCGGTGCAACGGCCGTACAACCCCAACGCCAAGCTGATGGCTGAGATGCTGCAGAGCGATTGGGCCAAGATCGGCCTGAAAGTGAAGATCGTCAGCTACGAATGGGGCGAGTACATCAAGCGCACCAAGAACGGTGAGCACGATATCAGCCTGATCGGCTGGACCGGCGACAACGGTGACCCGGACAACTGGCTGGGCACTCTCTACAGCTGCGACGCCATCGGCGGGAACAACTACTCCATGTGGTGTGACCCGGCGTATGACAAGCTGATCAAGCAAGCCAAGGTCGTCACCGACCGCGAACAACGGACTGTTCTCTACAAACAGGCGCAGCAGTTGCTCAAGCAGCAAGTGCCGATCACGCCTGTCGCCCACTCGACGGTCAACCAGCCGTTAAGCACCAAAGTCGAAGGTTTCAAAGTGAGCCCCTTCGGCCGCAACGTGTTCTCGGGCGTCAGTATTACCCCATAAGAAAATAACCGGATTGCAGGAGAGCGAAGTCAGCTCTCCGGCAAACGTGCAGCCATTTATTGGGAAATTTCCTACGGCAAACGTTTGCAAGTGCCTGAACGAGTTACACACCAATAGTCGGTTCACCTAAAAAGACCGGCATAAAAAAGAGAACCAAAGGAGCTTCACCCATGAAACTGAGCAGCAAAGCGCTTCTGGCCCTGGCCATCAGCAGCATCACGGCTACCGCCTATGCTGAGCCCGTCAGCCAGGACTTCGTTCCGACCACACTGGCCGGCGCCAGCGCCCAAAGCGAGGCCAAAGGTTTTATCGAAGATTTCAGCCTGGGCGGCACCACGCGTAACTGGTACTCCCACGAAAGCAAATACCGTGGCGGCACCTTTTCCTACACAAAACACGGTAAAACTGAAACCGACCGTAACCGCACCAACTGGGTACAAGGCACAATCCTCAACGCCAGCTCGGGTTTCACTCAGGGCACCGTGGGCGTGAAGACCGAAGTGGCGCTGTACAACGCCCTCGTTTTGGATCGTAGCAAGCGTGACATCAAGGGCGGCTCCAACCGCACACTGGCCGACTCGGATGGCAACGCCGTAGACCAGTGGAGCAAACTCGGCCTGGCCAACATGCAGTTCCGCGTATCCAACACCACCCTGACCGCCGGCCGCCAGAACTTCAGCAGCGGCATCGTCGACACCATCGGCAACCGTGCGCTGCCGTCCAGCTTCCAGGGTGTGAGCTTCAACAGCGAAGAGTTCAGCAACCTGTCGTTCCAGGGCGGTATCTTCGATCGCGTTTCGCCACGGACCGAGCAAAGCCTGACGAAATTCGTCTCCGAATACGGCAATGGCCAGAAAACCGACAAGGTCAAGACCCTGGGCTTCAACTACCAGCCGTTCAAAAGCCTGAAAACCAGCCTGTTCGCGGCTAACGTCGAAGACTTCTGGAACCAGTACTACTTCGGTGCCACCCACGAATTGGGTGACGCACAGACCCTGGCGCTGACCACCGGCCTGAACTACTACAAGACCACCGACACCGGCAGCAAGAAGATGGGCAACATCGACAACGATACCTACTCGTTGTCCCTGGGGCTGACTCACCAGGCTCACACCCTGACCTTCGCGTATCAGGAAGTGAACGGTGACGAGTACTTCGACTACCTGCACGAAACCAACGGCATCTACCTGGCCAACTCCCTGACGTCCGACTTCAACAGCCCGAACGAGAAGTCCTTCCAGGTGGCCTATGCCATCAACATGGCCGAATACGGCGTGCCTGGCCTGAAGTTCAATGTCTACTCGGCACGCGGCTGGGGCATCGACGGTACTCACTACAACGGCACCGCCTATGGCGAAGCTGGCAAGTCACGCAGCGACTTGCGCTTGATGGATGGCGAGAAACACCAGGAATACGGTGTAGGCGCGGCTTACGCCGTGCAGAGCGGGCCACTCAAGGCCACCGCGATTCGTGCGACTTACGTCGAACACCGTGGCAGCGCTCAACAGGCTGACGGCAACATCAAAGAGTTCCGCCTGGTCACCACCATTCCATTCAACATTCTTTAACTAGCGCCAGGTAGACGGCGGGCTCAGGACGAGCCCGCCGTCTACGCTTGTCTGGTCCATCGATTGCAGAGGGCTCTGAATGAAAATGCTACCGCTACAAGCCGCCATGGCTGCCGCGCTGTTGAGCGTGGCTGTCGGCATTTCAGCCAAACCGCTGGTGGTCTGCACCGAAGCCAGCCCGGAGGGTTTTGACCCGGTCCTGTACACCACCGCCGTCACCGCCGATGCCGCCGCTGAAACCATGTTCAACCGTTTGGTGGACTTCAAGCCCGGCACCACCGAAGTAGTGCCTGCACTGGCCAAAGACCTGCCAGAGATCAGCGCCGATGGCCTGACCTACACGTTCCACCTGCGTGAAGACATCAAGTTCCACACCACCGACTACTTCAAACCCACGCGCAACCTGAATGCCGACGACGTGCTGTGGAGCTTCCAGCGCCAGCTGGACCCGAAACACCCGTGGCACAACAAGTCCGTCGTGGGCTACCCCTACTTTGAAAGCATGGGTTTCAAGGAACTGCTCAAGAGCGTAGAGAAGACTGACGATCACACCGTCGTCTTTACCCTGACCCGTCCTGAAGCACCGTTTCTGGCCGACCTGGGCATGGCGTTCTCGTCGATCCATTCCGCCGAATACGCCGACCAGTTGCTCAAATCCGGCAAGACCGATGACCTGAACGCCAAGCCGATCGGCACCGGGCCGTTCATCTTCACGCGCTACGCGAAGGACGCCCAGGTACGCTTCAAGGCCAACCCGGAGTATTTCCGTGGCAAGCCGGCGGCCGATCCGCTGATCCTGGCGGTCACCACCGACAACAATGTGCGCCTGCAGAAGCTCAAGGCCAACGAATGCCAGATCGCGCTGTTCCCCAAGCCCGATGACATTCCAAGCATCCGCAAAGACCCGAACCTCAAGGTCGACGAACTGGCGGCGATGACCACCAGCTACACCGCCATGAACACCACCCATAAGTACATGAGCGATGCACGGGTCCGCCACGCGATCAACATCGCATTCGACAAGGCCGGCTATACCGAAGCGCTGTTCGGCAAAGGCAATGCTGTGGTGGGCACCGGCCCTTATCCACCGACGTTGCTGGGGTTCAACACCAACCTGAAAAACCCGCCCCGTGACCTCGACAAGGCCCGCGCCCTGCTCAAGGAAGCCGGCGTACCGGAAGGCACTGAGTTCACCCTGTTCACCCGTAACGGCGGCGGCCCGACCAACCCCAACCCGATGCTCGGCGCCCAGCGCATGCAGGCGGATCTGGCGCAGGTTGGCCTGAAGGTCAATATCAAAGTCATGGAATGGGGCGAGATGCTCAAGCGCGCTAAAAACGGCGAGCACGACATGGTCTCGGCTGGCTGGGTCGGCGATAACGGCGACCCGGACAACTTCCTTACGCCCAACCTGAGTTGCGACGCTGCGAAAAACGGCGAAAACTACGCCCGCTGGTGTAACAAAGAGTTTCAGGCCCTGATCGACAAAGCCCGCGCAATTGATGAACCCGCGGCTCGGGCTGCGCTCTATGAACAAGCACAGGACGTTTTCGAAAAAGACCAACCATGGCTCCCCATGGCTTACCCGAAACTGTTCACCGCCATGCGCAAGAACGTAGAAGGCTTTACCCAAAGCCCTCTGGGTACAAATAACTTCGCCACTACCCAGGTGAAGTAAATAAGAGAAACGCTCGGCACCGCCCACTGGGACGGTGCCGAACCTGCCTAACCGGCTGATTGAGGTACACAACAAGATGTTTAGTTTTATTGCCCGCCGACTGGGGTTATTGATCCCCACGTTTTTCGGCATCACGTTGCTCACGTTTGCGTTGATTCGCATGATCCCTGGCGACCCCGTCGAAGTCATGATGGGCGAGCGGCGCGTCGACCCCGAGATGCACGCACAGGCAATGGAGCGCCTTGGCCTTAACAAGCCGTTGTATGCGCAATACCTGGACTATGTCGGCAAGCTCGCCCAGGGCGACCTTGGCGAATCGCTGCGTACCCGTACCAGCGTGTGGACCGAATTCACCGCCCTTTTCCCGGCGACCCTGGAACTGTCCATGGCCGCCCTGTTGTTCGCCGGTATCCTGGGCCTGTTGGCCGGGGTGATCGCGGCACTCAAGCGAGGATCCCTGTTCGACCATGGGGTGATGGGCATCTCCCTGGCGGGGTATTCGATGCCGATCTTCTGGTGGGGCCTGATCCTGATCATGTTTTTCTCGGTGAGCCTGGGCTGGACCCCGGTTTCCGGGCGCATCGACCTGCTCTACGACATCGAGCCGCGCACCGGCTTCATGCTGATCGATACCCTGCTGGCTGACGAGCCGGATGCATTCTGGGATGCGCTGCACCACTTGATCCTGCCGGCCATCGTGCTCGGCACCATCCCGCTGGCAGTGATCGCACGGATGACCCGTTCATCCATGCTCGAAGTGCTGCGTGAAGACTACATCCGTACTGCCAAGGCCAAAGGCCTGTCGCCGGCGCGCGTGGTATTCGTACACGGCCTGCGTAACGCGCTGATCCCGGTGCTCACGGTGGTCGGCCTGCAAGTCGGCACCCTGCTGGCCGGTGCGGTCCTGACCGAAACCATCTTCTCGTGGCCCGGCATCGGCAAATGGCTGATCGAAGCCATTGGCGCGCGGGACTACCCGGTAGTGCAAAACGGCATCCTGTTGATCGCCTGCCTGGTGATCCTGGTGAACTTCGTGGTGGATATCCTCTACGGCTTCGCCAACCCACGTATCCGTCACCAGCGCTGAGATCATGACCATGACCACACCTACTCAAGTGTCAGCAGTCGATCAAAGCCTGCTGTACCCGTCCCCGTACAAAGAATTCTGGCAAGCCTTCTCCAAGAACAAAGGCGCGGTTGCCGGCCTGCTGTTCATGTTGCTGATCGTGTTCTGCGCGATCTTCGCGCCGTGGGTGGCCCCGCATAACCCGAGCGAGCAATACCGCGACTTCCTGCTCACCCCGCCGGCCTGGCTGGAAGGCGGGCAGATGCAGTTCCTGCTCGGCACCGACGAGTTGGGCCGTGACCTGCTCTCGCGCCTGATCCAGGGCTCGCGCCTGTCGCTGCTGATCGGTTTGTCGTCGGTGGTGATGTCGCTGATCCCGGGCATCCTGCTGGGTCTGTTCGCCGGGTTCTTCCCGCGCCTGCTTGGCCCAACCATCATGCGCCTGATGGACATCATGCTGGCCCTGCCCTCGTTGCTGCTGGCCGTTGCCATTGTCGCAATCCTCGGCCCTGGCCTGATCAACACCGTGATCGCCATCGCTATCGTGTCGTTGCCGTCCTATGTGCGTCTGACCCGCGCGGCGGTGATGGGCGAGCTGAACCGTGACTACGTGACTGCCGCCCGCCTCGCCGGCGCCGGCCTGCCACGCCTGATGTTCATCACTGTGCTGCCCAACTGCATGGCGCCGCTGATCGTACAGGCCACCTTGAGTTTCTCTTCCGCGATTCTCGATGCCGCCGCGTTGGGCTTCCTCGGTCTGGGCGTTCAACCGCCAACCCCTGAGTGGGGCACCATGCTGGCTTCGGCCCGTGACTACATCGAACGCGCCTGGTGGGTAGTGAGCTTGCCTGGTTTGACCATTTTGCTCAGCGTGCTGGCAATCAACTTGATGGGTGACGGCCTGCGCGATGCGCTGGACCCGAAACTCAAGAACGCCGCCTGAGGAGATTCCCATGTCACTGTTAGAAATCAAGAATCTCAACGTACGCTTCGGCGACAAGACCGCCGTGCCGGTGGTCGATGGCCTCGACATTTCGGTCGACAAGGGCGAAGTCCTGGCGATCGTTGGCGAGTCCGGCTCGGGTAAATCCGTGACCATGATGGCGCTGATGGGCCTGATCGAGCACCCCGGCATCGTCACCGCCGACGCCCTGAACTTCGACGGCAAGGACATGCTCAAGCTGAGCAACCGCCAGCGCCGCAAGATCGTCGGCAAAGACCTGGCGATGGTGTTCCAGGACCCTATGACCGCACTGAACCCCAGCTACACCGTGGGTTTCCAGATCGAAGAAGTGCTGCGCCTGCACCTGAAAATGTCCGGCAAGCAAGCGCGTAAACGCGCCATCGAACTGCTCGAAAAAGTAGAAATCCCAGGTGCGGCCAGCCGCATGGACGCCTACCCGCACCAACTGTCCGGTGGCATGAGCCAGCGCGTGGCAATCGCCATGGCCATTGCCGGCGAGCCGAAACTGCTGATCGCGGATGAGCCGACCACTGCACTGGACGTGACCATCCAGGCGCAAATCATGGAGCTGCTGCTGGCCCTGCAAAAAGAACAGAACATGGGCCTGGTGCTGATCACCCACGACCTTGCCGTCGTGGCGGAAACCGCCCAGCGCGTGTGCGTGATGTACGCAGGCCAAGCGGTGGAAGTCGGCCAGGTGCCGCAACTGTTCGATATTCCGGCGCACCCTTACAGCGAAGCATTGCTCAAGGCGATCCCGGAACACAGCCTCGGCGCCACGCGCCTGGCCACGCTGCCGGGTATCGTGCCCGGCCGCTATGACCGCCCACAGGGCTGCCTGCTATCGCCGCGTTGCCCGTATGTGCAGGAATCCTGCCGCGCCCAGCGTCCCGGCCTTGATCCGAAAAGCAACAGCCTTGCGCGCTGCTTCTACCCCTTGAACCAGGAGGTGGCGTAATGGCCGTCGTTCTTACCGCCCGCGACCTCACCCGTCACTACGAAGTGTCCCGTGGCCTGTTCAAGGGCCACGCCCTGGTGCGCGCGCTCAATGGTGTGTCGTTCGAACTGGTAGCCGGCAAGACCCTCGCCGTTGTGGGCGAGTCGGGTTGCGGCAAATCCACCCTGGCCCGAGCGCTGACACTGATTGAAGAGCCGTCGTCCGGCTCGCTGAAAATCGCCGGCCAGGAAGTCGCCGGCGCCGACAAGGCCCAGCGCAAGCAACTGCGCAAAGACGTGCAGATGGTGTTCCAGAGCCCGTACGCTTCGTTGAACCCACGCCAGAAAGTCGGCGATCAACTTGGCGAGCCGCTGTTGATCAACACCAACCTGTCCGCCGCCGAACGCCGCGAGAAAGTGCAGGCGATGATGAAGCAAGTGGGCCTGCGCCCTGAGCACTATCAGCGCTACCCACACATGTTCTCCGGTGGTCAGCGCCAGCGCATCGCCCTGGCCCGCGCCATGATGCTGCAACCCAAAGTGCTGGTGGCGGACGAACCGACCTCGGCGCTGGACGTGTCGATCCAGGCGCAGGTGCTGAACCTGTTCATGGATCTGCAGCAGGAATTCAACACGGCCTACGTGTTCATTTCCCACAACCTGGCGGTGGTGCAGCACGTTGCCGATGACGTGATGGTGATGTACCTCGGCCGCCCGGTGGAAGTGGGCCCGAAGGAAGACATCTACGCCCGGCCTTTGCACCCGTACACCCAGGCGCTGCTGTCGGCCACCCCGACCATTCATCCGGATCCGAACAAACCGAAGATCAAAATCGTCGGCGAGTTGCCCAACCCACTGAACCCGCCGTCGGGTTGCGCATTCCACAAGCGCTGCCCGTATGCGACGGCACGCTGCAGCACTGAGGAGCCGCAGTTGCGCGCCTTGGATAACCGGCAGGTGGCGTGCCACTACGCGGAGCAGTTCGTCGCTTGAGTAACCCCCGTAGACGTCACCGGACAAGCGCAAGTTTTGGTTCGTAGCAGCTGCCGAGCCTTGGCGAGGCTGCGTAGCGGACGCATTGACACCCTGCGATCTGCGGGGCGCCAACGCAGCCTCGCTTGCGCTCGGCAGCTGCTACAACCCGAAAATTGCAGTTGCCCGGTGAGAGTCAAGACGGTATCTACCGGGGGCATTACATTGGAGTGATAACGCGTTCTACAGCCCTTCCCGCCAGGTTGCGCATCAGCCTGGCAGGAGGGGTTTTCTTTTTTTCGACTCAGGTGTCACCGTCGTCGTAGGTGTCGCTGGCTTCGCCCTCGTTGAGGGGGTTTTCCGGATCTTGCTCGTCCGTGGGCTGCGGTTGCGGCTGCCAACTGCCGGAGTTGACCTCGTTCTGTTTTTTCTTGGTGACCGGGCCGGTGTCTTTCCATTGGGGGGAGCCTGAGCCCGCCACTACCGGAAGAGCCGTCAGTCCCAAGGCTACGAGCAACACCAGGGGGATGGCGCGTTGAGCGTTTCGCACGGTGGTCTCCTTCTATAGTCGGTGCGTAAACGCTAGACCCGATGCAGGGTTCTCGCCAATTCCCCAGTCTTATGCAAAAAAAAGTGTGGGAGGGGGCAAGCCCCTCCCACACTTTTTCTGCGACGCTCAGGAATTAATGGTGCTCGCGCGTCGCACGGAATTTCACATCCGGCCAACGCTCTTCCATCAGCGCCAGGTTCACCCGTGTCGGCGCCAGGTAGGTCAGGTGACCGCCGCCGTCGACTGCCAGGTTTTCCACAGCCTTGTTGGAGAACTCTTCCAACTTCTTCTTATCGCTGCAATCGATCCAGCGCGCGGAGTACACGGTGATCGGCTCATACGAGCATTCGACCTTGTATTCCTCTTTCAGGCGGCTGGCCACCACATCGAACTGCAGCACACCCACGGCGCCGAGGATGATGTCGTTGCTGCGCTCGGGGAAGAACACCTGGGTGGCGCCCTCTTCCGCCAACTGCTGCAAGCCCTGGCGCAGTTGCTTGGATTTGAGCGGGTCGCGCAGGCGTACGCGGCGGAACAGTTCCGGGGCGAAGTGCGGGATGCCGGTGAAACCCAGCGCTTCGCCTTCGGTGAAGGTGTCGCCGATCTGGATGGTGCCGTGGTTGTGCAGGCCGATGATGTCGCCGGCGTAGGCTTCTTCGAGCTGTTCACGCTCGGAGGAGAAGAACGTCAGGGCGTCGCCGATGCGCACGTCCTTGCCGGTGCGCACGTGGCGCATCTTCATGCCTTTTTCGTATTTGCCGGAGCAGATACGCATGAAGGCGATACGGTCGCGGTGCTTGGGGTCCATGTTCGCCTGGATCTTGAACACGAAGCCGGTGAATTTCTCTTCGACCGGCTCAACCGTACGCTCGTTGGCCACACGGGCCAGGGGCTTTGGCGCCCAGTTCACGACGGCGTCAAGTACGTGGTCGACACCGAAGTTGCCCAGCGCGGTCCCGAAGAACACCGGGGTCAGTTGGCCGTCGAGGAATTCCTGCTGGTTGAACTCATGGCAGGCGCCCTGCACCAGTTCAAGCTGATCGACAAAACGGTCGTACTCGTCACCCAAGTGGGCGCGGGCTTCGTCCGAGTCGAGCTTCTCGATGATTTTCACATCGGTGCGTTCGTGACCGTGGCCGGCGGTGTAGACAATGATGTAGTCCTCGGCCAGGTGGTACACGCCCTTGAAATCGCGATAGCAACCAATCGGCCAGGTGATCGGCGCGGCCTTGATCTTCAGGACCGCTTCGATTTCATCCAGCAACTCGATGGGGTCGCGGATGTCGCGGTCGAGTTTGTTGATGAAGCTCACGATCGGCGTGTCACGCAGGCGGCACACGTCCATCAGCGCGATGGTCCGTGGCTCGACGCCTTTACCGCCGTCGAGGACCATCAAGGCCGAGTCCACCGCCGTCAGGGTGCGATAGGTGTCTTCGGAGAAGTCTTCGTGGCCCGGGGTGTCGAGCAGGTTGACCATATGGTCGCGATACGGGAACTGCATGACCGACGTGGTAATGGAAATACCCCGTTGCTTCTCCATCTCCATCCAGTCGGATGTGGCATGGCGGTCGGATTTGCGGGATTTCACCGTGCCGGCCACCGCGATTGCCTTGCCCATCAGCAGGAGCTTCTCGGTGATGGTGGTTTTACCGGCATCGGGGTGGGAAATAATGGCGAAAGTGCGGCGTTTCGCGACTTCGGCGGCCTGGTGGGTCATGGGAAATCGCCTGGCAGGTGAGTCAAAAAAGGGCGGCGAGTATAGCGCAAACCCCGGGGGCCGGACCACCGTTCACCCGATTGGGGGTGGCTAAATGCTGCCAAGTATGGAACCTTTTAAAAGGTAGAGACGTCCACTCCCCTGCTACCGCACTCGGAACAGGGGCTGATAAATCAGCAAGTTAGCCTGACGAGGCTGCGCTCATGGCTCGATTTGATACCGCGTTGCCGGTATTGGCGAGCTGCTTTTCGCGACCACATTTGCCGACAGCCAGGAATGGCATTGCCGCTCGGAAATGTGTTCGCCGACAAAAGAAAAAAGGAGTCCGCCTGTGGCTATTCGCTATGGCAAAGGGCTGATAGGAGGCGTGGTTGTCGTCGCGCTCCTGGCCCTGCTGGTCCACTGGATCGGCATCAACACGATCGAACTGTACCGCGACGATTTGTTGTTTTACCTGCAAGCACACCTGATCCTCGTTCTAGTCTCCATGCTGGCGGCCCTCGTTGTGGGCATCCCTGCCGGTATCCTGCTCAGCCGACCAAACATGGTCGGGCGTGCAGAACGCTTCATGCAGATCTTCAACATCGGCAACACCGTCCCGCCCCTGGCCGTACTGGCCATCGCCCTCGGCGTCCTCGGCATCGGCAGCGGCCCGGCCATCTTCGCGCTGTTCCTCGCCTCCCTCCTGCCCATCGTGCGCAACACCTACGAGGGCCTCAAAAACGTTCAAGGCTCACTCAAGGAAGCCGCCACCGGCATCGGCATGACGCCGCGCCAGGTGCTGTTTCGTGTGGAATTGCCCAACGCCGTGCCAATCATCATCGGCGGTGTGCGCGTGGCCCTGGCGATCAACGTGGGTACTGCACCGCTGGCGTTCCTGATCGGCGCCAACAGCCTGGGCAGCCTGATCTTCCCCGGCATCGCCCTGAACAATCAGCCGCAATTGCTGCTCGGCGCCGCGTGCACCGCGTTGCTGGCATTGCTGCTCGACGGTCTGGTGACCATGGCCAGCCGCCTCTGGCTGGAACGCGGGTTGCGTCCGTCTTAAGGCCTGGCAAAGGAATTCACATGAAAAAACTGACATTGATATTGAGCTGCGTCCTGCTGTTCGCAGGTTTTGCGCAAGCCGCCGAGAAACCGGTGATCCGCATCGGCGCCCGAGTGTTCACCGAGCAGACCCTGCTCGCCGAAATCACGTCCCAGTACCTGCGCGCCAAGGGCTACGACACCCAGGTGACCGGCGGCCTGGGCAGCAACCTGGCGCGCAGTGCCCAGGAAAGCGGGCAACTGGATCTGATCTGGGAGTACACCGGCGTGTCCCTGGTGGCTTACAACCATGTGGACGAGAAGCTCGACAGCGAACAGTCCTACGCTCGGGTGAAAGAACTCGACGCGAAAAAAGGCCTGGTCTGGCTCTCGCCGTCGCGCTTCAGCAACACCTACGCCCTGGCATTGCCGGAGAAGGTCGCCGAAGAACATCCTGACATCAACAGCATCAGCGACCTCACCAAAGCCATGGCCCAGGAGACCAAAGAGCATCGCCTGGTCGCCCTGGACACCGAGTTCGCCAACCGCTCCGACGGCCTGGCCGGCATGGTCAAGCTGTACGACATGAACCTCACGCGCAAAAACACTCGGCAGATGGACGCGGGCCTGGTCTACACCGCCTTGCGCAATGGCCAGGTGTTTGCCGGCCTGGTCTACACCACCGACGGTCGCCTCAACGCCTTCAAGCTCAAGCTGCTGGCGGATGACATGCACTACTTCCCGGACTACACCGCAGCACCCGTGGTGCGTCAGGAATACCTCGACAAGCATCCGCAACTGGCTGCCGAACTCAAGCCACTGGCCACGCTGTTCGACGACGAAACCATGCGCCAGCTGAATGCGCGGGTCGACGTCGACCATGAGAGCCCGTCCGCTGTTGCCGCCGATTTCCTGCGCCAACATCCGATCAACTAAAGAAGGAGAAGACATGGAATTCCTGAACGCCTTTTCCCATCTTGATTGGGCACAAGTCCTGCACCTGACCTGGCAGCACATCACCCTGGTTGGCATTGCCGTGATCCTGGCGATTGTCGTGGGCGTGCCCCTCGGCGTGCTGATGACGCGCTTTCCGACCTTGGCCGGCCCGCTGCAAGCCAGCGCCACGGTGCTGCTGACCGTGCCGTCCATCGCCCTGTTCGGCCTGCTGCTGCCGTTCTACTCCAAATTCGGCCAGGGCCTGGGCCCGATGCCGGCGATCACCGCCGTGTTCCTCTACTCCCTGTTGCCGATCATGCGTAACACCTACCTCGCCCTGACCGGCGTTGAACCGGGCATTCGCGAGGCCGCCAAAGGCATCGGCATGACTTTCGGCCAGCGCCTGCGCATGGTCGAACTGCCGATTGCGGTGCCGGTGATCCTCGCCGGTGTGCGCACCGCCGTGGTGATGAACATTGGTGTGATGACCATCGCCGCCACCATCGGTGCCGGTGGCCTGGGTGTACTTATTCTGGCTTCCATCAGCCGCAGCGACATGTCGATGCTGATTGTTGGCGCCGTGCTGGTCAGTCTCCTGGCCATCTTCGCCGACCTGCTTCTGCAATGGCTGCAACGCTCGCTGACTCCAAAAGGATTGCTCAAATGATCGAACTTCAAAACCTGTCCAAGACCTTTCAAAGCAACGGCAAGACCATTACTGCCGTCAACGATGTCAGCCTGACCGTCAATGAAGGCGAGATTTGCGTGTTCCTCGGCCCGTCGGGCTGCGGCAAAAGCACCACGCTGAAGATGATCAACCGCCTGATCAAGCCTTCCTCGGGCAAGATCCTGATCAACGGCGAAGACACCACCGACCTGGATGAAGTGACCCTGCGTCGCAACATCGGCTACGTGATCCAGCAGATCGGCCTGTTCCCCAACATGACCATCGAGGAAAACATCGTGGTCGTGCCCAAGCTGCTGGGCTGGGACAAACAGAAATGCCACGACCGCGCCCGCGAGTTGATGAGCATGATCAAGCTGGAACCCAAGCAGTACCTGCATCGCTACCCCCGTGAGTTGTCCGGTGGCCAGCAGCAGCGGATCGGCGTGATCCGCGCACTGGCGGCCGATGCGCCGTTGCTACTGATGGATGAGCCGTTCGGCGCGGTCGACCCGATCAACCGCGAGATGATCCAGAACGAGTTCTTCGAGATGCAGCGCGCGCTGAACAAGACCGTGATCATGGTCAGCCACGACATCGACGAAGCCATCAAGCTGGGTGACAAAATCGCGATCTTCCGCGGCGGCAAGCTGCTGCAGATCGACCATCCAGACACGCTTTTGGCGCACCCGGCTGACGAGTTCGTCAGCAACTTCGTGGGCCAGGACAGCACCCTCAAGCGCCTGCTGCTGGTGAAGGCCGAAGACGCGGCAGACAACGCCCCGTCGGTGAGCCCGGAAACCCCGGTGGCCGATGCCCTGGAACTGATGGACGAAACCGACCGTCGCTATGTGGTGGTCACCTGTGCCGAGAACAAGGCACTGGGGTATGTACGACGTCGCGACCTGCACCGTCAGACCGGTACCTGCGGCCAATACCTGCGCGAGTTCAACGCCACGGCGGCGTATGACGAGCATTTGCGCATCCTGTTGTCGCGCATGTACGAATTCAACCGCTCGTGGCTGCCGGTGATGGATGCGGAGCGGGTGTTCCTGGGGGAAGTGACGCAGGAGTCGATTGCCGAATACCTGAGCTCCGGCAAGTCCCGTGGCGGCAAGACCAGCATCGTGTCGCCTGCCGAGACCGCACTGGCGTGATGAGAGCTGTCGCCGCCGCACGACCGGCGGCGACAGTCCTTAGGTTACGTCCTGATATTGACGCTATTGGGGTTGCACCGACTGTCCCCCTCCAGCTTCATGATCACGTCATGAGCCACATACGGACGTGCAGGCTCAAGGCTCCAGGTCTCTTTGTTCGCGGCAATGAACGGAGAGTCCAAATGGCATGCCAGTTGGCGACGCATGCTGCTGCCCATATTGTCGAAGTTCCAGGGTTTACTCATGTCGTGGGCTGCCAGATTGGCCAACTCCGCGTACACCACATCGGTTTTACCGACGCCGGCCTTCCTGCCGCATTCAGTAGGGGTGACTTTGAGTGATGCGATGGTGCCCAACACGGGTTCTACGTAATTGTCCGTCCATTCGACGCTTTCGATGTACTTATCACATGACCGTGGATCGTCCGGCTCGGGGGCCTCTGGAGACTGGTCATCGCTAATGTAGATAAACGTGGCGTCCTCTCCTGTGTTTTTAGGCATTTCCTGATGGATGACCGGCTTCCAGGTATTCCCTTGCGCCAGCCACCTGCGCTGATCATCCCGGGCAAGCTCTCGAGCCTCAAACACCCTGCCATCGGAATGAATAACCCCCACCCAACTGACGTAGATAAAGGCCATGATCGGCAGTTGCTTATAGGTTTTATTGACCTCCAGCGACGGATTAAGAGGCGCATCAAACTGAGGTCGGGTTGCCGCCCAATCGCGGTTCCAATACTTATTATCGGGCCAAGTCAACAGGCGCAACTCTGTTTGCGTCACTTGTGCATCAACCTTGTCAGCAGCCTCATTGGCCAATAACTTTCGAGCCTCGACAAATGTATTAAAAGCATCCGCCTTATTATAAGTACCAAAATAGTCATTCACCGTATCAAAGCCACACTGATACTGATGAGATTTAAGACTCGGCTGAGTGGGCTGACGATGAAAGTGCTCCAACCACGCACTGGCATTGCTGATACCCAATTTTTGGCAATAGTCTTCGACAGCCTCAAGTGTATTAAGATTTTCCTGATAGTCCGCGCACCCGGCGTCAGTCCGATTACCCGTCCATGAGTCAATTGGAAAGGCACACAGCACTTTTAGTTTAAATTCAGTCTTAGTGTCGACAAAGTCATTTGGCTTCAAGGCAAACCCGTTGAATTTGTTAAGACCGAGGCCGTCATAGCTGGTATCCGTCCTCAGATAGGAAACCGACACCCCTCTGTTCGAGAGATTGGGCGGCCCTAAGCCGCCGGCTTCGAGACTATGGGAGTAAGGGCTTGGGTCCCATGGAAGATAACTTTGCTTGCTGGCGATTCCTCGCAACATGATGCCAGAACATTCCGATGCCAACCTGCCGCTACCACAATCGCGGGCGGTAAAGTTGTATAAATACTTCATCATTTTCGCCGCATCAGTGCCTGGACTCGCATACACATAAGTCGAACTCATTGACAAACCACAGACCAGCCACAATATGACGGTGGTTCTTTTTCCTTTGTTGTTCATGGCCAATACCTCGCCGTTAATGGATGAGATACCAGCCTTAAAACAAAAAAACACTACTATTGCGCGCACATTTTCACACACGCACATAACCACGATTCGTAAAAAACCTGCTTTAGGACCGGCTACTTTCACAGTCGACTAACTGCAAACTCAGTATTCACTGGGTATGCAAATCTGGCTACTGTCATACCTTACAGGTCACCGTCATTACTTATATTTTTTCTGGATAACCGAAGGATCCTCCATCGCGCCAATGACTATGCCCACTGCACCGCCAGTGCAAGCTACGCAACGATCATTTCGCGGCCCCATGCCTGAGGAGGGGAACATCTGCCTGTCATGAGGGTCGGTTAAAACGTACCTCAGCCACGCACCGCGACGAACGCGTGCAAAAACGCGACATTTTTAGTTGATCTCAAGCCCCTCACGCCCTAAAGTTCGCGCCGAACGTCCATGCTGGAAACGATCCATCCGGCTCAAGTACTGACGACGAGACAGCAAGGCCAAGGGAAGCGTCTATTCCCATGGCCTTTTTGCTTTCGGCGACATGCCTTGGGAAGTAGGCGAACCAAAGTGGGGATACGGAGGACGTTCATTTGCACCCATTGCTAATTTCAGTTTGCCCTTAGGAGTCCCCAGCATGTCGATCAACGTCGAAGATTATTTCGCGCGCGCCACTTTTGACAAAATGAAGGCGTTCGCCGACAAGCAAGAAACCCCGTTCGTGGTGATCGACACCGCGATGATCAGCCAGGCCTACGACGACCTGCGCGCCGGTTTCGAATTCGCCAAGGTGTATTACGCCGTCAAGGCCAACCCAGCCGTCGAGATCATCGACCTGTTGAAAGACAAGGGGTCGAGCTTCGACATCGCGTCGATCTACGAGCTGGACAAGGTCATGGACCGTGGCGTCAGCGCCGACCGTATCAGCTACGGCAACACCATCAAGAAATCCAAGGACATCCGCTACTTCTACGAGAAGGGCGTGCGTCTGTTCTCGACCGACTCCGAAGCCGACCTGCGCAACATCGCCAAGGCTGCGCCGGGTTCGAAAGTGTATGTGCGTATCCTCACCGAAGGCTCGACCACGGCTGACTGGCCTTTGTCGCGCAAATTCGGCTGCCAGACCGACATGGCCATGGACCTGCTGATCCTGGCGCGCGACCTGGGCCTGGTGCCTTACGGCATCTCGTTCCACGTGGGTTCGCAGCAGCGCGACATCAGCGTGTGGGACGCGGCGATCGCCAAGGTCAAAGTGATCTTCGAACGCCTGAAAGAAGAAGACAACATCCATCTCAAGCTGATCAACATGGGCGGCGGCTTCCCGGCCAACTACATCACCCGCACCAACAGCCTGGAAACCTACGCTGAAGAAATCATCCGTTTCCTCAAGGAAGACTTCGGCGACGACCTGCCGGAAATCATCCTGGAGCCGGGCCGTTCGTTGATCGCCAACGCCGGTATCCTGGTCAGTGAAGTGGTGTTGGTCGCACGTAAATCCCGTACCGCCGTCGAGCGTTGGGTGTACACAGACGTGGGTAAATTCTCCGGCTTGATCGAAACCATGGACGAAGCCATCAAGTTCCCGATCTGGACCGAAAAGAAAGGCGAGATGGAAGAAGTGGTTATCGCCGGCCCAACCTGCGACAGCGCCGACATCATGTACGAGAACTACAAGTACGGCCTGCCGCTGAACCTGGCCATCGGTGACCGTTTGTACTGGCTGTCGACCGGCGCCTACACCACCAGCTACAGCGCGGTTGAGTTCAATGGCTTCCCGCCGTTGAAGTCGTTTTATGTTTAACAGCAGCCGCAAGTTTTAAGCTGCAAACCGCAAGAAAAACCCATGACGTGTCATGGGTTTTTTTATGCCTCCGGAAGGCTGGCGGCGCGTTGTCGGTAGGCCTCGGCCATCGCGCGAATCGGCGGGTCGTTGGCCGCCGCCAGCGCCTTGTGGGCCACCCGCAAAAACTTCAGATTGCCGCCGGCAAGCGCTTTGTGCAGCCACTCCAGCGCCGTCTCGACCTGGCCTCTATCCGCCAGCACCGCCGCATAACTGAACTGCCCACGGAAATCCCCGCCTTCGGCTGAGCGGCGATACCAGTCCACAGCGGCCTGCGGGTCCCTCGGGCAATACTGACCGTCTTCCAGGTAGCGCCCCAGCAGGTTCATCGACTTGGCGTGGCCCTGCTCCGCCGCCCGACGATAGAAGGACAATGCTTGCGGCTGATCCTCAGCAACACCGCGACCGGTCGCCAGCAGGTTTGCGTAGTTGTATTGCCCCCAATCCAGCCCCGCCTCGGCGGCCAGACGGTATTGCTGCGCCGCCGCGGCCGCATCCGCCGGGCAGCCCCAGCCATGCTCCAGGCAACGCCCGGCCATATTGCGCGCCATCAGATGACCGCCCTGCGCCACGATGCGGAACCAGCGCAACGCCAGCGCTTCATCGCGGGCAATGCCGCGCCCTTCCAGCAGGATTTGCCCGAGCAGGGCCTGGGCATCCACCACGCCCTCCTTGGCCGCGATCAGGATCGCTTGGGCGGCGCGCACTGGCGCGTCGTCGAGCATGTTCTGCAATTGTTCGACATTGAGCACTTCCTGGCGGCGTAACAAAAAGCCCATCTCAGACCTCGACCCAGCGACGCAACAGGTTGTGGTAAGTGCCGGTGAGCTGGATCAACGCGGGGTGGTCGGGTACATCCGCGGTCAGTTGCCGGATCGCGCCGTCCATCTCGAACAGCAACGTGCGCTGGCTGTCTTCGCGCACCAGGCTTTGGGTCCAGAAGAATGAGGCATAACGCGCGCCACGGGTCACGGCGTTGACTTTGTGCAGGCTGGAGCCGGGGTACAGCACCATGTCGCCGGCGGGCAACTTGACCCGTTGCACGCCAAAGGTGTCCTGGATCTCCAGTTCGCCGCCGTCGTACTCATCCGGATCGCTGAAGAACAGGGTGGACGACAGGTCCGTACGCACCCGTTCGTGGCTGCCTTTGGGCTGGCGCACGGCGTTGTCGATATGGAAGTCGAAACTGCCGCCTGCGGTGTAGCAGTTGAGCAACGGCGGGAACACCTTGTGGGGTAACGCCGCTGACATAAACAGCGGGTTCTGCCACAACCGTTCGAGCATCGCCGCACCGATTTCCTTGGCCAACGGGTGGCCTTCGGGCAATTGCAGATTGTGTTTGGCTTTGGCGGATTGATGCCCGGCGGTGAGTTTGCCGTCGGCCCAATCGGCGTCTTCCAGGGCTTGGCGGATGCGCTGCACTTCCTCGCGAGAGAACAGGCCGGGAATGTGCAGCAACATGAGGCAATACCTGTAGGCAAGGAGGCGCTAATGGTATTGATTCTTATCCGACCTGTAAAACGCCGTGACGGACGAGTTCGTAAAAACCGTAAGCAAAAAGTGTAAAGAATGTAAATTCAGTGCAATTAGCAATGTATCGCAATTGATATGAAGTCTTGTTCACCCTATATTCCGCGGCCTCACATCCTTGGGGAAAGGACACGTCATGTCGCGCACCATTATAAAAACATCTGCCAGTTCACCGCGTTTGCTGGCCTCGGCCATCGGCGTGGCCCTCGGTGCCAGCTCCGTCGCCCATCTGGCGCAAGCGGCCGAAGACACCGAACAGAAAGGCCAGCGCGACAGCATCTCCCTGGGTGCCACCAGCATCACCGGGGAAGAACAGGACGCCACGTCCTACCAAGTCGAAAAAGCCTCTTCGCAGAAATACACCGCGCCGCTGGTGGACACGCCGCGCTCGGTCACCGTCGTGCCGCAACAAGTGCTCAAAGACACCGCCGCTACCTCGTTGCAGGATGCCCTGCGCACCGTACCGGGGATTACCTTCGGCGCCGGCGAAGGCGGCAACCCCCAGGGCGACCGACCGTTCATCCGGGGTTTCGACGCCCAGGGCGACACTTACCTGGACGGCGTGCGCGACACTGGCGGCCAGAGTCGTGAGATTTTCGACATCGAGTCCATCGAAGTCAGCAAAGGCCCGAACTCCTCGTTTGGCGGTCGCGGTTCGGCCGGTGGCAGCCTCAACCTGGTGAGCAAGACGCCGCAAGCCCGAGACTTCACCAACGGCGGCTTCACCTACGGTTCCGACCAGACCCGTCGCTACGTGCTCGACGTGAACCGCCAGTTCCTCGACGACAGCGCCGCGTTCCGCCTGAACCTCATGACCCACGAGCAGAACGTGGCCGGCCGTGACGCCGTCAATTACGACCGTTGGGGCGTGGCGCCATCGCTGACCTTTGGCCTGGGCACCCCAACCCGCGTCAACCTCAGCTACTACCACATGGAAAGCAACGACCTGCCGGACTCGGGCATTCCCTACGGCTACAGCTCGTCGACCGCCACCACCCACGGGCACGACAAACCCAATGACGGCGGCGACAGCAACAACTTCTACGGCCTTAAAGATCGGGATTTCCGCAAGACCCGCGCCGATATCAGCACCGTCTCCATCGAGCACGACCTGAACGACAGCATGACGCTGAAAAACACCCTGCGTCATGGCAGCACCGGGCAGGACTACATCCTGACCCAGCCGGATGACAGCAAGCTCAACGTCAACCGTTTCGGCACCGTATGGCGTCGCGCCAACAGCCGCGTCTCCACAACGACGACGACCACCAACCAGACCGATCTGTTTGGCAGTTTCCAGGCACTGGGCTTCAAGCACAGCTACTCCACCGGCCTGGAATTCACGGGTGAAGAAACCCGCGTGAGCAGCTACACCATCAGCCCGAACGCCAACCCCACCGGCGGCTGCACCGTGGCCGGCGGCAGCCAAGGCGGCCAGTGCACCTCGCTGAGCAACCCGAACCCGGATGACGCCTGGAACGGCAGCATCGCGCGCAACTACAACGGCACCAATACCAAGGCCACCAGCCGCGCCGCCTATGTGTTCGACACCATCGAACTGGACCCGAAATGGCTGCTGAACGTCGGCCTGCGCTACGACACCTTTGACACCGAAGCCAACACCAACGCCGTCCCTAGCGCGACCGTGAAGGCGCGGAGCAAGATCAAGGAAGACAGTCAGTTCTTCAACTGGCAGGCCGGCCTGGTCTGGAAGCCGGTGGAAAACGCCAGCGTCTATGCCTCGTACGCCACCTCGGCCACCCCTGCCGGCGGCCTGGTCGGCGAAGGCTCCGATGGCAACCCGCTGTCCGCTGGCGCGGCCAGCAGCGATCTGCAACCGGAAGAAACCGTCAACTACGAACTGGGCACCAAGTGGGATCTGTTCCACGACCGCCTCTCGCTGACCGCTGCAGTGTTCCGTACCGAGAAGAAAAACACGCGCATCCTGGTGGACGCCCTCACCTACCAGAACGCCGGTGAATCCCAGGTAGACGGTATCGAGTTGTCCGCCAGCGGCAAAATCACTGATCAGTGGCAAGTGTTCGCGGGCTACAGCTACCTGGACAGCGAGCTGGTCAAAGCGGGCCGTAACGGGCGCAACGGTGTCATCAGCGCCGGTTCCAACGAAGGCAACCAGATGCCCAACACGCCGAAGAACAGCTTCAGCCTGTGGACCACCTACGCCATCACACCCAAGCTGACCATCGGTGGCGGCGCGTTCTACGTCGATGACGTCTACGGCGATGTGGGTAACACGGTCTACGTGCCGTCCTATACCCGCTACGACGCCATGGCCAGCTACAAGCTGACCAAAAACATCGACCTGCAATTGAACGTGCAAAATCTCACGGACAAGACCTATTACGACAAAGCGTTCTCAACGCACTTCGCCAACCAGGCGGCTGGGCGCACGGCGCTGGTGTCCACCAGCTTCCACTTCTAGACACCGCTTCACGTAGCACAAAGCCCCACGCATCGGATGCGTGGGGCTTTTGCGTGTAAAACAGAATGTTTCTCGAAAAGCCACGGCATAATGCGCGCCGTGCCCTACATACCCAGATAGACGAGGCGGTCAGACGTGTTGAAGAAAACCCTGTTCCAGTTGCACTGGTTCTTCGGCATCACTGCCGGGCTGGTGCTGGCCTTGATGGGGATCACCGGGGCTGCGGTCTCGTTTCAGGATGAACTACTGCGGGCACTCAACCCCAACGTACTGAGCGTTGAAAAACGCGAAGCCGGTGTGCTGCCGCCCGCCGAACTGGTGCGCAAGCTCGAAGCCTGCGAAGGCAAGACCGTCGCCATGCTGTTCGTGGAAAGCGAAAGCGGCAATGCCGCACGCGTGTTCTTCACCCCGCCGCCGGGTGAGCGACGCGGCCAACTGCGCTACTTCGATCCCTACACCGGCGATTACATGGGCGATGTGGTCGGCCAGGACTTTTTCGGCTTTATCCTGCAACTGCACCGCTTCCTCGCCATGGGCGAAACCGGGCGCAACATCACCGGCGCGTGCACGCTGATCCTGGTGTTTTTCTGCCTGTCCGGTTTGTACCTGCGCTGGCCGCGCCAGGTGGCAAGTTGGCGTGTGTGGCTGACCCTGGACTGGCGCAAAAAGGGCCGCAGTTTCAACTGGGACCTGCACTCGGTGTTTGGCACCTGGTGCCTGCTGGCTTACTTGTTGGCGGCGCTGACCGGGCTGTCCTGGTCATACGACTGGTACAGCCAGGGCTTGACCAAACTGCTGTCCGACGCGCCGCAAAATGAACGCATGCGCAAGCGCGGCCCGCCGCCGGCAGGCCCGGCGCTGGTGGCCAACTATCACGCAATCTGGAGCAGCATCTACAGCAACGCAGGCCCGGGATTGAGCGCCTACAACATCCGCATGCCGGCCGTCGCCGGGCAACCGGCGACCGTCTACTACCTGTTGAAAGACTCACCCCATGACCGCGCCCTGAACCAGATCAACCTGGACCCGGCCACCGGCGAGGTCAAATCCCATGATCAATACGCGAGCAAAAGCTTCAAGGCGCAGCTACTGACCAGCCTCTACGCGCTGCACACCGGCAGTTACTTCGGCCTCGCCGGGCGGATCATCCTCACCGTCAGCTCATTGCTGATGCCGCTGTTCTTCATCACTGGCTGGTTGCTGTACCTGGACCGTCGCCGCAAAAAACGCCAGGTGCGCGACGCCCGTAAAAGCCTCGGCGCCAACCACAGCAATGCCCCGGCCTGGCTGATCGGCTTTGCCAGCCAGAGCGGTTTTGCCGAGCAACTGGCCTGGCAGACCGCCGGGCAATTGCAGGCGGCCGGCCTGCCGGTGAAGGTGCAGTCCTTGGGTAGCGTCAGCCAGGACGATTTGCTCCAGTCAGAAAATGCGCTGTTTGTGGTCAGCACTTTCGGCGACGGCGAAGCCCCCGACAGCGCCCGTGGCTTTGAACGCGCAGTGCTCGGCCAGGACCTGTCCCTCAAAGGCCTGAATTACTCGGTGCTGGCCCTGGGTGATCGTCAATACGAACACTTCTGCGGCTTTGCCCGGCGCCTGCATTTCTGGCTGACCAACCAGGGCGGCAACCCACTGTTTGCTCCGGTGGAAGTGGACAGCGGCGACACGGCCGCGCTGCTGCATTGGCAACAACAGCTTGGGCAGTTGACCGGTCAGGCACCGGCCGTGGCATGGCCTACCGCCCAGTACGAAACCTGGACGCTCAGCCAGCGCCACCTGCTCAACCGCCACAGCGCGGGCTCGAACGTTTACCTGCTCGGCCTCACCCCGGCTTCGCCACACACCTGGCAAGCCGGCGACCTGGCGGAAGTGTTGCCCCGCAATTGCCCATGGGCCATCGAGCACTTCCTGAGCGGCCTGGGCCTGACCGGCACCGACGGCGTGTTGATCGACGGTTTGGCCACCCCCCTCAACCAAGCCCTGGCGACTCGCCAACTGCCGGAAAACCGCGCCCATCTGGTGGGCATGCATGCCCAGGCATTGGTGGACGCACTGGCGCCCTTGGGCATGCGCGAATACTCCATCGCCTCGGTTGCCAGCGACGGCGTGCTGGAGTTGATCGTGCGCCAGGAACGCCACCCAGATGGCAGCCTGGGCCTGGGCTCGGGTTGGCTCACCGAACACGCGGCCTTGGGCGCAGGCATCAGCCTGCGGCTGCGTCGCAACAGCGCCTTCCACCTGCCGCAAGCGCCTGTGCCATTGATCCTGCTGGGCAACGGCACCGGCCTCGCGGGCCTGCGCAGCTTGCTCAAAGCGCGGATTGCCGATGGCCAGCAGCGCAATTGGCTGTTGTTCGGCGAACGCAATATCGCCCACGACTACCTGTGCCAGGACGAGCTGCAAGGCTGGCTGGCCAGCGGTGATCTGGCCTTGCTGGACCTGGCGTTTTCGCGGGATCAGGAAGAGAAGATCTACGTGCAGGACCGCCTGCGTGAATCGGCCGATGTGCTGCGTAAATGGCTCGCAGACGGCGCGGCGATTTATGTGTGTGGGAGCTTGCAGGGGATGGCGGCGGGGGTGGATCAGGTGCTGCACGACGTGCTGGGCAGCGAGGCGGTGGAGCGTTTGATCGAACAAGGCCGCTATCGCCGGGATGTCTACTGAGGCGACCTATGTGAGAGAGGGCTTGCCCCCGATGAGCATGGGTCTCAACACAACTCTCAAAGGCTTATACATAACGCTGTGGTGAGCGGGCTTGCCCCGCGCTGGGCTGCGAAGCGGCCCCAAAACGTCCACCTCGATTGATTCTGGCACTCTGCGGTGACCTTATTGGGGCTGCTTCGCAGCCCAGCGCGGGACAAGCCCGCTCACCACAACAGCCCAGTTGCCATACATTCAATACCTATGCCCCGATGAGGGGGTGTCAGCTAATACATCTGTGACTGCCCCACCGCTATCGGGGGCAAGCCCCTCCCACATTTGGACCGCATGCCAAATGATTAGACTGGTTGTAGTTTTTGCTCGAACACCGAGACGCCATCCAGGTCGCGCAATATCACCGTCAACTCTGCCGTTTGCCCATCGATATTCACCTCGCCAAAAAACTGAAACCCGGCAAACGGCGAGGTGTTCTGCGCCGGCGGCGCCTTCTCGAAGACCACCTCTGGCCCAAAGGTTTTATCCAGCGGATTAGGCCCGAAACTCCCCGCATTCAGCGGCCCGGCAACGAACTCCCAGAACGGCTCAAAATCCTGGAACGCCGCCCGATCCGGGTGGTAGTGATGCGCTGCGCAGTAGTGCACATCCGCCGTCAGCCATACGTGGTTACGCACCTTCTGCGCACGCAGGAATGCCAACAGTTCGGCGATTTCCAGCTCGCGCCCTTGCGCCGGGCCGGGGTCGCCATTGGCGATCGCTTCCCAGCGCGGCACGCCGGGGCTGACTTCACCGTCAGGCACACCCAGGCCAATCGGCATGTCGGCGGCGATCACTTTCCATTGCGCCTTCGAGGCCTTGAGTTCGCGCTTGAGCCAGTCCAGTTGCTCACGACCGAGGAAGGGCTTGGCGCCGCCCAGATTGTCATCGTTGCCGCCGCGATAGCTGCGCATATCCAGCACAAACACATCCAGCAGCGGGCCGTAGCTGAGCTTGCGATAAATCCGCCCGCCGCCGTCTGCGCTTTGGCGGCGCATCGGTGAATATTCGAGCCAGGCCTGGCGCGCACGACCCACCAGCATGTTGATGTCTTTGGTCTGGTAACGCTCGTCGAGCTGCTTGCTGGGCGACCAGTTGTTCACCACCTCATGGTCGTCCCACTGCCAGATCTGCGGCACTTCGGCATTGAAGCGGCGCACGTTTTCGTCCAGCAGGTTGTAGCGGTAATTGCCGCGATACTCATCAAGGGTTTCGGCGACTTTGCTCTTGGCTTCGGTGGTGATATTGCGCCAGATGCGCCCGCCTTCAGTCGCCAGTTGCGCCGGCACCGGGCCGTCGGCGTAGATGGTGTCGCCGCTGTGGATAAAAAAGTCCGGCAGGCGCAGGCGCATGGCCTCGTAGATGCGCATGCCGCCGATGTCCGGGTTGATGCCGAAGCCTTGGCCGACGGTGTCGCCGCTCCACACAAAGCGAATGTCACGACGCTGCTGCGGCACGCTGCGCAGGTGGCCGAACCACGGCTCACTGGCGATGCCGGTCTGGGCGTCTTCGAAGTGCACACGGTAGAAAACCGCCTGGTCGGCGGGCAGCCCGGTGAGTTCGACGCGGGCGGTGAAGTCGCTACGGTTGTCGGCCAAAGGCGAGACGAATCGGCGTGGGTTGCTGAACACGCTGCGGGTGTCCCACTCCACCACCATCCGCGCCGGGCGGTCGCTGCGGCTCCAGATCATGGCGCGATCGCCGAGCAGGTCGCCGGACTGCACGCCGTCGGTGAGTTGCGGCCGGTCCTTGACCGAAGCAATCACCGCCGGCGCCAGGCCCGGCAGCAAAAGGCCGGCGCCGACGACTTGCATCACACGGCGACGGCCCAGATCGAAATGGCTCATGCAGGTGCCCTCTTGAGTATCAAAAGGGCCACTTAAGCACGCGCTTATGACACCGGTGCGACAGCCAGCTCCACGGTTTCGGGACGCTTGATCACGGCATATACCAGACCGGTCAACAGGCTACCGGCGACGATGGCCAACAGGTACAACAGCGCGTGGTTGATCGCACCCGGAATCACCAGCACGAACAGCCCGCCATGGGGCGCGGCGAGTTTGCAGCCGAAGTACATGGACAGGGCGCCCGTCAACGCGCCACCGGCGATAGCGGCCGGGATCACCCGCAGTGGGTCTTTGGCCGCGAACGGGATCGCGCCTTCAGAGATAAAGCACAGGCCGAGGATCATCGCAGCCTTGCCGGCTTCGCGCTCGGTCTGGGCAAATTTGCGCCGCGCCAGGAACGTCGCGATGCCCATGCCAATCGGCGGCACCATGCCGGCGGCCATGGTCGCAGCCATCGGCGCGCCGCTGGACGCAGCCAGCAAACCCACCGAAAACGCATAGGCCGCCTTGTTGATCGGCCCGCCCAGATCCACACACATCATGCCGCCCAGCAGGATGCCCAGCAGCACCGCGTTGGTGGTGCCCATGGTGCTGAGGAAGTCGGTCAGGCTGGTCAGCATGCGCGCGACAGGCGGGCCGACCAGGTAGATCATCGCCAGGCCGGTAATCAGGCTGGCCAGCAACGGGATGATCAGGATCGGCTTGAGCGCCTCCATGCTTTGCGGCAATTGCACGGCACGGGTGATCAGTTTGACGCAGTAGCCCGCCAGGAAACCGGCCAGGATGCCGCCGATAAAACCCGCCCCCAAGGTGCCGGCCAACAGGCCGCCGATCATGCCCGGCGCAATGCCTGGGCGGTCGGCAATCGAGTACGCGATGTAACCTGCCAGCAGCGGCACCATCAACATAAAGGCGCTGTTGCCGACGGTTTTCAGCGCGGCCGCCAAGGTGCCTTCCTGTTCGAACGCGTGAATGCCGAAGGCAAACGACAAGGCGATCAACAATCCGCCCGCCACCACCATCGGCAACATGAACGACACGCCGGTGAGCAGGTGTTTGTACACGCCGGTTTTTTCTTTCTTGGCCACCGTCGCGGTGCCTGTGCTTTCGACGGCGCCTTCGGCCAAGGCCTTGTTGAGGGTCGCTTCGGACTGCTTGAGGGCAATGCCGGTGCCGCAACGGTAGATCTTCTTGCCGGCGAAGCGCTCGGTGGTGACTTCTATGTCTGCCGCGAGCAACACCACGTCGGCGTTGGCGATGGCCTCCGGGCTCAATGGCGTACGTGCGCCAACTGAACCTTGAGTCTCGACCTGCAAGTCATAACCCAGGCGCTTGGCCGTCTGCTGCAAGGCTTCGGCGGCCATGAAGGTGTGGGCCACGCCCGTGGGGCACGCGGTCACCGCGACGATACGCGGGGCCTGTTTCGACACCGCTGGCGCTTGGCTGGCGACCTGCACCTGGGCTTCTTCAGCGCCACGGCGCAACACTGCTTCGACATCCGCCAGCGCTTGCGCCGGGGTGCTCTGGAAGACGCGCTTGCCGACAAAGCGTTGCATATCCACCGGGGTGCTGCTGACCAGCAACACCCATTCGGCGGCGTCGATTGTCGCTTGGGACAGTGCGCGTTCCGGATGCTGCACGTCGACGACTTCGACGCTGGTGCTCCAACCTTGGCGTTGCGCGGCGGCGTCCAGCAGGCGGGCGCACAGCACACTGGTGACCATGCCGTTCGGGCAGGCAGTAACAATGGCTAACTTCATCACAAACCCTCTTATTGTTCTGTCAGCGGGCGCACAACAACGCCGCTTTCGAGGTGCGCCAACTGCGCGTCATCGCTGATGCCAAAACCGATTTGCGTCACCGCCATCGCGGCAATCGCGGTGGCACGGCGCAAGGTCTGCTCGGGCGCTTCGCCGCTGAGCAGACCGTGGAGCATGCCGGCCAGCAGCGAATCGCCGGCGCCGACGGTGCTGGCCACGGTGACCTTGGGCGGCGTCGCATGCAGGGTCACGCCCGAGCTGTACCAGCTCACGCCCGCGGCGCCGTCGGAGACCACCACATGTTCCACACCCTGTTGATGCAGTTGGCTGACGGCATCCGTGGCATTCGCCAGGGCGTCGGCCAGCTCTTCGGTGTTGGGTTTGACCAACCACGGGCCCGCCTGCAATCCGGCACGCAACGCTTCGCCGCTGGTGTCCAGGGCGACTTTCAAACCGAGCTTCTTCAGTTGCACCAACAAATCCTGCAACCACTGCGGGCTGACGCCACGGGGCAAGCTGCCAGCGACCACCACCGCGTCATGCCCGGGGGCGATCTGCGCGAGTTGATCGAGGAGCGCCTGTTGCGCCTGTTCACTGACCCACGGCCCCGGCGCGTTGATGTCGGTGACCCGGCCGTCCTGCTCGGCAATCTTGATATTGCTGCGGGTTTCGCCAGGCACGCGGATAAACGCGTCGGCAAAACCACGGCGCACGATCAGCGCCTCAAATGCCTGAGGATTGCCCTCCCCCAGAAATCCGCCAACGGTCACCTGATGCCCAAGATCCGCCAACACCTGCGCCACATTCACGCCCTTGCCGGCGGCATGGGTGAGCATGGCGTCGCTGCGGTTGACTTCACCCGGTTCCAGGCGCGCCAGGCGCACCGTAAGGTCCAACGCCGGGTTGAGCGTCAGGCTTAGAATTCTTGCCATTTACACGGCCTCCACTAGGGCACGCACTTCGGCGGGAGACCCCACCGCCAGTGCCTTTTGCGCCAGGCCCTGGGCCTCGCTCAGACTGAATTCACGCACCCGCGCCTTCACTTCGGGAATGCTGCGGGCCGACACGCTCAACTCATCCACACCCAGCCCGATCAGCACCGGCACCGCCAGCGGGTCTGCCGCCAGTTCGCCGCACACGCCGACCCATTTGCCATGGGCGTGGGCCGCACGCACGGTGATGTCGATCAGTTGCAACACTGCCGGGTGCAGGCCATCGGCCTGGGCCGACAAGGTCGGGTGGCCACGGTCGATGGCCAGGGTGTACTGGGTCAGGTCGTTGGTGCCGACGCTGAAGAAGTCGACTTCCTTGGCCAGCACCGGCGCCAACAGCGCAGCCGACGGCACTTCGATCATGATGCCCAGTTGCAGGTCGGCCACCGGGATTTCCAGGCGCAGGCGCTCGGTCATGTCACGGGCGGCGCGCCATTCATCCACACTGCCGACCATGGGAAACATGATGCGCAGCGGGCGGTTATCCGCCGAGCGCAACAGGGCGCGCAATTGCGCTTCCATGATCTGCGGGCGTTGCAGGGTGAGGCGAATGCCGCGCACACCGAGGAAAGGGTTTTCTTCCTCTGCAATCGGCCAGTAAGGCAACGGTTTGTCGCCGCCTACGTCGAGGGTACGCACCACCAGCGGGCGCCCGTCGAGGCCGTCGAGGACGCGGCGGTATTCGGCTTCCTGGGTGGCTTCGTCCGGCGCTTGCGGGTGGGCCATGAAAATCAGCTCGGTACGCAGCAGGCCAATGCCTTCGGCGCCCTGCTCGACCGCTTTGGCGACACCCGCGCTCTCGCCGATGTTGGCAAACACTTCCACGGCGTGGCCGTCACGGGTGACCGCCGGTTCATGGCGCTGGGCCGAAGCGGCTTGCAGGCGCTGTTCGCGGGTGTCGCGCTCGACGGTGGCGCGTTGCAAGGTGGCGGCGTCGGCGTCCACATGCAGGCGACCGCGCTGGCCATCGAGCAACAATGGCGTGCCGGAGGCCAGCAGCAACACGGCCGGACCGGCACCGACCAACGCGGGGATGCCGAGGGCACGGGCGACGATAGCGCTGTGGGCCGTGGCGCCACCACGGGCGGTGAGGATGCCGGCGACGCGGGCCGGGTCCAGGCGGGCAACATCGGACGGGCCGACTTCATCCATCACCAGAATGTAGGGCTCGCTTGGCTCCTGGGCGGTTTCGACGCCGCACAGTTGGGCCAGCACCCGCCGACCAATGTCTCGCAGGTCGGCGGCGCGCTCGGCGAGCAGAGCATCCTGCAAAGACTCCTGCTGCCTGGCGGCGGCTTCGATCACGCTCATCCACGCGGCTTCGGCGCTTTCGCCTTGTTTGAGGCGGGTGTCGACTTCGTCGGTCAGTTCCGGGTCGTCGAGCATTTCCTGGTGGGTGATGAAAATCTCGCGAATCGCCTTGGCTTGGCTGCGCTCGATCAGGCCCTGGATATCGCGGCGTACTTCACCGAGTGCCTCTTGCAGGCGCTGGCGCTCAATAGCCGAGGATTCACCGCGCAACGGGTAATCGAAGACTTGCTGGATCTGCACGTGCGCTGGGCCAATGGCAATGCCCGGCGCGGCGGCGATGGCCTGGACCTGGCTACCGGCCAGCGGTGCGCTGAGCGCGGGCTCGGCCTCAACGATGGCAGGCTGGGCGCTCGCGGTCGGCAGCGGCTCGACCTCTTCTCCCAGGCCCTCTTGCACCGCCGCCAACAGAGCGGGCAGCGCATCACCGGCAATGCTCGGCTCGGCAACAAATTCCAGCACTTGACCGCGACGGGCGCCCAGGCTCAGCAACTTGCTCAGGCTCTTGACCGACACCGCGCCCACAGGACCGTCGACGATGCGTACACGGATGTCACCTTCAAAACTTTTTGCCAGTTGCGCGAGGATCTTCGCCGGTCGCGCATGCAGCCCGTGGGCGTTGGCCAGGGTAATGCGTGCGCTCGGCCAATCCGGCGGCAGTTCACCGCCCAGCACTTCGAGTACCGCACGGCTGCTGGTGGCACGGCCCAGTTCCTGGCCGCGGCCTTCGATCAATAAGGCGCACAGGCGCTCAAGCAACGCCTGATGGGCTTCGCCCAGGCTGGCCAGGCAGAACAGGCCGTTAAGCGGCTGGCCGAGGTAGCGCATGGGTTTATCCGGCGTGACAAACGCCAGGCCGGGACGCTTGACCGTCTGTTCGCTGTGCAACCACCACAGGCCATCGCCCAGCGGGAGCGCGTCGACCTGCTGCAATACAGCGGCGAAACCATTGCTCACACAATCGGCCTGGCGCAGCAGGCGTGCGCCTCGCCAGACCAGCTCTTCAAAGTCATCGGCGGACACGCCCAGGCTGATCATCTGCGCATCCAGCGCCAGCTCCTGCGGCGCGCCTTGCAGCAGTTTGAGCAACGCTTCGGCGCTGCCGGCACGGCGCAGTGCCTGGCCCAGGTCGGTTTCACCGAGGGCGCGGGTGAGCAGTTGCAGCAGGCGCAGGTGTTCATCGGATTTGGCGGCAATGCCGATGGCCAGGTACACGATCTGACCGTCGCCCCAGTCCACCCCTTCGGGGAACTGCAACAGGCGCACGCCGGTGGAAAATACCTGGTCGCGGGTTTCGGGAGTGCCGTGGGGGATGGCAATACCCTGGCCGAGAAAGGTCGATCCTTGGGCTTCACGGGCTTGCAAGCCGCTGAGATACCCTTCGGCGACCAGGCCATCGACCACCAGTTTGTCAGCGAGCAGGTGCAAGGCAGCAGACTTATCCACAGCCACTTGGCCCATGGATATCTGCTCTACGGTGAGCTCAAGCATGCCGTTCTCCTAGTTAGTGCAAGGGGTGCACTAGGTATTGTTTTGAATAATTCAGTGTAAATGTGTTCAGAATTTACTGACTGAGCGGTCAATTGGCAGTAGCCACTCAGTAGCGAACGTCGTAAAAATACGCTGGCTGAAACGTTTAATCTAGAATTTAAGGCAGATTACGCGTTAATTGTGCATCCTTGAAGGACCACTCGGCACTTGAGCCAGGACATGGGTCGTACCCAGGAATCGGTTACGATTGGAAAAAATGTCGGGGCAAGCTCCAAAAAACAAGGAAATCCCGGTTTGAAACTCAGTGATATCGCACGTCTGGCCGGTGTGTCCGTGACCACCGCCAGCTATGTCATCAATGGCAAGGCCGAACAGCAACGCATCAGCAGCGCCACCGTCGAGCGGGTGCGTGCCGTGGTCCAAGCCCATGGCTTTACCCCCAACCCACAGGCCGCCGGGCTGCGCAGTCGGCACACGCGCACCTTGGGCTTTATCCTGCCCGACCTGGAAAACCCCAGTTACGCACGAATCGCCAAGCTATTGGAACAGGGCGCCCGTGCGCGCGGTTATCAGTTGCTGATTGCCAGTTCCGACGATGAGGCGGACAGCGAGCGCCAATTGCTGCAACTGTTCCGTGCACGGCGTTGCGATGCGTTGTTCGTGGCCAGTTGCCTGCCCGCCAGCGATGACAGTTACCGCGAGCTGCAAGCCAAGGGCTTGCCGGTGATCGCCATCGACCGGGTGATGGAGCCCGAGCAGTTCTGCTCCGTGGTCAGCGACGACCGCCAGGCGTGCCAGCAACTGACCAGCAGCCTGTTGCAGCCGCTGCCCAAGCAGATCGTGCTGATCGGCGCACGGCCCGAGTTGAGCATCAGCCAGGAGCGTGCCGCCGGTTTCCGTGAAGCGCTGCAAGGCTTCACGGGTGAAGTGATCGTCGAACACGGCGAATCCTTCAGCCGTGATTGCGGCCGACAGTTGATGGAGCAACTTCTGCAACAACTGGGGCATTTGCCTGACGCACTGGTGACCACGTCCTACGTGCTGTTGCAGGGTGTGTTTGACGCGCTGCATGACTTCCCGCTCAAGTCGCGCCCGCTACGCCTGGGCACCTTTGGTGACACGCAACTGCTGGATTTCCTGCCGCTGCCGGTCAACGCAATGGCCCAGCAACATCAACTGATTGCCGACACCGCCTTGCGCCTGGCCCTGGCCGCGATTGAAGAAGAACAGTACCAGCCGGGCGTGCACGCCATCGGCCGGACCTTCAAACAGCGAATCCACGAGGCCTGAACGTGGAGCTGATCGACACCCACACCCACCTGGACTTTGCGGACTTCGACAGCGATCGCGCACAAGTCCTCGCCCACAGCCGCTCACTCGGGGTGCAGCGCATGGTGGTGTTGGGGGTCTATCAGCAGAATTGGCAGCGCTTGTGGGATCTGGTGCAGGCAGATGAAGGTTTGTTCGCAGCCTTCGGCCTGCACCCGGTGTACCTGGATGACCATCGCCCCGCCGACCTAACGGAACTGGGCGACTGGCTGAGCCGCCTGCACGGCCATCGGCAACTGTGCGCGGTGGGCGAGATCGGCCTGGATTACTTCCTCGAACACCTGGACCGCGAACGCCAGCAAAGCCTGTTCGAAGCGCAGCTCAAACTGGCCGTGGACTTCCAGCTTCCGGCCCTGCTGCACGTACGCCGCAGCCACGCCGCCGTGATCGCGACCCTCAAGCGTATCCGCCTGCCACGGGGCGGTATCATCCACGCGTTTGCCGGCAGCCGGGAAGAAGCCCGCGAGTACATCAAGCTGGGCTTCAAACTTGGCCTGGGCGGCGCCGCTACGTGGCCCCAGGCGCTGCGCATGCACAAGGTGCTCACGCAACTGCCGCTGGATGCGGTGGTACTGGAAACCGACGCCCCCGACATGGCACCGGCCATGTACCCCGGCCAGCGCAACAGCCCTGAGCACCTGCCGGCGATCTGCACCGCCCTGGCCGAGCGCATGGGCACCAGCCCGCTATTGCTGGCCGAGGCGAGCACACGCAATGCGTGCGAGCTGTTCAATTGGTAGCACAGGTGTCACCGCTTGCAGATTCAGGGTCATGCGTTGCCGATGCCGGGCGTAGCGCAACACCAGAAAGTGCACCAACAGCACCACCAGTGACACGTTGAGCTGCCCGATCACGCTGATCAGCCCCACCCATTCCGTCACCAACGCCACGATCAGTACCATGCTGGTCAACACCGCCATGCTCGGGCGGACCAGCGACCAGTGGTCCAGCGCCTTGAAGTGACGCAATTGCCGGGGGCAGTTCAGCTCCAACACCCGCTGACAGTAAGGGCAGTCGAAGGGCTCTTCGATAGCGATGGCGTTGAGCTGCCAAGGCTTGAGTTCAAACGTGATATCGCAATGGGCGCAGTGCCCTTTGATGCCGACGGCAGTGGTCATCGTCATGCCTCCCCTGGATCATGAATGAGTGAAATAAATTCTCACTCATTCCCGCGAGCGAAAAAGGCACTCAGGGAAATCCAGACAGGCACTACATCCACAAGAGACCAATCCTACCCCGCCGCCCTACACACGAAACGCGCCGATCAATTGCTTCAGCTCGATCACCTGCACTGAAAGCTGCCGGCTCGCCGCCTCGGTCTGATGTGCGCCTTGGGCCGCATGTTCGCCGGCCCGGTTGATTTCGACGATGTTCTGGTCGATATCGTGGGCGACGGCGGTCTGCTGCTCCACAGCGGCAGCAATCTGCTGGTTCTGGTCGACGATCATGCCGACGGCACCGAGGATATTTTCCAGCGCCTGCTGGACCTTTTCCGATTCGCCCACGGTGCCGCTGGCCATTTCATGGCTGGTACCCATGGCCTTCACGGCTGCGCCGACACCGGCGTGCAGACGGCTGATCATTTGTTCGATTTCTTCAGTGGAATGCTGGGTCCGCCGGGCCAGGGTGCGCACCTCATCGGCCACCACCGCAAAACCACGCCCCTGCTCACCGGCGCGGGCGGCCTCAATCGCCGCATTGAGCGCCAGCAGGTTGGTTTGCTCGGCGATGCTTTTGATCACTTCCAACACACTGCTGATGGCCTGGCTGTCGCTGGCCAATTGGTTGATCACCCGCACCGACGCATCGATCTCCGAAGCCAGCCGCGCAATACTGCCCTGCTGGGATTGCACCAGGCCACGGCCATTGACGGTTTCGTCGTTGACGCTGTGCGCACTGCTGACCGCTGCCGCCGTACTGCGCGCCACTTCCTGGGCGGTGGCCGACATCTGGTTCATGGCCGTGGCGACCTGTTCGATTTGCATGCGCTGGCCAGAGACCGCCTCATTGCTGCGGGCCGACACCGTTTCCACTTGGCCGGCCTGGAGTTCGACCTGGCTGACGGTGTGCCCGACGCGTTCGATCAAGTCATGGATTTTCGCCACAGTGCCGTTGAACACCTGGCCGAGATCGCCCAGCTCGTCACGGCTCTGGGCGACAAACGTGACGGTCATGTCGCCGGCCGCCACCTTGTCCATCATCGCCCCCAGGCGGCGCAGGGTGGTGCGCGTCGAGGCGTAGAAGCCGGCGTACAGGTAGAAGATCAGCAGAAACACCGCCGTCAGCGCCGAGACCAGTACCACCATGTGCGTGCGATTCTGCGCCAGGCGCTGCTCCAGTTGCTGCCCGAGGAACATCAGGGTGGCGTCATCGAGCTGATAGGTCTGGGCCATCAATTGGCTGACGCTGTCGTAGAAAGCCTGCCAGGGTGCGTCGAGTGTTTCAGCCATCACCACTTGCTCTTCAAACAGCTCGCTGCCTTGCTTGAGGCTGGCGTTACTGGCCTTCGCCAGCCCCTCCAGGGCGGCGTGGGCGGCGGTGCTGGAGCCGAGGGCATCGTGCAATTTCAAGCCGTATTCGGCTTGGAGTTTTTCCAGCTGTTGCAGCAGCTCGTCAAAACGCGTGCTGGAGGAGGAATTGAGGAAGCCCTGGCCCAGGGAATAAGCGCCCATCGCCCGACCTTCTCCCAAGACTTGGGTGACTTGGGGCGTGACACTGGTGATCAGTTCGCTGAGTTGGCGTAAATCGCTCTGAGAGTCGCGGCTCAAGCCGGATTGGCTGGCGATGATCTGGCTGAGTATCTGTGCCTTGTTGAGCAACTTGCCGATCAGCGCACTTTTGCTCAGCAACGAGGTTTCCTGTTGCTGGGTCTTGAAGGCCGCGATCAACTCGTCGCGCTTGCCTTCAAACACGGCGATTTGCTCAGGCTCGGTGGCCATCGGGTTGAGGCCCTGCAGACGGGCGAGCACGCTCTGCTCCAAGCTGCCAATCCTGGCCTCAAGGTCTGCGGCCTTAGCGGACTGACCAAGGGTTGCGTTGATCTGCACTTGGTTATTCAGGGTTTCCAGATCACGGCGCAAGGCCAGGCTACTACCAAGCAGATCGAGGCTTTGCAGTTCGACACGGGTGCCCTGGAATTCGCGCCAGGAATCACGCACCAGGTAATAGTTGGTCGCCAGCATCGGCAGCAGGAACAACACGCTGATCAGGCTGAACTTCATGCCGAAGCTCAGGCGATTCATCAGCGCGATGGCGGGATAGAGCAAGCTCTTCACAGGTGAACTCCCTTTTCTTTTATTTTTATTGAGGCGCAGGGCGGCGGCAGAAAGCCACTATTTGGCGTTCTGTCTGTATAGCTCAATTTGAAAGGGAGTTTTGTAACTTAAGGTTAACGACAGGAGCGAAGGACTCGCTCCTGTCCGGGGGGTCAAGGCAGCACGGTCCAGATGGCGAACCCGGCATACCACAGTACCGCCGCACGCAGCAGCAGCTCCCACAAGCGATCCAGGCTGTTGATGCCGTCTGCACCGACCACCGGCGGTGGGATTTCGGCGGCGACCAGGCCGACTTTCTCCACCAGTTGCGCGGCGCTGATGTCCCAGTTCAGCAACTCGTGAAGCATCACACGGCTGACCGCAACGAAGTTGCCCACCAAGGCAAAGCTGGCCGCCAGCAGACGCACCGGCAACCAGTCAAATGCGTGACGTAACTGCCCAGCGCGCTCGGCCACCAGTGGGTTCTGGCTGTATTCACTGGCCAGGGCCAACAGCCGGTAGGCCAGTGCGGCGACCGGGCCCAACAGGAAGTACCAGAAGATCACTGCGAAAAAACTCTGGTAGGCCTGCCATAACAGATGGCCCTGGACGCGTTCCAGCAGCTGCTCACCGCTGTCGGCGCCGATTTTCAGATCGCGTTCAGCCACATGTTCGGCGGCTTGCAGATCGCCCCGGCGCCACGCATCGCGAAACGGCCCAAGCCCGGCCAACAGGTCGCCACGGCCCAGGCTGTAGATCACCACCAGCAGGTGCACCGGCAACGCCAACAAACCATAGGCCACCGGTTCCAGCACCAGCAGCAACAACGCCAGCAACGCCACTGGCAGCAGCACCAGCAGGGCCAGAATCAGCCAAGGTTGTTTGCCCAGGCGCGGGCTCGATTCCAGCTTGGCCAATTCGCGCAACCAGCCGCCATCACGCTGCAATCGCTGGCGCATGGCCGAAAACTTCTCGATCCACACCGCCAGCACCAACACCAGAAAACTCATCGTGCGTGTCCTCCATCCTGCAGAGCGCTGCGAAAGCGCGTCCAATCAAAAGCGGGGCCGGGATCGGTCTTACGCCCCGGGGCGATATCGCTGTGACCACAGATACGCTGCGGCGTAATACTGGGGTAGGTCGCCAGCAACTGACGAGTCAGGCCGATCAGCGACACATATTGGGCGTCGGTGAACGGCAGGTCATCCGTGCCTTCCAGCTCTATCCCCAAAGAAAAGTCGTTACAGGTTTCACGCCCCTCGAAACATGAAACCCCGGCGTGCCAGGCCCGGTCGATGCAGGACACAAACTGCGTCACCGCACCGTCGCGCTCAATCAGAAAATGCGCAGACACCCGTAGGTCGGCAATCCCTTCAAAGTAGGGATGTTCCGTGACATCCAGGCGATTCTGGAAAAATTCCTGCACCTTGCCCGTGGCGAACTGCGCCGGTGGCAGGCTGATGTTATGCACCACCAACAGTGAGATTTCGCTTGCGGGGCGCTCGTTGAAGTTGGGGGACGGGCAATGGCGAATGCCCTGGCACCAACCGCTGACGGGGTCCAACTGCATACAGGATCCTTGAACGTGACTAAGTGTGACCAGTATGCCGCGTTCGACCCCGCGGTTGCGATCACTTGCCGCGATTGAGTTGACGCAACTGGCCCACCACCGCCGCCAGTGCCCGTTCGAACAGCGGACCATCGTCCAGGGTGTGCAGCGCGCCACGCTTGAACGCCAGTGCAAGTTGGCCGACGCTTTTGTGCATGGTTTTGAGCCCGGTGCGGCCGACGAAAACATAGGTATTGGCCGGCGCCATGATCGCCATCAACTTGCATCGCAGGGCACTGCCCTGATCTGGCTGGAACACGACCCAGCCACCGATACGCAGCTGGTACACCTTGAGCAGGTCCGGATCATCCGCCGGCAGCTCCTGGGCTGAATCGGGCGGCGTTGCACTGAGCACAAAAGGCTCGCGCACTTCGATCAAGCCATCGACACCTTCGGGCGGCTGGACATGCAGGGCCTGCAAGCGAACAAAAAAATCTCGGGTGCTGAAGGGGTCGAAGGCCGCGCTGGTCAACCCGTCGCGCAGGGCCTTGAGCAAGCCCGGCAACTGCACCAACAAGTGGCCTGCGGCGTCGGTGTCTTGCGGCAGGCTCACACTCCAGATCAACTCATCCATGGTGCGCAGCGCTGCCTGCCACTGCACCGACTGCTCGCCGTGCTTGAGGCTGGCCAGCAACAGCACCTGGCTCCAGGCTTGTTGCAGAAACTGCACCACCGCTCGCGGTAACACCTTGCCCAACAGCCGTCGGTTGAGCACCTCGGCCACCCGTGCACGCGCCGCTTCAGTTCGTACGCGCCCGTCTTCAGTGTCGCGGGTGTGCTGTTCGAGCAACTCGCGGCGCCGACGCTCATCGGCGGTGAACGCGGTGAACTCGGTCAGCAATTGGGAAAAAATCGCCGGGTCCTCGGCAAACTCATTGAGCAAACGCTGAACCACCTGCTCAATGCGCAGATACAGGCTGTCGTGCGCGTAGTCATCGACCGGGCTCCAGCCCATGGCGGACGCCGCGATTTCATTCAACAGGCGCCGCGCCGGGTGGCCGGAGGGACTGAAAAAACTCTTGTCCAGCACCGCCACTTTCAGCAGCGGGATCTGCAGGCGGCCGATCAAGGCCTTGAAGGCGTCCGGCACGGTGCGGTCATTGAGGATAAATTCGAACAGCAGGGCGATCAGGTTGATCACGTCTTCGTCCGCTTCCTCCACCACCCGCGATTTGCCACTCTTGACGCTGACCCGCGTGAGCAATTGCTCAAGCTGGTTACGCAGGTCGAAATCATCCTCGACCTGCGGCTCCGGTACGTACTGCTGCAAATGCGACAGCAGCCGCAACAGGTCACGGGTGGCGATGGGCTGGGGTTCGGCGCTGGCCTCAAGGGTAGGCGACACGCTACCGCGCACGGCGGTCAACAGCGCCTGCAAGGCAGTGAAGGCTTGCTGGCCATTTTCGTCGACGGGTTGCTCGGCGCTGGGCAGTGCCGCCTCACGCGGGTAATCACGGGTGGCGCGCTCGCCGGGGCGGCGGGACGGCGCGGCCTTGAGGTCCGGCAACACGCCGGTGGCGACCAGCAACTGGTTGGCTTCACCGTACAGTTGGTCCGCGTCGCTGAGTACGTACTTCTCAAACAGCTTGAGCATGATCAGCTTGACGCGGATCTCAACGCCCAGACTGCGCCCCGCACGCAGGAAAAACTCGCACAGCAGCGCCGGGCCCAAGGGGTTTTCACGGTCATCCAGGTGATTGCCCAGCAAGGCACTCAAGCGCGCGGTCAGTTGCCCCAGCGCCAGCCCGTCACGGTGATGCACGCGGCCGAGCATGGTCTCAAGTGCAACGGCTTTTTCCAGCTCATCCTTGGATGAACCTGGCGCCGCGTCATAGGACACCACCGGCACCATCTGCAGCTCGCCGCGTCCCGCCTGGCCCAGGCCGCCGAAGGCTTCGAACAGCCGCTCCATGAACACACGCTCGAAATTCTTGCGTTTGAGGCGCAAGTCGCGCATGGCTTCAAAGAAAATATGATGGTCCACGTTGCTGCGGGCCTTGTCGGCCATCTCGAACAACGTGTCGTCGGCGTTATCGAACAGCTCCTGCAGCCCGTGCTGCAACTGCTGCGCGGCCTTGTCGCGAACCTGCAGCAATACCACCGGCAGGCGCGCGAGCGGCGATGGCGTGGCGTGTGCCCTGTTGATTGGCACCACCTTTCCGTCATTGTGCATCCTGGCCTCCTGAAACGGCGGTATTGGTTGGGAAAGATCGGGTACAGGCCCATGAGGCGCTGTCGAAACCGGTACTCACCAGCACGTCAAAGCTATGACGCCAATTGCAAGGCGCGAGATTATCTTGCAAATGAGCCCCGTTGCGCCAGCAAACTCTGAGATTGCGCGGTAAATCAGCGGTGAGTCTGGGTTCGAGTGCACGCTGCCCCTATAATCGGGGCACTTTGTTTGTGGAGCCTGTTATGCCGAATCTCCGTCTTGCCGACCTCACCGCCGAAATCGAAGCCAACGTGCGCCGTGCGCTGCTGGAGGACATCGGCAGCGGCGACATCACCGCGCAGTTGATCCCGACCGAACGCCTGGCCACGGCCACCATCATTACCCGCGACAGCGCGGTCATTGCTGGTACGGCCTGGGTGGACGCCGTGTTCCGCCAACTGGACCCACGGGTCGCCGTACACTGGCAAGTGGCCGACGGCGAACGGGTCAGCCCCGACCAAGCCCTGTTCCACCTCGAAGGCCCGGCGCGCTCGCTGCTCAGCGGCGAACGCTCTGCCCTGAACTTTCTGCAGTTGCTGTCCGGCGTCGCCACGCGCGCGCGGTTCCTCGCAGATTTTGTTGCCAGCACCCAGGTCAAGCTGCTGGACACCCGCAAAACCCTGCCCGGCCTGCGCCTGGCGCAGAAATACGCCGTGACCTGCGGCGGCTGCCACAACCACCGCATCGGTTTGTATGACGCGTTTCTGATCAAGGAAAACCATATCGCGGCCTGCGGTGGTATCGCCCAAGCCATTACTGCCGCGCACAAGATCGCACCCGGCAAGCCGGTGGAAATCGAAGTGGAAAGCCTGGAAGAACTGCGCGAAGCACTGGCGGCGGGCGCCGACATCATCATGCTTGATGAGTTGAGCCTGGAGGATATGCGTGAGGCCGTACGCCTGAACGGCGGCAAGGCGAAGCTGGAAGCCAGCGGCGGGATCAATGAAAGCACCCTGCTGCCCATCGCTGAAACCGGCGTGGATTACATCTCCATCGGGGCGATGACCAAGGATGTGAAGGCGGTGGATTTGTCGATGCGACTCAGCATATGAGGCGCTGCAAGCGATGAGCGTCAAGCTGCAAGAGGCCGTATGACCACTTGCAGCTTGAGACATGCCGCTGCTTTCAAACCACCAGATTATTCATTTCGCAATACTCTTCCCAATCAACACCCAGCACCTCGGCCGCTTCCTTGTGCAGGACCAGCCGTGCCGCTTCGAATTCTTCAGGTGTCGAGGTGTACTTGAGGGACAACTCCCAAGGCTGGAGACCCTGGCTCTCGGCCTCGTCCTCGAATGCCCACTGGATCTGGTTACACTGATCATCGGCGCTCAGGTCCTTGATCTCTTCTTTAAGCTGCGGCGTTGCCTCAAGGTACTTATCAAGGGCTGCTTGATGCTGAACTTCCTGGGTCATTTCAGTCGTGGTCATGTCGTTCTCTTAGATCGAGGAATGGGGATGCATCTGGGTCATCAAGGTTGCGCAGATACAAAAGAGCGGGCACGAATGCCGACTCGCCTGGCCTTCAGAACCATTCTGGGATCATCTGAAAACATTGCCTTTGAAACATTGCATCTAAAACAAGCAGTAGTGCCTTTATGCCCGAGACAGGAGTCGAACCTGCGACCTTCGCGTTACGAGTGCGCTGCTCTACCAACTGAGCTACACGGGCGGTGGGCTAAAGCTAGCACCGCATCGGGCGTCCGGCAACTTACGTCCCTTAGCGGGCAATGACGCCTTGAGCCCAGAAGCGCGGTTGCAGGTGATCGCCCTCGGCGCCCAGGTATTGCTGCTGGGCTTGCGCGATGTGAGGCACGTCACGCAGTGCAATCACGATCAACAGACCAACGGCCAGCACACTCAGGCCTTTCCATATCTCCCAGCCCAGTGGCAGTGCAGGCGTTGCCGGGGCACGCCACACATGCAGGGCCATCAGCCAGCCTATTAGCAACGCCAGCCAGACCTGGGAATTAGGCATCACGGTCACACCGTCGACCATGGACTGCACTAACGCGCCGACCAACGCGGCAAACAGGCACAAGCGCATCAGGTCAGCGCGCTCGGCGGACAGAGCCCTCTCACGCAATACGCCAAACGTGGCCCAGCCAGCGCGCCACGCCAAAGCAGCAACGATCAAGGTCGATGGCCCACCCCACTCGCTGGCCCATTGCAAGACAGACTGATGTGGATGGGCGGCGATCTTGTTGGCAATATCGGCAAAATGCATCGGCCCGAACCCCAGCCACGGACGTTCGACAAGCATATGCCACGCCTGCCACCAGATCGGACCGCGACCCGACAGCGAGGTGGTGAGGCGATCACCAGCACCACTGGAGAGCACAATCCCCAAGTGATCGGCCAGTACTGTAAACGCCAGCCAGTACAGCAACAGCCCGCCGACAACAGCGGCCAACTGCCATCCGAGCCAGCGTCGCCCCCAAGGCCCCAGCAGCGCCAGCAGCAAACCCGCCGCGCCCATCCCCAGCCATGTGCCGCGCGTCCCCCCGCTGATCGCGATCAGCCACCAGACGCACAACAACGCAAACACTGCGCCTCGCACAGCGCGGGAGACTTTGGGTATCAGCAGGGGAAGCGCCAGTAACGGCAGCGTGAATGTCTGGAATTGACCGTAGAAGCGCTTGTTGGAAAAGCCGGACAGCAACAGGTCTGGGTCCAGCGTCAGCGCTCCGCTGGTCAGCACCAGCGCGCCGGCGTACAGATATTGAATGGATTTGATCAGGCAGAGCAGCAGCACAACCAGGATCAGCACACGATCCATCGCGCGCCCACCGTGACGGCGGAGCAAGGCAAACGCTACGGCGATTGCCGCGCAGCTGACCAGCAACGCCACTTCGGTGAATGCCCAGAGCGGCTGATGGGCCTGCGCCGAAGACAGCAGGCCCAGCGCAATAATCAGCGCCAGGCCCCAGGCCGTGTGCCTGTCCACCAAGGGTTCAAGCGGCGAAACCGACAACCCGTACAGCACCGCGCAGAGCCCAATGGCAATCTGCATTACACGCTGCAGATCATGCCCACCGAACGGTGCGCAAACCCCAATCGTCAGCAAGCACACCACTGCTACCAGGAAAGCCCCGCCTCGCTGCCGTACGGATAACGCCATCGGCCACCTCTGGTCCCTGTGGATGGTTCAGCAGTTATGCACCGCCAGCGCTGCAACCCTTGCTGGCATATTTCTCTTCAGCGGTTGTAGTGCACTTCCAACCGGTGGTGGCGCTGCGCGTCAGGTTGATGGTCTTGCCCAGCACCGGCGCGGGCGCGTCGAGTATTTCGCAACTGATGGAGCCCGCGCCCGTAGCAACGTCGCCTGCCACATCGATTTTGCAGTTGGCGGTGGGGCTGGTGCCACCGATCAAGGTCACGGTGGGTACGGTGCCCTGGTTGATAGTGTCCTCATAACCGGCCTTCAACGCGGTAATTTCAGCCAGGCCGGCAGTGAACTTGGCCTTGGCCTGGTGTGTGGTGTACATCGGCAGGCCGATGGTGGCCAAAATGCCGATGATTGCCACGACGATCAACAACTCGATCAAGGTAAAGCCTTTCTGACTCATCACATTCACTCTCCAGAATAAAACTCATGACAAGGCGCGTCCTGCACCCCGTTTTTTTCAGCGGCGCCAGTGTACTCACCCGCAAGCGGTCAATCGCGCACAAGACGCACATTCTGACATTTTATCCGGCGCCATCGGCATGCCCGGATCCGTCACCTGACTACGCTATAAATCTTCGATGACTTGTATGCGGAACCGCGACATGAACAACCCTTCAACGATCTACGCTTGGGAAGGCATCAACCGCAAAGGACGCAGGGTGTCCGGGCAGACCAAAGGGCACAACCCTGCCCTGGTCAAGGCACAACTGCGCCTGCAAGGGATCAGCCCAGGTCGGGTGCGCAAGCAATCCCCGATGCTGCCAGGCCTGGCCCAGTCGGCCAAGGCGGCTGACATCACCCTGCTCACTCGCCAACTGGCCACGCTACTGAACGCCGGAATCCCCCTGCTGCAAGCCTTCGACATCATCAGCGAAGGCTTCGACAACCGCGCCGTGCGTGAGCTGGTGCAGGGGCTCAAACAGCAGGTCGCAGCTGGCGCCAGCCTGGCCGACGCACTGCGCAAACAGCCGCGCTACTTCGATGAGCTGTACTGCAACCTGGTAGCCGCCGGCGAGCAGGCCGGCGCATTGGAGACCCTGCTGGAGCGTGTGGCGATCCACCGGGAAAAGAGTGAGCAACTCAAGGCCAAGGTCAAAAAGGCCATGACATACCCCATTGCGGTGCTGGTGGTTGCCAGCCTGGTCACCGGCGTACTGCTGGTCCACGTCGTGCCGCAGTTCCAGACGCTGTTCGCCGGGGTCGGCGGCAAACTGCCGGCGTTTACCTTGCAGGTGATCGCCCTGTCGGCATTCATGCAGCAAGCCTGGTGGATGCTGGTCTTGGGCATTGCCTTCGCAGCCATGGGGCTGCGTAAGGCCTATCGGTCATCGCCGGGTTTCAGCTATTGGCTGGACACCGGTTTGTTGAAAGCGCCCCTGGCAGGCAAACTGCTGACAAAATCCGCCGTGGCCCGCTACGCCCGCACGCTTTCCACCACCTTTGCCGCCGGTGTTCCACTGGTACAGGCATTGGACTCAGTCGCCGGCGCCGTGGGCAATGCTCCGTTCAAACAGGCAATCGAACATATGCGTCACGATGTATCCACTGGCATGCAGTTGAATCAATCCATGACCAACAGCGGTCTGTTTCCCGGCATGGCGATCCAGATGACGGCAATCGGCGAAGAATCGGGCATGCTGGAACAGATGCTGGAAAGAGTCGCCAACCACTATGAGACCGACGTGGACAACCAGGTCGATAGCCTCACCAGCCTGATGGAGCCGCTGATCATGGTGGTTCTGGGAGGCATCGTCGCAGCACTGGTCATCGCCATGTACCTGCCGGTCTTCCAACTGGGGAGCGCATTTTGAACCTGCTGTTGAGTGAGTCCCCCTGGGCATTTGTGGCGATAGCATCGGTACTGGGGCTGATCGTCGGCAGTTTTCTCAATGTGCTGGTGTGGCGCCTGCCAAAAATGCTCGAACGGGAATGGCGCGCCCAGGCCCATGAAGTGCTCAGTTTGCCTGCCGAGCCTGCAGGGCCGACCTACAACCTGATGCGCCCAAATTCCTGCTGCCCGCACTGTGATCAGCCAATTCGGCCCTGGGAAAATATCCCCGTGCTCAGCTACCTGATACTCCGGGGACGCTGTGCTCATTGCCAAGGCGCCATCAGCGCCCGCTACCCGTTAACCGAACTTGCGTGCGCGCTGATCTCGGCCTGGGTCGCCTGGCATTTCGGCTTTGGCTGGCAAGCGGCAGCGGTACTGCTGTTGAGCTGGGGGCTACTGGCGATGAGTTTGATCGACGCAGACCACCAGTTGCTCCCGGATGTGCTGGTGCTGCCGTTGCTGTGGCTGGGGTTGATCGTCAACAGTTTTGAATTATTGACCACATTGCCCGATGCCCTTTGGGGCGCGGTGATCGGCTATCTGAGCCTGTGGAGCGTGTTCTGGCTGTTCAAGCTGGTCACCGGAAAGGACGGCATGGGCCACGGTGACTTCAAGTTACTGGCCTTGCTAGGCGCCTGGGGTGGCTGGCAGATTTTGCCGATGACGCTGTTTATGTCGTCGCTGGTAGGCGTGTTTAGCGGGCTGATCCTGATGCGCGTGCGCAAGACCCAGGCGTCGGCACCGATGCCATTTGGTCCGTATCTGGCAATTGCCGGCTGGATTGCATTGCTCTGGGGTGGTCAAATAACCGACTTCTATTTGCAGTCTGTCGGTTTCAGATGACCACTTCTGTTGCAACACCCTGGATTCTCGGCCTCACCGGCGGCATCGGCAGCGGTAAAAGCGCGGCGGCCCAGCACTTTATCGACCTGGGCATCGACCTGGTCGACGCCGACCACGCCGCCCGCTGGGTAGTCGAGCCTGGCCGGCCGGCGCTGGCCCGCATCGTCGAACACTTTGGCGGCGGCGTGCTGCAGCACGACGGCCAGTTGGACCGCGCCGCGTTGCGCAAGCTGATCTTTGAAGTACCCGAAGAGCGCCTATGGCTGGAAGGCTTGCTGCACCCGCTGATCGGCGAGGAGATTCGCAGCCACCTGGCGCGCGCGCGCTCGCCATACGCGATCCTGGTGTCGCCGCTGCTGATCGAATCCGGCCAATACAGCATGACCCAGCGCATCCTGGTGATCGACGTGCCGCAATCGCTGCAGATTCAGCGTACCCTGCAGCGCGACGGCATCAGCGAGCAACAGGTGCAGGCGATCCTCAAGGCTCAGTCCAGCCGTGAAGACCGCCTGAACCATGCCGATGACGTGCTGGTCAATGACCGGGACCTCGCCTGGCTGCACAGCGAGGTCGAGCGACTGCACCACTTTTACCTTACTTTGCGTGGAGGCCGATCATGAGCCAACCCTTGACCGTCGACTGCCCAACCTGCGGCGCACCCGTGGAATGGAAAACCGACAACCTCAACCGGCCGTTCTGCTCGGACCGCTGCAAACTCATCGACCTGGGCGCCTGGGCCGCTGAAGAGCACAAGATTCCCGTGGCCCCGGATGCCGAAGACGAGCTGTTTTCCGAAGACCTGTCGCCGCGCCATTAAGGCCGCATAAAGGCGTATTCCTGCTGGTCGTCGAGGTTCTCTGCAAGGTATTGCAGCTCGTCGGCCAAGTCTTCAAAACTGCGCACGCCCTTGCTCTGCTGCACCACCGCACTGAGCATGGCGCGCAGGGTCAAGCCTGGGTCAAAACCGATTTCCTGCGCCGAATCCTGGCTTTTGCGCAACTCCTGCCGTGCCCACTCATACACACCCATGATCCGTGCTCCCGCCTTACTCATCTAAAATTTGGCTGAGCATGGGCCTGCTTGCTTGTACTGGATTTGATCTGGATCAACGCTGCGATTCGTCATCCTTCCAGGGCGCAGAGAGGTAGCGGGTGCGGTTGAAAGTCTCCAGCCATTCCGGACAGAACACCACCAGAGCGCTGACGACCACGCCGTTGATAAATGCCTCGGGGAAGATGATGAGCCACAGGTAGCCGACAAAATCTTCCAGCCATTCGGGCATTGCAAACCGTCCGTCAAACCACAGTAGACCCAGCCCCAGCAGAAGACAGAGCAAGGCCGACAGCGCGGCGGCAAAAAAACCCGAACAGAAGATATACACAAAAGGATTACGCGGTTGCGCACGCTCGACCAGCACCGCGCAACCTTCGGTGACCAGCACCGGCAGCACGATCAGCAGCAGGCCGTTGATACCAAGGGCTGCCAGATCCTGACGCCCCAGCAGCATCAAACCGAACTGGGCGGCAAAGCCCCCTACGATTGCCAAGGGCCAATCCAGCAGCAGGGTCACGGCGGTCATGCCGATAAAGTGGTAAGACACACCGGTATCGAAATCGCGCCGCACCAGCCACAACATGAACAACGCGAACACCGTACCGAACAGCAGATGCTGGCGCCGCCGGTCGGCGAACAATTCAACCCATGGCGAACGCACAGCGGCCCACAGCAGTACCGGCGCGTACAGCAGCCAACCGATGCCGAGGGTTGCAGGCGCCAACACTGCGGCACTGATCATGGGTGAACTACCAGGGCAAAAAAGCTCACCGCACACCTCTTTGCAGGAGTTGAAGTCGAGTCGTCAGTCTACACCGCCCTTTTGCAGCGAGACTTCCTGCAGTCATCATTTGGACGCTAAGCTGCAAGCATGGATGACTCAGATTATTTGCGCCTGCTCACCGTAGCAGCCGAACAAGCCAACGCATTCCTGTCCAATGCCCGCAAATGGGAGCGTGAGCGTTGGGTCTGCCAGCGCCTGCTACAAGGCTTGAACGTGCCCTACCGCGCCGAAGAGTTTCACGCTGCGGGGCAAGAGCCGCCGGATGTATTGTTTCGTGATGCCAGTTTCGAGGTGTTTTTTGTGCTGGATGAAGGGCGGCGACTCAACGACGAATGGCGCGATGAATTGCTACGCCGACGTAGTGCCTTTTCCCTCAGCCAACTGGTTCGGCGCGAAGCCAAGCCGCGACGCATTCCCGCCCATGAATTCCTGCTGCGCCTGGGGCCCACACTGCGCAAAAAAGCGCACAACTATAAAGAGCGCGGGATGGATCTGGGCGAGCTGGATATCGTCGCCTTCACCAGCCTCAAGCGCGAAGTGCTGGACCTCAACAGCCACTTTCCACCGCCCACCGAGTATCTGCGCCAGGGGTGGCGCTCGCTGTCGCTGGTCGGGCCGACGTTTGCACGGGTGCTGTTCGCTCACCCGGACGCGCCGGATTTCTTGCGCAACAACCTGGGGCGCAGCATAGTGTTCGACGTGGGCATCAGCCTCTGATCCCACCCCGACTGTAACGTGGCGCCCTTTTGCAACGTCTACCTGACGAGGCCTTCTATGACCAGCCGCCTGAACCCCGACGACCAACAGCATGTCGAAGAGTACCTGCAACTCTCCCAGAACCGAGTCGAGCGCAAGCCTTTCCGGCCGTGGCTGCTCCTTGGTGTGGTGCTGGTAGTGGTGATCGGGCTCGGTCTGCTGAGCCGCCTTTTGAGTTACCTGACGCTATGAGCTGCCTGGCGCTCGCGGGGGTAACTGCTCCGATTTCTTTTAGCCTTGCGAGATATCCCCATGACCCATCGTATTATTATCGTCGGCGGCGGCGCCGGCGGCCTGGAGTTGGCTACCCGCCTGGGTAAGACTCTGGGCAAGCGCGGCACCGCCAGCGTCACGCTGGTGGACACCAACCTGACCCATATCTGGAAGCCGCTGCTGCATGAAGTGGCTGCCGGCTCGCTTAACTCTTCGGAAGACGAACTCAATTACGTCGCCCAGGCCAAATGGAACCACTTCGAGTTCCAACTGGGGCGTATGAGCGGGCTCGACCGTGAGCAGAAGAAAATCCAACTGGCCGCCACCCTCGACGAAGAGGGCCGCGAACTGGTGCCTGCGCGCGTGCTGGGCTATGACAGCCTGGTGATTGCGGTCGGCAGTACCACCAACGATTTCGGCACCGAAGGCGCGGCGCAGCACTGCCTGTTCCTCGATACCCGCAAACAGGCCGAGCGCTTTCACCAGCAACTGCTCAACCACTACCTGCGTGCCCATGCCGGGCAGACCGATGCCGTTGAACAGATCAGCGTCGCCATCGTCGGCGCTGGCGCCACCGGCGTCGAGCTGGCCGCCGAGCTGCATAACGCCGCCCATGAACTGGCAGCCTATGGGCTGGACCGGATCAAGCCGGAAAACATGCACATCACTTTGATCGAAGCCGGTCCACGGGTGCTGCCTGCCCTGCCGGAGCGTATCGGCGGGCCCGTGCATAAAACCCTGGAGAAGCTCGGCGTGACCGTGCTGACCAACTCGGCTGTCAGCGAAGTCACCGCCGATGCACTGATTACCAGCAGCGGCCAGGTGATTCCGGCCAGCCTTAAGGTGTGGGCTGCCGGGATTCGCGCACCAGGCTTCCTCAAGGACATTGATGGCCTGGAAACCAACCGTATCAATCAGCTGCAAGTACTGCCGACGCTGCAAACCACCCGCGACGAAAATATCTTTGCCTTCGGCGACTGCGCCGCCTGCCCGCAACCGGGCACCGACCGTAACGTGCCGCCACGGGCCCAGGCGGCTCACCAGCAGGCCTCGTTGCTGGCCAAGTCGTTGAAGCTGCGCATCGAGGGCAAGGAGTTGCCGTCGTACAAGTACACCGACTATGGCTCGCTGATCTCGCTGTCGCGCTTTTCGGCGGTGGGTAACCTGATGGGGAACCTGACGGGCAGTGTGATGCTGGAAGGCTGGTTGGCGCGGATGTTCTATGTGTCGCTGTATCGCATGCACCAGATGGCGCTGTATGGCTTCTTCCGCACCGCGATGTTGATGCTGGGCAGCAAGATTGGACGCGGGACTGAGCCGCGCCTGAAGCTTCACTAACACCATAAAACCATGTGGGAGGGACTTGCTCCCGATAGCGGTGGGTCAGCCAAGTATTTGGTAACTGAACCACTGCATCGGGAGCAAGCTCCCTCCCACATCAGCTTTTCAGGGCACTTGAGTTTTGCGCACGCAAAAAAAATCCCCGTATCTTTCGATACGAGGATTTTTAATATGGTCGGGGTAGGGGGATTCGAACTCCCGACATCCTGCTCCCAAAGCAGGCGCGCTACCGGACTGCGCTATACCCCGGTAAAAAAAAGGCGACCTTTCAGTCGCCTTCTTCGATCAGCGCTTTTGGCCTCTGATCTTAAGATTCGATTCCAGCGTTAACTGGTCTCAAAAATGGTGGGTCGTGTGGGATTCGAACCTACGACCAATTGGTTAAAAGCCAACTGCTCTACCAACTGAGCTAACGACCCAAATATGGTCGGGGTAGGGGGATTCGAACTCCCGACATCCTGCTCCCAAAGCAGGCGCGCTACCGGACTGCGCTATACCCCGGTTTGAAATTGGCTCCGTGACCAGGACTCGAACCTGGGACCCAATGATTAACAGTCATTTGCTCTACCGACTGAGCTATCACGGAACTACATATTTCAAAGTACAACTTTTACTGCTCTGTAACCTTCCTCTTCGACCCTGTCCGTATCGCTACGTTAGCGTCTCTGAGGCGCGCTATTCTACAATCTTAAAAACCCCTGTCAACCCTTTAAATTGCTTTTAAGACAATGATTTGCGCTTCTTTCTGATTTCTTCTTGGGGAGAAGAAACCCGTGGGCTGACGTTGCTGCGGGGCGCACTTTACAAGCCTTTTCCTTACAGTTCAACGTCCTAACGAAAAAAAAGGCCCCGCGATGCGGGGCCTTCTCTTATTTGCCTGCTGTTCAGGCTCAGTGGAAGACGATTTCGTCGTTTTCCACAGTGGCTTCGACGCTGGTACCCGGCATAAAACTGCCCGAGAGGATCAACTGCGCCAGCGGGTTCTCGATCCAGCGCTGAATCGCACGCTTCAAAGGCCGTGCGCCATACACCGGGTCGTAACCAACCGCGATGAGCTTATCCAACGCCTCGCGGCTCAGCTGCAGCGACAGTTCGCGCTCAGCCAGACGACTGCGCAGGCGCCCCAACTGGATCTCGGTAATGCCCGCAATCTGATCCCGCGCCAAGGGCTCGAAGATCACCACTTCGTCGACCCGGTTGATGAATTCCGGGCGGAAGTGCGAGGTCAACGCGTCCATGACAGCAGCGCGCTGAGCCTCACGGTCCCCTACCAGCTCCTGGATCTGCGACGAGCCCAGGTTGGAGGTCATCACGATTACCGTGTTGCGAAAGTCCACAGTACGCCCGTGGCTGTCCGTCAACCGACCATCTTCCAGCACTTGCAGCAGGATGTTGAACACATCCGGATGCGCCTTCTCGACCTCATCCAGCAGGATCACCGAGTAAGGCTTGCGTCGCACGGCTTCGGTCAGGTAACCGCCCTCCTCGTAGCCCACATAGCCTGGTGGTGCGCCGATCAGACGGGCCACCGAGTGTTTCTCCATGAACTCGGACATATCGATCCGCACCATGGCCTCTTCAGTATCAAAGAGGAATTCGGCCAGCGCCTTGCACAGCTCGGTTTTACCCACGCCGGTCGGGCCGAGGAACATGAACGAGCCGCTCGGACGATTCGGGTCGGACAACCCGGCGCGCGAACGTCGTACCGCGTTGGACACTGCCACAACCGCCTCTTCCTGGCCGATCACGCGCTGGTGCAACAGATGCTCCATCTTCAACAGCTTGTCGCGCTCGCCTTCGAGCATTTTCGACACCGGAATGCCGGTCCACTTGGAGACGACTTCGGCGATTTCTTCCTCGGTCACCTTGCTGCGCAGCAGCTGGTTTTCAGACTTGCCGTGCTGGTCGACCATTTGCAGGCTGCGCTCCAGGTCCGGGATGACCCCGTACTGCAACTCGGCCATGCGGTTCAGGTCGCCCTTACGGCGAGCGGCTTCCAGTTCCTGGCGGGACTGCTCGATCTTTTGCTGGATCTGCGCAGAGCCCTGCACTTCGGCTTTTTCCGAGGTCCAGATTTCTTCAAGGTCCGAGTACTCGCGTTCCAGGCGCACGATTTCTTCCTGGAGTTTTTCCAGACGTTTCTTCGCCGCGTCGTCCTCTTCTTTCTTCAGGGCCTGGGATTCGACTTTCAGTTGAATCAGGCGCCGATCAAGGCGGTCGAGCACTTCCGGCTTGGAATCGATCTCCATACGAATGCGGCTGGCCGCTTCGTCGATCAAATCAATGGCCTTGTCCGGTAACTGACGGTCGGTGATATAGCGATGACTCAATTTGGCCGCCGCAATGATCGCACCATCAGTAATCGCCACCTTATGGTGGACCTCATAGCGCTCTTTCAGGCCGCGCAGGATCGCGATGGTGTCTTCTTCACTAGGCTCTTCTACCAGCACTTTCTGGAAGCGCCGCTCAAGAGCTGCGTCCTTCTCTATATACTGGCGGTACTCGTTGAGCGTCGTTGCACCGACGCAATGCAACTCGCCCCGCGCCAAGGCGGGCTTGAGCATGTTGCCAGCATCCATGGAGCCCTCGCCTTTACCGGCGCCGACCATGGTATGCAGTTCGTCGATGAACAGAATGATCTGCCCGTCCTGCTTCGACAGTTCATTGAGCAGGGATTTGAGGCGTTCTTCGAACTCGCCACGGAACTTGGCACCGGCGATCAACGCGCCCATATCCAGGGACAACAGGCGCTTGCCTTTAAGGCCGTCCGGCACTTCACCATTGATGATGCGTTGGGCCAGGCCTTCAGCAATCGCGGTTTTACCCACGCCAGGCTCACCGATCAACACCGGGTTGTTCTTGGTGCGACGCTGCAGGACCTGGATAGTGCGACGAATCTCATCGTCACGGCCGATCACCGGGTCAAGCTTGCCTTCTTCGGCGCGTTTGGTCAGGTCGACGGTGTACTTGTCCAGGGCCTGGCGCGACTCCTCGTGGTTAGGGTCGTTTACTGCGTCGCCGCCACGCAGGTTGTTGATGGCGTTCTCCAGGGCTTTCTTGCTCACGCCCTGGCCCAACAACAATTTGCCGAGCTTGCTGTTCTCGTCCATGGCGGCGAGCAGTACCAGTTCGCTGGAGATGAACTGGTCACCCTTCTGCTGGGCCAGGCGGTCGGCCTGGTTGAGCAGGCGCGCCAAGTCCTGCGACATGTTCACGTCGCCGGTTGGGTTTTGGATTTTTGGCAGTTGGTCGAGCTCCTTGCTCAATTCCTTGCGCAGGCTGCTGACATCAAAGCCCACCTGCATCAGCAAGGGCTTGATAGAACCACCTTGCTGCTCCAGGAGTGCCTGCATCAAGTGCGCAGGCTCGATGGCCGGGTGGTCGAGACCTACCGCCAACGATTGGGAGTCCGATAAGGCCAACTGTAATTTGCTGGTTAAACGATCAATACGCATTAGTCACCTTCCTTTTGAGCAGGCCGGAGCTATAAAACATTCCTGAATGAAGAAACCTGCCAGATACCCTTATAGATGGGGTGGATTCTGGAAGATTCAAGCCACGGACAGTTGACGTAAGTCAGGAGAGTCTAGCGTTCGAGCCAGATAAGGGAGGCAAATCGACCGGTGCGCGGGCTGCGCCGGTAAGAAAAGAATTGCGGGTCGGTCACCGTGCACAAACCGCCACCGTAGACAGCCGTGACACCCCGTGCGGCGAGGCGCAGGCGGGCCAGTTGGTAGATGTCGGCCATGAACTTGCCAGGGTTATGGCTCGGCACAAAAGCTTCGGCCGTGATCGGCAGTTGCTGCATGAACGCTTCACGCACTTCCGGGCCGACTTCAAAGGCTTTCGGACCGATTGCAGGACCCAGCCAGACCAATACGTCGGCAGGTTCAGTCTCCAGGCTTTCGAAAGCAGCCTCCAACACACCGGCCGCCAACCCACGCCAACCGGCATGGGCCGCAGCGACGCGAGTCCCGGCACGGTTGCAGAACAACGCGGGCAGGCAATCGGCAGTCATAGCGGTACAGGCGATGCCAGGGGTGCTGGTCCAACTGCCATCAGCTTCAGCCGTGTGACCAGGATCGGCCTCGACCACGCTCACCCCATGGACTTGGCGCAGCCAGGCCGGCTGAATAGCAAAGGCTTCGCTAAGACGACGGCGGTTTTCAAGGACAGCCTCCAGGCTGTCCTCGACATGATCGCCCAGGTTGAGGCTGTCGAATGGCGCCAGGCTGACGCCACCCGCACGGGTGGTGACACAAGCCTTTACCCGAGCCGGCGCGGGCCAGTCAGGTATCAGCCAGTCACTCATCCGACAAACGCCTCGCGGTCCTGTTTGAGCAGCGACAGCAACCAGACAAAATCGTCCGGCAGTGGCGATTCCCAACTCATGCGCTTACCGCTCGTCGGATGATCCAGTTCCAGGAAACGTGCATGCAGTGCCTGGCGCGGGAACGTCTTGAGCGATTCGACCATGGTCTGGCTGGCCGCAGGCGGAATGCGGAAGCGGCCACCGTAGGCAGGATCGCCGACCAACGGGAAGTTGATGTGGGCCATGTGCACGCGAATCTGGTGAGTACGACCGGTTTCCAGCTTGACCCGCACGTGAGTGTGGGAACGGAAACGCTCCAGCACACGGTAGTGGCTCACGGCTTGCTTGCCGCCTTCCATTACCGCCATGCGCTGGCGCTGCTGGCCGTGGCGACCGATGGGGGCGTTGATCTTGCCACCCGCGACGACCACGCCGATCACGATGCACTCATAGATCCGGCTGACGCTACGGCTCTGCAACTGCGTAACCAGCTGCGTCTGCGCCTGAATGGTCTTGGCGACTACCATCAGGCCGGTGGTGTCCTTGTCCAGACGGTGCACGATCCCGCAGCGCGGCACGTTGATGATGTCGGGGATATGGTGCAACAGGGCATTGAGCAAGGTGCCATCAGCGTGCCCGGCCGCCGGGTGAACCACCAGGCCTGCGGGTTTGTTGATGACCAGGATGTCGTCGTCTTCATAGACGATATCCAGCTCGATGTCCTGGGCGACCCATTCTCCCTGGGCTTCCTGCTCGGCAGTCAGCTCAAGAATCGCACCGCCATGAACTATGTCTCGCGGGCGGATAACCGCTCCATCCACAGTCAGGCGGCCGTCTTTGATCCAGGCGGAAAGGCGCGAGCGCGAGTGCTCAGCGAATAATTGTGCGGCGACTTGATCGAGGCGTTGGCCGCCCAATTCGGACGGCACCTCTGCGCGAAGTTCAATTTTATCGGACATGCTCAGACTAGGCGTGGCACAGCCTTTGGTTTCGGCTGCGCGCTTGTGGTTAAATACGGCGTCTTTTGCCCCGAGGCTTTCAACGGGGCGCTCATCATAACAGGACGGCCCCGCCCAAGACAGCGGCCGTCATAGGGACGCAAGCCGCCATGCAAGTGAAACACCTGCTGCTGATCGCCATCCTCGCCATGACTGCTGCTTGCTCGTCAACAAAGGACGTCGTCGACGAAAACCTGAGCGAAGTCGAGCTGTACCAACTGGCACAGAAAGACTTGGACAATAATAGCTACACCAGCGCCACAGCGAAGCTGAAGGCACTGGAGTCGCGTTATCCGTTCGGGCGCTACGCCGACCAGGCTCAGCTTGAGCTGATCTACGCCAACTACAAGAACGCCGAGCCGGAAGCTGCCAAGTCCGCCGCCGAGCGCTTCATCCGCTTGCACCCGCAACACCCGAACGTGGACTACGCCTACTACCTCAAGGGCCTGACCTCGTTCGACCAGGACGTTGGCCTGCTGGCGCGCTTCCTGCCGCTGGACATGACCAAGCGTGACCCAGGTGCTGCCCGCGACTCCTACAACGAGTTCGCCCAGTTGACCAGCCGCTATCCGAACAGCCGCTACGCGCCGGACGCCAAGCAGCGCATGATCTACCTGCGCAACCTGCTGGCGTCCTACGAAATCCACGTAGCTCACTACTACCTGACCCGTCAGGCGTACGTGGCTGCCGCCAACCGTGGCCGCTATGTCGTAGAGAACTTCCAGGAAACCCCTTCCGTGGGTGACGGCCTGGCAGTGATGACCGAGGCTTACCAGCGGCTGCACCTGGACGATCTGGCCAACACCAGCCTGGAGACCCTCAAGCTCAACTACCCGGATCACCCTAGCCTGAAAGACGGCCAGTTCGTGCCTCAGGTTGCCGAAGCCGACAACCGTTCGTGGCTGAGCAAGTACACCCTGGGCCTGATCGAGTCGCGCCCTCCGTTGCCGCCGGGCGAAACCCGCGCCAATCAGGACGTGATTAAACAATACCAGGACGCCAAGGAAGCCATTCCGTCGGAGCTCAAGCCGCACGACGAGAACGGCGACGTGATCGAAGAAGAAGAGCCAGAGGCTCTGGGCAACAACCAGGACCGCTCGTGGTTCAGCTACATGACCTTCGGTGTGTTCGACTGATCTGTCGATGCAACGCAAAAAAGGAGCCCCTCGGGGCTCCTTTTTTATGGGCAGTATTATTGCGCTGTGCGTCTGCCACGTCCTTGGCTAAACTGGCGCATTCCTTATCGAGAAACCGCCCATCATGCTTCGTCTTCTGTTCTGGATTGCCGTTATTGCTGCCGCGGTATGGTTCTGGCGCAAATTCAAAAAACCGGCCGCCAAGCAGCAACGCAACAACGAGCCTGACGCTGCGTTGATGGTGCGTTGCGCCCACTGCGGCGTGCACCTGCCACAGGATCGCGCCCTAAGGTTGCGCCAGGAGTGGTATTGCACTCAGGCGCATCTGGAGCAGGGACCGAAGTCTATACAGCGCTGATGCGACCTTCAGGCAAGTAAGGCGCAGGATCGATGATCGGCGCATGCCCCAGCAGCAAGTCTGCAAACAACTGACAGGACGCCGGCGCCAGTACCAGGCCGTTGCGGTAATGCCCGCAATTGAGCCACAGCCCTTTAAAGCCGGGAACCTGGCCGATATAGGGAATACCTTCCGGTGAGCCTGGGCGCAAACCGGCCCAATGCCCCACTACTTCGGCGTCTGCCAGGGCGGGAATCAGCTCCACAGCCGAGGCTTTGAGACTTTCCAGCGCAGTATCGGTGGGGGTCTTGTCGAAGCCCTCGTGTTCCAGGGTACTGCCAATGAGAATATGCCCGTCGCGCCGGGGGATGGCATAACGGCCCTTGGCCAGGACCATGCTCGACAAGAAGTCCGAGGCGCATTTGTACAAAATCATCTGCCCCTTGACCGGTTCCACCGGCAGCACCAAGCCCAGCGTGCCGAGCAACTCACCGCTCCACGCGCCTGCTGCCAGTACCACTTGCTCCCCGACAATCGCCCCCACTGCCGTGTTTACGCCCACTACATTGTCGCCTTCCATGACAAATCCAGTGACTTCACACTGTTCGTGAACAGTTACGCCAGGCAGTGCCAACAACGCAGCCTTGAGGGATTTGACCAAGCGAGGGTTGCGCACATTGGCCACGTCAGCCATATAGATCGCGCTGGAATACCCGCCACCCAGCACCGGAACCGCATCATGGGCGGCCGACACATCCACTTTGCCTAGAGGCCGACCTTCACGGACCGCCCACGCCAGCGCCTCGGCCTCATCTTCCAAGTCCAGCCAGTACAAGCCGGTGGTATGAACCTCAGGGTCGATGCCGGTGGCGGCAAACAGGCGCTCAGCCAGTTGCGGATAAAAATCCTGGGACCAATGGGCCAATGCAGTGACCGACGGGCTGTAGCGCCAAGGATACAGCGGAGACACAATGCCACCGCCCGCCCATGAAGACTCCTGCCCCACATCGGCCCGCTCCAACAGGACCACCGCCTGCCCCTGGCTCGCCAGGTTGTACGCCGTCAGCAGGCCAATGACTCCGCCGCCGACAATCACCACTTGCTGTTGCTTAGCCATCATTCGATCCAGCCGATAAATAGGAACAAGCGCACCTGGCGCCCAATCATCCAGCACCCACATCATTGCCCCCAGCATGTCTGGCGCGACATTTCAGGTGCTGCCCCCGGATTGGCCCGCACACCCGTGCTGCTAAGGCTGAAGTCACCACAGGGGTCACCCACCATCAACGAATCGACGCCCGGCGTAGCGACCAGGTAGAAATCCTGAGGGTTCAACGCAGCGGTGATTCTATAGCGATCATTGCCGGTGCTGACGCCGCTGGCGTCAATAAAAGTGCCGTTCCTCGTATAAAAACGCTCAAGGTGCTGAGCTTGCTCGGTCAGTAGCGCGACAATTTCCGCGCGATAGACCTTTTTTACATGACGGGTGTAGCCGGGGTAAGCGATCCCGGCCAGAAACGCGATGATCGCTACGCAGATAAGTAACTCGATCAGGGTAAAGCCCCGGCAGTCCATGCCCATGCCACTGTTCCTCATTGAAGCTGTCGCCATGACACCCGCCGAAACCGCGGGCCACTTTCCAATTCCACCCGCGCATATACAGTCTCCAATACCGTGCGCGACTGGCCGCTGAACCCGACCGCCGTCACCCGGTAGACCGCCGCCGAGGCATGAGGCGGCAGATGCGCCAGCCCTACGCCAGGACCCAAGGCTTGAATGCCGTAGAGCCCTCCCCTGACGGCAACCCAGGTCACTGCCGAAACAGGGTTCGTCCCTGCAGCCACCAGCAAAAACGCCTCGTCCGGCGGCGCGCAGGTAACGATCGACCAGCACTGCGGCCACCCGACACCCGCTCGCTGCACCGCCTGCTCTCCCAGCCTCAAGCCGCTTTCGGCGTTTTGAAGCGACTGGTTTCGTTGCCACAGGCTGCCGCTGATCTTTTGCTGGGCCACCGCACCTTGGATTGACGACAAGCCAATCAGTGACAACAGCAGCAAAAACACCAGGCTTATCAGCAGCACCATTCCCCTCTGCTGCGAAGAAATACCGTCAGTCAGCACCATGACCGTCCTACCCCACACGGTTACGCAGCGCCGCCACGACGCTATAGGTTTGATCTTTCACCCGGCCCGTCGGGTCTCGCAGCGTCATGCGGATGCGTACGCTGCGGATCAACGACTCGTCAGACGGCATGGCGTCGTAGCGCACTACCTGCGCCGATGTCGGCCCGGCCGCCACACCGAAACTGAGATCGAACGCCCCCACGTTATCCACCAACACTGCCCTGGCCGGCGCAGCAGGCGTGCTGACCTTTAACTGGCCGGCCTCGAAGGTGTAGGTGAGTTGGCGAATGGCAAAGCGAATCTGCCCGGGAACTGGCGACGGTGAGGTCCCGCCGTATGCATAGGCCGTACCCGTGCAGTCGGACAACACCGTCCAGTCAGGTTTGCCACCGCCATCACCCACGTCCGCAGTCAACAGTGTCAGCGACGTTGAACCGCCCCCGGCACTCCAGCCAACCGGCCGATCAAAGGCCGGTGGGGCATTGTCGATAAACGCAGTAGCCATACAGCCAAACATGCCCGCCTGACGGATGTCCTGGAGCATCTTGCCCAGCGCAAACCGCGCGTCGTCCTGCAGCAACATGGCTGCCTGCTGGCTGGCGTGGGTCATTCGGGAACCGATCACCACTTGGCTGCCCCCAAGCACCAGCACCAAACCGACTGCCAGGGCCAGCAGCAACTCCATCAAGCTGAACCCCCTCGCCACAGGCCTCATTGCGCCACCTCTGGCCCTGGGTCGATGCGACTGGTCAGGGTAAAGGTTTCCCGCGCATCAGGGATGCTTGAACTCGATCGGTCATCCCAACTGATACTGACCGTCACCTCATTTCTACTGACCACCACAGAGCCTTTGGCACTTTCCCCGGCAAAACCGCGAATATTGGCCTCGAAATCATGCAGGTCCAGGTCACGCACACTGGCAGTCGCGGTGTTGGCCGGAGCCCTTACCCTCCCTGGCGATGAGTAGTCGGCGCCGGAATTGGCGCGGATTCGGTCGAGCATATCGTAGGCAATGAAACTGGCCTGACTGGTCATCCTCGAACTGTCGGTGTATTTGAGGGCATTGAGCTGGAGCACCACCGCGCCTAACAGGCCGACCGCGAGAATCAGCACCGCTACCAGCACCTCAATTAACGTCATGCCGATTTGATGTCGCGCTACAGCGTGGGGAAAACAGGTATTCAGGCAGGCAAGCATTACCGTCGTCATCCGTGTCGAAGGGCAAAAAAGCAGGAAAATCCTGCGGTGCGGCCCAAGACTAGCGTCGGTTTTTCGCCCGCGCTGCCGATGGAACAAAGGGAAATACTTTGGACATGAAGGCCATCATTCGGCACTCCGCGCCGGGCGCTATACCTATGTCTCAACCTGCTTTCTGCACACGTCCACGGAGGGACGACCAATGGGACAACGAGGTTTTACCCTGATCGAACTGCTGCTCGGACTGATCGTGAGCGGCATCCTGGCGCATCTGGCAGTGCCGGGTTTCGCGGGGCTGCTGGAGTCACAGCAGCGACAAAGCGCGGCGCAATCGCTGACCAACGGACTTCGCTTCGCACGCACCGAAGCCATCACGCGTAACCGCGCGGTGGTCATTCACGCACTGGACGATGACTGGAGTCGAGGTTGGCGGGTGATAGTGGACATCAGCGGGCGCGGCCATCTGGACGACAACAACCCGGTGCTGCTGGAGCGCCAGGACAGCGGTCGTGTGCCGATAGTGGGAAATGGCCCGGTCAAAAGCCAGGTGCGGTTCAGCGGGTTGGGCGAACCGGTATTTTCAGGGGGAGGTTTTCGTGCCGGCACTGTGCACGTATGCGCCAAGGACTCGGCGCAAAGCGTGCACCAAGTGGTGCTGGCGCCCAGTGGGCGCATCAGCCTGCGCAGCGATAAAGCCGAACAGGCGTTGTGCCAGAGTACCTCCGGCCCCCTGGTATTCAGAGCAGTGAGCGAACCCGCAGTTCCTTGGGCATGGAGAAAGTGATGTTCTCTTCACGTCCCGCCAACTCATCAGCGCCGGTAGCCCCCCAGGCGTGCAGTTGCTGGATAACACCGCGCACCAGTACTTCTGGGGCAGAAGCACCCGCTGTGATGCCGATACGCTGGACGCCATCGAACCAACTGCGCTGCATGTCTTCAGCCCCGTCGATCAAGTACGCCGGGGTAGCCATGCGCTCAGCCAGCTCACGCAGACGGTTGGAGTTGGAGCTGTTGGGGCTGCCGACCACCAGAACCACATCGCACTCGTCAGCCAATTGCTTGACCGCGTCCTGGCGATTTTGGGTGGCGTAGCAGATGTCATCCTTACGCGGGCCGCCGATGGCCGGGAAACGGGTGCGCAGGGCATCGATCACACGGCTGGTGTCGTCCATGGACAAGGTGGTCTGGGTGACGAAGGCCAAACGATCTGGGTTGTGCACCTGCAGGTTGGCGACGTCTTTCTCGTCTTCCACCAAGTAGATGGCGCCGCCATTGCTGGCGTCGTATTGGCCCATGGTGCCTTCGACTTCCGGGTGACCGGCATGACCGATCAGGATGCATTCCCGACCGTCGCGGCTGTAGCGCGCGACTTCGATGTGCACCTTGGTGACCAGAGGGCAGGTGGCATCGAACACTTTGAGGCCACGGCCTGCTGCTTCGGTACGCACGGCCTGGGAAACACCGTGGGCACTGAAGATGACGATCACGTCGTCCGGCACCTGGTCTAGCTCTTCGACAAAGATCGCGCCGCGTGCGCGCAGGTCTTCGACCACAAACTTGTTGTGGACGACTTCATGACGCACGTAGATCGGCGGACCGAAGACTTCCAGGGCGCGATTGACGATTTCGATCGCACGGTCCACGCCGGCGCAGAAGCCACGGGGGTTGGCGAGTTTGATTTGCATGCTGTGCCTCGTGTCTGGCGCGGGGGGTCAGAGTTGATGCTACTGAACTGACAATAGAGATCAAAAGTGGGAGAGGGCTTGCCTCCGATGGCTGCGTGTCAATTGATACATCTTTGACTGAGCCGCTGCCATCGGGGGCAAGCCCCCTCCCACATTTTAGACCGGGGCGTTGATCAAAGTGCTTTAACGTCGATGATTTCAACGTCAAAGGTCAAGGTTTTACCGGCCAACGGGTGGTTGAAGTCGATCGTCACTTGCGCGTCATCGAAGGTTTTCACCACGCCAGGCAGTTCGGTATTCGCCGCGTCGTTGAAGATCACCAGCAGGCCTTCCGACAGGTCCATGTCCTGGAACTGCGAACGCGGGATGATCTGCACATTTTGCGGGTTGGGCTGGCCAAAGGCGTTTTCCGGCAGAATCTGCAGGGTGCGCTTGTCGCCGGCCTTGAAACCGAACAGGGCCGCTTCAAAACCCGGCAGCAGGTTGCCGTCACCGACCTTGAAGGTCGCAGGGGCTTTGTCGAACGTGCTGTCGACCGTGTCGCCATTCTCCAGGCGCAATGCAAAGTGCAAAGTGACTTCCGTGTTCTGGCCGATGCGTTGCTCAGCCAATACCTGATCAGTCATTGACGGTCTCTCCGGTTTTCTTACTTTTGAACATATCCAGCGCCAACATGATTGCGCCGACGGTGATGGCGCTGTCGGCGAAGTTGAACGCCGGGAAGTAATGACGGTTCTGCCAATGCACCAGGATGAAGTCGATCACATGGCCAAGGGCAATGCGGTCGTACAGGTTACCCAGCGCACCACCCAGCACCAGGGCCAAGGCAACGGCCAGCCAGGTGTCATCGCGACCCAGGCGCTTGAGCCACACCACCAGCACCGCACTGACCACCAGCGCGATAACGGCAAACAGCCAGCGCTGCCAGCCACCGCCATCAGCGAGGAAGCTGAACGCGGCGCCGGTGTTGTAGGCCAGGGTCCAGCTGAAGTAATCGGGGATCACCACGATCTGCTGGAACATTTCCAGGGAGCCCTCGAAGTGAGCCTTGCTGACCTGGTCAATGACCAGGACCAGCAAACTCAACACGAGCAAGCCCAGGCGTCCGAAACGACTGGCGTTAGGCATAGTGGCGAACCTCGCCTTCACCGGAGATGTTGTCGACGCAACGACCACAGATTTCCGGATGCTCAGGGTTCACACCCACATCTTCACGGCAGTGCCAGCAACGGGCGCACTTGGCAAAGGCGGACTTCATCACTTTAAGCTTGAGGCCCGGCACTTCGGTAGCCACGGCATCAGCCGGTGCTTGAGCGAATGGCGCCAGGCTCGCCGTGGAGGTGATCAACACGAAGCGCAGCTCGTTGCTCAGTTTGGCCAGGTCGGCGGTCAGGCCTTCCTCGGCAAACAGGGTGACTTCAGCTTGCAGGTTGCCACCGACGGCCTTGGCCGCACGTTGAACTTCCAGCTCCTTGTTCACCGCAACTTTGACGGCCATCACGCCTTCCCAGTACTCGCGGCCCAGTTCGAAGTCGGCAGGCAGTTCGGTCAGGCCTTCGTACCAGGTATTGAGCATCACGGATTCGTTGCGCTCGCCCGGCAGGTATTCCCACAGTTCGTCGGCGGTGAACGCAAGGATCGGCGCGATCCAGCGCACCAGCGCTTCGCTGATGTGGTACAGCGCAGTCTGCGCCGAACGGCGTGCTTTGCTGTTAGCGGCGGTGGTGTACTGGCGGTCCTTGATGATGTCGAGGTAGAAACCACCCAGTTCCTGCACGCAGAAGTTGTGGATCTTCGAGTACACGTTCCAGAAGCGGTATTCGCCGTAGTGTTCCTGCAACTCGCGCTGCAGCAACAGGGTGCGGTCCACGGCCCAACGGTCCAGGGCGAGCATGTCCTCGGCCGGCAGGATGTCGGTGGCCGGGTTGAAACCGGTCAGGTTCGACAGCAGGAAGCGCGCGGTATTGCGGATGCGACGATAGGCATCGGCGCTGCGGGCCAGGATCTGGTCCGATACGGCGATCTCGCCCGAGTAATCGGTCGAGGCCACCCACAGACGCATGATGTCGGCGCCCAGGGTGTCGTTGATCTTTTTCGGCTCGATCACGTTTTTCAGCGACTTGGACATCTTGCGACCCGTCTCGTCGACGGTGAAGCCGTGGGTCAGCAATTCGCGGTACGGGGCGTGATCGTCGATGGCGCAACCGGTCAGCAACGAGGAGTGGAACCAGCCACGGTGTTGGTCCGAGCCTTCCAGGTACAGGTCGGCACGCGGGCCGGTCTCGTGGCCCATCGGGTGCGAGCCACGCAGCACGTGCCAGTGGGTGGTGCCCGAGTCGAACCACACGTCGAGGGTGTCGCTGATCTTGTCGTACTGCGGCGCTTCGTCGCCAAGCAGTTCGGCGGCGTCCAGTTTGAACCAGGCTTCGATGCCCTCCTGTTCAACGCGCTGGGCCACGACTTCCATCAGCTCGACGGTACGCGGGTGCAACTCGCCGCTTTCCTTGTTCAGGAAGAACGGGATCGGCACGCCCCAGTTACGCTGGCGGGAGATGCACCAGTCCGGACGATTGGCGATCATCGAGTGCAGGCGCGCCTGGCCCCAGGCCGGGACGAACTTGGTGTCTTCGATGGCCTTGATCGCGCGGTTGCGCAGGGTATCGCCGCTGGCTGGCTCTTTGTCCATGCCGATGAACCACTGCGCGGTGGCGCGGTAGATCAGCGGAGTTTTGTGGCGCCAGCAGTGCATGTAGCTGTGCTTGATGGTGTCGGTTTGCATCAGTGCGCCGACTTCACGCAGCTTTTCGATGATCAGCTGGTCGGCCTTGAAGATGAACTGACCGCCGAAGAACTCCAGCGAAGGCACGTACACGCCGTTGCTTTGTACCGGGTTGATGATGTCATCGTTGACCAGGCCGTACTTCTTGCAGATCACAAAGTCGTCAACGCCATAGGCGGGCGAGCAGTGGACCACGCCAGTGCCCGAGCCCAGCTCGACATAGTCAGCCAGGTACACCGGCGACAGGCGGTCATAGAACGGGTGACGGAAGTTGATCAGTTCCAGCGCGGAGCCGGTAGTGGTGGCGATGACCGAGCCTTGCAGCTCGTAACGCGCCAGGCACGCCTCGACCATTTCCTCGGCCAGCACCAGCAGGCGATCACCGACGTCTACCAGCGCGTAGGTGAACTCCGGGTGCACGTTCAGCGCCTGGTTGGCCGGGATGGTCCACGGGGTGGTGGTCCAGATCACGATGGCCGCTGGTTTGCTCAGGCTTGCCAGGCCGAATGCCTGGGCCAGCTTGGCGTCGTCGGCGATCGGGAACGCCACGTCGATGGTCGAGGACTTTTTGTCTTCGTACTCGACTTCGGCTTCGGCCAATGCCGAACCGCAGTCAAAGCACCAGTTCACGGGCTTGAGGCCCTTGAACACGAAACCACCCTTGACGATTTCTGCCAAGGCGCGGATTTCACCGGCCTCGTTCTTGAAGTTCATGGTTTTGTACGGGTTGTCCCACTCGCCCAACACACCCAGGCGGATGAACTCGGACTTCTGCCCTTCGATCTGCTCGGCGGCGTAGGCACGGCACAGTTCGCGGGTTTTATCGGCGCCCAGGTTCTTGCCGTAGGTCACTTCGACCTTGTGTTCGATCGGCAGGCCGTGGCAGTCCCAACCCGGAACATAAGGTGCGTCGAAGCCCGAAAGGGTTTTCGAACGCAGGATCATGTCCTTGAGAATTTTGTTCAGTGCATGACCGATGTGAATCGTGCCGTTGGCGTAAGGAGGGCCGTCGTGCAGGACGAACTTCGGACGATCCTTGCCAATCTCGCGCAACTTTCCGTACAGGCCAATACTGTCCCAGCGCTGCAGGATCTGCGGTTCGCGCTGTGGCAGGCCGGCCTTCATTGGGAAGGCGGTGTCCGGAAGGTTTAGCGTGGCTTTATAGTCGGTCATTTAAGGCTCTTCGGTTAGCGATGGGCGCTAGGTGCGGCTAGTGCACGGGCGGCGGCGACATCCGCATTGATCGCCGTTTTCAACGCCTCAAGGGAGGCGAAACGCTGCTCTTCACGCAGCTTCTGGTGGAAAACCACCGTCAAACGCCGGTCGTATAAATCACCGGCAAAATCCAAAAGGTGAACTTCCAGGTGGGCCTTGCCATCACCTGCAACCGTGGGCCTGACGCCTATGTTGGCGACTCCCGGCCACGGCTGGCCGTCGATGTCGACGCTCACCAGGTAAACCCCGGTAAGCGGCACACGACGACGCTTGAGTTGCACGTTGGCGGTTGGCGTGCCCAGTTGGCGCGCCAGCTTCTGGCCGTGCAGTACCCGCCCGGCAATGCGGAACGGGCGACCCAGCAGACGCTCGGCCAGGGCGAAGTCGGCAGCCGCCAGGGCATTACGCACCTGGGTGCTGCTCACACGCAGGCCGTCCAGTTCGACGGTTTGCGCGGCTTCAACGGTAAAGCCCTGGGTAACGCCGGCGTGCTGCAGGAATTCGAAATCCCCAACCCGATCGCAACCAAAACGGAAGTCGTCGCCGACCTCCAGATGCTGCACACCCAGGCCATCCACCAGGATACGGTCGACGAACTCGGCGGCGCTGAGGCTTTGCAAGCGCTGGTTGAAAGCCAGGCAGAGGACGCGGTCCACGCCTTCTTCGGCCAGCAGTTGCAGCTTGTCCCGCAAGCGGGCCAGGCGGGCCGGCGCCGTCTCCGGGGTGAAGTATTCCCGCGGCTGTGGCTCAAAAATCACCACGCAGCTGGGCACGCCCAACTCGACCGCACGCTCGCGCAGCCGGGCCAGGATAGCCTGGTGACCACGGTGAACACCGTCAAAGTTGCCAATAGTGGCGACGCAGCCCCGATGCTGGGGGCGCAGGTTGTGGAGACCTCGAACCAGCTGCATAACGCGCTTCTTGCTCATAAAGTGGTCGATTATAACCACACCCAGCCTCATACGACAGGCAACAGCGCAGGGCAAATGGATCGAATCGATAAAACACCGCTTTTATCGCGGCAAACTCTCTAGCTCAACGACTTGCGATTGAAATCCCGCAGGCGGAAACCCTGCAGCAGCAACATTCCGAAGTACACCACCACGCCAGCGACAACCAACACGCCCAGACGCATGAAGCGCTCCAACATAGGGCCTTGGTCCCACGCCGGCATAAAGTGCATCAAGCCCATTAACACCGCCGACATCATTGCCACCGCCACCAGCAGCTTGAGGGCAAACATGCCCCAGCCCGGCTGCGGCTGGAACATCTGCTGTTTGCGCAGTTGATAAAACAGCAAGCCCGCATTGATGCAGGCACCCGCGCTGATCGCAAGGGCCAGGCCGGCATGAGCCAATGGACCGATAAACACCAGATTGAGCAGTTGCGTGACGATCAGCGTGAAGATCGCGATTTTCACGGGTGTACGGATGTTTTGCTGGGCATAAAAGCCAGGCGCCAGCACTTTGATCACGATGATGCCGAGCAGGCCGACGGAGTAGGCAACCAGCGCGCGCTGCGTCATCAAGGCGTCATGGGCGTCGAATTGGCCGTATTGGAACAGTGAAACCGTCAGCGGCTCGGCCAGGATGCCCAGCGCCAGGGCACACGGCAACACCAGGACAAAACACAGGCGCAGGCCCCAATCAAGGATGCGCGAGTACTCCTGCCGGTCCTTGCTGGCATACGTGCGCGCCAGGGTAGGCAGCAGGATTGTGCCCAAGGCCACGCCCAGCACGCCGGACGGCAGCTCCATCAGGCGGTCGGCGTAATACATCCACGACACCGAGCCCGATACCAGCAGCGAGGCAAAGGCCGTGTTGATAATCAGGGAAATCTGGCTGACCGATACGCCGAGGATCGCCGGCAGCATATTGCGCATCACGCGCCAGACGCCGGTGTCCTTAAGATTCAGGCGCGGCAGCACGAGCATGCCGATCTTTTTCAGGTGCGGCAGTTGGTAGAGCAATTGTGCCAGGCCGCCGGCCAATACAGCCCAGCCGAGCGCCATGACCGGCGGATCGAAATACGGGGTGAGGAACAGCGCGAAAATGATCATGCTGACGTTTAGCAGGGTCGGCACAAACGCCGGCACCGAGAAACGGTTCCAGGTATTGAGGATCGCCCCGGCCAGGGATGACAGGGAAATCAGCAATATATAAGGAAAGGTAACCCGTAGCAGATCAGTGGTCAGCGCGAACTTTTCCGGCGTATTGGCGAAACCGGGCGCCGTGGCCCAGATCACCCAAGGTGCGGCGAGCATGCCGAGGATAGTCACCACCATCAAAACCAGGGTCAGCAGGCCTGAGACGTAGGCAATAAAGGTGCGGGTGGCCTCCTCGCCTTGCTGGGTCTTGTATTCCGCCAGAATCGGCACGAATGCTTGGGAAAATGCTCCCTCCGCGAAGATACGCCGCAGCAGATTGGGCAATTTAAAGGCAATAAAGAAGGCATCCGTGGCCATGCTGGCGCCAAAAATGCGTGCCAGCAGGGTGTCACGCACAAACCCCAGAACCCTGGAGATCATCGTGATAGAGCTGACGGCGGCCAACGATTTGAGCAGATTCATTGAAAGAGTTTGCGCCTATTAGATAAAGAGCAGGCGAACTGTGCGCCTACTTATGCGATACTGCGCGCCTGCAACAGCACAGAGCCAAAGCTCGCGAGTTTACAGGTCAAGCGCCGGAAATAAATCACCCGCCTCTTCAGATCGACCACTCAGCAGTTCGCATCAGCCGCCCTTGACAACACATCAAGTCATCGGCATGATTCGCGGCCTATTTTGTTTGCTATTTCCTAAAAAGTCTTTCGAGGAGCTCGACGGTGGCCAACACACCTTCCGCCAAAAAACGTGCAAAACAGGCTGAGAAGCGTCGCAGCCACAACGCCAGCCTGCGTTCCATGGTTCGTACCTACATCAAGAATGTAGTTAAAGCCATCGACACCAAAGACGCTGAAAAAGCTCAAGCAGCTTACGTTCTGGCTGTGCCTGTTATCGACCGTATGGCCGATAAAGGCATCATCCACAAGAACAAGGCCGCTCGCCATAAGAGCCGCCTGAACGGCCACATCAAGGCTCTGAGCGTTCCTGCTGCTGCCTAAGTGGTAACAACTGCAACGCAACCCTGGTTGCGAAACAGTTAAGAAATGCCCCGTACCGAAAGGTCCGGGGCATTTTTGTTTTCTGAAGTACGCCCCTCCCACATTTGAACTTCAGTGCTTTTTTAAGCGCAAAAAAAACGCCCCGAACCAGTCGGGGCGTTTTTGCTATCAGCTGATTAACGCATCAATCAGTGCTGATGACCGCCTTCACCGTGAACGTGGCCGTGAGCCACTTCTTCCTGGGAAGCGTCGCGGATGGCAACGATCTTCACTTGGAAGTTCAGGCGCTGGCCTGCCAGAGGGTGGTTGCCGTCGACGGTTACGTCGTCGCCGTCCAGATCACGGATAGTCACGATCTGCATTTGGCCGTCCGGCGCGGAAGCGTGGAACTGCATGCCCACTTCCAGCTCGTCAACGCCTTCGAACATGCTGCGGCTCAGAGTGCTGACCAGTTCAGCCGAGTACTCGCCGTAGGCATCTTCAGGTTCTACGGCAACGGTCAGTTCATCACCAACTGCCTTGCCTTCCAGTGCCTTTTCCAGGCCTGGGATGATGTTACCTGCGCCTTGCAGGTAGACCAGCGGCGCGCCGCCGGCGGAGCTGTCGATGACCTCACCAGCGTCGTTGGTCAGGGTATAGTCGATGGAGACAGCCTTGTTAGCGGCGATCGTCATGGGGCGAGACCTTTTGCATAAGAATGAAGAACGGACAAGTCTAAACAAGGATTTGCCCGAAAGCGAACAGAACCCGGACAGACGGGACCGATCAAGGGTCACGGTCGTCGGTTTTCATCTGGACGAAGAACGGCATTGGGTGGCCGAGCTCTCCTGCGGCCACACCCAGCATCTGCGCCACCAGCCGCCATGGCAATCCCGCGCCTGGGTACTCGACCCCGCACAGCGTCTGGAAAAAATAGGCCAGCCCTTTGCCTGCGGCTGGTGTGCGCAAGCCCCGAATAACGATAACCTTGACGCCTGATTCCCGGTAGGCGCTCAGCCATAGAGCGCCACCGAAGCCATGCACCTCCAGAGAATTCGCATGCAGACTTTTTTTATCGCGCCCACCGATTTTGGTGTGGGTCTGACCTCCATCAGCCTTGGGCTGGTGCGCACCCTTGAGCGGGCCGGGCTGAAAGTCGGCTTCTTCAAGCCGATTGCCCAGCCGCACCCCGGCGACACCGGCCCCGAACGCTCCACCGAACTGGTGGCACGCACCCACGGCCTCAAGCCACCACAGCCTTTGGGCCTGGCACACGTTGAACGGATGCTCGGCGACGGCCAGCTCGACGAACTGCTCGAAGAGATCATCACCCTCTATCAGCAGGCCGCCGTGGGCAAGGACGTACTGATCGTCGAAGGTATGGTGCCCACCCGCAACGCCAGCTATGCGGCACGGGTCAACCTGCACCTGGCCAAGAGCCTGGACGCGGAAGTGATCCTGGTCTCCGCTCCGGAAAACGAAGTGCTCACCGAACTCTCCGGCCGCGTGGAATTGCAGGCCCAACTGTTCGGCGGCCCGAAAGACCCGAAAGTACTCGGCGTAATCCTCAACAAGGTGCGCACCGACGAAAGCATGGAGGCGTTTTCAGCGCGCCTTAAAGAGCATTCGCCTTTACTGCGCAGCGGTGACTTCCGCCTGCTCGGCTGCATTCCGTATCAACCGGAACTCAACGCGCCGCGCACCCGCGACGTGGCCGACCTGATGGGCGCGCAGATCCTCAACGCCGGCGACTACGAAACCCGGCGCATGACCAAGATCATCATCTGCGCCCGCACCATGCGTAACACCGTCGAGCTGCTCAAACCCGGCGTGCTGGTGGTAACCCCAGGCGACCGCGACGACATCATCCTGGCCGTCAGCCTGGCCGCGATCAACGGCGTGCCGCTGGCCGGCCTGCTGCTGACCAGCGATACACTGCCCGATACGCGCATCATGGATCTGTGTCGCGGAGCGTTTCAGGCCGGGCTACCGGTGCTGTCGGTGAGCACCGGCTCCTACGACACCGCCAACCTGCTCAACAACCTGAACAAAGAAATCCCCATCGATGACCGCGAGCGCGCCGAGATCATCACCGATTTCGTCGCCAGCCACCTTGATGCGCGCTGGCTGCATCAGCGTTGCGGCACACCACGGGAAATGCGCCTGTCGCCAGCGGTGTTCCGCTACCAGTTGATCCAACGCGCCCAGGCCGCCAACAAACGCATCGTGCTGCCCGAAGGCAGCGAGCCACTTACCGTCCAGGCCGCCGCCATCTGCCAGGCCCGAGGCATTGCCCGCTGCGTGTTGCTGGCCAAACCAGCCGATGTGGAAGCCGTCGCCCGCGCCCAAGGCATCGAATTGCCGGAAGGCCTGGAAATTCTCGACCCGGATCTGATCCGCCAACGCTACGTCGAACCAATGGTCGCGCTGCGCAAAAGCAAAAGCCTCAACGCGCCGATGGCCGAGCAACAATTGGAAGACACTGTGGTGATCGCCACCATGATGCTCGCACTGGATGAAGTGGATGGCCTGGTTTCTGGCGTTATCCACTCCACCGCCAACACCATCCGCCCCGCCCTGCAACTGATCAAAACGGCGCCGGGCTGCACGCTGGTGTCGTCGGTGTTCTTCATGCTGTTCCCCGAAGAGGTGCTGGTGTACGGCGACTGCGTGATGAACCCGCACCCAAGCGCTGCGGAACTCGCGGAAATCGCCCTGCAAAGCGCCGACTCGGCGGCGGCGTTCGGCATTACCCCGCGCGTGGCGATGATCAGCTATTCCAGCGGTGATTCGGCCAGCGGCGAGGAAGTGGAAAAAGTTCGCGAAGCCACCCTGCTCGCCCATGAACAGCAAAGCTCGCTGTTGATCGACGGCCCCCTGCAATACGACGCCGCCGCCAACGAGGACGTAGCCCGACAACTGGCGCCCAACAGCCAGGTCGCCGGCAAGGCCACCGTGTTCGTCTTCCCTGACCTGAACACCGGCAACACCACCCACAAGGCCGTACAACGCAGCGCCGATTGCGTAAGCCTGGGCCCGATGCTCCAGGGCCTGCGCAAACCGGTCAACGACCTGCCCCGCGGCGCCCAGGTTGACGACATCGTGTACACCATCGCCCTGACCGCGATCCAAGCCGCCAACCGACCAATGGATATCTAAATGCTGGATTTTCTACCTGCCGCCGTGCGCGGGGTGATCGCTTCGCTGTTGCTGGCGCTGAACACGATCCTGCTGTGTTCGTTCCTGTTCATCGTTGCGCTGTTCAAGGCGTTGCCGTTTGCCAAGCGCTTCAGCGAATGGCTGATGAACCACACCCACGAAGCCTGGGTCACCAACAACAAGGGTTGGATGAACCTGGTACAGCGCACGCGCTGGCACCTCAAAGGCCTGGAAGGGCTGGATTATCAACACTCGTACCTGGTGACCAGCAACCACCAGAGCTGGGTCGACATCATGGTCTTGCAATACGTGCTCAATCGACGGATTCGCCCGCTAAAGTTCTTCCTCAAGCAGGAATTGATCTGGGTGCCGGTGATTGGTCTGGCGTGGTGGGCACTGGGCTTTCCGTTCATGAAGCGCTACACCAAGGCTTATCTGGAGAAGCACCCGGAGAAGAAAGGCAAAGACTTGGAAACCACCCGCAAGACCTGTGCGAAGTTTCGCGACAACCCGGTCGGGATTTTCAACTTTGCCGAAGGCACACGGTTTACTGATGGCAAACATGCCCAGCAAAAATCGCCATTCCGTTACCTGCTCAAGCCCAAGGCTGGCGGCATCGCATTTGTGCTGGACGCCATGGGCGAGCAACTGAAGTCCCTGGTGAATGTGACCATTCACTACCCTGGCGGGCGTCCTGGTTATTGGGATTTGCTATGCGGGAATGTGAAGGACGTGGTGGTGCAGTTTGAAGAGGTGCAGATTCCGGCCGAGTTTATTGGCAAGAATTATGAGCAGGATGGGGAGTATCGGTTGGCGTTCCAGGGCTGGATCAACCGGTTATGGGAAGAGAAGGATGCGTTGCTGGAAAAGCTGCATAAAGACTTCCCAGGCAAACGATGATCAACCTGTGGGAGGGGGCTTGCCCCCGATGACGGAGCATCAGTTGATGCAGTCGTAGCTGACCCACCGCTATCGAGGGCAAGCCCCCTCCCACATTTGACCGCGCCCGATCTTGAAGATGTGAAAAAGCCCGCCACCGATCACTCGGTGGCGGGCTTTTTTTGTGGCCGCGAGGTTTAGATCGCGCCGCGCTGACGCAACAGTTCCAGCACTTGCTTGACGCTGTCTTCCAGCGACAGCGCCTGGGTGTCGAGCACCAGGTCGGCATTCAACGGCACGTCGTACGGGAAGGATTCGCCAGGGATGTTATCCCCGCCGGCCGCGTACAGGCCTTGCGGATCACGCTCGGCGCATACCAGCGGCGACGCCTGCACGTACACAGTCAGCAGACGATCACCGCCAATCAGCGCCTTGGCCTGTTCACGGCCTTCGGCATCCGGGGCAACGAACGCGGCCAGGGTCAGCAGGCCGGCTTCGTTGAACTGGCGCGCCACGTGAGCGGCACGACGCCAGTTTTCCGTACGCCCGGCACGATCCTGTGGCAGACCTTTGTTCAGGTCGTGACGCAGGTTCTGACCATCCAGCACGAAGACCGCACGACCCATGTCGAACAGCTTGCGCTCGACCGCATAGGCCAAGGTGCTCTTGCCAGCGCCGGACAGGCCGCTGAACAGCACGGTGGCCGGTTGCTGGCCGAAGCGCTGGGCACGCTCTTCGGTGGCCACATGCGCCAACTTGCCATGCTGCGCCGCGCTGCCGTGAGTGACCGGCGGTGCGATGATCATGCCTGCGGCAACGGTGCCGTTGGTCAAGCGGTCGATAACAATGAACGCGCCCGTGGTGCGATTGCTGTCGTAACCATCCAGCGCGATGGCGGCGTCGAGGCTGACCTTGACCCGGCCGATCTCGTTCAATTGCAGCGAACTCGCCGGGCCTTCGGCCAGGGTGTTCACGTCCACGCGGTGCACGATACTGGTGATGGAACCCGGCACGTAGCTGGTGGCGCGCTTGATGTCGTATTTCTTGCCCGGCAGCATCGGTTCTTCGGCCATCCACACCAGCATGGCGTCGAAGGCGTCAGTTACTTGCGGCACGTTGTCGGCATGCACCAGCAGGTCGCCACGGGAGATGTCGATCTCGTCTTCCATGGTCAGGGTCACGGCCTGGCCTGGGCCGGCGTGTTCCAGCTCACCATCGAAGGTGACGATGGATTTGACGCGGCTGCTCTTGCCCGACGGCAGAACCACGATCTCGTCGCCCTTGTGCACGATGCCGCTGGCCAGGGTGCCGGCGAAACCACGGAAGTTCAGGTTCGGACGGTTGACGTACTGCACCGGGAAACGCAGGTCGGTGTAGTTGCGGTCGTTGGCGATCTCGACGGTTTCGAGGATTTCCATCAGCGACTGGCCGGTGTACCAAGGCGAACGCTCGCTCTTGTTCACCACGTTGTCGCCCTTGAGCGCCGACATCGGCACAAAGGCCATGGTGCTCGGCTTGAAGGCGATACCGTCGGCGAACTTCAGGTAATCGGCCTTGATCTGCTCGAACACGCTCTGGTCGAAGCCATTGATGTCCATCTTGTTGACGGCGATCACGATGTGCTTGATGCCCAGCAACGAGGCGATGAAGCTGTGGCGACGGGTCTGGGTCTGCACGCCGTAGCGGGCGTCGATCAGGATGATCGCCAGGTCACAGGTGGAGGCACCGGTGGCCATGTTGCGGGTGTACTGCTCATGGCCGGGGGTGTCGGCAATGATGAATTTGCGCTTGGCGGTGGAGAAGTAGCGGTAGGCAACATCGATAGTGATGCCCTGCTCACGCTCGGCCTGCAGGCCGTCGACCAGCAAGGCCAGGTCGATGTCGTCACCGGTAGTGCCGGACTTCTTCGAATCGCGGGTGATGGCTTCCAGGTGATCTTCGTAGATCATCTTGGAGTCGTGCAGCAGGCGCCCGATCAGGGTGCTCTTGCCGTCATCGACGTTGCCGCAGGTCAGGAAGCGCAACATCTCTTTGCGCTCGTGCTGGCCCAGGTAGGCGAGGATGTCCTCGCTGATCAAATCAGATTGATGCGACATGACAGCCCCTTAGAAATAGCCTTGACGTTTTTTATCTTCCATTGAGCCTGCGCCATCGTGGTCGATGACACGGCCCTGGCGCTCGGAAGTTCGCGTCAGGAGCATTTCCTGAATGATGTCCGTCAGCGTCTCGGCTTCGGACTCCACCGCGCCCGTCAACGGGTAGCAGCCAAGGGTACGGAAACGTACTTTCTTTTTGACGATGCGGGCTTTGTCTTCGTCGGACAGGTGCTCAAGGATGCGGTCGTCGTCGATCATGATCAACGTGCCGTTCTTCTCGATCACGTCGCGTTCGGCGGCGAAGTACAGCGGCACGATCGGGATGCCTTCCAGGTAGATGTACTGCCAGATGTCCAGCTCGGTCCAGTTGGACAGCGGGAATACACGGATCGACTCGCCCTTGTTGACGTTGCCGTTGTAGACGTTCCACAACTCGGGGCGCTGGTTCTTCGGGTCCCAGCGGTGCTTGCTGTCGCGGAACGAGTACACGCGCTCTTTGGCGCGGGATTTCTCTTCATCACGACGGGCACCGCCGAACGCTGCGTCGAAACCATGCTTGTCCAAGGCCTGCTTGAGGCCTTCGGTCTTCATGATGTCGGTGTGCTTGGCGCTGCCGTGGGTGAACGGGTTGATGCCCTGCGCAACGCCATCGGGGTTGACGTGGGTGATCAGGTCCAGGCCCAGTTCCTCGACCATCTTGTCGCGGAACGCGTACATCTCCTGGAATTTCCAGCGGGTGTCGACGTGCATCACCGGGAACGGCAGTTTGCCCGGGAAGAAGGCCTTGCGTGCCAGATGCAGCATCACGGCGGAGTCTTTACCGATCGAGTAGAGCATCACCGGGTTGTCGAACTCGGCGGCGACCTCGCGGATGATGTGGATGCTTTCCGCCTCCAGCTGTTTCAGATGCGTCAGTTTGTCGACCATGGTTACTCACGGAAAAACGATCTTATGGACGGCCAGCGGGCCGTGTTCGAGCGAGGCATGCTAGCACAGCACCTTCTTCTATTCAGGGAGCTGGCTAGATCGAAACGGTATATGAATATGCCGCCAGGTTTGGCCTGCCATGCCGTCAAACCCCCTCCCACATTCAGATTGGGTTGGGGCAGTCGATGAACAGATGTTCGAGCGCAAAACGCCGCGCCAAGTAATCGCCCAGTGCCTGTACGCCATAGCGCTCGGTGGCGTGGTGGCCGGCGGCGATGAAGCTGATGTCGTTTTCCCGCGCACTGTGGAAGGTTTGCTCGGAGGCTTCGCCGCTGAGGAACAGGTCGACGCCGGCGGCAATCCCATGGTCGATGTAGCCTTGGCCACCGCCGGTGCACCAGCCGACGCGGCGGATCATTTCGCTGCCTTCGATCAGCAGCGGTTCGCGGCCCATGACGTCCTGCACGCGGCGGGCAAAGTCGCGGGGCGACAGGGGTTCGGCGAGGGAGCCGACCAGGCCGACGATCTTGGGGTTGGTCGGGTCGAGAGGGCCTTCGACGGTGATGTCCAACTGCTTGGCAAGCTGCACGTTGTTGCCGACGTCGGGGTGCAGGTCCAGCGGCAGGTGATAGGCCAGCAAACTGATGTCGTGCTTGAGCAGGGTTTTCAGGCGGCGCTGCTTCATGCCGGTGATGCAGGGGTTCTCGCCTTTCCAGAAATAGCCGTGGTGCACCAGGATCAAATCGGCCTGGGCTTCAACGGCTGCGTCCAGCAGAGCTTGGCTTGCGGTCACGCCGCTGACGATGCGCATCACCTGCGGACGGCCTTCGACTTGCAGGCCGTTGGGGCAGTAGTCGGCGATTTTTGCACTGCCGAGGTAGCGGTCCGCTTCCTCGACGAGGGTGGTAAGGGGGACGGCCATAAAAGACTCCTAAATATCCCGTTCCGAGGCGCTCGCAGCCTCGTATAATGCGCGACATTATGGGCGCTCTCCCGCCCCCTGCAACCTGTCAGGACTTACTTGATGCTCAAGGCACTGCGTTTTTTTGGATGGCCATTGCTGGCTGGCGTGCTGATCGCGATGCTGATTATTCAGCGTTATCCCCAGTGGGTGGGCTTACCCAGCCTTGATGTCAACCTGCAACAGGCGCCGCAGACCAGCGCGGTGGTGCAAGGCCCGGTGACGTACGCCGACGCAGTGGTCATTGCCGCTCCGGCGGTGGTCAACCTGTACACCACCAAGGTCATCAACAAGCCGGCGCATCCGTTGTTCGAGGATCCGCAGTTCCGCCGCTATTTCGGTGACAACGGGCCCAAGCAGCGGCGCATGGAATCCAGCCTGGGTTCCGGGGTGATCATGAGCCCCGAAGGCTACATCCTCACCAACAACCACGTGACCACCGGCGCCGACCAAATTGTGGTAGCCCTGCGTGATGGCCGCGAAACCCTGGCCCGCGTGGTGGGCAGCGACCCGGAAACGGACCTGGCGGTGTTGAAGATCGATTTGAAAAACCTGCCTTCCATCACCCTCGGCCGTTCCGATGGCTTGCGGGTGGGTGATGTGGCGCTGGCCATCGGCAACCCGTTCGGGGTGGGCCAGACGGTGACCATGGGCATCATCAGCGCCACCGGCCGTAACCAGTTGGGCCTCAACAGCTACGAAGACTTCATCCAGACCGACGCGGCGATCAACCCCGGCAACTCCGGCGGCGCGCTGGTGGATGCCAATGGCAACCTGACCGGTATCAACACCGCGATTTTTTCCAAGTCCGGCGGCTCCCAGGGCATCGGTTTTGCGATCCCGGTGAAGCTGGCGATGGAAGTGATGAAGTCGATCATCGAGCACGGCCAGGTTATTCGCGGCTGGCTGGGGATCGAAGTACAACCGCTGACCAAGGAACTGGCCGAGTCGTTTGGCCTGACCGGGCGCCCTGGCATCGTAGTCGCCGGGATCTTCCGCGACGGACCGGCGCAGAAAGCCGGCCTGCAATTGGGTGACGTGATCCTGAGCATCAACGGCGAACCGGCCGGCGATGGTCGCAAGTCGATGAACCAGGTGGCGCGGATCAAACCGACCGATAAGGTGGCGATCCTGGTGATGCGCAACGGTAAAGAGATCAAGTTGTCGGCGGAAATCGGCCTGCGCCCGCCGCCGGCTCCGGTAAAAGAAGAAGAATAAGCCGCCTCGTCCAGGTGCCCCTTAGCGGGCACCTGTAAATTAATGTTTCACAGCGATTCATTCTCATTGGTCATGTTATATTGTTTCAATATCGCTATTGGAACGCTCTATCATGCCGTCTCGAAGAATTGCCCCCTTGGCTGGCCTGGCCTTGGGTTTGCTGCTCGACCCCGCCTTTGCCGAAGACACCACCGTCGAACTCGATACCATCAGCGTCACTACCGACGCCTATGAATCCGCCACCGGCCCGGTGAAGGGCTACCGCGCCACTCGTTCGGCCAGCGCGACTAAAACCGACACAGCCCTGCGCGATATCCCACAATCCATCAGCGTGATTCCCGCCACGGTGCTCAAGGATCTGGGCAGCACCAATGTGGAACGCGCCCTGGAATTTGCGGGCGGCGTGTCCAAGCAAAACAACTTCGGCGGCCTGACCCTCTACGAATACAGCGTGCGTGGTTTCACCACCTCGGAGTTCTACCAGGACGGTTTCAGCGCCAACCGTGGTTACCCGAGCACACCGGACGCGGCCAACATCGAACGCATTGAAGTACTCAAAGGCCCTGCGGCCAGTTTGTACGGGCGCGGCGACCCAGGCGGCACCGTGAATATCGTCACCAAAAAACCTCAGCCAGACGCCTTCACCACCCTGCAAACCAGCGCCGGCAGTTGGGACCGTTACCGCACCGCCATCGACGTCAACACCCCCCTGGACAACGAAGGCCACGTGCTCTCGCGGGTCAACCTGGCAGTAGAGGACAACCACAGCTTTCGCGATCACGTGCAGAGCAAGCGCGTTTTGGTTGCGCCCTCGTTCAGTTGGCAACTGGACCCGGACACCAGCCTGCTGGTGGAAAGCGAATTCGTGCGCCACAGCTCCACGTTCGACCGTGGCATCGTCGACGCGCCCGGTCTGTCGCGCTCCACCTTCCTCGGCGAGCCCAACGACGGCGACATCGACAACCACAACAACCGCATCCAGGCGACCCTCGAACATCACCTCAACGACGCCTGGAAACTGCGCCTGGCCAGCCACTACAAACAAGGCAGCCTATGGGGCGATGCCTCGGAAAACCGGCCACTCAGCGCCGACGGCCATACCCTCAACCGCCGCTACCGCGAACGCTCCATGGGCTGGCACGACAGCATCACCCAATTGGAGCTGCGCGGTTTGTTCGACGTCGGCAGCTGGCAGCATGAACTGCTGGTGGGCACCGAATACGAGGACTACCGCAAGAAGGAACGCGTGACCGCCATCGCCGGCAGCCCGGGTAGCTCATACGCGATCGACATCTACAACCCGGTCTACGGCCAAGCCAAACCCAATGGCGTACGTTCCGGCACCGACTTTTTCGAGCAGACCAAAAGCCACGCCCTGAACCTGCAAGACCAGATCGTCTTTACCGACCGCCTGCGCGGCATGGTCGGCGCACGCTTCGAGCATTTCGAGCAAACCGTCGACGACTTCACCCGCAACGCCCCGCCGAGCCGGCAAACCCACGACGCCCTCACCCAGCGCGCCGGCCTGCTTTATCAACTCACGCCCGAAGTCGGCGTGTTCGCCAACGCTTCGACCTCGTTCAAACCCAACAGCGGCCTGGACGCCACGGGCAACACCTTCAAGCCCGAAGAAGGCGTGGGTTATGAAGTGGGGATCAAGAGCGAGCTGTTCGACGACCGCCTCAGCACCACCGTCGCCGCGTTCCATATCGAAAAGGAAAACGTGCTGGCCCTGGACCCGGCCACCAACACCAACCGCGCCATGGGCAAGGCGCGCAGCCAGGGCGTTGACTTGCAACTGACCGGGCAACTGACCGACGCGATACGGGTGATCGGCGCCTTCGCCTACATCGACGCCGAAGTGACCAAAGGTGACAAGGCCATTGCGGCCGGCAGCCGCATTCTCGGCGTGGCCAAGCGCAGCGGCAGTCTGTTGGGGGTGTATGAATTCCAGGATGGCGCGTTGCGCGGCTCAGACCTGGGCGCAGCGTTCACCTATGTGGGAGACCGCTCAGGTGAAGCAGGCGGCAGCTTTGAACTGCCGGCCTACCACACCGTGGATTTGCTCGCGCATTACAAGGCGAACGAGAACGTGACGGTGGGCCTGAACCTGAACAACCTGTTTGATGAAAAATACTATGAGCGGTCCTACAGCAACTACTGGGTCAACCCCGGCGAACCGCGCAATTTCACGGTCAGCCTGACCCTCAATCTCTAACACAAATCAAACATGTGGGAGGGGGCGTGCTCCCGATAGCTGCTACGAATTACGTGTAGCGGGATCAAGCCCCTTCCCACATTTGGATCTGTGCCAGGTTCAATTACAGTGAAAGAGGCGCTCTTTCACACAGCGTATTGAGCGCCGCCGCCCACTGCGGATCATCATTCAAGCACGGTACCAATACCAATTCCTCGCCTCCGGCCTCGCGGAACTGCTCCAGGCCGCGATCGCCAATCTCTTCCAGGGTCTCGATGCAATCGGCCACAAACGCCGGGCACATCACCAGCAGCTTTTTCACGCCTTGTTGAGCCAGCGCCTCCAAGCGCGCTTCGGTGTAGGGTTCGATCCACTTCGCACGGCCCAGGCGCGATTGAAACGCCACCGACCATTTGCCATCCGGCAAGCCCAGGCGCTCGGCTACATCGCGAGCAACACTGAAACATTGCGCGCGATAGCATGTGGCAAGCACCTGCGGCGAGGCGTTCTTGCAGCAGTCGGCATCCTTGAAGCAATGCTGGCCGGTCGGGTCGAGCTTAGTCAGATGGCGCTCGGGCAAACCATGAAAGCTCAGCAGCAAGTGGTCGTAATCCTGCTCGATATAACGCTGTGCGCTCGCCGCCAGGGCATCGAGGTATTCGGGCTGATCGTAGAACGGCTGCAGGATCGAGAACTGTACATTCAGCTTCCTGTCTTTCACCACGCGCCGGGCCTCTTCGATCACCGTGGTCACAGTGCTGTCGGCGAACTGCGGGTACAAAGGCGCCAGGGTGACCTTCTGAATGCCTTGGGCGGCCAGCCGGGTGAGGGTCGTTTCCAGGGACGGCTCGCCGTAACGCATGGCCAACTCTACGGGGCCCTGGGTCCACTGCGCGGTCATCTGCTGTTGCAGGCGGCGACTGAGCACCACCAGCGGCGAGCCTTCATCCCACCAGATCGACGCATAGGCATGGGCTGACTGCTCGGGGCGCTTGATCAGGATCAGCGACACCAGCAAGCGCCGCACCGGCCATGGCAGGTCGATCACATAAGGGTCCATCAAAAACTGGTTGAGGTAGCTGCGCACATCGGCCACCGAAGTGGACGCCGGTGAACCCAGGTTGACCAGTAACAACGCGTGATCCGTCATGCAACATCCTATCTCTAGAGGCGGCTGGACAAGTCGTCCAGAGCCGCATGCAACTCAGTGAACTGGAAAATGAAACCGGCGGCCATCAAGCGTTCGGGGATCGCCTTCTGCCCGCCCAGTAACAGCCCCGACAACTCGCCCAAGCCGACTTTCAGCGCAAAGGCCGGCATCGGCATGAACGCCGGGCGGTGCAGCACCTGGCCCAGGGTCTTGGCGAACTCGCGGTTACGCACCGGGTGTGGCGCGCAGGCATTATACGGACCGCTGGCGTCATCCTTGTGCAGAAGAAAATCAATCAGGGCGATTTGATCCTTGATATGCACCCAGGGCATCCACTGCCGACCATTGCCGATCGGCCCGCCCAGCGCCAGTTTGAACGGCAGCAGCAGCCGCGACAAAAAGCCGCCCTCGGCCGCCAGCACCAGGCCGGTCCGCACCAGCACCACACGGATGCCCAGGGCTTCTGCGCGCTGGGCGGTTTCTTCCCAGGCGATACACAGCTGGCTGGGGAAGTCGTCCTGCACCGGGCCGCTGGCCTCGGTCAGTTCGCGCTCACCGCCGTCGCCGTACCAGCCCACCGCCGAGCCGGAAATCAACACCGCCGGTTTCTGCGCCTGGCCTTCGAGCCACGCCAGCAGGGTTTCGGTAAGACCGATGCGGCTGCTCCACAACAGCGCCTTGCGTTTGTGAGTCCAGGGGCGGTCGGCGATGGCGGCGCCGGCGAGATTGACCACCGCGTCCACGGCGCCGATCACCTCTTCCAGGCGCGCAACGCCCAGCACCTGCGCGCCACACAGGGCGGCAACCTCTTCCGGATGGCGGCTCCACACGGTCAGGCGATGGCCTTGGGCGAGCCAGTGTTGGCAGAGTTGGCGGCCGATCAAGCCGGTACCGCCGGTCAGCAAAATATGCATGGGATCCTCCTCATGTAACGTTCGCCGCCGATCACTGGTCTATTTTATAAGCAGGGATCAATTTGTAATCGGGCGTGGCTGTTGTTTAAGCCTCAGCTTTAACCATAGGTCACGCCAGACGTTCAGGTACGCCAAAACTTATACCAAAAAACAATATTGTACAGCTATTGGTGTCGGCGTAGTCTGTACCCAACGGTAAAACGAGGCCTCCCATGACTGTCCCCATCGCGATCATCGGTACCGGCATCGCCGGTCTCTCCGCCGCCCAAGCGTTACGAGACGCCGGGCACGCTGTAAAACTTTTCGACAAGAGCCGCGGCAGCGGTGGCCGCATGTCCAGCAAGCGCAGCGATGCCGGCGCGCTGGACATGGGCGCCCAGTACTTCACCGCCCGCGACCGACGCTTCGTCAACGAAGTGCAACGCTGGCAAAGCAACGGCTGGGCCGAGCAATGGAAACCGCAGTTGTACAACTTCAAATCCGGCCAGCTCACGCCCTCCCCCGACGAGCAGATCCGCTGGGTCGGCTCACCGCGCATGAGTGCCATCACCCGCGCCCTGCTCGATGACTTGCCGGTGGAATTCGGTTGCCGCATTACCGAGGTGTTCCAAGGCACTCAGCACTGGAACCTGCTCGACGCGGACGGCGGCAGCCATGGCCCATTCAGCCATGTGGTCATCGCCACGCCAGCGCCCCAAGCCACCGCCCTGCTGGCTGCTGCACCCAAGCTGGCCAGCGCCGCCGCGGGGGTGAAAATGGACCCCACGTGGGCTGTCGCCCTGGCCTTCGACAAGCCACTGGATACACCGATGGAAGGCTGTTTCGTACAAGACAGTCCCCTCGACTGGCTGGCGCGCAACCGCAGCAAACCTGGGCGCGACACCACCCTCGATACCTGGGTGCTGCATGCCACCAGCGCGTGGAGCAAAGCCCATCTGGACTTGCCCAAGGAAGCCGTGATCGAACACCTGCACGGCGCCTTCGCCGAATTGCTGCACAGCGCCATGCCTGCGCCGTCCTTCAGCCTGGCGCACCGCTGGCTTTATGCGCGCCCGTCCAGCAGTCACGAATTCGGTGTGCTGGCCGATGCTGACCTGGGCCTGTACGTGTGTGGCGACTGGTGCCTGTCCGGTCGGGTCGAAGGTGCCTGGCTCAGTGGCCAGGAAGCCGCGCGACGATTGATCGAGCACCTGCAATGAACCGCCTCAACCCCGCCAAACTGCTGCTGTCGAAGTGGACAGCAGCCCACCCCCGCCACAAGGAAAAACACTTTCTAGTCACCGAATTGTTCCGGGACGAAGAAGGCACCGTGCTGGAAATCGAGCTGCAGGCGATCATGACCAAACGGGCCGAACGCCTGCCGTGGCAGACGTTGCAGAATGCCGAGGCCTGGAAAATCGGCTGGAAATAGTCCTCACGAAAAAACCTGTACAAATAATTTGACTTGTACAGCGTCAGACCTATGATGAGATTTAGTTGTACAACGCCTAAAGCTTGTACAGGAATTTATCAGGGGTTTGCCAATGTCCAGCAGCGCAAAACCGAAGATCGCTATCAGCGCCTGCCTGTTGGGCGAGAACGTGCGCTTCAACGGCGGTCATAAACAATCCCTGCTCTGCAGCCAGACCCTCGCCGACTATTTCGACTTTGTGCCGCTGTGCCCCGAAGTTGCGATTGGCCTGGGCATCCCCCGCGAACCGATCCGCCTGGTCGGCGACCCTGCCCATCCGCAGGCCGTGGGCACGGTGCGCCGTGAGCTCAACGTGACCCAACCGCTGGACGACTACGGCCAGCAGATGGCCCAGGAACACACCGACCTGTGCGGTTACATTTTTATGCAGAAGTCGCCGTCCTGTGGCCTGGAGCGGGTCAAGGTGTACCGCGAAAACGGCACCCCGGTCGACGGTGGCGGGCGCGGCATCTATGCCCGGGCGTTTTGCGCGCGCCACCCCAACCTGCCGGTCGAAGAAGACGGCCGATTGAATGACCCGGTGCTGCGGGAAAACTTCCTGACCCGCGTGTTCGTCTACGCCAGTTGGCAGCAGCTGCAGGCCGAAGGACTGACCCGTCACGGCTTGCTGGCTTTTCACTCGCGCTACAAATACCTGCTGATGGCCCACAGCCCTGTCCATTACAAAAGCCTGGGTCACCTGCTGGGCAGCATGGGCAAAGGCACCGACCTCAGTGAACTGGCCGCGTGTTACTTCAGTGACTTGATGACCGGCCTGACCAAATGCGCCACCCGCGGCACCCACACCAATGTGCTGCAACACATCAGTGGCTACCTCAAGCAGGTCATCAGCGCCGACGACAAGCAGGAAATGCAGACCGTTATCGGCCAATACCGCCACGGCATCGTGCCACTGGTGGTGCCGTTGACCCTGCTCAAACATCACTTTCGCCAACACCCGGACCGCTACATCGCGCAGCAGGCGTACCTGCAACCGCACCCGGAAAACCTCAGCCTGCGCAATGCGATTTAGACCATGAAAGTTGCCCTGCAAGACGAACCCGGTGAAGACATCGCCCAAGCCCTGCAAGACGGCTGGCTGCCGATACGCGAAGTGGCGCGCCAGACTGGTGTCAACGCCGTGACCCTGCGCGCCTGGGAACGCCGCTATGGCCTGATCGTGCCCCAGCGCACGCCCAAGGGCCATCGGCTGTTCAGCGCCGACCATGTGCAACGTATCCACGCCATTCTCACCTGGCTCAATCGCGGCGTGCCGGTCAGCCAGGTGAAACACCTGATTGACACTGCCCAGACCAGCCCCGACACGGCAGAGAATGAATGGCACACCCTGCGCCAGACCCTGGTGCAGGCCATCAGCGAACTGACCGAGCGCCGGGTCGACGACGCCTTCAACCAGGCCATGGCGCTGTACCCGCCGCGCACCCTGTGCGAACAACTGCTGCTGCCACTGATCATGGACCTGGAGCAGCGTTGGCAGGGCCAGTTCGGCGCGCAGATGGAACGGGTGTTTTTCCTGTCCTGGCTGCGCAGCAAGTTCGGTGCGCGTATCTACCACAACAATCGCCAACTGCACGGTGCGCCGCTGTTGCTGGTCAACCAGTCCGACCTGCCACTGGAGCCGCATCTGTGGCTCAGCGCCTGGCTGGCCAGCAGCGCCGATTGCCCGGTGGAAGTGTTCGACTGGCCGCTGCCCGCCGGCGAACTGGCCCTGGCGGTGGAGCATCTGCAACCGCGCGCGGTGCTGCTGTATTCGAGCAAGGCCCTGCACTTGCCAGCGCTGACCAAACTGCTGATGGGCGTCAGTTGCCCGACGCTGCTCGTCGGACCAACGGTGTGCATCCACCAGGCTGAGTTAGCCGTATTAACCCGTGACACTCCTGAATTGTTCGTGGCCGAAGAGGTGCTGTCGGCTCACCAGTTATTGATCCAGCGTGGACTTATCTAAATGCATTTGATCTGGCTGCGCACCGACCTGCGCCTACACGACAACACCGCCCTGGCCGCCGCGAGCCAGCGTGGCCCGGTCGCTGCCGTGTACCTGATCACGCCTGAGCAATGGCTGGCCCACGATGACGCGCCGTGCAAAGTCGACTTCTGGCTACGCAACCTGCAGCACCTGAGCCAGGCCTTGGGCGAGCTGAACATCCCGCTGTTGATCCGCACGGCGGCCACTTGGGATCAGGCGCCCGCTGTGCTCGGCGAACTGTGCCGGGCGCTGTCGGTGCAATCGCTGCACGTCAACGAGGAGTACGGCATTCACGAAAGCCGCCGTGACGCCGCCGTCGCCCAGGCGCTGGAGGCCGAAGGCGTGACGTTCCACAGCTACCTTGACCAATTGTTCTTCCAACCGGGCAGTGTGCTGACCAAGACCGGCACCTACTTCCAGGTCTTCAGTCAGTTCCGCAAAGTCTGCTACACACGGCTGCACAGCGCCCTGCCACGCTTGGTGCCCACGCCAAAGGCCCAGGCCAGACTCGACTTCAACAGCGATCCGGTCCCGACCACCGTTGCCGGTTTCGAGCCGCCCAGCAACACCCTGCGCGCGCTCTGGCCTGCCGGTGAAGACGAAGCCCGGCGCCGCCTTGACACCTTCGCCGACCAGCAGATCAGCTACTACAAAGACGAGCGCGATTTCCCCGCCAAGCCCGGCACCAGCCAGTTATCGGCCTACCTCGCGGCAGGCGTGGTCTCGCCGCGTCAGTGCCTGCATGCCGCGTTGCAGACCAACCAGGGCGAATTCGAAAGTGGCGACATCGGCGCCATCACCTGGATCAACGAATTGCTCTGGCGTGAGTTCTACAAACACATCCTGGTGGGCTACCCACGGGTGTCGCGCCACCGTGCGTTCCGCCCCGAAACCGAAGCCGTGGCTTGGCGTGATGCGCCCAAGGATCTGGCGGCCTGGCAGGAAGCTCGCACGGGCCTGCCGATCATTGACGCCGCCATGCGCCAACTGCTGGAAACCGGCTGGATGCACAACCGGCTGCGCATGGTGGTGGCGATGTTCCTGACCAAGAACCTGCTGATCGACTGGCGTGAAGGCGAGCGCTTCTTTATGCGCCACCTGATCGACGGCGACCTGGCGGCCAACAACGGCGGCTGGCAGTGGAGTTCGTCCACCGGCACCGACTCGGCGCCGTACTTCAGGATCTTCAGCCCCCTGAGCCAGTCGGAAAAGTTCGACAGCGAAGGTGTATTCATCAAGCACTGGCTGCCGGAACTGGCCGCCCTGAATAAAAAGGAAGTGCACAACCCCGAAGCCGTCGGTGGCCTGTTTGGCGTGGCGGATTATCCGCGCTCGATTGTCGACCTGAAAAAGTCCCGCGAGCGAGCACTGGCCGCCTTTCGCAGCCTGCCTTCGCGGCAGTCGGTGGCCGAACATGAGTGACTTCCTGCAACGCTTCGCCCAGACCTTCGCCACGCTGGACAAGCACAACCTGCACCTGCTCGACAGCCTATACAGCAAGGACATTGCCTTTACCGACCCGCTGCACGAGGTCCATGGCCTGACCGCGCTGCACAGCTATTTCGCCGAGCTGTACAGCAATGTCAGCCAACTGCGCTTCGACTTCCACGGTTTCGACCAAGTGGCCGAAGGCGAAGGCTACCTGCGCTGGAAAATGAGTTTTTGCCACCCGCGCCTGGCCAACGGCCAAGTGATCCGGGTGGAGGGGTGCTCGCACCTGATGTGGCGGGACAAGGTGTACCGCCACCGCGATTACTTCGATGCGGGCGCCATGCTCTACGAACACCTTCCCGTCCTGGGCAAAGTCGTCAGTTGGTTGAAAAGGAGAGTGGGATGAACGCAGTGTCGCCACGTCGTTATTGGCTGACCGGTGCCAGCAGTGGGATTGGTGCCGCCTTGGCTGTGGAGTTGCTTGACAGCGGCGCCCATGTGGCCTTGAGTTCCCGCACACAGGCGCCGCTGGACGCACTGGCCCAACGTTACCCCGGCCAAGTGCTGGTGGTGGCCGGTGACCTGACCAACAGCCAGACGGTACGCGAGATCGGGGAGCATATCGGTGCTGCCTGGGGTTCGCTCGACACCGTGATCCTCAACGCCGGCACCTGTGAGTATGTCGACGCCAAGCAGTTTGATTCATCGATCATCGAGCACGTGGTGCGCACCAACTTGCTGGCCAGCAGTTATTGCATCGAAGCGGCCCTGCCGTTGTTGCGTGCCGGGCGCACCCCGCATCTGGTGGGTGTTGCCAGCGCCGTGACCTACCTGCCGATGCCCCGCGCCGAAGCCTATGGCGCGTCCAAGGCCGGGCTGCGTTACCTGTTTGAATCCCTGCGCATCAGCCTGTCGACGGAAAACATCGACGTCACCGTGATCAGCCCTGGCTTTGTCGACACGCCACTGACCGAGCGCAATGACTTCCCGATGCCCCTGAGCTGGCCTGCCGACAAGGCGGCTCGGCACATTTTCGCCAAGCTGGACAAACGCCCACTGGAAATCGCCTTCCCGGCGTTGTTCATTGCGACCCTGTGGCCCCTGTCGAAACTGCCTAACCGCGCGCAATTGATCATCGGCAAACGCATGCTGCGCAGCCCGCCACCGAAAAAGGACGACCAGTGAAGATCGCCATTATCGGCAGCGGCATTGCTGGCCTGACCAGCGCCTACCTGCTCAGCCGCCGTCACGAGGTCACCGTGTTTGAAGCGGGCAATCGTATCGGCGGGCATACCCATACAGTCGATGTCAGCGTCGACGGCAAAAGCTACGCGGTGGACACCGGCTTTATCGTGTTCAACGACTGGACCTACCCCAATTTCATCCGCTTGCTGGGGCAGATTGGCGTGACGTTCAAACCCACCGAGATGAGCTTCTCGGTGTGCGACGAAAGCACCCGGTTCGAATACAACGGCAATAACCTCAACAGCCTGTTCGCCCAGCGCCGCAATATCCTGTCGCCGGGCTTCTGGGGCATGTTGCGCGACATCCTGCGCTTCAACCGCCAGGCGCCGCTGGATCTGCAGGAGCAACGCATCAGCGCCGAGATGACCTTGGGCGATTACCTCGCAGCCGGCGGTTACGGCGAACGCTTTGTGCGGCATTACATCGTGCCGATGGGCGCGGCGATCTGGTCGATGTCCCTGGCAGACATGCTGGGCTTTCCGTTGCAGTTCTTTGTGCGCTTCTTCAAGAACCACGGCTTGCTGTCGGTGAACAACCGGCCGCAGTGGTGTGTGATCGAAGGCGGGTCCAGCCGCTACATCGAACCGTTGACGCGCCGCTTTCGCGAGCAGATTCGCCTGAATTGCCCTGTGCATAATGTCGAGCGCACCGAGGACGGCGTAGTTATCCACAGCCCTGCCGGCAGCGAGGCGTTTGATCGGGTGGTGTTCGCCTGCCACAGCGACCAGGCACTGGCATTGCTCGCCGACCCCAGCCAGGCCGAACAGGAGATTCTCGGTGCCCTGCCCTACGCCGACAACGACGTGGTCCTGCACACCGACACCCGCCTGCTGCCCGACCGCAAACTCGCCTGGGCCAGCTGGAATTACCGGCTGAGCGGCAACACCCAGACCCAGGCGGCCGTCACTTATGACATGAACATCCTGCAGGGCATCGACAGCGCCACCACCTTTTGCGTCAGCCTCAACCAGACGCCAATGATCAACCCGCTGAAGATCCTCGCGCGCTACACCTACGCCCATCCGCAATACAGCCTGGCGGCGGTGGCCGCGCAAAACCGCTGGGAAGAACTGGCCGGGGCGCGCAACACCTTTTACTGCGGCGCCTACTGGGCCAATGGGTTCCACGAAGACGGCGTGGTCAGCGCCCTGCGCGTGGCCCAGGCCTTTGGGGAAACCCTGTGAACAGCGCCCTGTACAGCGGCTGGATTGCCCATCGACGGTTTGCGCCCAAGGCCCATGCCTTTCGCTACCGCATCGGCCTGCTGTACCTGGACTTGAGCGAACAAGACGAAGTCCTCGGGCTGTCGCCGTTGGCGGGGCGCAGTCGCCTGGCGCCCTTCGGTTTTCGTCAGCAGGATTACCTGCGTGAATTCACGCGCCACGGCATGAGCTTGAGCGATGCCGTGCGCCAGGAAGTCGGCAAGGCGCTGGGGCGTACGCCTCAGGGCGTTATCTGCCTACTGACCCAGGCCCGCAGTTGGGGCTTGGCTTTTAATCCGGTGAGTTTCTTCTATTGCTTCGAGGCCGACGGACAACTGGCCGCGATTCTGTGTGAAGTGACCAACACCCCGTGGCGCGAGCGCTACCACTACGTGCTGCCGGCCCAAGCCCTGGGCGCTGATGAGCACCAGCATTTCGCCGTGGCCAAGGCCTTCCATGTGTCGCCGTTCTTGCCCCGCGACCTGGAATACCGCATGAGCTTCAGCCCGCCCGCCGCCAGGCTCGGCGTGCACATGGCCGACTGGCAGGGCGAGCTGAAAGTGTTCGACGCCACCTTGAGCCTGCAAAAAGAAGTGTTGGATCGCGCCAGCCTGCATCGCTACTTGTGGCGCTTTCCGTGGATGACCGCCAAGACGTGCCTGGCCATTTACTGGCAGGCGCTGCGCCTTTTTCTTAAGCGCACACCGATTTTTCCCCACCGGGCCGCCGATGGCGCCTCTCGTACAGCCGTCGGGTATACCAAGGATCGCCGCCATGAAATCCCCTAGCTTATCGGTCAAGGCCAACCGCCTGAACGTCAACGGTGTGACCAGTGCGCTGTTGCGCAAGGGCGTGCTGCGTCAACTCAGCCAATTGCGCCACGGCCAACTGGTGGTGATCGAGGACGGCGAACGGCAAGTGTTCGGCGCACGGGAAGCGCACTTGCTGGGGGAAATCCAGATCCTCGACCCTGCGGTTTGGGGACTGGTGGCGGCCAACGGCTCCATCGGCGCCGGCGAGGCGTTTATCCACGGGTATTGGAGCAGCCCGGACCTGACCGCCGTAGTGCGTGTGATGGTCAGCAACCTGGACGTGCTCGACGCCATGGAAGGTGGCCTGGCGCGGCTGGCACGCCCGCTCACCCAAGGCCTGCACTGGCTCAACCGCAACACGCGCAAGGGCTCGCAGAAAAACATCGCCGCGCACTACGACCTGGGCAACGACCTGTTCGAAGAATTCCTCGACCCGACCATGATGTATTCGGCGGCGCAATTTCTGAGCCCTGACGACACCCTGGAACAGGCGCAACTGAACAAGCTGGAACGCATCTGCCAGAAGCTCGCGCTCAAGCCCACCGACCACCTGCTGGAAATCGGCACCGGTTGGGGCAGCATGGCGCTGTATGCGGCGCAACACTATGGCTGCAAGGTCACCACCACGACCTTGTCCAAGGAGCAGTTCGCCTACACCGAAAAACGCATCGAAACCCTCGGCTTGCAAGGCCAGGTCACGCTGCTGCTGAGTGACTATCGCGACCTCACCGGCCAGTACGACAAGCTGGTGTCCATCGAGATGATCGAAGCCGTTGGCCATCGCTTCCTGCCGACCTACTTCAAGCAATGCGCGCACTTGCTCAAGAGCGATGGGCTGATGTTGCTGCAGGCCATCACCATCCGCGAGCAACGGTTTGAGCAGGCCAAGAACAGCGTGGACTTTATCCAGCGCTACATTTTTCCGGGCGGCGCCCTGCCCAGTGTGCAGAACATGCTGCAAATCGTCAGCCGCGACACCGATATGAACCTGCTGCACATGGAAGACTTTGGCCTGCACTACGCGCGAACCCTGCGCCTGTGGCATGAGAACTTTCGTCGCGCTCACGGCCGCCTGACAGAAATGGGCTACGACGAATACTTCCTGCGGTTGTGGGAGTTTTACCTGTGTTACTGCGAAGGTGGCTTTATGGAGCGCACCATCGGCACCGCGCAATTGCTGCTGGCCAAACCGGCAGCGATCAACCCGCCGTTGCTCGGGCGCTTCAATGCTTAAAAACCTGGCCAATGCCGCGCTGTTCCAGTGCGGCTGGTTTGCCTGTGTGCTGGGTGGCGACAGCGTGTGGTTACTCGTGGGGCTCGCTGCGCTGGCTATTCACCTGCTGTGGATAAGTTCATGGGCCGAAGACGGCAGACTGATTCTCGGCGTGACGGTGCTGGGCACATTGCTGGATACGGCGTTACGCACGGTGGGCGTGTTTCATTTCACCGAGCCGGGCCCGCTCATCCCGTTCTGGTTGATGCTGCTGTGGGCGCTACTGGCAACCACACTGCGTCATTGTCTGGCCTGGAGCACCCAGCCTCGCTGGCGCGCAGCATTATTGGGCGCCGTGGGCGGCCCCATGTCTTATTACGCAGGCAGCCAACTGGCAGGGGTGAGCTTCGGTTACGCCCTGTGGCCGAGCCTGTTCGGCTTGGCACTGCTGTGGGCTGTGCTCTTCGCACTGCTTGCTCGCGCCGCGACAAAATACTGAAGCCGGTCGGCTTTTTCTTGCAGCTTGCCGCTCAAAGCTTGAAGCTGCCGCCATGACCAACATCCCCCACACTCAAATCGCCGAACCCGCCGTCACCTGCTCGACGTGCGCGGCCTGCTGCTGCCAGCTGGAAGTCATGCTGATCACCGACACCGGCGTGCCGGAGCGCTATATCGACACCGACGATTGGGGCGGCGAAGTGATGCTGCGCCTGGACGACGGCTGGTGCGCGGCGCTGGATCGGGACACGATGATGTGCACGATCTATGAGCGCCGGCCGCTGATTTGCCGGGAATTCGAGATGGGCGCACCGGAGTGCATCGAAGAGCGCCAGGGGATTGCGACGGCCTACCGCTGACCCAAACACCGATGACGATCAAATGCAGGAGGGGGCTTGCCCCCGATTGCAGTGTGTCAGGCAAAAACTTGCTGGCTGATACAGCCCAATCGGGGGCAAGCCCCCTCCCACAAGGGATTTGCGCAATTACAACTGCAGGGTGTAGTGCAGCGCGTAGCTCTCTACCCCATCATTGTTGCTGCTGATGCCGGCATTGGAATAGTGCGTGGCACGAATGCCCACTTCATGCCCACCGGTAAAGCGCAGGCCGAACCCCAGACGGTCTTCGAACTGGAAAGCCTGGCCGATGTTGTTGTCTTCCAACTTCGTGCGGGAGAACACCGCCACACCGATCCCCGCCTCGATGTATGGCTTGACCGATTCCCCGGCAAACTCATACACAAACACCGGCGAGAACGACAGGCTGCTGGCACTGGCGCGCTTGTCGCCATCCCAGTAGGTATAAGCGCCGCTCCAGTAACCGGTCAGGCGACCCACATCGCTCTGCCACCAGCTTTTATCCCAGTCCGACGTGAGCCCCAATCGGTAGGTCATGGTCGAGTCGCTGGTGCTGCCTACGCCAAATTCCAGGCCAGCAGCCTGGGCCGAAACCGAGTGTCCCACCACTACGGCCGCAATTGCGGCCAAACAGAACAAGCGCTTCATAAGAAACAGTCCTTTGAGAACGAAGTTGTATGATTTTTTACAGGCCATCTCGCTATAGAAGCTGACTCAGAGCCAGAAGTTCAGCGACATTTCACGAAATTTTCACGAGCCGAAGCTTCGCACAACTGCGGAATGTTTCCAAAGTGTGGGTAGGATATTTCTTAGATGACACACATCGCCGCTGGTCCAGAACTGGGCAGGTTCAGGATCGCCATGGGCCAGCAGGTTGCGTTCGCCCAACAAACGCTTGAGCTGGCGGGCCACGGCGGCGCCGGTGTCGATGAGGGCGATACTGGGGGGCAGCATCTGTGCCAGGAGGGGCTTCAGGAAGGGATAGTGGGTGCAACCGAGGATGATGGTGTCGCAACCGGCGTTGAGCAGCGGCTCGATGTAGCCCTGCAACAACTGGCGCAGGGCCGGGCTGTTCAGGTCGCCTGTTTCAATCAGTTCCACCAGGCCGGGGCACGGCTGGGTGATCACCCGCACATCGGTGGCGAAACGGTCGAGCAACGCGGCGAACTTGGCACTTTGCAGGGTGCCGGTGGTGGCCAGCACGCCGACCACGCCACTGCGGGTGGCGGCAGCCGCTGGCTTGACGGCGGGCTCCATGCCCACCAACGGCCAGTCTGGGTAGTCCTGGCGTAAATCTGCAACGGCGGCGACGGTGGCGGTGTTGCAGGCAATCACAAAAGCCTTGGCACCCTGTTCGCGGAAAAACTCAGCGACCCGTCGCGAACGCTCACGAATAAATTCGGGAGTTTTCTCGCCATAGGGGATATGCCCGCAATCGGCCACATACAACAGCGATTCGTGGGGCAATAGCTGCTGGATTTCATCCAGCACCGACAAACCGCCGACGCCGGAATCGAACACACCGATTGGCGCGTCCTTAACCATGTTGCGTCCCGCAGACACTGCAACCGGGATCACGCTTGACGCGCAATTCTCGAAAACGTGTGGTCAAGGCGTCGATCAGCAGCAAGCGGCCCACCAGCGGTTCACCGAAACCGGCCAGCAACTTCAAGGCTTCCAAGGCTTGCAGGCTGCCGACGAGCCCCACCAACGGCCCGACCACGCCCGCTTCGCTGCAGGTGAGTTCGGTGTCGCTGCCGTGCCCGTATAAACAGTGGTAACACGGACTTTCGGCGCGACGCGGGTCGAACACCGACAATTGGCCTTCCAGGCGAATCGCTGCCCCGCTGATCAACGGCTTGGCCGCGATAACGCAGGCGGCGTTGACCGCTTCGCGTGTGGAGAAGTTGTCGCTGCAATCAAGCACCACGTCCACCGCAGCCACTGCCGCCGCCAGCGAGTCGGCGTCCAGCGCGGTGCGATGGGCGACCAACGTGATTTCAGGGTTGATGGCGGTCAGGCGGCGCAGGGCCGAGTCGACCTTGGTCTGCCCGACACTGTAGGTGTCATGGATGATCTGACGTTGCAGGTTGGTCAGGTCGACGGTGTCGAAGTCGGCCAAATGCAGTTCGCCCACGCCCGCAGCGGCCAGGTACAGCGCCACTGGCGCGCCCAGGCCACCAAGGCCGACGATCAGCGCACGGCTGTTTTTAAGGCGCAACTGGCCTTCGATGTCGACATGCTGCAACAGAATCTGTCGGCTATAGCGCAACAGCTCCTGATCGGTCAGCACGGGCGATGCCCCAAGGTGATGCGTTCGTGGCCGCCGAGGTCGATGCGACTGTGCACGCCCTCAAAACCCTGGCCCAGCAGCAGATCACGCACGGCCAGGGCCTGGTCGTAACCGTGTTCGAGCAGCAACCAACCACCGGCATTCAGGTAGGCCGGGGCCTCGTTGATGATCAACCGCAGGTCGTCCAAACCGTCATGGCCCGCCACCAGGGCGCTGGCCGGTTCAAAACGTACATCGCCCGCGACCAGATGCGGGTCATTGTCGGCGATATACGGCGGATTACTGATGATCAGGTCGTAACGGCGACCTTGCAGCGCGCTGAACCAATGACTGCTCAGCACTGTGGCGTTATTGAGGTGCAGACGCTGGCGATTGCGCTCGGCCAGCGCCACGGCTTCCAGCACGCGGTCGACGGCCGTGACGTGCCAGGCCGGGCGCTCGCTGGCCAGGGCCAATGCGATGGCGCCGCTACCCGTGCCGAGGTCGAGGACCTGGGTGGGCGTGGCCGGCAACAATTCCAGGGCGGCCTCTACCAGCAACTCGGTGTCCGGACGCGGGATCAGCGTGTGGGGCGCGACCTCCAGGTCCAGCTTCCAGAAGCCCTGCTGGCCGAGAATATAGGCGACCGGCTCCCCGGCGCGGCGGCGCTGGAGGTAGTCGGCAAAGGTCAGCGCGTCTTCGCTGCTGACGATTTTTTCCGGCCAGGTGTGCAGGTAGCTGCGGGACTTGCCCAGGGCCGCCGCCAGTAACAATTCCACGTCCAGGCGCGCAGTGGGCGAGTCGGGCAGGTCGGCGGCGCGCAGCAGGCTGGCGATGATGGTCATTTATTCACCTATCGCGGCCAATTGGTCGGCCTGGTACTCGGCGAGCAAGGGCTCGATCACCGCATCGACGCCGCCGGCGAGAATCTCGTCGAGGGAGTAAAGGGTCAGGTTGACCCGGTGGTCGGTGACCCGGCCCTGGGCAAAGTTGTAGGTACGGATGCGCTCGGAACGGTCGCCCGAACCCACCAGCAACTTGCGCTCGCTGGCAATCGCGTTGGCGGCGGCGCTGGTCTGCTGGTCATTGAGCTTGGCCGACAGCCAGGACATGGCCCGGGCCCGGTTCTTGTGCTGGGAACGTTCTTCCTGGCATTCGACCACGATGCCCGACGGCAAGTGGGTGATACGGATTGCCGAGTCGGTCTTGTTGACGTGCTGACCACCGGCACCCGACGAGCGGTAAGTGTCGACCCGCAGGTCCGCCGGGTTGATCTCGATGGCCTCCTGCTCATCCGGCTCAGGCAATACAGCCACGGTGCACGCCGAGGTGTGGATACGGCCTTGGGATTCGGTCGCCGGTACACGCTGTACGCGGTGCGCGCCGGATTCGAACTTCAGCTTGCCGTAGACATTTTCGCCTTCGACCCGCGCGATGACTTCTTTATAGCCGCCGTGCTCGCCCTCGTTTTCGGACAGGATCTCCACACGCCAGCCACGTCGCTCGGCATAGCGCGAATACATGCGAAACAGATCGCCGGAGAAAATCGCCGCCTCGTCGCCACCGGTGCCGGCGCGGATTTCGAGGAACACGTTGCGCCCGTCGTTGGGGTCCTTGGGCAGCAGCATGCGTTGCAGGTCGCCTTCCAGCGCGATCAACTTGTCCTTGGCCTCGCGGACTTCTTCCACAGCCATTTCGCGCATGTCCGGGTCGCTGTCCTTGAGCAGCGCTTGGGCACCTTCAAGGTCGGCCTGGGTTTTCAGCCATTGCCCGTAGGTGGTTACGATCGGTTCAACTTCGGCGTATTCCTTGGAATAGGTGCGGAACTTGGTCTGATCGGAGATGACTTCGCCATCGCCGAGCAAGGCGGTCAGTTCTTCGAAACGGTCCTGGAGCACGTCCAGTTTATTGAGCAGTGACGCTTTCATTGCGGTTTTTTATCCGAAGAGCTTTCTGACGCGCCCTCACCGAGGGCAAAGAGTTCCTGAGCCATGGCCAGCGCATCGAGGCGGCCTTCGGCGGTAAGCTTTTTCAACTGTACGCTGGGTGCGTGGAGCAACTTGTTGGTCAAGCCACGGGCCAGTTGCATCAGCACTTCTTCGGCGCTGCTGCCGTTGGCCAGCAAACGCTGGGCCTTGATCAGCTCCTCGTCGCGCAGGCGTTCGCCCTGCTGACGATACGCCTTGAGCACGTCCACTGCCGCCAGTTCGCGCAGGCGCACCATAAAATCTTCGGCGCCGGTGCTGACCATTTCCTCGGCGGCCTGGGCTGCGCCCTGGCGGCTCTTGAGGTTTTCGGCGACGACTTCGTGCAGATCGTCGACGCTATAGAGGTAAACGTCGTCCAACTCGCCGACTTCGGGTTCGATATCCCGGGGAACGGCGATGTCTACCATGAAAATCGGCTTGTGCTTGCGCAGCTTCAGCGCGCTTTCCACCGCGCCCTTGCCGAGAATCGGCAATTGGCTGGCGGTGGAGCTGATGACGATGTCACTGCGCACCAGTTCGGCGGGGATATCCGCCAGCAGAACGGCGTGGGCACCGAATTGTTCGGCGAGGATGCTGGCGCGCTCCAGGGTGCGGTTGGCGACCACGATGCGCTTCACACCCAGGTCATGCAGGTGACGGGCGACCAGGGTGATGGTCTCGCCGGCGCCAATCAGCAAGGCCTGGCTGCGTTGCAGGTCGCTGAAAATCTGTTTGGCCAGGCTGACGGCGGCAAATGCCACCGAGACCGGGTTTTCGCCGATGGCGGTGTCGGTGCGCACCTGCTTGGCGGAATTGAACGTGGCCTGGAACAGCCGGCCCAGCAGCGGGCCGACGGTGCCGGCCTCACGCGCCACAGCGTAGGCGGATTTCATCTGCCCCAGAATCTGCGGCTCGCCCAACACCAGCGAATCGAGACCGGCAGCCACGCGCATCATGTGACGAACTGCCGCATCCTCTTCGTGCACATAAGCGCAGGCGCGCAGGTCGTCGAGGCTCAAATGGTGGAAATCGGCCAGCCAGCGCAGGACGACATCTGCTGAAAGATGTTCCTGCTCTATATAAAGCTCGCTGCGATTGCAGGTCGAAAGGATCGCAGCTTCGCGACTGTCGGTGAGCCGGCAGAGCTGCTGCAAGGCCTCAACCAACTGCTCTGGCGTAAACGCCACGCGCTCTCGCACGTCTACGGAGGCAGTCTTGTGGTTAATACCGAGTGCGAGGAAGGCCATTCAATATCGCTGATGATGTCGGGAAGCCGACAATTGTCCTACTTCGAAAGATTCAGAACAACCACCGTCGTCTATTGTCCTAATGCCTTGTGTCTATAAAGGCACCAACTGAGACTCGGTTATGTTTGGCCGAAGGCTTGTGTCATGATGATCCGACCGCAGGTTAGTCGTCCTCTTCCTATATGAATAGATCTTCCGCGTTGCTCCTTGCTTTTGTCTTCCTCAGCGGCTGCCAGACCTTGGCCCCCGTGTCGCCGGACGGTACGCCGCCGGTAGAAGACAGCACCCCCGCCCCTGAAAAGCCCAAGGTTTATTCCTCATTCAGTGAAGAAACGGTGTTCAGCCTGCTGAGTGCGGAACTGGCCGGCCAGCGCAATCGCTTCGACATTGCGCTGGACAACTATGTGACCCAGGCCATCAATACACAGGATCCTGGCATCTCCGAACGGGCATTTCGCATCGCCGAGTACCTGGGCGCCGATCAGGCCGCACTGGACACCTCGCTGATCTGGGCGAAAAACGCGCCGGACGATCTGGAAGCGCAACGGGCGGCGGCCATTCAACTGGCGCGGGCCGGGCGCTATGACGACTCCATGGTCTATATGGAGAAAGTCCTGCAAGGCAAGGGCGATACCCATTTTGACTTCCTGGCGCTGTCGGCTGCCGACACTGACCAGGACACGCGCAATGGCCTGATGAAGAGTTTCGACCGCCTGTTGCAAAAGCATCCAAAAAACAGCCAGCTGATTTTCGGCAAGGCCCTGCTGCTGCAACAGGACGACGAGGCCGACGCCGCGCTGAAACTGCTGGAGCAGAACCCGCCGGACGAGGGCGAGATCGCGCCGATCCTGCTGCGCGCACGCTTGCTGCAGAATCTCAATCGCGGCAAGGAAGCCATTCCGCTGCTGGAAAAAAGCATCAAGAAGTACCCGGACGACAAACGCCTGCGCCTGACTTACGCACGTATGCTGGTGGAGCAGGACCGTATGGAGGACGCCAAAGTGCAGTTCGCCAACCTGGTCCAGCAATACCCCGATGACGACGAACTGCGTTACTCCCTGGCGCTGGTGTGCCTGGAAGCCAAGGCCTGGGACGAGGCCAAGGGTTACCTTGAAGAACTGATCGGGCGTGAAAGCCATGTGGACTCGGCGCACCTGAACCTGGGCCGTATCGCGGAAGAACGCAACGACCCCCAGGCCGCCCTGCTCGAATACGCCCAGGTTGGCCCCGGTAACGACTACCTGCCGGCCCAGCTGCGCCAGGCCGATATCCTGATGAGCAACGGTCGTACCGACGAGGCCGAAAAACGCCTGGCCGCGGCCCGCGATGCCGAGCCGGACTATGCGATCCAGCTGTACCTGATCCAGGCCGAAACCCTGTCGGCCAACAATCAGGGCGAGCGCGCCTGGAAACTGCTGCAACAAGCCTTGCTGCAATTCCCCGACGACTTGAACCTGCTTTACACGCGCGCCATGCAGGCGGAAAAACGCAATGACCTGGCGCAGATGGAAAAAGACCTGCGCCTGATCATCAAGCGCGACCCTGACAACGCCATGGCCCTCAACGCCCTGGGCTACACCTTGTCCGACCGCACGACCCGCTACGACGAAGCCAAGGTGTTGATCGAACAGGCACACCAGCTCAACCCGGAAGACCCGGCCGTACTCGACAGCCTCGGCTGGGTGAATTACCGCCTGGGCAACCTCGACGAAGCAGAGCGCTTGCTGCGCCAGGCGCTGGAGCGCTTCCCCGATCAGGAAGTCGCGGCGCACCTGGGCGAAGTGCTGTGGGCCAATGGCAAGCAGCGCGAAGCACGTCAAATCTGGGAAAAATTCCTCAAGGAACAACCCGAAAGCCCCATCCTGCGCGGCACCATCAAGCGCCTGACCGGATCCGAGACCCTTTAAGCTTATGTTCTTGCGCCATGTTGTAGTGTTCAGTCTTATCGCCCTGCTCGCCGGTTGCGCGGGCATCGGCAGCCGTGAATCCGTTGAAGGCCAGGGCAACCCGGCGCAATGGCAACAGCACAAGGATCAGCTCAGCAGCATTGATGGCTGGCAGATCGAAGGCAAAGTCGGGGTGCGCGCACCCAAGGACTCAGGCAGCGGCACCTTGTTCTGGCTGCAACGCCAGGACTACTACGACATTCGCTTGTCGGGCCCGCTGGGCCGTGGCGCCGCTCGCCTGACAGGTCGACCGGGGCAAGTCAGCCTTGAAGTGGCCAACCAGGGCCGCTATGAGGCGGCTTCGCCGGAAGCACTGCTGGAAGAACAGATTGGCTGGAAGCTACCCGTGTCGCACCTGGTGTGGTGGGTGCGCGGCTTGCCCGCTCCGGACAGCAAGAGTCGCCTGAGCCTCAATGGTGACAGCCGCCTCGCATCACTGGAACAGGATGGCTGGCAGGTTGAGTACCTCAGTTATGTGGAACAGGGCGGTTATTGGCTGCCCGAGCGCATCAAGCTGCATGGCACTGACCTTGATGTCACGCTGGTGATCAAGGATTGGCAACCGCGCAAGCTGGGGCAATAACGTGACTTCAGAACGCCTGATACTGCCCTCACCCGCCAAGCTCAACCTGATGCTGCATATTCTCGGCCGTCGTGAAGACGGCTATCACGAGCTGCAGACGCTGTTTCAATTTCTCGACTACGGTGATGAGCTCACCTTCGCCGTGCGCGACGATGGCGTGATCCACCTGCACACCGAATTCGAAGGCGTGCCCCACGACAGCAACCTGATCGTGAAGGCGGCAAAAAAACTTCAGGAACAATCCGGCTGTGCATTGGGCATCGATATCTGGATCGATAAAATTTTGCCCATGGGCGGCGGAATCGGTGGCGGCAGTTCAAATGCCGCGACGACGTTGCTGGGGCTCAATCACTTGTGGCAACTGGGCTGGGGCAATGATCGCCTGGCCGCACTGGGCCTGACACTGGGCGCAGACGTCCCGGTTTTCGTGCACGGACACGCCGCTTTTGCTGAGGGCGTGGGGGAGAAACTCACCCCGGAATATCCCGAAGAGCCGTGGTATGTCGTGCTTGTCCCGCAAGTATCTGTAAGTACAGCAGAAATTTTTTCAGATCCGTTGTTGACACGTAACTCTTCTCCCATTAAAGTGCGCCCCGTTCCCAAGGGAAACAGTCGAAATGACTGCTTACCGGTTGTAGCAAGGCGTTATCCAGAGGTACGTAACGCTTTGAATTTGTTAGGTAAATTTACCGAAGCAAAATTAACCGGAACTGGAAGTTGTGTGTTTGGGGGCTTCCCAAACAAAGCTGAAGCTGATAAAGTCTCGGCCCTTCTTACAGAGACCCTTACAGGGTTTGTAGCAAAGGGAAGCAACGTTTCTATGTTGCATCGCAAGCTGCAAAGTCTGCTCTAAAAGGAACCGAGTACTGGGTACTCGTTGCAACAGATACAGGGGCGTCGCCAAGCGGTAAGGCAGCAGGTTTTGATCCTGCCATGCGTTGGTTCGAATCCAGCCGCCCCTGCCATTTTCTAATACTCATCCAGGTTACCCTCAGCCTCTAGGTACTGCGCGTGTCCAAGATGATGGTCTTTACGGGGAACGCCAACCCCGATCTGGCTCGACGTGTCGTACGTCAGCTGCATATCCCTCTCGGTGACATCTCTGTCGGTAAATTTTCCGACGGCGAAATTACAGCCGAGATCAATGAAAACGTCCGCGGTAAAGACGTCTTCATTATTCAGCCGACCTGCGCTCCGACCAACGATAACCTGATGGAACTCGTCGTGATGGCTGATGCCTTCCGCCGCTCCTCAGCGACTCGAATCACAGCTGTAATCCCTTACTTTGGTTATGCCCGTCAGGATCGCCGTCCGCGTTCCGCACGTGTGGCTATCAGCGCGAAAGTCGTTGCTGACATGCTGACCGTGGTAGGCATCGACCGTGTTCTCACGGTTGACCTGCACGCTGACCAAATCCAGGGGTTCTTCGATATTCCGGTAGATAACATCTACGGTTCGCCAGTACTGGTGGACGATATCGAAGATCAGCGCTTTGAAAACCTGATGATCGTGTCCCCGGACATTGGTGGCGTCGTGCGTGCACGGGCTGTTGCCAAATCCCTGGGCGTTGATCTCGGGATCATCGACAAACGCCGCGAGAAAGCCAATCACTCTGAAGTGATGCATATCATCGGTGATGTCGAAGGGCGTACCTGTATTCTGGTTGATGACATGGTCGACACCGCCGGCACCCTGTGCCACGCGGCGAAAGCCTTGAAAGAGCACGGTGCAGCAAAAGTCTTCGCCTACTGCACACACCCTGTGCTGTCAGGCCGAGCGATCGAGAACATCGAGAACTCTGTGCTGGACGAACTGGTGGTGACCAACACCATCCCGTTGTCCGCTGCTGCACAAGCCTGTGCGCGTATCCGTCAACTGGATATCGCACCGGTAGTTGCCGAAGCGGTTCGCCGCATCAGCAATGAAGAATCGATCAGCGCGATGTTCCGCTAAGGGTCAAACCTTCGGAACACCTCACTGACGAAAAGCGCCCCGCCCCAGCATTCTGTTGGGGCGGGGCTTTTTTGCCCATATCGCCTTTAGCGCTGGTCGCAAACGCTGGGGCGAATGTGGTTATTTTGGAGATACAACATGAACGATTTTACTCTGAATGCTGAAGTGCGTTCCGACCTGGGGAAAGGTGCGAGCCGCCGCCTGCGTCGTCTCGCAAGCCTGGTTCCAGCTGTAGTTTACGGTGGCGAGAAAGCCCCTGAATCCATCAGCATGCTGGCTAAAGAAGTTGCCAAACTGCTCGAAAACGATGCTGCCTACAGCCACGTTATCGAACTGAACGTTGGCGGCAAAAAGCAGAACGTAATCATCAAAGCCCTGCAACGTCACCCGTCCAAGGGCCACGTTCTGCACGCTGACTTTGTACGCGTTGTAGCCGGTCAGAAACTGACCGCTATCGTGCCTGTGCACTTTGTTGGTGAAGAAGCTCCGGTCAAGAAAGGCGGCGAGATCTCTCACGTCCTGAACGAAATCGAAGTAACTTGCCTGCCGAAAGATCTGCCTGAGTTCATCGAAGTCGACCTGTCGGCTCTGGAAATCGGCGCAATCGTTCACCTGTCCGACCTCAAGGCCCCTAAAGGCGTTGAGTTCGTTGCACTGGCTCACGGTGATGACAAAGCTGTTGCAAACGTACACGCTCCACGCGTTGCTCCAGAAGCTGAAGAAGGCGCTGCAGAGTAATTCACTCTGTATTGCCGGAGCTTGAGGAAACATCGCGGACCGGAACGTAGCGAGAAAGCGGGCGACAACGCGAAGTTTATCTCTGGATAAGTGAGCTCCTGTCGTCCACTTTCGCCGCACTCAGTTCGCGGCGATGTTATCCACAACTCCAAAGGAAGGGCCCCTGTCGTGACTGCCATTAAACTGATCGTTGGCCTGGGAAATCCAGGCGCCGAATACGAACAGACCCGGCATAACGCGGGGGCCCTTTTTGTTGAGCGTATCGCCCATGCCCAAGGTGTAAACCTGGCGGCCGATCGCAAGTATTTTGGCCTGACCGGGCGCTTCTCGCACCAGGGTCAGGATGTTCGTCTGCTGATTCCCACCACCTACATGAACCGCAGCGGCCAAGCTGTCGCGGCGCTTGCGGGCTTCTTCCGGATCAAACCCGAAGAAATCCTGGTGGCCCATGACGAACTGGACCTGCCACCCGGCGTTGCCAAGCTCAAGCTCGGCGGCGGGCATGGCGGGCATAACGGCCTGCGCGACATCATCGCGCAGTTGGGTAATCAGAATAATTTCTACCGCCTGCGGCTCGGCATTGGCCACCCAGGCGTTGCCAGTATGGTTTCAAATTTCGTCCTGGGTCGTGCGCCACGCGCCGAACAGGAAAAACTCGATGCAAGCATCGACTTTGCCCTCGGCGTGCTGCCGGATATCTTCGCCGGGGAATGGAACCGCGCGATGAAAAACCTGCACAGCCAGAAGGCCTGACTTTTTTCCGAGGGGAAACACCATGGGATTCAATTGCGGCATCGTCGGCCTGCCCAACGTCGGCAAATCCACCTTGTTCAACGCTTTGACCAAGTCCGGTATTGCGGCGGAGAACTTCCCCTTCTGCACCATCGAACCCAACAGCGGTATCGTGCCGATGCCGGATCCACGCCTGGATGCCTTGGCGGCCATCGTCAATCCCAAGCGCGTCCTGCCGACCACCATGGAGTTCGTTGACATCGCAGGCCTGGTAGCCGGCGCGTCGAAAGGCGAAGGCCTGGGCAACAAGTTCCTGGCCAACATCCGCGAAACCGATGCCATCGCCCACGTGGTCCGCTGCTTTGAAGACGAGAACGTGATTCACGTCTCCAACAGCGTCGACCCGAAACGCGACATCGAGATCATCGACCTGGAACTGATCTTCGCCGACCTCGACAGCTGCGAGAAACAACTGCAGAAAGTCGCGCGTAACGCCAAGGGCGGCGACAAGGACGCAGTGGTCCAGAAAGGCCTGCTGGAGCAGTTGATCGCACACTTCACCGAAGGCAAGCCGGCACGCAGCCTTATGAAGGGCATGGGCGCCGACGAGAAGGCCGTGATCAAGGGCTTCCACCTGCTGACCACCAAGCCGGTGATGTACATTGCCAACGTCGCTGAAGACGGCTTCGAGAACAACCCCCTGCTCGACGTGGTAAAAGCCATCGCGGACGAAGAAGGCGCGATCGTAGTGCCAGTGTGCAACAAGATCGAAGCGGAAATCGCCGAACTCGATGACGGCGAAGAAAAAGACATGTTCCTTGAGGCCCTGGGCCTGGAAGAACCTGGCCTGAACCGCGTGATTCGTGCGGGCTACGAAATGCTCAACCTGCAGACCTACTTCACCGCCGGTGTCGAAGAAGTCCGCGCCTGGACCGTCAAGGTCGGCGCCACCGCGCCACAGGCTGCAGGCGTGATCCACACCGACTTCGAAAAAGGCTTTATCCGCGCTGAAGTGATCGCCTACAACGACTTTATCCAATTCAAGGGTGAAGCCGGTGCCAAGGAAGCGGGTAAATGGCGCCTGGAAGGTAAGGAATATATTGTTAAAGATGGCGATGTGATGCACTTCCGCTTTAACGTGTAGCCTTCACACGCGCTTATTGCAACACACAAAAAAGCCGACGCAGTGCGTCGGCTTTTTTGTGGCCGAGCTTTAAGTAAATATAAAAATTGTCACACTCCCGCCAAATACCGCCTCTCAAGCTTTTCTCCTACAACCCTATTCAACTATGTAATCTCGATGATTACCCAATTCAACTTTAATCAAGCAACTTCAAACTCTTCCTACACAAAACCAGCAAATTCCTACCTTAATTCGACATAGTATTTTTTATACTATCAACCCATGCCCCATGCTTGCTTAACGTTAATTTACCTGGCGCAATAACAACACGAGGCGCTTATTTAATGTCAACCTTCTGCCACAGGAAAGCCGAACCGGATATCTCATTCATTGACATACCAGATATTGAAAGCACGCTTACCCACACGGCATCACTCAATATTGACATACTCTTATTAGGGGAAACCGGCACCGGCAAGGATACCTTGGCCCATCGAATACATGATTTGTCGGGAAGAAGAGGAGGCTTTGTCGCAGTGAACTGCGCTGCCATCCCGGAGAGCCTAGCAGAGAGCCAATTGTTCGGTGTCAACAGCGGCGCCTATACCGGCGCCGTCCAATCACGTGCAGGTTTCATCGAATCCGCGCACTTGGGCACCTTATATCTGGATGAAATTGATAGCATGCCGTTATCACTTCAAGCCAAGTTATTACGGGTATTGGAGTCGCGGGGTGTGGAGCGACTGGGTTCAACCCGCTTTATTCCAGTGGACATGCGCATCATTGCGTCAGCACAGCAGTCACTGTACGCCATGGTCACGCAAGGGGCTTTCCGGCGAGATCTGTATTTTCGATTGAGCGTAGTCAACATCCAGCTCCCCCCTTTGCGGGAGCGTAGAGACCGAATAATTTCGCTTTTTTTGAACATGGTTCAGCAAGAGGCTGAGAATTTTAAATGCCCTTCTCCCCCCCCCCCAAACGCTTTGCTTCAACAGTTGTTATGCCATCCTTGGCCTGGAAACGTTCGTGAACTACGCTCGACAGCCAAACGCTTCGTATTAGGGCTCCCGCCCTTTTCGGAGGCTATGATCAGCTATCAGGCAACTAAAATGAATCTCAAAAAACGGCTTCAACAAATCGAAAAATCGCTGATTGAAGAGTCACTGCAACGACACAGCAGCAACGTGGATTTGACGGCTGCCGAATTGGGCGTTGCAACGCGCACGCTGTATTATCGGATGAAACAACTCGAAATCCCGTAATAACAGCCGCAAAACCAGGACTCACACATCATTCAGACCGAAGAAACAATTAGCAATATTCAATATTCAAACTGCCAGGAACCGAAGTATCAACGTATGCCACAGAGTGATACCAGGCTCAGGATGTAACGCGATATACCAGGCACCACTCTAGTTGAGCACTGGTTAAAGAAATGCAACCGCAAACCTATTATGTGGAGAGTCACCATGACTTCAGGTATCAACAACTTAGTTCAACCTTATAACTACGGTACAGGTTACGGAGATCAAGGAGGTTACGGAGCTTCGGGCGGCGGAAGCGTAGAGGCAGAAGCTGCAAAAGCGAAAGCGTTGCAAATTGAGGGCATGCGACTCAACAACGAAGTTAAATACGATAACAACTATTCAACCTCTGCTCAAAAAAGGCAGTAACTTAATCGCCTCCTCGGTTTATCAACCGAGGAGGTGACGCAACAGGCTCAAGAAATTCAATGCACCCTCCCCCTGAACCACTCATATAACCGGATTAAAAATGCTTATAGCCGATTATGAAATAATGGAGCATGCTGATCTTTATAAGCCCATTAAAACGCCTGACCATGCCACAGCTGACACAGATATTAGTTTTTTTTCATCACAACTCGGCCACTCCACATCGTCGAGAATCGCAGATGAAAAACTTGACTCGTCAAACCTGTTGATTGCAGCATCAGAACAGTTTGACACCACAAAAGCCAAGATAACCAAACAGCTAAAAACTCTAAGCAAACAGATCGACAGGGATGCGATGAGAAAGTATCCAAACGAGCTCTCCAATACACTATTCATGTCACAAATCCTCGTAAAGAGCCTTGGCAAAACGACCCAATGCATCGACAAAATATGCAACCTCCAGTAGAAAAAAGCATGAGTCGACTTCAAACAACCCTGCTGTCTCTTTCTTTTCTATTTATATTGAACGGTTGCAGTGATCGCGTAGAACTCCATCGCCAATTATCCGAACAGGAAGCAAATGAAGTCGTAGCAGAACTGGCAGATAAACATATTAGAGCACAAAAAATCTCTACCAAGGATGGTGTTACTGTAGCCGTTAATACGAGCGATATCAGCCGCGCTGTACGCACCCTTGAGGCCGTAGGTCTCCCCAAACTTGCTCGTGCCACATTGGGTGATACGTTTCGTAAAGAGGGCGTTATTTCTACGCCACTAGAAGAGCGCGCTCGCTACATCTACGCCTTATCTCAAGAGCTTGAAGCGACATTGTCGAACATCGACGGTGTGATCGTTGCACGAGTACACGTCGTATTGCCCGAACGTATCGCACCGGGAGAACCTGTCCAACCCGCATCAGCCTCGGTATTCATCAAGCACGACCCTCGCCTTGATCCCGATAATATCCGTGCGCGAGTTCGCAGAATGGTCGCAAGCAGCATTCCGGGAATGACCACAGCAGTGGACAATCAACAAAAACTCACTGTGATATTCGTACCTGCTGCGGCTTATCAGGAGCAAAGACGGTTGGCCTATTTCGGTCCTTTCCTAATCCCAGCAAATGATCTTGGCTTCTGGTGGACAAGCGCTATTGTTGCATTGGCCAGTCTGATCTTAACGGGGGTTGGTTCATTATTTTGGCGCAATAGGCGACGCCCACTACCGCAAGAAAAGTCTACGGCTGATTTACCAACTGGACCTTTCCATGGTTCCTAGTTCCGATCACGTAATGACTGAACAACTGGCCTGGGTTCAATGGTGGGCATTTCCCTTGAAATCTTCCCACGAAGACTGGAAGTCTTTACACCCGGAGATTGACCTGACTCTTCGCATTGGAGCCTCGGCGCCAAACAAACTTATGGGCATTGTTCCCTGCTTGCCTCCCCCGCCCCACCATACCGTATATCGACTTGCGCTTGCCTCCACCGAACAACTCGATCTCGCGCTCGCATTGATTCAAAATATCGTTAACCTTGGAACAGCCCACTCCTTGAGTGAAGATCACCATCTATGGTGCACGAGACTTTCTAAAGCACTCAGCCCTGACATACTTCCAACCGGCGATGATCCTTTGCAATTACTGCGCGCCTGGGTAGAGCCCACTATCTGGCAGCGCATTCGATTACGCTTCCCCTGCACGCGAGTGCTTGAGATAGAAAAAAAAGCTCCATTAGTCGAAAACACGCACAGCCGGATCGCGACTCTTTGGCAGGCCGTTGTCTGGCGTGTCACATCTATGAAAAATCACGACACAGTTCATGACTCGCACGGTCAGGAGTTTAACGATGCTCTGCCTGCACAAAATTGAGTTGCACAAGAACGGTACCAGGCTTCCACTCCCACTAATCCCTCATGAAGTGGTGGCAGACATCACGAAGGCTAATCAGCTTTTGGAGCATGCTAAAGCACAGGCTCACGAACTGAGAAGACTAACCGAAGAAGAATGTAAAACGCTGCTAAAAAAAACCACTGTGGAAATCTGGCAACGAGCGGATGACCAACTCAAGCGCTGGGAACGTGAACATGAAAAAATACTTGAAAGTCTCGAATACTATGCAAGCATGATCACCCGTCAAGCGATCAGTTGCATACTTGATGAGACAATCGAATCCAAACGCCTGACGGTTCTCGTAAAAAAGTTGTTGGTCAGTCAGATGCCGCAAATAAATGCGAAATTACTCTGCAGTCCTACAGAAATCGACGCTGTAACACAGTATTTGGCTATTCATGGTGCTGCGCGCTGGACTCTACAGGCAGACGAGGCAATTCCACCTCAAACACTGATACTGAAAACAGACGAGGGTGACTTCTGTATCGATTGGAACTCAATGCTTGATATATTTTTCAAGCACGACAAATAGCATTACTAAAGCGCCTCCATCACTTAAATATTACGTGCATATTTTCTGTGAACGGAACTGAATCAAACCTTTACACCACTACATAAAGAAAGAGTAAGCCTCCATGGACTTTTTTAAAGACTTACCCCTTAACCTTCTGCAAAACAGTAAAAAAGCTTACACGGCACAAAAAAAAGGAGCTGAGGAGGCCATGGAGACTGGCGACTTAGACTTTTTCAACAGACTATTGATCCAACAGCACTACTCCGATTTCGCGTATCAGGAGCAGGGGCGTATCAACCATCAAATACTCAGGACAACTTTTGATAGTTTCCAGTGACTTTGAATTTCTCGTTGCTCATTGGTTGAACAGCGATAAAGAATACATCAAATTGTTTGAAGGGAAAGACGAAATCGTCCTCAGCCGCCAGGAAACTAGGGTGATACTGCGCGTCCAACTCACTCCAGATCAACCCACCCAGACAGACCTGCAATCCTGGCTGCGAATAGGCGCTGCCAGCCTCAATCATTTTCAAGGCGTGCTGTCGCAGGCCCCTACCAATGGTGCGCTGTGGCTTATTCAAAACGACAAGGTTGCACTTGGCGAATCGCATCTGCTCAGGAGTGTCGAATCACTACTCAATCAACGTGATACATGGCGAGACACCGCTGTGCGGCTGAAAAGGTCTGCGCCCCCGTTCACGCCTACCTCGTTACGTTCGTTACTGTACTAATCAGAGAAGCATCTATGTATAACAAGGTCCATAAGCACAACAGCTTACGCATTGACTCGCATGAAACTTTCTCGCTACGTACCAAATGGCGTTGCCTGATCACTGTCGCCTGCTTGTTGGCTCCGGTGTATCCAACCCTCGCCGCCATCCCCCCCGAATGGAAAAACACCGCCTACGCCTATGAAGCCGAACACAAACCCCTGAGGGAAGTGCTCGAAGACTTCGGCCAGACCTTCGGCACACAACTGCAAATCGAGGGTTTGCTGGAGGGGACTGTCAACGGCAAGATCCGCGCGAATACCCCGCAGTCCATGTTGGACAGGCTGGGCGTTGAGCACCGCTTCCAGTGGTATCTCTACAACAACACCCTGTACATCAGCACGCTGGACCAGCAGGAGTCCGCGCGGCTGGAGGTGTCTTCGGAGACGATCAGCGACCTCAAACAGGCGCTGACCGATATCGGATTGCTCGATAGCCGTTTCGGCTGGGGCGAGCTACCGGAAGACGGTGTCGTACTCGTCTCCGGTCCCAAGAGCTATATCCAACAGATCAAGCAATTCAGCAGTCAACGCCGCTCTGCGGATGAAAAACAGAGCGTGCTGAGTTACCCGTTGAAGTTCGCCAATGCCACAGACCGCCTGGTGGATTACCGCGGTGAAAAACTCAACGTTCCAGGCGTCGCCAGCATTTTGCGCGGGCTGCTGGAACCGCGCTCCTCTTCTGCTCTCTCGGGGCTCGGCCAGCGCCCTGCCGCCCAGCCGTCGCCTCTCACGCCAAACGTGCCGCGCCTGGGCAACCCGTTGTTGGGCCAAATGCTTGGTGCAAACGCCAACCCGGCGCAAATGGACATGGGGGCGACCTTGACCCCGCGAGCTCCGGTCGCCAGCAGCCGGATCCGCGTCGAGGCGGATGTGCGTAACAACGCCGTGCTGATCTACGACGTGCCAGAGCGTCAGGCGATGTATCGGGAGTTGATCAGCCAGCTCGACGTTGCGCGCAAACTGGTTGAGATCGATGCGATCATCCTCGATATCGAGCGCACGCAGTTGCGCGAGTTCGGGGTGAACTGGGGCTTTCAGAACAGCCGGTTTCGCGGCGGCGCCAATGTCTCGCCGGGCACCTCATCGCAACTATCGATTGAAAACCGTGACCGCTTCTATGCCGATATACGCGCATTGGAAGCCAAGGGGTTGGCAACCATGGTCTCCAACCCCTCCGTGCTCACCCTGGAAAACCAACCGGCAGTCATCGATTTCAACCGCACGCAGTACCTGACGCCCGGTAGAGAGAATGCAACCATTTTGCCGGTTACCGTGGGCACCAGCTTCCAGGTAGTGCCTCGCGTCATCACCAGCCGTGGCGGCCATCAGATCCACTTAGTGGTGGATATTGAAGACGGCAATTTCGACGAGACCAACCCCAATCCGAACAACCTTGACGTGCGCCGAGGCAAGGTCAGCACCCAGGCCGTGATGGCGGAAAAGCGTTCGCTGGTGGTCGGCGGCTTCCACGTGACCGAGCGCAGCGACAAGCAAAACAAAGTGCCGTTGCTGGGTGATATTCCGCTGCTGGGCAAGGTGCTGTTCTCCTCGACCGAGCGCCAGAACAATCGGCGTGAGCGCTTGTTCATCCTCACCCCGCGTGTCATTGGTGACCAAACCGACCCGTCACGCTACTTGCCCCAGGCCGACCAGGCCGAACTGCAGGCCGCCCTCACGCCGCTGGCCAGGCGCGTTAACCCGCACCAACCGGTGATCAAGCGCAGCGACATCACCAGCACACTGGCCCATCTGGTCAGCGGGCAAGTCCCCAAGGCCTTCAAGGCGGCGCCGATGCCACTGGGGCTCGATACCCTGTGCAACACCCGTGACCTGCTGGCACTGAATACCGAACGCAGCCAATGGTATGCCGGACCGGATTACAACGTCGCGGTGGTGGTGCTGCGCAACCAGTTCACGCGCAATGTGCGCATTGATGAAAAAGAATGCAGCAACTCGCAGACGTTGGCCGTGAGTGTCTGGCCGCGTGCCTGGCTCAAGCCAGGTGAAGAAGCCGAGGTCTTTATCGCCATGCGACCGGTGGTAAAGGATGAACACCTCAGCGTGCCACGCCCCTCCTTGCTCTCTCCAATCCAGAAGGCCACGCCATGAAACACCGCTTGTTGTACGTCACCCTGATCGGCGCGGCATTGCTCGCCACCGGTTGCACACCGACCTGCAAGGGCGACTCCTGCTCACGCCCGCAATCCACCAAGGATAAGCTGGTGATCTGGTGGCCGCCTCAAATGCGCGTCGAACCCGGCCCCGCCGGGGAGCGTGCGGACTATCAGACGGTGTCGCTGGAGCGATGAGTACTCCGGGGATACTGGACGACCATCAGCGTCAGGTCTTCCTCGATAACCTGGTGGGCGGCACTGCCGCTCACCTTACGCTCGGCCCTGGTATAACGGTGTGCGCACAGAACGCAGGCACCCAACCAGGGGTGGCACTGCTGGTCGCTCGCGAAGCGCTGCAGACTGGGCAATTGCAGCAGGCGTTGGAACGACGCTTTGAGCAAGCGCTGGCGTTCGATGGCTGTTTTATCTACCTCGACGCCCAGGACACCCTGGTGATCTGGCACGCGCTGCCTGCAACAACCCGCGCTGCGGACAGGGTCCTCAGCCGGATGCTGACACTGGCCAGCCTGCAAGCCCTGGACACGGGCTCAACCCGCTGATCAACGTTGCTCAAGCTCTGGCAACTCCAGGGTCTCACGCTTGGCCTCATCATCGAGCTCGCGCAAGGTCCGGTAGATCAACGCGACGGCTTGCAAGGTTTCGCGCGGAATGTTCTCGCCCAGTTTCTTCGTATAAAGCGTGCGAGCGAGCCAAACACACTGGATCACTGGCACGTCGGCCGCCTTGGCGCGGTGGATCAGTTTGCGAGCGTTGGCATCAGTGCCCTTGTCCACCAGCAAGGGCAACGGTGTTTTGCCGGGGCGGTAGTAAAGCGCTACGGCAAAGTGCGTCGGGTTGACCACCAGCATATCGGCCTCCTCCAGCTTGGGCAGCTTGACCTTCGGTTCCTCTTGGGCCAATTGGTACGCCAACGAGCGGCGCTGCCCTTTCACATGGGGGTCGCCCTCCATATCCTTATACTCTTTGACGACCTCGACCTGAGTCATGCGCATGCGCTTGGCAAAAAAGTGCTTCTGCAATATCAGGTCGATCAGAGCCAGCACCAGCAGCAACCCCAGGCACGCGTGCAGCAGGTGACGGAACAGTGCAATCAGCGCCAGAAGGTAACTTTGCAGATCGCTATTGGCCAGGTTGATCAACGTTCCCAACGAAGGCCAGACCACCACGTACACAATCAATCCCAGGAGAAACGCTTTGGCGATGCTCATCAATAGGTTCATCAGCGACTGGGCTGAGAACATCTGCTTGATTTGGCTGAGGGGGTTCAGGCGGTTGAAATCGAGCTTCAGGGTCTGCGGAGCAAACAGTATCCCGAACTGCATCCAACTGCTGATCAGCTTCACGATGATCGCAACACCGGCCATCAGCAGGGCGAACGAGAAAAACACCACCAGGCCTTCGGCCAACACTTCCTCCAGCGCTCGCACGAAAGGCTGATTCAGGCGGGACATCGGTAACATCATCAGTTGCTGGAACCGTTGCAAACTGGTCTGGGCGGTGAACAACGCGATTTCGCTGATGGCGGTGAGCACCAGCAACTTGCCCACATCCTGGCTTTGAGCAACCTGGCCTTTCTTGCGTTGGTCACGCAGCTTCTTGGCAGATGCCGGGTGTTTTTTCTCGCCGGAATCACTCATGGTATCGCCGCCTTGAACAGCAGGCCCAGCGAGTGCTTGAGGTCGCCCAACTGGCTCATGCGCCCGACGATCAAGTCCTGTAGCAGCGCAAAGTACAACAGCAGGATTCCGATACCCGCCAGGCTCTTGACCGGTGGCGCCAGCGAACTCACCTGCAACTGCTGACTGTAGACCCCCAGCAACGCGATGCCGAATTCCAGCAACAGCAGCACTGCAATGAACGGTGCGGCATAGAGCATCATGTGCGTGAAGGTATCCGCGAGCAGGTCGACAAATACGCTCATGCCATTCGCCGCCGGCAGCGGAAACCACACCGTGGGGGGCCAGATCAGGTAACTGTCCCAGATCACCTGAGTCAGGGAGCCCAGCCCCAGGCTGACGATCAACAGAAAAATCGCCAACTGCTTGAACAAATGCCCGATGGGCGTCGCATCCGGCCCCAGCGAAGGGTTGAGCTGGCCGCCGGCCAAGGCGCCGCGCTGGTTATCGAGCAGTGCGCCTACCGACTCGAACATCCAGAACGGCATAGAAAGCAAAACGCCCAACAAAAACCCCAGGGCCACTTCCTTGAGCACCAGGCCACCGAGCATGAGCCCTGAGTAGTCGTGGCCCTCCAATGCCGCATGAATACCCGGTGCAGGCATCAGCGCCATGACCATCACGATGGTGTGCCGTGGCATGCCACGGATATGCTGAAAACAGAACGCGACCACCAGAAAGGCGCAGGGGTAGATACGCGCCATGCCAATGATCAGGCTGGGCAGGAACTCCAGATACAGCAGCACAGGCAAAACCTCAATTCAGGGCCGAGCGACCGATCATCTCGAACGTCAGGTTGATCAGTTGAATCAACTCCACACCAATCCAGCGGCCGGTCATGATCAACGTGATACCCACGGCCACCAGCTTGATACCAAAGGGCAGCGTCTGGTCCTGTATCTGCATCAGCGCCTGCACCAGCGACGTCAGCACGCCCACCACCACCGCCACAATCAGCGGCGGTGCCGACAGCACCACCACCAGCAACATGCCTTGCTTGAACAGTACGATCGGTTCCATACGCCCCTCAGAGATAGGAAAGGAACAGGCTGTCGAGCAACCGCGACCAGCCAGACACCAGCACGAACAAGAGCAACTTGAGCGGCAGGGAGATGGTCATGGGCGAGACCATCTGCATCCCCAGCGCCAGCAGCAGGTTGGAGACGATCAGGTCGATCACAATGAAGGGGATATAGATGAGAAAGCCGATCTCGAACCCCGCCTGCAGTTGCGACAGCACGAAGGCCGGTATCAACAGGATCAGGTCCTCGCGCTGCACCTCTTGCGCCATCTGCGCAGGCCACAGGCGCGCGGTATTTTCCAGCAGATGGGTCAGTACGTCCGGGTCGACGTTGCGCAGCATGAATGCACGCAGCGGTTTGATTGCCTCATTCCCGGTCTGCAGAAACGTCTGTACGTTAGTCATGTCCAGGGGCGAAGCCTTGACGCTCTCAGCGATCTCGTACCCCACCGGGGCCATGATAAACAGCGTGGCCGCCAACGCGATCCCGTTGATGGCCATGCTTGGCGGGACCTGCTGCACACCGATGGCGTTGCGGGTAATCATCAGCACAATGACAATCTTCAAGAACGATGTGCAGATGATCAACAGCATGGGCATCAACGACAATGCCCCAAGGAACATCGCTAGAATGAGGGGATCTATCCCCTGCAGTGTCATCGACCGACCATCACGCGAGACAACTGCAAGCCCAGGCGCCCGTCGACTTCCACCAACTGACCCTGGCCAATAGGGCGATCCCCATAGTAAAGGCCGGCCATTCCTGGGGCGTATCCGGCAATCCCCAGCACCGCGCCGGGGGCGAGGTTACGCAACTCACCCAGAGTAAGGTTCAACGTTCCGCAGCGTACGTTCAGCCCGATGCTCAACTCATCGAACGGCTCGTTGCCGAACACATCCACTATGGGCTCATCCTCCTCATGCCCTGAGAAGGGGGGTATTGAAAATTCCTCGTCCACAGACGTGTCCTCGATAGAAGTAAGGGTCAGACGCAGCTGCCCGGTGTCGTCATCAATGCAGCCATGCAGCCGCTGTCTGCCGACCTGTAAATGGCCATTGCCGTGGGCTTGAAACAAGCACTGCTCAAAGATCAGCACGTCGCCAGGCCGCAGGCTGCGTGCCTGCGCAATGGGTAATTGCAAACGTCCCAGGATCACGGCAATTGGCAGTTGAAATGCTCCAGGCATCGGAGCGCCCATGGCGCGCCAAGACCCCGCATCACACAACGCCAGGAAACTTTCAGCCGACAACCACATATAGCCCGTGACACGCGACGCCCCCAGGGTCACGCTGAGCCGGCAACCAAACCCGGTGGGGCGCTCTGTCTCCAGCAAGCGCACATAGCCCAGCAGGGCCAGCACCTGAGGGCTGAGATGATGTTGAAACAGCGCCCAGAACCAGGACTCTGCATCGTTGCCAGCCTCGGCCAGCGTCACCGGGCACTCACCCAGCAAGCTCAATAACGGCCCGGCCTCAGCGAGCGCCAGCACCCCGCATACGGTTTCCAGGCACACGGCTTTGACCCCGGCAGGCGCGCGCCCTGGTTCGAGACACAACACACCGCCCTGCCCCGCCACGTGGAACGGCAGGCGCAAGCCGCGCCCCAATCGACGGCGTGCGGCAACCGTATCGCCGTTGACCAAAGGCAATATCAACTGCGGCATCATCATGCCGACCCGGCGTTGGGTATAAACAGGCTGACCGGCTGCCCCAGCGCGGCGGCAAATCGACCTTCGCACTGTTGGCGCGTGCCCCTGAGCCAACGCGCTGTGGCGTCATCTTCCGCTTCCAGATCAATGCTCCAGGCGTTCTGCTCACGGCGTACGCTGGCGTTGATCCGTCCCAGCCGCGGCAAATACAACACCGCCTGAAGCGGCCACTGCGCGCTGCCCATCACGCGAGGTGCCAGTTGCTCCGCAAGCGCCTCAATCATGGAAGTCGTCATCGACTCTTTCATGCCCGACAAGCCACCCCGCGTCCCGCTACCTTCATCGCTATCGCTGAACAACTGGGCAAACAGCCGCCCTTGCTCCCACGGCACCACGACGCCAGCACCAGGCTCATGTCCCTCTCTAGGCTCGCGCTGTCGTGGGCGTTCGGTGGGTTTGGTTGAAACCTGGGTCATGTCGACTCCTGGAGCAGTAAAAGAGATAACTCCTGCAGTTTTTCCACCTGACGCAGACACTCGCTAACCTGTTTCTGAGTACTGTCGACGCGGGCTTCCTTTTCTTCCTGCTGCCCCCGTAGCGTTTCCAGCTGACCTTGGTCGCGCCGAGTCGTGGCAGACAATGAGCGCTCCTGCGCGCCCCAGGATTTGAGCGCCTGCAGGGTCAATACCTGGCCTTGATGCTGACTGAGCAATTGGGCGCTTTGCCGGGCCTCTTCCTCCCGGGCTTGCTCAAGGGCGGCCTGGGCCTGCTGGATATGTGCGAGCAAGGCTTTCTGAGCCCGCTTCGCTTCACGCAGCGCACGCTCGGCCCGGTCCGCCCGATGCCGGCGCAGGCGTCGCAAGGTCTCGACTTCATCCAGCAGCACATTCGAATAGGTTGATTCAGAAAGGGACATAGGCAGTCAGCTCCTTGAGCTGGTCCAGCGTAGCCGCGAGTGGCGCCGGCTCACGCAAGTCTTGGCGCAGGAAATCGTCCACGGCCTGACGACTGTCCACGGCCAGGTCGGTCAGGGCATCGCTGCCGGGCTGGTACTCACCCAGCTTGAGCATCAACTCGATCTGCTGGTACGCCGACAACAGGCGCCGCAACGCCGTCCCGGCACGGATGTCGTCAGGCTCGGCGACATTGCTCAAAATCCGCGACAGGCTCGCGAGGACATCGACCGCCGGGTAGTGCCCGCGCTCGGCCAGCTTGCGTGACAGCACGATATGCCCATCGAGCAGCGAACGAACCTCATCGGCCACGGGGTCGTTCATGGAGTCCTGTTCGATCAGCACCGTGTAGATAGCGGTGATCACGCCTTCACGGGTCAGGCCGGCGCGCTCGACCAGCCGTGGCAACAGGCTGTACACCGACGGAGGTAAACCACCGCGCCCCAAGGGTTCGCCGGCGGCCAGGCCGATTTCGCGCTGGGCCCGGGCGAAACGCGTCAGGGAATCGATCAGCAGCAACACCCGCTTCCCCTTGCGTCGAAAACCTTCCGCCAATGCGGTTGCCGTAAAGGCCGCACGGGCGCGCTCCATGCTGGAGCGATCGGACGTGGCACACACCAGTACCGCTTTGGAGCGCAGCTGCTCATCCAGTTCGTGGTCGAGAAACTCACGCAGCTCCCGGCCCCGCTCGCCGATCAGGCCGAATACAATCACATCGCACTCGACATTACGGGCGATCTCGGCCAACAAGGTGGTCTTGCCGCAACCGGCCCCCGCGAACAACCCCACACGCTGGCCTTCGCCGAGCGTCAGCAGGCCGTCGATCGAGCGCACACCCGTGGCCAGCGCGCGGTTGATCCTCGGCCGGTCGGTGGGCAAGGGCGCTTCACATAACACCGGGCTTGCATCAGGCGCATCAGCCTCGGCAAACGCACTGGGGCCATCCCCCGTAATCGGCCGTCCAAAACCATCCAGCACCTGGCCCAGCAGCGCGTCACTGACCTGCACGCAATGCGGCACACCCAGGCGCTCCACGCCGGCGCCCACGCGCACACCTTCCAGGTTGCCCAGGGCACTGAGCACCGCATCCTGCTGATCAAAACCGATGATCTCGGCCAGCATGTATTCGCCTGGCTTTTTTTCTACCTGGCACAAGTCACCGATACGCGCCTGAGGCAACCGGCATTGCAGCAGCATGCCGTTGACGCGCTGGATACGACCGCGCATCTTCACCGGCGAAAACCTCACCAGCGATTGTGTCTGGCGCTGCTGCCATGCATCGAGGCGCGCTTGCAGGTCCGTACTCACCAGCGCACCTCATAGCGCTGTGCGCCATCGAAAATCACTTTGCTGTTATCGATCAAGACCAGACGCAAGCCATCCAATTCGTCCCCCACAAACAGCCGACCGCCGTCTTCAAGCACCACATGACCGTTCGGCCCGCCAACGATCTGCACAATCCTGAACGGCGGTGCGCTGTCGCGTACCCGGACACGGCTGATCACCGGAACGTCACTGTCAAACTGCTCGCCAAAGCGGCTGAGCATGCGCGCCACCAAGTCCACATCCTCTTGGGAAACATCCCCATTGAGGGCAACCTGGCCATTGATCACCTGCAAGCTGACGCGATGATCCAACTCGCGCTCGTTGAGCATCTTCAGCAACTGCTGGCGCACTTCGAACGGCGAACCCAGCTCGTTTTTCTTGACCTCAGGAGGCATCAGCGAAGCCTGGGCCTCGCGCTCCCCCGTAGAGGCCATGCCCACCGCCATGATGATGATCGTCACCACCAACACCAGGCTAAGCAGGCGCTTTTGCTGGGAGTGCGAGATGGACGACAACGTGAGTGTTCGCACAGGGTCGACGCTCGGGCGCGATGATGTCGGTACCGCCGCCGGAGCTGGCGCTGGTGCCTGGGGCCAGGGATGATCAGCCAGGGCGACACACAGCCGAACCGTGCCCACCAGAAACGGTACGCTGACTTCCAGCCTCGCAATCTGGGCCAGCACCTGTCCATCAGCGCCGCGCAGCAGACCGGCTTCGGCTTGTACCGACCAGTTCGAGTCGATAAACCGCAACCGCGCATGCTGCTCGGCGATCCCAGAATCATTGAGCACCAAATCTGCATCTGAATGGGCACCAATACTCCATTCGTCGCCAAACAACGGCAACGCAGCGCCTTGGTGTAAACCGTCCAGCACACGTAGCTCAAACATCATCGAGCCCTACCTGACACTGACCATGGATGGGCACTCACGCCACGGCACCCCGCATCAGTTCGTCCTGGCCGAAGTCGAAACGTCCGAGTACTTTCACCTTCGAGGTGCTTCCCAGTTCAGCAAAGGACAGCACCGGAACATGGTTGAACTCCTCCAGCAGCAGGGTACGTAGAGGGCTGCGCAAGTCTTGCGCTACCAACATCACGCTTTTGGTTTTTGGACGTAAGGTAAAAGCCTGGTTGAGCAGGCTGACCAGCGCTGCACTGCTCTCATCGTCAAGCGCAAAAAACACCCCGGTCTGAGTCTGGCGCAGTGCCTCGCGCAAGGTGTTTTCGCTCTGTGGTGACAACAACCACACGTGCAGGCCATCAGCTTCACTGTACTGGTGAAATATCTGGGACTTGAGGGCAATACGGGCATAGCCGGCCAATGCCTCCGGCTCACGTTCATGCTGGCCATATTCGATCAGCGACTCGACGATCAGCCGCACTGCGCGCAGCGGCACGCCTTCACCGGCCAGTCGTTGCAATACCGCTGAAAACCGCGAAAGCGGCATGATGCGTTGTAACTCTTGCACCAGTTCGGGCTGGTTGTGCTCCAGCCAACTGAGGATCGACTTGCTCTCCTGAATACCCAGGAACTGCGGTCCGCTGAGCATCATCGCTTGCTTCATGCGTTCAATAATCAGGGTCGTTGCACTGAAGCGCTCCAACTGCTGATCATCCAGCACCGGATCATCAGGCCTCACCCAGACCCATTCCTGCTCATCACGCTCGGCCAGCCCTTCCTGGGCGTCTTCCAGCTCAACAGTCAGCGCCTTGCGCTCTACCGCCACGCGGCTGACGACAGAGGCTTTGATCATCGGCACTTCATGCACGCAAAACCGCATTTCATCGTCGGCCAGCGAATCATCCAGCTCGACCTCGAATGGCGGCAACGTGAGCCCGATGTTAGCGACAAGCGCATTGCGTGCCTGGCGGATGCCGTGAATCAAGTCCGTCACTTGCGGCGTCCCTCGCAGTGCAGGGGGAAACTTCAACAAGTAAGGCCGCGACGGATCAAAGCCACGCAGGTCTTCACTGCCGTTCTCTTCAGGGCGCACCGCTTCGGCTGCCTGGGCTTCGGGCTGCGCTTGTTGCTGCCGCTTGCGCGCGAGGTAATAACCCAGAGCCCCGGTCATAATCGAGATAAAGATAAACACGAGTGTGGGCATGCCCGGCACTATCGCGAACGCCAGCATTCCGACCGAAGCAATCATCCAGCTCTTGGGCTCGCTGGTCATTTGCCGGGCAATTTCGGCGCCCATATTGCTGACGCCCTTGCGGCCGTCCGGTGCGACGCGAGTAATGATCATGCCCGCCGTCAGCGAGATCAGCAGCGCAGGAATCTGCGCAATCAGGCCATCACCGATGGTCAGTACGGAATACAGCGAGATCGACTCGGCAGCGCTCAAGCCGTGCTGGAACATCCCCGTGGAGAAGCCGCCCAGCAGGTTGACCAGCACAATGATCAAACCGGCGATGGCGTCGCCCTTGACGAACTTCATCGCCCCGTCCATGGCTCCGAACAATTGGCTTTCACGGGACAACTGCTCGCGCTTGTCCCGCGCTTGCCCGCCGTCAATCAGCCCGGCGCGCAGGTCGCTGTCGATAGACATTTGCTTACCGGGCATCGCATCCAGGCTGAACCGCGCCGCGACTTCGGCGACCCGTTCCGAGCCTTTGGTGATGACCAGAAAGTTGACCAGTGTCAGGATCAGGAAGATCACCATCCCCACCGCCAGATTGCCCCCGACCACAAAATTGCCGAAGGCCTCGACGATCTCACCGGCGTCCTGTTCCAGCAGGATCAAGCGGGTGGTAGCGATCGACAGCGCCAGACGAAACATCGTGGTCAACAGCAAAATCGACGGGAACGACGAGAACGCCAACGGCCCCGGCAAATACAACGCCAGCACGATCAACAGGCACGAGATACAAATATTCAGTGCAATAAGGATATCCACCAGCCAGGTGGGCAAAGGCACGATAAAAATAAACACGATGGCCATGACCACCACGGCGCCCAGCACCTCCGCACGCCGTGCCACCTTGAGCAGCACGTTATTGATGACCGCCAGTGCGGTCACGCCCGGTCCCTCGAAAAGCCTGCCACGTAGGCAGAGCCCCGTTCGATACGAGCAAACTCATCCATCACCAGCAAAAAGTTGTGCAGGGCCTCCTGACGCCCACGCTGATCACTCCACAACGCGATAGGGAATTGTTGGAACAACGGGTACAGCGCATTGAGCAACACTAGAGAAACCGATGACTTGTCACCAGCCAACTCCTGCACCAGGCTCTGGATCTCCGCAGGGGCGATGCCGCTGCCGGCATAACCCAGCAGGCGCTGCAGCAGGCTGACCGAGTCCTGCTCGATACTCATGCGCTGAATCAGCATCTGGCATGCACCGAGCACCGCACTCAACTGCCCGCAGCTTTGCAGGCCCAGTAACAACGTACGCAACTGCGCCGTGGGTACCGACGGCGTGTGTGCCGCAATATCGTCCGCCAAGGCCTTGCGCATCACCATGAGCCCTGCGGCGAAACGGTCGCCACCGTACACGCCCAGCAAGGCCTGCATCATGCGAGCCAGGGACTGGCGCTGCACCACACTCGCGTAGTAGAGCGCCCGCACCGCCTGGCACTCCTGCGGATCACCACTGGCCGCATGCAGCGTCATGGCGATGTTGAGCCCGGCCTGGATCTCGCCCTTGTAGCGAACCTCCAACTTGGCCAGCGCGTCTCGGGCCAGCCCGGCTTCGGTCTCGCGCAATTCACCTTCGGCCTGGGTCAGGACATGCTTGAGCACCACATACGTGCAAGCAGGATCACGGCCAGTCAGCTCCACTATTGTGTCAACGCTGGGCCGTTGCAGCAGTTGCATCCTGATCCGACGCGCAACAGCGGAAAGGCTTGCATCAGCGGGGAGGCTAAGCAGGCTGTAGAGCCGCTTGAACTGCTCGATGGGCGGCACGCGCACCTCAAACGTACGCTCGCCCAACGGTTGGTTGTTACGCATTGCTTCCTGGCTGAACACGTTGGCCAGTTCATCGATGCCCGTCGCAGCCGACAGCGTCTGGGGTGCGATCCCAGTGCTGGGACCCAGCTGATCCAGATACTGGCTCTTTTGCACTTCAGGGGTGATTTCGACGTTCATGGGCGTGCCGAGATAAGAAGAGTGTGTGCTTGTGTGGCAAGAAACCCCGAGACGGTTCCACTTTTATTCACACCCTGAACTTTTGAAAAAACCGGCACAAAACACCCATGGTTTTTTGCAAAAAACTGCGCAACCAGCATCAGATAAAATATTTTTATTCATATATTTCAGCTGCTTACATAGATCTTCCGTTTGGCACAGCCAGTGCTACAGGGCTTTGCGTCGAAAGCATTTCGACCCGTTCACCCTGAGGAAAAAACCATGAATCTTCCCATTGAAGCTTTAGCTCACCTCGTTGGCAGCTCGCCTCAATTCATGCATCACCTGACAGACGAACAGCAGAAAAAACTCCGACGCTTCATTCACAAACGCGTACTCAACCCGGAAGATGCGGATGACCTTCTGCAACTGACTTACCTGGAAGCATGGCGCAACCGCGAGCGCTTCTGCGGTAACGCATCGCTCAGCACCTGGATGTGTGGCATCGCACAGAACCTGATCCGCAATCATTTCAGGCGCATGTATGCCAAACCTGTGCATTGCGAATTTGATGAGTCGTTGTGGCATGGCCAGGCAGAAAACAACAACCTGGATTGGGAATTTGAGGTCAACCGCCGCCTGGAGAACACCCTGAGCGCCATCGACCATCTGCCAACGGAAATGCGCAAGACGCTATACGCATCGCTGGAAACCGACGGCAGCTACCAGGACACCGCCGACGTATTGGACATCCCTATCGGCACAGTCCGCTCACGCTTGTCGCGCGCGCGCGAACAGCTCAAGCGCGCCACCCAAAACCCGTTTCAACCGTAAGACTGGCTGACAGGCCAAACGTTGGGCGGCAGGGATATCTGCCCAACCGGACTCCACCTGTTTCCAGCCGGCGCCCCCAATGTTGCCAGGCCCCCACCACTGTCCAGACATCACGAAAGCAGAGGCTGGCAGTCACGCAACACCCTCAGTTTCGTTAAACAATTGAAAGCGTAGAAAAAATCTTCACAAAAATGCTTGACGCATTTGCGTTCTACGCGAATAATGCGCGCCACTTGGCTACGTAGCTCAGTTGGTTAGAGCATAGCATTCATAATGCTGGGGTCCGGGGTTCAAGTCCCTGCGTAGCCACCAAGTACCGATCCATAGATGTCTACAGCAGTCTGTGAATCACCTCAAGAAGCCCGCCTAGTGCGGGCTTTCTTGTGTCTGGAGTTTCATCCAGATCCGCCTCTCACATTACGCGTGCTCTCTGAAAGCCTCGATTAAGCACGCGGCAAACGGGTGATTAACCCGTTGCGCGTAAGGCCTGCGAAAGAAGCAGTTGAATCAACTGGCGGCGTTGATACGGCCGATCAGGGAGCCGGCTTCAAAGTAATCACCCGCCTGTTTGGCAATCTGAAGTTCACCCGCACAGGGGGCCAGAATCGATGTTTCCATCTTCATCGCTTCGACCACCGCGATCACTTGCCCGGCACTGACCGATTCGCCATCGTCGACGACCCAGGTGTGCAGGTTGCCTGCTACCGGCGTCAGTACCGCGTGCGGATCAACCGCCTCGCGTGCGCTTGTGCTTTCGCTGGCGGGACCGGCGGCATTGAGGCTGACACCGCGCAACAGGGCCGCAGGCAGGCCTAGCTCATGGCGCTTGCCGTCGATCTCGACAAAGGTACGCAGCACGTCAGGGTCGGCCGACATGGCGTTGCGCGGCGCGATGGTGATCTGTTCGGCGAAGTCGGTCTCGATCCAGCGGGTGTGCACGGCGAAGCGATCGGCACCGGTGAAGTCGGCATGATCCATCACGGCCCGGTGGAAAGGCAGTACCGATGCGATGCCCTCGATGTTGAATTCAGCCAGTGCCCGGCGTGCACGGGCGATAGCCTGTTCGCGGGTGGCGCCGCTGACGATCAGTTTGGCCATCATCGAATCGAAGGTGCTGGGCACGCGTGAACCGCTGGTCACGCCGCTGTCCAGGCGCACGCCCGGGCCCGAGGGCGGCACAAACTCGGTAATTTGCCCCGGTGTCGGCAAGAAGCCCTTGCCCGCATCTTCGGCGTTGATACGAAACTCAAAGCTATGGCCGCGTGGGGTTGGCGTCTCGCTGAACGACAAAGGGAAACCGTCGGCGATGCGCAGTTGCTCGATCACCAGATCGACGCCGGTGGTTTCTTCGGTCACCGGGTGCTCGACTTGCAAGCGCGTGTTGACCTCAAGAAACGACAAGGTGCCATCCTGACTGAGCAGGAACTCCACCGTGCCGGCGCCGACGTAGCCGGCCTTGGCGCAGATATCGTGGGCGGACTGATGAATGCGCTGGCGCTGCGCATCGCTGATAAAAGGCGCGGGCGCCTCTTCCACCAGCTTCTGGTTGCGTCGTTGCAGCGAGCAGTCACGCGTGCCGACGACCACCACCTTGCCGTGTTTGTCGCCCAGAATCTGCGCTTCGATGTGCCGAGGGCGGTCGAGGAACTGCTCGACGAAACACTCACCGCGACCAAAGGCGGCTTCGGCTTCTCGCACGGCCGAGGCAAACAGCTCGGCGACCTCATCCAGGCGCCACGCGACTTTCATGCCGCGCCCCCCGCCGCCGAAGGCTGCCTTGATGGCAATCGGCAGGCCATGCTGCTCGGCAAAGGCCAGCACTTGGGCGGCGCTTTCAACAGGTCCGGGTGTACCCGCAACCAGAGGTGCGCCGACCTGCTGGGCCAGTTTCCGCGCTTCGACCTTGTCCCCCAGCACGTCGATGGTCTCTGGGTTGGGACCCACCCAGATCAAGCCAGCGGCGATCACTGCGCGAGCAAAGTCGGCGCGCTCCGACAAAAAACCATAACCCGGGTGCACGGCATCGGCGCCGCTGCGTTTGGCGATGGCCAGGAGTTTTTCGATATCCAGGTAGGTCTCTGCCGGGCGTTGGCCATTCAGCGAAAACGCTTCGTCCGCCTGGCGCACATGCAGGGCGTCGATGTCCGCGTCGGCATACACCGCGACAGACTGCACACCGTAGTCGCGACAGGCGCGGGCGATGCGGACGGCGATTTCACCACGGTTGGCGATCAATAATTTTTTCATGGAGTTGTCTTCGCATCGGCAGTTGAAGAAGAGGCGTCTGTGCTGGGTCGGATTTCGTGGAATCCGCCCAGGGGGTTGAAGCGAATCTGCGCGTTGATCGGTATCTGCCCCGCCAGGTCCAAGTGGTGTGTCGCCACTGCGGCGATCACCGGGTAGCCACCGGTCAACGGATGGTCGGCCAAAAACAGCACGGGCTGGCCGCTGGCTGGCACTTGGATAGCGCCGACGGAGGTGCCTTCGCTGGGCAGTTCCTGAGGGTTGCTGCGCGTCAGCGGCGCATCACCGGCCAGGCGAATGCCCACCCGATTGGACTGCGAGGTCACGCGCCAGAGCTGGCTGCTCAGGCGCTGGATCGCGTCTTCGGTAAACCAATCGGTGCGCGGCCCCATGACCACATCAAGGGTAACGATATGGGTCGCCGTCGGCAGCTCAAAGGCCGGGGCTTCGGTCAGCGATACGCTGGTGCCCGTGGTCAGGGTGGTGAAGCCCAGACGATCACCAGCGGCAAGTGCCGCAGGGCCGACCTGGGCCAACGTGTCCGTAGACAAGCTGCCGAGCACCGGCGTGACATCAAAACCGCCACGAATGGCCAGGTAGCTGCGCAGGCCCGCCAGCGGTGCGCCCAGACTGACACGGTCACCCACGTCCAGTTCGATGGGTTGATAGTTGCTGGCCGGCCATTGCAGGCCAGTGGCGTTGGTGATGGTGACCAGCGTGTGCGCACCGGTGATCGCTATCACCGCACGGCCATGGCTAACGAAGCTCAAGCCGCCAAGTACCGACTCTACGCAAGCCATGTCCGAGCGATTGCCCACCGCGCGGTTGGCGGCGCGCAGGGCGCCGAGGTCGAGCGCACCAGAGCGGGAGACGCCTTGACCGGTTTGGCCGGGCCGTCCCATATCCTGCAAGACGCTGTGTAACCCAGGATGGATGATTTCCAGATAAGCACCGCTGGGGGCGGCGGGACGCAGTGCCGCAGCGGGGGTTGGCAGGCCGTTGGTCGGGAGCGGGCCGGCGTCGGTAAAGCGCACTTTATAACCAGGGCGCAGCAGGGCCGGCTCGGTGCGGTTCAGGTCCCACATCTGCAGGGGCGTGACACCGATGATCTGCCAGCCGCCAGGACTGGCTTGCGGATAGACGCCACTGAAATCCCCGGCCAGCGCCACGGCACCCGCCGGTATGCGGGTGCGAGGGGTTTGTCGGCGCGGCACCTGGAAACCGGCGCCGCCCGTGAGGTAGGCAAACCCCGGCGCGAACCCACAAAAGGCCACGCTGTAGTCATGGGCGGTGTGGCGCTGTATCACTTCGTTACGGCTGATGCCGAGCAGCGTGGCGACCTCGTCGAGGTCTTCGCCGTTGTAATGCACGGGGATTTCCACGCGGCGCTGTTCGCCCTCGCGGCGCTGGCTCAGGTCCCGGCCGGCGATACGATCGACCAGCGCCTGACGCTCGATGGCGCTGGGGCGAAACTGGATCAGCAGCGTCCGCGCAGCAGGCACAATTTCTTCCACGCCCGCAATAGGCTCCGCCATCAGGGCGTCGAACAAAGCCAAGGTCTCGTCGAGATCGTTCAATTCGACGAGCAGGGTGTCCAGGTTGACCGGTAGAAAACGCACGGGAGACTCCTAGACGTGATAGGTGCTGTCAGGCACATCGGTAATGAACATGTGGCCAGGGGCGTGGGTGATCGCGAAGGGCACGCCCGACGCCGCCACCGCCGCCTGTGGCGTCACACCGCAGGCCCAGAACACCGGGACTTCGCCGGGCTCGATGCGCACGGCATCGCCGAAATCGGGTCGACTCAGGTCATGGATGCCCAGTAGCGCGGGCTCTCCGATATGCACCGGAGCGCCGTGGACCGACGGATAACGCCCGGAGATGCCACTGGCCTCGGCCACACGATCGGCCGGGATCGGGCGCATGGACACAACCATTTCACCCTGCAAACGTCCCGCCGGACGGCAAGCGCGGTTGGTCCGGTACATCGGTACGTTGCAGCCATCGGCGATATGCCGCACTTCGATGCCGGCTTCTTGCAAGGCGGTTTCAAAGGTAAAGCTGCAGCCAATCAAAAACGCCACCATATCGTCGTGCTCGGCCCAAGCCTGGGTGGCATCGCTGACTTCCTCGACCAGCTTGCCGTCCCGCCAGATGCGATACAGGGGGATGTCGGTACGCAGGTCGGCGCCTTCAGCCAGCAGTGTTCGCGGGCTGCCCGCGTCGCTGACGTCGAGAATCGGGCAGGCTTTCGGGTTGCGCTGGGCGTACAGCAGAAAGTCGTAGGCCCATTCGCGCGGCAAGGCGATCAGGTTGGCCTGGGTCATGCCCGGCGCGATGCCGGCCGTGGGGGTGACCAGCCCGCCACGGTAGGTTTGACGCGCGTCCTGGGCAGCGGCAATGGCCGCTCGGCGGGCGCGGGCGAGCGTATTCATGGACGACCTCCGGCGAACGGTTGCAGCGACAGGTTGGCCTGCTCCAGCACTCGGCGCAATTCGCGAGCCATCGCTACGGCGGCAGGGCTGTCGCCGTGGACACAGATCGAGTCGGCCTGGATTCGGGTGAGCGTGCCGTCGATGGCTTCGATGGTGCCGTCTTGCACCAGGCGCAACATGCGTTGAGCCACAAGCTGCGGATCGTGCAGCACGGCGCCCGGCTCGCGTCGCGAAACCAGGGTGCCTTGCGGCGTATAGGCACGGTCGGCGAAGGCCTCGGCGACACACTGCAAGCCCTCGTTACGTGCCCACTCAATCAGCTCGGAGCCAGCCAACGCCACCAGGGTCAGCGTGGGATCAATGGCACGGATGGCGGCGATCACCGCCAGCGCCTGGCGACGGTCGTGGGCAATGGTGTTGTACAACGCGCCATGGGGTTTCACGTAACGCACCGAGGTGCCGGCAGCCTTGGCCAGGCCTTGCAGCGCACCGATCTGGTAGATCACGTCGGCGGTGAGTTCATCGCTGGCCAGGTCCATGTTCCGTCGACCGAAACCCACCTTGTCCGGGTAGGCAACGTGGGCGCCAATGGCGACATTTCTTGCGGCGGCGGCTTTGAGTGTCCGCAGGATGCCTGCAGGGTCGCCGGCGTGGAAACCACAGGCGACGTTAGCGCTGGTTACCACATCGAGCATGGCGTCGTCGTCGCCCATGCTCCAGGCGCCGAAGCTTTCGCCGAGGTCGCTGTTGATATCTATCGTTGGCATTCACGTAACTCCTTTTTCGTTATCCGGCTCAGGCGACGCTGAGGATGGCAAAGATCGGCACAACGGATTTGATCGCCATGTACCAGGTCAGCAGGCAGGTCAGAGCGCCCAGGACCAAGAGCCAGCGTGGGTAATGGTAACCGCCCATGAGGTCGGATCGGCGCCAGCCGACGTAGATAAAGATGCTCAGGCCGATGGGCAGTATCAGACCGTTGAACCCGCCGGCAAACAGCAGCAGTGCGGCAGGCGCGGTGCCCAACAGAACAAAGATCAGCAGCGATACGGCGATGAACACAGTGGTGGCACGGTTGCGACTCTGCTCGGTGATGTCCGGCTTGAATACGGTGATAAAGGAAATGGACGTGTACGCGGCACCGATCACACTGGTGATGCTGGCGGCCCAGAGGATGAGGCCGAAGATGCGCAGGCCGATCTGTCCCGCGGCTGCCTGGAAGGCTTGTGCAGCCGGATTGGCGCCCTGCCCCGAGGTGTCGATGACGACGCCGCTGGCAACAACGCCAAGGATGGCGAGAAACAGGATATAGCGCATAAGGCCGGTGACCAGGATGCCGCTCAGGGCCGCCTTGGTCACAGCCTGGAGGTTTTCGACGCCGGTAGCACCGCGATCCAGCAGTTTATGAGCCCCCGCATAGGTGATGTAGCCACCGACCGTGCCTCCAACAATGGTGGTAATGGTGGCAAAGTTGATCTGGTCCGGAAGGACGGTCTGGTAGAGGGCTTCACCCAGAGGCGGGTTGGAGGCGAAGGCCACGAACAGCGTCAAGCCAATCATCACCACGCCCAGCACGACGATCAGCCGGTCGACGGCCAACCCGGCGCGGTGAGAGAGGAAGATGCCGATAGCCAGCAGGGCGCTCAGGCCACCGCCCCACTTTGCATCAAGCCCCATCAGCGCATTCAGACCCAGCCCGGCACCGGCGATGTTGCCGACGTTGAATACCAGCCCACCGAAAATCACCAGCACTGCCAGCAGGTAACCGCTGCCTGGAATCGCTTTGTTGGCCACGTCTGCGGCACGCATTCGAGTCAGGGAAACGATACGCCAGACGTTAAGTTGAACCACGAAATCGATCAGAATCGACGCCAGGATACCGAACGCAAATGCCGCCCCCATCTTGGCCGTGAACGTGGCGGTCTGGGTGATGAATCCAGGGCCGATGGCAGACGTCGCCATCATGAAAATCGCGGCGATCAACGAAGCGCGCCGCGCTTTTGTGAACGCTTGAGGGGTCTGTGTCACGGCATCATTCCTACAGTGAGAGGTAGTTTGACTGAGCAATGAGCATGCCAAGACCCAGGCAAACACCCTGAAATGTAGATTCATCAAGGCATTCTTGTTGAACAATCCATATCCTATAGTTGAGCGATTGGCACCAAATTGTTACCTCATACCGCGCATGTGCTACTTAATGACGCATACGACGCGCGTCATCCTTGTGCCACTCACCCGCTCTGATGGAATAATGGAGCGGTTTTCTCACCTAGGATTTTTTATGAACGACGCCTCTTCCGCCCTGCCAAGATCACTGGGAGAAACCATCACCCAGGAAATTCGCAGGATGCTGGTCGAAGGCGAGCTCGTGCCCGGCCAACGCCTTTCAGAAGCGGCACTGGCCGAGAACCTGGATATTTCGCGCAACACGTTGAGAGAGGCCTTCCGGGTCCTGACGCGTGAAGGGTTGCTCAAACACGAACCCAACCGCGGCGTCACGGTGGCGGAACCGGACATGGGGTCGATCATCGACATCTACCGGGTGCGCCGCTTCATCGAGTGCAAGGCGATCGCACAGGGTTACCCCCAGCATCCAGGCACGCTGCACATGCGCGAGGCGGTCGAATTGGGCGTGCGTGCGCGCGAAGCGAAAGACTGGGGCGCGGTCGGCACGGCCAACATGATGTTCCACACCGCTATCGTCGAACTGGCCGACAGCCCGCGCCTGCTGGTGTTCTACGGTCAGATCTCGGCTGAATTGCGGCTGGCGTTCGGGCTGCTCAACGACCCTCAGTTCTTACATTTGCCGTTTCTCAATATGAACGCTTCGATACTGCAGTGCGTTGAGGAGGGCCGGCCAGACGAGGCGACTGTCATGCTGGATGCCTACCTTGTGCAATCGGAGCGAACGGTGTTGGCCGCCTACGAACGCAGCCTGAGGCGATAGTCACCCAGCGCCCTATCAAATGAGACAACTTCTCATTAGTATGCCTGCTATTCGCGCAACGCAGCAGTAAGGTATCGGGGCCATGGAGACAGGGACGCCAGGGGATCAGGAAAAACTCAGCGCCGTTTTTATCGGGCAGCGCAGTGCGTTAATCCGTATGCTGTCGCGCGTCGTCGGCTGTTCGAACCAGGCGGAGGACCTGGCCCAGGAAACCTACCTGAAGGTAGCCAAGGCGCTGTACGCCCGCCCCATCGAACACTTGAAGCCGTTTCTTTATCAAACCGCGCAGTACCTGGCCTTTGACCATTTGCGCAGTGTGCGCAGCAAAAGGCGCTATGAGTGCCATTTGGCCGAAAGCCTGGTGGTCGAAGTGCCCACGACGGCGCCCGGGCCGGAGAGTCAGGCTCAGGGCCAGCAGCAACTGCGGCAGTTTCAACAGGTGCTCGCTACCTTGCCCAAACGCCAGCAACAAATCCTGGTTTTACATCGACTGCACGACCTGTCCCAAGGCGAGATCGCCCAGCGCCTGCAGGTATCGTTGAGCACGGTGGAAAAGGACCTGCGCCAAGCCCTCACCGCCTGCGTCAAGCAAACGACCTACCATGATTGATCGCCCCGACATTCCCGATGCCGTACGTGAGCAGGCAGCCGACTGGTTCGCGCTGCGCGATGAGACAGCGCGCAACCTCATCACCCGCCAGCGCTTTGAGCAGTGGCGCACGGCCGATCCCCGGCACGCCAGCGCGTATGCAGAACTGGATACGCTGTGGGAAAACCGCGCCTTCGAACAGGCCTTGAAAGACCTCGCCGTCGGCCTCGAATTACCCCCGGCCCCGCTAATCGCCAAGCCTCCCAGGATGCGTTTGACGGCCGCCGCTGCTACCGTGTTGCTCGCACTGGGCATCGGCTGGATGGCCGATGTGCCGATGCGCCTGCAAGCCGATCACATGACCGACGTTGCGCAGCTGGAACGCTTTGACCTCGAAGACGGCTCGCACATCGTGCTGGGCAGCCACAGCGCAATCAGCACCGCCTTCGACGGCGCGCATCGACGCATCAAGTTGCTGCGCGGCGAGCTCTACGTAGAAGCCGCCCATGATGCCAACCGCCCCATGAGCATCGAGACCGCCGAGGCCAGCGTGACCGTGGTCGGCACGCAATTGAGCGTCAGCCAGCGCGGCTCGGGGGTCACCGTCGCCGTGCGCCAGGGCCAAGTGCGCTTCGCCGACCGCAAGGGCGAACAGAGCCTGTTGCACGCGGGCAACTGGCAACAGTTGCGCGATGGACAGTTGCAACCGCTGTCACTGGAAGGCAGTGAACGGCAGATGGCCTGGATCAACGGGCGGCTGTCGTTCCAGAACGCGCCACTGGTGCAGGTACTCGAAGAGATCCGGCGCTATTACCCGGCGCCGATCCTGTTATTCAACGATGCCGCCGCCAGTGAGCGCGTCAGCGGGAATTACCAGTTGGATGACCCCCTGGCGATCGTAAAGGCATTGAGTAAAGTCACGTCCACCCAGGTCCAGCGCCTGCCCGGTGGCATCCTGGTTATCCGCTGACACAGAGCCCCGACACCGTCGAAAAAAGTTTTACGGCTTTCGAAGGTTCAACCCGTCAAGAACTTTGCCTTTGCAAATCATTCCTATTTCTAACGGGGCTCACATGCACTTTCCAGCATTCAATCCGACCCATGCCCGCAGCGTCCTGGCGCTCGCCATTTGCCTGGCGTGCAGCCACGCGGTTGCCGTGGAACCGGCGGGCCAGCTGGCCACTCGCGAAGCGGCGGACACCCGCAGTTTTGCCATCGCCGGCCAGTCGCTGGTCAATGCCCTGGATCAATTGAGTGTGCAGAGCGGGCTGCAAATTGCCTACACGGCTGACCTGGCCCAGGGCGTCGAATCGCCCGGTGTCAACGGCCGCATGACCGCCCTGGAGGCGCTGGCCCAACTGCTCGAAGGCACGCCGCTGAGCTTCGAGCGAAACGGTCCCAACGCGGTGCTGCTAACCCGCACCGAACAGCCCGGCGCAGCCTTGCAACTGGGCACCACCACGGTGATCAGCAACCAACTGGGCACCGTCACCGAAGGGACCGGTTCCTACACACCTGGGACCATCGCCACGGCCACGCGCCTGGTGCTCACACCCCGTGAAACGCCGCAGTCCATCAGCGTCGTCACGCGCCAGCACATGGACGACTTCGCCCTCGACAGCGTCGACGACGTGATGCGCCACACACCCGGCATTACCGTCTCGGCCTACGACACCGACCGCAGCAACTACTACTCGCGCGGTTTCTCGATCAACAACTTCCAATACGACGGCATCCCCTCGGCCGTGCGCAACGTGGCCTATTCGGCGGGCAACACCCTGAGCGACATGGCTATCTATGACCGCGTCGAAGTGCTCAAAGGCGCCTCCGGCCTGCTCAGCGGCGCCGGCTCCCTGGGCGGCACCATCAACCTGGTGCGCAAGAAGCCCACGGCGGAGTTTCTCGGCCACATCACCACGGCAGCCGGCACATGGGACAACTACCGCACGGAAGTGGACGTCAGCGGCCCGCTGACCGAAACCGGCAATGTGCGCGGGCGTGCCGTGGCGGCGTATCAGGACAGCAAGTCGTGGATCGATAGTTACTCGAACAAAAGCTCGGTGTTCTACGGCATCCTTGAATTCGACCTGTCGCCCGACACCCTGCTCACCGTCGGCGCGGACTATCAGGACAGCAAACCCAAAGGCTCGACCTGGTCCGGCAGTTTCCCGCTGTTCAACTATTCGGGTGCGCTCAACGATGCCAAGCGGTCTTTCAGCAATGCCACCGACTGGAGCAGTTGGCAGCAATACACCCGCACGGTGTTCGCGAACCTGGAGCACGACCTCGGCGACGGCTGGGTGACCAAGCTGCAACTGGACCACAAGCTCAACGGCTACGATGCCCAGCTGGGCGCGATCCAGTTCTACCAGCCGGCAGCGGACGGTACTGCAGACATCAACGCGCAGCGCTACAAAGGCGAGACCACCAGCGATTCAGCCGACCTGTACCTCAGCGGCCCGTTCAACTTCCTCGGCCGCGAACATGACCTGGTGGTGGGCGGCTCGATCAGCACCGCCCATTGGAAGGGCAAGGGCTACTGGGATGAAACCTTCCCCACGGCCAACCTCGTCGACTACTTCAACTGGCACGGCAACCTGGCCAAGCCCGACTGGGGCGTGGCCTCGCAAGTCATCGACGACACCATCCGCCAGACCGGCATGTACGTCACCACCCGCTGGAACCTCACCGATGACCTGAAACTGTTGCTGGGCGGTCGCGTGGTCGACTACACCCTGACCGGCAGCACCGACACCTACCGTGAAACCGGTCGTTTCATTCCCTATGCCGGGGCCATTTATGACCTCACGGAAAACCTGTCAGCCTATGTCAGCTACACCGATGTGTTCATGCCCCAGGAAAGCTACAACCTCGACCGCGACCGCAAGCTGATCGACCCGGACGAAGGCGAGAACTACGAAGTGGGCCTCAAGGGCGAGTTCCTTGACGGTCGCATGAACGCCAGCCTGGCGTACTTCGAAGTCAAGGAAAGCAACCGCTCCCTCCCCGACGACGCTTACAACAACCAGACGCCAACCCCGTCCAACTTTGCCTTCAAGGGCACCGACGCGACGACCAAGGGCTATGAGTTGGAACTGTCCGGCGAAATCGCCCCCGGCTGGCAGTTGCAAGGTGGCTACACTCACAAAGTGGTGCGCGACGATGCCGGCAAAAAAATCTCGACCTTCGAACCCGAAGACCAGGTGAGCATGTACACGATCTACAAGCTCAAGGGCGAGTTGGACAAAGTCAGCGTCGGCGGTGGCCTGCGCTGGCAGAACACGGTGTGGCAGGACATCTACAACAGCCCCAAGGGCACTACCGATGAATTCTCCCAGGAGTCCTATTGGGTGGTGGATTTGATGACGCGCTACCAATTCACCAAAAACCTGTCGACCACGCTGAACCTGAACAACGTGTTCGATAAGCACTACTACACCAACGTGGGTTTCTATAACTCCGCCATCTACGGCGCGCCGCGTCACTTCATGCTGACCACACGCTGGGATTTCTGATGACCTGGCCACACGGCCTATCCCAAGGCAGGCCGCTTTTGACGCCCTGCTTTGCCACTGTTAGTGTCCAGCCTCCCACCACACGGAGTGCTTCACGGTGAAACTGGACATCTACCAAGTCGACGCCTTCAGCCAACATCCTTTCGGCGGCAACCCGGCAGCCGTGTGCCCGCTCACCGAGTGGCTGCCTGACGATCAACTGCAAAGTATCGCCGCCGAAAACAACCTCTCCGAAACCGCCTACTTCGTGCCCCGTGATGGGTTCTACGAGTTGCGCTGGTTTACCCCCGAAGTCGAGGTGGACCTGTGTGGCCATGCCACGCTGGCGGCGGCGTGGGTGCTGATTAATCAGTTGCCCGATGCACCCGAAGTGCTGCGCTTTTCCACCCGCAGCGGCGAGCTGCGGGTGACACGCGATGGCGATGAGTTGGCGATGGATTTCCCGGCCAAGACGCCGCAGCCCTGTGAGCCGCCAGCCGGCATGTTGAGTGCCCTGGGGATCGAGCACGCCGAGGTATTCAGCACCGATGACTACATCGTGCTGGTGGCCAACGAAGCCCAGGTCGCTGCGCTGACGCCGGATTTCGCACGGCTCAAGGGCCTGCCTAAACGCGGGATCGCAGTAACCACCCAAGGCACGCAGTTCGATTTTATTTCGCGCTGGTTCGGGCCGAACGTGGGCGTCAATGAAGACCCGGTCACGGGTTCTGCGCACACCTCGCTCGCGCCGTTCTGGGCTGCACGCCTGGGGAAAACAACACTGACGGCGGAACAAGGCGGTAAACGCAAAGGCCAATTGCGCTGCGCGCTCAAAGGCGACCGAGTGATCATTTCCGGCAAGGCCGTGTTGTACATGCAAGGCACGATCTACCTGTAATCGGCAGCAACCAGGGACAACAGATCATTCTCAAAATGAACGGAGTTCACCACGTGTTTTCGATTTCCCGCCGTCAGTTGTCGGTTATTGCCGCAGCCCTGGCCCTTGTGGCCTGCCACACCCCGGTCAACGAACAACCACCGGCACCGGAGCTGGGCTCGGGCTATCGCACCGACCTGAGCACGCAGCACGCGCAACGGCATATGGCCGCCGCCGCCAACCCGCTGGCCGCCGAAGCCGGCCGCGCGATGTTGCGCCAAGGCGGTTCGGCGATTGATGCCGCCATCGCCATGCAGGCGGTGTTGACCCTGGTGGAACCGCAATCCTCCGGCATCGGCGGCGGTGCGTTCATCATGCTGTGGGATGGGGAAAAGGTGCGCGCCTATGACGGCCGCGAAACGGCACCGGCCGGGGCGACGCAGCGGTTGTTCCTCAATGCCGACGGCACTCCCATGGCCTTCACCGACGCGCAGATCGGCGGGCGCTCGGTGGGCACGCCCGGTGTGTTGCGGGCCTTGGAAATGGCCCATAAGAAGAGCGGCCACCTGCAATGGGCCAAGCTGTTTGAACCGGCGATCCGCTTGTCTGAGCAAGGCTTCGCGATTTCACCACGCTTGCACAGCCTGATCGCAGCAGACCGCTTTATTGCGCAATCGCCAGAGATGGCCGCCTACTTTCTGAATGCCGATGGCACGCCCAAAGCCGCGGGTACGCTGCTGAAAAACCCGGCGCTGGCCGCCGTGTTCAGGCGCATCGCCACAGAGGGCCCGGACGCGTTGTACCACGGGCCGATTGCCTATGAGATCGCACGCAAAGTACAGGGCAATCGCAACCCGGGCAGCCTGTCCCAGACCGACCTCAAGGCTTACGCGGCCAAGGAGCGTGAACCGCTGTGCACCGATTACAAACGCTGGAAAATCTGTGGCATGCCGCCGCCGTCGTCAGGTGGGATTGCGGTCGCGCAGATCCTCGGAACGTTGCAGGCCCTGGAAGCCCGCGATCCGCGTCTGGCTATTGCACCGATGACACCGATCAAGAGCGCCTCGCCTGCCGGGCTTGAGCCAATGCCCGAGGCCGTGCACCTGATCGCCGAAGCCGGCCGCCTGGCCTTCGCCGACCGCGCGCTGTATGTGGCTGATGCGGACTTTACGCCGGTGCCGGTGGCTGGCCTGGTCGCGCCGAACTACCTGGCCCAACGCGCCACGTTGATCAGTGAACGCAGCATGGGCATCGCCAAACCGGGCCAGCCTGCGGGCATTCAAGTGGCTTACGCGCCGGACCGTTCGCCGCTGCGCATCTCCACCTCGCAAGTGGTGGCCGTGGATGACTGGGGCGGCGCCGTGTCGATGACCACCACCGTGGAAGCCGCGTTTGGCGCACATGTAATGGTTCAGGGCTTTTTGCTCAACAACCAGATGACCGACTTCTCGTTCATCCCCGAAGAAAACGGCCAGCCCGTCGCCAACCGCGTACAACCCGGCAAACGCCCGCGTTCGGCCATGGCGCCGACGCTGGTATTCGACCGCAAGAGCGGTGAGCTGCTGGCCACGGTGGGTTCACCGGGCGGCTCACAAATCATCGAATATGTGAGCAAATCCCTGGTGGCCATGCTCGACTGGAACCTCGACCCACAGGCCGCCATCAGCCTGCCCAACTTCGGCAGCCGCAACGGCGCTACCGAGTTGGAAGCCGGTTTGTTCAGCCCTGGCGTGAAGCAGGCGTTGAAGGACAAAGGCCATGCGCTGAGCGAGATCGAGATGACCAGCGGCGTGCAGGCGATTGTTCGCACGCGGGATGCTCAGGGCAAGGTGTCGCTGAGCGGCGGCGCGGATCCTCGGCGTGAAGGCGAAGCCCTGGGGGATTGATGAACACACAGCCTCCCTCGCCACAAATCCGCGTCAAGGCGTGGCAAGTCAGCGGCTGATCTTCAGCCCCTTGCGCCCCGCATGCCGTTCCAGCGCCAGCTCAATCAAGCGGCTTACCAACTCGCTGTAGCTCATGCCCGCCGCCTGCCACAGCTTGGGGTACATGCTGATGCGGGTGAAGCCGGGCAGTGAGTTGATTTCGTTGATCAGCACTTCGCCGTCTGCCGTAAGAAACACGTCAACGCGTGCCAGGCCTGAGCAGCCCAACACCTCAAACGCTTCAATGGCCAATTGGCGGATCCGCTCGCTGGCCTCGGGGCTGATCGCCGCCGGCACCACCACCTGGGCCGCCTGGTCGTCGATGTATTTGCTGTCGTAGGAATAGAAACCGCTGCTCACCACAATCTCGCCGCAACCGCTGGCGATGGGGTGTTCATTGCCGAGCACGGCACATTCGATTTCACGGCCTTGCACGGCCGATTCGACCAGCACTTTTTCATCAAAACCCAAGGCCAGCTCAACCGCCGCGTGGTACTCGGCTTCCTTCGCCACTTTGCTCACGCCCACCGACGAACCCTGGTTGGCCGGTTTGACGAACATCGGCAGACCGAGTTTATTCAGCGCAGTGTCGAAGGAAGTACGCGCAGCGTTGCTGCGGGTCAGGGTAATGAACGGCGTCACCGCAATGCCCGCGTCGCGCAGCAGGCGCTTGCTGATGTCCTTGTCCATGCACACCGCCGAACCGAGCACGTCGGAGCCGACGAAAGGCAGGTCAGCCATGCGCAGCAGGCCTTGCAGGCAGCCGTCTTCGCCAAGGGTGCCGTGGACGATGGGGAAGATCACATCAATGTGTGCCAGCAGGTCGTTGCCAGAGGTTTCCACCACTTGCTGGCTGGCTTTGCCGGGCACCACCGCCAGTTCGCGGTTGGATTGGTTGAGGGCGATGAGCGCCGGGTTTTCCTGGTTGATCAGGAAGTTCGAGGTGTCGTTGAGGTGCCAATGGCCAGACTTGTCGATGCCGATCAGGACGGGCTCGAAGCGCGAACGGTCCAGCGCGTCGACGATATTGCGCGCCGACTGCAATGACACTTCGTGTTCAGCCGAACGGCCCCCAAAAATAATACCGACCCGCAGCTTGCTCATGACCCGACCTCACAAATAAACGTCAGGCTTCTTACCACGGGCCGTCAGCGATTTGCTAGATGTGCGCCGAACAACACGTAGCAACCGCCGGCAAAACGATCGAGCCATTTGCGTGAGCGACTGTAGAGACTGGCCATATGCGCACTGGAAAACACCAGCGCCACGCAGGAATACCAACTGAACGACAGAGTAGCCATGAGGGTCACCAGCATAGGCCGCCCCCACCGCCCGCACAATCGTACAAGACCCCGGCAGACAGGCGATGCAGACTGGGTTAACGTAATTCCCTCTCTTTTTGTGACAAGCCACCATGGGCAAACCGACCCCCACCTTCGACTGGCTGCACCGCGCCCCGCACGCCAGCGGCCTGGACCGTATCGAGGCGTACTTTGCGGGCTTTGCGTTCGATCCCCATCGCCATGACACCTACGCCATCGGGCGTACCTTGTCCGGGGTGCAGAGCTTTCACTATCGCGGCGACATGATCCACAGCCTGCCCGGCACGACCATGGTGCTCCATCCCGATGAGACCCACGACGGCCACGCTGGCAGCGACGAGGGCTTCAAGTACCGGATGATCTACGTGGAGCCGTCGCTGATCCAGCAGATTCTCGGCGGCAAGCCGCTGCCGTTTATCCCCAGTGGTTTATCCACCGACCCCAGGCTGTTCCGCGCCAGCGAAGTGCTGCTGCAGAACCTCGATCACCCGATTGATCCACTGCAGGAGCAGGACGCGATGTTCGACCTGGCCCACGCGCTCAGCACTGCCGCCGGGGCCATCATCAGCCGCAAGACCTTCGATTACGTGGCCGCCGAACGCGCCCGGGAATTTATCCACAGCGCCCTGGGCCGCAGCATCACCCTGGATGAAATGGCCGAGCACGCCGGCCGTGACCGCTGGGCGTTGTCGCGGGATTTTCGTGTTCTGTTCGGCACCAGCCCCTATCGCTACCTGACCATGCGCCGCCTGGATCTGGTGCGCAGCCTGCTGGCCCAAGGGCGTTCATTGGTCGATGCAGCCTTGACCGCCGGATTCACCGACCAGAGTCACATGACCCGGCAGTTTCGCAGCACCTACGGCATGCCGCCGTCGCGCTGGGTGAAGATGCTGGGGCGCTGAGTCAGCGACTTGAGATCGGCTCTTCAAACGAAAAAACCTACGACACCTCAGCATCAGCCCTACGGGTCAGGTCGATAGCTGGTTTGCGAATTGCCCTACGGCGCTGACCACCTTCTGGGCGCCGTTCTGGATTTCCACGATCACCGTACCCGCCTCCGCTGCCAGGGCCAGGCCCTGCTCGGCTTGCAGGCGGCCGTCGGTCATCAGCGCCACGGCGTCGCGGGCCATGTCCTGGTTCTGACGCACCACGCCGACAATTTCTTCGGTGGCTTTGCTGGTACGTGACGCCAGTTGGCGCACCTCATCAGCCACCACCGCAAAACCGCGGCCCTGCTCGCCGGCACGCGCCGCCTCGATGGCCGCGTTGAGCGCCAGCAAGTTGGTCTGTTCGGCGATGCCACTGATGGTCTTGACGATGGTGCCGATCACCTGGGATTGCGCATTCAGCGCCTCGATGCCTTCACCAGCCTGTTGCATATGCGTAGCCAGGTCGCGCATCACCTCGACCGCCTGAGTCACCACCGTGGTGCCGCGCTGGGCGCTGCTGTCGGTTTGCAAGGACGTGCTGTACGCAATGTTCGCGGCGTCGGCCACCGTCTGTTCACGGTTGACCTGATCGGTGATCACCGTGGCGAACTTGACCACTTTGTACAGCCGCTCGTTGGCGTCCAGCACCGGGTTGTAGGTGGCTTCCAACCACACCACCTGGCCACGGCTGTCCACACGTTTGAAACGCGATGCGACGAACTCACCGTTGTTCAGTCGCTTCCAGAAGGCCTGGTACTCGTCGCTGTTGTATTCCTGCGGCTCACAGAACATACGGTGATGTTTGCCCTGGATCTGCGCCAGGCTGTACCCCATGCCGGCAAGGAAGCGATCGTTCGCGGTGAGCACATGGCCGCCCAGGTCGAACTCGATCACGGCGGTGGAGCGTACCAACGCGGTGATCAGGTTTTCATGCTCACGCGACGCTTCGATGGTGCGCGTGAGGTCGCTGGAAAAAATCGAGAAATGCTTGATGCGTCCATCGGAACTGCGCACCGGCTGCACGATGGAGCGCAGCCAGGCTTCCTGGCCATTGCCACGCATCAGCCGCACGGTGCCAGCGAAGTGTTCGCCACGGCGCAGGGCATTGTTGAAGCGCTGCTGGAATTCATCCCGGCGCACATGGGCCGGCACCAAGTCTTCAATAGGGCGCCCTACAATGTTGCTCGACTGGTAGGCCAGTTCCTGCAGGAAATTGGCATTCGCCCATTCCACCCGGCCATCGGCGTCCAGCGTCAGGCACAACATTTCGCTTTCCAGGCTCTCCTTGACCTGCTGCAAGCTGGACAATTCTTCGCGAAGAGCCGACAGCTCCTGCTTCAAACGGGTGTTGAACATTAGGCACCGATGGTCAATTGGAGAGAGTGATCTGACCTGCATCGGCCCTGAGGGGCTTTTCTGAAGCGAACTTCAGTGCCATACCCGACTGTTTTTTTTGACGCCGTTAACCGCCGTTATTTCGACACACGCCCATGACTTGATACTCCAGTGTATTGAGGGCGCCGCTGGAGTCTTCATAGGTCATGCGCGACGGCACCGGGTTACAGGAGCGGATCGGCGGCGTGACACTAACCACCTTGGCAATGTCCAGATCCATGCCATAGCGATACACCTGTACTTGAGGCGCCGGCTTGCCCTGCTTTTCGGCATAGGCGGCCATGGCCTTTTCATTGCGCTCCATCATCAGGGCAAAGGTGCGATCACCGCCGTTTTCGGCCAGCGCCCCCAATGACAACGTTGCGATCAATACACCCAAGCCAACGCGATAAAAGTTCATGGTTGATTCCTCGACTGAAAGTTCAGTGCCGAGACTAACCAGCGCACCCTGTCATGAGGTTCACCAGAACATTACTTATTTGTTAGATGCCGGTGAGTTTCCAGAATTGTAATGTTCAAGCCACCTGATCGTTATCCACGGTTTGCAACTATCAGCCCGGGCCAGATCAATAAGAACGCCCACCTCCATAAGAAGCTGATCACTGCCAATACCGAGGAGCGAAACATGCACATCCGTTATTACAGCCTTCCCCTTTCACTGTGCGCCGCGCTGCCCTTGGCCGCTGTGGCCGTGGAAGACAAGGCCGAAGGGTTTATCGAAGGCAGCAGCATCAATGTGCTCGCACGCAATTTTTACTTCAATCGGGACGACCGCAAGGGCCAGTCCAGCCCAACCGGCAATGGCTATTCCGAGGCCTGGGCCCAGGGGTTGATCGGTAAATTCGAGTCCGGCTTTACCCAAGGCACCGTGGGGTTTGGCCTGGACGCGTTTGCCATGATCGGCGTGAAGCTCGACTCGGGCACCGGTCGCAGCGGCGGCAAAGGCTCGTTCGGGGTCATGCCCGTGGACAGCAACAACCATCCCGAAGACAGCTACAGCAAAGTCGGCGGCGCGGCGAAACTGCGCGTGCTGGACACGGTGGTCAAGGCCGGCGACGTGTTCCCGCTCACACCGGTAGTGGCCTACGGCGATTCGCGCGTACTGCCGGAAAGCTTTCGCGGCGTGACCTTGCAGAACACCAGCCTGGACGGCCTGACCTTGCAGGGCGGGCGCCTGGACGGCATGAGCCAACCCACCCAAAGCGGCATGAACAAAGGCTTCGCAACGTTTTACGCAGGCCCCGTCGACTCGCCCTGGATCGCCTATGGCGGCGGCGATTACCAGCTCAACAAACACCTCAGCCTGAGCCTGTACGGCAGCCGCCTCAAGGACGCGTGGAACCAGTATTACGCAGGCAGCGCCGCCAGTTACCCGCTGAGCGACGACGTCTCGTTGTTCGGCGACGTCAACGTCTACAAGGCGGTGGACGAAGGTAAAAAACTGCTCGGTGAATTCGATAACACCATCTGGAGTGCCCGGCTCGGCGCGAAGGTCGGCGCTCACAGCCTCGCCGTGTCCCATCAACGCAACAACGGCGATGACGACTTCGACTACCTGCGCAACTCGGACTCGATCTTCCTCAACAACTCGATCCAGTACAGCGACTTCAACTCGCCCAAGGAACGCTCGTGGATGGTCCGCTATGACCTGGACATGCACGCCTTCGGCATCCCCGGCCTGTCGTTCATGACCCGCTACGCCAAAGGCACCGGTGCCGATTACAGCAACGCCAACGCGGTGTACATGCGCCGCGACGGGGCCGGCGACCCGCTTACCAATCAACGCCGCTGGGAGCGGGATATCGAAGCCAAATACGTGGTGCAAAGTGGCAATTTGAAAGATCTATCCCTCAGGCTGCGCCAGGCCACCGTGCGCTCAAGTGCATTCGAATCAGACCTGGAAGAAGTTCGCGTGATTGTCGAGTATCCGTTGGCCGTGCTTTAGGTGGTCCACTTACATTCACTTGCCAATGCCGTACATCTATTAACAAGTTGAAGTCTGTCAGAACTGTAATATCGGCCTCACCTTCTCGTTAAGTTGCACTTTTTATACTGCACATCGAACACACTTCATCTCTGCAGCTTTTGTGTAGCTCCTTTGGAACAGAGATGATTTTTTACGCCCCGTTTGGGGCGTTTTTTTTGTGCGCGCATCCAGCGACGAATCGTCGCAGCGGCCTGACCTGCCTTGACCCTAAAGCTACTTCAGGCTTCAGAGTTTTCCTACAGACCCCTCAGCGCCTCTATGAGGCCATCTCCTTTCGTTTCCTTGAAGGTAAATCCCCATGCGTATCCTTGTGGTTGAGGACGAGCAGAAAACCGCCGATTACTTGCAGCAAGGCCTGACCGAAAGCGGTTACGTCGTCGACTGCGCCGCCAGCGGCATCGACGGTCTGCACCTGGCCAGGCAGAACACTTATGAACTGGTGATCCTCGACGTCAACCTGCCCAACACCGATGGCTGGGACGTGCTGGAGCAACTGCGCCGCGAGGGCAACCAGCGCGTGATGATGCTGACCGCGCGCGGACGCCTGGCCGACAAGATCAAGGGCCTGGACATGGGCGCCGACGACTACCTGGTCAAACCCTTCGAATTTCCCGAGTTGCTCGCCCGCGTGCGCACCTTGCTGCGGCGCAGTGAACATATCCCGCTGCCGGACGTGCTGCGCGTCTCGGACCTGGAGTTGGACCCGCGTCGGCATCGTGCCTATCGCGGCAACCGACGCATCGACCTGACCACCAAGGAGTTCGCCCTGCTGCATGTGTTGATGCGCCAGACCGGCGAAGTGATGACGCGCACGCAGATCATTTCCCTGGTGTGGGACATGAACTTCGATTGCGACACCAACGTGGTGGAAGTCTCCATCAGCCGCCTGCGCGGCAAGGTCGACGACCAGAGCGAAGTCAAGCTGATCCACACCATTCGCGGCGTGGGTTATGTGCTGGAAGCGCGCCAATGAAGACCAGCAGCCTGTCGATGCGCCTGGGCCTGACGGTCAGCCTGATGGGCGCAGGGCTGGTGGTGCTGCTCGCGACCCTCGCCTACCTGGCCCTGACCCACGAGCTGGAAAACCTCGCGCGCAAGGGCCTGGAAAACAAAATGGAGCAGTTGGAACACAGCCTGCGCCAGGACCTCAAACCCCACGACATCGCCGCCCGCCCCCATTCGTTGCTGGACCTGGTGATGGGCCACGACAATATTTACCTGACCATCACCGGCACCCAGCCTGACGCGCCGGTGCTGCTCAGCGTGGGGGCCAAACCCCAGCAGCCGTTGTTGCTCGACGCACCCGCCGGCAAAAACCTGGCCTACGTGAATTGGGTGGACGGCCGCGACAATCGCATCCTCACCGCCACCCACGTGATGCCCCTGCGCGGTGGCGACTATGTGCGTGTATTGCTGTCGCTGGACCGCTCCGACGATGAAGCGTTGCTCAGCGCCTACCTGCGCTCCACCGTGATCGCCGTGCCGTTGCTGTTGATCCTGATCGGCATGGGCGCCTGGTGGCTGGTGCAGCGCGGCTTGGCACCGTTGAAGCAGTTCAGCCATGTGGCCGCCCAGGTCACCACTCAGGACCTGACCCATCGCTTGTCCGTGGATAACCTGCCCAAGGAACTGGGCGAGTTGGCCCAGGGTTTCAACGTGATGCTCAATCGCCTGGATGCCGGCGTACAGCAGCTGTCGCAATTCTCCGACGACCTGGCCCACGAACTGCGCGCGCCGTTGACCAACCTGATGGGCAAGGCCCAGGTGACGCTGTCTCGCGAGCGGCCTTCGGCAGACTACAAGGCCGGGCTGGAGTCCTGCACCGAGGAAATGGAACGCCTGTCGCGCATCGTTTCCGACATGCTGTTTCTGGCCCAGGTCAGCCACCCGGCGGCACGCGCCGAGTTTGGGGCAGTATCGCTGGGTGACGAAGCGCAGCGGGTGATTGAACTGTTCGCCCTGAGTGCCGAGGACAAGCAAGTCACCCTGAGCCTGCGCGGCGACGCCTGGGTGACCGGGGATCGCCTGATGATCCAGCGCGCCATCTCCAACCTGCTGTCCAACGCGATTCGGCATACACCGAGCGGCGCCAGTGTGTTGCTGCTGGTGGAAACCTACGACCAGAGCGTCGCGCTGTCGGTGGGCAACCCCGGTCGCGGCATCGAAGCGCACCATTTGCCGCACCTGTTCGAACGCTTCTACCGCGCCGACAGCAGCCGCACCCGCGCCGAAGGCGGCACGGGCCTGGGGCTGGCCATCGTGCAATCGATCATGCATTTGCATCAGGGCCACGCCGACGTCAGCAGCCAGCCCGGCGTTTTTACACGGTTCAGCCTGGTGTTTCCGCTTCCCTGACAGTTGTAGTGAGCCCACTCACCACAAAAAAAATACACCCTAAGCGCCTTAAGCACCTTGAGCACCTTAAGCCGTGCCCTCTTCCTTGCGATGCGCCCACTGGTACAACGCCGGCAACACCAGCAAGGTCAGCAACGTCGAGGAGATAATCCCGCCGATCACCACGGTTGCCAGCGGCCTTTGCACCTCAGCCCCGGTGCCGGTGGCCAACGCCATGGGGATAAACCCGAGGGACGCTACCAGCGCGGTCATCAACACGGGGCGCAGTCGGGTCAGCGCACCCTCGGTGGTCGCCACCGACAACGAACGCCCTTCCTCGCGCAGGTTGCGGATGAAGGCAATCATCACCAGACCGTTGAGCACCGCCACACCGGACAACGCGATAAAGCCCACTCCCGCCGAGATCGACAGCGGAATATCCCTGAGCCACAAGGCCATGATCCCACCAGTCAACGCGAACGGAATCCCGGTAAACACCAACAGCCCATCCTTGAGGTTGTTGAACATCATGAACAGCAAGCCGAACACCAGCAGCAGCGCCACCGGCACCACGATGCGCAAGCGCTCGGAGGCTTCCTTGAGCTGTTCGAACTGGCCGCCCCAGGAAGTCCAGTAGCCCGCCGGTACTTTCACTTGGCCGGTGATCGCCGCTTCGGCCTCTGCCACGAACGAGCCAATATCGCGCCCGCGCACGTTGGCGCTGACGATCACCAGGCGCTTGCCGTTCTCGCGGCTGATCTGGTTCGGGCCGAGCACCAGGTCCAGGCTGGCAACCTGGGACAAGGCAATAAAACCCAATTGCCCGGAGGCCTGCGCCGGCAGCGGAATCAGCAACCGTGACAGGCCGTCGATATCGGTGCGCAGCGCGTCGGACAAACGCACGACCATGTCGAAACGGCGGTCGCCTTCATACAACGTACCGGCCTGGCGCCCACCGACGGCCACCGCGAGGGTGTCCTGCACATCGCCGACATTCAGGCCAAAACGCGCCGCCTTGTCGCGGTCGATATTGATGGTCAGCACCGGCAAACCGGCGGTCTGTTCCACCTTCACTTCTGAGGCGCCATCGAGCTTCTGCAAGGTCTCGGCGATTTCCCCGGCAGTCTTGTTCAGCACCGCCATGTCATCGCCAAACACCTTCACCGCCACGTCACTGCGTACTCCGGAAATCAGCTCGTTGAAGCGCAGTTGGATCGGCTGCGACAGCTCATACGCACTGCCCGGCACGATCGCACTGGCGCGCTGGATATCGGCGATCAGCGCCTCGCGGGACTTTTTCGGATCGGGCCATTGGTCCTTCGGCTTGAGCATCACGTAGCTGTCGGAAATATTCGGCGGCATCGGGTCGGAGGCAATTTCTGCGGTGCCGGTGCGGGCAAATACTCGCTCGATTTCCGGCACCTGGGCCATCAACACCTTCTCAAGCTGCTGCTGCATCTGCACCGATTGCGTGAGGCTGGTGCCAGGCACGCGCAGGGCCTGTTGGGCGAAGTCGCCTTCGCTGAGGCTGGGGATGAATTCACTGCCCATGCGGCTGGCCACCGCGCCCGAAGCGACGATGCTCAACAGTGCCAGACCGAACACCAGCGCACGTCGCGTCATCACCCAATCCAGCACCGGCGCGTACACCCGGCGTGCGCTGCGCATCACCAGGTTCTCCTCTTCCTTGACCTTGCCGGTAACAAACAGCGCAATCGCCGCCGGTACGAAGGTCACCGACAGAATCATCGCGCCGAGCAAGGCGATCACCACGGTGAAGGCCATGGGGTGGAACATCTTCCCGGCCACACCGGTGAGGGCGAAGATCGGCAGGTAGACGACCATGATGATCAACTGCCCGAAGATCAGCGCACGCCGTGCTTCCTTGGCGGCGGCAAACACTTCGTGCAGGCGCTCGCTGCGAGTCAACAGACGGCCATGGCGCTGTTGCGCATGGGCCAGGCGGCGGATGGCGTTCTCGACGATCACCACCGCGCCGTCGACGATGATGCCGAAATCCAGCGCGCCGAGGCTCATCAGGTTGGCGCTGACTTTGTGGGTGAACATGCCGGTGAAGGTGAACAGCATCGCCAGGGGAATCACCATTGCGGTGATCAACGCCGCGCGGATATTGCCCAGGAACAGAAACAGCACCGCGACCACCAACAGCGCGCCTTCAAAAAGGTTTTTCTTGACGGTGGCGATGGCTTTTTCGACCAGGTTGGTGCGGTCGTAAACGGTGACGGCCACCACGCCCTGGGGCAGCGAACGGTTGATCTCTTCAAGTTTTTTCGCCACGGCCTGGGACACGCTGCGGCTGTTTTCACCGATCAACATGAACACCGTGCCCAGTACCACTTCACGGCCGTTTTCCGTAGCGGCGCCGGTGCGCAGCTCGCGTCCGATGTCGACCTGGGCCACGTTGCGCACACGAATTGGCGTGCCGTCCGCAGAGGTGATGACGATGTTGGCGATGTCATCGATGGATGCCAATTGCCCCGGTGCGCGGATCAGCAATTGCTCGCCACTGCGCTCGATATAACCGGCGCCGACGTTGGCGTTGTTGCGTTCCAGCGCGGTGACCAGATCGCTCAAGGTCAGGTTGTAGGCCGCCAGGCGCTTGGGATCAGGGGCGATCTGGTATTCCTTGGCAAAGCCGCCAATGGTGTTGATCTCGGCCACGCCCGGCACGTTGCGCAGTTGCGGCTTGATGATCCAGTCCTGAATCACGCGCAAGTCTGTCGGCGTGTAAGGCGTGCCGTCATCCTTGAGCGCACCGTCGTTGGCTTCCACGGTCCACAGGAAAATTTCCCCGAGCCCGGTGGAGATCGGCCCCATCGCCGTTTCGATGCCACTGGGCAATTGCTCGCGGGCCACTTGCAGGCGCTCATTGACCAGTTGGCGGGCAAAGAACAGGTCGATGCCGTCCTTGAAAATCACCGTGACCTGGGACAACCCGGAGCGCGACAGCGAACGCGTCTGCTGCAAGCCCGGCAACCCGGCCATGGCCGTTTCAATGGGAAAGGTGATGCGTTGTTCGGTTTCCAACGGCGAAAACCCGGCCGCTGCGGAGTTGATCTGCACCTGTACGTTGGTGATGTCGGGCACTGCGTCGATGGGCAATTTCTGATAGCTGGCGATGCCGACACCGGCCATCAACAGCACCGCCAGCAGCACGATGATGCGCTGCTCGATGGCGAATTGGATAAGGCGCTCAAACATGGGGAATCACTCGCAGGATCAATGGGCGTGCTCGGCCGAGCCTTTGCCCAGTTCGGACTTGAGGATGAAGCTGCCGACCGTGGCCACTTGCTCGCCGGCGGCCAGCCCCTGGCGCACTTCGACGTAGCCGTTCTCACTGACGCCCAGCTCAAGGTGGCGGGTGATAAAACCGCCTGGCGTGCGCACGAATACCGAGGGCTTGTCCTCGACCGTCTGGATCGCTTCCTGAGGGATGGTGACCTTGGCCTGGGCGGTGTCCGTGGCCAGTTGCACGGTGACAAACAACCCTGGGCGCCAGGCGTCGTCCGGGTTGGGCACGCTCACGCGCACGGTGGCGGTGCGCGTCTGTTCGCCGAGCAGGCTGCCGACGTAGGCCACGGTGCCGCGCACGTCGGTGCCCAGTTCCGTGGAGCTGACGGTCACCGGTTTGCCGATGCGTACCTTGTTCAAGTCCTTGGGGAATACGCCGAAGGTGACCCACACCTGGGACAGGTCCGAGAGGGTGAAGGCGTTACTGGTTTCGCTGACGACCTCGCCAACCCCGAGGTGCTTTTCCACCACGACACCGGCGAATGGCGCACGCAGTTCGTAGCGATTGCCGCCGACCAATACGGCACTGCCACTCAGGGCGGTCATCTTCTGGCGGGCATTGTCGAGGGCGATTTCGGCCTCTTGCAGGGCCTGGCGCGCCAGCAGGTAATCCTGCTCGGCGGAGATCTTGTCCTGCCATAACTGGCGTTCGCGCTGGAAGGTGGTGCGCGCCAGTTCGACCCGGCGCTCGCTGGCGGCCAACTCGCTGCGCTGATCGGAAATCTGCTGGCTGGCGATTACCGCCAGCAGGTCGCCCTTCTTCACCGACTGACCGAGATTGACCTTCACCGACTCAACCACCCCGGCGGCACGCGGGACGATGTGGGAGGTGCGATCTTCGTCAAAACGTACCTCTCCCGGCAGCGTCAGCAAGGTGCTGATGGGCCGTGGTCGGGCCTGGGCGAGTTGAATGCCGGCGGCCTCGATTTGCTGCGCGGTGAGTTCGAGCGCACCTTCTTCTTCCTCGGCATTGGCCAGGCTGGACAGCATCAGGCCCAAGGCGACGGCAAGCGCCACGCCGTGTTTTCTATTCATAGGGGACTCCAGGAAAAATCAGAAGCGGGCGAGGTCGCCGTAAATCCGTTCGATGCGCAGCCAGGCGTCGGTGGCCTGGGCCGTGGCCGTGAGGTATTGGGTGCGCGCCGCGATCAGGGTGCGCTGGGCGTCGAGCACGTCGAGGAAGTTGAACTTGCCCATCTCGAAGCCACGGGTGGCGGCATCCACCGCACTTTGAGCGGCGGGCAGGATCTGCTGGTTGAGCGCGCGCACCTCCGTATTAGCGGCTTGCCACAGGTCAAGGGCCTGGCGGGTTTCGGTGCGCAGGCGCAGCTCAGCGGCATTGCGCAGGTCACGGGCCTGGTCGGCACGGCGGGTGGCGGCGAGCACGTTGCCCTGGTTGCGGTTGAACAGCGGGAGCGGCATCGACACGCCCACCAGGTTCACGCGCTCGCGCACACTGGCGTCGTATTGGCTGCCGATGGACACATCGAGGTCGGGAATGCGCTGGGTTTTTTCCAGGCTCACACTGGCCTCGCTTTGCTGAATGTGCAGTTCGGCCAGACGCAGCTCAGCGGTCTGCTCAAGGCGTGCCAGCAACTGTGCGGCTGGCGGCAGGGCCGGTGTGGATTGGCTTGGCGTGGCGACAGCGTCAAAGTCGGCGGCGGCGTTACCAGTGCTGGCGGCCAGCCGGCGATACGCGTCAGTGAGGCCGATCTGTGCGCGGTTGAGTTCCAGGCGGATTTGCGACAACTGCACCTGGGCACGGGTGGCTTCCACCGGTGATGTCTTGCCGGCGCTGACGCGGCCGTTGGCGACCACCAGACCGCGTTCAGCCAGGGCCAGTGAACGTTGCGCCAAGTCGAGGCGTTCCTGGGCGCGAAGGGCGGCGTAATAGCTGTCGATCACCTCGGTGCGCAGGGTGTTGCGGCGCTGTTCCAGGGTCAGCGCGGCGGCGTCCTGGGCGCGGCTGGCGACATCGATGCGCGCCCCACGCTTACCGCCCAGCTCCAGGGCTTGGCTGAGTTTGACGGTGGTGGTGCGAGAGTCGCGGCGAGTGTCTTCGGCGTCCCAGGACACGACCGGATTGGGGATCAACCCAGCCTGTTGGCGACCGCCCGCAGCGATGTCGATTTCCCATTGCGCGGCGGCCAGGTCCGGGTTGTTGGCGAAGGCGGTTTGCAGGGCGGAATCGAGGGTCAGGGGTTGCGCCAGGGCGGCGTTGGCAGCCGCCCACAGCAGCGTCGCCCCGACCAGTTTTTTAACGGAAATTGCCATAACAAGAGTTCCACGGCCATGAGGTCCAAGCGCAGGCAATGTAGCGCTCGCGACTTATCAGGGCGGTGGAGCAAAGATTACAAAATCGACAGCAAGGGCTCTGGCACTTCCGAGCGGGTCCTCAGGCAGCCAATGTGTGGCGCTTGCCAAACAGCGCCACACTCGTCACGCCCACCGCCCCCATCACCACGCAATACCCCACGCAGATCCACGGGCTGGTAGGCATCAGCGCGATCAGCATCAACGGCGTGGTGCTCGCCCACAGCGCGTAGGCAATGTTGTAGGTAAAGGAAATCCCCGACACCCGCACCTGGGCCGGAAACAGCCCGACTATCACCGACGGCACCGCGCCCACCACGCCGCAGCTCAAGCCCGCCACGGCGTACGCCGCGCCCAGCCACACGCCGCCATTGATCAGGCTGGCGTACAGCAACGCGATGCCCATTGGCAGCAACAGGCTGTAGACCAGCACCGCGCGCCAGGCGCCGATGCGGTCCACCAGCAGGCCGGCGAGGACGCAGCCGATGTTCAGGAACACGATGCCCAAGGCGCTCAGGGCGAAGGTGTGACTGGGGCTCATGCCGAAGGTTTTTTGCATCATGGTCGGGGTGATGACCACCAGGACCACCACGGCGGAGGTGAGCACGCAGGTGAGGATCATCGCCGGCAACAAGACGGCGCGGTGGTCACGCAGTACGGTACGCAGCGGCAGTTCAGCGGCGGCCTGGCGGCGGGCCTGCATTTCGAGGAACACCGGAGTTTCGCTGAGCCAGCGACGCAGCCATACGCCGATCACGCCGAACACACCGCCGAGCAGAAACGGAAAACGCCAGGCGTAATCCAGGATTTCGGCCGGGGTGAAAACTTGCGCCAGCAGCGTGGCGGTCAAGGCGCCGAGCAGGTAGCCGAAGGTCAGACCGGCCTGCAGAAAGCCCAGCGCGTAGCCACGGTGATTGCGCGGTGCGTGCTCGGCGACGAAGGTCCAGGCGCTCGGCACTTCGCCGCCCACCGCCGCACCTTGCAGCACGCGCAGCGCGAGCAGGATCAGCGGGGCGAAATAACCGATTTGCGCATAGGTGGGCATGATCCCGATCAGCAGGCACGGCAACGCCATCATCAGGATGCTGAGGCTGAACACGCGCTTGCGCCCCAGGTGGTCGGCAAAGTGCGCCATCAGGATTCCGCCCAGCGGGCGCGCCAGATAGCCGGTGACGAAGATGCCGAAGCTTTGCAGCAGGCGCAGCCACTCGGGCATTTCCGGGGGGAAAAACAGTTGGCTGAGGGTCAGCGCAAAAAACACGAAAATAATGAAATCGTAGATTTCCAGGGCACCGCCCAGGGCGGCCAGGCCCAGGGTTTTGTAGTCGGAGCGGGAAAAACGCTGCGCCTGTGAAGAAAAGGTGGCAGTCATGTTGAGGCTCGGCAGACAAACAAAATGGCGTGCAGGTTATGAGCTGAGCCGGTTGATGGCAATCGCCGCAGATATATTTGTTTTCCTCATGGATCGATGAAGATAACTGCATTCCCATATCAATGGCCGTGGAGGAACATGCGCGAAAACTGCCGCCCATAATAAATACAAGAGGTACGACCCGTGGCCGATGCTATCGAAGAAAGCCGCTATGCCCGATTTGCCCTGCGTTGCTCCAACTTCGCCGAACGCTGGTTCCCTGACTCGTGGGTGTTCGCCGCGCTCGCGGTGATCATCGTCGCCGTGGCGACCCTGGGCATGGGCGCAGCGCCCACCGAGGCCGCCAAGGCCTTCGGCGATGGGTTCTGGAGCCTGATCCCGTTCACCATGCAAATGGCGTTTGTGGTGATCGGCGGTTACGTCGTCGCCAGTTCGCCGCCGGCGGTCAAGCTGATTGACCGCCTGGCACGCATCCCGAAAAACGGCCGTTCAGCCGTGGCCTGGGTGGCGTTGATTTCCATGGTCGCCTCGCTGCTCAACTGGGGCCTGTCCCTGGTATTCGGCGGCTTGCTGGTACGGGCGCTGGCCCGGCGTACGGATTTGCGCATGGACTACCGCGCCGCCGGTGCTGCGGCCTACCTGGGCCTCGGTGCGGTGTGGGCGCTGGGGTTGTCGTCGTCGGCCGCGCAGTTGCAGGCCAACCCGGCCAGCCTGCCGCCGTCGATTCTGGCGATCACCGGGATGATCCCGTTTACCGAGACCATCTTCCTGTGGCAATCCGGCGTGCTGTTACTGGCGCTGATCGTGGTGTCGCTGATCATCGCCTACGCCACCGCGCCCGGCCCGAACAGCGCCCGTGACGCCAAGGCCTGCGGCGTCGACCCGGCCTTCAACCTGCCCAAGCCGCAAGCCCCGACGCGCCCCGGCGAATGGCTGGAACACAGTCCGCTGCTGACCATCCTGCTGGCACTGCTGGCGGCCGGTTGGCTGTTCCACGAGTTCTCGACCAAACCGGCGATCAGCGCCATCTCGGGGCTCAACACTTACAACTTCCTGTTCATCATGGTCGGTGCGCTGTTGCATTGGCGCCCGCGCAGCTTCCTGGATGCGGTGGCGCGGGCGGTGCCGACCACCACTGGCGTGCTGATCCAATTCCCGCTGTACGGCTCGATTGCGGCGCTGATGACGGTGGTGAAAGGCGCTGACGGCCAGACGCTGGCGCACCATATCTCGACCTTCTTCACCTCCATCGCCTCCCACGACACCTACGCGCTGCTGATGGGCGTGTACTCGGCGGTGCTGGGCTTCTTTATCCCGTCGGGCGGCGGCAAGTGGATCATCGAAGCGCCGTACGTGATGCAAGTGGCCAATGACCTGCAATACCACCTGGGCTGGTCGGTGCAGATCTACAACGCGGCTGAAGCGCTGCCCAATCTGATCAACCCTTTCTACATGCTGCCGTTGCTCGGGGTGTTGGGGCTCAAAGCGCGGGATCTGATCGGGTTTTCGTTTGTGCAATTGCTGGTGCACACGCCACTGGTGCTGTTTTTGTTGTGGGCGTTGGGGACGACGTTGACGTATCTGCCGCCGGTGATGCCATAGGGTACGGCGGTTGCTCTAATGCCTGTCTTCGTTCCGTCACATTGCATTGCTACCGTCCTGCGAAATATCTTGCAACAACTCGCCAGCAAGGACTCCCCGCAATGAGTGACGAGCACGAAGACCGCCCCGCCCCATGTTCCACATCCAATCCGCCGGTAGACAGCAGCCGGCGGCGCTTCCTGGGAGGCGCGGCTGTGTTGGGGGTGGGGGCGACCTTGAGTGCCTGCGGCCACACCAGTGACGCGCCGGGAAAACCTGCAGCACGGCCACTCACGCCCCAGGAATTGGACAAGGCCTTGCAGGACCAGGTGAAAACCGTGGTGGTGATCTATGCCGAGAACCGCAGCTTCAACAACCTGTTTGCGGATTTCCCAGGTGTTGAGAAACCGCTTTCCGCGCTGTCCGCAACCGACACCCAGCAACGCGACCGCGATGGCAGCTTATTGAGCACGCTGCCACCGGCCTGGGGCGGCGTACTGCAAGTCGGCCCGCAAACCGTGGACGGGGTGACGTACCCCAGCGAAGTGCAATTCCAGGAAAACCTGCCCAACGCCCCTTTCGACCTCAAGGGTCCGAGTGGCGAGGACCTGCCGCTGAGCCTGGTCACCCGCGATTTGTGGCACGTGTTTTACCAGAACCAGATGCAGATCAACGGCGGCAAGAACGATGGCTTCGTCGCCTGGGCGGATTCCGGCGGGCTGGTGATGGGCCGTTACGCACAAAGCCGTTATTCCCTGCGTCTGTGGGACGTGGCCAAGGAGTTTGTGCTCTGCGATAACTTCTTCCAGGGTGCGTTCGGCGGTTCGTTCCTTAATCATCAGTACCTGATCAGCGCCACGGCGCCGGTTTATCCGAATGCAGCCGCGTCGGTGGCCAAGGCGCAGATCGCCACGTTGCAAAGCGATGAACCGACCGACACCCGCCTCAAACCGCTCGAAAAATCCCCGGCCAGCGCCATGACTGGCCCGCCGCAGTTCGGCCCCAGCGCGCTGACCCCGGACGGTTTCGCCGTGAATACCCTGGCCCCGCCCTATTGGCCGACGTGGATTCGCGACCCGCAGAACCCGGATTACTCCAAACCCGACCTGCCCAACGTGCTGGTGCCGCAGACCCACGAACACATCGGCGACAAGCTGTCGAAAAAGAACGTCGACTGGGCCTGGTATGCCGGCGCGTGGCAGGCGACGCTGGATCAGTTCAAGGATTCGGGGGGCATTCCGAAGATCCCGAACTTCCAGTACCACCATCAGCCGTTCAACTATTTCAAAAAACAGGGGCCCGAGAACCGTGCAGAACGTGACAAGCGCCTGCGCGATGGCGGTTTGGGCGATGAGTCCAGCACCAATAAGTTTTTCGCCGATGCCCAGGCTGGCAAGCTGCCGGCCGTGAGTTTCTACAAACCCCAGGGCAACCTGAACATGCATGCCGGTTACGCCGACGTGGCCTCGGGCGACCGCCATATCGCCCGCGCATTGAAGGTGCTGCAGGACAGCCCGCAGTGGAAAAACATGGTGGTGATCGTCACCGTCGATGAAAACGGCGGCTGGTGGGACCACGTCGCACCGCCCAAAGGCGACCGCTGGGGCCCTGGCACGCGGGTTCCGGCGCTGGTGGTGTCGCCGTTCGCACGTAAAGGCACGGTGGACCATACGGTGTACGACACCGCGTCGATCCTGCGCTTGATCACCCGGGTCTTCCAACTGGAGACCCTCGACGGCCTCAAGCAGCGCGATGACGCGATGATCGCCCGCGGCCAGAAACCCATGGGCGATTTGAGCAACGCCTTGCAGTTCAACCTGTAGGTTTCTTATCCAATAGCGACACGCCCAGCGATTTAGCACGCGGTTTTCCTGGTCAACCGCTACTGTGAGGAGGTGGGCTTTCACCCCGCGCAGACGGGCTTTCGCTGACAAGGAATCAACTATGTTCAAACCGACCGGGCTTTCCCTCGTCCTGGCCGCACTGATGTGCAGTGCAGTCGTACACGCCGATGTCGACGTACCACTGGGTAGCACGCAACGGGTTACCCAGCTGTTCGCGTTCCCCAACAACTGCAATGTGATCTGCTTTCGTCCCTGGACGCTGGAGCAGACCGCCGAGCACTATCTGAACCAAAGCCTGGTGCGCGACGGTTACAGCCGCGCCAAGGTCAGCGTCAAGAGCCATGACGGCCAAGTCGTGGCAACCTTCAGCGGCGTTCCCGACAGCTATGGCCAACCCCTGACGACGTTGCTCAACACTGCAGACCTGGCTTACCAAGGCGCCAGCAAGCTCAACAGCGACGGCAAGTGGGCCTACAGCTGGTACCTGTTCCTGCCATTGGGCATGGCCCTGGAAAACCGTAAAAGTATTGAGCTGCTGCACTTCCCGCCGGACTATTCATTGACTCAGGCGCAGGATTACCTAGAGTCGAAAACCACGGATCGCTGGGCCGACTTGCTCACCAGCAACGGCGTGCCGGCCACCGAAACCCCGGCTTACCAGACCATCATCGATATCGCCCCCATCGCCGCCCCCTCCAACGCCGGCAAGGACTTGGAAGGCATCTACAGCTACTTCACCGACTACCAAACACGCATGGTCAAGGAACTGAGCCTGCTGCCCGACGGCTCGCTGCCAATGGTGGCGTTCGGCGCGCCGGTGCGTAACTGGATCAAGCAGCAGTACGGGCAAACCGTAGGCGTACTGGGTTTGGCGCAAATAAACCCAATCGAGGGCAAAGCCGTATCGGTACTGGGCGCCAACCACCCAAGCTATATCTGGTACGCCGCCGACCCCGAGACCTACGACGGCAACGAACAAAAGGCCGACGAGGCGGGCTTGAAAGTAATGGGCCAGGATCTCAGCGCCGCCTGCTGGCAGGCCGGGATGGGCCAGAAACCGGCCAGCGACCCGAATGTGCTGCTCAAGGCCTGCATGAATACCTGGCAGGTGACGCGCAAAGAGCAGACCTGTGAGTTGTTCTACACCTCGGTGCGCAAACTGAGCCCGGAGCAGGCCAACGCCAAGTGCGCCACGTCAGCGATCAAAACTCAGTTGAAACAGCTGAAGAACGCCGCTCCTGCCCCCCTGATCACGGAGCCTGCGTTGTAAAGCGCAGAAAAAAGAACCCGTTTCTACTGTCATATTTGACAGTAGAAATCGGATCCAACTTAAGCGAGTCTTGAGCCGCGCCCATCCGCTGCAAGACTGGCCGTCAGACACCACCCGCAGGTCGATGCAGCCTAACCAAGGAGAGTTATGAAAACTCAAGCCATGGATAAGGCTAGAACTGCTGCAAGTGAATGTTTATACCCGTTCAAGACGCTGCGAATTGAACAGGGCTACCCTTCGTCCGAGCAGTTCAAGGTCGTACGCACCGCAAATGACGCGGGAGGTGGCATCAAGGCGCGCACAGCCTTGGACGGCCGCACGCGCATTGCCATTGTCTCCGGCTACGCAGTGGGCGAACGACGCCTGCACACGCTGCAGTTGTCCCCGCGCATCCACTTGTACGACTGTTGGTTCTGCGGCCTCTTACAGCATTCGTGCAACCCGAATGTGTTCTTCGACACCACGTACCTGGAGCTCTGGACCGTGCAACCCATCGCCGCCGGTGCCTGGCTGACCCTGGACTACGCCAGCACTGAAGATGTGCTGTTCCGGCAGTTCGCTTGCCAATGCGGCGAGCTGAACTGCCGGGGCTGGATCACCGGCAGCCAGGAACCATTGAATGCCGAAGGCCAGGCCTTCATGGCCCGGTGGCGGATGCGTAAACGGCCTTAGGCTTCGCCCAGTGGACGCAGGCGGTATTGCGGCGGCAGTTGCTCGAAGCCACTGATGGTGGTGTTCAAGCTCTTCCAGCGGCCATCCTTGATGCCGTAGATGCAGCCGTGGATGGACAGGCTCTGCCCACGGTGCCAGGCGTTTTGCACAATGCTGGTGTGGCCGACGTTGGCCACCTGCTGAATCACGTTCAGCTCGCACATGCGGTCCACGCGCTCTTCTTCGGTCGGCAACTGGGACAGCACGTCGCGGTTTTCGTAATACAGGTCGCGAATGGTGCGCAGCCAGCCGTCGATCAGGCCGAACTGGCGATCCTGCATCGACGCCCGCACACCGCCGCAGCCATAGTGACCGGTGACGAGGATGTGTTTGACCTTCAGCACGTCGACTGCGTACTGGATCACCGACAGGCAGTTGAGGTCGGTGTGCAGCACCACGTTGGCCACGTTGCGGTGCACGAACAGATCACCCGGCAGCATGCCGACGATCTCGTTGGCCGGCACACGGGCGTCGGAGCAGCCGATCCACAGGTATTCCGGGGTTTGCTGGCGGGCGAGCTTGGCGAAGAATTCGGGATCTTCCTGTTTGATCGCATCCGCCCAGCGTTCGTTGTTATCAAGCAGGTCTTGTAGTTCGTTCATCAGGGAAAGCCTCAGGAATGATGCGCAGTTTTGTGACTGACAACCCATCGTCCAGGTCACGCGATGCGCAAATTAGCTTGAATCTTTGGCGCGCCGTGCCTGTCCACACACTATAAGCCCCACAGTATGAGGATTGGCCATGACTGAATCACGACGTCCCTACGGCGCTACCCAGCCCGAACCGATTGACGATAACGAAGATCGCATGGGGTCGATGCGCGAGTTGGATTTTGACGAAGAGGAACCGACGGCGGAGATCGGCGATGAGATCCCACGTCGTCAACGCGAGCAACTGATGCCCGCCGAACGGGTGCGTGAAGCCGGTCTGACAGGGGCTTCGACGGATGATCACGAGCCTACCGATGACGATATGAGCCCGGAAACCCTGATCCATGAGGATGGTGCGCGGGATGTCCGGGAGGAAGGTGAAGATAATCCTGCGGACTACGACCTGAGTATCGTGGATGAAGATGCGATTGGCGGCGGGAATGGGTTGGATGAGGCGGAGTTGGCCGATCTCGACCCGGTAGACGGCAACCGCTGAAGAAATGCGGTTCAACAAAATGTGGGAGGGGCTTGCCCCCTCCCACATGGGTTTCAACGTTTAGTCGACGAGGGTGCAGGCCATGACGACCGCATCTTCGCGACCACCGACAGCCGGGTAGTAATCCCGACGACGGCCAATCTCGTTAAAGCCATAGCGCTCGTACAAGCGAAAAGCGCCGGTATTGCTGTCGCGCACTTCCAGGAAACACTCCCGCGCCTTGGCCTCATAGGCCCGAGACATCAAGTGTTCGAGCAAGCTCAAGCCCAAACCACGGCCCTGGTTTTCCGGCTTGACGGTGATGTTGAGCAAATGCGCCTCGTCGAGGATGATCTGCACGACGCCATGACCCACCTGCTGCTCACCTTCAAACATCAGCCAGATCTGGTACTTGCCCAGCCCGTCCATAAAGATGCCGCGGGTCCAGGGATGGCTGAACGCCGCGTATTCGATTTTCAGCACGGCGTCGAGGTCAGCCTCGGTCATCGGGCGGAAGGATAAAGCCTCACTCATCGGTTGTTTTCCAGCGCGCCATCAGCCGGCGCATGGCTTGCCAGACATCAGCCTTACGCTGTGGCTCTTCCATTAATAATTCGAGGCCCGGCAGGGCCCATACCGAACCCAGGCCTTCGACCTGCAGTTCGCGGTACCAGGACTCGGCATTGGCCTCACCGGCAAACCGCACGGCGGGCAGGCCGATCAGCCACAGGCACACACAGGGTTCGTCTTCCAGGCGCGCCGAGACAAAGCTCTGCACAAAATCCCGCGCCGCTTCCGGGCCCTGGTCCATGGTGCCGCGCACCAACAGCGGCCAGCGCACCGGATCACCGACGATTTGCGGGCTGTCGGGCAAACCGGCGGCGCGCAGCATGTCTTTGAGCAACATATAAGCGGGATCGCGGGTCTGGAAACGCTCGCCGGTGGGCAATTCCACCAGTAGCAGGCAGCGCCCGGCGCGCAGCAATTGCAGGGCAAAGCGTGGCGGCGGCACTGCCGGGGTCTTGACCACCGGGGCCTGCGCCTCGGCGACCACGGGCTTGGCTATCGGCGACGGGCGTGGCACTTCGATCTTGGTGCGCTCGACCGCCGGGCGCGCCTGCGGCTGCGGCTTGACCACCGCCACCGGTGCGGCGGCCTCCTCGCCCGAGGTCTGGAGCGCCTCATCGGGCTCAAGCGCCTGTAGCAGCTCGGGCCGCGACGGCGCGGCAAACGGCAGTTCGGTGCGGGGCAGCCAGTTGACCACCTGCATGGCGGTCAAGTAAGCGCGACGTCGGGACTCGATAAGCACAGCTCGGCCACTTGTGGATAAGTAAAGAGCGGGGATTCTACCGCTGTTCGGTAACAATCGCCCACTGCGCACTGACCGGCTGTGGATAAATCCCCCGCTTGATGCAGTACAATCGCGACTTTTAATCGCCAACCAGCCGGCCATTCCCATGATCGAACCCAAGCGCGTCCTGCGCGCCCTCGCCGAACACTGGGCCTTACTTGAGCCACTGTGCGAACACTTCGACCAAGGCACCCTGAGCCTGAGCGAGCTGCGCGCACAACTGGCCGCCCAACAACTGGACAGCACGCCCCAGGACATCACCAGCCTGCTGGACGTGTGGATTCGCCTGGATATCCTGGTGCCTGTCGCCAAGAGCCCGAACCGTTTCGAGCTCAACGCGCAGATCCACGATTTCCTGGCTTATCTTCGCAAGGAGCACCGGCTTGGCCTGTGCCTGGAAATCGAAGCCTACCTGCGCCACCTTGAGCGCCTGGCCGGTTATATCCAGGACGCCTTCGACATCCGTGACGGCCACGACCTGGCCCGCCAGCTGCGCCTGCTGGATATGCGCGTGCGGGATGTGCTGAAAAAACTCGCCAACGACGAACAAGCCCTCGCGGCCGTGGCAGACCGTGCCAAGACCAGCGACCGGCAGATCCCGTTGCGCCAGCGTTACGCCGAAGTGCTGGCGACCTGGGACGAATACGTCGAACCCATGATCCAACTGGTGAACGCCGACGGCGCCTTCGAGCAAGGCGTGCGCAAGGTCGAGAATGTGCTGCTGCGCATGCTCACCGAGCAACAGCGTCTTGGCCACCTGGTGGACGACGACATGCTGCTGCGCACCCACGCGCGCATCCTCGAAATGCAGACCAGCGCCCAGTTGACCTTGCGTCATGCCCGCGAGCTGCTGTTGCCGCTGCGTGAAGAAGCGCGCCGGCACAACGCCGTGACCCGTGGCGCGGCATTGGCGCTGTCGGCCATCCGCCGCAAAGGCCTGGATGCGGTACCCCAGGCCGCCATGCCCATGTTCACCCGGCCGCAAAGTACCTTCCTTGGTAGCGCGAGTCAGGTGGAAGCCTATGTATATGCCCTGGCGAATTTCGAGCCGAAACCGGCACGGTTCCCCAAGGCGCACAAATCCCACAAGGGCGAAGCCCAGCGTGCGCCACGTACGGTCAAGGAAATGCTGGAGCGTTGCGAAGACGCCCTGCCGATGCCGGACCTGATGACTTGGCTGCTGGAGCAGGAACCGGACGGCGCCACCGACGAATTGCTGTACTGGTTCTCCCGACTGTCCCGTGAGAAGCGCTTCAAGCGCGAACGCCTGGAACGTCGCGATTACCACACACACGAGCACCAGGTCAGCCTGCGCTCATTCGCCCTGCTCCCGGCCGGCACCGACGCCGCCGAGCATCCTGCGAGTACACCTTATGCATCTTGATCTATCCGAACTGTCCCAGCTGGCGCCGATCTTTCGCGAGCTGTTCAAGGGTTACCACGTCAGCCGCCGCGACCCGGAGCTGTACGCACAACTGTCGAACTTCCAGGACCAGTACCGCACGCTGTTCAAGGCCCTGGGCTTTGAGCTGGTATGCGACACCCGTGGTTTTTATTACTTCGTGCCGGACTCCGCCATCGCCAGCGCGCAGGTGAACAAGACCGCCCAGCGCCTGGCGCTGTTCACCTTCATCATCGTCGAGCACCTGGCCGATCAGGGCCGCGACCCGATCGCCGTGCTCGACGGTGGCAGCCTGGGCCGCGACGAGCTGCCGTCCCTGCTGGAAAAATACCGCGACCTGTTTATCCAGGCCGAAGTGCAGACCCAGGAAGAACTCGAAGAAAAAATCATGCGCCGCATGACCCAGCTGGGTTTTGCCAGCGAGGACAACGGTATCTATCGCTTCCTGCCGCCGATGCACCGTTTCCTCGACGTGTGCCTGTCGGTGCAGCAGGACCGCGACCTGGCGGCCAGCGTGCACAGCGTGTTGCCACTGCCGGTGCCGGTGATCATCGACGAAGACAGCGATGAAAAACTGCTGAAGACCGATGACCCGCTGGACCTCAGCGACTTCGCGGACGAAAGCGAAGAAGACGCACTGGCCCGCGCCATTGCCGAAGAACAGGAGACCGACGCATGAGCAAGGAACGCTACGGCATCCGCCGCTTCGCCCTATTGAACACTGCCGGCTACAGCTTGGGGTTGTTCCCGCTGGAAGAACCGCTGTCGGTGTATGGCGCAAACAACCTGGGTAAATCCGCGTCGATCAACGCCTTGCAGTTCCCGATCCTGGCACGCATGTCGGACATGAGTTTCGGCAAGTACACCCTGGAACAATCGCGGCGCTTCTACTTTGCTACCGACACCAGCTACATCCTGGTGGAAGTCTCCCTGCCCCACGGCCCGCATGTGATCGGCGTGGTCGGGCGCGGCCCGGGCGGTGGTTTCGGTCACCAGTTCTTCGCCTATGCGGGCAAGCTGGACCTGGCGCACTACCAAAAGAACGACACGTGCCTGCGTCAGAAAGAGCTGTTCACCAACCTTGAGCGCGAAGGCCTCAAAGCCTACGAACTCAAGCCGGATGAACTGCGGCGTTTGCTGGTGGGCGGCCACACCTCGATCCCGCTGGACCTGACGCTGATCCCGCTGCGCTCCACCAGCGAGCAGAGCCTGAAGACCTTCCGTGCGTTGTTTATCAACCTGCTGCACATGCGCGAAATCACCGCAGCCAAGCTCAAGCAATTGTTCCTCGATGCCTTCGAACACAGCCTGCGTTCCGGTAGCGTGGATTACATCGCTGCGTGCGAAGAAGCCTTTCGCGATGTGCGACGCATGGAGCAGGACTACAACTCGCTGGTCGCCGCGGGTCCGCTGGTCGAAGCGTTGGCCAATGGCGTTCGCCAGCGCGACAGCTTGCGCGGCAAACTGCATCGCCTGTCGCCGCTGCTGGACTCGCTGCTGGGCACCTGGTCCGATTACGCCAGTGCACGCAAGGAAGAGCTGACCATCCAGGCCGAGCACTACCGCAACGAGCAAGACGCGCTGCAGAACGATCAGCGCGGTGGCACCCAGGAGCTGATGCGCCTGGAGCGTGAGATCAGCGGCATCCAGCGCTGGTTAGGCGAGCTGTCGGTGCTCAAGCATCGCTTTGCCCTGGTGGATGACGTGAAGGTGCTGGAACAGCAACTGCTGGCAGCCAAGGATGCCCACGATGAGCTGGCGGGCGCTTTGGCGCAGTCACGTCAGTTCAGCGCCGAAGACTTGGACGAGCGTCTGCGCGACTTGGAAAAACGCTTGAAGTCGGTCAGACAGCAGCTTGATCACGCCGACAACAACAGCTACGCCAAACTGCGGGAAGAATTCTCACAGCAGGATGTCGAGCGTCTGATGCGTCTGTTCAACAGTTCGTTGTTCAGCCTGCCGTTGGGTGAGCATGGCATCACGCTGGACGAGGACGGCCAGTGGGTCAAATCCCTGGAGCAGATCCTCGATGGCTTCAAGGGCGAGCGCTTTGAAGTGCCGGGGCTGTCCATCGACATCTCCCACATCGAGCCGCCGGCGTTGCAGGCCCTGGCAGATCGCGCCGCATTGCGCGACCAGAAGGAACGCCTGGAAAAAGAGCTCAAGCAACTCAAGACGCAGCAGGCTGTAGCGTCCGACCGCGCCGCGAGCAAGACCCAGACCGAGGCGCTGTACCAGCAGGTGCTTGACGCGCAAAAGGCCCTGGAAGACTTCCGCCGTGCGCAAACCCTGAGCGCCGAAGAAGGCGAGAAGCTGGAAAACCTGGCGCAGATGGAAGCTGCCCAGGACGAGTTGAAGCGCTCCAGCGATGCGTTTACCGAACGTGTCCAACAACTGTCGGCGAAGCTGCAACTGGTCGGCCGGCAGATTGGCGACATGGAAGCCAAGCAACGTACGCTGGACGACGCCTTGCGCCGTCGTCAGTTGCTGCCAGCGGATTTGCCGTTCGGCACGCCGTTCATGGACCCGGTCGACGACTCCATGGACAACCTGCTGCCGTTGCTCAATGACTATCAGGACAGCTGGCAAGGTCTGCTGCGCGCCGACGGCCAGATCGAGGCGCTGTATGCGCAGGTGCGCCTCAAGGGCGTGGCCAAGTTCGACAGCGAGGATGATGTTGAGCGCCGCCTGCAACTGCTGATCAATGCCTACGCCCACCGCACTGATGAAGCGCTGACGCTGGGCAAGGCGCGCCGCGCGGCGGTGACCGATATCGCTCGGACCCTGCGCAATATCCGCAGCGACTACGACAGCCTTGAGCACCAGTTGGCGTTGTTCAACCGCGAGATCAACAAGCGTCAGGTGTCCAATCTGCAAAGCTTCCGCATCGTGCTGGCGCCGAACAAAGAAGCTCTCAAGCATATCGACCAGATCATCCACAGTGCGGGTCAGTACGAGGAAGGCGAAACGCTGTCGGTGTTCGACCTCAGCCAGAGCGCCGAGCAAGACAACAAGAACGAAGAGGCCAAGGAGTATCTGGCGCGTCTGGTGGCGGCCAACCACAACCAGTTGGGCCTCAAGGACTTGTTCGAGCTGGCGTTTGAGATCACCAAGGTAAATGGTCAGCCGGTCATTCACACCGACATTGATGGTGCGGCGTCCAACGGCACCACCATGACCATCAAGGCGCTGACCAACATGTACTTGTTGCTGCACCTGATGGACCGCGATCAGGCTGGGCGTGTGCGCTTGCCGTACTACCTGGATGAAGCGGCGGACATCGACGAGAAGAACCAGGCCGCGTTGCTGGAAACCAGCCTGCAACTGGGCTTCGTGCCGATTCTGGCGAGTGTGAAGCCGCAAGTGTCTGCCCAGGTGGCGATTGACCTGGAAGGTGGCAGCGGCCCGAACGGGATCTACATTGATGAGGCGGATTGGAAGTACATCCGTCGTCACGATGTGGTGAAGGCGACGGTGAATGTGCAGGCGGATGAACCGGAGTTGGATGAGGTCTGATTTTTTGGGCTGAAATGCAAAGGCCCCTGGGTTCTCCCCAGGGGCCTTTTTTGTGTCTGGGCGGCCTCACGGGGGCAAGCCCCCGATAGCCGCGCCTGGGTCTACTTGCCGAGCGGAATTTTAGGCGCCCAGGTCAGCCATTCATCTTCAAACTTATCAAACAACGGGAAGGTCTGCTGTGGCCGCGCAGCGTTACCCATCCGCTCGCCGTCTGGCGTGGCGAAGGCGATGCCGCCGGCAACCAGCGTCTCCAAGGACTCAGTCCGTACGGTGGCGCCTTTGAAGAGGCCGAAGTCGAGACCGAAGCCACTGGTATTCCAGAAACGACTGCCACCGCGCACCAGCGATGCGTACTTGGGTTCGATGAGGATGTGGATCAGCACGCGGTCAGCGGTTTGGCCCAACTCGTAGCCCGTAACTTTGCCCACGGTAACCTCACGGTAAGTCACAGGCACACCTTCCTTCAACGAGCCACGGCGTGCGGCGCTGAGCGTGAGGCTCAGACCTTCCTCTTGGTGTACTACCTCAGGCGGCTGGTCCAGGGCGACGAAACTCTTTTGCGGCCCCGAGCTTTTTACTGCGGGTTGCACTTCGATGTATTGGCCGGTGACCAGGGTTTCCAGGTTGGAGGTTTTCATCAGGCCGAGCTCCGGCTTGACCACCCAGAACTGGCTACCGGCACGTGCGATCCGGTCCGCCACCTGGGTGATGCGGGCACTGAGCAGCACCGACTGCATATCGGCACTCAGGTCGACACTCTCGATCTTGCCGACATCCAGGCCTTTGAAACGTACCGCAGTGCCTGGGCGCAGGCCATCGGCGCGGTCAACCTTGATGGTCACCAGAGTGCCGTGCTGGTTGGCGGCTTCACGGTCGGCGAACAAGCGGAAACGCGGAATGCGCTTCTTCAGGGGTACGTTCGGCTGTGGCGTTTCGAAGGCGATGCCGCCGGCCATCAGGCTGGCGAGGGATTCACTCTTCACCTGGATGCCGCCGGTGAGGCCACCGGTCAGGGTGACGCCACTGGCATTCCAGAAACGCGTGGAACCGTTGACCAGGTTTTCGTATTCCTTCTCGATGTGAACGCCAATCACCAGTTGCTTGTTCTTGCGCGAGAACTGGTAGCTCTGTACCGAACCGACTCTGACCTGCTTGTAAAGGATCGGGCTGCCGACATCCAGGGAGCCAAGGTTATCGGTGAATAGCACCATGTGCAGGCCCGGAGAGCGCAGGTCCAGCGGTGGTGCTTTGGCGCGGGCGACGTATTCACGCTGAGGAGCGCTGCCCTTATCGCCAGGACGGACGGCGATGTAGTTACCTTTTACCAAAGCTTCCAGACCGGTGATGCCTGCCAGGGAAATGGACGGTTTGACTACCCAGAATTGGGTGTCCTGCACCAGGTAGTCTTCGGCCAATGGGTCGAGGGTCAACTCGGCGTTAGCGCTGGACAGATCGGGGTCGATCTTCAGGGTTTTAAGGCTGCCGACCTGGATGCCTTTGTACATCACCGGGGTACGCCCAGCTTGCAGGCCTTCGAAGTCAGTGAGCTTGACCTTGACCCTGATGCCAGCCGCGGCGGCGTCGAAGTCTTCGTATAACCGGAACGGTAGGCTTGGGTCGGTGGGTGGGCTGTCTTTTCGATTTTCCGGAGTGGCGAACGCTATACCGCCGGCGACGATGCTGGAGAGCGACTCGCTGCGCACTTTCACACCGGAAAGGTTGGCGTCGATGCTGATGCCGCTGGCATTCCAGAAACGCGTGTGTTTGCGCACCAGGTTGGCGTAAGTCGGTTCGATGTAGACCTTGATCTCGACGGTGCTCTGATCCTCGGACAGCAGGTAGCTTTTGACCTGACCGACCTGGATCTGCTTGTAGAAGACAGGGCTGCCACGGTTCAGCGAGCCTAGACGATCAGCCTTGATGGTCAGATGCAGGCCGGGCTTGGCGTCGGATAATGGCGGCTCTTCAGAGAGCGCCTTGAATTTACGTGTGGGTTCGCCATCGCCAGGGCTGGCGGCGATGTAGTTACCTGAGACCAGGGTTTCCAAGCCAGTGATACCGGCGAGGCTTACGCTGGGTTTGACCAGCCAGAAGCGCGTGTTGGTCTTGAGGTATTGATCGACGTCCTTGTTCATCTCGATGGTGGCAATCACCCCGCGATTATTGCCCTCGTCATCCAAGGCCAAGGCTTTGACCTTACCCACTGGCATGCCTTTGTAGACAACTTCAGTCTTGTTGACCTGGATGCCTTCGCCGCTTTCAAAGCGCACTTGGATCTCAATGCCCTGCTGGGAATAGGCACGCCATCCCAACCAGCCGCCGATGATCAGGGCAATCAGGGGTAACACCCAAATGGCCGACCAGTTGGAAGCTGGACGGGTTTTAGCTTTAGGCAAATCACTCATGGTCGTCGTCCGACTCCGTGTTATCCCAAATCAGTCGGGGATCAAAAGTTACAGCGGCAAGCATCGTCAAGATCACCACACTGGCGAACGCCGCAGCACCGAGGTTGGCCTCGACGCTGGCAAGCCGTCCAAAGTTTACGACCGCCACAAGGATGGCGATCACGAAGATATCCAACATGGACCAGCGCCCAATGAATTCGATAAAGCGGTACATCACAATGCGTTGCTGTGCAGAAAGCGGCTGGTGACGCTGCACCGAGAACAGCAGCAGGCCAATGCCAACCAGCTTGAATGTGGGCACCAGGATACTGGCGATAAATACCACGGCTGCGATGGGAAACATACCGTGCTGCACCAGTTGAATCACACCTGCCATGATGGTGCTGGGGTCACCCTGACCCAATGAGTTGATCGTCATGATCGGCAACAGGTTGGCGGGGATGTACAAAATCGCGGCGGTGATCAGCAAAGACCACGTGCGCGCGAGGCTGTTGGGGCGACGGGCATGGATCAGCGCACCGCAACGGGAGCAGATTTGCTCATCGGTATCTGCTTCCTGCTTGTTCAACTCGTGGCATTCGGTACAAATCAGAATGCCCGCATCAATCGCCCGCATGATCATCCTCTCCCGACAGGGCTTGCCAGATCTGGTGCGGCGACATCACCACCTCAAGCAGAACCTGAACCATTAATAGACTGACGAAGCAGACCAAACCGAGACCAATCGTGATGGCGGCCATGTCGGCAAGTTTTACAATTGCCACCAGCACGCCCATCAAGTAGACCTCCAACATTCCCCAATCTTTCATGTGGTGGTAGATGCGGTACAACAATAAGCCGTAACTGCGGCCGACTTTCCAACGAATACTGAGCAACACCGCCAATTGGCAGAGCAACTTGAGCAAGGGAATGCCCATGCTGCATAGAAACACCACGGCAGCAACGCCTTGCATACCAGTATCAAATAGGCCGACTACGCCACTCCACACGGTGTCCTCAGAGGACTGCCCGAGTAGATTGAGCTGCATGATGGGGAGAAAGTTTGCGGGGATGTACAGCAACAGCGCGGCGAGTACCAGGGCAAGACTACGCTCAACGACATTGTGGCGGTGAGCGTACAGCTCGTAACCGCAACGCGGGCATTGGGCTTTTTCGCCAAGGGCGAGCACGGGTTTGCGCATCAGTAAGTCGCACTCATGGCATGCCACCACGTCGTCCAGTGGTAAATCCGACACCTCAAGGGCATCAACCGGATCGGGCATAAATAGGGCTCTGGCTCTAAAAAAGGTTAGGTACCTATTCTAGTGGTCTGGCTCAGAAATAACTGTGCAAATTTGTCGTGGGTCTAACCGCGCTTTCCGACCGCCCAAAACAAAACCCCTGTTTGCGTTAGCAAACAGGGGTTCTGGAATTTAATCTTGACGATGACCTACTCTCACATGGGGAAACCCCACACTACCATCGGCGATGCATCGTTTCACTACTGAGTTCGGGATGGGATCAGGTGGTTCCAATGCTCTATGGTCGTCAAGAAATTCGGGTACTGACTCGTGACCTGTTGGCCTCGCTTCAGCAAATTGGGTATGTGATAGCTTTCGGTGTTTTGTGAGCGTCGAACTTTCGGTTCATCTCGTCTTCACACACCGCAATCTGGCCTTTCGACGCAAATTGCTTGGGTGTTATATGGTCAAGCCTCACGGGCAATTAGTATTGGTTAGCTCAACGCCTCACAGCGCTTACACACCCAACCTATCAACGTCGTAGTCTTCGACGGCCCTTCAGGGAACTCAAGGTTCCAGTGAGATCTCATCTTGAGGCTAGTTTCCCGCTTAGATGCTTTCAGCGGTTATCTATTCCGAACATAGCTACCCGGCAATGCCACTGGCGTGACAACCGGAACACCAGAGGTTCGTCCACTCCGGTCCTCTCGTACTAGGAGCAGCCCCTCTCAAATCTCAAACGTCCACGGCAGATAGGGACCGAACTGTCTCACGACGTTCTAAACCCAGCTCGCGTACCACTTTAAATGGCGAACAGCCATACCCTTGGGACCGGCTTCAGCCCCAGGATGTGATGAGCCGACATCGAGGTGCCAAACACCGCCGTCGATATGAACTCTTGGGCGGTATCAGCCTGTTATCCCCGGAGTACCTTTTATCCGTTGAGCGATGGCCCTTCCATACAGAACCACCGGATCACTAAGACCTACTTTCGTACCTGCTCGACGTGTCTGTCTCGCAGTCAAGCGCGCTTTTGCCTTTATACTCTACGACCGATTTCCGACCGGTCTGAGCGCACCTTCGTACTCCTCCGTTACTCTTTAGGAGGAGACCGCCCCAGTCAAACTACCCACCATACACTGTCCTCGATCCGGATAACGGACCTGAGTTAGAACCTCAAAGTTGCCAGGGTGGTATTTCAAGGTTGGCTCCACGCAGACTGGCGTCCACGCTTCAAAGCCTCCCACCTATCCTACACAAGCAAATTCAAAGTCCAGTGCAAAGCTATAGTAAAGGTTCACGGGGTCTTTCCGTCTAGCCGCGGATACACTGCATCTTCACAGCGATTTCAATTTCACTGAGTCTCGGGTGGAGACAGCGCCGCCATCGTTACGCCATTCGTGCAGGTCGGAACTTACCCGACAAGGAATTTCGCTACCTTAGGACCGTTATAGTTACGGCCGCCGTTTACCGGGGCTTCGATCAAGAGCTTCGCGTTAGCTAACCCCATCAATTAACCTTCCGGCACCGGGCAGGCGTCACACCCTATACGTCCACTTTCGTGTTTGCAGAGTGCTGTGTTTTTAATAAACAGTCGCAGCGGCCTGGTATCTTCGACCGGCATGAGCTTACGGAGCAAGTCCTTCACCCTCACCGGCGCACCTTCTCCCGAAGTTACGGTGCCATTTTGCCTAGTTCCTTCACCCGAGTTCTCTCAAGCGCCTTGGTATTCTCTACCCAACCACCTGTGTCGGTTTGGGGTACGGTTCCTGGTTACCTGAAGCTTAGAAGCTTTTCTTGGAAGCATGGCATCAACCACTTCGCTAACTAAAAGTTAGCTCGTCATCAGCTCTCGGCCTTAAGATCCCGGATTTACCTAAGATCTCAGCCTACCACCTTAAACTTGGACAACCAACGCCAAGCTGGCCTAGCCTTCTCCGTCCCTCCATCGCAATAACCAGAAGTACAGGAATATTAACCTGTTTTCCATCGACTACGCTTTTCAGCCTCGCCTTAGGGACCGACTAACCCTGCGTCGATTAACGTTGCGCAGGAAACCTTGGTCTTTCGGCGTGGGTGTTTTTCACACCCATTGTCGTTACTCATGTCAGCATTCGCACTTCTGATACCTCCAGCAAGCTTCTCAACTCACCTTCACAGGCTTACAGAACGCTCCTCTACCGCATCACTTACGTGATACCCGTAGCTTCGGTGTATGGTTTGAGCCCCGTTACATCTTCCGCGCAGGCCGACTCGACTAGTGAGCTATTACGCTTTCTTTAAAGGGTGGCTGCTTCTAAGCCAACCTCCTAGCTGTCTAAGCCTTCCCACATCGTTTCCCACTTAACCATAACTTTGGGACCTTAGCTGACGGTCTGGGTTGTTTCCCTTTTCACGACGGACGTTAGCACCCGCCGTGTGTCTCCCATGCTCGGCACTTGTAGGTATTCGGAGTTTGCATCGGTTTGGTAAGTCGGGATGACCCCCTAGCCGAAACAGTGCTCTACCCCCTACAGTGATACATGAGGCGCTACCTAAATAGCTTTCGAGGAGAACCAGCTATCTCCGAGCTTGATTAGCCTTTCACTCCGATCCACAGGTCATCCGCTAACTTTTCAACGGTAGTCGGTTCGGTCCTCCAGTTAGTGTTACCCAACCTTCAACCTGCCCATGGATAGATCGCCCGGTTTCGGGTCTATTCCCAGCGACTAGACGCCCTATTAAGACTCGCTTTCGCTACGCCTCCCCTATTCGGTTAAGCTCGCCACTGAAAATAAGTCGCTGACCCATTATACAAAAGGTACGCAGTCACCCAACAAAGTGGGCTCCCACTGCTTGTACGCATACGGTTTCAGGATCTATTTCACTCCCCTCTCCGGGGTTCTTTTCGCCTTTCCCTCACGGTACTAGTTCACTATCGGTCAGTCAGTAGTATTTAGCCTTGGAGGATGGTCCCCCCATATTCAGACAAAGTTTCTCGTGCTCCGTCCTACTCGATTTCATGACTAAGAGATTTTCGCGTACAGGGCTATCACCCACTATGGCCGCACTTTCCAGAGCGTTCCGCTAATCTCAAAGCCACTTAAGGGCTAGTCCCCGTTCGCTCGCCACTACTAAGGGAATCTCGGTTGATTTCTTTTCCTCAGGGTACTTAGATGTTTCAGTTCCCCTGGTTCGCCTCTTACGCCTATGTATTCAGCGTAAGATAACCATCTTATGATGGCTGGGTTCCCCCATTCAGACATCTCCGGATCAAAGTCTGTTTGCCGACTCCCCGAAGCTTTTCGCAGGCTACCACGTCTTTCATCGCCTCTGACTGCCAAGGCATCCACCGTATGCGCTTCTTCACTTGACCATATAACCCCAAGCAATCTGGTTATACTGTGAAGACAACATTCGCCGAAAATTCGAATTTCTCAATTAAGAGAACTCACAAATTTTACCTTAGCCTGATCCGTTACCAGTGAAAGTAACGTTCAGTCTATCTTTCTATCACATACCCAAATTTTTAAAGAACGATCTAATCAAAGACTAGAAATCAACATTCACCATCATCACAATGGAATGCTCATTTCTAAGCTTTCAACAAACAGAAGCAGTAGTGGTGGAGCCAAACGGGATCGAACCGTTGACCTCCTGCGTGCAAGGCAGGCGCTCTCCCAGCTGAGCTATGGCCCCGTATTTCTACAGGCGTTTCCCACACAAAATTGGTGGGTCTGGGCAGATTCGAACTGCCGACCTCACCCTTATCAGGGGTGCGCTCTAACCAACTGAGCTACAGACCCAATTTCGGGCTGCTTCTTTATCGTCTTCTTCAATGAATCAAGCAATTCGTGTGGGAACTTATGGAGCAGCTGATGTCGTCGATTAAGGAGGTGATCCAGCCGCAGGTTCCCCTACGGCTACCTTGTTACGACTTCACCCCAGTCATGAATCACACCGTGGTAACCGTCCTCCCGAAGGTTAGACTAGCTACTTCTGGTGCAACCCACTCCCATGGTGTGACGGGCGGTGTGTACAAGGCCCGGGAACGTATTCACCGCGACATTCTGATTCGCGATTACTAGCGATTCCGACTTCACGCAGTCGAGTTGCAGACTGCGATCCGGACTACGATCGGTTTTATGGGATTAGCTCCACCTCGCGGCTTGGCAACCCTCTGTACCGACCATTGTAGCACGTGTGTAGCCCAGGCCGTAAGGGCCATGATGACTTGACGTCATCCCCACCTTCCTCCGGTTTGTCACCGGCAGTCTCCTTAGAGTGCCCACCATTACGTGCTGGTAACTAAGGACAAGGGTTGCGCTCGTTACGGGACTTAACCCAACATCTCACGACACGAGCTGACGACAGCCATGCAGCACCTGTCTCAATGTTCCCGAAGGCACCAATCTATCTCTAGAAAGTTCATTGGATGTCAAGGCCTGGTAAGGTTCTTCGCGTTGCTTCGAATTAAACCACATGCTCCACCGCTTGTGCGGGCCCCCGTCAATTCATTTGAGTTTTAACCTTGCGGCCGTACTCCCCAGGCGGTCAACTTAATGCGTTAGCTGCGCCACTAAGAGCTCAAGGCTCCCAACGGCTAGTTGACATCGTTTACGGCGTGGACTACCAGGGTATCTAATCCTGTTTGCTCCCCACGCTTTCGCACCTCAGTGTCAGTATCAGTCCAGGTGGTCGCCTTCGCCACTGGTGTTCCTTCCTATATCTACGCATTTCACCGCTACACAGGAAATTCCACCACCCTCTACCATACTCTAGTCAGTCAGTTTTGAATGCAGTTCCCAGGTTGAGCCCGGGGATTTCACATCCAACTTAACAAACCACCTACGCGCGCTTTACGCCCAGTAATTCCGATTAACGCTTGCACCCTCTGTATTACCGCGGCTGCTGGCACAGAGTTAGCCGGTGCTTATTCTGTCGGTAACGTCAAAACAATCACGTATTAGGTAACTGCCCTTCCTCCCAACTTAAAGTGCTTTACAATCCGAAGACCTTCTTCACACACGCGGCATGGCTGGATCAGGCTTTCGCCCATTGTCCAATATTCCCCACTGCTGCCTCCCGTAGGAGTCTGGACCGTGTCTCAGTTCCAGTGTGACTGATCATCCTCTCAGACCAGTTACGGATCGTCGCCTTGGTGAGCCATTACCCCACCAACTAGCTAATCCGACCTAGGCTCATCTGATAGCGCAAGGCCCGAAGGTCCCCTGCTTTCTCCCGTAGGACGTATGCGGTATTAGCGTCCGTTTCCGAACGTTATCCCCCACTACCAGGCAGATTCCTAGGCATTACTCACCCGTCCGCCGCTCTCAAGAGAAGCAAGCTTCTCTCTACCGCTCGACTTGCATGTGTTAGGCCTGCCGCCAGCGTTCAATCTGAGCCATGATCAAACTCTTCAGTTCAAACATCTTTGGGTTTTTAAGAAACCCTAAACTTGGCTCAGCAATCGTTGGTTACATCTTTGATTTCTCGCGGAGTAACTTGTGATGCTGATAATCTTGTTGACTATCAGTCTGACTCCACAAGCACCCACACGAATTGCTTGATTCAGTTGTTAAAGAGCGGTTGGTTAAGATCTTTCGTCTCAACCGAGGCGCGCATTCTACAGCAGCCTCATTTGCTGTCAAGTGATTATTTTCAGAAGCTTTCGAAGATTTCTTCAACAACTTCAACCACTTGCGCTTCAGATCTCTCATCAGCGGGAGGCGAATTCTACAGCGTTACACGCTGCTGTCAACACCTCTTTTTCAACTTCCTTTTGGCTTCGATGAACTGAAGCGACCTGCTGCCGAAAAATGCGTAACTCATTGTTTATCAAGGAGTTTTCCGTTTCAACTGCGCCGGAAGTGGGGCGAATTATAGGCTTCCAGAATCTGGCGTCAACCTTCTTTTTCATATTTCTGTCATATAAGTCAAAAATGCCCCTGAAACGCAAAAGCCGGCCCCGGGGGCCGGCTTTGCGCCTACCAAGCCTTACAGGCTAGGGAAAGCGAACTGCGACGCTTCATGGCTCGCCCGCTGCGGCCAACGCTGGGTAATTGCCTTGCGACGGGTATAGAAACGCACCCCGTCCGGCCCATAGGCATGCAGGTCGCCAAACAGCGAGCGCTTCCAGCCACCAAAGCTGTGATAAGCCACCGGCACTGGAAGTGGAACGTTCACCCCAACCATGCCCACTTCAATCTCATCACAGAACAGACGAGCCGCTTCACCATCACGCGTGAAGATACACGTCCCGTTGCCATATTCGTGGTCGTTGATCAGTTGCATCGCCGCTTCCAAACTGCTCACCCGCACCACGCACAACACAGGCCCGAATATCTCCTCCTTATAGATACGCATCTCAGGCGTCACACGGTCAAACAGGCTGCCACCGAGGAAGAAGCCCTCTTCATTCCCGGCAATGCTCAATCCACGGCCATCAACCACAAGCTCCGCCCCCGAAGCCACACCGTCTTCTATATAGCCGCTGACCTTATCCCGAGCCTGCCCTGTCACCAGCGGCCCCATATCCAACCCACAGGTCGTGCCAGCGCCAATCTTCAGCGCCTTGATCTGCGGCACCAACTTGGCGATCAATGCATCCGCAACCTGGTCACCCACGCACACCGCCACCGAGATCGCCATGCAACGCTCACCGCAAGAACCATATGCCGCGCCCATCAAGGCACTGACTGCGTTATCCAGATCCGCATCCGGCATCAGCACCGCATGGTTCTTCGCCCCACCCAGCGCCTGTACGCGTTTTCCGCGCTTGGTCGCTTCGGAGTAGATGTACTCGGCAATCGGCGTCGATCCCACAAAACTCAGCGCCTTCACTTCCGGCGCCTCAATCAGCGCATCCACCGCGCCCTTGTCGCCATGCACCACACTCAACACACCCTTAGGCAGGCCGGCTTCCTGCAACAATTGCGCAATCAACAACGTCGAACTGGGATCACGCTCAGAAGGTTTCAGGATGAAACAGTTACCGCACACGATTGCCAGCGGATACATCCAAAGCGGCACCATCGCCGGGAAGTTGAACGGCGTAATACCCGCCACCACGCCCAAAGGCTGGAAGTCCGACCAGGCATCAATGTTCGGACCCACGTTGCGGCTGTACTCGCCCTTCAGAATCTCCGGCGCCGAGCACGCGTACTCAACGTTCTCGATACCGCGCTTCAACTCACCCGCCGCGTCTTCCAGGGTCTTGCCATGCTCCTCGCTGATCAACTGCGAGATGCGCGCTTCGTTCTGCTCCAGCAACTGCTTGAAACGAAACATCACTTGGGCACGCTTGGCCGGCGGCGTATTGCGCCAAGCCGGGAATGCGACTTTGGCTGAGTCGATCGCCTGTTGAATGGTTTCACGGCTGGCCAACGGCACCTGGTGAATCACCTGGCCGGTGGACGGGTTGTACACGTCGGCACTGCGACCGCTGTCGTTGACCAACTCACCGTTGATCAAATGCTGGATAAGGCTCATGCAGGACTCCTGAAAAGTTGTTCTATATAGAAGGAGAAATCAGTCGATCTTGTTCAGCACTTCGCCGACCGCATCAAACAGGCGGTCCAGGTCCTGCGGCTTGCTGTTGAAGGTTGGCCCGAACTGCAGAGTGTCACCACCAAAACGCACGTAGAAACCGGCTTTCCACAAGGCCATGCCGGCCTCGAATGGACGCACGATGGCATCACCGTCACGCGGGGCAATTTGGATCGCACCGGCCAGGCCATAGTTACGAATGTCGATCACGTTCTTGCTGCCCTTCAAGCCGTGCAGCGCATTCTCAAAGTGCGGAGCGACTTCGGCTACGCTCTGCACCAGGTTTTCCTTCTGCAACAGGTCGAGTGCCGCCAAGCCAGCCGCGCAAGCGACGGGGTGCGCCGAGTAGGTATAGCCGTGGGGGAATTCCACCGCGTACTCAGGCGTCGCCTGGTTCATGAAGGTCTGATAGATCTCGCTGCTGGCAATCACCGCGCCCATTGGAATCGCGCCGTTGGTGACTTGCTTGGCGATGCACATCAGGTCCGGGGTCACGCCAAAGCTGTCGGCGCCAAACATCGAGCCGGTACGGCCGAAACCGGTGATCACTTCGTCGAACACCAGCAGGATATTGTGCTGATCGCAGATTTCACGCAGGCGCTTGAGATAACCCTGCGGTGGCACCAGCACGCCCGCGGAGCCAGCCATCGGCTCGACAAACACTGCCGCGATGTTGGACGCGTCATGCAGTTCGATCAGCTTGAGCAGCTCATCGGCCAACGCGATGCCACCCAGCTCAGGCATACCACGGGAGAACGCATTGCTCGCCAGCAAGGTGTGCGGCAGATGGTCGACATCCATCATCGCCTGGCCAAACATCTTACGGTTGCCGTTGACACCGCCCAGGCTAGTGCCTGCGATGTTCACACCGTGATAACCACGGGCGCGGCCGATCATCTTGGTCTTGGTGGCCTGGCCTTTCAGGCGCCAGTAAGCACGCACCATCTTCACCGCCGTATCAGCGCACTCGGAACCGGAGTCGGTGAAGAACACATGATTCAGGTTGCCTGGGGTCAAGTCGGTAATCTTTTCCGCCAGCTGGAAGGACAACGGATGACCGTACTGGAACCCGGGGGAGTAGTCCAAGGTGCCCAATTGCTTGGCGACCGCTTCCTGGATTTCCTTACGCGTGTGCCCTGCGCCGCACGTCCACAAGCCTGACAGCGAGTCGTACACCTTGCGGCCCTTGTCATCGGTCAACCAGCTGCCTTCGGCGGCCACGATCAAACGCGGGTCTCGCTGGAAGTTGCGGTTGGCAGTGTAGGGCATCCAGTGCGCGTCCAACTTCAATTGGCTGGCCAGGGACGATGGGGCGTTTTCGGGCATGTTCATCAGCAAAACCTCGCAGGGCAAAAGGCAGCGTCGGGATTGAAAAGCGTTCTTGCAGCTAAATTGCCATGGCGATAAAGTCGGTGAAATTCAACTCTTCTAACCTTCAGTCAGGCCTTCACTAAACTATGAGCAGCCGTCGACCCGATCCCCTGGCCCAAGTCAGCGACTTTGATATTCGTCTGCTGCGCATCTTTCGCAGTGTGGTGGAGTGCGGTGGGTTCTCGGCGGCGGAAACCGTACTCGGCATCGGGCGCTCGGCCATCAGCCAGCAAATGAGCGACCTTGAACAGCGTCTCGGATTACGTCTGTGCCAACGCGGCCGCGCAGGTTTTTCCCTGACGGAAGAGGGCCGCGAGGTTTATCAATCGGCCCTGCAACTCTTGAGTGCGCTGGAAAGTTTCCGCACCGAGGTCAACGGCCTGCACCAGCATTTGCGCGGAGAGTTGATCATCGGCCTTACCGACAACCTCGTCACCCTGCCCCATATGCGCATTACTCACGCCCTGGCCCAATTAAAGGAACGCGGCCCGGACGTGCAGATCCAGATCCGCATGATTGCCCCCAATGAGGTCGAACAAGGCGTACTCGACGGTCGCCTGCATGTCGGTGTAGTGCCACAGGCCAGCGCCCTCTCCGGATTGGAGTACCAACCGTTATATAGCGAACGCTCGCTGCTCTACTGCGCAGTCGGCCACCCGCTGTTTTACGCCGACGACAAGCAATTGGACGACGAGCGCATCGACAGCCAGGACGCCATCGCACCGACCTTCCGCCTGCCTGCTGAAATCCAGGCCCATTACCAAGCCCTTAACTGCACCGCCAGCGCCTCGGACCGCGAAGGCATGGCGTTCCTGATTCTCACCGGCCGTTACATCGGTTACTTGCCCGACCACTACGCCAGCCTGTGGGTGCAACAAGGCCGACTGCGCGCGCTGAAATCGGCTACACGTTTTTACGATTTAAGCCTCGCATCGGTCACCCGCAAGGGACGTCGCCCTCATTTGGTGCTGGAAAGCTTCCTCGACGGTCTGGCCACAACGCGCTAGCACGGGGCTTACGCTAAAAGCTGAGCAACTGGACAGCTTTTTGCAAGGACAGATGGAACATGAACCATCCGCCTTGAGTTAACCCGCCATGCCACCAGAATCTAGCAGCCCCAGCGACCTGATCTACGGCCTCAACGACCGTCCCAAACCGGCGCCAGCCTTTTTGGCCGCACTGCAACATGTGCTGGCGGCGTTTGTCGGCATCATCACCCCGCCACTGATCATCGGCTCCACCCTGGGCCTGACCGCCCATCTGCCCTACCTGATCAGCATGGCGTTGATGGTTTCCGGTGTCGGCACGTTCATCCAGGCGCGCAGGCCATTTGGCATCGGCGCGGGGATGATCTGCCTGCAAGGCACCAGCTTTGCCTTTCTTGGCGCGGTGCTGTCGGCGGGTTTCCTGGTGAAACAACGCGGCGGCAGCCCGGAAGACATCATGGCGATGATCTTCGGCGTGTGCTTTTTCGGTGCCGTGGTGCAGATCGTGCTGAGCCGTTTTATCGGCCAACTACGCCGAGTCATCACGCCGTTGGTGACCGGGATTGTCATCACGCTCATCGGCATCAGCCTGATCAAAGTGGGTATCACCGACCTCGGCGGTGGCTTCAATGCAGCGGATTTCGGTGCGCCCACCAACCTTGCGTTGGGCCTGTTCGTGGTGCTGACGATCATCCTGCTCAACCGCTCCAACACGCCGTGGGTGCGGCTCTCGGCCATCATCATCGGCCTCGCGCTTGGCAGCCTCGCGGCCTGGTTCAGCGGAAAATTGGTGCCCCAAGCCCTGCCAGACGTGCCTCTGATGAGTCTGCCAATACCTTTTCGCTTTGGCTTCAACTTCGACTGGAGCGCTTTCCTACCGATCGCGCTGATTTACCTGATCAGCAGCATCGAAACGGTCGGCGACCTCACCGCCAACTGCATGATCGCGCGCCAGCCCATCAGCGGCCCTTCTTATATAAGCCGACTCAAGGGTGGCGTGCTGGGTGATGGTGTGAGCTGCATGATCGCCGCCACCTTCAGCGCCTTCCCCAACACCACCTTTGCTCAGAACAACGGCGTGATCCAACTCACCGGCGTCGCCAGCCGTTACGTTGGCTTATATATAGGCGTGGTGCTGTTTTGCCTCGGCTTGTTTCCGTTGATTGGCGCGGTGTTGCAGCAAATCCCCAAACCCGTATTGGGCGGCGCGACCCTGGTGATGTTCGGCAGTGTGGCGGCCGCAGGCGTGCGCATCCTTGCCCAGGCGCCGCTGGACCGCCGCAGCATGCTGATCATCGCCACGTCGTTTGGCGTCGGCCTGGGCATCGCCGCGCAACCGAACTTGCTGCACCTGATGCCGACGCTGGTGCAGAACCTGTTTGACTCGGCCATCACCAGCGGCGGGCTGACGGCCATCGTGCTGTGCCTCCTGCTGCCGGAGTCCAAGACAACTGAAGCTGCCGCAAACCACGCGCTGGAAAGCGACACACTGGAACCGCTTTAAGGGTTTTATTGCATCAGGACTTGTCTGAGGCTTGAGGGTGGGTTATCTGTGCACACGTCGTCTCTATCGATCAGCACGGTAATCTCCATGAGCCTCGAAGTTCCTGCCCACAGCAACCACGCCGGTAAGCCCGCCAGCCGCATTCGGCAAAAGAACGAACAAGCGATTCTCCAGGCTGCTGAAGATGAATTCGCGCGCCATGGCTACAAGGGCACCAGCATGAACACCATTGCTGCCAGTGCCGGATTGCCGAAGGCCAACTTGCACTACTACTTCACCAACAAGCTGGGCCTGTATATCGCCGTGCTCAGCAATATCCTCGAACTGTGGGACAGCACCTTCAACACGCTGACCGCCGAGGACGACCCGGCCGTGGCCCTCTCTCGCTACATCCGCACCAAGATGGAGTTTTCGCGACGCCAACCCCAGGCCTCGCGGATCTTTGCGATGGAAATCATCAGCGGCGGCGAATGCCTCACCGAATATTTCAGCCAGGACTACCGCACCTGGTTCAGTGGCCGAGCGGCCGTGTTCCAGGCCTGGATCGACGCGGGCAAGATGGACCCCATCGACCCGGTACACCTGATCTTCCTGCTATGGGGCAGCACCCAGCACTACGCCGACTTCGCCACGCAGATCTGCCGCGTCACCGGTCGCACCAAGCTGACCAAGCAAGACATGGAAGACGCGGGCACCAACCTGATTCACATCATTCTCAAAGGCTGCGGCATCAAGCCGGCCCTCTAGACGAAGCCACTTATGCCTTTCACGCTCACCGGTCTTTGCGAATTTCGTGAAGAAATACGCAAAAGCCGCTTCATCACCCTCGCCGCGCCAATCACCAGCCCACAGGACGCCCAGGCATTTTTCGAGCAACACAGCGACCTGAACGCCACGCACAACTGCTGGGCCTGGAAGCTGGCCGACCAATACCGCAGCAGTGACGACGGCGAACCCGGTGGCACTGCCGGGCGACCGATTCTGGCAGCTATCGAAGCCCAGGGTTTTGATCAGGTCGCCGTGTTGGTGATTCGCTGGTACGGCGGCATCCAACTGGGCACCGGCGGCCTCGCCCGTGCCTATGGCGGCGGTGCGAATAAATGCCTGCAGAATGCCGAGCGCCTCGAACTGATCAGCCGCGTGCCGTTGAGTTGCGCCTGTGGTTTCTCCGAGTTGAACCTGGTGAAACTGCGCGTGGCTGAACTCGGTGGCCTGGTGGTGGAGGAACACTTCACCGCCAACGGTGTGGAGCTGCAACTGGCGCTGGTTGAAGCGCACATCGACACGCTCCAGGCGCAGCTTGCCGACCTGAGCCGTGGGCGTATCCTGCTGCAACGCTGAAACTGTTACTGTAATTTGCTGAATCCCCCTGAACCGCGACTCCAAAGGAAGCTTTTCATGTCTACGCCAAAAACCGCACTGATCATCGGCGCCTCGCGCGGGCTGGGCCTTGGCTTGGTCAAGCAACTGCTCCAGGACGGCTGGGAAGTAACCGCCACCGTACGTGATCCGAGCAAGGCCGATGCCCTGAAAGCCGTGGGCCCGGTACAGATCGAAAAACTCGACATGGACGATCAGCAAGCCGTGATCGCCCTGGCCCAGCGCCTCAAAGAGCGCACCTTCGACCTGCTCTTCGTCAACGCCGGCGTCAAAGGTCCGGCCAACCAGGAACCTGGCCACGCCACCCTGGCGGAAGTCGGCCAACTGTTTTTCACCAACGCCGTGGCGCCGATCAACCTGGCGCAGCGCTTTGTCGGACAGATCCGCAAAGACAGCGGCGTGCTCGCATTCATGAGTTCGGTGCTGGGCAGCGTGACCATCCCCGACGGCTCGGACCTGGCGCTGTACAAGGCCAGCAAGGCCGCGCTCAACTCCATGACCAACAGCTTCATCACGCAACTGGGCGACCACAAGCTCACCGTGCTGTCGCTGCACCCAGGCTGGGTAAAGACCGACATGGGCGGCGAAAACGCGCACATTGATGTCGACACCAGCGTGCGCGGCCTGGTGGATCAGGTAAATGCCTACACCGGTAAAGGCGGCCACCACTTCGTGGACTACAAAGGCGACACCATCGCCTGGTAAACACCCCATTGATAGCGTCTTTTTCCTACGAGTAGACCAGATCCCGAACTACACGTAATCTACCCAGCTCGCCCTCACGGGCGACCCTGGATCAGCAGACAGGGCAACACTGAGCTGGCAAACCTGAACCCATCATTCAGAGGAGCCGGCCAATGCCTGCGACCCGTATCTGGTTAAAAAACCCCCTCGCGATTTTCACTGCCAATGGCCTCGATGCCCGTGGCGGCCTGGTGCTGCAAGACGGTGTGATCACCGAAGTGCTGGCCCAGGGGCAAGCACCCGCACAGCCCTGTGCCGAGGTGTTCGATGCCCGCGAGCATGTGGTCCTGCCGGGGTTGATCAACACCCACCATCACTTCTATCAGACCCTCACCCGCGCCTGGGCGCCAGTGGTCAACCAGCCGTTGTTTCCCTGGCTGAAAACCCTGTACCCGGTGTGGGCGCGGCTGACCCCGGAAAAGCTCGCCCTGGCCACCAAGGTCGCACTGGCTGAGTTGCTGCTCTCCGGCTGCACCACTGCGGCCGACCACCACTATCTGTTCCCCGACGGCCTGGAAAATGCCATCGATGTGCAAGTGGAAAGTGTGCGCGAACTGGGCATGCGCGCGATGCTCACCCGAGGCTCCATGAGCCTGGGCGAAGCCGACGGTGGCCTGCCGCCGCAACAGACCGTGCAACAAGGCCAAGTGATCCTCGACGACAGCCAGCGCTTGATCCACGAATACCACGAGCGTGGCGACGGCGCGCAGATCCAGATCGCCCTGGCGCCCTGCTCGCCGTTCTCCGTCACCCCGCAAATCATGCAAGCCAGCGCCGAACTGGCCAACAGCCTCGACGTGCGCCTGCACACCCACTTGGCGGAAACCCTCGACGAAGAAGATTTCTGCCTGCAACGCTTCGGCCTGCGCACCGTGGATTACCTCGACAGCGTCGGCTGGCTTGGCCCACGCACCTGGCTGGCCCATGGCATTCATTTCAACCCGGATGAAATTGCCCGCCTCGGCGCCGCCGGTACCGGGATCTGCCACTGCCCAAGCTCGAATATGCGCCTGGCGTCCGGCATCTGTCCGACCCTCGACCTGCTGGCTGCCGGCGCGCCGATCGGCCTGGGCGTGGACGGTTCCGCCTCCAACGACGCGTCGAACATGATCCTCGAAACCCGCCAGGCCCTGTACATCCAGCGCCTGCGTTACGGCGCGGAAAAAATCACCCCGCAAGGCGTGCTCGGTTGGGCTACCAAAGGTTCGGCGCAGTTGCTGGGGCGTACGGATATTGGTGAGTTGGCCGTCGGCAAACAGGCCGACCTGGCGCTGTTCAAACTCGATGAGCTGCGGTTCTCCGGCAGCCATGATCCGATTTCGGCGCTGCTGCTGTGTGGTGCGGATCGGGCAGACCGGGTGATGGTAGGGGGCAAATGGCGGGTCATTGATGGCCAGGTGGAAGGGCTGGACCTGAAAGGCTTGATCGCCGATCACACCCAGGCGGCCCGACAACTGATCGCCGGAACCTAAGCAAACACACTTCAAAAGGTGGGCGAGGGTTTGACCTCTCCCACACCTTTATCTGCTGTGTTCCTACAACCCCAGCAGAGACAACATGATAAACGTCGCAAACAACACAAAATGGGTCATCCCTTCGATGGCATTGGTTTCGCCATCGTTGAGGTTGATCGCGCTGACAATCAACGTGATAAACACCATCACGGTTTGCACTGGCGTCATCGCCATCTGGAACGGCTGGCCAGTGTAGAGCGCCATCGCCTCCATCACCGGCACTGTCAAAATCACCGTCGACAACGACGCACCCAGCGCAATGTTCACCACTGACTGCATGCGATTGGCCAATGCAGCGCGCAACGCTGTCAGGATTTCCGGTGCTGCCGAGATCGCCGCGACCACAATCGCCGTGATCACTGGCGGTGCGCCCGTGCCTTCCAGACCCAGGTCGAGGGTTTTGGACATCACCTCGGCCAGCGCGCCAATCACAATCACGCCAAACACCAGCGTGCCAATGGAGAACGCCAGGTTCACCGGCGGCGTCTGCTCCTCTTCCGCCAGTTTCTTGCGGCGTTTTTCCGGGTAGCTGTAGCTGAAGAAATAACTGTGAGGCCCCACCTGCATGCGCAGGAACAGGGTATAGAGCACCACCATCGCGCCAATGGTGAAGGCTGAGTAAATTTTCCAGTCGGCTTCGGGGATAAATTCCGGCACCACCATCGACACGCCCATGGCCGTCAGGATCATCACGCTGTAGGTACGCGCCGAGTCATCGTTGTAGGACTGCTCGCCATGTTTGATGCCGCCCATCAACGCGGCCAGGCCGAGGATGCCGTTGATATCCAGCATTACCGCGGAGTAAATGGTGTCACGCACCAAGGTGGGCGACGGCTCGTTGCTCATCATGATCGCCAGGATCACCACTTCCACCAGCACGGCGGCCAGGGTCAGGATCATCGTGCCGTAAGGGTCGCCGACTTTTTCCGCCAATTGCTCGGCGTGATGGGCCACACGCATGGACGCCACCACGATAAAACCGATCAGCGCCACGCCTGCCAGCAGCGCGACCATTTGCCCGCTGTGCAGCATCCAGTGCTCCAGCGGGTAGGCGGCGATGGCGGCAATCAGCGCCAACAGCATGAATTTTTCTTGCTTGAGAGAGGAGAGCATTCGGGGCCTTTTCGTACAGCAAATCAGTCATTGATGGGGTACAGACTGCGCCACGCTGCTAACGTTTCGTTACACCTTAGTTCAGAACCCTATTGCGTGAATTAAACGAATACTCTCCTGCCGGTCAGGTTTTACCGATTATTTCAGCCATGACCTGTAGAATGCGCCCATTGCACCTGATGAGAATTTAGACATGTACGATTGGCTCAACGCCCTGCCCAAGGCTGAACTGCACCTGCACCTGGAAGGCTCGCTGGAGCCTGAGCTGCTGTTCGCCCTGGCCGAGCGCAACAAGATTGCGCTGCCATGGAACGACGTCGAAACCCTGCGCAAGGCCTACGCCTTCAACAACCTGCAAGAGTTTCTCGACCTGTATTACAAGGGCGCCGATGTACTGCGCACCTCCCAGGACTTCTACGACCTGACCTGGGCCTACCTGCTGCGCTGCAAAGAACAGAACGTGATCCACACCGAACCCTTCTTCGACCCGCAAACCCACACCGACCGTGGCGTGCCGTTCGAAGTCGTGCTCAACGGCATCGCTGCTGCACTCAAAGATGGCGAGCAGCAACTGGGCATCACCAGCGGCTTGATCCTCAGCTTCCTGCGCCACCTGAGCGAAGACGAAGCGCAGAAAACCCTCGACCAGGCGCTGCCGTTCCGTGACGCGTTCGTGGCCGTGGGCCTGGACAGCTCCGAGATGGGCCACCCGCCGAGCAAGTTCCAGCGGGTGTTCGACCGGGCCCGTCATGAAGGCTTCCTCACCGTTGCCCACGCCGGCGAAGAAGGCCCACCGGAGTACATCTGGGAAGCCATCGACCTGCTGAAAATCCAGCGAATCGACCACGGTGTGCGCGCCATCGAAGACGAGCGCCTGATGCAGCGCATCATCGACGAGCAGATCCCGCTGACCGTGTGCCCGCTGTCCAACACCAAGCTTTGCGTGTTCGACGACATGGCCCAGCACAACATCCTCGACATGCTGGAACGTGGTGTGAAGGTGACCGTGAACTCCGATGACCCGGCGTACTTTGGTGGTTATGTCACCGAGAACTTCCACGCGCTGTACACCTCTCTGGGCATGACCCAGGACCAGGCCAAACGTCTGGCGCAGAACAGCCTGGATGCGCGACTCGTAAAGCCGTGACGTAAGCAAATGTGGGAGTGAGCGCCTGTGACGAGGGCGTTTGCTCCTACAGCGCAGCCAATCGGGCGATTTCCGCCACCCCGACGTCGTTGACCACCACGGCCCGGGCCTCGTTGACCAGGCTGATCCAGTTCGATTGCAGGAACAACTGCAACAGCCCCGCGCCCAACGCGCCACCCAGGTGCGGTTGCTGCTGGCTCCAATCGAAACAGTCGCACACCAGCGGTGATGCCAGGGCTTGAGTAAAAATACCCAGGCCCGCCAATTGCTGCACACCCTTGACCGTGACTTCAATGCGTTGCTCGCGACGCTCGATCCACCCCGCCACCAACATCCGTTCATACAGCCCCGCCGCCAGCTCACCGCCGAGGTGACCCCGGCACAGCCGAACATGGCGCAACAATGGTGGCGCCACCAACGCCAAGGGTGGAGCATCCGGCGAACTGCGTATTGCGCTGGCCAGGGTGGTACTGGCCAAGGCATCGATGGCGACGCTCACGTCGACAGCCGCCACGCGGAACAGCCGTTTACCGCGCCGGGCTTCGATCCGTAGCAAACCACTCCCAGTCAGCCGTGCCAGATGCGCATTGGCCGAGGCCGGCGACAGCCCGGCAAGCGTAGCCAGTTCCTCAGAGGACTTGGCCGAGCCGTCCATCAGGGACCAGAGCATGGCGGTGCGTTTTGGCTCAGCGAGCAAGCTGGCGATCTGACTGATGCATGGTGCCTCTTCCATCGATTCACTCCCTGTCGACTTATTTTTGTACTGCGGTTGGCGCCAAAGTATAGGGGCGTAAACCGGCAGTTCCTTAGCGTCTTACAGCGCGAATAGGGACAGCATCTGAGTGAAATTTCCTTGTGTGATGGAGGCTATTTACCTAGCGCCTAATCGCTCCGGCAATTGAGCGGTCAATGTCGCACAGCGAGACACGAGCATTTCTCGCAACAGGTTGATGGGTTTGCTCAACTGCGCGCGATGCGCGCACAACAGATTGAGCGGTGTGCGCTCGCCGCGCAGCTCCGGCAGGATCAGGCGCAGGCGCCCGGCCAGCACGTCGGTGCTCACATCCAGCCAGGATTTATAGGCAATGCCTACACCGGCGACGGCCCAGCGGCGCACCACGTCGGCATCGTCGCTGAAACGGTCGCCACTGACCGTCAGGCTGACGTCGCGCTTGCCGTCGTGAAAGGTCCAGTGGTCATGCACGCGACTGCCGAGCATATACAGCAGGCAATTGTGCTGGGCCAATTGCTCCAGATGTCGCGGCTCACCGTGGCGTGCGAGATAACTGGGCGCCGCGCACAGCACACGAACGTTGTGCGGCGCGACGGGCAGTGCAACCAGGCTGGAATCCTCGGGTTCGCCATAGCGCAGGGCAATGTCCACCGGCTGGCGAAACAGGTCGGCAATCCGGTCACCCAACAACAGGCGCACGGTGAGCTGCGGGTACTCACGCTGGAATTCGTCCAACCACGGCAGCAGTTGGTTGCGGCCAAAATCCGAGGGGGCCGACAGTTGCAGCACACCGCTGACATGGTCCTGGCCGCTGGCCAACAGGCGCCGCCCTTCATCCAGAGAACTCAACGCGGCGCGGGCATACTCCAGAAAGCCTTCACCTTCGGCCGTCAGGCGCAGGCTGCGGGTGGAGCGCGCCAGTAAACGTGTGCCCAACTGTTGCTCGATACGCTTGAGTGCCGCGCTGGCCACGGCGGGCGACAAGTCCATCACCCGCGCCGCCGCCGACAAACTGCCCAGGTCGGCCGCGCGCACAAACAACTGCAAATCATCAAAGCGCAGCATGCTCCCCCCGATTATCAAAATTCTATTGAAACAGAGTGCTGTTTTAGCGGCTTTTATGTTCTTGGGAAATAACCAATTATTTGCCCATCCCGTTCACCTGCTGTTTTGGAGCCCCCATGAAAGCCATTGCCTACTACGCATCACTGCCCATCACCGATGAAATATCCCTGCAAGACATCGAATTGCCGGAGCCCATCGCCGGCCCTCGCGACCTGCTGGTGGAAGTCAAAGCCATTTCGGTGAACCCGGTGGATACCAAGGTGCGCCAGAACGTCGCCCCGGAAAACGGCGCCGCCAAGGTGCTCGGATGGGACGTCGCCGGTGTGGTCAAGGCGGTCGGCAGTGACGTGAGCCTGTTCAAGGTCGGCGACAAGGTGTTCTACGCCGGCTCCCTGGTACGCCCAGGCGGCAACAGTGAACTGCACACCGTGGACGAGCGTATCGTCGGCCATATGCCCAAGAGCCTGGGCTTTGCCGAAGCCGCCGCGCTGCCGCTGACCGCCATCACCGCTTGGGAACTGCTGTTCGAGCGCCTGCAAGTGCGTGAGGGTAAAGACGACGAAGGCCAGAGCCTGCTCATCGTCGGCGCTGCCGGTGGCGTCGGTTCGATCCTGACCCAACTGGCCAGCCAGCTCACCGCATTGAAAGTGATCGGTACCGCCTCGCGCCCGGAAACACAGGCATGGGCCAAGGCGCTCGGCGCCGATCTGGTGATCGACCACAGCCAACCGCTGAGCGAAGCGCTGAAACACGCCGGCCACCCGCAGGTGACCCACGTTGCCAGCCTGACCCAGACCGACCATCACCTGGATCAACTGGTAGAAGCCCTACAGCCCCAGGGCAAACTGGCACTGATCGACGACCCCAAGGCATTGGACGTGAGCAAGCTCAAGCGCAAGAGCCTGTCGCTGCATTGGGAGTTCATGTACACGCGCTCGATGTTCGAGACGCCCGACATGATTGAGCAACACAACCTGCTCAATCGGGTGGCCGAGCTGATCGACGCCGGCACCCTGGAAACCACGGTGGGCGAGCACTTCGGTGTGATAAATGCAGCGAACCTGCGTCGCGCCCACGCCCTGCTGGAAAGCGGCAAGGCCAAGGGCAAGATCGTGCTGGAAGGCTTCTGAAATAACGGCTGTCAGTGTCGTCCCTTATTCGTGTAAGTAATGGACGACACCGCTAGTCAGAGAGTTGATCTTTGTCATATTTGTGAGCGTATTCGGGTTTATATTGGCCGCCTTTGCCACGATTCTTTTACGTGAGGAAGTCAGCAATGAAGATCCTGATAAAAGCGTTAGCAAAATCCCAGTGGGAAGTTCGTCTGGACCAGAAGGCGATTACTTTTCACACTGAAGCCGAGGCACGCGCCTTTGCCGATACCCTGCAAGCGCGCATCCAGGCGCCCCACCGCTTTCCAATCAGCCAGCAACATTCCGCCGCTGGCTGACCCGCTCGTCAGACCTGCGCTTGCGCGGCTCTCGCCCGTTGCAGGCGCTGGGTCGACACGGCCACCGTCACCGCCAATACACCGCACAGGCTGATGACCATCGCCATCGGCATGGCCGTGCCATCGTGCAACACCCCCACCAACGACGCCGCCCCCGCCGCCACACCAAACTGGATGCAGCCAAGCAATGCCGACGCACTGCCGGCCCGTGCGCCCTGCCCGCTCATGGCACAGGCTGAGGTATTGGGCAAAATGCAGCCCAGGCTGGCGATGCAGATAAACAGTGGCACCAGCAATGGCCACAGCGCATCAGTGCGCAACGCAGTGATGCCCAGCAGCGTCAGGCCTGCCAGCAGATACACCCACACCGAACGCGACAGCAAAAACGCCGGCCCACGCTTGGCCAGCAGGCGTGCGTTGAGCTGCGCCACCAGGATGAAGCCTGCGGCGTTGGAGCCAAACACCCAGCCGTAATGCTCGGCGGGCACGCCATACAGCTTGATAAACACGAACGGTGAACCGGCGATGTAGGCAAACATCCCGGCAATCGACAGCGCGCCGGTGAGGGCGTAGCCGAGGTAAACCCGGTCGGACAGCAACCCAAAGTAGCGGCGCAACGAGCCCGACAACGGCTGGCGCGGCTGATGGGCCGGGAAGGTCTCGGGCAGGCCGAATGCCACAGCAACGGCGGCCATCACACTGAAGATCGTCAACGCCAGGAAGATCGACTGCCAGCCCCACAACCCGACCATCACGCCGCCGGCCAGCGGCGCGAGGATGGGCGCCAGGCCGGTCACCAGCATCAATTGGGAAAACACTTTGGCCGAACCCACGGCGTCGCATTTGTCGCTGACCACCGCGCGGGAAATCACCATGCCGGCGCACCCGCCCAGGGCCTGCACGAAGCGGGCGCCGATCAGCCAATCCAGGGAGGGCGCGTAGGCGCAGGCGAACGAGGCCAGGGTGAACAGGGTCACGCCGCTGAGCAGCGGCCCACGTCGACCGAAACGATCCGCCAGCGGGCCGTAGATCAATTGGCCAATGGCCAGGCCGGCGAAGTACACCGCCAGGGTCAGCTGGATGTGTTTTTCATCGGTGGCGAAGGCCGTGGCCATTGCCGGAAAGCCCGGCAGGTAAAAGTCGATCGCCAGCGGCGCGAAGGCGCTCAAGGCACCCAGGATCAGGATTATGCGAAGGTTCATCAGGCACCCAAGAGAGTCGGCAGCCCGACAGTCTAGCCGGGCCTGGGTGCCTTGAACATAACGATAGCTCGCTAACTATTAAAATCAGGCGAGCTTGGCGCTGTAGCCTTCCTCGGTGATCAGGCTGATCACCTTTTCGGCAGACAGGCGGCTTTCCACGCCCACTTCCTTTGCCGCCAGATCGACCTTCACACTGGCCGCCGGGTCCTGGCTCTGCACCGCCTGGGTCACGGCCTTGACGCAATGGCCGCAGGTCATTCCTTCAACGCTGAATACTTGCATGACATGACTCCTTTGATGAGGTTGAAATCAGTCTCGACCTTGCCACGATGGCAAGGTCAAGTTCTGAAAAAATCGGCCGGGCTGGTATTCGTCGGCACTGTCGGCCAAGCTTGAGCCATCTTTGATTCATACCACGGAGCATTCGCCATGCGCTGGTCGTTTTTTGCCCTTGCCGGCTTGATGAGTTTGTCTGCCGCTGCGCCCATGGCCAGTGCCGATCAAGACTATGCGGTGCTGATCATTTCCCGGGAGCGCCTGGAAGTGCTGACCAACTGCGAGATCGGCCTCTACCTGAATGACCAACTGGCCGGCCGGCTGTTTCAGGAACAGGCCACCTCCTTCAACCTGCCAGCTGGCGATGTGTCACTGCGCCTGAAACTGCTGCCGGGCCAGGCGCCGGGCTGTCTGCCAGGCCTGCTCGCCCCGCCCGCGCAGAACATCAAGCTCAAGGCCGGTGATGTACGCAAGCTGCGGATTGCCCAAGGCCCGGACGGCATGTACCTCAAAGCCGCTGCATTGGACTACTGAAGGCGCTTGACCTTACCCACAGGTCAAGGTTGATCCTAGGGGCAACTTCTCCTGGAGGACTGCCCCATGAATGGATCCACCACCTTTGATCTGCCCATCAGCGGCATGACCTGCGCCAGTTGCGCCGGGCGTGTCGAGCGTGCGCTGGGCAAGGTGCCGGGGGTGCAAAGCGTCAGCGTCAACCTGGCCAATGAGCGTGCCCACGTCCAAGTGCAGGGCCAGATGGACCCCGCCGTGCTGATCGCCGCCGTCGACAAGGCCGGTTACAGCGCGAGCCTGCCCCAAAGCGAAATAGCCACCGAGACCGATCAAGCCCAGCGCCTGCACCGCGAGCGTTGGTCGCTGCTGCTGGCGATTGCGCTGGCCCTGCCGTTGGTGCTGCCGATGCTGGTAGAGCCCTTCGGCCTGCACTGGATGCTCCCGGCCTGGGTGCAATTCGCCCTCGCCACCCCCGTGCAATTCATTTTTGGTGCGCGCTTCTATATAGCCGCCTGGAAAGCTGTGCGCGCCGGTGCCGGCAATATGGACTTGCTGGTGGCCGTCGGCACCAGCGCCGGTTATGGCCTGAGTATTTACGAATGGCTCACCGCCCAGGCTGGAATGGCGCCGCACCTGTACTTTGAAGCATCGGCGGTGGTGATCGCCCTGGTGCTGCTGGGCAAATACCTGGAAAGCCGCGCCAAACGCCAGACCGCGAGTGCCATCCGAGCCCTGGAGGCCTTGCGCCCTGAACGCGCCCTGCGTGTACAGGATGGGCGCGAAGAGGATGTCGCGATCAGCGCGCTGCAGCTCAATGACCAGGTGCTGGTCAAACCCGGCGAGCGTTTCCCGGTGGACGGTGAAGTGATCGAAGGCCAAAGCCATGCCGACGAGGCGCTGATCAGCGGCGAAAGCCTGCCGGTACCCAAACAACCCGGCGATAACGTCACCGGCGGCGCCATCAATGGTGAAGGTCGCCTGCTGGTGCGCACCACCGCCCTTGGCGCGGAAAGTGTGTTGGCACGCATCATCCGCCTGGTCGAAGACGCCCAGGCCGCCAAGGCGCCGATTCAGAAACTGGTGGATAAAGTCAGCCAGGTCTTCGTCCCGGCCGTACTGGTACTGGCGTTGCTCACGCTGGTGGGTTGGTGGCTGTACGGCGCGTCGCTGGAAACGGCGATTATCAACGCCGTGGCGGTGCTGGTCATCGCCTGCCCCTGCGCCCTCGGGCTGGCCACGCCGACTGCAATCATGGCCGGCACGGGTGTTGCCGCCCGCTATGGCATCCTGATCAAAGACGCCGAAGCCCTGGAACGCGCCCATGAGGTGAGCGCCGTGGTCTTCGACAAAACCGGCACCCTCACCTCCGGTACGCCAAAGATCGCGCACCTGGTCGCGGTGGATGGCAATCAAGCCGTGCTGCTGCAACAGGCCGGCGCGCTGCAACGTGGCAGCGAACATCCGCTGGCCAAGGCCGTGCTGGATGCCTGCAACGAACAAGGGCTGAAGGTGGCGGATGTGAGCGCCAGCCAGTCCCTGACCGGGCGTGGTATTGCAGGCACCCTCGACGGCCGGCCATTGGCCCTGGGCAATCGCCGCCTGCTGGAGGAAAGCGGCTTGAGCGCGCGGGACCTGGCAGGCTCCGCCAACGACTGGGAAGCCGAAGGCCGCACCTTGTCCTGGCTGATCGAACAGGGCCCGCAACCGCGCGTGCTCGGGCTGTTCGCCTTTGGCGACACCCTCAAGCCCGGTGCGTTGGCAGCCGTTGAGCAACTCAAGGCCCGGCACATCAGCAGCCATTTACTGACCGGCGACAATCGCGGCAGCGCCCGCGTGGTCGCGCAAGCGTTGGGCATCGACGATGTGCACGCCGAAGTGCTGCCCGCCGATAAGGCCGCCACCGTCGCCGAGCTTAAAAAAACCGGCGTAGTGGCGATGGTCGGTGACGGCATCAACGACGCCCCGGCCCTGGCTGCCGCCGATATCGGCATCGCCATGGGCGGCGGCACCGACGTGGCCATGCACGCCGCCGGGATCACCCTGATGCGCGGCGACCCGCGCCTGGTGCCGGCCGCCCTGGAGATCAGCCGCAAGACCTATGCAAAAATCCGCCAGAACCTGTTCTGGGCCTTTGTGTATAACTTGATCGGTATCCCCCTGGCCGCATTCGGCCTGCTCAACCCGGTGCTGGCGGGCGCGGCCATGGCCTTGTCCAGCGTCAGCGTGGTGAGCAATGCTCTGCTGTTGAAAACCTGGAAACCCAAGGACCTGGAGGATCAACGCCCATGAACATCGGCCAAGCCGCTCGCCAAAGCGGGCTGAGCGCGAAGATGATTCGCTACTACGAATCCATCGGCCTGCTCAAAGCCGCCCACCGCACGGACAGCGGCTACCGTGTGTACGGCCCGCAGGATTTGCACACGTTGGCGTTTATCAAACGCTCGCGGGATCTGGGGTTTTCATTGGAAGAGGTCGGCAAGCTGCTGACCCTGTGGCAGGACCGGCAACGGGCCAGCGCCGACGTGAAGGCCCTGGCCCGCCAGCACATTGACGAGTTGAACCACAAGATTCGCGAGCTGGAGCAACTGCGCGATACCTTGCAGGACCTGATGGAGCACTGCCAGGGCGATCATCGACCGGACTGTCCGATACTCAAAGAGTTGGCAGCGGGAAACTGCTGCGGCTGACAGACTGTGCAAAAATCATTGTGGGAGGGGGCTTGCTCCCGATGGCGGTGGCTCAGTTAAAGATACTGAGACTGACCCACTGCTATCGGAGCATAGCTATCTACACAACTCTCAAAGGCTTATACATAACTCTGTGGTGAGCGGGCTTGTCCCGCGCTGGGCTGCGCAGCAGCCCCAAAACCAGGCAACTTGGTTTTTCTGAAAAAACGCGGTGGCTTTGATGGGGCTGCTTCGCAGCCCAGCGCGGGACAAGCCCGCTCACCACAACAGCCCAGTTGCCATAGATTCAGTATCCACGGGAAGTTGTGTAGATACCTATGGCTATCGGAGGCAAGCCTCCTCCCACATTTTTAACCTCATCTACCCTGAGATCACTGCATCCAGGGCGGCGGCGGTGGCTCGTCCGGCACTTTGCTAGATGGCGCATCGTCTGCCGCTCGAATCGCCTGCTTGCGCTCTTCATCCAGCCGCGCCGCTTCAATCTCGCGGATCACGCCGCCCACATCCGCCAATTCTTCCGGCTCGTCGAACTCACCGGTCAAGACGCTGGCCGGGTGCAAGGTGCCGGCTTCGTACAGCGCCCACATTTCCTTGGCGTACTTGGTCTTCTTCAACTCCGGGGCAAAGCGTCCGAAGTAGGAAGCCATGTTGCCCACGTCGCGCTCCAGCATGTTGAACGCATGGTTGTTGCCCGCCGCATCGACCGCCTGGGGCAGGTCGATGATCACCGGGCCGGTAGGCGTCAGCAGTACGTTGAACTCGGAAAGGTCACCGTGCACCAGGCCGGTACACAGCATCAGCACGATCTGGGAAATCAGGAAGGCGTGGTATTCGCGCGCCTGATCCGGCTCCAGTGTCACGTCGTTCAGACGCGGCGCCGCATCGCCGTATTCGTCGGCCACCAGTTCCATCAACAGCACGCCTTCAAGGAAGTCGTAGGGCTTGGGCACGCGAACGCCCGCGCCGGCCAGGCGGAACAACGCCGCCACTTCGGCGTTCTGCCAGGCATCCTCGGTTTCTTTCTTACCGAACTTGGAGCCCTTGGCCATGGCCCGGGCCTGACGGCTGTTACGGACCTTACGGCCTTCCTGGTATTCGGAGGCCTGACGAAAGCTTCGTTTATTCGCCTCCTTGTAAACCTTGGCGCAACGCAATTCGTTGCCGCAGCGCACCACATAAACAGCTGCTTCTTTACCACTCATGAGAGGGCGCAGCACTTCGTCGACCAGACCGTCTTCGATCAGGGGTTCAATGCGTTTAGGAGTCTTCATCAGCTTTTATTGTGGGTCCTTTATTACCAAATACGCGTATGGCACTCGTTATACGGCAATCGGCTCGCCGGTGGGAGGGGCTACCGACCGTTGATTGCTTAAGAATGCATCCAATATGCCAGTTTCAACGCTCAATGATCGCCGTCACGCCTTGGCCGCCTGCGGCGCAAATCGAAATCAGCCCACGGCCCTTGCCTGCTGCATCCAACAATTTAGCCAGGTTGGCAACGATGCGCCCACCGGTGGCGGCAAACGGGTGGCCGGCGGCCAGGGAACTGCCCTTCACATTGAGCCGGCTGCGGTCGATGGCACCCAGCGGTGCGTCCAGCCCGAGGCGGGTCTTGCAGTAGTCCGCATCTTCCCAGGCCTTGAGCGTACACAACACCTGAGCTGCGAAAGCTTCATGAATCTCGTAGTAATCGAAGTCCTGCAACGTCAGACCATTCCTCGCCAGCAGACGCGGCACCGCATACACCGGCGCCATCAACAGGCCTTCGGCGCCGTTGACGAAATCCACCGCCGCCGCTTCGCCGTCGCGCAGGTACGCCAGGATCGGCAAGCCCCGCTCTTTCGCCCACGCCTCACTGCCCAGCAGCACCAGGGATGCACCATCGGTGAGCGGCGTGGAGTTGCCGGCGGTGAGCGTGCCCTTTTCGCTGCGTTCGAAGGCCGGCTTGAGGGCGGCGAGTTTTTCCGGCGTCAGGTCGGGGCGCAGGTTGTTGTCGCGGGTCAGGCCCAGAAACGGGGTGAGCAGATCGTTGTGCCAGCCTTCGGCATAGGCGGCCGCCATTTTCTGATGGCTCTGCAGTGCAAGCTGGTCCTGCTCGGCGCGGGGGATCTGCCAGGTCTGCGCCATCAACTCACAGTGCTGGCCCATGGACAAACCGGTGCGCGGCTCGCCATTGCGCGGCAGTTCGGGCTTAAGGTGATGGGGACGAAGTTGTAACAGGACTTTTAATTTATCCGCCATGGATTTGCTGCGGTTGGCTTGCAGCAGGAGCTTGCGCAGCCCTTCATTCACCCCAATCGGCGCGTCGGACGTCGTGTCGACCCCGCCGGCGATGCCGCATTCGATCTGGCCCAGGGCAATCTTGTTGGCCACCAGCAATGCCGCCTCCAGCCCGGTGCCGCAGGCCTGTTGGATGTCATAGGCCGGGGTTTGCGGCGACAGGCGCGAGCCCAGCACGCATTCGCGGGTCAGGTTGAAGTCCCGCGAATGCTTGAGCACCGCACCCGCGGCCACTTCGCCCATGCGCAGGCCGTGCAGGTTGTAGCGTTCGATCAAGCCTTCCAGCGCGGCGGTCAGCATCGCCTGGTTGCTCGCGGTAGCGTACGGGCCATTGGAACGGGCGAACGGAATGCGGTTACCACCAATGATCGCTACACGGCGCAATTGAGTCATGGAAAGCTCCCTCTGTCTGTTATGGGCTTGATCAATGAGCCTAGTCGAACGACTGCTACCCTGGGATGGTCAACCCTTTGAACCCCAGCCTTCGGAGAGCGTTCCATGTCTGACCGTTATATCGACTTCGCCAACTCAAGCCTCGGCCATCGTCTGGTCGCCGCCCTTGGCCTGCCGTCACCGGTACGCCTGGAACGCTGGCAAGCCGGACGCCTGCGCCCGGTAGACGGTGCACTGCTGCTGGGCGGTGGTGCCCTGGCGAGCAAGGTGCAGGCATTTGCCCACAAACTCACTGACGCGACTTACACCTACGGCGCCGAGTCATCCACTTGGATTCCCGGACACGGCCCCAAGCTCAAGGCCGTGGTGTTCGATGCCAGCGAGTTGCAACACACCGACCAGCTCAAGCAACTGCGCGAGTTCTTCCAGCCGCTGATGAAAAACCTCGCCAACAGCGCTCACCTGGTGATCCTCGGCCGCGCTCCGGAAAGTCTCAGCGAACCGTTTGCCGCCAGCGCCCAACGCGCCCTGGAAGGCTTCAGCCGTTCACTGGCCAAGGAATTGCGCAACGGCGGCGTGTTGCAACTGCTGTACGTCGGCGAGGGTGCCGAGGACCAGTTGGAAGGCGCGCTGCGTTTCTTCCTCTCGCCGAAAAGCGCCTACATCTCTGGCCAGGTGATCCGCCTGCAGGCTTGCGCCACCCCCGTCGAGGATTGGACCCGCCCACTGGCCGGACGCAAAGCGCTGGTCACTGGCGCGGCGCGCGGCATCGGCGCGTCCATCGCCGAAACCCTGGCCCGCGACGGTGCCGAAGTCATCCTGCTGGATGTGCCGCAAGCCAAATCCGACCTCGAAGCCCTCGCCGCGCGCCTGGGTGCGCGCACCGTGGTGCTGGATATCTGCGCCGAAGACGCCGCCGGCCAGTTGATCGAACACTTGCCCGATGGCCTCGACATCCTGGTGCACAACGCGGGCATCACCCGTGACAAAACCCTGGCCAACATGACTCCGGAATATTGGGACGCGGTGCTGGCGGTCAACCTCAATGCGCCACAAGTGCTGACCCAGGCGCTGCTCGACAGCGGTCGCCTACACGACAACGCCCGCGTGGTGGTGCTGGCCTCTATCAGTGGCATCGCCGGCAACCGTGGGCAAACCAACTACGCCGCGAGCAAGGCGGGTTTGATCGGACTGGTGCAGGCATGGGCGCCGTTGCTCAAGGAGCGCGGGATCAGCATCAACGCCGTGGCGCCAGGGTTTATCGAAACCCAGATGACCGCGCATATCCCGTTCGCCCTGCGTGAAGCCGGGCGCCGCATGAGTTCCCTGGGCCAAGGCGGTTTGCCCCAGGACGTCGCCGAAGCCGTGGCCTGGCTCGGCCAGCCGGGCTCCGGCGCGGTCAGCGGGCAAGCATTGCGGGTGTGCGGGCAAAGTCTATTGGGAGCGTAAATATGGAATGGCAGACCTTAGGCAATACTCCGTTTCTGCCGCCGTTGTATTGGCGGGCGGCGCTCAAGCGCAAAATTACCGGCAGCACGCTGCCTGAGCAGGGCGTGCGCTGTCGGGTCAGCGTCAACCCCGGGGAAGTGGCGGCGTATCGCAAGGTCTGCGGCTTTGCCGACAGCCCGATCCTGCCGGCGACCTATCCGCACATCCTGGCGTTTGGATTGCAGATGCAGCTGCTCACGGACAAGGCATTTCCCTTCCCGTTGCTGGGGTTAATCCACCTGAGCAATCGCATTCGCATCCATCGACCGCTGGGCGGCGTAAACGAGCTGTGCATCGCTGTGCACACGCAAAACCTGCAACCTCACGCCAAGGGCGCAACCTTTGAGGTGGTGACCACTGTCGAAGATGCTCTAGGCGTGCTGTGGGAAGCCGAGAGCCGGATGCTCTGCCGAGGCGTAAAACTCGAAGGCGAAGCAGCCGATGACACCCAGCCCACTCCTGCGCAGATCAGCGAACTGACCCGCTGGAAAGCCCCCACCGATATCGGCCGTCGTTACGCGAGGGTCTCCGGCGACTACAACCCGATCCACCTGAGTGCGCCGACTGCCAAATTGTTTGGCTTCCCCCAGGCCATCGCCCATGGACTCTGGAACAAGGCGCGCACACTTGCGGCCCTCGGTGAGCACCTGCCCGCTGCCAATGTGGAAATCGACGTAGTGTTCAAGAAGCCGGTGCGCCTGCCCAGCGAAGTGATATTGCACAGCAGCGCCTCCGGTTCCAGCGGTGAATTACTGCTGAAAGGCGCCGCAGACATTGAACATATGCTGGGTAAATGGCGGCCAATCGCATAAAAACCGCCGATGTCGGACGAGGCTCTCGACAGCCTCAACCGCAAGCCGCGGTATTCCTTGAGCTTCAGTTATCAACTCTGACGAGGTGCACAGTGCTCACGAGGATGAATGCTTTTTGAGCGGAAACAGGTTATCCAACGTATCGATCAACCGCACCAGGTAGATCGGCTTGCGAAACAGGTCGAGCACCTGCAGGCGCAACATGTCACTCATATCATCCATCTCGGCATGACCCGACATCACAATCACGGGCAGGTGCGAGCGTGAGGTGTGTTCGCGCAGGCGCTTGATCAAGGAGATCCCGCTTTCTTCGGGCATGCGCAGGTCGGTGATGACCAGGGCAATATCCGGGTGAAGTGTCAATTCTTGCAAGGCGAAGGTGACGGAGGTGGCGGTAAAGCAGACGAATCCCTCGTTTTCGAGAGATTCGGCGAGCTCGATCAGGGCGTCCTCTTCATCGTCCACCAATAAGATTTGCTGGCGTGAAGAAGATGCGCTCATGGCCGTACCTGCGAGGGAAAAGATCGAATGACTGGCACAACCTGGCATCAAGTCCCTGTTGGCATTTTGGTCGACATGTTGGTGAAGATGGTACTTATCTTGGTGCCCAATCCGGTCCCTGCACCGACAATGACAAGGGCAACCAGCGCCACAATAATGGCGTATTCAATACCTGAGGCACCCTCGCTGCGTTTGAAGAACAGTTGCGTCTGCACGTAAAGCTTCACTATCAGGTCAAGGAACATATGACTTCTCCCTAAAGCGCCACGGATTGCCGGTACGGCTCTAGCACGATCTACGCGGCGTGCCACTAGAGCATTGTCAACAAACCTTGGGCTCACAACTGTAATAACGAGTTAATCACAAAGTATTAGTCGCAAAGTTGGCGTCATAAAACCAAGCGTTCAAGGAGGCGGATCTTTAGTTCCGGTAAATTTTTTGTCAGGTAATGGCATTTCGTCCTAGCTGAGCTACCTTCAAATAGCCAAATCGTTAGATGTTCATCACAGCCAGGTTGCGAATTAACTCGTTTGGATTGGCGGGACTGTAGTGCAACCGGAAAGGGAGAGCCGTCATGAACAGTCGTATCAGCATGATCCTGGCTGGCGTGCTGTTGGTCGGGGCGTTGATCGCGGGGTATTGGGGGCTGGTGCTGAGCCGCCAACCCGCCCCCGTCGCCGAACCTGTCATTTCTGCTGAAAAACCCGCCGCTGACGCCGAAGACCAGACCCGCCTCCCGGTCGTGGTGCTGGTGCGCGATGTGCCGCCTTTCGTGGCGCTGACCGAAACCGACCTGGCCGTGGAAAAGCTGCGCACGGTGCCTGCCGGCAGCCTGACCCAACTTGACCAGGCGATCGGCCGCACCCCACAGCGCCCCCTGAGCGCCGGCACTTGGCTTAATCAGGAAAGCTTCAGTACGGGCGGCCCGCTGGCCCGCATGATTCGCCCCGACGAGCGCGCACTGGCGGTTGCGGTCGATGAAGTGGTGGGTGCCGGTGGCCAACTGAGCCCCGGCGATTACGTGGACGTGCTGCTGTTTCTGCGCCAAGAGCCGGGCAACGCCGAGCCGTCGGCGCAGATCGTGGTCCCGGCGATGCGCTTGCTCAGCGTCGGCGACCAATTGGGTCTGACCAACGATGGCCAACCCGCCATGCCGCCGCCGGTCACGGCCGAAGAACGTATCCAGGCCGCGCAACGCCGGGCCGCTGCACGCAGCGTCGTGCTCGCAGTGCCGGAGCCTCTATTGAGCCGCCTGATGCTCGCCACGCAAGCCGGTACGTTGCGCCTGGCCGTACGCAGCGCCGACGAGCAACTGCTCAGCCGCTATTGGGCCGGCGACAGCGATGCGGCGCAAAAACTGCAAAGCGCCAACCGCGACCTCTACCAATTCACCCAACTGGCCATGAGCGCGCCGCCCAAACGCGTCGCCGTCGCCGTCACCAGCGGAGGGCCAAGCGTACGACGTGGCATTGAAGTGATTCGCGGCGCCCAAGCGGCGCCGCAAAACCCGTGATTGAGCAAGGATGCCTTGAATGAGCCATCGCTATGCCCCGCTGTTCACGCACATCGCCTGCGCCCTGATGCTGTCGAGCCTGTCGGTCGGCCTCGCAGTGGCGGCGCCGGGCAACTGCAGCGCCCTGGGCCAGTTGCCTGCCGTGGTCGAGGTGGGCGAAGGGCTGCAACAGGAACTGCAGTCGCCGGTGGCGATTACGCGCCTGGCGATTGGCGACCCGAAGATCGCCGATGTGCGGGTCCACGGTGACCGCAATTTTCTGCTCACCGGTGTCGGCGCGGGCGCCACCAGCCTGCTGGTGTGGACCGCCTGCGCCAGCGCGCCGCGCCAGAGCATGGTGTTCGTCAAGGGCAAGGCTACGTCGGCGCTGACCAGCCTGTCGCTGTCGCCGTCGGAGGACCCGTCACTGCCCAGCCAGGTACAGACCGATATCCGCTTTGTCGAAGTCAGCCGCACCAAGCTCAAGGAAGCCAGCACCAAGTTTCTCGGCATGGGCACCAACTTTTTCCTCGGCAGCCCGAACTTGCTGTCGCCCTCCGAAGGCGTGTTCAAACTGCCGGTGAGCACCGACAGTTTCAACGTCGGCTTTGGCGGCGGCCGCGTCAAAGCCATGATCAACGCCCTGGAACGCAGCGGTTTTGCCTACACCCTCGCGCGCCCGAGCCTGGTGGCCATGAGCGGCCAGAGCGCGACCTTCCTCGCGGGCGGCGAAGTCCCGGTGCCGGTGCCCAGCGCAGGCAGTGACACCATTTCCATCGAATACAAGGAGTTCGGCATCCGCCTCACCCTGACCCCCACCGTGATCGACCGCAACCGCATCACCCTCAAGGTGGCGCCGGAAGTCAGCGAACTGGACTACAGCAACGCGGTGGTGATCCAGGGCATCCAGGTGCCGGCCCTGACCGTGCGCCGCACCGACACCAGCGTGTCCCTGGCCGATGGTGAAAGCTTCGTGATCAGCGGCCTGATCAGCAGCAATAACCGTTCGACCATCAGCAAGTTTCCAGGCCTGGGTGACGTCCCGATCCTCGGTGCGTTTTTTCGCGACTCCAACATCAACCGTGAAGAAAAAGAACTGCTGATGATCGTCACGCCGCACCTTGTCCAACCGCTGGCGGCCAACGCTCGCTTGCCCTCTTTGCCCGGCGAAAAACTGCGCAGCTACGACCCGAACTGGTACCGCATGTTTTTCCTCGAAAACGGCAACTTCGACCGTCGCAGCGGACTGTCCCAATGAGCGATAGCCTGAGCCAGACGTTTCTGGCAATCACCCGCAACGACACCGACCTTGAATGGCTGCAGGGCGCCCTTGCGCCACTGGGCCAGGTGGTCAGTGCCGGCAGTGGCTCGCTGGATGAATTGCTCGCCCTGGTGGACGTGACCTTCGCCAACCTGGTGTTCGTGGGCCTCGACCGGGAAAACGTGGTGGCCCAGAGCGCATTGATCGAAGGTGCGCTGGAGGCCAAGCCGATGCTCGCGGTGGTCGCCCTTGGCGACGGCATGGACAACCAGTTGGTGCTGAACGCCATGCGCGCTGGCGCGCGGGATTTTGTTGCCTATGGCTCACGCTCCAGCGAAGTCGCCGGCCTGGTGCGGCGCCTGAGCAAGCGCCTGCCGCCTGTCACGTCGAATGCGCAACTGGGCGGGCTGACCGTGCTGTATGGCACCCAGAGCAATGCCGACGGCGCGATGCTGGCGACGCACCTGGCCATGGTGGTGCAGAAAAGCGGGCAACAGACGCTGGTGCTGGACCTCGGCCTGCCGCGCAGCGACAGCCTGGCGCTGCTGGGCCTGGAAAGCACCTTCAATTTCGGCGATGCGCTGCGCCATTTGCGCCGCCTTGATACCACGTTGATCAACAGCGCATTCACCACGGCCAAGGACGGCCTGCGTATCCTCGCGTACGCCACCGGCGACGAACCGCTCAAGCTCACCAGCGCGGCCGAACTGTTCATGTTGCTCAGTGCACTGCGCCAGCATTTCCAGCACATCGTCGTCAACATCACCGGGCAACCGGACAGCGAAGCGCTGCGCACCTTTGTCAGCCACTGCGACAAGCTGCTGTGGTGCACCGACCAGAACGTCCTGGACTGTCGCCGCAACCTGGCAGTCCTCAACCGCTGGCGCGACAAAGGCATGAAGCTCGATCACGCCAAGCTGGTGATCGATCGCTACATCAAGTCATGCGCGCCCGACACCGAAGCGCTGGAAAAAAGCTTCGGCCTGCAGTGCATCGCCGTCCTGCCCTTGAGCGCCGAACTGCGCCTGAACGTGAAAAACCAGGGCCAGACCCTGTTTGTCCTGGCGCCCCGCGAACCCTTGACCCAAGCCGTGCGCGCCTTGGGCGAGCGTCTGGCGAAACGCTCCGAAGGCCTGGAAAAACCGTCAATGCGCTGGTTTGAACGCATCCTGGGGGCTGGACGATGAGCGGCGAAAAACTCTTCGGCGGGCCCGCCCGCAACGCCAATGGCAAAAGCGATAACGACGGCCTGAAGCTGGTGCTGCATCGCTACATCATCGACGCCATTGAAGAGTCGGGCAGGAACCTGCTCGAAGGCACGCGCCAATCCCTCGCGCAATTTGTCATCGACAAAGTCTCCGAATACATCACGCGCATGCGCCTGGCAATCTCGCGCTACGAAATGGAGCGGCTGGCCGAAGAGATCGTCGACGAACTCACAGGTTTCGGCCCGCTGGAAGTGCTGCTGCGCGACCCGTCGGTGACCGAGATTCTGGTCAACGGGCCGCATCGGGTATTTATCGAACGCGAAGGCCTGCTGCACCAGAGTGACCTGCGTTTTATCGACGACCATCACGTCGAGCGCGTGATGCAGCGCATCCTTGCGCCACTGGGCCGACGCCTCGACGAGTCGTCGCCGATGGTGGATGCGCGTCTGCCCGATGGCAGCCGGGTCAATGCGATCATCCCGCCGATAGCCCTGGACGGGCCGTGTCTGTCGATCCGCAAATTTCGCAAGGACATGCTCAAGAGCAGCGACCTGGTAGCCATGCAGACCATCGACCAGAGCATCTTCGAGTTCTTCCAGGAGGCCGTCGGCAAGCGCTGCAATATTCTGATCAGCGGCGGCACGGGCACCGGCAAGACCACCCTGCTCAATATCCTCAGCCAGTTGATCAACCCCCGTGAACGGCTGGTGACCATCGAAGACGTTGCCGAACTGCAACTGGGGCACCCCCACGTCGTGCGCCTCGAAACCCGCCCGCCGAATGCCGAAGGCCATGGCGAAGTGCGGTCCAGCGACCTGATCCGCAACGCCCTGCGGATGCGCCCGGACCGCATCATCCTCGGCGAAATCCGCGGCGTCGAAGTGCTCGATGTGATGACCGCGATGAACACCGGTCACGACGGTTCCATGAGCACCGTGCACGCCAACAATGCGCAGGATGCGTTGCTGCGCCTGGAAACCCTGGTGGGGTTGACCGGTCGCGTGGTCGCGGAAAAAACCCTGCGCCAGATGATCTGCGCCGCACTGGACGTGATCATCCAACTCACGCGCATGCCCGATGGCCGCCGCTGTGTGAGCGAAGTGGTGGAAGTGGTCGGCGTGCGCGATGACGTGTATGTCACCAATACCCTGTTCCGCCTGGACCGGCGCACCGGCTTCGGTTTCCTGCGCGAAGCCATCCACCCCGCAGGCGACAAACTGCGCCGCGAATCGGCCTTGCCGCTATAGGGGGCGCTGAATGACCGGACCCTTGCTGCTGCTTATTTGCCTGCTGCTGATCGGCCTGTCGCTGTGGCTGTTCGACAACAGCCTGCGCAAGGCCCAGACCGACCGCGTGCTGGAACGCCTGGGCGACGGGCAGCCCGAGACCGCCGAAGCGAGCACGTCCTGGAGCGGTCTTGAGCGCATGTTCCTGCGTGCAGGGCTGGGTAAACCCACCGACCGCCTGGGCCTGTGGTTGAGTGCGTGGGTGATCGGCGCCCTCTTCGGCTACCTGCTGGGCGACGGCTGGGGCCTGTTCACGATGATCGTCGGCCCGCCGTTGGTGCTGCGCCTTTACATCGGTTGGCGTTACCAGCGCCGCGTACAGCGCATGGTCGAGCAACTCCCGCAGTTGCTCGACCACAGCGTGCGCAGCCTCAAATCCGGCAGAACCCTGGCCGACGCGGTGTTGGGCGGCATCGAAGGTGTCGAAAACCCACTCAAGGAGGCCATGGGCCGGGTACAGCGTAACGTGCGCATGGGCGTCAGCCTGCCCGACTCGGTCAGCGACTTCGCCGAGTTCTACGAACAGGACGAGTTTCGCCTGTTCGCCCTGGGCCTCAAGGTCAACCACCGCTACGGCGGCAATGCCAGCGAACTGCTGGAAAACCTGATCAGGATGATCCGCGAGCGCGAACAGGCCTCGCGCCAACTCAAGGCCATGACCGGCGAAACCCGCATGACCGCCTATGTGCTGGGCGGGCTGCCGATCTTGATGGTGGCTTACTTCATCCTGGTCAACCCCGGCTACCTGATGACCATGTGGAATGACGACACCGGGCGCCACATGTTGCTGGCTGCCACCGCGATGGACCTGACGGGCACGTTCGCCATGTGGCGCATGTTGAGGAGTGTCTGAGATGGTGCTTCTGGTGGGTGCCCTGTTGTTTCTCGCGGCGCTGGTCCTGGTGGGCGGTCAGTTGCTGGAGCATCGGCGCCGCGAGCGCCGGGTGACGGAACGCCTGCAAGGGCGCATCACCAGCGAAGCCAGGCTCGGCTCGCTCATCCGGCTACTGGGCGCAAGCTCGCTGGCCCAGGGCTCGGTGAGCCTGGACAGCGAAACGCAGACCCTGCTCAACCGCGTAGGCTGGCGCAAATCCAGCCAACGCTCGTTGTTTGCCGCACTGCAGATCGGCGTGCCGTTTGTACTGATGGCCTTGACCCTGCTTGGCCAGGAACTGCTGTTCCCCGAGGTGGAACCCGTGTGGATCGCCCCGCTGCTGGCCCTGGGCGTCGGCTACCTGCTGCCCAAGCGCGTACTGGCCACCGCCGCCAGATACCGCCAGCAGCGCATCGCCAGGGAAATCTCCACGTTTATCCCGCTGCTGCGCATCCTGTTCGAGTCGGGCATGGCGATTGAACAATCGTTGCGCGTACTGGGCAGCGAGGCGCAACGCTTGCTGCCCGACCTTACCCACGAATTGCGCCTGATCCTGGCGCGGGTCGATTCCGGCCTGGAACTGGGCGAGGAGCTGGGCAAGACCGCGCACTTGCTGGAAGTCGACGAGTTCACCGACACCTGCGTCATCCTCCAGCAGTTGATCACCCAGGGCGGCGGCGCAATGAAGTCCCTGCTGGCGCTCAAGCAATTGCTCGACGACCGGCGCCTGACCAATCTGCAGGAATTCATCTCGAAGATGTCGGCGAAGATGTCGGTGGTGATGATGGTGTTTCTGTTTCCGGCATTGTTGATTGTCCTCGGCGGCCCGGCCTTTATCGGCATCGCCCGAGCCCTGGTCCATTTTTAAGGAGCACCCGATGAAACCACTGATTGCCGCCATGGCCCTGCTGCTGCTCGGCGGTTGCGCCAGTAACGGGCAGACGCCCTGGGCCTCATTCATGTCGCCCAGCAGTTGCGCCAAGCCCAGTTCGGAACAGGACCTGGCGCTGAACCTGGCCGACGACATGGCCAACGAAGACAAGCTCCACGCCAGCCTGGCCAACCTGCAAAGCCTGCCCGATACGCTGCCCCAGGTGCGCCAGCGCAAGGCCCGCGCCTATCGCTTGCTGGGACGCAGCGAGGCCGAGCCGTTGTACCGCAGCCTGATCGGCACCTGCATGGCCGCCGAGGGTGAACACGGGCTGGGGCAATTGGCGGTGGCGCGGGGCGACAACGCCCAGGCGCTGGTCCATCTGCAAAATGCTGCGCGGCTGGCGCCCACCGACGAGAAGATCCGCAATGACCTGGGTGTGGTCTACCTCAACCAATCGCGTCTGGAAGAAGCGCGCTTTGAATTCTTGACGGCCATCGAGCTCAAGCAGAGCGACCCGCTGGCCGCCGTCAACCTGGTGACGTTGCTGATTTATCAGGACGACTGGGGACAAGCGGCCAAAGTGGTCAGCCAACTGGGCCTGAGCCCCGCGCAAGTCACCGAAGCCCAGGCGCGCGCGGCCAAACTCAAGCGCAGCCCTGCACGCAAAGTCGCGGCCGTCGCCGATGCCCTGCCCGTGACGATCAAGTAAGGAGTCGAGTATGAAAGCCCATTTACTGATGTGCCTGAGCCTGCTGCCGCTGGCCGCGGCGGCCATCGAGCCGGGGCCTTCGTCCCCACAGCAGGCTGAAACGGAAAATTGGCTGGCGCTGCAGGTCAATGGTCTCGCCGCGTCGCCCACCCCGCAAACCACCACGCCGGCGGAACGCGAACAGGCCCTGCAACGCTGGCTGGACAGCAACAAGCATCCGATCCCGGAATACTTCGAGTCGAAATCCAGCTCGTCCGGCGGTGGCGACAGTAAATGAAGTGATGAGCGTCAGTGCGCCGTGACCCGCTGACGCATGACCGAGTTGCTCGGCGACAGCGCCAGCGCCAGTTGGGTGCGGTTGTGCATATGGGTCAGGCGCAACACCTGCGACACATACAGCTTGACGGTGTTTTCGGTGATGCCGAGTTCGCAGGCGATCTGGTAGTTGGTCTGCCCCTTGCCCACCAGACGGGCAACGTCGAGCTGACGCGGTGAGAGCTGATTGAACATGGCCGGGATTTCCACCGCCGCAGGCTCTTCGCCGACCGACTCGGCCGCGTCCGCCACGCTCGGGCTGCGACGCACCTTGTCGAGATCCTGATACAGATCGTTGATGGATTCGGAAAGGTATTGCAGCTTCAGGTTCAGTTGCCCCAGGTGCAATTCCTTCTGACGCTCCTCCAATGCGGCTTCCTGGCGCTGCAGGCCTTCGAGCAGTTCTTCGAGGTCGATCGGCTTCTGGTAGTAGTCCGAGATGCCGGCGCGCAGGGCCTTGATCACGTCCTGTTTATCGGCACGCCCGGTGAGCATGATCGCCTCGAACGCACGATGCTTGCCCGCGATGTTCTGCATCGTCTGGACCAGTTCGATCCCATCCATGTCCGGCATGTGCAGGTCGCACAACACCAGGCCAATCTCCGTGTCTTCGGTGAAGCGCTGCAAGGCATGGCGGCTGGATTCGCAAGGGACGCAGCGATAGCCGCTATTTTCGATAAATTCACAAAGCTCCTCGACGATCAGTGGTTGATCGTCGACCACGAGCACTTTTACAGCCGAAGTGAGCTTGTTCACACGTTACTCCATGCCTGGCAAGCCAAATGATTGACCTATCCCTTTTCGACGCAGAATGTGAATCATCTGCTCAATAAACCTAGCCCTACTTTCCGACTATGTACATAGCGATAGAGGCCTTGTGCGACTAGTGGATCCAAAACCAATACAGGGCAAAACCTGTCAATACAAACGGTGCGAAAGGCTGCTTTCTTGACGTGCGCCTCGTCGCTGTTTCATGGCGCGCGCCAAGCCCTTGATGCACAAGCGACCAGGCCGCGAGCAGCGCCGCTGCAAGAATCAGCGACCACAGCAAATGATTCACCGTGGTGGCCAATCCCAGCGCCGCGAGCAGCTTTACGTCCCCCGCGCCGAACCGGCCCAGCGCGTACCCCGGCAAGGTCAACAGCAAGGCCAGCCCCAGCGCCCACGCGCCCTCGCCCGCGGGCGCACCCAGCCAGGTGCAGCCCGTCCACACCACATACAGCAGGGCCAGCAGCGCCGCGCCGAGGGTCAGCCCGTTGGCGATATGCCGCTGACGAAAATCCTGCACGGCACAGACACTCAGCCAAAGCAGCAACACCGCGCCATGGATCACGTAAAAAACATCCCTTTTTGCTGAATGATTCTATGCTGATATCAAGTAGTAGCCGTCAGGGTAGACGCAGTCATGAAAACCAGCCTCCCTAGAACGCAAAAAGGTGCCGCGGCGATTGAGTTCGCCTTGGTTTTCGGGATCTTTTTTGCGGTGTTCTATGGATTGATCAGTTACAGCCTACCGCTGCTGTTGATGCAATCTTTCAATCAGGCGGCAGCCGAAGCGGTGCGCCAGGCTATGGCGGTCGATCCAGTGGCTGCCGGCACCGCGTATGGCACACAGGTCACCCAACGCGCCAAAGACACGGTCGTCAGCCAATTGAGCTGGATCCCCGCCAGTTTCAACTTTCAGAGCAGCTACATCAGTTCAACCTACGTCGGCACCACCCTGACCGTGGCGATCAGCTACCCCACCACTAATCTGTACTCCGTGTTCCCGGCGCTGGTGATACCCGGCGTGGGCACCGTCCCCAGTCTGCCGGCCAGCCTCTACGCGCGTTCGAGTCTGCAACTTTGACGGCGGGGGACAACCTCTTCGGGCGCCTGTTGGGCCGCACCGACGCCCTGGCCCGCGAAATAACGGCCATGCCCGCAACCGGGCTGCACGTGCACCTGGATCAGCTGGGCCATGTCCTGCACATCGGCGGCACCCTGCGCTCGCAACTCGCCGCACCCGCCGCCAGCGAGCACAAGCCACTGCTGCGTGAGCTGCTGTGCGCGGCCAGTGTCCTCAGCGTCGAGGGCAACCCCGCTGATTGGCAATACCAGAGCCTGGACCTGGATTTCCAGGCAAGCGCCGGCAAAGTCCTGCATCTGCGCGGCTGGATCGAGCCCGACGGCGACGGCTGGAACCTGCACCTGATGGACGTCAGCGACTTGCTCGCCGAGCACCAACAGGCCGGCGATCGCGAGGAGAACCATCAGCTCGCCAGCCGCATGAGCGAGCATCTGCGCGTGTGCAGCCTGAGCCGCTTGCCGGAAGTGCTCAACGAACAACTGCGCAGCCTGTCGCAGCACTGGCACATTCCCTGTGTCGCGTTGGCGCTGCTGGATGATGAAACCCAGGGTTGGCGGATCTACAGCCAATACGCCGGCCACGACGCACCGACCTTGTGGCAGACCGACCAGCCCCTGGGCACCAGCCTCGACAGCGTCAATGGCAACGTCCCCTTGAGCCTGCCCAATGGCCGCAGCGACAACCCCCGGCTGCACAGCGTGTTCGGTGATGCCGACGGTTTTCTGGTGCCCTACCGCGATGGCCAGGGCGTTGCTGCGTGGCTGCTGTGCGGCTTTTATGATGGGCAGGCGCAGATCAGCAACACCGAATGGCTGCACCTGTGCGCCGCCCTCGCCGCGCCGCTGCTGAGCCGTTTGCGCGAGCAGCGTTACCATCAACAGCTGGAGCGCGTAGAAGCCTTGCAAGGCCTGCTCGGCACCGGCTGGTGGGAGTTGCTGCCGACCACCCGCGAAATCCAGCTCGCCCCGCAGTTGTTACGCAGCCTCGGCCAGGAAGACGGCGCCAGGCGCCAGCCACAGGCAGCCTGGCTCGAATTGATCCACCCCGCCGACCGCCAGGAGTTCGACAGCCGCCTGCACGATCTGCAAGTCCTGGGCAAACCGCTGCTCGCCAGCGTGCGCCTGCAACGCAGCGACGCCGACGGCCACCCGCTGTGGTACCGCGTGCAGGGCCAGGTGCTGGGGCTGGGCGACAGCCAGCGCTGGATCGGCGTGATGCTCGACATCAGCGATATCAAGAACCAGCAACTGCACGCCGCCGCCGCCCACGCACGCCTGGACAACCTGATCGCCAGCGCTCCGGCCGTCATCTATGTACAGCGTTATGTCAGCGGCGCGCTGCACCCGGCGTTCTTCAGCGACAGCCTGCTGCCGCTGCTGGGCTGGACCCTCGACGACTGCAATCACGACAACCTGCTGTCGTTGATCCACCCCGACGACCGCGATGTCTATTTCGAACGCACCCGCCAGTTGCTGCGCGAAGGCACCGTGCGCAGCCGCTACCGCGTACGCGACAAACGGGACCACTATCACTGGCTGCTCGACGAAGCCAAGTTGCTGCGCGATGACCTCGGTCTGCCGGTGGAAGCCGTCGGCCTATGGCTGGACGTGACCGAAGCGACCCTGGCCGCCGAGCACGTCAAGCAAAGCGAAGAGCGCTACCGCATCCTGGTAGAAGACTCACCGGCGATGATCTGCCGCTACCTTCCGGACCTGACCCTGACCTTCGGCAACACGCCGCTGGCCAACTACCTGGAATGCCCGCCGGCGCAACTGCCGGGGGTGAACCTGGGCCATTGGCTGTCGGACGAACAGCGCCAGGCCTTTGTGCAACGCATCCGCCAACTGACGCCGGAGTTCCCGGTGAGCACCGCCGAAATCAGCCTGGAACTGCCCGGCCGCGAGCACGCCTGGTGGGTGTGGTCTGACCGTGGAGTCTTCGACGCGAACGGCACACTGGTGGAAGTCCAGGCCGTGGGCCGCGATAACACCGAAGTACGCCGCTCCCAGCAACAACTGACCCAAAGCGCGAAAATGGCCACCCTCGGCGAAATGGCCACCGGGCTGGCCCACGAGATTAATCAACCGTTGAACGTCATGCGCATGGCCATCGTCAACGTGCTCAAACGCCTGAGCAGCGGCGACGCGCCGGTCGACTACCTCACCGAAAAACTCCAGCGCATCGACGCCCAGGTGCAGCGTGCGGCGCGGGTGGTTGACCATATGCGCGTGTTCGGCCGCCGCTCGGAAATCGAGCAGCAACCGTTTGATCCTGCACAGGCGGTCGAAGGCGCGTTGTCGTTGCTCAGCGAAGGGGTGAAGGGCAAAGGCCTCGATCTACGGGTGATACCGGCGGACTTCGTCGTGCAGGTCAACGGCTACGTCGATCAGCTCGAACAAGTGCTGATCAACCTGGTGGTCAACGCCCGCGATGCGCTGCTCGGCCAGCGTGAGAAAGATCCGCAGCTGCAGCCATGGATTGCGCTGCACAGCGAGCATGACAGTCGTCATGTGCGCATCTGGGTAGAAGACAACGCCGGTGGTATTGACCCGCGTCTGATGGAGCGGATTTTCGAGCCGTTCTTCACCACCAAGCCGATTGGCGTGGGCACCGGGCTGGGGCTGTCGGTGAGCTACGGGATTGTCGAGAACATGGGCGGACGCCTGAGCGTCAGCAATGGCGCCGACGGTGCGCGGTTTTGCGTGGAGTTGCCCATTCTTCAGATCACCAGATAGGCGCGGCCCATGTGGCAAGTGAGGTTGGCGCCGACTTCGGCGTTGCCCAGATTAATGCCCAGCGCCGCCAGCAGCGTGTTGACGATGGGATCGAGGATCGGCGCAAGCACGGTTTGGATCAGTCCAACCACGCTGCTGACGATTGACGCCAGTGCCGTCGTCACTGTGGCGGTGGGGTTGTTCGGCGAACTGCCGGTGGGCGGCACGTAAGTAACCTGCAAGCCGCTCAAGGTGGTGCCGAGGCTGTTGACGATGTTGGCGGTGCCGGGCGCGTTTTTATAGGTGGGTGTCGCGTTCATCTCCGCCACCGGCAGAAACACCATGGGGTTGGTCTGCGCCGCCACCGTGGTCAGGGCGCGCAGGTTCAAGCCGCCGCCGACACCAGCAGTACGCGGCCCGCAGATCAAGGTCAGCAGGCAGTATTTCTGGCCAAAATCGATCAGCCGGATCGGTTGCACAGTTACCGCCGCCGACGAAAACGCCGATACCGGGTCCACATAACCGACACCCAAGGTGGCAAGGGACGTGGTGGCCTGCACGGTCAGCGACTTGGTCGCCGGCGTGGCGCAACTGTAGTCGGTGACGTGGCTCTCGGCGCTGGCCGCTTCGATGTAAATCGACAACGTTTCGGTGATGTCCACATCCGCCACATTGCAGCCGACGACACACAAGATACCGCCCACCACAGCGGGCAGGTTCAGGTTGAGCAGGCCGCCGACCACCTTCGATACCGGGGTCGTCAAGCCCGCCAAGATGGACGAGACACCTGAGACCACTTTGAGGATCGGCGCCTGCACCACCACCAGGGTTCGCACTTGCGCGGTGCGCACGAAAATCTGGTCGGTTGGCGGGCTTTTCAACAGCCCGGCCTTGGCCAGCGCGGGGTTGCCTATGGCCGACAGCTGCGGCGCCTCAATCACCTTGGTCTGGATCGACACATTGCCCACCAGCGGAATACTCACCTGGGTCGCCGCACTCACCGCACTTTTGCTGCTGGACAACTGCGCCACCGCTTCCAACAGTTGAAACAGCTGCACATTGGTATTCAGCGCGGCGGCGGGCGTCCCGGTGGCGACTTTCAACAAGTCGCCTACTTTCAACAGTTGGGTAGTGGGGGCGATGGCCTTCACTGAGATCACATCGTTGATCACCGCCGTGGCCACCGCGCCATTTTTTTGCAGTACCTTCACGGTGGCATCGATCAGTTGGCTGGCGGACACGGCGGTGTTGAGCAATGCATCGTAGTCGCCAGCGGTCACGTTCAATTGCACCGCCAGTTGGTCAAGGAAGCCGAGCAGGTTGACGTTGGTCTGCAACAGTCCGTTCCAGCCGGCTGCCGTGATCGACAGGCTGCCGCCGAGCAGATTGCCGAGCGCCAGGTTGAGCAGCGGGGATTTGGTGGAATCGACCGTTGCCAGGCTGCTGCGAATCGTCAGTTGTGCGACCGGCGGTGCAAACGCGGCCACGGCGGTGGCGGTCAGCACCGTTTGCGTGGATATCGGCGTGCCGCTGAACATGTTCCAGATACCGCCGGCGATGCTGGTCATCACGCTGTTAGTCGCCACCACGCGGATTGCGTCGTTCTTGCTGGCATCGGCGGTGTAGACGCGGATATTGTTCGCGTTGGTTGCCAGTGAGCCGCAGGTCACGGCCAGGCCACGGGTGGTGTCGCCGGCGACCACGGTGAAGCCATTGCGGGTGGCGTTCTGTATGGCGAAGTCATTGGCGGTGGAGGTTGGCGTGCACACGCCGCTACGCCCCGCCGCTTCCAGGGCGGCGCTGTCGGCGATGGACTGCAATTTGCGCTTTTCCAGGTACAGGCGACCGCTGTCCACTGCCAGCAGCATGAAGACCATAGCCACGGCCAGGGTCCCCGCTGCCATCAAGCCAATCGCACCACGCTGTCTGAAACCAGATCGGGGAGACATCAAGGCACTCCTTAGCGCTTACTCTCCGTAGGTGCTGTGGAGTGTAGACAAGGCTTGGGAGGTGCGTTGGCCAGTGGCCATAAATTGCTGTTCGGGTTGATCCAGTGGCGGGGCCAGGTCAGTGCGGCGGGTAGCTGGAAAGGATGCGCGTCACCGTCGTGCGGATTGCGTTATTACGGTCCTGTGGGTTGGGCGTGCTGCTCATCATCTGTTCATCGCTGCCGCGCCACACCAGTTTGCCGTCCTTGCCGTCGAGCAAGTCGATCTGGAGGGTCGCGACTTTGTAGGTGATGTTGCGCGTTTCGTTGTACATCGGCGCGCCCCAGTAGCCGTTCCACGGGCCGCCCCAGGCGCCGCCGTAGTTGGTGGTGACTTGCTGCTGGCGGTCTTCGACGATGAGGTAGGCCTGTACGGTCAGGTCGGCCTTGGTACCGGCTGCAGCGGGGCGCAGGCCGCGTTGGTCGAGTTGCTCGCCCACGGCTTGGCGGATGCGTTGTTCGGTGAGGTCGCTCTTGATCCGTGGATCATCAGGGCGGTATTGCAGGGCCGGGTCTTTCCAGGCCCAGTTGCGGTAGGCGCCGAAGTCTCGGCTGGCGTCATAGTCGTGGTTGACCTGGCTGGTCTGGCAACCGCCCAGCAGCACGACAAAAGCGAGCGTAGCGATGCGACGAAACATGGTTTTTCTCCAAAAAGCGAACAGCGCTTGAAATGAGAATAGCGGTTAACGGGGCGGGTAGGCGCTCATGGCCTTTTGCACGGCCTGGCGCAAGGCATCGGCGCGTTCGCCGAGGCTGCCCTGGCTGGCAGTTTCGGCGCTGGTGCTCCACACGGGCTGACCGCTGCGGGCATCAAACAGGCTGACCCGCACCACGGCTACCGTCACCTCGTAAGTGCGCACGATCGGCGCCGAGTTGTACATCCCGTAGCCATTGCCGTAGCGGTTGTAGCCGCCGTAGCCGTAACCGTAGTCATCCTGGACTTGCTTGAGACGCTTCTCCAGGCGCACGTCTGCGCTGACCAGCACGTCGGGCGCGCGGTTGTCGTGCAAGGGCCGCAGGCCGCGTTGGTCGAGGGCGCCGCTGACGGCTTCGGCAATTTGCGCCGAATCCGCCCAGGCCGAGCCCGCCGGCAGTTGGCCGTTGCGCCACGCCCAATTACGGTAGGCGCCGTAGTCGCGCACCGGCGCAGGATACGCACTGGCATCAAAGGTGGTGGCCGCCTGGGCCGGCGCCGGTGGCAGAGGCGCAGACGCCGCCACATAAGGGTTGGGGCTGGAACACGCGCCCAGCCCGAGGGATAACAGGATCAAACAGAGACGACGCATTTCGACCTCCGCAGACTGGGCCGCTTAAACCGGACGGCAGATCCAGTGCAAATAACGCCCAAGTCCGGCAAAGCTTGGGTGACGACGGTGAGCGAGTTCCATCTCAACAAGGTCCTGTAAGTTCACGCGGGCCTGGAATTCCACCGGCATATAGTCGTGGAAAACGCGCACGCCACTTTGGCTTTCGACCTGCCATAGCCCGTCGAGTTGCGCCGCCAATTCGCGCGGGTCGAGGGGCTGTTGCGGGGTCAGGCTCTGCTTTTCGCCGGCCATGTCGTTCTTGCGCATTTTGCGGAAGTGGCCTTTGAGCAGGTTGCGATAAATCAGCGCATCACGGTTGTAGAACGCCAGGGACAGCCAGCCACCCGGCACCGTCAGTTGGTGCAGCACCGGCAGGATTGCATGGGGTTCGGCCAGCCATTCCAGCACCGCGTGGCACAGCACCAGGTCGTAAGGTTCGGTGAGCTGGCCGAGCAGGTCTTGCCAGGGCGCATGGATAAAGGTCGCCGTCTGCCCGGCCTCGGCGAAGCGCTGGCGCGCACCCTCAAGCATCGGCTCGGCGGGTTCGGCCAGGGTCACCTGGTGGCCGCGCTCGGCCAGCCACAGCGACATATGCCCCAGGCCCGCGCCGATATCCAGCACGCGCAAGGGGCGTGCCGGCAGGGCTTCAATCAAGTCGGCCTGAAGCACCGCCAGGCGAATCGCGCCTTTGGCACCACCGTAGATTTTCTCGGCAAAGCGCGTGGCCAACTGGTCGAAATGACGGTCACTCATGGGCAAACCGCCGTTCGCTGTCAGCCAGTTTGGCGCGCACCACTTCGTTCATGTCCAGGCCCAGCTCACTGCACAGCAGCAGCAGGTACAGCACGATATCGCCGACTTCCTGCCCGGCGTGGGCGAGTTTGTCGGCGGGCAACTGGCGGGATTGGTCTTCGGTCAGCCATTGAAAGATTTCCACCAGCTCGGCCATTTCCACGCTGGCGGCCATGGCCAGGTTTTTCGGGCTGTGGAACTGCTTCCAGTCGTTGGTATCGCGGATGCGATGCAGGCGTTCGGTGAGGTGTTCGAGGTTCATAGGGGGCTCCTGAAGGGGTATAGCTTCCGGGGGATGAGCCTTCAAGGCAAGTGAATCACTTGTGTGGGAGGGGCTTGCCCCCGATGAGCATGGGTATCTACACAACTCTCAAAGGCTTACACATAACACTGTGGTGATCGGGTTCTTGCTGATGCTACGCGGTGTTTGTTATTGGGGCTGCTTCGCAGCCCAGCGCGGGACAAGCCCGCTCACCACAACAGCCCATTTGCCATAGATTCAGCATCCACTGGAAGTTGTGTCGATACCTATGCCCCGATGAGGCCCTAATCCACCACGCTGAATTCAAGCCGTGCAGTTTGACCGGCCTCATCGAGGACACTGAGCTGATAGCGCCCCAACCGCTCGAAACTGGCATTGATAAAGTCCTGATTGGCACTGTCCCCCAACGGCGCGCCATTGAGGAACCACCAGCGCCGACCACTGCCGCCCAGGGCCGAGATTTTCAGGCGCAGGGTTTGTTGGCTGGCGGCGGGCAGGCGCAGTTGGTCGCCTTCACGCACGCCGACAATGGACAGCGGCGAAGACGCGGCCAGCGCCGGTGGCGGGCAATCCGGATCGGCGGGCGGGATGCGCGCTTCGCGGCGTTCGGCCCTTGGCAGCCACGGTTCCAGCGGCGCGGGCCAGAGGGCAATATGGCGGGCGACGGCGCCGGGGCAATGGGCGTCAACCCGCAGGCCCTTGGCGTTGACCCAGATACTTTCCATCAAGCCCACACTCAGTGGTTGGTCCAACGCCTGCAAGGTCGGCGGCGTGGTGTTGTCCAGGGTCCAGGCGAAGCGTTGGCGCCGACAATTCGGATCGCTGCGGCTCATCGGCTGGCCCAGGGGCCAACAGATCGCCGCCACGCCGACAGTGGCTGGCACCGGTAAAACCGGCGCGCTGATGCCGCGCTGGCTGTCGCGGTTGGTCAACACGTCATGCACCTGCAACATCAGAGGCGCCGCCGACGCCAAGCCGAACTGGCCCGGCACGGGCGTGCCGTCCGGTCGGCCGATCCACACGCCGATCAGGTAGCGCGGCCCCACGCCGATCGCCCAGGCATCGCGAAAACCGTAGCTGGTGCCGGTTTTCCAGGCAAGCACCGGGCGCTGCACCAGCTCGGCACGCGGGTCGCGATCCGGCCGCGCTTGCCCACTGAGGATGCGCCGCACAATCCAGGCAGAACCCGGCGACAGCATTGGTCGTTCTCTCAACGTGTCGTCAGGCTGCAATCGGATGGAAGCGCTTTTACCGGCCCGGGCGAAGGCACTGTAACCACCCACCAAATCTTCCAGACGGCTGCCCGCGCCGCCGAGGATCAGCGCCAGGTTCGGCTCGGCCAACGCAGGCAATGCCAGGGGCACGCCGCCGATGCGCATCTCGGCGGCAAATCGCTTGGGCCCGTAAGCTTCCAGCAACTGCACCGCCGGCAGGTTCAGGGAGCTGGACAACGCAGTACTCGCCGGCACCCCGCCGGTAAACCCCATGGAGAAATTGCCCGGCCGGTAATCACCATACCGCCGAGGCACGTCCTGCAGCAGCGACTCGGAGTGAATCAGCCCCTCATCCAGGGCCAGGCCATACAGGAAGGGTTTCAAGGTAGAGCCTGGCGAGCGCAACGCGCTGATCATGTCCACATGGCCAAAGCGCCTGGCGTCGTTGATGTCCACCGAGCCCAGATACGCGCGCACGGCCATGGATTCCTCTTCCACCACCAGGATCGCGGCCGAGGTGTGCTCCGGCAACCGTGCGCGCCAGCCCAGCAACAGGTCTTCGAGACGGCGTTGCAGGGTGGCGTCAACGGTGGTGCGGATCAGCGGCGGGCTGTCGGGGCGGTTCAGGCGGCGGGCGAGCAAGGGGGCCAGGCTCGGTTCCAGGCGTGGGGCAAGTAGCAGCGGTTCTTCAAGGGCTTCGTCGACCGCCGATTGCGGCCATACCTTAAACTCGGCGAGGCGCCGCAAGACCTTGTCCCGAGCCTGCTGGGCGCGCTGCGGATGGCGGTCCGGACGCAAGCGGCTGGGCGCCTGGGGCAATACGGCAAGCAAGGCCGCTTCGGCATGGGTCAATTGCGCCGGGGATTTGCCCAGATAGGCCCAACTGGCCGCGGCCACGCCCTGCAACGTGCCGCCAAACGGGGCGCGGTTCAGGTAGAGGTTGAGGATTTGTTCCTTGGACAGGTGCCATTCCAACTGCGCGGTGCGCCACAGCTGGCGCAATTTACCGTGAAAGGTGCGTGAATGCGGGTCGAGCAAACGGGCGACCTGCATCGACAAGGTGCTGCCACCCGACACCACCCGAGCGCCGGTCAGGTTCTGCCAGGTCGCGCGCGCCAACGCCAGCGGGTTTACGCCTGGATGCTGGTAGAACCAGCGGTCTTCGTAGGTGAGCACGGCGTCCAGGTAATACGGCGAGACTTCGCTGGTTTGCACCGGGTAGCGCCACACCCCATTAGCATCGGCAAACCGCCACAACGGCGTGCCATCCTCGGCCAGCACCACCCGCGCCAGGTCATCCTTGGGCAGGGGCAGCGGCCAGATACGGTCGGCCAGCCACAGCAGGGCAATCACCAACAGGAGGGTCGCCAGGGTCCAGCGGGCAACTAAACGCAATTTCAAACGGGCAAACCTCTATGCTGGTAGGGAACTAGCCTGTCGCATTAACAACCAAAGGCACAGACACGCCCACCTCTTATCAGGACACGCACATGCAGGTAGAAAGCTTTTTCGAGTGGTTGGGCCAGGCGCTCGGCTCCATCATCCGGTTTATCGTCGACGGCCTCAGCGGCTTGTTCGGTGTGCTGACCCATGCCGGCGCAAACTTTGTCGAAGGGTTGTCCCGTACGCTGGGCATGGACACGTCGATTATCAGCATCATCACCCTGATCGTCGGCCTTATGTTGCTCTACTCGGCAGTCCGCGCATTTATGCGGGCGTCGATCATCATGGGGATTATCTGGTTGCTGCTGGGGCTGTGGCTGCTCAGCTGGGTCGTGCACTAATCCCCTGCGGGAGCGAGCAAGCCCGCTCCCACAAGGGTTCTTCAGCGGCCCTTGATGACCAGGTCCGCCGGGGTCTCCCCCACGGCCTGCCAGTTCGGCCGATACATCGACTCCACCTGCGGCGGCGGCACACGGTAGGTGCCCGGCGTCACCGCACGCGCCAGGTACAGCAGGTGCGTGGTGCCATCGCCGTCCAGGTTGATCGCCGCCACATAGCGGTCATCGCGGAACTCCTGATGCTTGAGCGCCGCGTTCTGCATCGACTCGCGCCACTCCTTCACTTGGCTGCTGGCGTTTTCCAGGCTGGCAGCACTTTGCGCCAGGTTCTGGTTTTCCAGCTCCAGGCCAGCGGGCAGGAGGTCGACCACCAACGCATCCGGCACGCGCTGCTTGGCGCTGACCGCCAGGTGCACCAGCACCAGGTCGCCGCTATTGAGGCTGCGCAGGTTCAGCGGCTGGCCGTTCATACCCAGGTATTCACGGCGGATGCTCAGGTTGTCGCCACCCGGTGCCGGCGGCACTTGCGGGTAACCCGAGATCGTCAGTTGCTGGTACACCGGCGTGTCGCCCTGATTGCTCAGGCTCAGATCGCCTGAAAGCAGCTTGCCTTCCAGGTCCAGCGTCGACTGTTGATTGTTCAGCTCGTGCTCACCGCCGCTGCCGTTGAGCAGGACCTTCCAGGCCGACTCGGGCTGGGCGAACCCCAGGCGCCCGGCCAGGAACAGCGAATTGCGCTCCTGGGTCGACAGGTACGGGCTGGCCGCCAATTGGTCCGACAGGGTAAACAAACGCTCTTCGCGCTTGCCCTTGGCCAAGTCATTCTCTTCCAGCAACGCCAGGATCATCGCCTGGTCACGCAGCGGGCTGCCGTAGTCGGCCAGCCATTCCTTGGCGCTGCGTTGCGCTGCCAAGCCTGCCTGCAACGCCTGGTCCGCACGCGGCTGGTCGCCCATCTTGTGCAAGGCGATGGCCAACTGCACCAGCGGCAACCCGGAACGCGCATCGCTGCGTCGCTCGAAAATGCTGCGCAGCGCGCCCAGTGGCGCCTGCTGACTGCGCGCCAGCACCATGCCGGCGTAGGCTTGCACGGCAAAGCGCGTGTGTTCGGCGTTGTCGCTGTAGTCGACTTCGATCAGGTTGCGCTCCTGCACATACCGCAGCAGGCGCTCGCTGGCCTTTTTCAAGGCTTCAGGCGGCACGGCAAAACCCTGGTCGCGGGCGCGCAGCAGGAAGTCGGTGACGTAGGCCGTCAGCCAATATTCTTCTTCGCCGTCGGCGCCCCACAAACCAAAGCTGCCGTTGTAGCGCTGCATGCCCAGCAGGCGTTCGATGCCCAACTCGATCTTGCGCTTGCGCTCGGCATCCGGCTCGCCCTTGATGCTCAGACGCTTGAGCAACGCATCGTCAGCGTACAGCGACGGGTACAGGCCGCTGGCGGTTTGCTCCAGGCACCCATACGGGTACGCCTTGAGCGCCGAGATCTGCGCGCCGAGGTTCAGCGGCGGCCGGCTCGACAGGCTCAACAGCGCCTCACGCCCGGAGGCATCGAATTGCTCCAGGCTGCCGGCGGGCAAGCTCCAGGGTTCATTCTTAAGCACTGCGCGGTAATGCTTGAGCAGCGCCGGATAAGCCGGACGCACGCCCAAGGTCCACTCGCGGCTGAACGGCGGCAGGTTTTCACCCGGCAGATCCAGCCCGTTGACTGTCACCTTCACCTTGCCCTGGCCCAACCCGCCCCAGGCTTTCACCGGGATACGCAGGGTGGTGCGCTGGCCTTGTTTGAGCTCAACGGTTTGCGCGGCAGTGTTGACCAATTCCAACTGCCCCTCGGCGCTCAGTTGCACATCGAGTTTCTGCGCCTTGCCCGACAGATTGGACAGGTCCAGGGCCAGTGTCGTCTGGTCACCGCCGGCGAGGAAGCGCGGCGCCGACAGCTCGGCGATCAGCGGCGCGGCAATCACCGTCTTGGCTTCAGCCATGCCATAGCGGTCATCGCTCCAGGCCTGGGCCATCAGGCGCAGTTCGCCATTGAAGTCGGGGATGTTGACGCTGACTTCGCCCTCGCCCTTGTCGTTCAAGGTCACAGGCGCGCTTTGCAGGGCGACGATGGTCACGCTGGTGTCCGGGCGCTTGCCACCCTTGGCCAATGCCGCGTCGCCACCGAAGGCCAGGCTGGCCAGACGGCCCTGCCCGGCTTCGATCAACTGGCCGTAGATGTCGAACTGGTCCACGCCATACGCCTTGCGGCCGAACAGGCTGGCGTACGGGTCGGGCGTCGGGTACTCGGTGATGTTGAGGATGCCCACGTCCACCGCCGCTACCAGCACATGCACCTGTTTGGGCACGCTGCCGTCGGCGTTTTTGGCGGTGACTTTCACCGTCAGTGGTTGTTTGGGGCGCATTTTTTCCGGGGCGGTGAGGCTCACGCCGAGCTTGCGCTGGGTGCGATCCAACGGCAGGTGCAGCAGGCCCACGGCGCGTTTGGGGGTGATATTGGCCTTGCGTTCGCCAGGGCGAATCACCAGGGCACTCACATACAGGTCATGGCGCGACCATTTAGGGTCGAGTTTCACGGCGAAGCTTTTGCCCTCGGCCGGCACCTCGATTTCCTGCCACCACAGCGGCCCTTCGGCGGACTCCACCAGCAGGTAGCCTTTACCGGCAGCGGGCGGCGTCACGGTGACATTGGCGGTGTCACCGTCGCCATACGCCGGTTTATCCAGCGCCAGCTTGACCTGATCGGGCCGCACGGCGCCGCCTTCGGTGTTGTCCTGGGCCTGGTAACCGGCCCAGAAACGCAGGCTGCTGACCAGACCGGTCTGCGGGTCTTCAACCTCGACACGGTACGGGCCCCACTCCACCTGGAAACTGACCTTGGCGGTGTCGCCGGCCTTGATGTTCAGCGTCTGCTCATCAAGGTTGAGGAATTTCTCGTTGTAGTGGTAACTCCAGCCGTCGTTATCGGAGTAGTTCCAGTAATAGTCGCGGCGCTCGCGCACCAGGCGCACCTTGAGGTTTTGCGCGGCGAGTTTCTGCCCGTCCTGGTTGGCCAACAGCACTTCGAATTCCGCCGGGCCATCGCCGTTGGTTTCGGTGCCGTCAAACAGCCCGCGCAGGCCCGGCAATTGCTCGGCCGGCCAGATGGGTTGCACCAGGCGACGGGTGATCGGCCGTCCGCCCGACTCTTGCAGGCTGGCCTGCACGATCAGTTGCAGCGGTGATTTGGCCTCGGCCCATTTGCTTTCCAGGGTCAGTTTTTCCTGGCCCTTGGCATCAAGGACACTTTCGTCCAGTTCAAAATCCTGGCTCAGTTCTTCTTCGGTGACGGAACCGAACTGATAGCCCGGCAGCGCCTTGACCGCTTCGCGCAGCGGCCGCACATAGACTTGCCCGCTGACCCGATTGCCGGAAGCTGGCGCGCCGTACAGGTAACGGCCGTTGACCTGGATGACGGGGTTATCCGCCGGGCTCAATGCTGTGTCGCTGCCCTTGAGTTCCAGCGCCAGGCGCTCGGGCAGGAAGTCTTCGACGAGGAACTCATACAACTGCGGTTTGCCGTCGCCCAGGTCGAACACCAGCTGCCAACGCCCGGTCGGCGCCTCTGCGGCCAGTTGCAGTTGGTATTGATAGAGGCCGGATGCGTCGGCATCCCAGACAAATTTGCGGCTGACTTGTTCATCCGGGCGGCGCACCTCGACACTCACCGGCTGCGGCTTGACGGCGTTGCCGTCCTTGTCGCGCAGCAGGGCGTTGAGCAGCACGGTTTCGCCGGGGCGATACAGGTCGCGCGGGCCGAATACAAAGAACTGCAACGGGTGCGAGGGTTGGCCGCCGATGTCGAACTCCGCCAGGTCCAGCGCAGCGCTGTCGAGGCGCAGCAGGCTGGTCTGTTCGCCTTGCTTGGCAAGCAAAACCTGGGCCTTTTTCGGCAACGGCAACTCGGCGTGGCCACCCTTCTCGGTCTTGCCCTGGCCCAGCACGCGACCATCGGCATCCAGCACTTCCAGGTCGACGCCATCCAGCGCTTTGCCGCCTTCCAGTGCCTGGGTAAACACATCCAGGCGATTGGCGTAGCGATGCACCGACAGGCCGATATCACTCAGGGTAAACAGCGTGGCCGGTTGCGAATAGTTGTAGGTGCCCGAAGCGCGCATCACTGCCAGGTATACGCCCGGCTGCTGCAATTGCTTGAGGCCGGCAATGGGCAGCAGCAGGGTTTCACGGGTATTGCGCGCCGGATTGAGATCAAAACGGCCGCCGTAGACCAGATCGGCCAGCGGCAGCAGTTCACGGGATTCATAGCTTTGCAGGCTGGTATTGCGCCCCCACTGCGCCAGGAACGACGGCAGGGATTCGGGCTTGATGCGGAAGAATTCGACGTCGATCTTGTCAACGTTCAGCGCGATCACCGGCAGGCCCTCGGCGAGGCGCGTCGGCAGCAAGGTGCCACGGCTGGCGAAGCCGACGGTGGCTTGCAGGTCACGGGTTTCCAGGCGGGCGATGTACTCGGCGGCGAGCGTGTTGTCGTTGACCGCCTTCACCCCGGCGTCGACTGTCAGCACCAGTTTGCGCTGGGGCTCAAGGTGGCGCAGGCGCAGCTCCATCAGGTTATCGGACAGTTCCCAGGCGCCGTCGATCTTGCCCGATTTGCTGTCCACCAGGTGGAGCCTATCGGCGAACTTCTGGTCGGGGTCCAGGGGAATGGAGAAACTCACCGACAAGGTGCTGGCCCCGTCCAACTGCACCTCGGACACGTCCACCACGCTCAACTCACGCCCGGCATAACGCTGCTTCAGCGCTGGCACATCCACCGCCGCCTTGGCCGGTTTCGGCGCAGCCGCCACTGGGGGCGCGGACGGCGCAGCAGGTTTATCGGAAGAATCGCAGGCGCTCAGCAGGGCCAGCGCGCAAGCCAGGAACAATCCTTTGTTAAGCATGGGGCACTCGTAGTGAGAGGGAACCGAGGGGTGAACTATATATCAGCGCTGGCGAAGCCGATGTGGCGCTGGTCACATTGACCGACGGAGGGTGGGTTGGTTCTGGATCTGCTTCAAGCCAAGCCAATTCCCACAGCCTATAAAGAATAAAATGTGGGAGGGGGCTTGCCCCCGATGACGGTGGGTCAGTTGATGCATGAGTTGACAGACACACAGCTATCGGGGGCAAGCCCCCTCCCACATTGGTCCTGCGGTGCGACGGAGGGCCAGTTACACTGCTGCTCCCCAGAGGAGCCTCCATGCCCACCTTACTCACCGACTGGCGCCACCGGCCCACACATCGCCGCGTCTGGGCCCTGGCCGCGCCGATGATCCTGTCCAATATCTCCGTGCCGCTGGTGGCCTTGGTCGACAGCATGGTCATCGGCCATCTGCCCCATGCTCATCAGTTGGGTGCCGTGGCCGTCGGGGCCAGCCTGTATACCTTTCTTGCCTGGGCCATGGGTTTCCTGCGCATGGGGTCCACCGGTTTCGCCGCCCAGGCCGCTGGCCGCAACGATGGTGCGGCGCTGCGACAAATCCTGCTGCAAGGTCTGTTGCTGGCGCTGGGGCTGGCGATGTTGCTGGGCACGGTAGGCATTCCCTTGAGCCACCTGGCGCTGGAGTGGATGCAGCCGTCACCCGAGCTCAATCAACTGACTCGTGACTTTTTCCACGCCCGCCTGTTCGGCCTCCCTGCCGCCCTGGCCACTTATGCGCTGGTTGGCTGGTTCCTCGGCACGCAAAACGCCCGCGCGCCGCTGGCAATTCTGTTGACCACCAACCTGGTGAACATCGCGCTCAACCTGTGGTTCGTGCTCGGTTTGGAGTGGGGCGTGGTCGGCTCCGCCCGCGCCTCCGTGATCGCCGAATGGACCGGCGCCCTGCTAGGTCTGGCGCTCACGCAAAAAGCCCTGCGCGCCTACCCCGGCCATATCGCCTGGGCCGCGCTGAAAGTGTGGCAAAGCTGGCGCCCATTGCTGGCGGTGAACCGCGACATTTTTATCCGCAGCCTGGCGCTGCAATCGGTGTTTTTCATGATCACGGTACAAGGCGCGCGCCTGGGCGATGCCACCGTGGCGGCCAACGCGCTATTGCTCAACGGGCTATTGTTGACCGCCCACGCTCTGGACGGTTTAGCCCACGCGGTGGAAGCCCTGTGCGGCCACGCCATCGGCGCCCGTGATCGCCAGTCCCTGCGCCGTTCATTGGTGGTCGCAGGTGGTTGGTCACTGATTGCCAGCGTCGGCTTTGCGCTGCTGTTCAGCCTGGCCGGGCACCTGTTTATCGCCATGCAAACCGACATCCCCAGCGTGCGCGGCACCGCTGATATCTACCTGCCCTACCTGGCCCTGCTGCCGTTGATTGCGGTTTGGAGCTATCTGTTGGATGGCCTGTTTATCGGCGCCACCCGCGCGCGGGAAATGCGCAATGGCATGCTGCTGACGGTGTTGCTGGCACTGCCCTTCGCCTGGGCGCTGCAGGGCTTGGGTAATCACGGCCTTTGGATCACTTTCCTGCTGTTCATGGCACTGCGCAGCCTGACCCTGGGGGGCATCGCTTGGCGGCTCAAGCAGCGTGGCCACTGGTTCGGTACCGGTGCTGACTGACCACTGCCAGAACATCACAACAATACCCATTAACGGCACGGGTAAAATTAACCAGGTCATCCAGATATAACCCTGGCAACTGTTCGTACGCTCAATGCACTGAATTCCATTGACCAAGCCAAAAGCAGCTAGGTTTATTGGCCGGAGGTGGACTCGATAAACCCAGTCACCCTATCCAGCACCGGCGCCAACCAGCGCAAAGGCTTGGCGATAGACGCCACCAATGTTGCATGGCCGGTTCGGGTGAAATACAACACCTCGACCGGCGCACCCGCTTCCCGCAGTTTTTTCGCTAACCCTCCCGTGTTGCGGGTGGGGTTGACGAGCGTGTCATCGGTCGAGGCAATCAACAGGCTTGGCGGCGCGTCACGGCTGACGTGGTTGATCGGCTGCGATTCCGGCGGCGAGTCTGGAAAGAAGAACACGGGCTTCACGTCTGGGTTTTCAATCGGCAAGAAGTCATAAGGCCCGGCCAGGCCGATCCAGCCTTTGAAGATCGATGGTGCCAAGCCCACTGCATTGAGCCAACGCCCATCCAGCGCCAGCATCGAGGCGTTATAAGCGCCGGAGCTATGGCCCATCACGTAAAGCTGCTTGGGATCGGCGCCGTATTCAGCGCCATGGTGATAAGTCCAGGCCACCGCTTTTGCGCCGTCCTGGAGAAAGGCGGGGTAACGCACTTGCGGGTAGAGCCGGTAGTCTGCGATCACCACCACCACGCCACGTGAAGCCAGGGCTTCGCCGACGAAAGCGTAGTCCTCCTTGCTGCCGTTGTTCCAGCTGCCGCCGTAGAAAAACACCACCACGGGGGCGTGTGAAATGGCAGGAAGCGGGCGGTAGATATCAAGCTTCTGGCGGGGATCGTCGCCGTAGGCGATGGCGGAAGTTTTGGTGAAGGTGTCGCAGGGTGTCAGTGCATTGAGCACTTTGATCGGCGAGCAGGCCGCCATGAAAGCAGCCATTGCCAGGGTGAACACTTGCAGCCATTTGCTCGACATCGTTCAGCCCCCACACAACCTCAGGAATGGCAGCGTTCCCACTGTGGGAGGGGCCATCGCACCGCCCCTCCCACAGTTGGACTTGTGTCAGCTCAGCTTACGAGGACAGGTACGAAGACCGCGTCAGCCCCAGGCGCAAGGCGTCGAGGAACTGCGTCCGTTCCGACGCGCTGATCTTCGCGCTCGCGCACTTGTCACGGTAATGCGTCATCAACTCCTCCGGCGACAAGTGCACGTAGCGCAGCATGTCTTCGATGGTGTCGTGGGTCTCGATGCCGGCGCTGTACACCGAGCCGTCTTCGCGCTGGTAGATGTTCACCGAGTCGGTGTCACCGAACAGGTTGTGCATGTCGCCGAGGATTTCCTGGTAGGCGCCGACCAGGAAGATACCCAACAGGTAGTCTTCACCTTCGTTCAAGCCGTGCACCGGCAGGCTGGTCTCGATGCTCTGCTCGTCGACGTACTGCTTGATCTTGCCGTCGGAGTCGCAGGTCAGGTCTTGCAGCACGGCGCGGCGCAGCGGCTCTTCGTCGAGACGGTGCAGCGGCAGGATCGGCAATACCTGGCCGATGGCCCAGGTGTCCGGCAGGCTCTGGAACACCGAGAAGTTGCAGATGTACTTGTCGGCCAGCTTGTCGTTGAGTTCGTCCAGCACCTGGCGGTGCGAGCGCTGGCGGGCTTTCAACGAGTTGTGCAGGCGGCGGCACACGGCGAAGTAGCACTGCTCGGCCAGGGCTTTTTCGGCCAGGGTCAGCTTGCCATCGGCGTACTGGGTGGCCACGTCGCTCATGTAGTGAGTGGCGCGCCAGTAGGTTTCGGTGACCATCTCGATGTCGGTCGGGCCCAGCAGGTCCACCAGCCACTGCACGGTTTCCGGCAGGCTTTCCTTGTTTTCGATGGTCGGGATTTCGTCGTTGTGTTTCTCGACGTCAGTGACTTGCACCACCAGCATGGCGTGGTGGGCGGTCAGGGAACGGCCGCTTTCGGAGAAGATATTCGGGTGCGGCAGGCTTTGCGCGTCGCAGAATTCCTTGAGCATGCCCACGACCACACCGGCGTAGTCGTCCATGTCGTAGTTGATGGAGCTGGCGTTACGCGAGTGCGTACCGTCGTAGTCCACGCCCAGGCCACCGCCGACGTCGATGTGATCCACCGGCAGGCCGAGGTTGCGCAGTTCGCCGTAGTAACGAATGGCTTCCTTGAACCCGTGCTGGTAATCGGCCAGGTTGGCGATCTGCGAACCCATGTGGAAGTGCAGCAAGCGGATGCCCTGGTCCAGGCCTGCGGCGCGGAAGCGCTCGACCACGGACAACAGTTGCGCCGCCGACAAACCGAACTTGGACTTCTCGCCACCGGTGTCCGCCCACTTGCTCGACGCGAGGGACGACAACCGCACACGCAGGCCGACCTGTGGCTTGACCTTGAGGCTGGCAGCCTCTTCGATCACCAGGCCGACTTCGGATTCTTTCTCGATCACGATAAATACGTTGTGGCCGAGCTTCTGGCCCATCAGCGCGAGGCGGATGAACTCACGGTCCTTGTAACCGTTGCAGACGATGGTGCCGCCCTTCGGCGCCAGGGCCAGCACGGCCAGCAGCTCAGGCTTGGAGCCTGCTTCGAGGCCAATGGAGACGTTCTGGGTGGCGATGATGTTCTCGATCACCGCTTCCTGCTGGTTCACCTTGATCGGGTACAGCGCGGTGTACTTGCTCTGGTATTCCAGGCGTTCGATGTTGGCGTCGAAGGCACCGGTCAGTTGGCGTACACGGTCTTGCAGAATGTCAGGGAAGCGCACCAGCAACGGCAGCGACAGGCCGCTTTTGCGCAACTGGTCGACTTGCTCGTAAAGGTCGACTGGCGTGCTGTTCGGGCCGTTCGGACGGACTTCAACGCGACCGGCGTCATTGATCGCGAAATACCCGGCCCCCCAATGGCGGATCCCGTAAACACTGCGGCTGTCCGCAACTGTCCATTGGCTGCCATCGTCTTTGCGTGTGCGTCGTACGGACATCGAAGTCCCCTATAAATGAAGGCGAAGGCGCCACCTCTCAGGGAGGCTGGCGCAGTCTAAAGAATGAAAATGACGATTTGCCTGTAAGAAAGGTAGACCTCACTCGCAGGACAGAGTTTAGACACAGGTTGGGAAGAGGCTGTCAGCCGCCGGACTTCTTGGCCTTGTAACCGAGCTTGATCAGCTCGGCCAACAGCAGTTCGACGTGATCGCCCTGGATCTCGATGACGCCGTCTTTCAACGCGCCACCGGTGCCACAACGCTTTTTCAGCGCGGTGGCCAGTTCCTTGAGCGCATCTTCAGCCAGGGGCACGCCGGTGATAGTCGTCACCGTCTTGCCGCCACGGCCCTTGCTCTCGCGTCGCACGCGGGCAATACCGTCGCCTTCAGGGATCAGGGTCTGTTTGCAGGTACACGAATCCACGGGCTGACGACAGTCCGGGCAGTGTCGACCTGCATCGGTGGAAAATACCAGGCCACCAAGGGCGGCGAAGGATGCGGCTTTTTTGGCCACCGGCAATCCTCTTGGGAGGATGAAGACTGATCGGCGCGCTCATGCACGACCGACCGCGAAGCCCCACTCAGGCAGGGGCAGCGCTACCGAACCGCCAAGGCGGCTCGGGTGAAAAGTCGCGCAGTGTAACGGCAAAAAGCCAACTTGCTAAGGGCCAAATAGCGCCAATTTATGCAACTTTAGCGACGCGAGGCCAGATAGCGGCGCAGGCCCTCTTGGGCGTCCGGGCAGTAGGGCTTTTGTTCGGCCTCCTGCAGGACAATCTCGATGGGCAAAAAGCGCGCTTCCATGACTTCTTCAGGCTGTAAACGCAGGGGCCCATCCCAGACAGCGGAATAGGATCTGCACCACAAACGGCTGTCACCGTCCTCGAAGTAGAAATGGTCATGCTCCACCAATTCCACCCCGCCCACGCCAAGTTCTTCCTCCAGCTCACGCGCTGCGGAGTCTGCATAACTCTCCCCGGCCGCCACCATGCCGCCCGCCGCCGTGTCCCAGAACCCAGGGTACATGGCTTTGCTCAGGGTACGCCGGTGCACACACAGCTCACCGGCGGAGTTGAACAGGAAGATAAACGTGCAGCGGCCGATCAAGCCCCGCTGGCGAAGGTCGGACCTGACGACGGTGCCGAGCAGATTGTCCTGCTCGTCGACCCAGCAGATCAGTTCAGCATCGGAAGCCGCACGGTGCGCGGCCTCCTGTTGAGTGGCGTCCATCATCAACCCTGGTTAAGCAACTGACGCAAATCGATCACCGCTGCGTTGGCCCGCGAGATGTAGTTGGCCATCACCAGCGAGTGGTTCGCCAGTACGCCAAAGCCGCTGCCGTTGAGGATCATCGGGCTCCACACGGGCTCTTGCGAGGCTTCCAACTCACGGATGATCTGACGCACGCTGACCGTGGCGTTCTTCTTGGCCAGTACGTCGGCGAAGTCGACTTCGATGGCGCGCAGCAGATGGGACAGTGCCCACGCCTGGCCACGGGCTTCGTAGAACACGTTGTCGATCTGCATCCATGGGGTTTCCACCACCTCTTCGTCGACCTGCGGCACTTCACCTGGCGCCAGGGCTTCGGTTTTGAGTGCGGTGTTCAATTTGACCCGGCCAACACTGGCCGACAGGCGTTGCGACAACGAACCCAGGCGGGTAGCCACATCACCCAGCCAGTTGTTCAGGTTGTCGGCACGCGCATAAAACAGCGCGCCGCGCTGGTTAGGGTCGGACAGGCGCGCTTCATAGCGGCTCAGGGAGTTGATGCCTTCCTGGTACTCCGACTCGCTCGATGGCAGCACCCAGCTCTTGTTATCGAAGTTGAAACGCGGCTCGGCCTTGGCCAAGTCAGCGTCTTCGGCCGATTGCGACTGGGACCGGGCGAAGTCTTTACGCAGGGCACGGGTCAGGTCGCGCACCTGCACCAGCACGCCGTACTCCCAGCTCGGCATGTTGTCCATCCACAAGCCCGGCGGGAAACGGTCGTTGGAGATATAGCCGCCGGGTTTGTTCAGCAAGGTGCCGACCACGGTCTTGAGGGTTTCGACAGTGGTGTAGCCCACCACCATCTGCTTGCCTTCTTTCTCGGCAGCAATTTGCGCGTTCTGCTGGACCGGGAACAGCGCCGGCTCTTCGCTCCAGTACCAACCCAGGGCACCGGTGACCAACAGGTACAGACCCAGCACGCTAAGCAGCGCCCGGCTCATCAGCAGGGTACGAAAATAGCTGCGGTTGGCCGACTTGGGCTCAGGGGCGGGGCCTTTGGCACTGCCTGCACGGTTTTTCCAGTCCAGCATGGCGATATCCTTTCAATCACTTGAGTTCATGCACTTCAATTGACGGCGTGCGTTCAAACACTCCGACCACAACCCTACCCCATCGTGCCCGCCGGTGCGGGGGTTTTCACCAAACTGGCGCAGGAGTGGCGCTGGACTATAAAGGATGGACGCTTTTTACGCTGCGCGACCGTCAGGTCATTAACTGAATCGCACCGACATGCAGTTAATTGACATATGACACTCATCCCACTGAAAAGAGGTGCTAGCATAGAGCCATCAGTTCGACCTCAGCATGCCCCCTTACTAGTAGTCAGGATATGACCGAGCCAGAAGACCCCAGCCGTGAGCGTCTCAAGCAGCACTTTGCCCAGCGGGTAATTCATCAGGCACGTCAAATTCTTGAGATCTGGCAGCGCCTGCAACGCAGCGAATGGTCTGGCGCCGATCTCTCCGAGCTCAGCGAGGCCAACCTGCGCCTGCTGCGCTTTGCCGAGCGTTTTGAACAACCCGAACACGGCCAGTTGGCGCGCAACATCGGTGAATCACTCCAAGCGGTGGATGAAAACCGTGGTCGCCTCAGCAGCCAGTTGATCACCGAACTCAACCGTTTGATGCAGCGCCTGTCGCGCACTGGCCTGCGTCAGGGCGACCAGCTGGAACAGACCTTCCTGCCACCGATGCGCAAGCCGATCTACGTGATGCTCGCCGATCACGACCGCGCCGAGCGCCTGGCCAAGCAGCTGGAATTCTTTGGCCTGAGCGCCCAGTCACTGGACAGCGTGGCGGCGTTTCGCGCCTCAATGAGCGAGCGCCTGCCGTCTGCAATCGTGATGGACGTGGATTTCTGCGGCGCAGGCCTGGGCCTCAAGCTCGCCGCCGAAGCCCAGGAAGGCCTGGAGCAAAAGCTGCCGCTGTTGTTTTTCAGCCTGCACGAAACCGACACACCGACCCGACTGGCTGCCGTGCGCGCCGGTGGCCAGGAGTTTCTGACCGGCACACTGGAAGCCTCCAGCCTGCTGGAAAAAATCGAAGTGCTGACCTGCGTCGCCCAGTACGAGCCTTATAAAGTGCTGATCATCGACGACTCGCGGGCCCAGGCGCTGCACACCGAGCGGCTGCTCAACAGCGCCGGGATCGTCACCCGCACCTTGATTGAGCCGATCCAGGCCATGGCCGAGTTGGCGGACTTCCAGCCAGACCTGATCATCCTCGACATGTACATGCCCGCCTGCACCGGCACCGAACTGGCCAAGGTGATCCGCCATAACGACCGTTATGTGAGCGTGCCGATCATTTACCTGTCGGCCGAGGACGACCTGGACAAGCAATTGGATGCGATGAGCGAAGGCGGCGACGACTTCCTCACCAAGCCGATCAAGCCGCGCCACCTGATCACCACCGTGCGCAACCGCGCCGCCCGCGCCCGCCACCTCAAGGCACGGATGGTGCGCGACAGCCTGACCGGGTTGTACAACCACACCCATATCCTGCAATTGCTCGAAGACTGCAGCTTCCGCGCACGCCGCGAGAACAAGCCGTTGAGCTTTGCCATGCTTGATATCGACCACTTCAAGCGGGTCAATGACAGCCATGGCCACCCCATGGGCGACCGCGTGATCAAGAGCCTGGCGCTGTTCCTCAAGCAGCGCTTGCGCAAGACCGACTTTATCGGACGCTACGGCGGTGAAGAGTTCGCCATCGTGATGCCCGACACCGACCTGGAGTCGGCCTGCAAGGTGCTGGATGAAATCCGCGGACGCTTTGCCGAAATCCATTACCCGGCACAGCCTCAGGATTTGTGGTGCACGTTCAGCGCCGGGCTGGTGGAGCTGCGCGACGGCTCCGACAGCCTGATGATGGCGGCCCAGGCCGACGAGGCGCTGTATCGCGCCAAGCATGCCGGGCGCAATCGCGTGCAAGCCGCCCGGACGTCAAAGCAAAGTGCCACCTTTTCACCAGAATCCACTGACTCCGTCATAACGCTGTAATGAAAACGCAATAACTTCAGGCACTTACCTTTCGCTGTCGGTTGAAACCACGCATGCGCCTGAAGCTGCTGACCAATCTCAACACCCTTCTTCTGGTGGCCGTGTGCCTGGCACTTGGGGCGACGCTGTGGTGGTCGCAACGGGCGCTGGAACGGCCCTATCTGCTGATGGAGCGCTACCTGGGGCTGTCCCAGACCTTCCAGAACCAGGCGGCGCGCAATATCGACGATTACCTGGCCAGCGGCGATGCCCTGCGCCTGAGCAGCGCCAGTCAAAGCCTGGAAAACCTGCTGCAACAGCTGGATGAGCTGCCCGCTGACCTGGCGCAGAACCTGCGCCCCAGCCTGGCTGCCCTGGACACCTTCAGCAAGACCGACCTGCTGGCCGCCGGCAAACTGGCAGGCGACCCACAGGCCTTGCTGCTACAAGCCGAGCGCGAATTGGGCGCCAACCTGGACCAGTTGAGCCAGTACGCCATGGGCGTCAATTCCCCTGACGGTGCGCGCTACCTTCAACCGCTACTGACCGCGTCCCAACACCTGGGCAAGTTGTCCCTGGCCCGCGACAAGCTGGTGAGCAGCGGGCGTGCGGAACTGGCCAATGATGTGGAGCGCGAAGTCGCCAATATCCGCGCCCAGGCCGACGCGCTGGGACAACTGCCGTTGCTCGGCGTCAAAGCCAGCACCGAATCCAGTACCGATGACTTTTCCGCCCTGATGGGCCTGGAAAACAGCGAAAAAACCGAAGCCCAGGACACCGGTGTCGACCTCAAGCGCGAACTCAACAGCCTGCTGACCCGTTACCCCGCCGAACTCAAGCGCACCCGTGAACAGATCCAGCAACGCAGCGACCTGGCCGCCAGCACCCACCTGAAGATCAACGCCGTGCAACAGGCCATCGCCGGTCTTGAGCCTGTGGTGCGCGCACAACATGGCCTTATCCAAAGCGAAGTGCGCCTGATGCAAGGGGTGATGATCGGCCTGATCCTGCTGATTGCGCTGCTGATCGACACCCTGCAACGCCGCCTGGCAAGGGTGCTGACCAATCTGGCCCCGGCCTTGTCGGTCTGGGCCGAAGGCAACTTCAGCCAACCGATCGCACTGGGCAAGACCAACCGCGAACTGCACGACATCGAAGCCTCCCTCAACCGTTTGCGCGCCTACCTGGTGGACTTGGTGGGCACCATTCGCGGCAATGCCGAAGAAGTGGCCGGCAGCAGCCGCGCCCTCGCCGAACTGAGCAGCGGCCTGCACGACGGCGCCGAACGCCAGGCCGGGGACACCGCGCAGATCCGCGATTCCCTGGGCGAACTCGAAGCCACCATCCAGCAAGTGGCCGGCGATGCCAGCCAGGCCGCCAGCGCCAGCCGCAGCGCGGGCCAGGCAGTGGAACAAGGCCAGCGGGTGATCGGTCTGAGCCTGACCGGTTTGCATGCATTGGTCGGCGAAGTGCAGCAAAACGCACAGATGATCGAGAAACTTGCTGAAGAGTCCGCCACCATCGGCGGCGTGCTCACGGTGATTCGCTCGATTGCCGACCAGACCAACCTGCTGGCCCTCAACGCCGCCATCGAAGCCGCCCGCGCCGGCGAGGCCGGACGTGGATTTGCGGTGGTCGCCGACGAAGTACGCACCCTGGCCCAACGCACCGCCGGCGCCACCGCAGAGATCCAGGGCTTGATCAGCGGCCTGCAAAACGCAGCCCACCAGTCAGTGGAAGGCATGCGCGCCCAGGTCGAACACGCCGAAGCCACCGCCCAGCAAGCCCAGGCGGCGGATGGAGCGCTGGATGAAATCGTCGGGGCGATCCAGACCATTTCCGACACGGCTGTGCGGATTGCCGACGTGACCGCGCAGCAGAGTGGCGCGGTGAGTGAGATTCGCGATAACAGCGAGCGGATTCATCAATTGGGTGAGGATAATTTGCTGCGCATCGGGCAAGGGCGTAGCCAGGGAGAGCATCTGCTGGTGCTGGGTGGGCAGCTCAACACCGCAGTCCAAGCCTTTCGCGTATGACCCAATCCCGCGCCCTATGAAGATCAAATGTGGGAGGGGGCTTGCCCCCGATTGCAGAGTGTCAGCCACTGCATGTGTTGGCTGATGCACCGCTATCGGGGGCAAGCCCCCTCCCACACTTGATCTCGATGACCAGATCTAAGCCCCCAGTCACAAATTTTGCGCAATCCTCGCTAATCGTGCTGCCTACTGCATAGAACTGGACAGTCACAAAGGCTTTGCGGCATAGTCGCCGGGTTCTGCCGTACTCCCATCAATAACAAGGAACAGCCGATGGCGACCTTACTGGTTCTTCACGGACCCAACCTGAACCTGCTTGGCACCCGCGAACCGGGCGTCTACGGGGCTGTGACCCTGGATCAGATCAACCTCGATCTGGAGCAGCGGGCTCGTGTTGCCGGCCACCATCTGCTCTACCTGCAAAGCAATGCCGAGTACGAATTGATTGATCGCATCCATGCCGCGCGCGGCGAAGGCGTGGACTTTATCCTGATCAATCCCGCCGCTTTTACGCATACAAGTGTTGCATTACGTGACGCGCTGCTGGCGGTGAGCATCCCATTCATCGAAGTGCATTTATCGAACGTGCATAAACGCGAAGCTTTCCGCCATCACTCTTACTTCTCCGACGTAGCGGTAGGTGTGATCTGCGGCCTTGGCGCCAGCGGTTACCGACTGGCCCTGGAGGCCGCCCTGGAACAACTTGAACAACCGGCCAAGCGCCCCTGACCGACCCTTGGGAGTTGATGATTCATGGATATCCGTAAAGTTAAGAAATTGATCGAACTGCTGGAAGAGTCCGGCATCGACGAGCTGGAAATCAAGGAAGGCGAAGAGTCCGTACGGATCAGCCGCCACAGCAAGACCCCGGCTCAACAGTTCTACGCGCCACAGATGCAAGCACCGGCTCCGGCTGCTGCACCTGCCGCCGCGCCAGCCGCCGCCGCTGCTGCACCTGCCGCCCCGGCCGCGCCTGTTCTGAACGGCTTCGTGGTCAAGTCGCCAATGGTCGGTACTTTCTACCGCACCCCGGCTCCGACCTCGCCAGCCTTCGTTGAAGTCGGCAAGACTGTGAAAGTGGGCGACACCATTTGCATCGTTGAAGCGATGAAAATGATGAACCACATCACCGCTGAAAAAGCCGGCGTCATCGAATCCATCCTGGTAGAAAACGGTCAGCCGGTTGAGTACGACCAGCCGCTGTTCACCATCGTTTGAACCGCGGAGCGCCTTCGATGTTGAAACCTGCGAAGAAACTGCAAAAAGTCCTGATCGCCAACCGCGGCGAGATCGCGCTGCGGATCCTGCGCGCCTGTAAGGAAGAGGGCATCAAGACCGTCGCTGTTTACTCGACGGCCGATACCGAATTGATGCACGTGAAACTGGCGGACGAAAGCATCTGCATCGGCCCGCCACTGGCCACGAACTCGTACCTGAAAGTCTCGAACATCATCGCCGCTGCTGAAGTGACCGGCGCTGATGGCATCCACCCGGGCTACGGCTTCCTCGCGGAAAACGCCGATTTCGCCGAACAGGTGGAAAAATCCGGGTTTGCCTTCATCGGCCCGAAAGCCGAAACCATTCGCCTGATGGGCGACAAGGTCTCGGCCAAGGACGCCATGATCGCGGCCGGCGTGCCAACCGTTCCTGGCTCCGACGGCCCACTGCCGGAAGACGAGGAAACCGCGCTGCGCATTGGTCGCGAAGTCGGGTACCCGGTGATCATCAAGGCCGCCGGTGGCGGTGGTGGTCGCGGCATGCGTGTGGTGCACAAGGAAGAAGACCTGATCGAAGCCGCCAAGCAGACCCGCTCCGAAGCAGGCGCCTGGTTCGGCAACCCGATGGTCTACCTGGAGAAGTACCTGACCAACCCACGTCACGTGGAAGTCCAGGTACTGTCCGACGGCCAGGGCCACGCCATCCACCTGGGCGACCGCGATTGCTCGCTGCAACGTCGTCACCAGAAGGTACTGGAAGAAGCACCGGCACCGGGCCTCGATGAGCAAGCCCGCGAAGAAGTGCTGGCTCGCTGCGTCAAGGCATGCATCGATATCAACTATCGTGGCGCCGGCACCTTCGAGTTCCTCTACGAAAACGGCCGCTTCTACTTCATCGAGATGAACACTCGCGTGCAGGTAGAGCACCCGGTTTCGGAGATGGTCACCGGTATCGACATCGTCAAGGAGATGCTGAGCATCGCCGCTGGCAACGTGCTGTCGTTCACCCAGGCCGACGTGAAGATCCACGGCCACTCCCTGGAGTGCCGGATCAACGCCGAAGACCCGAAAACCTTTATGCCGAGTCCTGGCCTGGTCAAGCATTTCCACGCGCCCGGCGGCAACGGCGTACGTGTGGATTCGCACCTGTACAGCGGCTACAAGGTTCCGTCCAACTACGATTCCCTGATCGGCAAGCTGATCACCTGGGGCGCGACCCGCGACGAGGCCATGGCCCGTATGCGTAACGCCCTGGACGAAATCGTGGTCGACGGCATCAAGACCAACATCCCACTGCACCGGGACCTGGTTCGTGATGAAGGCTTCTGCGAAGGTGGTGTGAACATTCACTACCTGGAACACAAACTGGCCGACCAGTAAGTGCTCCACCCAACAAAGCCGCCTTCGGGCGGCTTTGTTGTTTCTGCCCACCCTGTTTTGAGAAGCACACACAGTCCAAATGTGGGAGGGGGCTTGCCCCCGATTGCAGTGTGTCAGTCTCAGTATCTGTCACTGATCCACCGCTATCGGGGGCAAGCCCTAATGCCAGTCAGTTAAGGACGAACACCGTACCTGTGGCGAGGGAGCTTGCTCCCGCTGGGCCGCGAAGCGGCCCCAAAAATGGGACTGCTGCGCAGTCCAACGGGAGCAAGCTCCCTCGCCACAGGTTACTTTTTGCCCTTTTATCTCTTAACTGACCGGCATTAGGGCAAGCCCCCTCCCACATTTGATTTGTGTTCAGTCAGTACAGTCGTCTTATGCCCTGCTCTCGCGTAAACTTGCGCCCTTTCGCGACCCTGCCGTCGCACACTCATTTTTTCAAAGGTGCCCGCCATGCCTTGGCTGCAAGTCCGTCTCGCCATCAGCCCAGAACAAGCCGAAACCTACGAAGACGCGCTCCTCGAAGTGGGCGCCGTCTCGGTGACCTTCATGGACGCCGAAGACCAGCCGATTTTCGAGCCGGAACTCAACACCACTCCGCTGTGGTCCCACACCCACCTGCTGGCCCTGTTCGAAGACGGCACCGATGCTGCCGCCGTGCTGGCCCATATGGAGCTGCTCACCGGTGGCCCGCTGCCCGAGCATCACAGCGAAGTGATCGAAGACCAGGACTGGGAACGCAGCTGGATGGATAACTTCCAGCCGATGCGTTTCGGCCAGCGCCTGTGGATCGTACCGAGCTGGCATGCCGCACCAGAGCCTGATGCGGTGAACCTGCTGCTGGACCCAGGCCTGGCGTTCGGCACCGGCACCCACCCCACCACCGCACTGTGCCTCGAATGGCTCGACGGCCAGGACCTGACCGACAGCAACGTGCTGGATTTCGGCTGCGGCTCGGGGATCCTGGCGATTGCCGCGCTGTTGCTGGGCGCCAAGCAAGCCGTGGGCACCGACATCGACGTGCAGGCCCTGGAAGCCTCGCGCGATAACGCCGGGCGCAACCATATTCCTGAAGATAAATTCCCACTCTACCTGCCTGAAGACCTGCCGCAGGTCCAGGCCGATGTGCTGGTGGCGAATATCCTCGCCGGGCCGCTGGTTTCCCTGGCGCCGCAACTGTCGAGCCTGGTCAAGCCGGGCGGGCGCCTGGCGCTGTCGGGCATCCTCGCCGAGCAAGGCGAAGACGTTGCTGCCGCGTATGCCCAGGATTTCGAGCTGGATCCGATCGCCAACCGCGATGGCTGGGTACGCATCAGCGGGCGTCGGCGCTAGAATGAGCGCTTGCCTGAATCGGATGGCCGCATGACCGACAGTTTCGTCACTCAGTGCCCGCATTGCCAAACACGCTTTCGCGTCAACCACGCTCAATTGAGCGTGGCCCGTGGCGTGGTGCGCTGCGGCTCGTGCCTGCAAGTGTTCAACGCGGCTCGCCAGCTGCTGGAGCAGCGCGCCCAGGCCCCGGCGCCTGAACAACCGGAAATCGCGCTGCCCCCTGAGGCGCCCCGCGCCATCAGCCAGAAACAGTGGACCGCCGAAGAGCTGGACCTCGACAACCTGGACCTGGACGAAGAACTGGCCAAGCTGGAGCGCCGCGAGATTCAGCACACGCTGCCCGTGGGCGCGGAACGTCGCCAACCGGGTGCAGAGCGCCGCCAGAAGGAAGACGCCCTCAGCGCCAGCCGCGAAACCGTCAAGGCCGAAGAGGAAAAATGGGCGGCCAGCCTGTTCAGCGATCCGCCTGAAGAGCGTACCAAAGCCCCGGAAGACGAGTCGGAACCGAGCAACGCCCCTGCGACAAAGCAGCGCACCGAGCCGTCCATGTCGCAGCACATCGACGATATCGACGACGAGCCGCCACTGCGTGCAGCCCCCGAGGATGAAGACCTCGACCCACCGTTCACCCCGCTCACCCAGGCGGCGGACGAGCCGGAACCCGAGGAGCGCCCCCAGTTGCGTCGCAAGCGCCCGCGCCCCGACGCTGGCGTTCACGACGAACTGCTCCAGGACCTCGAAGACGACCCGCTGCACCTGTACGCGCAAAAGCGCCCACAGGGCTGGGGCCGCCGCTTAATCTGGATACTGCTGGTGCTGATCGCCGCCGCGGGGTTGGCAGGCCAATACATCGCCTACCAGTTCGACGACTTGGCGCGCCAGGACGCTTACCGCCCGTGGTTCCAGCAACTGTGCCCCACACTGGGCTGCAAGGTGCCATCACGGGTCGATATCGCCCACATCAAGAGCAGCAACCTGGTAGTGCGCAGCCACCCGGAATTCGCCGGGGCGCTGGTGGTGGATGCAATCATCTACAACCGCGCGACGTTCTCCCAGCCCTTCCCCCTGCTGGAGCTGCGTTTTGCCGACCTCAATGGCGGCCTGATTGCCAGTCGTCGCTTCAAACCCGCCGAATACCTCAGCGGCGAGTTGGCCGGCGTGAGCGAAATGCCATCGCAGACCCCGATCCATATCTCCCTGGACATCCTGGATCCGGGCAACAAAGCCGTGAATTACAGCCTGAGCTTCCACTCGCCCGAGTGAACCGACCCACTCACCGAAGCTTGACGGTGGATTATTGACTTGGCGCCGCGCATCCAAACCGGCGGCGATAAAGAAATAACTGTTCAGATTTTATCCAATCCAGCCTTTATCCAGTCATCGAGAGCGGGTATCATGCCAACCCTTTTTCGAACTCTAATGATCCGGCCCCACAACAGGGAAGTCCTATGTCGGCGGTACGCATCGGCCCATACACATTGCAGAACGGCTTGATCCTCGCCCCGATGGCGGGTGTCACCGACCAGCCCTTTCGTCAGCTGTGCAAACGTTTGGGCGCGGGTCTTGTAGTCTCGGAAATGGTCACCAGCGACATGAGCTTGTGGAACACCCGCAAATCGCGGATGCGCATGATCCACGAAGGTGATCCCGAGCCCCGCTCGGTACAGATCGCCGGCGGTGATGCGCAGATGCTGGCGGATGCGGCCCGAGCCAACGTGGAGTTGGGCGCACAGATCATCGACATCAACATGGGCTGCCCGGCCAAGAAGGTCTGCAACAAGGCCGCCGGTTCCGCGCTATTGAAAGATGAGCAGTTGGTTGCCGAGATCCTGCAGGCCGTTGTCGCCGCAGTGGATGTGCCGGTAACCCTGAAGATCCGTACCGGCTGGGACCGGGACAACAAGAACGGCCTGACGGTGGCGAAGATCGCCGAACAGGCAGGTATTACAGCGCTGGCGGTCCATGGCCGCACACGCGCCGATCTGTATACCGGTGAAGCCGAGTACGACACCATCGCCGCGATCAAGCAGGCGGTGTCGATGCCGGTGTTTGCCAATGGCGACATCGACTCAGCCGAAAAAGCCCGGCGCGTACTGCACGCAACCGGTGCCGATGGCTTGTTGATTGGCCGGGCCGCCCAAGGGCGCCCGTGGATTTTTCGTGAGATCGAGTATTTCCTGCGTACCGGTGAAGTCTTGCCTGCGCCGGAATTGGTCGAAGTGGAACGTATTCTGCTTGAGCATCTGGCTGCACTTCACACCTTCTATGGGGATGTGATGGGCGTGCGCATTGCTCGCAAGCATGTGGGTTGGTATCTCGCAACCCTGCCGGGCGCCAGGGAGTTTCGCGCCGGATTCAATCGTTTGGATGAAACGCAAGCACAGGTCACCGCCGTTCGTGAGTTTTTTGCCGAACGAGACAAGAGCCTGAGAGCAGGGGACGGAGAAGGGGTGGCCGCATGACGATGATGACCGAGACTTTAGTGAGTGGAACAACACCCGTGAGCGACAACGTCAATTTGAAACAGCACCTCAACACGCCGAGCGAAGAAGGCCAGACCCTTCGCGGGAGTGTCGAGAAGGCGCTGCATAATTATTTCGCCCACCTTGAGGGCGCTTCCGTCACGGACGTGTACAACCTGGTGCTCTCCGAAGTCGAGGCGCCCTTGCTCGAATGCGTGATGAACTACGTCAAGGGCAACCAGACCAAAGCCAGTGAGCTGCTGGGCCTCAACCGTGGCACCTTGCGCAAAAAGCTCAAGCAATACGATTTGCTGTAAGCATTCAATCAAACCAGAAAGGCGCCCGCGTAAAACCGGTCGCCTTTTTTGCTGACTCCTTTGCTTTTGATGGAAATTGAAATGACCGACCAGACTACCCGCCTGCCGATCCGCCGCGCCTTGATCAGTGTCTCCGACAAGACCGGGATCCTCGAATTTGCCCGGGAGCTGGAAGCCCTGGGCGTGGAAATCCTCTCCACGGGCGGGACCTTCAAACTGCTGCAGGACAACGGCGTGGCCGCAGTAGAAGTCGCGGACTACACCGGTTTCGCAGAAATGATGGACGGTCGGGTCAAGACCCTGCACCCGAAAATCCACGGCGGCATCCTTGGCCGTCGCGGTATCGACGACGCCATCATGACCGAGCACGGCATCAAGCCGATCGACCTGGTGGCCGTCAACCTGTACCCGTTCGAAGCCACCATCAACAAGCCAGGCTGCGACCTGCCGACCGCTATCGAAAACATCGATATCGGCGGCCCGACCATGGTGCGCTCGGCCGCCAAGAACCACAAAGACGTGGCCATCGTGGTCAACGCCAGCGACTACACCCAAGTGCTCGAAAGCCTGAAAGCCGGCGGCCTGACCTACGCCCAGCGCTTTGACCTGATGCTCAAGGCGTTCGAACACACCGCCGCCTACGACGGCATGATCGCCAACTACATGGGCACCGTGAACCAGGCCGCCGAAACCCTCAGCACAGAAGGCCGCAGCCAGTTCCCGCGTACCTTCAACAGCCAGTTCATCAAGGCCCAGGAAATGCGCTACGGCGAGAACCCGCACCAGAGCGCGGCGTTCTACGTGGAAGCCAAGCCTGCCGAAGTGGGCATCGCCACCGCGACCCAGCTGCAAGGCAAAGAACTGTCCTACAACAACGTGGCCGACACCGATGCCGCGCTGGAATGCGTGAAGAGCTTCGTCAAGCCGGCCTGCGTGATCGTCAAGCACGCCAACCCGTGCGGCGTGGCCGTGAGCCCGGACGCTGAAGGCGGCATCCGCCAGGCGTACGAATTGGCCTACGCCACCGACACCGAGTCGGCGTTCGGCGGCATCATCGCCTTCAACCGTGAACTGGACGCCGAGACCGCCAAGGCCATCGTCGAGCGTCAGTTCGTTGAAGTGATCATCGCCCCTTCGGTAAGCGAAGAAGCGCGCGCCATTGTTGCCGCAAAAGCCAACGTGCGCCTGCTGGCCTGTGGCGAATGGTCGGCTGACCGCGCTGCAGCCTGGGACTACAAGCGCGTCAATGGCGGCTTGCTGGTACAGAGCCGCGACATCGGCATGATCGGCAGCGAAGACCTGAAAGTCGTGACCAAGCGCGCCCCGACCGAGCAAGAGATCAACGACCTGATCTTCGCCTGGAAAGTGGCCAAATACGTTAAATCCAACGCCATCGTCTACGCCAAGAACCGCCAGACCATCGGCGTCGGCGCCGGCCAGATGAGCCGCGTGAACTCGGCGCGTATCGCCGCGATCAAGGCTGAGCACGCCGGCCTGCAGGTTGTAGGTTCGGTGATGGCATCCGATGCGTTCTTCCCGTTCCGTGATGGTTTGGACAATGCCGCCAAGGCCGGCGTGACCGCCGTGATCCAACCGGGCGGCTCGATGCGTGATGCTGAAGTGATTGCCGCTGCTGATGAAGCCGGCATTGCCATGGTCTTCACCGGCATGCGCCACTTCCGTCACTGATCCAAATGTGGGAAAGGGCTTTGTGGTGAGCGGGCTTGCCCCGCGCTGGGCTGCGAAGCGGCCCCAAAACAGCAATCCGCGCCGTATCTGATGCCCTGCGTTCTTGTTGATTGGGGCTGCTTCGCAGCCCAGCGCGGGGCAAGCCCGCTCACTACATAAGTTCAGCTCCACACTGAAGCGCTCGTGCAGCGCCTTACAGAATTTGAGGTTTTTGAAATGAATGTATTGATCATTGGCAGCGGTGGCCGTGAACACGCCCTGGCCTGGAAAGTTGCCCAGGACCCGCGCGTCCAGAAAGTTTTCGTCGCTCCCGGCAACGCCGGTACCGCCATTGAAGCCAAGTGCGAAAACGTCGCCATCGACGTATTGGCCCTTGAACAACTGGCCGACTTTGCTGAAAAGAACGTGTCCCTGACCATCGTCGGCCCGGAAGTCCCTCTGGTCGCTGGCGTTGTGGACCTGTTCCGCAGCCGTGGCCTGGACTGCTTCGGCCCGACCGCTGGCGCTGCACAACTGGAAGGCTCCAAGGCTTTCACCAAGGATTTCCTGGCGCGTCACAAGATCCCGACTGCCGACTACCAGAACTTCACCGAGATCGAGCCGGCCCTGGCCTATCTGCGTGAAAAAGGTGCACCGATCGTGATCAAGGCCGACGGCCTGGCCGCCGGTAAAGGCGTGATCGTTGCCATGACCTTGCAGGAAGCCGAAGACGCCGTGCGCGACATGCTCGCCGGCAATGCGTTTGGTGAAGCCGGTTCGCGTGTGGTCATCGAGGAATTCCTCGACGGCGAAGAAGCCAGTTTTATCGTGATGGTCGACGGCAAGAATGTGCTGCCGATGGCCACCAGCCAGGACCACAAACGCGTCGGCGACGCCGACACTGGCCCGAACACCGGCGGCATGGGTGCCTACTCCCCTGCCCCGGTGGTCACCGCAGACGTGCACAAGCGTGTGATGGACCTGGTGATCTGGCCGACCGTGCGCGGCATGGCCGACGAAGGCAATGTGTACACCGGTTTCCTGTACGCCGGCCTGATGATCGACAAGGCCGGTAACCCGAAAGTCATCGAGTTCAACTGCCGCTTCGGCGACCCGGAAACCCAACCGGTGATGCTGCGCCTGCAATCGAGCCTGGTCCTGCTGGTGGAAGCCGCCCTGGCGCAAGCCCTGGACAAGGTTGAAGCACAATGGGATCCACGCCCGAGCGTCGGCATTGTGCTGGCGGCCGGTGGTTACCCTGCCGACTACGCCAAAGGCGATGTGATCGAAGGCCTCGACGCTGCCGCAACGCTGGAAGGCAAGGTGTTCCATGCGGGCACCGCGCTCAAGGATGGCAAGGTTGTGACGGCCGGCGGTCGTGTACTGTGCGCTACCGCAATGGGCGCCAGTGTCGACGTTGCGCAACAACAGGCTTATGCACTGGCCAAGAAGATCGACTGGAAAGGCTGCTTCTACCGCACGGACATCGGCTACCGCGCCATTGCCCGTGAACGTGGCGAAACTCAGTAACACTAGCTATCCGTTCGGTTAGGCAAGGGCCTCTGGCCCTTGCCGTCTACAGGCCTCCCCGCGCATAGTTAACCCGTGCATCAACCTACGAAGGGATTTCGCCGTGCGCTGGCTCAGGATCGCCATAGGTTTCACTGTCAGCCTGCTGACACTGCTCTGCTTGTTCCCGGCCCAGGCCGCTGCACAAGGCAGTGGTTGGGCAGTATTGCTTGATGAACAGGCCGACCTGCAACTGAGCGACATCCGTTCCCCACGCTACACCAATCAATTCAGCCCCATCGAACTGGACCGCGTGACCGCTGCGCAGCCGGACGGTGCGTTGTGGGTACGTTTCAAGCTGCAGCCCGGCAAGCACGAGCAAGTGCTGCGGGTATTCGCCCCGGACCTGTCGCACCTGAGCCTGTATGTATTGGACGGCGACAGCCTGGTCGAGCAACAAAACACCGGCGCCCGCCAGCCCCAGGCGGAACGCCCGCTACCCAGCAGCGATTTCATGCTGCCGATGCCCCAGAGCCAGAAGCCTCTCGATGTCTACCTGCGCCTGGTCTCGGAACACGAACTGCGCCCCTATATCACCCTGGAACCGGCCGTGCTGGCGGCCGCCGACCAGACCCAGACGCTGATCTACGGCCTGCTGTTCGGCTGCCTGCTGATGCTGATCCTGCACAACCTCTCGCGCTTCGCTTACCACCGCTCGCGCAGCAGCCTGTGGCTGGCGGCCTGTGAACTGCTGTTGATGCTCAGCCTGGCGCTGCTGCTCAACCTGGTAGGCCCATGGCTACCGAACTGGCATGCGATCCAGACCCCCGGCGCCTACCTGGCCTTGCTGCTGACCGCACCGTGCGGGCTGATGTTCGCCTATCGTTTCTTCATGCCCCTGGGCCCGCACCCGCTGAACAAAGTGTTGATGGCCGACATCCTGTTTATCGTGCTGTGCGGCCTGCTGCTGTTGTTCGTCAACACCCTGCCGCTGAACATCATCACCTACGCCCTGGTGGCCCTGGCCGGCCTGAGCATGCTGTTTGTCTCGGCTTACCACTGGCAGAAAGGCTACCGCCCGGCGCGCTTGTTCGTGGCGGGCATGGTGGTGTTCAACATTGGCACGCTGATCATCCTCCCGGCCCTGCTGGGCCTGACGATGGTGTCGCCTCAGGGGTTGATCATCACGCTGCTGGCGTTTATCTGCCTCAGTGGCTTGTTGATGAGCCTTGCCCTGGGCGAACGCCAGCGTGCGATTGTCGAGGCCCGTTTCAGCCTCAGCCGCGACCTGGCCGCCAGCAATGCCGAGATCGCCGCCAAGGCCGAGTTCCTGGCCAAGATCAGCCACGAAATACGCACCCCCATGAACGGCGTGCTGGGCATGACCGAGTTGCTGCTGGGCACGCCGCTGTCGGTGAAGCAGCGCGACTACGTGCAGACTATCCACAGCGCCGGCAACGAGCTGCTCACACTGATCAATGAAATCCTCGATATTTCCAAGCTTGAATCCGGGCAGATCGAACTGGATGACGTGCAGTTCGACCTCAATGCCCTGATCGAAGACTGCCTGAGCATCTTCCGCGCCAAGGCCGAGCAGCAGAATGTCGAGCTGATCAGTTTTATCCAGCCCCAGGTGCCGCGCGTCATCAGCGGGGACCCGACGCGCCTGCGCCAGGCGATGCTGAGCCTGCTGGAAAACGCCCTGCACAAAACCGATGAAGGCGAAGTCCTGATCGTGGTCGCCCTGGACGACCGCAGCACCAAGCCCCGCCTGCGCATTGCCGTGCAGGACAGCGGCCTGCCGATGGAAGCCGCCGAGCGCGACGCACTCCTGCACAGCGAACTGCACAGCAAGAATTTCCTCTCGGCCACCCGTCTGAGCGGCCACCTGGGCCTGGTGATCGCCCGCCAACTGATCCTGTTGATGAACGGCGAATTCGGTATCAAGAGTGGCAGTCACCAGGGCAGTACCTTGTGGCTGACCCTGCCACTGGACCCGGAACGCCTGGAGCACCCCACCTCCGACCTCGATGGCCCGCTCAAGGACGCCCGCGTGCTGGTGGTGGACGACAACGACACCTGCCGCAAAGTGCTGGTGCAGCAATGCACCGCCTGGGGCCTGAACGTCAGCGCGGTGCCCTCAGGCAAGGAAGCCCTGGCCTTGCTGCGCACCAAGGCGCACCTGCGCGACTACTTCGACGTGGTGCTGCTGGACCAGAACATGCCCGGCATGACCGGCATGCAACTGGCGGCAAAGATCAAGGAAGATCCGAGCCTGAACCACGACATCCTGCTGATCATGCTCACCGGCATCAGCAACGCGCCAAGCAAGATCATCGCGCGCAACTGTGGGATCAAACGCATCCTCGCCAAGCCGGTCGCCGGTTACACCCTCAAGACCACCCTGGCCGATGAGCTGAACCAGCGCAGCAAAGGCGGCGTGGCGCTGCGCGTCTCACTCAACGCCCCGGCGGCGATTACCGTGCCCAGCGATTTCAAGATCCTGGTCGCCGAAGACAACAGCATCTCCACCAAAGTGATTCGCGGCATGCTCGGCAAGCTCAACCTCAATCCGGACACCGCCAGCAACGGCGAAGAAGCGCTGGAGGCGATGAAGGCCCAGCGTTATGACCTGGTATTGATGGACTGTGAAATGCCGATCCTCGATGGCTTCTCGGCCACCCAGCAGCTGCGGGCGTGGGAAGTCAGCCACCAGCGCATTCGCACACCGGTGGTGGCGCTCACGGCGCATATCCTTTCGGAACACAAAGAACGCGCGCGCCAGGCTGGGATGGATGGGCATATGGCCAAACCGGTGGAGTTGTCGCAGTTGCGTGAGCTGGTGGAATTCTGGGTCGCGCAGCGTCAACAGCGGGCGGAGCACGCGCCTTCCTGACCTGGAGCGTACCGCCTGATAGACTCTCCACACTTTTCCTGCCGCGAGCTACCTCCATGCTCCACGTGTTATTCAGCGTCTACCTGAAAATGCTGGTGCTCTACAGCCCGTTCTTCGTGCTGTCCTGCTTTATCAGCCTGACCCGTGGCTACTCCAGCAAAGAACGCCGGCGACTGGCCTGGAAGGTAGCGTTGGCGACCCTGGTGTCGAGTGTGCTGCTCTACCTGTTCGGCCGGGTGATTTTCAGTGTGTTCGGCATCACCGTGGATGCGTTTCGCATCGGCGCCGGCAGTGTGTTGTTTATCTCGGCCCTGGGCATGGCCCAAGGCAAGTCAGCGGTGCAGACCGACAATGTGCAGCAGGACGTGACCATCGTACCGCTGACCATTCCCCTCACCGTCGGCCCCGGCACCATCGGTGCGTTGTTGGTGATGGGCGTCAGCCAGCCGCACTGGGATGACAAGATCACCGCCATCCTCAGCATCGCCCTGGCCAGCCTCACGGTTGGCGTGGTGCTGTATCTGTCCAACCGTATCGAACGGATTCTCGGTGACCAGGGCTTGCAGATTGTCAGCCGGTTGATGGGCCTGTTTGTGTGCGCCCTTGCCGCGCAAATTATCTTTACCGGCGTACGGGGTTATCTGGTGCCTTAGATCCGGTACTTGGCAATCGCCGACTGCACCTTGTCGCCCGCACTCTCGCGCATCAATTGGATGGTTTTTTCGTTGACCACCGAGGTGCTCAGCACCAGGCAGGTCTGCCCGCTGAAGGCCTCGACCGAAGCGCTGTCCCACTCAAGGAACGGCAATCCCACCTGTTTGCTCACGCTCTGGGTGCTGTAGGTCACCAGCACCATCGTCAATTCGCCGCCCGCTTCGACACAGGACGCCAGGCCGAAATCACCGCCCTGGTGCAGCGTACTGTTGCGCCTGAACAACTCGAAGGACGCCGGTTGCTGCTTCATGGCTTCCAACGCATCGGCTGCCAGTTTCGGCAGCGCCGCGACCAATGGCCCCGAAACCGACATCGACGCCAGCATCGTGGCGATGATGTTCAGGGCCGCCAATTGCACCGACAGGCCCTTACCCGAATGTGAAACCCGCTCGAAACGGCTGCGCACCGGCAGCCAGCCCAGGCTGATCATCACCTTGATAAATTCGTCGTACCAGGCCTCGGTACCTCGCGGGGTCTTCAAGACATCACTGACGTAACTGCTGGCCAACAGGTAGCTTTTGCGGATGTATTCCCGGTTCAGGCCCGACAGCCCCTCGGCGAACGACATCACACTGTTGTTGACCACTGCCGCGTTGCAGTCGTCCCCCGTGTCGAGCAGCGGCAATGAGGGCTGCGCGCCAGGCGCCCTCGGCAATGTGTAGGCGGCAATCAACTTGCGCCGTTTTGTGTTGTTGATCCTTCTGTGATGTTGCTCCATTTTCGGTTCTCCACAAGCACCCCACATGGGGCTTACCTGCACACTAGTCCAGTGGCCGATGCGCGTTCCAGGCGACAAACATCCCTTGGCAAGACACACCTGAAACCAGCGCCCAGCAATCACACGGGACACCTGCGAGCCTTCGTTTTTTCGTCGCACAAAAAAGAAAAAGCCCCGAACAACAGCAGAGCAATCCCTGTGTTATTCGGAGCTTTCTGACAGCCAGCAGGCCATTTTCAGGAGAGGGGTTTCTCACCATACCAGCGTGGCGTATAGACCCACTCACCACCACCGGCTCGCGCGAATGTGCAAGTGGTGGACGAGCCGATCAGCACCATGGTGCGCATGTCCACCTGGTCCGGAGTGAGTTGCCCCAGGGTAGTGACACGCAAGGTCTGACCCGGTCGGCCGATATCGCGGCCCAGCACCACCGGTGTTTGCGGCGTGCGGTGCAACGCGACGATTTCCAGGGCACGGCCCAGTTGCCACGGCCGTGACCGCGAAATCGGGTTATAGAACGCCAGGGCCAGGTCGGCCTGGGACGCGAGGTCCAGGCGTTTTTCGATGATCGACCACGGCTTGAGGTTGTCCGACAGCGACATCACGCAGAAGTCATGCCCCAGCGGCGCGCCCGCCTGGGCAGCGGTGGCCAGGGAGGCCGAGACACCTGGCAGGATTTCCAGGTCGACCTGATGCCAGGCCGGATCGCTGGACTCGTGCAACGCCTCGATCACCGCCGCCGCCATGGCGAACACGCCAGGGTCACCGGACGACACCACTACCACCGAACGGCCCTGAGCGGCCAGTTCGAAGGCATGGCGTGCGCGTTGCATTTCTTCGCGGTTGTCGGTGCAGTGCTGAATCTGATCGTCGCGAAATGGCCCGGCCATGCGCACGTAGGTTTCATAGCCCAACACATCGGTGCAGCGCGCCAGTTCGGCCTTCACCGCCGGCACCATCAACTCGGCGGCGCCGGGGCCGAGGCCGATCACGGCGAGGCGGCCACGCGGGCGGCCCACCTGCGACAGGTCCAACGGCTGCTCGGCGACGTCAATCACGATGTCGGCATCCTGAGTAACGCTGGCGAAACGCAGCGGCACCGCCAATGCCGATGCGGCTTCATGCAGCGACGCCTCGGCCATCTGCGTGTCGCTGGCCAGCAGGCACGCCAGGGATTGCACGGCGATGCCTGCGTCATGCAACGCCGCTCGCACCCGCGCAGCCAACTCCACACCCGGTTTGCAGGTGACTGACACCGTCTTCGGATAGATCAGCAATTCATTGGCAGCCGGCACGCGCTCGGCGCTGCCTACGTGAATCGCCAGGCGCGCTTGCTGGTCCTGGGGCAAATTCGCTTGATCCAGCCACGGCGCCGCGCCTTCGATACGTACGCTTTCGCCGGCTAGCAGGTCGGAGACGAAGCGCTTGCCCAGCTCCAGATCCGCCAACTCATAACCGGCCGGCGGGTTGAGCAGGCAGGTGCCGAAGCGCAGTTCGCCACTGGTGGTGATCGCAGCGGCCACATCAAGTGCGGCCGCAATGTCCCGCGCCATCACGTTCACGCCACCCAGGCCGCCGAGCAGCGGCACCACGGCACTGCCATCTTCGGCAACGGCCAGCACGGCCGGTTCTTCGCCTTTTTCCAGCAGCAGCGCAGCCAAGGTGCGGATGACGATACCGGCCGCGCACAGCGCAATCAGCGGCGTGCCGTGCTGATACAACTGACGCAGGGTGGCGCCGAAGTCGCTGTAAGCCTGGTCCGCACCGTCAACCCGCCCGGCCAAGCCGTGGATCACGGCGCCAGGGTAAACCTGCTGGATCCTGCGCGCGGTCGCCAGGCTGCCCTGGCCGAGGATGACAATCGCCGGACTCATCACCCTTGCCACCGTTCACCGGGCACGATGATCAGCGAGAAGTACGGTGACGACGACGGGTCGACCTGATCCAGCGGCACGATCTTCTGGTTGGCCATGGTGGCGCGCTCCACATACAGCGCGCGCTCGGCCAGGCCGAGTTCTTCCAACACCTGGCGCACCTTGGGGAAGTTGCGACCCAGCTTCATGATCACCGCCGCGTCGGCATCCGCCAGGCGGCGCTTGAGGTCATCGTGAGGCAACACGCCTGACAGCACCGAAAGGCTCTGGTTGCGATACACCAACGGTGCGCCAAGCACCGAAGCGCCGCCGAGCATCGAGCACACACCCGGAACAACCTGGGCTTCGTAGCGCTCGGCCAAACGGTCATGCAGGTACATGTAGGAACCGTAGAAAAACGGATCACCTTCGCAGATCACCGCCACATCGCGACCGGCGTCCAGATGCGCGGCCACGTCGACGCTGGCGGTGTCATAAAAATCGCTGATCACTTGCTCGTAGGACAGCGGCGCCGGAAGTGCCTCGGTGGTCACCGGGTACACCAGCGGCATCAGGGTCTGTTGCGCCACCAGATGGTCCTCGATGATGCCGAAGGCGTTGCCCTTCTTGCCCTTGGCCACGAAGTACGCCACCACCGGCGATTCACGCAGCAGGCGCAGGGCCTTGAGGGTGATCAGTTCCGGGTCGCCGGGGCCCACGCCCAGACCGATCAAACGTCCGCGTGCCGGCATTATTCCACCTCCGTGGCGAGCGCATTGACCGCTGCGGCCGCCATGGCACTGCCGCCCAGGCGGCCTTGCATGATCACGAACGGCACGCCGCGGCTGTCGGCGGCCAGCATCGCCTTGGATTCAGCGGCGCCGACAAAACCCACCGGGAAACCGAGGATCAACGCCGGTTTCGGCGCGCCCGCATCGAGCATTTCCAGCAGGTAGAACAACGCGGTCGGCGCGTTGCCGATCACCACCACACTGCCTTCCAGGTGCGGGCGCCACAGCTCCAGGGCGGCAGCGGAGCGGGTATTGCCCAGCTCCCGCGCCAGTTCCGGCACGCTGTCGTCGCGCAGGGTGCAGATCACCGCGTTGTTGGCCGGCAGGCGCGTGCGGGTCACGCCTTCGGAGACCATCCGCGCATCACACAGAATCGGCGCGCCAGCGGCCAGCGCATCGCGCCCGGCCTTGCCCGCACCTTCGGAAAATTGCAGGCCGTCGATGGCATCGACCATGCCGCAGGCATGAATCACCCGCACCGCGAGTTTTTCCAGGTCGGCCGGGATGCGGTCCAACTTGGCTTCCGCTCGAATAATGGCGAAGGAGTTGCGATAGATCTCCTGACCGTCGCGGATGTAATCAATCATCGGTGTTGCTCCGTGGACAAGCGCGCAACAGGGCGCCCGCCGCTTCAATGGAAAGAGTGCGCGCGTGCAGCCGGCCAAAACCCGGGTGGGCTGCATCGCGAAAATAGAGGTCGTAGTGGCCTGGGCTCACCGCCAGCAGGGTGACGGGCGCGGTGTGCGCGGCGGCGCAGGAACGTGGGCAGCCTGTCAGATGCACGTCATGCCCGGCTTGCAGCGCGGCCAGTTGCAGGGCGTCGGCCTTGGTGTCGGCCAGTGCCTTGGCGCAGCCGCTGGAGCCGGTGCAGGCGGTCAGGCGCGCCAGGGGTTGGTCGATGGAACAGAGAAAGCCCAGTTGCGCCAGGCGTTCGCTCACGGCGTGAGGTTTTTCGACGTTGGGCAGCAGCACGCCTTGCCAGGGAGTGAAGCGCAAGGTGGCGTCACCGTAGTCGCGAGCGAGTTGTGCGGCGCCCCTGAGCATCGTCGGATCCAGGCGACCCAAGGGGGCGATGGCCGCGACATAGAATTGATTCTTCTGCGCCTGTGGATAAGTCCCGAGGTGCAGCAAGGCGCTACTGGGCGGGCGTTTGAAGCCGCCGACCGGCAGCAGCGGCAGGCGCAGATGGCTCAGCAAGTTATCCACAGGCAAATGGCGCATGCGCGTTTGTTCTGGGGTGGCGAGGTCGAGAAAGGCGTCCAGCACCGCCACCACCAGTGCGTGGCCCTGCTCCAATGGCACCGCTGCCAGTGGCGCATCCAGCCCAGGACAGCCGGCCAGACCGAACGCGAGCAGCGTCTCGCCATTGCGCACGAACGCCGAGAGCCACAGATCGTGATGATGTTCGAGCATCGCCAGATCCTCGCCGCCATCCAACTGCACGGCGAACTTGGCCGACAGCGCATGGAAACGCGGGTGGTTTTGCAGGGTGGCGAGGATCTGCCCGGCCAACGGGCGGGTGTCGAACAGCATCTGCGGGTCAATACCGGCGCTGGGGCTGAGCATCAGGTTGCGCACATCGTCACCGCCAGCGTTGCTCGGGCCGAGGCCTGCGGCCAGCAGCCTGGCAATCAGCGCATCCTGCCCGGCGCCGATACCGCGTATTTGCAGATTGGCGCGGTTGGTCGCCTCGATCACCCCGCCAGCATAGGCCTGGGCGGCTTCGGCCACGGCGTCGGCTTGCGCACTGGTGATCGAGCCACCGGCCAATTTGATCCGACAGATACCGCCATCCAACGCCTGGACAATACGCAGCAACCCCGGACAAGCCGAGGGGCGCAAGGTATTCAGAGTGGGCGTTGGGTTCACGGGGCTACCGGTTCACAGGTAAAGGCGCGGTATTATGCCTGCTTTGTCCGGCGGCATGAAAAGCCTGCCCGTCGGATGTCGTTCAAGGAATTGATATGTCGCCCTGGCTGACGGTTGTAGGCATCGGTGAAGACGGCTTCAAGGGCCTGGGCAGAAATGCCCGGCATGCCCTGTTGCGCGCCACGCGGATTATAGGTGCTCAGCGCCAGTTGGACCTGCTGCCGGTGTGTATTCGGGGGGAACGCCAGGTGTGGCCGAGCCCGTTTTCCCTGGAGCCGGCGCTGGCACAACGCGGCACGCCAGTGTGTGTGCTGGCCAGCGGCGACCCGATGTTTTACGGCGTGGGAGCCAGTCTGGCGCGGCAGGTGGCGGCTGAAGAACTGCTGATTTTGCCGGCACCGTCGTCGGTGTCGTTGGCGGCAGCGCGGTTGGGCTGGCCGTTGCAGGAGGTGGTGACACTGTCCGTGGTCGCCCGGCCAGTGGCGGCGATCAATGCACATCTGGCCACGGGCGTGCGCTTATTGGTGCTGAGTAATGACGGCGGCAGCCCTGCGTTGATTGCTTCGTTGTTGGCCGAATCCGGGTTCGGGCCCAGCCGATTGACGGTATTTGAACACTTGGGCGGCGCGGATGAACGGCGCATTGACGGTTTGGCCCAGGATTGGCAGTACGCCTCGGTTGCCGACTTGAACCTGGTCGCCATCGACTGCCTGGCCTCCAGCGACACACCGCGTCTGTCGCGCCTCGCGGGCTTGCCCGATTGCGCCTTCCAGCACGACGGCCAACTGACCAAGCGCGATGTACGCGCCATGACCCTCGCCCGCCTCGCCCCTATGCCCGGCGAACTGCTGTGGGACGTGGGCGCGGGCAGTGGCTCAATCGGTATCGAATGGATGCGTGCGCACCCAAGCTGCCGCGCCTTGGCGATTGAAGCAGACGAAGGCCGCCAAGGCCTGATCGAACACAACCGCGATGCCCTCGGCGTGCCCGGTTTGCAGTTGATTCGTGGCAAAGCCCCTGAGGCGTTGCATGGCCTTACCGCACCCGACGCTATCTTTATCGGCGGCGGCGTCACCCGTGAGGGCGTACTCGACACCTGCTGGCAGCACCTGCGGCCCGGTGGACGATTGGTGGCCAACGCCGTGACCCTGCAAAGTGAAATGACCTTGATGAACTGGCGCGCTCAACATGGCGGTGAGCTGACGCGCATTCACGTAGCCCAGGCCCAGCCGTTGGGGGAGTTTGATACGTGGCGCCAGGCGTTGCCGATTACGCTGCTGGAAGTGGTCAAGCCGCTATGAAACGCATCTTGCTGCTGGGCGGCGTGACCGAAGCGCTGGCCATCGCCCGTACATTGGGCCCGGAACATATCTACAGCCTGGCCGGTGTCGGGCGGGTGCCGACCGATCTGACCTGCCAAGTGCGGGTCGGTGGTTATGGTGGCGCAGAGGGCTTGGCGCGGTTTGTCCGGGATGAGGGGATCAGCCTGATTCTCGACGCAACCCATCCGTATGCCGCGCAGATCAGCCGCAATGCCGCCGAGGCGGCACAGTTGAGCGGTGTACCGTGCTGGGCATTGCGTCGCCCGGCATGGCAGCCCCAGGCCGGGGATGATTGGCGAGAGGTCGGTGATTGGGCCGAGCTGATTGAAGCCTTGAAACCCTTCAAGCGGCCGCTGTTCACGTTGGGCCGAGAGCCGTTGCAGCACCTCGATGAAATCCCCGCCGACCAGTTCTGGACCTTGCGCGCGCTGGATGTGTATCCGGGCAATGAGCGCTGTGAAGTGATCGGCGCACGTGGGCCGTTTTTGATCGAAAACGAGCGGGAGTTGTTTGAACGGCGCGGGATTGATGTGCTGATCAGCAAGAACAGCGGCAGCACGGCTACCGAGCCGAAGCTGGAAGTGGCGCGCGAGCGCGGGGTGCCGGTGCTGGTGTTGAAGCGGCCGGTGTTGGCGGCGGTGGATCGGGAGTTCCCAACGGTCGCAGCGGTACTACAGGCAATCCATTCTCCCTGAACAACACAGTTCAAAATGTGGGAGGGGGCTTGCCCCCGATGGCGGTGGTTCAGCCAGCAAATCAGCGACTGACATAGCGCTATCGGGGGCAAGCCCCCTCCCACCTTGTTTTCTGTGGTACTAGCGGCTCGTGGCTGTCGCCTGCCCAACGCCGCCGTGCACGCGATCCGCAAGCAATTCCTCTCCCAGGTCAAAAGCCAAGTCGCAGCTCAGCGCGCTGGCCGATGCCCGTGTTTCGCTAAGGTTGACCAGCAGGTCTTCGGTACTGAATACGTCGGCTAGGTGAACAGCCAGCTATCAGGCTGCACCACCAAAAGTCGAATCCCCCTACAAACACTTCCGAACAAGCTGGCTGGCTCAGCCAAAAGCCCCCGCCCTAACCTCCCCCCTCGCGGTTTCGCGTCAGCCATCCGCGATGGGGATGCCTGCTTTTGCAGCGCGTCGCAACTTGCCATTCTGTATCCCAAGGAATACGAATGGCTGAAGCCGGAAACTTCGGTGACTGTGAGCCCGTAGGTGATGGGGTGTCCGAGATGCGAATCCATTACGGTCCTGGGTATCGCGTTTACTTCACTCGTAGAAACAAGGTGGTTTATCTGTTGCTGATCGGTGGTGACAAATCAACACAAAGTCGGGACATAACGCGTGCAAAACAAATGGCACTAAATCTCGGCAATAAGGAGTGACTTATGAGCGAATCTTTTACCCGCTTTGACGCGGCAAAATATTTGAAAACCCCTTTGGAAATGGCTGCATACCTGGAGACCTGCTTTGAAGACGATGCAGGCGATGGTCTTTTGATTCGTACCGCTCTCAATGATATCGCCCGCGCCCAAGGCATGACCCAAATTGCTCGCGACGCCGGCCTCGGACGCGAAAGCTTATATAAAGCCCTCTCCAGCACTGGCAATCCCGAGTTCGCGACTATCATGAAAGTGATGAAAGCGTTGGGCCTCAAGCTTCACGTCACGGCGGTGTGATTCTGCTGCGACACCAAACCACACCGCCGCTTTTTACTTATCCCCCCCGATCAGGCTAAATACCCGCCTGATCGTTTAACCCTACGGATTGTCCGCCATGGCCCGTCAACGCTTTGCAATTGCCTGGATCGCCTGCCTTGCAGTGCTGTTCAACGCGTTTGCCATGCCAATGGCCGCTGCGATGCAGCAGGCCGACGACCCGGTCAAGCAACTGATGTGGGGCGGGTTCTGTTCTTCCAATGGCGCAAGCCTGAAGACGATTGCCCTGGGCAAGCTGGACATTCCGGCGCCGCAACAGGACGATCATTCCACCATGCAGCATTGCTGGTGTTGCTCGGGCTCGGCGCCTTTGGTGGCGTTGGCGGGGCATGTGCCGCAGTTGTATCTCACGCGATTTGAAGCCGTACCGCGTCAGCCACAACCCCCACTGCAAACCCCTACCCCGCGCCAGCAATGGCCGAGCCTCAACCCCCGCGCCTCTCCAACGGCCTGATCTTCTTCGCAAGTGAACTGCGTTTAGAACCGTTCTGGAGAACTGCCATGCTCAAATCTTCCCTGCTTCTGGCCGCATTGCTGCTGCCGGTGTTCAGTGCCGCCAATGCCGAAGACTACAAGGCCGGCGACCTGCTGGTCAGCGATCCCTGGTCCCAGGAGTTGCCGCCCAATGCGCCCACCGTCGCGGCGTACTTTGTGATTCACAACACCGGGGCGACCCCGGATCGCCTGCTCAGCGTCGACACGCCCGTGGCCGACAAAGCCGAGCTGCACGAGCATGTGATGCAGGGCGATCTGATGAAAATGCAGCAAGTGCCCAGCGTTGCCGTACCGGCCAAGGGCGATCTGACCTTCGCGCCCATGGCCTACCACGTGATGCTGCTGGGCCTCAAAGACCGCAGCCTGCTGGCCGATGGCAAGCAATTCCCACTCACCCTGACCTTTGAAAAATCCGGCAAGGTCGAGGTGCAAGTGTCGGTCCAAAAAGTGCCGCCGATGGCCGCCCACGCGCATAAGCACGCCCAATAGGCCAACACTCGATGGGCGCCCCCCGCGCCAGGCTCTCTCCACATCACCGCGTGAAGCGCGGCAGTTGGATCAGCCTGTTCGCCATGCTGATGATCTTTATCGGTCCGCTGATTTCCCAAGCGATGCCGATGGATCATCACGCCGGTATGTCGATGCCGATGAGCATGTCCATGGATATGGACATGTCGGGCGACCACGGCGAATCCCATCACCCCAAAGCCCCCGACGACCATCACGCGCTCTGGGCCAAGTGCGGTTATTGCGACCTGCTGTTCAGTTGCCCTGCCCTGCCCGGCAGCCTTTCATTCGTGGCCCTCGGTACCCCGCCGCCGGCCAATGCCCTCACCCCCGCCCCGCGCCTGGGCCATGCCCGGCAGAGCATCTTCCCCGGCGCCCGCAGCCGTGCGCCGCCCATCGCCTCGTAAACACCAAGCACCGTTACTTCACCCCGGCCGACTTTAGACAGACAGCCGCAGGCTGCTGGCCGTGTTGTTTACGATTGATTGATGGAATTTGTCATGTCCAGGTTTACTGCTGACTCCCGTTTGGGAAGTACTTCTGTGCTCGCTGCCCTATGCGGCGCCCTGCTCGCCCCCCACGCTCAGGCCGATGAGCACGCCGAGCATGAGCTGACGCCCACGGTGATCACCGCCATCGCGCCCAGCTCGCCGCTGACCGTGGTCACCAACCCCAAAGACCCGCGCCAACCGGTGCCCGCCAGCGACGGCGGCGACTACCTCAAGACCATCCCCGGCTTCGCCCTGGTGCGCAACGGCGGCACCAATGGCGACCCGGTACTGCGTGGCATGTTCGGCTCGCGCCTGAATATCCTCACCAACGGCAGCATGATGCTCGGCGCCTGCCCCGGCCGCATGGATGCGCCCACGTCGTATATTTCTCCGGAGACCTACGACACGCTCACCGTGATCAAAGGCCCGCAAACCGTGCTCTGGGGCCCAGGTGCCTCGGCCGGTACGATCCTGTTTGATCGCGAGCCCGAACACTTCGGTGAGTTGGGCACACGGCTCAACGCGAGCGTGCTGGCCGGCTCCAACGGGCGCTTCGACAAGGTCATCGATGCCGCCGCTGGCGGGCCGCTGGGCTATGTGCGAGTGATCGGCAACCAGGCCCACGCCGACGACTACAAAGACGGCAACAACGACACCGTCGCCTCGCGCTACGACAAATGGAATGGCGACGTGGCCGTTGGCTTCACCCCGGATGCCGACACCCTGCTGGAACTCACCGCCGGCCGTGGCGACGGCGAAGCGCGTTACGCCGGGCGTGGCATGGACGGTTCGCAGTTCCTGCGCGAAAGCCTCGGGCTGCGCTTCGAGAAATCGAATATTGGCGAGGTGCTGGATAAGGTCGAGGCCCAGGTCTACTACAACTACGCCGACCACGTGATGGACAACTACAGCCTGCGCACGCCGTCGGGGACCGGGATGATGGCCGGGCCGATGGCCTCCAACGTCGACCGTCGTACCCTCGGAGCGCGCATCAAAGCCACCTGGCGCTGGGCCGATGTGCAGTTGATCAGCGGCCTGGATGCGCAGACCAACGAACACCGCCAACGCAGCAGCATGGGCATCGACACCTACAAGGATTTGCCCAAGGTCAAGGACGCCAACTTCCACAACTACGGCGTGTTCGGCGAACTCACCTGGTACGCCGCCGAGCGTGATCGCCTGATCACCGGCGCACGCCTGGACCGCGCCTCGGCCAAGGACTTTCGCCAGACCAGCGCCACCGCCAATGAAACCCGCGCCGACACGTTGCCGTCGGGCTTCATGCGCTACGAACACGACCTGGCCAACAGCCCCACCACCCTCTACGCAGGCTTGGGCCACACGCAGCGCTTCCCGGATTACTGGGAGTTGTTCGCCCCCAACACCGGCGCGGTCGGTTCGGTGAATGCCTTCGACGGCGTGAAACCGGAGAAGACCACCCAACTCGATTTCGGCGCGCAATACAAAGCCGACAACCTTGAAGCCTGGGCCTCGGGCTACATCGGCCAGGTGCGTGACTTCATCCTGTTCGACTACCGGCCAGGCATGATGGGCACTACCTCGCAGGCCCGCAACGTCGACGCTCGCATCATGGGCGGTGAACTCGGCGCGGCGTACAAGCTGACGCCAAACTGGAAGGCGGACGCCACCCTCGCCTACGCCTGGGGCAAGAACAGCAGCGACGGCAAGGCCCTGCCGCAAATGCCGCCGTTGGATGCACGTTTCGGCCTGACCTACAGCGCAGACGACTGGAGCGCCGGCGCGCTGTGGCGGGTGGTCGCCGCACAAAACCGTATCGATCAGAACAAGGGCAACGTGGTCGGCAAGGACTACGACAAGAGCGGTGGCTTTGGCGTGTTCTCGTTGAATGGCGCGTATCGCATCAACAAAAACTTCAAGGTCAGCACCGGCGTCGACAACCTGTTCGGCAAGGCCTACGCCGAGCATTTGAACCTGGCGGGCAATGCCGGCTTCGGCTACCCGGCCAGCGACCCGCAGGCCATCAAGGAGCCGGGGCGCACCCTCTGGACCAAAGTCGACATGAGCTTCTAAAAGCATCGGGGGCAAGCCCCCTCCCACAGTTGGAATGCATTCCACATGTGGGAGGGGGCTTGCCCCCGATGGCGGCCTGACCAACGACAAAAATTTTAGCTTTGCGGAGCATCCCTGATGACCACTCAAAAAGTTTCCTTCTACAACCTGGCCTGGCGCTGGCATTTCTACGCCGGCCTGTTCGTCGCCCCTTTCATGGTGCTGCTGGCCCTGACCGGCATCATCTACCTGTTCAAACCCCAACTCGACCCGCTGATGTACGGCGACCTGCTCAAAGTGCAAAGCGCCGAGCACGCACTGAGCGCCGACGAGCAGTTGCAACGTGCCCAGGCGGCCTTTCCCCAGGGCAAGATCACCAAGTACCTGCCGCCGGCCGACACCACCAGCAGCGCGCAATTCGTGATGCACGACGGCGGGCGCGAAGTCACCGTCTTCGTCGACCCCTATCGCGGCACCGTACTCGGTGAACAGGATGCAAAAAACAACCTGCAAGCCATCGCCCGTGCCCTGCACAGCGAGCTGATGATCGGCACCGTCGGCGATCGCCTGATCGAACTCGCCGCCGGTTGGGGCGTGGTGCTGGTGGTGTCGGGCCTATACCTGTGGTGGCCGCGCGGCAAGTCGTCGGCCGGGGTGTTATGGCCACGCTTTAACAGCCGCGGCCGGTTGTTCTGGCGCGATCTGCACGCCGTAGCCGGCTTCTGGGGCGCGGCGTTTTTACTGGTGATGCTGCTCAGCGGCATGACCTGGACCGGCTTCTGGGGCAAGCAATACGCCGACCTGTGGAACACCTTCCCGGCGGCGATGTGGAACACAGTGCCGCAATCCGATCAGCAGGCACGCGTGCTCAACACCGCGACGCAACAGACCGTGCCCTGGGCCATGGAAAACACACCGATGCCGATGTCCGGCGACCACGCCGAACACATGAACCACGGCGCCATGCACGCCGCTCCCGCCGCGCCCACGGTGCGCCTGCAACAGGTGGTGGATCTGGCCACTGCACGCAAAGTCGAGCCCGGCTACAGCATCACCTTCCCCACCACCGCCGAAGGCGTGTTCACCGTCGCCGTATTCGCCAACGACCCACGCAACGACGCCACCCTGCACGTGGACCAGTACACCGGCAAGGTCCTCGCCGATGTGCGCTGGGAGCACTACAGCAACGTGGCGCGGGCCACCGAGACCGGGGTGATGCTGCACGAGGGCAAGATGTTCGGCTGGGTCAACCAACTGATCGTGCTGGTGATCTGCCTGATGATTCTGCTCAGCGCCATCAGTGGCGTGGTGATCTGGTGGAAGCGCAAGCCCCAGGGCGGCCTGGGCGTTCCGCCGTTGCGCCATGACCTGCCGAAGTGGAAAACCGGCGTGGTCATCATGCTCGGCCTGGCGCTGGTCTTCCCGCTGGTGGGGGCTTCGCTGGTGCTGGTGTGGCTGCTGGATCGGCTGGTACTGGCGCGGTTCAACCGAGCAACCGGATGGCCACCAACCGCCTCATGAGTCACCGGGCCACGCACCCTTACAGCGCGCGCTGTGCACCCTCCCGGAAAACAAGCGCCTACTTGGTGCGTCCGTGCTCGCAGAAGCCTCCTACAACCCGCGCAGCCGGCCCGTTCGTAATAGCAGGCACAGCCTTTGCAGTGCCCCCTTCAGTTCCCCAACCTACGCCCATAACAATGTTGAGTTCTGGAGATTGCACAATGAAGCGTCGCAGCTTGATCAAGGCTTTCACTTTGTCGGCATCCATTGCCGCGATGGGCATGACCTGGACCCTCCAGGCCGCCGAGACCATCAAGGTCGGCATCCTGCATTCGCTGTCCGGCACCATGGCCATCTCCGAAACGTCGCTCAAAGACATGGCGCTGATGACCATCGACGAGATCAACGCCAAGGGCGGGGTGAACGGCAAGATGCTTGAACCGGTGGTCGTGGACCCCGCTTCCAACTGGCCGTTGTTCGCCGAAAAAGGTCGGCAGCTGCTGACCCAGGACAAGGTCGCCGTGGTGTTTGGCTGCTGGACCTCAGTGTCGCGCAAATCCGTGTTGCCGGTGTTCGAAGAACTCAACGGCCTGCTGTTCTACCCGGTGCAGTACGAAGGCGAAGAGATGTCGCCGAACGTGTTCTACACCGGTGCGGCGCCGAACCAACAGGCGATCCCGGCGGTGGAATACCTGATGAGCGAAGAAGGTGGCAGCGCCAAGCGCTTCTTCCTGCTCGGCACCGACTACGTGTATCCGCGCACCACCAACAAAATCCTGCGTTCGTTCCTGCATTCCAAAGGCGTGGCAGATAAAGACATCGAAGAGGTCTACACCCCGTTCGGCCATGCGGACTACCAGACCATCGTCGCCAACATCAAAAAATTCTCTGCCGGTGGCAAGACAGCGGTGATCTCCACCGTGAACGGCGACTCCAACGTGCCGTTCTACAAAGAACTGGCCAACCAGGGTTTGAAGGCCACAGACGTGCCGGTGGTGGCGTTCTCCGTGGGTGAAGAAGAACTGCGCGGCATCGACACCAAGCCGCTGGTGGGCAACCTGGCCGCCTGGAACTACTTCCAGTCGGTGGAGAACCCGGTCAACCAGAAATTCGTCGCCGACTGGAAAGCCTACGCCAAGAAACACAACCTGCCGGGCGCGGACAAAGCCGTGACCAACGACCCGATGGAAGCCACCTACGTGGGCATCCACATGTGGGCCCAAGCGGCCGAGAAAGCCAAGTCCACCGACGTCGACAAAGTGCGTGAAGCCCTGGCCGGCCAGACCTTCGCCGCGCCGTCGGGCTTTACCTTGACCATGGACAAGACCAACCACCACCTGCACAAGCCGGTGATGATCGGTGAGATCCAGGCCGACGGGCAGTTCTCGGTGGTATGGCAGACCCAGGAGCCGATCCGCGCGCAGCCGTGGAGCCCGTACATTCCTGGCAATGACAAGAAGCCGGACTATGCGGTGAAGAGCAACTAAAGCCCCACCACAGGCCAAATGTGGGAGGGGGCTTGCCCCCGATGGCGGTGTATCAGGCAATGCATTTATCACTGAACCACTGCTATCGGGGGCAAGCCCCCTCCCACAGTTTTGACCGCGCATGACTAGGACATTTGTTTATGCCCACTGCCCTCCATCGCTATTTCCTGGCCTTGCTGCTGTTGCTGCCTTTGGCGGCACATGCCGGCGACGCCGAAGACTTCCTCGCCGCCAACCCGACCCAACAAGCCAAGCTGCTCCAGGACTGGGCCGCAACGCCTGACCCAGCACGCATCGAGCTGGTGGACGGCCTGCAACAAGGCCAGCTCACGCTCAACGGCGAGACCAGGACCGTGCGCCTGAACAACCGCCTGCGCGGCTTGATCGACAACGTGCAAGCCAGCCAACAACTGCTCGCCGCCGACCCCAAGGTGCGTCTGGCCGCAGCGGTTACCCTGCAAAAAAGCGCGCAACCTGCGCAGCTCAAGTTTCTCGACCAGCGCGTTGCCGCCGAAACCGATGAAGGCGTGCACACCGCCCTGAGCCTGGCCCTGGCCAACCTGCAACTGGTCGACCCCGACCCGGTGGTGCGCCTGGCCGCTGTGCGTTTGCTCGGCAGCACCGGCGACCCGCTCGCCCGCACCCGTCTTGAAGCGCTGCTCGCGCCCGGCGTCGAAACCGATGCCGCCGTGCACACCGCCGCCGAAACCAGCCTGGCCCAGGTCAAACGCAAACTGATGGTGGGCGAGATCCTCGGCCAGGCCTTCAGCGGCATGTCCCTCGGTTCGATCCTGCTGCTGGCCGCGCTGGGCCTGGCGATCACCTTCGGCCTGCTCGGCGTGATCAACATGGCCCACGGCGAGATGCTGATGCTCGGCGCCTATTCCACCTATGTGGTGCAGTTGCTGATGCAGCGCTACGTGCCGCAAGCCATCGAGTTCTACCCGCTGATCGCGCTGCCGGTGGCGTTTTTCGTCACCGCCGCCATCGGCATGGCGCTGGAGCGCACGGTGATTCGTCACCTCTACGGCCGGCCATTGGAAACCCTGCTCGCCACCTGGGGCATCAGCCTGATGCTGATCCAGGCCGTGCGCCTGGTGTTCGGCGCGCAGAACGTCGAAGTGGCCAACCCTGAATGGTTGTCCGGCGGTATCCAGGTACTGCCCAACCTGGTGCTGCCGTACAACCGCATCGTGATTATCGCCTTCGCCTTGTTCGTGGTGGTGCTCACCTGGCTGCTGCTGAACAAGACTCGCCTGGGCCTCAACGTGCGCGCCGTCACCCAGAACCGCAACATGGCGGCCTGCTGCGGCGTGCCCACCGGGCGCGTGGACATGCTCGCCTTTGGCCTCGGCTCCGGCATCGCCGGCCTGGGCGGCGTGGCGCTGAGCCAGATCGGCAACGTCGGCCCGGACCTGGGCCAGAGCTACATCATCGATTCGTTCCTGGTGGTGGTGTTGGGCGGCGTCGGCCAGTTGGCCGGCAGCGTCACGGCGGCCTTCGGCCTGGGCATCGCCAACAAGATTCTGGAGCCGCAGATCGGCGCCGTGCTCGGCAAGATCCTGATCCTCGCGCTGATCATTCTGTTTATCCAGAAACGCCCGCAAGGACTCTTCGCACTGAAAGGACGGGTGATCGACTGATGAACCAGCCATTGATGCTTACAGCCGCACAAAAGGCCGGCCCCAAGGCGACGATTGCTACCGGTGTGATCATCCTGATCCTGCTGCTGGCCTTGCCATTGTGCTCTCTGCTCTCGCCGGAAAACCCGCTGCATGTGTCGGCGTACACCCTGACGCTGGTGGGCAAGATCCTCTGCTACGCCATCGTCGCCCTGGCCCTGGATCTGGTGTGGGGTTACGCCGGGATGCTGTCCCTCGGTCACGGTTTGTTCTTCGCCCTAGGCGGTTATGCGATGGGCATGTACCTGATGCGCCAGGCGTCCGGCGACGACCTGCCGGCGTTCATGACCTTTTTGTCGTGGACCGAAATGCCCTGGTACTGGGCCGGCACCGACCACTTCCTCTGGGCCTTGTGCCTGGTGGTGCTGGCGCCGGGTTTGCTGGCGTTGGTGTTCGGTTTCTTTGCCTTCCGTTCGCGGATCAAGGGCGTGTATTTCTCGATCATGACCCAGGCACTGACGTTCGCCGGGATGCTGCTGTTCTTTCGCAACGAGACCGGGTTTGGCGGCAACAACGGCTTTACCAATTTCCGCAGCATCCTCGGTTTCGGCATTACCGAGCCGGGCACGCGGGCGGTGTTGTTCCTGGCCACGGTGCTGCTGTTGGTCGCCAGCCTGTACATCGGCTGGCGCCTGGCGCTGAGCAAGTTCGGCCGGGTGCTGACGGCCCTGCGCGATGCCGAGAACCGCCTGATGTTCTGCGGCTACGACCCACGCGGCTTCAAGCTGTTCGTGTGGGTATTGAGCGCGGTGTTGTGCGGCTTGGCCGGTGCGTTGTACGTGCCGCAAGTGGGCATCATCAACCCGAGTGAAATGTCGCCGACCAACTCCATCGAAGCCGCTGTGTGGGTCGCCTTGGGCGGGCGCGGCACCTTGATCGGCCCGTTGCTCGGCGCGGGCGTGGTCAATGGCATGAAGAGCTGGTTCACCGTGGCTTTCCCGGAATACTGGCTGTTCTTCCTCGGGGCGCTGTTCATCATCGTCACCCTGTATTTGCCCAAGGGCGTTATCGGCCTGCTGAAGAAATGAGGAACGTCATGCTCGAACCTATTTTTGATGCCGGCAGTGGCCGCGATGCCATCGGCATTGGCCAGGCTGCGGGCAAGGGCCTGAACACCCGCCACGGCACCATCCTGACCCTCGAAGACATCAGCGTCAGCTTCGACGGCTTCAAGGCACTCAACGACCTCAATCTCTACATCGGCGTTGGCGAACTGCGCTGCATTATCGGCCCCAACGGCGCAGGCAAGACCACGCTGATGGACGTGATCACCGGCAAGACACGACCCAGTCACGGCAACGCCTGGTTCGGCGAAACCCTGGACCTGACCAGCATGAGCGAAGTGCAGATCGCCCAGGCCGGCATCGGCCGCAAGTTCCAGAAGCCCACGGTGTTCGAAGCCCTCAGCGTGTTCGAAAACCTGGAACTGGCGCAGAAGACTGACAAGTCCGTATGGGCCAGCCTGCGTGCCCGCTTGAGCGGCGAGCAGAAAGACGGGATTGATGAAGTGCTCGACACCATCCGCCTCACCGCCTCGGTGCATCGCCCGGCCGGGTTGCTGTCCCACGGCCAGAAGCAGTTCCTGGAAATCGGCATGCTGCTGATGCAAGACCCGCAACTGTTGCTGCTGGATGAACCGGTGGCGGGCATGACCGACGCCGAAACCGAATTCACCGCCGAACTGTTCAAGCGCCTGGCAGGCAAGCATTCGCTGATGGTGGTGGAACACGACATGGGTTTTGTCGGCTCGATTGCCGACCACGTGACCGTGTTGCACCAGGGCAGTGTGCTGGCCGAAGGGTCGCTGGAACAGGTGCAGGAAAACGAGCGAGTGATCGAGGTTTATCTCGGTCGCTGAATAGGTGTGGAAGGGCTACGAAACAAGAGCCAGGCACCTGCAGGATTTGAGGAGAGTGTGAACATGCTGCAAGTCGACAAACTGCACCAGTATTACGGTGGTAGCCACATCCTGCGCGGGCTTTCGTTTGACGTGAAGATCGGCGAAGTCACCTGCCTGCTCGGGCGTAACGGCGTGGGCAAGACCACCCTGCTCAAGTGCCTGATGGGCTTGCTGCCGGCCAAGGAAGGCGCGGTGAACTGGGAAGGCAAGGCCATCACCGGTTTCAAACCCCATCAGCGCGTGCACGCCGGTATCGCCTACGTGCCTCAGGGCCGCGAAATTTTCGGGCGGCTGACGGTGGAAGAAAACCTGTTGATGGGGCTTTCCCGCTTCCCCGGTTCCGAGGCCAAGCAAGTGCCGGCGTTTATCTACGAACTGTTCCCGGTGTTGCTGCAAATGAAACATCGACGCGGCGGTGACTTGTCCGGCGGCCAGCAGCAGCAGCTTGCGATCGGCAGAGCCCTGGCCAGCCGCCCGCGCCTGTTGATCCTGGATGAGCCCACCGAAGGCATCCAACCCTCGGTGATCAAGGAGATCGGCGCGGTGATCAAAAAGCTCGCCGCCCAGGGCGATATGGCGATTCTGTTGGTGGAGCAGTTCTACGACTTCGCCGCTGAATTGGCCGACCAATACCTGGTGATGTCCCGTGGTGAAATCGTGCAGCAGGGCCGTGGAGAAAATATGGAAAGCGAGGGTGTACGTGGTCTCGTAACCATCTAATCTGTAGCGTCCTAACGATAAGCATAAAGACATGAACCTGCCCGTTACCCCTGCCCTGTTCACCCCCAGCTGGCACGCCGAGCTGGAACTCGGCTACGCGCGTTTCGGCGACACCACGCGCCCGGTGATGCGCCGCCACCTCGGCCCGCTGCGGGTGCAAAAGCACCTGTACGCCGAAGGCCCCGAGGTGTGCCAGCACATCATCGTGCACCCGCCCGGCGGGATTGCCGGTGGGGATCGCCTGGACATCAGCGCCCATGTCGCCGAAGGGGCCTGGGCCCAATTGACCAGCCCCGGCGCGGCCAAGTGGTACCGCGCCAGCGGCCCGGCGTTCCAGCAACTCGAACTGACGGTCGAAGCCGGCGCGACGCTGGAGTGGCTGCCCCAGGAGACCATCGTATTCAGTGCCGCCCAGGCCGAACTCACTACGCGCATCGACCTGCACGGCGATGCGCGGCTGTTCTACTGGGACGTGGTCGCCCTGGGCCGCCCGGCCAGTGGCGAGCGTTTTGACCTTGGGCACTTTCAATCGCACCTGGATATCCGCCGCGACGGCCAGTTGCTCTGGCACGAACGCCAGCGCATTGTCGGCGCCGATGGGTTGCTCGACTCACCTATCGGTCTCGATGGGCAACCGGTGTTTGCCACGTTGTTGGTGACGGGCGAGATCGCCCCCGAATTACTCGAAACCTGCCGCGCCCTGCCACATGCCGTGCGCGGCGACCTGACCCAACTGCCCGGCTTGCTGGTCGCTCGCTGCCTGGCCAGCGAGGCGCTGTTGGCACGGGGTTGGTTGATTGATTTATGGCGGCTGTTGCGCCCGGCGATGCTGGGCCGCGAAGCCGTTTCACCGCGAATCTGGAGCACATGAAGATCAAAATGTGGGAGGGGGCTTGCCCCCGATGGCAGTGGGTCGGTGACAGATGTCTTGCCTGACGCTCCCCTATCGGGGGCAAGCCCCCACCCACAGGGATCTCCAGTGTTTTTTATGAATGTTGTTTGAAGGACCTTGAACCATGGACCTGACCCCACGGGAAAAAGACAAACTGCTGATCTTCACCGCAGGCTTGGTTGCCGAACGCCGCCTGGCGCGCGGGGTGAAGCTCAATTACCCGGAAACCATCGCCTACATCTCGGCGGCGCTGATGGAAGGCGCCCGCGATGGCCGCACCGTGGCCGACCTGATGCACTTCGGCACCACACTGCTCAGCCGTGAACAGGTGATGGAAGGCATCCCGGAGATGATTCCGGATATCCAGGTGGAAGCCACCTTCCCCGACGGCACCAAGCTGGTCACCGTCCACCAACCCATCGCGTGAGGCGCGGCCATGATTCGTGATGCGATTGAAAGCGACCTGCCAGCGATCCGCGCTATCTACAACGACGCGGTGCGCAACACCACGGCGATCTGGAACGAACAACCGGTCGACCTGGCCAACCGCTTGGCGTGGTTTAACGCACGCCAGGCCCAGGCGTACCCGATCCTGGTGTCGGTCGAGCATGATGAAGTCACCGGCTACGCCTCGTTCGGCGACTGGCGACCGTTCGAAGGCTTTCGCTACAGCGTCGAGCACTCGGTGTATGTGCGTAACGACCAGCGCGGCAAAGGCCTTGGCCCGCGCCTGATGGAAGCCTTGATCGAACGTGCGCGCAGCGGCGGCAAGTACGTGATGGTCGCCGCCATCGAAAGCGGCAACCAGGCCTCGATCCGTCTGCATGAACGCCTGGGGTTCGTCACCACCGGGCAGATGCCGCAGGTGGGTATCAAGTTCGGGCGTTGGCTCGACCTGACCTTTATGCAACTGGCCTTGAACCCGGGCGCCGAGCCGCCCAAGGAGTGAGATCGATGAGCGCTGCGCAACTGCGTCGAGTCAATGCAGAAAGTTTTGCCCATTACCGCGAGGGCCTGATTGAGCTGTTGCTGGATGCGGTCAAGCACGGCGCGTCGGTGGGCTTCATGGCCGACTTCGATGAGGCCCAGGCCCGCGAATATCTGCACGGCGTTCAGGCGAGCATCGAAGACGCCAGCCTGTTGCTATGGGTGGTGGTGCGCGACGAACAGGTGCAGGCCAGCGTGCAGTTGGCGCTATGCCAGAAAGCCAACGGCCTGAACCGCGCCGAGGTGCAAAAACTGCTGGTGCACAGCCGCGCGCGGCGCCATGGCCTGGGCCAGCAACTGATGCACACCCTGGAACTTGCCGCACGCCAGCACAAGCGCGGCCTGCTGTACCTGGACACTGAAGCCGGCTCCGGGGCCGAAGCCTTCTACCAGGCGTTGCGCTACACCAAGATCGGTGAACTGCCCGATTACTGCCAAAGCCCGGACGGGCGCTACAGCCCGACCGCCATCTACTTCAAGACCCTGGGGCAACCTGCATGATTCCTGGTGAATATCAGATCCAGCCCGGCGAGATCGAACTCAACGTCGGCCGCCGCACCGTCACCCTGAGCGTGGCCAACAGCGGCGACCGGCCGATCCAGGTGGGCTCGCATTATCATTTTTTCGAGACCAACGACGCGCTGACGTTTGACCGTGCGTTGAGCCGAGGCATGCGCCTGAATATTCCGGCGGGGACTGCGGTGCGCTTTGAGCCGGGGCAAAGCCGTGAGGTGGAGCTGGTGGATTTGAGCGGCGGGCGGCGGGTATTTGGGTTTGCCGGGCGGATCATGGGCGACCTTTAGGGCCTCATCGGGGGCAAGTCGAATCGTCGCACCGCCCCTCCCACCTTTGATTTGTGAACGCATTCAAGTGTGGGAGGGGGCTTGCCCCCGATAGCGGTGTCACATTCAACATAATTTTTCCAGGGCAACCACACATGAAAATCAGCCGCCAAGCCTACGCCGACATGTACGGCCCCACCGTCGGTGACAAGGTGCGCCTGGCCGACACCGAGCTGTTCGTCGAAGTCGAGCAGGACTTCACCGTCTACGGCGAAGAAGTCAAATTCGGCGGTGGCAAGGTGATCCGTGACGGCCAGGGCCAGAGCCAATTGCTCGCCCATGAAGTGGTCGACACGCTGATCACCAACGCACTGATCATCGACCACTGGGGCATCGTCAAGGCCGACGTCGGCTTGAAGAATGGCCGCATCCACGCGATTGGCAAAGCCGGCAACCCGGACATCCAGCCCGGCGTGACCATGGCCATCGGCGCCAGCACCGAAGTGATCGCCGGTGAAGGCATGATCCTTACTGCGGGCGGCATCGACAGCCATGTGCACTTCATTTGCCCGCAACAGATCGAAGAAGCGCTGACCAGCGGCGTCACCACCATGATCGGCGGCGGCACCGGGCCGGCCACCGGCACCAACGCCACCACCTGCACGTCGGGCCCGTGGCACCTGGCGCGCATGCTGCAAGCCAGCGATTCGTTCCCGATGAACATCGGCTTTACCGGCAAGGGCAACGCCAGTTTGCCCGAGCCGCTGATCGAGCAGGTCAAGGCCGGCGCTATCGGTTTGAAGCTGCACGAAGACTGGGGCACCACGCCTGCCAGCATCGACAACTGCCTGAGCGTCGCTGACCAATATGACGTTCAGGTAGCCATCCACAGCGACACACTCAACGAGTCCGGCTTCGTCGAAACCACCCTCGCCGCACTCAAAGGCCGCACCATTCACACCTACCACACCGAGGGTGCCGGAGGTGGTCACGCGCCAGACATCATCAAGGCCTGCGGTTTCCCCAACGTGCTGCCCAGCTCCACCAACCCGACGCGGCCATTCACCCGTAACACCATCGACGAACACCTGGACATGTTGATGGTCTGCCATCACCTGGACCCGAGCATTGCCGAAGACGTGGCCTTCGCCGAAAGCCGCATCCGCCGCGAGACCATCGCCGCCGAAGACATCCTGCACGACCTCGGCGCGTTCTCGATGATCAGCTCCGACAGCCAGGCCATGGGCCGCGTCGGCGAAGTGATCACGCGCACGTGGCAGACCGCCGACAAGATGAAAAAACAGCGCGGCGCCTTGCCCGGCGATGGCCCCGGCAACGACAACTTCCGCGCCAAAAGGTACATCGCCAAGTACACCATCAACCCGGCGATCACCCATGGCATCAGCCATATCGTCGGTTCCATCGAGGTGGGTAAATGGGCTGACCTGGTGCTGTGGCGCCCGGCGTTTTTCGGCATCAAGCCGACGCTGATCCTCAAGGGCGGCGCGATTGCGTCGAGCCTGATGGGCGACGCCAATGCGTCAATCCCGACCCCGCAGCCGGTGCACTACCGCCCGATGTTCGCCAGTTTCGGCAGCTCACTGCACGCCACCAGCCTGACCTTTATCAGCCAGGCAGCATTGGAAGCCGGGTTACCGGAAGCCTTGGGTTTGAAAAAGCAGATTGCGGTGGTCAAGGGGTGTCGCGAGGTGCAGAAAACCGACCTGATCCACAACGATTACCTGCCGGACATCGAAGTGGACCCGCAGACGTATCAGGTCAAGGCCGATGGGGTGTTGCTGTGGTGTGAACCGGCTGACGTACTGCCGATGGCGCAGCGTTACTTCTTGTTCTGACTCGACCTGCTGTGGTGAGGGAATTTGCTCCCTCACCACAGTGATTCAGAAGTTCTCGCGTGGGTTGAAGTTGGCTTGCTTGGCCAGCGCCTGCCACAGCGCGATGGTCTCGTTGTCAGCCTGCTTGGGCATCACGGCCTTGAGCTGCACGTACAGGAAGCCACGTTCGCCGGCCTTGTTCAGCAAGCCATGACCCCTGGCGCGCATGCGCTGGCCGTTCTGGCTGCCGGCCGGCACCTTGAGGTTGATCTTGCCGGTAAGGGTCGGCACGGTCACTTCCGCCCCCAACGCCAACTCCCATGGAGCCAGGGGCAAGGTGATCACCAGGTTTTCGCCTTCCACTTCAAACTTGGGGTGCGGCGCAAACTTGATGATCAAGTACAGGTCACCATTGGCCCCGCCGCCAATCCCCGGCGCGCCCTGGCCTTTGAGGCGGATGCGCTCACCGTCGGCCACGCCGGCAGGGATCTTCACGTTCAGGCTCTTGGTGGTGTTGCTGACGTGCCGGCCCGAAGCGTCATATTGCGGCACCTGGAAGGTGACCTGCTTGGACTCGGTGGACAGCGTCTCTTCCAGGAACACCGACAGTTGCATCTCCACGTCCTGGCCTTTACGCCCTGTGGGTCGGCGCTGGCCGCCACCAAACGCATCGCCGCGCGAGCCGAAGATCGAACTGAAAAAGTCCGAGAAGTCGCCCGCGTCCTGGCCGCCACCAAAGCCGCCACGGCTCTGCCAGCCCGGCGGCCCCTGGAACGGCTGGCCATGCTGGCCGTATTTGCGCAGTTCATCGTATTCGGCGCGTTTGTCGGCACTTTTCAGGGCTTCATAGGCCTCGGACGCATCCTTGAACTTGGATTCGGCATCCTTTTCCTTGCTGACGTCCGGGTGATATTTACGCGCCAGCTTGCGATAAGCCGACTTGATCTCCTTGTCGTCAGCCGTCGGCTCGACACCGAGAATCTTGTAATAGTCTTTGAAATCCATGGGGGCATCACCATCCGTTATCGATATCGCGCAGCCCGCCACACGGCACACCATGGCTGGCAGCCTGGGAATTGATGTCAGGGCGCGTCATAAGTTGAGCGGCGGCACACAGGTTCAATGCAATGGCTGTGTACCGCCTGGATATGCCCACAAGATTGGGGCAAAACGCGGTCTTTCAAGATGCAATACCGCTATTTTCGACGACGGACGGGTTACCGACCTGAGCAGGATCAAGCGAACAGCCTTTTTATCATCCCCTCGGTGTATTGGTAGTCCATTCGCAGTTCGGTGCCCGCGGCGATATCTTCAATGGCAAAAAGGGTGTTGAGGATGAACGGCTTGCGCTTTATCTGCGCCCCTGGCCCCACGCCCAGCCACATGTCGGCCTCAACATCAAACCCCACTGTCTCGACGTTATACCCACCTGGCGCCTGGCGCAGCGGCTTGCCGTTTTCGTCATATTCAAAGTGGGTGTTTATTCGCGACAGAATATTGTCCCCCGACAAATGAATCGGCACCTCCTTCAAAACGTTACCCTCGGCGACCCTCTGGCTGCCCACCTTCATGGTGTAGGTCTGGCCGCCCTGGCCGAAGATCCCCGACGGCAGTACGGTGCCGCCGTATACACCGACGATTTCCCCTTTGGCGATACGCCGGTTGGCCACCACCATGGACTGGCCGATCAACGCCTTTTCACCAGGCACTTTCACATCCTGCGCCGTGAACGTGCGCAGTTGCAGTTGCGCTTCATAGCGTGCACCGACGTGCTCATACCCTTCGAACTGGATGTAGGGTTTGACCTGCGCGGAGGTGTATTGCGTGTCGGATTCCAAGGCCACTTGCCTCTGCAGGGTTCGGATACGGATCGGCCTGCCCTGGTAATCCCTGAGTGGGTACTTGCCGTTGTTGGCGCGGATGTAACTGCCGACCGGATTAGGGTTGGCCGCAAAGTGCACTTCCCGGCGCATGTAACTGAGTTCTGCCGCTGTATAGGGCTTGACCGGCATGGATTCCGACGCGTCGACAAACTCATCGTCAGACCCCGGCTGCACCATTCCGCCCGCCAGGCCTCGACGCCGCCACACACCATTGACGTCAGGCTTGGCGACGATTGCGCTGCTGGTCAACCGCAAGGGGTTATCCGCCGCTTGTACCCATAACACGTAATGCTCGCCATCACCCGCATCGGGCATGCTTGCCACGAAGTAGCGCTTGCCATTGAAGTCGACGGCTTGTGCCTGGGACAGTTGCAAGCCGTTGCCATCGCTGTCCACCAACACTTCAAGGCTCGCTGTCGGCACCAGCGCCTGCACCACTTCATCGCGGCTCAAGCGTTCGATCAATTGTGCTTCCTCAATCTCGAACTGCGCCTGCAATGCCTTGACCTTGGTGTCGTAGGTTGCACGGGGCAGCGTCCCGGCATCGAAGTCGCGCTGCAAGGCTTCCATTTGTTCGTGATGGGGTTCGTTCTGTGCTTCAAACTGCGTACGGTATTTATTCGCCACATAGTCTTTCCAGAAGTCTCTGGCGAGCATGGCTTGCAACTCCTGGGAGGAGTTATCCAGGCTGAGCACCCGTTGGCAGGCCGCATCAAGCATGGCCTGGCTCACATTGCCGAACTGGACAAACCGGGCCTGCTGCGGTTGGCCGGGCAATTCAAGGCGATCCTTGAGCCCATGACGATACGCCATGCGCACCTCCACCTCTTCCACGGCCCTCAAGGCGCTCTCTCGTTGGGCGGGGGTCAAGCCTTCACGCACGTTGATCGCGGCCCTGCGCTGGTCGATATCCTCCAAGGCGATCTTTTCCAGCTCATCGAGACGGAACAGCCCCTTGGACAGCTTCAGCAGGGCCGCACCCTGGGTCGAGTCCAAGGCAAGTGCCTTGGCGTTGTAGGTCGTCAGCAGGATCTCCAGGTTGCTGAAGGTCAAGGCCGCGCGGTCACAGCAGGCCGCCCGCCCCGCCCACTCGAACATCTCCTTGCGCAACTGCTCGGACTCATTGCTGTTTTGCGTGATGCCATCGATCACTTCCCAGATCCGGCGCTGCAAGTCCTCACGCCCGGCAGGCGCTATTTCCAGGTCCCGGAGCACTTCAAAGAAGCCGTCCGAACCCGGCAACGCACGCAGGGTGGACCACTGGAGCCGGCGCTGCGCCAACTGCTCAGTGGAAGAGCCCGTGGACCAGCGCCGAAACGGAGCATCCGCGCCATGCAACACCACCGGGCCATCCACCGCACTCGTCACGCTGGCGACCAATCGATTGGCTGCTCGCTCGGTGGCGGAGAGCCGGTCGCCGTAGGCGCTGATGCGTGACGAGAGTATCGCCGCCGAGTCGGCAGTCAGGCGGATCCGGTTGTTTTGCAGGGACAAGCGGGTCAAGCCATGCATCTGCCCGACCGCCGGCGGTAACTCACGCAACTGGTTATTCGACAAGTCGAGCCAGCGCAACCCGCGAAAACGCGCGAGGAACCCTTCCGGCGAGGTTCGAAGGTTCATATTGCTCAGGTTGAGCGAACCCACATGGCTGAAATCCGCGTCCAGGTCAGGCAGGCTCGGCAGGTTCAGATCACTGAGGTTCAACTCCAGGCCGAAAGGTTCGCCATCATTGGTGAGCTGTTGCGGGGTTTCTTGCCTCCAGCAGCGCAAGATGCGGTCCCAGGCCTCGCGGCGGTCACGCAAAGACCCCGCGTCATTGGCACGCTCGCCGACACGCACATAGCGCTGGCGCTCACCACCGCCTGAGAATGCCCATTCGTTCAACTGCTTGAGCAGCACAGAATGCTCTTGCCAGAGGCGGTTCAGCTGCGCCTCGGCCCCTTCCCCCCAGGACCAGATAAGCGCCCTGGCCTTCTGCACGGAGTACTCGGGGTACATGTACTGCACCTTATCGATACGCGGATTTTTACTATCGAAAGCGCCCTCCAATGCCCCTTGCAACAGGTCGGGTCGAGACCGGGCCAGGTCCTGCCAGTACTTATCGAAGGTTTTCCAGTAATCAGGGGGGAAGCGATTATTCTCGAGCAAGGTGACATTGTTGATCCGTACCACGGTTTCCAATTGATCCGCGGGCGGCACCAGGTTGTCCTGCGGTACCTGTTGCAGACGGTTTTGACGCAGGTCGAGACGCTCCAGCCCGGCCTGTTCTCTCAACCCCGAGGGCCAACGCTCGATGCGCGTCCAATACAGATTCAGCTCTCTCAAATGGGGCATGCCACTGAAGTCTGGCGTTACGCCCAATGGGTTACTCGAAAGGTCGAGCACTTGCAGCGCATTGAGATCGCTTAACAGTCCAGCGCTGTGTTCGGTCAACTGCAAGCCATTGGCGTTCAGCTTCAACGACGTGAGCTGCTTCATGTCGCCAATCACCGCAGGCAGCTCGGTCATTTCGGCCCCGGTGATGCTCAAGCTGTTCAACTCGGTAAAGTTTTCGAGGAACAACGCAGTGGAATCTCCACCCCATGTAACATTCGACAACACCAATTCCCGGACATGGTCGAAGCCTCCTTTTATGGCGGGTATATCCACCCGATAGAAGCTGTCCCTGGGCACGCGAATGTGCAACTGGCTCCCGGTCTCACGGCGCCAGCAGCGTTTGATCTCTTCGCTCACACGCCACTCAACGCTATGAGGGTTCAGGGCCTGCGGCCCTCTTGCTTGCGCCCAGACCTTCAAGGTTTTCTTCAGGGTGCGGTACTCCAACTCACGGCGGCTCAACTCGCCCCGCACGTCTTCACCCAGCGATTCAATGAACGCCGTGACCTGCTCGTCGCTGAAGGTTGGAAACAACCGCCGTACCCGCTCCGCCGGGGAGCGAAGCACATTCCCCGCCGTCCTTAACAACTGGCGCACCCCAGGCGCGCCGCCCAACAGCCTGGCCATCGGGTCGTAGTCAGGCTTGCGCAACGGATTCTCCTCCAGCACCGTGCGCAACGGTTCTCGCGGTAACGGGCTGCGTTGAATCGCCTGCTTGAGCTCAACGGCACTGTTCAAGCCCAGGCGCTGGCGTTCAGCGAGCGCCAATTGTTCCCAGATAGCGCTGTAGAAATCGCCGGGCATGGAGGCTTGGAAGTCGCCGCTTTCCAGCAGCACCAGTGTGCGTTTATGCGCAAAGTCAGGCGAGCCGATGGCATCCAGCACCGTGCCTTCAGCCGAATACTGACGCAGCTCGATGCGCGAACCCCGGTGCCAGCCCGGCAGGGTTTCCAGGGTGCGCAAGGCCAGGCGCTGGCTATCGAGGTGCGCCTGGGTGTCCAGGTGCAACCCTTCGTAGGCACGGGCCACCCGGGTTTCCTGGGCACACCATCGGGCTTGCGTGGCCAGGGGCTCGGGCAAGCGACGGGTGCTGCGAAAGGCCTGCAACTGATCGGTCGTCGCCTGTTGCAGCACACGCTCAGCGACCGGTGTGGGCAAGGCCGGGTAGGCATCCAGCAGACGTTGTACATCGGCATCGGCCGCCGGGTTCAGCGCTTGGTAGCGTTGCTCCAGCAACGGCCCCTTGAGGCTGTCAACGGCATCGCCGAGATAGTGGCGCAGCTTGCCGGCGCGCACCTCCAGCGACTCCTCGGGGCTGCCGGGAAACGCCTTGAGCAGCGGGTCGACACCCTGCAACGTATACAACAACTCCCGTAGCAAACCGCCCCGGGCCATGGCGCTTTCGGTCACCACCATCACGCGCTTGCTGGCTGAAGCCGGGGCATCGGGTGTCTCCCAGAGCACCTCGCCCCGGGGGCCGATGACTTTCAGCGCCACGTTGTCAGGCAACAGGCCGCGGCGTTGAAGCAGGTCAAATTGCAGCTTGGGTTCGGCTTTCGAGTACACCAAGGGATCGCTGCTTCTGATGCGCTCGGCAAAGGTGGTGAGCTGCTGGTGCAGTTCGAAGCGTTTGAGCGTGTCTTCCAGCAACCACGGCAACGGCTCGTGATGGACTGCGGCCTGGCGCAGCACGTCGGTGTCAACACCGCTGATGCGCAACGGGTCCGCCTGATCGCCAAGCCCCAGGCGCTTGAGCAAGGTCGGTTCATCCCAGGTCAGCGGTTCTTCCAGCTCATGGCTCCATACCCCGTTGTGGTTGTGCTCCAGCTCTGGGGTATAAGCGCCGGAGCGGGTCGGGTGCTGGATGCGGTAATCGCCGGTGAGGGGGTCTTGCTTGACCTGATAATGGGCGTCCTCGAATGCCACCAGTTGCTGCCCGTCATGCTCGTACAGGCCCAGCGCGTTGGCCTTGGCCTCGGGCGCCGGTTTGACAGGCGATTCGTAGGGCGCCAGGTCAGGGTTCCACAGCACCTGCTTGCCGGACGGCATCGTCACAGGTTTGAGATGCTCCACCGCGCTTTGCCATTTGACGGCTGGCAACACCTTGGCGCCGGTGGCAATAAACGCCACGTTCAACGCCACCGACGCAAAATGCGCCCACATTTGCCGCGGCTCGCCTTGCCCATAGGCCTCTATCCCTTCAAAGACTTCGTAGCACATCTGCGACGCGCCCACGGCCAGCATGATCGGCCCCAACCCTGGCACCACGAAGGCCGCCAGGTTGAACACGCTGACAGCGGCGTCGAAAAAGCTTTCCAGACGCTCCAGCCGCGCCTTACGGCCCTCGTCCTCGGTAGGTACGGCCACGGCCCGCGCATCACTCAAGATCTTGCTGATATGCGCCTGGCGACTGAGCTGCCAGAGGTCACCACTGAGCAGGAAGCCGTCCATGGGCAAATGAACCAACGGCGTACGCAGCGGATAATCCGTCCCGCCGTTGCCATTATCGGCGGGCTGGTACAACCGGTTGAAACGCGCGAAAAAATCGCCTTGCTCGCGCACTGGCACAAAGCGGCTGAAAAAGCGTCGATAGGATGCGCTGTGCAAGCGCATACGCAGGTCGACCATGAACTCGCCACTCGAGGCGTACTCCTTGACCGGCTGTTGCGGGTCGCCGGGTATGTAAACCACCAGGCGCTCGGTACGGTCCGAACGTTCACGGTCGGGCCCGATCAGCAGCGGCCCCACCAGCACACTGTCCAGTACCTTGAGCGCGGCGTAGGTGACCGGCTTGCCCGTCAGCTTCGGCGTGCCGGAACCGGCCACCACCTGTTTGAGCATCTGGTAGGCATCGGCGCTCAACGCGCCGTTTAACTGCAACCGGGCGATCTCGATGCTCAGCGCCAGTTGCTGGCGTTGATGCTCCTCAAGCAATTGCTCCAGCGCCTCGCGCTCTTGGGCGGCGTCGGGTTCGACCACCACCTTGATGTGCTTCTGGTATTGCGCGCCGAGGTCCAGGGAGCGGCACAGTTTGGCAAATTCATGAGGCTTGATCGCCACCGCGTCGGCGCTGACGGCGGCGAATGTCGCAATGATGTGGGGGTTCTCGGGATTCCAGCGGGTAATGAGTTGGCAATCGGTGCACGGCGAAGGTTGTTCTTCATCGGCCTCGAAATTGGCCAGAGCCGCTTCCAGCAGGGATGTACCACGGTAGGTGTAGGTCAGGCTGGGGTCGTTTTGCTGTTCAAAAACAAAGGCCCCGTAGAAATCATCGCGAGCACCTTTGTAGGCGTATTTGCGCACGAGGAACACATTGCGTACATCCAACTCCAGGTTGAACTGCTTTTTGATTGCGTCCTTGAGCGGCTGCTCGGCGAACGCCAGGATGTCGTCGATCTGGCCAAGATGCTCTTCGATTGAATTGAGGGTTTCGCGAAAACGTGTGTGCTGCTCGGCCAGGGTGGTTTTGTCTTGGTGAGTCGCGGCCAGGTACCAGGACGGAATGTCCATCTCGTGCTGGCCCAGCTCTTCCTGGCGCTGGGTCGTGCCATCCAGGAACCAGCTTGGCACGCGTTGTTTGAGGAAGTCGTAGTGCACGCCGCGCAGGTCGGCGGTAAAGGTTGCATCAGGCATAGCGGTTCATCCGTGAGCGGTAAAACCGCAGCCTAGCCAAACCCCGGCAGGTTCAAGACGTAGCTATGTAGCGCGAATGCCGGTGGATTTACGGATCACCGGTCTACGCATCCGCGCGCCAGTGGCATACACTGCGCGGCCGTTTTTTGCCCGGAACCTGTGAGACATGAAAAACGCATCCCCAGCCCGTGCCTGCGGCATCGACTTCGGCACGTCCAACTCCACCGTCGGCTGGATCCGCCCCGGCGAGGAGACGCTGATCGCGCTGGAGGACGACAAGATCACATTGCCGTCAGTGGTCTTTTTCAACTTCGAGGAGCGCCGCCCGGTGTACGGTCGCCTGGCGCTGCACGAATACCTGGAGAACTACGAAGGCCGCCTGATGCGCTCGCTCAAGAGCCTGCTGGGTTCCAAGCTGATCAAGCACGACACCAGCGTATTGGGCACGGCGATGCCGTTTACCGACCTGCTGGCGCTGTTTATCGGCCAGCTCAAGAGCCGCGCCGAAGCCACCGCCGGCCGCGAGTTCGAAGAAGTGGTGCTGGGCCGCCCGGTGTTTTTTGTCGATGACGACCCGATGGCCGACCAGGAAGCGGAAAACACCCTGGTGGACGTGGCGCGCAAAATCGGTTTCAAGGATATTTCCTTCCAATACGAACCGATCGCCGCCGCGTTCGACTATGAATCCACCATCGAGAAAGAAGAGCTGGTACTGATCGTCGACATCGGCGGTGGTACGTCCGACTTCTCGCTGGTACGCCTTTCCCCGGACCGCCGCCACAACGACAACCGCCAGGACGACATCCTCGCCACCGGCGGCGTGCACATCGGCGGTACCGACTTCGACAAACAGCTCTCGCTGGCCGGCATGATGCCGCTGTTCGGCTACGGCAGCCGCATGAAAAGCGGCGCCTACATGCCTACCAGCCACCACATGAACCTGGCCACCTGGCACACCATCAACTCGGTGTACTCACAAAAATCCCAGCTGGCCCTGAGCAGCATGCGCTACGACATCGAAGACACCGGCGGCATCGACCGCCTGTTCAAGCTGATCGAACAGCGCGCCGGGCACTGGCTGGCCATGGAAGTGGAAGAGACCAAGATCCAACTCACCCATGAAGACAGCCGCCACGTGGCGCTGGATCGGGTTGAACCTGGGTTGAGCGTGGACCTGAGCCGCGCACTGTTCGAGTCGGCCATCGACGGGCTGCTGGAGCGCGTGCGTAACAGCGTGACTCAGTTGCTGACCGATGCTTCGGTGGATGTAGCGCAGGTCGACACGGTGTTCTTCACCGGCGGTTCCAGCGGCATCCCGGCCCTGCGCCACAGCATCTCGGCGATGCTGCCGAATGCGCGGCATGTGGAAGGCAATATCTTTGGCAGCATTGGTAGCGGGTTGGCGATTGAGGCGAGCAAGCGGTACGGCGCGATGTAGTAAAACAATCGCCTCGTGGCAACACGAGGCGATTCAGCGCGGCTTATCCATTGGCCAGCTCATCGACCCAAGCTTTGAAGACATCTGAGTAGTTATAAAACCCGACGACCGTGCGCACCAGTTTGCCGTCCTTGAAAAGCAGCGTGGTGGGTGCGGACTGGACATCATAATCCGGGTTCTTTTCGATGCTTCCGTCCTTTTCGAACGCCTTGTTCAAAACCAGGAGAGCGGCACCGTGATCCTCAGCGGCAGCTTCCAAACTGGCGATCATTTTTTTTGAACTGTTCTTGCTGATATCACTGAATAACACGATCACCGGGATCGAGGCCTCCAGCACACTCCGTTTAAAGCTGTCGGCATCTACGGTCTGCAAAGACATGGCAAAGCTCCTTTCGAAAGATATTCGCATTAGGAGCAGACCATTAAACGCACACTCGGTCTACTGTCAGATCTAACAGGTCTGGACGAGTCGACAGACGCACCACACCATCGCCACACGTGGCGCTGGCGGTTGATGCCAGCAAGCGCTACGGCATCTGATAGGACCTGATTTCACTGATGCTGCAAATCCAATGTGGGAGGGGCGGTGCGACTTGCCCCCGATAGGCATAGGTATCTACACAACTCTCAAAGGCTTATACATAACTCTGTGGTGAGCGGGCTTGTCCCGCGCTGGGCTGCGCAGCAGCCCCAAAACCAGGCAACTTGGTTTTTCTGAAAAAACGCGGTGGGTTTGATGGGGCTGCTTCGCAGCCCAGCGCGGGACAAGCCCGCTCACCACAACAGCCCGTTTGCCATAGATTCAGCATCCACGGAAAGTTGTGTAGATACCTATGCCCCGATAGGGCCGGTTCAGTTGATACCTTCATCCACTGACATTCCGCTATCGGGGCATGGGTATCTACACAACTCTCAAAGGCTTACACATAACACTGTGGTGAGCGGGCTTGCCCCGCGCTGGGTGGCGAAGCCGCCCTAAAACTAGGTGATCGGGTTCTTGCTGATGCTACGCGGTGTTTGTTATTGGGGCTGCTTCGCAGCCCAGCGCGGGACAAGCCCGCTCACCACAACAGCCCATTTGCCATAGATTCAGCATCCACTGGAAGTTGTGTAGATACCTATGGCTATCGGGGGCAAGCCCCCCTCCCACAGTTACATCAGACCATCCCACCGAGCTTCAGCTCACTCTTCAGATACGCATAGTAAATCGGCCCCGCCACCACGCCCGGCAGCCCGAATGCGGCTTCGAACACCAGCATCGCCAGCAGCAATTCCCACGATTTGGCGCTGATTTGCCCACCAACGATCCGCGCGTTGAGGAAGTACTCGACCTTGTGGATCACGATCAGATAGCCCAACGCCGCCACCGCCACCCAGATCGACAGCGACAGCGCGACGATGGTGATCAGGGTGTTGGACATCAGGTTGCCGATCACTGGCAACAGGCCGAGCAGGAAGGTCAGTACGATCAGGGTTTTGGTCAGCGGCAGGTGAATGCCGCACAGCGGCAGCACCACGGCGAGGAACACGGCGGTGAAGGCGGTGTTGAGCGCAGCGATCTTGATCTGGGCGAAGACGATGTTGCGAAAGGCCTGGACCAGCAGGTGCAGGCGGTCGAACAGTGCAGCGGCCAGGGGTTTGCGTTTGGTCAGGTCGGGCACGCGCTGCAGGGCGATGATCGCGCCGAGCACCATGCCGATCAGCAGGGTGACGAACATGTGCGCGGCGTCCTTGCCGACCAGTTGCAGTTCGCTCAGGTGCTTGCTCAGCCACTCGCCGATGGCCACGCGAAATTCGGCGGCGCTGGCCGGCAGGTAGGCGTCGAGGAACGGCGGCAGTTGGCCGCGTGCGCGGTCGACCACGCCCATGAATTTGTCGAGGGAGGCGCCTGGGTTTTCTGCTTCGTGTAGCAGGAAGCTGATGGCGCCGGCGAAGATCAGGGCCAGCACGCTGACGATCAGGGCGCCAAGCAACGCCACCGCCAGCCAGCGGGCGCGGCGGCCTTCGATCAGCCGTTGCAGTTGGGGGGTGAGCATGTTGACCAGTTCATAGACCAACAGGCCGGCCAGCAGGCTGGGCAGCAATTTCAGCGGCAATACGAGGAGCAATCCGCCGAAGATGATGATGTAGCTGGCCAGCAACAACACATGACGCTGAGAAAACGTTGGCATACAGCCTCAAAACGAACGGCTTTAAAGGATGGGCAGTCTGCCAGCCTTGAGGGAATCAAGCGAGTGGATAGGTGGTGAATGCGATCAAGTGTGGGAGGGGGCTCCCACATTTGATCGTCGGCGACTGCGAAATCGTGGTCAGCCCTTGAGGCAGGTACTCATGAACGTCTTGCGCGCATCGCCGGTCAGCGCCTTGGTTTTCGCCGACGCATTGCAATCCTTCATCTTCTGCTGCTGCGGCGTCAGGGTCTTGGCGTCATTGGCCGCCGGGGCCGACAGGCAGGTTTTCATGAAGGCCTTGCGGTCGTCGCCCTTGAGCATCTTGGTGGTGGCTTCGGCATTGCAGGTGGTCATCTTGTTTTGCTGGGCGGTGGCGGCAAAGCCTTGGGAACACAGCAACAGGCCCATCATCAACAACGGAATACGCAGCATCTTCATGGAGTTTTCTCCCGGTTACCACGCCGAGGGGCGCGGCCTATGCGCAGTGTAGTCAAAGCCTGTTACATCTTCATCCACGGCGAATATTCGTCCGGCGATACTGCTCCGGCGTACAGCCGGCGTGGCGCTGGAACATCGCGATAAATGCCGAGGCGGTGCTGTAGCCGAGGTCGAACGCCACCTGTTGCACGCTGCGCTCGCTGTCGAGGGCTTCAATGGCCGCGAGGTAGCGCAGGCGCTGGCGCCATTCACCGAAGCTCATGCCCAACTCGCGCAAAAACTGGCGCGCCAGGGTGCGTTCGCTCACATGCACCTGCTCAGCCCATTGCGCCAGCGGGCGGTTGTCGCCAGGGTCGGCCTGCATGCCTTCCAGTACGCCGAGCAACCCTGAGGGGCGGGCGTAAGGCAGGAAACCGTCGTGGATCGGTGCCTGCCGTAGTTGATCCACCAGTACCTGGGCCAGGCGGATGTCGGCTTCGGTGTGCGGGATATTCACATCACGCCGGGCGAAGTCGCGCAGGATCGCCTTGAGAATATCGCTGATGGCCAGGGTGCAAGGCTGGGGCGGCAGTTGCTCGCAGAGCGCGGGGGCCAGGCCCACGGAGTGATAGACAATCGCCTGGGCGTTGTAGGAACTGTGCTCAGTATTGGGTGGGATCCACACCGCGTACTGCGGCGGCGACATAAACCGGTTGCCCGCCACTTCCATGCGCATCACACCGCTGGCGGAGTAATCCAGCGATCCCCAGAAATGCTTATGCGGCGTGCATTCGGTGTCGGGGGCGAAGTCGGAATACCGGAAGTACACCGGGCTCGGCAGGCTGCGAAAATCCGCAAGGCGTACGGTATGTCTGGCCATATTGTCTGGATGCAAAGGTGATTTGTCTGGATCGAAGTATAGGCTTCGATCCAGACAAGGGATAATCCCGCTTCATCAACACACTTGGTTTCTTTCGATGCAATACGCGTATCCCCTGCTGGCCATTTTTATCTGGGCCGGCAACACCGTGGTCAACAAACTGGCCGTGGGTGCGATCTTCCCGTCGGAGATCGGCTTTTACCGCTGGCTGCTGGCGGCGCTGCTGTTCACGCCATTTATGCTTAAGCCAGTGATCGCCCATTGGGCGCAGATTCGCCCGAACCTGGGCAAGATCGTCATCCTCGGCGTGCTGGGCATGGCCGTATACCAAAGCCTGGCGTATTACGCCGCGTCCCTGACCACCGCCACCAACATGGGCATCATCCTGTCGCTGATGCCATTGATGGCGCTGACGGCGGCGATCATCAGCCTCGGCCAGCGCCTGACCTTCGGCGCGCTCACCGGCGCGGTGCTGTCGTTTGCCGGCGTGGTCGTGGTGGTGTCGTCCGGCAGCCTGGGCGCGCTGTTGCAGCATGGCGTCAACCTGGGCGACGCCATGATGCTGGTCGCCACATTGGCCTACGCGGTCTACAGCACACTGCTGAAAAAATGGCAGCTGCGCCTGCCGCCGCTGGTGTTGCTGTATTTGCAGATACTGGTGGCCGTGCTGGTGTTGTTTCCGCTGTTCCTGTTCTCGGCCAAAGCCGGCCTTGGCTGGGCGAATATCCCGCTGGTGCTGTACGCCTGCTTGCTGGCATCGATGCTCGCGCCATTGGCGTGGATGCATTCGGTGAAGACCTTGGGGCCAAGTCGTACCACGCTTTTTTTCAACCTGCTGCCGTTGATTACTGCGTTGATTGCGGCGGTGGTGCTGAAGGAGGAGTTGGCGATGTATCACCTGGTGGGTGGTTTGCTGACCCTGGGCGGGGTGATCTTGTCGGAGCGCTGGACCACGCCGGTGCGCCGCCGGGCTTAAACACCCGCGGCTTTCAAGCGCCGGGCATGCTCCACAAACAATCGGATCGGCTCGGCGCCCTTGCCCACCAGCCCCAGTGACTGGTTGACGATATCAAAGTGGTCCAGGGCAAAGTCATCGCCGATTACCGTGCCCAGGTGCGAGCTGTAGCGCCCGACCATGCCGTCGCACTGGCCCTTTTCCCGCACAAAGCTGCGGGCGAACAAGCGACAGCTGCGATTGGTACCGTCGAACAGGTTGCGACCACGGTCGGTGATACCCGGCTGCAACGTGCCGGACCACGAGTAATAGCGCACGCCGTTGACCACCTCCGCGCCCTGCCCGCCCCACGTCTCGGGCAAGCCTTGGGGATACTGGCGATTGAACAGGGCCACCCCTTCACTGGTCAGGGAATGGTGCGATGCCTGCAAGTCCGGCTTGAAGCGCGGCCCGCGATAGCCGGTTTCCAGCACGCCCATCACCCAGGCGACCAGATGAAACAGCGCGCTCATGATCCGGCCCTTGGCGCCGTCGGCCGGGTAATGGCGGTGGATATGGTCTGCCAGCTCGGAACCATGGTTGGGCCCAGCCACCGAGGTCACCGACGCCACCCATTCCGGGCGCTTGGCCGCTGCATAACGCGCGGTCAGCGAGCCTTGGCTATGGCCGATCAGGTTGACCTTATCCAAGCCGGTCTCACGGCGAATACGTTCGATCTGCACCAGCAACTGCTCGCCGCGCACTTCGCTGGAGTCCAGCGGCGCCACCTGCACCGGGAACACCTGCGCCCCGCCCGCGCGCAAGGTCGGCACAATGCCGTACCAATACGGGAAGAACCCGAGGCGCACAAACCCGAGCATGCCGGGCACCAGCACCAGGGGGTAACGCGTGGCTAACGACTGCGGCATGACGCGAACGTCCTCGAAACTGAAGTCCTGCCGTGCAGCCTAGCGCAACCTCAAGTCGGGCTGATGACGCCGGGGATGAATCCGATAAAACTTTTTGCGTTGCCTGGGACTCACAACTTGGAGCGATCACGCCAGCAGAGCGTGGCGCAAAACCGGATTAGCACCAGGAGATTGAGATGACTGAAGCACATTTGACCGACGTTGCGACCCTGCGCAGCCGCGCCCGCCAGAACGTCGAAAACGGCGCCGTGACCGAAGGCTACGACGCCGATCGCGAAGAAATCATCCGCCTGCTCAACGAGTCGCTGGCCACCGAATTGGTCTGCGTGCTGCGCTACAAGCGCCACTACTTCATGGCCAGCGGCGTAAAAGCCGCCGTCGCCGCAGACGAATTCCTGGAGCACGCCACCCAGGAAGCCGAGCACGCCGACAAACTCGCCGAACGCATCGTGCAACTGGGCGGCGAGCCGGAGTTCAACCCCGACCTGCTGTCGAAGAACTCCCATGCGCAATACGTGGCCGGCAATACCTTGAAGGAAATGGTCTACGAAGACCTGGTGGCCGAGCGCATCGCGGTGGACAGCTACCGCGAGATCATCCAATACATCGGCGACAAAGACCCGACCACTCGCCGCCTGTTTGAGGAGATCCTCGCCCAGGAAGAAGAGCATGCGGACGATATGGCGGATATTCTTGAAAGTCTGTAAATAGCGACGCAGAAAAAGGGGGGAACTGATTGCTCAGTTCCCCCCACTGCTTCTGCGATGACGTCACCCTGTCAGAAACCAAGATACGGCCATTCCAACGATGGAAGAGATAGTCAGCAAAAAGGGGATGACCATCCAGAGTTTCAGGCTCTTCGGGATTCGCCTTACATCCTCAACGAGCACCAAGTGGCGCCATTGAAAAACCTTTGGCATGAGGATGACAATGGCGATAACGAAAAGACGCTTAAGCCTCCCACCAAACAGCCCGAATCCGAATCTGTATTTAAACGTCACGATGAATGAGATGAACTTTAAGTGCTCTTCGGTTTTTTCGAGTTTTGTATAGATGGCATAAATGCATATGGGGAAAGACAGCATCATAATAATGGCCGATATCATTCCCATGGACTCAAGTGTCATTTGCTCCCCCTGAAAGCCTCATAAAGACTCGTACCAACCTGCTCTCCATACTCATTTCCCAGCGGCCCTGCGGTTGCACCTCCGATTACCCCACCAACTACTGCACAACCCAGCGCTCCTGCTCCGGCGGTAGGAATACCAAAGACTATTGCACAGGCGACGATGCCGAGAGCAGCCCCAACCTCCGAGCCGGCCGCGGCCCCCACAATCCCGAACGCAAGTTTTCCTCCCTCGACAAACTTCGCCCGCGTACATTCCTGCTCGCGCCCGCTGGAACACGCCTCTGTTATTTCCAATGCCGTCGCTCCCACATCCAGCGCAATACCAATATACGTTCCTTTTTTCAACAGCTCTGACGCCTTGGCTACGCGCTTGACGGTCTCCTCATATCCCCGAATTTCTCCATGATGCCAATAGCTCTTACTGGAGATACCCAGCATCTTTTTAATAGAGCCGTCATTTTTCAACCCCGTCCCCAAACGCGCCATACCAGAGAGCTGAAGATCCAGCGTCGCGAACAGCGCCCTGCGCTTGACCAGAAACTCATTCCTCGCCTCCATGGTCCCGCGCCTCAAGTACTGTTTATGCAAATCATCAATTTCCCTGAGGGTCTTTTCGATTTGCGCCAAGTGCTTGCTCCAGGTGCTGCTGGCGCTCCCGATGGCGAGTGAGGCATGGGACATGATTGCCTGTAGCTGATCGTAGTTTTTGATCAGAAACTGATCGCTTGCAGAGTGCGCCATCAACGCCTGTTTTATGTTCTGCGCGGAGCGCATCAGCTGTGCTTCTTCAGCGGTACAAGATGCCGTACGCGCATCTGGAATGATCACCAACTGCCCAGGCAATACCACGACATTGCGGATATGTTGGTTGACGATGTCGAACTTCGCTTGTGTATGAAAGCCTAGAGAAAGACTGAGTTTGAGCAATGGATAAGGCTGGGGTCGCTCATTGATAAATGCGTAGGGTCCCTGCATGGATTACATCTCCTATTAACAGTCGCGGCCGACTATAGGAAGGCAAGCCTGGAGGCGTAAGGGGAATCAGAGGCGGTTTCAGCACTTCAGAAATGGGCTACACAAAACCAGGATCATGCTTACGGCACGGCCATAAAAAAGGCGACCCAACGGTCGCCTTTTCCGACAGTTTCGACGATCAGCCTTTCACCGTCTTTGGCGCCTTGCCTTCTTTCATCTGCTGCAACAGCGGTGCACATTCGTTGGGCTCGCCGCCACTTGGGGCGACCAGCGCAAGCAACCCGGCGGCAGGACCGGCGATCACGCCCAGTGCCACCATGCCGGCGCCGCGCAAGGCCAGTGGAATAGCCTTCACGCCGGCATTGGGCTTGATGAACGGCCCGTTCACGTAAAGCGGCGAGCGCAGGGAGAAGAGGCGGAAGCCTTTGGATTCCGGCGTGACGGTCAGGTCCAACTGTTCGGTGGCCATGTTCGCGGTGCCGTCGACGTAGATGATGGCGTTCTCGGTATCGAACACAAACAGCCGCGTGGTCGCCAGGCCGGTCTTGATGCCGAAGTCCGCCGCCGCGCAGTTGATCTTCACTTCCTTGTCGCCGAACAAACGGCCCACCACATAGTTGCCGACGTTGAGCCCGGCAATTTCCATCAGGCCACGGCTGATGGCGCCGTCGTTGATCAGCATCTTCAGGTCACCGTTGGAACTGCCCAACAGCGCCGCCACGGAGTTGCCGCGCCCAGCAATATCGGCATCGCCGTTGAGTTCACCGAAGCTGGTTTTCATCGGCTCGAAGGTCGGGAACAGTTGCTTGAGCTTGAAGTTACGTGCGGTCAGCCTGGCGCGACCTTCCATTGGTGTGATGCGCCCATTCAGGCGGATCTGCGCATCGAGCTTGCCGCCGGCAACGCCGAAACGCAGGGGTTCCAGGCTTAGCTCGCCGTCATTGAGCACAACGTGGGTGTAGAGGTCAGTGAAGGGCAACTCGGCACTGTGCACGATGCGTTTGCCGGTGAATTCCACGTCGGCGTCCATGTCGCGCCAGCGTTCGGTGCGGAACTCTTCCACTGGCAGCACTTTGGTCGCCGGCTGCTTGCTTTCGCCGCCACGGGCCTTTTGCTTGGCGTTGGAGTCGGCGCCAATCAAGGGGGCCAAGTCAGTCATCAGCAACTGGTTGGACACCAGCGCGCCGCTGAGCTTGGGCCGTGGCTGGCTGGCGACGTAGCCGAGGTTGCCGTGGATATCGCTGTTGCCGATCTTGCCGTTGAAGTTTTCGTAACGAAAGGACGCGCCGCTGGCCTCGTGCAGCTTGGCGATCAAGTGGCCGTCGGTGGCGTAGGCCGGCGAGTCCGGCAGGGTGACGCCGGTCAGCGGGTACAGGTTGCCCAGGCTGCTGCCGGACAGTTTCAGGCGCAGGTCGAGGGCGCCGAGGTTGAGCGGGTCGGTCAAGGTCCCGGCCAGGGCGATGCTGGTGTCGGCGATCTTGACCTGGGCCTGCAGCGGGAACGGCTTGGCCGCGTCCTGCAGGGCCAGCAGGCCGCCGATTTTGCCGGTGCCATCCAGCTTCTGGCCGTGGTACTGGCCTTTGACTTTGAGGGCGAACGCATAGTCCTGAGGCGCGGAGCCTTTTTCCAGGGCCTTCCTGGCATCGGCATCACCGACGATTTCACCAAACGGGATCGGTTTGCCCAGGGGGTCGATGATCACGTCGAGCTGGGTCTTGAGGGTCTGGTCGTCGAGGGTCACGTGGCCTTTATCGAAGCCGATGGCGCCGATGTCCACCACCCAGTTGGAGGGTTCGGCATTCGGGTCCTTAGGGTCGAACGTGAAGGTCCAATTGGCCCGGCCATCGGCCAGGCGCTGCAACGCGGCGCTCGGTTCGGTGAGGTCGATACGCGGAATCACCACGCGCTGCACCAGCAGCGCCAGGGGCGAAATACGCAGCTCGACTTTTTTCAGCGTGACCATCTGCGGTTTTTTCGACCAATCGGGGTTGCCCAGGGTCAGGTCTTCGGCGATCACGTGGGGCCATGGCACCCAGGCACGCCAACCGCCTTCATCGGGCTCGCGCTGCCACACCACGGCGAGGTTGCCATTGATGGCAAACGGGCGATGCAGTTCTTCGGAAACTTTGGCATTGAGGGGCGGCTTGATGCGGTTCCAGTCAAAAAACACCAGGACCAGGACCGCTACGGCGATTAACAGAACGAAGCTGGCGCAGCTCCAGGCGACGATTTTACGAGTGCGCGTCATTGCACAGGACTCCTCAACACGACTAGCTGAACTAAAGCTCATAAGGGTACGACTGGTAAACCGTCCGGGGGTTTAACCCAGTGGCCGATTTAGTCTCAAAAAGCCATTTTCCTGATCAACCAGACAAATCCGATCATCGACGGCGCACCATTGTTACCCAGGTTCGTGTCGAAAATACCCACCACGGTGCAAAACCGCGTGCTTGAGAGGTCCGGTCTAGAGCCTCCGCAATGAACAATCAATTCTGTTGATTATTACCATTGTGTTTATGAACTTTTATATCGACATATCGAGAGTAGCATTAGTCCTGTACCCACTTTATCGCCCTCCCAAGGAGCAACCATCATGAAACGCCAAGTACTCGCTACCGTCCTGTTGTCCATCCTGGCCTCCAGCGCTTTTGCCCTGCCAGCCGCTGAACAAGTCACCCCTCAAGTCAAAGCCGACGCCGTGCACTTCAGCCAGACCCTGGCCCGTAGCGGTTCGCAAGAAGAAGATGCCCGTGACTACGCCAAAGGCGCTGTTGCAGAAAACGGTTCGGATCAGATCAGCAAACGCGCTCACGCCGAAGGCCTGACCGAAAACGGCAGCGATCGCCTGCATGAGAATGGTCTGGTTGAAGATGGTGCCGATCAAATCAGCAAGCGCGCCTACGCTGAAGGTGTTGCCGAAGATGGTTCGGATCGCCTGAAAGAACAAAATCAAGCACAGAGCTAACCCTATGGTAGCCCAGAAAAAAGCCCGATCACCTGATCGGGCTTTTGACCTTTTGTAGAACCTGTCACGCTCGCCTGCCCCGCCAAGTTCGACGCCAACAGAGCTGTTTTGCTAGAGTGCGTCGCTGTACTTGCCGACAAAGCCCCCGCCCATGCTGCCCCGCGCCGAACAGAAGCAACAGACCCGCCTTGCCCTGATGGACGCTGCCCGCCATCTGATGGAGTGTGGCCGTGGGTTTGGCAGCCTGAGTCTGCGGGAAGTGGCCAAGACGGCCGGCATTGTGCCCACCGGTTTCTATCGCCATTTTGCCGATATGGACCAGCTTGGGCTCGTCCTGGTGAGTGAAGTCGGCCAGACCTTTCGCGCGACCATTCGCCTGGTGCGCCACAACGAGTTCGTGATGGGCGGCATCATCGACGCCTCGGTGCGGATCTTTCTCGATGTGGTCTCGGCCAACCGTTCGCAATTCCTGTTCCTGGCCCGCGAGCAATATGGCGGCTGCCTCGCCGTGCGCCAAGCCATCAGCGCTTTGCGCGAAGACATCACCCATGACCTGGCGGCCGACCTGACCCTGATGCCCAAGTTGCAGCACCTGGACAGCGAGGGCCTGCACGTGATGGCCGACCTGATCGTCAAAAGCGTGTTCGCCACCCTCCCCGACATCATCGACCCACCGGCGCATGCCTTGCCGGCCCATCTCACGCCACAGGCGAAAATCACCCAGCAACTGCGCTTTATCTTTATCGGCCTCAAGCACTGGCAGGGCCTGGGCAGCACCGAGTAAGCCGATCAACCCGCCGAATGGAAACGCTTGGCGGTGGTGTAGTTCTTGTTCCAGTAGCTGTTGCTCAGCGAATCGATACGCACGGTCTTGCCGGTGCGCGGCGAATGAATGAATTTGCCCTGGCCTATATAGAGACCCACATGGCTGACCTGGCCGCGCCCATTACCCTTGAAGAACACCGCATCGCCGGGCTTGAGCGCACTGCGCTGGATGGTAGCGGCCGTCGATCGATGCATCGCCGCGGTCGTGCGCGGGATCTGGATATTGGCTTCAGTCTTGAACAGGTAAACCAGGAAACTGCTGCAATCGAACCCTTGCTTCGCGGAAGTGCCGCCCCATTTGTAGGGCGTGCCCAGCAACTCATGCGCGCGGTCGATCACGTTCTCGATTGCTTCGCTTTTAAGTGACGACGCGAAGGCAGGACGAGGCTGAAAGTTGGCCGAAGCGGATGACACAACAAAAGACAGGCTGACAATGACTAAACAACATAATGATTTGAACATGATGAACGTCGCGGGGAATTAAACAGGGCGCAAAGCCTAATGATTCCTTACGTAACGCGATGAACGCCGAATCCCCATATCACGTAGGACAAATCCGAAACGCTCACAACAGGTGCAGCCAGCAATAGCGCGCACCATTTTGGGTCAGCTCTCGCCTCTTTAAACGCCCTGTTTAGTGGCATCAACGAGCCGTCCTACAAGCAATTCCTACTCACCCTCCGGGTTGGCAAGCCCCTTGCTCTAGCTGTTTCATCGCTCATAGCTGGAAGCTTCCTGATGCTGGTGATCCACCGCCGAATCGCCCCCCAAGCCCTCTGGGCCGCTGAGTTGCTGCTGAACTTCGAAGCACGCAGCAAGAGCCGCTTGCGCTGTTTCAGTGCCGACGGTGAAGACGTCGGCTTGTTTCTGGAGCGTGGCCAGCCACCGTTGCACGATGGCGAATGCCTACAGGCGGAAGACGGACGTGTCGTACGTGTCTGCGCGCGGCCTGAACAACTGCTGCACGTCACCTGCGCCAACGCGTTTGAACTGACCCGCGCCGCCTATCACCTCGGTAACCGCCACGTGGCGTTGCAGGTTGGTGATGGCTGGCTGCGCCTGCTTGATGACTATGTCCTCAAGGCCATGCTTGAACAGCTGGGCGCCACCACGCAGACGATCGAAGCGCCGTTCCAGCCGGAGCACGGTGCCTATGGCGGTGGTCACCATCATTCACGCCATGGCGATGAAGATTTCAACTATCCGCCCAAGCTGCACCAGTTCGGCGTGCGTTTATGAACCCAGCCTGGGCGCTGCTGCGTCTGGCCAGTCCGCAATTGCCGATTGGCGGCTACAGCTATTCCCAAGGCCTGGAGATGGCCGTGGAGAATGGCCGCGTAAAGGACGCCGCCAGCGCTCGCCGCTGGATCAGCGACCAGTTGCTGCTGAACCTGGCGCGTTTCGAAGCGCCGCTGCTGCTCGCCCATTGCCGCGCTGCAGCCGAGCAGGATTGGCCGACACTCTCGCAACTGTGCGAAGCGCACCAGGCCAGCCGCGAGACCCGCGAGCTGTATCAGGAAAGCCGCCAGATGGGCTACTCCTTGCACCAATTGCTCAACGGTCTGCCGGAGCTGGACAGCGCAGCCCGCACCTTTCTTGAGCAACGCAGCGAACCCCACCTGGCCCTGGGCTGGGCCCTGGCCGCACGCGCCTGGGCCATCAGCCCCGACGACGCCCTCGCCGCCTGGCTGTGGAGCTGGCTGGAAAATCAACTGGCCGTGCTGATGAAAACCCTGCCCCTGGGCCAACAAGCTGCCCAACGCCTGACCAGTGAGCTGCTGCCGCTGCTGCAACAGGCCCAGCAGGATGCCGCCCGCATCGACCCCCATCATTTCGGCAGCGCCGCGTTCGGCCTGTCCCTGGCGTGCATGGCCCATGAGCGCCAGTACAGCCGCCTGTTCCGTTCCTAGGAGCGCTTTATTTGGAGAAGCACATGAACACACAACCCCTGCGCGTCGGCATCGGCGGCCCGGTCGGCTCCGGCAAAACCGCCCTGACCCTGGCCCTGTGCCTCGCGCTGCGCGACCGCTACAACCTGGCGGTGGTTACCAACGACATCTATACCCGCGAAGACGCTGACTTCCTGGTGCGCAACCAGGCCCTGGCGCCCGAGCGCATCATCGGCGTAGAAACCGGCGGCTGCCCGCACACGGCCATCCGTGAAGACGCCTCGATCAACCTGGAAGCGGTCGACCAACTCAACCGTCGCTTTCCCGGCCTGGACCTGATCCTGGTGGAGTCCGGTGGGGATAACCTCTCAGCCACGTTCAGCCCGGAGCTGTCGGACCTGACGATCTATGTGATCGATGTGTCGGCTGGCGACAAACTGCCGCGCAAAGGCGGCCCAGGCATCTGCAAATCCGACCTGCTGGTGATCAACAAGATCGACCTCGCGCCGCTGGTCGGCGCGTCGCTGGAGCTGATGAACAGCGACACCCAGCGCATGCGCAACGGTAAACCCTTTGTGTTCAGCAACCAGAAAACCGGCGTCGGCCTGGACGAGATTGTCGCCTTTATCGAACGCCAGGGCCTGCTGACCACCGCCGCCTGATCAACCCATAAGGAACCTGTCTATGAGCCTCAACAAACTCTTCGCCGCTGCCGCCCTGCTGCTCGCCCCGGCGTTGGCCTTCGCGCATCCGGGTCATGGCGACAATGGCCTGGTGGCCGGTATCAGCCACCCATTGGGCGGCATCGATCACTTGCTGGCCATGCTTGCCGTCGGCCTGTGGGCAGCGCAGCAGAAAGGCGCCGCCCGTTGGGCCCTGCCGTGCACCTTTGTCGGCACCATGCTGATTGGCGGCGTGTTGGGTTTTGAAGGCCTGGCATTGCCGGCGCTGGAAAGCGGGATTGCCGCGTCGGTGCTCGCACTGGGCCTGGCAGTGGCGCTGGCGGTGCGTCCGCCGCTGTTCATGGCGGTGGGCGCTACGGCGTTGTTTGCACTGTTCCACGGGGTTGCCCATGGTCTGGAACTGCCGGAGATGTCCAACCCTTGGGCGTATGCCGCTGGGTTCGTCGGCGCGACCGCTGCATTGCACGCGGCCGGGTATGCCGTGGTGCGTTTTCTGCCGGCTGCGGCGGCGCCGTTGGTGCGGGTAGCCGGGGCGGCTTCGGCAGCGACTGGGGTTTGGTTGCTGGCGGGCTGATCTGCGGCGCGCTTTAGGGATTCATCGCGGACAAATGTGGGAGGGGGCTTGCCCCCGATAGCGGTGGCACAGACAACACCGTTCCCAAGCCTGCTACCATGCGCGCCTACACCCCTGCCGTGACGACGCCAGCCAATGCCCATCGCTTCCCAGCCTACGTTGAATTCCGTACTCACCCATTTCCACACCCTGATCGTGCCGCTCTGGCAGGGCCAGGGCTGGAATGCCGAGTTGGCGCTGCCCTATGAGGCGCTGGATGCCGATCATCGGCCTTTGCCGCCGCAACGCTACCGCGCCATGGCCTGCGCGCGGCAGTTATACCTGTTCGCCAGCCTGATCGGCGAACCCGACGCGGCCTTCGCCGAAGAGCGTGCCGCTGCGCTGTTCCGTTCCCTGCAACGGCACTTCCACGACGCCGAGCACGGTGGCTGGTTCTACAGCATCGACCCGGCCGGGCAGCCGCTGGATAAGCGCAAAGACCTCTACACCCACGCCTTCATCATCTTCGCCTGCGCCCACTACTGGGCCAAAGTGCGCGAACCGTTGGTCGAATCGGTACTCAACGCGGCCCTTGAAGTGGTCGCTGAGCGTTTCGCCACCGGCGATGGCCTTTACGAGGCGGTGCTTGAGCGTAATTGGTCGTCCCTCAAGTCCGGCCCGCTGCAAAACCCGTTGATGCACCTGGCCGAAGGCTTTCTCGCCACCCTTGCGGTGCGCGAAGACGCCGAGGTACAAGCGGCGTTGCTGGCCTTGGCGACGGCCATGCAACAGCGCTTCATCGACCGCCAGCATGGCGTGATGATGGAAAAACCGCTGGGCGCTGTGGATAACTGGTTCGAGCCAGGGCATCAGTTCGAGTGGTTCTTCTTGCTGGAATCGTCCCCCGTCTTACGCGGCACGCCGTTGCATGCCTCACTGACTCGGGCATTTGCCTACGCCGAGCAGAAGGGTGTGGACAAGTTAAGCGGCGCGGTGAGCGGCATGCTTAGCCTGGACGGGAGTGTGCGTGACGCCACCCAGCGCATCTGGGCCCAGGCGGAATACCTGCGGGCGCTGACCTTGCGGCCGGGCAGTGAGGCGGTGTTACAGCGCCAGTTGCTGGCGCTGCAAGAGCATTTCCTGCATGACAGAGGTTGGCATGAATGCCTGGATGCCAACGGTGCCGTGAGCCGACGGGACATGCCGTCGACGACGCCTTATCACTTGGCGACCTGCTATCAGGGCCTGATTCAGCATCTGCGCTGACCTTCAGAGCCTCATCGGGGCATGAGTATCTACACAACTCTTAAAGGCTGACACAGAATCCTGTGGTGAGCGGGCTTGTCCCGCGCTGGGCTGCGAAGCAGCCCCAATAAGGTCACCGCAGAGTGCCAGAACCAATCGGGGTGAAGGTTTTGGGGCTGCTGCGCAGCCCAGCGCGGGACAAGCCCGCTCACCACAACAGCCCATTTGCCATAGATTGAGCATCCTCCGGAAGTTGTGTAGATGCCCATGCTCATCGGCGGCGCGACGATTCGACTTGCCCCCGATAGCCTCGCCTCGACTTAAAGTCCTACTTACTTACCGCCCCGCTCAATCGCAAAACCAGCCCAGGTCTGGCTCACCGGCATCAGCTCCAAGCGGTTGATGTTGACGTGCGCCGGGGTGTTCATCACCCAGAAGATCGTGTCGGCAATGTCCTGCGGCTGGATCGGCTCAGCGCCGGCGTAGGTGGCGTCGTAACGCGCCTGGTCCCCACCGAAACGCACCAGCGAGAACTCGCTCTCACACAGGCCTGGCTCGATATTGGTCACGCGCACGCCGGTGCCTTGCAGGTCGCAACGCAGGTTCAGCGAGAACTGCTTCACGAACGCCTTGGAGCCGCCATATACGTGGCTGCCAGGGTAAGGGTAGTTACCGGCGATAGACCCCAGGTTGATGATCCCGGCGCCACGCCCGTGAGCGATCAAGCGCGGCAGCAGCAGATTGGTCGTGGTCAGCAGCCCTTTGATGTTGGTGTCGACCATGGTTTCCCAATCGTCGAGGCTGCACTTGGGCGCAGGATCAGTGCCCACGGCCAGGCCGGCGTTGTTGATCAGGCCACGCAGTGTGGCGAACGACGGCGGCAGGCTGGCGATGGCGTCTTCCATACCTTTGCGGTCACGCACGTCCACGACCAGGCCGTGCACTTCAGTCTGCTTGGAAAGCTCTTCAACCAAGGCATTCAAACGTTCGGCACGACGGCCAGTGAGCACCAGTTTCCAACCGGCGTCAGCAAAACGACGGGCGCAGGCTTCGCCAAAACCTGAGGTTGCGCCAGTAATAAACAGCGTGTCGGACATGGTGTTCTCCTTGCGGGCATCGGAAAAAAAAACAGCCAGCAGAATGCCCTTACACCGCCCTCGCGGCAACCGCTAAGCGCACCGCCCAATCTACAACTGATCGTTTTTTGATCACTTCAATCAACGCTATATGAACCGTGGCCTGCAGCCATATACGCGCAGGTTATCCACAACTGCGCCCACAGTCTTTGGGGGCAAGTGCAAAACACCGCAAGCCGCTGTGTACAAGGCTTTCAGGCGGTTTTAGAAAGTTTTTTGCTTGACCTTGACGAGGGCGTATGTAGGCCTATCGACACAGGGAAAATTCAGACGATGGCTCCAGGCCAGTCATTCCGGCCTCTGCGGAGGTCTTTCCAGAGTTTAATCACAGACTTATCCACAGGCTGAAGGGTCATATTTCGGTCATATACCTGTGTCTTTAAACAGGTTGACAAACCCCTTGGCCGGTCGCCAAAAAGCGCCTGATCAAAAAACAACCGACGCGCTGCAGGCCACGGTTTTAAAGGCGTTCAGCCAGCTACTCCCACGTTACCCACAGCCGGTTCCACAGTGGATGGGGACAAGTCAAAAGTGTGACAAAACAGGGATTTGCGGCGGCTATATGTCGCGCTTTGGAGGAGGGCTGGATTTGTTTTCCACAATTTGGGATCGGCCTTGTGAACACCCACAAAACAAATGTGGGAGGGGCTTGCCCCCTCCCACAGAGGTACTGCGTTGTGATTTAGATCAGTGCCCGCCGAGGTAGGCGTTGCGCACTTCCTCGTTCACCAGCAGCTCCTTACCCGTGCCTGTAAGGCGAATCTCGCCGTTGACCATCACATACGCCCGGTCCGACAAGCGCAGTGCGTGGTTAGCGTTCTGCTCCACCAGGAAGATGGTCATCCCGGTGGCCGCCAGTTCGCGCAGGGTGGCGAAGATCTGCTTCACCACAATCGGCGCCAAGCCCAGGCTTGGCTCGTCCAACAGCAACAGCTTGGGCCGGCTCATGAGTGCACGGGCGATGGCGAGCATTTGCTGCTCGCCGCCGGACATGGTCATGGCCCGCTGGGTACGCCGCTCCTTGAGCCTTGGAAACAGCTCGAACATGCGCTGCATGTCTTCCTGGGCATACTTGTCGCCAATCGGGATGGTGCCCATCAGCAGGTTTTCCTCGACGGTCATGTCAGGGAATACCCGCCGCCCTTCCGGCGACTGTGCGATGCCGTTGGAGGCGATGTAGTGGGACGACTTGTGGGTAATGTCGACGCCGTTGTACAGAATCTGCCCCGACTCAGCCCGAGGCTGGCCGAAGATCGACATCAGCAGCGTGGACTTACCCGCGCCGTTGGAGCCGATCAGGCTGACGGTTTCGCCTTCATTGATGTGCAGCGAGACTTTTTTCAGGGCCTGGATCGGGCCGTAGAACACGTCCAGGTCTTTCATTTCGAGGATAGGCCCGCTCATACCAGCTCCTCTTCGTCGGCGCCCAGGTAAGCGGCAATCACTTTCGGGTCGTTGCGGATTGCTTCCGGCCCGCCCTCGGCGATTACGTTGCCGTGGTCCAGCACCACGATGTGGTCGGAAATACTCATCACCATGCCCATGTCGTGTTCGATCAGCACCACCGTGAGGTCGTGTTCGTCGCGCAGCAGGCGAATCATCGCGCTGAGGGCTTCGGTTTCCTGGGGGTTGAGGCCCGCGGCGGGTTCGTCCAGGCAGATGATCTGCGGCCGGGTGCACATGGCGCGGGCGATTTCCAGGCGGCGCTGCTGGCCGTAGGAAAGCTCACCGGCCAGGCGGTTGGCGCAGTCCACCAGGTCAACAACTTCCAGCCAGTAGAACGCGCAATCCAGCGCGTCACTTTCGGCCTTGCGGTAGCCCTTCGTGTTGAGGATGCCAGCGAGCATGTTGCGGTTGACCCACATGTGCTGGGCCACCAGCAGGTTTTCCAGCACCGACATTTCCTTGAACAGGCGAATGTTCTGGAACGTCCGCGCCAGACCTGCACGGTTGACCAGGTGGGTGCCGCCGAACATTTTGTAGTACACGCGGCTGAGGAAGCTTTTTGGCGACACAAAGTCGACGGCCTTGAAGCGCTCGCCCAGCAGCTGGATCACGTTGGTCTGCTTGCCGCGCACGTTGAGTTCGATCTTGCCGCCGCTGGCTTTGTAAAAACCGGTGAGGCAGTTGAACACCGTGGTCTTGCCGGCGCCGTTAGGACCGATCAGGGCGAAGATCGAGTTGCGTTCGACCTTGAGGCTCACATCGCTCAAAGCCTTGATGCCACCAAAGTGCATCATCAAATGTTCCACGGACAGGACGACTTCCTTGCTCATGGCGCCACTCCTTTACGTGGGGTCACACCGGTACGGCTGATCCGGATCAAGCCGCGTGGTCGCCAGATCATCATCACCACCATCAACACACCAAACAGCAGTACGCGGTACTCAGAGAAGCTGCGCAGCAACTCCGGCGCCACGGTCAGCACGAACGCCGCGATCACCACGCCGACCGTCGAGCCCATGCCGCCCAGGACCACAATGGCCAGGATCAGCGCCGACTCGAAGAACGTGAACGACGACGGGTTGACGAAGCCCTGGTAGCTGGCAAAAAACACCCCGGCCAACCCCGCCGTGGAAGCGCCGATGGTGAACGCCGAGAGTTTGACCAGCACGTGGTTCAGGCCCATGGAGCGGCAGGCGATTTCATCTTCACGCAGGGCTTCCCAGGCGCGGCCGACCGGCATGCGCGTCAGGCGGTGCTTGATGTACAGCACAGCCAGCACCACCAGGAACAGCACGATGTAGATGAACATGAACTTGATGTTGGGGTTGTAATCGAGGCCGAAGAATTCGTGGAACGGAATCCCGCCCTCCTTCGCCTTGCGCCCGAACTCCAGGCCGAGGAACGTCGGTGAAGGCACCGGCATGCCGTTCGGGCCACCGGTGAACGACAGCCAGTTATTGAGCACCAGACGGATGATCTCACCGAAACCCAAGGTCACGATGGCCAGGTAGTCACCGTGCATTCGCAATACCGGGAAGCCGAGTATGCACCCCGCCAGCGCCGCCGCGATGGCCGCCAGGGGCAGCACGCTCCAGAAACCCAGGCCGAGATACTGATAACCCAGCGCCAGGCCGTAGGCGCCGATGGCGTAGAACGCCACGTAACCCAGGTCGAGCAAGCCGGCCAGGCCGACCACGATGTTCAGGCCCAGGCCGAGCAACACGTAGATCAGGCCGAGGATCACCACGGTCAGCAGGTACTTGTTGGCGAAGATCGGGAACACGATGGCGATCACGATCAATGCCGGGATGATCCAGCGCAGCCGCGACTTGTAGTCCGGTGGCAGCACATGCACGCCGGAACCACTGCTCTCGAAGCCCTGCAGAATCTTCAGGCCCTTGGGGGTTTGCAGGAACAGGCTGAGGGCAAAGCGCCCGACCATCACGATGGCGACCAGGATGGCCACGCGCGCGGGTTCCAGGTTGAAGCTGTAGCCGTCGAGGACCACGCCGACGATCGGACCGAACACGATCAGCGAAATCAGCCCGGCAAGGATCGTATCGACGACACTTTTCTTGATATCGATAGGTTTGGCAGCAGACATGTTTACACCTTAGCCACGAGCGGGCGACCCAGCAGGCCCTGGGGACGGAAAATCAGAATCACCACCAGCAGGGAGAAACTGAATACGTCTTTGTAGTCAGAGTTGATCAACCCCGAGAACAGCGACTCGGAAATACCCAGGATGATCCCGCCCAACATCGCCCCAGGCAGGGAGCCGATGCCGCCGAGTACCGCTGCGGTAAATGCCTTGATGCCGATGATGAAGCCGGCATAGAAGTCGAAAGTGCCGTAATTGAGGGTGATCAGCACGCCGGCCAATGCGGCCATGGCGGCACCGATGACAAACACGTAGGAGATCACGCGGTCGGTGTTGATGCCCAGGATCGAAGCCATCTTGCGGTCTTGCTGGGTTGCGCGGCACATGCGACCGAGCTTGGTGTACTTGATGATGTAGGTGAGCAACGCCATACCGGCGAAGGCCGCCACGAGGATGAATACCTTGGTGTACGTGAGCTGCACGAAGCCGGTGCCGATGTCGACGCGCCAGGCGCCAGCCAGCAGGGTTGGAATGCCTTGTTGTTTCGCACCCTGGGCGATCTGCGCGTAGTTCTGCAGGATCAGGGAGATACCGATGGCGCTGATCAGCGGGGCCAGTCGGGTGGAGTTACGCAGTGGTTTATAGGCGACACGCTCGATGACCCAACCGTACACGCCGGTGACGACCACGGTGAAGATCAGAGTGCCGAGAATGAGCAGCGGGAAGGATTCGATGCCGAAGTAAGCCAGCAGTGCCAGACTGATCGCCGCGAGGTAAGCGGAAATCATATAAACCTCGCCGTGGGCGAAGTTGATCATGCCAATGATGCCATAGACCATTGTGTAGCCGATGGCGATCAGGCCATAGACCGACCCGAGGGTCAGGCCGTTGACCAGTTGCTGCAGGAAAATACCATCCATAACGCAATCTCACGCGGTGAGCACCTGCACACCGGTGGGTGTGCGGCGCTTCTGGAGGAAAAGACAGATCTCGATCAGAACACGGTCCCCTTGTGGGAGGGGGCTTGCCCCCGATAGCGGAGTGTCAGTCAACAGTTGTTCAACTGACCCACCGCATCGGGGGCAAGCCCCTCCCACATGGATTACTTCTGCTTTTCCAACTGGTGGTACTTGCCTTCTTTATCCCACTGGTAAACCACGTAGTCGGAGATTTTCAGGTCGCCTTTACCGTCCCATTCCTTCTTGCCCATCACGGTCTGGACCGGGTTGGCCTTGAGCCATTTGGCGGCGTCTTCGCCTTTGTTGGACTTGGCACCGTTGAAGCCGGCAGCCAGGGCCTGGACCGATGCGTAGGCGTACAGGGTGTAGCCTTCGGGCTCGGTGCCGTTCTTGCGGAACTCTTCCACCACAGCCTTGCTGTCCGGCAGCAGGCGCGGGTCGGCGCCGAAGGTCATGTACACGCCGTCGACGTACTGCTTGCCGCCAGCGGTGGCCACCAGTTCGTCAGTCACGATGCCGTCATCGGACATGAACTTGACGTCCTTGAGGCCGGCTTCACGGATCTGGCGAACCAGCGGGCCGGCTTCCGGGTGCAGGCCGCCGAAGTACACGACGTCCGCGCCGGTGGAACGGATCTTGGTCACCAGGGCGCTGAAGTCTTTCTCGCCACGGGTCAGGCCTTCTTCGAGCACCGGCTTGACGCCGCGCTTGGTCAACTGGGCAGCGGTGGCGTCGGCCAGGCCTTTGCCGTAGGTGTCCTTGTCGTTGATGACCGCGACTTTCTTGCCTTTGAGCACGTCGACAATGTAGTCGCCGGCGACGATGCCCTGCTGGTCGTCACGGCCGCACATGCGGAACATGGCGCCCAGGCCGCGTTCGGTAACTTGTGGGTTGGTGGAGCCTGGGGTGATGGCGATGATGCCCGCTTCGTCATACACCTCGGAGGCTGGGATGGTGTTGGACGAGCAGAAGTGCCCGACCACGCCGATCACTTTGTCCTGGTCAGCCAGGCGGTTGGCCACGGCCACGGCTTGTTTTGGCTCACACGCATCGTCACCGGCAACCAGCACGATTTTCTCGCCGTTGATGCCGCCAGCCTTGTTGATCGTATCGGCTGCCGCTTGGGCACCCTTCATGTACTGCTCACCGAAAGCGGCGTTGGCGCCCGTCATGGGCCCCGCTACGCCAATCTTCACATCAGCTTGAACAAACGTAGAAACACCCAGCGCCGCTGCAACGGCGAGGGCCAGAAAACCTTTCTTGTAAAACGTCTGGGACATGAGTGGTGCTCCGATATTTTTGATTTTTGGCACGACAACTTGCATTCAAACTTTTCACTGAAAGCTCAGAGCAAGCCCCGTGCCATTACGTTTTTATTCTTCAAAAAGACACCGTGTCATTGTTATTACTGGCGTTTCGACTCGACTCGCCAGCACGTGCAACCGTCTAGCCTACAGAGGTGCAACCAACCCCCTTAAAAAGTACAACCCTGGCAGGTGCCACCTGCAACCGGATGGATAAACCGCAGCCCCTGCACCTGTAACAGCATGCGTAACGGAACTGCACATTTACAGTGCGCAACTGCTACGACCTGCACCAATACAGATTAGTAGCCGGCTAAGAAAATGCAGGCTTCTGAGCGGTATTTCGCTGATCAGATCACGATCCTCAGGCATTGCCCGGCGTGATACAGCGAGAACCCGGCCTCATACAGGCAACTGCGCAAGCCCACGCCGGCCAGCGGTTGCATCGGCGCGAAGGGAATCGGCAGGGCCTGGGGATCCTGGTGACACAAGTAGTCGGCGAACGCCTTGCCGACCACACTGCCGGTGGTCACGCCACGCCCGTTATAGCCGGTGACGGCGACCAGGCCAGGGGCCGGTTCGAACAAGCGCATCAGGTGATCGGGAGTGAAGGCGATGCAGCCGGTCCAGGTGAACTCCCACTGCACCGATTTGAGGTAGGGGAAGTAGTGCTGCTGCACCCGATCGGCCCACGCCTTGAGAAACCACGCCGGTTTCTGGTTGCCATTGCCCAGGCTGCCAAGCAACAAACGACCCTCGGCATCGCGGCGGATGCTGCTCAAGACCTGGCGCGTGTCCCACGAACCCTGGCCGCCGGGGAGTATCTGCCGGGCGGCGTCATCGGTGAGCGGGGCCGAGGCGACCTGGTAGTAATAACCGGGGAAAAAGTTACGCCGCAGCTCGGTCCATTCGCCTTCGGTGTAGGCATTGGAGGCAATCACCACCTGCGCTGCCTGCACTGCACCGTGCTGGGTCTGCACCGACCACTGCGCACCCTGGCGTTCCAATCGGGTGGCCGGCGAATGATCGAACAGTTGTCCACCAAGCCCGACCGCAGCATTGGCCAACCCAGAGGTGTAGGCCATCGGGTTCAAGGTACCCGCCCGCCGATCCAGCAAGGCGGCGGCGATCTTTTTAGTGCCGGTGGCGTGCTCGCAGGCCTGGCCGGTGAGCAGCTCGACCGGCGCGCCGCGGCGTTTCCATTGTTCTTCACGACTGCGCAAATCCGCCTCGCCACGGGCGTTGTGCGCCATGTGCAAGGTGCCCTCGCGGCGCAGTTGGCAATCGATGTTGTATTTGTCGATCAGGCTGAACACCAGCGAAGGTGCTGCGCCAAGCATGCGGTTGAGCTGACTGCCCACCGCTTCGCCGAAACCGGCCTCGATGTCATCCGGCGGGATCCACAACCCGGCGTTCACCAACCCTACGTTACGACCTGAACCGCCGTGGCCGGTGCGATGGGCTTCCAGCACGGCGACGCTTTTGCCCTGCTCCAGCAGGTGAATGGCGGCCGCAAGTCCGGTAATACCGGCGCCGATCACGCACACGTCCACTTTCAACTCGCCCTTGAGCGCGGCGCGATCCGGCCGGCTGGGGGTGAGGTGTTCCCACAAACATGTTTCGCGTAGTGCCATTGCCAGACTCCGGTGAGACCTAACAAACAACAATCTTGATGTGCAATGCGGTCACATGTGGGAGGGGGCTTGCCCCCTCCCACATTTTCAACCGCGTTTCGACAGTGGTTTAGTCGAAGGTAATGCCCTGGGCCAGCGGCAATTCCAGCGAGTAGTTCACCGTATTGGTCTGCCGACGCATATACCCACGCCACGCATCCGAACCCGACTCACGCCCGCCACCGGTCTCTTTCTCGCCGCCAAACGCACCGCCAATCTCCGCGCCGCTCGGGCCGATGTTGACGTTGGCGATGCCGCAGTCACTGCCCACGGCCGACATGAATTGCTCGGCCTCGCGCACGTCTGTGGTGAAGATGCACGACGACAGGCCTTGGGGCACGGCGTTGTTCAGGCGCAGGGCTTCGGCGAAATCGCTGTAGCCAACCACGTAGAGGATCGGCGCGAAGGTTTCGGTGCACACCACGTCGCTTTGCTCGGGCATTTCCACAATCGCTGGCGACACGTAGTAGGCGTTGGGGAATTTATCTTCCAACTGGCGCTTGCCGCCGAACACCTTGCCGCCTTCGCTCAAGGCCTGCTCCAGGGCGTCCTGCATATTATCGAAGCCGTGTTTGTCGATCAGCGGGCCGATCAGGTTGCCTTCCAGCGGGTGGCCGATGCGCACTTTGGAATACGCGGCCTTGAGGCGGGTGACGATCTCTGCCTTGACCGACTCATGGGCGATCAGGCGGCGCAGGGTGGTGCAACGCTGGCCGGCGGTGCCGACGGCGCTGAACAGAATGGCGCGCACAGCCATGTCCAGGTCGGCGCTTGGGCCGAGGATCATGGCGTTGTTGCCGCCCAGTTCGAGGATGCTGCGGGCAAAACGTGCGGCGACTTTAGGTGCCACTTCGCGCCCCATGCGCGTGCTGCCGGTGGCGCTGATCAGCGCGACACGCGGGTCATCCACCAGCGCGGCGCCGGCATCGCGGCCACCGATGATCACTTGGCTCAAATACTCAGGGGCACCGTCGAATTTCTTCAGCACGCGCTCGAACAGCGCCTGGCACGCCAGGGCGGTGAGCGGGGTCTTTTCCGAGGGTTTCCAGATCACGGCGTTGCCGCACACCAACGCCAGAGTGGTGTTCCACGCCCACACCGCAACGGGGAAGTTGAAAGCGCTGATCACGCCGACCACGCCCAGCGGGTGCCAGGTTTCACGCATGTGGTGGCCCGGACGTTCGGAGGCGATGGTCAAGCCGTACAGCTGGCGCGACAGGCCGACGGCGAAGTCGCAGATGTCGATCATTTCCTGCACTTCACCCAGGCCTTCCTGAGTGATCTTGCCCGCTTCCCAGGACACCAACTCGCCCAGGTCGGCCTTGTATTCGCGCAGCACGTCGCCGAATTGACGCACCAGCTCACCCCGACGCGGCGCCGGCACTTTGCGCCAGGCGTCGAATGCATGCTCGGCGCGACTGACCTGTTGCTCCACCTCGGCGGCACCTTCCCAGTGCACACTGCCGATACGGCTGCCATCAATCGGCGAATGCACGGGCTGTTTACCCGCCTGGTACAGCGCCGGGTTTACCCCGAGACGATCAAGCAATGCGGCAACCATGGGTCACTCCTTCAATCTGCAGACAAAAAATCGCACCGCGCCACGCACGGCGATCCAGGCCTTATTTGTAGCTGGCCCAAGACTTGCCAACAAACGACGATTAGGCGAGATATCATTCCGTTTATTCATGCAAAGCATAAAAAGAGGCACGCCGTGCTGAACAAAAGACATTTGCCCTCGATCACCGCCCTGCAGTGTTTCGAAGCCGCCACCCGCCACCTGAGCTTCACCCGCGCCGCCGAAGAGCTGAACCTCACGCAGAGCGCGGTCAGCAAGCAAGTGGCGCAGTTGGAAGAACTGCTGCAACACCTGCTGTTTCGCCGCGTGCGTCGCCGCCTGCAGATGACCCCGGCAGGCGACCTGTACCTGGTGGAAGTGCGCAAGATCCTCACGCAAGTGGAGATGTCCACCCATTACCTGCGCTCCTACGGCGGCGAGACCGAAGTGTTGCGCGTGTCCACGCCCTACACTTTCGGCGCGCGCTGGCTGGTGCCGCGCCTCAAGGGCTGGCGGCTGCGTCACCCGCAGATCCATCTGGACCTGTGCAACGAGCAGGAGCCGGACGAACTGCTGCAAGGCAAGGCCGACCTGGCCTTCTACTTCGGCCAGGGCGCACGCCCCGGCACCGAGAGCCTGAAGCTGTTCAGTGAAGAACTGGTGCCGGTGTGCGCACCCGAGAGCCTGCCCGCCACGCCCTTCACCGACCCCACGCAACTGAGCGAACTGGTGCTGCTGCAAAACGCCTCGCGCCCCCAGGGCTGGCATGACTGGTTCGCCAGCCAGGGTTACCAGACTGAACACAGCTACCACGGGCCGCGTTTTGACACCTTTTATATGTGCATTCGTGCAGCGCAGGTCGGCTGTGGCGTGGCGCTGTTGCCGCGGTTTTTGGTGGAAGAGGAATTGGCCGACGGCAAGCTGGTGATTCCCTGGCAGCATGCGATGCCGAGCCAGGATGCGTATTACCTGGCGTATCCGGAGCATTCGGCAGAGGTGCCCAAGGTGCGCGATTTTGTGAAGTGGATGATGGAGCAGGTTATTTAGTGCCTGAAAGATAGCCATCGGGGGCAAGCCCCCGATGAGGCCAGTAGCCACACCCAAAAAAATCACTGGCAAAACCCCACGGGTCTATGCGCCACTAGCCCCCTTCCTTAATTGTGCGTAAAGGCCGGCGCCCAACGCCGACCCGTCTGGAGATTCCCGTTATGAGCGAGAGTGTGTTTGCCGATCGCATCGTGCAGAACCTGCTCGACACCGACTTCTACAAGCTGACCATGATGCAGGCGGTGCTGCACAACTACCCGAACGTGGAAGTTGAATGGGAGTTTCGTTGCCGTAACAGTGAAGACCTGCGCCCCTACCTGGCGGAGATCCGCTACCAGATCGAGCGCCTCGCCGAGCTGAGCCTGAGTCCGGACCAATTGGGCTTCCTGGAACGCATCAGCTTTATGAAGCCGGACTTCCTGCGTTTCCTCGGGCTGTTCCGCTTCAACCTGCGTTATGTGCAGACCGGCATCGAAAACGGCGAGTTGTTTATCCGCCTGCGCGGCCCGTGGCTGCATGTGATCCTGTTTGAAGTGCCGATGCTGGCCATCGTCAGCGAAGTGCGTAACCGCTACCGCTACCAGACAGTGATCCTCGAACAGGCCCGCGAGCAGCTGTACCGCAAGTTCGACTGGCTGACGGCGAATGCCAGCAGCGAGGAACTGTCGGAACTGCAAGTGGCCGACTTCGGCACGCGCCGACGCTTCTCGTACCGGGTGCAGGAAGAAGTGGTCACTGTACTCAAGCACGACTTCCCAGGGCGCTTCGTCGGCACCAGCAACGTGCACCTGGCCCGCGAGCTGGACATGAAGCCCCTGGGTACCATGGCCCACGAATGGATCATGGCCCACCAGCAACTCGGCCCGCGCCTGATCGACAGCCAGATCGCCGCCCTCGATTGCTGGGTCCGCGAATACCGGGGCCTTCTGGGCATCGCCCTGACCGACTGCATCACGACCGATGCGTTCCTCGGCGACTTCGACTTGTACTTCGCCAAGCTGTTCGACGGCCTGCGCCACGACTCCGGTGACCCGGTGCAGTGGGCCGAAAAAGCCATCGCCCACTACCACAAGCTGGGGATCGAGCCGATGAGCAAGACCCTGGTGTTCTCCGACAGCCTGTCGCTGCCCAAGGCCCTGGAGATTTTCCGGGCGCTGCGCGGTCGCATTAATGTGAGCTTTGGCATCGGCACCAACCTGACCTGCGATATTCCAGGGGTGGAACCGATGAGCATCGTGCTTAAAATGACCGCGTGCAATGGCCAGCCCGTCGCCAAAATCTCCGATGAAGCGGGCAAGACCCACTGCACCGACCCGAATTTTGTCGCCTATTTGCGTCATGTTTTCAAAGTACCTGCCATTTCCAGCAAGGAGTGAATCATGCAAGCCGTACAGCGTGAGATTGCGCAGCAACTCAAGGTGCAAGCGCCGTTCAACAACCAGGCCGACCTTGAGGCCGAAGTGGCCCGCCGCGTGGCTTTTATCCAGGATTGCCTGCGCAACTCCGGGCTCAAGGCATTGGTACTGGGCATCAGCGGCGGCGTCGATTCCCTGACCGCCGGCCTGTTGGCCCAACGTGCGATGCAGGACCTGCGCACCAGCACCGGTGACGAGGCTTACCGTTTTATCGCAGTGCGCCTGCCTTACGACACCCAGTTCGACGAAATCGACGCCCAGGCCTCGGTGGACTTTATCGAGCCGGACGAGCGCCACACCGTGAACATCGGCCCGGCGGTGAAAGCCCTGGCCAGTGAAGTGGCTGCGTTCGAAGGCAAGGCGGCGGTGTCCCGCGATTTCGTACTGGGCAACACCAAGGCGCGCATGCGCATGGTGGCGCAATACACCATCGCCGGCGCGGCCGGTGGCCTGGTGATTGGCACCGACCACGCGGCGGAAGCGGTGATGGGCTTTTTCACCAAGTTCGGTGACGGTGCGTGCGACCTGGCGCCTTTGAGCGGGCTGGTGAAGAACCAGGTGCGTGCGATTGCACGGCACTTTGGCGCGCCGGAATCGTTGGTGGAGAAGATCCCGACTGCCGACCTCGAAGACCTGTCGCCAGGCAAGCCGGATGAAGCGTCACATGGCGTGACCTATGCGGAGATTGACGCGTTCCTGCACGGTGAAGCGGTGCGCGAGGAAGCGTTCAGGATTATCTGCGAGACGTATCGCAAGACTGAGCACAAGCGGGTGATGCCGTTTGCGCCTTGAGGTGAGTCAGGCAGTTTTGTAGTGACTGTCAGATAGTCATCGGGGGCAAGCCCCCTCCCACCTTTTGAAATGCGATCCAATGTGGGAGGGGCGGTGCGACGATTCGACTTGCCCCCGATGAACGATAACGCGGTGTTACTTGACGACCACCGTGCCTTTCATCATCGAGATGTGGCCTGGGAACGAGCAGAAGAACGCGTAGTCGGTCCCGGCTGCCAGCTTCGACACATCGAACGTCACCGAATCTTTCTCGCCGGCACCGATGATCTTGGTGTGGGCGATGATGCGGTCGTCACCTTCTTTCAGGTAGTTCTTGTCGATGCCAGCGGCCATGCCTTCAGTGGCAACGGGTTGCATGTTGGCGGCAGTGGTCAGCACCCAGTTATGGCCCATGACGTTTTTCGGCAGGTTGCCGGAGTGAGTCAGTTCGACAGTGAACGTCTTGCAGCTCTTGTCGATCACGACTTCCTTGGTATTGAAGGACATCTGGTCAGTGGAGTCGACGATGACCTTGCACTCTGCGGCAAGCAACTGGCCGCTCGCCAGAGTCAGCAGGGAAACAGCAACGAGTTTGGCAAACATGTGAATCTCCAAGGCAGGGTTTAAAAAACGCGGATTGCGATAAGGGTGCATCAAACAGGCTTGAATTCTTATGATCTGAATCAACAGATTGTATACAACTTTAGGCTATCAGACTTATCAACACAATCTACCAGCCAAAGTCGCAGTACCTCCCTATGATCGGCCCATTACCCACCGGAGTCCGAACCATGCGCCTCAATCACCTGTTCAACGGCCTGCTGGCCGCGTACGCCTGCGGTAAGTGAAGGCAAAGCGCGCTGCTAAGCTGCTACCATAGCGACCCAAGGCAGCTGCGCGCCGCCACCCTCACCTTCGACCCTAGAGGATCGCCCATGGCCAAACCTAATTACTCCTTCGCCAAACGTCAGAGAGACTTGGCCAAGGAACAGAAGAAAGAGGAAAAACTGCAACGCAAGAAAGCCGCTGCAGACGAAGAAGCCGGCGCACTGAACCCGGACGTCGATGCTGAAGAAACGAGCGACGAGACTGAAACACCAAAGGATCCGGCTGAATAATTTCTTTTGTGGTGAGCAGGCCCACCCTGCTCACCCTCCTCAACCGCTACTCCAGCGGCATCACCGTCACCCGCACCTCCGGGTCATGGCTCCCTCCCCCCAGAATCACCCCACGCAACGGCGACACATCGGAAAAGTCCCGGCCCCAGGCCAGGGTGATGTGCTCCAGTGCCGGCTGCACATTGTTCGTCGGATCAAAATCGACCCAGCCTGACACCGGGCAAAACACCGAGACCCACGCATGGGACGCGTCGGCGCCGATCAGCCGTGGCTGGCCGGGCGGTGGCTGGGTGAGCAGGTAACCGCTGACATACCGCGCCGCCAGCCCCCGCGAGCGCAGGCAGGCAAGCATCAGGTGGGCGAAGTCCTGGCACACGCCACGACGGCGCTCCAGCACTTCCACCAGCGGCGTGGCGACCTGGGTGGCTTCGGCATCGAAAGTGAATTCGCTGAAGATCTTTTCCATCAACGCCTGCACGCCCAACAGCAACGGCTCACCGGGCGGGAAGCAACTTTCGGAGAACTCGACGAAGGTTTTTTTCAAGTGCACGTAGGGCGATTCAAAGCGATACCGACAGGCTTCGATTCGCTCAGCCGTCATCGGCTGGCTGCTGTAGGTCAGGCTGTCACGGGTCTGATCCCAGGCCGGTGACTGCTGGAAATCCAGCGCGGGCCGCGCCAGTACTTCCACGGTCAGCCCGGCGTTGACCAGTAGTTCATCATGGGGCCGTTCGAACGCCAGGCGAGTGATCGGGTTGCCGTACACGTCCAGCTCATCGCGGCGCGAGGTCGGCTCCGGGCTGATATCCAGTTGCTGCGAGGTACAGCGCTGCCAGGCACAGGGCCGTGGCCATAAGTGCGCCAACTGCTGGGCCAGGGACACCGGGCTGTCGTAGTGGTAGTGGGTATCGTGAAAAATCTGATAGCGCGCGCTCATTACACCGACACCGTTTGCTGGCTGACATCATCCACATGGGCAAAATGGCGCAGGGCCAAGCGATCCGACACTTGACCGCTTTCGTCGGCCACCGCTTGCAGCAGGTCGGCCAAACCGTCCAATGCGGCACGTACGCCGGACTCGCCAAACAGCGGGTTCTCCAGGCAGCCCAGGTCGAAACGCGCCAAACGCTCCACCAAGGGCGCCAGCCCGGTTTCCCGTGGGACACCGAAGTCGTCATTAAGGCGACGCACGGTGCGGCTGACCAGCTTGAGCTGGAACAGCACCGCATGGGGGTTCTGCTCATCCAACAGCAGCAGGTCGAGCACGGGGATCAATTGCGGCACCGCCAGGTAGCGCGAGCGGTAGGTGATGCTGCTGTTACCCAGCTCCAGCAACCACTCCAGCCCCGCCTGATCGAACACCGCCACACCCCGCAGGAACGCTGCCAGGCTACTGCTCAAGAACTGCAGGCGCTCGATGCGCCGCCCCATCATCAGGAAACGCCAGCCTTCGTCACGGGTCATGTCGTCCAGGGCAAAGCCGGACAGCGCCGCCAGGGACATCACCAGGCGGTTGAGAAAATCGAGTAGCTCGCCAAAGTCCGGCGCTTCACGTTCCAGCTCCATGGCTTCGCGTTGCAGCTCCACCAGCGCCTGCCAGTTCTCGCGGGACAACTTGCCACGCACCTGGGACGCCGCCCACTGCAAGCGTTGCAGGTTGGCGCGCAGGCTCGATGGCCAGTCGTCGCCGAGCAATGCGCCAAGCAGACGCTCAGGCAATTCGCCCTCTTCGGGCAGCAGGCGCAGGTTTTCGCCCAACTCCACCGCCGCCTGCAACGCCAAGGGATCGTCGCCGTCGACGTAACGCGCCAGCACGATACGCAACCAGCGCGCGCTGTTATCGCAGCGCTCGCAATAACGGCCAAACCAGAACAGGTTTTCCACCACCCGTGACGGCAGATAAGGATCGCGGCGCACCAGGTCGTGGGCACCAATCGTGCGCTGGGCACGCCACTGCTCGCCACCGGCGGCGCGCTCGCCGAGTACCCAGGTGTCCTTGCTCGCACCGCCGCGCTGCATCGACACCACTTCGGCATCGGCCTCGGCGGCCACGCGGGTCAGGCCACCGGGCAATACGCGATAGCCCTCGTCACTGGCCACCGCGTACACACGCATGCCGATGGCGCGGTGCTGCAGGTGGTCATCCACGGTGTGCCACACCGGCGCCTGGGACAGTTGCGCCAGCTCCTGGGCGACATAGGCGTATGGCCGCGCCCGCATGCGTTCGGCCAGGGCGTCGCGTTGTTCATCGTTCAGATCGCGACCGAATACCGGGGCGAAACTCTGCGAGGGGAACGCGGGTTTGATCAGCAGCTCCGGCAGTTTCTCCAAGGCTTCTGCGAGCACCGGCGCTTCGCCGCACCACCAGGTGGCGATGGACGGCAGGATCAGTGTTTCGCCGAACAGGAATTCGTTGATCTTCGGCAAAAAGCCGAGCAACCCAGGGGATTCCAGCACGCCGCTGCCCAAGGCATTGGCCACCAGCACATTACCCTGGCGCACGGCATCCAGCAGGCCCGGCACGCCGAGGGCCGAGTCGGTGCGCAGTTCCAGCGGGTCACAGAAGTCATCGTCCAGACGCCGCATGATCGCGTGCACCCGGCGCAGGCCGCTGAGCGTCTTGAGGAACACGGTGCTGTCGCGCACGGTGAGGTCGCCGCCTTCCACCAGCGGGTAGCCGAGCTGGCGCGCGAGGTAGAGGTGTTCGAAATAGCTTTCGTTGAAACGGCCAGGCGTGAGCAGCACGATCAGCGGTGGCTGGTCATCGCCGGGAGCCTGGCGGGCCAGGGTTTCCTGGAGCGTGCGGAAGAAGCCGGTGAGGTGCTGCACCTGCAAGTCGCGGTACAAGTCCGGGAAGGCGCGGGACACGATGGTGCGGTTTTCCAGCGCATAGCCGGCGCCCGACGGCGCCTGGGTACGATCGGCCGTCACCCACCAACGCCCATCCGGTGTGCGCGCCAGGTCCACCGCGTACAGGTGCAGGAAGGCACCGTCGGGTGGCTGGATACCCTGGCACGGCCAGAGGAAATTGTTATGCCCGAACACCAGCTCCGCCGGCAGCAGGCCTTCCTTGATCAAGCGTTGCGGGCCATACAGATCGGCGAGCACCGCATTGAGCAGGCGTGCCCGCTGGGCGATACCGGCCGACAGGTGCTGCCACTCATCGGCGGCCAGCACATGGGGCAGCAGGTCCAGTTCCCACGGACGATCGGCGCCCTTGGGATCGGCGTAGACGTTGTAGGTCACGCCGTTTTCCTGGATCTGCCGCGTCAGGAGCGCCTGGCGCTGGGCCAGTTGCGCGGGGGTGCTGCGTTGCAGGTGATCAAGCAGGCGCTGCCAATGGGCACGCACCGCGCCACTGCCATCCAGCAGTTCGTGATAAGTGCCCGCAGTCAGCGGGTAACGGTCGAGCAAGTCGGACATGGAACGCTCGGCAGAGGCAAAGGGGCTCAGATTAACTCAACAAACACTGCAAATCCCCTGTGGTCGCCGGGCTTTTGTGGTGAGCGGGCTTGCCCCGCGCGAGGCAAGCTCGCTCACCACAAAAGCCCAGGGCACAGTGAAATCGCATTCAGTCTTTTTTATTGGAGAAACGTCGTAGATCCAGAGTCATCGGCAGCTCGTCATTAATCTCCAGGTTTGGTACCGGCAGTTTTCCAGGCGTATGCCCCAAGCGGAAAAACCGCTCCTGCCGCCGGCTCTCAGCGCCGTTGGCATTCACCGGCAAGCTGTCGTAATTGCGTCCGCCCGGATGCGCGACGTGGTACTGGCAACCGCCCAACGAGCGTTGCATCCAGGTGTCGAGCAGGTCAAACACCAACGGCGCGTGCACCGGGATGGTCGGTTGCAGACAGTTGGCCGGTTGCCAGGCGCGGTAACGCACGCCCGCGACAAACTCGCCGACGCGCCCGGTGGGTTGCAGCGGCACCGGGATGCCGTTGCAGGTCAGCAGATAGCGTTGCGGTGGCAACCCGCTCAACTTCACTTGCAGGCGCTCCAGGGACGAATCCACATAACGCACCGTGCCGCCTACTGCGCCCTCCTCTCCCAGCACGTGCCAGGGTTCCAGGGCCTGGCGCAGTTCCAGCTCGATACCGCTGACGGCGTAATCGCCGACCTTGGGGAAACGAAACTCCAGATGTGCGGCGAACCATTCGGCGCGCAGCGGGTAACCGGCGGCGTTGAGTTCGACGATCACGTCGGCAAAGTCCTGCTCGATAAAATGCGGCAGCAGGAAACGGTCATGCAACTCGGTGCCCCAGCGCGCCAGTTTCGGCGGCGCGTAAGGCTCACGCCAGAACCGCGCCACCAGCGCCCGCAGCAACAATTGCTGGGTCAGGCTCATGCGCGCATGGGGCGGCATTTCAAAGGCGCGCAGCTCCAGCAGGCCCAGGCGGCCAGTAGCGCCGTCGGGCGAGTACAGCTTGTCGACGCAGAATTCGGCGCGGTGGGTGTTGCCCGTCACGTCGATCAGCAGGTTACGCAGCAGGCGATCCACCAGCCATGGCGGGCATTCTTCACCCGGCTCGGGCATTTGTGCGAAGGCGATTTCCAGCTCATACAGCGCATCGTTGCGCGCTTCATCCACCCGCGGCGCCTGGGAGGTCGGGCCAATAAACAGGCCGGAGAACAGGTAGGACAACGATGGGTGGTTATGCCAATAGCTGATCAGGCTGCGCAGCAAATCGGGGCGGCGCAGGAACGGCGAATCCTTGGGCGTGGCGCCGCCGAGCACAAAGTGGTTACCGCCGCCGGTGCCGGTGTGGCGGCCGTCGATCATGAATTTTTCGGTGGTCAGGCGAGTCTGGCGAGCCTCTTCGTAGAGAAACTCGGTGCGCTCGACCAACTCATCCCAGGTCGCAGACGGCTGCACATTGACCTCAATCACGCCTGGGTCCGGCGTGACCCGGAAGTTGCTCAGGCGCATATCGAACGGCGGCTCGTAGCCTTCCAGCAGCACCGGGCAGTGCAGCTCTTCAGCGGTGGCTTCGATGGCGGCCACCAACTCCAGGTAATCCTCGACGCGCTCCAGGGGCGGCATAAACAGGTACAGCCGCCCTTCACGGGCTTCGGCACACAGCGCAGTGCGGGTCAGCCAGTCAGCGGATTCATCCACCTCTGGCACACGGTCCTCGCTCGGCGCGGGTTCGCCGTGGCTTTGCAATTGCGCGGTGGTCGGCAGCTGCGGTTGATCCTGATTGGGATCGGTGGGATGCACGAACGGATACTCCGCCGCCGTCACCCACGGCTGCGACGCCAGTGGCAGGCGATAGCCCAGCGGCGAATCCCCCGGCACCAGGCGGCAGTGATTATCGCGCAGGTACCAGCGCCCGCTCTGCCAGCGGTCATTGGCGGCGGTGCGCGCCAGCGGCAACACTTGGCCGATGATTTTATCCAGGCCCTGGCTGAACACCTTGCGTAGGCGTTCACGTTCCAGGTCATCACTCAAACGAGGGTCTTGGGCGGTGACGTTCTGTGGCAACGCACCTTCACGCCACAGGTAGTAAAAATTGTCTTCAAAGGCCGGGAACACAAAACGCGCCGGCAACTTGAGGCGCTCGGCCACACTGGCCAGGAAACGCCCGGCCATCACGCCATCCGCACCGTAGTCCTCTTGCTCATCGGCAATCAGCGCGCTGTTGTGCCAGATCGGCACACCGTCTCGACGCCAGTAACAGTTGAGCGACCAGCGCGGCAGTTGCTCGCCGGGGTACCACTTGCCCTGGCCAAAATGCACCAGGCCTTTGGGCGCGTAGTGCTTGCGCATGCGCTGGAACAGCTCGGCGGACAGGCGACGTTTGTCCGGGCCAAGGGCTGCGGTGTTCCACTCTGCGCCGTCGGGGTCGTCGATGGATACGAAAGTCGGCTCGCCGCCCATGGTCAGGCGCACGTCGTCCTTGAGCAGGTCGCCATCGATCTGCCGGCCCAGCGCCTGAATCGCCAGCCACTGCTCTTCGGTGTAGGGCTTGGTCACCCGTGGGGCTTCCCAAATGCGCTCTACCGACATTTCGTGGGTGAATTCGCACTCGCACGGTTCCACCAAACCACTGATTGGCGCGGCAGACGATGGATCAGGACTACAGGCCAACGGGATATGCCCTTCACCGGCGAACAGCCCGGAGGTGGCATCCAGGCCAATCCAGCCCGCGCCGGGCAAATACACTTCGCACCAGGCGTGCAGGTCAGTGAAGTCCACCTCTGTGCCGGACGGGCCGTCGAGAGCTTTGACGTCGGCGGTGAGCTGGATCAGATAACCGGAGACAAACCGCGCCGCCAACCCCAGGTTGCGCAGCAATTGCACCAGCAGCCAGGCCGAGTCACGGCAGGAGCCGGAGGCGTTGTCCAGGGTGAACTCCGGGGTTTGCACGCCCGGTTCCATGCGGATCAGGTAGCCAATGTCATTGGCCAGGCGCTGGTTGAGCCCCACCAGGAAGTCCACGGCGGGCAACGGCGTGCGGTCGATGCCGGCCAGGTAGGCAGCAAACTTCGGCGTCAGCGGCAGGGTTTCCAGGTACGGCGCCAGCTCACGCTGCTCATCGGCGGCGTAGCTGAAGGGGATTTTTTCGGCATAGGGTTCGAGAAAGAAGTCGAACGGGTTGAAGACTGCCATCTCAGCGACCAGGTCCACTTCGATCCGCAGTTCATCGGTCTTTTCCGGGAACACCAAGCGCGCCAGGTAGTTGCCTTGGGGGTCCTGCTGCCAATTGATGAAGTGCTGCTCGGGCAGCACTTTCAGCGCGTAGGACAAAATCCGCGTGCGGCTATGGGCGGCCGGGCGCAAACGCACGATCTGCGGGCCGAGTTCGACAGCCCGGTCATAGCGGTAATGCGTAACATGGTGCAACGCGACATGAATCGACACGGCGGCCTCCTGCGAGCCAGGGCATGGACACAACGCGCGCAAGACTTATGCCACTGCGGCGGTCATTGCGCTTTATCGTAAGACCCGGTGCAGTACAGCACCAAAACGGCGCCATCGCAGGTGCCGTGGTGCGAGGGTTGCACATATTTGTGGCGCACGTGCGAACGTAGGTGGTGAATCTACCCAGTCAGCGAGCTTTGCGTTGTGCAATGACGGCTTGGCGCAGGCGGCGGATTCCAACGAGTTTTGTACGCATCTCTCGTTGAACCTTGCTGTTAAGTGTCAACAATCCGAGGAACGGGAATAACAGCGCCAACCCATAGAGAACTTTATGAGGCTGGTACTGAACCATTGGAAATACAAACAGTAGACAGGCGACGTAGATACCGACCATCACCCATACCCAGGAGGGTCGTCCCCGCAAAATCATAAAGTTGCTATGGACCGTCAACAGAATGAGCAGCGCCCCGACCACTATGATCTCGAGCCCCACTTGAGCCATCGGCACATCCCGAAAATAGGTGACGAACGCCAGCGCCACAGCCAACGCCAACGAGAAGTACGCAGCGAATACGCCGCCCAGAAACGTCAGAAAGTAATGCCTGAAAAAGTCTCGCAACGTCATCAACTCGTTCATTCATTTATTTCCTCGTACACCCCTATCGCAATGGTATTGACGTTTCCGGAGTACGCGCTCCCGCCAAACCCTACGCTGGCGCCCAGGACTTCTTTGATCTGGGTAGTGGTGCTGTGCTTGAGCTGCGCAGGGGTGAAACGCTTGGTGAGTTCACCCGACGCCTGCTTCAACTTGAGCATTTTTGCGCTCAAGCTAGGATGGTTGATGCTCAGTAGCTCTTTCGTGAGCTTGGCTCTTTCCTGTCGATTCAACCCGCGAAGCACGTCACGCAGGCTCTTACCCGTCGATGCTTTGGCGGCACTGACCAGCTTGACCGTCGTCAGGGCCGAAGCGCCCACGCCTGCCAGTGATACTGCGTCCAGCACAATGGAAGCATTCTGATACCAACCTTCACTGTCGAGCCAATCCTTTACCTCAGGTTTGGCTACCTCCAGCGCTGTTCGAGCAATGCCGTTGAAACACTGAAGCGAACTTGCACCGGCAGCCGCATACCCCACCACAACGATGACGGAACTGGCGCCGGCACTGAAAGGCACCAGAATCGTTCCACTGGCGATCGCAACCCAACTGATGACAGCGCCCAAGCAGGAGATTCCGGTATTTACGGATTCGCCAATCAGTCGGGACTCTCGAGGATTGCTCACGACATGTTGAGCAAACTGCGTCGGCGCAATGTACTTCTGCGCCTCGCGCAAGATGATGCGCTTGGGCTTAATGCTGCAGATCGGCTTGAACTCGCGCAGGGTGATGATGTTGAAGTCGGCGTCGATGTACACCACGCCCGCGCCGACGATGCCGGGGTCGGCGTCGATGGCGGCGAACAGGCGCGGCAGGTTGATCTGGCTTTCGATGCGCTGGCGCGCCATGAACTGGGAGCGGTTGGAGTCCATGCCGATGCCGGCCAGGGGGTTGCCCATGGTTGTTTCGTCCTTGAAAGTGAGGGTGGCAGATCGGGCCTCGTCGGGGGCAAGCCCCCTCCCACATTTGGGTCTGTAAACACCGTCAGTGTGGGAGGGGGCTTGCCCCCGATAGCGATCTAATGGGCGCCACCTTACCAAACAGGCTCACCCCCGACCAGAAAGCAAAACGCCAGCACGAAGCTGGCGTTTTGCATATTCAGGCAGCGATCAACGCGGCACAACCGGCTTGCGCGCAGGCTTGCCGCCCTTGCCCTTGGCCGCATCGGTGCGCTCTTTGGCGGCCTGCTTGTTACGCGCCTGGGCCGCAGCCTTGGCCTGCTCACGCTTGTCCCACGGGTTGCTGCCGTCGCTGCCACGGGGCGGCAGGCCGGTGTGCTGGGTGAGAATCTTGGTGGTGGTTTCCTTGGCGACCTTGTGGCTGCCGGCCGGCGTCGAGTTCTTGCGCCGGGCACTCTGGTAGCTGTCGGTGGACGGCTGGTGCAGCGGGATCAGTTGGTCCTTGCCCGACCCGATCAGGTCGGCACGGCCCATGCGGGTCAGCGCTTCACGCAGCATCGGCCAGCCTTTCGGGTCGTGGTAACGCAGGAACGCCTTGTGCAGACGGCGTTGCTCCTCGCTCTTGACGATGGTCACCGCGTCGCTCTTGTAGGTGACCTTACGCAGCGGGTTCTTGCCCGAATGGTACATCGCGGTGGCGGTGGCCATCGGCGACGGGTAGAACGCCTGCACCTGGTCGGCACGGAAGCCGTTGCCCTTGAGCCACAGGGCCAGGTTCATCATGTCTTCATCGGTGGTGCCAGGGTGGGCGGCGATGAAGTACGGGATCAGGTACTGCTCCTTACCCGCTTCCTTGGTGTACTTCTCGAACATGCGCTTGAACTTGTCATAGCTGCCAATGCCCGGCTTCATCATCTGGTTGAGCGGACCTTCCTCGGTGTGTTCCGGGGCGATCTTGAGGTAGCCACCGACGTGGTGCGTTACCAGCTCTTTGACGTATTCCGGCGACTCGACAGCCAAGTCGTAGCGCAGGCCGGAAGCGATCAGGATCTTCTTCACACCCGGCAACGCACGGGCGCTGCGGTACAGCTGGATCAACGACGAATGGTCGGTGTTCAGGTTCGGGCAGATGCCCGGGAACACGCACGATGGCTTACGGCACGCGGATTCGATTTCCGGGCTCTTGCAGGCGATGCGGTACATGTTGGCGGTCGGGCCGCCGAGGTCGGAGATGACGCCGGTAAAGCCAGGGACTTTGTCGCGGATCTCTTCGATTTCGCGAATGATCGACTCTTCGGAGCGGTTCTGGATGATGCGGCCTTCGTGCTCGGTGATCGAGCAGAAGGTGCAACCGCCGAAGCAGCCACGCATGATGTTCACCGAGAAGCGGATCATGTCGTAGGCCGGGATCTTTTCCTTGCCGTAAACAGGATGCGGAACACGTGCGTAAGGCATGCCGAACACGTAGTCCATTTCTTCGGTGGTCATCGGAATGGGCGGCGGGTTGAACCACACGTCCACTTCGCCGTGTTTCTGCACCAGGGCACGAGCGTTGCCCGGGTTGGTTTCCAGGTGCAACACGCGGTTGGCGTGGGCATAGAGCACCGCATCGCCACGGACTTTTTCCACCGACGGCAGGCGAATCACGGTCTTGTCGCGGGTCATGCGCGGGCTGGCCAGGATCTGTACGACCTTGGCTTCTTCCGGGTCATCCACCGGGCCTTTTTCCTGCTCGATGGCGCAGGCCTGGGTGTCCTGGGTATTCACGTACGGGTTGATGATCTTGTCGATCTTGCCCGGCCGGTCGATGCGCGTGGAGTCCACTTCGTACCAGCCGGCGGGCGTGTCACGGCGAATGAACGCGGTGCCGCGCACGTCGATGATGTCTTCGATCTTGTGGCCCCACGACAGGCGCTGGGCAACCTCGACGATGGCCCGTTCGGCATTGCCGTACAGCAGGATATCGGCGGTGGCGTCGATCAGGATCGAGTTGCGCACGCGGTCCTGCCAGTAGTCGTAGTGGGCGATGCGGCGCAGGGAGGCTTCGATGCCGCCCAGCACGATCGGCACGTTCTTGTAGGCTTCCTTGCAACGCTGGCTGTACACCAGGCTCGCACGGTCCGGGCGTTTGCCCGCCATGCCGCCAGGGGTGTAGGCGTCGTCGGAACGGATTTTCTTGTCGGCGGTGTAGCGGTTGATCATGGAGTCCATGTTGCCGGCCGCGACGCCGAAGAACAGGTTCGGCTCGCCGAGCTTCATGAAGTCGTCTTTGGACTGCCAGTTCGGCTGGGCAATGATCCCGACGCGGAAGCCCTGGGACTCCAGCAGCCGGCCGATGATCGCCATGCCGAACGACGGATGGTCAACGTAGGCATCACCGGTGACGATGATGATGTCGCATGAATCCCAGCCAAGCTGATCCATCTCCTCCCTGCTCATCGGCAGGAATGGCGCAGGACCGAAACATTCGGCCCAGTACTTGGGATAGTCAAATAACGGCTTGGCTGTTTGCATGACGGTGACCGGTGTTGAGATGAAAAATCGCGGGCGCGGAATATAGCACAAATTTTGACCAATTCCGACCTTTGCAGTCGGAATTGGCGACGACGTTTTTACTCGTCGTCGAAGTTGTAACTGCCCGGCGCCAGGTTTTCGAAGCGGGTGTACTTGCCGATAAACGCTAGGCGCGTGGTACCGATCGGGCCGTTACGCTGCTTACCGATAATGATTTCAGCGATGCCTTTATGCTCAGTTTCCGGGTGATACACCTCGTCCCGGTAAACGAACATGATTACGTCAGCATCCTGCTCGATCGCTCCGGATTCGCGCAAGTCGGAGTTGATCGGGCGCTTGTTCGGCCGCTGCTCCAGGGAACGGTTGAGCTGCGACAGGGCAACCACCGGGCAGTTGAATTCCTTGGCCAGGGCTTTCAACGAGCGGGAAATCTCGGAAATCTCGTTGGTACGGCTGTCGCCGCTGGAACCTGGGATCTGCATCAGTTGCAGGTAGTCGATCATGATCAGGGCGATATCGCCGTGCTCACGCACCAGGCGTCGGGTCCGTGCGCGCATTTCCGACGGGCTGATGCCCGCCGTGTCATCGATAAACAGCTTGCGGTCGTTGAGCAGGTTGACCGCCGAGGTCAGGCGCGGCCAATCGTCGTCTTCCAGGCGACCGGCACGTACCTTGGTCTGGTCGATGCGACCGAGGGACGACAACATACGCATGATCAGCGATTCGCCTGGCATCTCCAGGGAGTAAACCAACACTGCCTTGTCGCTGCGCAACACGGCGTTTTCCACGAGGTTCATGGCGAATGTGGTTTTACCCATGGACGGACGGCCGGCGACGATGATCAAGTCAGACGGCTGCAGGCCGCTGGTCATGCCATCCAGGTCGGTGTAGCCGGTGGACAGACCAGTGATCGCGTTGTCGGTGTTGAACAATGTATCGATACGGTCGATCGCCTTGGTCAGCAGGTCGTTGACGCTGACCGGGCCACCGGTTTTCGGCCGTGCCTCAGCGATCTGGAAGATCTGCCGTTCGGCTTCGTCGAGAATTTCTTCAGCGGTACGACCTTCCGGGTTGAAGGCGCTGTCGGCGATTTCGGTGGCGATGCCGATTAACTGGCGCAACGTGGCCCGCGCACGGACGATCTGCGCATAGGCCTTGATGTTGGCGACCGATGGCGTGTTCTTCGCTAGCTCACCGAGGTAACCCAGGCCACCCACTTGGGAGGTCTGACCCTCCTTGTCCAACTGCTCGGCCAGGGTCACCACGTCGATCGGCGAGTTCTGGTCGGCCAGCTTGGCGATGGCGCGGAAGATCAGGCGGTGGTCATGACGGTAGAAATCGCCATCCGAGACTTGATCCAGCACGCGTTCCCAGGCGTTGTTGTCCAGCATCAAACCACCGAGCACGGCCTGTTCGGCCTCGATGGAATGCGGCGGCACCTTCAGGGCAGCGGTTTGCAGATCGTATTGCTCAGGAGCGGAGATATCGTTCATGGCCACTTGGAATTTGGGGATCGTAAAAAAACAAAAGGCACGACCTGTAAACAGGATCGTGCCCGATGTTAACTGGCTGACACGCGAGGTGCCAGTCAGTTAGGTGCTGCTTAAGCTGCTACCACTACAACGCGTACGGTGGCTTCAACTTCAGCGTGCAGATGCACGGCTACGTCGAATTCGCCTACGTTGCGGATGGTGCCGTTCGGCAGACGAACTTCGCTCTTCTGCACTTCAACGCCGGAGGCGGTCAGTGCATCAGCGATGTCGTGGGTGCCGATCGAACCGAACAGCTTGCCTTCGTCACCGGCGGTGGCAGTGATAGTCACTTCCAGCTCAGCCAGTTGGGCAGCGCGAGTTTCGGCCGAAGCTTTTTTGTCTGCTGCTGCTTTTTCCAGCTCAGCACGACGCTCTTCAAACGCAGCCAGGTTGGCAGCGGTTGCAGCGGTGGCTTTGCCGTATGGCAGCAGGTAGTTACGACCGTAACCGGCCTTAACGTTCACTTTGTCGCCCAGGTTGCCCAGGTTGGCGACTTTTTCCAGAAGGATCAGTTGCATGTGAAAATCCTCTAACTTTTAACCTTCACCGTTCGCGTTATCGGCGTCTTTCGGCGCCAGACGACCGCGAAAATCAATCAGGCCGTCGACAATGGCCAAGACCACGAGTAACGGATAGATCAGCTGCATGAACAGCAACAGCGTGACGTACAACCCCACCAGCCAGAACCTGGCCAGGCGCTTGCGCGCAACAAGCCCGTGAATCAGGGCCAGCCCGGCAAACACCAGCGGCACGCTGCAAATCGGCGCTAACAAGGCCATCTGGGTCCCGAAGTTCGGTCCGATAACCATGCACGCCAGCAGCAACATCGCTGGTCCCGCGGGAATTCTGATACTGCGAAACTCGCGACCAAAACCACCCGGGTTGTACAACAACGCCTGCCAATAACGCCCAAGAATCAGGCTCAGCACGCTGACGACCTGCAACAAAGCCGCAATCAGGCCGGTCAGGACCGGGGCAATCAGTGACGCAAACCGCGCTCGCTCATCTACCGACAATTGCTGGTAGAGATCCCCGAGGGCCAGCGGCAGGATCTTGACGATCTCCTGCGCCAGCGCCTCGATTTGCGGGCGGAAAGCCGCGCCAAGCATCACTGAGTACACCAACCCCAATGCCACGCTGACCAGCAGCGTGCGGACCCAGGACTCACTTGCGCGTAAAACCAACGCAAGGCTCGATGACCCCAGCAGTACCAGAAGTACCCGTGGATCACCCATTTGCAGCCACCAGATCAAGGCAGGCAACAAACCCAGGGCAAGAACGCCAAGAGCGTCCTTCAAACCGCGCCGCAGCAGCACAAGGCAACCTGCGGCAGCACCCAACCAATAAAGCAACGGCAATGCCGCACATCCAGCCACTACCAGAGTGGCCTGCACACGACCGCGCATGATGAACTCAGCTAAGGCGCGCATGCATTCAATCCCTTACTACTTGTCGACTGCCCGGTCTCAGCGGCCGTGGCTGTCGGTGTAGGCCAGCAGGGCCAGGAAGCGGGCGCGCTTGATAGCGGTGGCCAGCTGACGCTGATAACGTGCTTTGGTACCGGTGATACGGCTTGGAACGATTTTGCCGGTCTCGGATACGTAGGCTTTCAGAGTGTTGAGATCTTTGTAATCGATCTCCTTCACTTCTTCAGCGGTGAAGCGGCAAAACTTACGACGACGGAAGAAACGTGCCATTTGATAGGCTCCTTAATAAGGTCCGTGGATTACTCGTCAGCGTTATCGCTGCTGTCGCTGTCATCACTGTCAGCGCTATCAGCGCCTTCGTGCTCAGGACGGTCGCGACGCTCACGGCGCTCACTGCGGTTTTCTTCAGCCTTGAGCATCTCGGATTGGCCGGTAACGGCTTCTTCGCGACGGATGACCAGGTTACGGATCACTGCATCGTTGTAGCGGAAGTTGTCTTCCAGCTCGGCCAGGGCCTTGCCAGTGCACTCAACGTTCAGCATCACGTAGTGAGCCTTGTGAACATTGTTGATTGCGTAGGCCAGTTGACGACGGCCCCAATCTTCCAGACGGTGGATTTTGCCGCCGTCTTCTTCGATCAGCTTGGTGTAACGCTCAACCATGCCGCCGACTTGCTCGCTTTGATCCGGGTGGACCAAAAAGATGATTTCGTAATGACGCATGAATGCTCCTTACGGGTTGTAGCCTGCCGCTCAAAAACGGTCAGACAAGGAGTGAATGACACTTATGGATCTTGCCGCAGGGGAGGCACATGCGTGCCTGCCAGGTGGGCAAGGGGCGCAATTGTAGAGAAGGGGAAGAACGGGCGCAAGGTGATTGGTGATTATTTGAACAACCTTCCGAACACCACAAACCAAATGTGGGAGAGGGCTTGCCCCGATAGCTGATGGTCAATCACATCATCTGTAACTGAACCACCGCTATCGGGGGCAAGCCCCCTCCCACATTTTGCATCTATGCCAGGCTCAGAATTACTTCTTGGCCTTGACCTTGACGCCACGCTGACGCCGGGCTTCGAACAGGCATACGCCCGTCGCCACCGACACGTTCAGGCTGCTGACGCTACCGGCCATCGGCAGGTGTACCAAATAGTCGCAATGCTCGCGGGTCAAGCGACGCATGCCCTTGCCTTCAGCACCCATGATCAAGATAGTCGGGCCGGTGAGATCCTGGTCATAAATACTGACCTCGGCCTCTCCCGCCGTACCCACGACCCACAGGCCACGCTGCTGGAGTTTCTCCAGGGTGCGCGCCAGGTTGGTCACGGCCACCAGCGGAATCACTTCCGCCGCCCCGCAGGCGACCTTACGCACTACGGGCGTCAGGGTAGCGGACTTGTCTTTAGGCACGATCACCGCCAGCGCACCGGCAGCGTCGGCCGAACGCAGGCAGGCGCCGAGGTTGTGCGGGTCGGTTACGCCGTCAAGCACCAGCAACAGCGGCGCGCCTTCGGTGCGGTCGAGCAGCTCGTCAAGCATGGCTTCGCCCCAGACCTGGCTCGGACTTACGTCCGCGACCACGCCTTGGTGAACGCCTTCAACCCAAACGTCCATTTCACGACGCTCGGCCTGGCCGATGGCGACCTTGTTCTGGGTCGCCAGCTCGACCAGCGCTTGTACGCGCGGCTCGCTGCGACCTTCTGCCAACCACACTTGCTTGACACGCTTAGGGTGATGACGCAGCAGTGCTTCTACGGCATGGACGCCGTAGATTTTTTCCAGACTCATGACTTGGCCTTAGGTTTGCGCGACCCGCCGCTTTTCGCAGGGGCCGAACCCGCTTTTGGCGGGCCTTTACGGTGTTTACTTGGCTTGCTCGACGGCTTTTCCGCCCCGTGGGACTTTCCCCCAGACGCCGCTTTACCACCGCTTTTGGCTTCGTTGAGCAACTGCTGCTTCAACTCGCGGCTCTTGCGCAGTTCGGCGTTTTTCGCCGCTGCGTCGCTTGGGCGGTAGGCTTCGGGGGCCTTTTCCTTGACGGAGGAACGGCGACCGGCCTTGGCCGGCGCAGGCTCGGCGGTCGCTGCTTTCGCAGGAGCGCCTTTGCCCTTGGTAGCCGGCGCGGCGGTTTCGCTGCCACGTTTTTTACGACCCACTGGTTCGGCTGGCTTGTCTGGCATACCGAAGTCGATCTTGCGCTCATCGAGATCGACGCGCATGACCTGCACTTCCACGGTATCGCCCAGACGGAAGCTGCGACCGGTGCGCTCGCCCGCCAGGCGGTGATGCACAGGATCGAAGTGATAGTAGTCACCCGGCAAGGCCGTGACATGCACCAGGCCTTCGACGTAGATGTCGGTCAACTCGACGAACAGGCCAAAGCCGGTCACGGCGGTGATCACACCCGGGAAGGTCTCGCCAACGCGGTCTTTCATGAACTCGCACTTGAGCCAGTTCACCACGTCACGAGTGGCTTCGTCGGCGCGGCGCTCGCTCATGGAGCACTGCTCGCCCAACTGTTCCAGGGCCGCTTCGTCGTACGGATAGATCCGCGCCTTCGGAATCGTCATGGCACCGGCGCGTTTGACGTGCGGGGTGTTCTGCTTGGAATGGATCACGCTGCGGATTGCGCGGTGCGTGAGCAGGTCCGGGTAACGACGGATCGGCGAGGTGAAGTGGGTGTACGCCTCGTAATTCAGGCCGAAGTGGCCTTGGTTGTCAGCGCTGTACACCGCCTGGCTCAGGGAGCGCAGCATCACGGTCTGGATCACGTGGTAATCCGGACGGTCCTTGATGCTGGCCAGCAAGGCCTGGTAGTCCTTCGGCGTCGGGCCGTCCTTGCCTTTGTGCAGGGACAGGCCGAGCTCGCCGAGGAAGGCACGCAGTTTTTCCAGACGCTCCGGCGGCGGACCATCGTGCACGCGGTACAACGCAGGAATCTCATGCTTTTTCAGGAACTCAGCAGTGGCCACGTTGGCCGCCAGCATGCATTCCTCGATCAGCTTGTGTGCATCGTTACGTGTGGTCGGGGTGATTGCGGCGATCTTGCGCTCGGAACCAAAGACAATCCGGGTTTCCTGGGTTTCAAAATCGATCGCGCCACGCACGTGACGAGCACCCAACAGCACCTTGTACAGCGAGTAGAGCTGCTTGAGGTGCGGCACGACGCCAGCGTACTCGGTACGCAGGGCCTTGGCTTCGCTGGTCTTCGGCGTTTCTAGGATGGTGCTGACCTTGTTGTAGGTCAGGCGCGCCTGGGAGTGAATCACCGCCTCGTAGAACTGGTAATCGGTCATTTCACCGGTTTTCGAGATGGTCATCTCGCATACCATGGCCAGACGGTCGACTTTCGGGTTCAGGGAGCACAGGCCGTTGGACAGCTGCTCGGGCAGCATCGGGATCACGCGCTCAGGGAAGTACACGGAGTTGCCGCGCACCTGGGCTTCGTTATCCAGGGCCGAACCGATCTTCACGTAGCTGGACACGTCGGCAATCGCGACGAACAACTTCCAGCCGCCGGAGAACAGGCGCAGCTTGCCAGGCCTGGCTTCGCAGTAGACCGCATCGTCGAAGTCGCGGGCATCTTCGCCGTCGATGGTGACGAACGGCAGATGGCGCAGGTCGATGCGTTTTTCTTTGTCTTTCTCTTCCACTTCAGGCTTGAGCTTGGCGGCTTCCTTGAGCACGGCCTCAGGCCAGACGTGAGGAATATCGTAGGTGCGCAGCGCGACGTCGATTTCCATGCCCGGCGCCATGTAGTTGCCGACCACTTCAACAATATCTCCCTGAGGCTGGAAGCGCGCAGTTGGCCAGTGGGTGATTTTCACCTCGACGAACTGGCCGACCTTGGCAGCGCCATTGCGGCCCGGGGTGATCAGCACTTCCTGCTGGACCTTCGGGTTATCCGGCACCACAAAGCCGATACCGCCTTCTTCGAAGTAACGGCCGACGATGGACTCGTGGGCACGGGACACCACTTCGACGATCACGCCTTCACGGCGACCGCGACGGTCCAGGCCGGAAACGCGCGCCAGGGCACGGTCGCCATCGAACACCAGGCGCATTTGCGCTGGGCTCATGAACAGGTCGTCACTGCCGTCATCCGGGATCAGGAAGCCGAAACCATCACGGTGGCCGGCAATGCGGCCGAGGATCAGGTCGAGCTTGTCCACAGGCGCATAAGTGCCACGGCGGGTGTAGATCAGTTGAGCGTCGCGCTCCATGGCACGCAAACGGCGGCGCAGGGCTTCGAGCTGGTCTTCGGTGGTCAGACCGAATTCTTCAACCAACTGCTCGCGGCTAGCAGGCGAACCCCGATCGGCGAGGTGCGCCAGGATCAGTTCGCGGCTAGGAATAGGGTTTTCATATTTTTCCGCTTCACGAGCGGCCTCGGGATCGAGGGACTGCCAATCGGCCATTAGAGAGTTTTCACCTTGTCTATATGCGGGTTAGTTTGGCATACGCGTATTGAAACGGGAAATTTCAGGCATCAACAAGCGTTTAAAAGCCCTTTATAGCCCTCGGTGCGCACCTTGCACGACCATTGGCGAAATTTTCCAGGCTTTTTTCATGGCAGGGGTTTACAGTCTACAAGCCTCTCCGTATAGTGCGCGCCATCGACGACGGCAACGTTGTTGATGCTGCCCAGGTGGTGAAATTGGTAGACACGCCAGCTTCAGGTGCTGGTGATCGCAAGGTCGTGGAAGTTCGAGTCTTCTCCTGGGCACCAAATTCAGATCAAACCCGCGAAAGCGGGTTTTTTCGTTTCAGGCTTTTGATTTTTAACGCAAAACCCGTTTTATTTTTTTGAATCAGGGGTTTACAGATCAAAAAGCCCGCCGTATAGTTCGCCCCATCAACAGCGGCAACGTTGCTTGATAAGCCCAGGTGGTGAAATTGGTAGACACGCCAGCTTCAGGTGCTGGTGATCGCAAGGTCGTGGAAGTTCGAGTCTTCTCCTGGGCACCAAATTCAGATCAAACCCGCGAAAGCGGGTTTTTTCGTTCCTGGGGTTTAAAAACTCTGCCAGCGTTTGCTGCTACGCCGCACCTGAGAAACTTTATCGTTTATCCTTGCAATGATTTGTTGCATCTCAAGTGAGGAAAACCCCGGATGATGATCCGCGATACCCGTCCCAAGACATCCCTTCTGCGTGGCCTGACCATCACTCTGCTCGGCCTGGCCCTGCTCTCGCCCGTCGCTTACTCTGCCGACAAAGTTTCCCTGACCTTGTACAACGGCCAGCACAAAGAAGTCGGCGATGAGCTCGCCAAGGCCTTCGAAGCCAAGACCGGCATCCACGTCAATGTGCGCAAAGGCAGCAGCAACCAGCTGGCCAGCCAGGTCGTGGAAGAAGGCGACCGCTCCCCCGCCGATGTGATCTATACCGAAGAATCTCCGCCACTGAACAAACTCGGCGAGCAAGGCCTGCTGGCCAAGATCGATGCCAGCACCCTCGACGTACTGCCCAAGGATTACGTCGGCAGCAATGGCGACTGGATGGGCGTGACTGCGCGCACTCGTGTCGTAGCCTTCAACCCCAAATTGATTGCCGAGAAAGACCTGCCCAAATCCGTACTGGATTTCGCCGGCCCCGAGTGGCAAGGCAAAGTCGGTTTCGTGCCGACCAGCGGCGCGTTCCAGGAACAGGCCGTGGCAATCATCAAGCTGCACGGCCGTGAAGCGGCTGAAGAGTGGCTCACCGGCCTGCGCGCGTTCGGCAAGGTGTACAGCAATAACATGGTCGCCCTGAAGGCCGTGGAAAACGGCGAAGTCGCCACCGTCCTGGTGAACAACTACTACTGGTTCGCCCTGAAGAAAGAAAAAACCAACCTGGACTCCCAACTGCACTATTTCACCGACGGCGACGCTGGCGGCCTGATTACCGTGTCGTCCGCTGCCGCGCTGAAATCCAGCAAGCACCCCAAGGAAGCCCAGCAACTGCTGGCGTTCATGGCCAGTGAAGAAGGCCAGCGAGTCATCACCAATACGTCGGCGGAATATCCGTTGCGCAAAGGCATGGAATCCAATCGCGGCCTAAAGCCTTTCAGCGAGCTGCAACCGCCGAAAGTCACCCCTGCGGACCTGGGCAACGCCGAAGAAGCCCTGGAGCTGGAACGTGACGTTGGCTTGAACTGATGACCCCATCGCTCTCCGCTGCGGGGTTCAGCCCCCGCCGCAAACGCCCGTCGATCTGGCTGCTGCTGCCGGTACTGTTCCTGGTTGGCCTGAGCCTGTTGCCGCTGGCCTATGTCGGCCTGAAAGCCTGGCAGGCCGGGTGGGCGGAGGCTGTGCATCTGCTGTGGCGGCCTTATGTGTTCGGGCTGCTGCGCAACACCCTGGCGCTGATGGTTGGGGTGACGGTGACCTGCGGCGTAATCGGCCTGTCCCTGGCCTGGCTGCTGGAACGCAGCAACCTGCCTGGACGACGCACCTGGGGCGTGATCCTGTGCCTGCCGTTTGCGGTGCCTGCGTTTGTCAGCAGCTTTACCTGGGTGTCGCTGAGCGCCAACTTCGAAGGGCTGGGCGGAGCGATCCTGGTGATGAGCCTGTCCAAATACCCGCTGGTGTTTCTGCCTGTGGCGGCGACATTGCGCAACCTTGACCCTTCCCTGGAAGAGTCCGCTCGCACGCTGGGACTCAATCGCTGGGGTGTGTTTTTGCGCGTCACGCTGCCGCTGCTGTGGCCATCGCTGCTGGCGGGGGCATTGCTGATTGCGCTGCATATGCTGGTGGAATTCGGCGCCTTGTCGATCATCGGCCTGCAAACCTTCACCACCGCGATTTACCAGCAGTTCGAGCTGGAATTCAGTAACGCCAACGCCGCGATGCTTTCAGCAGTGCTGCTGGTGATGTGCCTGACCCTGCTATGGCTGGAGCTGCGCGTGCGCGGCAAGGGCCGACACGTACGTATCGGCCAGGGCGCGGCGCGGCATGCCGAGCAGGTCAAGCTGGGTAAATGGGCACCGCTGGGCCAGGTGTATTGCCTGGCGCTGGCAATCATTGGCAGCGGCATCCCCCTGGGAATGCTCGCTTATTGGTTGGCCGTCGGTTCGTCGGCAGCGTTTCCGGTGGCCGAGATCAGTGAGGCGCTGCTGTCTTCTCTGGCCCTGTCGCTCGGCGGCGCAGCATTGTGTCTGGTACTGGCCGTACCGGTCGGGTTGCTGGTGGTGCGCTACAAAGGTCAATTGGCGATCTGGGCTGAGCGCCTGCCGTATCTGCTGCACGCCCTGCCCGGCCTGGTAATTGCGCTGACGCTGGTGTATTTCGCCCTGCATTACGTGCCTGCGCTGTACCAGACGTCGGCTCTGCTGCTGATCGCCTATGCGTTGCTGTTTTTGCCGCTGGCCCAGGCGCCGATCCGCACCGCATTGAACAAGGCCGCGCCGCAATTGGAAGAAGCTGCGCGCACGCTGGGCGCTTCGTCGTTCAGCGCGTTTTGCCGGGTGACCTTGCCGATTATCTTCCCGGCACTGGGGGCCGCGTTTGCGCTGGTGTTCCTGGATGCGATGAAGGAATTGACGGCGACCCTGCTACTCAGTCCGACGGGACTGAACACACTGGCCACGGCAGTGTGGTCGCATACGTCGAATGTGGAATTCGCGGCCGCGGCGCCTTATGCGGCGTTGCTGATTCTGGTGTCGGGGCTGCCGGTCTATCTGTTAACCACTCGAATGTACTTGAGCCGCTGAGATCGCTATCGCCCCCCCCCCCACAGGTTGAAATACAGTCAACAGGTGGGAGGGGGCTTGCCCCCGATGAGGCCCGAACAGACGACACTAGGCGCGAAACTGCCCCAAACTCGCCTTCAACTGCGCCGCCAACCCATCCAGCACCTTGCCACTGGCGGTCGTTTCAACCACCGCCTGCGCGGCACGCTCGGCCTGGGCATGAATCACCTCCACCCGCCCGCGCACTGCATGGGCGCCCTGGGCCTGATGCTCAGCGGCACGGGTGGCCAGGCCAATCGCTGCGTGCACTTGCTCAACCGAAGCCTGGACCGTCTGCTGCAAGCGCACGCTGTCACGCAGCACCAGCAACCCTTCATTCGCCTGGCGCCCGGCCTTGCCGATGGTTTCCACCGCCTCACGCGCGCCCTGCTGCAACGCCACGATGTGCGCCTGGATGTCCCCGGTGGAGCTTTGAGTTTTACTGGCCAGCGCACGTACTTCGTCCGCCACCACCGCAAAGCCGCGCCCGGTCTCGCCGGCACGCGCCGCCTCGATGGCCGCGTTCAGGGCCAACAGGTTGGTTTGCTCGGCGATACCATGAATCACCGTCAACACCACCTCGATCTGTTCGCTTTGCTGAGCCAGCCGCTCGATCACCTGGGAGCCGGCCTGGACTTGCCCCGCCAGCGCCTCAATCAAACTGCCGACTTCGGCCGACGTTCGCGAGTTTTCATCCGTGGCCTGGCGAATATCAACGACCTGTTGCAATGCCGCTTGCATGGCATGGCTTTCGGCCTGGGCCTCGTCGGCCATTTGCGACAGCGCACGCAAGCTCTCGGCCACTTCATCGCGCTGCAAGCCAGCGGCCGCATCGGCACCGGCATTGCGCAAGGTCATGGCGCCGATTTCCACGCCGGTACGCTGGGCCACGTCCCCGGCCTCGCGCACGATGGGCTGCAACTTATCCACAAAGCGATTGACCGCCGAGGCCATGTCGCCAATCTCGTCCTTGCTACTTATCTGCACACGCTTGGTGAGGTCGCCCTCCCCCGCAGCCAGGTCGTCCATGGCCGCAATCAGCAGCTTCAGGCGATTGACCACACGGCGACCGAGCACGACCGCGATCAATGCCAATACGCCGAAACCAACCAGCGCCAGTCCCATGCCGATACGCCAGCGCAGCGTGCCCGCAGCCTCCTGCACGGCGCCAGTGGTGTTGGCGGTCATTTCGGTTGCGGTGGCTTGCGCCGACTGCAGGCGCGCGCCCATTGCCGCAGCGCTGTCCGCAGCTGCGCCTTTGAGACTGTCGCCGACCAACTGATCACCACTGGCAATCAGCGCGGCAAAACGCTTGTCCAGTGCTTGCAGGTCAGCTTCGACCGACGCAGTCGATACTCCCATGAGCACCTTGCCGATTTCTACGCCATTGGGGCTGATGGAGGCCTCAACGTAGAACACCGAAGGATCGTTCTTCGCGGCATTCAGGACTTTGTCCAAGGCGCGGTCGCCCTGGCCTTTTTCCAGCAGCGCCTTGTTGATCGGATTTTCGCGGTTCAGGTAACGGGTCAGGTGCTCACCCGCCGCATCGTCGTAGACCACAAACAGCACGTTGGGATTGCGCTGGGCGCGCCGAGCAAACTCGGACAATGTGGGCACATCGCTGTCCCACATGGCGCGGGGCGCCACCGAGGCCAGCAGTTGCGCCATGTCATTGGCGGAGTCCTTCAGGTCTTTTTCCAGGGTCGCACGCAGCTGCTTCTGTTCTTCCTGCAGGCGTGTGGAAAGGCCTGCCGTCAGGCGCTGGCGGGTGCTGGCAGACAAACTGTCGAGGCTTGAAGTGACTTCCTTGCCTGCCTGGGCCAACTCACCAGACAGCTTCTGGCTATCGATCCCCAGGCGACTGCCCAAATCAGCCTCCAGCGCAGTGACGGTGCTCCGGGTTAGAGCGACGGCCACCAGCACTTGCACCAAAAGGGCGATACCCAAGGTAACGAACACCGGTCGCAACAGACGACTTTGTAACAACGAAAGAACGGCAGACATCAAGAATCCCTCCACCACGGGTGCCATTAATTTGATAGCACCGCGAAAGAAAGAAACACAGCAAGGGTCGTGCCGCTTGGCGAACAGAAACGAAAAAGGGCTCCCGAAGGAGCCCTTTTCTTTTTACATCAACAGCTTATTAAGCGAACGGATGACGCAGAACGATGGTTTCGTTGCGGTCAGGACCCGTCGAAATAATGTCAATCGGCGCACCGATCAGTGCTTCGACACGCTTGATGTAGGCACGGGCGTTGGCCGGCAGTTCTTCCAGGGTCTTGGCGCCCACGGTCGATTCGGTCCAGCCCGGCACTTCTTCGTACACCGGCTGCAGGCCTACGTAGCTGTCAGCGTCAGTCGGAGCAACATCGTTGCCTTCTGCATCTTTGTAGCCGACGCAGATGTTGATGGTTTCCAGACCGTCGAGCACATCCAGCTTGGTGAAGCAGATGCCCGAGATGCTGTTCACATCGATAGCGCGACGCAGGATAACGGCGTCGAACCAGCCGCAACGACGGGCACGGCCGGTGGTAGCACCGAACTCGTGACCTTGCTTGGCCAGGTGCGCACCGACTTCGTCGAACAGTTCAGTCGGGAAGGGACCCGAACCTACGCGAGTGGTGTAAGCCTTGGTGATGCCCAAGATGTAGTCCAGGAACATCGGGCCAACGCCCGAACCGGTCGCAACGCCGCCAGCGGTGGTATTGGAGCTGGTCACGTACGGGTAGGTGCCGTGGTCGATGTCCAGCAACGAACCTTGGGCGCCTTCGAACATGATGTCTTTGCCAGCGCGACGCAGGTCGTGCAGCTCGGCCGTCACGTCCAGCATCAGCGGCTTGAGCAGCTCGGCGTATTCCTTGCACTCGGCCAGGGTCTTGTCGAACTCGATGGCTGGCTCTTTGTAATAACCGACCAGCATGAAGTTGTGGTAATCCACCAACTCACGCAGTTTGTCTTCAAAGCGCGGCATGTTGAGCAGGTCGCCCACACGCAGGCCACGACGCGCAACCTTGTCTTCGTAGGCTGGGCCGATGCCGCGACCGGTCGTACCGATCTTCAGCTCGCCACGGGCCTTTTCACGGGCCTGGTCCAGCGCAACGTGGAAGGACAGGATCAGCGGGCAGGACGGGCTGATACGCAGGCGCTCGCGCACCGGTACGCCTTTCTCTTCCAGCTTGATGATCTCGCGCAGCAGGGCGTCAGGTGCAACTACCACGCCGTTGCCGATCAGGCACTGCACGCCTTCGCGCAGGACGCCCGACGGGATCAGGTGCAAGACGGTTTTTTCGCCATCGATGACCAGGGTATGGCCAGCGTTGTGGCCACCTTGGTAGCGCACTACGGCGGCAGCATGTTCGGTCAGCAGATCAACGATCTTGCCTTTGCCCTCATCACCCCATTGGGTGCCCAGGACTACGACATTCTTACCCATAACACTTGTCCTCATTCGCGCAAACTTGGTGCCGGCGATGGCCGGCAGGAAAACTCAAGAAGCCAGTGGCGATACTTGCCAAAGCCCGTTCTGCAGAATCAATTGCCGGTCGCAGTCCGCATCACGGGCGGCGGCCAATGGCTGGCCAGGCAAAGCCTGGACAACACGCTGACCCTCACTGCGCAACTGGCATACCTGCTGCCAGAGTGCTGCGTCCGTACTGTCGGGCATCCAGATGCCACCAGACGGCAGCTCGACCTCAGCACGCCCCAGGGTCACCAGGGTTTTCAAATCGGTGGAGAAGCCAGTCGCCGGACGGGCGCGACCGAAGTCGGCGCCGATATCGTCGTAACGACCGCCTTGGGCGATGGCCTGGCCAACACCCGGGACAAACACCGCGAACACCACACCGGTGTGATAGTGGTAACCGCGCAGCTCGCCCAGGTCAAAGTACAGCGGCAAATCGGGGAAGCGCGCCGATAACTGCTCGGCAATCGCCAGCACGTCATCCAGCGCAGCCAATACCGGCGCTGGCGCATTGGCCAGGCGCTCACGCGCAGCCGTCAGCACTTCACGACCGCCGCACAGGTTCACCAGCGCGCGCAGCATGCCGGCGAGATCCGCAGGCACGCCCTCGGTCAACGCGATGACTTCATCGATAGCCTTGCGCTGCAGGGCATCGAACAACTGCTGCTCTACTTCACCAGACAAACCGGCCGCACGGGCCAGGCCACGGTAGATACCAACGTGACCCAGGTCCATGTGGACATCGGGCACGTCAGCCAGTTGCAGCATGGCCAGCATCAAGCTGATCACTTCAACGTCACTGCTCGGACTGGCATCACCGTACAACTCGGCGCCCAACTGGATCGGGCTACGGGAGGACGACAAGGCCCGCGGCTGAGCATGCAGCACGCTGCCGGCGTAGCACAGGCGGCTCGGACCTTCGCGGCGCAGGGTGTGCGCATCGATGCGCGCCACTTGTGGCGTGATGTCTGCCCTGAAGCCCATTTGCCGACCCGATTGCGGGTCGATGACCTTGAAGGTGCGCAGATCCAGGTCCTGGCCCGCGCCGGTCAGCAGGGATTCCAGGTACTCGATATGAGGCGTTACGACAAACTCGTAACCCCAGCTCTGGAACAGATCCAACACCTGGCGACGCGCTACTTCAATGCGCGCAGCTTCTGGTGGCAGTACTTCTTCGATGCCATCTGGCAGCAGCCAGCGGTCTACCGTTGCCATTACGCCATTCCCCTTTGATCCGGGCGGCCAGCCCTCGGCCGAGCCTTGAGTGAAGCAGAAAACACCCGCCCTCTGCATAAACCACGCGCAAGAGCGACGTGACGAACGGCCTGCAAACGGCCTCGTCGGGCACTTTCCTCGAAAAACCTGTCACGCCTGCCGAATCAAACATGCAGACGCAAAAAAGCCGGGAATTTCCCGGCTGCCGCATCATACACCCGTTTTCTGAAAGGATCACCCCGCCAGGCATTTTAGCCGCCCGACGGAGTGCGCCCTACAGAATCACAGGCTGGTTACTTGGACTTTTCCAGGTAGCGGAAGAAGTCGCTGCTTGGGTCCAGCACCATGACGTCGGTTTTGTTCGCGAAGCTCTCACGGTAGGCGCGCAGGCTGCGGTAAAACGCATAGAACTCCTGGTCCTGGCCGTAAGCCTTGGCGTAGATCGCCGCAGCCTGGGCATCACCATCACCACGCGCCTCTTCAGACTCGCGATAGGCTTCAGCCAGCAGTACGCGACGCTGACGGTCTGCATCCGCACGGATACCTTCAGCCAGCTCGTTACCCTTGGCGCGGTGCTCACGGGCTTCACGCTCACGCTCGGTGCTCATGCGCTCGAACACGCTGCGGTTCACTTCCTTCGGCAGGTCGATGGCCTTGACCCGCACATCGACAACTTCGATGCCCAGCTCTTTTTCCGCCATCGTGTTCAGCGAACGCGTGATGTCAGCCATCAGTGCGTCACGCTCACCGGATACCACCTCGTGCAGGGTGCGCTTACCAAACTGGTCACGCAGGCCCGATTCCAGACGGCGCGACAAACGCTCGTCGGCAATCTGCTTGAGGCCGGAGGTCGCGGTGTAGAAGCGCTCGGCATCCTTGACGCGCCACTTGGCGTAGGCGTCAACCATCACGGCTTTCTTTTCCAGGGTCAGGAAGCGTTGTGTCGGTGCATCCAGGGTCATCAGGCGGGCGTCGAACTTGCGCACCTGGTTGACGTAGGGGACTTTCACATGCAGGCCCGGCTGGACATCTGCCTGGACCACGCGACCGAATTGCAGCAGCACCGCACGCTCGGTCTGAGCCACGATGTAGAAGCAGTTCCAGGCAGCGATGACCACGACGACGCCCACAATCAGGGCGGTCAGCGATTTATTGCTCATCAACGACTCTCCCTGGTACGTGATTGCTGTTGCAGCAAGTCAGCGGCTGCACGAGCGCTCGCTTCGTTGGCAGCGGCATTGGAGCCGGAGGCCGGGGCGCTGGTGCTGCTACGACCACCTTCGATCATCTTGTCCAGCGGCAGGTACAGCAGGTTGTTCTGCCCACCCTTGCTGCCGGTCACGAGGACCTTGCTGGTGTTGCTGAAGACTTCCTGCATGGTGTCCAGGTACAGACGCTCGCGGGTGACTTCGGGGGCCTTGCGGTACTCGGCGACCAGCTTGGTAAAGCGATCTGCCTCACCCTTGGCGCGGGAGACCACTTCATCGCGGTAACCGTTGGCATCTTCGATGATGCGCTGGGCCTGACCACGGGCTTCCGGCACGACGCCGTTAGCATAGGTTTCAGCCTGGTTGCGCGAACGCTGCTCGTCTTCACGGGCGCGGATCACGTCATCGAAGGCTTCCTGCACTTCACGCGGTGCCGCTGCGCTTTGTACGTTCACCTGGGTAACGGTGATACCGGTGCGATAGGTATCGAGGAACCGTTGCAGGCGCTCCTTGATTTCGCTGGCCATCAATTCACGACCTTCGGTCAGTACCTGGTCCATCGCAGTGGAACCCACCACATGGCGCAGGGCGCTTTCGGTCGCGTGCTGCAGGCTGATTTCCGGCTGATCAACGTTCAGCACGAAGTCCTGCAGGTTGCTGATCTTGTACTGCACGGTCAGCGGCACTTCGACGATGTTCTCGTCTTCGGTCAGCATCTGGCCCTGCTTGGTGTAGGCACGCTCACGCGTGACGTTCTCCATGTACTTCTTGTCGATCGGCGGGAAGTAGATATTCAGGCCCGGGCCGACAGTCTCGTAGTACTTGCCGAAGCGCAGCACCACGGCCTGCTCCTGCTCGTCCACGACGTAGACGGCGCTGTACAGCCATACCGACGCCAGTACGACAAGACCCAAGCCCAGCAGGCCATAGCCACCGCCCTTGCTGGTACGACCACCGTCGTCACCGCCACGTTTTTTTCCACCACCGAACAACCCATTCAGGCTTTCCTGCAGCTTTCGGAAGGCCTCGTCGAGATCTGGTGGCCCCTTGCGGTCGCCATTATTGCGGCGCTTACCACCCCAAGGATCCTGATTATTCGAGTTGCCACCCGGCTCATTCCAAGCCATAGCGCTCTCCATCTGATAAAGCAAAGACGCACCCACGGCGCGCCGACCAATGCTACAGAATGCCTGCTACTGCGGCACAACCGCTTTCGGAGGCTTTTATTGCAAAGTGTGTTGTTCGATGAACTCTGTCGGGACTACACCCTCACGGCTGACCAGCCGATTGAGCTCCGAGCGCGGCAACCGAACGGCCAGCAAGCTGACACCTTCTTCGTCGTGTTCTTCTTTCTGTACGGCGCCCAGCTCGAAAAACTGTGCACGCAGTCGAGCAAAACGCTGAGGCAAGCGCAAGGTGCCGACAAACAAATCGCTGCCGAGCAACTCGGCGATGGCTTGTTCAAGCAGCTCCAAACCACTGCCATCTCGCGCCGACAGCCATACCCGCTGGGGTTTGCCGTTCTCGTCGCGCTGGATTTGTGGCTCAACGCCTTCAAGCAAATCGAGTTTGTTATAGACCTCAAGGATCGGCAAGTCCTGGGCGCCAATCTCGCCCAGCACCACCATCACCTGTTCAATCTGCAACATGCGATCCGGTTCAGCCGCATCGATCACGTGCAACAACAGGTCGGAATTGCTCGACTCTTCGAGCGTAGACCGAAATGCCTCGACCAGCTTGTGGGGCAAGTGACGAATGAAACCCACGGTGTCGGCCAGGACGATCGGCCCGAGGTCGCCAATGTCCAGGCGGCGCAGGGTCGGGTCGAGAGTGGCGAAGAGTTGATCGGCGGCGTACACGTCGGATTGGGTCACGTTGTTGAACAGCGTTGACTTGCCGGCGTTGGTATAGCCCACCAGGGACACGGTAGGGATATCCGCGCGAGAACGCCCGCGTCGCGATTGCTCGCGCTGGCTGCGTACTTTTTCGAGGCGGCCCTTGATCTGGCGCAGGCGAACCCGCAGCAGGCGCCGGTCAGTTTCGAGCTGGGTTTCACCCGGGCCACGCATGCCGATGCCACCACCCTGACGCTCAAGGTGAGTCCAGCCGCGAACCAGCCGGGTGCTCATGTGGTCAAGCTGGGCCAGTTCTACCTGGAGCTTGCCCTCATGGGTACGGGCGCGTTGGGCGAAAATATCGAGGATCAGGCCGGTACGGTCGATCACGCGACACTCGAAAACACGTTCGAGGTTACGTTCCTGACTGGGCGTGAGGGTGTGATTGAAGATCACCAGATCGGCTTCTTCGGCGTGGACCAGGTCGCGCAGTTCCTCGACCTTGCCGCTGCCAATCAGAAATTTGGCGGTTGGCCGATGACGCGGCACGTTAAAAAACGCAACGGTCTCGGCGCCGGCCGAATTTGCCAACTCCTGAAACTCCTGCGGATCTTCGCGCGCCTCAGGGTCCTGTCCATCCAAGTGAACGAGGATTACCCGCTCACCACCACCGTGGCGCTCAAAGAACAAAGGAGACTCCTATCAGGCGTTACCTGGCTCAGCGTCACCGACTTCGTCACCTGCTGCGCTAGGCAGACGGATTGGACGAACTGGAACGACTGTCGAGATAGCGTGCTTGTAAACCATCTGGCTGACGGTGTTTTTCAGCAGGATCACGAACTGGTCGAACGACTCGATCGTGCCTTGCAGCTTGATACCGTTGACCAGATAGATGGAAACCCCCACTTTCTCTTTACGTAAAGTATTCAAGTAAGGGTCTTGTAGCGAATGCCCTTTTGACATGTGCCGCACTCCTTTAAGGATCAATAATAAAAAATCGGAAAATAGATAGCTCATGGCCGTCACACCCCCAAGGATAGACGGCAATTGCAAGGACTCAGCTCAATATGGAGACCGTTCCCAAGTATTTCAAGGCGCGTGACAGATTGTCGCTGTCCAGGCTGTCCAACCAGTGCAAATCGCTCCAGCTGCGCAGCCAGGTGAACTGGCGTTTCGCCAATTGGCGCGTGGCAATGATGCCGCGCTCCTGCATTTCGGCTGACGTCAGCTTGCCATCCAGATGATCCCAGACTTGGCGATAGCCTACAGCGCGTATCGAAGGTAACCCTGGATGCAGGTCACCTCTGGAACGCAGTGCTACGACCTCGTCGATAAACCCCTGTTCCAACATAATTGTGAATCTTTGTGCAATTCGTTCATGCAGCACCTGACGATTTGCCGGAGCGATGGCCAGATTCGCCACAGTATAGGGCAATTGTGACTGTCCAGAAGCGCCTGCGTCAGCACTTTGCGCACTTTGTTTCAGGCGTAGTTCAGTCATGGTCTGGCCGCTGACACGCCAGACTTCCAGAGCACGACTGAGACGCTGGGGGTCGTTGGGGTGAATGCGCGCGGCCGAGACCGGATCCACCGCCGCCAACTGGTCGTGCAAGGCTTGCCAACCAAGGCGTGCAGCCTCTTCTTCGAGTTCGGCACGCACCTGGGCATCAGCCGGCGGCATATCCGCCAGACCTTCCTGCAAAGCCTTGTAGTAGAGCATCGTGCCGCCCACCAGCAGCGGAATGTTGCCCCGTGCGGTGATCTCGGCCATGGCGGCCAGGGCGTCGGTGCGAAAATCCGCGGCCGAATAGCTCTCGGCCGGATCGATGATGTCGATCAAACGGTGCGGATGCTCAGCCAATAGCGCTTTAGACGGCTTGGCCGTACCGATGTCCATGTCCCGGTAAACCAGGGCAGAGTCGACACTGATCAGCTCGCACGGCAACACCTTGGTCAGCTCGATGGCCAGGTCGGTCTTGCCGGCGGCCGTTGGGCCCATCAGAAAAATCGCGGGGGGCAAGATACTCATCAACGGCCGCGCAGGAACAGTTTGTCCAGATCGTCCAGGCCCATTTGGGTCCAGGTCGGTCGGCCATGGTTGCATTGGCCGCTGCGCTCGGTGTTTTCCATGTCACGCAGCAGGCCATTCATTTCCGGCAGGGCCAGACGGCGGTTGGCGCGGATGGCGCCGTGGCAGGCCATGGTGCCGAGCAGCTCGTTGATGTGCGCCTGGATACGGTCACTGGTGCCGTACTCCATCAGGTCTGCCAGCACGTCGGCCACCAGCCGGTTGGCTTCGGCTTGCTTGAGCAGCGCCGGAATCTGGCGGATTGCCAGGGTTTCCGGCCCCAGGCGTTGCAGTTCGAAGCCCAGTTTCTGGAACACGCTGTGGTGCTCTTCGGCGCAATCGGCTTCACGCTGGCTGACGGCCAGGGACTCCGGCACCAGCAGCGGCTGGCCGCTGAGGCCTTCGCTGGCCATGGCGATCTTCAGGCGCTCGTACATGATCCGCTCGTGGGCGGCGTGCATATCCACCAGCACCAGGCCGTGGGCGTTTTCCGCGAGGATATAGATACCTTTGAGCTGCGCCAGCGCATAACCCAGCGGCGGAATATCACCGCCACCTTCCGGCAAGGCCACTGCGCCCGGCTCGGCACCCGGCAGCGGCGCGAAAAATTCGCGGTAGGCCGCCTGGGCCTCGGCCACAGGCACCGTCGACTGCGGTCGCGGTGTGTATTGGTATTGATAGCCCGCGCCCGCACCGGAGCCCGGCGCGGTATACGCAGGTTGCGACTGCGGCGATTGCAGCAGGTTGGCCGCCAGGCTCATTTCGCCCTGAGGCCCAAACTCGCCAGCTTCGGGACCGCTCGGACGCACCACCGCCGTCACTATCGGCGCCGACAATTGATCATCCGGGCGCACGTCGCCCAGCGCGCGGTGCAGGGTGCCATAGAGGAAGTCATGCACCATGCGCCCGTCACGGAAGCGTACTTCGTGCTTGGTCGGGTGCACGTTGACGTCGACCACCGAAGGGTCAACCTCAAAGAACAAGACAAATGTCGGATGCCGCCCGTTGAACAGCACATCGCGATACGCCTGGCGCACCGCGTGGGCCACCAGCTTGTCGCGCACCGCACGGCCATTCACAAAGAAGTACTGCAAGTCCGCCTGGCTACGAGAGAAAGTCGGCAAGCCAACCCAGCCCCAGAGCCGCAAGCCATTGCGCTCGATCTCGATCGGCAGCGCCTGTTCCAGGAACCCACCGCCGCAAATCGCCGACACTCGCCGAGCGCGCGCGGCGTCGTCATGGGCTTCGTGCAGGCTGAGGATGGTCTTGCCGTTGTGCCGCAGGTGGAATGCCACGTCGAAGCGGGCCAAGGCCAGGCGCTTGATGACTTCTTGCAGGTGATCGAATTCGGTTTTCTCGGCCTTGAGGAATTTGCGCCGCGCCGGGGTGTTGAAAAACAGGTCGCGCACTTCCACCGAGGTACCCACCGGGTGTGCCGCCGGCTGGACCCGCGGCGCCATGTCACGGCCTTCGGTTTCCACTTGCCAGGCCTGCTCGGCATTACGGGTGCGGGAAGTCAGGGTCAAGCGGGCCACGGAACTGATCGAAGCCAAGGCCTCACCGCGAAAGCCCAGGCTCATGACCCGTTCGAGGTCTTCCAGGTCGCGGATTTTGCTGGTGGCGTGACGGGCCAGGGCCAGCGGCAGGTCATCGGAAGAAATGCCGCTGCCGTCGTCACGTACCCGCAGTAACTTGACGCCACCCTGCTCCACGTCGACATCAATGCGCTTGGCACCGGAGTCGATGCTGTTTTCCAGCAGTTCCTTGATCACCGATGCAGGGCGCTCAACAACCTCGCCCGCTGCAATCTGGTTAGCCAGGCGCGGGCTGAGCAACTCAATGCGCGACCCGCTGTTCAAGGTAGATTCGCTCATTACTGCGCCGCCAATTCAGTGCCAGGGATGGTCAACACCTGGCCAACTTTCAACTCATCGGTCTTCAGGTTGTTGGCACTGCGCAACGTCGCGGCCGAGACCTGGAAGCGCACCGCTAGCATCGCCAGGGTATCGCCGGGTTGCACACGATGGTCACGCGGGCCTTGGGCGATCTTGCCGGAGTCCCGCAGCCAGGCGATGTAGGTGCCAGGCGGCGGGTTTTGCTGGAAGAACTGACGCACACCGGCGCTGATGGAGCGCGCCAAGGCCTGTTGGTGGCTGGCACTGGCGAGCTTGGACGCTTCGTTTGCGTTGGAGATAAACCCGGTTTCCACGAGGATCGACGGGATGTCCGGTGACTTCAGCACCATGAACCCGGCCTGTTCAACACGCTGTTTGTGCAGCGAAGTCACGCGACCGATGTTGCTCAGGACCTTCTGGCCGACGTTCAGGCTGGAGGTCAGCGAGGCCGTCATCGACAGATCGAGCAATACACCCGCGAGCATCTTGTCCTTGTCATCCAGGGACACGTTGCCGGCACCGCCGATCAAGTCGGAACGGTTTTCGCTGTCGGCCAGCCAACGAGCAGTCTCGGACGTAGCGCCGCGATCCGACAACGCAAACACCGAGGCACCGAACGCAGCGGTCGAGGGCGCCGCATCAGCGTGGATCGACACGAACAGGTCAGCCCCCTTCTTGCGGGCGATTTCGGTACGGCCGCGCAGCGGAATGAAGTAGTCGCCAGTACGGGTCAGCTCGGCGCGATAGCCTTTCATGCCGTTGACCTGGCGTTGCAGTTCACGGGCGATGGCCAGCACCACGTCTTTTTCATGCTGGCCCCGCGAGCCGGATGCACCGGGGTCTTCACCGCCGTGGCCGGCGTCGATCACTACGATAATGTCGCGTTTGCCCGCCGGGGCAGGCGGCGGTGGCGGCAACTTGACTTGGGGCTGCGACGGGTTGACCGGCACGGCGGGCACAGTCGCCACGGCCGGTGTCGGCGCAGGCGGCGGTGCGGCATCGGCGGCGTTGTCGAACAGGTCGACCACCAGGCGGTTGCCATACTGGGCATTCGGCGCGAGGGAAAAGCTTTTCGGGGTCACGACTTTTTTCAGGTCGATGACCACACGCAAGTCGGTCGGTGTGCGCTGGGCCGAGCGCATGGCGGTAATCGGGGTGTTGGCGGTGGACACCTTCAGCGGCGCGGCCAGGGTCGCGCCGTTGATGTCGATCACCAGGCGATCAGGCGCCGTGAGGGTAAAGACGCTGTGCTGGACCGGGCCAGACAGGTCGAACACCAGTCGCGTGTTATCCGGCGCTCGCCACAGGCGAACACTCTTCACCTGTGAAGCAGCCAGAGCATTGACAGTCATTGCCGCAAGCAACACCCCTACGACAGCAACCAACGCGCGAAAGCGCATACCTAACCCCACCAATTATTTGAATTCCAATACCAGAGCAGCACACCACGATTCACCGCGTGGGCTCTGGGGCAACAACTTCAGCTGACGTCCTGATTCATGCGGCGTAATGGTAATGGTCAGGTCCGGCTTTGGCAAAAAGCCTGTGCCTTTATCTGGCCACTCGATCAGGCACAGTGCGTCTTCATCGAAGTAATCACGGATGCCCATGTACTCCAGCTCTTCAGGATCGACCAGGCGATAGAGGTCGAAGTGGAACGCACGCACCGCACCGATCTCGTAAGGCTCGACCAAGGTGAACGTCGGGCTTTTCACCGCCCCCGTGTGGCCCAACCCACGAATGATGCCCCGTGACAGCGTGGTCTTGCCCGCCCCCAGATCGCCTTCGAGAAAGATCAATCCCGCGCCGCACGTGACCCGCGCAATGCGATGACCGAACGCGACCATGGCGTCTTCATCGGCCAGGAAAAGGATTACTTCAGGCACGGCGACTGCTCCTCCAACAATTGACGAATGGCCGGTATCAGGTCGCTGGCCGCCAGGCCACGCCCCAGGCTGCCCTGGCGATCCCCCGCCGTGGCGTGCAACCACACGGCCAGGCAGCTTGCTTCATAAGCCGGCATGCCTTGGGCCATCAGCGCACCCACCAGGCCGGCCAATACATCGCCCAAACCTGCCGTCGCCATTGCCGGATGGCCCTGATCACAACGGGAAACACGGCCATCGGGGCTGGCAATCAAACTGCCAGCACCCTTGAGGATAGCCACTGCCTTGAATTTCTGGCTCAACGCGCGCGCTACCTTAAGGCGGTCGGCCTGTACCTCGGCTGTCGAAATGCCCAACAAGCGCGCGGCCTCGCCCGGATGCGGCGTAATCACACTACCGCTCGGAAGACTCACAGTACCGGCCGCCAACTGATTCAACGCGTCTGCGTCCCACACCTGCGGCAGCTGCGCGTTGGCGGCAACCGATATCAGGCTTTTACCCCAGGACGCCTCACCCAGGCCCGGACCAATGACGATGACCGAGATTTTTTCCAGCAGACCCATAAGCTGGTTGGCTGAGCTCACGCCTACGGTCATGACTTCCGGCATGCGAGCCAACGCGGCAGGCACGTGCTCAAGGCGAGTCGCCAGGGACACCATGCCCGCCCCGCTGCGCAAGGCACTTTGCGCGCTCAACAGCGCTGCGCCGCCAAAGCCGCGATCGCCACCAATGACCAGCAAGTGGCCGAACTGGCCTTTATGGGCGTCCGGGGAACGCGCAGCCAGTTGCGGCAAATGGCCGTGCAACAAGGACTGAACGTCGGTTATTTCGTGTTTTGTCTGCGGCATGCGTCTTCAAGCTCCGATGTCTGGCAGAATTATACGCATCTAACCTGTGGTTTCCCGTGTCTCATGCCCGCTATTACCTCCGATCTGCCTGCCCTCGCCCAATCGATCAAAGACTGGGGCCGCGAGCTGGGCTTTCAACAAGTCGGCATCAGCGGCCTGGACCTGGCTGAGCATGAACAGCACCTGCAACGCTGGCTCGACGCGGGCTACCACGGCGAAATGGACTACATGGGCGCCCATGGCAGCAAACGCTCGCACCCTGACGAGCTGGTTCCCGGCACCTTGCGCGTGGTGTCGCTGCGCATGGACTATCTACCCGGCGACACTCAAATGGCGCAACTACTGGCCCAGCCGGAAAAAGCCTACATCTCGCGCTACGCCCTGGGCCGTGACTACCACAAGCTGATCCGCAAGCGCGTACAGCAACTGGCCGACCGGATTCAGGCGCAGATCGGCCCGTTTGGCTTCCGCGCCTTTGTCGACAGCGCGCCCGTACTTGAAAAAGCCATCGCCGAAAAGGCCGGCCTGGGCTGGATCGGTAAAAACACCTTGGTACTCAACCGCAAGGCTGGCAGTTATTTCTTCCTCAGCGAGCTGTTTGTCGATTTACCGCTGCCGGTGGATGAGCCCCATAGCACCGAACACTGCGGCCGTTGCACGGCGTGCCTGGATATTTGCCCGACCAACGCCTTTGTCGGCCCCTACGTGCTGGACGCCCGGCGCTGCATTTCCTATCTGACCATCGAACTCAAGAGCGCCATTCCTGAAGACCTGCGCCCGCTGATTGGCAACCGCGTGTTCGGCTGCGATGACTGTCAGATCGTTTGCCCGTGGAATCGTTTCGCCCGCGCCACCACCGAGGGCGATTTCAAGCCTCGGCATAACCTGGATAACGCAGAACTGGCCGAACTGTTTATGTGGGACGAGGATAAATTCCTCAGCAGCACCGAGGGCTCGCCCCTGCGCCGCGCCGGCTACGAGCGCTGGCTGCGCAACCTGGCGGTGGGCCTGGGCAATGCGCCGTCGAGCATTCCGGTGCTGGAAGCCTTGAAGGCGCGCCGGGATTACCCCTCGGAGCTGGTGCGCGAACATGTGGAATGGGCGCTGAACCAGCACGCTACGCGCTAGTGCACGTCGTCGTTGTAGACGAACTTGGGCATTTCCCAGTGAAAACGGATCGCCAACAGGCGCAATAGAAAGCCGCTGAACAGGGTCAGCAGGATCGCTTGCTCGCTGGGCAATTGCAGATACAAACAGAGCAAATAGAACCACGCGGCTAGGAACGACACGCTGGCGTAGAGCTCGCGGCGGAAGATCAGCGGAATGTCGTTGCAGAAAATATCCCGCAGGATGCCGCCAAAAACCCCGGTGATCACGCCGCTCACTGACGCCACCAACATACCGTGCCCCATTTCCAGGGCAGTCATGCAACCGATCAGCGTGAAGGCCACCAGGCCCAAGGCGTCCAACGCCAGGAACAACGAGCGCAGGCGGCGCATCAGGGGCGCGATAAAGATTGTCACCAGCGCCGCCACCGAGGTCAGCACCAGGTACTCCGGGTGTTTGACCCATGTCAGCGGGTAATGCCCCAGCAACACATCCCGCACCGAACCGCCACCCAGCGCCGTTACACAGGCAATCAGCACCACGCCGAACCAATCCATGCCGCGACGCCCCGCAGAGAGGGCACCGGTCATGGCTTCGGCGGTGATGGCGATTAGGTAAAGCATCAGCAGCATGATGGCGATCCTTGTAAAGTTGTAGTGAGCGGGCTTGCCCCGCGCTGGGCTGCGCAGCAGCCCCAAATAGTTGGCGATGATATTTATCGGGAGGAATGCGGCGACGGTAGTGGGGCCGCTACGCAGCCCAACGCGGGACAAGCCCGCTCACCACAGGAAGCCCGGACACGGTAAGAAACCGTTTCAAGCCTTGATGAAGTGCTTGCGGTAATGCTGCAACTCGGCGATCGACTCGCGAATATCGTCCAGCGCCAAATGGGTGCTGCCTTTGTGGAAGCTGTCTTTGACTTCCGGCGCCCAACGCGCGGCCAGTTCCTTCAAGGTCGACACATCCAGGTTGCGGTAGTGGAAGTAGCTTTCCAGCTCCTTCATGTGGGTATAAAGAAAGCGGCGGTCCTGGCAGATGCTGTTGCCGCAGATCGGCGATTTGCCCTTGGGCACCCACTTTTCCAGGAAGGCGATGGTTTCGGCTTCGGCCTCGGCCATGCTGATGCGGCTGTCGCGCACACGCTGGGTCAGGCCGGAGTTGCCGTGGGTGCGGGTGTTCCACTCGTCCATGGTGGCGAGAACGGCGTCGCTGTGGTGGATGGCGATCACCGGACCTTCGGCCAAGGTGTTGAGGTTGCTGTCGGTGACAATGGTCGCCATCTCGATGATGACGTCGGTGTCGGGGTTCAGACCGGTCATTTCCAGATCGATCCAAATCAGGTTCTGTGGGTTTTGCATGGCTTGATTCTCTTGGCACCTTGGCGTAGCTGCGCAGTTTAGCAGGCGGGGCCGTGCTAGACTCGCGACCGTTTTACCCAACCTTTGCATTATCAACACGGAACACCAATGGCCAAACGCCAGCTCAACCGTCGCCAAAACTGGCGCATCGAAAAGATTCAAGGCGAACGCGCCGCTCGCGCCGCCAAACGTGAATCCTCCGCCGTGGAAGCGCTTGAGGGCGGCGACCTGGGCCCCGAGCAAACGGGCCTGGTGATCGCGCACTTTGGTGTGCAGGTCGAAGTCGAGGCGCTGGAAGGCGAACTGGCAGGCTCTGTGTCCCGCTGCCATTTGCGCGCAAACCTGCCGGCGCTGGTCACCGGCGACAAGGTCGTGTGGCGTGCAGGCAACCAGGGCATCGGCGTGATCGTCGCCCAGCTGCCGCGCACCACCGAACTGCGCCGGCCCGACAGCCGCGGCCAGCTCAAGCCGGTAGCGGCCAACGTCGACATGATCGTGATCGTGTTCGCGCCGCTGCCCGAGCCCCATGCCAACCTGATCGATCGCTACCTTGTAGCCGCCGAGCACGCCGGCATTCGCCCGCTGTTGCTGCTGAACAAATTCGACCTGATCGACGAGCAGAACGCTCCGGCGCTCAATGCCTTACTGGCAGTCTACCGAACCCTGGGTTACCCGGTGCTGGAAGTCTCGGCTCACCACGGTAACGGCATGGAACAGCTGCAACAGCAGTTGGACGGGCGCATCAGTGTGTTTGTCGGCCAGTCCGGCGTGGGCAAGTCATCGCTGGTCAACAGCTTGCTGCCGGAAGTCGACACCCGTGTCGGCCCGCTGTCGGAACTGTCCGGCCAGGGCACCCACACCACCACCACCGCGCGACTGTTTCACTTCCCCGGCGGCGGTGAGCTGATCGACTCCCCTGGCATCCGTGAATTCGGCTTGGGCCACGTCAGCCGCAGCGATGTGGAAGCGGGCTTCATCGAGTTCAACGACCTGATCGGTACCTGCCGTTTTCGCGATTGCAAGCATGATCGCGAGCCGGGCTGTGCGTTGCTCAAGGCCTTGGAAGATGGGCGCGTGCAGCAGCAGCGGATGAACAGCTATCGGTCGATTATTGCGAGTCTCCCGGAGAGCAGTTACTGACCCTGGTGGCGAGCAAGCTTACTTGCAGGGCAGAAACAAAAAGGCCGCGATCATCGCGGCCTTTTTGTATGTGCTGTCTTAGGAACCCGCCTTAGGCACCGTAGGATCCTTCATCCCACCATCATCAAACAGGTTCAGCTTCTGCCGCAGTTCGTGGGCCGGCAACGGCTCCTGCCCCGGCGGGATGGCGTTCGGGTCAGTCGGCACTTCGCCGGGTGCGCCCGCGCCTGGGGTTGGCACAACGGGCGGCTGATCACCTTCAATCGCACGCTGGGCCTTTTTGGTCAGCACCACGATGTCGATACGCCGGTTGATCGGATTGAACGGATCCTTGGGCTCGAACAGCTGCGAGGAGGCAAAACCCACCACGCGCGCCACTTGCGGATCGGGGTAGCTGCCTGCCACCAACGCACGGCGGGCGGCGTTGGCGCGGTTGGCCGAGAGTTCCCAGTTGCCGAAATCACCCTGGCCGGCATACGGCTTGGCGTCGGTGTGGCCGCTGATGCTGATCTTGTTCGGCACCGCCTTGATGGTGTCAGCCATGGCCAGCAGGATGTCTTCGAAGTAAGGCTTGAGCCGCGCGCTGCCGGAATCGAACATCGGCCGGTTGGCGGCATCGGTAATCTGGATGCGCAGGCCTTCGGGCGTGATCTCGAACGAGATCTGATCCTTGAATTTGAGCAGCTGCGGATTTTCATCCACCTTGGTCTGCAACTCTTGCAGCAACAACTCCAGGCGTTCCTGCTCGACCTGCTCGGCCATGCTCTCGACCGTGTCACGCTCGATCGGGATTTTTTCCTGCGGGGCCTCGGTCTTGACCTCTGGGTTGATGGTGCGCTCAGGCGCCAACTGCGGCGAGCCGCCCAGGTCGATCACAAACGGCGTACCACTTTCCGAGAAGCCAATCGGGTCTTTGAAGTAACCGGCGATGGCGATCTTCTGTTCGGGCGTGGCGGTAGACATCAGCCACAGCACCAGGAAGAACGCCATCATCGCCGTCGCAAAGTCGGCGAAGGCGATTTTCCAGGCGCCACCATGGTGCCCCGCAGCGAAGCGCTTGACGCGCTTGATGATTATCGGCTGGTTGTTTTCCATGGCTTAGCGACCGCGAACCGCTTGTTCCAGCTCGGCGAAGCTTGGGCGATGCTTCGGGTACAACACCTTGCGACCGAACTCGACCGCCAGCGATGGCGGCATGCCGGACGCGGACGCTACCAGGCTGGCCTTGATCGATTCGTACAGATTGATTTCTTCCTTGGCATCGTGAGCCAGGGAGGTGGCCAGCGGGCCGAAGAAACCATAGGCCGCGAGAATACCGAAGAACGTACCCACCAGCGCCGCACCTACGTGCATGCCGATGGCCGCTTGGTCACCTTCGCCCAGGGATGCCATGGTCACCACGATACCGAGCACCGCCGCAACAATACCGAAGCCAGGCATGCCGTCGGCGATGCCGGTCACGGCGTGGGAAGGGTGTTCCAGCTCTTCTTTAAGGCTGAACAATTCCATGTCGAACAGGCCTTCCAGCTCGTGGGGGGCCATGTTGCCGGAGGACATGATGCGCAGGTAGTCGCAGATATAGGCGGTCATGCGCTCATCTTTGAGCACGGCCGGGTATTTGGCGAAAATCGGGCTGGCGGCGGCGTCCTCGATGTCGGCCTCGATGGCCATCATGCCTTCGCGGCGGCTCTTGTTGAGGATCTCGTACACCAGGCCCAGCACTTCCAGGTAGAAGGTGTGGGTAAAGCGCGAACCGAACATGGCCAGCGATTTCTTGACCACGTGCATGGTCATGTAGCCGGGGTTGGCCTGCAGGAAGGCGCCCAGTGCCGCACCACCAATGATCAGCACTTCGAAAGGCTGGATCAGTGCCGCAATTTTACCGTGGGACAGGACGTACCCGCCGAGCACGCTCGCGAAGACGACGATGATGCCGATAATTTTAGCCATAGGAGATGAGTACTTGCGCCGTCGGGTTCATGGACATATTTGGGGGAACTGGAAAACTCTTGTTCCTCTTATCGGCAAAACTGCGCCAGACTATAGCCCGTTAAGGCGAAAAGCCAGTTCGGCCCGCTCCGGGCGTGTTGACCGCAAGTGATGATCGCGCCCCAATCATGGCTAATGAAACGACAGTCCCATCTGTAAGACCCTCCTCTCTCGCCGCTTGGATCAAGCGTCTGGACGACGTACTGCTGCCCGTTCCTCAGGCCAGCCATGACCGAGTGTGCAAAGCCATCCGCGACAGTCGCAGTTCGTTGCGAGATATTGCCGAACTGATGCAGAACAGCCCCGCCCTGGTGCTCAGCGTGATGCGCGAGGCCAACAGCCACACCCATGGCAGCCTGGCGGAACCGGCGGAAAACCTTGAAGTGGCGCTTAACCGCCTGGGCCTCAAGCGCGCCGAAGAACTGCTCGCACGCCTGCCCTCGTTGCCCGCTCAAGAGATTCCCGTGGCATTGCGCCAGCTGCTGCTGGTGAGCCAGCACGCGTCGCAGCAGGCCAACGGCTTGTTCGGCAGCCGCCTGGCGCGGCTCTGGCAGGACATTCACTGGGGCAGCCTGCTGTTTCTGTCGCCGCTGTGGCCGATGGCCGTTGCCTACCCCAAACTGCTTGAAGAGTGGGAACTGCGCGTCATCCACAAAGGCGAGCCTGCACGCAAGGTCGAGCAGGAACTGTTCGGCGTACGCCTGCTGGACCTGTGCCTGGGCCTGACCGAAGCCTGGCACCTGCCGATCTGGGTATCCCAGGGCTATACCCTGTTGCTGCGCGAACAACGTTTGCTGGTCAAGGCGCTGCATATCGCCCGCGAAGACGACCCGTTGCGCCACCAGCAATTGCTCGACGCCGAACCCAATCTGCGTCGCTGGCTGAACCAGCCGGCCAATACCGTGCTGCTGGCCAATGGCCTGGCGATGTCGGCCCAGGAGTCCTGGACCTGCCCGCACACCCAACGCTGGCAATACCTCACCGCCCTGTACCTGCAACAGCCCTTGGCAGAGGTGCAGCAACACTCTCATCAACAAGCCGTGACCAGCGCCCGCACCGCCCTGATGCCCGACCTCTGGCACCCGGCGCTGTCGCTGATCTGGCCGTGGCACGTACAGAAGATCCATCGCGGCCTGCTGCCGGCGCCGCCACCGACTGCCGAGGCCCTGGCCGTTTGGCGCAACCGCTGCACCGAACTGCTCGTAGAGCCGAGCCGCTTTGCCAATGCCATGCATTTGACCACCTGCGCCAAGGAAGCCCTGGTGGCCAGTGGCATGCAGCGTGTCCTGTTGTTCATGGCCGATCGCGCCCTGAGCACCTTGCGTGTACACCAGGCCGACGGCCTGCCCAAAGACGCCGCCAACCTGAGCCTTGATGTGGTCAACAGCACGCTGCTGCAACGCCTGCTGGAAAAATCCGCCCAAGTGCGCCTGACGCCGGACAACCACGCGCAGTTCTCGGCCTTGCTGCCGCCGATCCTGCGCCGCCTGTTCACCGGTGAACACCTGCTGTTGCGCTCGATGAGCTGCAATGGCCGCGTGGTGATGGTGATGGTCGCCGACCAGGGCGGCGGGCCGTTCTCGGAAACCACCGTGCAGGCCTTCGGCAAAACCGCCCAATGCATCGAGAAAGCCCTGCACAGCTTTACCAACCGCAGCGCCTGATGCTTGCGCTACAATCGCCGTCCTTTATCGCCAACATTTGTGCCCAGGAGACCTCACATGCCTGACTTCTCTGGCTTGCCGCTGGTGATCGAATCCAGCGACCTGCTCGGCAGACTGGATGCCGAGCACCTGATTCTGGTGGACCTCACCAGCGCCGCCCGCTACGCCGAAGGGCATATCCCCGGCGCGCATTTCGTTGACCCCAAGCGCACCCAACTGGGCCAGCCGCCGGCACCCGGCCTGCTGCCCAATAAAGCCGACCTGGAAAAACTCTTCGGCGAACTGGGCCACACGCCCGACGCCACCTACGTGGTGTACGACGACGAAGGCGGCGGCTGGGCCGGGCGTTTTATCTGGCTGCTCGACGTGATCGGCCACCAGAAATATCACTACCTCGATGGCGGCCTGCTGGCGTGGCTGGAAGATAAGCACCCTGTTTCCACTGATGTCCCAGCTCCGATCGGCGGCCCGGTCAGCCTCACGTTGCACGACGGCCCCACCGCGACCCGCGAATACCTGCAAAGCCGTCTCGGCGCGGCCGACCTGGGCATCTGGGACGCACGCGGCCCGCTGGAGTACTCCGGTGAAAAGGTGCTTGCCGCCAAAGGCGGGCACATCCCCGGCGCGGTGAATTTCGAGTGGACCGCCGGCATGGACAAGGCACGCAACCTGCGTATCCGCCGCGACATGCCGCAAATCCTCGAAGACCTCGGGCTGACGAAAGATAAAGAAATCATCACCCACTGCCAGACTCACCACCGCTCTGGCTTCACCTACCTGGTGGCCAAGGCGCTCGGTTATCCGCGAGTCAAAGGTTATGCCGGTTCCTGGGGCGAATGGGGCAACCACCCCGACACCCCCGTTGAGATTTAAGGTTTAAGGACAGTTATGAAAAAGCAGTTGTTTATCCTCAGCCAGTACTTGCTGCCGCACCACCTGCTGTCGCGACTGGCGGGCTGCATTGCCGAGTGCCGCGTGCGTTGGTTCAAGAATGCATTCACTAGCTGGTTCGCCAAGCGCTACCAAGTGGATATGTCTCAAGCGTTGGTTGAAGACGTGACCGCCTACGAGCACTTCAACGCCTTCTTCACCCGCGCCCTCAAGGATGGCGCGCGCCCACTGGACCCAACTCCAGGCGCGGTGCTCAGCCCGGCCGACGGTGCGGTCAGCCAGCTCGGACCGATTGAACATGGTCGTGTGTTCCAGGCTAAAGGCCATAGCTTCAGCGTGCTGGAGTTGCTGGGTGGTGATGCGGCTGTAGCAGCACCGTTCATGGGCGGGGATTTTGCGACAGTTTATCTATCACCCAAGGACTACCACCGCGTGCACATGCCACTGGCCGGCACCCTGCGGGAAATGGTCTATATTCCGGGCCGCATCTTCTCGGTCAACCAGACCACCGCCGAAAATGTGCCGGAGCTGTTTGCGCGTAACGAGCGCGTTGCCTGCATCTTCGACACCGAGCGTGGTCCGATGGCCGTGGTGTTGGTGGGTGCGATGATCGTCGCGTCGATTGAAACCGTATGGGCTGGCCTGGTAACACCACCGAAGCGCGAGCTGAAAACCTTCCGCTACGACGAAGCCGCACGTGCGCCGATTCACCTGGAGAAAGGCGCGGAGCTAGGCCGCTTCAAGCTGGGTTCGACCGCGATCGTGCTGTTCGGGCCGGATCAGGTTAAGTGGTCTGAAGAACTGCTGGCGGGTTCGCCTGTGCAGATGGGTCAAGGCATCGCACTGCCGAAAGCGTAATTCCAGAGCTGTAAAGATCCAATGTGGGAGGGGGCAATCCCCCTCCCACACTCATTTACAGCTGACCGTCGCGGTCGCGAAAGCCCAGCAGATACAGCACGCCATCCAACCCCAACGTCGAAATCGCCTGCTTGGCCGATTGCTTGACCAACGGCTTGGCACGGAACGCTACACCCAAGCCGGCAATCGCCAGCATCGGCAAGTCATTCGCGCCGTCGCCGACCGCAATGGTCTGCTCCAGACGCAAGCCTTCCTTGTGGGCCAACTCCTTCAGCAGATCCGCTTTGCGCTGTGCGTCGACAATCGGCTCCACCGCCACGCCCGTCACCTTGCCATCCACCACTTCCAGCTCATTGGCGAACACATAGTCGATGCCCAACTTGGCCTGCAATTGCTTGGCGAAGTAGGTGAAGCCGCCGGACAGGATTGCAGTCTTGTAGCCCAGGCGCTTGAGTTCGGCGAACAGGGTTTCGGCGCCTTCAGTCAGGCGTAGCGAGGCACCGATAGAGTCCAGCACGCTGACATCCAGGCCTTTGAGCAGCGCCAGACGTTCTTTGAAACTGGCGCGAAAGTCCAGCTCCCCGGCCATGGCGCGCTCGGTGATCGCCGAAACCTGCTCACCCACGCCCGCGGCCTTGGCCAGTTCGTCGATGACTTCCGCTTCGATCAGCGTGGAGTCCATGTCGAACACCGCCAGGCGACGGTTGCGACGGAACAGCGAGTCTTCCTGGAAGGCGATGTCGACATTCAGCTCCTGGGCCACGCTGAGGAATTCGGCGCGCAGGGCCTGCGGATCGGCCGGTTCGCCGCGCACGGAGAACTCGATGCAGCCCTTGCCTTGGTCAGCAGGCGTGTCCAGGGGCATGCGGCCCGACAGACGGTCGATATGGTCGATATTAAGGCCGTACTGCGCCGTGATCGAGCTGACGCGCTGCAGTTGTTCGGCGGTGACCTTACGGGTCAGCAACGTGACGATATGGCGCTTCTTGCCCTGGCCGGCCACCCAGTGCCGGTAATCCTCTTCGGATACCGGGGTGAAACGCACCTGTTGGTCGAGCTTGTACGCGGTAAAGAGGATGTCCTTGAGCACTGACGAGGCCTGCTCGGTGCTAGGGATTTCCACCAGGATGCCGAACGACAGGGTGTCGTGGATCACCGCCTGGCCGATGTCGAGAATGTTCACACCACCCTGGGCCAGCACACCGGTAATGGCAGCGGTAAGACCCGGACGGTCTTCGCCAGTGATGTTAATCAGGACAATTTCGCGCAAGGCGCACCCCCAGGCTGGAAAAAAACCGCATTCTACCCACTTTCAGTGACCATCGGGCACAGCCAGCGCTTTGCCGGTCTTGGGCCTGTCGCTATACTGCGCGTCAACTTCACGGACCGAGAGCCGAGCGCAAGTGAACCGGCCCACGCCAGTAAAAACCGATAACTTCTTCCTGCTGATCTTCCGGGCACTGCGCCACCGCCGTGTACCGATCGCATTACGCATCGCCAGCCATAACGTGATCCTGGTCGCCCTGGCCCTGGTGATCTATGCCTGTGTGATGGGTTTGCAGTTCAAACAGGCCATGCACGAGCAAGCCGACGCCCTGGGCGAGAGCCTGACCACCCAGACCGCCACCTCGGCGACTGAGCTGTTGGTGTCCAACGACATCCTCAGCCTCAACGTGCTGCTCAACAACCTGACCAAAAACCCGCTGGTGGCCCACGCCGCGATCTACAGCGTGGACAACCGCATCATGGCCGAAGCCGGGCAGCGCCCGAAAAACGGCCTGCTGGGTGAAGCCGAAGGTCTGTACCAGAGCAACATTACATTCCAGGATGTGAAGGCCGGCCAACTGCGCATCAGCCTGGACATGCAGCAATTCCAGCAGCCGATGACCATCAGCCTGCAAAGCATGGGCATCCTCAGCGCGATCCTGCTGGCACTGGCACTGGCCTTGAGCCTGCGCCTGGGCCGGCATATCTCCACGCCCTTGATGCAACTGCGCATCTGGCTGCGGGATATCGACGAACACACCCCGGCCACCGACCGCCAGGATGAGATCGGTGACCTCGCCCGCCAATTGCACGCCAGCTTCGCGCCGGAGCCAGCGCCCAAGGCTGAGCCGGAACCTGAGTTCGACGACACCGATTACGACGACGAGCCAGAGTTTGAAGTGCGCAACCTGCGAGATCCAGGCTTCGATGAAAGCGCGCCGGTGGCAGGTCTCAAACCCGCTACACGCAAGGTAATCCAGGCCGAAGAAGACGAGCTGGACGACGAAGACCCCTTCGCCGACCTGCGCGACACCTCGGTCAGCAGCCCGGCCATCGCGCCCAAGCCGGTACCGGCAAGGAACACCGAGCCCCAGCACAGCGCCGTACTGGCCGTGCAACTCGGTGCCCAGGACCAACTGCGCCGCCTGCCCCGCGCACGCCTGACCGAATTGCTGGAACGTTATCGCGATTGCCTCGACCAGGCCGCCTCGCTGTACCAGAGCGAACTGCACACCCTGAACGATGGCAGTACGCTGATGCTGTTCCACAGCGAAGACAGCGGCGAAGACTACCTGACCAACGCCATCTGCTGCGGCGAGTTGCTGCGCGCCCTGGGCCATGCCCTGCAGATCGAAGTGGCGGACAGTGGCATCACCCTGCAACTGCAACTTGGCTTGACGGTAGGTGACGACCTGTTCGGCATGAGCCAGATCGATCTGCTGCTGACCGAGATCGCCCAGGACGCCCTGGCCCTGTCGCAACACAGCCGCAACCTGCTGCTGGTGGAGCGCAAGATCAGTGAGGACACGCTGATCCGCCAACGCGCCCGCATCCGCCCAATTGCGAGCCCTGAAGGCGCAAGCTGTGTGGAGCGGCTGATGGAGCCGTACCCGTCGATGCTGGAACGCCAATTGGCGCGGATGCACGAGACCCGCAAGCCCTGAAGAACACTGCAGGGCTAATGTGGGGGGGGCTTGCCCCCGATAGCGGTGGTTCAGTTAATGATGTGCCAACTGATACTCAGCCATCGGGGGCAAGCACCCCTCCCACATTTAATCGCACACAAATAAAAAGGCCCGCTGAATGAGCGGGCCTTTTTATTTGTGCGATTCAGATCAGAACCTGAACACTTCCATATCCGTACGGATCGGCGTAGCCATCGGCATTTTAGGCTTCTGCGGTTCTGCTGGCCTGGCCTGCACCGCCGGGGCTTGCTTGCGCGGCGCCTCGGCAATCGGCGGCTGGTTGGCCAATGGCTTGAGGGCCACCGACAACTGCTGCGCCAGGTTCTGCAACAACACGCCCTGGGCCTGGACCTGCGACGCGGTAGTACCGGCGTGCTGCTCCTGCAAATGCACGATGCGGCTGTCGCGCACCTGGCCACGACGGTCGATCAAGCGCCACTGCGCATCGAGGATCGCCGGTTGCGAAGTCCCTGAATCCAGCCGCGTAATGGTCAGTAAAACCTGCACATCCGGCGAAAAACCGGCGGGCGCAGGTGAGAGGACCACACGCTGGCTGTCCAGATGACCGGCTACCTGGCGCAGCATCAGCTGGTTGATGTCGGACGACAAACTGCCCGCCCAACGACCATCGGTGGAACCTTGCAGGCTGCCGTCGTTCTGACGTTGCAGCAGGGTTTCGCGTTGCAGGTAGTCGGCGACAACCACCGGGCCCAGCAGAACCGCCATACCCGCACTTTGTGCGGGTTGCGCCGGACTTCCGCTGTCCAGCTGGTACAGCGACACCGGTTGGTGTGTGCTGCAACCCGCCAGCCCCAAAAGGCCAGCGAGCATCAAAAATAGAGGAAGGCGTGGAGCAGTCATCATCCCATCCAGGTGGCTGCCACAAGGCGAACCACAATGTAATACTAAAAATAACCTAAACACGCTCGGCCACGCCGGCGCTGGAAAGGCCATATCATCCGTGAATATGCGCCGTGACTCCAGCGCCAAAGCGTCGATCTACGCTTTAAATCGTAGATCGAGGGCTCTAGTACGCCTTAAACGGGCGTTTCCACCAGCAATGCGTCTACCCGCTGGAAACCTCGCGGCAGTTTATTACCACGCCGGCCACGCTCGCCCTTGTAGTGCTCAAGGTCATCGGGACGCAGCGACAGCGTGCGTTTACCGGCCTGAAGTACCAAAGTAGCGCCCTCCGGGATCACTGCGATGTCGGTCACGTACTCTTCGCGACTGGCCACCCGCTCCCCTGGAATACCAATAATCTTGTTGCCCTTGCCTTTGCCCAGTTGCGGCAGATCGCTGATCTTGAACACCAGCAAGCGCCCTTCGGTAGTCACCGACGCCAGCCAATTGCTCTCACGGTCATCCACCGGCCGCGGCAAGATCACCTTGGCGTTGTTCGGCAGGCTCAACAGCGCCTTGCCCGCCTTGTTCTTGGCCTGCAGGTCTTCACCCTTGACCACAAACCCGTAACCGGCGTCGGAGGCAATGACATACAGCGAGTCATCATCCGGCAGCAGCACGCATTCAAAATTCGCCCCTGGCGGCGGCGTCAGACGCCCGGTCAACGGCTCGCCCTGCCCCCGCGCGGAAGGCAAGGTGTGCGCCGGCACCGAATAGCTGCGCCCCGTGGAGTCGATAAACACCGCAAACTGGTTGGAACGCCCGGCTGCGGCGGTTTTAAAGCCATCACCCGCTTTGTAAGACAGGCCAGTGGCGTCAATATCATGCCCTTTGGCTGAACGAACCCAACCCTTTTCCGACAGAACGACGGTAATTTTCTCGTTAGGCAGCAGTTCGGTTTCTGTCAGCGCCTTGGCTTCAGCGCGCTGCACGATTGGCGAACGACGGTCATCGCCATAGGTTTCGGCGTCTTTGATCAGCTCGCTGCGCACCAGCTTTTTCAGCTTGGCTTCGCTGCCCAGCAGGGCTTGCAGCTTGGCTTGTTCCTTGAGCAACGCGTCCTGTTCGTCACGTAGCTTCATCTCTTCCAGTCGCGCCAATTGACGCAAGCGGGTGTCGAGGATGTAGTCAGCCTGGATCTCGCTCAGCTCGAAGCGCGCAATCAACTCGGCTTTCGGGTGCTCGGCGGTACGGATGATGTGGATCACTTCATCCAGGTTGAGATAGGCGATCAGCAAGCCATCCAACAGGTGCAGGCGGCGTTCGACCTTGTCCAGGCGGAATTGCAGGCGGCGACGAACGGTCTGTACCCGGAACTCCAGCCACTCCACCAGCAGGTTGCGCAGGTTTTTCAGCTGTGGCTTGCCGTCCAGGCCAATGATGTTGACGTTGACCCGGTAGCTGGACTCAAGGTCCGTGCTGGCGAACAGGTGCTGCATCAGCACTTCGTGATCGACCCGGCTGTTGGTCGGAATGATCACGATGCGGCATGGGTTTTCGTGGTCGGACTCATCACGCAGGTCGGCGACCTGAGGCAGTTTCGACGGTTTGGCCTGCATCAGCGCGGCGATCTGCTCCAGCACCTTGGCGCCGGACACCTGGTGCGGCAGCGCGGTGACAATAATGTCGCCGTCCTCGATGTGGTAGACGGCGCGCATGCGCACCGAGCCCTTGCCGGTTTCGTACATCTTCAGCAGGTCGGCACGCGGCGTGATGATTTCCGCTTCGGTCGGGTAATCCGGACCCTGGATATGCTCGCAGAGCTGCTCGACCGTAGCTTTTGGCTCATCCAGCAAACGCACGCAAGCCGTGGCGACTTCCCGCAGGTTGTGCGGCGGTACGTCGGTGGCCATGCCAACCGCAATACCGGTGGTGCCATTGAGCAGGATATTCGGCAAACGTGCAGGCAACACCAGAGGCTCGTCCAGAGTGCCGTCAAAGTTCGGGCCCCAATCCGCAGTGCCCTGGCCGAGTTCGCTGAGCAGCACTTCCGAGTAACGCGACAAACGCGCTTCGGTGTAACGCATGGCGGCGAAGGACTTGGGATCATCCGGCGCGCCCCAGTTACCCTGACCATCTACCAGCGTGTAGCGGTAGCTGAACGGCTGCGCCATCAGCACCATGGCTTCATAGCAGGCCGAGTCGCCGTGGGGGTGGAACTTACCCAGCACGTCACCGACGGTACGCGCCGACTTCTTGTGCTTGGAATCGGCATCCAGGCCCAGCTCGCTCATGGCGTAGATGATGCGCCGCTGCACAGGCTTGAGGCCGTCGCCGATATGCGGCAAGGCACGGTCCATGATCACGTACATGGAGTAGTTGAGGTAGGCATTTTCGGTGAAGTCAGCCAGCGACCGGCGCTCTACGCCGTCTAAGCTGTCTGCGAGGATGTCACTCATGCGGGCCTCATCATTGTTTGGTAAGGCGCAGCGGAAATGCCGCTGCGCCGGGTCAATTCAAGTGTTTGATCATTCACGGCTGGGCACTCCAGCCGCCGACCGGGGCGGCAAAACGATAGACCACCGGGCGTTTTTCACCATCGGCGCGGGGGCCGAAGTTGTTGTCGATACCCAGCCATGCGCCCTCAGCGTCCACCACCAGGGCTTCAGCCAGGCCATAGGGCTGGGCGTAACGCCGCTCGGGCGTCAGGGTTTCGTCGGCAAACGACCAGCACAGCTCAACCTTGGCCGTGACCGCATCGCGGCGGCAAATCTGGAACGCGTTGCGCTCCAGGGTGAACAGCTTGCCGTTGAACAGGGAAAGATCAGCGAAATCCTTGGACACAGCCTTGGCGTCGGTGAACTTGGCCGGCTGTACTTCCTGGCCGGCCTCACTCAACAACACGCACGCGCCGTCACAATCCCACAGGCTTTGCGGGCGCTTGATGGAAATCAAGCCGCGCCGCTCGCGCTCCGCCGCCAACCAGATCTGATTGCCTTGCGGGTTCACCGCCAAGCCTTCGAACAAGGCATTGAAGTGCAGCAACATGCCACTGGCCCGCGCTTCACGCACCATGCCTGGGGCAATCTTCAGCCATTCAGGCGCGCCCGTGACCGGCACCTGCAGCACCGCCGCATGGGCTTCACTGACGATGTAGCGATTACCGGCGGCATCGCAGCTGATTCCTTCAAAATCCAGGTCGCCACCGCGAATGAACGAAGCAGCCTTGGTGCGCGAACGCAGCCCCCACGGCAGGCCGGATTCCGGCACGGGCGGGACATCGATTTTCAGCGTTTCGGCCTGCCAGGTCGGCGCGCTGATATCCAGGCGGTAGATCTGGTCGTCGTCACGGTCGGAAACCGTCCACAACTCCTTGCCGCACATAGCCAGACCCGACAGGTTGCCGCCGCGCATGCCGTCCACCGGGTGCTCGGACACGAGCTTGAGCTCTGCCACGGGCGCAGCCACCACCGGGGTGGCCGCCAGCCCGCTCAACATCAGGATCGCCAGGGCGACGCCTGTGCGCATCAGCCCAGCACCTCGGCCAGGTTGCCTTTGGATTCCAGCCACGCCTTACGATCCGGCGCACGCTTCTTCGCCAGCAGCATGTCCATCATTTCCGAAGTGCCGGCGTAGTCTTCCAGGGTCAACTGCACCAGGCGCCGGGTGTTCGGGTCCATGGTGGTTTCACGCAATTGCGGCGGGTTCATTTCGCCCAGGCCCTTGAATCGCGTGACCTGTGGCTTGCCGCGCTTCTTCTCGGCAACCAGGCGGTCGAGGATGCCGTCGCGCTCGGCTTCGTCCAGGGCATAGAAAATCTCCTTGCCCAGGTCAATGCGATACAGCGGCGGCATGGCGACGTAGACGTGACCGGCATCCACCAGCGGGCGGAAGTGCTGTACGAACAGCGCACAGAGCAATGTAGCGATGTGCAGGCCGTCGGAGTCGGCGTCGGCGAGGATGCAGATCTTGCCGTAGCGCAGTTGGGCGATATCCGCCGAACCTGGGTCGACACCAATGGCCACGGCGATGTTGTGCACTTCCTGGCTAGCCAAGACTTCACTGCCGTCGACTTCCCAGGTGTTGAGGATCTTGCCGCGCAACGGCAGGATCGCCTGGAATTCCTTGTCCCGCGCTTGCTTGGCGGAACCGCCGGCGGAATCACCTTCCACCAGGAACAGCTCGGAACGCATCGGATCCTGCCCGGCGCAATCGGCCAGTTTGCCGGGCAATGCCGGGCCCTGGGTGATGCGCTTGCGCTCGACCTTCTTGCTGGCCTTGAGGCGACGGCCGGCGTTGTTGATCGCCAGTTCGGCCAGGGCCAGGCCCAGCTCAGGATGCTCGTTGAGCCACAGGCTGAAGGCATCCTTGACCACACCGGAGACAAATGCTGCCGCCTCACGGGACGACAGACGCTCTTTGGTCTGCCCGGAGAACTGTGGCTCCTGCATCTTCATCGACAGCACGAACGCGATGCGCTCCCACACGTCTTCCGGCGCCAGCTTTACACCACGCGGCAGCAGGCTGCGGTATTCGCAGAATTCGCGCATGGCATCCAGCAGCCCCTGGCGCAAACCATTGACGTGGGTGCCGCCCTGGGCGGTGGGGATCAGGTTGACGTAGCTTTCCTGCACACTGTCGCCGCCCTCGGGCAACCACAGCAGCGCCCAGTCGACCGCTTCTTTATTACCGGCCAGGCTGCCGCAGAACGGCTCGTTTGGCAGGCGTTCGAAGTCGCTGACGGAATCTTCCAGGTAAGAGCGCAGGCCGTCCTCAAAGTGCCATTCGACCTTCTCGCCAGTGCCTTTGTCTTCAAAGGTCACCAGCAGGCCCGGGCACAACACGGCCTTGGCCTTGAGCACATGCTTGAGGCGGCTGATGGAGAACTTCGGCGAATCGAAGTATTTCGGGTCCGGCGCAAAGTACACGCTGGTGCCGGTATTGCGTTTGCCCACGGTGCCGATCACTTCCAGGTCGGTGGCTTTGTAGCCATCGGCGAAGGTCATCTGGTACTCGTTGCCATCGCGCTTGACCTTGACCCGCACCAGCGTCGACAGGGCGTTGACCACGGAAATACCCACACCGTGCAAGCCACCGGAGAACTGGTAGTTCTTGTTGGAGAACTTGCCGCCTGCGTGCAGCTTGGTGAGGATCAGCTCGACGCCCGACACGCCCTCTTCCGGGTGAATGTCCACCGGCATGCCGCGACCATCGTCGGACACTTCCAGGGAGTGGTCAGCGTGGAGAATGACGTGCACCGACTTGGCGTGCCCGGCCAAGGCTTCGTCGACGCTGTTGTCGATGACTTCCTGGGCAAGGTGGTTCGGCCGACTGGTGTCGGTGTACATGCCGGGGCGTTTGCGCACCGGGTCGAGGCCCGAGAGGACTTCGATGGCGTCGGCGTTATAAGAGCTAGCGCTGGGAGTGGCCATGGGGTCTCGTCGTGAGTCGTTCGATTAAAAAGTAACCTGCGGTTTCCAAGGCAATTACAGTGCCGAAAAATCGAAGGATTGATACTGATCTGCGCCAATGCCGGCAAAGCTGAGCAGCGCCGGCAATTGCTGGGCGAACCCTTGGTAACCATGGTCGCCACCGGCCTGGATGCGCAAGGCACAGGCCCGGTAATACTGCTGGGCGAGGCGATAATCCAGGGTTTCATCCCCGGTCTGCAACCACACCTGGTAACGCGCCGCGTCCTGGGGCGCCGGCACTTCCAACTCGGCCAGCGCCGTGACGTGGTCGTGGGTCAATTCCCAGGTTTCATCGGTGTAGAGGTTCTTCTGGGTGCCCAGGTAACCGTCGAACATCCGATGGGGGCTCACCGCCGGGTTGACCAGCAGCGCCTTGAGGCCATGGCGCTCGGCAAGATGGGTTGCATAGTAGCCGCCGAGTGAGCTGCCGACCAGCAGTGGCCGCCCCAGTTGGACAATGGCCTCCTCCAACTGAGGAATGGCCTGACGCGGGTGGTGATGCAGGGCCGGCACACACAGTTGGTCGGCCAGGCCGAGGCTGTCCATCACGGTGATGAGCTGGCTGGCCTTGTTGGACGCCGGCGCACTGTTGAAACCGTGGATATACAGGATCGAAGCAGACATACCGGGCTCTCCGCGCTTGCGCCAAAAGGGCGCAGTTTACAGGTAAATCTCAGTAGCCGTTGCTACCGTAATCCACCATAAACGCGAAGCCGGCCAGCCGCTCTACACCAGTTTCCAACCGTCCGTCGGCATGCAAGCGCAGCCAACGATACCCTGGCGCGTCCTCGCTGACCTTGAAGTCCTCGCTGCCCGGTGCGAACTGGATGCAAGTGGATGGCGACGCCAGCAGGCGCACGCCGTTGCGCTCACGGTCGATTTCCTGATGCACATGACCCCAGAGTACGGCCTTGACCTGGGGGAAGCGGTCCAGCACGGCAAACAGCGCCTCGGGGTTGCGCAGGCCGATGGGCTCCATCCAGGCACAGCCGATGGACACCGGGTGATGGTGAAAGCACACCAGATGATGACGACCGGGAGCTTCACTCAAGGCCTGGGCGAGCAATTGCAGCTGCGAATCCTGGAGATAGCCTGGCACCGAGCCAGGTACGGCGGAGTCCAGCAGGGTGATGCGCCAGTTGCCCACATCCACCACCGGTTCAAGCAAGTCGCTGTGCGCAGCGGCCTGCGCCATGATCTGCGGCTCGTCGTGGTTACCGGGAATCCAGCGCGCAGGGGCGCCGATGGGTGCGGTCATGTCGCGAAATTGCTGATAGGACTCCAGCGTGCCGTCCTGGGACAAGTCCCCGGTTGCCACGATCAGGTCGATTTGCGACTGCTGCTGGCACACCAACTCAATCACGCGCTGCAGGCTGTCACGGGTATTCATGCCCAGCAGCGTGCCGTCGGCCTCGGCAAACAAATGACTGTCGGACAGTTGCACCAGCAATACCGGTGCATCGGGGTTCACGGTGGATACGCTCGGCAAGGCGCTCTCCCAAGGCAATCACAGGAATGGACAATTGGGGCGATTATGCTGGGGCAGAACGCAAAGAGGAAACCCGGGGAAGCAGACGCAGTTCACATCTACCGCACAACCTCAAACTCATGGCCCAGGGCCAGGCAATGGCTCAACCACTCACCGAGGAACACATTGAGCTGCGCTTTCTCATCGGGCTGGTGCATGAACACGTTGGGGTAAGGATAGATGCTGCGAAAGCGTCGTGCATGTTCGGCGCTGATCACTTCCGCCATACGGGCGTCGTGGTAGACCTGCACTTCCAGTTGCGGCACCGGCAGCCAAGGCAGGCTGTGCTCCTGGCGCACGCGCAGGGTGGTGGTGTACGGGCAGTTGACGATGACTTCCAGGGCCAGCACGCCGAGCATCTGGTCGCCATGGGTAACGCCGATACGCCGCGCCTCGGGGGCGTGGCGCATGTCGGGCAACAGGCGCATCAACCGCGCATAGTTGGCTTCGCAGGCGGCTTGCAGCCCGATCAGGTCGACTCGATAACGTTCCCGCGCCTTTACTGCCATAACCCCCTCACTTCCGCGCGATTAAGCGCAAGCCATTGCAGGGCGATAATGCTGGCTGCGTTGGAAATCTTACCGTCGCGTACCGCTTGCAGGGCATCTTCGAAGGCCCAGACGGTGACGCGGATATCTTCTGCCTCTTCTTCCAGTCCATGGACACCACCGGCACCGACGCTGTCGCAACGGCCCAGGTACAAATGCACAAACTCGGTACTGCCACCGGGCGACGGGAAATACTTGGTGATCGGCCAGAGCGCGGAGAACGTCAGCCCAGCTTCCTCCTCGGCTTCGCGGTGTGCAACCTCCTCTGGCTGTTCTTCCTTGTCGATCAGCCCCGCGACCATTTCCACCAGCCAAGGGTTGTTGCTGCGGCCCATGGCGCCTACTCGGAACTGCTCGATCAATACCACTTCATCGCGCTGCGGGTCGTACGGCAGGACACACACCGCGTCGTGACGGACGAAAACTTCGCGGTTGATTACACGACTCATGCCGCCATCGAACTTTTCGTGGCGCAGTTGCACGCGATCAAGCTGGTAGAAGCCCTTGTAGGCATTGTCGCGCTGAACAATCTCAATCTTGCTCGGCGTCGATTTTGCTGTGTCCGTCATATCCTTTCCTCGTTATGCCTGAGCAATTCGCGCCATCCTAACGCGCTCGCGCCCTAGGATGCAGCCCCTTTCCGGTTGCCGGGATAGACGGCGGCGGTCAAACTCACTCTAATCAGCTTAGTGGCGAACTGACTGCCTTGCAGGTAGTCGAAGCTGCACAATTTCGCTCTTATCGATAGACGAAGGACATCCATGTCGCTTTTAAAAATCGCCTCCGTGGCCTGCATCGCCTTGACCCTCGGCGCCTGCCAAAGCCTGTTCCAACCCAACTGGCGCACCCCGCTGGAAGCCACCCGCGACACCACCGAACAAACCCGGCCGGGCTGTGCCAGCGCCGATTGCGCGTTGGTGAATATCGACACCGTGCACTTTGCCAAAGACCCCAAGCTCGACGCCTTGATTGAACAGCGCCTGCTGGAAATGACCGGCGCCAACCCGCTGCCGACCAGCCTTGAGAGCTATCGCGAGCAATTCCTGAAAACCGCGGCGCCCAGCAACAGCATGTATTTGCAGGCCAAGGTACGGGAGCAGCATGACGGCTTGGTGATTATCGAACTGTCCAGCTACCTGGATCAGGGCGCCACCCATGGCGAGCCGGGCCGTGCGTTCATCAACTATTCGCGCCAGCAGCAAAAAGCGCTGTCGCTCACCGATATGCTACTGCCGGGCAAGGAAGACGCCTTCTGGAAAGCCGCCCAGGTGGCGCACAACAGTTGGCTGATCAGCACCCGCCTGAGCCTGGAACCGGAGTTCGTGAAAACCTACCCCTTCCAGAAAACCCCGAACGTGGCGCTGACCTATGGTGGCGTGGTCCTCAAGTACCCCACCACCACCATCGCGCCGTATGCCTTGGGCCATGTCGAGTTGCAGATTCCCTACTCGCGCCTGGAAGGCATCCTCAAGCCTGAGCTGGTGCCTGCGCGCCGCTGAAGGCGCGACCCAGGATGAACTGCAGCAACCCTGCCAGCACCAGCGCCGGCAGGGTTGCGCCGACATCCGGGTAGAGATTCGCCAACAAGTGGTAGGTGGCGATGCCACCCAGCCATGCCAGCAACGCCGACCAACGCAGGCTGGTGACCACACCCTGGTCACGACGGCGCAGGATGAAATGATCCACCAGCACCACACCGAACAACGGCGCGAACACCGAGCCGATCAACAGCAAGAAGTTCTGGTACTGGGCCAACGGCGCAAAACAGGCGATCAAGGTGCAGATCACCCCGATAGCCAATGCCAGGTGCTCGACTTTCAAGCGCAACAAAATCCCGCTGGACACCGCCGCCGAGTGAATATCGGCAAAGGCGTTTTCCGACTCATCCAACAGGATCAGCAGCAGCGGAATCCCCAGGCCCGCACCCGCCAACGCCAGGAGCAGCGCGTTCACTTCGCCGCTTGGCGCGAACGCCAGGGTATAGGCCACGCCCAGGCTCATCAGCCAGAAATTACCGATAAAGAATCCCAGCGCGGTGCCGCCGAAGACACTTTTGGCGCGCTTGCCGAAACGGGAGTAATCGGCAATCAGCGGCAACCACGACAGCGGCATGGCGATGGCAATATCAAAGCCCACCGCAAATGGCAGCGAACCGTCACCGGCCTGAGCCCATAACGCGGCCAGGTCGGCCTTGGCAAACAGGTTCCAGGTCAGCCACACGCAGGCGGCGAGCAGCAGCCAGATGCCCCATTTGCGCAGGATCTGGCGCACAAAGGTCAATGGACCGCTGACTGCCAGCAAGGTCGCCAGGCCGCCAAAAAACAGCGTCCACAACACAGGACTGGCCAACAGGCTGCCCTCGCTGAATGCCCGCGTGCCCAGCAGGCTGGCGGCATCGCGCATCACGATGATTTCGAACGAGCCCCAGCCGATCAGTTGCAGCAGGTTCAACAACGCCGGCAGGCTTGCGCCCTTGGCGCCGAGGCTGAGCTTGAGCGCGGCCATGGCGGACAGGCCGGTATCGCTGCCGATCACGCCGACGGCGGCCAGCAAGAGCACGCCGACCAGGGTGCCGAGAAAGATGGCCAGCAATGAACCGCTAAGGCCCAGGCCCGGAGCGAGCAACGCGCCGGTTTGCAGGACCATCAGGCCGATGCCGAGGGAGAACCACAGGGAGAACAGGTCGCGGGCGCCGAAGACTCTTTTGTCAGCAGGCACCGCGATGTCGGGGGAATAGGTGCTGGGTTGAATGCTCAAGGGTTTTATCTCTGAAGAACATTTGTTGTTTGGGAGATAGCAATCGGGGGCTAGCCCCCTCCCACAGTTTTGAAAGTGTTCACAATTCAAATGTGGGAGGGAGCTTGCCCCCGATGAGGCCCTTACAGGCACCTAAAATCTGATCAGACCTTCTTGTACAGCTGACTCCCTTCCTGCTTGAACCGCTCCGCCTGCTCCGCCAACCCCTTGGCCACATCCACATCCACCGCGTCAATGCGCTGGTTGGCCGCGTATTCACGCACCTCCTGGGTGATTTTCATCGAGCAGAACTTCGGCCCGCACATCGAGCAGAAATGCGCGACCTTGGCCGAGTCCTTCGGCAGGGTTTCATCGTGATAGGAACGTGCGGTGTCCGGGTCCAGGCCGAGGTTGAACTGGTCTTCCCAGCGGAACTCGAAGCGCGCCTTGCTCAAGGCGTTGTCGCGGATCTGCGCGCCCGGATGACCTTTTGCCAAGTCTGCCGCGTGGGCCGCGATCTTGTAGGTGATGATCCCGGTCTTCACGTCATCCTTGTTCGGCAGGCCCAGGTGCTCCTTGGGCGTGACGTAGCACAGCATGGCGCAGCCGAACCAGCCGATCATCGCCGCACCGATACCGGAGGTGATGTGGTCGTAACCCGGCGCGATGTCGGTGGTCAGCGGGCCGAGGGTGTAGAACGGCGCCTCGTCGCAGCATTCAAGCTGCTTGTCCATGTTCTCCTTGATCAACTGCATCGGCACGTGGCCGGGGCCTTCGATCATGGTTTGCACGTCGTGCTTCCAGGCGGTCTTGGTCAGTTCACCGAGGGTTTCCAGTTCGCCGAACTGCGCGGCGTCATTGGCGTCGGCAATCGAGCCAGGGCGCAGGCCGTCGCCGAGGGAGAAGCTGACGTCATAGGCCTTCATGATTTCGCAGATTTCGTCGAAATACGTGTAGGTGAAGTTCTCTTTATGGTGCGCCAGGCACCACTTGGCCATGATCGAACCGCCACGGGACACGATGCCGGTGACGCGCTTGGCAGTCAGCGGCACGTAGCGCAGCAAAACGCCGGCGTGGATGGTGAAGTAGTCGACGCCCTGCTCGGCCTGTTCGATCAGGGTGTCGCGGAACAGCTCCCAGGTCAGGTCTTCGGCGGCGCCACCGACTTTTTCCAGGGCCTGGTAGATCGGCACGGTACCAATCGGCACCGGCGAGTTGCGGATGATCCACTCGCGGGTTTCGTGGATGTGCTTGCCGGTGGACAGGTCCATCACGGTGTCCGACCCCCAGCGAATGCCCCAGGTGAGTTTCGCCACTTCTTCTTCGATGGACGAACCCAGGGCGCTGTTGCCGATGTTGCCGTTGATCTTCACCAGGAAGTTGCGACCGATGATCATCGGCTCCAACTCGGTGTGGTTGATGTTGGCCGGGATGATTGCGCGGCCACGGGCGATTTCTTCGCGCACAAACTCGGGGGTAATGATTTTCGGCACGCTGGCGCCGAAGCTGTGGCCAGCGTGTTGCTGGTCCAGCAGGCCACTGGCGCGGGCCTCTTCAAGCTTCATGTTTTCGCGGATGGCGACGTATTCCATCTCGGCGGTGATGATGCCTTTGCGTGCGTAGTGCATTTGGGTGACGTTGGCACCGGCCTTGGCGCGGCGCGGGTTCTTCACGTGGGCAAAGCGCAATGCGGTCAGTTCGGCGTCGCTGAGCCGTTGCTGGCCGAAGTGCGAGCTCAGGCCGGACAGGCGCTCGGTGTCGCCGCGCACTTCAATCCACGGCGAGCGCACATCGCCCAGGCCTTTGCGCACGTCGATGATCACATTGGGGTCGGTGTACGGCCCGGAGGTGTCATAGACCACCACGGGGGCGTTGATTTCACCGCCGAAATCGGTGGGGGTCACGTCCAGGCTGATCTCACGCATCGGCACACGAATGTCCGGGCGAGTGCCCTGCACGTAGATTTTTTGCGAGCGGGTAAACGGCTGCACAGAGCCGGAGTCGACCTTGGCCGATTCACTTAAATGCACAGTGTTTTTTAGTTTTGTCGTCATCACGGGCTCTCTAACTATCCAGGCGGTGGATTTTTGTCGGAGCGAACCTGTGACGGATGGACGCACTGAAACCAGTGCTGTGCTTGGCGCACGAGGACTGTTCGATTGTCGAACAGCATCCCGGACGAAGCACAAGAGGACTCGCCGGGTGACGAGAAATCTTGTTCCCTACGCAGGCGCTAACCTGATCAGGTTCAACGGGATCCGGTATTTACCGATCTCAGCCTTCCAACAAGGCACCCCGACAAGAACGCGGCCAGTCTAGACCATGCCGTGGGCAAATTGCCAACAGTGGAGCATTCAGCGTGATGAATGGCGCAATTGCAGGATTGTTGTGCCGGGGTCGCACCACTACACTCGGGTGCTGCCTCAAGGCTTGACGCCAGGAATGGCCAGCCGTAGCCTTGGGCGCTAAATTATCACCGTAATATTCACACTAGGGATCGCCTCATGCTGCGCAAACTTTCACTGGCTGTTGCCGTGTCTTGTGCGACCAACGCAATGGTCTGGGCAGCAGAAGCGCCCTTGTCTGCCAGAACCGATCTGGTCAGCGTCTATCAGGAAGCGGTGGATAACAACGCCGACCTGGCTGCCGCCCGCGCCCAATACGGCGCGCAAAAAGAAGTGGTGCCCCAGGCACGCGCCGGGTTGCTGCCGAACTTGTCGGCCGGTGCCGATATCAACAACGTGCGCACCCAGATCGACACGCCAGCGGCCACCGCCAACCGCGACGCCCATTCCTGGCGCGCAACCCTGAGCCAGCCGCTGTTCCGCGCCGACCGCTGGTTCCAGCTGCAAGCCGCCGAGGCCGTCAACGAGCAGGCCGCATTGCAACTGTCAGCCACGGAACAGAACCTGATCCTGCAAAGCGCAGAGAGCTATTTCGCCGTGCTGCGCGCCCAGGACAACCTGGCCTCCACCAAGGCCGAAGAGAACGCCTTCAAGCGCCAACTGGACCAGTCCAACGAGCGCTTCGATGTGGGCCTGTCGGACAAGACCGACGTGCTGCAATCCCAAGCCAGCTACGATACCGCTCGCGCCAACCGCATCCTGGCCCAGCGCCAGGTGGATGACGCCTTTGAAGCGCTGATCACCTTGACCAACCGCCAGTACAACTCGATCCAGGGCATCGTGCACACGTTGCCGGTGTTGCCGCCGCTGCCGAACGACGCCAAGGCGTGGGTCGAAACCGCCGGCCGCCAGAACCTGAACCTGCTGGCCAGCAACTACGCCGTCACCGCTGCCGAAGAAACCCTCAAACAGCGCAAGGCTGGCCACGCGCCGACCCTGGATGCGGTGGCGCAGTACGAAAAAGGCGATAACGACGCCCTCGGCTTCAGCAACCCAAATGCCTTCGGCACGCCGTATCGCGGTGATGTCGAGCAGCGCACCATCGGCCTGCGCCTGAGCATCCCGCTGTACAGCGGCGGCCTGACCAGCTCGCAAGTGCGTGAGTCGTACTCGCGCCTGGGCCAGACCGAGCAGCAGCGCGAAGGCCTGCGCCGCCAGGTAGTGGAAAATACGCGCAACCTGCACCGCGCCGTGAACACCGATGTGGAACAGGTACAGGCGCGCCGCCAGTCGATCATCTCCAACCAGAGCGCGGTGGAAGCCACGGAAATCGGTTACCAGGTGGGTACGCGCAATATCGTCGACGTGCTGGACTCACAGCGCCAGCTCTACTCGTCGGTGCGCAACTACAACAACAGCCGCTACGACTACATCCTCGACAACCTGCGCCTGAAGCAGGCGGCGGGCACCTTGAATCCAGGGGATTTGCAGGACCTGACGCGGTACCTGAAGGCGGACTACAACCCGGATAAAGACTTCCTGCCGCCGGACCTGGCCAAGGCTGCCGCCGAACAACTCAAAGCCCGACCGGGTTATTAAACACACTTGGATCATTGTTGAGTCAGTGAGTGATCAGTCTGGCCAACCCATCCAGCAGGCGCTTCAGCGCGCCTTGGTTGGCCTGCATCACCTTGAGCCCCGCCTGCGCCATCCGACGCGCATCCTGCGGCAGCTCGAACAGCTGCCGCACGGCTTCGGCCAACCCTTGCGCGTCATCCACCTCACGCAAAGCCCCGGCTTCGCGCATCATCGCGGTGATTTCGAGGAAGTTGAATACATGCGGCCCCATGATCACCGGCTTGGCCAGCGCCGCCGGCTCCAGAGGGTTGTGCCCGCCGGTCGCCACCAGGCTGCCGCCGACGAAGGCGCTGTCGGCCAGGGCATACAGAAACAGCAACTCGCCCATGGTATCGCCGAGCAGCACCGAGGTGTGTGCACTGACGGGCTCGCCGGTGGAACGGCGCACCGTGGCAAACCCTTGCTGCTTGCACAGCTCGAACATCGGACCAAAACGCTCCTGATGACGCGGCACCAGAATCAGTAATGCATTGGGATAGCTGGCGAGCAACTGACGATGCGCGGCCAACACCACCTCATCTTCACCTTCGTGAGTACTGGCGGCGATCCACACCGGACGCTCGCTGGCGCCCCATTGCTCGCGCAATGCGGCCGCTCGCTCCAGTAGTTGCGGGTCGATGGTCAGGTCGAACTTGATTGAACCGGTCACCTCTACAGTCTCCGGCCGCGCGCCAAGGCTCAAGAAGCGCTGGGCCTCGGTGTGCGTCTGCACAGCGAACAAACTCATTTGCGCCAGCATCGGCGCCGTCAGCTTGGCGAAACGTCCATAACCCTTGGCCGAACGGGCCGACAGCCGCGCATTGGCCAACGCCACCGGAATGCCGCGCCGAGCGCAGGCGTGGATATGGTTGGGCCACAGCTCGGTTTCCATGATCACCGCGAGCCTGGGCTGCACGCGGTCGAGAAAACGCTTGGCCGCGCACGGCAAGTCGTAGGGCAAATAGCAGTGCTGGATGCGCGGCTCGTTGGCGAACAACGCCTGGATCCGCTCGGAGCCGGTGGGCGTCATGCAGGTGACGGTGATCGGCAGCTGTGGATAACGCTGCAGTAGCCCGCGGATCATCGGCGCGGCGGCAATGCTTTCGCCCACTGACACGGCATGCACCCAGATCCCGCCCGGTTTCATCACCGGCAAGCCATAGGAGAAGCGCTCGCCCACGCGCTCGGCGTAGGCCGGCGCCTTGCGGGCGCGCAGCCACAGACGTAAAGCCACCAACGGCAGCGCCAGGTAAAACAGACAGCTGTAGAGAGTTCTATTCATGGCGGCGGAGTTTATCCACTTTTTCAATCAATCGCCCGCAGGCACTCGGCAAAACGTTCGGCGAGGAAACGTGCCGCGGGCCCGAGGTGCTCATCGCGGCGCCATACCAGCTCTACCACCAGGGCCGGCGGCGTCCACTCGCTGCCCAACTCAACCATTTGTTGCTGATAAGTCGGATATTGCACGATGTGCCGCGGCAGCCAGGCCCAGCCCAGGCCACTCATCAGCCATTCGGCCAATACGTAGAAACTGTCGGCGCGCCACACCAGCGGGCTGGCGGCTTCGCTGCCGGGATAGACACTGGTCTGCGTCGACATCAGCAGCTGCCGGTACTGGGCCAGGCGCTGGCACGTCACGTACCCGTCCTTGGCCAGCGGGTGGTTCACACCGCAGACCGTGACCATTTCCACACTGCCCACCACGCGCCGCTCAAGGGCCTCGGGAATCTGGTCGTGATAGAACAACAGGCCCAGGTCCGCCTTGCGCTCCACCAATTTGCGCGCCACGTCGCCTTGGGCGGCACTGGACAGCTGCACTTCCAGCAAAGGGTATTGCACCGCCAGCGCCTCAAGGCTGTCGAGCACCGGCTGGAACAGCATCGCCTCGTCCTGAGCCAGGCGCAGGCAGGCTTCTTCACCACGGGTCAGCGACAACGCCCGGCCGTTGAGCCGCTCACATTGACGCAGCACTTCGCGCGCCTCTTCCAGCAATACGCTGCCGGCTTCCGTCAGGCGCGGCTGGCGGCCACTGCTACGCTCAAACAGGCTCACGCCCAGGTCTGCCTCCAGCAGCGCAACTGCATTGCTCACCGCCGATTGCGCCTTGCGCTGCCCACGCGCCACGGCCGAAAACGAACGCTGCTCGGCGACGTCGACAAACAGGCGCATCTGTTCCAGATTCCACTGCATGGCCAACCCATCTCCAAATCGGATAGGTAATGACTTTACCCCATCTGGCAAAGCTCTAGAATGCCGACCTTATCCAATGCGCTGCACACCGAGGATTGACGCCATGAACCCTGCCTACTATTACCTGGCCATCGCCATTTGCTCGGAAGTGATTGCTACTGTCTCGATGAAAGCCATCAAGGGCTGGAGCACGCCGATCCCGTTGCTGCTGGTGATCGTCGGCTACGGCGTGGCCTTCTGGATGCTGACGCTGGTGGTGCGCACGGTGCCGGTGGGTGTGGCCTACGCCGTGTGGGCCGGGATGGGCATCGTGATGGTCAGTATCGCGGCGCTGTTTATCTACGGGCAGAAGTTGGATGTCCCGGCGATGCTGGGGATGGGCCTGATTGTGCTGGGCGTGGTGGTTATCCAGTTGTTCTCGAAAACCGCCGGGCATTAAGCACCCGATATTCGCAGCCTCGCTAAAGCTCGACAGCGCCTACGGTGTGCACGGTTTGAGAATGTATACTTGCGGCCTTGTTTAGAAATGAGGTCGCCCATGCCATCCGTTATGTCCACCGACGTTCTGATTGTCGGCGCCGGAGTTGCCGGCCTCTGGCTGAATGCGCGCCTGCGCCGCCAGGGGTTTTCCACGGTGGTGGTGGAAAGTGCCACGTTGGGTGGCGGGCAAAGTCTGAAGTCCCAGGGGATCATTCACGGCGGTGCGAAATACGCCCTGCACGGCGCCCTTACCGGCGCCTCCGAAGCGATAGCCGATATGCCGCGCCGCTGGCGTGAAGCCCTGGCGGGCAACGGCGAGCTGGACCTGTCCGGCGTGCGCTTGCTGTCCGAAGCCCATTACCTGTGGTCCCCCGGCACTATCGCCGGCAACCTCACCAGCTTTTTCGCCAGCAAGGCCGTGCGTGGCCGTGTCGATCAGGTCAAGGGCGACGACCTGCCAGCGGCACTGCAAGACCGCCGTTTCAAAGGCAAGGTGTATCGCCTGGCCGAGTTGGTGGTGGATGTGCCAAGCCTGATCGACCGCCTCGCGCAATTGGCCGGTGACGGCTTGCTTGCAGGGCAACAGATCGAACCGCTTTATGAAGGCAACAAACTGGTGGGTTTGAAGGTCGATGGCCGCGAGATCCGCGCCCAGCGCATCGTCCTGAGTGCCGGCGGCGGCACCGCTGAACTCCTGGCAACACTGGGCCTGAGCAACCCGGCCATGCAAAAGCGCCCGTTGCACATGATCATTGCCAAAGGCCCCGGCCTGAAGCCGCTGTACGCCCATTGCCTGGGCGGCGGCACCAAGCCGCGTATCACCGTGACCACCCATCCGGCTGCCGATGGCAACTGGGTGTGGTACATGGGCGGTGATATTGCCGAGGCCGATGGCGTGGCGCGCACGCCCGAAGAGCAAGTCGCCACCGCCCAGAAAGAACTCGCACAATTGCTGCCCTGGATCGACATGAGCCAGACCCGCTGGGCCACTCTGCGCGTGAACCGTGCCGAGCCGCTGCAATCAGGCCTGAGCCGTCCCGACAACGCCTTTGTCGCAGAAGAAGGTCGCCTGCTGGTGGGATGGCCAACCAAATTGGCGTTGGCGCCAGACTTCGCCGATCGGGTGATCAACAGCCTCGAACGTGACGGTATCCGCCCGAGCACCTGCGAGCCACTGCCGGAGCTGCCTAAACCCGCCCTCGGCGTACCGGCCTGGGAGCAACTGCTGCCATGAGCCTACCCACCTTGCACGACCTGCATCGCCCTTTGGGCAGCACCGGCATTCTGGTCTCGCCGCTGGGCCTGGGCACCGTCAAGCTGGGCCGCGACCAGGGTGTGAAATACCCCAACGGCTTCCAGATTCCGGATGACGATGAAGCGCGGATGCTCCTGCGCCAGGCCTGCCAGTTGGGCATCAACCTGATCGACACCGCACCGGCCTATGGGCGCAGCGAAGAACGCTTGGGGCCGCTGTTACGCGGCCAGCGCAAGGATTGGGTGATCGTCAGCAAGGTCGGCGAAGAGTTCGAAAACGGCGTCTCGCAGCACGATTTCAGTGCTGCCCACACCCGGCTGTCCATTGAGCGCAGCTTGAAACGACTTGAAACGGATTTTATCGACCTGGTGCTGGTGCACTCCGATGGCAACGACCTGCACATCCTCAACGACTGCGAGGTCTACCAAACCCTGGCGGAGCTGAAAAAAGAGGGCAAGATTCGCGGCTTCGGCTTCTCCGGCAAAACCGTCGAAGGCGGCGTGAAGGCTTTGGAACAAGGTGATTGCGCGATGGTCACTTACAATCTGAACGAACAGACAGAGAAAGCCGTCATTGAATATGCGGCGGCCCATGGCAAAGGCATTCTGGTCAAAAAGGCGCTGGCCAGCGGCCACGTTTGCCTTGAGCCTGGAATGGATCCAATACATGCGAGCTTCATGCTGTTGTTTGCGCAAACCGGCGTCGCCAGTGCTATTGTCGGGACCATTAATCCGCTGCACCTGGCCCATAACGTGGCGACCGCTGCCAAGGTCATTCGTCAACTCTGATGCCGCCCACGCGGCCGACCCCGTCGCAAAAAGGAGCCGACATGCCGCGAACGCTCATAAGAAAAAACCCCAGCAACTTTAAAACACTGCCGCTGCACGTCGAAGCCACCCCCGAAGGCCTGAGCTACCAGAGCGTGGGCATGCCGCTCAACTTCGCCCAGACCCTGCAACGGCGCAAGCCGGTGGAGGTGGCAGACCCGGAACGTTTCGCACTGGAACTGGCCAACCTCGGCGTCTCGGTACGCCTGACACTGCACTGGCAAAACCGCGATTACTGGGTGCTGGTGCGCCAGCGTCGACAGGACCGTGGTGACGTGGTGCTCAAGCTGATCTCCGGCTATGTCCCGGCCCATGAACTGAACCTGCCGCTGCATACGGCCATCCAGGAAATTGCCGAAGAATGCCTGCTGGAAACGCCCGAAGGCTGGCTCGGCGGGCGCTTCAACGATACTTGGCTACCCGCCCCCTACTCCGCCGCCCTGCATTACCGCGAAGCGCTGCCGTTTCGCCTCAGCCCGCTGTCCGGCGCGGCGCGCCCGGTGCGTTGCGCCACCACCCAGCTGATCGAACGCCCACGGGCCTATGTGCATTTGCCCACGGCGTCGCTGCAATTGATCTACGACCTGCGCCTGGAAGTGCCAAAGGAAGCCAAGTCCCTGAGCCTGTTCCACGTGGATGAGCGCCTGGAAGGCGACCAGTTGGTAGCACGCCTGGACCGCAAGCGTCCGGACCTGTACCTGATGCCCCTCAAAGACGGCCAGCCCCTTCCCGAGCTGTACACCGTAAAAAAAGACCAGCTGTCCCCGGCGAGTACACGGGGCTTGTACCTGGCAGAAAGCTTCGCCCAACAGGAAGGCTGGCTGGTGCGTGAAGAGCGTATTCGCTGGAAGGATTGGCTCAGGCAGCAAGGCCTGGCGGAGCCGGAGAAAGAATCGAAGCTGAAGGGATTGGCGCGGCGAGTGCTGCGCAAGATCGTGCCGAAGAAGAAAGCCAAGGGCTGAGTGAGCTGCAATCCAACTGTGAGAGAGGGCAAGTCCCCTCCCACAGTTGATAGCATTTAGCCGTTGATTAGTCGCTGGAGGCCTTCTTTCAACGGGGTCGGCTCGGGCAATTTGAAACTCGCCAACAACCGCTGGTTATTCGCCCGCGAATGCCGGATATCCCCTGACCGCGCAGGCCCGTAGGTCACAGCCGGCAAACTGCCCACCGCCTCTTCCAGCGCCTGCAGCACTTGCTTGAGGGTGGTGGTACGGTTCCAACCCACGTTAATGGCCCCCAAAGGTGCGTCCGGCGCTTCGATGGCCTGCACCAAAACATCCACCAGGTCTTCCACGTACATGAAGTCGCGGGTCTGCTCGCCATCGCCAAACACGGCAATCGGCAAACCCTGCTGGGCACGCTCGCTGAAGATACTGATCACGCCGGAGTAAGGCGACGACGGGTCCTGACGCGGACCGAAGATATTGAAGAAGCGGAAGATCACCGGCTCCAGACCATGCTGGCGGCGATAGAAATCAAAGTACTGCTCGCCAGCCAGCTTGTCGGACGCGTAGGGCGTCAACGGCGCCTTGGTGGTCTCTTCGTCAATCGAAGCACCCTCGCCGTTGTTGCCATACACCGCCGCGCTGGACGCAAACACCACACGCTTGACCCCGGCCTGGCGCATGGCTTCGCAGACATTCAGGGTGCCGACGAAATTGCTCTGGTGCGTACTCACCGGATCATCCACCGAGGCCTGCACGGACGCCACCGCCGCCAGGTGCACCACCGCCGTCGCGCCAACAGCGGTACGCGCCACCAGCGCTGCATCGGCGACATCCCCTTCGATCAACTCGACACGCGGGTCGCCCAGCGGCAGGTTGCTGCGTTTGCCGGTGGACAGGTTGTCCAGCACACGCACTGCGTAGCCTTTGGCAAGCAAGGCATCGACGAGATGCGAGCCAATAAAGCCCGCGCCCCCCGTGATCAGGACCATCGGATCAGCCTTACTCATTGTTGCGAATCTTCTCGACAATCGCCGTGGTCGAGCTGTTCTCGACCAGGCCCAGTACTTTGACCGTGCCACCGTAAGCGCTGACGATATCGGCACCGACCACCTGGTCGACGGAATAATCGCCGCCCTTGACCAGCACGTCCGGCTTGACCTGGGCCAGCAGGTTTTCCGGGGTCGCTTCAGGGAAGCTGATCACCCAGTCCACTGCGCCCAACCCGGCCAGTACGGCCATGCGCCGGTCGACGCTGTTGATCGGACGGCCAGGGCCTTTCAGGCGGCTGACCGATGCGTCGTCGTTGACCGCCACGATCAGGCGGTCGCCTTGGGCGCGGGCCTGCTCCAGGTAAGTCACGTGGCCGGCGTGCAGGATGTCGAAGCAGCCGTTGGTGAACACAATGCTTTCGTTGTGCGCACGCGCATCGTCAATTGCCAGCAGTAATTGCTCGATGGTCAGCACACCGCGCTCCGAGCCCTCGGAGCGCTGGATGGCACGGCGCAGTTCAGGTGCGCTGATCGCAGCGGTACCCAACTTGCCGACCACGATGCCCGCCGCCAGGTTGGCCAGGGCCACGGCGTGGGGCAGTTCTTCGCCGGCCGCGATGGAGGCGGCCAGGGTGGAAATCACCGTGTCGCCGGCGCCGGTGACGTCGAACACTTCACGGGCCCGCGCCGGCAGGTGCATCGCCGGGTGGCCGGGACGCAGCAGGGTCATGCCGTGCTCGCCACGGGTCACCAGCAAGGCGCCGAGGTCGAGATCGGCCATGAGCGCCGCGCCTTTGGTGACCAGTTCGTGCTCGTCGGCGCAACCGCCGACGATGGCTTCGAACTCGCTGAGGTTCGGCGTGATCAGGCTGGCGCCCCGATAAATCGAGAAGTCCTTGCCCTTGGGATCGGCCAGGACCGGAATACCCTTGGCCTTGGCGGCCTGGATCAGTACCTGATGGTTCTTCAGTGCGCCTTTGCCGTAGTCGGACAAGACCAGCACTTTGACGCCTTCGAGCAATTCGTCGACCTGGCCGCTGAGGGCCAAAGCGTCGGTGGCGAAGGGTTCTTCAAAATCGATACGCAGCAACTGCTGGTGACGGCTCATGACCCGCAGCTTGACGATGGTCGGCTGATGGGCAATGCGCTGGAACAGCGCACGCACGCCGGCACCGCGCAGGCTGTTGGCCAGGCTGTCGGCGGCTTCGTCGTCACCGGTCACACCCACCAGGGAGGCCGGGGCGCCGAGGGCGGCAATATTGAGGGCAACGTTGGCAGCGCCACCTGGACGGTCTTCGATTTGCTCGACCTTGACTACCGGTACCGGCGCCTCAGGGGAAATCCGTGAGGTACCACCATGCCAGTAACGGTCGAGCATGACATCGCCGACCACCAAGACAGGGGCTTGATCGAATCGCGGCATGGACAACTTCATGGAGCAACCCACATACAAAATGAACAGGGGCGCGATATTAGCACAGGGTGAGCGCCGCCTAGTTCGAGAGCTTTATCCGCACCGCATCACGCGCCAAAACTGGTTAATTTTTATACAAAATCGCCAGAATACGCGCCACCGCTTCGTCCAGTTCAACCTCATCGGTGTTGATTTCGCAGTCGGCCTGCCGAGGGGCCTCGTAGGGGCTGTCCAGACCGGTGAACGCTTTGATACGCCCATCCAGCGCCGCACGGTACAAACCTTTGGGGTCACGCCGTGCACATACGTCGAACGGCGTGCTGACGTAAACCTCAAAGAACTGCCCCGGCCCGAACAGTGCCCTGGCGGTCGCGCGGTCGACGCTGAACGGCGAGATTGCTGACACAATCACAATCAATCCCGCGTCTACCATCAAGCGCGCCACTTCGCCGATGCGCCGGATATTTTCCTTGCGCGCCGCATCGCTCATGCCCAGGTCATTGCACAGGCCCGAGCGCAAATTGTCGCCATCAAGCACAAAAGTGTGCCGCCCCTGCTCATTGAGTTGCACCTCCAGGGCATTGGCCAGGGTCGATTTGCCGGACCCGGACAACCCCGTCAACCACAGGCAGCACGGTTGTTGATGCTTGAGCGCCGCCCGTGCGGTCGCCGACAACGACAAGGCAAAGGGACGGATGGCAGCGGCATCTCTGGCCAGCGACTGCTTATTCATAACCCAACACCTCGTAATCACGCTGATAGGCGCGCTTGACCAAACGGCGCGTGCGCACGGAGCAAAACGCTCTCACCGGCTCGCTTGGCCGCCCCAGTGAAACATTCAGATGTGGCAGCGATGAGGTCACGCCAAGGCGCTCGCACAGGTGCTGGAAATCTTGCTCCAGGGATTCCTGGCGCCCGAGAAAATCCATGGCCATTTGGCCCAGGTGATCGACCAGAAAGTCGGTCTGGGGTGCGAAATGCAGTTGGCGGCGCAGGTTGTCCGGGTGCAGCCAGCCGGCCACAAAATGGTCGAAGTCGCGGTAGTGGCTGACCAGCGCCTGGGCTTGCAGATCGCGGGCGCCCATGTGGTTACTGCGCAGGTAGTTGTAGGCCGAGTAGGCCCGCTCCAGCGGGTCACGCACGAAGGCGAATTTGAAACTGCGCTCGCAGTGTTCGGGAAACTGTTGCTCATACCAGTAATACGGCAGGTGCCCCGGCCAGCGCCCATCGAGAAGTGCCGAGCACACGCTGCTGCCGGCGCACTTGGGCACATGGATAAACACACAATTGTGCTGTTCGAAAGCCGGATTAAGGGTGGTCACCCCCGACAGGGATTTATTGACGGCCTGGCGATCCACCACCGACAACCGCCCCAGCAAGAACACCCTCTGGGGTTTGGGAAGCAGTTTCCACAACAGACGTTGCAACATTCCATTACCCACGCAAGAAGGTTAGCCCTCTCGTTCGTCATTCGAATCGAGAAGGCCAACATAACAAACGACAGGCAGTGAATTATTTGGCTTTGGTCAAGCCCTGTAAGGGTCTTGATACAAACAGCGGGGCGCATTGCGCGCCCCGTTGGTTCAGGTGATGTTGTTCGCGACCGGCTCGTCCAGCCCCATGGCGTGCAGGCGCGAGTAATAGCCGCCCTTGGCCAGCAGTTCGACATGCGTACCGCGCTCGACAATTTCGCCGTGGTCCATTACCAGAATCAGGTCGGCCTTTTCGATGGTCGACAAACGGTGTGCGATCACCAGGGTGGTGCGGCCTTTCATGACCTTATCCAGTGCGGCTTGGATATGCCGCTCGGACTCGGTATCCAGCGCCGAGGTCGCTTCATCCAGGATCAGCAGCGGGGCATTTTTCAGCAGGGCCCGGGCAATCGCCAGGCGCTGGCGCTGGCCACCGGAAAGCAGCACGCCGTTTTCACCGACTTCGGTGTCCAGGCCTTTGGGCAGCTCCGCGATGAAGTCCATGGCGTAGGCATCGGCCGCTGCTTTTTCGATGTCAGCACGCGGCGCGTCGGCCAGGTCGCCGTAGGCGATGTTATTGGCCACGGTATCGTTGAACAGGGTCACATGCTGGGTAACCTGGGCCACATGGCGGCGCAGGTTGCGCAGGCGATAGTCTTCGATCTCGACTTCGTCCAGCAGGATTTCCCCGGTTTCATGATGGTAGAAACGCGGAATCAGGGCGGCCAGTGTCGACTTGCCGCTGCCTGAGCGTCCGACCAGGGCGATCATCTGCCCAGGGGCTGCGCTGAAGCTGATGTTCTTGAGCACTTCGCGCTCGGTGCCTGGGTAAGTGAAGCTCAGGTTGCGCACGTCCAGGCGACCGCTGACGCGATCACGCTCCACGGTACCGCCGTCGACTTCAGGCACTTCATCCAGTTGTTCAAAGATGCTTTCTGCGCCGGCCACACCTTTCTGGATCGTCGAGCTGACTTCCGACAGCTGGCGGATCGGCTTGGGCAGCAGGCCCGCCGCCGTGATGTAGGCCACGAGATCACCTGCCGTCGCCTCACCGCGCAACAGCAGCACCAGGAACATCAACGCGGCCATGGCCGTGTAGATCACCAGTTGCAGCATCGGCGTGTAGACCGCGCCGGTCTTGTTCATGCTCAGTTGCTTGTCGGTGTTGCCCTGGCTGGCGGCGGCAAAACGGCGCTGCTCGTAGTCTTCGCCGCCGAAGCTGCGCACCACGCGGTAACCCTGGATGGTCTCGGAGGCGACGTGGGTCACGTCGCCCATCGCCACCTGGATCTTCTTGCTCTGCTTGCGGAATTTCTTGCTGGTGCTGCCGACCATGATTGCGATCAACGGCAGGATTGCCAACATTACCAGGGTCAGTTTCCAGTTCATCCACAGCAGGTAGCCGAACAGGAACACCACCGTCAGGCCTTCGCGGATCACGACCTTGATCGCATCCGTGGCCGCGCCGGTGACCATGGTCACGTTGAAGGTGATGCGGGAAATCAGGTGCCCCGAGTTATGGGTATCGAAATAGCGATTAGGCAGCACCAACAGCTTGTTGAACAGCTGGACCCGCAGGTCATGCACCAGCCCCAGGGAAACCTTGGCCAGGTAGTAGTTACCCAGGAAAGAGCCGAGGCCTTGCCACGCGGCGATCAGGATGATCAGCAGCGGCACGGCCATCAGCAACTTCAGGTCCTTGAAAAACGGGACCTTGGGCAAAAACACCACATCGGGATTGCTCAAGCCATCCACGAAGTACTTGAGAATCCCGGCGAGCATTGGCTGGGTCGAAGCAAAAATCACGAAGCCCACGATACTCAGCAGGAACATGCCGAGGTACGGTTTCACATAGCCCAGCAGCCGGAAATAGATTTTCAGGCTGGATTCCTGGTCCGCTTTGGGCGGTGCGTCACTCATGTGTCGAGCTCACTGATTGGGTAGGACGCGAACTTTATCACACGCGTCGGGTTTGGCCCGAGCCCAGACCAAAACACTGGCCAGCGCAATCGGCAGCCAGGAAATGAACCACTCGGCACGCGGCGTGCCCGTCAGGCTGGCGGCGTCGAACTGCATGGCCAGGAACGAAAACACCCACATGCCGATGACGCCCTTGCCGTAGAGGGTGTCGCGGGCCTTCCAGGCTTGCCACAGCACACCGAACCACAGGCCGCACCACAGCAGCAGGCCCGGCAGGCCCAACTCGATGCTCACATGGGTGAACAGGTTATGGGAGTGGTCAAAAAAGAGGTTATCGGCAAATATCTTGTAGTCGCCGCCCAGCCCGAGGCCAGTCCAAGGGCGCTCGCTGATCATTTGCACGGCCGCCATGAAAATCTGCGGGCGGTAGGACACACCACGGGCCAGCATCAGCGATTGCATGGCGAAGAACACCGCCAGGGCCGCCACCACTGCGCCAATAGCAATCACGGCGGTACGCCGATCACGGCACCAGGCAGGCATCGCCACCACTGTCAGCAGCAACGCCAGCGCGGCGCCACGGCTTTGGCTCAACACCACGAACAGCCCGAGGAACCCAACCGCCAGCACCCAACCCACTTGCATCCAGCGCCCACGGGGAACCCAGTGCAACAGCCAGACGGCCGCCAAGCCGATCACGTAGGCGCCCAGGATGGGGTGGGACAATTGGCCCAAGCCGGCCAGACGCGCCGTCCAGCTATTATGCTCAATGCCATAGAACTTGATGATTGCAAGCAGCGACGACAATGCCAGCCCGAAGCCACCCCATTGCATCACGCGAATGACGCGCTCGGGTTGACCACACGCAAACACCGGGAAAAACAGCAGGAACACGCCGATATACAGCAGGCGCTTGGCCTCGCGGGACGGGTCTTCGGCGTTGGTCCACAACAGGCTGATCGCGCCCCAGACAGCAAGCGCGGCAATCATCAGGCAGATCCAGCGCTGTTCGTGCCAGACCTCCTTGAGACGCTCACGCGCCGCCCAGGCAAACACCATTGCCGGCAACCACAGGAACAGCGTCAAGCCTTGTTGATAAATCTTATTGGTCGGCGCGAAGGCAACTGCCAGCAAAAACCAAAGTAACCCCAAAATCATCCATACCTGCGCCCAACGACTTGCTTGCATCACCCGCTCCTGAATACGTTCAACCCGCCAACCCGGCATGGTTAAAACCCAAAACTTTCGGCATTATTACCGACCACTGTGCCCGCGACTCCCACAAGGCTTTCCGACGATGCAATGTTCAAGGCTCCCCCAGGCCGATTTAACCGCGATGATTGAAGGTGCCAAAATCCTGGAGAAGGACAGCTACGGCCCCAAAGTCTACCTGCTGACCGACGGGAATATCCTCAAACTGTTTCGCCGCAAACGCCTGTTCTCCTCTGCGTTGTTTCGCCCGTACTCCAAGCGGTTTATCGACAATGTGGCGCAACTGCAGCAGCGTGGTATCCCCACCTTGAGCGTACTCGCGTTCTTTCAACTGACGGCGCCCGGCATGACTGCCGTGCTGTACCGTCCGTTGCCGGGCGAGACGCTGCGCCAGATCTCCAACCGCGAAGGCTTTGATTGGCAAGCGAACCTCGACCCGCTGGTGGCCCTTATTCGTCGCCTGCATGACGCGGGCATTTACTTCCGTTCGTTACATTTGGGCAATATTGTCGTCACACCCGACAATGAAATGGGCCTGATCGACGTGGCCGATATGCGCTTCCTGCGCGCGCCGTTGAACCCGGAACTGGCTCGGCGCAACCTGCAACACTTCGCACGTTATATTGCGCGTGAGAACCTGAACGAACGCTTTCCAATGCAAGCACTGGAGCACGCCCTGCTAGCGGCATGAAAACAGCCGCCGGGTGGTTTCAGTGAAATCACTCCAGGCTTGCTCCGGCGCCAGTGCCCGCGACTGAGCCTCGACGACCTCCTCAGCGGAACTCGCGAGCGCACGCGTCAGGAGGTCACTCCAGGACGCGGCATCGTCTGCAGGCGCGTACCAACCGCAATCCCCCAACTGCTCGCGGAACACCGCCAACTCGCTGGTCAACACGGGCACGCCGGCCATCACCGCCTCTTGCACGATCAGCCCCAAGCCCTCTTCCTTCGAAGGAATGGCCACCCAGTCAAACGCCCGATAAAGGCTCGCCGCCTCGGGCAGATGCCCCGGCAAGGACACTTTGTCGCGCACGCCAAGCGCCTCGATACGTGCCTCAAGCCCAGGTCTCGCTGGCCCTTCGCCGATAATCACCAGGCGCGCATCCGGCTGATCAGCCGTCGCAGTGGCAAAGGCGTCCACCAAGCAGGCAAACCCCTTGCCATCGACCAGTCGACCGACCGCACCTATCGCCGGCGCGGCCTCTAACGACAGGTCCAGGCGGGAGCGAGCCTGTTCACGGGAAAGCGCCGCAGCACGAAAAACCACAGGGTCGAAAGCACTGCGCAGCACAACCACAGGTCGCTTGAGGTCACGCTCCAGCGAACCGGCGAGGGTCTGCGACACTGCCGTCACCGTGAGTTGCGACGCAGGAAACGAGTCGAACAACTGTTGATCCGCACCGCGCAAACGCGTGGCACCATGGAAAATCACCACGGCGCGCACATGCGGCAAGTGCTTGAGCACGGGCAAGAACACACGGGCGACGCCGATCCCGTCAAGGAGCACCACCTGCAGATCGTCGGGCAAGGCCTTGCGAAAGCGTGCATGCATCCACGGCATCAACCACTTCCACAGGTGCCGGCCCTTGAGCTTTGCAGAAGACAGATTCCACTCCACAGCACCCTCGGCCAGGCCATCGCTGCCGGTCGCACTGCCCTGAAGCAGCCAGTGGTGAACGGGAGCGCCGCTGTCGGTATGGGACAGTATCTGCTGATGCACCTTCTGCACCGAGGCAAATGCAGAACCACCGGCCCACATGATGTTGAGAATGCTCATCGAAAAAACCTTATGCGGCGTGGGTGTGGCTCTTTGTGCTTCGCGGATCAAACACCGAGTTTCAGGCGCAACCGCTCCAGCCAGTTCAACGGCGCACGAGGCCGCAAGGGCGGCTGGAGCTCTTCGACAATACGCTGGCCGATGCGCGCAAAGCTGAACTGGCTGACGGCAAGCTCTTGCCCGTTGCGCGCGATTTCTGCCGCCAGTTGCGGGTCGGCGCGCAGCTGCGAGAGCTTTTCCTGCAACTGTGGAATGTCCTTGTAGAACACCACATTGACCATGTCCTTGAACCCAAGGGCTTCGTTTTCCGCAGCCCCTTGGTCAAACGCCAGCAGCACACAGCCACAGGCCATGGCCTCGAAGTTCTTGATCATGTACTCGCCCATGCCCACATCGGCACTGACGAAAAAGCGAATCCGGTTAAGCGTCGCGCAGTATTCCTCACCCGACTTGGTGCGCGTGACCACCAGCGGCTCAACGCGGGCCAACTCATCAAGCAGCGCCTTACGGCCTCTATAGGCCACGCTGTTGGTGCTGCCGACAAATGCCAGCTCGATGTCGCGCTCCAGCCCCTGGTGCTGCAACAACGCCTGGTCGTAGCCTTTGGGCACGAACACCGCATCAAAGCCTTCGGCACGCAAGCGCTCGGCCACGCTGTAGCCGGAGCTGATCACCCGCGCCCACGGCAAGCGGCGGTAGTGCGCACTGAACTTGCCGGTGTATTTGCAGGGGATGTAGTTCTGGTAGGCGTCGTGTTCGAGGATCACCAGGTTCGGGATCGTACGGATAAACCCGGCCTGGCGGATTTCCTGCTTGAAGCGCAGGAAGAAGACGATGCGGTCATAGCGGGTCACGTCGACTTCGCGCTTGAAGTAACCGCGCAGGTTGCGCTGCTCATCGCTGCTCAGCCAGCGGGTATCACACTCGCAGTGCTCGGCAATGCCTTCGTACAAGCGATCCAGAATCGCGCGCTGTTCTTTCTGTACCAGAAACAAAACTTTCATGACCTTTCCTTTCACAAACGCCAGAACAACTCATGCCGTCGTACGGCCTTGCGGAAAAACTCGTTCTCGCCATAAGGCGACCGCGCACGGCCCGCCAGCACCCGCTGGAGCCAGCGGCGCACCCGACGCTTGAACGGCGGTGCGGGTTGCAGGTCATGCATCATGCCAAGCGCCATGGCTTTGTCGCGCTGCTGCGCCAACGACAGCGGCAAGCTACATGGGCGCAGCTCAAGCGTGTCGTCGAACAGCGGCGGCAAGGCAATCCCGGCGCCCGCGTCACCCATGGGCCAGCGGTCGTTGTCATGCAGATGGTTGGCGTAGCCCAGGATAATGGTCGGTTGCCATTCCAAGCCTTGCAACGCCTCGACCACCGCCTGCTGCGCGCAAATATGGTCTGGGTGCGGGTCAAGCACCGGATGCGGTAACACGATCACTTCGGGACGCGCCGTCAGCAGCAACTGGCGCAGATCGGCCAACAGGTTGTTCCAGGTCGGCAGGCCGTCGACATCCGCCGGTAACGGGAACGGATTGAACTGGCGAAACAGGCGGATATCCGACAGCTGCGCTTCGCGCGAAGCCACTGGCTGATCAGGCGTCGCGCGCATCGCCGGCAATTGCAGGCAGAAGTAGCCCAACTGCACGCAATGGGCCTGCGGCACACCCGCCCAAAGCGGCACGGCGATGCTATCCCAGGCGCGCAGGCGGCCTTTGATGCGCGAGGCGTCGACCGGGTCCAGGCCCATTTGTTGATAATGCTCGGCTTCGATTTCACCGGCCGTAAGGGTTACGATCCATGGTTTTTCAGCCTGGCTATACAAGCCAAAAGCAGCCAGCTCGGCGTCATCGGCATGGGGCGCGATGACCATCACCCGCTGCTCTGAATAATCCGGATCGACCCAGGCCCACAACCGGGGCGCGCCGTGCAAGGTGCAAAAATGCCCGCGCAGACGCAGCTCACCTGCCGCCAGGGCAGGCGCCAGGCCACTGAGGTTGAGATAACGAACCCCGTTCACACCCCGCTCGAAAACCTGTCGATCAGCGCCGTCAGCGCCCGAAATCTCAATCCCCGGATCCAGAAAACGCCCCAGCCAACTGCTCTTGACCTTGATGGCCAACACCAGGGTCGCATCGGCTTGCAGGGGCGAATCAACCCGCAGTTGCGCGCCGTCGAGGCGCACTCCCGCCACCTCGGCATCCGCCGAGAACCGGTATTGATAGTCTTCGCCGGGAGCATAAAACAGATGGTCGGCAAACCAGGCCTCATGGGCGACCCAGGCCAGCACGCCGAGTAACAACGGCAACCACCAGGCGACCCAGACGCCGATCACCACCAGCAGCAACAGGCCGATCAGCAGGGCAACCCGCTTGTTGCGCCGATGACGCTTGAGCAATTGCTGTTTGCGGGTCATACGGTCAGCACCGGCACAGGGTTACACCAACGGTCTTTGTACTCGCGGTCGGCACGCCCGAAGGAAAAGCGCAGCGGCTTGCCGACTTCGCGTGCCTGCTCCCAGGCGCTCTGGGTGTTGAGGAAACTCAGGACGCTGCCCGGGCTGAACGCACGGGTCTCAGGGTCGACACCGCCGTTGACGTACTCCACGCTGATCCACTCGGGCGACTCGACCCGGTACACCAACTGGACCGCGATGGGCGCATCGTTAAGGAAGATCACCGAGCCGATCAGCCACTCGCGCAGCAGCTCGATCACTTCAGCCATGCGCTCGGCACCGGTGGCGACAAACCCCCAGCGGCGCAGGAACAGATCGCAGTAGATCGCGGCCAGTTCCTGGCTGGAAAACTCACTGACCGGGCGCACAACACCACCCGCCTCTTCGAGCAAACGCAGTTCGCGGCGTTGGTTGTAGCGGAATTTCTTCGACAGTTCTTCCGGGGTGCGGGCCATGGCCAACTGTTCGGCCTGAGGCTTGAGGCCGCTGAAACGGCCTTCGTTCAGGGCCGACAGGTAGCGCGCGCGGTGGCGCAACGGCGCCTGGGCATTCGCGGCGGCGGGCAGGATCAATTCGGCGTTACCCAAGTCAAACAGGCCTTTCTTGCCCTGTTGCTTGAGTACGTCCTTGGACAACGCCAGGTCGCGGCCCCAGGTGGCGATGCACGCCTGCGTTTCACCGCCCTGCTCCCAGGCCAGGTAGCGCACCGGAATATCGGCCAGCCCGGCCAGGCGCTCGATCACTTGGGGATGCGTCGCGACGCTGCCGCCAAAACGTTGCCAGGCTTCGCTATAGGCAGGCGCGTCGACGACGGACCAGCCTCGCTCGCGCCAGCCTTGGAATCGATTGAGCATCAGGCCCCCGCGGTCAGTTCAATAACGTGCGGCAATTGCCAGAAGGTATCGCGTACCGCCTGATCCGAGAAATGCGTGCGCAGGCGTTCCAGCATCATCTCGGCGCACTGCCGTTGCTGGTGGTGATCCATTGCGGCCAAATGGCGCAACCCCTGGGCGAGGTGTTCGGCGTCGCCGAAGGGGAACAGAATACCAACGCCTTCGACCACTTCCTTCGCACCGCCACAGGCCGTGGCCAGCAACGGTACACCGGCCGCCATGGCTTCCAGCAGCACCATGCCGAACGGCTCGTGATCGGAGCTCAGGGCAAACACGTCGAACGCACGGAAATACCGGCGTGCATCCGGCACCTGGCCGAGAAACAGCACCTGCTGGGCAACCCCCAGTTCGTGCGCCAGGTCCTTGAGGCTTTGCTCCAGGCGGCCGCTGCCGAGAATCGCCAAACGGCTCTGGGCCGGCAAGTGCGGCAACGCCAGGGCAAAGCCCTTGAGCAGCGTGGCCTGGTCTTTGTCCGCGTGCAGGCGGCCGACATTGCCGACCACCCATTCATCCGGCGACAAGCCCAAGGCATCGCGTGCCTCATCGGCCGGCACCTGAATGGCCTGCAACGCGTCGACATCGATACGGTTGTACAAGGTCTGGATACGCGCTGCGGGCCAGCCCGGCAGACTGCGGCGCAGGTCGTCACGCACGGCGTCGGAAACCCCCAGCAAACTCAGGCGTTTGCGGAAGAACCCGGCGAACAGTGTGCGGCTTTGACGCTGATAATCACCAAAGGCGTGATGCACGCCGATCACCGGCAGCCGCGTACCGAGCAAGGCGATGTAGGTCGGCTTGAAGCGGTGCGCGATACAAAAGCTGAAGTTGCGCGACGCGGCGATCTTGCGCAGTTCACGGATCGCACCCAGCTTCAGGCCGCGAACGGCCCTGGAGCTGAATTCCATGAACAACACTTCGTCCGACGCACACTCGGCAGCCACCTGCGGATCGGCGACCCCGGTGAGAAACACCGTGGTCACCTTGTAGCCGGAGCCTGCGAACAGGCTCGCGTACTGCCGCGCGCAATCCAGGAACGGCCCGTAATAGCCGTGGCAGAACTGCAGGACGTGGCGATCAGCCGAGCGCGTCATAAGGGTCCACGCCGTCTTTGACGACCAGGATGTCTTCCATGATCAGGTATTGCAGGTCGGAGCCGAAGAACATGTCCAGCGCGTCCTTCGGCGAGCAGATCATCGCTTCGCCACGACGGTTGAGCGAGGTGTTCAGGGACACGCCGTTGCCGGTCAGCACTTCGAGCTCTTTCATCATGTCGTAGTAGCGCGGGTTGTACTCGCGCTTGAGCACCTGGGCGCGGGAGGTGCCATCTTCATGGACTACTTCCGGCACGCGGGTTTTCCACTCTTCCGAGACTTCAAAGGTGAAGGTCATGAACGGCGCCGGGTGATCGACCTTGATCATCTGCGGGGCCACGGTGTCGAGCATCGACGGGCAGAAAGGCCTCCAGCGCTCGCGGAACTTGATCTGGTGGTTGATACGGTCAGCCACGCCGGTAGCACTTGGGCAACCGATGATCGAACGACCGCCCAACGCACGCGGGCCAAACTCCATGCGGCCCTGGAACCAGGCAACCGGGTTGCCGTCGACCATGATCTTGGCGATGCGCTGGGGCATGTTGTCGATCTTGCGCCAGACCGGCTTGCTCTCGTGCTTGGCGCACGCGGCAATCACGTCTTCGTTGCTGTAGGACGGGCCGAGGTAGACGTGTTCCATCTTCTCCACCGGCACACCGCGGGCGTGGGACACGTAGGCCGCCGCGCCCACCGCCGTACCGGCATCGCCGGACGCCGGCTGCACAAACAACTCTTTCACGTCGTCACGGGCGATGATCTTCTGGTTCAGCTTGACGTTCAGCGCACAGCCGCCGGCGAAGGCCAGCTTGCCAGTGTCCTTGAGAATGTCGCCCAGGTAATGGTCGATCATCTGCAAGGCCAGTTTTTCGAACAGCGCTTGCATGCTCGCGGCGTAGTGGATGTACGGTTCGTCAGCGATGTCGCCTTCACGCTTGGGACCCAGCCACTCGATCAGTTTTGGCGAGAAGTAGAAGCCCTTGCCCTTCTCTTTATACCGGCGCAGGCCGATGACGTTGGCGTAGTCGGTATTGATCACCAACTCGCCGTTCTCAAAGGAGGCCAGGCGCGAGAAGTCGTATTTGCTGGCATCGCCGTACGGCGCCATGCCCATGACCTTGAACTCACCGTCGAGCATCTCGAAGCCGAGGAACTCGGTGATCGCGCCATACAGGCCGCCGAGGGAATCCGGATCGTAGAATTCCTTGATCTTGTGGATCTTGCCGTTTTCGCCGTAGCCGAAGAACGTGGTGGCGTATTCACCCTTGCCGTCGATCCCCAGGATCGCGGTTTTTTCTTGAAAACCGGAGCAGTGGTAAGCGCTGGAAGCGTGGGCCAGGTGGTGTTCAACCGGTTCGATCTTGATTTTTTTCGGATCGAAGCCCAGTTGCTCCAGGCACCAGACGATCTTGTTGCGATAGCGCTTGTAGCGACGGTTGCCCATCAGGATCGCGTCAAGTGCGCGGTCCGGGGCGTACCAGTACCGCTTGGCATAGTGCCAGCGCGCCTCGCCGAACAGGCTGATCGGGGCGAACGGAATCGCTACCACGTCAACATCGGAAGGCTTGATACCGGCCTGTTCCAGGCAGAACTTCGCCGATTCGTAGGGCATGCGGTTCTTTGCATGTTTGTCGCGTACGAAGCGCTCTTCTTCGGCGGCCGCGATCAGCTTGCCGTCGATATACAAGGCTGCGGAAGGATCATGGCTAAGGGCGCCGGACAGGCCAAGAATCGTCAATGCCACAGGGGTCTAGCCTCTTTTAGTCTGCATGCAGGCGGGTGGCGCCTGAAAAAAGTGTGCTTCCTGCCTGGGCAGGAAACAGCTAAAGGGCGGGATTATAGCGTAAAAGCAGCAGGAAGCTGTTAGCGACGAGCGGTTAGCGGAGGTCGACCACCCTGCTGAGCGCCGGCTAGTTGCGCTCCAACATTCGCCGACTGGCAAAACTGAAGCTCAGCACGATAAAGATCAGCACGCCGGTCGCCACTTGCTGCCAGTAGAAGTTCCAGCCGATCAACAGCAGGCCGTTGGCGATGACGTTGATAAACAGCACGCCCAGCAGGGTTCCTGGAATGTTCGCCCGGCCCTGCCGGCTCAAGGTGGTGCCGATAAAGACCGCGCCGATGGCATTGAGCAAAAAGGCATTGCCCGACAACGGCACGTAGGCGCTGACCGTAGAACTGAGCAACACCCCCGCCACCCCGCAGGCCAGGGCAGTCGCCAGGGCCACGACGCTGACAATCCGCTGCACCGACAACCCTGAGTAATACGCCAGCAGCGGCTGGGTGCCTTGGGCCAGGAGTTCACGACCCAGGCGTCCGCGTGCCAACGCCAAGCCGTAGAACAACGCCAGCCCCAGCACGATCAGCAAAGGCGCAAGGCCGCTCAGTTCCGGCTTCAACCCCTGGCTGATGTAGATGGGCTGGCCGCCGTCCGAGAGCAATTGCTGGGCGCTGGTGCCGATAAACAGTGTGCCCAAGGTGGCAAGAAATGGACTGATCCGCAGCCCGGCAATCAACCCGGCATTCAGCACGCCGACCAACAGCGCCGCGATCAACGCACCGGTCGCGGCAACGGCCCAGCCATGCCCGCCATTGAGCAGCACCACAAAACTGAAACTGGCGAAATCCAGCGCGGTGCCCACCGACAGGTCGATGCCGCCCGCCGCCACCGCGTACGTCATGCCGATGGCAACAATGGCCAGCAGCACAAAGTTATTCAGCACCAGGCTTTTCAGGTTGCCACCGCTCAGGAAGCCCGGTGCCTGAACAGCAAACACCAGCACGATCAACGCAAATACCAGCGGCAATGTCAGCGGCAGCAAGGCGCGCGGGTTCATGAGCCGGCTCCCCGATTCAATGCGCTGGACGCGGCCACCACCAGCAGGATCAGCACACCTTGCACACCGTTGACCCAGAAGTTCGACAGGTTGAGCAACTGAAAGCCGTTGATCAGAAAACCGATCAGCAACGCCGCCAACAACGTCCCAGGAATACTTGCCACCAGCCGGCGGGAAAACACCACGCCGAGAAAGGCAATCGCCACCACCGACAGCAGCATGTCGCCGGAGCCCGTAGTGCTGCCGCTGAAAAACGCCGCCGAACACAACGCAGCCACCCCGGCGCACAGGCCCGACAGCGCATAACTCGACACCCCATAGGCGCGCACGCGAATGCCCGCCGCCTGCGCCGCCTGGGGATATTCACCCACCGCGTGCAGGCGCAGGCCGTAGGCCGAATGCTGGACCAACAAGGTCAGCAACCCCGCCGTCAGCAGCAACACCCAGGCCAGGGCGGGCACCGCCAGCCAACTGCCGCCGCTGAGCACGTCCAGCAGCGGTGAGTCGGTGGAAACCACGGTATTTTCCGTCAGCACCAACTCCAGCCCCGCCAGCACATTCATGCTCGCCAGGGTGGCCAGCAGCGGCGGCAGGCGCAGCAGCACCACGGCCAAGCCATTGAACAGGCCGACTGCCAGGCCACAGCCCAAGGTCAACAGCAGGGTGAGCCCCAGCTCCAGCCCGGCATTGTTAAGGCGGCTGAACACCGCTGCGCACAGCCCCAGATTGGCCGCCAGCGACAGGTCGAGCCCACCGGCCAGCACATTCGAGCCGCCGCCGATAATCACGCCGGTCAGCCCGAAGGCCAACACGCCGAGAATCGCCGATTGACTGAACACATTGGCCAGGTTGCCCGGCGACACAAACCCCGGCGCCGCCAGGGCAAACCCCAGCAGAATCACCAGGAATACGCCCGCCGAACCCCGGCGCAGTATGACCTCAAGCATGCTCGACCTCCCTCGCCCGCACAGCTGCCGTGGGCACGGCGCCCGTTGCACAGGCGAGCAACTGATCGCTGTCGACCTCCCCCGCACGGAACTCACCGGCAATCTCGCCGCGATGCAGCACCAGGATCCGATCACTGATCCCCAGCAATTCCGGCAAGTCCGATGACAGCACCAACACCGCTGCGCCCTCTTCCACCAGGCGCCCAATCAGCCGATAGATTTCCACCTTGGCGCCCACATCCACGCCCACACAGGGCTCGTCCAGCAAGTACACCGCCGAGCGACGGCTGAGCCATTTACCCAGGGCAACCTTCTGCTGGTTACCGCCGCTCAACTGGCTGACGGCGGCGTCAGGCCCCGGCGTCTTGATCGCCAGTTCCTCAATCAAGCGCGCAGTTTCCGCCTGCTCGTTGCCCCGGTTCAGCAAGCCCCAGCGGCTGAAGCGCGCGAGCCCCGCCAGCGTGAGGTTTTCCAGCACCGACAGCAGCGGCGAGATGCCTTGGCTACGCCGCTCCTCCGGCACCAGCGCAATGCCGTCGGCAATCGCCTGGCCGGGTGACCGCAGGCGCAGCAAGCGCCCGTCCAGATGCACACTGCCGCTGTCGGCCCGCTCGACGCCGAACAGTGTCTTGAACAATTCCTTGGCGCCGGAGCCGACCAGCCCGGTGAGGCCAACGATTTCACCGCGCCGCACCTGCAGGTCAATCTGCCGATAACGCCGCGCCAGACTCAGCCCGCGCACCTGCAACAGCGGCGCGCCCAACTCGACCCTGGCCTTGGGGTACATCTCCTGCACGTCGCGGTTGACCATCAGCCGCGCAATCTCTGCGCTGGACGTGTGCCGTGGCTGCACCACCGCCACATCCCGACCGTTGCGCAGCACCGTGACGTCGTCGCACAGGCTGTCGATTTCCTGCAGGTAATGAGAGATGTAGAGGATCGAAAGCCCTTGGTCGCGCAGGCGCTTGACGATGCGCAGCAGCTGGTCGACCTCGCGCTTGACCAGCGCCACGCTGGGCTCGTCGAACACCAGAATCTTCGGTTGGCGAATCAGCGCCCGAGTGATTTGCAGCACCTGGCGTTCGGCACTGCTCAGTTCACTCACCAGCGCGCCGGCAGGCAATTGCAGATCAAAATATTCCGCCAGCAAGCGCTCGGCCTCACGTTGCTGGCGGCGTCGATCCACAAAGGGCCCGCGCCGCAATTCATGCCCGAAAAACAGCGCCTCGCCCACGGTAAAACTGGCGGGCAACAGCCGTTCCTGATGGATGAACTGCACACCCAGCACATCCACCTGGCGCGGTGACAACGCGGCGTACGACTGACCGTCGATGCTCACCTGCCCCGCGTCGGCCGTATGGATACCGGCCAGGATCTTGATCAAGGTCGACTTGCCCGCGCCGTTCTCGCCCACCAGCCCATGGATGCTGCCGCGCTCGACCTTGAGGCTCGCATCATCCAGCGCCTGGGTAGCGCCAAAGCGCTTGCGCAGGTGTTGCAGGTGCAAGGCCGCCATCAGTCACCCCGCAGCTGTTGAACCTGCGCCAGGTTGCCGGCGGTGGTCAGCAAGGTGGCGACATGGGTTTCCTTGGGCAGATCACGTTGCCCGGCCAGGTAGCGCGCCACGTTCTGCACGGCCGTCTTGCCGATCAGCGCCGGTTGCTGAGCCACCACCGCACCCACCGGCGAGTTCGCCTGACTGAGCAGCGCCAGGACTTCGGGGGTACCGTCGACGCCGTAGGTCTTGATCTCAGTGCGCTTGGCATCGATCAACGCCTTGCTCGCGCCCAGTTGCGGAATATCCCAGGCCGACCAGATCGCCGAAACACTGCCCTGCGGGTATTTGTTGAGCAACGCCGACACCTGGGAGTAGGCGTCCTGCACGGTATTGGGGATCACGTCACGCAGCTCGGGCTGGATGATTTCCAGCTGTGGGTAGTCCTTGAGCGCCAGCTTCAACTGGTCATAACGAATCGCACACACCGGCACACCATAGAAACCATTGAACACCAGGATCTTGCCCTTGCCGCCGGCGTCCTTGATCAGTTGATCAGCCAGGGCCTTGCCGGTGGCCACGTTGTCGGACGTGGTGTTGTTGAGGCTGTACTGCGACGGCGCATCGATGGTGAACAGCGGAATCCCGGCCTTGCTGATGCGCTTGAGCCACGGGTCGATCACGCTGAGCGTGCCGAGGGTCTGGATCACCGCGTCGGGCTTCTGGGTAACCACGGTTTGCAGCTGGGTCACCAGATTCTTGTCATTGCGCCCGGCGTCGAGAGTGATCGGCGTACCGCCCAGGCGCTTGATCTCATCCACCTGGGCCTGGAACGCCTTGATATCGAAATAGTGACTGGTGCCAGTCATGCTCACCGCAATGCGCTTACCGGCCAGGGACGGCACGGCGCCATCGCCTTCGCCAGCCTGGACGACGGCGGCGTGACCCAGCAGCACAACGGCGCCGAGGCAGATCAGACGGGAAAGCGAGGAAAGACTCAAAGGCATACAAGGCTCCGCGTACGGCTGGTGAAAGGGTTCACCAGGAGGCATTGCAGAGGCCGCGCCAGGATTTTTACGTATAAAAATCAGCCGGATAAGAATATTAATCGCGTAAGTGCTGTCGCTCTCCACTCACAAGTGCACAAGCACTGTTGCCCACACAACACTTAAGGACAGCACAATAACTGTGGTGAGCGGGCTTGCCCCGCGCTGGGCTGCGAAGCGGCCCCCAAAACCAGCCACTACGACTTACCAGGAACACAGCGCTGCTTCTAGTGGGGCTGCTTCGCAGCCCAGCGCGGGACAAGCCCGCTCACCACAGGAAGACCGCTTACCAAAGCAAGACCGCGTTCAGTCGATGGTTTTGGGCAGTCGCTGATCAATCAGTTTGTACAGCGCGCTTTCCTGCGGCCAGTTACGCATAAACCGCGCGCGATCCCTGGCGAAGGCCGGGGCGAAGCTGGCGGCGGAGTTGTGTTGGCACATGGCATCGAGGTCGATGAGGGCCCAGTGGTCTTCGTGCCAGAACAGGTTATGGCCCTTGAAATCGCCATGGCTGATGCGTTCGCGGATCAGTTCGGCAAACAGTTTATCCAGCGCCACCAGCTCATTTTCCGGTGCGTCACCTTGCTCGATGTAAGGCGCGAAGCGCTCGATGATGTCCGGGCCCGGCAAGTATTCGGTGATCAGGTAGGCACGGCTGCGCAGCCATAAAAAGCGTTTTTCCAACACCGCCAGTGGCTTGGGCGTGGCGATCCCGAGGAACGCCAGGCGGTTGCCTTCGCGCCAGGAATGCCAGGCGCGGCTCGGGCGCCAGAAGCGCTTGAGCCAGTGGGCGAAACCCTTGATGTTGTAGCGCTTGATCACCAGCGGGCGACCGGCCACTTCTACCTTGGCCACGCTCGCAGCACCACCGGTCTTGTACAGGTGGCCCTGGTCGAGCAGCGCATCGGCCTGTTCCAGCACCGGCAGCATCGCGGACTCTTCTTCGCGACGCATCGCGCGCAGGCCAAAGGCGCCTCGCTCCACGCTGAATAACGTGCATTCGCGGCCCACCTTGCTCAAAAAGTCTTTCAAGCGCCAGGCGCTGACCTTGCGCACCTGTTTTTCCAGGGCTTGCAGCGGCAAGGCGTGTTCGCCGTTGCTCAGCAGGTAATACACCAGCAGCTCTTCGGTAAACGGCTCAAGGTTTTTCGGCAACTGGGCGAAAAACACGCCCAGGTTCTCCAGCACGCGGTTACGCGACAACGGCTTGCCGGCCTCTTCGACGCGGATACCGGCGCCGTCGATCAGGTACAACTTGCCGCTTTGACGCAGCAGGTTGTCCAAGTGCAGATCTTCCTGCCACAACCCTTTGGCATGCATTTGCGCAATCGCGCCCAGCGCTTCGGCAAGCACGGCGGTTTGTTCGTCGGCCAATGGTGGCAGGCCTTCAACGGCATGCCAGGCATCGGCCAGGCTTTCGGCGCCTTCGATAAATTCGAATAACAGCCAGCCGCCCTCGCCTTCCTGCAGGCCATCGGCGAGCAACAACGGTGTAGTCAGGCCCTGTTGGGCCAGCAGGCGTACGCCAGCCAGTTCACGCTGAAAGTGCCGAGCGGCCTTGCCGCCCACCAATAACTTGGCCAGCACCGGGCGCCCGCGCCACACGGCTGCGCCCACGTAACGTTCGCCAGGCAACACGCGCAACAGGCTCAGCAGTTGCAACTGGCCGGGGCCTGCCGCATCCGCGAGGTCAAGAGTCAGGGGCAGGCTCGGTGTGCGGCCGGCGCTTTTCAGCTCGGACAGGCGCATCAGCGGTTCTCCTTGTGGCTACGCCGGGCCGTCAGGCGTTGCAGCCAGGTGGCGACCAGTGCGCTGTCTTCAGGCTGATCGAGGTAAGCCGCCAACAGTTGGCGCACCTGCGCGTCCGACCACTGCGGTGCACGGCGCAGCAACGGCTCCAGGTCCTTGACCCGATCACGCCAGCCGAACAGCAGCGGGCGGGTTTTCTCCAGGTCGATCAACTGCGCGGCGTAACCGTCGCCGGTCGCCTGCAGGAAAATATGCTTGGGGTAAAAGCAGCCATGCACCTGGCCGACGCTGTGCAACCGGCGCGCCAGTTGGCCGCACGCCAGCAGGATCGCGTGGTGCTGGGCGTCGCTCAGTTGCAGCCACTGCTCCAGCAATGAATCCAGGTCATTCCAGCCGTCGAGGGCACGGGTCAGCAGCATTGCACGGTGTTCACCGGCGACTTTGCGCTCGCCGTAAAACGCCGCCTGCAACGCCGGGATACCCAGCGCGCGGTAACGGCTGATATTGCGAAATTCGCGGGAGAAACTCGGCTCGCCCAACGGTCGGTGCAAGCTGCGCGTGAGGTAGTTGCTCTGGCGCTTGAGGTAATACCCGTGGCCATCGAGCTCCAGGCGAAACACGCTGCTCCAGCCGCCACGGCTGGTGTTGGGCTCATCCACCGCGTCCAGTTGCTTGGCCCACAGCGCGTCGAATGTCGCGAGGCCGTGGCGCTCCAGCAAGGCACGGTCTTCAGCCGCCAGGAAATCACTCATTCGCGTCCCTCGAAAAACTTCACTACGTGGCGGATCCGCCGCTTGTCCGAATCGCTCAGGTGCCGACACCCACGGTACTGCATGTAGAAACGCAGGCGCTGGGTGGCCGACAGGTGATACTTGGCCACCTTGTCCAGGCAGGCCAGGTCTTTGGTGATGCGGTACTTGAGCCAGAAACCGCGCCAGAAATCGCCGTTGGGGCAGTCGATCAGGTACAGGGTTTGCTGGTCGTCGATCAGCAGGTTGCGCCATTTCAAATCGTTATGGGTAAAGCGCTGGTCGTGCATCGTGCGCGTGTACTCGGCGAGCTGGCGGCTGACGACATCGACCCATTTGGGGTCGCGCAGGCGCGCATCTTGGCGCTCGGCCAGCACCGAAAGGTCTTCGGTATTGGGCAGCTCACGCGTGATCATCGCGCCACGGTCGTAGGCCAGGCCATTGCGCTCCAGGCCCCACGCGACCACATCGGCGGTGGGAATCCCCCACTTGGCGAAGCGCTTGAGGTTCTGCCATTCGGACTTGACCCGCGGCTTGCCCAGATAGCGCCGCAGGCCCTTGCCGGCACCGGTGTAGCGCTTGACGTAGTAATTGACCCCACCGCGCTCGACCCGGATCACTTCCGACAACGGGTCGCGGGTCAGCCGCTCACCTTGCAGGGCGAACACCGCTTCGAGGCTTCCAAAATCATCCGCCAGGGCGGCATAGGCAGGTTCCAGGTTCCAACCCGCCATCAGATCGCATCCCCGTAGCGTTGCTTGCGTGCGTAAAGCTTGTCGGCCTTGCGCTGCATCAGGCTCAAAGACGCCGATTGCTCGGTCAGGATCTGGCGCAGCGGCTGGCGGAAATAGCCCTTGAGGAAGCGCAACTTGTCGCGCCGGGTCAGGCCGATGTCCAACGCCGAGTAGTACAGCGCGGACAGGTCCTTGTCGCGCCAGCGCAGCGGCAGATGGGCACGCATCTGGGCGCGGTGCAGGTCGATCACCGAGAGCTTGATGTCGCGTGGGTCGATCGGCTTGGACGTGTCCAGCAGGAAGTGGCACAGGTAGCAGTCGCGATGGTTCACGCCGCCCCGGTGCATGTCGCCGACCATGCGCGCCAGCTCGGCGGTGAGCGCATGGCGCAAGGCCGGTGTTGGCGGCTCGGCGACCCAGTTGAGGGTCACGTCTTCGAGGCTGAGGGTCGGCGCCAGTTCTTCGGTGATGATGAACGAGTGCTGGTCCGCCGGGTTACTGCCTTTTTCGCCGAAGGCCACACCGGTCATGGTCGGTACGCCGATCTCCTGCAAGCGGTGGATGGCATCCCATTCCAGGCCCGCGCCCAGTACCGGCAGTTTGGCGGTGATCAGGTTCTTGAAGATTTCCGCCCAACCGATGCCCCGGTGGATTTTCACGAAATACGGCCGGCCATCCACCACCGTGCGCAACGTGCGACGCGCAGCCAGTTCACGGAATACCTGGCCTTCGAGCTTCTCGACTTCGGCGAAGGCATCACGCCCGGCCCATAACGTCTTGAACGGTTCGGCAAGAATCAACTTCATCGTTTTGGCTCCGCCAGAATCACATCCGCAGCGTGCTGCGGCATGCTATAGAGGTCGGCCGTCTCGGCGAAGGCCAACCCATTGCGGCCCCAGGCCGCGCGCTGTGCAGAATCGGTCAACATCCGCGCCAGGTACTGGTTGAGCTGAGCCTGCTCGAACGGCTCATCCAGCACCAGGCCACTGTCGGCTTCGGCGATGTAGTGGGCATAGCCACACACGGCAGAAACCAGCACCGGCAACCCGGCCACCACGGCTTCGAGCAACACGGTGCCGGTGTTTTCGTTGTACGCCGGATGGATCAGCAGCTCGGCGCCCAGCAGGAAGCGCGGAATATCGCTGCGGCCCTTGAGGAACTGCACATTGTCGCCCAGCCCCAAGGTAGCGCTTTGCAGCTGGAAGACTTTGGGGTCGTCCTGACCGATGACAAACAGGCGCGTGCGTTTCTTCAGCTCAGGCGGCAACGCGGCCAAGGCCTTGAGGCTGCGGTCGACGCCCTTGGTCTTGAAGCCGGAGCCGATCTGCACCAGCAACAGGTCGTCATCGCCAAGGTTGAATTCCTGGCGAAACCCTGCGCGGATTTCGGCCGCATTCGGCGGCGCGCGACGGTCCTGGGCAATCCCCGGCGGCAGCAGATGGAAGCGCTCCAGCGGGGTGTCGTAATGCTTGATGAACAGCGGCTGCTGCACTTCGGAGATCATCAGGACTTGCGTCTTGGCATCCTTGGCAAACACCGCACGCTCGTACTCGGCGAAGTGCTTGTAACGGCCAAAGCTGCGGTACAGCGAATGACGCAGGTTTTGCGCCTTGTCTTCGAAGCAGCCGTCGGCGGCGTAGTAAACGTCCAGGCCGGGCATCTTGTTGAAACCGATCAGGCGGTCCACGGGGCGCTTGGCCAGATCGGCCTCCATCCACGCACTGAGCTTCTCGTTGCGCTTATGGTTGAAGAACGCCTTGACCGGCGCCACCAGCACTTCGAAGCCGGGCGGGATGTCGCCTTCCCAGATCAGCGTGTAGACCCGAATCTGATGGCCGCGCTGCTGGCACTCCAGGGCGATGCGCATGAAGTCGCGCTGCAGGCCACCGAAGGGGAAGTATTTGTACAGAACAAAAGCCAGTTGCATCAGTGCAGCTCCTCAGCCAATAACAACGTGCTCAGCCGGCTTGCCACACGCTCAGGGTTCAGGCGCGTGAAGCACAGGGGCGACTCGCGCTTGATGTCGAACCGACGCAGGTCGTCGGCCGTGGGTTGATAAGTACATTGCTTTTGCAGGCACGGCGCGCACGACCAGTCGCTGCCGAGGTGAATCTGGCCCTTGCCGTAGGCGCCAGTCAGGCCGGGGTTGGTGGGGCCGAACAGGGAAATGGTCGGCACGTCCAACGCGGCAGCCAGGTGGCCGAGCCCCGTGTCCACCGCCACGCAGGCACGGGCGCCGGCCAAGACACGGGCGACGCCAGCCAGATTGAGCTTGGGCAGCACTTCGGCGTTGTTCAGGCCTTGGGCCAAACGCTCGGCGCGGGCTTTTTCGGCGGCGTTGCCCCACGGCAGCTTCACGTCCACGCCCAGGCGGCCCATGCGCTCGGCCAGCTCGCGCCAATAGGCTTCGGGCCAGTGCTTGGTGTCCCAGGTGGTGCCGTGCAGCAGCAGCACGAAGGGTTTTTTCGGCGGCAGGCCGAGCAGTTTTTCGGTGCTCAAGCCGTAATCGCCCAGGCCTTTGGGCAGGTCATAGCCCAGCGCCACGGCGAACAGCTGGCGCAGGCGCTCAACCGCGTGTTGCCCACGGGCCACGGCCAGACGACGCGAATAGAAGCGCGCCGCGATGGGTTCACGGGCAGAGTGCTTGTCGAAGCCCGCTACCGGCGCACGCACATAGCGGGTCAGCCAGGCACTTTTGAGCAGGCCTTGGGCGTCGATCACCAGGTCGTATTTGGTCGACTGGATCTGCTGCTTGAAACGCCGCCACTCACCGCTCTTGAGGGTCTGCCAGAGGTTCTTGCGCCAGCGGCGGATGGCCACCGGGATCACTTTGTCCACCGCCGGGTGCCAGGTGGGGATCTCGGCAAAGCCTTCTTCCACTACCCAGTCGAATCGAATGCCGGGGATCGCCCGCGCCGCGTCGGTGAGTGCCGGCAGCGCATGAATCACGTCGCCCAGGGATGAGGTCTTGATTACCAGTACCCGCAACTCAGTGAACCTCGACCGCAGTGCCCTGCAACCGCTGCAAAGCTTCGTTCACCGGCTGCGGCAGTAATTGGCGCATGCAGTTGTAGTGGCCGAAACGGCAGGTACGGTCAAAACACGGGCTGCACTCCAGGCCCAGGCGCACCACTTCGACCTTGTCGGCCAGGGGCGGGGTGAAACCTGGAGACGTCGAACCGTACACCGCCACCAACGGGCGGTTCAGCGCCGCCGCCACATGCATCAGGCCGGAGTCGTTGGACACCACCGAATCTGCGCAGGACAGCAGGTCAATCGCCTCGGCCAGCGACGTGTCGCCACTGAGGTTGACCGACTCTTCGCGCAGGCCGGGAATCAGGCGCTGGCGAATCTCTTCACCCACCGGGTGATCTTTTTTCGAACCGAACAACCACACCTGCCAGCCTTCGCGAATCTTCATCTCGGCGACTTTGGCGTAGTGCTCCGCCGGCCAGCGCTTGGACTCGCCAAACTCCGCGCCTGGGCACAGCGCCAACACCGGGCGGTCCAGGGTCAGGCCGAACTTGGTCAGGGCCGCGTCGCGGGTTACCGGGTCGATCTGCAGGCTCGGGCGCGGGTACGGCTTGGGCAGCTCCGCGCCAGGCTCATACGCCAATGCCATGAAGCGTTCGATCATCAGCGGGTAGCGCGCTTTATCCAATGTGCGCACATCGTTAAGCAGCACGTAGCGAAACTCGCCGCGCCAGCCGGTGCGTTTGGGGATGCCGGCAAAAAACGGCACCAGCGCCGATTTCAGCGAGTTGGGCAACAGGATCGCCTGGTCGTACTGGCCGGCCAGGGATTTGCCGATGCGACGACGGGTGGCAAGTTCCAGGGCGCCGTGGCCGAGCGGGAAGCTCAAGGCCTTGCGTACTTCGGGCATGCGCTCAAGGATCGGCCGGCTCCACTCAGGGGCGAGCACGTCGATCTGGCAGTCTGGATGGCGCTGGCGCAGGCACTGGAACAGTGTCTGTGCCATCACCATGTCACCAACCCAACTGGGCCCAACGATCAGAATATTCATGTAGTTTCCACAAACGATGCGGGGAGGCTTATGCCTCCCCGCCCTAATAGTGTTTCAGCTCAACCCCAGCGCCTGCCAGATGCGCATCACCTGTCGCCGTTCATCGGCGAACTGATCCCCCGCCACCGTACCGGCCTCGTTCTGCAAGGCCTGGCGATGTGCCGCGGAACGGTAGGCCTTATACACCTCGCGCAGTAGATGGGCATCGGCGGCGGGCATCAACCCCACCTGCTCCAGGCCTTCCAGAATGCGGATATTGTCGGTGTAGCGCAGCAACGACGGGTGCTGGGCAGACCACGCCAAAGCCGCGTATTGCACCATAAATTCAATATCGACGATACCTCCGGCGTCCTGCTTGAGGTCGAACACCGCAGCAGCGTCGAACGCATTGGCGCCGGTACCGGCCGTAGTGGCCTTGGTGCCCAGGTTGTCACGCATTTTGGCGCGCATCTCGCTGACCTCCTGGCGCAACTTCGCCAGGTCTCGTTCACGTCCCAACACTTTAGCCCGTACCTGCTCGAACGCACGCCCCACATCCTGGCTGCCCACCAGCACCCGCGCGCGGATCAGGGCCTGATGTTCCCAGGTCCATGCTTCATTTTGTTGATAGCGGTCAAATGCGCCAAGGGAACTCACCAGCAAGCCTGACGCGCCGGAAGGCCGCAGGCGCATGTCCACTTCGTACAGTTGGCCGGAGTTGGTCTGGGTGGTCAGCAGGTGAATGATGCGCTGGCCCAGGCGCGTGAAGAACTGCGCGCCGTCAATCGGTTTGGCGCCATCGGTCTCGGCCTGCGGGTCGCCATCGTGGATAAACACCAGGTCCAGGTCCGAACCATGCCCCAATTCGATGCCGCCGACTTTCCCATAACCGACAATGATGAACCCAGGATCGCACAGGGTGCCGTCCAGCCGCTGCGGCGAGCCATGGCGCGCCACGGTCTGGCGCCAGGCCAGGGCCAGCACTTGTTCGAGGATGGCTTCGGCGAGCCAGGTCAGGTAGTCACTGACTTTCATCAACGGCAGGCTGCCGGCGATTTCCGAGGCGGCCACGCGCAGGCGGTGGGCGAGCTTGAAGTGACGCAGGGCTTCCATCTGCTGCTCAAGGTCGTCTTCGGGGATGCGCGTGAGGCGCTCGCGCAACTCAGCGGCGAGTTCCGGCGCCAAGGGCGGCTTGAACAGACGACCTTCGTTGAGCAACTCGTCCAGCAGCAGCGGGAAACGGGTGATCTGCTCGGCAATCCACGGGCTGGCCGCGCAAAGGGTCAGCAGGCGGCGCAGGGCATCGGGGTTCTCCGTGAGCAGTACCAGATAGGCGGAGCGGCGGGCGACGGCCTCCACCAGTGGCAACACGCGCTCCAGCACCAAGTCCGGATTGGCATGTTCGACGGCCTGGGCCAGCAGACGTGGGATAAACGCATCCAGACGCTCACGGCCGAGGCGCTGCATCGCACGTAACTGCGGGCTGCCACGCAAACCCGCCAGGGCCTTGAGCGCCTTGGGCGCGTCGGTGAAACCGCCTTCGGTCAACTGGCGGCAGGCGGCGTCTTCATCTTGGGATTCTTCCCACAGTGGCAACCACTCACCGCCTACGACTAACTCGCTTTCTTCGCCCTCTTCTTCATCCGGGTCGGCAATCACCTGGCGGAAGTGCCAGTCCACCCGGCCACGCCAGTACATCAGGCGCTCATGGAATGCGGCCCAGTCGGCAAAGCCCAGCATGAAAGCGATGCGCGCCTGGTCTTCCGGGGTGTTGGGCAGCATCTGGGTCTGGCGGTCGGCAATCGCCTGGATCGCGTGTTCGGTGTAGCGCAGGAATTCGTAGCCATTGCGCAACTCGGCGATCACCGCCGGCGGCAGGTAACCCTGGCCTTCCAGCGTGCCAAGCACTTTGAGCAGCGGGCGCTGCTGCAGGCTCAAGTCGCGACCGCCGTGAATCAACTGGAATGCCTGGGCGATAAACTCCACCTCGCGGATGCCGCCAGAGCCTAGCTTGATGTTGTCGGCCATGCCTTTGCGCCGCACTTCCTGCTGGATCAACTGCTTCATGGTGCGCAGCGCTTCGATGGCGGAGAAGTCCAGGTAGCGGCGGTACACGAACGGTCGCAGCATATCGAGCAACTGCGCACCGGCCACCTGGTCGCCAGCGACTACACGCGCCTTGATCATGGCGTAGCGTTCCCAGTCGCGGCCCTGATCCTGGTAGTACTGCTCCAGCGCATTAAAGCTGAGCACCAGCGCACCCGCCGAACCGTAAGGACGCAAGCGCATATCGACGCGGAACACAAAACCGTCGACGGTCATTGGGTCGAGGGCCTTGATCAGTTTTTGACCAAGCCGAATGAAGAATTCCTGGTTATCCAGTGAACGCTTCACGCCCACCGTCTCGCCGCCTTCGGGGTAAGCAAAGATCAGGTCGATATCCGACGAGAGGTTCAACTCCACCGCGCCGAGCTTGCCCATGCCCAGGATGACCATGTGCTGCGGCTCGCCGCTGCGCCGGCCAGTGGGAGTACCGAACTGCACGCAGTGGCGCTGGTACAACCATTGATAGGCCTGGTCGATGCTGGCGTCGGCCATGTCGGAAAGATCACGGCAGGTCTGCACCAGATCCGCCTGGCGGGTCAGGTCGCGCCAGATAATCCGTACTTGCTGGCGCGTGCGCTGGCGACGCAAGACGCGGCCCAGTTCGTCTTCTGTTTCAGCCTGTTGCACAGCGCCTGCAATCTGCCCGCACAACTCGCCCGGTGCAAAGCCGCGGTCCAGCTCGCCCCAGGCCGCCAGCTCCAGCAACATCAAAGGGTCACGAACACTCTGTTCAATCACGAAATCACTGGCGGCGCACACGCGGGTGAAGTCGGCCCAGCGTTGCGGCGTCCACTCAGAAAGGCCATGATCGTCGTCCAGCGCGGCCACTGCGTCACGAAATGACTGCTCGGCCCGCTGGGCAATTGAAAGGAGAATGGCCGGCAATTCGGCCAGCGTTGGAAGGCTCATGGTCTATCCTTGATCGGCGTGCAAATGGCTTGTAGTTGTGAACGCAAGCACGGCGCTCGATGAAGGACTGTCGAACAAAGGTTATAAATAGCTGAAAATTGATAATTTTTGGCAGGTAACATTAAGCTCATACCTTTTCTTGTTCGCAAAAGATCAACAATAACGATTATGCTCACCAGCCAGACCGAGCCATACGCTCAGTCTTGTGTAGTTTTACTACTCGTATATACATTCGAAAGGCTGAAATGGCCGACGATTTGTAGTAAAACTACAGGACGCCGAAGCAACCTTCGGCCATCCAAGAATTTATGTCGTCTGCCCACAAGGCCAGTCGCAAACTTCAGGCAACCGATTCTGGTAGCCTTTCCGCCCTGGAGCAAGCCATGCAAGACCTCGATCCCGTCGAAACCCAGGAATGGCTGGACGCCCTGGAATCGGTTCTCGACAAAGAAGGCGAAGACCGTGCTCACTACCTGATGACCCGTATGGGCGAACTCGCGACCCGCAGCGGCTCGCAGTTGCCTTACGCCATCACCACGCCATACCGCAACACCATCCCCGTTACCCACGAAGCACGCATGCCTGGCGACCTGTTCATGGAACGCCGCATTCGCTCGCTGGTACGTTGGAACGCCATGGCGATGGTAATGCGCACGAACTTGAAAGATTCGGACCTGGGCGGTCACATCTCCAGCTTCGCTTCCAGCGCAACCCTGTATGACATCGGCTTCAACTACTTCTTCCAGGCCCCGACCGACGAACACGGCGGCGACCTGATCTACTTCCAGGGCCACACCTCGCCAGGCGTCTACGCCCGTGCGTTCATGGAAGGTCGCATCACCGAAGACCAGATGAACAACTTCCGCCAGGAAGTGGACGGTGGCGGCTTGTCGTCCTACCCACACCCTTGGCTGATGCCTGATTTCTGGCAGTTCCCGACCGTTTCCATGGGTCTGGGTCCAATCCAGGCGATCTACCAGGCTCGCTTCATGAAGTACCTGGAAGCCCGTGGCTTCATTCCGGAAGGCAAGCAGAAAGTCTGGTGCTTCCTGGGCGACGGCGAGTGCGACGAGCCGGAATCCCTGGGCGCCATCTCCCTGGCTGGCCGCGAGAAGCTGGACAACCTGATCTTCGTCATCAACTGCAACCTGCAGCGCCTCGACGGCCCGGTTCGCGGCAACGGCAAGATCATCCAGGAACTCGAAGGCGTGTTCCGCGGTGCCCAGTGGAACGTGACCAAAGTCATCTGGGGCCGTTTCTGGGACCCACTGCTGGCCAAGGACGTTGACGGCATCCTGCAACGTCGCATGGACGAAGTCATCGACGGCGAGTACCAGAACTACAAAGCCAAAGACGGCGCGTTCGTACGTGAACACTTCTTCAACACGCCTGAACTCAAGGCGATGGTTGCAGACCTGTCCGACGACGAGATCTGGAAACTCAACCGTGGCGGCCACGACCCGTACAAGGTCTACGCGGCATACCACGAAGCGGTGAACCACAAAGAACAACCGACCGTCATCCTGGCCAAGACCATCAAGGGTTATGGCACCGGTGCTGGCGAAGCGAAGAACACTGCGCACAACACCAAGAAGGTTGATGTTGAAAGCCTGAAGCTGTTCCGCGACCGCTTCGACATCCCGGTCAAGGACGAAGAGCTGGAAGACCTGCCGTTCTTCAAGCCAGAGCCAAACAGCGCCGAAGCCCGCTACCTGAGCGAGCGCCGCACCGCCCTGGGCGGTTTCGTACCCCAGCGCCGCGCCAACAGCTTCGCCGTACCGACTCCGGACCTGAGCACCCTCAAGGCCATCCTGGACGGCTCGGGCGACCGTGAAATCTCCACCACCATGGCCTTCGTGCGGATCCTCGCGCAGCTGGTCAAGGACAAGGACATCGGCCCGCGTATCGTCCCGATCATCCCGGACGAAGCCCGTACCTTCGGTATGGAAGGCATGTTCCGTCAGTTGGGCATCTACTCCTCCGTCGGCCAGCTCTACGAGCCAGTCGATAAAGACCAGGTGATGTTCTACAAGGAAGACAAGAAGGGCCAGATCCTCGAAGAAGGCATCAACGAAGCGGGCGCCATGAGCTCCTTCATCGCTGCCGGTACTTCGTACTCCAGCCACAACCAGCCAATGCTGCCGTTCTACATCTTCTACTCGATGTTCGGCTTCCAGCGCATTGGCGACCTGGCTTGGGCAGCAGGCGACAGCCGTACCCGTGGCTTCCTGATCGGCGGCACCGCCGGCCGCACCACGCTGAACGGCGAAGGCCTGCAACACGAAGACGGTCACAGCCACATCCTGGCTGCCACCATCCCGAACTGCCGCACCTTTGATCCAACCTACGGCTATGAGCTGGCGGTGATCATCCAGGACGGCATGAAGAAGATGACCGAAGAGCAGCAGGACGTTTTCTACTACATCACCGTGATGAACGAGTCCTACCAGCAGCCAGCCATGCCGGCCGGTGTCGAGGAAGGCATCATCAAGGGCATGTACCTGCTCGAAGAAGACACCAAGGAAGCAGCGCACCACGTGCAACTGATGGGCTCCGGCACCATCCTGCGCGAAGTGCGTGAAGCGGCGAAGATCCTGCGTGACGAGTTCAACGTCGGCGCCGACGTATGGAGCGTTACCAGCTTCAACGAACTGCGTCGCGACGGCCTGGCCGTAGAGCGCAGCAACCGCCTGCACCCTGGCCAGAAGCCAGCGAAGAGCTACGTCGAAGAGTGCCTGGCTGGCCGTAAGGGTCCAGTCATTGCCTCTACCGACTACATGAAACTGTTTGCTGAACAAATTCGCCAGTGGGTCCCGTCCAAGGAATTCAAAGTCCTGGGCACCGACGGTTTCGGCCGCAGTGACAGCCGCAAGAAGCTGCGTCACTTCTTCGAAGTCGACCGTCACTTCGTGGTGTTGGCAGCCCTGGAAGCCTTGGCTGACCGTGGTGAGATCGAACCAAAGGTGGTGGCTGACGCTATCGTCAAGTTCGGGATCAACCCGGAAAAACGCAACCCACTGGACTGCTGAGGAGATTTTTTGTGAGCGAACTCATTCGCGTACCTGACATCGGCAGCGGTGAAGGTGAAGTAATCGAGCTGTTTGTGAAGGTCGGCGACAAAGTCGAAGCCGACCAGAGCATCCTGACCCTGGAATCGGACAAGGCGAGCATGGAAATCCCTGCTCCCAAGGCCGGCGTGGTCAAGAGCCTGAAAGTGAAGCTGGGCGACCGCCTGAAAGAAGGCGACGAACTGCTGGAACTGGAAATCGAAGGTGCCGCTGATGCGGCCCCTGCGGCTGCCCCGGCTGCCGCTGCTGCACCCGCACCTGCCGCTGAAAAGCCTGCCGCTGCTGCCGAGGCCCCAGCGGCACCGGCTGCTGCACCGGCCGCTGCCTCTGTTCAGGACATTCATGTTCCGGACATCGGCTCGTCGGGCAAGGCCAAGATCATCGAGTTGCTGGTCAAGGTCGGCGACACCGTCGAAGCCGACCAGTCGCTGATCACCCTGGAGTCCGACAAGGCCTCCATGGAAATCCCTTCGCCGGCTGCCGGCGTGGTGGAAAGCATCGCAGTCAAGCTGGAAGACGAAGTCGGTACCGGTGACTTCATCCTCAAGCTGAAAGTACAAGGCGCCGCACCGGCTGCCGCTCCAGCACCTGCCGCTGCTCCGGCTGCTGCAAAAGCTGAAGCTGCACCGGCCGCCGCCCCTGCACCTGCTGCAAAAGCCGAGGCCGCACCGGCCCCTGCTGTTGCCGCACCTGCGCCAAGCGGCGCCAAGGTTCACGCCGGCCCGGCGGTACGCCAACTGGCCCGTGAATTCGGCGTCGAGCTGAACGCCGTATCGGCCACTGGCCCACACGGCCGTGTGCTGAAGGAAGACGTGCAGGTTTACGTCAAGGCCATGATGCAGAAAGCCAAGGAAGCTCCGGCTGCCGGCGCTGCTACCGGCGGCGCAGGCATTCCACCGATTCCGGTCGTGGACTTCAGCCGCTTCGGCGAAACCGAAGAAGTGCCGATGACCCGCCTGATGCAAATCGGCGCGTCGAGCCTGCACCGCAGCTGGCTGAACATCCCGCACGTGACTCAGTTCGACCAGGCCGACATCACCGACCTGGAAGCTTTCCGCGTTGCGCAGAAAGCCGTGGCCGAGAAGGCTGGCGTGAAACTGACCGTGCTGCCACTGCTGCTCAAGGCCTGTGCGCACCTGCTCAAGGAACTGCCGGACTTCAACAGCTCGCTGGCGCCAAGCGGCAAGGCGATCATTCGCAAGAAATACGTGAACGTCGGCTTCGCGGTAGACACTCCTGACGGCCTGCTGGTACCGGTCATCAAGAACGTCGACCAGAAGAGCCTGCTGCAACTCGCTGCTGAAGCGGCTGCGCTGGCTGCCAAGGCCCGCGACAAGAAGCTGACCGCAGACGACATGCAAGGCGCCTGCTTCACCATCTCCAGCCTCGGTCACATTGGCGGCACTGGCTTCACGCCAATCGTCAACGCGCCGGAAGTGGCGATCCTGGGTGTTTCCAAGGCCACCATCCAGCCAGTCTGGGACGGTAAAGCGTTCCAGCCGAAGCTGATGCTGCCACTGTCGCTGTCCTACGATCACCGTGTGATCAACGGCGCGGCCGCTGCACGCTTTACCCAGCGTCTGAGCCAGCTGTTGAATGACATCCGTACTATCTTGCTGTAAGTCTCCACGGGCCTCCCCTTTACCGGGGAGGCCTGGTTGCACCGATTTCCGAGCGCCACGCTCGTACCTCAACCCCGTCAATTTGGCGGGGCTTTTTTTGCTTTTTTGTACAGACAGAACAGGGTTGTACACCTTCTGTCAGCGCGCCTACAGAAATCAGCCGTCCGGCCGATAACCCACTTATAGCACTTAGCCTTCATCCTCTCTTGTCAGTCTGTGCTGCATGATGCAACCTTGCCACAGGCAATAGAAAAGAGGGCGTGAGCCCGGCGCCGTGCGCGTTATTTGAAGTGAGTTCCCCCCATGAAAAGCCAACCCGATGTCGCCCGTATGGCGGCCGAGGTAGTGACGCAGTTACCGGTGCCTTCGCGCCTCGGTATGCTGCGTTTCGAGCGGCTTAATGAGGCTAGCTGGACCCTCCTGTACCTCGACCCCAATTGCGAGCGCCAATTCGGCCTGCCGGCGGTAGAGTTGTGCGCCCTGCTCGGCACGCCCTATGCCAGCCTGATGGAACCCCAGGCCCGCTATCAACTGCACGACACCATCCAGCAGCAACTGACCCAGAGCCCTCACTACCTGGTGCGCTACACCCTGCACACCAACGACGGTCCCCTGAGCCTGCTGGAAATGGGCGAGGCCTACAAACAACACAATCGTCACCTGCTGCGCGGCTACCTGATGGTGGTCGATGGCCTGTTCAGCGAACTGCCCTTGCTCCTCCCGACCGAAGACCTGGAAAGCCAGAACAGCCGCCTGCAAATCGCCCTGGAGCTCAACCAACGCGCCCAGCAGGAGCAACTGCAGCATCTGGAACGCGTGCGCGCCCAGCAGGAGCTGATCTTGCTACTGGCGCGCCAGCGCTATACCGTCAACAATTCGTTGCAGGAAGCCGCCGAGCTGATCACGCGCAGCGCCTGCGATATCTACCAGATCGACTGCGCCAGCATCTGGAACCTCGAAGGCCAGCGCCTGGTGCCCATCTCGGCTTACCACCGCGACGACCAACAGCACCATCTGCCCGAGCCCATCGATGCCAGTTGCTTCCCGGATTATCTGGAAGCCTTGCACAGCAGCCGCGCCATCGACGCCACCAACGCCATGCGCGACCCGCGCACCCGCGAGATGGCCGAGAACCTGCGCCATAGAGACATCCACGCCATGCTCGATGCGAGCATCCGCGTCGACGGCCAGGTGGTCGGCGTATTGTGCCTGGAGCAGTGCGGCAGCCCGCGTGACTGGCAGGCTGACGAAATCGCCTTCGCCGGCGAGCTCGCGGACCAGTTTGCGCAAGTGATCAACAACCACAACCGCCGCACCGCCACCAGCGCCCTACACCTGTTCCAGCGGGCCGTGGAGCAAAGTGCCAACGCCTTTCTGCTGGTCAACTGCGACGGCGTGGTGGAGTACGTCAACCCGAGCTTTACCGCGATCACCCAGTACAGCGCCGAAGAAGTCCACGGCCACCGCCTGGCGCAACTGCCCGCGCTGGAAAACCTCAGCGAATTGCTGTTCGACGCGCCGTCGAGCCTGGCCAAGAGCAACAGCTGGCAGGGCGAATTCAAGAGCCGCCGCAAGAACCTCGAACCCTACTGGGGCCAGTTGTCGATTTCCAAGGTGTATGGCGATAACCGTGAGCTGACGCACTACATCGGCATCTACGAAGACATCACCCAGACCAAGCTGGCCCAGCAGCGCATCGAGCGCCTGGCGTACACCGACAACCTGACCAACCTGGGCAACCGCCCGGCGTTTATCCGCAACCTCGACGAACGCTTTGCCCGCGACAGCGACAGCCCGATCAGCCTGCTGCTGGTGGACATCGACAACTTCAAGCGCATCAACGACAGCCTCGGCCACCAGACCGGCGACAAGCTGCTGATCAGCCTGGCCCGACGCCTGCGCAACAGCCTGAGTGCCGGCGGCAGCTTGGCGCGCTTTGCCAGTAACGAGTTCGCGGTGCTGCTCGACGACACTGACCTGGAGAGCGGCCAGCAGGTTGCCAGCCAACTGTTGGCGACCCTCGATAAACCCATGTTCGTCGACAACCAATTGATCAGCGTCACCGGCTCCGTAGGCCTGGCCTGCGCGCCGCTGCATGGCCGCGACCCGCAGACCCTGATGCGTAACGCCGGCCTGGCCCTGCACAAGGCGAAGGCCAACGGCAAACACCAGGTGCAGGTGTTTACCGAAGCGCTGAACGCCGAGGCCAGCTACAAGCTGTTCGTGGAAAACAACCTGCGCCGCGCCCTGACCCAGAATGAATTGGATGTGTTCTACCAACCCAAGCTGTGCCTGCGCAGCGGCCGCTTGCTGGGCATGGAAGCGCTGCTGCGCTGGAACCACCCGGAAAAGGGCATGATCCGCCCCGATCAGTTCATCAGCGTGGCGGAAGAGACCGGGCTGATCATCCCCATCGGCAAATGGATCGCCCGCCAGGCCTGCCGCATGAGCAAGCAACTGAGCGCCGCCGGCATGGGCAACCTGCAGGTGGCAATCAACCTGTCACCCAAGCAGTTCTCCGACCCGGACCTGGTGGCGTCGATTGCCACCATCCTCAAGGAAGAAGAGCTGCCGGCCAATCTGCTGGAGCTGGAGCTGACCGAAGGACTGCTGCTGGAAGCCACCGAAGACACGCGCCTGCAACTGGACCAGTTGAAGAGTTTCGGCCTGACCCTGGCCATGGACGACTTCGGCACCGGTTACTCGTCGCTGAGTTACCTGAAAAAATTCCCCATCGACATCATCAAGATCGATCGCAGCTTTATCCACGAAATCCCGGACAACCAGGACGACATGGAAATCACCTCCGCCGTGATCGCAATGGCTCACAACCTCAAGCTCAAGGTCGTGGCCGAAGGCATCGAGACCGCCGAGCAACTGGCGTTCCTGCGCCGCCATCGCTGCGACGTTGGCCAGGGCTACCTGTTCGACCGGCCCATCCCCGGCGCAGAGCTGCTTGAGATGCTCAAACGCTACCCGCGCGGGCCAATCGCCTGACAGCGCGGTAACACTCGGGCACACTGGCTGTCTGAATTCTTACCTTACTCAATCTGACTGAGAGGACTGATCATGGTCTTGCGCTCGGAAATCCTGGTGAACAAAAACGTGCTGCCTACTCAAGAACAAGCGTTGCCTGGTCGTGAAACCCCGATGAACTTGCCGGAGACGCACTTCGTCAACGGCAACCCGCTGCTGGGCCCATTCATGGACGACGTCGGCTTCGCGATCTTCGGCCTGGGTTGCTTCTGGGGCGCGGAGCGCAAGTTCTGGCAGCGCGATGGCGTGGTCAGCACGGTGGTCGGTTACGCGGGCGGCTTTACGCCGAACCCGACTTACGAAGAAGTCTGCTCGGGCCTGACCGGCCACAGCGAAGTGGTGCTGGTGGTGTATGACCAGGCCAAAGTGAAATACGAAGACCTGTTGAAGATGTTCTGGGAATTGCACAACCCGACCCAGGGCATGCGCCAGGGTAACGACATCGGCAGCCAGTATCGGTCGGTGATCTATGCGACCACGCCGGAGCAATTGGCGGCGGCAAAGGCCAGCGCCGAGGCGTATCAGCAAGAGCTGACCAAGGCCGGCCTGGGTGATATCACCACGGAAATCGAGGAGGCGCCGACCGTGTTCTTCGCCGAGGCGTATCACCAGCAGTACCTGGCCAAGAATCCGCAGGGCTATTGCGGGATTGGCGGCACAGGCGTGACCTGCCCGATCTAAGATCAACATGAATCAAAATGTGGGAGGGGGCTCGCCCCCGATGGCGGAGTATCAGTCAGTACATCTGTAACTGACCCACCGCTATCGGGGGCAAGCCCCCTCCCACATTGGTTTAGCGCCAGACTTGGTTACTCGGCAATAAGCCAATCCATCTGCCACCCACCCTGGGTCTGGCCAAGTTTCTTGGACAGCCACGGCAGCAGTTCGCGCAACTCCTCTTCCAAGCCCCACGGCGGGTTGGCAATCGCCAGGCCCGAACCCGTCAGGGTGTTGGGCGTGTCCAGCGGATGCACCAGCAATTCCACACGCAGCAGCTTCGGCGCGCCGGTGCCGGCCAGGTCCTGGTAGAAGCGGCGCAACATGCGCTGATCTTTCACCGGGTACCAGATCGCCGCGACGGTCTGGCGCATGCGGCTGACGGCTTCCTTGAGGGAAGCGGCGCAACGTTGCATCTCGTCGAGTTTTTCAAACGGCGGGTCGATCAGCATCAGCGCGCGTTTTTCCGGCACGGGCAGCAAGGCGCGCGGTACATGCCAGCCTTCGCCCAAGTGCACTTTGACCCGGCGATCACCCTTCATGTTGTCCTTGAGCAGCACGCCGTCTTCCGGGTGCTTTTCATTGAGCAGCACGCGGTCCTGTGGGCGCGTCAGGCGCCGTGCCAGTTCCGGCGAGCCTGGGTAGTAGCGCAACTGACCGTCCGGGTTCATCTCGTGCAGCACGCGCATGTAATCGGCTGTCAGCGGCGGCAGATCGCTTTCGCCCCACAGGCGCGCGATGCCTTCCAGGTACTCACCGGTGCGGTTGGCCTGATCGCCTTGCAAATCGTACAGACCAATCCCGGCGTGGGTGTCGAGGTAGGCGAACGGCTGCTCCTTGCGCGACATCAGGGCGATGAGGCGGGTCAAGGTCAGGTGTTTGAAGACATCGGCGTGGTTGCCGGCGTGAAAGGCGTGACGATAATTCATGGTTGCTCCTGCGCAGGGGGCGAAGTTTACCTTCTACGAGGGCAAAGGTGCAGGGCGGCGTGCCGGGCGGTGCTTATGCCCTAAAGCCAGGACGCGGGCTGAAAAAAATCTAATGGCTGGCCCAGGGCGGATTTATTGTGGCGATCCACTATCCAGGGAGGTCAATAACAATCATGAAAGACGCCACCATCGCACTGCACCACGCCTTCAAGTCGGATCCGACCACCAAGGCCGTCGCCGTGCCGATCTACCAGAACGTCGCATTCGAATTCGATAACGCCCAGCACGGTGCCGACCTGTTCAATCTGGACGTGCCCGGCAATATCTACACACGCATCATGAACCCCACCAATGATGTGCTGGAGCAACGCATCGCCGCCCTCGAAGGGGGTATCGCGTGCCTGGTCGTGTCGGCCGGCAGCGCGGCCATTCACTATGCGATCCAGACCCTCACCCGCGCCGGCGACAACATCGTCACCACCCCGCAGCTCTACGGCGGCACCTACACGCTGTTCGCCCATTTGCTGCCGAGCTTTGGCGTCGACGTACGTTTCGCCCGCGACGACAGTGCCGCCGCCATCGCCGAACTGATCGATGACAACACCAAGCTGGTGTATTGCGAAAGCATCGGCAACCCGGCGGGCAATATCATCGACATCGAAGCCCTGGCGGACGTCGCCCATGCCTGTGGTGTGCCGCTGATGGTGGATAACACCGTGGCAACGCCCATCCTGTGCAAGCCGATCCAGTTCGGCGCCGACATCGTTGTGCACTCGCTGACCAAATACATCGGCGGCCACGGCAACTCCCTGGGCGGTGCGATCGTTGACAGCGGCACCTTCCCCTGGACCCAATACCCGGAAAAATTCCCCGGCCTCAACCAGCCCGAGCCGGCTTACCACGGCGTGGTCTACACCGAAAAATTCGGCCCAGCCGCCTTCATCGCCCGCGCCCGCACGGTGCCGTTGCGTAACACCGGCGCAGCCCTGGCGCCCATGAACGCCTTTCTGCTGCTGCAAGGCTTGGAAACCCTGGCCCTGCGCATGGAGCGTCATACGGAAAACGCCCTCAAGGTCGCGCAGTTCCTGCAAGGCCATGCCGATGTGGAATGGGTCAGCTATGCGGGGCTGCCGGATCACCCCCATCACGCATTGGCGCACAAATACCTGCAAGGCAAACCCTCGGCGATCCTGTCCTTCGGCCTGAAGGGCGGGTACGCAGCAGGTGTACGCTTCTACGATGCGCTGCAAATTTTCAAGCGCCTGGTGAATATCGGTGACGCCAAGTCCCTGGCCTGCCACCCCGCATCCACCACCCATCGACAGATGAACGAACAGGAACAGGCCAAGGCTGGTGTGAAGCCGGAGATGATTCGCCTGTCAGTGGGCATCGAAGCGATTGAAGACTTGATCGACGACCTGCAACAGGCGCTGGGCTCAACTCAACTCTAAGGCCAGGTAATCGGTGAGCGCCTCATGGCTGATATCCGGCCGACGGGCACAGTAGGCGACCTTGTGCTGCAAGGTCGCCGGTGTGAACGCGGTGTACAGGTCGGGGCGCTGCTCTTGCAGCCATTGCAGCAGGTTGTCGATCAGGGTTTGCGGTGATTGCCCTGCCAAGTGCGCCTGCAGCGCTGCTGGGACTCGCCACCAAGGGCTGGCCTTGGCCTCGGTCGCTGGCCCCGTTGCAACCGTGAGCGGTTGGCCATTGATCAGGTACCGCTGAAAAACCGGCAACACGCTTGCCGCCTCATCACCCAGGCCCTGCAACATCGGCAGAAACTGGGTGCCATCCCAGAATCGCAAAAACACCTCCTGGCCGTCCGGCAGGTAGACCTTGGTCAAGCTTTGCAGGTGCGCGAGCACGGGTTCCAGCGAACTGGACGACACCGCCAGCCAACCCCAACCCGTGGCTTCAGTGGTTGCCACCCATTCGAGGAATGCACTGTCAGGCGAGACAATGCCTACGTAAGGCATGACCTCCTCCCATTCTGCGTAAGCCGTGCCAGCCCAGATGGGTTGGGGCAGCATTCCAGCTGCGGTGGCTCGCCAGGCGGCAAGCGGCTTGGCGTCGCTGGCAGCGCTCAACACCACGAAGAGCTGCTCATTCGCAAGCAAAGGAGCCTGTGCCAGCCAGGCGCTGGGGACCAACCGTTCAGACATGGGGATAAATTCCTTTTAAGGCTGAGTTGAATGGGTGACAGCGCACTGCCCGTTCCTGCAACGCTCACATTCCTCACAAAAGGGCGCACTACGTTTCAAGCTGGCCACCTGCACCAGGCTAAGCGGCGCGGGGATTATCGCCAGCAGTTTTTCCTGAATCCCCGGCATCAACGGTGCCGCCGCCGGAGCAGGCCCGCCGCCAAGCTGGATCGGCACGCTGCTGAGAATACCGCCCGCCGAAAGGGTGATCGATTGCCCGCCCGCCTGAATCGTCACGCTCGCACCGGCGTCAATCACAACGCTTTGCCCTGCGCCGATCTGAATGGTCTGCCCGGCGCGCATCTGCTGCGAACCACCAACGACCAAGTGATCATCCTGCTTGAGTTCGATCAGGCGGTTGCCGTGGGTAATGCGCTGCTCTTCACCTTGCAGTTCATGGTGCGACTCGCCCCCCACCCTGATGCGACGCTGATTGTCGACCTCCACCCGCTGGTCATGCAGCACATGCTGGGTAAAATCCCGCTGGGCGCGCAGGTAGATTTCCTCGGAGCCCTTGCGGTCTTCGATGCGCAGCTCGCTGTAACCACCGCCGCCGGGGCTGCTCTGGCTACGGAAGACACTGCGGGTCTTGTCTGCGGGCAGGTCGAGGGGCACCGCCGTCGCCGCGTTGGGCAGGCAACCCATCACCAGCGGCATGTCCATATCACCATTGACGAACCCCACCAGCACTTCCATACCCACTCGCGGAATAAGTACCGCACCATAGCGGTCATGGGCCCAACCGCTGGCCACCCGCAGCCAGCAGCTGGAATGGTCGTTGTGCTCCCCGAGTCGATCCCAGGCCAGTTGCACCTTGACCCGCCCGTATTCGTCACAATGAATTTCACTGTCGACGGGGCCAGTCACCACAGCGTTTTGATAACCCGCCAATGTCGGCCGCGGTTGCTCGGGCAAGGGCGGGCGAAAGATCACGTCCCACGGTGAGGCAACAAACTCATTGCGATAACCCTGACGAAAATCGCCACCGGCAACCTCGGTCACAGCCTCCTCCAGCACCTGGGGTTGTTTGCCTTCGTGGGTAACGTGCGTCACCAGCCACAAGTCATTCCATGCGTCACGCGGGTGACCGGCCAACGTGAGGAAATGGCCGCAGACCAATGCGGGATCATCACCGCTGCCACGGGCAATTCGATAGTCGCTACGGTGCCGCTCCAACACCCGTTGCGCGAGGTATTTACCGTGGGGCCGATCAGAAAAGTGACCGGGGTACCCCTGCTCTTCAAGCCGTGGCGACTGTGCGCCGGCAACGCCACTCTCCAACACCAGGTTCGGCTTACGGAAATCGTAGTCGCGCAGGTTGACCGCCGTGGTGCGGGTTGCCAGTTGCACCACAAAGCGCTTGATCGCAGGCGTATCCGCCACCATCCCGGAACCTGGCTGATAGGGCGTCGGCTGGTCTGGCTGGGCGAACACGGTCTGGTCATCGCCAAACACCAGCAGATGCCGTTCGGGCGAGTGCCGGAAGTGATAGTGAATACCCTGCTCGGCACATAGCCGCTGAATGAAGGCCAGGTCGCTTTCACCGAATTGCACGCAATACTCGCGCTCGGGGTAATCACCACTCAGGTGAAACTCGAATTGGTCGGCATGGACCCCCTGCTCCGCCAGCACCAGCGTAACGATCTGCGGCACTGTCTTGTGCTGGAATATGCGCTGGTGACTGCTGTGCTGCAGATACGCAAGCTGCGGCACGAGCTGGATCTGATAACGCGTCAGGCGCCGCCCGGAATCGCCCTGCGCCACCCGATAGACCAGGCCATGGATGCCATGCCCCTGGTCGTCGAAACCGAGATAGACCTGGCGATGCAGCAAGCTCTCCAAATCGAGGTCGGGCTGCTCACTGACCAGCTCCAGGTCAAAACAATAGGGCTGGCTGACGGCTTCGGCGCCGTGAAACTCAAATACCTTGAGTTCACTCGGTTCCCCGTCAAGGGTCAGGGTAAAGGCACATTGATTGGCAGGAGCGAACATCCGGTGTTTCTCTGCGAGGGGTAGGCGGTGGATTCTGCACCACTGCCTTGCCCTGCAGAGCGCGCGTCCGATAAATCAGTAAAGCCCTACACATGGGCGTATGAATCGCCCTCAACCCGTGAAAAAACACGCACAAAAAAAGGCCCGCCATCCGTAGGACGCGGGCCTTTTTTTCAACTCATCGGACGCTCAGCGCCAGACGAATTACTTGTTGAGGTTGTAGTCTTTTTCCGCTGCATCAAAACGCTCAACCATACCGGCAGTCGGTGCGCCCATTTTGCTCACGAAGTAGATCGCGAGGCTGGCGAAGATGAAGCCTGGGATGATTTCGTACAGGCCCAACAGTTCGAAGTGCTTCCACACGATCACGGTGATCGCGCCGACCAGGATACCGGCCAGTGCGCCGTTGCGTGTCATGTCTTTCCAGATCACCGAGATCAGGACCACAGGACCGAATGCGGCACCGAAACCAGCCCAGGCGTAGCTCACCAGACCCAGTACACGGTTTTCCGGGTTGGCGGCCATGGCGATGGCGATCAGGGCAACCACCAGCACCATCAGGCGACCGATCCATACCAGTTCGAGCTGGGAGGCGTTCTTGCGCAGGAACGCTTTGTAGAAGTCTTCGGTCAGGGCGCTGGAGCACACCAGCAACTGGCAGCTCAAGGTACTCATTACAGCCGCCAGGATCGCCGACAGCAAGACACCGGCAACCCACGGGTTGAACAGGATTTTGGCCAGCTCGATAAACACACGCTCAGGGTTTTCGGTCACGGGACCTGCCACTTCCGGGTGCGCCGAGAAGTAGGCAATACCGAAGAAGCCCACGGCCACAGTACCGGCCAGGCACAGGATCATCCAGGTCATGGAGATACGACGCGCCTTGGCGATCGACTTGACCGAATCCGCCGCCATGAAGCGCGCGAGGATGTGCGGCTGGCCGAAGTAGCCCAGGCCCCAGCCCATCAGCGAGATTACGCCGATGAAGGTGGTGTTTTTCAGCATGTCGAAACTGGTTGGGTCCTTGGCTTCAATCGCCAGGAACGTGGTGTCAACACCGCCGGTGGCCAGCAGCACGATGATGGGCGTCAGGATCAACGCGAAGATCATCAGCGTGGCTTGCACGGTATCGGTCCAGCTCACGGCCAGGAAACCACCGATGAAGGTGTAGGCAATTGTCGCCGCAGCACCGGCCCACAGCGCCGTCTCGTAGGACATGCCGAAGGTGCTTTCGAACAGACGGGCACCGGCCACGATGCCGGATGCGCAGTAGATGGTGAAGAACACCAGGATCACGACCGCAGAGATGATGCGCAGCAGGCCGCTTTTATCTTCGAAACGGCTGGAGAAGTAATCCGGCAGCGTCAGGGCGTCACCGTTGTGCTCGGTCTGTACCCGCAGGCGACCGGCCACGAACAACCAGTTGAGGTAAGCACCGACGATCAGGCCGATGGCGATCCAGCTTTCCGACAGACCGGACATGTAGATCGCGCCCGGCAGGCCCATCAACAACCAGCCGCTCATGTCGGAAGCACCGGCGGACAAGGCTGTCACCACGCTACCGAGGCTGCGACCGCCCAGGATGTAATCGGAAAGGTTGTTGGTGGAGCGATAGGCCATCAGGCCGATCAGCACCATTGCTGCGATGTAGATCACGAACGTGATCAAGGTTGGATTACTAACGCTCATATGAGTGACGCCCTGGCTTTGTTTTTATGTAGCAGCGGTCTGACAGACGCTACCCACTGTATAGCTGGGTAAACGAACCTGCGTGCCGCGCATTTATGACTGACGTTTCCCCAGGAAAGCCGTCAGCCGATGAACCTCGTTTTACCGACGGTTGCACCTTGGTCGCGAATGCTATTCAACAAAGCAAATAAGGTGCAACCAGTTTCTTTCGAATAAGTTGCACCCAGATATGAAATCGACAAAACGCCCTGTTTTTGCTCCTTTTCGGAGCAAGAACAGCCGAAGTCAGAAGCAAATGCACCAAGACAAAGCGGATTAAGTTGTCGCCAAATTTATTTCGGATGAACGTCGAGAATTTCATGGATAAAAAAGGTTGCACCCGGTTGCACCTCTTGATGCGCAAAGCTAATCTTGCCGCCAGCTGATGCCACTCGGTAGTGGCACCCATGAGGATAAGAAAATGGCGACGACCACCCTTGGGGTCAAACTCGACGACCCGACCCGCGAACGCCTGAAGGCTGCCGCGACCTCCATTGATCGCACGCCGCACTGGCTGATCAAGCAGGCGATTTTCAATTACCTGGAGAAACTGGAGGGTGGTGCAACCCTGACCGAACTCAACGGCTTGAGCAGCAAGGACGCCGATGATGCAGGTGAGGTCCAGGCGGACCACGCGCACCAATGCTTCCTTGAGTTCGCCGAGAGCATCCTGCCGCAGTCCGTACTGCGCGCCTCGATCACCGCCGCTTACCGTCGCCCTGAGCCGGAAGTGGTACCGATGCTGATCGAACAGGCCCGTCTGCCGGCCCCGATGGCCGAAGCTACCAACAAGCTGGCCGCCTCCATTGCAGAGAAACTGCGCAATCAAAAGAGTGCCGGCGGCCGTGCCGGTATTGTTCAGGGCCTGCTGCAAGAATTCTCGCTGTCGTCCCAGGAAGGCGTGGCGCTGATGTGCCTGGCCGAAGCGCTGCTGCGCATCCCGGACAAAGGCACCCGTGACGCGCTGATCCGCGACAAGATCAGCACCGGCAACTGGCACCCGCACCTGGGCAACAGCCCGTCGCTGTTCGTCAACGCCGCCACCTGGGGCCTGCTGCTGACCGGTAAACTGGTCGCCACCCATAACGAAGCGGGCTTGACCTCGTCCCTGAGCCGCATCATCGGCAAGAGCGGCGAGCCGATGATCCGCAAGGGCGTCGACATGGCCATGCGCCTGATGGGCGAGCAGTTCGTCACCGGCGAAACCATCGCCGAAGCCCTGGCCAACGCGAGCAAGTTCGAAGCCAAAGGCTTCCGCTATTCCTACGACATGCTCGGTGAAGCCGCACTCACCGAACACGATGCCCAGAAATACCTGGCGTCGTACGAACAAGCCATTCACTCCATCGGCAAAGCCTCTCACGGCCGTGGGATTTATGAAGGCCCGGGCATTTCCATCAAGCTGTCGGCACTGCACCCGCGTTACAGCCGGGCGCAGTACGAGCGTGTAATGGACGAGTTGTACCCGCGCCTGCTGTCCCTGACCCTGCTGGCCAAGCAATACGACATCGGCCTGAACATCGACGCCGAAGAAGCCGACCGCCTGGAGCTGTCCCTGGACCTGCTGGAGCGCCTGTGCTTCGAGCCGCAACTGACCGGCTGGAACGGCATCGGTTTCGTGATCCAGGCCTACCAGAAACGTTGCCCGTATGTGATCGACTACGTCATCGACCTGGCGCGCCGCAGCCGCCATCGCCTGATGATCCGCCTGGTGAAAGGTGCGTACTGGGACAGCGAAATCAAGCGCGCCCAGGTCGAAGGCCTGGAAGGCTACCCGGTCTACACCCGCAAGGTTTACACCGACGTTTCCTACATTGCCTGCGCACGCAAACTGCTGTCGGTGCCGGAAGTCATCTACCCGCAGTTCGCCACGCACAACGCCCATACCCTGTCGGCCATCTACCATATCGCCGGCCAGAACTATTACCCCGGCCAGTACGAGTTCCAATGCCTGCACGGCATGGGTGAGCCGTTGTACGAACAGGTTGTAGGCAAAGTATCCGAAGGCAAGTTGAACCGTCCGTGCCGCGTGTACGCACCGGTCGGCACCCACGAAACACTCCTGGCTTATCTGGTTCGACGCCTGCTGGAAAACGGCGCCAACACCTCGTTCGTCAATCGCATCGCCGACCAGTCCATCTCCATTCAGGAGCTGGTGGCCGACCCAGTGGCCAGCATCGAGCAAATGGCTACGCAGGAAGGCGGCTTCGGCTTGCCGCACCCGCGTATCCCCTTGCCGCGTGACCTTTACGGCAGCGACCGCGCCAACTCGGCGGGTATCGACCTGGCCAACGAACACCGCCTGGCGTCGCTGTCCTGCGCCTTGCTGGCGACCGCACACAACAACTGGAAAGCCGCGCCGATGCTGGGTTGCGCCTCCAGCGACCAGCCGTCTGCGCCGGTATTGAACCCGTCTGACCTGCGAGATGTGGTCGGCCAGGTTCAAGAAGCCACGGTCGAAGACGTCGACAACGCGATTCAATGCGCCATCAACGCGGGCCCGATCTGGCAGGCTACTCCGCCCGCCGAACGCGCTGCGATCCTGGAACGCGCCGCTGACCTGATGGAGGGCGAGATCCAGCCGCTGATGGGCCTGCTGGCTCGCGAAGCTGGCAAGACCTTCGCCAACGCCATTGCCGAAGTGCGTGAAGCCGTGGACTTCCTGCGTTACTACGCCGTACAGGCCCGTAACGACTTCACCAATGATGCCCACCGCCCACTGGGCCCGGTGGTCTGCATCAGCCCATGGAACTTCCCGCTGGCAATTTTCAGTGGTCAAGTTGCCGCCGCATTGGCTGCCGGCAACCCGGTACTGGCCAAGCCTGCCGAGCAAACCCCGCTGGTCGCTGCACAAGCCGTGCGCATCCTGCTGGAAGCCGGTATTCCGGAAGGCGTGCTGCAACTGCTGCCGGGCCAGGGCGAAAGCGTGGGTGCCCGCCTGGTGGGTGATGATCGCGTCAAAGGCGTGATGTTCACCGGCTCCACCGAAGTGGCGCGCCTGCTGCAACGCAATGTCGCCGGTCGTCTGGATGCCCAGGGTCGTCCGATCCCGTTGATCGCCGAAACCGGTGGCCAGAACGCGATGATCGTGGATTCTTCGGCGCTGACCGAGCAGGTGGTTATCGACGTAGTCTCTTCGGCCTTCGACAGTGCCGGCCAGCGTTGCTCGGCCCTGCGTGTACTGTGCCTGCAGGAAGATTCGGCAGACCGCGTCATCGAAATGCTCAAGGGCGCCATGGCTGAATGCCGCCTCGGCAACCCGGAACGCCTGTCGGTAGACATTGGCCCGGTGATCGACGCCGAAGCCAAAGCCGGCATCGAGAAACACATCCAGGCCATGCGCGACAAAGGCCGCAATGTGTACCAAGTGGCGATTGCCGATGGTGAAGAGGTCAAGCGCGGCACCTTCGTGATGCCAACCCTGATCGAGCTGGAAAGCTTCGACGAACTGCAACGCGAGATCTTCGGCCCGGTGCTGCACGTGGTGCGGTACAAGCGTAAAGAGATCGACCAACTGATCGGCCAGATCAACGCATCCGGTTACGGCCTGACCCTGGGCGTGCACACCCGTATCGACGAGACCATCGCCAAGGTGATCGACAACGTCAATGCCGGTAACGTCTACGTGAACCGTAACATCGTGGGTGCCGTGGTCGGCGTGCAACCGTTCGGCGGCGAAGGCTTGTCGGGTACCGGCCCGAAAGCCGGTGGCCCGCTGTACCTGTACCGCCTGCTGTCGACTCGTCCTACCGATGCGATCGAGCAATCCTTCGTACGTGGCGACAAGTTGGCTGCACCGGATGTACGTCTGCGCGACGCCATGAGCCAACCGCTGACCGCCCTGAAAGCCTGGGCTGACAGCCAGTCGTTCAACGAGCTGAGTGCCCTGTGCAGCCAGTTCGCCGCGCAGTCCCAGAGCGGTATCACCCGTCAACTGGCCGGCCCGACCGGCGAGCGCAACAGCTACGCCATCCTGCCCCGCGAGCACGTGTTGTGCCTGGCGGACGTGGAAGGCGATCTGTTGACGCAACTGGCGGCAGTGCTGGCGGTGGGTGGTTCTGCGGTATGGCCGGAAACTGACCTGACCAAGGCCTTGTTCCCACGCCTGCCTAAGGATATTCAGGCGAAGATCAAGCGCGTGGCTGACTGGACCAAGGACGAGGTGGTGTTTGACGCGGTCCTGCATCACGGTGATTCCGACCAACTGCGTGCGGTGTGCCAGCAAGTGGCACAGCGCGGTGGGGCGATTGTCGGCGTACACGGTTTGTCGCAAGGCGAAACGGCGATCGCGCTGGAGCGCCTGGTGATCGAGCGGGCGTTGAGCGTCAACACCGCTGCGGCGGGCGGCAACGCCAGCCTGATGACCATCGGCTAACTAATGTGGGAGGGGGCTTGCCCCCGATTGCAGTGGATCAGCCAACCTATCTCTGGCTGACACACCGCAATCGGGGGCAAGCCCCCTCCCACATTCTGGTCCTCCATCACCCAGATCAATCTTGCTATCCACCCTCCATTCGCACACTTAGACTCAGGCCAATTCCTTCAAAGGTAAGCCGCCATGTCCGAGACGCTGCTCAGTTCCCGCAATTTGGCTTTCGAGCTGTACGAAGTCCTCGATGCCGAGGGCCTGACCGAGCGCGAGCGGTTTGCCGAGCACAACCGCGAAACCTTCGATGCTGCCATCAGCACGGCCCGCTCCATCGCCGAAAAATATTTCGCGCCGCATAACCGCAAAAACGACGAAAACGAACCGCGCTACGAAGACGGTCAGGCGATCCTGATCCCGGAAGTCAAACCGGCCGTGGATGCCTTCCTGGAGGCCGGCTTCCTCAATGCCGCCCGCAGTTTCGAAGCCGGTGGCATGCAGTTGCCGACCTTGCTGTCCCAGGCCTGCTTTGCGCACTTCCAGTCGGCCAACGCAGCGTCTACTTCCTACCCGTTCCTGACCATGGGCGCGGCCAACCTGATCGAAAGCTTCGGCACCGAGGAGCAGAAGCAACGCTTCCTGCAACCGATGATCGACGGACGCTTCTTCGGCACCATGGCCCTGACCGAACCCCACGCGGGCTCATCGCTGTCGGATATTCGTACACGCGCCGAACCTGCGGCTGACGGCAGCTATCGCCTCAAGGGCAACAAGATCTTTATCTCCGGGGGCGACCATCCGCTGTCGGAAAACATCGTGCACATGGTGCTGGCCAAGCTGCCGGACGCGCCGGCCGGGGTGAAGGGCATTTCGCTGTTTATCGTGCCCAAATTCCTGGTCAACGATGACGGCAGCCTCGGTGCACGCAACGACGTGTTGTTGGCCGGGCTGTTTCACAAGATGGGCTGGCGCGGCACCACGTCGACCGCGCTGAATTTCGGCGATAACGACAACTGTGTCGGCTATCTGGTGGGCAAGCCACACCAGGGGCTGAGCTGCATGTTCCAGATGATGAACGAAGCGCGCATCGGCGTCGGCATGGGCGCGGTCATGCTCGGTTACGCCGGCTACCTGTATTCCCTGGAATACGCCCGCGAACGCCCGCAAGGCCGTCTGCCTGATAGCAAAGATCCTACAACGGCGCCGGTCTCGATCATCCAGCACGCTGACATCAAGCGCATGCTGCTGACCCAAAAAGCCTACGTCGAAGGCGCCTTCGACCTGGGTCTGTACGCCGCGCGCCTATTCGATGACACCACCACACTGGCAACCGAGACCGAGCGCAAACAGGCCCACGAGCTGCTGGACCTGCTCACGCCCATCGTCAAATCCTGGCCCTCGGAGTTCTGCCTCAAGGCTAACGAACTGGCGATCCAGATCCTCGGCGGCCACGGCTACACCCGCGAATACCCGGTGGAACAGTACTACCGCGACAACCGCCTGAACCCGATCCACGAAGGCACCCACGGCATCCAGTCCCTGGATTTGCTCGGGCGCAAGCTGGCGCAGAATGGCGGCGCGGGGCTAAAGCAACTGATCCGCCTGATCGCCGAAACCGGCGCCCGCGCCCAGGAGTACCCATCACTTACCGCCATCAGAGAACCGCTGGAACACCTGGTAGCGCGCCTGCAACAAGTCACCCTGGGCCTGCTGACGGATCTCGCCCACGGCAAGGTCAACAGCAGCCTGGCGAACTCGGCGCTGTACCTGAAAGTGTTCGGCCATACGGTGATTGGCTGGCGCTGGCTGGAGCAGGCGATTCGCGCCGAAGAAGGGCTGGCCAGGGGCAATGCGGCGGATGTTGCCTTCTATAAAGGCAAGCTCCAGGCCGCCCGTTACTTCCTGACCTGGGAAGTACCGAGCTGCCATCATGAACTGGCGATTCTGGAGGCACGCGATGATACGTGCCTGGGGATGCGGGATGCGTGGTTCTAATAGCGGCGAAATAGTCTGGGCGTGCGAGCTAATGAACAAGAGTTCTAAACAACTGTGATTTCTGACAGTTACCGAGGAGACTTTTCAAGGGGTAGGCTTTCAGGTGTTGAGAGCGTGTTCACACTGGCTTCCATACCAATGACCTACTGCTGCCCATTTTGAGGAATCAACATGAAAACCGCCCCGAAAATTATTCTCGTCGATAAGAGCGGCGGTCCTTCGATCGCAAGAGATATAACGCTTGATGAATACTTGATCTATGCCAACGCAGGCGATGTCCTGGACGTTTTGGGAAATGAGAAAACAGTAATTAACAAAGTTTTCAAATTTAAAGCCTTCGACGAATACAGCATCGAAATCGTGTACGAGTAAACATCGGAAAAAGCCTGGCGCGCGCTGAAAAACGTTGCGCGCCAGCATGCTTTTACTATGGCTGCCCAATCACCTTGGAGATTACATCGACCGTGGCGCTGACTTGCTCTTGGTAACGGTCGAGTTCCTGTTGATGAGCCTGCTGCAATTCGATCTGCTCGGCGCACAGGTTCAGCGCCGCCAGCACCAGTAATTTGTCACCGATCAGGGTCGGGTACTTTTTCTTGGTGGTGGCCAGGGAGGCCTTGAGCATGGTCACGGCGTGCATCAGGGTCTTGTCTTCCCCCGCTGGCGCCTTGATCGAGTAATCCTCTCCGAGAATCGAAACGACCTTTATCCCTTCATTCATGCGCTGACAGGCCCTGCGCTCACACGCTCAACCAACGCCTGGATACGGGCAGCGGTAGCGCCGTGTTTTTCTTCCTGCTCCATCAGGCTCAGTTGCAGGCTGTCGTTCTCATCCTTGGCGTTGGCCAGTTCGGCCTTGAGGGATTCGTTGCGGCCCAGCAGGTCTTGATTCTGCTGTACCAGGTCGCTGACCAGTTGTTCCAATTGGCTGAGGGATGCTTCTAACATTTTGATTTCTCGGGCTTTTTCAAAGGGCGGTGACGATAAAGAAAATTCACCTCGGATGCCAGGGTTATCCCCGGCGCGCAGCCCGATTTTTAAGGGCCGGGCCGCACTTTCGAGCCTTAGTGACTGCATTTACCCGATCTGGTTCCTGAATCGGCCAAACCCCTCGTCAGATGCGACAAAAACGCACATGCCCCTTTAGACTTTAGTCGTAGGACCGATAGAGAGGCACACCCCGTCTCACCCCCCGCACGGATCGCGCTTCTCCCCAGGATTCCCGCATGTCGCTTCGTAATATGAATATCGCTCCGAGGGCCTTCCTCGGCTTTGCGTTTATTGGTGCACTGATGCTGTTTCTCGGTGTGTTCGCCCTGAACCAGATGAGCAAGATCCGTGGCGCGACCGAAGACATCACCCTGTCCAGCGTGCCAAGCATCCGTGCGCTTGATGAGTTCACACAACTGACCCTGCGCCTGCGGGTGCTGTCGTACCGCTTGCTGACCAACCGCGAGCCGGACGTACAGCAAAAGACCCTGGAGTCCTTCGAGCTGCGCAACCAGCAGATCCGCACCGCCCAGGACGTCTACGAAAAACTGATCGAAAGCAGCGAAGAGCGCTCTACCTACAACGAATACGTGCGCTTGCTCGGCCAGTACCATCAGATCGAAGAGCGCATGAAGAGCCTGTCCCGCGCCAATCAGGTGGAGGAGTTGCGTACGCTGCTCAATACCGAGCTGCTGAGCAACTCCGAGCAAGTCAACGCAGTGCTCACCCGTTTGCTGGATATCAACAACAAGATGGCCCTGGCGACTAACCAGGAGGCGGAAGACCAATACAACGCGGCCTTCGACCTGGTCGTGGGCCTGCTGGTGATCGCTACGGCGCTGACCGTGCTGTTTGCCTGGCTGTTGACCCGCAGCATCACCGTCCCGATCGCCCAGGCGCTGGAAGCCGCCGAAGAAGTGGCCGAAGGTAACCTGACGCGGCCGATCAAGGTTGATGGCAACGACGAAGCCGGACGCCTGCTCGCCGCCATGGCCAAGATGCAGGACAAGCTGCGCGACACCCTGCAACGCATCGCCGGCTCTGCCACCCAGTTGGCTTCCGCCGCCGAAGAGCTGAACGCCGTCACCGACGAAAGCGCCCGTGGCCTGACCCAGCAGAACAACGAAATCGAGCAAGCCGCCACCGCCGTCAACGAGATGACCAGCGCCGTCGAAGAAGTTGCGCGCAATGCGGTGAGCACTTCCGAAGCCTCGCGCAATGCCACCTCTTCGGCCGGCGATGGCCGTGACCTGGTACAGGAAACCGTCAGCGCCATCGAACGCATGAGCGGCGACGTACAAGCCACCGCCACGCTGATTGGCGACCTGGCCAATGAGTCGCGGGATATCGGCAAGGTGCTGGACGTGATTCGCGGTCTGGCCGACCAGACCAACCTGCTGGCCCTGAATGCCGCCATCGAAGCAGCGCGCGCCGGTGAAGCCGGGCGTGGGTTTGCGGTGGTGGCCGATGAAGTACGCGCCCTCGCCCATCGCACCCAGCAGTCCACCAGCGAGATCGAGCGGATGATCGGCAGTATCCAGGCCGGCACCGAGCACGCGGTGGACTCGATGCGTAACAGCACCGAACGTGCTGAATCAACACTGAACATCGCCAAAGGCGCAGGGATGTCGCTGGACACCATCAACACGGCGATTGTGCAGATCAATGAACGTAACCTGGTGATCGCCAGCGCAGCGGAAGAGCAGGCGCAGGTGGCACGGGAAGTAGACCGCAACCTGGTGAACATTCGTGACCTGTCGGTGCAGTCGGCGACCGGCGCCAGCCAGACCAGTGCGGCGAGCAGTGAGTTGTCGCGGTTGGCGGTGGATTTGAATGGGATGGTGGGGCGGTTCCGCCTCTAACTGAATGCACTCAGTTAAAAATGTAGGAGGGGGCTTGCCCCCTCCCACATTCAGATCTGCGCCCGGCGTTAAAAGCTTTTTGACAGCACCGCAATTCAACAGGTTAGAATCCCTGGCACGCAGACTGCATGGTCAGTTTGCGTCCCGTCTTGTTTGCTTATGGAGTACTGCCTTTGAATGCGACGACCATCAACAGCCTGTTCTTGATCGGCGCGTTGCTGGTGAGTGCGAGCATTCTGGTGAGTTCTCTTTCGTCGCGCCTGGGGATTCCGATCCTGGTGATCATCCTGGCCGTGGGCATGGTCGCCGGCGTCGATGGCGGCGGCATCATTTTCGACAACTACCCGACCGCCTACCTGGTGGGCAACCTCGCACTGGCCGTGATCCTGCTCGACGGTGGCTTGCGCACGCGGGTGGCGAGTTTCCGCGTGGCACTCTGGCCGGCGTTGTCCCTGGCCACGGTGGGGGTGTTGATCACCACCGGCCTCACCGGCATGGCGGCAGCCTGGCTGTTTGACCTCAATATTATCCAAGGCTTGTTGATTGGCGCGATTGTCGGTTCCACCGACGCCGCGGCGGTGTTCTCGCTGCTCGGCGGCAAGGGCCTGAACGAACGGGTTACCGCCACGCTGGAAATCGAATCCGGCAGCAACGACCCAATGGCGGTGTTCCTCACCGTCACCCTGATCGACATGCTCGCCAGCGGCCAGACCGGCCTGCACTGGAGCCTGCTGACGCATCTGGTGCGCGAATTCGGCATCGGCGGCATGGTTGGCCTGGGCGGCGGCTGGCTGATGCTGCAGATGGTCAACCGCATCAACCTGGCCACCGGCCTGTATCCAATCCTGGTGATCGCCGGTGGCCTGTTCGTCTTCGCCCTGACCAACGCCTTGCACGGCAGCGGTTTCCTCGCCGTTTACCTGTGCGGCCTGGTGATCGGCAACCGCCCGGTGCGCAGCCGTCATGGCATCTTGCATATGCTCGACGGCATGGCCTGGCTCGCACAGATCGGCATGTTCCTGGTGCTGGGCCTGTTGGTCACGCCCCATGATTTGCTGCCAATCGCCCTGCCGGCCCTGGGCTTGGCGCTGTGGATGATCCTGTTTGCGCGGCCGTTGTCGGTGATGGTCGGCCTGCTGCCGTTCAAGGCATTCCACGGTCGCGAAAAAGGCTTTATCGCGTGGGTCGGCCTGCGCGGCGCGGTGCCGATCATTCTCGCGGTGTTCCCGCTGATGGCCGGCCTGCCCCATGCGCAGCTGTACTTCAACCTGGCGTTCTTTATCGTGCTGGTGTCACTGCTGGTACAAGGCACGAGCCTGCCGTGGGTGGCCAAGTTGCTGAAAGTGACCGTACCACCGGACCCGGCGCCGATCTCCCGTGCAGCCCTGGAAGTACACGTTACCAGCGAGTGGGAGCTGTTCGTGTACCGCCTGGGCGCCGAAAAATGGTGCATCGGCGCAGCCCTGCGCGAGCTGAAAATGCCCGAAGGCACGCGGATTGCGGCACTGTTCCGTGGCCAGCAACTGCTCCATCCGTCGGGTAGTACGGTGCTGGAAGTCGGCGATCTGCTCTGTGTGATCGGCCATGAACACAACCTGCCAGCCCTCGGCAAACTGTTCAGCCAGGCACCGCAACGCGGCCTCGACCTGCGCTTCTTCGGCGACTTCGTGCTGGAAGGCGACGCCCAGCTGGGCGCGGTTTCGGCCCTGTACGGCCTGAAGTTGGAGGGCATCGATCCGGACATGCCACTGAGCAGCTTCATCACCCAAAAAGTCGGCGGCGCCCCCATCGTCGGCGACCAGGTGGAGTGGAACAACACCATCTGGACCGTCGCGGTCATGGACGGGAACAAGATCGGCAAAGTGGGCGTCAGATTCCCCGAAGGAAGTCGCCCGGGCCCCGGACTCTTCCTCTAAACTGCGGAGCGACAGCACGCTCCCGATTCTTCACCTTGCAAGACCGGTGTCTATGCCAACCCTGCGCACGTTTCTCGCCACTGCCCTGCTGGGCCTGACCCTTTGTTTTGGCAGCGTCTACGCCGCCGACCCGCCCAGCGCCGATGCCATCCAGCAAACCCTGGACAAGCTGCCCGACCGCAAGCTGCCCGACGCCGACATGAAGGCGCTGCAAACCATCCTGCAGCAGACCCTGACGTATCTGGGCAACCAGCAGGATTACGAGCAGCGCCTGGTCGAGCTCAAGCGCCAGCTGGAAGACGCGCCGCGCCAGACCAGCGAAAACCAGCGCGAGCTGACCCGCCTCAAGGCTACCAAAATCATCCCGGTGGCCCAGCGCTATGCCACGCTGCCGGTGCCGCAGCTTGAGCAATTGCTGGTGCAGCGCACCACCCAGCAAGGCGACCTGCAAAAAGACCTGGCCGAAGCCAACAGCCTGACCATCGCCGCCCAGACCCGCCCCGAACGCGCCCAGACCGAAATCAGCAGCAGCCAGACGCGCATCCTGCAGATCAATTCGACGCTAAAGGCCGGCAAGGACAATGGCAAAGCGCTTAACAGCGACCAACGCAACCAACTGAACGCCGAGCTCGCCGCACTCAATGCACTGATACCCCTGCGCCGCCAGGAACTGGCCGGCAACAGCCAGCTGCAAGACCTGGGCAACAGCCAGCATGACCTGGTGGTGGAAAAAATCGCGCGCCTGGAACAAGAGATCCAGGACCTGCAAACCCTGATCAACCAGAAGCGCCTGGCCCAGTCCCAACAGACCGTGACCCAGCAGTCCATCGAAGCGCAAAAGGCCGGAGGCAGCAGCCTGTTGGCCACGGAAAGTGCGGCCAACCTGAAGCTCTCCGACTACCTGCTCAAAAGCACCGACCGCCTCAACGACCTGACCCAGAAGAACCTGCAGACCAAGCAGCAACTGGACACCGTGACCCAGAGCGACTCAGCCCTGGATGAGCAAATCAGTGTGCTCAAAGGCAGCCTGCTGCTGTCGAAGATTCTGTATAAGCAAAAACAGGCACTGCCGCGCCTGACCGTGGACCGTGACCTGGCCGACGACATTGCCAACATTCGCCTGTACCAGTTCGAGGTCAACCAGCAACGCGAACTGATCAGTTCCCCCGGTACTTATGTCGACAACCTGCTGGCCAACCAGCCACCGGACGACGTCACCCCGCAACTGCGCCGCACCCTGCTGGAACTGGCGGTCACCCGCAGCGACCTGTTGGAGCGCCTGAGCCGCGAGCTGAGTGCACTGCTCAACGAATCCATCACCCTGCAACTCAACCAGAAACAACTGCTCAGCACCGCCACCACCCTGCGCGCCACGCTCGACGAGCAGATGTTCTGGATCCCGAGCAACAAGCCGCTGGACACCGAGTGGCTGGAGACCGTGCCGGCGCACCTGAGCAAGCAAGTCACCACCCTGCCCTGGGCCTCCAGCGTCAGTGAGCTGTATGACGGCCTGACCCAGCGCCCATTGCTGTTCCTGCCGCTGTTGCTGTTGATCGGCTTCCTGCTGTGGCGGCGCACCGCGCTGTACGCCCGCCTGAAAAGGGTCCACCTGGACATCGGCCACTTCAAACGCGACAGCCAGTGGCACACGCCGCAGGCGATCCTGGTGAATATCCTGCTGGCGATGCCGGTAGCCCTGGGCCTGGCGCTGTGCGGTTATGCGCTGCAAATCGACGCCCGTGGGCAAAACGCCAACCTGGGCGCGGCATTGCTGCAGATCGCCCAGGCGTGGCTGGTGTTCTACACCGCCTACCGCATCCTGGCGCCGGGCGGCGTGGCCGAACTGCATTTTCGCTGGGAAAAACCCCAGGTCGAATTCCTGCAAGGCTGGGTGCGTAAACTCGGCCTGGTCGTACTGGCGCTGGTGGCCGTGGTGGCGATTGCCGAGCATCAACCGGCGGCACTGGCCGACGACGTGCTAGGCATCGCCGTGGTCCTGACGTGCTATGCGCTGATGGCCTGGCTGCTCGGGCGCCTGCTGTTGCACAGCCCGACCCACGAAAAAGCCTCGCTGTTCCGCAAAGCCGTGGGCCTGCTGTTTACCGCACTGCCCATCGCGCTGTTTATTGCCGTGTGCTTCGGCTACTACTACACCGCCCTGAAACTCAGCGACCGGTTGATCAACACCCTGTACCTGCTGATGTTCTGGCTGGTGATCGAAGCCACCTTCGTGCGTGGCCTGGGCGTTGCCGCCCGCCGCCTGGCCTATGCCCGAGCCCTGGCCAAACGCCAGGCCGCCAAGGAAGCCGGTGATGGCGAAGCCGTGATCGAAGAACCGACCCTGGACATCGAACAGGTCAACGAACAGTCCATGCGCCTGATTCGCCTGGCCCTGCTTGGCGGCTTTATCGCCGCGCTGTACTGGGTGTGGTCGGACCTGATCTCGGTGTTTTCCTACCTGGATAACGTCACGCTGTACGAATACACCAGCGGCACGGGTGCGAATATCAGCATGGTGCCTATCAGCATCGGCGACTTGCTCGGCGCGCTGATCATCATCGGCATCACCTTCGCCCTGGCGCGCAACCTGCCCGGTCTGCTGGAGGTGCTGGTACTGTCCAAGCTGGACCTGGCCCAGGGCAGCGCCTACGCCACCACCACCTTGCTGTCCTATGTGATTGCCGGCGTGGGCTTCGTGTCTACCCTGTCTACCCTCGGCGTGAGCTGGGACAAGTTGCAATGGCTGGTGGCCGCACTGTCAGTGGGCCTGGGCTTCGGCATGCAGGAGATCTTCGCCAACTTCATCTCCGGCATCATGATCCTGTTCGAACGCCCGGTGCGTATCGGCGACACCATCACCATCGGCAACCTGTCGGGCACGGTGAGCAAGATCCGCATCCGCGCCACCACCATCACCGACTTCGACCGCAAGGACATCATTGTCCCGAACAAGACGTTCATTACCGGGCAACTGATCAACTGGTCGCTGACCGACACCATCACCCGCGTCACCCTGAAGCTGGGCGTGGACTACGGCTCTGATCTGGACCTGGTGAGGGAATTGCTGCTCAAGGCTGCCAGGGAAAACCCACGGGTTCTGAAGGAGCCGGAACCTCACGTGTATTTCCTCAACTTCGGCGAAAGCACCCTCGACCACGAGCTGCGCATGCACGTGCGCGACCTCGGTGACCGCAACCCGGTGCTGGACGAGGTCAACCGCTATATCAACCGCGAGTTCAAGAAGCAGCACATCAACATCTCGTTCCGGCAGATGGAGGTGTACCTCAAGAACATGCACGGCCAGGAGTACAAACTGGTGCCGGTCGAGGATGATCGCAAGACCATCGCCGCGCCTGCCGCAGAGCAGGACGCCCCCGAGCCGCCGCCCGGTAAAGTCGAAGACGCACCGGAACCGCCACCGAGCAAACTCGACTAAACGCCCTATCCCCAGCAGAATGTTCGGACATTCTGCTGGAGATGGCCGGTGAAAGCCCTCGACGAACTGACCTTCGACAACCGCTTCGCACGCCTGGGCGACGCGTTCTCAACCCACGTTTTGCCCGAGCCCCTCGACGAGCCGCGCCTTGTCGTGGCGAGCGATGCCGCCATGGCCCTGCTCGACCTCGACCCGACAGTGGCCGACACGCCGGTATTCGCCGAGCTGTTCGGCGGCCACAAGCTGTGGGCCGAGGCGGAACCGCGGGCGATGGTCTACTCCGGGCACCAGTTCGGCGGCTATACCCCGCAGTTGGGCGATGGCCGTGGGTTGTTGCTCGGCGAGGTGTACAACCAGGCCGGCGAGCATTGGGACCTGCACCTCAAGGGCGCCGGAATGACGCCTTACTCGCGGATGGGCGATGGCCGTGCGGTTTTGCGCTCGTCGATTCGGGAGTTTCTTGCCTCTGAAGCACTCCACGCGCTGGGCATCCCCAGTAGCCGTGCGCTGTGCGTGATCGGCTCCAGCACGCCGGTATGGCGCGAAAAACAGGAGCGCGGGGCGATGGTGCTGCGCCTGGCGCCGAGCCATATCCGCTTCGGGCATTTCGAATATTTCTACTACACCAAGAAACCAGAGCAGCAGGCGGAACTGGCCGAGCACGTGCTTTCACTGCACTACCCCGAGTGCAAGGAACAGCCTGAACCTTACCTCGCGATGTTCCGCGAAATCGTCGAACGCAATGCCGAGATGATCGCCAAATGGCAGGCCTATGGCTTCTGCCATGGCGTGATGAACACCGACAACATGTCGATCCTGGGCATAACATTCGACTTCGGGCCGTTTGCGTTTCTGGATGATTTTGACGCGCACTTCATCTGCAACCATTCCGACCATGAAGGACGCTACTCGTTTAGCAACCAAGTGCCGATTGGCCAGTGGAACCTCAGCGCACTGGCCCAGGCGCTGACGCCGTTTATCAGCGTTGAAGCCTTGAAGGAAGCCCTGGGCCTATACCTGCCGTTCTACCAGGCCCACTACCTCGACCTGATGCGCCGCCGCCTGGGGCTGACCACCGCCGAAGACGACGACCAGAAATTGGTGGAGCGCCTGCTCAAGCTGATGCAGAACAGCGGCGTGGACTACACCCTGTTCTTCCGCCGTTTGGGGGATGAATCCGCGGCGCTGGCCGTGGCGCGTTTGCGCGATGATTTTGTCGACATGGCCGGGTTTGACGCCTGGGCCGAGCAGTACAAGGAACGTGTCGCACGGGATGGGAACTGCAGCGAAGAACAGCGCCGTGAGCGGATGCACGCAGTGAACCCGTTGTACATCCTGCGCAACTACCTGGCACAGAACGCTATCACCGCCGCAGAATCAGGCGATTACAGCGAAGTGCGGCGGCTGCATGAGGTGCTTTCCAAGCCGTTTGAGGAACAGGCGGGAATGGAACAATACGCGCAGCGGCCGCCGGATTGGGGCAAGCATTTGGAGATAAGTTGTTCGTCGTGAAACCTTTAGATAAAGGTTTCCACTGAAACACCGAAACGCTCCGCCAGCCAACGAATCTGCCGCACGTTGAGCTGGCGCTTGCCGCTCAGTACTTCGGACACAACCGATTGAGCACCAACGCCCGGCAAGTCGCTCTGGGTGAGGTTGTGCTCGCGCATCATATAGCGCAGCACATCTACACCACTGGCGACGGGCATTGGCCGATGCGCATGATCATAGGCTTCGATCCAATCGCTGAGGATGTCCACCAAACTCATGAGCGGGCTGTCCTCATCTTCACCGATTAGGCTCAATAACTCGTCCAGGCAGCCTACCATCGCGTCGTAGTCTGCCTCGTTTTCCGGCTTTCGTAGTACTGGCGATACGAATTGCCAGTGTTCGACCGCGACTCGCATAAGCGCGCTCATCTGATTTTTTCCTTCCATTTGTCTTTCTCATAATCGCGGTGATCAAGCAGGTGCTTGATGTAAACGTGCTGCACCTGATACTCCACGCTAGCAATCAACCTAAGCTTGTTGCCTCCAATATCAAATACATGAAACGCTCCGACCTTATCGGTGGCGGGGAACATGGTTTTCATCGCCGCAAAGTCTTTGGGGGAATTTCGCTTGATGATGCGATACCACTGATCCAAAGCCGCTGCGGAACGGGGCCATTTTTCCTTTGCTTCCCAAATCCTTTTTTCACTGATGACTCGCATGCAACATCCTTATCGCATCGTGCTATGGAGGCTAAACCCGAATTGCGACTATCGCAATTTGCTATAGCCACAAGCAGACCAATGGTTCAAGACAAAACCGGCTCTAGCAGCCTAGATAGACAATCTCGCTTCGACATGGGCAGAACTGTGAGCGGATGAGTCGCATCTGCCTGACTTGATAAACCTAGCCCCCGACTCCAAATACAGTGCCATTGGCCACTTCCAAGGAGCCCTCAATGTCTGAACCTCTCGTCATCCCCTGCCCTCACTGCAACGGCCTCAACCGCATCCCCGGCGAACGCCTGGGAGATGCGCCCAAATGCGGGCGTTGTAAGCAACAGGTGTTGTTGAATAAGCCTTTTGAGCTGAAACAAGGCGACTACGCCAGCCAGATCAAGGGCGACCTGCCGCTTCTGGTCGATGTGTGGGCCGACTGGTGCGGGCCGTGCAAGTCGTTCGCGCCGGTGTTTGAACAGGCGGCCGGGCAGTTGGAGGCCAAGTGTCGGCTGGCCAAGCTCGACAGCGAGGCCAATCAGCAGTTGTCGGCGCAGTTGGGGATTCGCTCGATTCCCAGTTTGATTCTGTTCAAGAACGGCCGCGAAGTGGCGCGCCAGAGCGGCGCGTTTCCGTTGCCGCAGTTGATGAGCTGGTTGCGCAGCCAAGGGGTGTAAACCAGCCCCTCAATCAACGGGATCAAATGTGGGAGGGGGCTTGCCCCCGATGGCAGTGGATCAGTACCAGGTGGGCTGGCTGACACACTGCTATCGGGGGCAAGCCCCCTCCCACACTTTTTTGACCGCGCCTACCTTGAGGCCAGCGGTACTTCGCGGTCCATCATCTGGCCCACCAGCAGCACGCCCAGCTCACTCAATTGATGAATAGCCAAGGCTACGTCGCGGTGTTCGCCAGTGAGGTCGTTGGATAGGTTGAGCAATAGCGTGCGCACAGAGGACAAGGTTTCGTAGCTGTTGAGCACGAGGGTTTCGGTGGGGAGGTCGGGTGCAACGGCGTAAAGGTTAACCATGGAACGTCTCCGAGTAAGCGCCGCAACCAGCCGCTACTAAACGGAGGGTGGCAGCTGTACGCAGGTTAGTAGACCGGGGAGACTCACCGGCGCGCTCGAAAGCGCCCTCCGTACAGCCACCATCAAATACAGGACAGTCCTGATCAATGATTTGCTGTACGTCTCACCACAGGCTACTAAACCCGATCACTGAACATTCAGTGACCGGCAAACCTTAGAGACGACCATCCAGACGCACAAGCCGGGCGATTCTGGCTTAGCTGTAGGCAATGAGACAAGGCACACGCCCTATTGCAAGACCGTTCCTACAGCCCCAGTGGGGCAAATCCACATCCACCAGCAGAAATACAATACAAATGTGGGAGGGGGCTTGCCCCCGATGGCAGTGGATCAGTACCAGGTGGGCTGGCTGACACACTGCTATCGGGGGCGATAAGCCCCCTCCCACACTCGATCTAGGCGCTTTCCAGCAGGTTATGCAACTCCACAAACTGCTGCGTCAGCTTATGCCGAGGGTCCAGGTGGATCAGCGGCTTGCTCTCCTGGTGCGACTCGCGCATGCGCACCGAACTGGCCAGGTACACCGGCAGCACCGGCAAGCCTTCGGCGATCAACTCCTCCAGCATCTGCTGCGGCAGGCTCGCTCGGGCCTGGAACTGGTTGACCACGATGCCTTCCACTTCAAGGCCTTCGTTGTGGTCTTCCTTCAATTCTTCGATTTCAGCCAGCAGGCCATACAAGGCCTGACGCGAGAAGCTGTCGCAATCGAAGGGGATCAGCACACGATCAGCGGCAATCAATGCCGAAACCGCATAAAAATTCAGTGCTGGCGGCGTATCGAGATAGATCCGGTCGTAATCTTCGGCCAGTTCATCCAGCAACTTTCGCAGTTTGTTGATCTTGTGCTTGGCTTCAAGCTTAGGCTGCAGGTCCGCCAGCTCTGCGGTGGCGGTGATCACGTGCAGGTTGTCGAACGGCGTTTCGTAGATATCGACCTTGTTCTTCTTCGAAAACGGTCCGGAAGACAGGGTTTGCTTGAAAAAGTCCGCGATCCCCATGGGGATGTCGTTGCCGGTCAGCCCGGTGAGGTACTGGGTAGAGTTGGCTTGTGCATCGAGGTCCACCAACAGGGTTCGATAGCCTTCGCTGGCGCTGACCGCCGCCAGGTTGCAGGCGATGCTGGACTTGCCAACGCCGCCTTTCTGATTGAACACCACACGCCGCATGGAAAAACCTCCGTGTATCAATGAATGTCCGAGTGTAGAGGGCAAAAGCGCCTGTTAGCTACCTCGTTCAACAATGCATCGCTGCATCAAAGGCAAGTCACGTACGAGTGATTAGGAACGGGCCGACAAGCCAACCCAGCCGTCCATAACGGACAATCTGTAAATCTTTACCAACAATTTGTATTCCGCCGTGAACAAACCTTTACCAAAGTTTGCTAGAACCCCACGGCACCGGGATAATGCGCGCCATTCGGCGATTGCTCCCTGTCCCGGTATTCGGGGCCAAAAGCCGCACATGGAAGCCCGCAGGGGCGGGATAACTTCTCAGTGATCAACTTCAATATCGCCCAATGGCGCGCCTGGGCCCCAGGGCTGGAGAGTGCGCACGACTGGCACGCCTGGTGCCAGGCCCCTGCGCTGCTGCCCGCCAGCGATGCCTCGCCCGACGTGTCGTTCCTGCCTGCTATGCAGCGCCGCCGCCTGAGCCGGCTGGCACGCATGGCGTTCAGCGTGGGCTGGCCGCTGGCCGAAGGCCTGCAAGACCTGCCGCTGGTGTTTATTTCCCGGCATGGCGAAACCCCGCGCACCCTCGACATCCTCAGCGACCTGGCCAACGACCAGCCGCTGTCCCCGACCCAATTCAGCCTGTCGGTGCATAACGCCGTGATTGGCCTGTGGTCGATCCTGCGTAATGAAACCAGTGAAATGACTGCCCTCGCCGCAGCCGGCGACGGCCTGGAGCACGGCATGCTCGAAGCCGCCGCGCTGCTCAACGAAGGCGCCCCGGCGGTATTGCTGGTGATCACCGAAGAACAGCCGCCCGAGGCCTACGCCAGTTGGATCGTTGACGTGCCCTTCCCCTACGCCCTCGGCCTGCTGCTGACCCCAGGCGACGAGTGGCAACTGGAACTCACGCCCGGCACTGTCCAAGCCACTCAAACCCAGTGGCCCCATGCCCTGAACCTGCTGCGCACCCTGCTCACCGAACAGGGTGCCTGCCAACATGCCTGGAAGAACCGTGTATGGAACTGGCAACGCAAGCCCTGACCGACAAGCCACGGGACGCCTACTACTGGCGCCTGTTCGCCACCGCCGCCAGCTTCTTCCTGTTTGGTGTCGGTGGGCTGTGCCTGCGTTTGCTGGTGTTTCCGGTGCTCAGTTGCCTGCCGGGCAGCGCCGACAAGCATCAGCGTCGCGCCCGTCACACCATCAGCAAGCTGTTCTGGTTCTTTATTCGCCTGATGCAACGCGCGGGCGTGCTGACCTACAGCGTCGAAGGCGCCGAGAAACTCGGTCGCCCTGGCCAGATGATCGTCGCCAACCATCCGTCGCTGATCGATGTGGTGTTCCTGATCGGCCTGATGCGCCAGACCAACTGTGTGGTCAAGCAGAGCCTGTGGCAGAACCCGTTCACCCGTGGGCCGATACGCGATGCCGGCTATATCAGCAATGACGGCAGCGCAGAGATGCTGGATGCCGCCGCCGACGCCCTGCGCGAAGGCCAGACGCTGATCATCTTCCCTGAAGGCACCCGCACCACGCCCGGCGCAGCGCCCGCCTTTCATCGCGGCGGCGCCGCCATTGCGCTGCGGGGTGCGACAATCATCACCCCCGTGGTGATCAAGGTCAGCCCCACCACCTTGACCAAGGCCGAACCCTGGTATCGCATCCCAAAGCGCCGTTTTCACTTCAGTTTGCGCGTGGGGGCCGATATAGAACCACAGGCGTTCGCAACACTGGGGCCCGCGCCTCAGGCTTCACGCAAGCTCAACGATTACCTGCACCATTATTTCATTAAGGAGCTCGCCGAAGATGAGCGACCAACACCGCCTTGAGCACGACATAAAGAAGCTGATCATCGAGGCCCTGGGCCTGGAAGACATCAGCGCCGACGACATTGGTAGCGACCAAACCCTGTTCGGCGAAGGCCTGGGCCTGGATTCGGTAGACGCCCTGGAATTGGGCCTGGCGATTCAGAAAAAGTACGGCATCAAGATCGATGCCGACGCCAAGGACACCCGTAATCACTTCACCAACGTGGCGAGCCTTGCGGCGTTCGTCACGGCCAGACAGGCAGCTTGAGACCGGACCATGCAAACTCGTGACGATATTTTCAACACCCTGCGCGATGCCTTGGTGGAATTGTTTGAACTCACCCCGGAGCGCGTCACCCTGGACGCCAATCTGTATCAAGACCTGGAAATCGACAGCATCGATGCCGTGGACCTGATCGACCACATCAAGCGCCAGACCGGCAAGAAGATTGCCGCCGAAGAGTTCAAGGCCGTGCGCACCGTGAACGACGTGGTAGAGGCGGTGTACCGTCTGGTCCAACCCGCCGCATGAGCCGGCTGATCGGCCTTGGCCTGTTGTTGGCGGGGCTGCTGTACCCCTTCGCGGTGTATTACGGCACTGAGCACTTTGCACCGTGGCAATTCGGGCTGCTGCTGGGCAGCCTCTGGCTGTTGCGCGCGTTTACCGGCGCACCACGCCCCGGCAGCCGCTGGATGGCGTTGGCGGTGATCGTGTTTTGCTTGTTGCTGGCCTGGTTCGACAACCCGCACTTGCTGCGCTGGTACCCGAGCCTGGTCAGTGCGTTCATGTTGGCGCTCTTTGGGCTGAGCCTGAAATACGGCCCGCCGATGGTGGAGCGCCTGGCCCGCATGACCGACCCGCAACTGCCGCCCCATGCGATTGTGTATACACGCCAGGTCACCGTGGTGTGGAGCGTGTTTTTTCTGTGTAATGGCCTGCTCGCCGCCGCCCTCACCCTGTGGGCGCCGTTGAGCTGGTGGACGTTGTACAACGGCCTGATCGCCTACGGGCTGATGGGTTTGTTGTTTGCCGTGGAATGGCTGGTACGACAAAGGGTTCGAGGCCGCATATGAATGGGTTGAAACTTGAGCACTTGCTGCTTGAGCCGCTGCAACAGCGTTGGGTCACGACCGAACCTGCCATGAATCACGCCCAGCTGTGGGAGCAATCCCTCAGTCTGGCCGCGGGCCTGCAAGCGCGCGGCATTCGGCGCCTGGCGGTGCACCTGGAAGATGCCGGTGTGCTGGCGATCGCCCTGCTGGGCGCCTGGCGCGCCGGGGTCAGCGTGCTGCTGCCTGCCGATCTGCAGCCCCAGACCCGCCAACGCTGGGCCGATGCCGTCGATGCCTGGCTGGTCGACGCTGCCGATCTCGACGCGCTGTACCAGGCGCCGTTGCCTGGCGCCGCGCTCGACCTGGACAGCTGCCAGCTGAGCCTGTGCACCTCCGGCTCAAGCGGCGAACCCAAGCGTATCGACAAGACCCTGCGGCAACTGGCCAACGAGGTTCAAGCGCTGGAAACCTTGTGGGGTGCGGACCTTAAAGACGCCTGCATCATTGGCAGCGTCGCCACCCAGCACATCTATGGGTTGCTATTCCGCGTGCTGTGGCCGCTGTGCGCCGGTCGCACCTTTATGCGCAAGCAATTGGCCTTCCCCGAAGACTTGCAGCGTGCCAGCCGCGAGCACACGCAGTTCGCCTGGGTGGCCAGCCCGGCACTGCTCAAGCGCATGGGCGACAACCTCGACTGGCCGGCGCTGAGCAAGGTGTCGCGGGTGTTTTCCTCCGGCGGCGCCTTACCCGTCGAAGCCGCCGCCAGTCTTTACGAGCGTTTGCAGCAATGGCCGACGGAAATCCTCGGCAGCTCGGAAACCGGCGGCATCGCCTGGCGCCAAGGTGCGCAACCCTGGCAGCCGTTTGCCGGTGTGGCGCTGAGCCAGGACGCCGACGGCGCGCTGCGCATCGCCTCGCCTTACCTGCCCGCAGGGCATATCGAACAAACCGCTGACGCTGCGCGCATCCACGCCGATGGCCGCTTCGAGCTGCTCGGCCGCCTGGACCGCATCGTCAAACTGGAAGAAAAACGCATCTCCCTGCCCATGCTGGAGCAGGCGCTGATGACTCACCCCTGGGTCGCGGAAACGCGCCTGGGCGTGGTGCAAGAGAGCCGCGCCTCACTCGGCGCCCTGGTAGTGCTGAGCGCCGAGGGTTTGCACGCCCTGCGCAACCAAGGCCGCCGCAGCCTCACTCAAACCCTGCGCCAACATCTGAGCCAGCATTGCGAAGCCCTGGCCCTGCCCCGTCGCTGGCGTCTGCTGCGCCAGTTACCGCTGAACGCCCAAGGCAAGTTGCCCCAGGCCGATGTGACCGCGTTGCTGCTGGCGCCACGGCCAAAGGCGCCGCAGGTGCTAGAGCAGAGCGAAGCCAATGGCGAATGGACCGTGCAACTGAGCGTGCCGCCGGACCTGGCCTACTTCAGCGGGCACTTCCCGGTCACGCCGGTGCTGCCGGGCGTGGTGCAGGTGGAATGGGCGTTCAACCTGGGCCAGCAATTGCTCGACCTGCCCGCGACCTTCGCCGGCATGGAAGTGCTCAAGTTCCAGCAACTGGTGCGACCGGGCGACCGTATCGAACTGCACCTGCGCTTCGACCGGGAGCGCGGCAAGCTGTACTTCGCCTACCGCAACGGCGTCGCGGCGTGTTCCAGTGGCCGGATCCAACTGGTGGCCGAGCATGCATAAGCCCTGTGCCCTGATCCCGGTCTATAACCATGAAGCCGCAGTGCCAGCCGTGGTGAGCAGCCTGTTGAACAGCGGCCTGCCGTGCCTGCTGGTAGACGACGGCAGCAGCCCGGCGTGCGCCGCCGTGTTGGCGCAGTTGGCGACCCTGGATAACGTCACCCTGCTGACCCTGCCGAGCAACCAAGGCAAGGGCGGCGCAGTGATGGCCGGCTTCCGCGAAGCCGCGCGCCTGGGCTACTCCCACGCCCTGCAAGTGGACGCCGACGGCCAGCATGATTTGCGCGAAGTCGAGACGTTTGTGGACACCTCCCGCAGACACCCCGACGCGATTATCTGCGGCTATCCCGAATACGACGAGAGCGTGCCCAAAGGCCGCCTGTACGCCCGCTACCTGACCCACGTGTGGGTGTGGATCAACACACTGTCGCTGCAGATCCGCGACTCGATGTGCGGCTTTCGCGTGTACCCGCTGGCACCGGTGCTGGCGCTGATGGACTCGGCCTATATCGGCACGCGCATGGACTTCGATTCCGACATCCTGGTGCGCCTGGCCTGGCGCAACCAGCCGATGCGCTGGCTGCCGACCCAAGTGCATTACCCCACTGACGGCCTGTCGCACTTTCGTCTGTTCCATGACAACGTGCGTATCAGCGCCATGCACACGCGGCTGTTCTTCGGCATGTTGGTGCGTGCGCCGATGATCCTGTGGCGGCGGTGGCAGGCATGAGTGACAACACCCGCCACTGGGCCGACCGCGAAGAGCGCGGCAGCTACTGGCTGATGAAATTCACCGCCTTCGCGGCCAAAATCCTTGGCCGCCGCCTGCTGAGCCCGGTGCTGTATGGCATCGTGCTGTACTTCTTCCTGTTTGGCCGCAGCGCGCGCCAGAGCGCCTGGCAATACCAACAGCGCCTGGCCGAGTGGAGCGGGCGCGATGAGTTGCGCCCCAGCCACCGCAAAGTATTTGGCCAGTTCATGGCCTTCGCCGATTCCCTGCTCGACAAACTCGACGTGTGGAACCGCAAGCTGCGCCTGGAACAGATCGAAATCAACGACCCCGCGCAATTGCGTGGGCAACTGCGTGGCGAGCGCGGGCAGATGCTGGTGGGCGCACACCTGGGCAACCTCGAAGTGTGCCGTGCCCTGGCCGAGATCGGTGAGCAAGTCACCATGAACGTGCTGGTGCATACCAAGCACGCCGAACAATTCAACCGCCTGCTGGGCGAAGCCGGTGCTACCCATTTGCGCCTGATCCAGGTCAGCGAGCTGGACCCGGCGACCATGTTGCTGCTCAGCCAGCGCCTGGACGAAGGTGAGTGGCTGGCGATTGCCGGCGACCGCGTGCCCCTGCACGGCGGGCGCACGGTGCGCGTGGACTTTCTCGGCCATGACGCCGCGTTCCCTCAAGGTCCGTGGCTGCTGGCCGGCCTGCTCAAATGCCCGGTCAACCTGCTGATGTGCCTCAAGCACAATGGCCGTTACCGCCTGACGATCGAACCGTTCACACCCTTGATCGAATGGAAACGCAGCACCCGCGAGCAGGTCATCGCTCAGTGGACCGCACGCTACGCCGCACGCCTGGGCCAGTTCTGCCTACAAGCGCCCCAACAATGGTTCAACTTTTACCCTTTCTGGAAGACCGATGACGACGCATCTTGAGCCGGTAACCTTTGGCGAACGCCCCCTGCGCATCGAAGACGTGCTGGCCCTGGCCAACCGTCAGGCGCCCACCCAGTTGCAGGGCGACGCCGCGTATCGCCAGCGCATCGCCAAGGGCGCGCAGTTTCTCGACTCGCTGCTGGACAAGGAAGGCGTGATCTACGGCGTAACCACCGGCTACGGCGACTCGTGCGTGGTAGCGGTGCCGTTGCAGCACGTCGAGGCCCTGCCCCGTCACCTGTACACCTTCCACGGTTGCGGCCTGGGCAAACTGCTCGATGCACAGGCCACCCGCGCCGTGCTGGCCGCGCGTTTGCAGTCGCTGTGCCACGGCGTTTCCGGCGTGCGTGTCGAGCTGCTGGAGCGCCTGCATGCGTTCCTGGAACACGACGTGCTGCCGCTGATCCCGGAAGAGGGCTCGGTGGGTGCCAGCGGTGATCTGACGCCGCTGTCCTACGTGGCCGCGACCCTGTCGGGCGAACGTGAGGTGATGTTCCGTGGCGAACGTCGCCAGGCTGCCGATGTGCACCGCGAGCTGGGTTGGGACCCGCTGGTGTTGCGTCCCAAGGAAGCCCTGGCGCTGATGAACGGCACCGCCGTCATGACCGGCCTCGCCTGCCTGGCCTTCGCCCGCGCCGACTACCTGCTGCAACTGGCCACGCGCATCACCGCGCTGAACGTGGTGGCGCTGCAAGGCAACCCGGAACACTTCGACGAGCGCCTGTTCGCCGCCAAGCCGCACCCTGGGCAGATGCAAGTCGCGGCCTGGCTGCGCAAGGATCTGGCGATTGATGCGCCGACCGCGCCGCTGCACCGCCTGCAGGATCGTTATTCGCTGCGCTGCGCGCCCCATGTGCTCGGCGTGTTGGCCGACAGCCTGAACTGGCTGCGTTCGTTTATCGAGATCGAGCTGAACAGCGCCAACGACAACCCGATCATCGACGCCGAAGAAGAGCGCGTGCTGCACGGTGGGCACTTCTACGGCGGGCATATCGCCTTTGCCATGGACAGCCTCAAGACTCTGGTGGCCAACGTCGCCGACCTGCTCGACCGCCAACTCGCGCTGCTGGTGGACGTGCGTTACAACCACGGCCTGCCGAGCAACCTGTCGGGCGCGCCCGCCGACCGCGCCATGATCAACCACGGCTTCAAGGCCGTGCAGATCGGCACCAGCGCCTGGACCGCCGAAGCGCTGAAAAACACCATGCCGGCCAGCGTGTTCTCGCGCTCTACCGAGTGCCATAACCAGGACAAGGTCAGCATGGGCACCATCGCCGCCCGCGATGCAATCCGCGTGCTGGAGCTGACCGAACAGGTCGCCGCCGCCACCTTGCTCGCCGCCAACCAAGGTGTGTGGCTGCGCGCCCAGGCCGAGGATGCGCGGCCGCTGCCACCGGCGCTGGCCGCCATGCACGAGGAACTGGCCAAGGACTTCCCGCCAGTGATCGAAGACCGCGCCCTGGAAGGCGAACTGCGCCTGTGTCTGCAACGCATCGCCGAGCAACACTGGAGGCTGCATGCGTAGCCCCGGCGTACTGCACAGCGACACACACATCCTGGTGCCGTTTTTTGATGTCGACACCATGAACGTGGTGTGGCACGGGCACTACGTGAAATACCTCGAAGTGGCGCGCTGCGCGCTGCTGGACAAGATCGGCCACAACTACACGGCGATGCTCGAAGCCGGCTACGCCTGGCCGGTGATCGACATGCAGCTGCGCTATGTGCGCGGCGCGGTGTTTGGCCAGACCATCAACGTGCGCGCCAGCCTGGTGGAATGGGAGAACCGTTTGAAGGTCAATTACCTGATTACGGACCTGGCCAGCGGCGAGCGCCTGACCCGCGCCACCACCGTGCAGGTGGCGGTGGAGATGGCCAGCCGCGAGATGCAGTTGGCCTCGCCCAAAATATTCACTGACGCCGTAGAGAGAGCCTTGAAATGAGATCCCCTGTGGCAGCGCTAGTCCTGTTGTTAAGCATTCCAGGCCTGGCTCACGCGTTTGACCTGCAACAACTCAGCGATCAATTGGCCAAACCGTCCGTGATCCACGGCAGCTTCATCCAGGAAAAACACCTGCGCGCCCTGCCGCAGCCGTTGGTCAGCAAGGGCACCTTCGTCCTCGCCAAAGACCACGGCCTGCTGTGGCTGCTCAAGACCCCGCTGCAGCAGGACTACCGCATCAGCGCCCAGGGCATCGCCCGGCGTGACGCCAATGGCTGGCAAACGCTGCCAAACAAGAGCGCCGGTGCCGAGCAGAATCGGTTGTTCCTCGCCGTGCTCCAGGGCGACAGCAGCGGCTTGCAGCGGGATTTCGAGCTGCAACTGCAAGGCGAGGCCACACAATGGAAACTCACGCTGATCCCGCGCTCGCTGCTGCTGAAGCAGGTGTTCACCCAGATCAATATCGACGGTGGCGCCCTCGTGCAAACCATCGAGCTGCGGGAAACCCAAGGCGACAGCACCCTCCTGCGCATGCAGGACAGCACCGCCGAACAACCGTTGAGCGACGCGGAGCAACACGACTTTGCCCAGTGAGCGCTTGCTGCCGCGCCTGTTCCTGATCCTGCTGGTGGCTGTGCTGGCCCTGGCCGGCTGGCAGTGGCGCCATGGCGCGCCGCTGTCGGCCAACCTGATGGAACTGGTGCCGGGCAGTACGCCGGACGCCCTGGAGCTGCAGGCCGAACAGCGCATGCAGGAACCGCTGAACCGCGAGATGCTGGTATTGGTGGGGCATGCCGACCGCCAGCAAGCGGTGAACGTGGCGCAACAGTTGGGCGAACGCTGGCAGGCCAGCGGCCTGTTCGAAAAGGTGCAGTGGAACCTGCAGGCCGACCTGCCTGCGCTGCGCGAACAGTTGCTGCGTGGTCGACTGGCAATGCTCTCGACCAAGGACCGCGAGCAACTGATCGAACACCCCGACGCCTTTATCCAGCAGCGCGTGCAGGCGCTGTTCGACCCCTTCACCGGGTTCAGCCTGGTGCCGAGCCAGGATGACTGGCTGGGTCTGACCGGACGTATCCAGAACAGCCAGCCGCAACGTGGCTCGGTGCAGTTGGATATCGGCAGCGGCGCGTTGATCGCCGATGCCGACGGCAAAAGCTGGGTGCTGTTGCGTGCGCGCACCACCGGCAATGCCTTTGACATGAAACTGCCGCTGCAGGTGGCGGATTTGCTCCAGGCCAGCCGCGAACAGGCCGGTCAGCAAGGCGCGCAACTGCTGGCGGCCAGCGGTTTGTTGTACGCCGCCAATGGTCAGCAGCAGGCCACGCGGGAAATCACCTGGGTCGGCGGCGGCGCGACCGTGGGCATCCTGCTGTTGCTGCTGCTGGCGTTCCGCCGCTGGCGGGTATTGCTGGCATTCGTGCCGGTGCTGGTGGGCATGTTGTTTGGCGCCGTGGCGTGTGTGGCGCTGTTCGGCCATATGCATGTGATGACATTGGTGCTTGGCTCCAGCCTGATCGGCGTCGCGGTGGATTACCCGCTGCATTACCTGTCGAAAAGCTGGAGCCTCAAGCCGTGGCGCAGTTGGCCGGCATTGCGCCTGACTCTGCCGGGGCTGAGCCTGAGCCTGGCCACCAGTTGCATCGGTTACCTGGCGCTGGCCTGGACGCCGTTCCCGGCGCTGACCCAGATCGCGGTGTTCTCCGCTGCGGGTTTGGTCGGTGCGTATCTGTCGGCCGTGTGCCTGTTGCCGGCCTTGCTCAAAGGCGTTGAGTTGCGCCCGGCGCAATGGCCTCTGCGTATCGCTGAAGGCTTGTGGCAGGTTCGTGCGGCGTTGCTCACTCGCGTGCCGAGCCCGGTGCTGCTGGCGCTGGTAATGCTGTTTTGCGCCGGCGGGTTGTGGCAGCTCAACAGCAAAAACGATATCCGCCAGTGGATCGGCGCACCGCCGCAGTTGCTGCAAGAGGCCCAGGCCGTGGCGCGGATTACCGGTTTCCAGCCCACCAGCCAGTTCTTCCTGGTGCGCGCCGACAATCAACAGCATCTGCTGGAACGCCAGGCCGCGCTGGGCCAGCGCCTGGATCAACTGGTAAATATGGACAAGCTCAAGGGTTACCTGGCGCTCAATCAACTGGTCAACCTGCCCGCCGAACAGCAACAGCTGCGCGATGCCCTGAACGCACTGCCGCAGCACTGGCAGCCGCTGCTCGACCTCGGCGTACCGGCCAGCGCGCTGCAAGCCGAGGTCGCGCAGTTGCAAGCGCTGCCTACCGAAGACATCGACGCCGCACTGATCGGCCCGATGGCCGAACCCTGGCGTACGCTGTGGCTCGGCCCGGTGGACGGTGGCGTCGCTGCAATGGTCAGCCTGCAAGGCTTGAACAACCCGGCGCTGTTGCGAGTGCAGGCCCTGGACTTGCCGGGCGTGCAGCTGGTGGATCGCCTCGGTGATCTGAACCGCGTGTTCGCCGCCACCCAGATCAGCGCCGCGCAACTGAAATTGATGTCGTGCGTGCTGATCGTGCTGCTGCTGATCCTGCCGTTTGGTTTCGGCGGCGCCCTGCGCATCGTCGCGCTGCCATTGCTGGCCGCACTGTGCAGCCTGGCCAGCCTCGGTTGGCTGGGCCAGCCGCTGACGTTGTTCAGCCTGTTCGGTTTGCTGCTGGTGACGGCGATCAGCGTCGACTACGCGATCCTGATGCGCGAGCAGATCGGCGGCCCCGCCGTGAGCCTGCTGGGTACGCTGCTGGCGGCGCTGACAACCTGGTTGTCGTTTGGTCTGCTGGCCGTGTCCAGCACGCCGGCAGTGAGTAATTTCGGCCTATCGGTCAGCCTCGGCCTGGCATTCAGCTTTATGCTGGCGCCTTGGGCCGGACAACAGAAACACGCCTTATGAATCGGATTATCGCCAAAGCGGCAAGGAGCCCTCGTGCCCACAGTTGAAATGGAACGTCGCCAGGTTGTAGTGATTGGCGCCGGCCCGTCCGGCGCTATCGCCGCCGCGCTGCTCAAGCGCAAAGGGCATGATGTATTGATCATCGAGCGCCAGTATTTCCCACGGTTCTCGATCGGCGAAAGCCTGCTGTCCCACTGCATCGACTTTATCGAAGAAGCCGGCATGCTCGACGCCGTGCAGGCCGCCGGCTTCCAGGTAAAAACCGGTGCCGCGTTCGCCTGGGGCGAGCGCTACAGCGCTTTTGATTTCAGTGACACCTTCAGCAACGGCAAGCCGACCACCTTCCAGGTGCAGCGCGGCGAGTTCGACAAGCTGCTGGCGGACCAGGCAGCGTTGCAGGGGGTGGAGATCCGCTACGGCGAGACCATCGTCGGCGTGGATTTCGCAGGCGATAGCCGCTACCTGCATGTACGCCGCGAGAACGGCAGCGAGTACCACCTCAAAGCCAGGTTCGTGCTCGATGCCAGCGGCTACGGCCGCGTGCTGCCGCGCCTGCTGGACCTGGAAGCGCCGTCGAATTTCCCGGTGCGCCAGGCGGTGTTCACCCACATTGAAGACCGCATCGAACACCCAGGTTTCGACCGTACCAAGATCTTGGTGACCACTCATCCAACCCAGCGCGATATCTGGTTCTGGACGATCCCGTTCAGCAATGGCCGGTGCTCGGTGGGTGTGGTCGCGGCCAAGGAGCATTTCGACGGCCGCGACGCCGACCTCGATGCCTGCCTGCGCGGCTTTATCGACGAAACCCCAAGCCTGTCCGGCGTGCTGCACAACGCGGTGTGGGACACGCCGGCGCGCACCATCGGCGGCTACTCGGCCAACGTCAAAACCCTGCACGGCCCGGGCTTTGCGCTGCTGGGCAATGCGGCGGAATTCCTCGACCCGGTGTTCTCCTCCGGCGTGACCATTGCCATGCGCTCGGCCAGCATGGCGGCCGGCCTATTGGACCGTCAGCTCAAGGGCGAAACCGTGGACTGGCAAACCGAGTTTGCCGCGCCGCTCAAGCGCGGGGTCGACACCTTCCGCTGCTACGTCGAAGGCTGGTACGCGGGGACGTTCCAGGATGTGATTTTCCACCCCGAAAGTTCGCCGGAAATTCGCCGCATGATCAGCGCGATCCTCGCCGGCTACGCGTGGGACGAGCGCAACCCGTTTGTCAGCGAGCCCAAGCGACGATTGCGGATGTTGTCGGAGATTTGCGCGAGTGAGCCGGTATGAGCACTCAATACCTGAGTAAAAACTACGTCGAAGAGACGAAGTTCGGCTTCTGGTTCCTGCGCAGCCACACCTGGCAGCACCATGTGCTGCGCGTGGCAATCAACGACCTGCGCAGCCTGTTCACCGACCCGCTGCCCGAGGCGCCGGTATTGCTGGACGCCGGTTGCGGCCAGGGCAAGTCGTTCCGGTACTTGCAGCAGGTGTTCGCCCCCGAACGCCTGATCGGCCTGGATGCCGACCCCCACAGCCTGGCATTGAGCAAGGCTGAAGCTGCACGCCAGGGCCTGGCCATCGAGCTGATCGGCAGCGACTGCGCGACCCTCGATGTGCCGGACGAAAGCGTCGATATCCTGTTCTGCCACCAGACCTTCCATCATCTGGTCGAACAACATCGCGCACTCAAAGAGTTTTACCGGGTGCTCAAGCCGGGGGGCTACCTGCTGTTTGCCGAATCCACCGAGGCCTATATCGATACGTGGGTGATCCGCTGGCTGTTCCGTCACCCCATGCACGTGCAGAAAAGCGCCGAAGAATACCTGCAGATGCTCCGCGAGCAGGGCTTTGAGTTCGGCCCGCAGAACGTTTCTTACCCGTACTTGTGGTGGAGCCGTTCCAGCGACTTCGGCCTGCTGGAACGCTGGGGCCTGCGGAATCCGCCGCCAGTGGGCCAGCGCGAAGAAACCCTGGTCAACTGCGTGGCGCGCAAGCCCCTGGCGAGTGCCGCACCATGATGCGCAGCCTGTTGATCGGCTGCCTGTTGCTGCTGAGCGCCTGCGCCAGCCAGCCGCCGTTGCCGGAAAAAACGCCCGCGCTCGCGTTGCCGATGCAACTGCATGTGCAGCGCCAGGCCGATGGCCAGAGCCAGGACTGGTTGCTGGTGATCCAGCGCGAAGGCGGCGCCATCCGCTGGTCGATGATGGACCCGCTGGGCATCCCCCTGGCCCGGCAAAAACTGATCGATGGCGCCTGGCAGGCCGATGGCTTGCTGCCGCCCAATCCCCAGGCGCGAGAGCTGTTCGCCGCCCTGCTGTTCGCCCTGACCTCGGCGGACGACGTGCGCGCGCTGTATCCGAGCGCCCAGGCGAGGGACCTCACACGGACCCTGCCGGGGCATTGGCAGATCGTCTACCAGTCTTCAGAAGTCTTCAGCGTGAACATGACCGGCCAACCCATGAGCTACCGCATCACACCGCTCGGTGCCGCCCAATGACCGCCTACCTCAACGCCCTTGGCTTGATTTGCGCCCTTGGCCGGGGTCAAGCGCAGGTCAGTCGCAACCTGTTTGCCGGTGACTGCTCAGGCATGTGCGCCGAAAACGGCTGGGTGCCCGAGCGCGTGCTGCCGGTAGGCAGTGTGCGGGGCGAATTGGCGACCATCCCAGTGGAACTCGGCCAGCAGAGCAGCCGCAATAACCAACTGCTGCTGGAAGCGGCGTTGCAGATCGGGGACGAGATCCGCCAGGCGATCCACACCTACGGCGCTTCGCGGGTCGGCATTGTGCTGGGCACCAGCACCTCGGGCATCGACGAAGCCAGCCGCGGCATCGCCCTGTACCTGCGCGACAAGCACTTCCCCTGCGACTACGACTACCAGCAACAGGAACTCAGCGCCCCGGCGAACTTCCTCGCCGACTGGCTGCAACTGAGCGGCCCGGCCTATGTGATCTCCACCGCCTGCACCTCCAGCGCCCGCGCCCTGATGAGCGCCCAGCGCTTGCTCGACCTGGGGATGTGCGATGCGGTGATCTGCGGCGGTGTGGACAGCCTGTGCAAGCTGACCCTCAATGGGTTCAGCGCGCTGGAAGCCGTGTCGAACGAGCGCTGCAATCCGTTTTCGGCGAACCGCAACGGCATCAATATCGGCGAAGCAGCGGTGCTGTTTGTGATGAGTAAAGCGCCTGCGCCCATCGCCCTGCTGGGCAGTGGCGCCAGTTGCGACGCCCACCATATTTCTGCGCCCGAGCCTACCGGCAAAGGCGCATTGCAGGCGATGCGCAAAGCGCTGGCCAGTGCAAAACTGGCGCCCGAGCAGATCGGCTACCTGAACCTGCATGGCACCGCCACCCAGCACAACGACGCGATGGAAAGCCTGGCCGTCGCCAGCCTGTTCCCCGACGGCGTGGCCTGCTCATCCACCAAGCCCATGAGCGGCCACACCCTCGGCGCAGCCGGCGCACTGGAAGCCGCGTTTTGCTGGCTGAGCCTGACCCACGGCCGCGTCCCACCCCATGTGTGGGACGGCCAGGCCGACCCCACGTTGCCTGCCCTGCAATGGGCGCGCAGCGGCGAAACCCTGGAAAAACCCTGCCTGATGAGTAACTCGTTCGCCTTCGGCGGCAACAACGTCAGCCTGATTATCGGAGAGGCTCCATGACCGCTTGGCCACTCGCCGACCTGCTGCCCCACGCGGGCGACATGATCCTGATCGACCAGGTGCTGTCGTTCGACGAAGAGCAGATCCACACCCGCACCACCGTCAAGCCTGGCGGCCTGTTCAACCGCGCTGACGGTAGCCTGCCAGCCTGGGTCGGCATCGAGCTGATGGCGCAGAGCGTCGCCGCCTACGCCGGTTGCCGTGCGCGCCAGAAAGGCGAAGCGGTGGAACTGGGCTTCCTGCTCGGCACACGTAAGTTCGAGTGCAACGTGGAACACTTCCCGGCAGGCGCCGAGCTGACCATCCACGGCCTGCGCTCTCTGGAAGACGACAACGGCATGGGTGTGTTCGAATGCCACCTGACCGGTGACGGTATCCAGGCCAGCGCCCGCTTGAACGTATTTCGACCGCCCCAGGCGGCCACTTATTTAGATGAATCGAAGGACGAAACGCCATGACTGAATCCGTACTGGTCACCGGCTCCAGCCGTGGCATCGGCCGCGCCATTGCCCTGCGCCTGGCCCAGGCCGGGCATGACATCGTGCTGCATTGCCGCAGCGGCCGTGCCGAAGCCGACGCGGTGCAGGTCGAAATCCAGGCCCTTGGCCGCACAGCACGGGTGCTGCAATTCGACGTGGCGGATCGTGCGACCTGCAAGCAGATCCTTGAGGCGGACGTCGAGCAACATGGCGCCTACTACGGCGTGGTGCTCAACGCCGGGCTGACCCGTGACGGTGCGTTTCCGGCCCTGTCGGAAGACGACTGGGACGTGGTGATGCGCACCAACCTGGATGGTTTCTACAACGTGCTGCACCCGGTGATGATGCCGATGATTCGCCGTCGCGCCGCGGGGCGTATCGTGTGCATTACCTCGGTGTCGGGGCTGATCGGCAATCGCGGCCAGGTCAACTACAGCGCCTCGAAAGCCGGCCTGATCGGCGCGGCCAAGGCCCTGGCGATCGAGCTGGGCAAGCGCAAGATCACCGTCAACTGCGTCGCGCCTGGGCTGATCGACACTGCGATGCTGGACGAGAACGTACCGGTGGAAGAACTGATGAAAATGATCCCGGCACAGCGCATGGGCACGCCGGAAGAAGTCGCCGGTGCGGTGAATTTCCTGATGTCGGCCGAAGCCGGCTATATCACCCGCCAGGTGTTGGCCGTGAATGGAGGCCTGTGCTGATGAAACGTGTAGTCGTCACTGGCATGGCCGGCATGACCTCCCTGGGCGGCGATTGGGCGACCATCTCGGCCAACTTTCGCGCCAACCGCAGCGGTATCCGGCGCATGGACGAGTGGGACCGCTTTACCGAACTGAACACGCGCCTGGCCGGGCCCATCGATGATTTCGTGGTGCCAGCCCATTGGACCCGCAAACAACTGCGCAGCATGGGCCGCGTCTCGCGCCTGGCGGTGTGGGCGGCGGAGCAGGCATTGCAGGACGCCGGGTTGCTCGGTGATGAGTCGATCAAGGACGGGCGCATGGGCGTGGCCTGTGGTTCGTCCACCGGCAGCACCGATGAGATCAAGGCCTTCGGCAATATGCTGCTGAACTCAGTGGCCGAGGGGCTGAATGCCAACTCGTATGTGCGGATGATGCCGCACACCACGGCGGCGAATATCAGCATCTTTTTTGGCCTGACCGGGCGGCTGATCCCCACGTCCAGCGCCTGCACCAGCGGCAGCCAGGGCATCGGTTATGCCTACGAGGCGATCAAGTTCGGCCGCCTGCCGTTGATGCTCGCCGGCGGCGCCGAGGAGCTGTGCCCTACCGAAGCCATGGTGTTCGACGCACTTTACGCCACCAGCCTGAAAAACGACGCCCCGCAAACCAGCCCACGTCCCTACGACAGCGGTCGCGATGGCCTGGTGATCGGCGAAGGCGGCGGCATGTTGGTGCTGGAAGAGTTGGAACACGCCCTGGCGCGGGGTGCACATATTCATGCCGAACTGGTCGGCTTTGGCAGCAACGCCGACGGCCAGCACACCACCCGCCCCGAACAGAAAACCATGCGCCGCGCCATGGAGCTGGCCCTGGAAGATGCCGGGCTGACACCCGACGCGATTGGCTACGTCAACGGCCACGGCACCGCCACCGATCAAGGCGACATCGCCGAGACCCTGGCCACCAGCAGCCTGTTCGGCAGCCGCATGCCCATCAGCTCGCAGAAAAGCTTCCTCGGCCACACCCTCGGGGCGTGCGGGGCGCTGGAGTCGTGGTTCAGCATCGAGATGATGAACCGCAACCAATACGTGCACACCTTCAACCTGGAGTCCGTCGACCCACAATGTGGCGAACTGGATTACCTGCAAGGTGAATTCCGCGAGATGCACCACGATTACGTGATGAACAACAACTTTGCTTTTGGCGGCGTGAATACGTCGCTGATCTTCCGCCGCTGGTCCTGAATTTTAAATCGATTGGAGAATACGGAATGTCTTCCTTGCTACGCGCCACCCTGATCACCCTGGCCCTGTTGACCACGGCTGGCTGCACCAACAAACCGGTGCTCAACACCCAGCATGACCTGCCGGTCAACGCCCAGGTCAGTGAAGAAAAAATGAAGGCGGTGATCGTCAACGCCCTGCAAAAACGCGAGTGGACGGTGCAGCGCCTGAGCCCGCAACTGGTGCAGGCGGAAATCACCGTGCGTAACCAGTACTACGCCGCCATCGACATCCGCTACACCCGCAACAGCTACGCCATCACCTACCGTGACAGCCGCGACCTGGGCTACAAGGACGGCAAGATCCATCGCAACTACAACCGCTGGGTGAACAACCTGGACAGCGACATCATGGCCGGCTTGCGCAGCAATGGCGTGAGTGCTGAGCAGGGCTCGGCGGCACAGTTGTTTGAGCAGACGGGCACCACCAAGTAAAACCGAGATTCTGTGGTGAGCGTGCTTGCCCGCGATGGGCTGCGTAGCAGCCCTCAGATCAGGCGCCGCATTCTGGCTGACAGAGCGCGGCGTTTTTATTGGGCGGCCTTACGCGTCAACAACTCCACAAACGCCTTCGCCATCGGCGTCTGCGCGCCCTTGCGCTGTACCAGCCATACCGAGGTCACCGCCTCGGGATCCAGCAAAGTGCGATACACCACGCCGTCAATGCGGATGCGCTGATAAGACGCCGGCAACACCGACACCCCCAGCCCCGCCGCCACCAGGCCGATGATGGTCATCGCCTCTCCTGCTTCCTGGGCGAAGTGCGGGCTGAAGCCAGCGTCGCGGCACAGGTTGAGCAGTTGGGCATACAGACCGCTCCCATAGCTACGTGGGAAAAACACAAAAGGCTCGTCAGCCAATTGCGCCAGATGCAAGCCTCGCTCGCTGCTGTCCACCAGCGGGTGACCGGCGCTCAAGACGGCGACCAACGGTTCGCGCATCAGCTCGATCACGCTCAACGAATCCGGCAGCGGCAATGGCCGCATCAGCCCCACTTGGATCGACTCATCCACCAGCGACTCAGCCACTTCGGTGCTGCTCATTTCCTGAAGGTTCAGGTGCACCGCCGGGAACGCCTGGCGAAACGCAAAGATTGCCTGGGGAATACTGGCGTTGAACGGCGCGGACGAGGTGAAGCCAATCTTCAGCTCCCCCAACTCACCCAACTGTGCGCGCCGCGCTACATCCGACGCCTTATCCACTTGGGCCAGCACCAACCGCGCTTCGTGCAGGAACAGGCGCCCCGCCTCACTCAGTTCAACCCGACGATTGGTACGCTCGAACAACCGCGCCCCCACCTCCTGCTCCAGCGCCTGGATCTGCTGGCTCAGTGGCGGTTGCGAGATGCCCAGCACCTGCGCGGCGCGGCCAAAGTGCAACTCTTCGGCGACGGCGATGAAGTACCGCAGATGACGCAATTCCATGCAAACCCCATTAGGTCGTAAAAGCTATCAAACAGGTCGAACAATATATTGGAAAGAATCATTAGCCAGCTATATTCTTTTTTGCATTGCCAGCCCTGACAGGCTTTTGCCCCCCGAGGTCCCCGTGAAATCTGCTGTCGCGCCACTCGCTCAAGACGTCCCGCCTACCGCACTGGATGAGGTGGTGGCTCAGCTCAATGACGTGTTCATCGAAAAAGGCACGCCTATGTTCATGCGCACAGTGCTGGCGCTGTTCTCTGGCGGCTTTGCCACGTTTGCCCTGCTGTACTGCGTGCAGCCGATGATGCCGGCGCTGTCCCACGAGTTTTCCATCAACGCTGCGCAAAGCAGTCTGATTCTGTCGGTGTCCACTGCGATGCTGGCGTTGGGCCTACTGATCACCGGGCCGATTTCCGACACCCTGGGGCGTAAACCGGTGATGGTCGCTGCGCTGTTCTGTGCGGCGCTGGCCACAATTGCCAGCGGCCTGATGCCGAGCTGGGAAGGGATTCTGCTGATGCGTGCGCTGGTGGGGCTGTCACTCAGCGGCCTGGCCGCCGTGGCGATGACCTACCTGAGTGAAGAGATCCACCCACAACACATTGGCCTGGCCATGGGCCTGTACATCGGTGGCAATGCCATCGGCGGCATGAGCGGTCGCCTGATCATCGGCGTGTTGATCGACTTCGTCAGCTGGCACACCGCGATGCTGATTATCGGCGCCCTGGCGCTGATCGCGGCCACGGTGTTCTGGAAAATCCTCCCCGAATCGCGCAACTTCCGCGCCAGCAGCCTAAAGCCGCGCAGCCTGGTGGACGGCTTTGTCATGCACTTCAAGGACGCGGGCCTGCCGTGGCTGTTCCTGGAAGCCTTCCTGTTGATGGGCGCATTTGTGACGATGTTCAACTACATCGGCTATCGCCTGCTGGCCGCCCCGTACGACCTCAGCCAGGCCGTGGTCGGGCTGCTGTCGTTGGTGTACCTGTCGGGCATCTACAGCTCGGCGAAAATCGGCTCCCTGGCCGACCGCCTTGGCCGCCGTCGCGTGCTGTGGGCCACGATTGTGCTGATGCTCTGCGGCATGCTGCTGACCCTATTCTCCCCACTATGGCTGGTGGTGCCGGGCATGCTGATCTTCACCTTCGGCTTCTTCGGCGCCCACTCGGTGGCCAGCAGCTGGATCGGCCGCCGTGCGACCAAGGCCAAGGGGCAGGCGTCGTCGTTGTACCTGTTTTGCTATTACGCTGGCTCCAGCGTCGCGGGCACTACGGGTGGATTCTTCTGGCACCTTGCCGGGTGGAACGGCATTGGTGCGTTTATCGTGGCGCTGTTGATTGGCGCGTTACTGGTGGCGTTGAGGCTGGCGAAGTTGCCGCCGTTGGCAGGTGCAAAAAGCGCGTAACACCTGCGCCTCTGGCGGTTCTGCCGGGCCAAGGTACACTGACGGCATTCGTCAGTCTTGGTAAAGGAAAGCCAGAATGCGCCTGGACCAGCTTCATATTCAGAATTTTCGTTGCTACGAAGATGTCACTTTTGACTTTCAGCCGGGGTTTAACCTCGTGGTGGGGGTTAATGGGAGTGGCAAGACTTCATTGTTGCAGGCGGTGGCGGCAAGCTTTTTCAACATCTCCAGATGTTTAGGCCAAAGTGAAGGCCTGTTATCTGAGCTTGACGTTCGCTCAACAGTTCTGAGGTTCGAGGACCGTTATCGATTTGAAAGGGCTTACCCAATAACGTTGACAGCCACCGGTGACTTACTCGAACTTCCTACGTGGGAGGTAAGCCAAGTTCGGCAAGGTCATATACCTAATTTAGATACTGCTATGGCGGTATACATCGCAGACGAAATCAATACTTCAAGTTCAGAAACCCCTGTGGAACTTCCTCTGTTTGCTTTTTACCGAGCAAATCGTCGATGGATTTCTACTGATGTGTCGGCGGAGTCGGCGATTGCCGAGCAGCCCTCCAGACTAGCTGCCTATAAAAATTGGTATGACGCTTCTGTAAGCCTAAAAGACTTTGAAAGCTGGTTTATAGGAAAAACACTTGAGCGACTCCAAAGGATGTCTCGCGTCCAGAGCACCAATCCATTCGGTGATGAGCTCGACTGGGTTAACGCAGCCTTGAAGTTTGCCCTGCCCAATGCAAATGGCATCGAATATGACCTTGAGATTCGGAGCCTTTTGGTTAATTTGAACGACAACACCACATTACTGTTCAAAAATCTGAGCGACGGGCAACGTGGAATGATCGCGCTTATTGCCGATATAGCACGCCGCATGTGCCTTCTTAATCCGCAAAAAGGACATACCGTCTTAGCAGAAACCTCCGGAATAGTGGTGATTGACGAACTGGACATTCACCTGCACCCAGATTGGCAACGGACTATCGTCTCAGCGCTAAAAAATGCATTTCCAAAAATCCAGTTCATCGCGGCAAGCCACTCTCCCCAGATAATCGGCGGACTGCGACCTGAAGAGATTATGCTCCTGAACAACGGCGACACTTCACATCCTCGCGTTTCATACGGTCTTGACTCCAGCCGGGTTCTTGAAGAGATCATGGGAGTATCCGAACGAGAGCCCGAAATAGAAGCGCTCCTTAGCGAGCTGTTCAGCACCATCGAGGACAACGAATTGGAGAAAGCTAAAACTCAACTCCAGGCGCTCAAGGAACTGGCGCCCGACCTCCCCGAATTTGCAGGTGCTCAAGCGTTGATCCGCCGCAAGGAGATTCTCGGAAAATGAAACAAGTGTTCAAGGGAACTGAACCGGCTTCTTTTACCCAGTGGAAAACTTCAACCAATGACGACTGGGTGCCGACTTACTCAACGCTGCGACATCCGCAAAAACGTGAACTGCACGACAGTCTTTTACTGGAGCAAGGCGGCTTTTGTTGTTACTGCGGCAGAGACATTGATACTGGATCCAGCCATATCGAACACTTCCGCCCACAAGAGCATTTCGAAGAGTTGGCGCTTGAGTACCAAAACCTCCACGCCTCCTGCATCAGAGAAACCAAGCCCGGCTCTCCGTTACATTGCGGACATCTCAAAGGCAACTGGTTCGACAATGCAGCGCATATCTCACCAATGGAAGACGGTTGTGAACAGCGTTTCCGGTATCTGCTGAACGGGCAGATTCAGGCAACCGATACAAAGGACTCTCCCGCCGTAAAGATGATCGACGTCCTCGCCCTGGATATCGCCTACTTGAACAATCGCCGCCAGAACGCCCTTGAACACGTCTTTGATCCCGACTTTCTTTCCCAGGCCAGTGATGAAGACTTCAAAACTATCATGACGGCTCTGCGCGCAACCGCACTCAGTGATCAACAAGCCTTCGATCATGTCGTTGCACGATTTGCCGAGCAAATCCTCACTCCCTGATCCTCGTACTCACCGCCGGGTGTCTTTTCAAAAGACATCCGCGCCATCACCCGCTTTCCCCTGCGCTCATGCAGCACCACCGCACCAATATGCATGACCAACATCAACAACAACCCCACGCAAGACAACACATGCACGCGGGTGTACCAGGCAATGCGTGCCGGGTCGCTGTCGAACGGCATGATGGAGACCAGGTTAAAGATATTGATCGGCCGATCCATCATCAGCACCCCTGTGGCCAACACCACTGCCAACACCAGGTACATGGCCTTGTGGACCAACAACGCGATGTATTCCTGCGGTGAGCGCTTGATGGAGAAATCCAGGCCATGGGAAAACGAACAATAGACCCGCAAGGCGAAGACAGGGATGTAGAGGGTAGTCAACGACACATTGAAAAAGCCGACCCATGCCTTGACCGGCGCGGGCACCGTAAACACGGCCACGAAGAAACCCGACAACAACGCCCACAAAATGACGACGGCCGAGATCCAGTGCAGCAACTTCTGGCGTGTTGAGTAGGAAACGGTAGTCATCTGGAATCACCTGACAATTAACGCCAGTGGCTGGCGGGTGGAAGCGTCGGGTAGGATTTTTACCGAGACGAGTTACCGAGGCTGTAGGAAAAATCCCAAGTAACTCAAATTACCAAGACCGGGCTTAACGAACGCTGAAACGCAACGAGCCCCGCTTTGCCAGGCAAAACGGGGCTCGTTTTTCAGGAGGGAAGCTTACTCGTGGTATTGCGCGGACAGTTCATGCACCGCTCGCAGGAACGCGCCGGCATGCTCCGGGTTCACTTCCGGCGTAATGCCATGGCCGAGGTTGAACACGTGCCCGGTACCTTTGCCATAGCTGGCCAGGATGCGACCGACTTCGGCGCGGATCGCTTCCGGCTTGGCGTACAGCACGGTCGGGTCCATGTTGCCTTGCAGCGCGACGCGGTTGCCCACGCGCTGGCGGGCTTCGCCCAGGTCGCAGGTCCAGTCCAGGCCCAAAGCATCGGCACCGGCGTCGGCGATGCTTTCCAGCCATAGGCCGCCGCCTTTGGTGAACATGATCACCGGCACTTTGCGACCTTCGTGTTCGCGGATCAGGCCGCTGACGATTTTGCGCATATAGGCCAGGGAGAACTCCTGGTACGCCGCCGCCGACAGGTTGCCCCCCCAGGTATCGAAAATCTGTACCGCTTGCGCACCGGCCATGATCTGGCCATTGAGGTACGAGGTGACGGACTGTGCCAGCTTGTCCAGCAGCAGGTGCATGGCTTGCGGATTGTCGTAGAGCATGGCCTTGGTCTTGCGGAAGTCTTTCGACGAGCCGCCTTCGACCATATAGGTGGCCAGGGTCCATGGGCTGCCGGAGAAGCCGATCAGCGGCACGCGGCCGTTCAGCTCACGGCGGATGGTGCTCACGGCGTCCATCACGTAGCCGAGGTCTTTGTGTGGATCCGGGATCGGCAACGCTTCGATGTCGGCCAGGGTACTGACGACTTTCTTGAAGCGCGGGCCTTCGCCTGTCTCGAAGTACAGGCCTTGGCCCATGGCGTCGGGGATGGTGAGGATATCGGAGAAGAGGATGGCCGCATCCAGTTGTGGGTAGCGGTCCAGTGGCTGCATCGTGACTTCGCAGGCGAACTCCGGATTCATGCACAGGCTCATGAAATCGCCGGCTTGAGCGCGACTGGCGCGGTATTCCGGCAGGTAGCGACCGGCTTGACGCATCATCCACACAGGGGTGACGTCTACAGGTTGCTTGAGCAGGGCACGAAGGAAACGGTCGTTCTTGAGGGCAGTCATGTCGGCATCCGCAAAAAAAGTGCGGGCATTTTCTCAGAGCCAGACGCAAAAGGCACGGAGTGAGCCGTGCCTTTTGTCTATCGGGTCAATTTGTCGCGGACATGAAAGCGCTGCAAATCAAATGTGGGAGGGGGCTTGCCCCCGATTGCAGTGTGTCAGTCTCAGTATCTTTAACTGAACCACCGCTATCGGGGGCAAGCCCCCTCCCACACTTTGATCCCATTTCAACCTGGGATCGGGGTCAGACTTGCAGGTAATCCAGGATGCCTTCGGCGGCGTTGCGACCTTCGAAGATCGCGGTAACTACCAGGTCAGAGCCGCGCACCATATCGCCACCGGCGAAGATTTTCGGGTTACTGGTCTGGTGCTTGTACTGGCCTTGTTCCGGGGCCACAACGCGGCCCTGGCTGTCGGTCTGGATCTGGAACTGCTCGAACCACGGCGCCGGGCTTGGGCGGAACCCGAAGGCGATGACCACGGCGTCGGCCGGGATGATCTCTTCGGAACCAGGGATCGGCTCGGGGCTGCGACGGCCACGGGCGTCCGGCTCGCCGAGACGGGTCTCGACCACCTTCACGCCTTCGACGCGGTCTTCACCAACAATCGCGATCGGCTGGCGGTTGTAGAGGAATTTCACGCCTTCTTCCTTGGCGTTCTTCACCTCTTTGCGCGAGCCGGGCATGTTGGCTTCGTCACGACGATAGGCACAAGTCACCGATTTGGCGCCCTGGCGGATCGAGGTACGGTTGCAGTCCATCGCGGTGTCACCACCGCCCAGCACCACGACCTTCTTGCCTTTCATGTCGACGAAATCTTCCGGCGACTTTTCAAAGCCCAGGTTGCGGTTGACGTTGGCGATCAGGAAGTCGAGCGCGTCATACACGCCCGGCAGGTCCTCGCCGGCAAAGCCGCCCTTCATGTAGGTGTAGGTGCCCATGCCCATGAACACGGCATCGTATTCTTCGAGCAGTTGCTCCATGGTGATGTCTTTGCCGATTTCGGTATTGAGGCGGAACTCGATACCCATGCCGGTGAAGACTTCACGACGGTGGCTCAGCACGGTTTTTTCCAGCTTGAACTCCGGGATACCGAAGGTCAGCAGGCCACCGATTTCCGGGTTCTTGTCGAACACCACCGGGGTCACGCCGCCACGCACCAGCACGTCGGCACAGCCCAGGCCCGCCGGACCCGCACCGATGATGGCGACGCGCTTGCCGGTCGGCTTGACCTTGGACATGTCCGGACGCCAGCCCATGGCGAAGGCGGTGTCGGTGATGTACTTCTCCACCGAACCGATGGTCACCGCGCCGAAACCGTCGTTAAGGGTACACGCGCCCTCGCACAGACGGTCCTGCGGGCACACCCGGCCGCACACTTCCGGCAGGGTGTTGGTCTGGTGCGACAGCTCGGCGGCGGCGAGGATGTTGCCCTCGGCCACCAATTTCAGCCAGTTGGGAATGAAGTTGTGCACCGGGCACTTCCATTCGCAATACGGGTTACCGCACCCCAGGCAGCGGTGGGCCTGGTCGGCCGAGTGCTGGGGTTTGAAGGGTTCGTAGATTTCCACGAACTCTTTCTTGCGTTGACGCAACAGTTTCTTCTTCGGATCTTTGCGCCCGACATCGATGAACTGGAAGTCGTTATTCAGACGTTCAGCCATGTTAAAACCTCATCAAACTCTTCAGGCGCATATCACTGCGGATTGGCACGGATGCTGGAAAGCAACGATTTCAGGTTGGCAGCCTTGGGCTTGACCAGCCAGAAACGACGCAGGTAATCATCGAGGTTTTCGGCGAGGTTACGACCCCATTCGCTGCCGGTTTCCTCAACGTACTCGTCCAGCACGTGCTGCAAGTGGTTCCGGTAGGACTCCATGGCTTCGCCGCTGATCCGCTGGATCTCGACCAACTCGTGGTTGACCTTGTCGACGAAGGTGTTGTCCTGGTCGAGCACGTAGGCGAAACCGCCGGTCATGCCCGAACCGAAGTTGTAGCCGGTCTTGCCCAGTACCGCGACAAAGCCCCCGGTCATGTACTCGCAGCAGTGATCGCCAGTGCCTTCCACCACGGTGTGGGCACCGGAGTTACGCACGGCGAAACGCTCACCGGCAGTACCGGCGGCGAACAGCTTGCCACCCGTTGCGCCGTACAGGCAGGTGTTGCCGATGATGGCACTTTCCTGACTCTTGTAGACGCTGCCTTTTGGAGGAACGATCACCAGCTTACCGCCGGTCATGCCCTTGCCTACGTAGTCGTTGGCGTCGCCTTCCAGGTACATGTGCAGGCCGCCTGCGTTCCACACGCCAAAGCTCTGACCCGCAGTGCCCTTGAAGCGGAAGGTGATCGGCGCTTTAGCCATCCCTTGGTTGCCGTGCTTGCGTGCGATTTCGCCGGAGATGCGTGCGCCGATGGAACGGTCGCAGTTGCAGATATCCAGGGCGAACTCGCCACCGCTGGCGTCGCTGATCGAGGAACCGGCCATGTCGACCATCTTCTCGGCCAGCAGGCCTTTATCGAACGGCGGGTTGCGCTCTACGCCGCAGAACTGCGGTTTATCGGCCGGGATGTGATCGCTGCCCAACAGGGGCGTCAGGTCCAAGTGGTGCTGCTTGGCGGTCTGGCCCTGCAGGATTTCCAGCAGGTCGGTACGCCCGATCAGCTCTTCCAGCGAACGCACGCCCAGCTTGGCCAGCCACTCACGGGTCTCTTCGGCGACGTAGGTGAAGAAATTCACCACCATGTCGACGGTGCCGATGTAGTGATCCTTGCGCAGTTTCTCGTTCTGCGTAGCGACGCCGGTGGCGCAGTTGTTCAGGTGGCAGATGCGCAGGTATTTGCAACCCAGGGCAATCATCGGTGCAGTGCCGAAGCCGAAGCTTTCAGCGCCGAGGATTGCAGCCTTGATCACATCGAGACCGGTTTTCAGGCCGCCGTCGGTCTGGACACGGACCTTGCCGCGCAGGTCGTTGCCACGCAGGGTCTGGTGGGTTTCGGCCAGGCCGAGTTCCCATGGCGCGCCGGCGTACTTGATCGAGGTCAGCGGCGATGCGCCGGTACCGCCGTCGTAGCCGGAGATGGTGATCAGGTCGGCATAGGCCTTGGCCACACCGGCGGCAATGGTGCCCACGCCGGCTTCCGCTACCAGTTTCACCGACACCAGGGCCTTCGGGTTGACTTGCTTGAGGTCGAAAATCAGCTGCGACAAGTCTTCAATCGAATAGATGTCGTGGTGCGGCGGTGGCGAAATCAGGGTCACGCCTGGCACTGCATAACGCAGCTTGGCGATCAGACCGTTGACCTTGCCCCCTGGCAGTTGCCCGCCTTCACCGGGCTTGGCGCCCTGGGCAACCTTGATCTGCAGCACTTCTGCGTTAACCAGGTATTCCGGGGTCACACCGAAACGACCAGTGGCCACTTGCTTGATTTTCGAGCTCTTGATAGTGCCGTAGCGCGCCGGGTCTTCGCCGCCTTCGCCGGAGTTGGAACGCGCACCCAGGCGGTTCATGGCTTCGGCCAGGGCTTCGTGCGCCTCAGGCGACAAGGCGCCCAGGGAGATACCGGCGGAGTCGAAGCGCTTGAGGATCGATTCCAGCGGCTCGACTTCACTGATGTCCATCGGCGTGTCCAGGGTCTTCACCTTGAACAGGTCGCGAATCATCGACACCGGGCGGTTATCCACCAGCGAGGTGTATTCCTTGAACTTGGCGTAGTCGCCCTGCTGCACGGCGGCTTGCAGGGTGCTGACCACGTCCGGGTTGTACGCGTGGTATTCGCCACCGTGCACGAACTTTAGCAGGCCGCCTTGCTGGATCGGCTTGCGCGCGCTCCAGGCTTCGGCTGCCAGGGCTTTCTGTTCGGCTTCGATGTCGACGAAACGCGCACCCTTGATGCGGCTTGGCACGCCACGGAAGCTCAGGTCGCAGACTTCTTCGGACAGGCCGATGGCTTCGAACAATTGAGCGCCGCGATAAGACGTGACAGTGGAGATGCCCATCTTCGACAGGATCTTCAGCAGGCCTTTGGTGATGCCTTTACGGTAGTTCTTGAACACCTCATAGAGGTCGCCCAGTACTTCACCGGTACGGATCAGGTCGCCCAGCACTTCGTAAGCCAGGAACGGGTACACCGCCGAGGCGCCGAAGCCGATCAACACCGCGAAGTGATGCGGGTCGCGGGCGGTGGCGGTTTCCACGAGGATGTTGGAGTCGCAGCGCAGGCCTTTTTCGGTCAGCCGGTGGTGCACTGCACCGGTGGCCAGTGAAGCGTGGATCGGCAGCTTGCCCGGCGCGATATGGCGGTCGGTCAGCACGATCTGGGTACGACCGGCGCGCACGGCTTCTTCGGCCTGGTCGGCGACGTTGCGCACAGCGGCTTCAAGGCCGAGGGCTTCGTCGTAGTTCAGGTCGATGATCTGGCGGTCGAAGCCCGGGCGATCCAGGGTCATCAACGAACGCCACTTGGCCGGCGAAATCACAGGCGAGCTGAGGATCACGCGGGAGGCGTGCTCAGGCGATTCCTGGAAGATGTTGCGCTCGGCACCGAGGCACACTTCCAGGGACATCACGATGGCTTCGCGCAGCGGGTCGATCGGTGGGTTGGTCACCTGGGCGAACTGCTGGCGGAAATAGTCGTACGGCGTGCGCACGCGCTGGGACAGCACGGCCATCGGCGTGTCATCGCCCATGGAACCGACCGCCTCGTAGCCTTGCTCGCCGAGTGGACGCAGCACCTGGTCGCGCTCTTCGAACGTGACCTGGTACATCTTCATGTACTGCTTGAGCTGGTCGACGTCGTAGAAAGCCGAACCGTGATCGTTGTCTTCCATGGTCGCCTGGATGCGCAGGGCGTTCTTGCGCAGCCATTGCTTGTACGGGTGACGGGACTTCAAGCGGTTGTCGATGGCGTCGGTGTCGAGGATCTGCCCGGTTTCGGTGTCCACGGCCAGGATCTGGCCAGGGCCTACGCGGCCTTTGGCAATGACGTCTTGCGGCTTGTAGTTCCACACGCCAATTTCCGACGCGAGGGTAATGAAGCCGTTGGTGGTGGTGACCCAACGCGCCGGGCGCAGACCGTTACGGTCGAGCAGGCATACCGCGTAGCGGCCGTCGGTCATGACCACGCCGGCCGGGCCGTCCCACGGCTCCATGTGCATCGAGTTGTACTCGTAGAATGCACGCAGGTCCGGGTCCATGGTTTCGACGTTCTGCCACGCAGGCGGAATGATCATGCGCACGCCACGGAACAGGTCGATGCCGCCGGTGACCATCAGTTCGAGCATGTTGTCCATGCTGGAGGAGTCGGAACCGACGCGGTTGACCAGCGGGCCGAGTTCTTCCAGGTCCATCAGGTCATTGGCGAACTTGGTGCGACGGGCCACGGCCCAGTTGCGGTTGCCGGTGATGGTGTTGATCTCGCCGTTGTGGGCGAGGAAGCGGAACGGCTGGGCCAGCGGCCATTTCGGCAGGGTGTTGGTGGAGAAGCGCTGGTGGAACACGCAGATCGCGGTTTGCAGGCGCTCATCGCTCAGGTCTGGATAGAAGGCGGTCAAGTCCGCCGGCATCATCAGGCCTTTATAAATGATGGTCTTGTGGGAAAAGCTGCAGATGTAGTGGTCGGTATCGGCGGCGTTAAGCACCGACGAGCGGCGACGGGACGTGAACAGCTTGATCGCCATGTCCTGGTCGCTCAGGCCGTCACCTGCGATGAACACTTGTTCGATCTGCGGCAGGCGCTCCAGGGCCAGGCGGCCGAGCACGCTGGTGTCGATGGGCACTTTGCGCCAGCCGACAAGCTGCAGTCCGGCAGCGGCAATCTCGCGGTTCATGTTCTCGCGAGCAGCTTCGGCTTTGACCGGGTCCTGGTTGAAAAACACCATGCCCACGGCGTACTGCTTGGGCAGGTCGACCGCAAAATGCTCTTTGGCGACAGCGCGCAGGAATTGGTCGGGCTTTTGAATCAGCAAGCCGCAACCGTCACCGGTCTTGCCGTCAGCGTTGATCCCACCGCGGTGGGTCATGCAGGTCAGGGCCTCGATGGCCGTTTGCAAAAGGGTATGACTGGGCTCGCCCTGCATGTGGGCTATCAGGCCGAAACCGCAGTTATCCTTGAATTCATCGGGTTGGTACAGACCTGCTTTCATAGACACTTTCTCACCAGGCTGCCTCTTATACCGAGGCAAATTTCTTTTCAATTCAACCGGTTACCTTCCACGCCGAACGTACGCCGGCTTAGCGGGGGCAAAAGGGAGGTCATTGTACACACCGACACAGACGCTCACAAATTTAGCGACGAAATGTCGCAAATCTATGTCGCATTTATGAAAGGTTTAAAGCGATATGCTGTGCTAGTCAAAACTTTTTTAATTCTGACCGCTACGACTCAAAAGCCACTGTGACGCAGACACCACAAAGCGCGCGGCCTTGAGGGCAGCACGCACTTGCGGTTTTAATTTTGAGGTGCCGGGAGGGCGGCCTGGGTAAGGCCGCCGGATCTTCAGCGAGTTGTTGCGAGTTCTTGTTGAACGCTGGCAACAGTGCGAGGCCAAGGTTTACCAGCCTGAACCTTCGCTGGCAAGGTTTTGATCGCAGAATCAGCTGCGGCACGGCTTGCGAAGTTGCCGTAGGTGATCACGTAGAGAGGCTTGCCGTTGAGCACTTTCTTGAAATAACGGTACTCGCCGCCCTGCTCTTTCACGAACGCCTGGGCGTTGGCTTCGGAGCTGGTGCCGAGGATCTGCACCACGAAGTTGCCGGTCGGCTGGCTGGCGTACCAACTGCTGCCGGCGGCGCCTGCCTTGGCGACGGTGGCAGGTTTTTCCACAGGCTTGGTCACTGGCGCAGGCTTGGCTGCCGGAGCGGGCGCTACGGGCTTGGTGACAGGTGCAGGCTTGGCAGTTGCGATGGTTGGCGCCGGTGTCGGCACGGCGGCTGGCTTGGTGGCAGGCTGACCCGCTGGCACGCCCGCAGGTGGCGCGGTGGTCGTGACGGTCGGTGGTGTGGCGCTGGAGCCCTCTACCGGTACGCCGTCGTCGCCTTCGGAGATCCCACCGGCCTCTTCGGCGAGCGGGCCGCGCATCACAGGCTGACCCACCATTGGCAGGTTGGTCGGTTGGCCGGAGTTGGCGAACTCGACATTCGGCGTAGGCTTGCCCAGTGGCAACTGCGCCTGTTCGGTTGGCGCGCTGGCGGTGGTCGGCGCCTTGTTGCGACCCGGGATCAACCAGGCGGCGGCAACAGCGACCACGACAACGGCAGAAATCGCCAGTACGTGCTTCTTAGGCATAGTGAACCCCATCTTTGGACGCTTGACCGCGGAGCGGCTGGCAATCATGGCTTCGATCATTGCATCGCGGGCAACCTGGTTGATGGTGCCAGGCCAGCCGTCGGAGCTTTCGTGAATATCAGAGATCTGATTTGCCGTGAAAAGTTCGATACCGGCCCCGGCGCCTTCGAGGCGTTGAGCCAGGTATTCGCGGGTTTCCTCTTCTTCGTACGGCTGCAATTCGATGACGTGGAACAGCTCCTGATCACCGCTGATCTGCTCCAGATCGGCGATCAGCGACGACTCACCGAACAGGAACACATGGGGACGACCTTCCGGCGTACCAGCCGCCAGCGCCAACAGCGCTTCCAGGGCAGATTCGTCGAGCTGCTCGGCGTCATCCACCAGCAGGTAGACTTCCTGGCCGGTGAGGCCCAGTTGCACGATCTGCTTGAGGATCGCGCTCGGTTCGGCAGTGGACACGTCCAGGGACTGTGCAACCTGGCGCAGCACGCCGGCCGCATCGCCGTTGCCACGGGCCGACACCACCACACTTTGCACCGATTGCTTGTTGGTACTGGCAACCAGGGCTTGGCGCAGCAAGGTTTTGCCGCTACCCAACGGGCCGGTTACAACCAACAGCAACTGGCTGTAGCGTGCGAGGTGGTGCAGTTGCCCGAGCACCGGCTTGCGCTGGGCCGGAAAGAATTTGAAACCAGGCACCCGCGGAGCAAAAGGGTCGTGGCTTAAGTGGTAATGGCCGAGGAACGCCTCGTCGGCATGCAAACTAGTCATCGGGATCTTATTAACCTTTAAGCTGGGCCAGGGCGCGGTAATCCGCTCCCAGCGTGGCCTGTAAAATCTCTTTCGGATAATCGTCGGTCACCACCGCTTCACCCATGTGGCGCAGCAGTACCAGTCGCAGTCGACCGTCGATCACTTTCTTGTCTATCGCCATATGTTCGAGGAAGTCCGCCTCGGTCATTTCCTCAGGCGGAATCACCGGCAGGCCGGCGCGCTGGAACAGGCGGATACCGCGATCACGCTCCTGGGCGCTGATCCAGCCCAGGCGTTGCGACATCTCAAGTGCCATTACCGTGCCAGCCGCTACGGCTTCACCATGCAACCACACACCATAGCCCATGTGCGTTTCGATCGCATGGCCGAAGGTATGGCCCAGGTTCAGGGTAGCCCGTACACCGGACTCCCGTTCGTCAGCATTGACCACCAACGCCTTGGCGGCGCAGGAGCGGGAAATAGCTTCGGTCAGTGCGACCTGGTCGAGGCCGCGCAGGGCGTCCACGTGTTCTTCCAGCCAGGTCAGGAACGGCTCATCGCAGATCAGCCCGTACTTGATGACTTCCGCCAGGCCCGCAGACAGCTCGCGCGGCGGCAAGGTGTTGAGGGTCGCGGTGTCGATCAGTACGGCCTGGGGCTGGTAGAACGCGCCGACCATATTCTTGCCCAGCGGGTGATTGATGCCGGTCTTGCCGCCCACCGACGAATCGACCTGGGACAACAGGGTGGTCGGCACCTGGATGAAGTCCACACCACGCTGGTAGCAGGCTGCTGCAAAGCCCGCCATGTCGCCGATCACACCGCCGCCCAGGGCAATGACGGTGGTGCGGCGATCATGGCGTGCGGTGAGCAGGCCATCAAAAATCAGTTGCAGGGTTTCCCAGTTCTTATGGGCTTCGCCGTCGGGCAGAATCACGGAGATCACTGAGTACGCCGCCAGGCTGCGGCTCAGACGCTCAAGATACAGCGGCGCGACCGTTTCGTTGGAGATGATCGCCACTTGCCGCCCGGCAATATGCGGTGCGAGCAACTCGGGCTGGTCCAGCAGACCTTCGCCAATATGGATCGGGTAGCTGCGCTCGCCTAGATCGACCTTAAGTGTCTGCATGTGTCCCCGCGTTGAAGATGTGTTGACGATCGGCAGCGTCGAGATCCGACACCGCCTGATGGCTCTACGCCACACCCTGCAGGGTGATAGCGCGCCGCCGAGAATAGCGCATTTCGAGCTTGTCTTTAACGGGGTGGCAGCCGTTGCAGGCGCTCAAGAATGTCGAGGACCACCATCCGCGGAGGCCGCTCATCGGTTTCCACCACCAGATCGGCGATTTCCCGATACAGCGGATCGCGGAGCGTGAGCAGGTCGCGCAAGGTTTTTTCCGGGTTGGCCGTGCGCAGCAACGGGCGATTTCGATCACGGGCGGTGCGGCCCACCTGCTGCTCAACCGACGCATGCAGATAGACCACCCGACCACCGGCATGCAGCGCACGACGGTTTTCATCGCGCATCACCGCGCCACCGCCGGTGGCCAATACCACGCCATCGCAGCCGCAAAGCTCGGCGATCATCGCCTGCTCACGGTCACGAAAGCCCAACTCGCCTTCCTTATCGAAGATCCATGGGATATTGGCACCCGTGCGCAATTCAATTTCCTTGTCGGAATCTTTGAATGGCAGGCGCAGCTCTTTGGCCAGCAAACGGCCGATGGTGCTTTTTCCAGCCCCCATCGGTCCTACAAGAATCAAATTTCGCACAGAATCAACGACTCACAGCAATCGCCTGGTTATTCATAATACGCGGAGTCAGGAATACCAGCAGCTCGGATTTTTTATCCGCCACCACATCGCGCCGGAAAAGGCGGCCAAGATACGGCACATCGCCCAAAAATGGCACTTTATCTACCACTTTGCTTTGGGTATTGGAGAAAACCCCGCCAATGACGATGGTCTCGCCATCCTTGACCAGCACCTTGGCGTTGACCTCGTTTTTCTTGATCGGCGGTACGTCGTTGAGTTTGTTGAGGTAGTCGGGCTCATCCTTGGTGACCTTGACCACCATGATCACGTGATCATCGGGGGTGATTTGCGGGGTGACCTCCAATGACAGGGAGGCCTCCTTGAACGACACTGACGTAGCACCCTGGGAGGTGGATTCCTGGTAGGGAATTTCGGTGCCCTTCAAAATTCGTGCGGTTTCCTTGTCGGAGGTGACCACCTTGGGCTGCGAGACGATTTCGCCATTACCGGTTTTCTCCATGGCGGTCAGCTCCAGGTCCAGTAGCAGGTTGTCGGTGATATACGCGATACCAAGACCTGAGGTACCCGTGAGCGAGCCCAGATCTACAAACGGCGAGCTGGGCGGATTTTCCGGGGCTTGGGCTCCGTCCGGAAGAGGCTTCTGGATACCTCCGGCAGCCCAATTGCCTCGATTGAGTCGCCCGCCCCAGCGCGCACCCAGGCTTTTGTCGTAATCGACATTGGCCTCGACAATCCGCGCCTCGATCATCACCTGGCGTACCGGGATGTCCAATTGCGCGACGATCCGCCTTAGCTCTTCCAGCCGCTCACCGGTCTGGTAGGCAATGATGTTATTGGTGCGATCATCCACGGCGACTGAACCGCGCTCATCCGTCGTGCCTTCAAAGCCGCTCACCGACTGGAAAAGCTTGGCCAGGTCTGACGCCTTGGCGTAGTTGACCTGCAACAACTCACGGCGCAGCGGCGCCAGGTCGGCCATCTGCTTACGCGACTCCAGCGTCAGCAGTTCACGAGCAGCCAGTTCCTCAGCGGGCGCCACCAGCAGGACGCCGGCCTTTATGCGCTTGTCCAAGCCTTTGGTTTGCAGCACCAGATCCAATGCCTGATCCCAAGGCACGTCCCTAAGGCGCAGGGTGATGGAGCCCTGCACGTCGTCGCTGGCCACCAGATTGAGGCCTGCCACGTCTGCGATTTGCTGCAATACAGCGCGCAGGCCGATGTCCTGGAAGTTGAGACTCAGCTTGTCACCTGTATAGGCACCCGACAGCGCATTGCCGGGGGGCGGTAGCTGGATGAGATCCACACGATTGGGCACAGCAGCAGCCATCGGTGCCGTGAACGCTATCCATAGCGCCACACCGAAGGACGAGAAAGTCCTTTTCATTGTTTGATTCCGTTATGTGTTGAGGTTTAGTACGAGGGTTCGCGGGCGCTCCAGCCATGCACCCTGTTCATCGGGGAACAACTCCACCAATTCTATGTGGCCGTCATGAATCGCCGTGATCCGACCGTGATCCGGCCCCAGGAAATCCCCGACCGCCAGGCGATGCACCGTCGACGCCTGGCGCAGCAGGACGAAGAGCTGCGGCCCACGAGACAATGTGCCGACCATGCTGAACTGATCCACTGCGAGGCTTTCCAGAACACCACGCGGGCGAGCGGGGTCTGGGGCGACAGCTGCCCGGCCAGGTGCATGATCGACATGCAAGGCAAGGGGCTGGAACGGATCACGAAGACCGGAGGCGTTATAGACAAAGGATTGCCCTTGCATGGCAGGCGCACGTCGTTTAACGCCTTGCTGCCTGTGCCAATAGCTCTTAACCACCAGATCAAGGCTCAGCAGCTTGCCATCTCGTCGCAGCGCAACATCATGCACCGTGGCGAAACGTGACAGGCCACTCAGGGCACTCACAAACGTCGCGAGGTCGTGATAGGCGCCGGTGACACCGAGTTGAACGGGCTGCTCGTTATAGACCGGCCGAGGCTGCTCATCCAACGGCGCAATGCTCTCTATCACCAACCCGTTGGCCAATGCCAACCGCGCAACATCCTCCAGCAAACCGGGCATTTCGGACTCACCAGGCAATTGCTGCAAAAGCCCACTGACCTGCTCCTGCATCAGTTGGAACTGGCGAGCCTGCTCTTTAAGGCTGTTGGCCAAGACGGTTTTTTCCGCGTGTTGCTGCTGCAAGGCAGCTTCCTGCACCTCGACCTGATGCAGCCGCTCCCGCGACGGGCCCAGGTATACAAGGTCGCCCACCGCCAGTACCACAGCGGCCAGCGCACAGCCCAGCAGAACCCTGCCAGATAAGGGCCATTTTGCAGCGTGGTGAGTCAGCACGGAAAATTCGAGCCTGGGCAGGCTCATGGCTGGGCCTCGGAGGATTCTCCCTGGCGCACCATCAACTGGAATTCATTGTTACCGCGAGTGCCCTCGGTTCGCACATGCTGCAGGCGTGTGGAATGAGCGCCTTCGGAGGCTTCAAGGCGACGCATCAACTGGGCAATGTCCTGGCTGGACTCGGCACTGCCGCTGATACTCACGGTATCGCCCTTGGCCACAACCTCATGCAAGTGCACGCCATCAGGCACCGCACGGGCCAGTTGATCCAGCAACTGTGCGCCGGCAGAGCGATTATCGTGCAGGTCCTGCACAACCTTCATGCGTTCTGCCAGTTGCTGGCTTTGCATCTGCAGGTCGTCAATGGTCTTGATGCGCGAGTCCAGGACGGCGACGTCCTTGGCCGCATGATTGTTTCGTGTCACCTGCCGGTCGATGGCCTGGTCGATCACCTGATCCGCCAGCCACACCGCTGCGAGCGCCACGCAGGCAAACGCCGCCAGCAGCATCAGGAAATATTTACGCCGCCGTTCCGCCAGCGCCTGGCGCCAAGGCAAAAGATTGATTCGTGTCATCCAGCGAAACTCCTCAGGGCCAACCCGCAAGCGACTCCCATCACTGGGGCATCCACGACCCACTGTTTACCATCGACTCGATGGCCCGGTGTGAAGCTGGCGAAATCCTGACTGCAAGCGCGCGCCAATGCAAACCCTTCGACATCGACCACACCGGCAACCAGCCCCGCCAGGGCCAAAACTGCTTCACGGGCCTCGACATGCTCCTTCAGACATGCCGCCAGCAATACTTCGACCCGAGTCGGATCCTGCTCCGACATCCCCTGCACCTGAAAGTCCAGCGCCACCTCCTCCAGCGGGTAAGGGATGTATTGATCCGCCTCCGCTTGAATCCTGCGCGCCATTTCGTCGTCGTCGAGCCCCGCCTGCACTTCGATTACCCGCGTAATGACCGAAGGGCCCGCCACGGCAACCGCCGCCTGCCTGGCAGACGTATGCAGCCTGGACACAGCCAGGTGCAGCGCCTGCCCTATGCCTTCCAGGTCCAGCAAGGTGCCGTCGACTACCGCATGAGCCGGCAGCCCTTGTGTGGCGTAGCCTTTCACGGTGTAACCGCTGGCTGAACGGCTCAATTCAACCACTTTGATCGCCGTTTCATTGATGTCGACACCCAGGACGGTGTCGACTTTTCGCCTGAAAAATCCCTTTCCCATAAAACTCCCTAAAACTTTGCCTGTCATACCGCCTGATTGCTGTTGTACACCCTGCATTCGGTCGACTTGTTCAAGCGCCGCGAATGACGCCCCAAGGCGAAAAATGCTTTAATGCCCAGCGTTTTTCCCCGCTTTTTATCTGCAGCTCGGGTTGATCCATCGTTTGCCATGCATGCCCCGACGCGTAACCCATTCTTTTCTCTGGAAATCCAAAAGCCTTGATTCGTCTGCTGAAGTTTTTCGGGTACTCCATTGTCGCGATCGTCTGCGGGCTGCTGCTCGTACTCAGCGGGGCCTACCTCTACCTTAGTCCGGGTTTGCCCTCCGTAGAGGCACTCAGAAGTATCCAGTTGCAGATTCCTTTGCGGGTCTACAGCAGCGATGAAAAACTGATCGCGGAGTTCGGCGAAATGCGCCGCACACCGATCCGTTTTGCCGACATTCCGCCCAATTTCATCAGCGCCCTGCTGTCTGCCGAAGACGATAATTTTGCCAATCACTATGGCGTCGACCCCAGCAGCCTGGTGCGCGCCGCCACGCAATTGGTAAAAAGCGGACACATTCAATCGGGTGGCAGCACGATCACCATGCAGGTGGCGAAGAATTTCTTCCTCACCAGCGAACGCAGCTTTTCGCGCAAAGCCACCGAGATCCTGCTGGCATTGCAGATCGAACGTCAGCTGACCAAGGACGAGATCCTTGAGCTGTACGTCAACAAGATCTACCTGGGCAACCGCGCCTACGGCATCGAAGCCGCGTCCCAGGTGTACTACGGCAAGTCCATTCGCGACGCCAGCCTGGCGCAGATGGCGATGATTGCCGGCCTGCCCAAGGCGCCTTCGCGCTTCAACCCCCTGGCCAACCCGGCGCGCAGCAAAGAGCGCCGCGACTGGATCCTGGGGCGCATGTACAAACTGGGCAAGATCGACCAAGCCGCTTATGAGAACGCGATAGCCGAGCCGCTGAACGCCAGCTATCACGTGCCGACGCCGGAAGTGAACGCCCCCTATATTGCTGAAATGGCGCGTGCCGAGATGGTCGGCCGTTATGGCAGCGAGGCCTACACCGAAGGTTTCCGCGTGACCACGACGGTTCCGAGCGACTTGCAGGACATCGCCAATGACGCAGTGCATTCGGGCCTGATCACCTACGACCAGCGCCACGGCTACCGTGGCCCTGAATCGCGCCTGCCGGGCAAAACCCTGAGCGCCTGGACCACCGAGCTGGGCAAACAACGCGCAATCAGTGGCCTGGAGCCGGCCATCGTGACCCAGGTGAAGAAAGACGGCGTGCAAGTATTGACCCGTGCCGGCGAAGCCCATGTCGCCTGGGACAGCATGAAGTGGGCGCGCCCATTCCTGAATACCAACAGCATGGGGCCGATGCCCAAGCAGCCGTCGGACGTGGCCCAAGTGGGTGACCTGATCCGCGTGTTACGCCAAAAAGACGACAGCCTGAAATTCAGCCAGGTACCGCTGGCCCAAGGCGCGCTGGTCTCGCTGGACCCGCAGAACGGCGCAATCCGCGCCCTGGTGGGTGGCTTCGCCTTCGAGCAGAGCAACTACAACCGCGCCACACAGGCCAAGCGTCAGCCGGGCTCAAGTTTCAAGCCGTTCATCTACAGCGCCGCACTGGATAACGGCTACACCGCTGCCAGCCTGGTCAACGACGCGCCGATCGTATTTGTCGACGAGTACCTGGACAAGGTCTGGCGCCCGAAGAACGACACCAACACCTTCCTCGGCCCGATCCGTATCCGCGAGGCGCTGTACAAGTCGCGCAACCTGGTATCGATCCGCTTGCTGCAGGCGATGGGCGTTGGCAAGACCATCGACTACATCACGCGCTTTGGCTTCAACAAGTCGGACCTGCCGCCGAACCTGTCCCTGGCCCTCGGCACCGCGACGCTCACACCGATGGAAATCGCTACCGGCTGGAGCACGTTTGCCAACGGCGGCTACAAGATCACGCCGTACCTGATCGACAAGATCGAAAGCCGCAATGGCGATACCCTGTTCACCGCCAACCCGCCGCGAGTGCCGGGCGATGTGGTCAACGGTGTGGCAGCCACTGACGGGCTGGCAGCGCCGAGCAATGGCGGCATCACCATTGAGCCAACCCCAGGCGCTGCGCCAGCCGCAAATGCTGCTGCACCGGAGCCGCAGGCACCCGCCGTGGCCGAGCGCATCGTGGATGGCCGGACCACGTACATCCTTAACAGCATCCTCGAAGACGTGATCAAAAAAGGCACCGGCCGCCGTGCCCTGGCCCTGGGCCGTGCGGACATTGCGGGCAAGACCGGTACCACCAACGAATCCAAGGATGCCTGGTTCTCCGGCTATAACGCCGACTACGTGACCACCGTGTGGACCGGTTACGACCAGCCGGAAAGCCTCGGTCGTCGCGAGTTCGGCGGCACGGTCGCGCTGCCGATCTGGATGAGCTACATGGGCGCGGCGCTGAAGGACAAGCCGCTGCATACCCAGCCGGAGCCGGAAGGCATCCTCAGCCTGCGGATCGACCCGGTGAGTGGCCGTGCGGCATCGCCAAGCACGCCGAACGCGTACTTCGAACTGTTCAAGAGCGAAGACACGCCGCCTTCGGTCAATGAACTGGGTAACGGCGTTGCACCGGGCAGCCCGCTGCCGGCGGACGAGGCGGCGCCGATCGACCTGTTCTAACCTGGACCTCAAGCCCCCTCCCACATTCAGATATTCACAAGGCTCAAATTAATTACCACACAGCAAAAAGCCCCGACTCTCACGAGCCGGGGCTTTTTGTTGGTGCGCTACAACGGCTTAGCCGTTGAACACATCATCCACGCTTTGCAGCGGGTAGTTCTTCGGATACGGCAGGGTGGCCACACCGGTCTCGATGGCGGCTTTGGCCACGGCATCGGAGATCAGGGTGATCAGGCGCTTGTCCATTGGTTTCGGAATGATGTACTCACGGCCGAATTCCAGCTTGGCGCCGCCGTAGGCGTCGCACACGTCCTGAGGCACTGGCAGTTTGGCCAGTTCACGCAGGGCGTTGGCGGCAGCCACTTTCATCTCTTCGTTGATGCGTTTGGCGCGAACGTCCAGGGCACCACGGAAGATGAACGGGAAGCCCAGAACGTTGTTGACCTGGTTCGGGTAGTCCGAACGGCCGGTGGCCATGATCACGTCGCTACGGGTGGCGTGAGCCAGTTCCGGAGCGATTTCCGGATCAGGGTTGGAGCAGGCGAACACGATCGGGTTGGCCGCCATGGACTTCAGGCCTTCAGCGCTCAGCAGGTTCGGGCCGGACAGGCCAACGAACACGTCTGCACCGTCAAGGGCGTCAGCCAGGGTGCGCTTGGAGGACGGGTGGGCAAACATCGCCTTGTATTGGTTCAGGTCGGTACGCTCGGACTGGATCACGCCCTTGCTGTCGACCATGTAGATGTTTTCCAGCTTGGCGCCCATGCTCACGATCAGCTTCATGCAGGAGATGGCCGCAGCACCGGCGCCCAGGCAGACGATCTTGGCGTCGGACAGGGTTTTGCCAGCGATTTCCAGGGCGTTGATCATGCCGGCCGCGGTAACGATCGCGGTGCCGTGCTGGTCATCGTGGAATACCGGAATGTCACACTGCTCGATCAGGGCCTTTTCGATCTCGAAGCACTCAGGTGCCTTGATGTCTTCCAGGTTGATGCCACCGAAAGTGATGGAGATGCGCTTGACGGTGTCGATGAAGGCCTGCGGGCTTTCGGAGTCGACTTCGATGTCGAAAACGTCAATACCGGCGAAGCGCTTGAACAGCACGCCCTTACCTTCCATCACTGGCTTGGATGCCAATGGGCCGAGGTTGCCCAGGCCGAGAATCGCGGTGCCATCGGAAATCACTGCAACCAGGTTGCCCTTGCCGGTGTACTTGTAAGCCAGCTCAGGGTCACGAGCGATTTCACGTACGGGCTCAGCCACGCCAGGGCTGTAGGCCAACGACAGATCGCGGGCAGTGGCAGTGGCTTTGGTGAGCTCTACACTCAGCTTTCCTGGACGAGGATGGGCATGATATTCGAGAGCGGCAGTTTTCAAATCAGACATATCGGCATTCCGCTTTTACTGTTGGTCGACGGACCGCCGAGGATACTCGTGTCGTAAAGCCCCTACAAGACTGGGCAGTCACGGGTGTCAAGGCCCCGCAGCGACGTACTTTAGTCTAAAGCCACGGGATACAAGGGCTAGACTGTTCACAATCGACTTAAAAAATGTCTACAATTATTTATTCAAACGTCGTTTTAATCATGCCGGAATCGGTCAGCGGCAACAGCCAGCGCGCCTGACCGCGTTTCAGGCCGCCGCGCCTGGCGCGATTCTGCACCCAGCCACGCGCCTCGACTGTCTTGCCTTGCAGACCATTGAGCAAGCTGCTGTCGAATTGACGGGCCAGATCGGGTGCAATGCGTAATACCAGTGAACCCTGCAATTCGATCCAGACACCGCCGCGATTGCGCTCGATCTTGTTCACCCGACCACTGACCAAGGCAAAGCCGGATTGCTTGAGCTGTGCCACGGGCTGCACCGGCGATTGCCGCCAGAGGCCCAGACGTGCCTGACGGGCGCTGTTTTCCGCAGCCTGCTGGCAGGCGACGAGATCCACATTGGGCGCGACCCCCACTTGGAATCCCAGGCCCTCAGCCAGCAATTGCGCCTCCAGGTTCTCGCCGTCGGCACCATAAAGGTGGGCCAGGGTACGACCGTAATGGTCTTTGGGTTCACGCCCCGGTACCAGGCCAACGCGGCCGCCGCTGGCAGCCACCAATGCCTGCAGACGCTGGCGTGCGGCCACAGCATACGGCTCGTCGGTGCGCCCCCTTTTACCCGTCTCCGGCGCATTGAGGCCGATCATCCGCACGCTCCGGCCATCCTTGAGACGCACCGTATCGCCATCCACTACACGCTGCACGTCGACCTGGGCCGCAGACGTCGGTACAGGGCAAAACACCTGCGCGTGGGCGGCCGACAGCCAAATCCCAGGCATAAAAAAGGCGCCCGCAAGGGACGCCTTTTTTAACAGCTGGCAAAAGCCCATAAGGCTCTTGAGCCTTACTCTGCTGGAGTAGCAGGCTTCTTGCCGAAAGCACCAAAGCGATCTGCGAAGCGCTGTACGCGGCCGCCGGTGTCCAGAGTCTTCTGCTTACCGGTGTAGAACGGGTGGCACTCGTTGCATACGTCAGTACCCAGTGGCTTGCACAGGTTCGAGCGAGTTTCGAACTTGTTGCCGCAGCTGCAGGTTACTTCGATGGTTTCGTACGCTGGATGGATATCGGCTTTCATGGCACTTCCTCGGGCTAGCGTGCCGCCACTCGACACTATTGTCGAATACCGCACGTAATTAGGCCGCGGATTCTACCAGACCTTTTTAAACGCGCAAGCGGACCTTACGGCCGATTCCCCACATAAAAGCCCCTTTCATCAGAAAACCGTGGCATACCCAAGCCTTCCCCCGTCTGCTAGGCTCCCGCCCTTGCTCATCACCCTCCTTACTATGGAACCCCGCGTGCCCGACGCCATTTTGCGCCTAGCCCTGCCCTCGCCCCTGCGCCGCCTGTTCGACTACCGGGCCCCGGCCGGGGTGCTGCGAGCGCAATTGCAGCCAGGCATGCGCGTGCGCGTACCTTTTGGCCGACGGGAAATGATCGGCGTCCTGATAGAAGTCGCCGATCACAGCGAAGTCCCCGCCGAGAAGCTCAAACCGGCCCTGGCGATCCTGGACGCCACCGCGCCATTGCCACCCGCACTGTTCAAGCTGTGCCTGTGGACCGCCCAGTATTACCAGCACAGCCTGGGCGACACCCTGAGCTGGGCGCTGCCGGTGCTGTTGCGCCAGGGCGAGTTGGCTGAAGCACGCCAGGAACGATTCTGGTCGACAGTGCCCGGTGCACGCCTCGACGACCCGCGCATCGCCCGCGCCCCGCGCCAACGTGAAGCCCTGGCCACGCTGGCGCAGCATCCCCACGGCGTGGCGCATCAGCTCTTGAGCAAGCTGATGCTGAGCAAGGACAGCCTCGACCTGCTGCTCGCCAAAGGCCTGGTGCAGGTGGAAATCCGCAAGCACACCCCCGATCCGCGCCACGAACACTGGCTGGCCCAGCCGGAATTGCCGCTCAACCCCGAGCAACGCGCAGCGTATGAAGCGATTCGCGCAGGTTTCGACAGTTTCCATGCGTTCCTGCTGGCCGGCGTCACCGGCAGCGGCAAGACCGAAGTCTATTTGCAGTTGATCCGCGAAACCCTGCAAGCCGGCAAGCAGGCGCTGGTATTGATCCCGGAGATCAACCTCGGCCCGCAAACCCTGGCGCGTTTCGAGCAGCGCTTCAATGCGCGCATCGCCCTGGTGCACTCGGCGGTCAACGACCGTGAGCGCCTGGAGTCCTGGCTGGCGGCGCGGGATGGCGAGGCCGACATTATTATCGGCACCCGCTCGGCGCTGTTCACGCCGATGAAGAACCCGGGCCTGATCATCATCGACGAAGAGCACGACGGCTCCTATAAACAGCAGGAAGGCCTGCGCTACCACGCCCGCGACCTGGCGCTGGTGCGCGCACGCCAGGAAGGCATTCCGATTGTGCTCGGTTCTGCCACCCCGTCCCTGGAAAGCCTGCACAACGCCTACACCGGTCGGTATGGCCTCCTACGCCTGAATGAGCGTGCCGGCGGCGCCAAGCAACCACGATTCCTGCGCCTGGACGTCAAAAGCCGTCCGCTGGACAGCGGTATTTCAGGGCCGATGCAGCAAGCCATCGGCCAGACCCTCGCCGCCGGCCAGCAGGTTTTGGTATTTCTCAACCGCCGGGGCTTTGCACCGACGCTGCTGTGCCATGACTGCGGCTGGATGTCTGAATGCGAGCGCTGCGACGCACGCATGACCGTGCACCAACGCCACGGCGAACTGCGCTGCCACCACTGCGGCCATGTAGAACGGGTGCCCCGCCACTGTCCGCAGTGCGGCAAAGTCGACCTGCGACCAGTGGGCGCAGGCACCGAACGTGCCGAAGAACGCCTGGGCATTCTGTTCCCGGATTACCCGGTACTGCGGGTCGACCGCGACAGCACGTCGCGCAAGGACGCGATGAATCAGCTGTTCGCCACCATTCAGAAAGGCCAGCCGTGCATCCTGGTGGGTACGCAGATGCTCGCCAAAGGCCACCACTTTCCACGGGTGACCCTGGTGTCGATCCTCGACGCCGACGGCGGTTTGTTCTCCGGCGACTTCCGCGCCAGCGAGCGCATGGCGCAGTTGATCGTGCAGGTCGCGGGTCGCGCCGGGCGCGCAGAGGAGCCGGGCAAGGTGATTATCCAGACGCACCTGGCTGACCACCCTTTGCTGATCCAACTGACCGAGCAGGGCTATTTCGCCTTCGCCGAGCAGGCACTGAGCGAACGCCGTTCCGCCGGCCTGCCGCCGTTTGCACACTTGGCGCTGCTGCGCGCCGAAGCCCACAAACCGGGCCAGGCTGAAGGTTTTCTGGATGAAGCCTGCAGCATCGCCGAGGGTTTGCTCGGCGAACTGGGCCTCACCGGCATCGAACTGCTCGGCCCGGTGCCCGCGCCCATGGAGCGCCGTGCCGGACGGTATCGCGCTCAACTACTCTTGCAGGCAACGTCTCGCGCACCGCTGCATCGACTATTAAGTAGCTGGTTGCTTGCCCTGGAGCAAATGCCCAGCGGCCGACAGGTGCGATGGTCGTTGGATGTAGACCCGGTAGATTTGTATTAACCCACGCCACAGGTCCCGCGAAGGTTGGCAAGCCCGCCCTCGCCACGGATAATGCCCAGTTTTTCCACCTGCGCATCGCGCGCCGCCGCTTGCGGTCGAAAGAGAACACCATGAAAGACACCATTCGCCAGCTGATCCAACAAGCCCTCACCCAACTCGTCAACGAAGGTGTGTTGCCTGAAGGCCTGACGCCGGCGATCCAGGTGGAAAACACCCGCGACAAGACCCACGGCGACTTCGCCAGCAACATCGCGATGATGCTGTCCAAGCCGGCCGGCATGAAGCCACGCGACCTGGCGGAGAAAATCATCGCCGCACTGCCGGTCGACGAGAGCGTGACCAAGGCCGAAATCGCCGGCCCTGGGTTCATCAACTTCTTCCAGAACACCCAGGCATTGGCTTCGCGCCTCGATGCCGCCCTGGCCGACGCCAAGATCGGCGTGCGCAAGGCAGGTCCCGTTCAGCGCGTGGCCATCGACCTGTCGGCACCCAACCTTGCCAAAGAGATGCACGTCGGCCACTTGCGTTCGACCATCATTGGCGATGGCGTGGCACGGGTCCTGGAATTCCTCGGCGACACCGTGATCCGTCAGAACCACGTGGGCGACTGGGGCACCCAGTTCGGCATGCTGATGGCCTACCTGCAGGAAAACCCGATCACCAGCAACGAGCTGTCGGACCTGGAAAACTTCTACCGCGCCGCCAAAAAGCGCTTCGACGAGTCCGAAGAATTCGCCGACCGCGCCCGTGGCCTGGTGGTGAAACTGCAGGCCGGAGACCAGGAATGCCTGGCGCTGTGGGGTCGCTTCCGGGACATCTCGCTGTCCCACTGCCAGGAAATCTACGAACTGCTCAACGTCAAGCTGACCATGGCGGACGTGATGGGCGAAAGCGCCTACAACGACGACCTGATCAATGTAGTCAACGACCTCAAGGCCAAGGGCCTGCTGGTCGAGAGCAACGGCGCGCAGTGCGTGTTCCTCGAAGAATTCAAGACTGCCGACGGCGAGCCGCTGCCGGTGATCATCGTCAAGGCCGATGGCGGCTATCTCTATGCCACCACCGACCTGGCGGCCGTGCGCTACCGCAGTGGCGTGCTCAAGGCCGATCGAGCGCTGTATTTCGTCGACCAGCGCCAGGCGCTGCACTTCCAGCAGGTGTTCGAAGTGGCGCGCCGTGCGGGCTTCGTCACTCACCCGATGCTCATGGAACACATGGGCTTCGGTACCATGAACGGCGCCGATGGCCGTCCGTTCAAGACCCGCGACGGCGGCACCGTAAAGCTGATCGACCTGCTCAACGAAGCCCAGGACCGCGCCTACAACCTGGTGAAGGAAAAGAACCCGGAACTGGCCGAAGCTGACCTGCGCAACATCGCCCGCGTGGTGGGCATTGGCGCAGTGAAATACGCCGACCTGTCCAAACACCGCACCAGCGACTACAGCTTCAACTTCGAGCTGATGCTCAACTTCGAAGGCAACACCGCGCCGTACCTGCTGTACGCCTACACCCGCGTGGCCGGCGTATTCCGCAAGCTGGGCAAGGACTTCAGCGAAGTCGAAGGCCGGATCGTGCTGGACGCACCCCACGAACAGGAACTGGCCGCCAAACTGGCGCAATTGGGCGAAGTGCTGAACAGCGTCGGCGAAAAAGGCACGCCGCATATCCTGTGCACCTACCTGTATGAAGTCGCCGGCCTGTTCTCCAGCTTCTATGAGAACTGCCCGATCCTCAGCGCCGACGACGAAGCCCAGAAGCAAAGCCGCCTGCGCCTTGCCGCATTGGCCGGACGGACCCTCAAGCAAGGCCTGGAGCTGTTGGGCCTGGAAACTCTGGAGCGTATGTAAGTTGGCCGCCAAGAAAAAACCTGCACCCAAGCGCGGCGCCAGCCGCTACCAGGCCCCGGCAAAGAAGCCGATTCCGGGCTGGTTGTGGATGGCCATCGGCCTTTCGGTCGGTGCGTTTATCGTGTTCCTGATGAAGCTGGATCCTGGCCAGGGCGATGACGTCAAACGGGTCAAACAGGAGCAGCAGAAGGCCACCAAAATGGCCGAAGCCAATAAGACGGCGCCGAGCCCGACCGCACCCGTGAAGCCGAAATATGACTTCTATACCCTGCTGCCCGAATCGGAAGTGATCGTACCGCCCGACGCCGTGCCGGAGAAAACCCTGCCGACGCCACAAGTGCCGACCACTCCGGTTACGCCGGCTGAAGCCGCGAAGATCGACACCGCCCGCGCTCAAGCGGCACTGGCCGGCATCACCCCGCCGCCAGCGCCGCCAGTTGCCGAGACCAAAGCGGCGCCGGTGACCAAATTCTTCCTGCAAGCGGGCTCGTTCCCGAAACAGGCGGATGCGGATCGCGTACGTGCGCAGATCATTCTGCTGGGGCAAACGGTGACGGTGGAATCCGGCACGGTGAAGGACGCGACCTGGTATCGCGTGTTGGTAGGGCCGTTCAGCAACCGCGAACAATTGACCGTAGCGCAGAAGCAATTGGCTGGCGCCGGCTTTAGCAACCTGTTGTTACAACAACGCCAGAGCCGCTGATTCAGGCTCAACAGGGGTCAAATGTGGGAGGGCCCCCTCCCACATTGGTTTCTCGGTGTTCGCGAAAGTGTGTCAGACCAATAGACACCATTCGTCCGCCCTAACCACCCAAGGTTGAAATCACCCCCACCACCCCCATATCAGTTTCCATCAGGGCATTTTCGCCCCGCTGCGTGGAGACTCTCCCCTTGACCACCATCGTTTCAGTACGTCGCCACGGCAAAGTCGTCATGGGCGGCGACGGCCAGGTTTCCCTGGGTAATACCGTGATGAAAGGCAACGCGAAGAAAGTCCGTCGCCTGTACCACGGCCAGGTTCTTGCCGGTTTTGCTGGCGCTACCGCCGACGCCTTCACCCTCTTCGAACGCTTCGAAGGCCAGTTGGAAAAACACCAGGGCCACCTCGTACGCGCCGCTGTCGAACTCGCCAAAGAATGGCGCACCGACCGCTCCCTCAGCCGCCTGGAAGCCATGCTGGCTGTAGCCAACAAAGACGCGTCCCTGATCATCACCGGTAACGGCGATGTGGTTGAACCCGAGCACGGGCTGATCGCCATGGGTTCCGGTGGTGGCTACGCTCAAGCCGCGGCCAGCGCACTGTTGAAGAAAACCGATTTGTCGGCCCGCGAAATCGTCGAGACTGCCTTGGGTATCGCCGGTGACATCTGCGTGTTCACCAACCACAACTTCACCATTGAGGAGCAGGACCTCGCCGAGTAAGCCGTAGGCTTGTTCCCGCTTGAGGCCGCCAAACACTATGTCCATGACTCCCCGCGAAATCGTCCACGAACTCAACCGCCATATCATCGGCCAGGACGATGCCAAGCGCGCCGTTGCCATCGCGCTGCGTAACCGCTGGCGCCGGATGCAACTGCCCGAAGAACTGCGCGTTGAAGTGACGCCCAAGAACATCCTGATGATCGGCCCGACCGGTGTCGGTAAAACCGAAATCGCCCGGCGCCTGGCCAAGCTGGCCAATGCCCCGTTCATCAAGGTCGAAGCGACCAAGTTCACCGAAGTCGGTTATGTGGGCCGTGACGTCGAATCGATCATCCGTGATCTGGCCGACGCTGCCCTGAAGATGCTGCGCGAGCAGGAAGTGACCAAGGTCAGCCACCGCGCCGAAGACGCTGCCGAAGAACGCATCCTCGATGCCCTGCTGCCTCCTGCGCGCATGGGTTTCAATGAAGACGCGGCGCCGTCGTCCGATTCCAACACCCGTCAGCTGTTCCGCAAGCGCCTGCGCGAAGGTCAGTTGGATGACAAGGAAATCGAGATTGAAGTCGCCGAAGTCTCCGGCGTCGACATCTCGGCACCGCCTGGCATGGAAGAAATGACCAGCCAGTTGCAGAACCTGTTTGCCAACATGGGCAAGGGCAAGAAGAAAAGCCGCAAGCTCAAGGTGAAGGAAGCCTTGAAACTGGTGCGCGACGAAGAAGCCGGGCGCCTGGTGAATGAGGAAGAACTCAAGGCCAAGGCCCTGGAAGCGGTCGAGCAGCACGGCATCGTGTTTATCGACGAAATCGACAAGGTGGCCAAGCGCGGCAACTCTGGCGGCGTCGATGTGTCCCGCGAAGGCGTACAGCGCGACCTGCTGCCGTTGATCGAAGGCTGCACCGTGAACACCAAGCTGGGCATGGTCAAGACCGACCACATCCTGTTTATCGCCTCCGGTGCGTTCCACCTGAGCAAGCCAAGCGACCTGGTGCCGGAGCTGCAAGGCCGACTGCCGATTCGCGTGGAACTCAAGGCACTGACCCCTGGCGACTTCGAACGCATCCTCAGCGAACCGCACGCCTCACTCACCGAGCAGTACCGTGAGCTGTTGAAAACCGAAGGGCTGGGCATCGAGTTCCAGGCGGACGGCATCAAGCGCCTGGCGGAGATCGCCTGGCAGGTCAACGAGAAGACCGAGAACATCGGTGCTCGCCGCCTGCACACGCTGCTGGAGCGCCTGCTGGAAGAAGTGTCCTTCAGCGCCGGTGACCTGGCCGGTGCGCAGAACGGCGAGGTGATCAAGATCGACGCGGATTACGTTAACAGCCACCTGGGTGAATTGGCGCAGAACGAAGACTTGTCGCGCTATATTCTGTAAGCCTCACACACAACTGCTTTGCTTCAATGTGGGAGGGGGCTTGCCCCCGATGGCGGTCTGTCAGATAGATGTATGCTGACTGACACATGGCTATCGGGGGCAAGCCCCCTCCCACATTTTTAAGCCGGTTTATTCAGGATCACCTCATATGGCTAAGTTTCCTACTGCTGTAAACCTGCACAAAACCTCCAACACTCTCGGCCTCACCTATGGGCCCGATGAGGTGTACCAACTTCCCGCCGAGTTGCTGCGCACCCACTCGCCTTCCGCTGAAGTCCAGGGCCACGGCAAACCCATCCTGCAATTCGGCAAGCTCAACGTTAAGTTGATCAAGGTAGAACCGGCCGGTCAGTACGCACTGAAATTGACCTTCGACGACGGCCATGACAGCGGACTGTTCACCTGGGACTACCTCTATCAGTTGGCCGTGCGTCAGGACGCGCTGTGGGCTGATTATCTCGCCGAGCTCAAAGCCGCCGGCAAAACCCGCGACCCGAGTGAGTCGGTCGTGCGGCTGATGCTCTAGTCCAGGCCTCTCGCTCTTTAGAGGGCATTTTCTAATTTCATCTGTTTGAATGCCCTGTCGCGTGGTCAATGATTGGCCCGCTTGCGAAAAAAATTAAACTCGGGTAACCAATGGAACTGGCAAGTTCCCTGCATTTGACGATGCGGTATCAACGGTCACCCGAGTCGCAGTACCAGGCTTGTGTTGTGTATCGAAGGTGGTGCACAGCGGTACCCGGTACTCGTCTTTCGGACAATGGAGCGTCGTAGATGAGTAACAAGAACAACGATGACTTGAAACGCCAGGCCTCGGAAAACACCTTGGGGCTGAACCCGATCATCGCGTTACGCAAAAAGGATTTATTGGCCTCAGCGAAGATGGTGCTGACCCAAGCCATCAAGCAACCGTTGCACAGCGTCAAGCACGTCGCGCATTTTGGCATTGAGTTAAAAAATGTGATGTTCGGCAAATCCGAGCTGGTACCTGAGAGCGATGACCGTCGCTTCCACGACCCGGCCTGGAGCCAGAACCCGCTCTACAAGCGCTACCTGCAAACCTACCTGGCGTGGCGCAAGGAACTGCACGACTGGATCGGCGACAGCAACCTGTCGGACCAGGACATCAGCCGTGGCCACTTCGTGATCAACCTGATGACCGAAGCCATGGCCCCCACCAACAGCGCGGCCAACCCGGCGGCGGTCAAACGCTTTTTTGAAACCGGCGGCAAGAGCCTGCTCGATGGCTTGTCGCACCTGGCCAAGGACATGGTGCACAACGGCGGCATGCCGAGCCAGGTCAACATGGGCGCCTTTGAAGTGGGCAAGTCCCTGGGCACCACTGAAGGCGCGGTGGTGTTTCGCAACGATGTGCTGGAGCTGATCCAGTACAAGCCGATTACCGAACAGGTGCATGAACGCCCGCTGCTGGTGGTGCCGCCGCAGATCAACAAATTCTACGTATTCGACCTGAGCCCGGATAAGAGCCTGGCGCGTTTCTGCCTGCGCAACGGCCAGCAGACGTTTATCGTCAGTTGGCGCAACCCGACCAAGGCCCAGCGCGAATGGGGCCTGTCGACCTATATCGAGGCGCTCAAGGAAGCGGTCGATGTGGTCACGGCGATTACCGGCAGCAAAGACATCAACATGCTCGGCGCCTGCTCCGGCGGCATTACCTGCACCGCCCTGCTCGGCCACTACGCCGCGCTGGGGGAGAAAAAGGTCAACGCCCTGACCCTGCTGGTCAGTGTGCTGGACACCACACTGGATACCCAGGTGGCGCTGTTCGTCGACGAGCAGACGCTGGAAGCGGCCAAGCGCCATTCCTACCAGGCCGGCGTGCTCGAAGGCCGCGACATGGCCAAGGTATTTGCCTGGATGCGGCCCAACGACCTGATCTGGAACTACTGGGTCAATAACTACCTGCTGGGCAACGAACCGCCGGTGTTCGACATCCTGTTCTGGAACAACGACACCACGCGCTTGCCGGCCGCCTTCCACGGCGACCTGATCGAGTTGTTCAAGAACAACCCACTCGTGCGGGCCAATGCACTGGAAGTGTGCGGCACGCCGATCGATCTCAAGCAGGTTACCGCCGACATCTACTCCCTGGCCGGCACCAATGACCACATCACCCCGTGGCAGTCCTGCTACAAATCGGCGCAGTTGTTTGGCGGCAAGGTGGAGTTTGTGTTGTCCAGCAGCGGGCATATCCAGAGCATTCTCAACCCACCGGGCAACCCCAAGGCGCGCTACCAGACCAGCGACAGCCTCGCGGGCAAGCCACTGGAATGGCAGGAGAACGCGACCAAGCACACTGATTCGTGGTGGTTGCATTGGCAGGCGTGGCAGGCGGAACGGGCGGGCAAGCTGAAGAAGGCACCGACGACATTAGGCAATAAAACCTACGCCGCAGCCGAAGCGGCACCGGGCACCTATGTACACGAACGCTAAATTGAAATGCGGTCAAGTGTGAGAGGGGGCAAGCCCCCTCCCACATTTGGCCTGCATTCCAACCGTCACATCTCACAGGGCTTGAGCATGCCGCAACCGTTCATCTTTCGTACCATCGACCTGGATGGCCAGACCATCCGTACGGCGGTACGCCCAGGCAAGCCTCATTTGACGCCATTGCTGATTTTCAACGGCATCGGCGCCAACCTTGAGTTGGTGTTTCCGTTCGTCCAGGCATTGGACCCGGACCTGGAAGTGATCGCCTTCGATGTACCGGGCGTGGGCGGTTCGTCGACGCCCAAGCGGCCCTATCGCTTTCCCGGCCTGGCCAAGCTCACCGCACGCATGCTCGATTACCTGGACTACGGCCAGGTGAATGCCGTGGGGGTGTCCTGGGGCGGTGCGTTGGCGCAGCAGTTCGCCTACGACTACCCGGAACGCTGCAAGAAACTGATCCTGGCCGCCACCGCCGCCGGGGCCTTTATGGTGCCCGGCAAGCCGAAGGTGTTGTGGCTGATGGCGAGCCCGAGACGATACATTCAACCCTCCCACGTGGTGCGAATTGCGCCAATGATCTACGGCGGCTCGTTCCGCCGCGATTCCAAGCTGGCCGCCGAACACGCCAGCAAAGTGCGCTCGGCCGGCAAGCTGGGTTACTACTGGCAGCTGTTTGCGGGGCTGGGATGGACCAGCATTCACTGGCTGCACAAGATCCGCCAGCCAACGCTGGTGCTGGCCGGGGACGACGACCCGCTGATCCCGCTGGTCAACATGCGCATGCTCGCCTGGCGCATTCCCAACGCGCAGTTGCACATCATCGATGACGGCCACCTATTCCTGATCACCCGGGCCGAAGCCGTGGCGCCGATCATCATGAAGTTTCTGGAGGAGGAGCGCCTGCGCGCTGTGATTCATCCGCGACCGGCAGTGTAAGGACCGCACCGCCGCGCAACTTGCCAGGAACCGACTATGGTTCTGAATTGGCGTGCCTGTTGATGGCTTGACGAAGGAGTGTTGGCTCATGCGAGAAAGACCCGTGACGAACCCGGCGCCCACACCCGCCGCGTTCATCAACGCCCAAAGTGCGATCACCGGCCTGCGCGGTCGGGACTTGCTCTCCACACTGCGCAGCGTCGCTGCCCATGGCTTGCGCAACCCGGTGCATACCGCCCGGCATGCCCTGGCACTGGGCGGTCAACTCGGGCGCGTGCTGATGGGCGAGACGGTGCACGAGCCCAACCCAAGGGACAGCCGCTTCGTCGATCCGACCTGGACGCTCAACCCGTTCTATCGGCGCAGCCTGCAAGCCTACCTGAGCTGGCAGAAACAGACCCGCCACTGGATCGACGACAGCTCCCTGAACGCCGATGACCGCGCCCGTGCGCACTTCGCCTTCGCTTTGCTCAACGATGCGGTATCACCCTCCAACACCCTGCTCAACCCGCTGGCGATCAAGGAGTTGCTCAACTCCGGCGGCAACAGCGTGGTGCGCGGCGTGAGCAACCTGTTTGAAGATTTGCTGCACAACAACGGCCTGCCGCGCCAGGTCAGCAAACACGCCTTTGAAGTGGGCAAGACCGTCGCCACTACCCCAGGCTCAGTGGTGTTTCGCAATGAGCTGCTGGAGCTGATCCAGTACAAGCCCATGAGCGAAAAACAGTACGCCAAGCCGCTGCTGATCGTGCCGCCGCAGATCAACAAGTACTACATCTTCGACCTGAGCCCGGCCAACAGCTTTGTGCAGTACGCCCTCAAAAATGGCCTGCAGACCTTTATGGTCAGCTGGCGCAACCCGGATGTGCGCCACCGCGAATGGGGCCTGTCCACCTATGTGGCGGCGCTGGAAGAAGCGCTCAACGTCTGCCGCGCGATCACCGGCGCCCGCGAGGTCAACCTGATGGGCGCCTGCGCCGGTGGCCTGACCATCGCCGCCCTGCAAGGCCACTTGCAGGCCAAGCGCCAACTGCGCCGCATCTCCAGCGCCAGCTACCTGGTGAGCCTGCTGGACAGCCAGATCGACAGCCCCGCCATGCTGTTCGCCGACGAGCAAACCCTTGAAGCCGCCAAGCGTCGTTCCTACCAGCAAGGTGTGCTGGACGGCCGCGACATGGCCAGGGTCTTTGCGTGGATGCGCCCCAACGACCTGATCTGGAATTACTGGATCAACAATTACCTGCTGGGCAAGGAACCACCTGCCTTCGACATCCTGTACTGGAACAACGACAACACGCGCCTGCCCGCCGCGCTGCACGGCGACTTGCTGGACTTCTTCAAACACAACCCCCTGAGCCATCCCGGCGGCCTGGAGGTGTGCGGCACGCCCATCGACTTGCAGAAGGTGACAGTGGACAGCTTCAGCGTGGCCGGGATCAACGACCACATCACGCCGTGGGACGCGGTGTACCGCTCCACGCAATTGCTGGGCGGCGATCGGCGTTTCGTGCTGTCCAACAGCGGGCATATCCAGAGCATCCTCAACCCGCCGGGCAACCCCAAGGCCAACTACGTCGAAAACCTCAAGCTGAGCAGCGATCCACGCGCCTGGTACTACGACGCCAGTCATGTCGAAGGCAGTTGGTGGCCCCAGTGGCTGGAGTGGATCCAACAGCGCTCGGGCGTGCCGCGCGAAACCCTCACCGCCCTGGGCAACCAGAATTACCCACCGATGGAAGCGGCACCGGGCACCTATGTGCGGGTGCGCTGAGCTCAACGATCACATTAAGAAGACTGGATGAAGACCCGCGACCGAATCCTTGAATGTGCCCTGCAATTGTTCAACCACAAGGGCGAGCCGAATGTATCGACCATGGAGGTGGCCAATGAAATGGGGATCAGCCCAGGCAACCTCTACTACCACTTCCATGGCAAGGAGCCGCTGGTCATTGGCCTGTTCGAACGCTTTCAATGTGAGCTGGCACCGTTGCTGGACCCGCCCGCAGACGCACAACTGAAGGCGGAGGATTACTGGCTGTTCCTGCACCTGATCGTCGAGCGCATGGCCCACTACCGGTTTCTGTTCCAGGACTTGTCCAACCTGGCAGGACGCCTGCCGAAACTGGCCAAGGGCATTCGCAGCCTGCTCACGGCACTCAAACGCACACTGGCCTCATTGCTGGCTCGATTGAAGGCCGCGGGGCAGGTGGTCAGTGACACCCAGGCGCTGGGCCAGTTGGTGGAGCAGATCACCATGACGTTGCTGTTCTCGCTGGATTACCAGCGGATACTTGATCGCGAAGGTGAGGTAGGGGTGGTGGTGTATCAAATCATGATGCTGGTAGCGCCGCATTTGCTGTTACCGGCCCGGCTGGCGACAGAGCGGCTGGCATTGCGTTATCTGGAAGACACGGTTTGAAAACCCGTCAGCCAGGTTCGCCGAACTGCTGGGTAAACTTGAATAGTTCACTGTCGTTCTTGATGCCCAACTTTCGATAGGCCGATTGTTTTTGCGTACTGATGGTACTTGCACTGCGCGAAAACTTTGCTGCAATGGAATTCACCGACATCCCATCCAGAAAACACCGCAGTACTTCCTGTTCTTTGGGCGTGAGACACACATTCAACTGCATCGGCGTTGATACATCCTGCTTCGACTTCATATTCGCAACATGGGCAAAGGACTGCATGCCTTGCAACGCCGGCACCATACAAGGCTGCAAGTAAATGCGCCCTTGGGCGACCGTTCGGATAGCGGTAATCAGCTCAGTCAGATTCTGGGTTTTACCCAGAACGCCCCAGCAGCCTGCCTTCAAAGACAGCGATACCGTTGCAGGCGTGTAATGGGAACAGACAATCAAAGGCCTGCATTGGCGGAAGCGTCTATTCAACGCCTGGATCAGGCTGAGGCCATCGCTTTGCGACGGTGCCAGGATAAAGTCCATCACCACGACATCCGCCGGCCGCCGGCCCAGGGCGTCCAGCAGATCCCTGCCGGTCCCGAAGGAACCGATCACCTCAAGATCGGGCTCCATATTCAGGCTCAACTCGATGCCCTGGCGAACCATTTCATGGTCATCCAGCAACATCACGGTACACGTATTGCCTTTTGAAGTTGGCATTCCAGACTCCCGCATAAGCAAATACAGCGCCGCACACAGCCTGTTTATTACCTGAGCCAAACACAGGCTTCAATACTGCACAGCAATATATAGCGCTGCATCTTACAGAGTTCCCTTACAGAACTTTCTTATAACAACTTTTATGCCACGCCATGCCCTCGTAAAATTTTTAAATAAAACAATACACTTTCGAACTATCTCGAACCAAAACTCGATACATCTCTATAGATGAAATTCACTTTTCGATACAAATTATGTCACCCACCACATGCCAAGCATTCAGAACACCGCGCTTTACCGGTGGCAATTACCCAAGTCATTCACAACTGGACACTCCATGAAACTCATCGCTTTATCCCACGTTGCCGCAGCTCTGACCTTGGCTGGCGCTGTCTCACACTCTGCGCATGCCGCTGATGGCGTTATCAACTTCAGCGGCCTGGTGACGGATGTGACCTGCACGGTCGAAGGGGCTGAACCGGGCGCGGGCAAGGTGGTCAAGGACGTCAACCTGGGTGGCGTGTCTGCCGCACGCCTGGCGACGGCGGGGAATCGCGCCAACCTGACGGGCTTCACCCTTCGTATTGGCGCGCCCGGCGAGGGCAGCTGCACCAACAGCCGCACCGCCATGGTTGCCTTTGACCCGACCAGCCCGGCCATCGACGTGGCCACCGGGCGCTTGAACATCGACGGTTACGACGACCCGTCCGACACCACCCACGCCAAGAATGTGCAGGTCGAAGTGACTAACCGTGATGGCTCGCCCATTAATGTCTACACCGAGAAATCGGCAGGCGTGGTGATCGCCGACAACCAGGCCGTTATCCCGCTGGCCGCGCAAATATACGCAAGCGGGCCCGCTAGCGAAGGCAAGGTCAGCACCCGCGTTGGCTTTACGATCGAATACGCCGAGTAAGGCCGGGCAAGCCTGTGTATGCATGCCGCCTTATGCCATGAGACTTCAGACGATGAAAAAAACAGCCTGGCTTGCTGCCTTTGCGTTTGGCGTGTTGTTGCCACTGGCGCTGCCCTCCCATGCCAGCGTAATTATTCACGGCACGCGAGTGATCTACCCTGTCGGACAACCGGAGGTCGTGGTGCGCCTGGAAAACAAGGGAAGCCGCCCCGCACTGGTACAACCCTGGCTGGACAGGGGCGACCGGCACTCCACACCGGCGACTACACAGGTGCCGTTCACGCTGTCGCCATCAATCTTCCGGATCGAGCCCTACCAGCAACAGGCGCTGCGCCTGCGCTACACCGGCGAACCACTGCCCAACGACCGCGAAAGCCTGTTCTGGCTGAACATCCTGGAAGTACCACCGCGCGCGCTGGATGCGGCGCAAAAAAACCAGATCGAACTGTCATTTCGCACCCGTTTGCGCGTGTTCCTCAGGCCACAGGCACTGCCCTATACCGTTGGCAACGCCCCGGAAAAATTGCAGTGGGCACTGGTGGCCCACGAACAAGGCTTTGCCCTGCAGGCTACCAACCCCACGCCCTACCATATTTCACTGGCCTCACTCGACTTGCTGAGCGACGGCAAACGGTTCAGCAAGGCGCCCAGCAAGGACGCCAACGACGGCCTGTTGCTCCCGGCCGGTGACGTGAAACTGTTTGTGCTGCCGCTGCTGCGCAATCGCCCCCGTGGCGCAAGCAGCATCGAATTCACCACCGTCAGTGACTTTGGTGCCCGGGTACGCCACTCGGCGAATCTGTGCACCTCTTGCGCAGGATGACTTTTCGCATGAAGACCGCTTCCCTTTCACACCGGCTGGCCAAGCTGCTGACAGCGGTGGTTGTGCTGTTCGCCAGCCACGCCCCGTATGCGAGCGTCGTGATCCACAGCACCCGAATTGTCTACCCGCAGGCCGCCAGGGAGGTCACCGTCAGGCTCGACAGCAAGAACCAGACACCGGTACTGGTGCAGACCTGGCTGGACGATGGAAACGAATACTCGACGCCGGACCTGGCCGGCATCCCCTTTGTGGTCACGCCGCCGATCTTTCGGATGGAGCCCGGAAAACAACAGGTTGTGCGCCTGGCCTACACCGGAGCAACGCTTGCGGCGGCGCAGGAAAGCCTGTTCTGGTTCAACCTGCTGGAAGTGCCCTCGCAGTCGCCAGACGCCCAACAAGGCAATCAGTTGCAGTTGGCTTTTCGCTCCCGGATCAAGCTGCTTTATCGTCCATCGACCCTGCCTTACGACGTCAACGCCGCGCCTGGAAAACTGCAGTGGCGCGTCGTATCCACGGGGCAAAACCAGGCATTGGAAGTCTATAACCCAAGCCCCTACCACATGACCTTCGAGCAGATTGAAGTGCAGGTAGCCGGGCAGCGTCATCCCCGCGAAACATCGGCTTCAAGTGCCGCAAACATGGTGATTCCGGGCGGGCGCAATCGCTTTGAGCTGCCCAGCCTCAAGACTCCGCCGAGCAGCGCTGCGACCGTAGCGTTCGAAACGCTCGACGATTTTGGGGTCAAGGTCCAGCACAACGCCAAGGTCTTGCCATGACGATGTAGACAGGCGGCCTTCACCGTAGCTTCCCGACGTTCAGCCATCCGGCTGGCCAGGCCACGCGCTTCATCACACACCTTCTGCTGACGCCCATTTGATGGGGCAGGGACGCCCCATGCCGCCGGTTGGACAGCGGCTGTTTTTGAGAACGTAAACATGAGTTTTAAACTTACAGCGCACTGCCTGCTGCTGGTGAGTGGCGCGCACGCCATGGGTGCCCACGGGGCTGAGCCTGTGGAATTCAACCCCGCCTTCTTTGCAACGGATGCGACCGGGGTGCGGGTTGACGTATCAAAGTTCAACCAAGGCAATGTCACCCTGCCCGGCAACTATCGCACCGACGTGCACCTCAACGGCCAGTGGACAGGCCGTGAAACCCTGCACTTCGTCGCCGTGAACGGTCAGAAGGCCGCACAACTGTGCCTGGAGCGCGATGCACTGCTCAGGTTTGGCATCAACCTGGACACGGTCGCACAGCGGCCTGTCGAAGCCGGTCAGACACCGGCCGCCCCGTTTGCCCGCTGCGCGGATATTGCGACTTACCTGCCCGGCGCCAGCAGCGAGTTCGACTCCGGCGAAAACCGCCTGGACCTGCAGGTTCCGCAGGTTTACCTGGCGCGCAAGGCACGGGGCTATGTCGACCCGCAGCAATGGGACCACGGGATCAATGCCGCCTTTGTACGCTACAACGCCAACACCTTTGCCACCCAGACGAATGGCCGCTCCATCAGCTCCCAGTATCTGGGCCTCAACACCGGGCTCAACCTGGGCGACTGGCACTGGCGCCACAACGGCAGCTACAGCCGCTCCACGCTCGGTTCCGGTTATCAAAGCAACGCCACTTACGTGCAGCGCGAATGGAGCACGTTGCGCTCACAGTTGATCGCGGGCGAGATCTACACCCCCGGCGAACTGTTCGACAGCGTGCGCCTGCGCGGCGCCAGCCTGTTCAGCGATGACCGCATGCTGCCCGACTCCCAGACCGGATTTGCGCCCGTGGTACGCGGCGTTGCCGAGACAAATGCGCGCGTCACGGTGCGCCAGCGCGGCGTGCTATTGGACGAAGTGTCGGTAGCGCCTGGCCCCTTCGTGCTCAACGACTTGTTCCCCACCGGGTACGGTGGCGACCTGAACGTCACGATCACCGAGGCCGATGGGCGCCAGCGTGAATTCATCGTGCCGTTCGCCGCCAATGCCCACCTGCTGCGCCCAGGTTTCAGCCGCTACTCGTTGAGTCTCGGGCGGCTGGATGAGATCGGCCTGCGCCACCCGCCAATGCTGGCGCAGGCCACTTATCAGCAGGGTCTGAGCAACCTGCTGACCGGGTACACCGGCGGGGTGATGGGCGATGACTACCGCTCACAGTTGCTGGGCACCGCCTTCAATACGCCGCTGGGCGCACTCTCGCTAGACCTGACCTATTCCGACGCCCACTTGCCGGGGCATGGATCACGTAAGGGGCAAAGCCTGCAACTGCGCTACAGCAAGAATTTCGCCGATACCGGCACCCACTTTGCCCTCGGCGCGTACCGTTATTCCACCGAGGGCTTCCTGAACGTGGGCGATGCGGCACGCATCCGCGACTTCGCCCTCGACGGGGTGCGCCTGGACAACGTATCGCGACTGCGCGACCGAATGGACATCAGCCTCAACCAGAGCCTGAAGCAAGGCGCGGTTTACCTGACGGGCTCATCACAGAACTACTGGAACCGTAAAAGCGGCAACCTGACGTTTACCGCCGGGTACAGCGGCACCTGGAGGCGACTGCACTACACCGTGAGTGCGCAGCGCAACCGGGACCTGCTGAGTGAGCGGGTCGACCAGCAAGTAGACTTCACCCTGAGCCTGCCGCTGGGCAGCGACGCGCACGCGCCAACCTTGACCACCACGGCCTACCGCGGCGATCAAAGCAGCGGCGAACGCCTCAGCCTGGGCGGTAGTCTCGGCGAGCGCAGTGAACTCAGTTACGGCCTGGGGGCCAGCCGAACGCTCGGCAGCGGTAACGCCACAAGCGCAGACGTGAAATACCAGGCGAACCCAGGGGTGCTGTCCGCCAGCTACGGCCAGAGCAACACGTATCGCACAACCTCGTTTGGCATGACCGGCGGTCTTGTCGCCCACCCGGACGGCGTGACCTTCGCCCCAGAACTGGGCGACACCATCGGCATCGTCCAGGCACCCGACGCCCTGGGCGCGCGGATCAACGGCAACCACAGTGCACAGGTCGGCAAAAGCGGCTTCGCCGTGGTACCTCACCTCACGCCTTATCGCCAGAACGTCGTTGAACTGGACCCCAGGGATCTGTCCGTCGACGTCGAACTCAAGACCGCCGCGCAAAACGTCGCGCCTCGCGCCGGGTCGGTGGTGAAGGTGCAGTTTGAAACCGTCAGCGGCCAGGCCCTCTTGATTACGGCGCGGCGCGAGGATGGCAGCCCGTTACCGTTCGGCGCGGATGTATTCGATGAAGACGACGCCAGCGTCGGCGTGGTCGGCCAGGGCGGCAAGGCCTTTGTCCGCGTGCCTCGCACGCAGGGGCAGTTGACGGTCAGGTGGGGATCCAGCCCCCGCGCCACCTGCAGGCTGCGCTACCACCTCGACGTTCAACCAAGCACCGAGGGCGCCAACCGATTGCGGCAATTGGACTCTGGCACTTGCCGGGCCGACAAGGCCTATTCCTCACTGCGAGACTGACGATGAAACACTCCCTGCAATTTATCTCCACACTCCTGGCCCTCGTTCTGCCGATCGCCGCTCATGCAGACTGTGACCGGTATATGAACAGCACGCTCACCCTCAATCTGCCTGACACGATCACCGTCCCGGCCGATCTACCTATAGGCGGGGAAATCATCAGTCGCGCATTCAGCGGAACCGCACCTGCCTTTTTCGCGGTCTGCAGGGACGCGCACCTGAGGATTACCGGGCGATTCCTCAACATGCCTCCGGTCCCCCCGTTCCATCGCACCGAAGCGCCAGGTGTAGGTGCACGTCTGCGCATCACCAGTGCCGGGGGATTCACCAATTTTTTTGGAATGCACACTCAACCAGGCGCGCCCTCAAGTGGAACAGCCCCCAGCCTCACCGCCGCAGAATTGAAGCTCTACAAAATCGCAGCTGTCGCCGATGGGGTGGTACCAGCCGGAGAAATCTGGTCAGCCAAAAGGGACGGACGCCCAGACGGTTTTACCCTGCGCCTGGGTAACTCTGTTCGTTTTGTCACCCCTGGCGCCACCTGTGACCTGGCGACCGGTGACGTCAACCGTACGATCTCGCTCGACCCGATCAAAGTCAGCGCCCTTCAAAACGCCACCTATACCGGCGAACGCCAATTCGATCTCACCGCCCACTGCACCAACGCATCCAATGTCACCTTTCGCTTTTCAGGCACACCCGCGCCAGGGCATGAAGCGCTTTTTGCCAATACCGGCACTGCTCGCGGAGTAGATGTGTGGCTTTACTCCCGCATAGGTGGAGGGATCCAAAATATCGGCGCCAACGGCGATAACAACACGCGCACGGTGGTGGTTGATAGCAACCGCGCCGTCTTGCCGCTGGGCGCTGCTTATCACAAAAACGGCACAGTCACCCCGGGCACTCTTGTCAGTACCGCCACCGTCAACATTACCTATAACTGAAACCCCGAGACCCCTTTGATGAGCATTCGAACACTCACCCTGCTGCTGGCAATCACGGCGAGCCTGATAACCCATACTGCACAGGCCGAGACCACGGGCACCTTGACCTTTATCGGGCAAGTCAACGCCGGCACATGCAACCTGGCCGCCGGCGATGAGAACCGCAACATCACGCTGCCGACGGTCAAGGTCTCTGACTTCGATGCAACCCCCAGTACGGGCGCGTTTGATTTCGAGGTCTCTGCCGACTGCGAGTCGGATATACGTAACGTGACGTTTCTGTTCGCAGGAAAAGCCTCCGCCGGCAACGCCGAGCTTTTTTCCAACACAGGGACCTCCAAGGGGACCGCCCTTCAACTGGTACACCGCGTCTCCCCAGCTTTTGTCATTCCCGCCAACGGCACCCCCGCCCAGCGCAGCCGCAAGGTGGCAACGAGCAGCCACAAAGCGGTGATCCCCCTCACAGCGGCGTACCACAAAACCGGTGCGGCGATCACCCAAGGCACCCTGGCCAGCGCGGTGACCGTTTCGATCACCTACAACTGAACAGAGGCTGGAATCACGCGCAAAAAAAAGCCCGACCTTTGCAGGCCGGGCATTTTTTGTCCCGAAAGGATCAGGACTGACTGGATGGCGTCGGGGTTGCCGGCGTTGCAGTCGGGGCGGCAGCAGGTGCTGGCGCGGACACCGAGTTGGCTGTCGAAGCGGTTGGCGCTGGCGTTGCAGGCTTGGCGGCTACGGCCGGCTTTGGCGCTGCTGGTTTTTTCGCGACTGCTGGCTTCTTCGCGGCCGCTGGCTTCTTCGCAGCTGCTGGTTTTGCAGCAGGCTTGGCCACCGCCGGTTTGGCAGCAGCTGGTTTAGCGGCTGGCTTGGCGGCTGCGGTTTTAGCAGCAGGTTTGGCTGCCGGTTTGGCGACGGCCTTCACTGCAGGTTTAGCCGCAGGCTTGGCAGCGGCTTTGGCAGCCACTGGTTTGGCTTTGGCGGCTGGCTTGGCAGCGGCCTTAGCTGGCGCCTTGGCCGCAGGTTTTGCAGCTGGCTTGGCGGCGGCTTTTACCAGAGGCTTGGCGGCAGTTTTAGCGGCGGGTTTGGCAGCAGCCGTTTTAGCGACTGGCTTGGCAGCCGGCTTAGCCGCAGCGGCTTTAGCCGGGGCGACTTTGGCACCGGTGAGTTTTTCGATTTGCTTGGTCAGGGTATCGACCTTGCTGTGCAGCGTTTTCAGCTCGGCCTTGCTCGGCACACCCAGTCGCGAAATGGCACTGTTCAGACGCTTGTCGAAAGTCTCTTCCAACTTGCCCCAAGTGTCAGAAATACTCGACTTGGCAGAACCGGCAGTTGCCTTGGCCGCTTCAACTTTTTTACCAACCGTGGTTTTGGTCAACTTCTCGGCTTTCTCGCCGTCCTTGACCAAAGTCTCGAAGTACTTGCCGCCGTCACTGCTAACCTTCGAGTACACGCCTAAACCAGCAAGCCAGATCTTACGGGAATATTTTTCAACTTCCCCGACCCACGAGCTGCCTTCTTTCTGAGTAGTCTTTTTAACAGCCATCCCGATGTCTCCTTAGTGTTTACGCGCGACACGTTCGAGCAATGCCGTCAGCTCTTCGAGCTTAGCAGAGAGTGTCTCCACGTCATGTTTAGACGCAATGCCGATTCGATTCAAGGCACTGGCTACACGAGTATCAAAAGCTTTTTCAACTTTATCCAGCTGAACTTCTACCAGACCTTTGACGGCAGAGACATTACTCTTTACTTGGTCAATCTGACTGTTGGCGGCATCAAGTTGTTCAACTGCAACTTTTTTGCCTTTGCTTTCAACATGTTGACCGCTCTTTACGAGCTCTTTGAAGTACTCGCCACCCTCACTGCCGACCTTCGCATAAGCACCGAGACCGGCCAGCCAGATCTTGCGGGCGTAGGTTTTAACGTCAGTCAGGACACCGGTCTGAACGTCGATTTTTTTCTTCAGGATAACTTTGGCCATGGTGCACCTCACGCAGATCGGGGGAGAGGAACGGCCCACAGGAGTTGAGGGCCTGGGCACAAAGTAGGCTGGAAAATTAGAATCGGCACCCTAAGAACAATCGGTCAGGCCAGCGCCTTATCCAGGGCTTTCTCGATTTCAGACTTGATCGTGCCGCTCATGGCCGACATCAACAGCCCCAACTCCACATCGATACGCAGCGAATCATCCGCCACTAATACAGTGCCTTTAACCCCGGAACGCTTGAGGTTCAAGGTGTCGCCGGACCACGAAGGCTCCAGGCCATATTGTTCCTTGAGTTTGAGCGCCAACTTCTCGGCCTTTGCCCGTGCGCCTTCTTTACCCAGGGAATGTGCACGCTCAACGGTGATACGGGCCATTGCAATGACTCCTCTTTATAGGGATTTGCCTGCCTTCAATGCGGCAAAAGGTCTCGGTGGGCACCTATCTTACCTGCAGCCTTGCCAAGACAAAGCAGGCCTTGGGGATTATCATGTCCCGCATTCTCTTTTGGTGACAGCGATATGACTGATCAGCGCAAAGGCAGCGATGCCGAACCCACCACTCACTTCGGCTTCAAGAACGTCCCGGAAAGCCAGAAAGCGGAAAAAGTCGCAGAGGTGTTTCACTCCGTCGCCGCCAAGTACGACCTGATGAACGACGTGCTCTCCGGCGGCATGCACCGCCTGTGGAAGCGTTTCACCATCGAGTTGTCGGGCGTACGCACCGGCAACCGCGTGCTGGACATCGCCGGCGGTACGGGCGACCTAGCGGCCAAGTTCTCCAAGCTCGTCGGCCCGACGGGTCAGGTGGTACTGGCGGACATCAACGGCTCGATGCTCAAGGTTGGCCGTGACCGCCTGCTCGACAAGGGCGTGGCCGGGAATATTGAATTCGTCCAGGCCGACGCTGAAAAGCTGCCGTTCCCCGACAACCATTTCGACTGCGTGACCATCGCCTTCGGCCTGCGCAACGTGACGCACAAGGAAGACGCGATCCGCTCGATGCTGCGCGTCCTCAAGCCGGGTGGCCGCCTGTTGGTGCTGGAGTTCTCCAAGCCGACCAACGCGCTGATGTCCAAGGTCTACGACACCTATTCCTTCGCCTTCATGCCATTGATGGGCAAGCTGATCACCAACGACGCCGAGAGCTACCGCTACCTGGCCGAGTCGATCCGCATGCACCCCGACCAGGAAACCCTGAAGTCGATGATGGTAGAGGCCGGTTTCGACCGCGTGACCTACCACAACATGACCTCGGGCATCGTCGCCCTGCACCGCGGCATCAAGCCCTGATGCTGTTCGCAGGCCTGCTCGCCAGCGTCGAACACGGCCTCAACCGTGTGCTGCGCCTGGACAGTACCGCCCTGGCGCGGCTCGCGCATTTGAATGGCAAGGTGATTGCCGTCGATTGCACCAGCCCCGCCTTGCAGCTGTTTATCCTGCCCAGCGACGAAGGCCTGCTGCTCGCCAGCCAATGGGCCGCCGACGCCGACTGCACCCTGCGTGCGCCGGCATCGAGCCTGTTGCACCTGGCCTTGAGCCGCAACAAGACCGCCATCCTGCACAGCCCGGAAGTGGCGTTGGAAGGCGACAGCGCGGTGCTGATGGACCTGGCCGCCGTGCTGCAAGACCTGGAGCTGGATTGGGAATACGAGCTGTCACGCTGGATCGGCCCCGTGGCCACCCAACTGATCAGCGGGCACCTGCGCAGCCGCACGCGCTGGTACCAGCAAGGGTTCGCCAGCCTCAACCAGAACCTTGCCGAATACCTGAGCGAAGAATCGCGCACCCTGGTCGGAGAACGGGAAGCGCAAGCGCGCTTTCGCGAACTCGACAAGGCCAAAATCGACCTGGAACGCCTTGAGGCCCGCTTCGAGCGCCTGAGCCGTTCCCTTGATCCAAGCGATAACGCATGAAGCTGCTCGCCGTCCGCCGTTTGTTTCGTATCCAGCGCGTCGTAATCCGCTACCGCCTTGATGACCTGCTGTTCGCCCTGCCACTCCCGTGGTTCCTGCTGGCGGTGCGCTATGTGCTGCCGTGGCGCTGGTTCCCGCGCAAGCAACTGGAGCTGAGCCGGGGTGCGCGTCTGCGTCTGGCGCTACAGGACCTGGGGCCGATCTTTATCAAGTTCGGGCAGATCCTCTCGACGCGCCGCGATCTGCTGCCCGAAGACATCGCCGACGAACTGATGCTGTTGCAGGACCGCGTGCCGCCGTTCGACTCCAAGCAATCGATGGCGTTGATCGAAGAACAGCTGGGCAAGAAGATCAGCGACGTCTTTACCCGCTTCGACGTCGAGCCGCTGGCCTCAGCCTCCGTGGCACAAGTCCACGCCGCGCAGCTCAAGACCGGCGAAGAAGTGGTCGTGAAGGTAATTCGCCCCGGTCTCAAGCCGATCATCGGCCAGGACCTGGCATGGCTGTTCATCCTCGCCCGCGCCGCCGAACGTTTCTCTGCCGATGCGCGCCTGCTGCACCCGGTGGACGTGGTCGCCGACTACGAAAAAACCATCTACGACGAACTCGACCTGCTACGCGAAGCTGCCAACGCCAGCCAGCTCAAACGTAACTTCGAAGGCTCGCCGCTGCTGTACGTGCCGCAGGTGTATTGGGACTGGTGCCGCCCCAAGGTGCTGGTGATGGAGCGCATCTACGGCGTGCAGGTCACCGACCTCGCGACCCTGGCCGACCAGCGTACCGACATGAAGATGCTCGCCGAACGCGGCGTGGAGATCTTCTTCACCCAGGTGTTCCGCGACAGCTTCTTCCACGCCGACATGCACCCCGGCAACATCTTTGTCAGCACCGTCAACCCGTGGAGCCCGCAGTATATTGCGATCGACTGCGGCATCGTCGGCAGCCTGACGCCGGAAGACCAGGACTACCTGGCGCGCAACCTGTTCGCCTTCTTCAAGCGTGACTACCGCCGAGTGGCGCAGTTGCACATTGATTCAGGTTGGGTTCCGGCGGAAACCAAACTCAACGAGTTCGAAGCCGCTATCCGCACCGTATGCGAACCGATCTTTGAAAAACCGTTAAAAGATATCTCCTTTGGCCAGGTGCTGATGCGCCTGTTCCAGACGGCGCGGCGCTTCAATATGGAAGTGCAGCCGCAGTTGGTCCTGCTGCAAAAAACCTTGCTCAACATCGAAGGCCTGGGCCGTCAGTTGTACCCGGACCTCGACCTGTGGAACACCGCCCAGCCGTTCCTGGAACGCTGGATGCGCGAGCGCATGAGCCCGAAAACCGTGCTGGGCAACCTGCACAGCCAGATGGAGCAACTGCCGCACCTGGCCAACATGACCCGCGACCTGCTGGAACGCATGTCCCAGCCCCACGCCAAGGACCCGGAACCACCATGGCGCAAGCGCAAGGACGACTGGTTCCTGCGCCTGCTCGGCGCGGCGCACCTGGTGGGCGGGGTGATGCTGGCGATTGGCGGGCCGTTGAATCAATTGGGCCACTGGCCAGCGGGGATCATGGTCGCCGTGGGTGTTTATCTGATCGTGCGTCGATAGCCAATCCGGTTATACACTGTCGCAAATTGCCGGAGCCGAACATGAAAGACTGGCTGGACGAGATCAAGTGGGACAGTGACGGCCTGGTGCCGGCCATTGCCCAGGACTACAAGACCGGGCGCGTGCTGATGATGGCCTGGATGAACCGCGAGGCCCTGAGCCTCACCGCCACTGAGCAGCGCGCCATTTACTGGTCACGTTCGCGTGGCAAACTGTGGCGCAAGGGCGAAGAGTCCGGGCACGTGCAGACCCTGCACGAGATGCGCATCGACTGTGACGCCGACGTGGTGATCCTCAAGGTCGAGCAGATTGGCGATATCGCCTGCCACACCGGCCGTCACAGCTGCTTCTACCGCGTATTCGAGAACGGCGAATGGAAGGTTGTAGAGCCGGTGCTCAAAGACCCGCACGCCATTTACTCCGCAGGACACTGATCATGAGCGATACCCTGAACCGCGTGGCCCAGGTGCTGGAAGACCGCAAAGGTGCGGACGCCGACAGCTCCTACGTCGCCAGCCTGTACCACAAGGGCCTGAACAAGATTCTGGAAAAGCTCGGCGAAGAGTCCGTCGAGACGATCATCGCCGCCAAGGACGCACAAATCAGCGGCGACTGCAGCGATGTCATCTATGAGACCGCTGACTTGTGGTTCCATAGCCTGGTCATGCTCGCCCAACTGGGGCAGCATCCACAGGCCGTACTGGATGAACTGGACCGTCGCTTCGGCTTGTCCGGGCATGCCGAAAAGGCCTCGCGCCCGTCCGCTTGAATAACTAAGACTAGAGGATTTGCAGCATGGGCATTTTTGACTGGAAGCACTGGATCGTCATTCTGGTGGTCGTGGTACTGGTGTTCGGCACCAAGAAACTCAAGAACCTGGGCACCGACGTGGGCGAGTCGATCAAGGGCTTTCGCAAAGCCATGAACGACGACGAAAAGCCTGCCGACCCAGCCGCCAATCCGGTGCCGCCGGCCCAGCCGGTGCATCCGCAGGCCGCCCAGCCGATCACCGAGCGTCGCACCTTCGACGTGCAGGCTGAGAAAGTCGAAGAGCCGACCCGCAAAGACTCGTGAGCACTGACTAATGTTTGGTATCAGCTTCTCTGAACTGCTGCTCGTCGGCCTCGTGGCCCTGTTGGTACTGGGTCCGGAACGCCTGCCCGGTGCCGCGCGCACGGCCGGCCTGTGGATCGGGCGCCTGAAACGCAGTTTCAACGCGATCAAACAGGAAGTTGAACGGGAAATCGGCGCCGACGAGATCCGCCGGCAACTGCACAACGAGCACATTCTGTCGCTGGAGCAGGAAGCCCGGAAGATTCTGTCCCCCGTCCAGGAACCCGCCAGACCGGTGGAACCCGTGGCCGAGCACAGCATCGCGCCCGCCGTTGAGCCTGCGCCCGCTGCCCCGATTCCGACCGCGCCAACCGAGCCTGCGCCGACGCCTGCCGCGTCGCCCGCGCCCCATGACCCTACATTGCCGCCGCGAGCCCCATGAGCGCTGATAAACCGGAAAACGACCAGCACATGCCGCTGGTCTCGCACCTCACCGAGTTGCGTACCCGCCTGCTGCGTTGCGTAGCGGCCATCTTCATCATCTTTGCCGGGCTGTTCGCCTTTACCCAGCAGATCTACACCTTCGTCTCCACGCCTTTGCGCCAGTACCTGCCGGCCGGCGCGACGATGATCGCCACCGACGTGTCATCGCCGTTCCTCACGCCGCTGAAACTGACGATGATGGTCTCGCTGTTCCTGGCGATCCCGGTGATCCTGCATCAGATCTGGGGCTTTATTGCGCCGGGCCTGTACAAGCACGAAAAACGCATCGCCGTGCCGCTGCTGGTGTCGAGCATCCTGTTGTTCTACACCGGCATGGCGTTCGCCTACTTCCTGGTGTTCCCGTTGATCTTCAAGTTCTTCGCCGCTGCCACTCCGGCCGGCGTGGAGATGATGACCGACATCACCAGCTACCTCGACTTCGTGATGACGCTGTTCTTCGCCTTTGGCGTGGCCTTCGAAATCCCGGTGGCCGTGGTGCTGCTGGTGTGGATCGGCGTGGTCAACGTGGCCTATCTGAAGAAGATCCGCCCGTACGTGATCATCGGCTGCTTCGTGGTCGGCATGATCCTGACGCCGCCGGACATCTTCTCCCAGACCCTGCTGGCCGTGCCGATGTGGATGCTGTTCGAGATCGGCATCCTGTTCAGCGGTTTGATCAGCAAGCGTGGCGAACACCCGGATGACCAACCCGCCGACGACGACCAGCCGCCAGCGACCCAGCCGTGAACCTGCTGCTGCTTGAAGAGGCCGACTTTATCGCGGCCGACCGGGTGATCCTGCGTGATCGACGCCTGGTGCATATGCAGGAAGTCCACCGCGCCGCCGTCGGCGACAGCCTGCGCGTGGGGCGCATCGGCGGGTTGATGGGCGCCGCGCAATTGCTGCGCCTGGAAGCCAGTGAAGCCGAACTGCAAGTGAGCTTCGACCAACCGCCGCCGACCAAGCTGCCCCTGACCCTGCTGCTGGCCCTGCCGCGCCCGAAAATGCTGCGCCGGGTGCTGCAAACCGTGGCCGCCATGGGTGTGCCGAAGGTGGTGCTGGTCAACAGCTACCGGGTGGAAAAGAGCTTCTGGCAAACCCCGTTCCTGGAGCCCGAAGCGATTCGCGAGCAACTGATCCTCGGCCTGGAACAGGCGCGGGACACGGTGTTGCCCGAGATCATCATCGAAAAACGCTTCAAGCCGTTCGTCGAAGACCGCCTGCCGGCCCTGACCGAAGGCACCCTGGGCCTGATTGGCCATCCCGGTGATTATCCAGCGTGCCCCCGCGGGCTGGATGAGCCGGTGACCCTCGCCATCGGCCCCGAAGGCGGTTGGATTCCCTACGAAGTCGACCTGCTGGCCAAGGCCGGCTTGCAGCCGGTGCAACTTGGCGCCCGGATCCTGCGGGTCGAAACCGCCGTGACGGCCCTCCTCGCCCGCCTGTTCTAAACACACCACACATCCAATGTGGGAGAGGGCTTGCCCCCCTCCCACATTGGTCTGCATCGCTACAGAATCCCGGAACCGTGCCGATAACTCCTGAATAAGTCCAAGCCTTGTTCCACGGGAGTTCGCAGCATGTATCGTTGGTTAGCCGAAAAGCTGGGGAATGTCAGCGTCAAAACCAAACTGGGCGTAGGCTTCGGCCTGGTATTACTGCTCACAGTAATGATCACCCTCACCGGCTGGAAAGGCTTGGGCGATGTGATCAGTCGCGGTGACAAGCTGGGCTTTATCTCCAGCCTCAATGGGTTGACCAAGGACTTGCGTCTCGCACGCCTGGACTATGACATGCGTCGTGGCGAACAAGGCCCGGGCGCGGTCAGCGAGTTACTGAACAAGCTCGACAGCGGCCTCAAGACCGCCCGCACGCTGATTGAACAACCCGCCGACACGGCCCTGGTCGATGAACAGTTGGCCGCTGTGGACCAGTACAAGCGCGCTTTCAGCGACATGGTGCAGGCTGGCGCCAACCGCGAAAACGCCCGCAGCAAGCTGGGCGATACCGCCGACAATGCGGTCGTCAAAATCAACGAGATCGAAAAGTCGTTGCTGCAAGGCGACAGCGTCAGCCTGTTCAACAGCGTGGTGGACGTGAGCAAGCTGATCCAGCAGGCGCGCTTCCAGGTGCGCGGCTACACCTACAGCGGCAAGGTCGAAGCCGAGCAGCCGGCACTGGATGCCATCGACAACGCCCTGAAAAAAATCGCCAGCCTCAACGGCCAACTGCCTGATCAATATTCGACCAATCTGCAACAGGCCAGCGTTTCGCTGCAAGCCTACCGCGCCGCTGTCAGCCAGTACCGTGACTCGCAGGTGGCCAACGCAGCTGCCCTCAAGATCATGACCGCACAAGGCGATCTGCTGCTGGGTCACAGCGACAAGCTGACCATTTCCCAAACGGTGGTGCGCGATACCGACGCCGCACAAGCCAAGTACCTTCTGCTGCTGGCTACCGTGCTGGCGTTGATCTTTGGCCTGGTGGCTGCCTGGGCGATCACCCGTCAGATCATCATCCCGTTGGACCAGACCCTCCAGGTCGCCGAGCGCGTTGCCTCAGGCGACCTGAGCCATAACCTGACCTCGTTGCGCCAGGACGAACTCGGCCAGTTGCAACGGGCCATGCAGAGCATGACCGTAGGCCTGCGCGAGCTGATCGGCGGCATCAGCGAAGGCGTGACCCAGATCGCCAGCGCTGCCGAGCAACTGTCGGCCGTCACCGAACAGACCAGCGCCGGGGTCAACAGCCAGAAAGTCGAGACCGACCAGGTGGCCACCGCGATGAACGAGATGGCCGCCACCGTGCAGGAAGTCGCACGCAATGCCGAAGAAGCCTCCGAAGCCGCCGCAGCAGCTGACCAGCAGGCCCGCGAAGGCGACAAGGTGGTCGGTGAAGCCATCGCCCAGATCGAGCGCCTGGCCACTGAGGTTGGCAACTCCACGGTCGCCATGGGCGACCTGAAACGCGAAAGCGACAAGATCGGCAGCGTGCTCGACGTGATCAAGTCCGTGGCCCAGCAAACCAACCTGCTGGCGCTCAACGCGGCGATTGAAGCCGCCCGCGCCGGTGAAGCCGGACGTGGCTTCGCCGTGGTGGCCGATGAAGTGCGCAGCCTGGCCCAGCGCACCCAGAAGTCCACCGAAGAGATCGAAGAGCTGATTGCCGGCCTGCAGAGCGGCACGCAACAGGTCGCGACCATCATGGACAACAGCCGCAACCTCACCGACAGCAGCGTCGAACTGACCCGCCGCGCCGGCAGCGCGCTGGAGAACATCACCCGTACCGTCTCGACCATCCAGGCGATGAACTCCCAGATCGCCACCGCCGCCGAACAGCAAAGCGCCGTGGCGGAAGAGATCAACCGCAGTGTGCTGAACGTGCGCGACGTCTCGGAGCAGACGGCTGCAGCCAGTGAAGAAACCGCCGCGTCGAGCACCGAACTGGCGCGCCTGGGCACCCACCTGCAAGCACTGGTCGGTCGCTTCCGCGTCTGACCCACCTCCCCGCGCGGCGACCTGCCCTGGGTCGCCGCCTGCAATCTGTGAAATTTCCTACACGTTTTTCAGGCCCACCCGACCTTCAAAGTCACTAGCGTTCAAGTGAGTTCATCGAACTACACCCGTTAGCTCGCTTGTCGGAGGTCAATCATGTTTGGTCGAATGACTCACCTGCTGGGTAACGCCAGTGTCACCCTCAAACTGGTCCTGGGTTTCGCCCTGGTACTGGCCCTGAGCCTTGTCATTGCCGTGACCGGCTGGCAAGCATTGGCAGCGTCCCTTTACCGCTCACAAACCTTGACCGTGCTGGCGCAACTGGCGGTGTCTGGCGAAGAACTGCGTGCCGACAGAATTCTCTACCGCACTCTGGACGAGGCCAACAGCCTCAGTCGATTGAGCGCCAGCATGGAGAAAGTCGACGGGGCCCTGACGGAGCTGTCCAACCGACTCAAGGTGCCAAAGTCCCTTCAATACTTGCAGGAGATGACGCGGATTTCCGCCACCTTCAAATCCACCCTCAAGGGCGTGCCTGCGCTGGTGGAAAAACGCGAAAATGCCCGCGGACAACTGACGCAGAGCACCACTCGTGCTGGCGATGTCCTGGCACAGCTGACCAGCGACTTGCCTGATCAGGACGATGAAAAAGCCCTGGAGGCCGTCGAAAACCTGCGCCAGGCCATGGAGCAGGCAGAAGACCGTGCCAAGAGTCCAGCCTGGGCGTCCAGCTCACTGGATGCCTATGACCAAGCCGTGGTTGACGCTGAGCGAAGCCTTGAACTCGCCCAAGCTGACGTGGCGAAGCTGTCGGTCGACAGCGTGGCGCTCAAAAATGCCGTACTGAGCGTGCGCACCCACCTGACCCGGCTCAAGGACATCCAACTCACGACCGAACGTGCACATAACCAGTTGGAGCAGCAGTTGGATCAGTTGCTCACACAAAGTGACCTCTTGAGCCAGGATCAGACCCAACGACGCGACCGCGAAGCCGAACAAGCGCGCATTCAGACCTTGGGCATCGCCGCGGCCGCCCTGCTCCTCGGCGCCCTGGCCGCCTGGGTGATCGCCGGGCAAATCGTGCACCCGCTGCGCAAGGCGCTGTCGCTGGCCAATCGCATTGCCGAGGGCGATCTGAGCCACGATGTGCAGACACAGCGTCGCGACGAGCTGGGCCAGCTACAACGCAGCATGAGCCAAATGACGCTGAACCTGCGTGGGCTGATCGGCAACATCAGCGACAACGCGCGGCAAATCGCCAGCGCCGCCGAGGAACTCTCCACCGTCACCGAACAGACCCGCGCCGGAGTGAATAACCAGCGCGATGAAACCGAGCAGGTGGCGACGGCCATGAACCAGATGCTGGCCACCGCCCAGGAAGTCGCGCGCCACGCCGAGCAAGCGTCGATCGCCGCCAGCCAGGCCACTCAACAGGCGGAACTGGGCGATCAGGTGGTGATGGATGCCGTGGCGCAAATTGAACACCTGGCCCACGAGATGGCCCGTTCCAGCGAAGCCATGCTGGGCCTGCAACGCGAAAGCCAGAAGATCGGCAGCGTGCTGGATGTGATCAAGTCGGTGTCGCAGCAGACCAACCTGTTGGCGCTCAACGCCGCGATAGAAGCGGCACGGGCCGGTGAAGCCGGCCAAGGCTTCGCGGTGGTCGCCGATGAGGTGCGCAGCCTCGCCCAGCGGACCCAGCAGTCGGCTGAGGAAATCGAAGAGTTGATTGGCGGCTTGCACAGCGGCACGCAGCAGGCTGCCGACATCATGGACTACAGCCGAACGCTCACTGACAACAGCGTCGGCCTGACCCGTAACGCCGGGGACGCCCTGACGGAGATCGCCCGCACCGTGGCGCTCATCCAGGAAATGAACCCGCAGATTGCCGCAGCGGCCGAGGAGCAAAGCCTGGTCGCCGAAGAGATCAATCGCAGCGTATTGAAAGTGCGCGACGTCTCGGAACAAACCGCTGCCGCCAGTGAGCAAACGGCGGCAGCGAGTATCGAGTTGGCGCGACTGGGAACGGATCTGCAGCAGTGTGTAGGAAGGTTCAAGGTCTGAACGGCGTGTGCCTACAGAACCTGACGCAGGAACGCCTGGGCACGTGGGTCTTTCGGTGCATCAAAGAACTCGGCCGGTGCTGCATCTTCCAGCAACTTGCCATGATCGAAGAACAGCACGCGGTCCGCTACCTCGCGGGCAAAGCCCATCTCGTGGGTGACGCAGACCATGGTCATGCCTTCCAGGGCCAGGGTCTTCATCACGTCCAGCACTTCGCCGACCATTTCCGGGTCCAGGGCCGAGGTGGGCTCGTCGAACAGCATCACCTTGGGTTCCATCGCCAACGCCCGGGCAATCGCCACGCGCTGTTGCTGGCCGCCGGAAAGCCGGGATGGGAATTCGTTGGCCTTTTGCGCAATGCCGACCTTTTCCAGCAGGGCCAGGGCCTTGGCTTCACGCTCCTGCTTGCCGCGCTTGCGCACGACTTTTTGCGCCAGGCACAGGTTTTCCAAGACCGTCATGTGGGGGAACAGATTGAAGTGCTGGAACACCATGCCGACTTCACGGCGATAGGCGTTCACGTCGGTTTTCGGATCGGCCAACTGCAGGCCGTCGATGCTCACCGAACCCGAGTCGAACTCCTCCAGGCCATTGAGGCAGCGCAGGAAGGTGGACTTGCCAGAGCCGGACGGGCCGATCACCACCAGCACTTCGCCCTTGGCCACCTGGGTGGTCACGTGGTCCACCGCGCGTACCACATGGCCACGGGTGTCGAAGACTTTTACCAGATCGCGGACTTCAATCACTTTGGGCGAGCCTCCGCTCAAGCCGGCTGGCCATTTTCGACAGCGGCAGGTTGATCAGCAGGTACAGGCCTGCGACGCAGAACAGGATTTCAAACGGCGAGAACGAGGTAGTGATTACCTCACGACCGCTCTTGAGCAGTTCGGTAATGGCGATCACCGAGACCAGCGAAGTGTCTTTCACCAGGCTGATGAATTGCCCTGCCAGGGGCGGCAGTACGCGCTTGAAGGCTTGCGGCAGCACCACATGGCGCATCGACTGGCCGGCACTCAGGCCGAGCGAGCGTGCGGCTTCGTTCTGGCCACGGGTGATGGACTGCACACCCGCACGAACGATTTCCGCCACATAGGCGCCGGTGAACAACGAGAGCGCGGCGATCCCGGCAAATTCACGGGACAGGTTGAGCACCGTGCCGATAAAGAAATAGAAAATGAAGATCTGCACCAACAATGGGGTGCCGCGTACCAGTTCGACGTAGATCGTCGACAGATCACGCAAGGTCGGGTTGTTCGAAAGTCGGCACAAACCGGTAGCAAGGCCAATCGCCAAACCGAGAATCCCGGAGACAATCGACAGCCACAGCGTGGTCCACAAACCCCACATCAGCGGGCCCAGGGCCCAATGACGATTCACACCAATAACATCACCTTCGGCGACATCGTCGCCGCGTGACACTTGCAGGCTGTTGTCGGCGACCGTCACTTTCTGCTCGGCGCCTGCGTCGTTGCGCAGGGTCACTTCGGCCACGTCACCTTTGCGGACCAGGTCAATGACGGTGGAGATATCCGCTGCCCGCTGGGCTTCTTCGGCCTGGTACGCGAAGTATTGCGGCACGCGGTTCCAGCGCCATTCGTAGGACATCAGCGAAGTGGCGTAGTACAAAGCGCCGGCCAGACCGACCAGCACGACTACGGTCAGCAGGTGCCACGGCCATTGGGCTTTTTTCTGTTTCATTTCAGGTTCCGGGTTATGTGTCGCCTGGCAGGCCGTCATCGGGGGCAAGCCCCCTCCCACATTTTGACCGCATTCTCATGTTGGAACTCGGTCACATGTGGGAGCGGGCTTGCTCGCGAAGGGCGCGACTCGGTACTTCGCCGAACTTATTCCATGTCCTTGAGCCACTCGGAGCTCTTGAACCACTTGTCATGGATGCGATCGTAGGTGCCGTCGTTCTTGATCTGGTGCAGGAAGTTGTTGATGAAGTTGATGCTGTCGTAATCGCCTTTCTTCAGGCCAAACGCCAAGGGTTCGAAGGTGAAGGGTTCGTCCAGGAACACCAGCTTGCCGTTGCCGACTTTCTTCTCGGCAACCACGTTGTACGGTGCGTCATACACAAAGGCATCGGCCTTGCCGTTGACCACGTCCAGCACGCCTTCCTGCTCATTGTCATAGCCGTGGTACTTGGCTTTGGAAATCAGCTTCTTGGCGACCATCTCACCGGTAGTGCCCAGCTTGGAGGTCAGGCGGTATTTTTCGTCGTTCAGGTCTTTGTAGGACTTGATGGTGCCTTCCAATTCCTTGCGGATCAGCAGGGTCTGGCCGACCACGATGAAGGGTTCGCTGAAGTTCAGACGCAGGTTGCGCTCCTGGGTCAGGGTCATCCCGCTACCGATCATGTCGAACTTGCCGGTGAGGAAGGCCGGGATAATGCCGTCATAGCCAGTGGAAACCAGCTCCAGCTTGACGCCCATGGACTTGGCCATGGCCTTGAGGATGTCGACTTCGAAGCCGATGATTTCACCGCGCTTGTCCGTCATTTCGAACGGCATGTAAGTCGGGTCCATGCCGACTTTCAGCGTGCCGCGCTTGACCGCATCATCAATGGCACCGGCCTGGGCCGCATTGGCAGCGACCAGCGCCGTGACGCCAAGCAGCAGCATCGATAGATACTTTTTCATCATCAAGTCCCCAAAACGATTCTTATAAGGTCGGCGCGCAAAACGGCTGCACCATTTCGGGGTGCGATCCTACCCCACTCGTTGCCTGTCACAAAGGTTTCACCAGTAATTGTTATCGGCGTATGTCGGATAAGCCCTACAGGCAGCAGTGAAGCGCTGGGATAGACAGGTGCGTGGGCCGTTTCACCAACGGATTGATGTGTAAGAAGGTATGACTTTCAGTCGATGTCCTCCACCCAGGCCGTGTCTTTGAACCACCGGTCATGCAGACGATCGTACGTCCCGTCCTGAGCAACCTGATTGAGGAAATGGTTGATCCAGTTGAGGCTGTCGAAGTCGCCTTTTCTCATACCAAACGCCAGGGGTTCAAAGGTAAACGGCTGCTCCAGGGACAGCAGCGCGCTGTTCTCGGGCCGGCTCAATGCGATCAGGTTGTAGGGCGCATCATGGATAAAGGCATCGGCCACGCCGTCTACCACCTGGCGTACGCCTTCTTCCGGCGTCGCAAAGCTGCTCAGCCGAGCAGCCCCCAGAAACCTCCGCGCTGCAGCCTCGCCGGTGGTGCCTTCGGTGGTAGCGATCCTGTAGCTGGCATCGTCCAGGTCCTCAACGCTGGTGACCTTGCCTGCCAAGCTCGGGTGCAGCAGCACGGTCTGGCCCACCACGATGAAGGAGTCGCTGAAATTCAGCGTCAGATTGCGCTGCTGGGTGACCGTCATGCCACTGCCTATCAAGTCGAATTTTTTCGCCTTCAACCCCGGCAACAGCGCGGTATAGGGCACTGAGACCAACTCAAGCTCCACCCCCAGCGCCTGGCTCATGACCTTGAGCAAGTCGATTTCAAAACCGACGATGCGCCCCTGTTTATCGGTCATTTCAAAGGGGATGTAGGTGGGCGTGGTGCCGACTTTCAGCACGCCACGCCGGACTGCGTCGTCAATTGCGCCCGCGTGTAACTGGCTGATGTGAATCAATGCGGCAGCGCCTATCAGCAATGCCGAACAATACCTTTTGAGCATGAATCCCCCGTGGCCGAGACATATTTGGGGGGCGATCCTAACCCAGTCGCGGGCACGCAAAAACGCCTCGAACGAGGGTCTTTTGTTTCGAAATAACAAGGGGTTAGAAAGACAAAGAAGATACGAAAAACGCTGTAGGACCAGCGTTTGAAACACCCCCGAGGTGTGCCCTCGGGGGTGTCTGAATCAGGCCGGTTGGGCCTGGGACGACAGCGGTTGCAGCGGTAGCAACGGCGCGTGCGGGTCGGCCTTGATCGAGTCACGCCAAGCGGCGAGCCACTCGGCATGCCCTTCGCTCCAGACCTGCTCGTGCAGGCGGGCCAAGGCCACCGGGTCACTGAGCAACGCCAGGCGCTCGCCGTTGTTGAGGCCGGCAGGGCCGACTTTCAACGCATGACGAACACGTTCGGTACGCAGGTACTCGATCGGCTCGGCCTCACGGTGACGCGAGGTCGCCAAGGCACAGGCCAGGGCGTTCTGCTGCGGGTCGACCACCGACCGCACAAACCCGTCATTGAGGGCGTGCCAGCGGTTTTCGTGGGTGTACTTCTCCGTCGACAGCAGCGCTTGCGGCGGGTTGTACTCCTCAGGGATCAGGAACAGGCTCTCGTCGCGGGACTTGAGGCCCAGCTTGACCCGGCTGGAGATCACCGACACCGGGATCGACAGCATCAGCGAACCCACGATCGGCACCAGCCACCACAGGAAGCTCGGGTTCAACCACACCACCAGCAGCGCCCACAGGAAGCCCAGCACAGTTTGCGGACCGTGGCGCTTGACCGCTTCGCTCCATGGCGTGGAGTCGTCGTCACGCTGCGGCGAGTTCCAGGTCGCAGCCCAGCCGAGGAACGCGGCAAGGACGAAACGGGTGTGGAAGATCATCCGCACCGGCGCCAGCAGCATGGAGAACAGCATCTCCAGCAGCATCGACAGGGTCACCTTGAACTTGCCGCCGAACTCTTTCGCGCCCTTGGCCCAGATCAGGATGATGCTCAGCAATTTGGGCAGGAACAGCAGCACGATGGTGGTGGAGAACAGCGCCACCGCCTTGTCCGGATGCCATTGCGGCCACAGTGGGTACAACTGGCGCGGTGCCATGAAGTACTGCGGCTCCATCAGTGTATTCACCGCCAGCAAGGCCGTGGACAGCACCAGGAACAGGAACCACAACGGCGCTGACAGGTACGACATCACCCCCGTCAGGAACACCGCGCGGTGCACCGGGTGCATGCCCTTGACCAGGAACAGGCGGAAGTTCATCAGGTTACCGTGGCACCAGCGACGGTCACGCTTGAGTTCGTCCAGCAGGTTCGGCGGCAGTTCTTCGTAGCTGCCCGGCAGGTCATAGGCAATCCACACGCCCCAGCCGGCACGGCGCATCAGCGCGGCTTCAACGAAGTCGTGGGACAGGATCGAACCGGCGAACGCACCTTTACCCGGCAACGGCGCCAGGGCGCAGTGCTCGATGAACGGCTTCATGCGGATGATCGCGTTGTGGCCCCAGTAGTGGGATTCACCCAACTGCCAGAAGTGCAGGCCGGCGGTGAACAGCGGGCCGTACACGCGGGTTGCGAACTGCTGCATACGCGCATACAGGGTGTCCATGCCCGACGCACGCGGCGCGGTCTGGATAATCCCGGCATCCGGCGTCGCTTCCATCAGGCGCACCAGGCTGGTCAGGCATTCGCCGCTCATCACGGAGTCCGCGTCGAGCACGACCATGTACTTATAGTCACCGCCCCAGCGACGGCAGAAGTCGTCGAGGTTGCCGCTCTTGCGCTTTACGCGGCGGCGACGGCGGCGATAGAAGATCTTGCCGAAGCCACTGGCTTCGCGGCACACGTCGAGCCAGGCTTGCTGTTCGGCGATGCAGATGTCGGCGTCATTACTGTCGCTGAGCACGAAGAAGTCGAAGCGGTCCAGGTCACCGGTAGCGGCCACCGATTCGAACGTCGCACGTAAACCGGCGAATACACGCGGCACGTCTTCGTTACAGATCGGCATTACCAGCGCGGTACGGGCGTCTTTCGGAATCGGCTCATCACCGGCACTTTTACCGGAGATCCGGTATTTATCGTGACCGGTAAGCAGCTCCAGGAAGCCCATCAACGCCGTCCAGAAACCGGCCGACACCCAGCAGAACAAGATGCCGAACATGATCAGGATGCTGGTTTGCAGAGCGTAAGGCAGTACTTGGGTGGCGGTTTGCAGCAGGGTCTGGTTGCGGATTTCGTCGAAGTCGACCAGCGACCAGCCTTGGTACGGCATGATGCCTTTCATGTACCAGCCGGCAACGATGGTCTGGCCGAGCATCAGCACCAGCAGGATGTAACGACGGATCGAACCCACGGTACGCCAGCGTGCAGCCGGCAATACGCGTTCATCCTTCGGCGGCGCCGGCGGGTTGCTGCGGCCAGTAATACGGCGCCAGCCGCGCACCAGGATATTGGTACGCCACGGCTCCGGCACCACGCGGGTGCGGCGGATCGGCGGCGTGGCCTTGAGGCACACGCGACCGCTGGCGTCGAGCGCCAGCATTTCGGCGTCTTGCAGCTCTTCGGCGGTGCTCAGGGTCAAGCGGCGGCCAACCGACGCCTGGGCGGCATCGACGGGCGCGTCAAAGGTTGCGGACGACAAACGCTCGTGCAACTCGGTGAAGGATGTGCAGCCCGCCAGTTCGGCGCGCTGCTCAGCGGTCATCGGGAGATGCGCCAGATACTCGGACAGAGTCTCTGGCGTGACTTGAGAATTACTCATCGGCAGGCAACTGATAGCTCCAGGTTTCGGTCAGGACTTGCTCGGTCTTGATCGGCTCCGGCGTGGCTGGGGCAGCTTCTGGCTGCTTGGCTTCCTTGTCCTTGGCGTCTTTCTTGGCCTGTTTCTCGTGTTGCTTGGCCAGGACCTTGTCAGCCTTGAGCACTTGGCTCGACACCTTCTCGGGCTCAGCCTGCGGGATGTCCTGGACCAGGGCCGCACGCATTTCGGTCGGCTTGCCCGCGTCCTTGATCTTCATGCGCAGGGTCAGGCGCCAGCCTTTGGTGTGTTCGTTGTAACGCACGCTGTTTTCTACCAGTTCAGCGTTGTCACCCACGCTCACCTGGCTGCGCACCGGGGCGTCCGGCAGCAGTTTCTTCAGGGACGGACCTTCGAAATCCACCAGATAGGCAACGCTGCCATCGGGCTGACGGATCAGGTTGGATTGCTTCACGTCACCCGTGGAACGCAGGGTCTGCTTGACCCAGGCGCTGTCCGGCGAGTGGAACGCGGCGTCGTCCAGGGTCCAGTGCAGGCGGTAGGCGACTTCCAGCGGCTCGCCGACTTTCGGCAATTCAGCCGGGCTCCAGAAGGCAACAATGTTGTCGTTGGTTTCATCGGCGGTCGGGATCTCGACCAGATCGACGGAACCCTTGCCCCAGTCACCTTCAGGCTCGATCCAGGCGCTTGGGCGCTTGTCGTAGTTGTCGTCCAGGTCTTCGTAATGGCTGAAGTTGCGACCGCGTTGCAGCAGACCGAAACCACGCGGGTTCTCTACGGTGAAGTTGCTGACCGACAGGTGTTTAGGGTTGTTCAGTGGGCGCCAGATCCACTCGCCGTTGCCGGCATGGATCGACAGACCGCTGGAGTCGTGCAGTTCGCGACGGTAGTTGAGCACCTTGGACGGCTGGTTCGCGCCAAACAGGAACATGCTGGTCAGCGGGGCAACGCCCAGTTTGCTGACCTTGTCGCGCAGGAACATCTGGGATTTCACGTCGACTACAGTGTCGGTGCCCGGACGCAGGATCAGGCGATAGGCGCCGGTCGCACGTGGGGAATCGAGCAGGGCGAAGATCACCAGGTGCTTGTCACCCGGTTTTGGACGCTCGATCCAGAACTCGGTGAAACGCGGGAACTCTTCACCAGACGGCAGCGCGGTGTCGATCGCCATGCCACGGGCAGACAGGCCATACACCTGGTCCTTGCCGACGACACGGAAATAGCTCGCGCCGAGCATGGTCATGATTTCGTCTTGCTTGTCGCTCTTGTTGATCGGGAACAAGACACGGAAACCGGCATAACCCAGTTGTTCGGTGGCTTTAGGATCAAATTTCACATCGCCGAAATCGAAACGCGACGGGTCGTATTTGATTTCCTGGACGCTGTCAGCCGTGACTTCGTTGATTTTCACCGGTGTATCGAAGTGCATACCCTGGTGATAGAAGGACAGCTTGAACGGGGTGTTCTGATCGGCCCACTCGGCTTTTTCATTGCGGAAACGAATCTTCTGGTAGTCCGCGAATTTCATCTCGCGGAATTCGTTCGGCAGATTGCTGCGCGGAGCTTCGTATTTCTGCCCGGCCAGCTCTTTTGCCTTGGCCGACACATCATCCAGACTGAATGCCCACAGTTGACCCGCGCCGAACAGGCAAAACAGGGCAGAGCCCGTTACCAGTGCGTTTCGTAACCGTTTGGCAGACAATTTTGGTGCATTACAGGGACTAACAATCACGAGCAACCCTCGCCGAAAACAGATCAAAAAACCAACGGCCAGCTATCTATATGCCAGGTTGGCGAGCATTGTTCCGACTCCCCTGGGTCAAAATGATTCCCCAATGGATGTCGGACAAGTCTGTACCTAAGTCAAAAATGGACCAAACAACGCTGATCCCCGTAGCGCGCGATTATCTAGTAGCCCGCGACACAACGCATCAGGGGCAGCGAAGTATTTGTAGCGAAATCCTGCGTTTTTAGGCATTAAGCGTCGTTTTTAATACATTCACACCTGTAACAAAAATGTCACAGGGCCATCATTGACTAAATGCACCTGCATGTCGGCGCCAAAACGCCCCGACGCCACCTTGTCATGCAATTGTTGCGCTTGTAACAGCAAGTGATCAAAAAGCGCCGCTCCCAGGGCCGGCGGGGCCGCTGTGGAGAAGCTTGGCCGCAGCCCGCTCTTGGTATCCGCCGCCAACGTAAACTGCGACACCAGCAGCAAACCGCCGCCGATATCCTTGAGAGACAGGTTCATCTTGCCTTCGTCGTCGCTGAATACCCGGTAGTTGAGCAATTTGTGCAGCAACTTATCGGCGCTCTCCGGCGTATCTGAAGGCTCAACGGCCACCAGCACCAGCAAGCCCTGGTCGATGGCGCCGACAACCTCGCCCGCCACCTCGACACGGGCGCCACGCACCCGTTGCAACAAGCCCTTCATGCTTCTTCTGGCGGCAGATCAAGCAGGCGCCGTGCCATCTCGCCGGTCGCGCGGACCAACGCATCGGTAATGCCGGGCTCGGACGCCGCATGACCCGCTTCGCGAATCACCTGCAATTCACTGTTGGGCCAAGCCTGATGCAACTCCCACGCGTTATCCAACGTGCAGATCATATCGTAGCGGCCATGGATGATTACGCCAGGCAGATGGGCGATCTTGTGCATGTCGCGAATCAGTTGGTTGGGTTCCAGGAAGGAATTGTTGGTGAAGTAGTGGCACTCGATCCGGGCGATGGACAAGGCGCGCTGCGGTTCGGAAAAACGCTCCACATGCTGCGGGCTTGGGCACAGGCCCAGCATGCGCCCTTCCCAGCCGGACCAGGCTTTGGCCGCGTGCATCTGGGCGATCTGGTCGTTGCCGGTCAGGCGCTTGTGATAGGCGGCGATCATGTCGTGACGCTCGTCCGCGGGGATCGGCGCAAGGTAGTCCTGCCAGTAGTCCGGGAACAAGCGGCTGGCGCCAGCCTGGTAGAACCATTCGATGTCCTGCGGACGCGCCAGGAAAATGCCGCGCACGATCAGGCCATGCACACGCTCAGGGTGGGTTTGCGCGTAGGCCAGAGCCAACGTGGAGCCCCAGGAGCCGCCAAACAGCACCCATTTTTCTATACCCAAGTGCTCGCGGATACGCTCAAGGTCGGCGACCAGATCCCAGGTCGTATTGTTTTCCAGGCTGGCGCGGGGCGTGGAGCGCCCGCAACCGCGCTGGTCGAAGGTGACGATGTGGTAGAGATTGGGATCGAAATAGCAGCGACTCTGGGCGTCGCAACCGGAACCAGGGCCACCGTGAATGAAGACGACAGGCAGGCCTTCGGGGGAGCCACTTTCATCGACATACAGGGTGTGGGTGTCATCGACTGCCAGATCGTGCCGGGCGTAGGGTTTGATCTGCGGGTACCAAGTCTGCATTGCGCGCTCCGTAGGGGGTCGGGTTCATCCCTGGGGGGACGTCTTTTATTGTGCCGTCTGGCACTATAAACCCGAATTGTGCAATGAGCATGTCCTTGAGCGCTTAGACCTGTGTCAGTCGTTCGCCACGTACACAAAACCTGTAGGAACGGGCTTGCTCCCACATTGGTTTTGTGGAGTGTCCAGGTTCAGCTGTAGCGCTTTTTCCCCCAGTTCAGCAGACCTTCCAGCAGTTGCTTCAACACCACCCGCGTCGGCTCAGCCAGATCCGCGCGATACCTAAACGGCTCGACCTCTTCCATATAAGTGCTCTGGCATAACTCCAACTGCACCGCATGGATATCCTGCGCCGGGTTGCCGTAATGCCGGGTGATATGCCCGCCCTTGAAACGCCCGTTCAACACATGGCTGTACTGCGGATACTGCGCGCAGATGACTTCCAGTTGGCTGGCCAGTTTCGGGTCACAGGCGGCGCCGTTGAAGGTGCCGAGGTTGAAGTCCGGCAGTTTGCCGTCGAACAGGTGCGGGATTACCGAGCGGATCGAGTGCGCATCGAACAGCAGCGCGTAGCCGAACTCGGCCTTGAGCCGTGCCAGTTCCTCTTGCAGCGCCCGGTGATACGGGCCCCAGATTTTTTGCAGGTAGCTGGCGCGCTCTGCCTCGCTCGGCTCCAGGCCTTCACGGAACAACGGCACACCCTCGAACAGCGTGGCAGGGTACAGGCCGGTGGTGGCGCCGGCGTACAGGGGTTTGTCGTCGGACGGCCGGTTGAGGTCGATGACAAAGCGCGAGTACTGCGCCGAGAGCGTGCTGGCGCCCAGTTCCTCGGCAAAGTCGTACAGCGCGGGGATATGCCAGTCGGTGTCCGGCAAGCTTTTTGCCTCGTCGATCAACCCGGCTTCCACCGCAGGCGTCAGGCGCAGGCCGGCGTGGGGCATGCTGATCAGCAGCGGCGTGCGGCCTTGTTTGAAGTTCAGAACCTTATCCACAACAGCACTCCTTACACAGTGACATCGACGCCATGGCGCACGACGCGTTTATCCAGATCGCCGCCCAGCCAGTAGGCCAGGTCGGCGGGTCGATCGATCTGCCACGCCACAAAATCCGCCACCTTGCCCACTTCCAGCGAGCCATGGGTCTCGCCCATGCCCAGCGCAGTGGCCGCATGTTGGGTGGCGCCGGCCAAGGCTTCTTCGGGGGTCATGCGGAACAGGGTGCAGGCCATGTTCAGCATCAGGCGCACCGAGAGTGCCGGCGAGGTGCCGGGGTTGAGGTCGCTGGCGATGGCGATTTTCACGCCGTGTTTGCGCAGGGCGTCCATCGGCGGCAGTTGGGTTTCGCGCAGGAAGTAGAACGCCCCCGGCAGCAGCACGGCGACAGTGCCCGACGCAGCCATGGCGATGGCATCTGCTTCGGTCATGAACTCCAGATGGTCCGCCGACAACGCGTGATAACGCGCCGCCAGGCTGGAGCCATGCAGCGACGACAGCTGCTCGGCATGCAGCTTTACTGGAAGGCCGAGTTGCTGAGCGACCTTGAACACCCGCTCCACCTGCTCGGTGGAAAACGCCAGGTATTCGCAAAAAGCATCCACGGCGTCTACCAACCCTTCGGCTGCCAGCTTCGGTAGCATCTCGCTGCAGATATGCTCGATGTAATCGTCGGCGCGGTCCTTGTACTCCGGCGGCAGGGCATGGGCCGCCAGGCAGGTGGCGCGCACGCTGACCGGCAGTTCGCCGCCGAGGCGCCGGGCCACCCGCAGCATCTTGCGTTCGTTGGCCAGGTCCAGGCCGTAACCGGACTTGATCTCCACCGTGGTCACGCCGTCGCGCAGCAGGCTGCGCAGGCGTTTTTCAGCACTGGCAAACAGTTCATCTTCTGTCGCAGCGCGGGTGGCGCGCACGGTGCTGGCGATACCACCGCCCTTGGCCGCAATCTCGGCATAGCTCACGCCCTCAAGGCGCTGCTCGAATTCGCCACTGCGATTGCCACCAAACACCGTGTGGGTGTGGCAGTCGATCAGCCCGGGGGTGACCCACGCGCCTTGCAGGTCATGCACCTGGGCGTAGTCCGCCGTCGGCACTTGGCTGCGCGGGCCGATCCACTCGATGAGTGAGCCGGCAGTGACCAAGGCAGCATCCTCGATGATCGAGTAGTGACCACCAGCCATGGTTGCAACGTGGCAGTGTTGCCAAAGGGTTTTCATCAACGCCTCCCTAAGTTATCGATGAGACACAGCCGGGTCGTAATGGACCTTGGCCGCTTGCCCGGCGGCGGGCTTGACCCACAGCAGGTAGGCAACGACCAGCAGCACGATCCACACGGCGCCGACCAACAAGGCTGCCTGGGTGTCCGGGAAGTAACCCAGCACACCAAATACAAACAGCATGAAGACGATGGCCGCCGCTGGCGCATAGGGCCAGAACGGCACCGGGAATTTCAGCTCGGCGACCTGTTCTTTGGTCATCGAGCGACGCATCGCGACCTGGGTGAACAGAATCATCAGCCATACCCACACCGTAGCGAAGGTCGCAATCGAGGCAATCACCAGGAACACGTTTTCCGGGATCAGGTAGTTGAGCAGCACGCCGCCGAGCAGCGCTGCGCCCATCACCACCACGGTCATCCACGGCACGCCCTGCCTGGACAGCTGGGCAAACCCCTTTGGCGCCTGCCCTTGTTGAGCCAGGCCGTACATCATGCGCCCGGCGCCGAAGATGTCACTGTTGATCGCCGAAACTGCCGCCGAGATCACCACAATGTTGAGGATGGTCGCCGCCGAGCCGATGCCCAGGTTGCTGAAGATCTGCACGAACGGGCTGCCCTGGCTGCCGATCTGCGGCCATGGGTAGATGGCCATCAGCACAAACAGAGTCAGCACGTAGAACAGCAGGATGCGCAGCGGCACAGCGTTGATCGCCTTGGGGATCACGCGCTGCGGGTCTTTGGCCTCACCGGCGGTGATGCCGATGATTTCGATACCGCCGAACGCGAACATCACCACCGCGAACGAGGCGATCAGGCCACCGACGCCGTTGGGCATAAAGCCGCCGTGGGCCCAAAGATTGCTAAGCCCGCTGGCCTGGGTCTCGCCTGCCGAGTGGATGCCGAACAGCATGATGCCGAAACCGCCGAGGATCATCGCCACGATGGCGCCAACCTTGAGCAGCGACAGCCAGAACTCCATCTCGCCAAACACTTTGACGTTGCACAGGTTCAGGCCGCCGATCAAAAACACGATGCCAAGCACCCAGACCCAGCGCGCCACCTCGGGAAACCAGAAGCCCATATAAATGCCGAACGCGGTGACGTCGGCAAGGCAGACGATGATCATTTCAAACGCGTAGGTCCAGCCGAGGATAAACCCGGCCATTGGGCCCAGGTAGGTGCTGGCGTACTGGCCGAAAGAGCCGGACACCGGATTGTGCACGGCCATTTCACCGAGGGCGCGCATCACCATGAAGACCGCGGCGCCGCCAATCAGGTAGGCCAGCAGCACGGCGGGGCCGGCCATCTGGATGGCTGACGCGGAGCCGTAGAACAGCCCGGTGCCGATGGCCGACCCCAGTGCCATGAAGCGAATATGTCGGGCGCTGAGGCCGCGTTTCAAACCCTTTTCTTGCTGGTGCATTTCTCGTCCTTAATTATTTTTATCCTGAGAAAATTAAAATCCGCGCTCGGTACAACTGCTTTTTTGTGGTGAGCGGGCTTGCCCGCTCACCACAGAGAGCGAGTGTCGCTTACAGGCTCGGCAACAACTTCGCCGGCACCAGCTCATTCAGACAGCGGCTGGCGAGCAGTTCGCTGGCGGCGATGATGTCCGGGGCGAAGAAACGGTCCTTGTCGTAGAACGCCACTTTGGCGCGCAGAATGCCCCGCGCTTTTTCCAGCTTTGGCGAGGTCTTCAGGCCTTCGCGCAGGTCCAGGCCCTGGCACGCGGCCAGCCACTCGACGGCGAGGATGCCACGGGTGTTCTCGGCCATTTCCCAGAGGCGCTTGCCCGCAGCGGGGGCCATGGACACGTGGTCTTCCTGGTTGGCGGACGTCGGGATGCTGTCGACGCTATGGGGATGGGCCAGCGCCTTGTTTTCGCTGGCGAGCGCAGCGGCCGTCACCTGGGCGATCATGAAGCCTGAGTTCACGCCGCCATTGCCCACCAAAAACGGCGGCAGTTGCGACATGTGCTTATCCATCATCAACGAGATACGGCGCTCACTGAGCGAGCCGATTTCGGCGATGGCCAACGCCATGTTGTCGGCGGCCATGGCGACCGGTTCGGCATGGAAGTTACCGCCGGAAATCACATCGCCTTCAGCCGCGAACACCAGCGGGTTGTCCGACACGGCGTTGGCTTCGACCACCAACACGTCGGCGGCCTGGCGGAATTGGGTCAGGCACGCGCCCATCACTTGTGGCTGGCAGCGCAGGGAATACGGGTCTTGCACCTTGTCGCAGTTCTGGTGCGACTGGGACACCTGGCTACTGTCGCCGAGCAGGTCGCGGTAAGCGGCAGCCGAATCAATCTGCCCGCGTTGGCCGCGAGCGGCGTGAATGCGGGCGTCGAACGGCGAGCGCGAGCCCAGCACCGCCTCTACAGTCAGGCCGCCACAGGCCAGGGCGCCGGCGAACAGATCTTCACCTTCGAACAGGCCGCGCAGGGCATAAGCGGTGGACACCTGGGTGCCGTTGAGCAACGCCAGGCCTTCTTTGGCGGCGAGGGTCAGCGGCGTGAGGCCGGCAACTTTCAGCGCTTCGGTGGCTTCCAGCCATTCGCCTTTGTAGCGCGCCTTGCCTTCGCCCAGCAGCACCAGGGACATATGGGCCAGCGGCGCCAAGTCACCGGACGCACCGACCGAGCCTTTCAACGGAATATGCGGATAAACCTCGGCGTTGATCAGCGCGATCAGCGCGTCGATCACTTGCCGACGAATCCCGGAGAACCCACGGCTCAGGCTGTTGACCTTGAGCACCATGACCAGCCGCACCAGCGCATCGCTGATCGGCTCACCGACACCGGCGGCGTGTGACAGCACCAGCGAACGCTGGAGGTTTTCCAGGTCTTCGCTGGCGATGCGGGTCGAGGCCAGCAGGCCGAAACCGGTGTTGATGCCATAGGCGGTGCGGTTCTCGGCGAGAATCTGCTCCACGCAGGCCACACTGGCTTCGATCTGGGCCGAGGCACTGTCATCCAGACTGAGCGTCACCGGCTGCTGGTAGATGGCCCGCAGTTGGGCAAGGCTCAGTTGGCCTGGAATCAGATTTAGCGCAGTCACGTTCGTACTCCTTGTAAATTATTTTTCGAATAAATAGGTGTTCAGTGCAAATTGGGTAACACGGTGTCTTTGAGCAGCTTGGCGGCGGCTTCGATGTCCGGTGCCAGCCAGCGGTCCTGCTCGTAAGCCGGGACCACTTCACGCAGCAATCGCCAGGCGCGGTTGGTGCCTGCGCCGAAACGCTGGTCCTTCAGGAATTCAAATGCCTGGGCCGCCAACAAGTATTCGATGGCGAGGATCTGGGTAACGTTGGCCAACAGTTGATGCAGCTTGAGCGCGGCGTTGGTGCCCATACTCAAGTGGTCTTCCTGCAGGCCCGAGGTGACAAAGTTGTCGAGCACCGCCGGCTGCGCCAGCTGACGGTTTTGCCCACACAGCGATGCGGCGACGTATTGCACGATCATCATCCCGGAGTTGACGCCTGGGTTGCTCACCAGGAAGGCCGGCAAGCCACTGACGTGGGGGTTGATCAAACGGTCGAGGCGGCGCTCGGCCACCGAGCCGATCTCGGCCATGGCGATGGCGAGCAGGTCAGCGGCCAAGGCGACGGACTGGCCGTGCGGGTTGGCCTGGGATACCACGCGGTAGCTGTCCGGCGTGCCGAGCAGCAACGGGTTGTCAGTGGCGCTGTTGAGCTCGGTCTCGATCTGGCGGGTGGCGTGCTCCACTTGGTCCCGCGCCGCGCCGTGGATCTGCGGGATCGAGCGGATGCTCAGGGCGTCCTGGGTGCGAATGCCTTTGCTGCTGGCGATCACTTCACTGCCGTCGAGCAACGCACGCAGGTTGAGGCCAACGCGCTGCATGCCGGGGTGCGGCTTGAGGGCGATGATTTCTTCATCGAAGGCGTCGATCTGACCGCGCTGGGCTTCGAAACTCATGGCACCGATCACATCGGCCCATTGCAGCAGGTGATGGGCATCAGCCAGGGCCAGGCAGCTCAGGCCGGTCATGCACGGCGTGCCGTTGACCAGGCACAGGCCGTCTTTGGCGCCAAGCACTACGGGTTGCAAGCCTTCAGCCTGCAAGGCGGCTTGTGCGGTCACGATCTGGCCGCGATAGCTCACTGTGCCGACACCCAACAACGTCACGCCGACATGAGCCATATGGGTCAGGTAACCCACCGAACCCTGGGACGGCACTTGCGGCGTAATGCCGTGATTGAGCAGCGCCAGCAACGCCTGCACTACCTGCGGGTGCAGGCCGGACTTGCCGTGGCTGTAGTTGATGATGGCCGCGCAGATGATTGCGCGGGTCTGCTCATCGCTGAGCACCGGGCCGACACCGCAGGCGTGGCTCAGCAGGGTATTGCGCGACAGTTGGCTGAGTTGCTCGCCCGCAAGCGACACATTGCACAGCGCGCCCAGGCCGGTGTTCACGCCATAGGCGCGTTCGCCGCTGGTAACGATGCGCTGCACGATGGCCTGGGCATTGTCGATCCGCGCCCAGGCCTGGCCGGAGAGTTCGAGGACGGCGCCGTGGCGGGCGACGGCGACGACGTCCTGCCAGTGCAGGAGGGTGTCGGCGATGGTGATTTTTGTTGCCTGGGACATCTTCATACCTTCTTTAATGCTTGTGCAGGCTTACCGGCCCTATCGGGGGCAAGCCCCCTCCCACATTTGGAATGCGATCCCCTGTGGGAGGGGGCTTGCCCCCGATAGGGCCAGCAGCCTCACCACCAAACCCGGATCAGACCACCGCCGCGCGCCGCTGAACAAACCGGTCCACATACTCATCCGCCGGCGAATGCAGGATTTCCCGAGGCGTGCCGACCTGGATCAGCTTGCCGTCCTTGAGGATCGCGATGCGGTTGCCAATGCGCACCGCTTCGTCGAGGTCGTGGGTGATGAACACGATGGTCTTGTGCAGGGTCTTTTGCAGCTCCAGCAACTGGTCCTGCATCTCGGCACGGATCAGCGGGTCGAGGGCGCTGAAGGCTTCGTCCATCAGGATGATGTCGGTGTCGGCCGCCAAGGCGCGGGCCAGGCCCACACGTTGGCGCATGCCGCCGGAGAGCTGGTGCGGGTATTTGTTTTCGTAGCCCTTGAGGCCCACGGTTTCGATCCAGTGCAGTGCACGTTCGGCGCACACCTGCTTGGTTTCGCCACGCACCTTGAGGCCGTAGGCGACGTTGTCGAGCACGCTTTTGTGGGGCAGCAGGCCGAAGCTCTGGAACACCATGCTGATCTTGTGCCGACGGAATTGACGCAGCGCGTCCATGTCCAGTTGCAGGATGTCTTCGCCGTCCACCAGGATCGCGCCGCTGGTGGGGTCGATCAGGCGGTTGAAGTGGCGCACCAGGGTCGACTTGCCGGAGCCCGACAGGCCCATGATCACGAAGATCTCACCGGTGCCGATGCTCAGCGACAGGTCGTTCACGCCGACCACGCAACCGGTCTCGGCCAGCACCTGGTCCTTGGTCTTGCCCTGCCCGACCATCGCCAGCGCGTCCTTGGAGCGGGTGCCGAAGATCTTGAAGACGTTTTTGACTTCGATTTTGCTGACAGTCGTCATTTGCTCGCCTCATGCCGTGGACGGCCATAGGCCTGGGTAATGCGGTCGATGACCACTGCAAGAATCACAATCGCCAGCCCCGCTTCAAGGCCACGGCCAACGTTGAGGGTCTGGATGCCGACCAGCACGTCTTCGCCCAAGCCACGGGCGCCGATCATCGAGGCAATCACCACCATCGACAACGCCATCATCGTGGTCTGGTTGATACCAGCCATGATGCTCGGCAGCGCCAACGGCAATTGCACACCAAACAGTTGCTGCCAGCGGTTGGCGCCGAAGGCGTTGATGGCTTCCATGACTTCGCCGTCAACCTGGCGAATGCCCAAGTCAGTCAGGCGAATCAGCGGCGGCGCGGCGTAGATCACTGTGGCGAAAATCGCCGGCACCTTGCCCAGGCCGAACAGCATCAGCACCGGGATCAGGTACACGAAGCTGGGCATGGTTTGCATGATGTCGAGCAGCGGCATCAACACCGAACGCAGGCGATTGCTGCGTGCCGAGAGGATACCCAACGGAATGCCGATCAGCACCGAGATCACCGTGGCAACCATCATCAAGGCCAGGGTCTGCATCAGCTTGTCCCACAGGCCAACCGCGCCCACCAGGAACAGCAAACCGACGATTACCGCCGTGGTCACTACCTTGCGCGTGGCGTGCCAGGCGACCGCGCCGACGATCGCCAGCATCAGCCACCAGGGTGCTGCGCGCAGCAGGCCTTCGAGGTTGACGATGGCCCACAGCAGCGTGTCGGAAATCTGCCGGAACACATCACCGTAGTTGGTGACCAGTGAATCCACCCAACCGTTGACCCAGTCGGCAATGGAAAACGTAAAACTCTCAGGAAACATAGCGTGCTCTCGATCCAATGGGTTGTGGCCAGTCGCCCGGCCACCCCTGAGGGTAGCCGGGCACACTTGACCTACAAGGCCGCGTCGATTTTCTTGGCTGCGTCTTCGCTTACCCAGGCGTGCCAGACTTCAGGATGTTCCTTGAGGAAGATCTTCGCCAGTTTCGGCGACTCAATGCGTTCCTTGGCCATGCGCCCCAGGTTCTGGTTCAGCAGGTCGATGGGCAGGTTGACCTTTTCCAGCACAGCCACCAGTTCCGGGGCTTGTTCGTGGAAGGTCTTGGACAGGCCGACCTTGATGCTCACGCTTTTATCCACACCGGGTTTTTCTTCGAGCTTGACCAGGTCGACCTGGCCCATCAGCGGCGTCGGCGACCAGTAGTAGAACAGGATCGGCTCGCCGCGCTTGTAGCTCGACAGCACCGCCGCATCCAGCGCCGGGCCGGTGCCTGGGCGGAAGTTGGTGTAGGTGCTTTCCAGGCCGTAGCTTTTGAGCATTTCGCTGTTGTCCAGCTCACAGGTCCAGCCGGCCGGGCAGTTGTAGAAGCGGCCTTTGGACGGCTCTTCCTGGTCCTTGAACACCGAGGCGTACTTGGCCAGGTCGGCGATGTGCTTGAGGTCCGGCGCTTTGGCTTCCAGCTTGCGCTTGGCGTCACCTTCGATCACATAGCGCGGCACGTACCAACCCTCGATGGCACCCACTACAGGTGCGCCGACGCCGACGACTTTGCCGGCCTTCTCGGCCTTGTTCCAGACTTCGCTGCGGCCGACCCATTCTTCGGCAAACACTTGGATGTCGTTGCTGCTCAGGGCGTTTTCCATGGTGATGGAGTTGCCTGGCAGGCTGTCGGTTTTGCAGTCGTAGCCTTTTTCCAGGACGGTTTGCAGGATGTCGGTGAGCAACATGCCGCTTTCCCAGTTCAGGCCTGCGAATTTCACCGGTTTACCCGACTCACACCAACCGGCCGCCTGGGCGCCAGCGCTGGCCAACAAGCCTGCAGAGAACAACGTGGTCAGCAGGGTCTTATGCATTTTCATTGTGTGACGCTCCCAATCATGAAATGGATTACGGCAGTCAAAAGGCGTCCTGCCTTGTCCACGTCCCATCAGGCCTGTGCAGCCAGCCCGGTTGTTGTTGGTGTAGCGCCCTGCTCTACCGGCAGGATCAATTGATCGGGCACCGTGCCGTGCCATTTTTTCGCACACAGGTAATACAGCGCGGCGGGCAGTACCAGGCCGATGATCCAGGAGATATCCACACCCCCAAGGGCGCTCACCAGCGGGCCGGTGTAGAACTTGGTGGCGATAAATGGCATCTGCACCAGCACACCGAAGACATAGACGCTGATACCCAGTGGGTTCCAGCGCCCGTAGCGACCCTTTGGATCAGCCAGTGCTGGCACGTCATAGCGCTCGCGCGTGATGCAGTAGTAATCCACCAGGTTGATCGCGCTCCAGGGCGTAAAGAACGCCAGCAGGAACAGAATGAAAGACTTGAACGCACCGAGGAACGAATGCTGGCCGAGCAACGCGATCAGGGTCGCCGTACCGACGATGGCCACCACGAACACCAGACGCTGCAGACGCGTAACCTCCAGGCGACCGCGAAAGCCGCTGATGATAGTCGCGATGCACATGAAGCTGCCGTAGGAGTTCAGCGTGGAGATGGTGACCTTGCCGAACGCGATGCTGAAATACAGCAACGCAGCGGTAGCGCCACTGCCGCCCAGGCCGACGATGTACGCCACCTCGTGACCGGCGAATTGCCCGTTGGCCATGGCCGCGGCAAACACGCCGAGAATCATCGCCACCTGTGCGCCAATCACTGAACCTGCGCCGGCGGCAAGAAAGGTTTTCACCGAAGACGTGCTGCTCGGCAGATAGCGCGAGTAGTCCGCCACGTAAGGCCCGAATGCGATCTGCCAGGAGGCGGCGAGGGATACCGCGAGCAAGAAACTGCTCCAGCTGAAATGGCGGATTTGCAGCAATGCACCAATGTCAGCCTGGCCCATCAGGCGACTGAACAGGTAAACGAAGGCAATCACACCAATGACGCTGGCGACGCGCCCGATGAAGTGGATCACCCGATAACCCAGCACCGTGACCAGCACGATGACACTGGCGAAAAGCAGGATGCCGATGCTGTCGCTGACCCCGAACAACTGGCCCAGCGCCTGACCGGACAGAACGGTGCCGGTTGCGGTGAAACCCAGGTACATCAGGCACACCAACACGATCGGAATGGCCGCGCCATACACACCAAACTGCACGCGGCTGGAGATCATCTGCGGCAGGCCCAGTTTGGGCCCTTGCGCCGCATGCAACGCCATGACGCCACCGCCGATCAGTTGACCAATCAACAGACCGATCAACGACCAGAACACATCACCGCCCAGCACCACGGCCAAGGCCCCGGTAACGATGGCCGTGATTTGCAGGTTGGCACCCAGCCACAGGGTGAACTGGCTCAAGAGACGACCGTGTCTTTCCGCTTCCGGGATGTAGTCGATCGAACGTTTCTCGATCAACGGGGTGGTGTCGTTTGCAGCCATGTCGATTCAACCTCTGATGGATTGTTTTGGTGTGCAATACCGTTCAAATGTGGGAGGGGCTTGCCCCCTCCCACATGGGGTTATTTGATCATCGGGAGATTGAGGCCCTGCTCCTTGGCGCAGTCGATGGCGATCTGGTAACCGGCGTCTGCGTGACGCATCACGCCGGTGGCCGGGTCGTTGTGCAGCACGCGGGCAATCCGCTCGGCGGCTTCGTCGGTGCCGTCGCAGACGATCACCATGCCCGAATGCTGGGAGAAGCCCATGCCGACGCCGCCACCGTGGTGCAGCGAGACCCAGGTCGCACCGCTGGCGGTGTTGAGCAAGGCATTGAGCAGCGGCCAGTCGGACACGGCGTCGGAACCGTCCTGCATAGATTCGGTTTCGCGGTTGGGGCTTGCCACCGAGCCGGAGTCGAGGTGGTCACGGCCGATTACCACCGGCGCCGACAGCTCGCCGCTGCGCACCATTTCGTTGAAGGCCAGACCGAGCTTGGCGCGCTGGCCCAGGCCGACCCAGCAGATACGCGCCGGCAGGCCCTGGAAGCTGATGCGTTCGCGGGCCATGTCCAGCCAGTTGTGCAGGTGGGCGTCGTCCGGGATCAGCTCTTTGACCTTGGCGTCGGTCTTGTAGATGTCTTGCGGGTCGCCCGACAGCGCAGCCCAGCGGAACGGGCCGATGCCACGGCAGAACAGCGGGCGAATGTACGCCGGTACGAAACCTGGGAAGTCGAACGCGTTTTCCACGCCTTCTTCCTGGGCCATCTGGCGGATGTTGTTGCCGTAGTCGAAGGTCGGGATACCTTGCTTCTGGAACTCCAGCATGGCTTTGACGTGGGCGGCCATCGACTGCTTGGCGGCCTTGATCACGGCAGCCGGCTCGGTCTTGGCGCGGGCGCGGTATTCGTCCCAGGTCCAGCCAGCGGGCAGGTAGCCGTTGAGCGGGTCGTGGGCGCTGGTCTGGTCGGTGACCATGTCCGGGCGCACGCCGCGCTTGACCAGTTCAGGCAGAATTTCTGCCGCGTTACCCAGCAGGGCGATGGAAATCGCTTTGCCTTCCTGGGTGTATTTGGCGATACGGGCCAGGGCGTCGTCGAGGTCAGTGGCTTGCTCGTCGACATAACGGCTGGCCAGACGGAAATCGATGCTGACCTGCTGGCACTCGATGTTCAGCGAGCACGCGCCGGCCAGTGTTGCGGCCAGCGGCTGTGCGCCGCCCATGCCGCCGAGGCCGGCAGTCAGGACCCAACGGCCCTTGAGGTTACTGTCGTAATGTTGGCGACCGGCTTCGACGAAGGTTTCGTAGGTACCTTGGACGATGCCCTGGCTGCCGATGTAGATCCAGCTGCCGGCGGTCATCTGGCCGTACATGGCCAGGCCCTTGGCATCCAGTTCGTTGAAGTGTTCCCAACTGGCCCAGTGCGGCACCAGGTTGGAGTTGGCGATCAACACACGCGGGGCGTTGCTGTGGGTCTTGAACACGCCGACCGGCTTGCCGGATTGCACCAGCAGTGTTTCGTCGTCGTTCAGGTTCGTGAGGCTCTCGACGATCTGGTCGTAGCACTCCCAGTTACGCGCAGCACGGCCAATACCGCCGTATACCACCAGTTCTTTCGGGTTCTCGGCCACTTGCGGGTCGAGGTTGTTCATCAGCATGCGCAGCGGCGCTTCGGTCAGCCAGCTTTTGGCGGTGAGCGTGTTACCGCGGGCGGCGCGGATTTCGACGTCACGGTATTTTGTAGGCCTAGTTTTCGAAAAATCGGTCACTGCTGGACTCCTCGGCATGGTGCGCGGACAGTGATGGTGCGAAGGAGAGTCTTACGCACACATCTTTACTTGTATGTACAAGCATATGCAATCGAGCGGCCAACTTGACGGGAGAGGTGTTGAGATTTTTTTAAAAAGCGCGTGCAAGCCTTGGAAATTAAGGCTTCGGGGCGTGTTGAAATTTCTTGCAGGGGGCTTTGGCAGCGAGGGCGGTTTGTCACGAGAGCATGGTTTTGCGCCACGCTGGGGCATTCGGTAACAAATTGGTGCGAGGGTTGGAAACAGATTTATGAGCGACACAAAAACAGATGTGGGAGGGGGCTTGCCCCCCTCCCATACTTTCTAACCGCGTGCGGTCAGTTCAATGATGCAACTGCGGCCACTGACCGAGATATCCAAAAGCCCAGTGTTACCGTCCACCTGCAGACAATCATGATGCCCGAGCTTCTCGCCCAGCACCCTCACCTCATCGGCAACACTGAACACCAACACCGTCTGCGCCGAACTGAAAAACCGCTGCACACCATCCACCCACTGCAAACGGGCGTGGTAACGCTCAGGCGAATAGATCAGGTTGAAATCGCGAATCGGCCCGGTGATCAATCGGCACGACACCTGGCTGTCACCCTTGAACGCGAACGGTTGCAGCGGTAACAGGCCGCGCTGCTCTTCACCGTCCACCGTCAACACCATGCCCGCGCCCTTGATTACGGTGATCACGCGCTGGTAGCCGGCGAAGGTCGAGAAGCCACCGGACTCGGCGATATCGGCAATCGACAGGCGCCAGCCGAAGCCATCCAAGCCGTCGCCGGCATCACGGCTGATTTCTTCGGTGCTGCCACCGCCGTTTTTCCACGGCATGCGGACGTAATCGGCGGCGCGCCAGACGGTGACTGCACTCATTTGCTGAACCGTCCTTCGAGGCTGTGACGGGAACCGGGGTGAATCAACCGTGCGGCAGTCACCGGCTGGCGACCGGACCAGGTACGGCGGCGAATCAACAAGCAAGGTTCATTGGGTTCGATCTGCAACAGCTGACATTCGGCAGCGTCAGCCAGGATCGCTTCAACCACGTGCTCGCCCTCGGTCAGCGGTGCGACCTGGTTGAGGTAGGCGTAGGGCGTTTGCTGGGTGAAATCCTGTTGCAGGTATTCCGGCGCGACCAGGGCGTTGACGAAACGGTCCTCGATTTGCACGGGAATGTCGTTCTCGAAATGCACGATCAACGAGTGGAACACGCGCCCGCCTTCACGCATTTCCAAGGCGACGGCGCGCTCGGAACCGGCGGCCTCTTCGCCCAGGTGGATGACTTGGCAAGTGTGTCGATGACCGCGGGAGGCGATCTCATCGGCAATGTTGTGCACTTCAAACAGCGCCGACTGGCTCTTGGGCTCGGCGACGAAGGTGCCGACGCCCTGCATGCGCACCAGCAAACCTTCTGCAGTCAGCTCGCGCAGGGCGCGGTTGATGGTCATGCGGCTGAAGCCCAGTTGGCTGACCAGTTCGCTCTCCGACGGCACGCGGTAATGGGGTGGCCAGTTGCCGTTGAGGATCTGCTGGCTGATCATCTGTTTGACACGGGCATACAAGGGCGCCGGACTTTCGTCCATGTGGGCAGCCAGCGAAGACTTGGCGGGCGGAGTCGGCACAGGGAATCCTTGCAGGGGGAAAAGATGCATAGATTGCCGGAGTTTACCGAGCAGGCAAACGTCTGTATATGTATATACAAATAAACACACGACCGGAGTGCTCTGAACATGTCCGCTTTTTTTGCCGAACGCGCACTGCTGCCTAATGGATGGGCCAACGATGTACGTCTTGAAGTCGGCGCCGATGGCCTGCTGACACAGGTGGTGGCCAATGCCAATGCAGAGGGTGCCGAACGGCTGAAAGGCCCGGTGTTGGCGGGCATGCCCAACCTGCACTCCCATGCATTCCAACGCGCCATGGCGGGTTTGGCCGAAGTGGCCGGCAACCCGAACGATAGCTTCTGGACCTGGCGTGAGCTGATGTACCGCATGGTTGGCAAGATCAGCCCGGAGCAACTGCACGTCATCGCACGCCAGCTGTATATCGAGATGCTCAAGGCCGGTTACACCTCGGTGGCCGAATTTCACTATGTGCATCACGCTGTCAGCGGCCAGCCTTATGCTGACCCCACGGAGTTGTCGCGGCAGATCAGCCTTGCGGCGGCCAGCAGCGGGATAGGCCTGACGCTGTTGCCGGTGCTTTACACCCACTCCGGTTTCGGCGGACAGGCGCCGAATGAAGGCCAGCGGCGCTTTATCAACAGCACCGAAAACTATCTGGACCTGCAAGCGCGCCTCAGCCCCATTCTGGCGACGCAGCCGGCGCAGCAACTGGGCCTGTGCTTCCACTCACTGCGCGCCGTGACGCCGCAACAAATCAATCAAGTATTGGCCGCCAGCGACAAGGCTTGCCCGATCCATATCCACATCGCCGAACAGCAAAAGGAAGTCGACGACTGCCTGGCCTGGAGTGGCAAGCGTCCGCTGCAATGGCTGTATGACAATGTCGACGTGGATGAGCGCTGGTGCCTGGTGCACGCCACTCACGCGGATGCGCAGGAGGTCACGCGCATGGCGGAAAGCCGGGCAATTGCCGGCTTGTGCCTGACTACCGAAGCCAACCTGGGCGACGGGATTTTCCCGGCGGTGGATTTCCTCGCCCAAGGCGGGCGCATGGGCATTGGCTCCGACAGCCATGTGTCACTGAGCGTGGTGGAAGAACTGCGCTGGCTGGAATACGGGCAGCGCCTGCGCGATCAACGGCGTAACCGCTTGTATCGCAATGACCAGCCGATGGTTGGCCGTACGCTGTTCGATGCGGCGCTGGACGGTGGAGCCCAGGCGCTTGGGCAGCCGATTGGTCGGCTGGAAGTGGGTAAGCGTGCGGATTGGATTGTGCTCGACGGCACAGATCCATACCTGGCCACGGCCAGCGAGGACGGCATTCTCAATCGCTGGTTGTTTGCCGGCGGTGATCGGCAGGTGCGGGATGCGTTGGTGAACGGTAAGTGGGTGGTGCGGGATGGGCATCATGCTGGCGAGGAAGAAAGCAGCCGGGCGTTTACGCAGGTCTTAAGGGATCTGCTAGGTTAAAAAATGTGGGAGGGGGGCAAGCCCCCTCCCACATTTCTAACAGTGGCGATCCTGGATTACTGCGAAGTCTTCGCCATCTGCTTGTCCGACGTCCGGTAGATCAACCGCGTGGTGTCATAGCCCTGCTGTCGCGCCCTGCTCAGCAGGTCTTCGCGGGTGTCAGCGCTGACCGTTGGCGTGCGCGACAGGATCCACATGTAGCGCCGGCTCGGGCTGCCGACAATGGCGGTCTTGTAGTCATCGCTGACGTACAGCACCCAGTAATCGCCCTTGGCGACGCCCGGAAGCAGTGACGTGAACCAGTTGTTGAATTCCACCCAGAGCTTGTCAGTCTTGCCAGCTACTTGCGGCGTGGCTGTGCCCTTGGCTTCTTCCCACTTCCAATCAGTGGTCAGGCAGCGGTTGAACACCGACATGTCGCCATCGGGCAGCAAGCTGTAGCGGGCTTCGGACTGCGCGCAGTTGCGCTGAAAGTACATCGGCAATCGGGCCAACTCATACCAGGTGCCCTGGTAACGCTTGAGGTTGACGCTGCCGGCGGTCTTGGGTTGCAGATCATCGCCAGAATGGCTGGCACAGCCCGCCAAAAACAGGCTGGCACAAAGGCACAAAACAAAACGCATCATTCTTCTTCTCCCGCAGGCTCTCGCCCCGGTTTACTTCAGGCCTTGCCCGGAAAACATCAGAACTTTGTCACCGGCATATTGAACGCTGATAAAGCTGGTTTTATCGCCCCAGGTGCAGCTGGACATGCCCAGTGCGCCGGAACAATCGGTCGGTTTGCCCAACAACGATTCCACATCGGCCTTGGCCATGCCGGCCGACAACTTCGCGTAATTTTCCTGGTTGACCTTGCTGCAAGCGGCCAACAGCACGCAAAAAGCCAGCAAAGCGAGACGGCGTAACGACATGGAATAACTCCTGGAGGGACAAGGCAGCGTGGGTATCTGCCAGAAGCTTAGAAGGGAAAACAGGTGTCTGGTTCCCGACGAGCAAAAACAAAAAAGCCCCGAAAACGCTGAAACGTTTCGGGGCTTCTTTAAGGGTGAACCGGCTCACAACAACGCCGATCACTTATCGCCGCAACTTACTTCTTGTGATAGGCCGTGACGCGCTCAACTTCTTCCTTCGAACCCAGGAACACCGCCACACGCTGGTGCAGGCCTTCCGGCTGGATGTCGAGGATACGCTGGTGGCCGTCGGTGGACGCGCCGCCCGCTTGTTCAACCAGGAACGACATCGGGTTGGCTTCGTACATCAAGCGCAGTTTGCCCGGCTTGGATGGCTCGCGGCTGTCACGTGGGTACATGAACAAGCCACCACGGGTCAGGATACGGTGCACGTCGGCAACCATCGCGGCAACCCAGCGCATGTTGAAGTTTTTCTTCAACGGGCCTTCTTCACCGGCCATCAACTCGCCCACGTAGCGGGTCACCGGCTCTTCCCAGTGACGCTGGTTGGACATATTGATCGCGAATTCCTGGGTCGATGCAGGAATGGTGATGTCTTCGTGGGTCAGTACGAAGCTGCCCATTTCGCGGTCCAGGGTGAAACCCTTGACGCCGTCGCCCAGGGTCAGCACCAGCATGGTCTGCGGGCCGTAGATCGCGTAACCGGCAGCGACCTGCTCGGTACCTGGCTGCAGGAAGGCCTTTTCGTTCAGGGCTTCGTTCTGGCTCAGGTATTCGTTCGGGCAACGCAGCACGGAGAAGATGGTGCCGACGGGGGCGTTGATGTCGATGTTGGACGAACCGTCCAGTGGGTCGAACACCAGCAGGTAGGCGCCTTTCGGGTACTTACCCGGGATCTGGTAGGCATTGTCCATTTCTTCGGACGCCATGCCGGCCAGGTGACCGCCCCACTCGTTGGCTTCGAGCAGGATCTCGTTGGAGATCACGTCGAGCTTCTTCTGCACTTCGCCCTGCACGTTTTCAGTGCCCATGCTGCCCAGGACACCACCCAGTGCGCCTTTGGACACGGCATGGCTGATTTCCTTGCAAGCACGCGCAACCACTTCGATAAGGAAGCGCAGATCGGCAGGCGTGTTGTTGCTGCGGGTCTGCTCAATCAAATAGCGACTCAAGGTAACGCGGGACATGTAAGGCTCCGGAGAATGGGGGGCTTGAAAACCCGCGCAGTTTAACGCGAGTCGGGGCGTATTTCCTCCTATCAGAGGATTTAAACCCAATAGAGTTCATGGACTTTATTTAACGTGCCGCCGGTGGCTTGCGCAGCAAACTGTAGGCCATGGCACCGAGTGCCGCCACGCCGAGCAGCAAGACCGCCCAGAGTCCGAGTTTTTTCCAGTTCGGCCCGTCGTCGACAGCCGCTACCACCGCCGGCGACGCGACCGTCATTTCCCCGGCGACCTTGGCCTGCCCCAACGTGTCGAGGCGCTCCGCGCTGTAATCGGGGATCAGGGTCGACAGCGGCAAGTTTGCGGCCTTAACCGACGCATTGCCCAACGCCAGGCTGAACGGCGGCTCACCCCGTGCCAGGAACACCAACTGCGTAGCGCGCACCGCAAAGCCCAGCGCCGGGGCATCCGCGCCCAACCCGCCACCGCGCTCGTCCACCTGCAATTTGAGTTCAGTCACGACCTGGCCCGGCAACTGCAATTCATCCTGCACCACGTCCTGGCCGTTTTGCGTCAGGCGGTACAGCAAGCCATTGCTCAGCGGCTGCCACGTTTGTTTGGCATCGCTACGTCCCGACAAGGTCACTGGTGCCAGCGTGTTGGGCTGCTTCAGCTCGATGCGCAGGCGCTCGACACTCAGCCCCGTCGGCAACTGCCAGCTGTACTCCCCGGCCTTGAGTCGCGTGCCCGCCACTGGCTGCGACCACACCAGCGGCATTGGCAGACTGCTGCGCGTAGCGCTCACCAGTTTGGCCGAAGTCAGCAGCGGCGCCGCCTGCCCCTTCCACACCAGGCGCAGGTAGCGCGCCGGGCGCCCTGGCAGGCTGACGTCATGCTGCTCCACCCGTTCGTCGGCGAACGACAAGCGCGCCACTTGCCCCTCGCCCCAAGGCTCCCAACGTTGCAAATCATCGCTGGCTTCAATGCTGAAACGCTGGAAGCCCTCTTGCTCGCGGCTCCAGTCCAGGCTCAGTTGCTGCAACGGCGCCTTGATCGCACTGGCGTCCAGCACCCAGCCGCGCAACACCTGCTTGCCGGGTTTGGCGGCGGATGAAGGTTTGATTTCCACCAGGGTGCCTTCGCTGGTGGTTTTCATCACCACACCGGGCAGGGTTTCCTGAGTGTCGGCGGCGTACAGCGGAAACCACTTCACATCGGCGACGTTGCGACTTTCGGTGCGCTGGGAAGATTGACGCGACAGCGCATACGCCTGGGGCTCACCGGCGGCATTAAACACGCGCACGTCACTGAGGTCGGCCTGGCGTGCGTTGAGTTGCACAGCCAGCGGCAATTCAAGGCGATACCAGGGGCCGTTGCCGCTGACGCTCAGCGGCACACGGTGGGTGAAATCAGCCGGACCTTCCTGAGCCGATGCCACCAACGCCGCACACATGCCCACCACGGCCACGCTCAACTTACCGATCAAGAGGATGCTCCTTCAGTTTCGATCACAGGTTCGGCCCGCTTGGGCGGCAGCGGCGCGAAATAACCCACCACCAGCAACAGCCCGCCCACGCCGATAAACGACACGATCCGCGCCAGCCCGCCACGGTTGCTCAGTTCAACAAAAAACAGTTTGGCCACCACCACCGCAATCAACGCCGCGCCGATCAACCACACTTCGCGACGATGGCGCAGATGGCCGCCGATCATCAGGCCGAGCGCGATCAAGGTCCACACAATCGACAAGCCGGCTTGCACCAGCATCGACTCCAGCAATGCATCCAGCTGGAACGGCACGCCACCCCAGTGGTGCGCGGTGCGCATGACCAGCGCCGTGAAGAACGCAAACAGCGAGAGGCCCGCGACACCCTGGGCGACCGACTCGGCACGCGGCCCGCGTTGCGGCGCCACACTTCGGGACCACAGGTAAATACCCAGCAGCGCGAACAGCAGGCCCAGGTCCAGCGGGTTGAGCAGTGGCACATAAGGCAACGGATTGGCGGTGCCATCGCTGAAGGTATTCGCCAGCCAGAACCAGCCGAGCATCAGCACGGCCAATGGCAACGCAGCCAGGACTCGGTACTCCCTCGGGTACGCCGACACCGGCCACGGCCAGGTGCGCGGCGCCGCAGCCAGCACCAGGTACAGGCTTGGCAGGATCGCCCAGCCCAACCAGCGCCAGGCGTTGTATTCGGCCGACAGCCGCAAGAGTCCATAGCGCAACTCCAACGCCAGCACGCCGATCAACATCCAGCAGCCGAGAACGTGGGCAATACTCAGCATCCTGGCCGCAACCACAGGCGCCAAACGGCGTAGCGAGATGAAATGCACCACGAATACCGCCAACCAGGCCAGCCAGCCGTACTGTGCCGCCGGGTGATAGTAAGCGTGGGCAGACACCAGCAACGCCACGCCCGCCGCTGGCATCAGCAAGGTGCACAGCACACCCAGGGATGCCCAGCGCAGTCGCGCCGCGAGCAGCGCCCAAATCGCCACGCTCAACGCCGCAAGACCCAGCAGGAAAGCCCCCAGCAACGCCTGCGCAACAAAGCGCAAGACTTCGCCGCCCAGCGCCAGTGTCCACCACGCCGCCCCCCACACCAGCAACAGGTCGGACAAGCGTTGCAGCTTCAGCACCGCGAACACCGGCGCATGGGGTTCACGTTGCAAGCGCCACGCGCCGATCAAGGCGGCCAGTCCCAACACCATCGGCGTCCAGAAACCACTGTGCGCCATCGGGCTCAAACCTTCGCCGGTCAATGGTCCGAGCAATTGCGGCACCGCCAGCAGGAACGAACCACCACCGACCAATTGCAGCAGCAACCCGAACACAAAACTGACACGCTGTTGCAAGTACAGGCTCAGCCAGATGATCAACAACCCACTGGCCGCCCAGACGCCGCTGGCGCTTTCCCATGGCAGCACAAACAGCACCGCCAGATTGATCAGCACCAGACCGGCGAGCAGCACCACCGATAACCCACGTAACAGCCGCGCATCGCTGCGCACCATTTCGTCGCGTGCCGCGAGCAGCATGCCGCCAATCAAGGCCAGGCCGATCAGTGAGGCCGTGAGCAAACCACTCCAGCCCGCATTGAATACCGCCGCGCCCTCCCCGCCCTGCAAGCGCAGCAGGAACAACGCGCCGCCCAGCAATTGCACCGCAAACGCAGTGAACACGAAGGTACGCGAACCGATGCGCAGGCCAATAAACAGGGTCGCCAGACCGGCAATGGCCCAACTGATCGCGGTACCTTGGGTCAGCAACAGCAACGGCGCCAGCAGGTACAAAAAGCTCAGGCCCAGGCACGCCAACACCGGCTGGCCTTTGCGCTCCCAGCCTGCCGCCTGTTCTGCCGATGCCTTGCGCAACTGAGCGAAGCTGAACAGCAACGCTGCGCCAAGCAACAGCGCACCCAGCGGCGCACCGGTAAGCAGGCTGTGTTCGCCAATGCGCAGCTCGCTGAGGAAGGCCAGCGCCGAGCCTAATTGCAGCAACAAGCCAAACGCCCGCGCCAGCGGCCGCTGCTGGCGCAAACCGAGCCAGAAAATCCCGGCGCCTTCCACGGCCCACGCCGCAGCCGTCCAACGCGCATCAAGCCCCAGCGGAATCGCCAGGCTGGCAAAGATCACGCCCAGGGCCAGGCAGGTTTCCGCCAGCAGCAACGCGCGCCCGCCACTGAGCAACCGCGCCAAGCCCATGTAAATGATGCCCAGGCCCAACGCGCTGAAGGCCGCAGCGAATTCCAGGTGCTGCACCAAGGCGAACTGCAAGCCAAAGCCCACCAGCGGCGGGCCAAACAGCATGCTGCCGTCAACGTAATCACCTTTGGCGGCCGACCAGCGCAACAACGCATCCCGGCCCTCGGGCGCGTCGCCCATCTCCAGCAATTTGCGGCGGGCGAACAACAGGCCGATGGCCAGGTACATCAGGAAGAACAGGATCAGGAACGGTTCGGTACTCCACAACAGTTCCGGTGTGTAGGAACGCATGCCCCAGGCGAAGCCGATGCCGAAGGTGCCGACAAAACCGATCAGGTTGAGCAAGCGCCAGGCCTTGAACCAGGCGATGGCGAGGATGCCGGTGTTGAGCAAGGCAAAATAGCTGAACAGCGCGACATGGTTGCCAGCGCCGGTGGACGTGAGGATCGGTGCCGCAAAACCGCCGAGGGCTGCCGCGCAGGCCAGGCCCAAGGCGTCCTGGGTAATCGCCAGGATTGCCGAGAACACCGTGACTGCCACCAACAGCCCCAACGCCGCGCTCGGGTCGATCAGCGGGTGCAGGCGCATCGCGGCAAACACGGTCAGGTACAGCACCGCGATGCCGGTGCCTTGCAGCATCAGCCCGTAATTGCTGTTGCGCAATCTCAGCCACCAGCCCAGGCCCAGCAGGCCGACAGCGGCGCCAGCCACACCGGCGTAACGCAGCTCGATCGGCACCACCATGCCTTCGGTGGCGTAGCGCAGCAGGAAGGCCAGGCCGAGGAACAACAGCACCACGCCGACACGCAGCACGGTGTTGCCGCCAAACAACCAATTGCGTGCGCCAACGATGGCGCGCTCGATCAGGTTGGGGCCGCGAGGGATAGCAGATTCTTTAGGTTGTGGGGTTGGAGCGGGCGCCCACACGTCAGCCGGCAGAGGCTGGCTCGGTTCGGCGACGATGGCGACAGGCGCCAATTCCGCCGGCAGTTCCCAAACAAGTTCGGGCGCCTTGGCGACGGGTGTCGGCTCAGAGATGGAGGGCTCGACAATCACAGGGCTGGTCGGCGCGGGCACTTCCAGTTGCCGCAGGCGATCACCCAGAGCGATCAACGCCTTCTGCGTGGTTTCCAGCTGACGCGCTTGCTGATCCGCTTGAGTCGCAAGCTTCGACAGACGAATCGCCTGGCCAATGCCCAACCCCAGCAGTGCGCCGATGCCTGCGTCATAGAACGACTCATCGAGCGTCCAGCCGAGCACGAGGCCAATCAGCATGAAAATCCATTGCATGGTCGATATTCCCTAAGCAAACCGGCGCTCAGTATATCGACGCGGACCTAATGTGGGAGGGGGGCTTGCCCCCGATAGCGGTGTGCCAGTCGACATATTTAGCAACTGATGGTGCGCCATCGGGGGCAAGTCGAATCGTCGCACCGCCCCTCCCACATTTAGAACAACGGGGCTTAGTCGAGTGCTTTCCAGATTTCGGTCGCGTACTCCCTGATGGTACGGTCCGAAGAGAACCAACCCATCCGCGCCGTATTGAGCACCGCCGAACGCCACCACGCCTTGGAATCATGCCAATGCGCTTCGACTCGTGCCTGGGCGTCCCAGTAGGAATCGAAGTCGGCACACACCAGGAAGCGGTCGTAGTCGATCAGCCCGTCGATCAAGCCCACATAGCGGCCCGGATCATCCGGCGAGAACACCCCGCCACGGATCGCTTGCAGCACATCGTTGAGGCGATGGGACGCGGCGATATCCAGCCCGGCGTTGAACTCACCCGCCTGCTTGCGCGCTTCCACCTGCTGCGCGCTGAGGCCGAAGATAAACATGTGGTCGGCGCCCACGCGCTCGTGCATTTCCACGTTGGCGCCGTCCATGGTGCCGATGGTCAGCGCGCCGTTGAGGCCGAACTTCATGTTGCTGGTGCCCGACGCTTCAAAGCCGGCCGTGGAGATCTGCTCCGACAAGTCCGCCGCCGGAATGATGCTTTCGGCCAGGCTGACGTTGTAGTTGGGCAGGAACACCACTTTGAGCAAACCGCGCACAGTCGGGTCATTGTTGACGGTGCGGGCGATGTCGTTGGTCAACTTGATGATCAACTTGGCCTGGTGATAACTGGCCGCCGCCTTGCCCGAGAAGATCTTCACGCGCGGCACCCAGTCGGTGCCCGGCTCGGCACGGATCGCCTGGTACAGCGCCACGGTGTGCAGCAGGTTGAGCAGTTGGCGTTTGTATTCGTGGATCCGTTTGACCTGCACGTCGAACATCGCAGCCGGATTCACCGAGATGCCCAGGCGCTCGTGGATGATCTCGGCCAGTGCACGCTTACTGTGCAAGCGCTGGTCGGCGAAGGCTTTGCGGAAGGTCTGTTTCTCGGCGAAGGTTTCCAACTCGCCCAGACGGGTTTCCATGGTGTCGAGAATGTCCGGCCCCAGGGCTTCCACCAGCATCTGGGTGAGCTTGGGGTTGGCCTGGTACAGCCAGCGGCGGAAGGTAATGCCGTTGGTTTTGTTGTTGATACGGTCCGGGTAAAGCTTGTGCAGTTCGGAGAACACCGTGCTGCGCATCAGTTGGGTGTGCAAACCCGACACGCCGTTGACGCTGTGGGAGCCGAGGAACGCCAGGTTACCCATGCGCACGCGGCGGCCGTTGTCTTCTTCGATCAGCGACACGGCGCGCAGCACGTCAAAGTCGTGGATGCCTTTGGCGCGCAGCGAGTCGATGTGCTGGGCATTGATCAGGTAGATGATCTGCATGTGCCGGGGCAGCATGCGTTCCATCAGCCCTACAGGCCAGGTTTCCAAAGCCTCGGGCAACAAGGTGTGGTTGGTGTAGGACAAGGTTTCGACCGTGACCTGCCAAGCGGCGTCCCAGGCGATGTCGTGCAAGTCCACCAGTTGACGCATCAACTCGGCCACGGCAATGGACGGGTGGGTGTCGTTGAGCTGGATGGCGGCGTGTTCGCCCAGGCTCAGCACCGAGCCGTGCATATTCTTGTGGCGGCGCAGCAGGTCTTGCAGGGAAGCGGAGACGAAGAAGTATTCCTGGCGCAGGCGCAGTTCCTGCCCTGCTTCGGTGCTGTCAGCCGGGTAAAGCACCCGGGAGATGCTTTCGGCACGGGCCACTTCGGCGACGGCGCCCAGGTGGTCACCGGCATTGAAGCGCTCCAGGTGCAGGTCTTCCACCGCCCGCGCACGCCACAGGCGCAGGGTGTTGACGCTGGCACCGCGCCAACCGACCACCGGCGTGTCGTAGGCCACGGCGCGCACGGTTTCGTTGGGCGTCCACACCTGGATCAGCTTGCCGGCGGCGTCCGGCAGGGTTTCCACGCTGCCGCCAAAGCCGATCGGGTAGATCACCTCGGCGCGCTCGAACTCCCACGGGTTGCCGAAATCCAGCCAACGTTCGGTCTGCTCCTGCTGCCAACCATCGACAATCGCCTGGCGGAACAGGCCGTGTTCATAGCGAATGCCATAACCGTGGCCGGCAATGCCCAGGGTCGACATGCTTTCCATAAAGCAGGCGGCCAGGCGGCCCAGGCCACCGTTGCCAAGCGCCGCGTCGGGCTCCAGCAGGCGGATGCGCTCAAGGTCGACGCCCAGTTCGCTGAGCGCCTCGCGGGCAATCTCCAGCACACCGAGGTTGCTCAAGCTGTCGTAGAGCAAACGGCCGATGAGGAATTCAAGGGACAGGTAATACACCCGTTTCTGACCTTTGCGGTAGATACGCCGCGTATGGTCCATCCAGTGGTCGACCATCTGGTCGCGTGCGGCCAGGGCAATGGCTTCGAACCAATCGTGGTCGAAGGCGTGATCCGGGTCCTTGCCCACCGCGTAGGTGAGTTTGGTCAAGACGGCATCGCGAAATGCGGCTACCTCTGCTTCTCGTGCAAGTGGTTCCTGAGACATCAAATGCGACCTCGGGCGAGATAGAAGGAGTTGCTAGAGCCTAGACGGTCTGACAGACGGTGACTGCTCTGGTTCGGCACTTTTTTAACGCATTTACCTTTGCAGGGTTTTGATGCATTGGCCGTGCCTGCTTTCGCCCAACGCACCGTTGGGGATGAAATACGCAAAATATTGTTCAAAAAACCACCAATCCCGGTATGATCCCGCGCCCGGATACAGCCCCACCTTTTGGAACCTTGATGAAGCCTCAACTGATCGCCGCCGCGGAACTAGACCGTCTTGAGACCTGGCAGAAATATTCCGCCCACATGTGCGGCGGTTGCGTGTCCAGCTGCTGCACGCTGCCGGTCGAAGTGAAGATCAAGGACCTGATCCGCATTGGCATCGTCGATGAGTTCGAACGCGGCGATCCGCCGAAGAACATCGCCAAGCGGTTGCAAAAGGAAGGCATCGTCGAACGCTACAACAACAAATCCGAGATTTTTACCCTGCAGCGCATGAGCAACAACGACTGCCTGTATCTGGATCGTAAGACGCGCTTCTGCACTATTTATGACAAGCGCCCGGATACCTGCCGCAATCACCCGAAGATCGGGCCGCGTCCGGGGTATTGCGCGTATAAGCCGAAAGAAGTGGTGCGCGAGACCAAGTTCAAGACCCTCGACAAGTTCTGATCCAAGATTTGTGGAGCTTCCTAGGGCCTCATCGGGGGCAAGCCCCCTCCCACCTTTGAATGTATTCACAGATCAAAATGTGGGAGGGGGCTTGGCCCCCGATGGGGCCAGTACAGCCACCACAGAAACTGCAGACATAAAAAAACGCCCCCGGCCTTTCGACCGGGGGCGTTTTTCATTCAGCCTGAGTTAACTCAGTTCTTGGCTTTCTTGGCAGCGCGGGTACGCTCGCCTTCGTCCAGGATCTTCTTACGCAGGCGGATCGACTTAGGCGTAACTTCGCACAGCTCGTCGTCCTGGATGAATTCCAGGGCCTGTTCCAGGGTGAAGCGAACAGGTGGGACCAGAGCGATGGTTTCGTCTTTGCCCGAAGCACGCATGTTGTCGAGCTTCTTGCCTTTGGTTGGGTTGACGCCCATGTCGTTGTCACGGCTGTTCAGACCAACGATCTGACCGTTGTAGATCTCTTGACCGTGTTCAACAAACAGCTTGCCACGCGCCTGGAGGGTTTCCAGGGAGTAGGTCAGTGCCTTGCCGGTTTCTACCGATACCAGAACACCGTTCTGACGGCCGGACATGTCGCCGGACTTCATGGTGTCGTAGCGATCGAAGATCGAGGTCAGGATGCCAGCACCGTTGGTCAGGGTCAGGAACTGGTTACGGAAACCGATCAGACCACGAGCAGGGATGTTGTATTCCAGACGCACACGGCCTTTGCCATCCGGCACCATGTTGGTCAGGTCGCCTTTACGCAGACCCATCTCTTCCATCACCTTGCCCTGGGATTCTTCCGGGGTGTCGATGGTGACGTTTTCGAACGGTTCCTGCTTCACGCCGTCAACCTGACGGATGATCACTTCTGGACGACCAACGCCCATTTCGAAGCCTTCGCGACGCATGGTTTCGATCAGTACCGAGAGGTGCAGCTCACCACGGCCGGAAACCTTGAACTTGTCAGCCGAGTCGCCTTCTTCAACGCGCAGTGCAACGTTGTACAGCAGCTCTTTGTCCAGACGTTCCTTGATGTTACGGGAAGTCACGAACTTGCCTTCTTTACCGCAGAAAGGCGAGTCGTTTACCTGGAAGGTCATGGAAACGGTTGGCTCGTCAACGGTCAGAGGCTTCATCGCCTCAACGTTGTCCGGCTGGCACAGGGTGTCGGAGATGAACAGGGAGTCCATGCCGCTGACGCAGACGATGTCGCCGGCGAAAGCTTCTTCAACGTCGATACGGTGCAGACCGTGGTGACCCATCAGCTTCAGGATACGACCGTTACGCTTCTTGCCGTCGGCGCCGATAGCAACAACCGGGGTGTTCGGCTTGACGCTACCACGAGCGATACGGCCAACGCCGATAACACCCAGGAAGCTGTTGTAGTCCAGCGCCGAGATTTGCATCTGGAACGGGCCATCACGGTCAACTTTTGGAGCCGGTACGTTGTCGACGATCGACTGGTACAGCGGGGTCATGTCTTCAGCCATGTCGGTGTGTTCCAGACCGGCAATGCCGTTCAGGGCCGAGGCGTAGACGACTTTGAAGTCCAGCTGTTCTTCGGTGGCACCCAGGTTGTCGAACAGGTCGAAGATCTGGTCCAGAACCCAGTCCGGACGCGCGCCTGGACGGTCAACCTTGTTGATGCACACGATCGGACGCAGGCCGGCTTCGAAAGCCTTCTTGGTCACGAAACGAGTTTGCGGCATAGGGCCGTCCTGGGCATCAACCAGCAGCAGAACGGAGTCAACCATCGACATTACGCGTTCTACTTCGCCGCCGAAGTCGGCGTGGCCCGGGGTATCCACGATGTTGATGTGGTAGCCGTTCCAGTTGATAGCGGTGTTTTTTGCCAGGATGGTAATACCGCGCTCTTTTTCCTGGTCGTTGGAGTCCATCACGCGCTCGTCGTTGAGCTCGTTGCGCTCCAGGGTGCCGGATTGACGCAGGAGTTTGTCTACCAGGGTGGTTTTACCATGGTCAACGTGAGCAATGATGGCGATGTTACGTAGATTTTCGATCACTTGTGTATCTCGATCAGAGGATTCGGTGTGCTGACAGGTCGTGGCAGCGATTAACAGTAGAGTCAGGCCTTGCCGTTACAGCTTGACGGCAGAGTCGGGGGGCCGGTGACGCAGGCCACAGGCAAACAGCCCCGGGCTCTTAGCTCGGTCGATAAACGCGCACATTGGCATGCCCCTCACTGAGCAAATGGTGGGCATGCAGGCGACTCATCACGCCTTTGTCGCAATACAGCAGGTACTGACGGCTGTCATCCAGTTCCTTGAAACGCGCGTTCAATGCATAGAACGGCAGCGTTTGTACGTCGATGCCAGGAATCTCCAGCGGCTCATCTTCAGCGGCATCCGGGTGACGGATGTCGACAACGATCTGACCGGCCAGGGCTTCACTGACTTCTTCGATCTGCACATCCTGGCCCAATTCGTCGATCACTCGATCGATCGGGACCAGCTTGGCGTTCTGGAGCGCACGCTCCAGAACGGCCATATCAAACTGTTGTTCTTCATACTCCACGCGGTTGCGCTTGGCGTGGGTCTTGGGGTTCACCGAGATGACCCCGCAGTATTCAGGCATATGCTTGGCGAAGTCGGCGGTGCCGATTTCTTCTGCCAAATCGATGATGTCCTGCTTGTGGCTGGCGATCAGCGGGCGCAATACCAGCTTCTCGGTGACGCAGTCGATCAGCGACAGGTTCGGCAGCGTCTGGCTGGAAACCTGGGAAATCGCTTCGCCGGTCACCAGGGCGTCGATCTGCAACTGATCGGCAATCCGGGACGCAGCGCGCAACATCATACGCTTCAATACTACGCCCATATGACTGTTATCGACTTTACCGAGAATTTCGCCCAGCACTTCCTCGAACGGTACGCTCACAAATAGCACGCGTTGGGAGCTGCCGTACTTCTTCCAGATAAAGTGCGCGACTTCCATCACGCCCAATTCGTGTGCACGCCCGCCCAGGTTAAAGAAGCAGAAGTGACTCATCAGGCCGCGACGCATGATCTGGTAAGCCGCCACCGTGGAATCGAAACCGCCGGACATCAATACCAGGGTCTGTTCCAGGGCGCCCAGCGGGTAGCCGCCGATGCTGTTGTGCTGGCTGTGGATCACAAACAACCGTTGGTCGCGAATTTCCATGCGCACTTCAATTTCTGGCGCTTTCAAGGAAATTCCGGCGGCGCCACACTCGCGACGCAGCTTGCTGCCGACGTATTTCTCTACATCCATGGAGCTGAATGGGTGCTTGCCGGCGCGCTTGCAGCGCACCGAAAAAATCTTGCCCTCGATCTCATTGCCGAAGTGCTGCTTGCACTTCTCGGTGATGTCGTCGAAGTCGCCCAGCGGGTACTCGTCCACCTGCAGGAAATGCGCGATGCCCGGCATGCAGCTCAGGCGCTCGGTCATGTCCTTCAAGGCTTTGGCGTCGGTGACACGGGTTTCCAGTTCGAGGTTGTCCCACACACCGTTCACCACCACAGCCGGGTCCAGATCGCGGAGCACGGCACGGATGTTCTTGGCCAACTGACGGATGAAACGCGTCCGTACCGGTCGGCTTTTAATGGTGATCTCGGGGAAGACTTTAACGATTAATTTCATGGAAACAGCGCGCGCCGGGCCTGCTGAAAAAGGGGGGCGCGGATTATAGCGGAAATCGCTCAAGGTTTAACCAGTTAATATGCACAGCACTCAACTCGCACTAAAGCGGTGCATTTGTGAGCGCATGCGCCACATTGCGGTGCGCCAATTTCGGGCTTTTGTCGCAATGCACCTTTATAGGGGCGTTTTTGGAGCAGAAAACCCATGTTGGCGCACTGGCATGCAATTTGCTCTCTTGTGAGGCAGGTTGCCATGGCGGACTATCCGCGCCGGCATCACCCACATTCTAAGGGCTAACTCCACTACCCCAGCCCGAAGCCACCCGGAGGACACTATGTCGAAGTCGGTTCAACTCATCAAAGATCATGACGTTAAATGGATTGATCTGCGCTTCACGGACACCAAAGGCACACAGCACCACGTGACCATGCCGGCTCGCGATGCGCTGGATGATGCTTTCTTCGAAGAAGGCAAAATGTTCGACGGTTCCTCCATCGCTGGCTGGAAAGGCATCGAAGCCTCCGACATGATCCTGATGCCGGACGACAGCACTGCCGTGCTCGACCCGTTCACCGAAGAAGCCACCCTGATCCTGGTGTGCGACGTGATCGAGCCTTCGACCATGCAAGGCTACGACCGCGACCCTCGTGCGATCGCCAAGCGCGCCGAGGAATACCTGAAGTCGACCGGTATCGGTGACACTGTATTCGTAGGCCCGGAGCCAGAGTTCTTCATCTTTGACCAAGTGAAGTTCAAGTCCGACATCTCCGGTTCCATGTTCAAGATCTACTCCGAACAAGGCTCCTGGATGTCCGACCAGGACGTGGAAGGCGGCAACCATGGCCACCGTCCAGGCATCAAAGGCGGTTACTTCCCGGTTCCACCGTTCGACCACGACCACGAAATCCGTACCTCCATGTGCAACGCCATGGAAGACATGGGCCTGGTCATCGAAGTGCATCACCACGAAGTGGCGACTGCCGGCCAGAACGAAATCGGTGTGAAGTTCAACACCCTGGTAGCCAAGGCTGACGAAGTTCAGACCCTGAAGTACTGCGTACACAACACTGCCGTTGCCTACGGCCGTACCGCTACCTTCATGCCTAAGCCGCTGTACGGCGATAACGGTTCGGGTATGCACGTTCACCTGTCCATTGCCAAAGATGGCAAGAACACCTTCGCTGGCGAAGGTTATGCCGGCCTGTCCGACACTGCCCTGTACTTCATCGGCGGTATCATCAAGCACGGTAAGGCCCTGAACGGCTTCACCAACCCGTCGACCAACTCCTACAAGCGTCTGGTCCCAGGTTTCGAAGCGCCAGTAATGCTGGCCTACTCGGCGCGCAACCGTTCCGCTTCGATCCGTATTCCTTACGTGTCCAGCCCTCGCGCTCGCCGTATCGAAGCCCGCTTCCCGGATCCAGCAGCCAACCCGTACCTGGCCTTCGCTGCCCTGGTAATGGCCGGCCTGGACGGTATCCAGAACAAGATCCACCCAGGCGACGCCGCCGACAAAAACTTGTACGACCTGCCGCCTGAAGAGGCCAAAGAGATCCCACAAGTGTGCGGCAGCCTGAAAGAAGCCCTGGAAGAGCTGGACAAGGGCCGTGCGTTCCTGACCAAAGGCGGCGTGTTCAGCGACGACTTCATCGACGCTTACATCGGCCTGAAAAGCGAAGAAGAAATCAAGGTTCGCACCTTCGTACACCCACTGGAATACGAGCTGTACTACAGCTGCTGATCCGGTAGCGCTGCTTGACGTAGCGTGATGAAAAGGGCCTCCTTCGGGAGGTCTTTTTTTGCCTGGGGATTGTCAGATGGCCGCTTGGCGGTCGAGCATACGGCTAACCATCAGCGCCCCCCCTCCCATAAGGAGATATCCATTGAAACGTCGATTTGTATTCGCTCTGTTATTTGTCAGCGCCAGTGCGAGTGCCGCGCCGCCCACGCTTGAGCCGTTGCTCAACAGCATCGCCGAGCGCCTGGAAATCGCCGACCAAGTGGCCCTGAGCAAATGGGACAGCCACAAACCGGTGGAAGATAAGAAACGTGAACAAGAGGTGATCGCCAGCGTCGTCGCCCAGGCCCCAAGCTACAAACTCGACCCCGCCACCGCCGAACAGTTTTTCTCGGCGCAGATCGAGGCGAACAAGCTGGTGCAATACACCCACCTGTCCGACTGGCAGTTCCAGGGCAAGGCACCCGACGATCCGCGCCCGGACCTGGTAAAGCAGATTCGACCGCAGCTGGACCAATTGCAAAAACGCCTGCTGCAACAACTGGCGGACTTCACGCCCCAGCGCAAAGACCCACAATGCCCGCAATGGCTGGCGGCAGCCGTACACGAACCACTGAATGACCCGCTTCGCCAACTGGCCATGATCCGCGCTACGGCCGAGCTGTGCATCTACCCCGGCTAAAGCTTTTTTCGGCTACCTGAACAGATTGCAGCAAATCGCACTATATTGGTGCGATGAGCTGCACCCTTCCCACCTGTCCAGCCCATTTTGGTTCGAAACTTCCCGCGCAGGCTGGCAGAACGCCACAGTTTCGCGCCTCAAACCCCTATTTCAAGGCTTTAACGCTTCTTTTCGGAGCCTTGGTTTGGTTTTTGCATTTTCCTTGTATCAGCGTGTGCCTCAAGCCCGCGCCTTGCTCCAAAAGAGGTCCTGATGACCATCAGCGATGCACTGCACCGTTTGCTACTCGACAACCTGACCACCGCGACCATCCTGCTCAATGACGATTTGCGTCTTGAGTACATGAACCCGGCGGCGGAAATGCTCCTGGCCATCAGCGGCCAGCGCAGCCATGGGCAGTTCATCAGCGAGCTGTTCACCGAGTCGGCCGAAGCCTTGAGCTCGTTGCGCCAGGCCGTGGAGCAGGCACACCCGTTCACCAAGCGCGAAGCGATGCTCACGGCGCTTACGGGCCAGACGCTGACTGTCGACTACGCCGTGACCCCGATCCTGAGCAACGGCACTACCTTGCTGCTGCTCGAAGTGCATCCGCGTGATCGCCTGCTGCGCATCACCAAAGAGGAAGCACAGTTGTCCAAGCAGGAAACCAGCAAGATGCTGGTGCGCGGCCTCGCCCACGAGATCAAGAACCCGTTGGGCGGCATCCGTGGCGCAGCGCAGTTGCTGGCCCGCGAGCTGCCGGAGGAGCACCTCAAGGACTACACCAACGTCATCATCGAAGAAGCCGACCGCCTGCGTAACCTGGTGGACCGCATGCTCGGTTCCAACAAGCTGCCGTCCCTGGCGATGACCAACGTGCACGAGGTGCTGGAGCGCGTCTGCCAACTGGTCGACGCCGAGAGCCAGGGCTGCATCACCCTGGTGCGCGACTACGACCCAAGCATTCCTGACGTGTTGATCGACCGCGAGCAGATGATCCAGGCGGTGCTCAATATCGTGCGCAACGCGATGCAGGCCATCAGCAGCCAGAACGAACTGCGCCTGGGCCGCATCAGCCTGCGTACCCGCGCCCTGCGCCAGTTCACCATCGGCCACGTGCGCCATCGTCTGGTGACCAAGGTCGAGATCATCGATAACGGCCCGGGCATTCCTGTGGAACTGCAGGAAACCATTTTCTTTCCCATGGTCAGCGGCCGCCCGGACGGTACCGGGCTGGGCCTGGCCATTACCCAGAACATCATCAGCCAGCATCAGGGCTTGATCGAGTGTGAGAGCCATCCGGGTCACACCACGTTCTCGATCTTTCTGCCACTGGAACAAGGAGCCCCTTCGACATGAGCCGTAGTGAAACCGTCTGGATCGTCGATGACGACCGTTCCATCCGCTGGGTCCTCGAGAAAGCCTTGCAACAGGAAGGCATGACCACCCAGAGCTTCGATAGCGCCGATGGCGTGATGAGCCGCCTGGCGCGCCAGCAGCCCGACGTGATCATCTCCGACATCCGCATGCCCGGCGCCAGCGGCCTGGACCTGTTGGCCCGGATTCGCGAGCAGCACCCGCGCCTGCCGGTAATCATCATGACCGCGCACTCGGACCTGGACAGCGCTGTCGCGTCCTACCAGGGCGGTGCGTTTGAATACCTGCCCAAGCCGTTTGACGTGGACGAGGCCGTCGCGCTGGTCAAGCGCGCCAACCAGCACGCCCAGGAACAGCAGAACCAGGAAGCCCCACCGGCCCTGACCCGCACCCCGGAAATCATCGGTGAAGCACCGGCGATGCAGGAAGTGTTTCGCGCCATCGGGCGCTTGAGCCACTCCAACATCACCGTGCTGATCAACGGCGAGTCGGGTACCGGTAAAGAGCTGGTGGCCCATGCCCTGCACCGTCACAGCCCACGGGCGGCGTCGCCGTTTATCGCATTGAACATGGCGGCGATTCCCAAAGACTTGATGGAATCCGAGCTGTTCGGCCACGAAAAAGGCGCGTTTACCGGCGCGGCCAACCTGCGTCGCGGCCGCTTCGAACAGGCCGACGGCGGCACCTTGTTCCTCGATGAGATCGGCGACATGCCGGCCGATACCCAGACCCGGCTGCTGCGCGTACTGGCGGACGGCGAGTTCTACCGCGTCGGCGGCCACACGCCGGTCAAGGTTGATGTACGCATCATCGCGGCGACCCACCAGAACCTCGAAACCCTGGTGCATGCGGGCAAGTTCCGTGAGGACTTGTTCCACCGCCTCAACGTGATCCGTATCCACATTCCACGCATGTCGGACCGCCGCGAGGACATCCCGACCCTCGCCCGCCACTTCCTCAGCCGCGCCGCCCAGGAGCTGGCCGTCGAGCCGAAGCTGCTCAAAAGCGAAACCGAGGAATACCTGAAAAACCTGCCGTGGCCAGGCAACGTGCGCCAGTTGGAGAACACCTGCCGCTGGATAACCGTGATGGCGTCCGGGCGCGAAGTGCATATCAGCGACCTGCCACCGGAGCTGTTGAGCCTGCCGCAAGACTCTGCCCCCGTGACCAACTGGGAACAAGCGCTGCGCCAATGGGCCGACCAGGCGTTGGCGCGCGGCCAGTCGAACCTGCTGGACAGCGCCGTGCCGGCGTTTGAGCGGATCATGATTGAGACTGCGTTGAAGCACACTGCCGGCCGCCGCCGCGACGCTGCTGTGTTGCTCGGTTGGGGCCGTAACACCCTGACACGCAAGATCAAGGAGTTGGGGATGAAGGTAGATGGTGGGGATGATGACGAGGGCGACGACGCCTGATTCTGGACCTCACCACTATCCAATGTGGGAGGGGAGCCCCCTCCCACACTTGCAATCTGGTTTCGGGGCTGTGCACCGCTTCAATGCACCATGAACCGGCATTGGGCACGGGTCAGATACCTGAAACACCGCTATCGCTGAAAAACTCTCGCCAGCCGAAACCACCAAAGCCCCGTATTCCGGGGCTTTGCGCTTTGTGGTGAAATTATTTGGCAAAACTTGACGAGTCTGGCACGCGCCCTGCAATAACCCCAGTACAACCCAGTTTCGGGGACCTTGGTACAGGCAGGCCGAGAATCCCCTCTTTAACACCGAAGCCTTTGGCTTCAACCGTTTTGGGAGCCCTGGTACAGGCAGGCCGGGAACTCCCTCTTTTATTGCTCCTGGAGATGGATCTCCAACCGCCAGCGGTCATCGACCTCCTCCCCCTTCCACTCTCCGCGCAATGGCCGAGCCGCCACCAGGTTCAGCAGCAGGCCGCCATCGGTCTTGCGCACGCGCCAGTTCACGTCTTTGTCGTTGACCTTGAGTTGCCCGGTACCGGCCTTGCCTTGGGCGTCAAACAGCAACGCCACGGTGCCATCGATATGCTCGCCGTGCAGCTTGGGTTCGCTGTTGAACCACACCACGACGCCGTCCGCGGTCGTTTCCACCTGTTGCAGTTCGACCGGGTCCGCCGTGGTCAGGCGGCCGATCATCAGGCCCACCATCAGGCCGACAATCGCCAGCGAGCCCATGACTCTTGGCAATAGCTTCGGTCTTGGGTCTTCTTCAGGGGTAGAATGCAGCGCATCTTTGCCTTCGGAGCCGTGCATGTTTCACGTCATCCTTTTTCAACCAGAAATTCCGCCGAATACCGGCAACGTTATCAGGCTGTGCGCCAACAGTGGCTGCCACCTGCATTTGATCGAGCCCCTGGGCTTCGACATGGACGACAAGCGCCTGCGTCGTGCCGGGCTGGACTACCACGAGTACGCTACGCTCCAGCGTCACGCCGACTTGGCCAGCTGCCTGGAAAGCCTGGGGCATCCACGGTTGTTCGCGTTCACCACCAAAGGTTCGCGGCCATTCCATGATGCCAGCTTTGCCGAGGGCGATGCCTTCCTGTTCGGCCCGGAAAGCCGTGGCCTGCCGGCCGAGGTACTCGATGCCCTGCCCGACGGCCATCGCCTGCGCCTGCCGATGCGCGAGGGCTGCCGCAGCCTGAACCTGTCCAACACCGTGGCCGTCGCTGTTTACGAAGGCTGGCGCCAGCTCGGCTTCAAGTAACACACATAACAAATGTGGGAGGGGGCTTGCCCCCGATGGCGGTAATCCGTAGCAGCTGCCGAGCCTTGGCGAGGCAGCTGCTACACACCGCTATCGGGGGCAAGCCCCCTCCCACATTGGGTTCTGCGTCGGGTTCGAGATTACTGAACCGTCGGCGCGCCTTCCGATTGCATGCGCTGCAGCTCTTGAGCATACAGGGCATCAAAGTTCACCGGTGCCAGCATCAGCGCCGGGAACGAGCCACGGGTGACCAGGCTGTCCAGGGTCTCACGGGCATACGGGAACAGGATGTTCGGGCAGAACGCACCCAGGGTGTGGCTCATGGACGCTTCGTCCAGGCCCTGGATCAGGAAGATACCGGCCTGTTGCACTTCAGCGATGAAGGCCACTTCTTCGCCGTTCTTGACCGTGACCGACAGGGTCAGCACGACTTCGTGGAAGTCGCCTTCCAATGCTTTTTGACGGGTGTTCAGGTCCAACGCAACGCTTGGGGTCCATTCCTGGCGGAAGATGGCCGGGCTTTTCGGCGCTTCGAACGACAGGTCACGCACGTAGATACGCTGCAGCGAGAACTGTGGGCCTTGAGCTTCTGCTGCTTCGGTGTTCTGTTGGTCAGTCATCGCAGATCCTTCTTGATCTTGGGGTCTTTTAGGGTTTAGGAGTCAGACGAGCAGCAGCGCATCGAGTTTACCGGCGCGCTCCAGGGCAAACAGGTCGTCGCAACCACCGATGTGCCTGGCGCCGATCCAGATCTGCGGCACGGACGTGCGCCCCGCCTTCTGGGCCATTTCGGCGCGCACCTGGGGCTTGCCGTCGACCTTGATCTCTTCGAAGGCAACGCCCTTCTTCTCCAGCAAGGCCTTGGCCCGCATGCAGTAAGGGCACCAATCGCTGGAATACACGACAACCTGGCTCATATCACTTCACCAGCGGCAGGTTATCGGCGCGCCAGCTGCTGATGCCACCGGACAGCTTGGCGGCGGTGAAACCGGTCTTGAGCATTTCGCGGGCGTGGGTGCCGGCGTGCTGGCCCTGGGCGTCGACCAGGATGATGGTCTTGGCCTTGTGCTTTTCCAGCTCGGCCAGGCGCGCAATCAGCTTGTCCTGTGGAATGTTCAGGGCACCGACGATATGGCCGGCAGCGAATTCCTTGGCGGGGCGGATATCCACCACGATGGCCTCATCCTTGTTGACCAGTGCGGTCAGCTCCGATGTGCTCAGGCTGCGGCCACCACGGCTCAATTCGTGAGCGATCAGCAGCGCCAGCAGGATGACGAAGGCACCCACGAGCAGATAGTGGGCAGTGGCAAATGCAATCAGGTGATCAACCATCAAGGAGGTTCCAGGGCGTTAAAATGGCGGTAAGTATACACAGCCGTCAGGGGGGGCCAACCCCCGTAAAGCGGTGACGTGGTCGGAACTTCGCTTTAAACTGCCACTCACTTTTCAATTGCCTTCCTTTATTACCGCCGCGAGAGGATCTATGACTACCACGCCTAAACCTTTGGTCCTGATAATTCTCGATGGCTTTGGACACAGTGAAAGCCACCACGACAACGCCGTGTACGCGGCCAAGAAGCCTGTACTGGACCGCCTGACCGGCAGCGTCCCCAACGGCCTGATCTCCGGCTCGGGCATGGACGTTGGCCTGCCGGACGGCCAGATGGGCAACTCGGAAGTCGGCCACATGAACCTCGGCGCCGGACGAGTGGTATATCAGGACTTCACCCGTGTGACCAAAGCGATCCGCGACGGCGAGTTCTTCGAGAACCCGACCATCTGCGCCGCGGTAGATAAAGCAGTGGCCGCCGGCAAGGCCGTGCATTTCATGGGCCTGCTGTCGGACGGCGGCGTACACAGCCATCAGGACCACTTGGTGGCCATGGCCGAGCTGGCCTTCAAGCGCGGCGCCGACAAGATCTATCTGCACGCCTTCCTAGACGGTCGCGACACGCCGCCGAAAAGCGCGCAATCCTCCATCGAACTGCTGGACACCACCTTCGCCGCCCTGGGCAAGGGCCGTATCGCGAGCATCGTCGGCCGTTACTTCGCCATGGACCGCGACAACCGCTGGGACCGCGTGTCCCAGGCCTACAACCTGATCGTCGACGGCCAGGCCGAATTCAACGCCGCCACCGCCCAGGAAGGCCTGGAAGCCGCCTACGCCCGCGGTGAGAGCGATGAATTCGTCAAAGCCACCACCATCGGCGAGCCGGTGAAAGTTGCAGACGGCGACGCCGTAGTGTTCATGAACTTCCGCGCCGACCGCGCCCGCGAGCTGAGCCGCGTGTTTGTCGAAGACGGCTTCAGCGAGTTCGAACGCGCCCGCCAGCCAAAAGTGCACTACGTCGGCCTGACCCAATACGCGGCCAGCATCCCGGCCCCCGCCGCGTTTGCTCCGGGCAGCCTGGACAACGTACTGGGTGATTACCTGGCGAAAAACGGCAAGACCCAACTGCGCATCGCCGAAACCGAAAAATACGCCCACGTGACCTTCTTCTTCTCGGGCGGGCGTGAAGAACCGTTCCCCGGCGAAGAGCGCATCCTGATCCCGTCGCCAAAAGTCGCCACCTACGACCTGCAACCGGAAATGAGCGCGCCGGAAGTCACCGACAAGATCGTCGACGCCATTGAGCACCAGCGCTACGACGTAATAGTGGTCAACTACGCCAACGGCGACATGGTCGGCCACAGCGGTAACCTGGAAGCCGCGACCAAGGCCGTGGAATGCCTGGACCTGTGCGTCGGCCGCATCGTCGACGCCCTGGAAAAGGTCGGCGGCGAAGCGCTGATCACCGCCGACCACGGCAACTGTGAACAGATGTCCGACGAATCCACCGGCCAGGCACACACGGCCCACACCACCGAGCCGGTGCCGTTCATCTATGTCGGCAAGCGCGATTTCAAAGTGCGTGACGGCGGCGTGCTGGCGGATGTGGCGCCGACCATGTTGATGCTGATGGGGCTCGATAAGCCGGTTGAGATGACGGGCACTTCGATCTTGGTCTGACGTCAGCCTCACTGAAAATCAGTGTGGGAGGGGGCTTGCCCCCGATAGCGGAGTATCAGTTTGCAGCTATGTCGACTGGTACACCGCCATCGGGGGCAAGCCCCCTCCCACATTTTGATCCTCTGGGTTTGGTAGATGTCTTTTTGCCATACCACCGCCACTCGGCACCTATCTTGCCCGCCAGCCCGAATTGGGCGTTTTTTTTGCTGCGCTTGGCGGGCATACTAGGCCGTCCCTTTCCCTGGTGTCGCCCGCCTCTATGCTTCGCGCCTTGATTACCCTTGCTCTTGTCTGCCTGCTCCAACCGGCGTTTGCCGACGAGCGTGCACAAACCCAACAACAGTTGGACGCTACGCGTCAGGACATTACCGAGCTGAAAAAACTGCTTGGCAAGCTCCAGGAAGAAAAATCCGGGGTGCAGAAAGACCTGCGCGGTACTGAAACCGAAATGGGCAAGCTGGAGAAGCAGGTCCAGGAGCTGCAAAAGGAACTAAAGAAGAGCGAGTCGGAACTGGAGCGACTCGACGCTGAGAAAAAAAAACTCCAGAGCGCACGCGTTGAACAGCAACGCCTGATCGCGATCCAGGCCCGCGCCGCCTACCAGAGCGGCCGCCAGGAATACCTCAAGCTGCTGCTCAACCAGCAGAACCCCGAGAAATTCGCGCGCACCCTGACCTACTACGACTACTTGAGCAAGGCCCGCCTGGAGCAACTTAAAAGCTTCAACGAGACGCTGCGCCAGTTGGTCAACGTGGAACAGGAAATTGCCAACCAGCAGTCGCAGTTGCAGGATCAGAAACTCGCCCTGGACACTCAGCGCAACGAACTCGACAAGGTCCGCAAGGAGCGTCAACTGGCACTGGCCAAGCTCAACGACGACGTGAAGGCCCGTGACGCCAAGCTACAGGCCCGCGAGCAGGACCAGGCCGACCTGGGCAAAGTCCTCAAGACCATCGAGGAAACCCTGGCACGCCAGGCACGCGAGGCTGAAGAGGCGCGGCAAAAAGCGCTGATCGCCCAGCAGGAAGCCGAAAAAAAGCGCCAGCGTGAGGCCGAACTGGCAGCCACCACAGACGCTCCGGCCCCCCGTAAACCGGCGCATGCAGCGCCTGGCCCGCTGGTTTCCAGCGCCGGCGAATCCTTCGGCGGCCCTTTTGCTTCAGCGCGGGGCAAACTTCCATGGCCAGTTGATGGTCGATTACTGGCACGCTTCGGTGAAACCCGTGGTGATGACACCCGCGCCAAGTGGGATGGCGTGATGATCAGCGCCTCCGCCGGCAGCCAGGTCCACGCTGTCCACGGTGGGCGCGTGGTGTTTGCCGATTGGCTGCGGGGCGCCGGTTTGTTGGTGATTCTCGACCACGGTAATGGCTATTTGAGCCTTTACGGCCACAATCAGACTTTACTCAAGTCGGCAGGTGATGTTGTAAAAGCCGGTGAATCCATCTCCACTGTCGGTAACAGTGGTGGCCAGGACACCCCGGCGCTGTACTTCGCTATTCGTCAGCAGGGTCGCCCGAGCGATCCCGCACAATGGTGCCGTTCCCAAGGATAGGGCCGCATCTACATTAGGAGTTCGTTCGACATGCTGCATTTGTCCCGCCTCACTTCGCTGGCCCTGACGATCGCCCTGGTGATCGGCGCGCCTCTGGCTTTCGCCGACCAGGCCGCTCCGGCTGCACCTGCCGCCAGCTCTGCCGCGACCACCAAGGCACCGTTGCCGCTGGACGAGCTGCGTACCTTCGCGGAGGTCATGGACCGGATCAAGGCAGCCTATGTCGAACCCGTAGACGACAAGACCCTGCTGGAGAATGCCATCAAGGGCATGCTCAGCAACCTCGACCCGCACTCCGCCTACCTGGGCCCTGAAGATTTCGCCGAGCTGCAGGAAAGCACCAGCGGTGAATTCGGCGGCCTGGGCATTGAAGTCGGCGCCGAGGACGGCAACGTCAAAGTGGTGTCCCCCATCGACGATACCCCGGCGTCCAAGGCCGGTATCCAGGCTGGCGACTTTATCGTCAAGATCAACGGCCAGCCGACACGTGGCCAGACCATGACCGAAGCCGTCGACAAGATGCGCGGCAAGATCGGCCAGAAAATCACCCTGACCCTGGTACGCGACGGCGGCAACCCATTCGACGTGACACTCACCCGCGCGACCATCGTGGTCAAGAGCGTGAAGAGCCAGCTGCTGGAGTCGGGCTACGGTTACATCCGCATCACCCAATTCCAGGTCAAGACCGGCGACGAAGTAGCCAAGGCCCTGGCCAAGCTGCGCAAGGACAATGGCAAAAAACTCAACGGCATCGTCCTCGACCTGCGCAACAACCCAGGCGGCGTGCTGCAGTCGGCGGTGGAAGTGGTCGACCACTTCATCACCAAAGGCCTGATCGTCTACACCAAGGGCCGTATCGCCAATTCCGAGCTGCGTTTCTCGGCCACCGGCAACGACCTCAGCGAGAACGTGCCATTGGCCGTGCTGATCAACGGCGGCAGCGCCTCGGCCTCGGAAATCGTCGCCGGCGCCCTGCAAGACCAGAAACGCGGCGTGCTGATGGGCACTACCAGCTTCGGCAAAGGCTCGGTGCAGACTGTGCTTCCGCTGAACAATGACCGCGCACTGAAGATCACCACCGCGCTGTACTACACGCCGAATGGCCGTTCGATCCAGGCCCAGGGCATCGTGCCGGACATCGAAGTGCGCAAGGCCAAGATCACTAACGAGATCGACAGCGAGTACTACAAGGAGGCCGACCTGCAAGGTCACCTGGGCAATGGCAACGGCGGCGCCGACCAGCCGACCGGCAGCAGCAAGAAAGCCAAGCCGATGCCGCAGGACGACGATTACCAGCTGGCCCAGGCGCTGAGCCTGCTCAAAGGCCTGAGCATTACGCGCAGCCGTTGATATGCGTTTTGCCCTGATCATCGCTGTGCTGTGCAGCCTGGCAGGGGTCGCCCAAGCGGCCCCTGCCAGCGAATCCCACAAAGCCTACCTGACCCTCATCATCGACGACCTCGGGCAAAACCTGCCCCGGGATCGGCGCGTGCTGGCCCTGCCGGGCCCGGTCACCACGGCGATCATGCCCGACACACCCCACGCCGCCGAATTCGCCCGCGAAGCGCACAAGGCCGGCAAAATCGTAATCCTGCACATGCCCATGGACCCAGCCACCGGCCCGTTCGCCTGGCACCCTGAGCTGCCCATCGAAGAACTCGGCAAGCGTCTGGACGCCGCATTCAACGCCGTGCCCTACACCGCCGGCATCAACAACCACATGGGCAGCCGCATGACCGCGCAACCGGCCGCCATGGCCTGGCTGATGGCGGAGCTGCAACGGCGCAACAAGTTCTTCGTCGACAGCCGCACCAGCGCGCAGACCGTGGCCGCCGCCGAGGCGCAGAAGATCGGGCTGGCGCATGTTTCGCGGGATGTGTTCCTTGATGACGAACGCACCGAAGCAGCGATCACCGCGCAACTGCAAACCGCAATCAAGCTGGCGCACAAGCAGGGTTCGGCGGTGATGATCGGGCACCCTTACCCACAGACCCTGGCGGTGCTGGAGCGCGAATTGCCCAAGCTCAAGGCCCAAGGCGTGGAGTGGATTGATATCAAGTTGATGATCAGTGTGCGCAGTAATCAGGCCATGAGCGGACACGGAAAAAACGGTACCTACCAACCGGTGCGCAAGTAAGTACCACATAGGACGTAGTTGCTCCTGAATAGTAGACCTTTACGGCCTACACTTTCAGGACGCGACACGCCATGGACTCTATCTGCTACTCAAACCTGCTGATCAACTTCACCAGCGAATTCACGCCACTCTGGAACGATAAAGGCGCCGGCAGCACAAAGCCTGTCAGCTTCTGGCGACCCGTAGCGTCGTCGGACTTTTTGAATGGTTTCTACCCCCTCGGGGACCTGGCGGTTGGCAACTACGACAACATCAACCGAAAACGCATCGTCGCAGTGGCCAGTGAAGCGCCACTAATCCCCGGGGCGCCTCGCCTGGAAAAGGCTCTGAGCGCGCCCGTGGAGTATGAATTGATCTGGAATGATTCCGGCTCCCGCGCTCATACCGATGGTGCCATCTGGCGACCGATTCCACCCGAAGGCTATGTGGCGCTGGGGCTGGTGTGCGGCACCGGCCACGACAAACCATCGCGCAACGCCATTCGTTGCGTACGAGCAGACTTGGTCATCGCCTCCTACATCAGCGACCTGATCTGGAACGATAGGGGCAGCGGAGCCCAGAAGGATTTCAGCGCCTGGAGCATTTCACCGCCTGGCGCCGCCTCCGGGGAGGCGTACTTTTCGGCAGGTACCTTTGTCGGCGCCGACAGCTACACCAAACCGTCAACCCATGTCGCCGCCTACTCTCTGCGCATGCAAATCCGGCAGACCGTCAGCTCCGCTCCACCAGCGCCGGCGCTACCCGATTACCGGCAGCCCTCGCCGTTCGAAGCGGCGCACATCACCCATACCTGTGAGATCCCGTGGTTTACGGTGAAGGACCCCAACCTGCGCCCGGCCGAACAGTTGTTCACCTCACCCACCTATCGCCTGGAACGAACGGATCGCTATGTGCTGGTCGGCTTCGGACACAACAAGACGTCAATCAACCAGACCTTCAAATGGACTGCTACCCGTGGAGAGAATGGTGGAAAATCCAAGACACTTACCGAAACAACATCCATCGAAGTTGGCGGTGAGTGGCAGTTCAATCTTTGGGGCACGTCGATCATGTTTTCAGCCAAGTTAAGCAAAGGCCTTACCCACACCGAAACCTCATCCAGCGGCTGGGTCACCTCGACTGCGTTTGAAATTGCTGCGGCTGTGCCGGCCAACAAGGCAGTGGCGGTCTACCTGATCCAGAGTGACTACCGGCTGCTACGTGAAAACGGCACACAGGTAGCAACCGATGTCAGCTACACCGACGGCGACAGCGTCTATTGGAGTGAATACCCGCCCACCAGAGAATGCCAGGTCACCTGCAACGCATTACCTGAGCCAACAACAAGCACTAGAGGTAGCGCGCCATGATCTGATCGACGACACCGTCCTGACGCAACTGATCCAACGCCGCCTGCAGCTTGGTCACAAGTTCGTCCGGTACGTCCTTGTTCAATGCCAGATAGAGCTGGGCACTGTTGAACCGTAACACCGTCTTGAGCCCGGTCACGCCGACCTGACGCGCCAGGTAACGCCCGGCAGGATCACCCGTGGCCCACAGGTCGATCTGCCCATCCAGCAGCTTTTGCGCGTTGTCCTGGTCGCGTAACACCACCACCGGGTTGAGCCCCTGTTTCTCCAGAGTCTCAGCGATGGCATCGCCCTTGTAAGCGCCGATCTTGTAGCGGCGCGCGTGTTCCAGGTCATCCAGTTGGATCTTGCTGTCGGCCTTGGCCAGCAGCACCCAATCATCCGGGCCGATGGGGCCGACCCACTTGAACAGCGCCTCACGATCCGGCAGGCGCGCCATCACGAAGACGCCATAGCCGGGTTTCTCCAGGGCGAGTTTGTAGATTCGCTCCCAGGGAAAACGCAGGGTGAGGTTGTAGGAAATGCCGGCACGCTTGAAGGTTTCGCGCACGATGTCCACGGCGATGCCTTCGATATTCTCTTCCTTGGCGAAGTTCTTGCCATTTTTCGCCATGTTGTACGGCGGGAAGTTTTCCGTCAGCAACACCAGGGAGGCGTCAGACGGTTCGTTGGCTTGGGCGTTACCGACCATTAACACGCAGGTAGTGGCGAGGGCGAGCAGCAGGTGTTTGAACATGAAAGTTACCGGAATCCATGGCAAGCGCAGAGAGTGCCGCGCGCCTGCCATGCTGTCCAGCAACGTTTAGCGAACGACGATACCGCGCGCCGCCATGTAGGCCTTGGCCTCAGGCACGGTGTATTCGCCAAAGTGAAAAATGCTCGCCGCCAGCACTGCGCTGGCATGGCCTTCGATCACGCCGTCGGCCAGGTGCTGCAGGTTGCCGACACCGCCGGAAGCGATTACCGGAATGCCCAGCGCATCGCTGATAGCACGGGTTACGCCCAGGTCGAAGCCGTTTTTCATGCCGTCCTGGTCCATGCTGGTCAGCAGGATTTCCCCTGCGCCCAGGCCTTCCATCTTCATCGCCCACTCCACCGCGTCCAGCCCGGTGGGCTTGCGACCGCCGTGGGTGAAGATCTCCCAGCGCGGGGTTTCGCCCGGCCCGGAAACTTTCTTGGCGTCGATGGCGACGACGATGCACTGCGAGCCAAAGTGCTGCGCGGCTTCGCCGACGAACTCGGGGTTGAACACGGCGGCGGTGTTGATCGAGACCTTGTCCGCACCGGCGTTGAGCAGGTTGCGGATGTCTTGCACGGTGCGCACGCCACCGCCCACGGTCAGCGGGATGAACACCTGGCTGGCCATGCGCTCAACGGTATGCAGCGTGGTGTCGCGGCCATCGACGCTGGCAGTGATGTCGAGAAAGGTAATCTCGTCGGCACCCTGCTCGTCGTAGCGACGGGCGATTTCCACCGGGTCGCCGGCGTCACGGATGTTCTCGAACTTGACGCCCTTGACCACGCGACCATTGTCGACGTCCAGGCAAGGGATGATGCGTTTGGCCAGCGCCATGGTCAGTCCTCAGCCGTTGTAGGCATCGCAGTAAGCCTGGGCTTCGGCGACGTCCAGGGTACCTTCGTAGATCGCACGGCCGGTGATGGCACCGATGATCCCTGGCGCCTTCGCGTCGAGCAGCGACTTGATGTCGCCCAGGTTGTGAATACCGCCGGAAGCGATCACCGGAATCCTGGTGGCCGCAGCCAGCGCGGCGGTGAACGGTACGTTGCAGCCCTGCATCATGCCGTCTTTGGCGATGTCGGTATAAACGATGGCGGACACGCCGTCGGCTTCGAACTGCTTGGCCAGGTCGATCACTTGGATGGTGCTGATTTCAGCCCAGCCGTCGGTGGCGACGAAACCATCCTTGGCGTCCAGGCCCACGATGACTTTGCCTGGGAACGCGCGGCAGGCTTCAGCAACGAAGGCCGGATCTTTCACAGCCTTGGTGCCGATGATCACGTAGCTCACGCCTGCCTTGACGTAGTGCTCGATGGTTTCCAGGGAGCGGATACCGCCACCGATCTGGATCGGCAGGTTCGGGTAGCGCTTGGCGATGGCGGTAACCACTTCGCCATTGACCGGCTGGCCTTCGAAGGCGCCGTTCAAGTCCACCAGATGCAGACGACGGCAGCCCCCTTCCACCCATTTGGCAGCCATGCTCACCGGGTCATCGGAGAACACTGTGGAGTCTTCCATGCGGCCTTGGCGCAGACGGACGCAAGCGCCGTCCTTGAGATCGATAGCGGGGATAATCAGCATCTGGCAAACCTTATTCGATATTCAGCAATGCTTGGGAAATCAGGGTTTCTCAAGCGACCACAGGTCGCTTTCGATGCTTTCGAACCTTTCTTTAAGGAGCGTCTGCGTGTCGAAAATCGCCCTGTTGTAATAGTGCGGAGCCACTTCGGTGGTAAACAGCTCAAGAATCTCGGCGACCTCGAACGAGCCCAGCCTGAGCTCGAAGCGATCCTCCATGAAGCGCTTGATCTTGAGGGTAGCCTCACTCTCCTGCTCGGGCGTGAGATTCAAGATCGGCGGCTTCGGCTTCCTGGCCATTTACCAGCGCCCGTCCCAGGCGGCGAAGTTCTGCAGCAATTGCAGGCCATGGGTATGGCTCTTCTCAGGGTGGAACTGCACGGCAAAACGCGACCCTTCGGCCAGCGCTGCGGCAAAATCCACGCCGTAGTGCCCGCCACCCACTACCTGGTCCGGTTTACCGGCGGCAATGTAGTAGCTGTGCACAAAGTAGAAACGCGCCATGTCGGGCACTTCGTGCCACAGCGGGTGATCCACCGTCTGGCGGACTTCGTTCCAGCCCATGTGCGGGACTTTCAGGTGTTCGCCGTCTTCATGCAGGTCCTTGCCGAAGAACTTCACCTGGCCGGGAAACAGACCGATGCAGTCGACGCCGTCGTTCTCTTCACTGCTGTCGAGCAAGGCTTGCATGCCCACGCAGATCCCGAGAAACGGACGATCCTGGCTGACTTCGCGCACCAGGCTGTCAAAGCCCAGGCGACGGATCTCGGCCATGCAATCGCGAATCGCACCAACGCCGGGGAACACCACGCGGTCGGCTTCGCGAATCACGTTGGCGTCGCTGGTGATCAGCACCTTGCCGGCGCCCACGTGTTCGAGGGCCTTGGCCACCGAGTGCAGGTTACCCATGCCGTAATCGATAACCGCGACCGTCTGCATTACAGAACGCCCTTGGTCGAGGGCATTTGCCCGGCCATGCGGTCGTCCAGCTCTACAGCCATGCGCAGCGCACGGCCGAAGGCCTTGAACACGGTTTCGATCTGGTGGTGGGTGTTGGTGCCGCGCAGGTTGTCGATGTGCAGGCTGACCAGTGCATGGTTGACGAAGCCCTGGAAGAATTCCTGGAACAGGTCGACGTCGAAGCCGCCCACGGTGGCGCGGGTGTAGGGCACGTGCATCTGCAGGCCTGGGCGGCCAGAGAAGTCGATGACTACGCGCGACAGTGCTTCGTCCAGCGGGACATAGGCATGGCCGTAGCGACGGATGCCTTTTTTGTCGCCGATGGCCTTGGCAAATGCCTGGCCGAGGGTGATGCCTACGTCTTCCACCGTGTGGTGGTCGTCGATATGCAGGTCGCCCTTGCTGACGATATCCAGGTCGATCAGCCCGTGACGGGCGATCTGGTCCAGCATGTGCTCAAGAAAAGGTACACCGATATCAAATCGGGCCTTTCCGGTGCCATCCAGGTTAATCGAGGCTTTGATCTGGGTTTCCAGAGTGTCGCGCTCGACGGACGCCTTACGTTCGGCCATCACCAGCTCCGCAAAATCATTGGGCGAAAAAGGCAGCCATTATAGGGGCGCGGGCGCTAAACAGAAACATCGAAGGGGATAAGACTGATGGAGTGTCGGGGATAGACATGTGCATACATGTGGAGGGGGCTTGCCCCCGACAGCGGCGGATCAGTCATTGCATCATCGACTGAGCCAGCGTTATCGGGGGCAAGCCCCCCTCCCACACTTGATGTTAGTGGAACAACACCGCCGTCTTCTGCAGGGTCACCCACACACCCCACGCCAACGGAATACCCACCACCAGCCAGGCGGCGATCGCCAAAGGCTTGCTGCCAGCGGAGGCTTTCCATTCCAGCACGGTAGTGGCGTCAGCGCCTTTGTCATGGCCCAGCGCTTGCTCGGCGGCCAGTTCAGCGTCGGTCATGAAGTACTTGTCCGCCACCGGACGGACCAGCAGGTTGCAGATAAAGCCCAGCACCAGCAAGCCGGCGAGGATGTACAACGTGATGTCATAGGCCGCAGCACGTTCAACGCCGATGCTCAGTTGATACTCACGCAAGTAGTTCACCAACACCGGGCCCAATACGCCCGCCGCAGCCCAGGCGGTCAAAAGGCGGCCGTGGATCGCGCCGACCATCTGGGTGCCGAACAGATCGGCCAGGTAAGCCGGGACGGTCGCAAAACCGCCGCCGTACATCGACAGGATGACGCAGAACGCCGCCACGAACAGCGCCACGTTGCCCAGGTGACCCAGGTTCGGGATCAGCGCGTACAGGGCAAAGCCCAGGGCGAAGAACACGAAGTAGGTGTTTTTACGGCCCAGGTAGTCGGAGAACGACGCCCAGAAGAACCGGCCACCGATGTTGAACAGGCTCAGCAGACCGGTGAAACCCGCCGCGATTGCCGCGATCGACGCCAGCTGCCCGGCGTCCAGCTGACCGAAGGGCACGTCCACACCCAGCAACTTGCCGCCAAACACTTCCTGCAGCAGCGGCGAAGCCATGCCGAGGATGCCGATACCGGCCGATACGTTCAGGCACAACACCAGCCATACCAGGCGGAATTGCGGGGTTTTCCAGGCCACGTTCACGTGCACGTGACGGTGGGTGATCATCGCATTGCTGGCTTTTTTCGCCGGCGCGGTCCAGCCCTCAGGCTTCCAGCCGGTTGGTGGCACGCGGTAGGACAGTGCGCCGCCGATCATGAACACGAAGTAGATCGCCGCCATCACCAGGAAGCTCTGCCATACGCCCACGCTGGTCGGCGAAGCGAAGTGACCCATCAGCGCCGCGGCCAACGGTGCACCGACCATCGCGCCGCCACCGAAACCCATGATCGCCATGCCGGTGGCCATGCCACGCTTGTCCGGGAACCACTTGATCAGGGTCGACACGGGCGAGATATAGCCCAGGCCCAGGCCGATGCCGCCAATCACGCCGGAGCCGATCCACATCAACCAGATCTGGTGGGTATAGATGCCCAACGCCGAGATCAACAGGCCACCGCACCAGCACAGCGCCGATACAACGCCGGCCTTGCGTGGCCCGGCATGTTCCAGCCAGCCGCCCCAGATCGCTGCCGAGCAGCCCAGGAAGATGAAGAACAGAGTGTAGATCCAGCCCAGCATGGAGATAGGCCAGTCACACTGGGACGAGAAGACTTGGGCGATAAAGCTCATGTCCGGCGCGCAGGCAACCGGCTTGGTGATACCCAGCGCCTTGGACAGCGGCAGCCAGAACACCGAAAAACCGTAGGCCATGCCGATGCAGAGGTGGATGGCCAGGGCGGCCGGTGGAACCAGCCAGCGGTTGAACCCGGGCTTGGCGATGATGCGTTCCTTGGACAGGAACGCCGGCTGTGCGGCGGCAGAACCGGCCACAGTGCTAGTGCTCATTGGTGTTTCCCCCAGTTATTGGTATGCGTCCGTCAGGCGCTCTCCCCCTCGGCCTAGCACGCAGAGCGTGGCCGTTTTTGTTGAGTGAAGCTCCATTTTGGCGCGACGATACGTCGCAGAAGGCGGACGAACGCGCAGAGATTAGCACCTGCGGACGCGAGAAAAACCAAACTGATATCACTTTTTCAGGAAATTCTCTTTTATTGACGCCAGAATCCCGCCCTCCGCGCCCGTAGATACAATGTAACGATCGGTGACCTGACGCCGGCCATCGGGCGTTATACTCTTCGGCTAAATTTTGAAATCGACATACAAGGACTCGCCCATGAAAGCGTTCGGCAAAATCCTGGGTCTGGTACTTCTCGGGCTGTTGCTGATCATCGTGGCTCTGGGCTTTGCCCTGACCCATCTTTTCGATCCCAACGACTACAAAGAAGAGATTCGCCAGATTGCCCGCGACAAGGCCCACATCGAGCTGACGCTCAATGGCGATATCGGCTGGAGCCTGTTCCCCTGGCTCGGCCTTGAACTGCACGAAGCCAGCGTGGCGACCCTGACCGCGCCAACCCAGCCCTTCGCCGACCTGCAGATGCTCGGCCTGTCGGTGCGCGTACTGCCGCTGCTGCGCCGCGAAGTGCAGATGAGCGATGTACGTGTCGAAGGCCTCAACCTGCGCCTCAACCGCGACAAGCAGGGCCATGGCAACTGGGAAGACATCGGCAAGAATGTGCCCGATGCCACCGCCAGCACTGCGCCAACTCCAGCAGAGCCGGCACCCGAAGCCAAGCCGGAGAAGCCTGCACAGCCGATCCGCCTGGACATCGACAGCCTGACAATCAACAACGCCCGCGTTGAATACAACGATGAGCAGACCGGCAAGCAATTCAGCGCCGAAAGCATCCAGCTGAGCGCCGGCGCCGTGCACGAAGGCGCCAGCATTCCGGTGAAGCTCACCGCATTCTTCGGCAGCAACCAGCCGGTGATGCGTGTCAAGACCGAGCTCAACGGCAATCTGCGCATTCAGCGCGCCCTCAAGCGCTACCAGTTTGAAGACATGCGCATCAGCGGCGAAGCCACCGGCGAACCGCTGCAAGGCAAGACCGTGACCTTTTCCACCCAGGGCCAGTTGCTGGTGGACCAGGCGGCTAACATCGCCGAATGGACCAACCTGAAACTCTCGGCCAACCAATTGCGCGCACTGGGTGAGCTGAAGGTCAATGATCTGGACAAAACCCCGCAGCTCAGTGGCGCGCTGTCCATCGCCCAGTTCGACCTGGCCAAGTTCCTCGACAGCGTCGGCAACCCCCTGCCACCCATGGCCGAAGGCAGCCTGAGCAAGGTCGAACTGGTCAGCCGCCTCCAGGGCACGCCGACCAGCCTGGCCCTGGAAGACCTGAACCTGAAGCTCGACGGCAGCACCTTCACCGGCCGCGTCGCCGTGGATGATTTCGCCAAGCAGTCGCTGCGCGTGCAACTCAAGGGCGATACCTTCAACGCCGACAACTATCTGCCGGCCAAGTCCGAATCCGCCAAGGGCGCGACCGCCGCCCGCCAGGCTGAAGTACAGAACAGCGAAGCCGGCGCCATGGCGGCTGGCGGGACCACACCGCTGCCGGATGCACCGACAAAAGGCGCCTGGAGCACTGACAAACTGCTGCCCCTGGCCCATCTGCGCAAGCTGGACGTGAATGCCGACCTTGCGTTCGGCCAACTGACCCTGAGCAAATTGCCGATCCAGGATGCCGTGCTCAAAGCGTCCGGCATCGACGGCCAACTCAAGCTCGACACCCTGAGCGGTGGCCTCTACAACGGCAGCTTCCAGGCCAACGGCACGCTCGATGTGCGCCAGGACATTCCAGTGCTGGCACTGCAAAGCCGGATCAAGCAGGTCCCGGTCGAACGCATCCTGCAAGCCCAGGGGCAAACGCCGCCCGTGAAAGGCCAGGTCACTCTCGACAGCAACCTGAGCGGCCGTGGCAATAGCCAAAAGGCGCTGATCGACAGCCTCAACGGTACCGCCAGCTTTGTGATCAACAACGGTGTGCTGCTCAATGCCAACCTTGAACAGCAACTGTGCACTGGTATCGCCATGCTCAATCGCAAAACCCTGAGCGGCGAACAGCGCGGCAAAGACACGCCTTTCCAGGAGTTGAAGGGCAACCTGAGCTTCCGTAACGGCGTGGCCAATAACCCCGACCTGAAAGTGCGCATCCCCGGCCTGGCGGTCAACGGCAACGGTGATATCGACCTGCGCGTACTGGGCATGGACTACCGCGTCGGCATCATCGTCGAAGGCGACCAGCGCGAAGTGCCGGACCCGGCCTGCGAAGTGGGCTCCAACTTCCGCAACATCGAAGTGCCGCTGCGCTGCCGTGGCCCGCTGGAACTGGGCGCCAAGGCCTGCCGCCTGGACAAGGACGGCTTGAGCCAGGTCGCGATCAAGGCGGCGGGTAACAAGCTCAGCGAGAAGCTGGAAGAGAAGCTCGACAAGGTAAACCCGCAATTGAAAGATGCATTGAAGGGCCTGTTCAAGCGATGAGAAACGAGCAGTTTTCACAGGCGGTGCTCGACTGGTACGACCGCCACGGTCGCCATGACCTGCCCTGGCAGCAGGGCATCACGCCTTACCGGGTGTGGGTCTCGGAGATCATGCTGCAACAGACTCAGGTGAGCACCGTGCTCAATTACTTCGACCGGTTCATGGCGTCTTTGCCAACGGTCGAAGCCCTGGCCGCTGCGCCGGAGGACGAAGTGCTGCACCTGTGGACCGGCCTTGGCTACTACACCCGGGCGCGCAACCTGCAAAAGACCGCGAAGATCGTCGTGGCCGAATACGGTGGCGAGTTTCCCAGGGATGTCGAAAAGCTCACCGAACTGCCCGGCATCGGCCTGTCCACCGCCGGCGCCATCGCCAGCCTGAGCATGGGCCTGCGCGCGCCGATCCTCGACGGCAACGTTAAGCGCGTACTGGCGCGCTTTACCGCACAAGAGGGTTACCCAGGCGAACCCAAGGTAGCCAAGCAGCTGTGGGCTACCGCAGAACGCTTCACGCCCCATGATCGCGTCAATGCCTACACCCAGGCGATGATGGACATGGGCGCCACCCTGTGCACGCGCAGTAAACCCAGCTGCCTGCTGTGCCCGCTGGAAAAAGGCTGCGAAGCCCACATGCTCGGCCTGGAGACACGCTACCCGATCCCCAAGCCGCGCAAGACAATCCCGCAGAAGCGCACGCTGATGCCGATGCTGGCCAACGCCGAGGGCGCGATCCTGCTTTACCGTCGCCCCTCAACCGGCTTGTGGGGCGGCCTATGGAGCCTGCCGGAGCTGGACAACCTGGAAGACCTCGATCACTTGGCCATCCAGCATGCGCTCGAACTGGGCAAGCACCAGGAGCTGCCAGGACTGATCCATACCTTCAGCCACTTCCAGCTGGCCATCGAACCCTGGCTGGTCCAGGTCGAGGAATCCGCCCATCACGTGGCCGAGGCCGACTGGCTCTGGTATAACCTCGCCACCCCGCCGCGCCTGGGCCTTGCCGCCCCGGTGAAGAAACTGCTGAAGCGCGCGGCTGAAGTATTGAACGCAGGAGTGTCGTCATGACCCGCACCGTAATGTGCCGCAAGTACAAAGAAGAACTGCCAGCCCTGGAACGCCCTCCGTACCCAGGCGTCAAGGGCCAGGACATCTACGACCACGTCTCCGCCAAAGCCTGGGGCGACTGGCTCAAACACCAGACCCTGCTGATCAACGAGAAACGCCTGAACATGATGAACGCCGAAGACCGCAAATACCTGGCGGGCGAGATGGACAAGTTCTTTTCCGGCGAGGAATACGCCAAGGCCGACGGCTACGTGCCACCTGCTCAATAATTGAGCAAAAACCGGGGTCGACTCGTAAGCGACGGTAATAATTAAATATTTTTTGAAAACTTGCTTGACGACCCCCTGAAAAACCCGTTTAATGCGCCCCGTTGCCCAGATAGCTCAGTCGGTAGAGCAGGGGATTGAAAATCCCCGTGTCGGCGGTTCGATTCCGTCTCTGGGCACCACTAATTAGTTTCAGGTGGTGCAAACGTCATCTGAAACACACAAGAAACCCGCCTAGTGCGGGTTTTTTGTTGCCTGGGATTTAACCCCCTACGCCCTCTCCTGTTGCCCCGCGCACTAGTAGCGCTATGATATGATTCAAAATGTGCCAAGGTAGGCGATTAACAGTATGCGGATGCATCCCTCCTGTAACCCGTCAGCCATTGCCACGTAGCATCGGAACAGGCAACGACGGCGGATCCAGTATCCCCGCGCTCCTCGCCCAAAACGCTGCAACTCCACACCCCCGCTTCGACACCATCTTGGGTCATGCCCAAACGGTGAGAGCGTGCGCGCAAGAGCAGCGGAACAAGGACACATCATCCGGCGACGCGCAGCCCGGCGTATCGCTTACTCATACGGGCACATGGAGAAATAAATGGCATACACATCGATCATTTTCAAAAACCCGAATACGGGCGCGATGAAGGAAGCTCCAGTCGGCTTTTCGTGGACAACCTTCTTTTTCGGTTGCTTCCCGGCACTGTTTCGCGGCGACGTGAAATATGGCTTGATCCAGTTCGTCATTGCGATGATCACCATGGGCGTCAGCAACATCGTCTTTGCGTTCATCTACAACAAGCTCTACATCAAGGATCTGATCGGCCAAGGCTTCAAGGCTCAGTCCATCGCCAGCGGCGACATGAACTTTGCCTCGGCCAAGATCGGCATGCAGATCCCTCAGCTGGAAACCGCATAAACCGTATTCGACAAAAAGCCTGCTGAACGCAGGCTTTTTGCTGACTGGCTGACTCACCTCAACAAAAACACCATCAATGGATTGTCGTTTAACCGACCTTCAAAATCCGGGCCCTGGTGCTCCAACGGCGTCCCCGCCAGCAACGCGGTTTCCTTGCGCGCCACGACCACCCAGGCTGGCCGAGGTACATCGGCTAGTTGCCCAAGCTCATGACCGCCGATGAACACCGGCTGCTCGTCGTGATCCAGGTTCATCATGTAGCGCACCGCCCAGGTATCCCGGCCGAGGTCGATAAACACCAGAGGGCCCGGCTGCGTTGCACGCAGCGCTTCAACCTGGCTGACAAACTGCCGGGTATCGAACTGCAAGTCCTTGGCCGGCTCCACCACAGCCACCAGCAGTAACCACTGCGCCGCCAGTGCAATCAAGCTGAGCGACACCAGCCGCCCCAAACGCCGCCAAGCAATCAACGCAGCGACTTGCAGCACCACCAGCACGCCGACCAGTAACGGCAGCGAAACGTCTGGCCAGTAACCGTGCTTCTGCCACCCATGCCGGCAGACAAAGACTACAACCACGCACAACGCCGGTAGCGCTGCGACAAGCCCTTCGTAGCATCGGCGCACGCCCGTAAGCCACCCTTGCGCCTGAAGGAGCCCATAGGCAGCGACAGCGGCAAACATCGGCACCATCGGCAAGATGTAATAGGCGCGCTTGAAGTGCGGCAGCGACAACCCGAGCAGAATCATCAACCCGCAGGCACCGAGCCGCACAACCAATTGCACGCGCCCATCAAACCGTTCAGGCCAGCGATGACGCAACGCAACCAACGTGGCCAGCGCCAGCGGCACCACAGGGAAGTAGCGATACAAACTCAATTGAAGATAGAAATAGAACGGCTCGCCACTTTCATCCAGGCGCCCGCCCACTTGCATCTTGAACACCGCATCGGCAAATGCATCGCCCCCACTGATGCGCGCCAGCTTTATCAGCAACCACCAACAGGCCGCCAACAACACCAGACCAACCAGGCCGTGAACCAGCACTTGCCTGACCCGCGCCCCAGGATTGCCAAGCGCCCAATACACACAGACCACGCCGCAGACCTCAATCAAGCCCAATGGCCCACGCACGGCAAAGCCGAGGACGAACAACGGAAACACCGCCAACCGCCTCAGTCGCGAACCCACGCGCTCGCCGCTGTGCAGCAGGTAGAAGCTGCCCACGCAAAGCAACGCGACCATCTGGTCCAGGCACACCGAACGGGACTTCTCAAGCAGTTGAGTGGTGAGCAAGGTCAACAAAACGGCGAGCAGCGCCCACTGTCGACTCGCAGGGACCAGCAAGCGATACAGCAGCGCAACCACCCCGGCGGACGCCATTGCGGTGGGCAGTACATTCGCCAAGTGATTGGGCGCACCGAATAACCGGGCAAACACAAAGCTGAAGAAGGTCGCGGTGCCAGGGTAGTCCGCGTAGGGCTGGCCGTAGGTGGTGGGGAAAAGGCTCGCGCCATGGCGAAACATTTCCTGCAGGAATAGCGCCCAGCGCCCGTCAAATCCCTGGGGCTGCTGATCCCAGATTCCAAAGGTGAACAGCACTAGGGCAAACAGGAAAATGCCCAGGGATTCCAGGCGAAAACGGTTGCGGTGATCCATCGGTAGACCTGTCAGGTGGGGAGCGCCGACTTATGTTGCCGAGCACACCCCTGAATAGCGCCTGAACAGACCTGAACATTCACCCGGTTACCGACCTGCGGGCCACACCAACCGAGGAATAAGGCGCACATAGATCAACTCGGCCACCAACTCGACCAAGGTCTGCAGGATCACCGCCGTGGCGGCCAACCCGCGCACGTCTTCGGGCAGGGCCAGGGCCAGCGGCAAAACCACCAACGAATTGCGCGTGGAGGCGCTGAACGTCACCGCCCGCGCCGTGACCGCAGGTAGCGCGAACAGCCGCGCCGCCAGCATCCCCATCAGCGGCGCCAGCAACACAAAGGCCACATAAATCGGGATCACCGGCATCAGCAGGCCTATATCACGCACCACCGAGGTGATTTGCGAGCCGATCACCACAAACAGCACCATCGCCATCGCAGGCACGGGCAACCAAGCCCATGCGTCATTCCAAACGCTGATAACCGTCGAGCGCCGCGCGAGCGCAGTCGTCAGCACCGCAAGCACCATCGGCAGCACAATCAGCAACACGAACGCCTCGATAAACGGCCCCGCCTGCACCACTAACTGCGACTGCGTGCCCAACATCAAACCCAGGTACACCGGCAACAGCGCCAACTGCAGTAACAACAGCAGCGGCGTGGCCGCCAGCATTAATCGCGAGTCGCCCTTACCGATGTGAGTAAACACCACCACGTAATCGATGCACGGTGTCAGCAACACCAGCAACGCTCCCACCAGCAACGCCGGGCGCTCCGCCAGGCCACGGGTCAATACCCACACCAGCACCGGCACCAGAATGAAATTGGCCAGCAACAACGCCGATAGGAAGCGCTTGTTGCCCAAGCCTGTACGCAGGTCCAGAAAGGGGATTTGCAGGAACATTGCGTACATCAGTATCGCGATGACGGGCGTGATCCATACGCTGAGAGTGTGAGCCGATAAAGGCGCGAGCAGGCCAACGACTGCAGCCAGGAGAACGGTGAGTAAATAGAGGGGGATCTGGTGGTGTTCGAGGGTGTCGCGGGTCATGGAATAGGCTCTGGCGTATCGCAAAAGTGCGAGGCTATGTGCCTACTGACTTAAGGTCGAGCGAAATAGTCGACCGAGCCAGAAGGATATTCTTGGCGAGCATGAAGCACAGTCAGTATCTCGATGCGGTCGGTAACTCGGCGCACAACAATTTCACGAATACCCGGAATTCGACCCAACCGATACAGATAAGGGTGCTGGGGAAGCGCGGTAGTTACGGCCTCAATTGCTTCATTCAAATCGCTGGCCGCTACAAGATTGCGACCGACGATGTATTCAAGAATCTCCCTGAGTTCAGCTCGCGCCTCGGGCCGCCAATCCACTTGCATCACGCTCTTTACGCTTGGACTCGATCAGCGCGCGCATCTCAGCCATAACCTGATCATGCGGAATACTCGGACGAGGATCATCAATTGAAGCCTGCACCTTGGCCCTAAACCAACGTTCGTAGCTCGCGGCCTGCTCTTCTGTTTCAAACTCCGAAACGATAGGAGAAAGTGGGATGCTCATAGAGACCCCCGTATTGGATGCCTGCCAGTCTAATCTGTGCATGGTTCGCTGTCGTCTCTCTCAGATGTGTGGTTTTTCCAAAGCCGCACGCCGGAACGATCCACGGTCCATCCAACGAGTGGCGCGAACGTCGGAGGTTAATGACCCAGCAAAAGCTCAGACAAGTGCTGGCAAATCGGTTAACGGTTACTAAAAAATAAAACTGGAGCACAGGGCTGCGCGTGACGAAACACACCCGCAACCCTTGGGATTTGCCCCAACCTGCGCTTCAATACCCACCCAGACCCAGAACCTTAGGACGTTGAGCCCATGGCCTCGCCGAACAAGCAGCAAAAACGTGCCCAGCGGGCAAAGACCAAGGCCAAGCAAAACCGTACTCAACGCGCCGTGGCGACCAAGCCGGATGCGTTTGCAGGTGATGACAGCCGCATTGACCTTGAGTCGGTGGACTTGACCGAGCTGTTTGTGGAGATGCGCACCGCTGGCGAGACCAGCCAACAGGCATTGTGCGCAGCATTCCTGGCACACCCGCTGCTGGCGCTGGTGCTGGAACAGGAAGGCGAAGAAGAAGCCACGGACTTTATCCTGGCGGCGCTGATCGAGTATCGGCAGTGGGCCACGGACAGTGACGATGAAGCGGCGGCACTGGCGTGGATCGAGTCGCCAGAGTTCCAGGCGGATTACCTGGCGGCGTCCCAAGCGCTGACCAACTCGCAAGACTGACGCAGAACCCAATGTGGGAGGGGGCAAGTCGAATCGTCGCACCGCCCCTCCCACATTTTTTACCGCATTTCGTCAGTTAAGCACCGCAGCGCCGGCTCTCTGCGCCTTGCGACGGCTCGCCACAACCAACCCCGCCACCACGACCAGCAAGCTCAAAACCCCCGTCGCGATAATCTCGACCCGGTGCGCTTCCTGGAACAGCATGATGGTCAACGTACCCACGATAAACACCATCACCGCATAGGTCAGGCCAGGGAACAGCCACATCTTGAAGACGATTTTCTCGCCCGCCGCCGTACGCTTCTGACGCATGCGCAGTTGCGACACCGCGATCACCAGGTACACCAGCAATGCGATGGCGCCGGAGCTGGCCAGCAGGAATTCGAACACCGCCGCCGGCGCCACATAGTTGGCAAACACCGCCAGGAACGCAGCACCGGTGGACAGCAACACCGCCCAGTAAGGCGTGCCGCTCTTGTTGGTGCGCTTGGCCACGGCCGGTGCATCACCGCGACGGCCCAAGGAGAACAGCATGCGCGAAGCGGTGTACAGCGCCGAGTTCAGGCAGCTGGTCACGGCAACCAATACCACCAGGTCGACGATCAGCTTGGCATTCGGAATACCCATGCGTTCCAGCACAGTCTGGTAGGAACCTACCGCCGCCAGGGTCGGATCGTTCCACGGCACCAGGGACACGACGATGAAGATCGACAACAGGTAGAACAAGCCAATCCGCCAGATCACCGAATTGGTGGCCTTGGTGATTTGCTGCCCTGGGTTCTTCGATTCGGCCGCTGCAATGGTGACGATCTCGGTGCCCATGAACGAGAACATGGTGGTCAGGATCGCAGCCAATACGGCGCCCATGCCGTTCGGCATAAAGCCTTGGGTGTCGAACAGGTGCGACACGCCACTGACCTGGCTGGTCGGCAGGAAGCCGAAAATCGCGGCCAGGCCGAGGATCACAAAGCCCACAATCGCCACGACCTTGATCAGCGCAAACCAGAACTCGAACTCGCCGTAGTTCTTCACGCTGAACAGGTTGGTCGCCGTGAGCAACAACGTGATGATCAGGGTAAAGGCCCAGATGGCCACATCCGGGAACCAAGCGTGGAGGATGGTCGCGGCGGCGTTGGCTTCCAACGGAATCACCAGCACCCAGAACCACCAATACAGCCAGCCAATGGTGAAACCGGCCCAGTGACCGATCGCACGGTCGGCATAGGTGGAAAACGAACCGGTATCCGGCGACGCCACGGCCATCTCGGCCAACATACGCATCACCAATACCACCAGCGTACCCGCAGCGGCATACGCCAACAGGACAGCGGGGCCGGCGGCAGCAATCGCGTGACCGGAGCCAACAAACAAACCGGCACCAATAACGCCGGCAATCGACAGCATGGTGACGTGACGCGGTTTGAGCCCCTGTTCGAGGTCATTGGAGCTTTGCGTACTACTCATTGACACACCTTTGCGAGGAATTGCGAAAACGGTTCGCCCGGCCTGGGATCTTCCTCGTGAAAAGAAACCAACAGGGCGTTCTTTATTTTTTACGCAAGATCTGCGCCAAAATGTTACGAAGTCGCGATTGACGCGGGCTGTAGGACGATTCGTCAGCCATTGCAACTCATTGATAATAATGGCATTCCGCTATAGCGTTACCGCGCGACTCACATTCAAGACGAACCAGCGCACCAAAAACACACACAAAAAGTACGTGGCGCGCCATAAAGGGGCTGATAGCTACCGTTTGCCCGTTTAACCCTTCCAACACCCGGCCAAAGCTGGCACCATCGCGCCCTTTTTTACGCGAAGCCTGCGGTTTACCGGGATCAAACGGTTGTTCGGTTGTTGATGGCGCGACACGCTGCTGTGCCGATGCGACACCCTGCCGCACACCGTCTGTTTACCCTCCGCGGGGCTGTTGGTGTCGTCCGGGCGCTATGCTAGCTTGGCGCCTCGCCAGGAAGGCGTCCCAACAGCAGGATCGCAACGAACACAATGAGGACCGCACATGGCCGAGGCCACGCCCGCGCTTGAAATCCGCAACTTGCATAAACGCTATGGTGAGCTGGAGGTACTCAAAGGTATCTCGCTGACCGCTCGCGACGGCGATGTGATCTCGATCCTGGGTTCCTCCGGTTCCGGCAAGTCCACGTTCCTGCGTTGCATCAACCTGCTGGAAAACCCACATCAGGGCCAGATCCTGGTGGCCGGCGAAGAACTCAAGCTCAAGGCCGCGAAAAACGGTGAGTTGATGGCCGCCGACGGCAAGCAGATCAACCGCCTGCGCAGCGAAATCGGTTTTGTGTTTCAAAACTTTAACCTGTGGCCACACATGAGCATCCTCGACAACATCATCGAGGCGCCCCGCCGTGTGCTCGGCCAGAGCAAGGCCGAAGCCATAGAAGTGGCCGAAGCCCTGCTGGACAAGGTCGGCATCGCCGACAAGCGCCACGCCTACCCCGCGCAATTGTCCGGCGGCCAGCAACAACGGGCCGCCATTGCGCGCACCCTGGCGATGCAGCCTAAAGTCATCCTGTTTGACGAGCCCACTTCTGCCCTTGACCCGGAAATGGTCCAGGAAGTACTTAATGTGATCCGCGCGCTGGCCGAGGAAGGTCGCACCATGCTGCTGGTCACCCATGAAATGGGCTTCGCCCGTCAGGTATCCAGTGAAGTGGTGTTTCTGCACCAAGGCCTGATCGAAGAGCAAGGATCGCCACAGCAGGTGTTTGAAAACCCGCTTTCGGCGCGCTGCAAACAATTCATGTCCAGCAACCGCTAACGGAGCAACATGCATGCAGAACTATAAAAAATTCCTTCTGGCCGCGGCCGTCTCGATGGCGTTCAGCGCCACGGCCATGGCAGAGACCTTGAAAATGGGGATCGAAGCGGCCTACCCGCCCTTCAACAATAAAGACGCCAGCGGCAACGTCGTCGGCTTCGACAAGGACATCGGCGACGCCCTGTGCGCCAAGATGAAAGTCGAAAAGTGCGAAGTGTACGTGTCCGACTGGGACGGCATCATCCCGGCCCTGAATGCCAAGAAGTTCGACTTCCTGGTGTCCTCGCTGTCCATCACCGATGAACGCAAGCAAGCCGTCGACTTCACCGACCCGTACTACTCCAACAAACTGCAGTTCATCGCCCCTAAAGCCACTGCAGACTTCAAGACCGACGCCGCTTACCTGAAGGGCAAGGTCATCGGCGCCCAGCGCGCAACGCTGGCCGGTACCTACCTGGAAGACAAGCTGCCGGATACCGAAGCCAAGCTCTACGACACCCAGGAAAACGCCTACCTCGACCTGACTTCTGGTCGCCTGGACGGGATTCTCGCCGACAAGTACGTGCAGTACGAATGGCTCAAGAGCAAAGACGGTTCGGCCTACGAGTTCAAGGGTGACCCAGTTGTAGAAAGCGACAAGATCGGTATCGCCGTACGCAAGGGCGACCCACTGCGCGAGCGCCTGAACAAAGCCCTGGCAGAGATCAAGGCAGACGGCACCTACAAGAAGATCAACGACAAGTACTTCCCGTTCAGCATCGAATGACCTGAACGGCCTGACCGGCGCGCTCGCTTGAGCGCGTCGGCTTCCAGCAATGCCTGCCGCGATATGAAAACACCATGAATTTCGATCTCTACGGATTCGGCCCCGCGCTCGCTGCCGGCGCGCTGATGACCGTCAAACTGGCGCTCACGGCCTTATGCCTGGGGCTGGTCCTCGGCCTGGCCGGGGCCTTGGCCAAGACTTCCGCGTACAAGCCTCTGCAATGGCTGGGCGGGACTTACTCGACCATCGTTCGCGGCGTGCCGGAACTGTTGTGGGTGTTGCTGATTTACTTCGGCACCATCAACGCCATGCGCGAACTGGGTGAGCTGTTCAACATCCCCGACCTGTCCCTGAGCGCCTTCGCCGCCGGCGTCATTGCGCTGGGGCTGTGTTTCGGCGCCTACGCCACCGAAGTGCTGCGCGGCGCAATCATCTCCATTCCCAAGGGCCACCGCGAAGCCGGCGTGGCGCTGGGCCTGTCGAAGTTCCGCATCTTTACCCGCTTGATCATGCCGCAGATGTGGCGCATCGCCCTGCCGGGGCTGGGCAACCTGTTCCTGATCCTGATGAAAGACACCGCGCTGGTCACGGTCATCGGCCTCGAAGAAATCATGCGCCACGCGCAGATCGCCGTCACCGTCACCAAACAGCCGTTCACTTTCTACATGGTCGCCGCGCTCATCTACCTGGGCCTGACCTCACTGTCGATGGTCGCCATGCACTACCTGGAAAAACGCGCCGCCCGCGGCTTCGTGAGGACGACGTAATGGAATGGGAAGTCATCATCAAGTGGCTGCCGAAGTTTATCCAGGGCGCCATCCTGACCCTGGAACTCGTCAGCATCGCCGTGATACTGGGTTTGATCCTGGCCATCCCGCTGGGCATCGCACGTTCGTCCAAGCGCTGGTATGTGCGCTCGCTGCCCTACGCCTACATCTTCTTCTTCCGGGGTACGCCGCTGCTGGTGCAGTTGTTCCTGGTCTATTACGGCCTGGCTCAATTCGACAGCATCCGCTCAAGCTTCATGTGGAAATACCTGCGCGACCCGTTCTGGTGTGCCACCGCCACCATGACGCTGCACACTGCGGCCTATATCGCCGAGATCCTGCGTGGCGCCATCCAGGCCATTCCGCCTGGGGAAATCGAAGCAGCCCGTGCGCTGGGCATGTCCAGGCCCAAAACGCTGTTCTACATCATCTTGCCGCGTGCGGCGCGCATCGGCTTGCCGGCCTATAGCAACGAAGTGATCCTGATGCTCAAGGCAAGTTCACTGGCGAGCACCGTGACCCTGCTGGAACTGACCGGTATGGCCCGCACGATCATTGCGCGCAACTACCTGACGGTAGAAATGTTCTTCACCGCCGGCGTGTTCTACCTGTTGATCTCGTTCCTGCTGGTACGCGGCTTCAAACTGCTGGAACGCTGGCTCCGCGTCGATGCTTGCCAGGGACGTTGAAACGCGCTTCCGGGCGCTGGATGCGTTTCTGATCGAGCATCAAGGGCTGTGGCGACCACGGCCCTTTACGCATCGCCAACTGCCCTGGGAACGCGAATACCCCGAGCTGGCCCAGTGGCTGCGCCAACGCTCGTTGGCCGAGGCTGAAGCCAGCCACAACCAGCCCCACGAGCTGCCCGCTCCCGCGCCGTTTCCACAGATTGCCTTGCAAGCGCTGCAACTCGGCACTGTGGATAAGTTACCGACGCAGCCCCTGCATCCCGCCGCGCATCGCCTGAATGTCGATGTCCCCGGCCGCAAATGGCAACAGATCGAAGCCTTCGGCGCGGCGCTGCACTTTGCGCAAACACCCCGGCATTGGCTGGACTGGTGCGCCGGCAAAGGCCACCTTGGTCGCCGCCTGCTGCACACAGACCAACAGCTGACCTGCCTGGAATACGACCCGGCCCTGGTCGCGTCCGGCCAAGCCTTGAGCGAGCACCATGGCCTGCCCGTCACCCATCGTTTGCAAGACGTGATGGCCGATGTCGCCATCAGCGCCGAACACACCCCCGTCGCCCTGCATGCCTGCGGCGATTTGCACGTACGCCTGCTGCAAGTGGCCAGCGCCGCCGGCTGCAAGCAACTGGCATTGGCGCCGTGCTGCTATAACCGAACCCATGCACACACTTACCAGCCGCTGTCCGTAGCCGCCCGCGCTTCCACCTTGCAGTTGTCGGTCGACGACCTCGGCCTGCCCCTCAGCGAAACCGTCACCGCCGGCAAACGCGTGCGCCTGCAACGGGACACGTCCATGGCCCGGCGCCTCGGTTTCGATCAGTTGCAACGCCAGTTACGCGGCTGCGACGACTACCTGCCCACGCCGTCCCTGCCCGCCCGCTGGCTGGACAAACCCTTCGCCGACTACTGCCACGAGCTGGCCCGCCTCAAAGGGTTATCCACAGGCAAACAGGATTGGGCGGCACTGGAGGCGCACGGTTGGCAGCGTTTGGCTGAGGTCAGGAATCTGGAATTGGTGCGCGGTCTGTTTCGGCGCCCGCTGGAAGTGTGGCTGGTGCTGGATCGGGCACTGTTTCTCAGCGAGCGTGGCTACAGGGTTGAAGTAGGCAGCTTCTGCGACCCGGCGTTGACACCGCGCAACTTGTTGGTGCTTGCCGAGCGCGATTAAAGGGCGAAATTGTCGCACCCCAGCCTGTGGATAACTCTGTTGATGAATTCTTTACAGAGCCTGTAGCCGTCTACGCTACAGGCCAAAAGCCACGATGTTCATTTTTTACTCACACCATAAAACGCACGTAAAACAGGCAGTTGCAGTGTGTTGAGAACCGCTCCACAAAACGGCTATTTCATGACAACTGCATCCGACCGATTGTGCATAAGCATCTGGCGTCAAGCGTATAACCCGTGCTTTACAGGCGTTTTCTGCGAGCGATCAGTAACCGGCAAAGGTCGTTGATGTCATCACCCGCCAGGCTTGTAACCGCGTTGTCCAGAGGGTCGGTAGAAAAGGCCAGGCCTTCGCTGATCGCCGGATCGCGGTGTATGACTTCCAAAGGGTACTCACTGCGACGCAGCTTGAACGCATCAAGCATGTCTAGGTTGAACGCCGAGTTTTCATCCAGTTGGTTGATCACCAAGTGGCAACGCGGTGGACGTGCACGCTCAAGGTGGGGTGCCAGCAGCGCATCCAGTTGATCCAGCGTGCCGAGACAGGCGGCGTTCGGTTGGGCGACGACCAGCACGATATCGGCCACGCTCAACGCTTGATGGAGGTAGACGTTGTTGCCGGCGGGAGTATCGACGATCACGGTGTGCCGTTCGCTCAGGTCCAATGCCGCCAGGCGCTGGGCCAGCCACTTCGGTTCCCGCGTCAACCAGCGTTGCAGGTTTTCCTGCTGCTGGGTGTCCGCGTCGCCGAAGGGAATCACCTGGCAACCGGCAAAACCCGATTGCAGGATGGTGTTCCATGGCGTGTTGAGCAGGCTGCTGCGGGCGAGGCCGGGAAGCTCATGGTCCACACCGAAGTGCTGGCGCAAAGCGTTCTGAGGATCCAGGTCCAGCGCCACGACCGACTCACCCAGACGCTGCAGACCGCTGCTCAGCGCCGTGGCCAGCGTACTGCGGCCAACGCCGCCATTGACGGACACCAGCGCGACTACCGTCGGGCGCAGCGCGGTCAATGACTCATGGTGGTGATGTTCATTGGCGTGGGAGGCATGGGCCCCAAAGCGCGAACCCTCTTTCTGGTTCACCCGTGTGCCATCGTCGAAAGGAATGCTGCCAAAAAAATGCAGGCGGGCGTTTTTTCCCGTGGGGTCGCGGGAAACGCTCTTGCCGAACAGGGCAAATAGATCATCAGTGCGGCTCATGGCCGGAGCTCCTTCACGGCGCCATATAAAGACGTGGAAAGATCAGCAAGGTACGGCTTCACCGCAGGTCTTTTTGTAGGCGTTTTCATTGCTTCATTCTGTGACAGCGCTAGGGAAGTGTCATTATTTTGATGAAAGTCGAGCCAGCCTTTCAGACGAGCGGAAATTAGCCAATTTACTGACGTACCATTACTACAATTCAATGGCGGTGATTTCATCGTGCCATTGTTTTTTCCCCTATATCACCGCACCATTGCCGCACCTTCAATGCTGCAAGCTTGGGTAATCGCAGTGGCGATACGCTTTAAACTCCCTCGGATTCTGTACGGCCTCGCCATCACGCTGTTGCTGGGTGGCGGCCTGCTGGGCGATTTGCTCGCCGATTGGGATTTCAGCCAGATCAGCCGCCGCGCCGAGTCGCTTTATGGGCCGCTGGGGCCGGGGCGCCAGCGCATTGATGCCTGGCAACAATTGCTGGCGACGCAGAAGCAGGTGAGTGAGGCAGAGCAGCTCAACGTGGTGAATCTGTTCTTCAACCGCCAGTTGCGCTACGAAGAAGACATCGACCTGTGGCACGAAATTGATTATTGGGCGACCCCAATTCAATCCCTGTGGAAAGGCGCTGGCGATTGCGAAGACTACGCCATCGCCAAGTACTTCAGCCTGCGTCACTTGGGGGTGCCCGCCGAAAAACTGCGTATTACCTACGTTAAAGCCTTACGCCAGAATCGCGCGCACATGGTGCTGACGTACTATGCCAGCCCCGAAGCCATGCCCCTGGTGCTGGACAGCCTGATGGACGCCATTTTGCCCGCCAGCCAGCGCGCAGACCTGCTGCCGGTCTACGCGTTCAACGGTGAAGGGCTGTGGCTGACCGGCGCAGGCGGGAACAAAAAAGTCGGTGACACCAAGCGTCTATCACGCTGGTTGGACGTCTTGAAAAAAATGACCGCTGAAGGGTTTCCGGCCAGTTCGGATAATTAACAGGAGCTACGATGTCACTGTTCAAACAATTGCTGATCGCTATCTGCGTGTTCCTGGTGGTCGCGTTCAGCGGTAGCTTCTTCGTCAGCCTGGAAAGTTCGCGTACCCAGTACGTCAACCAGTTGCGCTCCCACGCGCAGGACGCGGCCACAGCGCTGGCCCTGTCGTTGACGCCGAACATCGATGACCCGGCAATGACCGAACTGATGGTCAGCTCGATCTTCGACAGCGGCTACTACGCGAGCATTCGCGTGGTGGACCTGAGCAATGACCAGGTGCTGGTGGAACGTGCCGCCGAGCCGGATGCCAGCAGCGTGCCGGCCTGGTTCGTCAAGATGATCGGCCTCGCGCCGGCCGGCGGCGATGCCATCGTCAGCCGTGGCTGGCAGCAGGCAGCGCGGGTCGAAGTGGTCAGTCACCCGATGTTTGCCCTGGCCAAACTCTGGCAAAGCGCGCTGGGCAGCCTGGTTTGGCTGCTGGTCTGTGGCGCGGTGAGTGCGGTACTGGGCGCGCTGTTGCTGCGTCGTCAGCTCAGGCCTTTGGACTATATGGTGGAGCAGTCCCACGCTATCGCGCGTCGAGAGTTCCTCAGCTTGCCCGACCTGCCCCGCACCCCGGAACTGCGCCGCGTGGTGCAGGCCATGAACCAGATGGTGGAGAAGCTCAAGGCGCTGTTCCACGAGCAGACCGAGCGCAGCGAGAAGCTACGGGTGGAGTCCTACCAGGACAGCCTGACCGGGCTGGCCAACCGTCGCTACTTCGAGATGCAGCTGCAATCGCGGGTCAGCAACCTGGAAGAGTCCAGCTCAGGCTACCTGCTGATGCTGCGGGTCAACGACCTGGGTGGCCTCAATCAGCGTCTGGGCGGGCAGCGCACCGATCAGTTGCTGCAAGCCGTCAGCCAGCAACTGGTGCGCACCTGCGCCAAATACCCGGAAACCCACAACCTGATCACGCGCAGCCGAGGTGGCGAGTTTGCCGTGCTCGCGCCGGGCCTGGTGCGTGACGAGGCCGTGCAGTTGGCCCAGGAACTGGAAGCCACCTTGCAGAGCCTGCACGAAACCGGCGCCACCGACATGCCCACCGTGGCCTACATCGGCCTGGCCCCTTACAACCCCGGCGACGCCTCGGCAGACCTGCTGATGCTGGCTGACCAGGCGCTCACGCAGGCCGAAGCCAACAGCCTGCAAAGCTGGGTGTGCCTGACCCATCAAACCCTCGACACCGTCAGTGACGACCCGCACAGCTGGCACACCCTGCTCGACACCGCCCTGAGCCAGGGTCGTTTCCGCCTGTTCTTCCAGCCGGTGGTGAGCAGCAACGATATCCGCCAGGTCCTGCATTACAAAGTGCTGTCGCGCCTGCTCGACAGCCAGGACCAGACCATTGCCGCCGGGCATTTCCTGCCATGGCTGGAGCGCTTCGGCTGGACCGCGCGCCTCGACCAGGTAATGCTCGATCTGGTGATCGCCCACTTGGGCCAGCACAACCAATCGGTCGCGCTGAACCTGTCGGCAGCCACCCTGAACGACCCGCAAGCCCTGGAGCACATGTTCGAACGCCTGGCCCAACACCCGCTGTTGGGCGAACGCCTGACCCTGGAAATCGGTGAAGAACAAGTACCCGAACAGACGCAGCTGGAGCGTTTGATCCGGCGCATGCGCGGCCTCGGCTACAGCCTTGGCCTGCAACGCTTCGGCGGGCGCTTCAGCATGATCGGCAACCTCGCGCACCTGGGCCTGGCCTACCTCAAGATCGACGGCAGTTACATCCGCGATATTGATCAGGAAAGCCACAAACGCTTCTTTATCGAAGCCATCCAGCGTGCAGCCCACAGCATTGACCTGCCGTTGATTGCCGAGCGCGTGGAAACCGAGGGAGAGTTGCGGGTGATCCGCGAGATGGGGATTGAAGGGGTGCAAGGCCAACTGGTCGGTGAACCGGCGCCCTGGAAGTGAAGCTCAGAATAATCACGCCTCCTTGACGCTCACGCCGTGAAGGAGGTGCGCGTCAGATCAGGCCGGTTTCTTCGTCATTGATCAGCTCGCTCAAGCCACCCAGCGCCGCCCGGGCTTGGGTACGCTCCAGGAACTTGGTCTGCGCCGCCGGCGGCAAGTCGGTGATGCTCATCACGTTCTTGGTGATCAGCACCTGGATCAAGTCGTCCAGTACGCGGATCATCTCAAGGTCACTGCTCTTGAGCTGCTTTAGGCTGTTCTCAATCTCATCGTCGGCAAACCACGCCTGGATCTCATGATGGTCAGCCGGTAGCGTCTCAGTGGCTTCTGCGAAGGCCTGCGCCTCGACACGCACCAAAGCGTTGTATTGATCGCGTTGCACGTAGAACATCAGCCCTCTCCCAATAAAAAATCCCTGCAGGCGCCGCACACGGCTCCCACAGAGATTACACACATTTCCCCAAAGCGCATGCCAAAGGGGCACCAATCCCGAAAGATTGACGCCCCGCTGGTGATCAGTCGTGGTGTTTGACGGTCAAGTCGCCACCGGCGATCAGGCTATTGATCGCAGCGGCGCCACTGCCCCAGCTCGCGCCGTCCACCTTGATCGTCACATCTGCCGTGCCGCCGTTGGTGCCGGTAAACGACCCGGTGCTGCTCACGCTCAGCGTCGAGTTGCCCGCCGAGTCGGTGGTCAACCTCAGGTAGCTCGACAGGTTGGTGTCGTTATTGCCTTGCAGCAAGTCGGACAGGTCCAGCTTGTCGCCTTCGCCGTGCTTGAAGTCAGTGATGCGATCAAAGCCACCGCTGGTGTTGGTGTCGCCTTTGAGCCACACAAAGGTATCGGCACCCGCGCCGCCGGTGAGGATGTCGTTACCCTTGCCACCCACCAGGATGTCATTGCCTGCACCGCCGGAGAGCGTGTCGTTACCGCCCTGGCCGAACAGGATGTCATCGCCGGCGTTGCCGATCAGGTTGTCGCCACCATCGCTGGTGCCGTAGATGTTCGACGCGTTGGCCAGGGCACCGACGTCCTGCACATGCTCAGTGATGTACTGATGCAGGGTGCGGTCGTCGATCTGATCGACGGTGGTCGCCAGCTTCTCGGCAGCGAATGCCTTGAGCGCCGCGCTGCCTTCCTGGCCTTTGTAGCTGATCAGGTCGCCGAAGATGATGTCGTTGCCCGAACCGCCGGAAACGTTGTCGGCACCGGTATCGGCAGTGTGGCCGGTGATGGTATCCGCCAGCTTGGCGGTGTCGATGGTGGAGACCGTCTTGTCGGTATCAAACTGTTTGAGCACGGTGCTATCAATGTCGCTGCCAAGACCGATGGCCTGCACCTCAACCCCGCCCTTGACCGCAGTGGTCAGCGCAGCATAAGCGGCCTTGGCCGCTTCCAACGGATAGTCGTAGTAGTAGCTGCTGTTGCCGACAGCCCCCGCCACGTCGAAACCGCCACGGCCGTCGGACACGACATAACCTTCAAAGGTCTTGGTGCCGGACGAGCTGTACGAGTAGACCTTGCCGTCGCTGTCGACAATGACCTGGGTCTTGCCGTAGACCGTTGCGGTGACCGCAGCGGACTGGCCCAGGGTGTAGGTTTTGCTGTTGACCTTACTGTCGAAGTAAACCGTGTCACCGTAGCGGCTGGTCGCGCCAAGAGTGATGTCGCTGTATGTGTAGTTGTAGACGTTCGGCGCACCGTCGGTAATGAAATACGTCAGGTTTTTCGCACTGGCGTTGCTGGTCGCTTCAGAGCTCTTGAACCAGGCCGTCGCGGTGTTGAAGGCGTCCTGGTAGTTGGTCACGTCAGTCGAGTTGGAGCTCATGTTGTTCAACACAGCCTGCAACGCATCCTTGGCAGCCGCCTGGTCAGCCAGGTTGACCGACACTTGCGATTCGACCTTGGTATCGAAGTCCACCAGCAACACTTTCACCACACCCGAACCGGTCAACTTGGCGTTGGCGATCAAGGTATCGAAGATGGTCGACAACTGGGACTTGATCGACGTCATCGCGCTGGAGCCGATACTGCCCGAAGTGTCGACGATAAACGCGATGTTGTAGTTGGTGCCCGGCGTGGTGATACCGCCCTTGTCGCTTACCACGATGTTGTGGGTCGAGCTGGAGCCCAGGTCAATGGTATCCGCTGCCGCGCCGCCTTCCGTGACAGGGCTGTAGACCTGAGGCTTGACCGTGATGGTGGTCGTTGCCGCCAACGAACTCAGGCTGTTGCCACCCTCATTGTCAGTCACCGAGACATCAATGGTGCGATCGCCCAGCGTCGGGTACTTGCTGGTGCTGGAGTACTGGAACGACTCAAGCAGCGTCTTGTAAGTCGCCGCGTCCGCCGTGCCCGACAGGGTCAGCACGATCTTGCCGCTGACGTCAGTCCCGACGCTGGTCACGGTGATGCCTTTGTACGTACCCCCGACGGCTACCAGGTTGGAGCTCAGTACATCGCCCGAACTGGCGTTTTTCAGGGTGATGGTGGCGCTTTGCATTTGGGTGCTGTCGACGTCAGCGATGGCCACGCTGCCGGTAATCGCAACACCGCTGGTGCTACGTTCGGTGTACGAGGTGCTGAAGCCAGTAGCGACCGAACCGTCGGCAGTGCTCAGGTCCAGGGTTGGGGCGTCGTTGACCGCCGTGATCACGATGCTAACTTTGCCGGTCGTCACCGCCGAAGCTCCGGTGCTCAACTCGGTGGCCGTGGCTTTCACGATGATGTCGAAGCTGGCGGTCGAATCCTTGGCCGGCGTAACTGTCAGAGTCTTCAGGTTCCAGGTGCTGACATCGTAGAGCGTGCCGCTGCCATTGGAGGTGATGCTCGTGGTGCCATCGGTGATCACCGTACCGGCAGGCAAGCCGCTGATTTGCACCTTGTGCGACTCCGAGCCATCGTTGTCGACAAACGTGGTGGTAATCGGGCTGACCTTGATCGCGGTGTCTTCCAGGCCACGGTTGTAGACGTAGCCGGTGTAATAGCCTTCGCCATTGACCACGTGGCTATCGCCGAGCACTGCACCTGCGGCTTTCAACGCTTCCACGCTGGTGTAGGTCTGCAGGCCGCTGTTGCCCAGGGACATCGACACGCCGTTGTTAATCGACACGTTGACGTCGTAGTTGCCCCCGCCGGCCTGGTTGTAGTGGTAGATGTCGAGGGTGTAGTAACCCGACTCGGTCGGCGTGTAGCTCGACCCGCTAATCGCGCTGCCCTTGCTCCAGGTCTCGGTGGCAACCAACTTGCCGCCCACGGTAATGGCCAGGCTGTCGTCGGCCGTACCGGTGAAGGTGTAGCTCTTGCCGGCTTCCAGGTAGATCAGGCCGGAGACCTTGGTCGCGGTGCCATCGACCACATTGCTGTTGCTGACGTTGTTGGTCACACCGGTGGAAGCCGCACTGGCGGCTGTCTTGGCGTCGATCACACGGATCAGATCGCTGGAATTGGCCACACCGTTACCGTTGGTCCCCAAATCATTGCGCAGGGTGCCGCCGGTCCAGGTCTGGATCACCAGGCCTGTCGGCACAGCGCCGAACGCGCCAACCGCCACGACAGGCACGTCCGCCACCGGGTGGATATCCACGGTGATGATCTTGGTGTCGCTGTAGGAATTACCGTCGGTAGCCTGGAATTTCAGCTGGGTGTAATCGCTCTGCTTGTTGCCCACGCCTGTGCCGCTGAAGCTGTTATCGCCCGACTCGTTGGCCGCCGGGGTGTAACGCACGTTGTGACTGTCGAAATCAGCCTGGCTGAACGACTTGCCGGCCGAGGTGGCGGTTTTCAGGTCAGACGCGGTCAGCGCAACCCACACGCCGTTGACGTTGTACTCGATCGAACCGGCCGGCAGGTTGGTGAACACCACTTTAGGGTTTGCGGAGTCTTCATCGCTGACGCCGAAGTTCGCCCAGATCAATTCGATCGAAGTGTCTTCGTTGCCTTGGATGTAGCCATTGTTGGCGATAGGGGTGTCGTCGACCAACGTCACGGTCGGCTGGCCAATGCTGTGTGAGTAAGCGCCGTCAGCGTCGGTGACGGTCAGGTCAATCTTCGGCAATTGATGACCGGAGTTGACGTAGTCCGCGCCCTTCTGCGTCAGCACAACGCTATTGCCGGACAAGCTGTAGTAGCCATCGGCGTTGCTTGTGCCGGTGAAGGTGATCTTCAGTTGGGCGGCCGGGGTTTCTTCGTCGCTTGCCGTGAAGGTACCGGCCACAGTGCCGACTTTGGCGGTGTCCTCAACAATTGTGGCAGGCGTGATTGCAATCACTGGCACGTCGTTATGCAAGTTGACGGTCGGTTGGCCACTGTTGTTGGAGTGCGCGCCATCAGGATCGGTGACGGTCAGGTCGATCTTCGGCAGTTGATTGCCCGCGTTAACGAAATCAGCACCTTTCTGGGTCAGCACAACGTTGTTGCCGGAGATGCTGTAGTAGCCATCCGCGTTGCTGGTGCCGGTGAAGGTGACCGTCAGGCCCGAACGTGGGGTTTCTTCGTCTTTAGCAACGAAGGTACCGGCGACGGTGCCCGCAGTCGCAGAGTTCTCTTCCAGGGTGTTAGCAGCAACCGTGATGACCGGCACGTCGTTATGTAGATTGACGGTCGGTTGGCCGCTGTTGCTGGAGTTCGCGCCTGATGGATCGGTAACGGTCAGATCGATCTTCGGCAACTGGTTGCCGGCGTTAACGAAGTCAGCGCCCTTTTGGGTCAGCACAACGTTGTTGCCGGAGATGCTGTAGTAGCCATCGGCGTTGCTGGTGCCGGTGAAGGTGATCGTCAGGCCCGAACGTGGGGTTTCTTCGTCGGTCGCGGTGAAGGTACCAGCGACGGTGCCCGCAGCAGCCGAGTTCTCTTCCAGGGTGTTAGCAGCAACCGTGATCACCGGCACGTCGTTATGTAGGTTGACGGTCGGTTGGCCGCTGTTGCTGGAGTTCGCGCCCGATGGATCGGTAACAGTCAGGTCAATCTTCGGCAACTGGTTGCCGGCGTTAACGAAATCAGCGCCCTTTTGGGTCAGCACAACGTTGTTGCCGGAGATGCTGTAGTAGCCATCAACGTTGCTGGTGCCGGTGAAGGTGATCGTCAGGCCCGAACGTGGGGTTTCTTCGTCGGTCGCGGTGAAGGTACCAGCGACGGTGCCCGCAGCAGCCGAGTTCTCTTCCAGGGTGTTAGCTGCAACCGTGATCACCGGCACATCGTTGTGCAGGTTGACGGTCGGTTGGCCGCTGTTGCTGGAGTTGGCGCCCGATGGATCGGTAACAGTCAGGTCAATCTTCGGCAACTGGTTGCCGGCGTTAACGAAATCAGCGCCCTTTTGGGTCAGCACAACGTTGTTGCCGGAGATGCTGTAGTAGCCATTGGCGTTGCTGGTGCCCGTGAAGGTGATGGTCAGGCCATCACGCGGAGTTTCTTCGTCGGTGGCCGTGAAGGTACCGGCGACGGTGCCGACTGAGGCAGAGTTTTCTTCGATCGTGGTCGGAGTAACTTCAATCACCGGTACATCGTTGACCAAGGTCACAGTCGGCTGACCTTCGCCAGTAGAGCTGAGGCCACCAGCGTCGGTAACAGTCAGGTCGATCTTCGGCAGCGCGTTACCCGCGTTGACGAATTCGGCACCTTTGGCCGTCAGTACAACGTTGTTGCCCGAGATGGCGTAGTAGCCGTCTGCGTTGGTGCCAGCAGTGAAGCTAACAGTCAGACCATCGCGTGGGGTCTCTTCGTCTTTAGCAACGAAAGTGCCGGCAACGGTGCCTGCTTCAGCAGTGTTCTCAACGATGGTGGCCGGCGTAACAGCAATTTCGGGAACGTCGTTGACCAGCGTTACGGTCGGCTGGCCTTCGCCAGTAGAGCTGAGGCCTCCAGCGTCGGTGACGGTCAAGTCGATCTTCGGCAGCGCGTTACCCGCGTTGACGAATTCGGCGCCTTTGGCCGTCAGCACAACGTTGTTGCCGGAGATGGCATAGTAGCCGTCGGTGTTAGTACCGGCAGTGAAGGTAACGCTCAGACCATCACGCGGTGTCTCTTCATCACGTGCGTTGAAAGTACCGGCAACGGTGCCTGCTTCAGCAGCGTTCTCAACGATGGTGGTCGGCGTGATGTCGATCAACGGTACGTCGTTAACCAAGGTCACAGTCGGCTGGCCTTCGCCAGTGGAACTGAGGCCACCAGCGTCAGTAACAGTCAGGTCGATCTTCGGCAGCGGGTTACCCGCGTTGACGAATTCGGCGCCTTTCGCGGTCAGCACAACGTTGTTGCCCGAGATGGCGTAGTAGCCGTCTGCGTTAGTACCAGCAGTGAAGCTCACGGTCAGACCATCACGCGGAGTTTCTTCGTCACGTGCGTTGAACGTGCCAGCAACGGTGCCAGCTTCAGCAGCGTTCTCAACGATGGTGGTCGGTGTTACATCAATCACCGGAACGTCGTTGACCAGGGTCACGGTAGGCTGACCTTCGCCGGTAGAGCTGAGGCCACCGGCGTCGGTGACGGTCAGGTCGATCTTCGGCAACGGGTTACCCGCGTTGACGAATTCGGCGCCTTTGGCCGTCAGGACAACGTTGTTGCCCGAGATAGCGTAGTAGCCGTCTACGTTGGTGCCGGCAGTGAAGCTAACAGTCAAACCATCGCGAGGAGTTTCTTCGTCACGTGCGTTGAACGTGCCCGCAACAGTGCCCGCTTCAGCGGCGTTCTCGACAATGGTGGTCGGCGTGATGTCGATCAACGGTACGTCGTTAACCAAGGTCACAGTCGGCTGACCTTCACCGGTGGAGCTGAGGCCACCAGCGTCAGTAACAGTCAGGTCGATCTTCGGCAGCGGGTTACCCGCGTTGACGAAGTCAGCACCTTTAGCCGTCAGGACAATGTTGTTGCCGGAGATGGCGTAGTAGCCGGCTGCGTTAGTACCAGCAGTGAAGCTCACGGTCAGACCATCACGCGGAGTTTCTTCGTCACGTGCGTTGAACGTGCCAGCAACGGTGCCAGCTTCAGCAGCGTTCTCAACGATAGTGGTCGGCGTAACGTCAATCAGCGGAACGTCGTTAACCAGCGTTACGGTCGGCTGGCCTTCGCCAGTAGAGCTGAGGCCACCAGCGTCGGTGACGGTCAAGTCGATCTTCGGCAGCGCGTTACCCGCGTTGACGAATTCAGCACCTTTGGCGGTCAGGACCACGTTGTTGCCCGAGATGGCGTAGTAGCCGTCTGCGTTGGTGCCGGCAGTGAAGCTAACAGTCAAACCATCGCGCGGAGTTTCTTCGTCACGCGCGTTGAAGGTACCGGCAACGGTGCCCGCTTCAGCAGCGTTCTCAACGATAGTGGTCGGTGTTACATCAATCACCGGAACGTCGTTGACCAGCGTTACGGTTGGCTGACCTTCGCCAGTAGAGCTGAGACCACCAGCGTCGGTGACGGTCAGGTCGATCTTCGGCAGCGGGTTACCCGCGTTGACGAATTCAGCACCTTTGGCAGTCAGGACCACGTTGTTGCCCGAGATGGCGTAGTAGCCGTCTGCGTTGGTGCCTGCCGTGAAGCTAACAGTCAGACCTTCACGCGGAGTTTCTTCGTCACGGGCGTTGAAGGTACCGGCGACGGTGCCAGCTTCAGCAGCGTTCTCAACGATAGTGGTCGGCGTGACGTCGATCAGCGGAACGTCGTTAACCAGCGTTACGGTCGGCTGACCTTCGCCAGTAGAGCTGAGACCACCGGCGTCGGTGACGGTCAGGTCGATCTTCGGCAGCGCGTTACCCGCGTTGACGAATTCGGCACCTTTCGCGGTCAGGACCACGTTGTTGCCAGAAATAGCGTAGTAGCCGTCTGCGTTGGTGCCTGCGGTGAAGCTAACAGTCAGACCATCGCGAGGAGTTTCTTCGTCACGTGCATTGAAGGTACCGGCGACGGTGCCTGCTTCAGCAGCGTTCTCAACGATAGTGGTCGGTGTTACATCAATCACCGGAACGTCGTTGACCAGCGTTACGGTTGGCTGACCTTCGCCAGTAGAGCTGAGACCACCAGCGTCGGTGACGGTCAGGTCGATCTTCGGCAGCGGGTTACCCGCGTTGACGAATTCAGCACCTTTGGCAGTCAGGACCACGTTGTTGCCCGAGATGGCGTAGTAGCCGTCTGCGTTGGTGCCTGCCGTGAAGCTAACAGTCAGACCTTCACGCGGAGTTTCTTCGTCACGGGCGTTGAAGGTACCGGCGACGGTGCCAGCTTCAGCAGCGTTCTCAACGATAGTGGTCGGCGTGACGTCGATCAGCGGAACGTCGTTAACCAGCGTTACGGTCGGCTGACCTTCGCCAGTAGAGCTGAGACCACCAGCGTCGGTGACGGTCAGGTCGATCTTCGGCAGCGGGTTACCCGCGTTGACGAATTCAGCACCTTTGGCAGTCAGGACCACGTTGTTGCCCGAGATGGCGTAGTAGCCGTCTGCGTTGGTGCCAGCGGTGAAGCTCACGGTCAGACCATCACGTGGGGTCTCTTCGTCTTTGGCAACGAAGGTACCGGCAACGGTGCCTGCTTCAGCAGTGTTCTCAACGATGGTGGTCGGCGTAACAGCAATTTCTGGAACGTCGTTGACCAGAGTCACAGTCGGCTGGCCTTCGCCAGTAGAGCTGAGACCACCGGCGTCGGTGACGGTCAGGTCGATTTTCGGCAGCGGGTTACCCGCGTTGACGAATTCGGCGCCTTTCGCGGTCAGCACAACGTTGTTGCCGGAGATGGCGTAGTAGCCGTCGGCGTTGGTGCCAGCGGTGAAGCTCACGGTCAGACCATCACGTGGGGTCTCTTCGTCTTTGGCAACGAAGGTACCGGCAACGGTGCCCGCTTCGGCAGCGTTCTCAACGATGGTGGTCGGCGTAACGTCAATCACCGGAACGTCGTTGACCAAAGTTACGGTCGGCTGGCCTTCGCCGGTAGAGCCGAGGCCACCGGCGTCGGTAACGGTCAGGTCGATCTTCGGCAGCTGGTTGCCGGCGTTGACGAATTCGGCGCCTTTGGCTGTCAGGACAACGTTGTTGCCAGAAATAGCGTAGTAGCCGTCTGCGTTGGTGCCAGCAGTGAAGCTAACAGTCAGACCATCACGCGGAGTTTCCTCGTCACGCGCATTGAAGGTACCGGCGACGGTGCCCGCTTCGGCAGCGTTCTCAACGATGGTGGTCGGCGTAACGTCAATCACCGGAACGTCGTTGACCAAAGTTACGGTCGGCTGGCCTTCGCCGGTAGAGCCGAGGCCACCGGCGTCGGTAACGGTCAGGTCGATCTTCGGCAGCTGGTTGCCGGCGTTGACGAATTCGGCGCCTTTGGCTGTCAGGACAACGTTGTTGCCAGAAATAGCGTAGTAGCCGTCTGCGTTGGTGCCAGCAGTGAAGCTAACAGTCAGACCATCACGCGGAGTTTCCTCGTCACGCGCATTGAAGGTACCGGCGACGGTGCCCGCTTCGGCAGCGTTCTCAACGATGGTGGTCGGCGTAACGTCAATCACCGGAACGTCGTTGACCAAAGTTACGGTCGGCTGGCCTTCGCCGGTAGAGCCGAGGCCACCGGCGTCGGTAACGGTCAGGTCGATCTTCGGCAGCTGGTTGCCGGCGTTGACGAATTCGGCGCCTTTGGCTGTCAGGACAACGTTGTTGCCAGAAATAGCGTAGTAGCCGTCTGCGTTGGTGCCAGCAGTGAAGCTAACAGTCAGACCATCACGCGGAGTTTCCTCGTCACGCGCATTGAAGGTACCGGCGACGGTGCCCGCTTCAGCAGCGTTCTCAACGATAGTGGCCGGCGTAACGTCAATCAGCGGAACGTCGTTAACCAAGGTCACAGTCGGCTGGCCTTCGCCGGTAGAGCTGAGGCCACCAGCGTCGGTGACAGTCAGGTCGATTTTCGGCAGCGGGTTACCCGCGTTGACGAATTCGGCACCTTTCGCGGTCAGGACAACGTTGTTGCCAGAAATAGCGTAGTAACCGTCTGCGTTAGTACCAGCAGTGAAGCTAACGGTCAGACCTTCACGCGGTGTCTCTTCATCACGTGCGTTGAAAGTACCGGCGATGGTGCCAGCTTCGGCGGTGTTTTCCACGATAGTGGTCGGCGTTACATCAATCACCGGAACGTCGTTGACCAAAGTTACGGTCGGCTGGCCTTCGCCAGTAGAGCTGAGGCCACCAGCGTCGGTGACGGTCAAGTCGATCTTCGGCAGCGGGTTACCCGCGTTGACGAAGTCAGCACCTTTAGCCGTCAGCACAACGTTGTTGCCAGAAATAGCGTAGTAACCGTCTGCGTTAGTACCAGCAGTGAAGCTAACGGTCAGACCTTCACGCGGTGTCTCTTCATCACGTGCGTTGAAAGTACCGGCGATGGTGCCAGCTTCGGCGGTGTTTTCCACGATAGTGGTCGGCGTTACATCAATCACCGGAACGTCGTTGACCAAAGTTACGGTCGGCTGGCCTTCGCCAGTAGAGCTGAGACCACCAGCGTCGGTGACGGTCAAGTCGATCTTCGGTAGCGCGTTACCCGCGTTGACGAAGTCAGCACCTTTAGCCGTCAGCACAACGTTGTTGCCCGAGATGGCGTAGAAGCCGTCTGCGTTAGTACCAGCAGTGAAGCTAACAGTCAGACCATCACGCGGTGTCTCTTCATCACGTGCGTTGAAGGTACCGGCGACGGTGCCCGCTTCGGCAGTGTTCTCGACAATAGTGGTCGGCGTGATATCAATCAGCGGCACATCGTTGACCAGCGTCACACCCGGCGTAGCCGCATCGTGGGAGCTGCCCTTGTCGGCGTCGGTGACGGTCAGGTCAATGGCCGGCAGTTTGTTACCCGCGTTGACGAAGTTCGCGCCCGCCAGGGTCAACACCACGGCGTTGCCCACGAGGGTGTAGTAGCCGTTTTTGTTGGTGTCGCCGGTGAAGGTGACTTTCAGATCGGCAATCGGGGTCTCGACGTCGCTCACGGTAAAGGTACCGGCGACGGTGCCTTCGCCGACCTGTTTTTCCACCAGGTCGTTCGCGACGACTTCAATCACTGGCAGGTCGTTGACCGCAATCACATTGATCGGCAGCGTAATCGACTCGGACTTCGGCGTCGCATCACCATCTTGCGCAGTGGCGGTAACGGTGAGGTTCACCAGGCCGTTGGCGTTTGGCACCGGGTTGTAGACCAGTGTGGCCTTGTTCCAGCTGCTGATATCGATGCTTTGCACGTCAGCCGTGGCCGTGAAGCTGTGGCCCGGCGTGCCATCGGAAATGGTCGCGCCTTGCGGAATGCCGCTGATTTCCAGCTTGAGGGTCTCGGAACCATCTGTGTCAGTGGCATAAGCATCAATCGCGGACAACTTGATCGCGTGATCTTCCAGGCCGGTATTCAGCACTTGGGTAACGCTGATGTTGTCCAGCACGCCGCCAAGCGAGTTGTTGGTGTCGCCGGCCGGGGCCTTGAATTCGAGTTTGGCGTCGCCGTCAGCGGTGACGGGCACGGTGAAGGTGTAGGTCTTCATGCCCACGACGGTGGCGTCCAGGGTGCCGACTTTGACGCCGCCCCAGAACACGTCGATCACCGAGTTGTTCTCGGCGCCCGCACGCGGCGAGTAGTCGACCGAGATGGTGTAAGCAGTGCCGCTTTCAGCCTTGATGATGGTGTACAGGCTGGCGTCATCGCCGGCGTTTTTCTCCAGCTCGATGACCGGGCTGTTGCCTGGGGTCTCTACGCCGTAGACGCTGCCTTGGCCGATTTCCACTTTGCCGTCGGCGTTGCCGGTCAGCCATTGGGTGTTCGGATTGGTGCCCGTGCCGGCTGCGTTATTGGCATCGCCAACCGCGACCGTGCCCCAGGCGCCGTTGATCGGGGCGCTGTCGAAGTTGATCGCGCTCACCACGCCGCCGCCGAGCAGGCCCAGGTGCGGGGTGTCGGTGACTGGCGCGATGGTGATTGCCGCGGTGGTGTCGCCGCTTGGTTTGCCGGCATTGTCGACGGCGGTGAAGGTCAGCGAAGTGCTGCCGCTCCAGTCGCCGGTCGGCGAGAAGTACACCGAAGCCTTGCCGTCGGCACCTGCCGGTACCGAGTCGCCGACTTTCAGGGCGATGGTGAGCGTCGAGTCGCTGTAGAGCGTGCCGTTGGTCGGCAAGGTGGTGATGACGAAGCTGGCAACGGAGCCATCCACGTCGGCGCCACTCAGGACGATGGTTGCGGCGTGGTCTTCGTTGGCACTGGCTGGGTCAGCCGAGGCGGTCGGAGCATCGTTGAACAGGTCGATGGTGACCTTGCCGGTGGCGCTGCCGGTTTCCGGTGGCTCGCGGTCAAGGTTGCCGCCGCCGATGTCGGTGACGTCGATGGTGACGGTGCGATCAGTGCCAGCCGGATTGTTGCCCGGGGCTTGGAAGGTAATCGCTTCAACCAGCTTGATGAAGTCCGCCGCGCTGCTGCCGGCTGGCGAATTGCTGGTCAGGGTGTAGACGACTTTGCCATCCGCGGCGCTGCCGGTTTCGGTGATGGTGATACCGGCAACGGCCAGGGCCTTGAGTACATCGGCATTGCTGAGCAGATCACCAGACACCAGGTGATCAACCGTGACCACCACTTTGCTGAAGGTGGAGTTGTCGACGTCGCTGATGGACAGGTTCTTGACCAGCGCGCCGCCTGCGGTCTGCTCGGTGAAGGTGGTGCTGTCGAAGCTGACTACCGGCACATCGTTGACCGGAACCACGTAGACCACCGAGGTCACTGGCGCGGAGTCCGCCTGACCGTCGTTGACGGTGATGGTCAGGTTGCGATTGACCGGGCTCGGGTCTTCGCTCTCGCTGGCGAAGTGTACCGAGCGCAGGACTTCCTGGTACTCAGCCTTGGTGGCTTCGCCGGACAGGCTCAGCACACCGGTGTTCTTGTCATAGCTGACAGTGATTTTGGTGTTACTGACATCCGCGATCAGCACGTCATCGGTCAGGTGGTTGACCAGCGTGACCTTGGCGCTTTGCAAGGTGCTGTTGTCGACGTCGGCGATGGTCAGGTTTGCCGCAACGTAGCCGCCCGGCTTGCCTTCAATGTAGGTGTCGCCGAACGCGTTGGTCGAACCGTTGCCCAGCACCGGCGCGTCGTTGACCGCAGTGACTACGATGCCGATCTTGCCGCTGGTGACTTCTTCAACGCCGGTGCTCAACTCTTTGGCCGTGGCTTTGACGGTCAGGTCGAAACTGGCAGTCGAGTCCTTGAACGGGGTAACGGTCAGGGTGCTCAGGTTCCAGGTGCTCACATCGTAGAGCGTGCTTGCGCCGGTCGAGGTGATGCTGTGACCAGTGGTGCCGTCGGTGAGCACGGCGCCTTCCGGCAGGCCGCTGATTTCAACCTTGTGGGATTCCGAGCCGTCGTTGTCGACGAACGTGGCGGTAATCGGCGCGATCTTGATCGCGGTGTCTTCCAGGCCGTGGTTGTAGACGGAACCGGTGTAATAGCCTTCGCCGTTCACCACGTGGCTGTCGCCGAGCACCATGCCGGCGGCTTCAAGCGCGGCCACACTGGTGTAGGTCTGCAGGCCGCTGTTGCCCAACGACACGGCCGGGCCGTTGTTGGTCGATACGTTGACGTCGTAGTTGCCCGGGCCGTTCTGGTTGTAGTGGTAGACGTCGAGGGTGTAGTAACCCGACTCGGTCGGCGTGTAGGTCGACCCGCCAATCCCGCTGCCCTGGCTCCAGGTCTCGGAAGCAACCAGCTTCCCGCCTACGGTGATTGCCAGACTGTCGTCGGCAGTACCGCTGAAGGTGTAGCTCTTGCCGGCTTCCAGGTAGACAAGGCCCGACACTTTGGTCGCGGTGCCTTCGGCCACGTTGCCGTTGCTCACATTGCTGGTCACGCCAGTGGAGGCTGCGCTGTCAGCGGTCTGGGCGTTGATCACATTGATCAGCGTGCTCGACTGGGTAACGCCTTGGCCGTTGGTGCCCAGTTCAGCCGGCAGGTTGCTGCCGGTCCAGGTTTGAATGGTCAGACCGGTTGGCACTTGACCGAAGGTCAAAACCGGCACATCCGTCACCGGGTGGATATCCACGGTGATGGTTTTAGTGTCGCTGTAGGAGCTGCCGTCAGTCGCCTGGAAGTTCAGCTCGGTGTAATCGCCTTGCTTGTTACCCACGCCAGTGCCGCCGAAGCTGTTATCGCCCGACTCGTTGTCTGCCGGGGTGTAACGCACGTTGTGGGCATCGAAGTCAGCCTGAGTGAAGGCCTTGCCCGCCGAGGTGTCGGTTTTCAGATCGGCCGTGGTGAGCTTGACCCACTCGCCGTCGACTTTGTATTCGATGGAACCGGCCGGCAGGCTGGTAAACACCACTGCCGGGCTGGTGGAATCCTCGTCCTGGACGCCGAACGTCGCCCAAGTGAGCTCGATCGAGGTGTCTTCGTTGCCCTCGATGCGGCCGTCGACGGCGGTCGGGGTGTCATCGACCAGGGTTACGGTTGGCTGGCCTTCGCCGGTGGAGCTGAGGCCACCGGCGTCGGTGACAGTCAGGTCGATCTTCGGCAGCTGGTTGCCAGCGTTGACGAAATCGGCGCCTTTTTGGGTCAACACGACATTGTTGCCGGAGAGGCTGTAATAGCCGTCAGCGTTGGTGCCGGTGGTGAAGTTGATGGTCAGGTTTTCACGCGGCGTTTCTTCGTCACGTGCGTTGAAGGTACCGGCGATGGTGCCTGCTTCGGCGGTGTTCTCAACGATAGTGGTCGGCGTGATGTCGATCAGTGGAACGTCGTTGACCAGGGTTACGGTCGGCTGGCCTTCGCCGGTAGAGCTGAGGCCACCGGCGTCGGTGACAGTCAGGTCGATCTTCGGCAGCTGGTTACCCGCGTTGACGAATTCAGCGCCTTTGGCGGTCAGTACGACGTTGTTGCCAGAGATGGCGTAGTAGCCGTCGGCGTTGGTACCAGCGGTGAAGCTGATCGTCAGATTTTCGCGTGGGGTTTCTTCGTCACGGGCGTTGAAGGTACCGGCGACGGTGCCTGCTTCGGCGGTGTTCTCAACGATGATGGTCGGCGTGATGTCGATCAGTGGAACGTCGTTGACCAGAGTTACGGTTGGCTGCCCTTCGCCGGTAGAGCTGAGGCCACCAGCGTCAGTAACAGTCAGGTCGATTTTCGGCAGCTGATTACCCGCGTTTACGAATTCAGCGCCTTTGGCGGTCAGTACGACGTTGTTGCCAGAGATGGCGTAGTAGCCGTCGGCGTTGGTACCAGCGGTGAAGCTGATCGTCAGATTTTCGCGTGGGGTTTCTTCGTCACGGGCGTTGAAGGTACCGGCGACGGTGCCTGCTTCGGCGGTGTTTTCGACGATGGTGGTCGGTGTGATGTCGATCAACGGAACGTCGTTAACCAGGGTCACAGTCGGCTGGCCTTCGCCGGTGGAGCTGAGGCCACCAGCGTCAGTGACAGTCAGGTCGATCTTCGGCAGTTGGTTGCCCGCGTTGACGAATTCGGCGCCTTTGGCGGTCAGGACGACGTCGTTGCCGGAGATGGCGTAGTAACCGTCGGCGTTAGTGCCGGCGGTGAAGCTGATGGTCAGATTTTCACGTGGCGTTTCTTCGTCGCGGGCGTTGAAGGTACCGGCGATGGTGCCTGCTTCGGCGGTGTTCTCAACGATAGTGGTCGGCGTGATGTCGATCAGTGGAACGTCGTTGACCAGGGTTACGGTCGGCTGGCCTTCGCCGGTAGAGCTGAGGCCACCGGCGTCGGTGACGGTCAGGTCGATCTTCGGCAGTTGGTTGCCAGCGTTGACGAATTCGGCGCCTTTGGCGGTCAGGACGACGTTATTGCCGGAGATGGCGTAGTAACCGTCGGCGTTGGTGCCGGTGGTGAAGCTGATGGTCAGATTTTCACGCGGCGTTTCTTCGTCACGTGCGTTGAAGGTACCGGCGATGGTGCCTGCTTCGGCGGTGTTTTCGACGATGGTGGTCGGCGTGATGTCGATCAGTGGAACGTCGTTGACCAGGGTCACAGTCGGCTGGCCTTCGCCGGTAGAGCTGAGGCCACCAGCGTCAGTAACAGTCAGGTCGATTTTCGGCAGCTGATTACCCGCGTTTACGAATTCGGCGCCTTTAGCGGTCAGGACCACGTTATTGCCGGAGATGGCGTAGTAGCCGTCTGCGTTGGTGCCAGCGGTGAAGCTGATCGTCAGGTTTTCACGCGGCGTTTCTTCGTCGCGGGCGTTGAAGGTACCGGCGATGGTGCCTGCTTCGGCGGTGTTTTCGACGATAGTGGTCGGCGTGATATCGATCAGTGGAACGTCGTTAACCAGGGTCACAGTCGGCTGGCCTTCGCCGGTGGAGCTGAGGCCACCGGCGTCAGTGACAGTCAGGTCGATCTTCGGCAGTTGGTTACCCGCGTTGACGAATTCGGCGCCTTTTGCAGTCAGGACCACATTATTGCCGGAGATGGCGTAGTAGCCGTCGGCGTTGGTGCCAGCGGTGAAGCTGATCGTCAGATTTTCACGCGGGGTTTCTTCGTCACGGGCGTTGAAGGTACCGGCGACGGTGCCTGCTTCGGCGGTGTTTTCGACGATGGTGGTCGGTGTGATGTCGATCAACGGAACGTCGTTAACCAGGGTCACAGTCGGCTGGCCTTCGCCGGTGGAGCTGAGGCCACCAGCGTCAGTGACAGTCAGGTCGATCTTCGGCAGTTGGTTGCCAGCGTTGACGAACTCTGCACCTTTCGCGGTCAGGACAACGTTGTTGCCAGAAATAGCGTAGTAGCCGTCTGCGTTGCTGCCGGCTGTGAAGCTAATAGTCAGATTTTCGCGTGGGGTTTCTTCGTCACGGGCGTTGAAAGTACCGGCGACGGTGCCTGCTTCGGCGGTGTTTTCGACGATGGTGGTCGGTGTGATGTCGATCAACGGAACGTCGTTAACCAGGGTCACAGTCGGCTGGCCTTCGCCGGTGGAGCTGAGGCCACCAGCGTCGGTGACGGTCAGATCGATTTTCGGCAGCTGATTACCCGCGTTTACGAATTCGGCGCCTTTAGCGGTCAGCACAACGTTGTTGCCGGAGATGGCGTAGTAGCCGTCTGCGTTGGTGCCGGCGGTGAAGCTAATGGTCAGGTTTTCGCGCGGGGTTTCTTCGTCACGGGCGTTGAAAGTACCGGCGACGGTACCTGCTTCGGCGGTGTTTTCGACGATGGTGGTCGGCGTTACATCAATCAACGGTACGTCGTTGACCAGCGTTACGGTCGGCTGACCTTCGCCGGTGGAGCTGAGGCCACCAGCGTCAGTGACAGTCAGATCGATCTTCGGCAGTTGGTTACCCGCGTTAACGAACTCTGCACCTTTCGCGGTCAGGACAACGTTGTTGCCAGAAATTGCGTAGTAGCCGTCGGCGTTGGTACCAGCGGTGAAGCTGATCGTCAGGTTTTCGCGTGGGGTTTCTTCGTCACGCGCGTTGAAGGTACCGGCGACGGTGCCTGCTTCGGCGGTGTTTTCGACGATGGTGGTCGGTGTGATGTCGATCAACGGAACGTCGTTAACCAGGGTCACAGTCGGCTGGCCTTCGCCGGTGGAGCTGAGGCCACCAGCGTCGGTGACGGTCAGGTCGATCTTCGGCAACTGATTACCAGCATTGACGAAATCAGCACCTTTTTGGGTCAGCACGACATTGTTGCCGGAGAGGCTGTAATAGCCGTCAGCGTTGGTACCAGCAGTGAAGCTGATCGTCAGGTTTTCACGCGGCGTTTCTTCGTCTGTGGCAACAAAAGTGCCCGCAACAGTACCCGCCGCCGCCGTTTCTTCAACAATGGTGTTAGCCGTGATTTCAATCACTGGCACGTCGTTGACCAGGGTCACGGTCGGCTGGCCAGCTGCGTTGGAGTTTAGGCCTTCGGGGTCGGTAACAGTCAGGTCGATCTGCGGCAGCTGATTGCCGGCGTTGACGAAGTCAGCGCCCTTCTGCGTCAGTACAACGGTGTTGTCGACGATGGCGTAGTAGCCATCTTTGTTGTTGTCGCCCGTGAACGTGACCGTCAGTTGGCCAGCCGGCGTTTCAGCGTCGCGGATAACAAACGTGCCTGCCACGCTGCCCGCGACGGCGGTGTTTTCGACCAGGGTGGTGCCCGTCACGTCGATCACCGGCGCATCGTTGACCGGCGTGATGGTGATCGTCAGCGTGCTGCTCGATCCGGTATTGGTGGTGTAACCGATCTGCGGCACTTCGCCGCTGTAATCCTTGACCGGGGTGAACACGTACGCGCCATCAGTCCCGATGGTGACGGAACCGATACCTTCGATGTCAGCCGTCTGGCCCGCGTTGTAGGTCGTGTTGCCTACTGTGAAGGTGGCGACAGTCAGCACGTTATCGATGTCGCTGTCGTTGCTCAGCACGTTGCCGGTAGCGACGCCATCTTCGGCAATAGTGTTGGTATCGGCGACCAAAACGCTTGGATCATCCACAGCAACCACAGTGGAAGTGGCTGGCGCGGGATTGATTGCCAGGTTTTCGTAGTTACCGCCGGTCGCCTCGGTGATCGTGACGCTGACGGCCAGGTCCTTGCCATCTGCCAGGTTGGCAGGTGTGTCGGCTGTGACCGTGCCGGTGGTTTTACCGGCCTCGATGGTGATGCTCAGGTCGTTGGACAGCTTGATCACAACGTCGGTCTGCGCCGCGTTGGTCACGGTGGCGGTGTAGACGATCTGGCCGCCTTCGTTCACCGACGGAGTCGCGGTCAGGGTGACGGTAGTGGTGTCGATGGTGTCCGCGATCTGCGTGACCGCTGCCGCCGGGTCGGTGGTGATGATCAGGTTGCCGCCGCCAGAGGTGCCGGCGATGGTGGCGGAGATCGACGAGGCGTCCAGGTAAGGCGTGTCATTGCCGGCGAAGGTGACGTTCAGCACGCCCGAGGTCTGGCCAGCGGCGATCACAACGGAGAGGCCGTTGGACAAGGTGACGGTCAGGTCGCTGGTCGGTGCCTGGGTGATGAATACGGTGTAAACCACGACGCCACCGGCTTCGGTGATGCTCGGCGTGGCGGTCAGGGTGATGGTGACGTTGCGCGGATCGACGCCGTTATTGTCAGCGCCGGTTTGGGTAGTGCCTACGGCGTCACCGGCATTCAAGCCGGTCGTGGGGTAGCCGATGGTCGGGTCAACCACGCCTGCGGTGGCTTCCAGCACGACAAAGCTGTGGCCGCCACCCACGGCACCGTCTGCGCCTGCGGCGGCCGGGCCGGCAGCGGTGGCTTCGAGATCTTGGGTCGGGTCGGCGCCGGCAGCGATGGCTTGCTGCAGTTCGGCAACGGACGGTGCGGCTTGAGCAGTGGCGGCGCTCAGGTCGGTGACAGAATCAGGAGCGTTTGCGCTCCACTGAGTGTCGCGACCCAAATCGATGATCCGGCCGTCGGCCAGTTCCAGCGAGACAGCGCCCGATGCGCCGGTATCGACTTGCTCACCCGCGAACAGGCGATCCCCTTCTACAAGCAGGCGACGAATCCCTTCCGGGGAAACCGCGAACACTTGACCGACAATGCTTTTGACGACCGCAACGCTGCTCATAAAAGACTCTCCGTGTATTACCGTTCAGGGGGTATCCATCAAGGAGACCGGCCCTTTCGCTGGTGCCGATTCAGTAGCTGGAGTACTTAATTTCTTGGAAAAAACTTTGGCGTCAATATTTTGTTGTCTCGTCAGAAAAATTACTTTTCCGTCAAGGTATTGACCTATTGGGCGTCATCCTAAACAATCCGCCAGGTAATGTCACATTGATATTTATGCGGCCTCGCGACTTTCTGTTTGCGCCCTCCGGCGCCCTAGAAAAACGGGCATTTCGAGTTGCCACTCCAATGCAATATTCCAAGTTTGTTGCGGTTTTTCAGGCAACCAATCCCCGGGGAAACATCAGAATGCGTTTGCACCTTCTTAAAGCTGTGCCTTTTGCTCTAGCCGCCAGTTTCGTCCAGGCTCAGACCCTGCCCGAAGCCATGCAAGATGCGGTGAAAAACCACCCGGAGATCCAGGCAGCAATCAATGCGCGCATTGCCGCTGACTATCAGGTCAGAGAGGCTCAGGGCGGTTACCTGCCTAAAGTCGACCTGCTGGGCGGCTATGGCCGCGAAAGCTCGGACAACACGTCGACCCGTGCCGCCAGCAACAGCCATGACTGGAAAACCCTGAACCGCGGCGAGTCGACCATCCGCCTGCAACAAAATTTGTTCCAGGGTTTTGGCACCGTCAATGAAGTCGGTCGCCAACAAGCCACCGCCAATTCCCGTGGGTATGCGCTGCTCAATACTTCCGAGCGCACCGCGCTGACCGTCGCCCAGGTTTATCTGGATGTCCTGACCCGTCGCGAGATGGTGCAGCTGGCAGAAGACAACCTGAAGAGCCACGAACGCATTTTTGACCAGATCAAACTGCGCACCAGCCGTGGCGTCGGAAGAATGGCGGACATGGATCAGGCCGAAGCCCGACTGGCTCAGGCGCAGAACAACCTGATCACCGAGCAGACCAACCTGGCAGACGCCAACACCAACTTCCTCAGCGTTGTCGGCAAAGAGCCCGACCAGTTGGAACGGCCAATGGGCATCGTGACTGCCCTGCCTGCCAGCCTGGATGAAGCACGCCGCGCGATGATTGCCGACAGCCCGGTACTGCGCTCGGCCGAATCGGACATCGCTGCTGCCGAGAAGCAGTACGAAGCTGCCAAGTCGACTTTCTACCCGCGTTTTGATGCGGTGCTGCAACGTTCGGCCAACAACAACATCGGCGGCGAAGAAGGCCATGACAATGGCTACTCCGCGATGCTGAACATGCAGTTCAACCTGTACAACGGCGGCAGCGACAAGGCCAGCCTGCAGTCCAAGGCTTCCCAGGCCACCCAGGCGCTGGATATCCGCAACAACGCCCTGCGTCAGTTGAACGAAGAACTGGGCCTGGCGTGGAACGCTTACAACAATGCCAGCCAGCAAGTGCCCATCGCGCAGCAGTACGTCGACCGCAGCACCAAAGTGCGCACCTCGTATCAGCAGCAGTTCAGCCTCGGTGAGCGTACACTGCTCGACTTGCTCGACAGCGAGAACGAACTGTTTACCGCTCAGCAGCGTCTGGCACAGATCAAAAGCCTCTACGTTTACACCCAGTACCGTATCAAGGCTGACATGGGCCAACTGCTGAGAAGCCAGGGCGTCGTTGCTCCGATGGCATCAGTTGTGCAAAACGATATTAAACCGTCGGTAAACCTGCCAGGGATGAACTGATTCTTGACGGCGTTGGACCACACAACCGTTTAAGAGAGAGTCAGCTTGGATTCTGAAATAGGTTTGGCGCCACTTCACCATGACCCCCGCGCTCAGCATGACGACCCATTGCTAGATGGGTTGTTGGCTCTCTGCTCGCTGCATTACAAGCCTGCCAGCCGAGCCATGCTGACCACCGGCCTGCCCTTGGCGGGACAGCGCCTGAGCCCCGACTTGCTGCCGCGCGCAGCAGCCCGGGCGGGTTTGCAGGGGCGTTTGCTGCAGCGCAAGCTGGAGCAGATCCCGTCCATCGCATTGCCGGCCTTGCTGCTATTAAAGGAAGGACGCAGTGCGGTGCTGTTGGGATGGGAAGGTGATACCGCCCGCCTGCTGCTCAGCGAAAGCGACGGCGGCGAAGTCCAGGTCACCCGCGAGGCGCTGACTCAGGATTACAACGGTCGGGTGTTCTTCGCCCAACCACAGCATAAATTTGACGTCACCAGCGGCACGCTGATCCCCCGCGCACGCTCGTGGTTCAAAGACACCCTCAAACGCTCCCGCTGGCTGTACGCCGACGCCATCGCCGCGAGCCTGGTGATCAACCTGATCGCCCTGGCTGCGCCGTTGTTTGTCATGAACGTGTACGACCGCGTGGTGCCGAACCAGGCCACCGCCACCTTGTGGGTGCTGGCCATCGGTATTTGTGGCGCGTACCTGTTCGACCTGCTGCTCAAGATGATGCGCAGCCTGTGCCTGGACCTTGCGGGCAAGAAAACCGACCTGATCATCTCCGCGACGCTGTTCGAGCGCATCGTCGGCATGTCGATGAAAATGCGCCCGGCGCGCGTCGGCAGCTACGCCTCCAACATCCACGAGTTCCAGGGGATGCGTGACTTCCTCACGTCCCTGACCCTCACCAGCCTGATCGACCTGCCCTTTACCCTGATCATCCTCGGCGTGATCGCGCTGCTGGGGGGCCACTTGGTATGGATTCCCATCGTCGCCTTCCCGCTGGCATTGGGTATCGGCCATTTCCTGCAAAAGCCACTGACCGCGACACTTGAGCGCACCATGGCCCTGGGCGCCGAGCGCCAGTCGAGCCTGATCGAGACCCTCGCCGGGCTGGACGCGGTCAAGGTCAACAACGCCGAAAGCGAACGCCAGTACCAGTGGGAACAAACCATTGGCACCCTCAGCCGCCTCGAACTGCGGGTCAAAGTGCTGTCCGGCCTGGCGATGAACATCACCTTGCTGATCCAGCAAGTAGCGGGCGTGGCGATGATTATCTTCGGCGTGTACCAGATCATCGACGGCACCCTCAGCATGGGCGGCCTGGTGGCGTGCTACATGCTCAGCGGTCGCGCACTCGGCCCGTTGGCCCAGCTGTCGGGCCTGCTGACACGCTACCAGCAAGCCAAGGTGACGATGGTCTCGGTGGACCAGATGATGGAGCTGCCACAGGAACGCAACTTCGACGAACGCCCGCTCAGCCGCAAAACGCTGCAAGGCGCGATGACGTTCCGCGAGGTCGACTTCACTTACCCGAACCAGCAAAACCTGGCCCTGCGCGGCATCAACCTGAATGTCCGCCCTGGCGAAAAAATCGGCATCATCGGCCGCAGCGGCTCGGGCAAAAGCTCCCTGGCCAAGCTGCTGGTGGGCCTGTATCAACCGGACTCCGGCTCGTTGCTGGTGGACGGTGTGGACATCCGCCAGATCGACGTCAGCGAATTGCGCCATAACATCGGCTACGTCGCCCAGGACATCCAACTGCTGGCCGGCACCTTGCGTGACAACCTGGTCTCGGGCGCCCGCTACGTGGACGACGAGATGGTGCTGCAAGCCGCAGAACTCGCCGGCGTGCATGAATTCGCCAGGCTGCACCCGCAAGGTTACGAGCTGCAAGTGGGCGAGCGCGGGCAGAACCTTTCCGGCGGTCAACGCCAGAACGTCGCCCTGGCCCGTGCGCTGCTGCTGAACCCGCCGATTCTGTTGCTGGACGAACCGACCAGCGCCATGGACAACACCGGTGAAGAGCGCCTCAAGCAGCGCTTGCAGTCGGTGATCGAAAACAAGACGGTGATTCTCGTCACCCACCGTGCTTCGCTGTTGAGCCTGGTTGATCGCCTGCTGGTGATCGACCGTGGCCAGATCCTCGCAGACGGTCCAAAAGCGGCCGTTATGGAAGCGCTGAAAAAGGGGCAGATCAGTGTTGCTTAAGTCCGGCCCAGGCCATTGGAAAGACGTTATCTTCCGCTACTTCAAGGGCAGCGACTCGCTCGATGATCAGCCACTGCCCGAAGTCGAAAAGGCACTGATCGACGACGCACCCCGCATCGTGCGCATGACCATTTGGGCCGTGATCGGCTTTTTCGTATTCCTGGTGTTGTGGGCGCACTTCGCGATCATCGACGAAGTGACCAAGGGCGAAGGCAAGGCCATCCCGTCGTCGCGCATCCAGAAGATCCAGAACCTGGAGGGCGGCATCGTCGCCCAGATCTATGTGCACGAAGGCCAGATCGTCGAAGCCGGCGCGCCGCTGATCCGCCTGGACGACACCCGGTTTGCCTCCAACGTCGGCGAAACCGAAGCCGACCGCGTGGCCATGGAACTGCGCGTGGAACGTCTCAGTGCGGAAGTCGACAACCGCCCACTGAACATCACCGATGCCGCACGCAAAGCCGTGCCCAACCAGGCCTCGAACGAAGAATCGCTGTACCTCAGCCGCCGCCAGCAACTGGCAGACGAGATTGGCGGGCTGCAACAACAACTGCTGCAACGCCAGCAAGAGTTGCGCGAGTTCAGCTCCAAGCAGGAGCAGTACCGCAACAGCCTGAACCTGCTGCGCCAGGAGATCGGCATGTCCGAACCCCTGGTGCAACAGGGCGCCATCTCGCCGGTCGAAGTGCTGCGCCTCAAACGCTCGGAAGTTGAAACCCGCGGCATGCTCGACGGCACCACCCTGGCCATCCCCCGCGCCCAGGCCGCCATCAACGAAGTGCAGCGCAAAGTCGACGAAACCCGCGGCAAATTCCGCAGCGAAGCCCTGGCCCAGTTGAACGAAGCCCGCACCAACCTGAGCAAGGCGCAGGCCACGTCCAAAGGCCTGGAAGACCGCGTCAGCCGCACCATGGTCACCTCCCCCGTGCGCGGCATCGTCAAGCAGATGCTGGTCAACACCGTTGGCGGCGTGATCCAGCCCGGCAGCGACATGGCCGAAGTCGTCCCATTGGACGACACCCTGCTGGTCGAAGCAAAAATCCGCCCACAAGACATCGCCTTCCTGCACCCCGGCCAGGAAGCCATGATCAAATTCACCGCCTACGACTACACCATCTACGGCGGCCTCAAAGGCAAACTCGAAACCATCGGCGCCGACACCGTGATGGATGAAGAGAAGAAAAACACCTACTACATCATCAAACTACGCACCGACCGCAGCCACCTGGGCACCGATGAGAAGCCACTGCTGATCATCCCCGGCATGGTCGCCTCGGTGGACATCATCACCGGCAAGAAGAGCATCCTGAGCTACCTGCTCAAACCCATCATCAAATCCCGCGCAGAGGCGATGCACGAGCGTTGATTTTGGGCGGGTGACGCGCATAAATGCGGGGAGATTTGCGAAAACTTGGGTTTTCGCAAAAATAGTCAGATTTCAGGGGTTTACATAACCTTTGCAGTCGCTATAATCGTCGCCCTAACACGCCGGTATAGCTCAGTTGGTAGAGCAACTGACTTGTAATCAGTAGGTCCCGGGTTCGACTCCTGGTGCCGGCACCATATAAATCAAGGGCTTGCAGCGATGCAGGCCCTTGTTTTTTGCGCTAGACGTAACAAGCGACGTAATAACCCTTCCCTATGCCCTCCCCTGGCGAGGTGCCCGGTCGTCGGAATAGCCCAGCGGCGGACGTCTTAGCACACAGCACCACGCAACCCGGGAAGCCAGCCATACCAGGGCGGGCTTTCTAAAATGTGCTTATGCCTGAAAAAAGAGTGATAAAGGTAATATTGCAGCCCGAATCAAGCTGTAAGCCACGGCCCATAAGGCTTTGAGCGGTACTCGGGAAAAGTGATATTTAAGTGATATAGAAGTAATTGCATTACTGTTTTATAAGGTGATATTTCAAACTGATCAAACCCAATGAAACCGGGGGTTTGGCGGAAATATTACTTTTCATATCACTCCATATCACTTCGCAATGTGATATTGAAAACCCAGGGAAACCGTGCCCTGCAGCTGATTCATGACCGTTTCTTACCCTTATTACTCTTTTTGAAACGACCACCCAGCAGCTGGGAATCACTATCATCTTCAAATCGTTTTCCGCGTGGCACAAGGGCAGCGGTACATGGTGACAGTTGACATACACGTCAACTATGCCCATTATTACCTCACTACTCAGCCCCGTACGCAGCGATTAAGTTCGCTGGCTGTTGGGGTGAAGAAACCGGCCTAGCGCCGGTTTTTTCGTTTCTAAGGACTGAAAATCTTGCGTACAGCGTGCTTTGTAGACGGTTACAACCTGTTTTATGGCCTACTCGCAGGCACACAGTACAAATGGCTCGATCTTCCGTCTTTGCTCGCGCACATTCTGCGCGTCGAGCATCCTGAAAACTCCCTGGCGTCCGTCAGCTTTTTCACTTCCGGTGTGAAACCCTCGCTTGCCAGTCGTGGCATCCTTTCGAAAGAAGCTCAAGACAGTTACCTGCGCGCCTTGATTGCGCGAGGCGTCAGCGTTACCTATGGGCGCCATCAGTTGGAATCAGGAAAGGCCCCTCGTTTCGTCGACAAAAACACCCCGGCGTCCAGGCTTGATCAGGTTGACATCTGGAAACTTGAAGAAAAGGAAACGGACGTTCATATCGCCATCAGCATGTATCGGCTCGCTGCTCAACAGGCGGGCATGATGCCGGAAGAACGCATCCAGCAGCTCGTATTGGTCTCCGCTGACACCGATATGACCCCAGCCTTGCGAGCACTGCGGGAAGATTTTCCCAGCTTGCGGATCGGAGTAATTTTGCCGCACCGCGAAGGCATCAAGCGGACGATACCCGGTTCCCTCAAAGACCATTCGCATTGGATGCGTCACATCGTGACAACTGAAGAACTTGCCACCCATCAGTTTCCTGATCGTGTGCCTACGCTCAAAAAGCCCGCCGTTAAGCCTGACTACTGGTAATGCTACGCAGTATGGGCCACCGGTACAGGAGCGTACTTAAGCTAGCTTAGCGTACGATTTTTTCCGAACTCTGTACGCTCCTCTATAACGCACTTAAACGCCCCCCCTGCAGTGCGCTGCATTGAAATCACTCGGAATGGTTACAGGCCTGGAAAAACAAGGGCTGTACGGCAATATCCCTCTATCAGCACGCACGCAGTTGCCGTTCCAAATAGATGCATCGCGTTTTGAAAAACCTCCGAATCCAAGCGTTTTCTAATTTTTCGTCCAATGGTACTGGGGGGGCCAACTGATCCCCGTACGTGCCTGTCCGAGTCAGCGCTTTGTAACACCACTGCATTTCTGTTCAAAATTTTGCAATCCGTGAAATCGCCGACCGACCGCAAAGCCCCCCGGCCAGCCTGGGCTACAGGTTTGTTTGCACTACTTCCGGCGTTGCACAAAAAAAGGACGCAAACCCCGTCGGCGGGAGGGGGATAAGTGCTTTTTCTCCCAGTTTTTTCTTGTTCACGCGGATTTCGAGATTGCCTCCCGGTCGACACTTCGTCGGATCAGCGGCCAGCCAAACACACACGGCAATATACTGTATTTATATACAGTATATTGACAAACCAGTAGGGCCAACGCAATGACGAGCGCAAGTGACTTCACGCAGAGCAGGACGACCGCATTTTGGCTAGAGCTGCTGCGAGATGAGGCTGCATTGCTGCGACACCCAGGGGCACACCATAAAAAGCTACTTGACGCGGCACACGCACTGCATAGGGCTCAGCTGATTGATCGTGATGATCTGGCCGATCTACTTGAACAAGCGGATAGTGCACTGGAGTACGCCGTAGAGGCGCTCTTGGATGAACCAGGCGACCACTAGGGGGCTTATCATGCACATGCTAGTGACCCCGATGCGCTGCAAGGGCGTGGCTCTGGACCCACAAGAAAGGAGGCGCTATCCGGCGATCAGGGGTGACGTACTTGTAGCGCCTGCGACGAGTAACGAACTTGGTCGAAGCTCAAATGTAGCGCGGCTATCGAAGGGCATGCCGTTGGAACCTGATCCACTACCTCAGTTGCTCGATGCGAACTTGTCCGGTATGGCTCCGACGGGCTTTGTATTGAGTGGCATCGAGTACGTCGACGGGTGCGCTTACGCACAGTCCTGGTGGTGCCGGCTCGGATAATCTAGCAACAATAATTTGAACACCTTTTTACCATCACTGTTAATCTTGAGGCTTGATCTATCGCCAATTTCGCTCGGAGCACATTATGCCAAAGACGGCTTACTCTATACGTTATGGAATGGAATTGGACGCAAACCAATTGGTCTCCCTTTACACGGGGCAGAGCATTGAAGCGTCAGATGAAATATTAAAAGATATTCCCCCAAGTATCAGAACGCTCGTTGGCGTTGATGTTTTGTGCTCGTCATGTGGTGTATCTGGCGCTATTATAGTTAGCGGCGCACATTCCAAATCCAGCAAGGCACAAATAAGATTGGCTCACTTTCGTTTCAAAGGTGATGATGAAGAAGATACTCATCGTGAATTTTGTGAGTTCTCAAACACAGACGATGACACCCCAAAACTTGGTGGAGATGTTAAGTTTGAAAAACCTCGAACTAACGAACAGCGAGCCATCAGGAGCTTGGTGTGTAAAGCCATTGAATTAAAAGTATTTAGCCAGGCAGATATGAGATCGATGCGACAATGGTATTTCGATACTAAAACTGCTGACTGCTATCAGATGGAGATAACAGAGAAGCCATTCATATATCTAAATCAGCTTTTCAGAACGGTCGGCTGGGGGGCAGGTGAAGAATATCGGCATCACCCCTCATATGGCGAGATACCCGGCTACGACTGGAATTATGCGGCGTTCGCGAGGCTGACTCAAAAAAACAAAGTAGTTCGTGATGCCTTGCGCGGAATGGGGGGCACGGGCTCTATTTCAGAAGCACTTAGATTGGTTTCTAAATTCCAGGGAAGAAAAATATTTAATGTAACTGCGTTGGAGCCATACTACAAAAAGACGATAGAGCTATGTGCCTTTGCATCGCGCCATGTAATTAAAAAATCGAAGATTCAACGCTATGCATCAGCTTCAAATGAACTGCTTGCCTTTTGCTCATTGCTTCTAAGCACTTCTAGCTGGAGCGTAGAGTCGGCCATTGACAGTCTAGTAAAAATTGCACGCGCACCTGAACCAACTGACCTTTTACTCGGCAACATTATTGGTCTAAACCCTTTTCATGAATATGACGCGTGGCGGCTAATAAAGGTTGTCAGTGAAATACAGGGTGATTTTGATTTTAGTGAAACTGTATTACAGCAAGTCGCAAATATAAAATCTTCAATGAAAGCTGAATACATTGAGTGGAGAAAAAACGAGGGGTTACCGGATATTGCAGCATTACCTCGGCTTGGAAGAGTACCACTCCCCTCGCCTCCTTGGGGAAACGAGGATGACCTACCGTTCTAGAGTCTACGACGTTATGGGTTTCAATTGAGAGGACAGCTGTAAAGAGTTTTTCGAATTGAGTAAATAGTCCGGCGTTACTTGGAGGAGGCGTTGGCCCATGGGCGTGCGCAGCCAATTGAGTGTTCATCTGCTGCTCGAGGTCGAGCAAATCACACAGCACCTGCAGCACTTTCAGCCCCTCGGATCCTAGCCTTCGGAAGCTAAAACGCTATAGGACGCCCGTTGACGCCCTATTTTATTTCTAGCCAACTATTCAGGCTTTTCAGAAACGTCATATTCAGCATACATCCTAAAGTCTGCAATAGCCTCTGGAATAAGTATCCCCAACCGACCGGTTTTCTTATTAAATCCTAGCTCACCAGTCCCAGCGATTATTTTGATATGCTCCACCACCTCTTCATTCAACTGGGCAGTTACAAACTCAATAAAGCGCTCGACAGTTTTGTGATCTTTATGTATTCCTTCATAACCTACCGAGCGCATCGATGCACCTATAGATATACTCCAAAAATCATCATACTGTATAAAAAGAGGAACCTTCCCTCGAAAATATATGTCGCCGATAGATAGTTTTGCAATCTCAACATTTCCATGCAAAAGGTCATTCCGCTCATTCATTAGAGTATGAAAGTCCTTGCACTCCTGGGAGGTATAATCAATCGGCCTATCAAATCCAAGGCAGTTCAAGTGTAGTGACTGCACGCGAATATCTATAGGCTGCCGAACAATACTTTGAAAGAGCCGATCATTTGCTTTTACTTCAGGCTTCGCTAAAGCGAAAATCAGCAAATTAATAAAAGACTCTGCTAACACTGGAAGCATGGACCGAAGACCAAAAACCAACCCGACTGCCGCACTATATCTTGCATTCAACGCAGCCCAGCGCTCGTTAAAGCCTTTCATTTCTTCAGCAGTCGTTGGATGTACAATCCTGTCACTAGAGGGATTTATACCTAGCGCATCCAGCTGATTGAAGTTTTCGGTAACTGCACGTCTAATACGCTCATAGGGATTGACAAACTGCGTCCACTTTTCGAGTTCCTTTCTGAATTCTGTAATTTTTTTGCCGTAATTAACAAAATCTCCCTTTATTTGACTTATGAACATATCTAGCTCTAAGCCTTTCCCTTGAAAGTCACCTGCGAGCATTACTTCAGTGCGAAAATTCATTCCCATTATTGAAATCAAGCCATCAGCACTAGCCAATGTCCATTCCCAATGTATAAGATTGTCTGAGTCGTCTTTTCGGAATAAGTTTTGCAATCCATTCGGCTCGCCATACTTTGCGTATAAGTAGCAATATAGGTCTAAAGGTTTTATTTCGTTAGTAAACTCCCATCGGAGGCCTTTTTTAGGTAACAATCCTCCTTTGAGAATATTAGAAATACACCCGGTATGGATGGCCTGTAGATCTAAGAAGTAAGTATCTGACATGAACAATATCCATATTTAGGTGCGTTCGCTTTATGCTTTAGAGGTCAATACTAAAGCGTTATTGGACGTAGCTTTTGTACCAACCGCTCTGCCAATGCGGCTTTTTCTGTAAATTTACCGGAGTCTGTAAGGCTTGGCGATGGACCAGGTGAGTGTGTATGCCCAGCCATTTGAGTATTCATCTGCTGCACCAGGTCGAGCAAATCGCACAGAACCTGCAGTACGTTCACCCTTTCAGACCCCAACCAAGTCCTGGGCGCCACGAGCCGCTGACTGACTGCCGCCACACTCTCGCGAATCCCCTGTATCCTTTCCTCCATGTCGCCACCCACCGTGGCGTTGTGCTTCTGCCCCACCACCAGGTTCAAATCCCGCCCGGTCGCCTGGTGCAGATCATCCACCGCCGCCAGGCTCGCAGATCCACCCGACAACAGCTTAAGCGCACCCAGCGCCTCGATCTTCTTGATACCGCCCACTGACTCGGTTGAATGGTCATCCACCGTCCTGATGTGGCTCTGGAAGCTCTCCGTGTTCTGCATTGCCTCCACTTCCCGCTCGATCGCCTTGTCCAAGATCTTGCCGTCGGTTTGGCGCAGCCAGTTGCCGTCGGCGTCGACACGTTGCTGGCAAGCTTCACTGTGCTGCCATACCTGGTCACCCTTCGGTACCCGGGGCAGGCTCAGGCCATGGGGCAGGATCTGCGTGATAAAGGGCTTATGCGGCAGACCATAGGCAAAGCTGACCACCACAGTGGTGCCTTCTTCCGGGAAGCCGAACATGCCCGCTTCTTGCCCGCCCATAGGGGCCGGTAGTGGTAGGCCAGTCAGGATCGGTAGCGCCGAATCTGGCTCGCCATCGGGCAACAGCACTTCCACGTCGACGCCAAAGCGCGGCCGGAAGTCGTCGCACAGACCAGGTGCGGCCGGCGCATCGGGAACGGCCACCACTCGGCCAAAGCGCGGCAGGTGATAGCCACCGGTCAGTTCGGGGAATTGCCGCTCTACACTGCGACGGATTGCGTCGTCCATTTGATCGCCATTTGGTTGCCGGCAAGGGTCACGCTGGTGATCCTCTCGCCCTGATTGATGGTTGCACCTGGTCGTAGCCCTGGGAGGGCCGCGATCATTGCGCTTTGGTTGCCCTGGTAGCCGTCGAACAGTTCGACCGGCAGCTGCAGCGGCGGGCGGATGCCAAAGAAGCTGTCGGCCCAACTGCCCACAAACAATTCGCCATCGCCCTGCTGCTGCCATATAAAGTCGGGGATGCTAAACACGCTGGCCAGGCTATCCATCGCCAGGTAGCCGGTGGCCAGACTGTAGAAAAACGGGGCTTTGACCTTGGCGTATGCCTGGTCCGGCACGCGAAAGCGCAGGCCGGTCTTATCGCTGACTTCTGCCAGCACGTCCTGCAGGTCGACGTGTCGCAGGTTCAACGGCATAGGCTGCGACAGGATCGCCGCCAGTTCGCGGCAGACCAGGATCTGCTGCACGCTGTTGATCGCCGTCGAGCGTTCGACAAATCCAATGAAGTGGCGCTGCAGCGGGCCGTCGTTGTAGCCGACATCGAGCATCACCAGGCCTTTGACTGGGGCGCCGGCCTGGATGGTGAAGGTCGCCCGGCCGGGACTTTTAATGTCCAGGCGGACTTCGTCCTTGATCAGTGGGTAAGGCGTGCCGCCGATCGTCAGCACCTTGTGCAGTTTCATGGTGTGGGGGCCAGCCAGTCGTCGACCTTTTTCAAGGTCCGTTCAAAGCCGCTCAGTTCCTCGGGCTTGCCGGTGCCGTCGCCCCCACCAGCGGCGCCGCCGCCAACCGCCGAACCCGGGCCGGATTGCGACGTGACGCCGTTGCCGGCGCGACGGTTCTCCACCCGCTCGGGGTTGGACAGTTTTTCAGATAGGGTGAACTGCACCAGCCACTGACTGAGGGTGTCGTCTTCCCGCGCACTCACACCATCGCTGAATTGCACCTCGCGGATGCCGAATGCGGCGGCGGTGTCGTTGACGATGCGGTACATCTTGAGTTGACCACCGCCGGCCGTGGCCTCGGCCAAACGCATCAGGCTACGCAGTTGCACTTGGTCAACAAAGGGGATGGCCAACGATACCGTCAGGGTTTTGGGTTTGAAGCCCTTGTGCGCCGTCTGGCTGTTGCTGGTCTGCCCCGACAGATCGTCGCTTTCAATACGCAGGTTGGCCGTGATTTTTAGGCGTTTGCCCAGGATCTGTTGGCCGTCGAGTAATAGCGTCATAGGCCGACCAGCTCCCGAACAAAGCTCAGGCCATCCCGCGAACCGACCAACAACACGCCGGCGCACAGCACCCACTCATGACCTGGTGCATCACCCTGCAGCAACGCACGGCGCAGCTCGTTGTTGTCACCGGGGCCCAGGATCCGCGCACGCATGCTGTGATCGGCATTCCCGCCGGCCAGCAAGGCTTTCAGGTCGTTCAGCTGTTTGTTGCGGTCCTGCTGCTGGGCAGCTTTGCGGCCGGCCAGCGCTGCCAAGTCCCCCATGGGTGAACTGTCGGCCGCGTAGCTCTCCAAGACGGCAATCTGGCCGGCCATGGATTGCTTGGCCGCTTTGACCAGCGTGCAGCGCTCCAGGGGCAGAGCAGACCAACGCGGCAAAGGCCCGGCGCTGGGGATCTCCCACTTTTCAGTTTCCAGGCACGATAGGTTCCGCGCCCGACGTTCGGCGCGCACCAGGTCAGGGATCGGTAGCAATGCATTAAAGCGCGCCAGGGTCTCGGCGAACTGATCCAGGCGCGTGCCCAGGAAGATCAGCGACAGCGCGTACTGAGGGCCAGCCGGCCGGCCGCTATCAGTGGCGTCGACCAGTTTGGCGGCCAGCTGCTGCAGCAAATTCGGCGCGGACAAAAAACGCTGGTGGCCACGGCCCTGCCCTATCCCGCTTTGAAACGGCGTCACGGCCAGGCACGCCGGCGCCTCGCCCATCTGCCCGGCCAATGCTGTATGGCCGGCCTCGATCGCGCCCTTCGCTGCATTGCCTACCGGGCCCGGGTTTGTGCTGGTCATGCCGTCCAAACCCGCCAGGCGTTTCGCCGTGCCGGCCAACTCGCCGCCGGCGAGACCCTGCGCCGCTGCCAACTGGCTCATCCACTGGGTGGACTGCTCGGGCCAACGCATGGTCACGGGAGCCCAGGTAACACTTGGAGTGCTTACCACTTCACAGCCTCCAGTGCTTCGAGGTCACCTGCGCTAAACGCATCATCCAACAGTTGCTTGAGTGCGTATGCCTTCTGCAATAGCTGCTGCTTGATCAGAGTGAAGTCGTCACCGACCTGCCGGATCTGCGCGTAGGTATGCGGGCGAAACTCCCTCACTCCAGCCTCATCACGGCAGGCGTAGAGCGTGTCCAGCCCAGCAAGCACGGCACCGGTCAAATTGAGTTGGTCGTTCAGTTCGCTGCTGTACTGATGGCGCATGCCCAAGGCCGAGGACCAAAACCCAGCGGTGATAGCCGCTTCACAAGCCGCGTTGATCATCGCTGTCTGCGCGTCGTATTCGGGCTGCAGACGCGGAGGATCGATAAGGATAGGTAAACCGCTGGCGTCGTGGCTGCGCACCTTGCCCATTGGGGGGTTGGCGATCACCGACAGGTACAAAGCCTCAGTGATGGCGATGGCGTCATCTGGGATGTTGGCGTGCATCGCAGGAAAGTAAGTCGTGCCCAGGCTCGGGCTATAGAAGCGCTGCATGATTAATATCCTATGGACAACAGTTGAGGGTATCCACCGGCACTGGAGCTGCCCGTACCGCTCCACTGCGCCACAACCACCACCGACTCTTTAGTCGATGAAATCGTCTGGAACCAAAAGTCGGACGCAGTGGTGCTGACAGCGAGTGTCCCGACGATTGAGAACAAGTTGGCCGAAGGAAACGCTAAGGGGAGCGCGATGGTGTGGACGCTGTCCCCCACATTGGTATGAACGCCGCGTGCCCATTGAATGACCAGGCCACCCAACCAGGTCGGGAAAACCACGTACCCGTTCGCGGTCAAGCTCAGCAGGAAGCCCCAGCGCAGCTTTTTGGGAGTGATGAAACTGAGGTCGTCGACACCTGTGTTGGTCATGACCTGTGAGGCGATTTTGGAACTACCAACGAATGCCTCGGTGGCCTGACTTCCAGAGGTGGTTATCGTTACGTCGCCAGATCCGTCGAGCGTCACGTTACCCAGCACTGCGCCGTTCAGCGTGATCTTGCGGGCGTTGGCCCACCTTGCCGCCTTTCCCACCACGGTGACTCCCGACACGATGTTGGCGATACCGGTCCAGATCAATGCAGTCGCGGCCTTGACCGCTTTAGTGGTGGCAAGAATGACGCTGCTGTTGGTGTCCTGGTCGTCGCTGATGGCGTTGGGAATGTTGCCCAGCCCTACGTCTTCCTTGGTAGTCGCTCGGGCTCGCAGGCTTTCATAATCCCCTACCCGGGCAGCGAAATGCTGCACCAGCGGCCCGCCGATCGGCTCCACCGGACGACGGTCGGTGATGGTGTTCGCGTTCGGCAGATCGGCGATCAGCACCTGGTAGTGCTTCACGCCTGCGCTGTCCGTGTAGTCCAGGCGATTTGCCCCAAAGGCGATTGTCGCCTTGGCAACCATGTCGCTCAGCTCGCGCTGCATCGCCACGTCAATCCACACCGAAGTCGGAAAAGCACCAGGTGCACTAAATTGAACAGCTGCACGCTCAAGGCGGACGCCCTCGACATAGGCGGTCCCGGCCTTGAGCTGGTAGACATTCCCGACCTTTTCGACCTGCAGGGCGCTACCGAAGAAGCACACCCGGCCAAACACATCGCGATTGGCCTGGCGCTCGCGCTCATCGATGCCAGCCAAGCGGACGGTGAAATCATGCTGCCAGGTCTTGGCGTCAATCGTGACGCCGGTTAGCGCTTGGGCGCCGTCGAACACCACCAGGAAGTTGCGCGTTAGGTTGTTTCCGACCTGCTGGGGTGGAATGTTGCGGCGTTTTTGCTGGACCGGCACGTACGCGACCGCGAACAGCACGCCGTCGGCGGTCTCAAGTCCGATCCAGTTGAAGTCCCAGTCGCCAACATCAGAGCCGATCTGGGCGCTGTACACGACCTGGTTGGGGTTCACATAGCCGACATGCTCGGACGGGATCTGGTGCGTATACACGATTTGCGCCGCCACAGGCTTCGGCGCGGCACGGTCCACAGGTGCGGTTGGGTTCAACCCGGGCACGTTGGCAAAAATGAATCGGCTGACTTTCAAACCGGCATTGGCGGCTTGTTTGGCGGCGATCAGGTTTTCACCTGCAAGGGTAAGGCTGGCCATGGGGGCTCCTACAGGCTGGCGACCAGCGTTTGCTGATCGTCATTGAACTGGACGATGGCGGTGGCCACCGTGATTGGGGTGATGGTCGAAAAGTCATAGCGCCGGCAAGTGCGGCCGTACTGCTGGATCAACACGCGCAGCAGCTCGGGGTTCTGCGATAGCTGGGAGTCGGAGAAACGCAGTAACACCACGTCCCAGTCGCGCCCAGCCTGGCGCTCCTCGATCTCGACATAACCGACGCCCAAGCGCTCCAGGATGCGTTTCATCCCTGCGGTGCTGCCGGCGTCGACGGCGTTGATGAACGCGTACTTGACCCGTAGGCGATACAAGGCCTCGGGTTCGCCCTTGAAGCGGGTGATGTCGCGCTGCCAGGCCAACAGGTCCAGCACCGTGATGTGGCAGGTGTCCGCGTCCATCTGCAGCAGCGGCCAGCGTAACCAGCCTTCGACGTTTTCCCACCAGGATTGGGCCGCAGCCTTGAGTTTGGTCAGCTCGATGCCATCGAGCCAGAACGGCAAGTTGATCTTAATCACGCAACAACACCTCCAGGCTTTGGATCCGTGGAATGTTCAGCTCGCTGATGATGTCGGCCGTGGCAAAGCGCAATGATTCGATGCCGGCGAACTGCTGGTGAAGCTCTTCGCCCAGGCGGCTGAATGAAAACCGCGACTGGGGATAGGTCAGCGTCGGCTGGTAGTCGCTGGCAGTGCTGTCACGAAACGCCGCACGTACGAACAGCGCGGCGTTGTCTTTGAGGGTTGCACGCTGTTCGGTGGTCAAGGTCGAGCGCGGCCAGATCTCCAACTTTACGGCGTGCTGGGTTTCAGGCATGACCATCACCAACAGGTCATCGCCGTGGCCATGGTTGCCCTGGTCGCGGATATGCGCGTTGATCTGCGCCAGGTACGTCGCCGCCGGCACGTCCGCATCGAACAGAACAAAGGCGTTTGCACTGCCCGGGCCACGTGGCGCGCCGTGCTGGAAATACACGCCATCTGGGCGCACGCCTGGAAAGGCCGAGATCATGGCGCGATACACCGCGTCGGTGTGCCACTGGTTGACCGCTGAAAACTGGTTGCGGGTGCGCAAACGCAGCTCGTCATTGGGCTCAGGATCTGCACCAGGTGTAGTCAACCAGCCGTCGGTGTTCACCACCTGGGCAATGCCCGGTACCGGGACGGGCAAGATCGCGTAATAACCCGGGGCCAGGTTGAAACCGGCGCCGGTGTCGACCGCCTCGACCGGGATCTGCAGCTGCATCAACCCATCGGCGAAGATGCCCACCGCCGTGGTCACCACCTGGTAGATATGGCCATTGATAGATGCGGACTGCACTACTGTCCCGGCCGGCACTTCCAGGGCGCCGCCGGCGGCTTCGCGGGTGAACAGCAAAAAGCCCTTGGCCTTGGTCGCACCCTTACGCTCTACGTTGACCGCCCAGGCCAGCATGTCGAGCCAGGCGTCTACAGCGGTCTTGACGAAAAAGTTGGGCAGCACCGTGGCCACGAAAAAATCCAGGATCCACAGCACCGGCTTGGTCACCAGGGCGCGCACCACGCGCCAGAACGGCGAATAGGCGCTGGTGTTGCTCAGTTTGCTGCCCTGGGCGGCTACCTCTTTTTCCCACGCCTGCAGGAGCCCCGCTTCGGTCGTGGGAATGCCGGCGTCGGCCAGCGCCTGCTTGAAATCTACGTCGCTCACAAATCCACCTTAATATTGCCGAATTTCAGGGTTGTCGCTGTGACCAGGTACTGGCCTGGCTGCAGCTGTGTGATCTGCGCCGTGCCTGGTACCAGGCGCTCGTCGGCCTCCACCAGCAGTTCCAGTTGTTGGATACAGTCGCGTTGCTTGAGCCGGTCGCGCTCGGCCACCAGGGTGACCAGCAGGCCGCTGTCGCGGATCATGTGGGCGATGTCCTGGGCGATGCTGGCCCGGTCATCAATCAGCAACGGCTGACGCGACGGGTCCAGCACCAGGTCGTTGCCGACAATCAAAAGATCGATGTACTCGCTCATCCGCCCACCGACATGGCAACCATATTTTCCATCTCCAGGGAGGTCATGGGCTTGCTGTTGTGGATCTCGACTTTCTCCACGTGCATGCCCTTGTTCTGGCTGCTGCTGTTGTTCTGGATACTGGTCAGCAGCCCGCCCTGGGGCACGGCGTTGGGCCGCGCCGGCGACAGGCTTGGAATGGCCGCATTGATGGTCTGCTGGGCACGCTGCGCTGCTGCAGCGCTGTCCATGGAGTTGACGCCGATGTCGGTACCCGGCACCTCGGGCATGGCGCCGAAGCGGGTTTCAATGTCGACGCCGGGGATCTGGTTCAGCATCTCGATCAGGCCGTTGATTGCCGTGTGAAAGATCGCGACGATGCCGTCCCACGCGGCCTTGGCCATCCCGGCCCAGCCGCCCATCGAGGCGAACCAGTCCGACAACGCGGTGAGCTGGTCGCTGACCCACGTGAACGCCTCGCTGTTCATCAGAGCGGCCGTCCATTCGTCCCAATAGACGATCGCCAACGCGACGACAGCAATCAGCGCCACGATGCCGCCGACAATGAGCAAGACGGGGTTGGCCCACATGGCGGCGTTGACCAACCAGATCGCGCCCTGCCACAACAGCATCGCGCCGCGAACCAACCCCAGGCCCACGGTCAGCACGGAGACCACGGTGATGTAGGTCAGCATGATCAGCTTCTGCAGCAGGAACACGGCCGTGGTTCGAAGGCTGATCATCTGCACTACTTTCCAGACGGTCACCATGGCCAGCCAGGCCATACGGCCGGCGCCGACGGCAAAGGTCAGCAGGGACATGACGGCAATCAGCGCCAGGATCGTCAGCGTGACGATGCCGATCACCCGGGTGATGTTGGGGAACATCTGCGTCCAGCGGGTCATGGTGCCGGCGATGCCCGAAAGCTTGGCCATCAACGGCGTCAGGATCGGAATAAGCGCTTGGCCAAAGGCGATGCGCAGCGCTTCAACCGCTGCGCCGAACTGCTGCCACGGGTCGACCATGTCCATGGCCATTTTCTGCGCGTCCTCAAGCCCGCGCACCTTGCCCAGCTTTTCCATGCCGTTGCGTAGACGGTCGGTGTCCTTGGCCAAGGAGCCGATCACCTGCGCGCCCTCCCCGCCAAACGCCTCCATCAGTTTGGCGCTGGCCGACGCACTGGTCAGGTCGCCCAGCTTGCCCTGCAGCTTGTCCATGATCTGCAGCATGGGCAGCGCCTTGCCGTTGGAGTCGGTGAACTTCAGGCCCATTTTTTCGGACGCGGCGCCCAGGTTCTCGAAAAACGCCTTGTAGCGCCCGCCGGCGTCGCCGCCTTCCATGGTGCTGCTCAGCGAGCCGATCACCGCGAACTGCTCGGCAATATCGACGCCGGCAGCGGTCGCGATAGAACCCACTTCCTTGAAGGCGTCCTTGAGCTGGGCGCCGTCGGTGCGGAAGAGCTGCACCGCCAAAGCAGTCTGGCCACCCAGCTTTTCAACCCATTCGCCCTTGCCCATGGCGTCAGCCTGGCCTTTGAACAGGTTGTACATGGTGCCCACGTAGGCGCCCATGGTCTCGGCGTCGGATTTGGTGGCCTTGGCCAACAGGTTGCTGGTGTTGGTGAAGGTCGCCAGCTGGCTGCCCGTGAGTCCCTTGATAGCGCCCTCGATGCTGTAGGCCGACGCCACAAAATCCCGGGCGTTCTCGCCATAGTTCACCGAGAACTCCAGGGCCTTCTGATTCAACGCGCTCAGCGCATCTTCGGCCACGCCCAGGGATTTAACCTCGCCCAGGGCGCGGTTCATCTCCAGCGCGGGCTGTAGTGATTCGTTGATGCCGACAAAAGCCCCCGTCACACCGGCCAGGCCCATGCCCATGGTCTTGATGTTCTTTTCGCTTTGCTCGGTCAGCTCGGAAAAGCCCATCTTCACCTTGCCCAGGGGCGCGGTGACCTTGTCGGTCAGGGCCAGGATGAAGTCCAGGCGGGCGCTACGATCGGCCATGTGGTTCCTATCCGTTCAACGCACGGGCAATGCCGCTTGCCACGGCAAATTCCATGCGTTTCCAGTGTTCGTCTTCCAGCCACTTGGCCGTGCCCATGTTTTCGATGCTGGGCTCGGCACCAGGTAGCCAACGGTTGGTCAGGGCCAGCAACTGGCCCAGGCCGTCTTCGGTCAGGCGGTCAGCGTGTTCAAGGGCTTTTTTACGATGATCTCGACGTCAGGCGCGTATTCCTCCAGCAGCGCGCCGGCCACCTGCATGGTCATCACCGGGTTGGCCAACAGCTCGCGCAGACCGGCTTTTTCTGCCGGCAGCACGGTGCTGCTCAGGAGATTGAAGGACGGCGCGACCTTGTTATTGGCGGTCATGGCGTTGAAGTACTTGGTTACGTCCTGGGGGGTCAGGGTGAAGGTGAATTCCTTGTCGCCAATTTCCAGGGTGATGTCGCGGGCTTGGGTCTGGCTCATTGTTCGTATCCGTTGTGGTGGTTGGTTTAAAGGGGGGTTCGGGTCAGCGCAGGCACACCTGGTGCACGTAGTCCTGCAGCCCCAGGATCATTTGCTTACTGAAGGCAAGTTGATCTCTGAGGGTGAAATAATCCGGTCGAGCGTCTGTTGCGAGTTCGGCGGTGACTGCATCAGCCACGCCGCCGGCGCTGGTTTTTTCGGTGCCGGCGGCGCTGCAGGTGGCGTTGACGCGCAGCCGCTGACGGCGATCGTCAACAGCCCTGCGCAGCTCAAGGTTTGAAGCGCGTTCATGGTCAAGCTCCAGGGTTCGTTTAAGATCGATAGCGTCACGGTCAGCCAGCATCTCGCCGCTGATGCGGGCGGCTTCGCGCAGGCCTGTCACTTCGAACAGGGCGTTGTCACGCTCCAGGCGGGCGGTGTCGCGTTGCCCCTCCAAGATGTCGAAACCGATAAATGCGGCCGCGCACAGCAGCAGCGGAAACAGAATCTCGCGCAGCATCACAAGCCCTCCGCGCACATGGCCGCTTCGGCGCGCCGGCGAGCGTGCAGGCCTGGCACAAAGCGCTTGCGGCCCTGGGCGTCGGTGACCGACGACCACACTGGGCTCTTACCGTCGGGGCCCCAGGCGAGCGCCTTGCAGCCCTCGGCGATCTTGCCGGCATTGATCAAGCCCACGGCGCGACTGGCGCAGGTGCTGGGGGTACCGAAGTTGTGGCCATGGCTGCTCAGGGCGTCGAAGGTCTTCTGCCCGATCGCCGGATTGGTCAGGCAGTCAGCCAGTGCCAGTTGGCCTTTCTCAACCACCAGTTGCTCCACCTCGGCGCAGCGCGCCGGCGACCAGTAGTCACCCACAATCAACGGATACGGGCTGGTGTAACGGGTGATGCCCTTGCACACGGTCGGCAGGCCACGGGCCAAGCGATCGGCGTAGACGACGTTTTGGCCCTCCCCTTCCCACTTGCCCAGGAAGGCAAGCAAGGGCGCGCTGGCCAGCACCAGGACACCGGCGGCGATCTTGTTACGCAGGCTCATGGGAACAGGATCCGCAAAAGCGCCGGCCCGACCATCTGCGCGACCACACCCAGCACCGTCAGCACCGCCAACATGCGCGTGACCTTCGTACCGATATCGGACACGGTGGCGGTCAGCTCGCGCTGGCCATCGTTCAAATCCGAGAGCTGTACCGCCATGTGTTCGAATTCGCCTTCCAGCCGGGTGACACGGGTCGGCACGGTTTCATGACGTTCTTCCAGGTCGCCTACGCGGTGTTCAAGCACAGCAAAGCGGCTTTCCAGGGTGCCTTTGGGCTTGGCGCGTGCAGTCATCGGCGCTGTCCTTTCTCAAAAACTGATTGGCACGGTACGCAGCGGGTGATTCCGCCCAGGGCCTGGCGCAGTTCCGGAATCGGCTTAGCGCAGTCTTTGCAGTGGGTCAGGCTTGGCCCGCTAGGCCGTGCTGCAGCAAGTGCGGCCGCGATCGCCGCGTCACGCTGACGTTGTTCCAGGGCCTGGGCGCGATCGAACGGGCACACCATCAGCGCAGGCCCTCGATCTCTGCAGCAGCCAGGTACGGCACGCCGTTGACGCGGATAAAGTCCGGGCTGGTGACGTCAAAAGGCACCTTGTGCTTGGACTTCTCGCCGCCTTTAGGGTCGACACTCAACAGGCTGGACACCTTCAACTTGCAGCCGAAGGCCTCAATGCGCAGCTCTTCGTCGCCGGCCTTGGCGAAAAACACCGAGTCGAAGGGCTCCAACTGGCGGAAGCTGCCGGCACTGCGGGCGGCTTCGATCAGAAGGTTGAAGTTACTGGTGTCAAATTCGAATTCACCGCTGCACGACACATCGCCGTCGACGTGCCCGTTGGGCACACCCCGGGATTGCGCCACGGCGGTGTTATCGGTGATGTCCAAGGTGCAGCTTTCAACGTGGATCTGCAGATCGCCCAGGTTGATGTCGAAGTTTTTACCGCCAATACGGGACATACGGGATTACTCCGAATCGTCGTTGGAAAGGTCCAGGGCGATGTTCGCCGTGAGGTCTTTCGGGCAATTGAGGGGCTTGATCTTGATGTACACCTCCACCTTGGTTTTGGTGTGCCAGACCAGCTGGATGTCGCCGTCTTTCGGGGATTCGATCTCGCCGGGGAACACCTGACCGGCAAAGGTCGTGGACTTGGCCATCACGCGCAGCGGCTTCATAAACGCGCTGATTGCGGCCGCCATGCTGTTGGCCGTGTTGTTCAAGCGCCGATCGGCAACGCGCAGGATCAGCAGCGGGCGCACCTGGCGAGCAGCCTTGTCAGCCAAACGCAGGTACTCAACCACCTGGAAGTCGCTCGCCGGCGCATCGAGCATGTTGCCGTCGCCCCAGAACACGCCCGGGTAGTCGGGGTAGGTTTGCGAGACTGAGAAGCGCGCCTTGTCGAGTTCCGATCGGACGGCCGACGGCAGCGGCAGGCCTTCTTTGTCTTTGGGCACGCTGCCCAAGGCCAAAACGGCGCCGCTGGCCACGCGCATAGGGCTGTCAGCAATGCTGACGGCAGCATTGGCCAGGCGCCCAGCCAGGACGCCCAGGTCGTTGCCGTGCAACTGGGGCACGACCAGGACACGCGGTGCCGCCAGATCTTTGGTGATCGCCTTTTGCTGGGCCAGGTAGTCCGACCAGGTCTGTTCTGCAGTGATGCCAGCGGTGCTGGCCATCACGAACACACGACGGCCGTAGGTGTTGCTGACGGCGATCGCGGCGTCATGCATGGCCGAGAGTTCAGCAGCAGCGGCCACCGGTTTGGTAATCACCACGGCTTCCACAGAAAAGCCCTGCTGCTGGGCTTTTTCCAGGGCGACAAGCCAGTCACCATCGGCAGCAATCGGAGCCGCCAGGCACGCCCAGCGGTCGCCGCCGTTGGCCTTGGCTGCCGCGACTTGGGTTTTCAGGTCGCTGATGGGCTGGCCCAGGACCGCTTCCAGGTCACTGTCGGTGTTCAGGGCGATCAGGCTACCGACGCTCTTAGCGCCGGGACCAATGAACAGGAAATAGCGCTCGATCTCGGTCACGGCACCCTGGCCGAGGTTGAGATTGTTAACGCTGACTTTGCCAAGTGCCATGCAGTGCCTCGTTATTTGGGGGAGTTGAGGATTTGTGCCAGTACCTGGTTAACCAGCAGGCTGGTATCCCGATCGGTACTGACGCCCAGGAACTGGCGTTTTGGCAGGGTGATTTCCCAGCTTTGCGCGCCGTTGCCCTCGGCCTTTTCGTCGGACAGGATGCGTATCAGCAGGCCCGCCTTGGCGTAGTTCACGTGTTCTTGAATCCATGCCACGGATGGCCGGGACAGGCTTTTTTTGCCCTTCTGGCGCACCTTGAAGCCCAGGCGACGCAGACGTTTTGCCTGTTTGTCCGTCGCGGCCAGGCCCTCGGGCACCTTGTTCCACCGGCGCATCTGCGCGGCAGTACGGCGCTCGGTCGCGCCGTGGTGTTGCTGCGCGGCGACCCAGCCGGTCAGGCCGTTACGCCATCCCAGGGTTGCGGAGTCCGCGCTCACGTTGGTGACCTGGAGCAACTTGCCCAGGCCGGCTTCCATCTTCTTTTTGCCCTTGCCGTCACCCTTGCGTGCTTCGAAGGCCGAGCCGTCCAGGTTGCGCTGTTCGCGGATCCGCTTACGGCTCATGGTCCGCACGCGCTTGGTCACGTTGTTGAGCAAACGCCGGCGCAGCTGCGGGGGCAGACTCAACAGCGCCAGCTGCTCGCGAACGCCCAGGTGCCCCCGTACGTCCAGCTCGAAAGTGCTACGCGCCACCGCCGCGGACCTCGCCTTGCTCAGCAACCCACAGGTCGAAGTCGACCAGGCCCCACTTCTTGCCGAACGCCTCGACCAAGCCGTTAGGGTCTTCGGTCAAGTGCTGCGCCTCGACAAACTCCAGGGTCAGTTCCAGATCTGCTTCGTCCGGGGTGACCTGGTCGACGGCGAACGTCGGCGCCGGCAGGTCGTCGTCCCGATCGGGATCGTTGGTTTCCAGCCAGCCGCCCAGGAGCGCCATCAACAGCGCCGGGTTGCCGGCGAATCGCTCAATCACGACTACGGCGCGATAACGCATATCGCCCATGTGCAGGCCCTGGGTGGTGTCTTTCCAGATCAGGTCCAGGTTGACCTGCTCGGCCCAGCTGTCGATCTGCTCGGGCAGCACCAGATTCAGGCCGATCAGGTAGGTGGTCAGGGCGCGGAGCTTGTTCATAGCAACGCCGCCGTGATGCGGCCACGGCCCTGCAGCGAGCGCACAGCCTGTTGGCTGAATGCCAGGAAGGTTTCCGGGCGATCGGGTAATTCCTTGCCCAGGTTCTCGGCGCTGTCGCGGCGGATGATGGTCGCGAACTGGGGCAGCAGGCTCGCTTTGGCCCTGCAGTAAACGGCGCGTTTGTACGTCGCTGCTTGAAATGTGCGCTCCGGCAGCACCATAGGGTCAGCAGATTCCAAGGTGGTGACACCTTGGTTCTGCCAACGCGCTTTGCACGTGGCCAAGTCGCTGTTGACCTCGGACATCGCCGTGGTCAATTCAGCCGTCAGCAGTTCCACCAGGTATTCCGCCGGCAGGCGATAGCCCTTCTGGAATTCGGCCACATCGAGGTTCGGCCAAAAGCCGTCATTCTCGATCGCCATTTCCACAAGGGTGGTGGGTTTACCTGAAAAGCTCATGCTGACCGCTCAAATAGGGCGGGGAGCCTGTTTTCAGTGGGACGGTCCATAAATGGGCGGCTCACTTCCACAGGTCCCCGCTGGGGGGGGTAGTCGGTTATTCGGTGGCCGTGGTAGCGGCCGCTTGTTTTGCCAGGGCCCTGCGGACCTTTTCGATGCGGGTGTCGTTGCCGGCCTGTGCGTACAGCTCCGTTGAGCGCTCCAGGTGCTTGAGTGCGACCTCAAAATTCCCGGCCTCCATGGCGCGCATACCGATCAACTTGTGGTACTTGCTCGGGATCTGCTCCGTCAGTTGCCACTCACCGTCAACCAGGGGCAGCAAGTCGGAGAGGTAAGGCTCTGGGCTGCGGTTGGCTTTGTATTCGGCGTAGGCCCACTCGCACACCGCGTCAGCGACAAAGGTCTGGATGTCGCGGCGCTTGAAGCGCTCCGGCATCTGCTGGCCCTGCTCGATCAGAACGTCGGCCAGCTCCAGGGCGTCTTCGAACTGGGCGGTGTCGAACAGCCAGACCAACACCTGCACCGCAACGCGATTTGGGAAGACCAAACCCGACTCGCAATAGCGCTGGACGTACTCCTGGTACTTGGGCAGCAGCTCGTCGCGTTTAAGTGCCTGGCGTCCTGCCAGGCCATTGATCGCGCTGATGCGTGCCAGGTCCTGGTCCAAGGCCGCTTCCTGCAGCAGCAGGTGCTTGCGTGCATTGGCGGGGCTGCTCAGGGCTTCCGCCGGCGAGTAAGGAAGCGCTGCGGAGACGGCAGCCGCCGTAATGGCGGCGCCTCCCAGCGCGATAGTGCGGCGCTTGTGCGCAAGGGCCAGACTCACGCCACAAGCTCCACGTTTTCGGTCATGGCGAACTTTTCCAGCTGCTCGATCACATAACCTTCATTGCGGCTGTTGTAGTCCTCAACGCGGGAGCGCTTTGGATTGTCGACGGTCTGCTTACGCCAGCTGGAGTCCTGGAAGTAGATCGATAGGTTGTCCCAACTGGTGACGACCACACCGTTGACCGGGAAGAACGGCACGCTAAAGCTCGGCAAGCCGCCATAGGTGGCGATCACCTGGGCTTCTTCGATGCGCTCTTTTTCGGTCGGGGTGTCGCCCTGCTTCGAATACAGCTTGGCCTTGTCAGCGGCCAGCAGGTCGGTGCCGATGATCGCGATCAGGTCGCCGGCATCGCGCAGACGCTCGTCCACCAGCTGCTTGGTGTCGTGCACCAGGGCATCGAGGTTGGCATAGTCGCCACCGGCGCCGAGGGTGACTTTGCCGGCGACCTTGCCTTCCTTGAGGACCTGGGCCGGGATCTGTTCCCGGGCCTGTTGCAGCCAGCCTTTGTTGACGTCCTGCAGCATCGGGTATTTTTCGATGTCGGTCTGCACGGCAGCATGGGTGCCGTGGAAGCCGACCATGATGCGGTCCAGCGCGATCTGCTTTTGTACGGCAGCGGAATAGCGCTGGTGGAAGTCCGGAAACTTAGCCCAGGCATCGATTTTGGCGTAAGGCAGGCCAACATCGGACTCGGTGGAAGACAGCTCATAGGTGGACTGATCCAACGACGATGCGTCTTTGGCTTCGCGATCGGTGGTCTTGGTGTTGGTCCGGCCAGTGACCGGGCCCGACACGCCAATGAAGACCTTCTGGCCTTTGATCTCGGTCACCGGAATGACGTTGATACGCCCCAAGAAGTCGGACTTGGCCGTGATGGCGTCGTTCAGCTCCTGGGCAATGGTCGGGTCGACGCTGAAGTGCTTGCTGGCCAACTCCACACCGTAGCTTTCAGCGATGGCCAGTTGCAGCTGCGCGTACATCTTGGCGCCGTAGGCGCTCAACGAATAGGCCATGTCAGAGCACCCGCGGTTTGACGGTGGTTACCGGGCCAGGGTTGCGCGGCAACTGGCGACCGGTAGAGTTGTTCTGCAGAGCGGTGAATTGCTTCTGCAGTGCGGCCATGCTCGCCAGCAATGCCTTGTTCGTGGCGCCGCCCTTGCGGCTGAACTCGCGTTCGCCCTCGGCGGTGGTCACGATGTCGTCGACAGCGGCTTGAACGTCATCGATCGGAGCGGCCTCAGGCTCTGGAGCTTCTTCGGCGACGGGCTCAATAACGGCCTGAATGCCGGCAGCGACAATCAGCAGTTGAGCCAGCAGGGCCTTAAGGGCCGTTGCGGTAGCTTCATCCATAGGGGGTTGGGTCTCGGTTGGGGTGGTGGGTTCGACGGGCTCGGCGTCCGTCGCGAAGCGCTTGAAAAAGCCAGTAAGCAAACCAATCAGCTTGCCCACTTCACCTTGGGGCTCCTCTTCAAAGGCGCCCAGCTCAACGGCAGCGGCGTAGTACGTCGCTTTGTTGGTTTGGCGGGTGAAATAAAGTTCTTGAGTGCCGAGACTCGACGGCGTGTCGGTCACTGCCAGACCGGTCAGGTAGGATTTGCCGCTACCCGCAAAATTCGGCCAAATCTCAATGCTGGTGAACAGCTTCTGCCCCTGGTCATTCAGGTACAGCAGTCGGTCGTTGGGCTTGAGCTGCGCCTCCAGGGCGATCTGCCCCTCTTCCAGGTCGTCGCCCTCTTCAACCAGACGCACCGCGTATACGGTCCCAAAGGAACCTTCAGAGCGCTGGTGTTCGCACCAGATCACAGCGGTGTATTTCGAAGGCTTGTAGGTTTCAGCGATGTCGCGCAGCTCCTGGGGAAGGATCTCGCGACCATCGGCAGTGATGCCGCTGGTGGCGACACGTTTCCAGAACGAAACAAGGGAACGGGGCATGGGCGATAACTGCGCTCAATCGTTGAATGAGCCGCCAAGATAGGGAGCCGCCGGCGCTCAAACAAACGGTTCAAATGCGCGTTTCTCCTAGATCCAACATCTAGGAGAATCACGGAATTTAACCCCGCGTTTCCGGCGTTTTCGCCGCATAGACTGCGGGCCATGTACTACTCGACCGAAGTTAAAGAAGCCGCCAAACGCCTGTTTCTACGCCGCTGTAAGGCCAAGGAAATTCAGGCGCAGCTCAACCTGCCCAACATCCGGATCGTCTACTACTGGATCCGCCAGGGTGGCTGGGAAGACATGCTGTCGGACGAAGAACCGCTCACCGCCGTCGGCCGGCGAATCACCCTGCTTTTGGACAAAGTCGGCAGCCTGTCCAAAGACGATCTGAACGAGCTGGACCGACTGACCCTTGTTCGCGAACGACTGCTGAAACAAGCGGCCAAGCCCGCACCGGTGGCGCCATCAAACGGCGACGACCTGGACGAGCCCCAGGAACCGCGCAAACGCTCGCGTGGCGAACGCTCCAGCCGTGGCGAAGGCAGCGACAGGAAAAAGGAAAAGAAGGCCAAGAACGACATCAGCGGGCTGACCGAAATCGACTTCCTAGATAAGTTCATCAGCAAGATGTACCGCTATCAGCAGGAGCTGTTCGCGGCCAAGCAGAACCCGCTGACGAGCCGGATCCGCAACATCCTCAAAAGTCGCCAGGTAGGTCTGACCTACTACTTCGCCGGCGAAGCGTTCATGGATGCGGTCCTGACTGGCGATAACCAAGTGTTCCTATCGGCCAGCCGCTCGCAATCGGAGATCTTCCGCAGCTACATCATCCAATTTGCCAAGCAGTGGTTCGACATTGAGCTGACCGGCAACCCGATCACGCTCAGCAACGGCGCCGAACTGCGCTTCCTGTCGACCAACAGCAGCACCGCCCAGGGCTACCATGGCCATGTGTACGTGGATGAGTACTTCTGGATCCGCGACTTCGAAAAACTCAGCACCGTGGCCAGCGCCATGGGCACCCACAAGAAGTGGCGCAAAACCTACTTCTCGACACCCAGCGCGGTGTCGCACCAGGCGTACCCGTTCTGGTCGGGCGAGGAATTCCGCAACAGCAAACGCGGCAAGAAAGCCGGCGGCATCTGGCCCACCGAGGCGTCCTACACCCAGGGCGCCCTGTGCCCCGATGGCCAATGGCGCAAGACCATCACCATCCAGGATGCGATCGATGGCGGCTGCGATCTGTTCGACCTGGAGCAGCTGCAGCTGGAGTACGACGAAGACAAATTCCAGCAGCTGTTCTACTGCAAGTTCATCGACAGCAGCCAAAGCGCGTTCGGGCTCAAGGATCTGGAGCGCTGCTACTCCGACCTATCGTTGTGGGAAGACTACAACCCGGAGTTGGATCGACCTTTCGGCAACAGCCCAGTGTGGCTTGGCTACGATCCGAGCCGCACCCGCGACGACGCCACGTGCGTGGTGGTCGCCCCACCGCTGGAACCCGGGGCGAAATTCCGCATCCTGGAAAAGCACAGCTGGCGTGGGCACTCGTTCAATTACCAGGCCGCCCAGGTCAAAAAGCTCACCGAGCGTTTCAACGTCCAGCACATCGGTATCGACATCACCGGCGTGGGCTATGGCGTGTTCGACCTGGTACGTGACTTCTACCCGAAAGCCACGCCGATCCATTACAGCCTTGAGACCAAAAACCTGCTGGTCCTCAAGGCCCAGGACACGATCCAGGGCAGTCGCATCGAGTGGGACGCCGGCTGGACGGACATCGCCCAGGCGTTCCTGACCATCAAGCGCGGCACCACCACCAGTGGCCAGGTCACCTACAGCGCTTCGCGCACCGACGCCACCGGCCACGCCGACATCGCCTGGTCAATCATGCACGCCCTGTTCAATGAACCCCTCAACACCAACAAGCGGCGCCGTAGCCGCTACGTCACGAGCGGAACCAATGCCCAAGCCTCGACACAAAAAGCCCCAAGCCAGCCAACAAGCACGACAGCCACAGCCCATGCGGGCGTTCACCTTCGGGGAACCCGAACAGGTGCTGTCCGGCAACATCGGCGAGTACCTGGGGGTGTTCCTCAGCGACGACGGCGAGATCTACAAGCCGCCGGTGTCGCGGGCGGGCCTAGCCAAGCTGCTGCGCGCCAACGCCCACCACGGTGCCATTCCGAAGTTCAAACGCAACCTGCTGCTGCGTGAGTTCATCCCGTCCGAGGGCTGCAGCACGCAGACGATGGGCCGGGCGAGCCTCGACTACATGGTCTTCGGCGAGGCGTATTTCTATCGCGATACCAACGCCTTTGGCGAAGTGCTGGAGATGCAACACCTGCCGGCGATCAACATGCGGGTGAAGGTCGACGGCGGATTCAGGATGCTGCTGAAGGACAACAAGTTCATGGACTTCGACCAGGACGAAATCGAACATGTCCTGGACTACGACGTAGAACAGAACATCTACGGCGTACCCGATTACCTGGGCGGCCTGCAGGCACTCTTGCTCAACGAAGCCGCGACCCTGTTCCGCCGACGCTACTACAGCAACGGCGCGCACGCGGGCTACATCTTCTACACCAACGACCCGGACCTGACCGAGGAAGACGAGGACAACCTGCGCGCGCAGATCAGCGCGAGCAAGGGCGTGGGCAACTTCCGCTCAATGTTCGTCAACATCCCCAACGGCAAGGAAAACGCGATCCAGATCATCCCCGTGGGGGACTTCCAGGCCAAAGACGAGCTGGAAAAGGTGAAGAACATAACCCGAAACGATGTGATCGCCGCCTGGCGTATGAACCCTGCCCTGGCTGGGATCATCCCGGAAAACAACGGGGGGTTTGGCGACATCGAGAAGATTGATCGCGTGTACACCAGCAACGAGATCAGGCCGATTTGCCAGCTGTTCAACCAACTGAATGACACGCTGCGACGAGACAGGAAAATATCCTGGCAAGAAACCAAAACACCAGTCGATAACACTGGGCAAACGTCTTAAAACAGCTATTGCCACTACAAAATATGGCAAAATAGTGGCTATTGGCTGCCCTGGGGAGGGACACAATGAGAGTTGTATGCAAATGCGGGAACAAGGGCCGGATTGCCTCACGCGAGGAACTGTCGCGGGACTTTGCCAAACTTTATTGCCAGTGCCTCGACGCAACGTGCGGGCACACATGGGTAGCGAATTTGACGTTTTCGCACACGCTCAGCCCTTCCGCTCAATCCTACGAAAGAATGCTGTTTGATCGCTTGAGGGATATGCCCAGGGCCAAGCAGCGCGAGCTATTTGACCAACTTGGAGCTGCGTGAAACTGACCCAAACGCCGACCAATGAGGCCGGCGACCAAGCTATGCCGGAAGTTTTTTAATGTAACGGTTCAACTCGCTACCGACTCTTCTGGAACGGTTGCCAGGGCCTCCGTAAGACGTATGAGCTGCTTTCGATCCTCTTCATTCAACTGCCGATAAAAGCCGATGAAATTACGTTCGATTTTGGAAAGGGCGAGCCATTCAAACTCGAGGCCTTCGGTGCAGGCGCGTTCATTGTTCGTGCGATCCAACATGCTTTTTACTCCATAAATGCATTGCTGAATCGACGTTATCGGAGCAGGGATTCGCTTTAGAACTAAGGAGACCTGAATGCGATACAAGTTTTGTTACAACTTAATTCGAACTTTTTGCCACGTCGTCGGCGATCGCCTGGATGAATCGACGCACAGATTTTTGGTCATCCGACGGCATGCTTCGGTAACGCCTGACCAGCACCTCTTCATCCTCGGCCAGATCCCCAACAGGTATAGGGGTCCGTACGCCTGTTACAACGTAAAGGACGTCCAGACCCACAGCATGCAAGGCTTTCAGATAGCCCGTATCCGGACGCCGCTCATCACGCTCATAGCTGCCCTGGGTATTACGGGTTACGCCGCCAATCTGCGCCATTTCTTCTTGTTTGAGGCCCAAACGGGCTCTTTCTTCGCGCAAGCATTCGCCCGCACTTACATCTGGGAATTCTCCCGATGACAAATTTTTCAAACTTAAGCCCCTTTACAGGACAAATAAATTGGTCATAATCGGCGCCGTACAAACACGAATCCACACGAACGCACACGAGCGAACACTATGCCCGCCACCCTTACACCCGAGCAAGCCCGGGAGGCTCTGGATCGCAAAGGGATGAGTATTGCGGAGTTCTGCCGCACTCATTCACTGAATAAGAATTTGGTCAGCGACCTTTTGAACGGTCGTAAAAAAGGTCGCCGGGGGGAGGCACATCGCGCCGCCGTACTGCTCGGTATCAAAGACGGCGTGATTGCACAGTAATGGCCAGCGCACTGAGGGAACAGCAGAAGATGAAAAGTCGTGTTCTAAAGACGCGTAGGGAAGTGGTCAGCGCGATCATTTGCAGCTACTCAGGTGGCCGCGAATGTGCCGCCGCCCGGATCGGCCTGCCGCTCAAAAAGTTTGATAACCATGCTTATGAGAACAACAGCTGCCGCCCGTTGACCGATGCGCAGATCTACCAGTTGGAGCAGGTGACGGGCACTCACCACTTGCCCAACTATGTCGCAGCAATGTACGGCGGCATGTTCGTCCCAGTGGTCCATCCAGACAGACTGGATAACGTGGAGATGTACGCACGGGCTATGCAGAGTTCAGCCAAACAAGGGACGGTCGACCAGATCATTGCCCAGGCGCTTGATGACGGGGTGATAACCGACGTTGAGGCCGAGCTGATCCAGAACGCCCATACCTTGCACATGGCCGCACGCACCGCCGAAGTGTATGCCGCGATCGATCTCTACCGCGCCAAATCGGGGAAAGCCAAATGACCACCCAAACTAATGCCCTCGACTATCAGGAATGCATGCAGAACGCCGCCCTAGCTTTCCTTGAGCGCCATCAAGCCGAACACCTGAGCGATCTGTCTGCGCTTCTTAACCGCGCCATTAACCACCTGGTGGCCAGCTTCGACGTAGCGGAATCGGTAGCAACCAAACTAACCTCCCTTGCCCACATCGAGCTGATAGAAATCGCTTTCCGCCAGCGCCTCATCCTGGACCACAGCACCGAGACCGTTGTTGTAATCCGCGATCCAGTCAAAGGGCATTGCTGGTCAGTGCCTGTCAGCCTGATCTATCAACGCGTCCTGAACACCCCGGACAACGTGCGTCTGCGCTCCGCGCACTCGTAACCCCCAATCCAAACAAACGCCGGCCCCACATCTCGTGGGTTTGGGTGAGCTGCGCCCGAAATCGAGGTTTCACGATGGTAAACGCCGTAATTGTCACCACTCAACTGCCCCCGGCCGAGGCCGAAGCGTTGCTGGCCGCGCTGCGTGAACAGTATCGCTTGAGCCTCAATGAACATTGGTACGACGACCAATTCCGCCTTGTAGCGGACGGTCTTCGCCACGGCGCAATCCTCGCCCACGTCCCGGTAATGGCAGCGCAAAAACGCCTGATGGCAGCCCTGTCCCACAGCCTCAAAGCAGTGAAGTAACCCCATGAAAGAAGATCTTCGTCACGATGTGCTGCAGCGCCTGGAATCCGACTACGGCCTGAAACATCGCAAAGATACCGATTACATGCGCGGTGGTGAGTGCCCTAAGTGCCACAAGCGTGAGCTGTATTCGCGTCATGACAAACCCTGGCTGGTGATCTGCGGCCGATCTGAGAAGTGCGGCCACACCCTGCACGTCAAAGAAATTTACAACGATCTGTTTGAAGATTGGAGCAAACGTGCGCCGGCGACGGACAACGCACCCACCGCCACAGCCCGCGCCTATCTGGAGTTTGGTCGCGGATTCAACATCGAGTTGATCGCCGGCTGGTTCACCCAGGACTCCCACTATTCAGGGCAGCACAACGCCGGCAGCGCCACAGTTCGTTTCGCCCTGGAGAAAGGCGGCTACTGGGAACGCCTGATCGACAAACCAGCCCGCTTCGGAAAGATGAAAGCCCGGTTCGCACCGGGTGAAAGCTATCGTGGCACCTGGTGGTGCCCGCCGTGCGTCGACGTCCTGGAAGCGAAAGAAATCTGGATCGTTGAAGGCATTTTCGATGCCATCGCCCTGGTCCATCACAATATTGCTGCCGTATCAGCTATGTCTTCGAACGCCTTCCCGGCCGACTCGCTGCAGGCGATCGTGGCAGCGCGTCCAGGCAACTTGCCGAAGCTGGTGTGGGCGTTGGACAACGAGCCAGGTGCACACGCCTATACGAAGCGATGGGTGCGTATGGCGCGTGAACTGGGCTTCACCTGCGAAGCTGCACAAATTCCCCAGCGGGACAACCGGAAGGTCGACTGGAACGATCTGCACCAGCGCTGGCAGTTCCTGGACGAGGGCGCCAAGCGCGACACCCAGTTTGACAAGGACATCACCACAGCCCGGCACCACGGCGCTCTGCTGATCGCCGACAACGCCACGGAGAAGGCCCTGGTGATGTTCGATTGGAAGCGCCGTAGCGAATTCCACTTGGAGTTCGGCAACCGCCTCTACTGGTTCAAGCTCGACTTGGAGAAGTACAACAAGGCGATTCAGGAACTTGAGGACAGCGAACACCACGACGACCAGCAATTAAACAATAAGCAGATGCGTGCCAAGGCCATGCAGCAGTGCGGCGCCCTGCAGCGTATCGCTACATGTAATCCCAAAGCGCTGTACTACCAGGAAAACAAGCTCACGGACGAGTCCTGGTACTACTTCCGCATCACTTTTGCACATGACGCCGCGCCTATTAAGAACACCTTCACCAGCTCTCAGATCGCATCGTCTGCAGAGTTCAAGAAGCGCTTACTCGGCATTGCCCCGGGCGGGATGTTCACCGGTACCACGCAACAACTGGATGCGTTCATTGAAGAACAAACCGACGCTCTGAAAACTGTGCAGACCATCGACTTCACTGGATATACCCGTGAACACGGTGCGTACGTCTATGGCGACGTGGCGGTGCGCGACGGGAAAGTGTTCAAGCTTAACGAGGAAGATTTTTTCGATATGGACCGGCTCAGCATCAAGACCTTGAGCCAGTCCGTGATCCTCAACCTAAACACCGACCTGCAGAAGTTTGAGACTGAATGGCTTGAAATCATATGGGAATGCTTCGGCGCCAAGGGCCTGGTAGCGCTCGCTTTCTGGTTTGGTTCCCTGTTTGCCGAGCAAATCCGGCAACACCAGAAAAGCTACCCGTTCATGGAGATCATCGGCGAACCAGGTGCCGGCAAATCCACCCTGATTGAGTTCCTGTGGAAGCTGTGCGGCCGGAGCGATTACGAGGGCTTCGACCCAACCAAGGGCACACCGGTAGCCCGGGCTCGTAACTTCGCCCAGGTCGCCAATCTGCCGGTGGTGCTGATTGAATCCGAGCGGGAAAAGACCGACGGCAGCCAGACCAGACAGTACGACTGGGACGAACTGAAAACCGCTTATAACGGGCGTAGCGTCCGCTCCACCGGTGTGAAGAACAACGGCAATGACACTCGGGAACCGCCCTTCCGTGCGGCCGTGGTCATTGGCCAGAACCACGCTGTCAATGCGTCAGAGCCCATCCTGCAGCGGCTTGTGCACATTGCAATGACGAAAGAAGGCCAGACACCTCAGACCAAACTATTGGTGGAAAAGCTGGAGCGCATGCCGGTGGATCGCGTCAGCGGCTTCCTGGTGAAGTCCACCATGATGGAAAGCGCAGTGATGGAAACTGTCCGCGAAAAGGGGCCCAAGTACGAACAGCAATTGCTCGCCCTGCCCGAAATCCGCACGGTGCGGATCGCAAAAAATCATGCCCAACTGCACGCCCTGGTCGACGCCCTGGTGCACGTCGTCCCGTTGAAAAAACACCAGGTGGACGCGGCTCACGCCGAGATTCAAAGCATGGCCAAAGATCGCCAACTGGCCATTAACGCCGACCACTCCGTCGTTGTGGAGTTTTGGGAACTGTTCGACTACCTCAACGGGCCTGACGGGGATCTCAACCACTCCCGAACTGACGGCCTGATCGCCGTCAACTTGAACGAGTTCGCGGAAATGGCGGCGAATAAACGGCAGAAAGTTCCGGATCTGACCGAACTTAAACGCCACCTCAAGACCAGCAAATGCCCCAAGTTCCTTGAGACCAATCGCACCGTTTGCTCGGCACGGGCGAAGGACGCGTTCGACAAAGCAAAAACCGTTCGCTGCTGGATGTTTCGAAGCGACTGACCACCACCGGGAGCAACACCAATGCACATACAAATTATCACCGGCGAAGGTCGGGACGGCGCTACGAAACAGCTCAAACACATGATGGAGCTGCAGCAGTGGATTGGCGAGGCCAGCCAGCTGGTACACGCCGAGGCATATAGCGCCGCTGGCCTGGTCGAGATTCTGGAAGTCCGTGGTGCCACGGAGAAAGAGCTTCTGGTTCTGCAGTGCACAAGGCAGCAGATCCAGGCGGTATTGGAATGGCAGTCAGCCATGGACGAAGTAATCGAGCTGGAGAACTTGGTGATTCACCTGGTTAGGCAAGTGCAACCAAAAACTTCCGGCGAACGCCGGTAATTAGAACGGTGCAGGGGAGTTACAGCTCCCCGACACCAGCCACCACTGAGGGCAAGACCATGCAAGCACAGCACCAAAGCAGCAGCAGCGATAAGGCTACCACAGGGCCGACCGATAGCATGCAAGCAGCTCGACACCTGATGGCCATCCGCATCGTCGGTACCGCGCTTTTCGATTACCAGGTCCATAAGACACCCGACGCCAGGATCCGCCTCGAGGCGGTCACCACCATGGCACACCTGCAAGGTGATCTCACTGCAGTTGAGAGGGCATTTGTGTCGCAGCTTCTGGGCAATCAATAGTCCAGCAGTTTGCATCCCAACTTCTAACAACCATGCCCCGGTTGCAGCGCTAGACTGCCCGGGGTGCTCCAGCTTACAGAGGGCAAGCAATGAATTCCCGATCGGACAACGTCCTGGTATTCACCGATCTGCAGCGCATCACCGGCTACCAACGCCGGTCTGATGTTGAACGCTCGCTGATCGACCAGGGCGTCCGGCTGTTCCGTGGCCGTACCGGACCATGGACAACGCTGGACCTTATCAACCATGCCGCAGGCTTGGAGCCTGCCGCTGCAGAGCGGTACGACGCCGACATCCTATGAGGAAAGCAAGAAAGCGGAAGCATAATCCGCACATTCCCGCTCACATCGATCAGGCCGCTCTGCCAGCGGCCGTTTACTTTGACCAGCGAAACGAAGGGGTCTGGTACACCCTTCATCGTGACGAGACGGGCAAACAGCGCCGGCGTAACATTGCTCCGGCGAGCGTTTCGCTGGCAGAGCTGCACCAGATCATGGACGAGGCGTCCAACGTTGGCCGGGGAACGCTTCGCTACGTTTGCGCACAGTTCCACGACAGTGATCGTTACAAAAAGCTCAGTTCAAAAACCCACGACGACTATTGCTATTCCCGCGATGTTCTTCTGAACATTCCCACCAAGCTGGGAAAACCGCTGGGGGATCTGGCTGTTCGGAAATTCACTTCTGCCCTGGTGCAGCGAATCGTTGACCGACTGGCGGATGAAGGTACGCCGTCGAAAGCCGCGCACGCGTTGCGGTACCTGCGCCGTGTACTGCAGTGGGGCCGCAATCGCGGCTTCCTGGAAGTGAACCCAGCCCTAGGCATCGAAGCGCCCGTGGAGCGCAAACAGCGCCGCCTGCCGAATCACCTGGTTATGGATGCTCTCATCGACCGGGCAATTGCCAGAGGTTTGCTGCAGCGCAACGAGAAAGGCGGCTGTCCCGAATACCTTGGCTACGTCATGGAGCTAGCGTACCTCTGCAGGTTGCGCGGCATCGAGGTTGTGACGCTCACCGACGAAAACGAGCTGGAAAGCGGAATAATGACCAACCGCCGCAAAGGCAGTCGGGACAACATCGTGCGCTGGACGCCACGTCTGCGCAAAGCTTGGGACAACGCTAAAGCTTATCGGGCCAAGGTATGGGGTAAGCGCAAAACGGCAATTCCGATCATGCCGTCACGCAGGAACATCATCGTGGCCAGCCATGGTGGACCACTTCGCAAAACCAGCCTAGACACGGCCTGGCAACGCTTCATCACCCTTGCACTGGCGGACGAGTTCATCACGCCAGAACAGCGGTTTGCCCTTCACGACCTGAAACGACGTGGCATTACAGACACTGTGGGCACTCGGGCGGACAAGCAGGAAGCCAGCGGTCACCGAGATCCCAAAATGATGGACGTCTATGACCTGAGCATCCCCACCGTCTCACCGTCAGGGAACTGAGGAAACTCCACGTAACAAGAGTACTATCGCCCGCTTTCTACGCGGGTTTTGGCGCGCCAGCACGTAACAAGGAATCACGTAACTCACTGATTTCTATGTTTTGAGCACCTAGCTTGTAATCAGTAGGTCCCGGGTTCGACTCCTGGTGCCGGCACCATACAAGGTTCCAGAGAAGGCTTTCAAAATCTCTGGAACCCCCGAAAAACCCGCCTTCTGGCGGGTTTTTTCGTTTTGGTGTTCCGTCGGATTCCGCCAAAATCTTATGGATACCAGCCGTTTTAAGGATAAAGATAGGGATAAGGTCATTCGATAAAGGGAGGAGTACCCTTATGTCGCGCACCACTGCCCCACTCTCCGATTCGGCTTGCCGCTCAGCCAAGCCCACCGACCGCGCCTACAAGCTTTTCGACGGCGACGGCCTCTACCTTCTAGTCCAACCCAATGGCCGTAAAGGCTGGCGTTTCAGGTATGTAAAACCTGATGGTCGTGAAGGACTGACCTCCTTCGGCAACTACCCCGTGGTCTGCCTCGCCGATGCGCGCAAGAAGCGCCTGGAGGTCAAGCGGATGCTTGCGAAAGGCATCGACCCCATAGAGACCAAACACCAAGCCAAGACGCAGGCCGCAATCAAAGGCCGATCCTTTGAAAGCGCCGCGCTGGACTGGCACAAAGCGATGTCTGCCAAATGGGCTCCGGGCCATGCCAAGACCGTCCTGAGCCGCCTCAAAACCCATGTCTTCCCGCTGATCGGCGCTCGCTCTATTGTCGATCTGGACACCCATGACCTGATGCAACCTCTGGAAGCGATCCAGAAGCGTGGCACGATTGACGTCGCTTTAAGGGTACAAAACTACCTGCAAAGCATCATGCGCGAGGCGAAGCGTTCTCGGCAGATCACGGCAAACCCTGCCTACGATCTTGAAGGCTTGATCAAAGCCCCGAGAGTGGTTCATCGCCCCGCTCTACCCTTATCGCGTCTGCCTGAATTGCAGGAACGTATCGACACCTACAAAGGCCGCGCACTTACCCGGCTGACGGTCATGCTCTCGCTGCATGTGTTCGTACGCTCCAGCGAACTGCGATTCGCCCGCTGGAGCGAATTCGACCTTAAACGCGGCACCTGGGAGATACCGGACACTCGACCCGCGTTGGACGGAGTACCTTTTTCAACAAGGGGTACGAAGATGGCCGGGGACATCCACCTTGTACCCTTATCGCCGCAAGCCGTGGCCCTGCTTGAACAGATCCACGCCCTCACCGGCGAATTCGACCTAGTGTTTGCAGGCGATGCCAAGCCTTGGAAACCCATGTCTGAAAACACGGTGAACAGCGCACTCAGGAAGATGGGGTACGACACCAAAGCCGAAATATGCGGGCATGGGTTTCGGTCGATGGCCTGTAGCGCGCTGATTGAGTCAGGATTGTGGTCGGAGACAGCCATTGAACGGCAGATGAGCCACAAGGAACGCAACAACGTCCGCGCCGCATACATCCACAAGGCCGAGTTCATTGAGGAGCGCAGGCTGATCATGAACTGGTGGATCCGGTACCTTGAGGCGAATCAACAGGAGCATGTCACCCCACACGAATTTGCAAACCAGACCGGGACGAACGTCACGCGGCTCAAGGCGAAAAGCCGCTTGAGGGAGTAGGCCGTTAGCCTACTCCTCGTCCTGCCCACCAACGTACGCTTTGTACGCCTGCCTTTCATGAGTCGGCTTGGACGGAAATGCCAACTGAATCTGCCTACTTTTCACCATTCCATTCAGGTACTGCTGACGGAGGGCATCTGGACTGCGCTTTACCAAATTAGCCAAAACGTTGAGCGTCAGATAGTGTTCCTTGCATAGGGTGATAATCACCTGTTGCATACGATCCTTTTGCATGCGCTCTCGATTGCGCGGCTCCTCAGCCAGTATTTCGAGCTTTTCTCGAAACCCTGCATCAAGCCTGTCCAAAGCATCGATCAGCGGCGCGTCAATATGATCGCTCAACAAGCAGCCATCATCGTTTCGCTGCATATCCAGCTCGACCTTATGTTCGGAGCTACCTGCGTTATGTTCGGAGCTAGTCCCGTTATGTTCGGAGCTGCCGGCGTAATGTTCAGAGCTCTGTAGCGGACCTGCGAACACTTGCTCCGGCGTAGGCAGTTGCTCACCCGGCAGGTGATAAATCATGCCCCGTGAGCGCCCGTCGGGCACAAGGAATCCCTCGCGTACCAACCGCGCAAGCAGTTGGCTCAAGTCATGAGCATGAGTATCACAAATCTCAAGGAGACGATTATGGCTGACCACCCGCTCAATCGCGGCCGTGGCCAAAATCAACCTGGCAGTATGTTCCAAGCTCTCGAAACGAACTCCAAATCGCTCTCGTAACTGCTCCACCACCCCGTCAGGAAGCAAGTCCAACATACGAAGCTCAAGCAGGGTTTGCTCGGGCTCGGGCTTTTCATAAAGGGCTGGCGGTCGCCAATGCTGGCTGCGCCACCCGCTGTAGATTTTTGGAACCCCAGAACCACCACGCTCGCCAAGGCCGATAAGAAGAAACATTTGGTGCATTAGCCTGTTCCGGCAATCGCTGGTACCACCTTGCAACACCTGCTCAAGGGGTAAACGTAAGCCGCCGGGATTGCGAAAACCAAACAAGTCAGGACGCTTCACGACTAACACAGAAACCCGCCCGGTATAGTCGGCATGGACCAAGGTATTAACCAAAGCCTCGCGCAGAGCTTCATGTACCGGTGTGTCATCCTGGCGCTGATCACCTTTGAGAGCGAACGGTACCTTTAAGTCCTCAACCAACTTGCGATAAACCCGCCGGTAGAAATCAAACAGATTTCCTGACCAGGTTCCATCAGGGACGAGCCTATCCACCCAACGTAGTTCTGTTTTGGCGTACGGCCGCTCCTGATAGTCCACAAAGTAATGCGGCACACTCTCTTGGATCGAAAGCCAGCGTCCGAACATGAGTAAACCTGCCAGAGTCAGCCCTTCGACTCCGTTCGCTCGGTCCTTTCGCCAGCCGCCTATCTGTCGGAGAAACTCAATCCCTTGGTGCTCCAGCGCTGGATGGCCTGGCTTTATGTCGCTAAGCATCTGGCGGTAGATACGCAGACTGTCCGGATCGATGTCTGCGAAGTCGTAATTTGGCAAAATCCGCTCGTCCCGACAGTCCTCCACTTGCTCTGCGAACATGCGGCGAACATCTTCCTCAGAGCAACGCCGATCACCCTCATGTAATCGACGATAAGTGTTACCTAGCGGCTGACCATTGAGAAATACCGGCTTCTGCTTACGCGAAGCCGCCGGGATTTTCACTTCAAGTACCTGCTTGCCCTCCAGCTCTCTTACGACCACCTCCCGGTCAGTCAGCAGATTGACACTGACCTTGGCCGGATTGTTGAGGGTATTGAACAGGTCAGTACGTACTTTCTCGATATTTGATAGGCCTGCAACGCTGAACTGCCCATCCTTCTCGCGCACGCCAAGCAGTACCACCCCACCCTGAGTGTTAGCAAAAGCGGAGTAGGTTAACCAGAAATCCTTAGGCAACTCTCCCTTCCCATCCTGCCCCTGAGCGAGCTTGCATTCGAGCTCGACAGATTCAACCAGCGAGGGCAGGTCTTCAAGGGTGTGGGGATTGAGTGACATCAAAGACTTCCTAAATGATCAGCCTGCTTCACGTAGCTGCAAAAGGTCGAAGAAAAGACATACGTGCGGGGATTGTACTCAGTCTTCCATAGTCGCACGCAACTCGACGAGCGGAGACTGATCATCAACTGGTGGAGCCGATTTCCAGTCACCAATCAGCAGGAGGATGTCACTCCTCACGACTTTGCGCGAACATCACACGGCCAAAAGCTAATCGCGGCGTAGTAAAGTAAGCGTACGTTCTCGAAATCTCGATGACCCGCTTGTCCACGCGGGTCCATCCAAGCGGGGCTGCAAAGCCGCCCTGCTTGGATGGACCTCACTTAAAAAATCTAAAGCCCACGCAACTGTCTGTGGAAAACCACTGATTTCCACCGGTGGATAATTTCATCCACAGCCGCAGAATTCCCGAAAATTCGAGCCTTGACCCAAATTATCCACAGGCGTAGAAAAGATCGGGCAAGTGCTGTCGTTGACAGCAACCCAGGTAGCCAGAACCTTTAAGGCTACGCCACACCGTGGTGGTTCTCCCAAAGTGCGATTAGCGTCCGGCGGCTCGCACGGTCACAGCGATGTGATGGATGCCTACTTTTACCAGTGTGCCCACTGCGGCAACTCATCCCCTTGCATAGCTGCCCTGCAGCAACCTATCCGCTTGGCCATTTCCTTGCGCCAACCTGCGCCCGTCTCTTTCTTCCGGAAAGAGACGGGCGCTCCTACCGCTGCTGCAGCCCAACTTGTACAAGGCTTTGCGGCATTCCCCCTCGTGACAATCGGCGTGACAAACACCGAAGTCACCAGCAACAGCGATGCCGATGATGGTGCCGCAGCCCAAGGAATGGACTGCACCTGACTGACAGTCAGGCATGCCCCGGTCATCGCATCACTGCCTTCACCCGACTCAGGATCTCGCGGCATTGGTCTCGTCAGCCAGTGCAGCCTCCACCCACCCACTTCTTTTTGGAAGTGTTCAGGAGGTCAGATCATGAGATGCCCAAGCTCCCGGTCGTAAAGAGCCGCCAGTCCTGCGTTAGAGGACAACCCTCACAGGTCGCAGGGGCCTTGATCCCTGATAACACTCAACATTCGTGGCGGGATGACGTGAGGAAGGTTTGAAACTTTTTGGCTTCGAGAGGAGTTCGATCATGGCACTGGTAGGTAAACGTGGCGGGCGCAATTTTGGCTATGGCCGGCAACTGAGTTATGCCGGGCCGCAGGCGTTAAAAGACATGTTCGGCGGAGGGCATTACGGGACCGTCAAAGCGCACAGTGATCGTTGGCTGGCATTTGTACGATGGTGTCGGTCTGAGGATGGGCCCGGGTTTAACGATGCGAGGCAAATTGATTGGCGGATCTTGCTGGACTACGCCGGTCATCTGCGTCACCAAGTTGAACAAGGCGCTATCAGCATCGCCACCGCGCAAAACCGGTTGTCCAGCGTAAACCGAACCATGGCCGCACTTCGCGGTGATCAGTATGTGAAAGTGCCCAGTCCGAGCAAGACGCTGGGAATGCGGCGGAACAGTGTTCGTCGCTCGGTGCCGCAAGGCCAAGACCGCGAACACGTGAAGCGGATCCTCGACGTGCTCTGCGAACACCAAATGCCGCGTGCGGCGGCCATCGCCCAGTTGGCGCGAGCCACCGGCATGTGCTTGCGCGAGGCCATCTTGGCCGACCTTCCGCGCCTGCGAAGAGAAGCCGAACACTACGACAAGATCAACATCCAGGATGGCACCAAAGGTGGCCGCGGCGGCGCAACCGCGCCTCGTTGGATCAGGGTGGATGACCATATTCGCGAAGCGCTCAGGTACGCCGAACAGGTCTCTCCCGACGGTAGCCGCAACCTGCTGGCACCGAACGAGAGCTACCTCGATTTCCAACCGAGTGTCATACGCCCCGCCCGAGACATCCTCCATACGCACAACCTCAAAGGCTTCCACGAATTGCGCGCGGCTTATGCATGCGAACGCTATGAGCAGATCACCCATCACCTAGCGCCCATCAACGGTGGCAGGGGTAGGCGCCTCGATCCATGCCTTGATCGAGAGGCACGCTTACAAATCAGCTATGAGCTGGGACACGGTCGAATCGACGTGGTATCGGCGTACATCGGTGGTCGGGTATGAATAAACCATTCGATATGGAGATCTTCTTGGCTGGGGCACTGACTGGAGCACATGCCACACGAGAACGTCACATCCGCCAGGCCAAGACTATTCAAGCAGCCATTTCTGAACGCTGGAACCGAGATAATCCATGGACATGGCAAAGAAAGCATCTCGTTTGGTTTTTGAACCACCACATGAACTCAAACTCGAAATCGACGCGCTACTACTACCTGCTGACCACAAGCCTGATCACTCTGCGCCTAGGAAAATCCTGGAATTTTCAACGTTAGCCGAATGCCAGCAACTGCGCGCTCTGTATCCCTAACTGGCAGATTGAGCCAGCCAACAATTTGATTGGGATTAGGGCGGATTTCTTGAGCCCCTGAACCTAACCTCTGTTGTTTGATAACCTCTATGTTTTACTGATGGACTGAGGGTTGTAGCTCAAGGCTACAGGCTTCACCTGAGACGTAGAGGCTGAAGGCGGTGATAGACACTAGTCTGGTGGCGAAGCTAAGGGCTGAGAATGCAAGATTGGTTGCCTTGCTGGATGCTCATGGCATCGAATGGCGTCCGCCTGCTGAGCCAGTCAAGATAGCGATTGTCCAAGCAGAACAATCACAGCAACTCGATACTGATGGAAAGCTTGCCCTATTCCGAAGCTTGTTTCGTGGTAGGACGGACGTTTATCCCATCCGCTGGGAAAGCAAGGCAGGCAAATCAGGATACGCACCCGCTTGCGCAAACGAATGGAAGCCTGGTGTTTGTGAGAAGCCCCGAATTAAATGTGGCGACTGCGGTAACCGCCAGCTGCTTCCGCTGACCGATGAGGTGGTCTATCGCCATCTGGCGGGCGAAGTGGTCGTTGGTATCTACCCCCTACTCTCTGATGACACTTGTTATTTTTTGGCAGTCGACTTCGATGAGGCCGAATGGCGTGATGATTCCAAAGCTTTTGTACAGTCGTGCCATGAGCTGAACGTCCCGGTGGCGCTGGAAATATCGCGCTCAGGCCAAGGGGCTCATGGCTGGATTTTCTTTGAGCGTAATGTTCCTGCCTGCGATGCGCGCCGCCTCGGTGCCGCAATCATCAGTCGTGCCTGTGAGCGCACCCGCCAGTTGGCGCTCAGCTCCTATGATCGACTGTTTCCAAACCAGGACTATATGCCCAAAGGCGGCTTTGGAAATCTCATCGCGCTCCCTTTACAAAAGCGGGCCAGAGCCCAAAACAATAGCGTTTTTGTAGACGACTCGCTTGAGCCTCATCCTGATCAATGGGCCTTCCTGGCATCGATTCAGCGCATGAGTCCAGAAGATATCCAGCCCGTTATTAGCCAGGCGATGGGTAATCGGGACCCTCTAGGGGTCGCCTATGTCGATGACGAAGGTGATGCAGAACCTTGGAAAGATCGTGAATCGAGATCACGTAAATTGACATGCCCGTTGCCTGCTGCTGTCAACATCACGCTGGCTAACTTAATTTACTTTGAAAAGTCGGAATTGCCACAGCCATTGGCAAACCAGCTTGTCCGGCTCGCTGCCTTTCAAAATCCTGAGTTCTACAAAGCTCAGGCCATGCGCATGTCAGTGTGGAACAAGCCAAGGATTATCGGCTGTGCCCAGAACTTCCCCAAACATATTGCGTTACCACGTGGCTGTTTGGATGCTGCGCTGGAGCTTTTAGAGGAAAACGGGGTTACCCCTATTCTTAAAGACGAACGCTTCGCGGGCAACCCCATCGACGTGAGCTTTCTCGGGACCCTGCGTTCTGACCAAGAGGCTGCTGTCAGCGCAATGCTAAGTCATGACACCGGTATCCTCTGCGCACCGACAGCTTTCGGTAAAACAGTGAGTGCTGCTGCGTTGATTGCCGCACGTGGCATTAACACGTTGGTGCTTGTGCATCGGACAGAACTATTAAGGCAGTGGCAAGAGCGCTTGCAGGCGTTCTTGAGAGTCGGGAATGGTGTCGTTGGTACTCTTGGGGGCGGAAAAGCGAAACTTACAGGCATCATCGACATTGCCGTAATGCAGTCGTTATCGCGAAAAGGCGAGATCAGCGATCAGGTAAAAAATTACGGCCAGATCATCGTTGATGAGTGTCATCACATATCAGCAGTGTCATTCGAGGCACTACTGAGAAGCGCTACAGCGCGGTACGTACTGGGACTCACTGCAACCCCAGTGCGCCGAGATGGGCAGCAGCCCATTATTTTCATGCAGTGCGGACCGATCCGACATTCTGCTGCTCGACCTGCGAGTGCGCCCCATGACCTCTCTGTCGTGCCTCGATTGCTGCCCAAACCAATAGTGGTCCCCGACGGCTTTGGGATTCAGGACGTTTTTCGGCGTCTAGCCGACGACTCTGAGCGGACAGCCAAAATCGTCTCGGAGATTGAGCAGGCGTACAGCGAGGGTAGAAAAATTCTAGTGTTAACGGAGCGGACGGAACATGTGGATGTCCTTGAATTAGAATTGAAGCCGCGCGTGCATAACCTTTTCACGCTTCATGGACGAGTGCCTAAGAAACAGCGCATTTCCCGTATGCATGAGCTTGAGTCCCTTCCCCCAGATGCTCCACGGGTGCTGTTGGCAACAGGAAAACTAGTAGGTGAAGGCTTCGATCACCCGCCGTTGGACACGCTGGTGCTGGCGATGCCCATCTCATGGAAAGGAATCCTTCAGCAATATGCGGGGCGGTTGCATCGAACGCACGCCGATAAGACCGACGTGCGAGTGATCGACTTCGTTGACGATGGTAATGTCGCGCTGCTGAGGATGTGGGATAAGCGCCAGGCGGGTTACAAAGCGATGGGCTACCGCATGGCTGATTCCATGGCCACCATGGACCTACTCTAACTCTAACGTGGTTGATAGTTGACACATCAACGGCCCAACTCTCATAGACAAATGACCGGCCGCTGTGGGGGCAACTCCGGCCCTTCGCCGTTAGTAACGTCAAGCAAGATCCTCAGGCGTACGAGGACCTTGAGGTAGTTTTAGAGGTAGAATCGCACAGGTCTTTAAGTATTAATCAGCTAATTCAATAACTTATTAGATCGTTCGACTCCTGGTGCCACCATGTAAAACCAAGCCCCTGCAAAAATGCAGAGGCTTCGTTTTTTCTGGGATATTCATCCTCAAACAGCCCTTCCGCTTCACCTCCCTACCTGTTGAATCACACCTTTTCGCGCCAAAACTCCAGATTCCATCCTTTATGCTGAATTATGTATTGCCAATAATTATGGCCTACCCATAAAAAATAATGACATCCCGCCATGTGGCAAACCTTCAAGACAAACTGAAAAATCAACCAATCTATTTTCCCGATTGCTCCTCACCGCTCACCACGCTAACCTCCCCCCATCGCTGCCAATTCAGCGATCGGGCCTGAGAACCCGGCAAGATGCAGGCGCACCAAGCGCCCCCAACACCCGATTTTGAAGGCGTTTTTTTTTCGCCTTAAAATTCGTGCAATGGCGGCTGTGCGTGGGAGACCTTCGGGTCTGCCGGGTTCCTGTATCTCCGGTTTCTCAGCCTGCGCACAGCTGCCACCCATTCGCCTGAGAACGAACGTGGTAGCTCTCAATCGATACGGGAGTTCCACCAATGACCGCTACACATCCATCTGCGTTAACCACCCTCGGCGTCACCCCTTTCTCCTTTCACTCCGACCAACCTCTGTTCCGCGTCAACAGCGGTGTTTCCCTGCATGAAGCCTTGCACCATGTTTCCGATTTGCTCCACGTTGCCAAGCTGCTCGCCGAAGATGCGGCGATGACGAAGGAGACGGACCGCTATGCCTGGGCGTCGCATTATTTGCAGGAGATGAGCAAGGCGGTGATTGATGATGTCGTGAAGGTGTTGGAGGCGCCTGGGAATACCGGGCTGTAAGTAGGGCTGCGCAGCGGCCCCATAGCCAGGCGCTGGGTTTTAACAGGAAAATCTCAGTGTCTTTATTGGGGCTGCTGCGCAGCCCGGCGCGCGGGCGGTGCGACGATTCGACAAGCCCGCTCACTACAGGGTTGTGGGCCACACATTGAGCGTTGTAGATACCCAATCCCACAGAAGCGCGCCTCGGCTTGGAACGCTTTTTTCGGTATAAACCTGAACACCCTCCGCGTCGTGAACGGACTCCCATGAACGCCCTGAAACTGATCTGCCTCCTGGTCGTTTTCCCGCTGTTGCTGGCCGCCCTCGGTGGCTGGGAGCGTCAGCGTGCTGACGAAACCACCACTGCAATGATCGATTACCACATCACCGTGGACATCGCTAAACAGCAACTCCAGGCGCTGGCGGCCAAGGATCCGGCAACCATGCTCGATCTGACCCATGAAAAAATCAGCGTACAGCTGGCCCTCTCCCGCCTGGAAAAAATCGAATCCGAACTGCCCACGGCCCATAAGATCAACCGCGTGCTACGCGCCCTCGCACCGTGGGTCTTCGGCCTGGGCCTGCTGGCGGCATTGATCGGTGTGGCAGCGCTGGCCAGCACGCACTGGGCCGGACGCCGGGCGCGGCAGTCGCGAGAAAGGTTGCTGCACGTGTTCTCCCTGGGCAGCCGTTTGTTGCCTTACGTGCTGGTCAGCCATGTGGTGGCAATGGCGGCAGCGGTTGCTTTGGCGTTGAGCTACGAAGGTCTGGCGATGTGGCATATCGGCCGGCTGGGCAGTGGCGAGGTCAAGCTGATGGCGGTGCTGGGGGTGGTTGCGGCGTTTTGCTTGTACTCGATCTGGCAGTTGCTTAAACAGTTGCGTCACATGTTGGGGATGTTCATGCCTGAACCGTTGGAGATGTTCGGGCAGGTGGTCACGCCCGAACAGGCGCCAGGGTTGTGGCGCCATGTGAACGAGCTGGCGGGCAAACTCGGCGCGCTGCCGCCGGATCATATTGTGGTGAGCCTGGCCCAGGGCTTTTACGTGACGTCCAGCGCGGCCACTGTGCAACCGGCGAACACGGGGCTGCGCGGGCGCACCTTGCATCTGCCGCTGCTGTACCTGGGCCTGCTGAGCCACGAGGAAGTCGGCGCGGTGATCGGCCATGAGCTGGCGCACTTTGCGGGGCAGGACACGGATTACAGCCTGCGCTTTTTACCAATCTACGACGGGGTCAATCGCAGCCTGGAAGCGCTGTTGGACACGATGCTGGCCAGCGATTTTATCCAGGGACGGCTGATGCGGCCGTCGTTCATGTTCGGTGTGTTTTTCATGCAGCGCTTTGATGACGCGGTGAACCACTGGAGCCGCGAGCGCGAATTGCTGGCGGATGCGGCCGGCGCGCGGCTGGTCGGCAATGCCGCAGCGGCGTCGGCGCTGTTGCGGGTGTCGGTGTTGCAGCCGCACGTTGAGGAGTCATTGTTGGCGGTGTGTGAAGCCGGGTCGGCGATAGATCTGCCCGACGCCGTGCTCGCGGCTTTGCGTGAGTGTCCATTGCAACTGCCGCCAGAAGCCCTGGCGATCCATCAACCCCATCCAACCGACTCCCATCCGTCCAACGGCGAACGCCTGCAAGCGCTGAACGTGTCGCTGGACGATGCCCTGCGCAGCGCAACCCGCACGGTGGACAGCGACGCGGCGAATGCGCACATCGATGCCTGCTTCAGCGCGCCACGGGCACTGCGCGAGCAGTTGTCTGGCGATGTGATGGAAGTGGCAGTGTCGGAGAACGCCGAGCATACCCACCTGCTGGAAACCCTGGCCGCGTCGGCCGAAGGCGAGCGTGCATTGCATGAGGGCAGCGCATGGCGAGGCGCGTTGATGGCGCTGGCGGGGCTGCCCTTTGTGCTGGGTGGGGTGTTTATCCTGAGCCGGGTCTGGCTCGCACCGGAGCGTTTGAAAGGCACGCCGTTGTCGGCGGTCGGCGCAGGTGCGTGCCTGGGTGTTGTCGGGCTGGGCCTCCTGTGGCTGGGCATCCGTCGATTCAAGCGTGCGCCGCAGACCGCATTGCGCCTGACGCCTGAGCATTTTGTGTTCAATAACCTGGCGCAGCCGCTGCCCATCGAACATATCGAAGAGATCTCGCTGCAATTCGTCCAGGGTATTTGGATAACGCTGCAATTGACGCCTGAGGCGCCCTTACCTGCGACGCGCAAAGCGGCGTTCGGCGTACCCGGTGTGCGCATCAATAAGAAGAAACGCCAGGTGTTGCTGCTGATGGCACAACTTTGTATCGACAATAAAAAGATCGAGCCCTACGAGGGGCTGTCCTTGATGCTCGATTACAAAAATGCAGCGCTGGCCCGCAGTATTTTACAGAGCCGCGAGGACTGATCCGCGCCCATAAAAAAACCCCGAACCAGTCGGGGTTTTTTATCACCTTGAATCAGGCGCGACGTGCGATCACTTAGAAAACGTTGATCGGGTAGTCGGCGAACAGACGCAGTTCGTTACCACCAACGTTGTAGTTGCTGGCGTTGTTGGAAACGCGCAACCACGAGGCGCGAGCACGCAGGCTCAGGTCTTTGGCCGGACCGCTCTGAACGACGTATTTGAACTGGTTGAAGATTTCACGCTCGGTGCCATTGCCGCGGCCGCTGCCGTCGTCAATGTTGGTACCGCGCACGTAGGCCACGTTGTAGCTCAAGCCAGGCACACCGAAGGTGGTGAAGTCGATACCGTACGCGGCTTGCCACGAACGCTCGTCCTTGCCGTTGAAGTCGGACCAGTAGGAGTTGGCCAGCAGGATGGTGTTGCCACCGTCGCCGATGCCGGTGTCGCGGGTATTATCGCGATAGCCGCCGTACAGGTAGCCGGTGTCGCCGGTGCTGCGCTGGTGGGCCAGGGTGAAGGTGTGCGGGCCGACAGCCCAGGTGGCACCGAGGCTCCAGATTTTGTTGTCGCGTGCGTCTTCATCACCGCGCTGCGAGGCAAAGCTCTTGTCCAGCTTGGTTTTGTAGCCATTGAAGTCAAACGTCAGCGACTGCTTTTCTGGCAGGGCCAGTACGTAGTTCACGTTGACGTATTGCTTCTTCAGCACGTCTTCCATGTCGGACGCGTACAGCGCAGCGGACAGGCTTTCGGTGAACTTGTAGCTGCCGCCCAGGTAGCTGATGTTTTTCAGGTTGCCGCTGTCGGTGCCTTCAGCACTTTTGCGAGCTTCCTTGGTGAAGCGACCTGCATCCAGTTGCAGACCTTCGATCTCTTTGGAAACGATCGAGGTGCCGGTGTAGGTTTCCGACAACAGACGCGAGTTGTCGTACTGCAGCACAGGCACGGCCGGCATTTGATCGCCGTACTTGAGCACGGTGTTCGACACGCGGAACTTCACCGCCGCGCCGCCTTTGGACAGGTCGTCGGCTGCTGCGCCGCTGGCGCCTTTCTTGAAGAAGTCGATACCGCCCGCGCCGCTGCGGCCTTTGCCGCCGTCCAGACGAATCGCGTATTGACCGATCACATCCACACCTACACCGACGGTGCCTTGGGTGAAGCCGGACTCGAACTTGCCGATGAAGCCCTGGCCCCATTCGGCTTTGTCTTGCTTGCCGTTTTTGTAGTCACGGCTGATGTAAGCGTTACGTGCAGCGATGTTCAGGTGGCTGTCTTCAACGAAACCCTTGGATTGCTCCTGGTCGTTTGCCATTGCTGCCGATGCGCTCAAAATCCCCAGAGCGATCAGACTCATCCGTTGCTTCAACATTTTCTTGTATTCCTTATTTCTGGTTGAGTACGCGTAGTGACACCAGGCTCCATGTCGCATTTTCTGGTGTCGACTTTCTCCGAAAAAAAGAAGGCCCGCGGACGACTTAACATGGCGCGGGCCTTTTCTTATTGGATGAGTCATGGCGGTTAGCCACAGGCGTTGGACGCAATCCTAGTCGCGCGTTGAACTATGTGTCAATTTCGTGAATCGTCTGTATTTAGGCGAAATAATTCTAAGCAACGGCCTACGGCCTTTCTGAAAACGACAAAAAACCTGTCGCGCATCGTCAAAGAACACATCTCGCAACATATTTCAAAGCCGATACGTTTGGTAATAGATAACGCGCGCAAATGCAAAGCATTACCATTAGTGCGCTTTTCCTCCCAAACCCTTTGGATACATTTCCCCATGCCTGCCCCTCGCCTGACGCCCATCACTCTTGGGCTCTCTGTTCTGTTGTCTGCCGGTTTTGCCTGTGCGGCCACCACCTTGCCCGAAACCTCGATCAGCGCCGAAGCTGACGAAGACGACCCGCGTGTCAAGGAATCCAGCACTGCGACACGCACCGCCACTGCGGTGCGTTATGTGCCCCAGGCCATTGATTCGGTGAAGACCGAAAGCCTGCGCTCCTACGGCACCAACGACCTGGGCCAGGCGTTGAGCGGCATCCCCAACGTGAGCAGCGGCGCCGATACGCGCTTCGACAGTGTGCGCATCCGTGGTTTTGACGCGAGCAATGACTTCTACCTGGACGGCATTCGCGACGACAGCCAATACGTGCGCGATCTGCATAACATCGAGCGTATCGAAGTGCTCAAAGGGCCGGCGGCAGTGCTTTACGGGCGAGGCGGTCAGGGAGGGATCGTCAACCGCGTGAGCAAGCTGCCAGAGGCCGGGCACAAGTCGAGCATCGAGGCACAGGGCGGCAGCAATGATATGCGCAGTCTGTATGCGGACCTGAGCACTGACCCCACCGATAACATCAGCCTGCGCCTGAACATGGGCAACCAGGACAACAACAGCTTTCGCGATGACATCAGCGGTAGTCGCCAACTGTTTGCGCCCTCCATGAGCTGGCAGCTCACGCCTGACCTGAACTGGCTGGTGCAATACGAATACAGCCGCTACAACCGCACGCCGGATCGCGGCGTGCCCGGCGTCAACGGGCGCCCGGCGGATGTGAGCCGCAGCACCACCTACGGCGACGGCCGCGACTACATCGACGACAAAACTCAGTCCCTGCGCTCCAAGCTGACCTATGAGCTCAACGACAACTGGCAACTGCGCCAGACCCTCGGCGTGTTCAAGCTCGACAGCGATTTCGACAACACCTACCAAACCGCCTACAACCGTTTGAACAACAGCGTGACGCGCCAACGCTGGCAACAGGACCTGACCACCCTCAACATTTTCAACAACGTCGAGCTCGAAGGCAGCTTCAGCACCTACGGCCTGGAACACCGCCTGCTCACCGGCCTTGAGCTGGGCAGTCAACGTCGCGATCCGAAGCTGTACAGTGCTGGCCTGACTGTACCGGCGCTTGACCTCAACCAGCCGAATCGTCATCTGAGCCACACCGGGCGCATGAACGTGTCGAGCAACAACCACACCGAAGTCGAAAGCCGCGCCATTTACGTCCAGGACCAATTGCGCCTGAATGATCAGTGGCAAGTGCTGGCCGGCGTGCGTTACGACATGTTTGAAGTGAGCACCAAAAACAAGCTGACCCATATTCAGCAGGAGGTCGACAGCCGCAAGGCCAGCCCACGTTTCGGCCTGGTGTGGACGCCTCTGGAACACCACTCGTTTTATGCGTCATGGAGCAAGACGTTCTCCCCGGCCGGTGGCGGTGTGATCGGCATCACCCCGAACGCCGCCGGCAGCGTCAACGACCTGAGCCCCGAGATGACCAAGCAGAAAGAAATCGGCGTGAAAAGCGACTGGCTCGACGACCGCTTGAGCACCACTCTGGCGGTGTACGAACTGGAACTCTACAACCGCCGCACCAGCGACCCGCTGGACCGTACCATCACCCTGCTCAGTGGCCTGCAACGCTCGCGTGGTGTGGAGCTGACCGCCACCGGCAAGATCGTCGGCAACTGGTCTGTACGCGGCGGTATCGGTGTGCAGGATGCCAAGGTCGAGAAGGACAACAACGGCTTTGAGGGCAAACGCGTCAGCGATGTGGCCAAGCGCAATGCGAGCCTGTTTATCACCTGGAAACCGGAAATGGGCTGGTACGCGGAAACCGGCCTGACGCTGGTGGGCGACCGTTACGCTGACAACCTCAACACCGTGGTCCTACCCGGTTATGGCACTTGGGATGGACTGGTCGGGTTCCGCCATAAGGAATGGGATGTACGGGCGGCGCTGAACAACATCGCCGACAAGACTTACTACGAATCGGCGACCAGCGTGGCGCAGATTCAGCCGGGCGAGCCGCGTAACCTGGTGGTAACGGGCACGTACAGTTTCTAGTAATCACGCAACCCTTGTAGATACCGTCTTGACCTTCACCGGGCAAGCGCAAGTTTCGGGTCGTAGCAGCTGTCGAGCGCAAGCGAGGCTGCGTCAGGCGCGCTGCCGATTCAAGCTTGAGTCGCGGCCGACGCAGCCTCGCTTGCGCTCGACAGCTGCTACGGGGGGTTGTGTGGTGCTGGATGTATCTACGCTTCAGTTACACATCAACTCACACAACGCATGCACTTCATCCTCGCTGAACAGCCCCACCGGGTAGCGTTCACTCATCACGCTGCGCAGATCCGGCTGCTGCCGGGCCTGCCGCGTGCCGTGCTCCTTCAACCACTGCCCCAGCGCATGGATCGTGTCGTTGTTAACCCGTGAAGGGTGGAAGGTGCGCGTGTACATCGGGTTGATATCGGCGTTCATTTCAGCGCTCTCTCCTACTGCTTGAGCGGCTAACTTACTCAAGGTTTATGACAGAACCGTGCAGTCATCACCTTGGGCCACTGTGGCAACACCGATACAAGAGCTATGCCAATGTGGCGTATCTACAGGCAGATAGACACAAAAAAGCCCCCGGCCTTACGGGGCCGGGGGCTTGCTGTGGGCGCTGATACCGAGTAGCGCCTCACTTCTGGAAAGGCGCTGTTACAACTGCACTCAGTTTTTGTGCGGTGCCGGTTGCTGTTGGGTCAGGCAGTGGATATTGCCGCCGCCCAGTAACAGTTCACGGCCGGGCACCATCACCACTTCGTGTTGCGGAAACAGGTTCTGCAGGATGGTCTTGGCTTCGCTGTCCATCGGGTCGTCGAAACTTGGCGCGATGATGCCGCCGTTGACGATCAGGAAGTTGACGTAGGAACCGGCCAACCGCACGGTCGGGTTGCGTTCCTGGGTGCCGTCCACCGGATCGACACCTGCGCATTCTTCCTGCGTGGCGTACAGCGGCCCCGGGATCGGCATTTTATGCACTGTAAACGGGCGGCCCTGGGCGTCGGTGTTGCTTTGCAGTACGTCCATGGCCGCGTGGCAGCGTGCGTGGTTCGGGTCTTGCACATCGTCGGTCCAGGCCAGCAACACTTCGCCAGGGCGCACGTAGCAGCAGAAGTTATCCACATGGCCGTCGGTCTCGTCGTTGAACAGGCCATCCGGCAGCCAGATGATCTTATCCACAGCCAGGTTGGCACTCAGCACCGCTTCAATCTCGGCGCGGTCGAGGTGCGGGTTGCGATTGCGGTTGAGCAGGCATTCTTCGGTGGTGATCAGGGTGCCTTCGCCGTCGACATGAATCGAACCGCCTTCCAGCACAAAACCTTCGGTGCGGTAACGCGGCGCACGTTCGATTTCGAGGATCTTGCCGCCCACCTGTGAGTCGCGATTCCACGGCGAGTAAAGCCCGCCATCAAAACCGCCCCAGGCGTTGAAATCCCAGTTCACGCCGCGCACTTCGCCGCTGTTGTTGATCACGAACGTCGGGCCGGTGTCGCGTACCCAGGCGTCGTCGCTGGACATTTCCACCACACGAATATTCGGCACGTCCAAACGGGCGCGGGCGTTTTCGTACTGGCCGGCAGAAACCGCCACGGTCACCGGTTCAAACCGTGCAATGGCCTTGGCCACCGCCACGTGCGCCGCCTGCGCCGGCTTACCACCCAGACGCCAGTTGTCCGGGCGCTCGGGCCAGACCATCCACGTTTGCGTCTGTGGCGCCCATTCGGCGGGCATGTGGAAGCCATCGGCGCGGGGTGTGCTGTGCAGGGTGGTCATGGCGATCAGGGCTCCGAATGGGGGTAGAAGCCGACTTTATAACGGATAAAAATCGGCTTTAAAAGCAGTCAAACAGCATGATCGATAAATATGACAGGGAATAACCGATAACAATCGATTAATCACAAGTGTTCATCGAGCACCTTCGACAGCATGTCGACAAAAAAGTCCACGCTCCGTTTAGACGTCACCATCGGCGGCTTGATTTTGAGGATGTTCAGGTAGTCACCGGTCGGTTGCATGAAAATCCCCAACTCGCGCAGACGGTCGCACAGCAGCGCAGTCTCTTCAGTCGCTGGCTCCAGGGTTTGCCGATCGCGCACCAACTCCAGGCCCAGATAAAAACCGGAACCGTGAACCGCACCCACCAAGGGGTGGCGATCAATGAGTGCTTCCAAGCGCGCCTTGAAATGCCCGCCTACCTCTTGGGCGTTTTCCCACAATTTTTCTTCCTCCATCACGTCCAGCACCGCCATGCCGATGCGGCAACTCACCGGGCTGCCCCCTGACGACGAGAAGAAATACCCTTCAGCCTCCAGCGCCTCGGCAATGTCTCGGCGCGTAATCACGGCGCCGAGTGGCTGGCCGTTGCCCATGCCCTTGGCCATGGTAATGATGTCGGGCACCACGCCCTGCTCTTCAAAGCCCCAGAAGAAATGCCCCATGCGGCCGTAACCCACCTGCACCTCATCGGCGATACACACGCCGCCCTGGGCGCGAACCAACCCGTACACCTGCTGCAAATAACCCGGCGGCAGAGAGATGCCACCGGCATTGCCGTACACCGGCTCACAGATAAACCCGGCCAACTGACGTTTGCTTGCGGCGATTTTCGCCAGGTTGTGTTCCACGCTTCGTACGTAGTCCGGCGCGCTGTCCTGCCCACGGAATTCACCGCGATAAGTATTCGGCGCAGTCACCGGGTGCACCCAGTCCGGGCGGCTGCTCAGCGCCTGGGGGTTGTCGGCGATCGAGGTGGACACCGCATCCGCCGCCACTGACCAGCCGTGATAAGCCTCCAACACACTGAGCATGTCGCGCCCGCCGCTGTAGGCCCAGGCCAGGCGGATGGCCAGGTCGTTGGCCTCGGTGCCGCTGTTGACCAGAAACACCCGGTCCATGCCCGCCGGCGCCAACGCCAGCAAGCGCTCGGAAAACTCGGCAATTGCGGCATAGTGAAACCGCGAGTTGGTATTGAGCAGCGACCATTGCCGCGCCGCCACCGCCGCCATGCGTGGGTGGCCATGGCCCAGCACCGCGACGTTATTGAGCATGTCCAGGTAGGACCGGCCCTGCATGTCGATCAGGTGGTTGCGCCAGCCGCGTTCGATGCGTGGCGGATCGACGTAATAGTGTTTTTGCGACCGGGCAAAACTGGCGTCACGGCGGGCCAGCAGCGCGTGAGGGTCCAGCTCCGGTTCGGCATCGCACGCCAGCCCCAGCAAGGCGGCGGGCGATGGGCACAAGGCTTGCCAGGCCAAGGCGCGAGACGGCGTGCAAAACAGCGGCGGTTCGAGTTCGGCACGGCACAGTTGCACGGTCAGCGGCGCATGAACCTCGCCCAGAACCTGCCCTTTTACCAGCAACGAGCCCGGCTTCAATGAAGTGTTCACTCCCCATAGCCGTACGCTCAGCTCGACGCCTCGCACACTCACAAGGCCATCGCCGCCCTGGTGCAGCGTCCCGGCAAAAGGCACTTCCAGCAACGTGCCATGGGGCAAATGCAGCTCTACATGGAGCGCGAAAGTGTCTGGCTCGGCGGCGCTGTCCGGGCAGGTACGCGACAGCCGATATTGCCCATACCGACTGGCCGCCAACCCATGCACGGTTGCGGCTTCATCCAATAACCGACGGTCAACCCCAGGCGTTTCCCAATTGCCCGCCTCGAAGTGCGGACTGAGCACGCCCAGGTCGATCAGCGCAAACTCCCGCCCCACCAGACCGGGGAGCAACGGGGCGAAGTCCTCGCTGGCAATCGGCGCCAGCGTCTCGCCGACACTGCTGAGAATCGCAGCCGCCATCAGTTCAAATGGCACCGACGTCGCTACATGGAAAATTTCCCACTCGTGTTCGGCGTTTTTCAACAGGTAGGCGTTATCCGGATCCAGGCGCTGCTGCTGTTCGCTGCTCAGCACCAGCACTGCCGCACGGGCGACGATCAGCGGCCACAGCGCCTGCAATTCCTCACGTTGCAGCGGCGTAACCGCATGACACGCCTGGACCGCCGGCAGGATCGCAAACGGGTCGCCCTCGGCATGGTGCAACAGGGCGGCGCAGGTCACCGACAGGTCGGCAATGCGCCAGGTGTGCACCAGGTCGCCGAAATCGATAACGCCCTGAAGTTGCCAATGCCGCTGGGCATCGCGTTGCCACACCACGTTGTCGTCAGTGATGTCCATGTGCACAGCCTGCCACGGCAGGCGCTCGGCCAAGGGGCGGATGCGCGCTTCAACCTGTTCGGCGATCTGTTCCAGCGCGGCCCGGTGGGGTAGGTTTTCCAGGGTGGCCAACAGGTGGGTGATCAGTTCACTGGCATGGCGCGGGTCCCATTGCAGGGTGCGCTCCAGGCCAGGGTGGGTGAAGCCAGCCAGCGCGAGGCTCATGCGACCGCACAGGTCACCGAAGCCTGCAATCACATCGCGCCCCAGATGCGGCAGATGGGTCAACGGCTGGCCGTCGATGTAGTCCAGCAACCGCAGGTGCAGGGTCTGGCCGTCGAGCGTCACGGTCAGCAGCTCCTCACCGCTCAGTGCCTTGATGACCTTGGGCACGCGCACGCCCTGCAATGTGTTGAGGGCCGCGTGCTGGGCATGCAACTCCACTGCCGCGTAGTCGCCCCGGCAGATTTTGAGAACAAACCGGCCAAGGGAGCTGTCGACTTTGTAATTGAGGTCTTGCTGACTGCCCAGTGACTGCAACGTGCCACTAAGGCCGTAATGCTGCGCAAGGAGTTGAGCCGCCTGATCGGGGCCTACTTGCGGGCAGGGTAGACTGGCACGGTGGATCAACGTGGCGAGCAGCATGGGGGTGGCCTCAATTTTTTAGACGTGTATATCGCCATTGTTCGGGGGGCTTGCGCAACCCCCACACACAGACCGCCCTGACCAGCGCCATAACACCCGCTATGCTCCACTTACTGAACGTCCGTCTAAGGAAAAAGGGCCCCCGTCATGCGCATTCTCATTACCGGTGGCGCCGGTTTTATCGGTTCTGCTTTGATACGTCACCTGATTCAGCACACCGAGCATGAAGTGCTCAACCTCGACAAACTCACCTACGCCGGCAATCTGGAATCGCTGACCAGCATCGCGTCCGATAGCCGCTATGAGTTTGTCCACGCCGACATCATCGACCAGGCCACCGTCAGCGCCGTGCTCGCGCGCTTCGAGCCCCACGCGATCATGCACCTGGCCGCTGAATCCCACGTCGACCGTTCGATTGACGGTCCGTCGGATTTTATCCAGACCAATATCGTCGGCACCTACAGCCTGCTGGAAGCTTCCCGAGGCTACTGGCAAACACTGTCCGGGCCGGACAAGAGCGCGTTTCGCTTCCACCATATTTCGACCGATGAGGTCTACGGCGACCTCCACGGCGTGGACGATCTGTTTACCGAAACCACGCCCTACGCGCCCAGCTCGCCCTACTCGGCCAGCAAAGCCGCGTCCGACCACCTGGTCCGCGCCTGGCAGCGCACCTATGGTCTGCCCGTGCTGCTGACCAACTGCTCGAACAACTACGGCCCCTTCCACTTTCCTGAAAAGCTGATCCCGCTGGTGATCCTCAACGCCCTCGCGGGCAAGCCGTTGCCGGTCTATGGTGATGGTTTGCAAGTGCGCGACTGGTTGTTTGTAGAGGACCATGCGCGTGCGCTGCTCACCGTCGTGACGCACGGCGCGGTCGGCGAGACGTACAACATCGGCGGCCACAACGAGCAAAAGAACATCGACGTCGTGCGCAGCATCTGCCGCTTGCTGGAGGAATTGGCACCCCGACACCCGCAGGGCGTCGAGCACTACACCGACCTGATCACGTTCGTGAAAGACCGTCCAGGCCACGACCAACGCTACGCGATCGACGCCAGCAAAATCGAGCGCGAGCTGGGTTGGGTACCCGAAGAAACCTTTGAAACCGGGCTGCGCAAAACCGTGCAGTGGTACCTCGATAACCTGGAATGGTGCCGAAGGGTCCAGGATGGCAGTTATCAGGGTGAACGATTGGGCAACACCGACATGAGGGATCTGATCGCATGATGAAAGGAATCGTATTGGCCGGTGGCTCCGGCACGCGCCTGCACCCCATCACGCTGGGTGTCTCCAAACAACTGCTGCCGGTTTACGACAAGCCGATGATCTATTACCCGATCTCGGTACTGATGCTGGCCGGCATCAAGGAGATCCTGGTGATCTCCACCCCGGCGGACTTACCGCAATACCGCAACCTGCTGGGTGACGGCAGCCAGTTTGGCGTGACCTTCAGCTACGCCGAGCAACCGAAGCCGGACGGGCTGGCGCAAGCCTTCCTGATTGGCGAGCAGTTCATCGGCAACGACCCCGTATGCCTGATCCTGGGCGACAACATTTTCCACGGCCAGCGCTTCAGCGAGCAGTTGCATGCGGCGGTGAATCGCGGCAAAGGCGCCACGGTGTTTGGCTATTGGGTCAGAGATCCGGAGCGCTTCGGCGTGATCGACTTCGACAGCGAAGGTCGCGCCCTGTCCATCGAAGAAAAACCCGCCGTGCCGAAATCCAGCTATGCCGTCACCGGCCTGTATTTCTACGACAATGACGTGATCAACATCGCCAAGGCGGTCAAACCCTCCGCCCGAGGCGAACTGGAAATCACCGACGTCAACAACGCTTACCTCAAGCGCGGTGACTTGCAGGTGGAGCGCTTTGGTCGGGGTTTCGCCTGGCTGGATACCGGCACCCACGACAGTTTGCTCGACGCCTCGCAGTACGTGCAGACCATCGAGCGGCGCCAGGGCCTCAAAGTGGCGTGCCTTGAAGAAATCGCCTATGGCAACGGCTGGATCGACCGCGCTCACCTGCTCGAACGCGCCAAATACTTCGGCAAGACCGGTTATGGCCAGTACCTGTATTCCCTGGCGGGAGACAACCAGTGAATGTCGTCGATACATCGCTTCCCGGCGTCTTGATCCTCGAACCAAAAGTGTTCGGTGACGAACGCGGTTTTTTCTACGAAAGCTTCAACGCCCGGGCCTTTGCCGAGGCCACCGGGCTCAAGCGCGAGTTTGTGCAAGACAACCACTCGCGCTCGCAAAAAAACGTGCTGCGGGGCCTGCATTACCAACTGGAGCACACCCAAGGCAAACTGGTGCGTGTCACGGCGGGCGAAGTGCTCGACGTCGCGGTGGACATTCGCCGCAGCTCGCCGAACTTCCGCCAGTGGGTGGGCGTACGCCTGTCGGCGCAAAACCACCGCCAGTTGTGGGTGCCGGAAGGGTTTGCCCATGGGTTTGTAGTGCTGAGCGACTACGCCGAGTTCCTGTACAAGACCACCGACTACTACCAACCGAGCGCCGAGCGCAGCATCCTGTGGAATGACCCGACGCTGGCTATCGACTGGGAGCTGACCGAGCCGCCCCAACTGTCCGCCAAGGACCAGGCGGGCAAACTGCTGATGGAGGCCGATCTGTTCCCATGAAGATTCTGATTACCGGCCAACGTGGCCAAGTCTCCCAGGCACTGCAACAGCGCCTTCAGGGGCTTGGCGAACTGATTGTGCTCGGCCACGAGCAACTCGACCTGGCCAAACCGCAGCAGATCCGCGAGCAAACCCGCGCCCATCGCCCCGACCTGATCATCAACGCCGCCGCCCACACGGCGGTCGATCAGGCCGAAAGCGAACCGGACGCCGCCTTCGCCATCAACGCCATCGCCCCCGGCATCCTCGCCGAGGAAGCCAAGGCCCTGGGCATTCCGCTGATTCACTACTCCACCGACTACGTGTTCGACGGCAGCAAGGCTGCGCCCTACACCGAGGTCGACACGCCGAACCCGTTGGGCGTGTACGGCCAGAGCAAGCTGGCGGGCGAGCAGGCGATTGCAGCGGTGGGCGGCGAATACCTGATTCTGCGCACCAGCTGGGTCTACTCCAACACGGGCAAGAATTTCCTGCTGACCATGCAACGTCTGCTGCAAGAGAAACCGCAGATGCGCATCGTGGCTGACCAGATTGGCGCGCCAACATGGGCCGGTACCATTGCCGGCAGCACCCGCGCATTGATCGAGCGTTGGCAGGCCGGCGAGACCGGCGAATGGGGCGTCTATCACCTGACGGCCCAAGGTGAGACGTCGTGGTTCGGCTTCGCCCAGGCGATTGGCGAGCACCTGCGCGCCGAAGGGAAACAGTGTGCTGAACTTGAGGCGATCCTCTCCAGCGCCTACCCGACGCCCGCCAGGCGCCCACTGAACTCGCGCCTCGATTGCCGCCGCCTGCAGCAACAGTGGCACGTCAGCCAGCCACACTGGCAAGACGCATTGCGCGAGTGTCTTGCACAGCAGCACTAGGCATAATGCGCCTGTACCCACAGGCGCACGACTCCCATGACTCCATCCCTTCCGCGAAGACCCCGCTGGCGCAGCCTCGCCCTGCTGGCGTTGTGCCTGGCACCGCTGCTGTGGCCGTTGGAGCACTTGGCCGAGCGCTACTACCGCAGCGAACTGGCCGGGCAGAACCGCCAGACCCTCGACCTGTACGTCGCCAACCTGCTGGGCACCCTGCACCGCTATGAAGTGCTGCCACAGATCTTGGGCGACTTGCCCGCCCTGCGCACCGTGCTGGAGGCGCCGAACGTCAGCAGCCACCAGGTCAACGCCAACCTGCTGCTCAAGGACGTCGCCGCCCAGGCCGGCGTGGAAGTGATGTACCTGATGGACACCACCGGCAAGACCCTCGCCGCCTCGAACTGGGATAAACAGGACAGTTTTGTCGGGCGCAACTTCTCGTTCCGCCCTTACTTCAGCGAAGCCATGGCCGGGCGCCTGGGGCGGTTTTTCGGCCTGGGGACTACGTCGGCCAAACGCGGTTACTTCTTCGCCGCCGCCGTGCGCGAGGGTGACAAAATCATCGGCGTGCTGGTGGTCAAGGTCGACCTGGACCACACCGAAAGCCTGTGGGGCAACACGCCTGAACAACTGCTGGTCACCGACCACAACGGCGTGGTGATCCTCACCTCGCGCCCGCAGTGGCGGTTCCGTGCCACTCGGCCACTGACTGACGAAGAACGCCAGGCGATCATTGCGATCCAGCCCTACCCGACCCGCGACCCACAGCCGCTGAGCCTGAGCAGCACCGCGTGGCTGCGCCAATCCACGGCCATCGCCGAGACCGGCTGGAATGTGGAAATCCTCGCGCCGCAATCCTTGATCAGCCGCCCGGTGCGCACGGTGGTTGCGGTGGGCGGCGCCACGCTGCTGGTGCTGATGTTGCTGCTCGGTTTGATGATGCAACGACGCCGCCATTACCTGGATCGCATCGCGTTTGAAGCCAAGGCGCGTCGCGAGCTGGAAGCCCGAGTGGTCGAACGGACCAGCGACCTGGAAGGCCTGAACCGGCGGCTCAAACAAGAAGTGCTGGAGCGCGAACACGCCCAGCAGGAACTGGTGCGCGCCCAGGATGATCTGGTGCAAGCGGGCAAGCTGTCGGCGTTGGGCACCATGTCGGCGAGTATCAGCCACGAACTCAATCAGCCTCTGGCCGCGATTCGCAGCTACGCGGAAAACGCCGAGATCCTGCTGGACCATGAACGCACCGCCGATGCGCGGGGCAACCTCAAGTTGATCAGCGAACTGACCGGGCGCATGGCCTCGATCATTGCCCACCTGCGTGCCTTCGCCCGGCGCGACCGGCATGCCCCGGAGAGCGTGGCCCTGCAACCGGCGCTGGACGACGCGCTCGCGCTGTTGGCCAAGCGGCGGCGGTCGATGGAAGTGGAGCTGATCCGTGATCTGCCGGAAGCAACGCTGTGGGTGCAGGCCGGCGAAACCCGTCTGCGCCAAGTGCTGGGCAACCTGCTGGCCAACGCCCTCGACGCCCTCACCGAAAAAGGCCCACCGCGCAGACTCTGGCTGAGTGCCGAAACCACCGCGCAGGGCGTCAACCTGTACATCCGCGACAATGGCCCAGGGTTTTGCATGGAAGCGCTGGGCCGCGCCAGCGAGCCGTTTTACACCACCAAGACCCGCACCCAGGGCCTGGGGTTGGGCCTGGCGATCTGTGAGACCCTGATGCGTGCCTTTGGCGGCGAACTGTCGTTCGCCAACCACAAGGAAGGTGGCGCGCTGTTAACCCTGAAATTGCGTGCCGGCTCGCCGGGCGTCAGTCTGCAACCGTCCGAGGACCGCAGTGTATGAGTATCGATAACCAGATTCAGGTGGTGTTGATCGACGACGATCCGCACCTGCGTCAGGCCCTGTGCCAGACCCTGGACCTGGCCGGGCTGAAAGTCCTGACCCTGGGCGAAGCCACCGGCCTCACCGCGCGCCTGTCGCGGGACTGGCCGGGCGTCGTGGTCAGCGACATCCGCATGCCCGGCATGGACGGCCTGGAACTGCTGGCTGAACTCCACGGCCAGGACCCCGACCTGCCGGTGCTGCTGATCACCGGCCACGGCGACGTGCCGCTGGCGGTACAGGCCATGCGCGCCGGCGCCTATGACTTCCTTGAAAAACCCTTTGCCAGCGATTCGCTGCTCGACAGCGTACGTCGCGCTCTGGCCCTGCGCCGCCTGGTACTGGACAACCGCAGCCTGCGTCTGGCCCTCAGCGACCGCCAGCAACTGAGCACGCGCCTGGTAGGCCACTCGCCACAGATGCTGCGGCTGCGCGAGCAGATCGGCGCACTGGCGGCGACCAAGGCCGACGTGCTGATCCTGGGTGAAACCGGCGCCGGCAAAGAAGTTGTGGCCCGTGCACTGCACGACCTGTCGAGCCGCCGCAGCGGCCCGTTTGTGGCGATCAACGCCGGTGCCCTGGCGGAATCGGTGGTCGAAAGCGAACTGTTCGGCCATGAACCCGGCGCCTTTACCGGGGCGCAGAAACGCCGCATCGGCAAGTTCGAATTTGCCAACGGCGGCACCTTGTTCCTCGATGAAATTGAAAGCATGAGCCTGGATGTACAGGTCAAACTGCTGCGCCTGTTGCAGGAGCGCGTAGTAGAACGCCTGGGCGGCAATCAACTGATCCCGCTGGATATCCGTATCATCGCCGCCACCAAGGAAGACCTGCGCCAGTCCGCCGACCAGGGCCGTTTCCGCGCCGATTTGTATTACCGTCTCAACGTCGCGCCGCTGCGCATTCCGCCGCTGCGCGAGCGCGGTGAAGATGCGTTGATGCTGTTCCAGCATTTCGCCGACGAAGCCAGCAGCCGCCACGGCCTGACGTTGCACGAGCTGCAGCCAGGCCAACGCGCACTGTTGTTACGTCACAACTGGCCGGGCAATGTGCGGGAATTGCAGAACGCCGCCGAGCGCTTTGCGCTGGGCCTGGAACTGGCACTCGACAGCACGCCGGACAATACCGCCAGCAACGTGCTGACTTCAACGCCAGGCGGCTTGAGCGAGCAAGTCGAGCAGTTCGAGAAAAGCCTGATCGCCGCCGAACTGACCCGCCCCCACAGCTCCATGCGCAGCCTGGCAGAAGCCCTCGGCGTGCCGCGCAAGACCTTGCACGACAAACTGCGCAAGCACGGCCTGAACTTCGCCAACCAAAGCGCTGACGACGAATGACCCTGCCCACCCACCAAGAGGCCCCCATGAGCCGCGACAGCCGTTACCTGGAATCCATCCTGCACCACGACATCCCCCTGACCCGGGAAATGGGCCTCAAGGTGCTCGACTGGCAAGGCGGACAACTGCGGCTGCACCTGCCCCTGCAAGCCAATATCAACCACAAGAGCACCATGTTCGGCGGTAGCCTCTACTGCGGCGCGGTGCTGGCCGGTTGGGGCTGGCTGCACCTGCAACTGCGCGAGGAAGGGGTTGAAGACGGGCATATCGTGATTCAGGAAGGGCAGATCAGTTATCCACTGCCAGTGACGCGGGATGCGACCGCTGTGTGCGCGGCGCCGGAAGAGAAGGTGTGGAAGCGCTTTTTGGCGACCTACAAGCGCTACGGCCGGGCGCGCTTGGCGCTGGAGACGTGGATTGTGAATGAGGGCGATGAGGAACACGCAGTGGCCTTCACCGGCCAATACGTCCTGCACCGCTAGAAGCCAATACACAAAAAAAATGTGGGAGGGGTTTGCCCCCTCCCACATTTTGATCTGCGATGGTTTTAAGATCTTGCCAAGGTCAACAACCGCTCGCGCCACGCGGCCTTCGCCGGCAATGCCAGGAAAAACGGGTTCAGCAACGATTCTCGCGCCGGGTAGCTGAACGGCTCACCACTCAACTCCAGCACCTCGCCTCCCGCGCCTTCGAGCACGCCCTGAGCCGCCGCCGTATCCCACTGCGAAGTCGGCGCCAGGCGCGGGTAGCAGTCGGCGCTGCCCTCGGCCAACAGGCAGAACTTCAAAGAGCTGCCGATATTCGCCAACTTCAACTCGCCCAGATCAGCGCTCAACCCATCCAGCAAACGCTCTTGCTCAGGGCTGGTATGTCGACGGCTGGCAACCACGGTAAACGCCTCACCCGACGCTGGCGCTGCACGCACCTGGATCTGTTTGGGTGCGTCGTTCACATCGGAGCGCCACGCGCCCAACCTCGCACCGCCAAAGTAGCAACGGCCGCTGGTGGGCATCGACACCACACCGAACACCACGCGCCCCTGTTCAATCAGGGCGATATTGACGGTGAACTCTTCGCTGCCGGCGATAAATTCCTTGGTGCCGTCCAGCGGGTCCACCAGCCACCAACGCGTCCAGCCGGCGCGCACGCTCTGGTCGATATCAGCGTCTTCTTCGGACAGCACTGGGATACTTGGGTCCAGCGCGGTAAGGCCAGCGAGAATCAGATGATGAGCGGCCAGGTCTGCTGCCGTCACCGGCGAATCGTCGGCCTTGGAGGTCACCGCCACATCGGCGCGCCAGTACGGCAGGATGACTTCACCCGCCTGGCGAGCCAGTTCGATCACAGGGGCGATAAACGGGTGGCCTAAAAACAGTTCGCTCATGCGGTAAACGCTCCACGCTGGATCAACAGGTCTCGTACCAGGTACAACGCCGCCAAGGCGCGACCTTCACTGAATTGCTCGTTTTGCGCCAACTGCGACAGCTCGCGCAGGTTGACCCGGTCCACGCGCATCGGCTCGGGCTCATCGCCTTCCAGGCGCTCTTCATAGAGATCGGTGGCCAGCACCACCTGGATTTTCTGGCTCATATAACCAGGCGACAGCGACAGCTCGGTAATGTGTTCCAACTGTCGCGCGCCGTAGCCGGCTTCTTCCTTGAGCTCACGGTCTGCCGCCGCCAGCACGTCTTCGCCCGGTTCGATCAGGCCCTTGGGCAAGGACAACTCATATTCGTCGGTACCGCCGCAGTACTCTTCCACCAGCAAGGCATGATCTTCGTCGATCATCGCCACGATCATCACCGCGCCGTAGCCGGCACCACGCCCCACCAGGCGCTCGTAGGTCCGTTCAACGCCATTGGAAAAGCGCAATTGCACTTCCTCCACGCGGAACAAACGGCTACTGGCGACTATTTCGCGGGCGAGGACGGTGGGTTTCTGGCGCATAAGCGGCTCCTTGGCGTGATCGGGTTACTATACCGTGGCTTTTCCGATTGTCTGTGTCGGATATCTTTACTTACATGAGAACGCCCCATGCCCTCTTTGCCCTGGCACGCCATCGACACCGTCCTGCTGGACATGGACGGCACCTTGCTGGATCTGCATTACGACAACCACTTCTGGATGGAACACCTGCCCCAGCGTTACGCCGAGTTGCACGGGGTGAGCCGGGCCATGGCCGAGATGGAATTGCTGCCACTGTTCGAGCGTAACGCCGGACAGTTGCAATGGTATTGCCTGGATTTCTGGAGCGCGGAACTGAAGATCCCGGTGCGCGAGCTCAAGCTGGAAACCGCCCATTTGATCGCCTTGCGCGCGGATGCCGACACCTTTCTGGCCGCGATCAAACAGGCCGGCAAGCGTGTGATCCTGATCACCAACGCCCATCGTGATTCGCTGTCATTGAAGCTGGAACGCATTGAACTGGCGCCGTATTTCGAGCGATTGATCAGCTCCCATGATTACGGTTTTGCCAAGGAAAACCCGCAATTCTGGGATGCCCTGCACGCTGACATCCAGTTTGATCCTTCGCGCAGCCTGTTTATCGACGACACCTTGCCGATCCTGCGTAGCGCCAGGGATTTTGGTGTAGGGCATCTGCTGGCGGTAAAAGAGCCGGACAGTAAAAAAGGCCCCAAGGACACGGCGGAGTTTGCAGCAGTAGAGGACTACCGCGACCTCATTGCCGGACTCTGAACCCAATGTGGGAGGGGGCAAGCCCCTCCCACACTTTTACTCAGGGATACGCAGTGTCTGGCCCGGGTAGATCTTGTCCGGGTGCGACAACAACGGCTTGTTGGCCTCGAAAATCTTGTTGTACTGATTGGCGTTGCCGTACACCGCCAGCGAGATCGCACTCAGGGTGTCGCCCTTTTTCACTACGACGAAACGGGCAGCGGCAACCGCCGGCCCGGAAACAGTGATCTGGTCATCCACACTGGCAACACCGGCGATGTTGCCCAGCGCCAGCAGGATTTTCTCTTTCTCTTCCTGGGTAGCGACCTCCCCCGTCACGGTCACCTTGTCGCCATCCACCGTGGCCTGCACATTCGGATTCCCCAGACCCACCTTCGACACGTGGTCTTTCAACTGCTCACTCGCGTTCGCATTACCCGGCGTCAACAGGTCGACAAGCTTTTCGCCGGCTTCTTTGATAAAGCTGAAAATACTCATTAGTGCGCTCTCCTTGGTAGTTGTATTCCAGATGCCCAAGACTAGACCAGTCCTACAGATTTGGGTTCCAGCCCGGCCAAAGACCCAAACGCGCTAGAATCCCCCCGCCATTGGAATAAGCCCTGGAGCGAAGATGGACATCAAACAGCTGAAATTCCTCATCGCCCTCGACGAAACCCGTCACTTCGGCCAGGCAGCGGCACGTTGCCACATCACTCAGCCCACCCTGTCGATGCGCCTGCGCAGCCTCGAAGAAGAGTTGGACTTGCCGTTGGTCAATCGCGGCCAGCGTTTCGAAGGTTTCACCGCGCCCGGCGAACGGGTGCTGGCGTGGGCCCGTACGGTGCTGGCGGCCTATGACGGCTTGCAGGCCGAAGCCGCTGCCTGTCGCGGCAATCTGGTGGGCACATTGCGTTTGGGCGTGGTGCCACTGTCGAGCTTTGATCCGTTGGCGTTGATGCAGCAACTGCATAAAGCGCACCCGAGCCTGCGCTTTGAGCTCTCGGCCCTGAGCTCCGAACAAATCCTTGAACAACTGGCGAGCAACCGCCTGGACCTGGGCGTCTCTTATCTGGAACGTTTGGATAATGAACGCTTTGACTCGCTGGCCCTGGGAGAAACCCGCATGGGCTTGCTCTACGACCAGCGGTTCTTCAGCTTTGGTGACAAGCCGTTGAGCTGGGAAGCACTGATCGAGTTGCCTTTGGGCATGCTCACCAGCGGTATGCACTTTCGCCAGTCCATCGACCACAACTTCCACAGCCGTGGGCTCAACCCCCAACCGCTGCTGCAGACCGATGCCGTCCATCAGTTGTTACAAGCGGTGCACGGCGGACTGTGCTGTGCGGTAATGCCGCTGGACGGCGGCCTGGATGCGCTCACCGAGCACTTGCGCCTGCAACCTATCGAGGATGCCCACACCCTCGCGCGTCTTGGGCTGATCATGCGCCGCAGTGCACCGCGCTCTGCGTTGGCCGAGGCGTGTTTCGCGCTGTTTCAGAAATCGCAAACCGAGTCTTGATCGACGCCATCTATCGGTAGATCAGTACTGGCAATTAGACGCGACGCTTTGTCGCGCCTAGTCTAAACACTGATCAATCCGCCGGTGGTACTGCCCCATGAACGCCAAGCGCCCAGTCTGCGCGGCGCCCGCCTCTGAAACGCCCGCGCCCGCCGCCAGCCAGAGCTATCAATACTGCAATCTCGAACACACAGAGGTCGCCAGCACTGCGTTGGCGGAAGAAGTGGCGTTGGCGATCGCCTATAACGACATCAGCCAGGCGGTGATGCTGGTCACGCCGACGGATCTGGAAGACTTTATCGTCGGTTTCAGCGTCGGCAGCGGCATTATCGCTGACGTTAGCGACATTTATGATCTGAAACTCAGTGGCTCCGGCTCGACACAGTACGCCCAGGTGCAGATTTCCAGCCGCGCGTTCTGGAACCTCAAGCAGCAACGTCGTCAATTGGCGGGTACCAGCGGCTGTGGTTTATGCGGTGTAGAGGCGGTGGAACAAGCCTTGCCGGACCTTGAAGTCTTGCCCGGCGCACCGCTACCCCCAGCGGAATGGCTTGATGGCCTGCGCCAGCGCATCAGCGCCTTCCAACCTTTGGGCCAATACAGCGGCGCGGTACATGCGGCGGTGTTCATGAACAGCCAGGGCGAATTGTTACTGGGCCGCGAAGACATCGGCCGCCATAACGCCCTCGATAAGTTGATCGGTGCACTGATCCGCCAAAAGATCCCGACCGACGGCGGACTGGCGATTGTCACCAGCCGTTGCAGCCTCGAATTGATCCAGAAAGTGTTGCGCGCAGGCATCCAGACCCTGGTCAGCCTGTCGTCGCCCACCGGCCTGGCCCTGCAATGGGCACGCCGGCATAACCTCAATCTCATCCACCTGCCGCAGAAAAGTGCGCCGCGGGTCTACAGCCCTGCGATGGAGAACCAGCCGTGAGCAATCATCATCAAGCCGACCAAACCCCAACCCCGCGCTATAAGCCGTATAAAGGCGCAGCGGGTGGCTGGGGCGCGCTGATCAGCGTGGCGCAGGCCTGGCTGACCAGTGACAACGCACTGAAGAACCTGCGCATGATGCTCAAGACCAACCAGAACGGCGGTTTCGACTGCCCGGGCTGTGCCTGGGGCGACTCGCCGGAAAGCGGCATGGTCAAGTTCTGCGAAAACGGCGCCAAGGCGGTCAATTGGGAAGCCACCAAACGTCGTGTGGATGCGGCCTTCTTTGCCAAACACAGCGTCACTGCACTGCTGGAACAGAGCGATTACTGGCTTGAATACCAGGGCCGCCTGACCGAGCCGATGCGCTACGACGCCGAAAGCGACCGCTACACACCGGTCAGCTGGGAAGCGGCGTTCGACCTGATCGGCAAACATCTCAATGCACTGCCCAGCCCAGACATGGCCGAGTTCTACACCTCGGGCCGGGCCAGTAACGAAGCGGCATACCTGTATCAGTTGTTCGTGCGCGCCTACGGCACCAACAACTTCCCGGACTGCTCGAACATGTGCCACGAGGCCAGCGGCGTGGCCCTGGCGCAGAGCGTGGGCGTCGGCAAAGGCACCGTGACCTTTGATGATTTCGAACATGCCGACGCGATTTTCGTCTGGGGCCAGAACCCTGGTACCAACCACCCGCGCATGCTCGAACCGTTGCGTGAAGCGGTCAAACGCGGCGCCCAGGTGGTGTGTGTCAACCCGCTGAAAGAGCGCGGCCTGGAGCGCTTCCAGCACCCGCAACACCCGCTGGAAATGCTCACCAACGGTGACAAGCCGACCAACACCGCCTACTTCCGCCCCGCATTGGGTGGCGACATGGCCATCCTGCGCGGCATGGCCAAGTTCCTGCTGCTGTGGGAGCGCCAGGCGCAAGCCGAAGGCAAGGAAGCCGTGTTCGACCACGACTTCCTCAACGAGCACACCACCAACGTGCTTGATTACCTGGGCCAGATCGACGACACCTCCTGGGATGAAATCGTCGCGCAGTCCGGGCTGCCGTTGGTGGAGATCGAGCAAGCGGCGCGCATGTATGCCAAAGGCAAGAATGTGATCATGTGCTGGGCGATGGGCATCACCCAGCATCGCCACTCGGTGCCGACTATCCAGGAAATCGCCAACCTGATGCTGCTGCGCGGCAACATCGGTCGGCCAGGCGCCGGCCTGTGCCCGGTACGTGGCCACAGTAACGTGCAGGGCGACCGCACCATGGGCATCAACGAGCGCCCACCGGTGGCGTTCCTCGACTCGCTGGAGCGTCGCTTCAAGTTCCAGGTACCGCGCACCCATGGCCACAACGTGGTGGAAGCGATTCACGCCATGTTGGAGGGCCGCTCCAAAGTGTTTATCGGCCTGGGCGGCAACTTCGCCCAAGCCACCCCGGACAGTCCGCGCACCTTCGAAGCGCTGCGCAATTGCGACCTGACCGTGCAGATCAGCACCAAGCTCAACCGCAGCCACCTGATGCATGGCAAGGACGCGCTGATCCTGCCGTGCCTGGGCCGTACCGACATCGACATCCAGGCCGATGGCCCGCAAGCGGTCACGGTAGAAGACTCGTTCAGCATGGTTCACGGCTCCAACGGCCAACTGCAACCGCTGTCGAAGCTGATGAAATCCGAGCCGGCAATCCTCGCCGGCATTGCCGCCGCGACGCTGGGCAGCAAGCCGGTGGATTGGAACTGGCTGGTGGCTGACTACAGCCGCATCCGCGACCTGATTGCCGACACCATCCCGGGCTTCAAGGACTTCAACGAAAAGATCAAGCATCCGGGCGGGTTCTATCTGGGTAACTCCGCCGGTGCACGCCGCTGGAATACACCGTCTGGCCGCGCCAACTTCCGCCCGAACAGCCTGCCCAAGGACCTGATCCACGAGCGGACCCACGCCACAGGCCGTGTGCCGGACCTGATCATGCAATCGATGCGCTCCCACGATCAGTACAACACCACCATTTATGGCCTGGACGATCGCTACCGTGGGGTCAAAGGCCAGCGTGACGTATTGTTCGTCAACGAAGCCGACATCATCCGCCTGGGCTTCAAGCCAGGACAGAAGGCCGACATTGTGTCGCTGTGGGAAGACGGCCGTGAGCGCCGCGTCAAGGGCTTTACCTTGCTGGCATTTGATATTCCGGCGGGGCAGGCAGCTGCTTATTACCCGGAGGTGAATCCGCTGGTGCCGCTCGAAAGTACCGGCGATGGCAGCCATACGCCAACCTCGAAATTCGTGGCGATTCGCCTGGAAGCCGCGAGCGAGAGCGGTTTGATCATGTCGCGGTCGGCCTGACCGATCATTTTGGACACAAAAAAAGGCCGCTTTTGCATAAAAGCGGCCGTTCCGAAGAGCTAATGACTCGCAAAAATCACTTAAGTTCCGTAGTTAAAACAGTAACTTAGAGAATTGTGTACAACTCGTGTTACTGGTCGGATTTCTATTGTCAGCATGTCAATACAGCCTCAGGATCGCGCCGTCATCACCTTGAGGTTTTCCTGAATGAAGCTTTCCTCGATTCTCTTGTTGTCCCTTGGCCTGGTCAGTGGCGCAGCCATGGCCGGTGGCACCACCGAAGCCGGTGTAGGCGGCGCATTGGGCGGGGTTCTAGGTTCAGTTGTCGGCCAACAGCTGGGCGGCAACACAGGTTCGACCATCGGCGCGGCCCTTGGCGGCGCGGGTGGTAGCGCGGTCGGCGCCGACAAGCGCAGCCGTGGCGAAGCCGCTATTGGCGGCGCGCTGGGCGCAGCCGGCGGCAACGTCGTAGGCCGCAGTGTCGGCGGCAGCACCGGTGCACTCGTCGGCTCCGCGGCCGGTGGTGGCGCAGGTGGCGCGCTGGGCAATTACATGGGCAACAAGAGCGACGACGATGACCGCCGTTATCGTGGACGCGACCGTGACGACCGTCGCTACTACCGCGATGACCACCCAGGCCGTGGTCATGCTTATGGGCATCGCAAGAACAAGCATCGTTATCGCGACTGATCCATACGCAGTCTGACGAACGTTGCAGAACTAAATATGGGAGGGGGGTTGCTTCCGATAACGGCGGATCAGTCACAGCATCATTGACTGATCGACCGCTATCGGGGGCAAGCCCCCTCCCACATTGAGCTTCACAGTGTTGGCAGCTTTTGCGGGATCGGCTACACCACCAACCGCTGCAACGCCTCGCGCAACGTGCCCGCAATCGTCACTGGCTGGTTAGTCTTGCGCTCCACAAACACATGCACAAAGCGCCCCGCCGCACAGGCGTCCTCTTCGCCTGTCTTGAACACCGCCAACTCATACTGCACTGAGCTGTTGCCCAGCTTGCCCACTCGCAAGCCGATTTCAATGCGCTCGGGAAAGGCGATCGACGCAAAGTAATCGCACGCCGAACTCACCACAAATCCCACCACCTCGCCGTCATGAATATCCAGCCCGCCCTGCTCGATCAGGTAGGTATTCACCGCCGTGTCGAAGAAGCTGTAATAGGTGACGTTGTTGACATGGCCGTACACATCATTGTCGTGCCAGCGCGTAATGATCGGCTGGAAGTGAGGGTAGTCGGCACGTTGCGGCACGGAGTCAGGCATGTAGACCTCTGGTGAAAGGGAATTTACAGGTCATTCAAATGGGCCTCGGCCCACTCGCGCACTTCGGCGTAGGGGTAGTCCTCCAGCGCAGCAAAGCCCGGAATGCCCCGCGCCTTTAGCTTGGTGAACAACGGCACACTGATCCCACCCAGGAACCGCGTCAGCCGTTCCGCGCCGGGCAGTTGACCGGTGTGCTCATGATGCCTGTGGATAAAATCACCGCACAGCCCCATGAAGTTTTTATCCACAAGCGGCGGCAGACTCGGCGGCGGTGGCAGATGCGCGACGTGCCCGTGGCACACCGAGCAATGTCCGCAGCGCTGCGGTGCGTTCTCATCACCGAAATACCGCGCCAACCGCTGCCCCAGGCACTGTTCAGTGGCAAACAGATCAAGCATGGCGTGAATCCGCGCCACCTCCGTCACCTCGTGCTGCTTGAAGCCTGTGTATAACTCGGCGCTCAGCACCTGTGGATCAAAATCCGTATTCAGCAGGCTGTAGACCTCCGTCATCTGCTTGCTTTCCAGCTCGATCAGGCCCTGCTCCTGAAAGTAATCCAGCGCCTTCACCACGCGGCTGCGCTCGGCGTTGTGCTGCTGGTAAAGCGCGTCGAAATCCACCGTCGCCCAGGTTTTCGCGCGCTTGCACACCTGGATAATGGCCGCGACAAACTGCTGCCGCTCACCGGAGAAGCGCGCCAGTAAAACCTCGGGCTCAATCAGATACTTGAAGCGGTATTCGGCATAAAACGCATAGCGCGGCGCGATCACGCCCTTGAGCTCCAGTTGCACCAACAGCGTCTTGAGCGGCAGCTCACGAATATTGCTGTGGTCCGACAGCGACCTCAGCACAAACTCCCACTGCCCCTCGCTGCGCGCCGTCTGCAAGTCTTCGAGCACGTGGCGGATGCCCTCCTGCTCGGGCGTATCGCCGTAGATGAAGTTCTCCAGCACATTGAGACTGTCGCGGTTGGCCAACACCAGACAGTCCGAAGGCTGGCCATCACGCCCGGCGCGGCCGATTTCCTGGCTGTAGTTCTCGATGGATTTGGGCAGGTCGAAGTGCACCACATTGCGGATGTCACTCTTGTCGATGCCCATGCCGAACGCGATGGTGGCGACAATGCAATTGGAGCGACCGCCCATGAAGCGCTGCTGGATACCTTCGCGTTTGTCATGGGGCAAACCGGCGTGATAGGCCTCGGCCTGGATGCCGTTGCGATTCAAGTGTTCGGCGATCTGCTCGGCGGTTTTCTGCAGGGTGACGTAGACGATGCTCGGTTGGTTGGCGCGCTCGCTCATCCATTGCACCAGGCGTCGGCGCTTGTCCGCCCCGCTGACCGGCTCGACCAACAGGTTCAGGTTCGGTCGATAGAAACCCGTGGTCACCACATCGTCCGGCGCAATGGCGAACTTGGCCTGCATATCGGCGATCACTTTGGGCGTGGCGGTAGCCGTCAGCAGCAGCGCTTGCGGAATCTTGAACTGGCGTTGGTAGTCCGGCAGTTTCAGGTAGTCCGGACGAAAGTTGTGGCCCCATTCGGAAATGCAGTGCGCCTCGTCCACCACCAGCAGCGAGATCTGCACACTTTGCAGAAAGTTGCGAAAACGCTCGTTCTTCAAGCGCTCTACGGAAATCATCAGGATTTTCAGTTCACCGGAACGGGCGCGGGCCATGACGTCATTGGCGTCTTCGCGGCTCTGGGCCGAATCAATGCTGCCTGCCGAAATGCCATGGCGCTGTAAAAAGCCCAACTGGTCCTGCATCAACGCCAACAGCGGTGAGACCACCAGCGTCAGGTGCGGCAACAACACCGCCGACAGCTGATAACACAGGGATTTACCCGACCCGGTAGGGAAAATTGCGGCCGCCGAACGACCGGCCAGAACGGCACTGACCGTTTCTTCCTGGCCCAAACGAAACTGGGGGTAACCAAAGACCTGCTGGAGGGTGTCGTGCATAGGCTGTCACTCCATTGACCGCTGAAGGTGGCTTAAAAACGTAGCCCAGTAAGCTCAGCGAATCGAGAAAGGTCGCTTGGAAAAGAGAGACAGGATGATACACAGGGTGCAGCAATGGCCTTGGGCCAAATTCGACAAGTTCGACTGTGGCTGTAGGAACACTACAAACCAAATGTGGGAGGGGGCTTGCCCCCGATAGCGGTGGGTCAGCGACAAATAAGTTGGCTGACCCACCGCTATCGGGGGCAAGCCCCCTCCCACATTTTCAGAACTGCGCTACAGCTGAATCAGCGATTGCGCACCCGCTCAATCGCCGTGTCATACACCGGATTAGCCTTTTGCTCCTTGGCCAACTGGTAGTGACGCAACGCATCCGGGAACTGCCCCGCCGCTTCGTAGATCCGCGCAATGTTGTAGTAGGCGCCGGCGCGTACCGTCGCAGCATTTGCACCGGTTGCCAGGGCGATAGCCTTGCGGTTGGCCCAGATCGACTCGGCCGTGTTACCGGCTTTCTGATAGGCCAGGCCGAGGTTGCCGTAGGCCTTGCCGAAGCCATTGTCCAACTCGATGGCCTGGCGGAACAGGTCGATGGCCTGGTCGAGATTACCCGCTTGGTAGGCGGCTTCGCCTTGCAGGTTCAGACGCTTCGCATCAGTTTGTACGGAAGAGCTGACAGTAACCGCGGTCACTGCAACGCTGTCATTGAGCAGTGGTTTGACCTCATTGAGTACATTCGCCGCATTCACGGTGACGCCGCTGAAGGTGTTGATGTCCTGGAAGTCGCCGCTGCCGGTCATGCGGAATACGGTCCACAAGTTGCCGCTGCGGTTTTTAGGCACGTAATAAGTACGCACCAACGACTGGCCCATGTACACAAACACTTTGGCTTCGCTGCTGGACAGCTGGCGCGAACCCGGATTACTACCGTTGCTGTAGTCGTGCACGGCGTAAACGTAGCTTTCGCCGTAGTGTTTTTTCTGCAGGGTGATGGTTTCCGGGCCGTAGCTGTCGGTGTCATCCACGTCCAACTCGGCGTCGGTGCCGGTCTTGTTCTCGAAGTAGATATTGTTGCCGGGGAAGATCATATGGGAGTCGAGATCGTCCGGCGTCTGGCCCCAGGTCAGCACCACACGCAGGCCATCGAGGTTTTCCATCACCGGGCTGATGGCATAGGTCATGCCCTTGCACGGGCACTTCACCACCAGGTTGGAATAACCAGGCTTCTTGATGATCAGCAGGTTGCTGGCATCATCAGCCGCCTCGCTGGTCAAGGTCACCTGGCCCTGGGCGTTGGTACGACCCACCACGTTCTGCGCGCCGTTGCGTTGCAGCAGCACTTCGGCGTCGGCGATTTTCTGGTCCTTGACCACCGCGCTGAGCACCTCAATCGGCAACTGTTCGGCCTGAACGGAAAAAGCCACCGCACACAAAGACATCGCCGAAGCGACACGAAGCAAACTCATGCTTAACTCCCTTTAAGTAATGGGCGGAATCGCCCTACAAGATTTTGCGGTGAAACATACGCTGAATTCAGCTTGCTGGCGGACTTTTTATACAAAATGTGACGCGGTTTTTATCCCGCCTGCCCGCTGACGCATTGCGCTACAATCAAGCCTTGCTACCCAGGAGAACGCTGCGATGAGCGAACTGACGTTTGAGCAAAAACAGGATCACTACCATAAGATCCGCCGTTCCAATTACCTGGCCAGCCTGCGCCTGGAAGGGTTCGAGACCCAACCCGCCGACGTCGACAAACCCCTGCCGACCCGCGAAGCCGTGCTTGCCAAGTACCGCAACACCTCGCGCTGATGCTCGACAAATACGGGGTGGGCCAGGACCCGTACTGCTATCCCGGTAGCAGCGTCCTGCGCAACCGCCTCGATTTGCTCGACGAGCACCGCCTGCACCAGGCCGAGCGGGAATTATCCGAAATCGCCGTAGGCAGCCTCCCGCTCTTTCCGCCGCCCTACGACCTTGAGCGCCTGCAACACATCCACCGTACGCTGTTCGGCGACATCTACGACTGGGCCGGTGAACTGCGCAGCGTCAACATCCAGAAAGGCGACACACTGTTCTGCACCCCGGAGCGCATCGCACCGGAAGCGGCGAAGATCATTCGGCATATGGAACAGGCGAACTGGTTCGTCGGCGCGAGCCAGGCCGAACTGGTGACGCAGATTGCCCAGGCATACGGCGACCTCAATGTTATCCACCCCTTCCGCGAAGGCAACGGCCGGGCGCAGCGGATTTTGTTCGAACAGATCATCGTGAATGCAGGTTTTTCGGTGAACTGGTGGCTGGTGAAGCATGCGGCGTGGATACCGGCGAATATTGATGCGGTGGCGTGTGATTATCGGGGGCTTGAGGCGATTTTTGAGCGGTGTATCAATAAGCCGGCCAGCGCCCACATTTGACCCGTTTCAGCTGCCAAATCGCTGCCAAGCCGAAAATGCCAGAAGTTGCTGTAGGAAACAACCAAACACCGTGCAAGCCTATTCCTAAACTGCAAAAAACACCTGCCCGCCCCTCTACAGGCCCCCCTATTTCTGACCGAAACTAGCGCTCTCTCAATTTTTTCGGCAAAAAAATGTGAACATCGAACGGACTCAACACATCGGCCATTACGGCGTCACGTTCACTGTGATTCGCCTTACCGTTTTACCTGCCAACCGACAGGCACTGGCAAACCTTTGTTTATTGGAGGCCGGCCCTTCAGCAAACGAAGTTCGCTACCGCCTGATGCGCCTTTACGAAAAAATGCTTGCCCGTGATTTACCTTGCAAGATGACTGTCGCAATCTCCAAGCCGCTGACCCGGCGCCAGGCCGATTTGCTTAATGAACGTGGAACCATCGTGGCAGGGTTGATCGCCAGTGCTGTTTCAGCGCCCATCAGCCTGGCATCACCCTTTTTGGGAGCCGCCTCAGGTGGAGCAGTTGGCCTGAAAGTGAAAGATGTCATTCGCAGCTATCACGCCGCAGACGTCATCATCGGCATAGACGCACAAGTAAACGGCGGCATCGGTCCTCAACGATCGTTGTCAGCCATGGTCCGAAAGTTCCAGGGAGGATAATAGGGTGACCGAATACTCTCCCTGGATAACTCTTATCATCCTTGTAGTACTTGCCACTGTATTGGATAGGAAACTGAAGCACCCCGTGATCAGAAAATGGACTGGGTTAGCCCTTATGCTTACAGGACCCACACTTTTATTCAGCGCCACGTCCTGGATAACACAGTTACCATTCTTCAGTTTCCCGATCATTGCCTTCATCACAGGTGTCGATCTCTTATTCACCCAAAACAAACACAAAAGATCACACAACCATCCCCTTCACCCACTCCTGCGTGCCCCAACCATGAACCTGGCCCCCAACTTCCCCGAAGACCCCGCGATGCAACAGTTGTTGCAACTGCTGCACGAAGAAATCGGCCTGCCGAAACACAAGACCCTCCGCCTGCAAACCTCGATCAACTTCGACCTGGGTTGCGACGGCAGCGAGGCCAAACAACTCATGGAAGCACTGGAACAGGATTTTGGCGTCGACCTGGGCGATTACGACGCTTATCGTTACTTCAACCCGCCGATGTTCGACGTGTTCATGAAACACCGCGCCAAGGGCCGTGGCGAAAAAGTGCCGCTGACCATCGGCATGCTCTACCTGGCGATCAAGACCCACAGCTGGGACACGCAGACACTGGAAAACCTGAGCTGAACGAACACCGACTCCAGGCACGCCGCCCCTCCCATATTGAATCTGCGCTATAACCGTTCGCGCACAAAAAAGCCGCCCACAAGAGGCGGCTTTTTCACAACATGCGAATCTTACAACTTGGGACCTGCAGCCTTGATCGCATCGCTCACTTCAAACTTCTTGAAGTTCTCGATGAACAGACCGGCCAACGCCTTCGCCGCTTCATCGTAAGCCGCCTTGTCAGCCCAGGTGTTACGTGGGTTCAACAGGCCAGTTTCAACGCCCGGTACGGCCAATGGCACGTCGAGGTTGATGGTGTCGAGGTGTTCGGTTTGCGCACCGATCAACGCGCCGCTCTGGATCGCTGCGATGACGCCGCGAGTGGTCGGAATGTTGAAGCGCTTGCCAACGCCATAGCCGCCGCCGGTCCAGCCGGTGTTGACCAGGTAGACCTTGGAGCCGAAGCCGCGGATGCGCTTGATCAGCAGCTCTGCGTATTCACCGGCCGGGCGTGGGAAGAACGGCGCGCCGAAGCAGGTGGAGAAGGTCGACTTGATGCCGCTGCCCGAACCCATTTCAGTCGAACCCACCAGTGCGGTGTAGCCGGACAGGAAGTGATAGGCCGCTTGTTCTTCGCTGAGGATCGACACCGGTGGCAGCACGCCGGTCAGGTCGCAGGTCAGGAAGATCACTGCGTTTGGCTCGCCGCCCAGGTTCTTCTCGGAACGCTTGGCAACATGCTCCAGCGGATACGCGGCGCGGCTGTTCTGGGTCAGGCTCACGTCGGCGTAGTCGGCGTGCTTGGCGTCGTCGATCACGACGTTTTCCAATACTGCACCGTGCTTGATGGCTTTCCAGATGACCGGCTCGTTCTTCTCGGACAGGTCGATGCACTTGGCATAGCAACCGCCTTCGATGTTGAACACCACACCTTCGCCCCAACCGTGTTCGTCGTCACCGATCAGGTAACGGCTTTCGTCGGCCGACAGGGTGGTTTTACCGGTGCCGGACAGGCCGAAGAACAGGGTGACGTCGCCCGCCTCGCCAATGTTGGCGGCGCAGTGCATCGGCAGTACGTCGGAAGCCGGCAGCAGGAAGTTCTGCACCGAGAACATGGCTTTCTTCATTTCACCGGCGTAACGCATGCCGGCGATCAGCACTTTTTTCTGTGCGAAGTTGAGGATCACGCAGCCGTCGGAGTTGGTGCCGTCACGCTCTGGCACGCACTCGAAGTTGGCCACGTTGAGCACTTGCCATTCGTCACGGCCGGCCGGGTTGTACTGGGCCGGGTTGATGAACAGGCAACGACCGAACAGGTTCTGCCAGGCAGTCTGGGTGGTCATCTTCACGGCCAGGTAGTGGTCTTCGGCAGCCCCTACGTGAACGTGGGAAACGAAGTGCTCCTGCGCGTTGTTGAAAGCCTCGACGCGAGCCCACAGGGCATCGAACTTGTCGGCCGGGAACTTGCGGTTGATCGGGCCCCAGGCGATAGCGTCCTGGGTGGAAGGCTCTTCAACGATGAAACGGTCAACCGGCGAACGACCGGTGCGGTGACCGGTTTCTACGACCAGTGCGCCAGTATCGGCAAGCACGCCTTCACCGCGCTGCAGGGCTTCTTTGACCAGATCGTCAACACTCAGATCGGTGTATACGGCGTTATTGGCTTGCGTCATGAGGTTCCCCGTCGGCCTATGGCCGAGTGCTCCAAACGTTTTGTAGTAGAAAGTTGCGCACTACTACCGCGAAAAAAGTGGGCCGGATTATGCCAGAAAAGCCCAAAAAGAGTAGGGCCCTCCCGTCAGAACAGCGCTATCTCGGCATTTCTCAGGTGATTTACCTGTGCTTAAACGTTTTAGTGGCGGGTGTCGGATGGGGTGTCGATGCCTGCGCCGGCAAATAATTGGGCGACATCGGCAGCATCAAACAGATAGCGCTGGTTGCAGAACTGGCAGTCAATCTCAATATTGCCGCCGTGTTCTACCACCAGGTTTTGCGCATCTTCCAGGCCGAGGCTGACCAAGGCGTTACCTGAACGCTCGCGGGAGCAACTGCAATGGAAGCGCAGGTTTTGCGCATCAAACAGGCGCACAGGGTCTTCGTGGTACAGGCGGTGCAGAATGGTTTCGTTGTCCAGGCCCAGCAGTTCTTCGGCTTTCAGGGTGTCGGCCAGGGCGATGGTGTGCCGCCAGCTTTCAGCGCGATCATCGTCGTCCTTGATGCGGTCAGCCGGCAGTTGTTGCAGCAGCATGCCACGGGCGCGCTTGCCGTCGGCATTGAGCCAGAACTTGGTGCCGACTTGCTGGGACATCACGAAATAGTTGGTGAAGCATTCCGAGAGGGTTTTGCCGTCGAGGTCGACGATGCCCTGGTAGCGCTGGCCCACAGTCGGGTCGATGGTGAGCGCCAAAACGCCGTTCGGCATCAGGTCAGCCAAGGTCGCGTCCGCAGCGATCTGGTCGGCCTCGTAACGGGCCAGGCCACGGATGTCACGCTCGCTGGAGCACTCGATCATCAGCAGCGGGATCGGGCCTTCGGAGCGGGCTTGCAGGATCAGCAAACCGTCGAACTTCATGGTGCCCACCAGCAACGCCGCAGCGGCCATCAGCTCTCCGAGCAGTTGCGCGACTGGCTCCGGATAGGCGTGCTTGGCGAGGACTTCGGCATAGCTCAGTTCCAACGAAACCATCTCGCCGCGGGCGTCGCTCTCGTCGAAGATGAAACGTTGGGTGAAGTCGGTATCCGGTAGATCAGTCATAGGTCTGGGTATCTGAATTGATGACGAATTGATTACAAGGTTTATAACGTTAAACGCTTTAGCACCGTTTTGGTGCGGCCGTCTCCTGAAAACAGAGAGCTTGAATAGGGCGAAGAGGGACAGTTTATGAACAATCCGGGTTTGTTCCAAGCCAAGTGGAAGCTCCGGCGACGGGCTGGGGTTATTACACGCCGTTTACGGCGGTGGTGTCGGGAATGCTGAGGCGGGCAACGACGCCGGTGTTTGGGCTGATGGCCAAATGGCCATTGATCGGGCGCTTGAGTGTCCTGCGCGCACCCCATTAGCACCACAGGCTACATGTGGGAGCGCGCTACCTCCCACACGGGATCTGCTTTTGACTGGTAATTGACGCACTTAGTCGTCATTGCCACTGCCGCGAAACTTGAACAGATCGCGACGCTGCTTCTTGCTCGGCTTGCCATCGGTGGTCAGGCCTGAAGCCCCTGCCTTACGCATCGCCGCAGCATTTTCGCGCTTGGCGATACTGGCTTCAGTCTCGGCGTAAAGAGCCTGAGCCTCAGGCGCACCACGGCGCACGATGGAAAGTGCCTGGACCACGATGGTTTTTTCATCAAAACCGGTACGAATCTGGAACTCATCGCCGACACGCGGTTCCTTGCCCGGCTTGCACCGCTCGCCGCGATGGTGCACCTTGCCGCTCTCGATGGCGGCCTTGGCCAGGGCACGGGTTTTATAGAAACGCGCCGCCCACAGCCACTTGTCCAGACGGACCTTTTCTTCCTCTTCCTGCTTTTGAGCCACTTGAATTCCTCGCTCTGAAAAATGTCGCAACTTTACCGTTGAAACCCTTCGACGCATAAACCCCAAGGCTCACCTAAGATACGCCAGATAGCATTCTGTTTTCGCGAGGATACGCCGTGACCGACTTTCCCACTTCACTCACCTCGCCTGACCAGCGTTGCGTAGGCTGCCAGCAAAACGAACCTTTGGGTTTCGATTTTGCTTTCGCCTACCAGCCAATCGTAGACCTTCGGGACCATTCGATTTTTGCCCACGAAGCCTTGGTGCGCGGTCCACAAGGCGAAGGGGCGTTGTCGGTGCTGGACCAAGTCAACGAAAGCAACCGCTACCGCTTCGACCAGCGCTGCCGCACCCAGGCGATTGCCGGTGCTGCCGCCCTGGGGATGCAAACCCACCTATCCATCAACTTCATGCCCAACGCCGTGTACCGTCCGGAGTTGTGCATCCGCAGCACCCTGGAGGCGGCTCGCGCGCACAATTTCCCGCTGAACAAACTGATTTTCGAGACGCTCGAAAGCGAGCATGTAGATAACTATCGTCATTTGACGAATATTCTGCGTGAATACCGCGAGTTCGGCTTCAAGACCGCCATCGACGACTTCGGCGCGGGCTATTCGGGGCTGAATCTGCTGGCTGATTTCCAACCTGACTTTATCAAACTCGACATGGCGCTAATCCGCGACGTCGACCAGGATCGTGTCCGTCAGGTGATCGTCAAGGGGATTGTCACAATCTGTGAGCAGTTGAGCGTTACTGTCATCGCCGAAGGCATCGAAAGTGCCGGCGAACGCGACTTTCTGTCTGACTGTGGAATATTTCTGATGCAAGGCTATTGGTTCGCCAAGCCTGCATTCAAAGCAATGGCCGAGGTTTCACCGAAAGCCTGGGCGAATTGATCGGTTACTCATTTTGAAGACATTTGACCATTTGACCGTTGTGGGTCTGCGTGAGTGGGTGGCACTTCCCGACTTGGGAGTGGCAGGCCTGCGCGCGAAGATCGACACCGGTGCCAGCACCTCAAGCCTGCATGCCACCGATATCGAGCCCTTTGAGCGTGACGGTGAGCAGTGGGTGCGCTTTACCGCGCACCTGGGCACTGTTGTGCAACTGCGCCACCGCCGCTGTGAAGCGCCCCTGGTGACGATGAAAACCATCAAGAGCTCCAACGGTCACGCGCAGGTGCGCTATGTGATCAGCACCACCCTGGCGTTGGGTGATCGGGTATGGCGGGTGGAATTCACCCTGGCCTGCCGCAAGGCCATGCGTTACCGCTTGCTGCTGGGATCCAAGGCGCTGATTGACGGCCAATTGGTCGTCAACCCAGGCATCAAGTACGTTCAAGACAAGCCGGTGTTCCCGGTCTCTACTATTTCTGCCCCAGGTGCTGCATGAAGATTGCTGTGCTGTCGCGAAACCCGCGTCTGTATTCCACCCGCCGCCTGGTCGAGGCTGGCACCGAACGTGGCCACGAAATGGTGGTGATCGACACGTTGCGTGCCTACATGAACATCGCCAGCCACAAGCCGCAGATCCATTACCGCGGCAAACCGCTGGAAGGCTTTGATGCCGTCATCCCGCGTATCGGTGCTTCGGTGACATTCTATGGCTGCGCGGTGTTGCGCCAGTTCGAGATGATGGGGGTGTTCCCCTTGAACGAATCCGTGGCCATTGCGCGCTCGCGAGACAAACTGCGTTCGCTGCAACTACTGTCCCGCCGAGGCATCGGCCTGCCAGTCACCGGGTTTGCCCACTCCCCCGATGACATCCCGGACCTGATCGAGATGGTCAACGGCGCGCCGTTGGTGATCAAGGTACTGGAAGGCACCCAGGGCATCGGCGTGGTGTTGTGTGAAACCGCAACGGCAGCCGAATCGGTGATCGAGGCGTTCATGGGCCTCAAGCAGAACATCATGGTTCAGGAATACATCAAGGAAGCCGGTGGTGCGGATATCCGCTGCTTCGTGGTGGGCGACAAGGTCATTGCGGCGATGAAGCGCCAGGCCAAGCCTGGAGAGTTTCGCTCCAACCTGCACCGTGGCGGCAGTGCCAGCCTGATCAAGATCACCCCAGAAGAGCGCATGACCGCATTGCGGGCGGCCAAGGTGATGGGCTTGGCCGTGGCGGGTGTGGATATCCTGCGGTCAAACCATGGGCCGCTGGTGATGGAGGTGAATTCGTCGCCGGGGCTGGAAGGGATCGAGACCACTACCGGCAAGGATGTGGCGGGAATCATCATTCAGCACCTGGAGAAAAATGGTGGGCCGAATATGACCAGGACCAAGGGCAAGGGCTAGGGGCTTGAAGCCGTAAGGGTAAAAAACTGTGGCGAGGAAGCTCGCTCCCCCGCCACAGGCACAGTGTTAGCGGACTGGCATTAGGGCAAGCACCCTCCCACATTTTGATCTGCGTCGTTTGCTAGACCGCGTCTCTGGGTAGCATCAAACCAAGCGGCAAACGCACCCGCGCCTCAAGGCCGCCGCCTTCGCGGTTACGCAACTCAACATTGCCGCCATGCATCGAGGCAATCCGCCGCACTATCGCCAGCCCCAACCCAGTGCCCTTGCCTCCACGGGCGCGGTCCCCACGGGTAAACGGGTTGAAAATACCTTCCAGCTCCGCCGGATCGATCCCTGTTCCGCGGTCCATCACACTCAGCACCACATAGGGCGCGGCACTGTCGCCCGATACGTACGCAGCCACTTCCACGTCCGAACCCGCGTGATGCAAGGCGTTGCCGATCAAGTTGTTCAGCAGACGCTTCATCGACACACGTCGCAACGCAAACGGCTGGATCGGCTCAAGGCGCATGCGCACCTGTTCGCCGTTCTGGTTGTAGGGTGCGACCACTTCGCGCACCAGGTCCGTCAAATCGACTTCCTCAACCACCTCGTCGCGGCCATCGCGGATAAACGCAAGGAACTGGTCGAGAATCGCATCCATGTCCTCGATGTCACGGACCATGTCGTCGGTCAGGTCGGTATGGTTGCCCATCAATTCCAGGGACAATCGCAATCGCGTCAGCGGCGTGCGCAGGTCGTGAGACACGCCGGCCAGCATCAACTCACGTTCGCGTCCGGCCTGTTCGACGTCCTCCGCCATCTGGTTGAACGCGCCGTACACTTCGGTCATTTCACTGGGCGTATCACTTACCGGCAGACGGACGCTACGCCCCTGGCCCAATTGCCGGGCGGCAAACACAAGCCGTTTAAGGGGCTGGTTGAGCTGGCGAACGAAAATCCACGCGGATGCCGTTGAAAGCAACCCGATCGCCAGGAACCAGCCCAGCACGTTCCAGATCTTCTGCCCCCGCAACGGATGGGGGTATAGCGGCACTTTCAGCCAGTCCTCACCCAGGCTCGGCGCACGCACCCACAATGCCGGAGACACATGCATACGCAGACGGACCTCGGTGTCTTCACCCAGTTCGGCCTGCATTTGGCGCTGGTAAATCTCGCTATAGGGCCAATGCTGCTCGCCCTCGGGCACACCCGCGCCCGCCACGCGCACCAGGGTGGCGGCCTTGGCGATCTTCTCGCGGTTCTCGGGATCAGCGGCCCAGTAGGCGCGCAGCGTCAGGGCGACACCGTGGCTGTACTGTCGATCCACCAGCACATCTTCGTTCATCAACAGATAAACCAGCGTAAGTGCCTTGGAAAACAGAACGACGATCAGCACCAGCCAAAGGGTGCGGGAAAAGAAACTTTGTGGGAACCACAGCGGGGTTTTCATAGATGACAGCTGGACACCTTGCAGGAACGAACGGCGCTCGCAGAATTGCAGACGCCGGGCATCCCGTCGACCCTCACGGAGTCAAACGCCAGAATGCCCGCCGTGCAAATCATCGATCACTTGGTGGCGGTGCCATCCGGCACGAACACATAGCCCACACCCCAAACCGTCTGGATGTACCGTGGTTTGGACGGGTCCGGCTCGATCATCCGGCGCAGACGGGAAATCTGCACGTCGATGGAGCGCTCCAGGGCGTCCCACTCCCGACCACGGGCCAGGTTCATCAGCTTGTCGCGGGTCAGCGGCTGACGCGCGTTCATCACCAGGGCCTTGAGCACTGCGAATTCGCCAGTGGTGAGCATGTGCACTTCGTCGCCACGCTTGAGCTCGCGGGTGGCCAGCGACAGTTCGTAGTCGCCAAAGGTAACGCTTTCATCTTCGCTGCCCGGCGCGCCCGGTACTGGCAGTGCCTGACGGCGCAATACGGCCTTGACCCGCGCCATCAACTCATCCGGGTTGAAGGGTTTGGCCAGGTAGTCATCGGCGCCCAGTTCGAGGCCCTTGATGCGGCTCAGCTCATCGCCCTTGGCAGTGAGCATGATGATTGGAATCTGATTGTTCACGCCGCGCAGGCGCTTGCAAGCGGTCAGACCGTCTTCGCCAGGCAGCATCAGATCGAGTACGACCAGATTGAAGACTTCGCGCCCCAGCAGGCGATCCATCTGCTCGGTGTTTGGCACCGCGCGGGCACGGTAGCCCTTGGAATTGAAGAATCGCTCCAGCAGGCTGCTCAGCCCCGGATCGTCATCTACGATGAGAATTTTTTCGCCTTCAGCAGTTTGTGCAGTGCTGCTCATTGGATGCTCCTCTTATCTCGGCGCGCATTATGGCCTAGCTGCCGTTATACGCACCGTGTGCATTGTTAGCAGATTTTTCCTCGACTGCCAGCAAACCCGCGCCGTACAACCACTGGCGCAGTAGCCCTCAAGGACAGAACGCTGGTTATAATGCGGCGCCTCCGTGCAGGGCAATGTCAGATCGTTACCGTTTACTGCCGGGGCTTTTTTTACCCGCTTGCGGTGATTTTTTCGATTTCGAGGGTCAATAGGCAGCCCCTTGACCCAGGCAGCGGCGCCCGTCAGGCCGCTCAACCAGCCGCGCAAGGCCTTGTTTTCCGGGCCTGCGAGCTGCTTCTAAGAATTTCAGGTGGATTTATGGACAGCATCAACAGCCGCATCGCCGAAGAACTCGGTGTACGCCCCCAACAGGTCGAAGCGGCCGTCGCTCTACTGGACGAAGGCTCCACGGTGCCCTTCATCGCCCGTTACCGAAAAGAAGTGACCGGCAGCCTCGACGACATCCAACTGCGTCACCTGGAAGAGCGCCTGCGCTACCTGCGGGAACTCGACGAACGGCGTATCAGTATCCTCGCCAGCATCGAGGAACAGGGCAAGCTGACCCCACAGCTTGAGCGCGACATCAAGCTCGCCGACACCAAGACCCGCCTTGAAGACCTCTACCTGCCCTACAAACAGAAGCGTCGTACCAAGGGCCAGATCGCCCTCGAAGCCGGCCTGGGCGAGCTGGCCGACGGCCTGTTCAACGACCCGTCGCTGACCCCGGACACCGAAGCTGCTCGCTTTATCGATGCCGAAAAAGGCGTTGCCGACGTCAAAGCCGCCCTCGAAGGCGCCAAGTACATCCTCATGGAGCGCTTCGCCGAAAACGCCAGCCTCCTGGAAAAACTGCGTACGTACCTCAAGCAGGAAGCCACCCTCAGTGCTCGCGTCATCGCCGGCAAAGAGGAAGAAGGCGCCAAGTTCCGCGATTACTTCGAACACGATGAGCCGCTCAAGAGCATGCCGTCCCACCGTGCCCTGGCGATTTTCCGTGGCCGCAACGAGGGCATTCTCAGCTCCGCGCTCAAAGTCGGCGACGAGCTGCCGGGCAGCATGCACCCGTGCGAAGGCATGATCGGTCAACAATTCGGCATCCAGAATCAGAATCGTCCTGCGGATAAGTGGCTCGGCGAAGTGGTGCGCTGGACCTGGAAGGTCAAGCTCTACACCCACCTGGAAACCGACCTGCTGGGCGAATTGCGTGATGGCGCCGAAACCGAAGCCATCAACGTCTTCGCCCACAACCTGCACGACCTGCTGCTGGCCGCCCCGGCCGGCCCGCGCGCCACCCTGGGCCTTGACCCTGGCCTGCGCACCGGCTGCAAGGTCGCGGTGGTCGACGCCACCGGCAAGCTGCTGGATCACGCCACGGTTTACCCACACGTGCCGCATAACAAGTGGGACCAGACGCTCGCGATCCTCGCCGCCCTGTGCGCCAAGCACGCGGTGGACCTGATCGCCATCGGCAACGGCACCGCCAGCCGTGAAACCGACAAGCTGGCCGCCGAGCTGATCAAAAAATACCCAGCCATGAAGATGACCAAGGTCATGGTCTCGGAGGCAGGGGCTTCGGTGTACTCGGCGTCGGAGCTGGCGTCCAAGGAATTCCCGGACCTCGACGTGTCGATCCGTGGCGCCGTGTCCATTGCCCGCCGCCTGCAGGATCCACTGGCCGAGCTGGTGAAAATCGACCCTAAATCCATCGGTGTCGGCCAGTACCAGCACGATGTGTCACAGCTGAAACTGGCGCGTGGCCTGGATGCGGTGGTGGAAGACTGCGTAAACAAGGTCGGCGTGGATGTAAACACTGCCTCGGTCGCGCTGTTGGCACGTATTTCCGGCCTGAACACCACCCTGGCGCAGAATATCGTCACTCACCGTGACGAGAACGGAGCGTTCAAAACCCGCGCCGCGCTGAAAAAGGTCGCACGCCTGGGTGAGAAAACCTTCGAACAAGCCGCTGGTTTCCTACGCGTAATGAACGGTGACAATCCGCTGGATTCGTCGGCCGTTCACCCGGAAGCGTATCCACTGGTCCAACGCATTGCCGCCGAAACCGACCGCGACATCCGCTCGCTGATTGGCGACGCCGCGTTCCTCAAGCGCCTGGACCCCAAGAAGTACACTGACGAAACCTTCGGCGTACCGACCATCACCGACATCCTGCAAGAACTGGAAAAACCCGGCCGCGACCCCCGCCCGGAGTTCAAGACCGCCGAGTTCCAGGACGGCGTCGAAGACCTCAAGGACCTGCAACTGGGCATGATCCTCGAAGGTGTCGTCACCAACGTGACCAACTTCGGCGCTTTTGTGGACATCGGCGTGCATCAGGACGGTTTGGTGCATATCTCCGCGCTTTCGGAGAAATTCATCAAGGACCCACGCGAAGCGGTGAAAGCCGGTGATGTGGTCAAGGTCAAAGTCATGGAAGTCGACATTCCACGCAAACGCGTCGGCCTGTCGATGCGCATGAGCGACACCCCCGGCGAGAAAATCGACGGCGCCCGTGGCGCACGCCCAGGCTCGGCACCGCGCCAGTCGCAGAACCGCTCCGAAAGCAGTCAACCGCGCAAGGAAACCGCAACTGCAGCGCCAAGCAACAACGCCATGGCCTCGCTGTTCGCCAACGCCAAGCAGTTGAAGAAACGCTGATGGAAATCCCGGCCGGTTTGACTCAGAGCGCGTTCAGCGAACTGATCGGCTGCCGCCTGCAACACCTTGAAGAAGGTGTTGCACAGGTGGCCCTGACCCTGGAGCCGCACTTGCGCAACCGTGCGGGCAAGCTCCATGGCGGGGCGATTTTCAGCCTGGTGGACATCACCATGGGCCTGGCCTGTTCCAGCAGCCATGGTTTTGACCAGCAGAGCGCGACCATCGAGTGCAAGATCAACTATATCCGCGCTGTGGAAGACGGGGATGTGCTGTGCACCGGCCGGGTGATTCACGCCGGCCGGCGCACGTTGGTGGTCGAAGCCGATGTGTATCAGGACGAAAGACTTGTCGCAAAAGCACAGGGCACCTTCGCTGTCCTATAGCTCCCCACCCTCGATTTGAGTTAATTTCGGCGCTGCGATAACGGCGTCGGAATTTTCCCGCTGCGCTATGGCCCAATTCATGGAGTGAAGTAGGCTTTATTTACTGCGGGTCAAATCGACTCAAAACCAGGCGATCACGCCAGTTTTAACTTCACCCTTGTAGACCGTCCTGCCCACCCCCATATTGGGGCGACTGACGCGTGAAGGAATCCAACTTGAGCGAACTTCTCAACCGCCGCCTGGCTCTGCTCGGCAAGCGCGAACACCTCTCCCTGCTAGAGCAGTGCCTGCATGGCATCGAGCGTGAATGCCTACGTGTCACCGGTGAAGGTCGCCTGGCGCAAACGCCGCACCCGGAAGCCCTGGGCGCCGCGTTGACCAATGAATTGATCACCACCGACTACTCGGAATCGCTGCTGGAGTTCATCACCCCAGCCCTGCCCAACCCGGCCGACACCCTGAGCAGCCTGGATAAGATCCACCGATTTGCCTACACCAAGCTGGGCAGCGAATACCTGTGGAGCCCTTCGATGCCGTGCCCGTTGCCGGCCGAGGAAGATATTCCGATTGCCTACTACGGCACCTCCAATATCGGACAGCTCAAGTATGTGTACCGCAAGGGCCTGGCCCTGCGGTACGGCAAGACCATGCAGTGCATCGCCGGCATCCACTACAACTTTTCCCTGCCGGAACAGTTGTGGCCGTTGCTCAAGGAGACTGAAGGATTCGTCGGCACCGACCGCGACTACCAGTCCACGGCCTATATCGCGCTGATCCGCAATTTCCGCCGTTACAGCTGGCTGCTGATGTACCTGTTCGGTGCCTCGCCGGCCCTGGACGCAGGTTTCCTGCGCGGTCGCTCGCACCAGTTGGAAGTGCTCGACGCCGACACCCTGTACCTGCCCTACGCCACCAGCCTGCGCATGAGCGACCTGGGTTACCAGAGCAACGCCCAAGCCGGGCTTACGCCGTGCTACAACGACTTGGCGAGCTACACCGACAGCCTGCGTGAAGCGGTGGCAACGCCCTACGCGCCATACGTCGAAATCGGCACGCACAAGGACGGTGAGTGGGTGCAGCTCAACACCAACATCCTGCAGATCGAAAACGAGTACTACTCCAACATCCGCCCCAAGCGCGTGACCTACACCGGCGAACGGCCGATCCAGGCGCTGGTGGCCCGTGGCATCCAGTACATCGAAGTGCGCTGCCTGGACATCAACCCGTTCCTGCCGATGGGCATCGATCTGCCGGAGTCGCGCTTCCTCGACGCATTCCTGCTGTACTGCGCGCTGAACGACAGCCCGTTGTTCGCCAACACTGCGTGCGGCAATGCCACCGCCAACTTCCTCAGCGTGGTCAAGGAAGGTCGCCGTCCAGGCCTGCAATTGCAGCGCGACGGCGCGCCGGTGGACATGAAGGAATGGGCCACCGAACTGCTGGAGAAGATTGCACCGCTGGCCGCCCTGCTCGATCAGAGCCACGGTATCAGCGAGCACAGCCAGGCGCTGGACGCCCAACTGGCGAAAATCAACGACCCGTCGTTGACGCCGTCGGCCCAGGTGCTGGCAGCGATGGCCGAGCGCAAAGAGACTTTTGCGCAGTTCTCCCTGCACCAGAGCCAGCTGCATGCCGAGTATTTCCGCCAGGAGCCACTGGCTGCCGAGGAACAGACGCGGTTTGAAGAACTGGCGCGTAAATCGCTGGCACAGCAGGCGGAGCTGGAGCAGAACGAAGTGGGCGATTTTGATGTGTTTGTCGGGTCGTACCAGGCGAGTATCCTGGCCATCAGCAACTGACTGAAGCCGAATCTGGCTCGACATGTGGGAGGGGGCTTGCCCCCGATTGCAGTGGGTCAGCTACACATTAGCTGGCAGCTCCACCGCTATCGGGGGCAAGCCCCCTCCCACATTTGCCTTCACTTGACTGAAAACCCGCTGCAGCTGTTCTCCACATAAGCTAATTCGAAAATGTTATTTATTTTCGGATTCTTAGATCATTTAGTCTCCTCACACGCCGACCCTCGGCCGCCTGATTGAGGAGCTTCCCCTTGAAACTGCTTACCCCTCTGCGCCTCTTGGCCGCATTGTCACTGGCCGGTGCCAGCCTGTTTGCCCAGGCGGCGGATGTGACCATCGCTTATCAGACCACCGTAGACCCGGCCAAAGTCGCCCAGGCCGACGGTGCGTATGAAAAAGCCACCAACGCCAAGATCGACTGGCGCAAATTCTACAACGGCGCCGATATCATTGCCGCCATCGCTTCCGGCGACGTGCAGATCGGCTACCTCGGTTCCAGCCCGCTGACCGCAGCGATCACACGCAAAGTTCCAGTGCAAACCTTCCTCGTCGCCACCCAGATCGGCGGCGCCGAAGCCTTGGTGGCGCGCAATGGTTCGGGGATTAACAGCCCCCAAGACCTGATCGGCAAGAAAATCGCCGTGCCTTTCGTCTCCACCGGCCACTACAGCCTGCTGGCCGCGCTGAAGCACTGGAACATCGACCCAGCCAAAGTGACCATCCTCAACCTTGCGCCACCGGCGATCATCGCCGCCTGGAAGCGCGGTGACATCGACGCCACCTACGTCTGGGACCCGGCGTTGGGCGTGGCCAAGGAAAACGGCAAAGTGCTGATCACCTCCGGCGAATTGGCCAAGTTCGGTGCGCCAACCTTCGATGCGTGGATCGTGCGTAAGGATTTTGCCGAGAAGCACCCGGAAATCGTCACGGCCTTCGCCAAAGTCACTCTGGATGCCTACTCCGCCTACCGCAAAGACCCACAAGCCTGGCTCGCCGACAAAGGCAACGTCGACAAACTGGTGAAGCTTTCCGGCGCAAAAGCCAGCGATATTCCGCTGCTGCTGCAAGGCAACGTCTACCCGTTGGCCGCGGACCAGGTGACCCTGCTCGGCGCACCGACCACCAAGGCCGTGACCGATACCGCTGCGTTCCTCAAGGAACAAGGCAAGGTCGACGCCGTGCTGCCGGACTACGCCCCTTACGTCAGCGCCAAGTTCATCACTAACTGATTCAAGGAGTTCATTGCGATGGCCTTGCTACAACTGGAGCGCATCAGCGCACAGTACCCAGGTGCCCCGGAGCCGGTACTGGCGGATATTTCACTCGACCTGGGCCCCCAGCAATTGCTGGTGGCCCTCGGCCCGTCCGGCAGTGGCAAGACCTCGCTGTTGAACCTGATTGCCGGTTTTGTCGAGCCTTCTGCCGGGCGCATCACCCTTGATGGCGTGCCGGTCAAAGGCCCCAGCGCCGAGCGCGGCGTGGTGTTCCAGGACGATGCATTGCTGCCCTGGCAGGATGTGCTGGCCAATGTCGGCTTTGGCCTCGAACTGGCCGGGGTACCCAAGGCGCAACGCGAAGTACGTGCCCGGGAAATGCTCGCGCTGGTGGATCTGGCGGGTTTCGACAGCCGCCGTATCTGGCAGCTCTCCGGCGGCCAGAAGCAACGTGTCGGCCTGGCGCGTGCCTTGGCGGCAGACCCACGTGTGTTGTTGATGGACGAACCCTTCGGCGCCCTCGATGCCTTTACCCGCGAACAGATGCAGGAGTTATTGCTGCAAGTCTGGCGGCGCACGGCCAAGCCGGTGTTCCTGATCACCCATGACATCGAAGAAGCCGTGTTCCTCGCCACTGATCTGATCCTGCTGGCGCCCAACCCCGGCCAGATCGTCGAACGCCTGCGCCTGGACTTCGGCCAACGCTACGCGGCCGGCGAATCGGCGCGGGCGATCAAGTCCGACCCGCGCTTTATCGAGACCCGCGAACACGTGCTGGGCAAAGTGTTCTCGCAACGGCAGGTGTCCGCATGAGCAGCTACGAACTCCCCGCCACCGCCATCACGCCGTTGCTGATTCCGGTGCGCCGCAGTCTGAGTACGCGCTGGATCAGCCTGCTGACGCTAATCGCGTTACTGGCCATTTGGTGGGCCGTGACCGCCACCGGCTTGATCGAACCACTGTTCCTGCCGCCGCCATCCGCCGTGTTGCAAAAGGGCTGGTTGCTGGCCACCACGGGCTACATGGACTCCACCTTGTGGCAGCACCTGGGCGCGAGCCTCAGCCGCATCGGCCTGGGCCTGGGCTTTGCGGTGCTGACCGCCGTGCCGGTGGGCATCGCCATCGGCTCTAACCGCATCGCCCGTGGGATTCTCGACCCGCTGATCGAGTTCTACCGGCCGATTCCGCCTTTGGCTTACCTGCCATTGATCGTGATCTGGTGCGGCATCGGCGAGCTGTCCAAAGTGCTGCTGATTTACCTGGCGATCTTTGCACCGATTGCCATCGCCACCGCGACGGGGGTGCGCACCGTCGACCCGGCCAAGCTGCGCGCTGCGCAGTCGCTGGGCGCTACCCGCGCCCAACTGATCCGCCATGTGATCCTGCCCAGCGCCCTGCCCGATATCCTCACCGGTGTGCGCATCGGCCTGGGTGTGGGCTGGTCCACCTTGGTCGCTGCCGAGCTGATCGCGGCCACCAGCGGCCTGGGTTTTATGGTGCAGTCGGCGGCGCAGTTCCTGGTCACCGATGTGGTGGTGCTGGGGATTCTGGTCATCGCCCTGATCGCTTTCGCCATGGAAATGGGCCTGCGCGCCCTGCAGCGTAAATTAGTGCCTTGGCATGGCCAGGCACACTGAGTGATGAGAATTAAATGAGCCGCCTGACCGTTACGCCATTAAGCACCGCCTTGGGCGCCCAGATCAGTGGCGTCGATATCACCCTGCCTCTGAACCTCGAACAGCGCGACGCCATCGAACAGGCGCTGCTGACTCACTCGGTGCTGTTCTTCCGCGACCAGGCCATCACCCCGCAACAACAGGCGCGGTTCGCGGCGAATTTCGGCGACCTGCACATTCACCCGATCTACCCCAACGTGCCGGAACAGCCCGAAGTGCTGATTCTCGACACCGCCGTCACCGACGTGCGCGACAACGCCGTATGGCACACCGACGTGACCTTCCTGCCCACCCCGGCGCTCGGCGCGGTGCTCAGTGCCAAACTGTTGCCGGCGTTTGGCGGCGACACGTTGTGGGCCAGTGGGATTGCGGCGTATGAGGCGTTGTCCGAGCCGTTGAAGGTGCTGCTCAATGGGTTGACCGCGACTCACGACTTCACCAAATCCTTCCCGCTGGAGCGCTTCGGCAACACCGCAGAAGACCTGTTGCGCTGGGAAGAAACCCGCAAAAAGAACCCGCCGTTGTCACACCCGGTGGTGCGTACGCATCCGGTGAGCGGGCGCAAATCGCTGTTTGTCAGTGATGGTTTCACGACCAAAATAAACGAACTGGAACCGGCCGAGAGTGAAGCGATTCTCAAGCTGCTGTTCGCCCACGCGACGCGCCCGGAATTCACCATTCGCTGGCGCTGGCAGGAGAATGACGTGGCGTTCTGGGACAACCGCGTGACCCAGCATTACGCGGTGGATGACTACCGGCCACAACGGCGGGTGATGCACCGGGCGACGATTCTGGGGGATGTGCCTTTTTAGCCACACTGCAAATCAAATGTGGGAGGGCTTGCCCCCTCCCACACTTTTGACCCAGTTGTGTCAGGTCATTCAGCCGTCGATGGCTTTTCCCACAAGTTAATCCCACCTTCCTGCGCAAACCGATCGATCTCCGCCAGTTCTTCCGCGCTGAAACTCAAGTTCTTCAGCGCACCAACGTTCTCGATAATCTGCTCCGGCCGGCTCGCGCCGATCAGCGCGCTGGTGACCCGTGGATCACGCAGCGTCCAGGCCAGTGCCAGTTGCGCCAGGCTCTGGCCACGACGCTGGGCGATTTCGTTCAGCGCACGTACGTGGGCGATGTTGGCTTCGGACAAGTGCTTGGCCTGCAACGAACCACCGCCTGGACGATTGACCCGTGCATCCGCTGGCACACCATTGAGGTATTTGTCGGTCAACAAACCCTGGGCCAGTGGCGTGAAAGCGATCACGCCGGCGCCGAGTTCTTCGGTGGTATCCAGCAGGTCTTTTTCTACCCAGCGGTTGAGCAGGTTGTAGGCCGGCTGGTGGATCAGCAGCGGCACTTTCCACTCCTTGAGCAGCGCCGCGATTTCACGGGTTTTCACCCCGGAATACGACGAGATACCGATGTACAACGCCTTGCCTTGTTGCACGGCCGTGGCGAGGGCGCTGGCGGTTTCTTCCAGCGGGGTGTCGGCGTCAAAACGGTGGGAGTAGAAAATATCCACGTAGTCGACGCCCAGGCGTTGCAGGCTCTGGTCAAGGCTGGCCAGCACGTATTTGCGCGAGCCGCCGCCCTGGCCGTAAGGGCCGGGCCACATGTCCCAACCGGCCTTGCTGGAGATGATCAATTCGTCGCGGTAATGCTTGAAGTCTTCGCGCAGCAAACGGCCGAAATTGATCTCGGCGCTGCCGTAGGGCGGGCCGTAGTTGTTAGCCAGGTCGAAGTGGTTTATCCCCAGGTCAAACGCGGTGCGCAACAGGGCGCGCTGGGTGTCGATCGGGGTGCTGTCGCCAAAGTTGTGCCACAGCCCCAGGGACAGTGCGGGCAGCACCAGTCCACTGCGGCCTACGCGGCGATACGGGATAGATTCATAGCGGTTTTCGGCAGCAATGTACGTCATCGAATCCTCTCTGGGCTTAGGGCAAATAAGGCCTGGGAATAAGGTTATTCCCAGGCCTTTTAACCAGCTGAATCGCTTAAGTCTGCCCTTTCGTTTTACAGCAAATGGCTGCCCGAATGGAACGACAAGATCATCTCAACGCACCAGGTGCAGGAACTGCAAATGCCGCTCGTACTGGTCGAGGATGTCGTTGATGATCTGCTCTTTGGTATAGCCCACCAGATCGTAGTCCTGGCTGCCCTCGCTCAAGTGAACTTCCGCCCGGTAATAGCGGCGGTTGTTGATCTCTTTGGAGCCCATGCCGCCACGGGCGAACGACGGCGTGAAGTAGCCGCGCATCTGCACCTGGTAGATGAAAGGATGTTCCTCGCCATGGCCGATCTCCAGGCTGACGCTGTCGTTGGACGGATCCGGCTGGGTCACCACCGAGAGGCCCTTCTCGACAAACACTGCCGTCACTTCTTCAATCGCCGGGCGCACCGTCGACTCAAGGAAGCGGTATACCTCATCCCTCGATGGGAAATGCACCGCCTGGCTCAAGCGCTGGCGCCAGCCGCCCTTGCCTTTGCGTGAAGCCGAGATCGGCGCCAACGAATGCAACTGTGCGATCTGCTTTTGCGATTCGAGGTAGAACGCCTTGTGCAGCCCCCACATCATCAGCAGCAGGATCAGCGAGAACGGCAGCGAGGTCAGCACCACCGCCGATTTCAGCGAGTCGATACTGCCGGCGAACAGCAAGGCACTGGTGACCAGCGCCGTCATCGCGCCCCAGAACACCCGCAGCCATTTGGGCCCGTCTTCATCGGCATTGCCACCCTTGGACGACAGGGTCGACAAGACCACCGTGCCCGAATCCGCCGAGGTGACGAAGAATACGAAACTGATGAACACCGTGACCGCGATTACGGTTTTGCTCCACGGATAGGTTTCCAGCAGCAGGTAGAGGCTCATCGACGGGTCATCGATGGCCGACTGACCGAGCGCGGCCATGCCGTGGTTGAGCACTTGGTCGATGGCGCTGTTACCGAAAATCGACATCCATGCCAGGGTGAAGCCCAGCGGGATCAGCAGCACGCCGAACACGAATTCGCGAATGGTACGGCCACGGGAAATCCGTGCGATAAACAGGCCCACGAACGGCGACCATGCGATCCACCAAGCCCAGTAGAACACCGTCCAACCGCCCAGCCAGTCGCTCGGTTTGTCGTAGGCGTAGACGTCGAAACTCTTGGTCGGCAGCGCACCGAGGTAATCGCCGATGTTCTGGATCAGGGTGTTGAGCAAATGCTGGGTCGGCCCGGCAAACAACACGAACAGCAGCAGCGCGCAGGCCAGCAGCATGTTGATGTCGGACATCACCCGCACGCCTTTATCGACGCCGGCTACTGCGACCAGAATCGCCGCGCCCATCATCAACGTGATCAGGCCAACCTGAATCCACTGGGTGTGGGCAATGCCGAACAGATAATCGAGGCCAGAGTTAAGGTGCAACACACCAAAGCCCATGTCGGCGCCAAGACCGAACACCGTAGCGATGATGCCGAAGCCATCCACCGCATAGCCGATGGGGCCGTTGATGCGCTTGCCGATCAGCGGGTACAGCGCCGAGCGCAACGCCAGCGGCAGGTTATGCCGGTAGGCGAAATACGCCAGCGCCATGCCGACAAACGCGAACACGCCCCAGCCGTGCAGGCCCCAGTGCAGAAACAGAATCTGCATGGCCTGACGCGCCGCATCGGCGTTCATCGGCGCGCCTTGTGGCGGCTGCACCAGGTGCGTCAGGGGTTCGGATACGCAGAAGAAAAACAGCGTGATGCTGATGCCGGCCGCGAACAGCATGCCGGCCCAGGACAGGTAACTGAATTCGGGCTCGTCGTGGTCGGCACCGAGTTTTATCTTGCCGTAGCCCGATAGCGCGGTGACCACCACGAAGACCAGATACAGGGTCATCGCCAGCATGTAGTACCAGCCGACCGTATTGGCCGCCCAGTTTTGCGCCGCCAGCAGCCAGGCACCGGCCTGTTGCGGGATAGCGATGACAGTGATGCCGAACAGCAGGATGAAGGTCGCGGCGAAATAGAAAACCGGCGCATTCATGCGCACTTGGCCGCTGGCAGGGGTGGACGATGCACTCATGAACGATGCACCCCGAGGTTGAAGGATGTGGCTGTAAATAACGGACTCAGCAAAGGTAAGCCTCCTGTTGTGAGCGGGCAGCGAACCACCGGGTTTAACTTGAACGAGCGTTCAAGTTAAACATGAATAGGCGGTCCGGGACTAATCGCAGGGCTGAGTGGTATGACGGGTGAGCAAAGGAAATCGTTCAGCGACTGCTGACTGAAACACGGTCTCCGTGTGGAATGCCGTCAAAATGTGGGAGGGGGCTTGCTCCCTCCCACAGGTGACCGGTGCAGGTTCTCTACTTTTGCGCCCCATCATCATGCTGCAGATTCGCCTGGGTGATGTTCGCCTCAGCCGGCACACTGCGCGTCAGCCACACATTGCCGCCAATGGTCGAACCCTTGCCAATAGTGATTCGCCCCAGGATCGTCGCCCCGGCGTAGATCACCACATCGTCCTCGACGATCGGGTGACGCGGATGGCCCTTCTGCAACTGCCCATCTTCATCCGCCGGGAAGCGCTTGGCGCCCAACGTCACGGCCTGGTAGATACGCACCCGCTCGCCGATGATCGCGGTTTCGCCAATCACCACACCCGTCCCATGGTCGATAAAGAAACTCGGGCCGATCTGTGCGCCGGGGTGAATGTCGATGCCGGTGGCCGAGTGAGCGATTTCCGCGCTGATCCGCGCCAGCAGCGGCAAACCGGCGCGGTACAGGTGGTGGGCCAGGCGATGGTGAATCACCGCCAAAATCCCCGGATAGCACAACAACACCTCATCCACACTGCGCGCGGCCGGGTCGCCGTGGTAGGCGGCGAGTACGTCGGTGTCCAGCAGGCTGCGCAGGGACGGCAAGGCCAGGGCGAAATCCTGGATCAGGCGGATGGCGTGGGCATCAATCTGGCTGTCGTCCTGGCCGCCCTGCCGCGCGGCATAACGCAGCTCCAGGCGTGCCTGGGCGAGCAAGGCATTCAGCGCGACGTCGAGGGTATGGCCGACGTAGAAGTCTTCACTTTCTTCACGCAGATCCGCCGGCCCCAGGCGCATCGGGAACAGTGCGCCGCACAAAGCTTCGAGGATCTGCGCAACGGCTTCTCGGGACGGCAACTCGCGGCCGCCATGCTCGCCGCTCAAGCGACCATTGCGCGTTCGCCACGCGTCTCGGGCACCGCGCAACTGGCTGACGATGGTCTGTAATTGCCAATGGCTGGAACGCTCACTCACGGTATTCACTCCTGACGTAATGGCAATCACTTTACGGTATGCACCTCGGCCGCCCTTAAGAACCAATGGTGTGATGCTAAGAACCATCGGGCATAAGCGATTGACGGTTGCCCGATGAAAAGTGCCTGCCTATAGTCGCTTTATCCCTTAGCCACCGTGCGTAGCCATGATCAAGCAACAGCTCGACCGTTTTAACCGCCTGGACCTGCTCGGCGGCGCCACCGCCCTGGAAAAACTCGAACGGCTGTCGACCTGGTTGGGACGTGACATCTACGTCAAGCGCGACGACACCACGCCACTGGCCATGGGCGGCAATAAGCTGCGCAAACTCGAATACCTCGCGGCCGATGCTATCGCCCAGGGCGCCGACACGCTGGTGACGGCTGGCGCTATCCAGTCCAACCACGTACGCCAGACCGCCGCCCTCGCCGCCAAACTCGGCCTGGGCTGCGTCGCGCTGCTGGAAAACCCCACCGGCACCGACGACCCCAACTACCTCGGCAACGGCAACCGCCTGCTACTGGAACTGTTCGACGCTAAAGTTGAGTTGGTGGAAAACCTCGATAACGTCGACGACCAACTCAACGCCCTCGCCGACCGCCTGCGCAGCAACGGCAAGAAGCCGTACCTGGTGCCCATCGGCGGCTCCAATGCCCTCGGCGCCCTGGGTTATGTGCGCGCCAGCCTGGAACTGGCCGCGCAGATCGAAGACAGCGGCATCGAATTCGCCGCCGTGGTGTTGGCTTCCGGCAGTGCCGGTACCCACAGCGGCCTGGCACTGGCGTTGAGCGAAGCGCTGCCGAATCTGCCGGTGGTGGGCATCACCGTGTCGCGCACCGACGAAGCCCAGCGCCCGAAAGTGCAGGGGCTGGCCGAGCGCACGGCCAAGTTGCTGGGTGTGGATATCCCCGAAGCGTTCAAGGTAATCCTGTGGGACGAATACTTCGGCCCGCGCTATGGCGAACCGAACGCCGGCACCTTGGCCGCGATCAAACTGTTGGCCAGCCAGGAAGGCCTGCTGTTGGACCCGGTCTATACGGGCAAGGCCATGGCCGGTCTGCTGGACGGCATCGGGCGTCAACGCTTTGAAGATGGGCCAATCATTTTCCTGCACACCGGTGGGGCGCCGGCATTGTTTGCTTATGACTCGGTTTTCAACTGAATAAACGCGGGCTATAGGTGGGAGGGGGCTTGCCCCCGATTGCGGTCGATCAGTAACAAATATGCTGGCTGACCCGACGGCATCGGGGGCAAGCCCCCTCCCACACTGGATCCAACTTATATTCAAAAATGGAATATGAATTAAGATTTATATTATTTTCAAGTCTTAAAACCTGCCTTTATCATCGCGCCGAAGGCGAAGACGCGCTTCGCGCTTTAAGGCAGGATACGACTACTGCGTCATCTGCTTCGCTCACCATAAAAAACACAGGGGCTCTTCATGACTATTTCCGTATTCCGTCGCACCTTGCTGGTCGGCACTTTGGGTCTGGCGCTCGGCGCCGGGCTGCTGGGCCAAGCGGTTGCCGGCGAGCAACTGGGCAACATCAAAAAGGCCGGCGAGATTAAGATCGGCCTGGAAGGCACCTACCCACCGTTCAGCTTCGTCGATGAAAGCGGCAAGCTCAGCGGTTTCGAAGTCGAGCTGTCCGAAGCCCTGGCCAAGGAGCTGGGCGTCAAGGTCAAGCTGCAGGCCACGCCATGGGACGGCATCCTCGCTGCCCTGGAATCCAAGCGCCTGGACGCTGTGGTCAACCAGGTGACCATCTCTGAAGAGCGCAAGAAGAAGTACGATTTCTCCACGCCTTACACCGTCTCCGGTATCCAGGCGCTGGTGCTCAAGAAGAACGTCGACAGCATCAAGACTGCCGACGACCTGGCCGGCAAAAAAGTCGGTGTCGGCCTGGGCACCAACTACGAACAATGGCTCAAGGACAATCAACCCAAAGCCATCATCAAGACCTATAACGATGACCCAACCAAATTCCAGGACCTGAACGTCGGCCGTATCGACGCCATCCTGATCGACCGCCTGGCCGCCCTGGAATACGCCAAGAAAGCCCCGAAAACCGCCGCTGCCGGCGATGCCTTCTCCCGCCAGGAATCCGGTATCGCCCTGCGCAAAGGCGAGCCTGAATTGCTGGAAGCGGTGAACAAGGCCCTCGACAAGCTGCGCGCCGACGGCACCTTGAAGAAGCTGTCCGAGAAGTACTTCAACGCTGACGTCACTCAATAATGGAGGCAAGTCTCCAACTCGCGCTGGACTCCGCGCCCTTTCTGCTCAAAGGCGCGTATTACACGGTGATCCTCAGCCTCGGCGGCATGTTTTTCGGCTTGCTGCTGGGCTTCGGCCTGGCGTTGATGCGCCTGTCGCGCTTCAAGCTGCTGAGCTGGACTGCCCGGGTCTACGTGTCGTTCTTTCGCGGCACGCCCTTGCTGGTACAGCTGTTCTTGATCTACTACGGCTTGCCGCAAGTGGGTATCGAGCTGGATCCGATCCCGGCCGCCATGATCGGCTTTTCGCTGAACATGGCCGCCTACGCCTGTGAAATCCTGCGGGCCGCCATCGCGTCTATCGAGCGTGGCCAGTGGGAAGCCGCGGCCAGTATCGGCATGACCCGCGCGCAGACCCTGCGCCGGGCCATCCTGCCGCAAGCGATGCGCACTGCGTTGCCGCCGCTGGGCAACAGTTTTATTTCGCTGGTCAAGGACACGGCGCTGGCCGCCACCATCCAGGTGCCGGAGCTGTTTCGCCAGGCGCAACTGGTGTCGGCGCGTACCTTTGAAATTTTTACCATGTATCTGTCCGCCGCCCTGATCTACTGGATACTGGCGAGCATCCTGGCGCATTTTCAAAATCGTCTGGAAGACCGGGTCAACCGGCATGACCTGGAGTCTTGAAGCATGATCGTGGTTGAAAAACTGACCAAACAATTCAACGGTCAGGTGGTGCTCAACGGCATCGACCTTGAGGTCAAGGAAGGCGAAGTCGTCGCCATCATCGGCCCCAGCGGTTCCGGCAAGACCACCTTCCTGCGCTGCCTGAATTTCCTTGAGGAACCCACCAGCGGCCGTATCAAGGTGGGCGACATCCAGATCGACGGCAGTAAACCGCTCAACCAGCAGCAAGGCCTGGTGCGGCGCCTGCGTCAACACGTGGGTTTTGTGTTCCAGAACTTCAACTTGTTCCCCCATCGCACAGCGCTGGAAAACGTCATCGAAGGGCCCTGCGTGGTCAAGAAGATGCCGCGCGAAGATGCTGTTGCCCTCGGGCGCAAGCTGCTGACCAGGGTTGGCCTGGCGGGCAAGGAAGACGCGTACCCACGGCGCCTGTCCGGTGGCCAGCAACAGCGCGTGGCGATTGCCCGTGCGTTGGCCATGGAGCCGGAAGTGATTCTGTTCGACGAGCCAACCTCGGCCCTCGACCCGGAGCTGGTGGGTGAAGTGCTGGCGACCATCCGCAGCCTGGCTGAAGAGAATCGCACCATGGTCATCGTCACCCACGAAATGAGCTTTGCCCGAGACGTGGCCAACCGTGTGATCTTTTTCGACAAGGGCGTGATCGTGGAGCAAGGCGAAGCCAAGGCGTTGTTTGCCAACCCCAGGGAAGAACGCACCCGACAGTTCCTGAGCAAGTTTTTGGCTCACTGACGCGCGCCTGAATATGGAGAGGCAGATCGCTTCCTCTCCATCGTTTGTATTCCTACAGGAAGTCCGCGCACACACCGGTAAAACACCCCCGCTATCGCCCCTTAAAACCCCCCGCCCAGTCAGACCCATCTGAATATCGCCAAACCCGCCGTTTAGCCTTTTGCCGCCATTGACGCTCCCTGGCCAACCCTCTTATCTAAGGCCCAGAGGATTGGATCCTATCCCGGCTACTCACTGAATCGTTCCTTTCAGCCCCCCTGCGCACCCGCGCCAAAGGGCTGGAACGATTGCTGCTGGCTGCATCAAGGAGATTACTTATGACGCGCATCGCAACCCCGGCACGGCTCATCGCCCCGACGCTGCCCCAGGCCCTTCGACACGGCATCAATGCCTTGGCAGCCACACAGCTGCTGGTGGATATCGCGCCCTACCCCGGCATGGATGAAGGCGACCTGATCGAACTGTTCTGGAACAACTGCTTTGCGGCCTCACGGCGGGTGACCGCGTGCAAGGTCGGCATGCCAACTCGCCTGCGGGTTCCGGAAAGTTTTGTGCAGGAGGGTGTCGCCCAGGTTCATTACCAGGTCATGCAGATCGGCCGCGCCCCGGCACGCTCGGCCATGGCGCACCTGCGCGTGAAAACTACGCCTCCGGGAGGCCTGCCCTGCGCACTCTACAGCGATGAAAACCAGAACCTGGCCCCGGTCGGCCTGCCAGAAACCATTCGCCGCTATGGTGTCAACGCCAGCCAGGTACGGCGGGGCATCCCGCTGACCATCGAGCCTTATCTGAACATGACCACAGGCGACGCCATCACCCTGCGCTGGGGCGACGTGCGCCTGGACCTGCCGAAGATCCAGCCCAAGGCCGTCGGCCACGCGGTACAGGTGTGGGTGCCGTCGACGTTGATTGTCGAGGCCGGTGACGACAGCCGCCTGGAAGTGACCTACTGCATTCTGGACCGTGTCGGCAATAATTCGCGCTGGGCGCCAGCCCGCACGTTACGCATTGCCGCCTGCGCGCCAACCCGCCCGGCCGGCGCCGCGCCGGTCTATCAACCCCGCCCGCTCGGCTCACCCTGCGAACCTGGGTGACTGCCCTTCTATGCATATTCCCAAAAGTTAGTTTATTTAAATATTTAACACGCTTAGGGTATATGCACCGGACCACCGGACCTCTTTGATTTTTCTGTTTTCATTTCATTGAATGCGAGGTCGGTATGGTCAGAATTACCCCGGTGCGCAACGCCAGGGCATTACGTGCAGCCAAGGAGCGGCGCTGATGTCTAACTTGGCTCTAACACCCCCCCAACGAGATCTGGACGTGGCACCGCTGCTGTTGCCGGCCGCCGTGCTGCGCAACGACGCCCAAGCGCTGAACGCCGCCCACGAGCTGGCCCAGGCCGCGCGCCTGCAAGCCGCCACGCGCGACCAGCAACGCAAGCTGCCATGGGCGCAGCTCGAACAGTTCACCCGCAGCGGGCTGGGCAGTATTTCCATTCCCCGCGAGTACGGCGGCCCGCAAGTGTCCTTCGTGACCCTGGCCGACGTGTTCGCGATCATCAGCGCGGCAGACCCGGCTCTGGGACAGATCCCGCAAAACCATTTCGGCATCCTGCACCTGTTGCAGGGCGCGGCCACCGAGCGCCAGAAAAAGCAGCTGTTCCAGAGCGTGCTCGACGGCTGGCGCATCGGTAACGGCGGCCCGGAGCGGGGCACCAGGAACACCCTGGAACTCAAGGCACGCATCACCGCCAAGGGCGACGGTTACGTGATCAGCGGCCAGAAGTTCTATTCCACCGGTGCGTTGTTTGCGCACTGGGTAGCGATCAAGGCGCTGAACGACGACGGCAAGCAAGTCATGGCATTCGTGCGCCGGGGCACCGAAGGGCTGCGCATCGTCGATGATTGGTCCGGCTTCGGCCAACGCACCACCGCCAGCGGCACCGTAGTGCTGGACCAGGTGCCGGTCGATGCCGACCTCGTGGTCGACAACTGGCGCATCGGCGACAGCCCGAACATCCAGGGCGCCGTGTCGCAATTGATCCAGGCGGCCATCGACGCCGGCATCGCCCGTGGCGCCCTTGATGACACCATCGCTTTCGTTCGCGAACGCTCGCGCCCCTGGATCGACGCCAAGGTCGAACGCGCCAGCGATGACCTGTATGTGATCGCTGACATCGGCAGGCTGAAGATCGAACTGCACGCCGCCGAAGCGCTGCTGCGCAAGGCCGGCCAGGTGCTGGACCAGGTCAGCGCCGCGCCGATCACCGCGCAGTCCGCCGCACGCGCCTCAATCGCCGTGGCCGAGGCCAAAGTGTTGACCACCGAAGTGTCGTTGCTGGTCAGCGAAAAGCTCTTCGAACTGGCCGGCAGCCGCGCCACCCTCGCCGAGTTCAACCTCGACCGGCACTGGCGCAACGCGCGCGTGCACACGCTGCACGACCCGGTGCGCTGGAAGTATCACGCCATCGGCGCCTATCGCCTGAACGGCACGTTACCCGCTCGTCACTCCTGGATTTAACCGACCAGACCTCTGGAGAAATACGCATGACCCTTTCTCATCACGTCGCGGTGATCACCAGCGATGAACAAGCCCTTATTGTCGCCAGCGACCTGGCCGAAGACTTTCGCCGTGACAGCATCCTGCGCGACCGTGAGCGCCGCCTGCCCTTGCCCGAACTGGACGTGTTCTCGCGCTCCGGCCTGTGGGGCATCAGCGTGCCCAAGGCGTACGGCGGCGCCGGTGTATCCAACGTCACTCTGGCCAAGGTCATCGCGCTGATCGCCCAGGCCGACGCCTCCCTGGGCCAGATCCCGCAGAACCACTTCTACGCCTTGGAAGTGCTGCGTGTGAACGGCAGCCCGGCGCAGCAACAACGCCTGTACGCCGAAGTCCTTGCCGGCCAGCGCTTCGGCAACGCACTGGCCGAACTGGGCACCAAGACCGCTCACGACCGCGTCACAAGCATCACCCGCGACGGCGACGGATTTCGCATCACTGGCCGCAAGTTCTACTCAACCGGTGCGATTTACGCGCAACGCATCCCGACGTCTGTGGTGGACGAGCACGGCGTGCAGCAACTGGCGTTTGTCCCGCGCGACAGCGAAGGCCTGAGTGTGATCGACGACTGGAGCGGCTTTGGCCAGCGCACCACCGGCAGCGGCTCGGTGGTGTTCGACAACGTGTGGGTCGCCGCCCAGAACGTAATCCCGTTCCAGAGCGCCTTCGAACGCCCGACAACGGTCGGCCCGCTGGCGCAGATCCTTCACGCCGCCATCGACACCGGCATCGCCCGCGCCGCCTTTGAGGATGCGCTCCACTTTGTGCGCACCAAGACCCGCCCGTGGATCGATTCCGGCAACGACAAAGCGACTGAAGACCCGTTGACGCTCAAGAGCTTCGGCCACTTGAGCGTCCGCCTCCATGCCGCCGAAGCACTGCTGGAACGCTCGGGCGAATACCTCGACCGCGCCCAGGCCGACACCACTGCCGATACCGTCGCCGCCGCCTCGATTGCGGTGGCCGAAGTGCGCGCCTTGAGCACCGAAATTTCCCTCGCCGCCGGCAGCACGCTGTTCGAACTCGCCGGCAGCCAGGCCACCCTGGCCGAACACGGCCTCGACCGCCACTGGCGCAACGCACGGGTGCACACCCTGCACGACCCGGTGCGCTGGAAGTATCACGCGGTGGGCAATTACTACCTCAACGATGAAAACCCGCCACTGCGGGGGACCATTTGATGGCAAAGAAAAAAATCCTGCTCAATGCCTTCAACATGAACTGCATCGGGCACATCAACCATGGCCTGTGGACCCATCCACGGGATACGTCCACCCAGTACAAGACCATTGAGTACTGGACTGAGTTGGCGCAAACCCTGGAACGCGGGCTGTTCGACGGTCTGTTTATCGCCGATATCGTCGGCGTGTACGACGTCTACCAACACTCCATCGACGTACCGCTCAAGGAGTCGATCCAACTGCCGGTCAACGACCCGTTGCTGCTGGTCTCGGCGATGGCGGCCGTCACCAGAAACCTGGGCTTCGGCCTCACCGCCAACCTGACGTATGAGCCGCCGTATCTGTTTGCCCGACGCATGTCCACACTCGATCACCTGAGCCGTGGCCGGGTGGGCTGGAACATTGTCACCGGCTACCTCGACAGCGCCGCCAAGGCCATGGGCCTTACCGAGCAGGTCGAGCATGACCGCCGCTACGACCAGGCCGATGAGTACCTGGAGGTGCTGTACAAACTCTGGGAAGGCAGCTGGGAAGACGACGCGGTGATCAACGACCCGGCGCAACGGATCTACGCGCAGCCGGGCAAGGTGCACAAGGTCGAACACCACGGCGAGTTCTATCAGGTTGAGGGTTATCACCTGTGCGAACCGTCGCCACAGCGCACGCCGGTGTTGTTCCAGGCTGGCAGTTCGGACCGTGGCTTGCTGTTCGCCGGTCGCCATGCCGAGTGCGTGTTTATCAGCGGGCAGAACAAAGCGTCGACCAAAGCCCAGGTCGACAAGGTGCGCGCCAGCGCGGTCGGGGCCGGACGCAATCCGGATGACATCAAGGTATTCATGGGCCTCAACGTGATCGTCGGCGCTACCGAAGAGCAGGCCTGGGCCAAGCACGCCGAATACCTGAGCTACGCCAGCGCAGAGGCCGGCGTGGCGCACTTCTCGGCGTCCACCGCGATTGATTTTGCCGAGTACGAACTGGACGAACCGATCCAGTACGTGAAGAGCAATGCCATCCAGTCAGCCACCAAAAACCTGCAGAACAACGACTGGACCCGGCGCAAATTGCTGGAGCAGCACGCCCTGGGCGGGCGCTACATCACCTTGGTGGGTTCGCCGGAGCAGGTGGCGGATGAGTTGGAATCCTGGATCAGCGAAACCGGGTTGGATGGGTTCAACCTGACGCGGATTGTGACGCCGGAGAGCTATGTGGACTTTATCGATCTGGTCGTGCCGGAGTTGCAGCGAAGGGGCTCGTACAAGACCGCTTATGAGACCGGAACGCTGCGCGAAAAAGTCTTCCACACCAGTGCTCGCCTACCCGAACAACACACCGGATCAACCTACCGCCACTGAACAAAAAAATGTGAGAGGGGCAAGCGCCCTCCCACATTGGATCTCCACTGTTTGCACTAATAACTTATGACTGGAAATAAACCATGAAAAATATACTGCTCTCCCACCCAGTCAAAGCACTGGCCCTGGCCCTCGGGTTGTTCAGCTCGGCGGTGTTCGCCGCCGATGCGCCGCTCAAAGTCGGCACCACTGCCGCCTTCGCGATTCCCCTGGAAGCCGCCGTCGCCGAAGCCGGCAAGCAGGGCCTCAACGTCGAGCTGGTGGAATTCACCGACTGGATCGCACCCAACGTCAGCCTGGCCGCCGGCGATATCGACGTGAACTACTTCCAGCACATCCCCTTCCTGGAAAACGCCAAGGCCGCCGCCGGGTTTGACCTGGTGCCCTACGCGCCGGGCATCATCAACAACGTCGGGCTGTATTCGAAGCAATACAAAAACTTCAACGAACTGCCCGAAGGCGCCAGCGTGGCCATCGCCAATGACCCGATCAACAGCGGTCGCGGCCTGCAACTGCTGGCCAAGGCCGGGCTGATCACGCTCAAGCCGGGCGTAGGCTACAAGGCCACCGAAGAAGACATCGTCGCCAATCCAAAGAAAATCAAAATCCTGCAAGTCGAGGCCGTGCAACTGGTGCGCGCCTATGATGACGCCGACCTGGTGCAGGGCTACCCGGCCTATATCCGCCTGTCCAAGACCTTCGATGCTGAATCGGCGCTGCTGTTTGACGGCCTCGACCACCCGGAATACGTGATCCAGTTCGTGATCCAACCGAAGAGCAAAACCGACCCGCGCGTGATCAAGTTCGTCGACATCTACCAGCACTCGCCGGTGGTGCGCGCGGCCCTGGATAAATCCCTGGGCAAGCTCTACCAAGTGGGCTGGGAAGCTAAAAAATGACCGCCGCCAACACCCAACTGCGCGACCTGGGCACACCGCCCAGGGACGCCGAGCAGACTGAACTGCATCCGGACCTGAACCGCGCCCATGTGCGTTTTATCAACCTGGGCAAGACCTACGACGGCACGGTGCATGCCTTGCAAGGCATCGACCTGACGATCCAGCGCGGTGAAGTGTTCGGCATCATCGGCCGCAGCGGCGCGGGTAAATCCTCGTTGATCCGCACCATCAACCGCCTGGAACAACCGAGCAGCGGGCGCGTACTGATCGATCAGGTGGACATCGGCGACTTCGACGAAGACCGCCTGGTGGCGCTGCGTCGGCGCATCGGCATGATCTTCCAGCACTTCAACCTGATGTCGGCCAAGACCGTGTGGCAGAACGTCGAGCTGCCGCTCAAAGTCGCCGGCGTGCCCAAGCCCCAGCGTGAGCAGAAGGTGCGCGAACTGCTGGAGCTGGTGGGTTTGCAGGACAAGCACAAGGCCTACCCGGCGCAGCTGTCCGGCGGGCAGAAACAGCGCGTGGGCATAGCCCGTTCACTGGTGCACGACCCGCAAATTCTGCTATGCGACGAAGCCACCTCGGCGCTGGACCCGGAGACCACGCAATCGATCCTCGGCCTGCTGCGCGAAATCAACCAGCGCCTGGGCCTGACCATCGTATTGATCACCCACGAAATGGCGGTGATCCGCGACATCTGCGACCGCGTGGTGGTGCTGGAGCACGGGTGTATCGTCGAGCAAGGCCCGGTGTGGGAAGTGTTTGGCAACCCTCGACATGAGGTCAGCAAAACCCTGCTGGCGCCGTTGCAACACGGGCTGCCGGAAGAACTGCAAAGCCGTTTGCAGAGCACGCCTTCGTCCACGGACGCCGCCGTGGTGCTGCGCTTGCAGTTCACCGGCAGTGCCAGCGATGAACCGGACCTGGCGGCGCTGTTCAGCGCCCTCGGCGGGCGCGTGCGCTTGTTGCAAGGCGGCGTGGAACGCATCCAGGGCCATGCCTTGGGGCAATTGCTGCTGGCGGTGAATGGCGCCCCCCACAGCGCCGAAGAACTGCGCAACCGCGCCGCGAATTGGGCACAACAGGCGGAGGTGCTGGGCTATGTGGTTTGATCGTTTATTGCAGGGCGCCATCGACACCTTGTTGATGGTCGGCGTGTCGTCGCTGATCGCGTTGCTGGTGGGGATTCCACTGGCGGTGTTTCTGGTGACCAGCGACAAGGGCGGCATCTACCAGGCGCCGGCGCTGAACCGCGTGCTCGGGGCCTTCGTCAATCTGTTCCGCTCGATTCCGTTTTTGATTCTGATGGTGGCCTTGATCCCGTTCACCCGGCTGATCGTCGGTACTACCTACGGCGTATGGGCCGCCGTTGTGCCGCTGACCATCGCTGCCACGCCGTTCTTTGCGCGGATCGCCGAGGTGAGCCTGCGCGAGGTCGACCACGGTCTGATCGAAGCCGCACAAGCCATGGGCTGCCGTCGCTGGCACATCATCTGGCACGTGCTGTTGCCGGAAGCGCTGCCGGGAATTGTCGGCGGATTTACGATTACGCTGGTGACCATGATCAACTCGTCCGCCATGGCCGGCGCGATTGGTGCAGGCGGCTTGGGCGACATTGCCTACCGCTACGGCTATCAGCGTTTTGACACGCAGATCATGCTCACCGTGATTGTGCTGCTGGTGGTGCTGGTGGCGGTGATTCAACTGGGCGGCGATCGCCTGGCGCGGGTGCTGAACAAGAGGTGAGGTATAGTCGGGCCATCTCAGCGCCCGGTATTCCCCGTCATGACCCTCAAGCCCGACGACCTCAACCAGATCACGTCCACCACCCTCGGCCACTACAACAAAGTGGCCGAGGATTTCCGTGAAGGCACCCGCGACCACGATGTCAGCCAGAACATCGACGCGCTGCTGCGGCATATCCAAGGCGCGGCGCCGTTCACCGTGCTGGATTTCGGCTGCGGGCCGGGGCGGGATTTGCAGACCTTTACCCGTATGGGCCACATCGCCGTCGGGCTGGACGGCTCAGAGCGGTTTGCGCAGATGGCGCGTGAAGACAGCGGCTGCGAGGTGTTGCAACAGGATTTTCTCAAGCTGGATTTACCCAATGAGCGCTTCGACGGGATCTTTGCCAATGCAGTGCTGTTTCATATCCCCAAGCAGGAACTGCCGCGTGTGCTCAAGCAGTTGCATGGCGCATTGAAGCCTGGGGGCGTGCTGTTCAGCTCAAATCCACGGGGTGAGAACCAGGAAGGCTGGAACGGGCCGCGGTATGGGTCGTATCACGACTTGGCAGCGTGGCAAGAGTTGCTGACGACGGCGGGGTTTGTGGAGTTGGAGCACTACTATCGGCCCGCCGGATTACCGCGCGAACAGCAGCCGTGGCTGGCCAGCGTATGGCAAAAACCGTAGAAGCAACACATTTCCAAATGTGGGAGGGGGCAAGCCCCCTCCCACATTTTGACCGCACTCCGCCCGTTAAACGCGTTGCTCCTGCTTGGGCTCGCGGATCTTGTACCAGGCCACATACAGCGCCGGTAAAAACAGCAGCGTCAGCAAGGTGGCGATGATAATCCCGCCAATCATCGCGTACGCCATCGGCCCCCAGAACACCTCACGCGCAATAGGGATCATTCCCAGGCTGGCCGCTGCCGCCGTGAGCAAAATCGGGCGACGCCGGTGCTCGGTGGCTTCCACCACCGCATCCCACGGCGTGTAGCCGGCCACTTCGTATTCGTGGATCTGCGTCACCAGGATCACCGAGTTGCGAATGATGATGCCGATCAGCGCCAAGATGCCCAGGATCGCCACAAAGCCCATGGGCGTACCCGTGGGGATCAACGCCAGCACCACGCCGATCAGGCCCAACGGCGCCACGCTGGCCACCAGGAACATCTTCTGCACGCTGTGCAGCTGGATCATCAGGAAGGTCGCCATCAGGAACAGCATCAACGGCACCACGCTGGCGATCGGGCCTTGGGCCTTGCCGCTTTCTTCCACGGTACCGCCCGTGGCGACCTTGTAACCCACCGGCAAACCGGCGCTGAATTTATCGATCTCGGGCTTGAGCTGCTTGACCAGATCCGTCGGCTGCATCTCGTCACGCACCGAGGCCTTGATGGTGATGGTCGGCTTGCGGTCGCGACGCCACACCAGCGGCTGCTCCAGTTCGTAACGCACGGTGGCGAACGCCAGCAGCGGGATCGAGGTGCCGTTGGGCGTGACGATCTGCAGGTTCTGCAAGGTTTCCGGGGTGCCGCGTTCGGCGTCTTCAGCACGGCCGACCACGTTGATCAGGTAGATATCGTCGTGCACCTGGGTCACCGACGCGCCGCTGACCACGCTGTTCATCAGTTGGGCCACGTCTTCCGACGACAGCCCCAGTTGCCTTGCCTTGTCCTGGGCGATGTCGATGCGCAGCACTTTGCCGGGCTCGTTCCAGTCGTAGATGATCTCGCCCAAATGGGTGTTTTTATCCAGCAGCGTCGCCAGTTCGATGGCGTGCTTGCGCACCTGGTCGGTGTCTTTGCCGGATACGCGATACTGGATCGGACGCCCCACCGGCGGGCCCATTTCCAGGGGCTGCACAAAGCTGCCGATGCCGACAAAGTCATCACGCAGGCGTTTTTGCAGGCGCGCAATCAGCTCGCCGCGTTCTTCCAGGCCTTTGCTGACGATCACCAACTGCGCGTAGTACGGGTTTTCCAACTGCTGGTCGAGGGGCAGATAGAACCGAATCGCGCCCTGGCCGATATAGGTGCTCCAGCGTGCGATGTCGGGGTCGTCCTTGATGATCGCTTCCAGGCGGTCAACGGCCTTGCGCGTCTCGTTGATCGAGGCGTTTTGCGGCAGGTTGAGGTCGACGAGGATTTCCGGACGGTCCGACGACGGGAAAAACTGGTTCTGTACGAACTGCATCGAGAACACCGAAGCGACGAACAAGCCCACGGTAATGCCGATGGCCCACCAGCGGTTGCGCATGGCCCAGAGCATGCCGCCGTTGAAGGCGCGCCCGATGCGCCCAGGCTCGGCGTCGTGGGGTTTGACCTTGGCGCTGAGGATATGCACGCCGATCACCGGCGCAAACAGCACCGCCACCACCCACGACACCAGCATCGCCACGGCAATCACCGCAAACAGGGTGAAGGTGTACTCGCCAGCCGAACTGGCGTTGAGGCCAATCGGCACGAAACCGGCGACGGTCACCAAGGTACCGGTGAGCATCGGGAACGCCGTCGAGGTATAGGCGTAGGTCGCGGCCTGTTCCTTGGTTTCGCCCTTTTCCAGGCGCGTGATCATCATCTCCACGGTGATCATCGCATCGTCCACCAACAGGCCGAGGGCGATGATCAACGCGCCCAGCGACACCCGCTGCATGGTAATGCCGCTGTATTCCATGAACACGAACACCAGCGCCAAGACCAGCGGAATCGAACACGCCACCACCAACCCGGCGCGCATGCCGAGGCTGATAAAGCTCACCACCAGCACAATAATCACGGCTTCAAACAACGCGCTGGTAAAGCCGCCGACGGCCTCTTCCACCACTTCAGCCTGGTCGGAGACTTTGTGCACCCCGACGCCCACCGGCAGGTCGGCGGTCAGTTCGTCCATGCGGGTGTGCAGGGCCTTGCCGAACGACTGGATATTGCCGCCCTTCTGCATGGCGATGGCCAGGCCAATCGCCGGTTTGCCGTTGAACCGGAACATCGGTCGCGCCGGGTCGACGTAGCCGCGGCTGATCTCGGCGATGTCCGCCAGGCGATAGAAACGGTCATTGAGCCGCAGATTGACGTTGGCCAGGTCCTTTTCCGAGGCGAACTGCCCCGACGTGCGCACCGAAATCCGCTCCGGCCCGGCCTCGATCACGCCCGCCGGGGTCACGGCGTTCTGCGATTGCAGGCTCTGCACCACCTGGCGCTGGTCAACGCCCAGGGCGGCCAGTTTGCGCGTGGAGAAATTCAGGTAAATCACTTCGTCCTGCTGGCCGATCATCTCGACCTTGCCCAGCCCCGGCACCGAACGGATCTCGGCGCGCACCTGCTCCACATAGTCGCGTAACTGGCGCATGGACAGGCCGTCGCCGGTAAAGGCGTAGACCGAGCCGAATACATCGCCAAACTCGTCGTTGAATGACGGCCCCTGCAAACCCTGGGGGAAGGTGCCGCGAATGTCGTCGATCTTCTTGCGCACCTGGTACCAGATTTCCGGAATGGCCTTGGCGCTGGTGGTGTCCTTGAGAAATACAAACACTGTGGACTCGCCCGGCCGCGTGTAGCTTTTCACGTAGTCGAGGGAGTCGAGTTCTTCGAGTTTTTTCTCGATGCGGTCGGTGACCTGCTTGAGGGTTTCTTCCTGGGTCGCGCCTGGCCAGCGGGTCTGGATCACCATGGTCTTGATGGTGAAAGACGGGTCTTCCTCACGCCCCAGGTTCATGTAGGAGAACACGCCCATCAACAGCGCGACGAACATCAGGTACCACACGAAGGACTGATGCTTGAGGGCCCAGTCGGATAAGTTGAAGCTCCCTTTCATCGCGGGCTGTCCTCGTCGATTTTGACTTTTTGCCCGGGCTTCAGGCTGTTCACGCCAGCGGTGACGACACGTTCGCCGGGTTTGACGCCGCCGTTGAGCACCGCGCTGTGGCTGTCCCGGCTGACGACACTGACATCACGCGGTTGCACGGTCTGGCTTTGGGTGTCGAGGATCCAGAGGCGGGTCTTGCCGTCGACGTCTTGCAGGGCGCTGAGGGGCAATTCCAGGCGCGGCGCGATGGCCGTGCTCAAGGTCACGCTGATGGCGGTGCCCAGGCGGAATGCGGCGGGCGTATCGCTCAGGGTCAGCCGGGCGCGACGGGTACGGGTGGCGCTTTGGGCCTGGGGTTCGATCTCACGCACGATGGCGGTGGTGTTGACGCTGGGGTCCAACTGGCTGGCGACCAGGAACACCACGTCAGGTGGCAGGCGCTCGGCGAGGCCGGCGGGCAGGTCGATGACCGCTTCCTTGATGTCCGGGCGCGCCAGGGTCACCACTTGCTGGCCGGCGCTGACCACCTGGCCAGCCTCGGCGTTCCAGGCGGTGACGATGCCCGCGTGGTCGGTGCGCAACTCGGCGTAGTTGAGCTGGTCCTTGGCCTGGTTGACCGAAGCCTTGGCTTGGTCGAGTGAAGCCTGGGTGGTTTTCAGGTCGGTCTGGGCGATATCCAGTTGCGCCTGGGCGCCGACGCCACGGTTGAACAATTCCTGCTGGCGACGAGCGTTGGCCTGGGCGTTGATGAATTGCGCCTGGACGCGAGCGAGGTCGCCTTGGGCGGCGCGCAACTGGTTTTGCTGATCCGTGGGGTCGAGCACAGCGAGCAAGGCGCCCTTCTCCACTTCAGCCCCCACATCCACGGCGCGGCGGGCAATACGTCCCGGCACGCGAAAGCCCAGATTGCTTTCATAGCGCGCCTGGATGGTGCCGGCGAAGCGACCGAGGGTTTCCTGGTCTTCGGCTTTCACTTCCATGGACAGCACCGGGCGCACGGGCTCGGGCGGCGCCTCTTCCTTGGAGCAGGCCGCCAGCAGCAGGCTGGCGGCGAGGGCTAGCGTCAGGCGCTTCATGGCTGGGCTCCCTGCTGGGCAATCTCGACCAGCATGCCGGGGTGCAGCAATTGCCCACCGGCTACCACGACTTTTTCACCGCCTGTCAGGCCATCACCGATGATGACCTTGCCGGTGAGGTAACGGGCCACCGTGACCTTGTGCAATTGCGCCTTGCCGTCGCCATCGATCAGCCACACCGCGGGTTCGCTCAAGTCTTTGGTCAATGCCGACCACGGCAGCTCTACGCTCCGCTTGGCCTGCCCATTGGCGGTGGCGCTGACCACCGAACCGAGCTGCATGCCTTTGGGCAGCGATTGCAGCGCAATCTTCACCTGCACCGTGCCGGTGTTGGCCGCCACGGCAGGCGTGACTTCACGGACTTTGCCCTGGGCCTTGATACTCGGGTTATCCAACAGGCTGACGGTGATCGGCGCATCGGGCGGCGGCTCCACCAGCAGGGATTCGTAAACGTTGAACACCGCATCACGCTCGCCGTCGCTGGCCAGGCTGAAAATTGGCACAGTGGCCTGCACCACCTGGCCGACTTCCGCTTGGCGAGCGGTGATCACACCGGGCGTTTCAGCGATCAGCGAGGTGTAGCCCAGTTGCTCGCGGGCATTGGCCAGTTGAGCCTGGGCAGCGGCCAGGGCGCTTTGGCTGCTGCGCAGCGCGGCCTGGGCGGCATCGTATTCGCTGCGGCTGGTGTAGCCCTTGGGCAGCAGTTTTTCCTGGCGCACAAAGGCCGCCGCCGTCTGCTTGACCCGCGCCTGCTCCGCCACGACCTGGGCCTGGGCGGAATCGACGTTGGTCTGCAAATCCTTGGGATCGAGCTTGGCCAGCACTTGCCGGGCGGTCACGCGGTCACCCACATCCACCATGCGCTGGATGATCTTGCCGCCGACGCGAAAGGACAGGTCGGTTTGCACACGGGCCTGGATATCCCCGGTCAGTGTGACCGCTGCGGCAAAATCCGCCGACTGCACGGTTTGCACAAAGACCCGGGAATGCTGCTTGGGTTCGGCCTTTTCCTGGCCGCAAGCGCTCAGCAACACCACTAAACCCAGGCCGACAATACAAGTGGAAATACGACCGCCCATGCAGACTCCTTGTGCGCGATGCGATGTGCCAGTGTGTATGCGACTGTGAGCTTAGTTCAGGGTTCCTTATCTGCATGGGCCAGCACGTTTTGAGGTGATTTCACTGGCCTCATCGGGGGCAAGTCCAATCGTCGCATCGCCCCTCCCAAAAAGGGTTGGTTTCACAGATTCTGATGTGTGAATACAGTCAAATGTGGGAGGGGGCTTGCCCCCGATGCGGCCAGTAGCATCAATGAAGAATCAGCCCTGCCACTTCCCGCCTTCAACAATCACGCTCTCCGGCTTGGTCTCATCGCTCAGTTCTTTACGCACATATTGGTCATACAGCTTGAGCAAAAACTTCTCTTCACCCAGCTTGGCCAACTCGGCGTTCACCCAGTCGCGCAGTTCGATGTTGCCCTTCTTCACCGCCGGCGCAATCGGCGCTTCATCACCTAACTTCTCTTCCAGCACACGATAGCCAGGGTTCTGCTTGGCCCAGCTGAACAGCACCAGGTTGTCTTGGGCGTAGGCATCGCCACGGCCAGCCGACAGTGCTTGCAGCGACTCGGAGTTTTTCTCGAACTTGAGCAGTTTCCAGTCCGGGTGGTTTTTGGTCAGCCAGATATCGGCGGTGGTGCCAGTGGTGACGATGGTGGTGCGGGTGGCCAGGTCATCCAGGCTTTTGATCGCGCTGTCGTTAGGCACCAGGGCCTGTACCGCGACTTTCAGGTTGGGGTTGGTGAAGTCCACTGCTTCCTTGCGTTCCGGCGTCACGGTCATGTTGGCGAGGATCAAATCGACCTTGTCGCTTTGCAGGAACGGAATGCGGCTGGCCGGTTCCACGGCGACGAATTCGACTTTGTTCTCATCGCCCAGCAGGTCCTTGGCGAATTGACGGCCGATGTCGGTATCGAAGCCAACGTAACGGCCCGCTTCGTTCACAAAGCCAAACGGTGGTTTGTCGGTAAAGACCCCAACGATCAGCTTGTCCCGCGCCTTGATTTTGTCGATGTAGCTGACGGCCGCAGGTTTTACCGGCTCTTCGGCCTTTTTATCGCAGCCGGCCAGCAAGACGACGGCCAACAGTGGCAACAGTAGTTTTTTCATATCAGTTCCAGTTCCTTGGTTTTCTTGGGCAGTGTTGAAACAAAGGAGAACTTCTCCAGGAACTGCTGCGCGCGTGCGGTTTGCGGGTTCGTAAAGAATGCCTCGGGGGTGTTGTGTTCGAGGATGCGACCGGCCTCCATAAACACCACGCGGTCGGCGACGGCGCGGGCGAAGGCCATTTCATGGGTGACGATCAGCAGGGTCATGCCATCGCGGGCCAGCCCCTGGATCACTTCCAGCACTTCCTTGACCATTTCCGGGTCAAGGGCGGCGGTGACTTCGTCAAACAGCATGACTTGCGGGTTCATGCACAGCGAACGGACGATGGCGATACGTTGCTGCTGGCCGCCGGAGAGCTGGCGCGGGAAGGCATCGCGTTTGTCGGCCAGACCGACACGTTCCAACAGCTTTTCGGCCTGCTCGCGGGCTTCGCGGGGGTCGCGTTTTTGCACTTTGAGCGGGCCAAGCAGGATGTTGTCGAGCACGCTCATGTGCGGGAACAAGTGGTAGCTCTGGAACACCATGCCGATGTCCTGGCGCACCTGGCGCCAGTCGGTGTTTTTGCCCAGCAGCTCGCGACCTGCAAACCGCAGACTGCCGCTGTGGGCCACTTCCAGCCCATTGAGGCAACGCAGCAAGGTGCTTTTGCCGCAGCCGCTGGGGCCGAGGATCACCACCACTTCGCCGCTTTGCACACTCAGGTCGATGCCCTTGAGCACCTGCGTCTCGCCGAAAAATTTGTTGAAACCCTGAAACTCGATCAATGCGCTCATGCTTGGGCCCAGCGCCGTTCCAGCACCTTGGAGGCGGCCGACAACGGGTAGCAGATAAAGAAGAAAAACAGGAACAGCACGCCGTAGATCAGGACCGACTCGTAGGTGCGTTCGATGATTTGCTGGCCGACTTTGATCACGTCCACCACACCGATCAGCACCGCCAGGGAGCTGGTCTTGATGATGCGCGTGTAGACGTTGATGGTCGGCGGGGTCATGCGCTTGAGGGCCTGGGGCAGCAGCACGTAGCCGTACAGCTGCGGGTCCGACAGGCCAATCGACAAGCCCGCTTCTCGCTGGCCACGGGGCAGCGAATGCAAGGCGCCGCGCACCACCTCGCCCACCTCGCTGGCGCCCCACAGCGACAGCACCAGCACCGCGCACCAGAAGCTCGGGATGCTCAAGCCGAAGAAAATCGGCAGGCCAAAAAACAGCAAGTACAGCCATACCAGCACCGGGATCGCCCGGAACAACTCCAGGTACACCCGCAGCACTGCGTTGATCAGCTTGTTATTCAACGTGCGCAGCACGCCATACAACACGCCGCCGATGGTGCTGAAGGCAATGCTCAAAAACGAGATCGACAGGGTTTGTGCAGCGCCCTTGCCCAATTGCGGCAACGACACCCACAACAACTCAAGACCCGAACTGGCCATGCTGGAGCCTCCTTTCCAGGCGGCTGAGCAACAGCGACAGCGGCAAAAACAACAGCACGCAAATCAGCGTCAGCACGGCGAGCATTTCGTAGGTCTTGTAGTAAAGGGCGATGTAGCTCTTGGTGGTGTAGAGAATCTCCGGCACCGCCACGGCGGAGACCACGGTGGTCTCCTTGAGCAGGAAGATGAAATTGGCGAACAGCGCCGGCAGGCTGAGGATGCCGGCCTGGGGCAGGATCACATGGCGCAGCAACTGCCAGTCGGACAAGCCGATGGACTTGCCCGACTCGACCTGCGCCAGCGGCACCGCTTCCACACCGGCGCGCAGCACCTCGGTGAGGTAGGCGCCGCCCAGGAACGTCATGGTGATGATCGCCGCCCAGAACCCGGAGATATTGAAGCCCAGTGCCGGCAGCGCGAAGTACACGAAAAACAGTTGGATCAGCAGCGGCGTGTTACGCGCCAGCTCCACGTACAGCGCCACCAGGCGCGACAGGTAGGGCGTGCGAAACACCAGCAGCGCGGCGTTGATCAGTGCCACCAGCAGCGAGGTAGCAATGGCAATCAGGCCGACTTGCAGCGTCACGCCCACGGCTTTCAGAAACGCCGGGAGCGTGCTGAGGATAAAAGCGAAATCGAAGGTCATTTCCAGTCCATGACGCCGCAAGGGTAATCAGCGAGCGCAATCCGATCCGGCGTGGGTAACGCCGGGTAGCGCGAACTTTAAAGGTATAAAAAAGAAAATTTAAATATCCAAATAGCATATTGATATCACCCAAAAAGATAACCCCCGGATTCGCGGGTTTGACGGGTGACAGCTATGGTTGGAGGGTCTGAGATTCGAGGGATCGAACCATGCCGGAAGTGAAACCGATGGATCCGCAGGAGTTGGTGAAGTGGTTGATGGCGTTGCGCAGGGCGATCAATCGTCAAGCGCTGTAAAAAAAACAACAGCCTCACCGTGGTGAGGCTTTTTTTCATCGGCTCAACCTTTGGTGGATGGCCGCCGATCAGCACCTCCCGCCATGGCTTTGGTGGCGCTGTTTTGCTGTTCTTCGGTCTCAAAGTTGACGTAGTTGTCCGGGAACTTGAAGTGGGAATCCACCAGGCCCCAGTACTCTTTGTTCTGTGGCTTTGCCATGTCCCAGATACGTTCAGCGGAGGAGACGGCGTCGCTACGGATCAGCTCCGGTCGCCCTTTGGCTTCTTGTATCACCCTGTCAACATGCCCACGTAGTGCGTTGGGCCCGGTGGTTTCGATCGTGCTTTTATTCGGACGGCTGAAGTAACGGTCTCCAGCGTACTCATTGCCTTTCATCGAACGGTATTTGTCCCCGATGTCATCAATCAGGCTCTTCAGCATCGCGCTCTGGGGGTGGCTGGAGAACAGTGCGTTGGCAAAATAGGGGGTGGCGTTGCCACTTGCCTCACTCTTGCCCGCAGCCATGCCGACCAGCATCAGGTCTGGGTGGGCATTTAAGGCGCCATCAAGCGGGCGCACGCTTTCCAGGTCAATATCCGTGTAGGTGCCGCCATAGTGATTGACGATTTCATATCGGGCGACGTCGGAAGCTGCGGCGTAACCGCCGTTGCGGCCCATGATTTCATGCTGATACACGTCCTTGTTTTGCAGGCGTATGTCGGCAGGATTGCTCAAGTCACGTATCTGCACGTTCTTCAGATCGCTGAAACGCTCCCGTAAAGCCGCCAGGGTCTTCGTGTCACGGGGAGGGTTACTGGCGTAGCGGTCCCAAGACTTTGTCGTCTGGTCGAGAATGATGGCTTCTGCTTGATGAAACTTGTCGTCGGTGCGTGACGCGTGACGTTCAAAAGCACTGAGCACTTGAGAGGCGTTTTGGGGCGTAACTTTTCCACCCTCAGGCAGCAATGCTTCCTTCAACGCTTTGTTACCTGAAGACAAAAGCTCTTTATTAAGCTCTGCAATAACTTGTTTCTGCTCGATTTGATTGCGAGGCAATTGCAGCGGGTTGTTAATTGCTGTCTTAAGTTGACTGAACAACCCTCGAACAGGTCTTTCTGACTGGTAGTTTGGGTAAACACTTTCGGCTTTTGCCTGAGCTGATTTATTAGTTGCGTAAGCATCAAACTGAGTAGAGTCAACCCATAACATTATTTTATGATTCGGGTTCATGGAGGCCCACTGGCGTAAATAACTATCCTGATGCGAACCCGGTTTGGAACCCACCCAGACCATGTGGATATTATTGGGGACTGGCTTGAACTGATCTTCGGGGTATTTTGCTTCAAATCCTGCAGCAGATGACAAATGAGTAGCGTCATTCGCATGACCAGCCAGAGGGATTCGTACATCGTATGGAGAAATGGATTTCATCATAATGACATTGACTTCCAAAAGTTGGTAGAACTCACGGGCGCCTCCATGCGATCACTCTTACAACGCGCGCAAGTTTGGTCCTACTAAACCAACTAATCAAACCGTAAAATGTAAGGCAATTTAAAAATACACCCAGACACAATCCATCAAGCCAGCCAATGAACTAAACGGCGAACCTCGACCAATAACTTACTTAACGCCTTTAATTTTAGTTCTCTTTTTTATCAAAAACCCGGAATAAAAAAACGCCGACGCGATGCAAGCCGTCGGCGTTAAAACCTTGAAGGAGGTTTGGGTTACATCAGAACGCCGGCACGACCGCGCCGCTGTACTTCTTCTCGATGAAGGCTTTGACTTCCGGGCTGGTCAGGGCCTTGGACAGTTTCTGGATCGCGTCGCTGTCCTTGTTGTCCGGGCGAGCCACAAGGTAGTTCACGTAAGGCGAGTCGGAGCTTTCCAGGATCAGTGCGTCCTTGGCCGGGTTCAGCTTGGCTTCCAGGGCGTAGTTGGTGTTGATCAAGGCCAGGTCAACCTGGTCCAGTACGCGTGGCAGCAGGGCCGATTCCAATTCTTTGAATTTCAGGTGTTTCGGGTTGCTGGCAATGTCTTTGGGCGTGGCCAGAGCGTTGGTCGGGTCTTTCAGGGTGATCACGCCGTTCTTTTGCAACAGCAACAGGGCGCGGCCGCTGTTGGAGCCTTCGTTCGGGATGGCAACCGTGGCGCCATCTTTCAGGTCTTCAATTTTCTTGATCTTTTTCGAGTAACCACCGAAAGGTTCAACGTGCACGCCGACCACGGTCACGAGGTTGGTGCCCTTGCCCTTGTTGAAGTTTTCCAGGTACGGCAGGGTCTGGAAGTAGTTCGCATCCAGGCGTTTCTCAGCGACTTGCACGTTCGGCTGCACGTAGTCGGTGAACACTTTGATTTCCAGGTCCACGCCTTCCTTTTTCAGGGTTGGCTTGATCAGCTCCAGGATCTCGGCGTGCGGGATCGGGGTGGCGGCCACCACCAGTTTCTCGTTGGCCTGGGCGAAGCCGGCAGTCAGGGCAGCCGCCAGAGCGGTAAACAACAGAACCTTTTTCATGCAGTGTCCTTATCGGAATTCCGGGGCGTCGGTGACGACCGTTGTTATGTGGTGTGCCAGCGAAGTGCTATCGCGGCGTGAAACGGACAATACCTAGTTTTTTTATTCCCGAACAATATCTTTTATTCACGTTGATATTCCATTTTGCTCATGTAGGAATTTTCGCAATGATTCCTGCTCGGCAGGACTGGCGCTGTTGAAAATCCGCTGCAGTTGCTCCAACGGTGAGCCCGCCGCCGGCAGGTTCAAATGCTCGGGCAAAATTTCGTCGCCGCTGCTGACCAGCAGGGCAAAGTGAATGACGTTCTCAAGCTCCCGGGTATTGCCCGGCCAGCTGTGGTGTTCGAGGACGCGCTGGGCCGCATCGCTGATCAGCGGCACGGGCAGGTCCAGGCGCTGGCTGTAGATGCCGAGGAAGTACTCGGCCAATGAAAGGATGTCGCCGACCCGCTCGCGCAGCGCCGGCAAGTCGAGTCGGCCTTCGCTCAAGTAATGGAACAGCCGCTCATGAAACTTGCCCGCCGCCACGGCCTGGGCCAGGTCGATACTGGTGGCGGCCACCAGGCGCACGTCCACCGGGCTCGGCTGATGGGCGCCGACGCGGGTGACTTCGTGGTTTTCCAGGGCAGCGAGCAATTTGACCTGGATCGGCAGCGGCAAGTCGCCGATCTCATCCAGGTACAAGGTGCCGCCATTGGCCGAACCAAACCAACCGGCCCGGCTGCTGGCGGCTCCACTGTGGGCGCCGGCGGCGTAGCCAAACAACTCGGCATCGGCGTAAGTCGGGCTGATCGCGCCGCAGTTGACCGAGACAAACAGCCCGGTGCGGTCACTGCCACGGTGGATATGCCGCGCCAGCAGCTCTTTACCGCTGCCGGTCTCGCCACGGATCAACACCGGCAAGGCTCGGGGGGCGAGGTTTTCCAGGTCTTCGCGCAGTTGCCGCGAACGCGGGTCGACAAACACCAGCGCCTTGGCACGAATGCTCAGCGGGCTCTTTTCGGCGTCGGGGAAGGTCAGCAAGGGCTGGCCGAAGGTTTCATGACTCATGGCAGGCTCCCGCCCCAATCCACTCAGGGACGGGGCGTTGAAAAAATTTATGCGCTACGCCGGGCGTGGTGCTCAAGGCGGTTTTGCAGGCGATAGAGGTAGGCGAAACCCTGCTCCCAGCGCTGGTGACCGGACTTCACATTGATATGGCCAGCGCCGGAGAGGATGCCGGCTTCGGCGCCCCAATTACGCGCCAACTCCAGCGCACGCGGGGCGCTGACGGCACTGTCGTTGTCGGAGCCAACCACTTGGCTGGGAAACGGCAGCAGATCGGTCGGGATGGGCGCGAAGTTGCGCAGGGCCGCAGAGCAGGCCGGGCGTTCGACATCGGCGGGCGCCACCAGCAAGGCACCACGTACCTGCCGCAGGTACTGCAACGGCGCGGCGGCAGCCCAATGGGCCACGGTGATGCAGCCCAGGCTATGGGCGATCAGAATCACCGGCGTACTGTCGGCGGCGATGGCCTCGGCGAGCGCAGCCACCCAGTCTTCGCGACGCGGGGTGAACCAGTCGGCCTGCTCCACACGCGCACTGTTGGGCAAGCTGTTTTGCCAATGGGTTTGCCAATGATCTTCTGGCGATCCTTGCCAGCCCGGCACGATCAGATAACGAATCGACTCGCTGTGCATGGGTGTGCCCTCCTGCAGCGTTTAACGTTGTAGGACAGTATAGGGACGGGGTTTATATTCGTTAAGGAATAAGAAGCTATTTATTAATAACCAAAAACTTATTACCCCAGCAGATCCAAATGTGGGAGGGGCTTGCCCCCGATTGCAGTGGGTCAGCTACAGATAAGCTGACTGATACACCGCCATCGGGGGCAAGCCCCCTCCCACATTGATCGGATTTCACATTGGAATTGCAGTGATTTTCAGGTCGCGTGACGGGTCCGAGGCATACAGTCGATGGTGCGATCTACCACCGTCTTGGCCATTTCCAGCAAATGCCACGCCGCATGGATTTTCGCGCGGTCGTGCGGCTGCAGGTGCTCACAGCAGTCCCACACGGTGGCCGAGGCGCTGTGGATCAGGTGAGCGATATAAAGTTGGGCGTCTTCGAAACTGAGATTTTCGTTGGCGACGAGACAATCGAGGGGTGGATCGGGAAGTGCTTTGGTCATGGTGTAACTCCTATTGAACATGGGAGCGACCACTAACGCTGCTAAACGATAAGTGGCAGCTGTACGCGGGTTAGCAGACTGGCCAATAGGAACACCAGCGCACCCGAGGGTGCCCCACGCACAGCCGCCATAAACGCGGATGTGAACCGTGTGCCTATTGAACTCAGGCTGCTAAACCCGATCACTGAAAACCAGCGACGGGCCGAAGACTAGCCATCCATTCCAACAGCCACAAGGCGGCGGGGATTGTCTCGGAAACGTCCTGCAATTTAAAGGGATATGACTTGCTGGCCCTTTACAAACCATGACGGATTTTAATGGCGGCACTGACGAGCTTTCGCTTCTGGCCATCACACTTGGCTGCGTTAAATAGCCGCCTTCATTTCCCCGCCCGCCCGAGCCCCATGGACAACTCCGACATCGCGATCACCGTCGTTTTGATCTCCGCTTTCATGCATGCCACCTGGAACGCGGTCGTCCGGGGGGGGAGCAGTCGCTTCATGACCTTGGCCATGGTCGATGGTACGGCGCTGCTGATCTGCCTGGGGGCGCTGCCGCTGGTGGATGCGCCAAGCCCGCAGGTGTGGGGCTATGTGCTGGTTTCCGTGGTGCTCAACACGGCCTATCGATTGTTTCTGATCAAGGCGTATGAGACCGGCGACTTCGGGCAGGTCTACCCGGTCATGCGCGGGGTGCCACCGGTTTTAGTTGCGCTGTTTTCCTACTTTCTGCTCCATGAGCAGCTATCGCCCTACGCAATGGCAGGCGTGTTCCTGATCTGTGCCGGCATTATCAGCCTGACATTCGTGCGCAAGATGACCGCGCGTATGCTCAAACCGATCGTGATGGCGGTGTGTGCGGGTGCGTTCATCGCGTCCTACACAGTGGTGGATGCCAAGGGTGTAAGAGCCAGTGAGACGGTACTGCAATACATTCTCTATCTGACGGTATTCCAGAGCATTCCGATTCCGGCGCTGGCGGTTATCAAAAAGCGTGTGGCATTCGCAGAGGCCATTCGCAACCATTGGAAGGTCGGCGTCATGGGCGGCGTTTTGTACCTCACTTCCTACGGCCTGGTGCTGTTTGCGCTGTCGCTGGACGCGGTGGCCAAGGTCTCAGCGCTGCGGGAAACCAGTGTTATTATCGGCGCCATCATTGCCGCGCTGTTTTTTCACGAGCAGTTCGGCTGGCGGCGGATGCTTTCGGCGTTCGTCATTGTTTGCGGGATCATCTTGATCAAAGTGAGCACCTGATGGGCCAACGTCCGCCACCTACTCCCATGCTGCAAGCCTTTGTCAGTGCTGCACAGACGGGAAGTTTTGCGCGCGCCGCCTCGCAGTTGAATCTGACCGCCAGTGCGATAAGCCATCAAATTGCGGGGCTTGAGGAGTGGTGGGGCGTGCAGTTGTTTGAGCGCCACTCTCGGGGCGTGAACCTCACGGCAGCGGGGCACGTTTTGTTGCCGGTTGCAGATGGTTTTTTCCAAGCACTTGAGGCGGCTTTGCACACACTTAATCCGAGCAAGTCCCAGCCGCTTTACCTCTCGTGCACGTCTTCTCTGTGTTCCACCTGGCTAATCCCCAGAATGCATGGTTCCCACACCGATGCTTCATTCAACCTCGACCTGGTATTAACCAGTGCGGACATGAACAGCGCCAATCTCGGCGCTCATCAGTTCGATGTCGCGATTGTGATGGGGTACGGCGACTATCCGGATCATCATGCCGAACTGCTGATGCGCGATGCCGTGTTCCCGGTGTGCTCGCCAGAATTTCAACGTGCCAATGGCGATATTCCGCTGACTGATATCGCGCAGTATCCACTCATTCACCGTGTGGACGATCAGGTGTGTCCGGGGTGGGAAAGCTGGTTTGCGTTTCAGGGCCTGGCGGCTGCGCCTTATCACCATGGGCCACGCTTTCCGGACTCCAGCCTGGCAATCAGCCTGGCGGTTAAGGGTGGCGGGATTGCACTGGCCAGGACAGCGTTGGTGTATGACCAGTTGGAAGATGGCGCGTTGGTCACACTCGGCGGGCCGGTGATGATGTCGCCGGCGGCGTACTACGTTATTTGTCGCAACGGACGGCAATCGGAACCTGATATTGCTCGGTTGATTGGCTGGCTTAAAGAAAGCGCTGGAAAGTTTCAGCGTGAAGTTGAAATCCGGTATCCGCAAATCGCTGGGGTTGGTTCACTCTGAATCTGTGGTATTGCTGAAATCGAGGCAAAAAAAAGGCCGCACCCTGCCAAGGAGACGGCCAAAAAATTGTCGAGGCTTTTGCAATCAACGGGCGGTAATCACCGACAGCTTGGTTATCCCCGCGCGTTCGATAGACGCCATGGCTCGCGCCACTTCGCCGTAGTTCACTCCGTTATCCGCCTGCAGTTGTACCCGCACATCGGGGTCCTTGGCCTTGGCCGCCTGCAGGTTGAATTCCAGCAGGTCCGGCTGGATTTCCTCCTTGTTGATAAACAGCTTGCCGGCACCGTCGATGCTGACCACCAGCGGGTCTTTTTGCTCGACCGGGGCCACGGCCTCGGTCTTGGGCAGGTTGATCGGAATCGCGTTGGTCAGCAGCGGCGCGGTGACGATAAACACCACCAGCAGCACCAGCATCACGTCCACCAGCGGCGTAACGTTGATCTCGCTCAGTACCTCATCGCTGTCTTGCGTGGAGAAGGCCATCTCAGGACGCCTCCTTCACTTTTTGCGGGTTGCCGGCATTGGCTTTGTTCAGCGCCGGGTGCAGCAGTACGCGGAAGGAGTTTTTCTGCGCGAGGCTGTAGAAGTCGTGGGCAAAGTCATCAAGATCGGCCGCCGTGAGCTTCAGGCGACGCAGGAAGTAGTTGTAGACCAGCACCGCAGGCACCGCGACGGCGATACCGACGCCAGTCGCCACCAACGCTGCGCCAATCGGCCCGGCCACGGTTTCCAGGCTGGCAGAACCGGCGGCGCTGATGCCCTTGAGCGCTTCCATGATCCCCCACACGGTGCCGAACAGGCCGATAAACGGCGAGGTGCTGCCGATACTCGCGACCACGGCCAAGCCGGTTTCCAGGGAGCGGCGCTCGCGTACGATCTGTTGACGCAGGGCGCGTTCGAGACGGTCTTGGTGGTTGATCGCCTGGCTCAAGTCCGCCGCGTGGGGTGTTTCGCCGACCTGGATCGCGGCGTAACCGGCCTGGGCCACACGGGCCGCAGCGCCTGGTTGCGTTTCAGCCAGTTCAGCGGCCGAATCCAGACTCGACGCCGCCCAGAACTGTTTGTGGAACTTGCGATCCTGGGCCTTGAGACGCCCGAACTGCACGCCCTTGAGCAGGGCCAGGACCCAGGTGGCGACCGAAAAGACCACCAACAGCCAGATGACCGCGCTTTCAATGGATTCAAGTGGAGATGCTAATGCCATGGTGTGTTCCCTCTGTACAAGTCGCGGCGTGTGCAGCACCCCGCAGCAATAATTAGTGAATCTTGAAGTCGATCGGCACGCTGACCCAGCCGTCCTGGGCCACTTCGCCCTGCTTGGCCGGCACGAAGCTCCAACGCTTCACGGCGGTCAGTGCGGCGTCGTCGAGTTGCTGGCGACCGCTGCTTTTCTGGATCTGGATCTCACCCGGTTTGCCGCTGGCCAATACATGCACCCGCAACAGCACCGTGCCTTCCCAGCCCCGGCGCTGGGCCAGTGACGGATACTCCGGCGCCGGATTCTTCAGGTACGCGGCGTTGGCCGAAGCCGGGGTGACCGGGGCGGGTGCTGGCGGCGCGACCGGTGCCGGCGCGGGTGGCGCAGGCACAGGCGGCGCCGGCGGTTGCTCAACCGGTTTCGCGACAGGCTTGGGCACCGGCTTGGGAACTGGCTTGGGTTTGGGAATCTTTTTCGGCGCCGGCTTGGCGGCCAATTCATCCACCACAGGTGGCGGCGGCTCGACCACCGGCGGCGGCGGGGGTGGCGGCGCGGGCGGTGGCGGTTCCACCACGGGTGGCGCCGGCTGGGAAAATTCGATGGTCATCGGCGGGATTTCCGGCGGCACAATCGGCAGCACCGGTGTGGCCTTCTGGCTCACCCAATAGATCACCGCACCGTGCAGGGCCAGCACCAGCAACCCGAGCAGAATCCCTTCGCGGCGGCTGGAAAAACGCTTCGGCGTCTTCTGCGTCCGCAGTTGCCCCAATGGCGCGCGATGCGGCCGGCCAAGGTCGACCAACTCACCACCCGGTGCCTGGCGCCATGGCGCCTCGTGTGCACTGGCGGCGGTCTGGACATTGCCCATTGATTCACTCCCTACGGTTTTTGAAACAAAAAACCGACAGGCCTGCGTGGAAGGCCGTCGAGGGCTGAATCATCGGGGCCAGACGCTTATCTCTTAAAGTAATCTTTAAAGTTATACATAGATCTAAATTGAATAAATAAAACTGACGCAAATGCCCAGGCCACGGCCTGCAAGGGCTGGCGCCAAAGTGCATTTTTTCAATGCTTTTCAGGCATAAAAAGTATTCATTGAAGGCATGGTTCGACGGGGCTGTTCGCGCACAAATCCAGCAATTCAGCCTGCAAACATTGCCCCGCCGCGCTCAGGCCGTGGCGCGCATATAACGCCAGGCGCACGCCTTGTACCGCTGGCAAACCGCTGTCCGGTCCCAATTCCACATGCCCCGGCTGCACCACCCGGCGCGGCAACAAGCTCACGCCCAACCCGGCCGCCACCGCCGAACACACGCTGGCCAGGCTGGCGCTGGAATAGCCGATGCGCCAGCGCCAGCCGCCTACTTCCAGGTGGTGCAGCATTTCATTGCGGTACAGCCCGCCCACCGGGAACGCCACCAGCGGCAATGGATCGCGGCCCAACGACGGCGTGCTGCGGCTGTCGACCCAACACAGCGGCTCGGGCCACGAGGCCAGGCAGTCGTCGCTGTCGCCCATCTGCTTGACCAGCAGCACATCGAACTCGCCGCTGCGAAATTGGCGCTGCAACTCCGGGCCCAGACCGCTGGTGACCTCCAGGCGCACCCGTGGATACGCCAGCACGAAGGCCGAGAGCAACGGCATCAGGCGCTCGGAGGCAAAGTCTTCCGGCACCCCGAGGCGCAGCACGCTGTCACTCTGCTGGTTGATCAACACATCGGCGGCCTCTTCATGCAGCGCGAGGATGCGCCGCGCATAGGCCAACAAGCGCTCGCCTTCGGCCGTGGCGACGACGCGGCGTTGGTCGCGATCCAGCAACTGGCACGCCACCGCGTCTTCCAGGCGGCGGATCTGCTGGCTGACGGTGGATTGGGTCAGGTGCAGGCGCTCGGCGGCACGGGTGAAGTTGGCGCAGTCCACCACGGCCACAAAACTTCTGAGCAACACGGGATCGAACATGATCATTCCCTTTACCACTGGTTGGCATGGTTATATTTAATTTCAGAATACCTGTGGCGCTGGCCATACTCACGCCTCATTTACTCACCGCAAGAGCGCTGCATGACCCTCAACAAATCCCTCGCCGGCTGGGGCCTGCTGGTGGTGCTGGGCCTGAACCTGCGGCCGATCCTCAGTTCCATCAGCCCGTTGCTCGGTGAAATCCGCTTGGCCACCGGCCTGAGTTTCCAGAGCAGCGCTCTGCTCACCAGCCTGCCGGTGGTGTGCATGGGGCTGGTGGCGCTGGTGGGCGTGCGCGTCGAAGCGCAACTCGGTGAACGGCGCGGCATCGCCCTGGGCTTGATGATGATTCTGCTGGCGTGCCTCGCGCGCTGGCTGATGGGCCAGGGCTCGGCGCTGTTGGTCACCGCGTTGCTCGGCGGTGCCGGGGTGGCGCTGATCCAGGCGTTGGTGCCGGCGATGATCAAACGCGAATTTCGTCACCGTGTGCCGGTGGCGATGGGCGTGTATTCGGCCTCGCTGATGGCCGGTGGTGGGCTGGCGGCGCTGCTCAGCCCATTGGTGGCCACACACTTCCAGCAATGGCAGGCAGGTTTGGGCGTGTGGCTGTTGCCGGCGCTGGGCGCCTTGCTGCTATGGGTGTGGCTGCCCTTGGGTGCGGCGAAAAATCTGCAGGTGGTGCCGGCGTTCAAGGGCCTGCGCAATCGTCGGGCCTGGCTGCTGGCGGTGTATTTCGGGCTGGTGAATTGCGGCTACATGAGCCTGGTGGCGTGGCTGCCGGCCTACTATCAGCAACTGGGCTGGGGCGTGCTGCCCAGCGGTTCGTTGCTGGCGTTCATGACCATCTTCCAGGTGCTCGCCGCACTGCTGATGCCGATGCTGGCGCAACGCGGTATCGACCGCCGCCCCTTGCTCTGGATCAGCCTGTTGGCACAAACGGTGGGTTACCTCGGGCTGCTGCTGGCGCCGCTGCAGTTTCCCCATGTGTGGGTAGCGTTGTGCGGCTTCGGCCTGGGTGCGTGTTTCGCCCTGAGCCTGCTGCTGACCCTCGACCACCATCGCGACCCACGCCAAGCCGGGCAACTGGCGGCCTTCGTGCAGGGCGTGGGGTTTTTGATCAACGCGATTTCGCCATGGATGACCGGCTGGCTGCGCGAAATCACCGGCAGTTTTGCCAGCGCCTGGGTGGTCCTGACGGTGACCGCAGTGACGATGCTGGTGGTGACGCGGGTGTTCAGCCCGGCCACCTACCGCACGGCGCCGGCTCTATAGATATGCATTTAAGGTCTAGCAAAATCGCTATAGCTTCGTTGACGGAATAAGCAATCCCCTTAAAATCCCGGTTCTCCTACAGGATGTCGGGCACACAATGGACCTTCGCCAACTGCGCTACTTCATCGCGTTGAATGAGTACCGCAGTTTTGTGCGCGGCGCCGATGCCATGGGCATTACCCAACCGGCTTTCAGCCGCAGCATCCAGGGCCTTGAGCAGGAATTCGGCTGCGTACTGGTAGACCGCGCGCACAAGGACTTGCGCCCCACCCCCGAAGGCCAGGTGGTGTTGCAACATGCCTTGAGCCTGGTTCAAGGCGCCGCCCGGCTCAGCCATGAAGTCACACGCATGACCAAGCTGGATGCCGGTGAAGTGCGCTTCGGCAGCGATGCAGTGGCGGCGGTCAACCTGGTTCCCCAAGCGATGGCACGGCTCATCACCGCCCACCCCAAGGTACGCAGCGTGTTGCAGGTGGATAACTGGGAAAGGCTCGGGCGCAGCCTGAGCCGTGAAGAGATCGAATTTTTCATCGCCGATGTGCGCCACTTCGAAGCCGACCCGAACTTCCAGACCCAAGCGCTCTCGTCTCGGCGCAGCGTGTTCTTCTGCCGCGCCGGACACCCATTGCTGGCCAAGGACAGCCTGTCGACCAATGACCTGTTCGACTATCCACTGGCCACGCCGTTGATCGCACCAGGCATTCGAAAACTGCTGGCCAACCTCAGCGGGCGCATCGACTTTGCCCCCGCTATCGAGCTGGAGCAGTTCGCCGCGCTGGCTGTCATCGTGCGCCAGTCAGACACCATCGGCCTGGGCGCCGAAGAAGCCTTCGCCGCCCCCTTGGCCAGTGGCGAATTGAACGTGCTGCACTGGCGCAACGTGCCTCACGCCTTGGAAAGCCTGAACAGCCGCTGCGGGGTGATCACCCGCGCTGGGGCTCGCCTGTCGCCTGCGGCGAAGGCGCTGATCGAAACGCTGCTGGCGGTGGAAAACCAAGCCGATTGGCCCGCGCAAACGTCCCGAAGTCATTGAACCGCACGCCCATCTCGGCCATCATCTTATGCGCCACTTTGGCGGTCATCTGGCGGATGTAGAACGGCTCCTTCACCACAAAATGATGAATCCCGTGGGTGCTGCCGAAGTTGAAGCAAAACGCCTGCAACGGCCACATCCACCAGGGGTTCAACACTTGGGTCTGCTGGATCACATTGCCCAGTTCCACATCGCCGTAGTAGTGCATGTTGGAGCTGACAAAGTGCAGGCAGAAGGTGCGCAGCACGTTGGGGCCGATGATCACCACGGCGGCGATGTCGATCACCTGCATCATCTGCAACGTGCCGGCGGACCACTCGACCGGCGCGCCCAACAGGCTGGCGACGCCGTTGGCCGCATGAAACCCGAGGAAGATGTACCACGCGCCCCAATGCAGCAGCGCCAGTGGTGCGTAGACCAGCAGCGAGCGTTTGAGGATCTTGAATTTGTGGCCCCATGTCTTGGCGCGCAGCATGCGGATAAACGCCGACATCACGTTATCGCCCACCATCAGCAAACGCGCCAAGCCCCACGGCTCGCCGTTGGTGATGGCGCGCTCTTCCATATCGGTCTCGGTGCCGGAGACTTTGTGATGGTTGAGGTGCAGGTGGCGGCGGATCCACGGGTTGATGGTGCTGGGCCGCGCCAGCCACACCAGGGCCATCATCAGGTTGTGGGGCACACGCCGTTTGCGAAAGTACATGCTGTGAATCAGGTCGTGTTCCAGCTCGTGGGTCAGCGAAGCGAGGAAGGCGTTGAGCAGCAGGCACACCCACCAGGCCATATGCCCGGTGATGTAGAGCGCCGCCGAGCCGATCATGCCCAGCAGCGCAAAGGCCAGGATGCCCGCGCCCAAGGCGTCCTGATGCAACAACCACGGGTGCTGCCGGCGCAAGCGCACGCCTTCGGCCAGTACCACTTCACGGATAAGCGCGGAACGCTGTTGCGCGTTCATCTGCTGGGGACTTGCAGAAGTACCGTCCATGCTTCCATCCTCTGTTTATTGATGGATGCATCCTGACTCACGCGGTACGTCAGGGCAGCAGCCCCACACGCCAACCTGTTGACCGCAAGCGCCAATCGCCATGACCGAACCCACGTCCCTCGCCAGCTGGACCCGTGCCCTGCGCAAGCAGCTCGACGCCCTGGGCCTCGACAGCGCCGCGCTGTGCATCCAGGCCGGGCTCGACCCGCAGCAGATGGACGACCCCAATGCGCGCTACCCGCTGTCGGCGACCACGCGCCTGTGGGAATTGGCGGTGCAGGCCAGCGGCGATCCGGCGATTGGGTTGCGGGTGTCGCGGTTTGTCAGCCCCACCACGTTTCATGCGTTGGGCTACGCGCTGGTGGCCAGCGGCAGCCTGCGCGAAGTGTTCGAGCGCATCGTGCGTTATCACCAGGTGGTCAGCGATGCGCTGACGCTGGAGCTGACGCGGCACGACGAGCGCTACCGTTTTCGCCTGCTGCAACCCCAAGGCAGCCCGGCGCCGGCACTGGAAGCCATTGATGCATTTGCGGCGATCTATGTGCGCACCTGCCGCAATCGCCTGGGCCGGGATTACGCGCCCTTGGCCGTTTATCTAAGGCGTCCGGAACCGGTTGACCCCAAGCCCTGGCATGCGGTGTTCCGCGCACCGGTATTTTTTGGCGCCGTCGATGACTGCCTGGAGTTCGCCGCGCAGGACTTCGACAGCCATCTCGACGACGCCAACCCGGAGCTGGCCGAACACAACGAAACCGTGCTCAAACGCACCCTCGCCCAGCTGCAACCGCTGACCTGGGAGCGCAAGGTACGCGCCGCCATCGAGGCGCAACTGCCCGACGGCGAGCCGAGCGCCGAGCGGATTGCCCAGGCGCTGCACTTGAGTTTGCGCAGCTTGCAGCGGCACCTGGCGGATGAAGGCTGTCGGTTTGATGCGCTGCTCAATGAGTGCCGGCAGAACCTGGCGCTGCTGCACTTGCGGGACCCGCAGTGCTCGTTGGCCGAGATCAGCCATTTGTTGGGGTTTGCCGATACCAGCAGTTTCAATCGGGCGTTCAAGCGATGGACGGGGGTAACACCGGGGCAGTTTCGCGATGGGTTGCGGTAGGTAGATGTGGGGTGAGGGTCATGGCCTCATCGGGGGCAAGCCCCCTCCCACAGGGGAACGCATTTCAACAGGTGGGAGGGGGCTTGCCCCCGATAGCAATGGTCCAGGCACTGCAAGTTCCGGATCAGTCAGCGCCCACGATCGCGCCGCAACAACTTCCTCACCCGCGCCACCAACGCCTTGGCTTCAAACGGCTTGAGCAGGTAGTCATCCTCATGCAATTCCAACCCACGCAGGCGATCTTCGATACCGCCCGGCGTGGTCAGGAACAACACCGGCGTATCGCCCTTGTGCCGAATCGCCTGCTGCAATTTCCAGGCATTCAGCCCTGGCAGCATCACGTCGAGAATCACCAGATCGTACTCGGTGCTTTCCACAAAGCGCTGCGCCGCCATGCCATTGGCCGCGACTTCCACGGCGAAACCGGCCTCGCCCAGGCCTTGGGCCATGAGCTTCGCCAGTTGCGGCTGGTCTTCCACTAACAACACCTGCATGCCTTACCTCTGGGTTTGATTACAAACCTGTCATCAAATTGTGCGGTTTCTGACCCCGTTGACTGGCTAGGGTGGCGGCCTGTTTTCCGGAGTCGTCTTTATGTCCCGCCATGCCTTGTTCTTGAGCCTTGCCATCTGTACCGGCGCGCTGGCTGCGCCGCAGCTGCCACGCCATGCCGACCTCGACTTGCACACCGCGCGCCAACTGGCCGACGCCAGCCTTGCCCACTGCAGCGCCGCGCTGACGGTATTGGACCGTGGCGGCAACCTGCTGCTGAGCCTGCGCGCCGACGGCGTCGGCCCGCATAACAGCCTCGCCAGCCAGCGCAAGGCGTACACCGCGCTATCAACCAAAACCCCGACGCGGCTGTTTGCCGAGCGTGCGCGCAACAATCCCGAGGCCGCCAACCTTAACAGCTTGCCCGAGTTGCTGTTGCTCGGCGGCGGCGTGCCGCTGTTTGCCGAGTCTGAACTGGTCGGCGCGCTGGGCATCGCCGGTGCCGGCGGCGCCGCGCAGGACGAAGCCTGTGCCGTACAGGCCGCCGGGCAACTGGGCCTGAAAACTTCCCTCTGATTCCCCTCTAAAAGGATCGCTTGATGAAAACCCTCCGCATGACCCTCGCCGCCCTCAGCCTCAGCGGCCTGTGCACCCTGGCCCTGGCCGACGGCAACCCCCTGAGCGTGCACGTGCTCAACCTGGAAAACGGCCTGCCGTCTGCCGGCGTCAGCGTCACCCTGGAGCAGCAGGTGGGCGACAAATGGCAGTCACTGTCCGAAGGCGTCACCAACCAGCAGGGGCGCATCGCCGAACTGTTCCCCGCCAACCGCAGCATGACGCCGGGTGAGTACCGCGTGGTGTTCAAGACCGGCGACTACTACAAAAAGGCCAACCGCGAGACGTTTTTCCCTGAAGTGCCGGTGATCTTCCAGGTCAAACAGGCCGACCAGCATTACCACATCCCGCTGCTGCTCAGCCCTTACGGTTTCTCGACGTATCGCGGTTCATAGGCCCGCAGCCTGCTGCAGGCCTTTTAGATCGAGGATCTCAATCGCGCCATAACCCAGGCCGATGATGCCCTGCTGCTCCAGCGCCTTGAGCAGACTGTTGGTGGTCTGGCGCGACAGGCCCAGCATCGCCGCCAAGTCCTCCTGGGGCAGCTGCAATGTGCGGCGCGCCTGGTCTATTTCGCCGTAGCCCTCGGCGATCATCAGCAACCGATGGGCCAGGCGCGCGGACGCGGGCATCAGGCTCATCTGTTCGATGTTGATCAACGACAAGCGCAGTTTGTGGCTCATCAACAGGGCCACGTCGCGCCAATACGCCGGATGGTCTTCGAGAATGCCGAGCATCGCCGCCTGCGGCACCTGCAACAACGTGCATGGCCCCATCGCCAGGGCATCGTGGGTGCGCGGCAGATTATCGAACAGACAGATTTCGCCGAACCAGTAAGGCGTTTCCACCAGGCTCAACACCGCTTCCTTGCCTTGGGCATTCACCGCGCTGATGCGCACCGCGCCTTCGAGCACCGCGTACAGGCCACAAGGCGGGTCGCCGCGCTTGAACAGGCACTGTCCCGCCGTAAGCATGCGCAGCCGCGCCGCTGCCAGCAGACTACGCTGTAGCGCTACCGGCAGTTGGCTGAACCAGTGGCCGCTGGCCAGGCGGGCGTGCCATTTCTCTGCGTCCATCAGAACTCCGAAGATTGTCGCCCAGCTGACAGTCAGGCGCTGGCTGACAGGGCATGATCAAACATCCTACAGGAGGAACAACAATGAAAAGCCTCGTCGACCACCTCAGCCAATACGCCGCCTACCACCGCGACCCACGCAATATCGCCAGCCACTTCATTGGTATCCCGCTGATTGTGGTGGCGGTGGCCGTGCTGCTGTCGCGTCCCGAATGGACGATTGGGGGGCTGTGGATTTCACCGGCGGTGATCGTGGCGTTGTGTTCGGCATGGTTTTACCTGCGCCTCGAACTGGCCTTGGGCGTGCTGATGACGGTGTTGATGGGTTTGTCGGTATGGGCCGGGCATGAGTTGGCGGCGCAGAGCACGCTGGTGTGGCTGAGCGGCGGTATCGGCATGTTTGTGGTGGGCTGGGTGATTCAGTTTGTCGGGCACTACTACGAAGGCAAGAAACCGGCGTTTGTGGATGATGTGTCGGGGTTGATCGTGGGGCCGTTGTTTGTGGTGGCGGAGATGGCGTTTTTGCTGGGGTTGCGGCAGGACCTGAAGGCGAACATTGAGAAACGCTCGGGCCCGGTGGCGCGCCGCGATCTAAAGCCAAGCGAGGTCTAAATGTGGGAGGGGGCAAGCCCCCTCCCACATTGGCTCCCATTTTCACATTGGGTATGCGGGGTTATCAGGCTTTTTGCCATACCTTGGGTTTGAAAAAGAGGGTCTCGCCACGCACCAGACCGGTCAGGCTGTCGTGGTCCTTGACCACTTCGGCCTCGATCAGCTCGGGCTGGCCTTCGACCTTCAGCGTCACCCGCGTGGTCGCACCCAACGGGCGAATATCACGCACTTCGGCCGCATGGTGGTCTTCCAGCTCATGGCGCGACAGCGACACTTCGTGAGGGCGGAACAGTACGTGCTTGTCTTCCCCCAGGTGCAGGCGGTTGGAGTCACCGAGGAAGTGGTACACAAAATCGCTGGCCGGGTTTTCGTAGACGTCACCCGGTGAGCCGATCTGCTCGATCACGCCCTTGTTCATCACCACGATACGGTCGGCGACTTCCATGGCCTCTTCCTGGTCGTGGGTCACGAACACCGACGTCAGGTTGATGTCTTCGTGCAGGCGCGCCAGCCAGCGGCGCAGTTCTTTACGCACCTTGGCGTCGAGGGCGCCGAAGGGTTCGTCCAGCAGCAGCACTTTGGGCTCGACCGCCAGGGCGCGGGCCAGAGCGATACGTTGGCGCTGACCGCCGGAGAGCTGTTCCGGGTAACGATCAGACAGCCAGTCGAGTTGCACCATGTTCAGCAGTTCGTGAACCTTGGCCGCGATCTGGGTTTCGTTCGGGCGCTGGCTCTTGGGCTTCATGCGCAGGCCGAACGCGACGTTGTCGAACACGGTCATGTGGCGGAACAACGCGTAGTGCTGGAACACAAACCCGACGTTGCGATCACGCACGTCGTGGCCGGAGACGTCTTCACCGTGGAACACGATGCTGCCGTCATCCGGGGTTTCCAGGCCGGCGATGATGCGCAGCAAGGTGGTCTTGCCGCAGCCGGACGGGCCCAGCAACGCCACCAGCTCGCCACTCTGGATGTCCAGATTGATGCTGTTCAGGGCCTTGAAGGCGTTGAAGTTCTTGCTGACATTACGGACTTCGATCGACATGACTTATTCCTCACCGGCGCTTTTGCGCAGGCGGTTGATACGGTTCTCGCTCCACTGCTTGAGCAGCAGGATGAAGAGCGCCAGGATCAGCAACAGGCTGGCCACCGCAAACGCGGCAACGTGGTTGTATTCGTTGTAGAGGATCTCGACGTGCAGCGGCAAAGTGTTGGTCACGCCGCGAATGTGCCCGGACACCACCGACACCGCGCCGAACTCACCCATGGCCCGCGCGGTACACAGCACCACGCCGTAGATCAGGCCCCATTTGATGTTCGGCACAGTGACATGCCAGAACATCTGCCAGCCATTGGCCCCAAGCAGGCGTGCGGCCTCTTCTTCCTGGGTGCCTTGCTCCTGCATCAGCGGGATCAGCTCACGGGCCACGAACGGCACGGTGACAAAGATGGTCGCCAGCACGATGCCCGGCAGGGCGAACACGATCTGGATGTCGTGCTCCTGCAACCATGGGCCGAAGAAGCCCTGGGCGCCAAACATCAGCACGTACACCAGACCCGCGATCACCGGCGACACCGAGAACGGCAAGTCGATCAGCGTCACCAGGATGCTTTTGCCACGGAACGAGTACTTGCTCACGCACCAGGCGGCGCTGACGCCGAACACCAGGTTGAGCGGCACCGAGATCAATACGGCGATCACCGTGAGTTTCAACGCGGACAGCGCGTCGGGCTCCAGGATTGCGCTAAAGAACGTACCCAGGCCGTTCTTCAGGCCCTGGGACACCACGATAAACAGCGGCAGCAACAGGAACAGGAAAAACACCAGCCAGCCAAGGCCGATCAGGATGCGTCGCGACACCGCACTGCCACGCCGGGCGGCGTTGGCCGAGGACGCGGCGGAAATAGACGATTGGGACATGTTCCGCGCCTCCTTATGGACGTTCGATGCGCCGCTGCAACAAGTTGATCAGCAGCAGCAGGACAAAGGAAACCACCAGCATCAACACGCCAATGGACGTGGCGCCGCGGTAGTCGTACTGGTCAAGCTTGACCATGATCAGCAGCGGCAGGATCTCGGTTTTCATCGGCATGTTGCCGGCGATGAAAATCACCGAACCGTACTCACCGACGCCACGGGCAAACGCCAGGGCAAAGCCGGTGAGCCAGGCGGGCAGCAGCGCGGGGACGAGGATGTAACGGAACACCTGCAACGGCTTGGCGCCCAGGCAGGCGGCGGCTTCTTCGATTTCCCGGGGGATGTCGGCGAGTACCGGCTGCACCGTGCGCACCACGAACGGCAGGGTCACGAAGGTCAGCGCCAGGGTGATACCCAGCGGCGAGTAGGCGATCTTGAAGCCCAGGTCAGCGGCGAACTGGCCGACCAGGCCGGTCGGCGTGTACAGCGCGGTCAGCGCAATACCGGCCACGGCGGTGGGCAGGGCGAACGGCAGGTCGATCATCGCATCGATGATCTTGCGGCCGGGGAAGGTATAGCGCACCAGCACCCAGGCCAGCAGCGTGCCGATGACGCCGTTGATCAGCGCGGCGTAGAGCGCGGTGCTGAAGCTCAACTTCAACGCCGCCAACACACGCGGTGCGGAGATGATGGCCCAGAACTGATCCCAGGTAAGTTGAGCGGCGTGGACAAACATCGCCGCGAGGGGGATCAGTACGATCAGGCTGAGGTACACCACGGTGTAGCCCAGCGTCAGCCCGAAGCCGGGTATGACGGGGGAAATACGACGCGACATAAGAGTCCTTGGTTAAAGGGTAGAAACCACTGCTGTTGTGGCGAGAGAGCTTGCTCCCTCGCCACAGGAGGAGCCTGCCACGCTCCTGCAGGTACTTTGGCTTACTGCGCCGTGTAGATCTGGTCGAACACGCCACCGTCGTTAAAGAATTTCGGTTGGGCAGTTTTCCAGCCACCGAAGTCTTTGTCGATAGTCACCAGGTCCAGTTTCGGGAACTGCTGGGCGTATTTGGCGGCCACTTTTGCATCGCGTGGGCGGTAGAAGTTCTTGGCCGCAATCTCCTGGCCAGCCGGGCTGTACAGGTGTTTCAGGTATTCGGTAGCGATCTCGGTGTTGCCCTTTTTCTCGGCATTCTTGTCGACCACGGCCACTGGCGGCTCCGCGAGGATCGACAGGGACGGTACGACGATGTCGAACTTGTCGGCACCGCCGTCTTCCTTCAGCGCCAGGAAGGCTTCGTTTTCCCAGGCCAGCAACACGTCACCCTGACCGTTGTTGACGAAGGTGATGGTCGAACCGCGTGCACCGGTGTCGAGGATCGGCACGTGTTTGAACAACTCTTTCACGTATTCCTGGGCCTTGGCCTCGCTGCCACCGGATTTGAGGCCGTAGGCCCAGGCGGCGAGGAAGTTCCAGCGCGCACCGCCGGAGGTTTTCGGGTTTGGCGTGATCACCGACACGTCTTTCTTGATCAGGTCGCCCCAGTCCTTGATGCCTTTAGGGTTGCCCTTGCGCACCAGGAACACGATGGTCGAGGTATACGGGGTGCTCGCATCCGGCAGGCGGGTCTGCCAGTTTTCCGGCAGGGTCTTGCCCAGTTTTGCGATTTCGTCGATATCGCCGGCCAGGGCCAGGGTCACTACGTCGGCGCGCAGGCCGTCGATCACGGCGCGGCCCTGCTTGCCCGAGCCACCGTGGGATTGCTGGATCTTGACGGTGTCGCCTGGGTGGGACTGCTTCCAGAAGTTGGTGAACTCAGCGTTGTAATCCTGGTACAGCTCACGGGTAGGGTCGTACGAGACGTTGAGCAACTCGTAGTCCTTGGCAACAGCGGAACCTGCAAACACGGCGCTGGCCAGGGCGGCCAGGGCGTAACGGCGAATCGACGACATAGAAGCTCCTAGAATTCTTGGGTGTTGGCTTTTTCTTATAGTGACGGGGTCTATCGCCGTGGTTGCTCAGCTCGGTTTGTTACCCGGATTCTGCAGACGGAATTTTTCCTTGCGTTCGATCTGTACCACTTGGGCGTTATGCACAGTGATTTCCACCGCGCCAAACCGCAGATCGCGTAGGGCGCTCTGGATCTCACGCAAAATGGCTGCTTCGTCCTGGCCGTCGACGCTACGTAGAGATGCGCTCATGGTCTCGCTCCTGAAATGAATAGTGCCTCGCAGTGGCGGCACTGCTTGCGGCGTAGGGCGATAGTAGATAAGCGCGGATATTCTTAAAAATACTATTTAAGAATGTTTATATAACCAGAAAGAATTTTCTGCTGGGGCACGAGGTTGCGAAGGGATTAAGCCGTGCACATAGCCAAATGTGGGAGGGGGCTTGCCCCCGATGGCGATCTTTCAGCCAACAACTCTGTGACTGGGGCACCGCTATCGGGGGCAAGCCCCCTCCCACATTTTGAATGCATTTCAAGGCTGGATAGTGGGGGCGCACGCCCAGTCAATTTTATTCGCCGGCATCGGCCGCCCAAACCAATAGCCCTGCCCCAGGTCACAGCCCTGCTCCAACAAAAACTGCGCCTGCTCCACCTGCTCGATGCCCTCGGCGTGCACCTGCATGCCCATGCTTTTCGCCAACGCGATAACCACGCGCACAATCGCGGCGTCGTCTTCATCCCACGGCAACCCGGCGACAAAACCCTGGTCGATCTTGAGTTTCTGCACCGGCAGGCGCTTGAGGCGCAGCAGGGAGGAATAGCCGGTGCCGAAGTCATCAATAGCCAGGCGCAGGCCCAGTTCGCGCAGGCGGTGCAGTTGTTCCAGGGCCACCTCAGGGTCATCCATCACTGCACTTTCGGTGACTTCCAGCTCCAGGAAAGCCGGATCAAGGCCGGTATCGTGCAGCACCTGGGCGACTTGCTCGTACAGTTCACGCCGGGCAAACAGGCGGCTGGACACGTTGATCGCGATAAAACTCAGCGCCACGCCGTCGGCCAGCCATTGGCACATCTGGCGACAGGCCTGCTCCATTACCCAGGCGTCGATATCGGCAATCAAGCCGGTGCGTTCAGCGATGGGGATGAATTCGCCCGGCGGCACCAGGCCGCGTTCCGGATGCTGCCAGCGCACCAGCGCTTCGACGCCGACCAGGCGGCTGCTATGCAGGTCGTGCACAGGCTGGTAGTAGACGCGCAACTCCTGCTGGTCGAGGGCGCGGCGCAGTTCGCTGGCGATTTCCACGCGGTTCTGCGCGTGGGCGGTGAGTTCTTCGGTGTACAAGGCGTAGCCTTCGCGGCCCGCGCTTTTGGCTTTGAACAACGCGGAGTCGGCGTTGCGCAGCAGTTGCTCTGCGCTGAGGGCGTCATTGGGAAACAGGCTGATGCCGATGCTGGCGCTGATAAACAGTTGATTGCCGTCAAAGGTGAACGGCTGTTTCATCACGTCCAGCATGCGCTGCGCCAACGCCGCTGCCTGCACCACCTGTGAACAACTTTCCGCGAGCACCGCGAACTCATCGCCGCCCAGGCGCGCCAGGGTCACGCCGGGGCCGAACAGCGTCTTGAGTCGCTCGCCCACCAGCTTGAGCAACTGGTCACCAACGTTGTGGCCAAGGCTGTCATTGATGATCTTGAAGTGATCCAGGTCCAGCAACAACAGGGCGCAGCCGCGCTTGTGCAGTTGTGCCGAGGCCAGCGCCTGCTCGGCGCGGTCGGTAAACAGCAGACGGTTGGGCAGGTCGGTCAGCGGATCGTGGTGCGCCAGGTGCGCCAACTCGTGCTCGGAATCCTTGATGGCGCTGATGTCGGAAAACACCGCGACGTAATGGCTGACGTGGCCCTGGTCATCGTGAATCACCCGGATGGTTTGCCACTGTGGGTAAATCTCGCCGCTTTTGCGTCGGTTCCAGATTTCTCCGCTCCATTCACCGGTGTGTTCCAGGGTCTGGAACATCTGCTGGTAAAAACTCGACGAATGGCGACCGGACTTCAGCAGGCTGGGCTGCTGGCCCATGACGTCTTCACGCTGGTAGCCGGTGATCTCTATGAATGCCCGGTTCACATGCACGATCAGGCCGTTGGCGTCGCTGACCAGTACGCCTTCGCGGGTGCAGTCGAAGACGGCCGCCGCCTGGCGCAGGCGCTCGCGGTTTTCCTTGAGGGGTTGCTGCAACTGGTGGGTCCGGGCGAAGCGTGCGCACAACAGGTAAATGGCCAAGGTGCTCAGGGCTACCCACACATAACCGCGCACCTGCAGCCAACGCCCCAACTCCCACGGTTCATCGAGAAAGTTGATCAATACGTAATGGCTGAACTGGAGCCATGCGATGGAAACCAGCAGGTATACCAGCCCCACACGCAGGGCCCCTCGGTATGAAAACAGCATATGGCCAGTAGTCCTTACTAAAAAACCAGAATCGCCCTACAACGCGTCGGGATTATAGAATAGGAAACACCTTGTAAGTCTTATCTGAAACGGTGACTGGTTTTATCCTTAAAGCCAGTGATAATGCGGGTGCTGTTTTTTTCTTTATCAGAGGGCCATACAGCCTATGTGGTACAACGGTTTTCTTGACCTGTCAGCCTGGCAACTGGTTGCAGTCACTCTGTTGATGACCCACGTGACCATCGTTGGGGTCACGGTTTATCTGCACCGCTATTCAGCCCATCGCTCCCTGGAGCTCAATGCCGGCCTGAAACACTTCTTCCGCTTCTGGCTGTGGCTGACCACGGCGCAGAACACCCGCGAGTGGACCGCCATCCACCGCAAGCACCACGCCAAGTGCGAAACCGTCGATGACCCGCACAGCCCGGTCATCAAAGGCCTGTCCACCGTGCTGCGCAAAGGCGCCGAGCTGTACCGCACCGAGGCCGAAAACCCCGAGACCCTGCGCATCTATGGCAAGAACTGCCCGGACGACTGGATCGAACGCAAGATCTACACCCCGTACCCGCTGCTGGGCGTGGCGATCATGGGCGTGATCGACCTGCTGCTGTTCGGCACCATCGGCATCACCATCTGGGCGATCCAGATGATGTGGATTCCGTTCTGGGCCGCCGGCGTGATCAACGGCTTGGGCCATGCGGTGGGCTATCGCAACTTCGAATGCCGTGATGCGGCGACCAACCTGGTGCCGTGGGGCATCATCGTCGGTGGCGAAGAACTGCATAACAATCACCACACCTACCCCAACTCGGCCAAGCTGTCGGTGAAGAAGTGGGAGTTCGACCTGGGTTGGGCGTGGATCAAACTGTTCAGCTTCCTGCGCCTGGCCAAAGTCCAGCGCGTGGCGCCGATTGCCCATCGCGTCGAGGGCAAAGGCAGTCTGGACATGGACACCGCCATGGCGATCCTCAACAACCGCTTCCAGATCATGGCCCAGTACCGCAAATTGGTGATCGGCCCGCTGGTCAAGCAGGAACTGGAAAAGGTCGATCATTCGGTGCGTCACCAGTTCCACCGGGCCAAGCGTCTGCTGTCGCGGGAAACCAGCCTGCTGGATGACCGCCATCACCTGCGTATCCAAAGCATGTTGGAGCACAGCCAGGCCTTGAAAGTGATCTACGAAAAGCGCCTGGCGCTGCAGCAGATCTGGCTCAAGACCAGCACCAACGGCCACGATATGCTCGCGGCCATCAAGGAATGGGTGCACGAGGCCGAAGCGAGCGGCATCCAGTCCCTGCGGGATTTTGCCCACCAATTGAAGACCTATTCGCTGCGTCCTGCGGCGGTCTGACAGTGCCGTGGGAGGGATTGCTCTCCCACGCACCCTCTTTTTGGCGTCATTATCCGGGCACCGCCAATCGGCACCGTTCATGGAACTTCATCGCATTTACCCTCTCTCAATGAACACTTCGCCATCATGGTGGCCCCTTGTTGTGACCGCTGCTCCATCCTGCGGCGCGCCCAGAGAGAGTTGTGCCGATGGTTCTCGAAAAGCCCTTAGTTAACGACACCCCAACCGCTGACCCTCCACGTCCGGCTGCGGCTGCAACCCTGCTGGCGCTGGTGCATGCCCAGGGCGAAGTCGAACGGCTGAGCGAACGCGAACAACTGCTCAGCTCGCTGTTGGTCAGCGTGAATGCCGTGCTTTGGGCCATCGATTGGGAGACCCGGCGCGTGCTCTATGTGAGCCCGGCCTACGAGCGAATATTCGGCCGTTCTGCCGGTTTGCTGCTCGCCGATCATCGGGAATGGCGCAACAGCATTCACCCAGAAGACCTCGACTACGCCGAACACAGCCTTTCCCGTGTGCTGGAACAAGGCGCCGTAGAAGACCGCGAGTACCGCATCATCACCGCCGACGGGCAGATCCGTTGGCTGAGTGACAAGTGCTACATCAACCAGCAGGTCGAGCCCGGCGAGCCGGTGATCGTGGTCGGCATGGCCGAAGACATCACCGAAAAGAAGCAGCTGGAACTGGAACTGCACCGCCTCGCCACCACCGACGTGCTGACCCAGAGCAGCAACCGGCGGCACTTCTTCGAATGCGCCAACCAGGCCTTCGACACCGCCTGTGCCCAAGGCGCGCAATTGGCCTTCCTGTTACTGGACATTGATGATTTCAAGGACGTCAACGACACCTATGGCCACCTGGAGGGCGACCAGGTGCTGCGGCGTATTGCCGAGAGCGGGCGTGGGGTACTGCGCCGAGGCGACCTGTTCGGACGCATTGGTGGCGAAGAGTTCGCCGCCGTACTGCCCGGTTGCGCGCCTGAGATGGCCTTGCAAGTGGCCGAGCGCCTGGGCAAAGAGATCCAGGCGCTGAGTTTCAGCTTCGAAGGCCAGGCGTTCAGCGTCACCATCAGCCAGGGCCTGGCCAGCCTGACCGAGGAAGACTCGACTCTGGACAGCCTGTTCGCCCGCGCCGACGCCGCCATGTACGAGGCCAAACGCCAGGGCAAGAACCGCGTTATCGCTGGCTGAATGCCTCCCACAGGGGGTCAGGGGTGGCCGTCAATAAAAAAACCCGCCGAGGCGGGTTTTTTACATCGAGAAAGGCGCCGGGCTTACAGCTCGGAGAAGCACTCTTCGATGATTGCCAAGCCTTTGTCCAGTTGCTCGTCCGGCGAGGTCAGCGGGACCAGTACGCGCAACACGTTGCCGTAGGTACCGCAGGACAGCAGGATCAGGCCCTTGTCACGCGCCTTCGCCACCACGGAGGCAACGGCAGCGGCGTTCGGCTTGTGGCTGTCGCCGTCTTCAAACAGCTCGACGGCGATCATCGCGCCCAGGGCACGTACTTCGCCGATCACCGGGTACTTGGCCTGGATAGCCTTGAGGCCAGTCACCAGGCGCTCGCCCACTGCCTTGCAGCGGTCCAACAGGTGCTCTTCTTCGAACACTTCCATCACCGCCAGCGCAGCGGCGCAGGCAATCGGGCTACCGGCGTAGGTGCCGCCCAGGCCACCTGGCGCGATGGCGTCCATGTATTCAGCCTTGCCGCACACACCGGCCAGCGGGAAGCCACCGGCGATGGATTTGGCGAAGGTGGTCAGGTCGGCGGCAACACCCATCTGTTCCATGGCAAAGAAGGTACCGGTACGGCCGGCACCGGTTTGCACTTCGTCGGCGATCAGCAGGATGCCGTGCTTGTCGCACAACTCGCGCAGGCGCTTCATGAACGATTTAGGCGCGACGTAGAAACCGCCTTCGCCCTGCACCGGCTCGATGATGATGGCAGCGATATCACGCGGTTCGGCATCGTTCTTGAAAATGCGTTCGATGCTCGCGATGGAATCGTCGTCGCTCACGCCGTGCAGCTCGTTCGGGTACAGCGCGCGGAACACGCCGCCAGGCATCAGGCCCATGCCGGCCGAGTAAGGCACGACTTTACCGGTAAGACCCAGGGTCATCATGGTGCGGCCGTGGTAAGCGCCGGTGAAGGCGATCACGCCAGCACGGCCAGTGGCGGCACGGGCGATTTTCACGGCGTTTTCGACAGCTTCGGAACCGGTGGTGACCAGCAGGGTTTTCTTGACGAAATCACCTGGCACCTTGGCGTTGATCTTTTCGCACACTTCTACGTACGGCTCGTAGGCCAATACCTGGAAGCAAGTGTGGGTCAGCTTGTTCAGTTGCTCGGTCACGGCGGCGATGATTTTCGGGTGCACGTGGCCGGTGTTCAGCACGGCGATACCGCCGGCGAAGTCGATGAACTCGCGACCTTCAACGTCGGTCACGGTGGCGTTTTTTGCGGATTCGGCAAAAATCGGGTGAATCTGGCCAACACCGCGTGGTACAGCAGCTTCGCGGCGTTTCATCAGGGATGCGTTGGTCTTGCTCATAAAGTCCTCATTCGCCACTCATCGGGTGGCGCGGTTCAAGGAATACGTGGCGGGGAGGCAACTGCGGCAGCATGCGATGATCGACTGCCACAGCGTTCCCGGTCACTACGAATAACCATGTGAAACACGCAAAGGGTCAGCGCTCTCGTGCCCTTTGCGTTTACAGCCATGCCAAACCGAGGCTTAGATGCCCAGGCAGAGGTATTTGATTTCCAGGTAATCCTCGATCCCGTACTTGGAGCCTTCACGGCCCAGGCCCGAGGCCTTGATGCCGCCGAATGGCGCCACTTCGTTGGAGATTAACCCGGTGTTGACGCCGACCATGCCGTATTCCAGCGCTTCAGCCACACGGAACACGCGGCCCAGGTCGCGGGCGTAGAAGTAGGACGCCAGGCCGAACTCGGTGTCGTTGGACATCGCGATCACTTCGGCTTCGTCTTTGAAACGGAACAGCGGCGCCAGTGGGCCGAAGGTTTCTTCCTTGGCGACGGCGGCGTTTTTCGGCACGTCGACCAGGATGGTCGGCTCGAAGAAGTTGCCTTCCATCACCTTGCCACCGGCCAGCAGCTTGGCGCCTTTGCTCAGGGCATCAGCGATGTGCTCCTGAACCTTGGCCACGGCTTTTTCGTCGATCAGCGGGCCCGTGGTGGTGCCGTCTTCCAGACCGTTGCCGATCTTGAGCTTGGCCACGGCCACTTTGAGTTTTTCGGCGAACGCGTCGTACACCGAATCCTGGATATACAGGCGGTTGGCGCAGACGCAGGTCTGGCCGTTGTTGCGGTACTTGGAGATGATCGCGCCTTCCACGGCCTTATCCAGGTCCGCGTCGTCGAACACAATGAACGGCGCGTTGCCGCCCAGTTCCAGGGAGACTTTCTTGATGTCCTTGGCGCATTCGGCCATCAGTTGGCGACCGATTTCGGTCGAGCCGGTGAAGGACAATTTACGCACGATCGGGTTGCTGGTCAGCTCGCCGCCGATGTCGCCAGCGCTGCCGGTAACCACGCTCAACACACCTTTCGGGATGCCAGCACGGTGCGCCAGCTCAACCAGGGCCAGGGCCGAGAACGGAGTTTGCGAAGCAGGCTTGATCACCATGGTGCAACCAGCGGCCAGGGCCGGGCCGGCTTTACGGGTGATCATGGCAGCCGGGAAGTTCCACGGAGTGATGGCAGCGGTCACGCCGATTGGCTGCTTGATCACGATCAGGCGCTTGTCGGGCTGGTGGCCGGGGATCACGTCACCGTAGATGCGCTTGGCTTCTTCGGCGAACCACTCGATAAAGGACGCGGCGTAGACGATTTCGCCCTTGGCTTCGACCAGCGGCTTGCCTTGTTCGAGGGTCATCAGGCGACCGAGGTCGTCCTGGTTTTCGATCAGCAGTTCGAACCAACGGCGCAGCTTGTTGGCGCGCTCCTTGGCGGTCAGTGCACGCCAGGCCGGCAGGGCCTTGTCGGCGGCTTCGATGGCACGGCGGGTTTCCGCGGCGCCCATCTTTGGCACGGTGCCGAGAATCTCGCCCGTGGCAGGGTTGTTGACCTTGATGGTTTGACCATTGTCCGCATCGACCCAAGCGCCATCGATAAAGGCTTGCTGGCGAAACAACTGGGTATCTTTGAGCTGCATGTCGGCTTTCCTTAACAGCACCGCGCGCACGCGGAGCGAATTAGAGTTGTTGAAAGGCGCCTTGTGGGCTGCCGTCAGGGAAATCAGCCCCAGCACGCGAGGAAGTTGAATGCGCACGGGAGACAGAGCGTTTGAAATCTCAAACGAATCCTAGGATCAATGGGGGTACAGGGCAATAGTCTGTTCGAAAAAAAGAACGAAAACGGCACATTTGCCGAATCTTTCGGATCAGCGTAGCCGAGGCAGATTGGCGTGCATTGATCCGAGTTACGCGGCGCAGGGCCTTCGTCAGGCAAATTCCTACCGTTTAAGGACCAAAGACCAGCATGGACGCCCATGGTCGACATGGGTATGATGTCGCCCGCACAAGCATCCGTAGCTCAGCTGGATAGAGTACTGCCCTCCGAAGGCAGGGGTCGTGGGTTCGAATCCCGCCGGGTGCACCATATAGCAGTCTCAGACAGTCTACGAAACACCCCAAGAAGCCCGCCCTGTGCGGGCTTTCTTGTTTCTGGCTATCTCTCCTTGTCTCTCCCTATATCTTCCCTTCGTGTACCCCTTCATGTACCCCTTCATGTACCTTTTAAAATAATTGAAACTGAGGGGTACAAGAAACATGAAGCGCAGCGAGATAAAACGCCGCCCTTTAGCCGACACCGTGCTAGCCACCCTGGAGCCTGAAGCCAAGGAATACCGGGAGCTGGACGGAAACGCTCTGTATCTGCGAGTGCGCCCAGACGGTAACAAGTCTTGGCAATTGCGCTACAAGAAGCCAGACGGCAAGTGGTCATGGCTTGGCTTGGGCGGCTACCCGACCGGTGACCAAGCGCGGTGACCACCAAAAGTAACCATCTCGCATGGTTACCATGCATCCAAGGGCTCTCTATCACAGAGGCGCCCGCCAACCCTGACAATTGTTAACAGACCGACAGGCTGGCCAACCTCCCGAGGGACTAACTTTTGCTAACAGGCGGCGAACGTTGCCACCGGTTCCAGGCCGACCTGATGTCAACATTTGTCAACATCGGGCCAGGCTCCGCACTCGATTCGATATCAGGTTTTATAAGGTTCTGGTGCGCCCTCGATGACAGGTTTTGACAAGTCGTTGGCGCTGACCTTCAATCACGCTTCGACTCACAAGAGTGGCTCAAGGAGTGACCATGATTTGGGAAAGCCGGCACAGCCCAGAGGAATACGTTTTGATCATCGCGGAGGTTTTTTATGACCGCGCACGCCGCAAGAATGGTGTTCGTCCTGCAGGCGAGCAGCCCTTTGCTCAAAACATGAAGATCGAGTGCTCAAGGGAGATCAGAGATTATCCGGTAGGCACAAAGGTGCGTTTGCGAGTTGTGGAGACCGCAAAAGAGGAAGGTCGACCATTCCTGTATAGCAGCTATAAATGGGCGCATGAACTCGTCTAACCAATTCCCCGAATCAACCGATACGCTATCAATTGAAGGAGTAACAAATGTCAGGGACGAATGAAGATTTTGACGCGGAAGCCTGGCTAGCTAGCCGCCCATCACTAACAGAGATGAAAAGTCACCCAAATCACTGGTTCAATCGATCTTCGGACCTGCATGCAAGCGCAGGGGCGGTGTGGTATTCCATGGGAAACAACAACGCCCTAATCGCCCAAGAACTCGGGCTAGGGTCGAGCTTCGACATGGGGATTGCCTGTTATCACGTTTACCACATGCTATGCGGCCTTGCCTTAGAGGTCATGATGAAGGCGGTGCTTATACAACGAAGCGTCGCCCCGACGGATTTCAAAACTCACTCCTTTGAAAAACTCAACCGACTTTTGAACTTGTCGGTAGACGAGCAGGAACGAAATCTCCTCAAGTTCTATAAGGGCATGCTTGTCTGGGCGGCTCGCTACCCAACGCCCACAGACGTCACGGACGAAAAGCTTAAATCATTCTACTCATTATCTGACGCCGTTCTGACAATGGATGGGCCGCAGTTAGAAGGAACAACCCTTCGCTTTACCGTCAGTAGCGGAGCCACAGACTGGACCGTGTTCAGCGCTCTGTGGGCGAAGTACGCCAATCTCTTTAACCATGACTGACGTATTCTTGGTTTCTAAAGTGATCTGGGAAACCATTGAATGGTGTGGACGCTTTTGAATAATGCGAGACCTCTTCACACGGGCAAGTTTTCACGCCCCCTTCACGCGTAGTCTTCACGCACTGGCCGTGGGAGCGAGCTGTATGGCATTGATACGCAGCAAGGTACGCATGATCGTTACGCAATAGCCGATGCGTGCTGGTTGGAGGTTCGCACTTCTGGCTCGCACCCTCTTACGCGAACCTGGTGCGAACCATGCCGCCAATCTGTTATCAAAAGCTATGGTTGCCAGACACTGGTTTCCACTATGGTTTCCAGGGTTTTACTGCGGCGTTCACTGGCAACCTTGCCAATCGCGAAACACTCCTATGGAAAAGGTTCACTATTTCAGCGCCAAGTGTTGACCGGCGGGATGATGGAGTAGAAGGATAACTAGCTTCTCACCCAGCACTAATCAGCCGTGAAGACTGTCGGCTTACGTAACCGCCTAAGGATAATCATCCTGACACATCAATAGGTAGTTAGACTCTTGTATTTATCTGCAGGAAAACTCACCAAAACTTTCTGATTATTTTCCGCCATGAGAAGCCACACCTCAGCTTCAGTTTTATAAATAACACATCCCGTATGCAGACCATCATCAGTATCGATTACTACACGGGTGCAGCTTTTCTCATTTGCGACCTTTATTCCGGCAGCCCCCCCACGCTCGAAAGATATGGAGGTAATAATAGATATGCCGATGAAGCCAAACACCCACCAAAACTCTTTCACAACCCCATAAACACTTGTTTTGGCCACAGCTTGCCCAATGCCATGAAGTTTTCGACTTCCACAAATCTGAAAAGCCGTACTAGTTAAACCGACCACCAAGAGAATTGCAGCGAACCAGCACAGTGGAAGAAAGACAAGATCTAGTAACTGTCGCCCACCTTCAAAAATGACTCTCTCCATAGATACTGTAAAGAGATCGGGAGTTGCGTGAAGCTTTCGGAAGTACGAATTAAAGTAAGCGGTTCCCGTCGCATAGGAAACTGCCACCACAACAAATGTTCCGCCAGCGACATCTATTACATTACTCTTCATACTAATCAATCCTCGACACTTTGACTCCACCTTTCTCTTCAAGGACGGAAGTATCATAATCAGGTATAGTTAGCTTAAGCTTCGACTTAACCTTGATAGCTTTCTGGCGTTTCTTAATCTGCTCTAGCTGTGCAGCGTTCCCTTTTACTAACTCACCCAGCATTCTACCTACGTTATCTTCACCACTAGGCTTTAGATCTCTTTCCTTTATCATTCCACCCGGTGTATAAATGGATGAAGTGGAATTCCCCTCATCTAACTGCTCGGCTGCTGCCTCAGCTGAAATTAAACCAATATTGATCAAAACAAGTACTGCTAAAACCTTAGCCGCCAATTCTTTAGCGATACCAGCCGGTAATGGAAGCTTGCTCGAAATCCCGCCAGGAGACATGAAAAAAGCTTTCGTTGTTAAATCAAAACTCTCCCACGCGAGCTCCAACTCATCATTAACTAGCGCATCCACAAACGCATTAGTTATGACTCCGTTTAACATCTCATCAAGCAGAGGTTGAACATTGGATAGATTAGAAAACAGCTTGCTAATTACTTTTCCATTTATTTCCTCTCTGGTTCCAATAAACTGAGAGAAGTACAAGCTCTCACCATCGGTAAAAAAAGGATAGATAAGACTAAACACTTCCTTCCAGTGCTTATCAAGTCGAGATATTGTATGAACGGCCTGAAATGGAGCTCGTAATAGGCCCGCAGCTCTAGAGCGTGGAATTCTTGGTCCCCAATCAACCTTTTTACGAAGTGTATGAGGCAGCTTTGTAGTAGATCCGCCTTCGGGGTCAGGCTTGTTGAGACCTCTTTTACTAAAAAATGCTTTAGAGGATCTACATACACCGATAACGACGACATTATCATCTAGAGAAACAATCAAATCACCGCGTTTGATATCGTGCAGGAAATGCATAATTTGATTGTAACTACGTTGACCTGACCCATTAAGCTTTGGTGTTTTTGAATTTTGATCTCGATAATTTGCCTTGGAAAGAATCGACTTCCGGATAGCCTCATCTGAAGGAATATCTTTTGTGTCATGGTCAGAAAAGTTATAAAAAATGTCTAGATGCTTAATTGATATTACTGATCCAAACATGAAGTTTTCGAGGTACTGGCCACTATCGGCACGAACCATCCAGATTTTTTGCCCTTCTTCATAGCGGGCAATTTTAATTTGAGATAAATCCATTTTACTCTCCAATCTGATTGAACCCTCAGCATACGTTTGTGCCTCATCGTAGGGCAATCAAAATGCCAGCAAAATGACATCTTTGCAGGTCTGATGAAGAGTTCGCGTAGCTCTCGATTCGGCAAGCGGCTGTATTCAAAGGTCTTATCAAGCGGGCACGAATATATTTCTGGTTTAGGAGCGCTCTCCTCCAACGAATTCGGTGAGGCTTAGGGTTCCGTCTAGAGCCTCTCAGTGTCGCGATACAACCAATCCCAAATATCACGCTTTGACGGAATGTAAGGCAGGCATGAGACGAAACCGGCGCTGGGTGGCCGTCTGAGGCTTATCCCGTGTGGAGGCCGTCAAAGTTAAGGGCTTTTCCGTCTCATACCCCTGACAGACCCCTGACGGATTCTGGACAGGCTCTGGACGGCTGGAGAGACCGCAGTTCTTCCGGCCCGGCCCGCAGTTCAAAGCCAGTAAGGGCTGATGGCAGATCGGGCATGCGGCCGGATAGCTACCTCGTCCAGAAACAGGGTCGAGCCGTGATATTCACTGATGGGAAATCCTTCACCAGCCTTGACGAGATTTTAGACAGGTCTTGACGGATTTATCTGATGTCACCAGTAGCTGGATCGTTCAAAGCCAAGCTGGGCAAGGCTTTTCGGGCATTCTCGCAGCTTGGCCAGCACCAGCCTCGTCAAGAATTTATGAAGTGGCCGTCAAGGTGGATGCTCGATCAATATCCTGACGTATAGGATGGCGAAATACCGGGCCAGACAAATCCTCAGCGCGCCAGGCAATACTAGACAGGCCCTAGACGGATTTTCGCCAACAACCAGGGCCAAGCCGCCCTTTTTGCGGGGATTCCAGCGCCTGCAACGTGACGGCCAGCAAACTGAGGATTGAAGCTCGTCTAAGGAATACTTGCTCGTCCGAAACAGTCACGGAGCTGGAACGCACTGGAGGCTACACTCGCTAACAAGGTCACCGAGAACGGAGAGTCGTAGATGGATTTTTGCAGCTTATGCGAGATCAATATAACCACTGAGAATGACTCGAGAGAGCACGTCATCCCCAACAGCATAGGTGGCAGGAGAAAAATAAAAGGCTTTCTATGCCGGAACTGTAACAGCACTACAGGTGATGAATGGGACACGGAGCTCAGCAAGCAGTTGAATCCACTGTGTCTAATATTCTTCATTCAAAGAGAACGAGGAAATCCTCCTTCGCAAACATTCACAACCACAGAAGGTAGATCTCTAACACTTCACAGCAAAGGGGGAATGTCACCATCTAAAGTAAGCTTTGAAGAATCGACAAGTGATGGAAAAACGAGCATTAGAATACTTGCCCGAGACATCAAAGAAGCCAAGTCAATTCTGCAGGGTGTAAAAAGAAAATATCCGACCATAGATATAGAAAAATTGGCTTCCGAATTGCTGCCTACAGATGAGTACTTATCCGGAATGCTGGAGTTTAACCTTGACTTTGGTGGCCCAAAATCTGGTAAATCGCTCGTTAAATCCGCGCTGGGCTTGGCGTACAGCGCCGGCATCGCATCTAACTCATGCGAGCAGGCTATCGAGTACCTTCGCCACGATGGCAGCCCGTGCTTCGGCTACTACAATGAGCAGGAATTAGTCGAGAACCGCCCTATTAATACCCCCTTGCACTGCGTAGCCATTCAAGGAGACCCTGAGTCTGGGCTTCTTCTGGGTTATGTGGAGTACTTTGGTATACAACGAATGGTCGTGTGCCTATCAGAAAAATATACTGGCCGCGCCATCTCCAAGAGTTACGCGATTGATCCCATCACAGGGACAGAGCTTTCATTGAATGTTCGTATACCGTTGAGCCTGGAGGATGTCTATGCAACATACAATTATGAGAGATACGACCCAATCAAAATGCAACAGTGCCTTGAAGCAGTGATACCTGTTGCATTAGCGATGTCAGAAGCCAGAGAGAAAGATCGTGTTTTATCTGAAGCTGTTGAGTTTGCGTTTCAAAACTGCGGTGCAAATAAAGGTGAAGCTTTAACTGACGCTCAGTACAAAAAGCTTTGCCGATTGATAGCGGAAAAGCTCACTCCTTATCTATTAAGATATGAAAATTAATAGAGCAAAAAAAACACGATGGTCCGATTGAAATCCCGGATAACCAACAGCCGGAGGAACGAAAAGTGTCCGTTATTGATTGTGATTATCTACCAGCCGACAAGGTGGTGATTCCGCCGGAACTGGAACTGCTGATCGTCAGGAAGGCCAGCGCAATGGCGGTGGCATTCGAGAAGCAGGCGCTCGACCAGCTCACGAAGGACGCCCGGCGCGCCCTTTTGCGGGGAACTGAGCCAAGGCGCGTAATAAGGGAAATGCGCTTGTAGGCGGAAAAGGCAACCGCCAGGGCCTCGGTAGTTTTTCAAGTACCTGCCATACCGGAATGGGAGCCCAGGCTATTCACGGAGAATCCCGGACAACACCCTTTAGCGAAACACCCCATGAATGACCACTACCCTGATCCGGGGGGGGGGGCTGGCGCGGGAGAATGGCAAGAACTCCTCTGTGTGGTGGAACTGCCGCACGGCGCCAGCAACATCGCCGCAAAAAAGTGTGGCGATGGCTCCTCAAAAGTGAGGAGCGAGATAATTGGGCCACTTTTGGACTGATCATCAAAGGAGTGGTGGTGATGACCACACCTTTGCACCGGCGGCGGGTATATCAAGCGGCGTACCGTTCGTCGGGGATGGAGCAACGAACCTAGATAGCTTTTGCAGCCAGCGTGAAACGAGCCAAAAACGCCCCAGCAGCGAGCACCGTGTATCCCCTGGTGTATACCTTAGAAAATAGCGGAAGGTAAAACCCTTTAGAAACGGGAACATTACCTCCAGGTTCAAACGGCGCCGGGCACCATATAGCAGTCTCGGGCTGTCTCAGACAGTCTACGAAACACCCCAAGAAGCCCGCCCTGTGCGGGCTTTCTTGTTTCTGGCTTTAGAAATTTATATCTATGCTGCCAGGGCCTCGCGCAGCACCTGCTCCAGCAGGATGAAAAACCCGTGGATATGCGCCTGTTTCAACGCCTGGGGCCGGGTGACCAGGTAGACGTCCAGCGACGGCAGTTCAATCTCCGGGAAAATTTCGCTCAGGCCCTCCGCCAGGAGACGCGGCAGCACCGCGATGCCCATGCCGCGCCTCACCGATTCAAGCTGCACGTTGAACGAACTCACGCGGATCGCGGCATGGTCCAGCCCCGCCGCCTTCGCCGCGCGCATGGGCGGCAACAGGTCCAGCGGCGGCAGCAAGGCGATACTGGCCGCCGTGGCGGGGGTGAGCGCTGGGCATCGCTGCAGGTAAGCAGCCTGCGCGAACACGCCGTAGTCGAGTGTGCCCAGCGCTCGATAGATCAACGAAGGTTCGCCCAGATGCGCGGTGCGCACGGCGATGTCGGCCACGCCGCGCACGATCTTGTGAAAGTCGGTGGTGACCAGTAATTCCACGGCACAGCCAGGGTGCAGGGCGGTAAAACGATTGGCCGCTTCCAGGATCGAGGCCGAAAACCCCTCGCCGGCACTGACCCGTACCGTGCCGCTCAGCACGGCCCGCGCCCCGTCCCCCTCCATCATCGACTGGCGGCGCAGGCCGGCCTCGGCCGCCAGCGCGACGTCCACCAACGATTGCCCGCGCGAGGTCAGCCAGCATCCCTCGACGCCGCGCTCCACCAGCGGCTCCCCGAGGGCGGCTTCCAATTGGGTCAAGCGCCGGGAAACGGTGGACGCCGCTACCCCCAGCAACTGACCTGCTTGCAGAAAACTGCCACGCCGCGACACGGCCAACAGCAGACGAAGATCATCCCAATTTGCTTGCGACGCCATACCCGTGCTCATCCCTGGTCTGCAAATATGCAAAGCCATTATGCAGCAGTCGCCGTTTTTCACGCGTGGTCTCAGCGGTATATCTAGCGGCCTTCTAAACACTTGGTATGGCCTGAATGAACTCAAATCCCCATCGTCTGCACAGTACGTTCGTGACCGGCGCCACCGGTTTGCTGGGCAACAACCTGGTCCGCGAGTTGGTTGCACGCGGCTACTCGGTCAAGGCCCTGGTGCGCTCGCAAACCAAGGCTGAACAGCAGTTCAGTGACCTGCCGGGCGTGGAATGGGTGGTGGGCGACATGGCCGATGTCGGCGCCTTTGCGTCGGCGCTGCAAGGCTGCGACACGGTGTTTCACTGCGCGGCGTTCTTTCGCGATAACTACAAGGGCGGCAGCCACTGGGACGCACTCGAAAGGATCAACGTGACCGGCACACGAGCATTGCTCCAGCATGCCTACGACGCAGGGGTCAGACGGTTTGTGCACACCTCTTCGATTGCCGTGCTCGACGGCGCACCCGGTACGCCCATCGATGAGACGTGCCTGCGCGCCGAAGCCGATGCGGATGACTACTACCGCAGCAAAATCCTCGCTGAGCGTGAAGTGATGAGGTTTCTGCAAACCCATCCCCGGATGGGCGCGTGCATGGTACTGCCTGGCTGGATGTGGGGGCCGGGCGACCGTGGGCCGACGTCCTCGGGGCAATTGGTCAGGGACGTGATCAATGGCAAGCTGCCGGGGCTGATCCCCGGCACCTTTTCGCTGGTCGACGCTCGCGATGTGGCCTTGGCACACATTGCCGCCGCCCAGTACGGGCGACGCGGCGAACGTTATCTGGCGGCCGGCCGCAACTTGACCATGCGCCAGTTAGTCCCGCTGCTGGGACGGATTGCCGATGTGAAAACCCCGTCCCGACAACTGCCACTGCCCGTGCTCTACCTGTTGGCCGCCGTGCAAGAGACCTACGCCTACCTCACCGGTAAACCCATTTTGCTGAGCATGGCGACCTTGCGGCTGTTGATACGCGAGGAGCACCGCACCTCGTTCAACCACCGCAAGAGTGAAAAGGAGCTTGGCCTGAGCTTTCGCGCGCTGGAGCAGACCGTCACCGATACGGTGGCTTGGCACCAGCAGTACGGCGGGGTGTAAAAAAGCCCCAGGCCAACAGGCCTGGGGCTTTTTTGTGGGCACACCGGCTCAACGCTTTTGCAGCGCCTCCAGGCGTGCCGGCAAATCCTCCTCGGGAAAACGCTCATGCAACACCAGCAACTGTTCGTCCGCCGCTTTGGTTTGCCCCGCTTCACGCAACCGGATAATTTCCCGCAGCCCCTCCTCCAACGAAGGCTGGGCAACCGGTGCGCGCTTGCTCATTTTTGCCATGGACTGATCCGCCATCGCGCCGGCAATTTCAGCCTGTACCGGCGCACTTTCGGCCTTGGGCGCGGCGGCGATACGGGCCATTGGTGCTGGGGCGGATAACGCCTGAGGTGCCGGCCGTGCAGCTTCTTCGTGCACGGCGGAGAACGTCGCGGTGGAGATTTCGGTTTGCGGCACCGGCTCGCGCATGACCACGCCGATCATCAACGCCAGGCCTGCCACGGTGGCGAATGCCATTTGCCAGCGTGGGCGTTGGCACGCTTGCAGCCAGCGTTGCCACAGGTTCGGTTGCGGCGCCGGGGCTTCGCGGCGGGCGGTGTTGAGGATGAAGGCGTCGAGGGACGCGGGCGGCTCGACCGTGCTGTGTTGACGAAAATGCTGGAGCAGCTCGTCGTCATTGTCCGGGGTGTGTCGGGAATCAGTCATACAGATACCTCTTCGGCCAGCAGACGACGCAGTTTCTGCAAGGCGTAGCGCAAGCGGCTTTTTACGGTTTCCAGCGGGGCGTTGGTGAGCGTGGCGATTTGTGGCACGTCGAGATCGCCGTGCACGCGCAGCAGGAAGACTTCGCGCTGGTCTTCGGGCAAGGCTTGCAGGGCGGTGTCGAGGCGCGCCTGGTCGCGGCTCAGGCTCAACTGTTGCTCGGGGCCGGCGCTGTCGTCGGCCTGGGCGTGCAGTTGCTCGTCGTAGCTGTCGTGCAGTGGGCTATGGATGCCGTGCTTGCGCCAGTGGTCGATCAGGCGGTTGCGGGCAATCTGGAACAACCACGTACGAAAACTCGCCCGGCCTTGTGGCTGGGTGCTGCTCCGAATCAGGCTGAGCCAGGTTTCCTGGTAGATCTCCTCGGCCAGTTCGGCCTTGTTGCAGAGGGATACGAGGAAACGGTAAAGGCCCTGGCGATGGCGCGCGTACAAGGCTTCGAACGCGGCGGCGTCGCCGGTGCGGTAGCGGGCCAGCAGGGATTCGTCGCTGGGTGGATCATCGGGAACAGCCATGTAAGGGGCGAACTCCTTTTGTAAAGTTAGCGCTGCTCAAAGGTGGGAGGGAGCTTGCTCCCGATGGCGGTTTATCAGTAACCGATGTATTGACTGCTCTAGTGTCATCGGGGGCAAGCCCCCTCCCACATTCAGGGTTTCAGGCTTTGGGCCAGTTCGACCAATTGCACGAATTCATTGCGCAGGCCGAACGGGTCATCGCCCCGCGCCGAGCGGGCCAGTGCTGCGGTGTCCTTCAAGCTCATGTTGCCAGTGTAGCGGCCATCGCCCTTGAGCTGTTGGGCGAAGGCGGCTACCGCCGCCGCGAAGCGCAGGTCGTCACTGGCCTTGGTGATGTCTTGGCTGATGGGCCGCTCGATCAAGCGGCTATCACCGCCTGCAGCAGGCTTGTAGCGCACGCGCAGCATCGCCAGTTCATCGGACTTAGCCTCGACCGCAGGCGCGCTGGCGTAGCGCAACGGCTCCAACCAGCCCTTCTCGCCCTTCGGTACGATTTCGTACAGCGCGGTCACGGTATGCCCTGCGCCAATTTCGCCGGCGTCGACCTTGTCGTTGTTAAAATCCTCACGCTTCAAGGCGCGGTTTTCGTAGCCCAGCAAGCGATATTCGCTGACCTGGGCCGGGTTGAATTCCACCTGCAGTTTCACATCCCGCGCCACCACGGCCAGGGTGGAACTGAGTTGGTCCACCAGCACTTTGCGGGCTTCGCGCAGGGTGTCGATGTAGGCGTAGTTGCCGTCGCCCGCATCGGCCAGTTGTTCCATCAGGTGTTCGTTGTAGTTATCCACACCGAAGCCGAGTGTGGTCAGCGCGACGCCGCTTTTACGCTGCTCGGCAGCCATCTGCTTGAGGCTGTCGAAGTCGCTGATGCCCACATTGAAGTCACCGTCGGTGGCCAGCAGGATGCGGTTGATGCCTTTGTCGATAAAGCCTTCACGGGCCATCTGATAGGCCAGTTCGATGCCGGATGCGCCTGCCGTGGAACCGCCAGCAGTGAGTTGATCAATAGCATTGCGGATCTTGGCCTTGTCGCGCCCCGAGGTGGGCTTGAGCACCACGCGGGATTCACCGGCATACACCACCAGCGAAACCCGGTCCTGATCACGCAACTGATCCACCAGCAATTTCAGCGTGCCTTGCACCAACGGCAAGCCTTCGCGGCGGTCCATGGAACCGGACACGTCCACCAGGAACACCAGGTTGGCCGGCGCCAGCTCCGCCACGGCACGGTCGGACGCCTTGATGCCGATGCGCAGCAGTTGAGTGTGCGGGTTCCACGGTGTGGCAGCGAGTTCGGTGGTTACGCCAAACGGTGAGCCGTCGCTGGGCAGTGCGTAGCTGTAGGGAAAGTAGTTGACCATTTCCTCCAATCGCACAGCGCCTTCGGGCGGCAGGCTGCCTTGGTTGAGGAAACGTCGTACGTTGGCGTAGCTGCCGGTGTCGACATCGACGCTGAAGGTGGAGACCGGTGTTTCGGCCACACGGTGCACCGGGTTGTCCGGCAGGTTGGCGTATTGCTCACGGGGTTCGCTGCGGTAGTCCATCGCCACCGACTCCTGCATCCGCATCGGTGCGGGCATAGCCATGCGTTTGACCAGTGCGCCTTGCATCGGCGCGCTTTGCAGCTCGGCGACGGGGGCAGCCGGTTCGGCCAAATCGGGGGAAGAGGACGACTCACACCCAGCCAGCGCCACCAGCACGGTAACGGCAAAGCCTTGGGCGGCAGGACGCAGGAAGAGCAGAGGATGGGACATGGGCTGAGCCTCGTGAGTGAATGATCCGTTCACAAGGTCAGACGCGGGGGGTGGGGTGTTCGGGTTAAATCGGATTCAGATAACACTGCAGACCAATTGTGGGAGGGGGCAAGCCCCTCCCACAGTTGAACCGAGGTTATTGACTCAGTCCGTGCCGTACTTGGGGTTGCGCGGGCCGTATAGGATCCCGGCACGTTGGCCCGGTGACAGCAGGCGTGCACTGGTGATACCGGCAATCGGGTGCGCTGCGTCGGTGGAGCTGTTGATCACCTGCTTGACCGCCGCCGTAATCAACATGCCCACCAGGCCACCGCCGTTGTTGTTGCCTTCCTCGCTGGACGCGCGTGCGGTGCCGGTCCACAGGGTGGTGCCGGTGCGCAGGTCGACCAGTTTGGCTGAGGCGGTCACGGCGGTGTCGCTGGCGATCAGCATGTACTTGGTGCCGTACTCGCTGACGGTGATGTACAGCGCCGCGTCCGCGCCAAAGATGTCATGCAGCTTGGTCGGCGCCAGGCCCTGGATATCGTTGGCGGTGGTCAGGCCGTTCTGGCGGAAGGTTTCGTCCACCAGCGCGATCGGCAACACGTAGTAACCGGCTTCGGCCAGCGGGTAGGTCACTTGCGAGACCAGGCTGTACGAGGCCTGCACTTCCGGGGATTCGTTGATCGGTGGCAGCACCAGGATCGACTTCGGCCGCGCCTGTTTATACGCCGTGTAATCCACGGTCTTAGGCGTCGCACAACCGCCGAGCAACGCCAGGGCCAGCAAGGCGCCAGTGAGTTTTAACAGGCTCATTTGGTGGCCACTCCGGTCTTGGCGTTTTTCAGCAGAAAGTCCATGTAGGCGGCGGACTCAGGAAACAGTGCTTTCTCGGTGCGGAACTCCTGCACCATCTGATCATCCTTGCCCATGCTCAGGTAGAGCATGCCCAGGTGCGCGTGGTAACCCGGCGGCGCCTTGCGGCCACTGGCGTTGATCTTTTGCAGATCGCGTTCCAGTGCCTCGACCTGCGCTTCCTTGGGCTCGCCCTTGAAGTACTCATAAACCTGCGGCTGGTAGCTTTCCCATTGATACAGGGGTTGGGGCGCCGTGTGGCACCCGGCGACTGCCGCGATTGCTGTCAGCATCAGCGCCAACTTCACTGCCTTGCTCATCCGTGTACTGCTCCTTGAGGTGTTGCTGATCAGTTGCGCGGGTTCCAGGCGCCGGCGTTGATGCCGTCGACCAGGCGGTTGATCGCTTCGCGCATGGCCAGGTCCAGGACCTTGCCATTGAGGGTGGAGTCGTAGCTGGCGGTGCCGCCGAAGCCGACCACTTCACGGTTGGACAGCGCGTATTCACCGGCGCCCTGGGTGGAATACACCACTTCGGAGGTGCTGATGTTGACGATATTCAGCGCAACTTTGGCGTAGGCCACTTGGGTTTTGCCACGGCCGAGGATGCCGAACAGCTGGCGGTCGCCGGTTTCTTTGCGGCCGAACTCGGTCACGTCGCCGGTCACTACGTAGTCAGCGCCCTTGAGCTTCTGCGCGGTGCCTTTGATCGCGGCTTCCTGGGAGATTTCGCCCATGTTGTCGCGGTCCAGCACGCTGAAGCGGTTGGTTTGCTGCAGGTGGGTGATGAGGATGGTCTTGGCCTGGCCACCGAGACGGTCGACGCCGTCGGAGAAGATGCCGCGCATGTAGCTTGAGCGGTTGTCGAACTTACCCACGGCAATCGGCACGCGCACGCCGGAATAGGCGACGTGGGCGCTGGCGACTTGCTCCACCGGCAGGGCGCGATTGCTTTCGGTGGCGCAACCGGCCACGGTAAGCAGCGCTGCGGCGGTGAGGCCGGACAGCAGGATTTTGGAGAGAGTTTTCACAGGGTGCTCCTGGGGGTGATAAATCGGTTAAAGCGGGTGAAACTAACGGGATGGAATGTTGCGTAAATCCGTGGCGATGAAACCGCTCAGGTTGCCGGTATAAAACCCCTCGACATTTGAATTGCCGCTGCGGGTCAAAATACCGCCCACTGTCTTCCAGTGTTGCCACTGTCCGCGTCCCATAGTCGGCATGAGGCGTTCGCGGGTTTGGGCAAAATGCAGGACTTCGGTATCGCCTTTCTTGACCTTGACCTCATAGTTGAAATCAACCGAGACCAAGTACTTGTTGTCTTCGATGATCGTGCTGACGAGAGCACCGTGCGTATCCTGGATGAGCCGTTTGTAGACGACTTTTACATCGAGCAGGTAGTCGGCGGAAGCCTTGCTGGTGGCGTATCGATTGGCTTTAAGCAGACGGTTGACGAGGTCAATGCCCAATTGCTTGCGCACGTTGTCGTCCGACATGAAGCGATCGTTCTGCCCCACCACCTCAACATCGAAAGTATCGAGCCAGTAAGTGGCCGTCTTGGGAATAGTCACCGGCGCCGGAGAAATATAGTACTCCGGCTTGGAGGCGCAGCCCGCCATCAGGCAGGCAACGAGGAATACGGCAAACGCGCGCATGTCTGAATTCGTCCCTGAAAAGTATCGTGCTTTAAACAATCGCGGCATTTTACGGGGTTGAGAGGGCTTCTCAAGTGCTTTCGGTCGCCTGCGTGCGCCGCTGCACATTTCTCAAGTTGTGTACCATGCGGTCGAGACACTGTGTTGGGTCTGTTTATTAATAGGGATATTGCGTGTTTAAAGTTCTTCTCCGGGCTTCGGCCCTGCTCGCCGCGCTGTCGATGACCGGCTGCGTTTCCTACACCGTCACCGGCCCTATCGCCGCCCCGCTCCACCCGGTCGCTGTCAGCAGCCCGCGCAGTGCACAAATCGCCGATGTGACGGTGAGCGCCGCCGACGTCAACGAGGCCAACAAGGCTGCCATCAGCAGCTCCCTGACGGCCCAGATCACCCAGTACGTGCGCACGGCGGGTTACTTCAAGCAAGTTACTGAGTACCCGGTACGCCTGGGCGAGCAGGACGTGACACTCAAATTCAACATGACCGCCCTCAAAGGCCATCGCGCACCGCACCCGGCGTACGTCCCCGGTGCGCTGCTGACGCTGACCATCTGGATCTGGGTCAACGGCCCGATCTACGTGGACAGCTTCGAGGTGGCCGGCGACCTGGTGATTGTCGACCGCACTGGTAAAGAGCTGGCCAAGGCCAAGGACTCGATCAAGTTCGAGCACAACGTCGGGCTGTACAGCGGCCAATATTGGGCGCCTTCAATGGGCGGCCAACAGCTGACCAAACTGGTCGGGCAATTGCTCGACACCGCCACTGCCAACCTGGCCAAACCGTAATTAAAGGAAGCGAAACATGAAAGGATTGATCAAACACAGCCTGGTACTCGCAGCGGTCTTGCTGACCGGTTGCGTGTCCTACTCGCAGCACGAACTGCCCGCCGTACAGACCTGGCCACCGACCGCCAACGCACCGGCGCAAAAGCCCACGGCGTACGTGCACACCACCGCGCAGAACCACGTCAACGGCGGCCCGGGCAACGCAGCCGTCGGCGCCCCGGTGGTGATGTGGGAAAAGGCAGTGGCCGATTCGTATCGTGACTCCCAGCGCTTTTCGCGGGTGAGCACCGACAAGGTCGACTCGGACATCTACGTGGATGCCACGCTGCACAACAACGAGGAATACAGCCCAGTGTCGGCGTTTATCACCGGTTTCACGTTCTTCGTTATCCCGACCACAGCGAAAAACATCTTCACCCTGGAGACAGTGTTCAAGGACAAGGAAGGCAAGGAACTGGGCCGCGTCAAAAAGAGCGAATCGGTGCGCACCTGGATGCATCTGGTGCTGATCGTGGGCATCCCGTTCCAAAGCGACACACGGGAAGTGGTCGAGGCGTTGACGCGCAGTACGCTGGATGAGGCGGTGCAGCGCAAGTTGCTGTAACCCCACCCTCTGTAGGAGCGAGCTTGCTCGCGAAAAACCGGAGAACACCGCAGGCATTCAGCATGTCTGCGGTATCGTTACCGGCCTCAGCTCACTTGATCAGGTCAGGTCGAGTGGTCTTGAGCATCGCTGCGCTCACCGCGCCCTGAACCGAGCAGGTGATCATGCCATTGCTGGTCTTGGCCAGGTCACCGGGTGCGGGCTCGACCATCAAGATGCGTTCGGCCGTATCGGTGACCAGCTTGCCCGCGTTGTCATCGCCGCCTTCCGGCACCCAGGCTGATTGCTTGTGCGACCAGATCTGCGCACGCGCGTAGATACCGTTGGCTTTCTCCAACGCCGTACCCGGTACTTTACTCAGCTGTGCGTAAAGCGCATCGGGCGCCTGTTCGGTGTAGAAACCCCAGTTGATGATGCGCGAGCCCATCAGGTCCTGGTCTTCGGCGAAAAAGCCGGTCAAGGTCATACCGTCAAGCGTCAGTGGCGTGTCGAACATCCAGCGCTGGCCCATATCGGACTTTGTGCCGCCGCTGAGCGTGATCTTGCCGTTCGCCAGCTTATGGGCAACACGCTCCTTGAGCCCTGCCTGGCTTACCACCGCCAGGGAGTTCTGGTCGCAGGCGAGAAAATTTTGCAGGGCAGGCGCCGCAGCGAAGCTGCTGGTGCAGGTCGCCAGTGCAGTGAGTGAGATAAACAGACGATACAGTTTCATTGACAGCTTCCTTGGGTCTAAATAATTGCGGGCCGGAAAGGTCAGGCGCATAGCGGGGGATTTGCGTCCATAAGGTGCCACTCCGGCTTATGTCGCGTTTCAGTCAAAGAGGGTTGTGTCAGCCCCTTACCAAACCAAGCGTACAGGCCGGATGCACAGCAACAACGACCGAGCTCGGAGCCCGGCCGCCCTAACCTTTTTTAACTTACTTGCTTTCTTTTGCAACGGTACCCAAAGACGCATCCTTGACCAGATAACGGCCTTCCAGATCGCTCAGTACTTTGAGGCTGTTGCGCGCCACGGCGAAGCCCATTTCGACTTCCTGCTTTAGGTAAACCACCTCACCCGCCTTGACGTCGATTGGCATGTCCGCCCAGTTTTCAGCCTTGGAGCTGATCACATGCTTGCCCGGCGTCACGAAAAAATAGGGGTCACAGAAATAGCAGAAATAGGGGGCAGACCACCAATATACATTGGTGCGCTAATCGTGGTCTGCCCCCTATTTTTCCCAAGAAAAATTTATGAAATTAAGTGTTGCCTAAATAAACGACTCCATCCGAGAACTCCATCAACCAAGGCTCAGTTGATGACGAACAAAATGTATTCAAGACGCGGCCGTCAGATAATTTAAAAAATGGATCGATTGGCTGATCATCAATAAGCCAACCCACCTCAATAACGGATAAACCTAAAAGCTCAGAAACATGGTCAAGGGCGCCGTCATCCCAACAAGCGAACAGCAATTCTCCTCCCTTAGACACACGCCACGCACTGTCAGTCCGAAAGCTGCAACCCGCCGAAAAAAGCATCAAAGTATCACCATCCCAAAATACTCTTTCAATTTTCATAGGCAACAGAAGAGCCACCGCTTGCAAAAATGTATTCATCATTTAGTCCACTTGCTCAATATGCGTACGCTCTCTAATCCACTGCTTCCGTTCAGCCTTCGATAAACCCTGCGGGGGCTGCGGCGGTTTTCCAGTAGTAGGATCAACAGGTCCGCCATTAGCGTTCTCGAATGACGCGCGCTGGGGACTTCGACCATCCGCCTGCATCACCCGAACTCGCGAACCATCAGGCAAGATGTATTGAGTTCCGACCACATTTCCGCTGGTCGGAGAAACTACTGGTTTTGTTGGGTATCCTGCTGCTTCAAAATCAGCAATCATCTTAGACTGACTTTTAGGAAGACTCACTCCAGAGATATGACTAATTGACCCCACATTTGCTTTTGCACCGCCCCCCTGAGCTCCCGCTCCTCCCTTACCCTTCCCAACAATCGAAGCAATAGACGTTTTATCACGTCCTATCGAAGCGCCAGAAGCTGTCAGCACTTCCTTCCCAATTAAAGCCGCTTTCTCCCAGGCCGGCAGCGAGTTGTACAACAACCCCATATCGTTCTGGTTTTCGTCGGTGACAAACTCCTTCAACCGTGATGCGTCTGCCTCAGAAAGGTCGAAGTACCAGCGCAAGCTACTGACACTATCTGCCGTCTGTATCCCACCCTCATACTCAGACTGATAACCGACGCTGCAAAGCCCTACCTTACCCGCACAGCCTGCCAACATCTCTGCCCGCTTCTCAGCGCTCAGTTTTTTGTACTTGTCCCAAATAACCTCTGTTGGCTCGCCTTTCTTATTGGCGTTTGCGAGTTCCTTCTGTAAATCAACGACGTCCTTCGCGCTCAGTTGGTTATTTTCAACCGCATTCTTCCCAACCTGCGCGGCTGCCACCGCATTCAGCGCGTCCTTGCCAACCAACGATCCGGAGAGTCCAGCCGCCAACGTCGAGAGACTGGAGATCGTCTGCTTTTGCTCTTGGGTCAAATTTTCGTTACTGACATCGCCATACAGCTTCTCTTTGATCAGCTGTGCGGTTTTCTCCGCCACCACGGCCCCGGCGGCTCCTGCCAACGCCGAGTTACCACCCGCCCGCGCCAACACCGCACCCAATACCGCATGGGCCATCAGGTTGGCCTTGGGGTCATCCTCGGTCATTTTTTTGACCGTCTGCGCCAGATACGGCGCCGCCGCCCCCGCCAATGCCCCCCCTACACTGCCGCCCATGGCCGCTTGCACCACGGCTGTCACTGCCTGGCTAGCCTTCTGGAAACTGCTGCCAACGCCATAATCCTGTTGGGCACGCTGGCTGACTTGTTCCGGTGTCGGGTTGGCGATACCGTCGTCAATCAGCTTCTGCCGGGTGGCTTTACTGACGTCGCTGTTAGGGTCGTTGGCGGCCCTGATCCTGGCCGCAGCAATCGCATCACCGATGCCCTTGGTCAGCTCCATCGAGCTTTTGATCAGGTCCATGCGTTCCTGCATGGCCTTTTCGTCAGGCTTGTCGAGGCGTTGGTTGGCGTTGGCCGTGTCACGGTTAAGGCCGACCAGGTCACCCGCGCCCTCGGGGTTACGCACCACGATCGTCCCTTCGCTGACGGCACTGCGCGTGTAACTGTGGTCCGAATCGTTCAGCGACATTCCATACAAGGCACCCGGCGTGAGGGTACTCGCGCCGCTACTGTAGGAACCGGAGACGCTGACGCCGGCCGATTGGCTCTTGATCTCGCTCTTATTCTTGATGTCGCTGACCAGCAGTCGGTCGGTGAGCAGCAGGTTCTTGTCGGCCGTGGCTTCACTGGCAATCACCGCACCTTGCAGGGTGGTGTTTTTGGCCACGTCGATGGTGTAGCCACCCTTACCAGCAAAGAACCCGCTCTGGTCGGTGACGGCCTGGTAGTCGCTGTTCATCTTCGACGCCGCCAGGTTCGCGGACGCGGTTACCGGGGAGCCATAACAAATCGGCGGAATGCAGATGCTCGCACCGAAGCCCGCGCTGTTCTGCTTGCTCCTGGACGTTTCGGTGTCTTGGCGCGACAGGATGTTGAGGTTGCCGCCGATGTTGGCATCGATACGGTCAGCGCGTACCTGCGCGCCGATCAGGCTGGTGTCCTGGCCGCTGCGCAGTACCAGCGAGCCGGTGTCCAGGGTGGTGTTGACCTGGGTAACCGAACCACCCGAGCCAAGGTTCTTGGCGGTTTGGGCACCGAGGTCGATGGTGAAACCGTTTTGCTCACCGATGTTGAAGCTGGCACCGATAGCGGTCCTGTTGCGTGAGCCGTCGTTTTTGCGGTCAGTGGTGTTCTGTGCGCTCTGCATCAGGATGTTGTTTTTCGCGGACAGCAACGTGCTGTCGGCTTTCAACGTACTGCCGGTGATCGTCAAGTCACCCACAGTGCCCGGCGCATCGCCCGTAGCGATGATCGACAGTTTGCCCCCGGCGTTGAGGTTGCTCTGGTGAGCGGTCTGCGCCGTGTATTCGCTGCTGTTTTTGGTACGGGTATTGGCCAGTTCGGTGCCGATCTTGATGAACGAACCGTTGCCGACGGAGCCACCGGTTTTGTCCTTGAAGCCGGTGCTTTGCTTAGCGAGTTCGCCCGCCTGGTTATTGAGGTTGTACATCGACAGCGCCGCCTGGGCGATCTTCACTGCCTTGAGACGCGGGTCGTCGGAGCTGCGCGCCGCCTCGGCTGCGTCGCGGATGCTGTTGGCGGTGTCGACCACAGTGCCCGCAATCACCCGCCCAACCGCCAAGCTTTTTGAGCTGTCCTTACTGGTCTGACTGGCAGTCTCCATCCCTGAAGTAACGGTGACATTCGCCCCGCTCAACTCCATGTTTTTGGTGCTCACCAGATCACTGGCCACCACCTTCAACTCACGCCCCGCCGTCAACGACACATTGCCCGCACTCGAACCAATGGTGCTGCCGGTCAAGGTCATTTCATTGGCCGTGCCGTTGTGTTTCGAGCTGTTGATGTACAGCTTCTGGTTGCCGGTCATGTCATCCAGACCGAGCTTGTTGCCGGTCAGCACGCCGGTGAGGTCGCGATTTTTTTCCTTGTGCATGTCGGTGCGGGCGAAGGTGTTTTGCGCCCCGTCGATGGTCAGGTCGCGGCCGGCCTGGACGGCGAGGTCGCCAGTGCTGACCAGCGACGAGCCGGTGACCGTGGCATCACGTTTGGCCGCGACAGTGACGGTTTCGCCGGAGACCATGCTGCCCATGGCGGTGGTGCGTTTTTCGTCGACTTTGTCCTGGACTTTGCTCGACTTCAGGCCGCCCCAGCTGCTTTTGCTCTCCTTGCGTTCGTGACGGGCGCTGTCGGCGTTGCTGACGGCGAGGATGTTCACGTCCTGGCCGGCCACCAGTTGCGTGGCGCCTTTTTCAGCGGTGACGGCACTGCCGGCCAGCAGCAGGTCGGCACCGGCGACGACGGTGCTGTTTTTTCCGGCGCTGACGAGGCTGCCGACGTTGTTCACCACGTCGGTTTCATCCAGGCGGAATTTCTTGCCCTGGGAGGTTTTCTTGGTCTTGCTGTAGAAGCTGTAGTCCTGGTCTTGCGCGGCTTTGAGCTCGAGGTTTTTGCCGGAGACCAGGTATGCCTCGTTGCCGGCATTGACCTGGCTGGCGACCAGTTGCAGGTTCTGCCCGGCGCTCAGGGTGGCGTCGCCGCCGGCCTTGATCACGCTGGAGACCTGCTGCACATGGTCTTCGATGCTTTTGATTTTTTTTGAGTTGTACGTCGAATGCTGCTCGTTGGCTGCCGCAATGGCGTTGAGGTCGCGGGTGGCAATCAGGTTGACGTCGCGCTTGGCTTCGACCTGGCTGGCGATGGCGCTGATGTCGCGCCCGCCAATCACATGCAGGTCGCGGCCCGCGTCGACCACGGAGCCTTGCTGGGCGATGGTGATGAAGCTGGAACGGTTGCCGATGGCGCCGCTGTCGAGGCTTTTGGAAGCGGTGATGTTCACGTCGCCCACGGCTTTGACCGTGGTGTCGGCGCCGCTCTTGAGCACGCCGCCGATGTTTTTGACGTTGCCACCGGCCTGCATGGACAAATCGTTGGCCGATTCTATACGCGCGGCGCTGTCGACGAAGTCGCTGCGTTCGGTGCGGTAGCTGCTGGCGCTTTCGTGGGTGGTGACGCTGCGTTCGTTGAGCAGGTCGGCACCGGCGGCGAGGTTGACGTTGCCCGCGCTGATCACACCGCCGGCGCGGTTGCTCAGGTTGTTGCCAGTCAGCACATCGAGGCGGCCACCGGCTTCCATCAGGCCGCTGTTGGTGAAGCTGCCGCCGACGTTCGCCAGCAGGCTGCCGGTGGCGCGCAAGGTGCCCGCGTTGTTGAGGTTGCTGCCGGTTATCAGGTTGACGTCAGTGCCGGAAATCAACGCACCGTTGGGTGCCAGGCGGTTGTTCGCCTGGGCCAGGTACAGCACCGGCACCAGCACTTGTTGGCCGGCGACGGTGGCGTTTTCCAGCCACACGATGTCGTGGGTCAGGGCCGCGACTTGTTCGGCGGTGAGGCTCACTCCCACCGACAGGTTAAGCGCGGTTTTGCTGCCGATGGCGTTGTCCATCAGGTGCTTGAACAGGTCGGCATCGCTCGTCTGGCCGTCGATGAAACGCTGGCCGGTGCGTGCGAGCACGGCTTGCTGGATCAGGCGTTGTTCGTAGAAGCCGTCGCCCAGACGACGTTGCGCGGTGTCGGGGTTGTAGCCGAGCTTGGTCAGCATGTAGTCCGAGCTCAGGAACTGACGCATATCCGTGAACAGCGGGTTGGTTTCGATCAGGTACTTATGCGGGTTGGCCGCGAACTGGCTGGTGGGCAGGCCTTTGGCGCCATCGCTGTCGTTGAGGTGAAACAGGCCGTTCTCGCCGGTGGGCAGGGCGAAGCCAGGCAGGCCCAGCGGGTTGACCTGTTGCTGGGCGACGTCCGGTGGCAGTTGCGAGTTGAGGCGGACCAGGGTCGAGTAGCCCGGCGCGTGGGTGTTGGCGCCGCTGCCGACGTAGGTGTAGCCACCGCGCACGACGCTGTTGTCGACGCCGGCCTGGGCCTTCACGTCCACGCTGCCGGCGGCTTGGATGACGGCGGCGTAGCTCTGGTCGGGCACCATCAGTTGGGTGGTTTTGCGCAGGTCGGTCTTTTCGCTCTCCATTTTGCCGATGAACGAGGCCAGGCCCGCTTCGACGCCGCCCATGTCCTGGCCCGCCGAATAGCGCTGGGTGAACGCAGCGGCTTCACGGTACCAGCCCCCGGGCTTGCGCTCGCGGGCGGAGGTAAAGATGCGATCGTACTGAGTGTCGTGGGTGACCACGCCAACGTTGGTCAGCTGGTTGACGATGGCTGTGAGATTGCCACCGGCGGCGATGCTACTGCTGCTGTTGAGCAGGTCGCCGCCGGTGAGCAGCATGTTGCTGCCCGAGGTGATGCTGGACGCTGCCGTGGCATCGCTGACGACGAAGTGATCACGCTGGGTAATCAGGAACGGATGGTTCTGCTTGCCGCCTTTGCAGTCGCCACCGGTCACCAGAAAGATGCAGGCCGTGGGGGTGATGGATGCGCTGTAGATACCGGACTCGGTGGTGAGCACAGTACGGATGTTCTGGATCGTGCTGGCGGCCAGGGTCAGGTTGCGCTCGCTCTCGATGGTGCCCGAGCTGTTGATAATGCTGGTGGCCAAGCCGCCTTGGCCGTCACGATCGACGCGAAGATTGCCCATGGCGTAGATCGTGGCACCGAGGTTTTTCAGGCGGTCGACCTTGAGGTTCAGGTCGCCGCCGCTGAAGATCAGGCCGTGGTCGTTGAGCAGGTTATCGACGTGCAGATCAAGGCTGCCTTGGCTGGCAACGGTGCCACCGACGGCCCAGTCCTGGCCTTTGCCGAGCAGCGCACGGGTGCCGAGCAACTTGCCGGTGGCGGTCTGTTGCAGGTTATCCACATTGACGGTCAGGCGCCCGGCCTGGATCGCGGTGCTGTTGGTCCAGCGGGTTTTGTCGAGGGTCAGGTCGCCGTTGGTGACCAGGCTGCCACCCACGTCATCGAGGCTGATATAACTGAGGTCGAGTAAGCCGGTGCCCACGTGCAACACCTTGCCGCCGGTGTTCTGGAAGCGGGAGGCGGCAAGGCTCAATTGGTCGTTGGCGGTCTCCAGGCTGCCGCTGTTGTTGAGCAGGCCGCCGATGGCGTAGCGGGTCTTGCCGCTGGTGCCCAGGGCGCGCAGTTGCCCGCTGTTGTTCAGGCTGGCGGTCTCGACATCGACGGTCGTGGCGCTTTCGATCAGGCCACGGTTGTTCAGTGCGCCCTCCAGGCTCACATCCACCTGGTTGCCGGCGATCTCACCGGCGTTATCCACATTCATGCCGGTCAGGTGCACGCGATCACGCGCAAACAACGCGCCGCTGCCGTTGTTGAAGTCAGTGGCGTCGATCAGTGCGTCGCCGGCCTTGGCGGCGATGCGGCCACCGTTATTGTCGAGGGTGCCGGCGGTGATGGTCACGCCGGATTTTTCACTGTGGATCAGGCCGTTGCCGCTGTTTTGCAACAGGCCGCTGGTGGTCAGGACCAGGCCATCGTTGGCGGCCAGGGTGCCGGTATTACGGTTGTCGATGCTGTTGGCGAAGACTGTCAGTAAGCCCTGGCTGGCGAGCTTGCCGCCCTGGTTGTCGATGTGTGCCGCACGCTGGATCAGCAACGGCCCGGCGCTGGCCAGCTTGCCGTTGCGGTTGATCAGGTCGCCGATCAAATCCAGGGTGATCGCGCCGCCACTGGTCAGGCTGCCGGCGCTGTTGTCCAGAGTATTGCCATGCAGGGTGAAGGCACCGCTGCTGTCAATGAGACCGCCCTGGGTGTTGTCCAGCAGGCCGCTGACGGTGAGGGTTTGTGCGCCGTCGCTGAGCAGTCGGCCTTTGTTGCGGTTGTCGACACGGTCGGCGGTGACGTTCAGCGCCTGCTTGGCGCTCAAGGTGCCGCCCTGGTTGTTCAGGGTACTGGCGGTGGCGGTGAGTTCGCGATTGGCGATCACTGTGCCGGTGTTGGTGATCTGCTGGCTGTCGAGGGTCACGTCCCCACCGGTGTTGCGGGTGTTGTCGGCGTTGACCCCGGCTTCGATGATGCCGCTGTTGGTCAGTTGGCCGTTGCTGGCCAGCGTGATGCTGTCGCGTGCGGCGAGGGTCTTGCTGTTTTTCAGTGTGCCCTTGGTCTGTGCCTTGAGGGTGGTGCCGGCGTAGACCGCGCCTTTGGTCTCCAGGCTCGCAGCCTTGATGTCCACCGCGCCGCTGGCAGCCGCCTGGGCCATGCTCAAGTGGCCGTTGGCATCGAGTTGAATGTCGCCGCCACTGGCGGCCAGGGTGCCGTCGAGCTTCACGCCCACACCGGCTTCGGTGCCCACCAACTTGATGGCGCCGGCATACATGCCGCCCAGGGCCGATGAGTCGATGGCCAGCTCCGGCTTGGCGCTGCCGTCGTCGGCGCGGGCGGTGGTTTTCAGGCTTTGGGCCTCGACGTCGTTGCGCCCGGCGATCACTGTGAGTTGTTTTGCGTTGATCTGCGCGTTGATCTTGGCCGAACGGGTGATGATCTCGAAGTGGTCGACGTTGCTCGCGTTCAGACCTTTGCCGTCGATGGTCACGGCGCCGCCGTCGACCTGGTAGCTTTTGAGCTGCCCGGCCTGATCGATCACCGGCTTACCGGTGGTCAGGGTGACGTTGGGGGTGTTGATGAATCCGCAGCCGTTGCAGCTGATGCCGTAAGGGTTGGCAACGATGACCTTGGCGGACTGGCCCGCCACTTCGGTGTAGCCGCGCAATTGGCTGGGGCTGCCGCCTTTGACTTCGTTGAGGATGACATTCGCCGCGCCGCCCTTGAGGTTCGGGTTGCCGACGATGATCCCGCCCAGTTGCGTGCTTTGCACAATGCTGTTGGCGTTGTTGAGGATCACGCCGTTGGGGCCGACGTTGTAGTCCTTGAATTGGTTGTGGGACAGGCCGCTGCCATTAGGGGTGGCGATGTTCACCACCGGCACGCCGTTGCCCGCCTGCCCGACGGTAGTGCCGGGGCCACTGACGACGATGCCTTCGGCCTGGGCCAGCAGCGGCTGCCAGAACAGCGCGTTGGCCAGGATCAAGGCCAGGCCGCGTTGGCTCAGGGTTTTCAGGGCAGTAACGGGGCGAACGTCCATATTCAAAATCTCAAAGGCTGCGGGCGTTGAATTACAGGTAGAAATCCAGGCGGAAATAGATCGGCGCTTCGCGCTCGGTCATCACGCCAGGTCGCTCCAGGGAGTGGGCAAAGGTCACGCTGGTGCTGACGTTTTTGCCGCGGGCGAACAGCTCCAAGGAGTTACTCGACACCCGGCCGTGCTGGTCATCGTTGTAGCGATCGTTACGAATCACGCCCTGGTCATAACCGACGCTGGCGCCGTATTCGGCAAAGGCGGGGCGCATCCAGTCGAGGGTCACCGGGCGTGCCCAGCGCACTTCGTTGCGCCAGTAGCCGCCGCTGTCGCCGGTCAGTTGCTGGTCCTTGAACCCGCGCACCGAGTACGAGCCGCCGAGGCTCATGCGTTGCGCCGGGTACAGCACGTCTTCACTGCGCTGTCCGGTGGCCAGGCTGGAAAAACTCAACGATTCGCCCCACAGCATGAAGGGTTGCAGGTAGCTCACTGTGGCGGTGTATTTGCGGTAGCGCGGGGTTGGCGTGAGGTTGCCGCGGATGCGTTCCTGGTCATCCTTTTGGGCGTCAAAGGCGCCGGTGCCGTTCTGCATGCCGACATCCAGGTTGACGAAGGCGCTGCCGATGCGGCGCCCGTGGTTGATACCCACCTGGAACTCGCTGAGGCGGTTGCTGCTGACGTCCAGGCGCTCGTCGTTGAAGTAGTTGTTGGTGCGCAGATGGGTCAGGCCGACGTTGACCGAGGTCTTGCTCACGTCATCGCGATGCACCACGCGCTCGGCACGCAGCTGGTGGTTCTGGCTGTCACCCGTTTGCTTGTACTTGTAGCCGTCAAGGTCGCCCGGCGCGCGGTACTCGCTCTCGCTGTAGGTATAACTGAAGTTCCACCAGCCCCACGGCACGTTGTAGTAGAGCATGCTGTTTTTCGAGGTTTTCTGGTGATCACTGATGGCATCGTGGCCGCCGCGCAGGATCAGTTGATCGGCCAGGCCCAGCGGGCTGTCCCACTCCAGGCCGGCGCCCCACTGCTGTTCCCCGGTGCTTTTCTGGCCGTCGTTGTTGCGCGACAGGCTGGCGCGCCAGGGTTTTTGCGGCTGGTTCTTGACCAGCACTTCGCTGCCGCCGATCTGGCTGCCGGGGGTCAATTCCATTTGCGCCTGCTTGGACGGCAGGCGGCTGAGTTGATCCACCAACTGCTCGACTTCGCGCAGATTGAGCGCCGCGCCGACTTTGCCCGGAAACGCCATGGCCAGCTCGCGGTCGGTGACCGTGCTGCCCTGGGCGCCCTTGATGCCTTCGAGTTTGCCTTCGACCACCAGCACTTGCAGATGGCCGCTGGAAAGATCCTGCTGCGGCAAGTAGGCGCGGCTGGTGACGCGGCCCTTGGCGATGTAGTCGTCGGTGATGACCTTGAGCAGTTCATTGAGCTGGGCAACGCCCAGGCACTGGCCGATATAGGGCTTGAGCAAGCGTGTGCGGTCGGCGGCGGAGAGGCTGTCGGCGCCTTTGAGTTCGATGTCCTGGATGGGGAAGCAGCGGGTGTCGGCCGGCAGTGCCGGCGCCTGTGGCTTGCCGGCGTTGCCGGGCAGGTCCTGGAGCTCGTCCAGGCGCCGGCGCTGCTCTTCGAGGAGGCGGTTCTGGCGATCGCGGATCAGGTCCTGATCCCCTGGCGTAGGGGCGGCCACAGCACTGTTAATACTCAAATAAGCGAGCAGTAAAGTGCACAGAAAATACCGAGTCCGTGGTAATAGAAAAGACATGTTCGGTCCGTCGAAAATCAAGGGCCCGGAAACTAACATCGAACTTGCAACAACCCAAAAAATTGAGCTAGTTGCACATTCGCACTAGTTAAATCCGTAACTCGTTGATTAAAAACAACAAAATATTATCAAAAAGACAAACAGCCTGAGACTGGACATATTATTCCGACAGGCGGCTGCTGTTTTGATAGCGATTTGTCGGACAACTTGAAATTGCCATTATTTGGCCATCAAGTTGTACCGAGATAAGTTAGTACCGGAAAATGCAGATAAGTTCGCGGGGGTTTTGTGAATTGGATCCCAGTTCTCGGGATCGGCAGGGTGATACCTAAATGTGGGAGGGGCGGTGCTCCACATCTTGAGCCAAGCCCCTGCGTAGATACCTATGGCCATCGGGGGCAAGCCCCCTCCCACATTGGATCGGGTTTACAGCCTTAGCTGGCGTCTTTGCTTTGGGTTGCGCCAGGCACGAGGGTCAACCCTGGCTTTTCCACGTCACGGGAGACATGGGCTTTGACTTCCGACACGCCACCCTCTTCGTCGTTGTGGATCACCAACACGCCTGGCCGGCGCAGTTGCTCCAGGTCGCCCTCCGCCAGGCTGAAGCTTTCGCTCAGGCGCTTGTCGCTGAGGGCCTTGGCCTCGGCGCGGCGCTGGGCGAATTTGCGCCCCTTGCGTTGCTGGTAGCGCGCCCAGGAGACCAGGATCACGGCGTTGAACAATGCGATCCACAGGTAGATCTGCAAGGTGTTGAGCGCGGCGAAGATCGGCGCCTCGATGCGCGGGCCGCCGTGGGTGTCGAGCATCGAGGTGATCCCACGCGCCAGCAGCCAGACCAGTCCGGCCCAGGCCATCAGGGTCAGGATCACGTCGATGATCCACATCACGGTACTTTGGCGAGTTCTGACCAGTTTCATGATCACGCCTCCTCTTCAACAGGTTTGATACCGCGATCGGGGCTGACCCAACGCGCGCGCTTCTGGTGCTGGTTGAACAGCACCTTGGGAAAACTGACCAACGTGGTGAACAGGCTGACCAGCCAGAACACCATCGGGTACCACACGGTCCAGAACAGGGTTTTCCACAGGTCTTTCTCGTAGCGGCGGTCGATCAGGATGCTGACTGCGAATTGCAGCAGGCACACCATCGCCAACACCAGGCCGGTAAACGCCGGCGGCATCAGTGAGTCCACGGCGATGGCCTGGGGCAGCGGGATGAACTTACCCACGCCCCAAAAGATCACCGACAGCATGAAGGTGAAGGCCCAGCCGGTGGACAGGCAGTATTCGAACAACAGCGGCCACAGGTAGCGGTGACGCCATTGCCAAATGCCACGAATGTTTTTGAACAACACTTCGGCACCACCCTGGGCCCAGCGCAGGCGTTGTTTCCACAGGCCGCCGACGGTTTCGGGCATCAGGATCCAGCACAGTGCGCGCGGCTCGTAGAAGATGCTCCAGTGGTCCAGTTGCAGCTTCCAGCTGACGTCAATGTCTTCGGTGATCATGTCGGTGGACCAGTAGTCGATACGGTCCAGCGCCTTTTTACGGAACGCCACCACCACACCCGACACGGTGAAGATCCGCCCGAACACGCGCTGGGTGCGCTTGATCAAGCCGATGATCGAGGAGAACTCGCCCACCTGCACGCGGCCGATCAAGGTCGAGCGTGTGCGGATGCGTGGGTTGCCGGTCACGGCGCCCAGGCGCGGGTTGTCGAGCATCGGCGCGACCATGTAGGCCGCTGCGTTTTTATCAAGCAGCGCATCGCCGTCGATGCACACCAGGTACTCACTGCGCGCCGCCACGGCGCCCATGCGCAAGGCCACGGCCTTGCCCTGGTTCTGCGCCAGGTGCAGCACCCGCAGGCGGGGATGTTCCAGCGCCAGGGCATCGAGCACGGCGGCGGTGTTGTCTTTGGAACCGTCGTTGACTGCGATCACTTCGATGTTCGTGTACAGCTGACCGAGCGCCGCATGGATGGTGTCGGCGGCGTTATCTCCCTCGTTGTAGCAAGGGATGATGATCGAGATCAGCGGGTTGCCGGCCAGGGTCGGCGCCGGGGTGTCTTCTTCCCAAGGCCAGTGGCGCTCCCAGTGCAGCCAGAAGTACAAGCCGCCGGCAATCCACAACGCCGACATGAACAGCGGGTAGAAGAACACGAAGTCCATCAGGAACTGCCCGGTGACCAGGAAGATCAGGCCCAGGGGCACGCCCAAGACCAGTGCCAGCACGAATAAAGCCAGGATTCTGTCGAACATGGTCAAGGGTTCCATTGGTTGGAAAGGGCCGGACGCACAGTCTTCAGGTCCGGGGAATTTTCCAGGAAGTTGTCCGGGTAGTAGCCAAAACTCGTGACACCCTGGCGCTTGAGTACACCCATCCATTCGGCCATTTGCGCGGCGGACAGGTCAGGGGCATCCGGGGTACGCCAGTCTTTGGCTTGCAGCTCGAATACGGTTCGCTGCATCGCACCGGGGCGGGCCTTGACCGTCGCCACCAGCTTTTCCAGCCAGGCGTTGGAGTTTTTCAGCGTCTCGCCTTCCATCAGCGGCATGGCCATGGGCGCGGTCCAGTCGTAGGTCTGCAGGAAGTCATCAAGGTTCTGCGCGAACCAGGCTTCGCTTTCGGGGTTGAGCATCGGCTGCGCGAAGATGTTGCGCGCGGTCAGCACCTGCGGCCCGGCAATGGCGCGGACCTTGGCGGTCAGCTCATTGGTGAAGTCGATCAGGTAGCGGCTCTTGAAGCGCGTCCAGCGCTGCATCGTCGCAGGGTCGGCGCGCAGGGCCTCGATGCTGCCCGGCAGGCCGTTGGCGGCATAGGCCTTGAGTGCGGCGGGGCTGGCATCTTCGAAGTCCGAGAACACCGCGTCGTCGTGGTACAGCACCCCGTCGATGGCACTGTTGCGCGCCAGGTCTTCATAGAGCTCGCCAATGATTTTGCGCACTTGCGGGTCGAACGGCGACAGGCGCTTGTATTGATCCGGATCGATGCCCACCTTGCCGGTTTCCGGGTCCCAGCGCGTCACACGCGGCAGCTTGGGATCAAGGGCAAAACTCAGCACTGGCATCCAGGCATACACGCTGGCATGGGCACGGGTGTGCAGTTGCCAGGCGACGCGGTTGAACAAGTCGGCGCGCATCGGCAGGTGGCGGTTGGGGAAGTACAGCGAGTGCACCAGGCCGTCACCCTTGGGGTCGGCGAAGGCTTGCAGGAATACGGTACCGGCGCCCATGTCCACCACACGTTGCACCAACTGGTCGAGGTTGCGCGCTTGTTGGGCGGCATCCGGGTCGTAGACGTTATCCAGGTCCACATGCAGTACCCGCAGCGGTGCCGGGGTTTGCACCGCGACGATGCTGTTGGCGAAATGCTCGCCATCCGGGTCGGAAGCCACCAGGAAGCGCGGGCTGTTCATCAGGTTATCGGAGCTGTCGAGGCCGTCTTCCAGGGTCAGGGCCATCTGGTAGCCCTGCTCGCCGACAATGGCCAGCGAGGTGCCTTTGGCCGCGCCGTATGGCCATACCCAGACCCGTGGCTTCTTGCCGGTCACGGTTTGGATTTTGTTGGAGATCGCCACCACATCTGCACGCAACCGCGCATCGAACTGCGCCTGGCTTTCATAACGCCCGGTAGCCGGGTCAAAACGCAACGAGGTCGCCGCCGGCTCCAGGTTGCCCTGGGGGTTGGCGAGGATGCCTTTGTGATTGGCGTCGGTGTGCGCGGCGATTTCCACCAGGCCGGACTGGGACACTTCGCGAATCTGCTGCCAGGTCAGGAACTCGCCACGCGGCCGGGGCGAGCCGGCAAAGTCCACCGGCTGGTTGAGCGGTGTGTCGATCCAACTGCCCACTGGCGCCAGCAGGGCCGGCCAGTGGTAGGCGCGCAAAATCGGCAGCACGCGGGTGTAGAAGCTCGAATAGCCATCGTCGAAGCTGAGCATGATGGCTTTGGGCGGCAATGCCGGGCCGCCACGGCGGGCGGCCAGGATTTGGTCAACGCTGACCGCCTGGTAGCCGTTCTCGCGCAGCCAGGCCAATTGTTCGATCAAACGCTCGGTGCGCACCGCCACCACGGCCTGGTCGGGATCGCGATCCGACACGTCGTGGTAGGCAATGCCCAGGAAATGGTTTTTCGGCCACGCCTGTTCGTTGAGCGGGGTCGGCCGCTCGGCGGGTGGAGTGAAAGGTGCGGGTTGCTGGGCGCAGGCACTGGCCAGCAATACACCCAGAACCAACAAGCAACGGCTGAGGAAGGTCATGGTCAGGCTCTTTTAGAAACGGTAAGTGAGGTCGACGAGCAGGCGCAGATCGCGTTCGCGATCACCGTCGTAAGGTCGGCTGATCAGGCTCAGGTTGGCGCCAACGTCCAGTACATCGTTCCAGCGATAGCGTTGGCCGTAGCCGATCAACGCCATGCCGCCGGTGGAGTAATCACGCTGGCTATACGTACCCGCACCGACCTGGAACTGCTGACTCCACTGGGTCTCGTAGCGGTGATAAAGCACATGGTTGATGGTGAGGACGGGCAGCACGGTGAAATCCGACTTCGGATTGAAGTACACCGTGTCTTCCTTGCTGTTGCGGCTGGCGCCGACTTCCAGGCCCAGGTCGACTTGCACCCTCGGCGAGCTGTAGAGGCCCTCGCGGCCGCTGAGCAGGGCTTCGAAGCGGTCGTTGCCGTCGCTGAAATGGGACGGGCTGAGGGTCAGTTTCCACTCGCGGCTTTCGTTGGCGCGCCAGCGGACAAACCCGCTGCCGCCGTTGGCCGTGATGCCGTCATTCAGCGCGCGCAACGGCGTGGTGCTTAGCAGGTAGCCGAGGCTGCCGCCGTATTGCCAGTGGTCGTTGATGTCGCGGGCAATCGAAATCGCGGCGCCTTGTTTGGAGCCATCGCCGTAGGAATGGTTGGAGACCTCGGCTTCGATGGTCATGTCGCGGGTGCGCCGCTCTACACCGACCACCTGCCAGCGATGCTGGCCGGTGCCCTCTTCGAAATCTGCACGGGCGTAGCCAGCACCCGCGAACAGGCGCCAGTCTTCGTCGATGGGCGGCGTGTAGAGACGGCTTTCGATGCCCCAGTCACGACTCCCCGAAACCGCCCCTGCCTCGCTGTCGTTACCGCCGCCGAAGCTTTTACCGGTGTAGGCCTCGACGCGCAGCTCAGCCATGTCATGCACATCGCGCAGGCGGCTGAGGCGCTGCACTTGGCGGTTGTCCGGGTTGCGCGCAACCACGTCGTCGGTGAGCACGTCGAGCTGGCGCCACTCCTGCAGGTCCATCGCGGTGTACGCCTGGCTCACTTCCAGGCCGATGTCGCGCGGGGCCTGGGCTTCGGTTTCCTTGAGAATGCCTTCGGCGCGCCGTGGCAGATCGCGGGCGCGGTACATGTCGGCCTGGGCCAGGCGCAGGCCGACGTTACCCGGAGCCTTGGCGACCAGCGCTTCCAAACCGGCTTCGCTGCCCGGCAGGTCGCCGCCGTACACGCCAGCCTGGGCCGACAGTTGCTGGGCGTCCATCCACGCGTCGTTGGGGTTGCCGACGGGCAGACCCTTGAGTTCGACACGGGGTTTCTGGCTGTTGGCGAGCCCCTTGGCAACCTCGTTGGCGTCCTCGCCTTTGTCGCTTTCCTGCAAGGCGTAGAACAACGCAGTGGTGTCTTCGACCCGGTCATCGGGTTCGGCATCGGTGGCGCTCAGGGCCTGGCGATACAGCGGCTCGGCTTTTTCCGGCTGGCGTTGGTCGAGGTAGGACGCGGCCACCCAGCGCACGGCGTAGGTCGGCAATTGCACGCCTTCGCCTTTAAGAATTTCGTACTCACGGATCACTTCGGCGGTACGCGCCCGCGCCTTGAGCGCACCCAGGCGGTCGATGCGCCAGCGCACCACGTCGTCATGGGCGGTGGCGTCCGGGGTCCAGCGGGCGAGCAGTTTGTCGTAATCCGCCAGGGCGCGGTCGGCAATCACGTAGCGGTCTTTTTCGCTGCGCGTGGCGAACTCGGCCATGCGCACGCGCTCGGCGGCGAGGTCGCCTTCCAGGCGCCGTTGAGTGACCGGGTCCAGCAGGCCGGGACGTTGGGCCGACAGGCGCAACGCGGCTTCCGGCAGGCGGGCCTTTTGCAGGGCAACGATGTATTCGCGGGCGACGTCGGGTTTGTCGCCGGCGCGGATAAACGCCTGGTCGAATTCAAACAACGCGTCGTAGTTCAAGCCGGCGCGGGTCAGCGCGTACCCCAGGGCCATGCGGCGGTTGGGGTCATCGGGCTTGGCGGCCACCAGCGCACGGGTGCGTTGCACGGCTTCGGTGGTCTTGCCGCCGTCGGCCTGGGTCAGGGCGAGGCCCAGTTGCAGGTCGATGTTATTTGGCTCACGCAGCAGCGCCTGGCGATAGACCGCCTCAGCCTGGGCCCACTGCTTTTGATTGCGATAGGTGCGCGCCACGGTGGCGAGCGCCTGGGTGCTGAGGTTGCGATGTTTACCCTCGGCCTCGTACACCTTAAGTACTTCAGCATCCTGGCCGGCCCAACCGGCGATCACCACATGATCGCTGACCTGGCCTGGCGTCTGGCGCTCGGCCGACAGCTGACGCAATTGGGTAAGGGCGGGTGTGAAGTTGCCGTTGCGCGCCTGGATGATCAGCGCGTCATAGGCCGGATCGGCCATGGCGAAAGCGGGCATCAATAGCTGGCTGCATAAAGCTGCCCCGACGAGCAGTCGCAACCGGCCTGATGCACTGAGTGGTAGGTTTCGCAACATATCGTGAGCTTCCTTACACACGGAAAGCTGTAACGATAGGTGGTCCTGCGCGATTCGCTGCAGGGTGCCGGCGTCTAATGACCCGGCCTAGCTTTCCTGTGTGAACTATCTCTTAGGAAAGTTGGCAGAAGTCCAATTCAGAACAATTGTTCAGAATTGCGGGCAAATCTGAAATGTGAATGCGGGAGCAGACTTGCCTGCAACAGAAGGGCTCGGTACGCATGAACGCCAGCCGTTTGACCTCTGTTGCGGGCAGGCCCGCTGCCCTATTATTTATTTGCGAGCCAGGGCAGATTATTTACTGCGCGCCGCTCACCGCACCAACTTTGGCCATCACAAAACCAATGAATTGCTCGACAGTCATCTTCTGGCCGTTGAACGTCACTTCATTGTTGGCGTAGTGCAACTTGGACACCACGTCGCTGCCGACCAGGGTCGCCAACTGCGTGCCCACCGCCATGCCGCTGACCATCTCGGCGGCCATCTGGGATTGTTGCTCGATGGCTTTCGGGTCGGTCACGCCGCCGAGTTGCGCCTGCAGCGCGGAAACGTCAGCGATCATCGGCTTGGACAGGGTCAGGTTGGCGTCCAGCAGCGCAATCATCTGCTTGCCCAGTTCAACCGGTGGCAGCTCCATGGACACCGGCTTGGCCAGGTCGACCAGCAGGCTGAACTTGCTTTCGCCGTGGGTGGTTTTCAGCGACAGGTTTTCCACCGCCACTTGCGGCTTGGCGGCCAGGACCTGGTTGACGTTGGCTTCGGCCAGGGCTTGCTCGGCTTCGGTCAGTTGCAGCTCAGGTGCCGGCTGGTTGGCGGCGGCAGCGGCTTGTACCGGCTGCATCTTGTCCTGGTAAAGCTTGGTCAGCACCAGCATGGCCGGGATGTCGACATTCTTCATGCTCACAGCCAGCGCCGCCGAACCCACGGGTTTGCCTTGGTAGCCGATCTCGTCGATCTTGTAGTCGACACGGCCGGCCAGGTTGTTGTCCTTGGTTTCGCTGGAGTCTTTCTGCTCGAAGCCTTTGACGGTCAGCACGGCTTTCTGCGGGCCGAAGGTGAACTTGCTGTCGGTCAGTTCAACGGTGTTTTGCCCGGTGTAGAAACCGAAGGTGGATTTTTCCAGATTGCTGGCGATGGTCAGGCCCGACAGCTCGGCTTCGAAGGCTTCGCCATTGGCATCCACGGCGGCGACCTTGAGGCTGTTCATAAAGCCATCGGCCTTGACCTTCTGGCCCTCAGCGGTGCCGTCGAAGTTCATGTTGGCGCCGGAGAAGCTCACCGACGATTTGTCGTCCTTGAACTCCAGCGGCAGCAATTCGATGTTGCCGTTGACCGAGCGGGTGTAACCGATATTGGCCACGCCTTTGAGCGGTGACACGTCTTTGGCGGCGGCGAACCACTTCTCGGTAGTGGCGTTCTTTTCCAGCGCGTAGTGACTGGTGGCCATGACCGGCAGCCACTTGAGCGTCACCAGGCGCGAGAACGGCAGCGGGCCGTGTTCGATATGGTCGACAAACAGCAGTTCCGGGTTCGGGTTGTCTTCGCCGAAGACCGAGCCTTGGCCTTTCAAGCGGTAATGGGCGGTGCTGCTGAACACCCCACGATCCAGGGAGACCAGCTCCAGGGCCACGGTGCCATCGACGCCGGCCATGGAGGTCTGCAGTTCCTTGTTGGCGTTCTGGATCGCGGTTTGCAGCACCGGCTCCAGTTGTTTACCGGTGTACCAGGCGCCGCCTGCACTGACGACGCCAACGGCGACAACAAAACCCAAAAGAACGACTGCTGGCTTATTCATGAAGTGACCTGATCAAATCCTGTGAGAAGTGGGCTGTCTTCCTTGAACCCTGTAAGGGTTGGCTCAAGCCCGCCGAAAGCGGGGGAAGATTAGCACTGGCGGCCGTAAACGGCCCAGCCTTTCAGAGGGATCAGTTCAGTAGTAGTTCAGGAATACTCCAGCTCGATTTCATCCAACTGGTGATCGAAACTCTTCAAGCGCGCCGTCCAGGTGTACACCAGCACCTCAAACTCGCGGTGTATCACCGCATTGCCGGGGGTGTCGGCCTTGGGGTCGCAGAAGTCCAGTTGGTAGCGTTCGCGGGCCATCTGTGTCGCAACATCAGACAATTCCCGCGCATTATTGAGCCAATGCCTACCTTCGGCGACCTGCTGATCGAGGGCCACGCACTGTTTTTTCAGGACTTCGAGGCTTTTTTCCAACGGCGTGCCGGTGAGGTCGCCCATGACTTCCTGGAAAGTGCGCCCCGGCTGCCAATAGCTGCCCCAGAAATAACGGTCGAACACCGTTTCCACCCGGCGCAGCGCAACCTTGGTGTCCCAGATCGCCACGCGGGTCTTGCCTTGTTCGAGGAGTTTTTTCTTGATGCGTTGATTCTGGTAAGAAGCCCAGGCCACCACGCCAATGGACAAGGTACCGATCACCAGGCAGGCGCTGTCGAGAAAGACCATGGCCTTGTCGAGCTGGTGAGCGAGCATGACGCCGTAGAAATACGCGGCCGATAACAGCACCAGTGCGAAGAGCACGCACCAGAAAGCGGGAGCATAAGGGTTTTTCATTATTGGAATCCCCATGAGCAAACGCGAGCAGTGTCAGGCAGGGCATCACGGCGCCCCACCTGACAAAGCATAGCTATCTGCTCAGGGTTTGCTGGCTTGCGCAGGTTGCGTTCGTCCGCTTTCCCAGCCGCCGCCCAAGGCCAGGAACAGGTCGATTTGACTCATCGCAACCTGGGTGTTGGCCGCCGCCAGCTGCGCCCGCACGTCGGTGTAGGTGCGGGTGGCTTGCAGGTCCGCCAGGAACGACGCACGGCCGGCCTGGAAGAAGCGGTGGGTCTGCCCCGCCGCTTCCTTGGCCGACTCACCCGCTTCGGCCAGTGCGTCGCGCCGTTGCAACTGCGCGGTGTATTGCGCCAGGCCGGTCTGGGTTTCGCGGATGGCGTTGAGTACCACTCCATCGAAATGCGCCAGGGCGCCCTGGGTTGCGGCTTCGGCTTCGTGGACACGGGCGCGGGCGCCGTTGGTCGGCACGGTCCAACTGATCATCGGGCCAAAACCCCAGCGGTTGGTCGCAGGCGTGCCAAGGTTTTCGAGCAGGCCGACGGTGCCCACCGTGGCGCCGATGGCGATGTCCGGGTACAGGGCGCCAGTGGCCACGCCGATCCGAGCGGTGGCGGCGGCCAGTTGGCGTTCCGCCTGGCGCACGTCGGGGCGGCGCTTGAGCAGCGCCGCGCCGTCACCCACGGGCAGCAGTTGGGCGATGTGCGGTAGCTCGGCGCAGCTGCCGGTGCCCGCTGGCAGTTGGTCCAGCGGCTTGGCCAGCAGCATCGACAGGCGGAACAACCCGGCCTGGCGCGCCGCTTCGTAGCGCGGCATGTCGGCGCGCAGGGATTTGTACTGGGTTTGCGAACGGGTGACCTGGGTTTCATCGCCACGGCCGGCGTCGCGCAGGCGCTGGGTCAGTTTGGTGCTTTGGGCTTGCAGGTCCAGGGACTCGTTGGCAATCGCCAGTTCTTCGTTGGCCGCGCACACTTGGGTGTAGGAACGCACCACATCGGCCACCAGGGTGATACGTGCGATATCGGCAGCGGCCTGGGCCGCATCGGCGCTGGCTTGGGCGCTTTCGATACCGCGTTGCAAGGTGCCGAACAGGTCGAATTGATACGAGGTAGTGATGCCGACGCTGCCGATGTTACCCACCGGCACTTTGTCGGCCAGCAAAAATGCTTCGCCGGACTCCTGCAGGCGCTGCGCCTCGGCCTTGGCGCCGAGGCTCCAGCCGCCGGCAGATTCAGCCTGTTGGGTCTGGAAACGCGCACGCTGCAAGTTGGCAGCGGCCACGCGCAGGTCGGTGTTGGAGGCCATCGCTTGGCGCACCAGTTCGTCCAGGCGCGGGTCTTTGTACAGCTTCCACCAGTCGCTCGGCACCGGCGCCGACACCACGTTGGCGCCCTCGCCCGCGATTGGCCCTTGCAGGTCGCCACGGTTGACGGCGGCCTTGTCCGGCAGCGTGTAGTCCGGGCCTACCACTTGGCAGGCCGACAGCAACAAACCCAGCGCGGCGGTTGCCAACAGCTGCTTCATGGCGTGGCTCCGTCATTGGGCTTGTCGCCAATGATCGACACCGTGGCCGTGCGCCCGGCGATCATACGGAAGTCCGCCGGCACGTCGTCAAAGGCGATGCGCACCGGAATCCGCTGGGCCAGGCGTACCCAACTGAACGCCGGGTTGACGTTGGGCAACAGGTTGGAGCCGCTGCTGCGGTCACGGTCTTCGATACCGGCGACGATGCTCTGCACATGGCCGCGCAGGCGGGCGTTGTCGCCGATCACACGGATGTCCACGGCCATGCCGACGTGGATGCCGTCGAGCTTGGTCTCTTCGAAATAGCCGTCGATATGGAAGGAATTGCTGTCCACCACCGACAGCACTGGGTGGCCAGCGGTGACGAATTCCTGGGTACGCGGCGCGCGGTCGTTGACGTAGCCGTCCACCGGGCTGCGGATCACCGAGCGATCCAGGTTGAGTTGGGCCGAATCCACCGTCACTTGCGCTTCGGCCAGGGCCGACTGGGCACGGGCCACGCGGGACTGGCTTTCTTCCAGTTGCTCGCTGGGCACCAGGTTGCCGAGGCCACGGTTACGCTTGTACTCGCGGCTGGCCTGGGCCAGGGTTTCCTGGCGGTCGGCCACGGCGGCCTGGGCCTGGCGCAGGGCCAGCTTGAAGCGGTCCTGGTCGACGGCAAACAGTACCTGGCCCTTGGTCACCAACTGGTTGTCGCGCACGTCCACGCGCTGGATCAGCCCGGACACGTCCGGGGCGATCTGCACGATGTCGGCACGAATGTGGCCGTCGCGGGTCCAGGGCGCAAACATGTAGTACATGACCATGCGCCACACAACGACGACCGCGAAGCTCACGATCAACAGCGTCAGGACTACACGGCCGATGGTCAAAAAAGGTTTTTTCATGTCATCAGGTATCGACTGAGTGAGTCCACCGCGCCCAGCAACAGCGCGTAGAGCCCCACATTGAACAATGCCCGGTGCCAGACCAGGCGATAGAAGTGCATGCGCGTCAACAGCCCGTGCACCACCAGGAACAACACGTACGTAATGCCCATCAGCACCAGCAGCGTGGGCAGGAACACCCCGCTGATATCCAGATCACCGATCATAAAGGCGCTCCATCCGGCAGCGGCGCTTCCAGCTCCGTGCCACCAATAAATTCGACGCCGGGCAACAGCGCCAGGCGCAGGCCGGCCAAGGCGTGCAACAGGTGCAGGCGGGTATCGTCTTCGTCCTGCAGGCCTTGTCCGTTGAGGGCGCGGCGCGTGCGGTCCAGGGTCATCAGCAGACCGCTGGGCGCGGGCAAGCGTTCACCCGCCTTGAGGCAGGCTTTGAAGTAAGCGCCGACGCCTTCCACCACTTGGTTGAGCAACACCCGTGGCACGCCGAGGATGCGCGGCGAATAGGCCAGCAGGTCGAGCAGGTTCAGCGCCACGCGCAAATCGCGCAGGGCGATGCCGGTGTCCTGGCCGGTAAGGGCCAGGCGCGGCAGGTGCTGCATCAGGCGATCGAGCATTTGCACGGCCAGGTGCCGGTGTTCAGCCAGGGTGGCGGGTTCGGTGAGGCCGACGATGTCACGCCAGCTGAAACGGGTCAGGCGCTTGGCCGCGAATTCGGCGCCAAAAGGCCGTGCGACCAACGTCCACACAAAGGCAAACAGCAGGCCCACAGGCCCGGCCAGGTTGACGTTGGCGAAGTTAAGGAAGTCCGCGTCGTAGGCGCCCTGGATACTGATAAACGACGAGGTGTTCACCAGCGTCAGCAACATGCCCAAGTAGAATCGCGGCTGCACGGTGAGGGTGCCGATGCAGATAAACGGCACGGCGAACGCCAGCACCAGCATCGGAAAATCGTGCAGGTTGGGCAGCACCAGAAACAGGTACAGGCTGGCGAACAGCACCGACATGGCGGTCCAGAAAAAGAATCGATAGATCTGCGGCGCCGGGTCGTCCATCGAGGCGAAGAAGCTGCACGCCACGGCGGCCAGGATCACGGCGCTGCCGCCGTCGGTCCAGCCCAGCAGAATCCACAGCACCGAGGCGACGATGATCGCGGTGACGGTGGAAAACGCCGAGTAGAACATCAGGCCACGGTCGAGGAATGGCGTAAGCCGGCCCAGGCGCCAGTGACGGTACACGGCGCGCCAGGTGTCTTGGCTTTCGCACTGGATCGCGGCCTGCAGGCTGCGGCAGTCTTGCCACAGGTCGATCCATTCGCCCAGGCGGTACAGCGCGTTGGAATACAACAAGGTGTGGCGATCATCCAGCGCTTCGCCTTGGGGTTGCAGGGCGTCGACCTGATCACGCAGGGCGCGCCAGCTTTCCATGGGTGCGCTTTCTTGGGTGCCTTCCAGCCATTGGCTGGTGGCTTCCAGGATCGGCTTGATGCGGTCTAGAAATTCCGGCGCACGGTGTTCGATGGCGTACAGGGCATCATCCAGGGCATCCACCACCGGCAGCAGATGGATCATGCGCCCACGCAGTTCCTTGGTGTTGCGCACTGTCTGCGGCCGCGCGCCTTCGTGGGGCAACTGGCCGATCATCAATTCAAGGGTGTTGAAGGTGGCAACCATGCCGCCGCGCAAGGTGCTGACCTCTTCCGGCGCCACGTTGCGCGTCAGAAAGCGCTGGCTGTAGACCTGGGCATCGGCAAACCACTTGGCCACCGAGCCATCGAATACCGGCATCAGGCGGCGCGGCCAGAACATCGCGCCCACTACGGCAGCGACTGCAATGCCGAGGAAGATTTCTTCGGTCCGCGCCTCGGCGACATCCCACACCGCCAGCGGGTTATCCACCACGGGCAGGGCGATCAGCGGCAGCGTGTAGCCGGCCAGCATCAGCGCATAGTTGTTGGCGGTGCGCAGGTGCATGGAGAGGAACAGCAAAGTGCCCGTCCACAGCGCGATCACCACTACCAAAATGTAGGGTGACTGCACGAACATCGGCACAAAAAACACCGCCGCCGCCGCGCCCATCAAGGTGCCAATGGCGCGGTACAGGGCCTTGGAGCTGGTGGGGCCGACAAACGGGCTGGAGACGATATACACCGTGGCCATCGCCCAATACGGACGCGGCATTTGCATGAGCATGGCGATGTACAACGCGATCATCGACGCGGCGAAGGTACGCACGCCGTAGAACCAGTCGCGGGCGGGCGGAAAACCGGTAAAGAACCCGTTCAAAGCGTCGCCGCCTCAAAGGCGCGCAGCACACGCAGCGCGGCCTCCATATCGGCGGGTGCGATCTGCGCCAGCACTTCGCGGCGCAGGCGCACCAGTTGCACTTCAACCGCTTGCACCAACTCACGGCCACGCTCGGTGAGGCTCAAGGCCTTGGCGCGGCGGTCGTGGACGTCTTCGGTACGGCACACGTAGCCGTCACTGCACAGGCGATCCAGCAGGCGCACCAGGGACGGGCTTTCCATCCCGGACGCCTGGGCCACTTTGACCTGATGCACACCGTCGCCCAAACGACCGATCATCAAGAGCGGCACGGCGCAGGCTTCGGAGATGCCATAGCTCACCAGCGTGGTCTGGCAGATTTTGCGCCAGTTACGGGCGCCCACCACCATGCTGCTGCTGAGGTTCATCTGGAGTTGTTCGAGGGATTGAGGCACTGGATAGTTCGCATACAGTTAGTTTGCTAACTATCAATATGATGGAGGGTGGTTGTCCCGTCAAGTTTTGAAACAATTTAGCGATGGGTGGAGCGTTTCAGTGGCAACAGCGCAGAACCCATGTGAGAGGGGGCTTGCCCCCGATTGCGGCGGGCCAGACATTGATGCATGCGCTGGCAAGCCCCCTCCCACATTTGGATCGGTGTCGGCTTGCTGGATTTTCCATTATGTCGAGGCCATAGGGCAGGGAGACCAGTGCGGCGGTTTTGGATGTCAGATGGGGTTGTGCCACAGACTTGATGGGTTCTCAGGTCTCTTGGCCGGTCAGGGTTTTTTGCACCATCGCCATACGCTCCAGACTTTGATTGCCTCCGAAATAATCACTAACACAGCCATTAACACCAAATTGTAGTTAGGGACAAGCTGAGCCCCTACCAGCAAAGGCGAAACAGAAGGCACAATAAAAGCCAATCGCAAGGGTGTTTGAAGGTAAGTAACCCATCTCACCTGTTTACGTCCAAGAAAGAACAGTAGGCACGAGAGCACGATGGAAACTTGCAGCAGCATGGCAAAGCCGAACATGTATAACTGCACAACGCTATGATCACGCAGTACCCATAAAGCACTTTCAACATCGCTTAAATAAGGAATCCTTGCCTGTATTGCGCTGGCCACCGCATAACGAATCAGATATAGGGCATCCATGGCTCCCCAAAACCAAAAAACATGCTTGCGCGTCATTCTCCTGCCTCCTTGTATTCGTAGAACACGTCCGGTGTTACAGGCTGCCAATGCCACGACTTACCACCCACCTGCCAGTTGTCATCGCCCTCCATATAACGTTGTTTTATATGCCGCAGCTCTCCATATCGACGCTCAACTGATCGGTGAGTAAGTTGATCATCTCGACTATCAAGCCTTACCCACCGTTGAGTCATAGCGCCTGTTAATAACGACTCCCACACACCGGCCACTATCGCCCACTTCCCTTTAGTCGATAGGAAGTTTCCCAACTTCACGCAGAGCACTCCCCACCTCCTCCTCAATAAACTCAAACACCTCCTCCGACACGCTGTACTGAAACTGCTTGCGCCGGTGCTTGGAAACCTTGCCGTCGTTATCCAGGCACATCATCACCAACCTCGACAAATCACTACCGCGCACGTCAAAGCGTTGATTCACGGCCTTGATCACCCGGTCATAACGGTCGAGAAATTCGGTTTCCTCGCGCAGTTCCACTTCCAGGGCGCGGCGGGCCATTTGCAGGGTGAATTCGACGCAGCAGGTGGCGTCCCAGTAGCGGTAGATCGAGGGGTGGCCGATGAAGTCGAAGGCCATTTGATCGCCGTCCAGCCAGGTGACGTCCCAGAACTCGCGCGTCGGTCGTGAAAAACCTTTGAGCGCCTCCAGATAGGCCTGCTCTTCGTGCTTCATCGCGACGGACACCGGCCGCAGCAGGCCATTTTCCAGTGCGCCGTAGTGGCAGAGCGTTTGGTGGATCAGGAAGCGCGAGAGGCGCCCGTTGCCGTCCATGAACGGGTGCAGGAACACAAAGCCGAACGCGGTAACGGCCGCCGCTACCAGCGGATCGACGCCGCGTACCGGTTGGTTGGCGAAGGCCATCAGCTCTTCCATCAACTCCTGGCGCAACAGTTGGACGAAGCGGCGGGATTTTTCTTCGCTCGGTTGTTCTTTTTCGATGGCGAACGAGTCGCGGGTTTCGTGGAGGTAGGCCCACTGGATGGCACGGTCCATCATTTCGGGTGGGAGGGTGGCCATGAAGGATTTGGCGCGGTCGAGGATATCGAAGCTCAGAAGCGCTTCTATCTCTGGTGTTCGCTCCACGGTCGCGCAATAAGCCAAAGAACCCAAGCCATTGAAGTCGATGCGCCAACGGGAGTTACGCGTAGACGGCCCCGTCACGTAACACTGCGGGTCAAACAGAGGAGAAACCCGGCTGTTGATCGGTTTGTTGTAATCCAAGCGTTGACGGGGTCAAGCCCTCCCATAGGTAGCAAACCTTTCGGATAAAAAGACCGTTGGGCGCTTTTTCCAGCTCACGTAGCAGTGAGTCAGCGCTAACGACTTCAAGGGCCTGGGCCAGAATGCCGAGGTTGATGCCTTCATGCTTGAGAGCGAAAAGAATGTGCTCAAGCACCGAGTCAACAGCGAGGGCGACGGCGTGAGGAACGGCCTGGCAATCACCAATCATCGAAATGCGTGTGACGGGCTTGATCATGGCAGCACGGGCAGGCGCAATGGCTTTCAACCCGAGGGACTGATGGAGATGGGCATATCCATCAAAGTCATCGCACAGACTCAGAAAAAATTCACTGACGCGATTAAAGCTTAGATTTTTTCAACCAGCCTCGTTTTTTTTCAAGTGATCAACCTTTTGCTAGGTTTTTTACACACCTCGCCCATCCCGCAACATCAGATTCAACTCATCCACCACCACCGCCCAATCCGCGTCATCCAAAATTTCCTCACGCAACAAAGCGCTCTGGCTGTCGGTCCAGAAAAACGCATCCGCCAATTTCAGATCCGGTTTGAGCGGTGAATGACTGGCCAAGAATTGATCAATGCTCTTCGGGTCATCCGGCAAACCCAACTGTTTGAACAATGACGGCAAGCTATGCACTGGCGATTCCATGGCGGGCTCCTAAGAAGGTGATTCTCCAGAGTCTAGTCCAGGCGCCAGCCAGGCCAGCAAACCTTCGACGCACTGCTGCGCCGGTAACACGCCGGTATCCAGCACCAACGCAGTATCCCTCGGCGGCTCATAGGGTGAACCCACGCCGGTAAATCCTGGCAATTCGCCCCGTCGCGCCCGGGCGTAGTGCCCTTTGGGATCGCGCCCTTCGCACACCGCCAAGGATGCGCTGCACCACACTTCCAGGTAATCCGCGCCCAGGCGTCCGGCAAACACCGCCCGCAATTCGGTCAGCGGCGCGATCATCGCGAGGATCACGATCTGCCCGTTGTCCACCAGCAGCGCCGCCAGTTCGCTGGCACGGCGGATGTTTTCCTCGCGGTCGCCGTCGGCAAAACCCAAGTCTTTATTAAGGCCGCCGCGCAAGGCATCGCCGTCGAGCACGATGCTTTGCCGACCCTGTTCGAAAAGCGCAGCTTGCAGCCCCTGGGCCAGGGTCGACTTGCCCGATGCGGGCAAACCGGTGAGCAGGATCGCCATACCGCGATGCCCATTACGCGCCTCGCGCTGACGGCGCGTGATGCTCGCCGTCGGCGCCACCAGGTTACTGGGCAACAGCACGCGGCACCGGTGCAGCGATGTTGCCGGCAGCCCAGGCCGATTCACGGCTGGCCAGCGCGGTGGCGATGGTCTGCACGCGGTCAGAGTCCAATTGCTCGGGCAACGGGTCGAGTCCGGCGCTGGCGAAGATCTGGCCGTAGGCATTACGCAGGTCGGCATAGGCCAGGTCACGGCGCAGGTCGGCTTGCAGGGTGTTGAGTTCGCCCTGGATCAGGTCCAGTTCGCCCAAGCCGGCTGCTTCATGCCGGTTGCGCAGTTGGGTGAGGATTTGCCCGTCGATGTTCGCCAGTTGTTCGTTGGTCTTGAACTGGCGCACGGCGTCCTGGTAATTGGCGTTGGCCACATAGACTTGTGCCAGCACCGCGATCGACATGGCCTGGCGCCGTGCGGTGGCAACTTCTTCGCCAGCCTTGGCCACGTCGATGGCCGCCGGGGCGGAGATCACGTTGAACAGGTTCCAGGTGATCTTGGCGCCATAGTCAGCCCAACGATTGTCTACCAGGAACGAGTTGCTGTCGTAGTGCCCGCCAGCGGAAAACTCCAGGCCCGGCAGCAGGCGCAGCATGGCTTTGCGGGTTTCCGCAGCGCTGATGCGGGTCTGGTAATCCTGCTCACGCAGTTCCGGGCGATTGGCCAGGGCTTCCTGTTCCAGGCTGCTCAGATTGACCTTGAGTTGAGGCACCGTGTACTCGTCCGGCGTGGCCAGCTTCAGGTCGGTGCCCATGGGCAGGTTGATCAGGGTGGCCAGTTCAGTCTTGGCCAGGGACAGGGCGCGGCGCTGCTCCTGCAATTGGCGTGTGGCTTCGATCAGCGAACGCTGGTAACCGAGGGCCTGGACCGGGTCGCCGATGCGCTGCTCGCTCATGTTTTGGCTGTTGGCCTGTGCTTGATCGACCCGTGCCATCAGGCTGTCGATCTGGGTCAGCAGACGCTCGGCGGCCACCGCGCGCCAGTAGGCAGAGCGCACGTCCTGAACGATGGTGTTGATCACCTTGCGTCGACGTTCCTGGATGATCAGGCGCTGGTCGCCCTGCTGCTTGGCGCTGATGTAGCTGACGCCGAAGTCGAGCACGTTCCACACCATGGTCAGGTCCGCCACACGGCGGTCGCGATCCTGGGAGGTGGACGGCTCCAGGGACTGCGTACCGGTGAGCACGCTCTGGCTGCTGGAGGCGTTGGTGTTATTGCGCCCGGCGTAGCCTGCGGACAGGGCCATGCGCGGCAGCATGTCGAAACTGGACAGGTCCGATTGGCGCTTGGCCAAGGCTTCTTCCATCACCTTCAAGCGACCTTCGAGGTTGTATTTCACCGCACGGGCCATGGCCTGGTGCAGGGTCAAGGGGCCGCTGAGGGGCTCTTGATCCTTGTACATGCCGTGTAGATCGCTGCGGGCTCGCTGCTCACTGACACTGCGCTCAATCGGTTCGCTGGTGACCGCGCAACCGCTGATCGCCAGCACCAGCAGGCTGGCGCCGAACAACTTTTGACCTGTCTTCATCCCTGTACTGCCCCTGTTCCTGCGCAAAATTGGAGTGTGTTCAAGCCTGCATTTCGCTGATGCCGACCTGTTGCAGCGCGGCCGCCAGGTCCATCACCTGACGATGCTCGGTGTCGTTGATCTGTTGCAGTTGCTGGCCAAGAGTCGGCGCGCCAAATACGCCACGCAGGCCCTGGGCCGCGTCGCCGCTGCCCTTGATCGACTTGTTGTCGAACGCCTTGAAGCCACTGTCGTCGCCGCTGTTCTCGCGGTTGAACAGCCCCGAGAGGGTGCTTGAACCAAACACCCCGCCATCGCCGCCACCAAACCCGAGGAAGCCCTGGCCACTGCCGTCCCCACTGCTATCGGTGCTGAACACCTGGGCGATGAAACTGGGCGACGAAGCGCCGTTGTTGATGAAAATACTGCCGATGGGCGGCAAGCCCCCGCCCATTTCACGTTGCTCGAACAGCGGCGGGAAGCCGATAGGCGAACCCAGCTCGCCCCCCGGCCGGCCGAAGATGATCGGCTGCAACGGCTGGTTCGGTGCGTCCACAGGCGCCGTCGGCGTGGTAACACGGAACAGGGGGTCGCCCGTCAGCGCGATGGTGTTGATCGCAAAGTTGTTGGAGTTGGCAAAACCGCTGCCGGCGTTGCCCGCGAGGTCCGCCACCAGGCTGGAATCCAGCGTGATGAAGTTGCTCGGGTCGTTGATATTGGCCGTCGGTGTCAGGGTCGCGGTCCAGGTCTTGCCGCCGTCGTTGGTGGCCAGGTTGGACAAGGTGCCATTGGCCACGCTGAGGTCATCCAGCTCGAAACCGCTGACCTTCTCGCTGAAGGTGAAGGTCACCGTGGTGGTCTGCCCGACCGTCAGGTTGGAGTTGGCCACGCTGATGGTCGCGGTAGGCCGCTCACCATCAATGGCAAAGTTGTTGGAAATCACGATGCCGCTGCCGACGTTACCCGCCGCATCATTCACCAGACCGGTGTCCAGTACGATCAGGTTGGTGGCATCGCTGATCGCCGCCGTCGGCGTCAAGGTAGCCGTCCAGGTCTTGCCGCCATCGCTGCTGGCCAGGTTGGACAGCACACCGTTGGCCACGCTCAGGTCCGACAAATCGAAACCGCTGACCGCTTCGCTGAAGCCGATGGTCACTGTGGTGGTCTGGCCGATGCCCAGGTTGTTGTCCGCCACGGAGATCGTCGCCGTAGGACGCTGGGTGTCGACCGCGTAGTTGTTGGAGTCGGTGGTGCCCACGCCGGCATTGCCCGCGCCGTTGATCAGGCCAGTATTGTCCAGGGTGATGACGTTGCTGGTATCGGCAATGCTCGCGCTCGGCGTGAACGTGGCCGTCCAGGTGACGCCACCGTCGGTGGACGACAGATTACTCAGCGTGCCATTGCTGACGCTCAGGTCGCTGTTGTCAAAACCGCTCACCGCCTCGTTGAACGTGATGGTCACCAACGAGGTTTCACCGATGTTCAGCGCCGTATCGGCGACCACGATGGTGGCCGTCGGCACCTGGGTATCGATGCTGTAGTTGGCCGAGTTGCTGGTACCCGTTCCGCTGTTGCCCGCCGCGTCACTCACGCCGGTGTTGTCCAGGACGATCAGGTTGGTCGTGTCGCGCACGCCGAGGGCCGGGGTGAAGACGGCGGTCCAGGTCAGGCCGCCGTCGCTGCTGCTCACCGCGCTCAGGGTGCCGTTGGCGACGCTCAGGTCATCATTGCTGAACCCGGTGACGGCCTCGCTGAAGGTGATGGTCACCAACGAGGTTTCGCCGACACTGAGGCTGGAATCAGCCAGCACAATCGTTGCGGTTGGACGCTCGGTGTCCAGCGCATAGTTGTTGGAGTCGGTGCTGCCGACATTGGCGTTGCCGGCCAGGTCGACGACGCCGCCACTGTTGAGTGTGATGAGGTTGCTGCTGTCCGTGACCCCGTTGGTCGGCGTGAGCGTCGCGGTCCAGGTGATGCCGCCGTCGCTGCTGCTCAACCCCGAGAGTAGGCCGTTGGCCACCGTCAGGTCGGCGCTGGTGAACGCCGTCACGGCCTCGCCGAAGGTGATGGTCACCAGTGAGGTCTCGCCGGCGGCAATGGCGGTGTCCGCCACAACGATGCTCGCGGTGGGGCGCACTGTGTCGACCGCGTAGTTGTTGGAGTCGGTGGTGCCCACGCCGGCATTGCCCGCGCCGTTGATCAGGCCAGTATTGTCCAGGGTGATGACGTTGCTGGTATCGGCAATGCTGGCGCTCGGCGTGAACGTGGCCGTCCAGGTGACGCCACCGTCGGTGCTGCTCATGGTGCTGAGTGTGCCGTTGCTGACGGTCAGGTCCGAATTGTCGAACCCGCTGACCGCCGAGTTGAAGGTCACGGTGACCAACGAGGTCTCGCCGATACTCAATGTGGTGTCGGCAATCACAATGGTCGCCGTCGGCACGTTGGTGTCGACCTGGTAGTTGTTGGAGTTGGTGGTGCCGGTACCGCTGTTGCCCGCCGCATCGCTGACGCCGGTGTTGTTCAGGATGATGAGGTTGGACGTGTCGCTGACCCCGAGGGCCGGCGTGAACGTGGCGATCCAGGTGATGCCGCCATCGCTGCTGCTGACCGCGCTCAATGTGCCGTTGGCCACGCTCAGGTCCGAATTGTCGAAACCACTGACCGCTTCCGAGAACGTAATGGTCACCAGCGAGGTTTCGCCGACGCTCAGCGCGGTATCGGCGACAACGATGGTGGCGGTCGGGCGCAGTGTGTCGACGGCATAGTTGTTGGAATCGGTGGTGCCGCTGCCGGTATTACCTGCCCCGTCGACAATCCCGGTGTTATTGAGGGTGATCAGGTTGGTGGTATCGCTGACGCCCGCCGATGGCGTGAAGGTTGCGGTGTAGATGATGTTGTCGCTGGTGCTCAGGCCGCTCAGGCTGCCATTGGTGACACTCAGGTCAGCCAGGGTGAAACCGGTCACCGCCTCGCTGAAGGTGATTGTCACCACGGAGGTTTCGCCAATAGCAACGGCCGTGTCGGCGACCACGAGGGTGGCGGTGGGGCGCTGGGTATCGATGGCGTAGTTGTTGGAGTCGGTGGTGCCGCTGCCGGCGTTGCCCGCCGCGTCAGTCACACCGGTGTTGTCCAGGGTGATGAGGTTGCTGGTGTCGCTGAGACTGGCGCCGGGGGTGAATGTCCCGGTCCAGGTAATACCGCCGTCGCCACTGCTCAGGCCGGTGACAGTGCCGTTGGCGACCGTCAGATCGGCGGCGGTAAAACCTGTTACCGCTTCGCTGAACGTGATGGTGACCAGCGATGTTTCGCCGACGCTCAACGCGGTGTCGGCCACCACGATGCTGGCGGTGGGACGTTGAGTGTCAACCGCAAAGTTGTTGGAGCTGGTGGTGCCGCTGCCCGCGTTACCGGCCGCGTCCGTCACGCCGGTGTTGGCCAGGACGATCAGGTTGGTGGCATCGGTGGTGCTGGCGCTCGGCGTGAGCGTGGCGGTCCAGGTAATACCGCCGTCACCGCTGCTCAGCCCGCTCAAGGCGCCGTTGGCGACGGTCATATCGGCCAGGGTGAAATCAGTGACGGCCTCGCTGAAGGTGATGGTGACCAGCGACGTCTCACCGATGTTCAGTGCGCTATCGGCCACCACGATGCTGGCGGTCGGACGCAGGGTATCGACGGCATAGTTGTTCGAGTCGGTGGTGCCGCTGCCGACGTTGCCGGCCAGGTCGGCAATACCGCTGTTGGTCAGGGTGATCAGGTTGGTGGTGTCACTGATGCTGGCCGTCGGGGTGAGCGTTGCAGTCCAGGTGATACCCCCGTCGCTGCTGCTCAGTACGCTCAAGCTGCCATTGGCAGCGCTCAGGTCGGCCAGGGTGAAACCACTCACGGCCTCGGTGAATGTAATGGTCACCACGGAGGTTTCGCCGATACGCAACGCGGTGTCGGCCACCACGATGGTGGCGGTTGGGCGTTGCGTATCGATCGCGTAGTTGTTCGAGTTGGTGGTGCCCACGCCAGCGTTGCCGTTGAGATCCGCCACGCCGCTGTTGTTCAGGACAATCAGATTGGAGGTGTCGGTGACCGTCGCATCCGGCGTCAGCGTGGCGGTCCAGGTGATGCCACCGTCACTGGTGCTCAGACCGCTGATCGAGCCGTTGGCGACGGTCAGGTCAGCGCTGGTGAAACCGCTCACTGCTTCGCTGAAGGTGATGGTCACTGCGCTCGTTTCGCCGATCCTGAGGGCGGTGTCGCTGACCACGATGGACGCCGTGGGCGCCACGGTATCGTTGACGATGTAGTTGTCGGAGTTGGTCGTGCCCACGCCGGCGTTGCCGGCCAGGTCGGCTACACCGGCGTTGTTCAGGGTGATGACGTTGGTGGTGTCGGTGATGTTGCTGGCCGCAGTCAACGTGCCGGTCCAGGTGATGCCGCCATCGCCACTGGTCAAGGTGCCGACGGTGCCGTTCTGCACCGTCAGGTCCGCCGCAGTGAGGCCCGTCACGGCTTCGGAGAAGGTGATGGTCACCGTCGAGGTGCCGCCGGAGTTCAGGTTGGTATTGGCCACCACGACGGTCGCGGTGGGCGGCGTCTCGTCCGGCACATAGTTGGTGTTGATGGTGCCGCCATCGCCGTAGACGTTGGCCACCGAGGACGGCGAAACACCCGCGGTACCCGCGCTGGTCCCTCCCACGCCACTGCCGCCAACGTTGCCGGCCAGTGCCGCGAAGTTGGCGGCGGTGATCAGGATCGAGCCTTTGTTCCAGATGGCGCCGACCCCGACACCGCCCGCGCCGCCTGCCTGGAGATAGCTGCCGCCGGCGCCACCACCGCCACCGCCACCGCCCGCGCCGACGTTGTTGGAGAGGGTCGAGTTACCGATGATCCGCAGGGTCGCGCCGGTGTCGTTGTAGATCCCGCCCACCGCGCCGCCACCGTCGCCACCGAAGTTGTCGTACCCGTCACCGCCGCCGCCACCGCCGATGGACAATCCGCCGCTGCTGGCCGTACCACCGGCCGAGCCGGTGCTATAACCCGGATACGCCGCACCGCCGGCGCCACCTGTGGTGGAGCCGCCACGCCCGCCGATGTTGAAGAAACCGCCGCCCGCGCCGCCCTGCCCCGCGGTGCCATTGCTGCCCGTGGCGTTGAGGCTGTCGCCGCCCTTGCCACCGGTACCCCCGCTGATCGCGCCGCCGCCACCACCGCCACCACCGGCGTATATCGGCGTTACACCGCCGCCGCCGCCGCCACCGGAAGCGGCGTTGGCGGTCACGGTGACGTTCTTCAGGGTCAAGGTACCGGCGTTGTAGATACCACCGCCCTGAGACACCAACGCATCGTCACCGCCATTACCACCATTGCCGGCCGTCATGCCCCGAGTAATCACCAGGCCATCGAGGGTAGCCGTGGTGCCGGATGTCACTTGCAGGATCTGGGTGCGGTACTGGCCGTCGAGCGTCACGTCGGCCACGTTGTCGTTATTGAGGTCACCGTCGATGGTGACGTTTTTGTTGACCAACAGCACCTGGGTCAGGGCAACGGTCATGGAGCTACTGAACGTGACAATGTCGCCGTTCTGCGCGGACGACAGCGCCGCACGCAAGGAACCGACGCCGGAGTTGAGGTTGTTGGTGGCGGTCCAGGTGGCCAGGCCCCATTGGTATTCACTCATGGCGCTGGCGGACAGCACGTTGGCGCTTTCGATGTTGCCGGTAGCGATTTCCAGGTCCCAGTCGCCGCCCAGGCCGGTGCGGTCGTTGGATGCGGCCACGTCGCGGCCGGTCAATTGCGCCAATGAATCGACCAGACTCAGGCCACGCTCGCCTTCGGCGGTGTAGCAGCCATAAATCAGGATATCGCCGCCCACGTTCATGTCCTGGCCGATCTGCGCCAATATCTCGCTGCGGGCCTGGACGTTATCCGCCGACAGGTAACTGTTACCCAGCCACAGATCGCCGGCATTGCCGTGGGCGATGATCTGCACCGAACTCACGCCCTGGTGGCTGTCGAGGTAATCGGCGATCTGCTGCAAACCGTCCTTGTTCGCCTCCAGTTGCACCACCTGGGTACCGGGCGCCACACCTTCGAGCAGGCTCGCGGAATCCTTGACCCGGGAATCGACGAACAACACGCTCTTGCCCGGCACCGCCGCCTGGGTCGCATCGACCTGGCCCTGGGGCGCGTGCGTGTCTGCCGGCTGGTCGGCGGTGGAAGGCTTGGCCGCCTCGGCCGTGGGATGGGCATCCGGCTGCGCGGCATCGGCCACGGTGGCCGCCACCGCGCCGTCGAACAGCATTCGCGGCTCCAGGCACATAATCATTGGCGATGCCAGGGCTTGCGCGCCCTCGGTTACCCGCGATTTGCCTTTGCTCCACCACATGACGATCACCCGGACTCGAACGACTTGAATACGCAAAAAAGGAAAAGCCGCAATCAACTGATCGCGGCGTCGGTTTTCATACGAATGACATTGGCCGCACTGGCAGACCCATCGCGCCAGAACGACAACGCGGCATACTTCTCAAACAAGTCCGGCGGCAACAGCGTGCGCCGTGCCTGTGGCGCGACCTTGGGCTTGACCTTGTGCAGGCCGGCCAGTCCCAGGGCCTGGTCGAAGAGCGGCGCGTCGTAGGTCAGGTGGTTGAAGTCATGTTCGAACCAGGGCTCGCCGATGAAGTCGTACACCAGCCGCATCACCCGCTCCGGGGCCTGGCTCAACAAGTCGTAATCGACGACCAGCAACGATTCGGCGTTCTCGCCGTAATACGCCTCTTTGAGCGCGGTCCAGGCAAAGCCCACCAGGCGATTGCGCTGGGCCAGGGTTTCGCAGCGGCTGTAGACGGTGTTGCGCTCGTCATCGTCGTTGAACAGTTTGGTGTTCTCGAACGGGTTGGCGCGGTACAGGCGTTCAAGGCTGTCCAGCACCCAGGCCACGTTGCGCACACAGGCGATCACTTTGGCCTGGGGGAACAGGTCATGCAGCGCGGGCATGCGCGCGCACCATTGGCGGTTGGTATCGAACACCACGGGGGTGGAGGCCTTGTCGGCGTAATAGGCATCGAACAACCCGCGCAGCAGACGGCGGCGGGTGCCGGCGTCGATCACCGAGCCGAACTCGCTGCCCGCACTGCATTGCGCCAGCACCCCGTTGAACAAGGGGCTCACTGGGCTGCTCATGCCGGCGTGAAAACGCGGGTTCTGCAGGAGAATCGCAGAGAGCAGGGTCGAACCGGAACGCGGCAGTCCGGAGATAAAGTGATACTGCATCCATTCACCACTTTGTAGGACAAAAATCCGTTTTGTGGTGCAAGCGTAGCTGAGGATTGCAATCTCAACTAGTGGTCATTTGCCACTATTTTGCTAGGCCGTTAATGCCAAACGGATATTAGTCACAGCCCGCACGCTGCGATGCGTCTGGCCCGCGGCACAGCAGATAGAGACGCGCCCTCGCGCCGCCGCCGTCTTGCTGGCTGATCAAGCGCCAGCCGTCGGGCACGGGCGCAAATTCGTCCGGCCCATCGTTGCTGCTGATCAGCCAGACGCGCCGGGTATCGGCGGGTAATGCCGACAAACGGTCGAGGTAAATGCGCCCGCCGTCCTGGTCCACCAAGGTGCCGAAGCCATAGGCATTCGGTCGGGTCGGCGTGCCGTCGGGTTTGGACGGGGTATAGAGCTGCAGCTGCGCGTCGGTCTGGTCGTAATACACGTAGCTGAGGTACCACATCATGTCGCTGAGGACGATGCGGTCGTCTTCCTGGTAGTTGCGATTGACGAACTCCACCGGCACGTTGAACTGGTCGTGCTCATCCACTGCGAAATTATTCTTCAGCCCCACCAGTTCCACACCGACCAACAGCACGAACAACGCCGCCCCGAGCCACACCCGGCGCGAGGGCAGACGATCGATTGCCACCGCCACCAGCATCGGTAATGCCAGGGCGTATACGGTGAGGTAGCGCTCGATAAATACTGGCGAGATAAACGACACCCCATACACCAGCAACAGCGGCAGCAGAAAAAACAGCGCCAATAGCACTGCTGGGCGATCAGGCTCGCGGTCACGCCAGGCGGTAACGCCCACCATCGCTATCAACAGCAATGGGAACAGCCAGAACAGCGGCCGCCAGAGGTCCAGGCCTTCGTCCTGGAGCATAAACTGCCAGATCATCGACGGTACGGAGAACAGGTCGACCGGCGCTTCCCAGCCAATATCGCCGCCGACCTTGAGTTGATCGACATGCTGCACCAGGTCCAGCAGGTTCGGCAGCCAGGGCAGGTAAAGCAGCACGATGGCGACGTTAGCCAGCCACCAGCTGCGGCGTAAGATCAGGCGTTGGCCCGCTGGTTGCGACGTGCACAACACGCCCAGCCAGGCCCAGTGCACCAGTACGCACAGGGCGGTGAAGTAGTGGGTGTAGAAACCGGCAGTCATCAGCAACACATAGGCGACCAGATAACGCGCACGTTCCGGACGGCGCACCCAGTACACCAAGGCCAGGGTGGCACCGAGCAGCCATACACCGAGCAGGGCATACATGCGCACTTCCTGGCTGTAACGCACCGCCGTGGGCATCAATGCCAGCAATAGGCCTGCGAGGACGGCCGCACGTTGGGTCGACAGCTGCCGGGTGAGCCAAATACCCAGGCCCACGACCGCCACGCCAGGGATCGCGCTTATGCTGCGGATCGACCAGATGCCGTCGCCAAACAACTCGATCCAGCCGCGCAGCATGAAAAAATAAAGCGGTGGGTGAACATCGTGGGCGGCGTGAAACCACAGGTCGTCCAAGGCGTATTCGCTGAGCAATAAGCTGGAGCCCTCGTCGCCCCAGATCGCCGCAGCGGTCAGGCCGTAAAAGCGCAGGGCCATGGCCAGCCCCAGGATCGGCAACCACCACAAGCGGCTGAGCCAGCCGGCGCCCGTAAAGGCACCGTCGAACGCGGCAAAGGCGCCGATCTTCTCGTTTTGTCCTACCCACCTTCGCACCACAAATCCCTCAGTACTGCCCGTTTCCAGGGAAAAACATGCATGTGCATAAACCAGCACCACTGTAAGCCAAACGGCCCCTATTCGCTCACTGTTTCGAAAGCGTCGGGCAGCCGGCGAAACCTGCGTCTACGCTCTGCGATGACGCCCCTTCAAGGGTCGTCCCCCCCCTATAGAGCCTCTACAAGGATGAACGATCCATGGAAGTATTCATCGGCACTATCCAACCCTTTGCGTTTAATTTTGCTCCTCGGGAATGGGCCTTGTGCGCCGGTCAAACCCTCTCCCTCAGCCAAAACCAGGCGCTGTTCGCCCTGATCGGCGTCACCTACGGCGGCAACGGCTCGACGACTTTCATGCTGCCCAATCTGCAAGGTCGCCTGCCCGTCTGCCAAGGTAACGGCCCAGGCTTGACGCCGCGTGTTATCGGCGAAGTCTCCGGCACCGAGAGCATCACTGCCACACTGGCCAACCTGCCCGCCCACACCCATGGCAGCACAGCGCTCAAGGCCAGCACCTCGGTGCAACTGGCCAACGCTGCCAGCAACCCGGCCAACGCGCCCACCGCCACCAACTCGTTTATCGGCGCATCCGGTACCGGGCCAGGCAATGCCACCATTTACTCGGACCAACAGGGCGCCAACCCGGTGCCGCTCCAAGGCGTGAGCACCACCTTGACCGGCACCATTGACCCTGCCGGCCAAGGCCAGCCCATGGGGAGCATGAACCCCTTCCTGGTCATCAACTTCAGCATTGCCCTGAACGGCATCTTTCCGTCACGCGAGTGATGCCACCCCTTTGCCGAGGCTTGAATGCCTCGGCGCTTTTGAAGCGGAGCCATGCTTATGTTGAACCTGGTCACCTCTGAACATTTTCGCCCGTTGCTGGCGGGCAGCAGCACGCTTTACTTGCCGGACGGCTCGGCGCTGCCGATTCAGATCGAACGTGTACGCGAGACGCCCCAAGCGACCTTGCCGCACAACCCACGCGGGGCTTTCAGCGTGTTGTTCAGCAGCCTCGGCCCCACCGATTTCGTGGACGGTCTATGCTGCCTGCCGCTGCCGGACGTGTGCCTGGAACAGGTGTTTGTGTCCCGCGAGCCGGCCATGGGCCGAAATGCCGAACGCGGCTATTTCTGCATCGTGTTCAACTGAGACGGGTACCACACCAGCCGTTGCGCGGCGGGTGTCTCTTCCTCCACCCGAAACCCCAGCGCCAGGTAATGCTGGCGCGCGTGGGGGTTGCTCGCCCATACCACCGTGGTCACCGGGCAAAACACCTGGCTGGCGGCCTGCTGCACACCTTGCAACACCGCTCGGCCAAACCCCTGGCCGCGAGCGGCCGGAATAAACGCCAGGTACAGCACGCGGATCTCGTTAGGCCCGAAGTCGGCACTCAACGCGCCGATGGGCGTGCCCAGTTTCTCGACCACGTAATGCAGCGCGCCGGGAAAGTGCTCATCCATGCCCTTTTCCTGGATCTGGAACTGCTGGGCAATCACCTCCTCCACCAACGCCTGTTCGCCATCGATCCATTGCAGATCGGCCCGCGCCGAGCGGTAAAGCCCCTGTAGGAACGGCCCATCGGTACTGCGCGACGGGCGCACCACCAGGCCGTGCGCCAGAGCGCCATCCTTGTTCAGCATCGTGTTCAACTCCTGTCAAAAACCGCTTTCGCGCACGCCCAAGGCTGCCACTCGTCGCCAAGCCACACCCAGCACTGATTCGCTGCGCCCTTGCAACACCACCACCCCGCGCAACGGCTGATGGGGCGTAGGGATTGATTGCACCGTCGTGAACCGAGCGCCGTATTGCGCCTGGACCGGTGCCGGGCGCTGGTTTGCATCGCGGCGCACGGCGATCGGTCCGTGGTGATCGGAGGTCAGGGCTTCTTGATCGAGATAAGCCACGCCGTTGGCATCGATGTCCGTCAACGCCACGGCAATCGCCGCGTGCATCGGGTCATCGGCGATAAATCGCCCGGTGGCTCCCGGCTGCACGCGCCACAATTCAGCTTCCGCCAGGTAACCGCGCAGGCGCGCGCCGTCCTCGACCACTTGCGCCAGCGCGTCCTTGGGCGACAACCAGCGACCTGTGCTCAGTTGCGGCAGCACATCACGCACGGTCCCGGCATGGGGCGCGCGCAACAACAGGCGCTCGCGCTGGGCGGCCAAGCCTCGGTATTCGGCCAGGGCCTGGGACAATCGCTGGTCATTGATGCCGGCGTCCGCCGCCGTTTCGCTGCGCCCGGCCTGGCGACGCATCTGCAGCTGCAGGATCTCGACTTCGCGGCGCACGATGCTCTGCCGGGCGTCCAGGTCAGGGGACTCCAGTTCGACCAACACCTGGCCCTGGATCACCACTTGCCCGTCCGCCACGTTCAATGCCTTGACGCGTGCCGCCACCGGCGCATGCAACGCACTGGCGCGCCCCGCTTCGAGCATCGTCGGCAGCTCCACCGCACTGCGCCAGGGCACCACCAGCGCCAGCACTATCAGCAGCAACCCGAGGCCCGTCAGCACCACCCTCGGCGTATGGGCACGGCTGCGTCGGCTCCACCATTCGCGCCACTCCTTGAACACCGGCAGGAAGATGAACCACACCAACTCCACCAGCATCAGAAAGATCCCGAGCAGTTTGAAAAACAAGTGATACACCGCCAACGCGATCCCCAGGAACAGCGCCGCGCGCCACAGCCACGCCAGGTAACCCCACCACAGGAGACGTCGTTGCATTGTCGGCGACCAGGTTTCCGGCGCCGGTTCGCCATAGCCGAACAACCACTCGCGCAAGCGCCAGCGGCAGAGGGCGAAGGCACGGCCTTGCAGGTTATCCACGCCCCACAGATCGCTGATCAAAAAGTAACCATCAAAGCGCATGAACGGGTTCAGGTTGATCGCCAGGGTGGTCAACCACGTGGCGCTGGCCAGCATGAACGCCGCGGTACGTGCCGGGCCGTCCGGCAACAGCGACCAGGCCAGCAGCGCAACGCACGCGAGCAGCAGTTCAGCCATTACGCCGCCGGCGCCAATCATCAGCCGCGAGCGGCGGTCATTCACTCGCCAGGCGTCGCTGACATCGGTGTAGAACATTGGCAGCAACACCATGAACGCCACCCCCATGCTCTGCACCCGGCACCCGGCCCGCTTGGCCATAAAGGCATGACCGAACTCATGGCACAGCTTGGCGAAAAACAGCGCGACCCCGAACGCCAAGGCTCCCCCCAGGCTGAACAGATGTGGAAAGGTCGCCAAAAAACGCTGCCAGTCCCGCGCGACCAGAAACACCCCCAGGCCCAGAATCATGGGCAACCCGTAGCGCAACAAACCCGGCCCAAACCGCGCCAGCCATGGCCAGGCCCGGTTGAGGAAAGCATCTGGGCGCCACAGCGGAATGCGAAAGAACAGGTATTGGTGCAGCAGCACTTGCCATAGGCTTTGCTTCTGGGCGGCGGCTTTATACAGGTAGCTGGCCCGTTGTTCCGGGTCCAGCGCGGCAATCAGGTCGTGGGTGCGTAGAAAACTCAACAGCTCATCCACTTCGCTGTCGCCCAGCGGCAAGCCCGGCTCGCGGTTGGCAGCCTGCAGGACTTTTTGCGCATCGCCCAACGACCAGTGGCGCAACAGCCGAATGGCGGTGGCGCCAAGTTTGAAGTAACGCCCGCGCACCGGGTCGGCCAGGGTCCAGCGCGGCGAACCGTCCAGGGCGACACCGGCGCTGGAGAGTTGCAGGTCGTCGCGCAATCTGGGCAGGCCCATTAAAGCCCCACGCTCTGGCGCAGGCCCGCCAGCGGTCGACGCAACAGGTACAGCGCCAACGGTGCACGCTCGCCAAAGATCTTCGCAGTACCGCGCAGGCCGATACGCGGCGGCGCGTCATCGAACTGCGCGTCCAGGCGATAGGCCAATTGCCCCCCCGGCGTGGGTTGGGCCTCGTAGGCGGCGCGTTGCAGGGTGGCGAGGTGGCGTTGTAACGGGTCGCTGTCAAGAAAGAGTGCGACTTGGGCGTTCGGCTCCAGGGCAATCGCATCGCCCACCGCCAGTTCGATGCGCAGCTCAGCCTGGCCGGGGTCGGCGATCTGCAACAGGCGCTCGCCGGTCTGCACCGGTTTGCCGAGCCAGCGCTCGGGATCGGCGAAGACGGCGATACCGTCGCGTTCGGCGCGTACTTCGCTGCGCTTGAGCAGCTCACGGGCGTAATCGCGTTCGGCGCGTTTTTGCTCGACGCGCGCGGCCAGCAAGTCGATGCGCGAATTGGATTCGGCGTCGGCAAACGCCCGCTGGGCATTGGCCTTGAGCTCGGCTTCGGCCACGCCCAACGCGCGCCCAGCCACGTCGGCCTGGGCGGTGAGGGTGGTGCTTTCAAAGCGCAGCAGCACGTCACCGCGCTTGACGGGTTGGTTGGGTTTGACCAGAAACTGCGCAATCACGCCGTCCAACGGTGCCGCCACCACTTGCCCGGCCAGCGGCACCACCTCGGCAGGCGCCAGCACCGACTGGCGCACGGGGATCAACAGCAACAGCAGCAACGCGATCACCACCAGGGCCTGCCGCTTACGGGTCAGGCGCAACCGCCAAGGCTGGCGGGGTTGCAGCGCGAGCCAGGCATGACTGTAAGTGTCACCCAGTTGCGCCAGCAGCACCTGCTCTGCGGGGTTCCACGGAGTATCCCGTGCCAGCCACAAACCGCCGAATACTCGGCCTTGAGGGCCGATGAACGGCAACCAGAACACATGCCCGGCAGACAAACTCAGCCAGTCGGCCTGCACCTGTGCGCTCATTAGCTCGACAGGCACCACACGGGCGGTCTCGCCCAGCGCCTGCTTGTGCAGTTGCGCCACGGCCTGCTCGACGAACGCCACAAACGGCGCGTTCGGATCGACGCTGCTCACAGCGGTCACCGCCTGCACCTTGCCAGCAATCAACAGCGCCGCGTGGCGGTAGCCAAACAGCGGCTGACCATCATTGACCAGGCTGTAGGCCAGTTGCTCGGTGCTGCGCGCGGCGCGGGTCTGACGTTCAAGCTCGAGAAACTGGGCAAACACCCGCTCGGTACTGCCTGGCATCGGTGCGTTCATTGCAGTTGCGCGAAGTGGGCGGTGCCGCTCATGCCGGCCATCAGCCCGGTTGCGTTGGACACCGTGGCCACCAACAACAGCGTCTGGCTGCCCTCGTCAATGCGTGCGCCCAGGCGTTTGACGGTGGCGCTGAACGCTTGGCCGGTTTCATCGGGGGTGAAGTTGAACGTCTGCCCAGTCTTGAGCTTGCCCATCCAGCGCGACGGCACCAGCAAGTGGATCTCCAGGCTGCGGTTGTCGACGATTTCCAACAACGGCGAGCCGGCCGAGACACTTTCATAGCGTCGCACTTTGCGCTGCACCACTTGGCCGTCATACGGCGCCAGCACGCTGCAACGCTTGACCTGCACCTGATAGACCTGGGACTGGGCCTGGGTTTCGGTGAGTTTGGCTTCGGCGCGTGCCACTTCGAAGCGACCGACGGAATTGAGCGCCGCCAGTTGCTTATTGTGGGCCAGTTCTTCACCGGCGCCGCGACTGGCCGCCGACGCTGCATTGAGTTGGGCCTGATAGGCCGAACAGTCGAAACGCGCCAGTGTGTCGCCCTTCTTGAATGACTCACCCTCGCTGAACGGCAGATCGACAATGCGCCCGGACAACTCACTGGCCAGCATCGCCTGGTCGCGAGCGCGCAACACACCACGCGCCTCGCTGCCGGTGCTCACGGCAGCCGTAGCCGGAGGATCCAGTAACGGGTCATCCGCCATCACCATCGGCACTGAGCCCATCAGGCAGGAAAAACTCAATACCCATCCATGCAACGGCTTCATACAAATCTCTCCCTGATCATCAGCGCAGTCTAGGGCAGCGAGGTTAAATTGCCACCACCCAAAGCGGACAAATCTGTGATTTGTGTAGGCCTTCACCATAGCCAACATCGGATCAGGCTACTATTGGCGCCCTCCAAGGACTCAGGATCAAGGACACGTCATGCGCATCGGTTTTCTGTCACCCCTGGCACTGGCCCTGCTGGCCGGTATTTCCCTACCGGCCCAGGCCAGTTCCGATGACTCGTGCTACCCGGATTGGCGGGTGTCGCGTGACCGCCTCGACGCCTGCAGCAACCTTCCCTTTCTCAACCCAGGCAACGACAGTCGGGTCAACCTGCGCCTGTTGCTGGCTGACAAAAAAGCCGAACCGCTGACGCCGAAGGCTTTGACCGAAGACGATCTGAGCCAGGGTTTCGGCCCGGTGCCGTTTCCGGTGTATCGCCTCGCTGCCGCTTCCAGCGCAGAAACTGAAGCCGATTCGGACGACTCGCCCACCGCCGAGCTCGACACCCTGCTGACCTCTCTGGGCATTAAGCGAAACGAGTACACGACTGCCGGCGAGGCCTACCTCGAAGGCGAGGGCAGCCGCTGTCGCAGCAACGACGATGACAGCGCCACTGCGTTTATCAGCCAGGTGGTGCAAGCCGACATGCCAACCGCAGAACGCCAGCTGCTGGCGAAGGCCCGGTTGGAACTGCTCATCACCTGCACCTGGGACGGCCCGGTGATCGCCGAACCGATCGAGTCATCCAATGGCCGCATGCTGCGCACGTATCTGCAAGCGGCCGCCGACTTTTACAGCGGACGTTTCAGCGAGGCCGAGCGCGGTTTTGCCGCCGCCAGCGGCAGCGAACTGCCCTGGTTGAAGGAAACCGCGCAGTACATGAGCGCCCGCACCTTGCTGAACCAGGCGCAGGCCGAAGCATTCGACGAATACGGGATGCCGCAGCTTGCGCGTGTGGACAAGTCTGCACTGGGCCAGGCCAAAGATGGCTTTGTTGGCTATCTGGAGACTTATCCACAGGGTCGTTACGTTGCCTCCGCCCGAGGCCTGCTGCGCCGCGTGTACTGGCTGGCGGACGACAACATCCAGCTCGCCGACGCGTATGCCTGGGCGATGACACAGGCGTCGGATGCACAGCGCAATGTATCGGTGGATGAACTGATCGAAGAGGCCGACCTCAAGCTGTTGATGGTCAACAGCGAGACGGTCGCGACGCCGATGATCCAGTTGGTCAGCGACCTGATGGTGATGCGCGGCGAAGATCAGCCGGCGCTCTCCCGAACAGACCTGGAGAAACAGAAAGTCGCTTTTGCCAGCGCCCCAGAGCTGTACGACTACTTGCTGGCCGTGAGTGCCCTGTACATCGAGCATCAACCAGACACCGCCTTGAAGCACTTGCCTCAGGACATTCCGTCGAACCTGAATTACTTCGCCTTCAGCCAGCAGACCCTGCGCGGCTTGGCGCTGGAAGACAAACAGGACTGGAAAGGCGCCGAAGCCCTGTGGCTGAAACTGCTCGACCAGGCCAAATTGCCGCTGCAACGCGACCAACTGGAACTGGCCCTGGCGATGAACTACGAGCGCAGCGGCCAACTGGCCAAGGTGTTCGCCAGCGACTCGCCGATCAGCGCCAAGCCGGTGCGTTACATCCTGCTGCGCAACGTCGCCGGGCCTGAGTTGCTGCGCCAACAGATCGCCCAGGCCAGCGACCCGCTGGAGCGCCAGACCGCGCAGTTCGTGCTGCTTTATAAAGACCTGCTGCGCAGCCAGTACGCCACGTTCGCCGAGGACCTCAAGCAACTGCCGGCTTCGCCCCCGGAAGACAAATTGGGCACCAGCCTTGGCTACGTCTATAGCGGCGGCCAGAGCTTGAAGCTGTTCCAGTGGAACGGCGACAAGGCCGAATCCGGCTATGCCTGCCCGAGCATCGCGCAGACCGCTGCGACCTTGCAGACCGATGCGAAAAACCCACAAGCGCTGAACTGCTTCGGCGAATTCATCCTGCGTAACGGCCTGGACGGCATGCCGCTGGAACAGGCCCGCGCCGCCGGCAGCCTGGGCAGCACCGCGTCGGACTTCAAGGGCGAAACCTTCTCGCGCCTCGACGGTTACAAGCAGGTGATCGCCGATGCCAAGGCGCCAAAGAACGACAAGGCCTACGCGCTGTTCCGCGCCATCAACTGCTACGCGCCGGCCGGCTATAACAGCTGCGGCGGCCAGGACGTTGAACCGGCGGTGCGCAAAGCCTGGTTCCGCCAACTCAAGTCCGGCTTTGGCGACACCCAGTGGGGCAAATCCCTGCAGTACTACTGGTGAAATACCTGTGGCTAGGCTTGCTGCTGCTGGCAAGCCCGGCCTTCGCGGCCGTCGACGCTCGCGACTATGACGCCTTCTGGCTGTGGAGCGGCGTCACGCCCCAGCCGGTACTCAAACAGGCCAAGACCCTGTACATCCTCCAGGGCCAGATCAACTCAACCCGCCGCGCGCCCCAACGCGGCGTGCAATTTATCGCCCAGGGCATCAGCGTGCCGCGCATTACCCAAGGCGAAGTCTGGGTGGTCTACCGCGCCCACACCCTGCACTGGCCGGAACGCGTCTACACCCAACTGCTCGGCCAGGTGCAACGCTGGCGCGACGCGGGCAACCCGGTGGTCGGCATCCAGATCGACTTCGACGCCCGCACCCAATACCTGCACGAATACGCCGCCTTTCTGCGCGACCTGCGCCAGCGCCTGCCCGCCGACCTACGCCTGAGCATCACCGGCCTGATGGACTGGAGCAGCAACGCAGACCCAGCCGCCATCGCCCAGCTCAAGGGCGTGGTGGATGAAGTGGTGGTGCAAACGTATCAAGGCCGCCACAGCATCCCGGATTACGCGGCGTATTTGCCACGTATGAATCGGCTGGGGCTGCCGTTCAAGGTCGGATTGATCCAGGGTGGGGACTGGGAGGAACCGGGGTATTTGCCGGGGAGTGAATGGTTTCGGGGGTATGTGGTGTTTTTGCAGAATCGCTGATCATCCTTGACATCGGTATTGAAGCCGTGCAAGAAAGTGTCCTCTGTCCGCGGACAGAGGACACTTAAGTTTGGAGCCCCATGAAAAGTCAAGACGTACTTATCTTGTTCAAACTCATAAGCCTGGAATTGCAGGCCAGGGGGGAGCGCGTGAAAAAACGCGAGTTCTCCGTGATGCAAGATTCGGAAGGGGCGGTCATCTCGACCATCAAGCAATTTTTTGAAAATGAAAACGACATACAAGCCGTTCAGCTTTCTGATCTCGAAGACTGGCGCGGCTGGGACGAGAGCGAGCCTGCCGAACAGGACAATCAACAAAGCTACTCTGTAAGAGCCCTCGCATCGGCATTGGGGCTGAGCAAGACAGAGGTATCTTCATCTTTAAGCCGATGCCGCGAAATTGGGTTGGTGTTTACGGACAATAACGACGGTTCGCCTCTCGTCAGAAAAAAAGCACTGCTTGATCTCGTCACTTACAGCATTCGTTATATTTTTCCGGTGAAGCCAGGCCCCATCGTTCGGGGCATTCCGACCGCCTTCGCGGCCCCCATCCTGGCGGGAAAGGTCATCAGCGGCGGCGAATTCATCCCCGTTTGGCCGGACGCCTACGGCAAAAGCAAAGGCCAGGAAATCACGCCCTTGTACAAGACGGTGCCGGGAGCGGTAAAAAAGGATGAGCTTCTTTACCATTTCCTGGCCCTCGTTGATGCCATCCGCATAGGAGGCCCCCGCGAAGCCAAAGTAGCCGACGCCATGCTGAGGGAGTGGATTCTGTGAACTCCGCCCGGGAAATGATGCTGCAAATGCTTGAGGAAGTCGCCGACGCGCTGGGGGCCGAGCTGCGGCGGCAAGTGGCTTTTGTGGGTGGATGCACGACAGTCCTGCTGATCACCGACGAATACACTCAGGAGTCCATTCGTGGCACCGATGACGTGGACTTGGTCATCCACCTGACAAGCACCGCAGCCTGGTACCGACTGGAGGAAACTCTCAAGATCAAGGGATTCAAAAACACAGGCCAGGATACGGTTACATGCCGCTTGCGCTTGGGTGAACTGAAAGTCGACTTCATGCCCACCGATGAGAAAGTACTGGGTTTCTCTAATACTTGGTTTGTCGGTGGACTGGAACATGCCATTGATTACGCGTTGCCCAATGGCACCCGCATCAAAGTCTTTGCCGCCCCCTGGTTTCTCGCCGCAAAACTGCAGGCGTATCAAGGAAGAGGTAACGGCGACGTCCTGATGTCCAACGACATTGAAGACATCATTGCTTTACTGGACGGCCGGGAGGAACTGACAGCAGAAGTAAAACAAGCCCCTGTCGACCTGCGACGCTTCGTGAGCGATCAACTGTCGGCGCTGCTCAAGTTGACGGCGTTTCAAGACGTAATCCAAAGCACAGCCCAAGACCCCGATCGCGAGGCCTTGATTTACAGCCGTCTCGCTGCATTGATTGATGCAGGAGCGAGCGTTTGACCCTGCGCCTGAGACTTAGCCGCAAAGGTACTCATAGAGCAGAAAACCGTGACTTCAGCGGCTGGGCGCACAATGCTGGCGCCCAGCTCTATGTCATCGCCGATGGGACGTCTAAACCCGGAAGCGGTCAACTGGCGAAAGCCATGATTCAACATGTGCTCGGTGCGTTCGCCCACGCACAGCCAACTGAAGTACGTTCGCTCGATGAGGCGCTGAAGCTGACGCTCACTTCATTCAACGACGTGCACTCAAACCTGTGCCCCGACTTCCCATTCGCTTCCGCCAGCTACCTTGCCTTGCTGGTTCTTGGCCAAACCGCAATCACCATTCATGCTGGCGATTGCTGCCTGGGGCATCTGGAAAAAAATCAGCCCGTGAACTGGCTCAGTTCGCCACACTGCGGCCCCAACTGGAAAGGCGATCTGGGCCACGCGCTCATTGCCAACAGCCCGGCCCGTAAACAACTGCTCAACTGCATGAGTCATCGCAGGAGCCACGAGCCCCGCGTTCAATCGTTGCCAGTAACCCCGGATACATTATGGGTTCTGGCAACAGACGGTTTCTGGGCAGAGCTCTCACCCGAAAGCCAATTAGCCGTCATTGCGGCGCAATCTCTCCACGCCCACCCGACTGAAGACGATGTGACCTGTTTGCTGATACACACCTGAAAGGCTCACCAGTCGTAGGTCAAACTCGACACCACTGTGCGCCCTTCCCCGTAGTAACAATCCAAATCACTGGTGCATTGCGACACATAGGTCTTGTTGGTGAGGTTTTGCACGTTCATCGCCAGCTTCACGCCCTTGAGTTTCAGCGGCGAACTGCCCAGGTCGTAGCTCAGGCTGGCGTCATAGACACTGTAGGACGGCACGGTGAAAGCGCCTGCGTAATAGTCACCCAGGCTCTGACGGGCATAGCGCACGCCCAGGCCTGCGCCGAGGCCAGCCAAAGGGGTGTCGCCGAGCACGGTGTAGTTGACCCACATCGAGGCGGTGAGCGGTGAGATGCCGGCCGGGTGGCGACCTTCGCGGCCGTCGTTGTCCTTGGTGTATTTGACGTCGTTGCGCGAGGCCGAGGCCACCACGTCCCATGCATCGCTGAGGGAGGCCTTGGCTTCCAGCTCGACACCCCGCGAACGCATCGCGCCACTTTGGGTGCTGTAGGTGGTATCTACCGGGTTGGTGGTCAGCACGTTTTCCTGGTCCAGTTGGTAGACCGAGACCTGTACGAAACTCTTCTGGCCGGGCGGTTGGTACTTCACGCCCACTTCGAATTGGTTGCCGGTGGACGGCTCGAACGGTTTTTTATCGATACTGGTGCCGGCCAGCGGCAGGAACGATTCGGTGTAGCTGACGAAGGGCGCCACACCGTTATCGAACAGGTAAACCAACCCGGCACGACCGGTGAAGGCCTGGTCCTTGCTGGCGAAGCGGCTGTCCTGAATCGGTTCCTTGTTCACCACATTGGCCCAGTCGTAACGACCGCCGAGCACAAACGCCCATTTATCCAGTTTGATCTGGTCCTGCACGTACAGGCCGGTCTGGGTAATGGTGCGGTCCCAGCGATAGGGCTGGCCGAAGTTCATACGCTGACCGTAGACCGGCTTGAACAGGTCGATGATCGGCGGATTTCGGTCGTACAGGCCGAGGAACTGGGAGTTGGAGTGGTAGTAATCCAGGCCGACGATCAGGGTGTGGTCCAGCACGCCGGTAGCGAATTCGGCCTGGGCGATGCTGTCCACGCCGAACACTTTGTTGGTTTGCGACCAGTCCACGCCGAAGCGTTGCAGGTAGCGCTGATCCTGCACGCCGGTGGCCGGGTTGGCGACGAAGCGGTAGCCGTGCAGCGGCGCGGTGTAGCGATCGTCGACCTCGGCGTAGCGCGCATTTTGCTTGAGGGTCCAGGTGTCGTTGAGGCGATGGGAAAGCTCGTAGCCCAGCACGTACTGCTCGCGGTTGTACTGGTTGACGCCCGGCTCACCGATAAACAGATCGCGCTTGATCTTGCCGTTGGGGTTGGCCCAGAGGGTGCCGGACGCCGGCAGGCCTTGGGCTTCGGGCACGCCTTTGTCTTTCTGGTACTGGGCGAAGACGGTCAGGCGGGTGTCGTCGTTGGGCTGCCAGGTGAGGCTGGGGGCGATGAACTGGCGTTTGTTTTCGACGTAGTTGATTTCGTCCTGCCCATCATTGGCCAGGCCGGTCAGGCGGTAGAGAAATTGCCCCTGCTCATCCAACGGACCACTGAGGTCGATGGCGGCACTTTTGTGTTCGTACGTACCCGCTTCCAGCACCAACTGATGCACGGGGGTTTCGCTGGGCCGCTTGCTCACCATGTTGACGATACCGCCCGGCTGGTTCTGCCCGTACAGCACCGACGCCGGGCCCTTGAGCACTTCGATACGCTCCAGGGAGTAGGGTTCGATCTGCAATGCGCCGCCGGTGCTGCCGCCGCCGTAAGGCAGGTGCAAACCGTCGAGGTACAGCGGCGTGGGCGAGAAACCCCGCGAGGTGGGTTCGTCAAACAATTTGACCCGGTCAGCGAAGCCGCCGGCGCTCATGCCAGGGGTGTAGAGCAGCGCCTGGGTCACGCTCTGGGCGCCACGGGCCTTGATCTCTGTGGCAGTGATCACGTTGATCGTCTGCGGGATTTCCACCAGTGCCGAATCAGTCTTGCTGCCGGACGCACTGCGCTTGGCGACAATCCCGTCCACCGGGCCCCAGGCGCTTTCCTGCTCCTGCTGACCATTGATCTGCGTGGCGCCCAACTGCAACGGGCCGCCCGCAGAACTCGCCTGCAACGACCAACTGCCCTGGGATTGCACGGCGACCAAACCGCTGCCTGCCAGCAACTGCTCCAACCCCACCCCTACCGCATAACGGCCCTGCAGACCCGCCGTGCGCTTGCCTTCGGTGAGCGTGGCGTCGACCGACAGCAAAATGCCCGACGCGCTGGCAAAGCGATTCAGTGCCTGGTCGAGGCTACCCGCCGGAATGTTATAGGCGTGCTGCGCTTCGGCGCTTTCTTGCGCTTGAACAAAGCTCGGCGCCACAGGCACCGTCGCCAAAAGGCTGACAAACAAGCCACGGCGCAGCGCGCGGGCCAAGGGTTGGACTGGGTGGTGCGGCATTGCAGGACTCCCCGTGAGATCGCTTCTTGATTGGCTTTCAAGAGGTATCCCGAGCGGGCAGCCGAAACCGACAAGCAGTGATGAAAATATTTTCAGACCCGCGCCTTGATCGTCACCCAGTAGCGCGTCACCGCCTGCACCTGCACCGGCAGTGAGCGCTCTAGGGCCGCGAGGATCGCGTCGGTGTTATCCAGCGGAAATACGCCGGTGAGCAACAGCCCCGCCACCGCCTGATCACAGCGCAGCAGCCCAGGCCGATAGCGACTCAATTGCGCGACAAACTCGCCCAGCGGCTGGCGCTCGGCGATCAGGCGATGCTCGGTCCAACTGCTGGTATTGGCACTCAACCCAGGCAACGCGCAGCTTTGGCCCGCGTTGAACCACAGGCTCTCACCGGCCTGCATCTGCACGGCGGTGCCGTGCAACGGGCTGACCCGCACGCGGCCTTCGTAAAGGTCGACGCGACTGCCGTCGGGCAACTCGCGCACGGCAAAACGGGTGCCCAACGCTTGCACATCACCGGCTGGGGTTTCGACGATCAGCGGGCGGGAAGGGTCCTGGCCGCTGGTCAACAGGATCTCGCCACGCACCAGACGGACACGCCGTTCGCTAGCACTGAAGCGCAGGTCCACGGCGCTGTCGCTGTTAAGGTCCAGGCGCGTGCCGTCACTGAGGGTGACGTGGCGGATCTCGCCCGTGCGCGTGCGGTACTCGGCAAACGCCGCTTGCCAGGGTTCGCTGCGCTGCACCAGAACCCCGCTGCCACCGGCCGCCAGCAGCAAGCCGAGCAGCTTGAGCGCGGCGCGGCGCTGGGTGTCCGGGGTGTCGCGCAACACCGCTCGGGCACTGTGAGTGGGTACGCCGCCGAGGGTGTGCTGCAACTGCTGCAAGCGCTGCCAGGCACGCCGGTGCTCCGGGTCTGCGGCCTGCCACTGGGCAAACGCCTGGCGTTGATCGCCTTGCAACTCACCCCCCCATTGCAGCATCAACCACTCACTGGCTTGCTCGACGATGGCCGGCGCGATAGGCGCGTCGTGTTTCATTCTTCGTAGACCACCTGATAGCAGGCGACGATGGCACGGGTCATGTACTTCTGCACCGAACTGACAGAAACGCCCAGACGCTCGGCGATCTGCGTGTAGCTCAGCCCTTCGAACTGCGACAACAGGAAGGCACGGCGCACGTTGTCGGGCATGCGGTCGAGCATGGCGTCGATCTGCATCAAGGTTTCGAGGATCAGCGCACGGGTCTCCAGGGACGGAGATACAGGCTCGGGCAGGTGCGCGATGCTTTCCAGGTAGGCGCGCTCAATGCGCAGCCGTCGCCAATGATCGATCACCAGGTTACGTGCGATTTGCGCCAGGTAGCTGCGGCTTTCCTTGTCGCCGGGGAAGCGACCGGACACCAGCAGGCGCAGGAACGTGTCCTGAGCCACGTCCGCCGCATGCTCACGGTCACCCAGGCGCTTGCGCAACCAGCCTTGCAGCCAACCGTGGTGGTCGCGGTACAGGAGGTGAAGCTGTTGCTGGCCGTCAGTCGCGATGCCCATGAAACGCTCAGATAAGTTATTGAGAGCAATTATCATTACATCTTATTTCGCGACTGACAAAACTCTTTATTGCTCAGCGCTCGGCGGTGTACAGCGGATACACCGACTCCCAGCCCCCACCCAACGCCTTGTACAACCCGACCATGGCCAACGACACGCCGGTAGAACTCTCCACCCACTGCTCCTGCGTCGCCAGCAATGCGCTCTGCACGGTGAGCACGTTGACGAAGTCCGCTACGCCTTCCACGTACTGATGCTGCGCGGTTGTCAGGGCGATCTGGTTCTGGCGCACGGCTTCGGCGAGGCTGTCGCGGCGCAGTTGGCTGGCGTTGTAGCGGGTCAGTTGGTCGTCGATTTCATGCCAGGCGCGCAGCACGGTTTGCTGGTAGGCCAGGGCCGCTTCCTGTTGCTGGGCTTCGCGCAGATTCACCATGCCTTGCAAGCGCCCGCCATTGAACAGCGGCAGGCTGAACTGAGGGCCGAAGGCGAAGGCTCGTGAGCCCCAGGAGCCAAGACCCGACAGCTGCATGGCCTGGGAGCCGAGGCTGCCGGACAGGGTGATACGCGGGTAGAAATCACCTTTGGCCACACCGATGTTGGCGGTGGCCGCGTGCAAACGGGCTTCGGCCTGACGGATATCCGGGCGGCGTTCGGCAAGCTGCGACGGCAGGCCGATAGCAACTTGGCGCTGGGTCTGCGGTACGGCGGCGTCCTTGGACAACTGCGCGTGCAGGGCTTGTGGCGGCTCGCCCATCAGCAGGCTCAGGGCGTTGATCAACTGGTCCTGGCGTTGCTGCAAATCCGGCAAGCGCGCTTCGATGGCGGCGACTTGGGCAGCGGCTTCGGCCACGTCCAGATCAGTCGCTACGCCGTCGGCCAGGCGCAGTTGCGAGAGCTTGAGGCTGTGGCGCGCAACGTCGAGGTTTTGCTCGGTGACGGCACGGGTGTTTTGCACGCCGCGCAGTTGGATGTAGTCCTGGGCGGTCTCGGCCAGCACCGACAACAGCACGGCGCGACGGTCGTTTTCGGCGACTTGCAGGGTGGCGTCGGCGGCTTCGGTTTCGCGTTTGACGCGGCCCCAGAAGTCCAGCTCCCAGGACGCGGAGAAGCCCGCGTCCCACTGGTTGAAGGCGGAACGCCCGTTTTCGCCGGATGGGTCGCTCAAGCCTTTGCCGCTGTTGCGTTTGCGCTGGTAAGCACCTGAGGCTTCGACATTGGGATAGCGCTCGGCGGTCGTCACTTGGCGCACGGCGCGGCTTTGTTCCAGGCGGCTGCTGGCCAGTTTCAGGTCGAGGTTATCGGTGAGGGCGCGGCGCGTGAGGGCCGAGAGTTGTGCGTCGTGGAACACGTCCCACCAGCGCTCCTGGAGTGGGTCGCTGATGGCGCGGCTGTCGGCTTGGCGGCCTTGGGGCTCGTTCCATTGCGCCACTTGAGGGCTTTGCGGGCGCTGGAAATCCGGGCCGACGGTGCAGGCGCTCAGGCTGATCAGACTCAGGGTGAGCCAGGCAAGGCGTTTCATTGCTGCGCCACCTCACGTTGAACGGCAACAGGTTGGGTGTCGACGCTCGCCTCCACGGACATACCGACGCGCAGGCGCTCGGTCAGCGGCTGGTTGGGTTCCAGCACAATTTTGACCGGAATGCGCTGCACCACCTTGGTGAAGTTGCCCGTGGCGTTGTCCGGTTTGACCGAGGCGAAGGTCACCCCAGTCGCCGGGGCGAGGCTCTCCAGATGACCGTTGAGCAACTCGCCGTCGAGGCTGTCGACCCGCACCTGCACGGCTTGGCCGGCATGCATGTGAGAGAGCTGGGTTTCCTGGAAGTTGGCCACCACGTAGGCCTCGGCCAACGGCACCACGGCGAGGATCTTGCTGCCCGGCGTCACATAGGCGCCGACGCGCACCGCGCGCTCGCCGACCATGCCATCGACCGGCGCCACGATGCGCGTGTAGGACAGCTGATAGCTGGCCATTTCCAGCGCGGCCTGGGCGCGCTTGAGCCCGCCTTCGGCGGCATCGCGCTGGGCGGTGAGAATCTCCACCTGCTTGCGCTCGGCTGCCAGCACTGCTGTGGCATTGGCCAGGCGTGCGGTGGCCTGGTCGATGCGGGTCTTGGCTTGCTGGGCGTTTTGCACCGTGCCGGCGCCCACGCCGGCGAGGTGGTTGTAGCGGTTCAGTTCGTGTTCGGCGAAGGCCACTTCGGCGCGGTCCGCGGCGACTGTGGCCTGGGCTTGGGCGATCACCGAGCTTTGCCGTTCCAGGGTCGCGGTGGCGTTTTTCAGTTGAGCCTGGGCGACCAAGGTGTCGGCATCAGCGGCCTGGGCGGCGGCGCGAAAATCCCGGTCGTCGATCAGCGCCAGCAGTTGTCCGGCCTTGACCCGCTGGTTGTCCTCCACCAGCACTTCCTTGATAAAACCCGCCACGCGCGGGGCGACCAAGGTGAAGTCAGCGGCGACGAACGCGTCGTTGGTGCTTTGGTGCTTACTGCCCAACAAGCCAGGCGCGACCAGGTACACCAGCACACCGACGGCAAATACGGTGATGACGGAGACGGCCACTTTGTCTTTGCGTTTCATGAAAATTCCTTTTGGCTAGGTCGGTGCGCGAGGCGGAAAGATCCGCGTGGGCATCCAGAAAATCAGCAGGATCAACGCCACGGCGACGCCGCCCATGACGTAATAAAGATCCGAAGACGTGAGCACTACGGCCTGCTCGTGCAACCGATGGGCGAGGCCCGGCGCGTTGCCGTCGGCCAGGGGCGAATTGCCCAGGCGGTCCACCAGCATGGTCGAGTGAAAGTGCAGGCGCTGGGTGGTCAACGTGTCCAACACGCCGGTGGCAACCACGGCGGAAAGGCCTTTGACGGTGTTGAACCAGGCCGAGGCGAACGGGCCGTCCTGTGGCTGAATACTGCCGGTGGACAGCATCAGCAGCGGCAACACAGCCATGGGCTGTCCGAAGATTTGCAGCAGGTACAGGCCGTAGAAATCGTCGCGAATCCATTGCGAGGTGAGGTGTGCGCTGCCGATGCAACACAGCACCAGCATGCTCAGGCCGATCCCCAGCACCCAGCGGCAATCGACCCAGCGCAGGTTGCACAGTGCAGCCACCAGCGGCAGCGCGATCAACTGCGGCAGTGCCATCAGCAGCATCACCGGCGCGGTTTGCAGCGGTCGATAGCCTTGGACCTGGGCGAGGAAACTCGACGGGATGATGATCACCGAGGTCAGCACCATCAGCACGCCCGCCAGTACGATCAGGGCAAACGACAAATTGCGCAGACCGAGCATCTGCAACTTGAAAAACGGCATCGGGTGCGACCACTCATTGAGCATGAACAGCACCAGCAACACGCTGCCGCCACTCAGCAAACAGGTGATCAGGCCCGACTCGAACCAGTCCAGGCGATTGCCTTGCAGGATGCCGATCACCAGCATGCAGATCGCCGGGAAGCCCAGCAGCAGGCCGCGCCAGTTGAACTGCTTGAAGCGCTCCAGGCGCAGCGGGTCCTGGGGTAAGCCGTAGGCCACGGCGGCCATCGCCAGCAGGCACGGCGCGACGATCTGCCAGAACGCCCACTGCCAGCCGACGTATTCGGTCCACAGCGCCGCCAGTGGTGTGCCGAGGCTCGGGCCGAAGGTGGCGGTGAGTGCATAGCCGGCCAAACCATACAGCTTGACGTTGGCCGGCAGGAAACGCAGCGCCACGGTCATCAGCATCGGCGGCAACGCGCCACCGGCCAGGCCTTGCACGGTGCGCAGCAGCAATAGGCTTTCGTAGTTCGGTGCGAACGGGCACAGGATGCCAAGCACGGTGAACAGGCCAATGGCGCACAGGGTGAAACGGCGCAGGGAAAACGTCACCGCGCACCAGGGCGCAAAGGCCATCGCCGCGACCGAGGTGGCGGTGTAGGCCGCGACCAGCCAGGTGCCTTCGTCAAACCCGATGTACAGCGCACCACGGATATCGGCGAGGGCCACCTTGGTGACCATCTCGTTGAGGCCGGACACAAGCACCGCCAGCAACACCCCGACCAGGCCGATGATGATGCGCGCGCCGAACACGGGCGGGGTGAGGGCGCTGGGTTTGGCTGCGGCCGCGAGGGTGGGGGCAGCGAGGGAAGTCATGAACAGGTAACTCGGCATGGTAAATACCCGAGCAGTTTAATCAGGCAAAACCATGACAAAAAGTTACTTATCGGCAGCTTATAAGTGCGTCAGGCGCAATCCTTGATTTACTACAGAACCCTCCCACATTTGCCCTGTGTACGCTTGAGATTCAGGTCGGTTGGGCTTCCAGCCACGTGGCGTGGCAGCTCTCGCGCATGGTTTCGCGCAGCCATTTGTGCGCCGGGTCCTTGTCGAAACGCGGGTGCCAGGATTGGGCCAACACCAGAGTCGGCAAGGAGATCGGCAGCGGGAAGGCGCGCAGGGGCAGCTTCAGGCGGTTGGCGCTGTAGAGCGCTTCCTTGGGCACCGGCAGGATCAGGTCGGAGTCGGGCAGCATGAACATCGCGCCGTGAAACCCTGGGGCGATCATCGCCACGCGGCGCTCCAGGCCCTGGGCATTCAGCGCGGTATCGATCGGCCCCCGGGCGATGCCGCGCCGCGAGATGCTGATATGGGAGTAGCTGGCGAAACGTGCCGCGGTGATCTCCTCGTCGAACAACGGGTGGTCCTGCCGCGCCAGGCCGACGAAGGTGGTGGAGAACAGGTTCTGCACCTTGACCTCAGGGCTTGCCGGCTGGGTGTTGCTCACGCGCAAATCCAGGCGCCCTTCGCGCAGGGCTTCGTCGTCGGTGTCGCCTTCGGGCACGAAACACAGCTCGCACAATGGGGCCACGCGCTCCATGGTGTCGAACAGACGACCGCCATACACACCGATGAAAAAGTCATTGGCGCGCACGCTGAAGCGGCGGCGCAGGGTGCTCAGGTCTACCTGGTCAGCCGAGCGAAACAGCAGCGCGGCCTGCTCCACCACGTTGCGCACCTGGCCCTGTAACTGCAATGCCTTGGGCGTTGGCACCAGGCCGCGCCCGGCACGCACCAGGATCGGGTCGCCCACAGCTTCGCGAATGCGTGTGAGGGTGCGGCTCATGGCCGCCGGGCTGAGGTTCATCCGCCGGGCGGCGCCGACCACACTGCCCTCGTCGAGCAAGGCGTCGAGGGCGACCAGCAGGTTCATGTCCGGTAGTTGCATGCCAAGCACTCATGATCAGAGGGGAGTGAACTGGGCGCAATCGTAGCAGGGATAGGTGGATCAGCGCTGCATGCCCCAACGCTTCACGGTGAGCCGCTCGAAGGTGTCAAACACCAGGTTCTCCACCAGCAGGCCGATCAGGATCACCACCGCTAACCCGGCAAACACCTTGTCGGTGTACAGCTCGTTGCGGTTCTGGAAGATGTACCAACCCAGCCCGCCCTTGCCGCTGGTGGCGCCGAACACCAACTCGGCGGCGATCAGCGTGCGCCAGGCAAATGCCCAGCCGATTTTCAGGCCGGCGAGGATCGACGGCAGCGCGGCCGGGATCAGGATAAACAGCACAAAGCGCATGCCCTTCAGACCATAGTTGCGACCGGCCATGCGCAACGTCTCGGACACGCCGAGAAACCCTGAATAGGTGTTGAGCGCCAGCGCCCACAACACCGAATGCACCAGCACGAAAATCAGGCTGTTCTGGCCCAGGCCGAACCACAGCAGCGCCAGCGGCAATAACGCAATGGCTGGCAGCGGGTTGAACATCGAGGTCAGGGTGCTCAACAGGTCGCGGCCCAATTGGGTCGACACGGCCAAGGTGGTCAGGGCAAACGCCAGCACAATGCCGATCAGGTAACCCTTGATCAGCACCACCAGCGAGATGCTCACCTTGCTCAGCAATTCGCCGCTGAGCAGGCCGTCGTACAACGCGGCGGACGTCTGCAGAAAGCTCGGCAGCAGCAGGTCGTTGTTCTGGTAGCGCGCCACGGCTTCCCAGAGGATCGCGAGCACAATCAGGATCAGGCCCTTGCGCAGCCAGCCTTGTTGCCACAGGCGTTGGCGCAGGGGCAATTCGCGCTCCACGGGGACACTGAGCAGCGGTTCGAGGGTGACTTCATATTCCTGGCGCATGGGTTGCCCTCTTAGTAAGCGATGCGGATGTCGGCAAAACCCAACTCGGGTTCCGCGGCGCTGGTTTCATCGAACAGCAAGCGATGAATCCGTCGCGCCGACGCCTGGAAGTCAACACCGCCCAGGCTGTGCAGGTCGTATTGATGGCTGTGGATTTCTGCGCGTACGCGCCCCGGATGGGGGGACAGCAACAGGATGCGATTACCCACCACCAGTGCTTCTTCGATGGAGTGGGTGACGAACAACAGGGTGAAGCGCACCTCTGCCCAGAGCAGCAGCAATTCTTCCTGCATCTTGCGCCGGGTGAGGGCATCGAGGGCGGCGAAGGGCTCGTCCATCAACAGGATTTTCGGCTGCATGGCCAGGGCACGGGCGATGGCCACGCGGGCCTTCATGCCGCCGGATAATGTGTGGGGGTAGGCGTCGGCGAAGGCACTCAGGCCGACTTTGTCGAGGTAATGCAGGGCGCGTTCTTCAGCTTCGCGGCGCTTGAGGGTCTTGGACGCCAGCAGCGGGAACATTACGTTTTGCTTGACGGTTTTCCACGGCGGCAGTTGGTCGAATTCCTGAAACACCACGATGCGGTCCGGGCCCGGTTGCTCGACCTTTTGCCCCAGCAAACGAATCTCGCCCTCGCAAGGTTTGATAAACCCGGCGATGGACTTGAGCAAGGTGGATTTGCCGCAGCCCGAAGGGCCGAGCAGCACGTAGCGGTCAGCCGGGTCGATCTCGAAACTGACCTGATGGGTGGCCCGCACCACGCGCTCGGGGGTGCGGTATTCGAGGCTGACGTTATCCACCGCCAGCAACGGCTCGGCGGTGTGCAGGTTGCTGGCCGTGTGGCCTTGCAGGGGCGCGTTCATCTCAGCTTCCTTGCAGGGGTTTGGCGTCCTGGAAGAAGTAGTCCTTCCACGATTCAGGCTTGTTTTTAATGGCGCCGACGCGGTAGAGGAATTCCGCCAGCGGGTAAGTATTTTTCGGCGTGACGCTGAATTCGAACTGCGGGTTGTCGATGATCTTGAGCAGCTCGGCGCGGTCGATCTTGGCCTTGGTCACGCGGATGTAGGTGTCGGCGGCGGCGCCTTTGTCGTTCTGGGCAAATTGTGCGGCTTCGGTCAATGCCTCGACAAACGCCTTGTAGGTTTTCGGGTTGTCATTGCGGAATTTCTCGGTGGCGAACAACACCGTCGGTGAGTTGGGGCCGAGCAGGTCATAGGTGTTCAACACCACATGCACATTGGGGTTGGCCAGGGCCTGATCCTGGAATGGCGGGTTGGAAAAGTGCCCGGTCAGCTCGGTACCGCCAGCGATCAACGCGGCGGTGGCGTCAGGGTGCGGGACGGCGACGGTGTACTTGTCGAGGCGATTGAATTCCTTATCGCCCCACTGCTTGGCGGCGGCATATTGCAGGAAGCGCGACTGCACCGAAACGCCCACCGCAGGCACGGCGATGCGGTCCTGGTCGGTGAAGTCGGCAATGGTCTTGACCTTGGGATTGTTGCTGACCAGGTAGTACGGGAAGTTGCCCAGTGACGCTACGGCCTTGACGTTCTGCTTGCCGTGGGTGCGATCCCAGATGGTCAGCAGTGGGCCGACGCCGGCACCGGCGATGTCGATGGAGCCGGAAAGCAGCGCATCGTTGACTGCCGCGCCACCGGAGAGCTGGGTCCAGTCGACCTTGATGTCGATACCTTCCTGCTTGCCGTATTTCTCGATGAGATTCTGGTCGCGCACTACATTGAGCAGCAGGTAAACGATGCCGAATTGTTCGGCGATGCGGATCTCTCCTTCCGCCTGGGCAACCGCCGGGGCTACTAGGCTGCCGGCCAGCAGGCTGATACCCAGCCCAACGGTGGCGGCCAATCGTGCAAATGGAATGTTCCTGGACATGGTCATGCTCCGAATCAGAAAGGCGCGTCGCCCTGGATGGTGGTGCGAAACAGCTTGCGGCGCAGATGGCTCGGGCAACCGGCGGCGAGGTGGATCAACGAGCGGTTGTCCCAGAACACCAGGTCGTGGGGCTGCCATTGGTGGCGATAGATGTTCTGCGCCAGCACGCTGTGGGCGTAGAGCTGGGTGAGCAGGTCGCGGCTTTCGTCTTCGGGCAGGCCGACGATGCGGGTGGTGAAGCCTTCACTGACGAACAGCGCCTTGCGACCGTTTTCAGGGTGAGTGCGCACAATCGGGTGCACCACTTCTGCGACCTGCGCCAACTGCTCGGGGGTGAGCGTGGGGCGCCAGTTGCCTTCGAATTTGGTCTCGCTGTAGCGCGCGGTGTAGGAGTGGGCGGCGCTGCGCCCATCCACCGCATTGCGCAGGTGATCGGGCAGTTGGTCCCAGGCTTTGTGCATGTCGGCGAATAAGGTGTCGCCGCCTTCGCAGGGCAGCTCCTGGGCATGCAGCATCGAGCCAAGGCTCGGCAGTTCTTTATAAGACAGGTCCGAATGCCAGAATTTTCCCGCGTCGCCCAGGCCGATGGATTGGCCGTTTTCGATGATGTTGGAGACGATCAGGATTTCCGGGTGGTTGGCCAGCAGGAACTGTTTGAGCACGTGGATCTGCAACACGCCAAAGCGACGGCTGAAGGCAATCTGTTGTTCGGGGGTGATACGTTGGTCGCGAAAGACCACCACATGGTGATCCAGGTGCGCACGGTGGATACGGGCGAAATCCTGGTCATTGACTGGCCGGGACAGGTCCAGGCCAATAACTTCGGCGCCGACGCTGCCGGGCAGCGGGCGAATCTCGAACGTTTGGGCGGTAGGGATCGCTGTTGGAACAGTAGAGGTGGCAGACATGAGTTCACTCCCGGTCAGACAGGAGAGTGACTTTATAGATATAAGAACGGCAATTTAAATACCGTTAGAGAATATCTATATGCGGGAATGTCGCAGCATGCCAATGCCGTGTAAGACCCCGCAAGACCCAGACGTGGGCCGTCTGAACAGCATGTTGAAACGCTTACAAGCCGAAACCGTGGCCGTTTGACAAGCCTATGGGCAGCCTCTAGTGTGCATTGGATCCAATTAGCCACCACTTTTCCAATAAGGAGGATAGCGTAACCGTGACGCAGAAGCCGAACCCTTTGAACAGCATCAAGATCAGCGGGCCTATTCCCGCCCATCTTGCTCGCTCCGTGATTGAAGAAACCCTGCGCAATGCCATCCTGGACGGCCGATTGCCCTGCGGGACCGCCATGCGCCAGCAAGAGCTGGCCAGCCTGTTCGGGGTCAGCCGCATGCCGGTGCGTGAAGCCTTGCGCCAGCTGGAGGCGCAGTCACTGTTGCATGTGGTCACCCACAAAGGCGCCGTGGTTGCACCGCTGATCGAAGACAATTCAGCTGAGACCTATGAGCTGCGTATGTTGCTGGAGTCTGAGGCGCTGCGCCTGTCGATTCCCTTGCTGACCGAAGCTGATATCGCCGAGGCAGACACCTTCATCTGTGCCTTAGAACAGGAAAAAGACTACGCCGAGATTGGTCGCCTTAATCGCCTGTTTCACATGACGCTGTATGGCAAGGCGCCCAACCAGCGACTACTCAAATTGGTAGAGCACGGGCTGAATGAGGAAGAGCGCTTCCTGCGTTTCAACCTTGAAGCAATGGGGCTGGGGGAGACATCCCAGGAAGATCACCGTGAACTGCTGAACCTCGTGGCGCACAAACACGTCGCTGAAAGCATCCTGACGTTACGCAATCACTTGATGCGCGGGATGGAGGTGATCACTACCTACCTGAATGGCCTGGAAGCCGACGCCAGGTAAGTCATTCAGCAGAACCTCGCTCTCCCGCCTAGCCCATCAAGAGCTGCGGGTCACTGCCCATTGGACAGAGGCCCGCACTGAAGAAACTTCCGACTTCAATAACGCAACTAACTGACAGCACATATTATTTAGAAAAACTTCTAACATATTTGTATGCTCGCCAAATTGTTTAACCCGCCTATTATCTTTTATTACTAAACCAGGCCACTCACTCAGCGCCTCACGCGCGCGGGCGGCTTTCCTGGCCATGCCTGGTTTACATCTACTTATCTTTTTGCCAATCACAAAAGCCCATCGCTGTTTCTACAGCAGACGCAATAATTTATAGGCATCAACCATGCATCAACCGTTACTGGAACAAAAAAAACTGCAGTTATACAGCCATCCGTTATTTGCGGAAATAACTTCACTTAGCAAGTTACGACACTTTATGGAAGGCCATGTTTTCGCTGTTTGGGACTTCATGACACTCACCAAACGCCTGCAACAGGACCTGACCTGCACTCACTTGCCCTGGCTGCCACCCTGCGACCCGCAAGCTGCACGCCTGATCAATGAAATAGTGCTGAGCGAAGAGTCAGACACGCATCCCCGTGGAGGCCATTGCAGCCACTTCGAGCTGTACCTGGAAGCCATGGCCGAGGTCGGCGCCAGCACCTCTGCAATCAACCGTTTCGTTGCGCTCCTGCGTCAAGGCGCGACGGCAGATATGGCCTTGCACGAGGTTGCGCCGCCGGCCGGGGTGGCCCGTTTTGTCAGGGCAACGTTATGCGTCGCGGTAAACGCGCCCACGCACTGTGTGGCGGCTGCGTTTCTTTACGGCCGCGAGCATGTCATCCCCGCGATATTTGAGCGCATCCTGCAAGCGGATGCGTCGATCCTGCATCAGGCGCCTACCTTGTGCGGCTATCTCAAGCGCCACATCGAACTGGATACACAGGATCATGGCCCGGCGGCGGAGCAACTGCTCGAACGTCTGCTCAGTGCAGATCCAGCGTATGCCCAACAAGCCGGGGATACAGCCCTCGCCGCCATGCAAAGTCGCATCGACTTATGGGACGAGTTGCGGGTCTCGTTGCAAGGGGTACGCCCATGAACACTGCCAATTACCCCGCCATTGCCGAAGATTGGGAGCGCCGCGCAACCGTTCGCACACGCCCTCGCCGCCTGCTGGAAAACGATGACAAGTTGATCTACCCCTTGTGCCGCCAGCCATTGGTACTCAGCACAGCCCTTGTTCAACATTGCCCGCAGTGGCGCGACTTCGTGCTGGTGCAAAGCTTTTACAAGTTCATCAATGACGTGGTCATCTTCGAGACTGAAATCGTCGATAAAACTGCCCGCAGCATAGCCAAGAATCGCTTCTCGCTGCCCTTCCCCCTCGCCTGCCGCGTTGACGCGATGACCGTTGTGGTGGACGAGGACTATCACGCGCTGGTTGCACTGGATTTTCTGCAACAGACGGTGGCCATGACGGGCATACAACCGCTGGACCTGCCCGGGCAAATCGAGTTGAGCCGCGCGCTGCCGGCGGCACAAGCCCTGGCACCCGCTCACCTGAGCGATGCGGTGGAGTTGATTGGCGTGGCCATCGCCGAAAACACCGTCACCCAGGATGTAGCAGCGTTTTCCAAGGACAACAGTGTCAAAGCGTCGGTTCGCGGCTTGATGGCCGACCACTTGTTTGACGAAGGTCGCCACGCGCAATTCTGGACGCGGCTGGTGCGCATTTATTGGCAGGCCGCGAGTGCCGATGACCGCGACAGCATCGCTCAAGTGCTGCCGACGTTCCTGGCGCATTACCTGACCAACGACCTGCAGAAGAACTTCGACCTGCATCTGGTTGATCATCTGGACATCAATGACAAAGTACGCAATGCACTGCGCGATGAGGTCATGGCACTGGCGTTCCCCATCAGCCGCCATCACCCATTGATGGGCAATATCATGACCTTCCTTCAGCACAGCGGTTTATTGCAGACACCCAGTGTTGCGCAGGCGTTGAACGACTACCTGCCAGCGTCCGGGAGGCCCACATGAGGCGACTGAACATTGGCTGGAGCGGCGCCAGCAGCGCTTTGAACGATATCCGGCAAGTGCTTGAGCAATACGGGCATATCTCAAGCGACGACGCCCTCGACCTGTTGATTGACGATGGCAGCCAACCACCGCCGATCCACGCTGACCAAACCCCATGGATTCGCCTGCGCGTGGGCATTGGTCCGGTCGCCGACGGCGGGCTGCCCCAGCTGCAAGTGCGCGCTTATGCGCACGACTGGCGGACAGTTGCCGTACTGCACATCGCCGACGAGCCCAGTGGAAACGGTCACCGGCTGCGCCAGCAGGCGATGGGTGCGCTGGTCGAATGGGTCGTGCTGCACGTCAGTGGCTTCGCCCGCGATCCAGGGTACTTTTCTGCAACCGCAGTTGCCAATGAGTGGCCCGAGCAGGACTTGCGAGCCTTGGAGGCGCTGGCGTTTCTTCATCGATTCAACCGTACGGCAGACCTCACGTTGATGCAGGAAGCGCGGGTGTCGCCAATCGAACAACTGCAGGCCAGCCTGCACACCTTCGCCGAACGCCCAGCGCTGAACATCGCCGGCAGCCAGGTGACCTACCGTCAATTGCATCGCCACGCCCTGGCGATCCAGCAACGATTGCTGCCCTTGCTGGACACCGCAGACGCGCCGCCGGTGGTGGGTGTGTACCTGGAAAAATCCACTGAGCTATACGCCAGTATTCTCGCAGTGCTGGGCTGTGGCGCGGTGTACATGCCGCTCGGCACCGAGCAGCCCGCTCAACGCCATCACGTCATGCTCGAAAGCGCGGGGGCTCGCGTATTGCTGGACGCCGGTCAGCATCCATTGCGGGGGCGTTTTGTGTCAGTGGATGTGCGCAGTGTCGCTCCCCTCGACGCCGACATCACACGCCCGTTGATACGCCAACGCCCGCACCCAGATGCCCCCTGCATCGCGCTTTATACATCGGGCACCACCGGCCGGCCCAAGGGCGTGCTGCTCAGCCAATACAACCTGGCGCACTTCACGGCGTGGTTCAAGCGCTGCATGGGTTTGGACGCGCAGAGCCGCGTCCTGCAGTTCTCGCCGTTGAGCTTCGATTCGTCGCTGATCGATATTTTCCCTGCCTTGATAGCCGGTGCCGAGTTGGTCGTCCCAAGCGAAGAGCAACGGCGCGATCCTCACCAACTGCTTGAAATGCTCCACCAGCACTGTGTCACCCACGCCTTTCTGCCGCCCGCCCTGCTCAACATCCTGCCGCCCGACGCCTGGTTGGGGCTAACGCACCTGCTGACGGGAGGCGATGCGTGCGAGCCTCATGTGATCGAGCGACTGGCGGGGCAATGTCAGTTTCACAACCTCTACGGCCCTACAGAGGCGACGGTATTGGTCACCCATCGGGTGATGCAGGTCGGCGACAGCAACCGCAGCCTTGGCCTGCCCATTGCCAATAGCCAGGTGCTGATCCTTGATGCCGACCTGCAACCGGTGGATGAACAGGTGATGGGCGAGGTGTACATCATCGGCCCTGGGGTAAGCCTGGGATATGTGAACGAACCGCAACAAGCGGCCAGCGCTTTCGTCGAACTGACAGTGCCCGGTGGCCGGAACCTGCAGGCCTACCGCAGCGGCGACCTGGCCAAGTGGACCACCGAGGGCATTGTGCTGGGTGGGCGATGCGACGATCAGGTGAAGATCCGTGGCTTTCGGATTGAGCCTCAGGAAATTGAGCAATGCCTGCGCAACAGCCGGTTGTATCGCCAGGTGGCGGTAGTTATCGATGGTGAAAACAGAATCCGATGTTTTGTCGCCCAGCCTGAACCGGGTGCTACGGTGGCAGGCCTGCAGCAATATGTGCGGCTGTGGCTGCCGGATTACATGCAGCCCGACGGTTGGGTCGAGTTGGCGGGTATGCCGTACACCTGCAATGGAAAAGTCGACCGTAAAACCCTGTTGGCGCTACCGTTTGAGCCCCCTTTGCGGCCTTCTCCTTGCACTGCATGCACCCCGTTTCAAACGCGGTTAAGCAGCCTGTGGGGTGAGTTGCTGGCGTTGCCCGTTGATCGGCTGTCCATGGATGACAGCTTCTTCGATCTAGGCGGTCATTCAATGTTGCTGTCGATGCTGATGCTGCGTGTTCGCGAGCAATTCGGCGGTGGTTTCACGCTAGGTCACTTCCTGGAAGTACCGACGATCCGTACCCTCGCAACCCTGCTGGAGAAAGGTGAACGGCCCGATGCTCCCTTTGCTCAGGCGATTCGGGATGCCCAGCGGAAGTGGGTGATCAACACGCTGACACAAGACCGTGCGGGGGATCCCCGCAAAGTGATCGTGACGGGGGCCAACAGTTTCGTCGGCAGCCATATCGTCGAAGCCTTACTGGCCGGCGGTGCAACCCAGGTTGCCTGCCTGGTACGCGAGGAGCCGGGGAATACCGCGATGGCCCGGTTTACCGAGGCGTTGCGCGAGTACCGCCTGGCACACCTTGACCTGAGCCGGGTGCACGTCTTCGCGGCCGATATCAGCCAGCCGCAATTGGGCTTGAGCCGTGAGGTGTACGACGCCCTTGCAGAGGATTTCGGCGCACTGGTGCACAACGCGGCACGGGTCAACCACGTACTGGACTACCTCTCACTGGCGAGGGACAACGTCGACCCCATATTCGAATGCCTGCGTTTATGTGAAACACGCAGCAAAAAAGTCTTCAATTTTGTCTCGACACTGTCGGCCTCCAGCAGCATCAATTCGCGGGGACATGTGCTGGAAACACCTGCGGCGACCACATTGCCGCTGTACATCAAGAACGGCTACAACCTGTCCAAGTGGGTTGCCGAGCGGCAGCTGGGAGGCGCACTCGCCCAAGGTGCCTGGGTGAATATCTATCGTCCCGGGAATATCAGTTTCAACAGCCGCAACGGTGTCTGCCAGCCGCAAAAAAACCGCCTGATGTTGATGCTCAAGGGGTCTCTGCAACTGGGCTTGCTGCCGCATTTGGATTTGAACTTCGATTTGATGCCTGTGGATTTTCTGGCGCGCTTCATGGCGTTCCACTGCGGCCGCTTTGAGGCCGACAGAAACGTGTTCAACCTGCATAACCCACAACCCTTGAGTTGGGAGCGCTACCTGGATGCATTCAGCCAGGCAGGCCACCCCTTCGAACGAGTGAGCATTGCGCAATGGCAGCAGGCGTTACGAACGGTGGGACCGGACAACGCAATGTTTGGCGTACTTGGTTTCTACCTTGATCGCCTGGATGAGGACATCGGCGACACTTCGACGATTCGCCACGACAACGCGCGGCACGGTGTTCAGCAGATGGGGGAGTCCTACCCCGAAAAAGATTCGGTGCTGTTGAGCAAAGGCTGTAACTACCTCAAGGCCATCGGCTTTCTTTGAAACGCCTCAGGACAACCTCATGAAACCGCTGCAACCTGATACGTTAATCCGCAACCCGAACGGCGCGCCGATCGTCGCCTGCGTCGTGGTCGATTGCCCTGCCAGCCACCTCTGGAACGCGGTGGGTCAGTTCGGGGGCTTCGATGCATTCATTCCTGCCCTGACGCATATCGAAATGACCGGCGCCGGTGTGGGCGCGTTGCGCACGAAGTTTTTCCACGATGGCAACCTCGTGGTGGAACAGCTCAATAGCCGGGATGAGCATGCGATGCGCATGACCTGGACCACGATCTACAACACCCTGGGCGTGGCCAGGTTGTGGGCGGCAATCAACGTAGAAGCACTTGGAGAACAGTGCTCCAAGGTAACCTGGACCGTTATTGCCGAGCCCGAAGACAAGGGGCAGGAGGGATTTGAACAGTTTGTGCAGGGGTTCGTCGACAGCGCCCTGGAGAATGTCCGCCGCTTGCTGGCAAAGCGGTAGGAGCGAAATCGCTCGCTCCTACCACACACTCGGCAGATCAAATCTTGAAGCTATCGACCAGCTGCTTCAACCGATTGGCTTGTTGCGAGAGCGCATCGCAGTCCTTCAGGGTTTCGTTGAGATTGGTCACGCCCTGTTGGTTCAGCAGGTTGATCTGGTTGATGTCGACGTTGAGGGTTTCCACCACGGCAGTCTGTTCCTCGGTGGCCGCAGCGACGGACTGGTTCATGCCGTCGATCTCGACGATTCGCTGCGTAACGCTGACCAGGCGCTCGCCCGCCTGGTTGGCCACTTGAACGCTTTCTTCACTGGAGGTCTGACTGGCATTCATGGTGGTCACTGCCTCACGCGAACCCACTTGCAGCGAAGTGATCATTTTATGAATCTCTTCAGCCGACTCCTGGGTACGGTGAGCCAGGTTACGCACCTCATCAGCGACCACGGCAAATCCGCGTCCTGCTTCACCGGCACGAGCCGCTTCGATGGCCGCGTTCAATGCCAGCAGGTTGGTTTGCTGGGAAATACCTTTGATCACATCAAGGATGTGGCCGATGTTGTCAGTGCTGGCGTTCAGAGTTTCGATCTGGGTGCAAGACAGGCTGATCTTTTGCGACAGCTCCGACATTGCCAGGATGGTTTGCTCAACTACTTTGCGCCCATCGTCGGCCTGCTCGCTGGCACCACTGGCGTGCTGTGAAGCGTCGGCGGCGTTACGTGCGATTTCCTGGGTAGCGGCGCCCAGCTCGTTGATGGCTGCGGCCACGCTGTTGGTGCGTGCGCTCTGCTCGTCAGAGCCGATGATCGAGGCATTGGACGACGCCATCACACGCTGGGACAAGTCATGCACCTGGCGTGTGGCTGAGGACACTTCGGAAATCGAGGCGTGAATACGCTCCACGAACCGGTTGAACGCACTGCCCACTTCTCCGAACTCGTCTTTGCTGGTGACCGCCAGGCGGCGGGTCAGGTCGCCCTCGCCTTGGGCAATGTCCTGCATGGCAATACCCATGGTGGTCAGGGGCCGCAGCAGCACTTGGATCAGCAAGCTCAAGAGCACGGCAATCGCGACGACGGCGATCAGCATGGCAATCAATGCGGACGTACGGAATTTACCCAGCGGTGCGTAGGCTTTGTCTTTATCAATCGACAGACCGATATACCAATCAGCACCAGGCAAGCCACTGATAGGCGTGAACGACAGGATGCGATCCTGGCCTTTGAGGACGACCTCCTGGTTAAGTTTCTCGATGCGCAGGCTGATGCCAGGATAGATATCCTTGAGGTTTTTCATCACTTGGTCTTCGTCAGGGCTGACGATGACTTGGCCGTCACCGCTGACCAGGAACGCATGGCCGATACCGCCGAAATCCACCGAGTTGATGATCTTCACCAGGGTTTGCAGGCTCAGGTCTCCGCCGACCACGCCGAGCAACTCGCCATTCTTTTTCACCGGCATGGCGATCGTTACGATCTGCCCTCCCACTGCGGCCATATAGGGCGGCGTGAGCATGGGTTTATCGGCAGCCACCGCTTGTTTGTACCAAGGACGCTGACGAGGGTCGTAACCGTCAGGCATCTTTGCGTCCGGGCGCTGGGTGAACACCCCGTTAGTTTGGCCAACATAGGTGAACTGGAAGTTCGAAGTGAACGCTGGTTGATCGACCAACCCCGGGAGGTCAGCCCCACTGCCTTGGTGGGCAACGTTTTGCGTCAGGCTTTCGAGCACCAATATTCGACCGCTGAGCCAGTTCTGCACGCTGCTGGCGGTGAGCTCACCAGACTGCTGAATAGACGACTCCAGGTTCTGCTTGATGGTGCTGCGCTGCAGATAGTCGTTGTAAAGGGTAAATAACGCGAAGGCCAGAACCACAACGCCTGACGCGGCCAACAAAATTTTATGACTGAATTTGAGATTCATTTCATCGACTTCTTTTTGCCAAAGGGGGGTGAGCGGGCCGAATGGAGCATTCCATGTAACGGTGTCGGCAGCTTCTCAGGCCGCTCTATTTCGGTGCACACATGGCTTATCAGGCTTTCGGCCACGTCGAAGCAAAACTTAGGGGTTTGTGGGAAAGATCTTCTTTTTAAGTAGGAAACCGACCAGTGGTTGTCGTACAAGGACCAGAGTTGCAAATTTTTTCCGCCTATCAAACAATGCGACTAATTATCATTTGTGACGTCTGGCCGAGCTCGTTTACATGCCGCCCTCTGAGTACATCTCGTGTGAAGAAAACGTTGTGCAGGCGCTTTACTGCACCCACCACAACTGGCTGAACACTTGGCTGCGCAGCCGCCTGGGTAATGCAGCCGATGCTGCAGACCTGGCTCAAGACACCTTCGTACGCCTGCTGCAGAGAACCGAGCGTTTTGAACTCAAGGCGCCACGGGCATTTTTGCGCACAATTGCCCGAGGTTTAGTCATTGATCACTGGCGCCGCGAGGAGATCGAACGGGCCTATCTCGAATCAATCGCCCATCTGCCCGAAGCGTTGGCGCCGAGTGCTGAGGCGCGAGTATCGGTGCTGGAGTTGCTGGAGGACATCGCCCGGCTTTTGGAAGGCTTGAAACCCAAGGTGCGTAAGGCATTTCTGATGGCCCAGTGTGATGGGCTAACGTACAAACTGATCGCGCAGCAGATGGGTATCTCACTGAGGTCAGTTGAACGTTATGTCGCCGAGGCGCTTTATCACTGCTACGTCCTGCGTTATGGCACCCATGGATAACTCCACACGCTGCGGCCCAGATCCTAGGGTGGTCAAGCAGGCTATCAGTTGGATGCTGCGCTTGCGTAACAACAGCGCCAACACTCAGTTGCTCGTGCAATGTGAGCACTGGCGCGAAGCTCATCATGATCATGAACTGGCTTGGCAACGGGTTCAGGCGCTGCAGCAGGAGCTGAATAGCCAGCTGACCGCGATCCCCGAGACGCACAGGGCACTGGAAAACAGTGCTCAGGGCCTTGGGCGGCGGCAGGCACTGAAGCTATTGTCCGGAGCACTGTTGGTGGGTTCGGCGGTATGGGTAAGCCGGGATCTGAGCGGTTGGCAGCGCTGGACTTCTGACTTCGCAACAGCCACCGGCGAGCGCCGCAACATGCAACTGCCCGAGGGCACTCGCCTGCAACTCAACACAGACAGTGCGGTAGACCTGGATTTCAAAGCGCTGCAGCGTCTGATCACATTGGTGCGTGGGGAAATGCTGGTGACCTGCGGCGCTGCTTTGTCTGCCCCCTTGTTGGTTCAAACGCGCCATGGCTTGCTCGAAGGCATCGAAGGGCGCTTTACCGTTCGCCAGGACAACGACTGCACACGCTTGAATGTGGTCAGCGGTAATGTAGTGATTCACTCACCTCACAGACCTGATGGACTTTCGACGCGCGTTCGCGCGGGAGAGAGTTACCTCCTGCGTCAGACCGAAGCCATGCTTGTTCCTCCACCGGATATGGACGTTGCTGCGTGGGCGGATGGGCTGATTGTGACTCGAAATATGCGACTCGCCGATTTCCTTTCAGAAGTTGGGCGTTATCGCCCTGGCCATTTGGGCTGCTCGATGGATATTGCAGATTTACGGCTATCGGGTGTGTTCCGTCTGGAGGACACCGATAAGTTGCTGGCGATACTTGCGCGCACACTGCCGGTACACGTGCGCTATCGCACGCCTTGGTGGGTGAGCCTGGAGCGGAGGGTCTGATTTTTACTTTTTTTGGCGGCTTTTTTCCCAGAGTCCGGCTTAGTCAGTAAGCCAATCAATCTGCCCTTACCGGCCTCTACGGATCTTGATCATGCCTGTGTGTTTTCCCCGCAATACTTGCGACTCTTCCTACCCCCTATTGGGTCAAGCCATACGCGCAGCATTGCTATCGACGGCGCTGGGTATCAGTACGGTGCCGATCACTGTCTTGGCCACAGAAGGCAGCGCAGAGCTGGTTAATCAACACTACGAGATACCTGCAGGACCGCTGAGCGAGGTGCTCAATGAGTTCTCTCGACGGGCTGGCATTACTCTGTCCAGCACGCCTGCACAAACTCAGGGCCGGCAGTCGGTGGGGCTAAAAGGTGACTACTCTGCCGAGCAGGGTTTTACTCGTCTGCTAGAAGGCACAGGGTTGCAGGCAGTATCCGGAGACGGTGTCAGCTTTGTCTTGCAGGTGCTGCCGGAAAGCAACGCGCTGACTCTACCGACCACCGACATCAAGGGTTTCGCCTTGGGCAATGCCCTTGGGAGCATGGAAGGCTACAACGCGACTCACAGCCAGATCGCTACCAAGACTAGCACCGCCCTACTGGAGACCTCGCAATCGGTTTCGGTAGTGACGCGTGAGCAAATGGATGACCAAGGCTCCCAGACCGTTTCCCAAGCCATGCGTTACACACCTGGCGTGCTGACCAACCCCTATGGCGCAACGCATCGGTATGACTACGTGGCGATGCGCGGTTTCAATGATGGCTCGGTGGATAACATTTACCTTGATGGTTTGAAGTCCATGGGGGACAGCGGCACCTATAGCACGATGCAAGTTGATCCGTATTTCCTGGAGCGCGTGGACATTCTCAAGGGGCCTTCCTCGGTACTGTATGGGCGCAGCTCGCCCGGCGGCTTGGTGGCACTGACCAGCAAGAAGCCGCTGTTCGAGCCTTATCACCAGGTTCAAGCGACAGTGGGAAGCAACGGGCAACGGGGGATGGGATTTGACTTCAGCGGCCCAGTGGATGAAGACAAGCGCATCGCCTATCGACTGACAGGGCTGGCGGATAAATCCGACACCCAATTCGACTACGCCAAGGAGAAGCGCTACGCATTGGCGCCAACTCTGAGCATCGACTTTACCGACGATACTTCACTGACGTTACAGGCCTATCTTCAGCATGATCCTGATGGCGGCTATCACAGCGGGATGCCAGCGGATGGCACACTGCATCAGCGCAATGGGCAGCGAATCTCCAACCACTTCTTTGAAGGTGAGCCCGGAGTTGACGGCTACAAGCGAGACCAGCAGTCGTTCGGCTATCAGTTTGAGCATCGCTTCGATGATGTGTTAACCGCACGACAGAACTTTCGCTACCTGGATTCCAAGGTGCAATTGGATCAGGTGTACGCCTATGGCTGGACCACTCCGACCAGTAATGAGCTGAATCGCTATTACTCGGGCGGTGATGAGAAGCTGCATGCATTCATCATCGACAACATGTTGCAGGCTGAATTTTTTACTGGGGCGACCAAGCACACCACGCTGTTGGGTGCGGACTATCAACGGCGTAAAACAGTGGTGGATTGGACGAGTGGGTCGCTTGAGTCAATCAATGCGTTTAACCCCACCTACGGCAACTCCGCTATCAGCTATTACAGCCCTACCAGCTATCTACGACGGTTAGAGCAGACCGGGGTTTATCTGCAAGACCTGATCGAAATGGATAAATGGCGGTTTTCATTGGGGTTGCGTCAGGACTGGGTACAGACCTCTGACGAAAACCGCGTTGCAGAGACGAATCGGCCAGCGGGTACTGAGATCGGTGATAAGCGCACTAAACTCACTGGACGCGCAGGTGCGTTGTACCTGTTTGATAGTGGCCTGGCACCCTATGTCAGCTACTCCGAGTCGTTCAATCCCAACTCCTATTCCGACAGTACAGGCACTCCGCTGGCACCTACCGATGGGACACAGTGGGAAGTAGGGTTGAAGTATCAGCCGCCAGGCACCGAAAACTTGTTCACGGCATCGTGGTTTCGCATCGATCAGGAAAATCTGGCAACCAAGCTACCGCAGGAAAACTTCTATCGTGGTGTCGGCGCTGTGCGCTCGCAGGGGCTGGAATTGGAGGCGCACATGCAGCTAACCGATAACCTCAAGCTCTTGGGCAGCTATACCTTTACCGATATCGAGTACTCCAAGTCGATGGTGAGTACCTTGAGCACTGCTGACAATCTGATTGAGAACAAGGGTAACTCGCCGACGCAGGCACCTCGTCATATGGCGTCGATCTGGGCTGACTATAAGTTTGAGATTGGCGCACTGGATGGGTTGAGGCTTGGAGGTGGCGTGCGGTATGTAGGTTATAGCTGGGCAGATGCGGAGAATACGATGAAGGTGCCTTCCTATACGCTGTACGACGCGTCGGTAGGATATGACTTAGGTAAGGTCGGTTTGAAGGGCGTGGATGTGCGGCTTAATGCGAACAATTTGACCAATGAAACTTATGTAGCGTCCTGTGCCAGTCTGAACTTCTGCTATCTAGGAGAGAAACGTAACTTGAGCGCGACCGTCAGTTACCAGTTCTGATCCGTTAGTGGGGACCACACCCACCAGCGGCTCTAAACGACAAAACCCCTGTCTGTTTAACAGACAGGGGTTTCGGAATTTAATCTTGACGATGACCTACTCTCGCATGGGGAAACCCCACACTACCATCGGCGATGCATCGTTTCACTGCTGAGTTCGGGATGGGATCAGGTGGTTCCAATGCTCTATGGTCGTCAAGAAATTCTGTGTATCGGATCGTTGCGTTAGCATCGCTCCGATGAAATTCATGAGTTTCTACATAAAACAAAACCCCATCTGCTTTCGCAAATGGGGTTCTGGAATTTAATCTTGACGATGACCTACTCTCACATGGGGAAACCCCACACTACCATCGGCGATGCATCGTTTCACTACTGAGTTCGGGATGGGATCAGGTGGTTCCAATGCTCTATGGTCGTCAAGAAATTCGGGTACTGAGTCGTGACCTGTTGGCCTCGCTTCAGCAAATTGGGTATGTGATAGCTTTCGGTGTTTTGTGAGCGTCGAACTTTCGGTTCATCTCGTCTTCACACACCGCAATCTGGCCTTTCGACGCAAATTGCTTGGGTGTTATATGGTCAAGCCTCACGGGCAATTAGTATTGGTTAGCTCAACGCCTCACAGCGCTTACACACCCAACCTATCAACGTCGTAGTCTTCGACGGCCCTTCAGGGAACTCAAGGTTCCAGTGAGATCTCATCTTGAGGCTAGTTTCCCGCTTAGATGCTTTCAGCGGTTATCTATTCCGAACATAGCTACCCGGCAATGCCACTGGCGTGACAACCGGAACACCAGAGGTTCGTCCACTCCGGTCCTCTCGTACTAGGAGCAGCCCCTCTCAAATCTCAAACGTCCACGGCAGATAGGGACCGAACTGTCTCACGACGTTCTAAACCCAGCTCGCGTACCACTTTAAATGGCGAACAGCCATACCCTTGGGACCGGCTTCAGCCCCAGGATGTGATGAGCCGACATCGAGGTGCCAAACACCGCCGTCGATATGAACTCTTGGGCGGTATCAGCCTGTTATCCCCGGAGTACCTTTTATCCGTTGAGCGATGGCCCTTCCATACAGAACCACCGGATCACTAAGACCTACTTTCGTACCTGCTCGACGTGTCTGTCTCGCAGTCAAGCGCGCTTTTGCCTTTATACTCTACGACCGATTTCCGACCGGTCTGAGCGCACCTTCGTACTCCTCCGTTACTCTTTAGGAGGAGACCGCCCCAGTCAAACTACCCACCATACACTGTCCTCGATCCGGATAACGGACCTGAGTTAGAACCTCAAAGTTGCCAGGGTGGTATTTCAAGGTTGGCTCCACGCAGACTGGCGTCCACGCTTCAAAGCCTCCCACCTATCCTACACAAGCAAATTCAAAGTCCAGTGCAAAGCTATAGTAAAGGTTCACGGGGTCTTTCCGTCTAGCCGCGGATACACTGCATCTTCACAGCGATTTCAATTTCACTGAGTCTCGGGTGGAGACAGCGCCGCCATCGTTACGCCATTCGTGCAGGTCGGAACTTACCCGACAAGGAATTTCGCTACCTTAGGACCGTTATAGTTACGGCCGCCGTTTACCGGGGCTTCGATCAAGAGCTTCGCGTTAGCTAACCCCATCAATTAACCTTCCGGCACCGGGCAGGCGTCACACCCTATACGTCCACTTTCGTGTTTGCAGAGTGCTGTGTTTTTAATAAACAGTCGCAGCGGCCTGGTATCTTCGACCGGCATGAGCTTACGGAGCAAGTCCTTCACCCTCACCGGCGCACCTTCTCCCGAAGTTACGGTGCCATTTTGCCTAGTTCCTTCACCCGAGTTCTCTCAAGCGCCTTGGTATTCTCTACCCAACCACCTGTGTCGGTTTGGGGTACGGTTCCTGGTTACCTGAAGCTTAGAAGCTTTTCTTGGAAGCATGGCATCAACCACTTCGCTAACTAAAAGTTAGCTCGTCATCAGCTCTCGGCCTTAAGATCCCGGATTTACCTAAGATCTCAGCCTACCACCTTAAACTTGGACAACCAACGCCAAGCTGGCCTAGCCTTCTCCGTCCCTCCATCGCAATAACCAGAAGTACAGGAATATTAACCTGTTTTCCATCGACTACGCTTTTCAGCCTCGCCTTAGGGACCGACTAACCCTGCGTCGATTAACGTTGCGCAGGAAACCTTGGTCTTTCGGCGTGGGTGTTTTTCACACCCATTGTCGTTACTCATGTCAGCATTCGCACTTCTGATACCTCCAGCAAGCTTCTCAACTCACCTTCACAGGCTTACAGAACGCTCCTCTACCGCATCACTTACGTGATACCCGTAGCTTCGGTGTATGGTTTGAGCCCCGTTACATCTTCCGCGCAGGCCGACTCGACTAGTGAGCTATTACGCTTTCTTTAAAGGGTGGCTGCTTCTAAGCCAACCTCCTAGCTGTCTAAGCCTTCCCACATCGTTTCCCACTTAACCATAACTTTGGGACCTTAGCTGACGGTCTGGGTTGTTTCCCTTTTCACGACGGACGTTAGCACCCGCCGTGTGTCTCCCATGCTCGGCACTTGTAGGTATTCGGAGTTTGCATCGGTTTGGTAAGTCGGGATGACCCCCTAGCCGAAACAGTGCTCTACCCCCTACAGTGATACATGAGGCGCTACCTAAATAGCTTTCGAGGAGAACCAGCTATCTCCGAGCTTGATTAGCCTTTCACTCCGATCCACAGGTCATCCGCTAACTTTTCAACGGTAGTCGGTTCGGTCCTCCAGTTAGTGTTACCCAACCTTCAACCTGCCCATGGATAGATCGCCCGGTTTCGGGTCTATTCCCAGCGACTAGACGCCCTATTAAGACTCGCTTTCGCTACGCCTCCCCTATTCGGTTAAGCTCGCCACTGAAAATAAGTCGCTGACCCATTATACAAAAGGTACGCAGTCACCCAACAAAGTGGGCTCCCACTGCTTGTACGCATACGGTTTCAGGATCTATTTCACTCCCCTCTCCGGGGTTCTTTTCGCCTTTCCCTCACGGTACTAGTTCACTATCGGTCAGTCAGTAGTATTTAGCCTTGGAGGATGGTCCCCCCATATTCAGACAAAGTTTCTCGTGCTCCGTCCTACTCGATTTCATGACTAAGAGATTTTCGCGTACAGGGCTATCACCCACTATGGCCGCACTTTCCAGAGCGTTCCGCTAATCTCAAAGCCACTTAAGGGCTAGTCCCCGTTCGCTCGCCACTACTAAGGGAATCTCGGTTGATTTCTTTTCCTCAGGGTACTTAGATGTTTCAGTTCCCCTGGTTCGCCTCTTACGCCTATGTATTCAGCGTAAGATAACCATCTTATGATGGCTGGGTTCCCCCATTCAGACATCTCCGGATCAAAGTCTGTTTGCCGACTCCCCGAAGCTTTTCGCAGGCTACCACGTCTTTCATCGCCTCTGACTGCCAAGGCATCCACCGTATGCGCTTCTTCACTTGACCATATAACCCCAAGCAATCTGGTTATACTGTGAAGACAACATTCGCCGAAAATTCGAATTTCTCAATTAAGAGAACTCACAAATTTTACCTTAGCCTGATCCGTTACCAGTGAAAGTAACGTTCAGTCTATCTTTCTATCACATACCCAAATTTTTAAAGAACGATCTAATCAAAGACTAGAAATCAACATTCACCATCATCACAATGGAATGCTCATTTCTAAGCTTTCAACAAACAGAAGCAGTAGTGGTGGAGCCAAACGGGATCGAACCGTTGACCTCCTGCGTGCAAGGCAGGCGCTCTCCCAGCTGAGCTATGGCCCCGTATTTCTACAGGCGTTTCCCACACAAAATTGGTGGGTCTGGGCAGATTCGAACTGCCGACCTCACCCTTATCAGGGGTGCGCTCTAACCAACTGAGCTACAGACCCAATTTCGGGCTGCTTCTTTATCGTCTTCTTCAATGAATCAAGCAATTCGTGTGGGAACTTATGGAGCAGCTGATGTCGTCGATTAAGGAGGTGATCCAGCCGCAGGTTCCCCTACGGCTACCTTGTTACGACTTCACCCCAGTCATGAATCACACCGTGGTAACCGTCCTCCCGAAGGTTAGACTAGCTACTTCTGGTGCAACCCACTCCCATGGTGTGACGGGCGGTGTGTACAAGGCCCGGGAACGTATTCACCGCGACATTCTGATTCGCGATTACTAGCGATTCCGACTTCACGCAGTCGAGTTGCAGACTGCGATCCGGACTACGATCGGTTTTATGGGATTAGCTCCACCTCGCGGCTTGGCAACCCTCTGTACCGACCATTGTAGCACGTGTGTAGCCCAGGCCGTAAGGGCCATGATGACTTGACGTCATCCCCACCTTCCTCCGGTTTGTCACCGGCAGTCTCCTTAGAGTGCCCACCATTACGTGCTGGTAACTAAGGACAAGGGTTGCGCTCGTTACGGGACTTAACCCAACATCTCACGACACGAGCTGACGACAGCCATGCAGCACCTGTCTCAATGTTCCCGAAGGCACCAATCTATCTCTAGAAAGTTCATTGGATGTCAAGGCCTGGTAAGGTTCTTCGCGTTGCTTCGAATTAAACCACATGCTCCACCGCTTGTGCGGGCCCCCGTCAATTCATTTGAGTTTTAACCTTGCGGCCGTACTCCCCAGGCGGTCAACTTAATGCGTTAGCTGCGCCACTAAGAGCTCAAGGCTCCCAACGGCTAGTTGACATCGTTTACGGCGTGGACTACCAGGGTATCTAATCCTGTTTGCTCCCCACGCTTTCGCACCTCAGTGTCAGTATCAGTCCAGGTGGTCGCCTTCGCCACTGGTGTTCCTTCCTATATCTACGCATTTCACCGCTACACAGGAAATTCCACCACCCTCTACCATACTCTAGTCAGTCAGTTTTGAATGCAGTTCCCAGGTTGAGCCCGGGGATTTCACATCCAACTTAACAAACCACCTACGCGCGCTTTACGCCCAGTAATTCCGATTAACGCTTGCACCCTCTGTATTACCGCGGCTGCTGGCACAGAGTTAGCCGGTGCTTATTCTGTCGGTAACGTCAAAACAATCACGTATTAGGTAACTGCCCTTCCTCCCAACTTAAAGTGCTTTACAATCCGAAGACCTTCTTCACACACGCGGCATGGCTGGATCAGGCTTTCGCCCATTGTCCAATATTCCCCACTGCTGCCTCCCGTAGGAGTCTGGACCGTGTCTCAGTTCCAGTGTGACTGATCATCCTCTCAGACCAGTTACGGATCGTCGCCTTGGTGAGCCATTACCCCACCAACTAGCTAATCCGACCTAGGCTCATCTGATAGCGCAAGGCCCGAAGGTCCCCTGCTTTCTCCCGTAGGACGTATGCGGTATTAGCGTCCGTTTCCGAACGTTATCCCCCACTACCAGGCAGATTCCTAGGCATTACTCACCCGTCCGCCGCTCTCAAGAGAAGCAAGCTTCTCTCTACCGCTCGACTTGCATGTGTTAGGCCTGCCGCCAGCGTTCAATCTGAGCCATGATCAAACTCTTCAGTTCAAACATCTTTGGGCTTTTAAGAAACCCTAAACTTGGCTCAGCAATCGTTGGTTACATCTTTGATTTCTCGCGGAGTAACTTGTGATGCTGATAATCTTGTTGACTATCAGTCTGACTCCACAAGCACCCACACGAATTGCTTGATTCAGTTGTTAAAGAGCGGTTGGTTAAGATCTTTCGTCTCAACCGAGGCGCGCATTCTACAGCAGCCTCATTTGCTGTCAAGTGATTATTTTCAGAAGTTTTCAAGGAATCCTTAACAACTTCAACCACTTGCGCTTCAGATCTCTCATCAGCGGGAGGCGAATTCTACAGCGTTACACGCTGCTGTCAACACCTCTTTTTCAACTTCCTTTTGGCTTCGATAAACTGAAGCAACCTGCTGCCGAAAACTGCGTAACTCATTGTTTACCAAGGAGTTTTCCGTTTCGACTGCGCCGGAAGTGGGGCGAATTATAGGCTTCCTGAATCTGGCGTCAACCTTTAATTTCTTATCCCTATCAATTAGTTAGGCTTGATCAAAAAACCACCAACCCAAGGCCTCCTATATAGAAGCAGGGCATCTAGATCACACCCGCCTCCCTTAAAGAAGCCACATGCTCAGACTTCAGCCCCAACACACCCTGCAGCACCTGAGCGGTATGCTCGCCCAATAGAGGAGGCGCACTGCGATACTCCACAGGCGTCTTGGATAAGCGAATTGGGCTGGCAACCTGAGGCACCAGCCCCGCTAATACATGCGGCAGTTGCAGCGCCAACCCGCGCGCCTTTACCTGTGGATCATCAAACACCTGCGCCAAATCATTGATCGGCCCGCAAGGCACGCCCACACGCTCCAACTGTGACACCCACTCAGCCGTTGTCTTGAAAACCGTAGCCTGGCGAATCAGCGGAATCAGCTCAGCACGATTGGCCACCCGCACCTTATTAGTAGAAAACCGCGGATCATCCGCCCACTGCGGCTGCCCAGCCGCTTCGGCGAACTTGCGAAATTGCCCGTCATTACCAACCGTCAGAATGAAATCACCATCGGCTGTGGGGAAGTCCTGATAAGGCACGATATTAGGATGAGCGTTGCCCAGGCGCTTTGGCGACACGCCCGTGGTCAGGTAATTCATCGCCTGATTAGCCAGACAAGCCACCTGCACATCGAGCAATGCCATATCAATGTGCTGCCCTCCGCCGTCGTGATCTCGATGCGCCAGCGCAGCAAGGATTGCCACCGTGGAGTAGAGCCCCGTGAGTATGTCTGTCAGCGCCACTCCCACCTTCACCGGCCCGGCGCCTTCATCACCCTCAGGCCGGCCGGTAAGACTCATCAGCCCGCCCAACCCCTGAATCATGAAGTCATAGCCCGCACGCCCCGCATATGGCCCCGTCTGGCCAAACCCAGTGATCGAGCAATAGATCAACTCCGGGTTGAGCGCCTTGAGCGACTCATAGTCCAGCCCATACGCCGCCAGCCCACCGACCTTGAAGTTCTCGATCAGGATATCGGACTTAGCCGCCAGATCCCGCACCAGCTGTTGCCCCTCCGGCCGCGTAAAGTCGATAGTCACCGACTCTTTATTCCGATTGGCTGACAGGTAGTACGCTGCCTCACTGGTGTTCTCGCCATAAGAATCCTTAAGGAAGGGCGGCCCCCAGGCGCGCGTATCGTCACCGTTACCGGGACGCTCGACCTTAATCACCTCGGCCCCCAGGTCCGCAAGGATCTGTCCGGACCAAGGGCCCGCCAATACTCGCGACAAATCCAGTACCCGCAGATGCGACAGCGCGCCCATACCGCTCTCCTATTAATAGAACGCCTGAAGACCGGTCTGCGCGCGCCCCAGAATCAGAGCGTGCACGTCATGGGTACCTTCATAGGTGTTAACCACTTCAAGGTTCACCAGATGACGCGCCACCCCGAACTCGTCGGAAATACCATTGCCACCTAACATGTCCCGCGCCATACGCGCGATATCCAAAGACTTGCCGCACGAGTTGCGCTTCATGATCGACGTAATCTCAACCGCTGCCGTCCCCTCATCCTTCATTCGCCCCAGGCGTAAGCAACCTTGCAGTGCCAGGGTGATTTCGGTCTGCATATCCGCCAGCTTTTTTTGGATCAATTGAGTTGCGGCCAATGGACGACCGAACTGCTGACGATCCAACGTGTACTGGCGAGCGGTATGCCAGCAAGACTCGGCAGCACCCAACGCGCCCCAGGAGATGCCATAGCGCGCCGAGTTGAGGCAGGTGAAAGGGCCTTTCAAGCCACGCACATCCGGGAAAATGTTCTCTTCCGGCACAAAGACGTTATCCATCACGATTTCACCGGTAATGGAGGCGCGCAGGCCGACCTTGCCGTGAATGGCCGGCGCACTCAGGCCTTTCCAGCCTTTCTCCAAGACAAAACCTCGGATATCGCCTGCGTCGTCCTTGCCCCACACTACAAACACGTCCGCAATCGGGCTGTTGGTGATCCACATCTTGGCGCCTGTAAGGCTGTAGCCACCATCCACCTTGCGCGCACGTGTGATCATCGCACCAGGGTCAGAGCCGTGGTCAGGCTCGGTCAAACCAAAACAGCCAATCCATTCTCCCGAGGCCAGTTTCGGCAAGTACTTCTGCTTTTGCGCTTCGGTACCGAACTCATTGATAGGCACCATCACCAGTGACGACTGCACACTCATCATCGAGCGGTAACCAGAGTCAACACGCTCAACTTCACGCGCAATCAACCCGTAGCTGACGTAGTTCAAGCCACTGCCGCCGTACTGCTCAGGGATCATCGCCCCCAGCAAACCGGTTTCACCCATTTCACGGAAAATCGCCGGATCGGTCTTTTCATGGCGGAAGGCTTCCAGCACACGAGGCGCCAGCTTGTCCTGGGCGAAGCGCTCGGCACTGTCACGCACCATGCGCTCCTCTTCAGTGAGCTGTTGATCCAGCAGCAGCGGGTCGATCCAGTTAAAGCTTGCCTTGCCAGCCATGAATAAGTCCTCGCACAGAAATTCAGAAGTCGTGGATGGAGCCTAGGCCGCGCTTGCAGGGAGAGCAAACGAGGTTTCTGCATAGGCTTGTGCTAATTTGTCACTTCGTAATACTCAGTAGTGGCGCAGGCGCGCTTTAGATGTGAGCACAAGGTACATGCGCAGAAAAATCCCCAGCACAACCGCCCTCGTCAGCTTTGAAGCGGCAGCCCGCCACGAGAGCTTTACCAAGGCCGCGCACGAGCTCTCCATTACCCAAGGCGCGATTTGTCGGCAGATCGCCAGCCTTGAGGAATTTTTGAGTGTCGAACTGTTTCGGCGCTCACGACGCGGGGTAAAGCTGACGGAGGCCGGGCTGTCCTACAGCCGCAGAGTGGCAACTCAGCTGGATGCCGTCGAGCGCGACACCCTCTCAGTCATGGGCCAGCAAGGCGCAAATACTATAGAACTGGCCGTAGTGCCTACGTTCGGCACGCAATGGCTGATCCCTCGACTCAAGGACTTTCAACGCAAGCACCCCGAGGTGACGGTGAACCTGACCAACCGCACGCGCCCCTTTCTGTTCGCCGACACCGAGTTCGACGCGGCGATCTACTTCGGTGACGCTGATTGGTCCGGTACCGAATCCCACCGACTGATGGGAGAAAATCCCGCCCCTGTCTGCAGCCCGCGCCTTTTGGGGGAACGCAAGCGGTTCACCCCGCAGCAGATCGCGGAGCTGCCATTGCTGCAGCAGACCACACGCCCCTATGCCTGGCGCCAATGGTTCAACGCCCAGCAACTGAACGTCCCTCGCGACATGACAGGCCCGCGTTACGAGCTATTCTCGATGCTGTCCCAGGCAGCCATGCACGACATGGGTATTGCACTGATCCCTCCGTTCCTTATCCAGCGAGAGCTGGACGAGCGTCAATTGGTGATCGCAAGCCCTGAGGTGCTAAGGAGCTCGAAGGCTTATTACCTGATGATTCCTGACAGAAAAGTCGAATCAGCCTCGCTGCACGCGTTCCGGGATTGGCTTATTGACCAATCTCAGCGCTACAGTCCCAGTAATTAAAGGCCAAAGCGCCCATGCTGACTTTGTAGTCAGTTAATTTTAGATCCTACAGATATACGTATATGTCGCATTTTCACAGACTGTATCTATCTATCAAAAATCGGGCTTAAGGCCATGATTTTCGCGGCTTACAGCGACTCCAACAGGCCAATTCCCGACTATTCACACCAATCATGGCAAAACACCCATCATTCAGCTGGACCCCTTTAAATACCTGTATTTAAAGAGGTTATTTCGGCGCATTGCGACAATCAGTCACAGGGTGACTTGTAGTTAATTTTTCGTCACCCGTCATAATCCCTTGAAGGCCGTAAAGTTCGCCTGCAAAATGCCGCGCCCCGCTGTCATTTCAGCGGGATCGTGCTGATCGGCCGCCCCAGTTGCGCCACTCGCGGTGCACTGGCCTTTTTACAAAAAGATCAAAAGCAAAAAGATCATGCAGGAGATTTGACGTGCACATTGGTGTTCCTCTCGAAACCCAGACCGGTGAAACGCGGGTGGCTGCCACCCCGGAAACCATCAAGAAGCTGATCGGCCAGGGCCATAAGGTCACTGTACAAAGCGGGGCCGGTCTTAAAGCCAGCATCGTCGACAGCGCCTATGAAACAGCAGGCGCAACCATTGGCAGTGCCAACGACGCGTTCGGCGCCGAGCTGATCCTCAAGGTGGTGGCGCCCAGTGACAGCGAACTCACGCTGATCAAAAGCGGCACCGTGTTGGTGGGCATGCTCAATCCGTTCAGCAACGAAACCATTGCCAAGCTGGCCGGGCAGGGCATCACCGCCTTTGCCCTGGAGGCCGCGCCACGCACTTCGCGCGCGCAGAGCCTCGACGTGTTGTCCTCGCAAGCCAACATCGCCGGTTACAAGGCCGTGCTGCTCGCCGCTCATCACTACCCGCGATTCATGCCGATGCTGATGACCGCCGCAGGTACCGTCAAAGCCGCTCGCGTGCTGATTCTCGGCGCCGGTGTTGCTGGCCTGCAGGCCATCGCTACGGCGAAACGTCTGGGTGCAGTGATCGAAGCGTCTGACGTACGCCCGGCCGTGAAAGAGCAGATCGAATCCCTGGGCGCCAAGTTCGTCGATGTCCCCTACGAAACCGATGAAGAGCGCGAATGCGCCGTCGGTGTCGGGGGTTACGCACGCCCGATGCCGACCAGCTGGATGCAACGCCAGGCCCTGGCCGTGCACGAGCGCGCCAAGCAAGCCGATATCGTCATCACGACCGCACTGATTCCCGGCCGTAAAGCGCCGACGTTGCTGAGCGCCGAAACCGTCGCACAGATGAAACCCGGCTCGGTGGTGATCGACCTCGCTGCAGCCCAAGGTGGCAACTGCCCGCTGACCGTGGCGGATGAAACCGTGGTGGAAAACGACGTGATCATCTGCGGCCCGACCAACCTCGCCGGCGCTGTCGCCGCCGACGCGTCAGCCTTGTACGCGCGCAACCTGCTGGACTTCCTGAAGCTGGTCTTCAACAAGGAAGGGCAGTTTGAACTCAACCTCGAAGACGACATCGTCGCCGCGTGCCTGATGTGCCGCGACGGCCAAGTCATCCGCAAAAACGCCTAAGCAGGGATTCAGACGATGGAAGAGCTTATCTCCCCCGGTATCTACAACCTGATCATCTTTGTGCTGGCGATTTATGTCGGTTACCACGTGGTCTGGAACGTTACCCCCGCGCTGCACACGCCGTTGATGGCGGTGACCAATGCAATCTCGGCAATCGTGATTGTCGGCGCCATGCTGGCTGCCGCCCTCACCGTGACGCCATTGGGCAAGACTATGGGCACGCTCGCCGTGGCCCTCGCAGCCGTTAACGTGTTCGGCGGTTTCCTGGTGACTCGTAGGATGCTTGAGATGTTCAAGAAGAAAGCACCCAAAGCTGTGAAAGAAGAGGTGCAGAAGTAATGAGCATGAATCTGGTAACGACGCTCTACCTGATCGCGTCGATCTGTTTCATCCAGGCCCTCAAAGGCCTGTCGCACCCCACCACCTCGCGGCGCGGCAACCTGTTCGGCATGCTTGGCATGGGGCTGGCGGTGCTGACTACCGTGGGCCTCATCTATAAGCTCGGCGCTGAGCTTGCCACTGCAGGTATCGGCTACGTGATTGTCGGCCTGCTGGTCGGCGGCACTGCCGGTTCGATCATGGCCAAGCGCGTCGAGATGACCAAGATGCCGGAACTGGTCGCCTTCATGCACAGCATGATCGGCCTCGCCGCCGTCTTTATCGCCATCGCCGCCGTGGTTGAGCCGCAATCGTTGGGCATCGTCAAACACCTGGGCGACGCAATCCCCGCCGGCAACCGCCTGGAGCTGTTCCTCGGTGCGGCCATTGGTGCAATCACCTTCTCCGGCTCGGTGATCGCGTTCGGCAAACTGTCGGGCAAGTACAAGTTCCGCCTGTTCCAGGGCGCACCTGTACAGTTCGGCGGCCAGCACAAGATCAACCTGGTGCTCGGCCTGCTCACACTGGGCCTGGGCCTGGCGTTTATGTTCACCGGCAACCTCACCGCCTTCGCGCTGATGCTGACCCTGGCCTTTGTGCTGGGCGTGCTGATCATCATCCCGATCGGCGGCGCCGACATGCCGGTGGTGGTGTCGATGCTCAACAGCTACTCCGGCTGGGCAGCGGCGGGTATCGGCTTCTCGCTGAACAACTCGATGCTGATCATCGCCGGCTCGCTGGTGGGCTCCAGCGGCGCGATCCTGTCGTACATCATGTGCAAGGCGATGAACCGTTCCTTCTTTAACGTGTTGCTCGGCGGTTTCGGCAATGCGCCGGATGCCGGTGCTGCGGCAGGTTCCAAAGAAGCACGGCCGGTGAAGTCCGGCTCGGCCGACGACGCCACCTTCCTGCTGACCAACGCCGACACCGTGATCATCGTTCCAGGCTACGGCCTGGCCGTGGCACGCGCGCAACACGCGCTTAAGGAACTGACCGAAAAGCTGACCCATCGCGGCGTCACCGTGAAGTATGCGATCCACCCGGTGGCCGGCCGCATGCCGGGGCATATGAACGTCCTACTGGCCGAGGCAGAAGTGCCTTACGACCAGGTGTTCGAAATGGAAGACATCAACTCGGAATTCGGTCAGGCCGACGTGGTACTCGTGCTCGGCGCGAACGACGTGGTCAACCCGGCCGCGAAGAACGATCCGAACTCGCCAATTGCCGGCATGCCGATCCTCGAAGCGTTCAAGGCCAAGACCATCATCGTCAACAAGCGCTCAATGGCCAGCGGATATGCCGGTTTGGATAACGAGCTGTTCTACCTGGACAAGACCATGATGGTCTTTGGTGATGCCAAGAAGGTCATCGAAGATATGGTCAAGGCCGTCGAGTAACACTGCTTCAGCGCAATACTCGAAACCCCGGCCTGCGATAGGCTGGGGTTTTTTATTACTCATGAAACCCGACCAAAGGCTCTAAATCACTACTCGGCATTCGACCATGGTAGCGGGCCGAAACTTTTTGAAATCACTACACTGCCCACCTTGCTTCCGTAGCCTGAGATAACAATTCATGTACCGTGATCGTATCCGCTTGCCTTCGTTGTTGAACAAGGTCATGAGCGCGGCTGACGCCGCCGCCTTGATCGAGGACGGCATGACCGTCGGCATGAGCGGCTTCACCCGAGCCGGTGAAGCCAAGGCCGTCCCACACGCCCTGGCCGAGCGCGCCAAGACGTCGCCGCTGAAAATCACCCTGATGACCGGCGCCAGCCTGGGTAATGACCTGGACAAACAACTGACCGAAGCCGGTGTACTGTCGCGACGCATGCCGTTCCAGGTCGACAGCACCCTGCGCAAGGCAATCAATGCCGGCGAAGTCATGTTTATCGACCAACATCTGTCGGAAACCGTCGAGCAGCTGCGCAACAACCAGCTCAAGCTGCCGGACATTGCTGTGATCGAGGCCGTGGCGATCACCGAGCAAGGGCATATTGTGCCCACTACCTCCGTAGGTAATTCGGCCAGCTTCGCGATTTTCGCCAAGCAGGTGATCATCGAGATCAACCTGGCGCACAACCCGAACCTGGAAGGGTTGCACGACATCTATATCCCGACCTACCGGCCGACTCGCACGCCGATCCCCCTGGTGAAGGTCGATGACCGCATCGGCAGCACCGCGATTCCCATCCCGCCGGAAAAGATTGTCGCCATTGTCATCACCAACCAAGCGGACTCGGCTTCTACGGTTACGCCTCCCGACAGCGACACTCAAGGGATCGCCAATCACTTGATCCACTTCCTCAAGCAGGAAGTGGAGGCCGGACGCATGACCAACAAGCTCGGCCCGCTGCAGGCCGGTATCGGGAACATCGCGAACGCGGTGATGTGCGGCTTGATTGACTCGCCGTTCGAAGACCTGACCATGTATTCCGAAGTGCTGCAGGACTCGACCTTCGACCTGATCGATGCCGGCAAGCTGAGCTTTGCCTCGGGCAGCTCGATCACGCTGTCGGAGCGGCGCAATGCCGACGTGTTCGGCAACCTGGAGCACTACAAGGACAAGCTGGTGCTGCGCCCACAGGAAATCTCCAACCACCCCGAAGTGGTGCGTCGACTGGGCATTATCGGGATCAACACTGCGCTGGAGTTCGACATCTACGGCAACGTCAACTCCACCCACGTCTGCGGCACCCGCATGATGAACGGCATCGGCGGCTCAGGCGATTTTGCACGTAACGCGCATCTGGCGATCTTCGTAACCAAATCAATTGCAAAGGGCGGCGCAATTTCCAGCGTGGTGCCGATGGTCAGCCATGTGGACCATACCGAGCATGATGTCGACATCCTTGTGACCGAAATCGGCCTGGCTGACTTGCGTGGCCTGGCGCCACGGGAGCGCGCCCGCGTGATCATCGACAACTGTGTACACCCGGCGTACCGCGATGCGCTGAACAGTTACTTCACCGAAGCCTGTGCCATCGGCGGGCACACGCCCCACATCCTGCGCGAAGCACTGAGTTGGCACATCAACCTGGAAGAAACCGGGCATATGCTCAAGGCTTGATTGATACAGATCCGAGCTGATGCAAACACAGTTTCATCAGCTCGGCGGCATCCCCGCCGGTTCCTGAAAAAACTGTACTGCTGTACCGGTCTTTTTCAACAGATAAATCCCACATCAACCCTCGAAGATGCCTATTTCGCACTAATTCAGTGCAGATAGGTACAGTTGCCCCATTTCCGTACAGTACAGCACCCATAAACAGTTAACTGGCCCCTCACAATACAGGTGAACTGTATCTAGAGAGTCTTGCGCCGGAAGAGGATCATTGGCATCAGTTAAACCACTACCTAATCCCGCCATAAGCGGAAGGATGTCATCATGGAACGTACACTCAGTTCCGAACTGTTCTTCGAAGAGAAAGCTGTAAACACCCAGGCCTCCATGCCTCTGCGCGTTCTTGCCAACCTGATGTTGTGGCAGCGCCGTATCTCCAGCCGCCACCAACTGGCCCGTCTGGATTCGCGTCTGCTGGCTGACGCCGGTATCAGCGAAGCTCAACGCTACGAAGAGCTCAGCAAGCCGTTCTGGCGCTAATTTGCGCTCGCTGGCCCTGACCCACCGGGTCCACTGCCAGCACTGATTTGTTAAGACAAAGCCCGCCCCGGGAGACCGGAGGCGGGCTTTGTTGTATTCGTCGTATGGATTTACAGCGATGGATTCAATCGAACCAGTACAGTTTTCAAAGTAACACCTATAATAGGTACAGTCAGTCAACTCACACAAAACCTACCCGAACTGACAAGCCCCGGCCTAATATCCAGTTTAAAGCGACCTTTACATTCATCTACAGGAGTCACCCCATGCCCCGTCTTCGCCTGCTTAGTGCCGCCGCCCTGTTGGTCCTGGCCGCCAACGCCAATGCCACCAGCTTCATCGTGACCACCGACTCCATCGTCGGCGCACTGAAGGCCACGTCCGACGCCACCTCCGATGCCACTTCGTCCCTGCGCGATAACAAGGTTGTGCGCGCCGCCCGTGACGACGCCGCCAGCTTTGTTGCCAGCGAAGGCGCCATCCGTGGTGTGAAGCTGGAAAGCGCCCTGGCACAGATCCGCCAACAAGCCCCACAACTGAACACCGCGACTGACGCACAGCTGGCCCAGGCCATCCTGGCTATTTAATTGCAACGAAAATCAGGGGAGCGCCAGCCGCTCCCGAATGCCTCGGCGCTGGCTCTCGCCCGGGCATTGCGCTAGCCTTGGCGCTCGCTTTCAGTTGTCGAGTCCCATGGCTTTTTCATACCGCCTGTTAATTGTCCCTGTCGTGTTTTTCGCCGGTTGGTCGCCAGTGGCTTCGGCCTTTGACCTGACCATCCAGAGCACAGTCGCGAGCGCGTATGCCACCAGCAAGGTGACCTCCGCACCGTTCGACCGCAAAGTAGTAGTGGCCGCCCAGGATGACGCTGCCGCGTTCATCGCCACTGACGGCCAATGGCGGGGGGCACGGCTGGAATCGGCATTGGATTACCTGCGCCGGACCCAACCAAAACTTCATGCGAGCGACCTTGAACTGGCGCAGGCAATTCTCGTCCAATAATCATCTTTGTATTTCCATCTTTGTATTCGGAGTTCTTCCATGCGTAGCCCGCTGATCGCCGCCACCCTAGGCTTGCTGTTGTTGGCCGACGTTGCACAGGCACAAACCCTGGTGGCCACCAGTAACATCATTGTTCGCGCCTCCGGCCGCACCATTGATTTCACTTCGGACACCACCACCTCTATCCGTGACTCCAAAGTCGTGCGCGAAGCCCACGATGACGCCGCCAGCTTCGTCGCCACCCACGGCGAAATCCGTGGCGCCCAGTTGGAAGCCGCCTTCGACACCCTGCGCACCCGCCTGCCGGAAGCCCGCGACGCCAGCGACCAGACCCTCGCCGAAGCCATCCTCGCTCTGTGAGGCGCCTCACTGCCTGGCTCCTGGCCGGGACTGTGCTGCTGTGTGCCAGCGCAGCCCAGGCCAGCCTGCAACTGCGGCTCAAGACAGACGGCTTGAGCCCGGCCGAACAGCAGGCCAGCCAGGCATTGCTCGATGAAGCGATGCGCTCACTGCCGCCGCGCTTTGTCGAGCAGCTGGACCGGCGCATTGATGTCGGCTGGACCGACAAGATGCCCGAGAATGCCTATGGCCAGGCCTCGCTGGTGTCCGAGCTGGACCTCAACCGCAACCTGCTCGCCAGCCTGACCGATGGCAGCGCCGCCACCCAGAAAACCAATCGTCCTCATGGCACCGTGCGCCGGGAAATGCTTGCCACCGTGCTGCATGAACTGACCCATATCTATGACCGTGCACGCCTGTGGTCCAAGGACGAGCGCGCACTGATCCAGCGTTGCAGCCGCCAGAACAACATCACCGGCCTGATCGGCCTGCCCGATCAATGCCGTGGCCAGAATGAGCGCCGCTTCACCCTCAGCGATGACCCACGCCTGCTGGACCTCGCCGGCTGGCCGCAGTACGTCGGTCGGCGTGGTGAGCGCGAGCAGCACAACCGCCAAATCGTGCGCAGCCCGGACATCTACGAAACCACCAGCCCGCTGGAATTCGTCGCGGTCAACATGGAGTATTTCCTCCTAGACCCAAGCTACGCCTGCCGACGCCCGGCACTGTTCCGCTATTACCAGCAACACTTCGGCTGGGCGCCGCCTGAACAGGACGCCTGCGCCAAGGCCTACCCGTTCCTCAATGCCGGTAACGACTTCGCCAAGACACCGCTGGGCCATGTGGACCCGGAGCGCGTCTACGAGATCGACTACCTGCTCGCCGAAGCCAACCAGAACCTGGTCAGCCGCTGGGGCCACAGCATGTTGCGCCTGGTGATCTGCGCTCCGGGCCGCCCCCGTGGCCCGGATTGCCGGCTGGATCTTGACCAGCATCTGGTCTTGTCCTACCGCGCATTTGTCGGCGACGTACAACTGTCGAGCTGGGATGGGCTGGTGGGCAAGTACCCGTCACGGCTGTTCGTGTTGCCCTTGGCCCAAGTCATCGACGAATACACCAAGACCGAACTGCGCGGGCTGGCCTCCGTGCCATTGAAGCTCTCACGCCAAGAGATCAACGACACCGTCGAACACGCCGCAGAAATGCACTGGAGCTACGACGGCAGTTACTTCTTCCTGTCCAATAACTGCGCGGTCGAAAGCCTGAAGCTGTTACGCAGCGGCAGCGCCAACCCGCAATTGACCGGCCTTGACAACATCACCCCCAACGGCCTGCTGGAAGTGCTGCAAGCCCGGGGCCTGGCCGATACCAGCGTGCTGGACAACAAACGCGAAGCGCTGCGCCTGGGCTATCACTTCGACTCGTTCCGCGAGCGTTACCAGGCGATGTTCGACGTGCTGCGCAAACACCTGCCGATCAAACAAACCCAGGTTGAAGACTGGCTATCGTTGAGTGCCGCCGAACGCCGCCCATGGTTCGACCAGGCCGATCTGCGCACCAGCGCCGCGTTGCTGCTGCTGGAACAAGCCAGCTTTCGCAAGCAATTGATGCTGGCCCAGGATGAGGTCAAACAACGCTACCTTGGGGCCCGCGAGCTGAAAAACGGCGGCATGGAAAAAGCCAACGCCACACTGCAACAGATCCTCGCCAACAGTGGCTTCCTCAGCCGACCAGCCGAATTGCTGGGTAGCGGCGGTTACGGCCTGCCACAACCGTCGGAAGCCAAGCGTCTGGAATCGGAAAGCGCCGAACGCCAGAAACAACTGCAGTCGCTGACCGGCGAGCTGGATAAAGAGGTAAGGGCGCTGCTGGAGCCTTCCCGCGCCGCCGAGATCGCCGCGTGCGAGGCCAACCTCAAGCAGGTAGGTGAGCACCTGCGCAAACTGCACAAGGCAGCCGGCGGCCTTGAGCTGCCTTGAAGCAGCCGAGATAAACACAGTTCAAATGTGGGAGGGGGCTTGCCCCCTCCCACATTTGAACTGTGTATTCCTGTAGACCGTGCGTCTTTTCCACATCACCTGTTTGGCCAACGAAAGCTGGCTGAAAGCTTTCACGTCTAGGATCGCTTTCACTGCCGGCAAAAGACCGGCTGTTTACAACAACAATGGTGATTCCCGATGTCCGCCCGTACCCGCCTGTTCGCCCCAACTCCCCCCGTACGCTTCGTGCCTTTCGTTCTGCGCTGAATCCACCCCGGTTCGCCATTCCCTAGCCGCGCTACGCCTGGAGTATTCCTATGCTGACTTTCCTTGGCTTTGCCATGGTCATCACGTTCATGTTCCTGATCATGACCAAGCGCCTGTCCGCGCTGATCGCCTTGATCATTGTGCCGATCCTGTTCGCCCTGTTTGGTGGCTTTGCACCAGAGATCGGCCCGATGATGCTTGCGGGCATCACCAAGCTTGCGCCGACCGGCGTGATGCTGATGTTCGCCATTCTCTACTTCGCCTTGATGATCGACTCCGGCCTGTTCGACCCGGCCGTGCGCAAGATCCTCAAGATGGTCAAAGGCGACCCGCTGAAGGTTTCGGTCGGCACCGCCGTATTGGCCTTGGTCGTGTCCCTGGACGGTGACGGCGCCACCACCTACATGATCTGCGTGGCCGCCATGCTGCCGCTGTACCAGCGCATTGGCATGAGCCCGCGCATCATGGCCGGCTTGATCATTCTCGCCGGTGGCGTGATGAATATGACCCCTTGGGGTGGCCCGACCGCCCGCGCCGCCAGTGCGCTGCACGTGGACCCTTCGGATATTTTCGTACCAATGATCCCAGCCATGGCCGCCGGCGTCGTCGCGATCCTGGTGATCGCCTACATGTACGGCAAGCGCGAGCGTGCGCGCCTGGGTGAACTGCACCTGCAGGGCGACGAGATCGACCACAGCGAAATCAGCGTGTCGCAATTCCCCGACGCGCGCCGTCCGAAGCTGATCTGGTTCAACGGCGCCCTGACCCTGGCCCTGATGTGCACACTGATCGCCGGCCTGCTGCCGCTGCCGGTGCTGTTCATGGTGGCGTTCAGTATCGCGATGATCGTCAACTACCCATGCCTGCAACAGCAGAAAGACCGCGTCGCCGCCCATGCTGGCAGCGTACTCGCGGTGGTGGGGTTGATCTTCGCTGCGGGTATCTTCACCGGCATCCTGTCGGGTACCGGCATGGTCGATGCCATGTCCAAGAGCCTGCTGGCAGTCATCCCTGACGCCCTGGGCCCGTACCTGGCGGTGATCACGGCGCTGGTGAGCATGCCGTTTACCTTCTTCATGTCCAACGATGCGTTCTACTATGGCGTGCTGCCGGTGCTGGCCGAAGCCGCCAGCCACTACGGCATCACCGCCGTGGAGATGGCCCGCGCCTCCATCGTTGGCCAACCGGTGCACTTGCTCAGCCCGTTGGTACCGTCGACCTACTTGCTGGTGGCCCTGGCCGGTATCGAATTTGGCGATCACCAGCGCTTCACCCTGAAGTGGGCAGTGCTGGTGTGCCTGTGCATAATGTTCGCTGCATTGCTGATGGGGATTTTTCCGCTGTTCAGCACTCTATAATCGTACAACCCAACTGCGCCGGCCCTACGCCGGTGCGGTCTAACACACGCTCAAAGGAATACACATGGAATGGCTGACCAATCCGGAAATCTGGATTGCCTTCTTCACCCTGACGGCCCTGGAGATCGTCCTGGGCATCGATAACATCATCATGATTTCGATCCTGGTCAGCCGCATGCCCAAGCATATGCAGGCCCGCACCCGGATCTTCGGCCTGGCGCTGGCCATGGTCACGCGTATCCTGCTGCTGCTGTCGATCACCTGGGTCATGCAACTCACCGCCGACCTGTTCGTGGTGTTTGGCCAAGGCATTTCCGGTCGCGATCTGATTCTGTTCTTCGGTGGTCTGTTCCTGCTGTGGAAAAGCTCCCAAGAGATGTACCACGCCCTGGAAGGTGAAGACGAATCCCACGACGAGCCGAAAGGCGCCGGTGGCAAGTTCATCTACACCATCATCCAGATCGCGATTATCGACATCGTGTTCTCCCTGGACTCGGTGATCACGGCTGTCGGCATGGTCTCCCATGTACCGGTCATGGTTGCCGCCATCGTGGTTGCCGTCCTGGTGATGATGCTGGCTGCTGGCACCATCAGCGAATTCATCGACAAGCACCCGTCGCTGAAAATGCTGGCGCTGTCGTTCCTGCTGGTGGTGGGTACCGTGCTGATCGCCGAGTCCTTCGATGTGCACGTGCCAAAAGGCTACGTCTACTTCGCCATGGCGTTCTCGCTGGCAGTAGAAGCGGTGAACATCAAGATGCGCACCGCCATCGCGAAAAAGAAGAAACAGCAGGATCCCGTGAAACTGCGCAAGGACATCCCGGGTCAATAACCCGAGCCAGTCGAAAAAACGGGGCGCTTGCGTCCCGTTTTTTTCATCCGCACAAAGCTGACTTCATGACAGTTTTGTTTCAATCCCCACTTTAGCTATGCGATGCTGGCGCAGAGCCCATTCGCCAACTACAGCTTAAGTACAAGACGTAGAGCGGCACGCGGCAATTTTCCTTCGCTCCTGTTGGAGCACACCTACACGGGGGGCCGAGCATGCTGACCTTGCTCAATCTGCTTTCCGCCGTGACCCTGCTTATCTGGGGCACGCACATCGTCCGTACCGGCATCCTGCGGGTCTACGGCTCCAATTTGCGTCAGGTCATCGGGCATAACATGTCCAAGCGCTGGCTTGCGTTTGTCGCCGGTATCCTGGTGACAGCCATGGTCCAGAGCAGCAACGCCACCGCTATGCTGGTGACCTCATTTGTCGGCCAGGGCCTGATGGGGCTGATGCCCGCCCTGGCGACCATGCTCGGCGCCGACGTCGGTACCGCGCTGATGGCGCGGGTACTGACCTTGGACTTGTCCTGGCTGTCACCGCTGCTGATCTTCCTCGGCGTTACTTTCTTTCTGTCACGAAAACAGACGCGGGCAGGGCAGTTGGGGCGGGTGGGGATTGGCCTCGGGCTGATCATCCTCGCGCTGCAACTGATCGTCGAAGCCGCCGGGCCGATTACCCATGCCCAGGGCGTCAAAGTGATCTTCGCTTCGCTGACTGGCGACATCCTGCTCGACGCCCTGGTCGGCGCCTTGTTCGCGATGATTTCCTACTCAAGCTTGGCTGCTGTCCTACTGACGGCCACCCTGGCCGGTGCCGGTGTGATCGGCCTGCACGTGGCCATCGGCCTGGTGATCGGTGCCAACATCGGCAGCGGCGTGCTGGCCTTCCTCAGCACCAGCATGCAAAACGCCGCCGGGCGCCAGGTGGCCCTCGGCAGCCTGTTGTACAAGCTGATCGGCCTGCTGCTGATCATTCCGGTGCTCGACCCCCTCGTGCGCTGGATGGATGATTTGGACTACAGCACCCAAGGCATGGTCATCACCTTCCACCTGCTCTACAACGTCAGCCGCTGCCTGATCCTGCTACCGACCATCGGCCCAATGGCGCGTCTGTGCGCGTGGCTGCTGCCCGAACGAGAAGACTCCAACGGCAAGGCCAAACCCCGTCATCTGGACCTCACGGCCCTCACCACGCCCAGCCTGGCACTGGCCAATGCCGCACGCGAAACCCTGCGCCTGGGCGACCTGATCGACTACATGCTCACCTCTATGCTGGAAGTACTGCGTGGCAAGCAAACCGCCATCACCCAGGAGATGCGCAGTCTCAGCGATGACGTCGAAGCGCTCTACAGCGCGATCAAACTCTACCTGGCACAAATGCCCCGCGAAGACCTCAGCGAACAGGACAGCCGCCGCTGGGCCGAAATCATTGAGCTGTCGATCAACCTGAAGCTCGCCGGCGACCTGATCGAACGCATGCTGCGCAAAGTCCAGCAGCAGAAAACCTCCCAGCGCCGCCAGTTTTCTGAAGTCGGCCTGGAAGAACTCACCGGACTGCACAGCCAATTGATCGCCAACCTGCGACTGGGCCTTTCGGTGTTCCTCAGCGCCGACCCGGAAAGCGCGCGTCAATTGCTGCGTGAGAAACGCCGCTTTCGCGCCCAGGAACGCCGCCTGGCCCACGCCCACGTGAGTCGCCTGCAACGCAAAATCGTACAAAGCCTGGAGACCAGTTCCCTGCACTTGGAGCTGATTGCCGACATGAAACGCCTCAACTCGTTGTTTTGCAGCAGTGCGTATGTAGTGTTGGAAACGTCCGACACTGGCGCGCTCTCGGCCGAAGATATTGCCGACATCACGCATTCGCCCTGAACGTACGATGGCCCGTGAAGTCAGTTAAAGCTGACCTCACTCGCCAGGAAGCCAGTTATGCGTCGCCTGTTATTTGCCTGCCTGCTCATGGGTTCTGCCCACGCCTTTGCCTTTGACCGCCTGCAAGTCGAGGGCTACACCTTGCCCAACGGCCTGCAATTGCTGCTCAAACCGGGTACCGAACGTGGGCACGTGGCGATCCGGCTGGTAGTCGGTGTAGGCCTGGATGACTTCGCCTGTGAGGAAAAGGAACTGCCGCACTTGCTCGAACACTTGCTGTTCAGTGGCATCGACGGCGGCGGCGAAGGCGACCTCGAAGAGCGCATGCAGGCCCTGGGCGGCGAGTGGAACGCCTACACCAGCAATGCCGACACCACCTTCGTGATCGAGGCCCCCGCGCACAACCAGCGCAAGGTGCTCGACCTGTTGCTGGCGATCATCACCCGCACTGAACTGACCGACGCCAATATCGATGCGGCCAAAAAAGTCGTCGAACGCGAAGATGGTGGCCATTACTCGCACCTGCAACGCCTGCTGGATCGTCAAGACCTCGGCCATACCGCCAGCAATCAACTGGCCGTGGAGCTGGGCCTCAAATGCGCCGAGCGCGCCGAAGTCGAGCACTTGACCCGCGACCAACTGCAGACACTGCGCAAAAACTGGTACGCCCCCAACAACATGACGCTGATCGTCGTCGGCGAACTCGACAAACTGCTGCCGGCCTACCTGGAACGCACCTACGGCGAACTCGATCCGGTAGACCCCACCGAGCACCGGCCCCTGCCGGACATCCAGCACACCGCCCTCGGCCACCGCGACCTGATCCAAGGCTGGGTGGGTAACGGCGCCAAACTGCACTGGCTGTTCCCCGAACCGACGCTGGACGACCAGCACGATGAAACCTACGACCTGCTCAAGGACTACCTCGACTGGGCGCTGTACCGCCAACTGCGCCTCAAGCACGGTTTGTCCTACGGCCCCTGGAGCGAACGTGAAGTGCTCGGCGGCGTCGGTTTCCTCAGCCTGAATGCCGACCTTGAGCGGGAAAACCTCCCCGAAGCCGAACAGGTGCTGCACGACCTCACCGCGCAATTGCTCAAGGACGGTCTGGATCCGGCCACCTTCGCCCGCCTGCAACAAGCCGCCATCGCCCGGCAAGCCTGGGCGGTGCAGGGCAACAGCGCCTTGGCCGACTACTATTGGGCAGCCGCGGCGGACTACGACAAGGGCCGCTTCAGCGATCCGGCCAAACGCATCAAGGCCGTCAACCTGGATCAGGCCAACCAGGCCCTGCGCCAAGTGCTCAAGCAGCCAGGCTACTGGCGCGTCGAAAAACCGCTGCTGAGCTACGACATGCTCAACTGGATTGGCGCCGGCGTGCTCGGCCTGATCGCCATTGTGTTGATCGGCGTGCGGGTTTATCGCAAACGGATCACGTAATCGGGCACCGGACACCAGGCTAAGACGTTATTCTGTCTGGGATTTTTTCCTACAAAGACTGCGAACCGCCGAATGCAAAACGTGACCCGTTTAATCACCCGCATCCTCGAACTGATGAAGCGCTACCCAGGGGTGATTGCACTCGGCGGCTTCATTTCGGGTGTGTGCAGCTTCATTTTGGTGGACCGCCAGCAGGGCATGGCCAGTTGGATCGCGGTCATCATGCTGGTGAGCTGGTTGTGGCTGATGTTGGAGAACAGCTTCACCCAGCTGTTTACCAAGGTATTCAAGCGGGAAATTCCCGAACCGCTGCTGCGCTACGCCACCCAGATGATCCATCAGGAAAGTCTGTTCTTCGTGCTGCCGTTCTTTTTCGTCACCACGGCGTGGAACAGCGGCCAATCGGTGTTTACCGGCCTGCTCGGCGCGGCGGCACTGGTGTCGATCATCGACCCGCTGTACTACAAATGGCTGGCGCCCAAACGCTCGCTGTTCCTGGCGCTGCACACCCTGACGCTGTTTGCCGCACTGCTCACCGCGCTGCCGATCATCCTGCACCTGACCACCGCCGAGAGTTACAAACTTGCCCTCGGCGTGGCCATGGCGTTGTCGATTCCAAGCCTGGCGGTGAGCATGCCGCTGCGCAGCCTCAAGGGTTGGGCGATGCTGCTGGGCGTAACGGCCGCGATTGGTTGCGCAGGTTGGTTCCTACGCAGTTGGGTACCACCGGCCACCCTGTGGATGACCGAAGTGGCCATCAGCACCCAGTTACAAGACCGCACGCCTGGCGATGACCTCAAGGAAGTCACCGCCGCCCAACTGCGCAGTAGCGGGCTCTACGCCTACACCGCGATCAACGCGCCACGCGGGCTGAATGAGCGGATCTACCACGTGTGGAAATTCAACGGCAAAGAGGTCGACCGCATCGCCCTGGACATCCACGGCGGGCGCAAGGAAGGCTATCGCGCCTGGACCCACAAGCAGAACTTCCCGCCCGATGCGGTAGGACGCTGGCAGGTTCGGGTACTGACCGAAGATGGGCAGGTGATCGGCGTGCTGCGTTTCAAAGTGACTGACGCAGCACAAACGGACAACCCGAAGTAAGCGGTATCGTGCTATTACGTAGGAATTGTGGATAGCCAATACAAGCTTGGAGCTTATGACCAGTAGTCCCACGGCCGGCGCCGCCCACCTCGACACCTCCACCACCCCTCCGTTACTGCGGATTACGGGGGACTGGACCCTGGCCCACTATGCCAACCTGAAGAAGCTGTCGGACAAACTCGACGGCCAATACGACGCCGGTGCCCGCATCGACCTCAATGGTCTCGGCGCCCTGGATACCGCCGGCGCCTCGCTACTGGTGGAGTTACTGGGCCCAACCCGCATCGAGCAATCCGCCGAGCAGACCGATTGCAGCCTGTCCGCTGCCGACCGTGCCTTGCTCAAGACCGTCTACCGCTCCCTCAATGACTTTTGCGTACCGGAAAAAGCGCCGGAAGAGGCTGCCGGTATCCAAGTGCTGGCCCGCATCGGTAGGGCGGTGGATACCGTCTGGCAGGACAGCAAGCAACTGTTGGGCTTCGTTGGCCTGATCCTCGAAACCTTTGCCCGCGGCATTTTGCGCCCCAAGCGCTGGCGCCTGACGCCGATGGTTGCCCATCTGGAACAGGTCGGCCTCGATGCCGCACCCATTGTGGCGTTGCTGACCTTTCTGGTCGGTGCCGTGGTGGCGTTTCTAGGCGCCACGGTACTCAAAAGCTTCGGCGCGACGATTTTTACCGTGGACCTGGTGGCGTTTTCCTTCCTGCGCGAATTCGGCGTGTTGCTCACCGCGATCCTGATCGCCGGCCGCACCGCCAGTGCCTTCACCGCGCAGATCGGCTCGATGAAGGCCAACGAAGAAATCGACGCGATCCGAACTCTCGGCCTGGACCCGATGGAACTGCTGGTATTGCCCCGCGTACTCGCGCTGCTGGTGGCGCTGCCAATGCTGACCTTTTTGGCGATGCTCTCGGGGATCGTCGGTGGCGGCGTGGTGTGTGCCGTGGCGCTGGATATTTCGCCGGCGATGTTCCTCTCGCTGCTGCAGTCGGACATCGGCGTGCAGCATTTTCTGGTGGGCATGGCGAAAGCACCGATCTTCGCCTTCCTGATCGCGGCCATTGGCTGCCTTGAAGGGTTCAAGGTCAGCGGCAGTGCCGAATCGGTCGGCGCCCACACCACCTCCAGCGTGGTGCAATCGATCTTTGTGGTGATCGTGCTGGATGCGGTCGCCGCGCTGTTTTTCATGGAGATGGGCTGGTGAGTCGCTTACACCGTGCACCCGCTGAGGCGGTGATCGAGGTGCGTGGGCTGTGCAATCGGTTCGGTAGCCAGAGCGTGCACGAGAATCTCGACCTGGACTTGTACAAGGGCGAAATCCTCGCCGTGGTTGGCGGCTCCGGCAGCGGCAAGTCGGTGCTGTTGCGCAGCATCGTCGGCCTGCGCCGGCCCAGCGAAGGCCAAGTGCGGGTGTTCGGCAAGAACCTGCCGAGCCTGTCGGAGCATGAGCGTTCGCTGGTAGAGCGGCGCTTTGGCGTGCTGTTCCAGAAGGGCGCGCTGTTTTCCTCGCTGACCGTGACCGAGAACGTCGCGTTGCCGCTGATCGAGCACGCCGGCCTCAGCCGCCGCGACGCCGAGCACCTGGCGGCGGTCAAACTGGCCCTGGCCGGGCTGCCGCTGTCGGCGGCCGACAAATACCCTGCGTCGCTGTCTGGCGGCATGATCAAACGCGCCGCACTGGCCCGCGCCCTGGCGCTGGACCCGGACATCCTGTTCCTCGACGAACCCACCGCCGGCCTCGACCCGATTGGCGCAGCGCAATTCGACCAACTGATCCTGACCTTGCGTGATGCACTGGGCCTGAGCGTGTTCCTGGTCACCCATGACCTGGACACGCTGTACACCATCACCGACCGCGTGGCGGTGCTGGCGCAGAAGAAAGTGCTGGTGGCGGACGCCATCGATATCGTCTCGGAAACGGACGACGCCTGGATTCACGAATACTTCCACGGCCCCCGGGGCCGCGCGGCATTGGATGCCGCTCAACCGCTCAACGAGGTATGACATGGAAACCCGAGCCCATCATGTGATGATCGGACTGTTCAGCGTGATCGTAGTGGTCGGCGCGATGCTGTTTGGCCTGTGGCTGGCCAAATCCAGCGTCGACAGCGCCTTCCAGGATTACGAAGTGATCTTCAACGAAGCGGTCAGCGGCCTGTCCCAGGGCAGCTCGGTGCAATACAGCGGGATCAAGGTGGGCGACGTGATCAGCTTGAGCCTGGACCCCAACGACCCGCGCCGCGTACTCGCGCGTATCCGCTTGGCCGGGCAGACGCCGATCAAGGAGGACACCCAGGCCAAACTCGCGCTGACCGGCATCACCGGTACGTCGATCATCCAGCTCAGCGGCGGCACGCCCCAAAGTGCGGTGCTCAAGGGCAAGGACGGCAACCTGCCGCAGATTATCGCCTCGCCATCGCCCATCGCGCGGTTGCTCAATAACAGCAATGACTTAATGACCGGTATCAACGTGCTGCTGCACAACGCCAACAACATGTTCTCCTCGGAGAACGTCGAGCGTTTGAGCAAAACCCTGGACAACCTGCAGCAAACCACCGGCGCCATTGCCGACCAGCGCGGCGACATCAAAGTGGTGATGCAACAACTGATGCAGGTGAGCAAACAGGCCAGCGCGGCGCTGGAGCAGACCACCGTGCTGATGCGCAATGCCAATGGCTTGCTCAATGATCAAGGCAAGCAAGCCTTCGGCAGTGCCGAACAGGCGATGAAATCCCTGGAGCAAAGCACCGCCACCATCAATACCTTGCTGACCAATAACAAGGACTCGGTGAACAGCGGCATGCAGGGCCTCAACGAACTGGCGCCGGCCGTGCGCGAACTGCGCGAAACCCTCGGTTCGCTGCGCGCCATCTCCCGCCGCCTGGAAGCCAATCCCAGCGGTTACCTGCTGGGCAGTGACAAGAACAAGGAGTTCACGCCATGAAGCGTGCTTATCAAATGATCGCGCCTGTGGCGCTGGCACTGGTGAGCGCCTGCTCGATCCTGCCCAAGGCCGACCCGTCGGACGTGTACCGCCTGGCCTCGGCCCAGGCGACGACCCAAGGCACGCCGGTGAGCTGGTCGCTACGGCTGAGCAAACCACAAACCAGCGAGTTCCTCGACAGCCCACGCATCGCCGTGGTGCCCAATGGCGACCTGATCAGCAGCTACGCCAACTCGCGCTGGAGCGACCCCGCGCCGGTGCTGTTGCGTAATCGCCTGCTGGACGGCTTCCAGCGCGATGGCCGGGTGACGCTGTTGAGCACCGACGACACCAATCTGCAGGCCGACTATGAGCTGGGCGGGCAATTGCAGGCGTTTCAGAGCGAGTACCGGGGCAGCGCGGTGGAGGTGGTGATCCGCCTCGACGCACGCTTGGTGCGGGGGAGTGATCAGCGAATCATTGCCAGCCGGCGCTTTGAAGTGCACCAGCCGGTGACTGACATCAAAGTACCGGCGGTGGTGGCAGGGTTTGGGTTGGCGGGGGATCAGCTGAATAAGCAGGTGGTGGACTGGGTGGTGCAGCAGGGCAGCGGTGTTGCGAAACGCTGAGGGCCTCATCGGGGGCAAGCCCCCTCCCACATTTTGAATGTGTTCACAGATCAACATGTGGGAGGGGGCTTGCCCCCGATAGCACTCTAAACCTTAACCAAAGAACCAGTAGCACACGGCAATCGCCGCCACGACACCGGCAAACTCCGCCAGCAAAGCACACCCCACCGCATGCCGCGCCCGCTGAATGCCCACCGAACCGAAGTACACCGCCAACACATAAAAGGTGGTTTCCGTACTGCCCTGGATCGTCGCCGCGACCAGTGCCGGGAAACTGTCCACGCCCTGAGTTTGCATGGTCTCGATCAGCATTGCCCGCGCGGCGCTGCCGGAGAACGGCTTGACCATCGCGGTCGGCAACGCATCGACGAAGCGCGTGTCCAGGCCGGTCCATGCCACCACGTGGCGAATGCCTTCCAGGCCGAACTCCAGGGCTCCCGAAGCACGCAGCACGCCGACGGCACAGAGCATCGCGACCAAGTAAGGCAGCAGGTTCTTGGCCACGTCGAAGCCTTCTTTGGCGCCTTCGACAAATGCTTCGTACACCTTCACCTTGCGCAGCGCACCGATCACCAGGAACAGCATGATCAGGCCAAACAATGTGAGGTTACCGAGGATCGACGACAAACCGGCCAGCGCGGTGGCGGACAGGGTTGCCAGTAACGCCATAAAGCCACCCAGCACCAGCGCACCCGGAATCAGGTAAGCCAGCACCACCGGGTCCCACAGCCGCAGGCGCTGCATCACCGCCACCGAAAGCAGGCCCACCAGGGTGGAAGCGCTGGTGGCCAACAGGATCGGCAGGAACACCAGCGTCGGGTCGGCAGCGCCTTGCTGGGCGCGGTACATAAAGATGGTCACCGGCAGCAGCGTCAGCGACGAGGCGTTGAGCACCAGGAAGAGGATCTGCGCGTTACTCGCCGTGCTGGGGATGGGGTTGAGTTCCTGCAACGCCTTCATGGCCTTCAGGCCGATAGGCGTCGCGGCATTGTCCAGGCCCAGGCCGTTGGCGGCGAAGTTAAGGGTGATCAAACCGATGGCCGGGTGGCCGGCGGGCACTTCCGGCATCAGGCGGCGGAACAGCGGGCCAAGGGCCTTGGCCAGCCAATCGACAATCCCGGCCTTCTCGGCAATGCGCAAGAAGCCCAGCCACAGCGTCAGGGTGCCGAACAGCAGCACCATCACTTCCACCGACAGCTTGGCCATGGCGAAAATGCTTTCGACCATCGCTGCAAAAATCCCGGCGTTACCGCCCACCAGCCATTGCGCCAGTGCTGACACCATTGCCACGACAAAAAAGCCAAGCCACAGGCCATTGAGCATCAGTTGAATCCCCCGAAAGATGGGGCGAATGATAGCGGGGCTGGCAGAAACGACAAACCCCGGATTTACCGGGGTTTGTCTTCAAGCTGTCCTACGATCAGCCGCGAGTGGCTTGGGCCGTCGGCAGGGCTTGCTTGGTGCGCCAGTGTGGCAGCGAGTTCCAGTAGCGCTCGCCCTTGGCGTCGTCGTACATGCCTTCCCAACGGGAGATGACCAATACCGCCAGCGCGTTACCGATCACGTTGAGCGCGGTACGCGCCATGTCCATGATGCGGTCCACACCGGCGATGAACGCCAGGCCTTCCAGCGGAATACCCACGCTGCCCAAGGTGGCCAGCAGTACCACAAAGGACACGCCCGGCACGCCGGCGATGCCTTTGGAGGTGACCATCAGGGTCAGCACCAGCATCAGTTGCTGGCCGATCGACAGGTCGATGCCATACAGCTGGGCGATAAAGATTGCCGCGATGCTCTGGTACAGGGTCGAACCGTCGAGGTTGAACGAGTAACCGGTCGGCACCACGAAGCTGCAGATCGCTTTCGGCGCGCCGTAGGCTTCCATCTTCTCGATCACACGCGGCAGCACGGTTTCAGAGCTGGCGGTGGAGTAGGCCAGTACCAGCTCATCCTTGAAGATGCGCATCAGCTTGAGGATCGAGAAGCCGAACAGACGGGCGATCAGGCCCAATACTGCAAAAGCGAAGAACAGGATGGCGACGTAAACCAGGATCACCAGCTTGGCCAGCGGCAGCAAGGAGGCGAAGCCGAAGTTGGCCACCGTCACCGCGATCAGTGCGAATACGCCGATTGGCGCGTACTTCATGATCATGTGGGTGACTTTGAACATGCTCTCGGACACGCCCTGGAACATGGTCACCAGCGGCTCGCGCAGCTCAGGCTTGAGACTCGACAGGCCCAGACCGAACAGCACCGAGAAGAAGATGATCGGCAGCATTTCGCCACGGGCGACGGCGGCGAAGATGTTCGACGGGATCAGGTTGAGGATGGTTTCGATGAACGCATGCTCATGCTGCACTTCGGCGGCGGTCGCCTGGTACTTGGAGATATCCACCGTACCCAGGGTGCTCATGTCGATGCCCGCGCCCGGGTGAAACAGGTTGGCCAGCAACAGGCCGACCACAATGGCGATGGTGGTGACAACTTCGAAGTAAAGGATGGTTTTGACGCCGATGCGGCCGAGCTTTTTCGCGTCACCGACACCGGCAATGCCGACGATCAGCGAGGAAATCACAATCGGGATCACGATCATCTTGATCAGGCGGATAAAGATATCGCCCGCCGGCTGCAATACGTTGCTGATCCACCAGGCCTTTTCAGCACTGAAATGGTTGAGCACTGCACCGATTGCAATCCCCAGCACCAACCCGATGAGGATCTGCCAGGCGAGGCTTAGCTTTGCCTTCTTCATGTCATTACCCTTACTTCAAGTGAACTTAAGGCAAATGCGCCAGCTGGACCGCTCGAAAGCGAAAAAGTGTGTGCATCTGCCTCCATGAAAGGTCACCGCAGCGTGGCCGAAATGGCTTACTGGCAGGCGAAAAAAGGCGCAACTATTCCGACGCAAGGGAGCGACGTCTAATGCCGTAAACGCCTACCCTATGCCGAATCGGCATGACTTTTTTTCATAATAACTGTCCGAACGGTCAGTTCAAATGCGACATTTTGTCAGGTGAATATGCCGTGAACCGGCCAATTCAGGCTCGCGCAGAGATTCTGCACGTGTTTGGTGCATTGGCAGGAATGCCGGGGAATTCGGTGGGATTGCGTAAGAATTGTCCTATAGACCCAACAAAACTTTCTCGATAGATGGTCGTCCCGACATACCAAGTAATGGTTGGAAACGAGCAAAAAGAAAATTAGCGGCTATAGGTGGCATAAAAGGCAGGGATGAGCGTCATAAGCCCGCCGCAAGTTCAGCAAGCCTTCAGCTTGTGAACCTGCGTCGCAGCTTTTCGCCTGACCCGGCCCTTGCGCAGGTACTCCCTGTACCCGTAGGTCACGCCGATCTCATTTGATCAGAGCAACCCGGCCCCTTGGTCATGCACCGCCCTTGGGGAGCGGCACAAACAGGAAGAAGCGTGCTTGCTTCTTCCTATGGATGCTGGCCCCGTTGACGACTAACGCCGTCAGACGGCACCTAGTACCAATTCGGATCTTTCTTCAACTGCTCCATCAGCAGCTTCTGCATGCCTTCATCCGGCTTACCGATAAAGCGGTAGTCGGCGTGACGCGTTGGCGATTTGTCTGCCGGCAGACCGGCGGGGACTTCAACCAACATGGCGTAGGCATCTTCCTTGTCGAGGCTGAAGGCGACGATCAAGCGCTTGCTCTTGCAGGTCTCTGCGGTTTCACAAAGCGGCCCGACCAAATACTGGTCACCCCCCTCTTCCACGGCATTCATCTGCTCGGCCGTGCCCGACAGATTCATCACCCATTCCGGCAGGCGTTCTTCTTTTTTCACCACGTCTTGCCAAGTCTCGCGGTACTGCGGGTCCGCGGTCAGCAATTGGTTGGCCCGGGATTGGCCGTCATTGGCGGCCATCGCCAGGCCGCTGCCGCCCAAGATCAGGGCGGCAGCTATGGCTTTAAAGCACAGAGTGGTCATATTCAGCCTCGGCCGCGACGACCAAAGAAGAACGAAGCGATGAACATCACCAGGAAAACTACGAACAGGATCTTGGCGATCCCCGTGGCGGTGCCCGCGATACCACCGAAGCCCAGAACTGCAGCCACAATGGCGATGATCAGAAATGTGATTGCCCAACTCAACATGGTGATTCTCCTTACGCTTCGATAGAGGTAACAGCGGTGATGCCGTACGGACGTTCAACACAAACGACCGCATTTGTTGCCTAGAACACCCAGCGCTCTTGGGTTGGCAGCTCGCCCAGGGTCGAATCCTGGTCAGCCACTCTCAATTGGGGTGCGGTTACATCAGCAGCACTACCGACGGTACGGCTGCCAATGGAACTGAAATGGGTCTGGGTCGTTACCGGACGTTCGAACTGCGGGGCTTGTTGCTGACTCTGCTGCCAATGCTGCATCTGCTGGCCGGCAATCAGCGTGACCATCACGGCCAAGCTGGCAAACATGCCTTGCTGCAAGCGCAGCGGCGATACACGCATTTGGCTGAGGGTTTGGCGAGTCATGCTGATGTTCTCCCGCATTCTGATTATTCGTTGGGAGAGGTATTGCAGAGCGCATGCCAGCTTTTTATCAAAATAAAAATCAATAAAATCAGCAAGTTACGCAATAAGCGTTTGACTCGGATGCAGCATCCTGCACGATGCCCTCCGAAGGGCCGTGCGAAATGCACGATGACCAGCAGTCGGATCAAAGGATCGAAAGCGACGGTTAGGTTGCCGAAGTGGCAAGACGGCATGAAAACGCCACTAGGCGGGGCTTTGTAGGAAGAGATGCAGATACCTGCACGGCAATGCCTTTTATCAATCAGAATAAACCATGCAACTTGCCCGATTATTCCGGGACTAAGCACCATCACTCATAGTTAAGGAGCGCGGGACAGATGGAATCAGCCAAGGAACTTCAAGGCCGCATTCTTTTAGTGGATGACGAGTCCGCGATCCTCCGCACTTTCCGTTATTGCCTGGAAGATGAAGGCTACACCGTCGCCACCGCCAACAGCGCCGCCCAGGCCGATGCCCTGATGCAACGCCAGGTGTTCGACCTGTGCTTCCTGGACCTGCGCCTGGGCGAAGACAACGGCTTGGACGTGCTGGCCCAAATGCGCATCCAGGCGCCGTGGATGCGCGTGGTGATTGTCACCGCGCATTCCGCTGTCGACACCGCCGTGGACGCGATCCAGGCCGGCGCCGCTGATTACCTGGTCAAGCCTTGCAGCCCCGATCAACTGCGCCTCGCTACGGCTAAGCAATTGGAAGTGCGCCAGCTCTCCGCACGCCTGGAGGCATTGGAAGGCGCGGTGCGCCAGCCCAAGGACGGCCTCGACTCCCATAGCCCATCGATGATGGTCGTGCTCGAAACTGCGCGCCAAGTGGCCGGGACCGACGCCAACATCCTTATCCTCGGCGAGTCCGGCACCGGTAAAGGTGAACTGGCCCGCGCCATTCACGGCTGGAGCAAGCGCGCAAAGAAATCCTGCGTGACCATCAACTGCCCGTCGCTGACGGCCGAACTGATGGAAAGCGAGCTGTTCGGTCATAGCCGTGGCGCCTTCACCGGCGCCAGTGAGAGCACCTTGGGCCGAGTCAACCAGGCCGACGGCGGCACGCTGTTTCTTGATGAGATCGGCGACTTTCCCCTCACGTTGCAACCCAAGTTGCTCCGTTTCATTCAAGACAAGGAATACGAGCGCGTGGGCGACCCGGTGACCCGTCGCGCCGACGTGCGCATCCTCGCCGCCACCAACCTGAACCTGGAAGACATGGTGCGCGACGGGCGTTTCCGTGAAGACTTGCTGTACCGCCTCAACGTCATCACCCTGCATCTGCCACCGCTGCGTGAGCGCAGTGAAGACATCCTGACGCTGGCCGACCGCTTCCTGGCGCGCTTCGTCAAGGAATACGCCCGCCCGGCGCGGGGTTTCAGTGATCAAGCGCGTGAAGCGCTGCTCAACTATCGCTGGCCCGGCAACATCCGTGAGCTGCGCAACGTGGTGGAACGCGCGAGCATCATCTGCCCGCAGGAAAAGGTCGAGGTCGTCCACCTCGGCATGGCCGAGCAACCGACCAACAACGCCCCGCGCATTGGTGCGGCATTGAGCCTGGACGAACTGGAAAAAGCCCATATCGGCGCAGTCCTGGCCACCAGTGACACCTTGGACCAGGCGGCACGTACCCTCGGCATCGACGCGTCGACCCTGTACCGCAAACGCAAACAGTACAACCTGTGAGCTGCACCCTATGAAGCTAGCGATGAAGCTGCGCACTCGGCTGTTCCTGAGCATCTCGGCGCTGATCACCGTCGCCTTGCTGGGCCTGATCCTGGGCCTCGTCAGCGTGATGCAGATGGCCAAGACCCAGGAATCGCTGATTCGCAGCAACTTCGTCACCCTGGATCTGGGCCTGAAACTGCGCCAGAGCCTGGGCGACCAGTTGATCATGATGCTGGAGCAACGCCCCGACCCCGAGGCGCTGCAAACCTCCAAAAAGCGTTACTTCGACTTGCTGGACGAAGGGATCGCCCACGAGCAGCGCGATGGCCGTGGCAACGGTTTCAGCCAGGCGCGCCGCCAGTACCAGGACTTGCTTGAAGCGTTCGACCAATCCCAGCAAGCGTCGCCGCCGCCAGACAGCAAGCAAAAACTCACCGAAACCTTCAATGTGCTGCGCAACGGGCTGATTGCAGAACATAAACAAGCGCTGGAAAACATCAGCGCCAGCGAGCACAAATCCCGCGAGCGCGCCTTGTTGGTCGCGGGTTTGCTGGGGTTGGTGGGGCTTGCGGTGCTGATCATCGGATTTGTCACGGCTCACGGTATCGCCCGGCGGTTTGGCGGACCGATTGAAGCGCTGGCCAAAGCGGCGGACAAGATCGGCCAAGGCGATTTCGAAGTCACGCTGCCGATCTCTTCAGCGGCAGAAATGAACTTGCTGACCCGCCGCTTCGGTCTCATGGCCGAAGCGGTGCGCCAGCATCAGGCGACCAATGTTGACGAACTGCTGGCCGGCCAGCAGCGCCTGCAAGCCGTGCTCGACAGCATCGACGATGGCCTGCTGATGATTGACCGCCAAGGCCGCTTGGAGCACCTCAACCCCGTCGCGCAGCGCCAGTTGGGCTGGGACGAGGAACGCCTCGGCCAAGGCCTTGGCGAAGCGCTGATGCGCCCGGAGCTGGATGAGCAGCTACAACTGGTGCTGCGCGGCGGCAACCTGGAGCGGGCGCCGGACGATCTGGAAGTGGAAGTCGAGGGCGAGCTGCGCCTGCTGACCTACAGCCTCACACCGGTCAGCCATACCGAAGGGCATATTCTCGGCGCCGTGATGGTGCTGCACGACGTCACCGAACAGCGCGCCTTCGAACGTGTACGCAGCGAATTCGTCCTGCGCGCCTCCCATGAACTGCGCACGCCGGTGACCGGCATGCACATGGCATTCGGCCTGTTCCGCGAACGTGCGAAGTTTCCGGCGGAGTCCCGCGAAGCGGACCTGCTGGATACGGTCAATGAAGAAATGCAGCGCCTGATGCAGTTGATCAACGACTTGCTCAACTTTTCGCGTTACCAGAACGGCCTGCAGAAACTTACCCTGGGGCCGTGCGACGTGACCGATCTGCTCGAACATGCTCGTGCACGCTTTGTGGAGCCCGCCAACGCGCAGCGGATCGAGTTACTGGTAGAAGTCCAATCCGGCCTGCCGCGGCTGTATGCCGACCAAGCGCAACTGGAGCGCGTGCTCGACAACCTGCTGGGCAATGCCTTGCGCCACACCGCCGACGGCGGGCAGATTCATCTGCAGGCGCGGCGCCATGGCGAGCGGGTCATCATCAGTGTCGAAGACAACGGCGAAGGCATCGCGTATGGCCAGCAAGGGCGCATTTTCGAACCCTTCGTCCAGGTGGGCCGCAAGAAGGGCGGCGCCGGCCTGGGGCTCGCGCTGTGCAAAGAGATCGTGCAATTGCACGGCGGCCGCATGGGCGTGTATTCGCGGCCGGGGCAGGGCACACAGTTCTACATGGCGTTGCCGCTTTAAAACTTAGCGCCGGTTGAGGACACGCAGGATGGCGGCACTTTCGGCATCCGGCTCACCGACGAACAGGGAAGGCCGGAAACGCATCTGGAACGCCGCGATCACGTGGCGCGTTGCGACATCCAGTTCGCCGGTCTGGGGCGTCGGGTAACCCAGCAGCGCCAGCTCTTCCTGAAACCAGGCAATGCTCGGCAGTTGCGCAGCATATTGCACCTGGAAACGCGCAACGGCCTGGGCATCCGGCCACACACCCAGACCCTCATCTGCCAGGCGCTTCCAGGGGAACAACGGCCCCGGATCCAGTTTGCGCAGCGGTGCTATATCGCTGTGACCGATGATGTTCTTGGGATCGATGCCATTGCGCTTGCTGATGTCCTTGAGCAACACCACCAGCGATTTCACCTGGGCCTCGGAGTACGGGTACCACAGGCGGCCTGTGGGCGTGTCCTTGTAGCCAGGGTTTACAATTTCGATCCCGATGGAGCTGGAATTGAGCCACGTACGCCCCATCCACTCGCTTTCTCCCGCGTGCCAGGCGCGCTGGCTTTCGTCCACCAGCTTGTAGATGGTAGCGGAGGCGTCGTCGCCGATCAGGTAATGCGCGCTGACCTCGCCATGGGTCAGCAAGGCCAGGGATCGCTCAAGATTGGTGGAGGTGTAGTGGACGACCACGAACTGCACACGGTTGTCGTGGTTCGCCGAAGGGTGGCTGGTGTCCAGGCGGGGACCGCTGGCGCAGCCGGCGAGCAGGAGAAACACAAAGGCGAAGTACAGGGATTTCATGGCGGTAGGCGGTACGCTGAAGACGATAATGCAACAGTGTAACGTACCGTCCGTGGTCAGACGGTCAAATTACAAAATGGAACATCTTTTACGCCGCCTGCACCTGATTACGCCCCGCCGCCTTGGCCCGATACAGCGCCTCATCCGCACGCTTGAGCGCCAGGTCACTGCGCTCACCCGGCTGGAACTGCGCCACCCCCATGGATACCGTGATGGTCACCGGCTCGCCTTTGAAGTGGAAGGGGCATGCCTCAATGGCGGCACGCAGCACTTCACCCACGCCCAAGGCGTCCGACAGGGATGAATCAGGCATCAGCAACACGAACTCTTCACCGCCAAACCGCGCGATAAAGTCGTTGGGCCGCAGGCGCTTGCGCAGCACATTGGCGATGATCTTCAACACCTTGTCGCCGGCCAGGTGGCCGTAGCCATCGTTGATACGCTTGAAGTGGTCAAGATCCAGCATCGCCAGCGACAGGCTATTGCCGTGCTGGTGCCAGGCATTGACCTCCTGATCAAGGCGTTCGCTCCAGGCGGCGCGGTTGGGCAAGCCGGTGAGCGGATCGATCAGGGCTTTCTGGCGCTGCACCTCCAGGTGCTCACGATAGCCCTGGGCTTCCTGCTCCATATTGGCAACCCGCTCGGCCAGCCCTTTCAAGCGCGCCGTGACTTCCTGCTCACGCTGGTCACGCTGCTGCTGGTGCTCGTCCATGGTGCCGAGCAAACCTTCAAGATGGCTTTCCAGCACGTGCTTGAGGCTGTCCAGATCCGCAGCTTCCTGCACGCTGCTTTGCAGGCCGTCGACCTGCTCGCGAATCTGCGTGTCCAGCTCCCTGGCGGCGGAGTGGCTGTCAGCATGGCCGTCGCTGGCCACCTGCAGATGGCCCTGGAAGGCTTCGAGACGCTCGTTGAGCTGTTTCAGGTAGGCCTCGAACTCGTGCTGGCCGCTGTCGGTGATCGCCAGCATCAACACCGCCAAGTCATCGAGGATCGGCAGCAGCTCGTACCAGTTCAACCCGTGGGCCAGACGCTCGCGCATGGCTTCGGCTTGTGGCTGATGGCGCTCGGGCAGGGAAAGCTCTTCCAGCAGGCCGAGCAGGGTGTCTTCAATATGCTTGGCCACGGAGCTGTAGGACGGCTCGGGTGAGTCCGGTAGAGAATAGGGGCCGTCCGACTGCAGCTCGTCGGGGTCCGGCTCTTCGGTCTCCAGCACAGGCGGGAGCGAGAGGCTGCCGATGACGGTCTCCTCCGGCGTCTCTACCGCAACCGGTGGTGTCTCGATAAAGGCGGCGAGAGCACTTTCGGTAGCGGGCTCTTGATCCTGTGGCACTGGCTCATCTGGAGCTGACGCTTGGGCCACAGGCGCAGCCTCTTCGGCCCGCTGCGCAGGCGCCTCATACACGAAGGTTTCACTGGTGGCCTTGGCAGGCTCGGGCTGAGCAGCCAGCGGTTCCTGAGACGGTGGCGCAAAGGCCCGCAAGGCTTGCGTCAGTTCCTCGGATTCTTCGGGCTCCTGAGGCTCAGCGCAGGGCTTGGATACAACGGGCGGCAGCGATGGGCTGGCAACGGGCTCGCCGGCTACCGCTTCGCTCGTGGCTTCCTTGGCCCCAAACAAACGCTGCAGCAAGCCTGGCCCAGGACGCGTGGTCTCACCGTCCGGCTCCAGGTTATTCAGCGCCTGCCCTTGCAAGCCGCTCAACTCGCTGAGCAACAGAGGAATCTCACGGGCCTGGCTGACGCGGCTATCCAACTGCTTGGCAAAGGTCTTCAGCGGACGTGCCACCTCACGGGGCAACGGCAGCTTTTGCAATTGCGTGACCAGCGACGTCAGCGCGGTGCTGATCTGATCGACACGGGTTTCGCGGCGCTGCTCCGAGTCCAGCACGGCCTTTTCCAGGCGCGGCAGCAAGGCGGCGAGGGCGGCGTCCATGTCGTCGGTGCGCACCACATCGCGCATTTCCTTCATGCATTGGTCAACGGCGCGGTCGGTACCCTCCGCCGCCAGCGTGCTGCGCACCAGCCCACGGCGCAGCAGGTCGAGACGGGCAGCCCAACGCCGTTCGAGCTTTTCTTGTTGCTCGATGCTTAACAGGTATTTTTCTTTCCAGCGCTGGGCGTCGTCGCTCATGCAAGGGGTCCGCTGGTGCCTGGGCTCAATGCGGGTAACGCATCAGCCGTGAGCGAACCCGGCAGACGAATCTCTACTGCGACCGGCAGGTGATCGGAAATCGGCTGCGCCAGCACCTGCACACGTTCCAGTGTGAGGCTCGGGCTGAGCAGGATATGGTCAAGACAGCGCTGCGGGCGCCAGCTGGGAAACGTGGCCTCGACTTGCGGCGCCAGCAGCCCGAGGTCGCGCAACGGGGAATTCTGCAGCAGGTCGTTGGCGTGGGTGTTCATATCCCCCATCAATACCTGGTGCTTGTATTTGCCAATCAACTCGCGCACGTAAGCCAACTGCAGGTTGCGCGTACGCCCGCCAAGTGCCAGGTGCATCATCACCACCACCAAGGCTTCAGGCCCTTCGCCAAAACGCACGAGGATCGCGCCACGCCCCTTGGGGCCCGGCAACGGATGGTCTTCGATCGCAGTTGGTTTCAAGCGGCTGAGCACACCATTGCTGTGCTGCGCCAGGCGCCCCAAGTTGCGATTGAGTTGCTGATACCAGTAGGGGAAAGCACCAAGGTGGGCCAGATGCTCCACCTGATTGATGTAGCCCGAGCGTATGCTGCCGCCGTCGGCTTCCTGCAGGGCGACCAGGTCGAAATCATTCAGCAGGTCGCCGATCTTCTGCAGGTTACCGGCCCGCCCGTTGTGGGGCAGCAAGTGCTGCCAGCCACGGGTGAGGTAGTGCCGGTACTTCTCGGTACTGTTACCCACCTGGATATTGAAACTGAGCAGGCGCAGACGATTGTCTGCCGGCAAGCCTGTCGATTCCAGATGATGTTCATTGACCTGCGGGTCATGCAGGCCAACGACACGTTCGGTGGTACCCCAGCGGCGCATGGGAAGCCCCTTACTTGGCTGCGCGCTCTTTGGCGATCAGCTGGTCGGCAACGTTGAGGGTCGCTTCAGGACCGCCAGTGGTGCCAAGGTCGAAACGGTATTTACCGTTGACGATCATGGTCGGTACGCCTTGCACGCCGTACTTCTGCGCCAGCTCCTTGGCCTGCTTGATCTGGCCCTGGATGGCGAACGAATTGAAGGTGGCCAGGAACTTGTCCTTGTCGACACCTTGGGTCGCAACGAAGTCAGCCATTTCGTCTGGCTTGGTCAGGCGCTTGCCTTCTTTCTGGATCGCATTGAATACCGCGTTGTGGACCTTGTGCTCCACACCCATGGCTTCGAGGGTCAGGAACAGTTGGCCGTGGGCATCCCATGGGCCGCCGAACATGGCCGGGATGCGCTTGAAGTTCACGTCTTTCGGCAGTTTTTCAACCCATGGGTTGATGGTTGGCTCAAACGCGTAGCAATGCGGGCAGCCGTACCAGAACAGCTCTACCACTTCGATCTTGCCCGGCACCGAGACAGGCACTGGGTTGGTCAATTCAACGTAGGTTTTACCGGCTTCAAGCGGCACGTCGGCAGCTTGCGCGGTTATGCCGAAGAGGCTGGCAGTGACGAGAGCGGCGCTGAGGATCAGATTACGCATGCTTTACTCCTGGACAAATAAAGTCGCCTCACGCGACCTTTAGGTGTGACAGGTCTACGCGGGCATGAGTTCGTTAGTGTAACGGCACCGGCCACAAAAAAGGGCGGCCTGGGCCACCCTTTTTATGCTTGCATCGCGCGATTAATCGAGCGTTAACGTTGAAGGCGCTTAGTGCAGGCCCTGGATGTAACTGGACAGGGCTGCGATGTCTTCGTCGCTCAGCTTGCGGGCGATGGTGCGCATGATCATTGCGTCGCCATCGTTTGCCCGGCCGCCTTCTTCCTTGCGGAAATCCGTCAGTTGCTTGGCAATGTATTGAGCGTGCTGGCCACTCAAGTGTGGAAAGGCCGCAGCCTCAAGACCAGCGCCATTCGGTGAGTGGCAGCCGGTGCAGGCAGGAAGACCTTTATCCAGATTGCCACCGCGGAACAGCTTCTCGCCGCGGGCAACCAACTTGGGATCGGCAGCTCCCACACTGCCTTTCTGCTTGGCAAAATACGCCGCAATGTCTGCCAGGTCCTGATCGCTGGAGTTCGCCAGCAGGCCGGTCATTTCCAGCACCGTTCGCTTGCCGTCCTTGATGTCGTGCAGTTGTTTGGTCAGGTAGCGTTCACCCTGGCCCGCCAGTTTGGGGAAGTTCGGCGCCGGGCTGTTGCCATCCGGCCCGTGGCAAGCACCACATACGGCGGCTTTCGCCTGACCGGCAGCGGCATCACCTTTAAGGGGGCCCTCTGCAGCGACGGCAGCGCCAGTGATGCCCATGGTCAACAGCAGACTCACGATCAGTTTGTTCATCAGCTAATCCAACTACGGCTAAGGGTTTAAGAGTTATCTACCGGGTTTACTCACCGCCAACTCAATGACGGCCTGGTAATCCTCAGTACTGCAGTCCATGCACAAACCACGCGGCGGCATTGCCTTGAAACCCTGGGTCACGTGTTGCATCAGCGTAGCCACGCAAACTCGGTTGTACAGCGCTTCCGGTTCCTGTGTAGCCTGAGCGCCTTAAAGCGGCATCAGGGCACCAAAAGCGAGCAACCATCAGGTCATACATCGACCTTTTCAGGGTTTGAGAGCGTTTTGCGTTCTAATGCGCAATAAAGGTCTTTCGCTCCCGTGTACCTCATCCTTCGCTGGGACAAAGCACACACAAAATCTGCGGCATTATATACTGGCGCTACTGAAACGGAAACGACACCGCTTGCCGCACCCTTTCTCGGCACCGCCCACATCGGAAATCTCATGCAACTCAAGAATCCCATCCTCGGCCTGTGCCAACAGTCCACCTTCATGCTCAGCGCCGCCAAAGTGGACCAATGCCCCGATGACGAGGGCTTTGAAGTCGCCTTTGCCGGCCGTTCCAACGCCGGTAAGTCCAGCGCGCTGAACACCCTGACCCACGCCAGCCTCGCGCGCACCTCTAAAACTCCGGGTCGCACGCAACTGCTCAATTTCTTCAAGCTAGACGATGATCGGCGTCTGGTCGACCTGCCCGGCTACGGTTATGCAAAAGTACCTATCCCGCTGAAGCTGCACTGGCAGCGTCACCTTGAGGCTTACCTGGGTGGCCGGGAGAGTTTGAAGGGATTGATTCTGATGATGGACATCCGTCATCCAATGACCGATTTCGACCTGCTAATGCTCGACTGGGCCGTCGCCAGCGGCATGCCGATGCATATCCTGCTGACCAAGGCCGACAAGCTGACCTACGGCGCCGCCAAGAACACGCTGCTCAAAGTGCAGTCAGAAATCCGCAAGGGTTGGGGCGATGCGATCACCATCCAGCTGTTCTCGGCGCCTAAGCGCATGGGCCTGGAAGACGCCTACACCGTGCTGGCCGGCTGGATGGAATTGGCCGACAAGGGCGCGGAAATCGCGGAGTAACTTTCGCGATTCACTTTCTTGGGGGCAAAAAAAACCCCGGACTTCGTATGGGGAGGGGAAGTTCGGGGTTCAAGTACTGGACCGCTAGGGCGGGGTCCAGATATCTGCCAACACTTAACACAACATAGGAGCATTGAAGGGCTTCACCACCCATTCAGTAACTCTGAGTAGCAGTTCACGGGTTAAGTTCCGACAGGATCAAAAAACTATTGGAAATAACCCACGGCGACTTCTGAACTAAAGCACTCTGCCACCACCGTCGGCGGTGGCAAATGCCCGATATCAGTGGGCTTCGTCCCAATTATCGCCCACGCCCACGTCGACAACCAAAGGCACATCCAACTGTGCTGCCGCGCTCATGTGTTCGCGAATCTTCTCGCTGACTTGCGCGACCAGATCCTCTCGCACCTCCAGCACCAATTCGTCGTGTACCTGCAGGATCACCTTGGCATCCAGGCCCGAGTCGGTCAGCCAGTTGTCCACCAGCACCATGGCTTTCTTGATGATGTCCGCCGCGGTGCCCTGCATCGGCGCGTTGATCGCCGTGCGTTCTGCGGCTGCGCGCTCCTGAGGCTTATTGGAATTGATATCCGGCAGATACAGCCGGCGACCGAAGAAGGTTTCTACATAACCCTGGTCGGCAGCCTGGGCGCGGGTGCGCTCCATGTACTCGCGAACGCCAGGGTAACGGGCAAAGTACACGTCGATATAGGCCTTGGCCGTCTTGGTATCGACGCCGATGTCCTTGCCGAGTTTTTGCGCGCCCATGCCGTAGATCAGGCCGAAGTTGATCGCCTTGGCGCTGCGACGCTGATTGGACGTGACCTCAGTCAATTCAACCTTAAACACCTCGGCTGCCGTGGCGGTGTGCACGTCCAGATCGTTGCGGAACGCATTCATCAAACCCTCGTCCTTGGACAAGTGCGCCATGATCCGCAGCTCGATCTGCGAATAGTCCGCCGCCAGCAGTTTGTAGCCCTTTGGCGCCACGAATGCCTGACGAATCCGCCGCCCTTCGGCGGTACGCACAGGGATGTTCTGCAGGTTCGGGTCACTGGAAGACAAGCGCCCGGTCGCCGCCACGGCCTGGTGATAAGAGGTGTGAACCCGCCCGGTGCGCGGGTTGATCTGCTCGGGCAGGCGGTCGGTGTAGGTGCTTTTCAGCTTGCTCATGCTGCGGTACTGCATCAGTACCTTGGGCAGCGGGTAATCATCTTCGGCCAGCTTGGCCAGCACTTCTTCGGCAGTAGACGCCTGCCCCTTGCCCGTCTTCTTCAGTACCGGCAGGCCCAGCTTTTCATAGAGAATCGCCCCGAGTTGCTTGGGCGAGCCCAGGTTGAACTCCTCACCGGCGATCTCGAATGCCTGGCGCTCCAGCTCTACCATCTTGTTGCCCAACTCGATGCTCTGAACGCCAAGCAACTGGGCATCCACCAAGGCGCCCTGGCGTTCGATACGCGCCAGCACCGGCACCAGAGGGATTTCGATGTCTGTCAGCACACTGGCCAGGCTCGGGATAGCAGCCAACTGCGCGTGCAGCGCCTGGTGCAACCGCAAGGTCACATCCGCATCCTCGGCCGCATAGGGGCCGGCCTGCTCAAGCGCGATCTGGTCGAACGTCAGCTGCTTGGCGCCTTTGCCGGCGATGTCTTGGAAGCTGACGGTGTCGTGGTCCAGGTACTTCTTGGCCAGACTGTCCATATCATGGCGCGTCGCAGTGGAGTTCAACACGTAGGATTCAAGCATTGTGTCGAAGGCGATGCCGCGCACAGTGATGCCATTTGCCGGGTCGCCGCCGATGGCGCAGTTGGCCAGGATGTTCATGTCGAACTTGGCGTGCTGGCCGACCTTCAGCTTGGCCGGATCTTCCAGTAACGGCTTCAACGCCAGCAGTACGGCGTCACGATCAAGCTGTTCCGGCGCGCCGATGTAGGAGTGGGTCAGCGGAATATAGGCCGCCTCATGAGGCTGCACGGCGAAGGAAACGCCAACCAACTGCGCCTGCTGGGCGTCGATTCCGGTGGTTTCGGTGTCGAACGCGAACAACTTCGCGTCGTTGAGCTTCTTCAGCCACAGATCGAACGTGGCTTGGTCGAGAATCGTGGTGTAGGACGTTTCTACCGGCGCTGCGAGCTCAACGGCTGCCTCAACAACGGGCGCCGCCTTCAGCTCAACTCGCTTGGCATCGCGCTGGATCTCATCAATCCAGCTCTTGAACTCCAGCAGCGTGTACAGTTCCAGCAGCTTCTCGCGGTCCGGTTCAATCAGGTGCAAATCGCCCAGGCCTACGTCCAATGGCACATCGATCTTGATCGTCGCCAACTGGTACGAAAGGAACGCCATCTCCCGGTGCTCTTCAAGCTTGGCAGGCAGCGTCTTGGCGCCGCGGATCGGCAGGGTCGGCACAATATCCAACTGTTCATAAAGCTCTTTGAGGCCGCCATTCACACCCACCAGCAAGCCGGAAGCGGTCTTGGGACCGATGCCAGGAACGCCTGGAATGTTGTCGGATGAATCGCCCATCAATGCCAGATAGTCGATGATCTGCTCCGGAGCGACGCCAAATTTCTCCTTTACGCCGTCCACGTCCATGGCGCTACCGGTCATGGTGTTGACCAAGGTAATGTGCCCGTCGACCAGTTGCGCCATGTCCTTGTCGCCGGTGGAGATCACCACCGGACGGTCAGCGGCCGCGCTGCTGCGGGCCAGGGTGCCGATCACGTCATCGGCCTCGACGCCTTCGACGCACAGCAACGGAAAGCCCAGGGCGATCACACTCTGGTGCAGGGGCTCGATCTGCACGCGCATGTCATCGGGCATGCTCGGGCGGTTGGCCTTGTATTCGGCGTACATGTCATCGCGAAAAGTCCCACCCTTGGCGTCGAACACCACGGCGAACGGGCTGTCCGGGTACTGCTTGCGCAGGCTTTTGAGCATGTTCAACACGCCCTTGACCGCACCGGTCGGCAGGCCTTTGGAGGTGGTCAGCGGTGGCAGCGCGTGGAAGGCGCGGTACAGGTAAGAAGAACCGTCCACCAGGACGACGGGCGCTTGGCTCATGAGCAGGATCAACCTTTTCGGCGGGTCAGGCGCTAGAATAGCCGGACCAATGAAAACAAAGGGACAAGGTTATCATGCGTACATTCAATCGCCTGCTGTTGACTGGCTTGATTGCACTCGCTCCGATGGCTGCCTTGGCGGCAGACAATGCGCCTTCGGGCGATCCGGAAGTGACCATTCGCACGGAAGGCGACAAGACCATCCAGGAATACCGCCAAAATGGTTTCCTGTACGCCATCAAGGTCACCCCGAAGGGGGCTCCACCGTATTTCCTGGTGCGTGCGGACGGAACCGACGCGAACTTCATCCGCTCTGACCAGCCGGATATGCTGATCCCGTCATGGAAGATCTTCGAATGGAAATGATTTCTTAATTTCAATTGGCGCCGCACCCTGCGGCGCCCGTACTGGCAGTTTTAACCATGTCTGTGTTCACCCCCCTGGCTCGGCCCGAGCTGGAAACCTTTCTCGCCCCTTACGGGCTCGGCCGCCTGCTTGATTTCCAGGGGATCGCCGCTGGTAGCGAAAACACCAATTTCTTTATCAGCCTGGAACAGGGCGAGTTCGTGCTGACCCTGGTTGAGCGCGGCCCTGTGGCCGAGATGCCGTTCTTCATCGAGCTGCTCGACGTGCTCCACGACGCCGACCTGCCCGTGCCTTACGCCCTGCGCACCACCGACGGTCTGGCATTGCGCGAACTCAAAGGCAAACCGGCGCTGCTGCAACCGCGCCTGGCCGGCAAGCACATCAAGGAAGCCAACGCGCAACATTGCGCCCAGGTGGGGGAGTTGCTTGGCCACCTGCACCTGGCGACCCAAGGCGAAAAGGTGCTGGAGCGCAAGACCGATCGCGGCCTGGACTGGATGCTCAGCGAAGGCGCGCAGTTGATTTCGCACCTGAATGACGCACAGCAGCGCCTGCTGCAAGATGCATTGGATGAGATCGCGGCGCACAAAGCGCACATCCTCGCCCTGCCACGCGCCAACGTCCACGCCGACTTATTCCGTGATAACGCGATGTTCGAAGGCACTCACCTGACGGGCCTGATCGACTTCTACAACGCCTGCTCGGGCCCGATGCTCTACGACGTGGCCATCGCCCTGAATGACTGGTGTTCGGATGCCGATGGCGTCATCGACGGGCAACGCGCTCGTGCATTGTTGGGCGCTTACGCTGGACTGCGGCCGTTTACCGCGAAGGAAGCCGAGTTGTGGCCGACGATGCTGCGCGTGGCATGCGTGCGGTTCTGGCTGTCACGCCTGATTGCCGCAGAGTCGTTTGCCGGACAGGATGTGCTGATTCATGACCCTGCGGAGTTTGAGCATCGGCTGGCGCAACGCCAACAGGTCACTGTCCAACTGCCGTTCGCGCTCTAAAAATGTGGGAGGGGCTTGCCCCCTCCCACATTTGATCTGCGCTGTGGGTTACAGCGATTCCAGGCACCCAGCCAAATCATTCCCCAGCTTATCCAGCACCTGCTCATAACCCTGAGCTGTCGCCGGGGTGTACCCGCCCAACGCATCCAATTCCGCCAGCTTCACCGGCAGCCCAGCCACCAGCGTCTCGGCCAAACGCGGGCGCAACGGCGGCTCGCTGAACACACACGTCTTGCCCACTTCCTGCAATCGCGTACGCATTGCCGCCACATGCTGGGCGCCTGGCTGCACTTCGGCCGCGACGCTGAATACACCCGCGTGCTTCAAGCCGTAAGCTTCTTCGAAGTAATCAAAGGCTTCATGGAACACGAAGTAAGGCTTGCCAGCGATGCCCGCCATACGCTTTTTCAGTCGGGCATCCAACGCGTCCAATCGACCCTCGAAGGCTCGTGCGTTGCTCTGATAACGCTCCGCATTCTGCGGGTCGGCTGCGCTCAGGTCCGCGGCCATGCGCGCCGCGATCACCCGCGCATTCACCGTGGACAACCACAAGTGCGCATCCACGCTGCCCGGGCGGTGATCGTGGTCATGTTCGTCGGCATCGTCGGCGTGGGAATGGCTATCTTCGCCGAAACGACGCAGTTTCATTCCCGGGAGATCTTGCACCGCTACCGTGGTCGCCGTGCGACCTTTCAGCACGCGAGGCAGAAAACTCTCCATATCCGGCCCGATCCAATACAGCAGATCCACCGACTGCACACGCCGTACGTCGGATGGGCGCAACGCGAAGTTATGCGGCGATGCACCGGGCGGCAACAGCACCTCCGGAACAGCCACACCGTCCTGCACAGCCGTGGCAATCAGTTGCAGTGGCTTGATGCTGGTGAGTACCCGGACCTCGGCCTGAACTGGGCCTGTGATAAACAAACTGGTGATAAAAACGACAAAAACGGGAAAAAGTCGGGACACGATGACCACTCAATGGCGTAGGAACGGGTAACATAATAACGTCTCTATCAAATGTCTGTCGCCGCTCATGCCTAAAACACCGCTTGCCAGCCGTCCCCACGACCACTCTCACTGCGTGCACACTGCGCTGTCGGAAGCCGACACTCTCTGTGCGCAGAAGGGCCTGCGCCTTACCGCCTTGCGTCGCCGGGTGCTGGAACTGGTGTGGCAGAGCCATAAGCCGCTGGGCGCCTACGACATCCTGGGCGTGCTCAGCGAGCAGGACGGCCGCCGCGCCGCGCCGCCCACCGTGTACCGCGCGCTGGATTTCCTGCTGGAAAACGGCCTGGTGCACCGCATCGCCTCGCTCAATGCCTTTGTTGGCTGCAACCACCCGGAACACGCGCACCAGGGCCAGTTCCTGATCTGCCGCGAGTGCCACGCCGCCATCGAGCTTGAACAAAAAAGCATCAGTGACGCGATTATCAAAAGCTCCGCCGACGTCGGGTTCAAGGTCGAGGGGCAAACGGTCGAAGTGGTCGGCCTGTGCTCGGGCTGCCAGGGGGCTTGATGAGCAACGCGTTAATCCGCTTGGAGCAGGTTGGGGTCACGTTCGCCGGGCAAAATGTGCTGGATAACATCGCACTGAGCGTAGAGCCGGGGCAGATCGTTACCCTGATCGGCCCGAATGGCGCCGGCAAGACCACCTTGGTGCGTGCCGTGCTGGGCCTGCTCAAGCCCGACACCGGCAGCGTGTGGCGCAAGCCCAAGCTGCGCGTCGGCTACATGCCGCAGAAACTGCACGTCGATCCAACCTTGCCGCTCTCCGTACTGCGCTTCCTGCGCCTGGTGCCCGGCGTAGATCGCGTCCGCGCACAAGCTGCACTCAAGGAAGTCGGTGCCGAACAGGTGATCGACAGCCCCGTGCAAAGCATCTCCGGTGGCGAAATGCAGCGCGTGCTGCTGGCCCGCGCCCTGTTGCGCGAGCCAGAACTGCTGGTACTCGATGAACCCGTACAGGGCGTCGACGTCGCAGGCCAGGCCGAGCTGTACAGCCTCATCACCCGCCTGCGCGACCGCCATGGCTGCGGCGTGCTGATGGTCTCTCACGATCTGCACTTGGTGATGAGCACCACCGATCAAGTGGTTTGCCTCAACCGTCACGTGTGCTGCTCCGGCCACCCGGAGCAAGTCAGCGGCGACCCGGCGTTCGTCGAACTGTTCGGCAAGAACGCCCAGAGCCTGGCGATCTACCACCACCATCACGACCACGCCCATGACCTGCATGGCGCGGTGGTTGACGATCCGGCTACCCCTCACACCCACCTCCCTCCCCACAAGCATGGAGATAACTGCAAGCATGGCTGATTTTCTGCTTTACGCCCTGCTGGCAGGATTGGCTCTGGCGCTGGTGGCAGGCCCACTGGGCTCGTTCGTGGTCTGGCGGCGCATGGCGTACTTTGGCGACACCTTGTCCCACGCCGCGTTGCTGGGCGTGGCCATGGGCTTCTTGCTGGATGTGAGCCCGACCATCGCCGTGACTGTAGGCTGCCTGCTGCTGGCGGTACTGCTGGTCACCCTGCAACAGCGCCAGCCACTGGCCTCGGACACCCTGCTGGGCATCCTGGCGCCGAGCACGCTGTCCCTGGGCCTGGTAGTACTGAGCTTCATGCATGAAGTGCGCATCGACCTGATGGCCTATCTGTTCGGCGATCTGTTGGCCATCAGCCCCACCGATCTAGCCTGGATCCTCGGCGGCAGTGCAGCCGTACTGGTGCTGCTGGTTGCCCTGTGGCGCCCACTGCTGGCAATCACAGTGCACGAAGAACTGGCCAGGGTCGAAGGCCTGCCCGTGTCGGGGTTGCGCATGGCCCTGATGCTGTTGATCGCCGTGGTGATCGCTGTCGCGATGAAGATTGTCGGCGTATTGTTGATCACGTCGCTGCTGATCATTCCCGCTGCCGCCGCCCAACGCCACGCCCGCTCACCCGAGCAGATGGCAATTGGCGCCAGCCTGCTGGGGATGCTGGCAGTGTGCGGGGGCTTGGCGCTGTCCTGGTTCAAGGACACGCCGGCTGGGCCGTCGATTGTGGTCGCGGCGGCCGCCCTGTTTCTGCTGAGTTTTGTCCTGCCCCGTCGAGGGGTGTAGACTTGCTCGCTTTTTGCGCAAATAGAGAGTCGCAGGAATGAAGCTGTTCACCTCCCGTTATCTGCTCCTTGCCGCATTTTCCCTGCTGCTGGGCGCCTGTCAAAGCACACCGCCCGCCGCCCCCGAGGCCACGGACCCGCGTGCTGCCGCCATCGCGCAGCTGGAGCAAAACCTCGCCAGCAGCGAGCTTGCCACTGCCGAAGACCAGCTGGCCACGCTACAGGCCCAGTCGCCCAACGACCCGACGCTGGAGCCTTACCAGCGCCAATTGGCCGAAGCCTACCTGCAGCGCAGCCAGATCGTGCTGCAAAAAGGTGACGTCAACGCCGCCGCCACCGCCCTGAGCCGCGCCCGCGCGCTGATGCCCAAGGCACCGGCCCTGACCGGCGGCGTCAACAGCGCTATCACCCACGCCCGCAAGGTTGAACTGGATAAAGCCGAAGAGGCCCTCAAAGCCGCCGAAGCCAAACCCGCCGCCAAGGTCATCGACCCGGCAGCGCCCAGCACCACGGTGGCCTTGAACCTCACCAATATCGAAGAGCTGCGCCATCAGTTGGACGCAATCGCCACCGACGTGGTGAATTACCAGTGTGACGTGAGCATCCAGGCGCCGCGCACCGAAGATTACCCGTGGTTGGCCACGCTGCTGACCAAACGGGTGAAGCGCATTGATTCGGCGTATGAACTGAAGATTCACCGGCAGATTCTGAAGAACATTCCGGCGCAGGTGGTTTTGATTCCGCGCAAGGCGGAGTGAAGCCATCGGGGGCAAGTCGAATCGTCGCACCGCCCCTCCCACAATTGAACTGTGAATACATTCAAATGTGGGAGGGGCGGTGCGACGATTCGACTTGCCCCCGATAGCAATCTAACAACCAACCAAAAACTTAAGCCGGAATAGCTTTAGCCTTCGGCTCACGATCCCAAACCCGATGCTGGGCAATCGCGGCAAAAAACGCCTTGAACGCTTTCGCATCCGAGCCAACGATCAGCCCGGCATCCGCTTCAAGCTTGAGCTGGTCCAACAACGGCTTCACATCACTGGCGACAGCAATCGCCTTCAAATGCTTGTACGCCTCCAGCAGGTAGTGCAACGCCACGCCATCTCCGCTCAACGCCTTGACCGAGTCTTTACCACCCGGCACGAACACCGCGTCAAAGGCCACCGACGGCAACCCTTCCATGGAAGCATCCACCGGCAGTTGCTTGCCATCCGCCGTGGTCACCGGTGCCGACGTCGGCCCCAGCACCTTGGCCTGCGCGCCTTCAGCTTCCAGCGCCTTTTTCAACGCATCAATCGCCGCACCATCAACCCCGTTGGCAGCCAGGATCGCCACTTTGCGCGTCTTGATATCACCCGACAGCAAGTTGGCCTGACTCAACGCAGGAGAGCGCGCCAACGACGACTCGCGCTGCGGCACAGTGCCTTTTTTCGGCGCCGGCAAACCCAGGTTCTGCGCCACGCGCTTAGCCAGTTCCAAGTCAATATTGGCCAGAATCTCGTTAACCTGCCGCGCACGAATGAACTCACGCTCTACCTTGCCCAGCTCAAAGCTGTAGGCCGCGATGATGTGCTCCTGCTCGTGCTTGCTCATGCTGTGGAAAAACAGACGCGCCTGGGAGAAGTGATCACCGAACGACTCGCTGCGCTCACGCACTTTATGGGCATCGATGCGCTCGTGATACGACTCAAAGCCGCCGTCCTGCGCCGCAGGCGGGGTTTCTTTCGGCCAACCGCCATCAATCGAATTCGGCTCGTAGGCAGCACGGCCCTTATCAACCGTGATGCGGTGCATGGCATCGCGCTGGCCATTGTGAAACGGCGCCACCGGCCGGTTAATGGGCAGTTCGTGAAAGTTCGGTCCACCGAGTCGGCTGATCTGCGTATCGGTGTAGGAAAACAGACGACCTTGCAGCAACGGATCGTTGGAAAAGTCGATCCCCGGCACGATATGGCCTGGACAGAACGCAACCTGCTCGACCTCGGCAAAGAAGTTATCCGGGTTGCGGTTGAGCACCATCTTGCCCAGTGGCGTAATCGGCACCAGCTCTTCGGGAATCAGCTTGGTGGGGTCGAGGATGTCAAAGTCGAAGGCATGCTCCTTGTCTTCCGGAATCACCTGAACACCCAGCTCCCACTCGGGATAGTCGCCGCCTTCAATGGATTCCCACAGGTCGCGACGGTGATAGTCGGTGTCTTTACCCGCCAGCTTTTGCGCCTCATCCCACACCAGGGAGCAGGTGCCTACCGTAGGGCGCCAGTGGAACTTGACGAAATTGGACTCACCCTTCGCATTGATAAAGCGAAAGGTGTGTACGCCGAAGCCCTGCATGCTCCGTAGGCTTTTTGGAATCGCACGGTCGGACATGGCCCAGATCACCATGTGCGCCGACTCCGGCTGCAGCGAGACGAAATCCCAAAAGGTATCGTGGGCCGAGCCGCCGGTAGGAATCTCGTTGTGCGGCTCAGGTTTGACTGCGTGCACGAAGTCCGGAAACTTGATCGCGTCCTGAATGAAGAACACGGGCATGTTGTTGCCCACCAGGTCGAAGTTGCCTTCATCAGTAAAGAACTTCACCGCAAAACCGCGCACGTCACGCACCGTATCGCCGGAACCTCGCGGCCCTTGCACGGTGGAAAAGCGCACGAATACCGGGGTTTTACGCCCTGGGTCGCGTAGGAAACCAGCTTTGGTCAGCGCCGAATGGTTCTCGTAGGATTGGAAATAGCCATGGGCGCCTGTGCCGCGAGCATGCACGATGCGCTCGGGGATACGCTCATGGTCAAAGTGCGTGATTTTTTCACGCATGATGAAGTCTTCCAGCAGCGAAGGCCCGCGCGCGCCGACCTTCAAGCTGTTCTGGTTGTCGGAAATCTTCACGCCCTGGTTGGTGCGCAAGGCTTGGCCGGTGGCGTCTGAGCGAAACTGTTCCAGGCTTTGCAATTTGGCGTTGGTGTTGCCACGGTCCAGGGTGTCGGTGCCCGCAAGTTCACTCTTCGGCGGGGTGGCTGGCTTGTTGGTACTCATCAGTCAAAACTCCTTATTCAAAGTGGCCAGAGCGGTCCCCGGCTCGTTTGAGCAAAACCCCAGGCACGGCACCTGGGAAATCGAGTTGCTTTAGTAGTGACTGACGGGGTTTTGGGCCGTTCCTTTTTTATGACCTTTGATCGCGTTATTGCCAAATCACAGGTTGAATGCGAAATAAATGCTAAGAAACACTGGATGGACAGGCTAAAATGCGCGCCCGGCTAACCGCTGATCCCTTTTCAATGCGCCCCACAAGGTTCGCTACGTGATCGAGTTTCAAAACGTCCATAAAACCTACCGCGTCGCCGGTAAGGATATTCCCGCATTGCACCCCACCAGCCTGCGCGTCGAGAACGGCCAGGTGTTTGGCCTGATCGGCCACTCGGGTGCGGGCAAAAGTACATTGCTGCGCCTGATCAACCGCCTGGAAGAGCCCAGTGGCGGCCAGATCACGGTGGACGGCGAAGAAGTCACCGCACTGGACGCCAACGGCCTGCGCCGTTTCCGTCAGCAGGTCGGGATGATCTTCCAGCACTTCAACCTCCTGGCGTCCAAGACTGTCGCTGATAACGTGGCACTGCCGCTGACCCTGGCCGGCGAACTGTCGCGCAAGGACATCGACCTGCGCGTGGCTGAACTGCTCGCCCGCGTCGGACTGTCGGACCATGCCAGGAAATACCCGGCGCAGTTGTCCGGCGGCCAGAAGCAGCGCGTCGGCATCGCACGTGCCCTGGCGACCAAGCCAAAGATCCTGCTGTGCGACGAAGCCACCAGCGCCCTCGACCCGCAAACCACAGCGTCGGTCCTGCAACTGCTGGCCGAGATCAACCGCGAGTTGAAACTGACCATCGTGCTGATCACCCATGAAATGGACGTGATCCGCCGCGTGTGCGACCAGGTGGCCGTGATGGACGCCGGCGTGATCGTCGAGCAAGGCTCGGTGGCGGACGTATTCCTGCACCCCAAGCACCCGACCACCAAGCGCTTTGTACAAGAAGCCGAGCAGGTCGACGAAGGCGAGCAGCGTGACGACTTCGCCCACGTACCGGGCCGCATCGTGCGTCTGACGTTCCAGGGCGACGCGACCTACGCGCCGCTGCTGGGCACCGTCGCCCGCGAAACGGGGGTGGACTACAGCATCCTCGCCGGCCGTATCGACCGCATCAAAGACATCCCCTATGGGCAACTAACCCTCGCGGTCACCGGCGGTGACATGGAAGCGGCCTTTGCCCGCTTCACCGCCGCAGACGTCCACATGGAGGTGCTGCGCTAATGGAAATGTTCCTGAGTTTCTTCGCCAATATCGATTGGTCCGAAATCTGGCTCGCCACCGGCGACACCATGATCATGCTGTTCGGCTCGCTGTTTTTCACCGTGCTGCTGGGCCTGCCGCTGGGCGTGCTGCTGTTCCTGACCAGCCCGCGCCAGCTGTTCGAGCAAAAGGGCCTGTACGCGCTGCTGTCGCTGATCGTGAATATCCTGCGTTCGCTGCCGTTCATCATCCTGCTGATCGTGATGATCCCGTTCACCGTACTGATCACCGGCACCTCGCTGGGTGTGGCCGGGGCGATCCCGCCGTTGGTCGTAGGCGCTACGCCGTTCTTTGCGCGACTGGTGGAAACCGCCTTGCGTGAAGTTGATCGCGGCATTATCGAAGCCACCCAGTCCATGGGCGCCACCACCCGTCAGATCATCACCAACGCCCTGTTGCCCGAAGCACGCCCTGGCATCTTCGCGGCGATTACGGTGACGGCGATTACGCTGGTGTCCTACACGGCAATGGCCGGTGTGGTCGGTGCCGGCGGCCTGGGTGACCTGGCGATCCGTTTCGGTTATCAGCGTTTTCAGACCGATGTAATGGTGGTCACCGTGGTGATGCTGTTGATCCTGGTGCAAATTCTGCAAACCGTCGGCGACCGGCTGGTGGTGCACTTTTCTCGAAAATAACGGCCATTGCCGGTAAAAAGCCGGCACATGCCCGAACAAGGAGCTTGTTGGATGAAAAAACTACTGGTTGCTTTCGCCGCCGTTGCCGCGTTTTCCGCCCACGCCGAAACCATTACGGTCGCCGCATCGCCGGTGCCGCATGCGGAAATCCTCGAATTCGTGAAACCTGCCCTGGCCAAGGAAGGCGTGGACCTGCAGGTCAAGGTCTTCACCGACTACGTGCAGCCCAACGTACAGGTCGCGGAAAAGCGCCTGGACGCGAACTTCTTCCAGCACCAGCCGTACCTGGATGAATTCAACAAAGCCAAGGGCACTCACTTGGTGAGCGTCGGCGCGGTGCACCTGGAGCCCCTGGGCGCCTACTCCAGCAAGTACAAAAAGCTGGACGACCTGCCAAGCGGCGCCAACGTGGTGATCCCCAACGACGCCACCAACGGCGGCCGTGCGCTGTTGCTGCTGGAAAAAGCCGGCGTGATCAAATTGAAGGACTCGACCAACATCCTGTCGACCATCAAGGACATCACCGAAAACCCGAAAAACCTGAAGTTCCGCGAACTGGAAGCCGCCACCCTGCCACGCGTGCTGACCCAGGTCGACCTGGCGCTGATCAACACCAACTACGCCCTGGAAGCCAAGCTGGACCCGTCCAAGGACGCACTGGTCATCGAAGGCAGCGACTCGCCTTACGTGAACATCCTGGTCACCCGCGAAGACAACAAGGATTCGGATGCGGTGAAGAAACTGGTAGCCGCCCTGCACACGCCTGAAGTGAAGCAATTCATCGAAGAGAAGTACAAAGGCGCGATCAAGCCGGCGTTCTGATCCAACCCTCAATCTCCAAAACACTGGAGATCAAAAATGTGGGAGGGGGCTTGCCCCGATTGCTGAGTGTCAGCCACTGTATCTAGTGACTGACCCACTGCTATCGGGGGCAAGCCCCCTCCCACATTTGCTTTGTGTTGTCTTCACTTGCGCTGCAACAACCCCGGCAACTGCGCCACCAGCTTCTGGTTGTTCAACGGCGCCCGAATAAACCCACGCTGCGTCCCGTCCGGGCCGATCAGTGCCAGGTTGCCGCTGTGATCCACGGTGTAGTTCGGTTTGCTGGTATCGGCCGGAATAAACGGAATGCTCACCGCATTCGACACCTTCTGCACATCCTCCACATTCGCGCCGGTCAGGCCCACAAATTGCGGATCGAAATAGCCCAGGTACTGCTTGAGCTGAGTCGGCGTGTCGCGATGCGGGTCAACGCTGACCAGGATCACTTGCAACTTATCCACAGCCTCCTTCGGCAGTTCGCTCTTGATCTGGCGCAACTGGGCGAGGGTGGTCGGGCAGATATCCGGGCAGAAGGTGTAGCCGAAGAACAACAGGCTCCACTTACCCTTCAACTCGTTGATGACCACCGGCTGGCCGTCCTGATTGGTCATGCTCACAGGCGGCAACTGCCGGCTTTGCGGCAGCAGGATGATGCCCGCGTCGATCAGCGCGGTGGGGTCGCCCTGGCCTTTGCCGCTGAGCACTTTGTTGACGGTCAGGCCCATGATCAACGCGACGATGGCCACCAGGATGAAGACGGTTTTTTGAGTTCGAGTCATAGGTTCAACAATAAGTAGTGGTCTACGAGCAGGGCGATAAACAGCAGCAGCAAGTACCAGATAGAGTACTTGAAGGTGTTGATCGCCGCGTGCGGCCGACCGCCACGGTACAACACCCAGGCCCATTGCAGAAAGCGTGCACCCAACACCAGCGCGCACGCCAGGTACAACGGGCCGCTCATATGGATCACGTAGGGCATCAGGCTCACGGCCAGCAGGGCAAAGGTGTAGAGCAGGATATGCACCTTGGTGTAATGCTCGCCGTGGGTCACCGGCAGCATCGGGATGTCGGCCTTGGCGTATTCCTCCTTGCGATGGATGGCCAGGGCCCAGAAGTGCGGCGGGGTCCAGGCGAAGATGATTAGCACCAGCAGCAGCGGCTCGGCGCTGATGTGCCCCGTGACAGCGACCCACCCCAATAGCGGCGGCGCAGCGCCGGCCAGCCCGCCGATGACGATATTCTGCGGCGTCGCACGCTTGAGGAACCCGGTGTAGATCACGGCGTAACCGAGCAGCGAGGCCAAGGTCAGCCACGCCGCCAGGGCATTGGTGAACGCCAGCAACAGGCCCAAGCCTGCAACAGCCAGAAACAATGCAAAGGCCAGCGCTGCCATCGGCGACACCCGCCCTTGCGCCAGCGGCCGCTTGTGAGTGCGCGCCATCACCGCATCGATCCGCCGATCCACCACATGGTTGACCGCCGCCGCGCCGCCGGCACACAGGGCAATGCCCAGGTTGCCAAAAATCAGCACAGTCCATGGCACGCCGGCACGGGTCGCGAGGAACATGCCTACCAGCGAGGTGATGAGCATCAGCACCACCACTTTCGGCTTGGTCAGCTCCAGGTAATCACGCCAGATCGCCTGATCGTGACGCGCGCCGATCACGGTCGCCATGGCATCTCTCCTTTAAGGGTGATGAGCCCCGATACGTGTTTGCGCGGGATAAATCGCCAGCCGAACGGCGATTGATTGCGCACCCTGACCAGGCTGGTTCGCGCGTGGTAATTGACCAGCACCAGCGTCAGCAGCAAGCCAGCACCGCCCGCGTTATGCCCGACCGCGACCGCCAGCGGCAGGCCGAACGCTACATTGCTCACGCCCAGACAGATTTGCGCAGCGAGGGCGATCAACAACAAGCCCGCCAGCCGCGTCATGCCCACCGCACGCAGTTGCCAGGCCAGGCCCAGCAGAACCAGGGTTACCAGCACCGCGCCGAGGCGATGGGTCAGGTGAATGGCCGTGCGCGCCTCGCTGTCGAGTTGGCCGCCCAGGTAATTCGGACCGATGTGCTGGGTCAGGTGAAAGCCATTGGCAAAGTCGGCCGCCGGCCACCATTCGCCATGGCAGGTGGGCAAGTCGACACAGGCGACGGCCGCGTAGTTGGAGCTGACCCAGCCGCCGAGCGCAATCTGCCCGATCACCAACACCAACCCGGCCGTCGCCCAATATTGCAGGCGCCTGGGCACGATCAACGCGGGCAGCACGCCGGACAGGCGCAAGGTCAGCAAAAACAGCAGGCTCAAGGTGGCAAAGCCGCCCAGCAGATGGCCCGTCACCACTTGCGGCCACAGCTTGAGCGTCACCGTCCACATGCCAAATGCTGCCTGGGCAAATACCACGGCCAGCAGAAACAGCGGCAATTTGACTGGCTGGCCAGGATCACGCCGGTGACTCCACGAGCGCGCCGCCAATAACATAATCAACAGACCCAAAGTGCCAGCAAAGTAGCGATGGGTCATCTCGGCCCAGCCTTTGTCGGCCTCCACCGGCGTGTCGGGAAAATGCAACTCGGCATGGGCCAACTGGGCCTCGCTTTGCGGCACGCTGATAAAGCCGTAGCAACCGGGCCAGTCCGGGCATCCGAGGCCGGCGTGGGTCAGGCGCGTGTAGGCGCCGAGCAGCACGACGATCAGCGCCAGCAAGGTGGCAAACAACGCGAGGCGAAATCCAGGTTTGGCCATGACGATGCCCCTATCCGATATTCGACAGTTTCAGCAGGTGGCGCAGGTCGTTGAGCAGGTCCTTGCCCTTGACCCTGGCGTCGTAGCGCAGCACCAGGTTGCCGTGGGGGTCGACGATCCACAGCTGCGCATCGCCCGGCGCGGCAGCGTTTTTGGTAAAGGTCGAAACATCCAGCGCGTAACGCTGCAATTGAGGGTATTCGGCTTTCAACCTGGTTTCGTAGTCGGCGCCCACCGGCTGTGCACTCGCCAACGCATGACTGGCGCGCGAGGCATCGCGCCCCAGGCCGATCTGCAATTGCCGGGCGAGGTACACCAGTTGCCGGCAATCGGCTGCACACGCCGTGGGCGCGGTGACCAGCAGTTGCCAGCGCTGTTCATCCGCTTGCACGCCAATGTCGGCGCGGGTCTGGCCATTGCCGATCATCTCGCCGTGATAACTGCGGCTGTCCGGCACCCAGAACTGCAGCTTGTACATAAAGGTGGCCAGCACCATCGGGCCGATCACCATCAGCAGGATCAGCAGCAGTTGCCAGCGGCCTTTGCGCCGATCGGGCAGGTCAGACATGTTGAGTCGATTCGTGGCCGCTCCCATGGGGCTTCTCCTTCTTGTTGTGCGATCCGAGGTAGAGGTAAAGAACCAGCAGCGCCAGCGCCATGGCGAACCACTGCACGGCATAAGCCAGGTGTTTCTCAGGGCCCATGGCGACCACCGGCCAAGTCGTTTCATAGGTACCAGGGCCGGCGTCAGCGCGCAGCTCATAGGCAAAACCGTTGCGGCCCAACTCCGCCCACAGCGCCGCGGGATGCAGGGCGGTGAGCAATCGCGGCCATGGCGCGCCCGCCGGGTCGGCCTGCAACTGGAAGGTTTCGCCGGGAGCGACGTACACCCAGGCATCGAGATTCAGCGGTTGTTCTGGTGTGGTGAAGGCGGGCGGGATACGCCGATCCGGCCAGGGCAGCCAGCCGCGATTGAGCAACAACCACAGGCCGCTGGCCTGGTCGTGGAAGGGTTGCAGCAACTCGACACCGGCCTTGCCATCGCGCATGCGGTTGTCGAGCAATACGCTGTGATCGGCGTCGAATTGACCGCGCAGATGCACACGGCGAAATGCCGGATCTGTGGAGTCGTTGAGTTGGGCGCTGCTCATCGGCGCCGCCACGCGGCGCTCGGCGTAACTGTCGAGCAAGCGTTGCTTTTCATGCCCGCGTGACAGCTGCCAGAACCCCAAGCCCACCATCAACGGCAGCAGCAGCAACACCACCACTGTCGGCGCAATACCGGGACGAAACTGTTTTATGGCGCTGGCTATACTTGTTTTCATTGCCCGCAGCTCTTCTTCAATGTCCAGGAGCCCGACCATGCTCAAAGCAGCCATTGCCCTGATGCTGATCGCAACTGTCGTAAGCCTGTTCAGTGGCTTGTTCTTTCTGGTGAAGGACGAGGGCAACTCCAATCGCCTCGTCACTGCCTTGACCGTGCGTGTCGTACTGGCCGTGATCACCCTGGCGCTGATCACCTGGGGATTTTTCAGCGGCCAGTTGGTTTCCCACGCGCCGTGGTAAGAAGCCTCACAGCACGTAAACGAAGAAAAACAGCCCGATCCACACCACATCCACAAAGTGCCAATACCAACTGGCCGCCTCGAAACCAAACTGATGCTCGGCGTTGAAGTGCCCACGCAGGACGCGCATCAGCATCACAAACAAAATGATCGTGCCGATGGTCACGTGGGCGCCGTGGAAACCGGTGAGCATAAAGAACGTCGCGCCATATACACCGGAGCCCAGCGTAAGGCCCAGCTCTTTATAGGCATGGATGTACTCCTCGGCCTGGAAGCCGAGAAATGCCAGGCCCAGCAGCACGGTGAGCGCCAACCAGATCTTCAGCGCGCCGCGATGGCCTTTGCGCAGTGCGTGGTGAGCGATGGTAATGGTCACGCTGGAACTCACCAGCAGGATGGTGTTGACCAGCGGCAACCCCCACGGGCTGATGGTGCCCTCGGGGGCGGGGTAGAGTTTTGGGTCAGGATTGTTGAGCAACGGCCAGGCAAATTCGAAATTTGGCCACAGCATATGCGCGACGCCCTTCGAGCCTTCACCGGCCAGCCAGGGCGCGGACATGTGCCGCACATAAAACAGCGCACCGAAGAACGCGATAAAGAACATCACTTCGGAAAAGATGAACCAACTCATGCCCCAGCGAAACGAGCGGTCCATCTGCGGGCTGTACAAACCGGCGCGGCTTTCCTTGATCACCGCACCAAACCAGCCGAACAACATGTAGGCGAGTAGCAGCCCGCCGACGAAAAAGATCCACGGGCCGTGGGATTCCGGGCGCGCCGCCTTGAGATCGTTGAACCACACACCTAGGCCATACACCGTGATCAGCAGTCCAAACGTGGCAATTATCGGCCATTTGCTCTGCGCCGGTACGTAGTACGTATCATGATTCGACATGTATTCACTCTCCCGATTGAGGGGGCAAACAGTAGCTAGCCGCCGGTGTGGGCAGCCACGGGCGGTTGGCGCGCAGTGATATCAAACAGCGTGTACGCCAGGGTCAAATGCTTCACATCCTTGGGCATGTCGCGATCGACAATAAAGCGCACCGGCATCTCGATACGCTCGCCTGGCTGCAACACCTGCTGGGTGAAGCAAAAACATTCAGTCTTGTGGAAATACATCGCCGCTTCGGCCGGGGAAATGCTCGGTACGGCCTGAGCAGTCATCGGCTTGTCGGTGGGGTTGTGGGCCACGAACAGCATCTCGGTCACGGCGCCGGGGTTGACCACCACCTCGTCGGCCTTGGCGTAGAAGTCCCAGACCATGTCGATAGCGTTGGTGGATAAGAACTGCACGCGCACCTGACGTGTCGGGTCCACCACTTGCGAACCCTCGTACTGCCCGGCGGTCTTGCCGTTGATGCCGAACGCCTTGCACATCACGTCGTAGATCGGCACCAGGGCAAAGCCGAAGGCGAACATCGCCACCACCAGGATCAGCAGCCGGGTGACGAGGCGCTTGAGGGGCATGGAGTCAGCCATGGCGATCACCTAAGCCGAACTCGGTCAAGGTGGGAGGGGGCTTGCTCCCGATTGCGATTTCACAGCCAATGAAGTTGTAGGCCGATACACCGCCATCGGGGGCAAGCCCCCTCCCACATTGACGGTGTTCACACCGAAAAAAGGTGTTCATTTGACCTCCGGCGGCGTGGTGAAGGTGTGGTACGGCGCCGGCGAAGGCACGCTCCACTCCAGGCCTTCAGCCCCATCCCACGGCTTGGCTGGCGCCGGTGCGCCGCCACGGATGCACTTGATCACGATGAACAAAAAGAAGATCTGCGTGGCACCAAACATAAACGCGCCAATCGACGAGACCATGTTGAAATCGGCGAACTGCAGGTTGTAGTCCGGCACCCGACGCGGCATGCCCGCCAGCCCCACAAAGTGCATCGGGAAGAACGCCATGTTCATGCCCACGAAAGACAGCCAGAAGTGCAGCTTGCCCAGGGTTTCGTCGTACATGTGGCCGGTCCATTTCGGCAGCCAGTAGTAGGCCGATGCGAAGATGCCAAAGATCGCGCCGGGCACCAGTACGTAATGAAAGTGCGCCACCACGAAGTAGGTGTCGTGGTACTGGAAGTCCGCCGGGGCAATCGCCAGCATCAGCCCGGAGAACCCGCCGATGGTGAACAGGATCACGAAGGCCACCGCAAACAGCATCGGCGTCTCGAACGTCAACGAGCCTTGCCACATCGTGCTGACCCAGTTGAACACCTTCACACCGGTCGGCACAGCGATCAGCAGCGTGGCGTACATGAAGAACAACTCGCCCACCAGCGGGATGCCGACCACGAACATGTGGTGCGCCCACACGATAAACGACAGGAACGCGATGCTCGCCGTGGCATAGACCATCGAGGTGTAGCCGAACAGCGGCTTGCGCGAGAAGGTCGGGATGATCGAGCTGACGGCGCCGAAGGCCGGCAGGATCATGATGTACACCTCGGGGTGGCCGAAGAACCAGAACACGTGCTGGAACAACACCGGGTCACCGCCACCGGCGGCACTGAAGAAGCTGGTGCCGAAGTGGATGTCCATCAGCATCATGGTCACGCAGCCCGCCAGCACCGGCATCACGGCGATCAGCAGGAACGCGGTGATCAGCCAGGTCCACACGAACAGCGGCATTTTCATCAGGGTCATGCCGGGCGCACGCAGATTGAGGATGGTGGCGACCACATTGATCGCGCCCATGATCGAACTGATGCCCATCAGGTGGATGGCAAAGATAAAGAACGTCACGCTTTCCGGCGCGTAGGTGGTGGAGAGCGGGGCGTAGAAGGTCCAGCCGAAGTTCGGCCCGCCGCCGGGGGTGAACAGCGTCGAAACCAGCAGCAGGAACGCCGCCGGCAACAGCCAGAAACTGAAGTTGTTCATGCGCGGCAGGGCCATGTCGGGCGCGCCGATCATCAGCGGGATCATCCAGTTGGCCAAGCCGACAAACGCCGGCATCACCGCGCCAAACACCATGATCAGGCCATGCATGGTGGTCATCTGGTTGAAAAATGCCGGTTCGACGATCTGCAGGCCAGGCTGGAACAGCTCGGCCCGGATCACCATGGCGAACGAACCGCCGAGCAGGAACATCGCAAACGCGAACCACAGGTACATCGTGCCGATGTCTTTGTGGTTGGTGGTCAGCACCCAACGCATCAAGCCCTTGGCGGGGCCGTGGGTATGGTCACCGGCGTGGCCATGGTCATCGATCACAGCGCTCATGGCCGTTCTCCTGCAAACGAATGGGCGGGGCGGGTCGGGGCAAACGCAATGAGGGCTGTCATTTGCTTTCCGCCTGTTTGATGGCCAGCACGTCTTTCGGCGTGACCATGTCGCCTTTGTTGTTGCCCCAGGCGTTACGCTCGTAGGTCACCACGGCCGCGATATCCACTTCCGACAGTTGCTTGCCGAAGGCCGCCATGGCAGTGCCGGGCTTGCCGTGATAGACGATGCTCAGGTGATCGGCAGCAGGCCCGGTGGCGATTTTCGAACCTTTGAGCGCCGGGAACATCGGCGGCAGGCCCTGGCCCTCGGCCTGGTGACAGGCCACGCAGGTGGTGTGATAAACCTTGTCGCCACGGGCCACCAGTTCTTCAAGGGTCCATTCTTTGGAGGTCAGCTCCTTGAGCTTGGCGGCCTCGGCCTTACGCTCACCCAGCCAGGTGTCGTAGTCGGCCTTGGACTTGACCTCGACCACGATGGGCATGAATCCATGGTCCTTGCCGCATAGCTCGGCGCACTGGCCACGGTATATACCGGGCTTCTCGACACGGGTCCAAGCCTCGTTGACGAAACCCGGAATGGCGTCGCGCTTGACCGCAAACGCCGGCACCCACCAGGAGTGGATCACGTCGGCGGCTGTGACCAGGAAGCGCACTTTGGCGCCCACCGGCAGCACCAGCGGCTGGTCGACTTCCAGCAGGTAGTGTTCGCCCTTGGTGGCCTGGTTGTGGATCTGCTCGGCGGGCGTGGCCAGGTTGCTGAAGAACTCCACATCCTGGCCCAGGTATTTGTAATGCCACTTCCACTGGTAGCCGGTGACCTGGATATCGATATCCGACTCACTGCTGTCGTAGATGTTGATCAGGGTCTTGGTCGCCGGAATGGCCATCGCAATCAGGATCAGCAAGGGCACGACGGTCCAGAGGATTTCCACGGTGGTGCTCTCGTGGAACTTGGCCGCGACCTGACCGGTAGAACGCCGGTGGACCATCATCGACCAGAACATGGCGCCAAACACGATGATGCCGATCACCACACAGATCCAGAAAATGGTCATGTGCAGGTCGAACACTGCGTGACTGACTTCTGTTGCCCCTGGCGCCATATTCGTTGTCCAGGCGGCGTGCGCCTGGCCGAATACCGACCACAACAGGAGGCCCATCCAAACGTGTGGATGTCGCATCATTGCGGGTTCCCCTTATCGTTCTTGTTATCCCGCCGGTTTGCACCTGCGTCGAAGGGAGCGGCTTCCATACTGCTTACAACCGCTTAGCCTTGCCTGCTTATGCAGTCTGGCGTCATCAGCTAATCGCGTACAAATCCGAGTATAGACAGGGACTGCAACCCCGCAATGTGTAGGGACAAATGAGGCAAAAAGGCACGGCCGGAGCCAATAAAACCGGGTGCGGAATCGATTTTCCGACGAACGATGGCAATTCGATATAACGCCTGCGCATAACCATGAAATAATTATGACAAATGCGTCTTAGGCGCTCGTATAAACGAGCTACCTTAACTTCTCCCTTTTCCTACGCCTGATTCACTGGAGCCTTCATGAACACCGCCGCATTGCGCGAGCAGATTTCCCGTGCCCATCAACACGAAGCCACTACGGGCCAGCTTGCCCAGCAGCTGGAAAAACAATTGCCGCACCTGCATGCAGCCATTTCCCTGGCTGAAGGTGATCGCAACGTGGTCATGACCCGCTTTGTCACTGCCTACATCGACCTCGTGCCGGAGTTGCTCGATGCTGCCAATGACGTGGCTCGCGAAGCCGGGATCGAAAGCCAGATCAAGCCGGTACTGAAGATTGCCGAGCATTTTTTCCTGCAACCGCCCGCAATTCTGGCAGGCCACGAAGGCCTGGATGGGCTGCTGGACGAGGCCTACCTGGCCCACCGGCTGGTGGAAGAAGTCAACGATGTGTATATCAAGCACTTCGGTCAGCCGTTGATCCCGGCGGATACCACCGTGGCTAACGTGATTGCCCATCAATTGATCGGTGAAGATTTCGCCAACCAGTTGGATCAAGCCGTGCACCTGGCGGTGGATGAGATGCTTAACGACGAGAGCTTCGCGCTGGAGTCGGTCGAAGCGTATCGCGAGCAACTGAAAAGCCCGAACACCGAGGCCGCCTGGAAGCGCTGGCCGTGCCTGTCGCGGCAGTTGGGGGTGGAGTTGGCGTTGGATCAGCCGGCTTAAACCTTGAATTCGACACAGTACAAATGTGGGAGAGGGCTTGCCCCCCTCCCACATGTTGATCCGGTTCCGTCAGCCGATTGAAGGCGCCGAGCCGATCCCCGTCGTCGTGCGAATCCTGCCTTCCAACCGTCGCTTCAACCCACGCGCCTCAATCACCAGCTTCGAACCCTTCGCCGCGTTGGCCCGACCCCATTCCTCCAGCAATTCCAAGCAGGAATGGTCGATATAGCTGAGGTTGTTGAGCGGGACATGCACCGTGGTCCCCGCAGGCACCGTCGACAGCACCTGGGTCAACGCCGGCACTTTCAGAAAGGTCGCCGCACCAATCAAACGCAGCTCCATCTCGCCCTCTTGAGGCAAGTCGATCAGGCTGACTTTCAGCCGCGACGCCTTGAACGCCAACTTGACCAACGTGAGGCCAAAGCCCACCAGCACACCCGTCAGCAGGTCAGTAAAGATGATCGCCAGCGCCGTGGCCGCATAGGTGAACATCGGCATCCGCCCGTAGCGCCCCAAAGCCTTGAACGCCTTGACGTCGACCAGCTTGATCCCGGTGTACACTAGCACCCCGGCGAGGCTAGCCACCGGGATACTTTGCAGCACGCTCGACAGCAGCAACACGAAGCCCAGCAACCATACGCCGTGGAACATTGCCGACAGACGGGTGGTTGCACCTGCCTGGACGTTGGCCGAACTGCGCACGATCACGCCGGTCATCGGCAAGGCACCGACCAGCCCGCAGAGCATGTTGCCAACGCCTTGGGCGGACAGCTCTTTGTCGAAGTCGGAACGTTGGCCGTTGTGCATGCGGTCGACAGCCGCCGCCGAGAGCAGGGTTTCGGCGCTGGCGATAAATGCCACGGCAAAGGCTGCAATCAGCAGTTGAGGATCAGCCAGGTTCAGCAGGTCGCTGGGGCGCAGCCAATCAATGGCGTCAGCCAGGTTTTCCGGGACTTCCACGCGTTTGACCTGCAACGCCAGCACCAGGCTGGTGACCGTAGCCAGGCCGACGCCGAGCAACGCACCCGGCACGAACCGCAGCGGTTGCGGGCGGAATTTATCCCACAGGTACATCACCAGCATCGTCGACAGGCCCAGCAAACCCGCTTGCCAGCCGAGCCCGCCACCAAGGGTCGGGATGGCTTCGGAAAGTGCAGCCGGGAAGCCCGCCAGGTTGTCCAGCCCAGAAGGCTTGGGCGCGCCGTCAAGCATCACATGAATCTGCGACAGCACAATCAACACGCCAATCCCCGCCAGCATGCCGTACACCACTGCGGGCGCCGTCACGCGGAACCAGCAGCCCAGGCGCAAGCGTCCGGCCACCAGTTGCAGGAAGCCCGCCAGCAGCAGGATCGGCCCCAGCATCAACATGCCGTGCTGGCGCACCAGTTCGAACACCAGCACCGCCAGACCCGCCGCCGGGCCACTGACCTGCAGCGGCGAACCCGCCAGCCAACCCACCACCAGGCCACCGATAATCCCGGTGATCAGACCTTTGGCCGGCGGCATGCCGGACGCAATCGCGATGCCCATGCACAGCGGCAGGGCGACCAGAAACACAACCACCGAGGCGAGCAGCTCCCGTGGCAATACAGCTTTCAATTGAGCAGCACGCATGATGACTCTCCCGAGGCATTCGCCGGGCGCGGTAAAGCCTGGCTGCATCCATGGCAGCCACCGCATTACCCGGCAGGGAAGTGTTTTAGAAGCGCGCTTTAGGCGTCGCGCAAGGGATCGGCCCGTCGCCGCTCAACGGTCGGAACGCCGACTGGTCGGCATCGTAGGCGCGAATTTCGCTGGTCTCGATGTTGTAGATCCAACCGTGGATATACAACTGACCATTGGCCATGCGTGAGGCCACGGAAGGGTGGGTACGCAAATGTTGCAACTGGGCGATGACGTTTTCTTCGGTCAGCACCTTCATGCTCTCGCCTTCGTTGGCGCAGTCGCAGTTGTCCTCGACCATCGACTTGGCCACCTCGGCGTGCCGCAGCCAGGCCCGTACCGTCGGCATTTTTTCCAGGCTGTCGGGGTTGAGTACCGCACGCATGGCGCCACAGTCGGAGTGACCGCAGACGATGATGTGCTGCACACCCAGGGCAAGTACCGCGTACTCGATAGCGGTTGAAACACCGCCGTTCATCTGGCCGTAGGGTGGCACTACGTTGCCGACGTTACGGGTCACGAACAGGTCGCCGGGCGAGCTTTGGGTGATCAGCTCGGGCACGATGCGCGAGTCGGCGCAGGTGATGAACATCGCCCGTGGGCTCTGGGCCGTGGCGAGTTTCTTGAAGAGTTCTTCCTGCTGGGGGAAGACGTCGTGATGGAAATGCAAAAAACCGTCAACGATATGCTTTAGCGCTGCATCGGCGGACTCCGCCACTTGAGGGGCTGAAGCCGACGCAGCCAACGGCTGTTTATCCTTATCACTCATGATTCATCCTCTTGATTAGTGCAGGGGAGTGTTCAGGACAGTTCGACGCCCGGCCAGTGGAATAGTTGTAAAACTCCAAAATCCAGGCGCCGACTCATCAGTCACTCGCTGAGCAAGGTAACTGTCGAAACTTAACTCAAACTGAATGAACCGCTCTAGATCGCGGGTTTCAGTGATGTCAAAACGCGACTATTCCTACAAGCAAGGTGCATTCTTGCTGATCAGTCTACAACAATGCCATCTGTCTGCCCGGTGGACAGAACGCCGTGCAATCCAGGTTGAATCCTTCACGGCGATTGAGCCCCAGGCGTTTGATCGCCTTGCTGAAACGCTGGGCCAGCAAATCGGCGAACGGCCCTTCGCCCCGCATGCGCACGCCGAAGCGGCTGTCATACACCTCACCACCGCGCACCTGCCGAACCAGGCTCATTACATGGGCCGCACGCTGCGGATAATGGGCTGCCAGCCACTCTTCAAACAGCGGCGCCACCTCCAGCGGCAAGCGCAGCATCATGTACGCCGCACTCTGCGCACCAGCGGCGTGCGCTTCGGTCAGCAGGCTTTCCAGTTCACTGTCGTTGATCATCGGGATCATCGGCGAGCACAGCACGCCCACCGGAATCCCCGCCTCACGCATCACCCGGATCGCTCGCAACCGCGCCTTGGGCGCGGCGGTGCGCGGTTCCAGGATGCGCTTGAGCTCATCGTCCAGGCTGGTGAGGCTGATCATCACCGCCACCAGGCGCTGGCGGGCCAACTCGGTGAGCAGGTCGAGATCACGCAGGATCAGCGAACCCTTGGTGATGATGGTCACCGGGTGTCGGTAGCGCAGCAACACTTCGAGGGTCTGCCGCGTGATGTTGTATTCGCGCTCGATGGGCTGGTACGGGTCGGTATTGGAACCCAGGTTGATCGGCGCACACACGTAGCCGGGCTTGGACAGCTGCTGCTCCAGCACATCGGCCGCATTGCTCTTGGCGATCAGTCTGGTTTCGAAATCCAGCCCCGGTGACATGTCCCAATAGGCATGGCTGGGCCGCGCATAGCAGTAGATACAGCCATGCTCGCAACCGCGATACGGGTTGATCGAGCGATCAAACGGCAGATCCGGCGAGTTATTGCGGGTGATGATGGTCTTGGCCGTCTCAATACGCACTTCGGTGCCCTGGGTCGGCGGCACTTCCTGGTACCAGCCGTCGTCCTCGGCCACGCTGACCGTTGGCGCAAAGCGGTTGTGCAGGTTGGTGGCCGTGCCCCGGCCACGGGGCGGCAACGGCGTAGACATAAAAGCGCCTCGATACTGTTTTTATATACAGTATCGAGGCGCGAGGTGTCTGACCAGTGCCGTTTGGCGGCCAGCCAGGATTTAGTGCTTTTGCGTGGCCTGCCCCAAATCATCGCCCGAAGTGGTGCGCATATCGTTCTTGCGCAGGTCGGCGACGTCGCTGGCGTTCACTGGCGCACCTTTGTTGCCCCAGCTGCCACGGATGAAACTGACCACGTCGGCGACTTCCTGGTCCGACAGGCGCCAGGCAAACGCCGGCATGGTGAAGGTCGACGGCGCCGCGTGCGTAGCCGGCAAAGTGCCGCCGTTCAACACAATGTTGATCAACGAGGTGGCATCCGCCGTCTGCACTACCGGGTTACCCGCCAGGGCCGGGAACACCCGTGTATAGCCATGGCCATCGGTTCGGTGGCAGGCCGCGCAGTTGTCGATATACACCGAGGCACCCCGCTGGCTGTCATCGCCTTTCCACAGCGCCTGGGCTACCTGCTTGTCGTACACATGGGGCTGATCCTGGGGATCGACCGCCGGCAGGCTCTTGAGGTAACGGGCGATAGCGGTCAGGTCGTCTTGCGACATGTACTGCATGCTGTGGACGACCACGTCGCTCATGCCACCAAACACCGCGCTGCGATCACTGCGACCGGTCTTGAGGAATTGCACCAGCTGCTCCTCGCTCCAGCTGCCGAGGCCGTCCTTGTGGTCGCCACGCAAGCTCTTGGCGATCCAACCTTCCAACGGCGCACTGCCGGACAGGAACGCGGTGCCATCGGTAGCACTCAGGGCTTTTTCCTGCATGGTCAGGGCACGCGGTGTATGGCACGCGCCGCAGTGGCCTAAACCTTCCACCAGGTAGGCGCCGCGGCCGATAACCGGGTCAGTCGCTGCCTCAGCCGGTGTATCCGCCACTTCAGGGGCAAACATCCAACGCCACGCCGCCAACGGCCAACGCATGCTCAAGGGCCACGGAATGTCGCTGTCCTTGTTGTCTTGGGCAACGGGTTCCACACCCCTCATGAAGTACGCATACAGCGCCTGCATATCGCTGTCGCTGACACGCGCATAAGACGGATAGGGCATCGCCGGGTAAAGCGTACTACCGCTTTTGGCGACACCATGGCGCACGGCCTTGTCGAAGTCGTCGAAGCTGTAGTCGCCCAGGCCGGTCTTGTCCGGGGTGATATTGGTGGAGTAGATCACGCCAATCGGGGTTTCCATCGGCAGCCCACCCGCAAAGGGTTTGCCACCCTTGGCGGTGTGGCAAGCCACGCAGTCACCGGCGCGGGCCAGGTATTCGCCCTGCTGGATCAGGTCGGTTTCGGCAGCGCTTATGGAGCAACTGCTGAGCAGCGCCAACGTCGCGATAACAAATGCTTTCATGGTCATCGCTCCTTATGCCTGAACCAGTGGGCCGGGGTTTTTCAGGTACTGCTCACGGATCGCCCGAGCCGACCAGTAGGTCAGCGCCGCCACCAGGCCAGTAGGGTTGTAGCCCAGGCCCTGTGGGAAAGCGGACGCGCCTGGGACAAACACGTTGTGTACATCCCAGCTCTGCAGGTAACGGTTCAACGCACTGGTTTTCGGGTCGGTGCCCATGATCGCGCCACCGTTGAGGTGGGTGGTCTGGTAGGACGCAGTGTTGAAATGCTCACCGACTTTTTTACCAAGTACCGCAATGGCCTTGGGGTTCATCGCTTGGGCGACCTTGCCCATTTTCTCGACCATGAAGCGGTTCATCTTGATGTCGTTTTCTTGCCAATCGAACGTCATCCGCAGCAGCGGCAAGCCGTAGGCATCGCGGTAAACCGGGTCCAGATCCAGGTAGTTGCCACGGTAGGATTGATGGGCGCCGTGGGCATCCATCGACACCTGATGGGTGTAGTAATCGGCGGTGGCGCGCTTCCACGCACTGCCCCAGGCCGGGGTGCCAGGCGGGTTGGACGTCCCGGCAATCGGCCGGCTGCCGGCCTGGTTGACCCACATCGGCGAACCGCCCACAAAGCCATGGGGCCCATGGTCGAAGTTGTCCGCGTTGAAGTCGTCCATCGCCACGCCATTACCGCCCGCGCCGATGAAGTTGTTGGTGTGGGTGTCTTTGTCGAAAAAGGCTTTGATGGTGGCCATGTTCTGGTAGGCGAAGTTGCGGCCCACCACGCCTTCATTGGTGATCGGGTCGTACGGCTTGCCGATGCCCGACAGCAGCATCAGCCGCACGTTGTGGAACTGGAACGCGCCGAGGATCACCAGGTCCGCCGGCTGCTCGATTTCGCGTCCTTGGGCGTCGATATAGGTCACGCCCGTGGCTTTCTTCTTGGTGCTGTCGAGGTTGACCTTGAGCACGTGGGAATTGGGGCGCAGTTCGAAGTTCGGCACCTGGCGCAAGGCCGGCAGGATGTTCACGTTCGGCGAGGCCTTGGAGTACATGTAGCACACGTAGCCACTGCAAAAACCGCAGAAGTTGCACGGCCCCATTTGCGCGCCGTAAGGGTTGGTGTAAGGCCCCGAGGTGTTGGCGGAGGGCAGGTTGTAGGGTTTGTAACCCACGTCGGCAGCCGCTTTCTGAAACAGCTGTGCGGAGACTGTGTTTTTCTGCGATTCCAATGGGAACGGGTTGGAACGATCCGGCGCATACGGGTTGCCGCCACGGCCTTCACCCACTAATTGCCCTTTCACCGTCCAGGCCTGGCCGGAGGTGCCGAAGACCTTTTCCGCGTAGTCGAAGAACGGCTCCAGTTCTTCATAGCTGACGCCGAAGTCCTGGATGGTCATGTCCTTGGGAATGAAATTTTTCCCGTAGCGTTCTTCGTAATGGCTGCGCATGCGCAGCTCGATCGGGTCGACACGAAAGTGCACACCCGACCAGTGCAAACCCGCGCCGCCCACGCCATTACCCGGCAAAAAAGCACCGAGCTGACGGTTAGGCAGGGCGACGTCATTCACGCTGTGGCGAATGGTCACCGTCTCCTTGGAGATGTCCTGGAAGAGTTTCTTGCGCACGCTGTAGGTCAATTCGTCGATGACCTGGGGATAGTTGCCGTCCGGGTACGTGTCCTGCATCGGGCCGCGCTCCAGCGCCAGCACGTTGAGGCCCGCCTCCGTCAGCTCCTTGGCCATGATCGCGCCAGTCCAGCCGAAGCCTACGATCACTGCATCCACTTTCTTCATGATGGTCGCCACGGTTATGCCCTCTCGCCACGGATGGAAACAGCCGGGAAGGGGTATTGCTCGTTGCGTTCCACCCAATCCATAAAGTCGGCGCGGGCGCCGGGGAAGCCAATCATGGTCCAGCCGACCATGCCTTTATTGCCCCCGTGGATCGGGTCGCAGAAGAAGCCTTCCTTGGTGTTTTGCAGTAACAGGTTGAAGAACATCTTTGGCGGCACCGCCTCGAAATGCGCCGTTACTTCACTGCCGCCAGCCTCTAGACGGCGCAGCATATCGTCTCGGGTAGCGCTGTCTTGCGCAGCAAAAGCTTTACCGTTGAAGGCTTTCGACCAGGCATCCGTCGCAGCAATACCCAGGCGATAGATCTCTTTGGGCACCAACTTGCTCTGCCAGCCCATCTCTGGCGCGGCGTCGGCGTTGAACGGACCTTGCATGAACCACAGCGCGCCACTGGCATACGGCGTGTTCATCTGACGGTCGATGTATTCCGGCGCACCGGCTTCCAGGGCACCTGGGCCTTGGGCGTCGGCGGGGATCAAGCGCTCGACGGCGGCGTTGATAAACGCCCATTCTTCTGCGGTGAAATAGCTTGGCTCGTAGGCCTTGTCGCTCGCCGCAGGCTTGGCCGGCGCGGCCTGGGCAGGCTCAGGCGTGGCCATCAATATCGAGCCGCCAAGGCCGGTACTGGCAACCGTGACCACCGGGATCAAGGTCAAGGATTTGCGCAAAAAGTCACGCCGGGGGTTGTCTTGATCTTGATCAGACATGGGTGCACCTCATCATGTGGTCACGGGTTTATTCGGTCGCTTCTGGGGAGCGGCTCGTCTACTTTTGGCAATCAATGGTTACAAATGATAGCAGGCTAAGGATGTGGAGAACGGATTCAACGACCTAAGTCGAATAAACGCAGGCAAAAAAATGTGGAAGGGGGCTTGGCTCCGATAGCGGTGGGTCAGCCGATACATAGGCTGCGTGACACTGCGCTATCGGGGGCAAGCCCCCTCCCACATTAGGTGTGCGTGAAACTTTTAGTCTTTTTTCAGCTTCGGGTTCGGAAAGAATTGCACTGCCTGAACCTTGGGATCCGCCGGCGCTTTGAGTGCCGAGGTATTGACCCGCGTCCCCAGCTCCTTGGGCACTGACAGCCCTTGATCATTCAAGGTGTCGGTATAGCCACAGGCCACGCATTCGCGGTGCGGCACGTTGTCCTCGGTCCACATTTTCAGCTTGTCCGGCTCGCTGCACGCCGGGCAGACCGCCCCGGCGATGAATTGTTTTTTGGTAATCACAGGCCCTTCACTCATGCTGCCGCGTCCTCACTCAGGCCGCTGTGGCGCAAGAGTGCGTCAATCGACGGTTCGCGTCCGCGGAAGTCGACGAACAGCACCATCGGCGCCTGTGAACCACCACGGGCCAGGATCGCCTCGCGGAATGCACGACCGGTGTCAGCGTTGAGTACGCCGTCCTCTTCGAACTTGGAAAAGGCATCCGCCGACAGCACTTCTGCCCACTTGTAGCTGTAGTAACCAGCCGCATAACCACCGGCGAAGATGTGCGCAAAGCTGTTGGGGAAGCGGTTGTAGGCCGGCGGACGCATGACCGACACCTCGTCGCGTACGCCTTCCAACACCTGCGCCACGCTGCGGCCATCACCATGGGTGGCGTGCATTTCGAAGTCAAACAACGAAAACTCCAGCTGGCGCACCATCATCAGGCCGGACTGGAAATTCTTCGCCGCGAGCATTTTTTGCAGCAGGTCCTGGGGCAGCGGCTCGCCGCTTTCATAATGGCCGGAGATCAGCGCCAGGCCTTCTGGCTCCCAGCACCAGTTCTCCATGAATTGGCTCGGCAACTCCACCGCATCCCAGGCCACCCCGTTGATGCCGGACACGCCGGCGTGCTCGACGCGGGTCAGCAGGTGATGCAGGCCGTGGCCGAATTCGTGGAACAGCGTGGTGACTTCATCGTGGGTCAGCAGGGCAGGCTTGCCGCTGTCAGCCGGGGTGAAGTTGCACACCAGATTGGCCACCGGGCTTTGCAGCACACCGTCAACGGTGCGACGACGGTCGCGGGCGCCGTCCATCCAGGCACCGCCACGCTTGTTGGCGCGGGCGTAAAGGTCAAAGAAGAAGCGGCCGACGTGCTGGCCGTTTTCCTTGATTTCAAACAGGCGAACATCCGGGTGCCAGGTGTCGAAGCCTTTCTGCTCGGCGATCTCGATGCCATACAGGCGCTGCACAATGGCGAACAGGCCGCCCAGCACTTTGTCGATCGGGAAGTAGGCGCGCAGGGCTTCCTGGGACACGCTGTAGCGCTGCTCGCGCAGTTTTTCGCCGTAGAAACCGCTGTCCCAGCTTTGCAGGTCGGCGCAACCTTGTTCGGCGGCGTAAGCCTTGAGCTGTTGCAGATCCTGGGCGGCAAACGGCTTGCTGCGCTTGGCCAGGTCGCGCAGGAAGCTCAGGACCTGATCGCTGGATTCAGCCATTTTGGTGGCCAGGCTCAGTTCGGAGAACGACGCGAAACCGAGCAGTTGCGCCAGTTCCTGACGCAGGTCGAGGATCTGTTCCATCACCGGGCCGTTATCGTTCTGACCGGCATTCGGGCCTTGGTCCGACGCACGAGTGCAGTAGGCCGCGTAGATTTCTTCACGCAGGGCACGGTCGTGGGCGTAGGTCATCACCGCGTAGTAGCTGGGGAATTCCAGGGTGATCAGCCAGCCGTCAAGGCCTTTGGCCTGTGCGGCAGCGGCCATTTGCGCCTTGGCCGAGTCGGTTACGCCGGCGAGCGTAGCCTCATCAGTGACATGTTTGGTCCAGGCCTGGGTGGCGTCCAACAGTTGGTTGGAGAACTTGCTGCCCAGCTCGGACAGTTTGCTCTGCACTTCGGCATAACGCTTCTGCTGCTCAGGCGGCAGGTCAATGCCCGACAGGCGGAAATCGCGCAGGGAGTGCTCAAGAATGGTTTTTTGCGCCACGTCGAAACCGGCGGCTTCGGGGCTGTTGGCCAAGGCTTCGAAGGCCTGGAACAGCTCGCGGTTCTGGCCCATTTCGGTGGAATACGCGCTCAATGCGGGCAGGCAGCTTTCATAGGCCTCGCGCAATTCGGCGCTGTTGCACACCGCGTTGAGATGGCTGACCGGGCTCCAGGCGGCGCCCAGGCGGTCATTCAGTTCGTCCATGGCCAGTACCAGCCCGGCCCATGTCGGATTTTTACCCTGGCTTTGCAGGATGCCTGCGATGGCAACGCGGTTGTCGGCGAGGATCTGTTCGATGGCCGGCTGCACGTGCTCGGCACGGATCGCCGAGAACGGCGGCAGGTCGTAGGACTGCAGAAGAGGGTTGTTCGCGCTCACGGTTGGCACCTTGGCTGAAGAAACATGTAAGAACAAAGATGGGGCCATCTTAATTACAATCAATGCCCACCGCAGCTATCAGCAGAAGAGAGAGAGGCTATCGTGACCCTTCGCACCTATCAGAACCACACGCCAACCCTGGGCGCCGGGGCTTTTGTCGATATTTCGGCGGTGGTGATCGGCGATGTCGAAATCGGCACCGACAGCTCGGTTTGGCCGCTGACCGTGATTCGCGGCGACATGCACCGCATCCGCATCGGTGCGCGCACCAGCGTGCAGGATGGCTGCGTGCTGCACATCACCCACGCAGGCCCCTTCAATCCTGATGGTTTCCCGCTGCTGATCGGCGACGACGTGACCATCGCTCACAAAGTCATGCTGCATGGTTGCACCGTGGGCAACCGCATCCTGATCGGCATGGGCAGCATCGTGATGGACGGCGCCGTGGTGGAAGACGACGTGATCATCGGCGCCGGCAGCCTGGTGCCGCCGGGCAAGAAACTCGACAGCGGCTTCTTGTATGTGGGCAGCCCGGTTAAACAGGTCCGGGCGCTGACTGACAAGGAGCGCGCCTTTTTCACCTACAGCGCCGCGAACTACGTGAAGCTCAAAGACCTGCACCTGGCTGAAGGATTTGACCAATGAGCCTGCCTTACCAAACCGTGCTGTTCGACCTGGACGGCACCCTCACCGATCCACGCGAGGGCATCACCCGCTCGATCCAGTATGCCCTCGGCAAACTGGGCATCGACGATGCCGGACCTGACCAAACTCGAACACTTCATCGGCCCGCCGTTGCTGCAAGCGTTCATGCAGTTCTACGCCTTCGATGAAGCCAAGGCCTGGGAGGCGCTGAATTTTTACCGCGAGCGCTTCAAAGCCACGGGGCTGTATGAAAACCGCGTGTTCGACGGGGTGACGCCGCTGCTGGAAGACTTGAGCAGCCAGGGCCGCCAGCTGTACGTAGCCACCTCCAAGCCGTGGGAATTTGCCCGTGAAATCGCCCGACATTTCGACTTTGCCAAGCACTTCAAGGTGATCTACGGCAGCGAATTGGACGGGACGCGGACCAACAAGGTCGAGCTGATCGCGCATCTGATGTGCGAGGAAGGCCTGGACCCGGCCACGACCTTGATGATTGGTGATCGCAAGCACGACCTGATCGGAGCGCGTAGCAATGGGCTGGATTCGGCGGCCGTCGGTTATGGGTTTGGCAGCTTTGAAGAGTTGAATGCCGAAGCGCCGACCTGGCACTTTGAGACGTTGGCAGAGATGCATCAGGCGTTTTTGCAGCGGGCTTGAGGCCGCCGCCCCCTCCCACATTTTTGAAAGGTGTACGCCGGACAAGGTGGGAGGGGGCTTGCCCGATGAGTCCCTAAAGATCACCCCCCCGCCAACTGCCTCAACGCCGCCTTGCGCTGCGCCACCGGCAATCCACCCAACTTCTCCACCGCCGCATAGAACTTCACCCAATCCCCGCCTTCGCGCGCAAACAACGCCGCAAACGCCGGCACCCACTGGTCATACAGCCCGAACGGCAGCAGCCGCGCATTGTTCATCGGCAGGTTGATCCAGGCGTCATAACGCTTGTCGCCACCCCACTGGCTGTCGCGCATCTGCCGGTACTCACGGCGCAAGTGCTCGAATTCGGCCGCCTTGGCCTGGCGCATCGACTCGGCAGACAGCGGCTGCGCGTAGAGTTTTTCCAGGCGTTCGCGCGTATTGAGGATCAGCTGGATAAACTGGTCACGCTGCTTCAACGTCAAATTGCTCAGAGGCCCCAAACCACGGGCGGCGCGCCATTGTCGGGTACCTTCCTGCTCGACAAAGCTGGCAAATGATTCGTTGAACTCCGTGTCGTTCTTCACATAAAAACGCTGGTGCGCGAGCTCATGAAAAATCAGCGTGGCCAGGCGTTCATCACCCCAATGCATCATCGAACTGATGATCGGGTCATTGAACCAACCCAGCGTGGAATAGGCTTCGACCCCGCCAATCGACACATCCATGCCTTGCTGACGCAACAACGCCGCCTCACCCCGTGCGGCACCTTGGCTGTAATAACCGCGATAAGCCACGCAACCGGCAATGGGGAAGCAGTGATTTTCAGGAGACAGGGAAAATTCCTGCGTGGCGAAGACATTCCAGACCACATAAGGCCGGCCAATATCGGCGTACAGCCGGTAACTCTGGTTGTCAGGCAGGTGCAGGTGCTCGCTGGCGAAGGTTCGCGCTTTTTGGGATTGGGTGAGATGCTCGCGCAGTTGCTGCGGGCGGGATGGGTCAGCGACGACCTCTGAAACGGGCTCTCGAGCCTGCAACAGCTGCCACTGGCCACCCGCCAATTGGCTGTAGTAGCTGACACTGGAACAGCCACTGAGCAGCAACACCATCAACCCTGGAAGAAAACGCCTGACCATACCTGACTGCTCTTGGCTGATGGGTTCGTGTTTATACTGACCGAGATACCCGTCCTGTCATCGAGTGCCTGTCATGCGTCAGCTCTTGCTTTGCGTCGCCACCTTGTTCATCAGCGCCTGTACGTCAACCCCGATGCCTCCCGCCGATCCGCAACAAGCATGGGTTGATTTTGCCACGCCAACGCCGGGCGCCAAGCTGGTGATGGCACAGCGCCTGGACGGCAAGAACCTTAATGACGGACGCTACTTCCAAGTCCCGCCTGGCGGCCACGAGCTGATGGTACGTTTTGATTTTGAAGTGCCTACGGGCGGAAATTTCAGCAGTTTTGGCCAAACGACCGAGCGAACCTGCTTCATTACGCTGCAGTACGACCATTTCGAAGCAGGCCAACGTTATCGCCTGGAAGGACGCTCGTTGGGCTACACGCCGAATATCCGTCTGTATAACGCCGCCCGCCAATTACTGGCTGAAGAGCGCAGCGTGAACTGCCTCTGATCAGTCGTTATTTTTTTGGTAGACGATCGCCTTGGTGCCGTTCTCACAACTGCCGACGACCATGGCTACGTCGTGCTTATCAGCTTCTTCCTTGCTGACGATCTCCAGGGTGTAGGACGGCACCGCGTTAGCCTGGATCTTGACCTCGATCTCTTTCCTGAGCTCTTCACAATCTTTCGGCGCGGCCACGGCCGAAGTGGCCAACACACCGCAGATGATCGCCAAGGCAAAACGTTTCATGTGTGAAGCTCCCTGAATGCACTGCGCACGGGTGTGCGCCTAGGCTGCATATGGCTATTCGACCACAGTTTGGAAACACGAGTTCTGATTTAACGCAGAACTGAATGTAGGAGGGGGCTTGCTTCCGATAACGGTGGATCAGTCGACATTTATATGACTGAAAGACCGCTATCGGGGCAAGCCCCCTCCCACAGTGGACCTACGCGGTCAGTTGACCAGCGTGGCGTCCAGGCTGATTGTTGCATTCAACACTTTGGACACCGGGCAGCCTTCCTTCGCCTTCTTGCTCAGCTCATCGAACTGCGCCTGGCTCGCGCCTGGGATTTTGGCTTTCAGGATCAGGTGCACAGCCGTAATAGCAAAGCCGCCATCGACCTGGTCCAGCGTCACTTCGGCCTGGGTGTCGATGCTGTCAGCCTTGAGCCCCGCATCGCCCAGAATCATGGAAAACGCCATGGAGAAACAGCCGGCATGCGCCGCACCAATCAGTTCTTCCGGGTTAGTACCCTTGCCGCCTTCAAAACGTGCCTTGAAGCCGTAGGGCGCTTCGCGCAACACGCCGGTTTCCGTGGAGATAGACCCCAGGCCCGTCTTCAGGTCACCTTCCCAATGCGCGGATGCTTTTTTAACGATACTCATAGCGGTCTCCTCGAACGGTGGTTTTGCGTCAGTAAGGGTTCTGAGGATAGACCGCTTGGCAAAGTTCATCTTCTTGTCGGAGAAACCTAGCAATCCAGTAGGAAATTTCTACTCAGCTATTGAATCTCGGGTATATGCCCTCATTGCATAGAGCATGCACATGAAGCGGCAGGTTTTGGATCGTCTAAAAAGCCTGCGCCCCTATTGGAGAAGCAGGCTTATGAAATCGCTGTCCGACGTGAAGTTCTCGACCCTCGACCTGGTGCCCGTGCGGGCCAATGGCAGTGTGGCGCAGTCGCTGCGCAATTCCCTGGACCTGGCCCAGCATGTGGAAAAGTTTGGCTACAACCGTTTCTGGGTGGCTGAACACCACAATATGGACGGCATCGCCAGCTCGGCCACCTCGGTGTTGCTGGGTTATCTGGCGGGCGGTACGTCGACGATCCGCGTCGGCTCCGGTGGCGTGATGCTGCCCAACCACGCGCCGCTGGTGATCGCCGAACAGTTCGGCACCCTGGAAAGCCTCTACCCCGGCCGTATCGATCTGGGCCTGGGCCGTGCGCCGGGTTCCGATCAAATGACCGCGCGCGCTCTGCGCAGAGAACGCTCCGGCAGCGCCGATGAGTTCCCTGAAGATGTTGCCGAGCTGATGGCCTACCTGGGCCCACGGACACCCGACCAACGCATCATTGCCGTACCCGGCACCGGCACCAACGTGCCGGTCTGGTTGCTCGGTTCCAGCCTGTTCAGCGCACAACTGGCAGGCGAGCGGGGTTTGCCCTACGCCTTCGCCTCCCATTTCGCACCTCGCCTGATGCACGAAGCGATTCGCGTGTACCGCAATCACTTCAAACCATCGGCGGTGCTGGACAAGCCCTATGTGATGCTCGGCATTCCGCTGGTGGCCGCTGACACCGATGAACAGGCCGACTACCTGGCCACCTCGGTGTACCAACGCATCCTCGCGTTGATGCGCGGGCAAAGCCTGGTGCAGCGCCCGCCGGTCGATACCATGGACGGCCTGTGGCTGCCCCATGAGAAAGATGCGGTGGGAAGCTTCCTCGGCCTGGCAATGGTCGGCAGCCCGGCGAAGATCCGCGCCAAACTGGAGGTGTTGATCGAGCAAACCGGCGCCGACGAGCTGATCTTTACCAGCGACCTGTATGAACACGCCGACCGGATTCATTCCTACGAGCTGCTGGCGCAGTTGATGAAGGGCTAAAACCCAGGCGAAAAAAACCGACGCACCTGCGTCGGTTTTTTATGTCTGAAACACGCAATCAACCGCGTTTGTAGACGATTTCCTTGGTGCCGCCTTCACAGCTACCGACCACTTTAGCGTCGGTCGAGGCGCCTTTATCCACTACTTCCAGCGAATAACCCGAAGCGCCCTTGGCGTCGATTTTCGCGGCAATTTCGCTTTTCAGCTCGTCACAAGGCTTGCCCGCCGCCAGGGCTGTGCCGGCAATGCTCAACAAACCTACCGCTAACAGGAACTTCTTCATCCGTTACTTTCCTTGCGCTGATCAAAAAGAGCGTGCCGACGCTTGTGGCGTCGGCACCCATTGGTTGTAGCGCAGGTTATGGCAATCGGCCAGCCGGCAAAGTTCAACTCGCCCGATCAACTACTGGCAATTCGGAACCCCACCTTGAGGGTGACCTGGTAGTGGGCGACCTTGCCGTTTTCGATATGCCCGCGGGTTTCAGTCACCTCAAACCACTCCAGGTGCTTGATGCTCTTGTTGGCTTCAGCAATGGCATTGTTGATGGCGTCCTCGATACTCGTGGTCGATGAGCCAACCAATTCGACTTTCTTGTAGGTGTGGTGATCACTCATGGCAGTTCTCCTAGGGTCGTTAAGCAAGCGTAGCAGTCAATGTTCGTACTGCTTCTGGCGGCCATTCCTACTCGAAAGTTCAGATTTACTGCACTTTCTGAAACCGCTGGAGTCGGTATCTACACACGCCACTCAATCACTTCAGGAGAGTCCACATGGCCAACACTTCTTTACGCAAAGCGTCGCTGGAAAGCATGGAAGCCGAGATTTCGAGCCTGCTCAAGTCCCTTGAAAGCCTCAAGGACGATGCGTCCGATGAGTCGCGCAAAACTTTGAAGGCCCTGAAAAGCAATGCCGAGAATGCCCTCAAGCACTCCCGCCACCTGATCAGCGACGCCTATGAAGAAAGCAAAGTCAAAATCCGCGAAACCGGTGTCGCTACCCGGGATTACGCGCAAGAGCACCCATGGACTACAGCCGGTGTGGCTGTTGGTGCCTTGGGCCTGCTCGCCGCTTATCTGCTATGCAAGCGTGGTGATTAACTCCCCGGCTGGCGCGAAAGCTCAGCCTTGAGCCACTGCGCCAGTTGCCCGGCGCGCCCGTCTGCGGCGCGTTTGGGCAGCCACAATGCCAGGTGCGCCGGGGTTTCACTGAAACCCCACGGCGCCACCAGCCGACCTGCACGCACGTCCTCGGCCACCAACGGCTGCGGCGCGATCGCCACACCCAGCCCGGCCACTGCTGCTTCCAGCAAATAATACAAATGCTCAAAACCCTGGCCGTGTTTCAACGCGCCGGGTTCGATGCCGTGTTGCTGCGCCCAACTGGGCCAGGCTTGGGGGCGCGAGGTCGTGTGCAGCAGCGCTTCGCCACATAAAGACGAGGCGGGCGCCTGGCGCAGCCGTTCGTAACCGTTGAAGCGCGGGCTCATCACCGGGCCGATGCGCTCACTGGTCAGCTCATACACCTGCATGTCCGCCGGCCACGGTGGCTCGGCGAAGACCAGCAGGGCATCCAGGCCGGGGCGCCGAGGATCAAGGTCGCCGTCACCTGCTGACAGGTGCAGACGCAAGTCCGGCAAATCTGAGTTCAAACGCCCCAAGCGCGGGATCAGCCAGCGCGCCAGCAAACTCCCCGAGCAGCCGAGCACAAACGGCGCGTCGGCGCTGGCCTGGGTCAGTTCGGCGCATACATCCCTCAACCGCTCGAATGCCTCGAAGCTGGCATCCCGTAGCCGAACGCCGGAATCTGTGAGTTTAAGGCCGCGCCCGTCTTTGATGAACAGACTGACCCCCAAGTGTTCCTCAAGCACCTTCAACTGTCGGCTGACTGCTCCGTGGGTCACGTGCAACTGCTCAGCCGCTTGGCTTACACTGTTGAGCCGCGCGGTGGCTTCAAACGCGCGTAGGGCATTTAGGGGTGGAAGGTCTCGGCTCATCTGTGAGTTTTCCTGACAGGTTACGGCGATCTTATCGGTTTTCAGTCGGGAGCGTCAGGGGTAGAGTGGCCCTCATTGTCAGTTACACACCTTTTTTCCTGGAGCGTCCCATGACTCAGTCCCAGACCGATCTACGCAACGGCCCTGACGCCAGCGGCCTGTTTGGCGCATTCGGCGGCCGCTACGTTGCCGAAACCCTGATGCCGTTGATCCTCGACCTGGCCCGCGAATACGAAGCGGCCAAGATCGATCCGGCATTCAACGAGGAATTGGCCTACTTCCAGCGCGACTATGTGGGCCGTCCAAGCCCGCTGTATTTCGCCGAGCGCCTGACTGAGTTCTGCGGCGGCGCCAAGATCTACCTCAAGCGCGAAGAGCTCAACCACACCGGCGCGCACAAGATCAACAACTGCATCGGCCAGATCCTGCTGGCGCGGCGCATGGGCAAAAAACGCATCATTGCCGAGACCGGCGCCGGCATGCACGGTGTGGCCACCGCCACCGTCGCCGCGCGTTTCGGCCTGCAATGCGTGATCTACATGGGCACCACCGACATCGAGCGCCAGCAGGCCAACGTGTTCCGCATGAAGCTGCTGGGCGCCGAAGTGATCCCGGTGGTTGCCGGCACCGGCACCCTGAAAGACGCGATGAACGAAGCGCTGCGTGACTGGGTGACCAACGTCGACGACACCTTCTACCTGATCGGCACCGTGGCCGGCCCACACCCGTACCCGGCGATGGTGCGCGACTTCCAGGCCGTGATCGGCAAGGAAACCCGCACCCAGCTGCAAGCCCAGGAAGGCCGCCTGCCGGACAGCCTCGTGGCGTGCATCGGCGGCGGTTCCAACGCCATGGGCCTGTTCCACCCGTTCCTGGACGACACCAGCGTCGAGATCATCGGCGTGGAAGCCGCCGGCCACGGCATCGAAACCGGCAAGCACGCGGCCAGCCTCAACGGTGGCGTACCGGGTGTACTGCACGGTAACCGTACCTTCCTGCTGCAGGACGACGACGGCCAGATCATCGACGCCCACTCGATTTCCGCCGGCCTGGATTACCCTGGTATCGGCCCGGAACACGCCTGGTTGCACGACATCGGCCGCGTCCAGTACACCTCGGTGACCGACGACGAAGCGCTGGATGCCTTCCACAAATGCTGCCGCCTGGAAGGGATTATCCCTGCCCTGGAAAGCGCCCATGCCCTGGCCGAAGTGTTCAAACGCGCACCGACCCTGCCCAAGGATCACCTGATGGTGGTCAACCTGTCTGGCCGTGGTGACAAAGACATGCAGACCGTGATGCACCATATGGAACAGTCCCAGCAGGAGAAACACTGATGAGCCGCCTGCAAACGCGCTTTGACCAACTCAAAGAACAAAACCGCGCCGCCCTGGTGACCTTCGTCACCGCAGGCGACCCTGGCTATGACACGTCCCTGGCAATCCTCAAGGGCCTGCCGGCCGCCGGCGCCGATGTGATCGAGCTGGGCATGCCCTTCACCGATCCGATGGCCGACGGCCCAGCCATCCAGTTGGCCAACATCCGGGCGTTGGAAGCCAAGCAGAACCTGCTGAAAACCCTGCAGATGGTTCGCGAGTTCCGCAAAGACAACAACGACACCCCGCTGGTGTTGATGGGCTACTTCAACCCGATCCACAAATACGGCGTGCCCACGTTCATCGCCGACGCCAAGGAAGCCGGTGTCGACGGCCTGATCGTGGTCGACATGCCCCCGGAACATAACGGCGAGCTGTGCGACCCGGCCCAGGCGGCAGGTATCGACTTTATCCGCCTGACCACGCCGACCACCGACGACGTGCGCCTGCCGACCGTCCTCAACGGCAGCTCCGGTTTTGTGTACTACGTCTCGGTGGCCGGTGTGACCGGCGCCGGTGCCGCCACCCTGGAGCACGTCGAAGAAGCCGTGGCCCGCCTGCGCCGCCATACCGACCTGCCGATCAGCATCGGTTTTGGTATCCGCACGCCGGAACAAGCCGCGGCCATCGCTCGCCTGGCGGACGGTGTGGTAGTGGGATCGGCGTTGATCGATCACATCGCCAGTGCCAGCAACCACCAGCAAGCCATCGACGGGGTGTTGAGCCATTGCGCGGCGCTGTCGGAAGGTGTGCGTAACGCCCGTAAGTAAGCGCCATGTAGCCAGAGGTAAAGTTCCTGATACAGAGGAATCAACTCGCCGCTTCACGGCCTAAACAGCAAGACCAAGGGATTTCGAACTGCGTTCGACGTCCCTTTTTTGTTTGTGTGCCCTGAGGAATACCCGATGAAAATGCCCAAATCCGTGATTGCAGGTCTTGGCGTGCTGGTGCTTGGCGCCAGCGCCCTGGTGCAAGCCGCGCCGCCTGACCAGCGAGGTGATGACCGTGGCGGCCCGCAGGGCCAGCACGAGCAACGGGGCGACGACCATCGCGGCCCACAGGCCAACCGTCGCGGCGGCCCACCCCAGGACTTCGGCCCGGTGCGCCAGATCATCCACGACAACCATGGCCAGTTCTCCCGTGGCGCACCGCCGCCGCCAAATGTGCGCCTGGTTCGCGGCGAGCCACTGCCTCGCGGCTATTACGGCGAACGCCTGGACAACCGCGCCCTGGCCCGCCTGCCGGTGTACCAGGGTTACGAATGGCGCCGTTCGGGACCGGATGTGGTGTTGATTGCTGTGGGTACAGGCATCGTCTACGAGATTCTGGACGGTGTGCTGAACTGACCGAATAACCTCTCGAATGTCCGCTAGGCTTGAAGGGTGAGCGTTTTGCTCACCCTTCAACGCACTTCATGCCTCTTGCCGTCTAACCACCTCGCAAGCCCCACATTCCTTGCCTCCCGGTCGTTAAGTTAGCTGCATCAGAAGTCATCCTTGGCTCTCAGGAGTACATCATGGCATTTGATCTCATCACCGCTTCGGACCGCCGCCACACCACTCTGCAGAAAGGCTTCAACCTGCGCTGGCCACTGGGCAACGTTCAGGGCCAATCGTCACCCAATGGCGCCAACCTGATTTACCTCTGCTACAGCCCCCAGGACATCATCGACGCTGCAGCACAGGCGTTGGCGGTTCCCAACGGGCGGATTACCGTGCGCAGCGGCGGCCACTGCTACGAGGGATTTGTCGCCAACAAAATGCCCGATTCCCCCGGCGAAGTGTTGTCGATTCTGGATATCGGGCAGATGAACCAACTGGCCTATGACCCGAATGGGCAAATCGTGTCTCAACTGGTGACGGGCTTGCCCTATCGCTATACCTTTCGCCTGGAAGCCGGCGGCCAGAACTGGGATGCCTATGTCGCGCTGTACAAACTGGCGGGCAAGACGCTGCCGGGCGGCTCGTGTTATTCGGTCGGGCTGGGCGGGCATATTTGCGGGGGCGGCTACGGGCTGTTGTCACGCAAACACGGGCTGGTCTGCGACTGGCTGGACGGCGTCGACATGCTGGTACCCAATACCCAGGGCAACGGACTGATACCGCTGCACGTCTGCCGTGACAGCACGGATCCAGACGAACTCAACCTGTTCGCCGCATGCTGCGGTGCGGGGGGCGGCCAGTTCGGCATCATTACCAGCTATTACTTCAAGGCATTGCCGGACGCCCCCAAAGAGGTGCTTTGGCTGGTGCTGGAATGGGACTGGGCGCTATTGACCAAGCCGGCACTCGACAACCTGTTGGCCGCCTATCAGCTGTGGTTTGCCAACAATCAGAGCAACCCGGACACCTGGGGGCTGGCGACCAAGCTAGAGATGCGCCATCAGCACACGGGCAACCTGACGCTGGGCATCCACTACGTGGACAAGGATGGCGAACTCAACGACCAGGCACCTTTCGACGATTTCGTCACCCGGATGCTCGCCGCCATTGCACTGCCCGCCACCGAATCTCTGGTGCCGTTTCACGTAATCCACCTGCCGCGCGGCAGTGCCGGCGGGCGCACCATCAATGCCTTACCCGCTGCGCGGGACGCTGCTCGGCGCCTGGATTGGCTGCCGTGTCAGCAGGCATTGAATGGCTCGGGGGATAACCAACGTGGCCGGTATAAGTCGGCCTACCAAAAAGGAGGGTTCACACCCCAGGTGCTGCAAGCCATATGGGACACGTTAACCCTGGACGACCCCGATAACGACCTGACCCAGAGCCTGATCCAGATCCAATCCTTTGGAGGGCGCATCAATGATCCCGCTCCGGGAGTACGTCGAGAATCGTCGGCGGCGCAGCGCTCCTCTTATTTGAAGTGGCAACCGCAATGTTATTGGCGCGATGCCAGCGCCGCCTCGGACCAGGCTCACGCACGTTGGATCCAGGGGCTTTATTTCAGCGCTTTTGCCAATGACGGCGGCGTGCCGATCAACAGCGAGTTCGAGGGTTGCTACATCAATTACCCGGACCTGGACATGACGCACCTTGGTGGCAACCCCGCCAATGCCAAAAACCCCCATTGGTACCGCATCTTCTTTCCGAATCTGATCATCGAAAGCCGCCTGCGGCGTACCAAACAGCGCTGGGACCCGTTGAATGTGTTCCGCAACGAGATGTCGGTGCCGTAATCCAAAAAAGAAGGGCGACCCTGGGGTCGCCCTTCTTTTACAACTGGATCCGTTCGACCTTGCCCACCAGCAGGATGTAGGACAACGCCCCAAGCAACGCCAGCACCGCAATATAGGTAATCGCTGGCGCGAACGAATCGCCGCTGGCCAGAAAACCAATCACGATCGGCGTGGCAATCGCGGACAGGTTGCCGATGAAGTTGAACACGCCCCCCGTCAGGCCCAGCAACCGTGCCGGTGCCAGGGTCGATACCAGTGACCAGGTAATCGACGCCAGGCCGTTACCAAAGAACGCCACCGCCAGGAACGCGATCACCCATGCGGTTGAGTCCACATAGTTGGCACCGATGATCGCCGTGGAAATCAACAACCCGCCAATGATCGGCAACTTACGCGCAAAGCCTACCGACGCACCCCGGCGAATCAGCCAGTCGGAAAAAATCCCCGAGCACAGCACACCCACGAACGCAGCCAGGAACGGCAGCGATGCCAGCAAACCGGACTTGATGAAGTCCATGCCGCGATATTTCACCAGGTAGGTTGGGAACCAGGTCAGGAAGAACCATAGGGTAGAGTTGAGGCAGAACTGCCCCAGGTAGATACCCCAGAGTTTGCGCTTGCTCAGCACGATGCCCAGGTCGACCCAGCTGAACGGCGCCTTGACGGTTTGCGCCTGCATATCCACCAGGCCACCACCGTCGCGGATCAGTTGGATTTCAGCCTCGTTGGCGCCTTTGAAGTCCTTTGGCTCGCGGTACACCGCGTACCAGATCGCCGCCCACAAAATACCGACGCCACCGGTGACGACAAACACCATGTGCCAGCCGTAATAGTGTTGCAGCCAGGCCAGTACGGGCGTGAGGAACGCCAGCCCGACAAACTGCCCGGAGGTGTAGAAACCGATCGCCGTCGCGCGCTCGCGCTCAGGGAACCAGGTGGTGACCACGCGGCTGTTGATCGGGTAGGCCGGGGCTTCCAGCGCACCCACGGCCATGCGCAGTACAAACAGCGCAATGAAGCTGGCGGCGAAACCGAGCATCACGGTCGCGATGGACCACAACAGCAAGGCGGCGGTGTAGAGGATGCGCGGCGGCACGCGGTCCACCAGCCAACCGCCGGGGATCTGCATGGCAGCGTAGGTCCAGCCGAACGCGGAGAAAATCAGGCCGACGTGCACCGGGTCGATCCCCAACTCACTGGTCAACGCCGGCGCGGCAATCGACAGGTTGCTGCGATCGAGGTAGTTGATAACCACGGTGATAAACAGCAACACCATGATGAAGTAGCGCTTTCGGGTAGGCGTGACTAAAGACGCCTGTCCGGTGAGGGATTCAGGGTGCATGGGGGTTGCCTCTTCTTATGTTTATTGAGGTGGGCCTTCTGAAAAAACCGGATCAAGTGTGGGAGGGGGCAAGCCCCTCCCACATTTTTTGACCCCTGTTCTTTCAGGCAGAAATCACCACTCGGCAAAGCTGCCGTCGGCATGGCGCCAGATCGGGTTGCGCCAGCGGTGGCCGATAGCCGCGCGTTCGATCACGTATTCCTCGTTGATCTCAATGCCCAGGCCCGGCCCGTTGGGGATCTTCACGAAACCCTTGTCGTAGTCGAACACCCCTGGATCACGCACGTAGTCGAGCAAGTCGTTGCTCTCGTTGTAGTGAATGCCCAGGCTTTGCTCCTGGATAAACGCGTTGTAGCAAACCGCGTCCAGTTGCAGGCAAGCCGCCAGGGCGATCGGGCCCAGCGGGCAGTGCAGGGCCAGGGCCACGTCGTAGGCTTCGGCCATGTTGGCGATCTTGCGGGTTTCGGTGATGCCGCCGGCGTGGGAGGCGTCCGGCTGGATGATGTCGACGTAGCCTTCGCTGAGCACGCGCTTGAAGTCCCACCGTGAGAACAGGCGCTCGCCCAGGGCAATCGGCGTGCTGGTCAGCGGTGCGAGTTCCTTGAGCGCTTCGTAGTTTTCGCTGAGCACCGGTTCTTCGATAAACATCAGTTTGTACGGGTCCAGTTCTTTCATCAGGACCTTGGCCATGGGCTTGTGCACCCGGCCATGGAAGTCGACGCCGATACCCACGTTAGGGCCGACCGCATCTCGCACGGCCGCCACGTTGGCCAAGGCAAGGTCGACTTTTTCGAAGCTGTCGACGAACTGCAATTCTTCGGTGCCGTTCATTTTCACGGCGGTAAAACCGCGAGCCACGGCCTCTTTGGCAGCGCGAGCGGTGTCGGCCGGACGGTCGCCGCCGATCCACGAGTACACGCGGATCTTGTCGCGCACCTGGCCGCCCAGCAGGTCGCTGACGGATACACCGAGGGCCTTGCCCTTGATGTCCCACAGCGCCTGGTCGATACCGGCGAGGGCGCTCATGTGCACGGCGCCGCCACGGTAGAAGCCGCCGCGATAGAGCACGGTCCAGATGTCTTCGATATTGCGTGGGTCTTTGCCGATCAGGTAGTCGGACAATTCTTCAACGGCAGCCGCCACGGTGTGTGCGCGGCCTTCGACCACGGGCTCACCCCAGCCGGTCACGCCCTGGTCGGTCTCGACCTTGAGGAAGCACCAGCGCGGCGGGACGATATAGGTCGTCAGTTTGGTGATTTTCATCTGTTATCTCTCTTATAGATGCGGCGCCTGTGGGCGCGGAACTTGATATCAGCTCAGGGCTTTCCAGGCGGCGACATAAGCCTGGGCACGGCTCGCTACCTGATCCACTGTCATACCCGGCTTGAACAACCCGGAACCCAGCCCGAACCCCTTGGCGCCGGCGTCGGTAAACACCTGCATGTTGTCCGGGGTAATGCCGCCTACCGGCAACAGCAGCGTGCCCGCCGGCAGTACCGCCAACCACGCCTTGATCACCGCCGGGCCCATTTGCTCGGCTGGGAACAACTTCAACACGTCGGCGCCTTCGGCGAGGGCCGCAAAGGCTTCGGTCGGCGTGGCCACACCCGGCGACAGGTAAAGGCCCGCCGCTTTGGCGGCGCGCAACACCTTGGCATCGCTGTGGGGCATGACGATCACTTGGCCGCCAGCCGCTTTGACCTGCCCGACCTGCTCGGGCGTCAACACCGTGCCGGCACCGATCAGGCAATCGGCGGGCAGGCTGTCGCGCAGGGTGCGGATGCTGGTGTACGGGTCCGGCGAATTCAGCGGGACTTCGATCACGCGGAAACCGGCGTCATACAACACCTGGCCGACCGCCTGGGCTTCATCCGGGCGCAGACCGCGCAGGATTGCGATCAAACCGTTTTGTGCGAGTGCTTGCTTGAGCATGTCAGGCCTCCGATACAGGTTGAACCAGCCCGGCCGCCACGGCCAGTTGCCACAGGCCGCGCTCGGTGGCTTCCTGCGCCAGGCTGACGTGGGCGAAACCACAAAGGGCGAGGGCGCGTTGATAGCGGGCGCACAGCGGCGCGGCGCCCACTAGGATGATGGGGGTCTTGCGGGCACTGGCCGGCAGGCCGGCGAGTTCGTGGCCGATCAACAGGCCAGACAGATAATCGGGCTGCTGGTCGCCAGCGAGTTCCTTGGTGAGCCCCAGGGTGCGGGCGCTGAACAAGGTCGACAGCACGCCGCGCTGGCCGTCTTGGGACAACGCCACGTGCACGCCGCGGTCAAAGGCGTCGGCCTGGAAGGCTTCGGGGGTCTTTTGGGTGCGGCCGAGGATGCTGTGCTTGCTCAGCACGGCGAAGACTTCACCGGTCATGAACGTATCGAAGTGAGTGATACGGCCATCGACGACCTCGACCCACTTGGAGTGGCTGCCCGGCAGGCCAATCAACACTTCAGCGCCCAAACCCTGCAGCACGCCCAGCACTTGGGTTTCTTCGCCGCGCATCACATTGGGCAAACCGACCTGCTCGATCACACCCGGCACGATGTGCACATCGACACCGCGCAAGCTGCGCACCGTATGCAGAGCCTGGCCGAGGCTGGCGACATCGACCGGAGTATTGCGATAAGCCGCTTCGCTCCAGCCTTGGGCGCTGCCGACCATACCGCAAGCAATCACCGGCAAGCCGGGTTGGGCGTCGAGCCAGTCACCGCAGGCCGCGTCGAAGGCCAATTCAAAACCGTCACTGCAACGAACGCCGGCGATGTCCCGGGGCTCACTGGGCAAATGCATGATGCCCGACGCCAGCGAGCGTTGTTCCAACACCACGCCAGCGGGGCCGAGTTTGTAAGCACGAAGGGAGCTGGTCCCCCAATCGAGCGCGATCAATTGCGCCTGCATCGCTTCACCTGAGTTCAGAGCGGATGCGGCGAATATAAACCTATGGGCGAGAAAGTCTCAATATATAAATATCAATCCCACATTCAGGGACAAAATTTAAGAAAAGGCTGACAAGTTCAGGTCACGCATGGCGCCCATCCAGATCGCGTAGTCGGTGTGATCCTTTAAATCGTCGCCGGTATCCGGGTGCAGGAACACCACCAAGCCGTCGCGATGGATCACCAGCCACGGCAGCACGACGCCGATGTATTCGGCGTCGAATGCCAATTGGCAACTCCAGTCCGGGTGCGGGCCGACGGGCTTTTCGTGCACACGCCCCATGCGCAGCGGGAAAAGTTTGGCAGCGTCTTCGCACAGGGTGCGCGCCTGCTCAAGGGTGTTTGCGTCAAAGTAGATATGGGCGTGATAGCCCTTGATACGTTGCATGACGGACTCCGGATCCAATATGCGCCAAATCCTAGACCGCAATCGACGGCAGAGCCAGCCCGGTCAACGACTGCGCGCTGCTGGCCTGCTCGGCCACCAGCCACTCGACAAAACGCTCGACCAACTGCCCGCGACGTTTGCGCTGGGGCTGTACCACGTAGTAGCCGAAACGTGAGATCACGGTGTCGCTGATCGGTCGGCACAGCCAGTTCTGCTCCAGCAGGTTATCCACCAAATGGCGCCAGCCAATGGCGACGCCCTGGCCGGCAATCGCCGCCTGGATCAGCAGGGTGTAGTTGTCGAAACGCAGCTGGCCGGGGGTGGGCGCTGCGGTGATGCCCAGCTCGCGGAACACGCCGCTCCAGTCGAACCACTGGCTGTTGTTTTCCTGGCGCAGGTGCAGCAGCGGCACATCGTGCAAGTTCTGCAGGGTCAGTGGTGCGGGCTGCGCCTTGAGCCACTGCGGGCTGCACACCGGGAACACTTCCTCATTGAACAGCCACAGGCTGTCGCCCTGCTTGAAGCGGCCGTCGCCAAACAGCACCGCCACGTCAATGTCGCTGCGCAGGGTCGCGTGGTTGCGTTCACTGGTCACCAGGCTCACATCGACCTGAGGATTGGCCTGGTGGAAGCGGTGCAGGCGCGGCATCAGCCAGTAGGCGGCGAAGGCGAAGTCGGTGGCCACTTGCAGCACTTCGTGCTGGTCCTGCTGGGTGATGGCGCTGAGGCCCTGATTGATGCTCTGCAGGCCACCTTGCACGTGCTCGAACAGCAGGGCGCCGGCGTCCGTCAGTTCGATACCGCGATAGATGCGATCAAACAGGCGCACCGCCAGCTGTTCTTCGAGGCGCTTGATCTGCTGGCTGATCGCGGGCTGGGTGGTGCCCAGCTCCATCGCGGCGGCGGTAAAACTGCGATGGCGTGCCGCCGCTTCAAATGCGCGCAGCAGGTCGAGAGACAGGTCACCCAGGGACTCATACATAAGCTGTGCTTATCCTAGACATTGCTTTTTATGGGCTTTACCCCATTTTCAATGGGCCGCATGCTCATTCGCATAAACACCGCCTATGGAATGCCGAGAACCCATGAAGCGCAAGAACATTCTTTTCATCATGGCCGATCAAATGGCCGCGCCGATGCTGCCGTTCTACGGATCTTCCCCGATCAAGCTGCCAAATCTCAGCCGCCTCGCCGAACAAGGCGTGGTGTTCGACGCTGCCTATTGCAATAGTCCACTGTGCGCGCCGTCGCGCTTTACCTTGGTCAGCGGCCAGTTGCCGAGCAAGATCGGCGCCTACGACAATGCGGCGGATTTGCCCGCCGATGTACCGACTTATGCCCACTACCTGCGTCGCCTCGGCTACCGCACGGCGCTGTCGGGCAAGATGCACTTCTGCGGGCCGGACCAGTTGCACGGCTATGAAGAACGCCTGACCAGCGACATCTACCCCGCTGACTACGGCTGGGCGGTGAACTGGGATGAGCCGGACGTGCGCCCCAGTTGGTATCACAATATGTCCTCGGTACTGCAAGCCGGTCCCTGCGTGCGCACCAATCAGCTGGATTTCGACGAAGAGGTGGTGTTCAAGGCTCAACAGTACCTGTTCGACCATATTCGTGAAGACGGCGACCAGCCGTTCTGCCTGACCGTGTCGATGACCCATCCCCACGACCCGTACACGATTCCCAAGCCATTCTGGGATCTGTACGACGACAACGACATCCCGTTGCCTGCAACACCCGCGCAAGCTGATCTCGACCCGCATTCCCAACGCCTGCTCAAGGTCTACGACCTATGGGACAAGCCGCTGCCTGTGGATAAGATCCGGGATGCGCGCCGGGCTTACTTCGGTGCCTGCAGCTACATCGACAGCAATGTCGGCAAGCTGCTGCAAACCCTGCAAGACACCGGCCTGGCCGACGACACCATCATCGTGTTCTCCGGTGACCACGGCGACATGCTCGGCGAGCGCGGCCTCTGGTACAAAATGCACTGGTTTGAAATGGCCGCCCGCGTGCCGCTGCTGGTCTGTGCACCGGGGCAGTTTGCGGCGGGCCGCGTTTCCCTCGCGGTGTCCACCGCCGACCTGCTGCCGACCCTGGTGGAACTGGCCGGCGGCGAACTCGACCCACACCTGCCACTGGATGGCCGCTCACTGGTCCCGCACTTGCAAGGGCAGGGCGGGCACGACGAAGTGTTTGGCGAGTACATGGCCGAAGGCACCATCAGCCCGCTGATGATGATTCGCCGGGGCGCCTATAAATTCATCTACAGCGAAGACGATCCCTGCCTGCTGTTCGATGTGCACAACGACCCGCACGAGCAGGAAGATCTCAGCCAGTCACCGCTGCATCGGTCACTGTTCGAGGCGTTTTTAAGTGAAGCGCGGGCCAAATGGGACATCCCGGCGATCCACCAGCAGGTGCTCGCCAGCCAACGCCGTCGGCGCCTGGTATTCGAGGCGCTGACCCAAGGCAAGCTGAAGAGCTGGGATCACCAGCCACTGGTAGACGCCAGTCAGCAGTACATGCGCAACCATATCGACCTCGATGACCTGGAGCGCAAGGCACGTTATCCACAACCCTGCCAAAACCAATAAATACAGAGGGAAGGCCATGCAAAAGTTATCTGTGATAGTGGGCATGCTGGTGCTGGGCAGCGCCAATGTGTATGCAGACACCAGCTGTGAAACCGTGAAAATGGCCGATCCAGGCTGGAGCGATATCGCGGCCACCAACGCCATCACCGGTTTTCTGCTGACGGGCATGGGCTACAAACCCAAGGTCGACACCCTCGCGGTGCCGATTACCTTTGGCGGGCTCAAGGAAGGCCAGGTGGATGTCTTCATGGGCAACTGGATGCCCGCGCAGCAGGGGTTTTACGACAAGTTCGTGGCCAACGGCGATGTGGTGCAACTGGCAAAAAACCTCGACGGCACCGAGTTCACCCTCGCCGTGCCGGATTACGTGTGGGACGCGGGTGTGCATGACTTTGCCGACCTGAACAAATTCGCCGACAAGTTCGACAAGAAGATCTACGGCATCGGCTCCGGCGCGCCGGCAAATATCTCGTTGCAGGAAATCATCAAGAAGAACGACTTCGAGCTCGGCCAATGGAAACTGATCGAGTCCAGCGAACAGGCGATGCTGGCTGAAGTGTCACGGGCGGTGAAAAAACAACGCTTCGTCACCTTCCTCGGCTGGACCCCGCACCCAATGAACGTGCAGTTGAAAATGCACTACCTCAAAGGCGGGGAAAAGTACTTTGGTGACACAGGCAGCGTGTACACCCTGACCCGCAAGGGTTATGCACAGGCCTGCCCGAACGTAGGAAAACTGCTGACCAACTTGAGTTTTACCCAGGAAATGGAGAACAGCATCATGGCCGAGGTGGCCAACAACAAGGTCAGCAATGCCGAGGCTGCGAAGGCGTGGATCAAGGCCAATCCGGCTGTGTTGGACAAGTGGCTTGATGGGGTTAAAACCGTGGATGGCCAGGATGCATTGGCCGCAGTCAAAGCCAAACTCTAACGCCTGCCCGCTTTCCCCTGTAGATCCCGTCTTCAAGTTTCGGGTCGTAGATACCGTCTTCACCCTCACCGGGCAAGCGCACATTTCGCCTTGTAGCAGCTGTCGAGCGCAAGCGAGGCTGCGTTGGCGCCCCGCAGATCGCGGGGTGTCAATACGTCCGCTACGCAGCCTCGCCAAGGCTCGACAGCTGCTACGATCCGAAGCTTGCGCTTGCCCGGTGAGGCTCTAGACGGTATCTACGTGCAGCCCAATGTTATTCTGGTTTAACCCTTTAAATCCGAGCCTCTGATGCCACGGCCCAACCGCCACACACTGTTCCCCTTCCTCAGCTGGCTCCCACGCCAAACCCGTGCCAGTGTCGGCCGGGATGCGCTGGTGGGCCTCAGTGGCGCCGTGCTTGCCCTGCCGCAGTCGATTGCCTACGCGCTGATCGCCGGTCTCCCACCGGAGTACGGCCTGTATGCCGCCATCATTCCGGTGCTGATCGCCTGCCTGTGGGGCTCGTCCTGGCATCTGATCTGCGGCCCTACGGCGGCGATTTCCATCGTGCTGTATGCCAGTGTCAGTCCACTGGCCGTACCGGGCTCACAGGACTACATCACCTTGATCCTGTTGTTGACGTTCCTCGCGGGGGTGTTCCAGTGGTTGCTGGGCATGCTGCGCTTTGGCGCGCTGGTGAACTTTGTCTCTCATTCGGTAGTGCTGGGCTTCACCTTGGGCGCCGCCGTCGTGATCGCGCTCGGTCAGCTGCCCAATCTGCTGGGGCTGGACTTGCCGAGCCAGGCCACGGCGATCAATAGCCTGCTGGCGTTGATCGAGCATGGCGGCCAATGGGACCACGCCTCGCTCGCCCTGGGCTTGAGTACATTGCTGGTGGGCGCAGTGCTCAAGTACCTGGTGCCGCGCTGGCCGACACTGTTGATCGCACTGGCCTTAAGCAGCGTCGCCGCATGGCTGTGGCCGGCGATGTTCGGGCATGTGGCATTGGTCAGTTCGTTTATCGGCAAACTGCCGCCGTTCAGCCCGTTACCGTTGGACCTGGACATGATCCTGCGCCTGCTGCCCAGCGCCGTGGCGGTGGGCATGCTGGGGCTGGTGACCAGCCTGTCGATTGCCCGCTCGTTGTCGGCACGTTCGCAACAGTTGCTTGACGCGAATCAGGAAGTTCGCGCGCAGGGTTTGTCCAATATCATCGGCGGATTTTTCTCCGGCTACTTGTCGGCCGGGTCCTTTACCCGCTCGGGCCTCAGCTATGAGGCGGGTGCCTGCTCGCCGTTGGCCGGGATGTTTTCCGCGTTGTGGGTGGCGCTGTTTGCGTTGTTTGGCGCTGCGCTGATCGCGCATATTCCGATCCCGAGCATGGCGGCGAGCATCCTGCTGATTTGCTGGGGTCTGGTGGATCATCGCGGGATTCGCGCATTGTTCCGGGTCAGCCGCGCCGAGTTTGTGGTGATGAGCCTGACCTTTGTCGCGACCTTGCTGCTGGAGTTGCAAACGGCGATCTATGCGGGGGTGCTGGCGTCACTGTTTTTCTATCTCAAACGCACGTCGCAGCCACGGGTTCAGCAATGGCGCGACGGTCGCGACGACGTATTGCGCGTCGGCGGCTCGATCTTTTTCGGCGCCAGCCACTACCTGCAAGTGCGCCTGCAACGTTTGCAGGGCGAGCGGGTGGTGATCGAAGCGCAGCAGATCAACTTTATCGACTATTCCGGGGTGGAGATGCTGCACCAGGAGGCCCGGCGATTGAAGGGGCTGGGGCGTAGCCTGACATTGCGCGGGGCGCGGCCGCAGGTAGTGGAAGAACTGAAGAAGCTGGAAGGGGCCGACAAATGCCCCCTCCATTTCGAGAACTGAACGCAGTTCAAATGTATCAGGCCAACTGACGGCGCAGCTCAGCCAACACCGGCGCCGAATCCGGGCGCACACCGCGCCACAGGAAAAACGCTTCGGCCGCCTGCTCAACCAGCATGCCCAGGCCATCCATCGCCACCGCAGCATCTTGCTCGGACGCCCAACGGCAAAACGCGGTCGGCTCCTTGGCGTACATCATGTCGTAGCAAAAGGTCTTACCCGGTTCGATCAGGCTGCCGGCAATGGGCGGTACATCGCCTGACAGACTGGCAGACGTGGCATTGATGATCACGTCCACCGGCTCACGCAGCCAGTCGAAACCACTGGCAGACACCGGGCCCAAGTCGTCGAACAGTTCAGCGAGCAACTCGGCCTTTGCCACGGTGCGGTTGGCGATGATCAAGGAAGCAGGCCGCTCGGCCAGCAACGGCTCCAACACCCCGCGTACCGCGCCACCGGCACCCAGCAACAGGATGCGTTTGCCTTGCAGGCTCAACCCGGCGTTGACCGTCAGGTCGCGCACCAGGCCGGCGCCGTCGGTGTTATCACCCAGCAGCGTGCCATCGGCCAACTTGCTCAGCGTGTTCACCGCCCCGGCGCGTTGGGCGCGTTGGGTGAGGTTGTTGGCCAGGCGGTAGGCGTCTTCCTTGAACGGTACAGTGACGTTGGCGCCACGCCCTTGCAGGAAAAACTCACGGGCACACCCGGTGAAATCCTCCAGGGGAGCAAGCAAGGTGCTGTAGTCCAATTGTTCGCCGGTCTGCTCGGCGAACATGCGGTGAATCAGCGGCGACTTGCTGTGGCCGATGGGGTTGCCGAATACGACATAACGATCCATCAGACGGTCGCCTTAGGCGCGGCAAGGCCGAGCCAGTCGCGGTCTTGCAGGAAGTAATCGGTGAGGCGCGCTTCTTCGCTGCCGGCCTCGGCTTTCCAGTCATAGCCCCAGCGCACTTGCGGCGGCAACGACATCAGGATCGACTCGGTACGCCCGCCCGATTGCAGGCCGAACAGCGTGCCACGGTCGTAGACCAGGTTGAATTCAACATAGCGGCCACGCCGGAATTCCTGGAACTGGCGCTGCTGCTCGGTATAGGCCGTGGCCTTGCGGCGCTGCACGATCGGCAGATAGGCATCGATATAGGCATCGCCGATGGCGCGGATGAAGGCGAAGCAGGTGTCGAAGTCCCACTCGTTCAAGTCATCGAAAAACAGCCCGCCGATGCCACGGGGCTCGTTGCGGTGCTTGATGTGGAAATAGGTATCGCACCAGGCCTTGTAGCGCGAGTACACGTCCGGCCCGAACGGCGCACAGGCCTGCTCGGCCACGCGGTGCCAGTGGATGCAGTCTTCTTCGTTGCCGTAATACGGGGTGAGGTCAAAGCCGCCGCCGAACCACCACACCGGCTCTTCGCCCTCTTTTTCGGCGATGAAAAAGCGCACGTTGGCGTGGGACGTCGGCACATGGGGGTTGTGCGGGTGGATCACCAGCGACACGCCGAGGGCTTCAAAGCCGCGACCGGCCAGTTCAGGGCGGTGTGCGCTGGCGGAGGGTGGGAGGCCGCTGCCGAAGACGTGGGAAAAGTTAACGCCGCCTTTTTCGATCACCGCGCCGTTTTCGATCACACGGGTGCGACCGCCGCCGCCGGCAGGCCGGGTCCAGGCGTCTTCGATAAAGCGAGTGTCCGTCTCGAAGGTTTCCAGGGCGCTGCAAATGCGGTCTTGCAGGTCAAGCAGATAGGCCTTTACAGCCTCGGTGCGGGTAGTCATGGCATCACCTTGAATCGGGCAAAGCTACGCGAGGCCATTGGGCGTCGGCGGCAAATGGGCGCACAGGATAACACCGCACCCTATGCCCTCGCAGTTGACGAAGATCAAGCTTAGGAGTTCGATAGGCGGCTACGCGAGTTCGAACCAAGGAGAAGGCAGATGGCAAAACGTATCCAGTTCAGCGCCCATGGCGGCCCCGATGTACTTGAATATGTCGACTACACGCCGGCGGAGCCGGGCCCGCAGCAGGTTCGGGTGCGTAACGAGGCCATTGGCCTGAACTTCATCGACACCTATTTCCGCAGCGGCCTGTATGCGCCGCCTGCCTTGCCGTCCAGCCTGGGTGCAGAAGGCGCCGGCGTGGTTGACGCCGTTGGCAGCGAAGTCAGCCAATTCAAGGTCGGCGACCGCGTGGCCTATGGCAGCGGCCCGCTTGGTGCCTACAGCGAACTGCACGTATTGCCCGCCGCCAACCTGGTGCACCTGCCGGACGATATCAGCTTCGAACAAGCCGCCGGGGCCATGCTTAAAGGTCTGACCGTGCAGTACCTGCTGCGCCAGACCTTTGAACTGAAGGGCGGCGAAACCATCCTGTTCCACGCCGCTGCCGGGGGTGTGGGCTCCCTGGCCTGCCAATGGGCCAAGGCGCTGGGCGTGAAGTTGATCGGTACCGTGAGTTCGCCAGAAAAGGCCGCTTTGGCCAAATCCCTCGGCGCCTGGGAAACCATTGATTACAGCAAGGAAGACGTGGCAAAGCGCGTGCTGGAATTGACCGACGGCAAAAAGGTCCCGGTGGTGTACGACGGCGTCGGCAAGGATACGTGGCTGACGTCCCTGGACAGCGTGGCGCCACGTGGATTGGTGGTGAGCTTCGGGAATGCGTCGGGCGCGGTGGATGGCGTGAACCTGGGGATACTGTCGACCAAAGGCTCGCTGTACGTCACCCGGCCGACCTTGGCGACCTACGCCAACAACCCGACGAACTTGCAGACGATGGCGAAGGATCTGTTTTCGATGATTCAAAGCGGCAAGGTGCGCATTGATATCAACCAGCGGTATTCGCTGGCGGAGGCGGCGAAGGCGCAGACGGAGTTGTCGGGGCGGCGTACCACGGGGTCGACCATTTTGCTGCCTTGAGGGCCCCATCGGGGGCAAGCCCCCTCCCACAGTTGACCGTGTTGTCCTGAAGGACACGGCTCAAATGTGGGAGGGGCGGTTCAACGATTCGACGCGGTCTCAGGAAGGCCGCACCACCTCACCCGTAGCCAGGTTGCGAATCAGGCTGGGGTTCTTGCGCCCGCCCAAGGCGCCACCCAACACCAAGTCAACCTGGCCACGGAAATACTGCTCCACACGAATCCGCGTGCGGGCAGCCGGGCGGCCTTGCGGGTTGGCCGAGGTGGAAATCAACGGCCCCACCTGCGCGCATAAATCACGCACCAAGGGGTGATCGCTGACCCGCAGCGCCACGGTGTCATGCACACCGGTAACCCATTGCGGCAGTAAATCCTGATGCGGCACCAACCAGGTATTCGGCCCAGGCCAGGTGCTGGCCATGCGGTCGATCCAGGTATCCGGGAAGTCTTCGAACAGGAAGTCGAACTGACGGATATTGTCGGCAACCAGGATCAGGCCCTTGTCCACCGAGCGATTCTTGATCGCCAGCAGCCGGTCCACCGCTTCTTCGTTCCAAGGGTCGCAACCCAGGCCCCAGACCGCCTCGGTTGGATAGGCAATCACCGCGCCTGCGCGAATTTCTCGTGCGGCTTCCAGCACACGCCACCTGTTGACCATTGTTTACTCTCCGGACTAAAGCTCTGCGCAGTTTACCGATCTTCGTTACAAAACCTAGCAGCGTGCAAGCCAGCGCCCGCTTTCGCAGATGACCAGGCCTTCCAGTTCCAACTCGGTGAGGGTCGCCAGCACCTGGGACAAAGGCCGGCCGCTGGCAATCGCCAGGGCTTCGCTGGTGTGAGGTGCCGCGTGCAGCAACGCCACCAACGGATGGGTCACCGGCATCGGCGTGGGGCGCGACAATGCCTGCCAGCCCCGCAAGCCTTCAAGGATGTGCTCGATGGTTTCCACCAGCGTCGCACCTTCGCGGATCAACTGATGACAACCCTTGGCCCCAGGGTGATGGATGGAGCCAGGGATCGCGTACACCTCACGGCCCTGCTCGGCGGCCAGCTTCGCGGTGATCAGCGAGCCACTGGCCACGCTGGCCTCCACCACCAGTACGCCCAACGACAGGCCACTGATGATGCGATTGCGCCGGGGAAAGTTGTTCGCCTGGGGCCCGGCATCCAGCGGGAACTCGGACACCACGGCACTGCCTTGGGCAATCATCGCCTCGGCGAGCCGTCGGTGGCGCTGTGGATAAAAATTTTCCAGGCCCGTGCCAAGCACGCCGATGGTATGTCCACCCACATCCAATGCCGCTTGATGCGCCGCGCCATCGATACCCAACGCAAGGCCACTGGTGATGACAAAACCAGCACTGGCCAAACTGCGAGAAAACGCCGCGGCAGTGTCCATGCCAGGGCGCGACGCGCGCCGGCTGCCGACCATCGCCAGTTGCGGTTTTTCGAGGATTGAAGGGTCGCCAGCGACGAATAACAGCGGTGGCGCATCGTCGATCTGGGCGAGCAGAGCGGGGTACTCCGGTTGGTCCCACATCAGCAAATGCTGGGCCGGGCGCCCTAACCAGGCCAATGCTTGACTGGCGCCGTCACGGATTTGCGGACTGCGCCGGGCGTCGGCGCTGACGGGGGGCAACCCCAGCGCACGCCAGGCACTGGCCGGTGCACTGATAGCCTTTGAAGCGCTGCCGAACGCTTCGATCAACAACCTGAAACGCTTCGGCCCTACCTCCGGCAGCCGGTGCAAGCGTAGCCGGGCTTCCAGCTCTGACGGGGAAATTTCACTGCTGTTTATCGGAAACATCTGATCATCCTTGACCGGAACAAGCTGTGGATAACTCTGTTGGTAACTTATTTAGCAGGCTATTTATTGCGTTTGCTCAGCAGTCTCGAAACGGTCCATCACGGCCAGTGGGCGCGAGGCGTTGAGAACCAGGCCATAACTGAGTTTTTCGTAGGTGCGGAACACCAGCAGCGTGCCGGCGCGCTCATCGGGTAGCTTCGTCGGGGCGCCGGTTAGCGGGTCACGAACGGTGGTGCCGGTTTTGATGACGGCCAGCAATTGGCCCTCGACCAGCCCGTCGCGCCGACCCTTGTTCAGGGTGACGGCGTCCAGCACGCCGATCTGGGTCACGCCCCTCGGGATATCGATGATTTTTCCTTCAATGAAAGGCGCTGATTTCTGAGGCTCCAGCGCCGTGGGCAATTGCGCGCGGAGCAGACGGTCCCCAGGACGCACCTCCTGGGTGGCCCGTTGCACGGCGAGAGTGCTGAGGTCCCCCGCCATCACAAAACGAGCAGTACCGATGTCATCGGCATTGATACCCAGCAATTCCTGGGTCTGGGGGTCGGTGTAGACCTTGCCTCGGCGAAAGATCCCATAGCTCGGCTGGGCCGGGTCCAGGTCGCCCCTGGCGTGCACACGCTCGCCCTGGGTGCCCAGCACGCGCCCGGCCTCGGCCGCGACAATGTAAGGCGCTGTGTCCAGATCCCGGGGCGTATCCAGAATGCGGTTGTGCAATAAAAAGCGCTGGATGGCCTGTTGCGTCGGTAGATCCAGACGCGGGCCAGGTTGGGGAACCAGGGCTGCGGCAAACGGAACCCACAGCAGCAAGACGAGTAGCGATTTCCTCATGGGGTGAATCTCCTTTATTATGTGCGTTCGCGTGAAATGCCAGAGCCTTCGCGGCTTTCGAGCCCTTCACACCGGCCGTATGGGTCCATCCCACCGCCGATTTGCCTTTACCTCACATGTGCAGCAATTACGCTTATGGCTATTTTGAACATCCTCGAATTCCCCGACTCGCGCCTGCGCACGATCGCCAAACCGGTGGCCGTAGTGGACGACAAGGTTCGTCAGTTGGTCGATGACATGTTTGAAACAATGTATGAAGCCCCGGGTATCGGCCTCGCCGCCACCCAGGTCAACGTGCATCAGCGCATCGTGGTCATGGACCTGTCGGAAGACCGCAGCGAACCGATGGTGTACATCAACCCAGAGTTCGAACCGCTGACCGAAGAGATGGGCGAATACCAGGAAGGCTGCCTGTCGGTGCCGGAGTTCTACGAGAACGTCGAGCGCCCGCTGCGCGTCAAGATCAAGGCCCTGGACCGCGACGGCAAGCCGTTCGAGCTGATTGCCGAAGGCCTGCTGGCGGTGTGCATCCAACACGAATGCGACCACCTCAACGGCAAGCTGTTTGTCGATTACCTGTCCACGCTCAAGCGTGATCGGATCAAGAAGAAGCTGGAAAAAAAGCATCGCCAGCAAGCTTGATGCCCTCCTTCCAAAGGCTTGCTGCGGCAAGCCTTTTTCTTTTGTGACTGCTTTTAACCGAGACCTCCCATGACCGAGCCACTGCGCATTGTTTTTGCTGGCACCCCCGAATTCGCCGCCGAACACCTCAAGGCGCTGCTTGCCAGCCCTTACGATGTCATTGCGGTGTATACCCAGCCGGATCGCCCGGCCGGTCGCGGGCAAAAACTGATGCCGAGCCCGGTCAAGCAGTTGGCGCTGGAGCACAACATTGCTGTGCTGCAGCCGCCGACCCTGCGCAACGCCGAGGCACAGGCCGAGCTGGCTGCGCTCAAGCCTGACCTGCTGGTGGTGGTGGCTTACGGCTTGATCCTGCCGCAAGTGGTGCTGGATATCCCGCGCCTGGGCTGCATCAACAGTCATGCCTCACTGCTGCCACGCTGGCGCGGTGCGGCGCCAATCCAGCGCGCGGTGCAAGCCGGTGATGCTCAAAGCGGTGTAACCGTGATGCGCATGGAGGCGGGTTTGGACACCGGCCCGATGCTGCTCAAAGTGGTGACGCCGATCACCGCCGCGGACACTGGCGGCAGCCTGCACGACCGCCTGGCCGAAATGGGCCCGCCCGCCGTGATCCAAGCAATCGCTGGCCTCGCTGCCGGCACCCTGGAAGGCGAAGTGCAGGACGACAACCTGGCCACCTACGCCCACAAATTGAACAAAGACGAAGCACGCATCGACTGGAGCCGCCCGGCCGTGGAGCTGGAGCGCCTGGTGCGTGCCTTCAACCCGTGGCCGGTCTGCCACAGCACCCTCAATGGCGAAGCCTTGAAAGTGTTGGCCGCCACGTTAGCAGACGGCAAAGGCACCCCCGGTGAAATCATTGGCGCCAGCAAAGACGGCCTGTTGGTCGCCTGTGGCGAGCAGGCCCTGTGCCTGACCCGTCTGCAATTGCCCGGCGGCAAGGCGCTGAATTTCAGCGATTTGTTCAACAGCCGCCGTGAGAAGTTTTCCCTGGGCACCGTACTTGGGGTGGCCGCGCAATGAACCCACGTCTGGCCGCCGCCAAGGCTCTCGCCGCCGTACTCAACGGCAAGGCTTCGCTGAACAGTTCACTGCCGACGCAGTTGGATAAGGTCGAGGACCGCGATCGCGGCTTTACCCAGGACCTGGCTTTTGGCACCGCCCGTTGGCAGCCGCGCTTGTCGGCGCTGGCGGCCAAGCTGCTGCAAAAGCCATTCAAGGCGGCCGATGCTGACGTCGAAGCGCTGCTGCTGGTGGGGCTTTATCAGTTGCTCTACACCCGCGTGCCGGCCCATGCCGCCATCGGTGAAACCGTCGGTTGCGCCGACAAGCTGAAAAAACCCTGGGCCAAGGCCTTGCTCAATGCCGTACTGCGCCGCGCCCAGCGCGAAAGCGAAGCGCTGCTGGCCGAGCTGGAACATGACCCGGTGGTGCGTACCGCCCACCCGCGCTGGCTGCAAAAATCCCTGAAGGCGTTCTGGCCCGAGCAGTGGGAAACCATTTGCGCAGCCAACAATGCGCATCCACCGATGATTTTGCGGGTCAACCGTCGTCATCACGCGCGTGACGCCTACCTGCAATTGCTCACCGACGCGGGCATCAACGCCACGCCGTGCGTGTACAGCGTCGATGGCATTGTGCTTGAAGCCGCCACTGACGTGCGCAGCCTGCCGGGTTTTGCCGAGGGTTGGATCAGCGTGCAGGACGAAGCCGCGCAATTGGCTGCCGATTTGCTCGACCTGGCGCCCGGCCAACGCGTGCTCGACGCCTGCTGCGCCCCGGGCGGCAAGACCTGTCACATCCTGGAAGTCGAAAAAGACCTGGCCGGTGTCGTCGCTGTCGACCTGGAAGCCAAGCGCCTGGTGCGCGTACGAGAAAACCTCGCACGCCTGGGCCTGAGTGCCGACCTGATCGCCGCCGATGGCCGTGACACCGCCACCTGGTGGGACGGCAAACCATTCCAGCGCATCCTGCTCGACGCGCCATGCTCGGCCACCGGCGTGATCCGCCGCCACCCGGACATCAAGCTCACCCGCCAACCCGACGACATCGTCGCCCTGGCCACCCTGCAAGGTGAGCTGCTGGACGCCATGTGGCCAACCCTGGACGTCGGCGGCATCCTGCTCTACGCCACCTGCTCCACCTTGCCTACCGAAAACACCGAGGTGATCGAAGCCTTCCTCGCCCGCACCAGCGGCGCCCGGGAGCTGGACCTCGCCACGACGGCTGGCATCAAGCAGCCGCACGGTCGCCAATTGCTCGCGCAAGAAGGCGGACACGACGGCTTCTACTACGCCAAACTGATCAAGATTGCCGCCGCACGCGGCTGAATGGTTTTTGAGGGAGTGACCGGATGAAAATCATCATCCTTGGGGCAGGGCAGGTGGGCGGCACACTGGCGGAACATTTGGCCAGCGAAGCCAATGACATCACCGTGGTGGACACTGACGCTGAGCGCCTGCGCGACTTGGGCGACCGCCTGGACATCCGCACCGTACAAGGTCGTGCGTCGTTTCCTACGGTGCTGCGTCAGGCCGGGGCCGACGATGCCGACATGCTGGTGGCCGTGACCAACAGCGACGAGACCAACATGGTCGCATGCCAGGTCGCCCACACCCTGTTCCACACCCCGACCAAGATCGCCCGTGTCCGCGAAGCCGCCTACCTGACCCGCGCCGGCCTGTTCGATAACGACGCCATCCCGGTCGACGTGCTGATCAGCCCGGAGCAGGTGGTGACCCACTACATCAAGCGCCTGATCGAAATTCCGGGCGCCCTGCAGGTGATCGACTTCGCGGGTGGCAAAGCGCAGTTGGTCGCAGTGAAGGCCTATTATGGCGGCCCACTGGTCGGCCAGCAGCTGCGCCAGCTGCGCGAACACATGCCCAATGTGGAAACCCGCGTAGCAGCGATTTTCCGGCGTGACCGGCCGATCCTGCCTCAGGGCGATACGGTGATCGAGGCCGACGACGAAGTGTTTTTCATCGCGGCTAAAGCGAATATTCGCGCCGTGATGAGCGAAATGCGCCGGCTTGACGAAAACTATAAACGCATCGTCATCGCCGGCGGCGGGCAGATCGGTGAGCGCCTGGCCGAGGCCATCGAAAGCCGCTATCAAGTGAAGATCATCGAGATGAACCCGGCGCGCTGCCGGCATTTGTCCGACACCCTCGACAGCACGGTCGTCCTGCAAGGCAGCGCCTCGGACCGCGACCTGTTGATGGAAGAAAACATCGCCGACGCCGACATTTTCCTGGCCCTGACCAACGATGACGAAGCCAACATCATGTCCTCGCTGCTGGCCAAGCGGCTGGGGGCGAAGAAGGTGATGACCATCATCAACAACCCGGCTTATGTCGACTTGATCCAGGGCGGCGATATCGACATCGCTATCAGCCCGCAACTGGCGACTATCGGCACCTTGCTGGCCCACGTACGCCGTGGCGATATCGTCAGCGTGCACTCCCTGCGCCGTGGCGCGGCGGAAGCCATCGAAGCGATCGCACACGGCGATGCGAAGTCGAGCAAAGTGATCGGCAAGGCCATCCGCGATATTGGCCTGCCACCGGGCACCACCATTGGCGCGATTATTCGCGATGAAGAAGTGATCATTGCCCACGACGATACGGTGATCGCCACGGGTGACCACGTGATCCTGTTCCTGGTGGATAAAAAACATATCCGCGATGTGGAGAAGTTGTTCCACGTGGGTTTGAGCTTTTTCTGATCAACCGGAGTGACCGACATGCTCGAATCCCTGGAAAAAATGCTCGCCAAGGGTGTGGATAATTCGCTGCTGCGCTTTGGGCTGGGCAAGGGTTATCTGGATCTGAAGGACAATGCCAGGGCGGCCGAGCATTTGCGCAAGTGCGTTGAGTTTGATCCGAAGTATTCAGCGGCGTGGAAGTTGTTGGGTAAGGCGCAACTTGGCTTGAATGATCTGACCGCCGCACGGCTGGCATGGGAAAAGGGCATAGAAGCGGCCCAGGCCCATGGCGACAAACAGGCGGAAAAAGAAATGACGGTGTTCCTGAAGAAACTCGACCGCCAAGCCTAAGCGCAAATCAAATGTGGGAGGGGGCTTGCCCCCGATAGCGGTGTATCAGCCAAATATCAGTAGCTGACAGACTGCAATCGGGGGGCAAGCCCCCTCCCACATTTGGTTTGTGTTGTTCTTTAGATCAGCGGTGAATCAGTACCACCGCGCTTCACCCGGCGGGCGTTTCTTGAAGCGTTTCATGCTCCACATGTACTGGCTCGGGTAGGCGCCGACATAGCGCTCCACCACCTTGCTCATCGCCGCGCAGGACGTGGCCGTGTCGGTGCTGTACATGTCTTCCGGCGCCGCTTCGAGGATTACTTTGTAGCCAGAACCGTCCGGCAGTCGCAGTGCGTGCAGGAACACACCAACAGCCTTGTGGCCCGCGAGCATGTTTGGCACGAACTTGCTGGTCAGCGCCTGGGTGGCAAAGAACGGCACGAAGATCCCTGCCGATTCCGCCGGCTCCGGGTCAGCGGGAATACCCACCTGGCCACCTTTGCGCACTTCCTTGATCACACTGAGAATGCCTTCCTTGGTGGACGCCGCCACGCGGTTGCCCAACTGCACGCGCTGTTTGCGCAGCAACTCATCCACCGCCTTGAGCTTGGGCGGGCGATAGAAAATGATCGGTTTGCACTGGTTGCAATAGAAGTGGTTCAACACCTCCCAGTTACCCAGGTGGCTGGTGATGCCGACCACGCCTTTGCCCGAGGCCAATGCTTCGTGCAGCACTTCGAGGCCTTCGACTTCACGCACCAGGTCGATGGAGCGTTGCGCCGGCCAGATCCAGGCACAGGCGCTTTCGGTCAGGGACTTGCCGATGTCCATCAGGCTCTGGCCGACCAGGCGTTCGCGGGCGGCCGGGTCCATGTCCGGGAAACATTTGGAGAGGTTGATCCGCACCGTCTCGCGAGAGCGGTTGGGGGTTTTCCACATGATCCAGCCAATCGCCGTGCCGACAGCCTGGACGGCACGCCAGGGCAGCAGGGCAAACAACCGAAGAGCGCCTACCAGCAAGGCGCCTTTAAACTTTTCCACAGGTCACTCCCGTTCGTGTGTGGTGCGCAAAGCACGCATTCTAACCGGCGTTGACCAAGTCCGCGTAACGGTCGCAGTCCTGGGTGTGATCCATGACCATGCCCGAGGCCTGCATGAACGCGTAGCAAATGGTCGGTCCGACGAAGGTGAAGCCGGCCTTTTTCAGGGCTTTGCTCATGGCTTCAGCCTCGGGGGTGATCGCCGGGACTTCGCTGCGATCCTTGAAGTGATTGACCTTGGGCACGCCGCCGACAAACGACCAGAGCAAGCCCACCGGATCTTCCAGCGCCAGCCAGGCCGCGGCGTTGCGGCGAGTGGCGTTGAGCTTGAGGCGGTTGCGCACGATACCAGGGTCGAGCATCAGCGCTTCGATCTCGTCGTCGCTCAAGTGCGCCAGGCGCTGCGCATCAAAACCAAACAAGACCTTTCGGTAATGCTCGCGTTTGCGTAAAACGGTGATCCAGGAAAGGCCCGCCTGGAACCCTTCGAGTAAAAGCAACTCGAACAAGCCCTGCGCATCGCGCAGCGGCGTTCCCCACTCCTGATCGTGATAAGCCATGTACAGCGGATCTTCAGAACACCAAAAGCAGCGTGGCATAAGGCTCCAGGGGATGGTGGCGCGGCCGAATCGGGTATACTCCCGCTCTTTAAATCGCAGCCCAAGTAACAGGTGAATTTCGTGAGCCAGCCTACGCCAGCCGTGCGTACCTTCCAAGACTTGATCCTCGCCCTCCAGCAATACTGGGCCGAGCAAGGTTGTGTGGTACTTCAGCCCTACGATATGGAAGTAGGCGCCGGCACTTTCCACACCGCTACCTTCCTGCGGGCCATTGGCCCCGAAACCTGGAACGCCGCTTATGTGCAGCCCAGTCGTCGCCCGACTGACGGCCGCTACGGCGAAAACCCGAACCGTCTGCAGCACTACTACCAATTCCAGGTGGTATTGAAGCCGAACCCGGACAACTTCCAGGAACTGTACTTGGGCTCGCTCAAGCATGTTGGCCTGGACCCGCTGGTCCACGATATCCGTTTCGTCGAAGACAACTGGGAATCGCCGACGCTGGGCGCCTGGGGCCTGGGCTGGGAAGTCTGGCTCAACGGCATGGAAGTGACGCAATTCACTTACTTCCAGCAAGCGGGCGGCATTGAGTGCTACCCGGTGACCGGCGAGATCACCTACGGCCTGGAACGCCTGGCCATGTACCTGCAGGGCGTGGACTCGGTCTACGACCTGGTATGGGCTGACGGCCCATTCGGCAAAGTGACTTATGGCGATGTGTTCCACCAGAACGAGGTGGAGCAATCCACCTACAACTTCGAACACGCCAACGTCGAGAAGCTGTTCGAACTGTTCGACTTCTATGAAAGCGAAGCCAAGCGCCTGATCGAACTCGACCAGCCGCTGCCGTTGCCAAGCTATGAAATGGTCCTGAAGGCATCCCACACCTTCAACCTGCTGGACGCCCGCCGTGCCATTTCGGTAACCGCGCGCCAGCAATACATCCTGCGTGTACGCACCCTGGCGCGTTCCGTCGCCCAAGCCTACCTGCTGGCTCGCGCCAAGCTGGGCTTCCCGATGGCCACCCCGGACCTGCGTGATGAAGTGTTGGCTAAGCTGGAGGCTGCACAATGAGTGCTCAAGATTTCCTGGTTGAACTGGGCACCGAAGAGCTGCCACCCAAGGCCCTCAACACCCTGGCCGACGCATTTTTGGCCGGTATCGAAAAAGGCCTGCAGACTGCCGGCCTGAAGTTTGAAGCCAAGAAAGTCTACGCCGCGCCACGTCGCCTGGCGGTGTTGCTGACCGCGCTGGAAACCCAGCAACCGGACCGCAGCATCAACCTCGACGGCCCGCCGCGCCAGGCGGCTTTCGACGCTGAAGGCAACCCGACCCAGGCCGCCCTTGGTTTTGCCAAGAAGTGTGGCGTGGAGCTGAGCGAGATCGATCAGAGCGGTCCGAAACTGCGCTTCAGCCAGGTCATCACCGGCAAGCCGACTGCCAGCCTGCTGCCGACCATCGTTGAAGACTCCCTGAACGACCTGCCGATCCCCAAGCGCATGCGCTGGGGTGCACGCAAAGAAGAATTCGTCCGCCCAACCCAATGGCTGGTGATGCTGCTCGGTGACCAGGTCATCGACTGCACCATCCTCGCCCAGAAGGCTGGCCGCGATTCCCGTGGTCACCGCTTCCATCATCCTGAAGCCGTACGCATCACCTCGCCGGCGAACTATGCCGCCGACCTGCGTGCCGCTTACGTGCTGGCCGATGCCAATGAGCGTCGCGAGCTGATCAGCAAGCGCACCGAAGAGCTGGCCCGCCTGCAGGAAGGCACCGCCATCGTGCCGCCAAGCCTGCTCGACGAAGTGACCGCGCTGGTTGAATGGCCAGTGCCGCTGGTGTGTTCGTTCGAAGAGCGCTTCCTCGACGTGCCGCAAGAAGCCCTGATCACCACCATGCAGGACAACCAGAAGTACTTCTGCCTGCTGGATGTGGACGGCAAGTTGCTGCCGCGCTTCATTACCGTGGCTAACATCGAAAGCAAAGACCCGCAGCAGATCATCGCCGGTAACGAGAAAGTCGTCCGCCCGCGCCTGACCGACGCCGAGTTCTTCTTCAAGCAAGACAAGAAGTCGAAGCTTGAAGACTTCAACCTGCGCCTGCAAAACGTGGTGTTCCAGGAAAAGCTCGGCAGCGTCTACGACAAGGCTGCGCGCGTTTCCAAGCTCGCTGCCTATATCGCACCCCGCATTGGCGGCGATGCGGCCTCGGCCGCCCGCGCCGGTATGCTGTCCAAGTGCGACCTGGCCACCGAGATGGTCGGCGAATTCCCTGAGATGCAAGGCGTTGCCGGCTACTACTACGCCCTCAACGATGGCGAGGCCGAAGACGTTGCGCTGGCACTGAACGAGCAGTACATGCCACGCGGTGCCGGTGCAGAGCTGCCAACCACCCTGACCGGCGCGGCCGTGGCCATCGCCGACAAGCTGGATACCCTGGTGGGTATCTTCGGTATCGGCATGCTGCCTACCGGTAGCAAAGACCCGTATGCCCTGCGCCGTGCAGCCCTGGGTGTGCTGCGTATCCTGATCGACAAGAAGCTCGACCTCGACCTGACCCAGGCCGTGGTGTTCGCCGTCGGCCAGTTCGGTACCAAGGTCAAACAAGCCGGCCTGGCCGAGCAAGTGCTGGAGTTTGTGTTCGACCGCCTGCGTGCGCGCTACGAAGACGAAGGCGTGGACGTTTCCGTCTACCTGTCGGTACGTGCCCTGCAACCGGGTTCGGCGCTGGACTTCGATCAGCGCGTACAAGCCGTGCAGGCCTTCCGCAAATTGCCGGAAGCCGATGCCCTGGCCGCGGTGAACAAGCGTGTGTCGAACCTGCTGAGCAAGGCCGAAGGCCTGGGCAACGGCGATGTCGACCCTGGCCTGTTTGCCGATGCCAAGGAGTTCTCGCTGAACTCGGCCATCGCCAAGGCAGAAAACGCCGTGAAGCCGCTGATCGCCGAGCGTAACTACGCCGAAGCACTGGCGCGCCTGGCCACCTTGCGTGAGCCGGTGGATGCGTTCTTCGAAGCAGTGATGATCAATGCCGAAGATGCCGGCGTGCGGAAAAACCGCTACGCCATGCTGGCGCGTCTGCGCGGCTTGTTCGTCAACATCGCCGACATTTCGACCCTGAGCTGACCATGGTGAAACTGCTGATTCTCGATCGGGACGGGGTGATCAACTACGACTCCGACGCTTACATCAAGTCAGTGGCGGAGTGGATACCACTGCCCGGCTCGATCGAGGCCATCGCGCAGTTGAGCAAAGCCGGCTGGACAGTGGCGATTGCCACCAACCAGTCCGGCATTGCCCGTGGCTACTACGACATCGCTACCCTGGACGCCATGCACGCGCGCTTGCGCACGTTAGTGGCGGAGCAGGGCGGTCAGGTGGGGTTGGTGACGTACTGCCCCCACGGGCCGGATGAGGGCTGCGATTGCCGTAAACCCAAGCCTGGCATGTTGAAAACCATTGCAGAACATTACAAGGTGCCGTTAGCTGGGATATGGTTCGTCGGGGACAGCCTCGGTGACCTGGAGGCGGCCAAAGCCGTCGACTCTCAGCCAGTTTTGGTAAAGACCGGGAAAGGCGAAAAGACCCAGGCGAAAAACCTGCCGGTAGGCACTTTGATTTTTGACGATCTGGCGGCCGTTGCCGCAGAACTTATCAACAACTAGCCGCCCTCGACATCCTGGCCAAGGAGTGTTCGGGAGTGCGCTTTTCAACAGGCGGGCCGTGTCCCGCAACGGTAAATGCCGCCATGTCGATCTTGCAGGCCATCAGAACCTTTTTCTTTTACCTGCTGCTGGGCACCAGTTCGCTTCTCTGGTGCACCCTGAGCTTTTTTATTGCACCCTTCCTGCCGTTCAAGGCGCGCTATCGCTTTATCAACGTCTATTGGTGCCGCTGCGCGTTGTGGCTGACCAAGGTGTTCCTGAACATCCGTTTTGAGATCAAGGGCGCTGAAAACGTCCCGGACCAGCCCTGCGTGATTTTGTCTAACCATCAGAGCACCTGGGAGACGTTCTTCCTCTCGGCGTACTTCTCGCCGTTGAGCCAAGTGCTCAAGCGCGAATTGCTGTACGTACCGTTCTTTGGCTGGGCCATGGCCATGTTGCGCCCGATCGCCATCGACCGTGACAACCCCAAGGCGGCGCTCAAGCACGTGGCCAAGAAGGGCGACGAGCTGCTCAAGGACGGCGTTTGGGTGCTGATCTTCCCGGAAGGTACGCGGGTGCCCTTTGGCACCGTGGGTAAATTCTCCCGAGGTGGTACGGCCCTGGCGGTCAACGCCCATCTGCCGGTGTTGCCGATTGCGCATAACGCCGGCAAGTTCTGGCCGAAGACTGGTTGGGCAAAACGCGAAGGCACCATCACCGTGGTGATTGGCGAACCTATGTACGCAGAAGGCGAAGGCCCACGCGCCATTGCCGCGCTGAATGAGCGCGCGCAGGCGTGGAATGAAGCGCAGCAACGGGCCATGGGTTCCCTGCCGCCGGAGCCGGTTGTGGTAGACACTCCGGTGGTATGAGCATCTGTGGATAACCTGTGCACGGATTGTTGGCGAATTGGCTTTTTTGCTTCATAACAAGCTGATTTACTTACATATTTCCAGAGACCTGAAAATCTCTAAAAACGTGCATAAGTTTTTTCCGCATAAAAAAACCGGTCCTTGTGACCGGTTTTTTATGCACAGCGCAAAAGCACGTTTTAGCACTCGTCCAGCAAGGGCAATTGCAGGCTGAATGTGGTGCCTTTGCCCACACTGCTTTCACATTCGATACGTCCTCCATGACGCTCCACGACCGCTTTGACCATGGTCAGCCCGAGTCCCAACCCATCGCTGCCTTGGGCTGAATCAAAGCGTTTGTACTGGCTGAACAACTCCGGTAAATCTTCGGCAGCTATCCCTGGGCCCTGGTCACTGATCCGGCATTCCAACCAGCCTTGCGTGCTGCTGTGTCTCAACCGGACGGTGGTGCCGGACGGCGAGTATTTGATCGCGTTCTCCAGCACGTTGAATAACGCACGGGTGAGCAGCGACTGATCGGCTGACACCATCCCCTCATCTGCCTCATCCAGATCGTGGACCAGGTGAATGCCCTTGAGCTGTGCGATCAGCGCCACTTGGTCAAAAGCATCCATAACCAGCATGGCGAACAGCGTTGGCTGGAAGTGGTAACCGTCGGCCTCGGCTTTTGCCAACTGAACAAACGATTCAGTCAGGCTCAAGGCGCGGCGTACCTGCTGCTCTATCTGCGCAAACACTGGCGACTCGGCGCTGTGTACGTCGAGCAGTGCAAGGATCGCCGAGTGCGGTGCACGAAGATCATGGGACAGGAAACGCAACATGGTTTCTCGGTGCTGCTGGGCCTCACGTTCCTTGCTGAGGTCAGTGAGGCTCAGCAGCCAACCCAGCGCCACATCCCCTTCGGCCGGTAGCAGAGGTGCAAGCTCCATGCGCAGGCTACGTTGGTGGATATCCCGAAACTCAACCAACTCCAATGCCGAAAGGGCAGGGCGCACGCCGTTGTGCAGCGGTGGATAACCCAGATCAACCAGCTGGTCCAACAGGTTTTGGTTGACCAGATCATTACCGAACACGTCGCGGGCAATCCGGTTAGCCAGCAATATATTGCCTTGGGTGTCCGTGATCAGCGTCGCCACCGGCAGGCACTCAAGGCCGTCGGCCATAAAGCGCCGGGTGTCCCGCGTGCGGCTCACCGCTTGCTCCAGGGCAAAGATGCGACCCTGCAACACATCACCTTTGCTGGCCGGCGCTCGGCGGCGTTCGGGCAAGACTTTGGGTTCGTTATCCAACCGCGCCAACTCCCAGCCAAAGTAGGCGAGGATCACGCTCAGACGTCGCCAGTTCCAGATCAGGTAGCTGAGCAGCAAACCGATCAGGCAGGCCGCAGGCGACCACCAGTAGCCCATACGCAATAGGGCAAATGAGCCGAGCAAGGCCGTGAACATACACCCCAGCGTCATCCATAGTGCATAGCGTGGGCGGTAGAGCAGCAGGCCCAGCAGCAGCGCCACCCAGGACGTTGCCATCACGGCTGACGGCCATTGGGGCAGATCCACGACGCTACGTCCTTGCAGTAGGCCGTTGAGCACGTTGGCCTGGATCTCTACACCCGCTGTAGTGCCCATCATGGGGGAAAGCGGAGTGACAAAACGATCGCCCATGCCCGAACCCGGGGCGCCTACCAAAATAAGGCGGTTACGCAACCGCTCAGGAGGGACTTCGCCGCGTAATACGCTGACATAAGACACACTCGGAAAACGGCTGTCGGGGTCGATATATGGGATGCGAACTGCATGTTCCTGATGCCAGCCCTGGGAGTTCGAATCGCGAGGCTCACCTGGCATCTCTGAGGGTTGGCCACTCATCGTGAACGCTAGCCATGCCAACTGAGGCGCCGTGGCATCGGGTGGGCCCTCGCGCAAATACAGCCTGCGCACCACGCCATCGCTGTCCGCTTCCACGTTGATATGCCCTACGCCTTTGGCACATTTAAGCAGTGGCTGCAGTTCTCCTCTGGGCTGGCTATCGCTGGCAGAATCATCACGCGCCAGGGGCAAGAGTACATTGCCGGCGTTGCACACCGCGTCGGCCAAGCGTTTGTCAGTAGCGGGATCGGCAGGATCGCTGAATATCACGTCGAACAGGATGGCGGTGGGTTGTGCAGCACTCAGGCGGTCGATCAGGTCGGCGTGCAAACTACGGGGCCAAGGCCACTGCCCGAGCTTCTTCAAGCTGGCGTCATCGATGGTCACCAATAAGATACGTGGGTCCACTGGCAGCGGTGTCAGACGGCGAAGGCTGTCGTACAGCGGATTGTTCAACGCCAGGCCAGCACTCGTCGAAAGGTAGGCCGTGATCGGCAACAACAGCAAACCGATCCACAACCACTCACGAACCAAACCGTGGAACAGCCGTTGGGCATGGGTGGGTTGACGTTTTTCAGCCTTGCCCCAGAGCATCATTGATCAGCGTGTCCCTGTTGTTGGCATACGAAAGGAAGTGACATTGCGCCCAGTGAAGCTCATTTTCGCGGCGGTGGAAAAGTTTTCCTGCGTGAGGCTCATAAAGGTAGAAGCATCAAGGTATCTACCATCGGGGCACAGAAGTCTACGACAGCGCACGCGTCGGCTGATCCTTTTCCTTACGGCCTGGAGCCGGTATCTTTCCCACATCGGTACCGAGGACTTTAACTGGGTTGATCACTCATTGAACCCAGCCTACCGAGAGATCCAAGGGGCTAACGAATCTGCGCACAATTCTTCAGATTCGATGGCTGGCATCTGCGCAGTACGTGCCCTCACTACGACTGCCGTACTCTTCAAAATGAAAGGACCCACCCATGCGTGTCGCAATACTGGATGACGAACCCGCTGAATTGCGAAGGGTGGAACAGACACTGCGACAAATCCCCAGCACCGCCGAACAGCCCTGGACCCTGCATTGCTTCGAGCGTGGTGAGGACCTGCTACGTCAGTTGCGGCGGGAAACCTTTGACCTGCTGATACTCGATTGGCAACTGCCCGATATCACCGGCATTGCGTTGCTGCGCTGGACCCGTGAGCACATGGAGTCGCCACCCGCCGTGATCATGCTCACGAGCAGGGATGCGGAAAGCGATATCGTCACCGCGTTGAACAGTGGCGCCGATGACTACGTCAGCAAACCCTTTCGTCCCAACGAACTCAAGGCTCGGGTTACCGCCGTTCTACGTCGCCATGGTCTGCAGAAGTCGGCGACCCAGGAAGTACAAAGTTTCAACGATCTGACCTTCGACGACGCCGAGTTGACCGTCACCCGCGCGGGAAAACCGATCAACCTCACTGAACGCGAATACCGCCTGGCGAGTTGCTTGTTTGCCAACTTAGCGCGACCGCTGTCTCGCGAGTACCTTTATGAGCGGTTCTGGACCCATGAAGAAATGGTGTCCTCACGGCCATTGGATACGCATATCTATCGACTGCGCAACAAGCTCGGCCTTACCGCTGATAGAGGTTGGCAGCTGTTGACGATTTATGGGTATGGGTACCGATTGGAGAGCGTGGCGACTGCTTCCCATGGTTGAAAAGGGTGATGTTCCACGTGGAGCATTCAAAAAATACTGATTTCCACGTAATAAAAAAGGCCAACGCATAACGTTGGCCTTTTTGTTTTGCGGGTCCCGCCTGGATCAGAAGTCCAGGTTAGACACTGCCAGAGCGTTGCTTTCGATGAAGTCACGGCGAGGCTCGACCGCATCACCCATCAGGGTGTTGAAGATCTGATCCGCACCAATGGCGTCTTCGATGGTCACGCGCAGCATGCGACGCTGGGCAGGGTCCATGGTGGTTTCCCACAGTTGATCTGGGTTCATCTCGCCCAGACCTTTGTATCGCTGGATGGTGTGACGTTTGGTGCTTTCGGCCATCAACCAGTCCAGGGCCTCTTTGAACTCCTTGACTGCTTTCTTACGCTCGCCACGCTGAATGTAAGCGCCGTCGTCCAACAGGGTGCTGAGTTGGGCACCCAAGGTAACCACGGTCTTGTAGTCGTTGCTGCCGAAGAAGTCGCGGTTGAAGGTGACGTAGTTCGACAGGCCGTGGGAGATCAGTTCAACCTCTGGCAACCACACGTTACGTTCACGGTCTTCACGCAGACTGGCTTTGTACACCAGGCCAGACTTCTCGACGGTGCGCAGACGTACTTCGTACTGGGCCAGCCAAGCCTGCATGTGTGCGTGATCGCCCAACTGTTCCAGGGTGATGGCCGGAAGGTAAATGAAGTGCTCGGTCAGCTCCTGAGGGTACAGGCGCGACAGGCGCTTGAGGGTCTTCATCACCATGCGGAAGTCGTTAACCAGACGCTCCAATGCTTCGCCGGAAATACCCGGGGCTTCATCGTTCAAGTGCAGGCTCGCATCTTCCAGAGCCGACTGCGTCATGTACTCTTCCATGGCGTCGTCGTCTTTGATGTATTGCTCTTGCTTACCCTTTTTCACTTTGTACAACGGTGGCTGGGCGATGTAGATGTAGCCGCGCTCGATCAACTCCGGCAACTGACGGAAGAAGAAGGTCAGCAGCAGGGTACGGATGTGCGAACCGTCGACGTCAGCATCGGTCATGATGATGATGTTGTGATAGCGCAGCTTGTCGATGTTGTATTCATCGCGGCCGATACCGCAGCCCAGCGCCGTGATCAAGGTGCCGACTTCCTGGGAGGAAATCATCTTGTCGAAGCGGGCCTTTTCAACGTTGAGGATCTTGCCCTTCAACGGAAGAATGGCCTGGGTGCGACGGTTACGACCCTGCTTGGCGGAACCGCCAGCAGAGTCACCTTCCACCAAGTACAGTTCGGAGAGGGCAGGGTCCTTCTCCTGGCAGTCAGCCAGTTTGCCCGGCAGGCCGGCGATATCCAGCGCGCCTTTGCGGCGGGTCATCTCACGAGCCTTACGTGCGGCTTCACGGGCACGCGCGGCATCGATCATCTTACCGACGACCAACTTGGCTTCGTTCGGGTTCTCCAGCAGGAAGTCGGAGAAGTACTTACCCATCTCCTGTTCCACAGCTGTCTTCACTTCGGAAGACACCAGCTTGTCTTTAGTCTGGGAGCTGAACTTGGGATCCGGCACTTTTACCGAGATGATCGCGGTCAGGCCTTCGCGTGCATCGTCACCCGTGGTGGCGACTTTATGCTTCTTGGCCAAGCCTTCGGCTTCGATGTAGGTGTTCAGGTTGCGCGTCAGTGCGGAACGGAAACCCACCAGGTGAGTACCGCCGTCGCGCTGTGGAATGTTGTTGGTGAAGCACAACAGGTTCTCGTTGAAGCTGTCGTTCCACTGCAGGGCGATTTCTACGCCGATGCCGTCTTCACGCTGGATGTTGAAGTGAAACACCTGGTTGACCGCAGTCTTGTTGGTGTTCAGGTATTCAACGAATGCCCGCAGACCGCCTTCGTACTTGAACAGCTCTTCCTTTCCGCTGCGCTCGTCTTTGAGGACGATACCCACACCGGAGTTGAGGAAGGACAGTTCACGGATACGCTTGGCCAGAATGTCCCAGCTGAAGTGGATATTCTTGAAAGTTTCAGCCGATGGCTTGAAGTGAATCTGCGTGCCGGTCGATTCACTATCGCCGACGATTTTCATCGGCTCCTGTGGAACACCGTGGACGTAAGTCTGTTCCCAGATCTTTCCGCTACGGCGGACAGTCAGGATCAACTCTTCGGACAGCGCGTTCACTACCGAAACACCTACACCGTGCAAACCGCCGGATACTTTATAGGAGTTATCGTCGAACTTACCGCCAGCGTGGAGCACGGTCATGATGACCTCTGCAGCCGAAACGCCTTCTTCTTTGTGCACATCTACCGGAATGCCACGACCGTTGTCGCGCACGGTAATGGATTCATCCGGGTGGATGATGATGCTGATGTCGTCGCAGTGACCGGCCAAAGCTTCGTCGATGGAGTTGTCGACCACCTCGAACACCATGTGGTGCAGACCGCTACCGTCATCAGTGTCGCCAATGTACATACCGGGACGTTTGCGTACGGCATCCAAACCTTTCAGCACTTTAATGCTGGTCGAGTCGTACGTGTTTTCTTCGCTCATGCCTTCACTCCCGATGGTCGTGGGTCTGGGTGATACGGCCTTGTTCCACGTGGAACAAAGCGACTGGCGTTTCCGTCTGCCAGCCTTCCCTCAATAATTCATGGTCTACACAAGTGATAAACACCTGGCAGCGTAAGTCTTCCAATAAGCGGCATAGCGCGTGGCGGTGTTGCTCGTCGAGTTCAGACGGCAAGTCATCCACCAGATAAATACACTGGCCGCGTCGGGCTTGGCTAACCAAGTGGCCTTGAGCGATACGCAGCGCACACACCACCAACTTCTGCTGGCCGCGGGACAAGATATCCGCAGCGTTATGAGCGCCTAATCTAAGACGCAAATCTGCCCGTTGGGGTCCGGCCTGGGTATGGCCAATTTGCTGATCCCGCTGCAGGGACGTGGCGAGCACTGCGCTCAGTTCACGCTCTTTGTCCCAACCACGGTAGTAGCTCAGCGTCAGCCCTTCGAGATCCAATAACTCACTCAAAGTCTGCTCAAAGACTGGTTTCAAGGCTTTGATATAGGCGCGGCGGTATTCATCTATTTCGTCGCTGGCCAGGCACAGTTCCCGGTCCCAGGCCGCTTGCGAAGCGGCGTCAAGTGTACCATGCCGCAGCCACGAGTTCCGCTGCCGCAGGGCCTTCTGCAGGCGCTGCCAAGTGGCCATGAAGCGCGGTTCCACGTGGAACACTCCCCAATCGAGGAATTGCCTGCGGATTTTGGGTGCGCCTTCCAACAGCCGAAAGCTGTCAGGGTTTATCAACTGCAATGGCAGGATCTCTGCCAATTGCGCAGCACTGCGCGCATTTTGCCCGTCGATGCGAATCTGAAATTCACCGCCACGATCACGTGATATCCCCAGGCTGCTGTATCCGCCCTCCGCCAGTTCAACCTGGCCAAAGACAGTACACGCCAATTGTTCGTACTGGATAACCGGTAACAAGCGCGCACTGCGAAAGGAACGGGCGAGCCCCAGCAAGTGGATAGCTTCCAGCACGCTGGTTTTTCCACTGCCGTTGGCACCGTGGAGGATATTAATGCGGGGGGAGGGGGAGAAGGTCACCGGGTGCAGGTTGCGCACCGCGGTGACTGAAACGCGACTGAGGGACATCTAGCGTCTGCTGAGCATGATTACAGGCGCATCGGCATAACAACATAAGCCGAATCGTCGTTGTCGGATTCCTGCACCAAGGCGCTGCTGTTGGAGTCCGACAGGATCAGGCGCACCTGTTCAGTGGTCATCACGCCAAGTACGTCCAGCAGGTAGCTCACGTTGAAGCCGATTTCCAACGAACCGCCGTTGTAGTCAACGCCTACTTCTTCTTCCGCCTCTTCCTGCTCCGGGTTATTGGCCTGGATTTTCAGCTGACCGTTGGCCAGTTGCAGACGAATACCACGGTATTTTTCGTTGGACAGAATCGCTGTGCGGCTGAACGCTTCACGCAGTGCCTGACGATCGCCGATCACCAACTTGTCACCGCCTTTAGGCAGCACGCGCTCGTAATCCGGGAATTTACCGTCGACCAGCTTGGACGTGAAGGTGAACTCGCCGGTGGTGGCGCGAATGTGGTGCTGACCCAATACGATGCTGACATTGCCATCCGGCTCAGTGAGCAGGCGCGCCAGCTCAAGAATACCTTTACGCGGCACGATCACCTGGTGACGGTCCGGCTGGCCGATATCGGCGCGCATCGAGCACATCGCCAGACGGTGACCGTCAGTGGCTACGGCGCGGATAATGCCCTCGGACACTTCCAGCAGCATGCCGTTGAGGTAGTAACGCACGTCCTGCTGGGCCATGGCGAAGCTGGTGCGCTCGATCAAACGACGCAGTTTGCTTTGCTCCAGGCTGCACGTCAGCGAGCCGGGGCCTTCTTCCACGGTCGGGAAGTCATTGGCTGGCAAGGTCGACAACGTGAAACGGCTGCGACCGGCCTTGACCACCAGCTTTTGCTCATCAACCTTGATGTCGATCAGCGCGTCGTTCGGCAGGCTTTTGCAGATATCCATCAGCTTGCGCGCGGGCACGGTGATCTCGCCTGGTTCGGCGGGCTCTTCCAGTTGCACGCGGCCAACCAGTTCGACTTCCAGGTCGGTGCCAGTCAGGGACAACTGCTGGCCTTCGACAACCAGCAATACGTTGGAGAGCACCGGCAAGGTCTGTCGGCGCTCGACGACGCCTGCGACCAGTTGCAGGGGTTTCAACAGGGCTTCGCGTTGAATGGTGAAATGCATGGTCTAGTCCCTTGCCTTAATAAGCTGCGCTGGTGTCATCAAGTGGTCAGTGTACGCAGCAGGTTCTTGTAGTCCTCGCGAATATCCGCGTCGGATTCCTTAAGTTCGTTGATCTTGCGGCATGCGTGCAAGACCGTAGTGTGGTCGCGACCACCAAACACATCGCCGATTTCCGGCAGGCTATGGTTGGTCAACTCCTTGGAGAGAGCCATGGCCACCTGGCGCGGACGAGCCACCGAGCGCGAACGGCGCTTGGACAGCAGATCGGAAATCTTGATCTTGTAGTACTCGGCCACGGTGCGCTGGATGTTATCCACACTCACCAGTTTGTCCTGCAGTGCCAGCAAGTCTTTCAGGGATTCGCGGATCAGTTCGATGGTGATGTCGCGCCCCATGAAGTGCGAGTGAGCGATGACCCGCTTTAGCGCGCCTTCCAGCTCACGCACGTTGGAGCGAATGCGTTGGGCGATAAAGAACGCAGCGTCGTGCGGTAGATCGACCTTAGCCTGATCAGCTTTTTTCATCAGGATTGCAACGCGGGTTTCGAGTTCCGGCGGCTCGACCGCAACGGTCAGACCCCAGCCGAAGCGCGATTTCAAGCGCTCTTCCAGGCCTTCGATTTCCTTCGGATAACGGTCACTGGTCAAGATGACCTGTTGGCCGCCTTCGAGCAGGGCGTTGAACGTATGGAAAAACTCTTCCTGGGAACGCTCTTTGCGCGCGAAGAATTGGATGTCATCGATCAGCAAGGCGTCAACGGAGCGATAGAAGCGCTTGAACTCGTTGATGGCATTGAGCTGCAAGGCCTTGACCATGTCAGCCACGAAGCGCTCCGAGTGCAGGTACACGACCTTGGCATTCGGGTTCTTCTTTAATAGGTGGTTACCCACAGCGTGCATCAAGTGAGTCTTACCCAAGCCAACGCCACCATAAAGGAACAGCGGGTTGTAACCGTGCTTGGGGTTATCCGCCACTTGCCAGGCCGCGGCGCGAGCAAGCTGGTTGGATTTACCTTCGACGAAATTCTCGAAGGTAAAGGTGCGGTTCAGGTAACTGGTGTGCTTGAGCGCGCCTTCTACCTGCACGGTGCGCTGTTCGGCGCGAACCGGTGCCTGTTGCGAGCTGGCGCCAGCCATCGGGTCGAAGCTGTCGCGAGACGGCTCTTCATTAATAGGCGCATTTTTCTGCGACGCTGATTTCGAAGGCGTCTGGGCAAGCGGCGCGGGTGAATTGTTAACAGGTGCCACTGCGGCCTGGGCCTGCGAGGCACTCGCCGCCAACGGCGCATTCGGCGCAGCGCGAGGCGCCGAGCTACGTTTGCTGCCTATTAACAAGGAGAGAACGGGCGCGAGACCGTTGCCATGTTCGTCGAGCAATTCGAGAACGCGGCTCAGGTACTTCTCGTTGACCCAGTCGAGAACGAAACGGTTGGGCGCATAAACGCGCAACTCGTCGCCTTCGGCTTCGACCTGTAGCGGACGGATCCAGGTGTTGAATTGCTGGGCAGGCAGCTCATCGCGCAAAAGCTCCACGCACTGCTGCCAAAGTTCCACTGACACGGATATCCCCTAAGTTGAAAGCCGGTGAGGCAAAAACAGCCGCCATTGTAGCGGCGAGCCGCCCACTTATCCACATGTAGGTTGCCCACAGGGCACCCAAAATCAACGTCTTATCGGGGAAAAAGGCGACCAATGGTCTGTGCATAAGCTCTGTGGATAAGCGCCCCTGAGCTCGTTGCACAAGTGGGGGTGAAAGTCTGTGGGTAACTGGCCTGTGGATAACATGCCATTCCACACACAGCTTATCCGACAGCGCAGCACAGGCAGAGCACTGCTTCTCCCCCGTGTTGTCATCCTCTGTACACCACGTGCAATATGGCCTTAACGAAGTTATCCACAGAGGATGGCCTGCCTAGCTTTTATAAGCTTTACAGAAAAGCTTTAAATAACTTCCTTCTTTATTTTTATATCTATGACCTTGCTCGTGGAAGGCCGGCGGATAGAAAAGGGCGTTTTGCCCTGTAGCGATCTAATTGAAGGAAAAGCTGGTTGGAAATTGACCTAGAGGCTTGCTTTCTCTAGAATCGCCGGTCTCTTAAAACGGGGGCCATTCCGGCCCGTTGTGGACGAACCAGGTAACAACGCCATGAAACGTACTTTCCAACCAAGCACCATCAAACGCGCCCGTACTCACGGCTTCCGTGCTCGCATGGCTACCAAGAACGGCCGTGCTGTCCTGTCGCGTCGCCGCGCCAAAGGTCGTGCGCGTCTGGCAGTTTGATAATCCGGTACTGGTGGTGAGTCAGGACTTCAGTCGGGAAAAGCGTTTGCTAACCCCCCGGCACTTCAAGGCAGTCTTTGACTCCCCCACCGGCAAGGTTCCGGGGAAAAATCTCCTGCTCCTTGCGCGTAACAACGATCTTGATCACCCCCGTCTCGGGTTGGTGATCGGCAAGAAGAGCGTAAAGCTCTCCGTTGAGCGCAATCGCCTCAAGCGTCTGATGCGCGAATCGTTTCGCCTCCACCAGGACACTCTGGTTGGTTGGGATATTGTTATCGTCGCGCGCAAAGGCTTGGGGGATGTAGAAAACCCCGAATTGATTCAGCATTTCGGCAAGCTCTGGAAACGTCTGGCGCGTACCAACAAGCCAGCACCAGCAGTCAGCACCGAAACTGTAGGGGTAGACAGCACCGATGCGTAAACTGGCACTCGTTCCGATCCAGTTTTATCGCTATGCCATTAGTCCTCTGATGGCCAGTCACTGTCGTTTCTACCCCAGTTGTTCCTGCTACGCGTTAGAGGCCATAGAAAATCATGGTCTTCTGCGCGGTGGCTGGCTGACCTTTCGTCGTTTAGGTCGCTGTCATCCGTGGAATCCCGGTGGTTATGACCCGGTTCCACCTATCCCTACCTCCCGTTCTTCTTCGATGGCCGAGTAATCATGGATATTAAACGCACGATCCTGATCGTCGCCCTGGCAATCGTGTCCTATGTCATGGTTCTTAAGTGGAACCAGGATTATGGCCAAGCTGCCCTGCCGACTCAGAATGTTGCTACCAATCAGGCTGCGCCGGCTATTCCGGACACTCCGTTGGGTACCAATGCGTCCGCGAGTGCCGATGTTCCCAGCGCGAATGGCGAGACAACCGCCCCTTTAGAAACGCCAGTGGTCACCAATAAAGACCTCATCCTTGTGAAAACGGATGTGCTCGACCTGGCTATCGACCCACAAGGTGGTGATATCGCGCAGTTGAAACTGCCGCTTTATCCACGTCGCCAAGATCATCCAGATGTACCGTTCCAACTGTTCGATAATGGCGGTGAACGTACTTATCTGGCGCAAAGCGGCCTGACCGGCACCAATGGTCCGGATGCGCGTGCTACCGGTCGTCCGGTTTATTCGACCGAAAAGAAGACTTATCAACTGGCTGATGGCCAAAATCAGTTGAACGTCGACCTGAAATTCAGTCTCGACGGCGTCAATTACATCAAGCGCTTCAGTTTCACTCGCGGTTTGTACGACTTGAAGGTCACTTACCTGATCGACAACACCAGCGAAAAACCGTGGAGCGGCAACCTGTTTGCCCAACTCAAGCGTGATGGCAGCTCCGATCCTTCTTCCAGCACCGCCACCGGCACCGCGACTTACCTGGGCGCAGCCCTGTGGACAAGTAGCGAGCCGTACAAAAAAGTGTCGATGAAAGATATCGACAAGGGCGCGCTGAAAGAAACCGTCCAAGGCGGCTGGGTCGCCTGGTTGCAACACTACTTCGTGACCGCATGGATCCCGAACAAAGGTGAAGCCAACCTGGTTCAAACCCGTAAAGACAGCCAAGGCAACTACATCATCGGCTTTACTGGCCCGGTGCTGAACGTCGCACCAGGTGCCAAGGCTGAAACCAGCGCTACCCTTTACGCCGGCCCGAAAAGCCAAGCGGTACTGAAAGAGTTGTCCCCAGGTCTGGAACTGACTGTGGATTACGGCATTCTGTGGTTCATTGCCCAGCCGATCTTCTGGCTGCTGCAACATATCCACAGCATTGTGGGTAACTGGGGCTTCTCGATCATCTTCCTGACCATGCTGATCAAGGGGATCTTCTTCCCACTGTCGGCTGCCAGCTACAAGTCGATGGCGCGTATGCGTGCCGTTGCCCCGAAGCTGGCTGCGTTGAAAGAGCAACATGGTGATGACCGGCAGAAAATGTCGCAGGCCATGATGGAGCTGTACAAGAAAGAGAAGATCAACCCGCTGGGTGGATGCTTGCCTATCCTCGTGCAGATGCCAGTGTTCCTTTCGTTGTACTGGGTACTCCTGGAAAGCGTAGAAATGCGCCAGGCACCGTTCATGCTGTGGATAACTGACCTGTCGATTAAAGACCCGTTCTTTATCCTGCCGATCATCATGGGCGCGACCATGTTCATCCAGCAGCGTCTGAACCCAACACCGCCGGATCCGATGCAGGCCAAAGTGATGAAAATGATGCCAATCATCTTCACCTTCTTCTTCCTGTGGTTCCCAGCTGGTCTGGTTCTGTACTGGGTGGTCAACAACGTATTGTCGATCTCTCAACAGTGGTACATCACACGTAAAATCGAAGCGGCTACCAAAAAAGCCGAGGCGTAACTTACTCTGTGGATAACCACTCAAGACGCCCCCTAGTGGGGCGTTTTGCTTTCCGTCACTTTTGTTCTGGAACCTGCTGATGAGCGCTCCTCGTGAAACCATCGCTGCTGTCGCTACCGCTCAAGGTCGTGGCGGCGTCGGCATCGTTCGAATTTCAGGGCCGCTCGCCGGCGTGGCTGCACAGGCCATCAGTGGTCGGGAATTGAAACCGCGTTATGCCCATTACGGCCCGTTTCTGGATGCAGACCAAAGCGTGCTGGATGAGGGCCTGGCCCTTTATTTCCCAGGGCCGAACTCGTTCACCGGTGAAGATGTTCTGGAATTGCAGGGCCACGGTGGTCCTGTAGTCCTCGATATGCTGCTGCAGCGCTGCCTGCAACTCGGCTGCCGGCTGGCCCGCCCAGGTGAATTCAGCGAGCGGGCATTCCTCAACGACAAACTTGACCTGGCCCAGGCCGAAGCCATTGCCGACTTGATCGAAGCCAGTTCTGCACAGGCGGCACGCAATGCGCTGCGCTCGCTGCAAGGCGCGTTTTCCTTGCGTGTGCATAACCTGACGGAGCAATTGATCAGCTTGCGCATCTACGTGGAGGCGGCGATTGATTTCCCGGAAGAAGAAATCGACTTCCTGGCCGATGGCCACGTACTGGCGATGCTGGATAAAGTCCGTGAAGAGTTATCCACAGTACTGCGCGAAGCCGGGCAGGGCGCCTTGCTCCGCGACGGTATGACCGTGGTGATCGCAGGCCGCCCGAATGCTGGCAAATCCAGTTTGCTCAATGCACTGGCCGGCCGTGAAGCGGCTATCGTTACCGAGATTGCGGGGACCACCCGGGATATCCTGCGGGAACATATCCACATCGACGGCATGCCTCTGCATGTGGTCGACACCGCAGGGCTGCGTGACACCGATGACCAGGTGGAAAAGATCGGCGTTGAACGAGCGCTCAAGGCGATCGCCGAGGCCGATCGCGTGCTGCTCGTGGTAGACGCCACCGCGCCTGAGGCTGTGGACCCTTTTGCACTCTGGCCGGAGTTCCTGGAGCAACGGCCGGACCCGGCCAAGGTCACGTTGATCCGCAACAAGGCCGACCTGACGGGCGAAGCCATTGCCATGGAAACCAGCGAGGATGGCCACGTCACGATCAGCCTGAGTGCCAAGTCGGCAGGTAATGGACTGGAATTGCTGCGTGACCATCTCAAGGCCTGCATGGGCTACGAGCAGACCTCCGAAAGCAGCTTCAGTGCCCGTCGCAGGCACTTGGAGGCACTGCGCCATGCCAGCGCAGCCCTGGAGCACGGACGTGCTCAGCTGACCTTGGCGGGGGCAGGGGAGCTGCTGGCCGAAGATCTGCGTCAGGCACAGCAGCTGCTGGGGGAAATCACTGGCGCGTTCAGCTCCGATGATTTGCTGGGGCGGATCTTTTCCAGTTTCTGTATCGGCAAATAACCGAGTTATCCACAGCGCCTCACCAGTTGTAAGACACCGTACCGAGCAAGGTACGGCTGTCACCCCAGTAGCAGCGCCCTGCGTCGTTGCAACCAGATACATATTCCTTGTCGAAGAGGTTCTTGGCATTCAGGTCGATCGACCAGTGGGTATCAATCTGGTAACCAATCGCGGCATCCACCAACGTGACACTGCCGGGGTCGAGCTTCCCGTAGAGAGTCGGCTTGGTGTAGGAATAGGCGCTATCGAAGTAGCGCACGCCACCGCCCAGGGAAAGGCCTTTGAGTTGGCCATCCAAGAATCGGTATTTGCCCCACACCGAAGCCTGGTTGCGTGGAACACCTGTCATCTGGTGCCCTTCGACCAACGAACCGGCCGTGTCCTTGGTAATCCGTGCGTCGGTATAGGTATAGGCCGCCGTCAGATTCAGGTTCGGTGTGATGTTGCTGTTGATTTCGAGTTCCGCACCTTTGGCGCGGCTTTCTCCCACTTGGCGATAGGTATTGGTGGTGCTGTCGAGATAGGTATCGTCTTGTTTGCGCAAGTCGTACACCGACAACGTCATCGCTGTGTCCCAACCGATCGGTTCGTATTTCAAGCCCACTTCGTATTGCCGGCTGGTGATGGGCTTGAGCGGTGAGCCCGCCACCGAGATCTGCTGCACCGGGACAAATGCGGTGGAGTAGCTGACATACGGCGTCAGGCCGTTGTCGAACTGGTACATCACACCACCCTGGTAGGTGAATTTCTGCTCGGTGGTGCTGGAGTCCGTGGCGCTTTTTACCTTGTCCCGGAAATCACTGTCGACCCAATCTTGGCGCCCACCGAGCAGGAACAACCAATGGTCGTACTTGCTTTGGATCTGTGCATACACGCCTTTCATCTGTTGCGCGAGCAAGGTGTTTTGCACCGCTTGCGGGGTGGTCGGGTCACGCAGATACACCGGGTCATACACATTGATCGTGCCGGCGAACCCCGCATCCCAGTCCTGGTTAAACGAAGTACGGTCGTAGCTCGCGCCGAACAGCAGCGTGTTTTCCAGGCTGCCCAGCTGGAATTTGCCTTCCAGCTGGTTATCCAGGGAGTAAACCATCGACTTGTTGTAGCGGTCGTAGGCATTCATGTTCAGTTGCGTGCCGAAGCCTTGGTTGTTCAAGTCGCCCGGCCAGGTTTCATGACGGGTGATACGTGACTGCATGTAGCGGGAGTTCTGGCGGAACTGCCAATCGTCATTGAAGCTGTGGCTGAATTCGTAACCGGTGTTCCAGGCTTCGCGCTCAAAGGTATTCCAATCCGGGTCACCGAGCATGGTGCGTTTGGACAGCTTGCCGTTGGGATTGGTGAGCAAGGTGCCGGCCGCCGGTAGGCCGAGTTCAAGGTTGGTGTGGTCTTTCTGGTAGTTGGCCAGCAGAGTCAGGGTGTTGAAGTCATCGAAGTTAAGGGTCAGGGAGGGCGCAATGTAGAGCCGATCATCCGGGACATGGTCAGTTTGCGTATCGGATTTACGCCCAAGCATCACCACCCGGCCGAGGATATTCCCGTTTTCATTGAGCGGGCCGGAGATATCCACACCCACCTGACGGTTGTGGGAGCCATAAGCCAACTGCACCTCACCCTGTGGCGTCGCGGTAGGGTGTTTACTCACCAGGTTCACCAGCCCACCTGGGGCATTTTCGCCGTACAGCAGTGAAGAGGGCCCACGGAAGATTTCCACACGCTCTAAGCCGTAGGGTTCGCTAGTGGTGTCGTACCGATTCCCTTGTACACGTAGGCCATCACGCAGCAGGCCGTAGCCGTAATCGGTGGCGTTGAAACCGCGAATGAAGAACAAATCCCCTGCCAGGCTATCGCCGGCGGCAAAGGGCGGCGCAAAAATACCGGGCACATAACCCAATACTTCGGTCAGCGTCTGGGATTTCTGGTCCTTGATGCGTTGGCCGGTGACCACCGATACCGAGCGCGGTGTTTCCGACAAGGGCGTACTGGTCTTGGTGCCGATGCGGCTGTTTAGCGCCTTGTAGCCTACATCCCCGGCAATCTCTTGATTAAAACCGTCCTGTTGATAAGTACTCACGGTGGTCGGTGAGAGCGTGAGTTGCCCGGATGGCACGGCTTGCAGCACATAGCTTCCAGGGGCCTGGACGACAGCCAGCAGGCCTGAGGTTTGCAGTAATAGCGCAAAACCCTGTTCCACCGAATAGTCACCTTCCAACCCTGGCGTACTTAAACTCGCGGTCTGCTGAGGCGAGAACGACAGAATCACATTGGCCTTGGCGGCAAATTGGCTTAAGGCATTGTCCAGCCGCCCGGCAGCAATGGTGTAGTGCTGCACCGTAACGGCTGCAAAGGCGCCGGTCGAGAGCAAAGCAGCCGTTGTGGCTACAGTGCCCGTCAGCAGGCCGTAGGTTATGCCGTGGTAAGAAAGTCGCTGGCGAAGCTTGGTGGGAAGGCGCATAGGTGGGTAAGCCCTGAAGGTAGCATCGTGATTACCTGTAGGGCCGCGCCAGGTAAAAAAAAGATAACCCCCCTGTAGATTATTTTTGCGATCAGCCGGTTCGACTCACCGATACCCAATACCGAGTGAAGTATTTCACCTGGATAGGCAGGGTCGCTTGCAGGTTGGAAAGCACCGCATCGGTGGAATCCAGGCGGAACGTTCCGGAGACGCGCAGACGTGCAGAGGCTGCGTCGCACTGCAAGACGCCCGGCCGATAGCGGGCAAGCTCGTCGATCACATCACCCAGCCGAGCATCCAGCACAATTAATTGCCCGTCGACCCAGGCGGCTTGAGTGCTGCGATACGGATGGTTATCCCCAACCTTGTGGCGGTCGAAGTCGACGCTTTCACCCGCACTGAGGATTTGGCTGTGGTTGGGTTGATCTGCGGGCGACACGCTGACCCGATCTTCCAGTACCCCAACGCGTGTGGAATCCGACAGCTGGCGTACCGTAAACCGCGTGCCTAATGCCTCAACCCGGCCTTGGCGGGTTTCGACGTAAAACGGTGTCTGCCCGCCAGACTTACCCGTGTGGATAAGTACTTCCCCCTCACGCAGGCGGATCAATCGCTGGCGCGCATCGAACGCCACGTCTATCGAGGTGTGGGTATTGAGATCGACCTGCGTGCCGTCGGCCAACGCGATGCGCCGGTGTTCACCTACGCCGGTGCGGTAGTCGGCCCACACGTTGCCCAGGGACGTATGTTGCTGAACATTCCACCCCAAATACCCGGTGCCACCCAGCAGCAACATCCACTTCAGTACCTGGCGGCGTTGTTGCGTGGTGGACAGCGCACGGCGCGTCAAATCCGCAGGCAGTGCGCCAAGGCTGCGCTGCACTTGCTCCATCTGGTTCCACGCGGCCTGGTGGGAAGGATCTCCATTGAGCCATTGCTGCCAGGCATGGTGTTCGGCCGGAGTGGGTGGTTGGGCTTGAAACTGCACATACCAACTGGCGGCCGCTTCGAAGATTTTGCGATCAGGGGCCGCCATTACAAGGTGGCCATGATCAGCGAGCATTCCGTCAGTGCGCGGATCATGTGCTTTTTCACCGTGGTCAGTGAAACCTGCAGTTGATCAGCGATCTGTTGATAAGTCAGCCCGTCGATCTGCGAGAGCATGAAGATTCGCCGCGCCCGATCACCGAGGCCGCAAAGCGCTTTGTCCACAGCCACCAGCGTTTCAATGATGATTGCCTTGTCTTCTTCACTGATGGCCATGACTTCAGGGCGTTCGGCCAAAGTCTGCCTATAGGCTTGTTCAATGGCGTGCCGGCGATACCGATCAATCACCAACCCCCTGGCAATGGTCGCCAAATAATCGCGCGGTTCCAGGATCTGCGATGCATGACGACCGCCCAGGATACGCACGAACGTATCGTGGGCCACATCGGCCGCATCGCAGGTGTTATGCAACTTGCCTTTGAGCCACCCGTGCAGCCAGGAATGGTGTTGCTCGTAGATGTGCTGGACTACAGCTGTGTGCGAAGGAGCAGACATAGGAGCGAGACAAGGTGGCTTAATGATAATCGCTATTATTAACTGCCCTATCGTTTTCTCACAATAGCCCTCTTTCTACCGCCCGCTCCAACGGACTGATGAGTTTGGATGGCCTCATCGTGGGTGAAATACAGCCCAATTCAACAATTTCTGTGGATTAAGCCCTGTGAATAACCGCCCCTGTGCCCAGTTGATAACAGGGCCTGAAACCTGAGCAAAAACCCATCTGTGGATAACCACCTGTTTAATCCACAGGCTTAAAGCACTTATCCAAGGGCCTCATTGGCACATGACCACAGACTTTTGAATCGCTGTACACAACGGAAATAAAGGGCTGTATAGATCTATCCACAGAAAACCTGCTCAGTAGAAATAAACATAAAAACAAAGATCTTATAAATTTCTTTCTTTTTAATTTCTATTGTCAGTGATTCATCCACAGCTGGTTAAATTTTGTGCAAAGGGTTCTTTAGGAAGGGCTAAGTCCCTATACTTGCCGCCAAAGCTCTAAAACTCTTTCAACAATCAATTCCTGATTACCTACATAAGCAGGCACGAGGTGCGTGGTGGATTTCCCTTCCCGTTTTGAAGTGATCGTCATCGGCGGCGGTCATGCCGGTACCGAGGCAGCACTGGCGTCAGCACGCATGGGCGTAAAAACCCTGTTGCTCACGCATAACGTGGAAACCCTCGGTGCAATGAGTTGCAACCCCGCCATTGGTGGGATCGGCAAAAGCCATCTGGTCAAGGAAATCGACGCCCTTGGCGGCGTCATGGCCATGGCGACCGACAAAGGTGGTATTCAATTTCGCGTGCTCAACAGCCGCAAAGGCCCCGCCGTGCGTGCTACTCGGGCACAAGCCGACCGCATCCTGTACAAGGCTGCGGTACGTGAAACCCTGGAAAACCAACCGAACCTGTGGATATTTCAACAGGCAGCCGATGACCTGATCGTCGAACAAGACGTGGTGAAAGGTGTTGTCACCCAAATGGGTCTGCGTTTCTTCGCTGAATCCGTGGTGTTGACCACCGGTACGTTCCTTGGCGGACTTATCCACATCGGCATGCAAAATTATTCCGGTGGCCGAGCCGGTGATCCGCCGTCGATTGCCCTGGCAAAACGCCTGCGTGAATTGCCGCTGCGCGTCGGTCGCCTGAAAACCGGGACCCCGCCGCGTATCGATGGGCGTTCTGTGGATTTCTCGATGATGACCGAGCAAGCCGGCGATACGCCGATCCCGGTGATGTCGTTCATGGGCTCCAAAGAGCAGCATCCAAAACAGGTGAGCTGCTGGATTACCCACACCAATGCCAGGACTCACGAGATCATTGCCGCGAACCTCGACCGTTCGCCAATGTATTCCGGCGTGATCGAAGGGATTGGCCCGCGTTATTGCCCGTCGATCGAAGACAAGATCCACCGCTTTGCCGACAAGGACAGTCACCAGGTCTTCATCGAGCCCGAAGGCTTGACCACTCATGAGCTGTACCCGAACGGGATTTCCACTTCCCTGCCGTTCGACGTGCAAATCCAGATCGTGCAATCGATTCGCGGCATGGAAAATGCGCACATCGTGCGCCCCGGTTATGCCATCGAGTACGACTACTTCGATCCGCGGGATCTGAAGTACAGCCTGGAAACCAAAGTGATCGGCGGGCTGTTCTTCGCCGGCCAAATCAACGGCACAACCGGTTACGAAGAAGCCGGCGCCCAAGGTTTGCTGGCCGGGACCAACGCGGCACTGCGTGCACAGGGCAAAGACAGCTGGTGCCCGCGCCGCGATGAAGCCTATATCGGCGTGTTGGTCGACGACCTGATTACCCTGGGTACCCAGGAACCGTATCGGATGTTTACGTCTCGCGCCGAATATCGCCTGATCCTGCGTGAAGACAATGCCGACTTGCGCTTGACCGAAAAAGGCCGCGAATTGGGTCTGGTCGATGACGCGCGCTGGGCAGCCTTCTGCAAAAAACGCGAAAGCATTGCACTGGAAGAGCAGCGCCTGAAAAGCACCTGGGTTCGCCCAGGCACTGAGCAGGGCGACGCAATTGCCGAAAAATTCGGCACGCCGCTGACCCACGAGTACAACTTGCTGAATCTGCTTTCCCGTCCGGAAATCGACTACGCTGGCTTGGTCGAAGTGACGGGGGGCGGCGCAGAAGATCCACAGGTCGCCGAGCAGGTCGAAATCAAGACCAAATATGCCGGTTACATTGATCGCCAGCAGGACGAGATTGCTCGACTGCGCGCCAGTGAAGACACCAAGTTGCCTGTGGATATCGACTACACCGGGATTTCCGGTCTATCGAAAGAAATTCAAAGCAAGCTGGGGATAGCTCGACCAGAAACCCTGGGCCAGGCTTCACGTATCCCCGGCGTCACTCCGGCAGCCATTTCGCTGTTGATGATTCATTTGAAAAAACGCGGCGCGGGCCGTCAGTTGGAGCAAAGCGCTTGAGTTCGTTGGTCACCTTGCAACATGCCGAAGAGTTATCCACAGGTGCACGCCAGTTGGGCGTTGATCTGACCGCAGTCCAGCACGAGTTGCTGCTGGGCTATCTGGCCCTGTTGATCAAATGGAACAAGGCTTACAACCTTACCGCGGTGCGCAATCCCGACGAGATGGTGTCCCGGCATTTGCTCGACAGTCTGAGCGTGATGCCGTTTATCGAAAACGGACGCTGGTTGGACGTGGGCAGTGGCGGCGGCATGCCGGGTATTCCCCTGGCCATCCTGTTTCCCGAGTCCCAAGTGACTTGCCTGGACAGCAACGGCAAGAAAACCCGCTTCCTGACCCAGGTCAAACTCGAACTCAAGCTGGATAACCTCCATGTTATCCACAGCCGTGTCGAAGAATTCAAGCCTGAACTGCCTTTCAACGGAATTGTTTCCCGGGCGTTCAGCAGCATGGAGAACTTCAGCAACTGGACACGCCACCTGGGTGACCGCGATACCCGCTGGCTGGCAATGAAGGGCGTCCATCCAAGCGATGAGCTGTTAGCATTGCCGACAGACTTCCACCTCGATAGCGAACACGCCTTGGCCGTACCCGGTTGCCAAGGCCAACGCCATCTGCTGATACTGCGCCGCACGGCATGATTGGGAACACAAGCAAGAATGGCTAAGGTATTCGCGATAGCGAACCAGAAAGGTGGCGTGGGCAAAACCACCACCTGCATCAACCTCGCAGCATCCCTGGTCGCGACCAAGCGCCGGGTGCTGTTGATCGATCTCGATCCACAGGGCAACGCCACCATGGGTAGCGGTGTGGATAAACACGGCCTGGAAAACTCGGTCTATGACTTGCTGATCGGCGAGTGCGACCTGGCCCAGGCTATGCACTATTCCGAACACGGCGGTTATCAACTGCTGCCGGCCAACCGCGATTTGACCGCGGCGGAAGTGGTGCTGCTGGAAATGCAGATGAAAGAAAGCCGTCTGCGCAGCGCCTTGGCGCCGATCCGCGAGAACTACGATTACATCTTGATCGACTGCCCACCGTCGCTGTCGATGCTGACACTCAACGCGTTGGTGGCGGCCGACGGGGTGATTATCCCCATGCAGTGCGAGTACTACGCGCTGGAAGGTTTGAGCGACCTTGTGGATAACATCAAGCGGATCGCCGAGTTGCTCAACCCGAACCTGCAGATCGAAGGCTTGCTGCGCACCATGTTCGACCCGCGCCTGAGCCTGATGAACGATGTGTCGGCACAGCTCAAGGAACACTTCGGCGAGCAGCTTTACGACACCGTGATCCCGCGCAACATTCGTTTGGCCGAAGCGCCAAGCTATGGGATGCCCGCGTTGGCGTACGACAAATCGTCCCGTGGCGCCATTGCCTACCTGGCTCTGGCCGGCGAGATGGTTCGCCGCCAACGCCGCAACTCTCGCACCGCTGCAGCCCAGCCAACTTAAGGAATCCCCATGGCCGTCAAGAAACGAGGTCTCGGACGTGGACTGGATGCACTGTTGAGTGGTCCGACCGTCACATCGCTTGAAGAACAAGCGGTGCAGGCCGACGAGCGCGAGCTGCAGCACTTGCCCCTGGACCTGATCCAGCGCGGCAAATACCAGCCACGCCGGGACATGGATCCACAGGCGCTGGAAGAACTGGCCAACTCGATCAAGGCCCAGGGCGTGATGCAGCCGATCGTGGTGCGTCCGATTGGCGGTGGTCGTTTTGAAATTATTGCCGGTGAACGTCGCTGGCGTGCCAGCCAGCAGGCCGGCAAAGAGACCATCCCTGCGATGGTGCGTGATGTGCCGGATGAAACCGCCATCGCCATGGCGTTGATCGAGAACATCCAGCGTGAAGATCTCAATCCGGTCGAAGAGGCGATCGCATTGCAGCGTCTGCAGCAGGAATTCCAGTTGACCCAGCAACAAGTGGCCGATGCGGTGGGCAAATCCCGCGTCACCGTGTCTAACTTGCTGCGCCTGATCGCATTGCCGGAAGTCATCAAGACCATGTTGTCCCATGGCGATCTGGAAATGGGTCATGCCCGTGCTTTGCTCGGGTTGCCGGAAAATCAACAAGTTGAAGGGGCGCGACACGTTGTCGCACGAGGGCTCACCGTTCGTCAGACTGAAGCGCTGGTTCGCCAGTGGCTCAGTGGCAAACCTGCACCGGTCGAAACCGCCAAACCTGATCCGGATATCGCGCGTCTTGAGCAACGCCTGGCCGAACGCCTGGGCTCTGCGGTGCAGATTCGCCACGGCAAGAAGGGCAAAGGCCAATTGGTGATCGGATATAACTCCCTCGATGAGCTTCAGGGCGTCCTTGCCCACATCCGCTGAAACATTTGCTTATGTAGCGCGTGATCGGAAATCACTACCCGGCAGTTGAATAGGGGCAGAACCGCCCCTATACTCTGCGCGCATTTTGTCGGCACAAATTATGCCAAGTTATTGATTTCCGGCAGCCGACCATTGAGGAGCAAGAGTGATGGAAACCCGCACGCCAAACACGTTGCCGTTCCATCGCTTGGCCGTTTTTCCGGTTTTATTGGCTCAATTTGTCATCTTGCTGATCGCCGCATTGGCGCTTTGGTACTGGCATGGAGTCGTAGCCGGATATTCAGGACTCTGCGGAGGCCTGATAGCCTTGCTGCCCAATATGTATTTTGCTCACAGGGCCTTTCGGTTTTCCGGCGCCCGAGCAGCCCAGGCTATCGTCCGGTCTTTTTATGCTGGCGAGGCAGGGAAACTGATTTTGACGGCAGTGCTGTTTGCACTGACCTTTGCAGGTGTGAAGCCATTGGCGCCGCTGGCTGTATTCGGCGTCTTCGTGTTGACCCAACTGGTCAGCTGGTTCGCTCCCCTGCTAATGAAAACAAGACTTTCGAAACCTTAGGGCGTTTGAGGCAACCATGGCAGAAACAACCGCTTCGGGCTATATCCAGCACCACTTGCAGAACCTGACCTTCGGTCAGCTTCCCAACGGCGGCTGGGGCTTTGCCCACTCCGCAGCAGAAGCCAAAGAAATGGGCTTCTGGGCTTTCCACCTGGACACTCTGGGTTGGTCGGTCGCACTGGGTCTGATCTTCGTCCTGATTTTCCGCATGGCGGCAAAGAAGGCGACTTCGGGTCAGCCAGGTGCTTTGCAGAACTTCGTTGAAGTATTGGTCGAATTCGTCGATGGCAGCGTGAAAGACAGCTTCCATGGCCGTAGCCCGGTGATTGCACCGCTGGCGCTGACCATCTTCGTCTGGGTGTTCCTGATGAACGCCGTCGACCTGATCCCGGTTGACTGGATTCCTCAGTTGGCCATGGCGATTTCCGGCGATCCGCACATTCCATTCCGTGCCGTATCGACCACTGACCCTAACGCTACCCTGGGCATGGCCCTGTCGGTATTTGCGTTGATCATTTTCTACAGCATCAAGATCAAGGGCATCGGCGGCTTCATCGGCGAACTGACCCTGCACCCGTTCGGCAGCAAGAACATCTTCGTTCAAGCCCTGCTGATCCCGGTGAACTTCCTGCTGGAATTCGTGACCCTGATCGCCAAGCCGATTTCCCTGGCTCTGCGACTGTTCGGCAACATGTATGCCGGCGAGCTGGTGTTCATTCTGATCGCTGTGATGTTCGGCAGCGGCCTGCTCTGGCTTAGCGGCCTGGGCATTGTTCTGCAGTGGGCGTGGGCTGTGTTCCACATCCTGATCATCACCCTGCAGGCCTTCATCTTCATGATGCTGACCATCGTCTACCTGTCGATGGCGCACGAAGAGAACCATTAAGACCAGTCTCGACTAGTCTGATGTCCTTCCCGGTGAAACGGGAAGGTGGCCCAACAGGGCTATGAAACGATTTGTTTTACCGCTTTAAAATCTAAAAAACCTAAACCATACGACGTAAAAGTCGGGAGGAAAGATGGAAACTGTAGTTGGTCTAACCGCTATCGCTGTTGCACTGTTGATCGGCCTGGGCGCCCTGGGTACTGCCATTGGTTTCGGCCTGCTGGGCGGCAAGTTCCTGGAAGGCGCAGCGCGTCAGCCAGAAATGGTTCCAATGCTGCAAGTTAAAATGTTCATCGTCGCCGGCCTGCTCGACGCCGTGACCATGATCGGTGTTGGTATCGCTCTGTTCTTCACCTTCGCGAACCCTTTCGTTGGTCAACTCGCCGGTTAATCACTCGTCTTTTCGAGTGATTGGTGTGTTGTGCAACGAATGAGCGAGGTATTGGCGTGAACATTAATGCAACCATTATTGGTCAGTCCTTAGCGTTCTTGATTTTTGTCGTTTTCTGCATGAAGTTCGTATGGCCTCCGGTCATCGCAGCTCTGCACGAACGTCAGAAGAAGATCGCGGATGGACTGGACGCTGCAGCACGAGCAGCTCGCGACCTGGAGTTGGCCCAAGATAAAGCGGGTCAACAACTGCGCGAAGCGAAAGCTCAAGCAGCCGAAATCATTGAGCAAGCCAAGAAACGCGGTAACCAGATCGTTGAAGAGGCTGTTGAAAAAGCCCGTATCGACGCTGACCGTGTGAAGGTTCAGGCTCAGGCCGAGATCGAGCAGGAACTGAACGGTGTCAAAGACGCGCTGCGTGCCCAACTGGGTGCTCTGGCCGTTGGCGGTGCTGAGAAGATCCTGGGTGCCACAATCGATCAAAACGCGCACGCGGAGCTGGTTAACAAACTGGCTGCTGAAATTTAAGCGAGGGCGATCATGGCAGAATTGACCACGTTGGCCCGACCTTACGCTAAGGCAGCCTTCGAGCACGCCCAGGCCCACCAGCAGCTGGCCTCTTGGTCAGCCATGCTCGGCCTGGCTGCAGCAGTGTCGCAAGACGACACCATGCAGCGCGTGCTCAAGGCCCCGCGACTGACGAGCGCAGACAAGGCCGCCACTTTTATTGAAGTGTGCGGCGACAAGTTTGATGTGAAGGCACAGAACTTCATCAACGTCATTGCCGAAAACGACCGTCTCCTGCTTCTGCCGGAGATTGCCGCTCTGTTCGACCTGTACAAGGCCGAGCAAGAGAAATCGGTAGACGTTGAAGTGACCAGTGCTTTTGCATTGAACCAAGAACAGCAAGACAAACTCGCCAAGGTTCTCAGTGCACGACTCGACCGGGAAGTGCGCCTGCAAGTTGCGGAAGACCCATCCCTCATTGGGGGTGTTGTCATTCGCGCCGGCGACCTGGTTATCGATGGCTCGATTCGCGGCAAACTCGCGAATCTTGCCGAAGCATTGAAATCTTGAGTTTGAAGGGGCAGCAGAGCAATGCAGCAACTCAATCCTTCCGAAATAAGTGAAATTATCAAGGGCCGCATCGACAAGCTCGATGTGACCTCCCAAGCCCGTAACGAAGGCACTGTCGTCAGCGTATCTGACGGCATCGTGCGGATTCACGGTCTGGCCGACGTAATGTACGGCGAGATGATCGAGTTTCCGGGCGGCGTCTACGGTATGGCCCTCAACCTGGAGCAAGACTCCGTAGGTGCCGTTGTATTGGGCGCGTACACCAGTCTGGCTGAAGGCATGAGCGCCAAGTGCACAGGCCGCATCCTGGAAGTTCCGGTTGGTAAGGAACTGCTGGGTCGCGTAGTCGACGCACTGGGTAACCCTGTTGACGGCAAAGGTCCACTGGGCAACACCGAGACCGACGCGGTCGAGAAAGTTGCTCCGGGCGTGATCTGGCGTAAGTCGGTAGACCAGCCTGTACAGACTGGCTACAAGGCTGTCGATGCCATGATTCCTGTCGGCCGTGGCCAGCGTGAGCTGATCATCGGTGACCGTCAGATCGGTAAAACCGCTCTGGCAATCGACGCGATCATCAACCAGAAGAACAGCGGCATTTTCTGCGTCTACGTAGCTATTGGTCAGAAACAATCGACCATCGCCAACGTGGTTCGCAAGCTGGAAGAAAACGGCGCCCTGGCCAACACGATCATCGTGGCTGCCAGTGCTTCGGAATCTCCTGCGCTGCAATTCCTGGCACCGTACTCCGGTTGCACCATGGGTGAATTCTTCCGCGACCGCGGTGAAGACGCGCTGATCGTTTATGACGATCTGTCCAAGCAGGCAGTGGCTTATCGCCAAATCTCCCTGCTGCTGCGCCGTCCACCAGGCCGTGAAGCTTACCCAGGCGACGTGTTCTATCTCCACTCCCGTCTGCTGGAGCGCGCATCCCGCGTTTCGGAAGAGTACGTAGAGAAGTTCACCAACGGCGCAGTGACCGGCAAAACCGGTTCCCTGACCGCACTGCCGATCATCGAAACCCAGGCTGGCGACGTTTCCGCGTTCGTTCCGACCAACGTGATTTCCATCACCGACGGTCAGATCTTCCTGGAATCGGCCATGTTCAACTCGGGCATCCGTCCTGCAGTGAACGCCGGTGTTTCGGTATCCCGTGTGGGTGGTGCCGCTCAGACCAAGATCATCAAGAAGCTCTCCGGTGGTATCCGTACCGCTCTGGCTCAGTACCGTGAACTGGCGGCATTCGCCCAGTTCGCTTCTGACCTGGACGAAGCGACCCGTAAGCAACTTGAGCATGGTCAGCGCGTTACCGAGCTGATGAAGCAGAAGCAATACGCCCCAATGTCGATCGCTGACATGGCGTTGTCGCTGTATGCCGCTGAGCGTGGGTTCCTGACCGACGTTGAAATCGCCAAGGTCGGCAGCTTTGAACAAGCGCTGATTGCTTACTTCAACCGCGATCACGCCGAATTGATGGCGAAGATCAACGTGAAGGGTGACTTCAATGACGATATCGACGCTGGCATGAAAGCCGGTATCGAGAAGTTCAAGGCCACCCAAACCTGGTAAGCCGCAGCGGGAGCCGCAAGGCTCCCGCTTGCTAACCTGATAGGTGTTACATGGCAGGCGCAAAAGAGATTCGCAGTAAGATTGCGAGCATCAAAAGCACGCAAAAAATTACCAGCGCCATGGAAAAAGTGGCGGTCAGCAAAATGCGCAAGGCACAAATGCGCATGGCTGCTAGCCGTCCTTATGCGGAGCGTATCCGCCAGGTAATTGGGCATCTGGCCAACGCCAACCCGGAATACCGCCACCCGTTCATGATCGACCGCGAAGTTAAGCGTGTGGGTTATGTGGTAGTGAGCAGTGACCGTGGTTTGTGCGGTGGTTTGAATACCAACCTGTTCAAGGCCCTGGTCAAGGACATGGCGGTAAACCGCGAAAACGGCGTCGAGATCGATCTGTGTGTCGTTGGTAGCAAGGGTGCGGCCTTTTTCCGCAACTTCGGCGGTAACGTCGTTGCAGCTATCAGCCACCTGGGTGAAGAGCCGTCGATCAATGATTTGATCGGCAGTGTGAAGGTGATGCTGGATGCGTACCTGGAAGGCCGGATTGACCGCCTGTCCGTGGTATCCAACAAGTTCATCAACACCATGACCCAGCAGCCAACCGTGGAGCAATTGATTCCACTGGTGGCGACTCCGGATCAGGAACTCAAGCACCACTGGGACTACCTCTACGAACCAGACGCCAAAGAGCTGCTTGACGGCTTGATGGTGCGCTACGTGGAGTCGCAGGTGTACCAGGCGGTGGTCGAGAACAACGCAGCTGAACAAGCGGCGCGGATGATCGCGATGAAAAACGCTACCGATAACGCCGGTGATCTGATCAGCGATTTGCAGCTGATCTACAACAAGGCGCGTCAGGCTGCGATCACCCAAGAGATCTCGGAAATCGTCGGCGGCGCTGCCGCGGTTTAACGGTTCAAATATTCAGAGGATCCAGCTATGAGTAGCGGACGTATCGTTCAAATCATCGGCGCCGTTATCGACGTGGAATTTCCACGCGACAGCGTACCGAGCATCTACAACGCGCTGAAAGTACAAGGCGCGGAAACTACTCTGGAAGTTCAGCAGCAGCTGGGCGACGGCGTAGTTCGTACCATTGCGATGGGTTCCACCGAAGGCTTGAAGCGCGGTCTGGACGTTATCGACTCTGGCGCTGCCATTTCCGTACCGGTCGGTAAAGCGACCCTGGGCCGGATCATGGACGTACTGGGCAACCCGATTGACGAAGCGGGTCCGATCGACACCGAAGAGCGTTGGGGCATTCACCGTCCAGCACCTTCGTTCGCGGAACAAGCTGGCGGCAACGACCTGCTGGAAACCGGCATCAAGGTTATCGACCTGGTTTGCCCGTTCGCCAAAGGCGGTAAAGTCGGTCTGTTCGGTGGTGCCGGTGTAGGCAAGACCGTAAACATGATGGAACTGATCCGTAACATCGCCATCGAGCACAGCGGTTATTCCGTGTTCGCCGGTGTGGGTGAGCGTACCCGTGAGGGTAACGACTTCTACCACGAGATGAAGGACTCCAACGTTCTGGACAAAGTGGCACTGGTTTACGGTCAGATGAACGAGCCGCCGGGTAACCGTCTGCGCGTAGCACTGACTGGCCTGACCATGGCCGAGAAGTTCCGTGACGAAGGTAACGACGTTCTGCTGTTCGTCGACAACATCTACCGTTACACCTTGGCCGGTACTGAAGTATCCGCACTGCTGGGCCGTATGCCTTCTGCAGTAGGTTACCAGCCGACCCTGGCTGAAGAGATGGGCGTTCTGCAAGAACGTATCACTTCGACCAAGGAAGGTTCGATCACTTCGATCCAAGCGGTATACGTACCTGCGGATGACTTGACCGACCCGTCGCCAGCGACCACCTTCGCCCACTTGGACGCCACCGTCGTTCTGTCCCGTGACATCGCTTCCCTGGGTATCTACCCAGCGGTCGACCCACTGGACTCGACTTCGCGCCAGCTGGACCCGAACGTGATCGGCCAGGAGCACTACGACACCGCTCGCGGCGTTCAGTACGTGCTGCAGCGTTACAAAGAACTGAAGGACATCATTGCGATCCTGGGTATGGACGAGCTGTCGGAAGCCGACAAGCAGTTGGTAAACCGTGCTCGTAAGATCCAGCGCTTCTTGTCGCAGCCGTTCTTCGTGGCTGAAGTCTTCACCGGTGCTTCGGGTAAATACGTTTCCCTGAAAGACACCATTGCTGGCTTCAAAGGCATCCTCAACGGTGACTACGACCACTTGCCAGAACAAGCGTTCTACATGGTCGGCGGCATCGAAGAAGCGATCGAGAAAGCCAAGAAACTGTAATCCAGGCGCCCGGAAACGGGCGCTCATCAGGTTGAGGCAATCAGATGGCTATGACAGTCCATTGCGATATCGTCAGCGCGGAAGGGGAAATTTTCTCCGGTCTGGTAGAAATGGTGATTGCACACGGCGAACTCGGTGACCTGGGTATTGCCATGGGCCACGCGCCGTTGATCACCAGCTTGAAGCCAGGTCCGATCACTCTGACCAAGCAAGGCGGGGAACGTGAGGTGTTTTACATCTCCGGTGGTTTCCTTGAGGTTCAGCCGAACATGGTCAAGGTACTTGCCGACACTGTGCAACGTGCTGGCGACCTGGATGAAGCCTCCGCTCAGGAAGCCGTCAAGGCTGCCGAGAAGGCCCTGAACGAAAAGGGTGCGGACTTCGACTACAGCGCTGCTGCTGTACGTCTGGCCGAGGCTGCAGCCCAGCTGCGCACGCTCCAGCAGATCCGCAAGAAGTAAGCGGCCTAGCCGCAATGCTTCAAGCGCGATTGATTAAAAAGGGTAGCCTCGGCTACCCTTTTTCTTTTTTAGCAAAACACTTCTCTGGTCTGAACCCGGACCGCCCAGGATTGGTAGCCATTCATGTCTCTTGAAATCGTCATTCTCGCCGCAGGCCAGGGCACCCGCATGCGTTCAGCCCTGCCCAAGGTGCTGCACCCGGTGGCCGGCAACTCCATGCTTGGCCATGTTATCCACAGCGCCCGGCAGTTGGACCCGCAACGCATCCACGTGGTGATCGGCCACGGTGCCGATGCCGTGCGTGAGCGCCTGGCCGCGGACGACCTGAATTTCGTATTGCAGGACAAGCAACTGGGCACCGGCCACGCCACCGCGCAAGCCGTACCGTTCATCACCGCCGATACGGTACTGATCCTCTATGGCGACGTGCCGCTGATCGAAGTGGAAACCCTGCAACGCCTGCTCAAGCACGTAATGCCTGGCCAGATGGGCCTGCTCACCGTTGAACTGGACGACCCCACCGGCTACGGGCGCATCGTGCGCAATGCTGACGGCAAGGTCGCCGCCATCGTTGAACACAAGGACGCCAGCGAAGCCCAACGCGCCATCACCGAAGGCAATACCGGGATTCTCGCCGTCCCTGCCAACAAGCTTGCTGACTGGATGAGCCGCCTGTCCAACAACAACGCCCAGGGCGAGTACTACCTCACCGACGTCATCGAGATGGCCGTGAGTGATGGCCTGCTGGTCGCCACCGAACAGCCCCACGACCCGATGGAAGTGCAGGGCGCCAACGACCGCAAGCAGCTTGCAGAGCTTGAGCGTCACTATCAATTGCGCGAAGGCCGTCGCCTGATGGCGCTCGGCGTGACCCTGCGTGATCCGGCTCGCTTTGACGTGCGCGGTGAAGTGACTGTGGGCCGAGATGTGCTGATCGACATCAACGTGATCCTGGAAGGTCGCGTGATCATCGAAGACGACGTGGTGATTGGCCCGAACTGTGTGATCAAGGACAGCACCTTGCGTAAAGGCGTGGTGGTCAAGGCCAATAGTCATATCGACGGTGCCGTGATGGGCGAGGGCAGCGACGCCGGCCCGTTTGCACGGTTGCGTCCGGGTACGGTGATGGGCGCCAGGGCGCATGTCGGCAATTTCGTCGAACTGAAAAACGCGCAAATGGGCGACGACGCAAAGGCCGGCCACCTGGCCTACCTGGGTGATGCGGTGATCGGTGCTCGCAGCAACATTGGCGCCGGCGCGATCACCTGCAACTACGATGGCGCCAACAAGTACCAGACGACGATTGGTGAGGACGTATTCATCGGCTCGAATAATTCGCTGATTGCACCCGTGACAATCGGCGATGGTTCGAACACTGCCGCGGGCTCAACCATCAACCAGGATGTGGATAAGTCCCAATTGGCCGTAGCACGCGCCCGCCAACGCAATATCGACGGCTGGAAACGCCCGGTCAAAATCAAAAAGACCTGAGTTATCCACATCCCCAGGTAACTTAGCTCCAATGTGGGAGGGGGCTTGCCCCCGATGGCGGCGCATCAGTCAGCTTATGTACCGACTGACACACTGCTATCGGGGGCAAGCCCCCTCCCACATTTGTCGTGTGTTGTTCGAAAAATTTGGTCTCGACGCTTGACGATATCTTGCCAATAGGTTTTGATTGCCTTCGTTATCTTTCGAAACGAAACTTATCATCACCATGTCGAAACGAAATACACCCCAACGACGCCACAACATCCTGGCCTTGCTCAATGAACAGGGCGAAGTCAGCGTGGACGAACTGGCCAAACGTTTCGAAACCTCGGAAGTGACCATCCGCAAGGACCTGGCCGCCCTCGAAAGCAACGGCCTGCTGCTGCGCCGCTACGGTGGCGCAATCACCATGCCCCAGGAACTGGTCGGCGATGCCGCTCAACCGGTCTCGGCCCATAAGCGGGCCATTGCCCGTGCGGCGGTGATGCGTCTGCGCGAACACGCCCGCATCATCATCGACAGCGGCAGTACTACTGCCGCCATGATTCCGGAACTTGGCCACCAGCCCGGCCTGGTGGTAATGACCAACTCCCTGCACGTGGCCAGCGCCTTGAGCGAACTGGAACATGAGCCAGTGCTGTTGATGACCGGCGGCACCTGGGACCCCCACTCGGACTCGTTCCAGGGCCAGGTTGCCGAGCAGGTTTTACGTTCCTACGACTTTGATCAACTGTTCATCGGGGCCGACGGCATCGATCTGCAGCGCGGTACTACCACCTTCAACGAACTGCTGGGCCTGAGCCGCGTGATGGCCGAGGTCGCCCGTGAAGTGGTGGTGATGGTCGAGTCCGACAAGATCGGCCGCAAGATTCCCAACCTGGAACTGCCCTGGAGCAGCGTCCATACCCTTATCACCGATGATCGCCTGCCGCTTGAGGCCCGCGACCAGATCCAAGCCCGCGGCATTACGCTGATATGCGCGGCAATCATCTAGGAGAAGCACCATGTGTGGAATTGTAGGCGCAGTCGCCGAACGTAACGTGACCGCGATTTTGATCGAAGGCCTCAAGCGCCTGGAATACCGTGGCTACGACAGCGCCGGTGTGGCCGTCTTCAGCAACACCGGCAAGCTTGAGCGCATGCGTCGCCCAGGCAAGGTCAGCGAGCTGGAACAGGCCCTGGCCGGCGAGCCGCTGGTCGGCCGCCTGGGTATTGCCCACACCCGTTGGGCCACCCACGGTGCGCCGTGCGAACGCAACGCCCACCCGCACTTCTCCGGCGACCTGGCCGTGGTGCACAACGGCATTATCGAAAACCACGAAGTGCTGCGTGAGCAACTCAAGAGCCTGGGCTACGTGTTCACCTCGGACACCGACACCGAAGTCATCGCCCACCTGCTCAACCACAAGCTCAAGGACCACAGCGACCTGACCACCGCCCTCAAGGCCACGGTTAAGGAACTGCACGGCGCCTATGGCCTGGCCGTGGTCAGCGCCAGCCAACCCGACCGCGTGGTTGCCGCCCGCAGTGGCAGCCCGCTGGTGATCGGCCTGGGCCTGGGGGAAAACTTCCTCGCTTCCGATCAACTGGCCCTGCGCCAGGTGACTGACCGCTTCATGTACCTGGAAGAGGGCGATATTGCCGACATTCGCCGCGAAAGCGTGGCGATCTGGGACGTGAACGGCAACTCCGTCGAACGCGAAGCTGTGCAATACCGTGACGGTGCCGAAGCCGCCGACAAAGGCGAATATCGTCACTTCATGCTCAAGGAAATCCACGAGCAACCGGCCGTGGTCCAACGCACATTGGAAGGTCGACTGAGCCAGCACCAAGTGCTGGTCAACGCATTCGGCCCACAAGCCGCCGAGCTGTTCGCCAAAGTGCGCAATGTGCAGATCGTCGCCTGCGGCACCAGCTACCACGCGGGTATGGTTGCCCGTTACTGGTTGGAAGAACTGGCCGGCATCCCTTGCCAGGTCGAAGTCGCCAGCGAATTCCGCTACCGCAAGGTGGTGGTGCAGCCCGACACCCTGTTCGTGACCATCTCCCAGTCCGGCGAAACCGCTGACACCCTGGCCGCCCTGCGCAACGCCAAGGAGCTGGGGTTCCTCGCCAGCCTGGCGATCTGCAACGTCAGCATCAGCTCGCTAGTGCGTGAGTCCGACCTGACCCTGCTGACCCAGGCTGGTCGCGAAATCGGCGTGGCGTCCACCAAAGCCTTCACCACCCAGTTGGTCGGCCTGTTGCTGCTGACCCTGTCCCTGGGCCAAGTGCGCGGCACCCTGGCCGAAGGCGTCGAAGCCACATTGGTGGAAGAACTGCGCCGCCTGCCGACCCGCCTGGGCGAAGCCCTGGCCATGGACAGCGTGGTAGAGAAAGTCGCCGAGCTATTCGCCGACAAGAACCACACCCTGTTCCTCGGCCGTGGCGCGCAATACCCGGTGGCGATGGAAGGCGCCCTCAAGCTCAAGGAAATTTCGTACATCCACGCCGAAGCCTACCCAGCCGGCGAGCTCAAACACGGCCCACTGGCCCTGGTGGATGACGACATGCCAGTAGTCACCGTGGCGCCGAACAACGAACTGCTGGAAAAACTCAAATCCAACCTGCAGGAAGTACGCGCCCGTGGCGGCCAACTGGTGGTATTCGCCGACGAGAAAGCTGGCATGACCAACGCTGAAGGCACCCACGTCATCAACATGCCGCACATCAACGACACCCTGTCGCCGATCCTCTACACCATCCCGCTGCAACTGCTGTCGTACTACGTGGCCGTGCTCAAGGGCACCGACGTTGACCAGCCGCGCAACCTGGCCAAATCGGTGACAGTCGAGTAACACCCCACGTACCTGGAGGCCCCCGCGGCCTCCAGGTTTCAACGCAAGGACGCTACGTTGACCCCTTCTTCCTTTCCCCAACCCGGCGAGCTTTTGCACAATCGCCGGTTTGCCGTCGCCAGCAACACCCATGGCCTTTCCGGTACCGGCACGGTGTTTCATTACCTTGTCGACGGCGATGCCATTTCCAGCACCTACCAAGGCGGCCGAATCCGCATGGGGACGCAAGTCGGTCGCGTCACCGGTGCCGACACCATTGAGCTGCTGTTTCAGTGCCTGACGCTGGACGGTGATCTGCTGTCCGGATGGTCGCGAGGCACGGTGGCTGTGGATAAGTCCGGGCTTACCAGACTGAGCTTTGTGTGGGGTTGGTTGTTGGGTGCTACCGGGGGCGGGGAGTCGAACTACCTTGGATTAGCCGGTTAGCAAAAAACAGAAAATAAATCGGAAAAATCTTGAGGAAAGAGATATACAAAACCCTCTATTAATCCCGCTAGTATTGGACTTACAGGAAAAATAGATCCGAAAATAAATCGGAAAAGATGAGCGAAATGACGCATAAATTCATGTCTGGAAACCACTGGCTGGAGCCTGTCTGGCCGTCCCCCGGTTTCCCTGCGTCGATTCAAGCAAGAAATGGCCAAGGCAATCCATATCTTGCTTACGCAGGGAGAGATCGCCCGTGCGGACTTCAAAGTGTTCTCCGGTCTGCATGACCGCGTGGCGAGCGACCAGCTCAAGAAATTGATTGATGTGGGGGTGGTCGAAGCGCCGTCGGCGAAATCACGCTCAATTTTTCCTGGGTTGCCCGTCTGGTTCGCCCAGATGATATTTCCGGATCTGCACCGGCGCTTTTACTGAACCAGGCTCACGGCACAAACTCCACCCGCAACCCCCGGCTCGCACTGCGCCCCTGATCATCACTGACCCGCAACCGATATTCACCCGACTTGCCCGGCCGCCAGTTCAGTGTGGCTTGCGGTGGGCCCTGGCCGATCAGGGTCTGGTCGGCGAACCAGTACAGGGTCGCCGCATCGCTGGCGGCGTTGGCGTTCAGCGGGATGCTTTCCTGGGGTTGGGACAGGCGCAGTTGGTAGCTCACCTGGGTCAGCGGTGAGCGAATCTGCGGCGCTTCGCTCTGGTCGGTGATGCGGTTGGGTTGGCAGTTTTTCATCACGCTGGGCGGCGTGCGGCGGGGCAGGCCGGCAGCGCGGTACAGGCGTTGCACGTCGCTGGGCCAGAATTCGAAGATTTCCTCTCGCGTGTACTGCGGATCGAATGGCGGGCACGCGGCTTTGCCAGTACGTGTGTCGATCAGCACTGGGCGGTGGAGGTTGGACACACGAATCGGCGAGACGCCGGGGATGTACCAGGTTTTGCGGGTTTGCGGGCACCAGCGGTTGGGCAGCTCGCCGGAGGCGGCGCAGATATCAATGCGCACCAGCCCGGCGGGCGGCTTGTCGGCTTTGATCGCGACGTTGGGCAAGGCCAGGGGCAACGCGTCCGCAATGCGGAAGAACAACGGCGCGGCCGTCTTGGCGCCAATAAACGCCGGGTTCGGCCGACCATCGAAATTACCCACCCACACCACCAGCACATACGGGCCGACCAGACCGGCGCTCCACGCATCATGAAAACCCCATGACGTGCCCGTTTTCCAGGCGGTGCGCCAATGGCGGCCTGGCAGACCATCGGGACGCGGGTTGCGCCGCAGCATGTCGCGTACCATAAAGGCCGCCTGGGGCGTGAGCAGTTGCGCGCCGGTGGTTTGCGGCTGTTCCTGCAAGTAGCGCAACGGCCGTAAATGCCCGTCTCCCGCTAACATCACATACAGCCGCGCCAGCTCCTCCGGGGTCATCTCGCCACCACCCAGTGCCAGGGCCAGGCCGTAATGGCTTTCGTCGCGCAGGCCTTTGATGCCGGCGCGTTGCAGCAAACCGTACAGAGACGGCGACTTGACCTGACTTGCCAGCCACACGGCCGGAATATTGCGACTACGGATCAACGCATCCCGCGCCGTCAGTGGCCCGACAAAACTGCCGTCGAAGTTTTCCGGTTGGAAGTAGCCGAAGTTACTCGGTAAGTCCTTGAGGATGCTCATGGGGTGGATCACCCCTTGGTCTAGCGCCAGCCCGTAGAGAAACGGCTTGAGCGTTGACCCCGGCGAGCGCCGTGACAGCACGCCATTGACCTGCCCATGGATGCTTGTGGATAAGTAGTCCGCCGAGCCCACCAACGCCTTCACGCTCTGGTCGCGGCTATCGATCAGGATCGCCGTGGCGTTTTCCACACCGGTGCTGCGCCGTTCGGCGATAAACCCGCTGATCAGACGCTCCAGCAATTGCTGCAAAGGCAGATTGAGGGTGCTGTTCAATTCGTTACCGGCTTGGGATGCCAGCAGTTGTTCGCTCACGTGCGGCGCCAAAAAAGGAATCTGTTGGCGATTGCGCGCTTCCAGGGGCAAGTCCAGCAGACTGTCATTGCGCAGGTCTTGTGGATAAGTCTCGCGCCAGTCAGCCATCAGGCGCAGCCGGGCGTTTTGCAGCGAAGGCCCGAAGCGCGCCCGCCGGCCCGGCTGTTGCGGGATCACTGCCAACGCCAAGGCTTCGGACAACGATAACTGCGCCGCCGCTTTACCGAAGTAAATGCGGCTGGCCGCTTCGGCACCTTCAATATTGCCGCCCATGGGCGCCAGGTTCAGGTACGCCTCAAGGATGTCGTGCTTGCTGTAGCGCGCCTCCAGCCATAGCGCCAACGCCATCTGCTGCAGTTTGCCGGGCACCTGGCGGGTGTTGAGGTCCCACAGGCGCCGCGCCAGTTGCATGCTCAAGGTCGAGCCGCCCTGGCGCTGGCCGCCGCTGTAGGTGGCCATGGCCGCCCGCAGCAACGCCGGGGGATTGATCCCAGGGTGCCAGTAGAAATTGCGGTCTTCCTTGAGCAGCAGGGCCTCAATCAATGAAGGCGAAATGCGCTCCAGCGGTAGCCACAGGCGATATTGGCCGTCCTGGGCCAAGGTCATGCGCAGCAGCGAGCCGTCGTCGGCCAATACCACTCTGGAGGACGTGACGGCCTGTTCCAGCGGCGTATGGGGCCACAGCCGCAATCCCGCCAGTAGCGCCGCTGCGGCCAGCAGCGGCGCCAGGCGTTTAAGGCTTGGTAATTTCAAGCTGGCCTACTTTGCCACGCCCTTGCAGGGTGGTTTCGTACATACCTTCGGCGTAGGCCGGTGGCGTGTTGAACGTCCCTGCATTGGTGGCGCGCACGCGGTACACGAAAGTGCCTACATCACGTAGCGCAGTGCCGTACAACACCACCCGATCATCCCGCACATCCACGTAGTCCGGCTGCCAGTTGCTCAACTCGGTCTCGCCGATGGGGGCTTGCCAGATGTCGGCTTCTTCTTCGCTGGCTTCTACGTACTCGGATTCCTCGCCCTCGCTTTCCTCGCTGCTCGCGGCTTCTGGCTCCGGCGGCAAGTTATACACAGGCTCGACGCCACCCGGCAGTAGGTCAACCACAGCCACTTGCTGCACTTGATCACGGTCGGTGGCGCGCAGGCGCAGGCGCACCAGGAACTCGTCGCCCACTGCCACCTTGCTCACCGGCTCGCCTTTGAGGTCGAGGTATTCGTGGATGATTTCCAGGCCATTGCTGATGGCTTTGAGCTTGGTGCCCTTATCAAAACCGGCTTCGCTGAGCATGTAGAACGCCGCAGGGCCGTCGGATTTTTCCATGACCAGCTTCTGCGTGGCGCCCGGTACGGCGGCGCGCGGTGGCTGGCCGGCCATCTCCAGCAATTGTTGCTGCTTGTCGCCCAGCCAGGCGGTGGCCTTGAGGGTCATGTCGCTTTGCGCACGCTGGCCATAGTTGTCCAGGGCGCGCAGCAACAAGGCTGCCGACAGTGAGTTGTAGCGCTGCTCATTGAGGCGTTTGCCAAGCTTGTCCAGCAGCGCCGTGGGCACGTCATCCATCAGTTCAGGGAAGTGGCGCGCCAGCAGGTGCAAGTGTTCGGCGTCGTGCACGAGTGGGTCGTAGTACAAACCGTCGCTGTCCCACTTATCCACCAGAGAACGCCACAGGATTTTGCGAAACAGCGTATCGGCCTGACGATCCTGCTTGAGCAGCTTGTAGCTGGCTGCCAGATAGGCGGCGCCCAGGTCGTTCTGCCAGCTGTCCTTGAAGTAACTTTCGTAGCGCTCGCGGATGTCGCTCAGCGCGCCGCTCACCAGAATCCCCTGACGGCTCAGCAGGTAACTGGCGTAGGCGCGGTTGCGCAATTCCGACAAGCCTTCGCTCGGGCCGTTGGCCAGGTCTGTCAGATACGCATTCGACCGTACCAGCAGATCTTCCGGTACCGGCAGCCCGCGCTCCTTGGCTTCGATCAGGAAGTCGGTTGCGTACAGGCTGGCGTACGGCGCCACGTCCGGGTTGGCCGCCCACAAACCAAAGCCACCGGCCTGGTTCTGACGCTGGCGCAACATGCGTACCGCGCTGTTGAAGGCTTGCTCAGCCTCGGGTGCGGTGCCGCCCCAGATCAAGGCCGGCATGGCCTTGGACACCAACTGCTCGGTGCACGCATAGCCGTAGTCATCCAGGTAATGCTTGAGGCCGTTGGCCCATACCAGCGGCGAGGCGGCCACGCCCAGTTGCACATCACGCAGTTGGCTGAACAGTTCACGTGTGGGCTTGAGCTCTTTGCTGGCGCTGTCGAAACGCCCCAGGCTCAGGGCCACGCGGTGTTCGCTCAAGGGCCGGATCGAGGTGGTTTCTGCCACTTGGATCCGCTTGCCATCCGGCAGCACCGCAACAAAGCGCAGGTCCGCCGACCCGAGCGTGTCGCCGACCTTGATCTTGAACTCGGCATTGCCTTCCTTGCGTGGTTGCAGCGACAGCGTGCTGCCCTTGTCGCCCTGTACCACGAGGCCGGCGCTGGTCTGCACCTCAAACTTCACCTGCGCTGCGGCGTCGAGGTTGCTGAACACCCCGGTGCTGACAGTGAACACATCCCCTGGCGCCACAAAGGCCGGTACGTTGGGCGTGATCACGATCGGCCCGCGCACGTCGGTCGTCGCCTCGCTGACGCCCACACTGTCGGTATCCACCGCAACGGCAAACAGGTGCAACTTGCCGTTGAAGCTGTCCGGTACCTGGTAATGCAGCACGGTCTCACCGGCCGGCAAATCCACCAGCCCGGACCACCAGGCCACCGGCGGCTGATGTTTACGCTTGAACGGGTTGAGATGGTTGGCCAGGGCGCCTTCCGTATCGCCACCGGGCGCTGCCCCACTGAGCAGGCGGCTGAATTCCGGCAAGATCAGGTCAAGAATCTGACTGGTGCCGACCTCCAGTGCACGTTTCTGGAAGAAGAAACCCAGCGGATCCGGCGTCTGATAGCGCGCTACTTGCAGGATGCCTTCGTCCACCGCGTAGACCACTGCGCGACCCGGCCGGTCGGCGTTGACCTTGATATCCAGGGTCTGCCCCGGCTCGATCTTCGCCGGGCCTTCGACCTTCAGCGCCATGCGCCGCGCATCCAGGTTGATGCTGAACGGCACCACGCCATAGGACAGCGGGCTCATATAAACCTCGGACGAGCCGATGTCCCGCACGAACTGCACGTTTACGTAGGCATTGCCCTCAAGCCCTGCAGGCACGCGGATATGTTGCACGCTGTTGGTGCTGTCAGCCTTGAACCACTGCTGGGTGTAGACCTTATCGCGCTCGATGGTGATCAAGCCCGCGCCGGTGTACGGCGCGCGAATGCTGATGGCGATCTCATCACCGGTGGCGTAGCTGCGTTTATCCAGGCGCAGCTGCAGCTCGGCGTTACGCTCCAGGGAGCGCGAGATGTTGCCGCGCCCGGCCACGCTGTAGTCGATCTGGTTGAGCAGGTTGCCGTTGGCGTCCTTCACTTGCAGGGTGAAATCCCCTGGTGTGCCGGTGTTCAGGGTCTGCTTGGCGCCGTCCTTGGTCATCACCAGCGGTGAGGCCGGTTGGCTGATGTTCTTGATGCGCGACTCGTACTTGTAGGTACCGTTGGATTGCTTCACCAGCACCGACACATAACGGTGCTCGACCACTTCGCTGGTCAGGCCATCCACCGCCAGCGGCGAAAGGTCTGGCGCGACGGCCATCCACTGCACCTGGCGTGGCGCATCCTTGGCAACGTACGACAGCGAGTCCTGACTTTTCACACCCACCAGATAGGGCGCGGACGACACCAGCAAGGCACTTTGCGCTGCGACGTTGCGGCCACCTTCGGCCTCAAACACCTGGGTCATTACTTGCAGGCGATACGTGCTGTTGGCGAAACGTTGCAGGTTGAGGTCGAGCACCGCCTGGCCGTTATCGTCGACGGTGGTTTCGGCCAGGTCTTCGGTGCTGGCGTCTTCCAGGGAGTCATTGAGGCGGAAGCGGTAATCGGGGTAACGGTCAAAGGCCGCGAGCGTCGGGCTCAGGGACATTTTCGCCGTGACGCGACGGCCCGACGCCGGGGCGCCGAACAGGTGCATGGCGGTGACTTTGGCCACCACCTGGTCCGGCGCAATCCAGCCCGGTACCGGCGTGTCATGCAGGCTCAGGCTGACTTTCATGCGGTCCGGCTCGAAGTCGCGGACCTTGAAGCTGACACTGCCCAGGTCGGTGCGGGTCTGTTTCTGGCCAATCAACTGCAAAGTCGCGGTGTAGTCCCCGGCGGGGGCGACTTCGCTGCTGGGGAAGTCAAAGGTTTCAAACCCGCTGGCGGACAGCTTCAGCGGCTGGCGAATCACTTCCAGACCCCGTGGATCGGTGATTTGCAGCTCCACCGGCAGGCCTTGCAGAGCACCTTTCCAATTGCCGCTGCGCACGATCATGCCCAAGTGAGCAGTTTCGCCAGGCCGGTACAGGCCGCGGTCGGTAAACAGGTAGGCGCTGAGGCGATCAATCGCACCGTCTTCTTCCAAACCGCCTACATCGAAGCGCGACAAATCCAGCTGCTGAGACTGACGGGCAATCGGCAGGAACGACTGGTCATTACCGCGACTGACTACATACATCAGCGGCGTTTTCTCACGGCGCAGTTCATCCAGCTTGGCGAAATGCACATGGCCTTCGCCGTCGGTGTGGCCGCTGCTAACCGGCAAGCCGTTGCGCCCGATGATGTCGACCTGCGCGTCGGCCACCGGAGAACCATTGCCGATGGACTGCACATACACGTCATGGCTGCCATCGCTGGAGCGTTTGGCGATGATGCCGAGGTCGGTCACCACGATAAACCGCAGGTCACTGGTGCTGCTGCGGTCGTAGTCGAAGGTACGCTCGGCCGGCTCATCCTGTGGGCTGAGCTTGAGCACAAAAATGCCGCGACGGCCGCCGTTGGCGGTGAGGTAGTGGCTCAAGTCCACGTTGTCGTAGACGGTTTTGGCCGGGTCATTGGATGACAGCGCAATGTCCAGGGACTGACGCTCGACCATGCGATCGAAGTACTCATTGCCGAAGTTCGGTCGCGCAAAGCTGCCGCTGCTCTGGTCCACCAGGTGCTGCAACTGGTTGGGCAACAGGCGGGCGATTTCCACGTGGGCGCCGGGCACGCCACGGGCCATGAAGCCCAAGCGTTTTTCACCGGTAAGGCTGAGCAGGGCGCCGTCAGACAGGAACTGCAAGGTGCGCGGATACGCTGGCATGCTCACCAGCGACGCCGTAGGATTTTTTGCCAGATAACCGCCAATGGCTTCCAGGTTGGCGGGCACGCGCACATACAGCGCACGACCGGCCGGAGCCTTGAACTTGAAGGCATGCAGGGTGTTCAGCGGTTCGACGCTGGGCACGTGGGTCAGGTTGACCTTGGTGCTGCGGGCGAGCAGGGCGTCGTCGATCTCATTAGTGGTGTAAGGGCGCGTGTCGTCCTGGGCTTTTTCTGGCAACAACCAGGCCTGGACCTTACCGGCGATGGTGTCATCGGCTACCGCGCTGGAACTGCTGAACATCAGCACCGGCTCTGGCTCGGCGCGTTCGTTATCCACAAAGCGGACTTCGGCGCCGGAAAAGGTCAGGCGATAGCGGCCGGGTACGGTGACTTCGGCCACCAATGGCGCGGCGCTGGCATTGCCGCCGTCGCGGGCCTTGATGCCTTCGTCGAGCTTGGCGCTGACCGGGGTGCTTTCCAGCGGGGTGGCCAGGGCGGCGGAGCGTACGTAGGCGTTGAGCTTCTTCTCGTCGAAGGTGATTTCCGGGCGATTGGGCAACTGGGCGTCGCGGTAGGCCAGGCCTTTGCCGAGGGTCACGGTTACACGCTTGCGTAGGTTGTCTTCATCCACCGGGTGGGAAAACCGGAAGGTCGCCACCAGCTGTTTCAGCGTCGGGTTGGATGGATCCTGGTACAACTCGTTGGCGGCCAGGGTGGCGCGGAACGGTTGCGTGGAGAACTGGGTGCTGTACTGATCCAGCAATACGCCGTCTGCCAGCAGGTTTTTCTTGGCCAGATCGAGGGTGTAATGGGCGTCGATGGGCCAGTCTTTTTCCGGCACGAACAACAGGCTGCGGTCATCTGCCCAGCGCCAGGTGCCCGCGACCTCAGGCTTGAGGGTAATGCCCTCGGTAACAGCCTTACCAATGGCGGCAAGCGGCGCCACGGATTCGGCGAAACGCACCTGCAAGTTATCCACAACCGGCGTGGGCTGGGTGTAGTCAGTCAGGTTGGGTTTGTGCAACGAGTAGCTCGCGGTGTGTGGCTGCGGCAGGTTGGAATACCAGTGCCAGCCGTAGAAGCCAGCCGCCGCGAGCAATACCAGCCCGAGCACCCCGGCACCCGTCTGGCGCGGGTAAGCGCGGGCTTTAGCGCCCAGTTTCGCCACGCCACGGCCGATAGCCCGCAGCCACAGCGGCGGATGCCATTGGCCGAAAACGGCCCCCACCACGGTCAGAAACACGCCGACAACACGACGGCTGATGGCTTTGAGCGAATCGAACATGATGAGCATCCCTGGCTAAGTGCGGCGTATCTTACAGGGTCTTTGATACAAAAGATGACGCCGATATACGCCGCACGCCGGGATCCTTCTGTTGGAACTCAGCGTCTGGTTAGGGGCTGCTGCGCAGCCCAGCGCGGGCAAGCCCGCTCACCACAAGGGTTATCGGTCAGCCTTTAAGCTCGTTGGTGCTGCGAACGGTGGGTCACGTCCACCAGTAGCGCACCAGGTGGAAGAAGATCGGCGCCGCAAAACACACCGAATCCAACCGATCCAGCATCCCGCCATGGCCTTCGATCATATGGCCCCAGTCTTTCACGCCCCGGTCGCGCTTGATTGCCGACATCACAATCCCACCGGCAAACCCCAGCAGGTTGATCAGCAGCGCAATCAAAAACGACTGCCACGGGTTGAACGGTGTGGTCCACCACAGCGCCGCACCGATCAGCGATGACAGCAAAATCCCGCCGACAAAGCCTTCCACGGTTTTAGACGGCGACAGGTTGGGCGCGATCTTGTGTTTGCCGAACAATTTCCCACACACGTACTGGAGCACGTCTGACAGTTGCACCACGATCACCAGATAGGCGATCAGCAGCAGGTTGCGGCCTTCGTAGCCGGGGATGTCCAGCGTCAGCAACGCCGGGACGAAGGACACGCAGAACACCGCGATCATCAGGCCCCATTGCACTTTCGAGGCACGTTCCAGGAAGTGCGTGGTGTCGCCGCCCAGCGAGGCGAGGATCGGCAGCAGCAAAAACACGTACACCGGGATGAAGATCGAGAACAGCCCGTACCAGTCCGAATAAATCAGCAGGTATTGCAGTGGCAACGCCAGGTAAAACGCCGCCACCAGCGCCGGGTAGTCGCTGCGCCGGGTCGGCGTGAGGGTGAGGAATTCGCGCAGGGCGTAGAACGACACCGCGTAGAACAACAGGATCACCGCGCCGGTGCCGAGCCAGAAGGCGATGCCGATCACCACCACCATCACCCACCAGGCGTTGATGCGGGCGTTGAGGTTGTCGATTACCGCGTTTGGCGTGCCGCGGGTGCGCAGTTTGAGGATCAGGCCGATCAGCGAGGCGAGCACCAGGATCGCGCCGATCCCGCCGAATAACATCAGGGTTTGGCTATCCATGTCAGACATGCTCCGGGGCGAGGGCGAGCAAGGCGTCGCGGGTACGGGCCAGGAACAGCGCCTTATCTTCACCGTCCTCCAGTTGCAGTGGCGCACCAAAGCTGGTTGTGCATAACAACGGCAGCGGCAAGACCCGCCCCTTGGGCATGACCCGGTTGAGGTTGGCGATCCACACCGGGATCAATTCGGCCTGTGGGTAACTTTTTGCCAGGTGGTACAGGCCGCTTTTGAACGGCAGCAAGCCGTCCTCCGGATTGCGCGTGCCTTCGGGGAAGATGATCAGCGAATCGCCGCCTTCCAGAGCGGCGAGCATCGGCTGCAAAGGGTTATCCACAGGCTCTTTGCGTTCGCGATCGATCAGCACGCCGTTGAACACCCGGTTGATGATGTAGCGACGCAGCGCGCTTTTATTCCAGTAATCGCTGCCGGCCACCGGGCGCGTGAATTTGCGCAGGTTTTGCGGCAACGAGGCCCACAGCAGCACAAAGTCGCCGTGGCTGCTGTGGTTGGCGAAATAGATGCGTTGCACCGGCACCGGCGCACACCCCAGCCACAGGCTGCGGGCCCCGGTGACGGTGCGGGCCATGGAGGTAATCAGCGTGGCGACCACGGGTTCGAACATGGGGATTCCTTATCCGGCGAAAGGCAGCCAAGGGCTGGCGAGGATCACGCCCAGGGTCAGCAGCGCTTGCGCGCTCAGCAGCCAGGCTTGTTTGCGCAACAGTTTGAGGGCGCCGCGACGGCGCTCGGTCCAGGGGCGGCCGGCACGCTTGGGCGATTGCAGGCCGAGGGTTTGCAGCGCCTGGTCGAGGTCGGCGGTGCGCTCAGTATCACGGGCCAGCAACGCGAACAGGTCGGCGTCGAAGGCCACACGCAGCGCCCAGTACTTTTGCAGCAGCCCGAGGATGATCATCCACAGGCTGAGCAACAGGCAGATCGGCGTAACACTCGGCATCAGCAACTGCGCCAGGCCGAACAACACACCGGCCACGGTCAGGCCTGTGGATAACTGATCCAGCGAGCGGCCGCGACGCAGCAGGCTGGCGACGACCTGGAGTTCCATATCAGCGGGCATGGGGCAAACCCTCCAACGCTTCACGGTGAGCGGGGTGCAGGACCACATCGGTCCGCGCTGTACGAATAATAGTCAGCGCTTGGTCCACCGTGGTGGCTCGCCCACTGTGCAACAACCACGCGGCGACAGCAGTGGCGCTGCGTGAGTAGCCCAGGGCGCAGCACACCAGCAACGAGCCGCTTGCACGCAGGCGTTCGATGGCCTCAGCCGCTTGCAGGCATTCGGCGGGTGTCGGTGCGATCAGGTCCAGCACGGGAATGCATTGATAGGCGCGCCCCTGTGGATTAATCGGCAGTTCGGCGCAGAGATCGACGATGGCGCTGAACGAACCCTGCTCCTTTGCGGTAGGAATCCGCCCCAGCCAAACGTTATCCACAATCTGGTCAGGCTGTGGATGTTTGCGTGTCCACAGCCGGGAGTTGATCCAGGCGCCCGCCAGATAGGGCGCATACAACCAGCGAGCGGCGGGTGTGAGCCGGCCATCGGCGCGCTTCTGGAAACCCGCAGCCCCCAGCACGCAGTAATTCGCCGTGACCAACCCCAGGGAAACCGCTGGCCACAGCAGCCACAGCCACCACCCGCCAAGGCTAAAGGCCGGGATGATCAACGCCAGCGCGCCCAAGCCGTAACGCACGCCCAGCCGCCAGCGCTTCGCATCTCGGGCAAGTCGTGCATTCAGCAGCGGGCTCGGATGTTCCAGCGGCCACAACCACACGCATAGCCAACCGGCGAGGGCGCCTGTGGGTAAGTCGATAAAGTGATGTTGATAAGTGGTCAGCACCGAAATCCCGATGAGCGCGAACCAGCCATGCACCAGCCAGCGCCAGAAACCTTGGGTATGACGTTGGAACATGACCCACAAGATCACCAGCAGCGCGATATGCAGCGACGGTGCCTGGTTGAACGGCTTGTCGAAGCCCGCCAGCACCGCAAACAGCCAACCAAACACGCCATCCAGCTCCGGCCGTTCGAAGGTGAAGCGCAGCGGCCAGATCAGGAAGCAGCTCACCGCAATCACTTGGGCACTCAGCAGGCGCAGCGCATGTTGCTTGAGTTCGTGACGGGTGCTCGGCAGCAGCAGCGAGAAACCATACAGCAGGTCGATGGACCAGTAGGGCACGATGGTCCAGGCCCAGAACGGCATATGGGTTTCCCAGCCGAACACCAGCGTGCCCACGTCGCTGCGCTGGCTGGTGACCCACGTGGCAAAGCCGTAGGTGCTGAAAAACAGCGGTGCCAGCAGTAGCAGCCACAGCACTGCGGGTTTCAACAAACCGGGTTCGCGCATGTTCAGATCTTCTGTGCCAGGGACACGGTAAAGATGCCCCATTCATCCACACGCTGGGTGATCTTGCGGAAACCTGCGGCCTCCACCAATTGATCCATTTCTGCCTGGCTGCGACGGCGCATCACCCAGGCCTGACCTTGGCGGTGGCTGGTCAATGCGCGGGCGATCAGTTCCAGTTGCGGGTGCCACGGTTGGCCGGTGTACACCAGGTAACCACCGGGCTCCACGGCTTCGGCAAGGCCGGCCAGGGAACCGCGGACCATGGCGTTATCGGCAAACAATTCATACAGCCCGGACACCACGGCCAAGGTCGGCTTGGGGTCCAGAGCGGCCAGATCGGCGCGGTCGAACGCATCGCCTTTGACGAATTGCGCGATGTCTCCCAGGCCTTTCTCGCGGATCAGCGCGCCACCGTCGCGCACGTTGATGTCACTGTAGTCGCGCAGCAGGATCGATTCCGGCAGCGGCGACACGCCCTGCAAGGCTTCCAGGATGTAACGCCCGTGGCCGGCGGCGATATCGACGATACGCACTTCGCGATCATCGCCACGCAGCTTGGCCATGGCCAGGCGCAGCAGTTCCTCGACGTTGAGCTTGCGCTGGCGGATGCCGCGCCAGCCGATGGAATTGAGGTAGTTGGTGTCGATCATCCGCCCCAGGCCGCCCTTGCCGGTGGGCGTATTGCGGTACACGTAGTCCAGGGTGCTGCCGGAGTCGAAACCGGTGTCGAAGCCCAGTTTCACCCCATCCGACAGGTTCTTGCCCAGGCCCATGCTGGCGCGGGTCATGCGCCAGTACAGGTCGCGCAGGGAATTGCGCGGCAGCGGCGCGGCGAGGGATTCGGACTCGGCGCAGGTGGCGCCGAGTTTATCGGCGTCGAGCAGGGAGGCGCGGTCCAGCGGGTGTGCAAAGTTTTGCAGGATAAAGCGCCGGGCGCTGCTCACCGCCACGGCGCGGTCACGTTCGCCAAGGGTGTCGTGGAAGAAACCGGGCAGGATGTGCAGCTCTTTTTTCAGGCTGCCAAGGCGGTCGAAAAATTGTTGTTGGGGCTTTCGATGCACCACGAAGTCGGAGCCGGAGATGAGCAGTTGAGTCGGTACCTGGATCGCCTGGGCGTCGGCTACAACCCGGTCGGCCGCTTCGTACAGGCCCAGCAGAACATTCACCGAGATGGCCTTGGTGATCAGCGGATCGCTGTCGTAGGACGCCACCCGCTCCGGATCATGGCTGAGGAACTTGGCCTTGACGTAGCTGTTGACGAAAAAGTTGCCGCGAAACTTGCGCATCAGTGCCAGGCCTGGACGGGCGAACGGCACGTACAGCTTGACCTTGAACGCTGGCGAGGCGAGCACCAGCGCACGGATTTTCGGCGCGTAATCGTGGACCCAAGTGGCCGCAATCACCGCGCCGACGCTTTGGGCGATGACGGCGAAGTTTTCCTCTTCGATGCCATAGGTGGCGCCGATATGGTCGCAGAAGGTCTGCACGTCGCGGGCGCTGGTGGCGAAGCTGGGGCTGTCGCCACGCTCGCCGGGGGATTGGCCGTGGCCGCGGGCGTCCCAGGCGAAGAAGTCGAATTGGGGCAGGTTCAGCTCATCGACCAGATGGGCGATGCGCCCCGAATGCTCGTGGCCGCGATGGAACAGCACGATCGCCTGGCGCGGCTCGCCCTCCGCAGGGGAAGTGGCCGGCCAGTGTCGGTAAAAAAGCTCGACGCCATCATGGGTGCTGAAAGTGTGTGCTTGCTGTTCGCGCATCGCAAAATCCTTATGCAGAAGGGGAAGGGGTTTCTTTCAGGCCTTGGCGTACGCGGTTGACCAGGGTGTAGGCGAGCAGGGCGGCGACCAGCCACATCACCGTGTCGACCCAACCCGCGCCGAGCCAGCCCAGCGCTACACCGGTGGCCAGCACGCCGAGTACAAAGGCCCGATCACTCTTGCCCATCGGCCCGTCGTAGCGCCGCGATGCACCGACCATCGGCCCGAGCACACCGGCGTATTCGCTGAACACCGCGAGCAAGGCCACCAGCAACACCGGCGCCAGGCTCACGCCTGGGATCAGTGCAAAGGGCAGGATCAGCGCACTGTCGGCGATCACGTCGCACAGTTCGTTGAGGTAGGCGCCCAGGCGCGATTGCTGGCCGAATTCACGGGCGAGCATGCCGTCGATGGCGTTGAGGGCCATGCGCGCAATCATCCACAGCGGGATCAGCGCAAACAGCCACAGGTGGTGGGCGAAGCTGGCGATCAGCAGGCCCACCAGCAGGGAAATCACCCCGGCCAGCACGGTGATCTGGTTGGCGGTGGTGCCGTTGTCGTAGAGGCGCTGCACGAGGGGGCGCAGCAGGTTTTGAAAACGCGGTTTGAGCTGATAGATCGAAATCATGGGGGGTGACGCTTCCTTGTCCGTGAGCCCGCGAAAAACTGGCTTGGAGTGTGCCGATTAATCACGGTGTTCACCAGTGATGGCGCGTGTTTATGGGGGTTTAGTCACGATATGGCAAGCCCCCTCCCACATTGGATCGATGTACCGCTTAAAACGCTGTTCATCAAACAAAAATTTCACGCCACGTGTTATATCGTAACGAATTATGTGCAAGCGGGCGTGTCGGGATGCAAGTGGATCTAGAAGCTGACGGCGCTTCGGTTGAAGGCCTGCCGCGTTTTCAGCAGGGGCTGTTCCATGCCCGTCGGTTGCGCCAGGCCGGTATCGGCCTGACGGTCCTGGCCGTAGGCGGTTGGGTGCTGGCGTTGTTTGTCGCGCTGTTTGCGCCGGTGTCGATCTGGCCGGTGGTGCTGATCAACTGCGCCTCGGCGTTGCTGGTGCTGGTGGCCTGCCTGCAGTCGGCGTGGTGGGTAGCCGATTGGCGCGCCCAGGCGCTTGAAGCGCCGACGGTTGAATTGAAGCAGGAAGAAACAAGTCGCTATGCACGCCTGGCAGGGCGCTTGGTCGGACAGATCGGCACGCCCGTGCTTTGGCTCGCGGGTTGGTCGCTGCTGGCGCTGGTCAGCATCGTCGAGTTCTGGAACCTGGCGTTGCCGGCTGCAGCTGTCGGTCAATCCGCCAGCATCGGCGCCGCGCTGGCCTTGGCCCTGGCGTTTGGCTTGCTGGTGTTCGAACGACGCCTGGCCCAGGAAACCGTCGCGCAATGGCCGGAAGCTTCGCAACTGGCGCAGGTGAACCGGGTGGCGATCAGTTGCCTGGTGGTCAGCGCGATTTGCCTGCTGTTTGCTGGCGCCGAGTCTGTATGGCCGTTGCGCCTGGCGGTGTTGGTGGGCCTGCTGCCGGCGCTGGTGGCGGTGGAGTTTCTGTTCAGAGGCGCGCTGTCACTGTTCAGCCCGCGCCAACCGCACCTCGAACCGCGCCTGATGGCGCAAAGTTTTATCGCCGGGTTGCTGCGCTGGCCGCCACAACCTTTGCTGGCGTTGCAGCACGAATTGCACAACCGCTTCGGCATCGATCTGCGGCAAATCTGGGCCTTTACCTACATGCGCCGCGCGTTTTGGCCGGTGTTGCTGGTGGTGCTGGCGGTCGGCTGGGCGCTGACCGGCGTGCATGAAGTGCCCCTGCAAGGCCGTGGGATTTATGAGCGCTTCGGCAAACCGGTGCAGGTCTTCGGCCCTGGCCTGCATGCCGGATTGCCGTGGCCGTTGGGCCGTGTGATCAAGGTGGAAAACGGCGTGGTGCACGAACTGGCCACCAGCGTCAGCGAAGCCGCCTCTCCCGAACTGGCCCCAGCGGAAGGCCCGGCGCCGTTGATTGCCAATCGCTTGTGGGACGCCAGCCATGTGAACGACAAATCCCAGGTCATCGCCAGCAGCAGCGGCGACAAACAGGGCTTCCAGATCGTCAATATGGATGTGCGCTTCGTCTACCGCATCGGCCTGAGCGACGAGGCCGCGCTGGCCGCCACCTATAACAGCGCGGACGTGCCGAGCCTGATCCGCAGCACCGCCAGCCGCATCCTCGTGCACGATTTTGCTTCGCGCACCCTCGACGAATTGCTCGGCGAGCAGCGCACCAGCCTGGCTGACGAAGTGGGCCGCGCCGTGCAGGCGGATTTGCGCAAACTCCACAGTGGTGTGGAAATCCTCGCCACCGTGGTCGAAGCCATCCACCCACCGGCCGGCGCCGCCAATGCCTATCACGGCGTGCAAGCCGCGCAGATCGGTGCCCAGGCCCTGATCTCCCGCGAACGTGGCGCGGCCAGCGAGCAGACCAACCAAGCCCTGCTGCAAGCCAGCACCGCCCGCGATCAAGCCACGGCGACTGCCCACGAAGTGAATGCCGGCGCCCAGGCGGCCAACCTGCGTTTCACCGCCGAACAAAAGGCCTACGCCAGCGCCGGCCAAGCCTTCGTGCTGGAACAGTACCTCGGCCAACTCAGCCAAGGTCTGGCCCACGCCAGGCTGCTGATTCTGGATCATCGCCTGGGCGCCGATGGCGCACCGACGATCGATCTGCGTTCTTTTACCTTGCCGGCCGATCCCTCGCTGCCGCGTAAAGCCGTTCAATAAGGAGTCTGTCTGTTGAGCGCTCATTCTCACGATCACGGTCATCACCATCATCATGGCCACCACCACCACGGTGACGTGCACGCTGCTGGCCCTTTCCCTTGGCGGCGCATGGCCTGGGCCGCGTTGCTGGTGTTGTTTGCGGTCGCAGCGGCCAGCCTGGTGCAAGTGCGTTCCGGCGAAGCCACGGTGATCACGCGGTTCGGCAACCCATCGCGGGTGCTGCTGGAGCCGGGCCTGGGCTGGCGCTGGCCGGCGCCGTTCGAAGCGGCGATCCCGGTGGACCTGCGCCTGCGCACCACCTCCAGCGGTTTGCAGGACGTGGGCACCCGCGATGGCCTGCGCATCATCGTGCAGGCCTATGTGGCGTGGCAGGTGCAAGGCGATGCCGACAATGTGCAGCGCTTTATGCGTGCAGTACAAAATCAGCCGGATGAGGCGGCGCGGCAGATCCGCACCTTCGTCGGCTCGGCGCTGGAAACCACGGCAGCCAGTTTTGATCTGTCCAGCCTGATCAATACGGATGCCAGCCAAGTGCGCATCGCCGATTTCGAAGCGCAATTGCGCCAGCAGATTGATCAACAATTGCTCACCACCTACGGCGTGCGCGTCGCCCAGGTCGGCATCGAGCGCCTGACGCTGCCGTCGGTGACCCTCACCGCCACCGTCGACCGCATGCGTGCCGAGCGCGAAACCATCGCCACCGAACGCACCGCCGTGGGCAAGCGCGAAGCAGCGCAGATCCGCTCCGCCGCCGAGCGCGACGCGCGGATCGTGCAGGCTGACGCCACAGTCAAAGCCGCCGATATCGAAGCCCAATCGCGAGTCGAGGCCGCGCAGATTTACGGGCGGGCCTACGCCGGCAATCCTCAGCTGTACAACTTGCTGCGCTCGCTGGATACCTTGGGCACCGTGGTGACGCCGGGCACCAAGATCATCCTGCGCACCGACGCCGCGCCGTTTCGCGCACTGGTGGACGGGCCGAAGGACGTCCAGCCATGACCGAGCGTGACAGCCCGGACAGCCCGTGGATCCAGGCCGGGCGCCTGACCTTCATGGCGCTGTACGCGGTGACCGTGTTGGCGGCCTTGGCCTGGGCATTTTCCAATGTGCGCCAGATCGACCCGCAGAACCGCGCCGTGGTGCTGCACTTCGGCGCCCTCGACCGCATCCAGAATGCTGGCTTGCTGTTGGCCTGGCCGCAGCCCTTTGAGCAAGTGGTGTTGCTGCCGGCTGCCGACCGCGTGATCGAGCGGCGGGTGGAAAACCTGCTGCGTTCGGAGGCGGCGGTGCAGGCTGACCGCGTGGCCAGCTTCGCCACGCCGCTGAGCGATGCGCTGGCCGGTTCCGGTTATCTGCTGACTGGCGATGCCGGCGTGGTGCAGTTGGATGTGCGGGTGTTCTACAAGGTCACCGAACCGTATTCCTTTGTGTTGCAGGGCGAGCATGTGTTGCCGGCCTTGGATCGGCTGGTCACGCGCAGCGCCGTGGCCCTGACGGCGGCGCGGGATCTGGACACGATTCTGGTGGCGCGTCCGGAACTGATCGGCACCGACAACAGCGCCGCCGAACGGCGGGAGCGCTTGCGCGGTGACCTGGTGCAAGGCATCAATAAGCGGCTGTCGGAGTTGACCTCCAGCGGCCTGGGTTTGGGCATCGAAGTCACTCGCGTTGATGTGCAATCGAGCCTGCCGAGCCCGGCGGTGAATGCGTTCAATGCGGTGCTGACGGCCAGTCAGCAAGCCGATAAAGCGGTGGCCAATGCGCGCACCGAAGCGGAAAAACTCACCCAAACCGCCAATCAGCAAGCGGATCGTGTGGTGCAGGTTGCCCACGCCCAGGCCAGCGAGCGCCTGGCCAGTGCCAAGGCGCAAACCGCCACGGTCACCAGCCTCGCCCAGGTCAAAGACCCGGGTTTGCTGCTGCGGCTGTACCGCGAGCGCCTGCCGAAGATTCTCGGCCAGGCGGGTTCCGTGACCACGGTCGACCCTAAAGACGACTCCCGCTTGATCATCCAGGGAGCCGAGCAATGAGCGCACCTATGTTGACCTCCGCCGAGCAGCGCAGCGCTGCCCGGCAATTGACCCTGGCCATGCTGGCGCTGGGCTTGCTCGTACTGGGCCTGGTGTGGCGCTGGCTGGCGCCGGACCAGACGGGCGTCAGTCAGCTGCTGCTGGGCGTGGCTTCGCTGCTGGTGGCCGTGCCGGTGATGCGTTCGGCGTGGTACAGCCTGCGGTTCCCCAGTTTGCATGGGATCACCGATCAACTTATCGCCTTGGCCATGCTCGGCGCCTGGGCCACCGGCGATCTGCTGACGGCGGCGTTGCTGCCGATCATTATGATCTTCGGCCATGTACTGGAAGAGCGCAGCGTGATCGGCTCTCAGGAAGCGATCCATGCTCTGGGCAAGCTGACCCGCAGCCATGCGCGGTTGGTGCAGGCCGACGGCAGCATTGTCGAGGTGGACAACGGTACGTTGAACACCGGCGATATCGTCGAAGTGCGTGCCGGTGACCGCGTGCCCGCCGACGGTGTGGTGTTGTCCGGCCAGGCGAGCCTGGACACGGCGCCGATCACCGGCGAGTCGGTGCCCTTGGAGGCGAGCGTGGGTGTGCAGGTATTTGGCGGTGCGATCAACCTCGACGGCCTGCTGCGTCTTGAAGTGACGCGCACCGGCAACGAGTCGACCTTGGGCAAGGTCATCGCGCTGATGCAGAACGCCGAGCGGTCCAAGCCACCGATCACGCGGCTGCTGGAGCGCTACGCGGGCAGCTATATGGTGCTGGTGCTGCTGCTGGCGGCGGTTACCTGGTTTGTGACCAACGATGCGCAGGCGATGCTCGCCGTGTTGGTGGCGGCGTGTCCGTGTGCGTTGGTGCTGTCGGCACCGGCCACGGCGATTGCCGGGATCGCGGTGGCGGCGCGTCATGGGATTCTGATTCGCAGCTCGGCGTTCCTGGAAGAGCTGGCGGACTTGACCTCACTGGTGGTCGACAAGACCGGCACGCTGACCTATGGCACGCTGCGATTGCAGTCCATCGAGACATCCTCGACCGATCGCCAGGCGCTGCTAAACCTTGCGGCCAGCCTTGGTTCGGCCAGTAGCCACCCGGTCAGCCGCGCGTTGGCGGGGTTGGCGACTCAGGCCCAAATGCTGGCGCTCACGGATATTCGCGAACGCCAGGGCCTGGGCGTCGTGGCACACACAGAGCAGGGCGAAGCGGCCCTTGGGCGGCCGGAGTTATTCGCGCAGTTGGGCATTGCCACCACGGGCGTGCCCAACCATGACGGCCCGATTGCCGGGCTGGCGCTGAACGGGCAATTTCTCGCCTGGCTGCTGTTGGCCGACAGCGTCAAGCCGGAAGCGCGTCAAGCTTTGCAGGAGCTTCGCGAGCTGGGCCTGGGCCGCCAATTGCTGCTGACGGGCGACCGCCAAAGCGTGGCCGACAGCCTGGCCCTGGACGTGGGCATCAGCGATGTCGAAGCCCAGGCGTTGCCCGAGGACAAGCTCAACCGCGTGCTGGGGGAAATCGGCAGCGGCTTCCGGCCGATGGTGGTGGGCGATGGGATCAACGATTCCCTGGCGCTCAAGGCTGGGGTGGTTGGCGTAGCGATGGGGGCGGGCGGGGCAGACATCGCGCTGGCCTCGGCGGACGTGGTGCTGATCGGCAGCGACCTGCGCCGCCTGGGCACCTGTGTGCGGTTGAGTCGCCAATGCCGGCACACGTTGCAGGTCAATGTGATCATCGGTCTGGGCTGGACGCTGGCGATTGTGGTGTTCGCCGCGTTTGGCTGGCTGGGTGCCGCAGGCGCGATGATCGCGGCGGTGCTGCACAACCTCAGCACGTTGCTGGTGTTGGGAAACGCCGGGCGTTTGCTGCGCTTCCACGAACCGCTGTTGAAGCTCGACGAATAATTTTCAGAAATCTTTGCACACTGCTGTAACGCCGTCGGGGGGCCTCACTCTAGTGGTGTGTCGAGACTGAGCAATCCGTTCAGACCGACACCCCTACCGATCATGAGGACTTTAACAATGAACATTAAATCCGCTGCTGCTGGTGCTGCTCTGGCGATGGCCGCCGCTACCATGTTTGCCGGTGTTGCCACCCAGGTACAAGCGGCTGACGCGCCAGTGCACTGCTACGGTGTGACCTCCTGCAAAGGCATGAACGACTGCAAGACCGCTGAAAACGCCTGCAAAGGCCAAGCGGTCTGCAAGGGCCACGGCTTCAAGTCCATGACCAAGGCAGCGTGTGACGCGGCTGGCGGCAAAGTCGGCGAATAACCGGCAACGGGTGCAACCGCAGCGCCAGCCCCTTGCGCTGCGGACACTTTCCCCAGGAGTCAGTCATGTCCGCTTCCCTTCCAAGTCTGGGTTACGGCCTGGGTTTACGCAGTGAGTACTACCAGCAGATCCTTGAACAATCGCCGGCCGTGGATTGGTTCGAAGTGATCTCCGAAAATTATCTGGTGCAGGGCGGTAAAGCCTTGTACTTCCTGGACGCGATAGCCGAGCGCTATCCCTTGGTCATGCACGGCGTGTCCCTGTCCATCGGCGGGCCGCACGCCCTCGATATCGATTACCTGAAACAAATCAAACAGCTCGCCGAGCGCATCCAGCCGGCGTGGGTTTCCGATCACCTGTGCTGGAGCCGCGGCAGTGCGCACCAGTTGCATGACCTGCTGCCCCTGCCTTACACCGAAGAAAGCCTTTATCACGTCGCCAGCCGCGTTCGCCAAGTGCAGGACGTACTGCAGCGCCCGCTGGTGTTGGAAAACGTCTCCAGTTATGTGCGCGCCAAGTCGGATGAGTTCACCGAGTGGGAATTCCTCAACGCCCTGGCCCATCTGTCGGGCTGCCAGTTGTTGTTGGACGTGAACAATGTGTACGTCAGTTCGCGCAACCATGGCTTCGATGCCTGGACCTTTATCCGCAACTTGCCGCCCGATAGCATTCGCCAGCTGCATCTGGCGGGGCATATGGACTATGGCGACTACGTAGTCGATACCCACGACCACCCGGTATGTGATCCGGTGTGGGCGCTGTATCAACAGACGCTGGAGCATTTGGGGCCGGTCTCGACATTGTTGGAGCGCGATGACCATTTTCCGCCATTCGAGGAGCTGCTCACCGAGTTGAGCAAAGCCCGCGAACTGGGCGCCACGGCCTTGGCCAGGAGAGCGCTATGCGCCTGACCGATTGGCAGTTGGCCTTCGAACAGCATTTATTAGCGCAAACGCCGGATGCCAACAGTGGCTTCGCCGCGACCTTACTCGGCGGGCCAACGCTGGATGTGGACACGGGCCTGGCGATCTACCACAACGCCTATATCGCACGGTTGCAGGAGGTGTTGCGGCATGACTTCAGCGCCATCCTGTATTGGCTGGGGGATGATGAGTTTGCCGCGCTGACCCACGCGTATGTACGCCGTTATCCGTCGGCCCATTACAGCCTGCGTTGGCTCGGCGAGCGCTTGCCGGCGTTTATCCACGAGCATCTGGTGGCCGAGCAAAGTGCACCGTTGGCGGAGCTGGCCCAGTTGGAGTGGGCCTTCACCCTGGCGTTCGATGCGCTGGAAGGCCAACCGCTGACCCTGAATGACATGGCGCTGCTGCCGCCTGAGGATTGGCCGGGTTTGCAAGTCACCCTGGTGCCGTCCGTGCAACAGCGACTGTGCCACTTCAACAGCGTCGCCATCTGGCGTGCCAGCAAGGATGGCACGGACTTCCCCGACAGCCACAGCTTGGACCTCGCACAGATTTGCCTGGTGTGGCGCCATCTGCATGTGTGCCATTACCGCAGCCTGGAACCCGCAGAGGCCTTCGCATTGTCCGGCATGGTGACGACCGGTTGGACCTTCGCAGAACTGTGCGAGCAACTGGCAGTCACTTATGCAGAGGGTGCGTCGCTGCAGGCTGTTACATGGCTGAAACAGTGGGTCCAGGACGGTCTGCTCCAGCGCCGAGCTCCATAGAAGCGGGCTATCAAATCGATAGCCTCCTACTTTTATTGGGATGGTCTACCCTCATTTCAGACGTCTGAAACAAGGGGGGACTACTCATGCTCGCGCAACTTCCACCGGCCTTACAGAATCTTCAGCTACCGCTGCGTCTGCGACTCTGGGACGGCCATGAATTCAACTTGGGCCCCGAGCCCAGTGTGACCATCGTGGTGAAGGACCCCACGGTCGTCTCGCAACTGACCCATCCCACGCTCGACTCATTGGGCGAAGCCTTCGTCGAGGGCAAACTGGAACTGGAAGGCTCTATCAGCGAAGTGATCCGGGTGTGTGATGAGCTGAGTCATGCTCTAGTCGAGGACGACGGTGGCAGTCATCCGGTGCGCTCGATCCACGACAAGGCCACCGACGCCGCGGCCATTTCCTACCATTACGACCTGTCCAACGCGTTCTACCAGCTGTGGCTGGACCAGGACATGGCGTACTCCTGCGGTTATTTCGAAACCGGCAGCGAATCCATCGACCAGGCCCAACAAGACAAATTCCGCCACCTGTGCCGCAAGCTGCGCTTGCAGCCGGGCGAGTATTTGCTCGACGTCGGGTGCGGATGGGGCGGGCTGGCGCGTTTTGCGGCGCGGGAATTCGGGGTGAAGGTGTTTGGTATCACCTTGAGCAAGGAGCAGTTGGCATTGGCTCGGGAGCGGGTGAGCGCCGAGGGCCTGGACGACCAGATCGACCTGCAACTGCTGGACTACCGCGATCTGCCCCAGGATGGCCGTTTCGACAAAGTGGTAAGCGTGGGCATGTTCGAACACGTCGGCCACGCCAACCTGGCGCAGTACTGCCAGACCCTGTTCGGCGCCGTGCGTGAATGCGGCCTGGTGATGAACCATGGCATCACCGCCAAGCACACCGACGGCCGCCCGGTGGGCCGTGGCGCAGGTGAGTTTATCGAGCGCTACGTGTTCCCCAACGGTGAACTGCCACACCTGGCGATGATGACCGCCGAAATCAGCGAAGTCGGGCTGGAAGTGGTCGACGTCGAAAGCCTGCGCCTGCATTACGCCCGCACCCTGGACCATTGGAGCGAGCGGCTGGAAGACAACCTGGAGGCAGCGGCGAAGATGGTGCCGGAGCAGGCGTTGCGTATCTGGCGCTTGTACTTGGCCGGTTGCGCCTATGCGTTTGCACGGGGTTGGATCAACCTGCACCAGATCCTGGCGGTCAAGCCCCATGCCGATGGCAGCCATGAACTGCCGTGGACGCGGGAGGATCTGTACCGCTGAGTGGGAGGGGGCTTGCCCCTTCCCACATTTTGTTTTGTGTTATCTGGTTAAAGGATGGGTGAGATCAAGCGCGCCACTCGCATCCCCAGTTGTTGCAAACGCCGGGTTTCGCGGCTTTCTTCCTGGCTGACTTCATGGGCCTGCGCGAAGTCATCCAGCAGCATCTGTTCCACCTCTTTGGCAAAGGCTTCATCGACGGTCAGCAACATCACTTCAAAATTCAGCCGGAACGAGCGGTTGTCCATATTCGCACTGCCGATGGCGCTGATTTCGCTGTCCACCAAAACCACCTTCTGATGCAGAAACCCCGGCGTGTAGCGGAACACTCGCACCCCGGCGCGTACGGCTTCGATGGCGTAGAGGCTGGAGGCGGCATACACAATGCGGTGATCCGGCCGCGACGGCAGCAGCAGGCGGACGTCCACACCGCGCAGTACTGCCAGGCGCAGGGCGGCAAACACGGCTTCGTCGGGGATGAAATACGGGCTGGTGATCCACACCCGTTCGGTCGCTGCGTGAATGGCCTCGACGAAAAACAGCGAGCAGGTTTCATACGGATCGGCCGGGCCGCTGGCGAGCAATTGGCAGAGCACACCGTCTTCGGGGTAGGCGTCCGGCAGAATCAGCGGCGGCAGTTCCCGCGCCGCCCAGAACCAGTCTTCGGCAAACGACTCCTGCAGGCACGCCACCACCGGGCCCTTCACCTGCACATGGGTATCGCGCCACGGCGCCAACGGCGGTTTTTTGCCCAGGTATTCATCCCCCACGTTATGGCCGCCGACAAACCCGGTGATGCCATCCACCACCACGATTTTGCGATGGTTGCGGAAGTTGACCTGGAAGCGGTTGAGCCAGCCACTGCGGGTCGCGAAAGCCTTGACCTGCACCCCGGCGTCGCGCAGCGATTGCACGTAGCGATGGGGCAGGGCGTGGCTGCCGATGCGGTCGTAGAGCACGTAGATGCTCACGCCTTGGGCGGCTTTTTCCTTCAGCAGCGCGTGAAGTTGCCGGCCAAGTTGGTCGTCATGAATGATGAAAAATTGGAACAGCACGGCCGTCCTGGCGGTACGGATCGCGTCGAAGATCGCGCTGAAGGTGGCGTCGCCATTCACCAGCAGGCGTACTTCATTGTTGGCCAGGCACGGCATACGGCCCAGTTTGGGCATGGCGCGCAAAGAAGCGTAGGCACTGGAGTTACGCGCGGCCAGGGCTTCTTCGACCCAGGGGCGCCAGTTCAGCTCGGTGATGGCGGTGTGCATTTCCTGGTTGGCCTGGCGACGGGCCTGGATGTAGGCGTCGAAGGTGCTGCGGCCGAAGATCAGGTAGGGAATCAGCGTGAGGTAGGGCATGAACATCAGCGACAAGGCCCAGGCGATCGAGCCTTGGGCGGTCCTGACGGTCAACACCGCGTGGATCGCGGCGAGAGTCCCGAGAAAGTGCAGTGTGGCGATGACGTAGGCGAGCAGGTGCGGGCCGAAGAAATCCATGGACGTCGGTACTCCAGGCAATCCAATGCCTAACAGACCATGTTCGGCTGTGAATGTCGCTATTTTATTTGGCGTGCAACACTGGCGCCTTTGCAGCGTCTAACGCCCACAATTGCTCAGGAGTTACCCGATGAATGCTCGTCTGCTCTGCTTGTCCTTGGTTGTTGGTTTGTCGCTGCCGGTGGCAGCGCAGGCGCAGATGCTGGCGCCGGGCTTGTGGGAATTGACCACCAGCAATATGAAAGTCGATAACCAGGACCTGCCGGACTTGTCCCTGATCCTCGGTCAGCTCAAGCAACAAATGACCCCTGAACAACGTGCCATGCTCGAAAAACAGGGCATCACCATGGCCGGCAAAGGCGTGCAGGTGTGCCTGACGCCGGCGCAGGTCGCGTCTGACTCGATCCCCCTGACCGACCCGCAATCGGGCTGCAAACAGGAGGTGACCGACAAGACCGGCAACCAGTGGAAATTCCGCTTCAGTTGCCCGAAAGCCCAGGGCACCGGTGTCGCCACTTTCCAGAGCCAGAAAGAATTCACCACCACCGTCAACGGTACCTTCAATGCCACCGGCATTCAGCAGAAGGGCAGCCTGGACACCCACGCGCAGTGGTTGGGCAACGACTGCGGCACGGTCAAACCCCGCGCCTAACGCAAGAAATGCAGCGGCAAACCCTGGCAGCTGTCGACCACCTGGCCGTTGTGCCAGGCCAGGTGGCCGGAGACCAGGGTGGTGCTGACGCTGTGGCGAAAGCTGCGTTCTGCAAAAGGTGTCCAGCCGCAGCGGGCGAGGATCGGTTCTTCGCTCACCGGCTTGCCTTCGGGCTCGGGTTTGATGAGCACCAGGTCGGCCCAATACCCTTCGCGTAGATAACCGCGATCCGGGATAGCAAACAGGTCGGCGACCCGGTGGCTGGTCTTGGCGACCAGCGTAGTCAGCGGCAGCAGGCCGTCTGCCACCAACTCCAGTAACGCCGGCAGCGCATGTTGCACCAGCGGTAACCCTGACGGCGCTTCACGATACGCCAGCTGTTTTTGCGCCCAGGTATGCGGCGCATGGTCAGTGCCAATCACATCCAGACGATCACTCAATAACGCCTGGCGCAGCGCGTCGCGGTCGGCGCGGGTCTTGATCGCCGGGTTGCATTTGATCTGATGGCCGAGGCGGTGATAGTCGCGGTCATCGAACAGCAAGTGATGGATGCAGACTTCAGCGGTGATGCGTTTTTGTGCCAGGGGCTTGTCGTCGAACAGTGCCAGTTCCCGGGTGCTGGTGAGGTGCAGCACATGCAAGCGTGTGTCGTGGCGCTTTGCTAACTCCACCGCGAAAGACGACGAGCGATAGCAGGCCTCGGCATCGCGGATCAGCGGGTGGGCGACGGCGGGAATGTTGTCGCCGAAACGCTCGCGCAAGCGCAGTTCGTTGGCCTGGATACTTGGCGTGTGTTCGCAGTGGGCCAGCAGGATGGTCGGCACTTCGGCAAACAGGCGCTCCAGAATCCGTGGATCGTCCACCAGCATATTGCCGGTGGAAGCGCCCATGAACACTTTGACTCCGGCCACTTCACAGGGGTCGAGGGCCGCGACCGTGTCGAGATTGTCGTTACTCACCCCAAAGTGAAAGCCGTAGTTGGCCACCGAGTGCAGGGCCGCACGACGCTTTTTATCGGCCAGGGCTTCCAGGTTAAGGGTGGCCGGGTTGGTGTTGGGCATGTCCATCACGCTGGTGATGCCGCCAGCCACCGCCGCACGGGACTCGCTGTAAAAGCTGCCTTTGTCCGGCGCGCCGGGGTCGCGAAAGTGCACCTGGTCGTCGATCATGCCCGGCAGCAGCCATTGGCCCTTGGCGTCGATGGCCAGCGGCGCATTGCAGCCGGTGATGCTGCTGGCGATCTTCTCGATACGGCCATTGGCGACCAGCACATCGGCGTCGAAAATCTGGCCTTCATTGACCAGGCGGGCGTTGCGGATCAGCAGGCGGCTCATGGTTCAGAACTCGTTTTGCAGGGCTTTGTAGCCGCGCACCAAATCAACGTTGGTGCGTGCCACGTCTTCGGAAAACTCAGAGGCACTGACGCTCACCGGCGGAAATTGCGACAGGTCGGTGTTGGGCCCGATGCGGGTGGTGGAGGGCACGTAGAACGCGGCCGGCAAGTCGCGGCCATCGACCACCGAGTTGTGGCGCACCACGCAACCGTCGCCCACGGCGCAATTGAACAGCACGCTGTTGAAGCCGATGAACACGCGATCGCCCACCGAGCACGGGCCGTGGACGATGGAGCGGTGGGCAATGGAGGTGAATTCGCCGATGGTGACTGCCGCGCCGGATTTGGAGTGAATCACCACGCCGTCCTGGATATTGGAATTGGCGCCGATGGTGATCGGGTCCATGGCGCCGCTGGCGTCGACTTCGTCGGCGCGGATCACCGCGTATGGGCCGACGAAGACGTTCTCGCCGATGATGACCTTGCCGCAGATGATGGCTGTTTTGTCGACATAGGCCGATTCGGCAATCACTGGCAGATCGCCGGAAGGGTTCTTGCGGATCATGCTCTGGGCTCCGTGATGATGTGGACGTGGTCGCCATCGATGGCGTTGTAGAAACAGGTGGGCCGGCCGGTATGGCAGGCAGGGCCGAGTTGGTTGACGATCAGCAGCACCGCGTCGCCGTCGCAATCCAGGCGTGCTTCTACCAACTGTTGCCAGTGACCGGAGCTTTCGCCTTTGCGCCACAGTTGCTGGCGCGAGCGCGACCAATAGCAGACTTGCCCGGTAGCGAGGGTTTCGTTGAGGGCCTGGCGGTTCATCCAGGCCAGCATCAACACCGCGCCGCTGCCGTGTTGCTGGGCGATGGCGGCGATCAAGCCATCGCTGTTCCACGCCAGCGCGTCGAGCACCGGTTTGAGTGGAAAGCGACTGCCGATGGCCGCCCCTTCCAGTTCGAGCATGCTCAGGTTCATGGCTTGCTCAGGGCCGCGCACAAGGTGTTGAGGTTGTATTCGAACAGTCCGGTAAACGTGCTGGCGGGGCCTTCGGCGGCGAGGGCGTCGGAGTACAGCGTGCCGCCGATCTGCGCGCCGCTTTCGTCAGCGATCTGCTTGAGCAGGCGCGAGTCCTTGATGTTTTCCATGAATACGGCCTTGACCTTGTCTTTGCGAATCTGGGTGATCAGCGCAGCGACTTCAGCGGCAGAGGGTTCCCGTTCGGTAGACAGGCCTTGAGGTGCAAGGAACTGAATGCCATAGGCCTGGCCCAGGTAACCGAAGGCGTCATGGGAGGTGACAATGCGGCGGTTGCCGGGTGGCAGGGCACCGAACTTGGTCTTGGCTTCGGCCAGCAGGCGATAGATTTCCTTCAGGTAGGTTTGGCTGTTGCGCTGGTAATCGGCGGTATTGGCTGGGTCGGCGGCCACCAGCGCCTTGGTGATGTTGTTCACGTAGATTTCAGCGTTGGCCAGGTTGTGCCAGGCGTGCGGGTCGGGGATGGTTTCGCCGTCTTCTTCCATGGTGTGGGAGATCACGCCCTTACTGGCGGTGACTACTGTGGCTTTGGTTTCGGTGCTGGTGACCAGGCGGTCCAGCCAAGGTTCGAAACCGAGACCATTCTTGATGATCAGCTTGGCCTTGAGCAGCGCCTTGGCGTCGTCCGGCGTGGGCTCGTAGGTGTGGGCGTCGGCATCCGGGCCGACCATGTTGCTGATCTGGATGTGATCGCCACCGATCTGGTGAGTGATGTCATCGAGAATACTGAAGCTGGTGACCACCTGGAGTTTGTCGGCGGCCTGGGCCATCGACAGCGGCAGCAGCAGACTGAACAGCACGAGTAGAGCGCGCATCGGGAAACACCTCATTGGGATGTAAGCAGGGGCGGGCGGCGCAGCAAACCGTGCACCGGACCGAAGACCACGGACAGCAGGTACCCCGCGCCAGCCACCAGCACAATCGCCGGGCCGCTGGGCAGTGAGTAGTAGAACGACAACAACAAGCCAAGCCACACCGACAGGCATCCCAGCACCGCCGATACCGCAATCAACACCGGCAGGCGCCGGCTCCAGAAACGTGAAGCGATGGCCGGCAACATCATCAAACCCACCACCATCAACGCGCCGATGGCCTGGAAGCCGATCACCAGGTTCAGTACCACCAGGGTCAAAAACAGCCCATGGGCCAGCGGGCCGAGACGGCTGACGGTTTGCAGGAACAGCGGGTCGAGGGTGTCGAGCAGCAGCGGTTTGTAGATCAGCCCCATGGCGAGCAGGCTGAACCCGGACACCCAGAGCATGCCGGTGAGGGTGGTGGCGTCGACGGCCAGGGCGGAGCCGAACAACAGGTGCAAGAGGTCCAGGCGCTTGCCGGCGATGCCGAGGATCAGTACGCCGGCGGCGAGTGAAATCGGGTAGATGGCGGCGAGGCTGGCGTCTTCGCGCAGACCGGTGCGCCGGGTGATCCAAGCGGACAGGCCGGCCATGCTCAAGCCGGCACCGAGGCCGCCGATGGTCAGCGCCGGCAGGCTGAGCCCGGCGAACCAGAAGCCCAGCGCAGCGCCGGGCAGTATGCCGTGGGCCACGGCGTCACCGATCAGGCTCATGCGGCGCAAGATCAGGAAAACGCCCAGCGGCGCGGTGCTGCATGCGAGCACCAGCCCGCCGATCAGGGCGCGGCGCATAAACACGAAATCGACGAAGGGCATCCACAGGTGGGCGGCGAAGTGCATCAGGCCACCTGCATCTGGGGCTGCGGGCGGATCAGCTCTTTGCTATTGCCGAACACACAGCCGGTGCTTTTGATATGCAGCACGTGCTCGGTGTGGTGGCGTACGGACGTCAAGTCGTGGCAAACGATGACCAGCGTGCGGCCTTCGGCATGCCAGGCGTGGATATGTTTCCAGCACAGCGCCTGGCCCTCTTCATCGAGGGCCGCGTGGGGTTCATCCAGCAACAACACCGGCGACTCGGCCAGGCTCATACGGGCCAGCAGCGCGCGTTGCAATTGGCCGCCGGACAACGCCATCAATGGGCGCTGTTCCAGGCCACTGAGGCACCAGTCTTCCAGCACCGTGTGCAGGCGCTGGCTGCGTTGCTGCGAGGTGAGTTGGGTGCCCCAGAAACCTGCGGCGACTAACTCTTGCAGGCTGATGGGGAACTGCCGGTCGAGGTGTTGCTGCTGAGGCAGGAACGCCAGGCCGCCACGGCGTGGAACATCCACGATCACCTTGCCGGCCAGCGGCTTTTGCAGCCCGGCGATCACTTTCAGCAAGCTGCTTTTACCGCAGCCGTTGGGACCGATAACGCCCGTGAGGCTGCCTTTTTCCAAGGTGAAATCCACGGCGGGCGTGAGCGGTTGGCCGGGGGCGCCCCAGCGTAACGTGGTGCAGGTGATCATTCAGGCTGTCTCGTCCAGCGGCTTTCAGCCACGGCATCGTGCGCGTGCAGGCTTTCGGCGTGGATCACTTTCAGGTGGAAGGCTTTGACGGCATCCGAGCGTTTCAAGGCGAGGTTCAGGCGGCGGGCGGCGTCTTCGCAGAACATCAGGTTCTGCCCGTTGGCCAGGGCGAAGGCTTGTTCGTCCGCACGTTTCACGGCGGTTTGTACGGCGGTGCCGAGGGCAGCTTCGGCGTCGTTGATCAGATCAGTCAGCGCCAGATGATCGCCTTGCAGGCGTACGTGAAGCTGGGCGCTGCTGCGCTGGCTGTGGGGCGTGGCGATGATCCCATTGGCGCTGCCGAGCCAAGTCAGCACAGCTTCATGCTGCAACGGCTTGTCGGCAAAATCTTCGAGAAACTGCTGCTGAATCAACTGCCTGGCAAGGGCTGCGGAACAGGGGCAAGTCGAGGAGTAAGTCACGTCAATTTTTTGTTCCACGTGGAACATCTGATTTTCAAGGCGGGCTTCGATGCTGACCGGATAGCTCTTCCAGCCGGCCAAAAGGCTCACCAGCGCCGGGCGTTTCAGCAGCAAATTCGTATGGATACGCAGGTAGGCGTTCTTAGATAAATCTTCATGACTGTCGAGAAAGCGCTGCAGTACATTGCGCAGAAGTGCAGGCGTAAGGGGCTGCTGGTCGAGCATTTCCAGCGCCAGGTACAAGCGTGACATATGAATGCCACGGGCGGTGCCGTCGTCCAGGCTCACACCGGCATCGGCGGTGGCGGTCAGACGCTGACCGTCGATGAGGATTGGCAGGGCGATGCCGCACATGCCCACCCAGTCGAGTGGCAAGGCTTGGCGTGAAGCCTGCGCGGCGATATCCGGCAGAGTCAGCGCGTTCATGAGCAGGTCCATCGTTGGAAATAATTCGACATGTTATAGTATAACAATAGAGTCGACGATGAATTTTCTGTCCTAGCCTTTTTTCAGTCATGTCGAGTACGGACGCTCCTTTATTTGCGGTATTTGTCATGCACAGACGTCAGCTTCTCAATCTGCTCCTGGCCAGCCCCTTTTTTGTGTTGCCGTTCACGGCCCACGCCACGCAGATTCGTAATGCGCGTTTATGGCGCTCAAACGACAAGCTGCGGCTGGTGTTCGACCTCAGCGGTCCGGTGCAGTACAAGACCTTCTCCCTGACCGCGCCGGAGCGCCTGATCATCGACCTCAGTGGTGCGGGGCTCAGTGGTGATTTTTCTCAACTTGAGTTGAAGAACAGTGGGATAACCTCGATTCGTTCGGGGCATTTCGGCAAGGCGGATACGCGCATCGTGCTCGACCTGGCCGCACCGATGCAGCTCAACAGCTTTATATTGCCGCCGCAGGAAGGTCAGGGGCATCGCTTGGTACTCGATCTCACCAGTGCCACTCAGGCGCCTCGTCAAATCGCTGCTGAACCTGCGCCCTTGGCGGCGCCGGTGGACAAGGCGCATCCCAAGCGCGACATCATGGTGGTGGTCGACCCCGGCCACGGCGGCAAAGACCCGGGCGCCATCGGCTCCAAGGGCCAGCGCGAAAAAGACGTGGTGTTGTCCATCGCCCAACTGCTCGCCAAGCGCCTGAAACGCGAGAAGGGCTTTGACGTGAAACTGGTGCGCAACGACGACTTCTTCGTACCGCTGCGCAAGCGCGTGGACATCGCCCGCCAGCACAAGGCCGATATGTTTATCTCGGTGCACGCCGATGCCGCGCCACGGCTTACGGCATCGGGGGCCTCGGTGTATGCGCTGTCGGAGGGCGGCGCCACTTCGGCCACGGCGCGTTTTATGGCCCAGCGTGAAAACGGCGCGGACCTGCTGGGCGCCACCACGTTGCTCAATCTCAAGGACAAGGACCCGATGCTGGCCGGGGTGATTCTCGACATGTCGATGAACGCCACGATCGCCTCCAGCCTGCAACTGGGCAGCTCGGTGTTGGGCAGTCTGCAAAGCATCACCAGCCTGCATCAGAAGCGCGTGGAACAGGCCGGGTTCGCGGTGCTCAAGTCACCGGATGTGCCATCAATCCTGGTGGAGACGGGCTTTATCTCCAACACCCGGGACGCCCAGCGGCTGGTGACGGCGCGCCATCAACAGGCGGTGGCGGATGGTTTGTTCGATGGCCTGAAAAACTACTTCCAGAAGAACCCGCCAATGAACAGCTACATGGCGTGGGTTCAGGAACAGAAGAATCCTCGGGCCTAGCAGCCGGTGATCCGGCTACAGGTGAACTTGGCGCTGGCCCCTCCGGAGCTGGAGAACCGATTGATCGTGGTCCAGCCCACGCGGCGTGTGTAACCGACCCACGCCTCCCCATCCGAGGCCAGGCCAGTGAAAAACGTCAGTTGCCCATACCGGCTGTTGGTCTGTGCCCAATAGCGTTTGCCGGCCACTTCGAAGCCGCGCAAATACGTGGTGTTGCCCACCGTCGCCACACTGTAGGCGTTGCCCAGCGGGTCGACACAGGCCAGCACGTTGGCGCTGCGCGTGCAGGTGGCCAGCGGACTCGGCGTTTGTGCACAAGCAGGCCCTGCCGCTGCTAATAACAGAGCGCACACCAGGTATTTCATAAGGTTTCTCGGGGCTGGGAGGTGTTCAAGCATTGCGCCCTTCGTCGCAGCGAGCAAGGGGGATTGGCTTATTTGTATTGTTATACTATAACATAAAAACACAGCCTGACCCGTGACCCGCTCCCCATGACCGAACAAGACCTGCTGACTACATGAATGAAGCCCAGCAGGGCTTCTTCCGCGAACCACCCTGTGTATCGAAGCCAAAGAACGTGAAGAGCTGCGCGAACGCCATAAGCGGGCGATTTGACCGGCCGACCCTGATGAGGAATACCTGATGCCCAATCGTCTCCCCGTTACCGTGTTGTCCGGCTTTCTCGGCGCCGGTAAAAGCACATTGCTCAACTATGTGCTGCGTAATCGCGAAAATCTGCGTGTGGCAGTGATCGTCAACGATATGAGTGAAATCAACATCGACGGCAGCGAGGTGCAGCGCGACGTCACGCTTAATCGCTCCGAAGAAAAACTGGTGGAGATGAGCAACGGCTGTATCTGCTGCACCCTGCGTGAAGACTTGCTGGAAGAGGTCGGAAAGCTCGCCAAGGAAGGTCGGTTCGATTACCTGTTGATTGAATCCACCGGTATCTCGGAACCGTTGCCCGTGGCCGAAACCTTCACCTTTCGCGATGAAAACGACCAGAGCCTGGCCGATGTCGCACGCCTGGACACCATGGTCACGGTAGTCGACGGCATGAACTTCCTGCTCGACTACCAGGCCGCCGAAAGCCTGGCCTCACGGGGCGAAACCCTTGGCGAAGAGGACGAGCGCTCGATCACCGACCTGTTGATCGAGCAGATCGAATTCGCCGATGTGATCTTGATCAGCAAGATCGACCTGATCAGTAGCAGCGAACGCGAAGAGTTGATTGCCATCCTTGAGCGCCTCAACGCCCAGGCACAAATCATCCCGATGGTCATGGGCGAGGTGCCGCTGCACAAGATCCTCAACACCGGCCGCTTTGACTTTGAACGCGCCGCCCAAGCGCCAGGCTGGCTACAAGAGTTGCGCGGTGAGCATGTGCCGGAAACCGAAGAATATGGCATCGCATCCACCGCCTATCGCGCACGCCGCCCGTTCCATCCGCAACGCTTCTTCGACTTTATCGACCGGCCTTGGGCGAACGGCAAATTGCTGCGCTCCAAAGGCTTTTTCTGGCTGGCCAGCAAACATCAGGACGCCGGCAGCTGGTCCCAGGCCGGCGGCCTGATGCGTCACGGGTTTGCCGGGCGCTGGTGGCGTTTCGTGCCGAAAAGCCAATGGCCCCAGGACGAAGAAAGCGTCGCGGCAATCATGGGCAACTGGCAACTCAGCACCGGCGACTGCCGTCAGGAACTGGTGTTTATCGGGCAGAACATCGACTTCGCCCACATGCGCGCCGAGTTGGATGCGTGCCTGCTCAACGATGAAGAAATGGCCCTGGGCGTCGAAGGTTGGCGCCTGCTGGCTGATCCGTTTGGTCCCTGGTATGAAGAGGCAGCCTGATGCTGGCACCGGTTATCCCCTTGCGCCCCGTGATTCGCCAGACCCGTGGTGAAACCCCGCTGGCGCTGTCCGACATCCTTGAGGACGGCGTGAACCTGGCGCTGTGGCAGCGTCAGTTGCCGCTGCATATTGCCGAGTTCGGCGCCTTGCTGGTGGCACTTAACGAGCCGTTGGCTGATTCGATGGTGATTGAGCTCAACAGCGAAGACGCCGAGCCGAACTTGCAGGGATTGGCGTCCAGTTGCCGTGATCTGGAGGGTTATGAAGGCTTTGTCGCCGATGTGTCATGGCTGGTCAGTGCCTTCGCCTGCCTGCTCGGCGCCAAGCGCATCGGCGTGCGCCTGCGGCTGCTGGATAAAGCCATGTGCCCACGTTTTCACGTCGATCATGTGCCGGTACGGTTGATCACCACCTATGCGGGTGTCGGCAGCCAGTGGTTGCGTGAAGGCGTGATGGACCGGCGCAAGCTCAGCCAAGCGGACGCCGAACCCAGCGAGCGCATCGAGCAGATTCAGTGCGGTGAAGTGGCGCTGCTCAAGGGCACCAAATGGCATGGCAACGAAGGCCACGGCCTGATCCATCGCTCACCCGGCCTGAAAGCGGATGAGCGCCGATTGATTCTGACGCTGGATTGGCTCGCGTAACCGCGTAGGATCAAACGCTCTACACGGTCTGAACGATTCCCCTGATGCTGCAGAACATTCCCACCCACGTGATCGCCGGCCCCTTGGGCGCCGGCAAGACCAGCTTGATCAAGCACCTGCTCGCCCAACGCCCGGCCAACGAGCGCTGGGCGGTGTTGATCAACGAGTTCGGGCAGATCGGCCTGGATGCTGCGCTGCTGACCCAGGACGACGACGGCATTGCCCTCGGCGAAGTTGCCGGTGGCTGCCTGTGCTGTGTGAATGGTGCACCGTTCCAGGTAGGCCTGGGCCGCTTGCTGCGTAAGGCCAAGCCGGATCGTTTGTTTATCGAACCCTCGGGCCTGGGCCATCCTGCGCAGTTGCTCAAGCAGTTGCGCGAAGCGCCGTGGCAAGCGGTGCTGGCGGTCCAGCCCTGTGTGCTGGTGCTTGATGCCCAAGCACTGGCGGCGGGCAAGCCTTTGCCGGTGGCGCAGCAGGAGGCGCTGGCCAGTGCCGGGCTGTTGGTGTTGAACAAGGATGAGGCGCTGGATGCCACGCAGCGCCATGCGATCCAACGGCAGTTACCGGATTGTGCGATTTACTGGACACGCCAGGCGCAGTTGCCGCTGGCCCAGCTACCTGGCTTGAACGCAATTGCAGGCGCGGCTGTGGATAACTTCGCAGTGCCCAAGGGGCTGGCCCAACTGCCGGCGATCTGGAGCGATCCCGCGCAGCCCATTTGTTTGAGCCAGGCCCAGGAGGGCGGCTGGAGCATTGGTTGGCGCTGGCATCCAAGCCAGCTATTTGATCCTGAGCGTCTGGCGCTGTGGCTCAAAAGTCTTGAATGGCGCCGCGCCAAACTGGTTATCCACAGCCGTGATCGCTGGATTTCCGTTAATGCTGTGGATAACAGCTCGTTCACCTGGCAGCCCAGTGAATGGCGCCGCGACTCTCGTGTCGAACTGATCTTCAGCGCCCCACAGGACGTGATCGCATTACAGGCCGCGCTGGCAGCCTGCCGTTACTGACGGTTCTTGGCCGCGTGGTCCTGCCGCCATTGGCTCAGCTCAATGACTTCAGCGCTGGGCAGCGCCTCCTTGGCCTCGAACGGGTAGGGCGCCAGTTCGATCTGCGCGCTGTGGGCGCCGAATTGGGTGATAGTCCCGCTGTGACGGGTCTCGCCCGTGACGGTGAACTCGAAATTGTAGATACGCGCCAGACGCCGCCGGCCATTGGCGTCTTTCACAAAACCGATGCGCTTCAACGCGACGGCACCGTCGAGCAATTCGATATCGAGCTTGGCGCAATGCTGCTTGACCCGCGCCAGCGCCCGCTCGCGCAGGCCGTGGTTGTGCCACACCCAGGCGGCGCCGGTCGCCAGCAGCATCAACACAAACATGTTTCCCAGGGTCAGCATGCGAAAAACTCCAACAAAGTGAGAGCAGCTTAACTGTGTCGCCGGTCTGTCGTACAGGCTGCGTTTAGTCGCATACTGCGCGGCCAGAATTTCAATGGCTTTACGGAAATCCCCTGCATGAAACGCACACCTCATCTGCTTGCGATCCAGTCTCATGTGGTCTTTGGCCACGCCGGAAACAGCGCCGCCGTGTTCCCCATGCAGCGGGTCGGGGTGAATGTCTGGCCGCTGAACACGGTGCAGTTCTCCAACCACACCCAGTATGGACAGTGGGCGGGCGAAGTGTTGGCACCGCAGCAAATTCCTGCGTTGGTGGAAGGCATTGCCGCCATCGGTGAGCTGGGCAATTGCGATGCAGTGCTGTCCGGCTACCTGGGCAGCGCGGACCAGGGCCGGGCGATTCTCACCGGCGTGGCGCGGATCAAAGCCATCAATCCCAAGGCCCTGTACCTGTGCGACCCGGTCATGGGCCATCCGGAAAAAGGCTGCATCGTGCCCCAGGACGTCAGCGATTTCCTGCTCGACGAAGCCGTTGCCATGGCCGACTTCCTGTGCCCCAACCAACTGGAATTGGACAGCTTTGCCGGGCGCAAGCCGCAGTCGCTGTTCGATTGCCTGGCGATGGCCAAGGCGTTGCTGGCACGCGGGCCAAAGGCCGTGCTGGTCAAACATTTGGATTACCCGGGCAAGTTGCCGGACGGTTTCGAGATGTTGTTGGTGACCGCCGACGGCAGTTGGCACCTGCGTCGGCCGCTGCTGGCCTTCCCGCGCCAACCGGTGGGCGTGGGCGACCTGACGTCGGGGTTGTTCCTGGCGCGAGTGTTGTTGGGCGACAGCCTGTTGGCCGCCTTTGAGTTCACCGCGGCGGCTGTGCACGAAGTGCTGCTGGAAACCCAGGCCTGCGCCAGTTACGAGTTGGAACTGGTGCGGGCCCAGGATCGTATCGCCCACCCACGCGTACGTTTTGAAGCCACGCCGATAGATCTATAAACACACAAAACCCAATGTGGGAGCAGGCAAGCCAGCTCCCACATTTTGATTGGGTTTACAGGTCGGGCTTTGCCGTGTCTCAGCCTTTGATTTCCTGGTAGCGCTTTTCCAGCTCCTGACGAATCTGCCGACGCTGTTGGGCCTGTACAAACCGGCGCTTGTCTTCGCTGTTCTGCGGTTGCAGCGGCGGCACGGCGGCCGGTTTGCGTTGGTCGTCGACGGCTACCATGGTGAAGAAGCAGCTGTTGGTGTGGCGCACAGAGCGTTCACGGATGTTCTCGGTCACCACTTTGATGCCCACTTCCATCGACGTATTGCCGGTGTAGTTGACCGACGCAAGGAACGTCACCAGTTCGCCGACATGGATCGGCTCGCGAAAAATCACCTGATCCACCGACAGCGTCACCACATAGCGACCGGCATAACGGCTTGCGCAGGCGTAGGCCACTTCGTCGAGGTACTTGAGCAGGGTGCCGCCGTGGACATTGCCTGAGAAGTTGGCCATGTCAGGGGTCATCAATACCGTCATCGACAGCTGGGCGTTTCCGGGTTCCATAGCACACTCACGGTTGTAGGCATTGGTTGGGGGCGCACCTCTGCGGGTGCTGGAATCTTTGCAGCGTCATCCTTTACGGGACGCCGGTGGTCGGCTTGCCGTCACGCCTGCACCGATCTGTTTCCATATATTGCACCGGCTTTCTGCTGGAAGTCGCGGTGTTAACCTTCAAAAGCCCATCCCAGGGCAGTTCTTACGATAAAGGCAGACTTTTCCTTCCGCACTTTGCGACGTTTCATGTGCGCGGGCGGAAGTGGGAAAAGCGCCGGTACCCTCAAGGAGCCCCTCGCCATGCACGCCATCAGCTTTATCCAGGACTTGGCCGTGATCATGCTGGTGGCAGGGGTAGTCACTGTCCTGTTTCATCGCCTCAAGCAGCCGGTGGTGCTGGGTTACATCGTTGCCGGCTTCATCATCGGCCCCCACACCCCACCGTTCGGCCTGATCCACGACGAAGACACCATCAAGACCCTCGCCGAGCTCGGGGTGATCTTCCTGATGTTCTGCCTGGGCCTGGAGTTCAGCCTGCGCAAGTTGTTCAAGGTAGGTGCCACGGCGTTTATCGCGGCCTTCCTGGAAATCATCCTGATGATCTGGATCGGCTACGAGATCGGCCGCTGGTTTGACTGGAACACCATGGACTCGCTGTTCCTCGGCGCGATCCTGGCGATTTCCTCGACCACCATCATCGTCAAAGCCCTCAATGATTTGAAGATGAAGAACCAGCGTTTCGCGCAGCTGATTTTCGGCGTGCTGATCGTCGAGGACATTCTTGGCATTGGCATCATTGCCTTGCTGTCGAGCATCGCCGTCAGCGGTACGGTCAGCTCCGGCGAGGTGTTCTCCACGGTCGGCAAGCTCTCGCTGTTCATGATCGTTGCCTTGGTGATCGGCATCTTGCTGGTGCCGCGTCTGCTGGCTTATGTGGCCAAGTTCGAAAGCAACGAGATGCTGCTGATCACCGTGCTGGGCCTATGCTTCGGTTTCTGCCTGCTGGTGGTCAAGCTGGAATACAGCATGGTGTTGGGCGCGTTTTTGATTGGCGCGATCATGGCCGAGTCCAAGCAATTGATTAAGATTGAGCGCCTGATCGAGCCGGTTCGCGACATGTTCAGCGCGATCTTCTTTGTTGCGATTGGCCTGATGATCGACCCGCAGATCCTGTTGCAATACGCCTGGCCCATCGCGGTGATCACCGTGGCAGTGGTGCTCGGCAAGATGTTGTCCTGCGGCCTCGGCGCATTTATCGCCGGTAATGACGGCCGCACCTCACTGCGCGTGGGCATGGGGCTGTCACAGATTGGCGAGTTTTCCTTCATCATCGCCGCGCTGGGCATGACCTTGCAGGTGACCAGTGACTTCCTGTATCCGGTGGCGGTCGCCGTTTCGGCGATCACCACGCTGCTGACGCCTTACCTGATTCGCGGTGCTGATCCGCTGTCGCTGAAGATCGCGGCGGTGATGCCCAAGCGCATGAGCCGGGTATTCGGTATGTACGGCGAGTGGCTGCGCAGCATTCAGCCTCAGGGCGAGGGCGCGATGCTGGCGTCGATGATCCGCAGAATCATCCTGCAAGTCGGCGTGAACCTGGCGCTGGTAATCGCGATTTTCTTCGCCGGCAGTTTTTTTGCGGCGCGCATTGGTGGGTATCTGGAAGGTTGGATCAATGATCCGAGCTGGCAGAAGGCATTGATCTGGGGCGGGGCGTTGCTGTTGTCGCTGCCGTTTTTGATTGCGGCGTACCGCAAGCTCAAGGCGCTGTCGATGTTGCTGGCGGAGATGAGCGTCAAGCCGGAAATGGCTGGGCGGCATACCCAGCGGGTGCGGCGGGTGATTGCCGAGCTGATCCCGATTCTGTCGCTGCTGGTGATCTTCCTGCTACTGGCAGCCTTGTCGGCCAGTATTCTGCCGACCAACAAGTTGCTGCTACTGATTGCCGTAGTCACGGCGGCGGTGGCGGCGGTGCTCTGGCGCTGGTTCATCCGCGTGCATACGCGGATGCAGGTGGCTTTGCTGGAGACGCTGGATAACCACAAGGATACGCCGGAGCACTGATGTGGGCCGCTCGCGGCCTGGCGGGACAAGCCCGCTCACCACAGGGATCATGTCTCAGCTTTCGAGCCAGACGTCCCGCGCCCAGTGCCAGACCGATTCCCAGGTTTCTTCCTGGACGAGCTCTTCTTCGCTGGACCACAGCACCACGGTGCCGTCTTCTTCGACGCAGTAGTAGTCGTCGCCGTCCTGGCAGATCGGGATCAGGCTGCGGTTAACGCCTGCATCCCAGGCGTTAGCGGCCACGTCCGGCAGGTAGGTGTGGGATTGCGGGTCGGTGACGGTCACCGGCTCCAGGCTGCCGTATACAACATCGCTGACGGTCAGCAGGAATTCACGGAAGACAAACGGGATGTCGATGAACAGTTGTTCTTCGATTTCCACCAGTTGATCTTCGTCAGGCAGTTCCAGAGGAACCGGGACCGGTTCGTTGGCTTCACGCAATTGTTCGATGATTTCTTCCACGGCCGGGATCCTCTTGCTAGATGGCGCGGTTTATAGGGGCGTTTTATACAGTAGCTCGCTATAAGTGCAACCGTGAAATAGAAAACCCCGGACATGAGATATGTCCGGGGTTTTTTGTTACGGCTTGCAAGCGCGGGGGTATCAGCCGTTCTGGCGGATACCGGCGACCAGCCAAGGCTGGTTTTCGCCTTGAGGGCGTTCCATGTTCCAGCTTTCGCTGAACACTTCGCCCTGGTCGAAGCGCGAGGTCTTCGACACACCACTGAAGGTCAGGGTGGCGATGGTCTTGTCGGTGCGATCATCCACACCGTCCAGCTGTACGCGCAGGTCGTCGATGTAGGTCGACTGGAACGCGTCGCCGATCTCGGCGCGTTCGCGCTTGAGGAACTCCAGCAGTTGGGGGGTCACGAACTCGGCGATCTTGTCCATTTCGTTGGCGTCCCAGTGTTGCTGCAGGGACTGGAAGTGGCTACGGGCCGCTTCGACGAAACGCTCTTCGTTGAACCAGGCCGGTGCGTTGATCACCGGACGGGCCGCAGCAGGTGCTGCCGAACCACCGAAGATCGAACCCATGGCTGGCTTCTGCTCGAACACTTCACGCTGCATCGGCGCGCCGGCTGGAGCCATGTGCTCCTGCTGCTTGCGACGACGGGCGGCGATAAAACGGAAGACCAGGAAGGCGATGACGGCCATGATCAGGATGTCGAAGATCTGCATGCCCTGGAAGCCGCCGCCCATGAACATGGAGGCGAGCAGGCCACCGGCCGCGATGCCGGCCAGAGGGCCCAACCAGCGCGACGCACCGCCGGCTTTGGCCGCGGCGCCTGCAGCACCGGCTGCGCCTGCAGTAGCGGCAGCACCGCCTGCACCGGCGGATGGAGCCATTTGGCTGGTCTGGTGAGTCGGCGCCGCGCCCGAGCTTTTGCCGCCACCGAAGCGTTTGGCGTTGGCGTCGAGGCTCATCGTCAGGCCGATGCACAACGCCATGGCGATGCTAAGAAAACGTTTCATAAAGGGAATTCCCATTTGTGGATTGCACGCGCGCCATGTTGCACAGGTGTAGTGACAGTGGCTAGCGGCATAATGTTTCGGGCTTTTGCGTAGGACCGATTCCGAAAGGTCTGTAGGACTAATGGAAGATATTGGCCCGCGCTCGTTAAAAACAAGGGCGGGCCAATAAGCTTCATGTAGGCAAATGTTTCAGACGGCTTCGAGCTTCGCGTAACCCATCATCAGCCACTTGCTGCCTTCGGCGAAGTTCACCTGCACCCGTGCCTGGGCGCCGGCACCCTCGAAGTTGAGGATGACGCCTTCGCCGAACACGGAATGCCTGACCTGCTGGCCAAGGCTGAACTGGGTTTCCGGAATTTCGGAACCGGCAAACATGCTGCTGGAGTTCTGCTGCTGGCCACCGCCGAACGGGCGGCTGACGCTGTTGGACAGGCGCACTTCCTGGATCAGGCCCTTCGGCACTTCACGTACGAAGCGCGACACCTTGTTGTAGGTCTCGCTGCCGTACAGGCGTCGGGTCTCGGCGTAGGTCATTACCAGGTTCTGCATCGCCCGGGTGATGCCCACGTAGGCCAGGCGCCGTTCTTCTTCAAGGCGGCCGGGCTCTTCCAGGCTCATCTTGTGCGGGAACAGGCCTTCTTCCATGCCCACCAGGAATACATACGGGAACTCCAGGCCCTTGGCGCTGTGCAAGGTCATCAGCTGGATGCTGTCTTCATGCTCATCGGCCTGGGTGTCGCCGGCTTCCAGGGAGGCATGGCCGAGGAAAGCGGCGAGCGGGGTCAGCTCTTCGTCTTCCTCGGTGTTTTCGAATGCACGGGCGGCGCTGACCAGTTCCTCAAGGTTTTCTACCCGTGCCTGGCCTTTTTCGCCTTTTTCCGCTTCGTGATAGGCGATCAGCCCGGACTGCTCGATCACGGTCTGAGTCATCAAGTGCAGTGGCATTTCCATGCACTTGGCGGCCAGGTTCTCGATCAGCTCGACAAATACGCCCAGCGCACCGGCGGCACGGCCGGTCAGGCCTTTGTTGGCGATCAGCAAGCGCATCGCTTCCCACATCGACACATCGGCGTGGCGCGCATGGTCGCGGATCGCTTCGACGGTTTTTTCGCCGATGCCACGGGCCGGGATATTGATCACCCGCTCCAGCGCCGCATCGTTGCCGCGACCTTCCAGCAAGCGCAGGTAGGCCATGGCGTTCTTGATTTCGGCGCGCTCGAAGAAGCGCTGGCCGCCATAGATGCGGTACGGGATACGTTCGCGCAATAAGGCTTCTTCCAATACCCGCGATTGGGCGTTGGAGCGATACAGGATGGCGATGTCGCTGCGTGAGAGGCCAGTTTTCAACGCGCTTTCGATGGTTTCCACCACGTAGCGCGCTTCATCATGCTCGTTGAAGGCGGCGTACAGGTTGATCGCTTCGCCTTCGCCGCCGTCGGTCCACAGTTCTTTACCCATGCGCCCGGTGTTGTTGGCGATCAAGGCGTTGGCGGCCTTGAGGATACCGGCGGTAGAGCGGTAGTTCTGCTCCAGGCGGATGGTGATCGCGTCCGGGAAGTCGTCGGAATACTGATAGATGTTCTCGATTTTCGCGCCGCGCCAGCCATAGATCGACTGGTCGTCGTCACCCACCACCATCAGGCTGTCGCCGCCCTTGGCCAGCAGGCGCAACCAGGCGTACTGCACGGCGTTGGTGTCCTGGAACTCATCCACCAGAATGTGGCGGAAGCGTTTCTGGTAATGGGCCAGCAAACCGGGGTTGTCGCGCCACAGGTCGAGGGCGCGCAGCAGCAGCTCGGAGAAGTCGATCACGCCAGCGCGTGCGCAGGCAGCCTCGTAGGCTTCATAGATGCTGCGCATGGTCGCCAGGAACAAGTCGCCGCTGGCCTGGATATGCTGCGGGCGCAGGCCTTCGTCTTTCTGCCCGTTGATAAACCACTGCGCCTGGCGCACGGGCCAACGCTGTTCGTCGAGGCCCAGCTCGCGGATCACGCGCTTGACCAGGCGTTGCTGGTCATCGCTGTCGAGGATCTGGAAGGTCTGGGCGAGGCCTGCCTCCTGCCAATGGGCCCGCAGCAGGCGGTGCGCCAGGCCGTGGAAGGTGCCCACCCACATGCCGGCCGGGCTGATGCCCATCAGCTGTTCGATGCGGTGACGCATCTCGGCAGCGGCCTTGTTGGTGAACGTCACCGACAGGATGGAATGCGGGGACGCGTTTTCGACCTGGATCAACCAGGCGATACGGTGCACCAGCACTCGGGTTTTACCGGAGCCAGCACCGGCCAGGACCAACTGACGGCCAACGGGGGCCGCTACGGCCTGGCGTTGGGCATCGTTGAGGGAGTTAAGCAAAAGAGAGAGATCATCGCGCATCGGCGCATTCTAGGGTGCTGGGGGGAGTCGGGCAAATCCCAATGCCGGGTGGTCGATGGAAAATATCCAGCGCAGTCTGGGGCGGCTCAACATTCTGCCCAGGGTGATGACCGGTCGGTCAATGGCCACAGCCCGCGCAGGGTCTCGCTGAAGCTGTCTGGCGCCGAGCTTTGCGCCGTGTGACCGCGCAGTTTTATGACATGGAGCAGTTTGGCCCGGGCGCTTGCTTGTGTATGCTCCGTCGACGTTTCGGGCTCACCATTATAAGAACATTGCCTATGACCCTCAGCACCGACCTGCTTGGCCCCTCGATGGCGCCCGCGCAGGTTATCCGCAAACATTACGCCACTGAGATGGCGGTTGAGCGCACGCGCCTGCTGTATCAGGGCTCGCTGCTGCCGACCCTATTAATGTTGGTGAACGGCCTGGTCTGCGCCTGGCTGCTGTGGAACCCCAAGCAATACCTGTTGGACAGCATCTGGTTGGTCTGGCTGCTGGCCCTGGTGGCCATGCGCGTTATCCAGGTGGCGGCCTTTGATTCAGCCATGCCCAGCCGTCAGGCCCAGCCAATCTGGCGGCGCATGTTCATGCTCGGCTCGGCGGTCAGTGGCCTGACGCTGGCAACTGCGGCCATCGCCCTGGCACCGGTGAACAGCTTCATGCAGCAAGCCTGGGTGTTCGGCCTGATCGGCGCTGCGACGTTGTCGGCCAGCGTGGCCTACGCCGTGAGCCTGCCGGCGTTTCTATCCTTCGCCGTGCCGTGCCTGGTGCCGTCCATTGTCTACTTGTTGTGGGATGGCAGCCCGCAGCAACAAGGCTGGGGTGTACTCGGCCTGATCCTGTTGGTGTCGCTGAACCTGGTGGCCTGGCAGGTCAACCGCCTGATCCAGCGTGAACTCCTGCGGCGTTTCCAGAACCAGGCCTTGATCGCGCATCTCCAGCAGGCGCAGCAGCGCAGCGAGCAGTTGAATCAGGACTTGGTGCGTGAAGTCGAGCAGCGTCGTCAGGTCGAGCAGGAGCTTCGTGAAGCTCAGATCGGCCTGCAGGACCGCGTGGCGCAACGCAGCCAGGAACTGGACGTCGCCAGCCTTGCGCTGAATAAGAGCGAAGCGCGCCTGGCCATGGCCCTGCAAGCCAGCGAACTCGGCCTGTGGGACTGGAACCTGCAAACCGACGAAGTCCACCACACCCAGCTTAAAGAGTTGTTCGGCCTGGAGCCGGAGTACGTCACGGCCATGCTCGGCCACCTCAAGCCGCGCCTGCACCCGGATGACTTGCCGCTGCTCAAGCGTGCGCTGGTGGAACACCTCAAGGGGCGCACCGAGGATTACCAGGTGGAATACCGCGTGCGCCATGGCGATGGGCACTGGGTGTGGATCGAAGACCGTGGCCGCGCGGTGGAGCGTGCGCCCAGTGGGCGCGTGATTCGAATGCTCGGCACGCGGCGTGACATCAGCGCCGGCAAGGCCCTTGAAGAACAACAACGGCTGGCCTCGACCGTATTTGAAGCCGCCAGCGAAGGCATCGTGATCCTCGATCCGAATTACGCGCTGATCGCGGTCAACCAGGCCTTCAGTCGCGTCACCGGCTTTGACATCGACGACATGCTCGGTCGCAACGTGGTAGAGCTACCCAGCAGCCGCGATGCCCGGCGTCACTTCCCGGTGATCCGCCAAGCCTTGCTCAGCCACGGCACCTGGCAGGGCGAACTGGTGGAAACACGCAAGAACGGCGAGCTTTATCCGCAGTGGCTGCAACTGAATGTGGTGCGCGATGTTCGCGGAAACGTCAGTCATATCGTGGGCTTCTTCGCTGATCTGTCGGCGCGGCGCGAGTCCGAGGAGCGCATGCGCTACCTCACCCATTACGACGAGTTGACCGGGTTGGCGAACCGCTCGCTGTTCCGCGAACGCTTGCGCGAAGCCCACCAGCGCGTGCGCCAGGGCGGGCGCAGCCTGGCGTTGCTGCATATCAATCTGGATCGCTTCAAGCTGCTCAATGACAGCCTGGGCCATGAAGTGGCGGACCAGTTGCTGCAAAAAATGGCGCGCCGGTTGATCAATGCCTTGCCCGAAGCCGACACCATTGCACGCCTGTCCGGCGATGAATTTGCCGTGTTGTTCGACGCCTACGGCAGCCTGTCGAGCCTGGCGCGGGTAGCCACGCGGCTGCTGGCCAAGCTGCGGGTACCCGTGACGGTGGAGGGGCATGAGCTGGTGGTCAGTGCCTCAATGGGCGTCAGCCTGCTGCCCGACAATGCGCGGGAAATTTCCGAGCTGGTCAGCCAATCAAACATGGCCATGCAACACGCCAAGCACTTGGGCGGCAACAACTTCCAGTTCTACACCGATAGCCTGCAAGCCAGCACCCTAGAGCGTCTGCAGTTGGAAAACCATCTGCGTAAAGCCATTGATGAGCGCCAGCTTTCGGTGTTCTACCAACCGAAGCTGTGCCTGGTCACGGGCAGGCTGAACGCTGCCGAGGCGTTGGTTCGTTGGGAGCACCCACAGTGGGGGATGGTGCCGCCCTGCGACTTTATCGGCCTGGCCGAAGAAACGGGCCTGATCGTGCCGCTGGGCGAATTCGTGTTGCGCCAGGCTTGTTGGCAAGCCTGTGAATGGCAGCGCCAGGGGTTGGCGCCGATTCGGGTGTCGGTGAACCTGTCGGTGCACCAGTTACGCCAGGGCAAGCTGGTTAGCCTGGTGCGTCAGGTGCTGGAAGAAACCGGCCTGGACCCGCAATACCTGGAGCTGGAACTGACCGAGAGCCAACTGCTCGACAGCGTCGAACACATCATCGCCACCTTCCAGCAGCTGCGGGACCTGGGGGTGAAGCTGGCCATCGACGACTTTGGCACGGGTTATTCGTCCCTCAGCTACCTCAAGCGCATCCCTGTGGACTACGTAAAGATCGACCAGACCTTTATTCGTGGGCTTGGGCAAGGGCGCGAGGATGCAGCCATCACCCGAGCCATCATCGCCATGGCCCACGGCTTGGCACTCAAGGTCGTGGCCGAAGGCGTGGAAGATCAGCAGCAGTTGGATTTCCTGCGGGCGGAGCGTTGTGACGAAGTGCAGGGCTATTTGATCAGCCGCCCCATGCAGGCTGACGGGCTGGCAGATTTGTTACGGAAAAATGCAGATTTTCCTTAGCGACGCCAAGGGCGCCCGAGTGGCTACAAAGCTCCTGGCCTTTGAATATCAGGGGGCCAGGGCAATTTAGTGATGCGTCGGACGGGCAAAACGACAATTCTTGTAGTATAACTACAAGCTTGCTACATCCCCTGGCCCTGCCAATAACAAGAGTCCGTCCTTTGAACCTGTTGCAACATATCGCCCAGTCGCGCCACCTGTTACGCAAATCGGAACTCAAGGTTGCCGATCACGTGCTGCTTGACCCTGCGGCTGTGATGCACAGTTCCATGGCCGACCTGGCCCACAGCGTGGGTATCAGCGAACCGACCATCGTGCGCTTCTGCCGAGCCATCGGTTGCTCCGGGTTCCAGGACTTGAAACTCAAGCTGGCCCAGAGCCTGGCCGCCGGTGCCAGCTTCGGGCAGTTTGCGATTCACGAAGACGACTCCGTCGCCGACTACAGCCTCAAGATCTTCGATACCACCTTGCACACCCTCATGGAAGTGCGTGAAAAACTCGACCCGGTGGAGCTGCAAAAGGCCGTGACGGCCATGTCCCAGGCCCAGCGTGTGGAGTTCTACGGTTTTGGTGCGTCCGGCGCGGTGGCGGCAGATGCCCAGCACAAATTCTTTCGCTTGCTGCTGACGGCAGCGGCCTACAGCGACCCGCACATGCAGGCGATGTCGGCGGTGACCTTGAAGCCGACCGACGTAGCGATCTGTATTTCCCAGTCCGGCCGTTCCAAAGACCTGCTGATCACCGCCAATCTGGTGCGTGAAAGCGGCGCGTCGTTGATCACCTTGTGCCCGAGCCAGACACCATTGGCCGAACTGTCCACGGTCAACCTGGCGATTGACGTGCATGAAGACACCGAAATCTACACCCCGCTGACCTCGCGCATTGCCCACCTGGTAGTGATCGACGTGCTGGCGATGGGCGTGGCCATGGCGCGCGGGCCGAGCCTGGTCAACCACCTCAAGAGTGTGAAGCGCAGCTTGCGCAGCCTGCGGTTGTCGCCCAAGTCCGTCAAAGCCCTCGACGACTGATTCCAAATGTGGGTGGGGGCAAGCCCCCTCCCACATTGGCATCTCCTGTGTATCCAGAATCTTCATCAGGTTGTCATCGCCACGTCATCCGCCAACGCCATTCTGAACTCCCGTACTCGCATTGGGAGATTCCAAATGGCCCGTCCCTACGAAGACAGCAACAGCGCCGTAAAAACCCGTCGTCAGCAGGAAGACCAGCGCCGCATGGCGTTCCGTCGCGCAATTGAAGACCGTTGCCAGGAGCGCCAACTGCTCCAGAGCATCAGTGATTACCCGGAACTCCACTGGCAGGCACCCGCGGCTGCCCAGCGAAGCGTTCAGCCAGCGCGCTGATCTGCACCCGCTCGCTGCGGATAAAGCCCAGGAACGCATGGGCCACCGGTGACAGGCGCTTGGCCTTGGCCTGCACCAGGCACCAGCTGCGGTACAGCGGCAGCTCCTCCACCGGCAGCTCCTTGAGCCCGCCGGTGGCCAGTTCCATATTCACCGCATGCCGCGTCAGCAAGGCCACACCCAGGCCTGCGCAGACGCATTCGCGCTGAGCCTCGGCCGAGGCCACTTCCACCGTCTGGGTGAAGTGCACACGTTTCTCCTTGAAGTATTCCTCGCAGGCCATTCGCGTGCCGGAGCCCGGTTCACGGATGAGCAGGGTGTAGGGTTCCAGGTCTTGCAGACGCAGCGGTCCTTGCAGGCTCAAGGGATGATCCGGCAGTGCCACCGCGACAATCGGGTTGTTGAGAAACGGCAGGAATTCCAGGCCCATGTCCTGGGGGACCATGGACATGATCACCAGGTCGTCGCGGTTGTCGGAAAGCCGCCGGATCACCTGGGCGCGGTTGACCACCGTCAGGTGCAGTTGCACTTCTGGATGCTGGCGCTTGAACGCGGCAAACAGATGCGGCACGAAGTACTTGGCGCTGGACTCAATCGCGAGCTTCAGTTGGCCTTGCAGTGAACCTTGCATGTCCGACAGCTGCATATCGAGGTTTTCCAGGCGCCCGAAAATGTCGCGGCTGGCCCGTTGCAGCGCTTCAGCGGCCTCGGTCATGTAGAGTTTTTTGCCGACATAATCGAACAACGGCTGGCCGATCAGTTCCTCCAGCTGCCGAATTTGCAGGCTCACGGCCGGTTGCGTGAGGGACATTTCCTCGGCGGCGCGGCTGTATGAACGCAAATCGCACACTTCATTGAAAATCTGCAATTGACGCAATGTCATACGCATCAATGACTTACGCATAATTCAAATACCCATCCCGGCCGTAATGCGCTGACTATAAGTCTTTACTTATACACAACCCAATAATTATTGATTTTTGTTAATCCCTGCTGGGGCTTAGTGTGTGTCTCGCGACTGTCATGAAACATTTAGTCACGCGCCGACCCGGCTCCAGCGGGTCGAAGAACGCAGCAATCGGCTCAAGGGAATTTCCAAGTGATAAAAAAGATCCTGATCGCCAACCGTGGTGAAATTGCCGTACGCATCGTGCGTGCCTGCGCCGAGATGGGCATTCGCTCGGTTGCGGTCTATTCCGACGCCGACCGCCACGCGTTGCACGTTAAACGTGCCGACGAAGCCCACAGCATCGGTGCCGAGCCTCTAGCCGGTTACCTGAACCCGCGCAAGCTGGTGAACCTGGCCGTGGAAACCGGTTGTGATGCGCTGCACCCCGGCTACGGCTTCCTGTCGGAAAACGCCGAACTGGCAGACATCTGCGCCGAACGTGGGATCAAGTTCATCGGCCCGTCCGCGGAAGTGATCCGCCGCATGGGCGACAAGACCGAAGCGCGCCGCAGCATGATCAAGGCCGGTGTACCGGTGACTCCGGGTACCGAAGGCAACGTCGCCGACATCGCCGAAGCCCTCACCGAAGGCGACCGCATTGGTTACCCGGTGATGCTCAAGGCCACTTCCGGTGGTGGCGGTCGCGGGATTCGGCGTTGCAACAGTCGCGCAGAACTTGAACAAGCCTTCCCCCGCGTTATCTCCGAAGCCACCAAGGCCTTTGGTTCGGCGGAAGTGTTCCTGGAAAAATGCATCGTTAATCCCAAGCACATCGAGGCGCAGATCCTCGGTGACAGCTTTGGCAACGTGGTGCACCTGTTCGAGCGTGATTGCTCGATCCAGCGCCGCAACCAGAAGCTTATCGAAATTGCCCCAAGCCCACAGTTGACCCCTGAACAGCGCGCCTACATCGGCGACCTGTCGGTGCGTGCCGCCAAGGCCGTGGGCTACGAGAACGCCGGTACCGTGGAGTTCCTGCTCGCCGAGGGCGAGGTGTACTTCATGGAGATGAACACCCGGGTGCAGGTGGAACACACCATCACCGAGGAAATCACTGGGATCGACATCGTTCGTGAGCAGATCCGCATTGCCTCGGGCCTGCCGCTGTCGGTGAAACAGGAAGACATCCAGCACCGTGGCTTTGCGTTGCAGTTCCGTATCAACGCCGAAGACCCGAAGAACAACTTCCTCCCCAGCTTCGGCAAGATCACCCGTTATTACGCGCCCGGCGGCCCCGGCGTGCGCACCGACACGGCGATCTACACCGGCTACACCATCCCGCCGTTCTACGATTCCATGTGCCTCAAATTGGTGGTGTGGGCGTTGACTTGGGAAGAAGCCATGGACCGCGGCCTGCGTGCCCTGGACGACATGCGCCTGCAAGGCGTGAAGACCACCGCCGCCTACTACCAGGAAATCCTGCGCAATCCGGAATTCCGCAGCGGCCAGTTCAATACCAGCTTTGTGGAAAGCCACCCTGAGCTGACCAACTACTCGATCAAGCGCAAACCCGAAGAGCTGGCCCTGGCCATCGCCGCCGCCATCGCCGCCCACGCAGGCCTGTGAGGAATACAACAATGTCCAAGAAAATCTTTGTCACCGACACCATCCTGCGCGACGCCCACCAATCGTTGCTGGCGACCCGCATGCGCACTGACGACATGCTGCCGATCTGCGACAAGCTCGACAAAGTCGGCTACTGGTCCCTGGAAGTCTGGGGCGGCGCGACCTTCGACGCCTGCGTACGCTTTTTGAAAGAAGACCCGTGGGAGCGCCTGCGCCAACTGCGCGCCGCGTTGCCTAACACCCGCCTGCAAATGCTGCTGCGTGGCCAGAACCTGCTGGGCTACCGCCACTACAGCGACGATGTGGTCAAGGCCTTCGTCGCCAAAGCCGCCGTGAATGGCATCGACGTGTTCCGCATCTTCGATGCGATGAACGACGTGCGGAACCTGCGCGTGGCCATCGAAGCGGTGAAAGCCGCCGGCAAACATGCCCAGGGCACCATTGCCTACACCACCAGCCCGGTGCACACCATCGATGCATTTGTGGCCCAGGCCAAGCAGTTGGAATCCATGGGGTGCGACTCGATCGCGATCAAGGACATGGCCGGCCTGCTGACGCCGTACGCCACCGGCGAACTGGTCAAGGCGCTGAAGGCCGAGCAGAACCTGCCGATCTTCATCCACTCCCACGACACCGCCGGCCTGGCTGCGATGTGCCAACTCAAGGCCATCGAAAACGGTGCCGACCATATCGACACCGCCATCTCCAGCTTCGCCTGGGGCACCAGCCACCCGGGTACCGAGTCGATGGTCGCCGCCCTTAAAGGCAGCGAATTCGACACCGGCCTCGACCTGGAGCTGCTGCAAGAGATCGGCCTGTACTTCTATGCCGTGCGCAAAAAGTACCACCAGTTCGAAAGTGAATTCACCGCGGTCGACACCCGTGTGCAAGTCAACCAGGTACCGGGCGGGATGATCTCCAACCTGGCCAACCAGTTGAAAGAGCAGGGCGCCCTCAACCGTATGAGCGAAGTGCTGGCCGAAATCCCGCGTGTGCGTGAAGACCTCGGCTTCCCGCCGCTGGTGACGCCAACGTCGCAGATCGTCGGCACCCAGGCGTTCTTCAACGTGCTGGCCGGTGAGCGCTACAAGACCATCACCAACGAAGTGAAGCTCTACCTGCAAGGCGGCTACGGCAAAGCGCCGGGCACCGTTAACGAGAAGCTGCGTCGCCAGGCCATCGGCAGCGAAGAAGTGATCGACGTGCGCCCGGCCGACCTGCTCAAGCCGGAAATGACCAAGCTGCGCGGTGAAATCGGCGCACTGGCCAAGTCCGAAGAAGACGTGCTGACCTACGCGATGTTCCCGGATATCGGGCGCAAGTTCCTCGAAGAGCGCGATGCCGGCACCTTGGCCCCCGAAGTGCTGCTGCCGATCCCTGAAGCCGGCGGCTTAGCCCGTGCCGGTGGTGAAGGTGTGCCGACCGAGTTCGTCATTGATGTGCACGGCGAAAGCTACCGCGTGGACATTACCGGTGTCGGCGTGAAAGCCGAAGGCAAGCGTCACTTCTACCTGTCCATCGACGGCATGCCGGAAGAAGTGGTGTTCGAACCGCTCAACGAATTTGTCGGCGGCGGCAGCAGCAAGCGCAAGCAGGCCAGCGAGCCGGGCCATGTCAGCACGGCGATGCCGGGCAATATCGTCGACGTGCTGGTCAAGGAAGGCGACGTGGTCAAGGCCGGTCAGGCTGTGTTGATCACCGAAGCCATGAAGATGGAAACCGAAGTGCAGGCATCGATTGCCGGCAAGGTAACCGCCGTTCATGTGGCCAAGGGCGACCGGGTGAACCCTGGCGAAATCCTGATTGAAATCGAAGGCTGATACAGCCTTCGACACTACCGTTTAATCCTCGGGGGGGCATGTGCCCCCCTTTTTTTTCGCCTGATGATCAGGCGATTGTGCGTCTTAGAACGTCATCGCCCATTGGCCCATCAGCCCCTGGTTGCGGCTGTTGCTGCCGAACTCGGCGGAATAGGTGAGGCCCACGCTATGTTCGGCTGACAGCGCCATGTCCAGGCCAGTACGCATCGCCAGGCTGTTGCGGTCCAGGGAGGTGCCGTCGATGGTGAAGTCGCTGCTGAAGTCTTCGCGTCTTTCCCCGGCGAAGGACTGGCGCACACGGCTGTCGACGGTGCCATACAGGTGTTTCCACTGGGTGCTCAGGTGCGGTTTGAGGGTCATCTGGTTGTCCAGCCTGAAGTCGCGGGCCAGGCGCAGGCCGAAGGTGCTGCTGAGGTTTTGCTGGGTTTGTGTTCCGACGTTCAGGGCGCTGTAGCCACCTTTCTCCTGGAACCGGTCGCGCTGATAACGCTGGAAACCCAAACCGGCAAAGGGCTCGACGCGCAAGCCGCCCGTGTCCAACTGGTAGCCCATTTCGGTGAACGCGTTTTGGCTCTGGGCTTTGTAATTGCCCGTGAGGTGCTCGCTATAATCGATGAAGTCAAAGTCGACACCGCGTTTGTTTCGACCGGCATGACTGCTGTAAAGCGCACCCAGGCGCAACGCCAGCGGCCCGTCCTGGCGCACCGCATAGGCGCCCATGTGCCAGCTGTCCAATTCGCCCTTGAAACGCTTGGCGCTCAGTTCACTGCCAGACTTGCCACCCACCACGCCGATCCGCCACACCGGGTCGATTGACCAGTCGGCCCCCAGCAACAGACCTTGGCTGCGTTGTTTCAAACCGGCGCTGCCTTGTTGTCCATCGAGCCTGCCGCTGTTGCCCAGGCCTTGGACCCAAACGCGGCCCGTCTCGCCGGTGTCGTTATCCAACTGGCGTATTGCCGAATGCAGGCTGGCATTCAGCTGTTTCATGCTGTTTTGGGTGGCGGTGCCCAGGTTGGCGTTTTGGCTACCGGCCACTTGTTCCAGCACGGCACCTAGCCGGCCCGGCTCCAGGCTGCCCAAGTACTGGAGGTAATCCTCCAGTTCGTATTTCGTCCAATAGCCCAGTTCGTCCGACGCCAGCAGGTCATGGACTGCGGAGTCCAGCATGCGGGCGACACTCAGGCCGTTTCGACTGGTGGCGTGGTCGGCGAGGTAGACGTCTTCGGGCGCTGGAATGGCAGGCTCTGGATAAGCGTTTTTGTTGCCTGCCACGAGCTGGTCGAGCCATTCGCTGTCGGGCTCCATGTCGCCGCGTGCCTGTGCGTTTTGAGCGCCGACGGCCCCCAGCACCAGGGTCATGGCCAGCGCGAATTGTTTCTGTAATAACCGCATGTAAACCCACCTCTTGATATATGAGGCGGGGAATTTAGCGAGGTACAGGGAGGATAAATGTCAGGCTCGCAGCCACTGGTTTGCGGGAGATGTCTCTCGTCTGCTGCGATTTGAAACGCTGGGCGATAGGGCGAATGGCGGCGGTTTACCGACGCCGAACGTAACCCTTGCCATAGTGACGCTCCATCCGCGCCTGGATCAGCTCCAGCCCTAGGGACATCACCCAATAGATGATCGCAGCGGTGGTGAGCATCTCGATGTAGCGATAGCTCGAACGGCCATAGGATTGCGCCAGGAACATCACCTCCCACACGCCCATCACCGAGATCAGGGACGAGTCCTTGAGCATCGAAATGAACTGGTTGGTGGCCGGTGGAACGATGGTGCGCATGGCTTGGGGCAGGGTGACGTGCCAAAAGATCGCGTTGTCGCGCATGCCCAGCGCGAGGGCGGCTTCGCGTTGGCCGTGGGGCACGCCGAGGATGCCGGCGCGGAAGATTTCGCTCAGGTAGGCGCCATAGTTCAGCGACAGCGCAATGATCCCGGCTGTGATCGCCCCAGGTACCAAGCCCAGTTGCGGCAGGCCCAGGTAGATCAGCAGGATTTGGATCAGCAGCGGCGTACCGCGAAAAAATGAGGCGTAGAAGGTCGCGATGCCGAACGCCACCGCACTGCGGGACAGGCGCCCCAGCGCCGTGACGAAACCCAGCGCCGACGACACCAGAATCGAACACAGGCACAGGAACAGCGTCAACGCCGCGCCCTGCAGGAAGCCATTGGGCGCCAGATGCAGGCCGACCAGGTTCGGCAGCTTGTCGAGAATGATCGAGAACTTCAGGTCAAAGCTCAGGAAGAAACTGGCAAACAGGGCGAACAGCGCCGCCCAGGTCAGGTAAAGCCGCGTGCGAAAACTCATCGGCTGATATCAGCGCCGATCCATTTTTGCGACAGCTTGCTCAAGGTGCCGTCCTGTTTGAGCTGGGCAAACACCTCACGCACTTTGCTGTCCCACGCGGCGTCGCCTTTTTCGATGGCTACTGAGTTGGGCTCCGAGTACAGCGGTTCGCCAGCCAGCTTGAAGCGCTTGTCCTGGGTCAGGCGCGGTTGGGCGGTGACCAGGTTGGTGAGGATCGCATCCAGGCGCACGCCGGCACCCAGGCCGAGGTCCTGGAAGGCGACGTTATCGGTGTCGTACGGGGCGATCTGCACGTTCTCGAATGGGTACTGCAACTGCGTGTCTTCGGCGCCTTCGATCACCAGGTTCTTGTTCAGGTAGCTCTCATAGCTGGAGGCGCTGGTGAGGCCGACTTTCTTGCCGCTCAGATCCTTGGCAGCGTGGATGCGGTCATCCTTGGCATTGACCACGATCACGGCCGGGGAAGCGTAGTACTCCACCGGGAAATCAAACACTTCGGCGCGGGCCTTGCTCGGGGTCATCGAGCAGATGCAGATATCGTAGCGCCCGCTCCAGCGACCGGCGGCGATAACGTCCCAGGACGGCGTTTCCAGGCGCAGCTTTACACCCAACTTTTGTGCCACGGCCTTGGCCACATCGACGTCGAAGCCGTCGAGTTGGTTCTGGTCATTGAGGAACGAGAACGGCGGATAGCTTTCCATCAGTACGCCCACCAACTCTTTTTTCTGTTCAATCCGCTCCAGCGTGGCCCCGCCGAAGGCTTGGGTCGAGGCAGCCAGTATCATCAGGCCCAGGGCCAGCAGGGGTTTAAGTTTCACGAAGGACACCTTTAGAAAAAAGAGTTGGTACGAACCGGATTGAACGTATTAAATAGTTATAAGAACGACTCTCATAGTGAGTTATTTTCATAAGCTTATGAGTAAAAAGCATATGGGCGCAGAAACAGTAATCCTCGATGGTGGCATGGGCCGTGAACTGCAACGCCGTGGCGCGCCGTTCCGCCAGCCGGAGTGGTCGGCGTTGGCCTTGAGCGAAGCGCCGCAGGCGGTGGAGGCGGTACACGCGGCCTATATCGACAGCGGTGCCAACGTGATCACCAGCAACAGCTACGCGGTGGTGCCGTTTCATATCGGTGAAGCGCGGTTTGCGGCTGAAGGCCAAGCCCTGGCGGCGTTGGCGGGTGAGTTGGCGCGTCGTGCGGTGACGGCCTCGGGCAAAAACGTGCGGGTGGCCGGTTCGCTGCCGCCGCTGTTTGGCTCGTATCGCCCCGATCTGTTCGAGGCTGAGCGGGTGACCGAACTGCTGACGCCTCTGGTAAAGGGCCTGGCGCCCCACGTTGATCTGTGGCTGGCGGAAACCCAGAGTTCGATCATTGAGGCGAAGGCGATCAAGGCCGGCCTGCCGCAGGATGGCAAGCCGTTCTGGCTGTCGTTTACCTTGAAAGACGAAGACACCGACGACGTGCCGCGCCTGCGCTCCGGCGAGTCGGTGGCAGGCGCCGCCGAAGCGGCGGCGCAGTTGGGTGTGCAGGTGCTGTTGTTCAATTGCAGCCAGCCGGAAGTGATTGGCGCGGCCATCGACGCGGCGCGTCAGACCTTCGAGCGCCTTGGCGTCGCGATCCAGATTGGCGCCTACGCCAATGCCTTCCCGCCACAACCCAAGGAAGCCACGGCCAATGATGGACTGGACCCATTGCGCGACGACCTCGACCCGCCGGGCTACCTGCATTGGGCCGCGGACTGGCAGAAACGCGGTGCCAGCCACTTGGGCGGTTGCTGTGGGATCGGGCCGGAGCATATTGCGGTGCTGGCCCAAAAGCTGAAGTAAGGCTTAAGCCTGGCGGCACTCCGCCAGGCCTTTCAACTGACCCGAAGCGCTCTGGTTGGACTCCGACAGCCACGCCTCAAACCCTGCGCCTACCTTCGGCCACTCCCCATCCAGAATCGAATACCACGCGGTATCGCGGTTCTGCCCCTTGACCACCATGTGCTGGCGGAACACTCCCTCGAAACTGAACCCCAACCGCTCGGCCGCGTATTTGGAGCGGGCATTGCCGTTGTTGCACTTCCATTCCAGGCGGCGGTAGCCCTGTTCGAATGCGTACTTGGCCAACAGGTAAACGGCTTCGGTGCTTTTCGGCGAGCGTTGCATCGGCGCGCCAAAAGTGACGTGGCCGATCTCGATGCGGCCCTGGGCCGGGACGATGGACATCAGGCTGAGGATGCCCTGTACTTCGCCGCTGGCGCGGTCAACCACGCTGAAGAAATACGGGTCGCTGTTGGCGGCGTGGTTGTTCAGCCAGGCATCGAATGCGGCACGCTCGGTAAACGGCCCGTAAGGCAGGTAATCCCAAAGCTTCGGATCGGCGCCGGGGCCATCGAGGGCTTGCCACAGCTGATCGGCGTGGCGTGCCGGGTCGAGTTTTTCCAGGCGAATAAAGCGCCCTTCAAGCAGGTGGGTGCTGGGTGCCGGGACGCCTTTCCAGTCGGCGGGGGAAATGGACATGCTGCGCTCCTTAAAGGCCTTTGCGAAATTGGATAAAGCCAGGGCGTTCGGCGATGCGTTCGTACAGCTGAATCGCCGTGGCGTTGGTCTCATGGGTCAACCAGTGGACCTTGCAGCAGCCGTCCGCTTTGGCGGTGGTGTAGACGAATTCGATCAGTTTGCGACCCACGCCGGTAGCGCGCTGGCTCGGGTCCACAAACAGGTCCTGCAGGTAGCAGGAGTTCTCGATGCTCCAGTTGGAGCGGTGGTAGATGAAGTTAACCATGCCCACTGCCTTGCCGTCCTGCCAGGCCAGGGCCGAGTAGGTCGGTTCCTGGGGGTTGATCAGGCGTTGCCAGGTGCTCTGGCTCACTGCGTCAGGCAGCTCGGTGTTGTAGAAGGTCAAATAGGCCTGCCACAGCGGCAGCCACGCGGCGTGGTCGGCGGCGGTGACGGGGCGGATGTCGATCTGGCTCATTCTGAAACTCCTTGGGGAATAAAGCGCGCGAGGGCCTGGTCGCGCACGTCGGGGCTGGCGGCCAGGCCTTCACGCATGCCGGCCATATCCGCCGCGCTGCGGTTCTGGCCGAGTTTGCGTTTGCCGATCACACGCTTGATCGGCAGGGCGAAGCCGACGATGGCCTTGAGCATGCCGTCAATGTAGTCGGCCGGAGCGTCGCTGACGGCCCAGGGTTGGGCGCGGCCGGTTTCGTGGCGTTCGGTCAGGGCGCTGACCAGCGCGAGCAGGCGCTCGGCGTCGGTGAACACTTCAGCTTTGCCGTAAGCGTGGACGGCGATGTAGTTCCAGGTCGGCACCACTTTGCCGTGCTCGGCCTTGGCCGGGTAGAACGCCGGGCTGATGTAGGCGTCGGCGCCTGCGAAAATCACTAGCGCGTCGCTGCCATTTTGCAAGTCGCGCCATTGCGGATTGGCCTTGGCCAGGTGTCCATAGAGCGTGCCGTTGGGGCCTTCATCGGGGTTGAGCAACAGCGGCAGGTGACTGGCCTGCAGGCCTTGCTCGCCAAAGGTCACCACCTGCGCCAGGCGTGCGTGCTGGATCAGTTGCTGGATTTCAGGCAAGTCGTCGATGGCGAAGGCGCGAGGTGTGTACATAAATATTTTCCTTGGCGAATGCCTGCATCCTAGGCAGGCTAATGGTTCGTTGTAAGAGCCATCTACTGCTCATTTCATAGGTCCAATTGCGTGCCAGCCATCGAACCTCCGCTGTCCTTCAACCCCGCCGGTATTGAGCTGGATCGCCGCCAGGGCCTTAGCCGTCAGCTTTATCAAGCGTTGCGCCAACGGGTGTTGGACGGGCGATTGGTCAGCGGCACACGTTTGCCGGCCAGCCGCGATCTGGCGGCCGCGCTGGCGATCTCCCGCAACAGCGTGGTGCGGGCCTACGATCAGCTGTACGCCGAAGGGTTTATCGAAGGGCGGGTGGGTGATGGCACGTATGTGGCGCAATTGACGCCTGCGCCGAGTCCGACAAAAAAATTATCCACAAAACTGTCCACAGGGTTTTCAACAGGCTTATCCCCAGACTTATCCACAATTTGCGCCGAATCAGCAGAAAATTTCCCGGCGCAGGTTATCCACAGCCCGGCTATTGAGCGGATGGAAAAGAACCATCTGCCGCTGCCGCCAACGGGTCCTCCACGAGCTTTTCGCGTGGGCGTGCCGGCTTTTGATCTGTTCCCTTTCGACGTGTGGGCCAAGCTGAACGCGGCATTCTGGCGCAAGCCGGACTTTCAGCAGCTGTGTTACGGCGACCCGGCGGGTGATGGCCGCTTGCGTGGCTTGATCGCTGCTTATCTGCGCAGTTCCCGGGGTATGCATTGCAGTGCTGAGCAAATAGTGATCACCAGTGGTGCGCAGCAGGCAATCAGCCTTTGTGCACAGCTGTTGGTTGAGCCCGGTACGGGGGTGGCCATTGAAAATCCAGGCTACCGCGCCGCCGGCCATGCCTTCGCCGTTGCCGGGGCAACCTTGCATGGCGTGGCCGTAGACCAGGAAGGCATCGACTGCACGGCGCTGTCGGCGCTGGATGACTGTCATTTGGCGTACGTCACCCCATCCCACCAGTACCCGTTGGGCGTGGTGATGAGCCTGACGCGGCGCCTGGAACTGTTGGCCTGGGCCGAACGACGTGGCTGTTGGATCATCGAGGACGACTACGATGGCGAGTACCGCTACAGCGGCGCGCCGCTGGCACCTTTGGCGGCGCTGGATCGCAGTGGACGGGTGTTGTACGTCGGCACTTTTGGCAAGGTCGCGTTCCCGGCGCTGCGCCTCGGGTATCTGGTACTGCCGCCAGGCTTGGTGCAGGCATTCGCTCAGCGCCGGGCAGTGGATGTGCGGCACTCGGAGATCAGCACCCAGGCGGTAATGGCCGAGTTCATGGCGACGGGGCATTTCCAGCGGCACATTCGCCGCATGCGCCGCGCCGCGTTGAGTCGGCGTAACACCTTGCTCGCAGGGTGGCCGCACGCACTGCCGGGGGTTGGCGAGTTGCCCGGCGTCGCCGCCGGCCTGCACTTGACCGTACGCGTGGACAGCCTCGCCCGGGAGCGTGAGCTGCTGGCCCAGGCGCGTTCCGCCGATGTCGAGATCAATGGCCTGAGCACTTATTGGCTGCCGAACTCTGTCACCGCGCCCGACCAACGTGCCGGCCTGGTCCTGGGGTTCGCGGCGGTGCCCGAAGCCGCAATTGCCCAGGCGCTTATGCGCTTGCGTAAAGCCTGGTCATGAGGGTCCATGCAAGGGACCGACAGGTCAGCGGCGGAGGTGATTATGTATAGGCGATCAGCTCACCGCACAGGTCCAGCTCCACCAGGCGGCGAACCTCGGCGGTGGCGAGGCCGGCGCCGATCAGCGCGTTGAGCTTGCCGAACGCCGCCTCACGGGTCATCCCACCGCCCGACAACACGCCTACGCCACGCAGGCGGCTGCCCGCTTCGTACACATCCAGTTCTACACCGCCTTCATGGCATTGCGTGATTGCTACCACGACCACACCCTGCTCCTGGGCCCGTTTGAGGCTGTCGAGGAAGGTCGGGTTGTCGCTGGGGCCGGTGCCGCTGCCATAACACTCCAGGACCAACGCCTGGATACCGCTGTCGATCATGGCATCCAATTGCACGGCGCTCATGCCCGGCACCAGCGGCAGCACACCGATGTTGGCCAGCGCCTTGGGCTGACGGTAGTCCAGGGCTGCCGGGGTTGTATCGGCCTTGCTCGCGCTGCTGCTGCGCTGCAGTGCTGCAAACGGATGGCGACCAAAGCTGCGGATCTTCGCGCAACGGGTCGGGGCCATCAGCGCGCCGTGGAAATACAAATGCACGCCGGGCGCCAGGCCTTGATCCAACGCCGCCAGTGCACCGCTGACGTTTTCCCAGGCATCGCTGTCCGGCACGCCCGCCGGCAACATCGAGCCGGTAAACACCACCGGCGCCGGCAGGCCCAGCAGTTGGAAGCTCATGGCGGCTGCGCTGTAGGCCAGGGTGTCGGTGCCGTGCAGGATCAACACAGCGTCGCAACCCGCGTCCACGGCGTCGATCACGGCGGTGTGCAGGCGCTGCCAATAAGCGGGCGTCATGTTGGCGCTGTCGATCAGCGGCGCCATTTCCCGGAAGCGCCACGTGGGCACTTGCTGGTTGGCGAGCTGCTCGCGCATGCGCGCTTCAAAGCCGGATGCCGGGGCCAGGCCATTGGCGCTGGCCTGCATGCCGATGGTGCCGCCGGTGTAGAGCACCATCACGTTGTTAGCTGGTTGCATCGAAGAATCTCCTGAACGAAAAACGCCGCCGGGCCCAGAGCATGCCCAAGGCCGGGCGGCGTGTCATCTAGCTGCGATTAACGTTGCGCTTGAGCGCTCAGTTCCGCCGCCGGGGCCGCTTCGGATTTCACCGGGTTTGCCGGCCAAGCCGAGCGGTCCAGGTCCAGGTCAGGGAACTGGCTGGAGTCGAACACCGGGGTCTTGATGCCTGCGGCGCGCTGGTTGTCGTAGTCGTTCAGGATGCGCATGGCGATCTTGAACAGGAACGCCAGGGCGAACAGGTTAACGAAGGCCAGCAGGGTCATGGTGATGTCGGCAAACGCGAACACCGTGCTCAGGTTTTCGATGGAGCCCCAGAAAATCAGCGCCAGTACCAATGCGCGGTAGCCCATCAGCACCTTGCGGTTATTGCCCACCAGGAAGCGCAGGTTGCTCTCGCCGAGGTAGTAGTTGTACATGATCGAGGTGAACACGAACAACGCCAGGGCCACCGAGATGAACATGCGGCCCCAGTCACCGACCACTGCCGCCAGGGAGTTCTGGGTCAGGGCAATGCCGTCGCCTTCAAAACCTGGGGTATAGAAGCCGGAAAGCAGGATCAGCAGCGCGGTGCAGGTGCAGATCACGAAGGTGTCGAGGAACACGCTGAACGCCTGGACCACGCCCTGGGCGATCGGGTGTTCTACGGAGGCCACCGCTGCCACGTTAGGCGCACTGCCCAAACCGGCTTCGTTGGCGAACACGCCGCGCTTCACACCCATGATGATTGCGCTGCCCACCAGGCCACCGAAGGCCTGGTCGAGGCCGAACGCGCTCTTGACGATGGTCGCGAGCATGGCCGGTACGTGGTCGAATTGCAGCACGATCACGTACAGGGTCACGGCGATATAGATCAGGGTCTTGACCGGCACCAGCAGGTCGGCGATCGAGGCGATGCGCTTGATCCCGCCGATGAACACCAGGCCCAGCAATGCCGCCAGGGCCAGGCCGGTGTAGGTGGTGTCGAGGCCGAAGGCGTTGTTGAGCGAGTGGGTCACGGCGTGGGCTTGCAGGCCGTTGAACGCGAAGCCGAAAGTCACCAGCAGCAGGAACGCCATCACCATCCCCAGCCAGCGTTTTTGCAGGCCGTGCTGGATGTAATAGGCCGGGCCGCCACGGTAGGTGCCCTCTGCGTCAGTGCGCTTGTACAGCTGGCCGAGGGAGCACTCGATAAAGCTCGACGACATGCCCACCAACGCGGTGACCCACATCCAGAACACGGCACCTGGGCCGCCAAGGGTAACGGCAATGCCGACACCGGCAATGTTACCGGCGCCTACGCGGCCGGCCAGGCTGAGCATCAGCGCCTGGAACGAGCTGAGTTGGCCGGAGCTGCTCTTCAGGCTGTCTTTGAACACCGAGAACATATGGAAAAAGTGACGCAGTTGTACGAAACGCGAGCGGATCGTGAAATAACCGCCGAGCCCGACAATGAGCACGATCAGTACTTTCCCTGAGAGGAAGTCGTTGATGACTTCGAGCATGGAGTGTTCCTCGCTGATTTTTCTAATGGCAAACGCAGGACGGTTCGACGCAATCGCTAAGCACCAGGCAGTGCACGACAGTTCGACCCCAATCCTTTTGCGGGTTGTTATTCATGCGGTTTCGCGCTGTACCGGGCCTCGTTACCGACGGCCGCAGACGCGAGAGGGGCGGCACTATACCTAGGCGAACGTGATCCGTCTGCTCGGGCTGATTAAAGGTTTCAGCCAAGCTGTTGCAGGCAAGGTGGGTTTGCAGGGCGATATTGGATTTTTTATGGGCGTCATTTCACAACCTTGAGGCAAAAAAAAGGGCCTGAAGAACGAGCCTTCGGGCCCTCAAAAGGTGAGAGGTGTCTAGTCCCTCAACCTGGTGAGCAGTGCAACAAACGCTTAGGCCTTCAACGGGACCAAGCGTGGAGCGATCATGTTTTCGGGGCGCAGGATGTCGTCGAGCATGGCGTCGTCGAGCAAGCCTTCTTCGCGCACCAGTTCCAGCACGCCGCGGCCGCTTTCGAGAGCGATACGCGCGATGCGGGTGGCGTTTTCATAGCCGATGTACGGGTTCAGCGCGGTGACCAGGCCGATGGAATGCTCCACCAGTTCGCGGCAGCGCGCTTCGTTGGCGGTGATGCCGACGATGCAGTGTTCGCGCAGCATGTCCATGGCGCGTTGCAGCAGGCGGATCGAGTCGAAGATCTTGAAAGCGATCAGCGGCTCCATCACGTTCAGTTGCAACTGGCCGCCTTCGGCCGCCATGGTCAGGGCCAGGTCGTTGCCGATCACTTGGAATGCAACCTGGTTCACGGCTTCCGGGATCACCGGGTTGACCTTGCCAGGCATGATCGAGCTGCCTGGCTGACGCGCCGGCAGGTTGATCTCGTTGATCCCGGTGCGTGGGCCGCTGGACAGCAGGCGCAGGTCGTTGCAGATCTTCGACAGCTTCACGGCGGTACGCTTGAGCATGCCGGAGAACAGCACGAAGGCGCCCATGTCGGAGGTGGCTTCGATCAAGTCGGCAGCCGGTACCAGCGGCTGGCCGCTGATGGTGGCCAGGCGTTGTACGGCCAGGGCCTGGTAACGCGGATCGGCGTTGATGCCGGTGCCGATGGCGGTGCCGCCCAGGTTCACTTCGGTCAGCAACTCTGGCGCCAGGGTTTTCAGGCGGGCCAGGTCTTCGCTGAGGGTGGTGGCGAAGGCGCGGAATTCCTGGCCGAGGGTCATCGGCACGGCGTCTTGCAGTTGGGTGCGGCCCATTTTCAGCACATGGCCGAACTCGACGCCTTTGGCGGCGAAGGCTTGGATCAGGCTGTCGAGGCTGGCCAGCAGTGCGTCATGGCCCAGCAGCAGACCCAGGCGGATCGCGGTCGGGTAGGCGTCGTTGGTCGACTGCGCCATGTTCACGTCGTTGTTGGGGTGCAGGTATTGGTATTCGCCCTTCTGGTGACCCATGGCCTCCAGCGCGATGTTGGCGATGACTTCGTTGGCATTCATGTTGGTTGAAGTGCCGGCGCCGCCTTGAATCATGTCCACCACGAACTCTTCGTGGAAATCGCCGCGGATCAGACGGGCACAGGCTTCGCTGATGGCAGCGTGCTTGGCTTCGCTGAGCTGGCCCAACTCGCGGTTGGCATCAGCGGCTGCTTGCTTGACCATTGCCAGGCCGACCACCAATTTCGGGTAATGCGAAATCGGAACGCCCGAGAGGCGGAAGTTATTCACCGCTCGCAGGGTCTGGATGCCGTAATACGCTTGGGCGGGTACTTCGAGTACGCCAAGCAGGTCTTTTTCTGTGCGGAATGATGCAGCGGAGGACATGACGGAAATCATCTCGATAGGGACCCGGAACAGGCCGGAACACCGCGAATGCTAGGCTTGTAGGAAAATTTGGGCCAATGCTGTTCAGCACTGGCCTATGCATAAACGGCATAATGCAGATGTGACCCGGCTATGATGGCGGGCGTGTGTGCCAAAATGGTGCGTACCCGTGGGAGGCAGTGATGAACCTTGAGAGCAAATGGCTGGAAGACTTCAGCGCCTTGGCGGCGACGCGCAGCTTTTCCCAGGCGGCGGAGCGGCGCTTTGTCACCCAGCCGGCGTTCAGTCGACGTATCCGCAGCCTTGAGGCCGCGCTCGGGCTGACCCTGGTCAATCGCTCACGCACCCCGGTGGAGCTGACGGCGGCGGGGCAACTGTTTCTGGTCACCGCGCGCACCGTGGTCGAGCAGCTTGGTGAAGTGCTGCGCCATTTGCATCATTTGGAAGGCGGGCAGGGCGAAGTCATGCAAGTGGCCGCCGCCCACTCCCTTGCGCTGGGTTTCTTCCCGCGCTGGATCGCGCAGTTGCGCAACGAGGGTTTGAACATCGCCACGCGGCTGGTCGCCACCAACGTCGGCGATGCCGTGCACGCCCTGCGCGAAGGTGGCTGCGACCTGATGCTGGCGTTCTACGACCCGGACGCGGCAATGCAGATGGACGCGGAAATCTTCCCGTCGCTGCATTTGGGCAACACCGAAATGCTCCCGGTGTGCGCCGCCGATGCCGACGGCAAACCGCTGTTTGACCTGGAAGGCGAGGGCAGCGTGCCGTTGCTGGCCTACAGCGCGGGTGCCTTCCTCGGGCGTTCGGTGCATTTACTGCTGCGCCAGCGCGCACTGCGTTTTACCACCGTGTACGAAACCGCCATGGCCGACAGCCTCAAAAGCATGGCCCTGGAAGGCCTGGGCATCGCCTGGGTGCCGCAACTGAGTGTGCGGGCGGAATTGGCCCGTGGCGAACTGGTGGTGTGCGGCGGGCCGCAATGGCATGTGCCGCTGGAGATTCGCCTGTATCGGTGTGCGTTGGTGCGCAAGGCGAATGTGCGGTTGTTGTGGCGCAAGTTGGAAGGTGGCGCTGCCCAAAGTACCTGAGCCAAACACGAATCAAATGTGGGAGGGGGCTTGCCCCCTCCCACAGGGTTTTGCAGTGTTTTTGACTGACTCTTGAGTCAATAAAACCGCCGGTTTGGGCGGTAAGACAGATGGTCATCCCAGGGGCTGTTTATCTGGATTATTACGGTATACTGCGCGGCCTTCGGCCGGTCCAACCGGCCTTAATTCGTACACCAAGCCACGCCGGATTTCCCGCGTGGCTTGTTGTTTTTTGACGCGCCTGCGGGCGCCCAGAGAGAAGAGGCACGACGATGAGTGCATTGGTTGGCGTGATCATGGGCTCCAAGTCCGATTGGTCCACCCTTAGCCACACCGCCGATATGCTGGAAAAACTCGGCATTCCGTATGAAGTGAAAGTGGTCTCTGCCCACCGCACCCCGGATTTGCTGTTCCAGTATGCCGATGAAGCAGAATCCCGTGGCATCGAGGTAATCATCGCCGGTGCCGGCGGCGCAGCGCACCTGCCGGGCATGTGTGCAGCCAAGACTCACCTGCCAGTGCTGGGCGTACCGGTGCAGTCGGCAATGCTCTCGGGCGTGGATTCGCTGTTGTCCATCGTGCAGATGCCGGCCGGTATCCCGGTGGCTACCCTGGCGATCGGCAAGGCTGGTGCGATCAACGCTGCCCTGCTGTCCGCCAGCATCCTGGGCGCCAAGCATCCGCAGTTCCACGCGGTGCTGAAAAAATTCCGTGCTGAGCAGACAGACAGCGTGCTGGACAATCCAGACCCACGTATCGCCTGAGGTTGTTGACGATGAAAATCGGTGTAATCGGTGGCGGCCAACTGGGCCGCATGCTGGCTTTGGCGGGTACCCCGCTGGGGATGAACTTCGCTTTCCTGGACCCGGCGCCGGACGCCTGCGCTGCGGCCCTGGGTGAACACCTGCGTGCTGACTACAGCGACCCGGACCACCTGCGCCAACTGGCCGATGAGGTCGACCTGGTGACCTTCGAGTTCGAAAGCGTCCCGGCCGAAACCGTGGCCTTCCTGTCGCAGTTCGTGCCGGTGTACCCGAGCGCCGAAGCCCTGCGCATTGCTCGCGACCGCTGGTTCGAAAAGAGCATGTTCAAGGACCTGGGCATTCCGACTCCCGCCTTCGCCGACATCCAGTCCCAAGCGGACCTGGACGCCGCTGTCGCCAGCATCGGCCTGCCAGCCGTGTTGAAAACCCGTACCCTGGGCTACGACGGCAAGGGCCAGAAGGTCCTGCGCACCGCTGCCGATGTGGTCGGCACCTTCGCCGAACTGGGCAGCGTCGCCTGCCTGCTGGAAGGCTTCGTGCCGTTCACCGGTGAAGTCTCGCTGATTGCCGTGCGGGCCCGTGATGGCGAGACCCGCTTTTACCCATTGGTGCACAACACCCACGACAGCGGCATTCTCAAGCTGTCCGTGGCCAGTACCGAGCACCCTTTGCAGGCGCTGGCCGAAGACTATTCCAGCCGTGTGCTCAAGCAACTGGATTATGTCGGCGTGATGGCGTTCGAATTCTTTGAAGTCGACGGCGGCCTCAAGGCCAACGAAATCGCCCCCCGCGTGCACAACTCCGGGCACTGGACCACTGAAGGCGCCGAGTGCAGCCAGTTCGAAAACCACCTGCGGGCGGTAGCGGGCTTGCCACTGGGTTCCACGGCCAAGGTCGGCGAGAGCGCCATGCTCAACTTCATCGGTGTGGTGCCGCCGGTTGAGCGTGTGATGGCGATTGACGATTGCCACGTGCATCACTACGGCAAAGCCTTCAAGGCCGGGCGCAAGGTCGGCCACGCCAACCTGCGCTGCAAGGACCGCGCGACGCTGCAAGCGCAGATCCTCAAGGTTGAAGCGCTGATCGCCGAGCAATAAGCCAAGCCCGACGGGAACCATTGGTGACCGTCGTCTCTCTGATTGCAGGATGCCAAAGCCTGACTAGGCTTTGGCATAGCTCACTTCATTCAGAGGGAAATGCCATGGGTATCATCGGAACCATCTTTATCGGCTTGATCGTCGGCCTGCTCGCGCGTTTCCTCAAGCCAGGCGACGACAGCATGGGCTGGATCATGACCATCCTGCTGGGTATCGCCGGCTCCCTGGCCGCGACCTACGGTGGTCAGGCACTGGGTATCTACCAGGCGGGTCAGGGCGCAGGCTTTCTGGGCGCGCTGGTCGGGGCGATCATCCTGCTGGTGATCTACGGCCTGATCAAAAAGAAGTAATCAGCCGACAAAGTCCTCTGCGCTGCGCAGGCGCAGAGGGCTAGAATGCTCGGCACTTGTAATTGCCGAGCCTCTCCATGCGCCGTCTTCTGTTGACTCTCCTCCTGCTGGGCTCTGGCCTGGCGCACGCCAGTGAATTGCCGGAAACCGACTGGCTCGACCTGATGCCGATGTCGGACCAAAAGGCCCTCGAAGCCATGCCCGAGATCGACCACAACTCCCCGGAAGCTCAAGGCACCTTTACCGACAAGGGTGGTTTGAAGCAGAGCAAAGGCTTGCCCGCGGTGATGTATTCGACCAAGACCGTGGCGGCCATGAACGGCAAGAACATCCGTATCGGTGGCTACCCGGTGCCGTTGGAAACCGATGCCAAGGGCCGTAGCACGCTGTTCTTCCTGGTGCCGTACCCAGGCGCGTGCATCCACGTGCCGCCACCGCCGCCTAATCAATTGGTGCTGGTGCGTTATCCCAAGGGGCTGAAGCTGGATGATATCTACACGCCGCTGTGGGTGACGGGCACGTTGAAGGTGGAGAAGGTCAACAATGACTTGGCGGATGCGGCGTATGCGCTGGATGCGGGGAAGGTGCGGGTGGTGAAGGAGTCAGACCTCTAGAACCCGACACATAACCATGTGGGAGGTGGCAAGCCCCTCCCACATTTGATTGGGTTTACAGAGCTATACCGCAGATGCTCACGCCCAACGTGTGACGTTCACCCGGCGCCAGCGCCACCACATCCTCCAGCACATTCGCCGTCTCGATGCACAGCATGCCTGTCCAGCCATCGTCGGCCATGTCGACGAAGGCCTTGGCGCGTTCGGTCCAGGGGTTCCAGATCACGGTGGATTTCGAGCCTTCGCTGATGAGCTGGATACGGCGCTGCCAATCCTTGTCGACGATGGTCAGCTCTGCAGGCGTGTCGAGATAGATGCGGTCGGTCTCGGCACTGAAGTGCAGCAGGCCGGATTGCTTCTTCTCGCTCCAGCCATCGGCGGTGTCGATGTACGCCGAGCCGTCCAGGCCGTCGACCTGCACGTTGCGCACATCGCTGACGGCGAAGTAGGTGTGCAGCGCCTGGCTCAGGGTGACGGTGTCGGTGCCCCGGTTATGGCTGGTCAGGCGGATGTGCAGTTGGTCGTCCAGCCGCAGGCTCAGTGTCAGGTCAACCTGATGAGGCCAGCCGGGGAAGCCGCCTGCCGGTACGGGCAGTGTCAGGTCCACGCGCAGTGCTTCGCCTTCCAGTTCGCTCCCCGCCAATTCCCAGCGTGCCGTACGCGCAAAACCGTGGGCGCCGGCAGGTTGGTCACTCTGGCGCATCGCCTTTACTCTTTGCGGGTTGCGGTCGAACACGCCAAACCATGGCCAGCACACCGGTACACCGGTTCGGATGCCTTTGCCTTGCTTGAACACCGCCGCCGGGTTAGGCCAGATCAGCGGCTGCTCGCCCTCACGCCCGTAACTGAAGATATGCGCGCCCTGCTGGGCGACCATCAATTGCGCGCCGTTGTGGCGGATACGCCAGCAGTCCAGCTCGTCGATTTTCAGGGTTTCAACGTGGGGCGTAGGCATACACAGCACTCTTCATGGCAGGCAATGGGGCAATGGACCGTCAAAACCCGGCGAGGTTTAACGTGCGCGCGACGGCACCGAACGCGTGCGGCCACTGCCGTCGATGGCGACGAACACAAACACCGCCTCGGTGACCTTGCGCCATTCGCTGGACAGCGGGTCGTCGCTCCACACTTCGACCATCATCTGGATCGAGCTGCGGCCGATTTCCAGGGCCTGGGTATAGAAGGACAACTGCGCGCCCACTGCCACCGGCACCAGAAACGCCATGCGATCAATCGCCACGGTGGCCACGCGACCGCCCGCGACCTTGCTGGCCATTGCCGTGCCGGCCAGGTCCATCTGCGCGACCAGCCAGCCGCCGAAGATATCGCCAAAGCCGTTGGTCTCGCGCGGAAGCGCGGTGATTTGCAGGGCGAGGTCGCCTTGCGGGATAGGGTCTTCTTGTTCGAGTTCGATCATGCCGGAGATGCCTCTCAAGACTGCGGGTTCTTGCGCGTGCGTGGGCCGAGTATATCGACACCCTTGCGCCGCGACGACCTTCTGTGGCTGATTTGGTCGGCAATTGGCCGCTGTATCGCGGCTTTTTGCGGCAACTGTGCTTGTGATGTGCTTTTGCAAGCGATTTGCTATCTTGCCCAACCCGTCCTGGCTCAGCCAGCACACCGGATCTGCCGTCCTGACTAATAAGAGAAGCCTTGCCATGTCCTCCGTGCCCGCAAGCAGTGCGCAGCCTTCGCGCCCGCTGACCCGCAACGACTACAAAACCCTGTCGCTGTCTGCCTTGGGCGGGGCGCTGGAGTTCTACGATTTCATCATTTTCGTGTTTTTCGCCACCGTGGTCGGAAAACTGTTCTTCCCTGCCGACATGCCTGAATGGCTGCGCATGATGCAAACCTTCGGCATCTTCGCCGCCGGTTACCTGGCCCGCCCACTGGGCGGCATCATCATGGCGCACTTCGGCGACCTGCTGGGCCGCAAGAAAATGTTCACCCTGAGCATCTTCATGATGGCCGTACCGACCCTGATCATGGGCCTGCTGCCGACCTACGCGCAGATCGGCCTGTGGGCGCCGATCCTGTTGCTGCTGATGCGCGTCATCCAGGGCGCGGCGATTGGCGGCGAAGTGCCGGGCGCGTGGGTGTTCGTCTCCGAACACGTACCGCCACGCCATATCGGCTACGCCTGCGGTACCCTGACCAGCGGCCTTACGGCCGGTATCCTGCTGGGTTCGCTGGTGGCCACCGCAATCAACACGCTTTACACCCCTGAGCAGGTCTCGGATTACGCCTGGCGTATTCCGTTCCTGTTGGGTGGCGTGTTCGGCCTGCTGTCGGTGTACCTGCGTCGCTGGCTGCACGAAACGCCGATCTTCGCCGAAATGCAGCAACGCAAGACGTTGGCCGCCGAGCTGCCATTGCGCGCGGTACTGCGCGACCACCGTGGCGCCATCGTGCTGTCGATGCTGCTGACCTGGTTGCTGTCGGCCGGCGTGGTGGTGGTTATCCTCATGACCCCGACCGTGCTGCAAACCATCTACCACTTCAGCCCGACCGTAGCGCTGCAAGCCAACAGCCTGGCCATCGTGACCCTGAGCCTGGGCTGCATCGCCTCCGGCGCCTTGGCTGACCGCTTCGGTGCGGGCCGCGTGCTCATTAGCGGTTGCGCGCTGCTGCTGGCCACTTCTTGGACGCTCTACCACAGCCTGTTGGCTCACCCGGACTGGCTGTTCCCGCTGTACGCCTTGACCGGCCTGTTTGTCGGCACAATCGGCGTGGTGCCGTACGTGATGGTCAAAGCCTTCCCACCCGTGGTGCGTTTCAGCGGCTTGTCGTTTTCCTACAACGTGGCCTATGCCGTGTTCGGCGGTCTGACGCCACTGGCGGTCTCGCTGCTGATGAAAGAAAGCCCGATGGGCCCGTCTTACTACGTGGCTGCCCTGTGTGTGATGGGGATGGGAGTAGGCGTGTATCTGTGGAAACGCGGGCGTTAAAATCACCCGGTTCCCCTGTGGCGAGCAAGCTCGCTCGCCACAGGCTCTATAGGGGTTTGCGAACCCCCGCTTCAAGCGCTCCAACCTCCTCGCAAGTCCCTTATTCATTGGCCTTCTCCCTTCCTGTCAGGAAATTCTTAAATAGTGGCCTTTCATCTAACTGTCACATTGCAGACATAGAGTGTTCACACGGCCTACCGATACTTGGCCCCGATCCAACTATCCCTATCTGCTAGGAGCAAGGCATGAAACTGAAACGTTTGATGGCGGCAATGACTTTTGTCGCTGCTGGCGTTGCGACCGCCAACGCGGTGGCCGCTGGTGTTGATCCGGCAATCCCGGCGTACGTTAAGACCACTGGTGTGTCGGGCAACTTGTCCAGCGTCGGTTCCGATACCCTGGCTAACCTGATGACCCTGTGGGCCGAGGGTTACAAAAAGGAATACCCGAACGTCAACATCCAGATTCAAGCTGCCGGCTCCGCTACTGCGCCACCTGCGCTGACTGAAGGCACCTCCAACCTGGGCCCGATGAGCCGCAAGATGAAGGACACCGAACTGGCTGCCTTCGAGCAGAAGTACGGCTACAAGCCAACCGCTATCCCGGTGGCCGTGGATGCCCTGGCCGTGTTCGTGCACAAGGACAACCCGATCCAGCACCTGACCATGGAGCAAGTGGACGCGATCTTCTCCTCGACGCGTCTGTGCGGCGGCAAAGCCGACGTGAAAACCTGGGGCGAGCTGGGCGTGACCGGCGACCTGGCCAACAAGCCAGTGCAGCTCTTCGGTCGTAACTCGGTGTCCGGCACCTACGGCTACTTCAAGGAAGAAGCCCTGTGCAAAGGCGATTACAAGCCTAACGTGAACGAACAACCAGGCTCGGCTTCGGTCGTGCAGTCGATCAGCTCCTCGCTGAACGGCATCGGTTACTCGGGCATCGGTTACAAGACCGCCAGCGTGAAAACCGTGCCTCTGGCCAAGAAAGGCAGCACTGACTACATCGAAGACACCGAAGAAAACGCCCTGAACGGCAAGTACCCGCTGTCGCGTTTCCTCTACGTGTATGTCAACAAAGCCCCGAACAAGCCTCTGGCTCCGCTGGAAGCTGAGTTCGTGAAACTGGTTCTGTCCAAACAGGGCCAGGAAGTTGTAGTGAAAGACGGCTACATCCCACTGCCAGCCAAAGTGGCCGCCAAGGCCCTGGCTGACCTGGGTCTGAAAGAAGGCAACTGATTGCCTTCGCGGGGCCGGCATACCGGCCCCGCATCCGAATTTTCTAGTCCGCTGCCAGCTATGCTTCGCGGCGGATTTGTTGCGTCACTGCACTGTCATCTTTCTGTCATACAGGATCGCTAGGGTGTGCGCATGAATGATCTGGCCAATTCCACCATGACGACGACTTCTCCTCCCAAGCGCATTGATTTCAATACGCCTGAGCTGCAACGCAAGCGCCGCATTCGCGCGCTCAAAGATCGCCTGACCCGTTGGTACGTGCTGGTGGGCGGCCTCGCCGTCCTCGGTGCTATCACCCTGATCTTCTTCTTCCTCGCCTACGTCGTCGCGCCGTTGTTCCAGGGTGCCTCGTTGACCAAGGAAGAGGCGCTCACCCCGGCCTGGATCCAGGACGCCGGCAAGCCGCTGATGATCTCCCTCGAAGAGCAGAACCAAGTCGGCATGCGGGTTTCCGACAAGGGCCAGGCGCTGTTCTTTAATGTAGAGACTGGCGCCGAGCTCAAACGCGTCGACCTGGCGCTTCCCGTGGGGACCAGCGTCGCGTCCATCGGTGAAGACCAGCCAGGCAGCCCGCTGGTGATCCTTGGTTTGTCCAATGGCCAATCGTTGGTGTTCCGCCACACCTACAAAGTGTCCTACCCGGACGGCAAGAAAACCATCACGCCAGCGATTGAATACCCTTACGGTGAAACGCCGATCGTGCTGGATGACGCCGGTCGCCCGTTGGAACATGTAGCCCTCAACGCCACTGACACCTCCCTGGTGGTGGCAGGTTCGGCCGGTTCGCACCTGAGCGTGCTGACCCTGAGCCGCGAAGAGAACATGATGACTGGCGAAGTCACCAGCGAGCAGAAGCGTGTCGAGCTGCCGCAAATGACCGAGCCGGTGAAGGCGATCTTCATCGACCCGCGCCAGCAGTGGCTGTATGTGATCAACGGCCGTGCCCTGGCCGATGTGTTCAGCCTGCGCGACAAGAGCCTCAACGGCCGCTACAAACTGTTGGAAGATGGCAACGCCGAAATCACCGCCAGCACCCAACTGGTCGGCGGTATCTCGCTGATCATCGGTAACTCCAAAGGCGGCCTGGCGCAGTGGTTCATGGCCCGCGATCCGGATGGCGAGCAGCGCTTCAAGCAGATCCGTACCTTCCAGATGGGCACGGCGCCCATCGTTGAAATCACCGCCGAAGAACGCCGCAAGGGCTTCACCGCCCTCGACGCTTCCGGCCAGTTCGGTGTGTTCCACAGCACCGCCCATCGCACTTTGCTGGTCGACCCGGTGGTCGACGGCCAGGGCGTGTTCGGCCTGTCGCCACGGGCCAACCGCGTAATCGTGGAAGCCGGCGGCAAGCTGCAACCGTTGCTGCTCGACAACCCGCACCCGGAAGTGTCCTGGAGCGCGTTGTGGAGCAAGGTCTGGTACGAAAACTACGACGAGCCTAAATACGTCTGGCAATCGACCGCTGCCAACACCGACTTCGAACCCAAGATGAGCCTGGCCCCGCTGACCTTCGGTACCTTGAAGGCCGCGTTCTACGCCATGCTGCTGGCCGCACCGCTGGCCGTCGCCGCTGCGATCTACACCGCCTATTTCATGGCCCCGAGCCTGCGCCGCAAGGTCAAGCCGGTGATCGAGTTGATGGAGGCGATGCCGACCGTGATCCTCGGCTTCTTCGCCGGCCTGTTCCTGGCGCCATACGTGGAAGGGCATCTACCGGGGATTTTCAGCCTGCTGATGCTGCTGCCGATTGGCATCCTGGTGGCGGGCTTTGTGTTCAGCCGCTTGCCGGAGTCGATTCGCCTGCGCGTTCCCGATGGCTGGGAAAGCGCGATCCTGATCCCGGTGATCCTGTTTGTGGGCTGGCTCTCGCTGTACATGAGCCCGTACCTGGAAACCTGGTTCTTCGGCGGCGACATGCGCATGTGGATCTCCCACGACCTGGGAATCACCTACGACCAGCGCAACGCGCTGGTGGTCGGCCTGGCCATGGGGTTCGCGGTGATCCCGAACATCTACTCCATCGCCGAAGACGCCGTGTTCAGCGTGCCGCGCGGCCTGACCCTGGGCTCGCTGGCCCTGGGTGCCACGCCGTGGCAGACCATGACGCGGGTGGTGATCCTGACCGCCAGCCCGGGCATCTTCTCCGCCCTGATGATCGGCATGGGCCGTGCAGTCGGCGAGACCATGATCGTGCTGATGGCCACCGGCAACACGCCGGTGATGGAGATGAACCTGTTCGAAGGCCTGCGAACGCTCGCGGCCAACGTCGCGGTGGAAATGCCGGAGTCGGAAGTGGGCGGCAGTCACTACCGCGTGCTGTTCCTCTCGGCGCTGGTGCTGCTGCTGTTCACCTTCGTCATGAACACCCTCGCGGAGCTGATCCGTCAGCGTCTGCGCAAGAAATACTCGTCGCTTTAAGAAAGGTAGAAGTCTGTGAAACAGAACTCCCTGAATGGATGGTTCAAGAGCGGCGCCCCCGGCGTCTGGATCAGCGGTGGCGCGGTGTCCATCGCGGTCATCATGACCATTGGGTTGCTGGCCGTGATTGCGGTGCGTGGTTTGGGCCACTTCTGGCCGGCTGACCTGATCCAGGCCAACTACAGCGTGCCGGGCCAGGAAAACCATATCGTCATCGGCGAAGTGGTGCAGAAAGAAGAAGTGCCCCGCGAGCGCCTGAAAAGTGCTGGCCTGCCGGTGCCCGATGAAGGCCCGGAATTCATGACCCGCGAGCTGATCAAGGTCGGCAACCGGGACTTGAATGGCAACGACTTCACCTGGATCGTCGGCGAATGGCTGAAGGACCAGACCACGCCGAAAAACCTGATGGCGATCGAGCGGCGTGAGTGGGGCAACTTCTACGGCACCCTGGTCAACGTCAAGCAGGATGGCAAGGTCATCGCTGAAGGCGAGGCCGCGTGGCCGGAACTGCAAGCCCGCGTCGACCGCGTCAACAAGCTGGCCGCCCAGCTCAAGAGCCTGGAAAAAACCGATATCGGCGCGATCAACGCCGGCCTCGAACGCATCCGCCTGCACGGTCGTAAACTGGAGCTGGAAGGCAAGCTCGATGCCACCGCCCAGGCTGATATGGATGCTGACCGCGCCGAGCTGAATGCCCGTTACCAGGACATCGAAGCGCGTCTGGCCGACCTGCACGCCCAGTTCAACCGCGATGCGCTGACTGCTCGCGATGGCAATGGCAAGGAAATCGAAATCGGCATCGGCAAAGTGGTGCACGCCTACCAGCCGAACGCCATGGGCACGCTGACCAAGATCGGTTTCTACTTCAGCAAAGTCTGGGAATTTTTGAGCGATGACCCACGGGAAGCCAACACCGAAGGCGGGATTTTCCCGGCCATCTTCGGCACCGTGATGATGACCCTGATCATGGCGATGATCGTGACCCCGTTCGGCGTACTGGCGGCGGTGTACCTGCGTGAATACGCCAAGCAGAACACCCTGACCCGCATCATCCGCATCGCTGTGAACAACCTGGCCGGTGTACCGGCCATCGTCTACGGCGTGTTCGGCCTGGGCTTCTTCGTGTATGTACTGGGTGGCTCGGTTGACCGCCTGTTCTTCGCCGAAGCCCTGCCGGCACCGACCTTCGGTACGCCTGGCCTGCTGTGGGCCTCGCTGACCCTGGCGCTGCTGGCGGTGCCGGTGGTGATCGTGGCCACCGAAGAAGGCCTGGCGCGGATTCCCCGCACCGTGCGTGAAGGTTCCCTGGCGCTGGGCGCGACCAAAGCGGAAACGCTGTGGAAGATCGTGCTGCCGATGGCCAGCCCGGCCATGATGACCGGCATGATCCTCGCCGTGGCCCGTGCCGCCGGCGAAGTGGCACCGCTGATGCTGGTAGGCGTGGTGAAACTGGCCCCGTCGCTGCCGCTGGACGGCAACTACCCATACCTGCACCTGGACCAGAAGATCATGCACTTGGGCTTCCACATTTATGACGTCGGCTTCCAGAGCCCCAACGTCGAAGCCGCACGGCCACTGGTGTACGCCACCGCCTTGCTGCTGGTACTGGTGATCGCCACGCTCAACTTGTCGGCGGTGTGGATACGTAACCACCTGCGCGAGAAATACAAAGCGTTGGACAGCTGACACGATCCAATGTGGGAGGGGGCTTGCCCCCTCCCACACTGGACCGCGCCATACACAGAATTTGAGTAAACCGCTCCGGCGGTTCAACGAACTGAATTGGTAGCACAGGGAGCATCCCATGCAACACGACACCCATTCCCACGGCATCAACATGTCTGCCCTGGGTCGCGACAAGCAGAGCCTGAGCCTGGCCCAGGAAACCGTGGCCATCGAAGTGCCAGGCCTGAGCCTGTACTACGGTGACAAGCAGGCGCTGTTCGACGTCAGCATGAACATCCCCAAGCAGCGCGTGACTGCCTTCATCGGCCCGTCGGGCTGCGGCAAGTCCACGCTGTTGCGCACCTTCAACCGCATGAACGACCTGGTCGACGGTTGCCGTGTGGACGGTGCGATCAACCTCTACGGCACCAACATCTACCGCAAAGGCGAAGACGTGGCCGAGTTGCGTCGCCGCGTGGGCATGGTGTTCCAGAAGCCCAACCCGTTCCCCAAGACCATCTACGAAAACGTGGTCTACGGCCTGCGTATCCAGGGCATCAACAAGAAGCGCATCCTCGACGAAGCCGTGGAGTGGGCCTTGAAAGGCGCGGCGCTGTGGGATGAGGTCAAGGACCGCCTGCACGAGTCGGCACTGGGCTTGTCCGGCGGCCAGCAGCAACGTCTGGTGATCGCCCGTACCATCGCCGTGGAGCCGGAAGTGCTGCTGCTCGACGAACCCTGCTCGGCACTCGACCCCATCTCGACCCTGAAAGTGGAAGAGCTGATCTACGAGCTCAAGTCCAAGTTCACCATCGTCATCGTGACCCACAACATGCAACAGGCGGCGCGAGTTTCCGACTACACCGCGTTCATGTACATGGGCAAGCTGGTGGAATTCGGCGATACCGATACCCTGTTCACCAATCCGGCGAAAAAGCAGACCGAAGACTACATCACCGGTCGCTACGGCTAGGAAGCTGTGGTTCTGATTGCATTGACGCTGCGGTTCTCCGCACCTTACCGGACGCTCCAAGGACGCCAACATGATTAGCAAAGAAGGCCTTACCCATCACATCTCCGCGCAGTTCAACGCCGAGCTTGAGGAAGTGCGCAGCCACCTCCTGGCGATGGGCGGCTTGGTGGAGAAGCAAGTCAACGACGCCGTGACCGCGCTGATCGAGGCCGACTCGGGCCTGGCCCAGCAGGTGCGTGAGATCGACGACCAGATCAATCAGATGGAACGCAATATCGACGAGGAATGCCTGCGCATTCTCGCCCGTCGCCAGCCGGCGGCCTCGGACCTGCGTTTGATCATCAGCATCTCCAAGTCGGTGATCGACCTGGAGCGCATCGGCGACGAAGCCACCAAGATCGCCCGCCGCGCCATCCAGCTGTGCGAAGAAGGCGAAGCGCCACGCGGCTACGTGGAAGTGCGCCACATCGGCGATCAGGTGCGCAACATGGTGCGCGATGCCCTAGATGCGTTTGCGCGCTTCGATGCCGACCTGGCGCTCTCGGTGGCGCAATACGACAAGGTCATCGACCGCGAATACAAGACCGCCCTGCGTGAGCTGGCGACCTACATGATGGAAGACCCGCGCTCTATCTCGCGGGTCTTGAGCATTATCTGGGTGCTGCGTTCCCTGGAGCGGATCGGCGATCATGCGCGCAATATCTCGGAACTGGTGATCTACCTGGTGCGCGGTACCGACGTACGGCACATGGGCCTCAAGCGTATGAAGGCCGAAGTTGAAGGTTCTGCCGATCAAATCCCTAATGTTCCGGGCGAACCTGACGATAAGTAAGGTTGCCCGAGAAATTAACGCCCGGCCTTTGGCCGGGCGTTTTCGTTTCTGGCATCTGAATTTTTTGCGCAGCGGAAGAAATAAAGTCCAGCTGTGACTACCGAGTTTTGGCAAAATGCCATTAGTCAGGCGTTCTGCGTGCCGAAGTTTTTATAGGATGAAGGGTCAATGAGTAAAGTCAGTGTATTGGTGGTGGATGACGCCTCGTTTATCCGCGATCTGGTGAAGAAGTGCCTGCGCAATTACTTCCCCGGGATCAAGCTTGAAGATGCGGTGAACGGCAAAAAGGCCCAGGCCATCCTGATGCGCGAAACCTTCGACCTGGTGCTGTGCGACTGGGAAATGCCGGAGATGTCAGGCCTGGAGCTGTTGACCTGGTGCCGCGAGCAACCGCACCTCAAGGCCATGCCGTTCGTGATGGTGACCAGCCGTGGCGACAAAGAGAACGTGGTGCAGGCGATTCAGGCCGGCGTTTCCGGGTATGTCAGCAAGCCGTTCACCAACGAACAGCTGCTGAACAAGGTCAAGCAGGCCTTGCACAAGGTCGGCCGCCTCGACGCCCTGGTCGCCAGCGCGCCGACCAAAATGAACTCGGCCTTCGGCAACGACTCCCTGAGCGCCCTGACGGGCGGCAAGCCTGAAGCGTTGCGTTCGGCCCCCGTTGCCGCTGCGGCGCCGGCGCCCAGCAAAGGCCTGCTCAGCAGCCCGGCGGTGCAAGCCCCTTCCGCCGCACCGGCCGCCGGTCGTGGCCAGGGCCAGCTGCGTCTGTCCAGCGGCACCCAGCAATGCGTCATCAAAGCGTTGAGCATCAAGGAAGCGCTGCTGGTGGTGCGTCGCACGGAAGTCCTGCCGCAGGTACTGGAAAGTGCCGTACTCGACCTGGAACAAGGTGACAACGCCGAAGTGGCCCGCCTCAACGGCTACCTGCACGCCATCGTCGCCTTCGAGCCCAAGCCCGACAGCGACTGGCTGCAACTGACCTTCCGGTTTATCGACCAGGATGCGCAGAAGCTCGACTACATCTCCCGCTTGATTGCACGGGGCACGGCGCAGAAGCATTTCGTGCCGGGTGCGTAAGCGCCTGAATATCGGGAATCGACCGGCTGTCTGACTCCCCATTTCTGGTTTGATTTATATCTGTTTCGATATAGTCTCTCGATAACGCTTCAGCGTTATCGAGACTTTGCTATGCCTTGAAACAAACGTCCACCGCTTAGGCCCTAATCGTCGATTTGGCTTTTTCTTTCCAGGAAAGGAGAGGCCAATGCCAAGGCACAAGGACGTAGTGTTTTTAGGAAGCTCGCTCAAGGATCTCAAAGCGTTCCCACTCGATGCCCTTAGGGCCGTGGGTTTTCAGTTGGACCTCTTGCAGCAGGGCGAACAGCCTTTTGATTGCAAGCCGATGAGAACCATAGGGCGGGGCGTCAGTGAGATTAGAGTTACTCAGGAGTCGGGAGCGTTTCGGGTGTTCTATGTGGTCAACCGGCCTGAGGCTGTTTATGTGCTGCATGCACTGCGCAAGACCACACAGAAAACCGAAGGGCGGGATATCGAACTGGCTCGCGCCAGATTGCAGGAGTTAGGTTAAGCCATGACAACTCAAAACATTCACGGTGAACGTTTCAGCTCCGTTTGGGACGCGTTGGAAGATACCCCTCAGCAAGCCGCCAATATGCGGCTACGTTCAAAACTGTTGTTGGAACTGTGCAAAACCATCCGCGGCTGGGAGCTTTCTCAAAAAGAAGCCGCCCAAAGACTGGGTATCAGTCAGCCCCGCCTCAACGACGTACTCACCGGCAAGATCGACAAACTTTCGCTGGATGCTTTGGTCAATTTGTCGGCAGCCGCGCAGATGAACGTGGATATTTGTTTTAATGGGCTGCCAGCATAGAGCTGTCATCCACACTTGCTAACCTGCCGCTCAGTCATCTCGGAAGGTTCACACCATGCTCCTTCGCCTTTTACTGTGCTGCGGGCTGGCCACGGTCACTACCTCGACCTTGGCCATGACCGTCTACAAATCCACCGACGCCAATGGTGTGGTGTTTTTCAGCGACCGGCACACCCCGGGCGCTCAAGCGTTTGAGCTGCATGAGCGCCGAGTCGAGCGTGTAAGACGACCGGTGCTCGATATGCCCAAACCCCTCTACCGACCGCAAGCCTACCGCTATCCTTTACCCTGGCGCGGCGGCCCGTTCCGCCTGACCCAAGGCCCCAACGGCAGCTTCAGCCACACCGACGCCAAGAGTCGCTACGCCATGGACATCGCCATGCCCGAAGGCACGCCGATCATCGCCGCGCGCAGTGGCGTGGTGGTGAGGACCGAGAACGGGCAGGCCGGGCGCGGCAATGATGCGTCGGGGAATTTTGTGCGGGTGCAGCATGATGACGGCACACAGGGCGTGTACCTGCACCTCAAGCAAGGGTCGGTCAGTGTGAGGGCGGGGCAGCGTGTGGCGGTGGGGAGCCCGCTGGCGTTCTCGGGCAATACCGGCAACAGCAGCGGGCCGCACCTGCACTTTGTGGTACAGCGCGCCACCGAGGCAGGGCTGGTGTCGATCCCGTATGAGTTCAACCAGCCGGTGGGCGCCTTGCCCAACTTTGCGTTGGGCAATTGAGGCTCAGTCGAGCATCAACACCTTGGCCAGTACGATCTTCGGCCCTTTCATCTTCTTGATGATAATCCGCAGGCCTTCAACCTCCAGCACTTCTTCCTCTTCCGGCACCCGTTTCAGGGTTTCGTAGATCAGGCCGGCCAGGGTTTCGGCTTCGATATGGTCCAGGTCGACGCCCAGCAGGCGTTCCACCTTGAACAGCGGGGTGTCGCCGCGTACCAGCAGCTTGCCCGGCTGGTAGGCCAGGATGCCGCGCTCGGCCTTGCGGTGTTCGTCCTGGATATCGCCAACCAGCACTTCCAGCACGTCTTCCATGGTCAGGTAGCCGATGATGTTGCCGTCGGCCTCTTCGACCACGGCGAAGTGCGAGCCGCCCTTGCGGAACTGTTCCAGCAACTGCGACAGCGGCATGTGGCGCGACACGCGCTCCAGTGGGCGCGTCAGCTCGGCCAGGTTGAACGACTCGGGGATATGGTCGAGTTCGGCCAGTTCCAGCAGCAGGTCCTTGATGTGCAGCAGGCCGACGAACTCCTGGCGGACGCTGTCGTACACCGGGTAGCGGCTGAACTTGTGGCGGCGAAACAGCGCGAGGATTTCCTTGAGCGGTGCGTTGAACTCAAGGGTCACCAGGTCTTCGCGGGAGTTGGCCCAGTCGACGACTTCCAGTTCGCCCATTTCCACGGCTGAGGCCAGTACGCGCATGCCTTGGTCGCTCGGGTCCTGGCCACGGCTGGAGTGCAGGATCAACTTGAGTTCTTCGCGGCTGTAATGATGCTCATGGTGCGGGCCCGGCTCGCCTTGGCCGGCGATGCGCAGGATCGCGTTGGCGCTGGCGTTGAGCAGGTAGATTGCCGGGTACATGGCCCAGTAGAACAGGTACAGCGGCACAGCCGTCCATAGCGACAGCAACTCGGGTTTGCGAATCGCCCAGGATTTGGGCGCCAACTCACCGACCACGATGTGCAGGTAGGAAATCACGAAGAACGCCGCAAAGAACGACACTCCCTTGATCACTTCCGGCGATTCGACGCCCACGGCGGCCAACAGCGGTTCGAGGATGTGCGCAAACGCCGGCTCACCGACCCAACCCAGGCCCAGGGAGGCGAGGGTGATACCCAGCTGGCAGGCCGACAGGTAAGCGTCGAGCTGGCTGTGCACGGTGCGCAGAATCTGCCCGCGCCAGCCGTTGGTATGGGCGATGGCCTCGACCCGGGTGGAGCGCAGTTTGACCATGGCAAATTCTGCGGCAACGAAAAAACCGTTGAGCAGTACCAGGATCAGAGCAAAAAGAATCATGCCGAAGTCGGCGAAGAGTGTGGCGAGGGTGATACCAGGGGAAGGGTCCATGATTGGGTTTTGCAGGTTCCGTGTGTTCAAGAAGGGGTGACAGGCAGGCCTGAAAGGCAGGCGCAAGTCGGCCAATGTAGCGGCTGACGGGGCGCTTGCCTAGTGGTTGCTGCCGGGTGGGACGTGGAATGTATTGTCCAAAACACTGGAGATCCACTGTGGGAGGGGGCAAGCCCCCTCCCACAGTTGGTTTCGTGCTGTATTCGAGTTATTCGTCATTCCCGACGAGCCGCGAACGCGTCACCTGCGCCGGCGGAAAATGGCAGGTAAAGGTGCTGCCATGCCCCAGCACGCTGCTGATTTCCAGGCGCGCACGGTGGCGCAGCAGCACATGCTTGACGATCGCCAGGCCCAGCCCGGTGCCGCCGGTATTGGAGTTGCGGCTGGAGTCGACGCGGTAGAAGCGCTCGGTCAGGCGCGGCAGGTGCTTGGCGTCGATGCCGATGCCGGAGTCCTGCACGCTCAGGTGGGCGCCTTGCTCGTCGGCCCACCAGCGGATGCGGATGGTGCCCTTGTCCTGGGTGTACTTCACGGCGTTGAACACCAGGTTGGAGAACGCGCTGCGCAATTCGCCCTCGCTGCCCTTGAGCAACACCTGTGGGTCGGCTTCCAGGCTGATCTGCTGCCCGCGTTCGCCTGAAAGGGCCTGGGCGTCATTCTTGATGGTCTGCAACAGGCTTTGCACCCCCACCGGATGGTTGTCCGAGGGGTAATCGGTGGCCTCAAGCTTGGCCAGCAACAGCAGGTCGTTGAGCAGCGTCTGCATGCGCGAACCTTGTTGCTGCATCTGCTGCAGGGCACGGCTCCAGCGCGGGTTGATCTCGTCGACGTTGTCGAGCAGCGTCTCCAGGTAGCCGCAGATCACCGTCAGCGGCGTGCGCAACTCGTGGGAGACGTTGGCGACGAAGTCTTTGCGCATCTGCTCCAACTGGTGGATGCGTGTCACGTCGCGTACCAGCATCAGGTGCTCGTTGTTGCCGTAGCGCGTCAGGTAAAGCTGGATACGCACCCGGTCGTTGGTCGGCGAGGGGATTTCCAGGGCTTCTTCGTAATTGTCCTGCTCAAAGTATTCCTTGAAGCGCGGGTGGCGCACCAGGTTGGTCACCGGCTGGCCGCTGTCCTGGGGCGTCTTGAGGCCCAGCAGGGTTTCGGCGGCGCGGTTCCACCATTCCAGGTTGCCGTCGCTGTCGAGCATGATCACCGCGTCCTTGAGCGCGGCGGTAGACTCCTGCACCCGGTCGATCACCGCTTGCAGGCGCCCGCGCACCCGTTGGTCGCGGCGTTGCAGGTGGTAGATGCTGTCGAACACCTCGCCCCACAGGCCGTAGCCGTCGGGTGGTGCTTCGTCGGGCTTATGCTGGCGCAGCCATTCATGCAGGCGCAGCAGTTGCTTGAGGGTCCAGCCCAGGTACAGGCCGATGCCGATGGCCAGGCTCCAGCCGTAGTAGCCGCTGATCAGCCCGACCAACAGGCAGCCGGTGATCAACAGGAGCATGTGGCGGATCAGGGTGCCATGCCAGTTCTGGTTCACTTAAACATGCGTCCTTGTCAGCTGTTAAGGAAGGAGAAGGGTTGGCTCAGCCTTTGGTGGAGAACCGGTAGCCGGTGCCGCGCACGGTTTGTACCAGATTCTCGTAGGCATCGCCCAAGGCTTTGCGCAAGCGGCGGATATGCACGTCGACGGTGCGCTCCTCCACATACACGTTGCCGCCCCACACCTGGTCCAGCAACTGGCCACGGGTGTAGGCGCGTTCCTGGTGGGTCATGAAAAATTGCAGCAGGCGGTATTCGGTAGGGCCCATCTCGGCCGGCGTGCCGTCGATGGTGACGCGGTGGCTGATCGGGTCGAGGATCAGGCCGCCGACTTCAATCGGCGCTTCGCCGTCGGTCGGGCCGGCGCGGCGTAATACGGCCTTCAGACGCGCTACCAACTCCCGTGGGGAGAAGGGTTTGGTGATGTAGTCATCCGCGCCGACTTCCAGGCCCTGGATCTTGTTGTCCTCTTCGCCCTTGGCGGTGAGCATGATGATCGGGATGTCCCCGGTCAGCTCATCACGCTTGAGGCGACGGGCCAGTTCGATGCCGGAGGTGCCGGGCAGCATCCAGTCCAGCAGGATCAGGTCCGGCTTGCGGTCGACGATAATGGCATGGGCCTGCTGGGAGTTCTCCGCCTCCAGGCAGTCGTAGCCGGCCATTTCCAACGCAACGGCGATCATCTCGCGGATGGGCGCTTCGTCGTCAACAATCAGAATGCTCCTGCCAACCATGCTCAAAAATCCTCTTGTCATTTAACTGTCTTGCGCCGCATTAGATAACGGAATTATTGCAGTCGTGTGACAGTAATTTAGTCGCTCGGGCAAATCACGGCACTCTGGACTACCCTTTGGGTCCGAATCCTGACAACCACAAAAGGAAGGTTCCGATGACTTACCGTACTGTTTCCTGGAAAGCCCTGCTGGTAACGGCCGCGTTGACGCTGCCAGGCTTGGCGTTTGCGGGGGAGCCTGCAATGACCCAAGGCGGCATGTTGGTGGATCACAAGGGCATGACGCTCTACACCTTCGATAAGGATGCCGAAGGCAAGTCGGTGTGCAAGGACCAGTGCGCGACCAACTGGCCGCCGCTGAAAGCCGAATCCACAGACACAAAGACGGGCGATTGGACGGTTATTACCCGTGATGACCAGACCAGCCAGTGGGCCTACAAAGGCAAGCCGGTGTACACCTACAAGGACGACAAGAAGGCCGGTGACAAGACCGGAGATGGCAAGGGCGGTGCGTGGCACATCATCATCAAGCCATAAGCCTGCGGCGCCGCTGAAAGCATCGGGGGCAAGCCCCCTCCCACAGTGGGAATGCGTACCCCTGTGGGAGGGGGCTTGCCCCCGATGGCGCCGGTACAGCCACCACAAAAAACTCAGCGAAACCCGTAGTCCGCCACAATCCCCACAAAAATCGCCAACCCGGCCCAGTGGTTGTGCAAAAACGCCTTGAAGCACTTCATGCGGTCCCGGTCACGGGTGTACCAGAACTCCCAGGCAAAGCAGCCCGCAGCGGCCAGCAACCCCAGATGGAACCAGCCGCCCAGCTCGAACTGCGCCCCTGCCAACAACAGACACACCAGCGCCAGGCTCTGCAGGGTCAGGATGATCACGCGGTCGGCATCGCCGAACAGGATCGCGGTGGACTTCACGCCGATCTTCAAGTCGTCGTCCCGGTCGGTCATCGCGTAATAGGTGTCATAGCCCACCGTCCACACCAGGTTGGCGATGTACAACAACCACGCCGTGGCTGGCAGGTGGCCCGTTTCGGCGGTGAACGCCATCGGCATACCCCAGGAGAACGCGGCGCCTAATACCACCTGCGGGTAATAGGTGTAGCGCTTCATGAACGGGTAACTCGCGGCCAGCGCCAATCCGCCAAGGGATAACAGGATGGTGGTGGCGTTGGTCAGCAGCACCAGCAGGAAACTGATGCCCATCAACACCGCAAAAAACACCAGCGCCTCTTTGGAACTGATCCTGCCGCTCACCAACGGGCGTTGCTCGGTGCGTTTCACATGGCCGTCAACCTTACGGTCGGCCCAGTCATTGATCACGCAGCCACCGGCCCGAGTCAGCACCACGCCCAGTACGAAAATCACGATATTGATAAATGAAGGCGAACCCTTTCCGGCAATCCACAGCGCCCACAGCGTCGGCCACAGCAGCAGGTAGATGCCGATGGGCTTGTCCATGCGGGTCAGTTGGATGAAGTCCCAGGCCCTGGGGGTCAGGCGGTTCAGGGATTTGAGCAGACGTTGGTACATCAGCGGTTCTCCGGATGGTCATGCAGCGCGTGCCAGAAGCTCGGCAGGAAGATTTCCGCCACCAGCACGCTCAGCGACCCACGGTCAAAACGTGAGCGGCGCGCCCACAGCTCATCGGCCTGATCGGCAGTCGGCAGCCATTGCCGTGGGTAATGGCACACCTCGATGGCTTGGCGCGTGAACGCTTGATCGCAGAACAGCAACTCGCCCAGTGAGCGGCTGCCCAACTCATCCATGTGCAGCCCGTCGCCCTGCAAGGCACTGCGCGCCGCCACGCTGCGGGCAAACACCCACGGTTGGCCGTGCCCGCGCAGATACACCTCGCGCACCCAGCCAACAGTGGCCGGGGCCAGGTCAAGGGCCACGCACTCATCGTCCCGCAACGGCTGCCAGCCTTCGAACAGCGGCGTCACGCTGAAAGCCTCGTCGGACAGCCATGTCAGCCGTCGCGTCAGCGAGCCTTCATCGAACAGCCAATTGAGGGTCAAGGGCGTGGGCAGAGGGCTCAAACGGCTCTGGATCAGCCATTGGCAAGCATCGGGGAGGGCGGTTGAGTGCGGCACGGAGAGTCAGTAATTGGCAGCAAAAGAGGCGGCGAGCTTACCATGGCACCCTGGACTTTTGCCGGGCTCAACCGGCACCTTGCGTCGATCGCGCTTGCATCTGCCGGCCCCGATCAGTACAAAACGCCCTGAGCCGCGCGGCAATGCGAGTCTATCGACCGTCGGCCAAGATGCCTGGACCCTGAGGAAGTAAGTAATGAAGAAGTGGCAATGTGTAGTCTGTGGCCTGATTTATGACGAGAAAGACGGCTGGCCGGATGACGGAATCGCTCCGGGTACCCTGTGGCAGGACGTCCCGGAAGACTGGCTGTGCCCGGACTGCGGCGTGGGCAAAATGGATTTCGAAATGATCGAAATCGGCTAATTTTCAGCTTTCAGAAAAGTACTACAAGGAGAAAGGAATGAACGCACCTGTCGTGATCATCGGCACAGGATTGGCCGGTTACAACGTAGCCAGGGAGTTTCGCAAACTCGACAGCGAAACCCCCTTGTTGCTGATCACCGCAGATGACGGGCGCTCCTACTCCAAGCCCATGCTCTCCACCGGCTTTGGCAAAAACAAGGAAGCCGATGGCCTGAGCATGGCCGAACCGGGCACCATGGCCGAGCAACTCAAGGCCCAAGTGCGTACCCACACCCGTGTCAGCGGCATCGATCCGGGCCACAAGCGCCTGTGGATCGGCGAGGAAGCCGTGGCTTACCGCGACCTGATCCTGGCGTGGGGTGCAGAAACCGTGCGCGTGCCGGTTGAAGGCGACGCGGCGGAACTGATTTTCCCGATCAACGACCTTGAAGACTACGCGCGCTTTCGCACTGCCGCGGCCGGCAAACGCCGCGTGCTACTGCTGGGCGCCGGCCTGATCGGCTGTGAATTCGCCAACGACCTGATCCTCGGCGGCTATGAAATCGACTTGGTCGCCCCGTGCGAACAAGTAATGCCAACCCTGCTGCATCCGGCGGCCGCTGCCGCTGTACAGGCTGGCCTGGAAGGCCTGGGTGCGCGGTTCCACCTGGGCCCGGTGCTCAACCGCCTGCAGCGCACTTCGGATGGGCTTGAAGCGCATCTGTCGGACGGTGAAGTGATCCCCTGTGACCTGGTGGTCTCGGCCATCGGCCTGCGTCCGCGTGTGGACCTGGCGGCCGCTGCCGGCCTGCAAATCAACCGTGGGATCATGGCGGACCGCCACCTCAAGACCTCTCACGCCAATATCTATGCCCTGGGCGACTGCGCCGAGGTCGACGGCCTGAACCTGCTGTACGTCATGCCCCTGATGACCTGCGCCCGCGCCCTGGCCCAGACGCTGGCAGGCAACGCGACAGCCGTCAGTTACGGCCCGATGCCCGTCACCGTGAAAACCCCGGTCTGCCCGCTGGTGGTTTCGCCGCCCCCACGGGGCGCCGAAGGTGTATGGAGCGTCGAGGGCCAGGGCGCCGACATCAAGGCCCTGTGCCGCGACGCCAGCGGTCGTCTGCTGGGTTACGCACTGACGGGCACAGCCGTGATGGAAAAACTGGCCCTCAACAAAGAACTTCCGCCGCTACTGGCGTAAATGCTGGTCGTTCTGTCGGAATAAGCACGTTTTTCACCCCAGAAAGGTCGCCGCGAGGCTGGCGGAGCGTGCGAGGGCATGCCATCCTCACTTCCGTCTGCCGCAGAGTAGAGCCTGCGGCGCTTTGGGCGCCGTTCCGTCAGAGAGCGGCACGGACATAACAACAAAAAACCGTCAAAGAGGCTTCACACATGCGTAAACCAGAACTCGCAGCCGCAATCGCTGAAAAAGCGGATCTCACCAAAGAACAGGCCAACCGCGTCCTCAACGCCGTTCTCGAAGAAATCACCGGCGCCCTGCACCGCAAGGACAGCGTCACCCTGGTTGGCTTCGGCACCTTCCTGCAACGCCACCGCGGCGCCCGCACCGGCAAAAACCCGCAAACTGGCGAGCCAGTGAAAATCAAGGCGAGCAATACCGTTGCGTTCAAACCGGGTAAATCGCTGAAAGATACCGTTAACGCTTAACGCGCAGTACCGTCTCGAAGGGAGGCGGGGCGGTAAGAAGAATGGGCACGCCGACTGGGTTGGGTGCCCATTTTTGTTGGGGCTGATTATGGGCTTGGGCTCAACCGTAGAAATAGTCAAAAAAGCGTTCGTAGTTATCCTCGCCCAACAAGGGGCTGACTTCCTTTTTGAGTAACTTCACGAACGTGCTAGAAAGCTCATCATCGTCGTTGTAGATATCAAAGATGTCGAATTTTCCATGGACGATCTCGACAGTCTTGGCGAATGCCAGCAGGAAATCAGCGAGAGAGTCGGCAATCTTGAACGGTGCTACGGCATCGTAGCTCGCCAGTACGGGTGTGCCTGGCATATCGGTCACCGCGATAACGGGCTTGCCACCGCCTATGTCATCCATGAAAACCAAGTGTTGCGCAGGCCAGTTCCCATTCAACTCAGTCTTGTTGGATTCGCCTGCCCACTTGAAGCCGACTTGACCGTCTTCCAATGCGTCCAAGTTGAAAAAGCAGATGGGGGTCAAGCCCGTTTCGACTTCCACATCGACCGGCTCGCAAAGTTCGTAGAAGGAGTCCATCTCAGCGGACCGAGGCAGGGTTTGCGGCCATTTGGCGTTTGCCTGGCCGTTGTTTTCGAAGCGACCTTCGATGTCAAATTTCTTGTGGACGCGGCGCAGTTCTTTAAATGCGTTATCAAGGGCGCTCATATTCTTCTCCAATGGAAACCTATTTACCGCAGCCGGGTTTTGTAGCCGGTGTCCTGGCTCGGTCGATCAATCGGCCTTTGCCTGCATTACCGTAATTCTTCCTGTGCCCTTGGGGGCTGTTCAAGTGTTCGTCAATGCCACTTGGATGGTTCGCGTTTTGCAAGAATACAATGTTCCGTGGGTCACCTTTCCAGGCCTTGCCCAGTGCACCGTTACCTTCGACACTGTTGATATGGTGGCCGGTGTAACCCGCTTTGGACATCAAAGAGTTCAAGCGGGCATTGCTCTTGGTATTTTCGATCAAGTCTCGCTCATGGGGCGCCCAGTCTCTTGAACCACCACCGCGGCTCACGAGTTCCCGCTCTTCTCCCCAGGCCCGATTAATGGCTGTCCCACGGCCGCCGGCCTTGGGTGTAACGGAATTCTTGGGCTTGTACCGTACCAAATCCTTCGGGTTCAGGCCGTAGGGGTCGATCCACGTCAGTGGATTCGTTGAATACAGGTAAAGATTCAGTCCCCCGGCAAGGCCAATGGGGTCAGGCGTAGTGAAGCGGCCGATGTCCGGATCGTAGTAGCGAAAAATATTGTGATGTAGGCCGGTTTCCCGGTCCAGGTACTGCCCCTGGAATCTCAGGTTCTGTTCTTCGATGTAGTAGGGTTCACGCGTTTCCCGAACGGTGTTTCCCCATACCTGATAGCTGGCTTGCCAAACTGTCTGGCCGTCATTTTCCGAAAGCAGCTCGGGCAGCCCGTTCAGGTCATTATGGTAATAGCGCACTTTTTGCTGGGCGCCTGTTCCATCAACCCGAGCCAGGGGTTCGTGGCTTTCGTCACCATAGATATAAAGACTTGTCTGCGCATGTTTGTGCTCTTGCACCAACCGTAACCCGTCCCAAGTGAATCGAGTCTCGCTCAGCAGTTGGCCATTTGCGTCGTGGGTTGTCTTGGATGTTCGTCGGCCCAGCGGGTCATAGGTCATGTGCACGACCGATTGCTGCCCGCCCTGTTCATTTCGTACTTCGATCAGACGATGTTCGGCGTCATAGGCGAAACGCTGGACGCCGCGCTTGGCACTGCGCTTCTCGATCATCCGGCCGAAACCGTCGTAGCGATAGCGTTTGTCCTGGAAAGTCAGGAGCTTGTTGTGCACCACCAGCCCGGCCCCGGGTTGTGGGCCATCGAGCAGGTTGGCAGCGGCGTCGTAGGAATAGGTTTCGTGTCGTGCTGCAAAATTGTCCTGGCTGGCGATGACTCGGTCGGTTGCATCGTAATGCAGCAATTGACGGTGCTGGCCATCGGTCTGTTGCTCAAGCTTGCCCACCAAGTTATCGGCGGTGTCGTACTCGAACTGTTTTTGTACTGCGCCAGGCAGTACAGATGCCCGGGTGATGTGGCCGCGTTCGCGGGAGCGCAGACGGCCACAGCGATCATAATGCTGGCGTGTACTCAGATACCCCTGAGTACGCAGTACTTCACGGTGTAGACGGTCGCGCTCGAAATCGCTGATGACACGTCCGTCTAGGTTTATCTGATGGAGGTGCCCGCTGCCGTAATAGAGGCGATTGAGCCAGCGCCCATCGGGTAAGCGCGTCTGGTTGAGGTTTCCCAGCTCGTCGTAGTGATGCTGTAACGCACCTGCTGCGGTTTTCTCCTCTACAGCTCGACCCAGGGCGTCATAGCTGAAGCAGACGGTTTGTTGCTGGCCTGTCTTATGGGTAAAGGTGACAGCCTTGAGTTGGTCCAGTAAGTCGTAGGTGTACTCAGTACGGCCATCATCGGTGACCTTGCCCACCAGTCGCCCTGCCGCGTCGCGCTCAAAGTCATGCACGACAGTCGGTTCGAGCACGGCCGTGACTACTGCCATCCCGCTACCGTACGGTGCTGCAACCGCTTCCATGCGCGAAATATTGTTCAGTACGTCGTAGTGATAGCGGCGGATACTCCCATCCAAATCCTGCTGTTCGGTCACACGATCATTGGCGTCCCATTCGAAGCGATATCGTTCGCCGTTCTCGTTTGTCAACGTGCGCAGCCGGCCATAGCTGTCATAGGCAAAGTTGACCTCGCGATTGTGCGCGTCGACGCGCTGGCGGACTTGCCCCTTTCGATTTCGCAGGTAGTGTGTAGAGTGCCCGGCGAAGTCGGTATGAGCCGTTAGTTGGCCGATGGTGTCGCGTTGGAAATACTCAATACGCCCATCCGGAAGTTGAGTGCTCAGCACTCGACCCTGGACGTCGTGAACGAATGTCGTACGCTCACCCAGTGCATCAGTGATGACCTGCAAATAACCTCTTTCGTCGTAGCTGAACCGCGTCGGGTAGCCGGAGCAGTCAATATGCTCAATGAGTTGACCGAACGGGTTCCAACGCAGCCGTTTACTTTTCCCCGTTGCATCGATGATCTCTACCGGTTGTCCGCTGCTGTCGTAGCGATACCGTGTGATATGACCCAGCGGGTCGGTCTCGACAATACAGTTGCCCCGCGAGTCGTAGCGTGAGTGCCAGGTGTTGCCCTCGCTATCAGTCACCGAAACCGGCAACGCCCAATGCTCCAACCACACTATTGAATTATTGCGCCCTAATGGATCGCTCTCGCCGATCAGGTTGCCGGGGTCATCGTAGCTGTACGCATAGCGGCCACCCTGCGGGTTAGTGGCACTGAGCAGTTGGCGCTCGTCGTTCCACTCAAAAAGCCAGGTCTGACCGAGATTGTCGTTGTACTCAATGATTTGGTGCTGTGCGTTCCAATACCGGGAACTGACGCGCTGTAAGCCGTCGCTGATGCGCGTGAGACCGGCTTGCAAGTCGTAGTCGAACTGATAGGCGTCGCCGTCGTCGGTCCAATGTCGAACCACACGCCATTCCATGTCTTCAACCAACGCCCACTCATAAAAGCAGCGCAATCCGGTGGGCAGTTGGTGCTCCACCATCCGGCGACCGTTGTCGTAAACAAAGCGACGCTGTATCTGGCCGGTCGCGTCGCGTACTTCGGCTAGGCTTGCGGCTGCGTCGTAGGCATAGCTGACGAGCACTTCACGACGCTGGTCGGGGTACACACGCTCGATTCGCGCCAATAGACCTTGATCGCGGATCAGCTCCACCTGCACAAGGTCGAACGTGTCGCGCAGCCGCACCAGGCGTCCGGTTTCGTCGTAGTCGATATGGATTCGGTTGTCATTGCGGTCGCCGAGCTGGCTCAGGCGCAACTGCGACGGGCTGGCAGTGGGTTCGAACAAGCGGTACAGACCATCATCACTTTCGATCAGCAACTGCCCATTGAGGTGTCGCCGCACGGCGAGCCCTTCACCGGCGCTGAATACTGCGCCGCCCAACGGGATCGAACCCATGTCAATCGGGCGTCCCTGCTCGTCGGTGTACACCAACGTCTCGCCGCCTTCGGGATGCGCACGGATCTCTACGCACACTTCATAGGGCACGCTCCAGCCAGCACCAAACAGGCTGCCCGAGCGTTCGTCGCGGCTGTTGTAGAAGCGTTGCCAGTCAATCGGCAGGATGCCGGGCAGCACAAAATCCAGTTCCTCGACATCGCCCAGTACCTTCGCGCCCGTCGCCGCATGCACCGGATTCGATGAGCCCATCGCCGCGTTGGCCATTGCGCCCATCGCACTGCTGACGGCCATCGAAGTCGCGCCGCCGATCAACATGCACGGCAGCTTGCTGAAGAACTTGCCCTTGCCGCCCTTGAGCATCAGCAACGCCGTCACCGCCAGCCCGACGCCCGGTGTCTTGCCGCTGCGAACCTCACGCACCACCACCGAGCCGCCGCCAATGGTCACGTTGGAGGAGATCAGCCCCGACGACACCACCGTTGCATCGCAGGTGCTGCGATCACCGCTGCGCACCGCCGGCTGGCCGTTGATCGTGACCTTGTCCGAACCCTCGGCCAGAAACTGCGGTGGCATCGGCGGGTGCTTCATGCACACGACCACGTCCAGCGGCTTGGGCACGGCGCCGGGAGCCGGTGTCGCAACGGTCGGACGCCACATCTGCGAGAAGAAACTCTCGGCCATGTCCAGATAGCTGGCTTCGGGTTCAGGCGCGGGCTCTTCCAGCTCGGTACTGGCTGGCGCGACGTGGGAACTGATCGCCCCGGCGGCACGGGCTGCGGGGATGCTGTTGGTCAGTGTGTCGGTGGAACCGGTGAGAATGTTGGCCTGCACCGTGGGCGGAAACAGCGCGTTGCTGAAGCTGTCGCATAAATTCGTCAGGCCTTTGTCCGCGCCCGTCTTGCTCATGGCCAGGCCGACAATCGTGCCCACAACTGCGCCCAACAGGAAGCAGCCGAGCCCGCCGGTGGCGACGGTAATGCCGGTGGCCGCGACCACGGCAGCGGTCGCCACGGCGGTGATCGCGATATTAGCCGCCACCTCCAGCACACCGCCGAGGATATCGGCCATCATGGAAGTGTGGGTCAGCGCATCGCCCATGCGGGCAGCCCAGAGTGCGTCAGGCACGCGTTTTGTCCAGCGTCACGGCATTCACTTGAGATTTTCCAATGCCAGTTGGTCTCTTGGTCTGGTTACGACATGCTCATCAAAGCAGTTCTGACGCGCCATTCACCACAGCTTGTCTTTCAAGCCCTCGCTTGCCAGGCAGCAGCGTGGTAGTGAAAATGGCACGCCGACTGAGTTGGGACGCCCACCTTAATATGGGTTTCAATGGTCCAGTGCTGCATGGATTTTCACTAGTTGCTCTTTGTATTTCTTACTGTTGGGTATGCGTATGCCTTTCAGATAAGCATCCAGTTGTTCAGGTGCGTTCTCAAGGAAGAACAGCTCAAGCAAATAGATGATCAGGAAATTTTTATAGAAAGGGAGGGTTTTGACTATTTTATCCTCGTCCTGATTTCCCTCTTGCTCGTGAGCGGTCGACATAAGTGTCGATAGCTTTGCTCTTACGAACGGTACAAGCCCGACTTTACGGTGCTCTAAAAGCTGTTCAAGCGCGTCGATATCTACTTTGGCGATATTGATTTTATTGGCGTCGTGTTGGAAAAGTATGTCCGAGGGCTGACTCTCGTTAATGTCGAGATTCAACTGCTCCTGAACCGCCAGCAACATGGCCTGATAGTGATCGCTCTCTATGAACGCCTTAACGTCGTCAATATTTACCATTTGTCGATACCCGTGATTATTTTGGAAAGATCATATCCGGTATGTCTATAAGGATCCGCGGCCTCATGGTCCCACGGGGTCAGTGCATCGAGGTTTTTTGAATCATGGACGCCCGTACCGCCTGTACGCTGAGGTATATCACGGTGGTGCAGCTCCATCGAAACCACTCTCTCCTCAACCGCGCCCGTCTTGCGGTTGACGACTTCCACTTTCATTTGCGGAGCCAAGCCGTCTTTCATACGCGCCAGGTTATTTTTTGAGTAGCGCGATGCGTTATTGGTCGCCTCCTCCTTCCAGAATTTTTTCCGCGAAGTGCTCCAGCAGGACCAGCCCCATGGGTCGATCCAGCCAAAGGGGTTCGGCGCATAGGTATATAGATTCAACCCCCCGCTCAGGCCAATCGGGTCAGGGGTGGCGAACCTTCCGATATCCGGGTCGTAAAAACGAAAGGTGTTGTAGTGCAGTCCGGTCTCCCGGTCCAGATACTGCCCCTGGAATCTCAGGTTTTGCTCTTCTATGTAGTAAGGTTCACGTACCTCTTTCAAGGTATTTCCCCACACTCGGTAATGGGCCTGCCAAACGCTGGAGCCATCCGCCTCAGTCAACAGCTCCGGCATGCCATTAAGGTCGCTGTGGTAGTACCGGACCTTTTGCAGCGGGCCTGTTCCATCCACCCGCGCCAGCGCTTCATAGCCACTATCACCATAGATATAGAGACTGGTTTGCTGATGACGGTGCTCTTGCAGCAGTTGCGCCGCGTCCCATATGAAGCACGTGTTGCCCAATAAGTGTCCTTTATGGTCCCGCTCGGCTTTCTCTATGCGCCGGCCGAGTGGGTCGTAGGTCATCGTGACGGTATGGCCGCGTTCGTTAAGCACTTCTATCAATCGATTTTCCGCGTCGTAGCGAAAGCGTTGTACGCCATGGCGACCGCTGCGCTTTTCGATCATCCGACCCCAGCCGTCGTAGCGGTAACGTTTATCCTGATAGGTGATCACTTGGTTATGAACGACGAACCCGGCGCCGGCATCTGGTCCATCCAGCAAGTTTGCCGCAGCGTCGTACGCGAAAGTCTCCTGCTGGCCATCCGTACTGTCCTGACTGGCAATAATGCGTCCGGTGGAATCGTAATGGAACAACTGACGGTGTTGGCCGGAGAGATGTTGATCCAACTTGCCGACAAGGTTATCTGCCGGGTCGTATTCGAAATGTTTCTGTATCGCGCCGGGTCGCCTGTAGAGTGGGCCTGTCTGTTGCCGTGAGCGCGAGCGCAAGCGACCGTTGCGGTCGTATTCGCTGCACGTACTGATCTGGCCTTGGGTGCGTAACACTTCACGGTGCAGACGGTCACGTTCGAAATCAGTTATCACCTGGCCGTCCAGATTGATCTGATGCAGGTGGCCACTGCCGTAGCGCAAACGACTGAGCCAGCGACCATCGGGCAATTGGGTCTGGATCAGATTACCCAGTTCGTCATAGTGATGTTCAAGCGTGCCTGAGTGGCTAGCTTCTTTCAGCAGTTGCCCAAGGCCATTATAGGCAAACGTCAACTCCTGGCGTCGCCCGTGCCTGTCGGTGAATGTAGCCGCCACCAATTGGTCTGTAGGTGCGTAGGTATAGTCAGTGATGCCATCCACGGTCTCTTTTTGGGTGAGCCGTCCCACTGCATCCCGTGAAAGCTGATAAACGAGGGGGGCCGTGGGGGTTGATGGCATAAGGTCGAGCCTGTTCCCGTAAGGTGCGGGTACGAGGCTGACTGTCACTATGTTGTTCAGCGAGTCATATTCATATCGTTTGCTACTGCCATCGAGGTTGTACTGCTCTGCCAATCGGTCCCCATCGTCCCAGGCGAACCGGTAGCTCTCGCCATTCTCGTTGGCCAGCGTTTGCAATCGTCCGTAGGCGTCATACCCAAACTGAACCTGCCGGCCATGTGCATCGATGCGCAGGCGTACTTGGCCTCGGCGATTATGTTGATAGAGCGTGGTATGTCCCGCAGTATCAATGTAATTTACCAGTTGCCCGCTGGCGTCACGTTGAAGGTGCTCTGTTCGTCCGTCCGGAAACTGAGTCATGAGCAACCGACCACGCGGGTCATGGCCGAATTGAGTTCGCTCACCCGAGGCATCGGCGATGACTGCCAGATAGCCCCGACTGTCATAGCTCAAGCGCGTCGGGTAGCCGGAGCAGTCAATATGCTCGATCAGCTGTCCCAGAGAGCTCCAACGCAGCTTTTTGCTCTTGCCCATCGCGTCGACGATCTCCACGACCTGGCCGTGTACGTCGTAACGGTAGTGGGTGCTATGCCCCAGTGGGTCGGTTGCACAAATACAGTTTCCGCGTGCGTCATATCGGTAGTGCCAGCTGTTTCCAGCGGGATCCGTCTGTATCAGCGGCAAAGCCCAATGCGCCAGCCACAGGGTTGAGTCAATACGCCCCAGGGGGTCTTGCTCACTGATCAGGTTTCCGGTTTCGTCATAGTTGAACGAGTACCGCCCGCCTTGAGGATCGGTCGCACTCAGCATCTGACGTTCGTCATTCCACTCGAACCGCCACGTTTGGCCAAGGTTGTCCGTGGACGAAATGATCTGGTGCTGCAGATTCCACAGACGCATGCTCACGCGCTGCAAATTGTCGGTGATACGTGTCACCCCTGCGCTCAAGTCGTAATCGAATCGGTACTCATCGCCCTCATCGGTCCAGTGCCGAACGACACGCCATTCGCGCCCTTCAACCAAGCCCCAATCGTAAAAACACCGCAACCCAGTGGGCAGTTGATGCTCGGTCATCCGCAGGCCAGCGTCGTAGGCGAAGCGCCGTTGGACATGACCGGTCGCATCAGTAACGGTGGCTAAACTGCCGTTCAGGTCATAGCTATAACTGGCGAGCGTTTCCCGGCGTTGATCGGAGTGAATACGCTCGACCCGGATTACCCGATCAAGCTCGCGGACCAGCTCAATCTGCACCAGTGTGAAGGTATCTCGCAGGCCGACCAGGCGCCCTTGTGGGTCATACTCGAGGAAAATACGGTTGTCATTTCGGTCGCCCAACTGGCTCAGGCGTAGCACTGATCGGGCTGTCGGGGTTGGATCAAACAAGCGATAGAGACCGTCATCTCGCTCGATCAACAATTGACCGTTACGATGACGCCGAACACTCAAACCCTCGCCTGGACTGAACATCGCGCTGCCCAGCGCCACCGAACCCAGGTTGATACGCCGACCCTGTTCGTCGGTGTAGATAAGTTCTTCGCCGCCATCCGGATGCGCCAGGATTTCTACGCTTACCTCATACGAAACGCTCCAGCCCGCGCCAAACATGCCGTCGCGGCGCTCATCCCGACTGTTGTAGAAGCGCTGCCAATCGATCGGCAAGATACCTGGCAATACGAAGTCCAGTTCGGTATCGCCTCCCAACACTTTCGCCCCTGTCGCCGCATGCACCGGGTTGGGTGAACCCATCGTCGCATTGGCGGCAGCGCCCATGGCCTGGCTGACCGCATAGGATGAGACGCCGCTGAGCAACATGCAGGGCAAGTCGCTTAGCGCCTTGCCTTTCGCTCCTTTGAGCATCATCAGCGCTTCAATCGCCAGCCCAACGCCTGGCGTCTTGCCGCTACGAATCTCTTGCACCACCACCGTTCCGCCACCAATCGTGACGTTCGGCGAGATCAAACCCGACGACACCACCGTCGCGTCGCACATGCTGCGGTCGCCGCTGCGCACGGCGGGTTGGCCGTTGATGGTGACCTTGTCCGAACCTTCGGCGAGAAGCTGGGGCGGCATCGGCGGGTGACGGGCGCACAGCACCATGTCGGTAAGCGCAGGCACAACGCCTGGAGCTGGCGTTGCGACGGTTGGTCGCCAGAGTTGGGAGAAGAAGCCCTCGGCCATATCCAGAAAGCCTGGTTCTGCTTGCGGCATAGAGTCGGGCTCAGGTGGCGCTTGTTCGAGTTCAGTGCCCGCAGGCGCAACATGAGAAGGAATTGAACCTGCCGCTCGGGCCGCCGGAATGCTGTTGACGAAAGTATTGGTTGAACCCACCGCAATCGTCGCTTCCACCACGGGCGGAAACAGTGCGTTGCTGAAATCCTCGCACATCTTACTGAGGCCCTTATCGGCCCCCGTCTTGCTCATTGCCATGCCGACGACGATGCCCACCACCGCGCCGAGGATGCAGCCGCCAATACCGGCGGTTGCGACCGTCACACCTATTGCCGCCGCCACCGCAGCGGTTGCGAGTGCCGTAATCGCCACGTTGGCCGCCACCTCCAATACACCGCCGAGGATATCGGCCATCATGGAAGTGTGGGTCAGCGCATCGCCTAGCCGGGCAGCCCATAACGCGTCAGACATGCAATTGGCTCATCAAGAAATAGCGTCAAACGACAGCGAGTTTTTTATCAGCGCCCAATGCGCCGCCTCGGTATCTCCAAGCTTGTCCGCCTTCACGTAACTCAACGCGAGCATTTTGCGCGTGCCCGGTATCACCAACGCCAGCTGATACTGGAACACCTTGTCATTGCCCTTGTTGAATTGGCTGCGCAGTTCGATGCCTTCGACTTCCTGCGCGGCACCCAGGCGCACGTCGACGCCCGGTTGGTAACGCAAGTCCTGCACCTGTTTTTCCAGGCGCTGGAGCTGGTCGTTGAAGTTGCTGTGCAGGGTTTCGCCGTCGGCCAGCAAGCTGCGGCTGATGATTAGGGACGTGCCCAGTTCGGGGAACTTGAGGATGTTGATCGTCGCGTCCTGAAGCTCGCCGGCCGGCAGTTGAAGCTGGAATTCGTTGATTCGGTACGTCATGGCAAACAGGTCTCGTCAGGAACTTTTAGGCGCGGGAAACGCGGCTTTGATATTGGCGTCGATACTGGCTTTGACGCCCTGGCCGTCGGGCGTGGCGCCAGCGCCGCCACCATTGTTCAGGTGCAGCACGCCGCCGGTGTTGAACTCGGCATCGCCGCTGGCGTAGAAGCTGATCTGCACGCCGGTCAGGTTGATCTGCCCGCTGGCGTTGAGCTCCAGAATGCTTTCGCCGCAGACCAGACGCAGGTTTTCACCCACTTCGATCACGTAGCTCTGGCTGATGCTGTCGGTCTTTCTCTGGCCCACCGAGAGGATGTCTTCCTGCTTGACGACGCGCAGGCGGTTGTTGCCAATGGTCACCGTCTCGTTGTGCCCAATGCTTTTATTACGGTCATGCCCCACCGAGTGGCTCTCATCCACCTCCACCACAATGTCCTGATTACGCTCGGCATGAATGTACAACTGCTCCAGGCCCTTCTTGTCCTCCATGCGGATTTCATTGAAGTTGGCCGGTGTGCCGCCCTTGCTGGAGCGGCTTTTCATACCGCTTTGGGTGGCGTTTTCCGGCAGATCGTAAGGCACCGTCTGCTCGGCGTTGTACACCCGCCCTGTGATGATCGGCCGGTCGGGGTCGCCTTCGAGGAAGCTGACAATCACTTCCTGGCCGATCCGTGGGATCTGCATCGAGCCCCAGTTCTTGCCGGCCCAGGATTGCGATACGCGAATCCAGCACGAGCTGTTTTCGTTGGATTGGTCGTGACGGTCCCAGTAGAAGTGCACCTTCACGCGGCCGTACTGGTCGGTCCAGATTTCCTCGCCTTTGGGGCCCACCACCAACGCGGTCTGCGGGCCTTTGACGATGGGGCGATAGGTGCTCGCCAGGGGGCGGAAGCTTTGTTGGGCGTCGATGCAGGTCAGGCTGCTTTCAAACTGCGCCGAGCCTGAGCCGCCGCCGCTTTCCAGGCTTTCCTGGACGATGAGATAGCGACAGCCGACGATCAGGTATTCGCGGTTCTGGTCCTGGCGACTGAAGCCGGTGAGGCTGAACAGGTGGCCCGAACCGAGGCCGCGGGCATTGCCGTTGAACTCGATCTGCTCATGCAGGGTTTGCAGGGCTTCGATGCGGGTGCGCGCGTAGTGTTCGCCGTCGGCGCTTTGCACATAGGTGCCGGGGTAGTCGTACAGCGGGTAATCGCCGGCAGTGTGCGGGCGCGGCATGGCCGAGCGCACGTCGATGCTGGCGCTGGGGCGCTGGAAGTCGTAGTCGTTGAGTTCCAGGGAGCCTGGCTGCACTTCCTGCGCCAGGTGCCAATTGTGCATGTGGTCGCGTTCGCGCTGCTGCTCATCCTTGGGGTAATACGGGATCGACGCATAGCCCGGCACGGTGGTGTGGGCGCCATAGGCGTCGGCCAGCACCAGCACGTGGCGGTCCTGTTCATGGCGGAAGAAGTAGTAGATGCCTTCCTGTTCCATCAGGCGGCTGACGAAATCGAAGCTGGTCTCGCGGTACTGCACGCAGTATTCCCACTCGCGGTACGGCCGGCTCAGGGCGTCTTCAAAGTCGGAAAAACCCAGGTCGCGGAACACCTGCTTGATGATCTGCGGGATGCTCAGGTTCTGGAAAATCCGGCAGTCCGAGGTGCGGCTCAGCAGCCAGAACCACGGGCGCAGCGTCACTTGGTAACTGGCGAACTGGCCCCTGTCGATGTTCTGGCTGCAGCGCGCAACGATGCCGTTGAAGTGCCGCTCGCCGCCGTCCGCCAGTTGCACACCGACGCTCATCGACTTGCCCAGCAACTGGTTGAGATCGATGTTGGCGTCCAGGGACGTCAGTTGCAGCTCATAGTTGAACAGCCGCCCCAGTTCTTCACCGCCGCCCATTTCATTGAGCAACAGTACATCCGGCCCGAGGGGGCTGGTGATCTTGGCCAGGCGTGAGGCTTGGTTAAAAAGCATCGAAGTACCCTAATAGCTGAAGGAACCCAATCCAAATGTGGGAGGGGGCAAGCCCCCTCCCACATTTTTTTCCGCGTTCCGTCAGGTCAATCGTTGAACTGGTAGTGCAGCTCGTTATCCCGGCTGCTGATCCGCACCCCCGCCAACGCCTTGCCTTCGAGCATGCGCGTGAGGAATTCACGGCTCATGTCCGGCAACAGGCTGTTGGTGAGGATGGTGTCGATCATGCGCCCGCCGCTTTCGGTTTCGGTGCAGCGCGAGACGATCAGGTCGACCACCGCGTCGTCGTAGTCGAAGGCGACTTTGTGGGTGCTCTCCACACGCTTCTTGATGCGCCCCAATTGCAGGCGGGTAATCGCCTTGAGCATCGTGTCACTCAGCGGGTAGTACGGAATCGTCACCAGGCGACCCAGCAGCGCCGGCGGGAAAATCTCCAGCAGCGGCTGGCGCAGGGCCTTGGCGATTTCTTCGGGCTCGGGGATGTTCGCCGGGTCTTTGCAGACCTGGGAAATCAGCTCCGTGCCGGCGTTGGTGGTCAGCAGGATCAGGGTGTTCTTGAAGTCGATCACCCGGCCTTCGCCGTCCTCCATCACGCCCTTGTCGAACACCTGGAAGAAGATCTCATGCACGTCCGGGTGGGCTTTTTCCACCTCGTCCAGCAGCACCACGCTGTAGGGCTTGCGCCGCACCGCTTCGGTCAACACGCCGCCTTCGCCGTAGCCGATATAGCCCGGTGGCGCGCCCTTGAGGGTCGATACCGTGTGGGCTTCCTGGAATTCGCTCATGTTGATGGTGATCACGTTCTGCTCACCGCCGTACATGGCTTCGGCCAGGGCCAGGGCGGTTTCGGTCTTGCCCACGCCGGAGGTGCCGGCGAGCATGAACACGCCAATCGGCTTGCTCGGGTTGTCGAGGCCGGCGCGGGAGGTCTGGATGCGCTTGGCGATCATCTGCAAGGCATGGTCCTGGCCGATGATGCGTTTCTTCAGGTGCTGGTCGAGGTTGAGCACGGTTTCCAGTTCGTTGCGCGCCATGCGGCCCACCGGAATACCGGTCCAGTCAGCCACCACCGAGGCCACGGCCTGGTAATCCACGGTCGGCAGGATCAGCGGTGTTTCGCCTTGCAGCGCGGTGAGGCGCTGTTGCAAGTCGATTAATTGCGCACGCAATTCATCGTTGCCGCTGTCCACCACCCCGGCTTTTTCACGCAGGGTTGCGCGGGTGGCGAGCAACTCGTCCACCAGGGTTTTCTCTTCGGCCCAACGGCTTTCCAGTGTCGCCAAGCGTTCACGCTCGCTCGTCAGCAAGGCTTCGCTGTTGCTCTGGCGTGCACCAATGTCGATGCCGATGGCATGCTCGCGGGCGATGATTTGCAGCTCGGTTTCCAGGGCTTCGATGCGGCGGCGGCTGTCGTCCACTTCGGCCGGTACGGCGTGCAGGCTGATGGCGACGCGGGCGCAGGCGGTGTCCAGCAGGCTCACGGATTTGTCCGGCAACTGGCGCGCCGGAATGTAGCGGTGCGACAGCTTCACCGACGCTTCCAGCGCTTCGTCGAGGATCTGCACCTGGTGGTGTTTTTCCATGGTCGAGGCCACGCCGCGCATCATCAGCAGGGCTTTGTCTTCCGACGGCTCGGCGACTTGCACCACCTGGAAACGGCGGGTCAGGGCCGGGTCTTTCTCGATGTGCTTCTTGTACTCGGCCCAGGTAGTGGCGGCCACGGTACGCAAGGTGCCACGGGCGAGGGCGGGCTTGAGCAGGTTGGCCGCATCGCCCGTCCCGGCGGCGCCACCGGCACCCACCAGCGTGTGGGCTTCGTCGATGAACAGGATGATCGGCTTGGGTGACGCCTGAACGTCTTCGATAACCTGGCGCAGGCGCTGTTCGAACTCGCCTTTCATGCTGGCGCCGGCTTGCAGCAGGCCCACGTCGAGGCTGCGCAGTTCCACGTCTTTCAGTGCCGGCGGCACATCACCGGCGACGATGCGCAGGGCAAAACCTTCGACTACGGCGGTCTTGCCTACCCCGGCTTCACCGGTAAGGATTGGGTTGTTCTGGCGTCGGCGCATGAGGATGTCGACCAACTGGCGAATTTCTTCATCGCGGCCAACAATCGGGTCTAGCTTGCCGCTGCGCGCCTGTTCGGTCAGGTCCACGGTGAAACGCTTGAGCGCTTCCTGCTTGCCCATCGCGCTCGGCGCCATCGCGCCGCTGGCTTCGCCTGGCACCCCGGCGTCGAAGCCGTCGCTGGCGCTAAGGGCATTTTCCGGCGAGTCGCCGACGTACTCGTCAAAGCGCTCGCTCAGGGCCTCGGCCTTGATCTTGTCGAACTCCGACGACAAGCCCAGCAACCCATGGCGCAAGCTTGGCGTCTTGAGGATGCCCAGCACCAGGTAACCGGTGCGCACCTGGCTTTCGCCGAACATCAGGCTGCCGTAGACCCAGCCGCGTTCCACGGCTTCTTCCACATGGGAGGACAGGTCGGTGATCGACGTCGAGCCGCGCGGCAGGCGGTCCAGGGCTTCGGTCAGGTCACGGGCCAGGCGCGCCGGCTCCACGTTGAACTGGCGGATGATGCGGTGCAGGTCCGAGTCCTGCAGTTGCAGCAACTGGTGAAACCAGTGGGCCAGTTCCACATACGGGTTACCGCGCAATTTGCAGAACACCGTGGCGGCTTCGATGGCCTTGTAGGCCACGCTGTTGAGTTTGCCGAACAACGCGGCGCGACTGATTTCACCCATGCTCTGGATTCCTTGAGGTGGTGGCGTGATCGGCGTAATGCCGGGCCAGGATTAGGTCGTTGGCGTCAACCGCAGGGCGGCCGAGCCAGGTGTTGAAGCCCAGGCGGAACTGACCGTTGAGTTGCAGCGCCGGTACTTCGGGTTGTTGCAAAACCAGGTTCAGATCCCAGTCCAATTCATGGCCCAGGTACTCGGCGACCCACGCCACCAGCTCGTTGAACGGCTGTTGGCCGGGCAGCATGCCCATGTAGTCATCCAGCGTGAGCGGGCCGAGGCGAATACGAAATTTATGCTGGCGGTCCCACACATGGCTGCCCAGGCAGAAGTCCACGCCCAACCGGTTGGCGCTGACACTCACGCGGCTGCGCTCGGGCAGTTCCAGCCATTGGCCGACGTATTCTTCAATCGCCACGGGCAGGCCGAAATACTCGCTGAGGATCGCCTTCAAGCCGTCCGGATAACGGGTCTGTGCGGATAAATGGCCGCTGTAATGCAGCTTCGCGGTGTCGGGAATCAGCCCTTGGTTGAGCAGGCTTGGCATGCCCCGGCCACTCAGGGCGGCGAGGCGTGCAGACCAGTAGTCATCGTCCGGGCGGTCATGGCTGACCGTCGGCCGGGCCTCGGCCCAGGCGCGGTAAAACAGGCTGAGCAGACGGTGATGGAACACGTCCAGGAACTGCTTGCTGGTGCTGTCGGCGTTGTTGCGCTGGCGCTCACGCACATACTCGGTGATGTGCAGCGGCAGCGGGCCGTTGGGGCCGCCGAGGCCGAAAAAGAACTGCTCCAGCCGCGCCGGCTTGCCGTCGCCACCGGGATCGACCGAGGCCAGCGTGGCCGGGGCGAAGGTGCAATCGGCCTGTTGCCCAAGACGCAGCGGGTCATCGGCCAGGCGCAGGGAATGGCCCAGGCGCGGCAGCTCGGGCGATTCGCACTCGATACGCCGCAATGCCTGGAAGAAATCGTATTCCCAGGGCTCCTGATGCATCGCATCCAGGGTACTCACAGGGTCGGACGCCGCCCGGGCTTGGCTTTCCATCGCATGATCTCGCCGCGTTCGGTGGTACGGATCACCGTCTCGGTAAAGCTGTTGATCGACACGTAGCGTGCCAGGAAGCGTTCCAGCACCGCACCGAGCAGGAACACGCCGGTGCCGCGAAACGCGTTTTCATCGAATTCCAATGTGATCTCAAGGCCACGGCCAAACACAATCGGGCCGGGCATCGGCAGGCGGCGGGTCACGGCTTTGCTGCTGACGTCGCGCAGGCCTTCGATCTGCAATTGCAGCGCCGCATCGTTGCTGTCGCCGTACAGGCGCAGCAGTTCGCGCAAGGCGCCGGCGCCCTGGCCTTGCTCGCTCAAAGACAGGTAGTTGAGTGACAACTGGCTGATCAGGCGCCAGGCCTTGGCGTCATGGGCATGGCTGGCACGCGGGCGACTCGGGCCCGCCACGCAGCGCACGGCCAGCACCGGGGCGCTGTCGGCCAGGGTGAAGTCGGTCTTGCCATTGCCCACGCTCATGAACAGCGGCAAATCGCGGTTGGTGCACAGCGCCGTCACGCCCAGTTGGCGCAAGTCGTGGCCGTAGGGTGCCTGGCGGCTGTCCACCAGGCTGACGAAGGTTTCGCTGCCCACGTAGGTGGAGCGCGGGCCGTTGCGACGTTGGTCGCTGGACAGCACGCGGGGCTCGCGACGCACCGTGTAGTAGGCCTGGTCACGGCCGTAACGGGACGGGTCACGCACCGCGTAGAACGGCAAAAACGGCTGCTCCGGCCCGGTGCCGTGGCCGGTGATGCCGCTGAGCGAGTGAATCTCGAAATCCATCGGCCGCGTGCGGTCGGCGATCACATGGTGTTCGTTGACGCGGTCGGACAAGTGGATACGGTCCACGCGCTTGGGGAACAGGTTGATCGCCGGCGTGCAGAACGGCAGGAACTGCGCCGCGCCGACGCTGCCTTCCAGGCTCGGTTCGTGGCGGTCGAACAGCACGATCAGCTCCAGTTCCTGGCCATCGCAGCGTTTGACCGCACGGCTCAGCTCGGCGAATTCGACGAACAGGAAGCGATGGGGCAGGGCGAAGTACTCCTGCAACAACCGATAGCCCTGGAACGCCCGCGCTACCACTGGCATGGCCGCGTCGGCATCGTCAAAACCCCGGGAGCGCAGTGCGTCCTGGGGCAAGCGCTCAACCCAATCGCCGCCGGGCTTGCGCGCGAACACCGCACAGGCGTTGCCCAGCAGTTGCTCGTAGAGGCGGAACGGTTGCTCGTCGGCGCCGCTGAGGTAGAGCGGCAGGTTGTCCAGGTCGAGACTGTTGAACGGCAATTCGGCGCCGGTGCGCAGGGTCAGGCGCAAACCGGCCTTGGCCTTGGGTTCGCTGGCGGCCAGGCGGCCGAGCACGGCGGCGGGGTTGCCGAAGTATTCGGCGTTGCTGACCTGCAACGGCCACAACGTCACCGGGTGGGCGGTGCGGTACTCGCAGCAGGTCTGGGTTTCGCGGCCCAGGGCGGCGCGCAACACGGTGTCGCGGGGCAGGGGGAAACCACTGGCCAGGGAGCCTTCGTCGGGATCGGTCTGCAACTGCACCACGGTCATCGACGGCGTTGGCGCCAGGTAATGCGGGTAGGCGATTTCCAGCAGGTTGTGGGTGAAGGTCGGGTACTCGGCGTCGAGCTTGAGCTGTACGCGGGCCGTGAGGTAGGCAAAGCCTTCGAGCAGGCGTTCGACGTACGGGTCGGCGCAGTCCATACCGGACAACGTCAGCCGACTGGCGATCTTCGGGTATTCCTTGGCGAACTCGGCGGCGCTTTCGCGCACGTGGTGCAGTTCCTGGTTGTACAGCTCCAGCAGGCGCGGGTTCATGGGCGTCTCCGCTGGTCGGCATTGACCACGCGCACGTGGCCGGATTCCAGGTCTAGGTCGGTTTGCAGCAACAGGCGCAACGGCACCGGCTGCGCCCACAGGTCGCCTTCGATCTCGAAACTCAGGGCGTTGTGGTTCATTTCGCCATGGCCGACACGGGCTTTGACCCGCAGGGTGTGACGCAGAATGCGTGGCTCAAAGGTGGCGATGGCCTGGTAGATCAGGGCTTCCAGGGCCTTGATATCGACACTGGAAACGCTGTTGCCCGCCAATGCCGGCAGGCCGTAATTGACCACCGAAGTGCCGGCCGGGGTGTGCAGCGTGGCATCGGCATCGAGCAACGACGTGGTGTTGAGCAGCCACGCCAGGTCGCGCAAGACCGAGGCTTTCAATTGGGTCAGGGACAGCACGCGTTTGTCGGCGCTTTCCTTCGGGTTGGTTGGATCGTCGTCGGTCAGCCGGTCCAGCAAGGACGGCTGCAGACGGTCGCGGGAAGCGATTTCAGTTACCACCAAAGCAGCTCCACGGACGGGTTGCGAGAGAAACAAAATGTCTTGGGCCATGGCGCGAAGCCATGGCCACAAGGGCTATCAGCGCTTGGTGTTGGAACGGATGTTCCAGCCAAACTTGATCGCGCCGCCGTCTTTGGTGCCGTCGGCTTTCTGCGGCTGGTAGTCGACCATCACTTGGGCGAAGTTCAGGGTGACGTTCTCGGTCAGGCGGTCATCGGAACCCGAACCACCGGTGCTCAGGGAAGTGACCAGCACTTCTTCCAGGTTGATCACCATGTACTCGACCTGGCTTTCACCACCGGCCTTGCGCACGGTCAGCTTGACCTTGTCGATGTGCTTGCCGCTGGCGCAGTGCATCATCAGGTTCGGCGACGCTTTGTCGACGTACTTGGTCAGCGACAGGTCCTGGATATTCACCTTGCCCGCGCCGCCACCGCCGCCCACGTGCATGTTGCCGGACTGGGCCATGCCCCAGCTCCAGTTCAGTACGTCGATTTCGTCCTTGTGGGCCTTGTCCATGGACTCGCCCTTGATGTCGCCGATCTTGATGAAAATATCAACAGCCATGTTTTCTCCCTGTGTGGCGCTTGCCACTGAATTTGAGTTACTCCAAATGGGCAGTGCTTTTGTGTGGGAGGGCGCTTGCCCCCGATGCAGGCACCTCGGTGTGTCAGTCACACCCCAGTGATGCTATCGGGGGCAAGCCCCCACCCGCAGAAGAGCCAGCTCATCCGTGGGTTAGGCGCTCTTGGCCGAAGGCAGCTTCGATACCAGGCGCAGCGACACGGTCAGCCCTTCAAGCTGATAGTGCGGGCGCAGGTAGAACTTGGAGTTGTAGTAACCCGGGTTGCCTTCGACGTCTTCCACGATCACTTCGGCGGCAGCCAATGGGTGCTGGGCCTTGGTGGTTTCGGTGGAGTGCGCCGGGTCGCCGTCGACGTAGTTGAGGATCCAGTCCTGCAACCAGCGCTGCATCTCGTCCTTCTCTTTGAAGGAACCGATCTTGTCGCGCACGATGCACTTCAAGTAGTGCGCGAAACGGCAGGTGGCGAACAGGTACGGCAGGCGCGCAGCCAGGTTGGCGTTGGCGGTGGCGTCCGGGTCGTCGTATTCGGCCGGTTTCTGCAACGACTGGGCGCCGATGAACGCGGCGAAGTCGGTGTTTTTCTTGTGCAGCAGCGGCATGAAACCGTTCTTCGCCAGTTCCGCTTCACGGCGGTCGCTGATGGCGATTTCGGTCGGGCACTTCATGTCCACGCCACCGTCATCGGTAGGGAACGTGTGGGCCGGCAGGTTTTCCACTTCACCACCGGACTCCACGCCACGGATGCGCGAGCACCAGCCGTAGTGCTTGAACGAACGGTTGATGTTCACCGCCATCGCGTATGCGGCGTTGGCCCAGGTGTACTTGGAGCTGTCGGCACCGTCGGTGTTTTCTTCGAAGGCGAAGGCTTCCACCGGGTCGGTCTTGGCGCCATACGGCAGGCGCGCCAGGAAGCGCGGCATGGTCAGGCCGATGTAGCGCGAGTCTTCCGATTCACGCAGCGAGCGCCAGCCGGCGTATTCCGGGGTGGTGAAGATCTTGGTCAGGTCGCGCGGGTTCGACAGTTCCTGCCACGAGCCCATGCCCATCACGGTCGGCGAGGCCGCAGCGATGAACGGGGAGTGCATGGCGGCGCAGACTTTCGACAGCTCGCCCAGCAGCTCGACATCCGGAGGCGACTGGTCGAAGTAGTAGTCGCCTACCAGGCAACCGTACGGTTCGCCGCCGAACTGGCCGTATTCTTCTTCGTACATCTTCTTGAAGATCGGGCTCTGGTCCCACGCGGTGCCCTTGAATTTCTTCAGGGTCTTGTGCAGGTCCGGCTTGGAGATGTTGAGCACGCGGATCTTGAGTTGCTCATCGCTCTCGGTGTTGTTGACCAGGTAGTGCAGGCCACGCCAGGCACTTTCCAGCTGCTGGAAATCCTGGTGATGGATGATCTGGTTGACCTGGGCGGTGAGCTTGGCGTCGATGGCGGCGATGATCGATTCGATCGATTTGATCGCGTCGTTGGACACCAGGTCAGTCTGGGCCAGTGCCTGTTCAGCCAAAGTGCGCACGGCGGTTTCCACGGCTTCGCGGGCACGCTCGGTCTTGGGCTTGAATTCTTGCATCAACAGCGAGGCGAACTCGCTGGTTTCTTCGGTGGCGCCGAGGTTGAGCGCGCCTTCGCGGGCGGTATTGTCAGTCATGATTATTGGTCCCCTGCAGGCTTGGGCGCGCTGGCAAGTGCTTGAAGCAGTGCCGGGTCCTTGATTGCCTTCATGATGATTTCTTCAGCGCCGGTCTTGCCGTCCATGTAGGTCAGCAGGTTGGCCAACTGGGTGCGGGCTTCGAGCAGCTGTTTGAGCGAATCGACCTTGCGGGCCACGGCGGCCGGGCTGAAGTCGTCCATGCTTTCGAACGTGATATCCAGGCTCAGGTTGCCTTCGCCGGTCAGCTCGTTCGGTACGTGGAACGCTACGCGCGGCTGCATGGCCTTGAGGCGCGAGTCGAAGTTGTCGACGTCCACTTCAAGGAACTTGCGATCAGCCACTGGCGCCAGAGGCTCGGCAGGTTTGCCGGCGAGGTCGGCCATCACACCCATTACGAAGGGCAGCTGGACCTTTTTCTCGGCGCCGTAGAGCTCGACGTCGTACTCGATCTGCACCCGAGGCGCGCGGTTGCGCGCGATGAATTTCTGAGAACTTTGCTTCGCCACGTTGCTGCTCCTGGTCGCTTGAGCGACGGTGTTGTTACTGCGCAGTCGGCCGGCTTATTCGCCGTCCGGGCCACGCAGGTTTTCAAATTGGGACATGCCATCGGGAATCAGATTGCGCACGATCGCCGCAAAGTCGGCATGCACCAGGTTCTTCGCCCGGTTCAACAGCACCGGCAGCGGGCTCGAAGGCTCGTGACGGGTGTAGTACGCAAGGATCTTGTCGAGGCTGCGCAGCACCTCATCGCGGCTGGCGATGTCGCCGGCCGGGCGGGGTGCGGCAGGGGCAGCGGCGTACTCGACCGAGGGGGCATTGTCGTCACTGACGGCCTCGGGTTCGCTGCTGCCTTGGGTGTCTGGAACCGCTTGGTTGAGCACTTGCAGCGCTTGCTTGAGCGGTTGCTTCAAGAGGGTCAGGTCCACGCCCTGGGCGGAACCGACCTGGTCGCTGACCTGCTGCTCGATGGCTTCGCAGGCCGCACGGGCGGCACTCAAGGCGTCGCGGGTGGCTTGCAGGTGTTCGGGGTCGCTGTCGAGGAACGCGGCGTGCAGTTGCTGGGCGCCGAGTTGTTCATCAGGGAAATTCATCAGGCCGCTGGCGTTCAGTGCAGCGCGCAGGCTCACAGGGCCGAAGGTGCGCGAGCGCGTGAGGATGCTTTCGCGCAGCAGGCGAATGGTCGCGTCGCTGGTCAGGCCGGACAGGGCGTTGATGCGCACAGTCGGGTCGTTATCGTCGTCGGCATCCAGGCGCGGGTGCAGATCGGTCCAGTATTCGCGCAGCAGGGCGTTGATCAGCGTCAGGACGTCGGCCAGCCCGGCCACACCCTGGAGGGCGAGGGAGCTTTGCAGGAGGAAATGGGTGATGCGCAGGTCTTTGCTGCGCTGCAGCAAGTCGAGGCTCTGCTGCTGGATGCTGCGCCATTCCGGCGGCTCAGCGGGCAGGATGGAGTCACCCATGCTGCGCTCAGGCTGGCCCTTGGCATCACGCTCCAGTTGGAGAAATTGCGCGTCATACTCCATGTCTTCGCCACAGGGCGAAGTCGCGGAAACGGCGGTGAGCAGCAACGGCACATCCACTGAAATTGATCTCCCTATCAGCCCGTTAGATGTCGGGCAATTCATGCATTAGTTGCGCAAGGAACTTTGCATGGTTTCTTGGTCATATAAGCACGATGCTACTAATGTGCCATCATTGGTGTTCAAGAAGTTGTGCATTTTTGGTGTAGTACTTATGCCTTGTCAAGGTAAGCTATTCGCCCTCTGTGACAGATGTGCGGTGCTTAACAACCTGCGCGACCGGTGGGTCGAACGGCGCACCGGGACAGGATTTTTGTCATAGAGCCCAGTTAAGATCAGCGATCATGCTGGCATCAGCAGTTTGTAGACGGTCGGATGCACGACCTGATGGGGCTCTCTCGGGAAACGCTGTCCCGGGAATTGCCCGCGCGCGAAGTATCAGCAAGGAGGCAAGATGTCGCTGTGTTTGACTATCACTAGTTATCACAAGATCACCCCAGGGCAATGCGCCGAAAAGTCCATGAATCAGGGCTCGATGGCGATCGGCCGCAGTTCGGATAATGACTGGGTACTGCCTGATCCTGAGCGGCTGGTGTCTTCGCAACACTGCGTTATTCAATACAAGGACGGCCGTTATTATTTAACCGATAACAGCACCAACGGTGTGGAGTTGGTTAACGCCGGTGTGCGCATGCGCCGGGGCAATAGCGAGCTGCTGCAAAATGGCGAGCTGATCCGCATCGGCGACTACGAGATTCAGGCGCGTATCGATTTCAATGTGCAGGCCGTCGATAACCAGCCGTTTGCCGGTGAGTCGCCGAACAGCTTTGAAGCGCTGATGGGCGCCGTGGTCAGTGCGCCGGTAGCCACGCCCGTGATCGCGCCGCAGTTCCAGGGCGCCTCGGCGATGGACACCCTGCCGGACCTGTTCGACTTCCTCAGCCCCACCGCCGTACCGCCGCCGACCGTGCCGGACCACGTGCCCTCCGAGCAACATGACTTCCGCCCGCCGACGCCAGTGGCTGCGCCTGTCGTTGCAGCGCCCGTGGCGTCGGGCTCGGTGATTCCTGAAGACTGGGACTTGTTCGGTGACGCGCCGGCGCCAGCGCCAGCGCCGGTGGCCAGCACGCCGCCGCCCAGCACGCCGCCGCCCCTGGCACCGACTCCACCGCCCACTGCCCCGGTCATCGCGCCGCCACCTGTGGTCGAGCCCTTGCTCCCCGTGGCCGACAGCCAACAACCCGACCTCTTGCAAGCCTTCCTGCGTGGCGCCGGCCTCGACCAGTTGCGTCTGGACAACGCCCAGGCCGAAGCCCAGATGGAAAGCATCGGTCGCAGCTACCGGCTGATGGTCGAAGGCCTGATCGACGTGTTGCGCGCCCGCGCCAGCCTCAAGGGCGAGTTCCGCATGCAGCAGACGATGATCCAGCCTGCTGAAAACAATCCGTTGAAATTTGCCCCGAATGCCGAGGAAGCGTTACTGCTTTTGCTTCGCCATGGCAACCAAGCGTTTATGGCGCCGGACCTTGCCGTGCGGGACAGTTTCGACGACTTGCGGGCCCACCAGCTGGCCGTGATGGCCGGGGTGGAAGCCGCGATCAAGCACTTGCTCACGCGATTCGAACCAACCCAGCTGGAGGAACGCATGGGCAAGCCCGGCGGGCTGTCGAGCCTTTTCAACGGCTCGCGCCAGGCCCAGTACTGGCAGCAGTTCACCGAGCTCTACGGCAATATTTCCCGCGAGGCCCAGGAAGACTTCCAGGACCTGTTCGGCCGCGAATTCAGCCGAGCCTACGAAGAACACAGCGCGCGACAGCGTCGCTAACGCCACGCCGCAACAACGGATCAACGGATAGCTAAGTACGTCATTGAGGACGCAGGATGATTCCCAGGTTTTTACTCGCAGTCGCCACCGCGCTGCTGCTGACGGCGTGTGCCAACGACGCGGTCAAACCCGAAGCGGCGGTCGAGGAGCAGGCGGATACCGCTGCCGTCGAATTGCACTTCCACGCAATTTCCGGGCTTAACCCCGGCGCCAACGGCCAGGCCGCTCCAGTGCGCGTGCGCATTTTCGAACTGAAAAACGCCGCCACCTTCGGCCGTTCCGACTACTTCGCCTTGGCGGACCGTGCCCAATCGACCCTCGGCCTGGACCTGCTGGACCAGGACGAAGTGATGGTCCAGCCCGGCCAGCAACTGAGCATCCAGCGTGACCTCGACCCGTCCACGCGCCAGATCGGCTTGCTGGTGGGTTACCGCGAGTTGGACCGTGCGCAATGGCGCGCGGTAATCAACGTGCCAGCGCGCCAATACACCGAATACCAGATCAGCCTCGATGTGCGTGCCGTGCGCGCCGACGTCGTGGTTTCCCCATCCAGCCCTGCCCAATAACAAGCAATCGGAGCCCCCATGTCCTGGAACAATCGCGTGGTCTGGTCGGAAGGCATGTTCATCGGAACGCAGCACTTCCAGCAGCATGACCGTTACCTGGAAAACCTGATCGACGCCCGCAGCCGCCCATTGGCCGCCGGTGCCTGGGGGTTTTCCGAGTTGCTGATCGACCAGGGCCTGCTGGCCCAGGGCAAGCTGGCCATCGTCTCGGCACGGGGTCTGCTGCCTGACGGCACGCCGTTCAATATCCCCCAGGATGACCTGGCACCAAGCCCGCTGAACATCGACGACAACCTGCGCGACGGCCTGGTGTACCTGGCCTTGCCGCTCAAGCGCGCCGGTGCGCGGGACACGGTTGATGAAGGCGAAGCCCTGGAGGCTGCGCGCTACGTAAGCCAGGTGCGCGAAGTGCGCGACGACAACGCCCCGTTCGAAAACCGCGCGCCAGTGGCCGTGGGTTCCCGTGCGTTGCGCCTATTGACCGCCCAGGACGGCATCAGCGACTACGCCGCCATCGGCCTGGTGCGCATCAAGGAAAAGCGCGCCGACCGCGCCCTGGTGCTCGATGACACCTACATTCCACCGGTATTGGACGTGGCCGCGAGCAAACCGCTGACCGCGTTTCGCAGCGAACTGCTGGGCCTGTTGCACCAGCGCGGCGAAGCCCTGGCCGGCCGCGTGGTCGCGTCTGGCGCCGGTGGTGCATCGGAGATTGCTGATTTCATGCTGCTGCAACTGGTCAACCGCGCCCAGCCGCTGATCCAGCATTTCAGCCAGTTGAGTCCGCTGCACCCGGAGCGCTTCTTCAGCGAACTGGTGAGCCTGGCCGGTGAGTTCTCGACCTTTTCCACTGCGGGCCGTCGTCCCCAGGAATACCCGCAGTACCAGCACGATGACCTGGCCCTGAGCTACGCCCCGGTGATGGCTGCCTTGCGTGAAGCGCTGTCGATGCTGATCGACAGCAAGGCCACGCCGATTCCGATTGTCGAGAAAGCCTACGGCATTCACGTGGCGATGCTTGCCGACAAGACCCTGCTCGACAACGCCAGTTTCATCCTGGTCGTGCGTGCCGATGTGCCCGGCGAAACCCTGCGCGGCCGCTTCGGCCAGCAGAGCAAGGTCGGCGCGGTGGAGCACATCCGCGACATGGTCAACCTGCAACTGCCGGGCATCGGCCTGGTGCCCTTGCCGGTGGCGCCGCGCCAACTGCCGTATCACGCGGGCAGCACCTATTACGAGCTGGACCGCGGCAGTGAGCATTGGCAGCAACTGAGCAACTCCGGCGGTTTTGCTTTCCACATCGCCGGGCAGTTCCCGGGCTTGAACCTGGCCTTCTGGGCGATCCGAGGATAATCCGCGATGCATCCCAATGATGACGACCGCACCCAGTTCATGCCGCGCCCAGGTGGCCGTGCGCCGGAACCTGCACGAGCAGAACCGGCCCCGCTGTCGATGCCGGCTGCACCGATGCTCACCGGCAAAAGCCAGGGGCTGAACCCACTGGAAAGCGCCGCTGGCCCACTGCTGGCCTTGCTGACGCGCCTGCGCAATACCATCGCCCACCCGGCACCAGCCAGCCTGCGCGCGCAGTTGCTGGCCTACCTGCGCCAGTTCGAAGAGCGCGCCGAAGCCGCCGGTGTGGCGCGCAACGAAGTGCTGCTGGCCCGTTACGCGCTGTGCACCGCCCTCGATGAAGCCGTGTTGAGCACGCCGTGGGGCAGCACCAGCGATTGGGGCAAGCAAAGCCTGCTGATCACCGTGCACAACGAAGCCTGGGGCGGCGAGAAAGTCTTCCAGTTGCTCGACCACTGCCTGCAAAGCCCACGGGAGCGCCTGTACCTGCTGGAACTGTTGTACCTGTGCATGTGCCTGGGTTTTGAAGGCCGCTACCGCGTGATGAACGACGGTCGCAGCCAGTTGGAAGCCTTGCGCGAGCGCACCGCTGCCGCGATTCGCAGTGCCCGTGGCGAGCATGAGCGTGAGCTGTCGCCGCACTGGCGCGGCGTGACCGTGGCGCGGGACCGCCTGGCGCAATTCATGCCGCCGTGGATCGCCGTGGCCATTGGCGTGGCGCTGCTGCTGGCGTTGCTGTTCACCTTGCGCATGCTGCTGGCGTCGCAGGCGGAGCCGGTGTTCAAGAATATCCATGCCCTGGGCGAGATCCCGGTGCAGGCCATCGACCGTCCAGTGGCGCAGCCCAAGGTCATCGAACGGCCGCGTCTGGCCGGGTTCCTGGCCGAAGACATCAAGGCCGGTCGCGTGGCCGTGGAAGATAAAGTCGACCGTTCGGTGGTCACCATTCGTGGCGATGAACTGTTCGCATCGGCCAGCTCCAGCATTGTCGACGACTACCAGCCGTTGATGCTGCGCATCGCCGATGCCATCCGCAAGGTCAAGGGGCAGGTGCGCGTCACCGGTCACAGCGACAATCGCCCGATTGCCACGCTGCGCTTCCCGTCCAACTGGGCGCTGTCCGAAGCGCGGGCCAAGTCGGTGCTGGAGATCCTCGCGGCCAAGACCGGCCAGGCGGATCGCTTCAGTGCCGAGGGCAGAAGCGACACCGAGCCGTTGGCCACCAACAGCACAGCCGAAGGCCGCGCCCGCAATCGTCGGGTTGAAATCACCGTATTGGCGGAGGGCGTCGAGTGAAGGCGTTTTTCAGTTTCATGATTCGCTGGGTGATCCCGGTATTGGGCCTGATCGCCCTGAGCCTGATCATCTGGTTTGTCGGGCCGTTGCTCGACGTGCTGGTGCCGCAAGGGCGCCGCTGGGCGCTGATCATCCTGATGTTCGGGGTGTGGATCGCCTACCGCGTGTTCCGCATCATCCAGGCCCGCCGTCAGGCCGCCGAAGTGATGCGCAGCCTGGCCGCCGAAACCCCGGCCGACCCCAACAGCGTGGCCACCGCCGAAGAGTTGTCGACCCTGCGCCAGCGCATGGACGAAGCCCTCGCGCTGTTGAAAAAAGCCAAGCTCGGCGGTGACGAGCGGCGCAATCTCTACGAGCTGCCGTGGTACGTGATCATCGGTCCGCCGGGTTCGGGCAAGACCACCGCGCTGGTCAATTCCGGCCTGCACTTTCCGTTGGCCGCGCAATTGGGCGCCGGTGCGGTGCGTGGCGTCGGCGGTACGCGCAATTGCGATTGGTGGTTCACCGATCAGGCCGTTCTGCTCGACACTGCTGGCCGCTACACCACCCAGGACAGCAACTCCACGGTGGATAAAGCCGCGTGGCTGGGCTTTCTCGACCTGCTGAAAAAGCAGCGTTCACGCCGGCCCATCGACGGTGCGTTTATCGCCATCAGCCTCTCGGATCTGCTGCTCGGCACCGACGCCGAGCGCGCCGCCCATGCGGCTGCGATTCGCCTGCGTATCCAGGAGCTGTACACCCAATTGGGCGTACGTTTCCCGATCTACCTGATGCTGACCAAGCTCGATCTGGTGCCGGGTTTCATGGAGTACTTCGATAACCTGAGCAAGGAAGACCGCGCGCAGGTGTGGGGTATGACCTTTGCCTTGGACGACGGCAAGAACAGCGACAGCCCGTTGGCCCATCTGCAAAGCGAATTCGCAGGATTAGAGCAACGCCTCAACGAGCGTCTGGTGGAGCGCCTGCAACAGGAACGCGACCCGGCGCGGCGCGACCTGATCTACGGCTTCCCGCAGCAGTTCGGCGCGTTGAAGGATTGCCTGCAAAGCTTCCTCGAAGGCGTGTTCAAACCCAATGCCTTTGAAGAGCGCGTGCTGTTGCGCGGTGTGTATTTCACCAGCGGCACCCAGGAAGGCAGCCCGATTGACCGCCTGATCGGCGCCATGGCCCAGAGCATGAACCTGGACCGCCAGCATCTGGCACGCCAGAGCGGCACCGGGCGCAGCTACTTCATCGAAAAGTTGTTCACTGCCGTGGCGTTTGCCGAGCGTGGCCTGGTGGGTGTGAACCCGAAGGTTGAACGCCGGCGCAAGTGGATCGCACGGGGTGTACTCGCGGCTACGGTGGCGTTGGTGGTGGTGGTCAGCGGCCTGTGGTGGGTGAGTTATCGCGCCAACCAGGCGTATATCGCCCAGGTCGACCAAAAGGTCGCGCCGCTGGGCCAGACTGTGCAGAACCTCAGCCCGGCGCAGCGTGAAGTCCTTGCGGTGCTGCCGTTGCTCAACGCAGTGAAGAACCTTGCTGGGGATTCGCCGAGCTGGTCCGAAGGCCTGGGCTTGTATCAGGGCGACATGCTCGAAGCCGAATCCGCCAGCGTGTACCGCAAGCTGCTGATCGCGGTGTTCGCGCCGCGTCTGGTGACGCGCATCGAAGAGCAACTGCACGGCGGCGGCAACTCGGATTTCCTCTACGAAGGCCTCAAGGCCTATCTGATGCTGGCCGACAGCGAGCATTACGATCCGGACTTCATCAAGGCCTGGATCGCCCTCGACTGGGATCGCAACCTGCCCCGCGACCTGCCGGCCGACCAGCGCCAGGCGTTGACCGGGCACTTGCAGGCGCTGTTCGATCGTCACCCGCCGAACGCACGCCTTGATCCGCGCCTGATCGATGACCTGCGCCGCCAACTGCAACAGCTGCCGGTGGCCCAGCGTGTCTACGACCGGGTCAAACGCCAGAAACTGCCCGAAGGCATCCCGGACTTTCGCATCAACGAAGCCGCTGGCCGTGATGCCGCGCTGGTGTTCAGCCGTAAAAGCGGCAAGCCGTTGGGCGAGCCGTTGAGTGGGTTTTTTACCGCCAAGGGCTATCGCCAGGCCTTCCTGCTGAGCAGCCTGAACCAGACCGGCACCCTCGCTGAAGAGCAGTGGGTGCTGGGCCACGAGCAGGCCGATCAACAGAACGTGGTGAGCCTGGCCGCCGATGTGCGTCGCCTGTATTTCCAGGACTACCAGCGCCAGTGGGATGCCTTGCTCGCCGATATCGACTTTGTGCCAATCACCAGCGTGGCCCAGGCGGCCGATGTGCTGCGGGTGATTTCCGGGCCGACGTCACCGCTGAAAAAGCTGCTGGTGGCGGTGGCCAGGGAAACGGACCTGCAAGCCGAAGAACGTCAGCTGGCCGCCAAAGGCGTACCGGTTGAAGGCGGTGTCGACAAGCTCAAGGAGCGCCTGGGCAGTCTGCTCGGCCAGGAACAACCGACCGGCAATGCACCGCAGGCGGCGGATGATCCGGTGACCGCGCATTTTGCCGAACTCAACAGCATCGTCAGCAAGAATGAAGGCGAGCCGGCGGCGATCGATGGCCTGCTGTCGGACATGAACGCGCTGTATGTGCAGGTCAGCGCCATGGTCGGCGCCAGCGGCGATGCGCTGCTCGGCGAAGCCAAGAATCAGGCGGCGGCTGCGGCCACGCGGGTCAGCCTGAATGCCGAACGCCAGCCGCCGCTGGTGCAGGGCATGGTCAAGTCGGTGGTCAATTCCACCACCAACAGCATGATGGGTGGGGTGCGTAACCAGCTGAACGCGGCCTGGGTCAGCGAAGTGGTCAACGTGTATCGCCAGTCCCTGGCAGGGCGTTACCCGATGTCGCCGGGCAGTGCGCGGGACGCCACGCTGGATGACTTCGGGCAGTTCTTCGGCGTGGGCGGGGTGATGGACAACTACTTCCGCAAATACCTGCAACCCTACGTGGACACGTCTGCGCAGACCTGGCGCTGGCAGCCGGGCGCTGCGCAGAAGCTGGGGATCGCGCCGGGGGTGCTGCAAACCTTCCAGCGCGCCGCGACGATTCGTGATGCGTTCTTCCGGTCGGGGGGCACCCAGCCCATCGTGCGTTTCGAACTCAAGCCGGTGTCGATGGACCCGACGATTACCCAGTTCCTGCTCGATCTCGACGGCCAGCAACTGAGCTACGACCACGGCCCAAGCCGCCCGGTAGCGATGCAATGGCCGAACCCCGGCAGCATTGGTGTGGTGCGGATTTCCATCATGCCGCCATCGGCCAGTGGCCGCTCGGGCGTGACCCTCGACGGCCCGTGGGCGTGGTTCCGCCTGCTGGAGCAATCGGACCTTACTGCCGGCAACTCGCCGGACCGCTTCAACCTGCGCCTGCGGGTCGACGGCGCGAGCATCGCCTACGAGTTGCGTGCCAACAGTGCTTTCAACCCGTTCAAGAGCCGCGTGCTCAACGGCTTCAGCCTGCCGGAGCGGCTATGACGACCCTGGGTTTCTACGGCAAGTTAGCCAGTCGCGGGGACTTTGTCAGCCGCGCCTTGCCCCAGAGTTTTGTTGGCCCGTGGGACAGCTGGCTGGCGGCGGGTTTGCTCGCCAGCCAGAACACCCTGGGCGCTGATTGGCTCAACGTGTACCTGGTCAGTCCGCTGTGGCGCTTTGTGCTGGCGCCGGGCGTGTGCGGGCCGGACGCAGTGGCGGGCGTGGTGATGCCGAGCATTGACCGGGTCGGGCGCTATTTCCCGTTGGCGGTGGTGGCCTTGCTTGATCACGACACCAATCCCGCTTCGCTGGTGGGCGGGCCGGACACGTGGTTCGAGCAGGCCGAAGAGCTGTTGCTCAGCACCCTGGACAGCGGCGCGACTTTCGAAAGCTTCAACGACGGCCTCGACAGCCTGGGCTTGCCAGCGACTGAGCCGCGTGCGGTCGACAGCCGTTTCGCGGGCCTGCAACGGGTGTCCGCCACCGTGCCTCATGGGCGCATGACCGCGCTTGCCGAACAGGCCTGCGAGGGCGCAAGCCTATGGTGGGGCCGAGGCTCGGAACGTATTTCCCCTGGTTTATTACGGTGTCAGGGCTTGCCTGCCGCCAGCGATTTTGCGCAGTTTCTGCTCGGACAAGAAGGTGTGGTGTAGATGGGCGCGACGTACAAATCCGCGAGCAAAAGCCATGTGGGCATGGTGCGCCAGGTCAACGAAGATGCGTGCCTGGACCTGCCGGAAAACCGCCTGTGGGTGGTCGCCGATGGCATGGGCGGGCATGCGGCGGGCGACTATGTCAGCAGCCTGATCGTCGACAGCCTGCGCAGTGTGCCGTTGGGCCGCTCCCTCGACGAATACTCGGCCGCCCTGCGCAATGACCTGATCCGCATCAACGCCGCCGTACGCGAAGAAACCGCCAACCGTGGCGTGACCATGATGGGCAGCACCGTGGTAGTACTGGCTGCCCGTGGCTTGCGCGGCGTCTGCCTGTGGGCCGGCGACAGTCGCCTGTATCGCCTGCGTGACGGCGTGCTTGAAGGCATCTCCCGCGACCACAGCTACGTGCAAGACCTGCAAGACAGCGGCCTGCTCAGCGAAGCCGACGCCCGCACACATCCGCGCGCCAATATCGTCACCCGCGCCGTGGGCGTGGAAGCCCAGCTCGAAGTGGCGGTGGTCGACCTGTTGATTGCCCCCGGCGACAGCTACCTGTTGTGCAGCGACGGGCTGAACAAGACCGTCGAAGACTGCGAAATCCGCGAAGTACTCAGCCATGACGCGCCGGATGAAATCGTGCGCAGCCTGGTGCACCTGGGGCTCAATCGCGGCGCGCCGGACAACATCACCGCCATCGTTGTGAAGGTATCGGCATGAATATCGTGATTCCTGGCTACGACATCGAAGGCGAGATCGGCGAAGGCGCCATGGCCAGCGTGTACCTGGCGACCCAGCGCTCGCTGGAGCGCAAGGTGGCGCTGAAGGTGATGGCGGCGGCACTGGCCGCCGACCCGAGCTTCTGCGAGCGCTTCCTGCGTGAGGGCAAGACCCTGGCGCGGCTGTCGCACCCGCATACCGTGACCATCCATGACATCGGCAATGTCGGTGAGCTGTATTACATGGCCATGGAGTTTTTGCCCAACGGCACGCTCAAGGAGCGCATCGCTGCCGGTATGACGCCGGAGCAGGGCGTGACGCTGATCCGCCAGATCGCCTCTGCACTGGGCTATGCCCACGGGCAAGGCTTGGTGCACCGCGACGTCAAGCCCGCGAACATCCTCTTCCGCGCTGACGGCACGGCGGTGTTGTCGGACTTTGGCATCGCCAAGTCCCTGGACGACCGCACCCAGTTCACCCAGGCCGGTTTTGCCGTGGGCACGCCGAGCTACATGAGCCCCGAACAGGCGCGGGGCCAGGAGATCGATGGCCGCGCCGATCTGTATGCGCTGGGCGTCGTGCTCTACGAAATTCTCGTCGGCAAGCTGCCGTACAGCGGCACCGACGCGCTGTCCACCGCGCTGGCGCACCTGACCGAACCGTTGCCGGAATTGCCGGTGCACCACGGTCGTTATCAGGGCGTGTTGCGCAAGTTGTTGGCCAAGGATCCGGCCGAGCGGTTCCCGGATGCGGCGGCGTTGTTATTGGCGCTGGATCAATTACCGATGGAATCGCCCGAGGCCACCCTGGTGCGCCCGATTCCGCTGAGTTTCGACCTGGGCGGCATCACGCCGGAGTCCATCGAAATCCCCACGGCCCAACCCGAGCCGGTGCGTCAACCGGTGGTGCCGCCGACGCCGCACAGCGAGCAGCGTCGCGGGCCGGTGTTGGCGCTGGCGGCGGTGGCTGTGGCGGTTGCCCTGGCGATTGGCGGTGCTTCCTATTGGTGGCTGAGTGGCGATGATGAGCCCGCCAAGCCGCCGGCCGCTGCAGTGCCTGCGGCAACGCCCGCAGCAACACCCGCGGCGGCAGCGGTTGAGGCGGATGGCGGTCAGCGTCCGTTGCTGATGGCGGGCAAGAAAACCCTGTTCCAGCGCGTCCTCAGCAAACCGGGCGCGAAGCTTGCGGATGAGGCCGGCAGCGCGCCAGGTAAAACCCTGCCGGCGTTTTCGGTGCTCTACGTGTACCAACGCAAGGACGTCGACGGCCAGCCGTGGGTGCGCGTCGGCACCGCCACCGACGGGCGCAGCGACGGTTGGCTGCCGGCCGCCCAGGTCAGCGACTGGAAGCAGAGCCTGGTGCTCAAGTTCACCGAGCGCTCGGGCCGTGCGCCGGTGATGTTCCTGCGCCAATCCGGCGAAGTGGAAAAGCTGCTCGCCGACCCGACCGCCGCCAAGGGGGCGTTGGCCAAGGCGCAGAAAAACAGCGAAGACAACGCGCAAATCCTCGCCCTGGAACCCACCGCCAGCGCGGTGCCGCAGAACCAGTTCTACCTGTTGCCGATCTTCGACTCCAAGGAGAGCTTCGACGAAAACGGCCAGCCGGTGCAGTTGCTCAATGTCGCCTCCATCGACCCTGGCAGCAGCGCCGTCGCCAAGCCCGCGACGCCGGTGATCAGCGCCAACGCCGATGCCTTCCGCACCGCCGTGGTGCTGGTGGTGGACACCACGGTGTCGATGCAGCCGTATATCGACCAGATTCGCGACGTAGTCCATGAGCTGCAAACCCGCATCGGCGAGCGCGGCGAGTTGGACAGCGTCAGCTTTGGCATGGTGGGTTTTCGCAGCAGCATCAAGAAAACCCCTGGCCTGGAATACGTGGCCAAAACCCTGATCAGCCTCGACCAGGGCCGCGACCCGCAACGCTTCCTGGACATGGCGCGGCAGGTCAAAGCCTCCAGCGTGTCGAGCCATTCGTTCAACGAAGACGCATTTGCCGGGGTGATGCAGGCGGTGGACGGCATGGACTGGTCCGGCTATGGCGGGCGCATCATCCTGCTGGTCACCGATGCGGGTGCGCTGCGCAAAAACGACCCGTTTGCCGCCACCCAGATGAACGAAGCCGAAGTGCGCCAGGCGGCGCTGGGCAAACAGATCAAGATCTACGCCCTGCACCTGCGCACCGACGCCGGCAAGAAAACCCACGCCGGCGCCGAGAGCCAGTACCGCATCCTCACCGCCGACGCCAACCCGCAGATCGGCGACCTGTACACACCGGTGCCCGGTGGCGATGTGCGCAAGCTGGGTGAGCGTGTCGACGAGATCGGCAGCGTGTTCGCCAACCTGGTACACCAGGTGCGCAGCAACACGCCGCAGCCTGTGCCGATGCTCAGTTCGGCGCCGACCCTGGCGGACAAATCTGCCGCTGTGGGTTACGCCATGCACATGGACTTCCTCGGCCGCAAAACCGCGAGCCAGGCACCGCAACTGGTGAGTGCCTGGACCGCCGACCGCGACCTGACCAACCCGGCGCTGCCGGCTTTCCAGGTGTGCGTGATGCTGACCAAGTTGCAGCTCAACGACTTGCAGCAGTCGTTGAAACTGATCGTCGACGCGGCGCGCAAGACCCAGACCTCACCCAAGGATTTCTTCCAGGAAATCGCCAGCGCCTCGGCTTACATGAGCCGCGACCCGCAAGCCCTGCGCAAGGGCGGCAACCTGGCAGACGGCGGCATCCTCGGCGAATACCTGGAAGGCCTGCCGTACCGCAGCAAGTCGCTGAACATGACCCAGGATTTGTGGTTGTCGCTGAGCGTGGCTGAGCAGGAAGACTTTATCGACGAGCTGGATTCGAAAATCCGCCTCTACGAAACCTTCCATAACGACGTCGCCAACTGGGTCCGTTTCGGCGATGCCGAGCCGGGCGATGCGTTGTACCGCGTGCCGTTGTCGACGCTGCCGTGATGCTGAACCTGAGCGCGGTGCACAAGAGCCGGGGCGTCGGGAGCCAGCGCTACAGCCTGGTGATCCCGGCGCTGCACCTGCGTGCCGGGGAGCAGTTGGCGATTGTCGGGCCCAGCGGTTGCGGCAAGAGCACCTTGCTGGACTTGCTGGCGCTGGTCCTGGCGCCGGATCAGGTCGGGCAGTTCGACTTCAATGCTGTCGACATCGGCAGCCTGTGGCGTGCCGATCAGCAATCGCGCTTGGCGCAGTTGCGCAGCCAACACCTGGGTTATGTGCTGCAAACCGGCGGGCTGCTGGGGTTTCTTGATGTGCGCGGCAATATCGCCTTGTCCCGGCAACTGTTGGGCCTGGAGGACGATGGCAGTGTGGCGCGCCTGGCCCAACAGCTGGAAATCAGCGACCAGTTGGCGAAGAAGCCCTCGGCGCTGTCGGTGGGCCAGCGCCAGCGTGTGAGCTGCGCCCGCGCCCTGGCCCATGCACCGCAACTGGTGCTGGCGGATGAACCGACCGCCTCCCTCGACCCGCTGAACGCCGAGCGTGTGATGCACGCGCTGCTGACCCAGGCCCGCGAACACCGCGCCGCCTGTGTGATCGCCACCCATGACGAGCCCCTGGCCCGCGCCAGCGGCTTGCTGATACGGCGTATCAGTTGCCGCCGCGATGCCGACGGTGGCGTCACTGCCACCCTTGGGGAGGCGTGCTGATGCGCATCCCCTTGATCGCTTCGCTGGCCTGGCAGGATTACCGCAACGACGCCTGGCTGTCGGCCTGTTCGGTGTTGGCATTGGTGGCGGTGATCGCGCCGTTGCTGGTGTTATTCGGCCTGAAATTTGGACTGGTTAGCAGTTTGACCGAACGTTTGCAGACCGACCCGGCCACCCGTGAAATTATTCCGCTGGGCGGTGGTCGATTCAGCAGCGTATTTGTCGAGCAGCTTGGCCAGCGCAGCGATGTGGCGTTCGCCGTGCCGCGCACGCGGCAGATTGCGGCGACGGCGCAGGTGGGCGCGCTGACCTTGGAAATGCTGCCGACGGCGCCGGGTGATCCGTTGTTGGGTGCTGTGGCGCTGCCGCAGGGCCTGGGTCAGATCGTGCTGAGCCACACCGCTGCCGAGAAACTGGCGGCGCGGCCTGGGGATTTATTGGAAACCCGCTTTGCCCGCCAGGTCGCGGGGCGTGTCGAGGAGCAACGCACACGGGTGCAAGTGGTGGGGGTGCTGCCGCTGGAAGCGTTCGCCCGTGATGGCCTGTTCGCCGCGCCGGGCTTGCTGGAAGCGGCGGAAGATTACCGCGACGGCCGTGCTGTACCGGCGCTGGGATGGGCAGGTGATGAGGTGGCTGTGACTGAGCAGCGGGTCTATCCGGCGTTTCGCTTGTATGCGCGCAGCCTCGGCGATGTGGAGCCGTTACGGGTGTATTTCGCTGGGCAGAACCTGTTGGTGTCGACCCAGGCAAACACCATCGCCCAGGTGCAGTCGTTGAGCCGCAACCTGTCGATCGTATTCTGGGTCATCGCTGGGTTGGCGTTGGCGGGGGCATTTGCGGCGATCTTCGCCGGTGCCTTGGCCGCCGTGGCGCGCAAGCGTCGGGAATTGTCGGTGTTGCGTCTGTTGGGGTTTTCCACCGGCGCGTTGCTGTTGTTCGTGGTGGTGCAGGCGCTCTACAGCGCAGGGTTTGCCGCCGTGCTCAGTGCCGGGCTGTATGGCCTGGCCGAGGCGGCGTTAAACACGTTATTTGTGCAGGTGCCGGGCGAACACGCCAGTCACCTGCTGGCGCGTCATTACGGCCTGGCCCTGGTTGCAGTCCTCGGCGTCAGCGCCGTGGCGGCGGCGTGTGGGGGTTGGCGAGTGGCGCGTATCCAGGCTTCTGAAGGAATCAGAGATGTATAAGTTACTGGGCGCCGCCCTGGCGCTGAGCCTGGCCTCGATGGCCTGGGCCGATGAAGCAAGCGATAAACTGGACAACCCCAAACCGTTGCCGGATGACGTGAGCCTGCCGCTACCGTGCGAGGGCAATATGGTGTTCCGCTACGCCTACGTGCTGGCCCAGGGCACCCTGGACGACCGCGAGATCAGCCTCGGCTACCCCTTCGCCGAGGGCGAGGCCGGTTACCAGCAGTCGTTTATTTCCGGCTACCGCCGCGATTTTATCAACGGCCAGTTCACCCTCAAGGATTTGCCGAAAGACTGGAACAAAGTCATCGCGCCGTTGATGCCCAAGACCGACGCCAAGACGCCACTCAAGCCGATGCTGTACTTCATCGGCAAGTACGAAGTGACCGCGCGCCAATACGCCCAGGTCATGGCCCAGGCGCAGTCCCTGGCCAGCGGTGAACCGGCCCCCGCCTGCGATGCGCCGACTGGCATGGCCGGGCGTTTGCCCAAGGTGAAACTGTCGCGTTTTGAGGCTGAGCGCTTCTCGGCGGTGTACAGCGCGTGGCTGATGAAATACCACCGCGAGTTGCTGCCGGTCAGTGGTCGCGGTTCGTCGGCAGAAGACGGCGGCCTGGGTTTTGTGCGCCTGCCCACCGAAGTGGAGTGGGAGTTTGCCGCACGCGGTGGCCAGGCGGTGAGCCGTCAGGATCTGGAAGGGCGCCTGTTCCCGCGTCGCGTCGAAGGCAGCGAAAGTGATGGCCCGCTGGGTGACTACGCTGTGTTCAACCAAGTCGCCGGCGGTACTGGCCAGGCGGCGCGCCTGATGCCCATCGGCACCAAATTGCCCAATCCGATTGGCATGTTCGACGTGATCGGCAATGCGGCGGAGATGGTCCAGGAGTCTTTTCAATTGGTCCATGCCGGGCGACGTCAGGGCACCTATGGCGGCTTTGTGGTCAAGGGCGGCAACTACCTGGAAGGCGAGGGTACGCTGTTCACCGGCATGCGCCGCGAATACCCGCTGTTCGCCGCCGACGGCACCGAGCAAAGCAACGAAACCACGGGTTTTCGCGTAGCGATTGGCGCGCTGTCGGCGCCACGTTCGCGTTACAAGGAGCTGTTTGTGCAGTGGCAAAAAGAAGGGCGCCTTGCCGCGCTCACCGACGCCATCGACGACGCCCAGGACCCGACCAAGCGCCTGGACAGCATCATCGCCGCCAGCGTTGACCCCAAGCTGCAAGCCGAACTGGGGCTGGTCAACGAAGAGCTCAAGCGCAATGTCTCGCTGATCGCCCAGCAACGCGAAGAAGCGGCGGGCAATCTGATCCAGTCGGCCGCCTTGGTGGCCGAGACCATCAGCAACTACAACATCCGCCTGGCCAACCTGCAGAAGAGTCGCCAACAGTCTCTGGACAACAAGGACGAGGCCAGTGCGAAGCTGTTTGATATGGCCATTGCCAACGGTCGCAGCGCCCTCGACGGCGCGGTGGCGATTTACATCGACAACCTGGCCACCGGCACGCGCTACACCGATGCGGTGATCCAGGCGCAGTTTCAACGGATCAAGGAAGAGTTGGATCGCAAGCCCGTGCTCGGCAAGAGCCTGGTGACGCGCGCAACACTGTTCGTCCGCCATGTCGGCAACTACCGCAAGCAACAGCGGGCCGACCCGGCGACGATCTTGAAGGAACTGCTCGCAGCGAGCGGTCAGCGGTCTTGACCGTTGGTTGTGCGGCGAGCTTGGAAGGGACTCAGGCGGCAGTTGCCGGCTGGGCAAGTCAAACTTAGAAGAGAACACAACTTATGCTTTTTTCCCGTAAGGCGGTTTCCAAGCGTCACTTACTGCTGATTGCCGCTGGCTTCAGCACCGTGCTGACAGGTTGCGCCACATCGCCGGCCTCCAAGGTCGCGTCCAGCACCAAGGTCGAGTACTACCCCAACTGCTACGAGCCGGTGCAGCACTTGCGTGCCACCGATTCGAACATGACCAAGTCGGTCGTCACCGGTGCGGCCATCGGCGCAGCCGGCGGTGCCCTGCTCGGCGCCCTGACCGGCGACAAGGAAAAACGTGGCCGTAATGCCGCCATTGGCGCAGCCGGCGGCGCCCTGGCGGGCGGCGCGGCGGGTTATTACACCGAGCGTCAGAAGCAGATCGCCGATGACAACCAGCGCATTGCCTCGTACGCGGCTGACGTCAACAAAAGCGCCTCCGACATCGATCGCAGCACCGCGTACGCCAAGGCGTCCCAGCAGTGCTACCAGAGCGCATTCACCAAATTGGTGTCTGATCGCAAGGCCAAGACCGTCAACGACACCGAAGGCCGCAAACGCCTGGCGGAAATCGTCTCGGGCCTGAAGGAGTCCAATGACCTGATCGTTGCGGTCAACGGCAAAGCTGCCGAAGACCTGAACAACTACACCCAGGCCTACGAGAAAGACCTGCAACAAGTGGGCGTGCAGCGTGCCGACGTGGTCACCGTCGCCAAGGCCGATGCAGCACCTGCCGTGACGCCAGCCAACAAGAAGAAAGGCACCGGTACCAAGCCGCCGAAGAAGCCACCACTGCCAACCGTACCGACTGAAGCGGTTTCCACCGAGAAAACCTTCCAGACCGCCCAAACCAAGCAAGATGAAAGCAAGAAGGTCGCCAGCGCCGGTAAGACTCAGATCGAAGGCACCTGCCGCGATCCAAACCTGGCCGACTGGGCGCCGGTACCTTGCCCGAACGTTTAAGTGGAAGGCTCACTGTAAACGTTGAATGCCGGCCGCCACATTGGACAGTAGTGGCGGTCGGCAGTCAGGCTGGAACATTAGCGTGATATTACTGCTTGACCGGTTAAACCAGTTATTTTGAATTTCTTACTCGTGAACGTTATTTTTGTTGGGGTGGGGTTGGTTTCCGTTGATTCGAAAACGATATCGCCCTCAAGTGTTTGGGCCTCTTTGTTGTACTTGAACTCTATCTCGCCTGACTCTGCATGTAACACATGAGCGTTATAAACTAAAGCAGCTACCGCCGACTGTCCGCTCTGGTTTTCGTTGATGGGGAGTTGTTGTAGCGTGCCGTCGCCCAGTTTCGTTTCGGGGAGGTAGAAAAACAGACGCTGGTGATCCACCGTCGCGACAAACTCTAAAAAAACCGGATGGCCTGGAGCTGTAACGAACTGCATGGAAAATACAGTTGGCTCAAATGAATGACCTCCTGGGGTGATCGTTCCGACCAGTTCGCCGGTTGTTGTTTTAATACCGGCCGGCTCATGGAACGCTATTTTGCCTAGGCTCAGGTGCGCTTTTTCCGTGATCTGGGGGTTTACGTTTTTCGCCACGCAGTCAAACTTAGCTTCAATGTTTTCAATAGTTGCAGTCGTGCTTAGTTCAAAAAAGCCGCTCTCTTGCTCGAAAGTATCCGTTACATTAGTCTTTGGCGCTATGTAAGTCAGATTTACAGAATTGCCCGATCCGTCAGTCAAGTCGTAACGGCCTTGTGTAAGCCCATCGGTAATCCTTGCTGCGAAAATATGCAGTCCACCTTCTGGGCCATCGCCGAATACAAATCGAGAGCCGTTAATTATTAGTTTTCCATCTTTCTGGCTGATGGTTGGGGGGATGGCAAGTGTATAATTTATCTCGCCGAGTTTTATATGGAATTCTATCTCTTTGACGAGTGTATTAGGTGTTGGCTTCATGGCGAGGGACCTCTTTCAATAAAGTAAGATATAGGAGTGATCATCTTGGCTTTCAGCAAGCTTTTTATCTGCTGTTAGAATTGACAGTTTTTCATATTGATTTCGAATATTGATTATTCCGCTGGTGAACACCGAACGTAGGTGGCGTATACAATGACTCGTCAGTCAGCACTTAAGTTGCGTGTTGAGCTGTTCACTTTCCCATGACGAAGTGGCGTTTTTCTGGCGAATGGCTAAACTGCGCCAGCTCTTTATTATTTATGAGGCTGTGCGTTTATGAAGTTTCGTCTTCTGCTGTGGGTGCTGGGCCTGATGATGGGCAAAGCCAGTCGCACCAATCCTGCCTTCCAGCAACAGTTGGGTGATAAAGACCTGGCGTTCCAGTTGCAGACCCTCGACGGCAAGGTTGCCCGTCACTTCATCGTCAAAGACCAGCGCATCACCAGCCGCTCAGGGGTTCATCCTGCGCCGGCGTTCGCCATTGCGTTTAAAGATGCGGCCTACGGCTTCGCCACGATGCAGGCGAAGAACAAGCAACTGGCGTTCATGACGGGGATTCAGGACAAGTCGATCCAGATCAAGGGCAACCCGGCGCTGGTGATCTGGTTCCAGGGGTTGACCAAGTATCTGAAGCCGAAGAAAAAGAAGAGTTGAGGTTTTTCAGTAAAATCGAGTTGGATTCATCGGGGGCAAGCCCCCTCCCACAGGGGAATGTATTCCAAATGTGGGAGGGGGCTTGCCCCCGATAGCTATCTGACAGGCGCCAGATTCAGCCCTGGCTGAACTGCGAGGCCAACTCGCGCAACAGCACCTCGGCATCCAGCACCTTGCCGACCACTTCCTCAGCCTTGTCGCGGGTCAGGCCCAGGCGCTCCAGCAGCGCATCCGGAATGGCCTCGTCCGGCCCGGAGCCAATCCCCCGGCTGCGCAATAAACGCACCGCCAGACACACCAGGTTCGGATACTCGGCGTACTGCCCGTCGTAGGTCGGGTCGTGCTGGAAGCGCAGGGCGGTGGACAGTTCGTCCGGCATGTCCCAGTAGCGCATCAGCCAGGCGCCGATCTGCTCACGGCTGATGCCCAGCAGGTGTTGTTCCACGTAGCTATGGCACAGGTGCGGGTTGACCTCCAGGTGACGGCAGATCAGCGAGAAGTGCGGCGGGAACACGTGAGCCAGCAGCAGGTAACCGAAGTTGTGCAGCAGGCCGGCCAGGTAGGTCAGGCCGGCTTCGGGGCGCTGGGCGCGGGGCATGGCGCGGGTCAGGCCTTCGATCACGGCGGCGGTGTAGATTGACTGGTGCCAGTACGGCGTGGCCTGGTGCGGGTTGTCCTTGGGCAGGCTCAAGGTCTTGCCCAGGGCCAGGCCCAGTGCCAGGTTGATCACCAGGTCAAAGCCCAGCACCCGTACGATGGCGTCTTCCACCGAGCGGATTTTGCCGGGTGACGCGTAATACGGCGACGCCGCCCAGCTCACCACTTGGGCGGCCAGGGCTGGGTCGGTTTCGACCACGCCGGTGATGTCGTCGATGGTGGCGTTGGGGTCGACGCGCAGCTTGATGATCTTCTGCGCCGTGTCGGCCAGCGGTGGAATCTCGATGGTCGCTTCCAGGCGCTGCTGGATACGGCGGGCGGTGAACGCCTGCATCGCCTGGGTGATTTCCTCGCGGTCATCATTGGGGCGGTCGAGGTTCGGGCGGATTTTGCTCAGCGGCTCGCCGAACTGCGCGGCGCTCGCCTTGGTGAGCATGGTCTTGAAAGCGTCACTGGCGATTTCCAGCAGCAGGCCGGCTTCGCCGGAGTGCACCAGCAGGCTTGGCTCATTGAGCAGGCTGTCTTCGTACAGGCACGGCGAACTGGTGAGTGCCGGCAGGCCTGGCAGCAGGTTCAGCTCATGCTTGTCCAGCATGCGTTTGACGCGATCCGGCGACACAGCGATGAGGCGGCGACCGGTGAGTTCGGTGAGGCGGTTGAGGTCGAGCAACTGATTCTGGGGGAACAGCACCATCAGTGCGCCCACCGCGTCTTCCAGCAGCACGGCCTGCACCTTGCGCGCAGGATTCAGGCCAGGGTGTTCTGCGACTTCCGTGTAGGGGATGGCGAGTTTTGCGAGCAGAGCCCGAATGACCGGCGGGGCGGTCAGTGGGGCTGTGGCGAGGGCAACTTCTGACATGGCCTGATCCAATTTCGTACAGTCACCGAAGTATAACCAGCTTGATACACCTGTAGGTCGCTTAAGTGAGTCAGGCGTCACACTTGGCCGTATTGCTGCCCATGGCGTAGCCAGCGATCGAGCAGCGGGCTGACGTGATCCGGCCAGCGTTCCATGAGGGCTTGCGCCGCATCGCGCACGGCGGGGAGCAAGTCGGCGTCGCGCATGAGGTCGGCGACTTTGAATTGCAGCAGGCCGGTCTGGCGGGTGCCGAGCATTTCGCCTGGGCCGCGCAGTTCGAGGTCTTTTTCGGCAATGACAAACCCGTCGTTGGTCTCGCGCATGATGCCCAGGCGCTGGCGTCCGATCTGCGACAGCGGCGGGTGATACAGCAGCACGCAGTGGCTGGCGGCGCTGCCCCGACCGACGCGGCCGCGCAGTTGGTGCAGTTGCGCCAGGCCCAGGCGCTCGGGGTTTTCAATAATCATCAGGCTGGCGTTGGGCACGTCTACGCCGACTTCGATCACCGTGGTGGCCACCAGCAGTTGCAGGTTGCCGGCCTTGAATTCAGCCATTACGGCGGCTTTTTCGGCGGGCTTCATGCGCCCGTGGATCAGGCCCACCTTGAGTTCACCCAAGGCGCTGGTGAGGTCTTCGTAGGTGGTCTCGGCAGCCTGGCAGGTGAGTTCTTCGGACTCTTCGATCAGCGTGCACACCCAGTAAGCCTGGCGCCCTTCGGCACAGGCGCCGCGTACCCGCTCGATCACTTCGACACGCCGGGTGTCGGTGACCAGCACGGTGTTGACCGGGGTGCGGCCGGGCGGCAGTTCGTCGAGGATCGAGGTATCGAGGTCGGCGTAGGCACTCATGGCCAGGGTACGCGGGATCGGCGTGGCGGTCATGATCAGCTGGTGCGGGTTCATCCGGCCGCCCACGCCTTTCTGGCGCAGGGCCAGGCGCTGCTGCACGCCGAAGCGGTGTTGTTCGTCGATGATCACCAAGGCCAGGTTCTTGAACTTCACTTCGTCCTGGAACAGCGCGTGGGTGCCCACCACCATCGGTGCGCCGCCGGCGATCTGCTCCAGGGACGCTGCGCGGTTCTTGCCCTTGAGTTTGCCGGCCAGCCACGCGACTTCCAGGCCCAGGGGTTCGAGCCAGCGCTTGAAGGTGATGAAGTGCTGCTCGGCGAGGATCTCGGTGGGTGCCATCAATGCGACCTGGTAACCGGCTTCCAGCGCCTGCAAGGCGGCGAGGGCGGCGACCACGGTTTTGCCTGCGCCCACATCGCCCTGAATCAACCGGAGCATGGGTTCTTTCTGGCTGAGGTCGTAGGCGATTTCATTGCCGACACGTTGCTGGGCGCCGGTCGGCGCAAACCCGAGGTTGGCCAGGTACTGCGCAGGCAGGCGCGTGGCCTTGGGCATCGCCGGGGCGCGCAGGGAACGCATGCTTTCGCGCAGGCGTTGCTGGGACAGCTGATGAGTGAGCAATTCTTCGAAGGCCAGGCGGTGTTGGGCCCAGTGGTGACCCAGGGCCAATTCGTCGACATCGGCATCGGCCGGCGGGTGATGCAGGTAGCGAATCGCATCGTCCAGTGGTGCCAGTTGATAGTCGCGAGCCAGCTCCAGTGGCAGCCAGTCGGGCAGGCTTTGCGGGCCAAGCATCGTCAGGGTCTGCGTGCACAGCTGGCGCAGGCGTTGCTGGGTCAGGCCTTCGGTGAGCGGGTAGATGGGCGTGAGGGTGGTGTCCACCGGCGGCGGTTCGTCGCCGGTAATCGCGCGGTATTCCGGGTGGTAGATTTCCAGGCCTGAGGCGCCGGGCCGGGCTTCGCCATAGCAGCGCACGCGCGTGCCGCGCTTGAGGCCTTCCTTCTGCGCGTTGCTGAAATGGTAGAAGCGCAGGCTCAGGCCGCCGGTGCCGTCCTGCAGGCGCACGACCAGGCTGCGGCGCTTGCCCATGACCACGTCGGCGCCGCTGACGGTGCCTTCGACTACCGCGTCTTGCCCTGGGCGCAAGTGGCCGATGGGCACCACGCGGGTACGGTCCTGATAACGCAGGGGCAGGTGAAACAATACGTCCTGGAGGTTTTCCAGGCCGACCTTGGCCAGTTTCTCGGCCATGGCTTCACCGACACCCTTGAGTGCCGTCACCGACACCTGCGACAGCTCTGTCATACCGTTGCTTAGCTCGCAGCAGGCGGCTTGGCCACCGAACACAGGCGGATCGAGTCGGCGAGGATCTCAATCGCTTTAGGCCGTGGGAAGCTCGCACGCCAGGCGATTGCCACCGTGCGGAACGGCACCGGCGGTGTGAGCGGGCGCACTGCGATCACGCCGGGGGCGTAGTGATGGCTGTCCACCGCCGACAACGGCAGGATCGAAATGCCCAGGCCGGACGCAACCATGTGGCGAATGGTTTCCAGGGAGCTGGATTCCACGGTGGTGTGCTTGGCGCCGTCGTTGCCTTTGGTCAGCGTCGGGCAGGCTTCCAGCACCTGGTCGCGGAAGCAGTGGCCTTCGCCGAGCAGCAACAGGCTCTTGTCGTTGAGCAGGCCGGCGTCGATGGTGTCTTTCTGCGTCCACGGGTGGGAGGCGGGCATGAGCACGTAGAACGGCTCGTCGTAGAGCGGCAGCGTCAGCACGTCGGCCTCGTTGAACGGCAGCGCGATAATGATCGCGTCCAGCTCGCCGTTGCGCAGTTTGTCGCGCAGCACGTGGGTGAAGTTCTCTTCGATATACAGCGGCATCTGCGGCGCGACGCGGTGCAGTTGCGGGATCAAGTGCGGGAACAGGTAAGGGCCGACGGTGTAGATGGCGCCGACTTTCAGCGGTGCGGTCAGCTGGTTTTTGCCGGCCTGGGCCAGCTCGCGAATGCTTTGCGCTTGTTCCAGGACTTTCTGGGCCTGGGCAACGATGCCTTCGCCCACGGGCGTAAGGCGCACGGCGCTTTTGCTGCGCTCGAAAATCAGCACACCGAGTTCGTCTTCAAGCTTTTTCACGCCCACCGACAGCGTCGGCTGGCTGACGTGGCAACGCTCGGCCGCGTGGCCGAAGTGCTGCTCTTGGGCGAGGGTAACGATGTAGCGTAATTCTGTAAGAGTCATAGCGGGCGTCCATGAGGTTGCGGGCCAAGCATACCGGCTGCAATCGATAGACGCACGTTATCAGAAGTTTGTTGGGGATTGAGCGGGGAATGCAGAGGATTTTGCTGAGTGTGGCAAGGGTTGCCCCTTGCCACAGTCATTTTCAGCGGCGACGTTTCTCGATGTTGTACACAAACGGTGCAACGATCTCGACACTGCCGCTTTTCACCATATCGGCCGGTGGCTTGGGCAGTGGCTGGGCACGACGGATCATGTCCAGGGTTGCACGGTCCAGGTCGGCGTTGCCGGAGCGGCCCACCAACTCGTAGGACAGCACGTTGCCTTCGGCATCGACCACGAAGCGCAGGCGGTTCAGGCCTTCCTTGCCACGCGCCTGGGCTCCTGGCGGGTACTTCTTGTACTTCTGCAGATGCGCCAGCAGCGTGCCTTCCCAGGATGCCTTGGCTGCAATCTGCTGCGGCGACGGGCCTGGAACCGGCTGGGCCGATTTTTCGGCTGGCGCTTGGGTCGGTGGAGCATCGCTCGGCGGGTCCTCGGAAGGTTTCTCCTTGGGCGGCTCGATCTTTTTCTCTACCGGCTTGGGCGGCTGAGGTTTGGGCTTGGGCTTGACCGGCTTGGGCACCTGGATCGTTGGCTTGGGTGCCTCGGCCAGTTTCGGCAAAGGCAACTCTTCCACCGGTGCAGGCGGCTGCGGTGGCGTTACCACTTTCGGCGGGGCCGGCGGCGGCGGCGCAGGCATCGGCGCCAGGTCAATGACCATGGCGGCCGGTGGCAACTGCACGGTGTTCGGCGCCGACCAATGAAGCGCGATAGCAATCGCGACGGCATGCACGCCCAGCACGACGGCAAGGCTGGTGCCATAACGCGTCAGTTTGTGGCGCGTCGTGATCATTTCTTGGCTGCCGTCTCAAGTCCGACCAGGCCTACCTTGAGGTAGCCGGCTGCCCGCAGGGCATCCATCACGCTCATCAGGTCGCCGTAGTCCACGCCCTTGTCGGCCTGGAAGAAGATCGTCGTGTCTTTCTTGCCTTGGGTCTTGGCGTCGAGCACCTGGCCCAGGGTTTCAGCTTTGACTTCTTCTTCGCCCAGGAACAGGCGTTGGTCTGCCTTGACGCTGAGGAACACCGGCTTCTCAGGCCGCGGCGCAGGCTTTGCGCTGGACGCGGGCAGATCGACCTTGATGTCCACGGTGGCCAAGGGTGCGGCGACCATGAAGATGATCAGCAGTACCAGCATGACGTCGATAAACGGCGTGACGTTGATTTCGTGGTTCTCGACGAGTTCATCGTCGCCTTGATTCAAATGCAGGCCCATGGCCGATTACCCCACTTTCACCATGTGCGGTTGCGAGCTGCGCTCGGTAGGCAGGTGATCGAGGTCGCGGCTGACCAGCAGCAGGACTTCTGCCGACGCGTCCGATACCTGGGCTTTGTAGCCGGCAATCGAACGGGCGAAGACGTTGTAGATCACCACCGCAGGAATTGCCGCAACCAGGCCCAGGGCGGTTGCCAGCAGGGCTTCGGCGATGCCTGGGGCAACGACGGCGAGGTTGGTGGTCTGGGTTTTGGCGATGCCGATAAAGCTGTTCATGATGCCCCACACGGTGCCGAACAGGCCGACGAACGGTGCGGTAGAACCGATGGTGGCGAGGACGCCGGTGCCGCTGCTCATGTTACGGCCACAGGCTGCAACCAGGCGCTCAAGGCGGAATGCAACGCGCTCCTTGATGCCTTCTTTTTCGCGGGTATTGGCCGACAGGCGCATTTCTTCCAGCGCGTCGTGCACCAGCGTGTTGGCCAGGGTGCCCTTCTTGGTCGCGCTTTCGCTCGCTTCCTTGAGGGTGGCGGCTTTTTTCAGGTGGACGATTTCAGTACGCAGACGACGCTTGGCACCCAGCAGCTCGAAGCCTTTGGCGATCCAGATGGTCCAGGTGATGATCGAGGCGATGGCCAGGCCGATCATCACGGCTTTCACCACGACGTCTGCGTTCTGGTACATGCCCCATGGGGAAAGGTCGTGGGCCATGCCCAGCGTGTTGTCTTCTTCCAGTACTACGCCGGTTTCGTCGGCGGCAGCAGGGGCTGCAGCCAGGGCCGGGTCGGTGGCGGCTGGCGCAGCAGCGGGAGCGGCCGGGGCTGTAGCGTTGTGCTCGGCGGCAGCCGGGGTGGCCGGGGCGGTGGCATCAGCGAATGCGGCGGTCGGTGCCAGCAATACGCTGAACACCAGCGCTGCAATCGCGCGCCAGGCGCGGGACGGGGTTGGCGAAGCGGGGGTTGTATTACGTGTCATGCTGGCCGGACCTGAGAGGAAAAATGAGTGATCGTCCTACCAGACCCTAAACGGCCGAGGACAAATGGGTGGTCATTATTGCAAGTAATTCTTGTTAACAGAAGTAATACAGTAACTTTATTTGGACTTTTTCTGGCCGCTGGTCAGCCGAGAAGGCTAATCTAGACCTTTGAGAATGGAGTTTTGTGATGTCTGCACCTTCTGTTGTGATTGCCGGATGCGGCGATGTGGGTAGTCGTCTGGCTAGCCAATTGCTGGCCTGGGAATGGGAGGTTCATGGCCTGCGCCGCGATATTTCGCGTCTGCCCGACGGCGTGATCGGCATTGCCGGCGACCTGTTCAACAAAGATTGTCCTGACACCTGGCCCATCGGCGGGGTGGATTACCTGGTGTATTGCGCTGCCGCCACGGATCACGACGAAGCCGGTTATCGCGCCGCTTACGTACAAGGACTGAAACATGTGTTGGAGTGGCTGGATGATTACGGCCAAGTGCCGAAGCACCTGCTGTTTGTATCCAGCAGCAGTGTTTACGGACAGCAGAATGGCGAGCGGGTCGACGAAACGTCGCAGACTCAAGCGAAGGGGTATTCCGGACAGGTGATGCTGGAGGCTGAGCAGGTCGCGCTCAATAGCGGCATCCCAGCCAGCATTGTGCGCCTGACCGGCATTTATGGCCCCGGCCGCGAGTGGCTGCTGACCCAGGTTCGCCAAGGCTATCGCGTAGCAATCGACCCACCTTTATATGGCAACCGCATTCACGCGGATGATGCGGCGGGCTTGCTGGCGTTTTTGTTGCGTCGTGTGGAACAGGGTGGGTCGTTGGACAAGGTCTACATCGGTGTGGACGACGCGCCTGCGCCACTGGCCGAAGTGGTGGACTGGTTGCGCGAGTACCTGGGTGTGACCGAATGGTCCGAAGACGCCAGCGTGCGGCGTGCGGGCAGCAAGCAGTGCAGCAATGCCCTGGTCAAGGCATTGGGATGGAAACCGACCTATCCAAGCTTTCGTGAAGGCTATGCTGCAATCCTTGAAGGAAAGCGCTAACTGAAAAAGGAGCCCGAGCAGACTGTGTGAAAACGCACTGAAGGCCGGCCCAACAAACGCCCCGACTCGTTCGGGGCGTTTGTTTTTATGCCGGCGACAGGCGAAAAAAGGCCTTCTAGCCCATTAGCGCCATCAGTTGGCGGGCCCCGAGCACGTTAATCGCTCGTTTCAGGTTGTAGGCATTCACCGCCAAGGCCATTTCAGCTTTCGTCCCCTCAAGTTGCCGCAGCAAGAAACGACCATTACCCAATAGCCACTGTTTGAGGTTGCCGAAGGGGTGCTCAACGATGGATCTTCGGTTGGCCATCATCTCAGGATGCGCCTGCATCCTTTGCTCCATCCGCTCGAAAGCCTCTTCATGGGCATGTCGTGAGACATAACGACGCTGGGCTCCAGTGCATTGCGCTTTCAGCGCGCAGTTGGCGCAGTCGTCGACGGCGGCCTGATAGATCCGATCACCTTTCGCTGGAAATAGCCGTAGAGATAGAGTTTTAGCTGATCGGCAGGATCATAAGAGGGGCGACCGGTGCCTTTGGGCAACGCCTTATCGAACCCCAACTGCACCAGATCCAGCTTGGCCACGTAGAGGTCTATGACTCGAACGAGGTGATCCTCGGGGATCAGTTCTTCCAGCGAGACCGGGAACAGGCTGGTCTGGCTGCGAGATTCGCCCTGGATGTACGCCATAACGAAAAATGCTCCGTATCTTTCGATACGGAGCATTTTCTTTGAGCTCTGCGCAGATTGCTAGGTTTTCACACAGTCTGCGAGGGCTCCTTTTTTACGGTTTTTCCAGCAGCCACTGTCGTGGCCCAGGTGTAAACGAAGGTACTTCGTCGGCCTGTGCGGTGTTGACTGCCTGGAAAATTTCCAGCTGTTTGCCTTTGCGGACAAAAATCCATGGATTGCCCACGCCGTTGAGTTGCAGCCACATACTGTCGTAGCCGCCGCTCATTGAAGCGCAATCACCTGCCAGGCACAGCGAGTACCGGTCGACACCCGGTAAGCCTGCGACTTTGCCGTCAGCCTGAAACTGCACCGTGGCGCCGTTGCCGAAGCCGTCAGTGATTTTCCAGTCGCCGCCCATATAGGCCGCATACAGTGCGCGTTCGAAGTTCGCGCCCAGTGGCGCACCTTCCGGGGCGGGGTCTTTGGCGCGGGCAAATAGCTGTTCGGGCTCGTTGTCGTTGGCCACTTGCAGCAGCTGCTTGCCTTTGCGCTTGAGTTCAGTGGCGGAGCTGCCGTAGAAATCCACGCTCCAGGCGCCGGATTGTTCGCCGAGCAGCTTGCCTTCGGCAACTTCAAAACCGTTGTAGTAGCGCGCCTGCGCAGCCTTGGAATTGACCTCCCATTCGAGGTTCGGGCCAAAACTCTGCAGTGCTTCACGCAAAGGGCCGCCCTTGGCTGCCGCATCGATGGCGACCTGGTTGATCCAGGTGCCGCTCACATCCAGGTCGGCCGGGTTGCTGGCGCAGCCGCCGAGCATCAGGGCGAGCAACGAAGTGGCTACAAGCGCTTTGCGCATCATGAAATCCTTTTAAAACGAAGTCGGCGCGGCCTGTGAAGGCTGCGCCGGGTGTTTTACTCGATGACCAGGATCGCGTCCATCTCAACCTGTGCGCCCTTTGGCAGGGCCGCAACGCCGATGGCGGCGCGGGCTGGGTAAGGCTGTTCGAAGTATTTGCCCATGATCTCGTTGACCTTGGCGAAGTGGCTCAGGTCGGTGAGGAAGATGTTCAGCTTGACGATGTCCTTGAACGAACCGCCCGCCGCTTCGGCTACAGACTTGAGGTTTTCGAAGACCTGCACGGTCTGTGCTTCGAAGCCCTCCACCAGTTCCATGGTCTTCGGGTCCAGCGGGATCTGGCCGGACATGTAGACAGTGTTGCCCGCCTTGATCGCCTGGGAATAAGTGCCGATGGCCGCCGGGGCCTTGTCGCTGGTGATAACAGTCTTGGTCATGAATGACTCCTTGTAAGAGGGTGGGTTATGCACGCATGCGGGTGATGCGGATCACACCGGTCAAGGCGCGCAGCTTCTTGATCACGCGGGCCAGGTGCACGCGGTCGTGAACGCTGACCACCAGTTGGACCACGCTGATGCGACCATCGCGTTCGTCCATGCTGATTTTTTCGATATTGCCGTCGGCCGCGTTGACGCTGCTGGCCAGCAGGGCGATCAGGCCGCGCTGGTGTTCCAGCTCCACGCGCAGCTCGACGTTGAATTCGCCGGTGACATCCTTGGCCCATGAGAGCTGGATGCATTTTTCCGGGTTGTGACGGATTTCGGTGATGTTGCGGCAGTTGTCCAGGTGCACGACCATACCTTTGCCTGCGGACAGGTGGCCGACAATCGGGTCGCCCGGGATTGGCGTGCAGCACTTGGCATAGCTGAGCACCAGGCCCTCGGTGCCGCGAATCGCCAGCGGGCCTTCGGGGCTTGGCAACTGCTCGCCTTCGCCCAGCAGGCGGCGAGCGACCACATAGGCCATGCGGTTGCCCAGGCCGATATCTTCCAGCAGGTCCTCGACGGTTTCCTGGCGATACTCGTGGAGCATCGCTTGCACGCGCTCCTGCGGGATTTTGTCCAGGGCGCTGTCGAAGCCGTTGAGTACCTTGTTCAGCAGGCGTTCGCCGAGGCTGATGGACTCGGAGCGACGCTGCAGTTTGAGGGCGTGACGAATGTGCGTGCGCGCCTTGCCGGTAACCACGAAGTTGAGCCATGCCGGATTCGGGCGTGCGCCCGGTGCGCTGACGATCTCCACGGTGGAGCCGCTTTGCAGCGGCTCAGACAGCGGGGCGAGACGACGATTGATCCGACAGGCGATGCAGCTGTTGCCCACGTCGGTATGCACCGCGTAAGCGAAGTCGACCGCCGTGGAGCCTTTGGGCAGCTCCATGATCCGGCCTTTGGGCGTGAACACATAGACCTCGTCCGGGAACAGGTCGATCTTCACGCTTTCGATAAATTCCAGCGAGTTGCCGGCACGTTGCTGCATTTCCAGCACGCCTTTGACCCACTGGCGAGCGCGGGCATGGGTGCCTTTTGGCTGCTCGTCGCCGCTGGATTTGTACAGCCAGTGGGCGGCGATGCCGTTGTTGGCCATCTCTTCCATTTCGCGGGTGCGGATCTGGATCTCGATCGGCACGCCGTGCATACCGAACAGCGTGGTATGCAGTGACTGATAGCCGTTGGCCTTGGGAATCGCGATGTAGTCCTTGAAGCGGCCCGGCAGGGGTTTGTACAAATTATGTACAGCGCCCAACACGCGGTAGCAGGTATCGACCTTGTCGACGATGATCCGGAATGCGTACACATCCATGATTTCGTTGAAGGCCCGACGCTTGCCGCGCATCTTCTTGTAGATGCCGTAGATGTGCTTCTGCCGGCCGCTGACCTCGCCCTCAATCTCGTCGATCGCCAGGCAGTGGCTTAGCGACTCTTCGATCTTGTTGACGATTTCCTTGCGATTGCCACGGGCGCGCTTGACCGCCTGGTAGATGCGCGCCGAACGCATCGGGTGCATGGCCTTGAAGCCGAGGTCTTCGAACTCGATACGAATGGCGTGCATGCCCAGCCGGTTGGCGATGGGCGCGTAGATTTCCAGGGTTTCCTTGGCGATGCGCCGGCGTTTTTCGCCGGACAGCACTTCCAGCGTGCGCATGTTGTGCAGCCGGTCGGCCAGCTTGACCAGGATCACCCGGATATCCCGGGCCATGGCCATGGCCATCTTCTGGAAGTTTTCCGCCTGGGCTTCGGCCTTGGTCTCGAAGTTCATCTGGGTCAGTTTGCTGACCCCATCGACCAGTTCGGCCACGGTTTCGCCAAATTGCGCGCTGAGCGCTTCCTTGGCGATGCCGGTGTCTTCGATCACGTCATGCAGCATCGCGGCCATCAGGCTCTGATGGTCCATGTGCATGTCAGCGAGAATATTTGCCACCGCAAGAGGATGGGTGACATACGCCTCACCGCTACGGCGGCGTTGGCCGTCGTGGGCTTGTTCGGCGTAGAAATACGCTCGGCGGACCAGGTTGACCTGGTCGGGGCCGAGGTAGGTCGATAAGCGATCGGCGAGGGCGTCTATGCTCGGCAAGATGTGAACTCCTGCCGAAGGCTTTGACCCCGCGCCGTGCTACGTCGACCAGGCATAGGCTTAGACGGCCTCGTTGGACTCGTCCTCGAACGCTGCAAACAGCGGTTCGTCTTCAACGATTTCAGCGTTGGCGATGAACTCGTAGCTCATCAGGCCTTCAGCGATTTCACGCAGGGCTACAACGGTAGGCTTGTCGTTTTCCCACTGGACCAGAGGCTCTTTGCCGCCAGTGGCCAGTTGACGGGCACGCTTGGTAGAGAGCATGACCAGCTCAAAGCGGTTTGCCACGTGGTCTAGGCAGTCTTCAACGGTTACGCGGGCCATGATATTCCTCGGAGCGGATGCAAGATGCGCGCTGCCCGGTTGGGCGAGCGGACTAAACAGTTTAAAAAATCACCAGCGTTTAGGGAAGCGCTGATTTTTCGCAAGCCCTCGCAAAACCGCTGCAAGTGCCAATGTAAAGCCCTTGCAGCGGTTTTGGGAAGCTCTAATCAGCCGAGTAATTCGGCCAGTAACTTACCGAAACGCTGCTGTTGACGCTTTTGCTGGAGCTGATTAGTGCGGAAAATCGCCTTCAGATCATCCAGTGCGTGGGAAAAATCGTCGTTGATGATCAGGTAATCGTAGTCGACGTAGTGGCTCATTTCGCTGACGGCTTCACGCATGCGCCCTTCGATGATCTCGTCGCTGTCCTGCCCGCGGTTGGTCAGGCGCTGGTGCAAGGCTTCAAGCGAAGGCGGCAGGATGAAGATCGAGCGCGCCTGGGGCATCAGCTTGCGTACTTGCTCGGCGCCCTGCCAGTCGATTTCCAGGATCAGGTCGTGGCCTTCGTCCAGGGTCTGCTGCAGGTGGCTTTGCGAGGTGCCGTAGAGGTTGCCGAATACCTCGGCGCGCTCCAGGAAGTCGCCGTGTTCGATCATCTTGACGAACTCGGTGCGCTCGACGAAGTGATAGTGCACGCCGTTCACCTCGCCCGGGCGCATGGCGCGGGTGGTGTGGGAGACCGAGATGCGGATCTGTTCGTCAGCGTCGGTCAGGGCCTTGACCAGGCTGCTCTTGCCCGCGCCCGAAGGGGCGGAAATGATGTAAAGGGTGCCGGTGCTGTGGGTCATGAAGGTTGCCTTACTCAATATTCTGTACTTGTTCGCGCATCTGCTCGATCAACACTTTGAGGTTGACCGCAGCCGTAGTGCTGCGCGGGTCGAAAGCTTTGGAGCCGAGTGTATTGGCTTCGCGGTTGAGTTCCTGCATCAGGAAGTCCAGGCGCCGACCGGCGGCGCCGCCGGATTTGAGTACGCGGCGCACTTCGAGGATGTGGGTGCTCAGGCGATCCAGCTCTTCGGCGACGTCGCTCTTCTGGGCCAGCAGGACCATTTCCTGCTCCAAACGCGTCGGGTCGAGGTCGGCCTTCATGTCGGTGAAGCGGTCGAGGACCTTCTGGCGCTGGGTGGCGAGCATCTGCGGCACCAGCTCGCGCAAGGTGACCACGTCGGCTTCTATCGAGGTCAGGCGCTCGTTGATGAGGCGGGCCAGTTCGCTGCCTTCGCGTTCGCGGCCGGCCTTGAGTTCCTTCAAGCCCTGGGTGAACAGGGCGAGGGCTTCGGCGTTGAGGGCTTGCGGGTCGGTGGCATCGGCCACCAGCACGCCTGGCCAGGCCAGCACTTCCAGGGGGTTCAATGCGGCGGGTTGCTTTATCAGCCCGGCGATGGTCTCGGCAGCGGCGACCAGTTGCGCAGCGCGCTCGCGATCCACTTGCAGTGGTTTGCCGGTGGTCTCTTCGGTAAAGCGCAGGGTGCATTCCAGCTTGCCGCGGGAGATGCCCTGGCGCAGGGCTTCACGGGCGGCGCCTTCGAGGTCGCGGAATGATTCCGGCAGGCGCAGGTGCGGCTCCAGGTAGCGGCTGTTGACCGAGCGCAGCTCCCAGCTCAAGGTGCCTTGGGCGCCGGCTTTTTCGACGCGGGCGAAGGCGGTCATGCTGTGCACCATGGAGGTACCTCGCGATGCAGCCCCGAAAACACGGGCTGATGGTTAAGAAGGCGCAGGATTGTAGCGCAGTGGGGCGAGCGCGCCCAAACAATGGGCGATAGGCTGTCCATTCGTAACCGGATTTTTTAGCAGTGCCCCGAATCGGTTCGCGGCTCTATAATGCCCGGCAGTTTTTCGTCCTCAGTACAGGTATCCCCTATGAAACGTCCAAGTGGTCGCGCTGCCGATCAGCTCCGCTCGATCCGCATCACCCGCAACTACACCAAACACGCCGAGGGATCTGTACTGGTCGAGTTTGGCGATACCAAGGTGATTTGCACCGTCAGCGTCGAAAATGGCGTGCCGCGCTTCCTCAAGGGCCAGGGCCAGGGTTGGTTGACCGCCGAGTACGGCATGCTGCCGCGTGCCACTGGCGAGCGTAACCAGCGTGAAGCCAGCCGTGGCAAGCAGGGCGGCCGCACCCTGGAAATCCAGCGCCTGATCGGTCGTTCCCTGCGTGCAGCCCTGGACATGTCCAAGCTGGGCGACGTGACCCTGTACGTCGACTGCGACGTGATCCAGGCCGATGGCGGCACCCGTACCGCGTCCATCACCGGCGCGATGGTGGCCCTGGTCGACGCACTGAAAGTGATCAAGAAACGTGGCGGCCTGAAAGGCGGCGACCCGCTCAAGCAGATGATCGCTGCCGTATCGGTTGGCATGTACCAGGGCGAGCCTGTGCTGGACCTGGACTACCTGGAAGACTCGGCTGCCGAGACTGACCTGAACGTCGTGATGACCAGCACCGGTGGTTTCATCGAAGTGCAGGGCACCGCCGAAGGCGCGCCATTCCAGCCGGCCGAACTGAATGCAATGCTGGCCCTGGCCCAGAAAGGCATGACCGAAATCTTCGAACTGCAGAACGCCGCACTGGCTGACTAAGCCGCCTTCAAGGAGAAGCGCCATGAGTGACAGTCAATTGCCGGTCCCGGCACCGACCAAGGAAGTTCGCCAGTGGGCGATGTTGTGTCACTTCGCGGCGTTTCTGGGGTTGGTATTCCCCTTTGGCAGCCTGTTGGGGCCGCTGATCGTGTGGCAGATCAAGAAGGATATGGACCCGCTTATCGATGATCAGGGCAAGGAAGCCCTGAATTTCCAGATTACCGTGGCCATCGCCTGGCTGGTCTGCATGGTGCTGGGTTTTGTGGTGATCGGCTTTGTGCTGATGTTGGTGCTGGTGGTTGCAGCGCTGGTGCTGACCATCATTGGTGGCGTTAAAGCCAATAACGGCACGGCTTACCGATACCCCTGGACCTGGCGCCTGGTCAAATAATGATCGCCCACAAAAAAACCGACAGCGATGTCGGTTTTTTTGTGCCTGGAGAAAGACCTTAGATGGTCAGTGTCCAGTCGTAGTCCACGATCAGCGGCGCATGTTGCGAGAAGCGCGGCTGGCGTGGCAAGCGTGCGCTGCGAACAAACCGGCGCAGACCTGGGGTCAGCAACTGGTAGTCGAAACGCCAGCCCAGATTAAGCATCTCGGCCTGTTCGTTATCCGGCCACCAGCTGTACTGGTCGCCTTCACGGCTGACTTCGCGCAGGGCATCCACATAGCCCATATTGCCGACAATCTCGTCCATCCAGGCCCGTTCCGGCGCCAGGAAGCCTGGGGATTGCTGGCTGTCGCGCCAGTTCTTGATATCCAGCTTCTGTTGCGCCACGTACAGCGAGCCACAGTAAATGTACTCGCGACGTTTACGCCGCTGCTTATCCAGATAACGGGCGAAATCGTCCATTAGCTTGAACTTCTGGTTCAAGTCTTCATCGCCGTTCTGCCCCGAAGGAAGCAGCAAGGTCGCGATGCTGACCTTGTCGAAATCGGCTTGCAGGTAGCGCCCGTAGCGGTCGGCTGTCTCGAAGCCGAGGCCGCTGATGACCGCCTTGGGTTGCAACCGCGAGTACAAAGCCACGCCACCTTGGGTGGGCACTTCGGCATCGCAGGCATAAAGGAAGTAGCCATCCAGTTGGAAGGCTGGGTCGTCCAGTTCAAAGGCGGAGGCGCGGGTGTCCTGCAGGCAGATGACGTCGGCATTCTGAGCTTGCAGCCAACTGAGCAAACCACGCTCGACTGCAGCCTGAATACCATTAACGTTCACACTGATGATCCGCATAAATGGCCCCAAAAATCGCGTGCGTGTATGATACACGCCGTCTACCTAATTAGCTAAATCCGTGGTATCTGAGGCTTTTTTCATGCAGGCGTATCAACGCGATTTCATTCGTTTTGCCATCGATCGCGGCGTTTTGCGCTTCGGTGAGTTCACTCTCAAGTCCGGGCGCACCAGCCCGTACTTCTTCAATGCTGGCCTGTTCAACTCGGGTTCGGCCCTGGCTCAGCTGGGTCGTTTCTACGCGGCAGCCATCGTTGAAAGCGGTATTTCCTTCGACGTGCTGTTTGGCCCGGCCTACAAGGGTATCCCCCTGGCGGCCACAACGGCAGTGGCTTTGGTTGAGCATCACGGGCGGGATCTGCCTTGGTGCTTCAACCGCAAGGAAGCCAAGGCTCACGGCGAAGGCGGCAGCCTGGTGGGCGCGCCGCTGACCGGCGACGTGCTCATCATCGACGATGTCATCACCGCGGGCACCGCAATCCGTGAAGTGATGCAGATCATCGCTTCCCAGGACGGCGCCAAGGCCGCTGGCGTGTTGATCGCACTGAACCGCCAGGAGCGCGGCAACGGTGAATTGTCGGCGATCCAGGAAGTGGAGCGCGATTTCGGCATTCCGGTCGTGAGTATCGTGTCGTTGAACCAGGTGTTGCAGTTCCTGGAAGATGATCCGCAGCTCAAGCAGCATCTGCCGGCGGTGCGTGCGTACCGCGAGCAATTCGGCGTCTGATACAGCAAGTAATGTGGGAGGGGGCAAGCCCCCTCCCACATTTGTTTTCTGCGTTTTTAAGGACGCTTGCGGTTGCTGATCAGCGTGCCCACACCGGTGTCGGTGAAGATTTCCAGCAGGATCGCGTTCGGCACGCGGCCATCCAGGATCAGCGAGCTACCGACGCCGCCTTGCACCGCTTCCAGCGCGCAACGGATCTTCGGCAGCATGCCGCCGTAGATGGTGCCGTCGGCGATCAACTCGTCCACCTGTTGGGTGGTCAAGCCGGTCAGCACCTTGCCTTCCTTGTCCATCAGGCCGGCGATGTTGGTCAGCAGCATCAGCTTTTCAGCTTTCAGCGCTTCGGCAACCTTGCCCGCTACCAGGTCGGCGTTGATGTTGTAGGACTCGCCATTGGCGCCCACGCCGATGGGTGCGATCACCGGGATGAAGTCGCCTTTGACCAGCAGGTTCAGCAGGTCGGTGTTGATGCCGATCACTTCGCCCACTTGGCCGATGTCGATGATTTCCGGCTGGGTCATTTCCGGCGTCTGACGGGTGACGGTCAGTTTTTTCGCGCGGATCAACTCAGCGTCCTTGCCGGTCAGGCCGATGGCGCTGCCGCCGTGGCGGTTGATCAGGTTGACGATGTCTTTGTTCACCTGGCCGCCGAGGACCATCTCCACCACGTCCATGGTCTGCGCGTCAGTGACGCGCATGCCATCGATGAAGTGACTCTCGATCGACAAACGCTTGAGCAGGTCGCCGATCTGCGGGCCGCCACCGTGTACTACCACGGGGTTGATCCCGACGGCTTTCATCAACACGATGTCGCGGGCAAAGCCGGTTTTCAGCTCGTCGCTTTCCATGGCATTGCCGCCGTACTTGATCACCAACGTCTTGCCGACGTAGCGTCGAATGTAAGGCAACGCTTCGGACAGGACCTTGGCGGTGTTGGCAGCGGCTTCGCGTTCGAGGGTCATTCAGGGCTCCGGAAAAAAATCAGAACGGTAATTGGAGATCAGGGGCAACACGTTTCAACTGGGCGTGGAACACGTCCTTGATGCGCTGCAACTCAGCCTCGGTATCCGCCTCGAAACGCAGGACCAGCACCGGTGTGGTGTTGGACGCGCGAACCAGGCCCCAGCCTTTGGCGTAATCGACTCGCACACCATCAATGGTGGTCAGGTTGGCGCCTTCGCCCCATTGCGCATCGTGCAGTGCGTCAATGATGCTGAATTTGCTCTCCTCGGTCACATGGATATTGATCTCTGGCGTAGAAATATCATTCGGGAAGGTCTGGAACAGTTCTTCGGCGGTGGATTCTTCCTTGCTGAGGATCTCCAGCAGACGAGCGGCGCTGTAAATGCCGTCATCAAAGCCGAACCAGCGCTCCTTGAAGAACACGTGACCGCTCATTTCGCCGGCCAACAGGGCGCCGGTTTCCTTCATTTTCTTTTTGATCAACGAGTGACCGGTCTTCCACATTAGCGGACGGCCGCCATATTCCTTGATCAGCGGCGTCAGGCGACGGGTGCACTTCACGTCGAAAATGATTTCGGCGTTGGGGTTGCGCGCCACTACGTCACGGGCGAACAGCATCAGCAAGCGGTCGGGGAAGACGATCTCGCCGGTTTCAGTCACCACACCGACGCGGTCGCCGTCACCGTCGAAGGCCAGGCCGACGTCGGCGCCGGTTTCCTTGACCTTGGCGATCAGGTCCACCAGGTTCTCAGGTTTGCCCGGATCCGGGTGATGGTTCGGGAAGTTGCCGTCGACCTCGCAAAACAACGGAATCACTTCGCAGTTCAGCGCTTCGAGCAGTTGCGGCGCGATCACGCCGGCCGCGCCGTTGCCGCAGTCCACCACCACTTTGAGGCGGCGGGCGAGCTTGACGTCGCGGGTGATTTCATCGGAGTAGCGCTGCAGGATGTCGACCTTGGTGATGCTGCCTTTGCCGCTGGTCAGGTCGTTGGTCTTCAGGCGGGTATGCAGGGCTTGGATCTGTTCGTTGGCCAGGGTGTCGCCAGCAATGACGATCTTGAAGCCGTTGTAGTCCGACGGGTTATGGCTGCCGGTGAGCATCACCCCGGACTTGCCGGCCAGGACATTGGCGGCGTAGTACAGCGCCGGCGTTGGTACCAGGCCGACGTCGCTGACGTGGCAGCCGGCGTCGGCCAGGCCCTGGATCAGTTGTTCCACCAGTTCCGGGCCGGACAAACGACCGTCGCGGCCGACCGAAACGTTGGGCTCATCCTGGGCCAGGCTCTGGGCGCCAATGGCGCGGCCAATCCAGTAGGCCGTTTCGGCGGTCAGGGTCTTGGGCACCACGCCACGGATGTCATAGGCGCGAAAAATGCTGTCGGGGAATGTCGGGGCTACTCGGGCTGCGGTACTCATCGCGGGGGGAAACTCCATCTGAAGGGGGCAAGGCTGGCCTTAATGTGGCTGACCGGCAGGCTCAAACTGAAGGGTATGACGGTGTTTTCGGCAGAGAGTTCGTGGTGCAAAAATGCCATCGGCGTTTGGCGGCCTGGCTCTTTTTTGCGTAATGCATTGATTTCACTATGGAAATCTCGCTGATAAATTCCGCGCATTCTTCATCCTGAAAAGCCATGCGGTGGCGTCTGGTCGGGCAGAAGCACCCGGCCAGGTTCAGCTTAGTCAGAGACTGCCGGAATGCCCGAAGCCGCCTGCGCCGCGTTGGGTTTCGTCGAACTCATGCACCAGTTCGAAGTGCGCCTGCACCACCGGCACAAGAACCAGCTGGGCGATGCGCTCGCCGACCACGATGTTGAAGGCAGTCTGGCCACGGTTCCAGCACGACACCATCAACTCGCCCTGGTAGTCCGAGTCGATCAGGCCGACCAGATTGCCCAGTACGATGCCGTGTTTGTGACCCAGGCCGGAGCGCGGCAAGATCAGCGCCGCCAGGCCAGGGTCGCCCACGTAGATCGACAGGCCGGTCGGAATCAGGACGGTCTGACCCGGCTCAAGCAGGGTGTCCTGCTTGAGCATGGCGCGCAGGTCCAGGCCGGCGGAGCCAGGGGTGGCGTAGGCCGGCAGTGGGAATTCGGTGCCGATGCGTGGGTCGAGGATCTTGGCTTGCAAAGCGTGCATGGAAATTAAACCTGGTTCAGCCGTTGGGCGATAAAAGAGATCAACTGGCGGGCAATCTTGCCCTTGCTGGTCTGGGCGAAAAGGGTGGCGTGCAGGTCGCGGTCAATCACGCTGCAGGCGTTTTCCTCGCTGTTGAAGCCGATGCTCGGGTTGGCGACATCATTGGCAACGATCAGGTCGAGGTTTTTGTCTTTCAATTTGCGTGCGGCGTAGTCCAGCAAGTGCTCGGTCTCGGCCGCGAAGCCGACGCTGAACGGGCGGTCTGGACGGGTGGCGATGGTGGCCAGGATGTCCGGGTTGCGCACCATTTGCAGGAGCAGGCCGTCGCCGCTTGTAGGGTCTTTCTTGAGCTTTTGCGGGGCGACGACTTCCGGGCGGTAGTCCGCAACCGCTGCCGAGGCGATAAACAGGTCGCAGGGAATGGCCGCTTCGCAGGCCGCGAGCATGTCCCGGGCGCTGACTACGTCGATTCGCGTGACGCGATCAGGGGTCGGCAAATGCACCGGTCCTGTGATCAAGGTGACACGTGCGCCTGCCTCGACCGCCGCTTCTGCCAGCGCAAAGCCCATTTTTCCTGAGCTATGGTTGGTGATGTAGCGCACCGGGTCGATGTTTTCCTGGGTCGGGCCAGCGGTGATCAGCACGTGCTTGCCGGTCAGGGCCAGATGCTGGAAGCACTCGGCGGCGCACTGGGCCAGATCGGTGGCTTCGAGCATGCGGCCCATGCCCACGTCGCCGCAGGCCTGGCTGCCGGACGCCGGGCCGAACACCTTGAGGCCACGACTTTGCAGGAGTTGAGTGTTGGCCTGGGTGGCCGGATCGCGCCACATGGCCTGGTTCATGGCCGGGGCGATGGCCACGGTGGCGTCGGTGGCCAGTACCAGCGTGGTAAGCAGGTCGTCGGCAATGCCTTGGGCGAGGCGGGCGATCAGGTCCGCGGTGGCTGGGGCGATCAGCACCAGGTCGGCCCATTTGGCCAGTTCGATGTGGCCCATGGCGGCTTCCGCCGCCGGGTCCAGCAGGTCCAGGTGAACCGGGTGGCCGGACAAGGCCTGCATGGTCAGGGGGGTGATGAACTCACTGCCGCCACGAGTCATGACCACGCGGACTTCGGCGCCTTGGTCCAGGAGCCTGCGAACCAACTCTGCGCTCTTGTAGGCGGCAATGCCGCCGCCGACGCCGAGAACGATGCGTTTCCGATACAGACGCTGCATTGGTTTGCCTTTCCAGTTCAGTGAAGCCAGTTCAGTGACGCCTGCGATCTCCCCTCCCCAGGTGAAATCGCACGCAAAAAAGAGGGCCTACGATAACACAGCGTCTGTCAGGCAGCAGCGGCGCACATGCACAGGGAGGTGGGATGAGTATTCGTGACTGGCCGGCGGCAGAGCGTCCGCGGGAGAAGCTTTTGGCATGGGGCGCGGCAAGTTTGTCAGATGCCGAGTTGTTGGCAATCTTTCTGCGCACAGGTGTAGCCGGTCGGAGTGCGGTGGACTTGGCGCGCCATCTGCTCGCCCAATTTGGTGGCTTACGCCCGCTGCTGGAGGCCAACCAGGCGCTGTTCAACCAGCAACTGGGCTTGGGGCCGGCGAAGTTTGCCCAACTGCAGGCGGTACTGGAAATGTCCCGGCGGCATATGGCCGAACACTTGCGCAGTGAGTCAGTGCTGGAAAGCCCGGAGGTCGTGCGGGGTTACCTCAAGGCGCTGTTGCGCCATGAGCCCCACGAGATCTTTGGCTGCCTGTTTCTCGATTCAAAACATCGGGTATTGGGCTTCGAGGCATTATCCGAGGGCACCATCGACGCTGCGGTGGTGTATCCCCGGCAAGTGGTCAAACGCGCACTGGCCTACAACGCGGCGGCGTTGATCTTGTGTCACAACCATCCTTCGGGAAGCGTGGAGCCGAGTGCTGCTGATCGAAAATTGACCAAAGTCCTGCAGAAAGCGCTGGAGATGGTGGACGTGCGGGTGCTGGATCACATCATCGTGGGGGATGGTGATCCATTGTCGATGGCGGAGTACGGATGGATGTAGCCCCCACCCTTTGCGGTGGGGGCCATGGTTCAGGGCTTGACGCTGACCTTCGAGAAGTCCTGGCGCCCGAATGGGCTCACCTGGTATCCCTCGACATTCTTGCGGGCCAGGGCAAACGCGGTCGGATGCGCCAGCGGCAGCCACAACGCCTGCTGCTGGATCTGCGCCTGGGCCTGTTGATACAGCTTGCTGCGCACCCCTTGCTCGCTGGTGGTCTTGCCGGCACTGATCAGCTTGTCCAGCGCCGGGTCGCAGTAACGCGCGAAGTTGGTCCCGGACTTCACCGCTGCGCAGGAAAACTGCGGGGTCAGGAAGTTATCCGGATCACCGTTGTCGCCGGCCCAGCCCATGAACAACAGGTCATGCTCGCCGGCTTTGGCGCGGCGAATCAGCTCGCCCCATTCGATCACGCGGATCTCGGCCTGGATGCCGACTTTGGCCAGGTCGGCTTGCAACAGTTGCGCGCCGAGGTTCGGGTTGGGGTTCAGCAGGCTGCCGGTGGGGCGTGTCCAAATGGTGGTCTTGAAGCCATCCTTGAGCCCGGCGCGATTGAGCAGGGCCCTGGCCTTGTCGAGGTCCTGTGGATAACCCGGCAAGTCCTTGGCGTAGCTCCATGTATTGGGCGGATAAGGGCCGTTGGCGGCTTCGGCGGTGCCTTCAAATACCGCTTTGAGGTAGCTGGCCTTGTCGAAGGCCAGGTTGATCGCCTGACGCACTTCGGGCTTGTCCAGGGGAGGGTGCTGGCTGTTGATCGCCACGAATGCGGTCATGAATGCGGCGGTTTTTTCTACTTTGAGGGCCGGGTCTTTCTCGGCCTCGCCCACATCCAGCGGCTTGGGCGACAGGGCGATCTGGCATTCATCGCGGTGCAGCTTCTGCAAGCGCACGTTGGCGTCCGGTGTGATCGCGAAGATCAAGTTATCCACAGCCGGTTTGCCGCCAAAGTAGTCCGGGTTGGCTTTGTAGCGAACCACGGCGTCTTTCTGGAAGCGACTGAAAATGAACGGCCCGGTGCCAATCGGTTGGCTGTTGAGCTTCTCGGGCGTACCGGCCTTGAGCAGTTTGTCGGCGTACTCGGCCGGGTAAATCGAGGCGAAGCCCATGCTCAGGGCGGCGAGAAAGGTGGAGTCGGCATGGTCCAGGGTGAAGCGCACGGTCAGTGGGTCGAGCGCATCGATCTTCTTGACCAGTGTCGGTAGTTGCAGCGACTGGGCGTGAGGGAAACCGCTCTGGGCGATCTTGTGCCACGGGTTGGCCGGGTCGAGCATGCGCTCGAAGCTGAAGCGCACGTCTTCGGCGTTCAGGCTGCGGCTGGGGGTGAAGTACTCGGTACGGTGGAACTTCACATTCGGGTGCAGCTTGAAGGTGTAGGTCAGGCCGTCCGGCGACACGTCCCAGCTGTCGGCCAGGCTTGGCACCAGCTTGCCGCTGGCGGCATCGAAGTCCACCAAGCGGTTCATCAATACGTCCGCGGAGGCGTTGGTGGTGGTCAGCGAGTTGTACTGCACCACATCAAACCCTTCGGGGCTGGCCTCGGTGCACACGCTCAGGTTGGTGGCGGCAGAGGCCAGCGGAGCGATAAAAAGAGGGGCAAGCAACAGCGGTAGGGCAGCGAGGCGCATATTCGGTTTCCTTTGCAGATCGAAGGCCCATCTGCGAGTGCAGTCTGGAAAAGTCCTACCGTAGTGCTCTGATTGATAAATGACTAGCCCATTTTTGCCTGTGCTTTTGGCTCAAATGCTGTTTTGATGGCGCCTCAGATAGTTTCGTCGCGCACTTCACGGTGCACGCGGGCGCTGAAAATCATTCTGTGCGACGAGCGGTCGGCTGTTGTAGCGGCCCCTCCTGGCAACGGTTCTGGCGTCAACGGCCGAGATTTACTCCGGTAAAAACACACTCGCTGTTGTTGCGTCAGGGTCTTTCTGGTATAAAGCAGCGCTCTTTTCTAGGGGCCCGGTTCCTTCACTGTAGGTGTAGCCGGTAAGACCCTTAAAGAAACGCGGCGCCTGGCGCCAAATGACTGAGAGATTAAGCGGCCAACCCATGCCGGGTTGGGCATGTGGTTTTAGAGGGCTGAGGCATGTCGAGAGTCTGTCAAGTTACCGGTAAGGGTCCGGTGACTGGGAATAACATTTCCCACGCAAATAACAAAACCCGTCGTCGTTTCCTGCCGAACCTGCAGCATCACCGCTTCTGGGTTGAAGAAGAGAAACGTTTTGTTCGCCTGCGTGTATCTGCTAAAGGCATGCGTATCATCGACAAGCGTGGCATCACTGTCGTGCTGGCCGAAATCCGTGCCGCTGGCAAGATCTAAGGAGCTCTATCATGCGTGAATTGATTCGAATGATCTCTAGCGCCGGTACTGGTCACTTCTACACTACCGACAAGAACAAGCGTACTACCCCGGACAAGCTCGAAAAGAAAATGTTCGACCCGCGCGTTCGCAAGCACGTGATCTACAAAGAAGGCAAAATCAAGTAATTGATTTTCTTCCTTGTGAAAAAAAGCCCGTCTCTCACGAGTCGGGCTTTTTTTTGCGTGGAATTTGGTTGATCAAGCCTTCTGTTCAAACACCACGTAGATCTTGCGGCAGGGTTCCAGTACTTCCCAGGTGCCACTGAAGCCGGCGGGAATCACGAAGCGGTCGCCGGCGCGCAAGGTCTTGGCGTTGCCCTCGGCGTCGCGCAGCACGGACACACCCTGCACGATCTCGCAGTACTCATGCTCGGTGTAGCTGACCTTCCACTGCCCGACCTCACCTTCCCAGACCCCCGCACTCATCTGGCCGCATGGGCTGTTGTAGTGGTTGTAGACCGTCTGCTCGGGATCTCCCTTGAGGATTTTCTCTGCGGCAGGGCGATAGCGTTCGGGGGCGGTGTTGGCTTGGCTGAAGTCGACGATGTCCTGGATGCTCATGTGCGTGTCCCGTCTGGCCTGGGGTTGGAGAGCCCAAAGTCTATGTTTATTAAAATGAACATCGCAAGGGCGTTTACCGGCGTTATGTCAAATATATTGAAACATCCCCAGCCGCTGGTTTAGGGTGGCAGCTGCCTTTGAGCCGAACAGTTGGCTGGCGGGCAAGCATTCTTTGAGGCTGCCGGGGGACATCGCCTGGCCCTTGTATTCAACAAGAGGAGGACACTCGCATGACCACCCTGACCCGTGCCGACTGGGAACAACGCGCCAAGGATCTGAAGATCGAAGGCCGCGCCTACATCAATGGCGAATACACCGCCGCTGTTTCCGGTGACACCTTCGAATGCATCAGCCCGGTCGACGGCCGTCTGCTGGCCACTGTTGCCAGCTGTGACGCCGCCGACGCCCAGCGCGCCGTCGAAAATGCCCGCGCCACCTTCAATTCCGGCGCTTGGTCGCGCCTGGCGCCGGCCAAACGCAAAGCCACCATGATCCGTTTCGCGGCGCTGCTCAAGGCCAATGCCGAAGAGCTGGCGCTGCTGGAAACCCTGGACATGGGCAAGCCGATCAGCGACTCCCTGAACATCGACGTACCCGGCGCGGCGAATGCCCTGAGCTGGAGCGGCGAGGCCATCGACAAGATTTACGACGAAGTCGCTGCCACGCCGCACGATCAACTGGGCCTGGTAACCCGCGAGCCGGTGGGTGTGGTTGGCGCCATCGTGCCGTGGAACTTCCCGCTGATGATGGCCTGCTGGAAACTCGGCCCGGCGTTGTCCACCGGTAACTCGGTGATCCTCAAGCCGTCCGAAAAATCCCCGCTGACCGCCATCCGTATCGCGGCCCTGGCGGTTGAAGCCGGTATTCCGAAAGGCGTGTTCAACGTGCTGCCGGGCTACGGCCACACCGTCGGCAATGCGCTGGCGCTGCACATGGACGTCGACACGCTGGTATTCACCGGCTCGACCAAGATCGCCAAGCAGCTGTTGATCCGCTCCGGCGAGTCGAACATGAAGCGCGTATGGCTGGAAGCCGGCGGCAAAAGCCCGAACATCGTGTTCGCCGACGCCCCGGACCTGCAAGCCGCCGCGAAATCTGCAGCCAGCGCCATTGCCTTCAACCAGGGTGAAGTCTGTACCGCCGGCTCGCGCCTGCTGGTGGAGCGCTCCGTCAAGGATACATTCCTGCCGCTGGTCATCGAGGCGCTCAAGGCCTGGAAGCCCGGCAACCCGCTGGACCCTGCAACCACCGTCGGCGCGTTGGTGGACACCCAGCAGATGAACACCGTGCTGTCGTACATCGAAGCAGGTCACGCCGATGGCGCCAAACTGGTGGCCGGCGGCAAGCGCATCCTGGAAGAAACCGGCGGTACCTACGTCGAGCCAACGATTTTCGACGGCGTGACCAACGCCATGAAGATCGCCCAGGAAGAGATCTTCGGCCCGGTACTTTCGGTGATCACCTTCGACAGCGCCGAAGAGGCGATCAAGATTGCCAACGACACGGTGTATGGCCTGGCTGCCGCCGTGTGGACCGCTGACATCTCCAAAGCGCACCTGACCGCCAAGGCCCTGCGCGCCGGCAGCGTGTGGGTCAATCAATACGACGGCGGCGACATGACTGCGCCGTTTGGTGGCTTCAAGCAATCGGGTAACGGTCGCGACAAGTCGCTGCATGCGTTCGACAAATACACCGAACTGAAGTCGACCTGGATCAAGCTCTAAGCAACACCGCAGGTCGAAGGTGGGAGGAGGTTTGCCTCCGATAGCAGTGTGTCAGGCACTTAACGTGCTCAATGATCCGCCGCCATCGGGGGCAAGTCCCCTCCCACACTGTTTTGTGTGTTCTCAAGAATTATCCACAGGAGCGTGGCAATGCGTTGGGCGACCTATTTCGCCGTCCTGGCCTCGGTACTTAGCGTCGGCTTGGCGCTGGGTGTCAGCATGCCGCTGGTGTCCCTGCGTCTGGAAGGTTGGGGCTACGGCAGCTTCGCCATTGGCGTGATGGCGGCCATGCCGGCGTTCGGCGTATTGCTTGGCGCCAAGGTCTCCAGCCGGCTGGCCGCATGGCTCGGCACTGCCAATCTGATGCGTCTGTGTATGTGGTGCGGTGCGGTGTCCATCGGTTTACTGGCGATCCTGCCCAGCTACCCGATATGGCTGGTGCTGCGCCTGATGATCGGGGTGATCCTGACCATCGTGTTTATCCTCGGTGAAAGCTGGATCAACCAGTTAGTGGTGGAGCAGTGGCGTGGCCGATTGGTGGCGCTGTATGGCTGCAGTTATGCCTTGAGCCAGCTGTCCGGGCCACTGCTGCTGGGCGTGATCGGCACCGACCATGACTATGGCATCTGGGTCGGCGTGGCTTTGTTGGTGATTGCCCCGCTGGCATTGCTGGGACGCTCCGGCGCACCCACCGCCGATTCGTTCAGCGTGACTTTCGTCGAGCTGTGGCGCTTTTGCCGCAGCCTGCCGGCGATTGCCTGGGCGGTGGCGCTGTTCGCCGCGTTCGAAGCGATGATCTTGACGCTGCTGCCGGTGTATTGCCTGCAACAAGGCTTTACCGCCGAGATTGCCTTGGCGATGGTCAGCACGGTGGTGGTCGGCGATGCGCTGCTGCAACTGCCCATCGGTGCGCTGGCCGACTACCTGCCACGGCGCACGTTGTTCCTGAGTTGTGCTGTGTTGTTGCTGGTGTCCAGCCTGGCGATTCCGTTGACGTTGCACACGCTGTTGATCTGGCCGATATGGGTGTTGTTCGGCGCCAGTGCCGGTGGGTTGTTTACCCTGTCGCTGATCCTGATCGGCGAGCGTTATCGCGACGATGCGCTGGTGCGCGCCAATGCCCACATCGCCCAGCTGTGGGGCATCGGTTGCCTGATCGGGCCACTGGTGGCCGGGGCGGGCAGCCAGTGGATCAACGGGCATGCCCTGCCGCTGTTGATGGCGGCGGGGGCGTTGGGGTTGGTCGTGCTATTGCTGCGCCAGGGCGCATTCGGTGCCGCACAGCCAGCCTGAATTGAAATGCGGTCCTCTGTGGGAGGGGCTTGCGGCCTCCCGCAGAGGATTTGCGTTGTGTCAGAGCATGCGTTCCAGGCCGACGCGGGTGGCGAACCACGCATTGAACCGCCGCCACCAACTGCCAGGCTCGCGGGTCAGCGTGTGCAGTTGCCCGTCATCTTCGGTGACCCACACCACGTTGCCGTCCTGCAGTTTCGCCTCGTAACTCAAGGCGGGTGCCATGCCTTGCAACGCCAGGTTGCGCACGTGTTCCGCCAGTTCGGGGCTGTCCACCAAGACGCCGACTTCGGTATTCCACAACACAGAGCGGGGGTCAAAATTGAACGAGCCGATAAACGACTTCGTCCGATCAAAGATCATGGCCTTGCTGTGCAGGCTGGAATCCGAACCTCGGAAGGAGCCCCGGCGAAACAGGTGCGGGCTGCTGCCACCGCCGTCGCCGGGTTGGCGGCGCAGTTCATAGAGTTTGACCCCGTGCTCCAGCAGCGCCTTGCGATAAGGCGCATAGCCGCCGTGCACGGCCGGCACATCGGTGGCTTCAAGGGAGTTGGTCAACAGGCTCACCGATACACCCGCGTCGGCGCGCCCCGTCAGGTACACCAGCCCAGGCTGCCCCGGTACGAAGTACGCCGAGATCATTATCAGCTCATGGTTGACGCCTTCCAGCTCCGGCGCGAGTTGGGTGGTCAGCAGCAGGCGTGGGTCCGGGTCGGCCTTGGCCAGCACTTTGCTCGGCGCGTCCCACAACGCCTGGTTCCAGGCCCAGATCAGCTCGCGGCGCCAGATGTCCATGCGCGGTTGGGTCTGGTAGGTGCGCAGGCGGTTGTACAGCGCGTGATTCTGCTGGCGTGACTCGGCCAACGACGCCTCCAGGCGCACGCGCGCGGCAGCCAGGTCGCCTTTAGAGGGGCTGTTTGAGACAAAATCGTCAATCGGTTTGCTCAGGGCGCTGTTCCAGTACTGATCGAAACTGTGCCCGAGCTGCTCGGCCACCGGCCCTACGCTGAGCATGTCGATATCGGTGAAATTCAGGTTTGGCTCGGCGTCGAAATATTCATCCCCCAGGTTTCGCCCGCCGACGATGGCCACACTGTTGTCCGCCAGCCACAGCTTGTTGTGCATGCGCCGGTGTTGCAGCGACAGGTCGAACAGGCGGCCCATGGCCCGCGTCACACCGGTGCTGCGCCCCAAGTGCAGGGGATTGAACAGGCGAATCTCGATCTTGGGGTGGGCGGCGAGGGTGGCGATGATCTGGTCGAGGCCGTCGCTGGTGGTGTCGTCCAGCAGGATGCGCACACGCACGCCACGGTCGGCGGCCTTGAGCAGTTCATCCACCAGCATGCGCGTGCTGATGCCGTCGTGGACGATGTAGTACTGCAGATCGAGGCTGGTCTGAGCGTTCCGGATCAGCTCGGCGCGGGCCATGAAGGCTTCGCTGCTGTTGGGCAACAGGCGGAAACCGGAGCGGCCCTGGTAAGGCGCGGCCTGGGCCTGGATCGAGCGGCCGAACGACGACTGTGCTGCCGGCAGTGCGTCGCTGGGGATACGCGGTGTGCTCACTGTGGCGCAGCCACCCAGGGTCAGGGCTCCCAACAGGCAAAACGGTAAAAGCCGTCGAATCATCAAGGGAGGCGCTTCCAGTTCAGGGCGGTTGTCGGCATATGACGGCGATTTCTCGCGAAAGGTCAGTCCGCCGACTCGGTCAACATCTTTATCGCCGCGACACCGACCTTGCGCACCGCTTCTTCAATCTGCGTGGTTGGCTTGGCACCGTAGTTCATACGCAGGCAGTTCCGATACTTGCCCGATGCAGAAAAGATGCTTCCCACGGCGACCTGGACACCTTGTTCTATGAGCACCCGGTTGAGTTTCAGAGTATCGAAGCCCTCCGGCAGTTCTATCCACAGCATGAAGCTGCCCTGGGGGCGGCTGGCGCGCGTGCCCGCCGGGAAATAGCGGCTGACCCAATCGAGCATCAAGTCGCGATTGCGCTGGTATTGGGTGCGCATGCGCCGCAAATGCGGCTCGAAATGCCCACCCTTGAGAAATTCGGCAATTGCGATCTGCGGTTGGGTCGCGGTGGAGCCGGTGCTGATGTATTTCATGTGCAGCACCCGTTCCAAGTAGCGCCCCGGTGCCACCCAGCCAATGCGCAGGCCCGGCGCCAGGGTTTTCGAGAAGGAACTGCAGAGCAGCACGCGGCCATCTTCGTCGAAGGATTTGATGGTGCGCGGGCGTGGGTAACTGTAGGCCAATTCGCCATACACATCGTCTTCGATGATCGCCACGTCAAAACGCTGTGCCAGGGTCAACAAAGCGCGTTTGCGTGCCTCCGGCATGATGTAGCCCAACGGGTTGTTGCAGTTGGGGGTCAACTGAATGACTTTGATCGGCCACTGCTCCAGGGCCAACTCCAAGGCTTCGAGGCTGATGCCGGTGATGGGGTCAGTGGGGATTTCCAGGGCTTTCATGCCCAGTCCCTTGAGGGTCTGCATGGCGCCGTGGAAGCTCGGCGAGTCCACCGCGACGATATTGCCGGGGTCACAGATGGCGTGGATGCTGGCGGACAGCGCCTCATGGCAGCCGGTGGTGATCACGATGTCTTCGGCGGTCAACTGGCAGCCGGAATCCAATGACAGCCGGGCGATTTGCTCGCGCAGTTCCATACAGCCGAGGATGTTGTCGTAATACAGCCCCGGCAGATCCTGGCGCCGGCTGACGCGGGCAAGGCTTCGCAGCAGGGGTTTGAGGGTGGGTGACAATACATCCGGCATGCCCCGGCCCATCTGTATGACGTCTTTTCGCGGCACAGCGCGAATCAGTTCCAGCACTTGGTCCCACTGGGATATTTCTACCGGGCGTTGGGCGGGGCGGCCTATTTCCGGCAGGGCCGGCAGCTCGCGGCCAACGGGAACGAAGTATCCGGACTTGGGCTTGGGCATCGCCAGGCCGTTGTCTTCCAGCAGGCGATAAGCCTGTTGCACGGTGCTGAGGCTGACCCCATGTTCGACGCTCAAGGCCCGCACGGACGGCAATCGATCACCGGGGCGATAGAAGCCCTGTTCGATGCGGGTGCCCAGCAATTCGGCGAGATTGACATAAAGGGTCATGACGGTCGCTCCCAGTGGACCAGTACAGATAGAGAGAAAATACAGGATTCACTGGCCCATAGGCAGTGTCTGTATGGATTTAATAAAGGTAGGTTGAATCTGTAATGGTTTTTGCCGTTCGCCCATGCTTGTCACTCAAGGCAACACGCCACTGAGGGGCAACAACATGAACGGCATGAGCGATGTGCGGCTGGCGCTACACAGTCAGGAACTGGAAGCAGGGCAGGAGCGGGCACTGTCTGCGCTCACGGGTAACCGCTGGAGCCTGTTCTGGCACCGTCGCCACACGCGCAAGGCTTTGCTGACCCTGACCTGCGAGCAATTGCAGGATATCGGACTGACTGCCGAGCAGGCGCGCCAGGAAGGCTTGAAGCCTTTCTGGCGCGGTTGATCACACCAGCTCTTTGAGGCGGTGCCAGAGCATCCCCAGCGCCAGCAGCGGCGAGCGCAGGTGCTGGCCGCCGGGGAAGGTGATGTGCGGCACCTTTGCGAACAGATCGAAACGTCCCTGCTGCTGGCCGCTGATGGCTTCGGCCAGCAGCTTGCCCGCCAGGTGTGTGGCGTTGAGGCCATGGCCCGCATAAGCCTGGGCGTAATACACGTTGGGTTGATCCGCCAACCGACCGATCTGCGGCAAGCGGTTGGCGCCGATGCCGATCATGCCGCCCCACTGGTAGTCGATTTTTGCGTCGGCCAACTGCGGGAACACCTTCAGCATTTTCGGCCGCATGTAGGCGCCGATGTCCTGGGGATCACGGCCGGAGTAGTGGCAGGCGCCGCCGAACAACAGGCGACGGTCGGCTGACAAGCGGAAATAGTCCACCGTCACCCGTTGATCGCACACCGCCATGTTCTGCGGCAACAGGTTGGCGGCCTGCGCTTCGCTCAAGGGTTCGGTGGCGATGATATAGCTGCCGGCGGGCAGCACTTTGCCGCTCAGGTGCGGGTTGAGGCCGTTGAGGTAGGCGTTGCAGGCCAGTACCAGGGTCCTGGCACGCACGTGGCCGTGGGCGGTGTGCACCTTGACCTCGGGGCCGTAGTCGATGTGTGTCACTTCGGACTGCTCAAACAACTGCGCGCCCAACTGCTGCGCGGCGGCCGCTTCGCCGAGCGCCAGGTTCAGCGGGTGCAGGTGGCCTGACCCCATGTCGATCATGCCGCCCACATAGCGGTCGGAACCGATGACGCTGCTCATCTCGGTAGCTTGCAGCAGGCGCACTTCATGGCGATAGCCGAGGCTGCGCAGTTCTTCGGCGTCTTCGGCGAGCCCGTGCAGGTCGCGAGGCTTGTTGGCGAGGTCGCAGTAGCCCCAGGTCAGGTCGCAGGGGATCTGGTAGCGCTCGACGCGCTCACGCACGATCTCGACGGCTTCCAGGCCCATCAGCTTAATCTCGCGCACGCCATCGCTGCCGATCACATTGGTGAACTGGTCCAGGCCGTGGCCGACGCCGCGAATCAGTTGCCCGCCATTACGCCCGCTGGCGCCCCAGGCGATCTTGCGCGCCTCCAGCAACACCACGCGCAAACCACGCTCGGCCAGTTCCAGTGCGGTGTTAAGCCCGGAAAAACCCCCGCCGATCACGCACACGTCGGCAGTCACTTCGCCGGTCAACACCGGGTAATCGGGCTGCGGCAGGCTGCTGGCGGCGTAGTAGGAAGCGGTGTGCCGGGCGCTGGCGGTCATGGGGAGCATCCCTGTTTGGAAAATTTGACGCAGGATACAGCGGTCGGACGAAGCTGTCTGTGCGGTGCGTTTTGCGTCAGAATCCACGCCTATTCGCCGTTTGGTACCTGCTTCGATGAGTTGCAACAGTCAGAAAGTCAGCGCATTGCGCCGCCAGATTCCTTCGTTCGAGTGCGTCCCCGGTTGCCACGACTGCTGTGGGCCAGTGACTACATCGCCCGAGGAAATGTCGCGACTGCCGCGTAAGACTGCTGCCGAACAGGACGCGGCAATGGACGAGCTGAACTGTGTGCACCTGGGGCCCAACGGTTGCACGGTGTATGACGAGCGGCCGTTGATCTGCCGCTTGTTTGGCACGACCAAAACCTTGCCATGTCCCAATGGGCGGGGGCCGGTGGAGCTGATTCACCCGAGGGTGGAGAAGCAGATCCACGAGTACATGGCGAGTACCCGGCAGGTGCTGGTGTAGCGGCTTTACTCGATCACCTGTGTCAGTCAGTCGGGGATCGGCAGGTTCAGGCTCTCTTTCACCTCTTCCATCACGATGTAGCTCTTGGATTCGCGCACGTGGGGCAGCTTGAGCAGAATGTCGCCCAGCAACTTGCGGTACGACGCCATCTCGGAAATCCGCGCTTTTACCAGGTAGTCAAAGTCGCCGGAGACCAAATGACACTCCAGCACATGGGGCAGTTTCAGCACGGCCCGGCGAAATTCCTCAAAGGTGTCGCCGGATTTGTAATCGAGGCTGATCTCGACAAATACCAGCAGACTGCCCTTCAAATGCTGGGGATTGAGCCGCGCGTTGTAGCCCATGATGATCCCTTCGCGCTCCAGCCGGCGGACCCGTTCGGTGCACGGCGTGGTCGACAGCCCGACCTTTTCACCCAGCTCTGTGAACGAGATACGCCCGTCGGTTTGCAGGATGCGCAGGATATTGCGGTCGATCTTGTCCAGCTCCCGCTTGGTCTGGGTGTTGGTACGCATAGGGGATACGCCTCTGTGAAAAGGGTTTCTGCCGAGAATTGTCGCCAAATATAGGCATTTATATAGTGAAATGCACTGGTGATTGCTTTTTATACTGCGCTCATCATTGCTCGAACAACACACGTCGGCGGCCAAGCCGCGATGAGGATATAAAAATGCGCGTTCTGGTCTTGGGTAGCGGCGTCATTGGTGTGACCAGTGCCTACTATTTGGCTCGGGCCGGTTTCGAGGTGGTCGTGGTCGACCGCCAGCCAGCCGCTGCCATGGAAACCAGCTTCGCCAACGCTGGCCAGGTGTCGCCGGGCTATGCCTCGCCATGGGCCGCACCGGGCGTGCCGCTCAAGGCAATCAAGTGGCTGCTGCAACGCCACGCGCCGCTGGCGATCAAGGCCACGGCCGATATCGATCAATACCTGTGGATGGCGCAGATGCTGCGCAACTGCACCGCCAGCCGGTATGCAGTGAACAAGGAGCGCATGGTGCGCCTGTCCGAGTACAGCCGCGACTGCCTCGACGAATTGCGCGCCGAGACCGGCATTGCCTACGAAGGCCGCAGCCTGGGGACTACCCAGCTGTTCCGCACCCAGGCACAGCTCGACGGCGCCGCCAAGGATATCGCCGTGCTGAAAGAATCCGGCGTGCCCTTCGAACTGCTCGACCGCGCCGGCATTGCCCGCGTTGAACCGGCCCTGGCCAGCGTCACCGATATTCTCGCCGGTGCCCTGCGTCTACCTAACGACCAGACCGGCGATTGCCAGATGTTCACCACTCGCCTGGTCGACATGTGCAAGCAGTTGGGCGTGGAGTTCCGCTTCGAACAGGATATCCAGCGCCTCGACCATGCCGGTGATCGTATCAACGGCGTGTGGATCGACGGCAAGCTGGAAACCGCCGACCGCTACGTGCTCGCCCTCGGCAGCTACTCGCCGAAGCTGCTCAAGCCGCTGGGGATCAAGGCGCCGGTGTACCCGCTCAAGGGTTACTCGCTGACAGTGCCGATCACCAACCCGGCGATGGCGCCGACTTCGACCATCCTTGACGAGACCTACAAGGTCGCGATCACCCGTTTCGACAACCGCATCCGTGTCGGTGGCATGGCTGAAATAGCCGGTTTTGACCTGTCGCTTAACCCGCGTCGGCGCGAAACCCTGGAGATGATCGTCAACGACCTTTATCCTCAGGGCGGCGATCTGGCCGCCGCCGAGTTCTGGACCGGCCTGCGCCCGACCACCCCCGACGGCACACCGATTGTCGGTGCCACTCCCTTCAAGAATCTGTTCCTGAACACTGGCCATGGCACCCTCGGTTGGACGATGGCCTGCGGCTCCGGCCGCTTGCTGGCTGATCTGATGGCCAGGAAAACCCCGCAAATCAGTGCCGCGGGCCTCGATATTTCCCGTTACGGCAACCACCAGGAGTCCGCACAACATGTCAATCCAGCGCCAGCTCACCAATGAGCGCATGAGCCAGATCGTCGTCCACAGCGGTACCGTGTACCTGGCCGGGCAAGTCGGTGACGACATGAACGCCGCAATTGAACAGCAGACCCGTGAAACCCTGGCCAATATCGAGCGCTTGCTGGACCTGGCCGGCACCGACAAGACCAGGCTTTTGTCCGTGACGATCTACCTGAAAGACATCGACGCCGATTTCGCCGGCATGAACGCGGTGTGGGACACGTGGCTGCCAAAGGGCGTCGCTCCGGCCCGCGCCACGGTTGAAGCCAAACTGTGTGAGCCAGAAATCCTGGTAGAGCTGTCCGTCGTGGCCGCGCTGCCTTAAACCAAGATCCCTCTCCCGGTGCCGAAGCAGTTGGTCGGTGCCGGTTTTTCTTCACTTTGCCGCCTAGAAGCCTGCCGCCATGCGTCCAGCCCGTGCCCTGATCGACCTCCAAGCCCTGCGCCACAACTACCAATTGGCCCGTGAAGTCACGGGGGCCAAGGCCCTTGCCGTGGTCAAGGCCGACGCCTACGGCCATGGTGCCGTGCGGGTGGCCCAGGCGCTGGAAGCCGAGGCTGATGGGTTTGCCGTCGCGTGTATCGAGGAAGCCCTGGAGCTGCGCGCTGCCGGGATTCGTGCGCCGGTGCTGCTGCTGGAAGGTTTTTTTGAAGCCGACGAACTGCCGCTGATCATCGAGCATGATCTGTGGTGCGTGGTGCATTCGCTGTGGCAGCTGGAGGCGATCGAACAGGCCAGGCTGGGCAAACCTCTGACGATCTGGCTCAAGCTGGACTCGGGCATGCACCGCGTCGGCCTGCACCCCAAGGATTATCACGAGGCCTACCAGCGCCTGCTGGCCAGCGGCAAAGTCGCGAAAATTGTCTTGATGAGCCACTTCGCTCGCGCCGATGAACTCGATTGCGTCAGCAGCAATGAGCAAGTCGCGGTGTTTGAGGCGGCGCGCCAAGGCTTGGCGGCTGAGGTCAGCCTGCGCAATTCGCCGTCGGTGCTGGGCTGGCCGAGCATGTCCAGCGACTGGGTGCGCCCCGGCATCATGCTTTACGGCGCGACGCCATTTGGCGAAGACCACGCCATTGCCGCACGTCTGCAGCCGGTGATGACCCTGGAATCGAAAGTGATCTGCGTACGCGAACTGCCGGCCGGCGAGCCTGTGGGCTACGGCGCCCGGTTTATCACGCCCAAACCGATGCGCATCGGCGTGGTTGCCATGGGGTATGCCGACGGCTACCCGCGCCACGCGCCCACCGGCACGCCGGTGCTGGTGGCTGGGCAGCGCAGCCAATTGCTGGGGCGTGTGTCCATGGACATGCTATGTGTCGACCTGACGGACGTGCCCCAGGCCGGTCTGGGTTCCACGGTGGAGTTGTGGGGCAAGCACATCCTTGCCAGTGACGTCGCAGTTGCCGCCGAGACCATTCCCTACCAGATCTTCTGCAACCTGCGTCGAGTGCCAAGGCTCTATTGCGAGGCTTGAGCGTCAGGCACGAACACCGCGCCCTGGGATTTAGGCCCAAGTGTTGTAAATACTGAACGCTGTCGCCATGATAACGCTCAATTACAACAAAGCCTGAATCCTAGGAGGCTCCTGCATTGGACGTCGGCGAACGACTGCAATCCATCCGTAAACTGAAGGGTCTTTCCCAGCGCGAGCTCGCCAAGCGTGCGGGTGTCACCAACAGCACCATTTCGATGATCGAAAAAAACAGTGTCAGCCCCTCGATCAGCTCCTTGCGCAAGGTGCTGGGCGGCATTCCCATGTCGATGGTCGAGTTCTTTTCCGAAGAGATCCTCCAGGAAATACCGACCCAGATCGTCTATAAAGCCAATGAGCTGATCGACATCTCTGACGGCGCCGTCACCATGAAACTGGTAGGTCGGGCGCACCCGAGTCGGGCCATCGCGTTTCTCAACGAGATCTACCCGCCTGGCGCCGACACCGGTGAAGAAATGCTCACCCACGAAGGCGAAGAAACCGGGATTCTGTTGGAAGGTCGCCTGGAGTTGGTGGTCGGTCTTGAAACTTTTGTGCTCGAAGCCGGCGATAGCTACTACTTTGAAAGTACCAAGCCTCATCGTTTTCGCAATCCGTTCGACGTACCGGCGCGACTAATCAGCGCAGCCACACCCGCGAACTTTTAAGAATAGAGGCGTCCTGCCAGCGTTGCAGAGACACCCTGGCTGTATTCCGCAAGGTTGAATCTCCCTTTATTTAATAGGGTTGTTTCAGCCCGGCGGGCTAACCGTTATACTTTCGCCGCCTGCGAAACCGTGGCCGCAGGCGTGAATAGCCACCATTGAGGGTGAACGCGTGAACCTAATTATGAAAATGCTGGCTGCACCAGCAACCGTACTGGCCTTATGGGCTGTGAGCGCACAAGCTGCGACCAATGATGACATTGCCAAGCGCCTGGAGCCCGTGGGCCAGGTCTGCGTCCAGGGCCAGGAATGCAAAGGCATGGAAGTCGCCGTGGCCGCAGGCGGTGGTGGTGCGAAAACCCCGGATGACATCATCGCCAAACACTGCAACGCGTGCCACGGCACCGGCCTGCTGAACGCGCCGAAAATCGGCGACACCGCCGCCTGGAAAGAACGCGCCGACCACCAGGGCGGCCTTGATGGCATCCTGGCCAAGGCCATCACCGGCATCAACGCCATGCCGCCTAAAGGCACATGTGCGGATTGCTCGGATGAAGAGCTTAAAGGGGCGATCAAGAAGATGTCCGGCTTGTAATTAGCCGATCTTCGCCAAAAAAGCCGCTTACGAGCGGCTTTTTTGTGCCTGTGATTTAGGTTTCGGGCTGGTGATTGCAGCAAAGACCCGGCAAGCTCGGTCCAACCCCTAATCATGGAATGTCAGGAGGGTCGGATGGTGCAGTTGTGTTCAATCGAGCAAGCAGTTGACGACGTACTGGCGCGTTTGCCGGCGCATATCCACATGGGCATGCCGCTGGGCCTGGGCAAGCCCAATCTGTTCGTCAATGCGCTGTACCGGCGTGTCGCCAAGCTGCCGGAGCGGGCGCTGACGATTTACACCGCGCTGAGCCTGGGCCGGCCAACGATGGGCGATGGCTTGCAGAAGCGCTTTCTCGAACCCTTTATCGAGCGGGTGTTTGGGGATTACCCCGAGTTGGAGTTTCTCGCTGCCCTGCATTCAGACAGCCTGCCGAAGAACATCCACGTGCAGCAGTTCTTCATGCAGCCCGGCAGTCTGCTGCACAGTACGTCTGCCCAACAGGATTACGTCAGCAGCAACTACAGCCACGCCGCCCGCGATATCAATGCCGCAGGCCTGAACCTGGTGGCGCAGTTGGTCGCGAGCAGCGCCGAGCACCCAGACCGCCTGAGCCTGAGCTGCAACCCGGATATCACCCTCGACCTGTTACCGATGATCGCCAAGCGCCGTGACGCGGGGGAAACCATCCTGATCGTCGGCCAGGTTCACACCGATTTGCCCTACATGCCGGGCGATTCCGAGTTGGGCATGGATGCGTTCGACTACCTGATCGATGCAAAGGACAGCACCACGCTGTTCTCCACACCGAACATGCCGGTGGGGTTCCAGGACCATTTCATCGGCCTGCATGCCAGCACGCTAGTGCGCGATGGCGGCACCTTGCAGATTGGTATCGGTTCCATGGGCGATGCGCTGACCGCCGCCTTACTGGCGCGCCAGGCCGATAATGAAGCGTACCGCCTGCTGCTGACCGACCTGGATGTGTACCAATGGGCACCGCTGATCAGCCACGAGGGCGGTGTCGACCCCTTCGCCCGTGGCCTTTACGGGTGCAGCGAAATGTTCGTCAACGGCCTGTTGGTACTGGCGGATGCGGGAATTGTGCGGCGCAAGGTATACCCGGATATCGCGACCCAGGAACAAGCCAATGCCGGCTTGCTGGACGATGCGGCGCAGCCTGACGGTGTGTCCATCCACGGTGGTTTCTTCCTCGGGCCACGCAGTTTTTACCAGCGCTTGCAGGAAATGACCCACGCCAAGCGCCTTGAATTCAACATGACCCGCATCAGCTACATCAACGAGCTGTACGGCCAGGAAGAACTCAAGCGTTTGCAGCGCCTGGATGCTCGGTTTATCAACAGCGCGATCATGGTGACGTTGCTCGGCGCGGGTGTGGCGGACCAGTTGGAAGACGGCCGCGTGCTCAGCGGCGTAGGCGGGCAGTACAACTTTGTGGCCCAAGGCCATGCGCTGGAAGGTGCGCGGTCGATCCTGATTTTGCGCAGCTGGCGCGAATCGGGCGGAGAGGTCAGCTCCAATATCGTCTGGGATTATGGGCACTGCACTATTCCTCGGCACCTGCGGGATATCGTCATCACCGAGTATGGAATCGCCGATCTGCGCGGTCAGACGGATGCCAAGGTGATTGAGGCGTTACTCAATATCACCGACTCCAGGTTCCAGGATGACCTGATCGAAGAGGCGCAAAAGGCGGGCAAGTTGCCCAAGGATTTCCAGCTCGATCCGCGATTTATCGACAACACACCGGAGCGGCTCAAGGGGATTCAGGCGCGGCATCGGCGTTTGTTTCCGGAGTACCCGCTGGGCAGCGATTTCACGGATGAAGAGCGGGATCTGTTGCGCGCATTGAACTGGCTCAAGAGCAAATTCAAGCTGACGGAAATTCTGGAGTTGGGTAAGGCGGCGCTGGATGCACCGGAGCCGCAAGCGTTTCCCGAGCATTTGAAGCGGATGCGGTTGGATAAACCGGAGGGGCTGAAAGAAGACTTATACCAGCGCCTGCTACTGGCCGGCCTCCAAGCCACCGCGCACTAACAAGCAACACAAGGCAAATATGGGAGGGGGCAAGCCCCCTCCCACATTTTGAATCGAGGTTATTCGATGAACGTAACTACGCCACCGGCCAACGACTTCACCCGCGCCAGCGACTCAACCCGATAACCCTGCGCATCCAGTTCCGCACGGCCACCCTGGAACGATTTCTCGATCACGATCCCCAGGCCGGCAACGGTTGCACCGGCCTGCTTGATGATCGAAATCAGCGCCTGGGACGCTTTGCCATTGGCCAGGAAGTCGTCGATCACCAACACGCGGTCGCTGCTGGTGAGGTGGCGCGGCGAGATGGCCACGGTGCTTTCGGTTTGCTTGGTGAACGAGTAAACGGTCGCCGACAGCAGGTTTTCAGTCAGGGTCAGGGACTGGTGCTTGCGGGCGAAGATCACCGGCACACCGAGGTTCAGCCCGGTCATGATCGCCGGTGCAATACCCGAGGCTTCGATGGTGACGATCTTGGTGATGCCCGAGTCCTTGAACAACGCGGCGAATTCATCACCGATCAGTTTCATCAGCGCCGGGTCGATCTGGTGGTTCAAAAAGGCGTCGACCTTGAGTACCTGATCGGAAAGCACGATGCCTTCTTCGCGAATTTTCTTGTGCAGTGCTTCCACGGAAAGCTTCCTCTAATGGCGCGATCTGCGCCGAAAGTAGATTGAAAAGTAGTCGATTCTAGCGCTTTAACATCGCGCGTATGTCCGCCAGGGCGGTGTTGCCGCGCACGGCCTTCACCTCGGTCGGGGTGTCGTCATTGCCTTCCCAGGCCAGGTCATCCGGCGGCAGTTCATCCAGGAACCGGCTGGGGGCGCAATCGATGATCTCGCCGTATTGCTTGCGCTTGGCAGCAAAGGTGAAGGCCAGGGTCTGACGCGCGCGGGTAATGCCGACGTAGGCCAGGCGCCGTTCTTCCTCGATGGTGTCGGCTTCGATGCTGGAGCGGTGCGGGAGGATTTCCTCTTCCATACCCATGATGAACACGTAGGGAAATTCCAGGCCCTTGGAGGCATGCAAGGTCATCATCTGTACACCTTCGGCGCCGTCTTCCTCTTCCTGCTGACGTTCGAGCATGTCGCGCAGCACCAGCTTGCCGATGGCGTCTTCGACGGTCATCTCGCCGTCTTCGTCTTTTTCCAGGGTGTTCTTCAGCGCTTCGATCAGGAACCAGACGTTGCCCATGCGGTAATCCGCGGCCTTGTCGCTGGAACTGTTGGTGCGCAGCCAGTTTTCATAGTCGATGTCCATGACCATGCTGCGCAGGGCGCTGATCGGGTCTTCACCGGCGCATTGCTCGCGCACCTTGTCCATGAAGCGCTTGAAGCGCGCCAGGCGATCGGTGAAACGCGTGTCCAGGTGCTCGCCCAGGCCGATCTCGTCGGTGGCGGCGTACATCGAAATCTTGCGTTCGGTGGCGTAGTTGCCGAGCTTTTCCAGAGTCGTCGAGCCGATTTCCCGGCGCGGCACGTTGATCACGCGCAGGAAGGCGTTGTCGTCGTCCGGGTTCACGATCAGGCGGAAGTAGGCCATCAGGTCTTTTACTTCCTGGCGTCCGAAAAAGCTGTTGCCCCCCGACAGGCGATACGGAATCTGGTGGTGCTGCAACTTCAACTCGATCAGCTTGGCCTGGTAGTTGCCGCGATACAGAATCGCAAAGTCGCTGTAGGGCCGATCGGTACGCAGGTGCAAGGTGAGCAACTCGACGGCCACGCGCTCGGCTTCGGCATCTTCATTGCGACAGCGGATCACGCGGATTTCGTCGCCGTGGCCCATCTCACTCCACAGCTGTTTTTCAAACTCGTGGGGGTTGTTCGAGATCAGCACGTTGGCGCAGCGCAGGATACGGCTGGTGGAGCGGTAGTTCTGCTCCAGCATGACCACTTTCAAGGACGGGTAATCGACCTTGAGCAGCATCAGGTTTTCCGGACGGGCGCCGCGCCAGGCATAGATCGACTGGTCATCGTCACCCACCACGGTGAACTGGTTGCGCTTGCCAATCAGCAACTTCACCAGCAAGTACTGGCTGGCGTTGGTGTCCTGGTATTCGTCCACCAGCAGGTAGCGCACCTTGTTCTGCCACTTTTCGAGGATATCGGCGTGTTCCTGGAACAGCTTGACCGGCTGCAGGATCAAGTCGTCGAAATCCACCGCGTTGAACGCCTTGAGCGTGCGCTGATAGTGGGTGTAGACGATGGCGGCGGTCTGTTCCTTGGGGTTGCGCGCGTTTTCCAGGGCTTCGGGCGGCAGGATGAGGTCGTTTTTCCAGGCGCCGATCATGTTCTTGATCTCGTCGACGCCGTCGTCGCCCGCGTATTCCTTCTGCATGATGTCGGTCATCAAGGCCTTGACGTCGGTCTCGTCAAAGATCGAGAAGCCCGGCTTGTAGCCCAGCCGCGCATGCTCCTTGCGGATGATGTTCAGCCCCAGGTTGTGGAAGGTACACACCGTGAGGCCACGGCCTTCGCCACCCTTGAGCAGGGTGCCGACCCGCTCCTTCATCTCGCGCGCGGCCTTGTTGGTAAAGGTCATGGCGACGATGTACTGGGCGCGGATGCCACAGCTCTGGATCAGGTGCGCGATCTTGCGGGTGATCACGCTGGTCTTGCCGGAACCGGCACCGGCGAGCACCAATAGAGGGCCGCCGACGTAGTTCACGGCTTCTTGCTGCCGGGGATTGAGTCGGGACATACAGAATTTCGGGAGTCGTTGTTCAAAAGGGCGGGCATTTTAACAGGCTGGCAAGATTCTGCTGCCCTGGATCGACGGTGTGACGTACCACTCGATCTAAATTTGCCGGTTTTGCTACTTTGCCGCAGGATGTCGAGGCTTTTTACGCTTAAAACAGCGACAAATGCTTACACCTGCGCATTTGATAACCCCTATCATTGGTGATTATCAGGCCGCACGTCATAATGCCCGCCGCCAACGAAATTTTGCAGAGTCTAGGGAGCTAGCTTGTCTACGCCTGTCGAACCCTTGCGTTTGCTGCTACTGGCCGATACGCCTGAGTGGGCAGCGTTGTTGCGCGAGTGCCTGGCGCCGATGGGCGATGGGGCTGTGCTGATCAGCGCGCCAAACTGGGACTCGGTGAGTCGTCTGTTCGACGATGACGCCAGCGCCGTGCTGTTGACCACGTCCAGCCTGCAACCCGGCCCTGGCCAGTGCAGCTTGCCGTGCGTATTGCTGTTGGAGCAGGAGCCGCTGGTTTCGCCGCTTGGCGTCAGTGACTGGCTGATCCGTGACGCACTGGACGCCGACATACTGCGCCGCTGCCTGCGTCATGTGCGTGAGCGCGGCGTGCTGGAAAACACCCTGCAACGCCTGGCCGAGCAAGACCCGCTCACCGGTATCGCCAACCGCCAGGGCTTCCAGACCCTCCTTGCGGCGCGGCTGGCCGAGAACGAAGGCCGCGGTCTGGCCCTCGGTCATCTGGACCTCGACAACTTCCGCCACGCCAACGATGCCCTCGGCCACCAGGCTGGCGACCGCTTGATCCTGCAGGTGGTTTCGCGGCTCAAGAGCCAACTTGAAATCGGCGACCAACTGGCACGCCTGGGCAGCGACGAGTTCGCCTTGCTGATTGACACCCGCCGCGCACCGCAACGCGCAGAGTGGATGGCCGAGCGCATCACCGAAGCCATGGCCGAGCCGTACTGGGTGGATGGCGAAAGCCTGCTGATCGGTTGCAGCCTGGGCGTGGCCCATGCCCGCGCCCGCGCTGGCGCCGACCCATTGATGTGGCACGCCCATATCGCCATGCAGCAAGCCAAGAGCACCCAAGGCTGTACCTTCCATATCTTCAACGAACGCATCAACCGCAACGCGCGCAGTCTCGCCGATCTGGAAAGTGAACTGCGCCGCGCCTTGCGCCGCGATGAACTGGAGCTGCATTACCAGCCGCGCCTGGACCTGGATGACGGCCACATCGTTGGCCTCGAAGCCCTGGTGCGCTGGCGCCACGGCGAGCGCGGCCTGTTGCCGCCCAGCGAGTTCGTGCCTTTGGCCGAACAGAGCGGCCTGATCGTACCGTTGGGCTACTGGGTAATCTCCCGCGCCCTGCGCGACATGCAAGACCTGCGTGAGCGCGGCCTGCCGCCGTTGCACATGGCGGTCAACCTGTCGTTCCGCCAGTTCCAGGACAGCCAGTTGCTCTCGACCCTCAGCCGATTGATCGCTGAGCGCGGCGTAGAGGCGCAATGGCTGGAGTTCGAACTGACCGAAACCGCCGTAATGCGCCGTAGCGATCTGGTCAAGCAGACCATGGACGCCCTCGGCCGGCTCGGTGTGCGGTTTTCTCTGGACGACTTTGGCACCGGTTTCTCCTCGTTCGTGCACCTCAACAGCCTGCCGATTGCCTTGTTGAAGATCGACAAGAGTTTTGTCGGCGGCATGGAAGAGCGCGAAGAGAACCGCAAGCTGGTGCACGCGATGATCAACCTGGCCCACAACCTCAACCTGGAAGTGGTGGCCGAGGGCGTGGAAACCCCGGAGCAGCTCGCGTTGCTGAGGCTGTTCGGTTGCGACCAGGCCCAGGGTTACCTGATCAGCAAACCGCTGCCCCTGCCGGAGTTGGTGGATTACCTCACATTCGGCAAGGGCCAGCAGGCGCTGTTGGGCTGCTGACCTGCAAACCCAATCAACGGTGGAAGGGTAGGGTTTTACTCTGTTTGTGCAGCCTGAAACGAGGCTTGAACCTCAGGCTCCTGGCGAATCATCCGCTTCATCTTCGCCTCGAACGCCCAGGTCAGGCTTACCGCCGCACAGGCCAGGCCGAGTGCCAAACCCCACCATACACCGGTTGGCCCCCAGCCCAGCGTGAACGCCATCAACCACGCTGAAGGCGCGCCGATCAACCAGTAGCAGCCCAGCCCCACCAGGAAGGTGGTCTTGGCGTCCTTGAGCCCCCGGATGCAGCCCATGGCGATGGTCTGCACGCCGTCGAACAATTCGAACCAGGCCGCGACGGCCAGCAGGCTGACGGCGAGCACGATCACCTCGTGGAACGCCGGGTCGTCATGGTCGAGGAACAGGCCGATCAGCGGGTCGGAAAACAGCCACAAGACCACGGCAAATCCCAACATTATCGTCGCCCCAAAGCTGATGCCGACGCGACCGGCCATGCGCGCCTGCAACAATTGCCCGGCTCCATAGTGCTGGCCGATGCGCATGGTCACCGCGTAGGACATACCCGCAGGGACCATGAATGCCACCGAGACGATCTGCAGGGCGATCTGATGCGCCGCCAGTTGCGTACTGCCCATGGTGCCCATGCACAGCGCGGCAAAGGCAAACAGCCCGACTTCGACCGCGTAGGTGCCGCCAATCGGCAGGCCCAGGCGCCACAATTCACGCAGGTATTGGGTATTGAGGCGCAGCAGGCCGGCGCTTAGCGGGTAGGCGGCGTAAGCGCGGTTGCTGCGGATGTACCACATCAATGTCAGGGCCATGCCATTGGCGACGATGGCGGTGACCAGGCCAATACCCATCAAGCCGAGTTTCGGCAGGCCGAACATGCCTTCGATCAACGCGTGATTGAGCAGGTAGTTCAGCACCGTGCCGCCGAGGCTGATCACCATCACCGGGGTGGCCTTGCCGATGGCGCTGGTGAAGCCGCGTAAGGCCATGAAACTCAGGTAGCCGGGCAGGGCAAATGGCAGCATGGTCAGAAATTGCCCCGCCGACTGCACGTTGGTGTCGGTCTGGCCGAACATCAGCAGCACCGGCTTGAGGTTCCACAGCAGCAGCGCCGCGGCCAGCGCCATCAGCCAGGCGAGCCACAGCCCGGCCTGGGTCAGGCGGGTAGCACCTTCGATGTCGCCGGCGCCGTGACGGATCGCCACCAAGGTGCCCACGGCGGCGATTACCCCAATGCAGAAGATCGACACGAACGAATAGCTAGCCGCACCCAGGCCTCCACCGGCCAAGGCTTCGGGGCTCAGGCGCGCCATCATCAGGGTGTCGGTCAGCACCATCAGCATGTGCGCCAACTGGGAAGCAATCAACGGCCCTGACAGCCGCAGGATGGCCCAGAGTTCGGTACGTGCCGGATGCTGCATGATCATCACACTCAGAAAGTCGGAGGTTCGGGAGGGTTTGATTCTCGGCCCTCTCAGCCCATTGCACAAAGGGATAAAAGCGATCATTCGCATGATTAAAACTCATGCCAGATTGATTCTGGTAGGGTTTAGGCGTTCTGCTGTCGGAGCTTTCCTTATGTCGCGTCGTCTTCCTCCTCTTTATGCGTTACGGGCATTTGAAGCAGCCTCCCGGCATAACTCCTTTACCCGTGCCGCCGAAGAACTGTCGATTACCCAGAGTGCGGTGAGCCGACATATCCGCACGCTGGAAGAGCATTTCGCCTGCCGCCTGTTCCAGCGAAGTGGCCGTAACCTTCAGCTCACCGAATCAGCGCGCCTGCTGTTGCCCGGTGTGCGCGAGGGGTTCGCGGCGCTGGAACGGGCCTGCCATACCCTGAACGCCGAGGATGACATCCTGCGCATGAAGGCGCCGTCCACCCTGACCATGCGCTGGTTGTTGGCGCGGCTCAGCCGCTTTCGGGCGTTACAACCGGGCAATGAAGTGCAACTGACCAGCGCCTGGATGAATGTGGATGAAGTGGATTTCAATCAAGAGCCTTTCGACTGTGCGGTGCTGTTGAGCTATGGGCACTTTCCGGCGGACTGGGAAGCCAGCTACTTGTTCCCTGAGTTGTTAATACCCGTGGGCGCGCCGAACCTGTTGAACGATGGCCCTTGGGACGTAAATCGCCTGGCCGCTACCGAGTTGCTGCACCCCACGCCCGACCGCAGGGACTGGCGCAAATGGCTGGAGCGCATGGGGCTGTCGAACCAGGTATCGCTCAAGGGCGGGCAGGTGTTCGATACGCTTGAACTGGGCATGATTGCTGCCGCTCGTGGTTATGGCGTGTCCATGGGCGATCTGCTGATGGTGGCCGAAGATGTCGCGCAGGGACGCTTGAGTCTGCCGTGGCCGACGGCGGTTGCGAGTGGGGAAAGTTACTATCTGGTGTGGCCGAAAACCCGTCCGGGTGGTGAACGCTTGCGGCGCCTGGCGGATTTCCTCCAGAGCGAGGTGCATTCCATGGTTTTACCTGCCGTCGAACGCCTCAATTGAAGGGTTCGCGCCTTATCACGCAACCGTTTGCGTGATACCCCTGCGATTCGCTCAAGTATTGCCAGGCGCAGCCGAAGTAGGTGTGTTGGAACCATCGTGCTCCAACGTTTCCCACCAGATAATTTGCCGAGCAGCGCTATGAGATCAGGATGATCCTGGCCTCGGCCAGGAGCTGTCATGTCTCAACCCCGCGCCCGGATCGCCTCGCAGTTAGGCCTCGCATTAGCCGTGATTCTGGCTGTCGCCATCGGCGGCAGTACCGTGTTCGCCTTGCGTTCCCTTGATTCCGCCAACCTCGATACCCGCGAAGAGCACCTGGCCAGCGAAGCGCGATTGCTCGCCGACCAACTCAATACGTTCCACAGCACGTTGCGCGAGAGCACCCAGCGTCTGACCGGACTGTTTGAGAAGCGCTTCAGCGCCGGGTTGCGGGTGCAGGCAGACCAGATGGTCGCGGTGGCCGGGGTCCAGACGCCGAGCTTGTTGCTGGGCAGCGAAGTGCTCAACAACAACTTCACTGAAGTGGATGAGTTCAAGCAGATGTCCGGCGGCGTGGCCACCGTGTTCGTGCGCAGCGGCGACGACTTTGTCCGCGTCAGCACCTCCCTGACCAAGCAGGACGGCAGCCGCGCCATTGGCACTGTGCTTGACCGCCAGGGCCCTGCTTACCAGCGTGTGCTCGGTGGGCAGGCGTATATCGGCCGCGCGGTGTTGTTCGACCGCTCCTACATGACTCAGTACAGCCCCGTGCGCGACACCAGCGGCAAAGTGATCGCCGTGCTGTTCATCGGTTTTGACTACACCGACGCCCAGGCCGCGCAGTTCGAGAACCTCAAGCGCTTCCGCATCGGCCATACCGGTTCCCTGGCGTTGCTCGACGAGCAGAAGCGCTGGCTGGTGCCGCCAGCCGGTGTGCAGGCGTTGGATCAAGCGGTTCCTGTGATGTTGGACTTGGCCAAGACCCCAGGCAAAGGCCGCTTCTGGAGCGACAAGAACGAAGACTTCTACAGCGTTTCGGTGCCCTTCGATGGCGGCCCATGGGCCGTGGTCGCGAGCATGCCGAAGGCTGAAATCCGCGCGGTGACCTGGGCAGTAGGCATTCGCCTGGTGATCGGCAGCGTGCTGGCGATGCTGCTGGCGGTAGGCGCTACGGTGTGGCTGCTGCGCAGCAAACTGCAACCGTTGAGCGACCTGGTGCGCCAGGCCGAAGCCTTGGGCGCGGGCGACTTGAGTGCGCGTCTCAACGTGTCCAGCCATGATGAAATCGGCCAACTGGCCCGCAGCTTCAATCAGATGGGTGAAGCGCTGTCGACCATGGTTTCTCACATCCGCAAGGCGGCCGAAGAGGTCAACAGCCGTGCCCAGGCGCTGTCCGGGTTGTCCGGCGGGGCTTATGACGGCATGGAGCAGCAGTCCGGCGAAATCACCAGCATGGCTGGCGCGGTGGAAGAGTTCAGTGCAACGTCGCTGAATATCGCCGACAACATGGGCAACACCGAGCGTCTGGCCCAAGAGAATGCCCAGCAAACCCGTATCGGCCGCACCTCGATGCAAGAGGCGTCGTCGTCGCTGGAGCATATCGCGACCGCGCTGAACAGCACGGCCACGGTGATCAATACCCTCGGCCAGCGCTCCCAGGAAATCGGCGGCATCGTCGGTGTGATCACCTCCATCGCCGAGCAGACCAACCTGCTGGCGCTCAACGCCGCCATCGAGGCGGCTCGCGCCGGTGAGCAAGGTCGTGGGTTTGCCGTGGTGGCTGACGAAGTACGTAACCTGGCCTCGCGTACCCGCGAAGCCACCGATGAAATCTCCGGGATGATCCAGAGCATCCAGCGGGAGACCGGTAATGCCATCAGCACCATGGAACACGGCAACACGCTGATGCAGGAAGGCCTGTCGCGCAACGCCGACGTGGCCTCGGCCCTGGCGCGTATCGACGAACAAAGCCGTTCGGCCGGTCAGCAGTTCGCGGCGATTACCACGGCAACCCAAGAGCAAAGCAGCACCGCGACGTTGCTCAGCAGCAACTTGCAGAGCATCGCGCTGGCCAACAGCGAGCAGCGGGAAGTGGTGTCGAACCTGGCGATTACAGCCAAGGAACTGGAGACGTTGGCGGCTGGCTTGCGGCATGAAGTGGATCGCTTTCGCTGAAGCCATTGCGGTACAAAAATGTGGGAGGCGCCAGGCTCAATTGATCGCAGCCGGGCGGTATTGCAGCGCCTCCTTCAGATGGTCCCGGCTGATATTGTCCACTTGATCCAGATCCGCCAGGGTGCGCGCTACTTTGAGCAACCGATGAGCCGCCCGCAGCGACAAAGTGAGCCGCTCGCAGGCGCTCTCCAGCCAGCTTTCATCGGCTTTCGCCAACTGACAGTGCTCACGCAGCCTCGGCAGATCAAGAAAGGCGTTGGCGCAGCCCTGGCGCTGTTGCTGACGCTCCCGCGCATCGGCCACCAGGGCTGAGGCCGTTGCCGTGGTCTCTCCAGCCTGCTGGGTGGGATTGAGCGCAGTGGTTTCACGCGCCACGGTAAGGTGCAGGTCGATCCGATCCAGCAAGGGGCCAGACAGCTTGTTGCGATACCGCTGGATCTGTTCCGGCGTGCAGCGACAACGCCCAGTGGGCTCACCCATGTAACCGCAAGGGCAGGGGTTCATCGCCGCTACCAGCTGGAAGCGCGCCGGGAAACTCACCCGGTCGCGGGCGCGGGAAATCACGATATGGCCCGACTCCAATGGCTCGCGCAGAACTTCCAGCACCTTGCGATCAAACTCCGGCAATTCGTCCAGGAAGAGCACGCCATGGTGCGCCAGGGTGATTTCCCCTGGCTGCGGTTTCGACCCACCGCCCACCAATGCCGGCCCTGACGCCGAGTGGTGCGGCTGGCGGAACGGCCGGTGCGGCCAGTGGCTCAGTGGGGCGAGACTGACCACCGACTGAATGGCCGCCACTTCGAGGGCCTCCTGTTCGCTCAGCGGTGGCAGCAAACCGGGCAGGCGGCTGGCGAGCAAGGTCTTGCCGGTACCCGGTGGCCCACTGAACAGCAGGTTATGTGCGCCCGCTGCGGCAATCAGCAATGCCCGCTTGGCGGCCAGCTGACCCTGCACTTCGCTCAAATCCGGGTACGGCTTGTTCAGGTACTGCAAGCCATCGGACTTGTAGGGCTCAATCGGCACATGCCCATTGAGGTGCGCCACCACCTGCAGGAGGTGATCCACTGCAATCACTTTCAAACCCGACGCCAGGCACGCTTCCTCCGCGTTCGCCCGCGGCACTATCACCGTGCGCCCGGCCTTGCGCGCCGCTAAAGCCGCTGGCAACACACCTTTGACTGCGCGCACTTCACCAGACAACGCCAACTCACCCAGGCATTCAACGTCATCGAGCATCAACGCCGGCACTTGCACACTGGCGGCGAGGATCCCCAATGCAATCGCCAAATCAAAACGCCCGCCGTCCTTGGGCAGGTCGGCGGGCGCGAGGTTGAGGGTGATACGGCGCGAGGGGTATTGCAGGGCGCAGTTGAGAATGGCGCTGCGAACGCGGTCCTTGCTTTCCTTGACGGCGGTTTCGGGTAAACCCACCAGGGTCAAGGACGGCAAACCATTGGCCATGTGCACCTCGACGGTGACGGCGGGGGCTTCTACGCCGACCTGGGCGCGGCTGTGGACGATGGCGAGGGACATGCTCGTTCCTTGAAATGGGAGGCCGCTTCCTGCGGTTTTTCAAGGGTAGACGAGGTGGAGAAGGGCGAGGCGGGGAGGTTTTACAGAACGTATCCAGAGCAAAGGTGGGAGAGGACTGGCCCCATCCCACACTGATCGCATTTATTCAGCCGCAGGTGTCAACCGCGCTTCCAGCTCTGCGACTTTGGCCTCCAGACTCTCCAGTCGCGCACGGGTGCGGGCGAGCACCACCATCTGGCTGTCAAATTCTTCCCGGCTGACCAGATCAAGCTTGCTGAAACCACTTTGCAGCAAAGCCTTGAACTGACTTTCGATTTCATTGCGGGGCAGCGGGGTTTCGCCGCTGAACAGGCGAGAGGCGTGGCCGCTCAGGGCGTCGAGGAGGTCTTTGGGCGCGAGCATGGGAAATATTCCGGAAAACTGTTGGCGGGCAGTGTATCACGCAGCGTCTATAGTCTTTTTCACGGCCTGCGGCGCACGCTTTTCGCGCATCGGGCCGGGCGGCGTCGCACTGTTTTCGTGCGCATTGCAGCCGCCAAGTAGCCCCGTGTGTGGGGTTAAGCGGGCAAAGGACTGATTTCAGTGATTTTTACGGAGCTGGCAAGGTTTCTGCTTAGACGATCATGACCCATGCACTGATGCAGTCGCTGTGACGAATGCAGTGCGCCGACGGATCAGGGGTACAGGTTTCGTCACCAGTGGTTCGCTGGCGTCCCAATGGCAACTGCCCTTGCGACGATGCGTTACAAAGCCAGGCACTGCGCTTAGACTTGAGACGGGTTTGTTTTCCTGGGGCAAGTCCACCAATTCGGGAGAGAGTTTTCATGAAGCTAGTCACTGCCATCATCAAGCCGTTCAAGTTGGACGATGTACGCGAGTCGTTGTCCGAGATCGGCGTGCAGGGCATTACCGTTACTGAGGTCAAGGGCTTCGGTCGGCAGAAGGGTCACACCGAGCTGTATCGCGGCGCGGAATACGTAGTCGATTTCCTGCCGAAGGTGAAGATTGATGTCGCCATTGACGACAAGGATCTTGACCGGGTTATCGAGGCGATAACCAAGGCCGCCAACACCGGCAAGATTGGTGACGGCAAGATCTTCGTGGTCAATCTGGAACAGGCTATTCGCATCCGTACCGGCGAAACCGATACCGACGCAATCTAAGCCGCCAAACCCCAACGCCCCAGGAGAAAACAATATGACTCTGCGTAAATTCGCAGGGCTCGGAGCCCTGTTGTCCATCGTAATGCCAAGCCTGGCCATGGCGGCAGACGAAGTGGCTGCTCCAGTCCTCAACTCCGGCGACACCGCCTGGATGCTGACCGCCACCGCACTGGTGCTGTTCATGACCATCCCCGGCCTGGCGCTGTTCTACGGCGGCATGGTCCGCTCCAAAAATATTCTGTCGGTGATGATGCAGTGCTTCGCCATCACTGGCCTGATCAGCATCCTGTGGGTCGTCTACGGCTACAGCATTGCGTTCGATACCACCGGTATGGAACAGGGTGTGGTCAATTTCAATTCCTTCTTCGGCGGCATGGGCAAGGCGTTCCTGGCGGGCGTGACCCCGGCCAGCATCACCGGGCCTGCGGCGTTGTTCCCGGAAGCGGTGTTCATCACCTTCCAGATGACCTTCGCCATCATCACCCCGGCGCTGATCGTGGGTGCCTTTGCTGAGCGCATGAAGTTCTCCGCGATGCTGATCTTCATGGGCATCTGGTTCACCCTGGTCTATGCGCCCATCGCGCACATGGTCTGGAGCGGCAACGGCGGCCTGATGTGGGACTGGGGCGTGCTGGACTTCGCCGGCGGCACCGTGGTGCACATCAACGCTGGTGTGGCTGGTCTGGTGGCGTGCATCGTGCTCGGCAAGCGTAAAGGCTTCCCGACCACCCCAATGGCACCGCACAACCTGGGTTACACCCTGGTGGGCGCGGCAATGCTGTGGATCGGCTGGTTCGGCTTCAACGCCGGTTCTGCTGCTGCCGCCAACGGCACCGCCGGCATGGCGATGCTGGTGACTCAGATCGCTACCGCTGCTGCGGCGCTGGGCTGGATGTTCGCCGAGTGGATCACTCACGGTAAGCCAAGCGCACTGGGCATTGCCTCGGGCGTGGTGGCTGGCCTGGTGGCCGTTACACCGGCCGCTGGCACCGTTGGCCCAATGGGCGCCCTGGTGATCGGCCTGGTGGCGGGCGTGGTCTGCTTCTTCTGCGCGACCAGCCTCAAGCGCAAGCTCGGCTACGATGACTCTCTGGACGCATTCGGCGTGCACGGTATCGGCGGTATCGTCGGTGCGATCCTCACCGGTGTGTTCGCAGCCCCTGCATTGGGCGGCTTCGGCACCGTGACTGACATCGCGGCTCAAGTCTGGATCCAGTGCAAAGGTGTCGGCTTCACTGTGATCTATACGGCCATCGTCACCTACGTCATCCTCAAGGTACTCGACATGGTCATGGGCCTGCGTGTTACCGAAGAGGAAGAGGCTGTCGGCCTCGACCTGGCGCAACACAACGAACGCGGCTACAACTTGTAAGTACGTGTTAAAAAAGATGCCCGGCTTGCCGGGCATTTTTTTGCCTGGCGTTTGTCAGTCGTAAGAGGCTGTGCGGTTTTTTGCGCTGACTTTGTGATCGGGCGCGCACGGCACTTTTCACCGTGCGAATGTCTTACAGGCATGTAGGCGTATTCGACACTTTGTTTTTTCCCTGAGCGCGCTAGAATGCGCGCCGATGGGCGGAGAACTGTATGTGGCAACAGACCCTGATTACCCTGCGGGCCAAGCCCCGGGGCTTTCACCTGGTGACCGATGAGTTGCTCGCCGGCTTGCCTGAATTGAAGGCGTGTCGTGTGGGCCTGTTGCACCTGTGGTTGCAGCACACCTCGGCCTCGTTGACCGTCAACGAGAATGCCGACCCGGCGGTTCGCCGTGACTTCGAACGTTTTTTCAACGCGCTGGTGCCGCAAGGCCGTGCCGGGTTCGAACACAACGACGAAGGTCCGGATGACCTGCCGGCGCACTTCAAGGCCAGTCTCCTGGGCTGCCAGCTGAGTTTGCCGGTCAATGCCGGCCGCTTGGCGATGGGGACCTGGCAAGGTGTTTATCTGGGCGAGCACCGTGATCATGGCGGTGCTCGTAAAGTCCTCGCCACCTTGCACGGTGATGGGGCATAAGCCACTGGTTATCCAGTGGATGTTGATTTTTCTCCGGCGACCTCGACAGAGGGCGAAGCTGGGCTATAACTAATCTGCTTTTCGCAAGTCATGAGGTAGAACATGAGCGACGATGATCTGGAAAACGACGAACTCGAAGTAGGTGACGAAGACGACACCGAAGAAGGTCTTGAAGCTGCAGCGGAAGACGTTGCGGACGACGACGGTGGCGATGATGCACCTGCCCCGGCGGCCAAAGGCAAAGCCAAGGCAGCTGTTTCGGTAGATGAATTGCCGAGCGTTGAGGCCAAGAACAAAGAGCGCGATGCCCTGGCCCGTGCGATGGAAGAATTCCTCGCTAAAGGCGGCAGAGTGCAGGAAGTCGAGGCTAACGTGGTGGCAGACCCACCCAAGAAGCCGGATAACAAGTACGGCAGCCGACCTATCTGAGGTCAGTCACCTGCTTGTAAGAAAAAGCCCGCCGTCGCTGCGGGCTTTTTCATGCCTGTGAGCTGTGTGATCATCCAAATGTGGGAGGGGTTTTGCCCCCTCCCACATTTGGATCTCCAGTGTTATTGCCAGCTGCGTAGCAGTGCTGGCAATTCGGTCAGGCTGCGAATCTGCGCATCCGGGTGCTTATCGCCTTCCCACACCTTGCCTGTCGGGTTGAACCACACCGCCCGCAACCCAGCCTGCTGCGCCCCGGCGATGTCATCGCCCGGATGGTCGCCAACATGCACCGCCGCACTGGCGTCCACGCCGCCACGCTGCAACGCCTCTTGAAACAATCGCGCATCCGGTTTGGCAATCCCGATATCTTCAGCACGCAGGGCGAAATGGAAATAATCCGCCAGGCCAACGCGCTGCACATCGGCATTGCCGTTGGTGATCACGCCGAGCAGGAAGTGCTGGCGCAGGGCCTTGAGCATCGGCTCGGCTTCCGGAAACACGCTGATCTGGTGGCGGGCGTGAATGAACGCTTCGAAGCACACACCCGCCATCTCCGTGGCTTGCGGCTGTGGATATCCGGCCTCCTCGAAGGCGTGCATCAGCACCCGGTGGCGCAACACGCTGATGCGGTGCTTGAGCTCCGGATGACGTTGCAATACCTGTTGGCGCAGGCTGGCGAAATGCTCCAGCGGCAGATCACCGACCTTGGAGGCATGCACGGCCAGCCATTCGCGCATCGACGCTTCGGCGCTGATGATGACGGGTACGTTGTCCCAGAGCGTGTCGTCCAGGTCGAAGGTGATCAGCTTGATACTCATGAGTCGCCGCCCTTGATGCGTTTGGCCCGTGGATGGGCGCTGTCGTACACCGTTGCCAGGTGTTGGAAGTCCAGATGGGTGTAGATCTGCGTGGTCTTGATATCGGAGTGGCCGAGCAGCTCCTGCACGGCGCGCAGGTCCTGGGATGACTCCAGCATATGGCTGGCAAAGGAGTGCCGCAGCATATGCGGGTGCAGGTTCTGCCCCAGTTCGCGCTCGCCGGCGGCCTTGACCCGCACCTGAATCGCCCGTGGCCCCAGGCGCCGGCCTTGCTGGCTGATAAACACGGCGTCGTCCGCCGGGTTGGCCAGCGCCCGCAGCGGCAGCCACAGTTGCAGGGCTTCGCGGGCCTTTCTGCCCACTGGCAGCACGCGGGTTTTGCTGCCCTTGCCGAGGACTTGCACCAGTCCGTCCGCCAGGTCCAACTGGTCCAGGTTCAGGCCGGTCAGTTCCGACAGGCGCAGGCCCGAGGAATAGAAAAGCTCCAGGATCGCCTGGTCGCGGTGGGCGAGGAAGTCGTCTTCCACGGCGCCGTCGAGCAATTGCAGGGCGCGGTCGGTGTCCAGGGTCTTGGGCAGGCGCCGTTCGCCCTTGGGCGCAGACAGGCCGTTGGCCGGGTCGTGATCGCACAGGCCTTCGCGGTTGAGGTAGTGATAGAGCCCGCGTACAGCCGACAGCAGGCGCGCCAGGCTGCGCGAGGACTGGCCGGCGTGGTGCAGGCGTGCGATCAGGCTGCGCAGGTTCTGGATATCCAGGGCCTTCCAACTGGTGACCTGCTGTTTTTCGCAGTAGGCCAGGACCTTGTTCAAGTCCCGTCGGTAGGCTTCCAGCGTGTGGGGCGACACCTGACGCTCGTTGCGCAGGTGAGCGCAGTAAGCGTCCAGTTGCCGTTCCATGGCTAGCGCACCGCGCGCAGGGCGGTGGTGAAGCGCGGTAGAACGCGGCCCAGCACTTCGGCGATATAGGTCAGGAACAGCGTGCCCACCGAGCTTTTGTAGTGCGCGGGATCACGGCTCGCGATGGCCAGCACGCCATGCAAACCTTGATGGCTGAGGGCGACCACTGCAGTGGAACCGATCTCCTTGCGCTGTTCGGCGCCAAACAGGAAGTCCAGCTCGTGCTCGCGCAGGGTGCCGCTGATGCTCTTGCCCTCGGACAACAGGCCGCCAATCGCGGTCTGCGCGTCGCTGCCGCTGACCCAACGGCCCACGGGCATCGGGTTGTCGCTGAACAGGATCAGGCTGACAAATGGCACCTGGAAGTCCTGGCGCAGGCTGTCTTCTACCGCGATCACGGTTTCTTCCAGGCTGGTGGCGTCCATCAGGGCAAGAATCAGGCGACGGGTCTTGTCGAACAGGCGGTCGTTGTCGCGGGCGACGTCCATCAGGTGCGAGAGCTTGTGACGCATCTCGATGTTGCGCTCGCGCAGGATCTTCATCTGTCGTTCCACCAGCGACACGGTGTCGCCACGCTGGTGGGGGATGCGCAACGCCGGCAGCAGTTCTTCGTGCTCGACGAAGAAATCCGGGTTCGCCTCAAGGTACGCCGCGACAGCGGCGGCCTCCAGACTTTCGCTCGGGGTTGCGGGTGCGGGTACTTGAGGCTTATCGGTCATTAGCTGGGCTCACTCATAGACGGACCTGTCCTTCGTATACACGCGAGGCCGGCCCGGTCATCAGCACCGGGTGGCCAGGGCCTGCCCATTCGATGGACAGGCGTCCACCGGGCAGGTCGATCAGCAGCGGCGAATCCATCCACCCCTGGCTGATCGCGGCGACGGCAGCGGCGCAAGCACCGGTGCCGCATGCCTGGGTTTCGCCGGCGCCGCGTTCCCATACACGCAATTGCGCGCGGGAACGGTCGATCACCTGCAGGAAACCCACGTTGACCCGCGCCAGAAAGCGCGGGTGGTGTTCGATCTTCGGCCCCAGTTCATGCACGGGGGCATTGTTGATGTCGTTGACCCGCAGTACGGCATGGGGGTTGCCCATGGACACGGCGGCGATGTCCACCGACTGGCCGTCCACATCCAGCGCGTAGCTGACGGCCTGCTCGGTGGCCTGGAACGGAATATCCGCCGGCACCAGGCGTGGCGCGCCCATGTTGACGCTGATCTGGCCGTCGCTGCGGATATCCAGTTCGATCACGCCGCTCTTGGTCTCGACGCGGATCTGGCGCTTGGCAGTCAGGCGCTTGTCCAGCACGAAGCGCGCGAAGCAGCGCGCACCGTTGCCACACTGCTCCACTTCGGATCCGTCGGAGTTGAAGATCCGATAGCGGAAATCCACCTCCGGGTTGCTCGGCGCTTCGACAAGCAGCAATTGGTCGAAACCAATCCCGGTATGCCGATCGCCCCACTGTTTAGCGTGCTTGGGCAGGATGTGCGCGTGCTGGCTGACCAGGTCCAGGACCATGAAATCATTGCCCAGCCCGTGCATCTTGGTAAAACGCAGCAGCATGGCTTACTCCGGCAGCAGGCTTTCGCCAGCATACAACTCGGCTACCGTCTCGCGGCGACGCACTTCAAACGCTTGATCACCGTCCACCAGCACCTCGGCGGCACGGCCGCGGGTGTTGTAGTTGGAACTCATGACAAACCCGTAGGCACCGGCCGAATGCACGGCCAGCAGATCGCCTTCTTCCAGGGCCAACTGACGATCCTTGGCCAGGAAGTCACCGGTTTCGCAGATCGGGCCGACGATGTCATAGGCACGGGCTTTGCTGTCGCGAGGCGTCACTGCGGTGACATTCATCCAGGCCTGATACAGCGCCGGGCGGATCAGGTCGTTCATCGCCGCGTCGACGATGGCGAAATCCTTGTGTTCGGTGTGCTTGAGGTACTCGACCTGGGTCAGCAGCACGCCGGCGTTGGCGACGATATAGCGGCCGGGCTCGAACATCAGTGTCAGGTCGCGGCCTTCAATGCGCTCGCGCACGGCCTGGATATAGTCGGCAATCAGCGGCGGCTCTTCATCGCGATAACGCACACCCACGCCACCACCGAGGTCGATGTGGTGCAGGTAGATGCCGCACTCGCCCAGGCGGTCGATCAGCGCCAGCAGGCGGTCGAGGGCATCCAGGAACGGTGGCAATGTAGTCAGTTGCGAGCCGATATGGCAGTCGACACCCAGCACTTCCAGGTTCGGCAGTTGGGCGGCGCGGATGTACACATCTTCGGCGTCGGCAATGGCGATGCCGAACTTGTTCTCTTTGAGACCGGTGGAAATGTACGGGTGGGTGCCAGCATCGACGTCCGGGTTGACGCGCAGGGAGATCGGCGCACGAACGCCCATCTCGGCGGCTACGACTTGCAGGCGCTCCAGCTCGTCGGTGGATTCGATATTGAAGCAATGCACACCGACTTCGAGGGCGCGGCGCATGTCTTCGCGGCTCTTGCCGACGCCGGAGAACACAATCTTGTCAGCCTGACCGCCAGCCGCCAGTACTCGCTCCAGCTCGCCACGGGACACGATGTCAAAACCAGCGCCCAGACGCGCCAGGACATTCAGTACACCCAGGTTGGAGTTGGCCTTGACTGCGTAGCACACCAGGTGCGGTACGCCGTCCAGTGCGTCGGTGAAGGAGCGGTATTGCGCTTCGATGTGAGCGCGGGAGTACACGTACGTCGGGGTGCCAAAGCGCTGGGCAATCGCGGACAGCGCCACGCCTTCCGCGAACAGCTCGCCGTTCCGGTAGTTAAAAGCGTCCATGGAGTTCCCTTATTCGTAGGTGTCGTGCTTATGCGCTTTGGATGGCTTTTGCGACGATTGCGCCTGTTCATTCGGGTCTTTGCTGTCATCGGGCAGGTACAGCGGGCCTTTTTGACCACAGGCACTAACGAGGCAAGCGACCGCGACGAGCGCAGCAAGGGAAGAGATCAGGCGCTTCATGGCGAAATCCTTGAATATGCATTAATTGCGCCCGAGTATACCGACCACCCGCCAGCTTGCCTATGCGCTGAAATACCCGTCCGGCGGGGGTTTGCCGACATGAAGGGGAAGCAGGCTACGCTGGCAGAGGATATTTCGTACCGTCATCGGTAGCGAAATCGGTATCCTTTGCAATCGGCGAAGCTCGCCCGTATCGTGCGGCGCTTGAGCAAAACCAGACACTTTTGAGGTTGCCACAATGAGTTTGACCGAAGCCCGTTTTCACGACCTGGTGGATGCCACGCAGCAGGCGCTGGAAGATATTTTCGACGACAGCGGCCTGGACGTGGACCTGGAAAACTCGGCCGGCGTGCTGACCGTCAAGTTCGACAGCGGCCAACAGTTGATCTTCAGTCGCCAGGAGCCGCTGCGTCAGTTGTGGTTGGCGGCGCGTTCCGGTGGCGTTCACTTCGACTACGACGAAGAAAGCGGCAAATGGCAATGCGACAAGAGTGAAGAGCTGCTGGGCGAGATGCTCACGCGCCTGGTCCAGGAATATACCGGCGAAGAGCTGGATTTCGACGAGATTTGACTGTGACCCAGCCTGTACCTGTCCGCCCGCCCAAGCCGCTGTTCAGCAATGTGAGCCCTGCGGTGCCGTCACCTTGTATCAGTTTGTGTCGCCTGGACGAGCAAAAAGTCTGCCTCGGCTGCTTTCGCCACGTCGAAGACATCCGCGAATGGCGCTCCGCCGACGATGCGCGGCGCCGGATGATCTGTGCCGAGGCCGAGCAGCGCAGGGCGAACGCCTGAGGCTGTCTTGTTTATTTGTGACGCTGTGGTAGTGTCCGGGTACGCCTCAACTCACCGAGGCCCGTGAGAACCCCGCCTTTTTTTGGCGGGGTTTTGCTTTTTTGTGCAGAAAAAAGGAGTCTGCCTGAATCATGACCACCGCACCGTCCATCATCCTCACCCGTCTTGACGTGCAGCGCCTGGAGCAATTGATCGACCGCTTGGGCGACGCAACTCCCGGCGTCGAAGCGTTGCAAGCCGAACTCGACCGCGCCGAAGACGTGGTCGGTCACGATGAAGTGCCTGCGGGTGTCGTGACCATGAACTCCAGCGTGCATTGCCGTGAGCAAGGCAGCGGCAAGGACTACCACCTGACCCTGGTCTACCCGAAAGACGCCAATGCCGATGAAGGCAAAATCTCGGTCCTGGCGCCAGTGGGCAGTGCATTGCTCGGCCTGCAAGTGGGCCAGCACATCGACTGGCCTGCGCCGGGCGGCAAGACGCTGAAGCTTGAATTGCTCAGCGTTGAAGGCCAACCCAAGGATGGCGGAGCGTTCCCGCTTTAAATCTGGCTCAGCGCCGCATTCAGCGACAGCTCCAGCTCGGCCTTGTAACGCAGGTAAAGGTTGCTCGGGCTCTGCACATCGCCGAGCAGGCCCGATAGATCAAGGTCGGTGATGTAGCAGCGGTAGCGTTCGGTTTCCCGGCGCTGCCCGACGATCTCCTGGGCGACCACGGCAAATAGCTGGTCGCCGAACTCCAATTCGCAAAACTCCCGTTGATTACAGTACAGCGTGATGCCCACCTGGCCGGGTGCTGCCTTGCCGATAATCGCCTGCACGTCGTAAAACGGTTTGTTCGTCGGGTTGTGCGGCGTCGGGCGGGGCTCGATGCCGCGTGCGCGGCCGTTGCCTGACGGCAATAATTGGTAATACAAGGTCTGCGCCGCGCCCAGCGGCTGTTGCGTGTCCAGCGGCGACAACGCCTCGCGACGATAGATGATTGATTGCAGGAAGCGCTGCAACGGCGCCAACAGGCTCTGCTCATCATGAAACGGCAGGCGCTGTTGCCACAGTGCGTTGAACTCATCCAGCACATACAGCTCGGCGAAACCTTCATTGACCCGATAGAACACCTGCACGCAATCGGCCATGCCCATGGGCAACAGCAGCGCCAAGTCGTGGTCTTCCAGCGCCATGGAATCCAGATGCAATGGGCTGTAGCTGGCCAGCTCTTCACTGAGGTAGGCGATCAGCGCGTCCTGGGTTGCCAGTGACACGTGGGTGGCCTGGCCCGGCGTCAACTCCATCACGTGGTAGTGCTGCTGGACTTGCAGCAAGTACCGGTGATTGGACTGACCCAGCAGCAGGTTCTGCGCGGTGTCGAAGATTTCTTCCACGCGCTGGGCAATGAATTGCGCACGGTTGTGACAGAAGCAGCGCACCCGCAGCCGTGGCAGGTGGTCCGGCGGCAGTTGGTTGAGGTAGTCGCGCAGGCAGTCGAGCAAGGCGTGCGGGCCGTCGTAACGGCTGACCATTACCTCGTTCCAGCTGTTGAGCGTGACCTGGTCCAGGGTCAGCACCAGGTTATCGCGCACCCCGGCATAGCTCAGGGAATCGGTGCGCTCGGTGGTCATCAGGATATTCAGGTCGCGGTGATGCTTGAGCGGGTCGACGCCGACGTTGATCAGCAGCAACACCTCCTCGGGCACCGCCGAGCGCAGCAGGCTGATTTCATCGACGCTGGTCAGGGGCAGGGCGACGGTCTGCTGCAGGCTGCCCAGCAGGTTGAACAGCTCGAATTCGGTCATGTCGCTGGTGCCGGGGTGCAGCGCCAGGCGCGTGCTGCTGTCGATCACGCCATTGCGATGGCACCAGGTGAGCATCTCCAGCAGGTCGCGGCTGCGCTTGATCGGCGCGAAGTGCTCCCATTCCAGCGCGGTGAGGTTGCCGTTGTACAGGCCCCAATGGTGCTGGCCCGGTTCCTTGCGGTTGGGCGACTGCACCAGGGTCAGGGTGTCTTCGGCCAGGTCCGGGGCGATGCCGGGGTTGATGAACTCGACCTTGCCGGCCTTGCGCTCGAAGGCGGCGTACAGGCGCCGGCCCAGCACATTGAGATCGCGCTTGTTGATCAGGCTGACGGTCTGTTCGGTACGGGCAAACTGGGTCAGGAAGCGATAGCTGTAGTTCAGCTCGCTGACCAGCGCACGACGCTCTGACGCCACCTGGCGCACTTTCCATTGGCTGCGGCTGTCCAGCAGGGCCAGTTGACGCTGGTCCCAGCCCCACTCGTGGGCGAGGCGCTCCAGCAACAGTCGCTGCCAACTGGTGCTGCGTTGGCCGGCGGTGAGTTTGCGATTGACCTTCAGGTACAGCGCACGGCGCACCAGCTCCAGGCGTTCCGGCTCGTTGCGGGCCTGGAGGTATTCCTCGATGCGGCGGTACACCACGATGTACGGGTCCAGCTCATCCAGGTCCATCTGGTTGGCGAACACCGCGCGCTTGAAGCGCAGGCTCAGGCAGTGCACGTTCGGGTGCTCGCTCGCGTAGACCTCAGTCAGCAGCAGCTTGAGCACCGATTTGTAAGGCGACTCGATGCCTTTGAACAGTTGCCACAGCCCCGCGCCAATGAATTCGCCGGGGGGAATATGCGCGAGGTGGCCCAGGTCGAGGGTTTCATCGGCGCGAATAAACCGCTTGGAAAGCAGCGTATGGGTGAATTCGGCGTAACGGGTTTCTTCGTATACCGGCACCAGCCACCAGATCGGCGTGCGCCCGGCCAGCCAGATGGCGGTGCGGTAAAACTCGTCCAGCAGCAGATAATGCTGGGTGGTGCCGCAGTCGTCGGAGCTCAGCTGGGTGTCGCGTTCACCGAGCACAAAGCGCGTCGGCTCGATCAGAAAGAAGTGCGCCTCGGCGCCCATGGTCAGGGCCCAGGCTTCCAGCATCTGGCATTTCTTGCGCAGTTCGGCCTGCTCGTTTTCGCTCAGGTCGGGAGCGTGGCAGACCCACACGTCCATGTCGCTCTGATCCGCCTGGGCCAGGGTGCCAAGGCTGCCCATCAGGAACAGGCCATGGATCGGCTTGGGCTGATTGACCGGCCGCGGCTTGTAAGAGAACGAGCGGGTCAGGCGTTGGGCTTCGGCCAGGGCCTGGGCGTCAGGTTCGAAGTTCGACAGCCCGGCCGGCGTGCTGCCCGATACATAGCCGGGCAACAGCGGATGATTGACGTGGAAAAACAGCGGCAGCAGGGTCAACACGCTTTGTTGGCGCGGCGTCAGACCTTCGACTGCACGGGCCATGCGGCCTTCGTTGAGGGCCATGAAGCGCGCGCGCAGTTGGGCCAGCACCTTGCGGTCGATGCCTTCGTCCAGGTCCGGGCGGATTTCATGGGTGCGGGTCATGTCGAACTCGTGGCTCGCAGAGCCCGACGTGGGCGGCCGTGTAGGAGTTTACAGTCAGTGGCGTAGGAGTTTTAGAGGGAAAGCAGCGTTTGATGCCAGAATTTTCTCACGTGCACAGCAAAGCCCTCGGAATCCGCAATGGGCGGACTCCATGGGCGGTAGTCGGTATCAGGCGGCTTCTTTGGTGTTGGCAGTGGTCAAAATGGTCAGCAGGGTTTGGGCCTGCTCCGCAGCGTCCCGGCCAAGGCTGGTGAGGTAGCCTCCGTCCGGCTGGTCGATCAGTCCTTTTGCATGGAGTCGCTTGGCAGCGGCGATAGCAGTGGCAGCGGCGGTCTGGTGGACTTTCAGACCTTCCTTGGTGCTGTCCAAGGGAAAGAGTACAAGGATTTCCAGTTCGGCAACCAACTCAGGGGTATACGACATAAGGACTCCAGACTTTCTAAAATTTATTAGAGGCTAGCAGACCATAAGGTGAACGCACTTTGCCGAACTGTCCAGCGTGTTGCGGTGTGCCGGGGTTATTCCTTTTCCGGCGGCAACTCAGGCAACGCCCGCAGCGCGGTTTCATACCACTCGGTATTGAAGGCGCGGTCTTCTTCCAGCATTGCGTCAATCTCGAATGCGAGCACGTGGGCCATGAGATTCAGGATCTCTTCACGCTCATAACCCACCAACGTCAACTTGTTGAAGGTAGCTTTGGCGGCAGGCGGGTTGTCGCTTTCGATCTGGTTCTCGATTGCTTCGATCAGGGTCTCTTCGGTGAATTCTTCTTCGTCGTTGTCGATATCGGTCGGCTCGCTCATGGCAGGCTCCTCAAGGAAAGGGCGCCAGTCTACCCCCATTCAGGCAGGTGATGCTGCTGGTCAGGCCGCGCCCCAGGATCTATAACTCCTGCAGCCAACCCCGCACACGGCCTGGAGGCTTTGCGATGCTCAAGCTTTACGGATTTTCGGTCAGTAACTACTACAACATGGTGAAACTGGCGCTGCTGGAGAAAGGGCTGCTATTTGAAGAGGTGCCTTTCTACGCTGGCCAGACCCCGCAAGCCTTGGCAATCAGCCCGCGTGGCAAGGTGCCGGCGCTGGGCGTGAAGCAGGGGTTTATCAACGAAACCAGTGTGATCCTCGAATACATCGAGCAAACCCAGGAAGGTCCGTCGCTGTTGCCAGCCGAGCCATTCCAGCGCGCCCAGGTGCTTGCGCTGTGCCGTGAAATCGAGCTGTACATCGAGCTGCCTGCCCGCGCGTGTTTTGCCGAAGCGTTCTTCGGCATGCCGGTGCCGGAGGCGATCAAGGAGAAATCCAAAGCGGAGTTGCTGCTGGGGATCGGTGCTTTAGGCAGGCACGGCAAATTTGCGCCTTATGTGGCGGGGGAGAGCTTTACGCTTGCAGACCTGTATTTCATGTACAGCGTGAACCTCGCCTGTGGCGTGGGCGAAAAGCTGTTTGGCCTGGACTTGCTGGCTGAGATGCCGAAGGCGAAGGCGTTGCTGGAAAAGTTGCACGCCATGCCCAATGCTCAGAAAGTGGCGGCGGACAGAGAGGCGGCGATGCCGGCGTTTATGGCGATGATCGCGGCCAAGAAATAGATTTTGGCGTCTGGCAGGACGCTATCACGGGCAAGCCCGGCTCCCACATTGGAATGCGATTTCCTGTGGGAGCTGGCTTGCCTGCGATACTTTTAGCGGCTGGCGAGCAATTCCTGGCCGCGCAACACAGCTGCCTTCACCTGCGCCGGCGCAGTGCCGCCGACGTGGTTACGGGCATTCACCGAGCCTTCCAGAGTCAGCACGGCAAACACGTCCTGTTCGATCTGGTCGCTGAATGTGCGCAATTCTTCCAGGCTCATTTCCGCCAGGTCCTTGCCGGTGTCCACGCCGTATTTCACGGCATGGCCGACGATTTCGTGGCAGTCACGGAACGGCAGGCCACGGCGCACCAGGTAGTCCGCCAGGTCAGTCGCGGTGGAGAACCCACGCAAGGCCGCTTCGCGCATGATCGCGTGTTTTGGCTTGATCGCCGGGATCATGTCGGCAAAGGCACGCAGCGAGTCGCGCAGGGTGTCGGCTGCGTCGAACAGCGGCTCCTTGTCTTCCTGGTTGTCTTTGTTATAGGCCAGCGGCTGGCCTTTCATCAGGGTCAGCAAGCCCATCAGCGCGCCGAACACACGGCCGCTCTTGCCACGTACCAGCTCTGGCACGTCGGGGTTTTTCTTTTGCGGCATGATCGAACTGCCGGTGCAGAAACGGTCCGGCAGGTCGATGAACTGGAATTGCGCGCTGGTCCACAGCACCAGCTCTTCGGAGAAGCGCGACAGATGCATCATCGCGATGCTGGCGGCGGCGCAGAATTCGATGGCGAAGTCACGGTCCGACACGCCATCCAGGGAGTTGCCCCCTACGGCGTCGAAGCCCAGCAATTGCGCGGTGTACTCACGGTCGATCGGGTAAGTGGTGCCGGCCAGCGCGGCGCTGCCCAACGGCATGCGGTTGGCGCGCTTGCGGCAATCCACCAGGCGCTCGTAGTCGCGGCTGAGCATTTCGAACCAGGCCAGCAGGTGGTGGCCGAACGTCACAGGCTGGGCGGTTTGCAGGTGAGTGAAGCCGGGCATGATGGTGTCCGACTCGCGCTCGGCCTGCTCCAGCAGACCTTTTTGCAGGCGAGTAATTTCGGACAGGATCAGATCGATTTCGTCGCGCAGCCACAGGCGGATATCCGTGGCCACCTGGTCGTTACGGCTACGACCGGTGTGCAGCTTCTTGCCGGTCACACCGATACGGTCGGTGAGGCGGGCCTCGATATTCATGTGCACGTCTTCCAGGTCGACGCGCCAGTCGAACGTACCGGCCTCGATCTCACCGCGGATGGTGGTCAGGCCGTCGATGATGCTGTCGCGTTCGGCGTCGGTCAGTACACCGACTTTGGCCAGCATCGTCGCGTGGGCGATGGAGCCCATGATGTCGTGGCGGTACAGGCGCTGGTCGAAGGTGACGGAGGCGGTGAAGCGGGCGACGAAGGCGTCGACGGGTTCACTGAAGCGGCCGCCCCAGGACTGGTTGGTCTTGTCGGTGCTCATGGATTCGCTCGTGGTCTGCTTAATAAAGAGGCGTGGAAGTCTGCCGGCGATAATAACAGGGTTGCCCGTGGAGGCGGTGCTGCGGGTCGTCGGCATTTTTATTTGTGCAAAGGATGGCTAAGTGCCTTGCCGCCGACCGCGTCCGGGAAGAGACTGGAGGCAGGTGTTTATTGAAACGATATTTGACGATTGAGCAATATCGTTCCAGTGAGCGTCTACAGTTGGACTGATAGTGTGTGAATGCACCAAAGTCGGGTATTGCGGTCAGAGCCTGACTATCCATTTAAAAGGGGGGTATTCGGATTGTGTATCAGCAAACCCTACGACGATGCCCGATGGCAGCAGGTTTTGGGCGCTATTGAACAGGTCCGGGTAAATATGGGTGCCGCTGTCGGGGCACTTTTTGCCGCTCGCGCTAGTCTTAGCGTGGATCGCTGTGACGCAAGTCACCGCACCTGTCTACGTTATCCTTGTGCGAGACTCACGCAGGAATCCAGCGCTATATGAATGTCCTGATCGTTGATGACGAACCCCAAGCCCGCGAGCGACTGACCCGCTTGGTCAGTGAGCTTGAGGGTTATACAGTCCTTGAGCCGAGTGCCTCCAACGGGGAGGAGGCGTTGACGCTGATCGACAGCCTCAAGCCGGACCTGGTGTTGCTCGATATCCGCATGCCGGGCCTCGATGGCCTGCAAGTTGCCGCCCGGCTGAGCGAGCGGGAATCGCCGCCTGCCGTGGTGTTGTGCGCCGCGCAGGAAGAGTTTGCCGAACAGACACTGGAAGCCAGTGGCGTCAGCTTTGTGATCAAGCCAGTGACTGGCGACGCCTTGCTCAAGGCCCTGAAGAAAGCCGAGCGCCCCAACCGCGCTCAACTGGCCGCCTTGACCCAGCCTGCCGCCCAAAGTGGTAACGGGCCGCGCAGCCACATCAGCGCACGTACACGCAAAGGCATTGAGCTGATTCCGCTGAGCCAGGTGGTTTACTTCATTGCCGATCACAAGTACGTGACCCTGCGACATGAGGCCGGCGAAGTGTTGCTCGATGAGCCGCTCAAGGCCCTTGAGGATGAGTTCGGTGACCGCTTCGTGCGTATCCACCGCAACGCACTGGTGGCCCGCGAGCGCATCGAGCGCCTGCAACGCACACCCCTTGGGCACTTCCAGTTGTTTCTCAAAGGGCTTAACGGCGATGCGTTGATTGTCAGCCGACGCCATGTCGCCGGCGTGCGCAAAATGATGCAGCAGCTTTAGTCCGAGGGCTCCAGCGAGGTCTGCATTCCTTATCCCGGTGCGACGTGGCCAGGGAGGCCCCGCACTTGCTGATTCAAATCAAAGCGCGTTTGCCTGAGCTGTTATTATCTGCCGTATCTACCCAGTACGGATTGATCCATGTCCTCTCGCGAAATCCGCATCGCCACCCGTAAAAGTGCCCTGGCCCTATGGCAGGCCGAATACGTCAAAGCACGCCTTGAGCAGGCCCATCCCGGCCTCGCGGTGTCCCTGGTGCCCATGGTCAGTCGCGGCGACAAGCTGCTCGACTCGCCGCTGTCGAAGATCGGTGGCAAGGGCCTGTTCGTCAAGGAGCTGGAGACGGCGCTGCTGGAAAACGAAGCCGACATTGCAGTGCATTCGATGAAAGACGTGCCCATGGACTTCCCCGAAGGCCTGGGCCTTTTTTGTATCTGCGAGCGCGAAGACCCGCGTGATGCCTTCGTTTCCAACACCTATGCGTCCCTGGATGAGCTGCCGCTGGGTAGTATCGTCGGCACCTCCAGCTTGCGTCGCCAGGCCCAGTTGCTGACCCGTCGCCCGGACCTGCAGATCCGTTTTTTGCGCGGCAACGTCAACACCCGTCTGGCCAAGCTGGATGCCGGCGAATATGACGCGATCATCCTCGCCGCTGCCGGTCTGATCCGCCTGGGCTTCGAAGACCGTATCACCTCGGCCATCAGCGTCGAAGACAGCTTGCCTGCTGGCGGGCAGGGCGCCGTGGGCATCGAATGCCGCACCGCCGACCGTGAAATCCACGCGCTGCTCAAGCCTCTCGATCACCACGATACCGAAGTGCGCGTCACGGCCGAGCGTGCCCTGAACAAACACCTCAATGGCGGCTGCCAGGTGCCCATCGCCTGCTACGCCGTGCTTGAAGGTGAAAACCTGTGGCTGCGTGGCTTGGTCGGCGACCCCGACGGCGGCACCTTGCTGACGGCAGAGGTGCGCGGGCCGCAGCGTGATGCCACGGCCCTGGGCATCCAGGTCGCTGAAGAACTGCTGGATAAAGGCGCCGGTGCCATCCTGCAAAAAGTCTACGGTGAGGCCGGCCCGCAGTGAGCGGATGGCGAGTGCTGCTGACGCGGCCTGCCGAGGAGTCGACAGCCCTGGCGGCGTCGTTGTCTGAAGCCGGCATTTTCAGCAGCAGCTTGCCCTTGCTCGACACTGAGCCTTTACCCATCACGCCCGGACAGTTGGCTGTATGGCGCGACCTGGATCGCTATTGCGCGGTGATCGTGGTGAGCAAGCCCGCTGCGCGCCTAGCCGTGCAGCAATTGGCTTTTCGTCCCGCGCCGCCAATGCCTTGGTTCAGCGTCGGCGCGGCAACAGCGCAGGTACTGGCCGATCATGGCCTGAACGTTCACTATCCCCAAACCGGCGACGACAGCGAGGCCTTGCTTCAGCTGCCGGCGTTGCGCGAGGCTGCTGCACGCCCTGGTTCGCGGGTGTTGATCCTGCGGGGCGAGGGCGGACGAGAGCTGCTGGCGGAGCGTTTGCGCGAGCAAGGTGCTAGTGTCGACTATCTGGAGTTGTACCGCCGTTTTCTTCCAGACTATGACGCCGGTGTGCTGGTGCAACGTATCCAGTTGGAACGCTTGAACGGGCTGGTGGTCAGCAGTGGGCAGGGTTTTTTGCACCTGCAAGCCTTGGCCGGCTCCCATTGGCCACAGGTGGCACAGCTGCCGTTGTTCGTGCCCAGCCCACGCGTCGCCGAGATGGCGCGGGCTGCGGGCGCAGAAAAAGTTGTGGATTGTCGCGGCGCGAGTGCCGCGGCTTTGTTAGTGGCGTTACGGAGTCATGCCGTTCCCACTCTCTGATACGCAAAGGACGGATACGTGAGCGAAACAGCCTTGCCTAAAGATGAAACCCAACCCGCACTCGATGCGCCGGTTGAGTCACCGGTCACCACGCCGCGCCGTGGCAATGGCCTGGCAGTTGTCGCGCTGCTACTTGGCGCCGCTGGCGTCGCCGCCGGCGGCTGGGGGATCTGGCAGGTCCGCGCCCTGCAAGCCAGCAGCCAGCAGCAGTTGGGTCAGGTGCAGACCCTGGACGACCAATCCCAATCCCTCAAGCAAAGTCAGCAGCAACTGGCTGCACGTCTTGCCCAGTTGCCGGGTGCGGACGAGCTGGAAGAGCGCCGCCGTCTGGTCGCCCAGCTGCAAGGTGATCAGCAGCGCCTGAACCAGCGCCTGGAAACCGTGCTCGGGGCAAGCCGCAAGGACTGGCGCCTCGCCGAGGCCGAGCACTTGATCCGTCTGGCGAGCCTGCGGTTGTCCGCCCTGCAAGATATCAACAGTGCCCAAGCGCTGGTCCAGGGCGCCGATGAGATTCTTCGTGAGCAAAGCGATCCAGGTTCCTACGCCGCCCGTGAACAATTAGCCAAGAGCCTGGCCGCGTTGCGCAGTACCGAGCAGCCGGACCGTACCGGGTTGTACCTGCAATTGGCAGCCTTGCGTGACCAGGTTGTTCAGCTGGCGGCCATTGCCCCCGAATATCAGCTCACCGAGCCCGCTTCCCAGGGGCGTCCAAGCACGGATACGGATAACCGCTGGAGCCAGTGGTGGGAACAGATTTCCCGCTACTTCCGCATCGACTTCAACCCCGACGACAACGTCCGGCCACTGCTTGCCGGCCAGGGCTTGAACCAAGTTCGCCTGGCCCTGAGCCTGGCGTTGGAGCAAGCCCAATGGGCGGCGCTCAATGGCGAGTCGGCGGTGTACAGCCGATCGCTGGGCGAAGCGCGCAGCGTGTTGCAGGACAACTTCAACCAGGACAACCCGCAAAGCAAAGCGATGCTGGCGCGTATCGCCGAACTTGAGCCCAAAGCCGTGTCGGTGGTGACACCGGATCTGGCGGCGAGCCTGGCCGCAGTGCAGGCGTACCTTGAACGTCGTCATCTGTCTGCTGATGAAGCCAAGGCGGCGGCTGGCAACCCGGCGGCCTCGTCGGCGAAGCAGGAGTAGACCCGATGAAGCGTTTCTATGTGATCCTGGTGCTGGCGATTGCGATCGCCCTGGCACTCGCTGTGGGCATTTCGAAACACACCGGCTACGTGCTGATTACCTACCCTCATGTGCTGCATTACGAGTCGAGCTTATGGGCGACCGTGGTGGCCGTGTTTGCCATCGGCCTCGCCATCTACCTGATCCGCGTGTTGCTGAGCCTGGTGACCACCTCCGGTGGCGTGGTCAACCCATGGTCTCGGCGTAACCGCAGTCGCCGTGTGCAGATCGCTATCGAGCAGGGTCAGATGGACCTTGCCGAAGGCCGCTGGGCCAGCGCTGAGCGGCATCTGCACCGTGCCGCCGAAGCTGAGCGCCAACCGCTGCTTTACTACCTCGGCGCTGCCCGGGCGGCGAATGAGCTGGGGCGTTATGAAGAGTCCGACGTGTTGCTGGAGCGTGCGCTGGAGCGTCAGCCCCAAGCAGAACTGGCGGTCGCTTTGAGCCATGCGCAATTGCAATTGGACCGTGGTGATACTGATGGTGCGCTGATCACTTTGCAGGCCATGCACGAGCGTCATCCCCATAACGCCCAGGTGCTGCGCCAATTGCAGCGCCTGCACCAGCAACGAGGCGACTGGTCGTCGGTAATCCGACTGTTGCCGGAACTGCGCAAGGACAAAGTGCTGCCTGCCAGCGAACTGGCCGAGCTGGAGCGCCGTGCCTGGGGTGAGAACCTGAGTCTGGCAGCCCAGCGCGAAGAACAGGGCGAAGCGGGTTTGCAGTCCCTTGAACGGGCCTGGCAACAACTCACTTCGGCCCAGCGCCAGGAGCCGCAGTTGGTTCTGGCCTACGCCGAGCAACTGCGCCAGCTGGGCGCCGATGCCAAGGCGGAGGAGGCGTTGCGCAGTGCTATCAAGCGTGATTACGACAGCCACCTGATTCGTCTCTACGGCCTGCTGCGTGGCAGTGATCCGGCCCGGCAATTGAAGTTTGCCGAGGGGTGGCTCAAGGATCACCCAGGTGATGCCAGCCTGCTGCTGACATTGGGGCGTCTGTGCCTGCAAAACAGCCTTTGGGGCAAGGCGCGGGACTATCTGGAAAGCAGCCTGCACGTGCAGCGCAATCCGGAGGCGTGTGCCGAGCTGGCGCGGTTGTTGGCCCAGCTGGGTGATACCGAGCGCAGCAATCAACTGTTTCAGGAAGGTCTGGGCTTGTTGGATAACCGCTTGCTGGCGTCTCCACTGCCAGTTGCCGCCCGCGTTTGATGTAGGAAAGGAGAGAGGGTTGGCTCGGATTCGTCTGAGAGCTAACCCTTCATGTCCTGCGGATGTAGGCTCTGGAGCGCTTTATTGCAAACTCCTACGCCTGGATGCTCGAAGTCTTCCATCCTTTTGCGGGATGTCCCTAGGCCCTCACAGAATTGTCCGCTCTATCGCGTATTGAAAGCGGTCAGGCCTTTCCTCTACCGTAACCACCTATCTCTCGCGGTGCGGATAAAGCATGTCTTTGGCCCCTTCACGCTCCTTGTTTTTTATTGCGTTCATCGCAGGCGCACTGACGTTGGGCGCGTCCTTCTATCTTGAGTTCGGTGCATCGTTGCGTCCGTGCTTCCTGTGCCAGATACAACGGGTATTTCTGGCCGCATTCCTGCTCGTCAATCTGGTCGCGGTTGTCCATAACCCCAGGCGTTCCACTTATTACCTGTATGGGCTGGCAAGCATGGTGTGTGCGTTGTTGGGCGCCATCACCGCAGTGCGCCAGGTGCTGCTGCAAAATGCCGCACCGGATCAGGCGACCCATTGCTGGCCCAGCCTGAGCCATATGGTCCAAGATCTGTCCATGTGGCAGGCATTGAAATTGGTGGTTGAAGGCACTGCCGATTGTGTGGAAATCAGCTGGACGCTGTTTGACTTGAGCGTTCCCGAGTGGAGCCTGCTGTTCTTCCTGGGCATGTTGACCCTTGGGGCCATACAGTTTTCTCGGCTGTTTTTGAGCCGTCCATTGCATCAGGTAGAGCGCTGAATGGAGGTCGTGGTTTGTAGGGCGGGATTAAACACTTGTATGAACTTTCTCTCCTGCGTACCTTGAAGCCATAGTCGTGCGGGCATAATCTGGCCCGCACGCGTTATCAAAACCGTTTGTTTGTCAGATGCGGCTTTGTCCCGCTGCAGCTTGATCCTTGAAGTTTTGCGTGGGCATCAGGCGGCAGCGCCCCTATAGGGAAGAGAGATCATCATGCTGGAAAGTTGTCAGAATGCTCAGGAACGCTGGGGTGGGGTGCACAAGCTGATCGACAGCTGGCTGAAGGCACGTCACGAACTGGTTCGCTCCTTTGATGCGCTTGGCGCCAAGCCTGAGGCTCTGGCAGAAAATCACAAATCATTGCGAGAGTTCTGTGGGACTTTGGTGGACTACGTTTCAGCAGGCCATTTTGAGATCTACGAGCAACTGACCGGCGAAGCGAAAGCCTTCAACAACAAGCGTGGCTTGGAGTTGGCCGAGACCATTTACCCGCGTATTGATGTGATCACCGAGAAGCTGCTGGCCTTCAACGATCTGTGCGATGAAGGCAAGTGTGTTGCTGAAAAGTTCAAGGAGCTTGGTGGTCTGCTTCACGAGCGTTTCGAACTGGAAGACTGCCTGATCGAAGTGCTGCACAACGCCCACAAGGAAGAGTCAGCCACTCAGGCTTGATCCTCAACGGCAGTTGGAAAAACGGTGCGCATGGCGCACCGTTTTTTATTGGGTCAGTGGCGAGTGCCGAACAATTCGATCTCGAATACCAATGGCGTGTAAGGCGGGATCAACTCACCTGCACCGTCGGCGCCATAGGCTTGGGCGGATGGAATCACCAGGCGCCATTTCGCTCCCACGGGCATCTGTTGCAACGCGCTGCTCCAGCCGTCGATAACGCTGTCCAGGCGAAACCACTGGGGCTGTGTGCTCTGATCGAAGACCGTGCCATCGGGCAAGCGGCCCACGTATTTCACTTGAACCTGATCATTCGCGCCGGGCTTGCTACCGCTGCCAGGTGCCAGTTCGGTGAGCAGGATTCCAGCGGCCAATTCGCGCACCCCTTTCGCGGTTTTTTCCTTGGCCAGAAACTGCTGTTCAGCGGCAAGGGCTTTTTCGCTTTTGGGGGCGTGAGCGTCGGCTTCGGCCTGCGCTTCATGCAGGGCAAGAATCTGTTCGATGCGTGCATTATCCAGCGCCAGCGGCTTGCCTTGATAGGCTTGCTTGAGGCCGTCGATCAAGGCCTGGATCTGCAGGTCCGGTACTTCCTGACGCAGGCGTTCACCGAGGCTGGCGCCAAGGCTGTAGGCAAGGTCGTGCTGGTCTTGGTCTGCCGTTTTGGCAGGTGATTGCTCGCTCGCATTGGCCACGGAAATTGCCAAGCCCAGCACAAGAAAAAGGTAACGCGACATGGGCATTCTCCCGCCTGAAGTGCGACGGATTATGCCAGTGTGAATGGGTAAAAAGTGCCGCGTATTTTCGTTATATCAATAAGAATTTTCGTACCGTGCAACGCATGGCAAACGATACTGTCAACATGCCCTAGCGGCGGTAAGAGCAGAGGGCTAGTATGAGCCGCACCCACGTCAGCCAGGAGGTAAACCATGTCGGCCAAACAGAAGCCTGTTAATACCCCGTTGCACTTACTCCAACAACTGTCGAGCAGCCTGCTCGAACATCTGGAAAGCGCGTGCTCCCAAGCGTTGGCCGATGCAGAAAAACTGCTCGCCAAATTGGAAAAACAACGCGGTAAGGCGCAAGAAAAACTGCACAAATCCCGCACCAAACTGCAGGGCGCCGCTACTGCCGGCAAGGCCAAGGCACAAGCCAAAGCCAAAGACGCTGTCAAAGAACTTGAGGACCTGCTGGACGCCCTCAAGGATCGCCAGGCTGAAACCCGCGCCTACATTTCCCAGCTCAAGAAAGATGCTCAGGAAAGCCTGAAACTGGCCCAGGGCGTCGGTCGTGTGAAAGAAGCTGTAGCGAAGGCACTGGGCGCGCGCGCACCTGCTAAAGCGATCGCCAAGCCAACTGCTAAAACCGCTGCTGCAAAGCCAGCCGCCAAGCCAGTTGCCAAGACTGCCGCTGCAAAACCAGCCGCCAAACCAGCTGCTAAAACCGCTGCTGCAAAACCAGCCGCCAAGCCAGTTGCCAAGACTGCTGCTGCAAAACCAGCCGCCAAACCAGCTGCTAAAACCGTTGCTGCAAAACCAGCCGCCAAGCCAGTTGCCAAGACTGCCGCTGCAAAACCGGCCGCCAAACCGGCTGCTAAAACTGCTGTTGCAAAACCGGCCGCCAAGCCAGCTGCCAAGACTGCTGCTGCAAAACCAGCCGCCAAGCCAGTTGCCAAGACTGCTGCTGCAAAACCGGCCGCCAAGCCAGCTGCTAAAACCGCTGCTGCAAAACCAGCCGCCAAGCCAGCTGCTAAAACCGCTGCTGCAAAACCAGCCGCCAAGCCAGCTGCTAAAACTGCTGCTGCAAAACCAGCCGTCAAGCCAGCTGCCAAAACCGTCGCTGCCAAACCAGCCGCCAAGCCAGCACCCGCCAAGCCAGCAACACCTGCGGCTACTTCGGCTGCCTCCACCGCTCCAAGCGCCCCGGCCAGCAGCACCCCTGCACCGGCAGCACCAAGCACCACTCCAACCAGCGCTTCCTAAGTGCCGGTGGCCACGACGCGCAAGTGTTGCAGCGCGTCGTGGTCAAGGTTGGTGGCAGCCTCAGCCACCAGTCCTTCCAACCATTTCTGATGCTCCATCACTTCTGTGTTCGACCATGTCTTTGCCAGCGCTTCCAGGCGTGACAGCAGCTCGCGTTCCGCTTCCAACTCCAGGGCCTTGACCCGCTCCCGTAACGCCGACAGCTGTTCATCCCGCTGCGCCAACACCCGCCATTGCACGCGCACCTTTCGCAACGGGTCGATGACGTGTGCCTGCCAGGGTCCGGCGATCTGTTTCAATGCCTGCACGCGCTCGCAGGTCAGCGCCGCCCCGCGATGTTCCAGCCACGCCCCACACAGCAGCAGGCACACATCCGCTCCTTGTTCCTGCAAACGCAGACACGCGGCCTCCACACCCGGACGGGCGTAAGTCGAGAGGGCAAAGCTCCACAGGTCAGCACACATATTCACACCCAAGCCATTGGCCAACGAAGCTGGTAGACTCCGCCGCCATTATGATCCGACTTCAAAGCCTAACATTACAGCGTGGCCCGCAACGTCTTCTCGAAGACGCCGAGCTGACCCTGCACGCCGGTCACAAAGCCGGCCTGATCGGTGCCAACGGCGCCGGCAAATCCACGTTGTTTGCCCTGTTGCTGGGTGAGCTGACCCCGGATTCCGGGGATTGCCTGCTGCCGGCCGACTGGCGCATCGCCCATATGCGCCAGGAGATCGACACCCTGGACCGCATCGCGATCGACTACGTGCTCGATGGCGACCTGCGTCTGCGCCAGGTGCAACACGACCTGGCCGAGGCCGAGAAAGCCCAGGACGGCGCCGCCCAGGCCCGCCTGCACTCGGAACTCGACAGCGCCGACGGCTACACCGCCGATGCCCGCGCCCGCAAGATGCTTGCCGGCCTTGGCTTTACCAACGAGCAAATGGACCGCCCGGTCGCCGACTTCTCCGGCGGCTGGCGCATGCGCCTCAATCTGGCCCAGGCGCTGATGTGCCCCTCGGACCTTTTGCTGCTCGACGAGCCGACCAACCACTTGGACCTTGATGCGATCCTGTGGCTGGAAGATTTCCTCAAGAGCTACCAGGGCACCTTGCTGCTGATTTCCCACGACCGGGACTTCCTCGACGCCGTGGTCGACAACATCGCCCACGTCGAACAGAAGAAAATCACCCTCTACCGGGGCGGCTACACTGCGTTCGAGCGTGCCCGTGCCGAGCGCCTGGCCCAGCAACAGCAGGCGTTCGAGAAGCAGCAAGCGCAACGTGCGCACATGGAAAGCTACATCGCCCGGTTCAAGGCCCAGGCCACCAAGGCCCGTCAGGCCCAGAGCCGGATCAAAGCCCTGGAACGCATGGAAGAACTGTCGGCGGCCCACGTCGATTCGCCGTTCGACTTTGTATTCCGCGAATCGGTGAAGATCTCCAGCCCCCTGTTGGACCTCTCGGATGCCCGCCTGGGTTATGGCGACAAAACCATCCTGGAGAAGGTCAAGCTGCAGCTCACGCCAGGTGCGCGCATCGGTTTGCTCGGCCCTAACGGTGCGGGCAAGTCGACGCTGATCAAGAACCTTTCAGGTGAGCTGCAACCCCTGGCCGGCCGCCTGACCCGTGGTGAGAACCTGGTGGTGGGCTACTTCGCCCAGCATCAGTTGGACTCCCTGGACTCCAAAGCCAGCCCGCTGCTGCACCTGCAACGCCTGGCACCGACCGAGCGCGAGCAGACCCTGCGGGACTTCCTCGGTGGTTTCGACTTCCGTGGCGCGCGCATCGATGAGCCGGTGCTGAACTTCTCCGGTGGTGAAAAGGCGCGCCTGGCGCTGGCGCTGATCGCCTGGGACCGTCCGAACCTGCTGCTGCTCGATGAGCCCACCAACCACCTTGACCTGGAAATGCGCCTGGCGCTGACCATGGCCCTGCAGGAATTCAGTGGTGCGGTACTGGTGGTGTCTCACGATCGCCACTTGCTCAAGAGCACCACCGACAACTTCCTGCTGGTGGCCGATGGCAAAGTCGACGAGTTCGACGGCGACCTGGATGACTACGCACGCTGGCTGACGGATTACCGTCTGCGCAACGCACCGGTCAGCAACACGCCGATCAACCCGGACAAAACCGACAAGAAGGCTCAACGTCAGGCTGCTGCGGCCTTGCGCCAACAGTTGGCACCGCACAAGCGCGAAGCCGACAAGCTGGAAGCCGAGCTGGGCAAGCTGCACGAGCGCCTGGCCAAGATCGAAGCCAGCCTGGGCGACAGTGCGGTGTACGAGGCTGCGCGCAAGGATGAGTTGCGCGACCTGCTGGCCGAACAGGCCAAGCTCAAGGTGCGTGAAGGGCAATTGGAGGAAACCTGGATGGAAGCCCTCGAACTGCTCGAAACCCTGCAAGCGGAGCTGGAGGCGCTGTCCTGATGGAAGCGTTGCAATTGCCGATCCCGACGCAATGGGTCGAGCCTGTGTGGATCGGTGTGCAAATCCTGCTGATCCTGCTGGGCGCTTACCTCGCCCAGCGTTTCGTTGCCAAAGGCCTGACTCGCCTGGGTGAGCGCTACCCGTTCCCGCCGCAACTGTTGATGCCACTGCGCGGCGGCCTGCGCTGGCTGATCATGGGCAGTGCGCTGATCTTCGTGCTGGGTCGCCTGGGCGTGTCGGCCACGGTGCTGTGGACCGCGTTGTCGGGGTTTGTTGCGGTTGCCGCCGTGGCGTTCTTCGCGATGTGGTCGGTGTTGTCGAACCTGCTGTGCGCGATCTTGATCTTCACGGTCGGGCCGTTCCGCATTGGTGACATCGTCGAGCTGGTGGATACCGTCGACAAGCCGGGTGTGAAAGGCCGTGTGGTAGCAATCAACCTGCTCTACACCACGTTGGTCGAGGTCGCAGAGGCCGGGACTGACAGCGCGATGGTGCAAGTGCCCAACAGCCTGTTTTTCCAACGTTCCGTGCGGCGCTGGCCAGGCACCCATGTGTTTCCGGGCGACCGCTAGTACTCACATCTTGTAAAAATCTATAGCCAGCCTTCGGCCTGCGGAGTTAGCTTAAGACACAATCGCTAATTCCTTCCCGAGGTGTGCAATGGCACTCGATACGTGGCTGGCCTTTTTCCTGGCCAGTTGGATCATCTCCCTTTCCCCTGGCGCCGGTGCCATCGCCTCGATGTCCAGCGGCCTGCAATATGGTTTTGTGCGCGGTTACTGGAACGCCATTGGCCTGCAACTGGGCCTGGCGATGCAGATTGCCGTGGTGGCGGGTGGTCTGGGTGCGATTCTGGCGGCGTCGTCCACCGCGTTTTATGCGATCAAATGGTTCGGCGTGGCCTACCTGGTGTACTTGGCCGTCAAGCAATGGCGCGCCTTGCCCATGGACATGAGCGATGACGCCGCGCCACGCGCGATCGGCAAACCGATGGCGATGATGTTCCGCGGTTTTCTGGTCAACGCCAGCAACCCGAAAGCCCTGGTGTTCATGCTGGCGGTACTGCCGCAGTTCGTGAACCCGCAGGCACCGTTGCTGATCCAGTACCTGATCCTGGGTGCGACGATGATCAGCGTCGATATGATTGTGATGGCGGGGTACACGGGGCTGGCATCCAAGGTGCTGCGCCTGTTGCGCACGCCGAAGCAGCAGAAGCGTGTGAACCGCACGTTTGCGGGGTTGTTTGTGGGGGCAGCGGGCTTCCTCGCCAGCCTGCATCGCGCAACGGCTTGAGCTGACGAAACGCAATCAAAGTGTGGGAGGAGGCAAGCCCCCGCCCACATTGATTTTGTGGTTGGTTGTGAAGCTTGGGCTCAGCGCAGTATTTTCGGCGCTTCATCCCTTGGCAGGTTATTACGCAACACCGGCTGGCCAGGCGCTTGATAGCCGCCACCCAACTGCTCCGCCAACTGCCGCGCCACATCCTCACCCAACGTCTTCGACACTTCCTTCACCACCCGTGGCCGGTTCAGGCTTATGCGTTGGTCACGGCTGCTCACCAGTTTGGTGTCCTGGCCTTCGCCCATGGCGGTAAACGCCGAGGTGATTTCAAAGGTGCGGGTGTTGATCAGGCTGAAATCCGCCACCAGCGTCAGGCCCAGCACCGCCGAGTAGCTGTTGGTGTGGTCAAGCGCGTTGATGTCCTGGGTGAAGTCGATGTCTGACAGCGTGCCGAACAGCACGTAGTCCGCGCCCTTGAAGTGGCCGGCCTTGATGCGCTTGATCACGTCGTAGACGTCGCCCTTGGCATCGGCGGTGTAAGGCGTGCCCTGCACCAGTTGAAACTGGCGGGACTTGAGGATCTCGCCTTTGATGTCGCCACTGAATTTGCGCAGCTCGGTCTGCTCGATGTAGCTGTTGCGGCTTTCGTACTCGCTGTAGCTCGCCGCGCCGCTGGCCTGGTAGCTGCTGGCTTGGAAATTGTTACTGGCCGAGACCTGGTGGATGTATTCCTCAACCCGCGCCTCGTAGGCCAGGTCGGTCACCGCGATCTTCGGCGCGGCCGACGCGCCAAAGGCGCACAGCAGGCCGATCAAACCGATCCATGCACGCATTGCTTAGCGCTCCGTGGTCTTGCGGATTTCTTTTTCGTCCATCCATTCGGCCAGACCACTCTCGACGTCGATCAGTTGCAGGCTGAACTTGTAGAACACGTCTTTGTAGTCCGCGCTGCGCTTGACGATGGAACTGATGGAGCCTTCCAGCCGGTACTTGGCCGCGATCATGTTGCCGGTCTTGCTCACGGTGGACTTCTTGTACAGGCCGCTCTGGTTCTGCAGTTTCAGCTGGTCGACCTGGCTTTGCATGTCGGTGTTGTCGCTGGCGAAGCGCGCGGTACCGGTCTTCATCAGTTGGGTCTTGATCGACGTGGTGATCTCGCGGGTGTCGATGTACTCGCTGGTCTTGTTCTTCACGTCATACACCTGCACCACCGGGCGGCCTTGCAGGATGCCGGACTGGGCCAGGGAGCGGGTCATGCTTTCGGCGATCATCTGCAGGTCGGTGGAACCGAACTCGTTGGTGACCGTTTCCACGGCCTTGGTATCGCCGTAGTTGATGTTCTTGCTACCCAACACGGGCGAAGTATTGGAGCAACCGCTGGCCAGGACGGCCACCACGGCGAGCATCGAAACGCGTGCAAACATGGAGAAATCTCTCAAGAAGGATGGACGGCTCAAGGGGTTTTGACTTCGAGGCGAAAGTCCGCTGCCTGGGGCAGATTGGCGATGGCCGGCAGGAAGGTGGCCTGATTGACGTAAAGGTTCAGCACCTTCCAAGTGTCTTCATCGCCCACTGGGAAACCGTCGGCACCCAGCCAGGCGAAGCGGTAATACAGGGTCTGGTTACTGCTGGTGATATTGCTCAACTGCACCTTGGCGGTGAGAAAGCCGTTCTCGCGGGCGACGCGAATGGCGCCGACGGCGATGCCCTTGAACTTGCCCATCACCACGATTTTGCTCGCGGCACTGCCGGGTTCCGGCGGCGGCGGGGTGGCGCAGCCGGCGAGCAGGATCAGCGCCAGGGCGCCGAGGATGAAACGACGCATAGCGTACTCCTTAAGGTTGTTTGAGGGTGGCGATGGCCTGGGGCGGCGTGCTCGGCACCACATGCGCCGCAAGACCGCCGGCAAACACCTGGTTACCGACCACGCGCAGGGTGATGACCTGGTAGCGCTGGTCGGCCTTGACCATCACTCGCGTGCCGCCCAGGGCGTTGGGCAGGCTGACCTGATGCTCGCCGTGCTTGAGGCGCAGGCGGGCGACTTGGGTCATGTCCGGCAGGGTGCGCCAGGTGCGGGTGTCGGCGCCTTCGGTCACGGCCGAGGCGATGCCCAGCACCAGGCCCGCCATGGGATTGGTCCTGTTCAGGTTGTTTTGTGCCACGCCACGGGTGACCGCACGCACGGTGGTGCGCAGGATGATGCCGGGCATGTCATCGCGCAGGGCTCGGCGCGACATGGCTGTGGTGCTATTGAGGGCCGTGAGGTTCTGTTGCTGGCCGTCGACGCCAATCTGGGTGAAGGTCGCGGTGGAGCGGTCGGCCTTGATCACCGGGAAAGACAGCGGGGTGATCACCAGGTTGCCGTTGATCGGGATTGGCAGCGGCAGGCGGATCGAATCGCGGGCCGGCGCCAGGCCGCTCTGGACCACGATCAGCACGTCGGTTTCATCGGCGCCGACCTTGGACTTGTCGAGATCCAGCAGGGCCTTTTCCAGCAGCGGGGTGTCAGGGCGCAGCTCCGCAGCCTTGCGATAACCAGGCGCGGCCAGGTCTTTTTCACCCAGGGCTTCGTAGACGAAACCGGCCAGGTAATGGCTGAAGGCGCTCTGGTAGCTGTTTTTCAGGCCGACCACTTCCGGCGCGTTGAGGGCTTCCACCGGGTAACCGCTCAGGTCTTTCATCTGGGTGGTCACACCTTGGCGCTCGGCATCATCCTCGCGCTTGAGGTATTCCCTGTCGCGCAGGTCGGCGATCACGGCTTCGCGTTCGTGGGTTTTCTTGATTTCGGTGCGTGCACCGTCGAAGTCATTCAGGGCCAGCAGGTTCAGGGCCATCTGGGTGGTCAGCATGACTTTTTCGTAATCGTAGCCTTCGTAGCGACGCACTTTGTCGTTGGCCAGCAAGCTGCCGAACTGGGAAAGGTACCGTGCGCTGTCGAACTTGACCGATTCTTCCCACGTGTAGACTTGCAGGTCGGCCCTGCGCCAGGCGGTCTGGCTACCGGTCAGGTCGCCCTTGGCTCGCAGCAACTCGCCTTTCTCGAAGTAATACAGAAGGTCCTTGTCTTCGCCAGTGTTGTTCTTTTCCAGCAGGGTCAAGGCGCTGTCGACATTGCCACTGGCCAGTTGCTGGTTGGTGGCTTGCAGCTCGGAGTCGTAGCTGCGGAACATCGAACAGCCGGAGAGCAAGGTGACCGCCACGAGCGCGAGCGGAGGTAAGGCGCGAAGTGCCATGCAGCTTCTTCCCTGAAAGTAGTCAGCCGGTGTGGTAATTCCTCATAAAAACGAGGAATGAAATTCCCTTTCGCACTAACAGGGCGCGGCATTATAGGCGCCGTTACTGGCAAAACAATGGCTTTTTGCCGTGATGCTGCCCACAAAAATGCCACCACTTCGCGTTAAAGTCGTCGTGCTTGACCACGCCAGATCACTTACGGCTTGAGTCAAACCCCTGAAGCCCTAACAATGTGTTACTTCGTATTTCCCTTTGAGATTCATTCATGACTGCCCCCTTCCGTTTTCTCGCCTGGCTGTTGTTGCCGGCGTTGATGTCGTGCAGCTTCAACCTGTTGGCCGCGACTGCCGAAGGCGCGCCACAAGCCCTGCATTTACTGGACTACATTGGCGCTGACTACCCGCCGACGGTGGAGGCGGGCAAGGTGGTGGATGATTCGGAATACCGCGAGCAGGTGGAGTTTCTCGGGGTGTTGCAGGGGCTGGTGGCGGACTTGCCGCAAAAGCCTGAGCGCGCCGAGTTGGTCAAGGATGTTGATGAGTTACTGTCAGCCGTCAAAGCGCACGAGGACGGCGCGATTGTCGCTCGTCAGGCCCGTCAGTTGGGCGCGAAGCTGGCTGTGGCGTATGAAGTCAGCCAGGCCCCGGTCATCACGCCGGACCCGACACGCGGCGCACCGCTCTATGCCCAGCATTGCTCGGTATGCCACGGCACGGCCGGCGCCGGTGATGGCCCGGCGAGCGTGGGCATGACGCCGCCGCCTGCCAACCTGCGGGATGCCACGCGGCTGGATCGCCTGAGCCTCTACGCGATTTACAACACCCTGGGCCTGGGCGTCGAAGGCACCGATATGCCGTCCTTCGCCGACCAGTTGGACGACCGTCAGCGCTGGGACCTGGCCACTTACATCGCCGGCTTCACCGCTGACCCCACGGCGGCAAAAAGTGAGCAGCCCTTCAACCTCGCCGATCTGGCACGCCAAACCCCCAACGAAGTGTTGGCCGCCAACGGCCCGGCCGCTGCCGCCACCTTCCGCGCCCAGCGGGCGCAGCCGCCGCAGGTCAAGCGTGGCCCGGCGCAGTTGCTCGACTACACCGCGACGACGTTGGACAAGAGCCTCGCCGCGTTCCGTAATGGCGACCACGAACAAGCCTACGACCTGTCCGTAGCGGCTTATCTGGAAGGCTTCGAGCTGGTGGAAAGCTCCCTGGACAACGTCGACGCCAACGTGCGCAAGGACACCGAGAAGGCCCTGATGGCCTATCGGCAGTCGCTGCAGGACGGCTTGCCGCTTGAGCAGGTGCAGCAGCGCCTGGACGTCGCCAAAGGCAAACTCACCGAATCCGCCGGGTTGTTGGGCAGCGACGGCTTGAGTTGGTCGTTGAGCTACATCTCGGGTCTGCTGATTCTGCTGCGCGAAGGCCTGGAAGCGATTCTGGTGCTGGCGGCGATCCTCGCCTTCCTGCGTAACACCGGCCAGCAATCGGCGGTGCGCAGCGTTAACGTCGGCTGGGGCCTGGCGCTGCTGGCGGGCTTGGCCACCTGGGCCTTGGCGGCATACGTGATTGACGTGAGCGGCGCCCAGCGCGAATTGCTTGAAGGCTGCACGGCCCTGTTCGCCAGTGTGATGGTGCTGTGGCTGGGCGTGTGGATGCACGACCGCCGCCATGCAGCTGCGTGGCAGGACTACATCAAGAGCAGCCTGGTGGGCGGTGGTGGGCGTTTCGGTTTCGCCGTGCTGGCGTTTTTCTCGGTATACCGCGAGTTGTTCGAAGTGATCCTGTTCTACGAAACCCTGTGGCTGCAAGCCGGGCCGGCCGGGCACAACGCTGTGCTGGCTGGCGGCGCCACAGCGCTGGTGCTGCTGGTGGGCCTGGCCTGGGTGATCCTGCGCGGTTCGGCAAGGTTGCCGCTGGCGCTGTTCTTCGGCATCAACGCAGCGCTGCTGTGCGCACTGTCGGTGGTGTTCGCCGGGCATGGCGTCAAGGCGTTGCAGGAAGCCGGCATCTTCGGCACGCGGCCGGTGGCGTTCTTTGACTTCGACTGGCTGGGCATCCACGCCGACGCTTATTCGTTGAGCGCGCAGGCGGTGGCGATCCTGGCGATTGTGGTGCTGTATGGCCGCAGCCGTTTGGCCGAAAAACGCCGCGTGGCGGCTTGATCATGCGGGTATGGATCGACGCCGACGCCTGCCCTCGGGCGGCCAAGGACCAGGTGGTCAAGTTTGCCCTCAAGCGCCAGTTCGAGGTGGTGCTGGTGGCCGGGCAGAGTCAGATCAAGCCGAGCTTTGCCTGTGTGAAGCTGATTGTGGTGCCCAGCGGCCCGGACGCGGCGGATGATTACCTGGTGGAACACGCCGTGCCCGGCGAACTGGTGATCTGCAGCGATGTGCCGTTGGCCGATCGCCTGGTCAAGAAGGGCGTCACGGCGCTTGACCCACGGGGCAAGGAGTTCAGCCCCGCGAATATGAGTGAGCGCCTGGCGGTGCGTAACCTGTTCACCGATCTGCGTGAGCAAGGCCAGATGGGCGGCGGGCCACCGCCCCATAGTGAGAAGGATAAGCAGGCGTTCGCCAATGCCCTGGACCGCATCCTCACTAAGTTGATGCGCCCGGCCTGACTCCTGTGGTGAGCGAGCTTGTCTCGCGCGGGTGCAAGCCCGCTCACCACAATTGAGTGCTGTGTGAGCGGGTCAGTCGTTTTCGTGGGTCAGCTCCAGCACCCGATCCACCAGTTTGTTGATGCCCGAGGCCACTTCACTGATGCTCTTGCCGAGCATGTAAGCCGGAGTGCTCACCAGCTTGCGCGCCTTGTCTTCGACGATGTCTTCAACCGCGCACTCCTGGTGGATGGCGCCCATCTTGTCCAGTGCGGCGGCAGTGTCGGCACAGTTGCCAATGGTGCAGGTCACACCGGGGCCGTAGATCTTGGCAGCCAGGGCCGGTGAAATACAGATCAGCCCCACCGGCTTGCCGGCCTCGGCAAAGGCTTCGGCCAGTGCCAACACCTGTGGATTGACGCTGCACTCGGCGCCTTTCACCGCAAAGTCCGACAGGTTCTTGGCCGCGCCAAACCCGCCGGGCACGATCAGCGCATCGAAGTCTTCGGCATTGGCCTCTTTGATGTCTTTCACCTCGCCTCGGGCAATGCGCGCCGATTCCACCAGCACATTGCGCGACTCGGGTATTTCTTCGCCGGTGAGGTGGTTGATCACGTGCAACTGTGGCATGTCGGGGGCAAAGCATTGGACCTGAGCGCCGCGCTGGTCCAGGCGCAGCAAGGTGATCACGCTTTCGTGGATCTCTGCGCCGTCATACACGCCGCAGCCGGAAAGGATCACTGCAATCTTTTTGCTCATGGGCATTTCTCCTGGAGTCTTGGCGTTAAATGTCTACTAATTTGTAACCTGTTGCCAATGGGATCTCACGCCTCTGCACCTAATCTTGATGTAACAAAAATAGATCGGACTAGCCCATGGACTTCGTGCCTTACGCGGTACCGTTTTTCATTGCCTTGATCGTAGTGGAGCTGCTCGCCGACCGTTGGCGTGGTCAGCGCAACTACCGGGTGGCGGACGCCATCAACAGCCTCAGCACCGGCGTGCTGTCCACCACTACCGGGCTGTTGACCAAGGGCGTAGGACTGTTGACCTACGCATTCGCCCTCAAGCACCTGGCCGTGATCGAGCTGCCGACCCAGAGCGTCTGGTCCTGGGTCTTCGCCTTTGTGCTCTACGACTTCTGCTACTACTGGCTGCATCGCATGGGCCACGAGCGCAACATCCTGTGGGCCGCGCACTCGGTGCACCACCAGAGCGAGGACTACAACCTCAGCACCGCCCTGCGCCAGACCAGCACGGGTTTCCTGTTGAGCTGGGTCTTCTACCTGCCTCTGGCCGTGCTCGGCGTGCCGCTGGTGGTGTTCATCAGCGTGGCGTCCCTCAACCTGCTCTATCAATTCTGGGTGCACACCCGCCATGTGCCCAAGCTCGGCTGGTTCGAGTGGTGCTTCGTCACGCCGTCCAATCATCGGGCCCACCATGCACAGAACGCTCTCTACATGGATCGCAACTATGGCGGGGTGTTCATTTTTTGGGACCGGCTGTTCGGCACCTTCCAGGAAGAAGACGACAACGAACCGGTGGTTTTCGGCGTGACCACGCCCCTGGCCAGTTGGAACCCGCTGTGGGCCAACCTGCAGTTCTATGCGCAGCTGTGGAGCGATGCACGGCGTACCGAGAGCAAGTGGGACAAGCTGCGCATCTGGTTCATGCGCACCGGCTGGCGCCCGGCGGACGTGCAGGCCAAATACCCCCTGGCCAAGCCCGACTTGAGCCAGTTCCGAAAATTCGAAGTGCCGCTGGACGTGCGCCAACAGGTGTACATCGCCCTGCAGTTTGCGGCATATGTGGGGTTTGGCAGCTATTTGATGAATGTCGGCGAGGGTTTGCCCACGGCAGCGTTGGTCTTGGGCTGGAGTGGGATGGCGCTGGGGTTGTTTACTTTGGGCGTGGCCCTGGAGAATCGCCCGTGGGCCTTGAAGGCCGAGCTGGCGCGCCTGGCGCTGAATGTGCCGCTGGTGTGGCTGGCGCCGCAGGTCGGGCTGTGGCCGGCCAGCCACCTTGGCTGGCTGGGGCTGTTGAGTTACAGCCTGCTCAGCGTGATCGGCCTCTACTGCTGTAGAAGCCGGCTTACTCGACTGGTGTCTTAGGCGCTTCGACCGAGGCCGGCTCGGCTGCGAGCCTGGCCTTGGCGTCGGCACAGGCCTGGCGGGCAATGCGGGCGTTCTTGAAGCGGCGGCGCAGCCACAGGGCGAAGCCCAGCAGCAACAGTGCGCCGAGGACCCACAATTCGTACTTTTTGACGCTGCCGAGCATGCCTTCCAGCACCGCGCCGAAGTGGTAAGCCGCCGCACCCAAGGCCGCGGCCCAGATCGCAGCACCAATCCCGTTGAGGATCAGGTAGCGCAGTGGCGGGTAGCCTGACAGGCCAATCGCCACCGGCATCACTGTGCGCAATCCATAGACGAAGCGAAAGCTCAGCACCCAGATATCCGGGTGTTTGCGGATATGTTCCAGCGCCTTGTCGCCCATCAATTGCCAGCGCGGTTTGCGTGCCAGCAGCTTGCGGCCGTGCTTGCGCCCCATGTAATACCAGAGCTGGTCGCCGGCGTAGCTGCCAAAGAAGGCAACGACCACCACCAGGTTGATATCCATGTAGCCACGGAACGCCAGGAAGCCTGCGAGCACCAGAATGGTCTCGCCTTCAAAGAAGGTCCCGAGGAAGAGGGCAAAGTAGCCGAAGTCATGCAGAAATTGTTGAAGCATGGTCTGGGTGCTGGCGAAATGAACGCGCAGCCTACGCCTTCGTGAACATTCATGAAAGTATCGAGATGTGTCACGAAGTGAACAATTCCTACATAAACGACGAATGCGACTACAGGTCGCATCGATAAGCACAACTGTCATACCTTCGTCATAATGGCCGCTTATAACTGCAACGCTCGCCCGTAAACCCGGGCTCAGGAGTCTGTCGTGAGCTTTACCCCTGCCAATCGCCTGTTCCCCGCCACTCGTCTGCGTCGCAATCGCCGTGATGATTTTTCACGCCGTCTGGTTCGTGAAAACGTCCTGACGACGAATGATCTGATCCTGCCGGTGTTTGTGCTCGACGGCGCAAATCGTCGGGAAGCGGTGGCGTCGATGCCGGGGGTGGAGCGCCTGACTATTGACCTGTTGCTTGAAGAGGCGGCGGGTTGGGTCGAATTGGGGATTCCGGCGTTGGCGCTGTTCCCGGTCACGCCGGCCGAACTCAAGTCCCTCGACGCTGCCGAAGCCTGGAACCCGGACGGGATTGCCCAGCGCGCTACCCGCGCGCTGCGCGAGCGTTTCCCGGAGCTGGGCGTGATCACCGACGTGGCGTTGGACCCGTTCACCACCCACGGCCAGGATGGCATCCTGGACGAAGAGGGTTATGTCCAGAACGACATCACCGTCGATGCGTTGGTCAAGCAGGCCTTGTCCCACGCTGCGGCAGGCGCCCAGGTGGTTGCACCGTCGGACATGATGGACGGACGTATCCAGGCGATTCGCGAAGCCTTGGAGCTGGCCGGCCACGTCAATGTGCGGATCATGGCGTACTCGGCCAAGTACGCAAGCGCCTACTACGGCCCGTTCCGCGATGCGGTGGGCTCGGCGCTGAATCTGGGCAAGGCCAATAAGGCCTCGTACCAGATGGACCCGGCCAACAGCCATGAAGCCTTGCACGAAGTGGCGGCCGATCTGGCCGAAGGCGCCGACATGGTGATGGTCAAGCCGGGGATGCCGTACCTGGACATCCTTTGGCGGGTCAAAGATGAATTCAAGGTGCCGACCTTTGTCTATCAGGTCAGCGGCGAATACGCGATGCACATGGCTGCAATACAGAACGGATGGTTGAGTGAAGGGGTGATTCTGGAATCCCTGACGGCCTTTAAACGCGCGGGGGCTGATGGCATTCTGACCTACTTTGCCGCCCGCGCCGCCCAATTGCTTAGAGAGCAACAATAGCCCTCACAGGAACATTCGATGAATACCGAAGGACTCTCCGAAGTTGCAGTAAAAGACGCTCACCCGGTGGTTGAACAAGTCACCGAGACACCTCCCGAGCTGGAGCCGGCCCCGCCTGCCGTGGTGGCCGAAGTGCCAGCGCCGGCGCCGGCGCCCCTGGTGACCAATCTGGATGACAGCAGCCTGTATATCCACCGCGAGTTGTCGCAACTGCAATTCAACATCCGCGTGCTGGAACAGGCGCTGGATGAGTCCTACCCGTTGCTGGAGCGCCTGAAATTCCTGCTGATTTTCTCCAGCAACCTGGACGAGTTCTTCGAGATCCGCGTCGCCGGCCTCAAAAAGCAGATCACTTTCGCCCGTGAACAAGCCGGTGCCGACGGACTGCAACCGCACCAGGCACTGGCGCGCATCAGCGAGCTGGTGCACGGCCATGTGGACCGCCAATACGCGATCCTCAACGATATTTTGCTGCCGGAGCTGGAAAAACATCAGGTCCGCTTCATCCGCCGCCGTCACTGGACCACCAAGATCAAGACGTGGGTGCGCCGCTATTTCCGCGACGAGATCGCGCCGATCATCACTCCTATCGGCCTCGACCCGACGCACCCGTTCCCGTTGCTGGTGAACAAAAGCCTCAACTTTATCGTCGAGCTGGAAGGTATCGACGCCTTCGGTCGCGATTCCGGCCTGGCGATCATCCCGGCCCCGCGCCTGTTGCCACGGATCATCAAGGTACCGGAAGAGGTGGGGGGCGCTGGCGACAACTATGTATTCCTCTCGTCGATGATCCACGCCCACGCCGATGACCTGTTCCAAGGCATGAAGGTCAAGGGCTGCTACCAGTTCCGCCTGACCCGTAACGCCGACCTGGCGCTGGACTCCGAAGACGTCGAAGACTTGGCCCGTGCCCTGCGCGGTGAGCTGTTCTCGCGGCGCTACGGCGATGCAGTGCGCCTGGAAGTGGCCGACACCTGCCCCAAACACCTGTCGGACTACCTGCTCAAGCAATTCAACCTCAGCGAGACCGAGCTGTACCAGGTCAACGGCCCGGTGAACCTGACGCGCCTGTTCAGCATCACTGGCCTGGACAGCCATCCGGAGCTGCAATACACGCCGTTCACTCCGCAGATTCCGAAACTGCTGCAAAACAGCGAGAACATCTTCAGCGTCGTGAGCAAGCAGGACATCCTGCTGCTGCACCCGTTCGAGTCCTTCACCCCGGTGGTCGACCTGCTGCGCCAGGCCGCCAAGGACCCACACGTCCTGGCCGTACGCCAGACCCTGTATCGCTCGGGTGCCAACTCGGAAATCGTCGATGCGCTGGTGGACGCCGCGCGTAACGGCAAGGAAGTCACGGCCGTGATCGAATTGCGTGCGCGGTTTGACGAAGAATCCAACCTGCAACTGGCCAGCCGTCTGCAAGCGGCCGGCGCGGTGGTGATCTACGGCGTAGTCGGCTTCAAGACCCACGCCAAGATGATGCTGATCCTGCGCCGCGAAGCCGGCGAAATTGTGCGTTACGCCCACTTGGGCACCGGCAACTACCACGCCGGCAACGCCAAGCTCTACACCGACTACAGCCTGCTGACCTCCGACGACGCCTTGTGTGAAGACGTTGGCAAGTTGTTCAGCCAGTTGATCGGCATGGGCAAGACCTTGCGCATGAAGAAGCTGCTGCACGCGCCGTTCACCCTCAAGAAGGGCATGCTCGACATGATTGCCCGCGAGACCCAGTTCGCCCTCGATGGCAAACCGGCGCACATCATTGCCAAGTTCAACTCGCTGACCGATCCGAAGATCATCCGCGCGCTGTACAAGGCCAGCCAGTCCGGCGTGCGCATCGACCTGGTGGTGCGTGGCATGTGCTGCCTGCGTCCGGGCATTGTCGGGGTGTCGCACAACATCCATGTGCGCTCGATCATCGGCCGCTTCCTGGAGCACACGCGGGTCTTCTACTTCCTCAACGGCGGCGAAGAGCAGATGTTCCTCTCCAGTGCCGACTGGATGGAGCGCAACCTCGACAAGCGTGTTGAGACCTGCTTCCCGGTGGAAGGCAAGAAGCTGATCATGCGAGTGAAGAAGGAGCTGGAAAGCTACCTGACCGACAATACCCACAGCTGGAGCCTGCAGTCGGACGGTCGTTACGTGCGCAACACGCCAACCGGCAACCAGAACCCGCGCAGCGCGCAGGCGACGTTGCTGGAGAAGTTGGGCAGCCCGATTCTTGCGGTGAACTGACACGCAATAAGGTCTGAAAATGTGGGAGGGGCGGTGCGACGATTCGACTTGCCCCCCTCCCACATTTTTTTTGCGGTGTTCTTTGGATCGAGTCAGCGCAGGTTCAGGCTGAAACCCACCCGCGTCAGCCACTCCGCTTCCTGGGCAAAGTCCGCCTGGGTCAGCTGGTTTTCATCCAGCCAGCCTTTGGGGAACATCACTTCCAGGCTGTCGCCATCGGCACGCAGTTTGACCTGGGGCATTTCCTGGGTGCCACGGATGTGGTGGAACAGGATCGCGAAGCGCAGCAGCACGCACAGGCGGATCAGCTTGATGCCTTCATCACCGAACTCGGCGAATTTATCCTTGGGGATGTTTCGGCGATGGCCGCGTACCAGCAGCGCAAGCATCTGCTGGTCTTCCCGGGAAAAACCGGCCAGGTCGGAGTGCTCGATCAGGTAGGCGCCGTGCTTGTGGTAATGGTAGTGGGCGATGTCCAGGCCCACTTCATGCACCTTGGCGGCCCAGCCCAGCAGCTCACGCCATACACCGTCTTCCAGGTCCCAATCCTCGGCCACCTGGTCGAAGGCATGCAGGGCTTTGCGCTCTACACGTGCCGCTTGTTCCAGGTCAACGTGATAGCGCTCCATCAGCGAACTGAGGGTGCGTTCACGCACGTCTTCGTGGTGATGGCGGCCCAGCAGATCGTAGAGCACGCCTTCACGCAGGGCACCGTCGCAGTGGTCCATGCGTTGCAGTTCAAGGGCGTCGAAGATGGCTTCGAGAATCGCCAGGCCGGCCGGGAAAATGGTGCGGCGGTCGGGCTTGATGCCGTCGAAGTCGATTTTCTCCGCATCCCCGAGTTTGAACAGCTTGCGCTTGAGCCAGGCCAGGCCTTCGGCGTTGACCTCGCCCGTGCCATGGCCACCGGCCTTGAGGGCTAGGCCGATGGCCCGGATGGTGCCGGATGAGCCGATGGCTTCATCCCAGGTCAGGCGGTGCAGGGCGTGCTCGATGCTCATGATCTCCAGCCGCGCTGCGGTGTAGGCCTGGGCGTAGCGCGCCGGGGTGATCTTGCCGTCCTTGAAATAGCGCTGGGTATAGCTGACGCAACCCATCTGCAGGCTTTCGCGCAGCAGTGGTTCGAAACGCTGGCCGATGATGAACTCGGTGCTGCCGCCGCCGATGTCCGCCACCAGGCGCTTGCCGGGGGTGTCGGCCAGGGTGTGGGACACGCCGAGGTAGATCAGGCGCGCTTCTTCACGACCGGAGATGACTTCTACCGGGTGTCCGAGGATTTCCTCGGCGCGGCGGATGAATTCGCCACGGTTGCGCGCTTCGCGCAGGGCGTTGGTGCCGACGATCCGCACCGCGCCCAGGGGCATGCCGTTGATCAGTTGGGCAAAACGCTTGAGGCAATCGAGCCCGCGTTGCATGGATTCTTCATTGAGCTGGCGCGCGTCGTCGATCCCGGCAGCCAGTTGCACTTTCTCTCCGAGCCGCTCAAGGATGCGGATTTCGCCGTTCTGGGCCTTGGCCACGACCATGTGAAAGCTGTTCGAGCCCAGGTCGATGGCGGCGATCAGGGACAGATTCTTGGCTTGGGATTGCGGCATGGTTTGGGGGTCTCGGTCGATAACCTGACCATCGTGCCACGATCGACCGCTGACGCCAACGCGTTGTGCTTCGGGAATGTCGCCGGCGACGTCTGTAGGCGTTGTTTGTAGGAAGTGTAGGCTGTCGTCTTAAGCTGCTGCTCGCAAGTGCGCGAGCCACTGTAGGGGATTTTAACTTAGGGGCCTTTTACGCTTAGCTTTGATTTGGCCTACAGCCTGTGAGTCAGAGTTCTATTCATTATTTTGCTCAAGCCTACTGATGGGGCAGGCACGGATGACAGTTTATTTTTATCGCTCCGACACCAATTAAAGGGTTGTCTTATTCTTTAGGTAAGTGCCAAAGAGACAGACTGTCACTCGGCAATTTTGCCGTGGTGTTATTTATTTATGGTTTGAATTCAAGGCAAAAATAAATACGCCTGAAAACTTTCAGTGACAGGTCGAATATGAAGAAAATTGTTGGATTGACTCTTGGTATTGCTTATCTGGCTGCGGCCTTTAACGCTCAGGCATCCACCAGTGCAGAACTGATCGTCAGGGGTACGATCAAACCTGCCGCCTGCAACCTCAGCATGACCGGTGGCGGCATTATCAACTACGGCACCATCCCCTCGGGCAAACTGCTTCCGACGGCGTTCAACCCGCTCGCGGAAATGACCACTCCCCTGAGTATCAACTGTGGCACCACGGCTGCTCAGTTCGGGCTGAAGTTTGTCGACCTGCAGGCTGGCAGCAAAGTGCCAGGCATCCTCAATGCACTGGGGGCAGGTTATACCGAGGCTCATAACTACGGCTTGGGGAGCGCCTCTGGCCGCAGGACCGGCGGCTTTGCGGTTACCCTCAAGGACCTCCGGTCGTCGTCCACAGTGCTCAGTCCCATCGTGCGTGTGAGCACCGGCGCGTGGCAGAACAGCGACGGCAAAGTTGCCCAGTCGCCTAGTCAACATTCGTGGCGCAGCAGTACAACTGCGGTTCCCGCCATGATCACTCAGTTGACCGGAACTATTGCTGTGAGGGCGGTGATCAACAAAGGTCAGGATCTGGACCTGAGCCGTGACATTACCCTTGATGGGCGTGCAACGCTTGAGTTGAATTACATCTAAGCGACTGAACTACAGCCGGCCTGAAACCCTATGTTTCTTGTCGGCTGTTTTTATGTGGGCGTCAATCGTCAACTTAAATGTTGCGGGGAGTACTGAGTGCTTAGTTTTTCAGCAATAAGTAATGTGCGGTTGCTGTGTGCAAGTGTGTGTTTGTATTTCGCAAGTTTTGCAATGGCGGACGGCATGTTGCCGGAAACTACCCTGGTTGTGCTCTATGAAGAGCAGGGCGAAGCCACCATAAACATCAAGAATACCGATGCGGCACCGGCGCTGCTTCATTCTGTCGTCGAGAACGTGCCCGAGGACGTGGAGCCGCTGCTGATTGTGACGCCGCCCATTACGCGCGTAGAGGCAGGTGAAACCCAGTTGGTGCGTTTCATCAGCACGTTGAAAGAGCCCTTGAAGACCCAGCGGTTGAAACGCGTTTCCTTCGAGGGCATTCCCCAGGCTAAAGCCCCTGGCGGTACGACCATCGGCATCACCCTGCGACAGAACTTGCCGCTGATCCTGCACCCACGAGGTTTACCTCTGCATCACACCCCTTGGGAGCTGCTGAAGTGGAAGCAGGTGGGGGAGCGCCTAACGGTGCATAACGACAGCGCTTACGTGGTGCGCCTGGCGCCGGAGGTGCAGTTGCTGCCTCATCAAATCGTTGCAACGCTGCCGCGCACCTATCTATTGCCGGGGGAAGCGCTGGCGTTGAGCGTTGATGGGCCGTTGGCGGGTGTGACTGCCGTCAATATCCAGCCGGCCACGGTCTACGGGTTTGCGGCGGACAACTACCGCGCCCCGATCAATGCCAATGGGGATTGATCGTTCCATGACAAACCTGTCGAGTAACAAGCGTATGACGTCGTTGTGGCCCCGCCGACCCACGCTGCTTATGGGATTTGCGACGTTATGGAGTTTGCCTGGCCTTGCTCCCGCGCTGGAATTGGGCGAGGGGTTCGATCTGGCGGCGCTCACCACCCATGGCATTGATCCGAAAGTGTCTGACTACTTCCGTAGTGCGGCGCGTTTTCGCGAGGGTGTTCAGGTGGTGGGGCTGCGGGTTAACGGGAACCCCCTGGGCTTGGTGGATGCACGGTTCGATTCACACGGGCAGCTGTGTTTTACCCCTGGGCTGCTGGAGAAAGCCGGGTTGGTAACGCCCAGCGGCATGCTTGGCAAGGGGACTGATGCGGACCAGGCCTGCCATGACTTCCTCGGCGCTTTCCCGACGACGATGGTGCGACTGCGCCCCGGCAGCGACGAGGTGGCGCTGGTGGTACCGACCGGATCACTGCGTGCGCCGCAATGGGAGGCCAAACAATTTGCCCGAGGCGGTACGGCGGCGTTGTTCAACTATGACGTGCAGGGTTTCGACAGCCATTCGCGCAGTGGGCCCAGCCGGTTCGTCTCGGCCCATACCGAGGCGGGCTTCAACGTGGGTGACTGGATTGTTCGCAGTCGTCAATTCTATGTATCTGACAATGGTGTGGCCCGTACCGAGCACCTGTATGCCTATGCCCAGCGAGACCTCGCTGCGTTGCAGTCGACTTTCCAGGTAGGCCAACTCGCCAGTAACAACCCGTTGTTCAGTGGGATTCAATTGTCCGGTGTGCAGTTTTCCCCCGATGGCCAGTCGCGGGCGCCGGCGGGCAGCAACAATGCCGTGGTAGAAGGGTTGGCCCAAAGCCAGTCACGCATTGAAGTACGCCAGGCAGGCGTGCTGATTCACAGCACGCTGGTGCCTGAAGGCCCTTTCAGGCTGACGGGCCTGCCCTTGCTCAATGGCACCAGCGACCTGGAGGTCAGCGTCATCGATGTACGGGGCGCCAGGCGCAGTTTCGTGGTGCCTGCCGCCTCTTTCGCAGGGGCTGCGCCAGCGGCACCGGGCTTTTACTTCTCCCTTGGCAAGGTGCGTGAAAACGAGCAAGAGCAGGCGCCGTCGCCGGTAGTCGCCATGGCCAGCGGCACGTGGGGCCTGGGCCGCGACTCCTCGGCCGGCGTTGGCCTGTTGAATACCGACGAATACTGGTCGGCAGGCGGCACCCTCAGCAGCGTGTTTTTCCAGCGGGTTTCCGTGGGCGCACGTCATAACGTGTCCCGGGACAGTCGCAACGCGGTATCCGGGTCTCGCAGCAGTGTGTCGGTGAGCAGCCCGGTGTACGGCAATCTCGACCTCAGTCTCAGCGCAACCACCCAGACCCGTGGGTATCGCGAGGTGCTGGAAGCGGGTCGCCCGAGTAACGCCGACGAACTGGGGTCGCGCTTCAGTCATCAGTACACGGCAGGCCTGAGCTGGGTCGATAACACGCTGGGGGCATTTTCCCTGGGCTACACCCGCAGCGCGCAGCTTGACGGGCACGCTACAGACCATGTGTTCGCTTCATGGAACAAGTCGTTTCGCCACGCCGATGTCGCGTTGATCGCCGACTCGCAAGTGGGCGGTAGCCAGGTACGCCGTGATGCTGCGAGTGGAGGCCGGCGGCGCGACACCGCCCAGGACGATGACCTGTCCGTGCGTTTGCAGGTCAGCATGCCCTTGGGCAGTGATCGTCGCCTGAACAGCTATACCAGTCATCGTGGAAAGCAGGCCCGTGCAGGCGTCGCGCTCAGTGAACGGGTCAATGAGTATGTGAATTACGACGTGGGTATCGAACGTGACCTCAGTGCCAGGGAGCAATCGGTTCGGGGTCAGGTGGACTTGATGCCGCGATACACCCGCGTCGGCCTGGGGGTCAATCGGGACCCGCTGGGTACAAGCTATACCGGGCAGTTGCAAGGCGGCATGGTGGCTCACGAAGGTGGGTTGACGTTCTCGCCGTATGCCGTGCAGGACACGTTTGGCATCGCATCGGTGGGCAAGCTCAGCGCCGCGAAAATCGACACCCCGCACGGACCGGTATGGACCGACTTCAGTGGGCAAGCCGTGATCCCCGGCTTGCCGGCCTACACCAATAGTCGCATCGAAGTGCAAACCCAGTCCCTGCCCAAGCGTGTTGACCTGAAGAACGGCACCCAGGTGCTCGCCGCGGGCCGAGGGTCGGTCAACAGCGTGGCGTTTGATGTGGTGACAGTGCGCCGCATGTTGCTCTCCGCCGTTGATCAACAGGGTCGGCCGCTGCCTCAGGGCGCTTCGGTGTTTGACAATAACAATCGCTTCCTGACCAGCGTGGTGGGCGAGGGCATGATTTTCCTGAACGACGCCAATAACGAGCAAAGCCTGCGGGTTTCATTGCCGGACTCTTCTACCTGCCTGCTGAATCTGGCCACCGAGACCCCGCGTGACAATGACACGTTCTACGAGACAGCATCGGCGGTGTGCCATGGCCGCTAATCGCAAAGGTATGGGCTTTGCACTGATGTGCACATTGTTGATGGTCCAGGGTGTACGGGCTGAAAATTGCCGGGTGTCCGTCAGTCAGCCCCGTATCGACTATGGCGTTATTCGCAAGGAGACACTGGCCCCAAGCGCATCCTTCCCGCTGGGAACGCGCACGGTGCACCTGAGCGTACTCTGTGCAGAGCCTTCGGCAATGGCATTGCGGTTTGTCGGGGCGGCCGATGGGCAAGGTTTTCGCTTTGGTCGTGAGGGGCGCTTTCGTCTGACCCTCAAGCATGCCCAGGTGGATGGGCAGCCCGTCACGTGGGGGGTGGCACATCTGCCCGGTGAAGCTGTCAACGGGCAGTTATTGCCGGGCCGGGTCCTTGTGGCACCGGTGGCCGGAAAGCGACTGACCGCCCAGGTCGACATCGACACCGAGCTGCCCTCCGACGTTTTGCAGGTGCGCAGCCAGACCTTGCTGGAAGGGCAGGGTCATTTCGAACTGGTCAGCCCGGCTGCTCCACTGAACCGATGAAGTTGGCGAGCTCTGGGGTTTGCGGGTTGGCGAACAGTATTCTGGGGTCGCCAACTTCATGCACCTTGCCCTGGTGCATGAACACCAGCTTGTCGCCAACCTCTCGGGCGAAACGCATCTCGTGGGTCACCATGATCAAGGTCATGCCGTCCTTGGCCAACTGACGGACGACGCTGAGTACCTCATTGACCAGCTCCGGGTCCAGGGCCGAGGTGATCTCGTCGCACAGCAGCACTTTGGGTGACATGGCCAGGGCGCGGGCAATGGCGACGCGCTGTTGCTGGCCGCCGGACAGGCGATCAGGAAAGGCGTCGAACTTCTCGCCCAGTCCCACGCGCTCAAGCATTTGTCTTGCCAGTTGCGCGGCCTTGGCCTTGGGCACTTTCTGCACCACTTGTGGGGCGAGCATCACGTTTTCGCCCACCGTAAGGTGCGGGAACAGGTTGAACTGCTGGAATACCATGCCGACTTTCTGCCGCAGGCTGCGCAGGTCGGCGCGGGCGGCGTCGAGGTATTCGCCGTCGACTTCGATCACGCCGTCGTTGATCGATTCCAGGCCGTTGAGGGTGCGCAGCAAGGTGGACTTGCCCGAGCCACTGCGGCCGATGATCGCCACCACCTGGCCTTCTTCAACGGTCAGGTCGATGCCTTTGAGGACGTGGTGATCGCCGTAATACTTATGCAGGGCGGAAATTCTAAGCAGAGGCATGCAGTCTCCTTTCCAGGTAGCGCGCACTGAGGGACAAGGGGTAGCAGAGCAGGAAGTAACCGAGGGCCACCAGGCCGTAGACCATGAAGGGCTCGAAGGTAGCGTTGGCGAGCATGCCGCCGGTCTTGGTCAATTCGGTGAAGCCGATGATCGAGGTGACTGCGGTGCCTTTGACCACCTGCACCGAGAACCCCACCGTTGGCGCGACGGCAATGCGCAGCGCCTGGGGCAGGATCACATAGCGCAGTTGCTCCAGCGGATTAAGCGCCAGGCTGGCCGAGGCTTCCCACTGCCCGTGGGCGATGGAGTCGACGCAGCCGCGCCAGATTTCGGCGAGGTAGGCGCTGGTAAATAAAGTGAGGGCAATCGCTGCCGCCAGCCAGGGCGAAATATCAATCCCCAGCAAGGCGATGCCGAAGAACACCAGGAACAGTTGCATCAGCAGCGGCGTGCCCTGGAACAGTTCGATGTAGGTGCGCGCAACATTGCACGCGAACGCCTTGTTGCTGATGCGCATGGTCATCACCAGCAAGCCGATCAGGCCGCCGCCGATAAACGCCACCAGCGACAGCAACAGTGTCCACTGCAAGCCGGTCAGCAGATTGCGCACGATGTCCCAGAAGGAAAAATCACTCATCGACTGTTCCTCATCACAAAGCGGCGGCCGATCCAGTTGAGCAACTGGCGAATCATCAGCGCCATGCACAGGTACACCAGGGTGGTCAGTGCATAGGTTTCAAATGCGCGGAAATTGCGCGATTGGATAAAGTTGGCGGCGAAGCTCAGCTCTTCGGTGGCGATTTGCGAGCACACCGCTGAGCCGAGCATCACGATGATGATCTGGCTGCTCAGGGCCGGCCACACCTTGCCCAGCGCCGGTAGCAGCACCACGTGGCGGAACGCCTCGAAGCGCGTCATCGCCAACGCTGCTGCAGCTTCCAGTTGCCCACGGGGAATGGCCTGGATGCCGGCGCGGATAATCTCCGTGGAGTAGGCCCCCAGGTTGATTACCATCGCCAATACGGCCGCCTGCCACTCGGTAATCTTCAGCCCCAGGGACGGCAGGCCGAAGAAGATGAAGAACAGTTGCACCAGGAACGGCGTGTTGCGGATCAACTCGACATAGACGCCGAAGAACCAGGCAAACGGCTGGATCTTCCATGCCCGCACCACCGCGCCGACGGTACCCAGGGCCACGCCGAGGATCGCGCCGATGGCCGTCAGCTCAAGGGTGAACAGCGCGCCGCGCAGCAGCAGGTCGGTATTGGCCAGCACGGGTACAAAGTCAAATTGATACGCCATGAAGTCAGCTCCGTCGTATCAGAGATCAGCAGGCAGCGGCTCTTTGAGCCACTGCATCGCGTTCTTTTGCAGGCTGCCGTCAGCCTTGCCCGCGACCAGGATCTGGTTGACCTTCTCCAGCAGCGCCGGCTCGTTTTTGTTCACGCCGACGTACACCGGCGAGTCCTTGAGTTTTACCTTCAGCGCCGGCACGCGTTTTGGGTTGCGTTCGCTGATCGCGACCATCACCACGTTGCCGCTGGCGATCAGGTCAACTTGGCCGGCCAGGTAGGCGGCGATGGTCGAGTTGTTGTCTTCGAAGCGCTTGATGGTGGCTTCCTTGGGCGCTACGGCGGTCAGCTCGATGTCTTCGATGGCGCCACGGGTCACGCTGATGGTCTTGCCCTTGAGGTCGTCGAGGCTGCTGATGGCGGCATCCGGTGGGCCGAACACCGCCAGGTAGAACGGCGCGTAAGCCTTGGAGAAGTCGATGACCTTTTCCCGCTCAGGGTTCTTGCCCAGGCTTGAGATCACCAGGTCGACCTTGCCGGTGGTGAGGAACGGGATGCGGTTGGTGCTGTTGACCGGGGTCAGCTCCAGTTTGACCTTGAGTTGGTCGGCCAGCAGCTTGGCGGTGTCGATATCCAGGCCGCGTGGCTTCATGTCCGGGCCGACAGAGCCGAATGGCGGGAAGTCCTGGGGCACTGCGACCTTGAGGGTGCCACGGGCGACAATATCGTCCAGACCGTTGGCCTGGGCGGGTGCCTGGATGAGCATCAGGCTGGCAAACAGGGCAGTGAGCAGGGCGCTGTAGCGCTTGGTCATGGCAACTCTCCGAGAAGGGCGAAGGAATTTTCTGAATTTGCTCAGTGCATAGCCCATGCCAGCACGCAGGGAATGGCGTGCGGGGCTGGGATTTGTTGAGGTGCTGTGGTCTTACTGGTCTGAACAGTGAGTGAGCTTTTCGCACTCTTTTCGAGCGCCGATAAAACCCCGCGAGCCCCTTTGGGGCGTGGCTTGCCGCCGGCCGCGATTAGCTTTACAACTAGCCACTCAGTTGTCTGGAACCTTGAGTTTTTTATGAATTCCATCGCCCAAGCCGTACCGGAAGCGGCCCTGCAGGCCATCCGCAAACTGATCAAGGAACAGGGTTTTGTGCCGGGCGACGCATTGCCGTCCCAGCGCGACCTGGCGGTGCAGTTGGGCGTGAGTCGGGCGTCGTTGCGCGAGGCATTGTCGTCCTTGAGTGCTTTGGGCTTGGTCAGCGTGCAGCCGGGCAAAGGTGTATTCGTGCAGGCGGCTGAGGAGGCGCCGGGATTTGCCTGGCCGTTCGCGGCCCAGGCCACGCCGCTGGACATCTTCCAGTTGCGCTATGCCCTGGAGGGCTTTGCGGCGGGGCTGGCGGCGGTGACGCTGACCATTGATGAATTGGACAGTCTTGAGGATAACGTCGAGGCGATGCGCAAGGTGCTCAAGGCCGGCGACTTCGAAGCGGCGGCGCGATTGGACTTCGAATTCCACCAGCGCATCCTGCTGGCCAGCGGCAACCAGGCAATGGTGAGTATCCTGAGTGCCAGCGCCGAGGTGTTCCTGGAGAGCCAGAAACTACCGTTCATCCGGCCAGAGCGGGCCATGGAAACCTGGCAGGAACATCGCAAGATACTGCGCGCACTGGCCCGCCGCGCCAGTGCGGCGGCACAGAAAACCATGCAGGAGCACGTACGGAACGCGGCGTTGCGTACGGGCATTGCCTTCGTGACGCCTGTCACGCCGTGAGTCGGGCCATACCCAAACTCATGCACCGCCATAGCAAGACTCAATCAGAGGCGGCTTCCTGAACGGGGGAAGGGCGGCTATGATGGGCAACGTTTTTTTTGCTTACAATCCGGAGACATCCATGAGCAACGATCTTATCAAGCACGTCACCGACGCGACCTTTGAGGCCGAAGTACTCAAGGCTGACGGCCCGGTGCTGGTTGACTACTGGGCTGAATGGTGTGGCCCTTGCAAAATGATCGCTCCGGTCCTGGACGACATTGCAACCACTTACGAAGGCAAGCTGACCATTGCCAAGCTGAACATCGACGATAACCAGGAAACCCCGGCCAAGCACGGCGTGCGCGGTATTCCTACGCTGATGCTGTTCAAGAACGGCAACGTCGAAGCCACTAAAGTGGGTGCGCTGTCGAAGTCCCAGCTGCAAGCTTTCCTCGACGCCAACATCTAAGCGTCGTCAAAAAGGCCCCGCAAATCGCGGGGCTTTTTCGTTAAACAGGGCTAGACGCTCCGAAATTCAGGTGGTACATTCGGCCCCGCACTGGTTTCTCCACTGCCCCCTGCAAGCCGTCGCCGACGCATTCCTTTTCGATTAGTACGCGATCCTGTCGCCTTCTCTGCGGCGCGGCCTCATTAAGCCAAAAGCTTAATTTCCCCCCCCTCCATAAATGATTACGTCATTCCTATATGAATCTGACTGAACTCAAGCAAAAGCCGATTACCGACCTGCTCCAACTGGCCGAAGAAATGGGCATAGAAAATATGGCCCGTTCGCGCAAGCAGGACGTGATTTTCTCCCTGCTCAAGAAGCACGCGAAAAGCGGCGAGGAAATCTCCGGTGATGGCGTGCTGGAGATTCTCCAGGACGGCTTCGGCTTCCTCCGCTCTGCAGACGCCTCCTATCTCGCCGGCCCAGACGATATCTACGTCTCGCCGAGCCAGATCCGTCGCTTCAACTTGCGCACCGGTGACACCATCGTTGGCAAGATCCGCCCTCCGAAGGAAGGCGAGCGTTACTTCGCCCTGCTCAAGGTCGATACGATCAACTTCGATCGTCCAGAGAACGCGAAAAACAAGATTCTCTTCGAGAACCTGACCCCGCTGTTCCCGACCGTGCGCATGAAGATGGAAGCCGGTAACGGTTCCACCGAAGACTTGACCGGTCGTGTAATCGACCTGTGCGCCCCGATCGGCAAAGGCCAGCGTGGCCTGATCGTCGCACCGCCGAAAGCCGGTAAAACGATCATGCTGCAGAACATTGCAGCGAACATCGCCCGTAACAACCCTGAGGTTCACCTGATCGTATTGCTGATCGATGAACGTCCGGAAGAAGTAACCGAAATGCAGCGCACCGTGCGCGGCGAAGTGGTTGCCTCGACGTTCGATGAGCCGCCAACCCGCCACGTGCAGGTTGCCGAAATGGTGATCGAGAAGGCCAAGCGCCTGGTCGAACACAAGAAGGACGTGGTGATCCTGCTCGATTCCATCACCCGTCTGGCCCGTGCCTACAACACCGTGATCCCGAGCTCCGGCAAGGTACTGACCGGTGGTGTCGATGCCCACGCCCTGGAGAAACCGAAGCGTTTCTTCGGCGCTGCGCGGAACATCGAAGAAGGCGGCTCGCTGACCATCATCGCCACCGCACTGGTTGAAACCGGTTCGAAGATGGACGAAGTGATTTACGAAGAGTTCAAGGGTACCGGCAACATGGAACTGCCTTTGGACCGTCGCATCGCAGAAAAGCGCGTGTTCCCGGCGATCAACATCAACCGTTCCGGCACCCGCCGCGAAGAGTTGCTGACAGCCGACGACGAACTGCAGCGCATGTGGATCCTGCGCAAGCTGCTGCACCCGATGGATGAAGTTGCAGCCATCGAGTTCCTGATCGACAAGCTGAAAACCACCAAGACCAACGACGAGTTCTTCCTGTCGATGAAGCGTAAGTAATACGACGTTTCAGGTCCGAAAGAATGGTGCCCTCAGGGGCGCCATTTTTTTTCGCCTGCTTTTTAAGCACCGTTGGCACCCAAAAGCACCGCGATAGGCTGCCAGCCAGCCTCAGAGCAGGTAGGATGTACGCCTATTTTACGGGTGGCATGGTTAATGAAATTCAAGGATCTTCGGGATTTCGTGCAGCAACTTGAGCAGCGCGGAGAGTTGAAACGCATCCAGGTGCCGGTGTCCCCGGTGCTGGAAATGACTGAGATTTGCGACCGCACCCTGCGTAACAAGGGCCCGGCGCTGCTGTTCGAAAACCCGACCGGCTTTGATATTCCGGTGCTCGGCAACCTGTTCGGCACGCCCGACCGCGTGGCGTTCGGCATGGGCGCCGAGTCGGTCAGCGAACTGCGCGAGATCGGCAAGCTGCTGGCCTTCCTCAAGGAGCCCGAGCCGCCCAAGGGCTTGAAGGACGCCTGGTCGAAGTTGCCGATCTTCCGCAAGATCATTGCCATGGCGCCCAAGGTGGTCAAGGACGCCGTGTGCCAGGAAGTGGTCATTGAGGGCGATGACGTCGACCTGGCCATGCTCCCGGTGCAAACCTGCTGGCCTGGCGACGTCGGCCCGCTGATCACCTGGGGCCTGACTGTCACCAAAGGCCCGAACAAGGACCGTCAGAACCTCGGCATCTACCGTCAGCAAGTGATCGGCCGCAACAAGGTGATCATGCGTTGGCTGAGCCACCGTGGCGGCGCGCTGGACTTCCGTGAGTGGTGCGAAAAACACCCTGGCCAGCCGTTCCCGGTCTCCGTGGCCCTGGGCGCCGACCCGGCCACCATCCTCGGCGCCGTGACCCCGGTGCCGGACAGCCTGTCCGAATACGCCTTCGCCGGTCTGCTGCGCGGCAACCGCACCGAGCTGGTGAAGTGCCGTGGCAACGACCTGCAAGTACCGGCCACTGCTGAAATCATCCTCGAAGGCGTGATCCACCCTGGCGAGATGGCCGACGAAGGCCCTTACGGCGACCACACCGGCTACTACAACGAAGTCGACAGCTTCCCGGTGTTCACCGTCGAGCGCATCACCCACCGGATCAAGCCGATCTACCACAGCACCTACACCGGCCGTCCACCGGATGAGCCGGCGATTCTCGGCGTGGCACTCAACGAAGTGTTCGTGCCGATCCTGCAAAAGCAATTCCCGGAAATCACCGACTTCTACCTGCCGCCGGAAGGCTGTTCGTATCGCATGGCCATCGTGACCATGAAGAAGTCGTATCCGGGCCATGCCAAGCGCGTCATGCTGGGTGTGTGGTCGTTTTTGCGACAGTTCATGTACACCAAGTTCGTTATTGTCACCGACGACGACATCAACGCCCGCGACTGGAACGACGTGATCTGGGCCATCACCACGCGCATGGACCCCAAGCGCGATACGGTGATGATCGACAACACGCCGATCGACTACCTCGACTTCGCGTCGCCGGTATCTGGCCTTGGCTCCAAGATGGGCCTGGATGCCACCCACAAATGGCCGGGTGAAACCACCCGCGAATGGGGTCGGGTGATCGTCAAGGATGAAGCCGTGACCGCGCGCGTCGATGCGATGTGGAAAGAATTGGGAATAGATTGATGCGTGTAACCCTGCAACCTTCCGGCGCTGTGCTGGAGCTGGTCCCCGGCGAGCGAATCCTCGAAGGCGCGCGCCGCCTGGGCTACGAATGCCCCCAGGCCTGTCGCAACGGCGTGTGCCATGTGTGTGCCGCGCTGCTGGTGGAAGGTCGGGTGCAGCAAGCCGGTGAGGTACGCGATCACGGTGAGTTCTACACCTGCATCGCCGAACCGCTGGAAGATTGCATTGTGTTGTGGGATGGCGTGCTGGCGCCGGGAGAGTTGCCGTTGCGCAAGTTGTCGTGTCAATTGAGTGAATGCGTAGAGGTCGGTGGTGATGTGTGGCGCGTGCGCCTGCGGGCTCCGGCCGGCAAGACGGTGCGTTACCACGCCGGGCAGTACCTGATGATCGAACGGGAAAATGGCGAGAAATCAGCCTTTTCCCTGGCATCGGCGCCTCACGCCGGACGCGAGCTGGAACTGCATGTGCTGGCCCGCGAGGACAGTGCGCGCAGCCTGCTGGAACAACTGCAACGTAACCAGATGGCCCGCGTAGAACTGCCGTTTGGTGACACTCACCTGGCCGAGTTACCGGACGGTCCGCTGGTGTTGATCGCCGCCGGCACCGGCATGGCGCAGATGCACAGCCTGATCGAACATTGCCGCGCCTCCGGCTTCAAGCACCCGGTGCACCTGTACTGGGGCGTGCGTCGCCCGGAAGACTTTTACGATATCGAGCACTGGGACCAGTGGCTGCAATTGCCTAACCTGTTCCTGCACAAAGTCGTCAGCGATTTGTGCGGCTGGGAAGGGCGCTGCGGTTTGCTCCATGAAGCCGTGTGCGAGGACATCGTCGACCTCAAGGCTGTACACGTCTACGCCAGCGGTTCACCGGCGATGATCTACGGCACCTTGGATGCGCTGGTCGACGCTGGCATGGATGCGCACCAGATGCGCGCCGACGTATTCGCCTACGCGCCGCGCCCTTAAAAGCGCACGCCGGTCGTCACCATCGCCGCATTGAACCCCAGCAACACCAACTCCGCCGCCACAGGCCCGTAATAGGTGCCTACTGACGGAATGATCACCGGCGCCACGCCGAAACGGTTCAAGGGGATCTTGTCGCGGTACTTGCCGCGATAGCCCTGGATCGCCCCGCCCGTAACCTTCAGGTACACCGGATAGTCGTTCATGTCATAGCGCTTGCCCGCGTAAGCGTAGTACGAGCGCTGGCTGAACGAGTTGCGAAAGGTCGCCCCGCCATACACCCACCCTGATGCCTCATTGCGCTCCAGGCCAATCAGGTCCTGGTTGTTGTTGTGGTCCTTATCCGGCGCGAAGTGGCGGGTATAGACGCTGGTCTGCGCGTACCAGAAGCCTTTGTCGTCTTCGGTAACGGGCGCTTCGCTGGCCAGCGCGGTGGTGGCCTGGGCCAGCAATAACAGGCCAGGCAGTCGGAATCTTTTCATGGGTGCGACCTCGGTAGTCGGTTTGATGGGCGGCTAAGTGGGTCGTGATGTGCGCACTATTTTGACGGTTTGACGCGAGCCCAGGCTGAACCGGGGCTGAAACTAGCGGGATTGCTGCACATAATCCTGATGAAAGGGTGCCGGGCTTATGCATTCGCTTATTCTTTAAAGGTATTTAATTTGTTACATGAATATCTTTAAGCTATAACGCAACGGACTACCGATTTTCTGCCAATAACCAACAACTGACCGCCACCGCCCGCCAGCCGGATCGATCGTACGCACTCAGCGCATTGAAGCGCCGGGTCTTGATTCCAAGGGGAGCGGTATGGGGAGCTACAACAAACACGCGCTGTACATGGCGATTTTGTCGGCCAATTTGCTGACCGCTGTGGGTTTCAATCCAGTCTTTGCGGCCGAAACGTCCGCCACCGATGCACCCAGACTCGACACGGTAATCGTCACCGGCACCCGTGCTCAGGAGCGCACGGCCAGTGCGTCGCTGTCACCCATTGATGTGATCTCCGGCGAAAGCCTGCGCAGCACCGGCTCCGATGAGCTGGGCGCGGTGCTGGCGCGCCTGATTCCATCCATCAATTTCCCGCGCCCAAGCCTGGTGGATGGCGCCGAGCTGGTGCGACCTGCGCAATTGCGTGGCCTGTCACCCGATCAGGTGCTGGTGCTGGTCAACGGCAAGCGCCGCCACACCAGTGCCTTCGTCAATCTGGGCGGTGCGGTGGGGCGTGGCTCGGCGCCGGCGGACCTGAATGCGATCCCGCTGTCGGCGGTGGACCATATCGAAGTGCTGCGCGACGGTACCTCGGCGCGCTACGGCTCGGATGCGATTGCCGGGGTGATCAACGTGATCCTCAAGCACGCCGACCACGGCGGCTCGATCTCCACCAAGTTCGGCGAATACAAGAAGGGCGACGGTATCCAGCGTAATGTCAGCGGCAACACCGGCCTGGCATTGGGCGACAACGGCTTTATAAACCTCTCTGCCGAAGGCGCCGACAACGATTACACCAACCGCGCCGGCGATGACTACCGTGCGGGCAGTGTCGGTTCTACCACCTACGGCCAGCGTGTTTTCCGTCAGGGCGAGCCGGCTACCAATGAAGGCAAGTTCCAGTTCAACTCCGAATATTCCTTCAACGACTCGGCCGAGTTCTACACCTTCGGCGGCTACAGCAAGCGGCGCGGCGAGACAGCGGCGTTCTACCGGGCGAGCAATGCGGCCAACAATATCCCTGCGCTCAACCCCAACGGTTACCTGCCGTTGATCAAGGGCAACCTCGAAGACACCTCGCTGGTGGTGGGCTTGCGCGGCTTGCTGGCCTACGACTGGCATTACGACTTGTCGGCCAACTACGGCAAGAACCAGTACGCACTCAGCACCGAAACCATCAACACCTCCCTGGGCCTGGCCACGCCGCGCAAGTTCGACAACGGCACCCTGAGCAACGACCAGAAACAAGTCAGCCTGGACCTGTCCCGTGAGTTTGATGTGGGTTGGCTGCCGTACCCGGTGTCCGTGGCGTTTGGTGGCGAATACCTGCACCAGGGCTATGAAATCGAAGCCGGCGAGCCGGCATCCTACTTCCAGACCGGCAGCTCCGGGCTGGGCGGTTTCCGGGATGCCGATGCCGGCACCAGCTCGCGTCACAATTGGGCCCAGTACCTGGACCTGGAAACCAATTTCACCGAAAAACTCAGCGCCTCGGCCGCCGTGCGTCATGAGGATTACAGTGATTTCGGCTCCAATGTCAGCGGCTCGCTGTCAGCCCGCTATGACTTCACCCCGCAAGTGGCCTTGCGCGGCAGTGTTTCCAACGGTTTCCGCGCGCCCTCCCTGGCGCAGCAGAACTTTGCCTACACCTCGTCGCAGTTGATCGGCAGCACCATCCAGGAAGCCGGCACCTTCCCGGCCAACAGCCAGGTGGCGCGCTTGCTCGGCGCCGAGGACCTCAAGGCCGAGAAGTCGCGCAACTACAGCCTGGGCCTGGTGCTTGAGCCGGCCGATGACCTGACGGTGACCGTGGATGTGTACCGCATCGACATCCGTGACCGTATCAGCCTGTCCTCCAACCTTGGCATAAACGCGGCGACGCGGGCCTATCTGCAGGCCAACGGCGTGGGCAACATCGACTACACCACCGCCCGCTACTTCACCAACGCCACCGACACCAGCACCGATGGCGTGGACCTGGTGGCCAACTATCGCTACCTGTTCGACAGCGGCGTGCGTTGGAACAGCACCGTAGGCTACAACTACAACCACACCAAAGTGACCGATGTGAAACCCAACCCGGCCATCCTCGACAGCCTTGGTGCGAACCTGGTACGTGTGGACCGCCGCGAGCGCATCGGTTTGCTCGGCGATACCACGCCCCAGCACAAGCTGAGTCTGGGTAACGACTTCACGTTCGGTAATTGGGCACTGCACAGCAATCTGGTGCGCTATGGTGAATTCACCAGCTACCAGGCGGACAAGGTCAACGACCAGACCTTCAAGGCAGCCTGGGTGCTGGATTTGTCGGCCGACTACAAGTTGAAGAACTGGACCTTCACCCTGGGCGGCGACAACGTCACCGATAAATACCCGGAGAAGGTCAACGCCTTCGCCAGCAGCGGTGGCAATTTGGCCTATAGCACTTTTTCGCCGTACGGTTACAGCGGCGCGTTTTATTACGGTAAAGTTGCTTACAACTGGTAACACACAGGAGGCGTACCGCTTTTCGCCATGACCGCCATTGAAACCGATCTTCAGCAATTGGCTTACCCTCCGCGGCTCGATCTGGGGCCGCAACTCACTCACGAACAGTTGATGAGCTCGATGCAGGCCACCATGGGCCGGCACAAGGGTGGGCCGGTCTGGTTATTTGCGTACGGTTCGCTGATCTGGCGTCCTGAATGCTCGTCCGCCGAACGGCTGCGGGCACGGGTCCACGGTTATCACCGGGGCCTGTATCTGTGGTCCCACGAGCATCGGGGTACGCCGGAAACGCCGGGGTTGGTGTTCGGGCTGGATCGCGGTGGCTCGTGCAGCGGGTTCGCCTACCGCTTGCCGGAGGATCAGCTGGAGGCCTCGCTTTACGCCTTGTGGCAGCGCGAGATGCCATACCCGTCGTACCGGCCACACTGGCTCAGCTGCCGTCTGGAAGATGGCAGTCAGGTGCAGGCATTGGGGTTTGTATTGGAACGGCATTTGCCCAGTTACGCAGGCAATTTACCCGACGTCATCCTTAATCACGTGTTGCAGAGCGCTTGCGGGCGTTACGGCACTACGCGCGATTATGTCGAGCAGACCGTGAACGCCCTGCGTAGCCACGCCATGCCAGATAAGAATCTGGAGGCGCGGCTCAAGCGGTGTGCAAAGGGTTGCTCAGGCGATTAACGCGCCGAGCTGACGCTATTGGTGTGCCACAGCGTTGGGATCAGGAATGCGATCGCCAGCAGGCACGCGCCGATCAGCAGTACGAAACCACCGTCCCAGCCGAAGTGGTCCACGGTGTAGCCCATCGCCGCACTCGCGGCCACCGAACCACCCAGGTAACCGAACAGACCGGTGAAGCCCGCAGCCGTACCGGCGGCTTTCTTCGGGGCCAGTTCCAGCGCCTGCAGGCCGATCAGCATCACCGGGCCATAGATCAGGAAGCCGATGGAGAACAGCGCAATCATGTCGATCATCGGGTTGCCCGGCGGATTGAGCCAGTAAACCAGGGTTGCCACGGTCACCAGTGCCATGAACACCACGCCCGTCAGGCCACGGTTGCCACGGAAGATCTTGTCCGACATCCAGCCGCACAACAGTGTGCCTGGAATGCCTGCCCACTCGTAGAAGAAGTACGCCCAGGACGTTTTATCTACGTCGAAGTGCTTGGCTTCCTTCAGGTAGGTTGGCGCCCAGTCCAGCACGCCGTAGCGCAGCAGGTAAACGAACACGTTGGCGAAGGCGATGTACCACAGCATTTTGTTGCGCAGCACGTATTTGACGAAGATTTCCTTGGCGCTGAATTCTTCTTCATGGCTGGCGTCGTAGCCTTCCGGGTAGTCGTTCTTGTACTTCTCGATGGGCGGCAGGCCGACCGATTGCGGGGTATCGCGCATGGTGATGAAGGCAAAGGCTGCTACCGCCAAGGCCACAGTGGCCGGCACGTAGAAGGCAGCGTGCCAGTCGTTGAACAAGGCCATGCCCAGCAGGAACAACGGGCCGATCAGGCCGCCGCCGACGTTGTGCGCCACGTTCCACACCGAAACCACGCCGCCGCGTTCTTTCTGCGACCACCAGTGCACCATGGTCCGCCCACTTGGCGGCCAGCCCATGCCCTGGGCCCAGCCGTTGATGAACAGCAGAATGAACATCATGGTCACGCTGGACGTTGCCCAGGGCGCGAAACCGAAAATGAACATCACGCCTGCCGACACCAGTAGACCGAAAGGCAGGAAGTAGCGAGGGTTGGAACGGTCGGACACCAGGCCCATGAGGAACTTGGACAGGCCGTAGGCAATCGCAATGGCCGACATTGCCAGGCCCAGTTGACCGCGGGTGTAACCCTCGTCGATCAGATAAGGCATGGCCAGGGAGAAGTTTTTACGCAGCAGGTAATAACCGGCGTAACCAAAGAAAATACCGGCGAAGATCTGCCAGCGCAGTCGTCGGTAGGTACTGTCTATTTTTTCTTCAGGCAGGGGTGCCTGGTGCGCGGCAGGACGAAAGAAAGCAAACATTCAAGAGCTCCAAATTTCTTGTTTTGACTGCGGATGCGAATGTTACAGTTTCGTTACCGAAAATAGCATTGCATCTTGGCGGCAAACACGGGAAATGAGCGCAAGTGCATGTTCTCTTACGAACATGTCGCGAATAGATAAGTGGTGGTCGCAAACAGTTTCTGAGGCGGGTGGAGATCCAAATGTGGGAGGGGGTTTGCTCCCGATAGCGGTGATTCAGTCAACAGATGTGTCAACTGATCCACTGCAATCGGGGGCAAGCCCCCTCCCACATTGATCGCGTTTCAAAGGGTTATTACCGGGTCTGGACGACCACCTTGCCTACCGCCTTGCGCTGTCCCAGGTCATTGATCGCCTGGGCGGCCTGTTCGAGCGGATACACCTGCGACACCAGTGGCTTGAGCTTGCCCTCGCCATACCAGGTGAACAATTGCTGGAAGTTCGCCGCATTATCCTGCGGCTGGCGCTGGGCAAAAGAGCCCCAGAACACCCCGACTACCGCCGCGCCCTTGAGCAGCGCCAGGTTCACCGGCAGCTCTGGAATGCGTCCGCTGGCAAAACCCACCACCAGCAAGCGGCCGTTCCAGGCGATCGCGCGGATGGCTTGGTCAAACAGGTCGCCGCCCACCGGGTCGTAGATCACATCGGCGCCGTTGCCATCGGTGAGGCGCTTGATCTCATCTTTCAGGCTGGTTTCGCTGTAGTTGATCAGCTCATCGGCGCCGGCGGCCTTGGCCACGGCAAGTTTGTCGGCACTGCTGGCGGCGGCGATTACGCGGGCGCCTATGGCCTTGCCGATTTCCACGGCGGCCAGGCCTACACCGCCGGACGCGCCGAGCACCAGCAAGGTTTCGCCAGGTTGCAGGTTGGCGCGTTGTTTAAGCGCATGCATCGAGGTGCCGTAGGTCATGCTGAAGGCGGCGGCGGTGTTGAAGTCCATGCTTGGCGGGATCGGCAGCACGTTATAGCCCGGCACCGCGACCTGCTCGGCAAAGCTGCCCCAGCCGGTGAGGGCCATGACCCGGTCGCCGACTTTCAAATGGCTGACTTTCTCACCCACTTCGCTGACCACGCCGGCCGCCTCGCCACCCGGCGAAAACGGAAAGGGCGGCTTGAACTGGTACTTGCCCTCGATGATCAAGGTGTCCGGGAAATTCACCCCCGCCGCATGCACCTCCAACAGGATTTCGTTCTTCTTGATCGCCGGGCTGGCGATTTCTTCCAGCACCAGGGTTTCGGCGGGGCCGAAGGCTTTGCACAGCACAGCTTTCATCGGGCTATTCCTTTTGGTGTCGTGGCCGATAAGTGTAGGAGGGTAGGCCCGTGGGTCAACGAGCATGCCCGGCCCTGATAAGTCGCCATAAGCTTGTGCTCAGCCTTACTAGCGTTATGCTACTCGGCACCGAATTTGAGGAATGAACTGTGAAAGCGTGGATCCTGTTGATGCTGGCCCTGACCTTGCCCATGGCAGCCCAGGCCGAAGAAGCCAAAGAAGGCGAGGCGCCGAAGGTCAGCTATATCAGCCTGAGCCCGCCGTTCGTGGGTAACTACGGCCTGGACGGTACGGCGAAGCTCAAGGTGTTCAAGGCTGATATCGCCCTGCGCGTGACCGGCACCGAAGCCGCCGCAGCGGTCAAAGCCAACGACGCGTTGATTCGTAACCAGTTGGTGGCGCTGTTTACCCAGCAGACCAACGAGACCATGAGCACCGTTGAGGGCAAGGAGAAACTGCGCCAGGAGGCCCTGAAACAAACCCAGCAAGTGATGAACGACGAGACCGGCAAACCGGTGGTCGAAGACCTGTTGTTCAACAACCTGATCATTCAGTAGGCGGCACTTCCCACAGCTTCAGCAGGGCTTCAGTGAATGCGGGTTCCAGGACACGGTTGCCGTGCCCGCTGAGGTGGTTGGAGTCGAAAAACAGCGGCTTGGCATCGTCGTCATAGGCTGAGCAGGTGGAGCCTGGGCATAGCGGCGGCAGTGGGTCCCACACCCTCAGGCCCGGATAGGCCGCCGTCAGTTGCTTGAGGAGCTTCATTTGCGGTGCACGCAGGCGTTCCAGTTGCTCGCGCTGCATGGTCAGGCCTGGCGCGCACACCGGGTTCATGCGGTTGAACCAGTCCGAGCAACGATTGGGCGCGGCTTTGAACAGCGGTTTGGGGGCGTCAATCAGCACAGTGAGCCGTGCCGCCTGCAATCGGCTCAGCACCTTGTCGGCGGACGCTCGTGCGGCGTCGATGTTCTCGGCGCTCAGTTCGCTCAATGCGTCATCGACCAGTTTTGTTTCACCCTCGCGCCACTCACGTCCGGTGAGTTCCGGCATGCGCAGCGAGGCCAGGAACACCACGTCTCCCGGCTTGGCGCGTGCTTCGATCTGCTGGAGTTGGGCTTCGCGCGAAGCTGAACAGTGCGCAGGGTCGGGGCCGATAAGGCTGACGACACCGCAACCGCCCATTTCATATTCCACCACCGTGACGCCGAGCTTGAGCGAGACCAGCTTCAACAGGGTGCGGTATGCCGCCGTATGGGAATCTCCGATAACAAACAACGTACGTCCCTTCAGGCGCGGGTCGTCGACGGTTTCAAAGTCTTCCTGGGGGTAATGTTTGTAGGCATACCAGGTGTAGGTATCGCGAGTCTGGCTGAGTGACAGGGTCGACGGGTTCAACGACACCCATTGCGCGCCGAGCCACAGCAGCCCGGTGACGGCCGCCCCGCCGGTAAACGTGAGCCAGGCCTTGCGTTGCAGCGCGCAGCGGCCGCTGCGGATCGGTGCTTCGATACAGTGGTAAGAGGCGGCCGCGAGCGCGAGTACCAGTACGGGGTAAAGCAGTTGAACCGCTGACAGCTCAAGCCCGACGGTCCAGCGCAGGAACACGAGGAGCGGCCAATGCCACAGGTAAAGCGAATAAGACAGTCGACCGATGTAAGTCGCTAACCCGCTTTGCAACAGGCGTTGCAGCGCGCCGGCTGGTTGATCGGCCTGTAACACGATGCCGGCGATCATGAACAATGAACCGGCCACAGTCACTATCGCCCAGGGAAAGGGGAATTGATTCGGGTTGGCGAACACAAAACCACTGATGAGCAGCCCCATGCCAACCGTGAGCATGGCCGGCGCCCATTGATTCATGCGAGGCGCCGTGCCTATCAGTTGGAACAGGATTGCTCCGGCGGCAAGCTCCCAGAAGCGCCCTGGCAGCAGGTAAAACGCTGACAGCGGCTCGGTATTCACCTGGTAGGCGCCGATAATCAGCGACGCAACGGCCATCAGCGGCAGCAGCCCCCAAATGATTGCTACGCCTTGCCGGCAGCGCAGCCATATAAAGAACAGCACGGGAAAGATTACGTAGAACTGTTCTTCTACCCCCAATGACCAGGTGTGCAGGTAGGGGTTGAGTTCGGCGCCGGGTGAAAAGTAGGTGTCGGTGCTCCACGCCAGCACGAAGTTGCTCAAGCCAAAAAAAGCCGCCAGCCCCGTGCTGTTGATCATTTCGCTGAGCCAGAACTGTGGCATGAACATCGCCGACAGCACCACGCTCACACTGAGCATTACCAGCAGCGCGGGCAGGATGCGCAGCAAGCGGCGTCGGTAAAAATCTTTCAGGTAGGCGCCCAGGCCCAGTTCGCGACGGTCCCACAGCGACTGGCTGATCACGTACCCGGAAATCACGAAAAACATGTCCACGCCGGTGAAACCACCCGGCAGCAGGTCGATGTAATCCATGTGGTAGATGATCACGCTGAGCACGGCGATGGCACGCAGGCCGTCAATAGCAGGCAGGTAGGGGGCGCGAGTCACGGGGCCTTCCTCCTTGATAAAAGGGATCGACGATTTTGCCAAACCCAAGGCCCCGCGACGACTAGCCGTTCGGACAGGTGTGTCTGCGCTTGTTTCGAAGTTTCAGTGCAGTGCCAGTACCGCGGCCCATTGTTCAGCGGTGACTGGCATCACCGACAACCGGCTGCCCTTTTGCACCAGCGGCAACTCGGCGAGGGCGGTCTGCTGTTTCAGGTAGCCCAGGCCCAGCACCTTTGGAAAAGTCCGGACGTGCGCGACGTTGATCGCCGTCCACGGGTTTTTCTCCGAGGTGGCCTTGGCGTCGAAATAGTGGCTGTCCGGCTCCAGCGCGGTCGGGTCCGGATAGGCCGCCTCGACAATCTTGCCGATACCGGCGATGCCTGGCTCGGGGCAACTGGAGTGGTAGAAGAAAAACTCATCGCCGACGGCCATGGCGCGCAGGAAATTGCGCGCCTGGTAATTGCGCACGCCGTCCCAGCGCGCTTCGCCGAGCTTTTCCAGGCCTTTGATGGACAGTTCGTCGGGCTCGGATTTCATCAGCCAGTAGGCCATTTTTGGGCTCCTGAAAAAGGCAGTGGGCAAGTTGTCAGGCAATTTGATGACAAACCGACAGTCGGTTGGCGCCAAGGTTTGCGTGTTGGTTCACGTTACCGCAAAATGCCGGCCTTTAAGCTTGACGCCGCTGCAACGGACTACTTTGGAACGTTGTTGTCATCGTGTACGAGGTGCCTGAAGGGGGGCAATCGATGCAACGTAAACCGGATTTACTATGGATTTTGGTGATTTTGTTTGGTCTGGGCGTCGTGACCACCGGGTATGCCCAAAGCTTGTGGTCGAACAAGACCGATGCTCCCGTTGAACTGGCTCAACAGCAGCCGCAACCGTTCAAGCGTTAACCCTTCTTCAAGACGCCGCTGCTTCAAGCGGCGTTTTTGCGACATACCACTGCTTATCCGTGACGGTGCCAGCCAATGGCACATCCCAACTGGCTTGTGCCAATCGATCAACCTTCTGACATTCATGGGCCAGGCCCAGCAGCGTCGGCTTGCGCCAGTTTTGGCGGCGCGCCAGATACGCCAGGCTGCGGTCGTAGAAACCGCCGCCCATGCCCAGGCGACCGCCGGCGTCATCGAACCCCACCAACGGCAGCAACACCAGGTCCAGCGCCCACACCTTGCGCTGGCGCTTGGCGTTGACTCGTGGCTCCAGGATCCGAAAACGGTTGGGCCGCAGCTTTTCCCCAGGCTTAACGCGCTGGAACACCATCTTGGTGCGCGGCCAGGCGCTGAGCACCGGCAGGTAAGTGGCCTTGCCCCGGCGCTGAGCGGCACGCAGCAGCAGGCGCGGATCGATTTCACCGTCCGTCGGTAGATATAAGGAAATATGTTTGGCTCGGCGAAACAGCGGGTGCTGTGCCAGTTGCCGATACAGGCCGTGGGCGGCTTGGCGCTGCTCGCTCGGCGTCAGGGCGCGGCGGGCTTTGCGCAACATGCGTCGAAGTTGCGGACGGGAAAGCGGCGCAGGTTCGGTCATGGGTTTTCGGCTCATAAAACAATGCCAGTCCGGGGACTGGCATTGAGTTTGGGAATTCAGGCTCCCCGACAGAACCGCTGTCGACTAAGCCCTTGAACCCGAAAGTTCAAGGTGGAAGAAGCAGTAGGCTTTAAGGCTTTCCGTCTAGCGGACATGCACACCAGCCCAACGTGCAACTTCCAGGGTAGTGCGAATCGGCTCCGGGACATCGCCGACTGGCAAGCACGCCAGGGAGTGGGGCGAGTATACCTTAAACAGTCGCGGGGATCAGCCCTTGGGTTGCTCTGTGTCGCTGGAAAGCACCAGGTCGACACGTTCAAGCAGGTCACGCACCTGCTCGCGGGTCGAGCCGCTGGCCTGTACGTCAGGGCGTTCCTGCTTATGCAGCAGATCGTGGGTAATGTTCAGCGCGGCCATCACGGCGATACGATCGGCGCCGATCACTTTGCCGCTGCTGCGGATTTCACGCATCTTGCCATCCAGGTAGCGGGCGGCGCTCACCAGGTTATTGCGCTCTTCCTGGGGGCAGATGATCGAATATTCTTTGTCGAGGATCTGCACGGTGACGCTATTGCTTGAACTCATGAGTCTTGCTCCAGGGCCTTCAGGCGCGAAATCATCGATTCGACCTTACGCCGGGCGATTTCGTTTTTTTCAATGAGGTGAGCGCGTTCCTCGCGCCAGGTCTTTTCCTGAGCTAATAGGAGTCCGTTTTGACTCTTAAGTTGCTCGACCCGAGTAATTAGCAATTCGAGTCTGGCCATCAGCGCTTGCAGGTCGGTGTCTTCCATTGGGTTCCACTGGATTTTGTCTGATGAATGGCAACTGCAGGATAAACGATCTGACGCCCTTGATAGTCTTGGTACGTCTGCCGGTGCTAGGATACAGCGCTCCATTCTAGACATTGCGCCGTCTGGCGCCTAGCTCACCATGCCCATTAAGAACTCCCCGTACGACGCTTTTTCCACACTGTTGAGCACCAGCGGCCACCCTTGCTCGCCTGCCGAACTGCACGGCGTGTTGTTGGGCCGCAGCTGCACTGGCGTTGGCTTTGATGCCGACAACTGGCTGGCTGACGTGGCCGAGCTGCTGGAAACCGAACCGACCGACAACGTGCGCAACGCGCTGATCGGCCTGCAAGAGATGGTCAAGGGCGAGCTGACCGGTGATGACGTCACCGTGGTCCTGCTGCTGCCGACCGACGACGCGCCGCTCACCGAACGCGCCGCCGCACTGGGCCAATGGTGCCAGGGTTTCCTCCACGGTTTCGGCGTCAACGCCGGCGGCCTGGAGCTGAGCACCGACGCCAAGGAAGTGCTGCAGGACCTCGCCGCGATCTCCCAAGTGCAAGACGCGCTGGAAGAATCCGAAGACGGCGAAGGCGACTACATGGAAGTCATGGAATACCTGCGCGTCGCGCCGTTGCTGCTGTTCACCGAGACCCGAAAGTCCGCTGAACCCGCCGCTCTTAAACCGTCGTTGCACTAAGGCCTTCGCCGCACTAAGAAAGGAAGTCCATCTGCCCATGATCCATATCCCCAAAGCGGAATACACCCGCCGCCGCAAGGCGCTCATGGCGCAGATGGAACCCAACAGCATCGCGATCCTGCCGGCCGCCGCCGTGGCCATCCGCAATCGTGATGTCGAGCACGTCTACCGCCAGGACAGCGACTTTCAGTACCTGAGCGGCTTCCCCGAACCGGAAGCGGTGATCGTGCTGATGCCCGGTCGCCAGCATGGCGAATACGTGCTGTTCTGCCGCGAACGCAACGCCGAGCGCGAACTGTGGGACGGCCTGCGCGCCGGCACCGAAGGCGCAATTCGCGAATTTGGCGCTGACGATGCGTTTCCCATCACCGATATCGACGACATCCTGCCCGGCCTGATCGAAGGCCGCGACCGGGTCTATTCAGCGATGGGCAGCAATGCTGAGTTCGACCGGCACGTGATGGAGTGGATCAACGTGATCCGCTCTAAAGCGCACCTGGGCGCCCAGCCGCCGAACGAATTTGTTGCGCTGGATCATCTGCTCCACGACATGCGCCTGTATAAATCGGCGGCAGAAGTGAAGGTGATGCGCGAGGCTGCGCGGATTTCCTGCGCCGCCCACGTCAAGGCGATGCAGGCCAGCCGCGCCGGTTTGCATGAGTTCAGCCTTGAAGCCGAGCTGGATTACGAGTTCCGCAAAGGCGGCGCGAAAATGCCCGCCTACGGCTCCATCGTCGCCGCCGGGCGCAACAGCTGCATCCTGCATTACCAGCAGAATGACGCGCTGCTCAAGGACGGCGACCTGGTACTGATCGACGCCGGTTGCGAGATCGATTGCTACGCCAGCGACATCACCCGCACCTGGCCGGTCAACGGCAGGTTTTCACCCGAGCAAAAAGCGATCTACGAGATTGTGCTGGCCTCCCAGGAAGCCGCTTTTGCCGAGATCGCGCCGAACAAACACTGGAACCAGGCCCATGAGGCCACCGTGCAGGTCATCACCGCCGGGCTGGTGAAGCTGGGATTGCTGCAAGGTGAGGTTGGTGAACTGATCGCCAGCGAAGCCTACAAGCCTTTCTATATGCACCGCGCCGGCCACTGGCTGGGCATGGATGTGCATGATGTGGGCGAGTACAAGGTGGGCGGTGAATGGCGGGTGCTGGAAGTCGGCATGGCGTTGACCGTGGAGCCGGGGATCTATATTTCGCCGGACAACCAGACCGTGGCGAAGAAATGGCGTGGCATTGGCGTGCGCATCGAGGACGACGTGGTAGTGACCAAGCAAGGCTGTGAAATCCTGACCGGCGGCGTGCCCAAGACCGTCGCCGAGATCGAAGCGTTGATGGCGGCCGCCCGATGAGCCGGGTCAACCTGGCCATTATCGGCGGTGGTCTGGTGGGCGCCAGCCTGGCGCTGGCGTTGCAGGCCGGGGCCAAGGCGCGGGGCTGGAAGATCGTGCTGATCGAACCTTTCGCACCGGGCGACAGCTACCAGCCAAGCTACGATGCGCGGTCGTCGGCGCTGTCGTTTGGTGCGCGGCAGATTTATCAGCGGTTGGGCATCTGGCAGGACATCTCCCGCCGCGCCGAGCCGATCAAGCAGATCCACGTGTCTGACCGTGGGCGGTTCTCTACTGCACGCTTGTCCGCCATGGAAGAGGGCGTGCCGGCCCTCGGCTATGTGGTGGAAAACGCCTGGCTCGGCCAATGCCTGTGGCAAGGCCTGGACAAAGACGTGGTCAGCTGGCGCTGCCCGGCAGAAGTGACGCGCATGGAACCGCTGCCCGACGGCTATCGCCTGACCCTCAACGATGAAACCGTGTTGGAATGCGACCTCGCCGTGCTCGCCGATGGCGGCCGTTCCGGGTTGCGCGAGCAATTGGGCATCGGCGTGAAGACCCGTCCGTATAACCAGAGCGCGCTCATCGCCAACATCACGCCCAGCGAAGCCCACAACGGCGAAGCCTTCGAGCGCTTCACCGACGATGGCCCGATGGCCTTGCTGCCGCTGCCGGACAACCGCTGCGCGCTGGTCTGGACCCGCATCGGCATGGACGCCCAGCGCCTGGCGGCACTCGACGAGCGCAGTTTCCTGAGTGAGTTGCAGGGCGTGTTCGGCTATCGCCTGGGCACCTTGAAGCAGGTTGGCGCACGCCATCTGTATCCGCTGACCCTGGTGGAAGCCGAAGAACAGGTGCGTTCCCACCTGGCGGTCCTCGGCAACGCCGCCCACAGCCTGCACCCGATTGCCGGGCAGGGCTTCAACCTGTCCCTGCGCGATGCGAGCGCCTTGGCCGAGGCCTTGCTGGCCGGACCTGCGGTGCCGGGCGACCTGGCGACCTTGCAGGCCTACCGCGAGCGCCAGCGTATGGACCAGAAGCTGACCGTGGGTTTCTCCGATCAGGTCACGCGCCTGTTTGGCAGTGCACAACCGTTGGTGGCGCTGGGCCGCAACATGGGCCTGCTGGGCCTGGATCTGTTGCCGCCGGCCAAGCGCTGGTTCGCCCGTCAGGCCATGGGCCTGGGCACGCGTCCCGATGCGTAAGTGGCTGGTGGCGCGGCTGGGCAAGGCACGCTTGCTGCGTTGGGTCATGACCCTGTATCCGCCATACCTGGGCGCTGGCGTCAGCGTGCAGCACATGAGCGCGGATTTTCGCCACGTCAAAGTGCGCATGGGCCTGGGCTGGTACAACCGTAATTACGTCGGCACGCAGTTCGGCGGTAGCCTGTATTCGATGGTCGACCCGTTCTACATGCTGATGTTGATGGAGAACCTGGGCCGCAATTACATCGTCTGGGACAAGGCCGCGAGCATCGACTTCATTTCGCCGGGCAAAGGCCCGGTGTATGCCGAATTTTTCATCGACGAGGCCTTGCTGGACGAGGTGCGTCGACAGACCGCTGGCGGCGAGAAATACCTGCCTCACCTCAAGGTCGAGATTCATGACGGCTCCGGCACCCTGGTGGCGCGGGTCGACAAAACCCTTTACGTGCGGCGCAAGCCGCCAGCGAGACAGGCTTAAAGCATGGACATGCGCGCAGATGTGCTGATTGTCGGGGCCGGAATGGTCGGAAGCGCCTTGGCGCTGGCGTTGCAGGGCAGTGGCCTGCAAGTGCTGCTGCTCGATGGCAGCCCGCTGAGCGTCAAGCCGTTCGACCGTGACGCGGCCTTTGAACCCCGCGTGAGCGCCTTGTCGGCCGCCAGCCAGCGCATCCTTGAGCGCCTGGGCGTGTGGGACGGCATTGTGTCGCGCCGCGCCAGCCCTTACGGCGAGATGCAAGTGTGGGACGGCAGCGGCACCGGGCAGATCCACTTTTCGGCCGCCAGCGTGCACGCCGAAGTGCTCGGGCACATCGTCGAAAACCGCGTGGTGCAGGATGCCTTGCTTGATCGCCTGCACGACTGCGACCTTGGCCTGCTGGCCAATGCGCGCCTGGAGCAGATGCGCCGCTCCGGCGATGACTGGCTGCTGACCCTGGCCGATGGCCGCACCTTGCGTGCGCCGCTGGTGGTGGCCGCCGATGGTGCCAACTCTGCGGTGCGTCGCCTGACCGGCACCGCCACCCGTGAATGGGATTACCTGCACAACGCCATCGTCACCAGCGTGCGCAGCAGCCAGCCGCACCAGCGCACGGCCTGGCAACGCTTTACCGATACCGGCCCGTTGGCGTTCTTGCCGCTGGTGCGCGATGGGCAGGAGGACTGGTGTTCGATCGTCTGGTCGACCACGCCGACTGAATCCGAACGCCTGATGGCGTTGGATGATGAAAGCTTCTGCCGTGAACTGGAGCGCGCGTTTGAAGGACGCCTGGGCACGGTGGTCAGCGCCGATCCACGGGTTTGCGTGCCGTTGCGTCAACGTCACGCCAAACGCTACGTGGCCGAGGGCCTGGCGTTGATCGGCGATGCAGCCCACGTGATCCATCCGCTGGCCGGGCAGGGCGTAAACCTGGGTTTCCTGGATGCGGCGGTGCTGGCCGACGTGTTGTTGTCGGCGACTGAACGCGGTGAGCGCCTGGCGGATGTGAAAGTGCTGAGCCGTTACGAGCGTCGGCGCATGCCCCACAACCTGGCGCTGATGGCCGCGATGGAAGGGTTTGAGCGTTTGTTCCAGGCCGACCAGCTGCCACTGCGCTGGCTGCGCAATGCCGGTTTGAAGTTGGTCGACCAGATGCCCGAAGCCAAGGCGGTATTTGTGCGCCAAGCCCTCGGCCTGACCGGCGACCTCCCAGACCTCGCCAAACCTTGAATTGAAATACGCCCACCTGTGGGAGGGGCGGTGCGACGACTCGACTTGCCCCCGATGAGGCCGTCCAGCCCAACTCAAATTCCAGCCATGCAACATCTGGTAACGCCTCCGCCGAGCGTTACCAAATGCCAGTCCCTATCATTTGCGCTCACTTTGCAAATGAGAGACCGCACCCATGTTGGCACCCAAGCGCCTCCTGACTGCCCTGGCACTCACCCTGATCGGCAGCACCACCGTGCAGGCAGCCGACGAAGTGGTGGTCTACTCCTCGCGCATCGACGAACTGATCAAGCCGGTGTTTGACGCCTACACCCAAAAGACCGGCGTCCAGGTCAAGTTCATCACCGACAAGGAAGCCCCGCTGATGCAGCGCATCAAGGCCGAGGGCGAAAACGCCACCGCCGACCTGTTGCTCACCGTGGATGCCGGCAACCTCTGGCAGGCCGAGCAAATGGGCATCCTGCAACCCTTCACCTCCAAGGTGATCGACAAGAACATTCCTCTGCAATACCGCTCGTCCACTCACGCCTGGACCGGCTTGAGCCTGCGTGCGCGGACCATCGCCTATTCCACTGACCGGGTAAAACCGGGCGACTTGACCACGTACGAAGCCTTGGCCGACAAGCAGTGGGAAGGCCGCCTGTGCCTGCGCACGGCGAAAAAGGTCTACAACCAGTCGCTGACCGCAACCCTGATCGAAACCCACGGCGCGGCCAAGACCGAAGAAATCGTCAAGGGCTGGGTGAATAACCTGTCTACCGACGTGTTCTCCGATGATATCGCGGTGCTGGAAGCCATTAATGCCGGCCAGTGCGACGTGGGCATCGTCAACACCTACTACTACGGCCGCCTGCACAAGCAGAAGCCGGACCTGGCGGTGAAGCTGTTCTGGCCGAACCAGGGCGACCGTGGCGTGCATGTGAACCTGTCGGGCATTGGCTTGACCAAGCACGCGCCGCACCCGGAAGCCGCCAAGGCACTGGTGGAGTGGATGACCACGCCTGAAGCACAGAAGATCTTTGCCGATGTGAACCAGGAATTCCCGGCCAACCCGGCAGTGCCGCCGTCGGCTGAAGTCGCTGCCTGGGGCAAGTTCGTGGCCGACACCTTGCCGGTGGAAGTGGCGGGCAAGCGTCAGGCAGAAGCCATTCGCCTGATGGATCGCGCCGGCTGGAACTAAGTACAATTTGTAGGACGCCGTAGATCAAAATGTGGGAGGGGGCTTGCCCCCGATGGCGAAGTGTCAGTCTACTCATCATTGACTGGTCCACCGCTATCGGGGGCAAGCCCCCTCCCACATTGGCATGTGCTGTTTTCAAGTTATTCATCTGACGAGAGCTGACCTTTGGCCCACCCCGCCCAACGCCGCTGGTACCTGCCGGTCTTCAGCGTCGCCGCTTTGGTGCTGCTGCCGCTGAGCGTGCTGTTGCTGTCCTGGCAAAGCATCGACCAGCAGATCTGGTCCCACCTCTGGGAAACCCAGATGCCCCGCCTGCTGGGCAATACCCTGACGCTGGTACTGGGCGTCGGCGTCGGCGTAACCCTGCTGGGCGTCAGCCTCGCCTGGCTTACCAGCCTCTGCGAATTCCCCGGACGGCGCTGGCTCGACTGGGCGCTAATGCTGCCGTTTGCCATTCCCGCCTATGTGCTGGCGTTCGTGTTTGTCGGCCTGCTGGATTTCGCAGGCCCCGTGCAGACCCTGTTGCGGGAATGGTTTGGCACAGGCCTGCGCCTGCCTCGCGTGCGCTCCACGAGTGGCGTGATCATCGTGTTGGTGCTGGTGTTCTACCCTTACGTCTACTTGCTGGCGCGCACGGCGTTCCTGGCTCAGGGCAAAGGCTTGATGGAAGCGGCGCGTGTACTTGGGCAATCACCGTGGCAAGCGTTCTGGCGCGTGGCACTGCCGATGGCGCGGCCGGCGATTGGCGCGGGTGTGGCTCTGGCGCTGATGGAAACCCTGGCGGATTTCGGTGCGGTTTCGGTGTTCAACTTCGACACGTTCACCACTGCGATCTATAAAACCTGGTACGGCTTTTTCAGTCTTTCCAGCGCAGCCCAACTGGCCAGTCTGTTGCTGCTGGTGGTGATGCTGGTGCTGTACGGCGAGCGGCGCGCCCGTGGCGCGAGTCGTTCCGGTAATGAGCGGCCTCGGAGCAAGGCGCTCTACCACTTGCGCGGGTTTAAGGCCGCTGCCGCCAGCGCGTGGTGCGGGCTGGTGTTTGCGTGTGCCTTTGTCATTCCGGTGCTGCAGTTGATCGTCTGGTTCTGGCAGCGCGGCCGGTTCGATCTGGATGAGCGTTATTCGGGCCTTATCGTCCACACGCTTTATCTCGGAGGCATTGCAGCACTGATCACGGTCAGCGTGGCGTTGGTGTTGGCCTTCGCCAACCGCCTGGCGCCAACTCGGGTGATTCGCTCCGGTATCAGCCTGGCCAATGTTGGCTATGCGTTGCCGGGTTCGGTGCTGGCGGTGTCCATCATGCTGGCGTTCAGCTATCTGGACCGCGAACTGGTAGTCCCGCTTGCCGGCAAGCCGTTGCTGCTGGGCAGCCTGTCTGCGCTGGTGTTGGCGTATCTGGTGCGTTTTCTGGCGGTGGCCTATGGGCCGCTGGAAAACAGCCTGGCGCGGATCCGGCCTTCATTGCCGGAAGCGGCGCGTAGTTTGGGCGTGAGTGGGCCGCGACTGTTTTGCAAAGTGTATCTGCCGCTGTTGCTGCCCGGCACCCTGAGTGCCGCGCTGCTGGTGTTTGTGGATGTGCTCAAGGAAATGCCCGCGACTCTGCTGATGCGCCCGTTCGGCTGGGACACCCTGGCGGTACGGATCTTTGAAATGACCAGCGAAGGCGAGTGGGCACGGGCTTCGCTGCCGGCATTGACATTGGTGCTGGTGGGCCTGTTGCCAGTGATCGGGTTGATCCGACGCTCCGCCCGACCAATCGGCTAGGTGTCAGTCCTACGGCTTGAGGCTACAATGCGCGGCATTCGGTGCGCTCCGCCTTTCGGATCGGGTCGCTGTACGTGGCTGAAGCCCTTGTAATTCAAGGTCTTCAGCACGAATAGCAACGCTGCGCACCTTCGCCAAGCCCGGAAGGAGAAACCCATGGGACAGCGTACGCCTCTGTATGACCTGCATCTCGCCCTCGGCGCGAAAATGGTCGATTTTGGCGGTTGGGATATGCCTTTGCATTACGGCTCGCAAGTTGAAGAACACCATCAGGTGCGACGCGACTGCGGGGTGTTCGATGTATCTCATATGACCGTGATCGACGTCACCGGCCCCCAGGCCAAGGAATGGCTCCAGTACCTGCTGGCCAATGATGTCGAACGATTGCATGGCTGTGGCCGTGCGTTGTACAGCGCCATGCTCAACGAGCAGGGTGGCGTGGTGGACGACATGATCGTCTATCGCATTGAAGCCGGGTACCGACTGGTGGTCAACGCCGCCACCCGTGACCAGGACATGGCCTGGATGCAGGCGCAAGTGGGAAGCCATCAAGTGCAATTGGCCGAGCGGCCCGAGTTGGCCATGCTAGCCATTCAAGGCCCCCATGCCCGGCAGAAGATTGCCGAGTTGGTTACCCAGTCCCGCAGCACCCTGATTCACCAGCTCAAGCCTTTTGAAGGCCAGGCCGACGGCGATTGGTTTATTGCCCGCACGGGTTATACCGGCGAAGACGGTCTGGAGATTGTCCTGCCTGCCGATCAGGCACCGGGATTTTTCAACGATCTGGTAGGGGCCGGTATCTCGCCTATCGGCCTCGGCGCACGGGATACCCTGCGCCTGGAAGCCGGTATGAACCTGTACGGCCAGGATATCCACCTGGACGTTTCACCCCTGGCGGCCAACATGGCCTGGAGCATCGCCTGGGAACCGGCCGGGCGTGATTTCATCGGCCGTGCGGCGTTGGAGGCCGAGTTGGCTGAAGGTGTGCAGTTCAAACTGGTGGGGCTGGTGCTGGAGGAACGCGGGGTTTTGCGCGCTCATCAGGTGGTTCGTATCGCCAATGTTGGCGAAGGAGAGATCACCAGTGGTAGTTTCTCCCCTACGCTGAGCAAATCCATTGCCTTGGCGCGTGTACCGACGGCGACGGCCGATCGGGCCGAAGTGGAAATCCGCGGCAAGTGGTACCCGGTTCGAGTGGTCAAACCGACCTTCGTGCGCCATGGCAAAACCTTGATCTAACTATTTCCGGCAGGCCGAAGGCCGCTGACATTACTTCTTGAGGACACAGACTATGAGCGATATCCCTGCGGACCTGCGTTTTGCCGAAAGTCATGAATGGGCCCGTCTGGAAGCTGACGGCACCGTGACCGTCGGGATCTCCGACCATGCCCAGGAAGCGTTGGGGGATGTGGTGTTTGTTGAGCTGGCCGAAGTCGGCGCCACGTTCGAGGCTCAAGGCCAGGCAGGCGTGGTTGAGTCGGTGAAGGCCGCTTCGGATATCTACTCTCCGATTGCCGGTGAAGTGATTGCGGTCAACGAAGCGCTGGGTGGCAGCCCTGAGCTGCTGAACTCCGACCCTTACGGCGCCTGGATCTTCAAGCTCAAGCCAAACGACAAGGCTGATCTGGATAAACTGCTGGATGCCGCCGGCTACGCAAAAGCCATCGGCGAGTAAGGCAAGACCCATGCGGGAGGGGCCAAGCCCCTCCCGCATTGATTGGTGAGTGCCTAGTTCGCTTTCAGAACTGTCTTGACTGCCGCCACCGACCGCTCCACATCGGCCTCTGTCATTGCCGTAAACATCGGCAGCGACACGATCAAACGCCCGACTTTCTCCGCCACCGGGAACATGCCTTCCTTGAACCCCTGCGCCCGATACAGGCTCAGCAGGTGAATCGGTGGGTAGTGATAGCCAATGCCGACACCATGAGCCTGCATCTGCTCCATGAAGGTTGCGCGGGCCGGCAGGCCGTCCTGACGCTCCTGCAATACCAGTTGGAACAGGTGCCAGTTGCTGTTTTCGAAGTCGGCGGGTGGCAGTTGTGCGCCGTATTGCTCTTCAAAGTCACTGCCGAAACACTTGAAGTAGTGCCGCGCCAGGTTTTGGCGGTGGGCAGTGATCTTCTCAATATTGGCAAACTGCCCCAGGCCGATGGCCGCAGCGATATCGGTCATATTGAACTTGCCGCCCAGTACATCTACATCCAAGCCGTCGAAGCCGGTACGGGTGACGCCCTGCAGGCGGTATTTCTCTGCCAGGCGTGCTTCTTCGGCATTATTCAATACCAGGCAACCGCCCTCGGACGAGGTGATGTTCTTGTTGGCCTGGAAGCTGAACGACACGAAGTCCCCGGTGGCGCCGATGCGCTCGCCGTCCCAGCTGGAGCCCAGCGCCTGGGCGGCGTCTTCGACGATGCGCAGGTTGTACTTGTTGGCCAGCGCGTACAGCATCGGCATATCTAACGGCAGCCCGGCCAGGTACACGGGGATGATGGCCTTGGTGCGCGGGGTGATCGCGGCTTCCACCTGGCCCAGGTCGATATTGCGGGTGATGGGGTCGATATCGGCGAACACCGGCGTGGCCCCCACTTCCAAAATCACGTTGGCGGTCGCCACCCAGGAGATCGGTGTGGTGATGACTTCATCCCCTGGCCCTATACCCGCGATGCGCAAGGCAATTTCCATGGTGCAGGTGCCCGAGTTGAAGGTGCGCACGGGGCGCCCGCCAAAGTATTCCGACAGTTGCGCCTCGAACGCCTGCACTTTTGGCCCGCTGGTGATCCAGCCCGAACGCAATACATCGCCCACCGCCGAAATGGTGGCTTCATCAATGGTGGGTTTGGAGAACGGCAGAAAGGGCAGTTGGCTCATAACGACGAAGGCATCCGTTTCAGGTTGGCGATGAGTACAGGAGGTATCAGTACCGGCATGGTTGCACGGCCTGACTGAATATAGCCTGTCGCCTGTGAATGAATCGTCATGCAGCGGGCAAAAAAATGCCGCTTCGAAAGCGGCATTTTTTAGAGTGTGGATATCACTCGGTGACAGCGTTTTTAGCGAGGATAGCGTTAGCCAGCTCCATATCCGTGGCCTGCAGGCCAGGGTTGTCGGCGCGGACTTTCTGCATGGCGGCTTCCAGGTACGGGCCGCGGATGCCGCCGTCGCTGGCGACAAAGCTGCCGGCGTCGTCTTGTGCGGCAACGACCAGTTTGTGGTCCTTGAAGGTCAGGTACGTCGAGCCGGTGGTGGCGCCCGACGAGATGACATTGCGCCAGAAACTGTCGGCCATGGCTGAACCGACAGGAAGGGAAAGCACAGCGAGGGTAGCGACAGCATATTTGAGACGCATGATGAGTGACTCCGGGTGGGTGATCTGTACCGTTTGATTGTAGTTAGCCCAACCGAGTTCCATCACTGACTAAACAGTTTCTACCTTCAAAATCACGCCATCCAGGCCAACCACCCGGACTTGAGCGCCCACAGGGCTGTCAGGCCCGGTCACCATCCATACACCATCACCGATCCTTACCTTGCCCCGACCGCCCACGATCGCCTCATGCACCACGAATACGCGGCCGACCAGCTCCGAGCCGCGCTCGTTGAGCCCTGGTTGGTCGCTGGCCTTGGCGCTGCTGCGCTGGCGTTTCCACCAGTACACCGCCGTCAATATCGACAATACGGCGAACAGCAGCAGTTGCCACTCCAGCCCCAGTGGTGGCACCAGGAACTTGATCACGCCCACGGCAGCCGCTGCGATACCCATCCACAGCAGGTAACCACCGGCGCCGAATACCTCAAGAATCAACAGCACTGTACCCAGCGCCAGCCAATCCCAGAATGAAAGGTGCTGCAGGAAATCCCACATGGCGAGTGCCTCAGCCTTTCTTGTTATCGAATGTGGCCTTGACGATCTCGCCGATGCCGCCGACCGCGCCGATCACCTGGCTGGCTTCAAGCGGCATCAGGATGACCTTGCTGTTATTGGCCGAGGCCAGTTTGCCGAGGGCGTCGATGTATTTTTGCGCAACGAAGTAGTTGATGGCCTGCACGTTACCGGTAGCGATGGCCTCGGAAACAACCTGTGTGGCACGGGCCTCAGCCTCTGCTTGACGCTCACGGGCTTCAGACTCCAGGAACGCGGCTTGGCGTCCACCTTCAGCTTCAAGAATCTGTGCCTGCTTCTTGCCTTCGGCAGTCAGGATCGCCGACGCCCGCAGGCCCTCGGCCTCAAGGATTTGTGCACGTTTGATCCGCTCGGCTTTCATCTGGCCGGACATGGCAGCCATCAGGTCGGCGGGCGGGCTGATGTCCTTGATCTCGATACGGGTGATCTTGATGCCCCACGGAGCAGTGGCTTCATCCACGGTTCGCAGCAGTTTTTCGTTGATGCCGTCACGCTGGCTGAGCATGGCATCCAGCTCCATGGAGCCCAGGACGGTACGGATATTGGTTTGCAGCAGGTTGCGGATGGCGTGTTCGAGGTTGTTGACCTCGTAGGCGGCCTGGGCGGTATTGACCACCTGGAAGAAGCACACAGCGTCGATCTGCACGGTGGCGTTGTCGGCGGTGATGACTTCCTGGGGTGGAATATCCAGCACGCTTTCCATCACGTTGATCTTGCGACCGATGCGGTCCATGACCGGGATGATGATGTTCAGGCCGGGCTTGAGGGTGTTGGTATAACGGCCGAAACGCTCGACCGTCCATTGGTAGCCCTGAGGTACCACCTTGAAGCCCATGAATAATATGGCGGCGGCCAAACCTACGAAAAGAAGCAGTACGGTTCCGATCTGCATAGCGATTCCCTATCTGATGGTGTCAGTTAAACGGCGTTCGGCCGATTGTAACGGGGTTGTCACCGATAAGAACGCTTTCAGCGAGCTGTAATCAAAGGATTTGTTACCGAGTCCCCAGGCGTTACTCGCAACACTTCGGCCATTGTGGTCAGCCCCGCTTGCGCCTTGCTCACTCCGGCCATGCGCAGGCTGCGCATGCCCTGCGCAACAGCTGCCCGGCGCAGGGTCTGCACGTCGGCGCCGGGAGTGATCAGTGCCTTGATCGACTCATCCAATACCATGACTTCGTAGACTCCTGCGCGTCCCCGATACCCGCTGTTGCGGCATTCCCCACACCCAATGGCCTCGTGGGCATCGCCCGTCGAGCGCTTGCAATGAGGACACAGCACTCGCACCAAGCGCTGCGCCATGACGCCCAACAGGGTGGCCTTGATCAAATAATGAGCGATACCCAGTTCCTGCAAGCGGCTGATAGCGCTGGGCGCATCGTTAGTGTGCAGCGTCGATAGCACCAAGTGCCCGGTAAGCGCGGCCTGGATCGCCATTTCTGCGGTTTCCTGGTCGCGAATCTCGCCGATCATGATGATGTCCGGGTCTTGGCGCAGCAGGGCGCGGATACCGCTGGCGAAGGTCAGGTCGATGTTGTGCTGCACCTGCATCTGGTTGAACGCCGGCTCGACCATCTCGATCGGGTCTTCCACCGTGCACAGGTTGAGTTCCCGTGTCGCCAGTTGCTTGAGCGTGGTGTAAAGGGTGCTGGTTTTGCCTGAGCCGGTAGGGCCGGTGACCAGGATGATGCCGTTGCTCTGGCTCGTCATGGCGTGCCAGCGCTGCTGGTCCTCGGTGGACAAACCCAGCCGGTCAAAATCCTTGAGCAGCACTTGGGGGTCGAAAATCCGCATCACCAGTTTTTCGCCGAAGGCCGTCGGCAACGTCGACAGACGCAACTCAACTTCCGCACCGGCCGGGCTTTTGGTTTTGACCCGGCCGTCCTGGGGTTTGCGCTTTTCTGCCACGTTCATCCGGCCCAGGCTTTTCAGGCGGCTGACCACTGCCATCGTCACCTGGGGTGGAAATTGGTAGACGTCGTGCAGCAGCCCATCAATGCGAAAACGCACCCGGCCCTGCTCACTGCCAGGCTCGATATGAATATCACTGGCCCTTTGGGCGAAGGCGTATTGCAACAGCCAGTCGACGATATTGACGATATGCGCGTCATTGGCGTCCGGCTCCTGTTCGCTGGCGCCCAGGTTGAGCAACTCGAAATTCCCAGGCACTGCGACCTTTTGATCCGCACCGCTGACGGACTTCGCCAACCGGTAAAACTCGCTGATACACCGCTGAATGTCCTGGGGGTTGGCAACCACGCGCTTGATCGACCGCTTGAGCACTTGCGCCAGCCCGGACTCCCAACTGCTGACGTGGGGCTGGGCACTGGCGACGGTGACGGTGTGCGTATCCACAGCCACGGCCAGAATGGCGTGGCGCTGGGCGAACGCGTGGGACATCAGCGGCACCACCGTTGCGACATCGATCTTCAGCGGGTCGATACGCAGGTAAGGTTGCCCGACATGCCGGGCCAGCCATTGGGTCAGGGTTTCCAGGGACGGCCCATGGGCGGCGATGCACTCTAACGGGTGCTGGGTGTCGCTGGCCGGCATCGCCGATAACCGCTGCGCGGTGTCGGGGGTTATCAAACCGTTCGCTACCAAGTCCGGCAGCAACGCATGCAGTTCCAATCGCTGATCAACAGCCATGTAGGGAATCCTGGGTAGCCTTGGATGAAATTTCAGGCTAGCCAGCCCCTGGATTTCCTCCTCCCAGCGTGTGTTGCAGGTCTTTACTGAGCGGCTGCAACCATCGCCGCAGGCCCCACGCAATCAGCCGGCCACAGGTCCAGCGCACACACGCTGATCAGGTTTCGAATCTTTTCACCGATGACCTGGGCCCGATGCCAGCTCAAACCATCGATCACGATATCGATGCTCAGCAGGTCGTCTTCCCGGTTCACGCTGACGTGCCGAGGGGTCAGGAATTGCAGCGCAAAGTAGTTGAGTACCCGGCACAACACATCAGGCTCCGCCTCGGCGACGATCTGGTAATGCGCCTCGCAATGAGCGCTGGTGACAGCCCACGCATCGACGCGGGCAGCAGGGTGAGTGGTTTCGACGGCGTGCATGCTGACTCTCCAGATTCGACTGGAGGAATTTTTACATTCGCCAACGGAGATTTCTTATCTAAGATGGGCGTTATATGCGCGAAATCGAATAAATCAATTCAATATTACGAAAGTGAAAGGTATTTTTATGCACAGCGAGTTGGACGTCTACGACCGTCGCATCCTGGCCCTGTTGCAAGAGGACGCTTCGCTCTCCAGCGCACAGATCGCCGAACAGGTGGGATTGTCCCAATCGCCATGCTGGCGGCGTATTCAGCGGCTCAAGGATGAGGGGGTTATCCGCGGCCAGGTGACGCTGTTGGATCGCAAGAAGATTGGCCTCAACACGCAGATTTTTGCCGAGGTCAAACTCAACGCCCACGGCCGATCCAACTTCACTGAGTTCACCGACGCGATTCGCGGCTTTCCAGAAGTATTGGAGTGTTATGTGCTGATGGGGGCGGTGGATTTTCTGCTGCGCATCGTGACGTCGGACATCGAGGCGTACGAGCGGTTTTTCTTTGAGAAGTTGTCGATGGTGCCGGGGATTCAGGAGGTCAACTCGATTGTGGCGTTGTCGGAGATCAAGTCCACCACCAGCCTGCCAGTATTGCGCTGACAGGGAAGGCTCATCGCGGGCAAGCCCGGCTCCCACAGGAGAATGCATTCCAATGTGGGAGCGGGCTTGCCGCGATAGCGATCTTACAGACGCAGCAGGGTCTTCCAGGCCCGATTCTGATACACCGCAATTGCCTGGTGCATCCGCGCATCCAGCGACTCATCGGTAATCGGCTGGTTGGCCAGTTGCGCCAACTTGTTCAGCTCGCCGTACAAGCGGTCCAGCTCCGGAATGTCCACCACCTGGCGTGCATGGTGCAGCCACGCCTGGATGCGTTCGATACGCGGCAGTTGCTCGGCCAGGTCTTCCGGCTGCTGCTGGTAGCGTGGCAGTTGCAGGGCGACGGCGTCCTCGGCCAGCAGGCGCGGCAGCCAGTTGGTGATCTGCGCGGCGCCCTGGCGGTTGCCACGCACGTTGCGGTCGGCAGTCCAGGTGCGAGCCAGCAGCCAGCGCGACAGGTTCAGTGAGAACAGGCCCCAGCGCACGTCGTCCAATTCTTCGACGAACTGCTCCGGCGCAGCTTTGCGGATGTCTTCATCGTCGTCACCGGCCTGGACCAGCGGGCGCCAGTCTTCCAGCAACGCATCGAGTACGCTGCGCAGTTCGCTGGTGGATTGACGCGGTGCGGCCTGGCCGAGACTGCCGATCAGGGCGCGCAGTTCGCCGAGGTTGTCGACCCAGTCTTGCAGCAGGCGCCAGTGGCCATTGAAACGGTATTGCTCAGCCAGGCGCTGGCTGCTGCCCAGCAGGTGCCACATGATCGCGGCGAAGGCATCGTCCAGCGGCATTTCGGCGTGGATCTGCGGCGCCGGCAGGCTCAGGGAGTAGCTGCTGGCGTCATAAAGACGGTAGCCGCGCTCGGCCTTGCTGATATCGCAGGGCATCAGGGCCAGGGTCGCGGCCAGCTCGGCGGCCAGCTCCAGCAGGGCCGCCGGTTCGCCTTCGCGCAGTTCCAGTTCCAGCTCGCAGATTTCTTCTTTCTGCTTGCCGACCACCACGTGGCCCAGGTCCAGGGCGGCTTCGATCACAACTTTGGCCTTGCCGCGACCCCAGGCGATTTCGGCGCGTTCACGCACGAAGTCGGTGGTGAAGATCGGCTTGAGGGTCTTTTTGTCCAGCTCGGACAGTTGCTCGGGCCAGCATTCGCCGTCGAGCTTCTTCACGTCGAGCTTGGCTTTGGGCAGGTCCCAGTTGTACTCGTTGCGTTCCGACAAGCCGGCGATGCTCTGGCCACGGGTCTTGAGGGTCTGGATGATCTCGTCACCGTCCTTGCGCAGGCGCAGGGCGACTTTGGCCTGGGCCAGGTCGCGCTCGGGGGTGTCAAAGTACTGGTTCATCAACTCACGGCGTTCCCAGCCACTTTTGTTGCGTTTTTTCAGTAACGGGTGCTCACGCAGCGCGGCGAGTGTTTCGCGGCTGACGCGGAGCTTGATTTCGGTTTCTTTCTGCATGGCCGGAAAATCCAGGATCGGGAGCGCAGCCGGGGAAAAGTGTGGCTGCCAAGGTCGTGCAGTGTACAGGACTGAGCCCGGCAACGTGCCGCAACGGTTTATTGTGTCGTGCAGATGGCTCTATAGTGGGGCTCATCCGGGAAGTTGAGAGACCGCGCATGCCGTTACCGTCCATGAAAGAGCAGTTCGCCGCCTTGATTGCAGCGCCCTCGGTCAGTTGCACCCAAGCGTCTCTCGACCAGACCAACCGCCCGGTGATCGATTTGCTCGCCAGTTGGCTGGGGGACCTGGGTTTCGCCATCGACATCCAGCAAGTCAGCCCCGGCAAGTTCAACTTGCTGGCCAGCTTCGGCAGTGGCCCTGGTGGGCTGGTGCTGGCCGGTCATAGCGACACGGTCCCTTATGACGCCGCGCTGTGGAAAACCGATCCGCTCAAACTGACGGAAGTCGACGGCCGCTGGGTAGGATTGGGCAGTTGTGACATGAAGGGCTTTTTCGCCCTGGCCATCGAGGCGGTGTTGCCGTTGCTGGACCAACCCTTCAAGCAACCGTTGCTGATCCTCGCCACCTGCGATGAAGAAAGCTCCATGTCCGGTGCCCGTGCGCTGGCCGAAGCGGGGCGCCCGCTGGGCCGCGCGGCGGTGATCGGCGAGCCCACGGGGCTCAAGCCGATCCGTCTGCACAAAGGCGTGATGATGGAGCGCATCGACATTCTTGGGCGTAGTGGCCATTCGTCGGACCCCAGCCTGGGCCACAGCGCCCTTGAAGCCATGCACGATGCCATCGGCGAACTGCGTGGCCTGCGTCTGCTCTGGCAGCGCGAGTACCGCAACCCGCAGTTCAGCGTGCCGCAACCGACCATGAACTTCGGTTGTATCCACGGCGGCGACAACCCCAACCGCATTTGCGGCCAGTGCTCCCTGGAGTTTGACCTGCGGCCCTTGCCGGGTATGGATCCCGGGGTGTTGCGCGCCGCCATCCGGCAGAAGCTCGAACCCCTGGCCGAACGGCATCAGGTGAAGATTGACTACGCGCCGCTGTTCCCCGAAGTGCCGCCGTTTGAACAACCGGAAGATGCCGAGCTGGTGCGGGTTGCGCAACGATTGACCGGTCATCTTGCCGAAGCAGTGGCGTTCGGCACCGAAGCGCCTTATCTTCAGCGCCTTGGTTGTGAAACCCTGGTGCTCGGCCCCGGCGATATCGCCTGCGCCCACCAGCCGGGCGAATACCTCGAAATGTCACGCTTGACGCCTACAGTGCGTCTATTGCGGGAACTGATCGAACATTACTGCCTGAAACCTGCATAAATTAACCCCTGCCTGTTCGTACATAGAAGGAGAGCGAGCGTGTCGCCAAGCCTGTTCCGACGATAACCATCAGCCCGCTGTGCGTTTTCACGATCCTTCCTTTTTTGGCTGCTTTTTATTACAGGCCCAGGTGTTATGCCCGAATACGTCAATTGGCTTCGTCACGCTTCGCCCTACATCAACGCTCACCGCGACTGCACCTTTGTAGTCATGCTGCCTGGCGACGGTGTGGACCATCCCAACTTCGGCAATATCGTCCACGACCTGGTGCTGCTCCACAGCCTGGGCGTGCGGCTGGTGCTGGTTCATGGGTCGCGCCCACAAATCGAAGCGCGCCTTGAAGCACGTGGCCTGGTCCCGGCTTATCACGAAGGCATGCGCATCACCGACGCGCCGACGCTGGAGTGTGTGATTGACGCGGTCGGCCACTTGCGTATCGCTATTGAAGCGCGCTTGTCGATGGACATGGCCTCATCGCCGATGCAGGGTTCGCGCCTGCGGGTGGCCAGCGGCAACCTCGTCACGGCGCGTCCGATCGGCGTGCTCGAAGGCGTCGATTACCACCACACCGGCGAAGTGCGTCGGGTCGACCGCAAGGGCATCAACCGCTTGCTGGACGAGCGATCCATCGTGCTGCTATCGCCATTGGGTTACTCGCCCACCGGTGAGATCTTCAACCTGGCCTGCGAAGACGTCGCCACCCGCGCCGCCATCGACCTGGGTGCCGACAAACTGCTGCTGTTCGGCGCCGACCTGGGCCTGATCGATGAAAATGGCCGGTTGGTGCGCGAACTGCGTCCGCAACAAGTGCCGGCTCACCTGCAACGCCTGGGTAGCAGCAACTACCAGGCCGAGCTGCTTGACGCGGCGGCCGAGGCTTGCCGGGGCGGGGTAGGGCGCAGCCATATCGTCAGCTACGCCGAAGATGGCGCGCTGCTCACCGAGCTGTTTACCCGCGATGGCGGCGGCACCTTGGTGGCCCAGGAGCAATTCGAACTGGTGCGCGAGGCGGCGATTGAAGACGTCGGTGGTTTGCTCGACCTGATCAGCCCGCTGGAAGAACAAGGCATCCTGGTACGCCGTTCGCGGGAAGTGCTGGAGCGTGAGATCGAGCAGTTCAGCGTGGTCGAGCGCGAAGGCATGATCATCGCCTGTGCGGCGCTGTATCAGATTGCCGATTCGGATGCGGGTGAGTTGGCGTGCCTGGCGGTGAACCCGGAGTATCGCCATGGCGGGCGTGGTGATGAGTTGCTCGAACGCATTGAAACCCGTGCCCGGGCCCAAGGCTTGAAAACCTTGTTCGTCCTCACCACCCGTACCGCTCACTGGTTCCGTGAGCGTGGTTTTGTACCGAGTACCGTCGACCGGCTGCCGTCGGCGCGGGCGTCGCTGTACAACTACCAGCGTAATTCGAAGATCTTCGAAAAGGCGCTGTAAGCCTGATCTTCAACGCGCTGAGGATCCAAATGTGGGAGGGGGCTTGCCCCCGATGAGGGAGTGTCAGTGAACTAATGAGCGACTGATACACCGCCATCGGGGGCAAGCCCCCTCCCACATGTTTGAGCGCATTTATTCCTTGGCGAATTTGTCGGTCACGAAGGCCGAATATATTGATTTGCGCCGATACGATGAACGCGACGATGGGGAGATTGCGCGAGTCAGCTGCTGCCAGCGGGCTGGAACCGAGGTTGCCGATGGTCAAATCGGCGGCTTGGACAGCACAAGAAATTATTAGTGACACAAAAACTGTAACAAATTGACGGGAGGATATGCGTTTGGCCATGATGGCGTCGCCTTTTTGATCGTGGGTGACGTATGCAACAGAGCGATCACACTAATCGATCTAAAAAAGCGCTAACAAATACCCTTTAGGAATTAGCTTATGGAGCGGCTGGTCTACCCTGACCTGTCCGAATCATGCAAAGGCTTATTCCTGGATCGTATGAAAAAGAATGAAATAATTCTTTTTGGGTGTATGAAAAACTCATTACCCTGCAGGGACCAAATCAACTGCGATTAGACGAAGGTAGTAGACACACAAGGTTACGATTGACTTGTCAGTCACTATCCGGTGGTAATCGCGCATCTGTGGATCTAGGGCGTCAGACCCGAGACCGAAGAAATACAAAAATTAGAAATGAGAGGAGCGGTACATGAATAAGTCCACCTTGGCTTTGGCTGTAGCTTTGGGCGCGATCGCCCAGCAAGCAGGCGCTGCCGGTTTTATCGAAGACAGCAAGGCCACACTGGGGCTGCGTAACTTCTATATCAATACTGATAACCGTGATGGCGCTACCAAAGCGGCCGGCGCGCAGAACAAGTCGGAAGAGTGGGGCCAAGCTTTCGACCTGCGCTTCATCTCCGGTTACACCCAAGGCACCGTAGGCTTTGGTCTTGACGCTATCGGCCTGCTGGGCGTGCGTCTGGATTCGGGCGGCGGCACCAACGGTGCCACTAAACCTTCGACCGGCAACGCTGGTTCTTACGGCGGCACGGTTTTCCCGAGCAAGTCCAACGGCGAAGCTGTTGATAACTACTCCAGCCTGGGCCTGACTGCCAAAGCCAAGATCTCCCAGACCGAATTGAAGCTGGGCACGCTGCAGCCAAAGCTGCCGGTTCTGGTGACCAACGATGGTCGTCTGCTGCCGCAAACCTTCCAGGGTGGCCAGATTACTACCAACGATATCAAGGACTTCACGCTGGTAGCGGGTCAGATCGAAAAGGCCAAGGGTCGTAACTCCAGCAACGTTGAAAACCTGTCTATCGCAGGTGCCAACGGTCGTACGGCCTCTGGCCGCGACAGCAACAAGTTCTATTACGCCGGTGGTGACTACAAAATCACCAAAGACCTGACTGCCCAGTACTACTACGGCAACCTGGATCAGTTCTACAAGCAACACTTCCTGGGCCTGCTGCACAACTGGGCCATCGGTCCTGGCGTGTTGAAAACCGACTTGCGCTACTTCAATAGCCGCTCTGACGGTAACAACAGCAACGACGCCACCTACTACACCAGCGGTGACTACGGTACTAACGCCGCCGGTAACAACATCACCAAAGGTAAAGTCGACAACAACCTGTACAGCGGCTTGTTTCTGTACACCGTTGAAGGTCACACCTTCGGTGGCGGTTACCAGGCCAGCAACGGCAACAGTGACTTCCCGTTCCTGAACCAGGGCGACGGTGCGTCGGCCTATCTGACCACTGACATGCAGATCGCCAAGTTCGCTCGCGCTGGCGAACGCACCTGGCAAGCTCGCTACGCTTATGACTTCGCCAAGGTTGGCGTGCCTGGCCTGACCGCCGGTGTGGTTTACCTGCGTGGCGATAACATCGACACTGCCGGCAAGGTCGGCTCTACAACGCCGCAACCTACTGTGAACTCCAACGGCGCGAGCGAGTGGGAACGTGACATCACTGTTGCCTACGTCGTGCCACAAGGTCCGCTGAAGAACGTTGGCGTAGCCTGGAAAAACGCCATGTGGCGCAACGACATTGCCGGCCAGCGCAATCAGGACGAAAACCGTCTGATCGTCAGCTACTCGCTGCCACTGTTCTAGTAGCGTGAAGTTGTTGTAAGACTGTAAAAACCTTGCCCGGCGCAACGCCGGGCAAGGTGTCTTGCTTTCAAGTCGGGCTAAACCCCCGCAAGCCCTTCCTGAACCCCTCTTTGTACAGCGTCTCAAGGCCTTCTCGAACCTTGGAGCCGATGGTGCGCCTCACTCTTTGCCGCGTCCAATGAACCCTTTTTTAATATTCCTATATCGTCTAGATAAATCGATATTTATTCTTTTTAAATCATCCACAATCCATGCACAGTGGGCTCCATAAGCACTCATCAGGAGCCACACCATGAGCCTAAGACTGGGCGATATCGCCCCCGACTTCGAACAGGATTCCAGCGCCGGCAAGATTCGTTTCCACGAATGGTTGGGCGATAGCTGGGGTGTGTTGTTTTCCCACCCGGCGGACTTCACCCCGGTGTGCACCACCGAGCTGGGTTTTACCGCCAAGCTCAAGGACGAGTTCGCCCAGCGCGGCGTCAAGGCCATCGCCCTGTCGGTCGACCCGGTGGATTCGCACCACAAGTGGATCGAAGACATCAACGAAACCCAGAACACTATTGTCAACTTCCCGATCCTGGCCGACGCCGACCGCAAGGTCTCGGACCTCTACGACCTGATCCACCCGAACGCCAGTGACACCCTCACCGTGCGCTCCTTGTTCGTGATCGACCCGAACAAAAAGATTCGCCTGACCATCACATACCCGGCCAGCACCGGGCGTAACTTCCACGAAATCCTGCGGGTCATCGACTCGCTGCAGCTGACCGACAACCACAAGGTCGCCACCCCCGCCAACTGGCAGGACGGTGATGAAGTGGTGATTGTGCCGTCGCTCAAGGATGAGGAAGAGATCAAGAAGCGCTTTCCCAAGGGCTATCGCGCTGTGAAGCCGTACCTGCGGCTCACCCCGCAACCCAATCGTTGAAGCGGATATAGCCATCGGGGGCAAGCCCCCTCCCACAGTTGACCGCGTTCTCCTGTGGGAGGGGGCTTGCCCCCGATGGTGTCGGTCAATGCAACACCTTCGAAAGTGAATCACAGCAGGGGTTTTCAGGCCGTTTCGACGGCCTTTTTTTTCGCCTGGCGGTTTATAACTCGCATATGCATTTAAAGAATAAACAAATGAAAAAATAAGATTTATAGATATATAAATCTGCTGATAAGGTCTGTCACATATTGGCGCCATCGCCACACAGCGAACCGCCGGCACTAGCTCAAGGAATTCCTGCATGTTGGTCGTAACACTTGGAGGCAGTCCCAGCCAGCGTTCCCGCTCCGGGGTCTTGCTGGAAAAAACCCGTCAATGGTTGCAAGACAAAGGCGTTGAAGTGGTGAGTTACCAGATACGGGACTTCCCGGCCGAAGACTTGCTGCATGCGCGCTTCGACAGCCCCAAGGTCATCGACCTGCTGCAACAGGTGGCTAATGCGGATGGCCTGGTGATCGCCACGCCGGTGTACAAGGCGTCGTTCTCGGGTGCATTGAAAACCGTGCTCGACCTGCTGCCTGAACGCGCCCTGGCCCACAAGATCGTTTTGCCGATGGCCACCGGTGGCAGCATCGCCCATATGCTGGCCGTGGACTACGCGCTCAAACCGGTGCTGTCGGCGTTGAAAGCCCAGGAATTGCTCCACGGCATTTTTGCCGAAGACAGCCAGATCGCCTACGCCGAAGGCAGCGCTCAGGCGCAACTGGTGCCTGTGCTCGAACACCGTTTGCATGAGTCGCTGGAGCAGCTCTACAGCGCCATGGCCCGTCGCCCGAAACCGCTGGACCCCCATGTGTTGAATGACCGTTTGTTGACTGCTCGCTGGAGCATCTGAGCCTTACCCCTTTAAGAAACACTCACCTTACTCAGCCGCCAACGGCCAAGCAGGTGCAGCCAAAACCCTAATCGCATATTTGGAGAGAGCGCCATGCGCACTGTCATCTTGCGTCGTGGTCTGGTCGCACTGTTTGCTGCGGCTGTGTCCTTCGGCGCCATTGTTCAAGCTCAAGCCGCCGAGACCCTGCGGATCGGTTATCAGAAGTACGGCACCCTGGTGCTGCTCAAGGCCAAGGGCACCCTGGAAAAACGCCTGGCCGCCCAAGGCGTGCAGGTGCAATGGACCGAGTTTCCGGGCGGCCCGCAATTGCTTGAGGGCCTGAACGTCGGCTCCATCGACTTCGGCGTTACCGGCGAAACCCCACCGGTGTTCGCCCAGGCGGCAGGTGCCGATCTGCTCTACGTGGCCTACGAGCCGCCAGCGCCGACCAGTGAAGCGATCCTGGTGCCGAAAGACTCGACGATCAAATCGGTGGCCGAGCTCAAGGGCAAGAAAATCGTGCTCAACAAAGGCTCCAACGTGCACTACCTGCTGGTTCGTGCACTGGAAGACGCCGGCCTCAAATACACCGACGTGCAGACGGTGTTCCTGCCGCCCGCCGATGCCCGCGCCGCATTCGAACGTGGCAGCGTAGATGCCTGGGTGATCTGGGACCCATACCAGGCCGCCGCCGAGAAACAACTGCAAGCCCGCACCCTGCGCGACGGCAGCGGCATCGCCGACAACCATCAGTTCTACCTGGCGACCAAACCCTACGCCGAGCAGCACCCTGAAGTGGTCAAGGCGCTGATTGAAGAAGTGCGTGCCGTGGGCGAATGGTCCAAGGCCAACCCACAGGAAGTGACTGAACAAGTTGCGCCCCTGCTTGGCCTGCCGGCGGACATCACCCTGACCTCGGTGAAACGCCAAGGCTACGGCGCGCTGTTTCTGACCCCTGAGGTGGTCGCCGCCCAGCAGAAAATCGCCGATACCTTCTACCAACTCAAATTGATCCCCAAGCCCTTGAGCATCAAGGACGTGATCTGGACGCCACCCGCCGCTGTGGCCAAAGCGCCGTAATTCGACTTCTTCAGGAGACAACTCCATGAGCCTCAATATTTTCTGGTTCCTGCCTACCCACGGCGACGGCCATTACCTTGGCACCGCCGAAGGCGCTCGCGCCGTCGACCACGGTTATTTGCAGCAAGTGGCCCAGGCCGCTGATCGCCTGGGCTTCGGCGGGGTGTTGATCCCCACCGGACGCTCCTGCGAAGACTCGTGGCTGGTGGCCGCCTCGCTGATCCCGGTGACCCAGCGTCTGAAATTCCTTGTTGCCCTGCGCCCCGGGATCATTTCCCCGACGGTGGCGGCGCGTCAGGCTGCGACCCTGGATCGCCTGTCCGGCGGCCGTGCGTTGTTCAACCTGGTCACCGGTGGTGATCCGGAAGAATTGGCCGGCGATGGCTTGTTTCTCACTCACGAGGAACGCTACCAGGCGTCGGTGGAATTCACTCGCATCTGGCGCCGTGTGCTGGAAGGCGAAACCGTGGATTACGACGGCGAGCACATCAGCGTCAAAGGCGCCAAATTGCTCTATCCGCCGATCCAGCAACCGCGTCCGCCGCTGTACTTCGGCGGTTCTTCCGAAGCCGCCCAGGACCTCGCCGCCGAACAGGTGGAAATGGTGCTGACCTGGGGCGAGCCCCCGGCCGCCGTCGCAGAAAAGATTGAACAGGTACGCGCCAAGGCCGCGAAACTCGGGCGCACCGTGCGCTTCGGCATTCGCCTGCATGTGATCGTGCGCGAAACCAACGATGAAGCCTGGAAAGCCGCCGACAAACTGATCTCCCATCTGGATGACGACACCATCGCCCGCGCCCAGGCTTCCCTGGCGCGCTTCGATTCGGTCGGCCAGCAACGCATGGCCGCCTTGCACGGCGGCAACCGCGACAACCTCGAAGTCAGCCCCAACCTGTGGGCCGGTGTCGGCCTGGTACGCGGTGGTGCGGGCACTGCTTTGGTGGGCGATGGCCCAACGGTTGCGGCGCGGGTCAAGGAGTACGCCGCGCTGGGCATCGACACCTTTATCTTCTCCGGCTACCCACACCTGGAAGAGTCGTATCGCGTGGCTGAACTGCTGTTTCCGCACCTGGACATCGAACGTCCCGAGCTGCCGAAAAGCGCCGGTTACGTGAGCCCGTTCGGCGAAATGGTCGCCAACGACATCCTTCCCAAAGCTGCGTCACAGAGCTGAGGCGGCGTTATGAACCTTGAAAAATTGAGCCATCGCGTAGCTCCCTGGGTGCTGCCGATTCTATTGCTGGCGGTGTGGCAGTTGTCGGTGTCGGCGGGTTGGTTGTCGACGCGCATTCTGCCGGCACCCAGTGCGGTGATTGAAGCCGGTGTCCACTTGGTTGCCAGTGGCGAAATCTGGACGCACCTGGCCATCAGTGGCTGGCGCGCCGGCCTGGGCTTTGTGATCGGCGGCAGCATCGGCCTGGCGCTGGGGTTTATCACCGGCCTGTCAAAGTGGGGCGAACGCCTGCTGGACAGCTCGGTGCAGATGATCCGCAACGTGCCGCACCTGGCGCTGATTCCGCTGGTGATCCTGTGGTTCGGGATTGACGAGACCGCGAAGATTTTCCTGGTCGCCCTCGGCACATTGTTCCCGATCTACCTGAACACCTATCACGGCATCCGCAACGTCGACCCGGCGCTCGTGGAAATGTCGCGCAGTTACGGTTTGTCCGGTTTCAGCCTGTTCTGGCAAGTGATCCTGCCGGGCGCGCTGCCTTCGATTTTGGTGGGTGTGCGTTTTGCCCTGGGCTTTATGTGGTTGACGCTGATCGTGGCGGAAACCATCTCTGCCAGCTCGGGCATCGGCTACCTGGCAATGAACGCCCGTGAATTCCTGCAAACCGACGTGGTGGTGCTGGCCATCGTGATGTACGCGATCCTTGGCAAACTGGCCGACCTGGCGGCGCGCGGTCTGGAGCGGGTGTGGTTGCGCTGGCATCCGGCGTATCAAGTGAATAAAGGAGGTGCGGCATGACGGCTCAACAACCTCCGCGCCTGCTCAAGGGGATACCCCTGGCGGTGCGCAAATTGCGCAAATCGTTCGGCGCACGGGAAGTGCTCAAAGAGATTGACCTGCACATTCCGGCGGGCCAGTTCGTGGCTGTGGTCGGCCGCAGCGGGTGCGGCAAAAGTACCTTGCTGCGCCTGCTGGCCGGCTTGGACAAAGCCAGTGGCGGCGAGCTGCTGGCCGGCTCCGCGCCGCTGAGCGAAGCGATTGAAGACACGCGGTTGATGTTCCAGGAAGCACGTTTGCTGCCGTGGAAAAAGATCATCGACAACGTGGGCCTGGGTCTCACTGGCAACTGGCGCCCCAAAGCGCTCGAAGCACTGGAAGCGGTCGGCCTGGCCGAGCGTGCCAATGAGTGGCCAGCAGCGCTGTCCGGGGGCCAGAAACAACGTGTTGCCCTGGCGCGTGCGCTGATCCATCAACCGCGCCTGCTGCTGCTCGATGAGCCATTGGGGGCACTGGATGCCCTGACCCGCATCGAGATGCAGCAACTGATCGAAAACCTCTGGCAGAAGCACGGCTTCACCGTGTTGCTGGTGACCCACGACGTCAGCGAAGCCGTGGCGATTGCCGACCGGGTGATCCTGATCGAAGACGGCGAAATCGGCCTCGATTTGATCGTCGACCTGCCACGTCCGCGTGCCCGTGGTTCACACCGCCTGGCCGCGTTGGAAGCCGAAGTGCTCAACCGTGTGCTGTCGTTGCCCGGCACGCCGCCGGAACCCGAACCTGTTTCACCGCTGCCTACGCAATTGCGTTGGGCTCAATAACTCACTTGTCCCGCGAAGGAAAAACACCATGACTATCAAAGCCATCAACGTGCGTAACCAGTTCAAAGGCACCATCAAGGAAATCGTAGTCGGCGACGTGCTGTCGGAAATCGACGTGCAGACCGCCTCCGGGATCGTCACTTCGGTGATCACCACGCGCTCGGTCAAAGAGTTGGAGCTGGTGATCGGCAGTGAAGTGATTGCGTTTGTGAAGTCGACTGAGGTGTCGATCGCGAAGTTGTGATTGGTCTTGAGGCCGCCATCGGGGGCAAGCCCCCTCCCACATGTTGAACTGTGAACACACTCAAAATGTGGGAGGGGGCTTGCCCCCGATGAGGCCAGATCGGCCAATACAAGACTCAACGCTTGGGCAGGTACGCCGGCAAATACAGCCCCACGTAAGCATCAAACACACGCATTCCTTCCTCCGCCATGCGCGGCGTAATCAGCCCATGCTGATGCACCGAGCGCGCATACACGCGATCACTCAATTCCAACGCCAGCGCGAACACATCCACATCGGTGGGCAGGGTCGGCACTTCGAAGTGCCGGCTGAACACCGCCAACATCAAATCTCCCAACTCCAGATCGTGCTGGCGATCTGCCTGGGTCACTTCGGTCAATCCGTGCTGGGCCAGGATCAACTGCCGAGCGGCGGCGTCGTTGCTGTAGATGGTGAGCATGCGCTGCTCGATTACGTAGGACAGGTCGCGCCAGTGCTTGAGCGGCTCATGCCCGATAGGCGCCTCAATGGCTGCCCGGAACGCGGCGTGCACATCGGCCGTCAACGCTTGCAGCAACGCCGGTACGCTGGCGAAAAAGTGGTACACCGACGACGGCGGAATCTGTGCACGTTCGGCCACGCTGTAGATCGACAAACTGGCCACGCCTTCGGCGGCCAGTAGGGTGCGGGCGGCGTCGAGGATCGCGTCGATCCGGGCCTGGCTGCGGGCACGGGGTTTACGCGGGGTGGCGGGGCGGGTGGTCATGGAAGTCTCCTACAAGGCAGCGGGCATTGTATGAGCACAGAGGTGGGTTGTCTGCCAGACCGCCATCCGGGGCAAGCCCCCTCCCACATTTTGATCTGTGAACACACTCAAAGTGTTGGAGGGGGCTTGCCCCCGATAAGCATGAGTATCTACACAACTCTTAAAGGCTGACACAGAATCCTGTGGTGAGCGGGCTTGTCCCGCGCTGGGCTGCGAAGCAGCCCCAATAAGGTCACCGCAGAGTGCCAGAACCAATCGAGGTGAAGGTTTTGGGGCTGCTGCGCAGCCCAGCGCGGGACAAGCCCGCTCACCACAAAAGCCCATTTGCCATAGATTGAGCATCCTCCGGAAGTTGTGTAGATGCCCATGCCCCGATAAGGCCGACTCGGTCCCCCGGAACAAACCCATAAAAAACGCCACAGACCAAAGGCCTGTGGCGTTTTTTCAATGCAACCGCCGCTTACACGGTATGCAGATACCAGTTGTACTCAAGGTCGGAAATGGAGTGTTCAAACTCTTCCAGCTCACTTTCCTTACAGGCGACGAAGATATCGATGTATTTAGGATCGATGTACTTGGCCATCACCTCGCTGTCGTCCAACTCGCGCAGGGCATCACGCAGGTTGTTCGGCAGGCTTTGCTCGTTCTGCTCGTAGCTGTTGCCTTCCACGGGTGCGCCAGGCTCGATCTTGTTGGTCAGACCGTGGTGCACGCCTGCCAGGACCGAAGCCATCAGCAGGTAAGGGTTGGCGTCGGCGCCGGCCACACGGTGTTCGATACGTACGGCATCGGACGAGCCGGTCGGTACGCGAATCGCCACGGTGCGGTTGTCCAGGCCCCAGCACGGCGAGTTCGGCACGTAGAACTGTGCGCCGAAACGACGGTAGGAGTTGACGTTGGGGCACAGGAACGCCATTTGGGCGGGCAGGGTCTCCAGCACACCGCCGATCGCATGACGCAATGCGGCGTTCTGCTCGGGATCCTCGCTGGCAAAGATGTTCTTGCCGTCTTTGTCCAGGATCGAAATGTGAACGTGCAGCCCGTTGCCTGCCTGGCCTGGGTAAGGCTTGGCCATGAAGGTGGTGTCCATCTCATGGTCGTAGGCGATGTTCTTGATCAGGCGCTTGAGCAGTACCGCGTAATCGCACGCTTTGATCGGGTCGGCGACATGGTGCAGGTTCACTTCGAACTGCGCCGGGGCACTTTCCTTGACGATGGCGTCGGCCGGGATGCCTTGCTCTTTGGCACCTTCCAGAATGTCCTGGAGGCAGTCGACGTATTCGTCGAGGTCGTCGATCAGGTAGACCTGTGTCGAGTGCGGGCGTTTGCCGGAGATCGGCGAGCGGGGCGGTTGTGGGCGGCCGTTCACGTTCTCCTGGTCGATCAGGTAGAACTCAAGCTCGAAGGCAGCGCAGATGGTCAGACCGAGGTCGTCAAATTTGCTTACAACCTGGCGGAGCACTTCGCGGGGATCGGCGAAGAAAGGTTCACCTTCAAGTTCGTGCATGGTCATCAGCAGTTGCGCGGTAGGGCGCTTTTGCCAAGGCTCATTGCACAGGGTATCGGGGATTGGATAACAGATTCGGTCAGCATCACCGATGTCCAGACCCAGGCCGGTGCTTTCCACCGTCGAGCCATTGATATCCAGGGCAAATAAAGAGGCAGGCAGGTTAATGCCCTTCTCGTAAACCTTGTGGAGGCTGGTGCGTTCGATGCGCTTGCCGCGCACCACACCATTCATATCCGCAATTAGAAGGTCTACGTACAGAACCTCAGGATGATCCTTAAGGAACGCGTTCGCTTCGTTAAGCTGAACGGCACGCGGGGGTACCGACATGATGCAACACCTTTGTTGTTAAAAATATCAATCATTGATCTTTTCTGGTTTCAGTCAACCCGAACGGCATGCCGAAGTCAAGCGAGGCCTTTTTTGCCCTAAAAAAGCGCCGCGAAGCCTTTTTTGGGGCTTTTTGGGGCGGTTTTTTGCATTTGACCGGCTTGGGAATCGCAGGCTTGAGCGGGCCGTGTTGTATTTTTTACGGGGGTGTTGTGTAAAAAAATGAACAAGGCTAAGCTCGATTCAAACCCATAACAGCAATAATACCGGGGTGCTTCATGTTTCACCTGCCGCCACTCGGCGTCTATGCCTGCTTCTGCCAGGCGTTGTCCGCAGTCCGTTCGCCCCGCGTGAATGCCCCGGCACCGGCCAATATTCTTGACGGCCCGTCCGACCTTTTCTTTGCCCCCTCAACTGCCCCTGACCGGCGCCTTTTCAAGGAACCGATCAAGATTGTGCACGACTTTGGCGTGAGGAATGCAACGCTGCAGCAAATGGCAGGTAAGCTCCTACCCTGAATGAACAAACGACGCGGATGCTGCGTCAACCAACGCCTGGCCTTTAATGGATGCCAGGAAACCCAGCCCAGAGGCATTTATGAGTAACAACCTCGACCAGCTCACCGATTGGTTGAAAGACCACAAGATCACAGAAGTCGAATGCATGATTGGCGACCTCACCGGCATCACCCGGGGCAAGATCTCGCCGACCAACAAGTTCATCGCCGAAAAAGGCATGCGCCTGCCCGAGAGCGTTCTGTTGCAGACCGTGACCGGCGACTATGTCGAAGACGACATCTATTACGAATTGCTCGACCCGGCCGACATCGACATGATCTGCCGCCCCGACCAGAACGCGGTGTTCCTGGTGCCGTGGGCCATCGAGCCGACCGCCCAGGTGATCCACGACACCTACGACAAGCAAGGCAACCCGATCGAGCTGTCGCCGCGCAACGTGCTCAAGAAAGTCCTCCAGCTCTACGCCGACAAAGGCTGGCAGCCCATTGTGGCGCCGGAGATGGAGTTCTACCTGACCAAACGCTGCGAAGACCCGGACTTCCCGTTGCAACCGCCGATCGGTCGTTCCGGGCGCCCGGAGACCGGTCGCCAATCCTTCTCTATAGAAGCGGCCAACGAATTCGATCCACTGTTCGAAGACGTCTACGACTGGTGCGAACTGCAGGAGCTGGACCTCGACACCCTGATCCACGAAGACGGCACCGCGCAGATGGAAATCAACTTCCGTCACGGCGACGCGCTGTCCCTGGCCGACCAGATCCTGGTGTTCAAGCGCACCATGCGCGAAGCCGCGCTCAAGCACAACGTGGCGGCCACCTTCATGGCCAAGCCGATGACCGGCGAGCCCGGCAGCGCGATGCACCTGCACCAGAGCATCATCGACATCGCCACCGGCAAGAACGTCTTCTCCAATGAAGACGGGAGCATGAGCCAGCTGTTCCTCAACCACATTGGCGGCCTGCAGAAATTCATCCCCGAATTGCTGCCACTGTTTGCCCCTAACGTGAACTCGTTCCGCCGCTTCCTGCCCGACACCTCGGCGCCGGTCAACGTGGAATGGGGCGAAGAAAACCGCACCGTCGGCCTGCGCGTACCGGATGCCGGCCCGCAGAACCGTCGTGTTGAAAACCGCCTGCCGGGCGCCGACGCCAACCCGTACCTGGCGATTGCCGCCAGTCTGCTGTGCGGCTACATCGGCATGGTTGAAGGCCATAACCCTAGCGCGCCGGTGGTGGGTCGTGGTTACGAGCGGCGCAACCTGCGTTTGCCGTTGACCATTGAAGACGCCCTGGAACGCATGGAAAACAGCAAGACCATCGAGAAATACCTGGGTCAGAAATTCATCACAGGCTACGTCGCGGTCAAGCGGGCCGAGCATGAAAACTTCAAGCGCGTGATCAGTTCGTGGGAGCGGGAATTCCTGCTCTTCGCCGTCTGATGCGCCGGGCGCGCGGCTCGCGCCGTGCGCCCTTCACTGAAATTTCAGGAGATTGGTATGTCCAGCAACAACCCGCAAACCCGTGAATGGCAAGCCTTGAGCAACGATCACCACCTGGCGCCGTTCAGCGACTTCAAGCAATTGAAAGAGAAAGGCCCACGGATCATCACCAAAGCCCACGGCGTGTATTTGTGGGACAGCGAAGGCAACAAGATCCTCGACGGCATGGCCGGCCTGTGGTGCGTGGCGATCGGTTACGGTCGCGATGAACTGGCCGACGCCGCCGCCAAACAAATGAAAGAACTGCCGTACTACAACCTGTTCTTCCAGACCGCTCACCCGCCGGTGCTGGAGCTGGCCAAGGCCATTTCCGACATCGCGCCTGCCGGCATGAACCACGTGTTCTTCACCGGCTCCGGCTCCGAAGGCAACGACACCATGTTGCGCATGGTCCGCCATTACTGGGCGATCAAGGGCCAGCCGAACAAGAAAACCATCATCAGCCGCAAGAATGGCTACCACGGCTCAACCGTGGCTGGCGCCAGCCTTGGCGGCATGACGTATATGCACGAACAGGGCGACTTGCCGATCCCGGGCATCACCCACATCGCCCAGCCGTACTGGTTTGGCGAAGGCGGCGACATGAGCCCCGAGGAATTCGGGATCTGGGCCGCCAACCAGCTGGAAGAGAAGATCCTCGAACTGGGCGTGGACACCGTCGGTGCCTTTATTGCCGAACCGATCCAGGGCGCCGGGGGGGTGATCGTCCCGCCCGCCACCTACTGGCCGCGCATCAAGGAAATCCTCGCCAAGTACGACATCCTGTTTGTGGCCGACGAAGTGATCTGCGGGTTTGGCCGTACCGGTGAGTGGTTTGGTAGCGACTTCTACGACCTCAAGCCAGACATGATGACCATCGCCAAAGGCCTGACCTCGGGCTATATCCCTATGGGCGGCCTCATCGTGCGTGACGAAGTGGTCGAGGTGCTGAACGAAGGCGGCGATTTCAACCACGGTTTCACCTATTCCGGTCATCCGGTGGCCGCCGCAGTGGCCCTGGAAAACATCCGCATCCTGCGTGATGAAAAAATCATCGAGCAGGTCAACAGCGAAACGGCACCCTATTTGCAGCGTCGTCTGCGCGAGCTCAATGATCACCCGTTGGTGGGCGAAGTGCGCGGTGTGGGTCTGTTGGGCGCTATTGAACTGGTGCAGGACAAGGCCACTCGCAAGCGCTATGAAGGCAAGGGCGTCGGCATGATTTGCCGCAACTTCTGCTTCAACAACGGCCTGATCATGCGCGCCGTGGGCGACACCATGATCATTTCGCCGCCGCTGGTGATCAGCAAGGCCGAGATCGACGAGTTGGTGACCAAGGCGCGCAAGTGTCTGGACCTGACTTTGGCGGCATTGCAGGGCTAAGTGCTAGTCTCCGCCTGCGGCAGATAACGCAGGCTGCGGCTCAAAAGAAAAAATTGGAGCATCACCAAATGAAGGCATTAGGTTTGAAGAACGCTGGCAAGACCCTCCTCGCCTTGTCCCTGATGGGCGCAATGGCGGGCGCGGCCCAGGCAGACGATAAAGTGCTGCACGTCTACAACTGGTCCGACTACATTGCACCGGACACCATCGCCAACTTCGAAAAAGAGTCGGGCATCAAAGTGGTGTACGACGTTTTTGACAGCAACGAGACCCTGGAAGCCAAGTTGCTGGCGGGCAAGTCCGGTTACGACATCGTCGTGCCGTCGAACAACTTCCTCGCCAAGCAGATCAAGGCCGGTGTCTACCAAGAGCTGGACACGTCCAAGCTGTCCAACTACAGCAACCTGAACAAGTCCCTGCTCAAAGCCGTGTCGGTCAGCGACCCGGACAACAAGCACGCCTTCCCGTACATGTGGGGTTCGATCGGCATCGGCTACAACCCGGAGAAGGTCAAGGCCGCACTGGGCGTGGACAAGATCGATTCGTGGGACGTGCTGCTCAAGCCTGAGAACATCGCCAAGCTCAAAAGCTGCGGCGTGAGCTTCCTCGATTCGCCAACCGAAATGCTGCCGATCGCGCTGCATTACCTGGGCCTGCCGACCGACAGCCAGAAGAAAGACGATCTCAAGCAAGCCGAAGCGCTGTTCCTCAAGATCCGCCCATCGATTGGCTACTTCCACTCCTCCAAGTACATCTCGGACCTCGCCAACGGCAACATCTGCGTAGCCGTGGGTTACTCGGGTGACATCCAGCAGGCCAAATCCCGTGCGGCTGAAGCCGGTGGCAAGATCAAGGTTGCCTACGACATTCCGAAAGAAGGCGCTGGCAGCTTCTTCGACATGGTCGCCATCCCTAAAGATGCCGAAAACGTCGACGCCGCTTACAAATTCATGAACTACCTGCTCAAGCCGGAAGTCATGGCTTCGATCACCGACAGCGTGCGTTTCCCGAACGGTAACGAGAAGGCCACGGCATTGGTCGACAAGGACATCACCAGCGACCCGGGCATCTACCCGCCAGCCGATGTGCAAGCCAAGCTCTACGCCATTGCTGACTTGCCAGCCGCAACCCAGCGTGAAATGACGCGCAGCTGGACCAAAATCAAGTCCGGCAAGTAAGCCTCAACACCTGTGGGAGAGGGCTTGCCCCTCTCCCACACATTAAATGACAAAAAGTTTTGCCGGATCGGTTTATCGAGGGTAAGTTGCGCGCCGGTTTTGTTGCCGGGCAACAACTTCAGGCCCAACTATTTAAGAGGACCTCCACTTGCCAATTTCTTTATTTCGCAAAGCCATGCTGGTGGGTGCAGGTATCACGCTGGCTGTCAGCGTGCAGGCCGCATCGACGGTGCATATTTATAACTGGTCGGACTACATCGGTACCGACACCCTGGCCAACTTCGAAAAGGCCACCGGCATCAAGCCCGTGTATGACGTGTTTGATTCCAACGAAACCCTGGAAGGCAAGCTGCTGGCCGGGCGTACGGGCTACGACGTGGTCGTGCCGTCCAACCACTTCCTCGGCAAGCAGATCAAGGCCGGGGCGTTCCAGAAACTCGACAAGTCGTTGCTGACGAATTACGCAAATCTTGATCCGGCGTTGCTCAAGCGCCTGGAAAAGAACGACCCAGGCAACCAGTACGCCGTGCCGTACCTGTGGGGCACCAACGGCATCGGTTACAACGTCGACAAAGTGAAGGAAGTGCTGGGCGTCGACAAGATCGACTCCTGGGCCGTGCTGTTCGAGCCGGAAAACATGAAGAAGCTGGCCACTTGCGGCGTGTCCTTCATGGATTCGGCAGATGAAATGCTGCCGGCGGTGCTCAACTACATGGGCCTGGATCCCAACAGCACCAACCCGGACGACTACAAAAAGGCCGAAGAAAAGCTGCTCAAAGTGCGGCCCTACGTGACCTACTTCCATTCCTCCAAATACATCTCCGACCTGGCCAACGGCAACATTTGCGTGGCGGCCGGTTTCTCCGGTGATGTGTTCCAGGCCAAGGCCCGTGCGGCTGAGGCTGGCAAAGGCGTGAACATCGCCTACGCAATTCCGAAAGAAGGCGGCAACCTGTGGTTTGACGTGCTGGCGATCCCCAAGGACGCCGCCAACGTCAAAGAGGCCCACGCCTACATCAACTATTTGCTGCAACCTGAGGTCATCGCCCAGGTCAGTGATTACGTCGGTTACGCCAACCCTAACCCAGGGGCGGACACACTGATGAAGCAATCGATACGCACCGACGAAGCGGTTTACCCACCGCAGGCGGTTCTCGATCGGACATTCGTCAACTTCGAGCTACCCCCGAAAGTGCAACGTTTAATGACCCGTAGCTGGACCAAGGTCAAGACGGGCAAGTAAGGCTCAACCTATCCAAGGTTCGTCCGTATTGGACGTTCTGCACTCTTTTTTTCTGGGAGTTTCGTAAATGGCAGTTGCCTCCGGCGCCTATAAGAAAGCCCTCGAAGGGGACCAGACACCGAAGAAGGTGCTGGTCAAAATCGACCGGGTCACGAAGAAGTTCGACGAGACGATTGCCGTGGACGATGTGTCCCTGGAAATCAAGAAAGGCGAGATCTTCGCCCTGCTCGGCGGTTCGGGTTCGGGCAAGTCCACCTTGCTGCGCATGCTCGCAGGTTTCGAGCGCCCGACCGAGGGCCGCATCTACCTCGACGGTGTGGACATCACTGACATGCCGCCCTATGAGCGGCCGATCAACATGATGTTCCAGTCCTACGCTTTGTTCCCACACATGACTGTGGCGCAGAACATCGCGTTCGGCCTGCAACAGGACAAGATCCCCAAGGCCGAGATCGACGCCCGTGTGGCCGAGATGCTCAAGCTGGTGCAGATGAGCCAGTACGCCAAGCGCAAGCCGCACCAGTTGTCCGGTGGCCAGCGTCAGCGTGTGGCCCTGGCCCGTTCCCTGGCCAAGCGCCCGAAACTGCTGCTGCTCGATGAGCCCATGGGCGCCCTCGACAAGAAACTGCGTTCGCAGATGCAGCTGGAACTGGTGGAAATCATCGAGCGCGTCGGCGTGACCTGCGTGATGGTGACCCACGACCAGGAAGAGGCCATGACCATGGCCGAGCGCATCGCGATCATGCACCTGGGCTGGATCGCCCAGATCGGCAGCCCGATCGACATCTACGAAACGCCTACCAGCCGTCTGGTGTGCGAGTTCATCGGCAACGTCAACATCTTCGACACCCAAGTGGTCGATGACGCCGAAGGCCATGCGGTGCTCAAGTGCCCGGACCTGGACCGCGACATCTACGTGGGTTACGGCATCGCCACGTCGGTGGAAGACAAGTCGGTGACCTACGCGATTCGCCCGGAAAAACTGCTGGTCACCACCGAAATGCCGACCTGCGAGCACAACTGGTCCAGCGGCAAGGTGCACGACATCGCCTACCTGGGCGGTCACTCGGTGTTCTACGTGGAGCTGCCGAGCGGCAAGCTGGTGCAGTCCTTCGTAGCCAACGCCGAGCGCCGTGGCCAGCGGCCCACCTGGGGTGATCAGGTGTACGTGTGGTGGGAAGACGACAGCGGCGTGGTACTTCGCTCATGAACACAAAAAAGCTCAAGCGGCGCTTGAACCGCCTCGTCCCTAGTGGCAAGCAGGTGGTCATCGGGATTCCGTTCCTGTGGCTGTTCCTGTTTTTCGCCCTGCCGTTTTTCATCGTGCTGAAAATCAGTTTTGCCGAAGCCGACGTAGCGATCCCGCCGTACACCGAGATCTACACCTACGTTGAGCAGAAGCTGCAAGTGGTGCTGAACCTGGCCAACTACAGCTTGCTGGCGGGCGACGAGTTGTACATCGCCGCGTACCTGGGCTCGCTGAAGATGGCGTTTTTCAGCACGCTGCTGTGCCTGCTGATCGGCTACCCGATGGCCTACGCCATTGCCACCGCGCGCAAAGAGATGCAGACCGTGCTGGTGCTGCTGATCATGATGCCGACCTGGACTGCGATCCTGATCCGCGTGTATGCGTGGATGGGCATCCTCAGCAACAACGGGCTGCTCAATGGCTTCCTGATGTCCATGGGGCTGATCAACGAACCGCTGCAGATCCTCAACACCAACATCGCGGTGTATATCGGCGTGGTCTATTCGTACCTGCCGTTCATGATCCTGCCGCTGTACGCGAACCTGGTGAAGCATGACCAGAGCCTGCTGGAGGCCGCGTCGGACCTGGGTTCGAGCACCTTCAACAGCTTCTGGAAAATCACCGTGCCGCTGTCCAAGAACGGCATCATCGCCGGTTGCATGCTGGTGTTTATCCCGGTGGTGGGCGAGTTCGTGATTCCGGAACTGCTGGGCGGCCCGGAAACCCTGATGATCGGTAAAGTGTTGTGGCAAGAATTCTTCAACAACCGTGACTGGCCGGTGGCGTCTGCCCTGGCGGTAGTGATGCTGGCGATCCTGATCGTGCCGATCATTCTGTTTAACCGCAGCCAAGCCAAAGAATTGGAGGGCAAGATATGAAGCGCGTCAGTTTCTCAAGCTTCATGCTGGTGGCGGGGTTGCTGTTCATCTACCTGCCAATGCTGATCCTGGTGATCTACTCGTTCAACGAATCCAAGCTGGTGACGGTGTGGGGCGGTTGGTCGATCAAGTGGTACGTGGGCCTGCTGGACAACACCCAGTTGATGGGGTCGGTGGCCCGCTCCCTGGAAATCGCCTGCTACACGGCGGTTGCCGCGGTGGCGTTGGGTACGTTGGCGGCGTTTGTGCTGACGCGCATCAGCCAGTTCAAGGGCCGTACGCTGTTCGGTGGCCTGGTGACGGCGCCTCTGGTGATGCCGGAAGTGATCACGGGTCTGTCGCTGTTGCTGCTGTTCGTGGCCATGGCGCAGATGATCGGTTGGCCCCAGGAGCGTGGCATCGTCACCATCTGGATCGCCCACACCACGTTCTGTGCGGCGTATGTGGCGGTGGTGGTGTCGGCGCGCTTGCGTGAGCTGGACCTGTCGATCGAAGAGGCAGCCATGGACCTCGGCGCGCGGCCGTGGAAGGTGTTCTTCCTGATCACCATCCCGATGATCGCGCCGTCGCTGGCGGCGGGCGGCATGATGTCGTTTGCGCTGTCGCTGGATGACCTGGTATTGGCCAGCTTCGTGTCGGGCCCGGGCTCGACGACCTTGCCGATGGAAGTGTTCTCGGCCGTGCGCCTTGGGGTTAAACCCGAGATCAACGCCGTGGCCAGCCTGATCTTACTGGCGGTGTCGCTGGTGACCTTCCTGGTGTGGTTCTTCAGCCGTCGCGCCGAAGAACACCGCAAGAAAGCCATTCAGCAAGCCATCGAAGAAGCGGCAGCAGATGGCTGGAAACAGCCGGACAAGCGCCGGGCGCCTGCACCGGTCTAAAGCCTGGTGTAATACAAAATGTGGGAGGGGGCCTGCCCCCGATAGCGGTGTATCAGTCAACAGATGCAGTGACTGGCAGTCAGCAATCGGGGGCAAGCCCCCTCCCACAGTTGATTGCATTTCAAGCCCAAGGCGACGTGCGAATCACCTCCACAAAGTTCATCGGCTTGAACCCCGGCTCCTGATCCACCAGCACATCGGTCTTCACGTTGCCAAACGTGGTCTGCGGGCGATGGCGCAAGCCGTCGGCAAAGGCGCAGATGATGCACTCCTTGAACCCTTCACCCCGTGGATGCGCATGCACCACGGCTTCGCGCTGCACGCTGGTAAACGCGGCGTAATCCATGCCCAGCACGTCCATCTCCACACCGGCCGTCACCAGCGCCACGGTAGGGCGCAGATGTTGCGGCACACCTGGCGTGGTGTGCAGGGCAATGGACAGCCACACCTGTTCGATATCGTCATCGCTCAGCCCATAAGGCTTTAGAAAGGCGGCGGCCGCATTGGCACCGTCCACTTCGAAACGCTCGTTATCGCTGCGATGACCTTCCACCAGCCCGAGGTCGTGGAACATCGCGCCGACGTAAAGTAGCTCCGGGTTGTAGGTCAACTGCTTGCGCTCACCGCTCAACGCGCCGAACAGAAACACCCGGCGCGAGTGGTGGTAGAGCAGGTCGGATTCGATGTCGCGGATATACTCGGTAGTGGCCTTGGCCAGGGCGCTGTCGGGGATCTTGATGCCGGCGATGGAAGTGGTCATGGTGGCTCTCCTCTGGAAAGCATCCAGTCTGGTCGCGCGCCCACGAAGCGGCCAGGGTGACGAGGGTGCGATCCCGGCCAATCTGGCGCGACATCGTGCCAAGGGTGTACGCGATCAGATGTGGGAGCTGGCTTGCCTGCGATAGCATCACCTCGGTATACCTGATGGACCGAGTCGTCTGCATCGCAGGCAAGCCAGCTCCCACAGCGTTTTGCGTCAGCCCGAGATATAAGGTTTGCCCATGCACAAAACCGTCGCCATCCTGATCTTCCCCGGCGTCCAGTCCCTGGACGTGACCGGCCCCATGGACGTGTTCTGCGAGGCCAACCGTTTCCTCGCGCCCGACGACCATTACCAACTGGAAGTGATCGGTGTCGGCCACGGCACGATGGCAGCCTCCAATGGCTTGTCACTTCAGGCTCACAGGCATTACAGCGAAGCCCTGCAAGCCTATGACCTGCTGCTGGTTGCCGGCGGCCCGCAGTTGCCGTTCGAGGATTTCGGGCCGCCGTTCAGTGAGTGGCTGCGCGGCGCTACGGCCCGTGCGCAGCGCTTCGGCTCAATCTGCAACGGCGCTTTCATGCTGGCTCGTGCCGGTCTGCTGGACGGCAAAACCGTCACCACCCATTGGGGCGACGCCGCTGACCTGGCGCGCCTGTGCCCCTCGGCCCAGGTCGAAGCCGACCGCCTTTACGTACAGGACGGCAATCTCTACACCTCCGCCGGGGTCACGGCGGGCATCGACTTGTCGTTGTACCTGCTGTCTCAGGACCACGGCCCTCAGGTGGCCTTGAGCGTGGCCAAGCGCCTGGTGGTGTTCACCCAGCGCTCAGGCGGGCAGTCGCAGTTCAGCCCGTTTCTTACGCCCCATGCCGAAACCACCTCGGCCGTAGCGTTGGTGCAGCTGTATGTATTGGCGAATTTGACCGGGGATCTGACCATCGCCGACCTGGCCAAGGCCGCGCATATGAGCGCACGCAATTTCTCTCGGGTGTTTGCCCGTGAAGCGCAGGTTACGCCGGCGGAGTTTGTCGAGCGGGCGCGGGTGGATGCGGCGCGGGTGCTGCTTGAAAGTACTCACGCACCGCTGAAAACCGTGGCTTACCAATGCGGTTTTCGCGATGCCCAGCACATGCGCAGTGTGTTCAACCGCCGGTTGGGGGTGACGCCGCAACAGTTCAGGCTCAACTTTGCGGCGCCATCGCCATCGCCATCGCCATCGCTATCGGGGCGGTGCGACGACTCGACAAGCCCCCTCCCACAGTTTTGATCGTGTTTGCGGCTGCTATCGGGCGGGCAGCAGTTTCAGGGTGCCACGGGTGTTGGCGGTGACTTCTTCATCACTGAAGTGCGCCTGCTCGTAGCCGCCTTCGATATATGTCTGCGCCTGGTCGCTGTAGTGGCGGTCAAACGGCACGCCGCTTTGCCCGACCGGGTTGATCGTCAAGGCGTGGGCCACATCGGCAAAGTCGATCAGGCGGCGGGTCGACGGGCCGTAGGTCACCGGCCACGGCGCCGGGCCGATGGCGGCCGACTGGTTGTTCGGCACCTCGTGGCTGCCGGGCGCCGGGAAGGGGCCCACGTTGACGATCAGGTCCAGCGGTTTCTGCGAGCCCAGCGGATGGCCGTGGGTCAGGGTATGCGCCTTGCCCCACTGCCATTGCGTTGGGTCATCGCCGAAGGTGGCTTTCAGGTGCATGAGGCTGTTGTCCCACGCGAGCTTGACGGTCTCGGCGCGCGTGCCGTCCCACCAAGGCGAGGTCGGGTCAGCGGCCAGGCGTGGCAAGGCGGCGTCGACGACCCGTGTGGTGAGCAGGGTCTTGAACATGGCGTCGCCGAGTTTTGGGCGAAAGGTCGCGTCGGCGAGGTTGTAGAGAAGTTGGTTGAACAGCGTGGCGCTGGTGGAGTCGAGCGGGTAGTCACCTTTCCAACTGGCCAGTTGTTCCACCAGCTTCAACTGTGCCGGGTCCTTGACCACCTCACGCAGCACCGGCAACAGCGGCGCCAGCAAGCGCGGGCCAAAGGCAGTGGTGGTGCCCAATTGCAGGGCCTGGCTGTTGTTCACATCCCACTTCACGCTCTTGTCGCTCAACTGCGCGTTCAACTGTTGGCCACGGTCGGCCAGGTTGTAATAGCCGGGGATCTCCATGCCGGTGGGCGATGCCGGCTGGGCATTGGCCGACACCACATAACCGCGAGCCGGGTTTTCTTCCTGGGGGTTGGCGCTGAACGGATAGAAGCCCAGCTTGTCGGCCTGGGCGGTGCTGCCGTCGAGGATGAACCCAGGGTTGACGCCAGCCGGACGGATCGGCAACTGCGCCGCTGCCCACCAGCCGATATCGCCCTTGGCATTGGCCCACACGATATTCAGCCCCGGTGCCGACACCTTGGCCGCCGCCGCGCGGGCCTTGGCCAGGGTGTCGGCGCGGTTGAGCTGGTAAAAGCCGTCGAGGATCGGGTTCTGGGTATCGAGGAAGGCCCACCACAGGGCGATGGGCGTCTTGCCGGCGGTCTCGCCAAGCACGTCATTGATAATCGGCCCGTGGGGCGACTGGCGCAGGGTGAGGGTGACCGGCGCCTGGCCTTTCACCGCGATCTGTTGTTCGCTGCTGGTCATGTCGACCCATTGGCCGTGGTACCAGACCTGGTTGGGATTGTCCGGGTTGATCTTCTCGGCGACCAGGTCGACGTCGTCGTTCTGGAACATGGTCAGGCTCCAGCCAAAATCCAGGTTGTGCCCCAGGAACGCCACCGGCACCAGCGCGTTGTGATAGCCATACAGCTCAAAGCCCGGCGCGGACAGGTGCGCCTCATACCACACCGATGGCACCGAGAAGCGGATATGCGGGTCACCTGCCAGCAACGGCTTGCCGCTCTTGGTGCGGCTGCCGCTGATGGCCCAGGCGTTACTGCCTTCGAACTGCGGCAGGCCGTTGTCGGCCAGGGCCTGCTCGCTCAAGGACGCGATGGCGCCGAGTGTTTGCCAATCGCTGGCGGCCAGGTTGAGCGCGCCTTTGGGTTGCCAGTCGAGGTCGAAGACTTTCAGGTACTCGCCGCCCAATTGGTCGCGGACGTAGGTCAGCAAGGGTTCGGTACGAAATGCGGCGGCAAAGCTGTAGGCCATATACCCGGCGACGCTGATGGTGTCTTCGGCGGTGAACCGGCGCTTGGGGATCCCCAGCACGTCGAACTCCATCGGGCTGGCGTGGCTGTCCTGATACTGATTGATCCCGTCCAGATAGGCTTGCAGGGCCTTCCACGAGGCAGACTCGTGATCCATCTGTTCCACGTAGCTCAAGGCTCGCTCACGGATGCGCAGGCTGCGAAACAGTTTGTCGGTCTCCAGCAGCTTGGGGCCCAGCACCTCGGCCAGTTCGCCACGGGACAGGCGCCGCATGATCTCCATCTGGAACAACCGGTCCTGGGCGTGCACATAGCCGAGGGCGCGATACAGGTCGGTCTCGTTCTCGGCACGGATATGCGGCACGCCACGGTCGTCGTAGCGCACCGTGACCGAGCCTTGCAGGTTGGCCAGCGTGACCGTGCCCTGGCGGGTGGGCTGCTTGCTGTACACATACCAGCCGCCGCCGAGGGCGATCAGCACTATCAGAACCGCGAGAACCCGCAAGACGCGCTTCATGGACTTTCCTTACCGGGAGTGGAGTGACTAACGATCTACAGGCCACGAACAATAGCAGCCCACTGCCAGGGTGTGAGTGGCACTCACTTCACGGCCTGCTTGGAGTGCCTTCAGGATCGGTTCGATAAAACTGTTGCTGGCGTTGCACGTCAGGCCTTCACTGTACGGCCCGAAATACGCGAGCTTTCCTGTGCGATCCCAGATGCCTACGGCTGGGCTGGCCGGTACCTGGCTGGCGCCGGGCAGGGCGGTGAGGATTTTCATGTTGCGCAGGTTGTCGGGCAACCGGCCGTGGCTGCCGGGTTTTTGCAGGGCGTAGAACTCTACGCCCTGGGGCGCGAAGTGCTCGATCAACTCGCCCAGGTGCTGCTGGTTGCCAACGTTGCACGGGCAGGCCGGGTCCCAGAAGTGCACCAGGCGGATCGGACCTGGGCCACTCAGTTCGGCAGGCAGGCGCAGTGCATCGCCGGAAAACACCGCGGTGTGTTCGCTGAAGGCGCGCAGGTAGCGGCCCTGGAACCAGTCATACGCGGCCCACAGCACGCCCGCGCAGATGATCAGGATCAGGCTGGCAAACAGGGTGGTGCGGTAGGGTTGTCGCATTCAGATCAATCCTCGAAGGTCGCGTAGCTTGCCATGCCTGCCCTGACAGATGAATATCGCAGCTCGATATTCATCTGCGCTGTACGTTTAGTCTGGAACCTCTTATGCCCGTTACCTTTGACCCCGATCATCTGCGCGATAGCTTGCGACCCCTGGTGGATGCGCAACCGCTCAGCGCCGAAGCGCGGGTGTACCAGCGTTTTTATGGGTTGGACCTGGCCGCGCGCAAAGTGCCGGCTGTGAGCCGTCTGGGACGCTTTGAAGTGCGCGGGTTCGAGGTGGTGGGGCAGGTGTGGTCGCCGCCACAACCGGTGGCAACGATGTTTATGTTCCACGGCTTCTACGACCATATGGGCCTGTATCGCCACGTGGTGGACTGGGCGCTGGACCAGGGCTTCGTGGTGATCGCCTGCGACCTGCCGGGACACGGCCTGTCCAGCGGGGTGCGCGCCAGCATTGATGATTTCGCGGTGTACCAAGACGTGGTGCAGGCACTGTTCGCCCAGGCCCAAGCGCTGCAACTGCCGCAACCCTGGCACCTGTTCGGGCAAAGTACCGGCGGCGCGGTAGTGGTGGATCACCTGCTTCACCACGGTGCCGACAGCCCGGCCCAGGGCAAGACCTTCCTGTTGTCGCCGTTGGTACGGCCGCGGGCGTGGGGGTGGTCGCAGCTCAGCTATTACCTGCTGCGTCCGTTCGTCAAAGGCATCGCCCGGCGATTCAGCGAGAACACCAACGACCCGCAATTCAAGCCGTTCCTGGAGGCTGACCCGCTGCAGCCGCGCCAACTGCCCACCGCCTGGGTGGGCGCACTGTCACGCTGGATCAAGCGTATCGAAGCCGCACCGCACAGCTCGCGGAGGCCGGTGATTGTGCAGGGTGAGGAAGATATGACGGTGGAGTGGCAGCACAACTTGCAGGTGCTGCGGGGCAAGTTTGATGCGCCTGAGGTGTTGATACTGCCCCGTGGCCGACATCACTTGGCGAATGAGATTCCGGAGATTCGTGAAGAGTACTTCCGGTATTTGACAGACCATTTGAAATAACACAATCCCAATGTGGGAGGGGGCTTGCTCCCTCCCACATTGGTTAAGGTGCCAGGCTTGAGGTGCTCTGGCCCACCGCCAGCCCGGCGCGGATCGCTGCCAGCGCCGCTTGGTAATACGCCTTACCCTGCGGCGACTCCGCAAACGTCGCGAATTCTTCCAGCTCCGGGTCAGACAAATCCCGATAGACATACAGCAGCGTATTGTTCAGATCATTCCCAATCTGCTGCATCAACCGCTCACGCTGGCCATTCAACATGCCTTGGGCCTGACCCCCACCCAGCAGGCCAGGGATCATCTGGCTCAAGCTGTCAGCCGCGACACCGGCAATCGCCAAGCTGACTTCTGCACCAGCCTCGCGGGCGGGGAGCGCCTGGGCCAGGTGGCCGATGATCAGGCTGCGCGTGGCGTCGGCTTCGATTTTAGGCAGGCCCTGGGCGTTTTTCGCCAGTTGGTCGCGGCGGGTGGCGAGCAGCTCGGCGGCGACAATCTTGCGGCCCAGCGGTGATTGGAAAAACGCCAGGGCAGGCTTGGGGTCTGCCAGGTTCTTGCGCAACTGCGCCTCGGCGCGTTGGTCCATGGGTTGGGCGGCAAAGCGTTTATTGCTGTTGTCCACCAACGCCTGGTAAACCGCTGGCGGCAGGCTGTTGCGGTAGCGCTGCTGGGCAGCACTGAGGGCGTCATTGAAATGCGCACGTTGTTCGGCCCAGCCGGCGACCTTGTACAACTGGTCATGGCCGTCTGCCCAAGCGGGCAAAACGCAGAACATCAGCAAGGAAAAAAACAAACGACGCATATGGACTCCTGTCAGTCGGCCACTATTGTCCGTGTCGGGCGTAGGATTTGTCGAGAAGTCCTATCAGTCACCTGACTAAAGTGTGGTGAGACGCTCGACGGCGCTGTCGGATTTGAAGACGTATGGATACTATGCGCGCCATGCAAATACCCCTCGATCACCCCCTGCTGCAACGCATTGTCGACGACCTGGCCGAAAAAGGTTGGTCGCAGCAGAACGGCTTCCTGCCCCAGGCTCTGACCCTGGAACTGGCGGCTGAGTGCCGTAAACGTGCGGCCAAGGGTGAACTGGCGCCGGCGGCGGTGGGGCGCGGACCGTCCCAGGAAATTCGCGAGGGCATTCGTGGCGACCATATCCAGTGGCTGGAGGAGGGCGATGCTGCCGTCTGCGACAGCTACATGGCGGTGATGGACAGCGTGCGCCTGGCGATGAACCGGGGCTTGTTCCTGGGCCTGGAAGATTTCGAAAGCCACTTCGCGATGTACCCGCCAGGAGCGTTTTACCTCAAGCACCTGGACCGTTTTCGCGACGACGACCGGCGCATGGTCTCGGCGGTGATCTACTTGAACGACGCCTGGCTGCCCGAGCATGGCGGTCAGTTGCGCATGTACCTCAAAGGCGGCGTCGAATACGATGTGGTGCCCACTGGCGGTTGCCTGGTGGTGTTCCTGTCGGGCGAAGTGCCCCACGAAGTCATGCCCGCCACGCGCGAACGCCTGTCCCTCACCGGCTGGTTTCGCCGGCGGGGCAACGAGCCGTTTTAACCATGCAAAAGATTTTGATCAGCCGCTGCCTGCTCGGCCACAAGGTACGTTACAACGGTGGAGCCAGCGGGCCGTTTGACCAACTGGCGGCGTGGCAGGCCGAAGGCCGGGTGGTAGCTATCTGCCCGGAAGTGTCGGGCGGTTTGCCGACGCCCAGGCCCTCTGCCGAGATTCCCGGCGGGCAAGGCATTGATGTCTGGGAAGGCCGCGCCAAAGTGCTCACGGCCGAAGGTGAAGATTTCAGCGCCGCCTTTCTCGATGGCGCCCGTCAGGCCCTGGCGTTGGTGCAGCGCCACGGTATCCGCATCGCCATCCTCAAGGCCAATAGCCCGTCCTGCGGCAATCTGCTGACCTATGACGGCACCTTCACGGGCGTGAAGGTGACTGGCGAGGGCGTCACGGCGGCGCTGCTCAAGCGCCACGGCGTACAGGTGTTCAGTGAGTTGGAGTTGCCTGAGGCGGCGCAGGCGTTGGCGCTACTGTAGGGGCATCGCCCTCCAACCACTTCTGCGACAGCGCCTTCAACCGGCCGTCGTCCTTCACCCGCTTCAATGCGCCGTCCAAACTCGTCTTGAATGCCGGGTTGCCCTTCTGGAACGGGATTGCCAGCTCAGGCTTCTCGCTATAAGCCTCGCTGAAATCGAACTGATCCTTAAGCTCGGCAGTCATAGCGATATGGTTGATGGCCACGTCGTATTTGCCGGTGGCGACCCCCGGCAGCAGGTCGGCGTCATCGGTGGTGATGAACGAGGAGCGCACGTCCATTTCCTTCGCCAGCAGTTCTCCCAGCTCGACTTCGAAGCCGGTGAGTTTGTCGCCTTCCTTGAAGTTATAGGGTGGAGTGTCGGCTTCAAGGGCGATGCGCAGTTCGCCGCGATCATTCACGTCGTCGATCAGTTCGGCATGCGCCAAAGGGCTCAGAAGGGGAAGCAAAAGTAACAGGCCAGGCGAAAAGCGCATGGTCACTCCTAAAGAATTCGAATGTGCGAGGCGCCGTTCAGCATCGCTTTGCTATGGTGGTGAGTGCCTTGGACAGCAATTTGTCGCGAAGTTGTCATAACCCTACAGATTTCACAGAAAAACTGGAGAAGCGAATGAAAGCCCTTTTGTCCCGTGCAACGATAGCCAGCCTGTTGCTGGGCGCCTCGATGTTGGCCAATGCCGCCGATGTGCCTCGTACCCCCGCGCCCAAAGGTGCCGAGGTGTTTATCGTCTCGCCCAAAGATGGTGCCACTGTCGACAAGACCTTCACCGTCAAATTCGGCGTCAAGGGCCTGGACCTGGAGCCGATCGACAAGCAAGTGCCCAACGCCGGTCATCACCACTTGCTGGTAGACCAGGACGTGAAGTCGCTGAAAGCTGACGAAGCCATTCCGGCCACCGCCACCTCGATCCACTTCGGCAAGGCGCAAACCGAAACCGAGCTGACCCTGACCCCAGGCAAGCACACCCTGCAATTGGTGGCTGGCGACAACGTTCACCGCCAGTTTGAACCCACTGTAGCCTCGAAAATCATCACGGTTAACGTCAAGTAAGATTTGTTCAGACAAAAAAATGGGAGACCCCTGCGGGTCTCCCATTTTTTGTGCAGCGTTTAAAGCGTTAGAACAACACGCGGCTACGGATGGTGCCGTTGATGTGCTGCAGCTTCTCTTGCGCCAGGTCCGAGTACTCGGCGTCGACGTCGATCACCACGTAGCCAACCTTCTCGTTGGTCTGCAGGAACTGACCTGAGATGTTGATGCCGTTTTCCGCGAAGACCTTGTTGATCTCCATCATCACGCCAGGGATGTTCTGGTGGATGTGCAGCAGACGGTGCTTGCCAGGGTGAGCCGGCAGGGCCACTTCCGGGAAGTTCACGGACGATACGGAAGTACCGTTGTCGCTGTACTTGACCAGTTTTTCCGAGACTTCCAGGCCGATGTTGGCCTGGGCTTCAGCGGTGGAACCGCCGATGTGCGGGGTCAGGATCACGTTGTCCAGGCCACGCAGCGGGCTTTCGAAGATATCGTCGTTGGAGCGTGGCTCCACCGGGAACACGTCGATGGCGGCGCCGATCAGGTGCTTGTCCTTGATCGCGTCGGCCAGGGCGTCCAGCTCGACCACGGTGCCGCGTGCAGCGTTGATCAGGATGCCGCCTTTCTTGATGGCGCGGATTTCCTTCTCGCCGATCATCCACTGGGTCTCAGCGGTTTCCGGAACGTGCAGGGTCACGATATCGGACATGCCCAGCAGCTCGGTCAGGCTCGACACCTGGGTCGCGTTGCCCAATGGCAGCTTGGTCAGCGTGTCGTAGAAGAACACCTGCATGCCAAGGCCTTCAGCCAGTACCGACAGCTGAGTGCCGATCGAGCCGTAACCGACGATACCCAGCTTCTTGCCGCGGATTTCGAAGGAGTTGGCCGCACTTTTGATCCAGCCGCCACGGTGGCAGGAAGCGTTCTTCTCAGGGATACCGCGCAGCAGCAGGATGGCCTCGGCCAGCACCAGCTCCGCAACGGAACGGGTGTTGGAGTACGGTGCGTTGAACACCGCGATGCCGCGCTCGCGCGCCGCGTTGAGGTCGACCTGGTTGGTGCCGATGCAGAAACAGCCAACTGCCACGAGTTTCTTGGCGTGATCGAAGATCTCTTCGGTCAGTTGAGTGCGGGAGCGAATGCCGATGAAGTGCGCGTCGGCGATCTTTTCCTTGAGCTGGGCTTCCGGCAGAGAACTGGTGATGTACTCAATGCTGGTGTACCCGGCGGCTTTCAGAACGTCGACAGCCGATGGGTGGACGCCTTCCAGAAGAAGGAACTTGATCTTGCTCTTATCGAGAGAAGTCTTGCTCATCTGCGTAAACCTGTATCCCGGAGAAAAATGGCAGGGAATCGGATCACTTAAGCTGACCCGGACGGCAGGAAAGCCGTCACCGCAGAAACGCCCTTGGGCTCTGTCCTGCGGGGGCGGTATGCTAGCATACGTGCCCCGCTAAACACCCATTCCTGCGACGTGAAGCGTTCTCAGGATGACCATGAATTGTTCGAGAGTTCTGTCGATGACCCATCCTGCCCTGATTGATGAGCTAAAGACCCTGGTTGAGCCCGGCAAAGTGCTGACCGACGCCGACTCCCTGGAGGCTTACGGCAAGGATTGGACCAAGCACTTCGCACCTGCGCCCACCGCCATCGTCTTCCCCAAGACCATCGAGCAGGTTCAGGCCATTGTGCGCTGGGCCAATGAACACAAGGTGGCGCTGGTGCCGTCCGGTGGTCGTACCGGCCTGTCGGCAGCGGCCGTGGCGGCCAATGGCGAAGTGGTTGTGTCGTTCGACTATATGAACCAGATTCTCGACGTGAACCTCACCGATCGCACCGCCGTGTGCCAGCCGGGCGTGGTCACCAAGCAATTGCAGAACGTCGCCGAAGAAAAAGGCCTGTACTACCCGGTGGACTTCGCCTCGTCCGGTTCGAGCCAGATTGGCGGCAATATCGGCACCAATGCCGGCGGGATCAAGGTGATTCGCTACGGCATGACCCGTAACTGGGTGGCCGGCATGAAAGTCGTCACCGGCAAGGGCGACGTGCTGGAACTGAACCGCGACCTGATCAAGAACGCCACCGGCTACGACATGCGCCAGCTGTTTATCGGCGCGGAAGGCACCCTGGGCTTTGTGGTCGAAGCCACCATGCGCCTGGACCGGGCACCGAAGAACCTCACCGCCATGGTGCTCGGCACTACTGATTTCGACTCGATCATGCCGGTGCTGCACGCGTTCCAGAACAAGCTGGACCTGACCGCGTTCGAATTTTTCTCCGACAAAGCCCTGGCCAAGGTCATGGGCCGTGGCGACGTGCCGGCGCCGTTCGAAACCGAGTGCCCGTTCTACGCGCTGCTGGAATTCGAAGCCACCACCGAAGAAGTCGCCAACCACGCCCTGGAAACTTTCGAGCACTGCGTCGAGCAGGGCTGGGTGCTGGACGGCGTGATGAGCCAGAGCGAAACCCAACTGCACAACCTGTGGAAACTGCGCGAGTACATCTCCGAGACCATTTCCCACTGGACGCCGTACAAGAACGACATCTCGGTCACCGTCTCCAAGGTGCCGGCGTTCTTGAAGGAAATTGACGCGATCGTCGGCGAACACTACCCCGATTTCGAAATTGTCTGGTTCGGCCATATCGGCGACGGCAACCTGCACCTGAACATCCTCAAGCCGGAAAACCTGAGCAAGGACGAGTTCTTCGCCAAGTGCGCCACGGTGAACAAGTGGGTGTTCGAAACCGTCGAGAAGTACAACGGCTCGATCTCCGCCGAACACGGCGTGGGCATGACCAAGCGCGATTACCTGACCTACAGCCGCTCGCCGGTTGAAATCGAATACATGAAGGCCGTGAAAGCGGTATTCGACCCTAACGGGATCATGAACCCTGGCAAGATCTTCGCTGTTTAAGGAGTCGTTCCATGAGCTACCAGCACAAGTATGTCGACGGCACCAACATCCACTTCCCGGTGGGTAAAGTGGTGTGCATTGGGCGTAACTACGCCGAACATGCCAAGGAACTGGACAACCCGGTGCCGACCGAGCCGTTGCTGTTCATCAAGCCCGGCAGCTGCGTAGTGCCGCTGGAAGGCGGTTTTGCCATCCCTGCCGAGCGTGGCTCGGTGCACTACGAAGCGGAAATCGCGGTATTGATCGGCAAGCCACTGTCGAACAAGCCAAGCCGTGAAGAAGTGCTGGATGCCATCTCCGGCTTCGCCCCGGCCCTGGATCTGACCCTGCGTGACAAGCAGGCCGAGCTGAAAGCCAAGGGCCTGCCGTGGGAAATCGCCAAATCCTTCGACGGCGCGGCAGTGATTGCCCCCTTTGTGGTGAGCAGTACCTTTGCGGATGTGACCGATATCGGCATTCGCCTGACCATCAACGGCGTAGCGCGCCAGGACGGCAATAGCGCGCAGATGCTCAACCCGATCATCCCGATGATCCAGCACATGGCCGGCTGCTTCTCGCTGCAGGCCGGTGATGTGATCCTCACTGGCACTCCGGCGGGTGTAGGCCCGTTGAATGTGGGTGATGAACTTGTGTTGGAACTGACCGGCGTGAACCGCTTCGAAAGCAGCGTTCGATAAACACCTGGTCAAACCTGTGGGAGGGGGCAAGCCCCTCCCATATTGATTTGTGTGGGTCCACTTAATCTGGGTTTTTGCATTTTTTTCACACACTATCCGGATAATCCTTGGCCTTGTGCTATCCCCTAACGCTGACTTTCCGGAAAAAGCGCCCCATGGCCGTGTCCCTGCCTTCCGCCACACCCAAGCCGCGTTCTCGTTTTGCCCTGCGCTGGTATTCCTGGCTGTTTTTGGCAGGCGTCATCGTTTATGGCGTTGCCTGGGCCATGCATTGGGACGATCGCGGCATGCTGTGGGTGTCGGAGCGCTTTGAAACATCGGCTGAGCGCAATGAAAGTGTGTGGTTGCCGGACTACCACGCCGTCATCGACGCGAAAGTCTTGCCAGGCATGGAGAAGGACGAAGCCTCGGACGTCTCCTACAACCCGCAGACCAAAACCCTGTTTTCCGTCATGGGCAAAAACCCGTTCCTCGTTGAGTTGAACCTGCAAGGCGATGTGCTGCGCAAGATGCCGCTTAACGGCTGGAGCAACCCGGAAGGTGTTACGGTCATGGAAAATGGCCTGCTGGCGGTGGTCGATGAGCGCGACCACAGCCTGACCATCGTCAAGGTCGATGCCTCCACCCAGCAACTGAACAAAGCTGATTTCCAGAGTTATGACCTGGGCCCCTCCAAAGACCAGAACAAAGCCTTTGAGGCGATCACCTGGGACAAGCTAGGCCAGCAGCTTGTACTGGGCGAGGAGCGCCCGCCGGCGTTGTTCACCTGGAAAAGCGACGGCAGCCAGACCCTGGTTGGCGACAAGCAAAAACTCGCCAGCAAAGAACTGGATATGCGCAACCTTTCGGCGTTGGCTGTCGACCCGCGCACCGGCCACCTCCTGGTGCTTTCGGCCGATTCCCACCTGTTGCTGGAGTTGGACGAGAAGGGCGAACAGGTCAGCTTCATGACCTTGCTGGGCGGCTTCAATGGCCTGGGCAAAACCATTCCCCGGGCGGAAGGGGTGACCATGGATGAGGATGGCACGCTGTACATGGTCAGTGAGCCGAACCTGTTCTATCGTTTCGAAAGGCAGAAATAGACGGCCAGTTACGTCGGATATTTCTCTATCTGCGGCATGTCGCCAGACATCCGGGCGCGTTTAAGTTTAAATTCAGACAGGCGTGATATTCATTCGCCACTTTTGATTTTGAGCCCGCCCAATGCGCCGACTTGCCCGCCCCAAACCCATTCTGTTTCTCCTGGCGCTGATCGCCCTGATCTGCGCCGGAGTCGCTGGGCAGCACTTTCGCCTGTTCGAGCGCGCCTGGTTCAACTGGCAGGTGTGGCGCCAACCCGCCGATGAGCGCTCCATTGGCCTGGCCGAATACCGGGTAACGCTGGAGGCCCGGGTCATTGAGGGTCTGGACGACGATGTCTCGGCCCTCACCTATGATCCGGTGCGCAAAAGCCTGTTTACCGTCACCAATCAAAATGCCGAACTGATCGAGTTGTCTTTGGACGGCAAGATCCTGCGGCGCATCCCTTTGGTGGGGTTCGGCGATGCCGAAGCCGTGGAATTTATCAGCGACAACATCTATGTCATCACCGACGAACGCCAGCAGCGCTTGATCAAGGTGCATGTGGACGACGAGACCCAGTTCCTCGATGCCGCCGATGCGGAGCAGATGACTCTTGGCCTGCACGTGGGTGGCAACAAGGGGTTTGAGGGCTTGGCCTATGACTCGGTGGGCAAGCGCCTGTTCGTGGCCAAGGAGCGCGACCCGATGCTGATCTACGAGGTCCACGGTTTTCCCCATTTCAAGCCGGAAAAAACCTACTCGGTGCACGTGATCAACAACCCCAAGCGCGACGCCGGGCTGTTTGTGCGTGACCTGTCGAGCCTGCAATACGACGAGCGCAGCGGCCACCTGCTGGCACTGTCGGATGAGTCGTTTTTGGTATTGGAGCTGGATATCGACGGTCGCCCGTTGAGCAGTCTTTCTCTGCTCAACGGCCGTCACGGCCTGAAAAAACGTGTGCCTCAGGCCGAAGGGATCGCCATGGATGACGAAGGTACGTTGTACCTGGTCAGCGAGCCGAACCTGTTCTACGTGTTCAAGAAACCCAGTCCCTGAAAACACCGCCAAACCAATGTAGTGTTCTCAGGCCTTGAGGGTTTTGACGCCTTCCGGGGTGCCGAGCAGCAGCACATCCGCCGGACGCGCCGCGAACAGGCCGTTGGTGACCACGCCGACAATCGCATTGATCTGAGTTTCCAGCTCCACCGGGTTGGTGATCTGCATATTGAACACGTCGAGGATGATGTTGCCGTTGTCGGTCAACACGCCTTCGCGGTACACCGGGTCGCCGCCCAGTTTCACCAGCTCGCGGGCTACGTGGCTGCGGGCCATCGGGATCACTTCCACTGGCAGCGGGAACGCGCCGAGGACCGGCACCAGCTTGCTGGCGTCGGCGATGCAGATAAAGGTCTTGGCCACGGCCGCGACGATCTTCTCGCGGGTCAGGGCTGCGCCGCCGCCCTTGATCAGGTTCAGGTGCTCGTCGCTCTCATCGGCGCCGTCGACGTAGAACTCCAGGTCGCTCACGGTGTTGAGCTCGTACACTGGAATGCCATGGCCCTTCAGGCGTGCGGCGGTGGCTTCGGAGCTGGCCACGGCGCCGTCGAACGCGCCTTTGTGCTGGGCGAGCGCATCGATAAAGCAGTTGGCAGTGGAGCCGGTGCCGACACCGACGATGCTTTTGTCGTCGAGTTTAGGAAGGATTAAATCGACGGCGGCCTGGGCCACTGCCTGTTTGAGTTGATCCTGGGTCATGCGGGCTCCGGAACGGGCGGGGAGTAAAGAGGGGCGCGAGTATAACCCAACAAAACCTCGGGATTCGTGTGGTCGCCCGCCCAAACGCTGGGTTAGACTCCTTGGCCCTGCCCAACCTGCTCAGTGATTCCCGCCGATGCTTGAACAGTACGTCAAAAAGATCCTCACCTCGCGCGTTTACGACGTTGCCGTAGAAACCCCGCTGCAGACCGCCCGCCAGCTCTCCGAGCGCCTGGGTAACAAGGTTTGGCTCAAGCGCGAGGATTTGCAGCCGGTGTTCTCGTTCAAGATTCGCGGCGCTTATAACAAGCTGACGCAACTGAGCGCCGAAGAGCGTGCGCGAGGCGTGGTGACGGCGTCGGCGGGCAACCATGCGCAAGGCCTGGCCCTGGCGGCCAAGGTGCTGGGGGTCAAGGCCACGATTGTGATGCCCAAGACCACCCCTGAAATCAAAGTCGAAGGCGTGCGCTCTCGCGGCGGCAAAGTGGTGCTGCACGGCGACTCCTTCCCGGAAGCGCTGGCCTACTCGCTGAAACTGGTCGACGAAAAAGGCTACGTCTACATTCACCCCTACGATGATCCGCACACCATTGCCGGGCAGGGCACCGTGGCGATGGAAATTCTGCGCCAGCATCCAGGCCCGCTGGATGCGATTTTCGTCCCGGTGGGCGGTGGTGGCCTGATCGCAGGCATCGCGGCGTATGTGAAATACCTGCGACCGGAAATCAAGATCATCGGCGTCGAGCCGGATGACTCCAACTGCCTGCAAGCCGCCATGGCGGCGGGTGAGCGCGTGGTGTTGCCGACGGTCGGGATCTTTGCCGACGGCGTTGCGGTGGCACAGATCGGCCAGCACACCTTTGATATCTGCAAAGACTATGTCGACGAAGTGATCACCGTGAGCACCGATGAAATCTGTGCGGCGATCAAGGACATCTACGACGACACCCGTTCCATCACCGAGCCGGCAGGCGCGTTGGGCGTGGCGGGCATCAAGAAGTACGTCGAGACCCGTGGTGTCAGTGGCCAGACCTTCGTCGCCATCGACTCCGGGGCCAACGTCAACTTCGACCGCCTGCGCCACGTAGCCGAGCGCGCCGAACTGGGTGAAGGCCGCGAAGCCATCATCGCCGTGACCATTCCCGAGCAACCAGGCAGCTTCAAGGCGTTCTGCGAGGCCGTGGGCAAGCGCCAGATCACCGAATTCAACTACCGCTACCACTCCGGCAGCGAGGCGCACATCTTCGTTGGCGTGCAAACGCACCCGGAAACCGACCCGCGCAGTGCGCTGATCGCCAGCCTCACCGAGCAGGGCTTCCCGGTGCTGGACTTGACCGAGAACGAACTGGCCAAGCTGCATATCCGCCATATGGTCGGCGGGCATGCGGCCCACGTCAGCAATGAAGTGGTGTTCCGTTTCGAATTCCCGGAGCGTCCGGGGGCGCTGTTCAACTTTCTTAACAAATTAGGCGGGCGCTGGAACATCTCGATGTTCCACTATCGCAACCACGGCGCGGCGGACGGCCGTGTGGTCGCCGGCCTGCAAGTGCCGGCGAGCGAGCGTCACCTGGTGCCGGCGGCCCTCGAAGCCATTGGCTACCCGTACTGGGATGAAAGCGATAACCCGGCCTATAAACTGTTCCTCGGTTGAGCGACTACGCTGATTGGGGGCGGCCTCTAAGGAATACGAAACATGGAAACCCTGATCACCCTGAAAGTTATCCACATTGCAGCCACCGTGGTGTTGTTGCTCAGCGGCCTCGGCCTGGCGCTGCTGGCCTGGCGTAAACGCAGCGCCGGCGCGGCGGTGACCGTGCAGCGCCCGTGGGCGTTCGTGTGGTTGCTGATGGGCATTTGCGTGGTGAGCATGCCGTTTACGGGCTGGTGGCTGGTGCACCTGACTGGCTGGCCGTTGGGGCAGACCTGGATTCTGGGCTCCAGCATTCTCTATACCGTGGCGGCGCTGGCGTGGTTCTGGCTGGTGGCGCGGCTTAATCGCCTGCGCAAGGGGGAGGGAGGTAGTCTGAATTTCACCCTGGTGCTGGCGGTGGTCAGTCTGGTGGGGTTTGTGGCGATTGCGGGGTTGATGGGTGCCAAGCCGGTTTAAGGCTTGAGAGCTTGTCGACCTTATCGGGGGCAAGCCCCCTCCCACATTTGACTGTGTTCACAAATCAAGTGTGGGAGGGGGCTTGCCCCCGATAGGGCCATCAGCTGCGCAGCGTAATCACCGGCCACCCGCGCTTCTCGGCTTCGGCGCGCAAGTTCGGGTCCGGATCCACCGCTACCGGGTGGGTAACCTGCTCCAGCAGCGGCAGGTCATTCATCGAGTCGCTATAGAAATAGCTGTCTTGCAGGCTATACCCCGTCTCTTCCAACCAACGATTCAAGCGTGTCACCTTGCCTTCACGAAAGCACGGCACATCGGTGCTGCGCCCGGTGTAGCGGCCGTTTTCCATCTCGCACTCGGTCGCAATCAGCGTCTCGACGCCCAGGCGTGCAGCAATGGGCGCGGTGACGAATCGGTTGGTGGCGGTGATGATCACCAGTTTGTCACCGGCGGCACGGTGCTTGGCCAGCAGTTCCACGGCCAGTGGCAGCATGATCGGCTCGATGCAGTCGCGCATATAGTCGTTGTGCCACTCATCCAGTTGGGCCATCTCGGTGCGGCCGAGGATTTCCAGGCAAAAGTTCAGGTAGGCGGCGTTATCCAGCTTGCCGGCCAGATAATCCTGATAGAACTCGTCGTTGCGAGCCTTATAGGCTACGGCGTCAAGAATCCCGCGTTCGCACAGGTAATCGCCCCAGGCGTGGTCGCTGTCACCGCCAAGAAGGGTGTTGTCCAAGTCGAATAAAGCCAGGCGCATTGCAGTTACTCGCTGAAAAGTCTGTAAAAAGGCGTCCAGAATACGGTCTTTTCACAAGAGTGCACATAAGGTAAGAAGCCTCGTTGCCGCTGGAACAACCTTTGTGGAACAATGCGGCGACATGCGTTTGCGAGGTTGTTGCCGTGATCGACCCCGATGGTTTCCGTCCTAATGTCGGGATTATTCTTACGAATGATGCCGGACAGGTGCTATGGGCTCGCCGAATCAACCAAGATGCCTGGCAGTTTCCTCAAGGCGGAATCAACCCCGACGAAACCCCTGAAGACGCCTTGTACCGTGAGTTGAATGAAGAAGTCGGCCTTGAGCGCGAAGATGTGCAAATTCTGGCCTGTACCCGCGGCTGGTTGCGCTATCGTCTGCCGCAGCGCCTGGTGCGTACTCACAGCCAACCGCTGTGTATCGGCCAGAAGCAGAAATGGTTTCTCCTGCGCCTGATCTCCGACGAGCAGCGGGTGCGGATGGATTTGACCGGTAAGCCGGAGTTCGATGGCTGGCGTTGGGTCAGCTATTGGTACCCGCTGGGCCAGGTGGTGACATTCAAGCGCGAGGTTTATCGTCGCGCTCTCAAAGAGCTTGCCCCGCGCCTTTTAGCGCGCGACTGACGACGGAGTTCGACCCCGAGCCATGCTCAATACGCTGCGCAAGATCGTCCAGGAAGTTAACTCCGCCAAGGATCTCAAGGCGGCGTTGGGGATTATTGTGTTGCGCGTCAAGGAAGCCATGGGCAGCCAGGTCTGCTCGGTTTACCTGCTGGACCCAGAGACCAACCGTTTTGTGCTGATGGCCACGGAGGGCTTGAACAAGCGCTCCATCGGCAAGGTCAGCATGGCGCCCAATGAAGGTCTGGTGGGCCTGGTGGGGACGCGTGAAGAACCCCTGAACCTTGAAAACGCGGCCGATCACCCGCGTTATCGTTACTTTGCCGAAACCGGCGAAGAGCGCTACGCGTCATTCCTCGGCGCACCGATCATTCACCACCGCCGCGTTGTCGGCGTGTTGGTCATCCAGCAGAAAGAACGCCGCCAGTTCGACGAAGGTGAAGAAGCCTTCCTCGTGACCATGAGCGCGCAGCTCGCCGGGGTTATTGCCCACGCCGAGGCCACGGGCTCGATTCGCGGCCTGGGCCGTCAGGGCAAGGGCATCCAGGAAGCCAAGTTCGTCGGCGTGCCGGGTTCGCCGGGCGCGGCCGTCGGTACGGCGGTGGTCATGCTGCCACCGGCCGACCTCGATGTAGTGCCGGACAAGACCGTCAACGACATCGACGCCGAAATCAAACTGTTCAAGACCGCCCTGGAAGGCGTGCGCGCCGACATGCGCAACCTGTCGACCAAGCTGGCCACTCAACTGCGCCCCGAAGAGCGTGCGTTGTTTGACGTGTACCAGATGATGCTCGACGACGCGTCCCTCGGGAACGAAGTCAAAACCGTGATCAAGACCGGCCAATGGGCCCAGGGCGCCCTGCGTCAGGTGGTCACCGATCACGTCAACCGTTTCGAATTGATGGACGACGCCTACCTGCGCGAGCGCGCCTCGGACGTGCGCGACCTCGGTCGCCGTCTGCTGGCTTACCTGCAGGAAGACCGCACCACCAACCTGGTCTACCCCGACAACACCATCCTGATCAGTGAAGAACTGACCGCCACCATGCTCGGCGAAGTGCCGGAAGGCAAACTGGTGGGCCTGGTCTCGGTACTCGGTTCGGGTAACTCCCACGTCGCGATCCTGGCTCGGGCCATGGGCATCCCGACAGTGATGGGCCTGGTGGACCTGCCGTATTCCAAGGTCGACGGCATCGACATGATCGTCGATGGCCATCGCGGTGAAGTCTTCACCAACCCCAGCGACGTGCTGCGCAAGCAATACGCCGAAGTGGTGGAAGAAGAGAAACAACTGGCCCTGGGCCTGGATTCATTGCGCGAGCTGCCGTGCGTGACCACCGATGGTCACCGCGTACCGCTGCTGGTCAATACCGGCCTGCTGGCCGACGTGGCCCGTGCGCAACAGCGAGGCGCCGAAGGCGTAGGGCTGTACCGCACCGAAGTGCCGTTCATGATCAACCAGCGTTTCCCGAGTGAGAAGGAGCAGCTGGCGATCTACCGCGAGCAACTGCAAGCCTTTCACCCGTTGCCGGTGACCATGCGCAGCCTGGACATCGGCGGCGACAAGTCACTGTCGTATTTCCCGATCAAGGAAGACAACCCCTTCCTCGGCTGGCGCGGCATTCGCGTGACCCTCGACCATCCGGAAATTTTCCTGGTACAGACCCGCGCCATGCTCAAGGCCAGCGAAGGCCTGAACAACCTGCGCATCCTGTTGCCGATGATTTCCGGTACCCATGAGCTGGAAGAGGCGTTGCACCTGATCCACCGTGCCTGGGGCGAAGTGCGCGACGAGGGCGCCGACGTACCGATGCCGCCGATTGGCGTGATGATCGAAATCCCGGCAGCGGTGTACCAGGCCAAAGAGCTGGCGCGGCAGGTGGACTTCCTGTCGGTGGGTTCCAACGACCTGACCCAATACCTGCTGGCCGTGGACCGCAACAACCCACGGGTGGCCGACCTCTACGACTACCTGCACCCGGCGGTGCTGCAAGCGCTGCAACACGTGGTGCGCGACGCCCATGCCGAAGGCAAGCCGGTGAGCATCTGCGGTGAAATGGCCGGTGACCCGGCGGCGGCCGTGCTGTTGATGGCGATGGGCTTTGACAGCCTGTCGATGAACGCCACCAACTTGCCGAAGGTCAAGTGGATGTTGCGCCAGGTTGAGCTGAGCATGGCCAAGGATCTGCTGGCCGAGTTGATGACTATCGACAACCCGCAAGTTATCCACAGCTCGCTGCAGTTGGCGCTGAAGAACCTGGGGCTGACGCGGATGATCAACCCGGCCTCCGCTAAAACCCTCTAGACCGAGTCGCCTTTTTCGCAGGCAAGCCAGCTCCCACATTGGAATGCATTTCAACTGTGGGAGCCGGGCTTGCCCGCGATAGCGCTCGCTCAAGCACCGCTAAATCCTCAGTTCGACCTCGCCAAGTCGGCCACCATGCGGCCCAAAACTACGCTCCACCATCTGCCGCGTCCCGTTGGCATTTACAATCAGCGCCGTACTCGCCCGCGTCCCATAACTTGGGCTGGCAATAAACACGCTGGATAAAAGACTTTCCGTCGCCAAGCCCACTCCGGTATCTGGCAGGTCTGCAAACGGCGCCGTTTGAGGATCACTCAAAATCCCCAACAAGGCTTCCGGCTGTGGATCATCCAATACCGCGCTCAACGCCTTCTTGGTTTTGAGCAACTTTGGCCACGGCGTATCCAACCCGGCGTTGGATAAGCCGTACACGCCAGCCTCCAATCGTGTGGGCTTGGTCTGGTTGGCGTTGTAATGCCACAGCTCATCCCGTGTGCCCACCAGCAGGTTAAACCCGGCATATTCAATCGAACGGCCATTAACGTCGGCCAAATACTGATCAATGGGCAGCGAACCACTGAGAAACCGCGCCACCAGCTCCCCGCGGGACTTACGTGCCGGGGGCTGGTGGGGATCACGGATATTGGTCAGGGCCGCAAATCGCCCATCGGCGTTCACTCCCAGCCAGGTACCGCCCGCTTCCTGATCGCGACCGGCATAGACTTCGGGCACATCCGACCACTGGGCCAGCCGCAGGCTGGGGCGGGCGTAGAACTCGTCACGGTTGGCCGCGACGATCAGCGGTTGGGCGTGGCCCGGCCGCCAGGCGAAAACAATCAGGCACATCAGGCGATTCCCTTTTGTGTTTTTTTGCCACTGTACCCACACCAGCAGCGGTGTTCCATCGTATCCAGTTGGGCCGCATGCCTTCCATCCGTTAACATGCCGGACTTGCTTCGGGGGCTCCCATGGAATTTCTGCTGTATTTGCTGCTGGGCGCCTGCGCGGGCGTGCTCGCCGGGCTGTTTGGCGTGGGCGGCGGGATCATTATCGTGCCGGTGCTGGTGTTCAGCTTCACCTTGCAGGGCTTCGACCCGCAGGTGTTGACGCACCTGGCGGTGGGCACGTCCCTGGCAACGATCATCTTTACCTCGGTCAATGCCGTGCGTGAGCACCACCGACGTGGCGCGGTGCGTTGGCCGATTTTTGTGTGGATGACCGTTGGCATCCTCATCGGAGCTGGTTTTGGCGCACTGACTGCCGAGGCGATTTCCGGCCCGCATTTGCAGAAGATCATTGGCGTGTTCGCGCTGATCATCGCCGTACAACTGGCCCTGGAGGTCAAGCCCAAGGCCAGCCGGACGGTGCCCGGTAAAGTCGGCCTGACGCTGGCAGGCACGGTGATTGGCTGGGCGTCGGCGATATTCGGGATTGGTGGCGGTTCGCTGACCGTGCCGTTCCTGACCTGGCGCAGCGTGCCGATGCAGCAGGCGGTGGCCACATCTTCGGCCTGTGGCCTGCCGATTGCCTTGGCCAGTGCATTAAGTTTCATGATTCTGGGCTGGCATGACCCGCTGCTGCCCGCGCATAGTCTAGGGTTCGTGTATTTGCCGGCGCTGCTGGGCATTGCCCTGACCAGCATGGTGTTTGCCCGCTTCGGCGCACGCCTGGCGCATCGGTTGTCGCCGCGCTTGCTCAAGCGGTTGTTCGCCGGCCTGCTGTTTTGCGTGGGTTTGAATTTTTTGCTGTAACGCAGACTTAATCGCGTCCGGGCATGGTCCGGTCGCCATAACGCATGATTTAACGAGGAGTCGCAATGCTGCCTTACCCGCAGATCGACCCGGTGGCCCTGGCCATCGGTCCGCTGAAAATCCACTGGTACGGGTTGATGTACCTGATCGGCATCGGCGGCGCCTGGCTGCTGGCCTCCCGGCGCCTGAACCGTTTCGACCCGACCTGGACCAAGGAAAAACTCTCCGATATGGTCTTCTGGCTGTCGATGGGGGTCATCGTGGGCGGGCGTCTTGGGTATGTGCTGTTCTACGATCTGTCCGCCTACCTCGCCAACCCGACACTGATTTTCGAAGTGTGGAAGGGCGGCATGGCGTTCCACGGTGGGTTTATCGGCGTGATGATCGCCGCCTGGTGGTTTGGCCGGCGCAATGGCAAGTCATTCTTCCAACTGATGGACTTCGTCGCGCCGCTGGTGCCGATCGGCCTGGGCGCCGGGCGCATCGGTAACTTCATCAACGCTGAGCTGTGGGGCAAGCCGACCGACGTGCCGTGGGCCATGGTGTTCCCGCCGTTCAGCGACCCGGCGCAACTGCCGCGTCACCCGTCGCAGCTGTACCAGTTCGCGCTGGAAGGCGTGGCACTGTTCCTCATTTTGTACATTTTCTCGCGTAAACCCCGCCCAACCATGGCCGTTTCCGGCATGTTCGCGCTGTTTTACGGGATCTTCCGTTTCATCGTCGAATTCGTGCGCGTGCCGGATGCGCAGTTGGGCTACCTGGCATGGGGCTGGTTGACCATGGGCCAGGTGCTCAGTGTTCCAATGATCCTGGTCGGCCTCGGCCTGCTGTGGTGGGCGTACAATCGCCCGCAGCCGCTGAAGAACGCTGCGCTTTAAATTCGAATGCCGGGGCCTGCGCGCGGGCCCCGGCTTCAACGATACGGGTACTTACATGAAGCAATATCTCGAACTACTGAACGACGTCGTGACCAATGGCCTGACCAAGGGCGATCGCACCGGCACCGGCACCAAGGCTGTGTTCGCCCGTCAGTATCGGCATAACTTGGCCGACGGCTTCCCGCTGCTGACCACCAAGAAGCTTCACTTCAAAAGCATCGCCAATGAGCTGATCTGGATGTTGAGCGGCAACACCAACATCAAGTGGCTCAACGAAAACGGCGTGAAGATCTGGGACGAATGGGCCACCGAAGACGGCGACCTGGGCCCGGTCTACGGCGAGCAATGGACCGCCTGGCCAACCAAGGACGGTGGCACGATCAACCAGATCGACTACATGGTCCACACGCTCAAGACCAACCCCAACAGCCGCCGCATCCTGTTCCACGGCTGGAACGTCGAGTACCTGCCCGACGAAACCAAGAGCCCCCAGGAAAACGCGCGTGACGGCAAACAAGCCCTGCCACCTTGCCACCTGCTGTACCAGGCATTCGTGCATGACGGCCATCTGTCGATGCAGTTGTACATCCGCAGCTCCGACGTATTCCTCGGCCTGCCGTACAACACTGCTGCGCTGGCGCTGCTGACCCACATGCTGGCCCAACAGTGCGACTTGATCCCTCACGAGATCATCGTCACCACTGGCGATACCCATGCCTATAGCAACCATATGGAACAAATCCGCACTCAGCTGGCGCGTACGCCGAAGAAGCTGCCGGAGTTGGTGATCAAGCGTAAGCCTGCGTCGATCTACGACTACAAGTTCGAAGACTTCGAGATTGTGGGTTACGACGCCGACCCAAGCATCAAGGCCGACGTGGCTATCTAGAGCCCACCTTCGTCTTCAGATGTGGGCTTTTGTGTGGGAGGGAGCTTGCCCCCGATAGCGGTGGATCAGCTAAATATTGGTTGGCTGAAACTCTGTCATCGGGGGCAAGCCCCCTCCCACATTTGAACTGTGTTTGCTTGAGTTAATGGCCGTGGCTTCTGCCCACATGTGAGTGCTCAGCCTCGCTGGCCGCAACACTCCCGCTGACCTCCAGCCGCTGCAAAATCCCACACTCCGGCCCGCCGCCGCAGCGCTGGCGCAAGTCCAGCAACTGCACCTGCAACGCCAACAACCCATCGATCCGCGCTTTCACATGATGGATATGCTCGTCGATCAACGCATTCACACTTTCACACTGGTCCTGAGGACTGTCCCGTAGACCCAGCAGGCTGCGAATTTCTTCGAGGGTCATGTCGAGGCTGCGGCAATTGCGGATAAAGATCAGCCGCTCGGTATGCGCCTGGGTGTACACCCGGTAGTTGGCGTCGGTGCGCGCCGGGGGCGGCAGCAGGCCTTCTTTCTCGTAATAACGGATGGTTTCCACCTGACAGTCGGTCAGTTTGGCCAATTCGCCGATCTTCATCGCAGCAATCTCCAAATGGGTGCTTGACCCTATAGTGGCTACAGGGTCTTTACTTGGCAACAGGCACCTTTACGGACGCGACAGAATGAGCGATTCCATCCACACCCCGCATAAACACGACCATGATCATGACCATGGTCCCCAGAAACTGACGCCAGTGCACAACCATGCTGGCTCCTGCTGTGCAAGCAAGGCAGCACCTGCCGTGGTCACGTTGAGTGAAGCGCCCACTGCGGGCTCGCGCCTGAGCACCTTCCGCATCGAAGCCATGGACTGTCCCACCGAGCAAACGCTGATCCAGAACAAACTGGGCAAGCTCGCCGGTGTGCAGCAACTGGAATTCAACCTGATCAACCGCATCCTTGGCGTCACCCACGACCTGCCCAGCACTGTGCCGATCATTGATGCCATCAAGTCCCTGGGCATGCAGGCCGATCCGATCGAGGAGGGCACCCCCGCCGCCGAGCCGCCTGCCAGGAAACACTGGTGGCCGCTGGCCTTGTCCGGCGTCGGCGCGTTGGGCGCCGAAGTGCTGCACTTCACGGATGCGGCCCCGACCTGGGTGATAGCCATCGTGGCGCTGGTGTCGATCTTCAGCGGTGGCCTCACGACCTATAAAAAGGGCTGGATCGCCCTGAAAAACCTCAACCTGAACATCAACGCCTTGATGAGCATCGCTGTGACCGGCGCGATTCTGATCGGCCAGTGGCCGGAAGCCGCCATGGTGATGTTCCTGTTCACCGTGGCCGAGTTGATTGAAGCCAAGTCCCTGGACCGTGCGCGCAATGCCATCAGCGGCTTGATGCAGATGGCCCCGGAACAGGCCACGGTGCAGCAGGCGGATGGAAGCTGGGTTGAACAGGAAGTCAAAAGCATCGAACTGGGCGCCATCGTGCGGGTTAAGCCCGGCGAGCGCATTGGCCTGGACGGTGAAGTCACCGCTGGCCAATCCACCATCGACCAGGCACCGATCACCGGGGAAAGCCTGCCGATTGAAAAAACCGTGGGCGATAAAGTCTTCGCCGGCACCATCAACCAGGCGGGCTCCCTGGAATACAGCGTCACGGCAGCGGCCAATAACTCCACGCTGGCGCGGATCATCCACGCCGTCGAGCAGGCGCAAGGTTCACGGGCGCCGACCCAGCGTTTCGTTGATAGTTTTTCGAAGATCTACACCCCGGCCGTCTTTCTGTTTGCCTTGGGCGTGGCGATTATTCCGCCGCTGTTCATGGCCGGCCTGTGGTTCGACTGGATCTACCGCGCCCTGGTGCTGCTGGTGGTCGCCTGCCCCTGCGCATTGGTGATCTCGACCCCGGTGACCATCGTCAGCGGCCTGGCGGCGGCGGCGCGCAAAGGCATACTGATCAAGGGCGGCGTGTACCTGGAGGGCGGTTACAAACTCGACTACCTGGCGCTGGACAAGACCGGCACGATCACCCACGGCAAACCGGTGCAAACCGATTACCTGGCGTTGTTCCCCAACGTTGCGGACAGCGCACCGGCCCTGGCTGCCAGTTTGGCCGGGCGTTCCGACCACCCGGTGTCCCTGGCAATCGCCAATGCGGCTGTGGATAAAAAGCTGCCGACGCATGTTGTGGATAACTTCGCAGCCCTGGCCGGTCGTGGTGTGCGCGGCGACATCAACGGTGAGACCTACCACTTGGGCAACCACCGCCTGGTGGAAGACCTCGGCCTGTGTTCGCCCGAGCTGGAAGAGAAACTCTTCGCCCTGGAGAAGCAGGGCAAGTCCGTGGTGTTGCTGCTCGACAAATCCGGCCCCCTGGCACTGTTCGCCGTAGCCGATACGGTCAAGGACAGCAGCCGCGAAGCTATCCAGCAACTGCACGATTTGGGCATCAAGACCCTGATGCTCACCGGCGACAACACCCACACCGCTCAGGCGATTGCGGCCCAGGTGGGCATCGACCAGGCCCAGGGCGATCTGCTGCCCACCGACAAATTGCAGGCCATCGAAGCGCTTTATGGTCAAGGTCGCCGGGTGGGCATGGTTGGTGACGGCATCAACGACGCTCCGGCGCTGGCTCGCGCCGAGATCGGTTTCGCCATGGCCGCTGCCGGCACCGACACCGCCATCGAGACCGCCGACGTGGCGCTGATGGACGATGATTTGCGCAAGATCCCGGCATTCATTCGTTTGTCGCGGCAAACGTCGAGTATCCTCAAGCAGAACATCGCCCTGGCGCTGGTGATCAAGGCGATCTTCCTCGCAGTCACCTTCCTGGGCATGGCCACCATGTGGATGGCGGTGTTCGCGGATATGGGCGTGAGCCTGCTGGTGGTGTTCAATGGCCTGCGCCTGCTGCGCAAATAAACGATGAGAGGGCGGTGTGCTGAGTGCTGAGCTGAAGGCGTTTTTTATGGTCGCCCGCCTGGGCAGCATTACCCAGGCGGCGAAAAAACTCGGCCTGAGCCAGCCCACCGTGACCACCCAGATCCGCAACCTGGAAAGCCAGTATGGCGTGGAGCTGTTCTATCGCGGTGGCCGCCGCCTCACGGTCAGCGACGATGGCGCGCGGTTGCTGCCGATGGTCAAGGCGCTGTTGCAACAGGAAGCGGACATCGAGTTCTTCCTGCGCAACAGCGGCCAACTCCAGGGCGCCTTGCGCATAGCTGCGACGGCGCCGTATTACATCCTCGATCTGGTCAAAGCCTTTCGCGAACGCTTGCCCCATGTGGAAGTGTCAGTGGACATCGGCAACTCCCAGCAGGTGCTTGAAGCATTGGATGAGTACCGTGTCGACGTGGCCGCTTCCTCCCAGTTGCTGGAAGACCCGCGCTTGATCCGCCGCGTGCTCGGCACCGACCCCCTGGTGCTGGCGGTGCATCGCAATCATCCCTTGGCCAAGCTTGATCATGTGCCACTGACCGCCCTGGCCGGGCACACCTTGTTGATGCGAGAAGCGGGCTCCACTACACGCAGGCTGACGGAAGAAATGCTCCAAGGCGCCGGCGTAAGTTACGGCCCACTGTTGGAAATCGGCAGCCGCGAGTCCATCCGGGAGGCAGTGCTGCGCAATATCGGCATCAGCATCATCGCCCGCCAGGAAGTGCCCCATGACCCGCAACTGCGGGTACTGACCATCGAAAATGCGCCGCAGATTCCGGAGTATTTGTACTGCCTCAAGGAGCGCAAAGGCGCGCGGCTGCCGGCGGCGTTTCTGGGGTTGGCGCAGGAAATGTCGCCGATCTGAGATTTTGTGGCGGCTTTCAGGGCCTCACCGGGGGCAAGCCCCCTCCCACACTTGAACGTATTCACACATCAAAATGTGGGAGGGGGCTCGCCCCCGATAGCAGTAGTCCAGACACCACACCTATATGACCCCTACCCAAATCCACCAATACCACTATCGCCACGTTTTGCCTTCCTGCCACACGAGCGACGCATTGCCCTCCTAGCATGGCCTTCATCCGTTCGATGAGGTGCCACCATGCACACAGCCCTGACCCAACCCGGCGCGCCCATGAAGGTGCGCGGTATCCAGAAACGCTTCGGCGCCTTTACCGCGTTGGACCACGTGTCCTTGGACGTCGCCGCTGGTGAGCTGGTGTGCCTGCTGGGTCCGTCCGGCTGCGGCAAGACCACCCTGCTGCGTTGCATCGCCGGCCTGGAGCGTCAGGACAGTGGTGAACTTTACCTGGGTGATCGTGACGTTTCCCTGCTGCCGCCCCAGGCACGGGACTACGGCATTTTGTTCCAGTCCTACGCGCTGTTTCCCAACCTGACCATCGAAGCGAACATCGGCTACGGCCTCACCGGCAGCGGCCGCGATGAAGTGCGCCAGCGTGTTGGGCAGATGCTCGAACTGGTCGGTCTGGTGGGCAGCGAGAAGAAATACCCTGGCCAGCTCTCCGGCGGCCAACAGCAGCGTGTGGCCCTGGCCCGTGCCTTGGCGCCGGCGCCTTCGTTGCTGCTGCTGGACGAACCCATGTCCGCCCTCGACGCCCGCGTACGCGAGCACCTGTGCACCGAGTTGCGCCAACTGCAACGACGCCTGGGCATTACCACATTGATGGTCACCCACAACCAGGACGAAGCCATGTTGATGGCCGACCGCATTGCCGTGATGAACAACGGCAAGGTCGAGCAATACGCCACGCCCCAGGAGATTTACGACCGCCCGGCCACGCCGTTCGTGGCGGAGTTTGTCGGCCAGGGCAATTGGCTGCCCTTCAGCCGTAACAGCGTGAGCCATGCCCAGGTCGGCGGGATGAACATGCGCCTGGCCGACGATGCCGGCGCGGCCAGGTCCGGTCGCCTGTTCTGTCGCCCGGAAGCCATCAGCGTCAATCCGCCAGTGCATGAGGAAAACCTGTTCCCGGCCAAGGTCCGCGAGATTACCTTCCTCGGCAACCGCTGCCGCATGAGCTTTGAGCTGGAGCAACTGCCCGGCCATCCGCTGCTGGCCGAACTGGCCCCTGAAGCCATGCCGCGCCTGGGCGCCCAGGATATCTGGGTGGCCTTGCCACCACGCAGCCTGCAGGTGTTTGCCTGAGATGGCCGCTGTTATGACCCTGCCGCGTCAGATATCCCGTGCCGAAATCGGCGACCGCTTCTTCGTGCTCGGCGGCAAACTGCTATGGCTGCTTTTACTCGGCGTAGCGGTGTTGATGCCATTGCTGGCGATCTTCTGGCGTGGCTTCAGCAGCGAGGCCGGGCAAGGTGGCGGGCTGGTGGCTGCGCGGGAATTGCTCACCAGCGCCAACTTCCATTGGCTGCTGGGCAATAGCCTGAAAGTCTCTCTCAGCGTTGCGGCGATTGTCGTACCGCTGGCCTACCTGTTTGCCTACGCCCTGCAACGCACGTTGATTCCGGGCAAGGCGATCTGGCGTGGGCTGTCGCTGCTGCCGCTGATGGCGCCTTCGATGCTGCCGGGGATTGCGTTGGTTTACCTGTTCGGCAACCAGGGCATGTTGCGCGGGCTGCTCTCGGAGAATATCTACGGGTTCTGGGGGATTGTTCTGGGGGAGGTGATCTACACCTTCCCACATGCGCTGATGATTCTGCTGTCGGCGCTCTCCTTGGCCGATGCGCGGCTGTTCGACGCGGCCTCCAGCATGGGCGCCAGCCCGGCCCGGGCATTTCGCAGCATCACCTGGCCAGCTACGCGCCAGGCGGTGTTCGCCGCGTTCTGTCTGGTGTTCACCCTGACCATCACCGACTTCGGCGTGCCCGTGGTGGTTGGCGGTGATTATCAGGTGCTGGCGCTGGAAGCCTACAAAGCGGTGGTCGGCCAGCAACAATTTGGTCGCGGCGCCTTGATCGGTATGGTGCTGTTGCTGCCAGCGCTGTTCAGCTTTGGCGTGGATGCCTGGTTGCGCCGGCGTCATGGCGATTCCATGAGCGGTCGCGCCCAGGTGTTCCGGCCGGCGCCATCGCGGCTGAGGGATGGCTGCTACCTGGCCATCGTCCTATTGATCTGCGCCGTATTGCTGCTGGTGTTCGGCATGGCGGTGTATTCGTCGCTGGTGAAATTCTGGCCGTACAACCTGTCGCTGTCGCTCAATCACTATCAGTTTGAAGACACGGCGGGTGGCGGCTGGCTGGCCTATCGCAACAGCCTGGTCATGGCCCTGTGCACGGCATTGATCGGCAGTGTGCTGATCTTCACCGGCGCCTACCTGATGGAAAAAACCAAAGGCCAGAAGGGTTTGAACCTGGCGCTGCGCCTGCTCAGCTTTGTGCCGATGGCCGTGCCGGGCTTGGTGCTGGGCCTGGGCTACGTGTTTTTCTTCAACCTCAACGGTAACCCGCTGCATGTGTTCTACGGCTCCATGACCCTGCTGGTGGTGTGCACCATTGCGCACTATCTGACCACCGCACAGATGACTGCCACCACCGCACTGCGCCAGTTGGACGCTGAGTTTGAAGCCGCTGCGCTGTCGCTCAAGGCGCCGCTGTACCGCCATTACCTGCGTGTCACGGTGCCGATCTGCCTGCCGGCGTTGCTGGACATCGTGCGCTACCTGTTTGTCTCGGCGATGACCACCGTGTCCGCCGCGATCTTCCTCTACAGCCCCGACACCATTCTCGCCGCCGTCGCTGTGCTGAACATGGACGACGCCGGCAATGTGGGCGGCGCGGCGGCCATGTCGACCTTGATCCTGTTCACCTCGGCCAGCGTCTCGCTGCTGCTGGCGTGGGCCTCACGTGGCGTGTTGCGCCGCTCCCAAGCCTGGCGCCAGACCGCGCCCGGCCAATAATCCCTGAAGGAGGTGTTCCATGTTCAAGCCCCTGGCGCTGGTCGCTGCCGTACTCACTGCATTCAGCCTGAATGCCTTCGCCAAGACCGAGCTGACCGTGTACACGGCCCTCGAAGCCGAGCAGTTGAAAACCTACAAAAAGGCCTTCGAGCAAGCCAACCCTGACGTTGAGATCAAGTGGGTCCGCGACTCCACCGGCATCATCACCGCCAAGCTGCTGGCCGAGAAAGACCGCCCGCAAGCCGACGTGGTGTGGGGCCTGGCGGCCTCCAGCCTGGCGATCCTCGATCAGCAGGGCATGCTCGACAACTACGCACCGAAAGACCTGGACAAGATCGGCAAGAACTACCGCGACGCCGCCAACCCACCGGCCTGGGTCGGCATGGACGTGTGGGCCGCGACGATTTGCTTCAACACCGTCGAAGCCGAGAAACAAGGCCTGAGCAAACCAGTGAGCTGGCAAGACCTGACCAAGCCCGAGTACAAGGGCAAGATCGTCATGCCCAACCCGGCTTCTTCCGGCACGGGCTTTCTGGACGTCAGCGCGTGGCTGCAGACCTTCGGCGAGAAGCAGGGCTGGCAGTACATGGACGACCTGCACCAGAACATCGGCCAGTACGTTCACTCCGGTTCCAAGCCGTGCAAGCTGGCCGCTTCGGGGGAATTCCCGATTGGTATTTCGTTTGAATACCCGGCGGTGCAGCTCAAGCGCCAGGGTGCGCCGCTGGACATCATCCTGCCCAAAGAAGGCCTGGGCTGGGACATCGAAGCCACAGCCGTGATCAAGGGCAGCGCCCACGCCGATGCGGCGAAAAAACTCGCCGATTTCTCCGCCAGCCCTGCGGCGATGGAGTTGTACAAGGACAACTTCGCCGTGCTCGCCCAGCCGGGTATCGCCAAGCCGCAGACCGAATTGCCGGCCGACTATGAGCAGCGTCTGATCAAGAATGACTTTGGCTGGGCATCGAAGAACCGCGACAGCATCCTGACGGAATGGCGCAAGCGGTATGACGGGAAGTCGGAGAAGGTGGCTGCTCAGTAAGTTTTCGTTAGGGCTGATGGCCTCATCGGGGGCAAGCCCCCTCCCACCAGATCAAATGTGGGAGGGGCGGTGCGACGATTCGACTTGCCCCCGATGGCGGCCTTGAAAACAGGACATCACTTTATGACACAACTACTGATCATCGGCGCCGGCATCCTCGGCCTGTCCCACGCCTATGCGGCCGCCAAGCGCGGCCTCAAGGTCAAGGTGTTCGAGCGCAGCGCCACGCCGTTGGGCGCTTCGGTGCGCAACTTCGGCCAGGCGCTGGTCACCGGCCAACCACCGGGCCCGATGCTCGACCTGGCGCGGGAAAGCCGCGAGATCTGGGGCCACTGGGCACAAGTTGCCGGCCTGCAACTCAAGCGCAATGGCTCGTACCTGTTTGCCCGCACCGAAGCCGAAGAACACTTGTTGGAAGCCTTCTGTGAGGGGCGTGCACAAGAGCACGGCTACAACGTCGAACTGTTGCAAGGCGCGGCGATGAAGGACCTGTATGGCGGCCAGTTTCGCCATCACCGCGCCGCGCTGCATGGCAAGGACGATCAGCAGCTGTATTCCCGCGAGGCGATCCCGGCGCTGATCAACTACCTGGCTCAGGAATTGAAGGTGGAGTTTCACTTTTCAACCCTGGTGCGCGACATAGAGCCAGGCCAACTCCACAGCACGGCGGGGAGCTTTCGCGGCGAGCAGATCATCGTCTGCTCCGGCCACGATTACCAAACCCTGCTGGCTGAATCGATCGCCGAACTCAACCCGAGCATCTGCCGCCTGCAAATGCTCCGTGCGCGGCCGGCGGTGAATCTGAACCTGCAACACGCCTTGCTCACCGGTTTGAGCTGCGTGCATTACGGCGCTTTCGCCGACTTGCCCGAAGCCGCGCCAGTCCAGGCACAAATCCTGCGCGAAGCCCCTTACCTGCATGAGCACGGTATTCACCTGCTGATCAGCCCGACGCCTCATGGCGAACTGATCATCGGTGATTCCCACGACTACGGCAGCGATGCGTCACCGTTCAACGCCGAACAGGTCGATGACTGGATGATCGAATTGGCCGAGCAGACCCTCGGTTGCAATATCCAAGTGGTGGAGCGTTGGCAGGGTGTGTACGGCTCGCGGGGGCCGGGGCCGTTTTCATTCCTGCGCGTGGCACCAGGCGTGAGTGCAGCGTTGATGCACACCGGTGTGGGCATGAGCGTGGGGCCGGCAATGGCCGAGCGCAATATCCGCACGTTATGGGGGCCGGCGTGATGGGCCGGGAACAGCTGATCGCCGAGGTCTTCGGCTTGTATGAGCGGCACGGCGCGGCGGATTACATCGGCGAGCCGGTGTCGCAGATCGAGCACATGTCCCAGGCCGCTCAACTCGCCATGGCCGAAGGCTTTGATGATGAAGTGGTGCTGGCGGCGTTTTTCCACGACATCGGGCATCTCTGCGGCCAGGGCGAGGAAAACATGGGGGGGTATGGCGTGGTCAGCCATGAACGGCTGGGGGCGGATTATTTGCGTCGGGCGGGGTTCAGCGAGCGCATGGCCACGTTGGTGGAGTCTCACGTGCAGGCCAAGCGCTACCTGACCTTCAGCCAGCCGGACTACTACGCGCGCCTGAGCGAAGCCAGCCGTCGTACCTTGGCCTACCAGGGTGGCGTGATGACCGCCGAGGAAGCCCAAGCCTTTGAGCAAGACCCGTTGTGCGCAGTGAGTGTGCGCATGCGCCACTGGGACGAGCAGGCCAAGGAGATGCATGTAGCGCTGCTGGACCTTGAGGTGCTCAAAGCCAAGGCCCTGCAGCTACTGGTTGATCAGGATTCGTCCAACCGCTGAGCCAAGGCTTCGACCTGCTCCTGGCGCTCGGCCTGGCTCAGCCTGGCGTTGGGGTTGAGCGACGACCATTGCGGGTGTGCGCGGGCTTTGTGCAGCGCGTCCGGCAACTTGCCTTCGCGCCAGGTTTTGTCCTGGGGCGTGTCGACCTTGATGCTGTGCATCGCCGCATGGCCGCGCAGGTCCAGCGCCTTGAGTAGCTGGCGTTGGCGCAGGGCCAGCAGGCGCAGCACGCTGTCGTCGACGGTCAACTCGCGGTGGCCCTTGATCTTGCCCAGCAGGCGACTGCCATAGCTGCGCGCGGTTTGCAGCGCGCCGCCGGCGATGGCGCCGGCCAGGGCGGCGGCGCCCAGTGTCAGCCCGCCGACTAGCAGGTCCACCCCGGCACCCGCCGCCGCACCGGCAGCGATCCCGCCACCGACGCGCACGCCGAGTTGCTTGAGGGTTTCCGGATTGAACAGGTCATCGCCCCAGCGCCCATCCAGCAACGGCAAGTCGCTGGCGGCTGCATCTTGTGGGCGGAAACCAAACAGTTTGAGCAGGGCTTCCACGCATTTTTGTTCGCGCTGGCGCACGGCCTTGCGCAATTCGCCGATGGCTTGCTGCTCATCTTCGGTGACCACGCTGCGCCGGCACGCGGCGCAATCGATCAATAATTCGGCGATCAAACGAGCGGCGCTTTGCTGGCGGGCCTGGCGTTGGGCTTGCTGATCCAGGATCAGCCGTTCCAATTGCGGCCGTGCGTTTTCCAGCAGCAGGGCCAGGCTTTCATACAGACGACGCTCGCCGTCTTCCGGCGGCGCGACACTGTCAAAACGCACCAGCGCATGCAGGCCGAGGCGGGCCAGGGCTTCGCGCCAGTCTGGCTCGCGGTGCTCGCTGCTGCTGACGAAATTGAGCACGGGCAGCAACGGCTTGCCGCAACTGGCCAGCACTTGTAGCTCGTCGCGGTACTTGGCCAGCACTGGCTCGCGGGCGTCGATCACATACAAGCCGGCATCGGAGGCCAGCAGTTGGCGCAGCACCTTGGCTTCCTGTTCGAAACGCTGGCGCGCTTCGCTGCCTTCCAGGAAGCGCGTCAGGCGGGCCGGCCCATCAAGGCGTTCGCCGGGGCGATCCAGGCGTTCCAGGTAATCGAGCAGCGCGATGGCGTCTTCCAGGCCGGGTGTGTCGTACAGCTCCAGCAAGGCTTCGCCGTCCACCGACAGGCGTGCGCCTTCCACATGCCGTGTCGTGCTGGGGCGATGGGAGACTTCACCGAAGCCAACATCACGCGTGAGGGTGCGCAGCAACGAGGTCTTGCCGACATTGGTGTGGCCGACCACGGCGAGTTTCAGCGGTTTAGTCATGACCGGTCTCCAGCCAGTTCAGCGGCGCGCAGTCGGCGAAGGGCAGCTCCAGCTGTTGCAACGCGGTGTGCCAATCGCCCAGGCGTTCGGCATCCAGCGCCTGGCCCGGCGGTGCTTGCAGCAACCAGACGCGGGTGGCGGTGGCGCTGCGGGCGAGTTCGGCGATCAGCGCCAGGCTGCCGCGATCCGGCGAACGGCGCGGGTCGCAGGCGATGGCCAGGCGTGCGGGCGGGAAGCGGGTGAGCTGTTCCAGCAGCTTGTTGCGCGACTCACGGCTATCGAGGATGCCGGCGTTTTTCACCTGGGCCGGCAGCTTGGGCGGCCAGGGGTGCTGGTCGTCCAGCTCGATGGCCACCAGCAGGGCGCCGTCGCTTTCCAGTTCACTGACGCCACCGGTGACGTGGTGCAACTGCTCGGGCGCGGCGTCGTTGACTCCGAGGCGTTCGCTGCTGGGCATCAGGCGTTCGCGCAGTTGGCTGTAGCCTGGCAGGTTGAGGTCCAGGCGCAGGGCGGTGCGCCCGCGTTTCCAGCGCCATAGGCACAGCAACGCGAGCATCAATCTTGGCAGCAGGCCATACACCAGCAGCACGCCGACCAGCCAGGCGGCCCAGGCTTGGCGGGCGCTTTCGATATTCAGGGCGGAGTCGCCGCTGGCGCGGATCATCTCGACGGTCGGCACATTGAAGCCCAACAGAGCAGGCAAGGTGCCGATTGCCTGGGTGACGGCGACGAAGGTGTCGGCACCGAGAATGGTGGTTTCCCACACGAAGCCGTAGCGGCGGGTAGCGAGTAGGGTAAGCAGAATCACCATGGCGCTGAGCAACGCCAGCAACCATAGACTGTTGACCAGCACGCCTACGGCCCAGCGATTGAGTTTCTGCCGTTGCAGGAGCAGTAACAGTGCTGGCGCCAGTTGGGCGGCTTTGGCATCACGGGCGAATTTTTCGCTGAGCCACAACCATAGTCGCCCGAGGCTGGCACTGTGCTCACCGGCGAACAGCAGGCCTAACGCCCAACTGATCAGCAGGATCAGGTTCAAGCCAAGCAGGCTGCCCAGGGCCCAGAACACATTCACCGGGGTCAGGCCGTTGCCCATCGCAGCAAATGCCAGCCCTGCGCCGCTGATGACCGCGACGATTGCCAGCAGCACCAGCGCCAGACGCGCACCTTGCAGCCAGCGGGTGAGGGCCGCCGCTAGCCCATCGCGTTCGGCCAGGTGCAAGGCGCGCTGCTGGATACGTGTCGGCAGGTCGCCCCCGGCCGTGCGGGCCAGGCGGTTGGCTTCCAGGTCTTCCAGCGGGCCTGCGTGTTCTTCGCGCAGACGCACGGTTTCTGTCAGCCAAAGTGTGTGCAGTGGAGTCACGCGTAGTCCTGTTGTGTTTGTGAGCCTGGAGCATAACCCCTGGCTCGGGGCTCTGGTATTCTCGTCGCCATGAAAAAAACTCTCCCTTTAAGCCTGATCGCAGCCCTCGGTGAAAACCGTGTGATCGGCGTCGACAACAGCATGCCCTGGCATTTGCCGGGGGATTTCAAATATTTCAAGGCCACCACCCTGGGCAAGCCGATCATCATGGGGCGCAAGACCTGGGATTCCCTGGGCCGACCGTTGCCGGGGCGCTTGAACCTGGTGGTTAGCCGTCAGACCGACCTGGCGCTGGAAGGTGCGGAAGTTTTTCCGTCACTCGATGCCGCCGTAGCGCGGGCTGAAGCCTGGGCGCTGGAGCAGGGCGTGGATGAGCTGATGCTGATCGGCGGTGCGCAGTTGTATGCGCAGGGGCTGGAGCAGGCGGATCGCCTGTATCTGACGCGGGTGGCGCTGAGTCCTGAGGGCGATGCGTGGTTTCCGGCGTTTGATATGAGCCAGTGGAAGCTGGTTTCAAATCTGGAGAATCCGCCTGAAGGGGATAAGCCGGCTTACAACTTTGAGGTGTGGGAGAGGGCCTGAAAGCATCGGGGGCAAGCCCCCTCCCACATTGAAATGCATTCCAAATGTGGGAGGGGCTTGCCCCCGATAGCGGTCTATCAGGCCTGCGCCAATTCCCCATGCTCATCGGCATCCAACAGCGCTTTATCCGTCTGCCCCATGATCTGGCTCGTAATCGCGCCCGCCGTCATCGAACCGTTCACGTTCAGCGCCGTACGGCCCATGTCGATCAACGGCTCCACGGAAATCAGCAGCGCCACCAGTGATACCGGCAAGCCCATGGCCGGCAGCACGATCAGCGCGGCAAAGGTCGCTCCGCCGCCCACGCCCGCCACACCGGCCGAACTCAGGGTCACAATCGCCACCAGGGTCGCAATCCACAACGGGTCCAGCGGGTTGATGCCCACGGTCGGCGCTACCATCACCGCCAACATCGCAGGATAAAGACCGGCACAACCGTTCTGGCCGATGGTCGCGCCAAACGAGGCGGCGAACCCGGCGATGGATTGCGGGATGCCCAGGCGGCGGGTCTGCGCCTCAATGCTCAGCGGGATGGCTGCTGCGCTGGAGCGGCTGGTGAAGGCAAACGTCAGCACCGGCCAGACCTTGCGGAAAAACCGCAGCGGGTTGATCCCGGCCAGCGACAGCAGCAGGCCATGCACCACGAACATCAAGCCTAGGGCCAGGTACGACACCAGCACAAAACTGCCGAGCTTGATGATGTCTTGCAGGTTGGAACCGGCGACCACCTTGGTCATCAGCGCCAATACGCCGTACGGCGTCAGCTTCATCACCAGGCGCACCAGGCGCATCACCCAGGCTTGCAGGGTGTCGATGGCGTTGAGCACTTTCTGGCCTTTTTCCACGTCATCCTTGAGCAGTTGCAGCGCGGCGACCCCCAGGAATGCAGCGAAAATCACCACGCTGATGATCGACGTCGGCTTGGCCCGGGCCAGATCGGCGAACGGGTTCGACGGCACGAACGAGAGCAGCAGTTGCGGGATGTTCAGGTCGGCGACCTTGCCCGCGTAATCACTCTGGATCACTTGCAGGCGCGCCATTTCCTGGGTGCCGGCCACCAGGCCATCCGCGGTGAGGCCGAACAGGTTGGTCAGGCCGATACCGATCAGCGCCGCAATCGCGGTGGTGAACAGCAGCGTGCCGATGGTCAGGAAGCTGATCTTGCCCAGGGACGCCGCGTTATGCAGACGCGCCACAGCGCTGAGGATCGAGGCAAATACCAGCGGGATCACGATCATTTGCAGCAATTGCACGTAGCCGTTGCCGACCAGGTCAAACCAGCCGATGGAGGCCTTGAGCACCGGGTTGCCGGCACCGTAAATGCTGTGCAGCGCCACACCGAACGCCACGCCCAGTACCAGAGCGAACAGGACCTTCTTGGCGAGGCTCCAGTTCGTGCGGCGGGTTTGTGCCAGGCCCAACAGCAGGGCCACGAACACCAGTAAGTTGAGAATCAGGGGCAGATTCATTGAAGCTCCGTTGAGAAGGCAGCCAATCGCGAGAGCCTGCGATTGCGAACCGGAAAGCCTAACAGCTTGATATTTATTGATTTAATACCGATATGGAATGGCAACTGTCGTTTTTGGAATAAGCCGTTGACGCTCAGGTGTATGCCGCTGGCGGGATCAGGACGTGCGCAGTCGTGCTCAACATGGGAACTGTCACGTGGATTTGTTAGCGTCGATGTCTTTCACTCAGGGAGACAACGCCGATGAAGCTCGCGCCGAAACTACTGGTATCCGCCGCACTGTGCCTGGGACTCGCCAGCCAGGCGTTTGCCGCCACCGAGTTGAAACACTGGCCCGCGCCTGCCGCCAAGCAACTGAACGACATGATCGCCGCCAACGCCAACAAGGGTAACTACGCGGTGTTCGACATGGACAACACCAGCTACCGCTACGACCTTGAAGAGTCCTTGCTGCCCTACATGGAAAACAAGGGCCTGATCACCCGCGACAGCCTCGATCCTTCGCTCAAGCTTATGCCGTTCAAAGACACCGCCGACCATAAGGAAAGTCTGTTCAGTTACTACTATCGTCTGTGCGAAGTGGACGACATGGTCTGCTACCCGTGGGTTGCCCAGGTGTTTTCCGGCTTCACCCTCAAGGAACTCAAGGTCCAGGTGGATGAGCTGATGGCGTCCGGCAAGCCCGTGCCCGTCAGCTATTTCGAAGGCGATGTGGTGAAGAAGTCCGAGGTGCAGCCGCCGAAAGTCTTTACCGGCCAGACCGAGCTGTACAACAAGCTGATGGAAAACGGCATCGAGGTGTACGTGATGACCGCCGCTTCCGAGGAACTGGTGCGCATGGTCGCGGCGGATCCGAAGTACGGCTACAACGTCAAACCCGAAAACGTCATCGGCGTGACCACGCTGCTCAAGGACCGCAAGACCGGCGAGCTGACCACGGCGCGCAAACAGATCACCGCCGGCAAGTATGACGAGAAGGCAAACCTTGGCCTGGAACTCACGCCGTACCTGTGGACCCCGGCAACCTGGATGGCCGGTAAACACGCGGCGATCCTCACCTACATCGACGAATGGAAAAAACCGGTGATCGTCGGCGGCGACACACCGACCAGCGACGGCTACATGCTGTTCCACGATGTGGATGTGGCCAAGGGCGGCGTGCACCTGTGGATCAACCGCAAGGACAAATACATGACCCAACTCAACGGCATGATGGCCAAGCACGCGGCGGCGCAGGCCAAGGAAGGGTTGCCGGTGACGGCGGACAAGAACTGGGTGATCGTCAAGCCGGAGGAGATTCAGTAAAGAGCCTTAAGTCGAAGTGCAGTCACTGTGGGAGCTGGCTTGCCTGCGATGCAGGCACCTCGGTACTTCATGTACTCCGAGGTGATGCAATCGCAGGCAAGCCAGCTCCCACATTTGATCTTCATTGTTTTGGGGGATTTTCTCCAGGCAAAAAAAGCCCCGCACCTGGCGGGGCTTTTTTATGCGCGAAGCTTACAGGCCGTCGAGCATGGCTTTGTTGCGTACCGCACCTTTGTCGGCGCTGGTGGCCAACAATGCGTAGGCCTTCAATGCGGTAGTGACTTTACGTGGACGCTTCTCAACCGGCTTCCAACCTTTCTTGTCCTGCTCGACCCGGCGTGCCGCCAGTTCTTCGTCGCTGATCAACAGGTTGATCGAGCGGTTCGGAATGTCGATCAGCACCTTGTCGCCATCCTGCACCAGGCCAATCGCGCCGCCCGCAGCAGCTTCCGGCGAAGCATGGCCGATGGACAGGCCTGAGGTGCCGCCGGAGAAGCGGCCGTCGGTCAGCAGGGCGCAGGCTTTGCCCAGGCCTTTGGACTTGAGGTACGACGTCGGGTACAGCATCTCCTGCATACCCGGGCCGCCTTTCGGGCCTTCGTAGCGGATGATCACGATGTCGCCTTCTTTCACTTCGTCGGCGAGGATGCCGCGTACCGAGCTGTCCTGGCTTTCGTAGATCTTGGCGCGACCTTCGAAGACGTGGATGGATTCATCCACACCGGCGGTTTTGACCACGCAGCCGTCGAGGGCGATGTTGCCGTACAGCACGGCCAGGCCGCCTTCTTGCGAGTAGGCGTGCTCGACACTGCGGATGCAGCCGTTTTCACGGTCGTCGTCGAGGGTGTCCCAACGGGTCGACTGGCTGAACGCAGTCTGGGTCGGGATGCCCGCCGGGCCGGCCTTGAAGAAGGTGTGCACGGCTTCGTCGTCAGTCTGGGTGATGTCCCATTTGGCGATGCCTTCGGCCAGGGACTTGCTGTGCACCGTCGGCAGGTCGGTGTGCAGCAGGCCGCCACGGGCCAGGGAGCCCAGGATCGAGAAGATCCCGCCAGCGCGGTGCACGTCTTCCATGTGGTACTTCTGGATGTTCGGCGCGACTTTGCACAGTTGCGGCACGTGACGGGACAGACGGTCGATGTCGCGCAGGTCGAAGTCGATCTCGGCTTCCTGGGCGGCGGCCAGCAAGTGCAGGATGGTGTTGGTGGAACCGCCCATGGCGATATCCAGGGTCATGGCGTTTTCGAACGCCTTGAAGTTGGCGATGTTGCGCGGCAGTACCGAGTCATCGTTCTCGGTGTAATAACGCTTGCACAGCTCGACGATAGTGCGGCCGGCCTGCAGGAACAGCTGCTCGCGGTCGCTGTGGGTCGCCAGTGTCGATCCGTTGCCCGGCAAGGCCAGGCCCAGGGCTTCCACCAGGCAGTTCATCGAGTTGGCGGTGAACATGCCGGAGCACGAGCCGCACGTCGGGCAAGCGCTGCGCTCGTATTCCGCGACCTTCTCGTCAGAAGCGCTGGAGTCGGCGGCGATGACCATGGCGTCGACCAGGTCGAGGCCGTGGGAGGCGAGTTTGGTCTTGCCGGCTTCCATCGGGCCGCCGGAGACGAAGATCACCGGGATGTTCAGGCGCAAGGAGGCCATCAGCATGCCGGGGGTGATCTTGTCGCAGTTGGAGATGCAGACGATGGCGTCGGCGCAGTGGGCGTTGACCATGTATTCCACGGAGTCGGCGATGATCTCGCGGCTCGGCAGCGAATACAGCATGCCGTCATGGCCCATGGCGATGCCGTCGTCCACGGCGATGGTGTTGAATTCCTTGGCCACGCCGCCAGCGCGTTCGATCTCGCGGGCGACCAGTTGGCCCAGGTCCTTAAGGTGGACGTGGCCCGGTACGAACTGGGTGAACGAGTTGGCAATCGCGATGATCGGCTTCTTGAAGTCGTCATCTTTCATCCCCGTGGCACGCCACAGTGCGCGCGCGCCGGCCATGTTGCGGCCGTGGGTGGATGTTTTCGAGCGGTAATCTGGCATGGAGCACTCCGGGCGGCTAATCAGGTAACTACTAATCAGGTACTACTGGGGAGTGAGCTTCTGTTGACGTCTGGAACACCCGAAAAAATGGCACTGGTGTCCGGAAGTTGCCGCAAACGTGACGGGATCGCCGTGCGCCTTGGCCTTGAGCTCATAAACCCGCCGGGGGATGACTGGCGATGAATAGGGCCGATTCTACACCGCTGGCGGCTGGAGGGAACGGGGCAATATTCAGGGCCGAAGTCTTTGTTTAGACTAGCGGCCCTTTGCCCTCCCCCCACTCCAAAGGAATTGGAATGCCCGGTATCCATCGTTTTCTTGGGTTCTACCTGCTGATCGGCCTGATCCAGGGAATCGTCTTCTATTTCTCCGACCAGCTCTATCGCTTGAGCGAGACGCTGTTTTTTGTCACCTACACCGTGGTGTTGGTGGGTGGCACCACCTTGCAGCTGTTGGGGGAAAAAGCCCGACAGTGGCGCTCCTTGTTGCCTACGCTGGCGTTCACCCTGTTGATGGGCGGCATGACGTTCTGGGTGTGCTATGGCCTGGACCATGTCGGCAATAACCGTTGGATGATCAACTCCTGGTTCATCAGCGTGGTGGTGTTGAGTTACGTCTGTGCGACGTTTCTGTTTGCCTGGCCCGCTGTAAAAGGGCAGCGCTGGCGCTATGAAGATCTGTTCCAACAAGCCTGGAACAGTGTGTTTATCGTGCTGTACGCCCTGATTCTGGTGGGGGTGTTCATGTTGTTGCTCAAGCTATGGGGCCGACTGTTCCTGATGCTGGGTATCGAGTTCTTCGAGCACCACTTCTGGAGCCAATTATTCCTGTGTATCAGCCTGCCGCTGGTATTCGCCTTGGGCATGTACTTGGGCGGGCGCAGCGAGAAAATCATCGGCCAGATGCGCGGCATGCTGTTCAGCGCGTGTGGGTTGTTGTTGCCGTTGATCGCACTGATCAGTGTGCTGTTTACCCTGACCTTGCCGTTCACCGGTCTGGAGCGGATCTGGGCCACGGGCTATTCCACACCGATCTTGTTGGTGCTGGCTGGCGTGCAGCTGTTCTTGCTCAACGGCGTGTTCCAGGAGGGCGTCCAAGCCCGGCCGTATCCTAAGTGGCTGACGTACTTTATCGAGTTGAGCCTGCTATGCCTGCCGATCCTGGCCGCGTTGGCGTTTTACTCAAGTTGGCTGCGGGTCGAGCAGTACGCCCTGTCGCCGCAACGCTTCGTCGCCCTGGCGGCGGCGCTGCTGTGTGGCCTGTATGGCCTTGCGGCAGTATGGGCGGTCGCCTTGCGCTCGCCGGTCTGGCTGGGCAACTTGCGTATTACCAACCCGGCCCTGGCGTTGCTGTTCTGTGGGCTGGTGGTGTTGATCAACACGCCGATCCTCGATCCGGTGCGCCTGAGCGTCAACGATCAGGTCCGGCGTTTGCTTGACGGGCGCACCAAGGCTGAAGCGTTCGATGCGCACTACCTGCGGTTTGGCTTGGAGAAGGCGGGCGAGGAGGCGTATGCGAAGTTGCAGGTCGACCTGGATCAGGAGCGCATTCTGGACCCGGATTCGCGCCGCGCCTTGCGTGAACGAATGGACGACACGGCACTGAGTTTCACTGAACGTTATGCCAAGGAACGGGCCGAGCGGCCCAAACCCGAACTGGAATGGATCGGCCCGGCACCCAAAGGCAGCGAACAGTTTGCCGAACTCAGCCTGGACACCGATGCGCCTTGCGCGCCTGGTTGTGTGCTGTGGGCGGTCGATCTCGACAGGGATGGCCAGCCTGAAGTGCTGGCGATACCCCGCACCAGCTATCGTCATGACTTCAAGCCGCCGCGTATTTTCGTACTGGACGAGCAGGGCGAATGGGACGACCGCGGCCCGCTGCTTTGGACGCAACTGCCGGACGGTTACGTCGACACTGAAACGCTGATCCACGACATCCGCGAAGGCAAGGTTTCCTTGGTCAAGCCGCGCTATCTGCAATTGCAGTCCAGCGACATGTTGCTCAGTCCGGTGATTCGGCAGCCTTAGGCGGAGATCGAAAACACCAGGGTAAACAGGCTGATGGAAAGTGCGATGTCTGAGCCAGGTGTATCGAGCTGGGCAGACAGGGCGGGGAATGAGGGCAGCAGGATATCGATCGGGAAGAAGCTGATCCGGGAGATCTTGCAGCTTTAAGAAATAGGCTCCGGTCTAAATGTGGGAGGGGGCTTGCCCCCGATAGCAGAGTGTCAGGCAATAGATTTGCTGACTGATCCACCGCTATCGGGGGCAAGCCCCCTCCCACATTTTTATCTGTGCTTGGCTTTAGCTGTTTGGCAACAACCGGCACGTAATGCTCTTGATATAGCGCGTCTCGACAATCGCCGGGTGCACCGGATGATCCGGACCCTGGCCGCCGCGTTCGAGCATCTGGATATTGCGATCCAGGTGACGGGCGCTGGTCAGCAGGATGTTTTGCAGGTCGTCTTCCGGCAGGTGCATGGAGCACGACGCGCTGACCAGGATGCCGTCCTTGCTGAGCAGGCGCATGGCTTGCTCGTTGAGGCGGCGGTAGGCGCCTTCGCCGTTTTTCATGTCTTTTTTGCGTTTGATGAAGGCCGGTGGGTCGGCGACGATTACGTCGAAGCGCTCTTCACTGGCTTTCAGCTCTTTCAACGCTTCAAACACGTCGCCTTCGATGCAGGTCATCTTCTCGGCAACGCCGTTCAGCGCAGCGTTGCGCTCCACGCCATCGAGGGCGAAGGCGGAGGCATCGACGCAGAACACTTCACTGGCGCCGAAGGCCGCGGCTTGCACGCCCCAGCCGCCGATGTAGCTGTACAGGTCGAGTACGCGTTTGCCTTTGGCATACGGTGCCAGGCGCGCGCGGTTCATGCGGTGGTCGTAGAACCAGCCGGTTTTCTGGCCCTGGATCACCGGGGCTTCGAATTTCACGCCGTTCTCTTCCAGCGCGACCCACTCCGGCACCAGGCCGAATACGGTTTCGACGTAGCGGTTGAGGCCTTCGGCGTCGCGTGCGGCGGAGTCGTTCTTGAACAGGATGCCGCTCGGCTTGAGCACTTGGGTCAGTGCAGCGATTACGTCTTCCTTGTGGGCTTCCATGGTCGCCGAGGCGATCTGTACCACCAGGATGTCGCCGAAACGGTCGACCACCAGGCCCGGCAGCAGGTCGGAATCGCCGTAGACCAGGCGGTAGAACGGCTTGTCGAACAGGCGATCACGCAGGGACAGGGCAACGTTGATGCGGTGCACCAGCAGCGACTTGTCCAGCGGCAACTTGATGTCGCGCGACAGCAGGCGGGCGCAGATCAGGTTGTTCGGGCTCATGGCCACGATGCCCAGGGTCTTGCCGCCGGCCGCTTCCAGGATTGCCTGGTCGCCTGCCTGGAAGCCGTGAAGAGGTGTGGCAGCCACATCGATTTCGTTGCTGTAGACCCACAGGTGGCCGTTGCGCAAACGACGATCGGCGTTGGCTTTGAGACGCAGGCTTGGCAGGGACATGACGTCGCTCCGGAAAAAAGAGCGGGAGTATACCTCTTGCGCACCGATTCATGTGGGAGCTGGCTTGCCTGCGATGCAGGCGGCGCGGTGTATCTGACGTACGGCGCTGATGCTGTCGGGGGGCAAACCCCTCCCACATTTGGTCGGGTTTCAGTTTGGGTTGTGGGTGTCGGCCATGTCTGCTTAGGGGGTAGAATCCTCGCCTAGCCCAGAGTGTGTACTTATGTCCCAAGAGCTTTCAGCCGAACAGATCCAACAGGCCCTGCAGGGCATCAGCGTGCCGCCTCAGCCGCAAATCATGGTGGATTTGCAGATGGAGCAGTACATGCCCGACCCGGATCTGGAAGTGATCGCGCGGTTGATCTCCCAGGATCCCGGCTTGTCCGGTGCGTTGCTCAAGATCGTCAACTCGTCCTATTACGGGCTGAGCAACAAGATCGCCTCGATCCAGCGTGCGGTGAACCTGCTGGGTAGCCGTTCGATCATCAATCTGATCAATGCCTTGTCGATCAAGGGCGAGATGAGCGACGACACCATCGTCACCCTAAACCGCTTCTGGGACACCGCCCAGGATGTGGCCATGACCTGCCTTACGCTGGCCAAGCGCACGGGCTCCCAGGCAGTGGACGAGGCCTACGCCCTGGGGTTGTTCCACGATTGTGGTGTGCCGTTGATGCTCAAGCGTTTCCCCGACTACATGGCGGTGCTGGAAGAGGCTTACGCCAATGCCGGCCCGGACTGCCGCGTGGTCGACACTGAAAACAATGCCTTCAACACCAACCACGCCGTGGTCGGTTACTACACGGCCAAGTCCTGGCGCCTGCCGGAGCATGTGACCGACGCCATCGCCAACCACCACAACGCCCTGGCGGTTTTCAGCGACGAGTCCTCGCGCAATCCCCAGCTGAAAAACCTGTTGGCGATCCTGAAGATGGCCGAGCACATCTGCTCGTCCTATCGAGTGTTGGGCAACCAGGCGGTCGATCACGAGTGGGAAACCGTCGGCCCTCTCGTGCTGGACTACGTGGGCCTGTCGGATTACGACTTTGAGAGCATGAAGTTGTCGATCCGCGAACTGGGCGCACACTGACCCTTCCTTCAAGAGGTACGCATGCCCGAGTTACCCGAAGTCGAAACCACCCGCCGCGGGATTGCGCCGCACCTGGAAGGCCAGCGCGTCAGCCGCGTCGTCGTACGTGAGCGGCGCCTGCGCTGGCCGATCCCGGAAGATCTGGATGTGCGCCTGTCCGGGCAGCGCATCGTACTGGTGGAGCGGCGTGCCAAGTACCTGTTGATCAATGCCGAGGTGGGCACTTTGATCAGTCACTTGGGCATGTCGGGCAATTTGCGCCTGGTGGAAGTCGGTATGCCGGCAGCCAAGCATGAGCATGTGGATATCGAGCTGGAGTCGGGCATGGCCCTGCGTTACACCGACCCACGGCGCTTTGGCGCGATGCTCTGGAGCCAGGATCCGCACAACCATGAGCTGTTGATCCGCCTGGGGCCGGAGCCGTTGACCGACCTGTTTGATGGCGAGCGCCTGTTCCAGCTGTCCCGCAAGCGGTCGATGGCGATCAAGCCGTTCATCATGGACAACGCGGTCGTGGTGGGCGTGGGCAATATCTACGCGACAGAAGCGCTGTTTGCCGCGGGGATTGATCCGCGTCGTGAGGCGGGGGGGATTTCGCGGGCGCGGTATTTGAAGCTGGCGATTGAGATCAAGCGCGTGCTGGCGGCCGCCATCGAACGGGGTGGCACCACGTTGCGCGACTTTATCGGTGGCGACGGGCAGCCGGGGTATTTCCAGCAGGAGTTGTTCGTCTACGGCCGGGGTGGCGAGGCGTGCAAAGTGTGCGGGACTGAGCTGCGCAATGTGGTGCTGGGGCAGCGGGCGAGTGTGTTTTGCCCCAAGTGTCAGAGCTAATGGATGTGTGAAGGCTGATATAGCCATCGGGGGCAAGCCCCCGATGAGGCCTTAACAGGCATTAAAGATCTTCAGGTCTTACCGGTAATCTTCCGGTACTTCTCCATCAATTGCTCTTCCGTCTCCGGACGCGCCTCATCCAGCGGAATGCAATCCACCGGGCACACCTGCTGGCACTGGGGCTCGTCATAGTGGCCGACGCACTGGGTACACAGGTTCGGGTCGATTACGTAGATCTCCTCACCTTGGGAAATCGCAGCGTTCGGGCACTCGGGTTCGCAGACGTCGCAATTGATGCAATCGTCGGTGATGATCAGGGACATGGAAACTCCTGCCAGGGCGCTCGGCCAAGGCATCTGAAAACTAATGCGCGCAATTGTGCCGCATTGGCGCCTGCAGTGCGAGCAGGCGCCGATAGAGTGGTCTTACTTCTTGAAGCGCAGGGTCAGCGCGTCGGCCACGGCTGGATGCACGAACTTGGTGATATCTCCGCCCAAAGCGGCGATTTCACGAACCAACGTCGAGGAAATGAACGAATAACGTTCCGACGGCGTGAGAAACAGGCTCTCAACGTCCGGCGCCAGTTGACGGTTCATGTTGGCCAGTTGGAATTCGTATTCGAAGTCCGATACCGCACGCAGGCCGCGCAGGAACACATTGGCGTTCTGCTCTTTGGCGAAGTGCGCCAGCAGCGTCGAAAAACCTACCACTTCTACGTTAGGCAGGTGCCTGGTGACCTCACGCGCCAGCTCCACGCGCTGTTCCAGGGGAAACAGCGGGTTTTTCTTGGGGCTGGCCGCGACCGCGATGATCACATGGTCGAACAAGCGAGAGGCGCGTTCGACCAGATCGCCATGGCCTTTGGTAATCGGGTCGAAGGTTCCTGGGTACAACACTCGGTTCATCGCGTCGTCCTGGCGGAGTCCGTTGGGGAACCGGATGGTATCGCAGCCATCCCGGTCGGCCAAGTCGACTTATGTAGATACATGCCGCTGATCGAGCGTTTTTTCATGCTGTTTTCAGACGTTCGGCCAATGCACTGGCCAGTTGCGCGGTCAATCCGTACACCGATAATTGGGGATTGGCCCCAATACTGGTGGGGAATAACGAGCCATCGTGGATCGACAGATTGCGCAATTGGTGATGGCGACCCAGGCTGTCGGCCACAGCGTTCTTCGGGTCTTCCCCCATGGCGCAACCGCCCATTACATGGGCGCTGCCCAGGGTTGTGCGATGCAGTTCCAGGTTCAAACCGTCAATCAGGTCACGGGCTTGGGCCAAGGTATTCACGTAGCGTGCATCGTGATGCAGCGGCTTGACCGACTTGGCGCCCGCTGCGAATTGAATCTCGGCCATGCTGTGAAAGGCGCGGCGCAGGCCGTCCCAGGCGTAGGGCGAAACCTGATAGTCGAGGACGGGGGTGCCGTCACCGCGCAGATCTACCGTGCCGCCGGGGCTGTCGGGATGAAATCCGTCGCGCAAGAGAGCGAGCATCGCGTGAGTATTGGGTAATTGGCTCATGTCCAGCGCGTTCCCGGTGCCGTAACCGCCAAACAGGGTGCTGGCCAATCCAGGGTGTAAGGGCGGCGCTTCCAGCTTGTAGGACATTTTGCCGGTGGTGCCGTCCTGCCATTGGAAGTGGTCGGAATAGATTGATTGCGGCGCGCCATAGAACGGGTTGATCACCTCGTCGAACAGCCCGGCGGAGAAATTCACCAGATGCAGGAACGTGCGCTTGCCCAGGCGCGAGTGAGGGTCGGGTGCATCCGAGCGCATCAGCAGTGCCGGGCTGTTGATGCCGCCGCCCGATAGCACGTAATGCCTGGCCTTGACCGTGATCCTGCGGCCGGTCGGCGATACGCAGCGCTCATCCATGGCCACGCATTCCAGGCTGCTGATGGTATCGCCGCTGTAGTTGAGGCGTTCGGCACGGGCCAGGTAAAGCAACTCGCCACCTTTCTCCAGGGTGGACGGTATGGTGGTCACCAGCATTGATTGCTTGGCATTGACCGGGCAACCCATGCCGCAATAGCCCAGGTTGAAACAGCCGCGCACATTGCGCGGGATCACATGCCAGCTATAACCGAGCTTTTCACAGCCTTTGCGGATTACGTCGTTGTTGGCGTTTGGCGGGATAGCCCAAGGCGCGATGCCCAAGCGCTGTTCCATTTTCTCGAACCATGGCGCCATCTCGGCGCTGCTGTGGCCCTTGACCGCGTATTCGCTGGCCCAGTGGGCGAGGGTGGCGTCCGGGGTGCGAAAGCTCGATGTCCAGTTGATCAACGTGGTGCCGCCGACTGCCCGCCCCTGCAGGATGGTGATCGCGCCGTCCTTGCTCATGCGGCCGATGCCTTCCTGGTACAGGCTGGCGTAGGCCTCGTCCTCCAGCAGCTTGAAATCGCTGCTGGTCTTGAGCGGGCCTTCCTCGATCAGCAGCACCTTGTAGCCGGCGGCGCTGAGGATCTCTGCCGTGGTGCCGCCCCCGGCGCCGCTGCCGATGATGGCGACGTCGGCTTCCAGCGTCAGGTCATTGTCGAGGGCGGCGCCGTTGTGGGTTTTCCAGCCACGGGCCAGGCCTTCGCGGAACAGATCGGGTACGGGCATCAGGGTCGTCTCTTGTTTTTATTGTGGAGGGATGCAGATCAGATCTTCGGCGGGCCGGGATAGCCGCAATGGGCCCAGGACGCCGGCTGGAAGTACCAGGCCATGATCACCAGCTTGAGCAGCGAACCCTGGCCCATGCGCAGCAGGTTCAGGTAGCTGTTTTCCCAGCGGTGCAGGAAGTTGCGGATTTGCTCTGCGCTGGCGTTCTCCCAACTGCCCCAGATACCGGTCAACGGCCCACGGGTAATGCCCATGCCCAATACGTCGAACAATTGCTGGGTGAGCTTGAACATCTCCGGCGACAGATGCTGCAGGCTGAAGTCGAGCTTTTTCAGGGTGTCTTCGACGCCGTTGGCGACTTCCTGGGCGCTGGCTACACCCTCCAGCAAGACCGGAATGACCGCGCGCAGAAACGGCAGATCACTGCTGCGCAACAGGGCAAAGCCGCTGGCCGGTGTGCTGCTGGAGCAGCCGCTGAGGCTGGCGCCAAGCCCGGCGGTGGCCAGGAAGGCGCTGGCGCACAGGCCGATTTTCAACACGCCGCGCCGCGACAGTGCGGGTGAATCAGTCAGGCTAGGGTTCATTGTTATTGTTATCCCGTGGGTGGCGGTATCAGCGAACGAACAACTTCTGGATCAACTTCTGGATGGCTTTGCCGTAAGGCGGGTAGATCAACTTGGCAGCGTTCAGGCGCTGTTTCACCAGCACCCCCTTGGCTTTGCTGAAGGTCAGGAACCCCTCATGGCCGTGGTAATGGCCCATGCCCGACGGGCCGATGCCGCCAAACGGCATGTCGTCCTGGGCTACGTGCAACAGGGTGTCGTTCAGGCACACGCCGCCGGAATGGGTCTCGTGCAGCACGCGGTTCTGTTCGCCCTTGTTGTAGCCGAAGTAATACAGGGCGAGTGGGCGAGGGCGTTGGTTGATGTAGGCAAACGCTTGGTCGATACCGCGATAGGGCACGATCGGCAGCACGGGGCCGAAGATCTCGTCCTGCATCACGGTCATGTCATCGCTGACATTCAGCAGCAGGCTGTGGGCCATGCGGCGCGCCTGGCCTTGCTTATACAACGGAACCAGCGTGGCGCCTTTGTCGGTGGCGTCCTTGATGTAGGCATTGAGCCGGGCCAATTGCCGCTCGTTGATGATGGCGGTGTAGTCCGGGTTGTCGGTCAGGGTCGGATAAAACCCGCGAACGGCGTTGCTGTAAGCCTCGACGAAACCTTCGACGCGGTCTTCCGGCACCAGCACGTAATCCGGCGCGACGCAGGTTTGCCCGGCATTCAAGGCTTTGCCGAAAGCGATGCGTTCGGCGGCGTCCTTGAGCGGCACATCGGCGGAAACGATGGCGGGCGACTTGCCGCCCAGCTCCAGGGTGACCGGCGTAAGGTGTTCCGCCGCCGCGCGCATCACGTGCTTGCCAATGCTGGTGGCGCCGGTGAACAGCAGGTGGTCGAAGCGCAGCTTGGAAAACGCCATGCCCACGTCGGCTTCACCCAGCACCACGCACACCAGGTCCTCGGGGAAGATCTTCGCCAGCAGGGTTTTGAGTAGCGCGCCAGTGGCGGGAGTGGACTCGCTGAGCTTGAGCATCACCCGATTGCCCGCCGCCAACGCGCCCACCAACGGCCCGATGGCCAGGTACAGCGGGTAGTTCCACGGCACGATCACGCCGACCACGCCCAGCGGCTGGTAAATGACCTTGGCTGACGCCGGTTGAAAGGCAATGCCTACAGCACGGCGCGAAGGTTTCATCCAGCCCTTGAGGTGTTTGCTGGCGTAGTGAATGCCGTGCAGGCTGGGCATCAATTCGGCGAACAGGGTTTCGTCGGCGCTGCGGTGGCTGAAATCCTGGCTGATCGCGTTGATCAGCGCCTGGCGCTCGTCGCTGAGCAGGTCGCGCAGGGCCTTGAGCCATTGCTGGCGTTGCGCGGCTGGCGGCATGGGGTTGGCGGCGTAGGCGCGGCGTTGAGTGTCGAACAGGTACTGGAGTTGATCCAGCACCTGGGAGTCCTGCAGGTAGGCAACGTTGGCAGACATGGCGCAGCACCGATTGTTATTGGTCTGCCTGGATTTTTAGAGTCATTGCTCTAAATTGTCAAATAACATTGCGGCAACATGCAGATTTATCCTGGCAAGGATAGGTCGTAAGATGCCCCATCACGTGTATAGAAGCTGATTCCCCCTATGGCCCCACGAGTAAAGACCAGCGAGCGCATTGTGCAAACCAGCCTGGAGCTTTTTAACCAGCAGGGCGAGCGCAGTATCAGCACCAACCATATCGCCGCCCATATGGAAATTTCGCCGGGGAACCTGTACTACCACTTCCCCAACAAGCAGGCGATCATCGCCGTGCTGTTTCGTGAATACGAAGCGCTGGTCGACAGCTTTCTGCGCCCACCACAGGGGCGCGCCGCGACGGTCCAGGATAAGCGTTTCTACCTGCAGGCCTTGCTGGCCGGGATGTGGCGCTATCGCTTCCTGCATCGCGACCTTGAGCATCTGCTGGAGAGCGACCCTGAACTGGCCACCGGCTATCGGCGTTTTTCCCAGCGTTGCCTGGTCCAAGGCAATGCGATCTACCAGGGGTTTGTCGACGCGGGCATCCTCAATATGGACCCTGTTCAAACCGAAGCCCTGACCCTCAATGCCTGGATCATCCTCACGTCCTGGGTGCGGTTCTTATGCACCACCAATGAAAACTCCGCCCAATTGAGCGCCGAAGCGATCAAGCGCGGGGTATATCAGGTGCTGGTGCTGGAGGCGGGTTTTGTCACGCCTCAGGCGAAAGAGGCGGTGGATGCGCTGTTCAAAGAGTTTTACGTGCCGTTGAACCAGGCACTGGAAGAAGTGAAGTAGACCTTTCCCACATGCATTCGTAGGAGTTCGTCATGCCGCTTGCCCAACTGATCAGTCCCCAGCAATTGGCCGAGCGCCAGAAGGCCGGCGGGGTGGTGATCCTGGATTGCCGTTTTGCTTTGGAAGACCCGGACTACGGGCGTTGCAGCTATGCCGAAGGGCATATCGAAGGCGCGCAATACGCCGACCTGGAGCGACACCTCAGTGGCCCGGTGACCAAGGGCGTCACTGGACGTCACCCATTGCCGGCGGCGGACACCTTGGTTCAGCAATTGCGGGCCTGGGGCATCAGCGCAGATACCAATATTGTGCTGTATGACGACGGCCCCGGCGCCTATGCCGCCCGCGCCTGGTGGCTGCTGGCCTGGCTGGGCAAGCGCGATGGCGTGTTTATCTTGGATGGCGGCCTCAAGGCCTGGCACTCCGCCGGTTTCCCGCTGAGCCTGGACGCGCCGCTGGTTGAGCCTGGGACGTTCGCCGGTACGCCGGACAACCGCCTGCTGGTGGACGCCGAACACCTGCAAAAACGCTTGGCCCAGTCGGGTCTGACCCTGATCGACGCCCGCGCTCAAGCACGTTTTCGCGGCGAAGTGGAGCCGATCGACCCGATCGCCGGGCACATCCCTGGCGCGCAATGTGCGGCCTTCAACGAAAACCTGGGCGCCGATGGCCGCTTCCTTCCTGCTGAACAGCTCAAGCAGCGCTTCGCTGCCCAACTGGACGGGCGTGCACCGGAAGAACTGGTGGCGTATTGCGGTTCCGGGGTGACGGCCTGCCATAACCTGTTCGCCCTGAGCCTGGCGGGTTATCCGTTGGGCAAGCTGTATGCGGGGTCGTGGAGTGAGTGGATTACTGATCCGGCGCGGGCGATTGCTACGGGCGATTGAGTTCCCTGCCGTGTAAGCCACCTCCCACATTTGCCCTAAGCCATTGTGGGATGCGGCGCTCCAGGTAGTAGCTGGGGCGTTTCAGTGAGCCATCGACGAAGCCCACGTGCCCACCTTTGGCCGTCAGCTCAAATTCGGTGCACGCCGACAGCTCGCTGGCCTCGGGCAAGCTGTGGGCGAAGACGAACGGGTCGTCGGCGGCATGGATAATCAGGGTCGGTGTGCGAATGTCGCCCAGGTAATATCGACTCGATGCCTTTTGGTAATAATCCTCTGCACTGAGAAAACCGTGCAACGGCGCGGTTACCCGGCCATCGAAGTCCCAGAATGTACGCATCTTCTCCAGGGATCCGAGTGCTTCAAGGGTTTTTAGCCCGTCCTCTCGACCATCCTGCAAAAACTGACGCTGCTTGACGCGGATATACGCCAACATCTCGCGCATGAAGTGCTTCTGATACACCCGCGAAAACCCCAGCCCGATGCGGTCTGCGCACTGGTCCAGGCGAAACGGCACCGACACCGCCGCCGCGCCTTGCAGCCCCGACGCTTCGCCGGTTTCACCCAGGTGCTTGAGCAATACATTGCCGCCAAGGGAATAACCCACGGCATACAACGGCGCCAATGGCCGCTTGGCGCGCAAGTGCGCAATTGTTGCGGCCAGGTCTTCGCTGGCGCCCGAGTGATAGCTGCGGGCCAACAGATTTGGTTCCCCTGAGCAGCCTCGCCAGTTCAGCGCCACACTGGCCCAGCCTTGTGCGGCGAGGACTTTTTGCAGTCCGGCCACGTAAGGCGAGTTGGATGAACCGGTCAGCCCGTGCAGCACCAGCACCAAGGGGGCTTGCGCGTCATGGGGCCCATGCCAGTCGAGGTCGAGAAAATCGCCGTCTTCCAGCCACAGGCGTTCGCGTTGGCGCTCGATATGGGTAGTGGCACGCCACAACGGCCCCCACAGTGTTTGCAGGTGGGGGTTGCCGAGGCCGAAGGCGGGGGTGAATCTTTCAGAAGAAGGGGTCATGCAGATCTCTGTGGCATGGGGTGAGCGGGCCCACCACAGAAGCCCGCACTGAGACTACTCGGCGTGTTCTACCACCCGGTGCCACAAAGCGTAATACACCCGCCCGGATTTCTGCTCCCGGTGCAGACGCCACGCGCCCGGTAAACCCAGGGTGGACGGCGCGGTCTCGCTTTCAGTGTAGATCCACGCATCCGGCGCCAGCCATTGGCGTTCTTCCAGCAGTGCGCACACGGTGGGCAGCAGGTTCTGGTTGAACGGCGGGTCGAGGAACACAACGTCGTACTCGCTCGCCGCCTGGGTTTCCAGGTAGCGCAGAGCGTCGGCCGTTTGTACCTGGCCATTGGTGCAACGCAGCGTGCCCAGGTGTTCCTTGAGGCTGGAGACCGCGACATTGCTGGCATCCAGCGCCTGTGCCTGGGATGCGCCACGGGACAACGCTTCCAGGAACAGTGCGCCACTACCGGCGAACGGGTCCAGCACCTTGGCGCCCGCGATGTACGGCGCGAGCCAGTTGAACAGGGTTTCACGCACGCGATCCGGCGTTGGGCGCAGGCCCACGACATCGGGGAAGCTCAGCTTGCGGCTGCCCCATTCACCGCCAATGATGCGCAGTTGGCCCACACCGTTGTGTACGTTGTGGACAGGTTTTTTCGGGCGAGATGAACTGGCCATTAATGCTCCGGAACCCCGAGCGGCTGCTCGGCGGGTTTATCAGTGGGGGGCGGTAGTGGCTTTTGCGCAATCGTCGGGCCGGCGGTCACGATGACCATCTTGTCGGCGCTCAAGTGTTTATTCATTGCAGCCTTGACCTGCTCTACGGTCAGGGCCTGGGATTGTTTCATGAAATCTTCCAGATAGCTCAGCGGCAGGTTGTAGAAACCCATGGCGCCCAGCTGGCCGACGATATCGGCGTTGCTCGCGGTAGACAGCGGGAAGCTGCCGGCCAGCTCGCGCTTGGCGTCATCCAGCTCTTTTTGCGTCGGGCCGGTCTTGAGGTAATCGGCGACTACGTCTTCAACCAGGCGCAGGGTGCCGCCACTCATTTCGGCGCGGGTCTGCAGGTTGATCATGAACGGACCGCGTACCTGCATCGGCGAGAAACCGGAGTAGACACCGTAGGTCAGGCCACGCTTTTCACGGACTTCGCTCATCAAGCGGGTACCGAAGCCGCCGCCGCCTAGGATCTGGTTACCCAGGGACAAGGCCGCGTAGTCCGGGTCGGCGCGGTCGATACCGAGTTGGGCGAACAGCAAGTGGGTCTGCTTGGACGGAAACTCGATACGGCTCAGGCCGGCCTTGGGTTCGGTCGGCTGGGCAATCTTCGCCAGGGCCGGGCCTTTAGGCAGCGATGCGGACACTTTCGCCGTCATGGCTTCGGCTTCGGCGCGGGTCAGGTCACCGACCACTGCAATCACCGCATTACCGGCGGCGTAAGCCTTGGCATGGAACGCCTGCAACTGCGCCAGGGTGATTTTCGGCACGCTTTCTGGTGTGCCTTCGCTTGGGTGTGCGTAAGGGTGATCGCCGTACAAGCGCTTGAACAGCTCCAGGCTCGCCAGTTTGCCGGGGTTCTGCTTCTGGTATTCGAAGCCGGCGAGGATCTGATTCTTGATGCGGGCCAGGGAGTCGGCCGGGAAGGTCGGTTTGCCGATCACTTCGTCAAACAGCGCCAGAGCGGCGTCGCGTTTATCGCTGGCGCTCAAGCTACGCAGGGACACCAGCGCCATGTCGCGGTAGGCGCCGTTGCCGAAGTCGGCACCCAGGCCTTCAAAACCACTGGCGATCTGGCTGACATCCTTGCCAGGAATACCTTCGTTGAGCATGGCGTTGGTCATCAGCGCCAGGCCCTGCACATCGCCGTCCTGGCTGCTGCCGGCGGCGAACAGGATGCGCAGGTCGAACATCGGCAGTTCATGGGCTTCAACAAACAGCACCTTGGCGCCTTCGGCGGTGGTCCAGGTTTGCACGTCGAGCTTGCGGTTGGTCGGCGCCTTGCCGTCCAGTTCTGCCAGGGATTGCAGCGTGTTGGCCGATTGAGCTTTTTCCAGCGCGGGGCTGGCTACCGATTCACTCGGGCGCAGGAAATACACGGCGCTTGCCGCGATCAGGGTGACGGCGATCAGGCCGGGCAGGATCAGGCTTTTGCGATCACTCATGAGCAGTCTCCTCAGGCAGAACATGGGCGACGCTCAGACGTTCGCGGGTGAAATAGGTGCGCGCGGCCTTTTGGATGTCTTCCGGGGTCACGCTTTGCAGGTCGGCGAGTTCGCTGTCCATGAGTTTCCAGGACAGGCCCACGGTCTCCAGGGAGCCGATGGCCGTGGCCTGGCTGGTGATGGAGTCACGCTGGTAGACGAGGCCGGCGATGACCTGGGCGCGGATTCGCTCCAGCTCTTCGGCGGTGGGCGGCTTGGCCTTCAACTCGTCCAGCAACCGCCACAGGCCGGCTTCGGCTTGGGCAATGGTCTTTTTCTTCTGCTGGTTCGGTGTGGCCGACAGCATGAACAGCGTATCGCCACGGGTGTAGGCGTCGTAGTTGGTGGAGGCGGCCGACACCAGCTCTTCACCGCGTTCCAACTGCTCCGAGATGCGTGCGCTGTAGCCGCCATCCAACAGGGCCGAGATCAGGCGCAGGGCTTGTACCGAACGTTTGTCTTCGGCAGTCGCCAGGCCCGGCACGTTGAATCCGAGCATCACACTCGGCAATTGGGTCTGCACGTGCATCGTCAGCAGGCGTTCGCCGGGTTCGGCCAGCTCCATCGGGATCTTGGCGGGCGGTACGTCGCGCTTGGGGATCGGGCCAAAGTAGCGCTGGGCCAGGGTTTTCACCTCGTCCGGGGTCACGTCGCCGACGACCACCAGGGTGGCGTTGTTCGGCACGTACCAGGACTGGTACCAGTGGCGCAGTTCCTCGACCTTCATGCGGTCCAGGTCGGCCATCCAGCCGATGGTCGGCGTGTGGTAGCCGCTGGCCGGGAAAGCCATGGCCTTGAAACGCTCGAAGGCCTTGGACATCGGGTTGTCGTCGGTGCGCAGGCGGCGTTCTTCTTTGATGACCTCGATTTCGCGGCTGAACTCGTCGGCCGGCAGGCGCAGGCTGGCCATGCGATCAGCTTCGAGTTCGAAGGCCACGCCCAGGCGGTCGCGGGCCAGGACTTGGTAGTACGCGGTGTAGTCATCGCTGGTGAACGCGTTTTCTTCGGCGCCCAGGTCGCGCAGGATCAGCGAGGCTTCGCCGGGGCCGACTTTGGCGCTGCCCTTGAACATCATGTGTTCCAAGGCGTGGGACAAACCGGTCTGGCCCGGGGTTTCGTAGCTCGAACCCACCTTGTACCAAACCTGGGAAACCACCACCGGGGCGCGATGATCTTCGCGCACGACGACCTTGAGACCGTTGTCCAGGGTGAATTCGTGGGTGGGTTGTGGGTCGGCAGCCAAAGCTGAAAGAGGCAGACAAACTGTGCTGAACAGCAGGCCTGCGGCGCGGCGGGCTAGAGCATTCATTCGTTTTTAAACCTGTTGGGCTGCCCGCTTGGTCTTAGCGTCGGCGGGCGAGGAGGTGCTAGGATACTGGTCGAATATACGGACGGCCACTGCGGCAGTCTTGTTGAGGCCCTATTTTGGCCTTACAAAATGTTGCGCATGAACGAGCTGGCTAAAAAACAGTCTGTTACGCATCGAATTTTATTTACCGGCGCGCCCCTCTGGCGCGTCGCTACCTTGAGATAGCCGTCTCCATGTTTGGTTCCAACGACGACAAGAAGACCCCAGCTGCGGCTGGCGAGAAGAAAGGCCTGTTCGGATGGCTGCGCAAAAAGCCGCAGGAAACCGCTGTTGAACAGCCACAGGTTCAAGCTGAGCCGATCCCCGACCCTATAGTAGAAGCCGAACCGGTTGCCGAAGCGCCGGCGCCGGTGGTGTTGCCGATGGCTGAGCCCGTGCTGCAGCCGGTGGTTGAGGCTGAGCCGGAACCTGAGCCCGAGCACAAGCCATGGCCTGAGTTGCCGGTGGCCGAAGAGCCCGTGGCGTTGGTCGAAGACGTCCAGGCTGAACACCTGGCCCCGCCGATTCCTGCGGTGGTTGAGCCGGTTGAGGTGGTGGTCCAGGCGCCGCCCGTTGTCGAAGTCCCTGCGCCTGTTGCTGTTGTGGTCGCTGCGCCCGTCCAGGTTGTCGAGGCTATCGAGGTTGTCGAGCCAGAACCGCTCGCTCCCTCTGCAGAAACCACCAAGACCGGCTTCTTCGCCCGCCTCAAGCAAGGTCTGAGCAAGACCAGCGCCAGCATCGGCGAAGGCATGGCCAGCCTGTTCCTCGGCAAGAAGGTCATTGATGACGAACTGCTGGAAGACATCGAAACCCGCCTGCTGACCGCCGACGTGGGCGTCGAAGCCACCGCCGTGATTATCCAGAGCCTGACCCAGAAGGTCGCGCGCAAGCAGTTGACCGATGCCGACGCACTCTACAAATCCTTGCAGGCCGAACTGGCCGCGATGCTCAAGCCCGTGGAAGCCCCGCTGGTGATCACCCCGAACAAGCCGTTCGTGATCCTGGTGGTGGGCGTCAATGGCGCCGGCAAGACCACTACCATCGGCAAGCTGGCCAAGAAGCTGCAACTGGAAGGCAAGAAAGTCATGCTCGCCGCCGGTGACACCTTCCGCGCCGCCGCCGTTGAGCAATTGCAGGTCTGGGGCGAGCGCAACAAGATCCCGGTGATCGCCCAGCACACCGGGGCCGACTCCGCTTCGGTGATCTTCGACGCCGTGCAAGCCGCCAAGGCCCGTAACATTGATGTGCTGATCGCTGATACCGCCGGTCGCCTGCACACCAAAGACAACTTGATGGAAGAGCTGAAGAAAGTGCGCCGCGTGATCGGCAAGCTTGATGCCGACGCGCCCCACGAAGTGCTGCTGGTGCTGGACGCCGGTACCGGCCAGAACGCCATCAGCCAGGCCAAGCAATTCAACCAGACGGTGCAACTGACCGGCCTGGCATTGACTAAGCTCGACGGCACAGCCAAAGGTGGCGTGATCTTCGCCCTGGCCAAACAGTTCGGGTTGCCGATTCGTTATATCGGCGTCGGTGAAGGCATCGATGACCTGCGCACCTTTGAAGCCGAACCCTTTGTAGAGGCACTGTTTGCCGAGCGGGAGCGTTCATGATTCGATTCGAACAGGTCGGTAAACGCTATGCCAACGGGCATGTGGGCTTGCATGAGCTGAGCTTTCGAGTGCGGCGCGGCGAGTTCTTGTTTGTAACCGGGCATTCTGGCGCCGGTAAAAGTACCTTGTTGCGCCTGCTGCTGGCCATGGAACGCCCGACCACCGGCAAGTTGCTGCTGGCCGGCCAGGACCTGGCCACCATCAGCAATGCGCAGATTCCGTACCTGCGCCGGCAGATCGGCGTGGTGTTCCAGAACCACCAGTTGCTGTTCGATCGCACGGTATTCAACAACATTGCCCTGCCATTGCAGATTCTCGGGCTGTCCAAGGCCGAGATCGTCAAGCGCGTGGACTCGGCCCTGGAGCGCGTGGCGCTGTCGGACAAGACCGACCTCTACCCTGGCGACCTCTCCACCGGCCAGCAACAGCGCGTCGGCATTGCCCGCGCCATCGTCCATCGCCCGGCCTTGCTGCTGGCGGACGAACCTACCGGTAACCTCGACCCGCGTCTGGCGGCCGAGATCATGGGGGTGTTCGAGGACATCAACCGCCTGGGCACCAGCGTATTGATCGCCAGCCACGACCTGGCGCTGATCGCCCGCATGCGCCACCGCATGCTGACCCTGCAACGCGGTCGTCTGATCGGTGATGGGGAGGCCGGCGTATGAGTGCCACCCGCAGCCCCAAGGTTTCCGAGCGCGTGGCGCCGAAACCGGCCGACCCGCAACCGAAAAAGAAAAAACACGACGATGACGACGGTCCGGACTTCAGCACGCTGCTGCGCGCCTGGATCGAAAGCCATCGTGCCAGCCTGCTGGACAGCCTGCGTCGCCTGGGCAAGCAGCCGATCGGCAGCTTTTTCACCTGTCTGGTGATGGCTGTGGCCTTGAGCCTGCCGATGGGTTTGTCCCTGCTGCTCAATAATGTCGAGCGTCTGGGCGGTTCCTGGCAGCGTGCGGCGCAGATTTCGCTGTACCTGAACCTGGATGCCAGTACCCAGCAAGGCGAAGCGCTGCGTGACGACATCAAGAACATCCCAGGCGTGGCGGATGCCGAGTACGTCAGTCGCGACCAGGCGCTTGAGGAGTTCCAGCAACAGTCCGGCCTGGGTGAGGCGCTCAAGGAGCTGCCGCAGAACCCGCTGCCAGGCGTGGTGCTGGTGACGCCGAACGAGGTGGACAAGACCGCCCTGGAAGCCCTGCGTCAAAAACTCGCAGAGATGCCTAAGGTGCAACAGGCGCAACTTGATCTAGTCTGGGTTGAGCGCCTGGCCGCCATCCTCAAGCTGGGCGACCGTTTTGTGTTCGGCCTGACGGTGCTGTTGGTGTCTGCATTACTTTTGGTGATAGGTAATACCATTCGTCTTCATATTGAAAACCGTCGCACCGAGATAGAAGTGATTAAACTGGTCGGCGGCACGGACAGCTATGTGCGTCGGCCTTTTCTGTACATGGGCGCGCTTTATGGCCTGGGTGCGGGGATTTTGTCCTGGGGCGTGTTGGCATTTGGCCTGGACTGGCTGAACGACGCGGTAATCGGGCTTGCCGGGTTGTACGGCAGCGATTTTGCCCTGGCCGGCGTGCCGGTAGCCGATGGTCTGAGCCTCTTGCTTGGCGCGGTCTTGTTGGGTTATATCGGTGCGTGGATTGCGGTCGCACGGCATTTACGTGAGCTGGCACCGAAGTAGTTAATGTCAGATTAATGTGGTTTCGTTTGTATTGACCGTATCAGTGGTTTAGGGAACTTGTCCTACGGTTCCCGGTCAATTTTCGCAGTGCTGAACTGCACGAGTTATGTAAGTCGGAGGTTTCGTATGACCACTTCTTTGCAACCTGCTTATGCCTTGGTCCCGGGTGCGAACCTGGAAGCCTATGTGCATACGGTCAACAGCATTCCATTGCTGACACCCGAGCAGGAGCGTGAACTGGCCGAGAGTCTCTATTATGAGCAGGATTTGGGGGCGGCTCGGCAGATGGTGCTCGCCCACCTGCGTTTTGTCGTACATATCGCCCGTAGCTATAGCGGCTACGGCCTGGCCCAGGCTGACCTGATCCAGGAAGGCAACGTCGGCCTGATGAAGGCGGTAAAGCGCTTCAACCCGGAAATGGGTGTGCGCCTGGTGTCGTTCGCGGTTCACTGGATCAAGGCGGAAATCCACGAGTTCATCCTGCGCAACTGGCGCATCGTGAAAGTCGCGACCACCAAGGCCCAGCGCAAACTGTTCTTCAACCTGCGCAGCCAGAAGAAACGCCTGGCGTGGCTGAACAACGAGGAAGTCCACCGCGTGGCCGAAAGCCTCGGCGTGGAGCCCCGTGAAGTGCGCGAGATGGAAAGTCGTCTGACCGGCCATGACATGGCCTTCGACCCGGCCGCTGAAGCGGACGACGACAGCGCCTTCCAATCGCCGGCCAACTACCTGGAAGACCACCGGTACGACCCGGCGCGTCAACTGGAGGACGCCGATTGGAGCGACAACTCCAACCACAACCTGCACGAAGCGCTGGAAGTGCTGGACGACCGCAGCCGTGACATCCTCTACCAGCGCTGGCTGGCGGAAGAAAAAGCCACGCTGCATGACCTGGCGCAGAAGTACAACGTGTCGGCCGAGCGGATTCGTCAGCTTGAGAAAAGCGCGATGAACAAGCTGAAGTTGTCGATCGCCGCCTAAAGGGTAACGCGGTCAAAATGTGGGAGGGGGCTTGCCCCCGATTGCAGTGGGTCAGCTACAAATAAGCTGACTGATCCACCGCTATCGGGGGGCAAGCCCCCTCCCACATTTGTTTCTGTGTTGGGTCAGTCAGACCAGGGCGCTTTGCGGGAGTTGTTCAGCTCAAGCAGGTAGCCATCGCCACCGAGTTGACTCATCTGCTGCCGAATCCAAGCCGCCCGCCGCGCCACATACGCGGTCGGATGGCTGGCACTCCACACTCGTGGGTTTGGCAGCACAGCCGCCAGGTAACTGGCCTGCTGCCGTGAAAGCCCCTTGGCACTCACACCAAAGTGATGCCGCGCCGCCGCTTGCGCGCCGAACACCCCTTCATCCCATTCCACGCTGTTGAGGTACACCTCAAGGATTCGCTCCTTGGGCCACAGCACCTCGATCAACCCGGTAAACCAGGCTTCCAGCCCTTTGCGCAAATAACTGCGACCAGCCCACAGGAACAGATTTTTCGACACCTGCTGGCTCAACGTACTGGCCCCGCGAATCGAGCCGCCGCGCTCGTTGTGCAGGATCGCCGCCTGGATCGCGCCGAAATCAAAGCCCCAATGCTGCGGGAAGCGCTGGTCTTCACCGGCCATCACCGCCACTTTGAGCTCATCGGATATCTCGTCCCACGGCACCCAGGTGCGCTGCAGGTCAATGGGTTCGCCGTCGAACCAGGATTCGACCTTGCGCTCCACCATCAGCGCAGTGAACGGCGGCGGGACGACACGAAACAGCAGCACCAGCAAGACACTGCCGATGGCAAACCATTTCACGACGTTGAGAAAGCGTTTGAAGAGGAGACGCAGCATAGAGATGGCTTGGCCGAACCCGTTGAGCGGGCCATTATACAGACCCTGCCCGATGAGTCTGACTGGAGTTCCCCATGCTGCGAAGCTTTCTGATGCTGGCCGCGTTTTTCGGCTTCACCGGTGTCGCCCTCGGCGCCTTTGCCGCACATGGCCTGAAAAACCGTCTGAGCGCCGAATACCTGGCGATCTTCCATACCGGCGTGACCTACCAACTGGTGCACACCCTCGCACTGTTTGGCGTGGCCTTGCTGGCGGCCCATCTTCCCGGCCGCCTGGTGACGTGGGCCGGTATCTCGTTTGTCATCGGTATCCTGCTGTTCTCCGGCAGCCTGTATGTGTTGACTACCACGGGCATCAGCAAGCTCGGCATCATCACGCCGTTCGGTGGCCTGGCATTCCTGCTCGGCTGGTTCTTCCTCGGCCTGTTTGCCTGGCGCTTGCAGGTCGTCTGACCAAGGGACTTGGGCCAGCAACACCAATCAAGCTAGAATGCTGGCCCCTAAAAACGATGGCGGCCCGTGGCATGCGCATTCAGTTGAACGGCGAATCCTTTGAACTGCCCGACGGTGCAACCGTTGCGGCCCTGCTGACCCGCCTGGAACTGACCGGGCGTCGTGTTGCAGTGGAGCTTAACCTGGATATCGTCCCGCGCAGCCAGCATGAAGGCACCGCGCTCAGCGACGGTGACCAGGTCGAAGTGGTCCACGCCATCGGCGGCGGCTAGTCGCCTGCCCGAATTCTGCAGAACCTCACCCCATTACGAGGATTTCCCATGAGCATCGTTCGTAGCGACAAGCCTTTCGTTCTGGCCGGTCGTACCTACCAGTCCCGCCTGCTGGTCGGCACCGGCAAGTACCGCGACATGGAAGAAACCCGCCTGGCCATCGAAGCCTCGGGTGCCGAGATCGTGACCTTCGCCGTGCGCCGCACCAACCTCGGCCAGATCGAGGGCGAGCCGAACCTGCTCGAAGTGCTGTCGCCGGATCGCTACACCTTCTTGCCGAACACCGCCGGTTGCTATGACGCCATCGAAGCCGTGCGCACCTGCCGCCTGGCCCGTGAGCTGCTCGACGGCCACAACCTGGTGAAGCTGGAAGTGCTGGCCGACCAGAAAACCTTGTTCCCCAACGTGATCGAAACCCTCAAGGCCGCTGAAACGCTGGTCAAGGAAGGCTTCGACGTGATGGTCTACACCAGTGATGACCCGATCATCGCCCGTCAATTGGCGGAAATCGGCTGCATCGCAGTGATGCCGCTGGCCGGTCTGATCGGCTCCGGCCTGGGTATCTGCAATCCGTACAACCTGCAGATCATCCTTGAAGAAGCCAAGATCCCGGTGCTGGTGGATGCCGGCGTAGGCACCGCCTCCGACGCGACCATCGCCATGGAGCTGGGCTGTGACGCCGTGCTGATGAACTCGGCCATCGCCCACGCCCAGCAACCGATCATGATGGCCGAAGCCATGCAACACGCCATCGTCGCAGGCCGCCTGGCCTACCTCGCCGGGCGCATGCCGAAAAAACTCTACGCCAGCGCCTCTTCGCCGCTGGATGGTCTGATCAAGTAAGAGCCATTGATGACTGAATCAAACGAAACGCCGAACACCGTGGAAGCCGCAGGCGACGAGTCCAAGCACCGCCGCATCAAGAGCTTTGTGATGCGCGCCGGTCGCATGACCGAAGGCCAGCAAAAGGGCCTGGAGCAAGGCACGCCGCTGTTCGTATTGCCCCTGGCCGATGCGCCGGTGGACTACGACCAAGTGTTCGGCCGCTCGGCGCCGCGTTCCCTGGAGATCGGTTTCGGCATGGGCCATTCCCTGCTGGAAATGGCCGCCGCCGCGCCGGACCAGGACTTCATCGGCGTGGAAGTGCACCGCCCAGGTGTCGGCGCACTGCTTAACGGCGTGCTGACCCAAGGCCTGACCAACCTGCGCGTCTACGACTGCGACGCGATTGAAGTGCTCAACCGCTGCATTGCCGACAACAGCCTCGACCGCCTGATGCTCTTCTTCCCGGACCCATGGCACAAATCCCGTCACCACAAGCGCCGCATCGTCCAGGCGTCCTTTGCGGAACTGGTGCGCAGCAAGCTCAAGGTTGGCGGCATCCTGCACATGGCCACCGATTGGGAGCCCTATGCCGAATACATGCTGGAAGTGATGGACGTTGCCCCTGGCTACCGCAACCTGGCGCAAGACGGCAAATGCGTGCCACGCCCGGCTGAGCGGCCGATCACCAAGTTCGAACGTCGCGGTGAGCGGTTGGGGCATGGGGTTTGGGATTTGAAGTTCGAGAAGCTGGCCTGACCCGCTTTCGAATTGAAATGCAGTAAAAAATGTGGGAGGGGGCTTGCCCCCTCCCACATTTGTATTTGTGTTGGGTTTGAGGTCAGCGGCGGTCTGCGACTACCCCAATCAATACCAGCACCACCACCAGCACCGGCGCCAGGCTGTAGTTATTGAACTGGCTCAACCCCCGCACAATCCACGGTGTGGCATAGATCAACGCCGCACCGCTGCCGATCATGCACACCAGTGCCATCAGCGGCACGCGCAAGGCGCCGGCGATGCTGCCCAGGCGTGCTTCGACCCAGCCCTTGATGTCGGCGCCGAACAGCACCAGCAAACAGCCCACAAGGGCCAGGGAGATTTCCGACAGGTTGCTGCGGCTCCAGCGGGATACGGTGGCGAGCAGGTCGAGTACCAAATCCATGTGACTTCCTTAGAGCGTCAGCTCAAAAACTTCTGCAACAGGTCATTGAGAAAGAGTTGCCCACGGTCGGTGGCCGCCAGGCGTGACGGTTCGACCTGCATTAAGCCACTTTGTTCTGCCTCGCGACGTGCCTCGTCGAGGCTTGCCAGGTCGAGGCCGGTGCGCTCGGCGTAGAGCTTGGCGTCGACGCCTTCGCTGAGGCGCAAGGCATTCATCAGGAATTCGAAGGGTAGCTCGTCGTTGGTCAGTTCCTTCGCGCCGGCCTGGAAGCTTTTGGCCGGGTTGAGGTAGTCCTTTGGCGCACGGGTTTTCCAGGTGCGCACAATGCGCCCGTCCGGGTGGCTGAGCTTGCCGTGGGCGCCGGCGCCGATGCCAATAAAGTCGCCGAAGCTCCAGTAATTCAGGTTATGTCGCGCCGGTCGGCCCGGTTGGGCATAGGCCGATACTTCATATTGGGCGTAACCGTGTTCGGCCAGCAGTGCCTGGCCAGCTTCCTGGATGTCCCACAGGGTGTCGTCTTCCGGCAGCGCTGGCGGCTGGTTCCAGAACACGGTGTTGGGTTCCAGGGTCAGCTGGTACCACGACAAATGCGTGGGCTTGAGCGCGATGGCCTGGCGCAGGTCGTCGAGGGCGTCGTCCAGGGACTGATCGGGCAAGCCGTGCATCAAGTCCAGGTTGAAGTTATCGAACCCGGCCTGGCGCGCCATACCGGCGGCGCGTACAGCTTCATCGCCATTGTGGATGCGGCCCAGGGCCTGGAGTTTTTCCTGCTGGAAGCTCTGGATGCCGATGGACAGGCGGTTGATCCCCAGCTTGCGGTACGCCACGAACTTCTCTTGTTCGAACGTGCCGGGGTTGGCTTCCAGGGTTATCTCGATATCGCCGGCAAACGCAATGCGCGCTTCTACACCTTTGAGCAGGCGGCCCAGTGCTGCGGCGCTGAACAGGCTGGGCGTGCCGCCACCAAAGAAAATCGAGCTCAACTCCCGGCCATATACGGCGTGCAGGTCCTGGTCCAGGTCGGCCAGCAGGGCGTCCACATACTCTTCTTCCGGCAGCACTTTGCTTGCGGTGTGGGAGTTGAAGTCGCAATACGGGCATTTGCGCACGCACCACGGGATGTGGATATACAGCGCCAGGGGCGGCAGCACAGGCAGGGCCGCCCGGGGTGTTTGCGCGCCGCCGTGGATCAGCGGCAGCGCCGGGGTGTCGTGGGTCATTTCAGGCTCAGGCGTTGGCGCAGCAAATCCATTGCGCGGGCGCGGTGGCTGATCTGGTTCTTGTCGGTCGGGCTCAGTTCGGCGCTGGAGACGTTGCGCTCCGGCACCCAGAACAGCGGGTCATAGCCAAAGCCATGCTCACCGCTGGCCGCATGCAGGATGCGCCCGTGCCACAGGCCTTCGCACAGGATTGGCAACGGGTCGTCCGCGTGGCGTACCAGAGCCAGCACGCAGACGAACTGCGCACCGCGCATCGCGTCCGGCACGTCCTTGAGGGCGTCCAGCAGCTTGGCATTGTTGGCCGCGTCACCTTTGCCATCGGCGTAGCGCGCCGAATAAATGCCGGGTGCGCCGCCGAGGAAATCCACCGCCAACCCCGAGTCATCCGCCAACGCCGGCAGGCCGGAAATACGTGCGGCATTCCGCGCTTTGAGGATGGCATTCTCGACGAACGACAAGCCGGTCTCTTCCGGCTCGACCTGGCTGAACTCGCCAATCGAGCGCAGTTGCACCGACTCGCCGAGCATGGCCTGGAGTTCTTTGAGTTTGCCGGCGTTATGGCTGGCCAGTACCAGTTGAGTAAGGTTCATCATTGCGCCGGAAACAGTTCCTGGTTGAACTGGAAGCTATGGGCTTTGCCGCCAGTTTCAACGTTGATGGTAAAGGTCTTGTATTCACGCTGGGTCACGGAGTAGGGCGCGAGGTAGCTGATCCCGCCTTTTTCTTCGATTTGCTTGAACGTCAGCATCTCGCTCTTGCCGCCCAGGTCCTTGATGGTACCGGTCACTTGGGCCGCGACTGGGGCCACGCCCTTGATCACGGTCACATTGATCAAACCCTTCTCCTTGCTGCGTACCACGCCGGCTTTTTGGGCGGTTTCGGGTGGCAGGAAGCTTGAGGTGAAGGTGTTGTAGTGCACGGTGATATCACCGAAGTCTTTCTTGCGATTAGCGTCGATAGTGTCCGCAGCCATGGCATTGGCGCCCAGGCATGCGGTCAGTAGAAAAATAGCCAAGCGACTCATAAACGTCCCTCTCGAAAATGCTTAGACGGCAATTTTGTGGTCGGTCAGACCAGGGCTGCTGACCCGGTAGATACCGATTTCGCCCAACAGATTGGGCCATAGTTTACTCGCCCAGCCGTGGCGGTGCTGTTGATCGACGGCAAGGCGGTTGATCACCTTGGCTTCACGCTCGCCACACAGCGCTTCGAAGTCTTCGAAGGTGCAGAAGTGGATGTTCGGCGTGTTGTACCAGGTGTACGGCAGGAAATCCGACACCGGCATGCGACCCTTGGTCGCCAGGTACCAGCGGCAGCGCCAGTGGCCGAAGTTGGGGAAGGTGATAATGCACTGGCGACCCACGCGTAGCATTTCGTCGAGGATGCGGTCCGGGTAGTGCACTGCTTGCAGGGCCTGGGTCATCACCACGATGTCGAAACTGTTGCTGGCAAAGTTGCCCAGGCCCTTGTCCAGGTCCTGCTCGATCACGTTGATGCCCTTGGCCACGCATTGGGCGATGTTGTCTGGGGCGTTTTCCAAGCCGTAGCCGGTGACTTGCTTGTTGTCGCGCAGCCAGCTCAGCAGTTCGCCATCGCCGCAGCCCAGGTCGAGCACGCGGCTGCCGGCGGGGATCCAGTCTTGGATGATGTCCAGGTCGGCTCTCATGGCGTTCTCACCTCAAAGCGTAAGCAATTCATATAAGCGAAATGCGGTTCATGTAGTTGCTAAAAGCCTGCAAATAACGCGGGATCGGGATCAGGAAGGCGTCGTGGCCTTGCGGAGCATCGATCTCCAGGTAGCAGACGTCTTTGCGTGCAGCCATCAGCGCGTCCACCAGCTCACGGGAGCGCGCCGGCGAGAAGCGCCAGTCGGTGGTGAACGACATCACGCAGAACTTGGCCGTGGCGCCTTCGAAGGTTTTCGCCAGGTCGTCATCAAAGTTGGCGGCTGGGTCGAAGTAGTCCAAAGCCTTGGTCATCAGCAGGTAGGTGTTGGCGTCGAAACGCCCGGAGAACTCCTCGCCCTGATAACGCAGGTAGCTTTCCACCTGGAATTCGACGCTGTGGAAGTCGTAGTTGAGCTTCTCGCTTTTGAGACCACGGCCGAATTTCTCGCCCATGGAGTCGTCGGACAGGTAGGTGATATGCCCGACCATCCGCGCCAGCATCAGGCCGCGCTTGGGAATCACACCGGCTTCCTGGAACGAACCGCCGTGGAACTCGGGGTCGGTGAGGATTGCCTGGCGCGCCACTTCGTTGAAGGCGATGTTCTGTGCCGACAACTTGGGGGCCGAGGCAATGGCCAGGCAATGGCGCACGCGGTCTGGGTAAGTGATGGTCCATTGCAGCGCCTGCATACCGCCCAGGCTGCCACCGATCACGGCGGCCCATTGGCTGATGCCCAGCAGGTCGGCGAGACGCGCCTGGCTGTGCACCCAGTCTTCCACGGTGAGCACCGGGAAGTCGGCGCCGAACGGCTTGCCGGTTTCCGGGTTGAGGCTGCTGGGGCCGGTGGAGCCGTTGCAGCCGCCGAGGTTGTTCAGGCTGACCACAAAGAACTTGTTGGTGTCGATGGGCTTGCCGGGACCGATGCAGCTGTCCCACCAGCCGGGCTTGCGCTCGTCGGCACTGTGGAAACCCGCAGCATGGTGATGGCCGGACAAGGCGTGGCAGATCAGCACAGCGTTGCTCGCCGTGGCGTTCAGTTGGCCATAGGTTTCGTAGATCAGGTCGTAGGCGGGTAGCGAACGGCCGCAGGCCAAGGCCAGGGGTTCGCTGAAGTGCGCCACTTGGGGCACGACCAGTCCAACAGAATCGGGGGGGAAGGCAGCTGGCATCGACCCTGCTCTCGTTTAAATGAGGCGTAAGTCTAAAGACCGCTGCACCCAGCGGCAAGCAAAGGCCTGCGCGGTGCGAAATGAGGGAGGGAGCAAGTCCCTCCCACCTTTGTTCACATCAGATCAGCAAGCGCAGAATCTCTGGCATCCCGGTCATGGCCGCCAGGTTGTTGATCACTAGCATGTCCAGCAGCTTGAGCACCATGAACGCGAGGATCGGCGAGATATCCAGGCCGCCCAGGTTCGGCAGCAGACGGCGGAACGGCGCCAGGGCCGGCTCGCAGATCTGGTTGACCAGCTCGGCGCCAGGGTTGTGGCTGCCCGGGGCGACCCAGGACAGGATCACGCTGATGATCATGGCGAAGAAGAAAATCTTCAGGAACAGCGCGGTCACGCCGATGATTGCCCAGATCAGCAACTGTACGAAATTGCCGGTGGTGCCGTAGGTCAGCAGCAGGGTCAGCGCCATCAAGGCCAACTGCACCAGGATCGCCAGCACCAGCGAGGACATGTCCAGGCCGAACAGGCTCGGGATCACTCGGCGCAGCGGCTTGAGCAACGGCTGGGTGGCCTTGACGATGAACTGGCAGAGCGGGTTGTAGAAGTTGGCGCGTACCAGTTGCAGCACGAAACGCAACAGCACGATCAGCAGGTAAAGGCTGCCGAGGGTTTGCAGCACGTAGACGGCTGCGGTGTTCAAACCAATCATGTTGGCTCCTTAGTTGCCCAGTTGTTCGGCCATTTCGGCCGATCGGTGCGCAGCGGCACCCAGTGCTTTTTCCACCAGGGCTTCAAAGCCCCCGGCCTGGAACGATTCAATGGCGGCCTGCGTGGTGCCGCCTGGGGATGTCACGCGGCGGCGCAGTTCGGCGGCATCCACATCGCTGGAGACGGCCATCTTCGCAGCGCCCAAGGCGGTTTGCTCGGACAGTTGCTCAGCGACTTCCCGTGGCAGGCCCAGTTTCACGCCAGCCGCGGTCATGGCTTCGATCAGCAGGAAGAAGTACGCCGGGCCGCTGCCGGAGACAGCGGTGACCGCGTCCAGTTGTTGTTCCTGTTCCAGCCACAGGGCAATGCCCACGGCTGACAGCAGCTCCTGGGCCTGGTCACGTTGCTCGGCACTGACCTCGGCAGTGGCGTACAAACCGCTCACGCCTTGGCGCAGCAGGGCCGGAGTGTTGGGCATACAGCGCACGATAGGCTGGGCACCGAGCCAGTTGTTCATGCTGGCGCAGGTAATGCCGGCGGCGATGGACACCACCAACTGATGCGGTTTCAGGTTCGGGCGCAGGCTTTCGCACACGGCCTTCATGGCCTGTGGCTTGACCGCCAGCACGATCACGTCGACGCCCCGGATGGCTTCGGCGTTGTCGGCGAAGGTGTCGATACCGTGCTCGGCGCTGACGCGCGCACGGGTGTCTGCGCCCGGATCGCTGGCGCGGATCTGCGCGGCGTCCAGGCCCTTGGCCCGCAGGCCACCGATCAGGCTGGCCGCCATGTTGCCGGCGCCGATAAAGGCAATACGCGTGTTGCTCATGACAGGTCCTTATTCAGAGGGAGGTCAGCCATTTCACGGCTGGCCGTAATCACGGGCACCAAACAGTGCGGTACCGATCCGCACCCAGGTGGCGCCTTGGGCGATGGCCGACTCAAGGTCATGGCTCATGCCCATGGAAAGAGTGTCCAGCGGCAGGTTCAAACTGGCTTGCAGGTCGCGAACGGTGGCGAATGCTGCATCTTGCTCGGCGCGATCTTCGGTCGGCTCGGGGATTGCCATCAGGCCGCGCAGCGTCAGGCGCGGCAGGGCGCTGATCGCATCGACCAGGGCCGGCAGGTCGGCGGGCGTACAGCCGGACTTGCTGGCTTCGCCACTGACATTGACCTGGATGCAGATATTCAGCGGTGGCAGGTCGGCCGGGCGTTGTTCGGACAGGCGTTGTGCAATTTTGAGGCGGTCCACGGAATGCACCCAAGCGAAGTTCTCGGCGATAGCGCGCGTCTTGTTCGATTGAATGGGGCCGATGAAGTGCCAACTCAAGGGCAGGTCGGTTAATTCGGCCTGTTTGCCCAAGGCTTCCTGCAGGTAGTTCTCGCCAAAGTCGCACATACCGGCGGCGTAGGCTTCACGCACGGCTTGGGCGGGTTTGGTCTTGCTCACGGCCAGCAGGTGGATGCTGCTTGCGTCACGTTGCACGGCGTCGGCTGCGGCGCGGATGCGCTGGCTAACCTGGCCGATGTTGTCTGCTATCGTCGACATTCAAGATGCGCCCGTGGATATGGAGTCCGCGGCATTCTACTGGAAATGGAAAGCCCTATGGATATCACTGAATTACTGGTGGCTGGCGTGCGCCGTGGCGCCTGCGACCTGCACCTGTCGGCTGGGCTGGCGCCCATGTTGCGAATCGATGGCGAAATCTGGCCGATGGATTGCCCGGTGCTTTCAGCTGTGCAAGTGGCGGATTTATTGAGCCCTTTGCTCAACCAATACCAACAAAAGGATTTCGAAACATCTCTTGAAACGGATTTTGCCTTCGAGCTGCCAGGCGTGGCGCGGTTCCGGGCGAATGTGTTCCAGCAGGATCGCGGCATGGGCGCGGTGTTTCGCACCATCCCGGCCGACGTCCAGAGCCTGGAAAGCCTGGGCCTGGGGGAAGTGTTCCAGCGGATCGCCCAATTGCCCCGTGGTCTTGTGCTGGTCACCGGGCCTACGGGCTCCGGCAAGTCCACCACTCTGGCCGCCATGATCGACTATCTCAACCAACACCGGCGCCAGCACATCCTCACGCTGGAAGACCCCATCGAATTTATCCACAGGCCGAAAACCGCGCTGATCAATCAGCGCCAGGTGCACCGCGACACCCACAGTTTTTCGGCGGCCCTGCGTTCGGCGCTGCGTGAAGACCCCGACGTGATTCTGGTGGGCGAATTGCGTGACCTGGAAACCATCCGCCTGGCGCTGACGGCGGCTGAGACCGGGCATCTGGTGTTTGGCACCCTGCACACCACCTCGGCGGCAAAGACCGTGGACAGGCTGGTGGACGTGTTCCCGGCCGGCGAAAAAGCCATGGTCCGCTCGATGCTGTCCGAGTCGTTGCAGGCGGTGGTATCCCAGGTACTGGTGAAAAAGCATGGCGGCGGGCGCGTGGCGGCCCATGAAATCATGCTGGGCACGCCGGCCATTCGTAACTTGATTCGTGAGGACAAGGTGGCGCAGATGGTCTCGGCGATTCAGACCGGTGGGGCGTTGGGGATGAAAACGCTGGATATGAGCTTGAAGGCGTTGGTCAGCGAAGGGCTGGTCAGCCGAGAGGATGCGCGGGAGAAGGCGAGGGTGCCTGGGGATATATAAGATCGGGAGACATAAGGAGATCCAAATGTGGGAAGGGGCTTGCCCCCTCCCACATTGATTACTGCATTTCAGCTGAAGATCAGCGCTGGACGACCCGCAGGTTGTTGTTCTGCTCTTTAGGCAGCACCCGCTTGGCAATCACGTAGTTCTTGTCCCAGAACGGCTTTTTCAGCGTGTCGATGCTCACCGACTTTCCACGGCGCGGTGCGTGGATAAAACGGTCGTTGCCCAGGTAGATGGCAACGTGGTTCACCTGGCGGCTCTTCAGTTTGAAGAACAGCAGGTCACCCGGTTTCAGGTCCTTGCGATCAACCTTCTGCCCGTGGCCGGCGGCCATGGCGTTGGAAGTGCGCGGCAGATCCACGGCGGCGACGTCGTTGAATGCATATTTCACCAGGCCGCTGCAGTCGAACCCTTTACTTGGGCTGCTGCCGCCCCAACGATAAGGTGTACCGAGCACGTTGACGGCACGGCTGAGGACGTTGCTGCTTTGCTTGGTGTTGGCTGCCACCAGGCCGGGAACTGCTTTACCGTGGGCTTTGCTCAGTTGGGTCGGGCGGCTGACGGTCGGCTTTGCCGATTTGGAAGTGCTTGGCGTGCTGTGGACTTTAGGGGTGAAACCGTTGACGTTTGGAAGTCGTTGCTCACGATTGGTGGCGTGGGCGGCCAATGGCATTAATAGGCAAATGGTTAGCCATGTCTTTAAAAATGGTCGCATCAGGCGTGGCTCTTATGGGTTTGCGCGCAACTTTATAACAGCTTTTTGTGTCGATCTCAGGCCGTTTGTCGACTGAACCTTGACGTCAAAATCAGGAAATACGCGACGAATTGCCGCAATTGTCCTACACAAGTCAGGTGGCATAAGGCTTTCAGGGGTGGGACGATACCATTTGCCGTACGTCGGGCGCCCGTAAAAAAGTCACAAAGAAAATGAAAAAATTTATCTATCGAAGCAAAAGAGGTACGCCATGAACACCTATCAACAGGTTGGGCCGCGACAAGACACTCACAGTAAAGTGATCGGTTACCTGCTGTGGATTTTCGGGTTTACCGGCGCGCACCGCTTCTATTACGGTAAACCGGTAACCGGCACGATCTGGTTTCTTACCCTGGGTTTGCTGGGTATCGGCTGGCTGATCGACCTGTTCCTGATCCCTGCGATGGACCGTGAAGCCGACCTGCGTTTTACCGCCGGCCCCATCGAATACAACGTGGCCTGGATTCTGTTGACGTTTCTTGGCGTGTTTGGCGTGCACCGCATGTACCAGGGCAAATGGATCACGGGGCTGATCTACCTGCTGACGGGGGGCTTGTTCCTGGTGGGCGTGCTGTATGACTTCTGGACGTTGAATACCCAGGTTTCGATTCGCAATGCCGAGCGCAACGGCGGCCGCTGAATCTTTAGAGGCCTGCGCAGAACCCAGTGTGGGAGCGGGCTTGCCCGCGAATGCTGAATGTCAGTCGACATCTACATGACTGATACACCGCATTCGCGAGCGAGCCCCACCTTATTTTAGGCCTGGTAGCTGATCCGCCCATCCACCAAGGTATAACGCACCGTCGCCGGCAGGCTATGCCCGATGAACGGGCAGTTCTCACCCTTGGACAGCCAGTGTTCCCCGGCAATCGTGGAGCTGGCCGGGTCAAACAGCACCAGGTCCGCCGCCGCACCCACCGCCAACTTACCCGCCGGCAGGCGCAATGCCTCAGCCGGGCCGGCGCTCAGGCGTGCCAGCAGTGTCGGCAAATCCAGCAAGCCGTCTTCCACCAACGTCATCGCCAGCGGCAGCAACAGCTCAACGCTGCTGATACCCGGCTCGGTCGCACCAAACGGCGCCAGCTTGGCATCACGCTCGTGGGGCTGGTGGTGGCTGGAAATCGCCGAGACCACACCGGACTTCACCGCCGCGCGCAAACCTTCGCGATCGGCCAGGGTGCGCAGCGGCGGTTGCACGTGGTACAGGCTGGAGAAATCGATCAGTGCCTCATCCGTCAGGATCAGCTGATACAACGCCACATCCGCTGTCACCGGCAACCCACGGGCCTGCGCCTGGGCGATCAGGGCGACACCGCGTGCGCTGGTCAACTGGCTGAAATGCGCACGCACACCACTTTGCTCCACCAGCAGCAGGTCACGGGCCAGGGCCACGGTCTCGGCGGTTTCCGGGATGCCCGGCAGGCCGAGGAAACTGGCCACGGCGCCTTCATGGGCCAGGCCACCTTCGGCCAGGTCGCGGTCCTGGGAGTGGAAGATCACCGTCAGGTCGAAGGTGGCGGCGTATTCCAAGGCGCGGCACAGGGTGCGGGTGCTGCGGAAACTCTCCAGGCCGTTGCCGAAGGCTACACACCCGGCGTCGCGCAGGGCGATCAGTTCGGCGAGTTGTTCGCCGTCCAGGCCTTTGCTCAGGGCGCCGATGGGGAACACTTTGCAATTGCCGGCTTCACGGGCGCGGTCGAGGATCAGCTCGGTCACGGCCGAGGTGTCCAGAACGGGCTTGGTGTGCGGCGGGCAGCACAGGCTGGTCACGCCACCGGCCGCAGCGGCGCGGGTTTCGCTGGCGATGCTGCCTTTGCGGCTGTAGCCCGGCTCGCGCAGGGCGACGTTCAGGTCCACCAGCCCGGGCGCGGCCACCAGGCCTTTGGCGTCGATCGTCTCGCTGGGGCTGAAACCGCCGGGAGCGGCGCCAATGGCGATGATCTTGCCGGCCTCCAGATGAAGATCGGTGACTTGATCCAGGCCACTGGCCGGATCGATAACGCGAGCGCCAAGAATGCTGAGCTTCACTGGGCGTTCTCCTGCTCGAATTGACGTTGCGCGGTTTGTCCGCTCATGGCCATGGACAATACGGCCATGCGCACGGCGATGCCGTAGGTCACTTGGTTGAGAATCACCGACTGGCTGCCGTCGGCCACCGCCGACTCAATCTCCACCCCTCGGTTGATCGGGCCTGGGTGCATCACGATGGCGTCCGGCTTGGCGCCGGCCAGGCGTGCGGTGGTCAGGCCGAACAGGCGGTAGAACTCACCCTCGCTCGGCAGCAGGCCGCCGGACATGCGCTCGCGTTGCAGGCGCAGCATGATCACCACATCGACATCCTTGAGGCCTTCGGCCATGTCGGTGTAGACCTTCACGCCGTATTGCTCGATGCCGATGGGCAGCAGGGTTTTTGGCGCGATCACGCGGATATCCGGGCAGCCCAGGGTTTTCAGGGCCAGCATGTTCGAGCGTGCGACCCGCGAGTGCAGGATGTCGCCGACGATGGCCACCGAGAGGTTTTCAAAGCTGCCCTTGTGCCGACGGATGGTGAGCATGTCGAGCATGCCCTGGGTCGGGTGGGCGTGACGGCCGTCGCCGCCGTTGATGATCGCCACCTGGGGGCACACGTGCTCGGCGATAAAGTGCGCGGCGCCGGAGTCGCCGTGGCGCACCACGAACATGTCGGCGGCCATGGCTTCCAGGTTGCGCAGGGTGTCGAGCAGGGTTTCGCCCTTGCTCGCCGACGACGTGGACACGTTCAGCGTGATCACGTCGGCCGACAGCCGCTGGGCCGCCAGTTCAAAGGTGGTGCGGGTGCGCGTGGAGTTCTCGAAGAACACGTTGCAGATGGTTTTGCCGCGCAGCAACGGGACTTTCTTCACCGCCCGGCCACCGACTTCGAGAAACGAATCGGCCGTGTCGAGGATTTCGGTGAGCAGTTCGCGGGGCAAACCATCGAGGGACAAAAAGTGTTGCAACTGGCCCTGAGCATTGAGCTGCAGCGGGCGCTTGGCATCTAGAGGCGTCATCGCGGGGACTCTGTACAAGGCGGTTTAAAGGGCAAGGTCTTGCAGTTCGAGTTCGAGCGGCGTGGGACCGGACAATTTTACCCGTTGCCGGGCTTGCAGCGACAGTGTGGCGCCGACCACATCCGGGCTGATCGGCAACTCGCCGGCATCCAGGTCCAGCAGGCAGACCAGCGTGATACTGGCCGGGCGGCCGTAGTCGAACAGCTCGTTCATGGCGGCGCGGATGGTGCGGCCGCTCATCAGCACGTCGTCGATCAGCACCAGGTGCTGGCCTTCGATCTCGAACGGCAGGGCCGACGGGCGCACTTGTGGATGCAGGCCGTTCTGGCTGAAGTCATCGCGGTAAAAGGATACGTCCAGGGTGCCCAGGGGCGAATCGCTGCCCAGTGCTTCCAGCAGCGCCTGGGCCACCCACACGCCACCGGTGCGAATGCCGATGAAGCGCGGCTCGCTGATGCCACGGTGTTCCAGGTTAGCCTTGAGGCGTATTGCCATCTGGCTGATCAGTTCGGCGGGGTTCGGCAGGCTCATGGTGGCTCCTTCAAGGCCTTGCTGTAGGCAAGTTCCGGGCTCAAACGTAAGAAGACGCGGCAGGCCGCGTCAGTCAGGATTCAAATAAAGCGGTGTTTTCATCCAGCCAGCCCTGCAACAGCAAGGCAGCGGCGATGGCGTCCACGGGGTTGTCGCGGTAGCTGCCTTTCTGCCCGCCACGGTCGCGGCGTTCACCCTTGGCTTCAAAGGTCGTCAGGCGTTCGTCGTGGGTATAGAAGGGAATGTTGTAGCGGCCGTTGAGGCGGCGGGCGAACTTTTCGGCGCGCAGGCACATGTCGCTGGGGGTGCCGTCCATGTTCAGGGGCAGGCCGACCACTACCGCGTCGGGCTTCCACTCTTTAATGAGGGCTTCGACCTGGTTCCAGTCCGGTATGCCGTTCTGGGCCTTCAGGGTGCACAGATCACGGGCCTGGCCGGTGATTACCTGGCCGACGGCTACGCCGATCTGTTTGGTGCCGTAGTCAAAGCCGAGGATCAGACGCAAGGCCATCAGGCGTGCCCCGCCTGGCTGGTCAGCAGGCTGAGGTTGACGCGCAGCTTGGCGGCGGCCGCTTCCAGGCGTAGTTCGCTGGCAGTGTTGAACAGAATGTCGGCATCAAACGGGCAGGTCAGCCAGGCATTGCTGGCCAGTTCGGCTTCCAGTTGCCCGGCTTCCCAGCCGGCGTAGCCCAGGGTGATCACACTTTGCTCGGGGCCTACGCCGTCGGCGATGGCGAACAACACGTCCTGGGAGGTGGACAGCGACACGCCGTCCAGGTCCACCGTGGCCTGGAACGTCGGCCCGGTCGGGTGCAGCACAAAGCCGCGATCCGTCTGTACCGGCCCGCCGATGTAGATCGGAACACCCTGGCAACGGGCCGGCGGATCGATCTCGGGGCGCAATTGCTCAAGGATATCGGCCAGGTTCAGCGCTTGTGGCCGATTCACCACCAACCCCATGGCACCCTTGGCCGTGTGCTCGACGATGTAGGTCAAGGTGTGCGCAAAGTTCGGGTCGGCCATATGGGGCATGGCGATCAGGAATTGGTGCTTGAGGTAGGTCGGGCTGACATTTTTCATGTCCGCTAGTGTGGCGTTGGAGGGGCGAACTGACAAGCTGGGGATGTGTCGCACAGGGCATTTGTCATCAATTGCTCGACAGCCGATCGCCCTTGGCAAACTTCCACGTGCGGATGATTTCCAGGCGGTCCACGTCGTTCAGGTCGCCGGTAAACGGCGCGAAAGGCGCAGCCAGGCGCACGATACGCTGTGCGGCCTGGTCCAGCAGCGGCTGGCCGGAGGACTCCAGCACCTGCACTTCATATAAGGTGCCATCGCGGTTGATCGACACTAATAGACGCAAATTGCCGTAAATCTGCTGGCGCCGTGCTTCTTCCGGGTAGTTGAGGTTGCCGATGCGCTCGACCTTCTTGCGCCACTCGTCCTTATACCAGGCGCCTTTGTCGCGCATGGTCGAGGCGGCATTCAGGCGGTAGATGCGTGGGCGCTTGGCGTACAACTGCTGTTCGTTGGCCAGTTCGGCTTCCAGGCTGGAGATTTCGTCGGACAGGGTCGAGCTGTCGAAAGTAGGCGCCGGCTTCACGGGCTCCGGCTGCGGCTCGGTCTTGGTCTTTTCGCGCTGGACCGGGGCTTTTTGTGGTTTGGGTGCGACGGTGGTCACCGTCGGCTTGGGTGTAGCCTGCTTGACCTCAGGCTTGGGCGAGGGAGGCGGCGTGACCTTATTGACCTTGTTGTCCTGGAACGGTGCCAGTTCGGTGGTCTTGGGGATGGCTTTCTTGTCGAGGGTGCCGCTGCCCTGTTGATTGTCCTGAGCCAGAAAGTCCGCCTTCTCAGGCTTCTTTTCACTCTTGAAGGTGGCGAGGGTGATTTCCAGGGTCTTGGTGATCTGCTTGGGCTCGACCATGGTGAAACCCACGCCGAGCAGCAAGGCCAAGTGAATCAAGGCGGCCAGGAACAGGGTAAATCCGAGCCGATCAGCCGGGCGCACGCCGCTATGGGAGAGTTCGGGGGGCAGATCGGACGGGAGTGTCATGACAAAAAAACCAACATCGCGCGTTTCACAGGTGGCGCATGATAACGCAATGTTGGTGCGTGTCCGGCTGTTCTATGTCACTTGGCTTGTAGCTTGCGCTCAATGGCGGCCATCAGCATTTCGCCGATGTTGGTGCCAAAGGCGTTGTCGATCTCGCGGATACAGGTCGGGCTGGTGACGTTGATTTCGGTGAGATTTTCACCAATCACGTCAAGGCCTACAAACAGTAAACCCTTTTCCCGCAGGGTCGGGCCGACTTGGGCTGCAATCCAACGGTCCTTGTCCGTCAGAGGACGCGCTTCACCGCGACCACCGGCGGCCAGGTTGCCACGGGTCTCACCGGCTGCCGGGATACGCGCCAGGCAGTAGTCCACCGGTTCGCCGTCGATCATCAGGATGCGCTTGTCGCCGTCCTTGATCGCCGGAATGTAAGCCTGGCCCATGATCTGCTGAGTACCCAGCACGGTCAGGGTTTCCAGGATTACCGACAGGTTCGGGTCGCCGGCGCGGTGACGGAAGATCGACGTGCCGCCCATGCCGTCCAGCGGCTTGAGGATCACATCGCCATGTTTGGCGGCGAACTCACGCAGCACATCGGCGCGGCGGCTGACCACGGTCGGCGGTGTGCATTGCGGGAACAGCGTGGCGAACAGCTTTTCATTGTAGTCGCGCAGGCTCTGCGGCTTGTTGACGATCAGTACACCGGCGCGCTCGGCCTGCTCCAGCAGGTAAGTGGAGTAGACGAATTCCATGTCGAACGGCGGATCCTTGCGCATCAGGATCACGTCCAGATCGCTCAGCGGGCTGTCGATCTCGTCCGAAAGCTCGAACCATTTTTCCGGGTTGGCGAACACCTGCAGCGGGCGCATGCGTGCGCGGGCCTCGCCGTCGCCCTGGTACAGATCGCGCTGCTCCATATAAAACAGGGTCCAGCCGCGGGCCTGGGCGGCCAGGAGCATGGCCAGCGAGCTGTCCTTTTTATAGGAAATGCTGGCGATAGGGTCCATGACAATGCCGACGCGAACGCTCATGGGGGATTTCCTCTAGCAAATTGGGCGCATAAAAGTGGCGTCAGAGTGGCGCTGCGGCTGTTGTGGGTCAAGGAAAAACCACCTGGCGGGTGCCTCGATAGATTGCTCCCCGAGACTGTGCTAAAAAGACTGCCACGGCGCAGCAGCCCTTGAAATCCAAGGCCTGCGACGCTCATCCTGTGCAACATCAGGCAGTACACACCGAAAAACCGATTCGCTGTGGCGATGGTAGAGCAGATATGGAACAGCATTCCAACGCCTTGAGAGTGATGGTGATCGACGATTCGAAAACGATCCGCCGCACCGCCGAGACGCTGTTGAAGCACTCGGGCTGCGAGGTCATTACGGCACTCGACGGTTTCGATGCCCTGGCCCGGATTGTTGATCATCACCCGCACATTATCTTTGTCGACATCATGATGCCGCGCCTGGATGGCTATCAGACCTGCGCCCTGGTGAAGAACAACCCGGCGTTCAAGTCGATCCCGGTGATCATGCTGTCCTCCAAGGACGGCCTGTTCGACAAGGCCAAGGGGCGCATCGTGGGTGTCGATCAGTTTTTGACCAAGCCTTTCAGCAAGGAAGAACTGCTGGGTGCGATCAAGGCGTATGTGCCGGGGTTCGCCGCAGTAGAACAAGCACACTGACGCCGCCCCACAAGGGCCGGCGCCGACCAATGTAGTGGGGAAAACCATGGCACGTGTTCTGATCGTCGACGATTCGCCGACTGAAATGTACAAACTCACCGGCATGCTGGAAAAGCACGGCCATCAGGTCCTCAAGGCCGAAAACGGCGCCGACGGCGTAGCCCTGGCTCGCCAGGAAAAGCCCGATGCAGTACTGATGGACATCGTGATGCCGGGCCTCAATGGCTTCCAGGCCACGCGCCAGTTGTCCAAGGAGCCTGAGACCAACGCTATCCCGATCATCATCATTACCACCAAAGACCAGGAAACCGACAAGATCTGGGGCGCACGCCAGGGCGCCAAGGATTACCTGACCAAGCCGGTCGACGAAGAAACCCTGATCGCCACCCTGAACAAGGTGCTGGCCGGCTGACGGCACGCCATCATGACCGAGTCGCAAACCGCCTTCGAGTTGCTGCTGGACATCGACCGCCGCTGCCGCCTGCTGGCCGCCGACCTGCCGTCCCAGGAAGCCCGCCTGCAACGCTGGAGCGGGATCGGCTTTCGCCTGGGGCAACATTGGTATGTGGCGCCCATGGGCGAAGTCGCCGAAGTCCTGCATGAACCGCGATGCACTTTAATGCCCGGGGTCAAGGCCTGGGTCAAAGGTGTTGCTAACCTGCGCGGGCGCCTGCTGCCGGTGATGGACCTGGGTGGTTTCCTCGGCCTTGCGCTGTCCAAGGCGCGCAAGCAGCGGCGGGTGCTGGTGGTGGAATACAACGATCTGTTTGTCGGGTTGCTGGTAGACGAGGTGGTGGGCATGCAGCATTTTGCACAAGACGCCTTGCTGGCGAGTGCCAGCCCCGGCGCGCCGTTTATCCAGGGCCAGTTCGACGGCGACCCGCCGTGGCAGGTCTTCAGCCCCTTCGCCCTGGCCCAGGCCCCAGGCTTCATGGACGTCGCCGCATGACCACCGCTACCGCGCCCAAACCCCAGGCCGGCTCGCGCAGCCGCTCACAGATCATCGTGCTGTTTATCGCACTGATCGTGTTCATCATGCTGCTCTTCGCCAACTTCGCGTACCTCAACACCCAGTCCACCTACGACAAACAGTACATCGGCCACGCCGGAGAACTGCGGGTGCTGTCCCAGCGCATTGCCAAGAACGCTACCGAAGCCGCCGCCGGCAAGGCTGCTGCCTTCAAGCTGTTGGGTGACGCGCGCAACGATTTTGCCCAGCGCTGGGGCTACCTGAAAAAAGGCGACCCGCAAACCGGCCTGCCTGCGGCGCCCAGTGCGGTGCGGGCCGAGATGCGCGCAGTGCAGACCGACTGGGAAGCGCTGCTGAAAAACACCGACGCCATCCTCGCCAGCGAGCAGACCGTGTTGTCCCTGCACCAGGTGGCCGCGACCCTGGCCGAAACCGTGCCGCAATTGCAGATGGAATCGGAAAAGGTCGTCGACATCCTGCTGCAACGTGGCGCCCCGGCCAGCCAGGTGGCCCTGGCCCAGCGCCAGTCGCTGCTGGCCGAACGTATTCTGGGGGCGGTCAACACCGTGCTGGCCGGCGACGAAACAGCCGCGCAGGCCGCCGACACCTTTGGCCGCGATGCCGCCCGTTTTGGCCAGGTGCTCAATGGCATGCTCAACGGCAACCCCGGCCTGCGCATCACCCAGGTCGAAGACCACGATGCCCGCGCGCGGCTGGCGGATATCGCCGAACTGTTCGAGTTTGTCTCCGGCTCCGTGGATGAAATCCTCGAAACCTCACCGCAACTGTTTCAGGTGCGCGCCTCGGCGAGCAATATTTTCAATCTGTCGCAAACCCTGCTCGATGAAGCCTCGCACCTGGCCACCGGGTTTGAAAACCTCGCCAGCGGGCGCAGCTTCGACACCATTGGCGGCTACGTGCTGGGCCTGCTGGCGTTGGCCTCGATCATCCTGATTGGCCTGGTAATGGTGCGTGAGACCAACCGCCAACTGCACGAGACTGCCGAGAAGAACGAGCGCAACCAGAACGCGATCATGCGCCTGCTCGATGAAATCGAAGACCTGGCCGATGGCGACCTCACCGTGACGGCCTCGGTGACCGAAGACTTCACCGGCACCATCGCCGACTCCATCAACTATTCCGTGGACCAACTGCGCGATCTGGTCGCGACGATCAACCTCACCGCCGGCCAAGTTGCCGGTGCGGTGCAAGAAACCCAGGCCACCGCCATGCACCTGGCCCAGGCCTCGGAGCATCAGGCCCAGCAGATCGCCGAAGCGTCCACCGCGATCAACCAGATGGCCCAGTCCATCGACCAGGTATCGGCCAATGCCGCCGAATCCTCGGCCGTGGCGGAACGCTCGGTGGAGATTGCGAACAAGGGCAACGAGGTGGTTCACAACACCATCCACGGCATGGACAACATCCGCGAACAGATCCAGGACACCGCCAAGCGCATCAAGCGCCTGGGCGAATCGTCCCAGGAGATTGGCGACATCGTCAGCCTGATCGACGACATCGCCGACCAGACCAATATCCTCGCCCTCAACGCCGCCATCCAGGCGAGCATGGCCGGGGATGCCGGACGCGGCTTTGCGGTGGTGGCGGATGAAGTGCAGCGACTGGCCGAGCGCTCATCGGCCGCCACGCGGCAGATCGAAACCCTGGTGAGGGCGATCCAGACCGACACCAACGAGGCGGTCATCTCCATGGAGCAGACCACCACCGAAGTGGTCCGCGGCGCACGGCTGGCCCAGGATGCCGGCGTGGCGCTGGAAGAGATTGAAGGCGTGTCGAAGACCTTGGCGGCGTTGATCCAGAGCATCTCCAATGCAGCGCAGCAGCAGACGTCATCGGCGGGGCAGATCTCCCTGACCATGAACGTGATCCAGCAGATCACTACGCAGACGTCGTCGGGGTCGACCGCGACTGCCGAAAGCATCGGTAACCTGGCGAAGATGGCGAGCCAGTTGCGCAGGTCGGTGTCGGGTTTCACCCTCCCACCCCCGAAACAGGCAGATGACTGAAATGCATTCCAAATGTGGGAGGGGGCTTGCCCCCGATTGCAGTGGGTCAGCCATAGATAGATCAACTGACAGTCTGCAATCGGGGGCAAGCCCCCTCCCACATTGATTTCCATTGGTTCAAAAATACCAGCAACCCACGAATTCTAAGCGGAGCAGTTATGGTTGACCGGCACGACTACGTGGCCCTCGAATGGGTCAAGGGCGACATTGCCGAAACCCTGAAACAGGCCCGTTCGGCGCTGGATGCGTTTGTCGAAACCCATGACGATGACGTGATCTGCCAATGCCTGGCCGGTATCCATCAAGTGCATGGCGCGCTGCAAATGGTCGAGTTCTACGGTGCGGCGCTGCTCGCCGAAGAGATCGAAGAACTGGCCCTGGCGCTCCAGGCCGGGCAGGTCAGCCAGCGCGAGGAAAGTATCCGTCTGCTGCAACAGGCCCTTGGCCAACTGCCCCTGTACCTCGACCGCGTGCACAGCGCCCGCCGCGATCTGCCGTTGGTGGTGCTGCCGCTGCTCAACGACCTGCGCAGTGCGCGAGGTGAAAGCCTGCTCTCGGAAACCAGCCTGTTCAGCCCACAACTGCTGTCGATTGCGCCACTGCCCGATGAAGCCCTGGCCCAACGCGCAGTGCCGGACCTGCATGAACAACTGCGCCAATGGCACCAACTGCTGCAACAGGCCCTCGCCGGGTTGCTGCGCGAAGACCACGGCCCCAGCAATCTGGAAGACATGGCGCGTGTGTTCGCACGCCTTGAAGCCCTGTGCCAGGGCGCGCCATTGTTGCCGTTGTGGCAAGTGACGTCGGCGCTGGTCGAAGGCATGCTCACCGGCGTTGTTGCCAACAGCCCGGCCTTGCGCAGCCTGCTCAAGGCCAGTGACAAGCAGCTCAAGCGTTTGCTGGCCCAAGGTATTGGTGGAATCAACCAGTCTGCGCCGGATGAGTTGCTCAAGAGCCTGTTGTTCTACGTCGCCAAAGTCACCCGGCCGACGCCGCGCATGCAAAGCCTCAAGGAACGCTACGGCCTGGATGAAGCCTTGCCCGACAGCGCCGTGGTCGACGCCGAACGTGCCCGCCTGGCCGGGCCGGACCGCAATGCCATGGGCTCGGTGCTCGGTGCGTTGTGTGAAGAGCTGGTGCGGGTCAAGGAGCGCCTCGACCTGTTCGTACGCAGCGACCGCCAACACACCCACGACCTCGATGCGCTGCTGGCGCCGCTGCGGCAGATCGCCGATACCCTGGCGGTGCTGGGGTTCGGCCAGCCGCGCAAAGTCATCATCGATCAGCTTGCGGTGGTATTGAGCCTGGCCCAAGGCCAACGCGAACCCAATGACGCCGTACTGATGGACGTCGCGGGCGCGCTGCTCTACGTCGAAGCTACCCTGGCCGGAATGGCCGGCACCGTCGAACCGGAAAGCCGCGAAGAAAGCCGCCTGCCCACCACCGACCTGACTCAGATTCACCAACTGGTAATCCGCGAGTCTTGCCAGTGCCTGAAGCAAGCCAAAGAGTTGGTGATTGACTGCATCGAAGCCGACTGGGACCGTCAGCGCCTGGAGTCCCTGCCGGAACTGCTGAGCCAGGTGCGCGGCGCATTGGCGATGATTCCGCTGCCGCGTGCAGCGAGCCTGATGCGCGGCTGCACCGATTACGTCGATGAGCAGTTGGTCGTCAACCATGACGCGCCGTCCGAGACCCAGTTGGCCCATTTTGCCGAGGTAATCAGCAGCCTGGAGTACTACCTCGAACGCATGCTCCAGGACCCCGACGCCGCCGGTGAACGGGTATTGGAACTGGCCACCCAAAGCCTCGCGGCGCTGGGTTACCTGCCTGCTGAAAAACCCTGGCGCCAGGCCTTGCTGGCCCCCGATGGCGTGCTGTCGACGGATGAGGCCCCGAGCCAATCCCAGTTCGACGCGTTGGCCAACCCCACGTCGCGCCTCAACCCGCCGGCCTTGCAACGCCCCGGTAGCCTGTTGCCACCCCCGGCTGATGAAGAGCCCATCGACGATGAACTGCGCGAAGTCTTCCTCGAAGAAACCGACGAAGTCCTCGACGTGCTGCACCGTCACCTGCCCAACAGCGCGGACAAAACCGCCCAAGGCGAAATGCGCCGCGCCTTCCATACCTTGAAAGGCAGTGGTCGCATGGTGCGCGCCCTGGTGCTGGCCGAACTGGCATGGGCCGTGGAAAACCTGCTGAACCGTGTGCTTGAACGCAGCGTGGCCCTCGGCCCCGGAATCCAGCAGGTGCTGGATGATGCCGTGGCCTTGCTGCCGGAATTGATCGCCGACTTTGCGACGGACGACCAACACCAACGCGACGAAGTCGACGCACTGGCCGCTCGCGCCCACGCCTTGGCCGGTGGCGGCGCTGTATCCGCTGCCGAGCCCCATGACCCGATGCTGCTGGAGATCTTCCGCAATGAAGCCCAGAGCCACCTGGACAGCCTCAACCACTTCCTGCAACAGGCCGCCGAGCATGTGCCGCTGCAAGTCAGCGATGAGCTGCAACGCGCCCTGCACACCCTCAAGGGCAGTGCCTACATGGCCGGCGTATTACCGATCGCCGAACTGGTGCGACCGCTGGATCACCTGACCCGCGAATACAAGGCCCATCGCCTGCCGCTGGACCTGGACGAAGTGGAGTTGCTGCTGGAAGCCGAAGCCCTGTTCCAGCGTGGCTTACGCCAACTGGACCGCGACCCTCTGGTGCCGATCAAGGGCGCGGCCGACCTGATTGGCCGCACCCAAACCCTGCTCGACCATCAGTTGGCCGCGCTGCTCGACGCGCCCAACACCGGCTTGCGCATCAAACGCGACCCGCAACTGATCACCAACTTCCTGGCCCAGGGCATGGACATCCTGCTCGACGCCGAAAGCCTGCTGCGGCGCTGGCAACAGCACCCCGGCGAGCGCCAGGAACTCACCGCTCTGCTGGATGAACTGACCACCCTGGGGGAGGGCGCACACACCGCCGACCTGCATCCCATCGACGAGTTGTGCGAAGCCTTGCTCGACCTCTATGGGGCGGTGGAAGAGAGCAGCCTGGCGGTCAGCGAGCGGTTTTTCCATGAGGCCGAACAGGCCCATGAAGCACTGATCAACATGCTTGACCAGTTGGCCGCCGGCCAGGAAATCAGCCCGGTGCCGGCCCGGGTGCAGGCCCTGCGCGACCTGCTGGACGATGCCCTCGACCCGTCCGCCACCGGCCTGATCAAAACCGACGGCAACCGTGCGCTGAGTATTGCTGAACTGGGTACTGCCACCGCGCAGTTGGAGCATGAAACGGCGATGGACGATGAGATCGTCGAGATCTTCCTCGAAGAAGCCGTGGACATTCTCGACAGCGCCGGGCAGTCCCTCAAACGCTGGTTGCTGGAACCTGAAAACGCAGCACCGTTGTCCTCGTTGCAGCGCGACCTGCACACCCTCAAGGGCGGCGCGCGCATGGCCGAAATCGGCCCGGTGGGCGATCTTGCCTACGAATTGGAATGCCTTTACGAAGGCCTTGTGGACCGGCGCTATAGCTACAGCACCGAGCTGTCCCAGGTGCTCATGGCCAGCCATGAACGCCTGGCTTTACAGCTGGACGAACTGCACCGCCACCAGCCCTTGAGCGAAAGCGCCGAGCTGGTTGCCAAGCTGCGCGAACTGCGCCAGAGCAGTACCCCCGCCGCACAGGCTCCTGCGCCTGAAACGGCGGGCGCCGACCCGGAATTGCTGGATATCTTCCTCGAAGAAGCCGCCGATATTCTCGACAGCTCCGGCAGCGCACTGCTGCGCTGGCAGGCCGAGCCGAACAATCGCCAGGAAGTCGAGACCCTGCTGCGCGACCTGCACACCCTCAAGGGCGGCGCGCGCATGGTCGAGATCGGGCCGATTGGTGACCTGGCCCATGAGCTTGAGTTTCTCTACGAAGGGCTATCGGCCGGCTTGCTCGCACCGTCCGCCGAACTGTTCGCGCTGCTGCAAGGCTGCCATGACCGCCTGGCGCAGATGATCGACGCCGTGGCAGACGGCTTGCCCGTGGGCGCGGTGGACAAGCTTATCGGACGCATCAGAAGCCTGGTGCACCCAAGCGTAGAAGCAGTGGCACCGGTCGCATTGCCCGCAGGCAAGACCGAGGCGGTCGTTGACCCCGCCGCCGACATGGTGAAGATCTCCGCTGATCTGCTGGATGACCTGGTCAATCTGGCCGGCGAGACCTCGATCTTCCGTGGTCGGATTGAACAGCAAGTCAATGACGCACGCATCGCCCTGACCGAGGTGGAAACCACCATCGAGCGCATGCGCGATCAACTGCGCCGCCTCGACACCGAAACCCAGGGCCGCATCCTCAGCCGCCAACAGGCCGAGGCCGAGCGCCTGGGCTATGAAGACTTCGACCCGTTGGAAATGGACCGCCATTCGCAGTTGCAGCAATTGTCACGTGCGTTGTCCGAATCCGCCTCCGATTTGCTCGATCTGAAGGACACCCTCGACCGTCGCAACGAGGACGCGCACGCCCTGTTGCAGCAACAGGCACGCATCAACACCGAATTGCAGGAAGGCCTGATGCGCACGCGCATGGTGCCGTTCGAACGCATGCTGCCACGCCTCAAACGCATCGTGCGCCAGGTGGCGGGCGAGTTGGGCAAGGACGTGGAATTCATCGTCGGCAACGCCGAAGGTGAGATGGACCGCAACGTGCTGGAACGCATGGCGGCGCCTTTGGAACACATGCTGCGCAACGCCGTCGATCATGGCCTGGAATCCAGTGAGGCGCGCCTGCTGGCCGGCAAGCCGAAAAAGGGCCGCATCACCCTGGACCTGACCCACGAAGGCGGCGACATCGTGTTCGACATGCGCGACGACGGCGCTGGCGTGCCCCTGGACGCGGTGCGGCGCAAGGCGATCAAGCGTGGTTTGCTCGGCCCTCATCAAGAGATCAGCGACCGCGACGTGTTGCAGTTTATCTTGCAGCCGGGGTTCTCCACTGCCGAGAAAATCACCCAGATTTCCGGACGTGGCGTGGGCATGGACGTGGTGCATGAAGAAGTACGCCAGCTCGGCGGCTCGATGTTCATTGAGTCGACGCCGGGCGAGGGCGTGCATTTTCGCATTCGTTTGCCGTTCACCGTGTCGGTCAACCGTGCGCTGATGGTGCAGTGCGCGGACGATCAATACGCGATCCCGCTCAATACCATCGAAGCGTTGGTGCGGGTGCTGCCCCATGAGCTGGCGGGGCACTATCAGCAAGATCCGCCACGCTATGAATATGCCGGGCAGAGCTACGAGTTGTTCTACCTGGGCGACCTGCTGCACACCGTCGGCCGGCCCAAATTATTGGGCCAGTACCAACCGGTGCCGGTGTTGCTGGTGCAGTGCAATGAGCGCCGCGTGGCGGTGCATGTGGACGCCATGGCCGGTACCCGGGAGATCGTGGTCAAGGGCCTGGGGCCGCAGTTTGCCGGGGTGCAAGGGTTGTCCGGCGCGACCATCCTGGGCGACGGCCGCGTGGTGCTGATCATCGACTTGCTTGCGCATATCCGCGAACGGCAACCGGCGTTGCCGGCCCAGTCGGTGGATGCGCCGCTGATCCTCAACGACCCACTGAAAAAGCGCCCGCTGCTGGTGCTGGTGGTGGACGACTCGGTCACCGTGCGTAAAGTCACCAGCCGCCTGCTGGAACGCAACGGCATGAACGTACTCACCGCCAAAGATGGCATCGACGCCCTCGCGTTGCTCGAAGAACACACCCCGGACCTGATGCTGCTCGACATCGAAATGCCGCGCATGGACGGTTTTGAAGTGGCCACGCAAGTGCGCAACGACCCACGCCTGATGCGCCTGCCGATCATCATGATCACCTCCCGCACCGGCCAGAAACACCGCGACCGCGCCATGGCCATTGGCGTCAACGACTACCTCGGCAAGCCGTATCAAGAGTCGGTGCTGCTGGAAAGCATCGCCTATTGGAGCAAGTCCCATGCTTGACCACCGCACCAGCCAACTCACCGGCCTGCTGCTGCCCCTGGCTGACCGTCACCTGGTGCTGCCCAACGTCGCCGTGGCCGAACTGATCGACTTCCAACGCGGCGAACCGGCCAGCGATGCGCCGCCGTGGTATCTGCGGCAAGTGACGTGGCGGGATCGGCAGATTCCGTTGATCAGTTTCGAAGCCGCGTGCGGCGAGGCCAGCGTGACTGGCGAACGCTCACGGATCGTGGTGTTGAACGCGCTGGGCGGGCGACCGACGTTGAAGTTCATTGCGTTGGTGATCCAGGGGATTCCCCGGTCGTACAAGCTCGACAGCGAGTTGAGCTACGTGGACGTGCCGCTGTGCCCGTTGGAACTGGCGGCGGTGCAGGTGGGGGAACAGGTGGCGAAGGTGCCGGACCTCATGGGGTTGGAAGCCTTGCTGGTCGAATCCGGATTGGCCTGAACACTCTTCTCAAATTCAGTGAGACCTACTGTGGGGAGCTGGCTTGCGCTCGGCTCCAGCCCTCAATCAATCCGCGCAAACCGCTCAATCACCGGCTGCTCCCGATGCTCGGCCTGCCACAAATCGTAGGCACTTTGCATCGACAACCATAGCTGCGCGGTACTCACACCGGCCCGTTCCAACCGAACGGCAAGGTCCGGGCTGACCGGGGCGTGGCCATGCAAGATCCTTGAAAAAGTCTCGCGGGCGAAGCCAAGACGTCGCGCCATTTCGGTAATGGTGATGCCCAGGGCAGGGATTACATCTTCAAGCAAGATTTCACCGGGGTGAGGTGGGTTGTGCATGCCCATATCGATACCTCTACTCAGTGGTAGTCAAGATAATCGACCAGTTCGACCTGGTCGTCGAAATTGTGATGTGATGCATCACACTCTGCAACGGCCTTGCATCGGGTTTAACAGTCGGATTCATGATGTCTGCCCGTGGCACGATTCGGATGGAAAAGGCTACAAAAAACGGTGACACGGACGTGCAAGTCCGGTTACATGTCGGCGCACCAGCGCCCATAGCCATCCAACGGGCGTTTTTTATGCCTGCTGTATTCGTTATGGCGGCTGTGCGTGGGAGATCCCTTGGGGTCTGCCGGGGTCCGATATGCCCGGTCTTGCACACCTGCGCACGGCTGCCACCCTAATTCGCGTGCAAGCGGAGCGGGCAGTCTCCATCACATATCGGAGCTGTAAATCATGATCAAACCTACCCCTAATCCGCCCCTCTTCACCGTAAAGCCTCATCAAGACACCGAAACCCTGCTGGTCAACGCCAGCGAAACCCTGTCCTCCCTCAACGCACTCACCTGCAACCTGGCCTTCGACCTGGACACTTCCCAGCGCGCCATCATGCTCGGGATTCAGCAAATGGCCGAGTTGGGGCAACTGTTGGTGGATCGGGCGCTGGAACAGATTTCTCCATCTTCTACAGCTTAAAACTTGATCGTTCCCAAAAAGGGACCTATCGTTCCCTTTTTGGGACTCATTGGCCGCCGCAATGCAAAACTTACCGCTCAGCACCGCGCTCTTCACCGTCACCCAGCAAAAAGTACTGAGCCTGCTTTTCGGTAAGCCCGACCAAAGCTTCTTCACCAATGAAATTGCGCGATGGGCTCATGTGGGCAAAGGCAGCCTCACCCGGGAGCTGGAGCGCTTGCAGTTGGCGGGCATTTTGAGCATGACGCGCCAAGGCAACCAGATCCACTACCAAGCCAACCCCCAATGCCCGATCTACTCGGAGCTGTTAGCCATTGTGCGCAAGACGCTGAGCCTGGATGAGCCATTGCGCGCTGCACTGGCACCGTTCGCCGAGAATATAACCTGGGCTTTTATCTACGGTTCCATCGCGAAGGGCGAAGCGCACTCATCCAGTGACATAGATCTGATGCTGATTGGCGAAAGCCTCAACTACAGTGAAGTCATGGAGCAGCTCATACCGTTGGAAGAGCAACTGGGCCGTCCCATCAATCCGACGCTTTACACCCCCGAAGACTGGCTCAGCAAATGGAATGCCGGGAACAGTTTTGTGCAGCGGGTCGTGCAGCAGGACAAGATCAATCTAATTGGGGGCAACCCTCTGGAATCCTCGAATGGACAGCAAGGCAAACCTGGAGAATCTGCGACGTAGCGGTGGCTTGAAGGCTGAGCCACCGGATCGCAAGGAGTGTGATGGGCTGATGCGTTCAGCCCTGCACCGCCTGAAAGATGCTGGTAATCCACAGTTAGCGTTCGCCAGTCGTTTCGACCTGGCTTACAACGCCGCCCATGCTCTCGCGCTCACGGCTTTGCGTCTGCGAGGCTATCGCTCTGACAAACGCTATCTGGTGTTTCAATGTCTGGTTCACACCACCGACGTGAGCAAGGTGGCGGTAAGGTTATTGGCCCTGTGTCATGAGCGTCGAAATCTGGCGGAATATGAAGGGTATATGGATGAGGATGAGGCCCTGCTGGGTCAATTGATTGATAGCGCCACAGCACTGCTGAATAAGGTGCAGGATTTGTTGGCTGGCCATGAGTGGAGATAGCGTGGTTCGTTCAAACACAGCCACTCCCACATTCTGACCTTCAGCTGGCTCGGGTCGGCGTTTGCTGACGGTCCATTACTCCAGCCGTAACGATCCACCGCCGGGCTTGATTGATGGCCCCCTAAATCACTCCTAAGGTAAGCCCACGACAGCAACCCTCGTGGAGCGACCATGACAACAATAACTACCCCCGACTCGCGCTGGACGCGGCGGCGCGATGAGAAGCAGCGGCGGCTCGGGCTGGTCAAGAAGTACGCAGACGGGGCCGTGCTGCCCAGCGACAAGATCGTCGAAGCGCTTGAAGCCCTGATCCTCCCCGGCGACCGCGTCGTACTGGAAGGCAACAACCAGAAGCAAGCCGATTTCCTCTCGCGCTCCCTGGCCAAGGTCGACCCCGCCAAGCTCCACGATTTGCACATGATCATGCCCAGTGTCGGCCGTTCCGAGCACTTGGACCTGTTTGAAAAAGGCATCGCCCGCAAGCTCGATTTCTCCTTTGCCGGCACCCAATCCCTGCGCATCAGCCAGTTGCTCGAAGACGGCCTGCTGGAAATCGGTGCGATCCACACTTACATCGAACTCTACGCACGGCTGGTGGTGGACCTGATCCCCAACGTGGTGCTCTCCGCCGGTTTCATGGCCGACCGTGCCGGCAATATCTACACCGGCGCCAGTACCGAAGACACGCCAGCGCTGATCGAACCCGCCGCCTTCAGCGATGGCATCGTGATCGTGCAGGTCAACCAGTTGGTGGACGATGTCACCGACTTGCCCCGCGTCGACATCCCGGCGAGCTGGGTGGATTTTGTGGTGGTGGCCGACAAGCCGTTCTACATCGAGCCGCTGTTCACCCGCGACCCGCGCCACATCAAGCCAGTCCACGTGCTGATGGCGATGATGGCGATCCGTGGCATCTACGAAAAACACAATGTCCAGTCGCTCAACCATGGCATCGGTTTCAACACCGCCGCCATCGAGCTGATCCTGCCCACCTACGGCGAATCCCTCGGCCTGAAGGGCAAGATCTGCCGCAACTGGACCCTCAACCCGCACCCGACGCTGATCCCGGCGATCGAAAGCGGTTGGGTGCAAAGCGTGCATTGCTTCGGCACCGAATTGGGCATGGAGAACTACATCGCCGCACGCCCGGATGTGTTCTTCACCGGACGCGATGGCTCGATGCGCTCCAACCGCATGTTCTGCCAACTCGCCGGCCAATACGCGGTAGACCTGTTTATCGGCGCCACCCTGCAAGTGGATGGCGACGGCCACTCCAGCACCGTGACTCGTGGCCGCCTCGCCGGCTTTGGCGGCGCGCCGAACATGGGCCACGACCCACGTGGCCGTCGCCACGGTACCCCGGCATGGTTGGATATGCGTCACGACGATGCGCCTGAGGCCTTGTTGGAGCGCGGCAAAAAGCTCGTGGTGCAAATGGTCGAGACCTTCCAGGAGGGCGGCAAACCCACCTTCGTCAACACCCTCGACGCGGTGGAAGTGGCACGCAAAAGCGGCATGCCGCTGGCGCCGATCATGATCTACGGCGACGACGTCACCCACCTGCTCACCGAAGAAGGCATCGCCTACCTGTACAAGGCGCGCTCCCTGGAAGAGCGCCAGGCGATGATTGCCGCCGTCGCCGGGGTGACCGCCATCGGCCTGCGCCACAACCCCAAGGACACCGCGCGCATGCGCCGCGAGGGCCTGATCGCCTTGCCCGAAGATCTGGGCATCCGCCGTACCGACGCCACCCGCGAGCTGTTGGCCGCCAAGAGCGTGGCCGATCTGGTGGACTGGTCCGGTGGCCTGTACAACCCGCCCGCCAAATTCAGGAGCTGGTAAATGCGCGCTCTTAAACTGCACGAACTCAGCCTCGCGGATCGCCTGGCGGACATGGCCGTTGATGCATTGATCGATGAAGCCGACCTGTCGCCCAAACCTGCCCTGGTGGACCGTCGCGGCAATGGCGCCCACAGCGATTTGCACCTGGGGCTGATGCACGCCTCGGCGCTGTCGTTGTGGCCGATGTTCAAGGAAATGGCCGAAGCTGCGCTTGAAATCGGTGAGGTCGGCTTGCCCCTGCGCGAAGCCCTCGGGCGGATCGGCCGTGAAGGTGAGCAAGTGATGCTGATCACCACCAACGGTGTAAACACCCATCGCGGCGCGATCTGGGCGCTCGGCTTGCTCACTGCTGCGGCAGCCCTGGAACCTCGCGCAGTAACGCTGAATGCCGCCCGATTGGCCCTGCTCAACGACCGCTACGCCCCACAATCGCGGAGCCACGGTGCTGAGGTCGCGCAACGCTACGGCGCCCGTGGAGCCCGTGAAGAAGCACAACTTGGCTTCCCCTCGGTGATGCAACGCGGCCTGGTGCAACTGCACAAAAGCCGCAGCCAGAACGCCGGCGAACAGAACGCACGCCTCGACGCCTTGCTGGCGATCATGACCGAGCTGGCCGACACCTGCGTGCTCTACCGCGCCGGCACCGAAGGCTTGCACGCGATGCAGCGTGGCGCCCAGGCAGTGCTTGATGCGGGCGGCAGCGCAAGCCTCGCCGGGCGCCGCCAGCTGCATGAGCTCGACCACCAATTGCTGGCCCTGAATGCCTCCCCCGGCGGCGCCGCCGACCTGTTGGCCGCCTGCCTGTTTATCGACCGCCTCGACGGAGCGTTGTGATGGAAACCTTATCCTTTGAGTTCCCCGCCGGGCAGCCGCCGAAAGGTCGTGCGCTGGTGGGTTGCGTCGGCTCCGGCGACCTGGAAGTCCTGCTGGAACCGGGCACGCCCGGCACGCTGACCATTCAGGTACAGACCTCGGTGAATGGCGCTCAGCAACGCTGGCAGCATGTGTTCGAACGCATCTTCCAGGAGCAGACGCCGCCTGCCCTGAAGATTGATATCCACGATTTCGGTGCCACCCCCGGCGTGGTGCGCTTGCGCCTGGAGCAGGGTTTCGAGGAGATCGGCCATGATTGATTTCTCCAGACACAGCTTCGTTGAGCTGGGCGCTCGGCAGCGGGCCAAGGCCTTGCTGGACGCCGGCACGTTCCGCGAATTGATCGACCCGTTCCAACGGGTCATGTCGCCCTGGCTCAGCCGCCAGGGCGTGGTGCCCCAGGCTGACGACGGCGTGATCATCGCCAAGGGCAGCATCGATGACTTACCGGTGGTGATCGCCGCCATCGAAGGCAATTTCCAGGGCGGCAGCCTGGGTGAGGTCGGCGGCGCAAAAATCGCCGGCGCGCTGGAACTGGCCGCCGAGGACAACCGCAAAGGCATTGCGACCCGCGCCGTGCTGCTGCTGGAAACCGGCGGCGTGCGCTTGCAGGAAGCCAACCTGGGCCTGGCTGCGATTGCTGATATCCACGCGGCGATTGTCGACCTGCGCCAATACCAACCGGTGATCGGTGTGGTGGCGGGCAGCGTTGGCTGTTTTGGCGGCATGTCCATTGCCGCCGGATTGTGCAGCTATCTGGTGGTGACCCGCGAAGCGCGCCTGGGCCTCAACGGCCCGCAAGTGATCGAGCAGGAAGCCGGGCTGGAGGAGTACGACTCCCGTGACCGCCCGTTTATCTGGAGCCTTACCGGCGGCGAGCAGCGCTTCAACAGCGGTCTCGCCGACCGTTATGTGGCCGACGATGTGGCGCAGATCCAACAGACCGTCACCGCGTTGCTGCATCAAGGTATGCCCGCTCAACAGCGCAGCCAGCAGGCTGATCTGTATCTCGCACGCCTGGCCGAACTGGACGCGGCGGCGCAAATCGACCCGGCGACGGTTCGCGATCTGTATCAGGGAGAGCGCTCATGAGAGGTTTGCAGTGGTTCAACGCATTGAGCGCCGGCGCCGCACCTGTTGACGGGTTGCCGGCTTCGCTGAAAGTCGCCGATGGCCCATTAGGTCGTTTTATCGCCGTGGTCACGGATGAGCAAAACCGCTTCCCCCGTGCCCGCAATGGCGAAGTCGGCCTGCTGGAAGGCTGGGGGTTGGCCAAGGCCGTGGATGAAGCCATCGCTCGCGGCGACAAGCGTCCCATCATTGCTATCGTCGATGTGCCGAGCCAAGCCTATGGCCGTCGTGAAGAAGCCCTGGGCATCCATCAAGCCCTGGCCGCCGCCGCCGACAGCTACGCCCGCGCCCGATTGGCCGGGCATCCGGTGATCGCGCTACTGGTGGGCAAGGCCATGTCCGGTGCTTTCCTCGCCCACGGCTACCAGGCCAATCGCCTGATCGCCCTGCGCGATCCTGGTGTGATGGTGCACGCCATGGGCAAGGCGTCGGCGGCGCGGGTGACCCTGCGCAGCGTCGAAGAGCTGGAAGCATTGGCCGCCAGCGTGCCGCCCATGGCCTATGACATCGACAGTTACGCCAGCCTTGGTTTGCTGTGGGAAACCTTGACGGTCAGCCAGATTGAACAGCCTACGGCGGACGATGTGGCGCGGGTCAGCGAATGCCTGGTGAGTGCGATCAAGGACATTGGCACGTCTGATTTGAGCGGACGCCTCGGCGCCACCAATCGTGCCGCCTCCAGCCACGTGCGCCAACTGTTGCGCGAGCAATGGTGAACGCCCACGACCTGCTCTGGGGCATGACCCCGGCGCATCTGCCCGCCGACGCACCGGCCTGGGCGGTGGACGTGATCAGCGCCGGTCACCCGGTGGTGGTGCGTCGCGCCCTCGCCGAGCCGGGCGAGGTGGCGATCGGTGTGCGTGGGCGTTTGCGCGAACAGCGTTTTGCCGCCGTGATGCCGATGGCGGCGGTGCGTCGGCGCGTGGTGCCGGAGGCGTTGCGCGCCGTGATCTCGACCCGGGATTTGCCCGCGTTGCAGGCATTGCAGCAGGTGCGACCGGTGCTGGGCCAGGCAAGCTGGGGCGTCAGTGGCAGTGCGGGTTTTGAGTTGGCGAGCGGTATTGAAGCGCTGCATGCGATGAGTGACCTGGATTTGATCCTGCGCGCACCTGAGCCGCTGGATCGCAACGATGCGCGGGCGCTTCTGGAACAATTGGATAAGGCGGCGTGCAGCGTTGACCTGCAGCTGCAAACCCCGTTCGGCGCCGTCGCCTTGCGCGAATGGGCCGGGCCGTCACGCCGCGTATTGCTCAAAACCGTCAGCGGTGCGCACCTTGTACTCGACCCCTGGCAGGCCGTGGCATGAGCAGTCTGCTGGTGTTTCCGGGGCAGGGCGCCCAGCGCACGGGCATGCTCCAGGCGTTGCCGGCCGACATCCTGGCCGAGGCCAGCGATGCCTTGGGCGAAGACGTGCGCCGGCTCGACTGCGCGCAAGCCTTGGCCAGTACCCGCGCCGTGCAACTGTGCCTGTTGATCGCCGGCGTGGCGCACGCTCGCCTCCTGCAACACACCCCGGATTACGTGGCTGGTCTGTCCATCGGTGCCTACCCGGCAGCGGTAATCGCCGGCGCGCTGGCGTTTGCCGATGCGGTCAGGTTGGTCAGCCTGCGTGGTGAGCTGATGCAACAGGCTTATCCACAGGGCTATGGCATGACTGCTTTGATAGGCCCGCAGTTATCCACCGTCGAAACCTTGCTGGCTGAAATCCACAGCCCACAAACCCCGGTGTACCTGGCCAATATCAATGCCGACAACCAGACCGTCATCGCCGGCAGTGATGCCGCCATGAAGCGCGTTGCCGAGCGCATCAAAGGCAACGGCGTCGCCAAGCGCCTGGCGGTCAGCGTGCCGTCCCATTGCGCATTGCTGGAGCAACCGGCCCAGGCGCTGGCGCAAGCGTTCGTTGCACTGAAGGCACCGCGTATCACCTATTTGAGCAGCACCCGTGCGCGGCCGATCCACAATCCCGAGCAACTGCGTGACGACCTGGCCTTCAACATGTGCCGCGTGGTCGACTGGCGCGGCACCGTGCAAAGCGCCTATGAGCGCGGCGTGCGCCTGCAAATCGAACTGCCGCCGGGCGCCGTGCTCACCGGTCTGTCACGCCGCGTATTCGAACAAGGTACGGTGATCGCCTGCGAAGGCGCGCGCCTGGACACGTTGCAGGCCCTGCTGCAAGAGGAGGAGCGCCGCCACCGATAAAGCACCACCCAAGGCTTTCGAAGCACAAAAACAACAATTTCGATCGAGCACTTTGAGGACAACAACAATGATTATCTACGGTGTGGCGTTTCTGGCGCTCTGCACGTTGGCTGGCCTGTTTGTCGGTGAACTGCTGGGTAAGTGGATGGGTATTCCTGCCAACGTCGGCGGGGTGGGCATCGCCATGTTGCTGTTGATTGGGCTGGGCAGTTACCTCGGCAAGCGGGGCTTGTTTACCGGCAAGTCGGAGCAGGGCGTGAGTTTCTGGGCGGCGATCTATATCCCTATCGTGGTGGCCATGGCGGCCCAGCAGAACGTGTATGGCGCCATCAGTGGCGGGCCCATGGCGATACTGGCCGGGACCCTGGCCGTGGTGCTGGGCTTTGCCCTGGTGCCGGTGTTGGTGCGCATCGGCAATCGTGAGCCGAGCGCGGCCGTTCCCACCAAAGAGGCGGGGTGATCGCCATGTACGAATCCTTGATGAAAGTGATCACCGGCTACGGCCTGATCAGCGGTTTCGCGGTGATCGGCCTGACCATGTGGGTGTCCTACTGGATCTCCGACACCTTTACCAAAGGCCGCCTGCACGGCTCAGCCATCGCCATCCTGCTCGGGCTGGTGCTGTCGTACGTCGGTGGTGCCTTCACGGGTGGCGCCAAGGGTGTGGTGGATATTCCGTTGTTGTCGGGCATCGGCCTGTTGGGCGGGGCGATGCTGCGCGACTTCGCGATTGTCGCCACGGCGTTTGGTGTGAGTGTCGATGAGCTCAAGCGCGCTGGATACGTGGGTGTGCTTGCGCTGTTTGTCGGGGTGGGCTCGTCGTTTGTCGCCGGCGTCGGCGTGGCCATGGCGTTCGGTTACACCGATGCGGTGAGCCTCACCACCATTGGCGCGGGCGCCGTGACCTACATCGTCGGCCCGGTGACTGGCGCGGCGATTGGTGCCAGCTCCGAGGTGATGGCGTTGTCGATTGCGGCGGGGTTGATCAAGGCGATTCTGGTGATGGTGATGACGCCGTTCGTGGCACCGCTGATCGGTTTGGACAATCCGCGCAGTGCGGTGATTTTCGGCGGGTTGATGGGCACGTCCAGCGGCGTGGCGGGAGGGTTGGCGGCGACTGATCCGAAGCTGGTGCCTTACGGCTGTTTGACCGCAGCGTTCTATACGGCGCTGGGGTGTCTGCTGGGGCCGTCGTTGCTGTTTTTGCTGATGCGGGGGTTGGTGGGCTGATTTCGGGATTTGTGCTGTCTGGTGTGGTGCTATCGGGGGCAAGCCCCCTCCCACATTTTTAATTGCGGATACATTCAAGTGTGGGAGAGGGCTTGCCCCCGATAGCGGTCTCAGGCCTGCCGATTGGCATACATCCGACACTCCGCCAACAGCGCCAGTAAATTCGGGTCACGTTCCTTGGCCTTCAAGAACACCACGCCAATCTGCTGCTGCAACCGATACCTGGGTTGCAGCGGTATCAGCTTCACGCGGTTCTCATACACCGCCGCAATCCGCCCCGGCAGCAGCGCATAACCCACCCCCGAACTGACCATGCTCAACAGGGTGAAGATGTCATTGACCTGCATCGCCACTTTCGGCTCGAACCCCGCTTGCTTGAACACCCGGTTGCCATCCTGGTGAGTGGCGAAGCCTTGGGTGAGGGTGATGAAAGTAGCGTCGCGCACGTCGGCCAGGTCGATTTCGCGTTCACGGTCGAAGGGTGAATCGGCCGGTGTGGCGAGGAAGATGTCGTCGGAGAACAGCGCAATCTGCTCGCAATCGGGGTCGTTGGCGTGTTCGTCGAGGGAGATCAGGATCGCGTCCACTTCCATGTTCTTGAGCTTGTAGAGCAGGTCGAAGTTGGAGCCCAGGATCAGGTCGATGTTGAGCTCGCTGCGGCGGATCTTCAGGCCCATGATCAGCTGCGGCACGGTTTTGACCGTCAGCGAATACAGCGAGCCCAGCTTGAAACGCTCGGCGGAAAAACCCGCGGCTTCGCGGGTCAGGCGCACGCTGTCGACCACATCGGCCACCAGCTTCTGTGCGCGTTCTTCGAGCACGTAGGCGCTTTCCAGCGGTGTGAGGTTGCGCCCTTCGTGTTTGAACAGCGGGCAGCGCAGGGCGTTTTCCAGGGAGTGGATGGCGCGGTGCACGCTGACGTTGCTGGTTTGCAACTCGGCCGCGGCGCGGGCCAGGTTGCCGGTACGCATGAACGCCAGGAAGATTTCGAGCTTTTTGAGGGTGAATTCTTCGTCGATCAGCATGGCCGCAGGCTCTTGTTCGAATGTTCCCGATTGTGCCCGCAAAACTGCGCGGCGTCGCTGGAACGTCATGCGGCGCTTGCACTCTTAAGCCCAAGGCGGAAGGCTTGCCGCCAGCCGTTAATGGTTACAGGAGGTCGGTAACACATGTATCACGGGGAACGATTCAACGCCTGGAGCCATTTGCTCGGTGCAGTCGCGGCGTGTATTGGCGCCGTGTGGATGTTGGTGGTGGCGAGCCTCGATGGCAGCCCCTGGAAGATCGTCAGCGTGGCGATTTATGGTTTTACGCTGATGGTGCTGTACAGCGCGTCGACCGTGTACCACAGCGTGCGCGGGCGGCGAAAAGAGATCATGCAGAAGGTCGATCACTTTTCGATCTACCTGTTGATCGCCGGCAGTTACACGCCGTTTTGCCTGGTGACGCTAAGAGGCCCGTGGGGCTGGACGCTGTTCGGCATCGTGTGGGGGCTGGCGGTGATTGGCATTTTGCAGGAGATCAAGCCGCGCTCCGAGGCGCGCGTTTTGTCGATCGTCATCTACGCAGTGATGGGCTGGATTGTCCTGGTGGCGGTCAAGCCGCTGATCGCCGCATTGGGCACCGCTGGGTTTACCTGGCTGGCGTCGGGCGGGGTGTTGTACACCGTCGGCATTATCTTTTTTGCCCTGGAGGACCGCCTGCGGCACTCCCATGGGATCTGGCACCTGTTTGTGATCGGCGGCAGCCTGCTGCATTTCGTGGCGATCATGCGCTACGTGCTATAGGCGTTCCAGCAACTCACAGGCGCGGTTGCCGAAGATCTCCAACAGCTTGGCCAACATATGCGGTGGTGGCTCATTGGCGCGGGTCAGGGCGTACAGGGTGATCGGCAGCGGCGGCGTGAGAGGGCGGATGCAGGTAGTGGCCGTCGAGGCGCCCAGTGCGGTGAAGGGGTCGATCACTGTCAACCCCGCGCCGGACTCGACCATCGCGCGCGCCAATGAATAGGTTTGCACCGAGATCGTCACCCGTGGCGCCGGTTCGACACTCTCCAGGTAGCTGTCGAGTTTGGCGGCCAGCGGGTCGGCGCTGGATAACCCAATCAGCGGCGCACCGGCCAAGTCGGCCAATGGCAACGGCTGATGCAGTTCCGCATCCGGCCAATAGCCTTTGGACGCCAACGCCACCAGCACGCCGTTGGCCAGCACTTGGGTGGTCAACCCCGGATGGCCTGAGAAATTGAGGGTCAGCGCCAGGTCAATCTCGCGCATCAACAGCTTTTGCACCAGTTCGCGGCTATGGTCGCTGGACAGTTCACAGGCCATGTCCGGGTAGTCGCGCTTCCATTCCAGAATCGCCGGTGGCAGCAGCGATAGCGCCAGCGCGGGGATGGCACCGATGCGCACGCTTTGTCCCGGCGCACGGCGCAAGCTCTTGGCCAGGCGCCGCACCCCTTGCAGGCTCGCGGTGACTTTCTCGACTTCGCTTTCCAGCGCCAGGGCTTCCGGTGTGGGTTGCAACTTGCCGCGCACGCGCAGGAACAAGGGGAAACCCAGCTGCAATTCGGCGTGCTGCAACACTTTGGTCACTGCGGGTTGCGACACGTGCAGCAGTTGCGCGGCGGCGCTGACGGAGCCGGTCTGGCGGATCGCCTGGAAGATCTCGATATGACGCAAGCGCATGGCAAGTCCATAACCTTTGTTTATAGGTGGCCCATCTTTATTCATTGTCGGTGGCCTGTCACCTGCGCCTACGCTTGAAGCCTCTGATTTAAGCGGGTGACAACGATGGTGTGCATCATTGGCGGTGGGGTGATCGGTTTGGCCAGCGCCTACGCGTTGGTACGCGCAGGCCATGAGGTGACAGTGATCGACGCCCGCGACAGCCTGGGCAGCGAGACCAGTTACGCCAACGGCGGGCAGTTGTCCTACCGCTATGTGGCGCCGCTGGCCGACGCCGGTGTGCCGCTGCAAGCGATTGGCTGGCTGTTGCGCGGTGATTCGCCGTTGAAGCTGCGCCCGCGCCTGGACCCGCAACAGTGGCGCTGGATGGCCGCATTCATTGGCGCCTGCCGTGGCTCGGTGAACACGCGTAACGCGGCCCACCTACTGCGTCTGGCCTCCCTGAGCCAGAGCACCCTGCAACAATGGCGTATCGACGACCGCCTGGGCGACTTCGATTGGCGGCGCAACGGCAAGCTGGTGACGTTTCGCACTGCCGACACGTTTGAGCGAGCGCGCAATAAGGTCACCGATGTCCTGCAGCAACAGGTTCTTTCCACGCTGGATTGCGTCCGCCTGGAACCTGCACTGGCCCAAGCGGCGCAGGGTTTTGTCGGCGGTATCTACACGCCGAATGAGGAAGTGGCGGACTGTCATGCCTTTTGCCAACGGCTGGCGCAGCGGCTTGAAGCTTCGGGACGCTGTACCTTTATGCTGGGGCGCAAGGTGACTGGGGTTCGTCACGCCGACGGTGCAGTCACGGCCATCGAGTTGGGCGATGACGTGATGCCGGTCGAGCAACTGGTGCTGGCGGCCGGGCATCGCAGCGCGGAGCTGGGGTTGCCGGGGTTGTCGCTGCCGTTGTATCCGCTCAAGGGCTACAGCCTGAGTGTGCCGATTGGCCCGCAGCATCAGGCGCCGAATGTGAGCATCACCGACTACGACCGCAAGATCGTCTACGCACGCATCGGCGAACAACTGCGGGTCGCGGCGATGGTGGATATCGTCGGCTTCGATGCCGGCCTTGAGCCCAAACGACTGGCGCTGATGAAACGTCAGGCTGTTGAGACATTTCCTACAGTGGGTGACTACGACCATGGGGTGGAATGGGCCGGCATGCGCCCCGCCACGCCTACCGGTGTGCCGCTGATCGGCGCCAGCGTCTATCGCAACCTGTGGCTGAACCTGGGCCATGGCGCGCTGGGCTTCACCCTGGCGTGCGGCAGCGGCCACTTGTTGGCCGAACTGATCGGCCAGCGCACACCGTCCATTGATATGCAGGGCCTGGCGCCCCGCGCCGCTTGAGGATGCACACATGACCATCAACCGAATCAGCAGCAACGAGCGTCTTTCGGGTGCCGTGACCTATAAGGACTTGGTGTTCCTATCCGGCCAGGTGCCGGGTGACGGTCAGGATGTAGCGACACAAACCCGCGAAGTGCTGGCCAAGATCGACGAGCTGCTGGCCCATGCGGGCAGTGACAAGGATCACCTGCTCAATGCAACCATTTACCTGAAAGACATCTGCACCGGCTTTGCACCGATGAACGAGGTGTGGTCGGCGTGGCTGTCGCCGGGGATGGCGCCCACGCGCACCACCTTGCAGGCGGAGCTGGCACGGCCGAGCGTGCTGGTGGAAATCAGCGTCATTGCTGTACGTAAATAACCAACGGAGCATAACAATGAAAAAAATCCTGTTGACCGGCTGTACATTGGGGCTGTTGTTCGGGGCTCAGGTTCAGGCCAATGAACCGGCGCTGAACGGCACGTTGAGCAAGATCGCCAACGCCAAGTCCATCACCCTGGGCTATCGCGATGCGTCGGTGCCGTTTTCCTATGTGGGGGATCACAGCGGCAAGCCCATGGGCTATTCGGTGGACCTGGCGAGCAGGATTGTCGAGCGCGTCCAGCAGAAAACCGGGTTGGCGGACCTCAAGGTGAAGTACAACCTGGTGACGTCCCAGACCCGAATTCCGCTGGTGCAGAACGGCACCGTCGACCTGGAATGCGGCTCCACTGGCGTGACCGCCGAGCGGCAGAAGCAGGTGGCGTTTTCCTATGGGTTTATCTACGTGAAAGGCCAGTTGCTGACGGCCAAAGACAGTGGCATCAAAGGCTTCAGCGATCTTGCGGGCAAGAACGTGGTGACCACCGCTGGCACTACCAACGAACGTTTTCTCAAGAGCTACAACGCCGAGCACAAAACCAATATGTTCGTGATCAGCGCCAAGGATCACGGCGAGGCGTTCAAGATGCTGGAGACGGGCCGCGCAGTGGCGTTCTACATGGACGACGCGCTGCTCTATGGCGAACGCGCCAAAGCCAGGGACCCGCACAATTGGGTCGTGGTGGGCGAGGAGCAGTCGCGGGAGATCTACAGCTGCATGGTGCGCAAGGACGATCCGCAGTTTCTCGCGGTGGTCAACGACACCTTGGGTGAGTTGTACCGCAGCGGCGAGATCAACGGGATCTACCAGCGCTGGTTTGAACAACCGATTCCGCCCAAGGGCCTGAACCTGGAGTTCCCGATGACCAGTGAGTTGAAGGCGATCATTGCCAAACCGGTCAGCGACCCTGTCGAGTAAGACGGGATAATCCAATCCAAATGTGAGAGGGGGCAAGCTCCCTCTCACATTTTTGACTGGGTTGGCAAAGGCGGTTAGAAGTCGCCCCAGAGTTGTTGGGCGACGGCCAATGCGACGACGGGCGCGGTCTCGGTGCGCAACACCCGCGGACCCAGGCGCGCTGCATGGAAGCCGGCACTTTGGGCAGTGTCGACTTCATGGTCGGTCAAGCCGCCTTCCGGCCCGATCAGGAAGGCCAGGCTCGACGGCTTGGCATGGCTGATCATCGGCTCGGCCACCGGGTGCAGCACCAGCTTGAGGTCAGCTTCGGCCTGTTTCAGCCAGTCTGCCAGCAGCAGCGGTGGGTGAATCAGCGGCACCGTGGAGCGTCCGCATTGCTCACACGCACTGATCGCCACTTGGCGCCAGTGCAGCAGGCGCTTGTCGGCGCGTTCGTCCTTGAGGCGCACTTCGCAGCGGTCGCTGAAAATCGGCGTGATTTGGTTGACCCCCAATTCAGTGGCTTTCTGGATCGCCCAATCCATGCGTTCGCCTCGGGACAGGCCCTGGCCGAGGTGGATGTGCAGCGGCGATTCAGCCTGGCCGTTGAAGCTTTCGGTGAGGTTTACGGTGACACGTTTTTTCCCGACCTCCAGCAAGGTGCCGCGAAACTCCTGGCCGGAGCCGTCGAACAATTGCACGGCGTCGCCGTCGACCATGCGCAGCACGCGGCTGATGTAGTGCGCCTGGGCTTCGGGCAGTTCATGGTCACCGAGGCTCAGCGGGGTGTCGGTGAAAAAGCGGGACAGTCTCATGTCTGTTCTCTGAAGAATTTAGGTAGGAGCCATCAGCCCGGGTCGCGAAAGCCTGGGTGGAAGTCTGTTGGCACGGCGACGCTGACCTTGCTGTTGGTCGCGATATCGATGCCTTCGCTGGCGACGGTGGCGAGGAAGTCGATCTGCTCCGGCGTAATCACATACGGCGGCAGGAAATACACCACGCTACCCAATGGCCGCAGCAGCGCGCCACGTTCCAGGGCGTGTTCGAACACCTTCAAGCCACGGCGTTCCTGCCACGGGTAGGCGGTCTTGGTGGCCTTGTCCTGGACCATTTCGATGGCCAATACCATGCCGGTCTGGCGCACTTCCGACACATGGGGGTGATCGACCAGGTGGGCAGTGGCGGTAGCCATGCGCTGGGCCAGGGCCTTGTTGTTTTCGATGACGTTGTCTTCTTCGAAAATATCCAGGGTTGCCAGGGCCGCCGCGCACGCCAGCGGGTTGCCGGTGTAGCTGTGGGAATGCAGGAAGGCGCGCAGGGTTGGGTAGTCATCGTAGAACGCGTCGTAGACGTCGTCCGTGGTGACCACGGCCGCCAGCGGCAGGTAGCCACCCGTCAGGGCCTTGGACAGGCACAGGAAGTCCGGGCGGATGCCGGCCTGCTCACAGGCGAACATCGTGCCGGTACGGCCGAAGCCTACGGCGATTTCATCGTGGATCAGGTGCACACCATAGCGGTCGCAGGCTTCGCGCAGCAGCTTGAGGTACACCGGGTGGTACATGCGCATGCCGCCTGCGCCCTGGATCAGCGGCTCGACGATCACGGCGGCGACGGTGGCGTGGTTTTCTGCCAGGGTCTGTTCCATGGCCAGGAACATGTTGCGCGAGTGCTCTTCCCAGCTCATGCCTTCGGGCCGCAGGTAGCAGTCCGGGCTTGGCACCTTGAGGGTGTCGAGCAGCAGCGCCTTGTAGGTCTCGGTAAACAACGGCACGTCGCCCACCGACATCGCCGCGATGGTTTCGCCGTGGTAGCTGTTGGTCAGGGTGACAAAGCGTTTTTTGTCCGGCAGGCCGCGGTTGAGCCAGTAGTGGAAGCTCATCTTCAGGGCGACTTCAATGCACGACGAACCGTTGTCAGCGTAGAAGCAGCGGGTCAGGCCTTCGGGCGTCATCGCCACCAGGCGCTCGGAAAGCTCAATCACTGGCTGATGGCTGAAACCGGCGAGGATCACGTGTTCCAACTGATCGACCTGGTCCTTGATGCGCTGGTTGATGCGCGGGTTGGCGTGGCCGAACACGTTGACCCACCAGGAACTGACGGCGTCGAGGTACCGCTTGCCTTCGAAGTCTTCCAGCCAGACGCCTTCACCGCGCTTGATCGGGATGAGCGGCAGTTGCTGGTGGTCTTTCATCTGGGTGCAGGGATGCCACAGCACGGCGAGGTCGCGTTGCATCCACTGGTTGTTCAAGCCCATCGGTGATCTCCTCGAAGCGGTCCTGCGAGCGGCGCAGGCGAAACAATCGCGCAAGCCTATGCAATGGTGGCCTGGGTCACAAGCCATTGTCGGGAATTCGGAGTAAACACAGGACGGACTGTCACGTTTCTTAGGAATAGTCCTTAATCCTTGGTTAACTTATTGTGCATACGCTCCAGATCGTATTTCTCGATATTTCAAAGCGAAATTTTCCGCTTTAATTCGATAGGTAAAACGCTAATCTTGGGCGCAGCTCTTACGGGATTAAGTACATGCAGCTACGTAACTCTCCAGCCCGTTACGGCTGGGTCAGTATGATTTTGCACTGGGGCGTGGCCCTGGTTGTATTCGGTCTGTTCGCCCTGGGCTTGTGGATGGTCGGGCTCGACTACTACAGCGCCTGGCGCAAAGATGCGCCGGACCTGCACAAGAGCATCGGCATCACGCTGTTCGCCATCATGCTGGTGCGTATCGTCTGGCGCCTGCTCAGCCCGCCACCGCCACCGTTGGCCAGCTACAGCCGCCTGACCCGCCTTGGTGCTGCGTTTGGCCACGGGTTCCTCTATTTCGGCCTGTTTGCCGTGATGATTGCCGGTTACCTGATTTCCACCGCAGACGGTGTCGGTATCCCGGTGTTTGGCTTGTTTGAAATTCCTGCCGTGGTTTCCGGTCTACCGGACCAGGCAGACAACGCAGGCCTGGTGCATCTGTACCTGGCCTGGGTGCTCGTGGTCTTCGCTGGCCTACATGGCGTGGCTGCGTTGAAACACCACTTTATTGATCGTGATGCGACCCTCACGCGAATGCTGGGGCGCAAAGCCTGATGTTCAACCTCGACTCACAAGGAATATAAAGCATGTTGAAAAAGACACTCGCTGCTCTGGCACTCGGTACTGCTCTGCTGTCTGCCGGTCAGGTGATGGCCGCTGACTACAAAATCGACAAGGAAGGCCAGCACGCCTTCATCGACTGGAAAATCAGCCACCTGGGCTACAGCTTCATCCACGGTACCTTCAAGGACTGGGATGGCTCGTTCAGCTGGGATGCCGCCAAGCCTGAAGCCAGCAAAATCGCCGTCGACGTGAAAACCGCCAGCCTGTGGTCCAACCACGCTGAACGTGACAAGCACATCGCCAGCAAGGACTTCCTGGACGTTGCCAAGTTTGCTGATGCCAAGTTCGTGTCTACCGCTGTTAAATCCACCGGCGACAAAACCGCTGACGTGACCGGCGACCTGACCTTCCACGGCGTGACCAAGCCTGTGACCTTCAAGGCTACCTTCAACGGTGAAGGCAAGGATCCATGGGGTGGCGAGCGTGCTGGCTTCAACGCCAAGACCACGCTGAACCTGAATGACTTCGGCATCAAAGGCCCAGGCCCGTCGTCGCAGACTGTTGACCTGGACATCTCGCTGGAAGGCGTCAAGCAGAAGTAATTTCTGCCCACAGCAGGGCTCATTCATTTTTGCTGAGTCCAAAAAAATGCCCCGTCTCGAAAGAGGCGGGGCATTTTTTATGGTGCTTTAAAACTCAGCGGTTGCGGGTCAGCAGCGCTGGTTTTTCACCACGAGGGCGGCCTGGCAGTTGATCCAACTGCTCAGGTGTCGGGAAGCGGTCAGCTTTCGACTCCTTGTGGATGATCTTCGGCGCCGGGCCACCGCGCGGGTTTTGCACGGCTGGCTCGGACGAACGAGGTTGGTCGTCACGGGCCGGTCGGCGGTTGTTGCTGCGCGAGTCTTCACGGCGGGCCTGGCCGTCACGCGGTGCACCGCTACGCGGGCCGCTGCGCTTGGCAGGTGGAGTGCCGGTGGTGCCGCCGCTGCTGTTGCGCGGACCGTTTTGGCGAGCGCCCTGTGGCTGGCCGCCACGGGGTGCGCCCGTGCCTGCGCCCTGTGCTGGCGCACCTGGACGACGACCACGGCCTTGGGCCGGTTTGGCCTGGGGTACGTAGTCAACGCGGTTACCGAAGTTATCCACGTCGTCGTCGAGGAACTCGTCCGGGGCACGGTCGGCGGTAGCACGGGGCGGCTGGCTTGGCTGACGCTGTTCGCGGGCCGGGGTCCCTTCACGGGGTTTCTGCTCGCGGGCAGGGCGTTCGCCACGGCCGTTGGCGGGCGCTTTTTCCTTGCCGCCTTTGTCTTTGCCTTTGTCACGACGACCACCGCCGCCACCGCCGCCGTTCGGGCCATCGCCCTTCGGACCGCGTGGGTTGCGTGGGTTACGCACGTCCGGACGTTCGCGCACTTCAGGCTTCTCGGCCTCTACGGCGCTGGCATCGAAGCCCATCAGGTCGCCGTCGGCGATTTTCTGCTTGGTCATGCGCTCGATGCTTTTCAGCAGTTTCTCTTCGTCCGGTGCGACCAGGGAAATGGCCTCGCCCGAACGACCGGCACGGCCAGTACGGCCGATACGGTGTACATAGTCTTCGTCGACGTTTGGCAGCTCGAAGTTGACCACGTGTGGCAACTGGTCGATATCCAGGCCGCGTGCGGCGATATCGGTTGCTACCAGGATACGTACGCTGCCGGCCTTGAAGTCAGCCAGGGCCTTGGTGCGCGCGTTCTGGCTCTTGTTACCGTGGATGGCGACGGCGGTGAGGCCGTGCTTGTCCAGGTATTCAGCCAGACGGTTGGCACCGTGCTTGGTACGGGTGAACACCAGCACCTGTTCCCACGCGCCGTGGGTGATCAGGTGGGCCAGCAGCGAGCGCTTGTGGCTGGCGGCCAGGCGGAACACGCGTTGCTCGATACGCTCGACCGTGGTGTTCGGTGGCGTGACTTCGATGCGTTCCGGGTTGTGCAGCAGCTTGCCGGCCAGGGCGGTGATGTCCTGGGAGAACGTTGCCGAGAACAGCAGGTTCTGACGTTTGGCCGGCAGGCGGGCGAGGACTTTTTTCACGTCATGGACAAAACCCATGTCGAGCATGCGGTCGGCTTCGTCCAGCACGAGGATTTCCACGTGGGACAAGTCGACGCTGCCTTGGCCGCACAGGTCGAGCAAGCGACCAGGGCATGCCACCAGCACGTCAACACCACGGGACATGGCCTGAACTTGTGGGTTCATGCCGACGCCGCCGAAGATGCAGGCGCTGACGAACTTCAAGTCGCGGGCATACAGCTTGAAGCTGTCGTGCACCTGGGCGGCGAGTTCGCGGGTAGGGGTCAGGACCAGTACGCGCGGTTGGCGCGGGCCGTGACGCTGGGATTTGTCCGGGTGACCATTGGGAAACAACCGCTCCAGAATCGGGAGGGCGAAGCCGCCGGTTTTACCAGTACCTGTCTGAGCCGCAACCATCAGGTCGCGACCTTGCAACACGGCGGGAATGGCCCGCTGTTGCACCGGAGTAGGCTCGGTATAGCCCGCTGCCTCGATGGCGCGGACTAAAGCCTCGGAGAGACCGAGGGAAGCAAAGGACATGAGTAATCCTGTTTTAGTTAGGGCTTGGCCCAAAGGGATAATCTTGCCGGGCGTGAATGGCGCTTAGGGGAGCGCAATCCCGTCCGGTCCTGCTGCGTCTGGCGGGCACTCCACCGGCTCGCGCGGGCTTCAAAGCTGCGCAGTAGCGGGGTTGGGTGCCTTTTTCAAGACCTCAGCGGCCGGGCGTAAGCCTGGCGGGAAGGCCGGAGTATAACAGAGCAATCACGGCGCGCCGCTTTCCTGCTGCTCAACGGCGTGTCCGAACGCTGTAAACGCTTGGATTCCACCATATTTGACGCTCAATTGCGTGTAGGCCGGCTCCTGTTTGAAGCGTTTGAGCTCGGCGGCAAAACGTTGCACCAACAGGTCCATGCCCGCGCCACGGCGTACGGCGAGGTATTGTTGCTGGCGGCTGACCACCACGGGGGCCTGGCTGACTTTGTTTTCCAGGCCCAGTGCCTTGATCACGTGCTGGCCCACCCGGCGGTCGGTGATCAACAGGTCGATGCGCCCCAGCAGCAATTTGCCGAAGTTGGCTTCATGGCTGGGGGCCGGCTCGCGGTTGAATTCGGTGGAGTCGATAAAGGGCGAACCGTACAGGTAGCCTGGCGACGTGCCGACCGTGAGGCCGCGCAGCTCGTCAAGGCTTTGGATCGGATGCGGACGTTCGTTGGCGTAGAACATTACGAACTCCACCTGCGACAGGGGTTCGCTGGGGTACAGCAACAGCGCGTCGCGGTCGTGGCTGTGGAAAATATCCAGCGCACCGTCAGCATGACCTTGATCAAGCATGGCCAGGCAGCGCTTCCAGGGCAGGAACTGCCATTGCACCTCGACCCCCAGGCGCTGGAATACGATCACCGTGGTTTCGTAGTCCAGCCCGTGCATGGCGCCGTGTTCCTCATAGACATAAGGCGCCCACGGCTCGGTGACAATACGCAATTTCTCGCCGTAAGCTGCCAGGCTCAGGCAAGTAAAAAATGCAGCGGTCAACAGCTTCAGAATGACGGGCATACCCTGAGGTTACGACGCCCGTGAGCTAAAGAGAAGCTCTGGCGCAAGCTTCTGCGGGCGCTGCTATTTTGTGGGCGAGGTCATCAGGTGTTCGTAGATGGCTGCACGTCGCTCGCCGAGAATCAGCCGCACCACAGGGTTGGCGAACCAATGTTCGAGTTGGTGCGCGTCGACGGGGGATTTCTGGCGTTCTTCCTGGTTCTGCAGCGCCTTGTCCCACCAAACCGGGCCACAGGCTTGGTCGAATTCATTTTCGTGCTCGTAGCAGCCGTAGAGAATCTCGCGGATGAACTGCTGCTTGCGCTTGGGCAGCGCCAGGGTGATCAGCTTGTACATCAAGCGTTGCAGGCGTGGCGGACGGGGCAGGTGCGCGGAGACCTTGCGTGTATCGGCCAGGGCCTGGGCGCAGAGCGGGTCGGCGGCGTGCTTGGTCACCCACGCCTTGACCTTGGCCCGGAACAACTGCTTGCGGCTCCAGTAGTGATGGATGAGGTCGGGGCACTGGCGGACGTCGAGTGTGCGGTACGCAGCCACCGACAGGCAGAACTCTTCCAGGGTGTAGGCGCCGCGGGCCATGGGGAACAGTTCGTCCATCAGCTCGATCGAGCGATCCAGAATGTGCGCGTCTTGCCGGGTCAGGCCCATGACGCCGGAGTTGAGCAGCCACATTTCGTCGTCGGCCAGGCCTTTGTCGGCCAAGTGTTTGGCCAGGGCTTCATACAGCACGCTTTCGTGGTTATCGCCGTACTTGGCGTGGAAGGCATTGCACAGCACGGCGCCAGGTGCGACGCGTTCGAACAGCGCCATGGGCGAATCGTGGAAAAACGTGTCGGTGTCGATCAGCAACGCCCGTTCAGCCGTTTGCAGCACCTGGCGCAACAGCACATGTTTGGTGCGGAAGTGGTAGCCGTGGGGCTCGCTCCAGCGCTGGCGCGTCGCGTCGTCCAGTACATGGACCTGCACCGGCAGGCCACGGTAGGGCGCCGGATTGTCGCTGAAGACCTGGATATCCAACGGCATGTCCTGGGGGCCGCCCAGGTGAGAAAGGGCACTGGCGATACTGAATACGGCTTCCTGATGGTAGGTCTCGGCGCCGAATACCAGGTAAATCAGCTGCGGGCGGGGAGTCGGGGACGCTGTATTCATTTACTGCTGGTTTCCTTTCCGAGGATATACAGGCAAAAAAAGCCCCCGTGATAACGAGGGCCGGGTACTGCTATTAAACTGGCCTAGCGTGGCAGTTTAAGGTTGTTCCAGATAGCAAGGCTCGGCTCAGCCTGGTTCAGGGTATAGAAGTGCAACCCTGGTGCGCCACCTTGTAACAAACGCTCACACATTTCGCTGATGACCTGCTCACCGAACGCCTGGATGCTCTTGACGTCGTCGCCGTAGGCTTCCAGTTGCTTGCGTACCCAGCGTGGAATCTCGGCACCGCAGGCGTCGGAGAAACGCGCCAGCTTGCTGTAGTTGGTGATCGGCATGATGCCCGGCACGATTGGGATGTTCACACCCATCGCCCGTACACGCTCGACGAAGTAGAAGTAGCTGTCGGCGTTGAAGAAGTACTGGGTGATCGCGCTATTGGCGCCAGCGTTGGCCTTGCGCACGAAGTTTTGCAGATCGTCTTCGAAATTGCGCGCTTGAGGATGCATCTCCGGGTAAGCCGCCACTTCGATATGGAAGTGATCGCCGCTTTCTTCGCGGATGAAGCTCACCAGGTCATTGGCGTAGCGCAGCTCACCGCTGGCCATGCCCATGCCGGAGGGCAGGTCGCCACGCAGGGCGACAATGCGCTGGATGCCGGCAGCCTTGTATTGGGTCAGCAGGCCGCGCAGGTCGTCCTTGCTGTCGCCCACGCACGACAAGTGCGGAGCGGCGGGAACTTTGACTTCGCTTTCGAGCTGCAACACGGTGTTGATCGTGCGATCACGTGTCGAACCGCCGGCGCCGTAGGTGCAAGAGAAGAAGTCAGGGTTGTAGCTGGCCAACTGCTTGGCAGTCGCCATCAGTTTTTCATGCCCAGCATCGGTCTTGGTCGGGAAGAACTCGAAGCTGTAGCGACGGTCTTGGGACATGGTCATACCCTTGGAAGCTCATAATTGCGCAATATGCACACCGTCGATGTGGGAGGGGGCTTGCCCCCGATAGCGGAGTGTCAGTTAGTAAATATATCGACTGACCCACCGCCATCGGGGGCAAGCCCCCTCCCACATTAGAAGCCCGCTCCCACTGGGAGAGCAGGCAGCAGGCATATCAGTAGCGGTAAGCGTGCGGCTTGAACGGACCTTCAACGGTCACGCCGATGTAGTCGGCCTGAGTCTTGGTCAGTTGAGTCACTACGCCGCCGAAGCCGCGGACCATTTCCAGGGCCACTTCTTCGTCGAGTTTCTTCGGCAGTACTTCCACGGTCAGGCGCTCTGCTTTCTGGGCAGGCGACAGGTCGGCGTATTTCTGGCCGAACAGGAAGATCTGGGCCAGTACCTGGTTGGCGAACGAGCCATCCATGATGCGGCTTGGGTGGCCAGTGGCGTTACCCAGGTTAACCAGACGGCCTTCAGCCAGCAGGATCAGGTAGTCGTCGTTCTGCGGGTCGAAATCGCCAGCACCGGTACGGTGAACCTTGTGCACCTGTGGCTTCACTTCTTCCCATGCCCAGTTCTTGCGCATGAAAGCGGTGTCGATTTCATTGTCAAAGTGGCCGATATTGCAGACAACGGCGCGCTTCTTCAGGGCTTTGAGCATGTTTGCGTCGCAAACATTCACGTTGCCGGTGGTGGTCACGATCAGGTCGATCTTGCCCAGCAGGGCCTTGTCGATGCTCGCTTCGGTGCCGTCGTTCTGGCCGTCGATGAACGGCGAAACCACTTCGAAACCGTCCATGCAGGCTTGCATGGCGCAGATCGGGTCAACTTCGGAGACCTTGACGATCATGCCTTCCTGACGCAGGGACTGGGACGAACCCTTGCCCACGTCACCGTAGCCGATCACCAGGGCTTGCTTGCCCGACAGCAGGTGGTCGGTGCCGCGCTTGATGGCGTCGTTCAGGCTGTGACGGCAGCCGTACTTGTTGTCGTTCTTGCTCTTGGTCACCGAGTCATTGACGTTGATGGCCGGGATTTTCAGCTCGCCCTTGGCCAGCATGTCCAGCAGGCGGTGTACGCCAGTGGTGGTTTCTTCGGTGACGCCGTGGACGCGGTCCAGGATCGCCGGGTATTTCTTGTGCAGCAGCTCGGTCAGGTCGCCGCCGTCGTCGAGGATCATGTTGGCATCCCAAGGCGCGCCATCTTTGAGGATGGTTTGCTCCAGGCACCACTCGTACTCTTCTTCGGTTTCGCCTTTCCAGGCGTAAACCGCGATACCGGCAGCAGCGATCGCAGCGGCGGCCTGGTCTTGAGTCGAGAAGATGTTGCAGGACGACCAACGCACTTCGGCACCCAGGGCAACCAGGGTTTCGATCAGTACGGCAGTCTGAATGGTCATGTGGATACAGCCGAGAATCTTCGCGCCCTTGAGCGGTTGCTCGCCGGCATACTTGCGACGCAGGCCCATCAGGGCTGGCATCTCGGATTCGGCGATAAAGGTTTCGCGACGGCCCCAGGCGGCGAGGGACATGTCGGCGACTTTGTAGTCGGTGAAATCTGCAGGCGTGTTGACAGCGCTCATGAAGAGCCTCCATTCGTAGTGTGCGAATGGGCGCCGTTGTGCGTTTAGTATCAGGCCAGGGGAATCAGGCCGGACAACGCCCCATCCGAGCCTGACAGGTTGAACCTGCTGCAGCGCCCCTCGGACAGGTGGCGGGAGAACGGTATCAATTGAAAATGACCGTTTTGAAACGGGGGCGATTATAGCCGTGTGCGCCAGACTTCCCAAGCCTTTCTGTCGGCGGCATGAAGATCGTTCATGGGCTTGATAGGCAATGGCTCATAGAGCTTGGGCCTGGGCTCTGCCATGATGTTGCCCATCATTCGGCAAGACGCTTTGGAGTGACCATGAACTTCCACACCCGCAAATGGGTAAAACCCGAAGACCTCAACCCCAACGGCACCCTGTTCGGCGGTAGCCTGCTGCGCTGGATCGACGAAGAAGCAGCTATCTACGCCATCGTCCAACTGGGCAACCAGCGGGTGGTGACCAAATACATTTCCGAAATCAACTTCGTCAGCGCGTCGCGCCAGGGCGACATTATCGAGTTGGGTATCACCGCCACCGAGTTCGGCCGCACCTCCATCACGCTGACCTGTGAAGTGCGCAACAAGATCACCCGCAAAAGCATCCTCACCGTGGAAAAAATGGTCTTCGTCAACCTCGGCGAAGACGGCCTGCCGGCCCCTCACGGCCGTACAGAGATCAAATACGTGAAAGACCAGTTCCAGGATGACAGCCTTCGTGAATAACACGGCAGCGGTTGGATTTTAATTACCGGATCATTCTGCGTGGATCTTTTAGTAGCGTGCTCATCACTCAGTCTCACACCCTGCAGTGAGAGGCTTGCGTATGAAAGTGTCCGGTTCCGTTCATCAGGTTCAGCCGCCGTTGCCTTGCCCTTTGGACCCAAGCACTAGCACCTCGTTGGTCGAGGGTCTAGGGCCCCGTAAGTTGAGCCTCTATCGCGACAGCAGTGGCGCAGTGGAGGTGGTTTTGTCACCGCCTGCGCCTGGACACCTGGTGCTCAGCGGTGGCGGTGCCAAAGGTGTGGCCTTTTCCGGGATGACGCAGGCGCTTGAAGATGTCGGGAAAATGCAGGGTATCAAGGTGGTGTCCGGCTCATCCGCGGGGGCGATTTCTGGCGTATTGCTTGCCAGCGGAATAGGCGGCAAGGCGTTCGATAGCCTGCTGGATCGTATCGACCTGCCCGGTTTGCTCAACAGCCAAGACCCGGTAACAGCCTGGTTGCAAGATGCAAGTTCGACCCTTGGCAAGCTCGCCAAGCGACTGCCTGGTCCGGTTGGTAATATTTCCCAGCTCTTATTGACCATGATGCCGCGCCTGCAAAGCGAGGCACCCCTATTGGTAGAGATGATGCGCAATGAGTCGCGCAAATCAATTCTCGCCCATATCGCCGACACGCCCAGAGCCACCCGGCCAGCAGAACTCATGAAGATTGCCGACCGGCTCAGTGCCGGAGGGGCGCCCACCTTTCGCGATCTTGAGGTGTTGAATCGCGTTATCCCTGCAATCAAGCAACTCAATATCACCGGCACAGCTATGTTCGACGGTCGCCCGCAGTTGGTGGTGTTCAACGCCAACCTGACCCCGGACATGGACATCGCCCGCGCTGCCCATATTTCGGGTTCGTTGCCGATGCTGTTCAAGAGCCCGGTCGAGCAGGGCCAAGGATTTCAGCAGGGTTCAGAAGTTACGGCCTTTCGCGATGGTGCGCTGCTCCTCAATACCCCTGCTCCCAATGTCATTGACCGTTCGTTGCCAGAGAGCATCTGGAACAGAGACGAGCCGCTGATCGTCCAATTCGAATCCGAAAAGCCTGAAACGCCGCAAAAAAGCGGTGGTTTTTTCAGTCATCTGGTCGACACCTTTACCGATACTCCGCACACGGCGGCCGAGGCTTATCAAGATGATCGGCTCAAAACACTCGCTGATCAGACCGTGACGTTGCCGCTGAACACCACAAAAGGTGACTTCCGCGGCCTGCTCAATGGCACCGTCAACTTCACCATGACCCCTGAACAGAAAAATTATCTGCAGGCGCTGGCGCGTCAAGCGGTAGCGGCCCATCTGGAAAGGCGTGACACAACACGTGAGCATCATCCGTTCGCCTCATTGGAAAGCGCGCTGTTAGCGATGGATGATGAACACATCACCCGTGTTCAGGGTCACTTGGAGAATGATCCGGCTGCCGGAGCCGTACTGAAGTTTCGCGAGGATGCTTACGAGGCGTTGGGGGTGCTGGACGGTGCGATTACGGATGACAATCAATCTGCAGGAGCGCTTGCGCTCACGCCGAAGTTGGCATCGGCGCTACGTAACCTGGACGCACTTGCTCGTCAGCCCGAACAAGTCGAGTGGCTGGGGCAGCGCCTTAATGCCGGTGGGCAGCGTAACTTCCAGCAGCTTTTGCAGATGGGCGCCATGCAGGCATTGGTTAAAACGCCAATCTCCAAGGTCATGACCAGTGCCGTCGCCGAAATGCAGAGGCGTGATCTCGCGGTGAGGGCTGAGAACTTCACCCGTGAGGTCATTTACCCATCGCAGTACCGCCCGGGCCAGCCAGATGCCAATGTCGAGTTGTTGCAAGCGGCGGCGCGTGACTTGGCCAAAGCGACCACGCCGGCAGCATTCAACCGCGTGCTTGACGGCATTGTTCAAAATTACGGAGCACGCAATAAACCCTGGGGTAAGCCGGTCAATTCCACGACGGTGGAACAGGCCAGGGCCTGGCGTATTCCGGTTTAGTGACCTGGCCACTGAACAGCCATCGCTGGGGCGTGTCGTAGCTACAGGCACCCCTTGGACTCTGGACCATCATGGCCAAATACGAAGACGGCAAAACTCCCAACCTTTCGCAGGAAGAGCAGCAGGATGTGGACGATAACCAGCCACCCCGTGCAGCGGTGCTGCATGAAATCATCCGCACCCAGGGTGACCAGGAACTGGAGCGCAACGTGGCCGCCTTGTGGTGGTCGGCATTGGCCGCCGGGTTGACCATGGGCCTGTCGCTGATGGCCATGGGGCTGCTCAATTCACGCCTGCCCGAGGGTGAAGCATTCAAGGTGATTGCCAGCTTCGGCTACTGTGCGGGCTTTCTGGCGGTGATTCTTGCGCGCCAGCAACTGTTCACTGAAAACACTCTTACCGCCGTGCTGCCGGTCATGAGCAAGCCAACTCTGGCCAATGCCGGGCGTCTGCTTCGGCTGTGGTCAGTGGTGCTGGTCGGCAACCTCTGCGGCACCCTGTTGGTGGCCTATGTGATGCTGCATCTGCCGATCTTCGATACCAAGACCGACATGGCCTTCCTGGAGATAGGGCGCAAGATCATGGAAAACGACCCCGGTCAGATGTTCGCCAAGGGCATCATCTCCGGCTGGATGATCGCCACCATGGTGTGGATGATTCCATCGATGGAAAGCGCCAAGATGTGGATCATCATCCTGATCACCTACCTGATGGCGCTGGGGGATTTCACCCATATCGTGGTGGGTTCGGCAGAAGTGTCTTATCTGGTGTTTGCCGGCGAGCTGCCGTGGAAGGATTTCTGGCTGGTGTTTGCCGGCCCGACACTGGCCGGCAACATCATCGGGGGCAGCTTTATCTTTGCCTTGATCAGCCATGCGCAGATTCGCAGCGAAGGCAGCCTGCCGGGCAAGAAGGCTGCGGACCCAAGGCATCCGCAGCGTATCGACCAGGATCAGTGAACGTCAGGCGTGGCCTGGGGCTCGTCCCGGGTCACGCGCTTGACCAGCTTGCCGATGCTCAACCCCTGCAACAGGATCGAGGACAGCACCACGATGTAGGTGATGCTCAGCAGCAAGTCGCGCTCCGGGCCCAGTGGCAGGGCCAACGCCAATGCCACCGAAACCCCGCCGCGCAAGCCGCCCCAGGTCAGGATGCGGATGGTCCCGCGCGGCACCGCGCGCCAGCGGCGCAGCAGCAGGATCGCCGGGGCTACGGTCAGCAGGCGCGAAAGCAGGATCGCCACTGCCAGCAAACTGGCCGCAAACACGTGCAGCCAATTGAACGGCAACAGCAGCAGTTCCATGCCGATCAGTGCAAACAGCAAGGCGTTGAGCATGTCGTCGAGCAATTCCCAGAAACCGTCCAGGTAGCGCCGGGTCATGTCGTTCATCGCCAGCTTGCGCCCCAGGTTGCCGATGATCAGCCCGGCCACCACCATCGCAATCGGTGCAGAGACGTGCAGCTCGGTGGCCATGGCCGAGCCGCCGATCACCAGGGCGAGGGTCAGCATGACTTCGATCTGGTGCTGTTCGATGCTCTTGATCATCAGGTACACCAGGTAGCCGATGAGCCCGCCGAACACCACGCCGCCAACGGCTTCATGGACGAACAGCATGGCTGTGGCGCCCACGGTAGGCGTCTCGCCCAATTGCGCGATGCCCAGCAGGACGGTAAAGACCACCACCGCTGTGCCGTCGTTGAACAGTGACTCGCCGACGATGGTGGTTTTAAGCGGTTTCGACGCATTGGCAGTACGCAGCACACCCAACACCGCAATCGGGTCGGTGGGTGAGATCAGCGCGCCGAACAGCAAGCAGTAGAGGAAACTCACGTGCCAGCCGAACAGGGCAAAGATGTAGTACGCCAGGCTGCCGATCACTACCGTGGCGATCAGCACGCCGAAGGTTGCCAGCAGGCCGATGGGCCAGCGGTAGCTACGCAGGTCGCTGAGGTTGACATGCAAGGCACCGGCGAACAGCAGGAACGACAGCATCCAGTTCATCAGCAGGTCGCCGAAGTCGATCTGGCCGATCAGTTGCTGGATGCGTTCCTCCAGGCCGGGGTAGCCGAGCACGCTCAGGCCTTGCAGGATCAGGGAAAACAGCAGGGCCGTGACCATGACGCCGATGGTGGGCGGCAGGCCGATAAAGCGGAAGTTCACGTAGGTGAGCAGGGTGGTGAGGCAAATGAAGGCGGCGACAAGTTCGAGCATCCGGGGTCCTTGGAGTGGGGGGAAGATCAGTGATGAGTGGGGGGATGGACCGCAGCAGCGGCATGAGGTTGCACCGCGCACGATAGAACCTTTTGGTGCGGGGCGGCTCTTAGCGGGTAAGTGCGGTTTGGTATGTTTAGTGCTAAAACTCTAATCGCTGTTTAAAACGACAAAAGGAATGAGTGATGACGGTCGCTTTCTGGTGTGTGTTGATCGCAATTTTTCTGCCTTACCTGTGTACGGGTGTGGCCAAGTTCAGCCAGGGCAAGTTCGGGCCTCGGCAGAACCACGACCCGCGTGCTTTTCTGGACACCCTGCAAGGGGTTGCCAAGCGTGCCCACAGTGCGCAACTCAACGGCTTTGAAGTCACCCCGGCATTTGCGGCGGCGGTGATTATCGCGCATCTGGCCGGTACGGCCGAGCTGGTGACCATCAATGTGTTGGCCGTACTGTTTATCACCAGCCGCCTGCTGTACATCATTTGCTACCTGGCCGACTGGGCGATACTGCGCTCGGTGGTGTGGTCTGTCGGCATGGCGTTGATTGCGAGTTTCTTCTTTGTCTCGATCTGACCTGTGACGCAGATCCACTTGTGGGAAGGGGCTTGCCCCCTCCCACATTTGACTTAGAGGGTCTCCGGAACCTGTGGCAACGCCGCGCCCTTGGGCCACAACATCCAGATTTGTCCTTGCTGCTTCATATTCCCGGCCAGTTCACCTGCCGCATCGCCGGTGCCCCAGAACAAGTCCGCACGCACTTCGCCGGTGATTGCACCACCCGTATCCTGTGCCGCAACCGGACGTGCCAACGGCGTGCCGTCAGGCTTGGTGGTCGACAACCACAACAAACTGCCCAGCGGAATCACCTTGCGATCCACCGCCACGCTGTAGCCGGCGGTCAACGGCACATTCAGCGAACCGCGTGGGCCTTCGTTGCTGTCGGGGCGGGCGCTGAAGAATACGTAGCTGGGGTTGCTCGCCAGCAACTCCGGGATTCGCTCCGGGTGCGCCTTGGCCCAGGCACTGATGGCGCCCATGGTCACGTCTTCTTTCTTCAGCTCGCCTTGCTCCACCAGCCAGCGGCCGATAGGGCGGTAGGGGTAGCCGTTCTGGTCGCCGTAACCGACGCGCAGTTGACGCCCGTCTTTGAGTTGAATGCGCCCCGAGCCCTGAATCTGCAGGAATTGCAGGTCCATCGGCTGGGTCAACCAGGCAATCGGCTTGGCGCTGGAGCCTTGGCCGTTGATGGCGCTGGCATCGTCGTAAGGCTTTAGCACGCGGCCTTCCAGGCGACCGCGCAGACGCTTGCCCTTGAGTTCCGGGTAGATGCTTTCCAGGTTGACGATGATCAGGTCATCCGGCACGCCATACACCGGCACATGGGCGGCGGCGGTCTTGGTCAGGCTGCCGGGGTAGACCGGTTCGTAGTAGCCGGTGATCAAGCCGTTTGGGGTGTTATCAGCCGAGCGCAGCCCGAACACATCCAGGCGCTCCTTGAGAAAACCGCGCACCGCTACGGCATTGCCCGGCACGCTGGCTGCCGCCGCGCAGGTCGCGCCCCATACCGGGTCGGCCTTGAGGCGTTGGCAAGCGCTGCGCCAGGATTCAAAGCCGGCCAGCAGGTCGCTGTCGGATACCGTCGGCAGCGCTTCCCAGGGGGCGCTGACGTAAGTGGCAACGGCATGGGGTTTGGCTGCTTCATCTTTAGCTGTGTCTTTACCGGTGTCCTTGCCTGCGTCGCAGCCGGCCAGCAGCGCAATCATCGGCAGAGCCCACGCCAGACGGTGGCTCCAGGGTTTCAACATGAGACTCATACACGTATTTCCTGAAACGATTGCCCGCGCCTTGGCGCCTTGGGCAACCCTTGTTATTAATAGGGCTATTGGTCTTTGCGGGCGGGGCGAGGATACTGGCCGCCGTTTCCCGTGACCCTGAGCCACCATGACTTTTAAAAAAATGACGGTTGTACTGTTGGCCTGCCTGGCAGTGTCTGCCTGCGGTGGCGTCGATCCGAATTCGCCCCTTGGCCAGCGCAAGGCGATCTTCAAGCAGATGCTCAAGACCGGTGAAGACCTGGGCGGCATGTTGCGTGGACGCATTCCGTTCGACGGCGCGAAATTCGCCGAAGGCGCGGTCAAGCTCGATGCGTTGTCCCATGAACCATGGAAGCATTTTCCGAGCGTGCGCGAGCAAGATCACACCAGCGCCAAGGATGACGTGTGGCAAAAACAGGCGCAATTCCAGCAATTGGCTCGCGACCTGGAAGCGGCCACCGGCGAGTTGGTGATCGCCAGCCAGGTGCAGCCCTACAAGGCCAGTAACCTTTCGCCTGCCGTACAGAAAGTCGAAGACGCCTGCAGTGCCTGCCATAAACAGTTTCGTGACCACTGACCGGTTTTACTGGTCGAGTTCTTCCACGGCGTCCTGCAGTTCCTTGCGGGACTCGGCGAGTTTGTCCTTACGTTTGTTGATCTTCTCCGAGTCGCCTTTTTTCATCGCCTTGTCGAGGTCGGCCTGACGGCGGCTGACCTCGTGCTTGGCGTCGAGCACTTTGTTTTCCCGCTCCTTTCTCAACGAGGCGTCGGTGCAGTTGGCGGTGACTTCGCTCAAGGCTTTTTCCAGGCCGGCCTGTTGGGCGCTGTTGCCGTGGGCCTTGGCTTGTTCGATCTGGGTGCTGATGGCCTGGCGCTTGGCGGCGCAGCCGGTGAGTTGGGGGGCTTCTTCAGCGGCCAGCAGTGGCGTGGCCATGAAGCTTGCGACGGTCAGCAGGGCAAAAGGGGCGAGGAATTTCATGTGGAGCTCCAGGGTCGCAAAGTGCAGGGTGAATTCTGCGGTGGTTTAAGGGTGGCTGGGCGGGGTTTAAAACCCGTCTATTCCTGCCACGCGTAATGTTTCAGCCAAAGCCAGTACTTGTGGATCGCGGAAAAAAGCGCTCAGTTGCGCTGCACGCCCCGGACCTATGCCATCGATGGCCAACCAGGCCTGGGTATCTCTGGCGACCAGCGTCTGCCAGTTGCCCTCCAGATTGCTGCGGGCCGCAGGCGGCACACCCAAGGCTTTGAGCCATTGTGCAAAGGGTCGTTGCCGAGCGCTGTGAAGGCTGTCGAGCAGTCGTGCGCGGCTGCGCTCACCCAAGCCATCAATGTTAGCAAGCTCTGTCGTATCCAGGGTTAACCAATCGAGAAAGCCTGCGATTAGACCGGCCTGGATCAATATGTTCCATGTCTCGCGACCCATGTGCGGCAACGCCAGGCCCTGGTTGCCGCTCAGCCAGGTCAGGCGTGCGAGCAGCTGTTCTTCGCAGCCTGGGTCCAGTTGCCAGCAACTCAGGGCGTGAAAGTCCTGCGGGTCGGGGACAGGAAGGTCGATCCGTTTGGTATTGCGCAGGATCACCTGGTCCAGTCGCGGGATCACTTGGCCTGCCAGGCTGATGGACACCTGGTCGCCAGGGCGAATATCCAGCGCCTGCCAGCGTTTCAGCGAGCCGGCGCTGACCCGGCTGATCTGTCGGTCGTCCAGCCGCACTGGCTCCAGTTCCAGAATCGGCGTTATGCGCCCCGTGCGGCCGATCTTGAACTGCACCTTGCGGACCAGGGCCAACGCCCTGGAAGCGGGGTACTTCCAGGCGACAGCCCAGTAGGGTGCGCTGACTTGCCAGCGCTTGGCGGGCACCTGTGATGCCTGATGCAGTACCACCCCGTCGCTGGCGAAGGGCAGTGTGTGGTTGTACCAATAGGTGCGCCAGTGCGCGGCTTCGGTGATCGTCCGGGCGGGCTGGCTATAGCGCTGGCTGTCGGTGAAACCCCAGCGTGCCAGGATCGCCAGGCGTTCGGTAAAAACGGCCGGGCCGTCCGGCCAGGCCCAGACAAACAGGCCGATACCGGCGGCGTCGGCGTTACTCAGCTGCCGGCGATTCATCAGGCCGGCCACCTTGCTGCGGGCATTGAGCCCGCCCAGGGCCGATTGCACGTGGTCGTCGAGGCGCCAATACAGCTCGCCTTGCAGCACCACATCGATGGGCTCCGGCAGTTGCTGGACAATGCCGGGGATCCTGCGGGCGGAGGCTGACCAGTCCTGGCCGAGAGTGCCATCGCCGCGGCTGATCACCTGCTTCAAGCGGCCCTGACGGTACACCAGCGTCACTGCAACGCCGTCGACCTTGGGTTGGATCCACACGTCGTGTCGGGTGTCCAGCCAGGCGCCGACGGCCTGTTCATCCAGGAGTTTTTCCAGGCCGGTATGCACAACCGGATGTGGCAAGGTGCCCCGAGCGCTAGCCAGTGGGTTATCAGGTTTCGAGGGGGTTGGAGGGACGCATTGGCGCCAATGGGTCAGGCGCCGGCGGGCCTGGTCGTAGAGCTCATCATGGACGGGGGATTGGCCGAGGCGGTGGTAGCTGTCATCCCACAGGCGGACCTGTTCGGCCAGGGTGTCGACCTGTGTCCTGGCCTCGTCGGGGCAGTCTTCGGCCGATGCCAAGAAGGGGAACGTGCTGAGTAACAGGGCAACCAATAAACGCATCATGAGCATCCTTGCTCGGAAAGGGTGCCCAGCCTAAATGAACCTCACGGCCACAAAAAAGCCCCGACAGTGCGGGGCTTTTTACCGGGTGTTTCTACTTACTTGAACAGACCGCCCAAGGCTTTCACGGCATCCGGCTTATCAGCCTTGGCCTCTTGGGTTTGCTGCTTGGCGTCGGCTTTGGCCTGGGCCTCGGAAAGTTTGTCACAACCTTTGTTGATCTGGTCTTGCGCCGCTTTGAAGGCCTTCACTTTCAAGGTGTCTTTGCTGGCTTCGGCCGCATCGATCTTGGTTTGCAGGTCTGCGGCTTGTTTTTGGCAGTCGCCGGAGTTGCCGCCGCCCAGCTGGGAGGTCAGGGCGCCACTCAGTGCGCTCAGGTCAGCGGCGTGGGCCGGCAGGGCGAACAGGCTGAGCAGAAGGGCAGCAGGGGCGAGCGTGGAGATGCGCATGAAAAACCTCAATGTTCGATTGCCTGTGCACGTGTCTATCCCGGGCTGGCGCAGGTCAATATCCAGATAAGGTTAGAGGGCCCGAGAGGGCGCGGATTCTAGAGGGCCATCATTGGGCCTGCAAGGTTTGGATCCAAAAAATGTGAAAGGGGTCGCGCAGGCCATAAAAAGCCCCGCCGGGCGAACCCGGCAGGGCTTTTGGGTGCAGCGCGTGCTTACAGGCCGGCGGCGGTGCGCAGGTCGTTGGCGCGGTCGGTTTTTTCCCAGGTGAACGTGGTGAAGGTGTCGTCGCCGACAGTCTTTTGCGCAGGGGTACGACCGAAGTGGCCGTAGGCTGCGGTTTCCTGGTACATCGGGTGCAGCAGGTCGAGCATGGTGGTGATCGCGTACGGGCGCAGGTCGAAGATCTCACGCACCAACTTGACGATCTTGTCGTCGCTGATCTTGCCGGTGCCGAAGGTATTCAGCGAGATCGACGTAGGCTGGGCCACACCAATGGCGTAGGACACCTGAATTTCGCAGCGCTCGGCCAGGCCAGCCGCAACGATGTTCTTGGCCACGTAACGACCGGCGTAGGCGGCCGAACGGTCAACCTTGGACGGATCTTTACCGGAGAACGCGCCACCGCCGTGACGCGCCATGCCGCCGTAGCTGTCGACGATGATCTTGCGACCGGTCAGGCCGCAGTCGCCCACCGGGCCACCGATGATGAACTGGCCAGTCGGGTTGATGTGGAACTGGGTGTCTTTGCTCAGCAGTTCGGCCGGCAGTACGTGCTTGACGATCAGCTCCATCACGCCTTCACGCAGGTCGGCGTAGGACACGTCAGGGTTGTGCTGGGTCGACAACACGACAGCGTCGATACCCACCACCTTGCCGCCTTCGTAGCGGCAGGTCACCTGGGACTTGGCGTCCGGGCGCAGCCAAGGCAGCAGGCCGGATTTACGCGCGTCGGCCTGACGTTGCACAAGCTGGTGCGAGAAGGTGATCGGTGCTGGCATCAGCACTTCAGTTTCGTTGCTGGCGTAGCCGAACATCAGGCCTTGGTCACCGGCACCCTGGTCTTCTGGCTTGGCACGGTCGACACCTTGGTTGATGTCCGGGGACTGCTTGCCGATGATGTTCATCACACCGCAGGTCGCGCCGTCGAAGCCGACGTCGGAGCTGGTGTAGCCGATCTCGGTGATCACGTCACGGACGATCTGCTCCAGGTCAACCCAGGCGGTGGTGGTCACTTCGCCAGCGATGATCGCTACACCGGTTTTCACCAGAGTCTCGCACGCCACGCGGGCGAACTTGTCTTCAGCAATGATGGCGTCCAGCACCGCATCAGAAATCTGGTCGGCGATTTTGTCCGGATGCCCTTCAGACACGGACTCGGAGGTGAAAAGGGAGTATTCGCTCATCTCGATGTTTTCCTGATATTACCGATGGTGAGTGTCGCCAGCCGGTCGCTGAAAATGGCGAACCTGGATCTGGAAACCATTACGTAAGCCTACATAGAGGCTTTCCCCGGGAACGAGCCCCGCAGCGGTGGCCCAACGGGCCAGATCGTCCTGTTCAAAACCCAACCAGAGATCACCGCAGGCCTCCCTGGCCCAATTCTGGTTGTGGCTGCATAAATCCGTAACCAACAGGCTACCGCCGGGGTGCAGCAACCCGGCCATTTGCTTTAATGCGTCGGCGGGAGCGGCGAAATGGTGCAAGACCATGTTCAGCACCACGCAGTCGGCCTTGATCAGCGTGCCGCTCAAGGCGTCAGCCAGTTGCAGGGTCACATTGCTCAGCGATTCACGCTCGCACAGCTGTCGCGCCAGTTCGAGCATCGCCGGGCTGTTGTCCAGCGCGGTCACCTGATGAAAGCGGCGCGCCAACTCCGGCAGAAAACCGCCATCCCCAGGCCCGACTTCCAATGCCGTCGCCTCATCACTGAAGCTCAGCTTGTCCAATAGCGCCAGCACGCTGTCGCGGTACTGCGGCAGGCCGGCAATCAGGTCTTGCTGCGCACGAAACTTCTCGGCCACCCGTGCGAAAAAATCCTGACTCGCCGCTGCGCGTTGCCCGTGGACCTGGCCGATGCGCGACTGTACGTCGGTTGGCAGGCTCAGGTTGTCCACTTCTTCGAGCAGGGCGGCGTGCAGCTTGCCGCCGAGCAGGTCGGTGTGGGGCAGGGCGCGGCGGTAAAAAATTGCATTGCCTTCGCGGCGCGTGGCTACCAGGTCGGCCTGGGACAGCACCTTCAAATGGTGGCTCATGCCGGACTGGCCGATGGCGAAGATCTGCGCCAGTTCCAGTACGCCGAAGGAGTCGTTGGTCAGCGCACGCAAGACGTTCAGGCGCAACGGGTCCCCAGCGGCCTTGCACAAGGCTGCCAGTTCATCGCCGTCGTCGGGACGCAGTGAGGGCACGGGTAGGTTCATAAGGCCAGCAGTCTAGTGACGGGTGCATATCCTCGCAAGGCCAATATCAAAAAGTTTTGATATTGATCGATAAGTGGCGGTTATAAGCCGCCGCTATAACCGTTAGACGAACAAGTTGCCGATTTCTGCAGGCGATTGCCGGCAACGCACAGGAAAAACAGCCTCAAGTGACTATCTGTCATTGCCCGCAGGCGGTGGCTGAGGGAAAATGCCGGTCCTTTTTTGCGTTTCTTTTTATTCACTCTTTATTCAAATCCTCAGGAGAACAGCGATGCCCAGCCGTCGTGAGCGTGCCAACGCCATTCGTGCCCTCAGCATGGATGCCGTGCAAAAAGCCAACAGCGGCCATCCCGGTGCCCCGATGGGCATGGCGGATATCGCCGAGGTACTTTGGCGTGACTACCTGAAACACAACCCGAGCAACCCGTCGTTCGCCGACCGTGACCGCTTCGTGCTGTCCAACGGCCACGGCTCGATGCTGATCTACTCGCTGCTGCACCTGACCGGCTACGACGTCACCATTGATGACCTCAAGAGCTTCCGCCAGCTGCACAGCCGCACACCGGGCCACCCGGAATTCGGCTACACCCCAGGCGTCGAGACCACCACCGGTCCCCTGGGCCAAGGCCTGGCCAACGCTGTTGGCTTCGCGCTGGCTGAAAAAGTCCTGGGCGCGCAGTTCAACCGTCCTGGCCACGACATCGTTGATCACCACACCTACGTGTTCCTGGGTGATGGCTGCATGATGGAAGGCATTTCCCACGAAGTCGCTTCCCTGGCCGGTACCCTGGGCCTGGGCAAGCTGATCGCCTTCTACGATGACAACGGCATTTCCATCGACGGCGAAGTCGAAGGCTGGTTCACCGATGACACGCCAAAGCGTTTCGAAGCCTACAACTGGCAGGTGATCCGCAACGTCGACGGCCACGATCCTGAAGAAATCAAGACCGCCATCGACACCGCTCGCAAGAGCGCGCAACCAACCCTGATCTGCTGCAAGACCACTATCGGTTTCGGTTCGCCGAACAAGCAAGGCAAGGAAGACTGCCACGGCGCCCCACTGGGTGACGCGGAAATCGCCCTGACCCGTGAAGCGCTGAAGTGGAACCACGGCCCGTTCGAAATCCCGGCTGACATCTACGCCGAGTGGAGCGCCAAGGAAAAAGGCCTGGCGACCGAAGCCGAGTGGGACCAGCGTTTTGCTGCCTACTCCGCCGAATTCCCAGAGCTGGCCAATGAGCTGGTGCGCCGCCTCGCCGGTGACCTGCCTGCCGACTTCTCGGAAAAAGCCTCGGCCTACATCGCCGAAGTCGCGGCCAAGGGCGAGACCATTGCCAGCCGTAAAGCCAGCCAGAACACCCTGAATGCCTTCGGCCCGCTGCTGCCTGAGTTCCTTGGCGGTTCGGCCGACCTGGCCGGTTCCAACCTGACCCTGTGGAAAGGTTGCAAAGGTGTCTCGGCCGAAGACGCCAGCGGTAACTACATGTACTACGGCGTGCGCGAGTTCGGCATGAGCGCCATCATGAACGGCGTGTCGCTGCACGGCGGCCTGGTGCCGTACGGCGCGACCTTCCTGATGTTCATGGAATACGCACGTAACGCAGTACGTATGGCCGCTCTGATGAAGAAGCGCGTGATCCATGTCTACACCCACGACTCCATTGGCTTGGGCGAAGACGGCCCGACGCACCAGCCGGTCGAGCAACTGACCAGCCTGCGTACCACGCCGAACCTGGATTGCTGGCGTCCAGCCGACGCGGTGGAATCCGCTGTGGCCTGGAAGCACGCCATCGAGCGTAAGGACGGCCCGTCGGCGCTGATCTTCTCGCGTCAGAACCTGCAACACCAAGTGCGTACCGACGCACAGATCGCCGACATCGCGCGTGGCGGCTACGTGCTCAAGGACTGCATCGGCGAGCCGGAGCTGATCCTGATCTCCACCGGTTCCGAAGTCGGCCTGACCGTTCAGGCCTACGACAAGCTGACTGCCCAGGGCCGTAACGTGCGCGTTGTGTCCATGCCGTGCACCAGCGTGTTCGAAGCCCAGGATGCTGGCTACAAGCAATCGGTCCTGCCGTTGCAGGTCAGCGCGCGTATTGCCATCGAAGCGGCTCACGCCGACTACTGGTACAAGTACGTGGGCCTGGAAGGCCGCGTCATCGGCATGACCACCTACGGTGAGTCGGCGCCGGCGCCAGCCTTGTTCGAAGAATTCGGTTTCACCCTGGAAAACATCCTGGGTCAGGCTGAAGAGCTGCTGGAAGACTAAGTCAGTCTGCGTTGTCTGTACTGGCGCTATCGCGGGCAAGCCCGCTCCCACATTTGGATCGCGGTCTAATGTGGGAGCGGGCTTGCCCGCGATGGCGTCAGAACATTCGACACCGAACTAACCTTGATCGAGAACCCCATGCCCCAACCGCGTCCCTACAAAGTTGCACTCAACGGCTACGGCCGCATTGGTCGTTGCGTCTTGCGTGCTCTGTTCGAGCGAGGGGCGGCTGCCGGGTTTGAAATTGTCGCGATCAACGATTTGGCCGACATGGCCAGCATCGAATACCTGACACGCTTTGACTCCACTCACGGCCGCTTCCCTGGCGAAGTGCGGGTCGAAGACGATTGTCTGCATATTAATGGCAACTGCGTGCAGGTCTTGCGCAGTGCCACCCCCGAAGGCATCGACTGGAAAGCATTGGGCGTCGACCTGGTGCTGGAATGTTCCGGTGTCTATAACACCCGCGCCGATGGCCAGCGTTTTCTCGATGCCGGCGCGCCGCGTGTGCTGTTTTCCCAGCCGATGGCCAGCGAGGCGGATGTCGACGCCACTATCGTCTACGGCATTAATCAGGATTGCCTGACCGGCGATGAGCTGCTGGTATCCAACGCTTCCTGCACCACCAACTGCAGCGTGCCGCTGTTGCGCCTGCTGGATCAGGCGATCGGCATCGATTACGTGTCGATCACCACCATCCACTCGGCGATGAACGACCAGCCTGTGATCGACGCCTATCATCATGAAGACCTGCGTCGTACACGCTCGGCGTTCCAGTCAGTGATTCCGGTGTCCACAGGTCTGGCCCGCGGCATCGAGCGCCTGCTGCCGGAACTTGCCGGGCGAATTCAGGCCAAAGCCGTACGGGTGCCGACGGTGAACGTGTCCTGCCTGGACATCACCCTGCAAACCGTCAGCGACACCGATGCGGTGGAGGTCAACCGGATTCTGCGCGACGCCGCCACCCGCGGCCCGCTCAAAGGCTTGCTGGCCTACACCGAGTTGCCCCACGCCAGTTGTGATTTCAACCATGACCCGCATTCGGCGATTGTCGATGCCAGCCAGACTCGCGTTTCCGGCCCCAGGTTGGTGAACATCCTGGCTTGGTTCGACAACGAATGGGGGTTTGCCAACCGTATGCTGGATGTTGCGGAACATTATCTGCACATCGCCTCTAAACAACCTCAACAACAGTAACTCAGGAACTGCGACCCATGACCGTGTTGAAGATGACCGACCTCGATCTGCAAGGTAAGCGCGTACTGATTCGCGAAGACCTCAACGTCCCAGTCAAAGACGGTGTTGTCACCAGCGATGCGCGGATCCGGGCTTCGCTGCCGACCATCAAGCTGGCCCTGGAAAAAGGTGCAGCCGTCATCGTCTGCTCCCACCTGGGTCGTCCGACCGAAGGTGAGTTCTCGGAAGAAAACAGCCTCAAGCCTGTAGCCGATTACCTGAGCAATGCCCTGGGCCGCAACGTGCCACTGGTGACTGACTACCTGGGTGGCGTTGACGTGAAGCCCGGCGACCTCGTGCTGCTGGAAAACGTGCGCTTCAACAAAGGCGAGAAAAAGAACAGCGACGAACTGGCCCAGCAATATGCGGCCCTGTGCGACGTGTTTGTAATGGACGCGTTCGGTACCGCCCACCGTGCTGAAGGTTCGACCCACGGCGTGGCCAAGTTCGCCAAGGTCGCCGCTGCTGGGCCGCTGCTGGCTGCTGAACTGGATGCACTGGGCAAAGCCCTCGGCGCACCGGCCCAGCCGATGGCTGCCATTGTGGCGGGCTCCAAGGTGTCCACCAAGCTGGACGTGCTCAACAGCCTGAGCCAGATCTGCAACCAATTGATCGTCGGCGGCGGCATTGCCAACACCTTCCTGGCCGCTGCCGGCCACCCGGTAGGCAAGTCGCTGTACGAGCCGGACCTGCTGGACACCGCCCGCGCCATTGCTGCCAAAGTCAGTGTGCCGCTGCCAGTAGACGTAGTGGTAGCCAAGGAATTCGCCGAAAGCGCCGCCGCTACCGTCAAACTCATCGCTGACGTTGCCGAAGACGACATGATCTTGGACATCGGCCCGCAAACTGCAGCCAACTTCGCCGAACTGCTGAAAGCCTCCCAGACCATCCTGTGGAACGGCCCGGTTGGCGTGTTCGAATTCGACCAGTTCGGCAAAGGCACCAAAGTGCTGGCAAACGCCATCGCTGAAAGCTCGGCCTTCTCCATTGCCGGCGGTGGCGACACTCTGGCGGCCATCGATAAATATGGCGTGGCTGACCGTATCTCCTACATTTCTACCGGTGGCGGCGCGTTCCTTGAATTCGTCGAAGGCAAAGTCCTGCCTGCCGTTGAAGTGCTGGAAACCCGAGCCAAAGGTTAAGGCCCGTGATCAGGAAAAGGAGCATTCCCATGATCAAGTCGTTGGCACTGGTGATCGCAGCGGGCCTTTTGGCCGGTTGCGGCAGCACGCCAAGCGCGGCGCAGCAGGCTGGAAAGCCGGCATCGCAGCAGAAAACGAGCTGCTACCAGGCGGACTGGCAAGCCGAGACCATGCCGGTGATCAACAAGCGCATCGGCAATGAGCGGCTGGAGAAATACGACTCCGCGCCCAACGGTCAGGAACAGGGTTGCCCTTGACGGGTCTGATCAACTAACCGACAGCATCGGCGGCCTTTGGCGCCGCTGCGAGGATTGGCAATGAAAGGCGTTTTCGCCCTGGCAGCCCTGGCCCTACTGGCCGGTTGCAGCAGCATGAACATGTACAACAAGGCAGAACCTGCCGACAAGTGGACCACCTGGACCTGCGACAGCAAGGCCGAGGTCAACTGGCGCTTTGCCAATGCGGCCAAATCCGAGGTGGATGTTCGCCTCGGTGGTTCCGATCAGGTTTACCGCCTTAAACAGGATGTTGCGGCTTCTGGCGTGCTGTATAGCAACGACCAATTGGCGTTTCACACGAAAGGTGAGGAAGGCCTGGTTTACTGGGTGGCTACCGACGATTTGATCGGGCGCGGCTGCAAAGCCCAATAAGCCTGACAGCAATAACGATTCAGCAGGCCAGGCATGCAAAACCTGACCGGCAATAACTTGAATAGCAGCCGCCGCTACGGCAGGCTTGCACGATTAACGACCCTCGACCGGGAGAGACAACACAATGGCACTTATCAGCATGCGTCAAATGCTGGACCACGCAGCCGAGTTCGGCTACGGCGTCCCAGCCTTTAACGTCAACAACCTTGAGCAGATGCGCGCCATCATGGAAGCCGCTGACAAGACCGACTCCCCAGTGATCGTCCAGGCGTCGGCCGGTGCGCGCAAATACGCCGGCGCCCCGTTCCTGCGTCACCTGATCCTGGCAGCCATCGAAGAATTCCCGCACATCCCGGTGTGCATGCACCAGGACCACGGCACCAGCCCTGACGTGTGCCAGCGCTCCATCCAACTGGGCTTCAGCTCGGTAATGATGGACGGCTCCCTCGGCGAAGACGGCAAGACCCCGACCGACTACGAATACAACGTGCGCGTGACCCAACAAACCGTGGCCCTGGCTCACGCCTGCGGCGTCTCGGTTGAAGGCGAGCTGGGTTGCCTGGGTTCGCTTGAAACCGGCATGGCCGGCGAAGAAGACGGCATCGGCGCCGAAGGCGTGCTGGATCACAGCCAGATGCTGACCGACCCGGAAGAAGCCGCCGACTTCGTCAAGAAGACCCAGGTCGACGCCCTGGCCATCGCCATCGGCACCAGCCACGGCGCCTACAAGTTCACCAAGCCGCCTACCGGCGACGTGCTGGCCATCGACCGTATCAAGGAAATCCACAAGCGCATCCCCAACACCCACCTGGTGATGCACGGTTCTTCCTCGGTCCCGCAAGAGTGGCTGGCGATCATCAACCAGTACGGCGGCGACATCAAAGAAACCTACGGCGTACCAGTTGAAGAAATCGTCGAAGGCATCAAGCACGGCGTGCGCAAGGTCAACATCGACACCGACCTGCGCCTGGCGTCCACCGGCGCAATGCGTCGCCTGATGGCCACCAACCCGAGCGAATTCGACCCACGTAAATTCTTCGGCGCCACCGTGACCGCGATGCGTGATGTGTGTATCGCACGCTACGAAGCGTTTGGTACTGCGGGTAATGCGTCGAAGATCAAGCCGGTATCGTTGGAAGCGATGTATCAGCGGTATTTGAAAGGTGAGTTGAACGCTAAGGTGAACTAAGCCTCAAGCGTCTAACAAAGAAGCCCGCAGCGATGCGGGCTTTTTTTGTCTGGGATTTGATCAGCTTGCAGGTGTTGAATAGAAACCCCGATGTTCAATCACCCGAAACACATCGCTCACGTCCTGCACCGGAATGCGTGCGGTATTGGCCACGTTATTCAAGTCGCGCTGGGCTGCGCAGCAGCCCCAACTTGGTCACCGCAGAATGCCAGAATCACTTGAGGTGAAGGTTTTGGGGCTGCTTCGCAGCCCAGCGCGGGACAAGCCCGCTCACCACAGAGTTAGGTGTCAGCCTTTAAGCATAACTATGCCGTTATCTCGGGCAAGCCCGGCTCCCACAGGAATCGCGGTGTGTTTAACAAGGTAGCTTCACCGAGGAATCGTCCTTGGCACCACCGGACACTTCACTCGTGATCTATATCCAACTTCGCAAACGTCACCTTCGCCCCTTCCTTGCTGTCCCCACTGTTGTCCTGCACATACGCGCCCGCCTTGAAATACAGCGGCTTGGCCGCCCAGGCCGCGCCGATGCGCTCGTTCCATTCACTGTCGGCGGCGTACACGCTGAGTAGCCCAGCCTTGTTGAGGTTGATCACGTAAGTGAAGCTTTTCTCCAGCGGCACATTGGACGCGACGATGATCACGCGGCTTTCATCTTCATCCGGGCGCATGCGCACTTTGGCGACGATGTTGCCGGTCTGGGTCTTTTCCTTGAACTGGTATTCGAGCTTGATCAGTGGTTTTTGGCTGTCATAGGCGTGGATCTGGCCAATGACGATCTTGCCGCTGGAGGGCACCTGGTTCACGGCCAGGGTGGCGCGCAGGAAGTTGTCGGCGTCGGGGTAGGTCCAGTTGCGCAGGCGGCCGTCGGCGTAGGTTTCGCGCAATTCACTGCGCGGGTAGATGGCGTTTTCGGTGCGGGTGCCGGTGACGGGGGTCCAGAATTGCACGTTGCTGCCTTCGGCCTGGAAATACTGGTCGTTGAAGCCGCTGAGCAGCTTTGGCGTGTCGATAGTCGCGGGGGGCGAGCCGACCGGAATGCTCAGGTTCCACGTGGAGAGGTCGATCATGGCGTTGGCCTTTTACAGGGGGTGACGGCTTTGGCCCAGGGGCCTGACAGGTTCTTTATAGGCGGTGGCCGTCCAGTTGTTAAACATTTGCTGGCAATTTATTGACGCCATAGGAATGCCAAAAAGCCATGTTTCCCATGAACCGTGGGCTGTAGAGGTTGACCGTTAGTCGGCTGACTGAACTTTGGCGCAATGATGGCATCCACGTCACTTCTGATTTTCAGGATCCGGGGCTAGAGTGAGGCCTTGATGTTTGTCCGGGTTTTCTGTCAGAAATGACCGGATTAGACCTAAGGAAGAGTCCCAGCATGGAATGCGCTCCACATCACGGCGATGGCAGTTCGGTTCTTCTGGTGGTCGATGACTACCCGGAAAACCTGATCAGCATGCGTGCGCTTTTGCAACGCGATGACTGGCAGGTGATCACCGCCGCATCCGGGATGGAAGCCCTGGAGTTGTTGCTGCTACATGAAGTCGATTTGGTGTTGCTGGATGTGATGATGCCCGGCATGGACGGCTTCGAAGTCGCGCGGTTGATGCGCGGCAGCCAGCGCACGCGCATGACCCCGATCATCTTTCTGAGTGCCAACGCCCAGTCGCCCGCCGCCGTGCTGGAAGGCTATGCCAGTGGTGCCATCGACTATCTGTTCAAACCCTTCGACCCGCATATCCTCAAGCCCAAGGTCCAGGCGTTGCTGGAGCACCAGCGCAACCGCCGGGCGTTGCAGCGCCTGAGCCATGACCTGGAGTCCGCGCGGGCCTTTAATGCGTCGGTGCTGGATAACGCCGCCGAGGGCATCCTGGTGGTGAGTGAGGAGGGCGTGATCGAATACGCCAACCCGGCGATTTCGCGGCTGCTCAACGCCACGATCCAGGAGTTGCAAGATCAGGACTTCCTGAGTTTCCTGCAAAAACCCCATGTGCCCGCCTGGCTGGACTCGCAGATGTACGCCGGCTATCGCAAGGGCGAAACCTGGCGTCTGCACGATGCGCTGCTGCGCACCCGCCGTGGCCAGCAGGTGCCGGTGGCACTGTCCTGCGCGCCGTTGCCCGCCGAGCAGAAGGCCATGGTGGTGACGGTGCTGGACATGTCCGAGGTCCGCCACTTGCATCAGCAGTTGGAATTCCAGGCCGTCACCGACCCACTGACCGGGCTGCTGAACCGGCGCGGCTTCCATCAGGCAGTGGAAAACACACTGTTGCGCAGCGAGCGCACGGAGCAGTCCCTGGTGTTGCTGTACCTGGACCTCGACGGTTTCAAGCGGGTCAACGATTCCCTGGGCCATGACGCCGGTGATCGGGTGCTGCGCTGGGTCTCGGAGCAATTGCAGGGCTGCCTGCGCTCCTACGACATTATCGGCCGCATGGGCGGGGATGAATTTACCGCGCTGCTGGAATTGGAATTCCCGGAGCAGGCGGCAAAGATTTCGGAGAAGCTGATCGAGCGCGTCTCGGTGTGCCAGCAGGTCGACGGTCTGGATGTGATGCTCGGCGTGAGCATCGGCATTGCGACCTACCCGGATTGCGGCTCGGATCTGAATGGTTTGCTGCGTGCGGCCGACATCGCCATGTACGAAGCCAAGCGCGCAGGCCGTCAGCAATATCGTTATTACGACCAGGAAATGAACGGCCGTGCGCGCTCGCGGCTGATGCTCGAAGACAGTGTGCGCACGGCGATCCAAAACAGGGAGTTCACCCTGGTCTATCAGCCCCAGGTTTCCCTGGCGGATGGACGCTTGCGCGGCGTCGAGGCGTTGTTGCGCTGGCAGCACCCCAGCGTCGGCGACGTGCCGCCAGGGCTGTTTTTACCGTTGCTGGAAGAGGCGCGGCTGATCAGCCAACTGAGCGCGTGGATTTATCAGCAGGTCGCTGCCCAGCGTCAGATGTGGCAAAGCGCCTTCGATGACGAGTTGGTATTGAGCGTGAGTCTGAGCAGCAGCCAGTTCAACATGCCCAACCTGGCGAACCAGTTGCAGCAGATGATGGAGCGGTATGGGCTGCAGACGCACCAGTTGGAGGTGGAAATCGGCGAAGACTGCCTGATGAGTAACCTGGAAGAGGCCGCCAAACAGCTTAAATTGCTGCGCCGCATCGGCGTACGCATTGCGCTGGATGACTTCGGCGCGGGGCAGTGCTCCTTGTCGCATCTGCGTGACTTGGCGTTCGACACCCTCAAACTTGACCCGCAATTGGTTGCGCGCCTGCCGGGTTCGGTGAGGGACACGGCGATGGCGCGCAGCATTATCGAGCTGTGTGGGCATTTTGATGTGGTCGTGGTGGCCGAAGGCGTGGAAACCCAGGAACAAGCTCAGTGGCTCAAGGCCCATGGCTGCCCGTTTATCCAAGGGCCGTGGGCGGCACAACCGCTGATGGCCGATGAAGTGCTCGACTGGTCTCGCGCCCGCATGCGCTGAATTCGCTACACTGGCGCCCATTCGAACCCTGTTGCAGACCTCCATGACCGCGCTGAAATACCTCCAGGCCTATCCCGCCGCCCTCCAGGAGCAAGTACGCCAACTGATCGCCAAGGACCAGTTGGGTGCCTACCTGGAGCAGCGCTACCCCGAGCGCCACGCGGTGCAGAGCGACAAAGCCCTGTACGCCTACGCGCTGGCCTTGAAGCAGGAACACCTGCGCAACGCGCCGGCCATCGACAAGGTGCTGTTTGATAATCGCCTGGACCTGACCCACCGCGCCCTCGGCCTGCACACCACGATTTCGCGGGTGCAGGGCGGCAACCTCAAGTCCAAGAAAGAGATCCGCATTGCTGCGTTGTTCAAGGACGCCGCGCCGGAATTTCTGCGCATGATCGTGGTGCACGAACTGGCACACTTCAAGGAATCGGACCACAACAAGGCGTTCTACAAACTCTGCGACTACATGATGCCGGGTTACCACCAGGTGGAATTCGACCTGCGGGTGTACCTCACGTATCGCGACCTGCAGGGCAAACCCTGACCGCACAAGGCGACTGACCATGGATGTGAGCAAGACCAAAAGCAGCTTCTACCGCCGCCTGTACGTGGCGTACCTGATCGACAGTGGGCTGGCCAGCAGTGTGCCGGCGCTGACCGACGCCACCGGCATGCCTCGGCGCACGGCGCAGGACACGATTGCGGCATTGGCTGACCTGGATATCGTGTGTGAATTCGAGCAAGAGGACGGTGCCCGTAACCATGCCGGGCACTATCGGATTCGTGATTGGGGCGCAATTGATCGGCGCTGGATCGAAGGCAATCTGGCTTCGGTGAAGCAGGTGTTGGGGTATCCCTGAAGGTTTTGCACTGTTTCAGCTGACGCCATCGGGGGCAAGCCCCCTCCCACATGTGGGAGGGGGCTTGCCCCCGATGAGGCCCTCAAGCCCGGCGCATACCTATATGTGGAATATCATCCTCAAGGTATTCCTCACCCGCCACCACAAACCCATACCGCCCGTAATACCCCTGCAGATGCGCCTGGGCTGACAGAAAGATCGGTGTCTCTGGCCAGATCTCGTCAATCTGCTTGAGCGTTTCTTTCATCATCGTGTGCCCCAGCCCGGTCCCCCGCGCCCCCGACGCGACGATCACCCGGCCAACTACCACATCGCCGCCTTGGGACTCTGGATCCAGCAGGCGCAGGTAGGCCACCAGTTTATCGTCTTCCCAGGCCATCAGGTGGTGGGTGTCGCCCGCCAGGTCTTGCCCGTCGATGTCTTGATAAACGCACTTCTGCTCGACAACGAAGACCTCGCCGCGCAGGCGCAGGATGGCGTACAGCTGCTCCTTGCCCAGGTCAGTGTGATGTTTGCAGACCCAATCGACTGTCATGGTGTGTTCTCACGTGAATGTCTGTTCTGGATAGTAAGCGCGGCGCGCGGTGGTGTCTAAATCAACTATTTTTGTGAGTGAAATCAATTTGCCATCATTGAGTGCATGCGCCAGCCGTTTCTTTGTGTAATCTGAGCTAATGTTAGAACCTCAGGCGCAGCCTGAGCTAAGGCCACCGCCTGTCCGCCAAGGATTTTGAGCATGCCGCGATTGTCTCGTGCCGTTGCTTTGATGGGAGTGTTGTTGCTGGCGACGCCGGCATGTGCACAGCGCCTGCGTCTGGTCGCGGATGCCTGGCCGCCCTTTACCGATGCCACGCTGATCAACGGTGGCTTGGCCACCGACATTGTCAGCACGGCCCTGGCCCGCGCCGGCTATGCCAGTGATTTCGAGCAGGTGCCTTGGGCTCGCGCGCTGATGGGCGTGGGTGACGGGCGCTATGACGTGCTGATCAACGCCTGGTACGACGACGCCCGTACGCAATTGGGGCAGTTCTCCGGCGAATACCTGCTCAACCGCGTGCGCTTTATCAAGCGCCGTGATGATCCCATCGAGTATCAGAACCTGCAGCAACTGCACGACTACCCCATCGCCGTGGTGCGCGGTTATGCGTATTCGGCGGCGTTCGATGGTGACGCGCAGTTGCAGAAAGTCCCTGTGCATAACTTTGCCATGGCTGTGCGGATGCTGGCGGCGCAGCGCGTGCGGCTGACGGTGGAGGATGAATATGTGGCGCGCTTTTACCTGTCACGGGAATCGGCGCGGGTGCGCAATTCGGTGGAGTTCCTGCCCCAGCCGCTGAGTGAAAACAGCCTGCATATCCTGGTGAGCCTGAAGAACCCAGAGCATGAGCAGATTGTCGCGAGCTTTGATCGCGAGATTGCCAAGATGAAGGCTGATGGCAGTTATGCGCGGTTGATGAAGGCTCATGGGATGTAGCGGCCTAAGCCGCGCTGGTGTCCTTGATCAAATGCGCCGCCAATGTTCGCAGCGGCCCTAGCTGCCGACAAATCAACGCCAACTGCGTCTGCACCAACCGCTGCCCTTCATCTATCTCGTCCGGCATCTGCTCCAGGTCCGCCGCCAGGGCTTCCTCGGCGTCGCTCTGGATCGCAATGGGCTGCTTGTTGGCCAGTCCTGTCGCGATTTCATCAATGCTCGTCGCGAGTGTTTTGCCCGCGCCGTCGATGAGATGCTCGCGCACTTCGGCCGGCAATTGCGTGTCGCGGTGTGCACCGAGCCCTGACAGGTAACTGAGCAAGGTGTGGGACAACACCAGGAAACGGAACCCCACATCCGCTTCCTTACGGAAATGTCCCGGTTCCATCAGCATATTGGCGAGGGTGGTCGACAGGGCCGCGTCGGCGTTGTGCGCGTTGCGGCGGGCCAGGCGGTAGGCCAGGTCGTCGCTCTTGCCGGCAGCGTATTGCTGCATGATCTGGCGCAGGTAGATGCTGTTGCAGGTCAGGGTGTTGGCCAGCACTTTGTTCAGTCGGCGGCCTTGCCAGTCCGGCAGGAACAGGAACACCGCCAGGCCCGCGATCAAGCTGCCGAGCAAGGTATCGAACAGCCTTGGCAGGAACAGCCCGTAGCCATCCCCCACCTGGTTGAAGCAGAACAGCACCATCAAGGTGATCGCTGCCGTGGCCAGGGTGTAGCGGGTGGTGCGGTTGATAAAGAACACCAGGCCAGCGGCGATGGCGAACATCGACTGCACCAAGGGGTTGGGGAACAGGTCGAACAGCGCCCAGGCCACGGTAAGGCCGATGGCGGTGCCGATAATCCGCTGGCCGAGCTTGCGCCGCGTGGCGCCGTAGTTGGGCTGGCACACAAACAGGGTGGTGAGGATGATCCAGTAACCCTGGGAAGCATGGATGGCGTGCAAGGTGCCGTAGCCGATGGTCAATGCCAGGGACAGGCGCAAGGCGTGGCGGAACAGCAGCGACGTCGGCGTCAGTTGCGTGCGCAGGCGCGTCCACATTTCCCTGAGGTTGCGCGGCGCACGGTCCAGCAGGTTGCTGTCGGTGGCGTCGGCCAGGGCGTCCGGGTTGCTCGCATCGCCCAGCAAACGGTCGAGGGTGGACAAGTTGGCCGCCAGCGCGCGCAAGGAGCGCAGCAGGCCGCGCCAGGCCGGGTTGCTCTGGATGCGCAGGTGTTCCAGGGAGGCATTCAGGTCGCTGAGGGCTTCGGCGAAGCTGTCGTCATAGATGAACGGTTGGCGCAGTTGGATCGACTCGGCCAGGGCCTGGCAGGCCTTGCCTTGCTGACGCAGCAGGCGCTGGCAGCGGAACAGCACGTCGCTGTGGAAGAACGCATCGGCGAGGGCGTTGTAAGGATAGTGGGAGGAACTGGCGCGCTCGTGGATGTCCTGGGCGAGGAAGTACAGCTTGAGGTAGCGGCTGACCTTCGACCCCGGTCGGCCGTTGCCCACGCGGTGCAGGATGATTTCCTTCGCCGCATTCAGCGCGGCCACCACCCGACCATTTTGCTGGGCCAGTTCCAGGCGGCGCGCTTCCACATCCAACTGGCGGATCGGTTCAAACAGCGACGATTTGAGCTTGAGATAGCGCCCCAACTCGCGGAACAACCGCGCCAGGCTCTGCTGCACCGGCTGGTTGGAAAACAGCGCCTGCCACAGCACCGACAACGCGCCGTACCAGGCCGCACCGGCCACCAGCAGCAATGGCTCATGCCAGAAGTCACTGACGGCGCCGCCACGCTGGTCCACGCCAATCATGGTATAGACCGACAAAATCAAGGTGGCCGAGGCAATCGCCCCATAACGTTCGCCCAAGGCGCCGAGCATGGTCAGGCCGAACGTCGCCAGGGCCAGGGAGATGGCGAAAACCCAGGGATAAGGGAACAGCAACTCCACCGACAGCGCGGCGATGCTGAAACACACCAGCGTCACGGCCAGGGCGTTGAGGCGGCCTTGCCAACTGTCGTCGGTCTCGGCCAGGGCGCTGGCGATAATCCCCAGGAACAGCGGGATCAGCAGCGTCATTTCATCCTGATACCAGCACAGCGCCATGCTGCCGGTGAGGGCGATGAATACCCGAATGCTGTAGCTGAATTTATCCAGGGCCCACAGGCGCCGCATGGACTGCTTGAACGAGGTCGATGACATGAAGTCGTGAGTCTTCCGGGACGATGCCGTTAAATTGAGCTATCAAGGACGCCACGGCAAGGGTGGTGATCACATCTCACTGCAATTTATTCCCTGGCACACCTCAAATCAAAATGTGGGAGGGGGCTTGCCCCCGATAGCAGTGTGTCAGCCAGAACATCTTTGACTGATACACCGCCATCGGGGGCAAGCCCCCTCCCACATTTGACCGAGTACATCCTCTAGGCGTACTGCGCAGCAGCGTAACCCGACGCCCACGCCCACTGGAAGTTGAACCCACCCAAGTGCCCGGTCACATCCAGCACTTCACCAATGAAGTACAACCCAGGGCTTTTCAGCGACTCCATGGTCTTGGACGACACTTCCCGCGTATCCACCCCGCCCAACGTCACCTCGGCGGTGCGATAACCCTCGGTACCCGCCGGCACCAGCTGCCAACTGCCCAGCTTCTGCGCAATGTCGGCGATCTCCGCGTGGGTGTACTGCTTCATCGGCTTGGAGACAAACCACGTCTCTGCCAGCAGGTTGGCCATCTTCTTGGTGAAGATCTCACCCAGCAAGGTTTTCAGCTCGCTGTTGGGGCGCTCGGCCTGTTGCTGTTGCAGCCAGGTGTGGGCGTCGTGGTCGGGCAGCAAGTTGATTTCCACGGTGTCGCCGGATTCCCAATACGACGAAATCTGCAGGATCGCCGGCCCGCTCAGGCCACGGTGGGTAAACAGGATGTTCTCGCGAAAGCTCTGGTCGTTGCAGCTGACCAGGCAATCCACGGAGGTGCCCGACAACTCGCCGCACAAGTCCTTGAGCTGATCGGTGATGGTGAACGGCACCAGGCCTGCGCGGGTCGGCAGTAGTTCGTGGCCGAATTGCCTGGCCACTTGATAACCAAAACCGGTGGCGCCCAGGGTCGGTATCGACAAGCCGCCGGTGGCGATCACCAGGGATTCGCAGCGCAGTTCGCCCAAGGTGGTCTGCAACTGATAGCCGCTGTCGACCTTGGCGATTTCCTGCACCGAAGTGTCCAGGTGCATGTTCACGCCCGCCTGGATGCACTCGTCGAGCAGCATGCCGAGGATGTCGCTGGACTTGTTGTCGCAGAACAGCTGGCCGAGCTTCTTCTCGTGATACGGCACGCCGTGCTTGGCCACCAGCCCAATGAAATCCCACTGGGTGTAGCGGGCCAGGGCGGATTTGCAGAAGTGCGCGTTGTGCGAGAGGAAGTTGGCAGGCTCGGTGTACATATTGGTGAAATTGCAGCGGCCACCGCCGGACATCAGGATCTTTTTGCCGGCCTTGTTCGCGTGGTCGATCAACATCACCTTGCGCCCACGCCCGGCGGCGGTCAGCGCACACATCAAGCCTGCGGCGCCGGCGCCAATGATCACAACTTCGGTCGAGCGCAAAACGGTGTCCTCATGCAAATTCTGATTTGGATCTCCATTGGTTTGGAGATTTTTTACAGGATGCGCACGCGCAACGAACGGCCTTTGATCTTGCCGTCATTCAAGCGCTGCAACGCCTGCTTGGCGATGCCACGTTCCACGGCCACGAACGCCTGGAAGTCAAAGATCGCGATCTTGCCGACCTGGGCGCCGGGGATGCCGGCGTCGCCGGTCAGTGCACCGAGGATGTCGCCCGGACGCACCTTGTCTTTACGGCCAGCGGCGATGCACAGCGTGCTCATCACCGGCAGCAACGGACCGCCGCTTTGCGGCTTGAGGTTGTCCAGTTGGTCCCAGTTCAGTGGCGACTTCTGCAGTTGCTCGATGGCCTGGGCGCGGTGCGCTTCAGACGGCGCCACCAGGCTGATGGCGATGCCGGTCTCGCCCGCACGGCCAGTCCGGCCAACGCGGTGGATGTGGATTTCCGAGTCGCGGGCCAGTTCGACGTTGATCACCATGTCCAGCGCATCAATGTCCAAACCACGGGCGGCGACGTCAGTGGCCACCAGCACTGAGGTGCTGCGGTTGGCGAACATCGCCAGCACCTGGTCACGGTCGCGCTGTTCCAGGTCGCCATGCAGGCCAACGGCGGAAATGCCCTTGGCCGTCAGGTGGTCCACGGTTTCCTGCACTTGCTGCTTGGTAAAGCAGAACGCCACGCAGGAGGCTGGGCGGAAGTGCGCCAGCACCTTGGTCACGGCGTCCATACGCTCTTCCGGCGAGATCTCGAAGAAACGCTGCTCGATCTGGTCATCGGAGTGGAAGGCTTCGGCCTTCACTTGCTGCGGTGCGCGCATGAATTTGGACGCCAACTGCTTGATGCTCACCGGGTAGGTGGCCGAAAACAGCAGGGTCTGGCGGCGTGGCGGGGTCTTGCTGATGATGTCTTCGATGGCGTCGTAGAAGCCCATGTCGAGCATGCGGTCAGCTTCGTCGAGGATCAGGGTGTTCAGGCCGTCCAGCACCAGCGAACCTTTGCGCAGGTGTTGCTGGATGCGGCCCGGAGTGCCGACGATCACGTGGGCGCCGTGTTCAAGGGACGCGATCTGCGGGCCGAGGGACACGCCGCCGCACAGGGTCAGCACCTTGATGTTGTCTTCGGCACGGGCCAGGCGACGGATTTCCTTGGCCACCTGGTCGGCCAGTTCACGGGTCGGGCACATCACCAGCGCCTGGCAGCCGAAGTAGCGCGGGTTGATCGGGTTCAACAGGCCGATACCGAATGCAGCGGTCTTGCCGCTGCCGGTCTTGGCCTGGGCAATCAGGTCCAGCCCCTTGAGGATCACCGGCAAGCTTTGCGCCTGGATCTGCGTCATCTCGACATAACCCAGCGAGTCGAGGTTAGCCAGCATGGCGGCGGAGAGCGGCAAAGTATTAAAAGCGGTGGCGATGGTGGTCACGGGACTGGCTCTGCAAAACAAAATGTCGCGCAGTGTACCAGTACCGTGGGAATTTCCCTGCAAGTTCTAGACGAGCCGCCGGTTAATGCTCGATATGTTGGTCCGGGTTGGCCACCCGTTTGCCGTCTTTTGGCGACAGTTGCAGGAAGATCGCCGCCGCCAGCATCGCCATGATGCCCACGGTGAGGAAGGTCAATTGGAAGGCGCCGAGGATACTGTCCACTCCATCATTGCCCGCTTCGGCAGTAAACCCGCCGAGCAGCGCACCGGCACAGGCCACGCCCAGGCTAAGGGACAATTGCGCCACCACCGACAGCAAACTGTTGCCGCTGCTGGCCTGGGCGTCGTCGAGGTCGATCAGGGTCACGGTGTTCATCGCGGTAAATTGCAGGGAGTTGATCGCCCCCAGCACCGCGAGCATGCCCAGCAGCAACGGGTAGGGCGTTTGTTCCGTGACCAGGCCCATGCTGGCGAGCATCAGGCCCAGCGCCAGCGTGTTGCCGGTGAGCACGATGCGATAACCCAGGCGCTCGATCAGCGGCCGCGCCACCGACTTGGCAAACATCGCCGCCGCCGCCAGGGGCAGCATGCTCATGCCGGCTTGCGACGGCGAATAGCCCAGCGCCACTTGCAACAGCAGCGGCACCAGGAACGGCAGCGCGCCGCTGCCCAGCCGGGCGAACAGGTTGCCCAGAATGCCCACGGCAAAGGTGCGCGTCTTGAACAGCACCGGCGAGAACAGCGCATTGTCGATATGCCCGGCCCGCAACCAATACGCCGCCAGGCACGCCAGCCCGCCAAACAGCAGCAACATCACCCGCAGGTGCGGCAGGTGCAGTTCGCCCAGGCCTTCCATGGCGATAGTGATCAGCACCATCGCCGCGCCGAACAGCAGGAAGCCGATGCCATCGAAGCGCGTGCGCTCGCTGCCGCGCAGGTCGGGGATGAATTTCCACACGGCGTAGCAACCGATCATGCCCACCGGCAGGTTGATCAGGAAGATCCAGTGCCAGGTCAGGTATTGCACCATCCAGCCGCCCATGGTCGGGCCGAGCAAGGGGCCGAGCAGGCCGGGAATGGTGATGAAGCCCATGATCCGCACCAGCTCGGAGCGTGGGTAAGCACGTAAGACTACAAGCCGGCCCACGGGCAGCATCAACGCACCGCCCAAACCTTGGACCACCCGCGCGCCCACCAGCATGGTCAGGCTGCTGGACAACGCGCACAGCAAGGAGCCGATGCTGAACAGCATGATCGCGCCAAAGAAGATTTTCTTGGTGCCGAAGCGGTCGGCGATCCAGCCCGACGCCGGGATCAGCAGGGCGACGGTGAGCATGTAGGCGATCACCACGCCTTGCATGCGCAGCGGGTTCTCGGCGAGGTCCCGCGCCATGGCCGGCAGTGCGGTGTTCAGAATCGTCCCATCCAGCGACTGCATGAAGAAGGCAATCGCCACCACCCAGGGGAGCCAGCGGGCGGTCTTGGCATCGAGCGGGACGCGATTCGGCATGGGAACCCTTTTGTTAGCAGGCTATGTGTTGGCGATTATGCGCCATCCGTCGCGCTTTTTCCCACTGGCGGTTCGTCTAAGTCCGACAACGTCGCGTGCTCACCCACCAGGTAATTCAGCAGGGCGCGGTGCACCGACAACGCGGCCTCGCGGGACTCCAGATCGAGCAAATGGCCGGTGTGCTCGGCCACGGCAAAGCTGCTGCGCGCCACGTACTGCTTGAACAACTGGGCTTCGGCAGCCGGGGTGTATTCGTCCAGGGCGCCGTTGAGGAAATGCACCGGCGTTTCAATCTGCCGCAGTGCGGGCAGGTAGTTGCCGTCGCCCAGGCCCAGCACCTGATGGATATGAAAGCGCGCCTGGCGGTACTCGGTGGTGGCCATGGTCGACAGGTGCCGATGGTTGTTGCGTTTGAGCCGGGGCGAAAGGTATTTGCCGACCGTCTCGTTGAGCAAGTGGCCGACGGCGGACTTGTCATCGGCCTCGATCAGCACGCGCACGCGCTCCACATAGTCGAGCATCGCTTGATTGAGGTTGGGCGCCAGGGCCATCACCACCGAGCTTTCGATGGACGGCGGGTTGTGCGCCAGGGTCAGCAGCGTGGAGATGCCGCCCCAGGAGGCCGACACCAGGTGGTTGACCTCGAAACGCTCGACCAGGGCGCGCAGCATCTGTACTTCGTCGTCCTTGGTCACCAGGTCCAGGTCGGTGTTGTGCTCGCGGGAGTAGCCGGAGAATGGCAAGTCGAACATGAGTACATTGAAATGCTCAGCCAGGCATTTGCTGGTGCGGGCGAAGGAGCGCGTGGTGGACAGCGCGCCATTGACCATCAGCACCGTCTTCTTTTGCGGGTCGTGACCCAGTTGCTCCACGTGAACGTTGTAGTGTTTGAACAGCTTTTGTATGACGAAACTTCCATGGTTCATCGCATCACTTCCGGTGTGTGGCGGTATGCCACTAACCGTTATAACGAGGTTTTTTGCAGGCGACAACAGGCTGCACGGGGAGACGTGTGAGATGGGATTTGGCGGTAGGAATAGGTGAAACGAAGTCTCTGAAATCACGCTAAGCAATGTGGGAGGGGGCAATCCGGCTCCCACATTGGGTTTGCAGTGCTTAGAGGGTTAGCGTCAGGCGTTTTACCAAGGCGCCGGGGAGCAGGTTGGACGCAGTATTGCGCTGCCCATAGGTACTGGCCGACAACAGCAACTCGCGCTCGGCGGTAAGCGCTTCCAACTGCGAACCCAGCAAGCTGTAGACACTGTCATCAAAACGCATGGTGCTGACCGGCGCCTTGATTTCGCCGTCTTCCACCCAGAACGTAGCGAAGCGCGTCATGCCGGTCAGGCGTGCGGCCGGCAGGTCGGAGTAGTTCAGGTACCACAGGTTGCTGATGTACAGGCCGGTGCCCAACTGCTTGAGGATCTCGGCCTGGGCCAGGCTGCCTGCGGCCATCTGCAAGGCGCTGGGGGATTCGTCGCTGCCGGCGCCGTTGGCGCTCAGGCCATATTCGGCGGCGCTGCGCGAGTTCACCAGTTGGCCGTCGGCCTTGCCGGCGTTGATCAGCGTGACATCGCTGCGCGGGTAGCCCTCACTGGAAAACGCCTGGCTCAGGGAGCCGTTGATCTGTTCGCTCACCGTTACCAGCGGGCTGAGGTGTTGCTCACCGGCGTACAGTTTTTGCAGCGAGCTGCCTTTGCTGGCGATGGCCTGGGCGGAGAAACCACCCCAGGTGATGATACTGATGATTTCTTCCAGTGCCGCCGGGGCCAGGTAGGCGCGGTACTCTCCGGGTGGCAGGGTATGCAACGGTCGGCCGAGGAACTCAAGCTGGTCGCGGGCCTGTTGCAAGCGGCGGGCGAATTCCGCGCTGTCCCAGGTATGCCCGGCGTAGCTGGCCTTTACCGCTTCGCCGTTGGCATGGAACAGGCTGAAATCGAAGTTGAAGCTATTGGCCTGGTGCCAGCCGAAGGCTCCGTCGGAACTGGCAAAGCCACGGCTGATCGGCCCGGCGGCATAGATCCCGACCAGGTCCACGCCGTCGGCAGCCTGGCTGATGTCCTCCAGTACGAGGCCCAGGTCGGGCAACGGCTGGGCCTGTTCGTTGTGGCTGTGCCAGGCGTTCTGGTTGAGCAATAGATACGGGTCGAGAGGCAGCAGCGGCAAGGTTTCGCGCAGCTGTTGCAGGCCGGCGGCGAGGCGCTGGCGATCCAGCTCAGGCTCGCCGGCCAGGGTGATGCCAAGGTCGGCATGGCGGCCATCGTTGATCAATTTGAGGTTGAGGCTGGCCTGCTGCACTTGCCCGGCCTGCCGCACCTTGGCGTGGTTGAAGCGCACGAACTCGGACGATTCCGCCGCGTAGCCCAGGTGAAATTGTTCCTTGTCGGTAATGGCTTGCTTGAGCCACTGCACCAATGCCGTGAAGTTGTTCATCAGGCATCTCCCCCAAATACATCAACGTTGCTGAATACGCAGGCTGGCGAGGCGTGGCCGACGCGGATCACCTGGTTGGGTTCACCCTTGCCGCAGTTCGGCGTGCCCAGCACCTTGGAGGTGCTGGCGTCACCCACTGCGCTGAGCTTGCGCCAGAACTGCGCGGAAATCGCCCGGTAGTTGGGGTTCTTCACCACGCCCTTGAGTTCGCCGTTTTCGATCAACTGGCCCCATTCGCAGCCGAACTGGAATTTATTGCGCGCATCGTCGATGGACCAGGAACGGTTGGTCGACATCAGGATGCCGCTTTCGATGCCGCCCACCAACTGCGCGAGGCTCTTGTCACCGGGCTCGATATTCAGGTTGGCCATGCGGTCGATCGGTGCGCGGTTCCAACTGCTGGCGCGGCTGTTGGCCACGCCGCTCATGCCCGATCGGAATTGCGACAGCGCTCCACCCAATGGCTTGATCAACAGCCCTTCGCGGATCAGGAATTGTTTGCTGGCGGCGGTGCCGTCGTCGTCATGGCTGTAGCTGGCGAGTTGCTCGGGAATGTCCGGGTCGAACGTCACGTTGAGCAGCCTGGAGCCGTATTGCAGGTGGCCAAAGTCGCTGGCCTTCACAAAGCTGGTGCCGGCGTAGTTGCGCTCGTCGCCGAGGATACGGTCCAGTTCCAGTGGGTGGCCGATGGACTCGTGAATCTGCAGGATCATCTGGTCCGGCATCAGCAGCAGGTCGCGCGGGCCTTGTGGCGTGTTCGGCGCGAGCAGCAGTTGCAGGGCTTCGTCGGCAATGCGCGGCGCGGCGCCGACCAGGCCGAAGCGGTTGATCACCTCAAACCCGCCTTGCTGGCCGAAGTTACTGCCGCCGAGCGTGCGGGTCTGGCTGTCGTTGCCGTCGAAGGCCGTGACGTTGACGCCGGGGAACACAAAACGCTGGGCCTGGCGCAGTTCGGCGCCGGCCGTGTTGAGGTAGATCTGCTCGACATGGGTCAGGCCGAGGCTTACATCCCAACTGACCAGACGCTCATCCCTGGGTACGGCGGCCGATTCGTCGCCGAGCAGTTGGTAGCAGTCGCTCAGGGACGGAAAGGGCTGGCTGAGATCGGGCGACAGGTAGTCGGCCACGTCGCTGGACACGTGTTGGTCGCGCAGGTCGAGCAGGGCGTGAGGCTTGATCTGCCGGGCTTGCTGTTCGGCACGCTCAAGGGCGCCTTGCAGGCCGGCAAGGGAGATATCGTTGGTCGCGGCGTAGGCTTCGACACCGTTGAGACGCACGGTGAGCATGGCGCCTTCGTCGTGGCTCAAGTGGGGCGGTTCGGCGACGTTCTTGCGCACCGACAGGTACTGGCCGGATTCGCGCACGTAGCGCAGGGAGAAGAACTCGGCGCAGGTGCGCAGGGCACTGAAGTGCCGTTTGAGTGTGGCGTGGTGGTCGAACATGGGGCCTTCCTTGTGGGCGGCTCAGCGCAGGCAGGCAGACAGAGTAGGCCTGGGCTGGGGGCTGATCAAGGGAGGTGGTTGTGCGTTGTTTGTTCGGGCCCTATCGGGGGCAAGCCCCCTCCCACATTTGGAATGTATTCACAAATCAAAGTGTGGGAGGGGGCTTGCCCCCGATGGAAGCGCCGCGGTCTATCAGTTACTGCGCAATCTCACGCATCGGCTTGCCGCGCACCGGCGCACCGCCTGCTACATAGTAGTTAGCCGTGCTGCGCGGCAATGGCTGGCGGCCACGGATCTTGTCGGCGATTTTCTCGGCGATCATGATCGTCGGCGCGTTCAGGTTGCCGGTGGTGATGATCGGCATGATCGAGGCATCGACCACACGCAGGCCTTGCATGCCATGCACGCGACCTTCGCCATCTACCACGGCCATCTCGTCGGTGCCCATCTTGCACGAGCAGGACGGGTGGAACGCGGTCTCGGCGTGCTCGCGGATGAACGTGTCCAACTGCTCATCGGTTTGCACTTCAATGCCTGGGCTGATTTCGCGGCCACGGTATTGATCCAACGCCGGCTGTTGCATGATTTCACGGGTCAGGCGGATGCCATCGCGGAATTCCTGCCAGTCCTGCTCAGTGGCCATGTAGTTGAAGAGGATGCTCGGGTAGTCCCGTGGGTTCTTCGTCTTCAGCTGGATGCGGCCACGGCTCGGCGAACGCATGGAGCCCATGTGCGCCTGGAAACCGTGCTCTTTCACGCCGTTGCTGCCGTTGTAGTTAATCGCGACCGGCAGGAAGTGGTACTGGATGTTCGGCCACTCGAACTCTTCACGGGTACGGATAAAACCGCCCGCTTCGAACTGGTTGCTGGCGCCGATACCGGTGCCGTTGAACAGCCATTCGGCGCCGATCGCCGGCTGGTTGTACCAGAGCAGCGACGGGTACAGCGACACCGGTTGGGTGCACGCATATTGCAGGTACAGCTCAAGGTGGTCCTGCAGGTTTTCACCGACGCCGGGCAGGTCGTGGACCACCGGGATGTCGAGGCTTTCCAGCAATTTGGCCGGGCCGACGCCGGAGCGTTGCAGCAGTTGCGGCGAAGCAATTGCGCCGCTGCACACCAGCACTTCCTTGCGCGCACGGGCTTCAACGCGCTCTTCAGCCGCGCCGATCAGGTAACGCACGCCAACGGCACGCTTGCCTTCGAACAGCACTTTGTCGGTGAGGGCGTGGGTGACGATGGTCAGGGTCGAACGCTTCTTGGCGGTGTCCAGGTAACCGCGTGCGGTACTGGCGCGACGGCCGTTCGGCGTGACGGTGCGGTCCATCGGGCCGAAACCTTCCTGCTGATAGCCGTTCAAGTCTTCGGTACGCGGGTAACCGGCCTGCACGCCCGCTTCAACCATGGCGTGGAACAGTGGATTGTTGCCGGCTTTAGGCGTGGTCACGCTGACCGGGCCATCGCCGCCGTGCCAGTCGTTGGGGCCGATATCGCGGGTTTCGGCCTTGCGGAAATACGGCAGGCAGTCGAGGTAGGTCCAGTTTTCCAGGCCTGGCAGCTTCGACCAGTTGTCGTAGTCCATGGCGTTGCCACGGATGTAGCACATGCCGTTGATCAGCGAGGAGCCGCCGAGGCCTTTGCCGCGACCGCACTCCATCCGGCGGCCGTCCATGTGTGGCTCTGGATCGGTCTCGTAGGCCCAGTTGTAGCGGCGGCCTTGCAGCGGGAAGGCCAGTGCGGCGGGCATCTGGGTACGGAAGTCCATGCGGTAGTCGGGGCCGCCGGCTTCCAGCAGCAGGACGGTGACGCCTTCGTCTTCGGTCAGACGGGTCGCCAGGGTGTTACCGGCAGAGCCGGCACCCACAATGATGTAATCGTATTCTTGGGACATAAATGCACCCTCTTTGGAGATGGTCAGGTCAGTCAAACAGTGGTGTCCAGGATGGGGCTGCTGCGCAGCCCGGCGCGGGGCAAGCCCGCTCACCACAAAGGCGAATCCCGTATCTGTTAGAACACCGACGCGTAATCGCCCAGCTCAACCTGTACCGATTTGATGCGGGTGAAGTTGTTCAGCGAACTGATGCCGTTCTCACGACCCACACCGGATTGTTTGTAGCCACCGACCGGCATTTTCGCGTCGGACTCGCCCCAGGCGTTGATCCAGCAGATACCGGCTTCCAACTGATGAATCACGCGGTGGGCGCGGTTCAGGTCCTTGGTGACCAGGCCGGCAGCCAGGCCGAAGTCGGTGTCGTTGGCGCGACGGATCACTTCTTCTTCAGTCTCGTAGGTGAGGATGCTCATCACCGGGCCGAAGATTTCTTCACGCACGATCACCATGTCGTCGGTGCAGTCGGTGAACACAGTCGGTGCCACGAACGCGCCTTTGGCGAAGTCGCCGTCGGTCAGGCGGTCGCCGCCGCACAGCAGGCGGGCGCCTTGCTCTTTGCCTTTGGCGATGTAGCCGAGCACGCTTTCCATGTGGGCGAAGCTGACCAGCGGGCCGAAGTTGGTGTTTTCGTCTTCCGGGTTGCCGACGCGGATGCGCGCAACACGCTCGACGATCTTGGCTTCAAAGGCTGCTTGCAGGTGCTTTGGAACAAACACGCGTGTGCCGTTGGTGCAGACCTGGCCGGAGCTGTAGAAGTTGGCCATCATCGCAGTATCGGCGGCGCGGTCGAGGTCGGCGTCGTCGAAGATGATCAGTGGGGACTTGCCGCCCAGTTCCATGGTCACGTCTTTGAGCGAAGAGCTCGACGCGCTGGCCATGACTTTCTTGCCGGTGTCGGTGCCGCCGGTGAACGAGATTTTCTCGATGCGCGGGTGCTCGGTCAGCCAGGTGCCGACTTCACGGCCGCTGCCGGTCAGGACGTTGAACACACCGTCTGGAACACCGGCTTCGGTGTAGATCTCGGCCAGTTTCAGGGTGGTCAGCGACGTCACTTCGCTTGGCTTGAAGATCATCGCGTTACCGGCAGCCAGGGCCGGTGCGGATTTCCACAGGGCGATCTGGATCGGGTAGTTCCACGCGCCGATACCGGCAACCACACCCAGCGGCTCGCGGCGGGTGTAGACGAAGGCAGTGTCGCGCAACGGGATCTGCTCGCCTTCGATGGCCGGCACCAGGCCTGCGTAGTATTCCAGCACGTCGGCGCCAGTGACGATGTCGACGTACTTGGTTTCGGAGAAGGCTTTACCGGTGTCCAGGGTTTCCAGGGCGGCCAGCTCATCGTTGCGCTCGCGCAGGATGTCCACGGCACGACGCAGGATGCGCGAACGCTCCATGGCGGTCATGGCGGCCCAGATTTTCTGGCCTTTCTCGGCGCTGACCACGGCACGTTCAACGTCTTCTTTCGTTGCGCGTTGCACTTGGGCGAGAACTTCACCGTTAGCCGGGTTGATGGCTTCGAAGGTGGCATCGCTGCCAGCGTCGCTGTAGCCGCCGTCAATGTAGAGTTTTTGCAGTTCGAAACGGGCCATAAAGTCCTCGCAAGTGCATAAGTGGTTGGCGTTGACCGCCGCCAAGTGGGCCATGAGGGTGTGGCAACACTGAGCGACGGCAGTTCAGGGGTTGAGCGGTTATGTGTGCTCTAACTCACCTGCTTGGCCAATTGGAAATCCATGTATTCGTAAGCGATCCGTTGCGCCTGCGCTGTGTCGAAAGCGTCTCCCGACAGGGCGCCGCGCAACCACAAACCGTCGATCAGGGCCGCCAGGCCTCGGGCTGCTTTGCGTGCGTGCGGCAGCGGCAGCGTTCGGCGGAACTGGCAGCACAGGTTGGAATACAGACGTTGATCGTTGATCCGCTGCAACCTGTGCAATGACGGGTGGTGCATGCTGGTGGCCCAGAAGGCCAACCAGGTTTTCATTGCCGGGCCGTTGACCTGGCTGGCATCGAAGTTGCCCTCGATGATCACCTGAAGATGTGCCCGTGGGCTGTCGTCCGTGAGCGCAAGCCTGCGTTCGTGGACGTTCTCAATCAGCGCGTTCATCAAGTAGCGCATCGTCGCTGCAATAAGGCCGTTCTTGTCCTTGAAGTAGTGACTGATGATGCCGTTCGAAACGCCGGCCAGACGGGCGATCAGCGCAATGCTGGCATCGCCCATCCCGACCTGATCGATGGCCGTCAGCGTGGCTTCGATCAACTGCTGGCGGCGTATGGGTTGCATACCGACCTTGGGCATGTAGCACCTCTCCTTAGGCCTGCCGATGGGCGATGAACGTCCGTCGGCTTGATGGCCAGTCTATTTTGTTTTGATTGAACGTTCAATCAACAAAGAATAAGCTCTGCGACAAATGGTCGCTGCCTACAGGTATTTCCTACCCGGGAGCTGCGACATCTGACACCTGGAAAACCCTTGAAACAGGCCACCTGAGCGCCTGGCACCGCATCGACGGGGCGCAAGAATTTTCGGGGTGTCTTTATAACACCCGTCCGTCGACTGCCGAAAAATCGATGGCCTGGGATAACCGTTGCCTTGTGTTTCTCTCTCGCACTGCCCGGAGCATCTGCGCCATGAGTTCTGCCTCTCTTATAAAGACCCCGCCGGAAAAGGTGCGGGTCAACGGTTGGGTGTTCTACACCTCCACCGCGCTGATCCTGTTGTTGACCGCCATCCTGATCATCGCCCCGCAGGAGGCCGGGCGCATGCTCGGCATTGCCCAGGCGTGGCTGTCGAAAAGCTTCGGCTGGTACTACATGGTGGTCATCGCCGCTTACCTGGTATTCGTGGTGGGCCTGGCGTTTTCGTCCTACGGCAAGTTGAAACTGGGCAGCAAGGACGACACGCCGGATTTCAGCTACGGCGCCTGGGCCGGCATGCTGTTCTCGTCGGGCATCGGCATCTCGTTGCTGTACTTCGGCGCCTCGGAGCCGTTGGATCACTACTTCAACCCGCCCGAAGGCGCGGCCGCCAGCAATGGTGCGGCGCGTCAGGCGTTGCAACTGACCTTCCTGCATTGGGGCCTGCATGGCTGGGCGATCTATGCCTTGGTCGGCCTGGCCGTGGCCTACTTTGCCTACCGCCACAACCAGCCGCTGGCCTTGCGCTCGGCGTTGTACCCGCTGATGGGCGAGCGCTGGGTCAAAGGTGCGGCTGGCCACGCGGTGGACGGTTTCGGCATGTTCGTGACCCTGCTGGGTCTGGTGACCAACCTGGGGATTGGCTCGCTGCAAGTGTCGTCCGGGCTGGAAAACCTGTTCGGCATGGAACACAGCAACACCAACCTGCTGATCGTGATCATCGTGATGAGCACCGTGGCGACCATCGCCGCCGTGTCGGGTGTGGAGAACGGCATTCGTCGCTTGTCCAACCTCAACATCGTGCTGTTCAGCGGTTTGCTGATCTTTGTGCTGCTGTTCGGCCCGACCCTGCACCTGCTCAATGGCCTGGTGCAGAACACCGGTGACTACCTCAACGGCATCGTGCTGAAAACCTTCGACCTGTATGTGTACGAAGGCGACGGTGAGAAGACCGAGCGCTGGATGGGCCTGTGGACCCTGTTCTACTGGGCCTGGTGGATTTCCTGGGCGCCATTCGTAGGCATGTTCATCGCGCGTATTTCCCGTGGTCGTACGGTGCGTGAACTGGTGGCCGGCGTGCTGCTGATCCCGCTGGGCTTTACCCTGGCGTGGCTGTCGATCTTCGGTAACTCGGCGCTGGACCTGGTGCTGAACCAGGGGGCGGTGGAGTTGGGCAAGACGGCCCTGGAACAACCGTCCATGGCGATCTACCAACTGCTGGAGCACTACCCGGCGTCGAAAATCGTCATCGGTGTGTCGATCTTTGTGGGCTTCGTGCTGTTCCTGACCCCGGCGGATTCCGGCGCGGTGATGATGGCCAACCTTTCGTGCAAAGGCGGCAACGTGGATGAAGATGCGCCGCACTGGCTGCGGATCTTCTGGTCGGCGGTGATCACCCTGGTGACCATCGGACTGCTGTTTGCCGGCAACTTCGAAGCCATGCAAACCATGGTGGTGTTGGCGGGGCTGCCGTTTTCGGTGGTGCTGATTTTCTTCATGTTCGGTTTGCACAAGGCCATGCGCCAGGACGCGGCGATCGAACAGGAGCAGGCGCAATTGGCTGAACGTGGGCGTCGTGGTTTCAGCGAGCGTTTGACCGCCCTGGATCTGCAACCGAGCCAGGCCACCGTGCAGCGCTTTATGGACAAGCACGTAACGCCGGCGCTGGAAGAAGCCGCGATTGCGCTGCGTGATCAGGGGCTGGAAGTGCAGACGCTGCTGGGTAAATCCAAGCGCTGCATCGGTGTGCGGATCGAGATGGAAGAGGGCAACCCGTTTGTCTACGAAGTGAGCCTGGACGCTTACTCGGCGGCGCCGAGCGACTTGCCTGAAGAAGAACGCACCCGCTATTACCGTGCCGAGGTGTACCTGCACAACGGGCCTCAAGAGTACGACCTGATGGGCTTCGCCCAGGAGCAGATTACCCGGGACGTGCTCGATCAGTTTGAAAGCCATCGGCAGCTCCTTGGCCGTGTCTATAGCTGATAGTTGAAAGCCTTGTGGTGTCCTCACTGACACCATTGATTTCAAATGTGGGAGGGGGCTTGCCCCCGATAGCAGTGTGTCAGTCAGTACATTTGTTACTGATGCACCGCCATCGGGGGCAAGCCCCCTCCCACATTGGTTTTGCAGTGTTTGTTAGCCCAGGTTCTTGCCGAGGAGGGCGTGATACAGCTCGCTGTCCCCCAGAATCCCCACCACCTTGTTGTTGTCATGCAACACCAGCTTATTCCCCGTCTGGTAGCGAATCTGCAACGCATCGCGCATGCCGATATTCGAGTCCACCAGCGTCGGCACCCGGCCTAAACCTTCAACCGCTTGCCCCGGCGCCCAGTTCTGCAGGTTCATCACCACGCCATTCTGGCGAGCGCCCTGGATGGTGTTGCCTTCGGCCAGGTCCAGCCACGAGTCGCCGCCCGGATCGAGGCACACCGAACCATTCACACGTTTGCAGTTGTCCAGCGTGCGCATCAGGCTGCGGCCGCAGAGCACGTTCAGCGGGTTGGTATGCGCGACGAAGGTGCGCACATAGTCGTCCGCCGGGTTGAGTACGATCTCTTCCGGCACGCTGTACTGGATGATCTTGCCGTCTTTCATGATCGCGATGCGGCTGCCCAGCTTGAGCGCCTCGTCGAGGTCGTGACTCACGAACACGATGGTCTTGCTCAGCTTGCGTTGCAGTTCCAGCAACTCGTCCTGCAAACCCTGGCGGATCAGCGGGTCGAGGGCGGAGAAGGGTTCGTCCATCAGCAGGATGTCGGCGTCCATCGCCAAGGCGCGGGCCAGGCCGACACGCTGTTGCATGCCACCCGAGAGCTCGTCCGGCTTCTTGTTGCGCCACTGGGTCAGGCCCACCAGCTCAAGTTTCTCGTCCACCAGCTTGCGCCGTTCTTTCTCGGGACGGCCCTGCATTTCCAGGCCGAAGCTGATGTTTTCGCGCACCGTCAGCCACGGCATCAGGGCGAACTTCTGGAACACCATGGCGATGCGCTTGGTGCGCATCATTTTCAGCTCGGCCGGGGTGCAGGAGGCGATGTCGATCTGGCGACCTTCATGCTCTACAAACAACTGGCCACGGCTGACGGTGTTGAGGCCGTTGATGCAGCGCAGCAGGCTCGACTTGCCGGAGCCCGACAGGCCCATCAGCACGCAGATTTCGCCTTTCTGTACATCCAGGCTGGCTTTTTCCACGCCGACGATCTGCCCGGTCTTTTTCAGGATCTCGTTACGGCTCATGCCCTGATCCAGCAGCTTGAGGGCTTCGCGTGGGTCTTTGGAGAAGATCACATCGACATTGTCGAATCGGATAATGCTCATGCATCACCCCCTACTTTGGCGTCGGGTTGTTTGCAGATGCGGTCGAGCATGATGGCCAGCAGCACGATCGCCAGGCCCGCTTCAAAGCCCAGGGCGATGTCGGCGGTGTTCAGCGCGTTGACCACCGGCTTGCCGAGGCCATCGGCGCCGACCAGCGCGGCGATCACCACCATCGACAGCGACAGCATGATGCATTGGGTAATGCCGGCGGCAATGCTCGGCATGGCGTGGGGCAGTTCAATGCGCGAGAGCAACTGACGGCGCGAGCAGCCAAAGGCCTTGCCGGCGTCCATCAACTCTTGCGGTACATCACGGATACCCAGGTAGGTCAGGCGGATCGGCGCGGCAATCGCGAACACCACCGTGGAGATCAACCCAGGCACCACACCCAGCCCGAAGAGGGTCAGGGTAGGGATGAGGTAGACGAAGGTCGGTACGGTCTGCATCAGATCGAGCACCGGCCGCATCATGGTGTAGAACATCGGTTTGTGCGCGGCAACAATGCCCAGCGGCACGCCGATGACCACGCAGACCAGGGTGGCGAACAGCACCTGCGCCAGGGTCTCCATGGTTTCCTGCCAGTACCCCAGGTTGAGGATCAGCAGGAAGGAGGCAATGACAAAAACAGTCAGTCCCCATTTACGTTGAATAAAGTGAGCCAGCAGCGCAATCAGACCGATCAATGCCAGCGGATTGAACCAGGTCAGCGCAAACGTCACGCCGTGGATCATCGTTTCCAGTGTCGATGCGATTGCGTCGAAGTAGTTGGCGCCGTGTTGGGTCAACCATTCGACGAAGGCAGCGATGTACTGGCCTAGTGGGATTTTCTGTTCAGTCAGCATGGTAGTGAATGTCCACATGCGAAGAGGGAAAACATCCCGGGGCAGCGCACCGCCCCGGGGACAACGGCGTTACTTACTTGTCGAGGTACGCTTTTACGGCAGCAAGGCCAGGTTGGCCGTCAACGGTGGTGACACCGGCGAGCCAGGTGTCGAGGACTTGCGGGTTTTTCTTCAGCCAGGCCTTGGCCGCTGCATCGGGCTTCATCTTGTCGTCCAGGACGTTACCCATGAGGGTGCTTTCCATGTTCAGGGTGAACGACAGGTTTTTCAGCAGTTGGCCAACGTTGCTGCATTCCTGGGTGTAGCCCTTGCGGACGTTGGTGTAGATGGTGGCCTGGCCGTAGTTGGGGCCGAACGAATCGTCACCCCCGGTCAGGTACTTCATCTTGAAGCGGGTGTTCATCGGGTGCGGTTCCCAGCCGAGGAACACGATGGCCTGGTCGCGCTTGGAGGCGCGCTCAACCTGGGAGAGCATGCCGGCTTCGCTGGATTCGACCACTTTGAAACCGGCAGTTTTCAAGCCGAAGGCGTCTTTGTCGATCAACGTCTGGATGGTGCGGTTGCCGTCGTTACCCGGCTCGATGCCGTAGATCTTGCCGCCCAGCTCATCCTTGAATTTGGCGATGTCGGCGAAGTCTTTCAGGCCCTTGTTGTACAGCGCTTCGGGGACCGCCAGGGTGTACTTGGCGTTCTCTAGATTGGCGCGCACGGTTTCCACGGTGCCGGCATCGCGGTACTGCTTGATGTCGTTTTCCATGGTCGGCATCCAGTTGCCGAGGAAGATGTCCATGTTCTTGCCGTCGGCCAGGGACTTGTAGGTCACTGGTACCGAAATCATCGTGGTGCGCGGCTTGTAGCCCAGGCCCTTGAGGACTTCGCTGGTGGTCGCGGTGGTGACGGTGATGTCGGTCCAGCCGACATCGGAGAAGTTGACGGTCTTGCACTGTTCCGGTTCTGCAGCGTGTGCCATGACTGGCAGACTCAGCATGGCGGCCAACAACAACGAGGGTGAACCTTTCATCTGGGTAGACTCCTGTGTTTTTTCTGGCGGCTTGCGCCGCGCTTTATAAGGGTTGCGGTTGGAGCGTGCGACAACAGCTCTGCCACGGTGCCTTGCCAACGAGTCGAGACTGATCATGTACCAGTGAAAATCTGACGCCTACAGGGGGCGTCGTATCCAGTACAGGGAGGGTCGTATCCAGTGTCGGTGACGTCGCTTACAGGTTTTTCCCAAGGTAAAACCGCAGTTTTTGCCCATCTGCACCGCTGAAAACGGCCAAAACAGGTGTTCGCACGCGTGCGACGCTGGTGAGCATGGGTGCGTCGGTGTGAGACGCCGTGACGGCAGATAAAACCTTGATGATGCCGCCATCTGGGCGATCTGAGCGTAGCAGCTCGTTCAAGCCCGGCCCGTGCTTATCGAGGAGTTTCACGTTAATGGCTATCAGCGTTTTCGACCTGTTCAAGATCGGCATCGGGCCTTCGAGTTCTCACACCGTCGGCCCCATGCGCGCCGCGGCGTTGTTCGTCCAGGCACTGCGTGAACGTGCATTGTTGGAACAAGTACGGCGCGTCGAAGTTCAGCTGTATGGCTCGTTGTCGGCCACCGGCATCGGCCACGGCAGCGACACCGCCACGATCATGGGCCTGATGGGCGAATGGCCGGACGCAATCGATCCCGGGCAAATCGGCGTGCGCATCCACACCCTGCGCGAAACCGACACCCTGCTGCTGGACGGGCGTTTGCCGGTGCCATTCGTGTGGGCACGGGACATGCGTCTGCTCGACGAAAACCTGCCCTTTCACCCCAATGCCATGACCTTGGTGGTGTCCGGTGATGACGGCGAGTTGTACCGCGACACCTATTACTCGGTCGGCGGCGGTTTTGTGGTGGATGAAGCCCAGGCGCAAAGCGGCGTGGCGGACATGGACCGCACCGTGCTGCCCTATGACTTTTCCAGCGCGGTGGAGCTGTTGCAGCTGTGCAAGACCCACAACCTGCGCGTCGCCCAGTTGATGATGGCCAATGAAAAGGTCTGGCGCTCCGAAGAAGAAATCCGCAGCGGCCTGATGAAACTCTGGCGCGCCATGCAGGACTGTGTGGAGCAGGGCCTCAAGCACGAAGGCATCCTGCCTGGGGGCCTGAATGTGCGTCGCCGTGCCGCCAAGTTGCACCGCAGCTTGCAGGAGCTGGGCAAACCCAATGTGATCGGCTCGACCTTGAGCGCCATGGAGTGGGTCAACCTGTTTGCCCTGGCGGTCAACGAAGAAAACGCTGCCGGTGGTCGCATGGTCACCGCCCCTACCAACGGTGCGGCGGGGATTATTCCGGCCGTGCTGCACTACTTCATGAAATTCAGCGACGAAGTCACCGAAGCCAACGTGGTCGACTACCTGCTCAGCGCGGCGGCGGTGGGGATTCTGTGCAAGAAGAACGCTTCGATATCCGGCGCCGAAGTCGGCTGCCAGGGTGAAGTGGGTTCCGCGTGCGCCATGGCCGCGGCCGGGCTGGCCGAGATCCTCGGCGCCACGCCGGAACAACTGTGCAACGCCGCCGAAATCGGCCTGGAGCACAACCTCGGCCTGACCTGCGACCCGGTGGGCGGGCTGGTGCAAGTGCCGTGCATCGAGCGCAACGCGATTGCGGCGGTGAAAGCGATCAACGCGGCGCAAATGGCCTTGCGTGGCGATGGGCAGCACTTTATCTCCCTGGACCGGGTGATCCGCACCATGCGCGATACCGGCGCGGACATGCATGACAAGTACAAAGAGACGTCGCGGGGTGGCTTGGCGGTCAGCGCGGTGGAGTGCTGAGACCGAGTTGCTGCTAATCGGGGGCTTGCCCCCGATAGCGGTAGTCCGCCCAACACTGCTCATAAAGTGAACACCCAAGCCAAAAGCGCCACCTTTTAGCGCGTCGCAAACAGATAAGTAGCTTCCAAACGATTTTCCCTCGACCTGCTGTCGCCCGTGCTTGGGGTGACAGGCTTATCCCACACGCCTCAAAGCGCCTTCCCACAAGTGCTACCGTTCTGCTCACGCCCCTTGAGCGGACCTACTCCTACATCATTTCAAGCCATATCCCGTACTTCCCGCGCGGGCTTATATAGAGGCATCAACAGGTCGTTTTCAGGATTTATTGAATAGCCATTCAATTTTAGGCACGGCATTTGCTCTATCCATTCAAAGCCTCTCTTCTTTACCGACGAAGAGCGCAATAACAAGAGCCTCGCCTGAGGCCATCACCCGCTTTGTGTGAGGAGATACCGCGATGACGTCGTTCAACTCAGGGGCCCAACCCCAGAACCGTGCGCCTCAATCCATCGGCTTTTTGCTGCTGGACAATTTCACGCTGATTTCCCTGGCATCGGCCGTGGAACCGCTGCGCATGGCCAACCAACTGTCCGGCCGCGAGCTGTATCGCTGGACAACCCTGAGTGTCGACGGCAACCAGGTCTGGGCCAGCGACGGGCTGCAAATCACCCCCGATGCCTCCATGCACAAAGCCCCGGCCCTGGACACGGTGATCGTGTGCGGCGGCGTGGGTATCCAGCGCACCGTTACCCGTGAACACGTGTCGTGGCTGCAAAGCCAGGCGCGCCAGTCCCGTCGCCTTGGCGCCGTGTGTACCGGCAGTTGGGCCCTGGCCTGCGCCGGTTTGCTCGACGGCTTTGATTGCAGCGTGCACTGGGAATGCCTGGCGTCGATGCAGGAAGCTTTCCCGCGTGTGGCCATGAGCACTCGCCTGTTCACCCTCGATCGCAACCGCTTCACTAGCTCCGGCGGCACCGCGCCGCTGGACATGATGCTGCACCTGATCAGCCGCGACCACGGCCGTGAACTGTCGGCCGCCATTTCCGAGATGTTTGTGTACGAGCGCATCCGCAACGAACAGGATCACCAGCGTGTGCCGCTCAAGCACATGCTTGGCACCAACCAGCCGAAGCTGCAGGAAATCGTCGCGCTGATGGAAGCCAACCTGGAAGAGCCGATCGACCTGGACGAGCTGGCGGTGTACGTCGCCGTGTCGCGGCGCCAGCTGGAGCGCTTGTTCCAGAAATACCTGCACTGCTCGCCGTCGCGCTACTACCTCAAGCTGCGTTTGATTCGCGCACGGCAACTGCTCAAGCAAACGCCGATGTCGATCATCGAAGTGGCGTCGGTGTGCGGGTTTGTCTCCACGCCGCACTTCTCCAAGTGCTACCGCGAATACTTCGGCATTCCGCCACGGGATGAGCGCGTCGGTTCCAACACCACCCAGCAGGTGGCGATGATGCCGATTCCGCAGGCGCTGGTATTGGCACCGTTGGCGGGGCCGATGTCGGCGTTGAGCCAGGCGCGCAATGAGTCGACTTTTGCCAGTGTGAGGCTCTAGACCGAGTCGCCTGCATCGGGGGCAAGTCCCATCCCACCGTTGACCGAGTTTCAACATGCGAATGCGGTCAAAATGTGGGAGGGGGCTTGCCCCCGATAGCGGTTTATCAGGCGCCAGAGTTCTGCTTGAACTGCACCAAAGCCGGCAACAGCTGCTTATCAATCGCCTGACGCACCGCCGGCAAAATCGTCGCGCTGCCGGTGTACATCTGCTCAACCATACCCTTGAGCGCCTTGGCCCGCGCTTCGCTCAAACCGCGTACGGCACATTCACAGGCCTGCTCGGCAGTAGAGCCGCTGGAGACTTCGAAACCCAGTGAGCGCAGTTGGCCCAGCAGGTCATCCTGATCAATCAAATCCGCATGCATCATGACGTTTATCCTGGTGAGGGGAGCGGGGTTCGACCTCGATTCTGGTAGCCACCCCGGCGGTCGGCAAGGGCAGAATGCGCGAATGCCTCAGATGGCTATGAGCGTGTCGTTTTCGGGCCATTTGCCGACGGCACTTACCGGCACACTGCACCCAGGCACACAGCTTGATGGTTTGGTCACCCTCGGGATGTAACGCTCTCACAAGGCACCTCTGCCCCGATCCAGTCACGGCTGGATCGGGGCTTTTTTTGCCGGTTATTTTTTAGCGGGCAAACCAATGACCCGGCCGAGGAGGGAGGGCTTGGGCAGGTCCGCCTGTTCGGCGCGCAGGGCGATGATTTTTCCCAGCGTCGCCTCGGCAAACGGCGCCGACTGCGGGCCGGCCAGGTCGACGTGCAAGAGCATTTGCTCGTTGCCCGCCAGTTCCCGTTCTTCGCCCACTGGATGCAGGCTGTGATAGAGGTGCAGGCGCTTGGCGTCGTGGGCGATCAGTTGGGTGTGCACCTCAACCTTGGCGCCGAGTTTTACCTCGTGCAGGTAGTTCAGGTGCAGTTCCAGGGTGAACAGCGAGTGGCCGCTGGCTTCGCGGTTGTCGCTGTCCAGGCCCAGGGTGTCCATCAGCGCGTCGGTGGCGTAGCTGAAAATCAGCAGGTAGAACGCGTCGCGCAGGTGGCCGTTGTAGTCGACCCAGTCGGGGAGGACTGGGGTGGTGTAGGTGATCAATGCAGGCATGGTGAGTTGTCCGTTATTCGGCGAAGGTCATACCGTGTTTTTCCTTGGTGGTTTTCACTGCTTCCAGCACCGCCAGCAAGCAATCATCACGATAGCGCTCCAGCGCCGAAATGCTGTGATCACCCAACTGATCGCGAGTGCCATCGACCACATCGTCGATCAGCTTGTCGGTCAGTTCCGGCGCGGGCAGGTAGGTCCACGGCAACTGCAATGCCGGCCCGAACTGCGCCATGAAGTGGCGCATGCCGGCATCGCCGCCCGCCAGGGTGTAGGTGAGGAAGGTGCCCATGAACGACCAGCGCAGGCCGGCGCCAAAACGAATCGCATCGTCGATTTCGCCGGTAGTGGCCACACCGTCATTCACCAAGTGCAGCGCCTCGCGCCACAACGCTTCCAACAGCCGGTCGGCGATAAAACCGGGGACTTCCTTACGCACATGCAGCGGGCGCATGCCAAGGGATTCGTACACCTTGATCGCCGCCTGGATTGCCTGCGGCGCGGTATTTTTGCCGCCCACCACTTCCACCAGCGGCAGCAGGTACACCGGGTTGAATGGGTGCCCGACCACGCAACGTTGCGGGTGGGTCGAACCCTCGTAGAACTCACTCGGCAACAGGCCGGAGGTGCTCGAACCGATCAATGCATCGGGCTTGGCGGCTGCGCTGATCTTGCTGTGCAGTTCCAGTTTCAGCTCCAGGCGTTCCGGGGCGCTTTCCTGGATGAAATCCGCGTCTTTTACGCACTCTTCGATAGTGGCGACAAAGCGCAGGCGGTCCTGTGATGCGCCCGGTGCCAGGCCCTGTTTCTCCAGCGCGCCCCAGGCATTGGCGACACGTTTGCGCAGTGCCGCTTCTGCGCCGGGCGCCGGATCCCAGGCCACCACATCCAGCCCGTGGGCCAGGGCGCGGGACACCCAGCCGCTGCCGATAACACCGCTGCCGAGGGCGGCGAAGGTTTTGATCTCAGTGATAAAGCGCATGGAGACATTCCTGAATAATGTGAAGAACCCATGTGGGAGGTGGCTTGCCCCCTCCCACATTTTTTAACCGCGTTTAGTGAGGCCCATCTTCACGCGGCCCTCGGCCGGGCTCATGACCCGTGCGCCCAGACGGCTGAGGATTTCACTCGCCCGTTCCACAAGCTGGCCGTTGGTGGCGAGCACGCCCTTGTCCAGCCACAGGTTGTCTTCCAGGCCGACTCGCACATTGCCGCCCAGCAGCACCGCCTGCGCCGCCATTGGCATTTGCATGCGGCCGATGCCGAAGCCGGCCCACACTGCGTCGGCGGGCAAGTTGTCGACCATGGCTTTCATGGTGGTGGTATCGGCCGGTGCGCCCCATGGGATGCCCAGGCACAGTTGGAACAGCGGGTTGTCGAGCAGGCCTTCCTTGATCATCTGCTTGGCGAACCACAGGTGGCCGGTGTCGAAGATTTCCAGTTCAGGCTTAACACCCAGTTCCTGGATGCGTTTGGCCCCGGCGCGCAGTTGCGCCGGGGTGGACACGTAAATCGTGTCGCCGTCGCCGAAGTTCAGGGTGCCGCAGTCCAGGGTGCAGATTTCCGGGAGCAACGCTTCGACGTGGGCCAGGCGCGTCAGTGGGCCGACCAGATCGGTGTTGGGACCGAACTCCATCGGGTTCTCGCCGCCGCCGATCTCCAGGTCGCCGCCCATGCCGGCGGTGAGGTTGACGATGATGTCGATGTCGGCCTCGCGAATGCGCTCCATCAGTTCGCGGTACAGCGCTACGTCGCGGCTGAACTTACCGGTTTCGGGGTCGCGCACATGGCAATGCACCACGGTGGCGCCGGCCTTGGCGGCTTCCACCGCAGCGGCGGCGATCTGTTTGGGGGTGACCGGCACGTGTGGGCTTCTGGCGGTCGTGTCGCCAGCACCGGTGAGTGCGCAGGTGATGATGACGTCGTGGTTCATGGGGCGGTTCCTTGCAGGCGTGGTGAAACCGTTCGCAGCCTGTGCGGGCTGCGAAACGGTGATGGAAAGCGGGTTATTTGCTGGTCAGTTGCAGGTTGGCTGCAGCCGGTTTGCCGTCGAAGGTGGTCACGCCTTCCAGCCAGCGCGCCTGGTCCTGCGGGTGATCCTTGAGCCACTGCTTGGCGGACTCGATAGCGTCCTTGTGATCCAGCAACGGCTGCATCATCCGGCTCTCGTCGGCGGCGGTGAAGGTCAGGTTGGTCAGCAACTTGTGCACGTTGGGGCACTGTTCGGCGTAGGTCGGCGAGGTTACGGTCCACACCGTCGCCATGCCTTCGTTCGGGCCGAGGGCGTCATCGCTGCCGGTGAGGTAAGTCATCGCCACGTTGACGTTCATCGGGTGCGGCGCCCAGCCGAAGAACACCACGGCTTCCTTGCGGCGCACGGCGCGGTCCACAGCGGCGAGCATGCCGGCCTCACTGGACTCCACCAGTTGGAATTTGCCCAGGCCGAACTGGTTCTTGGCAATCATCGCCTTGATCTGGGTGTTAGCCCCCGAGCCCGGCTCGATCCCGTAGATCTTGCCGCCCAGTTCCTTTTCGAATCTGGCGATATCGGCGAACGTTTTCAGGCCCTTGTCGGCCAGGTACGTCGGCACGGCAAGCGTGGCGCGGGCATCTTCCAGGCTGGCTTTGTCGAGGACTTTGACTTGCTTGGCGTCGACAAACGGCGTGATGGTCTGGGTCATCAGCGGGTTCCAGTAGCCCAGGAACATATCCAGGCGCTGGTCGCGGATGCCGGCGAAGATGATTTGCTGGGAGGCGCTGGTCTGTTTGGTCTTGTAGCCGAGGCCGTCGAGCAGTACTTGGGTCATGGCACTGGTGGCGATGACGTCGGTCCAGTTCACCACGCCCATGCGCACGTTCTGGCATGAAGCGGCATCCGCTGCCATTACGTTGGTGCTCAAAATGGCGCTGGCGCTGAGTGCAAGCACGCAGCGGCTGATCAGTCGATTCATGGTGGATCCCTCGGCAGGTCGTTATTGTGGGGTCCGGCGTCTTTGTGCGCCGTGCAGCCAAGTTACGCAAGCCAGGGGCCGGCAAAACGCACGGCGGCGACCACCTCTTGCACTGCAGCGACCTGCCCCCTTGAATCCGCCCCGGAACGGGAGTATCACAGTGCCACGCTGCCCGTCCGACGAGAGCGCCACCATGTCCCAGGATTTCTACTTTTTGCTGATGCCGGGGTTTTCGGCCATTGGCTTTATCTCTGCGCTGGAGCCGCTGCGGGTGGCCAACCGCTTTCGTGGCGAGCTGTACCGTTGGCATGTGCTGAGTGCCGATGGCGGCGCGGCATTGGCGAGCAATGGCATGTCGGTCAACGCCGACGCCGCGCTGGAACCGCTGAAAAAAGGCGCGACCTTACTGGTGGTGGCCGGCTTCGAACCGTTGCAGTTCGCCACTCCCGCACTGGAACACTGGCTGCGCCGCCTCGACCACGACGGCGTGACCCTCGGCGCCATCGACACCGGCGCCTGCGTCCTCGCCGAAGCCGGCCTGCTCGAAGGCCATCGCCTGACCCTGCACTGGGAAGCCATCGATGCGTTCAAGGAGTCCTATCCTCACCTGACCGTGACCCAGGAACTGTTCGAGATCGACCGCCGCCGCATCACCTGCGCCGGCGGCACCGCGTCCATCGACCTGATGCTCGACCTGATCGCCCAGGCCCACGGCCCGGAGCTTGCCATCCAGGTTTCCGAACAATTCGTGCTCGGCCGCATCCGCCCACGCAAAGATCACCAGCGCATGCAGATCGCCACGCGCTACGGCATCAACAACAAAAAGTTGGTCCACGTGATCGGCGAGATGGAGCAGCACACCGAGCCGCCCCTGAGCACCTTGGCCCTGGCCGACGCGATCAAAGTCACCCGACGCCAGTTGGAGCGGCTATTCCGCCTGCACCTGAACGACACGCCAAGCAACTTCTACCTCGGCCTGCGCCTGGAAAAAGCCCGGCAGCTCTTGCGTCAAAGCGACATGAGCGTGCTGGAGGTGAGCATTGCCTGCGGGTTTGAGTCACCGTCGTACTTCACTCGCAGCTATCGGGCAAGGTTTGCGAAGTGCCCAAGGGAGGATCGGCGACGGGAGGTGGTTTGACCGGCAATTATAGTCAATTATACTCACAGCTATAATTTATAGTCCTTTCCATAATTGAGTATAAAACCATGTCCAAGCACAGCGGCTTTGTGTTCCGCCGCCCCGCCCTGGCGCGCAGCATTGCCGATGGTCTTGTGGGGGCCGGTATTCAGGATTTCACCTCTGGCCTGTTTCTCGCCGCGCCGCGTCGCACCGGCAAAAGTACATTTTTGCGTGAAGATTTGATCCCGGAATGTCAGCTTCGGGGTTGGCTTGCCGTGTATGTCGACCTGTGGGCTGACAAAGACAAAGATCCGGCGGACTTGATCGCCAGTGCTATTGCCACTGCTCTGGTTCCCTATGAAAAAGGCATTCGCAAGCTGGCCAAGAACATTGGAATCGAGAAACTGAGCTTTCTGCGTACCTTGTCCTGGGACTTCAGCAAGCCCCAATTGCCCGTTGGCGCGACGTTGACCCAGGCCTTGGAGTTGCTCCACAGCGCTGCCGAAAAACCCGTGGTGCTGGTGATTGACGAAGCGCAGCACGCATTAAGCAGCGATTCCGGTATCAACGCGATGTTCGCGCTGAAGGCCGCCCGGGATCAGCTCAACCAAGGCCGTGACGAGGACGGCAGTGGCTTGCACCTGGTGTTCACCGGTTCCAACCGCGACAAGCTGGCCCATCTGGTCCTGGGCAAGAGCCAGCCGTTCTTCGGCTCCAGCATCACGCCGTTTCCACTGCTGGGCAGAGAGTTCACCCAAGCCTATACGGCGCACCTGAATGCCCACCTGGCCAAGACCAACCAGTTCAAGGCGGCGGATATCGACGCCGCCTTCGAGCTGGTCGGCCGTCGCCCCGAGATGCTGCGTACCATCATCGGTGAAGTCGCATTGGAGCTGGGCGAGGCGAGCAATCTGGGCCAATTGCTGCACAGCCGCGCCGAATTGCTGCGCGCGGGAGTGTGGACCGAATTCGAAAGCGCCTGGAACGCCCTGACCATCCCTCAGCGTGCGGTGCTGCAGGTGATGGTGGAACGCTTGCACAGCAATGAACCCTTTGCGCCGTTTACCGACAGCACAATCACCGCGGTCAGCAAGGCGCTGGAGGATATGGGCAGCGATGTGGTGCCGGGTACCCAGACCATTCAGGCCTGTATCGATGCCTTGCGTGACAAGGAGTTGGTATGGAAGTCGAGCCGGGGCGGGTATGCGCTGGAAGACAAGGCGTTTGGAGATTGGCTGCTGCACAAGCACCGCACTAAAAACAACCAGAATCCACTGTGAGCTGGGCCTGAATGTGGGAGGGGGCTTATTTTTTTAGCAGAGCCGAACACGCCGCCTTGTAGGCTTCATGCTGATACTTGTTCAGCGTGGCCGGCAGTTCAAAGCTGTGCTTCTTGTTCTGCGCGTTGATGGTCTGCGGCGACAGCAAGGTCACCTCAACCCCGTCCAGCAGCTGAAATACCCCTTCAATCTTGAACGTGGTCGGGCCGCCGGCGAACTCGCCTTTCTTGCCGCGCTTCTTGATCGCGATGCGGGTGATGGCGTTGGCCTGCACAAACGCCTTCACCTGAGCGGCGAAGGCTTTGACGTTGGCTGCCTCATCGTCGTCTTCCAGGGCGATTTTCTTGGTGGCCAGAGCGACATGGGTCAGCGTCTGGTTGTCCAGCGAGGCGACCGCGATGATGACTTCGCTGCCTTTGATTTCGATGCCACAGATGCTCATGAATGGCCTTGGTTCAGATTAAAAGTGGCGGGGATTGTCGCTTATTCCTGCCCAATCGACTCCAAAAACTCCGACCGCTCATCGCTCATCCGCGCCAGGCAATCATTTTGTGCAATCGCATACGCCTTGCTGCCGCTCACCGCCGGGAAGGTGTCCACCGCGCAATCGGCGTCACGCAGCTTTTCCCATTTCTGTTGGGCGTCCTTCAGACGAGCGGTAATGTCCGCCAGCTTGGTCTTGTCGTGGCCGTAGGTCGATCCCATGCGTTCCAGCAGGGCCTGGTAGTTGTCTTTCAACAATTGCTCAGCGGTGGTTTTGTTATAGGAGGCGCATTCCAGGGTTTGCGTGTCGCTTTCGATGCCATCGCACGGCGTGCTGTCGGTGTCTTCGGCCGCGTGGACGCCGGTTGCGATGAGTGCCAAAGCCAGGAAAATCGATTTCATTGCGCCGTCTCATATCAGGTGATGCGGGAATTCTGGCTCAAGCGTAAGACAAATAACAGCCGCCAGTCAGACCTCTCTTAACAGCCTTTGTCGCGGATTGACGCTTTCGGCAATTCCCCTGTCGTTTTTGCACCCGGCTCAGGTTGCCCCTGGGCATATGCTGGCCCCAAAGCGCCGGCAGACGATTCGGCGCATGAATCGCCAATAAGGGGACAGCCTGATGAGCCCAGCCGAACTTCACGCCGACAGCATCGTTATCGACGGGCTGATTATTGCCAAGTGGAACCGCGAGCTGTTCGAGGACATGCGCAAGGGTGGCCTCACCGCCGCCAACTGCACCGTGTCGGTGTGGGAAGGCTTCCAGGCCACGATCAATAACATCGTCGCCAGCCAGACCCTGATCCGCGAGAACAGCGACCTGGTAATCCCGGTGAAAACCACCGCCGACATCCGCAAGGCCAAGGAACTGGGCAAGACCGGCATCATCTTCGGCTTCCAGAACGCCCATGCATTTGAAGACCAACTCGGCTACGTCGAGATCTTCAAGCAGCTCGGCGTCGGTGTGGTGCAGATGTGCTACAACACCCAGAACCTGGTGGGCACCGGTTGCTACGAGCGCGACGGCGGCCTGTCGGGTTTTGGTCGCGAGATCGTTGGCGAGATGAACCGCGTCGGCATCATGTGCGACCTGTCCCACGTCGGCTCCAAAACCTCCGAAGAAGTCATCCTCGAATCGAAAAAACCGGTGTGCTACTCCCACTGCCTGCCGTCCGGGCTCAAAGAGCACCCGCGCAACAAGTCCGATGAAGAGCTGAAGTTCATCGCCGACCACGGCGGTTTTGTCGGCGTGACCATGTTCGCGCCGTTCCTCGCCAAGGGCATCGATTCGACCATCGACGACTACGCCGAAGCCATCGAATACACCATGAACATCGTCGGCGAAGACGCCATTGGCATCGGCACCGACTTTACCCAGGGCCATGGCCAGGATTTCTTCGAAATGCTGACCCATGACAAGGGCTACGCCCGCCGCCTGACCAGCTTCGGCAAGATCATCAACCCGCTGGGCATCCGCACCGTGGGCGAGTTTCCCAACCTCACCGAAACCCTGCTCAAGCGCGGCCACAGCGAGCGCGTGGTGCGCAAGATCATGGGCGAGAACTGGGTCAACGTGCTCAAGGACGTCTGGGGCGAATAAGCCACCGCATTTTTCCCTCGACCGTTCGCGTCGAGGGCACACCTAAGAATTTTCTGGAGTTAAGTTTCCATGGCCAAAATCGCCCCGCAATTGCCAATCGAAGTCGACAGCGAAACCGGTGTCTGGACTTCCGACGCCCTGCCGATGCTGTACGTGCCGCGCCATTTCTTCGTCAACAACCACATGGGCATCGAAGAAGTGCTGGGCGCCGACGCCTACGCCGAAATCCTCTACAAGGCCGGCTACAAATCCGCCTGGCACTGGTGTGAAAAAGAAGCCGAGTGCCACGGCCTGGAAGGCGTCGCGGTGTTCGAGCACTACATGAAGCGCCTGTCGCAACGCGGCTGGGGCCTGTTCAAGATTCAGGACATCGACCTCGACAAAGGCACCGCCAGCGTCAAGCTGGAACACTCGGCATTCGTCTACGTGTACGGCAAGGTCGGGCGCAAAGTGGACTACATGTTCACCGGTTGGTTTGCCGGCGCCATGGACCAGATTCTGCAAGCGCGAGGCAGCACCATCCGTACCGTGGCCGAACAAGTCTACGGAGGCTCCGAAGAGGGCTTTGAGTCTGGCTTGTTCACCGTCAAGCCGTTGTAAGCCGAGGACCGTGCCATGGCTTTCGAAGCAATGTTCCAGCCGATCCAGATCGGCAAACTGACCATCCGCAACCGCGTGCTCAGTACCGCCCACGCCGAGGTGTATGCCACCGACGGCGGCATGACCACCGACCGCTATGTGAAGTATTACGAAGAGAAAGCCAAGGGCGGTATCGGCCTGGCAATCTGTGGCGGTTCCTCGGTGGTTGCCATCGACAGCCCCCAGGAATGGTGGAGCTCGGTGAACCTGTCCACCGACCGCATCATCCCGCACTTCCAGAACCTGGCCGATGCCATGCACAAGCATGGCGCCAAGATCATGATCCAGATTACCCACATGGGCCGACGCTCGCGTTGGGACGGCTTCAACTGGCCGACCCTGATGTCGCCGTCCGGTGTGCGTGAGCCGGTGCACCGCGCAACCTGCAAGACCATCGAGCCGGAAGAGATCTGGCGCGTGATCGGCAACTACGCCAGCGCCGCCAAACGCGCCAAGGCCGGTGGCCTGGACGGTGTGGAACTGTCCGCCGTGCACCAGCACATGATCGACCAGTTCTGGAGCCCGCGGGTCAACAAGCGGACCGACGAATGGGGCGGCACCTTTGAAGGCCGCATGAAGTTCGGCCTGGAGGTGCTCAAGGCCGTGCGCGCCGAAGTCGGTGATGACTTCTGCGTGGGCATGCGCCTGTGCGGTGACGAGTTCCATCCGGACGGCCTGTCCCACGAAGACATGAAGCAGATCGCCAAGTATTACGACGACACCGGCATGCTCGATTTCATCGGCGTGGTGGGCTCGGGTTGCGACACCCACAACACCCTGGCCAACGTGATCCCGAACATGAGCTACCCGCCGGAGCCGTTCCTGCACCTGGCGGCCGGCATCAAGGAAGTGGTCAAGGTTCCGGTACTGCACGCGCAGAACATCAAGGACCCGAACCAGGCCACGCGCATTCTGGAAGGCGGCTATGTGGACATGGTCGGCATGACCCGTGCGCACATCGCCGACCCGCACCTGATCGCCAAGATCAAGATGGGCCAGATCGACCAGATCAAACAGTGCGTCGGCGCCAACTATTGCATCGATCGCCAGTACCAGGGCCTGGATGTGCTGTGCATCCAGAACGCCGCGACCTCCCGTGAATACATGGGCGTACCGCACATCATCGAGAAATCCACCGGGCCGAAACGCAAAGTGGTCGTGGTGGGTGCCGGCCCTGCGGGGATGGAAGCCGCGCGCGTGGCGGCCGAACGTGGCCACGACGTGACCCTTTTGGAGAAAAAAGAGTTTATCGGCGGGCAGATCACCACCGCTTCCAAGGCGCCGCAACGCGACCAGATCGCCGGCATCACCCGTTGGTTCCAGCTGGAGCTGGCGCGCTTGAAAGTCGACCTGCGCCTGGGCGTGGCGGCCGATGCCGCGACCATCCTGGACCTGCGTCCGGACGTGGTGGTGCTGGCGGTCGGCGGGCATCCGTTTATCGAGCAGAACGAACACTGGGGCGCCGCCGAAGGCCTGGTGGTGAGCAGTTGGGACGTGCTCGACGGCAAAGTCGCGCCGGGCAAGAACGTGCTGGTCTACGACACCATCTGTGAATTCACCGGCATGTCGGTGGCGGACTTTTTGGCCGACAAAGGCTGCCAGGTGGAAATCGTCACCGACGACATCAAGCCAGGCGTGGCGATTGGCGGTACGTCGTTCCCGACCTACTACCGCAGCATGTACCCCAAAGAAGTGATCATGACCGGCGACATGATGCTGGAAAAGGTCTACCGCGAAGGCGACAAGCTGGTGGCGGTATTGGAGAACGAATACACCGGCGCCAAAGAGGAGCGGGTGGTGGACCAGGTGGTGGTGGAGAACGGCGTGCGTCCGGACGAAGCCATCTACTACGGGCTCAAGGAAGGCTCGCGCAACAAGGGCCAGATCGACGTTGAAGCGCTGTTCGCGATCAAACCGCAGCCGTGCCTGAGCGAAGCGGGCGAGGGGTACTTGCTGTTCCGCATCGGTGACTGTGTGGCGCAGCGCAATACCCACGCTGCGATCTACGACGCCCTGCGCTTGTGCAAGGATTTCTGACCCGACACCGAACCAATGTGGGATTGGTTTCAAATGTGGGAGGGGGCTTGCCCCCGATGGCGGAGTGTCAGTTGATACAGCTGTAGCTGACCCACCGCTATCGGGGGCAAGCCCCCTCCCACATTTAGGCCGGTTTCACAGTAGACCTGTGTGGTCTGTGGGAGCTTCACCATGTTGAACACCTTGCTGCCTATTCTCTTGTTTGCCGCCCTGGGCCTCGCCGTCCTCGGCGCGCTGCGCCGCGTGAACATGTGGCGCCGTGGCCGTGCCTCCAAGGTCGACCTGCTCGGCGGTCTGTTGGCCATGCCCAAGCGCTATATGGTCGACCTGCACCACGTGGTCGCCCGCGATAAATACATCGCCAACACCCACGTCGCCACGGCGCTGGGCTTTGTCCTGTCGGCGCTGCTGGCGATTCTGGTGCATGGCTTCGGCCTGCAAAACCGCATCCTCGGCTATGCCTTGCTGCTGGCTTCGGTGTTGATGTTTGTCGGCGCCATCTTTATGTACCTGCGTCGGCGCAATCCGCCCGCACGCCTGTCCAAAGGCCCATGGATGCGCCTGCCGAAAAGCCTGATGGCGTTCTCGGTGAGTTTCTTCCTGGTGACGCTGCCGGTGGCCGGGATTCTGCCCGCCGACTTCGGTGGCTGGCTGCTCGCGGCGTTGCTCAGCGTGGGTGTGCTGTGGGGCGTGTCCGAAATGTTCTTCGGCATGACCTGGGGCGGGCCGATGAAGCACGCCTTCGCCGGTGCCCTGCACCTGGCCTGGCACCGCCGCGCCGAACGCTTTGGTGGCGGGCGCTCCACCGGTTTGAAGCCGCTGGACCTCAGTGATAAATCCGCGCCCCTGGGTGTGGAAAAGCCCAAGGATTTCACCTGGAACCAACTGCTCGGCTTCGACGCCTGCGTGCAGTGCGGCAAGTGCGAAGCGGCGTGCCCGGCGTTCGCTGCCGGCCAGCCGCTGAACCCGAAAAAACTCATCCAGGACATGGTGGTCGGCCTGGCTGGTGGCACCGATGCCAAGTTCGCCGGCAGCCCGTATCCGGGCAAGGCGATTGGCGAACACGGCGGCAACCCGCATCAACCGATCGTCAACGGCCTGGTGGACGCCGAGACCCTGTGGTCGTGCACCACCTGCCGCGCTTGCGTGGAAGAGTGCCCGATGATGATCGAGCACGTGGACGCCATCGTCGACATGCGTCGCCACCTCACTCTGGAAAAAGGCGCCACCCCGAACAAAGGCGCCGAAGTCCTGGAAAACCTGATCGCCACCGACAACCCTGGCGGTTTTGCACCGGGCGGTCGCCTCAACTGGGCGGCGGATCTGAACCTGCCGTTGCTCAGTGACAAGGGCACCACCGACGTGCTGTTCTGGGTCGGCGACGGAGCCTTCGACATGCGCAACCAACGCACCCTGCGTGCGTTCGTCAAAGTGCTCAAAGCCGCCAACGTCGACTTCGCCGTGCTCGGCCTGGAAGAGCGCGACAGCGGCGACGTCGCCCGTCGCCTGGGCGATGAAGCGACGTTCCAACTGCTGGCCACGCGCAATATCCAGACCTTGGCCAAGTACAGCTTCAAACGCATCGTCACCTGCGACCCCCACAGTTTCCATGTGCTGAAAAACGAATACGGCGCCTTCAACGGCAACTACCTCGTGCAGCACCACAGCACCTTCATGGCCGAGCTGATCGGTGACGGCGCGCTGAACCTGGGGCAGCACAAAGGCAGCAGCGTGACCTATCACGACCCGTGCTACCTGGGCCGCTACAACGGCGAATACGAGGCGCCGCGCCAAGTGCTGCGGGCGCTGGGGATCGAGGTCAAGGAGATGCAACGCTCGGGCTTCCGTTCGCGCTGCTGCGGCGGTGGCGGCGGGGCGCCGATCACGGACATTCCTGGCAAGCAACGGATCCCGGATATGCGCATGGACGATATCCGCGAGACCGGTGCCGAGTTGGTGGCAGTTGGTTGCCCGCAATGCACGGCGATGCTTGAAGGTGTTGTCGAGCCGCGGCCATTGATCAAGGACATTGCCGAGCTGGTGGCTGATGCGTTGCTTGAAGACACTGCGCCGGCGAAAGTGCCTAAACGTCCTGTCCAACAAACGTCTGCGGAGATGCACTGATGAGCGACATTATCCGCCGCGACCCAAGGGCTGAATGGATCGCCCGTAACCGTCTGCACCCGCTTCACGCGGCGATGCAGCCGGTGCAACAGAGTTGGATGGGGCCGAACGGCGTTATCCGCAAAAACGTCCATGGCGTCGGGTTTATCGGCCCCAACGGCATCAAGCGCATCGACCGCAGCGGCGCCCAGCAGGGCGGCGCGGCCAAGCGTACGGCGGCGGTGGAAGTGCAGTTGCCGCTGCATCAGGTGCCGCAGCCTGCGTTCTACATCAACGTAGTGCCGGACATGGTCGGCGGCCGCCTGAGCAGCCACGACCGTGACCTGCTCGGCCTGGCGCGACAACTTGCCGGTAACGACGGCGCGGTGTTGGCGGTGGTGTTTGGCGAGCACAAGGAAAGCGCGTTTGCCACCGCCGGTGTCGACCGCCTGCTGGTGCTGGATGGGCATGAGTTCGACGGTTATTCACCCGAGCAACGCGTGCAGGGTTTGCGGGCTGTGGATAACCAGTTCAACCCACGCCATTGGCTGCTGCCCGACAGCCGCAGTGGCGGGGGTGAGCTGGGTCGGCGTTTTGCCGCCAGCCTCAAGGAACGCCCGGCCACGCGGGTGTGGCAGATCAAGGGTGACGAGTGCATCGGCCGCGCCGGTGCCGGCCAGCAAGACTTGGCGCGGCCACTGCCACGCTTGATCCTCGCCGCCGTCGAATGTGCCGATCCGGTCAGCGACACGCGCCATGAAGTCTTGCCCGTGGAGTTATCCACAACCCTCGCCCGCAGCCTGCCGCGTATCGAAGACCTCGGCGCGGTGGCGGTGGACCCGGCGGCGATTCCCATGGCCGAAGCGGAATTCATTTTCTCCGGCGGCAACGGCGTGAAGGATTGGAACCTGTTCCACCAGACCGCTGCTGCCCTGGGCGCCACCGAAGGCGCGTCGCGGGTGGCGGTGGACGACGGCTTCATGGCCCGTGATCGCCAGGTCGGCGCCAGCGGCACTTGGGTCACCGCACGGGTGTATGTGGCCGTGGGAATTTCCGGGGCGATCCAGCATCTGCAAGGCATCGGTGCCTGCGACAAGGTGGTGGCGATCAACCTCGACCCGGGTTGCGACATGATCAAGCGTGCCGACCTGTCGGTGATTGGCGAGAGCGCCGCGATTCTGCAAGCCTTGATCGATGCGGTCGAGGCCTACCGCAACGGCGCCAAGCGCGATGCGGCTTAGGGACATGACTATGACCACGAATGTAATCAGCCTGGTATCCATCGGCGCCCACCCCACGTCAGGGCGCCCGCGCCGTGCCGAACAGGATGCGCGTGCCGTTGAACTCGGCCTGCAAATGGCTGGGGATAAGTTGCAGGTGCTGCACGCCGGCAACATCGCCGAACCCACCTTGCGCAGCTACCTGGGCATGGGTTTGCCGCAACTGCATGTGCTCGAACAACCGGCTGGCGCCGACGCCTTGCCGGTGCTCAGTGACTACCTGCGCGAGGCCGGCGCCCAGGTGGTGCTCACCGGCAGCCAGGCCGAAACCGGTGAGGGCTCGGGGATGCTGCCGTTCCTGCTCGCCGAGCAACTGGGCTGGCCGCTGATTGTCGGGTTGGCTCAGGTGGAGTCCATCGAAGGCGGCGTGGCCCATGTGCTGCAAGCTTTGCCCCGTGGTCAGCGGCGGCGCCTGAAAGTGCGCCTGCCGTTTTTGGCGACGGTGGATAACGCCGCGCCGAAGCCTCGGCAGAGTGCCTACGGCCCGGCGCAGCGCGGTGAACTGGCGGCCCATGAGGTCGAAATTGAAGAAGACCTGTTATTCACCGACGCGGCGCTGCAACCGGCCAAGCCCCGGCCCAAGCGCCTCAAGGTGATCAAGGCCAAGAGCGGGGCAGACCGCATGAAGGCGGCAACGGCGAAGGCCAGTGGTGGCGGTGGGCAGGTGCTCAAAGGTGTGAGCGCCGAAGAAGGTGCCCAGGCGATTCTCAAGTTGCTCATAGAAGAAGGCGTGGTGCGCTAACCCACCAAGCCCCCTCCCACATTTTGATCTGCATAAGGTTCTGAGATTAAGGGGGCGCTGGGGCCGGTTTGGGCACCAACTCCGGCAGCGGTGGCGGCAGCGGTTGCCAGGTGGCATCCGGCTGCTGCATCGGCGGTGGCAGCGTCGGTGTGGGATCGCCGCCAATCGGTTTGAGGATCATCTTCTCGGTGGTATCGCGCAGGATCATGCCTTGTGTAGAGCTGCGCGCCTCGGTGCCGCTGTGAAAGGTGCTGATCTGGGAAATCGGCAGGTCGAGGTTGCGTTCGATCCTCGGCGTCAGCAGCAGGATGATCTCGGTTTTCTGCTGGGTATTCTGGTTCGTGCCAAACAGCTTCTTGCCGATCCACGGGATCTGGCTCAACCACGGCAGCCCCGAGCCTTCGTCGACATCCGCCGTGCGGATCAGCCCCGAGACGATCTGGGTTTCATTGTTGCGCGCGGTCAGCAGGGTCTTGGTGGCGCGTGAGCCCAGCTCGAAGGTGGCCGGTACGTTTTCCGAGCCGGGAATGCGCTTGGTGATATGGCTCATTTCCACGTTCAACTCCAGGTTTACCTCATCGCTCAGGCTGATGTTGGGCTTGACCGTGATTTGCAAACCCACGTCCTGGTAAGACACCGACGAGGTGGTGATCTGGTTGGCCGTGGTGGTGGTGACCACGGGGATCTTGTCGCCAATGTTCACCTGGGCTTCTTCGCGGTTGCGCACCCGTACCCTGGGGTTGGCGAGGGTCACGGTGTTGCCGCTGCGCTGCAGCATATTGATGCGCGCCGAGGTGCTGCCGGAATCGAGCAGGATATTGTCGCCATTGATCCCACGCAACGCGCTGATCGGGATGCCCGCGAGCCCCGCAGGCACGTTGGCGAGGTTGCCCACGGACAGGCCGATGCTTTCCGGGTACTGGATGCCCAGGTTCAATTCGTCGGTCAGGCTGACCTCCAGCACCTGAATATCGATGGTCACTTCCGACTGCGCGATATCAATGGCCTCCACGAGTTTTTCCACCGCGCTCAGGGTGTCGAGGCCATCGCGCACAATCACCGCGTTCAGGCGTTCGTCCACCAATACCTCCTTGGGCTTGAGCACTTGCTTGATCTCGGCGGCGATGACCTTGGGGTCGCCATGGCTAAGGTAGAAGGTGCGTACGGCCAACTCGCGATATTCCCGTTCTTTGTCCGGGCGTCGGGGGTAAACCAGAATGGTGTTGGCATTGAGGACTTTCTTGTCCAACCCTTGGGTGGTCAGCAGCAGGTTCAGCGCGTCTTCGGCGGTGGTTCGGCTCGCGGTCATGCTCGCTGAGGCACTGGGATTGACGTCCTTGTCGATGACGAAGTTGACCCCCGACAGGCGCGCAATGGTCTCGAAAATCGTGGTCAGGCTTTGGGCGCTGAACTCCAGGCTCAGGGGTTTGCGCATGGCCTCGGAGAGGTCGGCGCTGAGGTAGTCGGCACTCACCAGTTCACGGGTCAGGGCATTGCGAAAGTCCAGGGCCTCTCGGTAGTTGGGCTTTTGCGCGATGATCCGGCGCACCAGGTTGAGTGCTTCCACGGGGTTGGAACGCTTCAGTTCGTAGGCTTGTGCCAGTTGCGGGCGCAGCTGTTTCATCGCCTGGATGCTCTGGATTTCCTGGCGCGCGCCGAGGTTACTGGGGTCGTACTTGAGGATGGTTTCCAGGGCGCGGATGGCGGCGGCATCGTCGCCGCGCATCAGCGCGGTGCTGGCCTCGCGGCTGTATTGCGCCACCAGCAACTCCAGCTTGCTGTAGTTGGCGGTGCGCAATTGCACGTCGTCGGGGGCTTGTTTGGCTTCGGCTTGCAGCACTTCGACGGAGCGGATGATGTCGCCCTTCTGGCGCAACTCGTCGCTCTCCTTGATCGCCCGTTGAGTCTGGCAGGCGCTGAGCAAGGCCGCGGCCAGGCTCAAGGGAACCCACGTACGTATCGCCATGATCGTGTCCTGCTCCGGTCAGTGAGTGTCCATCCGCAAAGTGCTGGCATGCTTGAGCGGCATGTAGGTCAGCACCACAGCGGTGTCGGTGAGTTTGTCCAGGCGGTAGTGCGCGTCGAGCATCTTGCCGGGCACGATGCGCCCGGGTATCGAACAGCGGTTGCACAGCGTGTACTGGCGGCCGTTGCCCTGAAGCACGACGATTTTCGATTGGTTCTCATAGCGCCACTGCGCGCTGACGGTGAAGGGCAGCGGTGGCGGCTTGGGCGGTGAAGTGTCGACGGGGGCAACGGGCGGTGGCGGTGTCCAGGTTTGGGCGGGGAACAGGTCAACTGTTTCGACCACGGGCGTGCCCGCTTCGACAACAGGCGCTGGCAAGGCGGCTACCGGCGGGCGGATTACCGCTGTTGATGCGGTGTCGGGGCTGTTTGCGTTGTCCTGCCAGAACAGCCAGCCGCAGCCGATCAGGGTCAGCACTAACAGCACGCGCAAATACGGCGACAGTTTCATTGCGTCACCCCCAGCACGCTCACCTTGAGGGTGATATTCAGCATGCCGCTGGTGATGTCCTTGCGCTCCAGAGTCAGGTGCTCGATGCGTACGGCCGGCTCTTTGGCGACGTCGGTCAGGGCGTCGCGCAGCAGGGTGTACGGGCCGGTAAGCGGAATGTCCACGTCCAGGCGTTGCAGCTCGCTGTCGCCGGGGGCGGAGTAGGCGAGCGTGGTTTGTTTGATGATAAAGCCGCGTTGAGTGAGAACGCCCAGCAGCTTTTCCAGGCGCGGGGCAAAGTCGTCTGCGCTGGGCAGTCGCTCGACCACGACCGGCTCGGTGACCTGCACCTCCTGTGGCTGCTCGTCGATGCCGGCCTGTATTTCCTGGCGACGCATGCGGTCGGTAGCGCCTGCCGGGTAAATCACCGCCACTTCGATCACCAGTGTCGTGACCATCACACCCAACGCCAGCAAGCCCCAGAAGCCCAGGCGCTGTTGGCACTGCATCAGTTGCCAGCGCAGACGTGGCAGGTAGCGAGTGAGGGTGTCCATGGCTGGCTATCCTGATCCAACGCTGAGTTTGACCTGCACCGGGTGCTGCGGATCATCGGGTTTGAGCGCGCTTTGTTGCAGATGTACCTGTACCCCTGGCCGGGCTTTGAGCCGGTCCACGAAGCGAAACGCATCACCCAACTGCTTGGCTTCCAGATCCAGGTGAATCAGTTGGGCCTGGGTGTTGACCTCGACACGGGTCAGGGCGATTTCTCTCGACCAGGCCTGGGCCACGGCATCCATCAGGGCGAAGGGGCTGGCCTTCTGTTGGGCGAAGGCTGCCAGCTGTTTTTTCTGCTGGGGCGACAAGCGAATGGCAGCCTGGATCAACTGCTCCTGGCGGCGGGTGAGTTGGATAAAGTGTTGCTCCAGTTCATCGGTCTTTTGCTGTTGGTACTCCATGTGTTGCCACTGTCGCCAGAGGCCGAACATCATTACCGCAACCATCAGCCAAAGCGCAGTCACCAGTGGCCGAAGCGTCGCCGTGGCGTGTTGGAAATCAACGGCGGGTGCACGGCGGGCGCGCAGCCGTTGCCAGGCACTGACGAGCCTGGTTCTCATGCTGTCGATGCCTCCAGCCAGGGGTGCACGGGGCCCAGGCGATTGTCCGCAGGGTTATTGGTGACGACCAGCGGGGTCAGCGCGTGCCGCTCGACCAGCAGGTCGGCGGTGAACAGGTTGTCGCTCAATGTGCTGCCTGGTTGGGTCGCAATCACGCACAGCTGCTCGATTGTGCCCTGTTGTCGGTAGAGGCAACTGAGGCTGTCGGCTTCGGGCACGGCCAGTACGCAGTCGTCGGGCAATTGTCGCCAGTACCGCTGCGCCACGGCGGTCAGCAACGGCGTACAGGTGACCAGGGGCAAGCGGTGCAGCTTGAACAGGTCGCGCAGGTCTTGCAGCAGCTCCCGTGAGGTCGCGACCGCGACACAAGCCTGGCCGAAGTTACCGTTGGCGGCTTGCACCTGCCAATGCTCAGGGTCGATGCCGACCTGTTGGCTGAAGGTGGCTTCGGCAAATGCCTGCCAATCGCCTGCGCTGTACAGGCCGGTTTGCCACGGCAATATCAGGTAGTGCACATGGGGAAAGCCCAGCAGCACGGTAGCCCGGTCCAGAAAGCCCACGTGGCCCCGAGGTGCCTGTTCCAGCAGTGCGGCGCAAGCGGCCAATGGCTCGCCGGTGTGCTGCGCGTGCCAGATACGTGCACCGCGCCAGCGTGGGCGAGCCGCCCATTCGGCGCTGGCACTGTGCAGCGCCACCACGTGCTCAATAAAGGGAAATGACACGGTGAACCTCCTTGAGCGTGGTCTCGCCCTGGGCCGCATGGGCCAGGGCGATATCGCGGATAAACACGTGGCCGGCTTCACGGGCCAGTTCGCGCAAGGTGGCGGCCGAACTGCGGTTGAGCAGGCCCTCCTTGATGCTGTCGGTCAGGGTCAACACCTCGGCCAGCGCGAGCCGACCGCGATAGCCGGTGTGGCGACAGGCCTCGCAGCCTTTTCCTATGCGGTAGTGGCCTTGTTTGAGCTGGGTCTCGGGCAGTTGGGCGAGGTGGGCGATGTCTGGATCGGGGGTAGCGTCTACGCCGCAGTCCGGGCAGATGCGCCGAACCAGGCGTTGGGCAACCACGCCGTTGAGGGCTTCGACAAAACTGGCCGGGTCCACGTCCATGTAGGTAAAGCGCTCCAGCACACTGAACGCGCTGTTGGCGTGCACCGACGACAGCACCAGATGCCCGGTCAACGCGGCTTGCACTGCAATGCCTGCCGTTTCCCCGTCGCGGATTTCCCCGACCAGAATCGTGTCCGGATCGTGGCGCAGGATCGAGCGCAGCCCACGGGCGAAGGTAAGACCTTTCTTGTCGTTGACCGGGATTTGCAGCACGCCGGGCAGTTCGTACTCCACCGGGTCTTCAATGGTGATGATCTTTTTCTCGCCGGTATTGGTCTCTGACAACGCGGCGTACAGCGTGGTGGATTTGCCACTGCCGGTGGGGCCGGTCACCAGCAGCATGCCGTAGGGTTCGCTGGCGAATACGCGGATGCGCGCAATAGTGTCGGTGGCCAGGCCGAGGTTTTCCAGGCTCAGCGACTCGCCGCGCTGGGATTTGTCGAGAATCCGCAACACCGCATCTTCACCGTGGATGCTGGGCATGATCGACACGCGAAAATCCACCTCGCGGCCCTGGATTTTCATCTTGAAACGTCCGTCCTGGGGCACCCGTCGCTCGCCGATGTCCAGCTCCGACAACACCTTGATCCGCGACAGCGCCTGCTCGGCCATGTCCATGCCGCCGGCTTGGCCCATCTGCTGCAACACGCCGTCGATGCGGTACTTGATCACCAGACCCTGCGGTGTGGTTTCCACATGGATGTCGCTGGCGCGGCTTTGCAGCGCATCGAACAGCATGGAGTTGACCAGGCGCACCACCGGGTTGTCGTCGCGGGCGATGCTGCTCAGGGATATTTCCTGGGCGGACTGGCCGACGAGGGCGCTTTCAGCGTCGTCGCCAAAGGGCTGCATCACCCGTTGGCTGGCTTCGGCCGCAGTCAACTGGGCCTTGACCGCGCCGGGCAGGCTCATGGCCAGGGGCAGTTGGCGTAAGGTCTTGGAGGACTGCAGCCAGTGTCGGCTGGCCAAGGTGAAAGGATCTCCCAGCACCAGGCACGGCTGGCCGTGGTTATCCACAGGCAATACGTTATGGATCAGTGCCTGGGGCAGCGCCAGTAGATCGAAACGCCAGTCTTCATTGAGGTGTTCCGGGGCGATGGCGAGCAGGCCGAGGGGCTGGGCTATCGTCGGTAATTGGTCGGGCGCTTTATCCAGCACCTCCAACAGGTAGTTGGACAAGCTCATGCCCCGTTGCGTCGCAAGCGCTTGCCATTGCCGTGTCTGCTCGCTCATCGCGCTACCCCTGGATGGAACCTGCCAGTTCGAAAATCGGCATGTACAGCATGAACACGATCAAGCCGATCAACCCGCCCACGACCAGCATCAACAGCGGCTCGAAGACCTTGCTGAACAGCTCGATGGCCCGCTCCAGTGCCTCGTCGTGAAACTGCGCGATCCGTTCGCACATGGCCGCCAGCTCGCCGCTTTGCTCACCCACCCGCAACAGGCGTTCGGCGACAGCGGTGGTCAGTTGATGGCGGGCCAGGGCGGTGGAGAGTGGCTGGCCGGCCTGGATGTCGCTCAGGGCCTGGCGCAGGTCCGCCTGGCGCTCCACGGGCAGCAACGCACCGGACAGCTCCACCGCCGTAACCACCGGCATCCCGCCCATCAGCAACATGCCGGCCGTGCGATAAAACCGCGCGAGGATAAACAGCGTGCGCTGGGCGCCCAGGCTGGGGATCTTCCAGAACAGGCCCGCTGCGCGACGCTTGAGCCCGGCGCTGCGAAACATCAGGACCAGTGCCGCGATGGCCAGCGCCAGGCCGATCAGTAACTCCATGCCTCGCGCATCCACCAGCGCCCCCCACCACACCATGAAGCGTGCGGTGGCTGGCAGGTCGCTGACCGCATCGAATACCGAGGCGAAGCGCGGAATCACGAAGAACAGCAAAAACAGCAGGATCAACGCGCCCACGCTGAGCACCACCAAGGGGTACATCAGGGCGCCGCTGACGCGCTTTTTGACGGTTTCCAAATGCGCTTCGAAATGATGGTAACGGCGCAAGGCCACGGCCAATTGGCCGCTGTGTTCGGAGGACGCCACGGTGGCAATCAGCAGTGAAGGAAACGTCTGCGGCCTGAGCTGCATCGCCCTGGACAGCGAGTTGCCTTCGTACATGGAGGCCAGCAGATCGCTCATGACCTGGCGGTTGACGCCCGCTGGCGCCTTGTCGCGCAGGGTTTCCACCGCTTCCACCAGCACCAGGCCGGCGTCCAGCAGCACCACCAGTTCCTGGATAAACAGGCCGAGGGCAAACCTGGCGCGTCGACTCGGCAGAGTGAACGCGCGGCGCGCCTTCAGCGAAATGACCTGGGCGCCGTCGGCCTGTAATTGCTGGCGTGCCTGGGGCAAATCGAGGGCTTGCAGACGCAGCGTCTGCAAATGGCCGTCGCGAATGATGCGGGCGTCGATGTCGATCATGGGGTTTGCCTGGCCAGTTGCTGGCGTTGTTGCAGCAACTCGCCGTAGTAGCGCCACACGGCCAGGGCATAGCGCGAGCGCCGTGCTTCACGGTCCGGCTTGGCCCCGGCGTTATACGCGCCCACGGCCTGCCAGCCATAACCTTGCTCGCGGATAAACCCGGCAAGAATCCACGCACCCACCATGACACTGGTGCAGGGCTGGGTGATCAAGTGCTGTTCGGTGATGCCGAACCGCGCCAGTGCCGGCAAGTGACGGCTGTTGATCTGCATCAGGCCGATGTCCTGGCTGCCATCGCTGTTGACGTTGCGAGCCATCGGGTTGAGACCGGATTCGACCCTGGCGATGGCGTACAACAGGAGCGGATCGACGTGGTAACGACTGGCTGCCAACTGCCAGCAGTTGGCCTGGGCGATGCCCGACAGACAAAGCAGGGTCAGGGCCATCCGCAGCGTGCGCATGGCGGGTCACAGCCCGTACACGATGTCGGCGTAAGTGTTCACACCGCCGGCCTTGCCATCGCGACCCAGGGAAATGATCTCTGCATCGTTGGGCGGGGCGCCGGGGTTTTTGTACAGGTAGGGGTTGCCCCAAGGGTCTGGCGGCAGCGTTTTCAGGTACGGTCCCTGCCAATTGTTTGCGTTGGCAGGGCGCGTGCTCAGCGCATTCAGGCCGAGTGTTTCGTCGGGGTAGTTGCCGTTGTCCAGGCGGTACTGGTTCAGGGCGTCGGCAAGGGACTTCATCTGGCCCTGGGCTGTTTGCACTTTGGCCAGTTCCAGGCGATCGAACATCTTGGGTCCGACATAGCTGGCGAGCAGGGCGATGATCAGCAGAACGACCAGCAGCTCCAATAACGTGAAGCCGCGCTGGGGGCTGTGGATAAAAGAGTGTGTGCGCATGGAAATACCCTGTGGGAGTGCCAAGGTAGGGCGGTTGTGTATAACTCTCCCGGCCCGTCGTCACGCGGGCACCGCCGGTAGGACTGCGTTGTTTAATGTGGTTCCAGTTGAATTAGGGTTAAGGACTCTCTCAACTATAGCGTTGGCTGATATAGACGCCCTAGCCCCGCAATAACGTTTGGCTCTAATGGTTGAACCCGTAATGAATAATGTGCAGACAAACGCCGTACTCATCCGGCGTTTGTCTTTCACCGTAAACGCCTTAGGGTTCAGTCTTTTTTATCCCACGCATCGCTCCAATGGCTTCCTGCGCCAGGCTCGTAATGAGGGGGTGACTGCGAGCACCAGCCGCTGGCAGGGAAGGGTTTGCACGCGTAATTTGCGCCCTTGTTGGAAACGATCTCGCCTGCCTGATAGGGGGGTTGTTTGTTGGGTACATACGCCGGGTATTCCCCACCGTCACTTGGTGGCGTCACCGTAAAGTCCCACACCGCCTGGTTGATTTTGCCGTTTTGCTGGTCGCGAACAAGCAGGCGTGCCTTGAACGGAGTTGCCTGTGTGACGCTGATTGCCTTGCCGCTGATGGTCGAGCCGTTCTGTGCGCCTGTCATCCCTGGCACTGCCCACTCATAGAGTAAAGGTCCATTGCTACCCGTTGATCCTGCCCCACTGAACGTAAAGGCTTGTCCCGATTTCAATGTTGTCGGGCCCGTGATTCGTGCTACAGGCGGTGCCGGATTAACAGGGCCTGGGTCCTCACCTGGCATGATTGACATCGCCTGTGTGTAACCTTTGTTGGTGACATAGGTCGAGTTGATCAGTGGGTTGGCTTGATTGAACCTGATTGTCGTGCCCTCCAACTCGCCAATCCTGGCGATGGAAGGGTTGACTTTATCGGCGATTTCTTTCCCCCACTGACTGGGGGCTTCATTAGAAGCTGTAAGTTTATGGATGATGTTGACCAGTTCCGTTCTCGCCGCGTCGATACCAAAGATCCTGAAATGCACGGAGTCTCCGCGCTTGGCCGTTTGCATATCGGCAGTGATGAATGAACCAATGTTGTGTGGTTCTTCAGGCACGCCGCCTCCTTGGTAATTCACATCCGAGCACGAGATAAAAAATTCGCCATTGGGGTCATTCCGTACCCATATACCCACGATCAACCCACTTCCCGACACATCACTCGGGATTGTTCTAACTATTTCAAAGTAACCCGAAGCCCCGGCGATTCTTGGCGGGGTCTGCCAGTTTTCTTTAGCGACGGTAAACCGCTCTTCCGGGCCCAGCGGTACCAGATCACTCCATTTCAATATATCCGTAGCCGTATCGAAGCCGGGTCGGCTCGTAAATGCATAAAACTTGCTCGGCACATGGGGTGCAGTGCCGATAAGTCGCATCGTGAGTGATTGCCCAGGCATGACCTCCGTCTTTGTCCAATAGGGCGTTGGCTTATCCAGGCTGGCTTTCCTGTGATCATTGGCGGAGCAGATCTGACCATCTTTGATGATGGCCTTGATCTGATCCAAGGATGGGTTATTGATCTCTGGAATATGGGCAATCTCATTCCATTGCTGCGCGGGGAATACTTTCGCGGCCGAGCCGTTAAATATCTTTGCGGATTCTCGGCAGCCTTTGTCGACGATGGAGGAACCATCCTCAGATTGCCAGTAACCGCCGGTCGCCTGGCAGTTCACCGCGCGTGATGCCGGGAAGTCCAGCGCACCATGTGCCCAGCTCAAGGCGGGTGCCAGAAGCACGGTCGCCACCGTCCATTTGAAAAGTCTCTTCGTATACTTATTCATGCTCTAGTCCACCTTCAATTCAGATAAACAAGTTCCGAACTGCTGGAACGATCAGTGTGCCAATTGCGTGACTGTCATCGGGTCAGTTGATCCTCCGTGGGAGCGATGCGGGTTGCAGGGTTGTTCTGCCCAGGGCCAAACAGAAACACCCACCCTTGATAACTGCCTTGTCCTGTAAAACTCTGATTGATGACTGCAAAGTTGCCTTGCTTGAAGGGTGTGCCGCTGGCCTTGCTGAAGACACCCATGAGGGTGTCGCCGGGGCCGGCGATGACACCCCACTCGGCGCTGCCGGTCAGCGGGTCGGCATAGGCACGGCGCAGGTAGCGCTTGATGGTCGGTTGACGGCGGTCGAGTACCAGGTCTTCGAGGGACTTGGGGAAGGTATTGCCGGCCGCGTAATACAGCCCGATCGCACGGCGAATCTCATTGCCGCGCGCCAGCAATTCCAACTCGCGCTCGCGCTGCATCACGCTGGACCACAGCGTGCCGGCTTCCATCAGCATCACGGCTACCACGGCCACCGTCACCAACATGCCCATGAATACCGAGCCATGCTGGTTGTGCTTACCAGTCGGCATAGGTGCTCCCGTCGTTGGCGGTGCCGGGGGCGCTGCTGCGCACGTCGCCCAGGCCTTGTTCATCGGAAGGCTGCAATCGCCAGGTTTCGCGCTTGCCGGTCAGGGGGTCCATGGGGATTTCGCGCAAATAACGCCGTTCCACCAGGGCTTGCAGGGACTCGGGATTGGCGCCGTGGTCTTCACGGTATTGGTCCAGCGCCTGGCGGATGGAGGACAAGTTATGGCGCAGTACGGTTTCCTGGGCCTTGGTGTGCTGGCGAAAATACTGGGGCGTCACCAGGGTCATGAGAGTGGCGATGATCGCCATGACCACCAGCAACTCGATCAGGGTGAAACCCCGATTACCACTGGCTGTATAACGTTCCATTCAAACTCTCCCGAGTGCTGCTGGACGAAACGTCGAATACATCTTCTCCCTCTTGTGGGTTATCAGCGGTGCTCTTGTAGCTGCGTAGTTGCCAGGTTTGCGCAGGCGACAGGTGTGGACATTCGCAGAGAGGGTCGCGGGGAATGCGGCGCAGAAAGAAGAGTTTTTTGCCCTTGAGATCGGTCTTGTCCGTGACCCCCTCGACCAATACCTGCAGTGAGGGTGGATAACCGCTGTCGCTGATGCTTTTTTCAATACGACCGTCGTCGCTGGCTTCTTTGTAGGAATCGATCGCGCGGCGTATTTCCCGCAACGAGCGTTGCAGGTCGAGTTCCCTGTCGCGTTTACCCATCAACGCCGTCAGCGGATAAGCCACTGTCGAAAGCGTGGCCAACAAGGCCAGCGTCAGTAGTAATTCAATCAGCGTAAAACCTTTGGCGCAGTGATGGCTGGAATGACCCTGCCACATCACTGGTCTATCTCCCTCTATCGCGCCAAGGACTTCTGCACTCACCCGGGCCAGTGGATATAACTGCAAAAGTGAGTGTAGATGAACTTTTAATATGAGTGCTTTTTGTACAGTTGGCCGATAAGCGGTGGTTACCCACAATCGCTGTGCACGTGCCTGTGGATAAGGTGTTTGTGCTTGTCCACAGGTCACGGGAATCAAGGCCTGTGGCGGTCTGTACGAAAAATGACCAGGCTAAGTGGCGGTTTTTACAGGTGTTTTGATGTGGATAAAGTCTGCGCCCGGTGTCGAGTTGCCCCCAAACTCTGTTGGCGGTTCTGTGGATAAGATGTTCGCTATCGGCTGCAGGCCATATGAACAGTGGGTTTCATGGGTTTGGTTGTATTTTGATCAATTTGCGTCTTTTGCTTCGAAAAACCGATGGATGCCCCGGTTTGTGAAGGTTTGAGATGGTTTTCCACAGCTCGGCCAGAGTTGCCCCCAAAGTCTGTTGGCGGTTCTGTGGATAAGGTGTTTGCGTACCGCTGTGAACCATGTATTCCGTAGCGTGTAGGCTATTGATCATAAATTGATCAATGTGCGGTGAAACCCGTAAAGTTGAATAAGTCACGGATTTTCTTCAGTTAATTTTGAGCAAGCAACGCAGTTGCCCACAATTGCTGTGGGTGGCTTTGTGGATAAGTTGTTGGTCAAAGGCTGGGAGGCAGGGTGGGAGAGGTCTGTGGGAGGTTTGGTTGAATTTTGATCGATGGCGAGGTGCGTGGCGAAACGCGCGCTTGCCCGGTGTGAGTCAAGACGGTATCTACGGGGCGAACGGTGCGCTCGCCCGGTAGGGGTAAGACGACTATGAGTGACCTCAATCAGTCGTGTACGGCCACGCCTTTGAGATACGGCGCCGGGGCCGCGCCCAGGTTGCTCAGCAGGCGTTCGCTGTACCAGTCCACAAAGTTCACCACGCCGAACTCGTAAGTCTTGGAGTACGGGCCAGGCTGGTAAGCGGTGGAGTTGATGCCGCGCTGGTTCTCTTCGGCCAGGCGACGGTCCTGGTCGTTGGTGGCGTCCCACACCTGGCGCATGCGATCCACGTCGTAGTCCACGCCTTCGACGGCGTCCTTGTGCACGATCCACTTGGTGGTGACCATGGTTTCCTGGGCGCTGATCGGCCACACGGTGAACACGATGATGTGGTCGCCCATGCAGTGGTTCCACGAATGCGGCAGGTGCAGGATGCGCATCGAGCCCAGGTCCGGGTTCTTGATGCGGCCCATCAGCTTGGCGCAGCCCTGCTTGCCGTCCAGCGTCATCGACACGGTGCCTTTGAGCAGCGGCATCCGCACGATGCGGTTACGCAGGCCGAAGCTGGCGTGGGCGTAAGGGATCTTCTCGGCATCCCAGGCGGCGGCGGATGCGGCCACGTGGTCCTTGAACGCCTGGTCGGCGCGTGGGTCGGTGACGTCGTCCCATTCCAGCAGGGTTTTCAACAGTTCCGGGTGCGACGCATTGCAGTGGTAGCACTCGCGGTTGTTTTCCAGCACCAGTTTCCAGTTGGCCTTCTCGAACAAAGTGGTCTGAATCGCCACCTTGGTGTTCTCCATGTCGTACGGTTCCATGTAATGGTTCAGCGTCGACAGGAAGTCATCAATGGCCGGCGGGTTCTCGGCCAGGCTGATGAAGATGTAGCCGCCAGCGGTCTTCACGTTCACTGGCTTGAGGCCGTACTGCTTCATGTCGAAGTCGGCGCCCATCTCGGTACCGGCGAACAGCAGGCGGCCGTCCAGTTCGTACGTCCATTGGTGGTAGTGACACACAAGTTTGGCGACCTTGCCCTTGTCGCTGGTGCACAGGCGCGAGCCACGGTGGCGGCAGACGTTGTGGAACGCATGCACCACGCCTTCGGCGCCACGGATCACGATGATCGGGTTCTTGCCGATTTGCAGGGTCAGGTAGTTGCCCTTGGCGGGAATCTCGCAGGTCATGCCGGCGATCAACCACTCTTTCTGGAAGATCTCCTGCATGTCGATATCAAACAGCCGCTCATCAGAGTAAAACGGCTGCGGCAGCGAAAACGTGCGCTCGCGCTCTTGCAGCATTTGCGCGGTGGCCTTGCGTGCGGGTTCCAGCGGATCGCCCAAGCTTAAAGTTGCGGTGACGTCCATCGTGTGTGTCCTCATGGCCATTCTGTGTGGCCGAGATAAGTGGCTAATCAGGTTTGCAGCAAGGCGTAAAGAAAGCGTCGTTGTTGGGAGTGAGTGTGGGGCCGGCGTTGCGACGATCCTTATCCATGGGCGACATGGCCCAATCTGATCCCGACGCGCAACCCCCTGTCGTTGGGGGCTGGTCGCGATAAGTATGTGAATGTCGCAGATAGGTAAATGGGTGGTTCTCGCGTTACGCAGAATCGCCACCATAAAGCCGAGCATCGGCAGTGGAGAATCAGCATGTCCAACAGTTTCCTGAATCCAGTAACCACCCAGACCTGGGCCAATGGTCGGCACATCGTCCGTTGCGTCAAAGTCATCCAGGAAACCTGGGACGTGCGCACCTTTTGCTTCATGGCCGACCAGCCGATCCTGTTCTTTTTCAAGCCGGGGCAATTTGTCACCCTGGAGCTGGAAATCGAAGGCCAGCCGATCATGCGCTCCTACACCATTTCGAGCTCGCCGTCGGTGCCGTATAGCTTCTCGGTGACCATCAAGCGTGTGCCGGGGGGCAAGGTCTCCAACTGGCTGCACGACACGTTGCACGAAGGCCAGGAGTTGGCAGTGCACGGCCCGGTCGGGCTGTTCAATGCCATCGATTTCCCAAGCCCGAAAGTGTTGTACCTCAGCGGCGGCGTGGGGATCACGCCGGTGATGTCCATGGCGCGTTGGTTCTACGACACCAACGCCAATGTCGACATGACCTTTATCCACAGCGCCCGCTCGCCCAAAGACATCATTTACCACCGCGAGCTGGAGCACATGGCATCGCGGATCGACAACTTCAGCCTGCACCTGATCTGCGAAAAGCACGGCCTGGGCGAGCCTTGGGCGGGTTATCGCGGCTACCTGAACCACAAGATGCTCGAACTGATGGTGCCCGACTTCCTGGAGCGCGAAGTGTTCTGCTGCGGGCCGACGCCGTACATGAACGCGGTCAAGCGCCTGCTGGAAGTGGCTGGGTTCGACATGGCGCGCTATCACGAGGAATCCTTCGGTGCGACGCCGCCGGAAGCCCGTGCCGATGCGGTGGAACAAGCCGAACAAGCCGCCGACGCGCCGGAAGTCGACTTGGCGGACCTGCATCAGGTGGAATTCATTGCGTCAGGCAAGAGCATTCGCGTGGCGCCGGGCGAAACCGTGCACGCAGCGGCGGCCAAGCTTGGGCTGTTGATTCCGAAAGCCTGCGGCATGGGGATATGCGGGACGTGCAAGGTGATGAAGCTGGGTGGCGAGGTGGAGATGGAGCACAACGGTGGGATTACCGAAGAAGACGAAGCCGAAGGTTACATCCTGTCGTGCTGCAGTGTGCCGAAGGGGGACGTGCGCATTGAGTTCTGACTAACAGCGCCGGTCTGAAATGTGGGAGAAGGCAAGCCCCCTCCCACAGTCAGTGCTTAACGCACAAACAGGTTGATGATGTACGCCCCGGATGCTGTCATTTCGAATTCTTTACCGGTCACGGTAAAGAGTCGTGAAGGCTCGATGATGGTATCGCCGACGTTCGCCAACTTTCGAAGATCGTCCAGGCTGACGAGTGTGGCGTTGGTGTCGTTCCGGAGTTGCGAATCAGTGGTGTAGCGTTGAATTTCCATGGTGTTGCCCTCGATAGGATTTCCTTTTCCAGCCGACAATTCGGCAGGCAGTCAGCCCCGATATAACGCGTCCGTTCAATCGGGGTGACGAGATCCTAACCAAGGCAAGGGGTAGATAGATACTGTCAGAAATACGTACAAACAGTCTCTGAAAATGAGCTGGAAGGCCCGTGGTTTCAGGCTTCCATCACTTTCCGAATATCCGCGGCTAATTCTCTTACACGCTCTTCCTCGGTATCCCACGCACACATGAAGCGCGCGCCACCTTTGCCGATAAAGGTGTAGAAGCGCCAACCCTTGGCCGTCAGCGCCGCAATGGCCGGTTCGGAGAGTTGCAGGAACACACCATTGGCCTGCACCGGGAACATCAGTTCCACCCCCGGAATATCCGCTACCAGGCTGCTCAGCAGTTGTGCGCAATGGTTGGCGTGACGTGCGTGTTTGAGCCAGGCGTCGTTCTCCAGCAGGCCTACCCACGGGGCGGACAAAAAGCGCATCTTCGACGCGAGCTGGCCGGCCTGTTTGCAGCGGTAGTCGAAGTCTTCGGCCAGCTTGTGGTTGAAGAACAGGATGGCTTCACCCACGGCCATGCCGTTTTTGGTACCACCAAAGCACAGCACGTCGACGCCGGCTTTCCAGGTCAGGTCGGCCGGCGAGCAGCCGAGGAATGCGCAGGCGTTGGAGAAGCGTGCGCCGTCCATGTGCAGGTTCAGGCCCAGCTCTTTGCAGGTGGCGCTGATGGCGCGGATTTCTTCCGGGGTGTACACGCTGCCGACTTCGGTGGCCTGGGTCAGGGTCACGACGCGCGGCTTGGGGTAGTGGATGTCCTGACGCTTGAGGGCGATCTCGCGGATCGACTCCGGGGTCAGCTTGCCGTTTTCAGTGCGGGCGACGAGCAGCTTGGAACCGTTGGAGAAGAACTCCGGCGCGCCGCATTCGTCGGTTTCGACGTGGGCCGTTTCCGAGCAAATCACGCTATGGTAGCTCTGGCACAAGGACGACAGTGCCAGTGAGTTGGCGGCAGTGCCGTTGAAGGCGAAGAACACTTCGCAGTCGGTTTCAAACAGATTGCGGAAACCGTCGGCGGCGCGGTGGGTCCATTCATCATCGCCATAGGCGCGTTGATGGCCCTGGTTGGCTTGTTCCATGGCGGCCCAGGCTTCCGGGCAGATGCCGGAGTAGTTGTCACTGGCGAATTGTTGGCTCTTGTCGGTCATGGCCCATTCCTGTGGTCGATGTTGGTGCGCACTGTAACCAAGATTGTCGCGGGTGCGCACGCTCTGTAAATGCAAAGTCACTGGGGAATTATGCACGGGACTGAAACGATGCCTGTCGGACGTGTCCGCGATGGCGCTTTGGATTTGCTCAAGTGGTTGGCGCTGCTGTGCATGGTGCTGGATCACCTGCGCTATGTCGGCTTGAGCCTGGATGGGCTGTATGTGCCTGGGCGCCTGGCGTTCCCGTGGTTTTGCCTGGCGATTGCAGCGAACCTGCATCGCACCCGGCATGCGTCGGTGACCGGCCATTGGCGTTACCTGGCATGGCTGCTGCTGTTCAGTGTGATCAGCGAAGTGCCGTATCGGTTGTTTATCGAGGATGCCGATACGTTGAACGTTCTTCCCACGTTGGCGCTGGGGTTGCTGGTTGCCCGAGGATGGCAGCAGAAGGCGGTGGTTGATCGAGGATTGGCGCTGATCGCCGTCACGATAGCGGCTTTGTTTTCATCCCACTTAATGTTCGGTTTCTTTGGTGTATTGCTGCCATTGGCGATGCTGCTGGTGTTTCATCGGCCTTGGTATTTCGGTGTGTTGCCGGGATTGGTCTGCGTGGCCGCCAATCAGTGGCAAATCCTGCTCAACAGCGGCACGCCGGTGGCGCTGCTGGGATTGGCTGCATGCCTGATTGCGCCATTGGCCGGATTGGTCTTATTACGACATGCCACAAGCACCTCACCACCCGCCATGCGCCGCTGGGCGTACAGCCTCTATCCCCTGCATTTCTTCCTGCTGCTACTCGTCCGCCAGACTATCGCCTAACCCCCTCCCACATTTGTTGTGTGTTGTTCCGGCAATGTCGTAAACGCACCTTTGCGTGGCGTGCGTAGGCATTTGATCTACCAGCGCCAGCCCTACCATCGCATCAAAGGGCCCTGCGAGGGCCTCAACAATACGAAAGGCTGGGAGAGACGCGATGTTCAGCAAGAAAGACCAGATCCAGGGTTATGACGATGCACTGCTGGCGGCGATGAATGCCGAGGAGCAGCGTCAGGAAGATCATATCGAGCTGATCGCGTCGGAGAACTACACCAGCAAGCGCGTGATGGAAGCTCAAGGCAGCGGCCTCACCAACAAATACGCCGAAGGTTACCCGGGCAAGCGCTACTACGGCGGCTGCGAGCACGTGGACAAGGTTGAAGCCCTGGCCATCGAACGCGCCAAGCAGCTGTTCGGCGCCGATTACGCCAACGTGCAGCCACACTCCGGTTCGTCCGCCAACAGCGCCGTGTACCTGGCGCTGATCAATGCCGGCGACACCATCCTGGGCATGAGCCTGGCCCATGGCGGTCACTTGACCCACGGCGCCAAAGTGTCGTCCTCGGGCAAGCTGTACAACGCGGTGCAGTACGGCATCAACACCGACACTGGCCTGATCGACTACGACGAAGTCGAGCGCCTGGCTGTCGAGTGCCAGCCGAAAATGATCGTGGCTGGTTTCTCGGCCTACTCCAAGACCCTGGATTTCCCGCGCTTCCGTGCCATTGCTGACAAAGTCGGCGCGCTGCTGTTCGTCGACATGGCCCACGTCGCCGGCCTGGTCGCCGCTGGCCTGTACCCGAACCCGCTGCCGTACGCCGACGTGGTCACCACCACCACTCACAAGACCCTGCGCGGTCCACGTGGCGGCTTGATCCTGGCCAAGGCCAACGAAGCCATCGAGAAGAAGCTCAACGCCGCCGTATTCCCTGGCGCCCAGGGTGGCCCGCTGATGCACGTGATCGCCGGCAAGGCCGTTTGCTTCAAGGAAGCGGCTGAGCCTGGCTTCAAGGCCTACCAGCAACAAGTGATCGACAACGCCCAGGCCATGGCCGGCGTGTTTATCAAACGCGGCTACGATGTAGTGTCCGGCGGCACCGATAACCACCTGTTCCTGGTCAGCCTGATCCGTCAGGGCCTCACCGGCAAAGACGCAGACGCCGCTCTCGGTCGCGCCCACATCACCGTCAACAAGAACGCCGTGCCGAATGACCCGCAGTCGCCATTTGTGACCTCGGGCCTGCGCATCGGCACCCCGGCGGTGACCACGCGTGGTTTCAAAGTGGCGCAGTGTGTCGAGTTGGCTGGCTGGATCTGCGACATCCTCGACAACCTCGGCGACGCCGATGTCGAGGCCAACGTGGCCAAGCACGTGTCTGCCCTGTGCGCTGATTTCCCGGTTTATCGCTGAGCGCGGTTTTGGAGTAATGACTATGCAACGCTACTCGGGCTTCGGCCTCTTCAAGCACTCCCTCAGCCATCACGAAAACTGGCAGAAGATGTGGCGCACGCCGACCCCGAAAAAGGTCTACGACGTGGTCATCGTCGGCGGTGGCGGGCATGGTCTGGCGACCGCGTACTACCTGGCCAAGGAACACGGCATCACCAATGTGGCCGTGGTCGAGAAAGGCTGGCTGGGCGGCGGTAACACCGCGCGCAACACCACCATCGTGCGTTCCAACTACCTGTGGGACGAGTCGGCGCACCTGTACGAACACGCGATGAAACTGTGGGAAGGCCTGTCCCAGGACCTGAACTACAACGTGATGTTCTCCCAGCGTGGCGTGTACAACCTGTGCCACACCCTGCAAGACATCCGTGATTCCGAGCGTCGCGTCAGCGCCAACCGCCTCAACGGCGTGGACGGTGAACTGCTCAACGCCAAACAAGTAGCCGACGAGATTCCGTACCTCGACTGCTCGAAAAACACCCGCTACCCGGTACTCGGCGCCACCGTGCAAAGGCGCGGCGGCGTGGCCCGTCACGATGCCGTGGCCTGGGGCTTTGCCCGCGCCGCTGACGCACTCGGCGTGGACTTGATCCAGCAGACCGAAGTGATCGGCTTCCGCAAGGAAAACGGCGTGTGCATCGGCGTGGAAACCAACAAAGGCTTTATCGGCGCCAAGCGCGTCGGTGTGGTGACGGCGGGTAACTCCGGTCATATGGCGTCGCTCGCGGGCTTTCGCCTGCCGATCGAATCCCACCCGCTGCAAGCGTTGGTGTCGGAGCCGATCAAGCCGATCATCGACAGCGTGATCATGTCCAACGCCGTGCACGGCTACATCAGCCAGTCCGACAAGGGCGACCTGGTGATCGGCGCCGGTATCGACGGCTACAACGGCTACGGCCAGCGAGGTTCGTACCCGGTGATCGAACACACCATCCAGGCCATCGTCGAGATGTTCCCGGTGCTGTCGCGGGTGCGCATGAACCGTCAGTGGGGCGGCATCGTCGACACCACGCCGGACGCCTGCCCGATCATCTCCAAGACGCCGGTACCGAACATGTTCTTCAACTGCGGTTGGGGCACCGGTGGCTTCAAGGCCACGCCTGGCTCAGGCAACGTATTTGCCGCGAGCCTCGCCAAGGGTGAAATGCACCCGTTGGCCGCACCTTTCTCCATCGACCGTTTCCACAACGGTGCGTTGATCGACGAACACGGCGCTGCGGCTGTCGCCCACTAACAGGAGAAATTTCCTATGTTGCATATCTTCTGTCCTCACTGTGGCGAACTGCGCTCCGAAGAGGAATTCCACGCCTCCGGCCAAGCGCACATCCCGCGCCCGCTGGACCCGAATGCCTGCACCGATGCGGAGTGGGGCGACTACATGTTCTTCCGCGACAACCCCCGTGGCTTGCACCACGAGCTGTGGATCCATGCCGCCGGTTGCCGTCAGTACTTCAACGCCACCCGCGACACCGTCACCTACGAAATTCTTGAAACCTACAAGATCGGTGAGAAGCCACAATTCACCGCCAAGGCCTCTGGAGAGAAGGTATGAGCCAGACCAATCGCCTGTCCAACGGTGGCCGGATCGACCGTAATAAAGTCCTGACGTTTACCTTTAACGGCCAGAGCTACAAAGGCTTTGAAGGCGACACTCTGGCCGCAGCCCTGCTGGCCAATGGCGTCGACATCATCGGCCGCAGCTTCAAATACTCGCGTCCGCGCGGCATCTTTGCTGCGGGCGCTGAAGAGCCAAACGCGGTGCTGCAGATCGGCGCCACCGAAGCCACGCAAATTCCCAACGTGCGCGCCACGCAACAGGCGCTGTACCAGGGCCTGGTCGCCACCAGCACCAACGGCTGGCCGAACGTCAACAATGACGTGATGGGCATTCTCGGCAAGGTTGGCGGCAAGCTGATGCCGCCGGGTTTCTACTACAAAACCTTCATGTACCCGCAATCGTTCTGGATGACCTACGAGAAGTACATCCGTAAGGCAGCAGGCCTTGGCCGCTCGCCAACCGAGAACGACCCGGACACCTACGACAACTTCAACCGTCACTGCGACGTGCTGATCGTGGGCGCAGGCCCTGCCGGCCTGGCGGCTGCACTGGCGGCTGCGCGCAGCGGTGCCCGCGTGATCATCGCCGATGAGCAGGAAGAGTTCGGCGGGTCCTTGCTGGACTCGCGTGAAAGCCTCGACGGCAAGCCGGCTGCTGAGTGGGTTGCCAGCGTCATCGCCGAATTGAAAGCCCTGCCGGACGTGGTGCTGCTGCCCCGCGCCACCGTCAACGGCTACCACGACCATAACTTCCTGACCATTCACGAGCGCCTGACCGATCACCTCGGTGACCGTGCGCCGATTGGTGTGGTGCGTCAGCGTATCCACCGCGTACGTGCCAAGCGCGTCGTGCTGGCGACTGGTGCGTGCGAGCGTCCGCTGGTGTACGGCAACAACGACGTGCCGGGCAACATGCTGGCCGGTGCGGTCTCGACTTACGTGCGTCGCTACGGTGTGGCGCCGGGCAAGAAACTGGTGCTGTCGACCAACAACGACCACGCCTACCGCGTCGCGCTGGACTGGCTCGACGCCGGCCTGCAAGTGGTTGCCGTGGCTGATGTGCGCCACAACCCACGTGGCGCGCTGGTGGAAGAAGCCCGCGCCAAAGGCATTCGTATCCTCACCGGCAGCGCTGTGGTCGAAGCCCGTGGCACCAAGCGCGTGACCGCTGCACGGATTGCCGCGATTGACGTCAAGGCACATAAAGTCAGCAGCCCTGGCGAGTGGCTGGACTGCGACCTGGTGGCCAGTTCCGGCGGCTACAGCCCGGTGGTTCACTTGGCCTCGCACTTGGGCGGCAAGCCGACCTGGCGTGAAGACATCCTCGGTTTTGTTCCGGGCGAAGCACCGCAGAAACGCGTGTGTGTCGGTGGCATCAACGGCGTCTACGGCCTCGGTGATTCCCTGGCGGACGGTTTTGAAGGCGGCGTTCGCGCGGCCAGCGAAGCCGGTTTCGCTCCGGTGGAAGGCACGCTGCCAAAAGCCCTGAGCCGTCTGGAAGAGCCAACCCTGGCGATCTACCAAGTGCCGCACGACAAACCTACCGCACGGGCGCCGAAGCAATTCGTCGACCTGCAAAACGACGTCACCGCTGCGGCCATCGAACTGGCCACCCGCGAAGGTTTCGAGTCGGTCGAGCACGTCAAACGCTACACCGCGCTGGGCTTCGGCACCGACCAGGGCAAGCTGGGTAACGTCAACGGCCTGGCCATCGCCGCCCGCTCGCTGAACGTGACCATCCCGCAGATGGGCACCACCATGTTCCGTCCCAACTACACGCCGGTGACTTTCGGCGCGGTGGCGGGCCGTCACTGTGGGCACATCTTTGAACCGGTGCGTTACACCGCGCTGCAAGCCTGGCACGTGAAAAACGGCGCTGAGTTTGAAGACGTCGGCCAGTGGAAACGTCCATGGTACTTCCCGCGTAACGGTGAAGATCTGCACGCCGCCGTCAAACGCGAATGCCTGGCCGTGCGCGACAGCGTCGGCCTGCTCGATGCGTCGACCCTCGGCAAGATCGACATTCAAGGCCCGGATGCCCGCGAATTCCTCAACCGCATCTACTCCAACGCCTGGACCAAGCTCGACGTGGGCAAGGCGCGCTACGGCCTGATGTGCAAGGAAGACGGCATGGTCTTCGACGACGGCGTCACCGCCTGCATCGCCGACAACCACTTCCTGATGACCACCACCACCGGCGGCGCGGCTCGCGTTCTTCAGTGGCTGGAAATCTACCAACAGACCGAATGGCCGGACCTCAAGGTGTACTTCACCTCGGTCACCGACCACTGGGCAACCATGACCCTGTCCGGCCCCAACAGCCGCAAGCTGCTGAGCGAAGTGACCGACATCGACCTGGACAAGGACGGCTTCCCGTTCATGACCTGGAAAGAAGGCCTGGTGGGCGGTGTTCCAGCGCGGGTGTTCCGTATCTCGTTCACCGGTGAGCTGTCGTACGAAGTCAACGTGCAAGCCGACTACGCCATGGGCGTGCTGGAAAAAATCGTCGAGGCCGGCAAAAAGTACAACCTGACCCCGTACGGCACCGAAACCATGCACGTCCTGCGGGCCGAGAAGGGCTTCATCATCGTCGGCCAGGACACCGACGGCTCGATGACCCCGGACGACCTGAACATGGGCTGGTGCGTTGGCCGCACCAAACCGTTCTCGTGGATCGGCTGGCGCGGCATGAACCGTGAAGACTGCGTGCGCGACGAGCGTAAGCAACTGGTGGGCTTGAAGCCCATCGACCCGACCGTGTGGCTGCCGGAAGGCGCGCAGTTGGTGTTCGATCCGAAGCAGACGATCCCGATGAAGATGGTCGGCCACGTCACCTCAAGTTATGCACACAACTCCCTGGGTTATTCGTTTGCCATGGGCGTGGTCAAGGGCGGCTTGAAGCGCATCGGTGAGCGGGTGTTCTCACCGCAGGCGGATGGCAGCGTGATCGAGGCGGAGATTGTGTCTTCGGTGTTCTTTGACCCTAAGGGTGATCGGCAGAACATCTGATAGACCGAGTTGCCTGCATCGGGGGCAAGCCCCCTCCCACATTTTGAAATGCATTCCCCTGTGGGAGGGGCTTGCCCCGATGAGGCCATCAGCCTCACAACAGAATTCAGAACAGGTGCTTTATGACAGCAGCCAATGTCTACCAACAACGCCCCACCAACGGCGCCAAGGCCGAATCCTCGCTGCACCACGCCGACCTCGCCAGCCTGGTCGGCAAGGGCCGCAAGAACGCCGGCGTGACCGTGCGTGAAAAGAAACTCCTCGGTCACCTGACCATTCGTGGCGACGGCCATGACGCGGCCTTCGCCGCCGGCGTGCACAAGGCCCTGGGCATCGAACTGCCCGGCGCCCTGCAAGTCATCATCAAAGGTGAAACCAGCCTGCAATGGCTCGGCCCGGATGAGTGGTTGCTGATCGTGCCGAGCGGTGAAGAATTCGCCGCCGAGCAAAACCTGCGTGCCGCGCTGGGCGATTTGCATATCCAGATCGTCAACGTCAGCGGCGGCCAGCAGATTCTTGAGCTGAGCGGCCCGAACGTGCGCGACGTGCTGATGAAGTCCACCAGCTACGACGTGCATCCCAACAACTTCCCGGTGGGCAAGGCAGTGGGCACGGTGTTCGCCAAGTCGCAATTGGTGATCCGCCACACGGCTGAAGACACTTGGGAACTGCTGATCCGTCGCAGTTTCTCGGATTACTGGTGGCTGTGGCTGCAGGACGCCTCTGCCGAATTCGGCCTGAGTGTTCAAGCCTGAGGAATGACCCATGAGCCGCGCCCCTGATACATGGATTTTGACTGCCGACTGCCCCAGCGTGCTCGGCACGGTGGACGCGGTCACCCGCTACCTGTTCGAGCAGGGTTGCTACGTCACCGAGCACCATTCGTTCGATGATCGCCTCTCGGGCCGATTTTTTATTCGGGTGGAATTCCGCCAGCCCGACGGCTTCGACGAGCAGGGTTTCCGCGATGGCCTGGCCACTCGCGGTGAAGCCTTTGGCATGATCTTCGAGCTGACGGCGCCGAACTACCGGCCAAAAGTGGTGATCATGGTCTCCAAGGCCGATCACTGCCTCAATGACCTGTTGTACCGCCAGCGCATCGGCCAACTGTCGATGGACGTGGTCGCGGTGGTGTCCAACCACCCCGATCTGAAACCTTTGGCCGACTGGCATCAGATTCCCTACTACCATTTCCCCCTCGACCCCAACGACAAACCGTCCCAGGAGCGTCAAGTGTGGCAAGTGGTGGAAGATACCGGCGCCGAACTGGTGATCCTTGCGCGCTACATGCAAGTGCTGTCGCCGGAGCTGTGCCGCAAGCTGGATGGCAAGGCCATCAATATTCACCACTCGTTGTTGCCAGGGTTCAAGGGCGCCAAGCCTTACCACCAGGCGTACAACAAGGGCGTGAAACTGGTGGGCGCCACGGCGCATTACATCAATAACGATCTGGACGAAGGCCCAATCATTGCCCAAGGCGTGGAAGTGGTGGATCACAGCCACTATCCCGAGGATTTGATTGCCAAGGGGCGGGACATCGAAGGGCTGACATTGGCGCGGGCAGTGGGGTATCACATTGAGCGGCGGGTGTTCTTGAATGCCAATAGAACTGTGGTGCTCTGACTGACGCCATCGGGGGCTAGCCCCCTCCCACCTTTTGAATTGTGAATACCTTCAAATGTGGGAGGGGGCTTGCCCCCGATGAGGCCCAACAAACAACACAAGAAACAGCATCTGTACCCGAGCATTTAACGCGCTGCCCCCAAGGGCAACGTAGTTCCATAAAAACAACAGCGAGGTGAAAGCATGTCTGGTAATCGTGGTGTCGTGTATCTCGGCAACGGCAAGGTCGAAGTACAGAAAATCGACTATCCCAAAATGCAGGACCCCCGTGGCAGGAAGATTGAGCACGGCGTCATCCTGCGCGTGGTTTCCACCAACATCTGCGGCTCCGACCAACACATGGTGCGCGGCCGCACTACTGCCCAGACCGGCCTGGTGCTCGGTCACGAGATCACTGGCGAAGTGATCGAAATGGGCAAAGGCGTCGAAAACCTGAAAATCGGCGACCTGGTCTCGGTACCGTTCAACGTCGCCTGCGGCCTGTGCCGCTCCTGCAAGGAGCAACACACCGGCGTATGCCTGAGCGTCAACCCGGCCCGTCCGGGCGGTGCCTACGGCTACGTCGACATGGGTGACTGGACCGGTGGTCAAGCCGAATACGTGCTGGTGCCGTACGCTGACTTCAACCTGCTGAAACTGCCGGACCGCGACAAGGCCATGGAAAAAATCCGCGACCTGACGTGCCTTTCCGACATTTTGCCGACCGGCTATCACGGCGCCGTGACCGCTGGCGTTGGCCCGGGCAGCTCCGTCTACATCGCCGGTGCCGGTCCCGTGGGCCTTGCGGCTGCCGCTTCCGCACGCTTGCTCGGTGCGGCCGTGGTGATCATCGGCGACGTCAACCCGATCCGTCTTGCCCACGCCAAGGCGCAGGGTTTTGAAATTGCCGACCTGTCCACCGACACACCGCTGCACGAGCAGATTGCCGCGCTGCTCGGCGAGCCCGAAGTGGACTGCGCCGTCGATGCCGTAGGCTTCGAAGCACGCGGCCACGGCCACGACGGCGTCAAGGCCGAAGCCCCGGCCACCGTACTCAACTCGCTGATGGGCGTGGTGCGTGTAGCGGGCAAGATCGGTATCCCTGGCCTGTACGTCACTGAAGATCCAGGCGCCGTCGACGCCGCCGCCAAAATGGGCAGCCTGAGCATTCGTTTTGGCCTGGGCTGGGCCAAGTCCCACAGCTTCCACACGGGTCAGACGCCGGTGATGAAGTACAACCGCCAGTTGATGCAGGCGATCATGTGGGACCGGATCAACATCGCCGAGATCGTTGGCGTGCAGGTGATCAGCCTGGATGACGCGCCGCGTGGGTACGGCGAGTTCGATGCGGGTGTGCCGAAGAAGTTTGTGATTGATCCGCATAAGTTGTTTAGTGCGGCGTAAACGTTAGATAAGGGCGACTTAGAGTCGCCCTTTTTTATCACGGATAAGTCTTATATAAAAAACCAGCTGATAAACATGCCGGCAAAAGATATGCAGGCAGTGAGTGTCGGTATCACCATCCAATACCTAAGGTGTTTTGGTATTCTTTCAACGTCCTCCACAAGTACCAGACGTCTCCATTGAAGTATCTTTGGAATGAGAATAATGGTGGCCATGGCGAATACACGCTGGGGCCGTCCGTCAAAGTGCGCATTACGAAAGATATGTTTTTGCACGACTAGGTAGGTACTGTATTGCACATAGCCTTCTGCAGCATCCAGCTTTTTGTACATGGCACAAAAGATCAGCGGAAAGCTCAACAGCATCAGGATGACTGAACCAATACCGAGGTAGAACCAGACCATTTAATCCCTCGCAGTCTTATAGATGAAATCGCCTGTGCTTTGCGCAAGCCCGGTTCCCAGCGCAGCCCCCCCTAGTCCGCCTGCGGCACCGCCGACGATGCCACATGCCAAGGCTCCGGCGCCAGCCGTGGGTATTCCAAAAACTAACATGCAGGCGCCGATGCCAATGGAGGCTCCAAGTCTTGCTCCCAAGTATGAGCCACCAACGCCAGCTACCAACTTTCCTCCTTCAACGTATTTCGCTTGCGTACATTCTTGCTCACGCCCGGTGGAACACGCCTCCGCTATCTCCATTGCCGTCGACCCCACATCCAGTGCGAGACCAATGTAAGTACCTTTCTTTAATATCTGCGAAGCCTTGGCTACACGTTTGACTGTTTCCTCATACCCCTGAATCTCCCCGTGATGCCAATAGCTCTTAGTGGAAATTCCCAGCATTTTCTTGATCGAACCTTCATTCTTCAACCTCGTACCTAAGCGCGCCATCCCCGAGAGTTGGGTGTCGAGCCTCGCAAACAAAGCCCTGCGCTTAGCCAGAAATTCATTTCTCGCACTCACGGTACCGCTCCTCAGGTACTGCTTATGCAACTCATCGATTTCCTTGAGCGTCTGCTCGACGTGCGTCAGGTGCTTGCTCCAAGCACTGCTCACGCTGCCGATGCCCAAAGACGCATGGGACATGATGGCCTGTAACTGATCGTAGTTTTTGATCAGGAATTGATCAGTGGCGGAGTGTGCCAACAAAGCATGTTTGATGTTAGCGGCTGATTGCATCAAGCGAGCTTCTTCAGCGGTACAAGCAGCGGTTCGGCTGTCACCGATAATGACCAATTGCCCAGGCAGCACGACGGTGTTGCGAATGTGCTGGTTGAGGATGTCGAACTTGGTTTGGGTATTGGGGTTGAGCGAGAGGCTCAGTTTGAGCAACGGATAAGGCTGCGGCCGTTCATTGATAAATGCATAGGCTCCCTGCATAACGTGTACCTCCATGACTGTGGCGCACGACTATAAGAAGGCGCTACAAGCGAGGTAAGACGCATGCAGGGGCGGTTTTAACGTTTCGGAAATGGACTACTTAAGTCCAGGCGCATGCCTACGATCCCATCAGCTGATGAAGATCAAATGTGGGAGGGAGCTTGCTCCCGATGACGGTGGGTCAGCTACACATAGGCTGCCTGACACTCTGCCATCGGGGGCAAGCCCCCTCCCACACGGGTTTTACGCTATCAGCGAATAGCCAGTGCGCCCTGGTACACCGTCGGGCCTGTCGGTTGCTTACTCAGCGAACCACCTTTGGTTTCCGCACTCACCATCAATTCCACCGGCTGGCTGATGCTCGCCTGCTGGCGCGGGTTCAAGCCGATGATGCCTTGGCCATCCTCCGGCAACAGCCCCAGCGAAACCGGCTGGCCACCTTCGGGCATGGCCCACAGCTCCAGGCTTTGGTCGGGTGCCGGGGCAGTGGCGGCGATGGGTTCGACTTCGAGGTAATCCTTATGCGCCCTGATTTGCGCAGCCGGTTGCTGGGTGGTGGTCACCAGGGTGGCGGCGGATTGGACGTTGTCTTGAGTGTAGAGTGCGCCGCCGAGGCCGCTGAGGAGGGCCACGCAGACGCCGATAAGCAGGCGGGGGCGGTTCCAGAATGGGGGCTTCTGTTCAATCACTGTGGGACGTGTCGCGCTCATTGAGATTTTCCTGACAGGGCTTTCACACTTGTCATTGACCCCGATGGGCGCGATGGGTTCCTGGCCCCGGTTCAGCTCACAGTGATGCCAATTGGCCTTGATACAGCACCGGCCCGGTTGGTTGACCGGTCGGCGAGCCGCCCCGAGGCTCCAGGCTCACGGCCAGGGTCAGCGGCGCTGTCAGCAGCGCTTGCTGTTCCTTGCTCAACTGGATTCGACCCTTGCCGGCAGCCGGTACCAGCCCCAGTGAGATGGGTTTGCCACCGGGCGGGATGACCCACAGCTCCAGGTCTCGCGTCGGCTCTACCGCAGCCAAGGCCAGCGGTTCGATTTGCAGGTGGTCGCTGAACGCCTGGATGTGCAGCGCCGGTTGCTGGTCGGCGGCGACCAGCGTGGCGTTGTATTCCACGGATGTGTCGCGCTGGTAAAGCAGGCCGACCAGCACCGCGAGCACGACCCCAAAGGCTGCCGCCAACAGGCGCAGGTTCATCCAGAACGGTTTCTGCGCCGGCACATGCAGCACTTGCGGCTCGATCCGCGCGTTGATGGCTGCCCATACATGCTCAGGCACCGGCCGCTCGGGCAGGCCGCCGGTCAGGCTGGCAAGCGTTTGCTGCCAATGACCCAGTTCGACGCGCAATGCGGCATCGTCCAGCAAGAGGGCATCAAAACGCCGACGGGCGGTGGCGGGCATCAGGCCGATGGCGTAGTCGGCGGCCAGGGCGCGGCGCAGGGCTGTGGTTTGGTAGTTCATGATTCGAGGCACCTGCGCAGGCGTTCCATGCCGCGGCGAATCCAGGATTTGACCGAGCCCAGCGGCGCGGCCAAGTGGTCGGCCAACTCCGAGCACGACAGGCCCTGGAAGTACGCCGCCGTGATCGATTGACGCTGCATGCCGTCGAGGGTGTCGAGGCAGCGGTTGAGGGCGCGGGCGTCGCGTTCGCTGTCGAGCAGGTCGTGGGCGCTGGGGCTTTCGTCGAGCAAGGCGTCTTCTTGACCGTCGGCCAGGGGCTGTTCGCGGCGTTTACGCAGTTGGTCGATGGCCAGGTTGCGGGTGATGTTGATCATCCAGGTCATCGGCGCAGCCAAGTGGGCTTCGTAACGCGAGGCGTTGTACCAGATGCGTATGAAGGCTTCCTGCAGCACCTCTTCAGCCAGGTCCTGGCGGCCCATGAAGCGCATGGCCACGCCGTGCAGACGTGGCGATACAGTGCGATAGAGCGTTTCGAACGCTTGGCGATTGCCCAAGGCGCATTGGGCCAGCAGGGGCCGCAACGGGTCAGCATCGGTGAGGGTAATAGGGCTTCTCCAGGCTCTCTTTCGAGGGCGACGGGACTGCGCACGGTAGGCAGAGGTTAGTCCAGCTTGGGCATTCATTCCATCCTGCTCCGGGCGGGGTATGAAGCCTATACGTAGGGTAGGGCGATTCGGATGCGGGCATGGGAACAATCCTCCGGAATACCCAGTCAAACGCCTGCTTTCGCACCTATATCCAGAGGTTGTTTCAATGAAGATTTCACGCGGTTTCGCCCTTTCCTGTCTGATGACCCTGGCGGCAACCCCGGTGTTTGCCGCAGGCTTCAGCCTTGGCGACGCGGCCAATGCCATTTCCGGTATGCAGGGCGGCAGCAACAAAGCCGCTGCCGCCGCGCCGTCTTCCGAGACGGCCGGCCTGCTGAGCGCCCTGACCTCGCAACTCAATATCACCCCCGAACAAGCCGTTGGCGGTACTGGCGCCATGCTGGGCCTGGCCAAGAACAAACTGAGCGGCAACGATTACTCGCAGTTGGGCAGCAGCGTGCCTGGCCTGGATCAGCTATCGGGCAACAATGCCCTGGGCAGCCTCGGTGCCTTGAGCGGGATGCTCGGCCAGACCGGCGGCAGCAAGACCAGCGGCCTGGACGGCCTGCTGGGTAATGTGAAGAACACCAACGACCTCAACACTGCGTTCAGCGCGCTGGGCATGGACAGTGGCATGATCGGCCAATTCGCCCCGGTGATCCTGCAGTACCTGGGCGGCCAGGGTGCCAGCAGTTCCGTGCTGGGCAAGCTGGCCGAGGCCTGGGGCACCGGCAGCTAAGTCGATTCCGCGCGCAGTTGCCCGATGCGCGCGTCCTTCTCCTTCCAGAGCTGGTTGACCCAGTTCTGGACGGTCTGGCGAAACGCCGGATCGTTCTCGTAATCCCCCTGCCACAACGCCGGGTCCAGCTCACGGGTACGGATATCAATGATCACCTTCGGCACTGCGCCGCTGATCAAGTCCCAGAACCCCGGAATCTTCTGCTGCGGATAGACCACCGTGACGTCGAGGATCGCGTCCAGTTGTTCACCCATCGCCGCCAGCACAAACGCCACGCCGCCCGCCTTGGGCTTGAGCAACCGCGTGAAGGGTGAACCCTGCTGCGTGCGCTTGGCCTTGGTGAACCGCGTACCTTCCAGGTAATTGACCACCGTCACCGGCTGGCGCTTGAACAGCTCGCAGGCCTCTTTGGTGATTTTAAGATCCTGCCCCGCCAGTTCCGGATGCTTGGCCAGGAATGCCTTGCTGTAGCGCTTCATGAACGGGTAATCCAGCGCCCACCAGGCGAGGCCCAGGAAGGGCACCCAGATCAGTTCTTTTTTCAGGAAGAACTTAAAGAACGGCGTACGCCGGTTAAGCGCCTGGATCAGCGCCGGAATATCCACCCAGGATTGGTGGTTGCTGATGACCAGATACGAGGTGTCACTGCGCAAGTCGTCGCCGCCGCGAATGTCCCATTGGGTGGGGATGCAGCGTGCGAAGATCAGTTTGTCGATCTCGGCCCAGGTCTCGGCGATCCACATCACCGCCCACGACATGTAGTCACGCGAGCGCCCCGGAGCCACCAGCTTGAGCAGGGCGAACACCAGCAAGGGGCCGATCAGGATCAGCGTATTGAGTAACAGCAGCAGGGTGACTAGACAGCCGGTGAGCAGGCGGCGCATAAGCAACTCTTGGGATCTTGTGGGCGGGCCATGATAAGAGAGCTGAGTCTAGAGGCCAAATCGCAAAACGCCTGACGAATGTTTCACAAGGCACCGGGTACGGTGGGCAGACTAACTAACAGTCACTTTTGCGGTCTAGAATCCGCCTACTTAATTCAAGGAAACCACCTACGTGAAATCTATCCTTGCCTTGCTTGCCCTCGTTGCGCTGCCCGTCATGGCCGCCGAGCCGACCCTTTACGGTCGCTACGAATACATCCAGTTGCCGGAGATCGGCGAAACCTTCAAGGCCAAGATGGACACCGGCGCGCTGACCGCCTCGCTGTCGGCCCGCGACATCGAAACCTTCACCCGTGATGGCGACGATTGGGTGCGCTTCCGCCTCGGCGGCAAGGACGCTTCCAACAAAGTCTACGAACACAAAGTCTCGCGCATCAGCAAGATCAAGAGCCGCGCCGACGAAGACGACGACAAGGACGAAGCCAGCGTGGCCAAGCGTCCGGTGATCGATCTGGAAATGTGCCTGGGCGACGTCAAGCGCACCGTCGAGGTCAACCTTACCGACCGCAGCAGCTTCAACTACCCGCTGCTGATCGGCGCCAAGGCCCTGCGTGAATTTGGCGCAGCGGTAAACCCGGCCCGTCGGTACACTGCCGACAAACCGGACTGCTGACAGACCCAAATGCCCCACATCCTGATTGTCGAAGACGAAGCGGCGATAGCCGATACGCTGATATTCGCCCTGCAAGGCGAGGGTTTCACCACCACCTGGCTGAGCCTCGGCCAGGAGGCGTTGGCCCATCAGCGCCAGAGCCCCGCCGACCTGATCATCCTCGACATCGGCCTGCCCGACATCAGCGGGTTTGAAACCTGCAAGCAATTGCGCCGTTTCACCGAAGTGCCGGTGATGTTCCTCAGCGCCCGCGATGGCGAAATCGACCGCGTGGTGGGGCTGGAAATCGGCGCTGACGATTATGTGGTCAAGCCGTTCAGCCCTCGGGAAGTGGCGGCGCGGGTCAAGGCAATCCTCAAGCGGGTCGGCCCTGGCGTTGCACCGCCAGTGTTCCAAGTGGATCTGGAACGCATGCAGATCCACTATCGCGGCCAGCCCCTGAACCTCACGCGCCATGAGTTCCGCCTGCTGCAAAGCCTGCTGGAGCAACCCGAGCGGGTGTTCAGCCGCGAGCAGTTGCTCGATGCGGTGGGCGTACCGGCGGATGCCGGCTACGAGCGCAATATCGACAGCCATATCAAAAGCCTGCGCAGCAAACTGCGTAGCGTGGCAGCGCAGGCCGAGCCGATCCAGACCCATCGTGGCCTGGGCTACAGCTACAGCCCGAGCAACAGCTGATGCGCCTGGGGCTGCGGATTTTCCTGGTGTACGCGCTGTTTATCGGCCTTACCGGTTACTTTGTGCTCAGCACCGTCATGAAGGAAATCCGCCCCGGCGTGCGCCAGTCCACCGAAGAAACGCTGGTGGACACCGCCAATCTGTTGGCCGAGATCCTGCGCGACGACGTGAAAAACCGCACCCTTGGCCAAAGCCACTGGCAGGAACTGCTCAAGGCCTACGGCAACCGCCAGCCGGGCGCGACCATCTGGGGCCTGCCGAAAAACCAGGTCAACCACCGCATCTACGTCACCGACGCCAAAGGCATCGTGTTGCTCGACTCCACGGGCCAGGCGGTGGGCCAGGACTACTCCAAATGGAACGATGTCTACCTCACCCTGCGCGGCGAATACGGCGCCCGTTCCACCCGCAGCGATGTGGATGACGCCACTTCATCAGTGATGCACGTGGGCGCGCCGATCCGCGACAACGGGCAGATCATCGGCGTGGTCACTGTGGCCAAACCCAATAGCTCATTGCAGCCTTATGTGGATCGCACCGAGCGGCGCCTGCTGTGGTACGGCGCCGGATTGGTCATCCTGGGCCTGCTGCTGGGCGCGCTGTTGTCGTGGTGGTTGAGCGTCGCGCTACGGCGGCTGACGGCCTATGCCGAGGCGGTCAGTGAAGGGCGGCGCGCCGAGTTGCCTCACTACCGTGGCGGCGAGTTGAAGCAGTTGTCCACCGCCGTGGAGCACATGCGCACGCAACTGGAGGGCAAGGCCTACGTCGAGCATTACGTGCACACCCTGACCCATGAATTGAAAAGCCCGCTGGCGGCGATTCGCGGCGCGGCGGAGCTGTTGCAGGGCGACATGACCCGCGAGCAGCAGCAGCGTTTTGTCGGCAATATCGACAGCGAAAGCGCACGCCTGCAACAGTTGATCGAGCGCCTGCTGAACCTGGCGCAAGTGGAACAACGCCAGGGCCTGGAGGAGCAGGCAAGTATCGCGCTGGCCGCCTTGGTCGACGAAGTGCTCAAGGCCCAATGTGCACGGATCGAAAGCGCCGGCTTGCGAGTGGAGCAGACGATCGCGGCGGATGTGAAGGTGTTCGGCGAGCCCTTTCTGCTGCGCCAGGCGCTGGGCAATCTGCTGGAGAACGCGTTGGATTTCACACCGCCGGGCGGCCTGTTGAAATTCGCGGCGCAGACGCACCACAACGCAGTGCAGGTGAGCCTGTTCAACCAGGCTGCGCCGATTCCCGACTACGCCTTGCCGCGTCTGAGCGAACGCTTTTATTCGCTGCCACGCCCGGCCAGCGGACGCAAAAGCACGGGCCTGGGTCTGAACTTTGTCGAGGAAGTGATGAAGCTCCACGGCGGCGCTTTGCAGATCGGTAACGTCCCCGGCGGCGTGCGCGTGGAACTGCATCTCCACACAGTCTCCACATTGCCCACATAAAACCCCCACACACGCGGCCCACTCTCCCTCCATCAAAACAGGGAGAGACCCATGAACCGCAGCCTGCTTTTCAAACTTGGCGCGATTGCGCTGCTGATCCTGCTGTTGCTGATTCCGTTGCTGATGATCAACGGCATCATCAGCGACCGCCAGCAACTGCGCGACGGCGTATTGATGGACATCGCCCGCAGTTCCAGCTACGCCCAGCGCCTCACCGGCCCGGTGATGGTGGTGCCGTATCGCAAAACCGTGCGCGAGTGGAAGCTCAATGAAAAGCTCAACAAGCGCTACGAAGAAACCCGTGAAGTGCGTGGTCGTTTGTACTTCCTGCCGGAGCGTTTTGAGCTCGATGGCAAGGTGCAGACCGAACTGCGCGCACGGGGCATTTACCAGGCGCGACTGTTCCATGCCGACAACCGCATCAGCGGGCGTTTTGTGCTGCCGGAGCAGTGGGGCATCACCGAGAACTATGCCGATTACCGTTTTGAACCGGCGTTTCTGGCGGTGGGCATCAGCGATATTCGCGGCATCGAAAACGCACTGAAACTGGAACTGGGCAGCCAGCGCCTGGAGTTCTCGCCGGGCAGCCAGGTGGGCTGGCTGGGCGAGGGTGTACACGTCGAACTGCCGGCGCAGGACAACAAGAAACCGGCCGCCATGGACTTCGCCTTTGACCTGCGCCTGCAAGGCACCGAACAACTGCAAGTGGTGCCGGTGGGCAAGACCAGCCAGGTGTCGCTGGCCTCCAATTGGCCGCACCCGAGCTTTATCGGCAACTTCCTGCCGGCTCAGCGCGAGGTTACCGACCAAGGTTTTACCGCCAACTGGCAGACCTCGTTCTTCTCCACCAACCTTGAAGAAGCCCTACGCGGTTGCCTGTCCGAAAACAGCTGCGAGGACTTCAACAGCCGCAGCTTCGGCGTGAACTTCATCGACCCGGTGGACCAGTACCTCAAGAGCGACCGTGCGATCAAATACGCACTGCTGTTTATCGCCCTGACCTTTGCCGGCTTCTTCCTGTTCGAAGTGCTCAAGAGCCTGGCGGTGCACCCGATTCAATACGCCTTGGTGGGCGTGGCGCTGGCGTTCTTCTACCTGCTGCTGTTGTCGCTGTCCGAGCACTTGGGCTTTGCCCTGGCGTACCTGATCTCGGCGAGTGCCTGTGTGATGTTGATCGGCTTTTATGTGTGCCACGTGCTGCGCAGCGTCGTCCATGGCCTGGGGTTTTCGGCGGGGTTGGCGGCGTTGTATGGCTTGTTGTACGGACTGTTGAGCGCCGAGGATTACGCGCTGCTGATGGGGTCGTTGTTGCTGTTCGGTCTGCTGGGTACGGTGATGGTGCTGACGCGTAAGCTGGACTGGTATGGCGTGGGCAAGCGCAAGGAGGTTGAGCCGTTGGTGTTTGATCTGGAGGCAGTGCAATGATCGGGTTGCGCGAGGATCAGCAAATGAAGGCAACATTGGTGTCACGGATTGACAGGCTATTTTTTGTGGCGAGCGAGCTTGCTCCCGCTGGGGCGCGAAGCGGCCCTCAAGAAGGGGACTGCTGCGCAGCCCAGCGGGAGCAAGCTCCCTCGCCACGAAACCTCACATGGGTGGTTGGGTCTGCTGCATCGACGGCCGCTGGCTGACCTCGGCGTACCACGCAGCTAGCTTGGGATTATCCAACCGCCACTGCATGTCCGGATGGCGAAAGTCCAGATAACCCAAGGCGCAGGCCACGCTGATGGCGGCGATGTCGAAGTGGCTGGTCAGTTCGGCAATCGCGTCCTGCTCCAATTCGGCGAGGGCGCGACGCATCTTGTGGCGCTGCTCGTCGAGCCACGGGGTCCAGTGTTTTTCTACCGGGCGCAGGGTGGTTTCGTAGCGCACCAGCACGGCGGCATCCATGATGCCGTCGGCCATCGACGCCAGGGTCAGGCGGCGCCAGCGCGCCGAGCCATCGCGGGGGATCAGCGGGTTGCCTACATGCTGGTAGTCCAGGTAATCGAGGATCACCCGGCTGTCGTGCAATACCGTGCCGTCCGCCAGGCGCAGGGCCGGGATCTTGCCCACGGGGTTGCCTTGCACCACCTGAGCATCCGGGTTGACTGGGGTCGGCATGCACCCTTGCAGGGCGACGCGATCCTGCTGGCCGGTTTCGATCAGCAGCACGCGGACTTTACGCACGAAGGGTGAAGCCGGGTTATGAAACAAGGTCATGCTGGGAGCGGACATGGGCATTCCTCTGAATAGGCTGGGGCTAGCCTAGAGGGTTGCGCGGTGGCTGGCGAGGGGGATTGTGGGGGTTTTTATGGGCCTCATCGAGGGCAAGCCCCCTCCCACACTTGAACGTGTTCACAAATCAGAATGTGGGAGGGGGCTTGCCCCCGATGAGGTCCTCAGTCGCGCCGCTTGAACAACCCCCACGCACCTATGGCGGCAGGTATGCCCAGCCCGAGCCAACTCAACGAATCCCACAGCCCATCCCCCAGCAGCGCCGCAAACAACCCGGCGGCGCTGAGCAGGCCAATCCCCAGCGGAAGGCCAAACACCTTCCAGAAATTCGACTGACGCGGCTTCATGCCTTGCCTGCCTTGCGTCGCACGATCCACAGGTAAATCCCGCTGATCAGCACCACGATGGTCAACACATCCAGCACCGCCCACAGGATCTTCATCGGCATGCCGCCGTAATCACCGAAGTGCAGCGGCTGGGACATGCCCATGGCGTCCATGTACCACGGGCGTTCGGCGATGGCGGTGACGGCCAGGGTACTGGCGTCGATCAGCACCGGCGTGAGCAGGTGCGAGGTCAGGTGCGTGCTGCCCTTCATGAACACCGCGTAATGGTGCTCGCTGGAAAAGCGCGTGCCGGGGAAGGCGATAAAGTCCGGCCGCATGCCGGGGGCGGCCTCGGCGGCGATGGTCAGCAGTTCCGTTGCAGGCGCACGCAGGGTCAGCGGCGGAGCGTTCTTGTAGGGTTCGATCAAGGCGTTGAGGCTGTCCTGGCGCCAGGCGGCGATGATCAGGTCGGCGCAGGCGCTGATCACGCCGGTCACGCCCACCACCAGCGCCCAGGTCAGGGTGACCACGCCAATCAGGTTGTGCAGGTCGAGCCAGCGCAGGCGGGTGGATTTGTCCTGGCGCACGGTGGCGAACTTCAAGCGACGCATAAACGGCAGGTACAACACCGTGCCGGAGATGATCGCCAGCACAAACAGCACGCCCATGAGCGCCAGCAGCAACTTGCCGGGCAACCCGGCGAACATATCCACATGCAGGCGCAGCAGGAACAGCGTGAAGCCGCCATTGGCCGAGGGCATTTCCACCGCATCGCCGGTGCGCGCGTCGAGCATGAAGGTGTGGGACGAATTGGGCTCGGTGCCGGCGGTGGCGGCCATGATCGCGATCACGCCGTTCTGATCGTCCTCGTCCCAGGCCAGGTATTGCATGGCTTCGCCGGGTCGATGGGCCTCTGCTTTGGCGACAAGCTGCTCCAGGTTGAGCTGCGGCGTATCGGCAGGCATCTGTGCCAGCGTGGGCTCGTTGCCCAGCAGATGGTCGATCTCATGGTGAAACACCAGCGGCAGGCCAGTGAGGGCGAGCAGCAGGAGGAATACGGTGCAGATCAGGCTGGTCCAGGTGTGGAGGAAGGACCAGCGGCGGATGGTTTTGCTTTTCATCACGGCTCCAAAAGGCAAAAGGGCCGCGGTTCAGGCGGCCCTTCATCAGCGGTTTTTCACCGTCTTAGAATTTGTAGTTCACGCTGGCGACCACGTTACGCTGGTCACCGTAGTAGCAGTAGAAGCCGTCGCAGGTCGACAGGTAATCCTTGTTGAAGATGTTCTTGGCGTCGACTGCCACGGTCACACCTTTCATGGAGCTGTTTACGCGGCCCAGGTCGTAGTGCACCGAGGCGTCGTATACGGTGTAGGAGCCCACATGACCGAGGTCGGTGTTGGCGGCATTGCCGTAGGTGTCGCCGACGTAGCGCACGCCTGCACCCACACCGAATCCGTCCAGCATGCCGCTGCGCCAGGTGTAGTCGGCCCAGCCGGTGGCTTGGTTGCGAGGCAGCTGGTTCAGACGATTGCCTTTTTCTGCGGCAACACCTTCAGTGATTTCACTGTCGTTATAGGTATAGGAACCCACGAGCTTGAGGCTCTCGGTAACGTCGGCGCTGGCTTCCAATTCAAGTCCACGGACTCGTACCTCACCGACTTGGCGAGTGATGCTGCCTTCGGTGACCGAGGTGTTTTGTTGGGTCAGGTCGAACACCGCAGCGGTGAACAACGCTTTTGTGCCTGGCGGCTGGTATTTGACACCGGCTTCATATTGCTTGCCTTCGGTGGGCTTGAATGCCCCGGTGCTGCCCACTTGTGTACCCGAGCCGGCCTGGAATGATTCAGCGTAGGAGAGGTACGGGGTGATGCCGTTGTCGAAGACATAGCTCAGCGCTGCGTTACCGCTGAAATGCTTGTCACGCTGAGTATTGGTTGCGTCGTTGAGGTTATGGAACGTGGTGCCGGTATGGACCCAGTCTTCACGCCCGCCGAGCGTCAGGCGCCAGTTGTCGAGAGCCATTTGGTCTTGAAGATAGAGACCGGTCTGCTGGGTCTTCTGGTTGTAGTCGTACATGGTGAAGTAGGTGACTTTCGAGAAGTCCTGCCCATACACCGGACGGTTGAAGTTGATGGTCGGCACGCCCGCCGAGCCCCACAGCCAGCGCGCATCGCTGTCGGAGCGCTGGTGGTCGAGGCCCAGCAGCAGGGTGTGATTGATTGCACCAGTCTTGAAGTCAGCCTGGAAGTTGTTGTCGACGGCGAACTGGCCGATGTTTTCATCGACCTTGCCAGCTGAACGACTCACGTTGCCATCGGCATCAACCGCAACTTCAGGGCCATTCGGAAAGAACGCGCCACCGGCGGTAATGCCCTGGAAGGACAGGTCGTTCTTGGTGTAACGCAGGTTTTGATGGAACTGCCAGGTGTCGTTCAGGCGCGTCTCGAAGGCGTAACCCAGCGCGTAGTAAGTGCGGTCGTAGAATTCCCAGTCCGGATCACCCAGGTTTTTGTGGTGGGAAATCTTGCCGGCCGGTGAACTCAACTTGGTGCCTTGCAATGGCAGGAACTGCCCGGTGATACCCGTATCGTCGCGGGTGAACTGGGTCAGTAGCGTGAGCCTGGTGTCGTCGTTGATATTCCACGTCAGGCTGGGTGCGACGTTGTAGCGCTTGTCCGGGATGTGATCGACAGCGGTGTTGCTGTCGCGCACCACACCGCTGACGCGGTAGAGGAACTGGCCTTCATCGTCGACCTTGCCGGTGCTGTCGAAGTTGATCTGTTTGTGGTTATTGCTGCCGGCTTGAACTTCAATTTCATTCGAGCTTTGTGCCTGAGGGCGGCGGCTGACCATGTCCAGCAAACCGCCAGGCGGAGTCTGCCCATAGACCGAAGAGGCCGGGCCCCGCAGGACGGCAATGCGCTCAAGATTCCACGTGTCGATTTTCGGCGTGGCGTAGTTGCCTTTAGGCAGTGGCAGGCCATCAAGGAATTGCGTCGGAACAAAACCGCGTACCAGCAGCCAGTCACTGCGCGAGTCGGAGCCATAGCCGCTGCTCTGCACGCCAGCGGTGTACCGCAGGGCATCGTTAAGGTTGAGAACGGAGCGGTCTTCCATTTGCTGACGAGTGATCACCGTGACCGAGCGAGGCAGTTCGGCGATAGGCGTATCGGTCTTGGTGCCAGCCGCTGTGCGGGTGGCGACGTAACCCTCCACCGGCCCCCAAGCGCTTTCGCTATCGCCCTGCCCAATGATGCTGGTCTCCGGCAACGCCACAACCCCCTCGGGAATCGCCACCAAGGTAAACGTCCCAGCGCTGCTCTGCTCCAACTGCAACCCGGTGCCACGCAACGCTTCGCGCAGTGCGCCTTGCGCATCGAACTGGCCTTTGACCGGAGCCGAAGTCTTGCCCGCCGCCAGCGCCGGGTTGAGGGTCAGCGCGAGGCCGGCCTGGCTGGCGATCTGGTTCAGGGTCGTGGCCAGCGATGCGGCAGGCAGGTTGTAGGCACGCACGCTGGACGCCTGTTCGGCGGCGAACAGCGAGGTGCTGGCCAGCGGGGCGCTGAGGGCAATGGCCACGGCTAACAGGCTGGGGCGCAACAAGGTGTCTAGCGTGCGGGACATGGGCGGCTCCTGAATGGAAATATTTCTCAATTGCCTAGGTGCCGAACGAGAATCGAAAAGTGATAGGGCAGGGCGAAAATATTTTTTGTGGGGTGTTTGAGGACCTCATCGGGGGCAAGCCCCTCCCACAAAAATGTGGGAGGGGGCTTGCCCTCGATAGCGATCGCCCAGCGACCACAGACCCTACGGCTTACCCTTGACCGTCACCCACCACGGCGTGTGCTGCTCGATCCGCACCGGCAGGGTCGGCAGCAGGGCGTTGAGCGCCAGTGTGGTGTCGTGCAGCGGGAAGCTGCCGGTGATGCGCAGGTCAGCCACGTTTTTGTCCACGCCCAGGTAGCCGGTGCGGTAGCGGCTGAGCTCATCCACCACGTCGCCCAGGCGGGCGTTGTCGACCACCAGCATGCCGCGGGTCCAGGCGTCGGTGGCGGGGGTGACGGCCAGCAGTGGGCCGAGGCCGTCACTGCGCATCAGCACTTGCTGGCCTTCCTTGAAAATCTGTTCCTGGTGCAAGGCTTCCGGCTGCGCCGCGACTGCCGATTGCAAAACGCTCAATCGCGTGGCGCCTTCCTCGCGCTTGACGATAAACCGCGTGCCCAGCGCTCGCAGGCTGCCGTCGCGGGTTTGCACGTAGAACGGGCGCGCATCGTTGTGGCCGGTCTCGACGAGGATTTCGCCGTCCTGCAACACGATCAGCCGGCGTTTTTCATCAAAGCGCACGTCGATGGCACTGTGGGTATTGAGGTTGATCCGGGTGCCGTCCGCCAGTTTCAGCGTGCGCTGTTCGCCGGTGGCGGTGCGCTGGTCGGCCAGCCAATAGTGGATCGGCACATAGCGCTCGCCGGCAAACAACGCCAGACCGCACACCAGCGCGATACTCGCCAGGCCAGTGCCGAGCTTGCGCACCCGCTGGCGAATGCCTTCGCGCGACTGCAGCAATGCCGCCCGCGCCGGGCCCGAGGCCACGCCGAAGCGTTGGTCGAGCATGCCCAGTTGGCGCCAGGCGCGAGCGTGTTCTTCATGGCTGGCCAGCCATTTGCTGAACTCTTCGCGTTCTACGGCGCTGCCGTCGCCGGAGTCCAGGGACAACTGCCAGGCAATCGCCGCATCCAGCACACGGGCCGACACCGGCTTGGCGCTGATCGCACTCACGTTGGCTCGCCATACAGCGCGATATAGCACTGGCGAATGCCCTGGGCCAGGTACTGGCGCACACGAGGCACCGACACGCCGAGGCGCTGGGCGATCTCTGCGTGACCCAGGCCGTCGAGACGGTTATAGAGGAAGGCGGCGCGGGCCTTGCTCGACAGCTTGCCGAGCAGGCGGTCGATGGCCTTGAGGTCTTCGAGGATCAGTTGCTGTTCTTCCGGGGACGGGTGTTCGCTTTCCGGGATCAGCATCAATTCGGTGAGATAGGCCTGTTCCAGGGCGGCGCGACGGAAGTAGTCGAACAACAAGCCTTTGGCGATCGCCACCAGAAATGCCCGAGGCTCGCGGGGTTCGCGCAACTCGTCACGGCCCAGCAGGCGCATGAAAGTATCCTGGCTCAGGTCTTCGGCGCGGCTCGGGCAGGCCACATTGCGCCGCAGCCAGGCCAGCAGCCAGCCACGATGGTCGCGATACAACGCGCCAACAAGCTCACTGTGTGGGGTCTGGGCCGACGACAAGGCATCACCGAATAAACAAGGGGTTTAAACTAACGAGAATTATTCGCGATTGTGTCAGAGGCGTGGGGTGGGCGCAATTGGCGTCCGTCGGGAGATGACATTAAAACGATGGCGCTCGTTTACGCCGGTTCCATTGGCTCAAACGCTCCTGCAGCGCCTGTGGGGAGTCGATGTGCTGCTGTCGCGCACGGCTGAACAGAATCAGCATCAGTTCCGCCGTGGCCAGGGCATCGGCGCTGGCGTGATGGCGTTCGCCCACGTGCAGCTGGAAATGGTTGATCCAGTCATCCAGCCCGGCTTCGCGGATATGCGCCTCGGGGCACAGCAGCGGGGCGATGTCGGCCACATCCAGAAACGGGTGCGCCAAGCGATAACCCAGGCTGTCCTTGAGTGCGCGGCCCAGCATGTGCTGGTCGAAGGGCGCATGGAAAGCCAGCAATGGGCTGTCGCCGACGAATGCCATGAAGTCCAGCAGCGCTTCTACCGGATCACTGCCGGCGGCGATGGCGCTGGGGCCGAGGCCGTGGATCAACACGCTGGGGCTGAGTTTTGTTTCTGCGCGTTGCAGGGTGCGCTCGAACAGCTGGGAGAAATCCACCGCGCCGTCTTCAATCACCACTGCGCCGATGGACAGTACCTGATCACGGTTGAGGTTCAGGCCGCTGGTTTCCAGGTCCACCACCACCCAGCGTTGGGCGCGCAATGGGGTGTCGCCCAGCGGCACCGGCTTGGACAGTTGCTCCAGGCGCCGTTGTTGCGCGGCATCGAGTCCGGGCTTTTTCGTACGTAGCCAGTCGAACCAACTCACAGTTGGTACCGCAACGTCAGGCTGCTTTGCAGACGCTGGGCCTGGCGCAGGGATTCACGCAGGATGCGGCGGTCGAGGTGGTTGAGGCTGTCGGGGTCGACGCGATTGGAATACGGCTGGTTCTCGCGGGTCTGCAACTGGTGCTGCTGCATGCGGGTTTGCTGGATAAAGTGGTACGCCTCTTCATACGCGGCGCCGTCCAGCGGCTCGATGACCTCCTTGGCCACCAACTGACGCAGGCGCTCCAGGGTGTTGTTGGCGTGAATACCATTGGCCAGCGCCAGCAGGCGCGCTCCATCGACGAATGGCGTAAGCCCCTGCACTTTGAGGTCGAGTGTGGCCTTTTCACCGCTTTTGCGTGTCAGCACGAATTCACGGAAACGTCCTACAGGTGGCCGTTGGCGCAAGGCATTCTCTGCAAGCATGCGTTGAAACAGCCGGTTATCCGCCACCTGATCCAGAATGCTTTGGCGCAAGTGCTCGCAACCCTGTTCATCGCCCCACACCACCCGCAGATCAAAATAGATGCTCGAACCCAACAGGTTTTCCGGCGTCGCCTCACGAATAAACGCCGCAAACCGCCGCGCCCATTCCGCCCGCGACAGGCACAGCTCGGGGTTGCCAGCCATGATGTTGCCTTTGCACAGGCTGAACCCGCACAGCGCCAGGCTCTGGTTGATCTGCTGCGCCAGGGGCAGCAACCGACCGCGAATCTCGGCGGCTTCCACCGCGTCCCTGGCCTCGAACAGAATGCCGTTGTCCTGGTCGGTGTACAGCGTTTGCTCGCGACGGCCTTCGCTGCCGAAACACAACCAACTGAAGGGCACACCGGGGTCGCCTTTTTCGGCGAGTGTCAGCTCGATCACCCGGCACACGGTGTGATCGTTGAGCAGGGTAATGATGTGAGTAATCTGGGTGGACGACGCGCCATGGGCGAGCATCCGCTCGACCAACTGGCCGATCTCCCCGCGAATCGCCACCAGATTCTCCACCCTGGGCGCGTTGCGGATGGTGCGGGCCAAGTGCACCAGGTCGACCCGTTGCAGGGAAAACAGGTCGCGCTCGGACACCACGCCACACAGGCGCTGGTCCTTGACCAGGCACACATGGGCGATATGCCGCTCGGTCATGGCGATTGCCGCGTCGAAAGCGCTGTGGTCCGGGGTCAGGAAGAACGGCGCCTGGGTCATATAACTGTCGATGGCCTGGCTGAAATTACTGGTGCCGTCGGCCACCACATGGCGCAGATCGCGCAGGGTAAAAATCCCCAGAGGCGCCTGGTGCGCGTCGACAATCACAATGCTGCCCACTTGTTGCTCGTGCATCAGTGTCACCGCTTCGCGCAGCGGCGTGTCCGGGCTGCACATCACCGGGTGGCGCATGGCCAATTCGCCCAGGCGGGTGTTCAACGAATATTGAGTGCCGAGGGTTTCCACGGCTTTTTGCTGCACCTGCTGGTTGACCTGATCCAACAGGCTGCTGACGCCACGCAGGGCAAAGTCGCGAAACGGGCTGGAGAGGGCGAACAGCTTGATAAAGGCCGGTTTGTTCAATTGCAGGCAGAAGGTGTCTTCGGCGGCTTTATGCTCAGTGCGCGTGTCCCGTTCGCCCAGCAGCGCGGCGAGGGGGAAGCACTCGCCGGTGGTGATTTCAAAGGTGGTTTCTGCCGACTCCGGCCGCTCGCCCACGACGCGGCCTTGCTTGACGATGTAGAAGTGCTCCACCGGCCCGCCCGATGGCTTGAGAATGCTCTCGCCGGGGCCGAAGAAGCGTAATTGACACTGTTCAACCAAAAACGCCAGGTGCGCATTTTCCATTTGATTGAATGGCGGGAAACGTTGCAGGAATTGCAGGGTGCCGTGGATGTTCTGCAACACGGCGGTTTTACCCGCCTGCGTGAAAGCATCAGCTTTACTCATAACAGTGACCGCAGTTTTTTTGTCGTTATCGTCCCTCATGGTCGGCTCCTACGCGGTGGGTGCCCATTGGACGTAAGTCTAGGTCGATACAAACGGCACACACCTAGGGAAAAACCTTACATGAATATCGTCCAAACCCCGTAGAACACCCACTAGGCAAACTTTCCGACGAAGTGCACATTGATCGCCCTTCCGCAGATGTCTGACGAGTGTGCTGGGGGATTGATGAAAACTGCTGAGAACCGTATGTCCGACCACGATATTTTGAGTGATGCCGAGCGCGAGGCGCTGAGCGCCGTGATGCTGGAGCCTGATTTACCGCCACAACGCGTGTTGATCGTCGACGACGACAAGGACGCACGCGAACTGCTGGCGGAAATCCTGGGGCTGGACGGTATTCGCTGCATGACGGCCGACAGTGGTGAGGCGGCGTGGGATTTATTGAAGTCGAGCAGTTCCATCGGTTTGCTGATCACCGACTTGCGCATGGCACCGAGCAATGGCCTGGAGCTGATTCGCCAGGTGCGAGAATCCACCCGTGCGGCGCTGCCGATCATCATTATGTCCGGCGACGCCGAAGCCCCGGATGTGATTGATGCGATGCATTTAAGCGTGGTGGATTTTTTGCTCAAGCCGATTGATAGCGTGAAGTTGGCGAAGCTGGTGAAGCGGGAGTTGGGGATGGCATCTTGACGTGCGGCGTCAACCGCTCATCCGATTGTGGCGAATACTGTCAAATCTGACAGTTGTTCATGTTTGACAACGAACATTTACTGGAGGGGTGGGCAGTGAAGGTTGCCCTATAACCCTTAACAGTGAGCGGGAGTTGGTCATGAGCAAAAAAAAATTTCCAGTAACGGAAGCTTTTCCAGTAACGGAAGCTGAAGTAAAAAAACACGAGACTGCCGGCAAAGCCGATATCACTGTGACAGTTGACGATGTATCCCACTCCTTTCCAGCGATAAAGTTCTCTGGGTATCTGTCCTGGACTGGAATTGATGGTGAGTGGCCCACAAGTATTCGTATCGACTATGGGAGCAACTTGGCGGTTGGCACCCATACCTTTGACTTTGAAGTCTCTCAAAAAATGCTCTCCTACGCAGATGCACAGGGGAATCGGAGGCATTGGCCGACAAGCGGTAAAGTTGAGGTAATCGTACAGCGCCCAGAGTTCGGAGATGAGTTCAACCATGTTGGTACGCTCGTGGACGTCAAGTACGGTGATCAGTCACCTGTCATTACCCTCAACGGCACATATGAGGTTGGTGAGTACGAACCTGATTGATGCATGTCTTTGTAAAACGACAAAGCCCTGATCTCTTGATCAGGGCTTTGTTATTTTCTCGCTTGTTTATAGACCGTTCTTAGCCTTGAACTCCCGACGCCGACGGTGCAATACCGGCTCGGTATACCCATTAGGCTGCTTAGTCCCTTCAATCACCAACTCCACCGCTGCCTGGAACGCGATGTTGCTGTCGAAATCCGGAGCCAGTGGGCGGTACAGCGCATCCCCGGCATTCTGACGGTCCACCACCGGCGCCATGCGCTTGAGGCTTTCCATGACCTGGTCTTGGTTGACGATGCCGTGGCGCAGCCAGTTGGCGATGTGCTGGCTGGAGATGCGCAGGGTGGCGCGGTCTTCCATCAGGCCCACATCATTGATGTCCGGCACTTTCGAGCAGCCGACGCCCTGGTCGATCCAACGGACCACATAACCCAGGATGCCCTGGGCGTTGTTGTCCAGCTCGTTGCGGATTTCTTCGTCGGACCAATCGGTGTTGCTGGCCAGAGGAATGGTCAGGATGTCGTCTACCGACGCACGCTCGCGCTTGGCAAGCTCGGCCTGGCGGGCGAATACATCAACCTTGTGGTAGTGCAACGCGTGCAGCGCGGCGGCGGTCGGCGATGGCACCCAGGCGGTGTTGGCGCCGGCCAATGGGTGGGCGATTTTCTGTTCGAGCATCGCCGCCATCAGGTCGGGCATCGCCCACATGCCTTTACCGATCTGCGCGCGACCTTGCAGGCCGGTGCTCAGGCCGATATCAACGTTCCAGTTTTCGTAGGCGCCGATCCATTTTTCGGCCTTCATGGCAGCCTTGCGCACCATCGCGCCCGCTTCCATGGAGGTGTGGATTTCGTCACCGGTACGGTCGAGGAAGCCGGTGTTGATAAACACCACGCGCTCGCTGGCCGCCTTGATGCAGGCCTTGAGGTTGACCGTGGTGCGGCGCTCCTCGTCCATGATTCCGACCTTGAGGGTGTTGCGCGGCAGGTTCAGCACGTCTTCTATGCGGCCGAAAAGCTCGTTGGTGAGCGCAGCTTCTTCCGGGCCGTGCATCTTCGGCTTGACGATGTACACCGAGCCAGTGCGGCTGTTCTTGCGGGTGTTGTTGCCGTTGAGGCTGTGGGTCGCGGCGAGGCTGGTGACCAGGCCGTCGAGGATGCCTTCCGGCACTTCGTTGCCGTCTTTATCGAGGATCGCGTCGATGGTCATCAGGTGACCCACGTTGCGCACGAACAGCAGCGAACGGCCGTGCAGCGTCACGTCCTGGCCATCCACGCCGGTATAAACGCGGTCGGCGTTCATGGTACGGGTGAAGGTTTTTCCGCCCTTGGCCACTTCTTCGGCCAGGTCGCCCTTCATCAGGCCGAGCCAGTTGCGGTAGATCACCACTTTGTCGTCCGCATCCACCGCGGCGACGGAGTCTTCGCAGTCCATGATGGTGGTCAGCGCGGCTTCCATCAGCACATCTTTGACGCCGGCGGCATCGGTCTGGCCGACGGGCGTGCTGGCGTCGATCTGGATTTCGAAGTGCAGGCCGTTGTGTTTCAGCAGGATCGCAATCGGCTCGGCCGCAGGGCCCTGGAAACCGATCAACTGGGCATCGTCACGCAGGCCACTGTTGCTGCCGCCCTTGAGGCTGACGATCAGCGTGCCGTCGACGATCTTGTAACCGGTGGAGTCGACGTGGCTGCCGGCGCTGAGCGGCGCGGCTTCGTCAAGGAAGGCGCGGGCGAAGGCGATGACCTTGTCGCCACGCACCTTGTTGTAACCCTTGCCCTTCTCGGCGCCGTCGGCTTCGCTGATGGCGTCGGTGCCGTACAGCGCGTCGTACAGCGAACCCCAGCGCGCATTGGAGGCGTTGAGGGCGAAACGGGCATTCATCACCGGCACCACCAACTGTGGGCCGGCCATGCGGGCGATTTCGTCATCGACGTTTTGGGTCGAGGCCTGGAAGTCTGCGGCTTCTGGCAGCAGATATCCGATGTCTTGCAGGAAGGCTTTGTAGGCCACCGGGTCGTGGGCCTGGCCGGCGTGGGTCTGGTGCCAGGTGTCGATGCGCGCCTGGAAATCATCGCGTTTGGCGAGTAGGGCTTTGTTCTTCGGTGCCAGGTCGTGGATGACCTTGTCGGCGCCGGCCCAGAACTGGTCGGCAGTGATGCCGGTGCCGGGAATGGCTTCGTTGTTCACGAAGTCGAACAGGACTTTGGCGACCTGCAGGCCACCGACTTGAACGTGTTCAGTCATTGCTTGCCTCACTCTGCACAGCTTAAGCGCTTTTTAGATTTTCATTATGTAGTGCCAAGTTGCGCATACTACATGATGACTTGCGGTTGTGAAAATTAGACTAAATACGTCGTTTAGCGACCCACTTTGGTCGTACGGTCACAGCGGAGAACGGGATGTTCTCAAAAAACTATTGGATTGTTCCAGATAAATATAAAAATGGTACACGATTTGTTTTCGGGGACTCCCGGGTCCACCTTGTAGATTGAATTCAGAGGGCTTCGCCATGGACCATCTTGTACTCACAATTATCGCCGCCGACAAACCCGGCCTGGTCGAGCGCATCGCGCAGAACATTGCCGCCCACGGGGGCAACTGGCTGGAAAGCCGCATGGCCCACATGGCCGGGCAGTTTGCCGGGATCCTGCGGGTCAGCGTACCCGCGGAAAGCCGCCAGGCATTGTTGGGGGCGCTGGAGGACTTATCCACACATGGCATTCGCGTGCTGGTGGGTGAGGGCAGTACCGGGCAGGCCTCGGCGTCCAAGCCGATTGTGATGACATTGGTGGGCAATGACCGCTCGGGCATCGTGCGTGAGATCACGGCCCTGTTGAGCCAGCAAGGCGTGAACCTGGAGCGCTTGAGCACGGATGTGCGCCCGGCCCCCATGAGTGGCGACCCGTTGTTCAGCGCCGAAGCGTTGTTGCAGGTGCCGCCGTCGTTATCCCTGGAGCGCTTGCAGCTATCCCTGGAAACCTTGGCGGATGACTTGATGGTGGAGCTGCGCAGCGAGGAATAATCTGTCCACAAGGTTATGCATGGAAAACTTGCATGGGCCTGTGGATAACCTTGGGGTGAATGCCTGCAAGCCACGGCGGTTGTGGCTTGCATGATGCTGTATGTTATTTGATCAGCGTTTGCGCACGGTCAGCCAGGCATCGACGCTGTAGACGACCAGGCCAGCCCAGATAAAGGCGAAGGCGAGCAGCGTGCTGGGCGCCAGGTGTTCGCCGAACAGCAGCACGGCTTCGAGCAACACCAGGGTCGGCGCAACATACTGCAAAAAGCCCAGCGCGGTGTAGGGCAGATGCCGTGCGGCGGCGTTGAAGCACACCAGCGGGATCAACGTCACCGGGCCGGCGGCCACCAGCCACCAGGCTTCGGATGTGCTCCAGAACTCAAGCTGAGCACTGTGGGCGGTCGGGTTGAACAGCAACCACGCGACTGCAATCGGCACCAGCATCCAGGTTTCCACCACCAGCCCCGGCAGTGCTTTGACTGGCGCCTGTTTGCGGATCAGGCCATAGAAGCCAAAGGTCAGCGCCAACACCAGTGACACCCACGGCAAACTGCCCACCTGCCACACCTGTTGCGCCACACCCACAGCTGCCAGCCCGACCGCTACCCATTGCAAACGACGCAGGCGTTCGCCGAGAAGCAACATGCCGAGCAGCACATTCACCAGCGGGTTGATGTAATAACCCAGGCTCGCCTCAAGCATGCGCCCGGTGTTCACCGACCATACGTAGGTCAGCCAATTGGCCGCAATCAACGCTCCGCTCAAGGCCAGGATCGCCAGGCGCCTGGGGTTGTCGCGCAGTTCGCGGAACCAGCCGGGATGCTTCCACACCATCAACAGCAAGCCCCCGAACAGCGCCGACCACAGCACGCGGTGCACGATGATTTCGGCGGCGGGTACGCTGGCGATGGCTTTGAAGTAGAGCGGGAACAAGCCCCAGATGACATAGGCGCTGAGGCCCAGGATGTACCCCTTGCGGGGGTTGGCGGCGTGCATTGCAGAGTCCTTGTTCTAGCAGTTAAAACAGTTTCAATGGTTCTTCGTTGAGGGCTGATAGTTGCTCGCGCAACGCCAGCACTTGATCGCCCCAATACCGCTCGCTACCGAACCACGGAAAACTGTGGGGGAACGCCGGATCGTCCCAGCGCCGTGCCAGCCAGGCGCTGTAGTGCATCAGGCGCAAGGCGCGCAGCGGTTCGATCAGCGCCAATTCACGCGGGTCGAAGTCGTGGAATTCCTGATAGCCGTCCATCAATTCCGACAGTTGGCCCAGGCATTCCTGACGGTCACCGGCGAGCATCATCCACAGGTCCTGCACCGCCGGGCCCATGCGGCAGTCATCCAGGTCGACGATATGGAACATCTCGTCACGGCACATCATGTTGCCGGGGTGGCAATCGCCGTGCATGCGGATGTTCTTGTGCGGCGTGGCCTTGTAGACCTCTTCCACGCGCTTGAGCAGGTCGCGGGCCACAGACTCGTAGGCCGGCAGCAGGCTTTTGGGAATGAAATTGCCTTCAAGCAATGTGTTGAGTGAGTCGTGACCGAAGTTCTTCACGCCCAGGGCTTCGCGGTGTTCGAACGGGCGGGTGGAGCCCACCGCGTGCAAACGGCCGAGCAGTTGCCCGAGGCGATACAGTTGATCAAGGTTGCCGGGCTCCGGCGCGCGGCCGCCACGGCGAGGGAACAGGGTGAAGCGGAAACCTTCGTGTTCGAACAGGCTTTCACCGTTGTGGATCAGTGGCGCGACGACCGGCACGTCGCATTCGGCCAGTTCGAAGGTGAAGCGGTGTTCTTCGAGAATCGCATCGTTGGTCCAGCGCTGGGGGCGATAGAACTTCGCGATCAGCGGTTCGCCGTCTTCGATGCCCACCTGATACACGCGGTTTTCGTAGCTGTTGAGCGCCAGGACGCGAGCATCACTGAGAAAACCGATGCTTTCGACGGCGTCGAGCACCAGATCAGGGGTGAGGGTTTCAAACGGATGGGCCATGGGAACTCCTGCGGGCAGCAGGGCGCCGCGTCCGGCCGAGTATGGTAACGCACCGGGCTTGAGATAGGGGGCGACTTGAGTATCGCCACCGGGGGCAAGCCCCCTCCCACATTTGAAATGCGTTCCCATGTGGGAGGGGGCTTGCCCCCGATGGGGCCCTATCAGGCGCCGACGATCCCGCCATCATCCCTGCGAATCGCCATCACCGAAGACCGCGGCTTCCCATTCGGCAGATGCTCCGGCCACGTCGAACCGCCGGTTTCCCCCGGATGCTGGATCCCCACAAACAGCGTTTTCTGATCCGGCGAAAAGCTGATCCCCGTAACCTCGCACGCCACCGGCCCGACCATGAAACGACGGATTTCACCGGTCGCCGGGTCGGCGCAGAGCATCTGGTTATTGCCCATGCCGGCGAAGTCACCCGCGTTGCTGTAGTCGCCGTCGGTGAGGATCCACAGGCGTCCGGCCTTGTCGAAACCCAGGCCGTCGGGGCTGTTGAACATGTTCTGCGGGTTGATGTTGGACGAGCCGCCCTTGGGCTTGCCCGCGTGTACGCCGGGGTTGCCGGCCACCACAAACAAATCCCAGCTGAAATCGGCCGCGCCGTGGTCATCGGCATTGGCTTTCCAGCGCAGGATCTGACCGTAGACGTTTTTCTCCCGTGGGTTGGGGCCGCCCACGGGTTGGCCGTCTTCGCCGCGCTTGGCGTTGTTGGTCAGGGTGCAATAGACCTGGCCATCGGAGGGGCTGACCACGATCCATTCCGGGCGGTCCATGCGCGTGGCTTTGACCACGCTGGCGGCCAGGCGCGCATGGATCAGCACTTCGGCCTGATTGGCAAAACCGGTGCTGGCGTCGATGCCGTTTTTCCCATGGGTCAGCTCAACCCATTGGCCTTTGCCTTTTGGATGGTCGGCATCGCCATCGCCCGCGTCGAAGATCGCCACATACAAGGTGCCGTGGTCGAGCAGGTCTTTGTTGGCCTTGGGGTTCTTGTGGTTGATCTTGTCGCGGCTGACGAACTTGTAGATGAACTCGCCGCGCTCATCGTCGCCCATGTACACAACGGCGCGGCCATCGCGGGTTTCGGCGAGGGCGGCGTTTTCGTGTTTGAAGCGGCCCAGGGCCGTGCGTTTGGCCGGGGTGGATTGCGGGTCGAACGGGTCGATTTCCACTACCCAGCCATGGCGGTTGAGTTCGTTGGGGTTCTTGGCCATGTCGAAGCGCGGGTCGTGCAGGTGCCAGTTGATCTCTTTACTGGCGGCCACTACGCCGTAGCGTTTCTGCCCGGCGTCGAAGGTTTGTTGTGGGTTGCTGCTGCCGAAGCAGTCGGTGAAGTTCTCTTCACAGGTCAGATAAGTGCCCCACGGTGTCATGCCGTTGGCGCAGTTCTGGAAGGTGCCGAGGGCTTTCTTGCCGGATTTGTCGGCGCTGGTTTTCAGCCAGTCGTGGCCGGCAGCGGGGCCGCTCAGACGGATCGGCGAGTTGCCGTGAATGCGGCGGTTGTAGCGTGAATCCTGGACGAACTGCCAGGTGTCGCCCTTGCGCCGCACTTCGATCACCGACACGCCTTCGCTGGCCTGGGCCTTGCGCACGTCTTCGGCCGATTGCGGCGCGCCGCCGTGGGCGTAGAGGTAGCGGTAGTTGGTGTATTCGTTGTTGATCGCCATCAGCGCGCGGTTGTCGTCGCCAGGGAAGGCGAACAGGCTCATGCCGTCGTTGTTGTCGCCGAATTGTTGCTCCTGGGCCTTGGCCGTGCCGTTGCCGGACGGGTCGAAGGCCGGCGCGCTCTTGTGCAGCGGCTGGCCCCAACTGATCAACACCGAGGCGCTGTAGCCCGGCGGCAAGGTGATGGTGTCGCTGGTCGCGGCGGCGATGCTGGCAAACCCCAGCAGCGGGCTGGCGGAAGCGGCATTCACGGCCAGGGCGCTGCGGCTCAACAGGTTGCCGCCCAGGAACATCGCGGCGCCGCACAAGGCGCCGGCGCCGATAAAGCGGCGGCGGGTGAGGCCAACCATCTGCTCAAGGTCGGTGGCTTGGTTTTCTTCTAATAGGCTCATCTCAGGCTCCCTGCGGTTTTTGCAGACACCATAAGGAGCGGGTGTGACGAAGTTGTTGCAGTTTGAAGAACTCTGCGGCTCAGACTGGCGTACCGAGCAATACATGACAGGGGGCGAATTGCACGTGGATCGCCCGGCCTTCGGTGGCGTCCAGGGCCTTAAGTACGTCGGGCTGCGCCAGGGCGCATAAAACCTGGCCATTGGGCAGGGCGATGCGCACTTCGCTGGGGCCGTCCTCGGCGTGGAGAATGGCGTCTACCTTTCCGCTCATGCAATTGTGTCCGAGTGTTGCAGCGCTGTGCGATGCGAGCAATTCCAGCCAGCCGGCCTTGATCAGTGCGACGACTTCCACGCCAATCTCCAGCTCCAGCCGTTGCGTGCTGTCATGGGTGATTTGGGCTGTGAGGGTCAGCCCACCCGCGAGTTGCAAATGAATCAGATCATTGCGGCCGTGGCTTTCAATCGCGCTGACCTGGCCATGCAGCTGGTTGCGTGCACTGGTGCGCAGCATCAGGCGGCCCAACAGATTGAAGTCACTGGCGGCTTCGTCCGAACCCAGCACCTCGGCCTGTAACGCTTGCAGGCGTTGGTAGAGGCGCAACACCCGTTCGCCTTCGGCGGTGAGTTTGGCACCGCCACCGCCTTTGCCGCCGACATTGCGTTCTACCAGGGGTTTTTGCGCGAGGTTGTTCAGTTCATCGATGGCATCCCACGCGGCCTTGTAGCTCAAGCCAGCACTTTTGGCGGCGCGGGTGATGGAGCCCTGTTCGGCGATATGCCCCAGCAGGGCGATGCGCTGGGGGCGACGGACGATATGTTGGCTGAGCAAAGTCGGGAGAGACATGGGCATACGCTGTGTTGGGATGAGCGGACGTTGCGGCCGTGCGGCATGAGAGTCAAGTGCCAGGCTTGGGGGTGCGGGCCAGGCAGTACACATCCACCTGCCGCGCTCCGGCGCTGATCAACAGCCGCGCCAGGCTGTGGGCGGTAGCGCCGGTGGTGAGTACGTCGTCCACCAGTGCGAAGTGGCGGTCTTGTACCTGCGCGTCAGGGGCCAGGGCAAAGGCGTTGAGCAGGTTGCGTTTGCGGCTCTTGGCGTCGAGGTTCTGTTGCGCCAGGGTTTCATGGGGGCGCAACAACACGTGTTCATTGCAGGGGATAGTCAGGTCGGCGCTGAGCCAGCGCGCCAGCATCAGCGCCTGGTTATAACCGCGCTCGCGCAGGCGCTGGCTCGCCATGGGCACCGGCAGCAGTGCGTCCGGGCGAATGAGTTCGTGGTTGTCGAAGCGATGTTGCAGGTATTTTCCCAGTAAGTGCCCCAGCAGATGCCCGAGTGGCCAGCGTGCCTGGTGCTTGAAGCGGCTGATCAGGGTGTCCACGGGAAAACTGTAGGTCCAGGGCGCGATGACTTGTTTAAAGGCGGGCGGTTGTTTGAGGCATTGGCCGCAGACCAACCCGTCCATCGCCAGGGGCAGCGCGCAGATTTCGCAATGCTCCATCAGCCAAGGCAGCTCGGTTTCGCAGACGTTGCACACACAATCGGCTGTTTCTGTGGCTTCGTCGCAGAGTAAACAGGTCTGTGTGTTTTTTGACCAGATGTAAACTTGGTGCTTGTACCCAGGTTGACAGTGCATGAATCTTCCTTAAATATGCCGAGCATCCGTGTCGCGCCTGTGGGTATTACCTTTCCCGCAGCGAGAGCCCAAGCATAATCAAGGAATCGCCCATGAGCGCCAGCATCACCGCCACCTTGCGTCACGATTGGTCCCTGGCCGAAGTCAAAGCACTGTTCGTGCAGCCGTTCAACGACCTCTTGTTCCAGGCGCAGACCGTACACCGTGCGCATTTCGACGCGAACCGTGTACAGGTGTCGACCCTGCTGTCGATCAAGACCGGCGCCTGCCCGGAAGATTGCAAATATTGTCCGCAGTCGGGCCACTACAACACGGGCCTCGAAAAAGAAAAGCTGATGGAGGTGCAGAAGGTCCTCGAAGAGGCCGCTCGCGCCAAGGCCATCGGTTCGACCCGCTTCTGCATGGGCGCCGCCTGGAAACACCCGTCGGCCAAAGACATGCCGTACGTGCTGCAGATGGTCAAGGGCGTGAAAGCCATGGGCCTGGAAACCTGCATGACCCTCGGCCGTCTCGACCAGGACCAGACCGAAGCCCTGGCCCAGGCCGGCCTCGACTACTACAACCACAACCTGGATACCTCGCCGGAGTTCTACGGCAGCATCATCACGACCCGCACCTACAGCGAGCGCCTGCAAACCCTGGCCTATGTGCGTGACTCGGGGATGAAGATCTGTTCCGGCGGCATCCTCGGCATGGGCGAGTCCCTCGACGACCGCGCCAACCTGCTGATCCAGTTGGCCAACCTGCCGGAGCATCCAGAGTCGGTGCCGATCAACATGCTGGTGAAAGTGGCCGGTACGCCGTTGGAAAACGCCGAAGATATCGACCCGTTCGACTTCATCCGCATGCTCGCCGTGGCGCGCATCCTGATGCCGCAGTCCCACGTGCGCCTGTCGGCCGGTCGTGAAGCCATGAACGAGCAGATGCAGGCCCTGGCGTTTTTCGCCGGCGCCAACTCGATCTTCTACGGCGACAAACTGCTGACCACTGCCAACCCGCAGGCCGACAAGGACATGCAACTGTTCTCGCGCCTGGGCATCCTGCCGGAAGCCCGTGAAGAGCACGCCGATGAAGTGCATCAGGCGGCAATCGAGCAGGCATTGGTGGAGCAGAAGAGCAGCGAGCAGTTCTACAACGCTGCTGTTTGATTCGGACCCTGTAGGAGCCGGCTTGCTGTGGTGAGCAGGCTTGTCCTGCGCGGGGTTGCGAAGCAGCCCCTCCGACATTCTCGACTGAGTTAATCCTGTTAAACCGAGGCCAGCATGTCTTTCGATCTCTCTGCGCGCCTCGCTGCCCGCCGTGCCGAACACCTTTACCGCCAACGCCCATTGCTCCAGAGCCCTCAAGGCCCTGAAGTGGTGGTCGACGGCCAACCGTTGCTCGCCTTCTGCAATAACGACTACCTGGGCCTGGCCAATCACCCGCAAGTGATCGAAGCCTGGCGCGCCGGTGCTTCCCGTTGGGGCGTGGGCGGTGGCGCGTCGCACCTGGTGGTCGGGCATGCCACGCCGCACCATGAGCTGGAAGAGGCGCTGGCTGACCTGACCGGTCGCCCGCGTGCGCTGCTGTTTACCACCGGCTACATGGCCAATATGGGCGCGGTCACGGCGCTGGTGGGGCAGGGCGACACGGTGCTGCAGGACCGGCTCAATCACGCGTCGTTGCTGGATGCGGGCTTACTGTCCGGGGCGCGCTTCAATCGCTATCTGCACAACGACGCGGCCAGCCTGGCCAAGCGCCTGGAGAAAGCCACCGGCAATACGTTGGTAGTCACCGATGGCGTGTTCAGCATGGACGGCGATTTGGCTGACTTGCCCGCCCTGGCCCGTGAAGCCAAGGCCAAAGGCGCCTGGCTGATGGTCGACGACGCCCATGGCTTCGGCCCGCTGGGGGCCAACGGCGCAGGCATCGTCGAGCATTTCGGCTTGAGCCAGGAAGACGTGCCCGTATTGGTCGGCACCCTGGGCAAAGCCTTCGGTACCGCCGGCGCGTTTGTGGCGGGCAGTGAAGACTTGATCGAAAGCCTGATCCAGTTTGCTCGCCCCTATATCTACACCACCAGCCAACCACCGGCGCTGGCCTGCGCCACGTTGAAAAGCCTGGAACTGCTGCGCACCGAGCATTGGCGGCGTGAACACCTCAACGGCCTGATCCGTCAGTTCCGCCACGGCGCCGAGCAGCTTGGCCTGGACTTGATGGACAGCTTTACACCGATCCAGCCGATCCTGATCGGCGACAGCGCCAGGGCCGTGCGTTTGTCCCGGATGCTGCGCGAGCGTGGCCTGATGGTCACCGCGATCCGCCCACCTACTGTGCCCGTCGGCAGCGCCCGTTTGCGCGTGACATTGACGGCGGCACACAGTGAGGCGCAGGTGCAGCTATTGTTAAACGCATTGGAAGAGTGTTTCCGCTTGCCAGGCGCCCTGGAGCCCGACCATGCGTGATCGACTGATATTGCTGCCCGGCTGGGGCCTTGGCGTATCGCCGCTGGAACCATTGGCCACCGCATTGCGTGGGCTGGACGAGCATCTGCACGTACAGATCGAGCCGTTGCCGGCGCTGGGCGTCAGCGATCTCGGCGAATGGTTGGATGAACTCGACGCCACCTTGCCGGACAACACCTGGCTCGGCGGTTGGTCGCTGGGCGGCATGCTGGCCTCTGAATTGGCGGCGCGACGCGGTGAACGCTGCTGTGGCTTGCTGACCCTGGCGAGCAACCCGTGTTTTGTCGCCCACGACAGTTGGCCGAGTGCGATGCCCGCCGAGACCTTCGATGCGTTTCTCGCCGGGTGCCACGCGGACTCCCAGGTCACGCTCAAGCGCTTCGGCCTGTTGTGTGCCAAAGGCGCCGCAGACCCTCGCGGGCTCGCGCGGTTGTTGGTCAGTGGCGCGCCGAAGACGCCGTCCGCCGTGTTGATGACCGGTCTTGAACTGCTTGCGCAACTGGACACCCGCGAAGCCTTGCTGGCCTATCGCGGCCCGCAGTTGCATCTGTTTGCCGGTATGGACGGCTTGGTGCCCGCCGAAGCCGCCAGCGACCTGCTGGCGCTGCTGCCCGATGTTGAAATCGGTCTGATTGAACAGGCCGGTCACGCGTTTCTTCTGGAAGACCCCCACGGTGTAGCGGGGGCCATCCAGGCTTTTTTGCATGAGTGTGTCGATGACTGATCTATCCCACCCCCCTCTGCCGGGTGCCTTGCCAGACAAGCGCCAGGTGGCGGCGTCGTTTTCCCGTGCGGCGGCCAGTTACGACAGCGTCGCCGAGTTGCAGCGCGCTGTGGGGCACGCGTTGCTGTCCCGCCTGCCGTCAGCCTGTGCGCCACGTCGTTGGCTGGATATGGGATGTGGTACGGGGTATTTCAGTCGCGTGCTGGGGGATTTATTGCCCGCCAGTCAGGGCGTGGCCCTGGATATCGCCGAAGGCATGCTCAACCATGCGCGGCCCTTGGGTGGCGCGCAGCATTTCATCGCGGGGGATGCCGAACGCTTGCCGCTGAACGCCGAGCGCTTTGAGCTGATCTTCTCCAGCCTTGCGGTGCAATGGTGTGCGAACTTCGATGCGGTGCTCAGCGAGGCCCATCGCGTGCTGCAACCGGGCGGGGTGTTGGCGTTTGCCAGTTTGTGCGTGGGCACATTGGATGAACTGCGCGAAAGCTGGCGCGCCGCCGATGGCCTGGTGCACGTCAATCGCTTCCGCACCTTCGAGGCTTACCAGCAATTGTGCGCGGCCAGCGGTTTGCGCGTGGTCAGCCTGGAGCGCCAGCCCCACGTGCTGCATTACCCGGATGTACGCAGCCTGACCCATGAATTGAAGGCCCTCGGTGCACACAACCTCAACCCCGGCCGCCCCGGCGGGTTGACTGGCCGGGCGCGGATTGTGGCACTGGTTGAGGCTTATGAGCGGTTCCGCCAGGCCCAGGGCCTGCCGGCGACTTATCAAGTGGTGTATGCCGTACTGGAGAAACCTCAATGAGCGTCGCTTATTTCATTACGGGCACCGACACCGATGTCGGCAAGACCACCGTCGCCGCCGGCCTCCTGCATGCCGCCCGCCAAGCCGGCAAAAGCACCGCCGCCGGTAAACCCGTGGCCTCCGGTTGTGCCGTGACCCCCAACGGCCTGCGCAATGCCGATGCCCTGGCGCTGCTGGCCGAATGCTCATTGCCGTTGAGTTATGCCGAGGTCAATCCGGTGGCGTTCGAACCGGCCATAGCCCCTCATCTGGCGGCGCGGGAGGCCGGTGTTTCGCTGACGGTGCAATCGCTGCTCAAGCCCATGCAACTGGTTCTGGCGCGGCACGCGGATTTCACCTTGATCGAGGGCGCGGGCGGCTGGCGCGTGCCGCTGGCTGACCAGGCCAATCTGTCGGACCTGGCCATCGCGCTCAAACTGCCGGTGATCCTGGTGGTGGGCGTGCGTCTGGGCTGTATCAGCCATGCTTTGCTCACCGCCGAAGCCATCGCACGGGACGGTTTGGCGCTGGCGGGTTGGGTCGCGAACATCATCGACCCCAAGACCTCCCGCCTGGAGGAAAACCTCGCCACCTTGGCCGAACGGTTGCCCGCACCGTGCCTGGGGCGCGTGCCCAAACTCAAGCTTGCCGGCGCCGAAGCCGTGGCGGAATACTTGCAGTTGGACTTGCTTGACTGATTTTGGCTATCGATAAGGCATTGTGCTATTAGTGTTTTTGACGGGCGTTTTGCCACGTTCTCTGCTTCAATCAGCGTTCACGATTCTCTAAAGGCAGGCTTACGCCATGGAAATCTCTGGAAGCAGCGCGTTTTACTCGGGCCTGAATACCATTCAGTCCGGGCAAAGCCGTGTCGACCAGGCCGCTGGCAAGATCGCCAGTGCAGCCACCAGCCAACCTTCGGATGCCCAGAATGATCGCTTGCAGGCGGTCAACCGTGGCCAGCCGACCAACTCCGCCAGCAATATGGTGGAACTGGCCGAAGGCAAGTTTCAGGTGGAGCTGGGCGTCAAAGTCGCCAAGGCTTCCGACGAAATGCTCGGTACGCTGATCGACACCTACGCCTGATCTAAAAGTGTGGGAGGGGGGCAAGCCCCTTCCCACATTTGCCCTGTTTATCCTGAACCCTCTCCTACACTCTCTTTGATGTGGCATCTCGCCGCAGGCCTTGTTGCGCCTGGGTTGATCCACGTCATGACAAACGGCGCTTGGACGACGCTTGACATCCCCAGGTCGTAAACGTATGTTTCAAACACCTGTTTGACCGCCACAACACATTCCACGCGGTTGTTCATTCCAGCTACATCAGCAGAGGTTTATCGCTATGCCTGACTACAAGGCCCCCTTGCGTGATATTCGCTTCGTTCGTGACGAACTGCTCGGTTATGAAGCGCACTATCAGAGCCTGCCGGCTTGCCAGGACGCTACTCCGGACATGGTTGACGCCATCCTTGAAGAGGGCGCCAAGTTCTGTGAACAAGTGCTGGCACCGCTGAACCGCGTGGGCGACATCGAAGGGTGCACCTGGAGTGAGTCAGGCGTTAAGACGCCGACGGGTTTCAAAGAAGCCTACAAGCAATTCGTCGAAGGCGGCTGGCCTAGCCTGGCCCACGACGTGGAACACGGCGGCCAAGGCCTGCCGGAATCCCTGGGCCTGGCGGTGAGTGAAATGGTTGGCGCCGCCAACTGGTCGTGGGGCATGTACCCAGGCCTGTCCCACGGTGCGATGAACACCATCTCTGAGCACGGCACCCCTGAACAGCAAGACGCTTACCTGACCAAACTGGTATCGGGCGAATGGACCGGCACCATGTGCCTGACCGAGCCACACTGCGGCACCGACCTGGGCATGCTGCGTACCAAGGCCGAGCCTCAGGCCGACGGTTCCTACAAAGTCTCCGGCACCAAGATCTTCATCTCGGCCGGTGAGCACGACATGGCCGACAACATCGTCCACATCGTACTGGCCCGCCTGCCGGACGCGCCGGCCGGCACCAAAGGTATCTCGCTGTTTATCGTGCCGAAGTTCCTGCCCAACGCCGACGGTTCGGTGGGTGAGCGCAACGCGGTGTCCTGTGGCTCCCTGGAACACAAGATGGGCATCCACGGCAACGCCACCTGCGTGATGAACTTCGATGCGGCCACCGGTTTCCTGATCGGCCCGGCGAACAAAGGCCTGAACTGCATGTTCACCTTTATGAACACCGCGCGCCTGGGCACCGCACTGCAAGGCCTGTCCCACGCCGAGATCGGCTTCCAGGGCGGCCTGAAATACGCTCGCGATCGCCTGCAAATGCGCTCCCTGACCGGCCCGAAAGCACCGGACAAGGCTGCTGACCCGATCATCGTGCATCCCGACGTGCGCCGCATGCTGCTGACCATGAAAGCCTTCGCTGAAGGCAACCGTGCGATGGTGTACTTCACCGCCAAGCAAGTGGACATCGTCAAGTACGGCACCGACGACGAAGCCAAGAAACAGGCCGACGGCCTGCTGGCTTTCATGACCCCAATCGCCAAGGCGTTCATGACCGAAGTCGGCTTTGAAGCGGCTAACCATGGCGTGCAGATCTACGGCGGCCACGGCTTCATCGCCGAGTGGGGCATGGAGCAGAACGTTCGCGACAGCCGCATTTCGATGTTGTACGAAGGCACCACCGGTATCCAGGCGCTGGACCTGCTCGGCCGTAAAGTGCTGATGACCCAGGGCGAAGCGCTCAAGGGCTTCACCAAGATCGTGCATAAGTTCTGCCAGGCCAACGAAGGCAACGCCGCCGTTCAGGAGTTCGTGACACCGCTGGCTGCACTGAACAAAGAGTGGGGCGAGTTGACCATGAAGGTCGGCATGGCCGCGATGAAAGACCGTGAAGAAGTCGGCGCCGCCTCGGTGGATTACCTGATGTACTCCGGTTACGCGTGCCTGGCTTACTTCTGGGCCGACATGGCCCGCCTGGCGGCTGAAAAACTGGCTGCCGGCACCACCGAAGAGGCCTTCTACACCGCCAAGCTACAGACCGCGCGCTTCTACTTCCAGCGCATCCTGCCGCGTACTCTGGCGCACAAGGCAACCATGCTGTCGGGCGCCAACAACCTGATGGACATGAAAGAGGAAGACTTCGGCCTGGCTTACTAAGCCTCACCGGGTTTACCTGAAACCGCCGCTTCCTTTGGGAGCGGCGGTTTTTTTTGGAGGATAAAAAACACAGCACAGCGCTCAGGGATTGCCGCCGGCTGCCGTTACAGTGATGGCAATGTGATACATGGCGGACAGGGTGTGCTTAACTGTTCCGCCCAAGGCACATTGCCATCATTTTTTGCGGGTCGGAGTTTTACCCTTGTCACGCGTGTCCGCTGTACGTTTCAGTCATTTTCTACCTTCGTTGCTGCTCTTGCTGGCCGGGCTCTCGGCTGCGTACGTCAAGGACCTCAACGTCTTCTTCACATCACTGTTCAACGTGTTGCCCACCTTGGTGCTGTTGCTCGGCGGTTCGTACTGCGCGGTTTATCGGCGCCAGCGTGAGCTGTTTTTGATGATCACCGTGTACATTGCCTACTTCCTGCTCGATACCCAAACCGATTTCTATCGCGACAACGGCCGCGTGCGCGAAGACGCGGCGGTGGTGTTTCATCTGTGTTGCCTGTTGTTGCCGCTGCTGTTCAGCATCTACGCGCTGTGGCAGGAGAAAACTCATTTGTTCCGCGACTTCGTGGCCCGCTGCGCCGTGTTGCTGGCCATCGGCAGTGTGGCGCTGGCCCTGGAACAGAGTTTTCCGCAGGCGGTGCTGAACTGGCTGGCAGAGATTCGCTGGCCGGCGCTGCACGGCACTTGGATGAGCCTGATCCAGTTGTCGTATCCGATGTTCCTGATCGGTTTTCTCACCCTCGCCGCACAGTACTGGTACCAACCGCGCCCCCTGCATGCGGCGCAATTGGTCGGGCTGCTGGGGCTGTTCTGGATGTTGCCGAAAACCTTCATCCTGCCGTTTACCCTGAACATCATGTGTAGCCAGGTGATGCTGATGATTGCTGCGGGCGTGGCCCACGAGGCCTATCAAATGGCGTTCCGCGATGAACTGACCGGCCTGCCGGGGCGCCGCGCCCTCAACGAACGCATGCAACGGCTGGGGCGCAACTATGTGCTGGCAATGACCGACGTCGATCACTTCAAACGCTTCAACGATACCCATGGTCACGACGTGGGTGACCAAGTGCTGCGTCTGGTGGCGAGCAAGCTGTCCAAGGTCAACGGCGGCGGGCGTGCCTATCGCTATGGCGGCGAGGAGTTCGCCGTGGTATTTGCCGGCAAGACCCTCGATGAGTGCATGCCGCACTTGGAAGAAATCCGCGAAATTGTCGCCAACTACGACATCAAGCTACGCAACGCGGACCGCCCTCATGACGATCAGCAAGGCCGTCAGCGCCGAGCGGGCAGCGGCGCGACGAGCGTGTCGGTGACCGTCAGCATCGGCGTGGCCGAGCGCCAGGCCGAGCAGCGCACGCCGGAAGAAGTCCTCAAGTCTGCCGACCAGGCACTCTATGCCGCCAAGGGCGCGGGGCGTAACTGCGTGATTGCCGCCGGGCAGACCCGCCGTGGCGCAGTGCGCATGGAAAGCGCTACCGGTTGAGTAATGGCGCTGTATTCAGCGGTTCTACAGTGATTGTTTGCGGCGTTCGCCGGCAGTAGGTTGAGACTATCTGCTGCCGGAGACATGACCATGCCTGAGTACAAAGCTCCCCTGCGCGACATGCGCTTTCTGATTGACAACGTGTTCGATTTCCACGGCCACTACGCCGCGCTGGGCGCAACCGACGCCAGCCCGGACATGGTCAGCGCGATCCTCGAAGAAGGCGCGAGATTCTGCGAGAACGTGCTCTCGCCGCTCAACCGCAGCGGCGATGAAGAGGGCTGCCATTTCGATAATGGCGTCGTTACCACGCCCAAGGGGTTCAAGGAGGCCTTCGCCCAGTACGTCGAAGGCGGCTGGCACGGTGTGGCGGCAGACCCGGCCTACGGTGGCCAAGGCTTGCCGCAATCCCTGGGTCTGGTGCTCAGTGAGATGATCGGCTCCAGCAATACCTCCTGGGGTATGTACCCCGGGCTGACCCACGGCGCCATGTCGGCGATCCACGCGCACGGCACCCCTGAGCAGAAAGACACCTTCCTGAGCAAACTCACGGCCGGCGAATGGACCGGCACCATGTGCCTCACCGAAGCCCATTGCGGCACCGACCTCGGCCTGATCAAGACCCGCGCCGTGCCACAGGCGGACGGCAGTTATGCGGTCACCGGCAGCAAAATCTTCATCTCGGCCGGCGAGCACGACATGAGCGCCAACATCATCCACTTGGTGTTGGCCAAACTGCCGGATGCGCCGGCGGGCACCAAGGGCATCTCGCTGTTTATCGTGCCCAAGTTCCACGCCGATTCCGGCGAACGCAACGCGGTGCACTGCGGGTCCATCGAGCACAAGATGGGCATCAAGGCCTCGGCCACCTGCGTGCTGAACTTCGACGGTGCCAAGGGCTTTTTGATTGGCGAGGCCAACAAAGGCCTCAACTGCATGTTCACCATGATGAACCACGCGCGGCTGGGCACCGGCATGCAAGGCCTGTGCAACGGCGAGGCGAGCTTCCAGGGCGCGGTCAAATACGCCAACGACCGCCTGCAAATGCGCTCGCTCACCGGCGCCAAGGCTCCGGACAAGGCCGCCGATCCGATCATCGTGCACCCCGATGTGCGCCGCATGCTGCTGACCATGAAAGCCTTCAACGAAGGCAACCGCGCACTGACCTACTTCACCGCGCAATTGCTCGACACTGCGCACATGAGCAGCGACGCCGCTCAACGCCAGGACGCTGAAGACCTGTTGGCGTTTCTCACGCCCATCTGCAAGGCGTTTATGACCGACACCGGGCTGGAAGTGACCAACCACGGCATGCAGGTGTTTGGTGGTCACGGCTACATCCGCGAATGGGGCATGGAACAACTGGCCCGCGATGCGCGGATTGCGCCGATCTATGAAGGCACCAACGGCATCCAGGCGCTCGACCTGCTGGGCCGCAAGATATTGGGCAGCCAGGGCAAGTTGCTGCGCGGCTTCACCAAAATTGTGCATAAGTTCTGCGCCGCGAATGCTGAACATCCGCAGTTCAAGGCCTTTGTGGCGCAGCTCAATCAATTGAACGGAGAGTGGGGCGAACTGACCACCCAGGTCGGCATGGCCGCGATGAAAAATCCTGACGAAGTGGGCGCCGCTGCCGTGGATTACTTGATGTACAGCGGTTACATCATCCTCGCCTACCTGTGGCTGCGCATGGCGATCGCGGCGCAGGCCCATGACGATGTCGAGTTTGCCAAGGCCAAGCTGGCCACGTGCGAGTTCTACTTCAAGCGCCTGCTACCGCGTACGGCAACCCACCGTGCAGCGGTGGAAGCGGGCAGCGAATGCCTGATGAGTCTGCCGGCGGAGGCGTTTGCTTTGTAATGACTTAAAAATACCAATCAGTCACAAGTGGACCCTATGTGTCTGAAAAGTTGTTCGGGTACACTCGGAGCCTGTAAAACCGATCCTATCGAATCACTTTTCACGTTCCCACGAGGTTTGCCATGGCTGATTACAAAGCGCCGCTGCGTGATATGCGCTTCGTCCTCAACGAAGTTTTTGAGGTCGCCAGCACCTGGGCCCAATTGCCGGCATTGGCAGACACCGTCGACGCCGAAACCGTCGAGGCGATCCTCGAAGAAGCCGGCAAGGTCACCGCCAAATCCATTGCCCCGATCAGTCGCAGCGGCGATGAACAAGGCTGCCGCTGGGACAACACAGCGGTGTTCACCCCGGACGGTTACCCACAGGCCTACAAAACCTACGCTGAAGGCGGCTGGGTCGGCGTCGGCGGCGATCCTGCGTTTGGCGGCATGGGCATGCCCAAGGCTGTGTCGGCGCAGGTTGAGGAGATGATCAACTCGTCGAGCCTGGCGTTTGGCCTGTATCCAATGTTGACGTCCGGTGCGTGTGTGTCGATCAACACCCACGCCAGTGAAGAACTCAAGGCGGCCTACCTGCCGAAGATGTATTCCGGCGAGTGGGCCGGGTCCATGTGCCTGACCGAGGCCCATGCCGGCACCGACCTGGGGATTATCCGTACCAAGGCCGAGCCGCAGACGGATGGTTCCTACAAAATCAGCGGCACCAAGATTTTCATTACCGGTGGCGAGCACGACCTCACCGAAAACATCATCCATCTGGTCCTGGCCAAGCTGCCGGATGCGCCGGCCGGGCCTAAAGGCATTTCGCTGTTCCTGGTGCCGAAGTTCATGGTCAACACCGACGGCAGCCTGGGCGCGCGCAACCTGGTGAGCTGTGGCTCCATTGAACACAAGATGGGTATCCAGGCGTCCGCGACCTGCGTGATGAACTTCGACGAAGCCGTGGGTTACCTGGTGGGCGAGCCTAATCGCGGGCTGGCGGCGATGTTCACCATGATGAACTACGAGCGTCTGGGTGTGGGTATCCAGGGCTTGGCGTCCGGCGAGCGTTCCTATCAGAACGCGATTGAATATGCCCGTGACCGCTTGCAAAGCCGTGCGCCGACCGGTGCCCAGGCGAAAGACAAAGTCGCTGACCCGATCATCGTCCACCCGGACGTGCGCCGCATGCTGCTGACCATGAAAGCCGCCAATGAAGGCGGCCGTGCGTTCTCCACCTACGTGGCAACGCAGTTGGACATCGCCAAGTTCAGCGAAGACGCCGCAGCCCGTGAACGAGCGGATAACCTGGTGGCATTGCTGACGCCGGTGGCCAAGGCGTTCCTCAGCGACCTGGGCCTGGAAACCACGGTGCTCGGCCAGCAGGTGTTTGGCGGCCACGGTTACATCCGCGAGTGGGGCCAGGAGCAATTGGTGCGTGATGTGCGCATCACCCAGATCTACGAAGGCACCAACGGCATTCAGGCCCTGGACTTGATGGGCCGCAAGATCGTGGGCAGCGGCGGGGCGTTCTACACCTTGTTCGCTGATGAGATCCGCCAGTTCGTCGTTGAGTCAGGCCCTGGGTTGACCGAGTTCACTAAACCGCTGAGCGCGGCGGTGGATAACCTGGATGAACTGACGGCCTGGGTACTGGATCGCGCCAAGACCAACCCGAATGAAATCGGCGCGGCCTCGGTGGAGTATTTGCATGCGTTTGGATACATGGCCTACGCCTACATGTGGGCGCGTATGGCCAAGGCCGCGTTGGGCAAAGAGGCTGAAGAAGACTTCTACGCCAGCAAACTGGGGACGGCGCGCTTCTACTTTGCACGCCTGCTGCCGCGTATTCACTCGCTGAGCGCGTCGGTAAAGGCCGGGAGTGAATCACTGTTTCTGCTGGATGAGGCACTGTTCTAAGGGTTTGGAGGGCGTGTAAGCATTCTCTTACATGACGTACTGCTATTCGTCCTCTATCGCCAAATTGGATCCACGGATAATCTACTTCACATGGACGTCGCGCAGGAAGCGCAAAGCAACAACACGGACACGTAGGATTCTGCCAGGACGGCGGAGTGAAATGGATGTCAGGGAAACAGTCTGCAAAGCCCCGCTTCGGCGGGGTTTTCTTTTGCCTGCGAAAAAGTCAGGCCGGCGCCTGCGGGGCATTCATCACGTCTTCGAGCAAGGTGCGCAGCAACGCCACCGTCGCCTGTTGACGCTGCACATCACGGCAGACCAGGCCTACTTTCAGCGGCACCCGCGGTTCACTCAAGGGTTTCCACAGCAGCATCTGGCTGTTGTGTTCGTCCTGGGAGCGCCCCGGCAGCACGGTTGCCAGTTTGGTATGGGGCAGGCTGTCGAGAATCCCCACCATGGTATTGAGCTCAGCCTGTACTTGCGGTCGTCGCCCAAGATTGGCGAGCTGGCCCTGCCATATCTGCCTGATTTGAAACTCTTCCCCCAATAGCAACATTGGCAACTCGGCCGCTTGTTTCAGCGAGACTTTCTTGAATTCGCGCAGGGGATGATCGTCCGGGATCACCACTTTCAGCTCATCCTCATACAGCAGCACGCCGTGTAACCCCGGCTGACGCGGCGGCAGGTAACTGATGCCAATGTCCAGCGAGCCGTTGAGCAGCCGCCGTTCTATCTCAATCCCGGTGAGTTCATAGATCTGCACCACCAGGTGCGGCTGGGCCTTGCGCACCCGCTCAAGCATCTGCGGCACCAGGCTGGTGTGCACGGTTTGCAGCACTCCGATGGCCAAGGTGCGCAAGGCCTGGCCTTTGAAGTTGCGTAGCGCCTCGACAGCTTGCTGCATGCCATCGATCAACGGCAGCGCATGGTTGTACAGCGTGTGGGCGGCCAGGGTTGGCAGCAGACGCTTGCTGCTGCGCTCGAACAGGCTCACATCCAGGTTCTGCTCCAACTGGCGAATCTGCTGTGACAGCGCCGGTTGAGAGATCGACAGACGTTCGGCGGCACGGCCCACATGGCCTTCTTCATATACCGCGACGAAATAACGCAGTTGCTTGAAATCCATAAGACTTTCTTATCGAAAAAGCTGCAAAATCGAAATGGCCGTTGGCCTGTGAGACGCCTAGTCTAGCGCCTATTCGCAGGGCTTACAGGGCCGGATCGGGCAATGAACAGTGTTTGTGTTGATAGCGTTTACATAGGCAAGTCAAAAAATCCAAAGGCAGTGTCGGCGCCAGGCTTGGTTGCTATCGGGACGGATCTGTGAACTTGTTCTCTATCCGCCGCCCCGCGCCAAGCCTGGACGATTTGGTCCTGGATGCGCCGCGCAATGATCCCTCCAGCGAATCCTTGATGCCCACGGTGGCGCGGCCGCAACACGTCTTCGTGCGTGGCCAGGGTTCCTGGTTGTGGGACAGTGACGACCGCGCCTATTTGGACTTCAGCCAAGGCAATGGCGCCAACAGCCTCGGACACAGCCCGCGGGTGTTGATCAAAGCCTTGAGCGAACAGACCCACGCGCTGATCAACCCCGGCATGGGCCTGCATAACCGCGTTCAACTCAACCTCGTTGAGCGCTTGTGCCACCGCACCGGCAGCGACCAGGCTTATTTGCTCAACAGCGGCGCGGAAGCCTGTGAAGCGGCGATCAAACTGGCGCGTAAATGGGGCCAACTGCACCGCGGCGGCGCCTATCGCATCATCAGCGCCAGCAACGGTTGCCATGGCCGCAGTTTCGCGGCGCTGGCGGCATCGGCCGGGACCTTGGAAAACCGTTTCGAGCCGCAACTGCCCGGTTTCAGCCATGTGCCTTTCAACGACCTGCCGGCCCTGCACGCTGCTGTCGATGCGCAAACCGTTGCCATCCTGCTTGAGCCGATCCAGGGCGCCAACGTAACCCCCGCGACCGAACACTACCTCAAGGGCGTCGAGCGCCTTTGCCGTGAACTGGGAATCCTGCTGATCCTCGACGAAGTGCAGACCGGCCTCGGTCGTTGTGGCACGTTGCTGGCCGAACAACAGTACGGCGTACGGGCCGACATCATCACCCTCGGCAAAGGCCTGGGCGGCGGCGTGCCTCTCGCGGCGCTACTGGCGCGTGGTAGCGCGTGTTGTTTCGAAGTGGGCGAACTGGAAGGTACCCATCACGGCAATGCATTGATGGCTACAGCCGGCGCGGCGGTACTCGACGCGGTGCTGGAACATGGTTTTCTTGAGCACGTGCGTGAATCCGGTCTTTATCTGGGCGAAGGCCTTGCCCGCCTGGCCTACCGCTACGAGCACGGCCAACTGCGCGGACAAGGTCTGATGTGGGGCCTGACGTTGTCGGATGATTCTGCCGATGCCGTGGTAAACGCCGCGCTGCAAGAAGGCCTGATCCTCAATGCCCCGCAACCTGACTGCCTGCGCTTCACCCCGGCGTTGACCGTGAGCAGAAGCAACATCGACGACATGCTCCTGCGCCTGGCCCGCGCCTTCTCCCGCGTGCGCACCGCACAACTGCAATGCCGCAAGGGCATCGCTGTTTAACCCCATTTTCCTGAACCGTCTCGCGGCATACGCGGCGCCTCCAGCCTGATTTTTTTGGCTGGGGGCGTTTTTTTGTGTGTGAAATTTTTGGATTGAAAGCGTTGATTGATCGATTTTGAAAATAGTGGCTTTTTAGCGGGCGTCGGCAAGGACTGCCGATGGGGCGTGACGCTTTTTCGCGTGCTCCATTTCTAATCTGTACCACTGGGTGGTATGTTTTATAGGAAGGGATATCCATGAGGCTCAGGCTGTTTAAAACACGCAATTTCGCTGATGCGGCCAGCAAGGCCTGGATTTGTGATTTGGAGTTGAGTGAGGCATTCGGCGAAATGCTAAGAGGGCAAGCAGACAACCTGGGAGGCGGGGTGTGGAAAAAACGCCTAAACCAGAACAGACATCGGTCTATTGTCTTGGCCAAGGGCAGACATTTTTGGGTTTATCAGCTTCTGTATGCCAAACAGGATCAAAGCAATATCAGCCAGAAGGATTTGGTCGGGTTGCGTGCGATGGCGAAGAAATATGAAGATTTAACTGAATCGGATGTCCAGCAGCTACTGGACTTCAAGGAGTTTGTGGAGATACATCATGACCAGAAAATATGAAAGTGAAGCATTGGAGTCGGTTCATCAATCGGCCAAGGCGTTGTATTCGATTGGTGCGATCAGCAAGACCACCCTTCGAGAGTTCGACGAGATGTGCTTTGCAACTGCCCCCGTGCAAATCCCGGCCGAACAGATCAAACAACTGCGCGAAACCAACCATGTCAGCCAACCCGTATTCGCCCGTTACCTGAACACCAGCGCCTCCACGGTAAAAAAATGGGAGTCGGGTGAGAAACAACCCAGCGGCATGGCGCTCAAGCTTCTGAGCATCGTGCAAAAGCATGGATTGGAAATCCTGGCCTGAGGGTGGCCCAGTGCCAGATTCCACTGAACCCTCACGAGCGCCCAAGGTCGATTAGCTACACGGCTCACACGAGCCGATTTTTTGGAGCTGACCCATGGACATCATTCGTATCATCATCGCCATTCTGCTGCCGCCATTGGGTGTGTTCCTGCAAGTAGGCTTCGGCGGCGCGTTCTGGTTGAACATTCTGCTGACCTTGTGCGGTTACTTCCCAGGCATCATCCACGCGGTGTACATCATCGCTAAGCGCTGAGGCCGTTAGCCTTTGGCGATGAGCCGTGAGTTGCGCTCATTGCGAAAGGCCAGTTGCTCGATGGTCTGGGTGGCGTGTTCGGCTTCTTCCCGTGCCTGAAGGATGATGCCGTGCTGCTCGGACTTGCTGCACACCGGGTCGGCATTGCTCGCATCCCCCGTGAGCATGAAGGCCTGGCAACGGCAGCCGCCGAAGTCCTTTTCCTTTTCATCACATGACTTGCACGGCTCGGGCATCCAGTCGTAGCCGCGAAAGCGGTTGAAGCCAAACGAGTCGTACCAGATGTGTTGCATGCTGTGGTCGCGCACATTCGGAAACTGCACCGGCATCTGTCGGGCGCCGTGGCAGGGCAGGGCGGTGCCGTCTGGCGTCACGGTAAGAAAGATACTGCCCCAGCCATTCATGCAGGCTTTCGGGCGCTCCTCGTAGTAATCCGGCGTCACGAAAATCAGCTTGCACGGGTGGCCTTCGGCTTCGAGCTTGGCGCGGTATTCGTTGGTGATGCGCTCGGCGCGCACCAACTGCTCCTTGGTGGGCAACAACCCCACACGATTGAGCTGCGCCCAGCCGTAGAACTGGCAGGTGGCGAGTTCGACAAAGTCGGCTTCCAGCGCAATGCACAGCTCGATGATGCGGTCGATCTTGTCGATATTGTGCCGATGGGTGACGAAGTTCAGCACCATCGGATAGCCGTGGGCTTTCACTGCCCGAGCCATTTCCAGTTTTTGCGCGAAGGCTTTTTTCGAGCCGGCCAGCAGGTTGTTCACCTGTTCGTCGCTGGCCTGGAAGCTGATCTGGATATGGTCCAGGCCGGCCTTCTTGAAGTCGCTGATTTTCTGCTCGGTGAGGCCGATGCCGGAGGTGATCAGGTTGGTGTAGAACCCCAACTTGCGCGCCTCGGCGATCAACTCCGCCAAGTCCTGGCGCACCAGCGGTTCACCGCCGGAAAAGCCCAACTGCGCGGCACCCATTTCCCGGGCCTCGCGAAACACCTTGATCCACTGTTCGGTGCTCAGCTCCTTGCCCTGCTCGGCGAAATCCAGCGGGTTGGAGCAGTACGGGCACTGCAACGGGCAGCGGTAGGTCAGTTCGGCCAACAGCCACAGCGGCAAACCGACAGCCGGTTTTTCAGGCAAGGGTGATCCAGTGCTCAGCACGGGCGACCTCCATGAATTGCTCAATGTCGTCACCCAGCTCAGGCACGCCGGGGAATTGCTGATCCAGCTCGGCGATGATCGCCGCCACGTCGCGCTCGCCGTCGATCAAACCGCCGATCAATGCGGCGCTGTCATTGAGCTTGATCATGCCCTCTGGGTAGAGCAGCACATGGCCCTTTTGCGCGGGCTCGTACTGGTAGCGATAGCCCTGGCGCCAGGTCGGTATTCTGCTGCGATCAAAGCTCATAAGGTGATCCCTTTATGCCAGACCCGCTGCTCGGTCACGCTGTGATACGGCGGGCGTTTGAGTTCGTAGGCCATGCTCATGGCGTCCAGCATGCTCCACAGGATGTCCAGTTTGAACTGCAGGATTTCCAGCATGCGCTCCTGGCCTTCTCGGGTGGTGTAGTGCTGCAGGGTGATCGCCAGGCCGTGCTCCACATCGCGGCGGGCCTGGCCCAGGCGGGTGCGGAAATATTCGTAACCGGCCGGGTCGATCCACGGGTAATGCTGCGGCCAGCTGTCCAGGCGCGACTGGTGGATCTGCGGCGCGAACAGCTCGGTCAGCGAACTGCTGGCGGCTTCCTGCCAACTGGCGCGGCGCGCGAAGTTGACGTAGGCGTCCACCGCAAAGCGTACGCCGGGCAGTACCAATTCCTGGGAACGCAATTGATCCGGGTCGAGGCCGACCGCCTGGCCCAGGCGCAGCCAAGCTTCGATGCCGCCGTCTTCACCGGGTGCACCATCGTGGTCGAGCAAGCGCTGGATCCATTCGCGACGAATCTCGCGGTCCGGGCAGTTGGCCAGGATCGCGGCGTCCTTCAGCGGAATATTGACTTGGTAGTAGAAGCGGTTGGCGACCCAGCCCTGGATTTGTTCGCGGCTGGCGCGGCCTTCGTACATCGCCACGTGGTACGGGTGATGGATATGGTAGAAGGCACCCTTGGCGCGCAAGGCGGCTTCGAATTCGGCGGTCGTCAACGGTGTGTCAGTCATATCGTCTGCTCCTACAATTCAATGCTCATGCCGTCGTAAGCCACTTCGACATTACGTCGCACCAACTCCGCGCGCTCGGGAGAGTCTTCATCGAGGATCGGATTGGTGTTGTTGATATGGATAAGCACCTTGCGCTGCTCGGGCAACTGCTCCAGCACTTCGAGCATGCCGCCGGGGCCGTTTTGCGCCAGGTGGCCCATCTCGCGCCCAGTTCGGGTGCCGACGCCACGGCGCTGCATTTCATCGTCATCCCACATCGTGCCGTCTACCAGCAGACAGTCGCTGCCGGCCATGATCTCCAGCAGCGGCGCGTCGACCTTGCCCAGGCCCGGGGCGTAGAACAGTTTGCCGCCGGTGCGCAGGTCTTCGACGATCAGGCCGATATTGTCGCCGGGGTGCGGGTCGAAGCGGTGCGGCGAGTACGGCGGCGCAGCGCTGCGCAGCGGCAGTGGAGTGAAGCGCAGGTTGGAGCAGGCCGGGATGGTGAAACTGGCGTCCAGCTCGATGCGGTTCCAGGCCAGGCCGCCGTTCCAGTGGGTGAGCATGGTGAACAGCGGGAAGCCGGTGCTCAGGTCTTCATGGACCATGTCGGTGCACCACACCTGGTGCGGGCAGCCTTCGCGCAGGCTCAACAGGCCCGTGGTGTGGTCGATCTGGCTGTCCATCAGGATGATCGCGCTGATGCCGGTGTCGCGCAGGGCGCGGCCGGGTTGCATCGGCGCAAAGCCTTGCAGCTGTGCGCGGATATCCGGCGAGGCGTTGCACAGTACCCAATTCACGCCATCGTCGGAAATCGCGATGGACGACTGGGTACGTGCGTGGGCCCGCAGGCTGCCATCACGAAAACCTGCGCAGTTCACGCAGTTGCAATTCCACTGCGGAAAACCACCGCCGGCGGCGGAACCTAGAATCTGGACAAACATGATTGCTCCATCACGCAAAGCTCAAAACAAAAACGCCCCGGGCGAACCGAGGCGTTGTATTACCCAGCGGATTAGCGGCTGGCGAAGTACATGGTGACTTCGAAGCCGATGCGCAGATCAGTGTAAGCAGGTTTGGACCAAGTCATATTCATACTCCTACGAAGGGATGGGACGTTTACTACCAAGTAATACATATAGTCCACCTCCAGTCGGAGATGTTCAGATGTGTGCGTAGGAATGTTACTCAATTCTTGGCAAGTTAGCGCTGTCTTGGTGGAAAAAGCCTGTTGCAGAGTTGGCAATGATCGACCTGCCGGCCTTCACACGTTCGAGGTGTGCGGGCCGTTGGCCACATAGCGCCAGCCCCCTTGGGCGTCGTTCAGTTGCTGGGCGGCCAGCTGCACGTCCTCACGGCTGCGGCCTTGGATCAACTGTTGAAGATGGGTGAGATAAGCCGACGGATGGCCGGCCAAGTGTGCGTGCCACAGCAGTTCGGCGGCTTGGGCGACCGGCAACGCTTGAGGTGAAAACTGTTGGGCAAGGGCAATATTGCCCAGGTCTTCGCTGGTGCCGACCAATGCCGGCAGTTGGCCCAGGAAGGTGTTCAAGTGTTCAACGATGCCTTCCAGGGACACGCTGGGAGACTGCACGCCAAATAACAGGCCGGTCTGTCCGTTTATCTGTCGGACACCGCTGAAGACCGCGTAGCCCAACTGCAACTCGACCCGCAGGCGTTGGTAGAACGGCCCTTGGAGCAGGTGTCCCAGCAGTCGCCACGACGCTTCGTCGGCCAGGGACGGGCTCGGTGTCGGGCAAAACAGCAGCAAGGCGGCTTCAGGGGAATCGGTTTTTATCGCATGCCACACGCGTTGACCGCTGAAGGTTTGCTGATGTGGTTCGGGGTGGGCAGGTTGGCCTGGCAGACGAGCGGCGGCGGCCTTGATCAGCGTTTCAGCCGCGGCGGGCAAACCCAGGCCCAGGCCATGCCAGCGTGCGGTGGCCCAGGATGCAGGCTGCTCACGTGTCTCGACATTGCCGTTGGCGCAGCACGAGGGCAGCGCCTTGAGCAACGCCCGGATTGGAATCATTGGCGCTGGGGCAATGACCGCCTCTTGCGGCAGGTTCAGGCTTTGCGCCAAGGCCTCCAGCACGGCTGGCATGGGCTCGTGCAGTCCGGTCATCGTCACCCGCCAGTCAGTGCCGGTGGTTTCGAAGGACACTTCAACGCCCGCCTGACGTGCACTCTCACGCAATGGCTGCAAGATGTTTTCCAGCGCGGCAGCAACTGGCGCGTCGAACCGCCATTGCAGGTACAGCGCGCCTTCGTCGCTGTCATCCGCCAAGGCCTGGCTGAAGGCCAGCGCCGATACCTCGCGGCGACCCCGCGAGCGGTCCTGGGCAAAGGTGCGCAGGCCCCGGTGGGCGCTGGTTTGGCCGCGGATCAGGCCAGCGCGCTCTTCCTTGGCCGGTGGGCGCAGGAACGGGTTGGGCGGGGGAAGTTGCCAAATGTGCTCGGCGGGCGGCAGGTGCAGTGATTCAAGCAGGGCCTTGAGCGCGGCGATGTCTTGTTCACACAGATCTTCGCTGTCGTTTCGGGCCAATGCCAATGCGCCCTGGATCTGTTGTCGGCGGGCGTTCAGCAGCGCGGACTCTTCGCGAAGTGGCGTCCAGTCGCTGCGTGAGAAAAAGCTCAGCCAGTCGTGCAACAGCGCCTCAATCTGTGTCGTCGGTTTATCTGCGGTACCGAGCGTGAAGTCGATATCCAGCACGGCTTGTCCGGCGAAGTGATACAGCACGGACGCCTGCAGTGCACTGGCCAGTTGTTGTGCTTTCAACTCGGCGAGCAGCCCGCCCGGCGCAGAGGCGTTGAGCCAGGTGCAAAGGAAGTCCAGTGCGGCGCGGGGCACGTCACAGGTGATGACGTGGTGCAGGTGGCCGTCTTCGGTGTGCTGATAACGCCGGGCCGCGCCTTGCATCAAGGCGGGTGGCGCAGCCTGTGGATGCTGCGGGCCAGAGATCAGATGCTCGCTGAATTGCTGCGCCATGGTTTCCAGCGTTTGCAACGATTGCGGGCCGGCGAGACTCAAGGTCATCTGCCCGCTCTGATAGAACTGCGCGTGGAATTCCCGCAAGGCTTGCTGAAACGCCTCACGCTCCACCGGCAGGCTGTCGCGGTTGCCTGCGTGAAAGCCACGCAACGGATGATCTGCCGCCAAACGTTCGAGCAGCGTCACCTGCTGTTGAGCCTTGGCGTCCTGGGTCCAGGCGACAAACTCGGCGTGTAGCACTTCGCGCTCGCGCAGTTGATCTTCCAGCGCAAGGCGCGGATGGGTGAGCATGTCTGCCAGCCGCTCCAGCCCATCCGTAAAGGTCGAAACCGGCAGCTCGAAGAAGAAGTCCGTGGTGCGTTCGCGGGTGCTCGCGTTCACCTGGCCACCATGGCGTTGTACGTAGGCCATCAACCCTTCGCCGGTGGGAAAACGCTCGGTGCCAAGAAACAACAAATGCTCAAGGAAATGCGCCAGTCCAGGCCAATCCAGCGGCACATCATGACTACCGGCAGCCACCCTTAATGCTGCGGCGCAACGTTTCAAACGTGGCGCATGGCGCAGGGAAACACGCAGGCCATTGGCCAGGGTTAAGTGAACGGGATAAGGGTGGGCCGGGGCAGGCATGGGCACTTCCAGAACGGGGCAAGTGCCTATGCTAACAAACCCGTTGGGTCAGGGCTTGTGCAGCGGGCCGTAAAGCTCGGGGCGACGGTCTTGCAGGTAGTGATTGGCGGCGCGGGCGTCGAGGATCGATTGGTGATCCAGCGTGCCAACAATCAAGGCTTCATCCAGCCCCGCCTGGGCGATTCGCTGGCCATCCGGCGCGGCGATGCTGCTTTGCCCGCAATACTGAATCTCGCCTTCGTGCCCGCAATAGTTGGCGTAGGCCACGTAGCACTGGTTTTCAAAGGCCCGCGCCCGCACGGTGACGTCGGCAACAAAATCGAACGGCACCATGTTGGCGGTGGGCACCAGGATCACCTCGGCCCCGGCCAGGGCCAGGCGTCGGGTGTTTTCCGGGAACTCCAGGTCGTAGCAGATCAGGAATCCCAGCTTCCACCCATTGAGCTCCACCAGTGGGAAGTCATCGTCGCCGGCGCTGAACATCGAATGGTCCAGATCCCCGAACAGATGGGTCTTGCGGTAGTTGCACAGGCGCTGGCCGTGGGCGTCGATCAATTGCACGGCGTTGTAGATCTGCCCATCGTCGGCCCGCTCCGGATAACCGTACAAAATGGCCAGCCCGGCAATTTTCGCGATGTCTGCGATGATCTCGGCAGACTCGCCATGCTGTGCTTCGGCCAAGGCCCCGACGGCTTCTGCGCCGATGTTGTAGCCGGTGAGGAACATCTCCGGCAGCACCAGCACATCGGCGTCGGTCGCTTCGTGTGCAAGCCGGCGCAGGCGCTTGAGGTTGCCCGCTACGTCCAACGGCAGCGGCGGGCATTGGTACAGGGCGACACGCATGGCGTAACTCCTTACTCGGCCAGGGCGATTGGCCCGATTTCATCGAACACATCACCGGGGCCGGGGTTCTCGGCGTGAGTGCTGCCGCCGAAGTGGGTCATGATGCCCCACACTGCGTTCAGCGAGGTTTGTACGGCGCCTTCCACCCACGCAGGGGTCCAGGAAACGTCGTCGCCCGCGATAAAAATCCCACGCTGTTCGGCGGGCATGTCCTTCTGCATAAAGTGCGCGTACATCCGCTGGTTGTAGCGGTAGTGGCCAGGCAATGCGCCTTTGAAGGCGCCGAGGAAATGCGGATCCGCCTCCCAGGACACGGTGATCGGATCACCAATGATGCGCGCCTTGATATCGACTTTCGGGTAGATCTTGTTCAAGGCATCCAGGGCCAGTTTTACCCGCTTGTCGATGGGCTGCGGAAGCATTTTCAGCGCGTCGCTCATCCACGAGTACGACAGGCAGATCACCCCTGGTTTGTCGTCGCCGTTGTCGAACAGGTAGGTGCCGCGAGTGAGGCGATCGGTGAGGGTCATGCTCATCAGGTCGCGGCCGGTTTCCGGATCTTTGTCTTTCCAGAAGGGGCGGTCGACCATCACGAAGGTTTTCGACGATTGCATGTAGCGCGTGCGGTCCAGGGCCATCCACATCTTTTGCGAGAACAGGGTTTCATCGCATTCGATCTGGGTGGTCAGCAGCCAGCTTTGGCAGGTGGTGAGCACGGCGGCGTATTCACGGGTGTCGCCATAGTTGTCGGTCACCGCGAAACGGCCATCGGCGGCGTGGGCAATGCGCTTGACCCCTGCGCGAGGTGCGCCGCAGTGCAGTGAGCTGAGGCTGGTACCGGCCGGCCAGTGGGCGCAGCGCTCTGGCACATGGCGCCAGATGCCCATGGGCACCTGGGCCACGCCGCCGACCACCAGGTGTTGGTGGTCGTCGCAGTTGGTCATCACCACCCGGAAGATTTCCAGCATCGAGTTGGGGAAATCCGAGTCCCAGCCGCCGGTGCCGAAACCGACTTGGCCAAACACTTCACGGTGATGGAACGACAGCTTGGCGAAGGCCTTGGAGGTGGCGACGAAGTCGTAGAAGGTGCGGTCGTCCCACAGCGGTACCAGCTTGTTCCACAGCGCTTTGAGGCGCGGCACGTCGCGGTCGCGAATGGCTTGCTGGATATCGCCGAACTGCGAGCCGGCTTCCAGCGCGTCGGCCCAGGCGTCGGCCACTTCCTGGAACAGGGCAGGCAAGTCAGACAGCGTTTGTGCGTAGTGGGTCTGGCCTTCGAGGTCGATCACGGTACTGCCGGAGGCCGGCGTCAGCGGGTTGGGGAACGGTTTGGTGTCCAGGCCCAGCTTATCCACATAGTGGTAGAAGGCGGTGGATGACACAGGAAAGCGCATGCCGCCCAGCTCGGCGATGATGCCTTCGGCGCCTTCGAAGGCCTGGGAGCGCAACCGGCCGCCCATCTTCGAGGCTTCGTACACCACGGGTTTGAGGCCCAGCTTCATCAGTTCGTAGGCGGCGACCAGACCGGCGATGCCGGCGCCGACGATTGCTACTTCGGCGCCATGGTTGGCGGCGGGGATACTGCCCAGGCCGGCGGGGTGCTCGATCCAGTCATCAAAGGCAAACGGAAAGTCCGGGCCAAAGATGGTGATGGGTTTTTTACCGTCTGCCGGATGGCGATTGGTCTTGCTGAGGGTGCTGGACGGAATGCTCATGGCTGACCTTACTGGCGACTAGGCGGAAGGAACCCGCTGAGTATAGGAAAAGATGGCAGCCAGTTTAGGGAGCGTTGCGCTCGTTAATAAGACGCAATGTGTCGTCAAAATGGACTGTTTTCAGTCGAAGTGACGAGTTTGACGGTCAGATTGGTTGGCCTCGATCCAATTTGTTACTTAGGATGATCGAGGTTGTGGTTTTTTCCACACCATCGACACTGCCGATCTGGTCCAGCAACTGATCAAGCTGCTCCGGCGAATCCGTGCGCAGCCAGGCCACGTAATCAAACTCGCCGCTCACCGCGCACAACTGCTGCACTTGAGCCATGGCACTCAGCCTGCGCAGCACTTCTTTGCCTGAGCGTGGTTGCACAGTGATGCCCACGTAGGCCTGCAAACCACCGTCTGCCACACGTTGCCCCAGGCGCACGCCGTAACCGGTGATCACCTGGGTTTTCTCCAGGCGTGCGAGGCGCGAAGTCACGGTGGTGCGTGCGATCCCCAACTGCCGGGCAAGCATGGCCACGCTTTCGCGGGCGTTGATCTGCAGCGCGGCGATCAACTGGCGGTCGATTTCATCTAGGACAGGCAAGAGAGGCTCCATTTCGGGCGGCAACAGCCACGCATGTTACAGGCTTGTATCGGCCAGCAGGCAGCGGGCGAACAGCTGCGGGACCGGCAGATGCCGTTGGCTGTAGCGACTGAGCAGGATGATCTCACGGTAAAACGTCAGGCTGCCCAGGGGGATTGTTCTTATTTCAGGCGAACGCTCCAGCCACAGGCCCGCCTGGGGGATCAGCGATACGCCAAGGCCACATTCCACCATCTTGACGATGGCCTCCAGCTCGTCCAGTTCCAGTGCGACCTGTACATCAATTTTCTGCTCGCGCAGGAACCGGCTCACCAACCGACCGCCAAACGATGCGCGGTCATAGCGTACATGGGGGTGGCTGCTGAGCAACTGCACAGGATCATCGCCAGTCATTGTGTGCGGCACGACCAGCACGAACGGTTCCTTGCGCAGCACCTGCACGTGCAATTCCTTGGGCAGATCGAACGGCGGGCGAATGATGATCGCCGAATCCAACTCGCCGGCATCTACCTGGCTCAACAACTCCAGGGACACGCCAGGGACCAACTTGCACTCGACCGTTGGCGCAGCCTGGCGCAAACGCACCAACGCCTGTGGCAGCAAGCCGGTCTGGGCGGTGGTGATGGCACCGACTTTCAACTCGCCCCGATATTCATTGGCGTCCACCGGCACCGCCATGCGGTTGAACGTTTCAATGATTTCCTTGGCCAATGGCAATGCGCGCAAACCCGCCGCATTCAGCGTGGCCTGACGCCCGGTGCGATCGAACAACTGCACCCCCAGCGTCTGCTCCAACTGCCGAATCTGCGCGCTGACCGCCGACTGTGTCAGGCCGCCATGCATGCCCGCCGCCGCGAACGTGCCATGGCGGGTTACGGCAATAAAGGTCTTCAATTCACGCAGCATAGGGCCTCGATTCATCGAAATAATTTGAGCTCGGCGCAAAAACTATCGTCTTTTCATCGGCTGAAGCAAGGCTAAACTCGGGGGACTTAATGCCCACAGAGGTTTGACCTGATGACACTCGCACCTTTTCACCTGGCAATTCCGGTATACGACCTCGCCGCTGCGCGGCATTTCTACGGTGAAGTCTTTGGCCTTGAAGAGGGGCGTTCCAGCGAACACTGGGTAGATTTCAACTTTTTCGGGCATCAGTTGGTCATTCACGAACACCCGAAAACCTCCTCCCAGGAATCAGCCCACACCAACGCGGTAGACGGCCACGACGTGCCCGTGCCGCATTTTGGCGTGGTGTTGGGCTGGGAAGACTGGCATGCCTTGGCGGACCGTCTGCAGGCCAGGAAAACTCGTTTTGTGCTGGAACCGCACATTCGCTTCAAAGGGCAGGTGGGGGAGCAGGCGACGTTGTTTCTGTTTGATCCGTGCGGGAACGCGCTGGAGTTCAAGGCATTCCGGGATATTGGGCAGTTGTTTGCGAAGTGAGACTGCCAGACACACAAAAGCCGCGCATTGCGCGGCTTTCTTGTTTGGTGGGCCCACACGGACTTGAACCGTGGACCAAAGGATTATGAGTCCTCTGCTCTGACCAACTGAGCTATAGGCCCTGTAACAGGTCGCGGATTATAACGATGGTTTCCCCGCTGTGCCATCCGAAAAATCCTCAATGTGCATGCGAAGGAAGGTCGCGGCAAAAAGCTCCGGCGGCAGCGGCAGGCTGACGATGTAGCCTTGCATCTGTTCGCAGCCTTCAGCGGCCAGGAAGGCTTGCTGGGCGGGGTTCTCCACGCCTTCGGCGATGATGGTGAATTGCATGCTATGCCCCAGGGCGATGATGGCGCGCACGATGGCGGCATCGTGGGGGTCATCGGGCAGGCCACGGACGAAGGATTGGTCGATCTTCAGGAAATCCAGCGGCAGGCGTTTAAGGTAGCTGAGGGATGAGTAGCCGGTGCCGAAGTCATCAATCGCCAGTTGCACGCCCAACTGTTTGAGTTGGTACAGCACCTCCAGCGCTTCCTCGGCTTGGCTCATGATGAAGTTTTCCGTGATCTCCAATTGCAGGTGGCCGGGGTCGAGGTGGTAGTCGCGCAAGAGTTGTTCGATGCGACTCAGCAAGCCGGGATGGCGCAACTGCGCGCCGGCGAGGTTGACCGACAGCGGGCCGAAGTCTTCGAAGGTGCCCTGCCAGGCGTGCAGTTGTTGGCAGGCCTGTTCCAATACCCAATCGCCAATTTGCAGGATCGTGCCGTTCTCTTCGGCCAGGGCAATGAAGTGTTCGGGAGGTACTTCGCCAAAGGTGGGGTGGTGCCAGCGAATCAGGGCTTCGGCGCCGATCAGTTCGTGTGTCACCAGGCTCAGTTTTGGCTGGTAATACAGGCTTAGCTCTTTACGTTCGATGGCTCGCCGCAGTTCGTGTTCCAGTGCCACACGTTCGTTGGCCTGGGCCGTGAGGTCGCGGGTGTAGCTTTCGACCCGGTTACGCCCCTTGGCTTTGGAGCGGTACATCGCGGCGTCGGCATTCTTGACCAGGGTGGCGACGTCCGTACCGTCCTGCGGATAGAGGCTTGTGCCGATGCTGGCGCTGATGAAGAACTCGTGCTCGCCAGCCTGGAAGGGCGGGGTGAAGCAGGCCAGTAGCTTATTGGCTAGGTGTTCGGCGTCGCTGGCGTGTTGCAGGCCGGGCAACAGGATGATGAACTCGTCGCCGCCCAGGCGCGCGACGGTGTCGATGTCTCGCAGTTGATCCTTGAGGCGTACGGCGATGTCTTTGAGCAGCAGGTCGCCGATCGGGTGGCCGAGGCTGTCGTTGATGTGTTTGAAGCGGTCCAGGTCGAGGAACAGCACGGCGCCCTGTTTACCGGTTTCCTGATGACCGTTGAGGGCGGCCTGCAACCGGTTTTCAAACAGCGTGCGGTTGGGCAGGCCGGTCAGTGGGTCGTGGTGCGCCTGATAGTCGAGGCGTGCCTGGGCCAGTTTGAGGCTGGAGATGTCGGCAAACACCGCCACAAAGTGGGTGATCAGTTGATCGCGGTTACGCACGGCGCTGATGGTCAGCCAACTGGGATACAACTCACCGTTCTTGCGGCGGTTGGAGATCTCGCCTTGCCAATGGCCATGGGCCGTCAACTGGTGCCACATGGCGGCGTAGAAGGCGCTGTCATGCTGGCCCGAGGCGAGCAGGCGCGGTGTCTGGCCGAGCGCTTCGGCTTCACTGTAGCCGGTGATTTCGCTGAAGGCGCGGTTGACGGCACTGATGTTCTGGCGGGTGTCGGTGATCAACACGCCTTCGGCAGTGCTTTCGAAGACGGTGGCAGCCTGTTGCAGTTTTTCCTGCATCTGCTGGCGTTCAGTGATGTCGCGGGCGATGGTGAGCATGCAGTCTTCATCGCCGATAGGCAGTGGGCGACTGGACAATTCACAGAGGCGTATCAGGCCATCGACGCGACGGATATGGCAGACAAAGTCGCGGACAAACCCATCACGCTGCATCAACTCCAGCATGTGTTTGCGCTCGTTAAGGTCGACCCAGATGCCAAGGTCCAGGCTCGATTGGTCAACCGATGTGGCGCTGGTGTGGCCGGTCAGGCGGCTGAAGCCTTCGTTGACCTCAATCAGCAGACCGTCGCGTTGGCGGCTCAGCAGCAAACCGTCGGGCGAGGCGTGGAAGGCTTTGGCGAACTTCTCTTCGGAGGTTTGCAGCAGTTGCTGGGTTTCCTTGAGTTGGGTGATATCGCGCACCACCATCACGATGGCTTCAGTCGTGTCCAACTGGAAGGGTTCTGCCGAGATAAGACCGGTAAAGGCTTGGCCGTTGCTGCGTAGGAACGTCATTTCAAGGTTGCGGATACTGGTGGTCTGGACACGTTGCAGCAGCTCGGGGCCGATGCCCGGGATGCCCCATATTTCCAGCTCTGTACCGGTTTTGCCGATCACCTCCTCAGCAGTCAGGCCGATTTGATCTTCGAAGGCTTTATTGACCTCCAGCAAGCAGCCATCGGATAGCCGTGCAATCACCAGAATGTCCGGGCATTGCTGGAACACCGAGGCAAATTTCTGTTCGGACAATTGCAGCGCTTCCTCGGTGCGCTTGGCCTCGCTGATATCAATCATCAGGCCGCGCAGCACAGGCTCATGACCGTGTTCGATCAGGCTGACAATGTCGCGTACCCACAGGCAGCGGCCGTCGGCGGTAATCACTCGGTAATCAACACTGTGGTCGCGGCTGGCACGGGTTTCGCGGTGGCAATAAGCTTCGGCACGTATGAGGTCGGCCGGGTGAATGATGTTGCGCCAGAAGCCCGGAATCAGCCAATGAGCGCGTGGGTAGCCGAGCAAGTTTTCCGCGTGGGGCGACACGTAGCTGTAGGTGAAATCGGTGACATTGGCTTCCCAGGCGATGGCGGACAAGCTCTCTACCAGGCCGCGATAGTGGTATTCGCTGCTGCGCAATTCTTGTTCGAGAGCGACGCGGCGGGAAATTTCCGAACTCAACCGACGATTGATCCGAATCACGATGGCCAATACGCTGCACAGCAGCAGTACGGCGGGCAGGCCGTACATCAGCAGGTCGTTCCAGAAGGTGCGGTTATCCGTGAACTTACCCACCCAATGCTGCTGGATCGCGTCGGTTTCCTCCGGGCTGAGGTCGGCCAGGACTTTGTCCAGGATGCCCACCAGCATTTTATCGTCCCGTGGTACGCCCATCGCCAATTGATAGCGGTAAGGGGTTTCGCCGCTGACGTAAAGGCCATCGAGTTTGAGTTCGCGCAGGCTCCAGACGCTGGACGCCAGGTCGCTGACCACGGCATCCACTTCGCCGGTCGCCAGGGCTTGCAGTGTGGAACTGACGTTGGGCAGTGCGACCAGGTTAAGGTCGGGATGGTGGGTACGCAGCAACTCGTGAGGGGCGTAGTTTTCCACCACCGCAACCTTCAGGCCGTAAAGATCCTTGAGGTTGCGCGGTCGTGCTCCGCCTTCGTGGGCAAGAATCACCATCGGGAAGTCGATGTAAGGCCGGGTAAAAGCCAGATAGCCCTGGCGTTCCGGGGTCGACATGATGCTGGCGATAAGATCGAGTTGGTTGTTTCGCGCCATCTCCAATACAGCGCCCCAGCTCGGCGGTTCGATTATCTTGACCCTGACGCCCAGGCGGTCCTGGATCAGGCGCACGTAATCTGCCGACAAGCCTTGGTATCGGCCACTGTCATCACGGTATTCGAAGGGTGGCCACGAGGCGTCCACGCCAAGTCTCAGCTCCTGATGGTCCGCCAGCCAGCCACGCTCATCATCAGTAAGAGTCAACGCGCCAGCCGTTGCGGTCCAGTTCAGCAGCGACAGCAGTATCACGGTCGGCAATCTGGGCATAACGGTCTCGTTATGGCACGGGGAATGTGTCGAGTGTAGACGGGCATTGCGGGGGGAGGAGGGGCAGTACAGGATTTTATCTATGCAAAACAAAACCCCCGGCCTGGGCCGGGGGTTCTGGTATCACTCGTCGAGGAAGGAGCGCAGATGCTCGCTTCGCGTCGGGTGGCGCAACTTGCGCAGCGCCTTGGCTTCGATCTGACGGATCCGCTCGCGGGTCACGTCAAACTGCTTACCGACTTCCTCAAGGGTGTGGTCGGTATTCATGTCGATGCCGAAACGCATGCGCAGTACCTTGGCTTCACGGGCAGTGAGGCCGGACAGTACGTCGCGAGTCGCTTCTTTCAAGCTCTCAACAGTGGCGACATCGATTGGCGACTGCATGGTCGAGTCTTCGATGAAGTCACCCAAATGGGAGTCTTCGTCATCACCAATCGGGGTTTCCATGGAGATCGGCTCTTTAGCGATCTTCAATACCTTGCGGATTTTATCCTCAGGCATTTCCATGCGTTCGCCCAGCTCTTCCGGGGTCGGTTCGCGACCCATTTCCTGCAACATCTGCCGGGAAATACGGTTGAGCTTGTTGATGGTCTCGATCATGTGCACCGGAATACGGATGGTGCGGGCCTGGTCGGCGATCGAGCGAGTGATCGCCTGACGGATCCACCAGGTGGCATAAGTCGAGAACTTGTAGCCGCGACGGTATTCGAACTTGTCCACAGCCTTCATCAAGCCGATGTTGCCTTCCTGGATCAGATCGAGGAATTGCAGGCCACGGTTGGTGTACTTCTTGGCGATGGAGATCACCAGACGCAAGTTCGCTTCTACCATCTCTTTCTTCGCGCGGCGGGCCTTGGCCTCACCGATCGACATGCGACGGTTGATGTCCTTGATCTCGGCAATCGTCAGACCGGTTTCGGTCTCAAGTGCAGTCAGCTTCTGCTGGCAACGGATGATATCCGGCTGCAGGCGGCCAATGGCTTCGGCGTACTTCGCCTTGCCTTTGGCCAGGGCGTCGCTCCAGCTTTCGTCAACTTCGTTGCCCGGGAACTGGCGCAGGAAGTCGGTACGCGGCATGCGCGCATCACGGACACAGAGCTGCATGATCGCACGCTCTTGTGCACGCAGACGCTCAAGGGCGCTACGAACGCGTTCAACCAGGCCTTCGAATTGCTTCGGTACCAGCTTGATCGGCATGAACAGCTCAGCCAGCGCCAGCAGCTCGGCAATTGCCAGCTTGTTGGAGCGACCGTGCTTTTTCAGGGCCTTGCGGGTGATTTCCATTTGATCGGAAACCGCACCGAAACGCTGGGCAGCGATGATCGGGTCTGGACCGCTTTCGACTTCTTCTTCGTCGTCGGTGCTGGCTTCAGCCTCGTCGTCTTCGGAATCGTCATCCGCTTTCGCGGCTTTCGGATCGACAGGCGGCGGTACTTCGGCAGCAGGCGGCGCAATGCCGTCGTCCGGGTCGATATAACCGCTCAGGACGTCGGACAGGCGGCCACCTTCGGTGGTGACGCGAGTGTACTCGGAGAGAATGTGGTCAACCGTGCCAGGGAAGTGCGCGATTGCGCCCATCACTTCACGGATGCCCTCTTCGATACGCTTGGCGATTTCGATCTCGCCTTCGCGTGTCAGCAACTCGACGGTACCCATTTCACGCATATACATGCGCACAGGGTCAGTCGTGCGACCGATGTCGGTCTCCACCGCGGCCAACGCAGCAGCGGCTTCTTCAGCGGCTGCCTCGTCGGTATCGGCGTCGGCCAACATAAGGGCGTCCGCATCCGGAGCACTCTCGTGTACGGGGATCCCCATGTCATTAATCATGCGGATGATGTCTTCCACCTGCTCAGGATCTGAAATATCCTCAGGCAGGTGGTCGTTGACCTCTGCGTAAGTCAGATACTTCTGCTCACGACCAAGGGTGATCAACTCTTTGATACGAGACTGCTGTTGCGCTTTTCCGGACATAACACCCTATCCACTGAAGGTCTTGGCGGGCAAAAAACAAGCCGAGGATTATACCCGAGCTATGACCTCACACGCCAGCTGAGGTCGGGTTTGATGCGGAAACATTCTGTTTTAAGAGGTCACGCATCTGTTTTGCTATCTGAATTTGCTCTTCAGCCGATAATCCCGGCTGTCTTGCTCTCATGATGAGTTCATCGAGGGTCTGCGTATGCTGACCCGCGGATAACCTAGTAATGGTGTCTAAAAACTGTTGTTCAAGGTTATCGCCGTCAATTAGCCACTCCTTTTCCGCAAGTGCTTTCAACAAGCGTCCCTGTTCTGTGCCGTGCCAGCGCGCCATCAACTGAATTGAGTTTAGCTTAGGATTTTTCTGCACAGCTTCGATCAGTGCGATCAGGACTTGAGCGTAGGTATTGCTCGCATTGGCAAAATGGTCGGCACTTTCGACCTTGCCCGCCAATTGCGGGTGGTGAATGAGCGTGCGCAGGGCGATCAGCGTGGGCGCTTCTACGGCAACTGGCGTGCGCGGGGCGTAGGCCTCGTCGCGATCGCCGCGCTTACCGTTCTTGCTCCAGGGCTTTTTGTCCCACTTCTTGCCGCTGGCACCGGGTTTCTTCGGGGCCCATTCCTGCTGGGGCGCGTAGGCATCCTGCGGTTGGAAGTCGGAATAGTCCGGCATGGCGTCGTAATCCATGCCCGGATCGTAGGCGGGCGGCGCGTCCTGCGGTGCGCTGTGCACCAGCTGGCTGACGGCTTCGCCACTCAATCCGGTAATTTCCAGCAGGCGCTGGCGCATCAGGGTGCGCAGGTTGGCGCCTGGCACCTTGTCGATCAGCGGCGCTGCGAGGGTGGCCATATGGGCCTTGCCTTCGAGGGAGCGCGGATCGGCTTCTTCGGTCAGTTGCTGGAAGAAATAGTCCGCCAGCGGCTGCGCATGTTGGTTGATGCGTGCGCGGAATGCGTCGGTGCCTTCGGAGCGCACCAGGGTATCCGGGTCTTCGCCTTCAGGCAGGAACAGGAAGCGTGCGCGGCGCCCGTCTTGCAGGCTCGGCAGCGTGGCTTCGAGTGCTCGCCAGGCGGCGTTGCGGCCGGCCTGGTCGCCGTCGAAGCAGAACAGCACGCTGGGCACCACACGAAACAGGCGTTTCAAGTGCTCTTCGCTGGTGGCGGTACCGAGGGTGGCTACGGCGTTGCGCAAGCCTTGCTGGGCCAGGGCAATCACGTCCATATAGCCTTCAACCACGATGATTTCATCGAGGTTGCGATTGTTTTTGCGCGCTTCGAACAGGCCGTAGAGTTCCTGGCCTTTGTGGAATACCGGGGTTTCCGGCGAGTTCAGATACTTGGGCTTGTCGTCCCCCAATACCCGGCCACCAAAGGCGATGATGCGGCCGCGGCTGTCGCGGATCTGGAACATCACGCGGTCGCGAAAACGGTCGTAGCGCTTGCCGGTCTCGGCGTTTTCCACCAGGAGACCGGCGTCGATCATGGCTTTTTGCTGCAGGGTGTCACTGCTCAGGTGCTTGTACAGGTTATCCCAGCCGGGCGGCGCGAAGCCGAGGCCGAAGTCGCGAGCGATTTCGCCGGTAAGGCCGCGGCCCTTGAGGTAGTCGACGGCGGCCTTGCGCTGCGGATGGCTCTTGAGTGCCTGTCGGTAAAAGTCGGCGGCGGCGGTGAGCAGTGGGTACAGCGGCGAATCGGTGGGTTGCCGCGGTTTGTGCGGGCGACCGCTTTCTTCGCGGGGGACTTCCATGCCGGCGGCTTTCGCCAGGTCCTCGATTGCCTGGGGGAAATCCAGGTTGTCGTGGTCCATCAGGAAGCCGAGGGCGTTGCCGCCTGCGCCGCAGCCGAAGCAGTAGTAGAACTGCTTGTCGGGGCTGACACTGAACGACGGGGTTTTTTCTTTGTGGAACGGGCAGCAGGCGGTGTAGTTCTTGCCGGCTTTCTTCAGTTGCACGCGCGAGCTGACAACATCGACGATGTCGGTGCGGTTCAGAAGGTCGTCAATAAAGCTCTGGGGAATTAGCCCGGCCATGGCGTTCTCGTCATCACTGCGTGTAAATGAGGGCCCGTGAAGTGCTCAAGCGCTTGGGTCGAGTGGCTCGACCATCAATCGTCTGCTTGGGCTGTATGGAAGTGTATCTGCCGAGCATTCACTGACGTTAATTTCCAATCAGTCTTCGGCGAAGAAATGTTGCCCCGGGCTCCGGTTTTGGCCAATGGTGGCCTCGGTAGCTCATCGATGGGCACAGTCGACCGTTGATCGCCTGTTTACAGAATAAGTGTGCTCGTCAGTAGCCTTGTTAGGCTCGTCAGAAGAGACGTGCACCGCTGGCAAAAGAGCCAGTCCTGACGTGTGAAGCAGTTGTCTCAGTCGCGTGTGCGGCGTCGACGGTAAAGCATCAAGCGATATCTGCAAATGCCAATAGCCCGGCTGAGGGCCGGGCTTGGCAGAAGCGTGCTACGAACGTCTGTGTATTAGTACAGACGAACGGCGCGGCGCTGCTCGCGCTGAACTTTCTTGGCGTGACGCTTAACAGCGGCTGCTGCTTTACGCTTACGCTCAGAAGTTGGCTTCTCGTAAAATTCGCGGCTACGAACTTCGGCCAGTACACCGGCTTTTTCGCAGGAGCGCTTGAAACGACGCAGAGCTACGTCGAAGGGTTCGTTCTCTTTAACTTTGACGGCTGGCATCCAGAGCTACCTTCTTTCATTACCGGGATCAACGTTCTCGTCGCAAAAAATTCGCGGCTGAGGTCGTCGGTTTTTAAGGGTTGCGGATGTTAACCCCTCATTGACCGGAATGCAAAGCCTCTGATCGAAAACCGCTAGTCGGGAGGGGGAGTGGCGACTATTATGCGCGCCTTCGAATTTAGCCTCTACAAGGCGCAAACCCATGCTAGTACTGGGACTTGAAACCTCCTGCGACGAAACCGGTGTCGCACTTTACGACAGTGAACGCGGGCTTTTGGCCGATGCACTGTTCAGTCAGATCGACCTGCATCGTGCCTATGGCGGCGTGGTGCCGGAGCTGGCCAGCCGTGATCACGTCAAGCGTATGTTGCCGTTGATTCGTCAGGTGTTGGACGAGGCCGGTTGCGTGCCGACCGAGATCGACGCGATTGCCTATACCGCAGGCCCTGGATTGGTCGGAGCCCTTCTGGTTGGGGCCTCTTGCGCCCAGGCGCTGGCGTTTGCCTGGGGCATTCCGGCCCTCGGTGTGCACCACATGGAAGGCCATTTACTGGCGCCAATGCTGGAAGAAAACCCGCCGCAGTTCCCGTTCGTCGCTTTGTTGGTTTCAGGGGGGCATACGCAGCTGGTTCAGGTCGACGCAATCGGTCAATACACGCTGTTGGGCGAGTCGCTGGATGACGCCGCCGGCGAAGCGTTCGACAAGACCGCGAAGATGATGGGCCTCAATTACCCCGGCGGACCGGAGATCGCCCGCCTCGCCGAAAAAGGCGTTGCTGGTCGTTATACCTTCCCGCGTCCGATGTGCGATCGCCCTGGTTTGATGTTCAGTTTCAGCGGCTTGAAAACCTCTGCGCTCAATACCTGGCAGCACAGTGTCAGCGCCGGGGACGACAGTCAGCAAGCCCGTTGCGACATCGCGCTGGCGTTCCAGCAGGCCGTGGTGGAGACTTTGACCATCAAGTGCAAGCGTGCCCTGAAACAGGCAGGCATGAAGCGACTGGTGATCGCTGGCGGCGTCAGCGCCAACAAGGCGCTGCGCAGTTCACTGGAAAAAATGCTCGGCGATATGAAGGGCGATGTGTTCTACGCCCGCCCTGAGTTCTGTACCGACAATGGCGCGATGATCGCCTATGCCGGTTGCCAGCGCTTGCAGGCGGGGCAGCACGAAAGTCTGGCGATCAGCGTGCAGGCGCGCTGGCCGATGGAGCAACTGCCGCCTTTGTAGGCTGTTGTAGGGCTGCAACGTGAGAAGTACTCATCGACGGTATTTAAAAATGCCGTTCGCGCCCGGCAAACAGGTCGCGTAGATTGCCCCGGTGACGCCAGACGATCAGCAGTGTCAGCACGCTCATCGGCAACAGCGCCGCGGGTTCCTGCCAGGCCAGCAAGGGCAGGGTGAGCGGCGTGGCGATCAGAGCCGCCAGTGAGCTGGTGCGGGTCAGGTAGAACGTCAGCAGCCAGGCGAGTACGGCCAGCAATGCTGCCGGTGGGTAGATCCCCAGCAGCATGCCGGCTGCCGTAGCGACACCTTTGCCGCCGCGAAAGCGGAAGTACAGTGGAAACAGATGGCCGAGGACGGCGCACACGCCCACCCAGGCCTGCTGTTGCAGGGTCAGGCCGACGAGGCTGGCGATCAGCACGGGCAGCAAACCCTTGCACAGATCGCCCAGCAGCGTCAGGACGGCGAGCTTCTTGCCGACCAGGCGCAACATATTGGTGGCGCCGGCATTGCCTGAGCCACTCATTCGCGGGTCGGGGTTTCCCGTCAGGCGGCTGAGCAAAATGGCGAAGGACAGCGAGCCGAGCAGGTAGGCGAGAATCGCCAGTGACCAAAACATGCTAACTATTCCGGGCGAGGACGCCCTGATTCTAACGGGGCATCGCGCCCTTGTCGTGCTGCGGAGAAGAGCTTGGACAGAGTGTTTATCGAAGGCCTGGAAGTCGACACCGTGATCGGGGCCTACGACTGGGAGCGCGGAATCCGCCAATGCCTGCGCCTGGACCTGAGCTTCGCATGGGATAACCGCCCGGCGGCTGCGGGTGACGACCTGAGCCTGGCGCTGGATTACGCCAGCGTGTCCGCGCGTATCCAGGCCTTTGCCGAGCAGTCCCAGTACCAACTGGTGGAAACCTTTGCCGAGCGCCTGGCTCAAGTGCTGATGAGTGAATTCCAGATTCCCTGGCTGCACCTCAAGTTGACCAAGCCCGGCGCCGTACCGGCCGCAACGGGCGTGGGCGTGGAGATCGAGCGCGGATGTCGCTAACGCAGATTTACCTTGGCCTCGGCAGCAATATCGAGCGCGAGCCCCATTTGTGCGCCGGACTCGATGCGCTGGCGAGCTTTCTGACCGACGTGCGCTGCTCGGCGGTGTTCGAAAGCCAACCAGTGGGCATCAAGAGTGGGCCGTTTTTCAATTTAGTAGTGTCGGCCTATACCGACCTGCCGTTGAGGGAGCTGGATCGTCGTCTCAAGCTCATCGAAGCCGACAATGGTCGTTATGCGCCAGGTCGCAAGGGCTTGCCGTTGGATATCGACGTGCTGCTGTACGGCGAAATGGTGGGTGATTTCGACGGTTTGATCCTGCCCCGCGCAGAGATCCTGAAAAACGCCTTCGTGTTGTGGCCGCTATCGATGATGGCGCCGGACCGGGTGCACCCTGAGGTGGGCAAAACCATGGCTGAGCTGTGGCGCGATGCGCACATCGACCAAGTGCTGGCGCCTGTTGCATTTCAGTGGCAGGGCCAGCAATTGACATCGAGCGCGCTCCTAATTCGATAGGGCGCGTTCTGCCTTGTAGGCTTGCAGCGCCTTGAGCCGTTCGCGCTTCAAGGCCTCGCCCAGCTCAGGGCCTTTGAAACCTCTCTCCAGCAGTGGCGCTACGGCCACTTCACGCGCTGTCGTTGCTGCGCCGCGCAAATAATCTGCCTGTGGATAACTGCGTTGCTCAAGGCCCTTGCGGCCCCGAGCATCCATTTCACAGCTCACCACAAACTCTTCATAGCGCTGCGGTCGGCGATAGACGTCAAAACTTTGCAGCAACTCCAGCAGTGTCGAAGCTTTCAGCTCCAGCGCTCGATGGCCGTGGGTGTGATATTGACCCACCAACAGCGCCAGTTCCTGGCAATCTCTTGGCACTTTGAAGCGCTCGTTGACCGCCTTGATCAGCTTCAAACCCCGATGCTCGTGGGCGATGTGCTGCGGCAACTTATCCACAGGCGTCAGGCCTTTGCCCAGGTCATGCAGCAGGCAGGCCCAGCGCACGGTGAGTGGCTGCTTGTGCAGTGCGGACTGCTCCAGCACGCTCAACGTGTGCACGCCGGTGTCGATTTCGGGGTGATGGGCTTCGGGCTGCGGTACTCCAAAAAGGGCATCCACTTCCGGCATCAGGGTTTTCAGTGCGTCACAGTCGCGCAGTATCTGAATAAACACCTGCGGCTGATCTTCCATCAGCGCCCGGGAGATTTCTTTCCAGCTGCGCTCCGGCGTCAGGGCTTCCAACTCTCCTGACTCGCTGAGTTGACGCATCAGTTCCAGGGTCTGCGGTGCCACCGTAAAACCCAGGTGTGCATATCGCGCAGCAAGACGTGCAACGCGCAGAACTCGCAGGGGATCTTCGGCAAACGCGGGTGAAACGTGGCGAAGAATGCGCGCTTCAAGATCGCGCTGGCCGTGATAAGGGTCGGTCAGGTTGCCGTCATCGTCTTCTGCCATTGCATTGATGGTCAGGTCGCGACGGATCAGGTCTTCTTCCAGCGTAACCTCGGGGCTGGCGTGAAACACAAAGCCACCGTAACCCCGGCCGCTCTTGCGCTCGGTACGGGCCAGGGCGTATTCGTCGCCGTTTTTGGGGTCGAGAAAGACCGGGAAGTCGGAGCCCACCGGCTTGAAGCCCTTGGCCAGCATCTCTTCGGTGGTGGCGCCGACGACCACACGGTCGATATCGGTAACCTTGATGCCCAGTAAGCGGTCACGCACGGCGCCGCCGACTTTGTAGATTTTCATGAAAAAGCCTCCATTAGCGGCACAGGATACCGCCTGTGCCGGACCAATGGAGGCTTTGCCGTTTCAGAGATGCACGACGGCCAGGTCCAGGCGGCCGTAGTCGTTGTCGTTGTGATCGCTGCGCGGTGGCACATGGTGAGTCTTCATCACCTGATCGCCCTGCAGGGTTTCCAGATGGATGTCGAAGCCCCACAGCCGGTGCAGATGCTTGAGTACTTCCTCGGTGGATTCGCCCAGCGGCTTGCGGTCATGTTGCTGGTGACGCAAGGTCAGCGAGCGGTCGCCACGCACATCGATGCTGTAGATCTGCACGTTGGGCTCGCGGTTGCCCAGGTTGTACTGCGCGGCCAAGGTTTCACGGATGATGCGGTAGCCAGGCTCATCGTGGATGGCCGGGACGACCAAGTCATCCTTGAGGTCGTCATCAAGGATGCTGAACAGCTTGAGGTCCCGGATCACTTGGGGTGACAGGTACTGCAGGATGAAGCTCTCGTCCTTGAAGCTGCTCATGGCGAACTTGATGGTAGACAGCCAGTCAGTGCCGGCGATTTCCGGGAACCAGCGGCGGTCTTCTTCGGTGGGGTGTTCGCACATGCGTCGGATGTCGCGGTACATGGCAAAGCCCAAGGCATAAGGATTGATGCCGCTGTAATAGGGGCTGTCGAAGCCAGGTTGGAACACCACGCTGGTATGAGACGTGAGGAACTCCATCATGAAGCCATCGGTGACCAGGCCTTCGTCGTACAGGTCGTTCATCAGCGTGTAGTGCCAGAACGTCGCCCAGCCTTCGTTCATCACCTGGGTTTGGCGTTGTGGATAAAAGTACTGGGCGATCTTGCGCACGATGCGCACGATTTCCCGTTGCCATGGCTCCAGCAGCGGCGCGTGTTTTTCCAGGAAATACAGGATGTTTTCCTGAGGTTCGGCGGGGAAGCGTGCGTTGTCCTTGTCGCTGTTCTTCCCGGCTTTTTTAGGAATGGTGCGCCACAGGTCGTTGATCTGCTTTTGCAGATGCTCCTCGCGCTCCTTCTGGCGCAGGCGTTCTTCCTCGGCGGAAATCGGGTAGGGGCGTTTGTAGCGGTCGACCCCGTAGTTCATCAGGGCATGACAGGAGTCGAGCAAGTCTTCTACCGCATCGATGCCGTGGCGCTCCTCGCACTGCATGATGTACTGCTTGGCGAACACCAGGTAGTCGATGATCGAGCTGGCATCGGTCCAGGTGCGGAACAGGTAGTTGCCCTTGAAAAAGCTGTTATGCCCATAGCAGGCGTGAGCCACTACCAAAGCCTGCATGCAGATGGTGTTTTCTTCCATCAGGTAGGCAATGCACGGGTCGGAGTTGATCACGATCTCGTAGGCCAGGCCCATCTGGCCTCGGGTGTAGGATTTCTCGGTGCTGAGGAAATGTTTGCCGTAGGACCAATGGTGATAACCCAGCGGCATGCCGACGGACGCGTAGGCATCCATCATCTGCTCGGCGGTAATCACTTCGATCTGGTTGGGGTATGTGTCCAGGGCATAACCCGCCGCGATCCGGCTGATTTCCCGGTCATAGGCCTGGATCAGTTCAAAGGTCCACTCGGAGCCGGTGGAAATGGGTTGGCGCTTAGTCTCTTTTTTGGCGGTCATGTCACTAACCTGCGCTGGAAGAGTTCACGGAAGACCGGGTAGATATCGCCGGCCGAGACCAGTTGCTGCTGGGCGAACGTGTCGGCAAAGGCTTCGCCGATGCGCTCGTATTCGAACCACAGGGCCTGGTGCTCACGGGGGGTGATTTCGACGTAGGTGTAATACTGCACGAACGGCATGATCTGGTTGATCAGGATGTCGCGGCAAATGGGGGAATCATCGTTCCAGTTGTCGCCGTCCGAGGCTTGGGCGGCGTAGATGTTCCACTCGTTGGCCGGATAGCGCTCGGCCATGATCTCCTGCATCAGCTTCAGGGCACTGGACACGATGGTGCCGCCGGTTTCCCGCGAGTAGAAGAACTCTTCTTCGTCGACTTCCCGGGCGCTGGTGTGATGGCGGATGAACACGACGTCGATCTTGTCGTAATTGCGCTTGAGGAACAGGTACAGCAGGATAAAGAACCGCTTGGCGATGTCCTTGGTGGCCTGGGTCATGGAGCCGGAGACGTCCATGAGACAAAACATCACCGCCTTGGAACTGGGGTTGGGTTGTTTGACCAGCAGGTTGTATTTCAAGTCGAAGGTGTCGAGGAAGGGCACGCGGTGAATACGCGCGCTGAGTTTCTCGATTTCCCCCTCGATTTCCTGGATATCGCCGAAGTTGTCCGGTTCTTCGCGCTTCAAACGCGCCAATTCTTCCTTGGCTTCCTTCAGTTTGGCGCGGCTGCTCCCCGACAGGGCGATGCGCCGCGCATGGGCCGAGCGCAGGGTACGGATGATATTGATCCGTGACGGGTTGCCCTCGTTGCTGATACCCGCTCGCACGGTCTTGAAGGTGTCGGTACCCGTCAGGTTGCGTTTGACCAGGTTGGGCAGTTCCAGGTCCTCGAACATGAATTCGAGGAATTCTTCCTGGGTGATCTGGAACACGAACTCATCCATGCCTTCGCCGGAGTTGCCGGCCTTGCCCGGACCTTTGCCGCCCGCACCGCCTTGGGGCCGCTGGATATGTTCGCCGGTGGTGAATTCCTTGTTGCCTGGGTGCACGACGGTCTGTTTGCCGCCGCGACCGTGGTGCAGCACCGGTTCGTCGATGTCCCGTCCGGGGATGCTGATTTGCTCGCCATGTTCCATATCGGTAATGGAACGGCGGCTGACGGCCTCTTCAACGGCCTTTTTGATGTGGTCACGGTAACGTCGCAGGAAACGCTGGCGGTTTACCGTGCTCTTGTTCTTGCCATTGAGGCGTCGGTCGATCACATAGCTCATGGGGAGCCCTCCGGGCAGCTTCACGTTACAAGCTTCAAGCCGCGAGCTGGAAGCTTAGAGACAAGCGGTCAGCTGCCAGGCCAACTGCCTGGCAGTGAACGCTTGCCGCTGCCTTACTGTGATTTACGAACCCGCAGGTACCACTCGGAGAGCAGCCGTACCTGTTTGTCGGTGTAGCCACGCTCGACCATTCGTGTGACGAAGTCGTTGTGTTTTTGCTGATCCTCCTTGCTGGCCTTGGCGTTGAAGCTGATGACCGGCAGCAGGTCTTCGGTGTTGGAGAACATTTTCTTCTCGATGACCACCCGCAGCTTCTCGTAGCTGAGCCAGGTTGGGTTCTTGCCGTTGTTGTTGGCGCGGGCGCGCAGGACGAAGTTGACGATTTCGTTGCGGAAATCCTTCGGATTGCTGATGCCGGCCGGTTTCTCGATTTTCTCCAGTTCCTCGTTGAGGGCGACGCGGTTGAGAATCTCGCCGGTTTCCGGGTCGCGGTATTCCTGGTCCTGGATCCAGAAGTCGGCGTACAGCACGTAGCGGTCGAAGATGTTCTGGCCGTACTCGCTGTAGGACTCCAGGTACGCAGTCTGGATTTCCTTGCCGATAAACTCGATGTAGCGCGGTGCCAGGTATTCCTTGAGGAAGCGCAGGTAGCGTTCGCGGGTTTCCGCCTGGAACTGTTCCTGTTCGATCTGCTGTTCCAGTACATAGAGCAGGTGCACCGGGTTGGCGGCGATCTCGTGCGGGTCGAAGTTGAAGACTTTGGACAGGATCTTGAACGCAAAGCGTGTCGACAGGCCGTTCATGCCCTCATCCACGCCCGCCGTGTCGCGGTATTCCTGGATCGACTTGGCTTTAGGATCGGTGTCCTTGAGGTTCTCACCGTCGTACACGCGCATCTTCGAGTAAATGTTCGAGTTCTCCGGCTCCTTGAGGCGCGACAGCACGGTGAACTGGGCGAGCATCTTCAGGGTGTCGGGTGCGCAATGGGCCTTGGCCAGGGAGCTGTTGAACAGCAGTTTGTCGTAGATCTTGATCTCATCGCTGACCCGCAGGCAGTACGGCACCTTGACGATATAAATCCGGTCGATGAAGGCTTCGTTGTTCTTGTTGTTGCGAAAGGTGTGCCATTCCGATTCGTTGGAGTGGGCCAGCAGAATCCCGGTGAACGGAATCGCGCCCAGGCCTTCGGTGCTGTTGTAGTTACCTTCCTGGGTCGCGGTCAGCAGTGGGTGCAGCACCTTGATCGGTGCCTTGAACATTTCCACGAACTCCATCAGGCCCTGGTTGGCCCGGCACAGTGCGCCAGAGTAGCTATAAGCGTCGGCGTCGTTCTGCGGGAATTCTTCGAGTTTGCGGATATCGACCTTGCCCACCAGCGCGGAAATATCCTGGTTGTTTTCGTCACCCGGCTCGGTCTTGGCCACGCCGATCTGGTTGAGGATCGACGGGTAGAGTTTCACCACACGGAACTGGCTGATGTCGCCGCCAAATTCAGCCAGGCGCTTGGTGGCCCAAGGCGACATGATGGTGTTGAGGTAGCGTCGTGGGATGCCGAAGTCTTCTTCGAGGATCGCGCCATCTTCCGTGGCGTTGAACAGGCCCAGTGGCGACTCGAAGACCGGCGAGCCCTTGATCGCGTAAAAGGGCACTTTCTCGATCAGCTGTTTGAGCTTTTCGGCCAGGGACGACTTGCCACCGCCGACGGGACCGAGCAGGTAAAGGATCTGTTTCTTCTCTTCCAGGCCTTGGGCGGCATGGCGGAAATAGGAGACGATCTGGTCAATGCATTCTTCCATTCCGTGGAAGTCTTCAAAGGCCGGGTAGCGGCGGATCACCTTGTTGGAAAATATTCGCGACAGTCGCGAATTGTTCGAGGTGTCCACCAGCTCCGGCTCGCCAATTGCCAGCAGCAGGCGTTCGGCGGCAGACGCGTAGGTGCTGCGGTCCTTTTTGCACAGCTCTAGATACTCTTGAAGCGTGAGTTCTTCTTGCTGTGTGGACTCGAAGCGTTGTTGGAAGTGGCTAAAAATACTCATGACGTCGTCACCTCGCTCGATACGTGGAGCCGACGCCGGATCAATCAGTCGATGCTGGCAGCCATTGGCAATCGCCAACGGCTGTTTTCCCCCCAGAACACCCTAAACCCTACCGATGACCCGCACGCCGGTGTACCGGCTCTCCCCTGATTCGGATGGCCTGCGCTTAAGGATAGTTCGGAATCCGGGAGGTCAAGGCGCGATACGCAATTAGTTTGCCTGCGCCGTTCGTCAGAAACGGCGCGAGCCCAAGCGTCACGCGGGGTAGCGGGGTTTGAAAAAAATTATTGCGAATCGCCCGAGGAAATTTCCTTAGGATAGGTCGTACGCCACAGCTCAAAACCACCGTCCAGGCTGTAGACGTCGGAGAAACCCTGGCTGATCAGGTAGGCGGCGGCGCTCTGGCTGGAGTTGCCGTGGTAGCAGGCCACGATCAGCGGCGCGTCGAGGTCGGCCGCACGGATGAAGTCGGCGATGTTGACGTTGTCCAGGTGCTGGGCGCCGGTGATGTGGGCGGCGGCGTAGGTCGGCTGGTCACGAATGTCGACGACTACCGCACCTTGCTCGCGCAAGGCCTGGGCTTGTTCGGGAGGGATACGTTTGAATTCGCTCATGGCGGGCTCCTATGGCTTTATGGCGGCCGGCTGTGTAGTGGGAGGGGAGGATTGGCATTGGCAGCTGTGGCGCTCGCCCGTGTCGATGTTCATCAGGGTCATGGCGCCACCCCACACGCAACCGGTGTCGAGGGCGAACACGCCGGGTTCATTGCACTTGCCTTCCAGGGCGGCCCAGTGCCCGAAGATGATCTTGGTGTCACGGGTCTTGCGTTCCTTGTGGGCGAACCAGGGCTTGTAGCCGGGCAGGGCGGTGTCGGCGCCTTCCTTGCTCTTGAGGTCCAGCTTGCCCTCGGCGGTGCAGAAACGCATGCGCGTGAAGTAGTTGGTGATCACCCGCAGGCGGGCGACGCCGGTCAGGTCGTTGTCCCATTTCACCGGTTCGTTGCCGTACATGCCGTCGAGGTAGGCGGTGTACAGGCTGTCGTCGGCCAGGGCGCTTTCAACTTCAGCGGCGCACTTGAGGGCCTTCTTCAGTGTCCACTGCGGCGGGATACCCGCATGCACCAGGGCCATGTTGCGGCCTTCGTCGTAATGCATGATCTTTTGCCGGCGCAGCCAGTCGAGTAACTCGGCCCGGTCGGGAGCTTCGAGGATTTCCCGTAGCGTGTCGCCCTTTTTCAGGCGCTCGATATTGTTGCCGGCCGCCAGTAGATGCAGGTCGTGGTTGCCGAGTACGCATACCAGGGAATCACGCAGGCTATATAAGTAGCGCAGGGTATCCAGTGACTCGGGGCCGCGATTGACCAGGTCACCGACCAACCAAAGCCGATCGTTGGCCGGATCGAAGGCCACGCGCTCAAGCAGGCACTTGAGCGGTTCCAGGCAGCCCTGCAGGTCACCGACCGCGTAGGTCGCCATCAGTGCAGGGCTCCCGGTACGGCAAGGCGAAACGGCTTGATGATGGCGTCGAACAGTTGGCCGTCAGTGGCTTTCATCTGATACGAGCCTTGCATGGTGCCGACCTTGGAGGTCATCACCGTGCCGCTGCTGTAGGTGTGGCTGGCGCCAATGTCGATCAACGGCTGCTGGCCAACCACGCCTGCGCCGCGTACTTCTTCGACCTGGCCGTCACCGTCGGTGATCAGCCAGTGGCGTGACAGCAACTTGGCCGGCACGAGCCCGTTGTTCTTCACCGTGATGGTGTAGGCAAAGGCAAAGCGGTTGTGTTCAGGTTGCGATTGGTCCGCCAGGAAGCGGGTGACGACGCTGACGTCGATCTGGTAGCGAGGATCGGACATGCAAGAGGCCTTAAAAGCAAAAGCGGAGGACAGCAGATGCGGATCAGTCTAGGCCAAGAGGTGGGCACTAGGCCAGACATGTGTCTGGCCATGCCTGGGTGCTTCAGTCGGCGGCTGGCGCAGGCTGGATGGCAAGCTGGTCGGCCAGGCGCACAAACGCGGCGAGGTCCAGTTGCTCGGGGCGCAGGCTGCCGTCGACGCCGGCGGCTTCGATTTCGGCGTTGCTCAGCAGGGCTTTGAGCGTGTTGCGCAGGGTTTTGCGGCGCTGGTTGAACGCCTCGCGCACCACGCGCTCCAGCAACTTGTGATCCTTGGCCGGGTGCGGCAGTACGGCGTGTGGCACCAGGCGGACGATGGCCGAGTCGACCTTAGGTGGCGGATTGAATGCACCTGGACCTACGTTAAACAGGTGTTCAACACGGCAGTGGTACTGAACCATGATCGACAGACGGCCCCAGTCACCACCGCCAGGGCCAGCGGCCAGGCGCTCCACCACTTCTTTCTGCAGCATGAAGTGCATGTCGCGGATGATCCCGGCGTTGTTCAGCAGGTGGAAAATCAGTGGCGTAGAGATGTTGTACGGCAGGTTACCGACCACGCGCAGGCTGTTGGGCGCGGCGTTGAGGGAGTTGAAGTCGAACTTCAGTGCATCGCCCTGGTGCAGGTTGAAGTTGGATTTGCCGGCGAACTGCTGGTTGAGGATCGGGATCAGATCCTTGTCCAGTTCAACCACGTCCAATTGGCCACCGCTGGCCAGCAGGCCTTGGGTCAATGCGCCCTGGCCTGGGCCGATTTCCAGCAGGCGGTCTTCGGGCTTGGCATGGATGGAGCGCAGGATGCGGTCGATCACGCCGGCGTCGTGCAGGAAGTTTTGCCCGAAACGCTTGCGCGCCCGGTGTTGGTAATGCTCAGTCATATACGGGTCTCGGCCATCTGATAGGCGGTTTCCAGGGCTACGTGCAGGCTGCCGGTATCGATTTTGCCACTGCCCGCCAGGTCCAGGGCAGTGCCATGGTCGACGGACGTGCGGATGATCGGCAGGCCCAGTGTCACGTTGACGGCGGCGCCGAAGCCTTTGTATTTCAGCACCGGCAGCCCCTGGTCATGGTACATCGCCAGCACTGCGTCGCAGTGCTCCAGATATTTGGGGGTAAACAGAGTGTCCGCTGGCAGTGGGCCACGCAGGTCCATGCCTTCTTGGCGCAGACGCTCCAGGGTTGGTTCGATGATGTCGATTTCTTCATGGCCCAGATGACCGCCTTCACCGGCATGGGGGTTGAGCCCGCAGACCAGGATGCGCGGTTGGGCGATGCCGAATTTTTGCTGCAGATCGGCGTGCAGGATGCGCGTGACGCGCTCCACGCGTTCAGCGGTGATGGCGTCGGCAATCTCACGCAGCGGCAGGTGTGTGGTCACCAGTGCGACCCGCAGGCCGTGCGTTGCCAGCATCATCACGACTTGTTCGGTGTGGGTCAGTTCAGCGAGGAATTCGGTGTGGCCGGAAAAGGCGATGCCGGATTCGTTGATCACACCCTTGTGTACCGGGCCGGTAATCATGCCTGCGAAGTCGCCGTCGATGCAGCCTTGCCCGGCTCGGGTCAGGGTTTGCAGCACAAATGCCGCATTGGCTTTGTCCAGTTGCCCGGCAATCACCTCGGCTGCAAGTGGGGTATCCCACACATACAGGCTACCGGCTGGCGCCGGCAGGTCGGGCCAGTTGCCCGGTGCCACGTCCAGCAAGTTGACGGCCACACCCAGTTGCGCGGCCCGCTCAATGAGCAGGTCGCGGCTGGTGATGGCAATCAGGGGGTGTGGCTGGGGCTGCGAGGCGAGCAGCAGGCACAGGTCTGGACCTATACCGGCCGGCTCGCCGGGTGTTACCGCGAAACGCTGGGGTTTCACTGTACTGCCTGGTCGGTGCCTGTTTGCTCGGCGCCTGGCAGCTTGTTTTCCACGTAGGCTTCGTCACGGATCTGACGCAACCACGTTTGCAGCTCTTCGTCGTATTTGCGGTTACGCAGTACGTTCAGTGCTTGTTGCTCGCGGGCCTGGCTGGTGTTGTCGGTGGCGCGACGGCCAAGGACTTCCAGTACATGCCAGCCATATTGGGTCTTGAACGGCTTGGACAGCACGCCCTGTGGCGTATCGGCCATCACCTGCTGGAACTCCGGCACCAGGGCTTTCGGGTCGATCCAGTTCAGGTCGCCGCCGTTGAGGGCCGAACCAGGGTCTTCCGAAAAACTCTTAGCCAGGGTGGCGAAGTCTTCACCGCCTTCGATGCGGTCATAGATCTTCTGGGCCAGTTCCTTGGTTTGTGCTTCGGTGCGGATCTCGCTTGGTTTGACCAGGATATGACGAACATGCACTTCGTCTTTCAGCGAGGTCTCGCCACCGCGACGTTCCAGCAACTTCAGGATGATGAAACCGCCTGGGGTACGCGCTGGCTGGGTGATACCACCCACTTCCATGGCGCTCAGCTCGCGGTCAAACGGAGGTGGCAACTGAGCAGCTTTACGCCAGCCCATGTCGCCGCCTTCAAGAGCGTTGTCGCTGCCGGACTGGGCAATTGCCATCTGGGCAAAATCTGCACCCGCCTTCAGGCGCTCATAAATGGCCTGGGTCTTGGCGGCGGCGGCATTGAGCTGCTCGGAGTTGGCACTGTCCGGGGTCGGGATCAGGATATTGGCCAGGTGCAGTTCTTCGGAAAGCTGCATCTTGCCCAGGTCCGACGCCAGGAAGTTCTTCACTTCCTGTTCGGACACCTGAACCCGCTCGGCCACCCGGCGCTGACGCACACGGCTGATGATCATCTCGCGGCGGATCTGGTCACGGGCGTCTTCATAGGAGAGACCGTCGTGAGCCAGGGCGGCGCGGAACTGATCGATGCTCATGTTGTTGCGTTGCGCAATGGTGCCAACGGCCTGGTTCAGCTCTTCGTCCGAAATGCGGATGCCGGAGCGATCGCCGATCTGCAGTTGCAGGTTTTCAACGATCAGACGTTCCAATACCTGTTGGTCCAAGACGCTGGTAGGCGGCACACCACCGCCACGCTTGGCGATGGTTTGCTGAACTTCCTTGACGCGTTGGTCCAGTTGGCTCTGCATGATCACGTCGTTATCGACGATGGCCACAACCTTGTCCAGCTGTTGAACCGCAGCGTGTGCCGATGCGGTCCCCAGGAACAGTGCGCCCAGCACTAGCGGGCGCAGACAATCAGAAAGCTTGGTCTTCACGTTCACGATAACCTTCAATGCCTTTGTCGAGGAAGCTCTCTACCTTGGCGCCGGTCAGGCCGCCGAGTCCTTTGAGGACGATTTGCAGGAAGAGCCCGTGGTCACCCTTTTCGTTCAGCGGGGCGATCTGGCTGTATTCGTCGTTGGAAACCCAGTAACGGTTGATGACGCGCAGTTTCCAGCAGCAGTTGTCGTACTCGAAACCACCGAAGGCTTCCAGGGTACGGTTGCGTGCGTAGTCATACTGCCAGCGGGTGATCAGGTTCCACTGAGGAATGATCGGCCACATCATCGAGAAATCGTGTTGTTGGATTTTGTAGTAATCCTTCACGTAGTTCGCCGAGCCTGGTGTGCCGTAGTCGCCACCGAACTGCCATTTACCGGTCAGCTGGTTGTAGACGACCTGGTCGTTACGATAGCGATAACCGACGTTGATGATCTTGTTCGGGTTGTCTTCCGGCTGGTAATGAAGCATCGCGCTGCCGGAGCGAGGGCTGTGCTCCTCGGTGTCCCAGTTGTAGTCGGCAGTGGCGCGCCAGTCACGGTTGAAGCGGAACTCGTAGTCCAGGGCAACCGGCGATACGTCAGACTGTGCATCGGCACGGTCGGCAGCCAGGACACCTGGCAGTTGCACTTCACGGTCCTTGAAATACAGCGCCTGGCCCACGGCCACACGTTGACGCTCGAAGCCGTTTTCTTCGATCCAGCGGCTGGTCACGCCAAGGGACAGCTTGTTTTCGTCGCCGATACGGTCGGAGCCGCTGAAGCGGTTGTCGCGGAACAGCGACGCGTAGCTGAAGGAGGTTTCGCTGGTGTCGAACACCGGAATATCGCTTTGGTCCTTGTTCGGTACGTACAGGTAGAACGCACGCGGCTCAAGGGTCTGGCGATAGTCTTTGCCGAACCAGTTGGTATTGCGGTCGAAATACAGACCGCTGTCTACGCTGGCTACAGGAATTGCACGGTCCTGGGAGCTTTTGAACGTGCCACCGTTATATTGGGTGCCAGCTGTCGCCGCTGCAGCTTGTGCAGCGATGATGTCGTTCTTGCCTTTGTTGTCCAGGTCAAGATCGTACTTGGTGTAGACGTACTTGAGCTTCGGCGTCACAAAGCCGTAGGTCCAGTTCATCGGGTAGGAGACGGCTGGCGCCACGTTCAGGCGAGTACCGTTTGCACGGGTCAGGCCGTTGACGTAAGTGTCCAGGCGGCGCTCGGAATCACCATTTTCGTTGATGAAGTTGCCGCTTTCCAGGCTGCGTTCAAACCGAACTGCTTCGGTCTCGTAGCTGAAGTTCAAACCACCTGGGTGGTAGGGCAACTGACCATTGAAGGTGATCTGAGGCAGTCGGTCGTAAGGCGTGATCTGGGAGATCGTGGCCAGCTGATAAGCCTGGACATTCAAGCGCGCCTTGAAGGAGTCGCCGCGATAACTCACGGAACCCTGCTGGTTGACGAAGGATTGGCTCTCGACACCTTCCTGGTAGGACTTGAGGTCCTGGAAGTAATAGGGGTCGCTGATCTTTGTGTAGTCGACCTGGGTCAGTACACGCGAATCCAGCCCACCTTTATGCTGCCAATTGAGCATATAGCGGGTTTTTTCGTAATCGGTCTGCAGCTTGCGTTCGTCGTTGTCGTCGTTGAGGTACGCGCCGCCGAACTGGCCTTCGCTGGACTTGGTGAGGTAGCGGAATTCGCCTTCCATCATCATGCCGCGCTTGGTCATGTATTGCGGGTACAACGTGGCGTCGTAGTTCGGCGCCAGGTTGAAGTAGTACGGCGTGACCAGGGTGAAGCCGGTTTCGCTGCCGGTGCTGAAGCTCGGCGGCAGGAAGCCGGACTGACGACGGTCGTCGATCGGGAAATAGATATACGGGGTATACAGAATCGGGATGTTCTTGATCCGCAACGTCGCGTTGGTGGCGGTACCGAAACCGGTGGCCGGGTTCAACGTGATGTTGTTGCCCCTGAGTTGCCAGGCGTTGCTGTCCGGCTCGCAGGTGGTGTACGTACCGTCCTTGAGACGGATGATCGCGTTTTCGGCACGCTTGGCGTACAGCGCGTTACCGCGGATACGTGACTTGTGCATTACGTATTCGGCGTTGTCGATCTGCGCCGCACCCGTGTCCAGCTGAACCTGGGCGTGGTCGCCGACGATCAGTGCACCGTTGTCGCGCAGTCGTACGTTGCCGTTCAGCTCGCCGCGGCTTTCCGCCTGGTACAGGCTGGCTTCTTCGGCTTCAAGCTGCATGCTGCCCTGGCGCATGACAACGTCACCGGCCAGGGTTGCGACTTGTTGTTCCTGCTCGTAACGAGAGGCCTTGGCACCGATGAAGGTGGGCGCATCGCTCTTGTTCGTCTTGTCGTTCATGCCAGGACGATTCGGCTCGATGTACGCACCGCCGCAATAAGGACCGGTTTCGGCCAACTGGGCTGCGGTCAACTTTTCGCGAGGTACCCAGTCCAAGTGGCTGTAATCGGCGCTGCGCGAGCGCAGGCCACGGCCCTTGGATTCGGTGACCAGTGCAGTCTTGGGTTCGGCCGCGGCACTGCCACCAGCATCGGCCTGCGCCGTGCTGTTGGCCGAGCTGACGGCAGCGCCGTCATGCACCGGGCGCGGTGGCAACGGGGCAGCGGCGGTTTTCGGCGCGCAATCCCAGGCACCCGAAGCAGAGACTGAGCAGTCATACTGTTCCGCGGCGACCACGAATGAGGTGGCGAAGGGTTGCATGGCCAGCAGACTGCCGGTTACCAGCAACGGAAATTTTCTACGAAACGCGGGGGATTTCAATGCCATCTTATTAGTCCGGGCTTCCTGCGTGCCATCTGCCCGCGGTTTGGGCCGCACGCCTCTCGATGGTCTGAAAAAGATGCGTGATAATAAAGCATGCCCCGCTTGACGGCTAGCGCCGTCGGAGACCCTTGTAATGCCCGAGCAAGATCTACGTTTACTACAGCTGGAAGTCTGGCTGGATGAGCAGTTGCCGATCCTTTTCAACGCTCAGGACTGGAGCCCCGTACCCCCGGCCACATTGACTGCGGCCAGCAGCGACGCGAGTTTCAGGCGTTACTTCCGTTGGGAAGGCGGCGGCCGGACTTTCGTGGTAATGGACGCGCCGCCCCCCCAGGAAAACTGCAAACCCTTCGTCGATATCGCCCATTTACTGGCGAAGTCGGGCGTAAATGTTCCAAAAATTTATGCAGAAGATCTGCCGCGCGGCTTTCTTTTGCTCAATGACCTGGGCAGAAAAACCTACCTGGACGTGATTGACGAGCAAAACGCCGATCAACTCTTTGCCGACGCCATCGATGCCTTGCTGGCGTTCCAACAGTTGCCGATGGACGCGCCGCTGCCCAGTTATGACGTCGCCTTGTTGCGCCGCGAGCTGGAACTCTTCCCCGAGTGGTACATACGCCGCCATCTGGGCGTCGAGTTGGATGCACAACAACAAGACCTTTGGCAGCGTGTCAGCGACCGCCTGATCGAGAGCGCCCTGGCGCAGCCCAAAGTGCTGGTGCACCGCGACTACATGCCGCGCAACCTGATGATCAGCGAGCCGAACCCCGGCGTGCTGGATTTCCAGGACGCGGTCTACGGCCCAGTCACCTACGACATTACCTGCCTGTTCAAGGACGCCTTCCTCAGCTGGCCCCAGGGGCGCGTGCGTGAATGGCAGCGCGGCTATTGGGAGCGTGCAGGCCAGGCTGGCATCCCGGTGCACCGGGATTTCGATGACTTCCTGCGTGCCAGCGACCTGATGGGCGTGCAGCGCCACCTCAAGGTCATCGGCATCTTCGCGCGCATTTGCCATCGCGACGGCAAGCCGCGCTACCTGGCCGACGTGCCGCGTTTCTTTGCTTATATAGAAGCAGTGATCGCGGATCGTCCGGAGTTGAGCGAATTGGCTGAGTTGCTCACCAGCCTGCGCCAACCCGCTGAGGCAATGGTATGAAGGCCATGATCCTGGCCGCCGGCAAAGGCGAGCGGATGCGTCCGCTCACCTTGCACACGCCCAAGCCGCTGGTGCAGGCCGGCGGCAAGCGGCTGATCGAATATCACCTGGAGGCGCTGGCCAAGGCTGGTTTCACCGATATCGTGATCAACCACGCCTGGCTTGGTCAGCAGATCGAGAGCTATCTGGGGGATGGCGCACAGTTTGGCTTGCGCATCCGCTACTCCCCCGAGGGCGAACCGCTGGAAACCGGCGGCGGGATTTTCCAGGCGTTGCCGTTGCTGGGGGATGAGCCTTTCCTGGTGGTCAATGGCGATATCTGGACCGATTACGACTTCACCCCACTCAAGCGGCCGCTCAAGGGCCTGGCCCACTTGGTGATGGTCGACAACCCGGCGCATCACCCTTCGGGCGGTGATTTCTACCTGGATCAGGGTCTGCTTCATGATGCGGCGCCCGGTGCCGATAACATGACCTTCAGTGGCATTTCAGTGCTCGACCCTCAGTTGTTCGCGGGTTGCAGCGCCGGTGCCTTCAAGCTGGCGCCTCTATTGCGCGAGGCCATGGCTAAAGGTTTGGTAACGGGGGAGCACATGGCGGGACGCTGGATTGATGTCGGCACGCTGGAGCGCCTGGCGCAAGTCGAAACCCTGCTGACAGCGGGGCAGTAGCATGTTGTGGCCAGGGACGCTGATCGGCGCCGGGGCTGGCTTCGCCATTGCCAGTATTCCGGGGGCCTTGTTGGGTGCATTGCTGGGCCAGGCCCTGGACCGTCGAATGCAACTGCACAGCTGGGCTCAGCTGCGCGAGCGCATGGGTGGTCGTCCGGTGCTGCGCAATGATGAGTTGTTGTTTGTATTGCTCGGGCGCCTGGCCAAAAGCAACGGGCGCGTGGTGGACGGGCATATTCAGCAGGCGCGACAGGAGATGCGTTCGCTGGACATGACCGAGTCCGCGCAGCGCCGCGCGATTGCCGCGTTCAATCGGGGTAAGTCCGGCTCAGACCGTGTGCGCAGTTATCTGCGTGTGCTCAAGGCCCAGCCCCATGCAGCGGAAGGTGTGTTGCGCGCCTGTTGGCGGATGGTCTGGGCGGACGGCAGGGCGGATGACGCCGAGCGCGACCTGATCGACTTGTGGGGCAAGTGGTTGGGCTGGACACCGCAGCAGCTCAAGGCCTTGGCGGCGGACTACACACCCGAGCGCAAGACGCTGGTCAATCGCGGCGGCAGTTATCAGGACGCGCTGCGCTTGCTCGGTGTAACCGCCACCACCGAACCATCGGTCATCAAGCGTGCCTACCGTCGGCTGCTCAGCCGCCACCACCCGGATAAAGTCGCCGGCGGTGGCGCCACCCCTACGCAAGTGCATGAGGCCACCGAGCGCACTCGCGAGCTGCACAACGCCTATGCGCTGATTCGTGAGCGCCGGGATTTTCGTTAGATTCACGGATAACCATAAACCGATGTGGGAGGGGGGCAAGTCCCTTCCCTCATTGGGTATGTACTGTTCCTCAGTCGGTGCTGGCCTGCGGGCTCAACCATCCGCGAATCCTGCGATACAACTGCTCCTGTTCCGCAGCGCTGTTGCCGGGCAAGGTCTTCAGTGACACCTGCTTGTAGCCATCGTTCTTCAATCGCTTGGCTGCCTGGGCACGGGCCTGGGCGTTTTTGCGTGCCTGTGCGTTGTCCTGATAGTAGACATCGGCAGTCGGCAGTTTCAGTCCGGGCGCCAGTTGCTGCACGTCCGGATGACGCCCGTTAGGCGTCTGCGCCGCGATCATCACAAACTTTTGCACTTGGGACGGTTGTTTCTCGCTCAAGTAACGTGCTGCCCACCAGGCGCCGGTGCCATGGCCCACCAGCACCACACTGCGCGCGCTCTGGGTCTGGGCAAAGGCCACGGCCGCGTCAATGCGGTCAAAGATGCGCGAGGCGTCGGTCTTGTCTTGCTCGTCGACACCCGGCACCACTGACGGATCGGTGCCTTCGGCTTCGGCGCTGGCGGCTTGTTCGATCGGTTTGTCGGCGGTGCTCGCGTCCTTGCTGCTGGTGTCGACGGTGGCCTTGGGCGCTTCCATCACGCGCGGCGGCAGGGTGTCGACGCTCACATCCGGCAACGACAGGCTGAGACTGCCCCAATTGGCGTCCGGCAATTTGCGTCGCAACGGGCCGATTGCTTGCGGCCAGTCAGCACTTTCACCGCTGCCGGGTACGATAATCACCACGCCTTCGGGTTCGGCGCTGTTGGCCGGTTTCCACAGGGCGAGGAATGAGTCGCTGCCGGCCTGCAGCTGTTGCTGTTCCTGCTGCGGTATCGTGCGCTCCAGCGCGCTGGCGTCTTCCTGGCTGCGCTCAAGCAGGGGTTGGCGCTCGACAGGTTTTTCGGCAGCCGGCGCGGGGGCGTCAGCAGCCTGTACAGAAAAGGCACTGGTAAACAGCAGTGACAGGCACAATGCTGGCAGTGCCGAACGGTTTCGATAGGGCATCGTTGATTTCCGGCCAGAAGAGATTCCAGCAGCCTAAAGGGTTGGTCAGTTTTTGTCAGTGATGTGAGACGTGGATCATGGGTTTTCGCTGTCTGCTGGTTATCGGCTGTTTGTGCGTCGCCTTGATCGCAAACGCCTCCCCCGCGCCTGCCGCCCCGCAGGCGCAGCTCACTGCGCAGCAGCGCGAATGGCTGGCCCGGCACCCGGAGTTGCGGGTGGGCGTGGTGCTGCAAGTGCCCTACGCGCAGTACGACCGGCGCCTGCAGCGCTTGTCCGGGGCCAATGTGGAGTTGATGCAGGCGCTGGCCAAGGCGCTGAATATCGAGCTGACCTGGCGCAACTTCCCTAACCAGGAGCAACTGGAAGCCGCCGTCCGCGATGACGAAGTGGACATCGCCCCCGGCCTGCAACAAACCCCGGCTGGTTTGCGCCTGTGGTTATTCAGCGACCCCTATATGCGCGTGCCCCAGCATATCGTCGGCGTCCGCGAGGGCGGCGGTGCGGTGGAGCTGGAAAAACTCGACGATCAGTCCCGCGTTGCCGTGCGCATGCCCAGCGCGGTGGCCGATTACCTGCGCAGTACTTATCCGAGCCTCAACCTGCAAGGCGTGCCCATCGAGCGCCAGGCCTTGCAGTTGTTGGTCAGCCAGCAGGCACGTTATGCCGTGGTGGATGAAGCGCAATTGAGCCGACTGTCTGGCGAGGCCGAGTTCGCCGGCCTGGCGGTGGTGGGGGACATCGGTCTGCCGCAATTGCTGCGGGTGGCCACGCGCAGGGATTGGCCCGAACTGGCGGGCATCATGGAAAGTGCCCTGGCCGCTATCCCCGCCCGCGACCTGGATCAACTGCACAGCCGTTGGCTGCAACCCAAATACCCACGCTTATCGGAGTCGCCTGGGCTGTGGCAGAACCTCAGCCTGTTGCTGAGCCTGCTGCTGCTCGCCAGTCTGGCGACCGTGTTCTGGCAGCGCCGCCAGCAACGCGTGCTCGAACATGGACTGCTGGCCGCGCGGGAAGAAAGCGCCGCCCGCGCCGCGGGTGCGCAAGCGCTGCGGTTGACGCAGTTTTCCATCGACCAAAGCACCGTCGGCATCCTATGGGTCAATTGGGACAGCCATGTGCGCTACGCCAACCACGCCGCCGAAAGCATGCTCGGTTACGCCCCGGGTGCGCTGATCGAGCGCCCGCTCGTCGACCTCGACCCGACCCTGGACATGGACCGTTGGCTCAACCTGTGGAAGCGCGCACGGGCCAGCGAAGAGGGGCCGCAGAACTTCGCCACCGATTGTTTACGCGCCGACGGCAGCATCCTGCCGGCCAACGTGTCCTTGAGCTTTCTGCGGTTTGCCGAGGCCGAGTACTTGGTGGTCTACCTGAACGATGTCACCGAGTTGCGCCGCACGCTGGCCGCGTTGATGCAAAGTGAAGCGCAACTGCGCGAACTCTCGGCCCACCTGGAAACCGTGCGCGAAGAAGAAAAAGCCCGCATCGCCCGGGAAGTTCACGATGAGCTCGGGCAGATGCTCACCGTGCTCAAGCTGGAAACCTCCATGTGCGAGTTGGCCTATGCGCAACTGGACCCCGGCCTGCACGAGCGCTTGAACAGCATGAAGCGCCTGATCGCTCAACTGTTCCAGCTGGTGCGGGACGTCGCGACGGCGCTGCGCCCACCGATTCTCGACGCCGGCATCGCCTCCGCGATTGAATGGCAGGCCCGACGCTTCGAAGCGCGCACGCAGATTCCCTGCCTGGTTCAGGTGCCGGATAACCTGCCGGCCCTGAGCGACGCCAAGGCCATCGGCCTGTTTCGTATCCTGCAGGAAGCGCTGACCAACGTGATGCGCCATGCCCAGGCGCATACTGTGGAGCTGACCCTGGCCATAGAAGGCACGGATTTGCGGCTGACCATCAGCGACGACGGGGTTGGTTTCGTCCAGCCTGAAGGCCGTGCGGTATCGTTTGGCCTGGTCGGTATGCGCGAGCGCGTGCTGATCATGGGCGGGCAATTGAGCCTGCACAGCGAGTTGGGGGAGGGCACTACCCTGAGTGTGACGGTGCCGCTGGATGCATAACACCAAGAGGGAATTCCTGTGATCCGTGTACTGGTAGCCGAAGACCACACCATCGTTCGCGAAGGCATCAAGCAACTGATCGGCCTGGCCAAAGACCTGCTGGTGGTGGGGGAGGCGAGCAATGGCGAGCAGTTGCTGGAGACCTTACGCCACGTGCCGTGCGAGGTGGTGTTGCTGGATATCTCGATGCCCGGCGTCAACGGCCTGGAAGCCATTGCCCGGATCCGTGCATTGAGTAACCCGCCGGCGATCCTGGTGCTGTCGATGCACGATGAAGCGCAAATGGCTGCCCGCGCCCTGAAGGTCGGCGCCGCTGGTTACGCGACCAAGGACAGCGACCCGGCGCTGTTGCTCACGGCGATTCGCAAGGTCGCGGCGGGCGGGCGCTACATCGATCCGGATTTGGCCGACCGTATGGTCTTCGAAGTCGGCCTCACCGATGCCCGGCCGTTGCACTCGCTGCTCTCGGAACGTGAGTTTTCGGTGTTCGAGCGTCTGGCTCAAGGCGCCAACGTCAATGACATCGCCCAGCAGCTGGCGCTGAGCAGCAAGACCATCAGCACCCACAAGGCGCGCTTGATGCAAAAGCTCAATATCACTTCCCTGGCTGATCTGGTGAAGTACGCCATGGAACACAAGCTGTTGTGACGACATGCCTGTTTGCGACCTGCTTTAAACCGCGCTGACGCGATGCCCGGCGCTTCGCACCACAGCACTGTTCCATTCCCGCCATCCGTGTAGGGCAATCCCTACCCCCAACCTTCCATCCGGCTGATGCAATTCTCTCCTGGCCCCCGATTTCCGGGGCCTCGCGCCTGGACTACGCTTGTGCCACAGCAGTCCAAAACACAAAGGTGCGGGTATGAGCGAGGTGGATTCAAATGATGTGCTGGTCAGCTTTCGTGGCGTGCAGAAGAGCTACGACGGCGAGAACCTGATCGTCAAAGACCTCAACCTGGAAATTCGCAAGGGCGAGTTCCTCACCTTGCTCGGGCCTTCCGGTTCGGGCAAGACCACCAGCCTGATGATGCTCGCGGGCTTTGAAACGCCGACCGCCGGTGAAATCCAGCTGGCCGGGCGTTCCATCAACAACGTGCCGCCGCACAAGCGTGACATCGGCATGGTGTTCCAGAACTACGCGCTGTTCCCACACATGACCGTGGCCGAGAACCTGGCGTTTCCCTTGTCTGTACGCGGCTTGAGCAAGACCGACGTCAGCGAGCGGGTCAAGCGTGTGTTGAGCATGGTCCAGCTCGACGCCTTCGCCCAGCGCTACCCGGCACAACTGTCTGGGGGCCAGCAACAGCGTGTGGCCCTGGCCCGTGCGCTGGTGTTCGAACCGCAATTGGTGCTGATGGATGAACCCCTCGGCGCTCTCGACAAACAACTGCGCGAACACATGCAGATGGAGATCAAGCACCTGCACCAACGCCTCGGCGTGACCGTGGTGTACGTGACCCACGACCAGGGTGAAGCCCTCACCATGTCCGACCGAGTGGCGGTGTTCCACCAGGGCGAGATCCAGCAGATCGCCCCGCCGCGCACCCTGTATGAAGAACCGAAGAACACTTTTGTCGCCAATTTCATCGGCGAGAACAACCGCCTCAATGGTCGTCTGCACAGCCATACCGGTGACCGCTGCGTGGTCGAGTTGGCGCGGGGCGAGAAGGTCGAAGCGCTGGCGATCAACGTCGGCCAGATCGGCGGCCCGGTCACGCTGTCGGTACGTCCGGAACGGGTCAGTCTCAACGGCTCCAGCGAAAGCTGCGTCAACCGCTTCTCCGGGCGGGTGGCGGAATTCATCTACCTGGGCGACCACGTGCGTGTGCGCCTGGAAGTCTGCGGCAAGGCCGATTTTTTTGTGAAACAACCGATTGCCGAGCTGGACCCAGCCCTGGCGGTCGGCGACGTGGTACCGATTGGCTGGCAAGTCGAGCACGTTCGCGCACTCGACCCACTTCTAGAGGCGAATTGATCGCCCCCATGGCTTCACCAACCCTGCACGTGGAGAGAACAACAATGTTGAGTTCCTTGAAGTATTCCGTTCTGGCATTGAGCTTGATGGGCGCGACACAGGCCATGGCGGGCCCGGACCTGACGGTCGTGTCCTTCGGCGGCGCGAATAAGGCGGCTCAGGTCAAGGCCTTCTACGCACCGTGGGAAAGCGCGGGCAACGGCAAGATCGTCGCCGGTGAGTACAACGGTGAAATGGCCAAGGTCAAAGCCATGGTCGACACCAAGAGCGTGTCCTGGGACCTGGTCGAAGTGGAATCGCCGGAACTGTCCCGCGGTTGCGACGAAGACATGTTCGAGCCGCTCGACCCGAAACTGTTCGGCGACAGCGCCAACTACGTGAAGGGCGCGATCCAGCCGTGCGGCGTGGGTTTCTTCGTGTGGTCGACGGTGCTGGCGTACAACGCCGACAAACTGGCTTCTGCGCCAACCAGCTGGGCGGATTTCTGGGACACCAAGAAATTCCCGGGCAAGCGCGGCCTGCGTAAAGGCGCCAAGTACACCCTGGAATTTGCGTTGATGGCCGATGGCGTAGCGCCGAAGGATGTGTACAAAGTGCTGGCCGGCAAAGATGGTCAGGACCGTGCCTTCAAGAAACTCGACGAACTCAAGCCGTCGATCCAGTGGTGGGAAGCCGGCGCACAACCGCCGCAGTACCTCGCCTCGGGTGACGTAGTGATGAGCTCGGCCTACAACGGCCGCATCGCCGCCGTGCAGAAAGAAAGCAACCTGAAAGTGGTGTGGAACGGCGGTATCTACGACTTCGACGCGTGGGCCATTCCAAAAGGCCTGGCCAAGGATCGTGCCGAAGCGGCGAAGAAATTCATCGCCTTCTCGGTCGCGCCGCAGCAGCAGAAGACCTACTCGGAAAACATCGCCTACGGCCCGGCCAACACCCAAGCCGTACCGTTGCTGGCCAAGGACATCCTCAAGGACATGCCGACCACGCCAGAGAACATCGCCAACCAGGTGCAGATCGACGTGAGCTTCTGGGCGGATAACGGCGAGCAACTGGAGCAGCGCTTCAATTCCTGGGCTGCTAAATAACACCGCCTAACCTCTGTGGGGGGGGCAAGCCCCCTCCCACAGGAGATCTGCATTTATCTTCAAGATCCGGAGTTTGCCATGGCCATCGCCATCCCCACCCTCAAGCAGCGCCTGGCGCGTGCCGAGCGGCTCAATCGCTGGAAGGCCCAGGCCTTGATTGCGCCGCTGGTGCTGTTTTTGCTGCTGGTGTTCCTGGTGCCGATCGTCGCGCTGTTGTTTAAAAGCGTCGGCAACCCGGAAGTGGTGGGCGGTTTGCCGCGTACCGTGGTGGCGGTGACTGCCTGGGACGGCCGTGGCCTGCCCGGCGAGCCGGTGTACCAGGCCCTCAGTGAGGACTTGGGCGAGGCGCGTAAAAACCAGACCCTGGGCGATCTGTCCAAACGCTTGAACATGGAACTGGCCGGCTATCGCAGCCTGCTGACCAAAACCGCGCGGGCGCTGCCGTTTACCGAAGCGCCGGCCTCTTATAAAGAAGCGCTGGAAACCCTCGACGAACGCTGGGGCGACCCGGCGTACTGGCAGGCGATCCGGCGCAATACCAGCAGCCTGACGCCGTTCTATCTGCTGGCGGCCGTGGATCACCGTATCGACGACCTCGGCGAAGTGGCTCCGGCCACACCGGACCAAGCGATCTACCTGGACATCTTCGCCCGCACCTTCTGGATGGGCCTGGTGATCACCGTGATCTGCCTGTTGCTGGCCTATCCTCTGGCGTATCTGCTGGCCAACCTGCCGGCGCGTAAAAGCAACCTGCTGATGATCCTGGTGTTGCTGCCGTTCTGGACCTCGATCCTGGTGCGAGTGGCGGCGTGGATCGTGCTGTTGCAGTCCGGCGGCCTGATCAACAGCGCGCTGATGGGCATGGGATTGATCGATAAGCCCCTGGAGTTGGTGTTCAACCGCACCGGGGTCTACATCTCCATGGTGCACATTCTGTTGCCGTTCATGATCCTGCCGATTTACAGCGTGATGAAAGGCATCTCGCCGACCTACATGCGTGCCGCTATTTCCCTGGGCTGCCACCCGTTTGCCAGTTTCTGGCGGGTGTACTTCCCGCAGACCTACGCCGGTGTGGGCGCCGGTTGCCTGTTGGTGTTCATCCTGGCGATTGGTTACTACATCACCCCGGCCTTGCTGGGCAGCCCGAACGACCAGATGGTCAGCTACTTCGTGGCCTTCTACACCAACACCAGCATCAACTGGGGCATGGCGACGGCGTTGGGCGGCTTGCTGCTGCTGGCGACCGTGGTGCTGTACCTGATCTACAACCGTCTGGTCGGCGCCAGCCGCCTGCGCCTGAGCTGAGGAGACCTTGCGATGCTGAGCCCTTACATGTCGCCCGTTGAGCGGGTTTGGTTCTACAGCTTGCGGATCCTCTGCGGCTTGATCCTGCTGTTCCTGATCCTACCGGTGCTGGTCATCATCCCGCTGTCGTTCAACAGCGGCAGTTTCCTGGTGTACCCGTTGCAGGGCTTCTCGCTGCACTGGTACCAGGATTTCTTCGCCTCGGCCGAGTGGATGCGTGCGCTGAAGAACAGCATCATCGTCGCCCCGGCAGCCACAGTGCTGGCCATGGTGTTCGGTACCCTGGCGGCAATTGGCCTGACCCGTGGCAATTTCCCTGGCAAGGCGCTGGTGATGGCTTTGGTGATTTCGCCGATGGTGGTGCCGGTGGTGATCATCGGCGTGGCCAGCTACCTGTTCTTTGCGCCGCTGGGCTTGGGTAACAGTTTCTTCTCGCTGATCGTGGTGCACGCGGTGTTGGGCGTGCCGTTTGTGATCATCACGGTGTCGGCGACATTGCAGGGGTTCAACCACAATCTGGTGCGTGCGGCGGCCAGTCTGGGGGCTTCGCCACTCACCGCATTTCGTCGGGTGACCTTGCCGTTGATTGCACCGGGGGTGATATCCGGGGCGCTGTTTGCGTTCGCGACCTCGTTCGACGAGGTGGTGGTGACGCTGTTCCTTGCCGGCCCGGAGCAAGCGACCCTGCCACGGCAGATGTTCAGCGGTATCCGCGAAAACCTCAGCCCCACCATTGCCGCAGCGGCGACCTTGTTGATTGCGTTCTCGGTGTTGCTGTTGCTGACTCTGGAATGGCTGCGCGGCCGTAGCGAGAAACTGCGTACTGCCCAGGTCTAAAGCGCAGCGCAGATCACAATGTGGGAGCGGGTTTGCCCCTCCCACAAGGGTTGTGTGTTGAACCACAAAGACCATTCAGCTGCTGAATGGAAGACAACCTGTTTCGGTCAGCTACTCTTGTGCCAGCCCATTTCCGAATAAGAGGCCGCGCATATGAGTATTTCCTCATTCAAGATCGCCCACAAACTCCTGACCGGCGCTGGCGCCATCGAACAACTGGCCTTTGAACTCACGCGCCTGGACGTGGATAACCCGCTGATCGTGACCGACGCCGTGCTGGTCAAATCCGGCACCGTGGCGTTGGCGCTCGAACATTTGGGCGACCGCCCCTATGATATTTTCGACCGCGTGCTGCCCGACCCGGAAATCTCCATTGTCGAAGACTGCATGCAGGCCTACCGCGAAGGCGGCCACGATGGCTTGATCGGGTTGGGTGGCGGCAGCGCCATCGACATCGCCAAAAGCGTGGCCGCCTACGCCGGTTACCACGGCGCCCTGGCTGACTTGTTTGGTGTCGACCAGGTGCCGCGCAAGGGCCCGCCGCTGATCGCCATCCCGACCACGGCCGGCACCGGCTCGGAGGTGACCAATGTAGCGATCCTCTCCGACAAGGCCGCGCAGCTCAAAAAGGGCATCGTCAGCGACTACTTGTTGCCGGACGTGGCGCTGATCAGCCCGCAAATGACCCTGACCTGCCCGCGTAGCGTCACCGCTGCCAGTGGTGTGGATGCGCTGGTGCATGCAGTCGAGTCCTATCTGTCGCTGAATGCTTCGCCGATCACCGACGCCTTGGCCATCGGCGCCATCAAGCTGATCGCCAAGGCGCTGCCCAAGGCCTACGCCAACCCGGCCAACTTGCAGGCCCGCGACGACATGGCCACTGCCAGCCTGATGGCCGGCATGGCTTTCGGCAACGCCGGGGTGGGCGCGGTACATGCGTTGGCGTATCCGCTGGGTGGGCGCTTCAACATTGCCCATGGCGTAAGTAACGCGCTGTTGCTGCCCTATGTGATGCACTGGAACAAGCTCGCGTGTGTCGAGCGTATGCAGGACATTGCCCAGGCCATGGGCGTGAACATCACGGGGTTGAGTGCCAATGACGCTGCCGACCAGGCGGTCGAGGCGATGACGCGACTGTGTGCTGCGGTCGAGATCCCGGCCGGGCTTCACAGTTTCGGGATTCCCGAAAGCGCAATTGCGACCATGGCGGCGGAAGCCGCCGGGATCGAACGGCTGATGCGCAACAACCCGCGCAAGCTCAGCGTGGCGGATATCGAGAAAATCTACCGGGCCGCGTACTAGCCATTGAGCTAGGTCACGGTGCGCGCAGCAAAGCATGAGGTATACAATGCGCGCCATCGTGATTTAGCTCAGAAAAGGTGCGTCATGCAGCCCTTCGTTATTGCCCCATCGATTCTCTCCGCCGATTTCGCCCGACTGGGTGAGGAAGTGGACAACGTGTTGGCCGCCGGTGCCGACTTCGTGCACTTCGATGTCATGGACAACCATTACGTGCCCAACCTGACCATCGGCCCGATGGTCTGCGCGGCGTTGCGCAAATACGGCGTCACCGCGCCGATCGATGCGCACCTGATGGTCAGCCCGGTGGATCGCATCATCGGCGACTTCATTGAGGCCGGCGCGACCTACATCACCTTTCATCCGGAAGCCTCGCTGCACGTCGACCGCACCCTGCAATTGATCCGCGAAGGTGGCTGCAAGGCGGGCCTGGTGTTCAACCCGGCGACCCCGCTGGATGTACTCAAGTACGTGATGGACAAGGTCGACATGGTGCTGCTGATGAGCGTCAACCCAGGCTTTGGCGGGCAGAAGTTCATTCCCGGTACCCTCGACAAACTGCGCGAAGCCCGCGCGCTGATCGATGCCTCGGGCCGTGATATCCGCCTGGAAATCGACGGTGGGGTCAACGTCAACAATATCCGTGAAATCGCAGCGGCCGGTGCCGACACGTTCGTGGCCGGTTCGGCGATCTTCAACGCGCCGAACTACCAGGAAGTGATCGACAAGATGCGTGCAGAACTGGCGCTGGCACGTCCATGAGCGGCTTTGAGCAGCTGTTCCCCGGCAAACTGCCACGGTTGGTGATGTTCGATCTGGACGGTACGTTGATCGATTCGGTGCCTGACTTGGCGGCGGCGGTGGACCAGATGCTGCTCAAACTCGGACGCCCGCCCGCGGGTCTGGGATCCGTGCGTAACTGGGTAGGTAACGGCGTGCATATGCTGGTACGCCGGGCCCTGGCCAACAACATCGACCCCGAAGGCGTCGATGAGGTGGAGGCCGAGCATGCCCTGGAACTGTTCAATGCTGCCTATGAAGACGGCCATGAACTGACCGTGGTTTATCCCGGCGTGCGCGACACCCTCAAATGGCTGCACAAGCAGGGCGTGGAAATGGCCCTGATCACCAACAAGCCGGAGCGTTTCGTTGCGCCGCTGTTGGACCAGATGAAAATCGGCCGGTATTTCCGCTGGATCATCGGTGGCGATACCTTGCCGCAGAAGAAACCTGACCCGGCGGCGCTGTTTTTCGTGATGAAAATGGCCAATATCCCGGCGTCCCAGTCGTTGTTTGTCGGCGATTCGCGCACGGATGTGCAGGCGGCAAAAGCTGCGGGCGTGCAGTGTGTCGCCCTGAGCTACGGCTATAACCATGGCCGGCCGATTGCCGAAGAGTCGCCGGCGCTGGTGATTGATGACCTGCGACTGCTAATCCCCGGTTGCTTGGGAGCGGGCGCTGAGATAACGTTGCCCGATACCGATCCGTCCCCTTCTGGAAATCCCATCGTGGTGGTCACTCGCAAACTCTGGATGAAAGTCATCAAGGCCCTGGCCCGCTGGCGTTGGCGCGCCTGACTGATCCTGGCCGCGCCCTGCGGCACGTTTGCATACCTGACTGTTAGACCCTCACACCACGAGGCACCTCATGAATCGCGAAGAATTCCTGCGTTTGGCCGCTGCCGGCTATAACCGTATTCCCCTGGCCTGCGAAACCCTGGCCGACTTCGACACGCCGCTGTCGATCTACCTGAAACTGGCCGACGAGCCCAATTCCTATCTGTTGGAATCGGTACAGGGCGGTGAGAAATGGGGCCGTTATTCGATCATCGGCCTGCCGTGCCGCACCGTGATGCGGGTACACGATCATCATGTGAGCATCACCCATGACGGCGTCGAGATCGAAAGCCATGACGTGGAAGACCCGCTGGCCTTTGTCGAAACCTTCAAGGCGCGCTACAACGTGCCGACCATTGCTGGCCTGCCGCGCTTCAATGGCGGGTTGGTCGGGTATTTCGGCTACGACTGCGTGCGCTATGTGGAAAAACGCCTGGGCAAATGCCCGAACCCGGATCCGCTGGGCGTGCCGGATATTCTGCTGATGGTGTCTGACGCGGTGGTGGTGTTCGACAACCTCGCCGGCAAGATGCACGCCATCGTACTGGCCGATCCGTCCCGCGAAGATGCGTTCGAACAAGGCCAGGCCAGCCTGCAAGCCCTGCTGGAAAAACTGCGCCAGCCGATCACCCCGCGTCGCGGCCTGGACCTCAGCTGCCCGCCGGCGAGCGATCCGTTGTTCCGCTCAAGTTTTACCCAGGATGACTACGAGCGTGCCGTCGACACCATCAAGGAATACATCCTCGCCGGTGACTGCATGCAGGTGGTGCCGTCGCAGCGCATGTCCATCGACTTCAAGGCTGCACCCATCGACCTGTACCGTGCGCTGCGCTGCTTCAACCCGACGCCATACATGTACTTCTTCAACTTTGGCGACTTCCACGTTGTAGGCAGTTCGCCGGAAGTGCTGGTGCGCGTCGAAGACAACCTGATCACCGTGCGCCCGATTGCCGGTACGCGCCCACGTGGCGCGACCGAAGAAGCCGATCTGGCGCTGGAAGAAGACCTGCTCAGCGACGACAAGGAAATCGCCGAGCATTTGATGCTGATCGACCTGGGCCGCAACGACACCGGGCGCGTCTCGGAAATCGGCTCGGTGAAGCTCACCGAGAAGATGGTCATCGAGCGTTACTCCAATGTTATGCACATCGTGTCCAACGTCACGGGCGAGCTGAAGGCTGGCTTGACTGCAATGGATGCGTTGCGAGCGATTCTGCCGGCGGGCACCTTGTCGGGCGCGCCGAAGATTCGCGCGATGGAAATCATCGACGAACTGGAACCGGTCAAGCGGGGTGTCTACGGCGGCGCCGTGGGGTATTTCGCCTGGAACGGCAACATGGACACTGCCATTGCGATCCGCACGGCAGTGATCAAGGACGGGGAGCTGCATGTGCAGGCCGGTGGCGGGATTGTCGCCGACTCGGTGCCGGCCCTCGAATGGGAAGAAACCCTGAACAAGCGCCGTGCGATGTTCCGCGCTGTTGCGCTGGCTGAACAGACCCCCAATTCCTGAGGTTTGCCCCATGTTGCTGATGATTGATAACTACGATTCCTTTACTTACAACGTTGTGCAGTACCTGGGCGAGTTGGGTGCCGAGGTCAAGGTGGTGCGCAACGACGAACTGACCGTGGCCGAGATCGCGGCGCTGAACCCCGAGCGCATCGTGGTTTCGCCAGGCCCGTGCACGCCGACGGAGGCGGGCATCTCCCTTGAAGCCATCCAATATTTCGCCGGCAAACTGCCGATCCTGGGCGTATGCCTGGGCCACCAATCCATCGGCCAGGCTTTTGGCGGTGATGTGGTGCGTGCGCGCCAGGTGATGCACGGCAAGACCAGCCCGGTGTTCCACAAAGAGCTGGGCGTATTCCAGGCCCTGAACAATCCCTTGACGGTGACCCGCTACCACTCGCTGGTGGTCAAGCGTGAAACCCTGCCCGAATGCCTGGAACTGACCGCCTGGACCCAGCTGGAAGACGGCTCGGTCGATGAGATCATGGGCCTGCGTCACAAGACACTGAACATCGAAGGGGTGCAATTTCACCCTGAATCGATCCTGACCGAGCAGGGCCACGAGCTGTTCGCCAACTTTCTCAAGCAGAGCGGCGGCACGCGCTAAGGACTTTCCATGGATATCAAGACTGCCCTGAGCCGTATCGTCGGCCATCTGGACCTGAGCACCGCTGAAATGAGCGATGTGATGCGCGAGATCATGACCGGCCAATGCACCGACGCGCAGATCGGCGCGTTCATGATGGCGATGCGCATGAAGAGCGAAAGCATCGACGAGATCGTCGGCGCCGTCTCGGTGATGCGCGAGCTGGCGGACAAGGTTGAGCTCAAGACCCTCGATGGCGTGGTCGACGTGGTCGGCACCGGGGGCGATGGTGCAAATATTTTCAACGTGTCGACCGCGTCCTCCTTTGTGGTGGCGGCGGCCGGTTGCACCGTGGCCAAACACGGTAACCGCGCGGTGTCCGGCAAGAGCGGCAGTGCCGACCTGCTGGAAGCGGCCGGGATCTACCTGAACCTGACGCCGGTGCAAGTGGCGCGTTGCATCGACAACGTCGGCATCGGCTTTATGTTTGCCCAGTCCCACCACGGCGCGATGAAACACGCCGCCGGCCCGCGTAAAGACCTGGGCCTGCGCACCCTGTTCAACATGCTCGGCCCGCTTACGAATCCGGCCGGTGTGAAGCACCAGGTGGTGGGCGTGTTCAGCCAGGCGCTGTGCAAACCATTGGCTGAAGTACTGCAACGCATGGGCAGCAAACATGTGCTGGTGGTGCATTCCAAAGATGGCCTGGATGAATTCAGCCTCGCCGCGCCGACCTTTGTGGCGGAACTGAAGAATGACCAGATCACCGAATACTGGGTCGAGCCTGAAGACCTGGGCATGAAGAGTCAGAGCCTGCATGGCCTGGCGGTGGAAAGCCCGGCGGCGTCGCTGGAGCTGATCCGTGATGCCCTGGGGCGGCGCAAGACTGAGAACGGTCAAAAGGCTGCGGAAATGATTGTTCTGAATGCTGGCGCGGCACTTTACGCAGCCGACCAAGCCTATAGTCTTAAGGAAGGTGTCGAATTGGCCCACGATGCGCTGCACACCGGTCTGGCTCGCGAGAAGCTCGAAGAACTGGGAGCATTCACCGCCGTATTCAAGATGGAGAATGAAGGATGAGTGTTCCGACCGTTCTGGAAAAAATCCTCGCCCGCAAGGCCGAAGAAGTCGCCGAGCGCCGTGCCCGCGTGAGCCTGGCTGAGCTGGAAGCCCAAGCGAAAGCCGCTGACGCACCACGTGGATTTGCCGATGCGCTGATCGCCCAGGCCAAGCTCAAGCACCCGGCGGTGATCGCCGAGATCAAGAAGGCTTCGCCGAGCAAAGGCGTGATTCGCGAGCACTTCGTGCCAGCGGAAATCGCGGTCAGCTATGAAAAGGGCGGGGCGACATGCCTGTCCGTACTGACCGACATTGATTATTTCCAGGGTTCCGATTTGTTCCTGCAACAGGCCCGGGCGGCGTGCAAGTTGCCGGTGATCCGCAAGGACTTCATGGTCGACCCGTACCAGATCGTCGAAGCCCGTGCCTTGGGCGCCGACTGCGTGCTGCTGATCGTTTCCGCACTGGATGACGTGAAGATGGCCGAACTCGCGGCTGTAGCCAAAAGCGTCGGCCTGGATGTGCTGGTGGAAGTGCACGACGGCGACGAGCTGGAGCGGGCGTTGAAAACCCTCGATACGCCGCTGGTCGGGGTCAACAACCGTAACCTGCATACCTTCGAAGTCAGCCTGGAAAACACCCTCGACCTGCTGCCGCGTATCCCGCGTGACCGCCTGGTGATTACCGAGAGTGGCATCGTCAACCGCGCCGATGTGGAGCTGATGGAAATCAGCGGCGTGTACTCGTTCCTGGTGGGCGAAACCTTTATGCGTGCCGAGAACCCGGGGGCGGAACTGCAGCGTCTGTTCTTCCCGGAGCGTGGCGTGGCGGTCAGCGGTTCCACGCTCGATTGATGTGAAATGCGATCACAATGTGGGAGGGGGCTTGCCCCCGATGGCATTCTGTCAGTTGATGAACCAGTCGGCTGACACTCCGCTATCGGGGCAAGCCCCCTCCCACATTGGGTTTTGTGTTTATCCAGAGAGGTAGGTGTTTGATGACTCAGCCCGTGATGATGACCGTCGAAGCAGGCCTTGCTGCTGAGCAAGATTTGTTGGGTGCGGTTTGCGCCGGTGAGTTGGAGTACGGGCTGCTGTTTTGGCAACCCAGCGATCAGGCATTGGTGATGCCACGTCGCTTGAGTCGATTGCCCGCTTTCGAAGTCGCCAGTCGCGTGTCCGCCGATGCCGGTTGGCCCGTGTTACTGCGCGAAACCGGCGGTGAGCCGGTGCCGCAGTCGAGTGCTACGGTCAATATTGCGCTGGTGTACGCGCCGCCACGCAGCGAAGGTGATCAAGGCCGCATCGAAACCGGTTATCAGCGTCTGTGCCAGCCGATCTGTGATGTGCTGACCGAGCTGGGCGGCAAGGCTTCCGTGGGTGAGATCGACGGGGCATTCTGCGACGGTCGCTACAACGTCAATCTCGATGGCCGCAAAATGGTCGGCACTGCCCAGCGCTGGCGGCAAAGCGGTGGCCGCCCGGTGGGGTTGGTACACGGCGCTTTGCTGCTGGATAACCATCGCGAAGCGTTGATCGCGGCGGTCAACCGCTTCAACCAAGCGTGCGGCCTCGACCAGCGGGTTCGTGCCGACAGCCATATCGCCTTGCACGAAGCGTTCCCCGCGCCGGATGCCATCAGCCGGTTGGATACCTTGTACCGTCAGATGCTGGCCAGCTTCCTGCCGGTTTAGCGGGTACCGAACACCACCATTGTCTTGCCTTTGACGTGCACCAGGTTGCGCTCTTCCAGATCCTTGAGCACGCGGCCGACCATCTCCCGTGAACAGCCGACAATGCGCCCGATTTCCTGGCGTGTAACTTTGATCTGCATACCGTCCGGGTGTGTCATTGCATCGGGCTGTTTGCACAGCTCCAGCAGGCAACGGGCCACGCGACCGGTGACGTCGAAGAATGCCAAGTCGCCGACTTTGCGCGTCGTGTCGCGCAGGCGTTGGGCGATCTGGCCGCTGAGGGCGTAGAGAATGTCGGGATCGTGTTGGGCCAGCTCGCGAAATTTTGTGTAACTGATCTCGGCCACTTCGCACTCGACCTTGGCCCGCACCCAGGCGCTGCGCTCCTGTTCCTTGCCCGCTTGTTCAAACAGCCCCAGCTCCCCGAAGAAATCCCCGGTGTTCAGGTAGGCGATGATCATCTCGCGGCCGTCTTCATCCTCGATCAGGATGGTGACGGAGCCTTTGATAATGAAGAACAGCGTTTCGGAGCGCTCGCCGGCGCAGATGATGTTGTGCTTGGCCGGGTAACGTCGGCGCTGGCAGTGCATCAGCAGCTTGTCGAGATTCTTGATCTTGGGTATGGGCGTCAGAGCAACCATGGTTGTATCCCGAAAGGCAGCGCGAGGTGGTTGGAGTTGTTGTACTCAGCGGTATCGGCATTGATACACGCTGTATAAAGGGTGGCAATACGCCACTCATTTGGCGCCAGCTTAACAGACACATTCTGACTCGATTAGCCAATTTACCGAGTAAGCCCTGTTATTGATCACATTGACGGGAAACGCTGCCGCGCTCGGGCCCTGTGCTAAGCTGGCGACCCTTTTTTAGCAGTGGAGTCTGGGCGATGAAGGCACGCATCCAATGGGCGGGCGAAGCCATGTTCCTCGGTGAGTCGGGCAGTGGCCATGTAGTGGTCATGGATGGCCCGCCGGAAGCCGGTGGCCGCAACCTGGGCGTACGTCCGATGGAAATGCTCCTGCTGGGCGTGGGCGGTTGCAGCAATTTCGACGTGGTCAGCATCCTGAAAAAATCCCGCCAGGCCGTGGAAAGCTGCGAAGCGTTCCTGGAAGCCGAGCGCGCCACTGAAGATCCCAAGGTGTTCACCAAGATCCATATGCACTTCGTGGTGAAGGGCCGGGGGCTGAAGGAGGCCCAGGTCAAACGTGCTATCGAACTGTCGGCAGAGAAGTACTGCTCGGCGTCGATCATGCTCGGCGCGGCTGGTGTGGCCATTACCCACGACTACGAGATTGTCGAGTTGGGTTGATCGCCAATGGCAAAAGAAAAGGGCGCTTTGAAAGCGCCCTTTTTTTCGGCTGCAGGTTGGGTCAGATACGGTAGGTGCTTTTTGTCATGACCTTGGCCAGCACGCTCATGCCGAACCGCACCGGCGCCGGGAAGCGGAAACCGCCGGCATCCAGGGCGCTCTCAGCGTGGTGTTCTTCATCGATACGCATCTGCTCAAGAATGGCCCGGGACTTTTCGTCTTCGGCCGGCAGTTGTTCCAGGTGTTCATCCAGGTGCTTGCACACTTGATGTTCGGTCGCGGCGACAAAGCCCAGGCTGACCTTGTCGCTGATCAACCCGGCAGCAGCGCCGATGCCGAACGACAAACCGTAAAACAGTGGGTTGAGCACGCTGGGGTGGCTGCCCAGTTGGCGAATGCGTTGCTCGCACCAGGCCAGGTGGTCGATTTCTTCCTCGGCCGCATGCTCCATGGCTGCGCGTACCTGCGGCAGCTTGGCGGTCAGGGCTTGGCCTTGGTACAACGCCTGGGCACAGACTTCGCCGGTATGGTTGATGCGCATCAAGCCGGCGACATGACGCGTGTCTGTCTCACTCATCTGCGCGTCGGGCTGCACAATGGCGGGCGACGGACGGTACGGTTGGCCGCTGAAGGGCAGCAGCGTGCGCATGGCCATGTCGGCTTGCAGCAACAGGCGATCAATCGGCGAGTAGTGACGTTGGGTAGTCATGCTGACCTCCGGGAAGAATCTCGGCGGCCAGTTTACCGCAAGAGAGGGTGAAGCGTTTGCGCTGAGTCAAGGGCATGGGGTCGCAGCACCGTGCTGCGATCCGTTTCAGAGGCCTGTCAGCCCGGCGGCCAGTTCATCTGGCGCTGACCCAGCACATGCATATGGATGTGATAGACGGTCTGGCCGCCCTTTTCATTGCAGTTCATGACGACGCGGAAACCATCCTCGCAGCCAAGTTCAAGGGCCAGGCGCTGGGCGGTGAACAGGATGTGCCCGGCCAGTGCCTTGTCGTCTTGCGTGAGGTCATTGAGCGTACGGATCGGCTTCTTCGGGATCACCAGAAAATGCACAGGTGCCTGCGGGGCAATATCGTGGAAGGCGAGGACCTGATCATCTTCGTAGATGATCTTCGCGGGTATTTCTCTGTTGATGATCTTGGTGAACAGAGTATCCACAGCTGTTTCTCCATTATGAAAGTGCAGGGGGAGTGTACTCAGCCGGTCAGCGTGGGCAATAGGCTTTGTTGATTGCACCGGCGATCTTGCGAGTCAGCCAGCGCGGGCTGAAACGTGGGCTGAACGCCAGCCAGCGATTGCGGCGGCCAGGGATGATGATGGCTTTGTTCTTTTCCAATGCGCGCACGGTGTAGAGAGCGAGCTCTTCCGGGCTCATCAGTTGTTCGCTGCGATCGAGTTTGGCGATGTCCATTTGCGCCGTGCCGAAAAATGCGGTGCGCGTAGGGCCGGGGCAAAGGACCGAGACCTTGATGCCACAGGTCTTCAGTTCTTCACGTAACCCCTCGGAGAAGTGCAGCACATAGGCTTTACTGGCGTAGTAGCTGCTCATCCACGGGCCGGGTTGGAAGGCGGCAATCGATGCGACGTTGAGAATCTGCCCGCCGCCTTGCAACGCCATGGTATTGCCCAGGGCGTGACACATGCGGGTGAGGGCGAGGATGTTGACTTCAATCAGGTCTTGTTCGGTCATCCAGTCCTGGGCCAGGAATGGCCCGCTGGTGCCAATGCCGGCGCAGTTGACCAGCAAATCGATCTGCCGCTCGCCTTCTTCAAGCTCCAGCAGGAACCCGGACAAGCGCAGCGGCTCGCCCAGGTCACAGGCACGAAACAGCACCTCGACGCCGAAGCGTTGAGTCAATTCGAGTGCAATGCTTTCCAACTGATCACGCTGGCGGGCCACCAGAATCAAGCTGCGGCCGCGACGGGCCAGTGCTTCGGCCAAGGCCAGGCCAATGCCGCTGGAGGCACCGGTGATCAGAGCGTAACGGGTCATGCCTTTCTCCATCGCAACGCCCCCATCGATGATGGAGGCATCACGGATGGGGGCGTTTCTTTACTGTTCTTCAGCAGAGTCTACAGGTTCGGCCGCTTCGTCAGCACTTTGGGCGTCTTCTTCATCAACGATGACACTTTGATCGGCATCTTCATCGGAGGTGATGGAGCTGCTTTCGTAGCTGCTGTCCACGTTCGTTTCGAGTTGGTCCAGGTAGCCGTTCATGCCCAGCGACACCACGATGATGAGCATCAGCGGAATGAATGCCAGCCACAGGGACGCCAGGACCTTCACCGCAGTGGAGTTGCGCGGTGGCGGCGCGCCGTACTGGTTGGCCCCCGAGTTACCTGGCACGACCAGCAGCAACAGCGGGAAAATGCTGTTGACCAGCGGCACGAGGTTAAGCAGGTACAGCCAGCCAGACCAGCCGAGGTCGTGCAGGCGCTGCACGCCGATTTGCACACTCACGACCATCACCGCAACGAACAGTGCGAAACCGAGCAGCGAGCCAACAATGATGGCTATCGTCGGCGACGCGGTCGCGATGGCGAAGCCCACAGTACTGAGGATGCCTGCTGCGACGAGCATTGCGACGGTCAGTACCAGCGTCCAGGCCAGATACCGCAGGCGGCCAATACGGCCATTGATCGTGAAGATCTTCAGCGTGGCGTATTCCGGGAGGCTGTCACCCACGGCAGAACGCGGAGGCGCGTACGGTGAAGCGGCTGGGCTAGCGAAGTCTGTCGCACCAGAGCTTGTCTCGTGGGTTTCGGCGAGGCTGAAGGCCACGGGCTGTTCAGCTTCGATGCGTGCATCCACGCCGGCATTTTTCAGCGCGGTGAGGTAGGTTTCGGCATCGGGGCGTGACAGGTCACGTTTGAGTGCGACCGGGCGACCGGTGAAGAGTTTCTCGATGTCCTCGACGGTGCTCTTGAACAGCTCAGCCAGGTTCAGCTTGGCCGTGGTGCTTTCGACGCCCGGGAGCAAGGCTCCATCAAACACAATCTTGAAGCGGTTGTCGCTCATGCAGGCTTCCTTGTCACTTATTCAGGTAGGAGGTGCAGGCCCGCTCAATCGGCAGGCCTGTCGGTTGGGTCAGCGTGGCCAGCGCAATTGTGCGGCCTGCTCGCGCGCCTTGCGGTATTCGGCATCCAGGCGGGCAACGAGTTCATCGACGCTGGGCAAATCATCAATCTCACCGACGCCTTGGCCGGCGGACCATACGGTCTTCCACGCCTTGGCTTCGTCGCCCAGCGGCTTGAGCTTGGAACCGAAGTTGACTTCGCCTTTGCCTTGCAGGGCAGCGAGGTCGAACCCGGCATTTTCCAGGCTTTGGCGCATAAAGCTAGCGGGAACGCCGGAGACTGCGGGAGTGTGCACGATGTCGGCGGCGCGCGATGTGAGCAGCATCTCTTTATAGGCATCTGGGGCGTGGCTTTCGGTGGTACCGATAAAACGCGTGCCGAAATACGCCAGGTCCGCACCCAGCAATTGTGCGGCGAGGATCTGGTGCCCGTGATTGAGGCACCCAGCCAGCAGCAGGGTTTTGTCGAAGAACTGGCGAATCTCGGCAATCAGTGAGAACGGGCTCCAGGTACCGGCATGGCCGCCGGCACCCGCAGCCACGGCAATCAGGCCATCTACACCCGCCTCAGCGGCTTTTTCGGCATGGCGACGGGTAGTGACATCGTGAAACACCAGGCCGCCATAGCTGTGCACGGCATCTACCAGCTCTTTTACCGCGCCCAAACTGGTGATCACAATCGGCACCTTGTGCTCGACGCAGATTGCCAGGTCCGCCTCCAGGCGCGGGTTGCTGTTGTGCACGATCAGGTTGACGGCATACGGAGCGGGGTCATCCAGTTGCGCCAGGCCCGCTTCAATTTCCTCCAGCCAGGCCTTGAAGCCACTGCTCTCGCGCTGGTTAAGCGCGGGAAAGCTCCCGACCACACCATTGCGACAGCAGGCCAGGACCAGTTGCGGGTTGGAAATCAGGAACATCGGCGCCACCACCACGGGCAGGCGCAGACGTTGTTCAAGCAGAGCGGGCAGCGACATTGGAGGTACCCCGAGTAATTGAAGTTAGAACGGTTTGACCACGACCAAAATTACGATAGCCAGCAATATCAGAACCGGTACTTCATTGAACCAGCGATAAAAGACATGGCTGCGGGTGTTTTCGCCACGGGCGAAGCGTTTTACCTGCGCGCCGCACATGTGGTGATAGCCGATCAACAGCACGACCAGGGTCAGCTTGGCGTGGATCCAGCCGCCGGACTGAAAGATGCTTGGGTTGAGGTAGATCAGCCAGCCACCGAATACCAGGCTGGCGATCATCGCCGGCCCCATGATGCCGCGGTACAGCTTGCGCTCCATGATGCTGAAACGTTCCTTGCTCACCGTGTCTTCGCTTTGGGCGTGGTAGACAAACAGGCGCGGCAGGTAGAACAGCGCTGCAAACCAGCAGACGATGCTGACGATGTGGAGGGCTTTGATCCATAGATAGAGCATTTCTAGTTATTCCCAGGTTCACGGTAGCCGAGATAGTAGTGGCTCATACGCCCATACGTCACGTTGACGGTTGTCGCAGGACGATACGGCCCCTATTATCGACGGCTTTCCAGTGGTTCGTTGAGGGCAGGGTTATGGTCAAGGTCGGTATCGTCGGCGGCACGGGTTACACCGGTGTCGAATTGCTGCGTCTGTTGGCTCAGCATCCGCAAGCTGAGGTGGTGGTCATTACCTCCCGATCCGAGGCCGGCCTGGCCGTGGCCGATATGTACCCGAACCTGCGAGGCCACTACGACGGCCTGGCGTTCAGCGTTCCGGACATCAAGACCCTTGGCGCCTGCGACGTGGTGTTCTTTGCCACGCCTCATGGTGTTGCCCATGCGCTGGCAGGTGAGTTGCTGGCGGCTGGCACCAAGGTGATCGACCTGTCGGCGGACTTCCGTCTGCAGGATGCCGATGAATGGGCCAAATGGTATGGTCAGCCACACGGCGCGCCTCAGTTGTTGGAAGAGGCGGTGTACGGCCTGCCGGAAGTCAATCGTGAGCAGATCAAGCAGGCGCGCCTGATTGCGGTGCCGGGTTGCTACCCAACCGCGACGCAACTGGGCTTCCTGCCGTTGCTTGAAGCTGGGCTGGCGGATGCTTCGCGCCTGATCGCAGACTGCAAGTCCGGCGTCAGCGGTGCAGGCCGTGGTGCGGCGGTAGGTTCTTTGTACTCCGAGACGTCGGAAAGCATGAAGGCCTACGCGGTAAAAGGGCATCGTCATTTGCCGGAAATCCGCCAGGGCCTGCGTCGTGCTGCCGGTAAGGACGTGGGCCTGACCTTCGTGCCGCACCTGACGCCGATGATCCGTGGTATTCACTCCACGCTTTACGCAACCGTGGTTGACCGTTCGGTAGACCTGCAGGCGTTGTTTGAAAAGCGCTACGCCAATGAGCCGTTCGTCGACGTAATGCCAGCGGGCAGCCACCCGGAAACCCGCAGCGTGCGCGGCGCCAATGTGTGCCGGATTGCGGTGCATCGTCCGCAGGATGGTGATCTCGTCGTGGTGCTGTCGGTGATCGATAACTTGGTCAAAGGCGCGTCGGGCCAGGCGGTGCAGAACATGAACATCCTGTTCGGACTGGACGAGAAGTTGGGTTTGTCCCACGCAGGCATGCTGCCTTAAGGCGGTTTAGCGGCTAGGCAAAAGGCCCGTCGAACGGGCCTTTTGTGTTTCTAATGGCGGCGAAGCACATTGATATACCGTAACAATAGTTGACCGATTTTCTAGGAGAAGCGGATAATGCCCGCCATTACGCATATGGCGGCGCTACGCCGGGAGATTATCAGCATGAGCGTTGAATCCTTCACCCCCACGGCTTTGCAATTCACCCACGGTGCTGCGCACAAGGTGAAGAGCTTGGTCGATGAAGAGGGTAATGATCGCTTGAAGCTGCGCGTATTCGTTACGGGCGGCGGTTGTTCAGGGTTTCAGTACGGCTTTACCTTCGATGAAGATGTGGCTGACGATGACACCATCGTTGAGCGCGAGGGCGTGAGCCTGGTTGTCGACCCGATGAGTTTCCAGTACTTGGCAGGCGCCGAGGTGGATTATCAGGAAGGTCTGGAGGGTTCGCGTTTCGTGATCAAGAACCCTAATGCCACCACTACATGCGGTTGTGGGTCTTCGTTCTCGATCTGATCGAGAGTGGATGCAAAAAAAACGCCGCTTGGCTTTCATGGGCCAAGCGGCGTTTTGCTGTCTGGGATTCAGGCGGGATAGATCGCGCCCAACACCCGCAATCCGCGTGCGCCAGTGACGCTGGGTCGGTTGGCGGCAATGCTTTCCAGGCAGCAATGGGCCAGCCAGGCGAAGGCCATGGCTTCGACCCAGTCAGGGTCTACGCCGTAAGTGGCGGTGCTGCTGACCTGAGTAGATGGCAGCAGGGTGGCCAGTCGCTTCATCATGGCGGTGTTATGTGCGCCGCCACCACAGATCAAGAGCGTTTCTGTCTGCGGTTGTGCCGATTGCAGGGACTCGACGATGGTCAGAGCGGTCAATTCCAGCAGGCTCGCCTGTACATCTTGTGGGGCGAAGGCTGGTAGGCGGCTCAGGTGCTGTTGCAGCCATCCCAGGTTGAACACTTCGCGGCCGGTGCTTTTTGGGCCTTTGGTCAGGAAGAAGGGATCGCTGAGCAGTGCGTTGAGCAACTGAGGTTCTACTTTGCCGCTGGCTGCCCACTGGCCGTCGCGATCAAAGTGTTCGCCGCGTTGTAGATGAATCCAGGCATCAAGCAAGACATTGCCCGGGCCGCAGTCGAAGCCGGCTACGGGCTTGCCGGTCTCAATCAGGCTGAGGTTGCTGAAACCGCCTACGTTCAGTACCGCACGATTGCCGGTGCTTTCGCCAAACAATGCTTCATGAAACGCGGGTACGAGCGGCGCGCCCTGGCCACCGGCGGCGACATCGCGGCTGCGGAAGTCGCTTACCACGGTGATGCCCGTCAGCTCGGTGAGCAGGGCTGGGTTGCCGATCTGCACGGTAAAGCCCCGGGCGGGTTCGTGGCGGATGGTCTGGCCATGGCTGCCGATCGCGCGGATGTCCCGAGGCTTGAGGTTTTGCTGTTCGAGCAGCGTACGAATGCCTTGGGCTGCGAGGGTAACCCAGTGCTGCTGGGCAATCGCTGAGCGGGCAATCTCATCCGGGCCGCTGGCGCACAGGCTCAGCAGCTCTGCGCGCAGGGCGTCAGGCATCGGTGTGTAGTGCGTGGCGATCAGATTGACTGCCGCGCCCTGTTCAACCAGAGCGATGTCCAGGCCATCCAGGCTGGTCCCGGACATCACGCCTATATAGAGCGGCATGGCTTAACGCTTCGCCGAAGCCAGCAGGGTGGACCGCTCTTGGTCCATGCGTGCCATCAGCGGCTGGCTTTGTTGCATGAAGCGCGCACGCTCTGCTTTGGCAATTGGGTCGGCCATCGGTAGTTTCTGACCCAATGGATCGACGTGTACGCCGTTGACCTGGAACTCGTAGTGCAAGTGCGGTCCGGTAGAGAGGCCAGTGGTGCCGATATAACCGATCACTTGGCCCTGCTTCACGTTGCCGCCCGTCTTCACGCCCTTGGCGAAGCCTTGCATGTGGCCATACAAAGTACGGTAAGTGTTGCCGTGCTGGATGATCACGGTGTTGCCGTAACCACCGCGACGGCCGGCCAGCAGGACCTTGCCATCACCCGCAGCCTTGATCGGCGTACCGCGTGGGGCGGCATAGTCGACGCCTTTGTGGGCGCGGATTTTGTTCAGAATTGGATGCTTGCGACCCATCGAGAAACGCGAGCTAATGCGAGCGAAGTCCACCGGGGTGCGGATGAAGGCCTTGCGCATGCTATTGCCATCGGCGGTGTAGTAGCTGCTGTTGCCTTGTTTATTGGTGTAACGCACGGCGGTGTAGGTCTTGCCGCGGTTGGTGAAGCGTGCGGAGAGGATGTTGCCTGTGCCGACCACTTTGCCGTTGGCGACTTTTTGCTCGTAGATTACGTCGAATTCGTCACCCTGGCGGATGTCTTGAGCGAAGTCGATGTCGTAGCCAAATACGCTGGCCATGTCCATGGTCATGCTATGGGACAACCCGGCGCGGGCAGCGGATTGCGACAGTGAACTGTTGATCACGCCGTGAACGTAGGCGGAGCGCATCACCGGTTTGGTGGTGATGCGATTGAAGGCGAAGCCTTTGGCGCCTTTGGTCAGGGAAATGCTTTCGAGGTCGCTGACATTACTGTGCAGGTTGTTCAACTGGCCGTCGGGCGTCAGTTCGAACTCAAGCTTCTGGCCGTGTTTCAGTTGGGTGAACTGCTTGGCTTGTTTGTCGCTCGCCAGCACGTCGTTTACGGCGGCAGCGGGAAGGCCAACTTTCTCGAAAAGGGTCGAAAGAGTATCGCCTTTTGCGACGATCACTTCGCGGTGCTGAGGATTCTTGGCAGCGTCTGCGAGGGGCTTTTGCGTTTCCTTAGCGGCCTGTTGGGTTTCTTCGGGCGTGTTTTCTATCTGCGCGAATGGCGATTCAGACGGGGCATTTGTGGCTTGTTGAGCGTCGGAAGCGTCTTGATCTTGTGTCAGTTGTTCAACTGGACTCTCCAAGTCAAGGCTCAGGGATGTTCGTTTGGCTTCTACGTCACTGGAAGGAAATACCAGGAGTGCCAGGCTAAGAAGGGCGGCGATACCACTTGCAGCGAGCAGGTGGGTCTTCGGGTAAAGCGGCGGCGCTTTAGACGGTTCAGTGGTCATAGGTAATTTTGACTTTGAAGATGAAATGGAAAAGATGAATGACATGATGAAGATGAAATAACTGTATAAAATATAACCAAATCATCTGTGGCGCAAGCTCGCGAACGCTGGGCTTGCTGAACGGTGTCCGTGCGCAGGGCAAAACTTGTAATTAGTCCCTGATCTTGTATGGTTGGTTCCCTTTTGAATCTGAGCCTTGCGGGTCTGTTATGAAGTCGGTTGAAGAGCAGCTAGCGCTGATAAAACGTGGTGCGGAAGAACTGTTGGTCGAGTCCGAGCTGATCGAAAAGCTCAAGCGTGGCCAGCCCCTGCGTATTAAGGCTGGCTTCGATCCGACGGCGCCGGATCTGCACCTTGGTCACACCGTGCTTATTAATAAGCTGCGTCAGTTCCAGGAGCTGGGGCATCAGGTCATCTTCCTTATAGGTGACTTCACCGGGATGATCGGCGATCCGAGTGGCAAGAGTGCGACGCGCCCGCCCCTGACCCGCGAGCAGGTTCTCGACAATGCCGAGACCTACAAGACTCAGGTGTTCAAGATCCTTGATCCGGCCAAGACTGAAGTAGCGTTCAACTCCACCTGGATGGACCAGATGGGGCCTGCGGACTTCATTCGCCTGACCTCCCAGTACACTGTTGCGCGGATGCTTGAGCGCGACGATTTCGATAAGCGCTACTCCACCAATCAGCCGATCGCTATTCATGAGTTCCTGTATCCGCTGGTCCAGGGCTATGACTCGGTGGCATTGCGTGCCGACGTGGAGCTGGGTGGGACCGATCAGAAGTTCAATCTGCTGATGGGGCGTGAGCTTCAGCGTGCGTATGGGCAGGAGGCGCAGTGCATTCTGACCATGCCGCTGCTGGAAGGGTTGGACGGCGTCAAGAAGATGTCCAAGTCCCTGGGTAACTATGTGGGTATCCAGGAGGCGCCGGGTGTGATGTACGGCAAGCTGGTCTCCATTCCTGATGCGCTGATGTGGCGTTACTTCGAGCTACTGAGCTTCCGCTCCATGGATGAAATCAATGCGCTGCGCGCAGATGTCGAGGCTGGCGCCAACCCGCGTGATGTGAAGATCAAGCTGGCCGAAGAGATTGTTGCGCGTTTCCATGGTGAGGAGGCTGCGGCCAGTGCTCACCGCGCAGCGGGTAATCGTATGAAGGATGGCGAACTGCCGGATGATTTGCCTGAGGTCGAGCTGACTGCTGGCGAGGCTATGCCTATTGCTGCTGTCCTTAATAAGGCAGGCCTGGTCAAGAACTCGGCCGTAGCGCGCGACCTTCTGAATTCTGGTGGTGTGCGTATAGATGGTGAAGTGGTAGATCGCACCTTTATATACGAGCTGGGCGCGACCCATGTTTGCCAGGCGGGGAAGAAGGCGTTTGCGCGTATTACGCTCAAATCCGAATAAGGTTGAAGTTAAGGGTTGACGGCGAATTATATCTGTCTATAATTCGCCCCACTTCCGGCGCAGTCGAAACGGAAAACTTCTTGGTAAACAATGAGTTACGCAGTTTTCGGCAGTAGGTTGCTTCAGTTCATCGAAGCCAAAAGGAAGTTGAAAAAGAGGTGTTGACAGCAGCGTGTAACGCTGTAGAATTCGCCTCCCGCTGATGAGAGATCTGAAGCGCAAGTGGTTGAAGTTGTTAAGGATTCCTTGAAAACTTCTGAAAATAATCACTTGACAGCAAATGAGGCTGCTGTAGAATGCGCGCCTCGGTTGAGACGAAAGATCTTAACCAACCGCTCTTTAACAACTGAATCAAGCAATTCGTGTGGGTGCTTGTGGAGTCAGACTGATAGTCAACAAGATTATCAGCATCACAAGTTACTCCGCGAGAAATCAAAGATGTAACCAACGATTGCTGAGCCAAGTTTAGGGTTTCTTAAAAACCCAAAGATGTTTGAACTGAAGAGTTTGATCATGGCTCAGATTGAACGCTGGCGGCAGGCCTAACACATGCAAGTCGAGCGGTAGAGAGAAGCTTGCTTCTCTTGAGAGCGGCGGACGGGTGAGTAATGCCTAGGAATCTGCCTGGTAGTGGGGGATAACGTTCGGAAACGGACGCTAATACCGCATACGTCCTACGGGAGAAAGCAGGGGACCTTCGGGCCTTGCGCTATCAGATGAGCCTAGGTCGGATTAGCTAGTTGGTGGGGTAATGGCTCACCAAGGCGACGATCCGTAACTGGTCTGAGAGGATGATCAGTCACACTGGAACTGAGACACGGTCCAGACTCCTACGGGAGGCAGCAGTGGGGAATATTGGACAATGGGCGAAAGCCTGATCCAGCCATGCCGCGTGTGTGAAGAAGGTCTTCGGATTGTAAAGCACTTTAAGTTGGGAGGAAGGGCAGTTACCTAATACGTGATTGTTTTGACGTTACCGACAGAATAAGCACCGGCTAACTCTGTGCCAGCAGCCGCGGTAATACAGAGGGTGCAAGCGTTAATCGGAATTACTGGGCGTAAAGCGCGCGTAGGTGGTTTGTTAAGTTGGATGTGAAATCCCCGGGCTCAACCTGGGAACTGCATTCAAAACTGACTGACTAGAGTATGGTAGAGGGTGGTGGAATTTCCTGTGTAGCGGTGAAATGCGTAGATATAGGAAGGAACACCAGTGGCGAAGGCGACCACCTGGACTGATACTGACACTGAGGTGCGAAAGCGTGGGGAGCAAACAGGATTAGATACCCTGGTAGTCCACGCCGTAAACGATGTCAACTAGCCGTTGGGAGCCTTGAGCTCTTAGTGGCGCAGCTAACGCATTAAGTTGACCGCCTGGGGAGTACGGCCGCAAGGTTAAAACTCAAATGAATTGACGGGGGCCCGCACAAGCGGTGGAGCATGTGGTTTAATTCGAAGCAACGCGAAGAACCTTACCAGGCCTTGACATCCAATGAACTTTCTAGAGATAGATTGGTGCCTTCGGGAACATTGAGACAGGTGCTGCATGGCTGTCGTCAGCTCGTGTCGTGAGATGTTGGGTTAAGTCCCGTAACGAGCGCAACCCTTGTCCTTAGTTACCAGCACGTAATGGTGGGCACTCTAAGGAGACTGCCGGTGACAAACCGGAGGAAGGTGGGGATGACGTCAAGTCATCATGGCCCTTACGGCCTGGGCTACACACGTGCTACAATGGTCGGTACAGAGGGTTGCCAAGCCGCGAGGTGGAGCTAATCCCATAAAACCGATCGTAGTCCGGATCGCAGTCTGCAACTCGACTGCGTGAAGTCGGAATCGCTAGTAATCGCGAATCAGAATGTCGCGGTGAATACGTTCCCGGGCCTTGTACACACCGCCCGTCACACCATGGGAGTGGGTTGCACCAGAAGTAGCTAGTCTAACCTTCGGGAGGACGGTTACCACGGTGTGATTCATGACTGGGGTGAAGTCGTAACAAGGTAGCCGTAGGGGAACCTGCGGCTGGATCACCTCCTTAATCGACGACATCAGCTGCTCCATAAGTTCCCACACGAATTGCTTGATTCATTGAAGAAGACGATAAAGAAGCAGCCCGAAATTGGGTCTGTAGCTCAGTTGGTTAGAGCGCACCCCTGATAAGGGTGAGGTCGGCAGTTCGAATCTGCCCAGACCCACCAATTTTGTGTGGGAAACGCCTGTAGAAATACGGGGCCATAGCTCAGCTGGGAGAGCGCCTGCCTTGCACGCAGGAGGTCAACGGTTCGATCCCGTTTGGCTCCACCACTACTGCTTCTGTTTGTTGAAAGCTTAGAAATGAGCATTCCATTGTGATGATGGTGAATGTTGATTTCTAGTCTTTGATTAGATCGTTCTTTAAAAATTTGGGTATGTGATAGAAAGATAGACTGAACGTTACTTTCACTGGTAACGGATCAGGCTAAGGTAAAATTTGTGAGTTCTCTTAATTGAGAAATTCGAATTTTCGGCGAATGTTGTCTTCACAGTATAACCAGATTGCTTGGGGTTATATGGTCAAGTGAAGAAGCGCATACGGTGGATGCCTTGGCAGTCAGAGGCGATGAAAGACGTGGTAGCCTGCGAAAAGCTTCGGGGAGTCGGCAAACAGACTTTGATCCGGAGATGTCTGAATGGGGGAACCCAGCCATCATAAGATGGTTATCTTACGCTGAATACATAGGCGTAAGAGGCGAACCAGGGGAACTGAAACATCTAAGTACCCTGAGGAAAAGAAATCAACCGAGATTCCCTTAGTAGTGGCGAGCGAACGGGGACTAGCCCTTAAGTGGCTTTGAGATTAGCGGAACGCTCTGGAAAGTGCGGCCATAGTGGGTGATAGCCCTGTACGCGAAAATCTCTTAGTCATGAAATCGAGTAGGACGGAGCACGAGAAACTTTGTCTGAATATGGGGGGACCATCCTCCAAGGCTAAATACTACTGACTGACCGATAGTGAACTAGTACCGTGAGGGAAAGGCGAAAAGAACCCCGGAGAGGGGAGTGAAATAGATCCTGAAACCGTATGCGTACAAGCAGTGGGAGCCCACTTTGTTGGGTGACTGCGTACCTTTTGTATAATGGGTCAGCGACTTATTTTCAGTGGCGAGCTTAACCGAATAGGGGAGGCGTAGCGAAAGCGAGTCTTAATAGGGCGTCTAGTCGCTGGGAATAGACCCGAAACCGGGCGATCTATCCATGGGCAGGTTGAAGGTTGGGTAACACTAACTGGAGGACCGAACCGACTACCGTTGAAAAGTTAGCGGATGACCTGTGGATCGGAGTGAAAGGCTAATCAAGCTCGGAGATAGCTGGTTCTCCTCGAAAGCTATTTAGGTAGCGCCTCATGTATCACTGTAGGGGGTAGAGCACTGTTTCGGCTAGGGGGTCATCCCGACTTACCAAACCGATGCAAACTCCGAATACCTACAAGTGCCGAGCATGGGAGACACACGGCGGGTGCTAACGTCCGTCGTGAAAAGGGAAACAACCCAGACCGTCAGCTAAGGTCCCAAAGTTATGGTTAAGTGGGAAACGATGTGGGAAGGCTTAGACAGCTAGGAGGTTGGCTTAGAAGCAGCCACCCTTTAAAGAAAGCGTAATAGCTCACTAGTCGAGTCGGCCTGCGCGGAAGATGTAACGGGGCTCAAACCATACACCGAAGCTACGGGTATCACGTAAGTGATGCGGTAGAGGAGCGTTCTGTAAGCCTGTGAAGGTGAGTTGAGAAGCTTGCTGGAGGTATCAGAAGTGCGAATGCTGACATGAGTAACGACAATGGGTGTGAAAAACACCCACGCCGAAAGACCAAGGTTTCCTGCGCAACGTTAATCGACGCAGGGTTAGTCGGTCCCTAAGGCGAGGCTGAAAAGCGTAGTCGATGGAAAACAGGTTAATATTCCTGTACTTCTGGTTATTGCGATGGAGGGACGGAGAAGGCTAGGCCAGCTTGGCGTTGGTTGTCCAAGTTTAAGGTGGTAGGCTGAGATCTTAGGTAAATCCGGGATCTTAAGGCCGAGAGCTGATGACGAGCTAACTTTTAGTTAGCGAAGTGGTTGATGCCATGCTTCCAAGAAAAGCTTCTAAGCTTCAGGTAACCAGGAACCGTACCCCAAACCGACACAGGTGGTTGGGTAGAGAATACCAAGGCGCTTGAGAGAACTCGGGTGAAGGAACTAGGCAAAATGGCACCGTAACTTCGGGAGAAGGTGCGCCGGTGAGGGTGAAGGACTTGCTCCGTAAGCTCATGCCGGTCGAAGATACCAGGCCGCTGCGACTGTTTATTAAAAACACAGCACTCTGCAAACACGAAAGTGGACGTATAGGGTGTGACGCCTGCCCGGTGCCGGAAGGTTAATTGATGGGGTTAGCTAACGCGAAGCTCTTGATCGAAGCCCCGGTAAACGGCGGCCGTAACTATAACGGTCCTAAGGTAGCGAAATTCCTTGTCGGGTAAGTTCCGACCTGCACGAATGGCGTAACGATGGCGGCGCTGTCTCCACCCGAGACTCAGTGAAATTGAAATCGCTGTGAAGATGCAGTGTATCCGCGGCTAGACGGAAAGACCCCGTGAACCTTTACTATAGCTTTGCACTGGACTTTGAATTTGCTTGTGTAGGATAGGTGGGAGGCTTTGAAGCGTGGACGCCAGTCTGCGTGGAGCCAACCTTGAAATACCACCCTGGCAACTTTGAGGTTCTAACTCAGGTCCGTTATCCGGATCGAGGACAGTGTATGGTGGGTAGTTTGACTGGGGCGGTCTCCTCCTAAAGAGTAACGGAGGAGTACGAAGGTGCGCTCAGACCGGTCGGAAATCGGTCGTAGAGTATAAAGGCAAAAGCGCGCTTGACTGCGAGACAGACACGTCGAGCAGGTACGAAAGTAGGTCTTAGTGATCCGGTGGTTCTGTATGGAAGGGCCATCGCTCAACGGATAAAAGGTACTCCGGGGATAACAGGCTGATACCGCCCAAGAGTTCATATCGACGGCGGTGTTTGGCACCTCGATGTCGGCTCATCACATCCTGGGGCTGAAGCCGGTCCCAAGGGTATGGCTGTTCGCCATTTAAAGTGGTACGCGAGCTGGGTTTAGAACGTCGTGAGACAGTTCGGTCCCTATCTGCCGTGGACGTTTGAGATTTGAGAGGGGCTGCTCCTAGTACGAGAGGACCGGAGTGGACGAACCTCTGGTGTTCCGGTTGTCACGCCAGTGGCATTGCCGGGTAGCTATGTTCGGAATAGATAACCGCTGAAAGCATCTAAGCGGGAAACTAGCCTCAAGATGAGATCTCACTGGAACCTTGAGTTCCCTGAAGGGCCGTCGAAGACTACGACGTTGATAGGTTGGGTGTGTAAGCGCTGTGAGGCGTTGAGCTAACCAATACTAATTGCCCGTGAGGCTTGACCATATAACACCCAAGCAATTTGCGTCGAAAGGCCAGATTGCGGTGTTTGAAGACGAGATGAACCGAAAGTTCGACGCTCACAAAACACCGAAAGCTATCACATACCCAATTTGCTGAAGCGAGGCCAACAGGTCACGACTCAGTACCCGAATTTCTTGACGACCATAGAGCATTGGAACCACCTGATCCCATCCCGAACTCAGTAGTGAAACGATGCATCGCCGATGGTAGTGTGGGGTTTCCCCATGTGAGAGTAGGTCATCGTCAAGATTAAATTCCGAAACCCCATTTGCGAAAGCAGATGGGGTTTTGTTTTGGGCGGTCGGAAAGTCCGACGCGCTGCTCGGAGTGCGCTTCAATGCCAAGCGTCCGCCTTTCTATGCAATGCCCCTGCGCATGGCTATCATGCGTGCCTCATTGTGAGGCGATACTTGCATGCTGACGTTGTTAGAACTTCTGAAAGATGGCCGGTTCCATTCCGGAGAAGCGCTTGGTGCTGCCCTGGGCGTTAGTCGCAGTGCTGTTTGGAAGCAGCTCCAGCACCTTGAAGCCGAATTGAATCTGCCCGTTCATAGGATTCGAGGGAAGGGGTATCAATTGGCTTCTCCTCTTGTTTTCTTGAGTGCTGCGGAAATTCGGCAACATGCGCCTGCTTTGGCGTGGCCTATCCATGTCTACGATTCCATCGACTCAACAAATGCTGAAGCTTTGCGCCTTGCGGGTGTCGAGTGCGCAACCCCCTTCCTAGTGCTTGCGGAACAGCAAACGGCGGGAAGAGGCAGGCGTGGTCGAAAGTGGGTCAGTCCGTTTGCTCAGAATGTGTATTACAGCCTCGTCTTGCGTATTGAGGGCGGTCTGCGGCAACTGGAGGGGCTAAGCCTTGTGGTTGGGTTGGCAGTCATGCAAGCCCTACGTGAATCGGGAGTTCAGGCTGCTGCTTTGAAATGGCCTAACGACGTCCTCGTTGGACATAAGAAAATTGCCGGGATCTTGCTGGAACTCGTAGGGGACCCTGCGGATATCTGCCACGTTGTCCTCGGAATAGGTATCAACGTCAATATGCAGAAGGCTGATGAGGTTGACCAGCAATGGACATCGGTGCAGTTGGAGACGGGCTCTCCTGTTGATCGCAATTCGTTGGTTGCCCGTCTTGGTCTGCAGTTGCAGCGGTACCTGGATCGGCACAGGGCATTAGGTTTTGCCGCGCTTCAGGATGAGTGGGAGGCAAGCCATGCTTGGCAGGGCAGGGCGGTGTCGCTCATAGCCGGTGTCAATGAGGTCGATGGATTTGTTCTGGGCGTTGATCGTCAAGGTGCGTTGCGCTTAAGTGTCGATGGCATTGAGAAAATATACAGTGGTGGTGAGTTAAGCCTGAGGTTGCGTGATGATTCTTGAGCTCGACTGTGGGAACAGCTTTATCAAGTGGCGTGTGCTCGGTTCGAGTCTGGCTGGTGTAGCGATAGAAGGTGTGGCAAGTTCTGATGAGGCATTGGTTGATAGTCTACTGGCGGTGCCTGGCCTGTTGCTGACGCGTTGCCGGCTGGTGAGTGTGCGTGCGCTGGAGGAGACAGACAAGCTGGTCGCGGCGCTTGTGGATGCATTTGGTGTTGCTGTTACCTGCGCTGCTTCGGCTCGTGAAATGGCTGGGGTGCGTAACGGCTACGAAGATTTCGAGCGCTTGGGGCTCGATCGCTGGTTGGCGATGCTTGGTGGCTTTAAGTTGGCATCCGGCGCTTGCTTGGTCCTGGACTTTGGTACGGCGGCGACGGCAGATTTTATAGCTGCGGATGGAGAGCACCTGGGGGGCTTCATTTGTCCGGGTATGTCTCTCATGAGGAATCAGCTGCGAACGCATACGCGCAAGATCCGGTATGGCGATGCCGCCGCTGAAAGGGCCTTGGAGTGCCTGTCACCTGGTCGCACCACGGTCGAAGCTGTAGAGCGGGGCTGTACGTTGATGCTAAGAGGGTTTGTGCTGACCCAGTTGGAGCTGGCCAGGAGCTACTGGGGCGATGACTTCACCGTGTTCTTGACAGGCGGCGACGCTGATCTGGTATTGGATGCTGTGCCGCAGGCTCGGCTCGTTCCTGATCTGATTTTCGTTGGTTTGGCGATGGCGTGCCCGTTATCTTGAGGTGTTTATGCGTTGGCTGTTTTTGCTTTTACTGATCCTCAACGCTTTTTACTACATATGGCATCAACAAGAGGCGCCGTTGCGCGCTAAAGATGTCACTCCTCTGAGTCTCTATCGAGGCAGCCAGCAGGATATTCGTCTGCTGAGCGAGTCCTCTGACGCCGTGGCCCGCAGGGAGCGGGCAAAGGCGTCTGATGCGCAAAATACCTGTTTGTATATTGGTGGTTTTGTAGATCAGCGCCAGGCGCAATCTGTCGAGCAGCGCCTCACCAGCCTGGATATAAAGGTCAGGATTCAGTTGCTGAGCTTGCCTGATGCCCAGGGTTACTGGCTCCGGGTTGCCCCGGAAAGCAGGCGTCTGGCTGAGGATCTGCCCTTTGAAAACCTTGCTAAGGAATTCAATGAGTTAAAACATAAAATAATGCTGTGCGAAGGCATTGCAACTGTCGAATAGTTTGAATAGAATGGCGCCCGCTTCGCAGTGAAGACCTTTAGGGGGATTTGATGGGAAGTGACGTCAATGCAGCTAACCTCATAATTTAAATGAGAAAATGCTTGACAGAAGGTCGGCGTGATGTAAAATGCCGGCTCGCTTAGGAGGGGTTCCCGAGCGGCCAAAGGGATCAGACTGTAAATCTGACGTCTACGACTTCGAAGGTTCGAATCCTTCCCCCTCCACCATTTTTAGCGTGAGCTGCAAGCTCCGCGGGTATAGTTTAGTGGTAGAACCTCAGCCTTCCAAGCTGATGATGCGGGTTCGATTCCCGCTACCCGCTCCAAGTTTGCAGGTTGTGCAGGTGTTTTGCTCTTGTAGCTCAGTTGGTAGAGCACACCCTTGGTAAGGGTGAGGTCAGCGGTTCAAATCCGCTCAAGAGCTCCATATAACAAGGCAGATATGAAAATATCTGCCTTTGTTTTAACAGCTGCCTCGGCTTGAGGGTTTTGTATCTGGCGCTGATGTTGTCAGGTGATTTCAAGTCTAGTGGGGTTGGTTGTTGTAAAGTCTTTTTCAGGCCTGCATAATGGTCGGCCTGATTTTGTTTTAGGTCAGTAGCTCAATTGGCAGAGCGACGGTCTCCAAAACCGTAGGTTGGGGGTTCGATTCCCTCCTGACCTGCCAGATTCACGTGGTGTGTCTGGCTTTCTTTTCACAGGATCTTCATAGATGACTCCTAAGGCTGAAGCTCAAAGCTCTCGTTTCGATCTCGTCAAGTGGCTCGCTGTGGTCGCATTGGTGGTCGTAGGCGTTGTTGGCAATCAGTACTACTCTGCTTCGCCGATCCTGTACCGCGTTCTCGCTTTGCTTGCTCTTGCTGCTGTAGCTGCCTTTGTAGGCTTGCAGACTGCCAAAGGCAAGTCTTTCGCGGTTCTGGTGAAGGAAGCTCGCACCGAAATCCGTAAAGTCGTTTGGCCGACTCGCCAAGAAACCACGCAGACCACGTTGATTGTTGTGGCTGTTGTTCTGGTTATGGCGTTGCTGTTGTGGGGGCTTGATTCCCTCCTCGGCTGGCTTGTTTCCTTGATTGTTGGCTAAGGGTGTCCCGTGGCTAAGCGTTGGTACGTTGTGCATGCTTACTCGGGTTACGAGAAGCATGTTATGCGCTCTTTGCTAGAGCGCGTAAAGCTGGCAGGCATGGAAGATGGCTTCGGCGAAATTCTGGTTCCCACTGAAGAAGTGGTTGAAATGCGGAATGGTCAGAAGCGCAAAAGTGAGCGTAAGTTCTTCCCTGGCTATGTGCTGGTTCAGATGGACATGAATGAAGGTACTTGGCACTTGGTCAAGGACACTCCTCGTGTCATGGGTTTCATTGGCGGTACTGCTGATAAGCCTGCTCCAATCACTGACAAAGAGGCAGAAGCAATTCTGCGTCGTGTTGCTGATGGTAGCGACAAGCCTAAGCCGAAGACGTTGTTCGAGCCGGGTGAGGTTGTTCGTGTCACAGATGGTCCGTTTGCTGATTTCAACGGTACTGTCGAAGAAGTTAACTACGAAAAGAGCCGGATCCAAGTGGCGGTGCTCATTTTCGGTCGCTCTACTCCGGTAGAGTTGGAGTTCAGCCAGGTCGAGAAGGTCTAGCTGAATAAGCATCCCAACCCCGCAGCCTTAGGCTGTGGGGTTTTGTCGTCACTGGGATAAACGCGCAAGTAACCGGGGAGCCTTTCGAGGCGTTTGAACCCGTAATTGGAGTGCCTCATGGCCAAGAAGATTACCGCTTACATCAAGCTGCAAGTGAAGGCCGCTCAGGCCAACCCAAGCCCACCTGTTGGTCCAGCTCTGGGTCAGCACGGCGTGAACATCATGGAATTCTGCAAGGCTTTCAACGCCCGTACTCAGGGTCTTGAGCCAGGTCTGCCGACTCCAGTGATCATCACTGTATACAGCGACCGTAGCTTCACTTTCGAAACCAAGTCGACCCCGGCTTCGGTTTTGCTTAAGAAAGCTGCTGGTCTGACTAGCGGTTCCGCTCGTCCTAACACCGTTAAGGTTGGCACCGTAACTCGTGCTCAGCTGGAAGAAATCGCGAAAACCAAAAACGCGGATCTGACTGCAGCTGATATGGATGCAGCCGTGCGTACCATCGCCGGTTCTGCTCGTAGCATGGGCCTTAACGTGGAGGGTGTGTAATGGCTAAGCTGACCAAGCGCCAAAAGGCTATCGCCGGCAAAATCGAAGCGGGCAAGTCCTACAACTTTGTGGACGCTGCTGCTCTGCTGACCGAGCTGTCGACTGTCAAGTTCAGCGAGTCTGTTGACGTTGCTGTAAACCTGGGTGTTGACCCACGTAAATCCGACCAGGTCGTTCGTAGCGCTACTGTGCTGCCACACGGTACTGGCAAGACTGTACGTGTAGCCGTCTTCACCCAAGGTCCAGCTGCTGAAGCAGCTCTGGCCGCTGGCGCTGATCGCGTTGGCATGGACGACCTGGCTGCCGAAATGAAAGGCGGCGACCTGAACTATGACGTAGTTATTGCTTCCCCGGATGCAATGCGCGTTGTAGGTCAATTGGGTCAGATCCTGGGCCCACGCGGCCTGATGCCTAACCCTAAAGTCGGCACCGTAACTCCAGACGTAGCTACCGCGGTTAAAAACGCCAAGGCTGGTCAGGTTCGTTATCGCACCGACAAAAACGGCATCATTCACACCTCCGTTGGCAAAGTCGGCTTCGACGCCGTCAAGCTGAAGGAAAACGTTGAAGCCCTGATCGCTGATCTGAAGCGTATCAAGCCAGCTTCCTCGAAAGGTATCTACGTCAAGCGCGTTACCCTGAGCACCACTATGGGCCCGGGTCTGGTCATCGACCAAGGCTCGCTGGACGTATAAGACACAGATTGGCGCAAGCGATTGCGTCAATTGGAAAAAATTGGGGTCCCTGCCTGGCGGGGGCTATCCAAGACCGTAGGCGACGCAAGTCTTAAACCAAAAGCCTACGCAGATGGTGCTCCCGGTTCCTTACCGAATCAGACACCAAAACGACATCCGGCTCCGGCCAGATGAAACGGTAACAAGCAGGAGTTAAACCCGTGGCAATTAATCTCGAAGACAAGAAGGCCATCGTCGCTGAAGTCAACGAGGCTGCCAAAGCTGCTCTGTCCGCTGTCGTGGCTGATGCCCGTGGTGTGACAGTAGGCGCTATGACCGGACTCCGTAAAGAGGCTCGTGAAGCTGGCGTATACGTACGTGTTGTACGTAACACCCTGCTCAAGCGCGCCGTTGCTGACACTGAATACAGTGTCCTCAACGACGTGTTCACAGGCCCGACTCTGATCGCGTTCTCCAAGGATCATCCAGGCGCTGCTGCCCGTTTGTTCAAGGAATTCGCCAAGAGTCAGGATAAGTTCGAGATCAAGGCAGCTGCGTTCGAGGGCAAGTTCCTCGCAGCTAACCAAATCGACGTACTGGCAACACTGCCGACCCGCGACGAAGCCATTTCGCAGCTGATGAGCGTGATTCAAGGCGCTACCAGCAAGCTGGCTCGTACTCTGGCTGCAGTTCGCGAGCAAAAAGAAGCTGCCGCAGCCTAAGGCTGAGCAAATTCTCTCGCGTATTTTTGTTTATTTCGATGGCCGCGTAGGCCGTCCCCCAATTCAGGAAATACAGCAATGTCTATCTCCCAAGACGATATCCTCAACGCCGTAGCTGAAATGTCGGTTCTGCAGGTTGTTGAGCTGATCAAAGCTTTCGAAGAAAAATTCGGCGTTTCCGCTGCCGCTGCTTCCGCTGGCCCAGCTGCTGCTGCTGCCGTTGTTGAAGAGCAAACCGAATTCAACGTCATGCTGCTGGAAGCTGGCGAGAAGAAAGTAAACGTGATCAAGGCAGTACGTGAACTGACCGGTCTGGGCTTGAAAGAAGCCAAGGCTGTAGTTGACGGCGCTCCTGCTATGGTTCTGGAAGCAGTGACCAAAGATGCAGGCGACAAAGCCAAGGCAACTCTGGAAGAAGCAGGCGCTAAAGTCGAGCTGAAGTAAGCATCGACATTGCGTCTCCAGCCCAAGCGTTAAGCTGAAGGCTGATGGCTGGTGGCTCTTGCCACCGGCCTTTTTCCGTTCTTGGCTGTCGACTCGGTCGCCGCCATTAACGCGCTGTAGCCACCCGATGCGGTGGTGCAAACCATGGGGTTTGCAAGATTTTCTGGCTGCTCCCGTCGGAGGGGCCAAACAAGCAGGTGACCAAGCTGGGGAACGCTGATGGCTTACTCATATACTGAGAAAAAACGTATCCGCAAGGACTTTAGCAAGTTGCCGGACGTCATGGATGTCCCGTACCTTCTGGCTATCCAGCTGGATTCGTATCGTGAATTCTTGCAGGCGGGAGCGACCAAAGATCAGTTCCGCGACGTGGGCCTGCATGCGGCCTTCAAATCCGTTTTCCCGATCATCAGCTACTCCGGCAATGCTGCGCTGGAGTACGTCGGTTATCGCCTGGGCGAACCGGCATTTGATGTCAAAGAATGCGTGTTGCGTGGCGTTACGTACGCCGTACCTTTGCGGGTAAAAGTCCGTCTGATCATTTTCGACAAAGAATCGTCGAACAAAGCGATCAAGGACATCAAAGAGCAAGAAGTCTACATGGGCGAAATCCCATTGATGACTGAGAACGGTACCTTCGTTATCAACGGTACCGAGCGTGTAATTGTTTCCCAGCTGCACCGTTCCCCGGGCGTGTTCTTTGACCACGACCGCGGCAAGACGCACAGCTCCGGTAAACTGTTGTACTCCGCACGCATCATTCCGTACCGCGGTTCGTGGTTGGACTTCGAGTTCGACCCGAAAGACTGCGTGTTCGTGCGTATCGACCGTCGTCGCAAGCTGCCGGCCTCGGTACTGCTGCGCGCGCTCGGTTACACCACTGAGCAAGTGCTGGACGCTTTCTATACCACCAACGTGTTCAGCCTCAAGGATGAAACTCTAAGCCTTGAGCTGATTGCTTCGCGTCTGCGCGGTGAAATTGCGGTCCTGGACATTCAGGATGAAAATGGCAAGGTCATTGTTGAAGCGGGTCGTCGTATCACTGCGCGCCACATCAACCAGATCGAAAAAGCCGGCATCAAATCGCTGGAAGTGCCTCTGGACTACGTCCTGGGTCGCACGACCGCTAAAGTCATCGTTCACCCCGCTACTGGAGAAATCCTGGCTGAGTGCAACACCGAGCTGAACACTGAGATCCTAGCCAAGATTGCCAAGGCTCAGGTTGTTCGCATCGAGACTCTGTACACCAACGATATCGACTGCGGTCCGTTCGTCTCCGACACCCTGAAGATCGACTCCACCAGCAACCAATTGGAAGCGCTGGTCGAGATCTATCGCATGATGCGTCCTGGCGAGCCACCTACCAAAGACGCAGCCGAAACCTTGTTCAATAACCTGTTCTTCAGCCCTGAGCGTTATGACCTGTCTGCGGTCGGCCGGATGAAGTTCAACCGTCGTATCGGTCGTACCGAGATCGAAGGTTCGGGCGTGCTGTGCAAGGAAGACATCGTTGCGGTCTTGAAGACTCTGGTCGACATCCGTAACGGCAAAGGCATCGTCGATGACATCGACCACCTGGGTAACCGTCGTGTTCGCTGCGTAGGCGAAATGGCTGAGAACCAGTTCCGTGTTGGCCTGGTACGTGTTGAGCGTGCGGTCAAAGAGCGTCTGTCGATGGCAGAAAGCGAAGGCCTGATGCCGCAAGACCTGATCAACGCCAAGCCAGTGGCTGCGGCGGTGAAAGAGTTCTTCGGTTCCAGCCAGCTCTCGCAGTTCATGGACCAGAACAACCCGCTCTCCGAGATCACCCACAAGCGCCGTGTTTCTGCACTGGGCCCGGGCGGTCTGACCCGTGAGCGTGCAGGCTTTGAGGTTCGTGACGTTCACCCTACGCACTACGGTCGTGTATGCCCGATCGAAACGCCGGAAGGTCCGAACATCGGTCTGATCAACTCCCTGGCCGCTTATGCGCGCACCAACCAGTACGGCTTCCTTGAGAGCCCGTACCGTGTGGTGAAAGACGCTCTGGTCACCGACGAGATCGTGTTCCTGTCTGCTATCGAAGAAGCTGATCACGTGATCGCTCAGGCTTCGGCCACGATGAACGACAAGAAAGTCCTGATCGACGAACTGGTAGCTGTTCGTCACTTGAACGAGTTCACCGTCAAGGCGCCGGAAGACGTCACCTTGATGGACGTTTCGCCGAAGCAGGTAGTTTCGGTTGCAGCGTCGCTGATCCCGTTCCTGGAGCACGATGACGCCAACCGTGCGTTGATGGGTTCCAACATGCAGCGTCAAGCTGTACCGACCCTGCGTGCTGACAAGCCGCTGGTAGGTACCGGCATGGAGCGTAACGTAGCCCGTGACTCCGGCGTTTGCGTCGTGGCTCGTCGTGGCGGCGTGATCGACTCCGTTGACGCCAGCCGTATCGTGGTTCGCGTTGCCGATGACGAAGTTGAAACTGGCGAAGCCGGTGTCGACATCTACAACCTGACCAAATACACCCGCTCGAACCAGAACACCTGCATCAACCAGCGTCCGCTGGTGAGCAAGGGTGATCGCGTTCAGCGTAGCGACATCATGGCCGACGGTCCGTCCACCGACATGGGTGAACTGGCTCTGGGTCAGAACATGCGCATCGCGTTCATGGCATGGAACGGCTTCAACTTCGAAGACTCCATCTGCCTGTCCGAGCGTGTTGTTCAAGAAGACCGCTTCACCACGATCCACATTCAGGAACTGACCTGTGTGGCACGTGATACCAAGCTTGGGCCTGAAGAGATCACTGCAGACATCCCGAACGTGGGTGAAGCTGCACTGAACAAGCTGGACGAAGCCGGTATTGTTTACGTAGGTGCTGAAGTAGGCGCAGGCGACATCCTGGTTGGTAAGGTCACTCCGAAAGGCGAGACCCAACTGACTCCGGAAGAGAAGCTGCTGCGTGCGATCTTCGGTGAAAAAGCCAGCGACGTTAAAGACACCTCCCTGCGTGTACCTACCGGTACCAAAGGTACTGTCATCGACGTACAGGTCTTCACCCGTGACGGCGTTGAGCGTGATGCTCGTGCACTGTCCATCGAGAAGACTCAACTCGACGAGATCCGCAAGGACCTTAACGAAGAGTTCCGTATCGTTGAAGGCGCGACCTTCGAACGTCTGCGTTCCGCTCTGGTAGGCCACAAGGCCGAAGGCGGCGCAGGTCTGAAGAAAGGTCAGGACATCACCGACGAAATCCTCGACGGTCTTGAGCACGGCCAGTGGTTCAAGCTGCGCATGGCTGAAGATGCTCTGAACGAGCAACTCGAGAAGGCCCAGGCCTACATCGTTGATCGCCGCCGTCTGCTGGACGACAAGTTCGAAGACAAGAAGCGCAAACTGCAGCAGGGCGATGACCTAGCTCCAGGCGTGCTGAAAATCGTCAAGGTTTACCTGGCAATCCGTCGCCGCATCCAGCCGGGCGACAAGATGGCCGGTCGTCACGGTAACAAGGGTGTGGTCTCCGTGATCATGCCGGTTGAAGACATGCCGCACGATGCCAATGGCACCCCGGTCGACGTCGTCCTCAACCCGTTGGGCGTACCTTCGCGTATGAACGTTGGTCAGATCCTTGAAACCCACCTGGGCCTCGCGGCCAAAGGTCTGGGCGAGAAGATCAACCGTATGATCGAAGAGCAGCGCAAGGTCGCAGACCTGCGTAAGTTCCTGCACGAGATCTACAACGAGATCGGCGGTCGCAACGAAGAGCTGGACACCTTCTCCGACCAGGAAATCCTGGATCTGGCGAAGAACCTGCGCGGCGGCGTTCCAATGGCTACCCCGGTGTTCGACGGTGCCAAGGAAAGCGAAATCAAGGCCATGCTGAAACTGGCAGACCTGCCAGAAAGCGGCCAGATGCAGCTGTTCGACGGCCGTACCGGCAACAAGTTTGAGCGCCCGGTTACTGTTGGCTACATGTACATGCTGAAGCTGAACCACTTGGTAGACGATAAGATGCACGCTCGTTCTACCGGTTCGTACAGCCTGGTTACCCAGCAGCCGCTGGGTGGTAAGGCTCAGTTCGGTGGTCAGCGTTTCGGGGAGATGGAGGTCTGGGCACTGGAAGCATACGGTGCTGCATACACTCTGCAAGAAATGCTCACAGTGAAGTCGGACGATGTGAACGGTCGTACCAAGATGTACAAAAACATCGTGGACGGCGATCACCGTATGGAGCCGGGCATGCCCGAGTCCTTCAACGTGTTGATCAAAGAAATTCGTTCCCTCGGCATCGATATCGATCTGGAAACCGAATAACACGTGACGCGAATCGAGAGCGGGGCTGTTTAGCCCGCTCTCTGCTCCGCCAGGAGGAAAGGCCTTGAAAGACCTACTGAATTTGCTGAAAAACCAGGGTCAAGTCGAAGAGTTCGACGCCATCCGTATTGGATTGGCATCGCCTGAGATGATCCGTTCGTGGTCGTTCGGTGAAGTTAAAAAGCCGGAAACCATCAACTACCGTACGTTCAAACCTGAGCGTGACGGCCTGTTCTGCGCCAAGATCTTTGGCCCGGTAAAGGATTACGAGTGCCTGTGCGGTAAGTACAAGCGCTTGAAGCACCGTGGCGTGATCTGCGAAAAGTGCGGCGTTGAAGTCGCGCTGGCCAAGGTTCGTCGTGAGCGTATGGCGCACATCGAACTGGCTTCGCCGGTTGCCCACATCTGGTTCCTGAAATCGCTGCCGTCCCGTATCGGCTTGCTGATGGACATGACCCTGCGTGATATCGAGCGCGTTCTCTACTTCGAGAGCTATGTCGTTATCGATCCAGGCATGACTACCCTTGAAAAAGGTCAGCTGCTGAACGATGAGCAGTACTTCGAAGCGCTGGAAGAGTTCGGCGACGATTTCGATGCCCGCATGGGTGCCGAAGCTGTCCGCGAACTGCTGCACGCTATCGACCTGGAGCACGAGATTGGCCGTCTGCGCGAAGAGATTCCGCAAACCAACTCGGAAACCAAGATCAAGAAGCTGTCCAAGCGTCTGAAGTTGATGGAAGCCTTCCAAGGTTCCGGCAACTTGCCAGAGTGGATGGTGCTGACCGTTCTGCCGGTTCTGCCGCCAGACCTGCGTCCGCTGGTACCGTTGGATGGTGGTCGTTTCGCAACGTCCGACCTCAACGACCTGTACCGTCGCGTGATCAACCGTAACAACCGCTTGAAGCGTCTGCTTGATCTGTCCGCTCCGGACATCATCGTGCGCAACGAAAAGCGTATGTTGCAAGAAGCGGTCGATGCACTGCTCGACAACGGCCGTCGTGGCCGCGCTATCACCGGTTCGAACAAGCGTCCTCTGAAATCCTTGGCTGACATGATCAAGGGTAAGCAAGGTCGTTTCCGTCAGAACTTGCTCGGCAAGCGTGTTGACTATTCCGGTCGTTCGGTAATTACCGTAGGCCCGACCCTGCGTCTGCACCAGTGCGGTCTGCCTAAGAAGATGGCACTTGAGCTGTTCAAGCCATTCATCTTCGGCAAGCTGGAAATGCGCGGTCTCGCGACCACCATCAAAGCGGCCAAGAAAATGGTCGAGCGCGAATTGCCAGAGGTTTGGGACGTTCTCGCTGAAGTGATCCGCGAACACCCGGTTCTCCTCAACCGTGCACCGACCCTTCACCGTCTGGGTATCCAGGCGTTTGAACCGGTACTGATCGAAGGTAAGGCTATCCAGCTGCACCCTCTGGTCTGCGCTGCGTACAACGCCGACTTCGACGGCGACCAAATGGCCGTGCACGTACCGCTGACACTGGAAGCCCAGTTGGAAGCGCGTGCGTTGATGATGTCGACCAACAACATTCTGTCGCCAGCCAACGGTGAGCCAATCATCGTTCCGTCGCAGGACGTTGTATTGGGTCTGTACTACATGACCCGTGAAGCGATCAACGCCAAAGGCGAAGGTCGTGTGTTCGCTGACCTGCAAGAAGTTGACCGTGTGTTCCGTGCCGGCGAAGCCGCACTGCACGCCAAGGTCAAAGTGCGGATCAACGAAACCGTCAACGACCGTGACGGCGGCAGCGTGAGCGGCACCCGTATCGTCGACACCACTGTCGGCCGTGCGCTGCTGTATCAAGTTGTGCCAAAAGGTCTTTCCTACGACGTCGTCAACCTGCCGATGAAGAAAAAGGCGATCTCCAAGCTGATCAACCAGTGCTACCGCGTGGTTGGTTTGAAAGAGACCGTGATCTTCGCTGACCAGTTGATGTACACCGGTTTTGCTTATTCGACCATCTCCGGCGTTTCCATCGGTGTTAACGACTTCGTTATCCCGGATGAAAAAGCCCGCATCATCGCAGCTGCAACCGATGAAGTGAAAGAGATCGAAAGCCAGTACGCCTCGGGCCTGGTAACACAGGGCGAGAAGTACAACAAAGTGATCGACCTTTGGTCCAAGGCCAACGACGAAGTCTCCAAGGCGATGATGGCCAACCTCTCGAAAGAGAAAGTCATCGACCGTCACGGCGACGAAGTTGACCAGGAATCCTTCAACTCGATGTACATGATGGCCGACTCGGGCGCACGGGGTTCTGCTGCGCAGATCCGTCAGCTCGCCGGTATGCGTGGCCTGATGGCCAAGCCGGACGGTTCCATCATCGAAACGCCGATTACTGCGAACTTCCGTGAAGGTTTGAGCGTACTCCAGTACTTCATCTCCACTCACGGTGCTCGTAAGGGTCTTGCGGATACCGCGTTGAAAACCGCTAACTCCGGTTACCTGACTCGTCGTCTGGTAGACGTTGCACAAGATCTGGTTGTAACCGAGATCGATTGCGGCACCGAGCACGGCTTGCTGATGACTCCGCACATTGAAGGCGGTGACGTTGTAGAGCCGCTGGGTGAGCGCGTATTGGGTCGTGTTATTGCACGCGACGTATTCAAGCCAGGTACCGAGGAAATTATCGTTCCTGCCGGCACCCTGGTAGATGAAAAGTGGGTCGAGTTCATCGAACTCAACAGCATCGACGAAGTGATCGTTCGCTCGCCGATCAGCTGTGAAACCCGCTACGGCATCTGCGCCAAGTGCTACGGCCGTGACTTGGCTCGTGGTCACCAGGTGAACATCGGTGAAGCGGTCGGCGTTATCGCTGCCCAGTCCATCGGTGAGCCGGGTACCCAGCTGACCATGCGTACGTTCCACATCGGTGGTGCGGCGAGCCGGACCTCCGCTGCGGACAGCGTTCAGGTGAAGAATGGCGGTACCGTCCGTCTGCACAACCTCAAGCACGTTGAGCGAGTGGATGGTCACCTGGTTGCTGTGTCCCGTTCCGGCGAACTGGCCATCGCTGATGACTACGGTCGTGAGCGTGAGCGCTACAAGCTGCCGTACGGTGCTGTGATTTCGGTTAAAGAAGGTGACAAGGTCGACGCTGGCGCTATCGTGGCCAAGTGGGATCCGCACACTCACCCAATCGTTACCGAAATGAAAGGTACCGTGACCTACGTGGGCATGGAAGAAGGCATCACGATCAAGCGTCAGACTGACGAATTGACCGGTATGACCAACATTGAAGTACTCGACGCCAAAGATCGTCCAGCTGCCGGTAAAGACATTCGTCCTGCCGTGAAGATGGTCGATGACAACGGCAAGGATCTGTTGCTGCCAGGCACTGACGTAATCGCTCAGTACTTCCTGCCAGCCAACGCCCTGGTCGGTGTAGCGGATGGTGCGAAGATCGCGATCGGTGATGTTATCGCGCGTATCCCGCAAGAAACTTCGAAGACTCGCGACATCACCGGTGGTCTGCCGCGTGTTGCCGACTTGTTCGAAGCTCGTCGTCCGAAAGAAGCGTCGATTCTGGCAGAAGTCAGCGGCACCATCGCGTTCGGCAAAGAGACCAAGGGCAAGCGCCGCCTGGTTATCACCCCGAACGACGGTACCGATCCGTACGAAGAGCTGATTCCAAAGTGGCGTCACCTGAACGTCTTCGAAGGCGAACAGGTAAACCGCGGCGAAGTTATCTCCGACGGCCCGAGCGATCCACACGACATCCTGCGTCTGCTGGGTGTAAGTGCGCTGGCCAAGTACATCGTTAACGAGATCCAGGACGTTTATCGCCTGCAAGGCGTGAAGATCAACGATAAGCACATCGAGACCATCCTGCGTCAGATGCTGCGTAAAGTTGAAATCGCTGAATCCGGCGATTCCAGTTTCATCAAGGGCGACCAGATGGAACTGACTCACGTACTGGTAGAAAACGAGCGTCTGGCTGGCGACGAGAAATTCGTTTCCAAGTTCACTCGTGTGCTGCTGGGTATCACCAAGGCGTCGCTGTCCACTGAATCGTTCATCTCGGCGGCCTCCTTCCAGGAGACCACTCGTGTACTGACCGAAGCAGCGGTAACCGGCAAGCGCGATTACTTGCGCGGCCTGAAAGAGAACGTGGTCGTGGGTCGTCTGATCCCGGCGGGTACCGGTTTGGCTTATCACAGCGAGCGTAAGCGTCGCCGTGATGCTGACAAGCCGCTGCGCGTTAGCGCCAGTGAAGTGGAAGCTGCACTGACCGAAGCACTGAACTCAAGCGGTAACTGAGTTCTGCGCTAGATAAGACTGGGCCCTGGCAGCCCCATTCGTCGGATCGAGGCAGTTTTGCCCCGGTTCGACGAGTGGGGAGGTCGGGGCCTTGCCTTGACTGGGGACAAGATCCTCTTTAGACTCTTGTACCCCTAAATTTGGCGGGAATTCGTTCCTGCCATTTTGCTTTTCTTGCAAGACAATAGCGTCGCAAGACAACAGTGGAGCTAGTAGATGGCAACTATCAACCAGCTGGTACGTCAGCCGCGTAAGCGTATCGTCGAGAAATCCGACGTACCTGCGCTGCAGAACTGCCCGCAACGTCGTGGCGTATGCACCCGTGTGTATACCACCACGCCGAAAAAACCTAACTCGGCACTGCGTAAAGTATGCCGTGTGCGTCTGACCAACGGTTTCGAGGTTTCCTCGTACATCGGCGGTGAAGGCCACAACCTGCAAGAGCACAGCGTGGTACTGATCCGCGGCGGTCGTGTAAAAGACTTGCCAGGTGTTCGTTACCACACCGTACGCGGCTCCTTGGATACTTCCGGCGTTAAAGGTCGTAACCAGGGTCGTTCGAAGTACGGTACCAAGAAGCCTAAGTAGTAGCGGCTTTTTGTAAAACTGAATCATCTTATTTTCTGAGTCGATAAGAGTAAGGTCGGAGGCGTCCCGAAAGGGCACCGATTCCGAACGAACCTGAAGACCGTTTGAGGGCTTATCCATGCCAAGAAGACGCGTAGCAGCCAAGCGCGAAGTGCTTGACGATCCAAAATACGGAAGCCAAATCCTGGCCAAGTTCATGAACCACGTGATGGAAAGCGGCAAGAAAGCCGTTGCCGAGCGTATCGTTTATGGCGCGCTGGAAAAGGTTAAAGAACGCAAGAACAGCGATCCCCTGGAAATCTTCGAGAAAGCTCTCGACGCCATCGCTCCGCTGGTCGAAGTGAAGTCGCGCCGTGTAGGCGGTGCTACTTACCAGGTTCCGGTCGAAGTTCGTCCGTCCCGTCGTAACGCTCTGGCAATGCGCTGGTTGGTAGACTTCGCCCGTAAGCGTGGCGAGAAGTCTATGGCTCTGCGTTTGGCCGGCGAACTGTTGGACGCTGCTGAAGGTAAAGGTGCTGCTGTTAAGAAGCGTGAAGACGTGCACCGTATGGCTGAAGCTAACAAAGCTTTCTCGCACTACCGCTTCTAATCTTAGCTTCACTAATTTTGCGAGGGCTTTATGGCTCGTACTACTCCGATTAGCCGCTACCGTAACATCGGTATCGTTGCTCATGTGGATGCTGGTAAAACCACCACCACCGAGCGCGTACTGTTTTACACCGGCAAAAGTCACAAGATGGGCGAGGTGCATGATGGCGCCGCGACCACAGACTGGATGGTTCAGGAGCAGGAGCGTGGTATTACCATTACTTCTGCTGCTATTACCGCCTTCTGGAAAGGTTCCGAGAAGCAGTACAAAGATGAGCACCGCTTCAACGTAATCGATACTCCGGGCCACGTTGACTTCACCATTGAAGTTGAACGTTCCCTGCGCGTACTCGACGGCGCTGTCGTTGTGTTCTGCGGTACCTCGGGTGTTGAGCCTCAGTCGGAAACCGTATGGCGTCAAGCCAACAAATACGGTGTTCCACGTCTTGTTTACGTAAACAAGATGGACCGTGCTGGCGCCAACTTCCTGCGCGTGATCGGTCAGATCAAGCAGCGCCTGGGTCACACTCCGGTGCCAATCCAGTTGGCTATCGGTTCCGAAGACAACTTCCAGGGCCAGATCGATTTGCTGACCATGGAAGCTGTTTACTGGAACGATGCTGACAAAGGTATGGTTCCTGTTCGTAAGCCTATCCCTGCTGAGCTGCAGGAACTGGCTGACGAATGGCGCAACAACATGGTTGAAGCTGCGGCCGAAGCCAACGAAGAGCTGATGAACAAGTACCTCGAAGGTGAGGAACTCACCAACGTGGAAATCAAGGCTGCTCTGCGTCAGCGTACTATTGCTGGTGAGATCGTCTTGGCTGTTTGCGGCTCCTCGTTCAAGAACAAGGGCGTTCCCCTGGTTCTCGATGCTGTGATCGACTACTTGCCGGCACCAGTGGATATTCCTGCCATCAAGGGTACTGACCCGGATGACGAGACTATCGAGCTGGAGCGTCATGCAGACGACGCAGAACCGTTCTCCGCTCTGGCATTTAAAATTGCCACTGACCCATTCGTGGGTACCTTGACCTTCGTCCGCGTTTACTCGGGCGTGTTGAACTCCGGCGACGGCGTGATCAACTCGGTTAAAGGCAAGAAAGAGCGCGTGGGTCGTATGGTGCAAATGCACGCAAACGCCCGCGAAGAGATCAAGGAAGTACGCGCTGGTGACATCGCGGCCTTGATCGGCATGAAGGACGTCACCACTGGTGAGACCTTGTGCAACGCTGACAAGCCAATCATCCTGGTTCGTATGGACTTCCCGGAGCCGGTTATTTCGGTTGCCGTAGAGCCTAAGACCAAGGATGACCAGGAAAAAATGGGTATTGCTCTGGGCAAACTTGCTCAGGAAGATCCATCTTTCCGCGTTAAAACTGATGAAGAGACTGGTCAAACGATCATCTCTGGCATGGGCGAGTTGCACCTGGACATCCTGGTTGACCGGATGCGCCGCGAGTTCAACGTCGAAGCTAACATCGGTAAGCCTCAGGTTTCCTATCGTGAGCGCATCACGAAGAACTGTGAAATCGAAGGCAAGTTCGTTCGTCAGTCCGGCGGTCGTGGTCAGTTCGGTCACTGCTGGATCCGTTTTGCTCCTGCTGACGAAGGTCAGGAAGGTCTGCAATTCGTGAACGAAGTAGTAGGTGGTGTGGTTCCTAAGGAATACATCCCTGCTATCCAGAAGGGCATCGAAGAGCAGATGAAGAACGGTGTTGTTGCCGGCTATCCGCTGATCGGCCTGAAAGCAACCGTTTTTGACGGTTCTTACCACGACGTCGACTCCAACGAGATGGCGTTTAAGGTGGCTGCTTCCATGGCAACCAAGCAACTGGCCCAGAAGGGCGGTGGTGAGTTGCTTGAGCCAATCATGGCGGTAGAAGTTGTTACACCTGAAGACTATATGGGTGATGTCATGGGCGACCTTAACCGTCGTCGCGGCATGATCTTGGGTATGGAAGACACGGTTTCCGGCAAAGTGATTCGCGCCGAGGTTCCGTTGGGTGAGATGTTCGGTTACGCGACCGACGTTCGCTCCATGTCCCAGGGTCGCGCAAGCTACTCTATGGAATTCAAAAAATACAACACAGCTCCGGCGCACATCGCTGAAACTGTATCCAAAAAACAAGGCTGATTCAGTCCTTTAGGCAAGGAGTTAATTGTCGTGGCTAAAGAAAAATTTGATCGTTCCCTACCGCACGTCAACGTTGGCACTATCGGTCACGTTGACCACGGTAAAACCACTCTGACCGCAGCTCTGACTCGCGTTTGCTCCGAAGTATTCGGTTCCGCAATCGTTGATTTCGATAAAATCGACAGCGCGCCAGAAGAGAAAGCTCGTGGTATCACCATCAACACCGCGCACGTCGAGTACAACTCGAAGATCCGTCACTACGCTCACGTCGACTGCCCAGGTCACGCTGACTATGTGAAGAACATGATCACCGGTGCTGCCCAGATGGATGGCGCGATCCTGGTTTGCTCGGCCGCTGATGGTCCGATGCCACAAACCCGTGAGCACATCCTGCTGTCCCGTCAGGTAGGCGTTCCGTACATCGTGGTTTTCCTGAACAAGGCTGACCTGGTAGACGACGCTGAGCTGCTGGAACTGGTTGAGATGGAAGTGCGCGATCTGCTGAGCACTTACGACTTCCCAGGCGACGACACTCCGATCATCATCGGTTCTGCTCGTATGGCGCTGGAAGGCAAAGACGACAACGAAATGGGCACCACTGCCGTTCGTAAACTGGTTGAAACCCTGGACAGCTACATCCCAGAACCAGTTCGTCTGACCGACAAGCCGTTCCTGATGCCAATCGAAGACGTATTCTCGATCTCCGGTCGTGGTACTGTTGTGACTGGTCGTATCGAGCGCGGTATCGTTCGCGTTCAAGATCCGCTGGAAATCGTTGGTCTGCGTGACACCACCACCACCACCTGCACCGGTGTTGAAATGTTCCGCAAGCTGCTCGACGAAGGTCGTGCTGGTGAGAACTGCGGCGTTCTGCTGCGTGGTACCAAGCGTGACGACGTTGAGCGTGGCCAGGTTCTGGTTAAGCCGGGTTCGGTTAAGCCGCACACCAAGTTCACCGCTGAAGTCTACGTTCTAAGCAAAGAAGAAGGCGGTCGTCACACTCCGTTCTTCAAAGGCTACCGTCCACAGTTCTACTTCCGTACTACTGACGTGACTGGTAACTGCCAGCTGCCAGAAGGCGTTGAAATGGTAATGCCAGGCGATAACATCCAAATGGAAGTTACCCTGATCAAAACCATCGCAATGGAAGACGGTCTGCGCTTCGCAATTCGTGAAGGCGGCCGTACTGTTGGCGCTGGTGTTGTAGCTAAAATCATCGAGTAAGCATCTCTTTTGAGATAGCTTCGATGCTTTGAAAAGGCCCCCGCTCAGCGGGGGCTTTTTTATTGGGTTGACACCTATCTGGGGCGTCTATAGAATTGCGCCTCCTTTTAACGGGCGTATTGCGCTCGCTGGGAATAGCAGCCGGAGTCTGAAATCCAATGCAAAATCAGCAAATCCGTATCAGGTTGAAGGCTTTTGACCATCGCCTGATCGACCAATCCACCCAGGAAATCGTGGAAACCGCGAAACGTACTGGTGCTCAAGTGCGTGGTCCAATTCCACTGCCTACCCGCAAAGAGCGGTTCACCGTTCTGGTCTCCCCGCACGTCAACAAAGACGCGCGTGACCAGTACGAGATCCGTACTCATAAGCGCGTTCTGGACATTGTCCAGCCAACGGATAAAACCGTTGATGCACTTATGAAGCTTGATCTGGCGGCCGGTGTGGAAGTACAGATCAGCCTCGGCTAAGACTTGGGTCTTAGTCGTGTAACGCTCTGAAATGGGCGGCCATAGCGGGTGAAAGCCCCGTACACTCATGAGGTTTACAACATGACTATTGGTGTAGTCGGTCGTAAATGCGGTATGACCCGTATTTTCACCGAAGAAGGTGTCTCCATTCCGGTTACGGTCATTGAGATCGAGCCGAATCGCGTCACCCAGTTCAAAACTGAAGAAACCGATGGCTATCGTGCAGTGCAAGTCACTGTCGGCGAGCGTCGTGCTTCGCGCGTGACTGCTGCTCAAGCAGGTCACTTCGCAAAAGCAAACGTTGCAGCTGGTCGTACTGTTATGGAGTTCCGTCTTGAAGATGGTGACTACCAGGCTGGCGATCTGATCAACGCTGAAATCTTCGCCGCTGGTCAACTGGTTGATGTAACCGGTCAGTCCAAGGGTAAAGGCTTCCAGGGTACGATCAAGCGTTGGAATTTCCGTGGTCAAGACAACACTCACGGTAACTCCGTTTCCCACCGCGTCCCGGGCTCTATTGGCCAGTGCCAGACTCCTGGTCGTGTATTCAAGGGCAAAAAAATGTCCGGTCATATGGGCGCTGAGCGCGTGACCGTGCAGTCCCTCGAAGTAGTGCGCGTCGACGCTGAACGCAATCTGTTGTTGGTCAAGGGTGCTGTTCCTGGCGCTACTGGCGGCAACCTGGTTGTACGTCCAGCGGCCAAGGCTCGCGGTTAAGGGGAAGCTGACATGCAATTAAATGTAAATGACGCTCAAGCGATCGAAGTTTCCGAACTGACATTTGGCGGCGAATTCAACGAGACGCTGGTTCACCAAGCAGTCGTGGCCTACATGGCCGGCGGCCGTCAAGGTAGCAAGCAGCAAAAGACCCGTTCCGACGTACGTGGTGGCGGTAAGCGCCCTTGGCGTCAGAAAGGCACTGGCCGTGCTCGTGCCGGTACTATCCGTAGCCCAATCTGGCGTGGCGGCGGTACCACTTTCGCAGCTCGTCCACAGGATCACTCTCAGAAGCTCAACAAGAAGATGTATCGCGCAGCTCTGCGCTCCATCCTTGCTGAACTCGTGCGTACTGATCGTCTGGTCGTGGTTCAGGACTTCGCTGTTGAAAGTCCAAAGACCAAAGATCTGCTGGGCAAACTGAACAACATGAGCCTGACCGACGTTTTGATCGTGTCTGAAGCTGTTGATCAGAACCTGTACCTGGCTGCTCGCAACCTGCCACACGTTGATGTACGTGACGTGCAAGGTTCCGATCCAGTTAGTCTGATCGCATACGACAAGGTGTTGATCACCGTGTCGGCCGTGAAGAAATTCGAGGAGCTGCTGGGATGAACCAGGAACGCGTATTTAAAGTTCTGCTTGGCCCGCACGTTTCCGAAAAGGCTACGGTTCTGGCTGACAAGAAAGGCCAGTTCGTTTTCAAGGTTGCAACTGACGCAACCAAGCTGGAAATCAAGAAGGCCGTCGAAAGCCTGTTCAGCGTGAAAGTTGAGCGTGTTACTACCCTGAATGTTCTGGGTAAGAGCAAGCGCACTGCTCGCGGTCTGGGCAAGCGTAATGACTGGAAGAAGGCAGTTATCTCCCTTCAGCCAGGCCAAGATCTCGATTTCAGCAGCAGTGCTGAGTAAGGAAGGGGTGCATCATGGCAATCGTTAAATGCAAACCGACTTCCCCTGGCCGCCGTTTTGTGGTCAAGGTGGTCAACCAGGAGCTGCATAAAGGCGCTCCTCACGCACCGCTGCTCGAGAAGAAATCGAAGACTGGTGGTCGTAACAACAATGGTCGCATTACCACTCGTCACATCGGTGGTGGCCATAAGCAGCATTATCGTCTGGTCGACTTCCGTCGCAACGACAAAGATGGCATCTCTGCCACTGTCGAGCGTATCGAATACGATCCAAACCGTACTGCTCACATCGCTCTGCTGCTGTACGCAGATGGCGAGCGTCGCTACATCATCGCCCCTAAAGGCGTGAGCGCTGGCGACCAGCTGATCGCAGGTGCTTTGGCGCCGATCAAGCCGGGCAACGCTCTGCAACTGCGTAACATTCCAGTTGGTAGCACCGTACACGGCATCGAATTGAAGCCAGGTAAAGGCGCGCAAATCGCTCGTTCCGCTGGTGCTTCGGCTCAGTTGATCGCTCGTGAAGGTGTCTACGTGACCCTGCGTCTGCGTTCTGGTGAGATGCGTAAAGTGCTGGCTGAATGCCGTGCGACCTTGGGTGAAGTCTCGAACTCCGAGCACAGCCTGCGTTCGCTGGGTAAAGCTGGTGCCAAACGCTGGCGTGGCGTTCGCCCAACCGTTCGTGGTGTTGCCATGAACCCGGTTGACCACCCACACGGTGGTGGTGAAGGTCGTACCTCTGGTGGTCGTCATCCGGTATCGCCATGGGGCTTCCCGACTAAGGGCGCGAAGACTCGTGGTAATAAGCGTACCGACAAAATGATCGTCCGTCGTCGCAAGTAAATAGAGGGATACGACAGTGCCACGTTCTCTGAAAAAAGGTCCTTTTATTGATCTTCACCTACTGAAGAAGATCGAAGTGGCGGCGGAAAAGAACGATCGCAAACCAGTTAAGACCTGGTCGCGTCGTTCGATGATCCTGCCACAAATGGTCGGTTTGACCATCGCTGTACACAACGGTCGTCTGCACGTCCCAGTTCTCGTGAACGAAGACATGGTTGGCCACAAACTGGGCGAGTTTGCCGGTACCCGCACTTATCGTGGGCACGTGGCAGACAAGAAAGCCAAGCGTTAAGGGGTTAGGAAATGGAAGTAGCCGCTAAGTTGTCGGGCGCTCGAATCTCCGCCCAGAAAGCCCGCTTGGTCGCCGACCAGATCCGCGGGAAGAAGGTGGGCGAAGCGCTCAACCTGTTGGCTTTCAGCAGTAAGAAAGCCGCCGAGATCATGAAGAAAGTGCTGGAGTCGGCCGTAGCCAACGCCGAGCATAACGAAGGCGCAGACGTTGATGACCTTAAAGTCAGCACCGTTTTCGTCAACGAAGGGCGTTCGCTGAAGCGCATCATGCCACGTGCCAAAGGCCGTGCTGATCGCATCGTCAAGCGGTCTTGCCATATCACTGTCAAGGTTGCTGACAAGTAACGGAGTCGAAGAGATGGGTCAGAAAGTACATCCCATTGGCATTCGCCTGGGAATCGTCAAGGAGCACACCTCCGTCTGGTACGCAGACGGTCGGACTTATGCGGACTATTTGTTCGCTGATCTGAAGGTGCGTGAGTATCTCCAAGACAAACTAAAAAGCGCGTCCGTAAGCCGTATCGATATCCATCGTCCGGCACAAACTGCACGTATCACCATCCACACCGCTCGTCCAGGTATCGTTATCGGGAAGAAAGGTGAAGATGTTGAGAAACTGCGTCAGGACCTGACCAAGCAAATGGGTGTGCCTGTGCACATCAATATCGAAGAGATCCGCAAGCCGGAGCTCGACGGTATGCTGGTTGCGCAGAGCGTAGCTCAGCAGCTGGAGCGTCGCGTAATGTTCCGTCGCGCTATGAAGCGCGCCGTACAGAACGCCATGCGCATTGGTGCCAAAGGCATCAAAATCCAAGTGAGCGGTCGTCTCGGCGGTGCTGAAATCGCACGTACTGAATGGTATCGCGAAGGTCGTGTGCCACTGCACACCCTGCGTGCCGACATCGACTATGCCAACTACGAAGCTCACACCACTTACGGTGTGATCGGTGTAAAGGTTTGGATCTTCAAAGGCGAAGTAATTGGTGGTCGCCAAGAAGAACTGAAACCACAAGCACCAGCGCCTCGTAAAAAAGCTGCTAAGTAAGGGGTACGCCAAATGTTGCAACCAAAGCGTACGAAGTTCCGCAAGCAGATGACAGGCCACAACCGTGGTCTGGCTCAGCGCGGTAGCAAAGTCAGCTTCGGCGAGTTCGCGCTGAAGTCTGTAGCTCGTGGTCGTCTCACCGCTCGTCAGATCGAGTCAGCGCGTCGTGCACTGACCCGTCACGTTAAACGTGGCGGCAAGATCTGGATCCGTGTATTCCCGGACAAGCCGATCTCCAAAAAACCTCTTGAGGTTCGGATGGGTAAAGGTAAGGGTAACGTGGAATACTGGGTAGCCCAGATTCAGCCAGGCAAAGTCCTGTATGAAATCGAGGGTGTAACTGAAGAGCTGGCGCGTGAGGCTTTTGCCCTGGCTGCTGCAAAGCTGCCGCTCGCCACCGCCTTTGTTAAACGGACGGTGATGTGATGAAAGCGAATGAACTTCGTGAAAAATCCGCACAGCAGCTGAACGAGCAACTGCTCGGCCTGCTGCGCGACCAGTTCAATCTGCGCATGCAGAAAGCAACTGGCCAGTTGGGGCAGTCTCATCTGCTCTCGCAAGTTAAGCGTGACATTGCTCGCGTGAAGACTGTGCTCAACCAGCAGGCAGGTAAGTGATCATGGCTGAAGCCGAAAAGACTGTCCGTACGCTGACTGGCCGTGTTGTCAGCGACAAGATGGACAAAACCATCACCGTACTGATCGAGCGTCGCGTTAAGCACCCGATCTACGGTAAATATGTTAAGCGTTCGACTAAGCTGCACGCGCACGACGAAACCAATCAGTGCCACATCGGCGACAAAGTCACTATTCGTGAAACTCGTCCGCTGGCCAAGACCAAGTCTTGGGCACTGGTTGATGTTCTCGAACGCGCTGTGGAAGTCTAAGGACTAGGGGTCGGAGAAATTATATGATTCAGACTCAATCCATGCTCGATGTGGCCGATAACAGCGGCGCTCGCCGTGTTATGTGCATCAAGGTGCTGGGTGGCTCCCATCGTCGTTACGCTGGTATCGGTGACATCATCAAGGTTACCGTGAAGGAAGCAATTCCTCGCGGCAAAGTGAAAAAAGGCCAAGTGATGACTGCTGTTGTAGTCCGCACTCGTCACGGCGTACGTCGTGCTGATGGCTCCATTATCCGCTTTGATGGTAACGCTGCTGTTCTTCTGAACAACAAGCAAGAGCCAATCGGCACCCGTATCTTTGGGCCAGTGACCCGTGAACTTCGTACTGAGAAGTTCATGAAGATCGTCTCGCTCGCCCCAGAAGTGCTGTAAGGAGATCCGACATGCAAAAGATTCGTCGTGACGACGAGATCATCGTGATCGCCGGCAAAGACAAAGGTAAGCGCGGTAAGGTGCTTAAGGTTCTCGCCAATAACCGTCTGGTTATCGGTGGTCTGAACCTGGTCAAGCGTCATACCAAGCCTAACCCGATGTCGGGCGTACAAGGCGGTATCGTCGAAAAAGAAGCTCCACTGGACGCTTCTAACGTCGCCATTTTCAACGGCGAAACCAACAAGGCTGACCGCGTTGGTTTCAAAGTAGAAGACGGCAAGAAAATTCGTGTCTTCAAGTCGACCCAAAAAGCGGTTGATGCTTGAACACTGCTAGGTAGAAGACCATGGCACGACTAAAAGAGATTTACTGGAAAGAAATCGCACCGAAGCTTAAGGAAGAACTTAAGCTTTCGAACGTGATGGAAGTTCCACGCGTTACCAAAATCACCCTGAACATGGGTCTGGGCGAAGCTGTCGGCGACAAAAAAGTCATCGAGCATGCTGTTGCTGACCTGGAAAAGATCACCGGCCAGAAAGTCGTTGTGACCTACGCTCGGAAATCCATCGCTGGCTTTAAAGTCCGTGAAGGTTGGCCGATCGGCGTCAAAGTGACCCTGCGCCGTGAGCGTATGTATGAATTCCTGGATCGTCTGCTGTCGATCTCCCTGCCTCGGGTCCGCGACTTCCGCGGCCTGAATGCCAAGTCCTTCGATGGTCGTGGTAACTACAGCATGGGCGTGAAAGAGCAGATCATCTTCCCGGAAATCGACTACGACAAGATCGATGCTCTCCGCGGTCTGGACATCACCCTGACCACCACTGCCAAGAACGATGATGAAGGCCGCGCTCTGCTGCGTGCGTTCAAATTCCCGTTCCGCAACTGATTGGAGTAGGACCATGGCCAAGATGAGCATGAAAAACCGCGAGCTGAAGCGTCAGCTCACGGTTGCCAAGTACGCCAAGAAGCGTGCAGCACTGAAAGCAATCATCGTAGATCTGAACGCAAGTCCAGAAGCGCGTTGGGAAGCGACAGTTGCCCTGCAGAAGCAGCCACGTGACGCAAGCGCCTCGCGCATGCGTAACCGCTGCCGCCTGACCGGTCGTCCACACGGCGTTTACCGCAAGTTCGGCCTCGGCCGTAACAAACTGCGTGAAGCGGCAATGCGTGGTGACGTACCAGGTCTGGTTAAAGCCAGCTGGTAAGTACTTTCAGCGTCGGGGCGGTCAAAATCGCAAGATACTGACCGCCGGTGACCTTGAATCTGGAACAAGCCCCTTTTGGGGCTTGTTTCATTTCCGGAGTGTGTCTAAAATACGCGGCTCGCCTGAGCCCGTGTTTTTTTACCCGGAGATTCTCGGCGACATATGTAGCCGCAAGGCTAATTTTTTTGTATTAGGAGCGTCTAGCCCATGAGTATGCAGGACCCGTTAGCGGACATGCTAACTCGTATCCGTAATGCCCAGATGGCTGAAAAGTCCGTCGTAAGCATGCCATCTTCCAAGTTGAAGGTAGCTGTTGCCAAAGTCCTGAAAGACGAAGGCTACATTGCGGGTTATCAGATCAGCAGCGAAATCAAACCACTGCTGTCCATCGAGCTGAAGTACTTCGAAGGCCGTTCGGTCATCGAGGAAGTGAAGCGCGTTAGCCGTCCAGGCCTGCGTCAGTACAAGTCCGCTGAAGATCTGCCGAAGGTTCGTGGCGGTCTGGGCGTGTCTATCGTCTCCACCAACAAAGGTGTGATGACGGATCGTGCTGCGCGCGCTGCCGGTGTCGGCGGCGAAGTTCTTTGCACTGTGTTCTAAGGGGGGATAAGCATGTCTCGCGTCGCTAAGAACCCCGTTAAGCTGCCAGCCGGTGTCGAAGTAAAATTCGCAGGCCAACAGCTTTCGGTGAAGGGTGCCAAGGGCACTCTTGAACTGAACATCCATTCGTCCGTTGAGATCGTTGAAGAAGCTGGTGAGCTGCGTTTCGCTGCTCGCAATGGCGATCAACAAACTCGCGCAATGGCCGGTACCACGCGTGCGTTGGTAAACAACATGGTCCAAGGCGTAAGCCAAGGCTTCGAGCGTAAGCTCCAGCTGGTCGGTGTTGGTTACAAAGCGCAAGCAAAAGGCACGGTTTTGAACCTGGCCCTTGGCTTCTCGCACCCAGTGGATTACGAACTGCCGGAAGGCATCACCGCTGAGACCCCTAGCCAGACCGATATCCTGATCAAGGGTATTGATAAGCAGCTGGTAGGTCAGGTGGCCGCTGAGATCCGCGACTTCCGTCCACCAGAGCCGTACAAAGGCAAAGGTGTGCGCTACGCGGACGAAGTCGTCCGTCGTAAAGAAGCCAAGAAGAAGTAGGGCATAGCAAATGACCGACAAAAAAGTTACTCGACTGCGTCGCGCTCGCAAAGCACGCCTGAAAATGCACGAACTAGAAGTCGTGCGTCTCTGCGTGTACCGCTCGTCGCAGCACATCTACGCCCAGGTCATCTCGGCCGACGGCAACAAAGTCCTGGCAAGCGCCTCGACTTTGGATAAAGAACTGCGTGATGGTGCCACCGGCAACATCGACGCGGCCACAAAGGTTGGCCAGCTGGTCGCAACACGTGCTAAGGCCGTGGGCGTCTCGCAAGTGGCTTTCGACCGCTCTGGCTTCAAGTACCACGGTCGCGTTAAAGCGCTGGCTGATGCTGCTCGTGAAGCTGGGCTGGAGTTCTAAGTTATGTCAAATAACGACCAAAAGCGCGACGAAGGCTACATTGAGAAGCTGGTTCAAGTTAACCGCGTAGCCAAAACCGTTAAAGGCGGCCGTATCTTCACTTTCACCGCGTTGACCGTGGTGGGTGATGGTAAAGGGCGTGTTGGCTTCGGCCGTGGCAAGTCACGTGAAGTGCCTGCTGCGATCCAGAAGGCGATGGAAGCTGCTCGTCGCAACATGATCCAAGTTGATCTGAACGGCACCACGCTGCAATACGCTATGAAGTCCGCTCACGGCGCTTCGAAGGTGTACATGCAGCCTGCTTCTGAAGGTACCGGTATCATCGCTGGCGGCGCTATGCGTGCTGTCCTCGAAGTTGCTGGCGTTCAGAACGTTCTGGCCAAGTGCTACGGTTCGACTAACCCGGTAAACGTGGTTCACGCCACTTTCAAAGGTTTGAAAGCTATGCAGTCTCCTGAATCCATTGCCGCCAAGCGTGGCAAAAGTGTCAAGGAGATCTTCTGATCATGGCTACCGTTAAAGTAACGCTGATCAAAAGCATGACCGGCCGCATTCCTAACCACAAACTGTGCGTTAAGGGTTTGGGTCTGCGTCGCATCGGTCACACTGTAGAAGTCCAGGATACTCCCGAGAATCGCGGGATGATCAACAAGGCTTACTACATGCTGCGTGTAGAGGGTTAATCGATGAAACTCAATGATCTGAGTCCAGCGCCGGGTTCCCGTCGCGAAAAGCATCGTCCGGGCCGTGGTATCGGTAGCGGTTTGGGTAAGACTGGTGGCCGTGGCCACAAAGGTCAAACCTCCCGCTCCGGTGGCACCATCGCTCCAGGCTTTGAAGGCGGTCAACAGCCGCTGCATCGTCGCCTGCCTAAGTTCGGTTTCGTATCCCTGAAAGCTATGGATCGCGCAGAAGTGCGTCTGTCCGAGCTGGCTAAAGTGGAAGGCGACATCGTTACTGTGCAGACCCTGAAAGATGCCAACGTGATCAACGTCAACGTACAGCGTGTGAAAATCATGCTGTCCGGTGAAGTGACTCGCGCTGTCACTATCGGCAAGGGAATCGGCGCCACCAAAGGTGCGCGTTCGGCTATCGAAGCAGCTGGCGGCAAGTTCGAGGAATAAATGGCTAAGCAAGGTGCTCTCTCAGCGCTCGGCAAAGGCGGTATGTCTGAACTTTGGGCTCGTCTGCGTTTTCTGTTCTTGGCGATTATCGTCTACCGAATAGGCGCACACATCCCGGTTCCAGGTATCAACCCGGACCGACTCGCAGACCTGTTTCGACAGAATGAGGGGACCATTCTTAGCTTGTTCAACATGTTTTCCGGCGGTGCGCTGGAGCGGATGAGCATCTTTGCACTGGGGATCATGCCGTACATTTCGGCATCGATCATCATGCAGTTGATGACCGCCGTCAGCCCGCAGCTGGAGCAGTTGAAGAAGGAAGGTGAAGCTGGCCGTCGCAAGATTAGCCAGTACACCCGCTACGGCACTGTCGCTCTCGCCTTGGTTCAAGCTATCGGCATGTCCGTTGGTTTGGCAGGGCAGGGCGTTGCGTTCACTGGTGACTTTGGCTTCCATTTCGTTGCGGTATCCACGTTTGTGGCTGGCGCAATGTTTATGATGTGGCTGGGTGAGCAGATTACTGAGCGTGGTGTTGGTAACGGTATCTCGATGTTGATTTTCGCAGGTATCGTCGCCGGTCTTCCGAGAGCGATTGGGCAGTCTTTCGAGTCTGCACGTCAGGGTGATATCAATATTTTCGCCCTTGTCGCCATCGGTTTGCTGGCAGTAGCGATTATCGGTTTTGTGGTGTTCATTGAGCGTGGTCAGCGTCGTATTGCTGTTCACTACGCCAAGCGTCAGCAGGGCCGTAAGGTTTTTGCTGCGCAGACCAGCCACTTGCCGCTGAAAGTGAATATGGCCGGTGTTATTCCGGCAATTTTCGCGAGCAGCATTTTGCTGTTTCCGGCTTCGTTGGGTACCTGGTTTGGTCAGTCTGAAAACATGGGCTGGCTGCAGGACCTATCTCAGTCGATCGCTCCTGGTCAGCCGTTGAATATTCTGCTGTTTAGTGCAGGGATTATTTTCTTCTGCTTCTTCTATACGGCGTTGATGTTCAATCCGAAAGACGTAGCGGAAAACCTGAAGAAGTCCGGTGCCTTTATTCCGGGTATCCGTCCAGGTGAGCAGTCTGCACGCTACATTGACGGCGTTCTGACTCGTTTGACCCTGTTCGGTGCTCTATATATGACGGCCGTGTGCTTGTTGCCCCAGTTCCTGGTGGTTGCAGCAAACGTTCCGTTCTACCTTGGCGGGACCTCGTTGCTGATCGTCGTCGTGGTTGTGATGGACTTCATGTCCCAAGTACAATCGCACCTCGTTTCGCACCAGTACGAATCCCTGATGAAGAAAAGCCAACCTGAAGGGCTACGGGCAGCGGCATGTTGCGCTGAGTACCCCATAAGGTTCGAGGAGTTGGTGATGAAAGTTTCGTGCATCGGTGAAAAAGCTGTGCCGTAACTGCAAGATTATTCGCCGCGAAGGTGTGTTCGAGTAATTTGCAGCGCGGAACCGCGTCACAAAACAGCGCCAAGGCTGAGTGTGATCCGCTTGAAGCCCGGCAGCTAGTGCGCTGCCGGGTTGATTATTTGTTATTACAGCGATATTATCTCGCGCCCCTATTTCTTGGCTTCCGGGGCGTAGGTAGCTGTCAATTGGAGTCCCACTGAATGGCCCGTATTGCAGGCGTTAACATTCCAGATAACAAGCACACTGTTATCTCGCTGACCTACATCTATGGTGTTGGTCGCACTACTGCGCAGAAAATTTGCGCAGATACTGGGGTAAACCCAGCCGCGAAGATCAAAGATCTGAGCGACGAGCAGATTGAGCTGTTGCGTGGCGAAGTGGCGAAGTTCACCACTGAAGGTGACCTGCGTCGCGAAATCAACATGAAAATCAAGCGTTTGATGGACCTCGGTTGCTACCGTGGTCTGCGTCATCGTCGTGGTCTTCCAGGTACGCGGTCAGCGTACCAAGACTAACGCGCGTACCCGTAAAGGTCCGCGTAAGCCGATCCGCAAGTAATCGCCCACGCGAATCGACAGGAAAATTATCATGGCAAAACCTGCTGCTCGTCCTCGTAAAAAAGTTAAAAAGACAGTGGTTGATGGCATCGCCCACATCCATGCATCTTTTAACAACCACAATCGTGACCCATCACCGGACCGTCAAGGGTAACGCGCTTTCTTGGGCTACCTCCGGTGGTTCGGGTTTCCGCGGTTCCCGCAAGTCCACCCCGTTTGCCGCTCAAGTAGCTGCTGAACGTGCTGGTCAAGCTGCGCTGGAATATGGCCTGAAAAACCTCGACGTTAACGTCAAAGGTCCAGGTCCAGGTCGTGAGTCTGCTGTCCGTGCTTTGAACGGCTGTGGCTATAAGATCGCCAGCATCACCGACGTGACGCCAATCCCGCACAACGGGTGCCGTCCGCCGAAGAAGCGCCGCGTGTAATCCAGGAGATTGTAAAGAATGGCTCGTTACATTGGTCCAAAATGCAAACTCGCTCGTCGTGAAGGCACCGATCTCTTCTTGAAGAGCGGCGTGCGCGCGATCGAATCGAAGTGCAACATTGAAGCAGCACCTGGTATCCACGGCCAACGCCGCGGTCGCCAGTCCGACTACGGCACCCAACTGCGTGAAAAGCAGAAGGTCCGTCGTATTTACGGCGTTCTCGAGCGTCAGTTCAGCGGCTACTACAAAGAAGCTGCTGGCAAGAAAGGTGCAACCGGTGAAAACCTGCTGCAACTGCTCGAATGCCGTCTGGACAACGTTGTATACCGTATGGGCTTTGGTTCGACTCGTGCCGAATCCCGTCAGCTGGTATCGCACAAATCCGTAAGCGTAAACGGCCAAACCGTTAACGTCCCGTCCTACCAGGTTCGTGCTGGTGACGTGGTCGCGATTCGCGAGAAAGCAAAAAACCAACTTCGCATTGTCCAAGCTCTCGATCTGTGTGCCCAACGTGGCCGCGTAGAATGGGTAGAAGTAGACACTGAGAAGAAGTCGGGCGTTTTCAAGAACGTTCCTGCTCGCAGTGATCTGTCCGCCGACATCAACGAAAGCCTGATTGTCGAGCTCTACTCCAAGTAAGGGCTAGAAATAGGTGCATCCATGCAGATTTCGGTAAATGAGTTCCTGACACCCCGCCACATTGATGTGCAGGTTGTCAGTCCAACCCGCGCCAAGATCACTCTCGAGCCTCTCGAGCGTGGTTTTGGCCACACCCTGGGCAACGCGCTGCGCCGCATCCTGTTGTCCTCAATGCCCGGCTGTGCAGTAGTCGAGGCCGAGATTGACGGTGTGCTCCACGAGTACAGCGCCATCGAAGGTGTACAGGAAGACGTAATTGAAATCCTGTTGAACCTTAAAGGTCTGGCTATCAAGCTGCACGGCCGTGACGAAGTTACGCTGACCTTGTCGAAGAAGGGTTCGGGGTGGTTACCGCTGCCGATATTCAGCTGGATCATGATGTCGAGATCGTTAATCCCGATCACGTAATCGCTAACCTGGCGTCTAACGGCGCCCTGAACCACTTAGCTCGTGGTCTGAACCGGCCGATCGCGTTGAATATTGTCGCTTGCCGACATCATGATCCAGCTGAATATCGGCAGCGGTAACCACCCCGAACCCTTCTTCGACAAGGTCAGCGTAACTTCGTCACGGCCGTGCAGCTTGATAGCCAGACCTTTAAGGTTCAACAGGATTTCAATTACGTCTTCCTGTACACCTTCGATGGCGCTGTACTCGTGGAGCACACCGTCAATCTCGGCCTCGACTACTGCACAGCCGGGCATTGAGGACAACAGGATGCGGCGCAGCGCGTTGCCCAGGGTGTGGCCAAAACCACGCTCGAGAGGCTCGAGAGTGATCTTGGCGCGGGTTGGACTGACAACCTGCACATCAATGTGGCGGGGTGTCAGGAACTCATTTACCGAAATCTGCATGGATGCACCTATTTCTAGCCCTTACTTGGAGTAGAGCTCGACAATCAGGCTTTCGTTGATGTCGGCGGACAGATCACTGCGAGCAGGAACGTTCTTGAAAACGCCCGACTTCTTCTCAGTGTCTACTTCTACCCATTCTACGCGGCACGTTGGGCACACAGATCGAGAGCTTGGACAATGCGAAGTTGGTTTTTTGCTTTCTCGCGAATCGCGACCACGTCACCAGCACGAACCTGGTAGGACGGGACGTTAACGGTTTGGCCGTTTACGCTTACGGATTTGTGCGATACCAGCTGACGGGATTCGGCACGAGTCGAACCAAAGCCCATACGGTATACAACGTTGTCCAGACGGCATTCGAGCAGTTGCAGCAGGTTTTCACCGGTTGCACCTTTCTTGCCAGCAGCTTCTTTGTAGTAGCCGCTGAACTGACGCTCGAGAACGCCGTAAATACGACGGACCTTCTGCTTTTCACGCAGTTGGGGTGCCGTAGTCGGACTGGCGACCGCGGCGTTGGCCGTGGATACCAGGTGCTGCTTCAATGTTGCACTTCGATTCGATCGCGCGCACGCCGCTCTTCAAGAAGAGATCGGTGCCTTCACGACGAGCGAGTTTGCATTTGGACCAATGTAACGAGCCATTCTTTACAATCTCCTGGATTACACGCGGCGCTTCTTCGGCGGACGGCACCCGTTGTGCGGGATTGGCGTCACGTCGGTGATGCTGGCGATCTTATAGCCACAGCCGTTCAAAGCACGGACAGCAGACTCACGACCTGGACCTGGACCTTTGACGTTAACGTCGAGGTTTTTCAGGCCATATTCCAGCGCAGCTTGACCAGCACGTTCAGCAGCTACTTGAGCGGCAAACGGGGTGGACTTGCGGGAACCGCGGAAACCCGAACCACCGGAGGTAGCCCAAGAAAGCGCGTTACCTTGACGGTCGGTGATGGTCACGATTGTGTTGTTAAAAGATGCATGGATGTGGGCGATGCCATCAACCACTGTCTTTTTAACTTTTTTACGAGGACGAGCAGCAGGTTTTGCCATGATAATTTTCCTGTCGATTCGCGTGGGCGATTACTTGCGGATCGGCTTACGCGGACCTTTACGGGTACGCGCGTTAGTCTTGGTACGCTGACCGCGTACTGGAAGACCACGACGATGACGCAGACCACGGTAGCAACCGAGGTCCATCAAACGCTTGATTTTCATGTTGATTTCGCGACGCAGGTCACCTTCAGTGGTGAACTTCGCCACTTCGCCACGCAACAGCTCAATCTGCTCGCGCTCAGATCTTTGATCTTCGCGGCTGGGTTTACCCCAGTATCTGCGCAAATTTTCTGCGCAGTAGTGCGACCAACACCATAGATGTAGGTCAGCGAGATAACAGTGTGCTTGTTATCTGGAATGTTAACGCCTGCAATACGGGCCATTCAGTGGGACTCCAATTGACAGCTACCTACGCCCCGGAAGCCAAGAAATAGGGCGCGAGATAATATCGCTGTAATAACAAATAATCAACCCGGCAGCGCACTAGCTGCCGGGCTTCAAGCGGATCACACTCAGCCTTGGCGCTGTTTGTGACGCGGTTCCGCGCTGCAAATTACTCGAACAACACCTTCGCGGCGAATAATCTTGCAGTTACGGCACAGCTTTTTCACCGATGCACGAACTTTCATCACCAACTCCTCGAACCTTATGGGTACTCAGCGCAACATGCCGCTGCCGTAGCTTCCCTTCTTTCTTCATCAGGGATTCGTACTGGTGCGAAACGAGGTGCGATTGTACTTGGGACATGAAGTCCATCACAACCACGACGACGATCAGCAACGAGGTCCCGCCAAGGTAGAACGGAACGTTTGCTGCAACCACCAGGAACTGGGCAACAAGCACACGGCCGTCATATATAGAGCACCGAACAGGGTCAAACGAGTCAGAACGCCGTCAATGTAGCGTGCAGACTGCTCACCTGGACGGATACCCGGAATAAAGGCACCGGACTTCTTCAGGTTTTCCGCTACGTCTTTCGGATTGAACATCAACGCCGTATAGAAGAAGCAGAAGAAAATAATCCCTGCACTAAACAGCAGAATATTCAACGGCTGACCAGGAGCGATCGACTGAGATAGGTCCTGCAGCCAGCCCATGTTTTCAGACTGACCAAACCAGGTACCCAACGAAGCCGGAAACAGCAAAATGCTGCTCGCGAAAATTGCCGGAATAACACCGGCCATATTCACTTTCAGCGGCAAGTGGCTGGTCTGCGCAGCAAAAACCTTACGGCCCTGCTGACGCTTGGCGTAGTGAACAGCAATACGACGCTGACCACGCTCAATGAACACCACAAAACCGATAATCGCTACTGCCAGCAAACCGATGGCGACAAGGGCGAAAATATTGATATCACCCTGACGTGCAGACTCGAAAGACTGCCCAATCGCTCTCGGAAGACCGGCGACGATACCTGCGAAAATCAACATCGAGATACCGTTACCAACACCACGCTCAGTAATCTGCTCACCCAGCCACATCATAAACATTGCGCCAGCCACAAACGTGGATACCGCAACGAAATGGAAGCCAAAGTCACCAGTGAACGCAACGCCCTGCCCTGCCAAACCAACGGACATGCCGATAGCTTGAACCAAGGCGAGAGCGACAGTGCCGTAGCGGGTGTACTGGCTAATCTTGCGACGGCCAGCTTCACCTTCCTTCTTCAACTGCTCCAGCTGCGGGCTGACGGCGGTCATCAACTGCATGATGATCGATGCCGAAATGTACGGCATGATCCCCAGTGCAAAGATGCTCATCCGCTCCAGCGCACCGCCGGAAAACATGTTGAACAAGCTAAGAATGGTCCCCTCATTCTGTCGAAACAGGTCTGCGAGTCGGTCCGGGTTGATACCTGGAACCGGGATGTGTGCGCCTATTCGGTAGACGATAATCGCCAAGAACAGAAAACGCAGACGAGCCCAAAGTTCAGACATACCGCCTTTGCCGAGCGCTGAGAGAGCACCTTGCTTAGCCATTTATTCCTCGAACTTGCCGCCAGCTGCTTCGATAGCCGAACGCGCACCTTTGGTGGCGCCGATTCCCTTGCCGATAGTGACAGCGCGAGTCACTTCACCGGACAGCATGATTTTCACACGCTGTACGTTGACGTTGATCACGTTGGCATCTTTCAGGGTCTGCACAGTAACGATGTCGCCTTCCACTTTAGCCAGCTCGGACAGACGCACTTCTGCGCGATCCATAGCTTTCAGGGATACGAAACCGAACTTAGGCAGGCGACGATGCAGCGGCTGTTGACCGCCTTCAAAGCCTGGAGCGATGGTGCCACCGGAGCGGGAGGTTTGACCTTTGTGGCCACGGCCACCAGTCTTTACCCAAACCGCTACCGATACCACGGCCCGGACGATGCTTTTCGCGACGGGAACCCGGCGCTGGACTCAGATCATTGAGTTTCATCGATTAACCCTCTACACGCAGCATGTAGTAAGCCTTGTTGATCATCCCGCGATTCTCGGAGTATCCTGGACTTCTACAGTGTGACCGATGCGACGCAGACCCAAACCCTTAACGCACAGTTTGTGGTTAGGAATGCGGCCGGTCATGCTTTTGATCAGCGTTACTTTAACGGTAGCCATGATCAGAAGATCTCCTTGACACTTTTGCCACGCTTGGCGGCAATGGATTCAGGAGACTGCATAGCTTTCAAAACCTTTGAAAGTGGCGTGAACCACGTTTACCGGGTTAGTCGAACCGTAGCACTTGGCCAGAACGTTCTGAACGCCAGCAACTTCGAGGACAGCACGCATAGCGCCGCCAGCGATGATACCGGTACCTTCAGAAGCAGGCTGCATGTACACCTTCGAAGCGCCGTGAGCGGACTTCATAGCGTATTGCAGCGTGGTGCCGTTCAGATCAACTTGGATCATGTTGCGACGAGCAGCTTCCATCGCCTTCTGGATCGCAGCAGGCACTTCACGTGACTTGCCACGGCCGAAGCCAACACGCCCTTTACCATCACCCACCACGGTCAACGCGGTGAAAGTGAAGATACGGCCGCCTTTAACGGTTTTGGCTACGCGGTTAACTTGAACCAGCTTCTCAATGTAGCCTTCGTCGCGCTTTTGGTCGTTATTTGACATAACTTAGAACTCCAGCCCAGCTTCACGAGCAGCATCAGCCAGCGCTTTAACGCGACCGTGGTACTTGAAGCCAGAGCGGTCGAAAGCCACTTGCGAGACGCCCACGGCCTTAGCACGTGTTGCGACCAGCTGGCCAACCTTTGTGGCCGCGTCGATGTTGCCGGTGGCACCATCACGCAGTTCTTTATCCAAAGTCGAGGCGCTTGCCAGGACTTTGTTGCCGTCGGCCGAGATGACCTGGGCGTAGATGTGCTGCGACGAGCGGTACACGCAGAGACGCACGACTTCTAGTTCGTGCATTTTCAGGCGTGCTTTGCGAGCGCGACGCAGTCGAGTAACTTTTTTGTCGGTCATTTGCTATGCCCTACTTCTTCTTGGCTTCTTTACGACGGACGACTTCGTCCGCGTAGCGCACACCTTTGCCTTTGTACGGCTCTGGTGGACGGAAGTCGCGGATCTCAGCGGCCACCTGACCTACCAGCTGCTTATCAATACCCTTGATCAGGATATCGGTCTGGCTAGGGGTCTCAGCGGTGATGCCTTCCGGCAGTTCGTAATCCACTGGGTGCGAGAAGCCAAGGGCCAGGTTCAAAACCGTGCCTTTTGCTTGCGCTTTGTAACCAACACCGACCAGCTGGAGCTTACGCTCGAAGCCTTGGCTTACGCCTTGGACCATGTTGTTTACCAACGCACGCGTGGTACCGGCCATTGCGCGAGTTTGTTGATCGCCATTGCGAGCAGCGAAACGCAGCTCACCAGCTTCTTCAACGATCTCAACGGACGAATGGATGTTCAGTTCAAGAGTGCCCTTGGCACCCTTCACCGAAAGCTGTTGGCCTGCGAATTTTACTTCGACACCGGCTGGCAGCTTAACGGGGTTCTTAGCGACGCGAGACATGCTTATCCCCCCTTAGAACACAGTGCAAAGAACTTCGCCGCCGACACCGGCAGCGCGCGCAGCACGATCCGTCATCACACCTTTGTTGGTGGAGACGATAGACACGCCCAGACCGCCACGAACCTTCGGCAGATCTTCAGCGGACTTGTACTGACGCAGGCCTGGACGGCTAACGCGCTTCACTTCCTCGATGACCGAACGGCCTTCGAAGTACTTCAGCTCGATGGACAGCAGTGGTTTGATTTCGCTGCTGATCTGATAACCCGCAATGTAGCCTTCGTCTTTCAGGACTTTGGCAACAGCTACCTTCAACTTGGAAATGGCATGCTTACGACGGACTTTTCAGCCATCTGGGCATTACGGATACGAGTTAGCATGTCCGCTAACGGGTCCTGCATACTCATGGGCTAGACGCTCCTAATACAAAAAAATTAGCCTTGCGGCTACATATGTCGCCGAGAATCTCCGGGTAAAAAAACACGGGCTCAGGCGAGCCGCGTATTTTAGACACACTCCGGAAATGAAACAAGCCCCAAAAGGGGCTTGTTCCAGATTCAAGGTCACCGGCGGTCAGTATCTTGCGATTTTGACCGCCCCGACGCTGAAAGTACTTACCAGCTGGCTTTAACCAGACCTGGTACGTCACCACGCATTGCCGCTTCACGCAGTTTGTTACGGCCGAGGCCGAACTTGCGGTAAACGCCGTGTGGACGACCGGTCAGCGGCAGCGGTTACGCATGCGCGAGGCGCTTGCGTCACGTGGCTGCTTCTGCAGGGCAACTGTCGCTTCCCAACGCGCTTCTGGACTTGCGTTCAGATCTACGATGATTGCTTTCAGTGCTGCACGCTTCTTGGCGTACTTGGCAACCGTGAGCTGACGCTTCAGCTCGCGGTTTTTCATGCTCATCTTGGCCATGGTCCTACTCCAATCAGTTGCGGAACGGGAATTTGAACGCACGCAGCAGAGCGCGGCCTTCATCATCGTTCTTGGCAGTGGTGGTCAGGGTGATGTCCAGACCGCGGAGAGCATCGATCTTGTCGTAGTCGATTTCCGGGAAGATGATCTGCTCTTTCACGCCCATGCTGTAGTTACACGACCATCGAAGGACTTGCATTCAGGCCGCGGAAGTCGCGGACCCGAGGCAGGGAGATCGACAGCAGACGATCCAGGAATTCATACATACGCTCACGGCGCAGGGTCACTTTGACGCCGATCGGCCAACCTTCACGGACTTTAAAGCCAGCGATGGATTTCCGAGCGTAGGTCACAACGACTTTCTGGCCGGTGATCTTTTCCAGGTCAGCAACAGCATGCTCGATGACTTTTTTGTCGCCGACAGCTTCGCCCAGACCCATGTTCAGGGTGATTTTGGTAACGCGTGGAACTTCCATCACGTTCGAAAGCTTAAGTTCTTCCTTAAGCTTCGGTGCGATTTCTTTCCAGTAAATCTCTTTTAGTCGTGCCATGGTCTTCTACCTAGCAGTGTTCAAGCATCAACCGCTTTTTGGGTCGACTTGAAGACACGAATTTTCTTGCCGTCTTCTACTTTGAAACCAACGCGGTCAGCCTTGTTGGTTTCGCCGTTGAAAATGGCGACGTTAGAAGCGTCCAGTGGAGCTTCTTTTTTCGACGATACCGCCTTGTACGCCCGACATCGGGTTAGGCTTGGTATGACGCTTGACCAGGTTCAGACCACCGATAACCAGACGGTTATTGGCGAGAACCTTAAGCACCTTACCGCGCTTACCTTTGTCTTTGCCGGCGATCACGATGATCTCGTCGTCACGACGAATCTTTTGCATGTCGGATCTCCTTACAGCACTTCTGGGGCGAGCGAGACGATCTTCATGAACTTCTCAGTACGAAGTTCACGGGTCACTGGCCCAAAGATACGGGTGCCGATTGGCTCTTGCTTGTTGTTCAGAAGAACAGCAGCGTTACCATCAAAGCGGATAATGGAGCCATCAGCACGACGTACGCCGTGACGAGTGCGGACTACAACAGCAGTCATCACTTGGCCTTTTTTCACTTTGCCGCGAGGAATTGCTTCCTTCACGGTAACCTTGATGATGTCACCGATACCAGCGTAACGACGATGGGAGCCACCCAGCACCTTGATGCACATAACACGGCGAGCGCCGCTGTTATCGGCCACATCGAGCATGGATTGAGTCTGAATCATATAATTTCTCCGACCCCTAGTCCTTAGACTTCCACAGCGCGTTCGAGAACATCAACCAGTGCCCAAGACTTGGTCTTGGCCAGCGGACGAGTTTCACGAATAGTGACTTTGTCGCCGATGTGGCACTGATTGGTTTCGTCGTGCGCGTGCAGCTTAGTCGAACGCTTAACATATTTACCGTAGATCGGGTGCTTAACGCGACGCTCGATCAGTACGGTGATGGTTTTGTCCATCTTGTCGCTGACAACACGGCCAGTCAGCGTACGGACAGTCTTTTCGGCTTCAGCCATGATCACTTACCTGCCTGCTGGTTGAGCACAGTCTTCACGCGAGCAATGTCACGCTTAACTTGCGAGAGCAGATGAGACTGCCCCAACTGGCCAGTTGCTTTCTGCATGCGCAGATTGAACTGGTCGCGCAGCAGGCCGAGCAGTTGCTCGTTCAGCTGCTGTGCGGATTTTTCACGAAGTTCATTCGCTTTCATCACATCACGTCCGTTTAACAAAGGCGGTGGCGAGCGGCAGCTTTGCAGCAGCCAGGGCAAAAGCCTCACGCGCCAGCTCTTCAGTTACACCCTCGATTTCATACAGGACTTTGCCTGGCTGAATCTGGGCTACCCAGTATTCCACGTTACCCTTACCTTTACCCATCCGAACCTCAAGAGGTTTTTTGGAGATCGGCTTGTCCGGGAATACACGGATCCAGATCTTGCCGCCACGTTTAACGTGACGGGTCAGTGCACGACGCGCTGACTCGATCTGACGAGCGGTGAGACGACCACGAGCTACAGACTTCAGCGCGAACTCGCCGAAGCTGACTTTGCTACCGCGCTGAGCCAGACCACGGTTGTGGCCTGTCATCTGCTTGCGGAACTTCGTACGCTTTGGTTGCAACATTTGGCGTACCCCTTACTTAGCAGCTTTTTTACGAGGCGCTGGTGCTTGTGGTTTCAGTTCTTCTTGGCGACCACCAATTACTTCGCCTTTGAAGATCCAAACCTTTACACCGATCACACCGTAAGTGGTGTGAGCTTCGTAGTTGCATAGTCGATGTCGGCACGCAGGGTGTGCAGTGGCACACGACCTTCGCGATACCATTCAGTACGTGCGATTTCAGCACCGCCGAGACGACC